>JAATWA010000009.1 GCA_013361095.1 Pseudanabaena biceps | reverse complement strand
AGTTTCCGCTCCACCTCTGGCTGGATGAGGCAATGGAGGGACCCAACCCCGCTTCAATTTTGCGGAATTCTGTAGTGGTGGGCGCAGGAGCCTATGTACTAATCAAGTTTCAGCCTGTATTGTCATTATTTCCTGTCGCCGCTCAAGTTACTGTGTTTTTGGGCGCAATTACGGCGATCGGCGCTTCTTTAGTAGCGATCGCCCAAATAGATATGAAACGCGCTCTATCGCATTCCACTAGCGCTTATCTTGGCTTAGTTTTTATCGCTGTGGGGATGCAGCAACCCGACTTAGCTCTGGGGTTACTTTTTAGTCATGGTCTTAGCAAGTCATTACTATTCCTAAGTGCAGGAGCAGTCATGATGACCACGATAACTCAAGATCTTACGGAAATGGGCGGTATCAAAACGCGGATGCCTGCAACTTTAATTGCTTTTATTGTCGGTTCTCTGGGGTTAGTGGCGATGGTTCCCTTTGGAGGTTTTTGGACACTCTTACGTTGGGAAGAAACCTTCTGGAATAGTGACACTTGGCTAATTGCGATCGCTTTACTCGTCAATGGCATTACCGCTTTTGGCTTGATGCGACTATTTGCATTGGTGTTCCTCGGTGCTGTCCAACCCAAAACCCGTCGCGCTCCTGAAGTAGCTTGGCAAGTTGCCATCCCCCTCGTAGCCCTCACGATTATTACTTTGCTAGTGCCGATTCTGTTGCCTTCATGGGAATTTGTCGATATTGACTTAGACACAGTTGATATTTGGGGAACTGCGGTACTGGTTGCCTCTGGATTCTTAGGATTTGGACTTGGCGCATATATCTACGTCAAACCTATGAGACAGGCAGCTCTGTACCCATGTTACCTGTGGTCACACGTCAGGCATGGAAAGCGGTACAGGATTTGTTAGCCTATGACCTTTATGTGCAGACTATTTATAAATACACTGTGGTTTTAATTGTAGGTGGCGGCTCCAAGTTCTTATCTTGGGTCGATCGCTACCTAGTTGATGGCTCGGTAAATTTTGTCGGCTTCGCTTCAATTTTTAGTGGCGAAAGCTTGAAATATACGGTGACAGGTCGATTACAGCAATATGTGCTGACGATCATGTTTGGTCTAATTTTGATCGGCTTTGCGGCTTTTTATAGATGGAATTAGCTCTAATCACCCCTTCAAAACCAATGGCGATCGCCATACAGCCATCTCCTATCAAAGAAACCACAAGAATTTTTTTAAAGTGTTGCAAAGCAACACTTTAAAAAAATTCTTGGTTCGGGCTTGAGCGCAAAGCGCCAGTTGAACCTTTTAAATCACGACAAACTTTAATATCAAATTTTTAAGAAATTATGCTTAGCATCTTAATTTGGTTACCGATCGCAGGGGCGGTGATAATCTCACTACTTGGCAAAATAATCGACGCAAAACAAATCCGCTATATCTCCCTCGCAACTGCGATCGCCACCTTCGGATCGTCATTGTTTTTGCTAACTAGATTTGACATGGACTCATCAGCAATGCAAATTCGTGAGTCCTTGTCATGGCTAGACCAAATCGGACTGAGCTATCACTTGGGCATTGATGGTTTATCTTTCCCCTTGGTCTTGCTCAATGGATTGTTACTAATTACAGCGCTTTACCTCAGTAGCGATGTGCCACGCCCACGCCTCTATTTTCCATTGCTACTACTGCTAGGCGGCGGCGTTAACGGTGCATTTCTCTCCGAAAATCTTTTGCTGTTCTTTCTGTTTTTTGAAGTAGAACTAATTCCCCTTTATTTATTGATTGGTATCTGGGGCGGTGAGCGGCGAGGTTATGCAGCGACTAAGTTCTTAATCTATACCGCAATTTCAGGGGTGCTAATTTTAGCAGCCTTCTTTGGCATGGCAGCTTTTGGTAGTGGGGAAGGTATTCCTTTCACTTTTAACTATCTGGATCTGGATCTCACGGCTGTTCCTAAAAACACCCAAGGATTACTGCTGCTATTGCTATTGCTTGGTTTTGGTATCAAGATTCCGATTGTGCCATTGCACACATGGCTTCCCGATGCCCATGTGGAAGCTTCTACGCCTGTCTCCACCCTATTGGCAGGAGTATTGCTGAAATTGGGAACCTACGGACTATTAAGATTTGGCTTGGGTTTATTGCCTGAAGCTTGGCAAGCGATCGCGCCATTTTTAGCGGGATGGGCGGTGGTCAGCGTCATTTATGGCTGCTTAACCGCAATCACACAAACAGATATGAAAAAGATGGTCGCCTATAGCTCCGTAGGTCACATGGGCTATATTCTCTTAGCTCTCGCCGCCGCTACTCCCTTATCTTTGGTGGGCGCGACCTTCCAAATGGTAAGCCACGGATTGATCTCAGCTTTACTGTTTATTTTGGTGGGCATCGTTTACAAAAAAACAGGAACTCGTAATATCAATTCTCTCAATGGTTTACTCAACCCAGAGCGAGGTTTGCCCGTCACTGGCTCACTGATGATCTTGGCGGCGATGGCAAGCGCAGGCACTCCAGGGATGGTGGGTTTTATAGCTGAGTTTGTGATTTTCCGTAGTAGTTTTGCGGTGTTTCCTGTGCAGACTTTGCTCTGCATGATTGGCACAGGCTTAACGGCAGTTTATTTCCTAATCATGATCGATCGCGTATTTTTCGGTCGCCTTGCCGTTGAGATTGAGGCAAATCAAGAACCGATTAATAAATTTCCCTTTGCTAGATGGGAAGAGCGATTCCCTGCGATCGCCCTTGCTTTGATTATTGTATTTTTTGGGCTATTGCCTAACTTTGCCACAGGACTAATCGAAAACTCGGCAAAGGCGATCGCGCCTAACCAAACCCAAATTGCTAGTAGAGAATAATTGAATAATTAAAGGTGCGCGGCTTCGCCGCGCACCTTTAAGGGCGGCGAAGCCGCCCGTTACTCAAGCAGAAATTTGTTTGGGGCGATTTTGCCAATAAAAGGCGATCGCAATATTAAGCCACTTAAAGAAGAAATAGAGAATGGAAAAAACTATGAAAAATAAAACTGTGCCAAAAAAGAAGTTATGACTTTCCAAGTTGCTAATGGCTTCTTTAATCACAAATCGGGGTTGCGTAAATACATCCCAGCTATTTAAACGATTGACTCTGCCCCAATAGACAGCGATCGCACAAATAAAGGTAATCGTAATTTCTGTCCATAGCGGATTTTTGATCAGCTTAATCTTGGTTAAGTAATTTACAAGATTAATCATCGACACCACATAACATTGAAACCCAATCAACAGAAAAGCCATATATTGCGGGATTAAGACAAAAATTATTCCGTTGCTAGAAATGTCTAAAGATCGCGAATCATCCACAAAATGAATAATATCGGTGATGATATAGGGAGCATTGGGTAGGAATAGAATAAACAATCCTAGTCCTAGCCACCAGACTGGATTTTTAGATAATCGTTTTGAAGCTCGATTAGTAAATAAAATATAACTAAGCACCAGTGGAATAATCGCTAAAAAAAGATTCCATCCCATCCATCGAAAATTTCCCAAAAACTGTGTAAATGCTTCTGTCATTCTTTTTTACTTAAATTTGCTTGCTAATCTGATTGGCTAGACTGTAATTGCGCCAAGCGATTCATACAGCGCTTTGCGCTTAAACCCGAACCAAGAATTTTTTAAAAGTGTTGCAAAGCAACACTTTTAAAAAATTCTTGGTTTGGGTTCTCAGAAATTGCTGTAACTTTTTAGATAACATCCTATGAACAATAGTTTCCTAATTTCGCAGGAATGGTTAATAGCGATCGCTTTAAACACAATTTTAGGCGCGATCGCTTTGCTATTGCCTCGCAAGGTCTTGACTACCTCAGGGATATGTCACGCATGGGCTTTAGGGATAATCATTTGGGGCTGCCTTGGCTGGCAAGGTTACTTAGTGATTCTAAGCTATTTGATTGTTGGTTCGGGGGTGACTCGCATCGGCAAAGAGATTAAAGAAGCCAAGGGCATTGCGGAAAAACGAGACGGAGCCAGAGGCCCAGAAAATCTTTGGGGGTCGGCGGCAACAGGAGCGGTTTGCGCGATCGGACAGGCGATCGCCCCCAACCCATTATGGTTAATTGGCTATGTGGCAAGCCTCAGCACAAAACTAGCTGACACCACCGCCAGCGAAATTGGCAAAGCCTATGGCAAAACCACGTTTTTAATTACCACATTTAAGCCTGTTGACGCAGGCACAGAGGGAGCCGTTAGTTTAGAAGGCACTATCGGTGGTGTTTTTGGCTCCTTAGTTATAGCGCTAATTGGTTGGGGTGTGGGCTTATTAACTAGCCCTTGGCAAATACTTTGGTGCACGATCGCTGCTTTTATTGCGACCAATATCGAGAGCTTGATAGGTGCAACCTTGCAAGAAAAATATGATTGGTTAACCAATGAATTGGTGAATGGGATTAATACAACTATTGGCGCAGCGATCGCTGTGTTAATCGCTTTCTATAGCGCTTATCCAGTAAAGTTTTGATGATTTTGAGGTTTTCAGCGTCTGCGGCGCTGAAAACCTCAAAAATGAGAACTGCTGACTATGACAGTAACTTTTTGAGGTAATGCATGACCGCACAATTACTAACTCCTAAAATCGAAAATCCCCAAGTCTTGAGATTCACAGTGGAGCAGTTTCACCTCATGTATGAGCGAGGCATATTTGCTGATAGCGATCGCTTTGAATTAATTAATGGAGAAATTATCGCGATGTCACCGATTGGTAGAAAACATGCGGCTTGTATCAATCGTCTGTCAAAACTATTAGAAAAAAAATTAGGCGATCGCGTTATTGTGTCAGTGCAGAATTCGATCCTGCTAGCTAACAAGTCACAGCCACAGCCAGATATTGCGGTTTTGAAATATCGTGATGATTTCTATGAAGACGCTTTGCCAACACCTGCGGATATTTTTTTAATTATTGAAGTTGCGGATAGCTCCCTTGAATACGATCGCGATGTCAAAGCGCCACTCTACGCAGCCGCAGGAATTCCTGAGATGTGGTTATTTGATGTGAATACCAAAATGATTACGGGCTTTTCCCAGCCATCAGAGCTAGGTTATAAGCAAATCTATCGCTACAATCAAGGCGATCGACTCTCAGTACTTGCCTTGGATGGTGCGATATTTGAATGGCAAGAATTATTTTAATTGCCGAAATTTTTAAAAGCGTTACTTCACAGCGCTTTTAAAATTCTCTTACTCCCTTCCCAGTCTAAAAATAGACATTAAAACCCAAGGATTAGCGTTGCGGCGCTTCGCGCCGCAACGTCTAATTTTTCAATGGGAAGGGAGTAGTTCATGTTTGAGCGCAAAGCACTGTAATATTTGATATTTATATTTTAGGCAAAATATCATATTCGTTAAGTTTCACAAAACGCTAAGCCCTAAGTTGTGGACTCATTCCAAAAGGTAGTTTCTTTTGATACAAAATATCCGCTAGGATTCTATAACAAAGCAAGTTTTGCTTAGGACTTAAAACTAGACGATGAGTTGTGTCGCAACTCGTTTCTTGGATTTTGGTTTGTATTACCTAACTCTAGCTTTGCCACACAATCAGCAGTTGCATATAAAAAAGGTTTTAAAACCGTTGAAAAAAATTATCAAAACACTGCGGGCTGACTTCGCCATCATTTTTGATCGCGACCCTGCTGCGCGTAACTGGCTGGAGGTGTTGTTATGCTACCCCGGACTGCACGCCATTTGGTTATATCGATTTGCTCATTGGTTGCATCTTCTCAATTTGCCTGTTATCCCACGGATGATTTCGCAATTTGCGAGATTTTTGACAGGAATTGAAATTCATCCTGGAGCAAAAATTGGCAAAGGTGCATTTATTGATCACGGCATGGGTGTGGTGATTGGTGAAACAGCGATTGTTGGCGAATATGTGCTGATTTATCAGGGCGTAACTCTTGGTGGTACTGGTAAAGAGTCTGGCAAACGTCATCCCACTCTTGGCGACAATGTGGTCATCGGTGCGGGAGCGAAGGTATTAGGCAATATTGAAATTGGTAGTAATTCCCGCATTGGTGCTGGCTCAGTAGTTTTAAAGGCTGTCCCACCCGACTGCACTGTGGTTGGTATTCCTGGACGGATTGTGCATCGTCATGGAGTCAAGGTGTCAGCTTTAGATCACTTTCAAGTACCAGATCCCGAAGGAGATGTGATCCGATCGCTAATTGGTCGTGTGGAACAGCTTGAGAGAAATAGTGAAGCGCACATGTTACATCCGATCAATAGCTATATCATTGATTCAGAGTTACTCAAAAATGTCCGTCCACGTCACCTCACACCTTCAGATCATTTTGAACATTCTGAAGAGTATGAAGGCTTTTCTGAAGGCGCAGGTATCTAAGTATATTTCCTCATCAAAGGTGAGCAAATAGATTGCCTTAATTTAAACTTTCAATTAATTTCAGATTATAAATTCGGAAATATGGCTTTGAATATTGGCGATCGCGCTCCAGATTTTAGTTTGTCTGATACCTATGGCAATGTAATTACACTTTCTGCACTGAAAGGAAAGCGAGTGATTTTGTACTTTTATCCCCGTGATAACACTCCTGGATGCACTAAAGAAGCCTGTGGATTTCGAGACCTTTATTCTCAGTTTCAAGACCATAACACCCTAGTCTTTGGGGTTAGCACCGATGATGCGAAGTCCCATCAAAAGTTTACCGAAAAGTTTGAACTGACTTTTCCTTTACTTTGCGATGTCGATGCGGCGGTCGCCACTGCCTATGATAGCTACGGTCAAAAGAAAATGATGGGTAAAGAATACATGGGTATTTTTCGGAATACCTTTGTGATTGGAGCCGATGGAAATATTGAAAAAATCTATCGATTGGTTAAAGCAGAGCTACATCCCGCCGAAGTTTTAGAAGATATCCTGAGCCGTAATTAGCAATATGTTTAAGGCAACATCTTGGCAAATTCGCGATCGCCAGTTTCATTGGGGCGATCGCACCTACATCATGGGGATTTTAAACATTACTCCCGACAGCTTTAGCGATGGTGGACAATTTAATAGTCGAGATGCAGCTCTGGCTCAAGTAGCGAAAATTTATCCATATATTGACATCCTCGATATTGGGGGTGAGTCTACCAAGCCCAACGCCCCAATCCGTTAGTGCCGAAGCTGAGTGCGATCGCATTGTGCCAGTCATCGAAGCAATTCGGTCAGAATACCCCAGCTTGCCGATTTCGGTGGATACGACTAAAGCGAGTGTTGCCAAAGCCGCGATCGCCGCAGGAGCGGATATGCTCAATGATGTATCCGCAGGTCGATTTGATCCTGAGATGCTGCCCCTTGCGGGTAAGTTAAAAGTGCCGATCTTCTTGATGCATATGCTGGGGACACCAAGCACTATGCAGGTTAATCCTCAATATCAAAATGTAATCAGTGAAGTTAAGCAGTTTCTAAGTGATGCGATTTCTATTGCTAAGGCTTGCGGCGTTCCGACACATTTAGTAGGAATTGATCCAGGGATTGGTTTTTGGGAAAACACTCGAACATAATTTAGAAATCTTAAAAAATTTACAAGAATTTAACACCATCAATGCGCCTTTGTTGATGGGAGTATCGCGTAAAAGTTTTATTGGCAAAATTTGCGATCGATCAGAACCAAGTGATCGGCTATTTGGTACGATTGCCGCCTGTTGTGCTTGTATTGCTGGTGGTGCTGATATTGTGCGGGTACATGACCCGATCAATATATTTGATGCTTGCAAAGTTAGTGATGCCATACATAGATAAAAAAGAGAGTTGCAGCGTAAAGCGCTGCAACTCTCTTTTTTACCAGAAGATGAGTTGCGGTGCTACGCGCCGCAACTCATCGATCTGTCAGCGCCGAAGGCACTGAAAACTCTAATCGCCAAACCCATGAGCGCGGATTAGATCAAAGAATTCTTTTTTCATGTAGGGGTCATTACGGAATGAACCGCGCACGATGGAATTAACCATTTTGGTTTCAGGCTCTTTAACTCCACGCCAAGTCATGCACATATGCTGTGCCTTGATCACAAAGGCTAAACCCTTAGGTTTGATCAGGTTTTCAATTGTGTCAGCAACCATGATTGCTGCTTCCTCTTGAATGTGGGGACGGCTCATTACCCAATCGACAATCCGATTAAATTTGGAAATGCCAATGACGCGATCGCTAGGCACAATCCCAATCCATGCTTGACCAACAATTGGCACAAAGTGGTGAGAGCAAGCCGAACGCACGGTAATCGGACCAAGGGTATAGATCTCATCTAACTCCTTAGCATTGGGGAAATCAGTAACCTTAGGCATAGGATGATAGCGCCCCTTAAACACTTCATCAACATACATTTTGGCAACTCGTCGGGCAGTTTCTTTGGTGTTGTGATCATTGGCAGTATCAATAACCAATGAGTCAAACACACTTTGCATTTTGCCTTCGATTTCTTTCTTCAGTTCTTCGCGCTCGAGTTCGCTGATGTGATGTGCGATCGAGTCATTGGCAAAAAAAGGATCGCCAGCCGCAACTACTCGTTCACGAATAATTTGCGAAATTGCTTTTCTAGTTGATAGAGGTTCGAGGGCTTTTCCATTTTTGGAATCATTTTCAGAAAGGTTACTGGTAGGGCGAGAAATACTGATCGTCATGGTGTGATACTTACTAGATATCCAGTGGATTAACTTAAAAAATTAGAAAACAGAAAAATACTAAGAGACGGGCAATTACGCATCAAAATTTCGTGTTTGAGTTGAATCTAGGCAGCTAGTATAGGAACACATTTGACTAGCAATTCAAACTAAAAAAATTTAATATATTCTCTATATTCTCGTATATTTGCATATCTCTGAGTTTTATTATGTCTTTCAAAAGATTGAACTTGTGCAATCTTGATTTGTTGTTCTTTTACAATTTTAGACTATTCCTTCATGGCTTATCCGTTTCAGGGTTAAGGTTCAGTTAATTCCATTCTTAAGGTATAGCAAGAATGGATAGCTACAAACCCCCAAAGAGAGTTGCAGCGAGAAGCGCTGCAACTCTCTTTGGAAACAAAGTGGGCTTTAGCCCCTTGTCTTTAAAACAATCCCGCGTTGGGCATAAGCACTAAGTCATTAACGATTGCATCATGAGGAAGCGTCACCAATGTCATAATCGCGTCGGCAACCGACTCAGGACGTAACATAGCAGCGCGATTAAAGCTGGGTGGCACTTTGTCGCCAAGGGTATCCCATAGGGGTGTATCCACAGATCCGGGACAGATGGACATAATTTTAAGTCCGTGGGGTTGTTCTTCAGCCGCGATCGCCTGAGTTAAGCCTAATAATGCAAATTTACTAGCGCAATAGGCTGCCCAGTTAGGAAATCCCTGCTTACCTGCGATCGAAGCCACATTAATAATCGTGCCGCTTTTTTGCGATCGCATCGTCGGCAATACGGCTTGCAAACATTGAAATACGCTGGTGAGATTGAGGTCAAATAGCTTTTGCCATTCTGCAAGAGGCATA
This sequence comes from Pseudanabaena biceps, assembly GCA_013361095.1. GTDB lineage: Bacteria > Cyanobacteriota > Cyanobacteriia > Pseudanabaenales > Pseudanabaenaceae > Pseudanabaena > Pseudanabaena biceps_B. Next base: position 23,605 of record JAATWA010000009.1, on the reverse strand, counting down.
TCAATCAATTCGCCTATGTAAGCCATACCTGCATTGTTGATCAAAATATCTACACCACCCATATCAGTGGCGATCGCTTGGATCTGGGTTGCTACTTGCTGGACTTCGCTAAGATCAATGGCATAGCCCTTAGCATTGTGACCTGCGGGGAGTTCACTAAGAACGCGATCGGGGTTACGGCTAACGATGCTGACCTGTGCGCCCAGTTGCAGCAATCGCAGCGCGACTTCTTTGCCAATGCCACTGCTTGCCCCAGTGACGATCGCTTTCTTGCCTGCTAATTTTTTCCATTGATTTACCTGATAATGTATCTGTATTGTAAAAACCAATATTTATGTTTGCTGCGCCGAAGGCGCAGCAAAACATAAATAATTGAACTGCTGTAGTCTATGTCAAAAGTCTATGTCAAAAAAATTAGGACGGAGCTTTTGGGGGCTGTGGCTATTTGCCAATGTTATTGGTGGTATTTGTTTACCAATACTAGTTTGGCAAGCGCCTTACACGATAAAGTCACAAATTTTTTTAAATGAAGTGCTGCAAAGTATAGGTATCGCGACTTCGCCCAGTCCTATGTGCTGCGCGATCGCTTTACTAAAGAAAAGTGGTGGTTGCCATTAACTTTATTTGGTTGGCTAACAGGTTTATGTCTGGTTCATTTTGTGCCAGCACTCGCCCTTTCAAATAAATCAACAAAATTTGCCATTGATCACGATTTTAGTGGCAGATTTTTGCCATCATCGGGGCGACTGTGGGCATTTGTCAGTGGCAATTACTCAGAAAATTTCGGGCAGGGGGCTATGGCTAGCAGCCAGTGTGAGCGCTCTGTGCCTTAGTGCTTTTGGGATTTATCTTGGTTATATGATCAATTCTTCAATATTAGCGATTATTTTTCAAAGCATAATCTATGGCGCAATCACAGGCTTTAGCTCTAATCAAATTTTGCGATCGCCAAAGCTACTCCCCAAAACACGTAAATAATCACAGTGCTTTGCGCTCAAATCCAAACCAGAAATTTTTAAAAGTGTTGCAAGCAACACTTTTAAAAAATTCTTGTGGTTCATTTGCTCGGAAATTGCTGCAAATAGCGGCGCATTGCGCCGCCATTAGAGATGTCATCACACATCTCTAATGGCGGCGCAATGCGCCGCTATTTGCAGCAATTTCCGAGCAAATGAACCACAAGAAATTTTTTAAAGTGTTGCTTGGCAACACTTTTAAAAAAATTTCTTGGTTTGGATTTGAGCGCAAAAGCACTGGATTATTTACGTGTTTTGGGGAGTAGCTTTGGCGATCGCAAAATTTTGATTAGAGCTAAGCCTGTGATTGCGCCATAGATTATGCTTTGAAAAATAATCGCTAATATTGAAGAATTGATCATATAACCAAGATAAATCCCAAAAGCACTAAGGCACAGAGCGCTCACACTGGCTGCTAGCCATAGCCCCCCTGCCCGAAATTTTCTGAGTAATTGCCACTGACAAATGCCCACAGTCGCCCCGATGATGGCAAAATCTGCCACTAAAATCGTGATCAATGGCAAATTTTGTTGATTTATTTGAAAGGCGAGTGCTGGCACAAAATGAACCAGACATAAACCTGTTAGCCAACCAAATAAAGTTAATGGCAACCACCACTTTTCTTTAGTAAAGCGATCGCGCAGCACATAGGACTGGGCGATCGCGATACCTATACTTTGCAGCACTTCATTTAAAAAAATTTGTGACTTTATCGTGTAAGGCGCTTGCCAAACTAGTATTGGTAAACAAATACCACCAATAACATTGGCAAATAGCCACAGCCCCCAAAAGCTCCGTCCTAATTTTTTTGACATAGACTTTTGACATAGACTACAGCAGTTCAATTATTTATGTTTGCTGCGCCTTCGGCGCAGCAAACATAAATATTGGTTTTTACAATACAGATACATTATCAGGTAAATCAATGGAAAAATTAGCAGGCAAGAAAGCGATCGTCACTGGGGCAAGCAGTGGCATTGGCAAAGAAGTCGCGCTGCGATTGCTGCAACTGGGCGCACAGGTCAGCATCGTTAGCCGTAACCCCGATCGCGTTCTTAGTGAACTCCCCGCAGGTCACAATGCTAAGGGCTATGCCATTGATCTTAGCGAAGTCCAGCAAGTAGCAACCCAGATCCAAGCGATCGCCACTGATATGGGTGGTGTAGATATTTTGATCAACAATGCAGGTATGGCTTACATAGGCGAATTGATTGATATGCCTCTTGCAGAATGGCAAAAGCTATTTGACCTCAATCTCACCAGCGTATTTCAATGTTTGCAAGCCGTATTGCCGACGATGCGATCGCAAAAAAGCGGCACGATTATTAATGTGGCTTCGATCGCAGGTAAGCAGGGATTTCCTAACTGGGCAGCCTATTGCGCTAGTAAATTTGCATTATTAGGCTTAACTCAGGCGATCGCGGCTGAAGAACAACCCCACGGACTTAAAATTATGTCCATCTGTCCCGGATCTGTGGATACACCCCTATGGGATACCCTTGGCGACAAAGTGCCACCCAGCTTTAATCGCGCTGCTATGTTACGTCCTGAGTCGGTTGCCGACGCGATTATGACATTGGTGACGCTTCCTCATGATGCAATCGTTAATGACTTAGTGCTTATGCCCAACGCGGGATTGTTTTAAAGACAAGGGGCTAAAGCCCACTTTGTTTCCAAAGAGAGTTGCAGCGCTTCTCGCTGCAACTCTCTTTGGGGGTTTGTAGCTATCCATTCTTGCTATACCTTAAGAATGGAATTAACTGAACCTTAACCCTGAAACGGATAAGCCATGAAGGAATAGTCTAAAATTGTAAAAGAACAACAAATCAAGATTGCACAAGTTCAATCTTTTGAAAGACATAATAAAACTCAGAGATATGCAAATATACGAGAATATAGAGAATATATTAAATTTTTTTAGTTTGAATTGCTAGTCAAATGTGTTCCTATACTAGCTGCCTAGATTCAACTCAAACACGAAATTTTGATGCGTAATTGCCCGTCTCTTAGTATTTTTCTGTTTTCTAATTTTTTAAGTTAATCCACTGGATATCTAGTAAGTATCACACCATGACGATCAGTATTTCTCGCCCTACCAGTAACCTTTCTGAAAATGATTCCAAAAATGGAAAAGCCCTCGAACCTCTATCAACTAGAAAAGCAATTTCGCAAATTATTCGTGAACGAGTAGTTGCGGCTGGCGATCCTTTTTTTGCCAATGACTCGATCGCACATCACATCAGCGAACTCGAGCGCGAAGAACTGAAGAAAGAAATCGAAGGCAAAATGCAAAGTGTGTTTGACTCATTGGTTATTGATACTGCCAATGATCACAACACCAAAGAAACTGCCCGACGAGTTGCCAAAATGTATGTTGATGAAGTGTTTAAGGGGCGCTATCATCCTATGCCTAAGGTTACTGATTTCCCCAATGCTAAGGAGTTAGATGAGATCTATACCCTTGGTCCGATTACCGTGCGTTCGGCTTGCTCTCACCACTTTGTGCCAATTGTTGGTCAAGCATGGATTGGGATTGTGCCTAGCGATCGCGTCATTGGCATTTCCAAATTTAATCGGATTGTCGATTGGGTAATGAGCCGTCCCCACATTCAAGAGGAAGCAGCAATCATGGTTGCTGACACAATTGAAAACCTGATCAAACCTAAGGGTTTAGCCTTTGTGATCAAGGCACAGCATATGTGCATGACTTGGCGTGGAGTTAAAGAGCCTGAAACCAAAATGGTTAATTCCATCGTGCGCGGTTCATTCCGTAATGACCCCTACATGAAAAAAGAATTCTTTGATCTAATCCGCGCTCATGGGTTTGGCGATTAGAGTTTTCAGTGCCTTCGGCGCTGACAGATCGATGAGTTGCGGCGCGTAGCACCGCAACTCATCTTCTGGTAAAAAAGAGAGTTGCAGCGCTTTACGCTGCAACTCTCTTTTTTATCTATGTATGGCATCACTAACTTTGCAAGCATCAAATATATTGATCGGGTCATGTACCCGCACAATATCAGCACCACCAGCAATACAAGCACAACAGGCGGCAATCGTACCAAATAGCCGATCACTTGGTTCTGATCGATCGCAAATTTTGCCAATAAAACTTTTACGCGATACTCCCATCAACAAAGGCGCATTGATGGTGTTAAATTCTTGTAAATTTTTTAAGATTTCTAAATTATGTTCGAGTGTTTTCCCAAAACCAATCCCTGGATCAATTCCTACTAAATGTGTCGGAACGCCGCAAGCCTTAGCAATAGAAATCGCATCACTTAGAAACTGCTTAACTTCACTGATTACATTTTGATATTGAGGATTAACCTGCATAGTGCTTGGTGTCCCCAGCATATGCATCAAGAAGATCGGCACTTTTAACTTACCCGCAAGGGGCAGCATCTCAGGATCAAATCGACCTGCGGATACATCATTGAGCATATCCGCTCCTGCGGCGATCGCGGCTTTGGCAACACTCGCTTTAGTCGTATCCACCGAAATCGGCAAGCTGGGGTATTCTGACCGAATTGCTTCGATGACTGGCACAATGCGATCGCACTCAGCTTCGGCACTAACGGATTGGGCGTTGGGCTTGGTAGACTCACCCCCAATATCGAGGATGTCAATATATGGATAAATTTTCGCTACTTGAGCCAGAGCTGCATCTCGACTATTAAATTGTCCACCATCGCTAAAGCTGTCGGGAGTAATGTTTAAAATCCCCATGATGTAGGTGCGATCGCCCCAATGAAACTGGCGATCGCGAATTTGCCAAGATGTTGCCTTAAACATATTGCTAATTACGGCTCAGGATATCTTCTAAAACTTCGGCGGGATGTAGCTCTGCTTTAACCAATCGATAGATTTTTTCAATATTTCCATCGGCTCCAATCACAAAGGTATTCCGAAAAATACCCATGTATTCTTTACCCATCATTTTCTTTTGACCGTAGCTATCATAGGCAGTGGCGACCGCCGCATCGACATCGCAAAGTAAAGGAAAAGTCAGTTCAAACTTTTCGGTAAACTTTTGATGGGACTTCGCATCATCGGTGCTAACCCCAAAGACTAGGGTGTTATGGTCTTGAAACTGAGAATAAAGGTCTCGAAATCCACAGGCTTCTTTAGTGCATCCAGGAGTGTTATCACGGGGATAAAAGTACAAAATCACTCGCTTTCCTTTCAGTGCAGAAAGTGTAATTACATTGCCATAGGTATCAGACAAACTAAAATCTGGAGCGCGATCGCCAATATTCAAAGCCATATTTCCGAATTTATAATCTGAAATTAATTGAAAGTTTAAATTAAGGCAATCTATTTGCTCACCTTTGATGAGGAAATATACTTAGATACCTGCGCCTTCAGAAAAGCCTTCATACTCTTCAGAATGTTCAAAATGATCTGAAGGTGTGAGGTGACGTGGACGGACATTTTTGAGTAACTCTGAATCAATGATATAGCTATTGATCGGATGTAACATGTGCGCTTCACTATTTCTCTCAAGCTGTTCCACACGACCAATTAGCGATCGGATCACATCTCCTTCGGGATCTGGTACTTGAAAGTGATCTAAAGCTGACACCTTGACTCCATGACGATGCACAATCCGTCCAGGAATACCAACCACAGTGCAGTCGGGTGGGACAGCCTTTAAAACTACTGAGCCAGCACCAATGCGGGAATTACTACCAATTTCAATATTGCCTAATACCTTCGCTCCCGCACCGATGACCACATTGTCGCCAAGAGTGGGATGACGTTTGCCAGACTCTTTACCAGTACCACCAAGAGTTACGCCCTGATAAATCAGCACATATTCGCCAACAATCGCTGTTTCACCAATCACCACACCCATGCCGTGATCAATAAATGCACCTTTGCCAATTTTTGCTCCAGGATGAATTTCAATTCCTGTCAAAAATCTCGCAAATTGCGAAATCATCCGTGGGATAACAGGCAAATTGAGAAGATGCAACCAATGAGCAAATCGATATAACCAAATGGCGTGCAGTCCGGGGTAGCATAACAACACCTCCAGCCAGTTACGCGCAGCAGGGTCGCGATCAAAAATGATGGCGAAGTCAGCCCGCAGTGTTTTGATAATTTTTTTCAACGGTTTTAAAACCTTTTTTATATGCAACTGCTGATTGTGTGGCAAAGCTAGAGTTAGGTAATACAAACCAAAATCCAAGAAACGAGTTGCGACACAACTCATCGTCTAGTTTTAAGTCCTAAGCAAAACTTGCTTTGTTATAGAATCCTAGCGGATATTTTGTATCAAAAGAAACTACCTTTTGGAATGAGTCCACAACTTAGGGCTTAGCGTTTTGTGAAACTTAACGAATATGATATTTTGCCTAAAATATAAATATCAAATATTACAGTGCTTTGCGCTCAAACATGAACTACTCCCTTCCCATTGAAAAATTAGACGTTGCGGCGCGAAGCGCCGCAACGCTAATCCTTGGGTTTTAATGTCTATTTTTAGACTGGGAAGGGAGTAAGAGAATTTTAAAAGCGCTGTGAAGTAACGCTTTTAAAAATTTCGGCAATTAAAATAATTCTTGCCATTCAAATATCGCACCATCCAAGGCAAGTACTGAGAGTCGATCGCCTTGATTGTAGCGATAGATTTGCTTATAACCTAGCTCTGATGGCTGGGAAAAGCCCGTAATCATTTTGGTATTCACATCAAATAACCACATCTCAGGAATTCCTGCGGCTGCGTAGAGTGGCGCTTTGACATCGCGATCGTATTCAAGGGAGCTATCCGCAACTTCAATAATTAAAAAAATATCCGCAGGTGTTGGCAAAGCGTCTTCATAGAAATCATCACGATATTTCAAAACCGCAATATCTGGCTGTGGCTGTGACTTGTTAGCTAGCAGGATCGAATTCTGCACTGACACAATAACGCGATCGCCTAATTTTTTTTCTAATAGTTTTGACAGACGATTGATACAAGCCGCATGTTTTCTACCAATCGGTGACATCGCGATAATTTCTCCATTAATTAATTCAAAGCGATCGCTATCAGCAAATATGCCTCGCTCATACATGAGGTGAAACTGCTCCACTGTGAATCTCAAGACTTGGGGATTTTCGATTTTAGGAGTTAGTAATTGTGCGGTCATGCATTACCTCAAAAAGTTACTGTCATAGTCAGCAGTTCTCATTTTTGAGGTTTTCAGCGCCGCAGACGCTGAAAACCTCAAAATCATCAAAACTTTACTGGATAAGCGCTATAGAAAGCGATTAACACAGCGATCGCTGCGCCAATAGTTGTATTAATCCCATTCACCAATTCATTGGTTAACCAATCATATTTTTCTTGCAAGGTTGCACCTATCAAGCTCTCGATATTGGTCGCAATAAAAGCAGCGATCGTGCACCAAAGTATTTGCCAAGGGCTAGTTAATAAGCCCACACCCCAACCAATTAGCGCTATAACTAAGGAGCCAAAAACACCACCGATAGTGCCTTCTAAACTAACGGCTCCCTCTGTGCCTGCGTCAACAGGCTTAAATGTGGTAATTAAAAACGTGGTTTTGCCATAGGCTTTGCCAATTTCGCTGGCGGTGGTGTCAGCTAGTTTTGTGCTGAGGCTTGCCACATAGCCAATTAACCATAATGGGTTGGGGGCGATCGCCTGTCCGATCGCGCAAACCGCTCCTGTTGCCGCCGACCCCCAAAGATTTTCTGGGCCTCTGGCTCCGTCTCGTTTTTCCGCAATGCCCTTGGCTTCTTTAATCTCTTTGCCGATGCGAGTCACCCCCGAACCAACAATCAAATAGCTTAGAATCACTAAGTAACCTTGCCAGCCAAGGCAGCCCCAAATGATTATCCCTAAAGCCCATGCGTGACATATCCCTGAGGTAGTCAAGACCTTGCGAGGCAATAGCAAAGCGATCGCGCCTAAAATTGTGTTTAAAGCGATCGCTATTAACCATTCCTGCGAAATTAGGAAACTATTGTTCATAGGATGTTATCTAAAAAGTTACAGCAATTTCTGAGAACCCAAACCAAGAATTTTTTAAAAGTGTTGCTTTGCAACACTTTTAAAAAATTCTTGGTTCGGGTTTAAGCGCAAAGCGCTGTATGAATCGCTTGGCGCAATTACAGTCTAGCCAATCAGATTAGCAAGCAAATTTAAGTAAAAAAGAATGACAGAAGCATTTACACAGTTTTTGGGAAATTTTCGATGGATGGGATGGAATCTTTTTTTAGCGATTATTCCACTGGTGCTTAGTTATATTTTATTTACTAATCGAGCTTCAAAACGATTATCTAAAAATCCAGTCTGGTGGCTAGGACTAGGATTGTTTATTCTATTCCTACCCAATGCTCCCTATATCATCACCGATATTATTCATTTTGTGGATGATTCGCGATCTTTAGACATTTCTAGCAACGGAATAATTTTTGTCTTAATCCCGCAATATATGGCTTTTCTGTTGATTGGGTTTCAATGTTATGTGGTGTCGATGATTAATCTTGTAAATTACTTAACCAAGATTAAGCTGATCAAAAATCCGCTATGGACAGAAATTACGATTACCTTTATTTGTGCGATCGCTGTCTATTGGGGCAGAGTCAATCGTTTAAATAGCTGGGATGTATTTACGCAACCCCGATTTGTGATTAAAGAAGCCATTAGCAACTTGGAAAGTCATAACTTCTTTTTTGGCACAGTTTTATTTTTCATAGTTTTTTCCATTCTCTATTTCTTCTTTAAGTGGCTTAATATTGCGATCGCCTTTTATTGGCAAAATCGCCCCAAACAAATTTCTGCTTGAGTAACGGGCGGCTTCGCCGCCCTTAAAGGTGCGCGGCGAAGCCGCGCACCTTTAATTATTCAATTATTCTCTACTAGCAATTTGGGTTTGGTTAGGCGCGATCGCCTTTGCCGAGTTTTCGATTAGTCCTGTGGCAAAGTTAGGCAATAGCCCAAAAAATACAATAATCAAAGCAAGGGCGATCGCAGGGAATCGCTCTTCCCATCTAGCAAAGGGAAATTTATTAATCGGTTCTTGATTTGCCTCAATCTCAACGGCAAGGCGACCGAAAAATACGCGATCGATCATGATTAGGAAATAAACTGCCGTTAAGCCTGTGCCAATCATGCAGAGCAAAGTCTGCACAGGAAACACCGCAAAACTACTACGGAAAATCACAAACTCAGCTATAAAACCCACCATCCCTGGAGTGCCTGCGCTTGCCATCGCCGCCAAGATCATCAGTGAGCCAGTGACGGGCAAACCTCGCTCTGGGTTGAGTAAACCATTGAGAGAATTGATATTACGAGTTCCTGTTTTTTTGTAAACGATGCCCACCAAAATAAACAGTAAAGCTGAGATCAATCCGTGGCTTACCATTTGGAAGGTCGCGCCCACCAAAGATAAGGGAGTAGCGGCGGCGAGAGCTAAGAGAATATAGCCCATGTGACCTACGGAGCTATAGGCGACCATCTTTTTCATATCTGTTTGTGTGATTGCGGTTAAGCAGCCATAAATGACGCTGACCACCGCCCATCCCGCTAAAAATGGCGCGATCGCTTGCCAAGCTTCAGGCAATAAACCCAAGCCAAATCTTAATAGTCCGTAGGTTCCCAATTTCAGCAATACTCCTGCCAATAGGGTGGAGACAGGCGTAGAAGCTTCCACATGGGCATCGGGAAGCCATGTGTGCAATGGCACAATCGGAATCTTGATACCAAAACCAAGCAATAGCAATAGCAGCAGTAATCCTTGGGTGTTTTTAGGAACAGCCGTGAGATCCAGATCCAGATAGTTAAAAGTGAAAGGAATACCTTCCCCACTACCAAAAGCTGCCATGCCAAAGAAGGCTGCTAAAATTAGCACCCCTGAAATTGCGGTATAGATTAAGAACTTAGTCGCTGCATAACCTCGCCGCTCACCGCCCCAGATACCAATCAATAAATAAAGGGGAATTAGTTCTACTTCAAAAAACAGAAAGAACAGCAAAAGATTTTCGGAGAGAAATGCACCGTTAACGCCGCCGCCTAGCAGTAGTAGCAATGGAAAATAGAGGCGTGGGCGTGGCACATCGCTACTGAGGTAAAGCGCTGTAATTAGTAACAATCCATTGAGCAAGACCAAGGGGAAAGATAAACCATCAATGCCCAAGTGATAGCTCAGTCCGATTTGGTCTAGCCATGACAAGGACTCACGAATTTGCATTGCTGATGAGTCCATGTCAAATCTAGTTAGCAAAAACAATGACGATCCGAAGGTGGCGATCGCAGTTGCGAGGGAGATATAGCGGATTTGTTTTGCGTCGATTATTTTGCCAAGTAGTGAGATTATCACCGCCCCTGCGATCGGTAACCAAATTAAGATGCTAAGCATAATTTCTTAAAAATTTGATATTAAAGTTTGTCGTGATTTAAAAGGTTCAACTGGCGCTTTGCGCTCAAGCCCGAACCAAGAATTTTTTTAAAGTGTTGCTTTGCAACACTTTAAAAAAATTCTTGTGGTTTCTTTGATAGGAGATGGCTGTATGGCGATCGCCATTGGTTTTGAAGGGGTGATTAGAGCTAATTCCATCTATAAAAAGCCGCAAAGCCGATCAAAATTAGACCAAACATGATCGTCAGCACATATTGCTGTAATCGACCTGTCACCGTATATTTCAAGCTTTCGCCACTAAAAATTGAAGCGAAGCCGACAAAATTTACCGAGCCATCAACTAGGTAGCGATCGACCCAAGATAAGAACTTGGAGCCGCCACCTACAATTAAAACCACAGTGTATTTATAAATAGTCTGCACATAAAGGTCATAGGCTAACAAATCCTGTACCGCTTTCCATGCCTGACGTGTGACCACAGGTAACATGGGTACAGAGCTGCCTGTCTCATAGGGTTTGACGTAGATATATGCGCCAAGTCCAAATCCTAAGAATCCAGAGGCAACCAGTACCGCAGTTCCCCAAATATCAACTGTGTCTAAGTCAATATCGACAAATTCCCATGAAGGCAACAGAATCGGCACTAGCAAAGTAATAATCGTGAGGGCTACGAGGGGGATGGCAACTTGCCAAGCTACTTCAGGAGCGCGACGGGTTTTGGGTTGGACAGCACCGAGGAACACCAATGCAAATAGTCGCATCAAGCCAAAAGCGGTAATGCCATTGACGAGTAAAGCGATCGCAATTAGCCAAGTGTCACTATTCCAGAAGGTTTCTTCCCAACGTAAGAGTGTCCAAAAACCTCCAAAGGGAACCATCGCCACTAACCCCAGAGAACCGACAATAAAAGCAATTAAAGTTGCAGGCATCCGCGTTTTGATACCGCCCATTTCCGTAAGATCTTGAGTTATCGTGGTCATCATGACTGCTCCTGCACTTAGGAATAGTAATGACTTGCTAAGACCATGACTAAAAAGTAACCCCAGAGCTAAGTCGGGTTGCTGCATCCCCACAGCGATAAAAACTAAGCCAAGATAAGCGCTAGTGGAATGCGATAGAGCGCGTTTCATATCTATTTGGGCGATCGCTACTAAAGAAGCGCCGATCGCCGTAATTGCGCCCAAAAACACAGTAACTTGAGCGGCGACAGGAAATAATGACAATACAGGCTGAAACTTGATTAGTACATAGGCTCCTGCGCCCACCACTACAGAATTCCGCAAAATTGAAGCGGGGTTGGGTCCCTCCATTGCCTCATCCAGCCAGAGGTGGAGCGGAAACTGGGCGCATTTACCGAGAGGCCCTGCGATTAGTGCTAATCCTAGCAATGTGCCGAATTGTTGATGCTCCGCAAAATAGGCGATCGTTTCTGGTGCATTTGCCCATGTATTTAGATCGGAGAAGTTGAGACTATCAGTGAGGTTGGAGAGGGTTACAACTGCCATCAACAAAAACAAATCACCGACTCGCTTTGTCCAAAATGCATCTCTTGCCGCCGTCACGACTAGGGGCTGTGCATACCAAAAGCCCACTAGCAGATAAGTCGAGAGGGTCAACATCTCTAACAAAGCATAGCTAAAAAATAAGGAGTCACTAAAAGCAATGCCTGTAATCGCTGCTTCAAAAAAGCCAATTAGCGCACAAAATCTGGCGATCGCCCAATCAGTTTCCAGTGATCCTAGTCCATAAACTTGTGAAATTAAGCTCATTGTGGCAATCAGTATTGAAGCGCCTGCACTGATCGTAGAAATTTCCAAAGAACAGCCAATACTCAAGTCAAGGGACTGGAACCAAGTAAACTCAAACTGTTGAGCGGGTAAGCCCCAGACTGATTTTAAAAGTAAACAGCTATGCACTAGGGCAAGGACTGTCATTAACATGTTTAGGTAAACGGCAGGACGAGGGCCAGTACGCCGCACTATCCTTAATGACCAAGGAAGTGTTAGCCCCGCGCCTAGCAATCCATAGCAAGGAAGTAACCAAGCTGTTGTTTCTAGGTTCATAGATTTTACTATAGAGTTTTTACTATGTTTATCTTAATATCTATTAGATATAGTAAGGGTATGCTGTCCTAAATTGCACTGAAGTAATGAAAACTTTTACTATTGGCGTAAGTAGCTAGGCGCAATTAAATATAAACACCAAAGAAGCTAGTTCGCCCGCTTCGCGGGCGAACTAGCTTCTTTGGTGTGGATCAATCGCAGTATCTCTGTAGTCGAGTTAGCCGATCGCAGGCTTGTTGATGTCGTTTTTGCCAAGTGGCAGGATTACGAGAAGTTTGCAGCATCGTCAAGTCTACGCCTAGCATTTTTAGTTGTTTATCTATTTCTACTTGCAAAGATAAATTTTGCGGAGTTACTTCCAACGCAGTATTCACAATTTTTGTTTGAAAAAAAGTTTGGATCTCTTTCTGCGATCGCTGCCAATCTTTGACCAAGGCGATCGCAAGTTCGTCTTGATTAGATAGTGACGTTTGCAGGGTTACTATTTGGTTTTGTAAATCCCGAACTAGATCTAAATAACTCTGAGACAAATTATTATTTTCTCCAAAAAGCAAGTGTTTGACAGCGCTTTGCGCTCAAGCCTGAATCAAGAATTTTTTTGAAAGTGTTGCTTTGCAACACTTTCAAAAAAATTCTTACTGTAAAAAATGAGTTGCAGCGCAACTCATTTTTTAAAACATCCTAAGGCATTAGCATCGGCATAGGTAATCACAGGCAAAATCGCGCCATTTTTTGCTCTTGCCAGATCCTTTACTTCCACAATTGGATCGCCAATTTCCCAGCTTTTTTTATTATTTGGATTGGAGAGATTGACCTGTGCAGAAGTTGGTTTAGCTTCATGCATGGAGTTGTCAGAGTCACGCAGGGGCAGAATTTCACTTGCCGCATATTCAGCAACGATCAGATCGTAGGGAGATTTAGAGAGCCCACCCGAACCTGTCACCACAAAACTACCCTGCATAGCATTACGCCTTGCTAGACAACTATTCGCCACGATCGCATCGACTTGCACAAAATTATCCACCGATGACACAAATGTATTTTTAGGAGAAATCTCAAGGGTAGAAATTGCCACATTTCCGCTTAGTCCCAATATCGAGCTAGCGGTAATTTGATTGGGCGCAAAAAATAGTCCTTGGGTATTGATCAAAATATTGCCTCCATTACCACCAAAGGCATTTGCATTAATTTGACTATCTTCTACACCGAGCAGTAGTCCTGAATTAATCTGAATATTGCCACTGTTACCATTGCCCTGTGAAGATGCGCTAATGTGGCTGTTGTTGCGTAATAGTAAGCGATCGCTAATTTGCAAACTGATATTACCGCCTTCACCCAAAATGCTAGAAGCGAGTAGGCTACTTTGCTGATTTAAAAACAAGTTATCAGCAACAATTTGTAAATTTCCCGCATTCCCTATTCCTAAATTAGCGACATTGACAGTTGCTCCATTTTGAATATTGATAATTTTAGAAGTGAGATTGATGTTTCCGCCATCCCCCGTCGTGCCTTGTCGAGCGACTGCCAAAATCGCACTAGGCAATTGATTACTAGGATCAAGCCCCGATATCTCAAGGCGATCGCTATTCACAGTTACCGTACCACCATTACCAGAGCCTTGAGTTTCTGTAGTCAAAACGCCGCCGTTGCTAATGGAGAGGAGAGGTGTTGTGACATTGATGTTGCCAGCACTAGCATTACTGCGAGTCGTAGTAAAAATCCCTCCTGAAATCACAATATTTTGAGTAGAGAAAATAGGCTGGTTGCCCACTATCTCTAGCGATCGCGTGGCATTGATCAAAATATCTCCACCAACTTTTCCCAAACCTAAACTGGACGAAGAAATAGCCGCATTATTCTGGATGAACAATTTTCCTGTTTGAATTTCAATATCACCCGACAATCCCGTTGCTGTCGCCGCTGTACCGCTAAAAATCGCACCTGCATCAAGGGTTAATGATTGCGGGACTGTAATCTCAATATTTCCTGCTCTTCCATTTTGCAGAATAGAAGACACAATAAAAGAGCTATTACTTACATTTAGATTAGGTGCATTAAGTTGAATATCGCCGCCATTGCTAGTTCCTGCACCAAAACTAATCAATCCATTGATTTCAGCAAGATTAGGACTATTAGAAGTTAATTCCAATACGGACTGAGCATAGTTATTGGAGCCAACTAACTCGATTAGTTGCTGCGCTTGGATAGAAATTTTGCCACTAAACTGCTCTCCTAATGAAGAAGATAAAACTAGCCCATTGTTCAATAGGCTAACCTGATCGCCCACGATCTGGATATCACCCTGCTGTAACCCGATGTTATTGACGCTGGCTTCCCCTGATATTTTGACATTACCGAATTGAGAAACATTGGGATAGGCGATCGCAAATTTCTGACCATTGGCAATTAAGCTCACTTCGCCGCTACGCACTCCCCCTAGTTCTATAGCACCGCCCAATACAAATAGAGAACCTTGATTTTCAAGATTAACGGCACTGCCAATCAGGGCAATTGTGCTATTGGGAGACAAGATCAAGCCCGCAGGCTTACGGATTACTTGGGTAACTTCCAAAGGTAAGGGTAGAGGAGTGAGCGGTTCTGATTGCGATCGTACCGTAATTCCTCCTGCGTTTACACCCGAATTTGTCCCAAATCCTAACCCCACAGGAATGCTCGAAGTCAATAATGCTGAAGACTCAGGATTATTGGTGCTAAAGGTCGTGCCATCGGCAAAACGAAGCTGATCGCTAGTGCTGACATATAGTGATCCTGCGATCGCTAGGCTAGAATTTTCACCAAAGAGAACTCCATTCGGATTTAATAAAAATAAATTTGCATTACCTAATACCCCCAACCTTCCCAAAATATTCGATGGATTAGCTCCTGTCACCCTTGCAAAAATATTGCTAACACTAGCAGGATTACTAAAATAAAGCCCACGATCGCTAGCAACATTTAGTTCTAAAAAACTATGAAATAGATTCGCTCCCCTCAAAGTTCCCGCTTGCACTAGATCACTGGACAGCCCTTGAATTATCAAGTTTGGAATAACTTGTGTGCCTGTAGTCTGATCAGGAAGAATCTGTGCCAAAACATGATCAGCAATCAGCAGGTTTGCTAAGCTCAGTACAGATAAAGTTTTGAGACAATCTTGAAAAGAGATAAACATGTTTAGGGTTCTATTACAAAGGCTCCAAGGAATTTTTTAAAAGGCTGGCTTCGCCAGCCTTTTAAAAAATTCCTTGGGTTTGACGATAGCTCAGAGCGCTGTGAAGCTTTGCGGTATAATTGCTTCGCGCCTTCTTTGATCATTAAACCATACTCAAATTCATGACCCTTCGCATTTACAACACACTCACCAGACGCAAAGAAGAATTTATTCCCCTCGAATCAGGGATTGTGAAAATGTATGTGTGTGGTGTGACTGTATATAACTATTGCCATTTGGGTCACGCCAGAGCTTATGTAGTGTGGGACATGATTCGGCGCTATTTAGCGACCAAATATCAAGTTAAGTATGTTCAAAATATTACGGATATAGACGACAAGATCTTAAAAAAGGCGCAGGAAAATAATACAACCATGCAGGCGATCGCTGAGCAATATATCGCCAGTTACGATGAAGATATGGCAAAGCTAAATATTGCTAAAGCCGATGAATATCCCCGCGCAACGGAATCAATTCCCGAAATTATTGAACTGATTCAGCAGTTGGTTGATCTGGATTATGCCTATGCATCGGGCGGTGATGTGTATTATGCCGTGCAGAAGTTCCCTAGCTATGGCAAGCTCTCAGGGCGCAAGCTAGAAGATATGCAGGCAGGCGCAAGTGGTCGTGTGGACGAGCAGGAAGAACAAAAGCGCTATCCCTTTGACTTTGCCCTTTGGAAAGCCGCCAAGCCTAACGAACCTTTTTGGCAATCACCTTGGGGAAATGGTAGACCTGGTTGGCATATTGAATGCTCGGCAATGGTGCGATCGCATTTGGGGGAAACCATTGATATTCATGCGGGAGGCATCGATTTACAATTTCCGCACCATGAGAATGAAATAGCCCAATCGGAAGCTGCCTATGTCAAGCCATTAGCGCAATTTTGGATGCACAATGGCTTTGTGAATATTGACGGCGAAAAGATGTCGAAGTCACTCAATAACTTCACCACAATTCGTGATTTAGTGGCTCATTTTGATCCAATGGCAATTCGTCTATTCATTTTGCAAGCGCAATATCGCCAACCGATTGACTTTACAGAAGAAGCAATTAATGCAGCAACTAAAGGCTGGGAAACCATTCGTGATGGCATATTATTTGCAGCAGATTTTGGAGAGAAGTTTGGATGGTCAAATCTAGAAATATCATCCCGCTCAGAGATAATTCAGGCGATCGCTAGTTTTGAAGAAGCGATGGATGATGATTTTAATACCTCTGTGGCGATGTCCTATGTATTTGAGATTGCCAAGAAATTACGCTCAGAGCGAAATTCTCTATCCCATGCAGGAAAAACAGTTGCCATTTCTGACGTTCTCTTTCAAGATTGGCAAGCTTTGAGCTATATGACTAATGTTTTGGGCTTTACGGCGAATGTGAGCGATCGCCAAGTCACGCAAGAAAGCATCAGTGAAGTAGAAATTGAATCATTAATTCAGCAAAGAATTGAGGCAAAGAAGGCAAAAAACTATCAAGAAGGCGATCGTATCCGCGATAGTCTCAAAGCCAAGGGAATTACGCTAGTTGATCAAAAAGATGGCACTACGCGATGGTTAAAAACATAAAAGCCTAGTAATGGCGGCACTTCGCGCCGCCATTACTAGGCTTTTATGTTTTTAAACCATCGCGTAGTGCCATCTTTTTGATCAACTAGCGTAATTCCCTTGGCTTTGAGACTATCGCGGATACGATCGCCTTCTTGATAGTTTTTTGCCTTCTTTGCCTCAATTCTTTGCTGAATTAATGATTCAATTTCTACTTCACTGATGCTTTCTTGCGTGACTTGGCGATCGCTCACATTCGCCGTAAAGCCCAAAACATTAGTCATATAGCTCAAAGCTTGCCAATCTTGAAAGAGAACGTCAGAAATGGCAACTGTTTTTCCTGCATGGGATAGAGAATTTCGCTCTGAGCGTAATTTCTTGGCAATCTCAAATACATAGGACATCGCCACAGAGGTATTAAAATCATCAGCCATCGCTTCTTCAAAACTAGCGATCGCCTGAATTATCTCTGGAGCGGGATGATATTCTCGATTTGACCATCCAAACTTCTCTCCAAAATCTGCTGCAAATAATATGCCATCACGAATGGTTTCCCAGCCTTTAGTTGCTGCATTAATTGCTTCTTCTGTAAAGTCAATCGGTTGGCGATATTGCGCTTGCAAAATGAATAGACGAATTGCCATTGGATCAAAATGAGCCACTAAATCACGAATTGTGGTGAAGTTATTGAGTGACTTCGACATCTTTTCGCCGTCAATATTCACAAAGCCATTGTGCATCCAAAATTGCGCTAATGCTTGACATAGGCAGCTTCCGATTGGGCTATTTCATTCTCATGGTGCGGAAATTGTAAATCGATGCCTCCCGCATGAATATCAATGGTTTCCCCCAAATGCGATCGCACCATTGCCGAGCATTCAATATGCCAACCAGGTCTACCATTTCCCCAAGGTGATTGCCAAAAGGTTCGTTAGGCTTGGCGGCTTTCCAAAGGGCAAAGTCAAAGGGATAGCGCTTTTGTTCTTCCTGCTCGTCCACACGACCACTTGCGCCTGCCTGCATATCTTCTAGCTTGCGCCCTGAGAGCTTGCCATAGCTAGGGAACTTCTGCACGGCATAATACACATCACCGCCCGATGCATAGGCATAATCCAGATCAACAACTGCTGAATCAGTTCAATAATTTCGGGAATTGATTCCGTTGCGCGGGGATATTCATCGGCTTTAGCAATATTTAGCTTTGCCATATCTTCATCGTAACTGGCGATATATTGCTCAGCGATCGCCTGCATGGTTGTATTATTTTCCTGCGCCTTTTTTAAGATCTTGTCGTCTATATCCGTAATATTTTGAACATACTTAACTTGATATTTGGTCGCTAAATAGCGCCGAATCATGTCCCACACTACATAAGCTCTGGCGTGACCCAAATGGCAATAGTTATATACAGTCACACCACACACATACATTTTCACAATCCCTGATTCGAGGGGAATAAATTCTTCTTTGCGTCTGGTGAGTGTGTTGTAAATGCGAAGGGTCATGAATTTGAGTATGGTTTAATGATCAAAGAAGGCGCGAAGCAATTATACCGCAAAGCTTCACAGCGCTCTGAGCTATCGTCAAACCCAAGGAATTTTTTAAAAGGCTGGCGAAGCCAGCCTTTTAAAAAATTCCTTGGAGCCTTTGTAATAGAACCCTAAACATGTTTATCTCTTTTCAAGATTGTCTCAAAACTTTATCTGTACTGAGCTTAGCAAACCTGCTGATTGCTGATCATGTTTTGGCACAGATTCTTCCTGATCAGACTACAGGCACACAAGTTATTCCAAACTTGATAATTCAAGGGCTGTCCAGTGATCTAGTGCAAGCGGGAACTTTGAGGGGAGCGAATCTATTTCATAGTTTTTTAGAACTAAATGTTGCTAGCGATCGTGGGCTTTATTTTAGTAATCCTGCTAGTGTTAGCAATATTTTTGCAAGGGTGACAGGAGCTAATCCATCGAATATTTTGGGAAGGTTGGGGGTATTAGGTAATGCAAATTTATTTTTATTAAATCCGAATGGAGTTCTCTTTGGTGAAAATTCTAGCCTAGCGATCGCAGGATCACTATATGTCAGCACTAGCGATCAGCTTCGTTTTGCCGATGGCACGACCTTTAGCACCAATAATCCTGAGTCTTCAGCATTATTGACTTCGAGCATTCCTGTGGGGTTAGGATTTGGGACAAATTCGGGTGTAAACGCAGGAGGAATTACGGTACGATCGCAATCAGAACCGCTCACTCCTCTACCCTTACCTTTGGAAGTTACCCAAGTAATCCGTAAGCCTGCGGGCTTGATCTTGTCTCCCAATAGCACAATTGCCCTGATTGGCAGTGCCGTTAATCTTGAAAATCAAGGTTCTCTATTTGTATTGGGCGGTGCTATAGAACTAGGGGGAGTGCGTAGCGGCGAAGTGAGCTTAATTGCCAATGGTCAGAAATTTGCGATCGCCTATCCCAATGTTTCTCAATTCGGTAATGTCAAAATATCAGGGGAAGCCAGCGTCAATAACATCGGGTTACAGCAGGGTGATATCCAGATCGTGGGCGATCAGGTTAGCCTATTGAACAATGGCTAGTTTTATCTTCTTCATTAGGAGAGCAGTTTAGTGGCAAAATTTCTATCCAAGCGCAGCAACTAATCGAGTTAGTTGGCTCCAATAACTATGCTCAGTCCGTATTGGAATTAACTTCTAATAGTCCTAATCTTGCTGAAATCAATGGATTGATTAGTTTTGGTGCAGGAACTAGCAATGGCGGCGATATTCAACTTAATGCACCTAATCTAAATGTAAGTAATAGCTCTTTTATTGTGTCCTTCTATTCTGCAAAATGGAAGAGCAGGGAAATATTGAGATTACAGTCCCGCAATCATTAACCCTTGATGCAGGTGCGATTTTTAGCGGTACAGCGGCGACAGCAACGGGATTGTCGGGTGATATTGAAATTCAAACAGGAAAAATTGTTCATCCAGAATAATGCGGCTATTTCTTCGTCCAGTTTAGGTTTGGGAAAAGTTGGTGGAGATATTTTGATCAATGCCACGCGATCGCTAGAGATAGTGGGCAACCAGCCTATTTTCTCTACTCAAAATATTGTGATTTCAGGAGGGATTTTTACTACGACTCGCAGTAATGCTAGTGCTGGCAACATCAATGTCACAACACCTCTCCTCTCCATTAGCAACGGCGGCGTTTTGACTACAGAAACTCAAGGCTCTGGTAATGGTGGTACGGTAACTGTGAATAGCGATTCGCCTTGAGATATCGGGGCTTGATCCTAGTAATCAATTGCCTAGTGCGATTTTGGCAGTCGCTCGACAAGGCACGACGGGGGATGGCGGAAACATCAATCTCACTTCTAAAATTATCAATATTCAAAATGGAGCAACTGTCAATGTCGCTAATTTAGGAATAGGGAATGCGGGAAATTTACAATTGTTGCTGATAACTTGTTTTTAAATCAGCAAAGTAGCCTACTCGCTTCTAGCATTTTGGGTGAAGGCGGTAATATCAGTTTGCAAATTAGCGATCGCTTACTATTACGCAACAACAGCCACATTAGCGCATCTTCACAGGGCAATGGTAACAGTGGCAATATTCAGATTAATTCAGGACTACTGCTCGGTGTAGAAGATAGTCAAATTAATGCAAATGCCTTTGGTGGTAATGGAGGCAATATTTTGATCAATACCCAAGGACTATTTTTTGCGCCCAATCAAATTACCGCTAGCTCGATATTGGGACTAAGCGGAAATGTGGCAATTTCTACCCTTGAGATTTCTCCTAAAAATACATTTGTGTCATCGGTGGATAATTTTGTGCAAGTCGATGCGATCGTGGCGAATAGTTGTCTAGCAAGGCGTAATGCTATGCAGGGTAGTTTTGTGGTGACAGGTTCGGGTGGGCTCTCTAAATCTCCTACGATCTGATCGTTGCTGAATATGCGGCAGTGAAATTCTGCCCCTGCGTGACTCTGACAACTCCATGCATGAAGCTAAACCAACTTCTGCACAGGTCAATCTCTCCAATCCAAATAATAAAAAAAGCTGGGAAATTGGCGATCCAATTGTGGAAGTAAAGGATCTGGCAAGAGCAAAAAATGGCGCGATTTTGCCTGTGATTACCTATGCCGATGCTAATGCCTTAGGATGTTTTTAAAAAATGAGTTGCGCTGCAACTCATTTTTTACAGTAAGAATTTTTTGAAAGTGTTGCAAAGCAACACTTTCAAAAAATTCTTGATTCAGGCTTGAGCGCAAAGCGCTGTTCAAACACTTGCTTTTTGGAGAAATAATAATTTGTCTCAGAGTTATTTAGATCTAGTTCGGGATTTACAAAACCAAATAGTAACCCTGCAAACGTCACTATCTAATCAAGACGAACTTGCGATCGCCTTTGGTCAAAGATTGGCAGCGATCGCAGAAAGAGATCCAAACTTTTTTTTCAAACAAAAATTGTGAATACTGCGTTGGAAGTAACTCCGCAAAATTTATCTTTGCAAGTAGAAATAGATAAACAACTAAAAATGCTAGGCGTAGACTTGACGATGCTGCAAACTTCTCGTAATCCTGCCACTTGGCAAAAACGACATCAACAAGCCTGCGATCGGCTACTCGACTACAGATGATACTGCGATTGATTCCACACAAAGAAGCTAGTTCGCCCGCGAAGCGGGCGAACTAGCTTCTTTGGTGTTTATATTTAATTGCGCCTAGCTACTTACGCCAATAGTAAAAGTTTTCATTACTCAGTGCAATTTAGGACAGCATACCCTTACTATATCTAATAGATATTAAGATAAACATAGTAAAAACTCTATAGTAAAATCTATGAACCTAGAAACAACAGCTTGGTTACTTCCTTGCTATGGATTGCTAGGCGCGGGGCTAACACTTCCTTGGTCATTAAGGATAGTGCGGCGTACTGGCCCTCGTCCTGCCGGTTTACCTAAACATGTAATGACAGATCCTTGCCCTAGTGCATAGCTGTTTACTTTTAAAATCAGTCTGGGCTTACCCGCTCAACAGTTTGAGTTTTACTTGGTTCCAGTCCCTGACCTTGAGTATTGGCTTGTTCTTTGGAAATTTCTACGATCAGTGCAGGCCGCTTCAATACTGATTGCCACAATGAGCTTAATTTCACACGTTTTATGGACTAGGATCACTGGAAACTGATTGGGCGATTCGCCAGATGTTTGTGCGCTAATTGGCTTTTTTTGAAGCACGCTTACAGGCATTGCTTTTAGTGACTCCTTATTTTTTAGCTATGCTTTGTTAGAGATGTTGACCCTCTCGACTTATCTGCTAGTGGGCTTTTGGTATGCACAGCCCTATCGTGACGGCGGCAAGAGATGCATTTTGGACAAAGCGTCGGTGATTTGTTTTTGTTGATGGCAGTTGTAACCCTCTCCAACCTCACTGATAGTCTCAACTTCTCCGATCTAAATACATGGGCAAATGCACCAGAAACGATCGCCTATTTTGCGGAGCATCAACAATTCGGCACATTGCTAGGATTAGCACTAATCGCAGGGCCTCTCGGTAATGCGCCCAGTTCCGCTCCACCTCTGGCTGGATGAGGCAATGGAGGGACCCAACCCCGCTTCAATTTTGCGGAATTCTGTAGTGGTGGGCGCAGGAGCCTATGACTAATCAAGTTTCAGCCTGTATTGTCATTATTTCCTGTCGCCGCTCAAGTTACTGTGTTTTTGGGCGCAATTACGGCGATCGGCGCTTCTTTAGTAGCGATCGCCCAAATAGATATGAAACGCGCTCTATCGCATTCCACTAGCGCTTATCTTGGCTTAGTTTTTATCGCTGTGGGATGCAGCAACCCGACTTAGCTCTGGGTTACTTTTTAGTCATGGTCTTAGCAAGTCATTACTATTCTAAGTGCAGGAGCAGTCATGATGACCACGATAACTCAGATCTTACGGAAATGGCGGTATCAAAACGCGGATGCCTGCAACTTTAATTGCTTTTATTGTCGGTTCTCTGGGGTTAGTGGCGATGGTTCCCTTTGGAGGTTTTTGGACACTCTTACGTTGGAAGAAACCTTCTGGAATAGTGACACTTGGCTAATTGCGATCGCTTTACTCGTCAATGGCATTTACCGCTTTTGGCTTGATGCGACTATTTGCATTGGTGTTCCTCGGTGCTGTCCAACCCAAAACCCGTCGCGCTCCTGAAGTAGCTTGGCAAGTTGCCATCCCTCCGTCGCCCTCACGATTATTACTTTGCTAGTGCCGATTCTGTTGCCTTCATGGGAATTTGTCGATATTGACTTAGACACAGTGATATTTGGGGAACTGCGGTACTGGTTGCCTCTGGATTCTTAGGATTGGACTTGGCGCATATATCTACGTCAAACCCTATGAGACAGGCAGCTCTGTACCCATGTT
>JAATWA010000008.1:100418-109323 GCA_013361095.1 Pseudanabaena biceps | reverse complement strand
GCACCTTCGCCTCGTAGAGGGCGTCGATCAGGGTCACCAGCCGGCGGGCCTCGCCGTGCCGGCCCTCGTCCAGCAGGGGCAGGTCCTCGAGGAACAGGGTGTGGAAACGCTCGGCCAGGGCCAGGTAGTCGTGCGGCCCCAGCGGCCGGGCGCACAGGGACTCGAAGCTGGCGCGGGCCATGCCGCCGACGGTGCGGTCGATCACCACCTCACGGCCGTCGACCCTGAGCACGGCCGGCTCCTCGGGCTCGTCGCCGCGCAGGTCCTGCCACAGGTGGTCGAAGGCCTGACGGCGGCCGATGTCGTCCGCCGGCGCGTA
Organism: Pseudanabaena biceps; assembly: GCA_013361095.1. GTDB lineage: Bacteria > Cyanobacteriota > Cyanobacteriia > Pseudanabaenales > Pseudanabaenaceae > Pseudanabaena > Pseudanabaena biceps_B. Next base: position 109,004 of record JAATWA010000008.1, on the reverse strand, counting down.
CCAGACGCGCGATACGCCCAGCCGCCCGACGCGCCAGTCCTGCGGCCCGGCCACCTCGACCACCTCGCAGCGGTCGCGGATCAGGTCGATGAAGGGCAGGAACAGCTGGCGGTTGATGCCGTCGCGGTAGAGGTCGCCGGGCTCGCGGTTGGAGGTCACCGCCAGCACCACGCCCTGGTCGAACAGGGCCTCGAACAGGCGGCCCAGGATCATGGCGTCGGCGATGTCGGTGACCTGCAGCTCGTCGAAGCACAGCAGCCGGGCCTCGCGGGCGATCAGGTCGGCGACCGGGCCGATCGGATCGTCGCCGCGGTGCTGGCCGAACACCCGCCGTCGCGCGGCGGCGTCGCCCTCGCGCCACTGGCGGATCAGGTCGTGGACCCGGGCCATGAAGGCGTGGAAGTGGGCGCGCTTGCGGCGGGGCTCGGGCGCGCCGGCGTAGAACAGGTCCATCAGCATCGATTTGCCGCGACCGACCCCGCCCCAGAGATAGAGGCCGCGCACCTTCGGCCGGCCGCCGAACAGGCCGCGCCGACGCAGCCGGGTCTCCAGCGCCTCGAGATGGTCGAGGGCGGCGGTCTGGGCCGGATCGTGCTTGAGGCGACCGGTTTCCAGTCGCTCGGCATAGGCCTTTCGGAGGGCGGAGGGCATGGTCCGGGCTTGAAGGGCGCTTCGCGCGGTGAAAACTTGTTGCGTTGCAGGCGCGAAAGCCTACATCACAAGCCCTCTACAGAACCTTGCGTGGCCGTTGTATGGCGGCCGCGCCTCTCCCCGAAGGACACCGCCATGGGCTATCGCGTCGCCGTCGTCGGCGCCACCGGAAACGTCGGCCGCGAGATGCTGGCCATCCTCGACGAGGTCAAGTTCCCGGTGGCCGAGATGCACGCCGTCGCCTCGCGCCGCTCGAAAGGCGTGGAGGTGGCCTTCGGCGACCGCACCGTTCGCTGCGAGGACCTGGAGCAGTTCGACTTCTCCAAGGTCGATGTGGTGCTGATGTCGGCCGGCGGGACGGTGTCGAAGGCCTGGTCCGAGAAGATCGGCGCCGCCGGCCCGATCGTCATCGACAACTCCTCGGCCTTCCGCATGGACCCGGACGTGCCGCTGATCGTGCCCGAGGTGAACCCGGACGCCATCAAGGACGCGCGCAAGAAGAACATTATCGCCAACCCCAACTGCTCGACCATCCAGCTGGTCACGGCGCTGAAGCCGCTGCACGACGCGGCCGGCATCCGCCGCGCCGTGGTGTCGACCTACCAGTCCGTCTCCGGGGCCGGGAAGGAAGGCATGGACGAGCTGTGGAACCAGACCAAGGCGGTCTATGGCCTGGGCGACACCACGCCGAAGAAGTTCCCCAAGCAGATCGCTTTCAACGTCATCCCCTTCATCGGGGCGTTCCGCGACGACGGCTATACCGACGAGGAAGCCAAGATGTGGAACGAGACCCACAAGATGCTGGACCCCTCGATCCGCCTGACCGTCACCTGCGTGCGGGTGCCGGTGTTCGTCGGCCACTCCGAGGCGGTGACGCTGGAGTTCGATCGCCCGATCGAGCCGGAAGAGGCGCGCGCCGTGCTGCGCGAGGCCCCGGGCGTGCTGGTCGTCGACAAGCAGGAGGCCGACGGCTACGCCACCCCGGTCGAGGCGGCGGGCGAGTTCGCCGTCTATGTCAGCCGCATCCGCAAGGATCACACCGTCGAGCACGGCCTGTCGCTGTGGGTCGTGTCCGACAACCTGCGCAAGGGCGCGGCGCTGAACGCGGTGCAGATCGCCCAGCTGCTGGACGAGCAGGGCGTGATCCAGCCGGCCAGCGGCTATCGCACCCTGACGGTCTGATCCGCGTGGCCCGCGACCTGCGGGCCTGCCCCGGGAGAGCCGCGTGAGCGTCGACGCCCGCCCCGCCTATGCGGCCGCCCTCGGCTGCTATGTGATCTGGGGGCTGATGCCCCTGCTGTTCATGGGGCAGGCCGAGGCGGGCTTCACCTCGCTGGAGATCCTCGCCCACCGGGCCCTGTGGGCGGCGCCCTTCGCTGCGGCCCTGGTGTGGCTGGCAGGGCAGGGCGGGCAGGTGCGGGCGGCGCTGGCGCAGCCGCGGCTGCTCGGCTGGCTGGGCCTGTCCACGGTTCTGATCGCCATCAACTGGGGCGTCTACGTCTGGGCCACGACCCATGAGGCGACGCTGGAGGCGAGCCTCGGCTACTACCTCAACCCCCTGCTCAACATGGTGGTGGGGCTGTGGCTGTTCCGGGAGCGGATCGACCGGTGGGGCTGGGTGGCCATCGCCCTCGCCACGGCGGGCGTGGCGCTGCAGGCCCTGGCGCTGGGCCGGCCGCCGTGGATCTCGCTGGTGCTGGCCTTCAGCTTCGGCGCCTATGGCGTGATCCGCAAGCGCGTGCCGATCGAGGCCCAGAGCGGCCTGCTGATCGAGTGCCTGATCCTGATCCCGTTCGGGGTGGCCTATGTGGCCTGGCTGCAGGCCTCGGGGGCCGGCCATGCGCTGGAGACCCCGGGCAACGCCGCCTGGGCCCTGCTGAACGGCCCGGCCACGGTCATTCCGCTGGCCCTGTTCGCCTTCGCCGCGCGCCGCCTGCCGCTGTCGACCCTGGGCTTCATCCAGTTCCTCGCCCCGACCCTGCAGTTCGGCATCGGGGTGCTGGCCGGCGAGGCCTTCACGCCGCTCAGGGGGCTGAGCTTCGCCTTCATCTGGGGCGGGGCGGCGGTGTTCGCGATCGGCGCCTGGCGACGCAGCCGGCGGACGGCGGGGGCGGTCTAGAGCGCCGTCCTGACGCTCCACAGCTCGGGGAAGCAGCGGCGGTGCAGGGTGCCGGACAGGTAGCTCACGCCGTCGGTGCCGCCGGTGCCGCGCTTGCCGCCGATGATGCGCTCGACCGTGACCACATGGCGGTGCCGCCAGGTCAGCAGGGCGTCGTCGAGGTCCACCAGCTTCTCCGCCAGCTGGTACAGGGCCCACCAGCGCTCGGTGTCGCGATAGACCTCCAGCCAGGCCGCCTCGACCTCGGGCGAGGGGGTGTGGGGTTCGCGCACGTCGCGGGCCAGCACCGCGCGCGGCACTGGCAGGCCGGCGAGGGCCAGCTGGTGCAGGGCGTCGTCATAGAGACTGGGGGCGTCGATGGCGGCCTGCAGCGCCGCCTGCGCCGCCGGGCGGTCGGCGTGGAAGGCGAGGTGGCGCGGGTCCTTGAGGCCGAGCATGGCCTCCAGCCGGCGGAACTGGTCGCTCTGGAAGCCGGAGGAGGGGCCCAGCACCTCGCGGAAGCGCAGGTAGTCGGCCGGGGTCATGGTGGCCAGCACGTCCCAGCTGTGGGTCATCACCGCCTGGATGCGGCTGATGCGGGCGAGGCTCTTGTAGGCCGGGACCAGGTCGCCATCGCGCACCATCCGCTTGGCCAGGGTCAGCTCGTGCAGGATCTGCTTGAGCCACAGCTCCTTGGTCTGGTGGATGACGACGAACAGCATCTCGTCGTGCTCGGCGCTGAGCGGATGCTGGGCCGTCAGCAGCTCCTCCAGCGCGAGATAGCGGGCGTAGCTCATGTCGGTCGGATCGCTCATGTCCCGGTCTTGCCCCGGAACCGGGCGGGCGCTCAAGGGGCGGCCGGAACGTCACACGCCTGTCTCAGGCCGGTTCTAGACGCCGGGCATGGTCCGGATGCCGACGATCCCGCGTCTTGCGCTCCTGTCGCCGGGAGGGCGTGCGCCCCTGATCCTGGCGGCGGTGCTGGGGCTGGCGCTGGCGGTCCAGCTCGGCCGGGCCGTCTGGATCGTGGCCGCGCCGCCGCCGGCGGCGACCGCCCCGTCGACGGGCGCGACCGCCGCGCCGGTCGATGTCGAGGCGTTCCGGCGCATCGACGCCTTCTTCCGCTCGGGGGCCGGCTCCGCGCTCGGTCCCGCCGACGCCGAGGCCGGGCAGCTGCGGCTCTACGGGGTGCGCGCCGGCGGCGCTGACGGCGGTTCGGCCATCCTCGGCCTGCCGGACGGCAGCCAGCGGTCGGTGCTGGTCGGGGAGGCGGTCGCGCCCGGCCTGATCCTCGAGGCGGTGTCCGCCGACGGCGTCAGCCTGTCGCGCGGCGGGGCGATCACCCGGCTGACCTTCTCCGAGGCCCCGCCGGGCGCGCCGCCGCCGCCGCCCGCCACCGCCGAGGTGATGGCCCCGACACCCGCGGCCCCGGCCCAGCCTGTGGTCGATCCGGCGGCGCTGGCGGCCCAGGCGGGGCTGCGGCCGCGCCTGCGCGGGGCGCGCATCGACGGCTTCATCGTCCAGACCCGCGGCGACGGGGCGGCGGTGCGCGCCGCCGGCCTGCAGGCGGGCGACGTGCTGCTGGCCGTCAACGGCGTGGAGCTGACCGGCGCCGCCCAGGTGGCGCAGCTGCGGCAGCAGCTGGCCGACGCGCCCTCGGCCGAGATCCGCTTCGAGCGGGCCGGGGCGGTGCGCACGGTCACGGTGCGGACGCGGCCGTGAGCGCCCGCCGCCCGCGCGCGTCGCGCCGGGGCTTCACCCTGGTCGAACTGATGATCGTGCTGGCCATCATCGGGCTGGCGGCGACGGCGGTGATCCTGACCGCGCCCGACGCCCGCCCCACGGCGGCGACGGCGGCGGAGCGGCTGATGGTGCGGCTGGCCAACGCCCGGGCCGAGGCGATCCTGGCCGGACGTCCCGTGGCGCTGCGGCTGGCGGCGGAGGGCTCGGCGACGCTGACCGCGACGCGCCCGGGCGACTGGGCCCCGCTGGAGGGCCCCGGGCTGGGCCCCGAGGCCTGGCCGGACGAGGTGAGGCCGGTCCTGGAGGGCGCCGCGCAACGGGTGACCTTCGATCCGACCGGCCTGACCGATCCCCAGACCCTGACCCTGGTTGACGCCCGGGGCGGGCGCGCCGTGGTGGTGGTCGCGGCGACGGGCGAGGCCTCGCTGCCACAGGGGTGAGAGAATGCGCCCGGCGTTAAGGCTTTGCCGCAACCGCGCCTTAAGTTCACGCGCTCATGATGGGATCGCGCTGAACAGGCCCGTCCCATGATCCGCCCCGTCGCCGCCGCCCCGACCCCGCCCCGCCCGTCCCGCCGGGCGCCCATGGCGTCGATCGCCGGAGCCGCCTTCGGCGCGCTGGCGGTGGCGCTCAGCCTGGTCGCCCAGCTGCTGGGCTAGGTCCGACCGGGCAACCTTTCCCGGCCCGACGGCATTCTCCCGACAGTGTTTGCTGGAAGGAGACCTCACCATGGGTATGGGAATCATCGCCTGGATCATTATCGGCATCGTCGCCGGCTGGCTGGCGGAGCAGATCATGGGCCGCAACCATGGCCTGCTGACCAATCTGGTCGTCGGCGTCATCGGCGCCCTGATCGGCGGCTTCGTCGCCAATGCGTTGGGCTTCGCCTGGGGCGGCTGGATCGGCTCGACCATCGTCGCCACCATCGGCGCCATCATTCTGCTGTTCCTGCTGAGCCTGATGAAGCGCCGGGCGGTCTGAGCACAGACGACGGACGCTGAAACGAAGAGGGGCGGCCCGCCGGGCCGCCCCTTTGTCGTGTCAGATCACGGCGGACATCAGCCCGCGGCGGGGGCCTCGACCCCGGCCTCGGCCAGCCATTCGACGATCTTGCCCTTGGGCAGGGCGCCGACCTTCATCGAGGCCATCTGCCCGTCCTTGAACAGCATCAGGGTCGGAATGCCCTTCACGCCGAGGCGCGAGGGGGTCATGGGCGAATCGTCGATGTTGAGCTTGGCGATGGTGACCTGACCGGCCAGCTCGTCGGAGATCTGCTCCAGCGCCGGGCCGATCTGCTTGCAGGGGCCGCACCACTCGGCCCAGAAGTCGACCAGCACGGGCTGGCCGGCCTGCAGCACCTCGCTGTCGAAGCTGTCGTCGGTGACCTTGATGGTGGCCATGGGAAGTCCTTCTGCAATGGCGAGGGGCGCGCGCGGCGGCCCCGGGTCGCGGGTCGTCCCCACAGGTGGCGGGCCTTTCGCCGGAAATCAACCGAGGTCGGCGATCGCCGCGTCCATCAGCGGCGCCGGAACCGGCATCAGGCGGGGGCCGTCGGTCCAGACCAGCGCCGCCTCGACCGTCCGGCCAGGGTAGAGGCCGGCCAGCACCGCACGATAGAGGGCCAGCTGCAGGATGTAGGCGGGCTCGACGTCCTCGACCCGGTCCGGGGCCGGGCGGCGGGTCTTGAAGTCGACGATCAGCACCCGGTCGGGGGTAATGACGAGGCGGTCGATGCGGCCGTCGATGGCCGCGGGCAGGCCCGGGACCCGGCCGGTGAGGGCCGCCTCGGCGCGCGAGCCGGGACCGAACACCGCGGCGAAGCGCGGGTCCTCCAGCACGCCCAGGGCGGCGGCGGTGATCTCGGCGGCGGCCTCGGGCGAGACACCCGGGGCGCGAGCCAACAGGGCGGCGGCGCCCGATCGCCAGTCGGCCGGCGGCAGGTCCGGCAGGCGCTCCAGCAGGCGGTGGATCAGGGCCCCGCGGCCGAAGCGGCCGAGGGCGCCCGCCCCCGCGCGCCCGCCGGCGGCGACCAGCGGCGATGGCGCGGACTGCCCCTTGAGCGGCGCGAGGCGCGAGGGCGCCAGCACCCGCGACGCCCGCTCGGGCGCCAGCGGGGTCACGGCCCAGGACGGCAGGGCCGCCGTGGCGGCCGACGGCGCCGCCGCCTCCGGGGCGAGGCGCTCCGGGGCCGGACCGAAGCGCAGAGACCCTTCCGGGCCGTCGCCGGGCGTGGTCTCGAGGCTGTCGAAGGTCTGGCTGAGCGCCGCCCACCAGCTGTCGTCGGCGGGGCCCCGGGTGGCCGAGCGGCGCCCGGCCAGGATCAGGCGGTCGCGCGCCCGGGTCAGGGCGACGTAGAGCAGCCGGAGGGACTCGGCCCGAACCCGCTGGTCGCGCCGGGCGCGGGCGCGCTGCAGGGCCTCGCACTCGCCGGCCTTGGACTCCAGACAGACCAGCCAGCCGACCTCGGTCTCGCCATCGTCGGCCACGGCCGGGACCATCAGGGGCGCGGCGCCGCCGCTGCGGCCGGTGGTGTCGGGCAGGATCACCACCGGGGCCTCCAGCCCCTTGGCCCCGTGCACCGTCATGATGCGGACCTCGCCGCGCGGGCCCTCCAGCTCGCGCTTGACCTCGATCTCGGTGGTCTCGAGGCGGCCAAGCGCGCCCTCCAGGTCGGTGACGCCCTCCCGTTCGAGGCGCAGGCACTGGCTCAGGGTCTCCTCGATGACCTCGGCGGCCTCGGCCCCGAGCCGGTCCAGCAGCCGGGCCCGGCCGGTGCGGCCGCCGGCGTCGACCCGTTCCAGCAGGGTGGTGACGAAGGCGAAGGGGCCGCTGTCCGCGGCGGCCCGCGCCGCCTGCAGCAGGGCCAGGGCCGCGCCCCACTCGCCGCGCTCGCCCGCCCGGTCGCGCAGGGCCCCCCACAAGGACGGCCGCGCCGGATCCGCCCCGGCCAGGGCGTAGAGCGAGTCCTCGTCGACGTCGCAGAAGGGGCCGCGCAGGATCTCCGCCAGCGACAGGTCGTCGTGCGGGTAGAGGGCGAAGCGCATCAGGGCCAGCAGGTCGCGGTAGGCGATGTGCTCGCCGAGGTTCAGCCGGTCGGCCCCGGCGACCGGGACGCCCTCGCGCTTGAGGGCGCGGATGATCTCCTCGAACAGGGCGTCGCGCTTGCGCACCAGGATGAGGAAGTCGCCGTAGCCGCAGGGGCGCGGTTTGCGGTCCTTCGGGTCGAGGACCGCCACGCCCGCGCGGACCTGGCGGGCGATCTCGTGGGCGATGTCGCGGGCCAGCCGCTGGCGGGCGCTGCCCTCGCCCTCGGCGTCGACGGGGTCGAGCCAGCTCTCGCGCTCGACCGTGGCGGGCTCCTGGTAGAGGGGCCAGAGCTCGACGCAGCCGGGGTCGCGGCGGGCCGGCCGGTGGTGCGGCCGGTCGCCGGTGTCGGGGCTGAGGGCGCGGCTGCGCTCCGGGTCGGCGCCGAAAAGCCGGTCGACGAAGTCGAGCACCTGCGGCGTCGACCGCCAGGAGGTGGCGAGGGGGGCGAAGGCGAAGCGCTGGCCCGAGCCCTCGACACGAGCCTGATACGCCCGGCCCTCCTGCATCAGCCGCTCGGGGCGGGCGCCCTGGAAGGCGTAGATCGACTGCTTCTCGTCGCCGACGGCGAACAGGGTGCGCGGATCGTCCGGCCCGGTGAAGAAGTCGTCGGTCAGGGCGCGGATGATGTCCCACTGTTCCGGGGCCGTGTCCTGGGCCTCGTCGACCAGCACGTGGCGCAGGCCGCCGTCGAGCTTGTACAGCACCCAGGCCGAGGTGGCCCGGCGGGTCAGCAGCTCGACCGTGCGGTGGATCAGGTCGGCGAAGTCGAGCGCCCCGGCGCGAGCCTTGGCCGCCTCGTAGAGGTTGGCGTGGACCTTCGCGAGGGTCAGCACCTTCTGCGTCAGGTCGGCGGCGCGCCAGGCGGCGAGGGCCTCGCGCGTCTCCAGCCAGGCCGCCTGCCAGCCGAGCAGGCGCGTGCGCACAGCCTCGGGAATCTTGCCGGTGCCGAGGCGGGCGCGCGGGGCGCCGGCCGAGGTACAGAACACGGCCTGCATGGCCTTGTGGGT
>JAATWA010000008.1:77941-95723 GCA_013361095.1 Pseudanabaena biceps | reverse complement strand
CCGGTCGTCGGTGAGGGGGCGCATGCGGGTGCCGAGGCCGGCGGCCAGCACCATGGCGCGGCCCGGGCCCGAGATATGGCCGCTCATCGGCCGAGCTCCGCGGGGACGTGGGCGGCGACCCAGGCGGCGACCGGCTCCAGCCCGGGCGCGGTCAGGTTGCGGCGCAGATGGGCCCACATGCGCGGCATGAAGGCGGCGTAGCGGGGCTTGCCGTCGCGCACGATCAGCCGGGCGAAGATGCCGAGGATGCGCGCCTCGTTGAGGGCCGCGAGGCCGGCGTAGGCGGCGCGGAAGGCCTCGCGGTCGACCCCGGGGCGCAGGGCGAAGTAGTGGTCCAGCGCCGCCGCCTCGAGCTCGGGAGCGACGTCGCGGCGGGCGTCCTGCAGCAGGGAGTGCAGGTCCCAGGCCGGATGGGCGCGGACCGCGTCCTGGAAGTCGATCATGCCGGCGCGGGCCGGACCGTCGCGGCCGGGCAGCCAGATCAGGTTCTCGGCGTGATAGTCGCGGTGGGCCAGCACGCTGGCGCCTTCGGCGCCCAGCGCCGTGACCGGGGCCCAGGCGGCGCGCCAGGCGGCGATCGCGTCGTTGTCGAGGGTGAGGCGCGGCTCCAGCTGCGGCAGCCACTCGACGAACAGGTCGGCCCCCGCCTGCAGGGCGACGGCGTCATAGTCGAGGATCGGCCAGGGGCCGGCCGGGCCGTCGATCACCGCTGGCGGATCGCCGGCGTCGTGCAGCCGGGCCAGGGCCTCGATGGCGCTGAGATAGAGGGGGCGCTCGTCGGCCCCGGCGGCGATGACCCGGGCGAACAGGTCGTCGCCGAAGTCCTCCAGCACCGCCAGGCCGGCGCCGGCGTCCAGCGCCACGATCTCCGGCGCCGACAGGCCGAGGCTGCGCAGGTGGGCGGCCACGGCGGCGAAGGCCTCGATGCGCCCGGCGGACAGGCGGGCCAGGGCGTTCCAGCCCTCGGCGCGGCGACGGTCGGCGTCCCAGGCCGGATCGGCCGGGCGGCTCTCGGCGGCGGGCGGCTGGTCCATCAGCATGAAGCGCGTCCCGTCCGCCCTGATCAGGCGCTCGTAGCGACGCGTCGAGGCGTCCCCGGGCAGGGGGTCGCGCCGGGCGTCGGCCAGGCCCGCGTCGGCGAGGAAGGCGCGGCGCGCGGTCTCGCGGGCGTCGTCAGGACGGGGATCAGACATGGAGGTCACGCAGCTTCATCTCCCAGCTCCCTGCGCCAGAAACGGTCGCAGTCCGGCCCTCGTCCTCGGTGGTAATCGTGACGATGAGACGATCGGGGCCGAGCCAGCGATCGACCTCCTCGCCCAGCCGCTCGGGCCACTCGACCAGCACGGCCCCGTCGTCCAGCGCCTCGACCAGGCCGATCTCGCGCGCCTCTTCCGGCCGCTCCAGTCGGTAGAGGTCGAAGTGGGCCAGGGGCGGCGCGGCGTCATAGTACTGGACGAGGGTGAAGGTCGGGCTGGGCACCTCCTCGTCGGGGGTGGTCAGGGCCCGGATCAGGGCACGCGCCAGGGTCGACTTGCCGGCCCCGAGCGGGCCGGACAGCAGCACCGCCTCGCCGGCGGCGAGGTGCGGGGCGAGGGCGCGGCCGAGGGCCTCCGTGGCCCCGGCGTCGGGCAGGGCGATCCTCATGCGAAGGGCGCGTCCGGCTGGCCCGGCAGGACCCGCTCGACATAGGCCTTGAGGGCCTCGGTGGCCTTGGCGGAATCGACGTCGAGCCGGTCCGGAGGGATCGGCGGCCCGACGCGCAGCTCGAAGCGGCGGCCGGTCTTGTTGAGCATCTCGTGGAACAGGGTCACGTCGCGCAGCTCCTGCGAGACCTTGTCGAACAGGTGGAACAGGGTCGAGGACGGGCCGGCGACGTGGATCGGCACGACCGGCGCGCCGTGGCGCCGCGCCAGGGAGGCGGCGGTGGTGGCCCAGGGCGGATCGGTCAGGGCCCCGTCCGGGCCGACGCGGGCCAGCCGGCCGGCCGGGAACATGACGACGCAGCGGTCCTGCTCGAACGCCTCGCGCGCGGCGGCGAGGGTGGCGCGGGTCTTCTCGCGGGTGCGCTTGGCCTCGACCCACTCGACCGGGATGACGCTCTCGGCCAGACGCGGGCTGACCCTCAGCGCGTCGGCGTTGGCGAAGTAGATGGCGTCGCGCCGGACCTGCTGCACGGCGGCGTGGACGGCCAGACCGTCGGCGATGCCGGTCGGGTGGTTGGCGATGACGAGGCAGCGCCCTGCCGCCGGGATCCGCTCACGGTTGAGGGTCCGCACGTCGAGCTGCAGCAGGTCGGTGACAAAGGCCAGGGTGTCGGCGCCGGAGCGGTCGGCGATGGCGTCGGCCATGGCCCGGGCGCGGCCGTAGCCGAGCAGGGCGTAGAGCGCCGGGCGCACCAGCGGCCACATGGCCGAGCCGGTCAGTCGCGGGGCCCGCTCGGCGATCAGCACGTCGACGATGTGCGCGCCCTTGGGCGCGGCAGGAGCAGGCGGGAGAGCGGGATCGACGGCGGCCATCGCTCCGCTTGTCGCCGCTTCGGCGAGGTCCGGCAAGCGGTCCTGTTCCCTGCGGCGAACCGGACCGCTTGGCGCGGGTGAGGGCCGTGCTACCGATGCGGCCTGACCCCGGACTGCGGAGCTTCATACATGCGCGTCGCCCTCCTCGCCGCCCTCCTGCTCGGCGCCGCCGGCCCCGCCCTCGGCCAGGCCGCCCCGTCGCCCGCGCCCGCCCCGACGGCGGCCGGCGGGCTGAGCCTCGAGCAGCTGGCCATGATGGAGCGGGTGTCGGATCCGCAGCTTTCGCCGGACGGTCGCCGGGTGCTCTATCACGTGCGCACCACCGACTGGGACGGCAACCGCGGCGTCGGCGAGCTGTGGCTGATCGATCCCGGCAGCGCGCCCCGGCGACTGGCCGTGTCCGACGGGGGCGCCGGCAACGGGCGCTGGAGCGCCGACGGCCGGGCCATCTACTTCCTTTCCAGCCGGGGCGGCTCCAGCCAGGTGTGGCGGACCGACGCCGAGGGCCAGGCGGCGGCCCAGGTCACCACCTCGCCGGTCGATGTGGCGGGCTTCCGCGTCTCGCCGTCTGGGGACGCGCTGGTGCTGGTGCTGCCGGTGTTCATCGACTGCGCCGAGCTGGCCTGCACCCGCGACCGGCTGCGGGCGCGGGCGACGCGCACGGCCACGGTCGAGGCCTATGACCGGCTGCCGCTGCGGCCCTGGGACAGCTGGAACGACGGCCGCCGCAACCACCTGTTCGTGCAGGCGCTGAACGGCTCCGGTCTGGCGGACGGCGCGCCGCGGCCCCTGACCCCGGGGCTCGACGCCGACGTGCCGTCGCGGCCCATGGGCGGGGAGGGCGAGTATGTGATCAGCCCCGACGGCCGCCATGTGGTGTTCTCGACCCAGACCCAGGGGCGCACCGAGGTGTTCACCAACAACAGCGACCTGCACCGGGTGGCGGTGGACGGCGGCGCGCCGGTCAACCTGACCCCGGGCAACGCCGCGCCGGACTTCGCCCCGGCCATCTCGCCCGACGGCCGTCGCCTGGCCTGGCTGGCGGGTCGGCGCGAGAACGTCGGCGGCGACCAGGCGAGGGTCATGGTGGCTGCGGCCGACGGGTCCGACGCGCGGGTGCTGGTCGACGACTGGGACCGGGGGCCGGCCAGCCTGGCGTGGCGCTCGGACGGGCGGGCGCTCTACGCCACGGCGGCCGACAACGGCCAGAACAAGCTGTTCGAGATCGACGCCCGCACCGGCGAGGTCCGGGCCCTGACCGACCGCGGCGCGGTGTCCGGCTTCGACGAGGCCGACGGCCGGCTGGTGATGGCCTGGGACGCCTCTGACCGGCCGACGCAGATCCTCGAGGACGGCCGGCCCCTGACCGACCACAACGCCGCCCTGCTCGCCGGCACGGCGCTGTCGACGCCCGAGCTGTTCACCTTCGCCGGCTGGAACGGGCATCAGGTGCAGGGCTGGGTCTACAAGCCGGTCGGCTTCGTCGAGGGGCGGACCTATCCCGTCGCCCACCTGATCCACGGCGGGCCGAAGTCGCCCTGGACCGACGGCTGGGGCTATCGCTGGAATCCGCAGACCTACGCCGCCGCCGGCTTCGGCGTGGTGATGATCAACTTCCACGGCTCGCCCGGCTTCGGCCAGGCCTTCACCGACGCCATCAACGACCACTGGGGCGACCGGCCGCTGGAGGACCTGCAGAAGGGCTTCGAGGCCGCACTCGCCGCCAACCCGTGGATGGACCGCGACCGCGCCTGCGCCCTGGGCGCCTCCTACGGCGGCTACATGGTCAACATGATCGCCGGGCGGGCGCATGACCCCTACCGCTGCCTCGTCAACCACGCCGGGGTGTTCGACGTCGGCATGCTGATGAACGCCATGGACCTCGGCAACTTCATCTGGGAGTTCGGCGGTCCGTCGTGGGAGCGGGCCGAGCTTTACGCCGAGATGAGCCCCAACACCTATGTCGGCGCCTGGGAGAAGCCGATGCTGGTGCTGCACGGCTCGCGCGACTTCCGCGTGCCGGTGGAGCAGGGTCTGGCCACCTTCTCGGCGTTGCAGCGCCAGGGCGTGCCGAGCCGCTTCGTCCATGTGCCGGACGAGAACCACTGGATCCTCAAGCCGCAGAACTGGGTGGCCTGGCAGCGCGAGATCCTCGACTGGACCGCGGCGCACACGGCCCCGCGCTGACGGCGGCGCGGGGGTCGGCAAGCGGTTCGCGCTTGGAGCGGGCGAGGTGGCGATGATACCCGTTCGGCTCCCCGCGTCTGCTTCCGGAGACCGCCATGCGTCCCGTCCTCGTTGTCGCCAGTCTCGCTGCCGTTCTGCTCGCCGCCGCCCCGGCCTTGGCCCAGCCGGCCGCCCCGCAGCCCTTCACCTATGAGGATCTGATCCGGCTGAACCGGCTGTCGGACCCGCAGGTGTCGCCGGACGGAAGCCAGGTGGTCTACGCCGTGCGCGCCACCGATCTGGAGGCCAACCGCGGCGTCACCAGCCTGTTCCTGCAGCCGCTGGCCGGGGACGGGCCGGCGCGCCGGCTGGCCATCTCCGACGGCGGCGCCTTCGCCGCCCGCTGGGCCCCGAACGGCCGGCTGTACTTCCTGTCGGGCCGCTCCGGCTCGACCCAGGTGTGGATGACCGACGCGACCGGCGCCGGGGCGGTGCAGGTGACCGACCTGCCGCTGGGCGTCGAGACCTACCGCCTGAGCCCGACCGGCGACCGGCTGGCGGTCAGCCTCGCCGTCGATCCGGCCTGTCCAGACCTGGCCTGCGCCGCCGCCCGCGCCGCCGCGCCGCGGCCCGGCACGGGGCTGGCCTATGACCGGCTGTTCGCGCGCCACTGGGACAGCTGGGGCGACGGCACGCGCAACCACGTCTTCACCCAGGCGCTGGGCGCCGACGGGCGGGCGACCGGGCCCGTGGCCTGGGTGACGCGCGGCTTCGACGGCGACACCCCGTCCAAGCCGTTCGGCGACGAGGGCGACTACGCCTTCACCCGCGACGGGCGGTCGATCATCTTCTCGGCGCGCGAGGCCGGCCGCAGCGAGGCCTGGAGCACCGACCTCGACCTCTATGTCGCCGCGGCGGACGCCGACGGAACCGGGACGTTCGAGAACCTGACCGAGGCCAATCCGGCCTGGGACGCCGGGCCGGTGATCTCGCCGGACGGCCGCACCCTGGCCTATCGCGCCATGGCCCGGCCGGGTTTCGAGGCCGACCGCTACGTGATCCATCTGCGTGACCTGGAGACCGGGGCGGTGCGGCCGCTGGCGGCGGACTGGGACCGCTCGCCCGACAGCCTGACCTGGAGCCCGGACGGGCGCACCCTCTACGCCACCGCCCAGGACGTCGGCTCGACCCGCCTGTTCGCCATCGATGTGCGCAGCGGCCGGGTCACGACGATGACGGGGCCGGGGCATGTGGCCTCGGTCCAGGCCACGCCGCGCGGCCTGCTCTATGCCCGCGACGCGCTAGACGCGCCGGCGGACCTGTATCTGCAGACCTACCGCGGCCGCGAGGCGCCGCGCCGGCTGACCGCGGTCAACGCCGCCGTGCTGGACCAGCGCGCCTTCGGCGACCACGAACAGTTCAGCTTCGCCGGCTGGAACGGCGGCACGGTGCACGGCTTCGTGGTCAAGCCGGCGGGCTACGTCGAGGGCCGCCGCTATCCGACCGTGTTCCTCATCCACGGCGGGCCGCAGGGCTCGTTCGGCGAGGCCTGGTCCTATCGCTGGAACGCCATGACCTATGCGGGCGCCGGCTATGCGGTGGTGATGATCGATTTCCACGGCTCGACCGGCTACGGCCAGGCCTTCACCGACGCCATCAGCGGCCACTGGGGCGACCGGCCGCTGGAGGACCTGCAGAAGGGCTGGGCCCATGTGCAGGCGACCTATGACTTCATCGACGGCGAGCGGGCCTGCGCCCTGGGCGCCTCCTACGGCGGCTACATGATCAACTGGATCGCCGGGAACTGGCCGGGGACCTTCGACTGCCTGGTCAACCACGCCGGCATCTTCGACACCTTCGGCATGGGCTATGCGACCGAGGAGCTGTGGTTCACCGAGTGGGAGAACGGCGGGACGCCCTACGACGTCCCGCAGAACTACCAGCGCTTCAACCCGGCCAACCACGTCGCCAACTGGCGCGACCCGATGCTGGTGACCCAGGGCGACCTCGACTTCCGCGTGCCCACCACCCAGTCGATCGCCACCTTCAACGCCCTGCAGCGGCGCGGTGTCGAGAGCCGGCTGGTGGTGTTCCCGGACGAGAACCACTGGATCCTCAAGCCGCGCAACAGCCTGCAGTGGCACGGCGAGGTGTTCGGCTGGCTGGACCGCCACATCGGCGACGGGGCGGGGCGCTGAGCCCGGAGACGCGCGCGCGGCTGAAGGCGGCGGTCGTCCGCCGCTGGATGTCGCTGCGCCGGCTGGGCGCGACCGCGGCGCAGCGCTGGCCGCTGGGCCGGCGCGGGACCGTGACCCTCGGCGCGGCCGCGGGCCTCGGCCTGGTCGGCCTGGCCGGGGTGCAGATCGCCGGGGCGGCGCTGGACGCCCGCGACCTGGCCCCGCGCGGCCCGGGTGTGCAGATCGCCCTCGTCGATCCGCCGCCGCCGCCGCCGGTCGAGGCCGGGCCGCGGCTGGAGGTGCTGGAGGGCGCCCCCGACGGCTTCACGCCGCCGCCCCCGGTCCCGGCGGACCCGGCGCTGGACGGGGAGGGCGCCGACCCCCTGACCGGCCGCAAGCCGGGCGAGGACGTCTGGACGGAGCCGGCGGCGCCCAAGCCTGCCCCGGGGCGCGCCGGGCCGCAGCCCGACCGCACCGCCGGGATCGACTGCGGCCGGGCGATGAGCCGGGCCGAGGCCATGATCTGCAACGACGCCCGCCTGTCCGCCGCCGACCGCCGCCTGCGCCGCACCCTCGCCCGCGTGCTGGACGAGGGCCGGGTCGACCGGCGCCGGGTGCTGGCCGACCAGGCCAGCTGGGAATGGGCGCTGGACCGCGCGGCCCTGGACGGCCCCGGCGCGCTGGACCGGCTGTACCGCATCCGGCAGGAGGAGCTGGAGCGGGCGCTGGACTGAGACGGTGACGCGCGCCCTTGCGATCCGGGATTGAGGCGCCCGCCGCGATGCGCTAGGACCGCCGTCTTGCCGCCGCTGGCAGCAGGCACCCGTAGCTCAGATGGATAGAGCGTTGCCCTCCGAAGGCAAAGGTCACACGTTCGAGTCGTGTCGGGTGCGCCAGCGGGCGGGACGTCGGGACGGGTGACGGCGCGGGCCGCGCCCGGCGCCGCGCCCTCCGGATCAAGCCGTTATCCCTGACGCCGTTCCTGATCGGGCCGTCGCGTACACCACGGACGTCATGAGCCCTTGCCGCCGTCCCGCGCGCGCATGGGCCTGCGCCGCGCGGCGGCCGCGATCAGGCCGGGCGGAGGTCGCTGCGATGCCGGGAGGGGGAGGATGGTGGGCGCGACAGGGATTGAACCTGTGACCCCTACGATGTCAACGTAGTGCTCTCCCGCTGAGCTACGCGTCCGCCAGGCGGTCCGGCCGTGCCGGATCGGGAGCGGGGGCTATAGCCGGACGACGCGGCCCTCGCAAGAGCCCTCGCACGCCCCCTCCGTCCTGGCGCGCGCCGGCCGCGCCGCGGCGGCGGCGCGCGGCCGTCGCCTCTCCCCGCCGCCCGGCGTCCCCTCGCCGATCCGCGCGCACTCGCCGCCCGGTGATGGGCAGATCACGGAATGTATTATTTGCGACACTTTGTTATGTATTCAAGTACAGTTTCTCCGTTCAGGGACTGTGACGTAACATTCCCGCCATTGTCATGCCTCTATTACATATAGGCCCTAGTCAGTCGGCCCCGGGGTTGCTGGGGTGCGTCGTCCGTCGCGCGGTGACCCAATGCTTCAAGCGATGGGGAAACATCGATGCTTCGACTGACCAAGGTTCTGATGGCCGGCTGCGCCGTTCTGGCGCTGGCGGCGTGCGGCGGCGGCGCGGAAGTCGCCTCGCCGGGCGAAGGCGACTTCGGCAATGGCGGCAACAGCGGCGGCGGCAATACGGGCGGCGGCAACACGCCGGCCCCGGGCACGCCGGCGGCCAGCTGCCCGACCGGCACCACCAACGTCGGCACGGTCGCCAACGGCACGCTGCGCGCCTGCCAGCTGCCGAACCAGATCGTCGGGGCCCTGGCGCTGCCGAACACGGCCGGCCTCGTCTACTCCATCAGCGGCGTGGTGCAGGTCGGCGTCGACCGCGGCATCGAGGGCACGGGCGGCCAGGCCGGCACCCTGACGATCGATCCGGGCGTGCGCATCTTCGCCTCGCAGGGCTCGGACGCCCTGGTCGTCAACCGCGGCTCGCAGCTGTTCGCCGAGGGCACCGCGACCAACCCGATCATCTTCACCAGCCGCCAGAATATCGAGGGCCAGACGACCGAGACCTCGCAGGGTCAGTGGGGCGGCATCATCCTCGCCGGCCGCGCGCCGCAGGCGAACTGCCAGCTGACCGCGCCGGTCACCTGCACCGGCTTCGTCGAGGGCGGCACCCAGGTGTCCTACGGCGGCAACACCCCGTCCGATAACTCGGGCCGCCTGCGCTATGTGCAGATCCGCTACTCGGGCTTCGAGGTGTCGCCGGGCAACGAGCTGCAGGGCCTGACCACGGCCGGCGTCGGCTCCGGCACGGTCATCGAGTACATCCAGATCTACAACAGCTCGGATGACGGCATCGAGATCTTCGGCGGCACGCACAACCTGCGCTTCGTCGTGATCAATGGCGCCGACGACGATGGTCTGGACACCGACACCGGCTGGCGCGGCGGCGCCCAGTTCGGCATCGTCACCCAGCGCCCGACGACCGGCACCAGCCGCTCGGCCGGCTTCGAGTTCTCGGCCGCTCCGACCTCGGTGCCGCTGGCCTCGCGCCTGAACTCGCAGCCGAAGATCTCGAACTTCACCCTCGTCGGCCGTCAGGCCGCGGTGAACGCGCACACGGTCGCCCACTTCGACACGGGCTCGGACGCCACGGTGATCAACTCGGTCTTCACCAACCCGACCGGCTCGCTGTCGGGCTGTCTCGACCTGGCCGACGCGGACACCATCTCGGTGGCCCCGACCTTCCGGTCGGTGTTCATGTCCTGCGCCATCCCCTTCCGCACCCAGTCGGGTCAGGCGGCCAATGTGCCGGGCGTGTTCAACGCCGGGACGAACAACACCTCGAACGGGACCTCGACCCTGCAGGCCCCGGCCTCGGGGACGTCGATCTCGAACCAGGACCTGCGCTTCATCAACGGGGCCAACGAGAACGCGGTGGCGGTCACCAACGCCCCGTCGACCTACAGCGCCTTCACGGCGGTGACCTACATCGGCGCCGTTCAGAGCCAGAGCGACACCTGGTGGCGCGGCTGGACCTGCGGCCTGACCGCCGGTCTGACCTGCTGAGGATGAAACCCGGGGCGGCGGGGCGACCCGCCGCCCTTCATCCTTCCGTTGTTTCTCTCGCAAGGCGCAGATCATGAAGAAAATTTCGCTTTCGTTGAGCGGACTGCTGCTGGCCACGACCGCGATGATCGCGCCCGGCCTCGCCGCCGCCCAGGCCGCTCCCGCCCAGGACCCGCAAGACCAGGCCACCACCGTCGAGGAGATCGTGGTGCTGGGCCGTTTCATCCCCGAACCGCTGCGCGAGACCTCCGAGGTCGCCGCGTTCCTGACCAATGAAGACATCCAGCGCACCGGCGACTCCACGGCCGCCGAGGCCCTGACGCGCGTCACCGGCCTGACCATTGTCGAGAGCCGCTTCGTCTATGTTCGCGGCCTTGGCGAGCGCTATTCCTCGGCCCTGCTGAACGGCTCCCCGCTGCCGAGCCCCGAGCCGCTGCAGCGCGTGGTGCCGCTGGACCTGTTCCCGTCGAACATCCTGGGCGGCGTCACCGTCCAGAAGACCTACTCGCCGAACTATCCCGGCGAGTTCGGCGGCGGCGTCATCGACCTGCAGACGATCGAGGCTCCGAGCGAGCCGTTCTTCAACCTGCAGCTCAGCACCGGCTACAACAGCGAGACGACGCTGCGCGACAACCTGACCTACTACGGCTCGCAGAGCGACTGGACCGGGTTTGACTCGGGCACCCGTGACGTCCCGGGTCCGCTGGCGATCGCCTTCGCGCGCGGCCGGCAGATCGGGCCGGGCAACTTCACCGACGAGGAACTGCAGGACATCGGCCAGTCGCTGGTCAATGCGCCGCTGCGCCTGCTGCAGTTCGACGAGAGCCCGTTCAACTGGGGTGTGGAAGCCGAGGGTGGCTTCTCGCACGACACCGGCGTGGGCACGCTCGGCGTCGTGGTCGCCGCCGGGTACGACAACAGCTGGCGCGCCCGCGAGGGCTTCCAGGAGGTCGGACTGCTGGACGCCGGACGTCTGGTCGCGGCCAACAGCTACGCCTTCCAGTCCGGCCAGAACGATGTCCAGCTGAACGCCCTGGCGTCGATCGCCCTGTCGGGCCTCGATCACGAGGTGAAGTGGACCAACTTCTTCGTCCGCTCGACCACCAAGGAAGCCCGCTCCCGCACCGGGCCGAACTTCAGCTTCGGCGGCAGCATCATCCGCGAGGACTTCACCGAGTACTTCGTGCGCCAGCTGTTCTCGACCCAGCTGGCCGGGGAGCACAGCTTCCTCGACGGCGCGCTGGACCTCAGCTGGCGCGGCGCCTACGCCGTGTCGGAGCGGGATGCGCCCTACGAGACCCAGTTCGGCTACGGCCAGGCGGCGGACGGCGCCTTCGTGCACGACATCGACACCAACCTGATCTCGTTCAGCGAGCTGAATGACGAGGTCTATTCGGCCGGCGCGGACGTCAGCTACACCCTGCCGCTGTCGGACGCGCGCGACGCGGTGTTCTCGGCCGGCGTGGCCTGGCTGGACAACACCCGGGACTCGGTGCGTCGCGACCTCAGCTTCGTCGCGCCGTTCGGCCTGACGGACAGCCAGGTCCGCTCGCGCGTCGACTTCCTGTTCTCGGACTTCAACATCAACCCGAACACCCTGGTGATCCGGGAGTCGACCAACGCCGCCAGCGCGCCGGCCTATGACGGCGAGCTCACCGTCATGGCGGGCTACGTCCAGGCCGACGTCGAGGTGATCCCGCTGGTGCGCGTCTCGGGCGGCGTGCGCTACGAGGACGCCGAGCAGACGGTCACGCCGATCGACCTGCTCAACACGGGCCTGCTGTTCACCCCGACCTCGATCGAGGAGCAGTACTGGCTGCCGGCGGCGACCCTGACCTGGAACTTCGCCGAGGACCTGCAGCTGCGTCTGGGCGCGTCCAAGACCATCGGCCGCCCGCAGTTCCGCGAACTGGCGCCCCAGGGCTACACCGACCCGGAAACCGACCGTCTGTTCATCGGTAACCCGTACCTGGTCGACACCGAGCTGACCAACTACGACGCCCGGGTGGAATGGTACTTCGACCGGGGTCAGTATCTGACCGCCGGCGTCTTCTACAAGGAACTGGAAAACCCGGTCGAGGCGACGATCTTCGAGATCGCCAGCCTCGAGTACCAGCAGACCTTCCTCAATGCGCCGCAGGCCACGCTGATGGGCTTCGAGCTCGAGGGGAAGAAGTACTTCGACTTCCCCGAGGCCGGGCTGCCGTTCATCGCGGACAAGCGCTGGCTTATCCAGGCCAACTACACCTTCACCGACTCCGAGATCCAGGTGGACGCCGGCGACACCGTTCTGACCCTCGCGGGCCAGGGCATCGCCGAGCCGGCCAACTTCTACCTGACCGACGGGGCGCGGCTGCAAGGTCAGTCCGAGCATGTCGCCAACCTGCAGCTCGGCTGGGAAGACGAGAACGCCGGGTCGCAGGCGACCCTGATCGTCAACTACGTCTCTGACCGGATCACCGCGCGCGGCCCGGGCGTCGGGGCCAACCGCCTGCCTGACTACATGCAGGAGCCGGGCGTGTTCCTCGACTTCGTGTACCGCAAGGACTTCTCGGTGCTCGACCAGGACCTCGGCCTCGCCGTCGAGGTGCGCAACCTGCTCGACACGGAGTTCGACGAGTATCAGCAGCTCGGCGACGACAAGATCCGGATCAACCAGTACGATCTCGGCTCCAGCGTTTCGGTGAGTCTGACCGCCCGCTTCTGATCCTGACGTCACGATCAGGATCGCGCCGCCCCGTCCGGGTTCTCCCGGGCGGGGCGTTCGCATTGTGGGCCCTTGCCGCGGTCGCTAGAACTCTCCGCAAGGAGAAACGCCCATGACGACGCGATCCAACGCGCCCGCCTATCTGACCGGCTTCGGCGCCCATGTGGAAACCGAGGCGGTGGCCGGGGCCCTGCCGGTCGGCCGCAACTCGCCGCAGCGGCATCCGCTGGGCCTGTACGCCGAGCAGCTGTCGGGCACCGCCTTCACCGCCCCGCGCAGCGAGAACCGGCGCAGCTGGCTGTACCGGTTGCGACCCAGCGCCCAGCACCCGCCCTACCGGCCGCTCGCCCAGGGTCAGGTCCGCTCCGGCCCGTTCGACGAGGTTCCGCCGAGCCCCAACCGCCTGCGCTGGGATCCGCTGCCGATGCCCGAGGCGCCCACCGACTGGGTCGAGGGGCTGGTCACCTACGGCGGCTGCGGCGACGCGGCGACCCAGGGCGGGGTGGGAATTCACCTGTACGCCGCCAACCGGTCGATGGTGGACCGGCTGTTCTACTGCGCCGACGGCGAGCTGCTGATCGTGCCGCAGCAGGGGACGCTGACCCTGAAGACCGAGTTCGGGGTGCTGGAGACGCCGCCGGGCCATATCGCCGTGATCCCGCGCGGGGTGCGCTTCCGCGTCGAGGTCGAGGGTCCGGTGCGCGGCTATGTCTGCGAGAACTACGGCGCGCCGTTCCGCCTGCCCGACCTCGGTCCGATCGGGGCCAACGGCCTGGCCAACCCGCGCGATTTCGAGACGCCGGTGGCCTGGTTCGAGGACGTGGATCGGCCGACCCAGGTGGTGCAGAAGTTCCAGGGTCGGCTCTACGCCACCACCTTTGACCACAGCCCGCTGGACGTGGTCGGCTGGCACGGCAACCACGCCCCGTACCGCTATGACCTGGCCCGGTTCAACACCCTCAACACGGTCAGCTATGACCACCCGGACCCGTCGATCTTCACCGTGCTGACCAGCCCGTCGGAGACGCCGGGCACGGCCAACTGCGACTTCGTCATCTTCCCGCCGCGCTGGATGGTGGCCGAGGACACCTTCCGCCCGCCGTGGTTCCATCGCAACGTGATGAGCGAGTTCATGGGCCTGGTGCACGGGGCCTATGACGCCAAGGAAGGCGGCTTCGCGCCCGGCGGCGCCTCGCTGCACAACTGCATGAGCGGGCACGGCCCCGATCAGGCGTCCTATGACAAGGCGGTGGCGGCCGAGCTGAAGCCGCACAAGATCGAGAACACCCTCGCCTTCATGTTCGAGACCCGCTGGGTGATCCGGCCCACGGCCTGGGCCATGGCGACGCCGCAGATGCAGCTGGATTACGACGACGTCTGGCGCGGCTTCGCCAAGGGCAGCGTGGCCTGAGGGAACCGGCGACGGACTCCGGCCGTTGACCCGTTTGAACAGGGACCGTCGACGCACGACGGGACCGCCGCCCTCTGACGATGGTCGTGATGTTTCCCAGCCGGGGCCCGAACCAGTTGATCGCCGCGCTCGGTCCGACGGACCGCGACGCCCTGCTGGCCATGACCACGCCGGTGGCCTTCCGTCTGGGCGATATCCTGGCCGAGCCGGGGGATGTCCTCGACGAGCTGCACTTCGTCGAGAGCGGGATCATTTCCGCCGTCGCCGTGCTGCAGGACGGCCGGTCGGTCGAGACCCACATGGTCGGGCCGGAGGGCGTGACGGGCATCTGCGCCTTCGCCGCCAGCCTGCCGGTCTACTCCCGGCTGGTGGCGCAGTCGGCGGGCACGGCGCGGCGCATCGCGGCGGATGATCTGCGCGGCCTGGCGGCGGCGCGGCCCGCCGTGCGCGAGGCGCTCGCGACCCATGCGGCGCGGGTCATGCGGGAGCTGGAGCAGTCCGCCGCCTGCAACGCCCTGCACCGTTCGGACCAGCGCTTCGCCAAGTGGCTGCTGCGGTGCCATGACCGGCTCGACGGTGACGACCTGATGCTGACCCAGGAGTATCTGGCGTCGATGCTCGGCTCCCAGAGGACGACGGTCAACGAGGCGGCCCAGCAGCTGCAGCGGGCCGGGGCCATCGCCTATTCCCGAGGGCGGGTGCGGATCACCGACCGGGGGGCGCTCGAGCGGGCGGCCTGCGAATGCTACGGCGTTTGGCCGGCGCTGAGGCGCAAGGCGTTGCCGGCCTGACCTGCCAGCCTGACCGGGGCGGCTTCCGGCTGTCATGGCCTCGTCGCCGAATCCCGGTTATGCAGGGGCGTTCGCCTGACCCGCACCCCGAAGGAGATCCGCCTTCAGTCGCGTCACGTCGCCTCTCTGCCGTAGCGCCGCCGGCGCGGGACGGACCTGATGCAGGTCCTGGTCAATCCCCCGTCTGGCTGGCCCGCGCTCGTGCTCAACGCCGACTTCCGGCCGCTGTCCTACTATCCCCTGTCGATCTGGCCGTGGCAGGAGGTGGTCAAGGCGGTGTGGCAGGACCGGGTTGATGTGGTCTCGACCTACGACAAGGTGGTGCGCAGCCCGTCGATGGAGTTCCGGCTCCCCAGCGTCGTTTCGCTCAAGAGCTACATCGACCAGGACCGGTCCCCGGCCTTCACCCGCTTCAACGTGTTCCTGCGCGACGGCTTCCGCTGCCAGTACTGCGGGACCCAGGGCGACCTGACCTTCGATCACGTGGTGCCGCGCTCGCACGGCGGTCGCACCACCTGGGACAACATCGTCGCCGCCTGCTCGCCCTGCAACCTGCGCAAGGGCGGCCGCACCCCGGCCCAGGCCGGGATGCCGGTGCGCCGGCGCCCGGTGCGGCCCAGCGCCTGGCAGCTGCAGGACCTGGGGCGGCGCTTTCCGCCCAACTACCTGCACCAGAGCTGGCTGGACTACCTGTACTGGGACATCGAGCTGGAGCCCTGAGGGTTCGGGCGGCCGGGCTCAGACCTGCTCGATGTGCAGCGACATGCGGATCAGGGCCGGCAGGTTCGCTGCCCCCATCTTGTGCATGACGTTGGAGCGGAAGATCTCCACCGTGCGCGGACTGATCGACAGGTTGGCGGCGATCTCCTTGCTGGAGCGCCCCTCGACCAGGGCGTCGAACACCTGGCGTTCGCGCGGCGACAGGCGGGCCAACCCCTGACGCACCGCCTCGGCGGCCTCGGCCCGGTTGCGCCGCCACTCGATCAGCTTGAGCGAGCCCCGGATGGCCTCGATCAGCCGCTGGGGCTCGAACGGCTTCTCGATGAAGTCGACGACGCCGGCCTTCATCAGGGCGACGGCGGTGGTGACCTCGGCGTGGCCGGTGATCACCACGATCGGCCAGCGGGCCCCCTTGGCCTCGAGCAGGCGCTGCACCAGGTCGACCCCCGACAGGCCCGGCATGCGCACATCGGTCAGGACGCAGGCGGACTCGGCGTCGGGCAGGCGTTCGAGAAAATCGACGCCGCTGGCGAAGCCGCGCGCGGTGATGCCTTCGGCGCCGAGCATCTCCACGAGGGCGTCGCGCATGCCGTCGTCGTCATCGATGACGAACACCGGATGGGTCATGCGGCGGCCTCCCTCGATTGGTCGCCCGGCAGGGTGAAGCGGAAGGCGGCCCCGCCGAGCGGGCTGCGATCCACCTCAAGCGTCCCGCCATGGGCCTCGACGATCTTGCGCGTCACCGACAGGCCCAGGCCCATGCCGGCGCGCTTGGTGGTCATCAGCGGACGGAAGATGGCGTCCACATGTTCGGGGGCGACCCCCGGGCCGCTGTCCTCGACGGAGAGCTGGTAGCAGGTTCGGTCGAGGCGCCGGCCGCACAGGCGTATGCGCCGCGCCGGCTGGCCGGAGACGGCCTCGACGGCATTGCGAACAAGGTTGATCAGGGCCTGCTGCACCTGGATGCGGTCCGCCTGGACGGCGTCGTCGGCGTCGTCGATGTCGATCTCGAGGGTGACGCCTCCGTCGCGCTCGATCATGCCGAGGATGCCGCCGAGGTCGGAGATCATCAGGGAGACCCGATCCACCTCGAAGGCGCGGGCCTCCGGCGTCAGCTGCTCGCGCAGCCGCCGGACGATGCCCCCGGCGCGCAGCAGCTGGGCCTTGGCGAGCCCGACATTGCGGCCGGCCTCGTCGTCCGGCAGACCGTGGCGCGCGAGGTTGGTCTGGGCGGTGTGCAGATAGGCGGCGGCGGCGGCCAGCGGCTGGTTCAGCTCATGCGCCAGACTGGCGGCCATCTCGCCGAGAGAGTTGACGCGCCAGACGCGCGCCAACTGGTCCTGGAGGTCGCGCGAATGCGCCTCGGCGGCATAGGCGATCGAGATGTCGACCATCCACAGCGCGACCCAGCCATGGTCCGGGTCGCCGCGCGCGGGGCTGACCCAGACCTTGAGCGGGAAGACCCGGCCGTCGCCGTCCCGTCCGTTCCAGGTGAACTCGCCGGCGGCCAGGGTGGCGTCGAGGTCGAACCCGGGGGCCAGATCGTCCACGGGCCGTCCCTGCAGGTCCCCGGGCGTGGCCCCGAACATGGTGGCGCAGCCCTGGGTGGACATGACGATACAGCCGCGCGCATCGACGATCAGGAGCGGCGCGGCGTCGACGGCCGCGGCAAGGAGCGCGTCGGCCGGGGTCATCCGGGCTCCCGCCAAAGGTGTTGGCGCTGTCCGGGCGTCCTGGCGAAGACAAGCGCGCGGCGTCGCCGCGTCCCGGACAGTTGAATTGCAGCATGCAGGCGCCGCCGGAGGCCTTTCGCCCTATGAATGCAAGTCATTCTTATATTTCCTTGCGGACGCCGGTCTTCGTATGCCCGACCCGATGGTTTCGGGATGACTGCCCGCATTCCTCACCTGAATCGTTGTCTAGCACAGGTAGCAGCGAGCGGGCAGTGCAATCTGTAACCCTGTGTAATGTAAAGTTGCGGGTCCAGCGTAACATCTGGCTGAAATGTGATCCGGGCCTGGCAAGCGCTTGAACGGCCGCCCGGCGACGATGGCGGGGGCGACGCCTCGGGGAGACCGAACTCAGCGACGACGCGTCGCCTACGTATAGTCCCCCGTAGCCGTCAGTTTACGAATGATATGAGCCTGCCGGTGAAGATAAGCGCACGTTTCATTAATGCGAAAGAACCGCAAAATGCGCT
>JAATWA010000008.1:34934-71832 GCA_013361095.1 Pseudanabaena biceps | reverse complement strand
CCGAGCGCGAGTCGCTGGTCGAGGGAGAGTTTCCGCTCACCCCGGAGGATTTCCGCCAGATCGCGCAGATCCTGCACGGCCACGCCGGCATCGCCCTGCATGAAGGCAAGGCGGCGCTGGTCTACTCGCGCCTGGCCAAGCGCCTGCGCGCATTAGGGTTACGCAGCTTCCGCGACTACTGCGAACTGATCCAGGGCGAGGGGGCCCTCGACGAGCGGCAGGCCATGACGGCCGCCCTGACGACCAATGTCACGCGCTTCTTCCGCGAGCCGCACCACTTCGATCACCTGAAGGACCGGGTGATGCCCGAACTGGTGCGCCGGGCGCGCGCCGGCGGCCGGGTGCGGCTGTGGTCGGCGGCCTGCTCCAACGGTCAGGAGCCCTATTCGATGGGCATGATCGTGCTGTCCGAGCTGCCGGAGGCGAACGACCTCGACGTCAAGATCCTGGCCACCGACATCGACCCCAACATGGTCGCGGAGGGTACGGCGGGGGTCTATTCGTCCGAGGCGCTGGACGCGGCCCCGGTGGCCCTGCGCAATCGCTTCTTCGACAAGCGCGGCGACCAGTACAGCGCCGGCGACCAGCTGCGCCGGCTGGTGGCGTTCCGCGAGCTGAACCTGATCGGCCAGTGGCCGATGCGGGGCCGCTTCGACGTGATCTTCTGCCGCAATGTGGTGATCTATTTCGACGAGCCGACCCAGGAGAAGATCTGGTCGCGCTTCCTGCCGGCGATGACGCCGGACGCCACCCTCTACATCGGCCATTCCGAGCGGGTCTCGGGCCCGGCCGCCGCCCGTCTGCGGACGGACGGTCTGACCACCTACAGGTTGAGCGCATGACGGTCTCGGTCCTCATCGTTGACGATTCCCCGACCATGCGCGGCCTGATCGCCGCGACGCTGAAGCGGGATCCGGAGATCGAGGTGGTCGGCTTCGCCGCCAACCCGATGGAGGCGCGCGCCGAGATCAAGCGCCTGAACCCGGACGTGATCACCCTCGACGTCGAGATGCCCGGCATGAACGGCATCGAGTTCCTCGAGAAGATCATGCGGCTGCGGCCGATGCCGGTGGTGATGGTCTCGACCCTGACCCAGGCCGGCGCCGAGGTGACCCTCGCCGCGCTCGAGCTCGGCGCGGTCGATGCGGTCGGCAAGCCCGGCCCCGGCACCACCACGGCCGAGGCCTTCGCCAACCTGCCCAATATCGTCAAGACCGCCGCCCGCTCGCGCGTGCGCACGGCCTCGGGCGTCGCGGCCCCGGCCGCGCGCTTCGGCGCGGACTATCGCGCCGCGCCCGATCACATCCTCGCCATCGGCGCCTCCACCGGCGGGGTCGAGGCCCTGCTGACGATCATCAGCCGTTTCCCGGCCAACTGCCCGGCGACGGTCATCACCCAGCACATGCCGGCGACCTTCACCCCCAGCTTCGCCGCCCGGCTGGACCGCTCCTGCCCGGCGACGGTGCAGGAGGCGACCGATGGGGCCGTGCTGGAGCCGGGCCGGATCTACCTCGCTCCCGGCGGTGTCGCCCATCTGGAGGTCGGCGGCACGACGCCGCGATGCCGGCTGGTCACTGGCGACACCGTGAGCGGTCACCGCCCCTCGGTCGACGTCCTGTTCCATTCCGTCGCCCGGACCAAGCGCCCGTGCACCGGCGTGCTGCTGACCGGCATGGGGCGCGACGGGGCCGAAGGGCTGCTCGCCATCCGCCAGGCCGGGGGCCGCACCCTCGGCCAGGACGAGGCCTCCTCGGTCGTCTACGGCATGCCGCGCGCCGCCTTCGAACTGGGCGCCGTGGAACGCCAGCTCCCGCTTTCGCAAATGGCCGACGCCATCCTTGAACTGTGCGCCGCCCGGTCGGCGCGCGCCGGTACCTACTGAGGTTCGCTGACCATGCCCTCCGCCGCCTCCATTCACACCCTGATCGTGGACGACCAGCAGACGATGCGCGCCCTGATCCGGACGAGCCTGCAGCAGATCGGGTTCCGTGAGATCCGCGACGCCTCCGACGGGGAGGCCGCGCTGCGCTCGGTCATCACCCAGCCGCCGCATCTGATCATCTCCGACTTCAACATGCCCAACCTCGACGGTCTGGGCCTGCTGCGCGCGGTGCGGGCCCACGGCCCGTCCTCGAAGACGGCCTTCATCATGCTGACCGGCCGGGCCGATCGCGAGCTGGTCCAGCGCGCGGTGCAGTTCGGGGTCAACAACTACCTGGTGAAGCCGTTCACGGTCGCCCAGCTCAAGGAAAAGCTCGAGAAGGTGTTCGGGACCCTGACATGAACGAATTGACCGCAAACACCCGCGTTCGCCGGGTCCACGTCGGCCAGGGCGAACACGTCGTCAGCACCGATCCCAATGTGGTGCTCAGCACCATTCTGGGCAGCTGTGTGGCCGCCTGCCTGCGCGATCCCGAGGAGGGCGTGGGCGGCATGAACCACTTCCTGCTGCCCGAGGGCAACGGAGCCGAGGGCGCCGCCGGCCGGCGCTACGGGGCCTACGCCATGGAAGTCCTGATCAACGACCTGCTCAAGCATGGCGCGCGGCGTGACCGGCTGGAGGCCAAGCTGTTCGGCGGCGGGCGCATGTTCGATTCCCTGAACGACGTGGGCCGTTCGAACGCCGATTTCGCCGAGCGCTTCCTGCGCGACGAGGGCATTCCGCTGATCGGCGGCAGCCTGCGCGGCCTGGGCGGCCGGCGCGTGCAGTTCTGGCCGGTGAGCGGCCGGGCGCTGGTCCGCGGCGTCGAGGGCGCGGTCAACGAGAAGCCGGTGGCGCCTCCGGAACCGGTGGCGACCGGCGTGCTGGAGCTGTTCTGATGACGCCGACGCAGGAAGCCCTGATGTCCGCCCTGTCCGCCGAGATGGGCGCCATCGCCACCCAGGTCGAGGATCTCGGCGAGCTGCTGGGCCAACTGCTGCGCGAGCGCGGCGGGCAGATCCAGCCGGAGATGTGGCACACGGTGCAGAGCGCCGACCTGACGGCCCAGTCGCTGCGCGCCATCGAGGGCGTGATCCTGGCCGTGGCCTCGGGCACCGAGCCGGACCGCGCCGTCGGCACGGTCACCCTGGCGCAGATGCAGCATCGCCTGCGCGATGCGCTGGCCGAGGCCGACGCCTCGCCCGCGGCCTGACCACATGTCGTTACGCGGCACCCGGCGCGTCAATCTCGACAAGACGACGGTGCTGATCGTCGATGACGATCCGCAGGCGCTGGCCATCATGAGCTCCGTGGTTCAGGGCTTTGGCGTGCGGCAGCAGATGCGGTGCGAGACGGCGCGCGAGGCGGTCGACATCCTGACCTGGCGCCAGCCGGACCTGGTGTTCATCGACTGCTCCATGCCCGAGATGGACGGCTACGACTTCGTCCGCTGGGTCCGGCGCGAGGCGCCGGCGCCCCTCAACATGACGCCGATCATCATGCTGACGGGGCACGCCGCGCAGAGCCGGGTGGAGAAGAGCCGCGACTGCGGGGCCAGCTTTGTGATCGCCAAGCCCATCACCCCGTCGGTGGTGCTGGACCGGGTGGTCTGGCTGGGGCGGGACACCCGCCCGTTCGTGGAATGCGACGCCTACGCCGGGCCGGATCGCCGGATCCGCAACCTCGGGCCGCCGGCCGGGATGGAGGGGCGCCGCTCCACCGACCTGTCCGGGGAGCTGGGTACGGTCGCCGGCGAGAACCTCGCCCAGGAAGACATTGACGGCATGTTCAAGCCGATGCGGGTCTCGATATGAGCGCTGTACGCAAGACCTACCGGGTTTCGCCGCTGGCCGAGAAGATGGCCGAGCCAGGCGGCATCACCGTCGAGGAGGCGCTGACCCAGGCCGAGGCCGGGCTGGCCAGCCATTATGACGAGGCCATGGTGACGATCCGCCAGCGCCTCGCCCGGCTGGAGCATCTCGCCGCCGAGCAGCGCCCGGAGACCACCGCCGAGGTCTATGCCGTGGCCGAGAAACTGCTCGACCTGGCCGGCTTCTTCGATACGGGCCCGCTGCATCCGGCCGTCTCCAGCCTGTGCGACATCGCCGACCACATGCTGCACGCCGGGCGCTGGAAATGGGAGGCGGTCACCCTGCACGTCACGGCGATGCGGCTGATCCTCGAGGGCGGCTGCCGCGACGACGCCGCCTCGATCACCCTGCTGCAGGGCCTGACCCGCCTGACCGGCCATCTACGCCAGGAGCGGCCGGCGGGGAGCTGAGGCCGCGGGCTCAGCGCCCGCGACGGCGGGAGTCCACGAGGGCGTCCACGGCGTCCGACTGGCGCAGCACCTTGTTGTCCGGGTCGATCAGCACATGGGCCCCGTCCGGGACCTCCAGCCGCCCGACGCCGCCGGCCATCGGCACGGTGACGACGCGGCCGTCCACCTCGACCTCGACCGGAAGCGGGAAGGGGGCGCCATCGCCGGTCTCCCAGCGCAGGGCCAGGCCGCCCGCCTCGCGGCTCTGGTGCAGCACCGGCAGGGCGGCGTTGTAGAGATAGCCGCGGAACAGCCAGTCGTAGTCCCGCCCGGTGATGTCGCGGACGATGGCGGCGAAGTCGGGCGTGGTGCGCGTCAGCGGCCGGATCTGGCCCGGCTCTGGCGTGTCGGTCCCGTAAACCAGCCGCGTCAGGGCCCGGCGGAAGGCGTCGTCGCCGATCTGGTGCCGCAGGGTGTGGGCGAACAGCGAGCCCTTGTAATAGATGTCATTGCCCGGGCCGTCGCCGTTGAAATAGCTGACGCCCGGCCGGCCGGAGACCACCGGGAAGCGGTTGGCGAGGGCCTCGCGCTGGGTCTTGAGCTCGGCCTCCATGTAGCGGTCGCCGTGCAGCCAGCGGGCGTAGAGCGGCTGCATGTAGGTGCCCAGCCCCTCATGCAGCCACATGTCGTCGCCATCGACATTGGTCATCTGGTTGCCGAACCACTCGTGGGCCAGCTCGTGGTGCAGCAGCCAGTCGTAGCCGCGGCCGTCGACACGGTACTGGTTGCCGTAGGCGTTGATGGTCTGGTGCTCCATGCCCAGGTGTGGGGTCTCGACCACCCCCATCTTCTCGTCGGCGAAGGGGTAGGGGCCGACATGGGCCTCGAAGAAGTCGAGCATCGGTGCGAACTGGGCGAACAGCGCCGCCACGTCCGCCGGATCGTCCGATTTTAGATGCCAGAACTCCATCGGGAAGCGGTTGCCAAACCGGCTCTCGTAGGTCGCCGAGACCCGCTCATAGGGGCCGACGTTCAGCGCAATGGCGTAGGTGTTGGGCTGGCGCGCCCGCCAGCGCCAGGTGGTCCAGCCGTCGCCGTGGTCCTCGGTCCCCAGCAGAACTCCATTGGACGGGGCCGACAGGTTGGAGGGCACGGTGATGTGCAGCTCGACCTCGCCCGGCTCGCCGGCCGGATGGTCGATGCAGGGCCAGAACAGGTCGCAGCCCTCGCCCTGCACCGCCGTGGCGATCCACGGCTCGCCCGACGGCGCCGTGGCCCAGACGAAGCCGCCGTCCCAGGGCGCGCGCGGGGCGACGCGCGGGGCCCCGTGGTAGCGCAGGCGCAGGGTGGCCGTGTCGCCGGCGGCGAGGGCTCGCGGCAGCTCGACCGTCAGCCGCCCCTCGGGATTGCGCCAGGCTTCCGGGGCCACGGCGCGGCCGTCGACCTCGACGGCGGAGATGTCGAACACCGTGTCCAGCTCCACCGACAGCCGGTCGGTCGGGGCCGTGGCGGTGAAGGTCAGGGCGGCGTCGCCGGCCAGCGTCCGGCTCTCGGGCATGATGCGGAAGGCCAGCACCGCCCGGTCGAAACGCACGGCGCGCTGTTCCGGGGCCAGCGGCTGCTCGCTGGCGAGGGTGAAGGCGGTCGAGGTCCGCGGGGTCGGCGGGGCCGCGGCCTCCTGCGCCAGGGCGGGCGCGGCGAGGACAAGGGCGGCGGCGAGGGGGATCAGGCGCATGGCCGGGAGCCTAGCCCCCACGCCCGCCCGCGCAAACAAAAAGGCCGGCGTCGCCGCCGGCCTTTCGGAAGTTCGTTGCGGACGTCGCCGGTCAGGCGGCGGTCTGCTCGGCCAGCTTGGCCTTGATCTGGCGCTTGATGCGCTGGGCCGTCGGCGACAGCTGCTCGTCGCGGGCCTTGACGATGTAGGCGTCGAGGCCGCCCTTGAAGTCGAGGGTGCGCAGCGCGGCGTTGGAGATGCGCAGCGAGAAGGTCTGGCCCAGGGCGTCCGAGGTCACCTTGACGGCCTTCAGCGACGGCAGGAAGCGGCGCTTGGTCTTGATGTTCGAGTGGCTCACGTGGTGGCCGACCATCGGGCCGACCCCGGTGAGTTCGCAGCGACGCGACATCGTCAGATCCTTTGTCGGCGCGACCATGACGGGGCGTCACGGGCGCGTAAAACAGGGACGCGCGGGACAGGGGCCCGCGCGAGAGGGGGCCGTATAGGGGCAAAGGGGCCGGGGCGTCAAGCGGTCCGGGCGGATCCGCCTTCCGGCGGGACGGCGGAACCCCCCTGTTCAGCCCCCGTTCAAGCCCGCATCTATATCCCGGCGTCCAACATCTGTCTGCGAGGACCGACATGAGCCTGACCGATCGCCTGCCCCGCCTGCTGGCCGGGAGCGCCGCCGCCGCCGGCGCCGCCCTGATGCTGGCCGCGCCCTCGGCCTCGGCCCCGGCCCAGGAGGCCCCCCAGCCGCAGCCCGGCTACTGGGAGTACAGCACGCGGGTGCTCGGCGTCGGCGAGACCGAGACCAAGTGCGTGCGCCAGAGCGAGATCAACCGCTTCTTCGGCGGCCTGTCGACACGGCGCTGGTCCTGCACCTATCCGGTGCGGCAGGTCGGCGGGGGCAATGCCCGCTTCGAGGGCGTCTGCCGCGACCGGCGCGGCCGCACGGTGCAGGTGCGGCTGAACGGCCCCTATGCCGCCGAGAGCTTCCGCTTCACGGGCGGGGCCCAGCTGGCCCGCGGCACGCCCTTCATCCCCGCCAGCATCACCGCCCGGCGGATCAGCGCCGAGTGCCCGGCCAACGCCGAGTACTTCTGAGGTCGCGGCGGCGCGGACAAACGAAAAGGGCGGGTCCGTCGCCGGGCCCGCCCTTCTCATGTCGATTGCCCGGAAGGCCGATCAGGCCGCCTCGGCCTGGACCACCGGCTTCTTGGCGCTGAGCGACTTGGCCAGCAGGGCCACGGCCTCGTCCTTGTCGATCTTGTTGGCGGCGGCGACCTCGCGGGCCATGCGGTCCAGCGCCGACTCGTACAGCTGGCGCTCCGAGTAGGACTGTTCCGGCTGGCTCTCGGCGCGGTGCAGGTCGCGCACCACCTCGGCGATGGAGACCAGGTCGCCCGAGTTAATCTTGGCCTCGTACTCCTGGGCCCGGCGCGACCACATGGTGCGCTTGATGCGGGCGCGACCCTTCAGGACGGTCAGGGCCTTGGTCACGACGTCGTCGGCGGCCAGCGAGCGCAGGCCGGCGGTCTTGGCCTTTTTGGTCGGCACGCGCAGGGTCATCTTCTCGTGATCGAAGGTGACCACATAGACCTCGAGGGACATGCCCGCGACTTCCTGCGTCTCGATCGCCGCCACCTTGCCGACGCCGTGCGCCGGATAGACGACCGCGTCGCCAACCTTGAATTCAAGACCGGTCTTGCTCGTCATGACTTCTCGTCCTTTCCCGGCCGGGACGGCGAGCGCAGGCGCATGGTGAACGGCGAACGGCGGCCTGGCCGGCGGGGAGCCGGGTCGGTCGCCTTCGGACGTCACGTACGGATGCGGATCACCAAACCTCAGGCCGACCCCGTCTTGCGGGCGGGGTTCTGTCGCAAAATGAGCGGCGCCCCGTTCGACGGCCGCCGCCCGATCCAATGCGGAGACATTATCACAAAGTGACGGAATTTCAAAACGGTTGATGCGTCCCCCGCAGCAGGCGGGGGGCGGATCGTTCCCGGACCCGTGCGGGCCCGGGCCTCAGGAGCCCTTGCCGGGCTTCGGCGAGAAGTACTTCTCGTACTTGCCGGTCTCGCGCTCGAACTGCTCGCGGTCGGCGGGCGGCGTGCCCTTGACGGTGATGTTGGGCCAGACCTTGGCGTACTCGGCGTTGATCTGCAGCCACTTGCCGTCCGGCTCGTCCTCGGTGTCCGGCTTGATGGCGTCGACCGGGCACTCCGGCTCGCACACGCCGCAGTCGATGCACTCGTCCGGGGCGATGACGAGGAAGTTCTCGCCCTCATAGAAGCAGTCCACGGGACACACTTCCACGCAGTCCATGAACTTGCAGCGGACGCAGGCGTCAGTGACGATGTAGGTCATGGCGGTCGGGAGTCTCGACGGGAGGCCAGCGCAGATGGCTTTCCCGGGACGGCCTGTCAACTCAAGGGGCTTGCGGCCGCGCGTCCCGGCTCTATCTGCAACAGGATCGATTACGGTCCAGCCCCGAGGAGAAGCCCCATGCGTCACCTGATCCGTCCTGCCGCCCTGGCCGTCGCCGCCGGCGCCCTGCTGTTCGCCGGGGGCGTCGTCGCCCGCGCCCAGATGACCACCACCCCGTCCGAGGTCCGGGCCGGGACCTATGTGCTGGACAGCGAGCACGGCAAGATCACCTGGTCGGTCGATCACCTCGGCCTGTCGACCTACTATGGCCAGTTCGTCAACGTCGCCGCCGAGCTGACCCTCGACCCGGCCAACCCGGCCAACAGCCGGCTGACCGCGACCGTGCCGCTGACCGACGTCGACTCCAACTCGGACGGCCTCGACAACCACCTGCAGACCGCGGACTTCTTCGACACCGCCAACCATCCGACCGCGACCTTCGTGGCGACCTCGATCGTGGTGGACCGGGACGACCCGACCGAGGCG
The DNA here is from genome assembly GCA_013361095.1 of Pseudanabaena biceps. GTDB lineage: Bacteria > Cyanobacteriota > Cyanobacteriia > Pseudanabaenales > Pseudanabaenaceae > Pseudanabaena > Pseudanabaena biceps_B. The sequence continues at coordinate 63,024 of JAATWA010000008.1, read as the reverse complement.
GAGGTGACCGGCGAGCTGACCCTGCGCGGCGTGACCCGGCCCGTGACCATGGACGTGGAGTTCAACGCCGCCGGCGAATTCCGTGGCCAGTACAAGGTCGGCTTCGACGGCGAGGCCACCATCCGCCGCTCGGAGTTCGGCATCAACTACGCCCTGCCGGCGATCGGCGACGAGGTCGAGCTGCACCTCGAGGGCGAGTTCGTCCTGCAGCCGGCGGGGTGAGCCTGAACGACGCCTTGCGCTGACCTTCTCCCCTTGCGGGAGAAGGTGGGCCGCGAAGCGGCTCGGATGAGGGGTGGGAGCGCCGCCGCCGACCAGATGTCCTGAGCGTTGTCGGTTCATCACGGAGGACACGGAGGGAGGCACAGGGGACACAACGGTCCCTGTGCGGCGGCGCGCGAAGCGCCTTTTTCTAATGTCGGATGGACATTTGGAGCGCCTCCGGCGCAGAGCCGCGACGCCGCCGTGCCCTCCGTGCCTCCCTCCGTGTCCTCCGTGATGAACCGGCGACCGTCGCCACATCAGCACAGGCGTCCGCGCTGACACCCCTCATCCGTCATGCTCCGCATGACACCTTCTCCCACAAGGGGAGAAGGATCGCGATGTCAGCCCCTCACTCCGGGGCGGGCAGGGCGCTGTAGAGGCTGCGGGCCTCGTCGGCGGGGCCGCGGCGGTCGCCGAGGGCCTCGACGCGCAGGGCGACCAGCCGGCCGTTGACGGCGAACAGGAGTTCGTCACCGGGATGGACCGCGCGGCTGGCCTTGTCGAGGCGGGTCTGGCGCCCGGCATGGGTCAGCCGCACCCGGCCCTCCTCGACGAAGGCGGCGGCCAGCGACCGGCTCCTGAAGAAGCGCGCCCGCCACAGCCAGACATCGATGCGGCAGGCCTCGCTCATGGCGGCGGTCCGGGATCGGCGTAGGCGGCGGACAGCCGACGGTAGGGCCGCGAGTTGAAGGCCAGCACCGTGACCAGCAGGCCTGTCAGGCCGGCGAGGGTGAAGACCAGCGCCATGCCGCGCTCGGGCCCCGTGCCGAACCAGGCGCCGATCGCCGCCGCGCCGGCGCCCCCGTCGGACATGAAGGGGATGACCACGAACTGGGTGAGCGGCCCGATCAGGAAGGCGGTGAGGGGCGAGGCGGCCTGCTCCACCGCCTGGGCGAAGCCGAACACCCGGCCCTGGCGCTCGTAGGGCACCACCTTCTGCAGGGTGGTCTGCTCGGCCGCCTCGGCCCAGGGGCCGAGGAACATCCAGGCGGTGCAGCCGGCGGCGAGCAGGGCGATCGAGGGCTGCAGGGTGAAGACGCTGGCCACGCTCCACATCAGCAGGTTGACGATCATCAGGGTGCGCAGCGGCTTCGGCCCCAGGCCGGTGCGGGCGATCACCAGCCCCGCGACGATGAAGGCCACCGACACCCCGCCCCACAGCAGGCCCCAGGCCTCGACCGGCATCAGCGACAGGCCGTAGGCGTCCATCAGGGCCATGAAGACGCCGCCAAGGAAGTTGTTGAAGGTGGCGAACAGGATCAGGGCGAAGAGGCCGGGCACGGCGGCGATCACCTTCAGCGTGCCCGCGAGATCGACGCCGCGGCCGGTTCCGGCGGAGGCGTCGGGGGCGCGGGCGGCGGGCGTCGCGGCGGCGGCCGGCAGGCGCACGGTCAGGAGCTGGCCGATGACCAGCACGGTCATGCCGAGGGCGAAGACGAGGGCCCCGCTCATCCCGGCCCAGGCCACCAGCAGGCCGGAGATCACCGAGGTGGTGAGGAAGCCGATGCCGGTGGCCATGCCGACGAGGCCATTGGCCCGGTCGCGCCGGTCCTCGGGCACCAGGGCGGTGACGAGGGTCGGCAGGGCGATGCTGCGGACATTGCCCGCGATGACGCCGAGCATGACCAGGCCGATGAGGAGCCAGAGGTGCGGGCCGGCCACCTCGCGGAAGGCCGGCTCCGGCGTGAGCCACAGCAGGCCGAGGCCGGCGGCGTAGAAGGCCAGCGAGGCGAGGCTGGAGCCCAGCATCACCCGGGTCTTGCTGTGATGGTCGACAAGGCTGCCGAACCAGACGGCGAACCCCGCGGTCAGCACGAGGAAGACCCCGGCGACCATGCCGGTGGCGAACACCGAGCGGGTCTCGAGGAAGACCCAGAAGGTGAGCGCGAACCAGATCGTGTAGTTGACGATCCCCGCGACCGCATTGTTGGCCAGCAGGCTGTAGAAGGCCCGCATGGCCCCGGGCGCGGGTTCAGACATGGAGGATCACGGGCGGCTCATGACGCGGCGGTGGGGGCAGCGGTCCGGCGCCGGCGGGGCCGCTTCCGGCGCGCGGCCGGCGGGGGCGGGGCGGTCAGGACCGCCAGGGCGGCGAAGGGCGAGTCCGTCGGCGGCGGCTGCCGCGGCGCGCGTTCCGGGTCCTGGGCGCGCGGGGTGCGCAGACCGGCGCGCAGGGCCTTCGCCTCGGCTTCGGTCCAGCCGAGTTCGGTGAGCGCCGCCTCGGGCAGGGGGGCCTTGCCGGCGTCGCGGGTCAGCTCGGCGAACCGCTCCAGCGCCTCGACCGGCACGGCGAACCCGGCCACGGCGCGCAGGCCGCGGGCGGCGAGGGCGCGCGGCGACGGCGGCGGCTCGGGCAGGGGCGGCAGGCCGGGGCCCACTCCGAGGCCGGGGGCCGGCGTAAAGGCCTGGGCCAGGGCCCGGGCGCGCGGCTTCAGCACGCCGGGCAGCCAGACCGAATGGGTCCCGACGCGGATGGCGAAGGCCTTGAGGGTGCGGCGCTCGGCCTGGCTGAGGGCGGCGAGATCGCGGGCGGCCTCGCGCCGGTCGAGCAGGCCGCCGGCCTCGACCAGGCGGAAGGCGAGGCCGCGCGGCAGGCCGGTCAGACGGCCGCTCTCGATGGCGCTGCGCAGACGGCGCAGGTCGCGCAGGGCGCGGCCGGCCTCGGCGGCGATGAAGGCCTCCATGCGCCGCTGGGCCCGTTCGCGGGCGGGGGCCGGGCCGAGCTCGCCGAGCAGCTGCACGCGCGGCGTGAAGGGATCGCCGCCGGCGATGCGCCCGGCCAGGCTGCCGCGCCACAGCACCTCGCCGGCCGGGGTCACGGCGAAGGCGTCGTCGGGGGCGGCGGCCAGCTGGCCAAGGCGGCGCGCCACCTCCGGCCCGACGGCGCGCAGGGCGGCGGTGCGCAGGGTGCGGTCGGCCAGGGCCCCGGCGGCGCCGTCCGGGTCGGCGGCGAAGCGCACCCCGTCGAGGCGCCCGACGGCCTCGCCGTCCAGCCGCACCCGGCCGTCGCCGTCGACCTCGGCCAGGGCCGTCTCGCGGTCGTTGAGGGCGCGCAGCAGGACGGTGGTGCGGCGATCGACGAAGCGGGCCGTCAGCCGTTCGTGCAGCACGTCGGACAGCCGGTCCTCCAGCGCCCGGGTCTTCTCGCGCCAGTCGCGGGGGCGCTCCAGCCAGTCCGGCCGCTGCGCGATGTAGGCGAGGGTGCGCACCCCCGACAGGCGGGCCGAGAGCTGGTCGATCTGGCCGTCGTCGCGGTCGAGCGCGGCGAAGCGCGGGGCGATCCAGGCCTCGCCCAGCCGCCCGCGGCCCGAGGTCAGGGCCTGGAAGATCTCCTTCGACAGCCGGGCGTGGTCGTCGAGGGTGGTCTTCTGGAAGTCCGGCAGCTGGCAGGCGTCCCACAGGCGCATCAGGGCGCCGCGCGAGCGGGCCACGCGCTGCACGTCCGGATCCTGGGCGGCGCGGCGTAGCAGCACCTCGTCCAGCGCCGGCTCGGTCAGGCGCAGGCCGGCGGTCTGCGGCGTCACGGCGAGCGAGCGCAGCAGGTCGTTGAGACTGTCGAAGTCGAGCCGGGCGTTGCGCCACTCGGCGGCCTCGACCGGGTCGAAGCGGTGCTCGGCGACCTGTTCGACCAGCTCCTCGTCCGGTTCCTGGCATTCGCCGGTGACGCCCCAGGTGCCGTTGCGCAGGTGGCGGCCGGCGCGGCCGGCGATCTGGCCCACCTCGTGCGGATGCAGCCAGCGGGTGCGACGGCCGTCGAACTTGCGCAGGCCCGCGAAGGCGACGTGGTCGACGTCCATGTTCAGGCCCATGCCGATGGCGTCGGTGGCGACGAGGTAGTCGACCTCGCCGGTCTGGAACAGGGCCACCTGGGCGTTGCGGGTGCGCGGGCTGAGCGAGCCCATGACCACGGCGGCGCCGCCCTTCTGGCGGCGGATCAGCTCGGCGATGGCGTAGACCTGCTCGGTGGAGAAGGCGACCACCGCCGAGCGGCGCGGCAGGCGGGTGATCTTCTTCGAGCCGGCGTAGCTGAGCACCGACAGGCGCTCGCGGCGCAGGATCTCCGCGTCGGGGACCAGCCGGCGGATCAGGGGCTCCATGGTCCCGGCCCCGAGGAACATGGTCTCGTGCCGGCCGCGGGCGTGCAGCAGCCGCTGGGTGAAGACGTGGCCCCGCTCCGGGTCGGCGGCCAGCTGGATCTCGTCGACGGCGAGGAAGTCGACCTGGCGCTCCAGCGGCATGGCCTCGACGGTGCAGACGAAGAACAGCGGCCGGTCCGGCAGGATCTTCTCCTCGCCGGTGATCAGGGCGACGCGAGCGCGGCCGACGCGGGCGACGATGCGGTCATAGATCTCGCGCGCCAGCAGCCGCAGGGGCAGGCCGATCATGCCCGAGGCGTGGCCGAGCATCCGCTCGACCGCCAGATGGGTCTTGCCGGTGTTGGTGGGCCCCAGCACCGCGGCGACGCGGGAAGGCCCGAGACCAGTCGATCGGTCGCTCATGACAGGGGGAAGGTGGCCCGGCGGGACAGGTTCCTCAAGCCGCCGGTCGCGCCAGCGGCGTGCGGCGGATCGCCAGATAGAGCAGCAGGCCGAAGGGCCCGGCCAGCAGGGTGAAGAGGAGGCAGGGCAGGAGGGCCCAGTGCGGCACGCCGCGCTTCGCCGCGTCCTCGGTCGCCCAGGCTCCGACCCAGAGGTCGAAGGCGAGGTAGTGGACCCAGCCGACCAGCACGCCCTCGGGCCGGGCGAAGGCGCGGGTGACGCCCTCCAGGCTGGAGAAATCCAGCCCCTCGCCGGTCGCCCCGAGGGTCAGGACCGCCGCGCCCAGCAGGACGGTGTAAATCAGGGCCAGCGCGACGCCGACGAGGCGGGCGCCGTTGACCAGCAGCGTCCGCCGCAGGGGCGCGAGGGCCAGCATCGCCCAGCCGAGGAGGGCGACGAGGTTGGCGATCTCGAACAGGCGGGCGGGGTCCATGGGGCCCAGTGTGGCGCACGTTAACGACGATCCCGCAACGCTCGGAACAGGCGCGAAACGAATCAGGACCGAATCGGCGACCGCGTCCGATTCGCCATTTGTTCACCGCAACATATTGTATCGCCGAGCCTATTAACCACAAACGTGGTTTCGGCGCGGAACCCCGCCGCTCACGATCTGTTACAGCCGCCATAGCCTTCGCCGCGCCGGCGCGCTAAGCAGCGCCGCAAGGGCGGCCGGTCGAGCCGCTCATGCGCGCGAACTCAGGACGCGAACTCAGGGGTGCAGATGACGAAGTGGGTCTACGGCTTCGGCGGCGGGTCCGCCGACGGCGATGCGTCGATGAAGAACCTGCTGGGCGGCAAGGGCGCCAATCTGGCGGAGATGTCGTCCCTGGGCCTGCCGGTGCCGCCGGGCTTCACCATCACCACCGAGGCCTGCGTCCACTACTACGCCCACGGCCAGAGCTATCCGGCCGACCTCGCCGACCAGGTGAAGGCCGGCCTGGCCCGGGTCGAGGCCGGGGTCGGCAAGACCTTCGGCGACCCGGCCAATCCGCTGCTGGTGTCGGTGCGCTCCGGGGCCCGGGCCTCAATGCCCGGCATGATGGACACGGTGCTGAACCTCGGCCTGAACGATGCCACGGTGGAGGGGCTGGCGGCCCTGTCCGGCGACCGGCGCTTCGCCTTCGACAGCTACCGCCGCTTCATCACCATGTACTCGAACGTGGTGCTGGGCCTCGGCCACGACCACTTCGAGGAGGTGCTGGACGACCACAAGGACCGCCTCGGCGTCAGCGTCGACACCGAGCTGACCTCGGAAGACTGGGAGCGGGTCGTCGCCGACTACAAGGCGGTGGTGCAGGACCGGCTGGGCCACGCCTTCCCGCAGGACGCCCACGACCAGCTGTGGGGCGCCATCGGCGCCGTGTTCGCCAGCTGGATGAACGACCGGGCCAAGTTCTATCGCCGCATGCACGACATCCCCGAGAGCTGGGGCACGGCGGTCAACGTCCAGTCGATGGTGTTCGGCAACATGGGCGAGACCTCGGCGACCGGGGTGGCCTTCACCCGCAACCCCTCGACCGGCGAGGCGCGGCTGTACGGCGAGTTCCTGATCAACGCCCAGGGCGAGGACGTGGTGGCGGGCATCCGCACGCCGCAGTCGCTGACCAAGGCCGGCCGCGAGGAGATGGGCGAGACCGCCCCCTCGATGGAGGAGGCCATGCCGGAGGTGTTCGGCCAGTTCGTCGAGACCGTCGGCAAGCTGGAGCGGCACTACCGCGACATGCAGGACATCGAGTTCACGGTCGAGCAGGGCCGGCTGTGGATGCTGCAGACCCGCAACGGCAAGCGCACCGCAAAGGCGGCGCTGAAGATCGCCGTGGAGATGGCGGCGGACGGCGTCATCAGCCGGGAGGAGGCGGTCGGGCGGGTCGATCCGTCGGCGCTGGACCAGCTGCTGCACCCGACGCTGGACCCGGAAGCCCCGCGCGAGGTGGTGGCCCAGGGCCTGCCGGCCAGTCCCGGCGCGGCGACCGGCAAGATCGTGTTCGACGCCGACGAGGCCGAGCGGCTGAGCCAGCTGGGCGACGCGGTCATCCTGGTGCGCGACGAGACCAGCCCGGAGGACATCCACGGCATGCACGCGGCCCGCGGCATCGTCACGGCGCGCGGCGGCATGACCAGCCACGCGGCGGTGGTGGCGCGCGGCATGGGCCGGCCCTGCGTCTCGGGCGCCGGCGAGATCCGCATCGACGAGAAGGCCGGGACCTTCACCGTGCGCGGCCGCACCTTCAAGGCCGGAGAGGTGATCACCATCGACGGCTCGAAGGGCGAGGTCATGAACGGCGCCGTCCGCATGATCGAGCCGGAGCTGACCGGCGACTTCCAGACCCTGATGGGCTGGGCCGACGGCCTGCGTCGGCTGAAGGTGCGGGCCAACGCCGAGACGCCGCTGGACGCGCGCACGGCGCGCGGCTTCGGGGCCGAGGGCATCGGCCTGTGCCGCACCGAGCACATGTTCTTCGACGAGGAGCGCATCCAGGCGGTGCGCGAGATGATCCTCGCCGATGACGAGGCGGGGCGCCGCGCCGCCCTGGCGAAGATCGCGCCGTTCCAGAAGGCCGACTTCGTCGAGCTGTTCACCATCATGACCGGCCTGCCGGTGACGGTGCGCCTGCTCGACCCGCCGCTGCACGAGTTCATCCCCCACGGCGACGCCGAGATCGACGCCCTGGCCGCCGCCTCGGGGCTGGACGCGGACAAGCTGAAGCGGCGGGCGCGGGAGCTGCACGAGACCAACCCGATGCTGGGCCACCGCGGCTGCCGGCTGGGGGTGGCCTACCCCGAAATCTACGAGATGCAGGTGCGCGCCATCCTCGAGGCGGCGCTGGAGGTGAAGCGCGCCTCGGGCGAGGCCCCGACGCCGGAGATCATGCACCCGCTGGTGGCCAAGGGGCAGGAGATGAAGTTCCTGCGCGAGTTGACCGACCGCACCGCCGAGGCGGTGTTCGCGGAGGCCGGCGACCGGGTCGACTATCTGGTCGGCACCATGATCGAGCTGCCGCGCGCGGCGCTGCGGGCCGATGACCTGGCCGAGCACGCGGCCTTCTTCAGCTTCGGCACCAACGACCTGACCCAGACCACCTTCGGCATCAGCCGCGACGACTCCGGCCGGTTCCTGCAGGCGTATATGGACAAGGGGATCTTCGAGCACGACCCGTTCGTGCGGCTGGACCAGGAGGGGGTCGGCGACCTGATCCGCATCGCCGCCGAGCGCGGCCGGCGGGTGCGGCCGGACGTCAAGCTGGGCATCTGCGGCGAGCACGGCGGCGACCCGGCCTCGATCGCCTTCTGCGAGCGGGCCGGCCTGGACTACGTCAGCTGCAGCCCCTTCCGGGTGCCGATCGCCCGGCTGGCGGCGGCCCAGGCGGCGCTGGCGGCGAGGCGCTGACGACGTTCCGGCGGCTGCCCGGCAGCCGGAAAGATGGCCTGAAGTTCATATTCTGACGTTACATCGCCGCTATTGGCGGATCGATGTATGTGTCTCGTGGCGCACGCTTAAGGGCGTGTAATCGTTTTGCCATGGAACGGCCACGGACGCATCTCCATTTCCGCATCGCAGGGGGATCACTGACGACCGCAAGAAGTCGTCGCTGCGAAAGGAAATGATATCATGCGTAATCTTGTTCTCGCGACCGCCGCGATCGGCGCCCTCACCGCCGTGGCCATGCCGGCCGCCGCCCAGAGCGTCTCCAACCCGTTCTCGGGCCCCTATGGCTCGATCAGCTATGGCTCGGTGCAGACCGACACCGCCGACCTCGACGCCGTCACCGCCCGCGTCGGCGCCCGCCTGACGCCGTACATCGGCCTCGAGGCCGAGGGCTCGCTGGGCGTCGGGGACGAGGATGTCGTCGGCATCCCGGGCACCACGGTCGAGCTGAAGCATGACCTGGCCGCCTATGTCACCGGCTCGATCCCGGTGACCTCGAACCTCGAGCTGTTCGGCCGCCTCGGCTACGGCACGACCCGCGTGCGGGCCGAGTCCGTGACCCTGAGCCAGTCCGACAGCCAGGACAGCCTCAACTACGGCGCCGGGGTGAACTATCTGTTCGACGGCCAGAACGGCGTCCGCGCCGACTGGACCCGTCGCGACTTCCGCGGCAGCAACGGCGGCGAGGCCGACGTCTGGAGCATCGGCTACGTGCGCCGCTTCTGATCCTGAAGGATCCCGGTGATGGAGGGGCGGTCCGAAAGGGCCGCCCCTTTGTCATGCCGGGTCAGGCCAGCTCCGGCGCGAGCGCCCACCTGACCGAGTCCTCGCCGAAAGGGCGGAAGAACCAGTCGCGATAGCGGTCGAACACCTCGCGCACCCGCACCGGCAGGTCGGGGCCGACCGGCTCGCCGCGCTGGCGGCGCAGGGCGGCGACCCATTGGCAGATGTCCCTCTGGTGCGCCGCCCCGCCCATCCGTCTAAGCACGAGGGCAACGTCGCGGGCGAGGGCGTCGAGGAACGGCGCGGCGGCGGGGGGCGTCGAGGGGGCGGTCCCGGTCATGCGGATATCCTGCGTGCTGGAGACAGCCACAGGGCTCGCAGACCTCCGGCAAGGACGCAAGCGTCGCCGTTGAGAAAACCTCAGCCGCGCTTGCGGACGAACACCGTTCCCGCCGAGTAACCCGCCCCGAAGCTGCAGATCAGGCCGGTCTCGCCGGGCGCGAAACCGTCGTGGTGCAGGTGGAAGGCGATGATGGAACCTGCCGAGGAGGTGTTGGCGTAGTCATCGAGGATGATGACGTTCTCTTCCGGCGAGGGATCCCGGCCCAGCACGCGCTTGCCGATCAGCTCGTTCATATTGATGTTGGCCTGGTGCAGCCAGAGCCGCTTCAGGGCGGTCGGGTCGAGGCCGAGATCGCCGGCGTGGTCGACGATCATCTCGGCGACCATGGGCACCACGTCCTTGAACACCTTGCGGCCCTGCTGGATGAACAGCTTGTCCGGCTTGCCGATGCCTTCCGGCGCAGCGTTGTTCAGGAAGCCGAAGTTGTTGCGGATGTTGTTGGAGAACACCGTCTTCAGCCGCGAGCCGAGGATCTCCCATCCGCCAGGTCCGGCCTGGGCGTCGGCCTCGACGATCACGGCGGTGGCCACGTCGCCGAAGATGAAGTGGCTGTCGCGGTCGCGGAAGTTGAGGTGGGCCGAGCAGACCTCGGGATTGACCATCAGCACCGCCTTGACCGAGCCGGACTGGATGTAGTCGGCGGCGGTCTTCAGGCCGAAGGTGGCCGAGGAGCAGGCCACGTTCATGTCGAAGGCGAAGCCCTCGATGCCCAGCGCCTGCTGCACCTCGATGGCCAGGGCCGGATAGGGCCGCGGCATGTTGGAGGCGGCGCACAGCACCGCCCCGATCTCGCTGACCGGCTTGCCCCAGGCGGCGATCGCCTCTCGGGCGGCGGCGACGGCCATCTCGGCCATGACCGACAGCTGGTCGTCCGGGCGCTCGGGGATGTTGGGGGCCATCCGGGCCGGGTCCAGCACCCCGGCCTTGTCGAGCACGAAGCGGCGCTTGATGCCCGAGGCCTTCTCGATGAACTCGACCGAGGAGGGGGTCAGGGCCTGGACCTCGCCGGCGGCGATGGCAGCGGCGTGCTCCTGATTGAAGCGGTCGGCGTACGCATTGTAGGCGGCCACCAGCTCGGCATTGGTGATCGACTGGTCCGGCGTGAACAGGCCGGTGGCGGCAATGACGGCAGAGGGCAAGGTCGGTGTTCCTGAAGCGCCGGACGGGCCCGCGCGAACGGACGATAGAGCCTGATCGGTCGAGATGGAATCGCTTCGCGATTCCTTCGAGGCCGTGAATCAGGCTCCCGCGCTAAACCGGACCGAAATCTGAGCCGAGTTGGACGACGTCCAACTCAACCGATTTCGGTCCAGGCCTTCGGCGGGAAGTCTCACCAGGACGGCGGCGGCGTGCGGTCGAGGCTGGCCATGAGGCCGGTCCACCAGCGCCGCAGGCGGCCGCGCGGGGCGGCGCCGGCGGGGTGATCGCGGGCGGCGATCAGGGCCTCGACGAGATCTTCGGCCTCGCACGGCCAGCCCTCGGGGGTGATGTAGAGCGGGTAGTCGATCAGGGCGGCGTGGACCAGTTCGTCGAGGGTGGCGCGGCGGCTGCGGCGCTCGAAGGTCAGGGCGTCCTCGGTCAGGCCCCAGCCGGCGTAGAAGGGGCGGCCCCAGGTCGAGACGGCCTTGCCGCGCAGCAGGGCCTCGAAGCCGGCCAGCGAGGTCAGGGTGGCGAGCCGGTCGCAGGCGTCGAGGCAGGCGCTGATGTCCAGCCCGTCGGCGGTGGCGTCGACCTCGACCAGGGCCGAGACGTCCAGCCTGCCCGGCCGGTTACCGGCCAGCACGTCCGGGTGGTTGCGATAGACGAGGAAGGCGTCCGGACGCGCCGCGCGCACCGCCTGCACCAGTCCGGAATTGGTGCGCAGGGGGCCGCAGCCGGTCAGGATCGAGCGGTCGTTCTCGACCTGGCCGACGACCAGCACCCGCTCGCGGTCGCGCGGCCAGGCCTCCGGTCCGGCGACCGGGGCGGCCAGGTTGTACTTGCTGAGGCCGGCCTCGACGACCCGGCGGCGCAGGGCCGCGGCGCGGGCGACCTCGGTCGGGGTGAAGCCGCCGGCCTCGATCCGCGCCTCCAGCCGAGAGGGGCCGGTCGGATCGTAGTAGACGCCGAGATCATCCAGCGCGACCGACAGGGCCCCGACGAAGTCCGAGCCGAGCCCGCGGGAGCGGACGAAGCCGTCCTCCATGCGCACGACCGGGGCGGCGGTGGCGGCGGCGGCGCGGCGGATGGCCGGGGTCTCCTTGCCGGCCCAGTAGATGAGCCGTCCGCCCTCGGCCTCGGCCTGACGGGCGGCGTTGCGGGCGAAGTTGTGGATGCGAACGCGGGCGGTCGGGGCGTTTAGCAGGCGGCGCACCTGCGGGCGTTTGGCCGGGGCGAAGCCGGCGCCGCACCAGACCCCGGCGAGACGTTCGGCGCGGGCGCGGAAGCGCAGCAGGCGCTCGACCGCCGCCTCGGCCTCGCAGCGGGCGCCGGTGACCGGGTCGACGTAGCGGGGGGCGCGGATGAGGGCGGCGGCGGCCACCGCCTCCAGCGGCCGGGCCACGCCGCGGCGGGGGATCGTCAGATGGTCGCTGGTCAGGCCCCAGCCGGCGTAGAAGGGGGCGCCGTGGCAGGTCACCGGCAGGCCGCGCAGCAGGGCCTCGAAGCCGAGGCCGGAGGTGACGACGTGCACGGCCTCGACCTCGGCCAGCAGGTCGGCGGGGCGGACGTTGCGGTCGATCAGGGTGACGTCGGCCAGCAGGGCGTCGGGGATGCAGCCGCGCTTGCGCCCGGCGGCCACGGCCGGGTGGCGCTTGACGATCAGCTGGGCGCCCGGATGGGCGGCGCGCGCCTCGGCCATCATGCGGGCGAAGCTGTCGGGGCCGGCGAGCCCGGTCTCGATGGCCGCGTCGCCGAAGGTCTGGTCGACCACCAGCACCCGCGGCCGGCCGCGGTCGAGCACGGCGCGGTCCAGCGGCTCGCCGAGGTTGGTCTTGGACAGACCCGTGTCCACCAGCCGGGCGATCAGGGCCCGGGTGCGGTCGGCGAGGGCGTCGTCCAGCCAGGCGTCGGCGGCCAGCAGGTCCTGCTCCAGCCGTGAGGGGCCGCGGGCGTCGTAATAGACCCCGAGGTCGTCGGCGATCAGGCTGAGGCTGGCGGCGCCGGCCTCGCCGAGGCCGATCGAGCGCAGGAAGCCGTCCTCCAGCGCCACATAGGGCAGGCCGCGGGCCGTGGCCCAGGCGCGGCCGGCGCGGGTGCTGGGCTTGAGGCCCCAGCCGATGACGGCGCGCACGTCCGGGCCGGGCGCGGCGCGCAGGGCGTACTCCGGCAGGAAGGTCGACAGGAAGGGGACGCGCCAGAGGCCGGGGGCGCAGACCCAGGCGGGGATCGGACCGGAGCTCGCCGGGCTCATGCGGCGCCGGCGTCGGCGGCGCGCGCGGCCTCGGCCAGCAGGGCCTCGGCCTGGGCCAGGTGCAGGCGTTCGACCATGCCGCCGGCGGCGCGCACGGCCCCGCGCCCGGCGGCCTCAGGCGCGGCGAAGGCGGTCACGACCGCCTCCGCCCAGGCCAGCTCGGCGGCGGTCGGGGCGAAGGCGGCGCGGACCGGTGCGATCTGGGACGGATGGATCAGGCTCTTGCCGTCGAAGCCGTGGAGCCGGCCCTGCCGCGCCTCGGCGGCGAGACCGTCGGCGTCGTCGAGGCGGTTGAACACCCCGTCGATGGCCAGCAGGCCGTGGGCCCGGGCGGCGGCCACGAGGGTGGCCAGCCAGGGCTTGAACGGCTCGCGGTCGGGCGAGGGGCCCGTGCCCAGCGCCAGGGCCAGGTCGTTGGTCCCCAGCATCAGGGCTTCAAGGGGCAGGCCCGCGGCGGCGATCTGCGGCAGGGCCAGCAGGGCGGCGGGCGTCTCGATCATGGCCCACAGGGCCTGGTCAGTCCCGAGACGGGCGGCGATGGGGGCGATGTCGGCCGGGCCCGAGATCTTGGGGGCGACCACGAAGGCGATCGGCGCGGCGGCGACGGCGGCGAGATCGTCGGCGCCCCACGGGGTGTCGGCGCCATTCACCCGGACGCCGAGGCGGCCCCGGAATCCGCCAGCCACGGCGGCCGCGACCGCGGCGGCGCGCGCCTCGGCCTTGAGCTCCGGGGCGACCGCGTCCTCGAGGTCGAGGATCACGGCGTCGACGTCGAGGCCGCGCGCCTTCTCCACCGCGCGCGGATGGGCGGCGGGCAGGTACAGGACGGTGCGGCAGGGGCGGCGCACGCGGGCTCTCAGACCCGGCCGGTGACCGGCACCAGCGCTCCGGTCATGGCGCGGCTGGCGGGGGAGGCGAGGAACAGGATGACCGCCGCCAGATCCGCCGGGGCGACCCAGCGGGACGGATCCGCGTCCGGCATGTCCTTGCGGTTGGCCGGGGTGTCGATGATCGACGGCAGGACGGCGTTGACGGTGACCGGGGTGTCCTTGAGCTCCTCGGCGAGGCTCTCGGTCAGGCGATGCACGCCGGACTTGGAGGCGGTGTAGGCGGCCATGCCGACGCCAGACTTGAGGGCCGCGGCCGAGCCGACGTTGACGATGCGGCCGTCGGGAGACTGCGTCAGCCAGGGCAGGGCGGCGCGGGCGGCGTTCAGGGCCGTCTTGACGTTGATGGCGAACATCCGGTCCCAGGCGGGCTCGGCGTCATCGACCTTCTGCCAGACGAAGCCGCCGGCGATGTTGAGCACGATGTCGAGCCGGCCGAAGGTCTCGACCACTTTTTGCATGGCGGTCCGGGCCTGGGCCGCGTCGGTCAGGTCGACGCCGGACAGCTCCAGCGCCCCGGCCGGGGCGGCGTCGCCGCGGGCGTGGTCGATCAGGGCCACCGTCAGCCCCTGGGCCATCGCCGCCTCGACAACCGCCCGTCCCAGCACGCCCTGCGCGCCGGTGATGGCCGCCACCCGATCCGTCATCTGTCGCGTCTCCTCCAAGGCGCGCGACCATAGGGCCGCGCCCGGCGAGATCAACGGGCGGCGAACACCTTGCCGAGCAGGCGCTCCAGCGCGGCCTGGTCGACCGCGTCGAAGGCGGCCGGGGTGGTGGCGTCGACGTCGAACACGGCGATCAGGTCGCCGGCGGCGTCGAACACCGGCACCACGATCTCGCTCGCGGAGCGGCTGTCGCAGGCGATGTGGCCGGGGAAGGCGTGGACGTCGGGCACCAGCTGTGTGCGGCGCTCGGCCGCCGCCGTGCCGCAGACCCCCCGGCCGAAGGCGATTCGCAGGCAGCCGAGGGTGCCCTGGTAGGGGCCGACGACCAGCTCGGCCTCGCGCGTCGGGTCGACGACGTAGAAGCCGGTCCAGAAATAGTGGTCGAAGGCGTCGGCCAGCATGGCGGCGACGGTGGCCATGCGCGCGGTGCGGTCCGGCTCGCCGTCGAGCACGGCGAGGATCTCGTCCTCCAGCTCGGCGTAGCGGGCCGCCTTGTCGGTCGAACGGTCGCGGGCGACATAGGCCATGGGAGGCTCCGGCAGGGTCAGGACGGGCCATATAGGGCGCCGGCCAAGGCGCGCCAGTCCCTGCAGAATTTGTCACCCTGCGGCGCCTTGGGGACACATTTCCGTCTTTCGGCCGCAACGCTGGTTAACCATAAGCGTTAACCTTGACAGAAGGTGAACGTCCCCCGACCCTTCGGACGGGTGAGACGGCGCCGGGCGCAAGGTCCGGAGGGAGCGGGGATGTCGGTCTTCAGAGGCCACGACGGGAACGCGCGGCGTCTGGCCGGCTGGCCGATCACGGCCCCGGCGACGCTTGTGCTGATGCTGGTCGTGGCGCTGGTCCTGTCTGCCTGCAGCCCGTCGTCCGGGCCGGCCTTCTGGCGCCGGGACGCGGCGGCCAACGCCTGTCCGCGCCCGGCGTCCCTGACCGGCGGCGAGTTCAACGACCAGGAAGCGGGCCTGAGGCGGCTGCGCCGGGCCGCGTTCCGCGGCGACTTCTTCGCCCAGCTGGAGCTCGGCGACCGCTATGCGGCGCTGCGCGCCACCGACAAGAACATCGAGGACCCGATCGAGAGCGCCGTCTGGTACGCCATGGCGCTGACCAATGACGAGGGCTACGCCCCGATCAACCGGGTCCAGCGCAACGGCCTGTTCGGCTGGCGGCCGCTGTCCGGCTACGACGACTGCCGGGCGTGGGAGCGGCGCACCGCCTACCGCAAGCTCGACAGCCATCTGGCGAAGATGACGCTGGAAGAGCAGGAGGCCGTGCGCGACCGGGTCATCTATGTGCTGTCGACCCGAGACGCCGAGGGCTATCGCACCCTGGCCCGGCTGCACGACGGCCTCTACGGCCCGTTCGGCGAGCCGCAGGACAACCGCGAGGCCCGCGAGGCTCTGGGCCGCGGCGGCGGCGGTCGGGACGCGGTTGCGGGCGGACGCAGCGCGGCGATCCGGCTGTTCCAGCGCAACGACGTGGACGCCTATCTCTACAACTATCTGGCCGTGCAGACCGGCGACGTCGGGGCCTATGTGCTGCTCAAGGACTTCGAGCGCTCGTCGCCGAACCGGGCCCGCTACGCCGCCTTCGTCGAGGCCAAGGCGCGCCAGTGGGTGCCGCCGTTCGAGTTCTATCCCAACACGGCGCCGCAGTCGGGGGTGCCCTTCTCGGACGAGAGCCGGCCGCGGGGCGACGCCTTCGACTACGCCCTGCAGCGCATGACCGAGCTGCCCTTCGTCCATGTCGGCCGGGCCCTGCGCTACCTCGGCGTCACCGAGACGGCGCCGGAGCGGGCGGCGGACCTGTCGCAACGGCAGGTGCAGGCGCTGGAGGCGATGCTGGGCCACGCCATGGAGGGCCGGCTGTCCTACCTGGAGATGGTGCGCGCCATCCAGCTGGCGGCGGTCAACGGCTCGTCCGAAGCCCAGCTGGTGCTGGCGGTGATGTACTCCGAGGGTGTCGGGGTGCCGCCGGACTACGCCCGGGCCTACCACTGGTATAGCGAGGCGGACCGGCAGGGCTCGCCCGAGGCGCGCTTCGCCATCTCGACCTATTTCGCGCTCGGCGTCGCCGGCGTGGCCGATCAGGACAAGGCCCAGGCGGTCGCCTACCGGCTCGACTCGGCCCTGTCCGGCTTCGCGCCCTCGGCGGCCCGGCTGCAGGCCGTGCTGGCCCAGGTGTCCCGTTCGCAGCGCCGCTAGGAGGGCGTGACGATGACCGACCCGACCATCCGACCCGTCGCTCCGGTCCGGACCCGCGCCCGGCGCCTGGCCCTGCGGGCGCTGGCCGCGCCGGCGGCCGTGCTCGGCCTGCTGGCCCTGCCGCCGCTGGCGGGCGACGCCGCCCACGCCCAGACGGCGGCGCGGGTCGAGGCCCAGACGCGCCCGAACTTCGGCCTGCTGCTGCAGCCGCCGACCCAGGCGAGGCCGCGCGCGCATCGCCGCTTCGGCCCGGACCGCCACCACGCCTACCGGCCCCACCTGCCGCCGCGGCCGCCGGTGCTGGAGGAAGTGGTTCTGGTCGACTGCGGCGGCAATCCGGGCAGCGGCGCCATCGAGGCGGCGGTGCGCCGGGTGCGCCCGGGCGGGACCCTGATCCTGCGGGCGCGCGGCGGGCCCTGCGTCGGCTGGCTCGACGTCGACCGGCCGATGACCATCCTCGGCGACGGGGCGGGCTTTGATCCGCGCGAGTGGAACCGGCAGCCGCCGGCGACCCTGCAGGCCCCCGACGGCCTGCCCTGCCTGACCATCGCCCCGGGCGTGCGGGTCGAGGTGCGCGACGTGGTGTTCGCTTCGCCCAACGCCGGGGAGGCGCCCTGCGTCGCCAACTACGGCGGCCAGGCCATCCTGAGCCGGATCGGCTTCCGCCACGCCGGCGACGAGCCGGCCATCCTGTCCGACGGCGGACTGGTCGATCTGCGCAACGCGGTGGTCGAGGCCCAGACCCCCGCTCCGGCGATTCTCGCCGACGGCGCCACCCTGACCGCCTGGGAGGTGACGGTGGTCGGCGCCACCTCGGGCGTCGACGTCACCCCGGGCGACGGCGAGCCGTCGCTGCTGCAGAGCGTGACCCTGCGCGGCAACGCCACGCCGAACAACTTCGGCCCGCGGGCCATCGGCCTGATCGTCCGCGCCGCCCGCGCGTCCGGGCGGGTCGATGTGACCAACACCCTGATCGCCGACTACGCCGAGGGGATCGCCGTCGAGGGCGCCTCGGTGCGCGTCGCCGACAGCCGCGTCACCCGCGTCGACAAGGGGGTGGTGCTCTACAACGGCGAGCTCAGCCTCGACCGTTCGCGGGTGCGCGCCGACACGGTCGGCGTGGCCGCCGCCTCGGGCCGCGCCATCGTCACCAACAACGTCTTCTCCGGCGTGCGCGAGGTGCTCTACGAGGAGCCGCGGGCGGTGATCGAGGCGTCCGGCAATGTCGTCTATTCCCGCTACCTCTGCCGGCCGTCGTTCCGGCCGCGCTGGCGGGACCGCCACGAGCCCTACTGGAGCAGCGGCGGCCAGGGCTGGACCTGCGTCTACGACTCCTACCCGCGCGACTGGTGGGACGAGGAGGATGGCGCCTTCGGCATGCCCTACGAGGACTACGGCGGCGGGTATCCGGACGGCTATGCCCGGTTCCAGCAGGGCTATGGCTGGTATGACCGGAACGGCCGCTACATTCCGGATGACCGCCATGTCGGCGACCGCCGCTGGGGCGGCGGCGGGTTCTGGCGCTGAGGCGACCGCCGCCTTGCGGCCGCGACGGGATTGTCACACGGATGACGTAGGCGGGCGGGGCCCTGTCCTCGCCCGGTTCGCCCGTGACCCGTTTCCCCGCCCCTGATCGCCGCGCCGGCTTCAGCCTGCTGGAGACCCTGGTCGCCTTCGCCGTCTTCGCGCTGGCGGCCCTGGCGCTGATCAACCTCGCCGGAGAGAACACCCGCGCCGCGGCCCATGTGGAGACGCGGGTGCTGTCGGGCATCGTCGCCGACAACATCGTGGTCCAGGCCCTGACCCTGCCCAATCCCCCGGCTTTCGGCGAGACCGAGGGCGAGACGGTGATGGGCGACCGCCGCTGGCGCTGGGTGCAGACGGTCGCGCCCACCCCCGACGCCGGCATGGTGCGCATTGATGTGCAGGTGTTCGACGGGGGGCAGGAGACGGCGCGCCTGACCGCCTTCCGGGACAGCGGCGCATGAGGCGGGCGCGGTCCGGCTTCACCCTGGTCGAGACCCTGGTCGCCCTGGCCATCTTCGGCCTGCTGGCGGTGGCGGGGGTGGCCCTGCTCAACCTGTCCCTGACCAACCGCGAGGTGGTGCGGGCCGCGACCGAGGCCGGGGCGGACTTCCAGCGGCTGCGGCAGCTGCTGCGCGCCGACCTGGGCCAGGCAGTGGACCGGCCGGTGATCGGCAGCGGGGGCGGGGCGGGGCCGGCTTTCGCCGGGGGGCAGGGCGAAGTGCTGCTGCAGCTGACCCGGGCCGGCTGGTCCAACCCCGAGGGCCGGCCGCGCGCCTCGCTGCAGCGGGTGGTCTGGGTCGTCATCGACGACCGCATCGAGCGGCGGGTCTATCCGGACCTGACCGGGGCCGGGACGCCCCTGACCCAGACCCTGCTGGAGGACGCGCGCGAGGTGCGCATCGCCTTCGTCGCCAGCGGCCGCACCTTCGCCGCCTGGCCGGCGGAGGCGACCCAGCCCCTGCCGGACGCGGTGACGCTGGAGCTGACCGCCCCGCGCTTCGGCCGCACCACCCAGTGGTTCCTCGTCGGCGGGGGCCCGGGATGAGCCGCCGCGCGCGCGAGGGGGCGGCCCTGCTGGCCGTGCTGATCCTGGTGGCGATCCTGTCGATCGTCGCCGTGGTGGTGCTGGACGATGTGCGCTTCTCGATCCGGCGGGCCCAGAACGTCGAGGCCCAGACCCAGGCCCAGTGGTACGCCCTGGGAGCCGAGCGGCTGGCGCGACGGCGCATCCGCCAGCTGGTCCAGGCGACGCCCGAGCGGACCCCGGCCCCGGCCGAGTGGAACGGCCGCCGCTTCGACTTCCCGATCGAGGGCGGGGCGCTGGCCCTGACCGTGCGCGACGGCCAGGCCTGCTTCAACCTGAACAGCCTCGTCGAGGGGGGCGGGACCGCGCGGGCGCCCGGCGCCACGGGGCAGGCCCAGTTCATCGCCTTCCAGCAGGGGCTGGGCGTCCCGGCGGGCGAGGCGCAGCGGCTGGCCAGCCGGCTGGCGCAGGCCATCGCCGACGGCGGCCTGCTGGCGGAGCCGAGCGAGCTGCGCGGGCTGGGGGTCGGCGCCGCGGCCTACGCCCGGCTGCGGCCGCGGGTGTGCGCCCTGCCGACCACGGGGCCGACCCGGTTCAACGTCAACAGCCTGACCCCGGCCGATGCACCCCTGCTGGCCATGCTGGCGCCGGAGCGGCTGTCGGTGGAGGCGGCGCGGCGGGTGCTGGCCGGCCGGCCGGCGGGCGGCTGGGCCGACGTCGACGCTTTCTGGGCTGTCCCGACGCTGGCGGAGCTGGCCCCGACGGCGGCGGAACGCGAGCAGGTCGCGGTCGCCACCCGCTACTTTGCCTTCGAGGCCGAGGTGGCCTGGGCCGGGGGGGAGGCGGTGCGCTCTGGCCTGATCGAGGTCGGGCGCGACGGGCGGGTGCGGAGCGTTGTGACCCGCTGGACCCTGCCGGAGTGAGGCGCGGCGCTTGACGCCGGCGCGGGGCCGGGCCTTCCTCGCCGGCGTCGAAGCGGAGTTCCTGCATGTCCCTGTTCCGTCGCTGCCTGCCGGCCCTCGCCGCGGCCGCCGTTCTGGCCGGTAATCTGGCCGGAGGATCTCCCGCCGGGGCCCAGACACCGCCGCCCGCGGCCCCGGCGCCCGCCGCGCCCTTCGCCATCCCGCCGGACATGGAGGTGCTGTTCTGGCCGGCCGAGCGGCGCGAGCGCGACCTGCGCCGCATGCCGGAGCTGATCCCGCACGCGCGCATCGCGCCCTCGCCCAACCCGCGGCCGCTCCCCGAGGGGGAGCCGCTCGACCTCGATCCGACGGCCTATATGGAGGCCGAGCGCATCGCCGGGGTGCTGGTGCTGCAGGACGGGCGGGTGCGGCTGGAGCGCTACGGCCTCGGCATGACGCCGCAGGACGTGTGGAACAGCTTCTCCATGACCAAGTCGCTGACCTCCACCCTGGTGGGCGCGGCGATCGAGGAGGGGAAGATTGAAGGCGTGGACGCCCCGGTCGACCGCTACATCCCCGAACTGGCCGGCAGCGCCTACGAAGGCGTGCCCCTGGCCAATGTGCTGACCATGACCTCGGGCGCGCGCTGGGACGAGGACTACACCGACCCGACCTCGGACGTGGCCCGCTTCTACCTGACGCCGCCGCCGGCGGGGGAGGACGCGACGGTGGCCTATATGCGCCGGCTGGAGCGGGCCTTCCCGCCCGGCGAGCGCTGGAACTACAACACCGGCGAGACCAATCTGATCGGGGTGCTGGTGGCGCGGGCGACCGGCCAGCCGCTGGCGTCGTATCTCAAGGCGAAGATCTGGGACCCGGCGGGCATGGAGAGCGCCGCCTTCTGGATGCTGGACGCGCAAGGCCGGGAGAGCGGCGGCTGCTGCGTCTCGGCCACCCTGAGGGACTGGGGCCGGGTCGGGCTGATGGCGCTGGAGCGCGGCGCCGTCCCCGGCGGGCAGATCGCTCGCCCGGACTGGTTCGAGCGCGCCACGGCCCAGAGCATCGACTTCCCGGAGAACGACCGCGGCTATGGCTTCCAGTGGTGGACCCGCGCCGACGGGACGCGGTTCGAGGCCAACGGCATCTTTGGCCAGCAGATCCACATCGACCCGGAGCGCCGGCTGGTGGTGGTGATCCTGTCGTCCTGGCCGACCGCCACCGGCCGCGCCCGCAGCGCCGCCCGCGACGCGTTCCTCGATCAGGTGCGGGCGGCGGTGGAGTAGGGGGGGCTGAAGTCGCTCTCCTCCCCCATAGCGAGCGTATGGGGGAGGGGGAGGAGAGGGATCATCCCCAGGAAATGGCCGCCGACCTACTACATGTGGGGCTGCGGCCAAATGTGATCACTAGATGCGCGATTTGGGGCTTGGCCTGGGGGGCCGGGCGCCGCATGGTGCGAGGCCTGTCTGCTTCGCTGGAATCGCTCGCCATGAACGCCATCACGCCGATCACGCCCGCCCTGCCCGGCCTGCTGACCGCTTCGGCCGCCTACAAGCCGTTCCGGTACCCCTGGGCCTTCGACATGTGGAAGAAGCAGCAGCAGGTCCACTGGATGCCGGAAGAGGTGCCGCTGGGCGAGGACTGCAAGGACTGGGCGGCCAAGCTGGATGACGGCGAGCGCAACCTGCTGACCCAGATCTTCCGCTTCTTCACCCAGGCGGACATCGAGGTCCAGGACAACTACATGGAGCGCTACGGTCGGGTGTTCAAGCCGACCGAGGTCAAGATGATGCTGGCGGCCTTCGCCAACATGGAGACCATCCACATCGCCGCCTACGCCCTGCTGCTCGAGACCATCGGCATGCCCGAGGCGGAGTTCGGCGCCTTCATGGAATACGAGGCCATGAAGGACAAGCACGACTACATGGCCCAGTTCGGGGTCGAGACCGAGGCCGACATCTGCCGCACCCTGGCGATGTTCGGCGGCTTCTCCGAAGGGCTGCAGCTGTTCGCCAGCTTCGCCATGCTGATGAACTTCCCGCGCTTCAACAAGATGAAGGGCATGGGCCAGATCGTCAGCTGGTCGGTGCGCGACGAGAGCCTGCACTGCGAAGGCATCATCAAGCTGTACCACGCCTTCAACAAGGAGACGGGGGCGGTGACGAAGGCCGTGGCGGACGACATCGTCGACTGCTGCAAGCACGTCATCACCATGGAGGACAAGTTCATCGACCTGGCCTTCGAGCAGGGCCCGGTGCAGGGCATGACTCCCGATGACATCAAGGCCTACATCCGCTTCATCGCCGACTGGCGCCTGCGCCAGCTGAAGCTGCCGGAAGTCTATGGCGTGACCGAGAACCCGCTCCCGTGGCTGCAGGCCCTGCTGTCGGGCGTGGAGCACGCCAACTTCTTCGAGGCCCGGGCCACCGAATACTCCAAGGCCGCGACCAAGGGGGCCTGGCACGGCGCCGAGGGCGTGTGGGACAGCTTCGACGCCCTGATGAAGAAGCGCACGGAGACGGCGGAGGCCTGATCCTTTCGTCACCGCCGGGCTCGTCCCGGCGGCCCCCAGGCGCGATCCTTCGGGGGTGGAGTCTCAAGCCTGGCCATGACGATGGGGGGCGTGGCGCGGCTTGCGCTCAAGCAGCGAGCGACCGCGTCGCGAGCGGTAGCGCCCTAAACAATGAATGCTCGCGCCGCTTCCAGATCGGCGGGATTGTCGACGGACAGCGGCGCCTCGGCGACCACGGCGGCGCGGATCGTCAGGCCCAGTTCGAGGGCGCGCAGCTGTTCCAGCTTCTCGCGGCGTTCCAGCGGCGAGGGCGGGGCGGCGCAGAAGCGGTCGAGCGCGTCACGGCGATAGCCATAGACGCCGATGTGCCGCCACACCGGGCCCTCGCCATAGAGGGTCGAGCGGGTGAAGTAGAGGGCGCGGCCGCGGTCGGCCCCGTCGGGCAGGGCGAGGACCGCCTTGACTACATCGGGATTGGTCCGGTCCGAGGGATCGGCCTCGGCGGCCACCAGGGTGGCGATGTCGCCGCCCTCGGCCAGCAGCTCGACACACAGGGTGGAGGTGGCCGGATCGGCGAAGGGCATGTCGCCCTGCAGATTGACCACGGCGTCGTGACGGCGGTCGGGGTCCAGGGTTTCCAGCGCCGCGCGCACCCGGTCCGAGCCGGAGGGCAGGGCCGGATCGGTCCAGACCGCCTCGCCGCCGGCGGCGCGCACGAGGTCGACGATCTCGGCGTCGCCTGCCGCCACGGCCACGCGCAGGCCCGAGGCGCAGGCCTGGTCCCAGGCGCGCAGGATCATGGCCCGGCCGCCGATGTCGGCCAGCGGCTTGCCCGGCAGGCGGGTCGCGGCCATGCGCGCGGGGATGACGACGATGGGGTTCATCCGGGGCTCCTGGGTCGACCGGGGGCGGCGTGCGGCGCCGGGGCGCCTCCGGACCGGTTGCGAAGGTCGCGCTAGCGTGCAACAGACGCCCACGCAACAGGCCTGCGCCCTGCGCCGGCCCGACTCAGACTGGACGGGAAGCGACGACGCGCATGAGCGGCGATCTGAAGTGGAACAAGATTTTCGGCGCGGGTCTGGCGACGGCCATGGTCATCGTCGGCATGCCCTACGCGATCGGCTACATCTACAAGACCAAGCCGCCGGAAAAGATGGGCTATTTCATCGACGCCCCGGAGGAGCCGTCGGGCGCCGCGGAAGTCGAGCTGCCGCCGGACTGGGGCACGGTCCTGCCGGTCGCCGACCTGGCCGCCGGTGAAGCGGCCTTCGCCCGCTGCCAGGCCTGCCACACGGTCAACCAGGGCGGCGCCAACGGCATCGGCCCGAACCTGTGGGCCGTGATCGGCGGTCCGGTCATGCATATGCCGGGCTTCGCCTATTCGGACGCCTTCAACGCCCACAAGGCGATCGCGCCGGTCTGGACCTATGATGAGATGGACCAGTTCATCAAGGCGCCGCAGCGGCACATCGCCGGCACCAAGATGTCGTTCGCCGGCATTCGCGACACCGAGACCCGCATCAACCTGATCGCCTACCTCCGGTCGCAGGGCTCGGGCGGCTACGCCATCCCGGCGCCGGATCCGGCGCGCCAGCCGGGCGCGGCGGCTGCGGCGGCTCCGGCCGAAGGCGCGGCTCCGGTCGAGGGCGGCGAGGCGGCGGCCGCTGGCCAGGCGCCGGTCGAGGGCGCGGCGGCGGCCCCGACCGCGGAAGCGACGACCCCGGCCCAGCCGACGGCCTGACGCCGGGTCTGATCTGAAGGTTTGAGGGGGCGGTCTCTGCGGAGGCCGCCCTTTCTGTTTGTATCCAGGGGATTCAGGCGCTCAGAGGCGGCGGATCAGGGCCTCGGCCCCGCCGGTGGCGCGGGCGAGCGGCTCGACCTGCACGGCGAGGGCCTCGAGGCTGGCGTGGGCCACATGGTCCGGGGCGACCAGCACTCCGGCGCGGCCGTTCCAGAACACCAGATCGCCGCGGCGCGCCTCGGCGGCCGGTATGGCGACGCCGAGGGTGCTGGCCTGCTGCGCCGCCCGGCGCGGGCAGGCCAGGCCGCAGGCGTAGAGGGCCTGCTGCACGAGGCCGGCGTCGTCGAGGCCGAGGCTCTCCCGGCCGCCGGCCTGCCAGGGCGCCCCGACGAAGCGTTCGGCGACGTCGGCCGGGTCGTGCTCGAAGGCGTGCAGGTCGGCGAGATGGCCGCGGGCGATGAAGCCGGCGCGCTCGACCTCGAGGAAGTCGCCCGTCTCGCCGCGCACGGTGACGAGGGCGTTCAGGCTGAGCAGCATGACCGGCTGGCTGTGCTGATCGGCCTCGGCATAGACATAGGTGCGCAGGGCCGAGACCCGGTGGGTGGCCAGCAGCACCGGCGCGGAGAGGGCGGGAGCCTCGACCCAGCCGATCACCCCGTCGCGGCGACCACGGCCGAAGCACCAGCCGTCGGCCTCGTGCAGGACGTCGAAGATCTCGCCGAAGATCAGCTGGTCGCGCTGGGGCCCGTCGTCCTCGGGGCGCTCGCGCACGGCGGCGACGGCGACGCAGCCCTGCATCGGCACGACCGGCTGATAGGCCCGCGCCGGCAGAATCCCCTCCAGTTCCAGGGCGGCGACGCCGTCCAGAACGAGGGTAGTCTCCGGGTCGAGGGCGGGAAGTGAAGTCAACAGCCGGGCTCGCGTCCTTGAGCGTCCTGACTAGCGCGGGAGAGCGAAGGTCGCGTTAACGGCGGGGCGCTCAGCGGGGATAACGCGTCTCCAGCAGACGGAAGGCGGCGCGCAGGCCTTGCGCCTCGCCGCCCTCGGGCCAGCCGGGGCGGCCGCGCGGGTTCCAGGCGAAGACGTCCAGATGCGCCCAGGCGCCGGTCTTCGGGGCGAACTTCTGCAGGAACAGGGCGGCGGTGACCGAGCCGGCCTGGGCCCAGCCGGCCGGGTCGTTGCTCAGGTCGGCGATCTCGGCCTCGACCGCCGGGCGGTAGCCGGGCCACAGGGGCATGCGCCACAGGGGGTCGTCGACCTCGGCGGCGGCGGCCAGCAGGCCGGCGGCCAGGGCCTCGTCATCGGTGTAGAGCGGCGGCAGCTCGGGGCCGAGGGCGATGCGCGCGGCCCCGGTCAGGGTGGCGAAGTCCAGCGTCAGGTCGGGGCTGTGCTCCCCGGCCCGGGTCAGGGCGTCGGCGAGGATCAGCCGCCCCTCGGCGTCGGTGTTGCCGACCTCGATGGTCAGGCCCTGCCGGGTGGCGAGGATGTCGCCGGGGCGGAAGGCGTCGCCGGAGATGGCGTTCTCCACCGCCGGGACGATCACCACCAGCCGCACCGGCAGGTCGGCCTGCATCACCAGTCGGCCAAGGGCGAGGACGTGGGCGGCGCCGCCCATGTCCTTCTTCATGTTGCGCATGCCGACCGCGGGCTTGATGTCGAGGCCGCCGGTGTCGAACACCACGCCCTTGCCGACGAGGGCGACGAGCGGCAGGGCGGTCTGGTCCAGCTGCCAGCCCAGCTCGATCAGGCGCGGGGCGCGGGCCGGATCGGCGGCGCGGCCGACGGCGTGCACCGACGGATAGTTGGCCTCCAGCAGGGCGTCGCCGGTGGTGACGGTCAGGTTGGCCCCGTGGGCCTCGGCGATCTCGCGGGCGATGGTCTCGAGCTGCAGCGGCCCCATGTCGGCGGCCGGGGTGTCGACCATCTCGCGGGCCAGGGCGGCGGCGGCGACGAGGCGGCCGACGCGCGCGCCGTCCACGCCGACCGGGAGGGCCAGCTGCGGGGCCGGGGCGTCGGGGCGGGCGCGGTAGCGGTCGAAGCGGTAAGTTCCGAGGCCGAAGGCCACGGCGGCGCGCTCGGCGAGGTCAGCGGGGACGTCCTCAAGCCGCCAGACGCCGGTGGGCAGGCCGGCCCCGAGGGCGCGGCAGCGGGCCGGATCGAACCGGTCGCCGGTTCCGAACAGGGCCTCGGCCGGGGCGCCGTCGGGCCCGGGGACCAGCAGCAGCTGACCGGGCTTGCCGCGGAATCCCTGCGCCTCGGCCCAGGCGGCCGCCGCGCCGTCCAGCTTCGCCTCCGGACCGATCAGACGGATGGGCCGGGCGGGGGCGTCATGGGGGGCGAACAGGTCGGCGCGGGGCATGGGGAGCCTTTCGTGAAGCGGGCCGGACGTTAACCGTCGGTTGACGGCGGCGCGCGACCCTGCCGGCTCACGATCCGCACCCGGACCCGACCCATGTCGCGCAGCCTCGCCGTTCTCGCAACCGTCCTGGCGCTCGCCGCGCCCGCGGCGGCGCAGACCCCGCCGGCGGCCCCTGCGGCCGCGGCGCCCGCCCCGGCCTCGCCCGAGCGCCGGGCCGAGGTCGAGCGCGCCGACGCCCTGACCCGCTCGGTATTCTGGCGCGCCGAGCTGGCCGCCCATCCCTCCGACGCCGAGGCGGCCCTGCGGCTGGCCAACGCCCTGATCGACCTTGGCCAGGGCGAGCAGGCGGCGACCATCGCCCAGGCGGCGCTGGCGGCGCGCCCGACGGACCGGGACCTGCTGATGACCGTGGGCCGGGCCCATATCGCGCGGGGCGAGGCCTTCTTCGGCATCGCCGCGCTGGAGCAGGCGCGCGACCTGCAGCCGGGCGACTGGCGCGTCTGGTCGCTGCTGGGCGTGGCCTATCAGCAGGTGCGGCGTCCCGCCGACGCGGAGGCGGCCTGGGCCGAGGGGCTCAGGCTGGCCCCGGAGCAGCCGGCGCTGCTGGCCAACATCGCCATGGCCCGCCTGACCGCCGGCGACGCGGCGGCGGCCGAGACCCTGCTGCGCCGCGCGACGGCCCAGCCGGGCGCCGGTCTCAAGGTGCATCAGAACCTCGCCCTGGTGCTGGGGCTGCAGGGCAAGGCGGCCGAGGCCGAGGCGCTGCTGCGCCGCAACCTGCCGCCGGACCAGGCCGACGCCAACCTCGCCTGGCTGCAGGCGCGGGCGGCGGCGCCGGCTCCCGCGGGCGGCCGCACCTGGGATTCGCTGCGCAACTGATCGGGGCGCTTCGGGCGCCGTCATCCGTCTGTCGTCGTTCCGTCACCGGGCCGTGAGGCCCTGCCGCGGGCTTCCGGGCTAAGGAGTCCGCGCGCCCGAGGGGGGCGTCGACGGCGGAAGTCCGTCCGGGGCCGGAGCGACCGGCCCCCGGCGCGGCGCCCTCCGCCGGCAGAAGGACCGGCCCTTGATCCAGTTTCCGTCCGCCGCCCGCCGCCCGCTCGCCGTCGCCGTAACGGCGCTGGCGGCCCTGACCCTGACCGGGGTCCCGCCGGTCGCCGGGCCGGCCGGCGCGATCGCCGCGCCGCAGGCCGGCCAGACCCTGAACGTCCAGGGCGCCGACATCCGCGCCTTCATCCAGGACATCGCCCGCTCGACCGGGCGGACCTTCATCGTCGACCCGGCCGTGTCGGGTACGGTGACCGTGTCCAGCGACCGGCCGCTGAGCCGGGCCCAGCTGTTCGAGGTGTTCCTGTCGACCCTCCGGGCCAACGGGCTGGTGGTGACGCCGACCGCCTCGGGCGCCTATCGCATCAGCCCGGCCGCCGGGGCGGCGCAGGGGCCGGCCACGGTCGGCGCCGAGCGCTTCGCCACCGAGGTGTTCGCCCTGCGCCACCTCGACGCCGCCTCGGCCGCCGAGACCATCCGGC
>JAATWA010000008.1:16583-33898 GCA_013361095.1 Pseudanabaena biceps | reverse complement strand
TCGCCGGGCCGAGGATCACGACGAACAGCACCGGCAGGAAGAACAGGATCATCGGCACGGTCAGCTGGGCGGGCAGGGACGCCGCCTTCTTCTCCGCCGCCGACAGGCGCAGGTCGCGGTTTTCCTTGGCCATGACCCGCAGGGCGGCGCCCAGCGGCGTGCCGTACTGCTCGGCCTGGATCATGGCGGTGGTGACTGCCTTCACGCCCGGATGGTTGGTGCGGCGGGCGAGGCCCTCATAGGCCAGCCGGCGCTCGGGCAGGTAGCTGAGCTCGGCCGCCAGCAGCGACAGTTCCTCGGCCAGCTCCAGCGAGCTGCCGCCGATCTCCTGGCTGACCTTGGTGATGGCCGCCTCGATCGACATGCCGGACTCGACGCAGATCAGCAGCAGGTCCAGCGCATCGGGAAAGCCGACCATGATCGAGGCGCGGCGCTTGGAGATGCGGTTCGAGACGTAGATGTTCGGCGCGTAGAAGCCGATGGCGGCGAACACCATGACCGTGGCCAGCATCTGGAACGGCGCCATGCCGAAGTCGTTGATGAACTCTAGGTACAGGAAGCTCAGCGCCATCAGGATGAAGGGCGACGCGAAGCGGAAGAAGTAGAAGGTGGTCAGCGGGCGCGGGCCGCGCAGGCCGGCCTGCAGCATCTTGTCCGCGACCTGCGGATCCTCCAGCAGCTTGGTCAGGTTGAGCCGCTCGACGATCCGCTTCTTGAAGCCGTCGTCGGCCTGGCGCAGGGCCCCGGGCGTCGCCATGGCCTCGCGCGACCGGCGGCGCAGCTCCTCGCGGCGACCGGCCACGGCCTTCATCCGCTTGTCGAGGCTGGCCCCCTGCATCATCCCGTTCATCAGGGTCAGCACGGTCAGGAACACGCCCAAGGCGACCGCGCCGGTCACCCAGTTGCTCTTGTCCATGATCAGGTCGGAGATCGCGTCCATCCGGCCCTCAGATCTTGAACGAGATCATCTTTTTCATCACCAGCACCCCCAGGCCCATCCAGATGGCCGAGCCGAGCAGCATCACGTGCCCGCGGGGGTCGGTGAACATGCGGCCCATGTAGTCGGGCGAGGCGATCATCACGAGCGTCATCACCACGATCGGCAGGGAGCCGATGATGCCGGCCGAGGAGATTGCCTCGGACGACAGCGCCTTGACCTTCTCGCCCATCATCCGCCGGGCGCGCAGCACGGTCGACAGATTGCCCAGCGCCTCGGCGAGGTTGCCGCCGGTTTTCTGCTGGATGGCCATAACGATCGAGAGGAAGCGCAGCTCCGGCGAGGGCATGCGCTCGTACATCTTGTCGAGGGCCTGGCCCAGGGTCATGCCGACGCCAACCGCCTCGACCAGCCGCTGGAACTCCGGCCCGAGCGGGGCCGGGCTCTCGCGCGCGATGATCTTGAAGCAGTCGTGCACCGGCAGGCCCGACTTGATGCCGCGGACGATGACGTCGACGGCGTTGGCGAACTCGCCGGAGAACTTCTTCATCCGCCCCTTGGCGAGGAAGGCCAGCACCCAGCGGGGCAGGCCGAGGCCCAGCACCACGGCGACCATCAGGGCCAGCAGCGGCGACAGGCCGACCATCAGCGCCAGCAGCAGCCCGACCACACCCGCCACCGACGACAGGATCCAGAACATCTTCAGGTTCGGAGCCAGTCCGGCCTGCTGCATCCGCGCGGACAGGGTCATGCGCGCCTTGCGGTCGCGGCGATCGGCTTCCTTGAGCTGCTGCAGGATCTGCTTGCGGCGCCCCTCGGGGGTGTTGTTCTGCGCCGTCCGGCGCGCGGCGCTGTTGGCCTGCTTGCCGCCCTGCAGGGCGCGGGCCCGCTTCAAGGCCTCGCCGCTGGAGTCGTCACCGCCGACGAAGGCCCAGCCGAGCCCCCCGATGGTGATGAAGGCCAGAACCGCTGCGAGAGTGGGGAGCAGCATGGCCTACTCCGCCGCGTCGAGGGCTTCGGCCAGCTCGCGCTCCAGCCCGTAGTAGCGAGCGCGGTCCCAGAAGCGGGGCCGGGCGATGCCGGTCGAACGGTGACGGCCGACGATCTTGCCGTTCTCGTCCTCGCCGGTGATTTCGTAGACGAACAGGTCCTGGGTGACGATCACGTCGCCCTCGAGGCCGACCACCTCGGTGATGTGGGTGATGCGGCGGCTGCCGTCACGCAGGCGCGCGGCCTGGACGATCACATCGACCGAGCCGACGATCATCTCGCGGATGGTCTTCGACGGCAGGCCGTAGCCGCCCATGGTGATCATCGACTCGAGGCGGCTGATCGCCTCGCGCGGGCTGTTGGCGTGCAGGGTGCCCATCGAGCCGTCGTGGCCGGTGTTCATGGCCTGCAGCAGGTCGAACGCCTCGGGGCCGCGCACCTCGCCGACGATGATCCGCTCGGGACGCATCCGCAGGCAGTTCTTGACCAGATCGCGCATGGTGATCTGGCCCTGTCCCTCGAGGTTGGGCGGCCGGGTTTCGAGACGCACCACGTGCGGCTGCTGCAGCTGCAGTTCGGCCGCGTCCTCGCAGGTGATGACCCGCTCGGTCGGGTCGATGAAGGCGGTCAGGGTGTTGAGCAAGGTGGTCTTGCCCGAGCCGGTGCCGCCGGAGATGACGACGTTGCAGCGGCAGGCGCCGATGACGCCCAGAACCCTGGCCCCTTCCGGGCTGATGGAGGCGTACTCCACCAGGTTCTTCATCGTCAGCTTGTCTTTCTTGAACTTCCGGATCGTCAGCGTCGGGCCGTCGATCGCCAGCGGCGGGGCGATGACGTTGACCCGGCTGCCGTCCGGCAGGCGCGCGTCGCAGATCGGGCTGCTCTCGTCCACGCGCCGGCCCACCTGGGACACGATGCGCTGGCAGATGTTCATCAGCTGGCCGTTGTCGCGGAAGCGCACGTTGGTCAGCTGAACCTTGCCGCCGACCTCGATGAACACGCGGCCGGCGCCATTGACCATGATGTCGGCGATGTCGTCGCGCGCCAGCAGCGGCTCCAGCGGACCGTAGCCGAGGACGTCGTTGACGATGTCCTGGACCAGGTGCTCCTGCTCGGCCACCGACATGGAGACGTTCTTGATCGCCACCAGCTCGGCGACGATGTCGCGGATCTCCTCGGCCGCCGCCCGGGCCTCCAGCTGCGCCAGCTGGGCCAGGTCGATGGTGTTCATCAGCGCGTTGAAGATCGTCGTCTTCGTGGCGTGATAGTAGTCCGACTGCTCGCGGACGATCTCGGTGACCTGCTGCGCCTTCTTCAGCTGCTCGAAGGCGGGCGTGGCGCGCGGGCCGGGCCCCCGACGGCTCTCGGCGGCCGGCCGCGGGCGGGCGGCGACCGGGTCGGCGAGGGCGTCGAGGCGCTCGGCCCCCGGCTGGGCGGTGAACAGGGCTGCGCCCTCGGGCGCGCCGCCCGTGACGCTGCTCTCGGCGTTGGCGTCAAAGGCGAAGGCCTGGGTCTGAACGCCCTGCGCCGGCT
This sequence comes from Pseudanabaena biceps, assembly GCA_013361095.1. GTDB lineage: Bacteria > Cyanobacteriota > Cyanobacteriia > Pseudanabaenales > Pseudanabaenaceae > Pseudanabaena > Pseudanabaena biceps_B. Next base: position 30,438 of record JAATWA010000008.1, on the reverse strand, counting down.
GGGGCGGCGCGCCGTCGGCGGGGAACGGAGACGGCCCTGGCGCCGGGGCCGTGGCGGCTGGCCCGGGGCCGCCGCTCACCGGCGATGTGCGCTTGCCGAACACGCGTCAGCGCGCCTTCTTCTTGAACAGTCCGCCCAGCAGGGACTTGCCGCCGCCCCTGGCGCCTTTCGGCGCGGCGAGGGCCGGCAGCTCCCGATGCGACACGATCTGGGCCAGCACCTGGAAGGCGTCGGCCGCCTTCGACCTGGCGGCGGCGTCGAGGATCATCTGGCCGTTGTTGGCGGCGGCCCCGAACACCTTCGGGTCAAAGGGGATGACCAGCGCCGGGTGTACCCCGAGGGCGTCGCCGAAGTCCTTGGCGGGGATCTCCGGCCGGCCCGGCATGCCGACCTGGTTCAGCACCACACGCGGCGGCGCATCGTTCGGCCGGCCCTGGCGGATCAGGTCGATCATGTTCTTGGCGTTGCGCAGCGAGGCCAGGTCCGGCGTCGCCACCACCACCACCTCGTCCGCCGAGATCAGGGTCCGGCGGACCCAGCGCGACCAGACGTGCGGCAGGTCCAGCACCACGAACGGCGCCGTGGCGCGGATCCGGGTGGTGACCTCCTCGAAGGCCTCCGGGCTGATTTCGTAGTCGGCGTCCAGCGTGGCCGGCGCGGCGAACAGGCTCAGCTTGTCCGTGCAGCGCACCATCATCCGATCCAGCAGCACCGGATCGAGGCGGTCGGGCTGGGCGAGGGCGTCGGCGACCCCGTTGATCGGGTCCTGGTTGAAGTCGAGCCCGGCCGTTCCGAACGGCAGGTCGTAGTCGACGATCACCGTATTGGCGCCGATCCGCTCGGACAGGGCGTAGGCGGTGTTGTGGGCCACGGCGCTGGCGCCGGTCCCACCGCGGGCCCCCACGAAGGCGATCGAGCGGCCGACGAAGGGCTGGGCCGGATCGTTGAACAGGCCGCCGATGGCGCCGATCAGCTGCAACGGATGGACCGGGGCGACGAGATACTCGGACACCCCGCGCCGCATCAGCTCGCGGAACAGCAGGATGTCGTTGGCGGCGCCGATGATCACCACCTTGGTGCCGGCGTCGCAGACCTCGGCCAGCCGGTCGATGTCGTTCAGCAGGGTGGCCGCATCGCCCATGTGCTCGACGATGATCAGCGGCGGGGTCGGCTCGTGGTGATAGGTCTCGATGGCCGCATTGACGCCGCCGACCCGGATGGTGGTCGTGGCGCGCGACAGGCGACGGTCCTGGCCGGCGCGATCGGCGGCGGCCAGGGTGTCCTGGCGCTCGGCGAAGACGTGGATGGCGATGCGCGGCACCGACACTTCCGCCAGGGCCTGGCTGGCCCCGGCGATCAGGTCGCCGACCGGGTTGAAGCCGGGCTCGGCCACCACAGCGCGTGGCGACACGGGAGCGGGCGCGCCCGCGACCGGCGCCGGCGGGGTGAACTGCAGCGGCCCGGAGGCCGCCGGAGCGGCGACCGGCGGACGCGCAGGTACGCCCGGCTGGGCCTCCAGCTCGAGGTCCAGATCGTCCTCGAATCCGTCGTCGGGAGACGGGGCGAAGGCGTTCATGCTCACTCCACGGCCTGGGTAACGCGGCCGCTGACGAGTTCTTCCTGCGGTGCGGATGTCTGCCGGCCTTGCCGGTAGTTGTCGAAGACCACGACCGCGCGGTGGGAGTCCTGCGCCGGCATGGCCCGGGGCTGCAGGATGTCGCGCGGATCGGCGATCTGGGCGGCCATGTTGGCCGTGAGGGCGCAGCCGAAATTGTTCGGCGGGCGGTTGGCGTTGGCGGACAGGTCTTCCCACGCGCGGCCGCAGGCGGGGACCCGGGCCTCGACGGTCTCGAAGCTGACGACCACCGGCGCGCGCGGATCCGGCGCGGGGTAGCCGGCCATGCGGATCGCCTCGGGCGGCAGGCCGCGGGCCATCAGGGCGTCGCGGATATTCCAGGCCGTGCGGGCGGCGGCCGGGTCCTCGCCGGCCGGCGCCGCGACGCTGACCGCGCCGACGCCGCGGTGGCCATGGCGCGCGGCAAGGGCGTCCAGCGCGGCGGTCTGGGCCGCGGACAGGCCGTCCTCGCGGACCGCGAGGGCGATCTGGTCCACGCCCGGCTGGACCTGCAGGGTCCAGCGGCTGGTCGGGGTCAGCGGCTCGGGACCAGCCGCCGGGCCCGTGGCGCAGGCGGCGAGGGCCAGGCTTCCGGCCAGGGTAAGGGCCACGGCGAGAGGGGCGCGGGTGGTCATCGGCGGCCTCATTCGATCACATAGCCGACCGGGCCCTGCCAGCGCGGCGCATCGGCGCTCTCGGCGGCGGGGGTGCGGTAGACCTGGTTGAGCTGGCCGAACAGGATCGTCTGCAGGTCGCCGGCGATGCGCAGGCCGTCGGCCGGGGTCTGCAGCCGGCCCGGCGAGGTCGGCTGCACCACATAGGCCTCGACGATGATCACCAGTTCGGTCTGGCCGGACTCGTAGTCGCGCGAGCGGAACAGGGCCCCCAGAACCGGCAGGTCGCCCGCGCCCGGCAGCTGGTCGATGTTCTGGCGCGTCTCCTCGCGCAGCAGCCCGGCGATCATCAGGGCCCCGCCCGAGGGCAGCTCGACCGTGTTCGACGAGCGGCGCACGCTGAGCGCCGGGATGATCAGGGCGTTCTGCGAAGTCCCGCCGAGGGTGAAGGCGCCTTCGGTGGTCAGCTCGGACACCTCGGTCGAGAGCTGCAGCGAGATGCGGCCCTCGGACAGCACCACCGGCCGGAAGGCGAGGCGCACGCCGAACGGCTTGAACTCGATGGTGACATTGCCGTCCCGGTCGCGGCCCACCGGCACCGGGTACTCGCCGCCGGCGAGGAACTCGGCGTTCTCTCCGTTGACGGTGGTGACGTTGGGCTCGGCCAGGGTGCGCACGAGACCGACCCGCTCGAAGGCGCGCAGGGTGCCCGTCAGGCCCTCGTTGGTGCCGTCGGTGTAGCGCAGGTTGCCGCCGCCCAGCTGGCTGCCGGCGACGCCGAAGGTGGCGGTCTGGGTCAGCGACAGGCCGTCGCCGACGTCGAGGATGGCGTTGAGGTCGAGGCCGAGCTGCCGCACCGCGGTGCGCTGCACTTCGATGATGCGGGCGCGCACCATCACCTGGTCGGCGCCGGTGATGCTGAGCATGTTCAGCACCCGGTCGGGCTGGCTGACGAACTGGCGGGCGATCTGGGCCACGCGGTCGGACTCGCCGGGGCTGGAGACGGTCCCGGTCAGGATGATGCTCTCGTTGACCGCCTCGACCTGTACCCGGGCGTTGGGCACGACCCGGGCCAGGGTGTCCTGCAGGGCCCCGACGCCGGTGTCGACCCGGATGCGCAGGCTCAGGATGGCGCGCCCGGAGGCGTCGAGGAACACCGCGTCGGTCTCGCCGGGGGCCAGGCCGATGACGGTGATCCGGCGCGGCGAATGCAGCATCGCCTCGGCTACCGCCGGGTTGGAGACGATCACGTCGCGGGCGTCGGTCGGCAGGTCGATCGCCGCCGAGCGGCCGCGCGGCAGATTCAGCGACTGGGTCTCGGCCCCGAGAGCCACGCGGACGGACTGGGCGGCCGCCGGCGTAGCGGGCGCGAGCGCGGGAGCGGCCAGCAGCAGGGCCGCCAGCGCCAGGGCAGGGGAGGTCGGCTTGCGGATCATTGCACCACCACCGTTTCGACGTCGTCGCCGCGATGGACCCGCACGGCGCGGGCCTCGGTGCGCGGGGCCGCGACCCGACCGGACGGGCCGGCGGTGTCGGCGTAGGAGCGCAGCACCAGCGACAGCTCGCCTTCGGACTTGGCCAGGGCCAGGGCCTCGGCGTCGCGCGGGCCCAGCTCGAGGGTGGCCGTCGCGCCGACCACGGCCTGTTCGTCCTCGTCGGCGCGGGTGCTCTGGTCGATGGCCAGCACCTTGACGTTCTGCATCACGGTCGAGGAGGCGAACCGGCTGCGCGCGCTTTCCGGCGTGCCGACATTGCCGAGGTCGACCTCGCGGGTCAGCAGCACATCGACCCGGTCGCCGGGCAGGATGAAGCCGCCGGCGGCGGTCTCGACGCTGACGCTCACCGCCATGGCGCGCATGCCGGGCTGGAGATAGGCGGCCATGTAGCCGCTGTCGCCGGCGCGCACGATCTTGCGCGCGACGATGGGCTCGCCGGCCAGAATGGGTTCGCGCACGACACTGCCGATGAAGTCGGCCTTGGCGCCGCCGGTGGCGAGGGCCTCGGCGGCTTCAGCCACCCGTCGGGCCGCCTCGACGCCGGCGTCCTCCGCCTCGGCCTCGGCGGCTTCGGCGCGCGCCTCGGCGGCGGCCTCGGCTTGCGGAATGGGCACGGAGCCATCGGTGATGAAGACCGGATTGACGTCCTCGACGGCCCAGTCCTTCCACTCGAGATCGGCGTCGGTCAGACGCTGGCCGGGCTGGAGGTCACGCGCGGCGACCAGCACCTTGGCCATGGGACGGGCGTCGGCCACGGAAGCGGTCGCGGTCGCGGTCGGCTCGCCGCCCATCATGGCGCGCACCACCAGCGCCAGGCCGATGGCGGACACGGCGGCGACAGCGATGACGGCGATACGGGCGGGTTTCATCCGGACGTCTCCCCACAGGACGGCGTGCGCACGCCGCCCGAGCGTTAACGACCATGCGGCCCGCCGGTTAACGACGGCCTAAGCCGGACCTATCCTCCGAAGGCCGCCGCACCGATGCGGCTGGCCGGGAAAGCGACCAGGGCGCCGACGCAGATGGCCACGCCGTAGGGAAGGGGACCGCGTGGCTCGGCCAGCCGCCGCCACCAGCCCGGGCCGCGGCTACGCGCCCGCTCGGGCAGCCGGCGCACGACCAGGGCGAACAGCGCCAGCAGGCCGCCGGCGACGGCGGTGAACAGGACGAACTCCGTCAGGGCGGTCAGACCCATGAAAGGGGCGATGGCGGCCATGATCTTGGCGTCGCCGCCGCCGAGCAGGTTGCCGGCGAACAGGCCCATGCCGACCAGCAGGGCGGCCAGACCCACCAGGGCGTCGATGGCGATCAGGCGGGGCTCGAGCCCGGCCGTGACGGCGGCCGGGATAAAGGCGGCCAGGAGGACGACCGACATCCAGTTGGGGATCCGGTAGGTGGCCAAATCGTGGACCGCGGCGGCCACGGCGATCAGGGGCAGGATGGCGGCGAGGGCCGGGGCCAGGGCTTGCATGGGCCGGACGCTAGCGGGTCCGCCTTAAGGACGGGTTGCCCGGCGCCCGGCGCCGGACATGCGAAAGGGGCCGGAGCGTTTCCGCTCCGGCCCCCCGCGGTTTCAGACGCGTGTCGCCGTCTTAGGCGAGGTTCGTCGCCACGGTGTTGAGCTGCGCCAGCAGGTTCTCACCGATGGTGGTCAGGGCGGCGATGATGACGACGGCGATCAGGGCGGCGATCAGGCCGTACCCGATCGCGGTGGCGCCCGATTCATTCTTGGCGAAACGCGAGAAGAACTTGGTCATGGTCTTTGATCCTTTGTAGTCAGCGAGCAACTGAGGTTTCCGAAACAAGGGTCCTCGGCTTGCCCGCTGGACCCCCAACTTACGGTTCGCAAGATGGACCCCCTTCCTTAAGTCAGGGTAAAACTTGGGGCCGCCATCAAATAAATCGTAGTTTACATGAGGTTTACTATGTACACGTGGTTATCGACTGTTAATCATGCGGTTCGCGGCGGATGACGGCCTTTCAGCCTTTCTTGAGGATTGCGGCTCAGGTTGCGGGCGTTCCCGCGCGAGCGCGCGGTCGCTTCTGAGAGAGGTCTTCATGCGCGGCGTCCTGATCGCCCTCGCGGCCCTGGCGGTTCTGCCGGCGGCGGCGCAGGCCCAAAGCCCGGGTCAGACAGCCGGCGTCCAGGGCCGGGCCCTGACGGTCGAGATCGACCACGCTGCGCGCGTCCAGCTGCGCGGCGCTGCCACCTCGGTGATCGTCGCCAACCCGCAGATCGCCGATGTCACGGTGGTCGACGCCAGCACCCTGTTCATCACCGGCAAGGGCTATGGCCTGACCGAGATCGTCGCGGTGGACGCCATCGGCCGGACCCTGTTCCAGGGCCAGATCGCTGTGGTCGCCCCGAGCCAGGGGGCGGTGCGCGTCTGGCGCGGGGCCCAGGTCACCGAGATGGCGTGCGGCGCCTCGTGCGCGCCCAGCCTGCGCGCCACCACGCCGGCCTCGCCGGCCACCCCCTGAGGCGGCCGGTGCGGACCCGGGCGCTGCGAAGGCTGCTGCGTCGCCGGCGCAACCGCGAGGGCGTCGCGGCGATCGAGTTCGCCTTCGTCGCCATCCCCTTCCTAATCCTTCTGTTCGCCATCCTCGAGATCGGCGGGCTGCTGGTGCTCGACGCCTCGCTCGAGAACGCGATGATCGAGACCAACCGTCTGATCCGCACGGGGCAGGCGCAGGAGGGCGGCCTCAACCGCGAAGGCTTCCGCTCCGCCATCTGCGACCGGATGACGATCTTCTCGGACGGATGCGCCAACAACCTGTTCGTCGATGTGCGGGTCGTGCCCCAGTTCCGCAACCAGACCCCACCGCAGCCCAACGCCCAGGGCTTTCCGCAGGAGTTCCAGATCGGGGAAGCCGGGGACCTGATCCTGGTGCGTGTCTGGTACCGTCACCGCATGATCACGCCGCTGATGCAGCAGGCCGTGTCGCGCTTCGGTGACGGCAACGCCATCGTCGCCGTCACCACCGCCTTCAAGAACGAGCCGTTCTGATGCGCCCCTTCCATCGGCTTCGTCGCTTCATTCGGGACCGCCGCGGCGTCAGCGCCGTCGAGTTCGCGCTGATCGCGCCCCTGATGATCCTGATGTACTTCGGCGCCGCCGAGCTGACCCAGGCCTATATGGCCCAGAAGCGGGTCACTCACGTCGCCTCGGTGATCGCCGACCTGACCTCGCAGGAGACCGCCCTGAACCAGGGCATGGTCGATGACATCTTCGCCGCCGGTCAGCACATCCTGCAGCCGTTTCCGGCCGCGCCGCTGAGCCAGCGCCTGACCAGCATCGAGCGCCGCGCCAACGGCACCACCGCTGTGCTGTGGAGCCGCACCAGCGGCGGCGGCGCTTTCGGGGCGACCGGTTCAATCCCCCTGCCGGCCGATGTGCTGGAGAACGGCGAGACCATCATCGTCGCCGAGGTGCTCTACACCTACACCTCGCCGATCGGCGACCTGCTGCCCAACGGGGTCCAGTTCGACGCCATCTATTATCTGCGGCCGCGCCTGACGAACCGCGTCACCTGCTGCTGAGCCCCCGGATGCGCCCCCGGATGCGCCTCAGGCGGGGCCGAGCAGGGCCGCCCTGAGGGCCGCCATCTTGATCTCGGTCTCGGCCAGTTCGGCGTGCGGGTCGCTGTCGGCCGTCAGCCCGGCTCCGGCGCGCCCCGACCAGCGCCACCCCTGATCCTCCTGCGTGAAGGCGAGGGTGCGGATCAGCACCGAGGCGTCGAAGCCCCCGTCGGCCCCGAGCACCGCCAGGGTCCCGCACCAGGGGCCGCGTGGCGGCTCATGCCCGGCGATCACCTGCATGGCCTGATGCTTCGGGGCCCCGGTGATCGAGCCGGGCGGGAACGCCGCCGCGAGCAGGTCGGCCAGGCCCGTGTCAGGGCGCAGCCGTGCGCTGACCTGCGAGACGAGGTGGTGCACCCGCTCGTAGCTGCGCAGCTCGAACAAGGCGTCGACCCGCACCTCGCCCGGCGGGCTGACCCGCGCGAGATCGTTGCGCATCAGGTCGACGATCATCAGGTTCTCGGCCCGATCCTTGGCGCTGGCCAGCAGGGCGGCGGCGGCGGCGGCGTCGGCCTCCGGCGTCGCGCCGCGGGGGGCGGTGCCCTTGATCGGCAGGGTCTCCAGCCGGCCGCTGTCCGGATTCAGTCGAAGGAAGCGCTCGGGCGAGTTGGACACCAGCGCCCGTCCCGGGGGGCGCCACCAGGCCCCGTAGGGCGCCGGCCCGGCGGCCGCGGCGCGCAGGAACACCTCGAACGGGTCCCGCCCGGCCGCCAGCCATCCCGACCAGTCGCGGCCGACATTGGCCTGGAACAGCTCGCCCCGGCCGATGCGCGCCACCACATCCGCGACCGCTGCGCGATAGCCGTCCGGCCCGAGGCCCTCGACCGCGTCGAGGCCCGGCGGGGCGGGCAGGGGCGGGGGCTCGACCGCTGCGAGCAGGTCGTCCAGCTGCGCCGCCGCGGCGCCGGCCGTCGCCGCGTCGGGCCCCCGGCCGATGCGCCAGGCGCGCTGCTGCCGATGATCGAAGGCGATCACGGCCGGATAGCGGGCGAGGACCAGGTCGGGCCAGTCGCCGGGCGCCCGGCCGATCATCACCCGGGCGCCGAGATCGTAGGCCGCCAGCGCCACCCAGCCGCCGGGGAAGAGCCCGGTCGCCGCGGCCTCGCCGGCGCCGCGCCCCGGGACCAGACCCCTTAGCGCCGCATAGCCGTCCGCCGTACCTGCAGGGACGACCTGCACCCGGTCCGGCCGGGCGGCGACGAACGACCAGCCGCCCTCGACGCCGTCGGAGATCAGGCCCAGCGACCAGTCCTCATGGGCGACGGCGGCGAGGGTCGCCAGCGGCGGTCGCCACGGGATCGCGGTGCGCTCGACCGCCTCCAGCCCTGTCAGGTCGATCTCCACCTCAGGCGGTCAGGCGCCCGGCGATGCGGTCGCGCCGGGCCCCGTCCAGCCCCAGAACCTGCTCCAGATAGCCGTTGAGCCCGCCGTTGCGCCGATCCATCTCGTCGAAGGCCGCCTCCAGATAGGCTGGCTCGACCCCCAGGAAGGCGACCACGGCCCCGTGGCTGGCGGTCTTGCCGGTCAGGGTGCGGAGCTGCTCGGCGATCTTCGGCGCGCGCGCCTCCAGATCCACCGCCCGGTTGGTCAGCAGATAATCCTCCAGCAGGTCATCCCGGCCGACGCCCAGCAGGTGGTGGGTCAGGGCGGCGAGCATGCCGGTGCGATCCTTGCCGGCGGCGCAATGGATGACCACTGGCCGGTCGCTCTCGGCCAGGGCCTCGAAGTAGCGCCGGAACAGGTCGACGTGGGCCGGCAGGAACGGCAGCTCGCGATAGGTCGCCGTCATGAAGCGCCGGCCGGACTCCTCGGTCAGGTCCTCGGTCTTGAGGAAGGTGATGTGCGGGGCCTCGCCGCCGTCGTCCTCGTGGCTCTCGATCACCCGGGCCGAGAAGCCGCCGGGTCGTCGCGAGGGCTGCTGGCGCCGTTCGGACGGCCGGCGCAGGTCGACGACGACGCCGAGGTCGAGGGCCTCAAGCCGGGCGAGATCCGCCTCGGTCGCGCGGGCGTGATGGGCGGAGCGGAACAGGTGGCCGGGCCGGACCCGCCGTCCGGCGGCGGTGGCGTAGTCGCCATAGTCACGGAAGTTGTCGACGGCCTCGAACGGGAGCAGGCGCATGGCTCCTCTATAGAGCCACGCGCCCGCCTGAACAGTCGCCTGATCGCCTCAGCCCTTCACCAGGGCCGCCATCGCGTCGAGGTAGGCGATGAAGGCGTCCCGGCCCGCCTCGGTCATCCGCGCCCGTGTCACCGGTTTGCGGTCGACGAAGCGCTTGTCCACCGCCACAAAGCCCGCCTCCTCCAGCTTCTTCAGGTGCACCGACAGATTGCCGTCGGTCAGTTCCAGCTTCTGCTTGAGGGTGGCGAAGTCCGCTTCGTCGGCCCCGGCGAGGTAGGCCATGATGCCGAGCCTGACCCGGCCGTGGATGACCTCGTTCAGTCTTGAGATGTCGAAATCGTCCGGCATCACACCACCAGGCTCGGCTGTTGCCGCACCAGCAGAATCCCGGGCAGCAGGGCGAACAGGAACAGGCCGGCGGCGTAAGCCAGCCACAGGGTGGGCTCGCCGGCGAGGAAGGCGAGCGCGGGGGCGGCGATCCAGGCGGCGATGGCCAGCGCCCATTGCCACTTCACCCCTGACACCGTGGCCGACACCGCCCAGCCGGCACCGTAGACGGCGAAGATCAGCGACGGAAACAGCAGGGCCGGGATAGCGGTGTCATACTTCCAGCCGATTATCGCCATCGAGATGGAGCCGGTGAAGATCACCAGGCCGACCCCCATCCAGGCTGTGCCCGCCGCGCGATTGGCGAGGCTCGTGGCGCCTGGAAGCTTGCCGATGCGGCGCTGCAGGACGTTCAGGGCGACGATGAACGCGAGGAAAACCGCGCCCCAAAGCCAGGCGTAGGCCACCGGGGGCAGATCGACGATGCCGCTGTCGATGCCGTAGTGCGCGATCGAGGCGCTGCCGAACAGCAGGCCGGCGGCGATGAGGATCGAGCCGCCCAGCAGGGGGGCGCGGCGGCCGTCCACGGCGAGGGCGCGCATGTAGGCGATGTCGTCGTGAACCGTCTGGATGTCGTCTCGGGTCATGGGGTGTCCTCCTTGAGTGAAGACACCCTAGACCAAGCGCTTTGTGATGTAAAGTGCTTTATCGGAACGGCGGTTCGTCGAAGGCGCGGAGCTTGCGGCTGTGCAGGCGCTCGCCCTCCTCGCGCATCAGGTCGATGGCGGCGATGCCGATCTGCAGATGCTCGGAAATCGCGCCTTCGTAAAAGCGGTTGGCCTGGCCGGGCAGCTTGATCTCGCCGTGCAGCGGCTTGTCCGAGACGCACAGCAACGTCCCGTACGGCACGCGGAAGCGGTAGCCCTGCGCGGCGATGGTCGCGCTTTCCATGTCGATGGCCACGGCCCGGCTCTGGTTGAAGCGCAGGGCCGACTGGCTGTAGCGCAGCTCCCAGTTCCGGTCGTCGGTGGTCACCACCGTGCCCGTCCGCAGGCGCCGCTTCAGGGTGTCGCGGTCCTCGCCGGTGGTCAGCTCGGCGGCCCCCTGCAGGGCCTGCTGCACCTCGGCGATGGGCGGGATCGGAATCTCCGGCGGCAGCACGTCATCCAGCACATGGTCGTCGCGCAGATAGGCGTGGGCCAGCACATAGTCGCCGATGCGCTGGGTCGGGCGCAGGCCGCCGCAGTGGCCGATCATCAGCCAGGCGTGCGGCCGGGTCACCGCCAGGTGGTCGCAGATGGTCTTGGCGTTGGACGGGCCGACGCCGATGTTGACCAGGCTGACGCCGCGCCAGCCGGGGGCGGTCAGGTGGTAGGCCGGCATCTGGTGCTTGCGCCAGGCCGCATCCATCACCGCCTGCTCCGGGTCGGGCGTGTCGCGGGTGATCACCACCCCGCCGGCGCAGCTCAGCGAGTCATAGGGGCTGTCCGGGTCCATCAGCTGGGCCGTGGCCCAGCGCACGAACTCGTCGACGTAGCGATGGTAGTTGGTGAACAGCACGAACGACTGGACGTGCTCCACCGGCGTGCCGGTGTAGTGCCGCAGCCGCGCCAGCGAGAAGTCGGTGCGCAGCCCGTCGAAGTGCGACAGGGGGAAGGCCTCGGTCTCCGGGAACACTACCCCGTCGGCGATCTCGTCGCCGATATGGGCCAGGTCGGTGGTCGGGAAATAGCGGGCGATGTCCGCCGTCTGGCTGGCGTCGAGCGCCACGGCCGCCCCGTCCATCACATAGGGGAAGGGGATTTCCTGGGTGGAGGCGTGCACGCTGATGGTCGCGCCATAGTCCTGCACCAGCAGCTCCAGCTGCTCGACCAGATAGGCCCGGTAAAGGTCCGGCCGGGTGACCGTGGTCTGGTAGACGCCGGGGCGCGACAGGCGGGCATAGGCCCGGCCCTGGGGCGGCGGCGGGGTGTCGCCCTGCCATTCGACGCGCAGCAGCGGATAGGCGAACAGGCCCCGGGCGCGGGCCTCGGGGTCGGGCAGGGTTCCGGTGTCGATGAAGTCGCGGACGGCCTGGCGCAGGGCGTGAACGGCGGCGTCGTAGCGGGCGATGAGGCGGTCCGTCGCCGCCTGGGGAGTGAGGGTCTCTGACATGGCCTCCCTTACAGGGCGGCGCACGATTTGGCGAGATCAGCCAAGCTGGTCGTTGAAGAAGCCGGTCATCTGCGCCAGCACCGGCGCCCGACCACGGAACAGCGGCGACAGGGCGGCCACGATCCCGGCGTGGTCGAGGTCCGGGTAGAGCACCAGCTCCGAGCGCCCGCCGGCGGTTTCGATGGCGGCGTGCAGTAGCCGGGCGTCCTCGTCATGCACGACGGTGTCGGCCGTGCCGTGGGCGATCCAGAGCGGCGGCGCATCGCCGCGGGCGAAGGCCACCGGCTGGGTCAGCCGCGGGTCGCTGACCCGGCCGAAGGCGTTGATCGCCGCCGGGACATTGAAGGGCAGGAACTCGTAAGGGCCGGCCAGACCGGCGGCGGCCCGGATCAGCCCGGGCTGGTCGACCGCCGCCATGTAACGCCGGTCGAGGGTGATCATCATGGCCAGATGGGCCCCGGCCGAGTGGCCGGCCACCGCCAGCCGGGCCGGGTCGCCTCCGAAGTCTGTAGCCAGCGCCGCCGCCCGGGCCGTGGCCGCGGCGGCGTCCTCGATGAAGGCGGGGAAGTGCACGTCGGGCACAAGACGGTAATCGGGCAGGGCGACCACAAACCCTCGTGCGGCGATCGCCTGGGCGGCCCAGCCGTAAAGATCCTTTGCGCCGGAGTCCCAGCCGCCGCCGTAGAAGAAGACCACGACCGGCCACGGGCCGCCGCCGTCCGGCGCGTACAGATCCAGCCTCTGCCGCGGGTCCGGGCCGTAGGGCAGGTCCTGCGCCACGCGCCGCGCGCCCCGGTCGCGCGGCCCCAGCGCATTGAGGGCCGCCAGCGGCGAGCAGGCCGCCGCGACGGTCCCCGCCAGCGCCGTCGCTCCCAGCATGCCCCTGCGCGTCCAGTCCGCCATGGCGTCTTTCAACCGGGCCGGCGCGCCGGGATCAAGCCGGTGCGGGCGAGGGTCGCGGCCTGCTCTGTGATCATTCTGACGCAGGTCTGTCATGATAACTTTACAATGCGAAAAATGAGCGTAGTCTTCCGTCAGAGTCCGGAGCGTTTCCGGGCATGAAATGAGCGCTGGGAGGCGCAGTCGAACAGAAATGACCATGACCCACCGGGCCCTTGCGGCCGCCCTCGTCCTCGCCGCCGCCACCCCCGCCTTCGCCGGCGATCCGCAGCAGGCGCGACAGGACAGGACGCGGACCGAGATCCCGCCGCGGGCCCTGTTCATCTGCGCTGCCGACGCCGACACCCGGGCGGCGTTCCTGCGTCAGCACGGCGTCGAGCCGGTCTTCATGACCGCCGAGCAGGTGCTGGAAGCGCGCCGCGACGACATCACCTGGCGCGCGCCGCGCTGCATGACCGAGCGCGAATACGCCCGCCTGGCCCAGTCCGACACCGCCTTTGCGGCGCAGCGCGCGCCGCGCTGAGCCGTCGGGTATCGGAAGCCCGAGGGGCCGGCCGCCGACAGGCGCGCCGGCCCTTTCTGCGTTCAGCGCCGATCATCGGGCTGACCCGTCTCGTGAGCCTCGAGAATGTCCCGCATCAGCCGGGCGTCCAGCAGCGGCGGGACCTCGTTGAAGGCCCGGCGCCAGCGGTCCACCAGCTCGCGGAGGTCGTCACTCATCATGTCGCCGTCCCGCAGGTCGGCCCTTCCGCCGGCTGAAACGCGGCTCTGGCCCAGGGGGTTGCCGAAGGCGGCGGGCAGCGGCGAGCGGTCGCGCCTTTGCGTCCCCGGCGCAGCGCCGCTATACCGCGCGCCAATCCCAACCTCCCAGCTTTGACAGGACCCGCTCATGGCCAAGATCAAGGTCGCCAATCCCATCGTGGACATCGACGGCGACGAGATGACCCGCATCATCTGGCAGTTCATCAAGGACAAGCTGGTCTTCCCGTTCCTCGACCTTGAGCTGGACTACTACGACCTGTCGATCGAGCACCGCGACGCCACCGACGA
>JAATWA010000008.1:0-15853 GCA_013361095.1 Pseudanabaena biceps | reverse complement strand
ACAGGGCCCTCAGCCGGGCGCGCAGCCGCCAGCGGGTGAGCAGGTTCGCCTCTTCCGGCGGGGCGGGGGACGTCGGACCGTCAGCCATGCGCCAGCCATAGGCTACACCCTGCCGCGGGCCAAGCGGACGGGCTATATGCAGCGGCATGACCGCTTCCATCCCGGCCGCCGGCCTCGCCTGTGTGAAGATGAACGGCCTCGGCAATGACTTCGCCGTGGTGCGCGCGCCGCTGGACTGGAGCCCGACCCCGGAGCAGGTGCGGGCCTGGGGCGACCGGCAGGCCGGCGTCGGCTTCGATCAGCTGGTGGTCCTGTCCGAAAGCGCCGGGGGGCCGTGGGTGCGGTTCTGGAACCAGGACGGCGGCGAGGTCTCGGCCTGCGGCAACGGCTCGCGCGCCGTGGCCTGGCTGATGATGGAGGCGGCGGGCGTCGAGGCGGCGCGGTTCCAGACCCGGGCCGGGCCGCTGGCCGCCGTTCGCGCCGGGGATCACCGGGTCACTGTCGACATGGGCCCGCCACGGCTGCGCTGGGACGAGATCCCTCTGGCCGAGGAGATGGACACACGCGGCATCGAGCTGCAGGTCGGGCCGATCGACGCGCCGCTTGTGCACACCCCGGGGGCCGTCTCCATGGGCAATCCGCACGTGGTCTTCTTCACCGACCGGCAGGACGACGCCTTCGTGCGCGGCACCGGCTCGCTGATCGAGCACCACCCGCTGTTCCCCGAGGGGGTCAATGTCGGCTTCGCCAATGTGCTGGCCCCGGACCGCATCCGTCTGCGGGTGTGGGAGCGGGGCGCGGGACTGACGAAGGCCTGCGGCACCGGCGCCTGCGCCGCCCTCGTCGCCGCCCATCGCCGCGGCCTGACCGGGCGCGCGGCGACGCTGGCGCTGGACGGCGGCGAGCTGCAGATCGCCTGGGACGCCGCCACGGACCATGTGCACATGACCGGCGCCGTGGCCGTCGAGGGGACCGGGGTGCTGCCGGGGTGAGCCTGGAGGTCGTCACCTTCGGCTGCCGGCTCAATGCGCTGGAGAGCGAGGCCATGCGCGACGCGGCCGGCGCGGCGGGGCTCGAGGACGCCGTGCTGGTCAACACCTGCGCCGTCACCGGCGAGGCGGTGCGCCAGGCCCGTCAGGCCATCCGCCGCGCGGCCCGGGCGCAGCCCGGCCGGCCGATCGTCGTCTCCGGTTGCGCCGCCCAGATCGACCCGGACGCCTTCCGCGACCTGCCCGGCGTGGTGCGGCTGGTCGGCAATGGCGAGAAGGGACAGGCCGCGGCCTACGCCGGCCCCGCCCGGCCCGTGCCCGACATCTTCGGGACGGTCCCGGCCCCGGTCGCCGCCCGGCCCCTGAGCGACCGGGTGCGCGCCCATCTGGCGGTGCAGACCGGCTGCGACCACCGCTGCACCTTCTGCGTCATCCCCTACGGCCGCGGGGCCAGCCGCTCGGTCCCGGCGGGCGAGGTGGTGCGCCAGGTCCAGGGGCTCGTCGCCGCCGGGGTGCAGGAGGTGGTGCTGACCGGGGTCGATCTGACCAGCTGGGGCCAGGACCTGCCGGGCGCCCCGCCGCTGGGCCGGCTGGTGCGCCGCATCCTGAAGGGCGCGCCCGACCTGCCGCGCCTGCGCCTGTCCTCCATCGACGCGGCCGAGATCGACGCCGAGCTGCTGGCCGCCTTCGCCGACGAGCCGCGCCTGATGCCCTGGCTGCACCTGTCGCTGCAGCACGGCGACGACCTGATCCTGAAGCGGATGAAGCGCCGCCACCGCCGCGCCGACGCCGAGGCGCTGGTGGCGCAGGTGCGGGCAGTGCGGCCGGATGTGGCCTTCGGGGCCGACCTGATCGCGGGCTTCCCGACCGAGAGCGAGGCCGCCTTCGCCGCCCTGCTGGACCACGTCGAGGCGCTGGACCTGGCCGCCGTCCACGCCTTCCCGTTCAGCCCGCGTCCGGGCACGCCGGCGGCGCGCATGCCGCAGGTTCCCGGCGAGGTCATCAAGACCCGCGCCGCCGCCCTGCGCGCCGTCGGGGATCGCGCCCGGGGCCGCCACCTGGAGCGCCAGACCGGCCGCACCGTCACCGCCCTGGTCGAGCACGGCGGCCGGGCCCGCGCGCCCGACCATACGGAGATCGACTGGACGGGCGCGCCGGGGACGCTGGTCGCCCTGACCCTGACCGGCCACGACGGGCGCCGGGCCCATGCGGTCGCGGCCGACGCGAACCGGCTTGCGGTTCCTTAAGGGACGCCGCACTAGGATCGGGCCATGCCCGACCAGACCGACAAACAGACCTTCTCCGACGACGAGGCCCTCGACTTCCACCGGCATCCCACGCCGGGGAAGATCTCCATGGCCCCGACCAAGCCGATGGCGACCCAGCGCGATCTGTCGCTGGCCTATTCGCCGGGCGTGGCCGTGCCCGTGCGCGCCATCGCCGCGGACCCGGACCTGGCCTATGAGTACACCTCCAAGGGCAATCTGGTCGCCGTCATCTCCAACGGCTCGGCCATCCTCGGCCTCGGGGCCCTCGGGCACATGGCCTCCAAGCCGGTGATGGAGGGCAAGTCGGTCCTGTTCAAACGCTTCGCCGACATCGACAGCTTCGACGTCGAGGTGAAGACGAAGGACCCGGACGAGTTCATCACGGTCGTCAAGAACATCGGCGATACCTGGGGCGGCATCAATCTGGAGGACATCAAGTCCCCGGAGTGCTTCATCATCGAGAGCCAGCTGCAGGACGAGCTGGACATCCCGGTGTTCCACGACGACCAGCACGGCACGGCGATCATCTCGACTGCCGCCCTGATCAACGCCTGCGAGATCACCGGCCGCCGCATCGAGGATGTGAAGGTTGTGCTGGTCGGCGCCGGGGCCGCGGGCCTGTCCTCGATCGGCCTGATGAAGGCCATGGGCGTCAAGGCCGAGAACACCACCGTCGTCGACCTGGCCGGGGTGGTCTACCGCGGCCGGCCCAACGACATGGACCAGTGGAAGGCCGTCCACGCCACCGACACCGACAAGCGCACCCTGAAGGAGGCGATGGTCGGCGCCGATGTGGTGCTGGGCCTGTCGGCCAAGGGCGCGATCACCGCCGAGATGGTCGCCTCCATGGCGCCGCGGCCGATCATCTTCGCCATGGCCAATCCGGACCCGGAGATCACCCCGGAAGAGGTCCGCGCCGTGCGCCCCGACGCCATCGTCGCCACCGGCCGGTCGGACTATCCGAACCAGGTGAACAATGTGCTGGGCTTCCCCTACATCTTCCGCGGGGCCCTCGACGTGCGCGCCCGGCGGGTCAATCACGAGATGAAGATCGCCGCCGCCCGCGCCCTCGCCGCCCTTGCGCGCGAGGATGTGCCGGATGAGGTGGCCATGGCCTATCGCGGCCGCCGCCTGAAGTTCGGGCCGGAATACATCATCCCGACCCCGTTTGACCCGCGCCTGATCTGGTACGTGCCGCCGTTCGTGGCCCAGGCGGCCATGGACACCGGCGTCGCCCGCACCCCGATCGAGGACATGGACGCCTACCGCGCCCGCCTGCGCCAGCGGCTCGATCCGTCGGCCGCCCTGATGCAGAAGATCGCCTCGGCCGTGCGCGCCGCGCCGAACAAGCGGGTGGTGTTCGCCGAGGGGGAGGAGCCGGCGGTGATCCGCGCGGCCTGGGCCTTCAAGCAGTCCGAACTGGGCACGCCGGTGCTGGTCGGGCGCGAGGACCTGATCCGCCAGAACGCGCTCGAGGCGGGGCTGCGGTTCGAGGAGCTGGGCATCGAGATCGTCAATGCCCGGGTCTCGCCGAACAATACGCAGTATACGGACAGCCTGTACGAGCGGCTGCAGCGGCGCGGTTATCTGCGCCGCGACGTGCAGCGGATGATCAACCAGGACCGCAACTACTTCGCCGCCGCCATGCTGGCGCATGGCCATGCCGACGCGATGGTCACCGGGGTGACCCGCAACTTCAACATGGTGCTGAAGGAGGTGCGGCGCGTCCTCGACGTGAAGGAGCGGCTGATCGGCCTGTCGGTGCTGCTGGCCAAAGGCCGCACCCTGTTCGTCGCCGACACCTCGATCCATGAGCTGCCCGACGCCGAGGAGCTGGCCGAGATCGCCATCCAGGCCGCCGCCACGGTGCGCAAGCTGGGCCGCAGCCCGCGCGTGGCCTTCCTCAGCTACTCGACCTTCGGCAACCCGCCGGGCGACCGGGGCGAGAAGGTGCGCGAGGCCATCCGCATCCTCGACGCTCGCGGCGTCGACTTCGAGTACGAGGGCGAGATGCCGCCCGAAATCGCCCTCGATGCGGCGGCGCACGCGGCCTATCCGTTCATGCGCCTGTCGAAGGAAGCCAATGTGCTGGTCATGCCGGCCATCCATTCGGCCTCGATCTCGACCCGGCTGGTCCAGGCCCTGGGCGGCGCGACCGTGATCGGCCCGCTGCTGGTCGGGCTGGAGAAGTCGGTGCAGATCGTCAGCCTCGGGGCCTCGGTGTCGGAGATCATCACCGCCGCCACCTTCGCCGCCTATGAGGAGGGCGCGATCGACGACGAGGCGCCCGAGCCGGCCGCGGCCGCCCCGGCGCCGGTCCCGGAGCCGCCGGCCCCGCCGCGCCCGGCCACGGCGGTGCCGCCCACGGCGTGAGGGATCAGGCGGCCGGGGCCTTCGCCTCCGCCGTCTGCCGGCGCGCCACCATGAAGGCCAGCACGATGGCCGCCGCCCCGATCACCACCGAATAGGTGAAGAAGGCGGCGTAGCCGGCGCCCAGCGAGACCGGGGTGACCCCGGCGATCTCGGCGCCCTTGGCCAGGGCTCCCTCGGGCAGGTCGGTGAACATCGGCCGGAATACGGCGGTGAAGCCGCCCGCCTCGGCCAGCCGCGCCGAGCCCTCGATGATCCGGCCCGACTGCGAGGCGAAGATCTTGCCGATGATGGCGTAAAGCGAGCTGAACAGGGCGTACTGGGTGGCGGTGAAGCCCGAGGCCGTCAGGCTGGACATGTAGACGATCAGCGCCGTGCCGGCGACGCCGGTGGCGAAGTTGTCGATGGTGATGGCCGCATAGAGCGCCGGCATGCTGGCGCCCTGGGTGGCCAGCCAGATGAAGATCAGGTTCGACACCGGGCTGGCGAACACGCCCACCACCATGGTGCGGACGATACCGAGACGGCTGACCAGCCAGGCCCCGGCGGCGATCCCGGCCATGGAGGCGACCACGCCATAGACTTTCCGCACCTCGGCGATCTGGGTCAGGGTGAAGCCGAGGTCCTGGTAGAACGGGTTCATGATGTTCAGGACGAAGTCGGACAGGCGGTAGACGCAGATCAGGGCCAGGATCAGCAGCCCGAACCGCCCGCCGAAGCGGCGGAAGAAGTCGCCCAGCGGCGCGCCATAGGCTTGGCGCAGATAGGCCCCCGGCCGGGTCGGGGCCCCGGGCAGGGGCACGCAGGCCATCGCGATCAGGCCGAGGCCCGTCACGACGGCGGGGAACTGCACGAAGATGCCGGTCTCCCGGGCTTCCCAGAGCGCCTTGAAGGCCTCGGCCTGGGCCGCCGTCTGTCCGAAGGCCCCGGCCAGCAGGTTGAGGAAGGTGGCGTTGGCGGCCAGCCCCGAGCCGGCCAGCAGGGCCCCGCCGAGGATCAGCAGGCCGCGGCCGGTCCACTCCAGGACCTCCAGCGCCGGCCGGGCGATCATGCCCTCGGCGAAGCGCATCGGCGGACGGTTATAGCCCTCGCGCGGGGCCAGCACGGTGGCCCCGAGAGCGATCACCATACAGGCGGCCATCACCGCATAGGACAGGTTCCAGCCGTAGGCGTCGGCCAGCACCAGCGGCAGGGCGCCGGCCACGATCATGGCCCCGCGGTAGCCCCACTGATAGGCGGCGGCCATGGTGCCGTAGAAGGTCTCGTCGACGACCTCGATGCGCCAGGCGTCGATGGCGATGTCCTGGGTCGCGCCGCAGAAGCCGACCAGCACCGCCAGCAGCGCCACCAGCCCGAGGTTGGCCCCCGGGTCCGAAGCCGAGATGGCCCACAGGCCGAGCATGATCAGTCCCTGCATCAGGAACATCCACGACCGGCGCTGGCCCAGCAGCCGGTACAGCCCCGGCAGCTTGAACCGGTCGACCAGCGGGGCCCAGACGAACTTCAGCGAATAGGACAGGGTGGCCAGGGCGAAGACGCTGATCGAGGTCAGCGACAGCTCGGACTCGCGCAGCCAGGCCGACAGGGTGTCGAAGATCAGGAAGTAGGGCAGCCCCGCGGCCAGCCCGAGCAGCAACATGACGGCGACGCGCCGGTCGCGCAGCGACTTGACGAATTCCCACGTCGTCAGCCGCTTGGCGTCTTCACTCATCGGCAGGCGTCCCTCGCGTGACGCCCCCCGGCGTCTATCCGGCGGCGACCTTGGCGCGGATGTCGCCGCTCGTCCAGCGGGCGAGGGCGGCGCGCAGGGCGTCGACGTCCAGCGGCTTGGCCAGATGGTCGTCCATGCCGGCCTCGAGGCAGGCCTTGCGGTCCTCGGGGAAGGCGTTGGCGGTCAGGGCCACGATCGGGGTGCGGTCGCCGCGCGCCCGCAGCGCCCGGGCCGCGGCCACCCCGTCCATGCCGGGCATGCGCATGTCCATCAGCACCAGATCGTAGCGCGCCTGGGCCAGGGCCGAGAGCACCTCGTGGCCGGTGCCGGCGGTCTCGACCACGCAGCCCTCGCGGCGCAGCAGGGTCTTGGCCAGCAGGGCCCCGACCGGATTGTCCTCGGCCAGCAGCACGCGCAGGCCGCAAAAGCGCACCGGGGTGACGCGGTCGTCCTCGGCGGGCGGCGGCGGCGGCGGGCCCGGGCGCATCGTCCCGGGGGTCGCGCCGCGCGCGGCCAGCACCCGCTCGACCAGCGACTGCGGCCGCAGCGGCTTGATCAGATAGCCGTGGTAGCCCAGCGCCCGGTAACGCGGGATCAGGTCGCGGTCCTCGGGGCGCAGAAGGATCAGGCTCGGCGTGGTCCCGGCGCGGGGGCGCAGGCCGCCCGAGGGGCCGATGCCATGATCGACCAGCCGCACCTCGGGCTCCGGGCCCGTGCGGGCCCCCTCGCCGCGCACCATGGCTTCGGCGGCGCTGCGCACCAGGGCGTCGTCGGCCTCGACGGCGACGGTGACGCCCGACAGGGGCTTCGGCCGCTTGCCGGCGTCCGGCGCGGCGGCGAAGGCGGCGTTGAAGCGGAAGCGCGCGCCGCCGGCCGGCACGCCGCGCTGGGTCGGCCGGCTCTCGACGACGACCTCGCCGTCCATGGCCAGGGCGAGGCGGCGGACCACGGCGAGGCCGAGGCCGGCGCCGTCCTGACGCACGGCGTCGCCGCCCTGGGCGTGGCCGAACTCCTCGAAGATGCGGGTGCGCGCCTCGACCGGCACGCCGGGGCCGGTGTCGTCGACGAGGAAGGCCAGCTGGGGCTGCTCCGCCGTGCCGCCGACGCGCTCGACGTGCAGGCGCACGCCGCCGTGGGCGGTGAACTTGACCGCATTGCCCGCCAGATTGAACAGCACCTGCCGCAGACGGCCCTCGTCAGCGAGGATCGGCGGCACGTCAGGGGCCACGGTCCAGACGATCTCGAGGCCCTTCTCGTGGGCGCGTGGGGCCAGCAGCTCGGCCACCCCCTGTACCAGCGCGGTCACCTCCACCCGGCACAGGTCGAACTCCAGCCGGCCAGCGTCGAGACGGGCGTAGTCGAGCAGGTCGTTGACGAGGCCCAGCAGATGCTCGGCCGAGCCGCGGGCGGCGTCCAGATAGGCGCGCTGGGCGCCGTCGAGGCGGGTGCGGGCCAGCAGGCCCAGCATGCCGATGACGCCGTTCAGGGGGGTGCGCATCTCATGCGACATGAGCCGCAGGAACTGCTCCGGTCCGTCGCCTGCGGCCCCCGCTGCCGGCTGCCCAACCGCCTCTGCCGTCCGTCCCCGCGCCATACGCCCCTCCGACTTCCCCTGCACCCTTAACGGGAAAGGGTTAAGACCGGCTCAAGCGGCCCCGGGCCGGTCCGGCAGGGGGTCGGAGACCCTGCCGGGCGAGGCGGGGGCGGCGTTTCCTTCTGACGCCATCATCCCGGCGCGGCGGTAGATCAGGGCCTCGGCGATGTGCCGGCGCAGCACCCCCTCGGCCCCGTCGAGGTCGGCGATGGTGCGCGCCAGCCTGAGGGTGCGGACCCAGCCGCGCGCGGTCAGGGCCCCGGCCTCTCCGGCGCGGATCAGCAGGGCCCGGCCGGCGGCGTCCGGGGCGGTGATCGCCTCCTGCGCCTCGCCGGTCAGGCGGGCGTTGAGGCTGTCCGGCTCCGAAAGTCCGAAGGCGCGGCCGCGCTCGACCTGCATGGCGCGCGCCGTCGCCACCCGCGCGGCGGCCTCGGCGGTCCCCTCGGCCGGGGGCGGCAGGGCCATGTCGGCGGGCGTCACCGGCGGCGTCTCGACGGTCAGGTCGATGCGGTCGAACAGCGGGCCGGAAATGCGGTTCTGGTAGTCGCGCTGGCAGCGCGGGGCCTTGCCGCACGCCCCGCGCCCGGCCCCGCCAAGGCCGCAGCGGCAGGGGTTCATCGCCGCCACCAGCTGGAACCGCGCCGGATAGCGGACGTGGGCGTTGGCCCGGGCCACCACCACCTCGCCGGTCTCGAGCGGTTGCCGAAGGGAGTCCAGCGCCTGGGGCGCGTACTCCGGAAGCTCATCCAGGAACAGCACGCCGTTGTGCGCCAGCGAGGCCTCGCCCGGCCGGGCCCGGTGGCCGCCGCCGGTCAGGGCCGCCATCGAGGCCGAGTGGTGGGGCGCACGGAACGGCCGGTCGCGGGTCAGGGCCCCGCGCTCGATCAGCCCGGCCACCGACCAGACCATGGAGGTCTCCAGCAGCTCGGCCGGGGTCAGGGGCGGCAGGAGGCCGGGCAGGCGCTGCGCCAGCATCGACTTGCCGGACCCCGGCGGGCCGAGGAACAGGAGATTGTGGCCGCCGGCGGCAGCGATCTCCAGCGCCCGCTTGGCCCCCTCCTGGCCCTTGACCTCGCGCAGGTCGGGCCCGCCGCCGCCGTCGCGCATCGGTCCGGGGGCGGGCGGGGCCAGCACCTGGAGCCCCTTGAAGTGGTTGATCAGCCCGATCAGCGAGCGCGGGGCCAGCAGCCGCACCTCGCCGGCCCAGGCCGCCTCGGCCCCGTTGGCCTCGGGGCAGATCAGCCCCAGCCCCATGGCCCCGGCCGCGACGGCCGCGGGCAGGCTGCCGCCCACCGGGGCGATGCGCCCGTCCAGCCCCAGCTCGCCGATCGCCGCCCAGCCGTCCAGGGCGTCGGGGCCGATCACCCCCATGGAGGCCAGAAGGGCCAGGGCGATCGGCAGGTCAAAATGGCTGCCCTCCTTGGGGAGGTCGGCCGGCTGCAGATTGGCGATGATGCGCCGCGGCGGCAGGGACAGGCCGATGCCGGCGAAGGCGCCGCGCACCCGCTCGCGGCTCTCGGCCACGGCCTTGTCGGGCAGGCCGACGATGCCGAACTGGCCCTCGCCGCCGCTGCCGATCTGCTGCACCTGCACCTCGACGCGGCGCGCCTCGACCCCTTCGAACGCCACCGTCGCGATACTGGCCAGCATGACGCCCTCCGTTCCCGCGACCGGGAACAGAACACGAACATGAAGGTCTGGCAAGCGCTGTTATGCGAGCGCCGCGCGCTTCCGTTCGATCGCGTCCCAGAGGATCGCGGCGGCGTCGACGCCGCTGAACCGCTTGAGCTGCTGCGCGCCGGTCGGGCTGGTGACGTTGATCTCGGTCAGCCAGTCGCCGATCACGTCGATGCCGACGAACATCAGGCCCCGCCGCCGCAGCTCCGGGCCGATGGCCGCGCAGATCTCCAGGTCCCGGTCGGTCAGCTCGACCGGCTCGGCCACGCCGCCAACGCGCAGGTTGGAGCGCACCGCGCCCCTGGCCGGCACCCGGTTGATGGCCCCGACCGGCTCGCCCTCGATCAGGATGATGCGCTTGTCGCCGGCTTCCACCGCCGGCAGGAACTTCTGGATCACCAGCGGGTCGCGCGAGGCGGCCGCGTGGATCTCGATCAGGGCGCCGAGGTTGGGATCGCCGGCCTTGAGCCGCACCACGCCCGAGCCCGCCGCCCCGTGCAGGGGCTTCAGCACCACATCGCCGTGGCGGGCGTGGAAGTCGGCCAGGGCGACCGGGTCGGACGAGATCAGGGTCGGCGGCTGCAGTCCGGCGAAGCGGGTGGCGAACAGCTTCTCCGGGGCCGAGCGCACCTCGGCCGGGTCATTGACCACCAGGGTGCGCGGATGGACCGTCTCCAGCAGATAGGTGGCGGTGACATAGGCCATGTCGAACGGCGGATCCTGGCGCATCAGGATGACGTCGACGTCGACGCCGAGGTCGAGCTTCGTCTCCGGCCCGAAGGTCACATGCTCGCCCTGGACGGGCCGGATCGTCACCGGGCGGGCGCGGCAGAACAGGCGGCCGTCTTCCAGCGCCAGGGTGGCCACGTCGTAGACCCACAGCAGGTGGCTCCGCGCCTGCGCCTCCAGCATCAGCAGGAAGGTGGTGTCGGACTCGACGTTGACCGTCTCGATGGGGTCCATCTGGACCGCGACCTTCAGCATGGCGCTCCCTTTCGGCTCCGGCTTGAATGGCGACGCCGGGGGGCGGGCGCAAGAGCTGCGATCCGGGCGGCCGTCTCAGTCGCGGGCGTCGAGGCCGCGGAGGTGGCGCGGCCAGCGGCCGGGGGCCAGCGCCACCACGTCGAGCCGGAGCTCCAGACCGGCCAGCCCCGGACGGCCGCGGGCCACGGCCTGTCCCGCCGCCCGCAGCCGCGCCTGCTGCGCCGGCTTCAGGGCCACGAGGGCGGCGTCGAGGGTGCTCCGCCGCTTGACCTCGACCACCGCCAGCACCCCGCCGCGCCGGACCAGCAGGTCGATCTCGCCGCCCGCGGCCTTCAGCCGGAAGCCGAGGATGCGGTAGCCGCGGCTCATCAGGAACAGGGCGGCGATCCATTCGGCCGTGCGGCCCGCGCGCCGGGCCCGGGTCCCCAGACCCACCCGCCAGGGACGCGCGGGCCGGCCCGGCGTCATCCGGCCTTCAGCTCCAGCGCCCGGCGGTACAGCGTCTTGCGGGACTGGCCCAGGGCCCGGGCCACCTCCGCCGCCGCCTCGCCCGGCGGCAGCCGGCCCAGCGCCTCGGCCAGGGCCCGGTCGACATCGTCGGCGCTGGCGGCCTCGGCCTCGCCGGGCCCGATCACCACTACGATCTCGCCCTTCGGGGCGTCGAGCGCCGGGTGGACGGCCAGCTCGGCCAGCGAACCGCGCACGCAGGTCTCGTAGAGCTTGGTCAGCTCGCGGGCGACGGCGGCCGGGCGCGGGCCCAGCACCGCCGCCATGTCCTGCAGCGACTCGCGCAGGCGCGGCCCGGTCTCGAACAGCACCAGGGTGGCCTTCTCCGCCGCCAGCCCTTCCAGAAAGGTGCGGCGCGCGGCGGACTTCGGCGGGGCGAAACCGGCGAACAGCACCCGGTCGGCCGGCAGGCCGGCGACGCTCAGGGCCGCCAGCAGGCTGGACGGGCCGGGGATCGGATGCACCGGCAGGCCGGCGGCGATCACGGCCCGCGCCACCACATAGCCGGGGTCCGACACCAGCGGCGTGCCCGCGTCGCTGACCAGCGCCACGACCTGGCCCGCGCCAACCGCCTCCACCGCCAGTTCGGCCGCCCGGCCGCCGGCGTGGTCGTCGGCCCGCTCCAGCTTCGCCTTCAGCCCGTAGGCGGTGAGCAGTCGGGCGGTGACGCGCGTGTCCTCGGCCAGCACCAGATCGGCGGCGCCCAGCACGTCCAGCGCTCTCAGGGTGATGTCGCGCAGGTTGCCGATCGGCGTGGCCACCAGATACAGGCCCGGGGCCACCGGCCGCGGCGGCGGCTCCACGCGGGGACGGGCAGGGGCAGGGGCCGGGGCGTCGCTCATGCCCTCAGGGTGACAGGCCGCGCCGCCCGCCTCAACCGCCGGAGGCCTTCAGTCCAGCCGCACGTCAGCCCGGCCGCCAGCGTCCGGCAGCTCGCCGGTGACATTGGCCTTGAGCACTTCCAGCCCGAAGCGGATCGGCCCCTTGGTCGACACCCAGATGCGGCCCTCGCCGGCGTCGAGGCGCAGCAGGGTCAGATGCGGGTCTTCCCGACCTTCGGGATACCAGGCGGCCACCACCGGATTCCACCAGCGGCGGATGCGCTCCGGATCGTTGTGGATGGACAGGCGGCCGTGGATCGAGGCCCACAGATCCTGGTCCTTCGAGGCATAGGCGAACGCCGCCGGGGCTCCGGGCTCGGCGGCCACGGCCCGGGCCAGGTCGGTGTCGTCGCGCGTGAAGAACCAGATCGAACCGCTCTCCGCCTCGCGGAAGGCGGTCATGGGCTGCAGGTGTTCGCCGGGCCGGTCGAGGCCGAGCATGCCGGTGCGCGATTTTTCGAGATGGCCCCAGAGCGCATGTTCAGCGTCCTGCGGGGTCAGGGTGTCGGCCATGTATTTCTCCTGTCGTGAGGGGACAGGAGGGGAGCGTGCGGCGGGCGGCCGGGTTCCGGCGGGCGCTCAGCGCACCGGGGCCCCGAGCAGGGCCCCGACGTGGATGATGGCGAAGAAGGCCACGGCCCCGCACACCAGCATGACGAAGCGCCACGGCACCATGCGCACGCCGCGCTTCAGGTCCGGCGGCAGGGCGCCGCGCCAGCCGGCGAAGAGCCCGAGGGCGACGCTGGCGGCCAGCAGCATCAGGGTGGCGGTCAGGGACATGGGCGGGCCCGGCAGGCTGGAGACGGGGCGCATCTGGGGCGGTCGTCGCGTTCCGGCAAGGTTCCGTTAAGGATTAACCCGTCGTTAACCCTGTCCAGGCGATCTGGGTCGGTCGGTGCGGGGGCTGTCCACAGGAACATCGGTCGCCACCACATGTTGCGGTTAACCCTGCGTTTACACCCTTCATCTGGCCGCATAGCGTCTCAGGACGAGGTTGGGAGACGAATCAGGTGAGCGCAGCCGCGCCGTGGAGCGTGAAGGGGATCGACCCCAAGGCGCGCGAGATCGCCAAGGATCTGGCGCGGCGCTCCGGCATGACTCTCGGCGAGTGGCTCAACACCATGATCCTCGACGAGGATGAGGACGAGGGCGTGGTGCCCCTGGCTCGCCGTCCCCACGCCGCCGATCTCTATGAGCGCCGCGGCCGGTCGCGCCGGCTGGACGACGCCTACCCCGGCGAGGATGATACCCTGCAGCGCGTCGCCGCCTCGGTGGAGGCTATCGCCGCCCGCCTGGAGGCGTCCGAGCGCCGCGCCACCATCGCCATCCAGGGCGTCGACCAGGCCGTCGCCGGCCTCGTCCGCCGGCTGGACGCCCAGGACGGCCACCTGTCGACCCACGGCCGGCGCATCGACGACATCGCCGAGGAGTTGCGCGAGGGCCACCGCCGCCTGCGCCGCTTCGAGCAGGAGGTCGGCCCCCAGACGGCCGAGTCGTTCAAGCGCACCGAGACCTCGGTCGCGGCCCTCGCCTCGCGCCTCTACGACATCGAGGAGCGCCAGCGCACCGGGATGAACGAGCTGCGCGGGCAGCTGGAGGCGACCCAGGCGCGGCTGGAGCTGCGCGGGACCGGGACCATGGGGCCCGAGGAGCTGGAGCGCCTGCGCGCCCGCCTCGATCAGGCCCAGGAGAAGACCGGCGACGCCCTGCGCGCGCTGGAGGCCTCGTTCGCCCGGCTGGACCAGCGGCTCAGCGCCGCCGAGACCCGCGTTGAGCCCGAGGGCGCGCGCGAGGCGGCCCGCTTCGAGAAGCTGGCCGAGACCCTGTCGCGTCAGGTCGCCGACAGCCGCGAGGAGATGCTGCGTCGGCTGGAGACGGCCCAGCACGAAGGCCGGCTGGACCGCATCGAGCGCGCTGTCGAGCAGGTCGGCGAACAGGCCCGCGCCGCCGAGGCGCGCAGCGCCGGGGCGGTCGAGGCCATGGGCCGCGAGTTGCTCAACATCGCCCGCAACCTCAACGGCCGGATGGAGCAGGTCGAGCGTACCGGCGGCGACGCGCTGAAGTCCCTCCAGGCCGAGCTGGGCAGCCGTCTGGAGCGCGACAGCCGCCGTCTGGCCGAGACGGTCGAGCGCCGCCTGACCCTGGCCGACGACCGCCACGCCCTGGCCCTCGAAAAGCTGGGCGGCGAGGTCAGCCGGATCTCCGAACAGCTGTCCGAGCGGATCAGCGTGTCCGAGCGGCGCGCGGCCCAGTCGCTGGACGAGATCGGCGAGCGGCTGGCCCGCGCCACGGACAAGATCGAGCAGCGTTATGACCGCGCCTCCGGCGAACTGGCCGAGCGCATGCGCCTGTCCGAGGAGCGCACCGCGCGGCTGCTGGCCGAGGCGAAGCAGTCGATCGAGGCCCGCGAGGACGACCGCCGCGTCGAGGCGCCGGTGGCCCCCGTCCTGCTGTCGCCGGAGTCGCTGGGGCCCCCGCCGATCCCGCCCGCGCCGGACGGCGACTGGCGCGCCGCCGCCTTCCCCGAGACCTTCGAGGGCGAGGACAGCTGGGCCGCCGAGACTCAGCCCTTCCCGGTCGCCGCCGAACCCGCGACCGAGGCTGTCGAGCCGGCCCCGGTGATGCGTCCGGTCAGCGGCTTTGGCCGGCCGGAAGAAGCCCCGCCGCCCGTGTTCCTGACCCCGCCCGCGCTTGAGCCGGCGGGGGCCGGGGCGGAGGACGAGGCCGGGGCCGAGGCTCCGGTCACGCCGGTGTTCGGCGGCTTCGGCGGGGCCGACGTCCGCGACGCGCTGGAGGCGACCGAGGCGGTCACGCGCGATCCGTACGCCGACGCCGCCGAGCCCTTCGCCGCCGAGACCGAGTTCGTCGATCCGCGCCAGGTGCGCCGCGCCGGCAGCGCCCGCGAGGCGCTGGACGCCGCCCGCGCGGCCATGACCGCGGCCGACGCCAAACCGGCGCGCGCCGGTTTCGGCCTGAAGCGGGGCGGCAAGTCGCGGCTGCAGGAGCGGCTCGACAAACAGGCCCGCAACGACGGCTCGACCGTCGGCAAGACCCTGATGGCCTCGGTCACCGCCGTGGCCGTCACCGGCAGCATCATCTGGGGCTACAACCACCTGAGCGGGCGGTTCGGCGCGCCGGTCCCGACCGCCGACGGCGAGGGCGCCGCGCCCCTGGCCCTGACCCTGACGCCGGCCCCTGCGGTCCCGGCCGAGGTCGAGCGACTGTACGACGAGGCGGCCGCCGCCTTCGAGGGCGGCGACGAGGCCGCCGTGGCCGACATCACCGAGGCGGCCGAGGCCGGCAGCCTGCGCGCCCAGGTGCATCTGGCCCAGCTGTACGAGACCGGCCAGGGCGGGCTGACCGCCGATGCGGCCCTGGCCCGCCAGTGGACCCGCCGCGCCGCCGACGGCGGCGAGGCCCGGGCCATGCACAATCTGGCCATGTACCTGTTCGACGGCGTCGGCGGGGAGCGCGATCAGGCTGAGGCCGTGCGCTGGTTCACCCGCGCCGCCCGCGCCGGCCTGACCGACAGCCAGTACAACCTGGCCCGGATGTACGAGACCGGGGCCGAGGGCGTCCCGGCCAACGCCGGACAGGCCTACCTCTGGTACCTGATCGCCGCGCGCAACGGGGACGCCGAGGCCGCGACCGCCGCCGAGCGCATCGGCCTGGGCCTGACCGAGGCCGCCCGGCGCGACGCCCGCGCCGCCGCCGACCGCTTCCAGGCCGAGCCGGTCGACGCCGTCGCCGAGGGCTGAGGCCCTCCGCCGGGCCCGCGCCCGAGGGGCGAGGGCGGTGGCGTCATCGCCGTCCCCGCGCTAGACCGGCCCCCGGTTGTCGCCGTCCGGCGCGTCGAGTTCCTCCAGCCGAAG
>JAATWA010000007.1:89027-118698 GCA_013361095.1 Pseudanabaena biceps | reverse complement strand
GCCTGCCGGTGCTCGACCTGCTGGACGGGGATGCGACCAGCGCCTCCGGCGGCACGCCGGAGCACCAGATCGAGGTGCAGGGCGGCGTCTTCCGCAACGGCATGGGCATGTTCGTCAACGCCACCTGGCGCGACGGCACCGAGGTCGACGGCGGGACCGGGCCGGACCTGATCTTCGAGGACCGGGCGACGGTGAACCTCAACGCCTTCATCAACCTCGACCAGCGCACCCGGCTGGTCGAGCGCTTCGGCTGGCTGCGCGGCGGCCGGATCCAGCTGCGCATCCAGAACCTGTTCGACAGCGAGCAGAAGGTGGCCACCACCGCCGGCGATACGCCGCTGAACTACCAGCCCGACTTCCTCGATCCGGAGGGGCGGACCTTCAGCCTGACCTTCCGCAAGATCCTGTTCTGATGACGAAGACCGCCCGGCGGGCTCAGAGGCGCAAAACCTCGTTGAGCCCGCCGGCCCGGCCGCCGGACACCACCTCGCCGCCGGCGATGGCGTAGACCGCGCCGCCGATCGTCGCGGCGGCCAGTCCGTGCCGGGGCGTGGGCATGGGCGGCCCGGCGCGCCAGACATCTTCCGCCGGGTCGTAGAGCCACGTCTCGGCGAACACCCCCCCGCCGCCCGGCGCGGCGCGGTCGAACCACTCGCCCCCGAACGCCGCCAGCCGGCCGTCCAGCGCCGCCAGCGCGAGGCCGCCGCCGACCTGCCGCCCGGTCACGGGCGAGGGCGGGATCGGCGCCAAGGTGTCCCAGCGATCCGCAACAGGATCGTAGCGGTCCAGCCGGCCCGTGCCGTCTCCCCCGACCACCCGGCCGCCGGCCACCCACAGGGCCCCGTCCAGCACCGCGCCGGCGGCGCTGTTGCGGGCCATCGGGCAGGGCCGCGCCGTCTCCCAGCGCTCACCGTCCAGAACGAGGTGCGTCGCCACATCGACCTGGTCGCGCCACTGGCCGTTGACGCCGTCGCGCGGGCTGCGGCCGGTGATCAGATGCACCCGACCCTCATGCGCCAGCCCCACCGTCTCGGCCTGGGGCGTCGGCAGGGACGGTCCCGGCCGCCAGCCCGCGTCCCCCGGCCCCAGCCGCCAGACCTCGGTCCGGTTGGTCCAGTCGCCCAACCCGCGGCCATAGCCGCCGATGGCCCAGAGGTCACCGCCGAGGGCCGCCATCATCGGGTGGTGCCGTGGCTCGGGCAGGCGCGGCCCCTCGCGCCAGACGTCAGGTACGGGGTCATAGAGCCCGACCCTGTCCTCGATATGCAGGGGCGCGTCGGTACGCCCGACCAGTCCCCCCGCCACAGCGATCCGGCCGCCCCAGACGGCAGAGTAGACCTCCTGCGCCGGCCACGGCAGGGGCGCGGCGGCGCGCCAGGACGGCTCCCGGCCGTGAGAGGGCGGCGCAAGGCCGGCGGCGACGGGCGCCATGGCGGCGGCGATCAGGGCGCGACGGTGGATCTGCATGCGGCGAGCCTAGGTCAGGCGCGCACCGCCCGCCAGACCGCGCCGACCGACCTACCCCGCCATCTGCGACGGGGTCTGCTTCTCGCGCAGGGTGACCAGTTCCTCGGCGACCGTGGGGTGGACCGCGCAGGTGGCGTCCCACTGGGCCTTGGTCAGGCCGGCCTTCACGGCGACGGCCGCCAGCTGGATGATCTCGGGAGAATCCGGCCCGACGATGTGCACGCCCACCACTCGCTGGCTGCCGGCGTCGACTACCAGCTTCACCAGCATACGCTCGTCCGAACCGGTGAAGGCGTACTTCATCGGCCGGAAGCGGCTGACATAGACATCGACGCCGGCGGTGCAGGCCCGACGCGCCTCGGCCTCGGTCAGGCCCACCGTCCCGACCGGCGGCTGGCTGAACACGGCGGTGGCGACGGCCTCGTAGTCGAACCGGGACGGGGTGTCGCGATAGACCGTCTGGTGGAAGGCGACCGCCTCGCGGATGGCCACGGGGGTCAGGTTGATGCGGTCGGTGACGTCGCCGATGGCCCAGATGTTCGGCGCCGTGGTGCGCGAGAACTCATCGACGCGGATGGCCCCGGCCTCGGTCAGCTCGACCCCGGCGGTCTCCAGCCCGAGACCCTTGACGTACGGGACCCGCCCCGTGGCGAACATCACCACGTCCGTCTCGATCGTCAGGCCGTTGTCCAGCACATTGACCAGACCGGCGTCCGTCCGCGCGATGCGCTCGTGCTGGGTCGCCAGCACCACCTTGACGCCGCGCTTGTCGATCTCCCCGGCCAGGTGGGCGCGGACGTCGTCATCGAAGCCGCGCAGCAGGTTCGGGCCGCGATAGACCAGCGTCGTCTCCACCCCCAGCCCGGCGAAGATCCCGGCGAACTCCACGGCGATGTAGCCGCCGCCGGCGATCAGGATGCGCTTCGGCAGCTCCGGCAGGTGGAAGGCCTCTTCCGAGGTGATGGCGTGCTCGATGCCCGGCAGCCCCTCGGGCACCCAGGGCCGGCCGCCGGTGGCGATCAGGATGTGCTTGGCGGTGATCGTCCGGCCCTTGCCGACGATCTCCACCGTGTGGGCGTCCTTCAGCACGGCGCGGCCGTGCACCAGCTCGACCCCGGCCTTGCCCAGGTTGGCGGCGTAGATCCCCGACAGCCGGGCGATCTCGACGTCCTTGTGTTCGACGAAGGTCTTCCAGTCGAAGCTGGCGTCGATGGTCCAGCCGTAGCCGCGCGCGGTCTCGAACTGATGGGAAAAGTCCGAGGCCATGACCATGAACTTCTTCGGTACGCAGCCGCGGATGACACAGGTGCCGCCGACCCGGTGTTCCTCGGCGATGGCCACCCGCTTGCCGTCCAGCGCCGTCAGCCGCGCCGCCCGCACCCCGCCCGAACCGGCGCCGATGACGAAGAGGTCGTAGTCGTAGGTGGACATGCAGGTCTCGCGGGCGCGCCGCCGCGACGCGCGGGGCTTTCCCGCCATGTAGCGTCGCCGCCCGCGAATCCAAGCCGCGCGCACATGGCCGCTTGACAACTTGAAGGCGAGACCCGCACCGTCCCGCCAGAAATGACCTTGGGGAGAGGGTGCAATGGGGTTGCTGTCGTCGCTGTTCGTGGCCGCCGCCCTGGCGGCCCAGCCTGTCCCCGGAGGCGGGCAGGACCCCGGCGCCCAGGCGCCGGTCGAGCTTGAAGGCCTGACCGTCACCGGACGGCGCCTCACCGACGTCATCGGCGACTTCGTCAGCGAGGCGTCGGCGCCGGTGCGTGGCCGGGGCCTTGCCCGCTGGCGGGATCCGGTCTGTGTCGGGGTGGTCAACCTCCGGGGCGAGGCCGCCGCCTATATCGCCGACCGCGTCACGGCGGTCGCCGCCGACCTCGGCGTGACGATCGGCGGAGACAACTGCCGGCCCAACATCGTGGTCATCGCCACGGATGAGGCCGGGGCGCTCGCTGCGGCCCTGACGGAAGCCCAGCGCCGCGCGTTCCGGACCGGCTCCACCGGCACCGACCGCGGCGGCGCGGCCCTGCGGGACTTCGTGGAGACCGAACGTCCGGTGCGGTGGTGGCAGGTGAGCGCACCGACGGACAGCCGGACCGGGCAGATTGCTGTCAGACGCCCGGGGGAATGTCTGGCGCCCTGTGGCGACTCGGCCGGCGCCGGGGCGACCAGCAGCCAGCTGTTCGCCCCCCAGATCGTCGTCGACTCCGCCTCGCTGCTGCGCTCGACGATCGTCGACAACATGCGCCGGGCGGTGGTCATCATCGACGTCGACGACATCCAGAACGTCAGCGTCGCCCAGCTGGCCGACTATGTCGCCATGGTGTCCCTCGCCCAGATCGATCCGAACGCCCAGACTGACGGCTACGCCTCGATCCTCAACGTCTTCGCCATGCCGGATACCGCCGAGGGGCTGACGGAGTGGGACCGCGCCTATCTGGCCGGCCTCTACAACAGCGAGCAGAACCTGCGCTCGACCGTGGCCAACCACGGCGACATCGTCGCCTCCATCCGCCGCGCCCACGGACGGCTGGTGGAGCAGGCCGAAGCCGACGCCACCCCCTGACGTCCCTCCAGGACAAGGATCCGCATCATGTCCCTTCTCGCGTCCCTGCTCGCCGCCGCCGCGCTGACGGCCCAGCCCGCGCCCCAGGCCGCGCCGGCCCAAGACCCGTCCTCCCCGGCCCCGGTCGAGCTCGAGGGCCTGACCATCACGGGACGGCGCCTGGATGATGTCATCAGCGACTTCGTCTCCGAGGCCTCCGCCCCCATTCGCCGACGGGGTCTGGCGCGCTGGCGCGACCCGGTGTGCGTGGGGGTGGTCAACCTGCGGGCCGACGCCGCCGCCTTCATCGCCGACCGGGTTACGGCGGTGGCCGCCGACCTCGGCGTGGACACCGGAGGGGAAGGGTGCCGGCCGAACATCGCGGTGATCGCCACGGACGATGCCGGCGCCCTCGCCGCGGCCCTGACCGAGGCGCGCCGACGGGCGTTCCGGACAGGCGCCACGGGCACCGACCGCGGCGGAGCGGCCCTGAGGGACTTCGTCGAGACCGAACGCCCCGTCCGCTGGTGGCAGACCAGCCTGCCGATCGACAGCCGGACCGGCCAGAGAGCCGTCAGGGCGCCTGGCGAGTGCACGGGGGCCTGCGCGAGCATCTACGACTTTGCGCCCGTCATTGTGGTCGACTCGGCGTCCTTGCTCCGCAGCACCGTTATCGACAACCTGCAGCGGGCCATCGTCATCATCGATGTCGACGACATCCAGAACGTCAGCCTGGCCCAGCTGGCCGACTATGTCGCCATGGTCTCCCTGGCCCAGATCGACCCGAACGCGCAGACCGACAGCTACGCCTCGATCCTCAACGTCTTCGCCATGCCGGACACGGCCGAGGGCCTGACCGAGTGGGACCGGGCCTATCTCGCCGGGCTCTACAACAGCGAACAGAACCTGCGCTCGACGATCGGCAACCACGGCGACATCGTCGCCTCGATCCGCCGCGCCCACGGCCGTCTGCTGGCCGAGGCCGAAGCGGAGGCGGGGGAAGAGGCTCGGCCCTGAGGCGCAAAGACGGCGCCCTGACGCCTAGGGCGTCAGCAGGTCCACACCGTCGTCCGTGCCGATGATGGCCTCGTCGGCGAGGTCGAGGAAAAGGCCGTGCTCGACCACGCCGGTGATCAGCTTCAGGTCGTCGGCCAGGCGCACCGGGTCCGTGATCGCACCGCACTTCGCGTCATAGATCACATTGCCGCCGTCGGTGCGGACGATGCCGCGGTCAGCCTGGCGCAGCCGGGCCGGCAGGGCGATGTCGTGGTCGGCCAGTACGTCGGCGATGCGGTTGCCGGTGGTCTTGTGGCCAAAGGCGACCACCTCGATCGGCAGGGGGAAGGCCCCGAGGGTGGGCACCACCTTGGCGGCGTCGGCAATGACGATGCAGCGGCCCGAAGCCTCCCACACCAGCTTCTCGCGCAGCAGGGCGGCGCCACCGCCCTTGATCAGGGCCAGCCCCGGCCCGACCTCGTCGGCGCCGTCGACGGTCAGGTCGATGCGCGGGGTGTCGTCCAGCGTCGACAGGGTCAGCCCCAGCTCGCGCGCCAGGTCCGCGGTCTTCTCGGATGTGGGCACGCAGCGCAGGTCCGGCAGCTTGCGGGCCGCCAGCGCCCTGACGAACCAAGCGGCGGTGGAGCCGGTGCCCAGCCCGACGACCATGCCGGCCTCGACCCGTTGCGCAGCGGCCTCGCCGGCCCGTTGCTTCTGCAGATCGCTCATCCCTTTGCCGCCTTTCGCGCGCGCATGGCGCTCATGAAGCGCTCGGCCCAGCCGGGGCGCACCTCCTGCCGGGCCCGGCCCAGCGCCAGGGCCCCGTCGGGCACGTCCTCGGTGATGACCGAGCCGGAGCCGGTCATGGCCCCCGCGCCGATCCGCACCGGCGCCACCAGGGCGCTGTTGGAGCCAATGAAGGCCCCCGCCCCGACCTCGGTGCGGTGCTTGTTGAAGCCGTCGTAGTTGCAGAAGATCGTCCCGGCGCCGACGTTGGCCCCCTCGCCCACCGTCCCGTCGCCCAGATAGGCGAGGTGGTTGGCCTTGGCGCCCCTGGCCATGGCGACGTTCTTGACCTCGACGAAGTTGCCGATCTTCACCTCCGGTCCGAGGTCCGCGCCGGGTCGCAGCCGCGCGTAGGGCCCGACCTCGGCCCCGGCGGCCACGACCGCCCCCTCGACATGGCTGAAGCTGCGGATGCGGGCCCCGCCGGCGATCCGCGCCCCGGGGCCGAACACGACATAGGGCTCGACCACTGCGCCCGGGCCGATCTCCGTATCCCAGCTCAGGTGCACGGTCTCCGGGGCCGGCATGCGCACGCCAGCAGCCAGAAGGTCCTCGCGGCGCACCTTCTGGAACAGGGCCTCGGCGGCGGCCAGCTCGGCCTGGGCGTTGACCCCCATGACGGCATCCTCGCCGGCGAAGACCGCGCGCGTCGGGTGGCCGGCGTCGCGGGCCAGGGCGACCACGTCCGTCAGATAGTACTCCCCCTTGGCGTTGGCGTTGCCGACCTGGTCCAGCAGGCCGAACAGCAGGTCGGCCGGGGCGGCCAGCACGCCGGAATTGCAGGCGGTGACCGCCAGCTGGTCCGGGCTCGCCTCCTTCGCCTCGACGATGGCGGTCAGGGTCTCGCCCTCAAGGATCAGCCGGCCGTAGGCCCCCGGATCGCGCGCCTCGAAACCGATCACCGTCACGCCCGCCCCGTCGAAGACCGGCGCGATGTCGGCGGCCTTGAGCAGGGGCACGTCGCCGTAGGTGACCACCACATCGCCGTCGAACCCGTTCAGCGCCTCCCGGGCAGCCAGAACGGCATGGCCGGTGCCGAGCGGCGGGTCCTGCACCGCCACCGCCCCGGCGCCGAGCCGGCGGGTGACGTGGGCGCCGACCTCCGGCGAATGGGCCCCGACGACCACCACGATGCGCTCGCAGCCGAGCCCCTCGGCGGCGTCGATGGCGTGGTCCAGCATGGCGCGCCCGCCGACCGGGTGCAGCACCTTGGGCAGGGGCGACTTCATGCGGGTGCCCTGGCCGGCGGCCAGGATGATCGCGGCGCGGGGACGGGTGGTCATGAATCGGTCCGGCGGCTAGGAGGTCCGGCGCGGTCTAGCCCATCGGCGGGCGCGACGGGAGGGCGCATGCGCGATCTGGACGGCTGGACGCTTCTGTTCGACCTCGACGGCACCCTCGTCGACTCGGCGCCCGACCTGATCGGCACGCTCAATCGCATGCTGGCGCCGCGGGGTCTGCCGCCGGTGCCCGTGTCCAGCGCCCGGCATCTGGTCGGCCACGGCGCCCGGGCGCTGCTGCGCCACGGCTTCCGCGAGGCCGGGGCGGTCTGGGACGAGGCCGGCGAGCCAGAATTGTTCGACCGCTTCATCGCCGACTACATCGACCATATCTCCGAGCACACCCGGCCCTTCCCGCAGGTGGTCGAGACGCTGGACCGGCTGTCCGACCGCGGGGCCGTGCATGTGGTGGCCACCAACAAGCGCACCGACCTGTCGCTGGCCCTGCTCGACGCCCTCGACCTGACCGGCCGCTTCGCCCTGGTCGCCGGGCCGGATCGGGTCTCGGCGCGCAAGCCGGACGCGGCCCATCTGCTGGACGCGCTGCAGATCATCGGCGGCGACCGGCGCCGGGCCGTGATGGTCGGCGACGCCTCCACAGACACCGGCGCAGCGCGCGCCGCCGCCCTGCCCTGCATCGTCTGCACCTTCGGCTACAACGACCTGCCGCCGGCCGAGCTCGGCGGCGACGTGGCGCTGGACCACTGGGACGGGTTCGAGGCCGCGCTCGACACGGCGCGCCGGCTTCAGCCGCGCTAAACGACGCCGCAGAATTCGTCGCCTGAAGGGCGCTTGAAGAGGGTCGCCGGATCAACATCTTGGCCGGACCTCTTGCAGGACGCCCTGATGGTCCGACGTTTCCTTTCCCTGCCGCTGTGGCAGCTCACCACCCTGGCCCTCGTGCTGGGTGTCGGCGCAGGCTTGCTGCTGGGCGAGGCGGCGGGCCCTTGGCTGGGCCCGGTGGGCGACGTCTACCTGAACCTGATCCGGATGGTGGTGGCCCCGCTGGTGCTGTTCACCATCGCCAGCTCGGTGGCGCGGCTCGGAACCGGCGCAGGCGCGGCGCGGCTCGGCGCCCGGACCCTGTTCTGGTTCGCCCTCACATCGCTTCTGGCGGTGCTCGTCGGGCTCGGCTTCGGCCATCTGCTGGCGCCCGGCAGCGGGCTCGGCAGCCTGCCGCTGGGCGAGGTCCGCCCGCGCGAAATCCCGACCCCGGTCGAGGTGCTGGTGGGAATCGTCCCCACCAACCCCTTCGCCGCCCTGGCCGAGGGGCGCATCCTGCAGATCCTGCTGTTCGCCGCCCTCGTCGGGGCCGCCCTGGCGGCGCTGGGCGAGCGCACGGCCGGCGTGCGTCGGCTGGTCGATGAGGGGGCCGAGGTGGTCTTCCGCATCACCCGCTGGGTCATCCGACTCACCCCGATCGGCGTCTTCGCCCTGATCGGCGAGGTGGTCGGGACCTATGGCCTCGACAGCCTGCTGCCCCTGGGCAAGTTCATCCTCGCCATCTACGCCGCCTGCCTGTTTCACATCCTCGTGGTCTATTCCGGGCTGCTGAAGCTGCACGGGCTGAAGGTCGCGCGCTTCTTCCGGGGTGCCTTCCCGGCGCAGCAGACCGCTTTCGCCACCTCGTCGTCGCTCGGCACCCTGCCCGTGACCCTGCGGCAGACCGTCGAGCGACTGGGGGTGCCGCAGCCCTACGCCGCCTTCGCCGTGCCGCTGGGCGCCAACGTCAAGATGGACGGCTGCGGGGCCATCTATCCGGCTATCGCCGCCCTGTTCATCGCCCAGTATCTCGGGCTGGAGCTGAGCCTGACCCAGTATGTCCTGATCGGCCTTACGGCGGTGCTGGGCTCGCTGGGCACCGCGGGCGTGCCGGGCACCTCCATCGTCATGCTGACCCTGACGCTCAGCACCGTCGGCCTGCCGCTGGAAGGCATCGGCTACATTGTCGCTGTCGACCGGGTCGTCGACATGATGCGCACCGCCACCAATGTCACCGGCCAGATGCTGGTCCCCGTGCTGGTGGCGAAGGAGGAAGGGGTTCTGGACCAGGCCATCTACGACGGCCGCGCTGAAGGAGCACTGGCGCCAGCTCCGGACAGCGCCCTTGTTCCAGCGGAGTAGCGCCCGCGCGTTTGCGCTTCCGGTCCCCGGTCGCTACATCCCGCGCCAACCTCCCCACGATCGAGCAAGGCGCGGACGCACCTCATGGCGCAGCAATACATTTTCCAGATGCAGGGCCTGACCAAGGCCTACCCCGGCGGCAAGAAGGTCTTCGAGAACATCTGGCTGAGCTTCTACCCGGACGCCAAGATCGGCGT
This sequence comes from Pseudanabaena biceps, assembly GCA_013361095.1. Classification (GTDB taxonomy): domain Bacteria; phylum Cyanobacteriota; class Cyanobacteriia; order Pseudanabaenales; family Pseudanabaenaceae; genus Pseudanabaena; species Pseudanabaena biceps_B. The sequence continues at coordinate 109,309 of JAATWA010000007.1, read as the reverse complement.
CGTCGGGGTGAACGGCTCGGGCAAGTCGACCCTGCTGAAGATCATGGCCGGCCTCGACAACGAGTTCTCCGGCGAGGCGCGCGCCGCTGACGGCGTCAAGCGCGGCTACCTCGAGCAGGAGCCCCAGCTCGATCCGAACCTGACCGTCCGCGAGAACGTCGAGGCCTGGTGCGAGGAAAAGCAGTGGGTCAAGCGCTTCAACGAGATCGCGGCCGAGATGGCCGAGAACTACTCGGACGAGCTGATGGAGGAGATGACCGCCCTCCAGGAGAAGATCGACGCCGGCGACGTCTGGGACATCGACAGCCGCACCGAGATGGCCATGGGCGCCCTGCGCTGTCCGCCGGACGACTGGAACGTCACCAGCCTGTCGGGCGGTGAGAAGCGCCGCGTGGCGCTGGCCCGCCTGCTGCTGTCGAAGCCCGACATGCTGCTGATGGACGAACCGACCAACCACCTCGACGCCGAGTCGGTGGCCTGGCTGCAGCACCACCTTGAGGCCTTCCCGGGCTGCGTCATCCTGGTCACCCACGACCGCTACTTCCTCGACCAGGTCACCAAGTGGACGCTGGAGCTCGATCGCGGCAAGGGCATCCCCTACGAGGGCAACTACTCCGGCTGGCTGGAGCAGAAGCAGAAGCGCGTGGTGCAGGAGCAGTCGGAGTCCGAGGCCCGCCAGCGCGCCCTGACCCGCGAACTGGAGTGGGTCCGCTCCGGCGCCAAGGCCCGCCAGGCCAAGTCCAAGGCGCGTCTGGCCGCCTATGAGCGGATGGTCGCCGAGCAGGAGAACAGCCGCCAGGCCCAGACCTTCGCCGCCATCCAGATCCCGCCGGGCCCGCGTCTCGGCAATGTGGTCCTGGAGGTCGAGGGGCTGACCAAGAGCTACGGCGACAAGCTGCTGTTCAAGGACCTGACCTTCAAGCTGCCGCCGAATGGGATCGTCGGCGTGATCGGCCCGAACGGCGCCGGCAAGTCGACCCTGTTCCGCCTGATCACCGGCCAGGAAACGCCGGACGCCGGCAAGCTGCGCCTCGGCGAGACGGTCAAGCTGGCCTATGTCGACCAGTCGCGCGACGACCTCGAGGCCAACAAGACCATCTGGGAAGTGATCTCCGGCGGCACCGACGTGATGATGGTCGGCAAGCGCGAGATCAACACCCGCGCCTATGTCGGCAGCTTCAACTTCAAGGGCACCGACCAGCAGAAGAAGGTCGGCCAGCTGTCAGGCGGCGAGCGCAATCGCGTGCACCTGGCCAAGACCCTGGCCACCGGCGGCAACCTGATCCTGCTCGACGAACCGACCAACGACCTCGACATCGAGACCCTGCAGAACCTCGAGGAGGCGCTGGAGGAGTTCGCCGGCTGCGCCGTGGTCATCAGCCACGACCGCTGCTTCCTCGACCGCCTGGCCACCCACATCCTCGCCTTCGAGGGCGACGGCCACGTCGAGTGGTTCGAGGGCAACTTCGAGGCCTATGAGGAAGACAAGAAGCGCCGCCTCGGCGCCGACAGCCTGATCCCCAAGCGCGTCCAGTACCAGAAGTTCGGGCGCTGATCGGTTTGTGATAGGATGCGGGACATGAGCGATCTCCTGTCCCGCATCACGATCGACAAGGACCGCGGGGGCGGCAAGCCCTGCATCCGGGGCATGCGGATACGTGTGCAGGACATCCTCGACATGCTGGCGGGCGGCGCCACGCCGGAGGAAATCCTGACCGACTTCCCCTATCTGGAGGCGGACGACATCCGGGCCGCGCTGGCTTATGCCGCGGCCAGCCTCGGTGACACCGCCATCGTCGCGGCGTGAAGTTCTTGGTCGACGCCCAGCTTCCACCCGCGTTCACGGACTGGCTGCGCCTGCGCGGCCACGACGCCCTGCACGTGGCGACGACGCTCGGCGCCGATGCCTCGGATGACGACATCTGGCAGCAGGCGGAATGCGAGGATCGCATTCTCATCAGCAAGGATCGTGACTTCGCCCACTGGGTCGCATCCCGACGCACCGGGCCGCGGGTGATCTGGTTCCGTCTCGGCAACGCCACGCGCCAGCGCCTGATTGCCTGGCTCGAACCCCGCTGGGGCGATATCGAGGACGCCTTGAAGAGCGATGCAAGACTGATTGAGGTCCGATGACCCAGCGCCCCGCCGTCCTGATCGTCCAGCCGCATCTCGGCCCCCTGACAGGATTTCTGGAGGGCCTGTATGACGTCTACCGCCTGTGGGAGGGCCCGCCGCTGGAGGCGGAGCGCGATATCCGCGCCCTCATCGTCGCCGGCGAGTTCCCGCTGGACATGGCGCTCGTGGACCGGCTGCCGAACCTGTCGCTCATCGCCTGCTTCACCTCCGGGTATGAGGCGATTGACGTGGACGCCTGTCGCGCCCGGGGGCTCGAGGTCAGCCATGCGCCCGGCGTGAACCACGAGGATGTGGCCGATCACGCGCTGGGCCTGATCCTCGCGGCGCGACGACAGATCCTCACCGGCGACCAGGCCGTGCGCGCCGGAACCTGGCGTGCCGACGACAAGATCATCACCCCGTCGATGGCCGGGGCCCGGCTGGGCGTCGTCGGCCTCGGCGCCATCGGCGAGGCGGTGGCCCGCCGCGCCGACGCGTTTCGCATGGAGACCCGCTGGTGGGGGCCGCGGGACAAGGCCGCCGCCTGGCCGCGGGTGGCCTCGCTGGCGGAGCTGGCCCGCTGGGCCGAGGTACTGGTGGTGGCCTGCAAGGCCGACGACAGCAACCGCGGCCTGATCGACCGCGAGGTGATCGCGGCGCTCGGCCCTGACGGGCTGCTGGTCAATGTGGCGCGCGGTCAGCTGGTCGACGAGCCGGCCCTGATCGCGGCGCTGAAGGCCGGGACGCTCGGCGGGGCCGCGCTGGACGTGTTCGAGGTCGAGCCCACCGATCCGGTGCGCTGGACAGATGTCCCCAATACCCTGCTCACGCCGCACACCGGCGGGGCCACGACCCACGCCGTGCCCGCCATGCTGGGCCTCCTGATGCAGAATCTGGCGGCGCACTTCGCCGGCCAGCCGGTCGTCACGCCCGTGCGCTGATCTGCAGGGCGGCGCCGGCGCGTTGACGCTTGCGCAATCATATAAAGATATCTTTATATGCACATATGGCCCTGACCGCTGACCAGACCGTGGAGATGCTGCGCGCCGCCGGCGAGGCGACGCGCCTGCGCATCCTCACCCTGCTGGCCGACGAGGAGCTGTCGGTGATGGAGCTGTCGCGGGTGCTGGAACAGAGTCAGCCGCGCGTGTCGCGCCATCTCAAGCTGATGGCCGAGGCCGGGCTGATCGAGCGCTTCCCCGACGGCGCCCGGGTCTTCTACCGCCTGTCGTCCGACCGCATCGCCCGCCGGCTGGCCGAGACCGTGCTGGACGGACTGCAGGACGAGGACGCCGAGCGCGACCATCGCCGGCTCGAAGCGGTGCGCCGCGAACGCGAGGCCGAGGCCCAGGCCTATTTCGAACAGATCGCCCCCAGCTGGGACCGCATCCGCTCGCTCTATGTGTGCGAAAGCGCGGTGGAGGCGGCGATCGAGCGGGCAGCGGGCCCGGGCCCCTTCGACCGGCTGGTCGATCTGGGCACCGGCTCGGGCCGGATGCTGACGCTGCTGGGCAAGAAGGCGCGCATGTCGATCGGGCTCGACCTGAGCCAGAACATGCTCAACATCGCCCGCTCCAACGTCGCCCGGGCCGGGCTCGACCGGGTAGAGCTGCGCCACGGGGACGTCTTCGCCACCCGCCTGCCGGCCGAGAGCGCCGACCTGGTGGTCGTGCACCAGGTCCTGCACTACCTCGCCGACCCCGCAGCCGCCGTGGCCGAGGCGGCGCGCATCACCGCCCCGGGCGGTCGGCTGCTGATTGTCGACTTCGCCCCCCACGCGCTGGAGAGACTGCGCGAGGAGCACCAGCACCGGCGACTGGGCTTCTCTGACGACGAGATCCGACGCTGGCTGAGCGAGGCGAACCTCACGCCGCTGGCCCCCATCGCCCTGCCGCCTGACACCGACGGGCTGACGGTCAGCATCTGGACCGCCGAACGCCCTGCCCTCGCCGCCCGGAGTGTCGCCTGATGACCGCCGCCCTGAACCTGGCCGAGGCCCGCGCCCTGCTGCTCTCGCCGCTCGGGCCGGTCGCGCGCGCGGGCAGCAACCCGACGCCGCCGCGCGTCTCGTTCGAGTTCTTCCCGCCCAAGAGCGATGCGGCGGAGGAAAACCTATGGCAGGCGATCCGTCGTCTCGCCCCGCTCAACCCGGCCTTCGTCTCGGTGACCTATGGCGCCGGCGGTTCCACCCGCGCGCGCACGCACCGGACCGTCAGCCGCATCCTTGCTGAAACGGCCTTGAAGCCCGCCGCCCACCTCACCTGCGTCGAGGCCAGCCGCGACGAGGTCGATGAGGTGATCCGCGAGTACAAGGCCAGCGGCGTGCGTCACATCGTGGCCCTGCGCGGCGACCCGCCGGGGACCGGCGGCATCGGCGGGGTCTATCAGCCCCGCCCGGACGGCTACGCCAACGCCACCGAACTGGCGCGCGCCATCGCCGCCGTCGGCGGCTTCGACATCACCGTCGGCGTCTATCCGGAGAAGCACCCGGAGAGCCCGTCGCTGGACCACGACATCGACGTCCTGAAGGCCAAGGTCGACGCCGGGGCGACCCGGGCCATCAGCCAGTTCTTCTTCGACATCGACGCCTTCCTGCGCTTCCGCGACCGGGTGCGGGCGGCAGGCGTGACCCTGCCGATCATCCCGGGCATCATGCCGGTGACCAACTTCGCCGGCCTGAAGCGCATGAGCGCCGCCTGCGGCGCATCCGTCCCGTCATGGCTGGCCGGGCATTTCGAGGGGCTGGACGACGACCCGGACACCCGCCGGCTGATCGCCGCCTCGGTGGCCGCCGAGACCTGCGCCCGGCTGCAGGAGGAAGGCTTCGCCGACTTCCACTTCTACACCCTGAACCGCGCCGATCTGGTCTACGCCATCTGCAGGGTTCTGGGCGTGCGCGAGGTGGCGGCATGAGGGGTCGCCCCTCCACCGCTTCGCGGTCCCCCTCCCCACTTCGTGGGGAGGAAATCACCTCTCCTTCCCATGCAGTGGGGAGGTGGATCGCCGGCGCAGCCGGCGAGACGGAGGGGCTTCTGAAGGATCACCACCCATGACCCGCGCCGACCGCATCGCCGCCCTGAAAGCCGCGGCGCAGGAGCGGATCCTCGTGCTCGACGGCAGCTGGGGGGTGATGATCCAGCGCGAGGACCTGTCGGAGGAGGATTTCCGCGGCGAGCGCTTCGCCGGGCACAACCACCCGCAGAAGGGCAACAACGACCTGCTGATCCTGACGCGGCCGGACATCATCGCGGACCTGCACGACCGCTACTACGCCGCCGGGGCCGACATCTCGGAGACCAACACCTTCTCCTCGACCTCGATCGGCCAGGCCGATTACGGTCTGGAATCCGCGGTTTGGGACCTGAACTTCGAGGGCGCGCGCATCGCCCGCGAGGTCGCCGACCGCTGGACCGAGAAGGAGCCGCACAAGCCCCGCTTCGTCGCCGGCTCGATCGGCCCGACCAACCGCACCCTGTCGATCAGCCCCGACGTCAATGACCCCGGCTACCGCGCCGTGACCTTCGATGAGGTCTATGACGCCTACAGGGAACAGGCCCGGGCCCTGCACGAGGGCGGGGTCGACATCTTCCTGGTCGAGACCATCTTCGACACCCTCAACGCCAAGGCGGCGATCAAGGCCATCCTCGACCTGCAGGACGAGGGTTACGAGCCCCTGCCCCTGTGGATCTCCGGCACCATCACCGACCGCTCGGGCCGCACCCTGTCGGGCCAGACCGCCGAGGCCTTCTGGCACTCGGTGCGGCATGCCAAGCCGTTCGCAATCGGCCTGAATTGCGCGCTCGGAGCCGACCTGATGCGCCCGTATATCGCCGAGCTCAGCCGCATCGCTGACACCCTGGTCGCCGCCTTCCCCAACGCCGGCCTGCCGAACGCCATGGGCCAGTACGACGAGCAGCCGCACGAGACGGCCCACTTCATCGAGGAGTGGGCCAAGTCGGGCCTCGTGAACATCGTCGGCGGCTGCTGCGGCACCACGCCGGAGCATATCGCCTGCGTGGCCAGGGAGGTCGCCGGCGTCCCGCCCCGCGCCATCCCGGAGCGGCCAACGGCCCTTCGCCTGTCCGGCCTCGAACCGTTCGAGGTGGGGGCGTGAGGTCGATGACGGACGCTCCTCCCCCGCCCCTTCGCGGGGGAGGGGGACCGCGAAGCGGTGGAGGGGGCGGCCATGCCCACCTCGACCACCAACGAGTCTGCCCCTTCGGCCTGACGGAACGCGAAATGCTGTCGTCGCCCCCTCCACCGCGCTTCGCGCGGTCCCCCTCCCCCGCTTCGCAGGGGAGGAGCTGAATGCGCCCTGTTTTCATCAACGTCGGCGAGCGGACCAACGTCACCGGCTCGGCGAAATTCCGGAAGCTGATCGTCGAGGGGAACTACCCCGAGGCCCTGTCGATCGCGCGCCAGCAGGTCGAGGCCGGGGCGCAGGTCATCGACGTCAACATGGACGAGGGCCTGCTCGACTCGCAGGCGGCCATGGTCACCTTCCTGAACCTGATCGCGGCGGAGCCGGACATCGCCCGGGTGCCGGTGATGATCGACTCCTCGAAGTGGGAGGTGATCGAGNCGGCGTTCTCCGAGATCTGACGGATCGGGGCCTGCAGGGCGCGGCGGATGATGGCCACGCCGGCGTTCTGGTCAGCGTTGGCGCCGGTGACGCCCTCGAGGGCCTTGGAGGCCTTCAGCAGGGCGATGCCGCCGCCCGGGACGATGCCTTCCTCGACCGCCGCGCGGGTGGCGTTGAGGGCGTCGTCAACGCGGTCCTTCTTCTCCTTGACCTCGACCTCGGTCGAGCCGCCGACGCGGATCACCGCGACGCCGCCGGCCAGCTTGGCCAGACGCTCCTGCAGCTTCTCCTTGTCGTAGTCCGAGGTGGTCTCCTCGATCTGCTTCTTGATCTGGCCGATGCGGGCCTCGATCGCGTCCTTCTCACCGACGCCGTCCACGATGGTGGTGTCGTCCTTGGTGATGGTGACCTTCTTGGCGCGGCCGAGCATGTCGAGGGTGACGTTCTCGAGCTTGATGCCGAGGTCTTCCGAGATCACCTGGCCGCCGGTCAGGACGGCGATGTCTTCCAGCATGGCCTTGCGGCGGTCGCCGAAGCCCGGCGCCTTGACGGCGGCGACCTTCAGGCCGCCGCGCAGCTTGTTGACCACCAGGGTGGCCAGCGCTTCGCCTTCGATGTCCTCGGCGATGATCAGCAGCGGACGGCCCGACTGCACCACGGCTTCCAGCACCGGCAGCATGGTCTGCAGCGAGGACAGCTTCTTCTCGTGGAGCAGGATCAGCGGCTCCTCGAGGACGGCCTCCATCTTGTCGGCGTTGGTGATGAAGTAGGGCGACAGGTAGCCGCGGTCGAACTGCATGCCCTCGACGACGTCGAGCTCGGTCTCGGCGGTCTTGGCTTCCTCGACCGTGATCACGCCCTCCTTGCCGACCTTTTCCATGGCCTTGGCGATCATGTCACCGATCTCGCTCTCGCCGTTGGCCGAGATGGTGCCGACCTGGGCGATTTCCGAGTTGGCCGAGACCTTCTTGGCGTTCGCCTTGACCTCTTCGATGACCACGCCGACGGCCTTGTCGATGCCGCGCTTCAGGTCCATCGGGTTCATGCCGGCGGCCACCGACTTCAGGCCTTCGCGGACGATGGCCTGAGCCAGCACGGTGGCGGTGGTGGTGCCGTCGCCGGCGATGTCATTGGTCTTGGACGCCACCTCGCGGATCATCTGGGCGCCCATGTTCTCGAAGGCGTCCTCCAGCTCGATCTCCTTCGCGACCGAGACGCCGTCCTTGGTCGAGCGCGGGGCGCCGAAGGACTTCTGGATGACGACGTTGCGGCCCTTGGGGCCGAGGGTGACCTTCACCGCATTGGCGAGGACGTTGACGCCGCGCAGCATCTTGTCGCGCGCGTCGGTGTTGAACTGTACGATCTTGGCGGCCATCAGGCTGCTCCTTCGTGAAAAGTGCTAGTGAAGAGTGAGCGAGGGGTGAGCAAGAAGTGAGCAGAGAGTGAGCACAGACTGCTCACTAGCACTGTTCACTCTTCACCAAACCTCAGCTCAGGACGCCCAGGACGTCCGATTCCTTCATGATGATCAGGTCTTCACCGTCGATCTTGACCTCGGTGCCCGACCACTTGCCGAACAGGATGCGGTCGCCGGCCTTCAGCTCCAGGGCGTTGACCTTGCCGCTGTCGTCGCGGGCGCCCGGGCCGACGGCGACGACTTCGCCTTCCTGCGGCTTTTCCTTGGCGGTGTCGGGGATGATGATCCCGCCCTTGGTCTTGGACTCTTCTTCCACGCGCTTCACCAGCACGCGGTCTCCGAGAGGACGAAACGCCATCTATGGTTCTCCCAATGGGGTCGAAGTCAGAAGGGCTCCCGGCGGCTTTGGCAGCCGACGACCGGGAGTGCTAACGGCCGGGCAGATAGGGTCGGGGCGGACGGGCGTCAAGCGCCGCGACGCCGCGCCCGGGCCAAAATGAACCGCGGATGAACCGGACCCTGCAGGTCCGTTCAGCGACCGCCGGTCAGGGTGGGGGCCTGAACCGACAGGAGATCGCCATGAGGCCGACCCCGTTCCGTATCGCCGCCCTCGGCGGCGCTTTCGTGGCCGTCGCGGGCGCGGCCCTGGTCGCCGCCGCCCCCGCCGCGGCCCAGACGTATGACCGGTACGATCGTTATGACCGTTACGACCGGTATGACCGCGACGATCGCCGCGACCGACGCCGTGACCGCGACGACGACCGCACGGAGGACGTCCTGATCGGCGCCGCCGTCGGCGCCGTGGCCGGGGCGATTATCGGCGACGGCGACGGCCGCTACGTCGCCGGCGGGGCCCTCGCCGGCGCCGCCCTCGGGGCCTCGGCCTCCAGCGACCACCGCGACTATCGCGGCCGCCCCTACTACGGCGGCTCCCGCTACAGCTACGGCTACGACAGCTACCGGCGCGGCGACTGCGGCTACTGGCGCGACGGCCGCTGCTGGCGCAACCAGGGCCACTGGGAGCGCGAGCACGGCATCAACAGCCGCGACGGCTACGACCGCTGGGAACGCCGCCAGTACCGCCAGAGCGACCGCCGCGAACGCCGCGAATACCGCTACGACCGGCGTTGGTAAGGGGCGAAGGCTCTTTCTCCTCCCCCGCGCGCGGGGGAGGGGGACCGCGAAGCGGTGGAGGGGGCGACCGCAAGCGCTGCGCCTGACCTCGCCCCCTCCACCCCGCTGCGCGGGGTCCCCCTCCCCCATACGCTTCGCTATGGGGGAGGAGAGCGCCCCCTCAGTTGGCCACCAGCCGCAGCAGGGTCCCGTCGGGGTCGATCATATAGGCCACCCGCACCCCCGAGGGCTCGTCGCGCGGCGGGTGCAGGCGGGGCCAGCCGGTGGTCGTCTCCGGCAGGCCGGCGGCCCGGCAAACAGCGTAGAAGCCGCCCAGATCGTCCAGCCGCAGGCAGCACGAGAAGCTGCTCTGCGCCGGGTCGAGGTCGGGGTACAGGAAGAACTCCAGCGTCAGCCCGCCGCGCTCCAGGATCATCCAGCCGCGGTCGCGATAGCGCTCCGCGAAGCCGAGCCTCGCATAGAAGGCCGCGGTCGCCGAAAAGTCCCGGGCCGGCAGGTTGGGCGTGGCGTGATCGGCCATGGCGGGTCCCCTACAGCAGCCGCGTCAGCAGGTCGGCGGTCGAGGGGTCCAGCGCATCAGACGCGGCCCCGGCGTCAACATCCTTCAGGATCGCCTTCGCCAGCACCTTGCCCAGCTCGACGCCCCACTGGTCGAAGCTGTTGATGTTCCAGATCACCCCCTCGACGAAGGTCTTGTGCTCATAGAGGGCCAGCAGCGCCCCCAGCGCCTCCGGCGTCAGGGCCGGCAGCAGGATCGTCGTCGACGGCCGGTCGCCGGGGAAGGTCTTGTGCGCCGCCAGCCGGTCGGCCTCGGCCGCGGACGCGCCGCCGGCCAGCAGCTCCGCATGGGCCTCCGCCTCCGCCTTGCCGATCATCAGCGCCTGGGCCTGGGCCAGGGCGTTGGCCCACAGGGGCGCCTCGGTCGCGGTCTCGTGCGTCCGCCGCACCACGATGAACTCGGCCGGGACCACCATCGGCCCCTGGTGGATCTGCTGGAAGAAGGCGTGCTGGCCGTTGGTGCCGGGCTCGCCGAACACCACGGGACAGGTCTGGCGCCCCACCGGCCGGCCATCGCGCGTCACCCGCTTGCCGTTCGACTCCATCTCCAGCTGCTGCAGGAAGGCCGGCAGACGGCGCAGGCCGTGGGCGTAGGGCGCGACCGTGCGCGCCGGCCGCTCCAGCGCGTCAACATTGAGGATCTGGGCCAGGGCCAGCAGCACCGGGGCGTTGCGCGCCAGCGGCGCCTCGAGGAAGTGCCGGTCCAGCGCCTCGGCCCCCTTGAGGAAGCGGTCGAACGCCTCGGGCCCCAGGCCGATGACGCAGCTCAGCGACACCGCCGACCACAGGGAGTAGCGGCCGCCGACCCAGTCCCGGAACCCGAAGGTGCGGCCGCAGCCCCAGGCCCCGGCCCGCTCCGGCGCCGCCGTGACCCCGACGATGTGCCGTTCGCGCCCCGTCTCCGGCAGGCCCGCCGCCAGCCAGGCCCGGGCCAGGTCGGCGTTGGCCAGGGTCTCCTGGGTGGTGAAGGTCTTGGACACGACGATGACCAGCGTCGTCTCCGGCTCCAGCCCGGTCAGGGCCTCGGCCATCTCGCGCGGGTCGATATTGGCCACGAACCGCACGTCGATCTGCGGGTCCAGCGGACGCAGGGCGTCCCACACCAGCCGCGGCCCGAGGTCCGAGCCGCCGATGCCGATGTGCACCACCGCCCGGAACGGCCGGCCGGTCGCCCCGGTCTCGCGCCCCGCCCGGACCGCGTCGGCATAGTCGGCCATGGCCCGGCGGACCGCCTCGACCTCGGCCGAGACCGGCTCCCCCAGCGCGGCATAGGCCGCCCCGTCGGACGCGCGCAGGGCCGGGTGCAGCACCGCCCGCCCTTCGGTCAGGTTCACCGCCTCGCCGCCGAACAGCCGCGCCCGCGCCGCCTCGACCCCGGTCGCCCGGGCCAGATCCAGCGCCGCGCTGAACGTCGCGGCGTCCCAGCCCTGTTTCGACAGGTCCAGATGCAGCCCCGCCGCCTCCAGCGTCAGCCGCCCCAGCCGGTCCGGCTCGGCGGCGAACAGGTCGGCCAGCCGGGTCGACGCCGCGGCCCGCGCGGCGGCGGTCAGGGCGGCCCAGGCGGTCTCGGTCGTGGACGGGGGAGCGGCGTCGGTCGGCATGGCGGTCTCCGCGAGGGCGTCAGAGGAGGGCTGGGGGAGGCAACAGGCGCAACGCCTCGTTTACGGGGCGGGTCCAGACTGGATCAACGGCGATTCGGTTGCGCCGCCATCACAACTGGAGTCCGCCATGGCCTGCGGCGCCGCCCTCGCCTCCGCCCTGATCCTGACGCTGGCCGGCCCGGCGTCGGTCGACGCCCCGGCGGCCGCGGTCCCGCCCGCCCCGGCGGCGCTCGACGCCGCCCTCGCCGCCGAGCCCCTGTTCCGCGACATCGTCACCCGCGCCGGGACTCTGAAGGCCCGGGTCGAGGCCTGGACCGCCGACGGCGCCGGCCTGGCCCCCGCCTTCCCCGCCAGCGCGGCCTTCCGGGCGCTCAAGGCCGAGGCCGAAGCCCTGGCGGCGCTGGACCTTCAGGCCCATCACTGGCTGGCCGACCGCGACGCCGACGGCGACCTGAAGTGCATCCTGCGCGGCATCGCCGAGGACCTGCCGGTGCGGCTGGCGGCGATCGAGACCAGCGAGGGCCCGGCCCGCGCCGAAGCCCTGGCCGAACTGGCCCATCTGCTCGACGACAACGCCGCGGTGATCCTCGCCCCGCCGCAGCCGCCGGCCTGACCCCGGGGTCCGGCGAGACCTCACGTCTGATTTGAAATGCTCGTCACCCCCGGGCTTATGGGGGCGGGCGGCTAGAACGCCGTCCAGCTGTCGCCGGGATCGGTCTCGCCGGGCTCGGCCCACTGCTGGCCCCAGGCGACGATCATCAGCACCGTGTGGCTGCGGATGCGGTATTCGCCGACCATCGGCTGCACCACGCCCAGGGGCGCCCCGGTGCGGGCGTCGTAGACGAAGGCCGAGAACTCGGCCACGCCGGTCCGGTCGCGGCGGCTGTAGACGGACAGCTCCGGCAGGGAGACGACGTTCAGGCTCTCGTTGATCGGCACCCGCAGCGGCGGCAGGCCGAACACGCGGCGCATCTGCTCCAGCGCCAGGGTCCCGGCCCGCATCTCCAGGATCACGTCCGCCGAGTTGCGGTCATTGGCCAGCGGATGGCCGGCCTCGGACAGGGCCTGACGCACGGCGCTGATGGCGTAGGCCGAGCCCTCGGCCTGGAAATAGCTGTTGTCGACGAAGATGCGCGACGACTTGGGCACCGGCAGCTCCAGCCCCTCCACCGCCCGGTCGGCGGCGCGCGCGATCAGCAGCTGCTCGGTCGCCGTGCGGCCGGTGTGGGATTCCGTCACCTGGGCGCAGCCCGCCAGCAGGGCCGCCGCCGCGACCATCAGACCCGCGACGCGCATCACCAGGTCCCCGTGTTGGGCATCGAGGCCCAGGGCTCGGCCGGGGCCAGCGGTTCGCCCTCCTGCAGCAGCTCGATCGAGATGCCGTCCGGCGAGCGGACAAAGGCCATGCGCCCGTCGCGCGGCGGCCGGTTGATCGTCACCCCGCCGTCAATCAGCCGCTGGCAGGCGGCGTAGATGTCGTCGAACTTGTAGGCCAGGTGGCCGAAGTTGCGCCCGCCGGTATAGACCTCCGGGTCCCAGTTGTACGTCAGCTCGACCTCCGGCGCCCGCTCGGCGGCCGACCGCGCCAGATCCTTCGGCGCGGCGAGGAACACCAGGGTGAAGCGCCCGGCCTCATTGTCCATGCGCCGGACCTCCTGCAGGCCCAGCAGGTCGCACCAGAACCGGAGCGAGGCGTCGAGGTCCGTCACCCGGACCATGGTGTGCAGATAACGCATGGGAAAAACCGTACGGCAGGGGAGACCCCCTGTGTAGCGCCTTGCGCGCCCGAAGCGAATGGCGACCAGCCCTCTGTCCCTCGCCCCTCCACCGCTTCGCGGTCCCCCTCCCCACTGCGTGGGGAGGAAAGCGTCTCTCCTCCCCATGCAATGGGGAGGTGGCGCGGCGCGAAGCGCCGTGACGGAGGGGCGAGCGGCCCCTACCGCCCGGGGCGGCGGGTCATGGCGGAGGCAGGGGCCAGCTGGACGCCGCGGGCGTTGAGGCCGGCGGTCCAGCGGGCGGCGGCCTCGACCGTCACCGGATAGGAGAAGCCGGCGCCGAGGGCCTGGCCGCGGGTCTTGGCGGCCGCCTCCAGGGCGTTCAGCCGGGCGATGATGGCCGCCGGCGTCTGGGTCTCGTCGATCACCGTGGTGGCGGTGGCGCGGGCGAATGCCCCCGGCCGCCGCGCCAGGGTGCCGTCGTCGATGAAGGCGAGGCCGCGCTCGCGCAGGGCGCTCATCAGGTCGGCGGCGGCCACGTCCGAGGCGGCGAAGCGGTCGCCCAGATAGTTGGTCAGGCCGTAGTAGCCCTGGGCCCGCGACAGGATCCAGTTGAGCTTGCCCTCCATGGCCTCCGGCCCCTCGTTGGCCAGCAGGGTCCACGGGCCCGGGTCATTGTCGGGATAGCCGGTCGGCTCCAGCGGCAGCTCGATCAGCACCTCGTGGCCGTGGGCGCGGGCCAGGTCGATCCAGCCCTGCAGCCCCTCGGCGTGGGGCACAAAGCTGAGCGTCACCTCGGCCGGCAGCCGCTCGATGGCGGCGCGGGTGGTGGCGGCGTTGAGGCCCAGCCCGCCGACGATCAGGGCCACCCGCGGGCGGCCGTCGGGCTGGAAGGGCCGGGCATAGGCGGTCGCGGCGGTGCGGCCGTCGGCGGCGATGACCGGCAGGGGGCCGTCCGGGCCAGGCCGGCTCAGGCCCGCGATCGGCGCCGGCGGCAGCGGCCGGGCCGGCAGCACCGGCGCAGTGATCCCGGCCCCGCCGGCGGCCTGGGTCCCGTCCGGCAGGGTGATGATGGCGGCGTCGGCGGCCATGCCCTCGGGCAGGGCCGAGGGGTCCTGGTACAGGCCGAACACGTCGGCGGCGAACACCTCATAGGCCGAGGGCGCCTCGGCCGGCGGCGGCGCCTCGCGGCTCAGGGCCACCCGGGCCGAGGGCGTGCCGGCGCGCGGGTCGCCCAGCACAATCAGGAACAGGGCGGCGGCCCCGAGCGTCATCAGGCCGGCGGCGCCGACGGCCACCACCGGGCGCTTGAGGAAACGGATCAGCGGTCCGGGCCCCGGCCGGGACCCTCCGGTCCCCGGAGCCCGGCCGGCGGCGGCGGCGAGCGCGGACTGGCGTTTGGCGAACATGCGGACGAACGGACGCTGCGGAGCCCCGGGCGGACTCCCTCAGGCCCAGCTTGGCCCGCCCCGGTTAAGAAAGCCTAACGGGCCGTTAGGCATGCGGCCGGGTCAGTCGGCTTGCGGGGCCTCATCCGCCGCCGCCACCTCGGTCTCGCGCGGCGTCACCACGATCCCCTCGGGGGCCGCGGCCAGCCGGGTCAGGTCGCCGCGGGCGCGCAGCACGTCCAGCGCCCGCTGCAGCTGGTAGTCGGCGCTGCTGTCATAGCTGTCGCCGGGGGCTTCCAGCGGCGGGTGGGCGCCGCGCCGCTCGGCCCCGATCGAGGCGTCCAGGGCGGTGGCGTAGGCGGCCTCGGAATAGATGAAGCTGGAGCGCGAGACGATGCGCGCCTCGGCGGCCGAGCGGGCTACCTCCAGATCCGGCTCGACCCCGATCTTCTGGATCGAGCGGCCCGACGGCGTGTAGTAGCGCGCCGTGGTGATCGACAGGGCGCCGTCCTCGCCGCCGCGCAGCGGGATCACGGTCTGCACCGAGCCCTTGCCGAAGGTGGTCAGCCCCAGCAGGGTGGCGCGCTCGTGGTCCTTCAGCGCCCCGGCGACGATCTCCGAGGCCGAGGCCGAACCGTAGTTGATCAGCACCACCAGCGGCAGGCCGCCGGTCAGGTCGCCCGGCCGGGCCGCGTAGCGCTCGATCTGGTCGGGCCGCCGGCCGCGCTGGCTGACGATCTCGCCGCGCTCGAGGAAGGCGTCGGAGACCTCGATGGCCGCGGTCAGCAGCCCGCCGCCATTGTTGCGCAGGTCGACGACGAAGCCCTGCAGGTCGGGCTTCTCGGCCTTCAGCCGCTCGATCGTCTGGCGCAGCTCGCGGCCGGTGTTCTCGTTGAAGGTGGAGATGCGCAGATAGCCGAAGTCGCCCTCCAGCCGGCCGGTGACGGCCTCGATGCGGATCACCTCGCGGGTCAGCACCACCTCGCGCGGCTCCTCGCCGTCGCGCAGGAAGGTGACGGTGACCGACGTGCCCGCGGCGCCGCGCAGCCGCTCGGACACGTCCGAGACGGTCATGCCGGCGGTGCTCAGCCCCTCGATGGCCGAGATCACGTCGCCGGCCTGGACGTCGGCGCGGGCGGCGGGCCCCCCGTCCATCGGCGAGATCACCTTGATCAGCCCGCCCTCGGCGGTGATGGTCAGGCCGACGCCGGAATACTGGCCCTCGGTCCGCTCCTGCAGCTCGCCGAAGTCGTCGGGGGCCAGATAGTTCGAGTGCGGGTCCAGCGCCGTCATCATGCCGTCCAGCGCGGCCTCGATGAGCTTGCGGTTGTCGGTCGGCACCACATAGGCCTGCTCGACGATCGACAGCACGTCGCCGAACAGCTCCAGCATGCGGAAGGTTTCGTCGCGCGGGGTCTGGCCCGCCACCACCGTGGCGCCGCCGGCGCCGATCACCAGGGCCGCGATCCCCACCGCGGCCAGCTTGCGAATGCCCGTCACCGAAAGTCCTCTTCAGGGCGCCTGACGCGCCCGCTCCGCCAATGGGCCACGGCCCGGCGCCGAAACCAAGGCCGTTCCCGCCCCCGGCGACGATATGCGCCCGCCCGGGCGGTTCAGTCCAGCCACGGGGCCGGATCGATCGGCCGCTCCTCGCGGCGCAGCTCGAAATAGACCTCCTCGCCGGCCCGGCCGAGGGTCTGGCCGCCCTCGACCCGCTGGCCCTCGCTCACCGCCGGGGCGTCGACCCCGCCGATCACGGCGCGCCAGCCGGGGCCGAGGTCGAGGATCATCACCGGGCCGAAGCCGTCGATGCGGCCGATGTGGGCCACGGTGGCGTTGGCGGGCGCCCGCACCTCGCCGCCGCGGCTCCAGCGCCAGCCGCCCGAGCCCTCGCCGAAGCGGGCCCCCGGCGCCCCGTCGAGCGGCCGCTCCAGCCGGGCGCGGCCGGCCGGCAGGCGCTGCACCGTGGTGGCGCTCTCGCCCTCGGGCGGCGGCAGGGGCCGGGCCCCGAGCGCCCGCAGCCGCGTCTGCAGCGCCCGGGCCACGCGCTCGGCCTCGACCGCCTCGGCCTCCAGCACGGCGACCAGCTGCAGCCGCCGGGCGCTCATGGCGTCGATCTCGGCGCGGCGATCCAGCCGCCGGCTCTCGAGGGTGAACAGCTCGGCGCTGGACAGGGCGGCCAGCCGCCGCACCCGCGCCAGATCGGCCTGGCGGGCGCGGATCAGGGCCACGCGCCGCTCCAGCTCCGGGGCCACGGCCTTCATCAGGATGGCGGCGCGGGTGGCGTCGACCGCCTGCTCCGCCGGGATCAGCAGGGCCGGCGGCGGATCACGGCTCAGCCGGGCGAGGCTGGACAGCACCCGCGCCTGGCCGCCGCGGGCGGCCACCAGTTCGGCCGCCAGCCGCGCCTCGCGGGCGTTCAGCTCGGCCAGCCGGGCGCGCTGGGCGGCGATGCGGCTGTCCTCGTCCTCGGCCTCGGCGCGCAGGGTCGCCAGCCGGGTGCGCAGCTGCTCCAGCTCGGCCCGGGCCTGGGCCGCATCGGCGCGCAGCCGCCGGGCCCGCACCTGAGCGTCGCGCTCCTCGCCCTGCAGCCGGGTCACCTCCGGGCGCGGCGGATCCTGCCGGCCGGCGGCGGGGCCGGCGGCGAGCAGCAGGGCCACGGGAAGGGCCGCAAGGACGGGGGCGCGACGCATCAGTCGCGATGGTAGGGTGATCCGGCCAGGATCGTCACGGCCCGATACAGCTGTTCGGCCAGCATGGCCCGGGCCAGGGCGTGCGGCCAGGTCTGGGGCCCGAAGGCGAGGGTGGCGCGGGCGGCGGCCCGCACCTGCGGATCGTGGCCGTCGGCGCCGCCGATGGCGAACACCAGCCGGCGCTCGCCCTGGTCGCGCAGGGCCCCGATCCAGTCGGCGAAGTCGCGCGAGCGCCAGGCCTTGCCGCGCTCGTCGCAGGCGACCAGGTAGGCCCCCTCCGCCGCCTCCAGCAGCAGCGCCCCTTCGGCCGCGGCGCCCGGCTTGCGCGGTTCGAGGTCCAGCAGCTCCAGCGGCCCCAGCCCCAGCGGCCGGCCGGCGAGAGTGGCGCGACGGGCGTAGTCCTCGGCCAACTGGGCCTCGGGCCCGCGGCCGGGCTTGCCGATGGCGGCCAGAGTCAGACGCATGGAGTCAGACGCATGGGGTCAGACGCATGGCCCGGCAGGGCTCAGTGGGTCGCGGCGCGGTGGCCGCCGGACTCAACCGACCAGATCTTCTCGATGTTGTAGAAGGCGCGCACCTCGGGCCGGAACAGGTGGACGATCACGTCCCCGGCGTCGATCAGCACCCAGTCGCAGTGCGGCAGGCCCTCGACCCGCGCCTTGCCCAGGCCGAGGTCCTTGAGGGTGCGCAGCAGGTGGTCGGCGATGGCGCCCACATGGCGGTGCGAGCGGCCGGAGGCGATGATCATGGCGTCGGCCATGGCGCTCTTGCCGCGCAGGTCGATCAGGACGATGTCCTGGGCCTTGTCGTCGTCGAGCTTGGCCAGCAGGGCGTCCTCGACCGGGGTGGCGCCGGTCGGCAGCGGCGCGGCGTCGGCGGCAGGCGAGGGGTCGAAGTCGTCGTCGAGGGTCGCGTCAGACGCGGGCGGGGGGGTCAGCGGAGCACTCCAGAAAACCGGATACGGCCCTGACCTGTAGCAGATGCGGCCCCCGCCGTCACGCGCCGGGCGACCGGGGGCCTGCGGCGCCGCCCGTCGCCTGCAGGGCGCGCAGGGCGGTGGAGCTCTGGGGATGCAGCGGCGCGCCCAGCCAGGTCCAGGCCGGGGCCGCCCGTCCGGGCAGGCCGCGCGCCTCCCGCTCGGGGACGCGGAAGCCGGCGAAGCGGGTCGCCGCCGGGGCCGTGCGGCTCTCCAGCAGCGAGCCGGGCCGGGCCACCACGGCGATGGGCATCAGCCGGAAGATGTCGGTCCAGCCGCGCCAGCGGTGAAAGCCGGCCAGATTGTCCGAGCCCATCAGCCAGACGAACTGCACGCCCGGATGCCGCGCGGTCACGGCCCGCAGGGTGTCGATGGTCCAGCGCGTGCCGATGCGCGTCTCCAGGTCCGAGACGATCATCGCCGGCCCCGTCGCCAGGGCCCGGGCGCTGGCCATGCGCGCGGCCAGCGGCGCGGTCTCATCGGCGCGCTTCAGCGGGTTCTGCGGCGACACCAGCCACACCACCCGGTCCAGATCGAGCCGGCGCAGGGCCGTCTCCGCCACATGGCGGTGGCCCTCATG
This sequence comes from Pseudanabaena biceps, assembly GCA_013361095.1. Lineage (GTDB taxonomy): Bacteria > Cyanobacteriota > Cyanobacteriia > Pseudanabaenales > Pseudanabaenaceae > Pseudanabaena > Pseudanabaena biceps_B. The sequence continues at coordinate 90,550 of JAATWA010000007.1, read as the reverse complement.
GGCCGGATTGAACGAGCCGCCGAACAGCCCCACGCGCATCCCCGGCGCCAGCGGCAGGCCGGTCAGGCCGCCGCGACGGGGACCCGTCAGGCGCGGGGCGGGGCCGGCGTGGAACAGGGGCAAGCGGGCTCTCCGGACCGGCCGCGGACTTATGCTCAGCCCGGCCCTAACACGCGGGGGTCAGGGCGGCCAGCGGCGCCCGCCGACTTCAGGGCGTCCAGCCGCCGGGGGTGGTCTCGATCGGGCCGAGGTCGTCCTCGTCGTCGGACGGCGGGGCCTCGCCGCGGCGCTTCAGCACCTCGGCCCAGGCGGCGCGCAGCACGGCGGTGACCCCCTCGCCCGAGACGCCCGAGACGAGGAAGGGCGTGCGCCCGGCCACGGCCTCAAGCTCCGCGGCCTTTTCGGCGCGCAGCTCGGGGGTCAGGGCGTCGACCTTGTTGAGGGCGAGGATTTCCGGCTTGTCGCCGAGGCCCTGGCCATAGGCCTCCAGCTCGCCGCGGATGATGCGCCAGGCCTCGACCACATCGTCCTGGGTGGCGTCGATGAGGTGGATCAGGCAGCCGGTGCGCTCGACGTGGCCGAGGAAGCGCGTGCCGAGCCCGGCCCCCTCGTGCGCCCCCTCGATCAGGCCGGGGATGTCGGCGATGACGAAGCGCTCGGTGGCGCTCAGGTCGACCACGCCGAGGTTGGGGGTCAGGGTGGTGAAGGGATAGTCCGCCACCTTGGGCCGGGCCGCCGAGACGGCGGCGAGGAAGGTGGACTTGCCGGCGTTGGGCAGGCCGGCGAGGCCGACGTCGGCGATCAGCTTGAGGCGCAGCCAGATCCAGCGCTCCTCGCCCTCCTGGCCGGGGTTGGCGTGGGTCGGGGCGCGGTTGACCGGGCCCTTGAAGCGGGTGTTGCCCCAGCCGCCGTTGCCGCCGGCCAGCAGCCGCACGCGCTTGCCCGCGTGATCCATGTCGACGAGCACCGTCTCCTTGTCCTCGTCGAGCACCTGGGTGCCGACCGGCACCTTAAGCACCACGTCGTCGCCCTTGGCCCCGTGCATCTGCCGGCCCTGGCCGTGGTGGCCGGTCTGGGCCCGGAAGTGCTGCTGGTAGCGGTAGTCGATCAGGGTGTTGAGCCCCTCGACCGCCTCGATCCAGACGTCGCCGCCGCGGCCGCCGTCGCCGCCGTCGGGCCCGCCCTCGGGAATGAACTTCTCGCGCCGGAACGAGACGGAGCCCCCGCCGCCGTTGCCGGAGCGGATGTAGATCTTGGCCTGGTCGAGAAACTTCATCGCGCGCTTATACGCCGCGCGGGCGTCGGGGACAGGGGGGGCGAGAAGCCGGGCGGCCCCTCCACCACGCTTCGCGTGGTCCCCCTCCCCACTGACGTGGGGAGGAAAGGCGCCTCTCCTCCCCATGGAATGGGGAGGTGGATCGACGGCGAAGCCGGCGAGACGGAGGGGCTCGGCGAGCCCCCCCTCAGTGCGCCTCGTCGGCGCGGGCGGCGGGGCTGTGGTAGGGGCGTTCGGCGTGGGAGTC
>JAATWA010000007.1:56547-85961 GCA_013361095.1 Pseudanabaena biceps | reverse complement strand
CTGACCCTGCCCGACGGGCGGCTGGTGGCGTTGCAGGGCGGCGGACCGGCCAGCGTGGCGCGCGTCGCCGCCGCCCTCGCCGACCGCGAGGCCGCCCCCGAGGCCCCCGGCCCGGGCGCCACCGCCGGCTTCCGCCGCATCGCCAGCCCGCTGCTGACCCTGATCGCCGACGCTGCCCCGCCGCCGCGCGGGGCCTGGGGCGGAACCGCCTGCGCCCAGCCGCTGGCGCTGGAGATCGTCTGCGGCCGCGACCGGCTGGTCAGCGGCTCGGCCTGGACGCCCCGCGCCGTCGAGCGTCAGGCCCTGCGCCTGACCCCGGCGGCCTCGACCCTGACCCTCGGCGACGGCTCGCTGGGCGAGCCGCTGGGCGGCTGGCGCGCCGACCTGCTGGGCCCGCGCCTGATCGGCGCCGACATCAAGGTCAGCGAACAGCACCGCGAGGCCGAGGGCGCCGTCTGGCTGGAGCTGGAGCACGACGGCTGGGTCAAACCCTACGGCCTGCTGCACCAGCGCCGGCTCTATCTCGACCAGCGCCTCGACGAGCTGCGCGCCGAGGAGCGGCTGCATCCGGCCCCCGGCTATGGCCGGGGCGAGTCCCAGGCGGCGCGCATCATCGCCGCCCCCTACGCCGTGCGCTTCCATCTGGAGCCGGGCGTCCAGGCCTCGCTCGCGCGCGACCGGCGTTCGATCCTGCTGCGCGGCCATTCCGGCCGGGGCTGGTGGTTCCGAACCGACGGGCCCGACGTGGCCATCGAGCCCTCGGTCCACGTCGAGGACGGCCTGACCCGCCGGGCCATGCAGATCGTGGTGCGCGGCTCGGCCCGCACCGACGCCGAGACCCGCATCCGCTGGAAGCTCAACCCGGCCGGGGGGGCAGGCGACCCGACCTGAGCCCTGCCGGTTGGCGCCCGCCGCGTTTGCGCCGATAGTCGGGGCCGGAGGGGACATGCTGGCCATCGCCTTGACCCTGCTCGCCCTGTCGCCCCAGGCCGCGCCGCCGGCAACCCCGGCCGGCGCACCGACCGGCGCGCGCGCCACCCTGGAGTCCTGTCTGTTCGAGGACGGCCGCTGGGTCTGCCGCTACCAGATGCCCGACATCACGGTCGTGCCCGCCGGACTGGACGGCGCCACCGGCGCCGTCGCCGCGGCGGCCCCGGCCCCGGCATCGGTCGACGCCCCGGTCCTGTCGCCGGCCGAGGAAGACCTCGTGCTGCGCTGCGCCGAGGCCTCCTGGCTGTCCCTGTGCACCCCGGCCCAGCGCCGCACCGCCCGCACCCTGCAGGCCCGCGCCGAGGCCGAGGCGGCCCTGCGCCGCACGGTCGGGGCGCGGCTGGCCGCCGGCGACTGCGCCGCCGCCGAGCGCATGGCCCTCGAGGCTGGCCGTCTCGGCCTCGCCGCCGAGGCGCGCCGGCTGTGCCGGCCCTGAAAAGACGACCCTGAAACACTGGTCCTGAAACGCCAAGGGGGGCGGCGCCCCCCGGCCCCGCCCCCCCTTCACCCTGTCGGGTCGCGACGGTCCTCAGGGACGGCCGGGCGGGCAGACGCTGCCGGCCGGGCAGCCCTCGAAGGTCACCACCGGCGGGGCCACGATCACCTCGGACGGCCGCACGCGGATGTCCGGGCGGGCGATGTGGATGTGCGACGGCGCCACGTGCACCGGCGGGGCGTCGACATAGATCGGCGGCCCAGAGACATGCACCACATGGCCCGGCACATGCACCGGCGCGCCGCGCACGCGGACGCCGGGCGCGCTGACATGGATCGGCGGCCCCGGCGGGCGCGGCGTATAGAACACGACGTCATAGACGCACTCGCAGCCATCGCCCGGCGTGTGCGGGTGCGGCCGGCAGTCGTCGGTCGCAGGCCCCGACATCAGGGCGGCGACCAGAAGCGAACCCAGCATCAAATATCCCCCTCCAGCATCGTCCACGAACGACGATACGCAAGGCGTAGATTAACCACGCAGATCGGGCAACCGCGACTCGCGCGTCAGGGGAAGTCAGTCGAGGTTCGGCCGGCCCCGTCCGGCCTTGACCTCGGCGCGACGGCCCTTGGCCTCCAGCCGGCGTGTCTTCGAGCCGAGCGTCGGCCGGGTGGCGATGCGCTTCACCGGCGCGATCATGGCCTTGTCCACAAGGGCGTTGAGCCGCTCGACCGCGTCGGCGCGGTTGCGCTCCTGGGTGCGGAACCGCACGGCGGTGATCAGGATCTCGCCGGCCTGGGTGGCGCGCGCCCCGGCCAGCTTCAGCAGCCGCTCGCGCACGGGATCGCTCAGGGAGGGGGAGTTCCGCGCGTCAAAGCGCAGCTGCACCGCGGTCGAGGTCTTGTTGACGTTCTGCCCGCCCGGACCGCCGGCGCGGAAGAAGCGGAACTCGAGCTCGTCCTCGGGGATCGGCATGGGCTCCTTTAGCGCCTCCCCTCCCCGCGGGGGAAGGGAGGCGCCACGGGATCCTCAGCGGCTGTAGGCCGGGGGCAGGGCCCCTTCGCCGCCGTCGCGGTAGCGGTCGCGCAGCATCAGGCCGCGGCTGGTCAGCGGCTGTTGCGCCCCGGCGATGAACATGGCCTCCGGCTGGCTCAGCGGCTCCAGCGGGTCGCCGGACCAGACCACCACATCGGCCTCGGCCCCGGGGGCGAGGACGCCGTAGCGGCCCTCGTCGCCGAAGATGCGCGCCGGATTGACCGTCAGGGCGGCCAGCGCCGCCGCGTGCGGCAGGCCGTGGGCCACGGCGTTGCCGGCGTTGTAGCGGGCCTCGCGGGCCCGGTGCACGCCCACCCCCTTGATGGCGATGGTCACCCCGGCGGCGTTGAGCGCCGCGGCGTTGCCCAGATGGGCGGCGCGGGTCTCGAAGTTGCCCGGCAGGTTGGCGGTGGCGCTGAGCAGCACCGGTACGCGCGCGGCGGCGATCTGGTCGGCCACCAGCCAGCCTTCCTCGGCCCCGTCGAGAATGACCCTCAGGCCCTCCTCGCGGGCGAGACGCAGCACCTGCAGGATGTCGGCGGCGCGGTGCGCGCTGATGATCAGCGGCATGCGCCCCTCGGCCACCGGCACCAGCGCCTCGAGGTCGGCCCGCGACAGCATCAGGTCGCGCAGGCCGGCCCGCTCATAGGCCTGGCGGTTGCGGGCGTAGAGCCGCACCTCGGCCAGGGTCTCCTTGAACAGCACATAGGCGGCGCCGCGCGCGCCCCCGGCGACCCCGGCCCCGGCCTCGCCGAACGGCGCGACCATGGCCACCCGCGGCCGCACCAGGATGTCGGCGCCCTGGCCCAGGTGGATCACCGCCGCCTGGCCGCCGAACAGGCCCGGATCGTGATAGCCGCCCTCGCCGGCGCCGGCGGCGTCATGTTCGTGGATGTCGGTGTTGGACGAGCCGGCGTGGGTCGGCACCACCACCGCCCGGGTCAGGCCGCCCAGCCGGGCCACCGGCAGGGTGAAGGACCAGGGGTCGAGGCCGTAGGAGACGTCGAAGGCGGCGCTCAGGGTGTTCGACCGGTTGCCCATGTCGTCCGAGCCGGGCACCGAGGACACCTCGCTGCCGCCTAGGCCGGAATCGACCGCGACGAAGCCCGGGGTGACGATCTTGCCGCGGGCGTCGATGATGCGCGCCCCGGCCGGGGCCGGACCGGTCCCCACCGAGACGATGCGGCCGTTGCGGAACACCACGGTGCCGTTCTCGATCACCGAGGTCCCGGTGTGCACCTGGCCGCCGGTGACGGCGACGGTCTCGCCAGCGCCCTGGGCCATGGCCGGGACGGCGAGGGCCAGCGCGGCGGCGGCGGCGGCGAGGCCGCCCATCAAGGTCTGAACGCGCATCAGCGGGCCCCTCCGGTCGCGGGGGTCAGGCCGTAGCCGGGCTGGCCCAGTTCAAAGTCCGACGCCGGCTGGCGGCGCGGGTCGGTGCGGTCGAAGGCGATGGCCCCGTCGATGAACACCTGGTCGGCCCGGGCGTAGATGCTGAACGGATTGGCGCTCCAGATCACCACGTCGGCGCGCTTGCCCGGCTCCAGCGAGCCGGTCTCGTCGGCGATGCCGATGGCCCGGGCCGCGTTGGAGGTGATCCACGAGATGGCGTGCTCCTCGGAGATATTCATCCCGGCGCGACGGCCGGCGGCCAGGGCCGCGGCGGTCTCCTGATTGAGCCGCTGGGTCAGGATGGCGTCGTCCGAGTGGATGACGGCGCAGGAGCCTTCCGGCGCGTCGACCAGGGCGGCGTTCTCCTCGATGCCGTCGAGGCTCTCCATCTTGAAGCCCCACCAGTTGGTCCAGGTCAGGGCGCAGACCCCTTCCCGGGCCAGCCGCGGCGCGATCTTGTAGGCCTCCGAGGCGTGGTGGAAGGCGGTGATGCGGAAGCCGAACTCCTCGGCCAGATCCAGCATCTGCGCCATCTCGTCGGCGCGGTAGCAGTGGTTCTGCACCAGGATGGTGCCGTCCAGCACCCCGGCCAGGGTCTCGTTCTGCAGGTTGCGGGTCGGCGGGCTGCCCTCGCCGCTTTCGCGCCAGGCCTCCCAGCGGGCCCGGTAGTCCTGGGCGGCGATGAAGGCGGCGCGATAGCCGGCCATGTTGCCCATGCCGGTGGCCGGGCTCTGGTTGCGCGAGCCATAGACCCGCGACGGGTTCTCGCCGCAGGCCATCTTCACGCCGTAGGGCGCGCCGGGGAACTTCATGGCCTGCATGGTGACCGCCGGCACATTGCGCAGGGTCACGGCGCGGCCGCCGACCAGATTGGCCGATCCGGGCAGGATCTGCAGCGTCGTCACCCCGCCCTCGCGGGCCCGGTTGAAGCCCGGGTCCTGCGGCCAGACCGCATGCTCGGCCCAGACCTGGGCGGTGTTCGGGCTGGTCGGCTCGTTGCCGTCGCTCATCCCCTGCACGCCCGGCGAGGGATAGACGCCGAGGTGGCTGTGGGTGTCGATGATGCCCGGGGTGACGAAGCGGCCGCGGGCGTCGATCACCCGGTGGCCGGCCGGAACCGGGGTCTGGGCCCCGCCGACGGCGGCGATGCGGCCCCCGGTCAGCACCACCACCCCGCTCTCGATGCGCTGGCCGGTGGCGGTGAACACCGTGGCTCCGACGATGGCCACATCCTCGGCCGGCAGGGGCTGGTAGGTCGACGGATAGGGATCCGGATTGGCGGCGACGTCGAGGCCGCGGGCCAGCGGCTCACGCTCGGCGCGGGCGGGGCCCGCCTCCGGCGTCGCGCCGCCCGACCCGGTCGTGGCGCAGGCCCCGAGCCCGAGGACGAGGCCGAGGGCGGCCGCCCCCGGCAGGATGGCGCGCAGATAGGCGCCCTGGGTACGCATCATGTCAGGCAACTCCCCCCGTCGGTCGCCCCGCAGGCGACCCGAAGGCGGCATCCAAGCGCGTCACGGGGTCGTCGTAAAGCCGCAATCCCGTTCGCCCGACGTCACACGCCCGGACCGCCCAGCCGGGCCCTGACCGTCGCCGCGTCCAGCCCCTCCAGCCGCAGCCGCTTGATCCGCGCCTGGTCGCCGGCCTCGAGCGTCACCCGCGACCGCGGCAGGTCCAGCGCCCCGGCCAGCAGGGCGATCAGGGCGGCGTTGGCCTGGCCCTCCACCGGCCGGGCCCGCACCCGCACGCGCAGCAGCGGCCGGCCGGCGGCGTCCTCGCCCCAGCCCTCGATCGCGTCGGCCCGGGCCCCGGGCGTCAGCCGGACGGTCAGAACCGTGGTCAGAACGGGGGTCAGAAGCCGCCGAGCAGCTGGGCCAGCGCCGCGCAGAACGGCGGCAGCAGATAGCCCTGGATGCCCGAGATGATCAGCAGGGCGATGATCGGGGTGATGTCCAGCCCGCCCAGCGACGGGATGAAGCGGCGCAGCGGCGCCAGCACCGGGGTGACGACGGCGTCCAGCGTCTGGGCCACCTGGGCGACGAAGCGGTTGCGGTAGTTGATCACCTCGAAGGCGAACAGCCAGCTCAGGATGGCGTTGATGATGATCGCCAGCCACAGCAGCTGGAACAGCGACCCGATCAGAAAACAGGTGAAGTCTGCTAGTCCGCCGCCGAATCCCACGTGTCGCTCCTGTCGTGCCTGCCGCCGCTTCTAGCCGCCGAACCCCGCCCCGCCAAGCGGCGGCCCGGGCTCCGCCCGCGAGGATTCGGTTGACGCCGCCCCGCGCCGCTTCTATGTCGCGCCCTCGCCTTCCCGGGTTCGGGGCCGTAGCTCAGTTGGTAGAGCGCGTCGTTCGCAATGACGAGGTCAGGGGTTCGACTCCCCTCGGCTCCACCAGGCGATTTCCAGCACAGTCGGAATGGCCTCGCTGCCCGGGCGAGGGCGCGCGTCGGCGCGGCGCGAGGGCCGCTTGCCAGCGCGGTCCCGGATATGTGACGCTATGCCGCGCCGACCGCCCCCTGCGGCGGCCGATTCGGGACAGGACCCATGCCGGCGCTTGAGCAGATCGCCTATGTCAGCCGGGCCCGGGTGGAGATGGACTCCCTGCTCGCGGTGGCCGAGCTTCTGGCGGCTTCCCAGCGCAACAACTGGCGGGACGAGATCACCGGGGCCCTGGCCTACAGCGACGGCCGCTTCTTCCAGGTGGTCGAGGGGCGGGCCGAGGCGGTCGAGCGGCTGATGCGCCGGGTCGAGGCCGATCCGCGCCACGCCGGGGTCAAGGTGGTGCTGCGCCGGCCCATTGAGGAACGCGCCTTTCCCGACTGGGCCATGGCCGTGCCGCGCGTCAGTCCCGAGACCGCGCCCCTGATGGCCGAGACCCTGACCCTCGCCGAGGACGACCCCGCCGGCGCCATCGCCACCCTGCGCCGCCTCACCGAGATCGACGCCATCCATTCGTGAAAGGCGCTCCTCCCCCATAGCGGAGCGTATGGGGGAGGAGAGACGACGCGCTCCAGCCGAAGCCCCTCCGTCCGGTCGCTTCGCGCCCGGCCACCTCCCCATTGCATGGGGAGGAGAGGCGCCTTTCCTCCCCACGCAGTGGGGAGGGGGACCACGAAGTGGTGGAGGGGCGACGCCCCCGCCTACGCCTCCTCGTCGAAGCGGCGGTCGACGAGGGCGACGAGGGCGGCCACGGCGGCCTCCGCGTCGGGGCCCTCGGCGGCGATCTCGATGTCGCAGCCGAGGCCGGCGCCCAGCATCAGCAGGCCCATGATCGAGCGCGCGTCCACGGTCGTGCCGTCGCGGGTCACCCTGACCTCGGACTCGAAACCCGAGGCGGTCTTGACGAACTTGGCCGAGGCCCGCGCATGCAGACCCCGGGCGTTGCAGATGTTGACGATGGCCGAGGCGGTCGCGCTCATTTCTCGCCCGCGAGCACCCATGAGGCGACCGAGATGTACTTGCGCCCGGCGTCCTGGGCGTGGGCCACGCAGGCCTCCAGCGGCTCGCGCCCGCGCACGCTGGCCAGCTTGATCAGCATCGGCAGGTTGACCCCGGCGATGACCTCGGCCCCGGTCTGTTCCATCACCGAGATGGCCAGGTTGGAGGGGGTGCCGCCGAACATGTCGGTGAGCAGGATCACCCCGGCCCCGGCGTCGACCGCCGCGGCGGCGTCGATGATGTCCCGGCGCCGACGGTCCATGTCGTCGTCCGGCCCGATGCAGATGGCCGCGACCCCGCGCTGCGGGCCCACCACATGCTCCATGGCCGACAGGAATTCCGCGGCCAGCCCGCCGTGGGTGACGATCACCAGCCCGATCATCGGCGCCGGAGTCCGCTGGAAAGGTTTGCGCTGGACAGGGTTCCGCTCATGCCGCCTTCACTGGCTCCGCGCCCCTCGGGCTCGCGCACAGGCCGGCTGTCTTAGGGCAAGACCGGGTCACAAGGAAGGCGTCTCAACGCCCGGGCGACGAGGGCGGCGGTCAGCGGGGCGTCGAGCGGCAGGCCCAGTTGCGGAATCGTCACCCCGTCCAGCGTCCGCGTGCGCGGCTCCGGCAGACGCTCCGGCGCGGCCTCGGCGACGATCGCGAGGGTCAGCGGGGCCAGCGGCAGCGGCGGGACGTCGAACAGGCCGACGCCGCGCCCCTCCAGCCGGCCGGCGATGCGGGCCGGGGCGCGGGCGTAGAGGCGTCCGCCGGAGGCCCAGATGACCGCGTAGTCGTCTGCCACCAGCCGCAGGCCGCGCTCCAGCAGCCGCAGGGTCAGGGCGCTCTTGCCCGACCCCGAGGGGCCCTCGATCATCACCCCGGCCCAGCCCTGCGGGGTCCAGGCCGCGGCCACCGAGGCGTGCAGGGGCGCCGGGCCCGACGCGGACCTCATCGCGGCCGGCGCGGCTGGCCCGGACGCACGGCGGGCAGGCGCACCACGAACACGGCCCCGCCCTCCGGCGCGTTCTCCGCATGGATACGGCCGCCGTGGGCCTCGACGATCTGGCGCGCGATCGACAGGCCGAGACCGGAGTTGGCCCCGAACGCCGTGCCCTTGGGCCGCGAGGTGTAGAAGCGCTCGAAGATGGTCTCGAGATTGTCCGGCGGCACGCCCGGCCCCTGGTCGCGCACCTGGACGCGCAGCGGCCGTTCCGGATCGCTGTCGTCCTGGTCGAGGCGCACCTCGACGGCCCCGGCCGGCGGGCTGAACGAGCGGGCGTTGTCGATCAGGTTGCGGAACACCTGGCCCAGCGGCCCGTCGCGCCCCATCACCCGCCCGCTGTCCAGCGGCCCGGCGGCGAAACGCACCTCCGCCTCGCCCGGCCGCGACGAGGTGGCGTAGACATTGACGATCTCGGCCAGCAGCCGGCCCAGATCCACCGGCCGCGGCCGGTCCCGCGAGAGCTCCGCATCCAGCCGCGAGGCGTTGGAGATGTCGGTGATCAGCCGGTCCAGCCGCCGCACGTCGGCCTGGAGCAGCGCCGTCAGCTTTTCGCGCTGGGCCTCGGCCTTGACCAGCGGCAGGGTCTCCAGCGCCGAGCGGATCGAGGTCAGGGGGTTCTTGATCTCGTGCGCCACATCGGCGGCGAAGCGCTCGATCGCGTCCATCCGGTCGGACAGGGTGCGGGTCATGGTCTCCAGCGCCCGGGCCAGATCGCCGATCTCGTCCTTGCGTCCCTCGAGGTCGGGCAGGGAGATGGCCCGGGCCCGCTGCAGGCGCACCGCGTCCGCCGCCGTCGACAGCCGCGTCATCGGCCGCACCACGAACAGGTGCATCAGCAGCGAGGACATCAGCGACACCAGCACCGCCACCACGGCGAACGGCATCAGGGCGCGGCGCTGGGCGGCGACCGTCTCGTCCACATCGCCGGCCTCCAGCGTCAGCACGCCCAGAACCTGGCGCACATGGCGCACCGGGATCGACACCGACACCACCCGGTCCCCGCTCTCGGACAGGCGCAGGCCGGCGCTGGCCTCGCCGGCGAGGGCGGCGGCGACCTCGGCCTCCAGCTCGGCCCGGGCCTGGGCCAGCTCGCGCGCGTCCGCCTCGCGGTCGCGGGGCGGCGGCGGCGGCGCGTCGGCCGGCCGCGCCGGCGGCAGGGCCGAGCCGGGGATCTCTTCCGACACGGCGTAGCTGTCGGTCACCAGCCAGCCCTGGTCGTCGAACAGCCGGGCCCTCTGGCCCACGGGGATGAAGTTGTCCCGCAGCACCAGGGCGGCGTCGACCGGATTGAGCGCCGGATAGGGTTCGCCGCGCGTCGCCCCCGCCTCGCCCAGCACATTGGCCAGCAGCTCGGCCTGGGCCGTCAGGGAGTCCAGCCGGGCGTCGATCAGGTTGCGCCGCCACTCGTTGAGCAGCAGCGCCCCGACCAGCAGGATCAGCAGGCTGAGCAGGTTGAGCGCGAGGATCAGCCCGCCGAGCCGCGAGCCGGCCAGGCGCAGCGGCCGGCGAACCGGGTCCCCGTCGCCCTCCGGCTCAGCTCTCGCGGTATCGGTAGCCGACGCCATACAGGGTCTCGATCGCGTCGAACTCGGGGTCGACGACCCGGAACTTCTTGCGCATGCGCTTGACGTGGCTGTCGATGGTGCGGTCGTCGACATAGACCTGGTCGTCGTAGGCGGCGTCCATCAGGCTGTCGCGGCTCTTCACGAAGCCCGGGCGCTGGGCCAGGGCCTGCAGCAGCAGGAACTCGGTCACCGTCAGCTTCACCGCCAGACCGTCCCAGGTGCACTCGTGGCGCGCCGGGTCCATCACCAGCTTGCCGCGGCGGATGGCCCGGCCGGCGACCTCGGCGCTCGCCTCGGGCTCGTCGCCCGGCTGGCCGGTGCGGCGCAGGATGGCCTTGACCCGCTCGATAAGCAGCCGCTGGCTGAACGGCTTGTGGATGTAGTCGTCGGCGCCGAGGTTGAAGCCGAGGATCTCGTCGATCTCCTCGTCCTTGGAGGTCAGCATGACCACCGGCACGCTGGAGCTCTGGCGCAGCCGGCGCAGCACCTCCATCCCGTCCATGCGGGGCATCTTCACGTCGAGGATGGCCAGGTCGGGCGGGCTGGCCTCCAGCGCCTCCAGGCCGCTGGCCCCGTCGTGGTAGGCCGTGACCGTGTGGCCGTGGCTCTCGAGCGCCAGCGACACGGAGGTCACGATGTTCTCGTCGTCGTCGACCAGGGTGATGTTGGCCAAGGCGAATATCTCCTCGTTGCGGCGTGCGCCGGGCCCGCCGGGCGGTGAAACGCGTGGCAAGCGTTACCGTTTCGCCGCCGATCAGGTTCAGATTAGGGCGTTCCGCCGGCCTTTTCCAAGCGCTGCACACCGGAACTTAAGGCGTACGGCCTATCTTCCGGGGCTCAGATGGCGTTCGGAGGGGCGGGGGCGATGTCCGGTCAGGTTCACTACGAGGTCTATTCGCGCAAGACCGCCCTGTCGGGCTGGGCCCTGGTCCAGGCCTGCGAGAGCAAGCAGCAGGCGGTCGACACGGCCGAGGACCTGCTGGCCGACCGGCGCGCCATCGGCGTCAAGGTGACCAAGGAGACCCTCGACCCGTCGACCATGCGCTTCGACAGCATCGTCGTCATGACCCGCGGCGACACCGAGGCCCCGCGCCGCAAGCCGGCCGCCGAGGAGGAGGTGACGCCGCGCTGCCTCGCCCCGGACGACCTCTACGCCCCGCACGCCCGCGACGTGCTGGCCCAGGTGCTGGAGGACTGGCTGCGCCGCCAGTCGGTCACCGCCTTCGAACTGCTGCATCGCCCCGACCTGGCCGAACGGCTCGAGGCCTCGGGCGTCGAGCTGCAGCACGCCATCCAGCGCATCGCCGTGCCCGACAGCCAGGCCAGCGGCCAGCCGATCCACGAGGTCGTCCGCCACTACCAGAAGCTGGCCGACCAGACGCTGGAGCGCGTCATCGAGGCCGGCCGCAAAGGCCTGTTCCCCGATCTCGCCAACCGCTCCCTGGCCGAGCTGGCCGACCGCCTCGCCGGCGCCCCCGACCGCGCCTTCATCATGGGCGGGACCCTCTCCGGCGCCCTCGTCGGCCTGCGCCTGCACAGCGAGCGGCTGGACCGGCTGATGGACCTGGCCGACCTGGCCCCCGCCGCCGGCCCGGGCCGGGCCCTGGTGATGGGGGCGATCGAGCAGATCCTGCGCGAGATGCTGGCCTCGCGGGCGGTGCTGTCCCAGATCCTCGGCCCCGAGCTGGACCTCGGCGCCAGCCTCGCCGCCGCCGTGCGCATGGTCGCCCCGCGCGAGATCGAGATGCTGCTCAAGGCCGACCCGCGCTTCGCCGGACAGATGCCGGAGATCAGCGGCCCGGCCAGCCGGCTCGGGGCCCGGCTCGCCGCCGGCGAGTTCCCGCAGCTCTCCACCGCCCTGGTGCGGATGGTGGTGCGCGAGCTGACCGGATCGCGCCGGCTGCGGCCCTCCAGCGCCCGCGGCGAGATCGACGTGCTGCGCGCCCTGGCCATGGGCCTGACCGCCACCGCCGGCCGGCTGATGACGCTGGAAGAGATCCAGATCGCCTTCACCGAACGCTCCAAGACCCTGGTGGCCGCCGACTTCGTCGCCGCCTTCGTGTCCCAGTGCGACACCGCCCTGTGCGAGGCCGAACACCTGACCCGCCTGTGCGAGAACGTCACCGGCGGGGCCAACAAGCGCGCCGCCGCCCGGTGGCTGTCGGCCTGCATCACCTCGCTGAAGTTCGAGACCGAGATGCGTTCCGGCCTGTCGGCGGGCACGGCCATGCAGCGGTTGGCCATCCTCGCCCGCCTGGCCCGCAGCGTCGCCGCCGCGGCCCTCGGCGAGACCGACCAGGCCCAGATCACCGCCGCCATCAGCACGGTCGCCGCCGGGCTGGAGGCCGAGACGAAGCTGGTGCAGCAGCTGGGCCGCTCGCCGGCGCCGACGCCGCACAAGCTGTCGGCCCTGCTCAAGCTGGCGGTCGGCGAGGCCGGACCGCCCGGCGCCGTGGCCGAGCGCGCCAAGGCCGAGGTGCAGCGCCTGTACAAGGCCCCGGAGACCCGCGCCGCCCTCGCCGCCGACCCGGCCGCCATGCCGATGCTGCAGCCCATGCTCAGGGCCGCCGGCATCGCCGCCTGACCCGGGACCGGCCGCCGGTCGCCAGAATACCGTCGCCTGACCACGGTCGCCTGAACGGCGAGCCCGCATCCGTTCCGACACACTTTCGCTATAACCCCGCCCGGGACTGTGGACGGTCGGGGGCGGCCGATGGACACCTTGCAGGAGCGCTGGGCGCGGCTGGCGCCCCATGCCGAGCTGGTCACGCCAGCCGGCCGCGGCCCCTTTCCGACCGTGATCCTGTTCCACGGCTGCAGCGGGGTGCGAGCCCACATCCACGCCTACGCCCGGGCCGCAATCGCGGCGGGCTGGGCCGCCCTGGTGATCGACTCCTTCGCCCCGCGGGGCTGGGGCCGGCGCATGGCGCAGCTGCTGGTCTGCACCGGCCTGATGTTCCGGGGGCGGCGGCGCGCCGGCGATGTGCTGGCGGCGCTGCAGGGCGCGCGGCGGATGCCGATCGTCGACCGCGAGCGTCTGGCGGTGGCGGGCTGGAGCCACGGGGCCTGGGCCATCATGGACCTGTGGGCCCAGCCCCTGACCCGGCGGGGCGAGGTGCGGCTGGCCGACGCCGACGCGGGGTCGCTGGAGGGGGTGGTCGGCGGCTTTCTCGCCTATCCCTATGTCGGCCTCGCCTCGGCGAGCGGGAGCGGACGGCGGTGGCCTCGTCCCCTGCGGCTGCTGTCGATCGTGCCGCGGCGCGATCATCTGGCCAGCGTGCGCCGGCACATGCGGGCCCTCTCGGCCGCGGTCGCCGCGGGCTCGGAAGTGTCAGTCTGGAGCGTCGACGCCACCCACGCCTTCGACGAGCCCGGCCTCGCCCACCGTCTGTTCACCTATGACGAGGACCTCGGAGCCGAGGCGATCCGGCGCTTCCAGGCGTATCTCCGGTCGCTCTGACGGCGCGGCCCTCAGCCCTCGACCACGACCTCGCCGCGCAGCGAATTGGCGATGTAGCAGAGCCGGTGCGCCTGCTCATGCAGGCCGGCGAGGGTTTCGGCCCCGGGCGCCTCCCCGATCCAGACGATCTGCGGCCTCAGGATGATGCGCGTTACCGACATGCGGCCACGGTCGTCCCGTTCCAGCAGGGCCTCGGGCCGGTCGGCATAGGCGTCGATGACGAAGCCGGCCTTCGCGGCCAGCGCGAGGAAGAACAGCATGTGGCAGCTGCCCACGGCGGCGGCGAGGGCTTCTTCCGGATCGACCGCCGTCGGGTCCGACAGGGGCGGCGCCACGCTGGTCGGCGCGGACGAGGCCGGCACCTCCGCCCCGCCGTCGAAGCGCCAGACGTGGGCGCGGCTGTAGCCGTGATCGAGGAAGGCGGCGTCGCCACGGGTCCAGGCGATCTCGGCGACGTGCAGGGTCACGGCTTGCGCCAGAAGCCGACCAGGTCCTTGACCTCGGCCACCGTGGCCTCGGCGATCTCCGCCGCCTGTTCGGCGCCGCGGGCCAGGGCCCGGTCGATCTCGGCCGGGTCAGCCATCAGCCGGCGCATCTCGGCGGTGACCGGAGCCAGCGACTCCACCGCCAGCTCGGCCAGGGCCGGCTTGAACGCGCCGAAGCCCTGGCCGCCGAAGCGGGCCAGCACCTCGGCCGGGGTCTGGTCGGCCAGGGCCGCATAGATCGACACCAGGTTGCGCGCCTCGGGCCGGCCCTCCAGCCCCTCGACCGTCTCCGGCAGGGCCTCCGGGTCGGTGCGCGCCTTCTTGATCTTGGCGGTGATGGCGTCGGCGTCGTCGGTCAGGTTGATGCGGCTCTGGTCCGAGGGGTCCGACTTGGACATCTTGGCCTGGCCGTCGCGCAGGCTCATCACCCGGGTGGCCGGCCCCTGGATGACCGGCTCCGGCAGGGGGAAGAAGCCCGGCGCGCCAAAGTCGGTGTTGAACTTGGCGGCGATGTCGCGGGTCAGCTCGAGGTGCTGCTTCTGGTCGTCGCCCACCGGCACGTGGGTGGCCTTGTAGGCCAATATGTCGGCCGCCTGCAGCACAGGGTAGGTATAGAGGCCGACCGAGGCCCGCTCCTTGTGCTTGCCCGACTTCTCCTTGAACTGGGTCATCCGGTCCAGCCAGCCGAGCCGGGCGACGCAGTTGAAGATCCAGGCCAGCTCGGCATGGGCCGGCACCGCCGACTGCGGGAAGATCACCGACCGGGCCGGGTCCAGCCCCGAGGCCAGATAGGCGGCGGCGATCTCGCGCGTCTGCGCCTGCAGCTTCTCCGGCTCCTGCGAGACGGTGATGGCGTGCAGGTCGGCGACGAACACGAACACCGGCGCGCCCTCGCCCTGCAGGGCGACGAAGCGCTTCAGGGCTCCGAGATAGTTGCCCAGATGCAGGGCGCCGGAGGCCTGGATGCCGGACAGGATGCGGCGCGGGCCCTGGTACGCGGGCGGCGTGGAGGTCGGTTCAGTCATCAATCCAGTCCGGAAGTCGGGGAGCCGCCGGGCTCACGGCGCAGGGCCGACTTGAGCTCGGAGAGGGTGGCGGCCCGGAAAAGCACGACCGCCAGCGCATAGACAAGCCCGCCGGCCGCGACCGTGGCGACAACCGCCACCTCCTTGGTCAGCAGGGCCGACAGGGCGGCGTAGTTGACGCTGGCCGCGAACAGCACCGCGCCCATGGCCGCGACCGCCAGGCCGACCCGGGCCAGCCGCGCCACCAGCGCCGGCGAGGGGCGCCACACCGCCTCGCGCCACAGGGTCGCCGCCAGCAGGCCGACGTTCAGCCAGGCCGCGGCGCTGGTGGCGATGGCCAGGCCGATCACCCCGTCCGCGCCCAGCGCCTTCAGGCCGAAGAACAGGGCGGCCCCCAGCGCCACATTGGCGACCACGCCCGTCACCGCGTAACGCATCGGCCGGCGGGTGTCCTGGCGGGCGAAGAAGGGCGGGGTCAGCACCTTGGCCAGCACGAAGGCGGGCACCCCCCAGGCGAACTGGCGCAGCACCTCGGCCGTCCGGGCCGCGTCCTCTGAGGTAAAGGCGCCCCGGGTGGTGGTGGCGTCGATCAGCACGAAGGGGATGACAAACAGCGCCGCCGCGGCCGGCAGGGTGAAGGCCATGGCCAGCGCCACCCCGTCATCCAGGGTGCGCTGGCCGCCGGCCTCGTCCCCGGCGACGAAGGCCCGGGTCAGCCGCGGCACCAGGGCCAGGCCGATGGCCACCCCGATCAGCCCCAGCGGCAGCTGGTACAGCCGGTCGGCGTTGTAGAGCACCGACCGCGCGCCCTCGTCCGAGCCCGACAGGATCTGGCTGACCACGCTGTTCAGCTGCATGGCTCCGCCCGCCAGGGCCCCGGGGACGGCGATCTTCAGGGTCTTGCGCACCGCCGGGGTCAGGCGCGGCAGGTGCAGGCGCAGCCGCACCCCGAGCCGGCGCACGCCCCACCACAGCAGCCCCGCCTGGAGCACGCCCGAAACGGTGACCGCGGCGCTGGTCAGCAGCAGGATGGTCTCCTGCCGCCAGTCCAGGCCGAACATCGGCGCCGCCAGCGGGATCAGGGTGCACAGGTTGAGCAGCACCGGCACGCCCGCCGACAGGGCGAAGCGGCCGGCGGTGTTGAGCACCCCCGACAGCAGGGCCGCCAGCGACATGCAGGCCAGGTAGGGCATGGCCAGCTGGGTGGCGATCACCGCCAGCCTCAGGGTCTCCGGGTCGTCGCGATAGGCCGACAGCAAAAGCGGCATCAGCCACGGCATCAGGACCTGCAACAGCAGGCAGAAGGCCGCGACGACGGCCATCAGGAAGGCGCCGGTCTCCGAGGCCAGGCGCGCCGCCGCCGCCTCGCCGTCGCGCTCCCGCGCCTCGCCATAGAGGGGCACGAAAGCCTGGGCGAAGGCGCCCTCGGCGAACAGCCGCCGGAACAGGTTGGGCAGCATGAGCGCCGTGGTGAAGGCATCCATCAGCGGACCCTGGCCGAAGCGGGCGGCGAGGAACAGGTCGCGCACGAAGCCGAGCAGGCGGCTGCCCAGGATCAGGGTCGACTGGACCAGGGTGTTGCGGGCGAGGCTCATGGGGGCGTCCGGGGAGAGGCCTTGCCCTTACCCCGCTTCGGCGACGCTGGATACGGCCGGGCGGCGGCGACCGCGGCGCTTCAGTTCGGACACGTCGCGGGCGCTGGCCCGGGCGCGGATCAGCGGCGGTCCGGCCGGCAGGGCGGGCCCCTCCTCCAGCACCGCCTCCAGCGCCGTCTGCAGCCGGGCCAGGGTCGCTTCCGAGGCCAGCTTCCGCCCTTCGGCGTCGGTGACATAGAAGCTGTCCACGGCCCGCTCGCCGAAGCCGGCGATATGGGCCGAACGGATCGACACCTCGTGCTCGGTCAGGGTCCGCGCCAGGTCGGCCAGCAGCCCCGGCCGGTCGGCGCCGGACACCTCGATCACCGTGGCGCGCGGGCTGGTCTCGGTGTCGATCATCACCACCGGCCGCACCTCGAAGGCGGCGCGGCGCCGGCTCAGCGGCGTCGCTTCAGGCGTCCGGGCCGGCCGCCGGCCGCGGGCCGCGGCCTCCAGCGCCGTCTTCAGCCCCGGCAGCCGCCGCGCCTCGGCCTGGCCGTACGGCGCCCCGGTCCCGTCCTGGATCAGGAACACGTCCAGCGCCCAGCCGTCGTCGGTGGTCGCCACCCGCGCCCCGGCCACATCGGCCCCGGCCGCGGCCAGGGCCTCGGCCAGGTCGGCGAACAGGCCCGGCCGGTCGCGGGCGGCGATGGCCACCTCGGTGACGTGGGCGCTCTCGTCCGCGTCGGCGGGCCCGCGCGTGCGGGCGTCCGGAGCCCGCACCTCGACCGCCGCCCCGGAGACCTGCGCCGCCTCCAGCAGGCCGGGGTGCTCGGCCAGGGGATCGGCGCGGGTCACCGACTCGCCGCGGAACAGGGCCTCGACCTGGGCGTAGAGGTCGCGCAGCAGCTGGCCCTTCCAGTTGTTCCACACGCCCGGCCCGACGGCGCGGATGTCGGCCACCGTCAGCACCAGCAGCAGCCGCAGCCGCTCCGGGTCGCCAACCAGTTCGGCGAAGGCCCGCACCGTGGCCGGATCGGACACGTCGCGCTTCTGGGCATAGTCGGACAGGGCCAGGTGATGGCGCACCAGCCAGACCACCTGCTCGATCCGCCGGCCGTCGACCCCCAGCCGCTCGCAGGCGCGCCTGGCGGCGATGGCCCCGTCCTCCAGCTGGCCGCGCTCGCCGCCCTTGCCCACGTCGTGCAGCAGCATGGCCAGGAACAGGGCCTCGCGATCAGCGATGCGGTGCACGATCTCCGAGGCCAGCGGATGGTCGTCCTTCAGCCGCCCGGCGGCGATGTCGGCGATCACGCGAATGGCCTGCAGGGTGTGCTCGTCGACCGTATAGGCGTGGTACATGTTGAACTGGGTCTGGCCCACGATGCGGCCCCACTCGGGCAGGAAGCGCCCCAGCAGCCCGGTCTCGTTCATCAGGGTCAGCACCCGGTAGGGGGTCTGCCCGTGCGCCAGCACATGCAGGAAGGCCGCCGCCGCGCGCGGATCGCGGCGCAGGGCCGGGGTCACCCGCGGCAGGGCCCGGATCACCGCCGCATAGGCGTCCGGGTGCAGATCGAGATCCTCGGCGTCGGCGGTGACGAACAGCTCCAGCAGCCGCACCGGATCGGCGTCGAACACCTCGGGGCCCGTCACCGACAGCCGTCCCGCGTCGGCGATGAAGCCCTCCACCCCCAGCCGGCGGGCGCGCCGCGGCAGCAGCCGCGACAGCCCCAGCGCCGTCTTCTGCTGCCGCGCCTCCAGCTTGGCGCTGATCGCCCGGGTCAGGGCCCCGACGTCGCGCGCCACCAGGAAGTAGCGGCGCATGAAACGCTCCACCGCCGGCTCGTCGCCGCGGCCGCGCCAGCCCATGCGCCGCGCCACCTCGGGCTGCAGATCGAAGCTGAGCGTCTCCGCCGCCCGGCCGGCGGCCAGGTGCAGATGCGCCCGCACCCGCCACAGGAAGTCGAAGGCGAAGGCGAAGGTGCGCCGTTCGCGCGGGGTCAGCAGACCGTCGAGGACCCGGTCATCCGGATCGGCCCCGGCGGTCTCGAAGTCGTGGTCGCGTTCCGGCGCCAGCCCGCGGGCGATCCAGAACAGGGTGTTGAGGTCGCGCAGGCCGCCCTTGCCGTCCTTGACGTTGGGCTCGACCTTGTAGCGCACGGCCCCGGCCTTCTGGTGCCGCTGGTCGCGCTCGGCCAGCTTGGCGGCGATGAAGGGCCGCGGATCGGCCCGCGCCACCTCGGCCCGGAACCGCTCCAGCAGGGTCGCGGCGAGCGCCGCGTCCCCCGCCAGCGGGCGCGCTTCCAGCAGGGTGGTGCGAATGGTCATGTCCTGCCGCGCCAGCGACAGGCTCTCGTCCACCGACCGGACCGCCGAGCCGACCTTCAGCCCCAGGTCCCACAGGACGTACAGCATGAACTCGACCACCGACTCGGTGCGCCCCGTGGTCTTCCAGGGGCGCAGGAACAGCAGGTCGAGATCCGAAAAGGGCGCCAGGACCCCGCGCCCGTAGCCGCCGACCGCCAGCACCGCCAGCCGCTCCGCCTCGGTCGGATTGGGGGCCGGGAACATCACCTCGGTGGTGAAGCGCCACAGCTGGCCGATCATCTCGTCGGCGGCGGCGGACAGGGCCCGGGCCACCTCGACCCCGCCGGCCCCGGCCTCCAGCCGGCGGACAGCGCGCGCCCGCGCCGCCTGGTAGCGGCTGGCCAGCAGGCCGGCCACGGCCGCGCGCGGGTCGGCCGCGGCAGCCGCGGCGGCCAGCGCCTCGTCGAGCGGATCGGGGGAAGCGGTCATCGCCCCAGCATAGGCGAGCCCGCCGCGGGCGTCAGGCGGCTTCGGCCGTCATCTCGACGCGCCCGGCCGGACGGTCCAGCCGGAAGCGCGCCACCAGTTTCGCCAGACGGTCGGCCTCGTCGCTCAGCGCCTGGGTGGCGGCGGTGGTCTGCTCGACCATGGCGGCGTTCTGCTGGGTGGTCTGGTCCATGTGGTTCACGGCGGTGTTGATCTCCGCCAGACCGAGGGCCTGCTCCTGGGACGAGGCGGCGATCTCGGCCGCCAGGGTGTTGATCTCGGCCACCTGCCCCAGCAGCCCCTTCAGGGTGTCGCCGGTCTGGGCCACCAGTCGGGCGCCGGCCTCGACGTTCTGGGTCGAGGCCGAAATCAGGGCCCCGATCTCACGCGCCGCCTCGGCCGAGCGCTGGGCCAGGCCGCGCACCTCCGTGGCGACGACGGCGAAGCCGCGGCCGGCTTCACCGGCCCGGGCCGCCTCGACCCCGGCGTTGAGGGCCAGCAGATTGGTCTGGAAGGCGATCTCGTCGATCACCCCGATGATCTGGCCGATCTTGGCGGAGGAGGACTCGATCTCCTCCATGGCGCGGCGGGTTTCCTCCAGGGTGGCGTTGCGCGCCTCGCTGCCCTCGCGGGCGGCGGCGGTGATGTCGGCGGCGGTGCGCGCCCCCTCGGCGGCGCGGCGCACGGTGGCGGTGATCTCGTCCAGCGCCGCCGCGGTCTCTTCCAGGCTGGCGGCCTGACGCTCGGTGCGGCGCGACAGGTCGTCGGCGGCGCCGGACACCTCCATGGCCCCCGAGCGCATGGCGCTGATCCGCTCCACCACCTCGCGCAGGGTCTCGCCCATGGCGGTGACGGCGGCGTTGTAGTCGGTCTTGAGCTGGCGGCTGCGCGGCGCGAACTCGACCTCGATGCGGTGGGTCAGGTCGCCGGCGGCCAGCGCCGCCAGACCCTTGCCCAGCGCCGCCACGACCACGGCGTCCTCCTCGGCCAGCCGGCGGCGTTCGGCCTCGCTCGCGGCGCGCTCGGACTCGGCGCCCGAGCGGGCCGCCTGGGCCTCCGCCTCGATCCGGGCCCGCTCGGCGGCGGCGTCGCGGAAGGCCAGCAGCGCCCGGCTGATCTGGCCGATGTCGTCCTTGCGCGCCGCCCAGGGCGCGTCGATGTCGGTCTGGCCCTGCCGCAGCCGCTCCATCCGGTCGCACAGGCCCTGCAGCGGCGCGAACATCCGGCGCGACAGCCACAGCACGGCCCCGACGATCAGCAGCGCCACCACCGTGGCGGCGATCCACAGCGAGATCAGAAGCTGGTTCACCGACGCCATGAAGTCGGCCTTGGGAATGCCGACATAGAGCACGCCGATCACCTCGCCCCCGGCGTTCTTGATCGGGTCATAGGCGACGAAGAACGGCCGGCCGAGGATGTCGGCCTGACCGCGATAGGTCTCGCCACGGCCGAGCACGGCGTCATAGACCGGGCCACGGGCGAGCGGCGTGCCCACGGCGCGGTTGCCGTCGGGCTTGGTGACATTGGTGGTGACCCGCATGTCGCCCATGAAGACGGTGGCGGTGCCGCCGACCAGGCCCTTGATCCGGTCGACCGGCGCGAAATTGTTGTTCAGGACGGTGTCGCCGACCCGCAGGACGCCGTTCTCGACGCTGTAGCCGTCGCCGTAGTCGTTCAGCACGTCCCAGGCGACGCGCATGTTGGCTTCCTGCCGCTCCTCGGCCCGCGCCACCGCGTCGCGCTGCACCAGGGTGGCGGTGACGCCCAGCATCGCCAGGGCCAGCAGGCCCAGCGCGCAGACCACCATGAGGGCGGTCTTGGTGGACAGGGACATCGACGTCAACGACATTCAGGACCCCGGAGTCTGGACCAATACGCTCCGGGGTAGGCCTCGACGCGTTAAGGTTACTCCACCAAGGATATACGTAGTTCTACGTAGTCGCCAGCGCCTTCAGCCGATAGACCAGCTCCAGCGCCTCGCGCGGGCTCAGGTCGTCGGGCGACACCGCCGCCAGCGCCGTCTCCAGCGCTGACGGGGCCGCGGCGGCCACGGGCGCCGGCGGGGCGCCGGCGGCGAACAGCGGCAGATCATCCAGCCGCGCCTGGGCCCGGGCCTCGCCCTCCAGCCGCGCCAGCACCTCGCGGGCCCGCTCGACCACCGCCGGCGGCACCCCGGCCAGCCGCGCCACCTGCACCCCGTAGGAGCGGTCCGCCGCCCCGGGGCGCGCCTCGTGCAGGAACACCAGCTCGCCGTTCCACTCCCGGGCCCGCAGCGACAGGTTGCCGACATGGGCCAGCCGCGTCTCCAGCTCGGCCAGCTCGTGGTAGTGGGTGGCGAACAGGGTGCGGGCGCGGGTCGTCTCGTGCAGGCTCTCGGCCACCGCCCAGGCGATCGCGAGCCCGTCCCAGGTGGCCGTGCCGCGGCCGATCTCGTCCAGCACGATGAAGCTGCGCGCCGTGGCCTGGCTGAGGATGGCGGCGGTCTCGACCATCTCCATCATGAAGGTGGAGCGGCCGCGGGCCAGGTCGTCGCCGGCCCCGACGCGGCTGAACAGCCGGTCGACCACCCCCAGCCGCAGCGAGGCCGCCGGCACGAAGGCCCCGGCCTGGGCGAGGATCACCAGCAGGGCGTTCTGGCGCAGGAAGGTCGACTTGCCGGCCATGTTCGGCCCGGTCACCACCGCCAGCCGGTCCCCCAGCTCGCCGGCCCCGTCCAGCCGGCAGGGGTTGGGCGTATAGGGCAGGCCCTCGGCCTTCACCGCCGCCTCGACCACCGGGTGACGGCCGGCCTCGACCACAAAGCCCAGGCCGTCGTCGACCTCGGGCCGCACCGCCCCGACCTCCTCGGCCCATTCCGCCAGCGCCGCATGGGCGTCCAGCGCCGCCAGCGCCGCGGCGGCCGCGCCGAGCGGCCCGGCCAGGGCCTCGACCCGGCCGCGCCAGTCCTCGAACCGGTCCATCTCCAGCGCCAGCGCCCGGTGTCCCGCCTGGGTGATGCGGGCGTCCAGCTCGGACAGCTCCACGGTGGTGAAGCGCACCTGGTTGGCCAGGGTCTGGCGGTGGATGAAGGGGCTGTCCGGGTCGCGCGACCCGTCCGGCCGCAGCAGCGGCTCGGCCGCCTTGGCCGTCGCCTCGAGGAAATAGCCCAGCACGGCGTTGTGGCGCACCTTGAAGGGCACGCCCGAGGCCTGCACCGCCCGCGCCTCCAGCTCGGCCACCACCTTGCGGCTGTCGTCGCGCAGGGCCCGGGCCTCGTCCAGCTCCGGCCGGTAGCCCGGCAGCACGAAGCCGCCGTCGCGCGCCAGATGCGGCGGGCCCTCGACGAGGCCGGCGCGCAGCTCGGCCAGCAGGGCCCCCGTCTCCGCCGTCGGCGTCAGGGCGTCCAGCGCCGCCGCGATCTCCGCCGGGGCGGCGGCCAGCGGGCCGGCCCCCTCCAGCATCCGCGCCGCCAGCGCCTCGCCGGCGGTCAGGGCGGCGCGCACGGCGGCCAGATCGCGCGGCCCGCCCCGGCCGAGCGCCAGCCGCGTCGCCGCCCGGGCCAGATCCCCGGCCCCGGCCAGAATTTCACGCACGTCGCGGCGCAGGTCGCGGCGCGCAACGAACCATTCCACGGCGTCCAGCCGGGCGCCGATGCGCGCCGGATCGGTCAGCGGCCGGGCCAGGCGCTCGGCCAGCGCCCGCGCCCCGCCGGCGGTCACGGTCCGGTCGATGCAGGCCAGCAGCGAGCCCTCGCGCTCCCCGCGCTGGGTGCGGTCGATCTCGAGGCTGGCGCGGGTCGCCGGGTCGATGGCGAGGAAGCCCGCCTCCCCGGCCCGCCGCGGCGGCTTCAGCGGCGGCAGCCGCCCGGCCTGGGTGCTCTCCAGATAGGCCGCCAGCAGGCCGAGGGCGACCACCTCGGCCGGGGCGAAGGCCCCGAACCCGTCCAGCGCCCGCACCCCGTACAGCCGCTCGGCCCGGGCCTGGGCCCCGGACGGCTCGGCCAGGGCCTGGGCCAGGGCCTGCACCGCCCCGCCGCTGGCGTCCAGCGCCGCCCGCGCCAGCGGATCGGCGAACAGCCGCTCGGGCGCCAGCACCTCGCTGGGCCGGAAGGCGGCCAGGGTCGAGGCCAGGGCCTCCGGCGCGCAGGCGACTGTCTCGACCTCGGCCGAAGACAGCTCCACCACCGCCACCGCCGCGGCCCCGCGCACGATGGCCACCGCCGCCAGCCGGTTGGCCCCGCGCGCGTCCAGCAGCGACTCCTCGGTCAGGGTGCCGGGCGTCACCACCCGCACCACCTCGCGCCGCACCACCGATTTCGAGCCGCGCTTCTTCGCCTCGGCCGGGTCCTCGGTCTGTTCGCAGATGGCGACCTTGAAGCCCTGCCGGATCAGCCGGGCGAGGTAGCCCTCCATGGCGTGCACCGGCACCCCGGCCATGGCGATGTCCTCGCCCAGGTGCTTGCCGCGCTTGGTCAGGGTCAGGCCCAGCGCCGCCGCCGCCACCTCGGCGTCGCGGAAGAACAGCTCGTAGAAGTCGCCCATGCGGAAGAACAGCAGGCTGTCCGCATGCGCCGCCTTGGCCTCCAGAAACTGGGCCATCATCGGCGAAACGGCCTCGGCGGCCGCGGTCGGGGCAGGGCTGGGAAGGGCGTTCATGGGAGCGCCGGAAGGTGACGGATACCGCCGCCGCGCTCAAGCGGCTTGCGGCGCTTGTCCCCCGTCGTCTTGCCCCCTCCCCTGACGCCTGCCAAAAGCGCCTCAGGCGGTTAAGGGAACGCGGTCGAACACCGCGGCTGTGCCCGCAACTGTAGGCGGCGAGACCGCCGTCCGCCCCGCGGCGCCTTCGGGCGAGGCGGCGTCACTGGAAGGCCGACCGGGTTCGCCCGGCCGGATGACCGGGAAGGCGAGGACGACCGGTCGATGACCCGCAAGCCAGGAGACCTGGCCGCCGACGTCGCTCGTCGCCTGTCCGGGACCAGACAGTGACACGGGATCGATCCGTCGAAGCGACCCGACCGTTCGCGACGTCCGCCGGAGCCCCGCTCCGGAGGGCGGGTCGGCGCGCGCTTCAACCTTGCCCGGACCCGCGCGAGTCCGGGCCCGTAGAAGGATCGTCCCTGTGAGACGTCTGCTGTTCGTCAGCGCCGCCCTGTCGGCGCTCGCCTCCCCCTGCCTGGCGTCCGGCCAGGAGCCTGACCCCGCCGAGACCACCGAGGTGGCCGAGGTGGTGGTCACCGCCACCCGCCTGCCGGCCCTGCAGCTGCAGACCCCCGGCGCCCGGGTGGTCGACCGCCGCGAGATCGAGCGGCGCGGCGCGGTGCTGGCCACCGACCTGTTCGCCGCCATCCCCGGCCTGACCGTGACCCGGGCCGGTCCGTTCGGCGGCCTGGCCCAGGTGCGGATGCGCGGGGCCGCCCCGGGCAAGACCCTGGTGCTGATCGACGGGGCCCCGGTCAATGACCCGGCCGAGGTCAACGGCGCCTACGACTTCGGCGGGCTCGACCTGGCCGGCGTGGCCCGGGTCGAGACCCTGTCCGGGCCGCAGTCCTCCCTGTGGGGCTCGGACGCCATCGGCGGGGTCATCGCCCTGACCACCGCCGAGGTCGACGGGATCAGTCTGGAAGCCGAGGCCGGCAGCTTCGGCACGCGCCGCGGCCGCCTCGAGGCCGGCCGCTACACCGGGGCAGGCGGCCTGTCGGTCTACGCCTCCCGCGTCGAGACAGACGGGATCTCCGCCGCCGACGAACGCGACGGCAATGTCGAGACCGACGGCATGGTCAGCGTCACCGCCGGGCTGAAGGCGCGGCGCGATCTGGGTCCGGTGCAGCTGGACGGCAGCCTGCGCTACAGCGAGCTGGACGCCGACATCGACGGCTTCCCGGCCCCGCATTTCCGGCTGGCCGACACCCCCGACCGCATCGCCAGCCGCACCTGGTCGGGCGCCGCCGGGCTCAGCTTCGCCGCCGCCGGGCTGCAGCACCGCCTCAGCGTCTCCGGCCTCGATCTGGAGCGCGACACGGTCTCGGCCTTCCCCAGCCGCTTCGTCGCCGACCGCACGCTCTGGCGCTGGCAGGCGGAAGGGCGCCTCGGCGAGCGTCTCGCCGTGGTCGGCGGGGTTGAGCACGACGCCGCCACCGGCTCCCTCTCCACCGGCGCCGAGGAGACCCTGACCACCACCTCGGCCTTCGTCACCGGCCGCTGGGCCGTGCTGACCGGGCTGAACCTGACCGCCGCCCTGCGCCACGACGCCACCGACGATTTCGGCGAGGAGACCACCGGGCGCCTCTCGGCGGCCTGGAGCCTGCCGGCCGGCCTGGTCCTGTCCGGGGCCTGGGGCACGGGCTTCAAGGCCCCGAGCATCAGCCAGGCCCTGTGCGACTACTGCTTCTCGTCGCAACCCTTCCCACGCCTGCGGCCGGAAACGGCCGAGGGCGGCGAGCTGGCGCTGGGCTGGCGCGCCGCTGACGGCCGGCTCGAGGGCCGGATCACCGCCTACCGGCTCGAGGTCGAGGACCAGATCAGCTACGTCTTCGACCCGGTCACCTTCGACAGCGTCTACGTCAACCTCGCCCGCACCGAGAGCGAGGGGATCGAGCTGGAAGGCCGCGCCCTCCTGCCTGCCGGCTTCGACCTGACCCTCGCATACGCCACGATCGACGCGGTCAACGCCGTCACCGGCGCCCGACTGGCGCGCGTCCCGGAGCAGACCGGCTCGGTCCGCCTCGGCTGGACCGGCGCGCGCGGCGGGGTCAATCTGATCGTGCGCGGCGAGAGCGAGGCGGTCGATCCCGCCGGCCCGCGCGACGGCTTCGTGGTCGGCGACCTGACCGGCCGGCTGCGGCTGACCGACGAGGTCGAGCTGACCGCGCGGGTCATCAACCTGACCGACGAGGCCTGGCAGCAGGTGCGCGGCTACGGCGAGCCGGGCCGGTCAGCGTATCTGGGGGTGCGGCTGACGTTCTGAGGCCGCTCAGGCGGCGTCGGCGGTCGCCAGATCCGTCAGGGTCTCGGCGGCCGCCGGCTCCAGCGCGAACTCGGCCCAGTCCGGGCCGGGGCCGCGGCCGCTGGCGTGCACCGCCGCCAGCATGGCGCGCAGCTCCGCCGCCGAGGCGCAGGACACCACCAGCACCGGGGCGCCGGGCAGGCTCAGCCCGAAGCCCAGCGCGGCCTGCATCGGGTCGAGGCGGGCCTCGGCCAGGCGCCGGCGCGTGCGTGACAGGCCGGGGGTCTGGCCGACCGCAGCGTCGCCGCCGGAAAACAGGCGGCCGTGGGCGAAGACGGCGGAGACCTGCACCTCGATGCCGGCCTCGGCCAGGGCCTCCAGACCGCCGCTACGCAGGGCGCGCTGGTCCAGCAGGTTGCAGGGCAGCCGGACCACGTCCGGCGCAAAACGGCGGCTCAGCAGCTCCGGGGCGTCCTCCGGTCCGGCGCACAGGCCGATGCGGCGGTACAGGCCCTGGGCCTTCAGTTTTTCCAGACGATCCCACAGGGCGCGGCCCTCGGCCCCGGCCAGGTCGGCGGCGCGGCTGACCAGCAGGGTCTCGCCGCGCGGCAGCCCCATCCGTTCGAGCGAGCGGCGGGCGCGGGCCTCGACCCGGTCCAGCCCCTCGGCCAGGGGCGCGGTGCAGGCGTCGACCCGGAACGGGCTGGGGAAGGGCCAGGCCTGGCCCAGCGCCCGCTCGACATCGCCGGCGGGACGCGAGGTGACGCGGCGGACGCCGGCGGCGGCGGCCGTCTCCAGCAGCGGCCGCGCCACATCCTCGGCCAGCGCCGCGCCGGGGCGCACGCCGGTCGACGCCAGGGCGACGCACAGGCGTTCAGCGGGATTCGGGCGCGCGGGCTTGCTCACCCCCCCACCGTGCACGGAAAAGTTTAAGCGGAGGCTTCCGAGACCCTGACGAGAAGTTACCGAACGCCGCTCGTTGCGCGACCTTCAGGCCGCCGGATCGGCGTCCGGCTGGCGGTCCGGATGGGCCGCGGCGAAGGCCGGATGATCCGCCGCCCGGGCGGCGATGGCCGCCAGCCGCGGCCAGGCCTCGACCGACACGCCGAAGCGGCCGGCGGAATAGACCTGCGGAATCAGATGGCAGTCGGCCAGGGTCGGGGCGTCGCCGAAGCACCAGTCGCCGCCGTGACGCGCCACCAGCGCCTCCAGCGCCGTGAACCCCGGCGTGATCCAGCCCGCCGCCCAGGCGTCGACCGCGGCCTGGTCGGCCCCGAAGGTCGTGCGCAGGGCGGTCAGGACCCGCAGGTTGTTGAGCGGGTGGATGTCGCACGCGATCAGGGCCGCCATGGCCCGCACCTGCGCCCGCTCCAGCGCCGCCGCCGGCAGCAGCGGCGGGGTCGGGAAGGCCTCTTCCAGCCACTCCAGAATGGCCGGGCTCTGGGTCAGGACCGCCGGGCCGCCGTGCTCCGGTCCCACCTCCAGCGCCGGCACGAGGCCCTGCGGATTGAGCGCCCGGAAGGCGTCCGAGCGCTGGGCCCCCGTGCGCAGGTCGACCCCGGCCCGGGCATAGGTCAGGCCCTTGAGATTGAGGGCGATGCGGGTGCGGTAGCTCGTGCCCGAGCGCCAGTAGCCGTGCAGGATCACGCCCGCGCCTCCGTGATCTCCAGGTCCAGCGGGGCGAGGCCGGCGATACGGCATTCGACCCGGTCGCCGGGGCGCACGGGACCGACGCCCTCGGGCGTGCCGGTGAAGATCAGGTCGCCGGGCGCCAGCCGCCACAGCCGCCCGGCCTCGCGCACGATCTCCTCCGGGCTCCACACCATGTCCGACAGCCGCCCGGCCTGACGCTCCTCGCCATTGACCGACAGGCGGATCTCCCCGTCCGGGTCCGGCAGGGCGCCGAGGGTCAGCGGGCCGCACGGGGCCGAGTGGTCGAAACCCTTGGCCGCGTCCCACGGCCGGCCCGCCGCCTTGGCCTTCGCCTGCAGGTCGCGGCGGGTCAGGTCGCAGCCGACCGCCCAGCCGGCGATGCCCCCGTCCGCCCCGATGGCGGCGACCAGCTCCACCTCGTGGTGCAGGTCCGCCGTGGCCGACGCATAGGGCACAGGCCCGCCGCCGGGCACGAGGGCGTCGGCGGGCTTGGCGAAGAAGAAGGGCTCGGCCCGGGCCGCGCCCATCTCGCGCGCGTGGGCGGCGTAGTTCTGGCCGACGCAGAGAATGCGGCGCACCGGGAAGCGGCGCGTCTCGCCGACGATCGGCAGGGCGGGGACGGGGGCGGGATCGAACAGCCAGTCGCTCATGCTGCAGGCATAGAGCCTGATCGGTTGAGATGGAATCGCCTTGCGATTCCGTCGATGCCGTGAATCAGGCTCTCGCTTGAAACTGGACCGAAATCTGAGCCGAGTTGGACGGCGTCCAACTCAACCGATTTCGGTCCGGCGCCGGCCCCTGCGGCTGTCGATCAGCCGCGACGGGCGGAACAAGCGCCCCCCGACTGGCGTTCGGCTGCGGGGTCCCCTAGATCAGGGATCGCACAGCTTTCTGCAGGAGCGCACCATGCCCACGTCCAAGGCCCGGGAAGACGTCAAGACCGACCTGAACGCCCTCAAGGAGGACCTCAAGAGCGTCGGCCGCGAGGAGAGCGCCCGCCTGCGCGCCAAGGCCGCCGAGGCCGAGGCCGTCCTGCGCGAGAAGGCCGAGGTCGCCCGCGAGAAGGCCCGCGTCTACTACGACGAGGCGCGCGTGCGCGGCCGCGAATACTATGACGAGGCGGCCGAGCGTCTCGACGAGGCCCAGCGCTATCTGGTCGAGCGGGTGCAGGAGCGCCCGATGCAGTCGACCGCCATCGCGCTCGGCGTCGGCGTCGTCATCGGCCTGCTGCTCGCCGGCCGGCGTCACTGATGGTCGGCAAGCGGCTGGTCAAGCGTCTGGCGGCGGCCCTGGCCGTCGCCGGCTGCGCCTTTGTGGTCATCGTCTGCCTGGGCGCGACGGTGTTCTACGCCCTGCAGTTGCTGGTCTCGCCGCTGGCCGCCGCGGCCCTGACCGCCCTGATCTTCGCCGCCCTGGCGGGGATCATCGGCGCGGTCTTCCTCGGCAAGGCCGGGGGCTACGATGACCCGGAAGAGGACGACGAGCCGCTGGGCCTCGGCGCCCGCGCCGTCCAGCTGTTCCGCCAGCGTCCGATCCTCGGCGTCGCCGCGGCCCTGGCCGGCGGCTTCATCTTCCTGCGCAACCCGGCGCTGGCCACCATGGTCGCCGCCGCCTTCACCGAGCAGAGCCGGCCCCGGCGTCGCCGTTAACTGGCGTATCG
>JAATWA010000007.1:40050-53471 GCA_013361095.1 Pseudanabaena biceps | reverse complement strand
GCCGCCGCTCTACAAAGTCATGAAGGGCAAGCAGCACCGCTACCTCAAGGACCAGGCGGAGATGGACGCCTATCTGATCGAGGAGGGCTCCGCCGAGGCCGAGCTGGATCTGGCCAGCGGCGAGCGCCGCATGGGCCTGGACCTGCAGGCGCTGGTGCGCGAGGCCAAGGCCTTCAAGGGGCTGGTCGACCGGCTGGCCACCCGCGCCCCCGCCTTCGCCATCGAGCAGGCGGCCCTGGCCGGCCTGTTCGACGAGGCCGGCGATCCGGTCGCCGCGGCCCCGGCCGCCGCCGCCCGCATGGACCGCTTCGCCGAGGTCGGCGACAGCCCCTGGACCGGCGAGCCGGGCCTGCAGGGCGCGGTCGCCTTCCGCCGCACCCGCCGCGCCGTGTCAGAGAGCATCGTGCTGGAGGAAACGCTGATCCGCTCGCTCGACGCCCGCCGCCTGGCGGAGCGCGCCCGCGCCTTCCAGGGGGTGTTCGAGGGGCCGGCCGTCTATCGCCGCAAGGACAAGTCGACCGACATCCGCGGTCCGCTGGACCTGCTGAACGCCGTGCTCGACGCCGGCAAGAAGGGCCTGTCGATCCAGCGCTACAAGGGTCTGGGCGAGATGAACCCGGAGCAGCTGTGGGAGACCACGCTGGACGCCAACGCCCGCACCCTGCTGCAGGTGAAGATCGACCACGCCGACGACGCCGACGACCTGTTCGCCAAGCTCATGGGCGACGTGGTCGAACCCCGCCGCGAGTTCATCCAGGAGAACGCCCTGGACGCCGAGGTGGACGTCTAGGGCGCGATGGTGCAGCGGCGGTACCGGCTTTGGAACCATGTTCTGGCCTGGAGCCTGGTATGCGCAGCCATCGGGTGGTTCTTGTGGCCGTTCGAGCGCTTCCCTTGGTGAGCTGTCGAATACGCGCGCGGCCAGGAAACTGGATATCCCGAGTTCAACTTCGCCGGATATCGCTACCGCACCGATAGCTGGCTGGAGCTGCGAGGATCTACAGCCCGTTACTACTGCCACGCCCATCTGCGGACAGCCGACTGCGTCACTGCGGCAACGGGGGGCTCGGTGTTCAAGATGAACGATCGGGTGCAGATCGCCTACCTTGAAGATCTCGTGTCTGGCGACCGCTACATCATTCGCATCTCCGGGAGAGCGATGGTCACTCGCTGCGAACCCGTGAAGATGTCGGCCTGGCAGGTCTTGGGCTGGAAGCG
This sequence comes from Pseudanabaena biceps, assembly GCA_013361095.1. Classification (GTDB taxonomy): domain Bacteria; phylum Cyanobacteriota; class Cyanobacteriia; order Pseudanabaenales; family Pseudanabaenaceae; genus Pseudanabaena; species Pseudanabaena biceps_B. Next base: position 52,253 of record JAATWA010000007.1, on the reverse strand, counting down.
CGCCAACTGCGAAACCCGCCTTATCTCCGCGTCCCTACCGGTTGAGCGCTCCACGCCGCGGCGTCGCGCGCCTCCTCCCGATCGGCGTCGAGGGTGAGGCCGGCCTCGGCGCGGGCGAGGGCCTGACGCGAGGCAGCCGAGGCGGCGGCGAAACCGGGGGTGTCGACCCGGGCCAGCTCCGCGAGGCCGTGCTGGAGCGCCAGATGGACCTCGACAGAGCCGGCGCCGTCCCGGGCGATGGGGCGGAAGACGTCGGTCAGGGCGGCGCTGACGGACGATTCCGGCACCCGGACGCGGGACCACTTCACGGCGGCATCGGCGGTCCAGCAGGGCGCGCCGCCGGTGCTCAGCACGCGGACGGCGGCGCCGATGGCGTCGATGGCCGTCCCCGGATCGTTGATGCCGGGAGAAAGGGCGCGCGAGGCGATCTCGCCCAGCACCACCAGCCCGAAGCGCGGATCCTGCCGATAGTCCCGACGGTCGTCGATGACGAGGGTGCGCCGCATCCGGTGACGCATCCGGTCGTCGGCCTCCCCGCTGACGATGTGCATCAGCGGGCGGGAGGCCATGGCGAAGTCCCCGGGCAGGAGCGCCAGCTGAACCGTCACGCCCGCCTCATCGGCCAGCCGGTCCAGCGCCTCAAGGTCGATCATCTGGGTGTAGCCGACGCGGTGGGCGAAGACGGGCGTCGCGCCGGCCGGCAGCGGCAGCTCCGGCGCGCCGCCCAGCCTCGACGTCCAGCCGTCGAGGGCGCAGTGGAGCTCCCCTTCCACGCGCTTCACCGCGTCGCGCACCCGCACCATGCGCGTCAGGGCGTCGACCCAGGCCACCAGACGGACGATGACCCAGGCGACGACGCCGAGGGTGAGCAGGAACAGCAGAAGGCGCGCCCCGTCGCCGAACTGGCCGGTGGCGAGGGCGACAAGACCGAGGACGCTGTAGACGAAGGTCCCGGCGAAGGCGCTGACAGCCCTGAGAGCCCCGCGATCCTCCATCATCAGGGCGGCGGCGCGCGGGCTGGCGTTGCCCAGAACGGCGGCGTGCGCCGTGACGATGGTGGCCATGGAGAAGGTGGCGACCGGCAGCATCGACGACGCCAGCAGGGTCAGGACGGAGTCCAGCGCGCCCTCGCCCAGCCGCCCGAGCCACGCTTCCGGAACGTGCCGACCCAGCACGGGCGCCGCAACGAGGGCCGCCAGCGCTGCCGCTGTCTGGAGTCCGATGCGCGGTGCGAGCCGGCGCTCCAGCTGCGCGATCCTGAACAGCCACGTTTGCATCGGGGCGGAATGCGTCAGGCGGCGGAAGGATGCGTCCCGGACGGGCGACGCCTGCGCCCCGGCGTCTACGCCCGGGGGCGCCGGTGCAGGGTGGCGACCCCATCGGGGCCGGTCAGGAAGTCGAGCAGGCAGCGCACCTTGGCGGGCAGGTAGCTGCGCTGGGGATAGAAGGCCTGCAGCGCGAGGCCTGGCGGCGGCAGGTCCGGCAGGACCCGCTCCAGCCGGCCGTCGGCGAGGTCCTCCGCGACCAGCAGGTCGGGCAGCAGGCCGATGCCGAGGCCTTCGCGCGCGAGCAGGTGCAGCAGGGTCTCGTTGGCGCTTCGGACGACCGGGGTCATGCGCAGGTCGAGCGAGGCGCCGAGACGGAGGCGGCCCGAGGCGGCGACCGGCGTATAGGCCAGCAAGGGGGCGTCGGTCAGGTCCTCGGGCCGGTCGGGGCGACCGATGCGGTCGAGCAGCGCCGGGGCGGCGACGAAGGGGAAGGTCACCTCGGTGAGCTTGCGGCCGATCAGGCCCTCGGGCGGGGCCGCGGTCACCCGCAGCGCCAGATCGAACCCGTCCTCCACCAGATTGACCAGCCGCCCCGACAGATCGAGGTCGAGCAGGATTTCGGGATGGCGCGTGCGGAAGGTCGCGAACAGTCGGGCGAAGCCGGGGCTGGCCGCCCACACCGGCATCGACACGCGCAGCACCCCCGAGGGCCTGAGGGTCGTCTGCGACAGCTGCGCCTCGGCGTCCTCGATGCCCTCGAGCAGGGGGCGGATGCGCTCGATGTAGGCGGCGCCCGCCTCGGTCACGGCGACGCGCCGGCTGGTGCGCTGGAGCAGGCGCGATCCGACCCGCGTCTCCAGCGCCTGGACGTGGCGCGACACCATGGCCGGCGACAGCTGCAGGCGCTCCGCGGCGGCCGAGAAGCTGCGCAGATCGGCGACCGTGGTCAGGACCTTCAGGCTGAGCAGCGTGTCCATGGTCAGGCGATCTCCCGCCCCATCATCAACTCCTGCGCAATGAAGTGTCAAATGGAAGCGGCATGATCTCTCTGGGGTACAGGGTCATTCTGCCGGCACCTCTTTCCATCCGGAGAATGTCCGATGACCGCAACCGCTGCCCCCGCACCCTCCCGCCTCGGCTGGAACATCGCCCTCTGGGCCGCCCAGGCGCTGCTGGCCGCCCTGTACCTCATGGCCGCCTGGATGCACGGCACCATGAGCCCCGCCGAGCTTGCAGCCATGGGGGCGTCCTGGGCCCTTGAAGCCCCCCTGCCGCTGGTCCGCTTCATCGGCCTTGCCGAACTGCTCGGCGCGATCGGCCTGCTGCTGCCGGCGGCCACCCGGATCCAGCCGCGGCTGACGGTGCTGGCGGCGGCCGGGCTGCTGGCCATCCAGGCCCTCGCCATCCCGCTGCACCTCGTGCGCGGCGAGGTCGCCGCCCTGCCGTTCAACCTCGTCTATGTGACGCTCGCCGCCTTCATCGTCTGGGGCCGGACCCGCGTCGCCCCCATCCGGCCGCGCCGGTCCTGAGGGGCGGGGCGGCGTCCGGCGCCGTCAGTCGCCCGCCGCCGGCAGGCTGAGCCGCACCGCCAGTCCGGGGCCGTCCGCGACCATGTCGAGGGCGGCCCCGATCGACTCCGCGCGGCGGCGCATTTTGGCGAGGCCACGGCCCGCGGCGCCGGGCGTGGCGGGCAGGCCCCGGCCGTCGTCGCGCACGATCAGCACCGGGCCGGTCCCGGCGGCGGGGTCGCCGGGCTCAAGCTCGATCTCGATGCGGCCGCCGCCGGAGTGCTTGAGCGCGTTGGTGACCGCCTCCTGCAGCACGCGGAAGATCTGCAGCACGGTGCGTGGCGGATAGTCGGGCAGCTCGGCCATGGCCGGGTCGCGCCAGTGGAACGAGAAGCCGGCGGCCTCGATGCGCGGCTGCATGCGACCGCGGAACACGGCCAGGGCCGAGCCGAGCGACTCCCCGACCGAGTCCATGGAGTCGACCATCAGCCGGATCTCGTCGATCACCGACTGCAGGCCCTCGGCCACCTCGGCGGGGGTGGCGGCGCCGCGGCGCGAGGCCAGCAGCAGGCCGACCAGCTCGGAGCCCGGGCCGTCGTGCATGTCGCGCATGATGCGGCGGCGCTCGTCGTCGTGGGCCTGCAGCCGGACGCGCTCGCGCTCGCGGGCGTGGACCTCGCGCAGCTCGGCCTCGCGCTCGGCCAGCCGGGCGGACAGCATCTGGCTGAGGCTGACCGAGGACTGGAACAGGCGGACGTTGCGCTGGATGTAGGCCAGGGCGAGCGCCAGCAGCAGCACGGGGGCGGACTCCAGCACGTAGCCGCCCGCGTTCAGGCCGAACAGCGAGCCGACGGCGTCCAGCACGATGCAGACGCCGATGATCGACAGCAGGGCCGCCTCAAGGCGGCGCGATTCGCGCGTCGTGGCGAAGTGCCAGAGCAGGCGGGCGGCGAAGGCGGCGGCCAGCGTGGCGGACCAGCTGGTCCAGACGACGGAGGCGCGATCATAGCCATCGGGCGCCGGCACGCCGTAGATCAGGCCGGCGCTGACGACGGCATACACGACCGAGGCGATCGCTACGCCGACCTGCAGGTACCGCAGCGGGCGGCCGGTCCAGGCGTCGATGAAGCCGAGCAGGGCGGCGGGGATCAGGCCGTTGACGACGAAGAACACCGACAGACGGCCGAGGCCGCTCAGCGGCACGCCCGGCCACAGGTTGTAGAGGGCGTAGGCCGACCAGCTCCAGCACAGCACGGCCAGCCAGGCGGCCATGCGGCGCTGGTCGGAACGGAAGGCCATCAGCGCCCCGAACAGGCCGATCAGGAAGGTGGTCCAGCCGGCGATCAGCCGGTAGTCGTGGGCCAGCCACAGCTTGGGCCCGGTCCAGGCCGCCACCTGGTCGGCCGGGCCGAGGATCGGCGGATAGAGGTCGGCGTAGGGCAGACCCTCGCGCACGGCGATGACCTGCAGCTCGTTGGCGCCCGGCCGCAGCAGGGCGGCGGGGATGTGCAGGGCCAGCGGCCGCTGGCCATGGAAGGTCTGCCGGCCGATCTCCATCCGCCCCCGGGCGCTGATCAGCACCCCGTTGAGGTAGACGGTGAAGTTGTCGACCTGGTGGAAGGAGGCGAGGCCGAGGCCCTCCGCCGGCACGGTCGGCAGGTCGAAGCCGAGGCGCAGCGAGAGGTAGGTCGGGTCGCAGCAGTGGGTCCAGGGCAGCGCGACCGCTTCATGTTCGACCTGGGCGGCGCCCTCGACTGTCGGGGCCTTGATCCGGGCGACGGTGGTCGAGGTGAAGGCGATACGCTCGATCTTCGCCGTCGACGCGCCGGGCATCCAGGGCGAGTAGAAGACTCCCCAGAAGATCGCCTGGACTACGGCGATGGCGAGCAGCAGGCCGATCAGCGCCCGCCCGGCCGGCGGAACCTGCGGCAGGCCGCGGGCCAGCAGGGCGTCCAGACGGTCGGAGTCCTGCGGCGACGCGGGCGTCTGGCGATCGGGCGCAGAAGACATGGGGGCGGCGCTCAGCTGCGCGACGACGGTCACGCCGGGGGCGACTGCCGTGGCCGGACGGGAGGATTAAGGTCAAGCTCAAACTGCAGCGCGCCCGCGACGACGCCCGAGGTGAAGCGGGCGCCGACCCGCTCGGCGCGCCGCTGCAACAGACCCTGTCGGGGGGAGGGCACGCCGCCGGCCGATCCCGCGCAGCCCTCGCCCCGGACGGTGATCCGCGCGCCGCCGGCCGCTGCCGGGGCCACCATGACCCGGATGGCGCGGGCCCCTGCCTCCCGGGCAAGGCTCGCCGCCTCGTGCACGATCCGCAGCAGGGTCATCATCTCGCGCGGCCCGTAGCCGTCCACCGGCGGCTGTCCGGCCAGCCGGGGGGCGTCGAGGGTCAGGGCCACGCCCTCGGCGCGCAGTCGCGGCCGCATGCGCTCGACCCAGACCGCCAGCGCCACGTCGAGCGGATCGCCGGCGCTGTCCAGGGCGTCGACCACCAGCCGCAGGTCGTCCAGCGAGGCCTGGACCGAGGCGGCCAGCTCGGCCTGGTCCGGCGGGGCTTCGCGCACCCGGGTCAGCAGGGCCACCAGCCGGCCGCCGACGCCGTCGTGCATGTCGCGCACCAGCTCGCGGCGCTCGCGGGCCTCCGCCAGCTGACGGTCCTGCTGCGCCAGCCGGCGCTGCAGCGCCTCGAGGCTGGTCGCGGACTCGCTCACAGCCGGATCAGTCCGCTCTGGACCGCCTCGAACACGGCCTCTGAGCGCGAATTGACCGCCAGCTTGCGGTAGATGGCCTTGATGTGCGCCCCGACCGTGTGGTGCGAGATGTTAAGGGCGCCGGCCACCTCGCGGTAGCTCAGACCGCGGGCCAGCAGGTTGAGCAGCTCGACCTCGCGCGGCGTGACGGGGCTGGCGTCAGGTATCGTGGCTTCGGGCGGCGTCGCGTCTTCGTCCCGGCGCAGGCGGCGCAGCAGATAGGCGGCGACCGAGGCCGAGATCGGCGAGCCGCCGTTCAGGGTCTCGATCATGTCGGCGCACAGGGCCTCGTCGGCGCTGTCCTTGAGCACATAGCCATCGGCGCCGGCGGCCACGGCCGACAGGACGCTGCTCTCGTCGCCGAACACGGTCAGGACCAGCAGGCGCGGCGGCGGGGTGCGCGCGGCCGCCTCGCGGATCAGATCGAGCCCGCTGCCGTCGGGCAGGCCCAGATCGATGACCACCAGGTGGGGGGCGGCCGCGAGCAGCGCCCGCCCCTCGGCGAGGGTCCCGGCCTGACCCACGAGGTCGAGCTCGGGGTGCGCCTCGATCAGCCGGGCGACGTGGCGGCGGACGAACGGGTCATCCTCAACGATGGCGACGGCGTGGGGCACGCGAGAGTTCCTGCGACGGGCGCGAGCCCAGTGTGGCGGCGCGGCGACAGCGGCGACATACCATGATCATGTGAGGCGGAAGTCCCGAACATGGGATTGGATTTCTGCGGCCAAGCTTCACCCTGAGCGCAGCCTGATGCGGCGTCGATCACAGCGACGTCCGGGCGGCCGGGGGGGACCCGGCGACATCACCAGGAGAGACATGTGACCTTCAAGACCCTGATCCGCGCCGCCGCCGTCGCCGCGCTCGCCGTGACCGCCGCCGGCGCCGCCTCGGCCCAGGACGCCAGCCTGCGCGCCAACTTCGGCGAGATCTCGCTGAGCGCCGGCTTCACCCCCGACCCCTACACCGTCAGCATCACCGCCGGCGGCTCGGTCAACGGCGGCAACCTGCCGGGCGCCTGCACCGGCATGATCAGCAACGCGCCCGACTTCCAGGTCACCTACCGCGCCGGTTCGCTGCCGCTGGTGTTCCGCACCATCTCGTCGGCCGACACCACCCTGATCATCAACGGCCCGGACGGCCGCTGGTACTGCGATGACGACTCCTACGGCGACGGCGACGCCGAGGTGCGCTTCAGCCGTCCGCAGTCGGGCGTCTATGACATCTGGGTCGGCACCTTCAGCGGCGGCACCGCCCGCGCGACCCTGTCGATCACCGAGACGCCGTAAGCCGGTCCGGGATCGCGCGATCCCGATCCACACGCCGAACTGATGGGGGCGCGGGCGGCGACCGTCCGCGCCCCTTGTCGTGTCATGTCTGTTGCGAGGCCCTGCCACCCATGTCCCAGGACAATTTCACCCGCACCACCTCCACCTCCTGGCTGCAGCGCCTGGGGTCCGCCTTCGGCGGCATCCTGGTCGGCCTGGCCCTGCTGATCGGCGCCCTGGTGCTGCTGGCCGGCAACGAGCAGCGCTCGGTCCAGGCCAGCCGCGCCGCCGACGAGGCCGGCCGCACCATCGTCAGCGCTCCGGCCGACCGGATCGATCCGGCGCTCGACGGCCAGCTGGTCCATGTGGTCGGCGAGGTCGCCGCGACCGCCCCGCTGGTCGACGAGGCCACCGGCAAGTCGGTCACCGGCCTGCGCCTCGTGCGCGAAGTCGAGTTCTACCAGTGGACCGAGAGCACCAGCTCCGAGACCCGCACCAAGATGGGCGGCGGGCAGGAGACGGTCACGACCTACAGCTACGCCCAGGGCTGGTCGCCCGATCCGGTCGATTCCAGCGGCTTCGCCCAGCCGCAGGGGCGCACCAACCCGGCCCCCTGGACCGGCGATGCGGACCTGACCCCGGTCGAGGCGCAGATGGGGCCCTACCGGCTGACCCAGGAGGCGCTGGAGCGTCTGCCGGCCGGCGAGGCCCTGCGTCCGACGGCGGCCGAGGCCGAGACCGCGGCGCAGCGTCTGGGTCGGCCTGTGACGGTGCTCGATGACGCCCTCTACGTCGGTCAGGACCCGACGCAGCCGCAGGTCGGCGATGTGCGCATCCGCTACGCCATGGCCCCGTCCGGGCAGATCACGGTGGTCGGCCGCCAGGCCGGCGCGGACCTGGTCCCCCACGCCGCCAGCAACGGCAACACCATCTTCGAACTGCGGGCGGGGAATGTGCCGGCCGCCGAGGTGATCCGGCAGGTCAAGGAAGGCAACCAGATCCTGTCGTGGATCCTGCGCGGGGTCGGGGTGCTGCTGCTGGCCATCGGCTTCGGCCTGATCCTCAACCCGCTGAAGGTGCTGGCCGATGTGCTGCCGCCGCTGGGCGCCCTGATCGGGGCCGGAACCGGGCTGGTCGCGGTGCTGCTGGCGGTGCTGGTGGGCGGCGTCACCATCGCCCTCGCCTGGCTGGCCGTGCGGCCGCTGGTCGGCCTCGCCGCCCTGGCGGTCAGCGGCCTGGCCGTGGCCGCGCTGGTCATGAGCCGGCGGCGCGGGGCGAAGGCCCAGGGGTAGTCGGTAGGGGTAGGCGGTAGGGGTAGGCGGTAGGGAGGAGCTGCCCTAACGCCTACCGCCTAACCCTACCCCTCTGTCAGCTGCCCCCCGTGCCCGGCTCGCGCGGGACGGGGCGGAACTCGCGGACGAAGCGCTCGAGCAGGCGCACGCCGAAGCCGGCCGAGCCGCCGGGCCGGGTGGCGTCGCCGCTGACATTGTCGACCCCGGCGATGTCGAGGTGGGCCCAGGGCGTTTCCGGCCGCACGAAGAAGCCGAGGAAGTGGGCTCCGGTGCCGGCCCCGGCCCCGCCGTCGCCGGAGTTCTTGATGTCGGCGATCGGCGAGGAGGTGTCGCGGGCGTAGGTCGGGTGCAGCGGCAGGCGCCACAGGCGCTCGCCGGTGGTCCGGCCGGCCGTGTCCAGCTGGTCGGCCAGGGCGTCGTGGCGGCTGAACAGGCCGGCGTAGTCGTCACCCAGCGCCGTGGTCACCGCGCCGGTCAGGGTGGCGACATCGACGATGGCCGCCGGGTTCATCGTGGCGTCGGCCCAGGACAGGGCGTCGGCCAGCACCAGCCGGCCCTCGGCGTCGGTGGAGATGATCTCGATGGTGCGGCCGTTGTAGGCGGTCAGCACATCGGCGGGGCGGATGGCGCGGCCGTCGGGCATGTTCTCGGCCAGGGCGGCGATGGCCACCACATCGACCGGGGCGCCCGAGCGGGCCAGGGCGAGCACGGTCGCCACCACCGAGGCGGCGCCGGACATGTCCATCTTCATCGCCCCCATGCCGGCGGACGGCTTGATCGAGATGCCGCCGGTGTCGAAGGTGATGCCCTTGCCGGCCAGCACGACCGGGCCGTCGCCGCTGGCGCCCGGGCCGCGGTAGCGCACCGCCAGCATGCGGGGCGGGCGTTCCGAGCCGCGGCCGACGCCGAGGATGGCGCCCATGCCCAGACGCTCCATGTCGCGCTCGTCCAGCACGGTGATCTCGACCCCGCGCAGCCCCTCGAAGGCCGCCTCGGTGCGCTCCACGAAGGTCTCGGGATAGAGGATGTTGGCCGGCTCGTTCGACAGGTCGCGGGCGAAGTGCATGGCCGCGACCAGGGCCTCGCCGCGGCGCCAGGCGGCGGCGGCCCCGGCGGCGTCGCCGGTGACCACGGTCAGGGGCGTCGCCGGCGCCGGGGCGCGGCTGGTGTTGTGCAGGTCGGGGCGGTAGGCGGCGATGCCGAAGCCGGTGGCCAGCTCGGCCACCAGCGTCGCGTCCAGCCCTTGCGCCGCCAGGGTCACGGCCCCGGCCTCGCCGGCCAGGGCGCGCCCGGCCACGGCGCCGGCGGTGTAGGCGTCCAGCGCGCCGGAGCCCAGGCCGATCACCTGCAGCCGCTCGACGCTCTCCAGCCCGCGCACGGTCAGGGTGTCGCGCGCGCCATAGCCGAAGCTCGCCTGGCTCAGGGCCCGGGCCACCACGGCGCGGTCGGCGGCGCTGAGGCTGGCGCCGCGCGTCTCCAGGTCCGCGGCCGAGGCCAGCGGCAGCACGAGTGTCCCGCCCGCCGGAGCCTCGGCGACGAAGCTCACCGCCCGCACCGGCGTGGCCGGGGCCATGGCCGTCAGGCCGGCGTTGCCGACGTCGCGGCCACTTTGGGCCAGCACGGGAGACGCGGCGCAGGCGAGGGCGAGCGCGAGCGGGGCGGCGGCGAGCGCCAGGCGACGGGCGGACGTCATGCGGTACCTCGGATTGTTACGATGTCACAGACCTTAGCGGGGCCGGCGGCCGCGCGGCAAAGGGGGTGCGACATTTCGTGCGGGGCGTAGGCGGTAGGGGTAGGCGGTAGGGGGCGTCTTCCTTCTCCCCTTGTGGGAGAAGGTGGGCCGCGGAGCGGGTCGGATGAGGGGTGTCAGCGCCGACGCCGCGCGGATCTGGCGACCGTCGCAGGTTCATCACAGCGAGCACAGCGAAAGGCACAGAGGACACAACGGCGTTGCGGCGCTGCGCCGAAGGCGCCTTCCCTGCTGGCCTCTTGATCAATTGCGCTTAGCGCGCCGGTGCAGAGGTCCCGTCGTGTCCTCTGTGACCTCGCTGTGCCCGTTGTGATCCCTTGACCCTGCAGGACGGCTACAGTCCCTTCCCCAGCCGTCCCCGGAGCCCCCCATGACCGACGCCCCCCGCTCCCTGAGCATCGACTTCGTCTCGGACGTGGTCTGTCCCTGGTGCGTGGTGGGGCTGGGCGGGCTGGAGCGCGCGCTGGCGGCGCTGCAGGCCGAGGGGATCACCGCCGAGATCACCTTCCGCCCGTTCGAGCTGAACCCCGGCATGGCCCCGGAAGGCGAGAACATCGGCGAGCACATCGCCCGCAAGTACGGCTCCACGCCGGAGCAGTCGGCCGCCAACCGGGCCATGATCACCGAACGCGCGGCGGAAGCCTGGCCCGGCTTCGAGATGCGCATGGGCCCGGACAGCCGCATCTGGAACACCTTCGACGCCCACCGTCTGCTGCACTGGGCGCTGGAGACCGCCGGGCGGGACGGGCAGCGGGCGCTCAAGGAGGCGCTGTTCCGCACCCACTTCACCGACAACCGCGCGCTGGCGGAAGCGGAGGTGCTGGCCGACGCCGCGGCGACCGCCGGCCTGGACCGGGCCGGGGCCCTGGCCGTGCTGGCGCAGGGCCGCTACGCCGCCGAGGTGGAGGCCGAGATCGGCCTCTGGCGCAGCCGCGGGATCAGCGCCGTCCCGGCGGTGGTGCTGGAGGGCAAGTACCTCATCACCGGCGGCCAGCCGGCGGCGGTGTTCGCCGAGGCGCTGCGGAAGGTGGCTGCGGAGGGGTAGGCGGTAGGCGGTAGGGGTAGGGCGGCCCCTCCGTCTCGCCGGCTGCGCCGTCGATCCACCTCCCCATTCCATGGGGAGGAGAGGCGTTTTTCCTCCCCACGTCAGTGGGGAGGGGGACCGCGAAGCGGTGGAGGGGCCCCTGCGCCGCCTCAAGGGATCACAACGACCACAGCGAGGTCACAACGGCAACAACGGCGTCCCGCCCCGGCGCCGCCCGTTCCTCCCCCACAGGGGGAGGTGGCTCGCCGCGCAGCGGCGAGACGGAGGGGGCGACCGCCAGCGCCGCCTCTCTCCTCCCCCATAGCGCAGCGTATGGGGGAGGGGGACCACGCGCAGCGTGGTGGAGGGGGCGAGGTCAGGCGCGGCGCCGGCGGCCGCCCCCTCCACCGCCTTCGGCGGTCCCCCTCCCCCGCACGCGGGGGAGGAGCGCAACGCCCACCCTCTCCCGGCGGGAGAGGGCTTGAGCGCCCGCTCCCCCGGGCCTGCCCCGGGGGAGCGGTTGCGCGAAAGGGTGAGGGGTTACGACCGGCCGGGATCGCGCCACGGCTCCGCCGACCGACGCCGCCGCCCCTCATCCGGCGCTGCGCGCCACCTTCTCCCACAGGGAGAAGGGCGTCTCTCTCTCCTCCCCCATAGCGAAGCGTATGGGGGAGGGGGACCACGCGCAGCGGGGTGGAGGGGGGCGAGGTCAGGCGCGGCGCCGGCGGCCGCCCCCTCCACCGCTTCGCGGTCCCCCTCCCCCGCCCGCGGGGGAGGAGAGGCGCGCCCTTGCCAGCCGGCGGATCGGGCCCATAATGCGGGCATGCAGCTGAATTCGAGCCAATCCGTCGAGACGGGCCGCAAGCTTCTCAAGACCTACGGGTCGTGGGACAAGGTCCGCGAGGCCAGCCGTCGCAGCGCGACGGGCGTCCTGCTGGTCATGCCGCGCGACCTTGAGCGACTGCATCAGAAGGTCGCCACGCTGAAATCGGACAAGTGAGTACGGAAATCGTTATCGTGACTGTAAACTCTAGCCTCGAGCCTGATCGACAAGGCTATTTCGCTCAACTATAAGATTACTAAAGGCAGTGATATTGGCCCCCGTTCGGCCAATGTCTGGCGGTTCGTCTGCGAGCTTTCGAACTTCGACCAAGGCGTTCATGTAAGATGATGTGTCAGCATTATCAATTGTTCCGCGCAGGGCCTGCACATCACTAGCATGCTGAATAATTGCCTCATCGAGGCGACGTCTAGACGCGGTTACTTCCGCTTCTGCCACCCTCAGCGGAGTGGCAGTGACTTGATTCGGCAGCGGCAAGCCCTGCTCAGAAACGCCCAGTTCC
>JAATWA010000007.1:0-37725 GCA_013361095.1 Pseudanabaena biceps | reverse complement strand
AGTCGCGGCTGCTGCTGCCGCGGACGGAAAAGGGGCGGCCAGAAGAGCCCGACGCACAGCAGATGGCGGCGGCGCTGGCCTTCCGGCTGCGCAAGCTGGAGGCCATGCGGCAGGCGGCGGACCGGCTGATGGAACGGCCGCAGCTGAAGCGCGACGTGTTCACCCGCGGCGATCCCGAAGCCACGGTGATCATTCCGTCCGACCGCATCGACGCCGGCCTCTATGAGCTGATGGCGGCCTATGTGGAGCAGCGCCGCAAGGTGGCGGGGCGGCAGTACAATCCCGGCCAGCGGATCGAGGCCTTTCCGCTGGAGGCGGCGCGGGACTGGCTGCGGGGGATCATGCCCCGGCTGACGACCTGGACGACGCTGGAGCAGGCGGCGCCGGAGCCGGGGAGCGCCGAGGGCGATCCCAGCCGCGCCAGCTGCCTCGCCTCGACCCTGTCGGCGGGACTTGAGCTGGTCAAGGAGGGGGCGCTGGACGTGCGCCAGTCGGGCCCGTTCGAGCCGCTGTACCTGCGCCGCCGGGCGACCGGCCAGCCGCTGGAGCTGACGCCGTGAGCGATCTCGGGTTCCAGCCGGACGAGGCCGAGATCGAGCGGCGGGTGGAGGCGCTGCTGTTCGCCGCGGCGGGGCCGCTGTCGGCGGCGGATCTGGCGGCGCGCCTGCCGGAGGGCGTGGACGTCGGCCGGGCCATCGCCGGTCTGCGGGCGCGGTATCAGGGGCGGGGCGTGGAGCTGGAGTGCGTCGCCGACCGCTGGCGCTTCCGCACCGCGCCGGATCTCGCCTTCCTGATGACCGAGGAGCGGGAGGAGCCGCGGCGGCTGTCGCGGGCGGCGCTCGAGACCCTGGCGATCATCGCCTATCACCAGCCGGTGACGCGGGCGGAGATCGAGAGCGTCCGCGGCGTGTCGATGTCGAAGGGCACCCTCGACCAACTGCTGGAGATGGGGTTCGTGCGCCTGCGGGGGCGCCGGCGCTCGCCGGGGCGGCCGGTGACCTATGGCACGGCGGACCGGTTCCTCGAGCAGTTCGGACTGGGCAGCCTCGCCGACCTGCCGGGGCTGGCGGAGATGAAGGCCGCGGGGCTGCTGGACATGAATGTCCCGGCCGGGTTCGAGCTGCCGGACCCGGCGCGGCCGGGCGGCAAGGAGGAGGATCCCGCGGGCGACGACGAGGCGCCGGAGTTCGCCCAGGACTTCCTGCGGGACGGCTAGGCGGTCAGGGCGCGGGGCAGTTTGAAGGTGACGGTCTCGCGCGCGCCGCCGTCTTCCTCGACCGTGACCTCGAAGCGGGCGGCGAGGGCGTCGATCACGCCCTGGACAAGGCTCTCCGGGGCCGAGGCGCCGGCGGTCAGGCCGAGGTGGCGTACGCCCTCGAGCCAGGTCCAGTCGATGTGCGAGGCGTCGTCGATGAGGCGGGCGTCGCGGGCCCCGGCCTTGAGCGCCACCTCGACGAGGCGGGCCGAGTTGGACGAGTTGGGCGAGCCCACCACCAGCACCAGATCCGTCCCTTCCGCCAACCGCTTGACCGCCTCCTGGCGGTTGGTGGTGGCGTAGCAGATGTCTTCCTTGTGCGGATCGGGCAGTTCGGGGAAGCGCGCCTTGAGCGCCGCGATGATCTCGGCGGTGTCGTCCAGCGACAGGGTGGTCTGGGTGGCGTAGGCGAGGGGCGCGTCGCCGGGGCGCTGGAAGGCCTCGGCGTCCTCGACCGTTTCGATCAGGCTGACGGCGCCCGCGGGCAGCTGGCCCATGGTGCCGACCACCTCCGGGTGGCCGGCGTGGCCGATCAGCAGGATGTGGCGCCCGGCGGCGTGGTGGCGCTCGGCCTCGACATGGACCTTGGAGACCAGCGGGCAGGTGGCGTCGAGGAAGAACAGGTTGCGCGCCTTCGCCGCCGCCGGGACGGACTTGGGCACCCCGTGGGCCGAGAAGACGACCGGCCGGTCATCGGGGCACTGGTCCAGCTCCTTGACGAAGACCGCGCCGAGCCCGCGCAGACGGTCGACCACGTGCTTGTTGTGGACGATCTCGTGGCGGACATAGACCGGGGTGCCGAAGCGCTCGAGGGCGCGCTCGACGATCTGGATGGCCCGGTCGACGCCGGCGCAGAAGCCGCGCGGGGTCGCCATGCGGATGCTGAGGGCCGGACGGGGGAGGGGTTCGGCGGACATGGCTTCACCCTAGTCGCATCGCGCTCCGGCCGCTACCGGCGGCAGCGCTCCCGTTTGCCGCGCCTCGCTTTAGCCGCTATCAGGCGCAAGCGTCCTTCGCCCCGTCGTCGGGGCGTTCCTTCGTCTGCCCGGGATTCCCACATGCGCCGTGTCGCGTTCCTTCTTTCCGCGCTGCTCATCGCGGGCGTGGCCGCGCCGGATGTGGCCCAGGCCCAGTCGCGCGACCGTCAGGACCGTGACCGCTCGGAGCGCCAGCAGGCGGACGGCGAGGAGCAGCAGCGCCAGCGCCCCCGGGGCCCCGCGCCCCTGCGCCGCCAGCCGAACGCCGGGCCGTGCCCGTTCGTGAAGATTCTCTATGACGCCGCGCGCTATGTGGAGCTCGAGGGCGGCCAGGCCAGCGCCTCGGCCGTGGGTTACACCGGCGAGATCGAGGGCGTGACCTCGGGCTGCGCCTACCAGGGCGACCAGCCGATCACGGTGGACTTCAATGTGCTGTTCAGCCTGGGCCGCGGGCCGCAGGCCGAGGGCGACGCGCGCACCTATCGCTACTGGATCGCCGTAACCGAGCGGAACCGGGCGGTCCTGTCGAAGGAGTACTTCGACCTGCCGGTCGACTTCGACGGTCAGCGGACCACGCAGATCGAGCAGCAGCAGCGGGTGGTGATCCCGCGCGCTGACGCCACGACCTCGGGGGCCAACTTCGAGATCCTGGTCGGCTTCGACGTGACGCCGGAGATGGCCGAGTTCAACCGCTCGGGCAGCCGTTTCCGGCCGCAGGCGGGGGTCGCCGGCGCGCAATGACCGGTCTGGCTTCCCGACTTCGCGAAGCGGTCGCCGCCGCCTTCGCCGCCGAAGGCGTGCCCGCCGACCTGGTGAAGGTGACGCCGTCCGACCGGCCCGACCTGGCCGACTTCCAGTCCAACGCCGCGCTGGCCGCCGCCAAGGCGCTGAAGGCCAATCCGCGCGAGCTGGCGACCCGGGTGGCCGACCGGCTGGCGGGCGATCCGGCGCTGGAGCGCGTCGAGGTCGCCGGACCGGGCTTCCTCAACCTGACGGCCTCGCCGGCGGCGCTGGCCGAGCGCGCGATGCAGACGGCGACGGAGCCGATGCGAGGCGCGAGCGCCGTGGTCGCCCCGCGGCGGGTGGTGATCGACTACGCCGGGCCGAACGTGGCCAAGCCGATGCACGTGGGGCACCTGCGCAGCTCGATCATCGGCGAGAGCCTGAAGCGCCTGTTCCGCTTCCGCGGCGACACGGTGTGGGGCGACGCCCACTTCGGCGACTGGGGCTTCCAGATGGGCCTGCTGATCGTCGCCTGCGCCGACGAGGGGCTGGCGACGGCGTTCATGGCCGAAGGGGACGGCCCGTTCCCTGACGCGAGCCCGGTGACGCTGGAGGATCTGGAGCGGCTGTATCCGGCCGCGGCGGCGCGGGCCAAGACCGAGCCGGAGTTCCGCGACCGGGCGCGCAAGGCGACGGCGGAGCTGCAGGCCGGGCGGCCGGGCTACCGGGCGCTGTGGGCGCACTTCGTGGCGGTCAGCCGGACGGCGCTGGAGCGCGAATTCTCGGCCCTCGGCGTGACCTTCGACCTGTGGAACGGGGAGTCGGACGCTGACCCGCTGATCCCGGACATGGTGGCGGAGCTGAAGGCGCGGGGGCTGGCCGAGCTGGACCAGGGCGCCTGGATCATCCGGGTGGCCGAGGAGGGCGACAAGCGCGAGCTGCCGCCGCTGCTGCTGGTGTCGTCGGAAGGCTCGGCCATGTACGGCACCACCGATCTGGCGACCATCCTGCAGCGCCGGCGCGAGCAGGACTTCGAGCTGGCGCTCTACTGCGTCGACCAGCGGCAGGCGGATCACTTCGCCCAGGTGTTCCGGGCCGCGTGCAAGGCCGGCTACGCGACCCCCGAGCAGATGGAGCACATCGCCAACGGGACGATGAACGGGGCCGACGGCAAGCCGTTCAAGACCCGCGCCGGCGGGGTGCTGAAGCTGCACGACCTGATCAGCCAGGCCACCGACAAGGCGCGTGAGCGGCTGCGCGAGGCGGAGCTGGGCGGCGACCTGCCGCCGGAGGAATTCGAGGACATCGCCCGCAAGGTGGCGGTGGCGGCGCTGAAGTTCGCCGACCTGTCGAACAACCGCACCACCAGCTACGTGTTCGACCTGGACCGCTTCACCTCGTTCGAGGGCAAGACCGGGCCGTACCTGCTGTACCAGGCGGTGCGCATCAAGAGCCTGCTGCGGCGGGCGGTGGCCGAAGGGGCGAGGGCGGGGGACATCCGCATCGCCGCGGCGGCCGAGCGCGACCTGGCCCTGACGCTGGACGCCTTCGCCCAGGCGGTCGAGGACGCCTATGAGCGTCGCGGGCCGCACCTGGTCGCCGAGCACGCCTTCCGGCTGGCCCAGAGTTTCTCGAAGTTCTACGCCGCCTGTCCGGTGATGGCGGCGCCTGATGCGGAGACGCGGGCCTCGCGGCTGGCCCTGTCGCGGGCGGCGCTGGACCAGCTGGAGACGGCGCTGGACCTGCTGGGGATCGCCACGCCCGAACGGATGTAGCGTTTCGGCCACAGACTCGGCGGCGCGCCGGTGGTTAACCTTTGCCGGGGAGCCACGGGACGGAACCGCCGGAATGGCGCGCACGGGCAGGGGAACGCTGGAGACGCCGCAGGTGCGCGCCGGGGGCGCGGGCCTGCCGCTGTTCCGTCGCCGGGCCCGGCTGTACGTCGACGGCTTCAACCTGCATCACGCGATCCTCGATCTGGGCCGGCCTGAGCTGCTGTGGCTGGACCTGAAGGCGCTGGGGCGCGGGCTGCTGCCGCGCGGGGAGCGGCTGGCCGGGGTGACCTGGGTGGCGGCGCACCGGCCGCAGCGCGAGGACCGGATGACGGCCCTCGCCACCTATGAGCTGGCGCTGCGGGCCTTGGGCGTGCGCTGCCTGATGGGGCACTTCGTGATCCACGGCGACCACTGCCGCGCCTGTGGCCACAGCTGGATGCAGGCCACCGAGAAGCAGAGCGACGTCAATCTGGCGCTGGCGGTGGCGGCGGATGCGGCCGCGGACCGGTTCGACGTCGCCTATCTGCTGACCACCGACGGGGACCATGCGGCGACCGCCCGGTTCCTGCAGGAGTCCTACCCGCGCAAGCGCGTGGTCAGCGTGGCGCCGCCGGGGCGGGGGCATAACCGCCAGGTGCTGGCGCACTGCCATGCGCGCACCGAAGCGGCCCCGGAGCTGGTGGCGCGCTCGCCCCTGCCGGAACGGGTCAGGAGCCGCTATGGCTGGCTGGAGCGGCCGGACGCCTGGCGGGCGCGCGATCCCGAGCCGCCGCGGCCGCCGCCGGTGACCAGCGACGAGGCGCGGCGCTCGCGGCTGCGGCTGGTGGTGTCCAACCCCTGATACGAAGACGGGCGGTCGGCCGCTGACGCATGCCGGCCCGACTTGTCCTGAAGTGACGGGCGGTTGCAGCGGCGGCAGCGCCCTCCGCCTGCCCGTCGGCGCTGGCGTGGCATCCTTCAGGCATGGCGGGAGATCGGGCTTCGGCGGCGAAGGTCCTCGCCGAAAGCTGGCGCCGGCTGGCGGCCGGCGAGGACGTGGCCGAGGTCGAGCGGCGCGGCAAGGCCGCCCTCGCCCTGGTGCGGCTGGAGCAGGCCCTGGCGGAGCTGGCGCAGATGGATGGATCGGCACATGGGGGATGGAGCGGGGCCGAGCTGGAGGCCCTCCGCGCCCGACTCCTTATGCGCCTGGATCGCCTCGCTGCGGCCCGCGAGACGAAAGGCGTGGCTGCTGGCGATGACGCCGCAGGAGATCGAGGCGCTGCGGCTGGATTGGCCGGGGCATGCGGGGACGGCGCAGATGCCGCCGGAAGGGCCGTGGCGCTCCTGGCTGTTCATGGGCGGACGCGGCGCCGGCAAGACCCGGGCGGGGGCGGAGTGGCTGAGCGCCCGGGCGACGCCTGAGGCGCGGCTGGCGCTGGTGGGGCCGACCCTGCACGACGTGCGTGAGGTGATGATCGAGGGGCCGTCGGGCCTCATGGCGGTGGCGCCGCGGGCCGAGCGGCCGACCTATGAGGCCAGCCGGCGGCGGCTGGTGTGGCCGGGCGGGGCCATGGCCTACGCCTTTTCGGCGGAGGATCCGGAGAGCCTGCGCGGGCCGCAGTTCCATGCGGCCTGGGCCGACGAGCTGGCGGCCTGGCGACAGCCCGACGCGGTGCTGGCCATGCTGCGGCTGGGCTTGAGGCTGGGCGACGATCCGCGGCTGGCGATCACCACCACGCCGAAGGCGATCCCGGCGGTCCGGCGGCTGCTGGAGGAGCCGGGCTGTGTCGTGACGCGGGCGGCGACGGCGGAGAACGCCGACAATCTGTCGAGCGGGTTTCTGGAGGGGCTTCAGGCGCTCTACGGCGGCACGCGGCTGGCGGCGCAGGAGCTGGACGGGCTGGTGCTGGAGCCTGACGGCACCCTGTGGACGGCGGAGATCCTGGCGGCCTGCCGGGGGCGGCCGGACGGGGCGCTGGAGCGGGTGGTCGTGGCGGTCGACCCGCCGGCCACCCGCGGCGGCGACGCCTGCGGCATCGTCGTGGCCGGGCGGCGCGGCGGGACGGCCTATGTGCTGGCCGATCGCACGGTGCGCGGCTGCTCGCCGATGGAGTGGGCGCGGGCGGCGCTGACGGCGGCGCGGGACTTCGACGCCGCGACCATCGTGGCCGAGGTCAACCAGGGCGGCGAGATGGTGGAGACGGTGCTGCGGCTGGCCGGGGATGGGCCGCCGGTGCGGGCGGTGCGCGCCGCCACCGGCAAGCGCGCCCGGGCCGAGCCGGTGGCGGCCCTCTACGAGCAGGGGCGGGTGAAGCACACGGACGTGTTCGCCGCCCTCGAGGACGAGATGCTGGCGCTGGGCAGTTCGGCGGGCGGGGCCAGCCCCGACCGCTGCGACGCCCTGGTGTGGGCGGTGGCCGAACTGATGCTGCGCGGCGACGGCCTGCCGCGCATCCGCCGCGTCTGAGACAGAACGACAGAGGAGCGGCGGCATGCGCTGGAGCCTGTGGGGCCGGGAGGCCAAGGCGAGCCGGACCGGGCGGTTGGTGGCGCTGAGCCACCTGGGCCGGCCGCGCTGGACGCCGCGCGACTACGCCCGGCTGGCGGAGGAGGGCTTCGCCCGCAATCCGGTGACCTATCGCTGCGTGCGGCTGGTGGCCGAGGCGGCGGCGAGCGTGCCGCTGGCGGTGTTCGTCGACGGCGAACGGCGGGCGGATCACCCGCTGGCGACGCTGCTGGCGCGGCCCAATCCCGAGCAGGGCGGGGCCGAGCTGCTGGAGGCCCTGTACGTGGGCCTGCAGACAGCGGGCAACGCCTATGTCGAGGCGACCGGGGACGGCGAGGCCCCGCCGGCGGAGCTGTGGAGCCTGCGCCCGGACCGGGTGAAGGTGATCCCGGGGCCGAACGGCTGGCCGGCGGGGTATGAGTACGCCGTGGGCGGACGATCGGTGACGATCGCCCGGCGCAGCGACGGCTGGTCGCCGGTCCTGCATCTGAAGCTGTTCCACCCGACCGACGACCACTACGGCTTTCCGCCGCTGGAGGCGGCCGCCTTCGCCATCGATGTGCACAACGCCTCCGGGGCCTGGAACAAGGCGCTGCTGGACAATGCGGCGCGGCCGTCGGGGGCGCTGGTCTATGGGGCCAGGGGCGGCGAGCGGCTGACCGAGGCCCAGTTCGAGCAGCTCAAGGCCGAGCTGGCCGAGGCCCATGCGGGGGCGGCCAACGCCGGGCGGCCGATGCTGCTGGAGGGCGGGCTGGACTGGAAGCCGATCAGCCTGACCCCGGCGGAGATGGATTTCATCGCCGGCAAGCACGCGGCGGCGCGCGAGATCGCCCTGGCCTTCGGGGTGCCGCCGCAGCTGCTGGGCATCCCCGGCGACGCCACCTACGCCAACTATCGCGAGGCCAATGTCGCCCTGTGGCGGCAGACGGTCATGCCGCTGGTGCAGCGGACCACCGGGGCCCTGTCGGGCTGGCTGGGGGCGCGCTTCCCCGGTTGCCGGGTGGCCCCCGATCTGGAGGGCACCCCGGCCCTGGCGGCGGACCGCGAGGCCCTGTGGGCGCGGCTGGAGGCGGCCAGTTTCCTGACGTCGGACGAGCGGCGGCGGATGGCGGGGGTGGGGGCGTGAGTGGCGAGTGGTCAGTGGCGAGTGGCGAGGGCGGCGGCATGACAAACGGCGCGAGATGGCCGGCGCCGCTGGTGGCGGCGCTGGTGGTGCAGACCATCGCCGGGCTGATCTGGGCCGGCGGCGCGGCGGCGCGCATCGGCGCGCTGGAGGCGGCGGTGGTCGAGCAGCGCTCCGTCGCCGAGCGGCTGGCGCGGCTGGAGGCCCAGGGGGAGACGACCCGGGCGACGCTGGCGCGGATCGAGGCGCAGTTGAGTGACGAGTGACGAGTGACGAGTGACGAGTGGTGAGGGGCGAGTGGCGAGCGGTGAGGAGCGCGGAGATGATCGCGGACAGGGTCATGTCAGCTGGAAACTCGTCACTCGCCCCTCGCCACTCGCCACTCACCATCGAGGGCTACGCCTCCCTGTGGGGCGTGGCGGACCTGAACGGCGATGTGGTGGCGGAAGGGGCGTTCGGACGCAGCCTGGCGCGGGCCGGGCCGGGGGAGATCCGGATGCTGTTCCAGCACGACGGGCGGGCGCCGGTCGGGGTCTGGGACGCGCTGCGCGAGGACGCGAAGGGGCTGTTCGTCCGGGGGCGGATCGAAGCCTGGTCGGCCGAGGCGCGGTTCGCCGCCGCCCTGGCGCGGGCCGGGGCGCTGGACGGCCTGTCGATCGGCTTCAGAACGGCCCGGGCCCGCCGTGACGGGCGGCTGAGGGTGCTGACCGAGGTGGAGCTGTGGGAGGTGTCGCTGGTGACCTTCCCGATGCTGCCGGGGGCGCGGTTCGGGGTGGCGGCGTGACGGAGGCGGTCGGCGGCGGCAGGGCCTATGGCCCCGTCAAGCGATCGACCTCATCCTGCGCGTGCTCAGCTCGGGTCAGTGCGGCCTCGCTGGTGCGCAGGGCGGCCTCTGCCTCGGCAACGGCGACCGGATCGCCCGATTCTGCCTTGGCGATAGCGGCCTCCGAGTTCGCGACCGCGGCCCTCGCGGTCGAGATGGCGATCCGAGCCTGCTCCCTGGCGGCGTTCTCCGCCCTCCATTCGCTCACCAGCCCGACGGCGCTGGCGACGGCGATGCTGGCGCCCAAGGCGCGCCACATCAGCATGGTCCGGGGGGTGGGCCGGTAGGCCTGGAGCGCCCGCCGCTCCTCGAAGTACTTCTCGGGCGCGCCGGCTTCGAGCGCGAGCAGGCGGCGTTGCCGCCGCTTGCTGCCGAGTCCGGAGAACAGGCCGGGCCGGAGGGCCATGACGGTCCCGAGGCTCGGCATGATGAATTCGTACGCCATGACGAAACCGTGGATTGCAGGGCGGCGCGCTGTGAACCGGCAGCCGGGTGCTGCGGACGGCCGATGAGCTGACGTTCGCCCGCGCCCGTCGGGGGCGGGGCCAAACCGGAGACCGACATGAAAGAGACCAAGACCGTCTCGGGCGCGCCCGAGGCGCGTGCGGCGCTGCACGAGATGATGGCGGCGTTCGAGGCCTTCCGCGCGGCGAATGACGCGCGGCTGGCGGAGATCGAGCAGAAGACCGCGGCCGACGTGCTGCTGGAGGAGAAGGTGGCGCGCATCGACCAGGCGGTCGGGGCGGCCCAGGCGCGGCTCGACCGGCTGGCCAGCGAGGCGCGGCGGCCGGCGATCGGGGGCGGGGGTGAGGGCCCCTCCGTCACGGCCTTCGGCCGCGACACCTCCCCGCTGCGTGGGGAGGAGAAGAGCGCGTTTGCCGGGTGGATGAAGACGGGCCTCGGGCTGGAGCTGAAGGCCGGGCTGTCGACGGCGGCGGGGTCGGGGGTGCTGGCCCCGGTGGAGACCGAGCGGGCCATCGAGCGGCGGCTGATGGCGGCCTCGCCGATGCGCGAGATCGCCACGGTGCGGACCATCAACAGCGGGGTGTTCAGGAAGCCGGTGTCGACCGCCGGGGTCGAGAGCGGCTGGGTGGCCGAGACGGCGGCGCGGCCGGAGACCGATCCGGCCACCCTGTCGCTGATCGAGTTCCCGTCGGCGGACCTCTACGCCAGCCCGGCGGCGACCCAGACCCTGCTGGACGACGCCCTGGTCGACATGGACGAGTGGCTGGCCTCGGAGGTGGAGGACGCCTTCGCCGCCCAGGAGACCGAGGCCTTCGTCACCGGCGACGGGGTCAACAAGCCGAAGGGCTTCCTGGCTTATGATACGGCGGCGGACGCGAGCGCGACCTGGGGCCAGATCGGCTATCTGGCCTCGGGCGCGGCGGGGGCCTTCCCGGCCAGCCATCCGGTCGACCGGCTGATCGACCTGATCTATGCGCCGCGCGCCCAGTACCGGCCGAACGGGCGGTTCGTGATGAACCGCAAGACGGTCTCGACCGTGCGCAAGTTCAAGGACGCGGACGGCAACTACATCTGGACGCCGGCGTCGCGGCCCGGGGAGACGGCCAGCCTGCTGGGCTATCCGGTGACCGAGATCGAGACCATGCCGGACATCGCGGCGAACAGCCTCGCGATCGCCTTCGGCGACTTCCGGCGCGGCTATCTGATCGTCGACCGGGCCGGGGTGCGGGTGCTGCGCGACCCCTATTCGGCCAAGCCCTATGTGCTGTTCTACACCACCAAGCGCGTCGGCGGCGGGGTGCAGAACTTCGACGCCATCAAGGTGATGAGGTTCTCGGCGAGCTAGTCGCCGGGGGCTTAGTGGCGAGTGGTTAGTGGCGAGTGGCGAGGAGGGTCGTCGCTCGCCGCTGGCGTGGCTAAAGCCGTCGCCCCTCCACCGCTTCGCGGTCCCCCTCCCCACTGACGTGGGGAGGAAACGCGCCTCTCCTCCCCATGAAATGGGGAGGTGGATCGCCGGCGAAGCCGGCGAGACGGAGGGGCCACCCAGCGGGGCGCCTGAGGGCGGCCCCTCCACCGCCTTCGGCGGTCCCCCTCCCCACTGGCGTGGGGAGGAAAGGCGTTCACGATATCGGAGATCCCCATGACCGTAGCGGTGACGCTCACCGAGGCGAAGCTGTTCCTGCGCGTCGGGCATGACGTGGAGGACGGGCTGATCGCGACCCTGATCGAGGCGGCGACGGCGCGGGTCGAGGCCCTGACCGGCGGGCCGGTGGACGGCGAGGCGCCGGCCCCGGTGCGCCTGGCGGTGCTGCGCCTGACCGCGGCCGGCTTCGCCCGGGGCGAGGGCGACGACGCGGCCCGGGCCGAGGCCGAGGTCGCGGCCTGGCTGGCCCCCTACCGGCGGGTGCGGCTGTGAGCCCGCCGCGGCAGCTGGCCGAGCTGCTGGAGCCGGTGGAAGCCGAGACGCCGTATGGCGGGCGCAGCGTCAGCTTTGTCCCGCTGGGCTGGACCTGGGCGGCGCTGGCCCCAAGGGCGCGGCGGGCGGGGACCGAGGCCGGGCGCGACGCCGGGGTCGAGACGACCACGGCGGAGACGCGCGCCGACGCGCGGCTGCAGGTCGGGCGACGGCTGCGGCTGGCGGACGAGGACTGGGAAATCGTCACGGTCGATGGGCTGTCGCCCGGGCGGGTGCGGCTGGGGCTGGAGCGGCGGCGATGAGCGGGGCGGAGAATGGGCTGGCGAGGGCGCTGGTCGCCCATCTGAAGGCCGATCCGACGCTGGCGGCGCTGGTGGGCGGACGGGTGTGGGAGGATCTGCGGCCGGGCGCCGCCTTCCCGCAGCTGCTGCTCGGGCCGGGCGAGAGCCGGCCGGTCGCGGCGGACGGCGATCTGGTCGAGCACCGGCTGACGCTGAGCTGCGCCTCGCGCTTCCAGGGTCTGGAGGAGGCGCGGGCGGTGGCCGCGGCGGTGCGGGCGCGGCTGGAGGGGGCGCGACTTGAGGGCGACGGGATGCGGACGGTCAGCCTCGGCGTGACCTTCGTCCACGCTTTCCGCGCGCGGGACGGGGCCCGGGCCTGGGCGGTGATCCGGGTGCGGGCGGTGACGGAAGGCGCGGCGTGAGCAAGGGGTGAGCGAGAGTGAGCAAGAGGTGAGCAGGTGCGCGGCCGATCTGCTCACCTCTTGCTCACCAGCACTCTTCACTCGGCCACGCGCTCCAAATGGACAGGGAGAGCAAAGCATGGCGGCGCAGAGGGGCAGGGACATCCTGCTGAAGATCGCGGACGGGGCCGGGGGCTTCGTCACGGTGGCGGGGCTGCGGGCGCGCACCCTGTCGCTGAATGCGCGTCCGGTGGACGCGACGGATTCCGACAGCGCCGGGCGCTGGCGCGAGCTGCTGGACGGGGCCGGCGCGCGCTCGGCGGCGGTGAGCGGCGAGGGGGTGTTCCGCGACGCGGCCTCGGACGCCCTGATCCGCGAGGCCTTCTTCGCCCAGGCGGCGCGGACCTGGCGACTGGTGATCCCCGACTTCGGGACGCTGGAGGGGGCGTTCCAAGTGGCGGCGCTGGAGTACGCCGGCGAGCACCAGGGCGAGGCGACCTACGCCGTCAGTCTGGCCAGCGCCGGGGAGATCAGCTTCACCGGGCTGGGGCCGACGCCGTGAGCGGGGTGAACGGCGTGCATGGGGTCAATGGAGTCAGGGGCGAGGTGCGGGCGACGCTGGGCGGGGCCGAGCGGCGGCTGTGCCTGACGCTGGGCGCGCTGGCGGAGATCGAGACGAGGCTGGGCTTGGCCGGGGTCGAGGCCCTGGCGGCGCGGCTGCGGGCCCTGTCGGCGGCGGACCTGACGGTGGTGCTGGCGGCCCTTCTGCGCGGGGGCGGCGAGGGCGAGGCGGCGGACGGACTGGCCCGGGCACCGGTGACGCCGGCCGAGGCCGCGGCCGCGGTGGCCCGGGCCTTCGCCGCGGCGGCGGCGTGAGCGGGGCCACGCCCTGGGCGGAGCTGCTGCGGACGGCGGCGGGGCTGGGCGTGGCGCCCGAGGCCTTCTGGCGGTTGTCGCTGCGGGAATGGCGCTGGCTGACGGCGCCGCGCGGCGGGCCGGCGCTGGGCCGCGACGGGCTGAGGGCCCTGATGGAGCGATATCCCGATGACTGACGACTTCAGGGACGACCGGCCCGACGATGTGCGGGCGCGGGCGGCCGAGGCGGCCGAGGCGCTGAAGGGGCTGGAGGCCCCGGCGGAAGCGGCGGCCCGGGCGATCGAGACGGCCTTCGGGCGGGCGGGCGAGAGCCTGAGCCGGTCGCTGGCCCGGGCGGCGGCGGACGGGGAGCTGAGCCTGGCCGAGTTGGCCCGGGCGGTGCTGACGGCGCTGAACGCCGGGCTGGGCGCCGGTCGCGGCGGCGAGGGGCTGGCGGCGGCGGTGAGCGCCGCGGTCGGGGGGCTGTTCGGCGGGGCGCGGGCCGAGGGCGGGCCGGTGCGCGGCGGGGGCGCCTATCTGGTCGGCGAACGCGGGCCGGAGGTGTTCCGGCCGGCGGGCGGCGGCCTGATCGAGCCCGTCGGCGCCGGCGGGGTCAGTGTGACCCTGAACCTGAGCGGCGCGTCGGGGCGGGAGCTGCTGCGCTCCGAAGCGCAGATCGCCCAGGCGCTGGCCCGGGCGACCCTGCTGGGGGCGCGGCGGCTCTAGATCCCGCCCTTGGGGTCCTCGCCGTAGCGGTTCGGGCCGCGCGTGCCCTCGACCAGACCGATCCACAGCAGGAAACCGAAGTTGGCCAGCAGGAGCAGGCCGAGCCAGCCGAAGACGGGGGCGATCAGGGCGATGATGGCGGCCGGGTCCTCGGCCTCGAGGGCGGCGGAATTCGTGATCGCCTGGACGCCGATGCTGCCGATCATGGCGATGGTGCCGATGATGTTGAGCACCCAGGGCGTGACGATCAGCCAGCCGGTCAGGCCCATGTCGTGCAGCCGCTTCACGCCGATGGCGAGGTTGGGCCAGATCAGCAGCAGCGAGATCAGGCCTCCGACGAACGGGAACCAGCCGGTGACGACCCCGACGCCGAGCAGGATCAGCCAGGCGATCCAGAAATGCGAGCGGCGCAGACGGCCCTCGAACGAGAACAGGGCGCGCTGCCAGTCGAAGCCGCCTACCTGGGTCGGTAGGCCGAGGCCGCCACCGCTGAGCCCCATGATTTCGGTGGCCTCGCCGCCGACCGGCACGAAGTCGACCTTCTGGCCCGGACGCACCGCGCCGTCGCGCAGGGCCAGGCTGTTGAAGCTGTAGCGGGCGCCGTCGTCGCCGCTGATCAGGCCGGCCCCGGCGGCCGCGTCGTAGCTGAGAACCTCGCCGCGCATGGCGTCCCTCCCTGTGACTTCCCCAAGGGCAGGATGACGGTGCGTTGCGTGCAAGATCAAGGGAGGCGCGCAGATGAGTGCGGCGGAGAGCTTCCACGAGGCGCGCCTGCTGGCCCGTCTGGCATTCGGCTCGACGGCCGGGGTGGAGCGGCGGACCGAGATCACCACCCTGGCCAGCGGGTTCGAGCGGCGTTCGACGCCCTGGGCCTTCGCGCGCCGGCGTTACCTGATCGGAGCCGGGGTGCGGTCGCTGGACGACATGACGGAGCTGGTCGCCTTCTTCGAGGCGCGGCGCGGGCCGCTGTACGGCTTCCGGTTCCGGGACCCGCTCGACTTCAAGTCCTGCGCGCCGTCGCGATCGGTGGCGGCGACCGATCAGGCGCTGGGCGCCGGGGACGGCGCGCGCACGCGGTTCGCGCTGGTGAAGGCCTATGGCGAGGTGCTGCGGCCGATCGCCAAGCCGGTGGCGGGGTCCGTGCGGGTGGCGGTGGACGGGGTCGAGCTGGCCGCGTCCGCCTTCGCCGTCGAGGCGACGACCGGCGAGGTGACGCTGGCCACGGCGCCGGGGCCGGGCGCGTCGGTGACCGCCGGCTTCGCCTTCGACACGCCGGTGCGGTTCGAGAGCGACCGGCTGGAGGTGACGCTGGAGGGGTTCGCCGCCGGGCGGCTGGTGGCCGTGCCCCTGATCGAGGTGAGACTCTGACATGCGCGCTGTTCCCGAGGCGATGGCGGCCCGCATCGAGAGCGGGGCGGCGACCCTGTGCCATGTGTGGCTGGTGCGGCGGGCGGACGGGGGGCGGCTGGGCTTTACCGACCACGACCGCGACCTGACGGTGGAGGGGGTGCTCTGCACGGCCGCGTCCGGCTGGACCGCCGGGGCGGCGGAAGCGGGACTTGGCCCAGCGCCGGGCGATGCGGTGGCGGCCGGGGTGCTAGACGATGCGCGCCTCGCGGCGGCGGATGTCGCCGCCGGGCTCTACGACGCCGCGGAGGTGGAGCTGTGGCGGGTCGACTGGAGCGCGCCGGCGCTGCGGGTGCGGCTGTGGCGCGGGCGGATGGGTCGGGTGCGGCGCGAGGGCGACCGCTTCGTGGCTGATCTGGAAGGGCCGCTGGCGGCGCTGGAGCGGACCATCGGCCGGACCTTCGCCCGGACCTGCGACGCGACCCTGGGCGACGCCCGCTGCGGGGTCGATCTGGCGAGCGCGCCGCAGCCGGTCTGCGACCGACGCTGGACGACGTGTACAGCCGTGTTCGGCAACGGGGTGAACTTCCGTGGCTTCCCCGACATCCCCGGCGACGACTGGCTGAGCGCCACGCCGCGCGAGGGCGTGCGCCACGATGGCGGGAGCCGGCGGTGAGCCGGCGGGCGCGGGCGCTGGCGGCGGCGCGCGGTTGGCTGGGCACCCCCTACCGGCATCAGGCGAGCCTGCGCGGAGAGGGGGCGGACTGCCTCGGCCTGGTGCGCGGGGTCTGGCGCGAGGTCATGGGGCCCGAGCCGCAGGATCCCGAGCCCTACAGCGCCGACTGGGCGGAGCGGTCGGGCGAGGAACGGCTGCTGACGGCGGCGCAGCGCTGGCTGGTCCCGCTGGAGGTCGCCGCGGCGCGGCCGGGCGATGTGTTGCTGTTCCGCATGGCCCCGGACGCGCCGGTCAAGCACTGCGCCATCCTGAGCGCCTGTGACGGGGCCGAGGGCCGGATGATCCACGCCTACTGGGGCCGGGCGGTGGTGGAGAGCTGGATCGGCCCGTGGTGGCGACGGCGGCTGGCGGCCGCCTTCACCTGGCCCGACGACGGCGAGGGAGACTGAGATGGCGCAGGTGGTCCTGGGCTCGGTCGGGGCGGCGCTGGGCGGGCCGGTCGGGCGGCTGGTCGGGGCCGCGGCCGGCCGCATGCTGGACGACGCCCTCGTCGGGGCCCTGACCCCGGCGCGGGAGGGGCCGCGCATCGACGGGCTGCGGCTGACCTCGGCGGCGGAGGGGGCGGGTCTGCCGTTCGCCATCGGCCGCAACCGGGTGGCCGGGCAGGTGATCTGGGCGGCGCAGTTCCGCGAGCGTCGGCTGGAGCGCGGCGGCGGCAAGGGCGGGCCGGCGCAAAGGGACTACGCCTATTCGCTGAGCTTCGCCGTGGCCCTGTGCGAGGGGCCGATCGACGGGGTCGGCCGGATCTGGGCCGACAACCAGCCCATGGACCTGACCGGGGTGAGCTGGCGACTGCACCGCGGCGACGAGGGGCAGGGGCCGGACCCGCTGATCGCGGCGGTCGAGGGGGCGGCGCCGGCCTATCGCGGCGTGGCCTATCTGGTGTTCGAGGATCTGCCGCTGGCGGTCTGGGGCAACCGCCCGCCGATGATCAGCGCCGAGGTGTTCCGGCGGCCGGCGGGCGACGGGGCGGACCTCGAGGGGCGGATCAGCGGCGTCTGCCTGATCCCCGGAGCGGGGGAGTTCACCCTGGCCACGACGGCGGTGCTGCGGCGCACGGGTCTGACCACGGTCGCGGCCGAGAATGTCCACGCCGCGGACGGGCGGCCGGACCTGATCGTCTCGCTGGACCAGCTGGAGGCGCAGTGCCCGAACCTGCGGCGGGTCAATCTGGTGATCGGCTGGTTCGGCGACAGTCTTGCAGCCGGGGCCTGCTGCATCCGGCCCGGGGTGGAGCGGCGCGACAAGGCGACCGAGCCGCTGGACTGGAGCGTGGCGGGCGAGACGCGGGCGACGGCCCATGTTGTCTCGCAGGTCGACGGCCGCCCCGCCTATGGCGGCACGCCCTCGGACGAGACGGTGCGGCAGGCGGTGGCCGAGCTGAAGCGGCGCGGCTGGGAGGTGGTGCTCTATCCCTTTCTGTTCATGGACAGCGACGGCTATCCGTGGCGCGGGCGGATCACGGCGGCCGGTCCGGCCACGGCGGCGGCGGACGTCGCCGCCTTCTTCGACGGGCCGGAGGGGTTCGACCGCTTCATCCTGCACCATGCGGCGCTGGCGGCGGAGACGGGGGCGGACGGGCTGCTGATCGGCTCGGAGATGCGCGGCCTGACCACCAGCCGGGCGAGCGACGGCAGCTATCCTGCCGTGGCGCGGCTGCGGGCCCTGGCAGCGGCGGCGCGGGCGGTGATCGGGCCAGGGCCGGCGCTGTCCTATGCGGCGGACTGGTCCGAGTACTTCGGCCATCAGACGGCGGACGGCGACCGGGTGTTTCATCTCGACCCGCTGTGGGCCGATCCGGCGCTCGATCATGTGGCCATCGACTGGTACCCGCCGATGGGCGACTGGCGCGACGGGGACGATCACCTCGACGCCCAGGCCGGCTATCGGGGCCCGGACGATCCGGCCTATCTGGCGGCGCAGGTCGCCGGCGGCGAGGGCTTCGACTGGTACTATGCCGGTGACGCCGCCCGCGCGGCGCAGGTCCGCACGCCAATCGTCGACACGGGCTGGGGCGAGGCCTGGGTGTTCCGGCCCAAGGACCTGGCCGGCTGGTGGGGCAACCCGCACCATGACCGGGTCGGCGGGGGGCGCAGCCCGACCCCGACGGCCTGGGTCCCGGGGATGAAGCCGATCCGGCTGACCGAGATCGGCTGCGCCGCCATCGACCGCGGCGGCAACGCCCCGAACCTGTTCCAGGACCCCAAGAGCAGCGAGAGTGCGGCCCCGCCCTTCTCGCGCGGCGGCCGCGATGACCGGATGCAGCGGCGGTTGCTGGGCGCGCTGTACGACGCGCTGGCGGATCCGGCGCGTAACCCCGTGTCGCCGGTCTATGGCGGACCGATGATCGCGGGGGCCGAGGTGTGGTGCTGGGATGCGCGGCCATATCCGGCCTTCCCGGCCCTGGCGGAGGTCTGGGCCGATGCGCCCCAGTGGCGGACCGGCCACTGGCTCAACGGTCGGCTGACCGGGGAGGCGGCCGACCTGATCCGGGCCGTGTTGCGGCGGGGCGGTGTGCCCGACGCGGCGATGACGGTCGAGGCGGTGGCGGAGGGGCCGACGGGGCTGGCGACCATGCGGCCGACCCGGCTGAGGGAAGCGCTGGCGCCCCTGCTGACGGCGGTCGACGGGCGGCTGGCGGAGCGCGACGGCAAGATCGCCGTGCTCGCGGCCGACCGGGCGGAGGCGCCGCTGGCGCTCGACGCGGACGATCTGGCCCTGCCGGCGAGCGGGGTGGCCGCGGAGGCGGTGCGGGAGCCGGGCGCGCCGGCGGCCTCGGTGCAGGTGCGCTACGTCGACGACGGGGACGCCTATCAGACCGGCGCGGCCCTGGCGGTCGCCGCGACGGATGGGCCGCGCGTCCTGGTGGACATGGCGGTGAGCTGCGCCCGGCCGGTGGCGGCGGCCGCTGCGTCCCGCGCGCTGGCGACAGCTGCGGCCCGCGAGACCCTGACGGTGTCGCCGGGGCCGCTGGCGCGGCTGCGGCTGGAGCCGGGGGACGCCGTCCAGCGGCCGGACGGCGGCCTGTGGCGGGTGGTCGGGCTGGCGGATCGGGACGACGGCCCGCAGGCGCAGCTGGAGCCGCTGGGAGAGCCGGTGTCGCCCGCGCCGCCGCCGCCGCCCTTCAGCGATCCGCCGCCGGCGACGCCCGAGGGGGCGCGGCCGTTCCTGGCCGTCCTCGACCTGCCGCCGCTGCCAGGGAGCGAGACGGACGCCCGGCCGCTGGCGGCCGTGGCGCGGAGCCCCTGGCGGCCTATGGCGGTTTGGGCCGGGGCGGATGGTGAGAGCCTGACCCTGCGCGGCCGGGCGGAGACGCCGGCGACCGTCGGCAGACTGGCCGCGCCGCTGGCGCCGGGGCCGACCGGGCGCTGGCAGGAGACCGGCGGGCTCGAGGTCGAGATGGAGGGCGCGGCGCCGGAGAGTCGCACCGCCGGACAGGTGCTGGCGGGCGGGGGGCTGCTGGCGGTGGCGGTCGGCGACGACTGGGAGCTGCTGCAGTACCGGCAGGCGGAGCTTTTGAGCGGCGGGCGCTGGCGGCTGTCAGGCCTCCTGCGCGGGCAGCGGGGGACCGAGGCGGCAGCGCGGCGTGGGGCGCCGGCGGGGGCGCTGGTGGTCGCGCCGGAGACCTGCTTGCGGGTCGGGGTGAGCCTCGACGAGCGCGGCCTTGAGCGGGTCTGGCGCGCGGGCCCGGACGGGGGCGCCCCGGGGCCGGCCGCGGCGCAGGTCGGCGCAGTCTGGCGCGGCGTGCAGGCCCGGCCGTGGAGCCCGGCGCATCTGCGGGCGACGCAGACCCCGGACGGGCTGGACATCCGCTGGATCCCCCGTGTGCGCCTCGGCGGCGACAGCTGGGACCGCGAGCCCGACGACATCGACGGCCCGGAGCGGTTCGCGGTGCAGGTGCTGGCCGGCGGGCTCGAGGTGCGCCGGTTGGAGCCGGCGGCCCGGCAGGCGCTCTATCCGGCGGCCGATCTGGCGGCGGACCGGGCCGCGCACGGGGCCCTGACGCTGGCGGTGGCCCGGCAGGGGCCCGGCTACGGCTGGGGAGATCCGGCCCTCCTCGACATCTAGAGGTTTGCGAACGCCGCCGAAGCCCCTAACTGGACGCCGGTGAAACACTGGTGCAGGTGGCGTCCCCGTGGCGGGTGATCCCTACAAGGAACTGGGCGTGGCGCGCTCCGCGAGCGCGGGCGAGATCAAGAGCGCCTTCCGCAAGCTGGCCAAGCAGCTGCACCCGGATCAGAACCGGGACAATCCGGCGGCGGCCGAGCGGTTCAAGCGGGTCACGGCGGCCTTTGACATCCTTGGCGACGAGGAGAAGCGCAAGCGGTTCGATCGGGGCGAGATCGACGCCGACGGGCGCGAGCAGTTCCGCGGCTTCGGCGGCGGCGGCACTTCGGGCGGCGGCTATGGGCCGGGGCCGGGCGGCGGTCGCAGCGGGTTCGAGAACCTCGACCTCGACGAGCTGTTCGGCATGTTCGGCGGCGGGGCCGGGGCGCGCGGGGCCGGGCGCGGCTTTGGCGGCGGACGCGGCCCGGATGTGCGCGCGACGCTGGAGATCTCGCTGGAGGACGCCATCGCCGGGGCGACCCGGCGCATCCAGTTCACCGACGGCCGCACCCTTGATGTCGCCATCCCGCGCGGCGCCGGCGACGGCCAGGTGATCCGGCTGCGCGGCCAGGGCGCGGCCGGGCGCGGCGGCGGCGAGGCGGGCGACGCCCTGATCGAGCTGAAACTGCAGCCGCATCCGCTCTACCGGGTCGAGGGCGCGGACCTGACCATGGAGCTGATGGTGTCCGTTCCCGACGCCGTGCTGGGCGGCAAGGCCCCGGTGCGGACCCCGGACGGGACGGTCAACCTGACCATCCCGAAGGGCAGTAACACCGGCCAGGTGCTGCGCCTGAAAGGGCGGGGCGGCTTCGCCAACGGCCAGCGCGGCGACCTGAAGGTGAGGCTGCTCGTCGCCTTGCCGGAATCGCCGGACGAGGCTTTGCTGAAATTCTCCGAAGAGTGGCGCGCGAAGCGTCCCTATCAGCCGGGACGCTGACCGAAATGCCGACCCCGCCGACCGTCAAGCCGAAGCGCCCGTGGTTCTCGTCCGGACCGACCGCAAAGCGGCCCGGCTGGACTCTGGCGGGCCTGCCGCAGGATCTGCTCGGGCGCGGCATTCGCGCGCCCGAGGTGGTGGCGCGCTTCGCCTACGGGCTGGAGCTGACGCGCAAGGTGCTGGCCCCGCCGGACGACTATGTGCTCGCCTATATACCCGGCTCCGACACCGGGGCGGTGGAGTCGGCCATGTGGAGCCTGCTGGGCTCGCGGCCGGTGCAGCTTCTGGCGTTCGAGAACTTCGGCAAGACCTGGGCGGTCGATGCGCGCGACCACCTGAAGCTCAACCCCGAGGTCATCGAGGCTCCGTGGGGCCGCTGGCCGGATACCGGTGGGGTCGATCCGGCGAAGGATCTGGTGTTTCCCTGGAACGGCACGACCTCGGGCGTGCGGGCCCCGAACGCGGACTTCATCGCCGACGACCGCACCGGCCTGGTGATCTGCGACGCGACCTCGGCGGCCTTCGCCATGCCCCTGCCCTGGCCGAAGCTGGATGTGACCACCTTCTCGTTCCAGAAGGCGCTGGGCGGCGAGGCCGGCATCGGCGTGGCGGTGCTCTCGCCGCGGGCGGTGCAGCGGCTGGACGAGGTCGAGGCGCATTTTCCGGTGCCCAAGCTCCTGCGCCTGACCGAGGGCGGGCGCTTCAACCGGGCGCTGGCCACCGGCACCATGATCAACACCTTTTCGGTGCTGACGCTGGAGGACTGGATCGACGCCCTGGAGTGGGCCGACCGGGTCGGCGGGCTGGACGAGCTGATCCGCCGCACGGACGCCAGCTTCGCGGTGCTGGCCGAGTGGGTGGCGCGGACCGACTGGATCGACTTCCTCGCCGAGGACCCCGCCACCCGCTCGACCACCTCGGTCTGCCTGAAGATCGTCGACCCGCGCGTCACGGCGCTGGAGGACGGGGGGCGCCAGGCCTTCGTCTGGCGCATGAAGGCGCTGCTGGAGAACGCCGGCGCGGCCTATGACGTCGAGAGCCACCGCAACGCTCCGGCGGGGCTGCGCCTGTGGTGCGGCTGCACGGTCGAGGCGGAGGACGTGGCGGCTGCCACGCCCTGGCTGGACTGGGCCTTCGCCACGGCGGTCGCCGAACTCTGAGCAGAAATCGGCCGGACCGGGACGACATTCGCGCCGGGCAGGTCTATAGCGACGCCGCGCATTCCGTGGAGAGTGGGACTTGGCGAACGTCGCGGTGGTCGGCGCCCAGTGGGGCGACGAGGGCAAGGGCAAGATCGTCGACTGGCTGTCGAACCGGGCGGACGTGGTCGTCCGCTTCCAGGGCGGCCACAACGCCGGCCATACGCTGGTCGTGGGCGACAAGGTCTACAAGCTGAGCCTGCTGCCGTCGGGCGTGGTGCAGGGCAAGCCGTCGGTGATCGGCAACGGGGTCGTGGTCGATCCCTGGGCCCTGCTGGACGAGATCGCCCGCATCGAGGCCCAAGGCGTGGCGATCACCCCGGACATCCTGAAGCTGGCGGACAACGCCTGTCTGATCCTGCCCCTGCACCGTGATCTGGACGGGGCCCGCGAGGCCCAGGCCGGGGCCGGCAAGATCGGCACCACCCGACGCGGCATCGGCCCGGCCTATGAGGACAAGGTGGGTCGCCGGGCCATCCGCGTCGGCGATCTGGCCGACCCCGAGGCGCTGGACGCCAAGATCGAGCGGCTGCTGGCCCACCACGGCGCCCTGCGCAAGGGGCTGGACCTGCCGGAGATCGATCCGGCGGCGCTGAAGGCCGAGTTGCTGGCGGTGGCGCCGGGGGTGCTGAAGTTCACCGGTGAGCCGGTGTGGCGTCAGCTGGACCGGGCCTATCGCGAGGGCAAGCGTATCCTGTTCGAGGGCGCGCAGGGCACCCTGCTGGACGTCGACCACGGCACCTACCCGTTCGTGACCAGCTCCAACACCGTGGCCGGCCAGGCGGCGGCGGGCTCGGGCCTCGGACCGCGCACGGTCGGTTATGTGCTGGGCATTGTCAAGGCCTAC
This sequence comes from Pseudanabaena biceps, assembly GCA_013361095.1. Classification (GTDB taxonomy): domain Bacteria; phylum Cyanobacteriota; class Cyanobacteriia; order Pseudanabaenales; family Pseudanabaenaceae; genus Pseudanabaena; species Pseudanabaena biceps_B. The sequence goes on along the minus strand of JAATWA010000007.1, from coordinate 14,748 downwards.
ACCACGCGGGTGGGCTCCGGGCCGTTCCCCACCGAGCTGACCGACGCCGACGGCCAGCGGCTGGGCGAGCGGGGCCGCGAGTTCGGCACGGTGACGGGCCGGGCGCGCCGCTGCGGCTGGTTCGACGCCGTGTTGGTGCGCCAGTCGATCGCCGTCAACGGCATCCATGGCGTGGCCCTGACCAAGCTGGACGTGCTGGACGGGTTCGAGACCCTGAAGATCTGCGTCGGCTACCAGGTCGGCGACCGGGTGCTGGACTATCTGCCCGCCGGCATGCGCGACCAGGCGGCGGCGCGGCCGGTCTACGAGACCCTCGACGGCTGGTCCGAGAGCACCCAGGGCGCGCGGTCGTGGAAAGACCTGCCGGCCAACGCCATCAAGTATGTGCGGCGGATCGAGGAGCTGATCCAGGCGCCGGTTGCGCTGCTGTCGACCAGCCCGGAGCGCGAGGACACCATCCTGATGCAGGACCCCTTCGCGGGGTGATTGCAAAACCTGTGGTATCTCGCGCGCTGGAAAGGCGCGCTTAACCCCGTCCGTGCACTATGCCGGCGCTTCGGGGCTGAGAGGTGCAGGGTTGGTATTCGCGACGGATCCCAAGAACGCGGCGAAGATCGCGCCGGTCGTGCGACGGGCGCTGATCGTCGACCCCAATGTGGCGTCGGCCAAGCTGATCGCGGACCTGCTGAAGGGCATCGGCGCGCGCGAGGTCGTGCTTGAGCCCGACGAGAAGATGGCGCTGGAGATCTGCCGCGACCTTGAGCTGGGTGTGATCTTCGTCGAGCACGCGGGCCCGCGCCTGAGCGGCGAGTCCTTCACCCGCCGGCTGCGGCGGTCGCACCTTGGATGTCGCCAGGTCCCGATCATCATGGTCACCGCCGAGGCGACCGCCAGCGCCATCAAGGGCGCGCGCGACTGCGGCGTGCACGAATTTGTCCGTAAGCCCTTCACCGCCGGCGATGTGCTGAAGCGGATCGAGGTGGTGGCGACCCGCCAGCGGGACTGGATCGAGGCGGTCGGCTACGTCGGGCCGGACCGGCGCCGCTTCAACTCCGGGGAGTACAGCGGCGCGCGCAAGCGCAAGAGCGACGCGGCCGGCAAGGCCGCGCCCGCGGCGGTCAAGGACCAGGCCATGCGCATCCTCGCCTCGGCGCTGAACCAGTTCGACAGCGATCCGGCCCAGGCGTTGCGGTCGATCCGCGAGCAGGCCAGCGCCCTGAAACAGCTGGCGATCAAGGCGGCGGATGCGCGGCTGGCCGTCACCGTGGCGGCGCTGGAGACGACCCTGACCGGGCCGCCTCCGACCAAGGCGATGCTCAGCGGACCCGTGGGGCGCGTGCTGGAGCTGGCCGCGCCGGACACCTTCGCCAAGGCGGGCTGAGGCCGGCCGTCAGGCGTCGACGAGGTTCCGCTCGAGCGCGGCGGCGCGCATCGCCTTCTGCAGCTTCTCGAAGGCGCGCACCTCGATCTGGCGCACGCGCTCGCGGCTGACGCCATAGTGGCCGGCCAGTTCCTCGAGGGTCACCGGATCGTCCTTGAGACGGCGCTCGGTGAGAATGTGCTTCTCGCGCTCGCTGAGCTCTTCCATGGCCTCCTGCAGCAGGCCCATGCGGATGTCGCGCTCCTCGCTCTCGGCGAGGTGGGTTTCCTGCGAGACGGCGGTATCGTCGGCCAGCCAGTCCTGCCACTCGCTCTCGCCGTCGGCGCGCAGCGGCGCGTTGAGCGAGGCGTCGCCGGACAGGCGGCGGTTCATGTCGATCACGTCCTGCTCGGTCACGCCCAGTTTGGTGGCGATGGCCTCGACATGCTCGGGCCTCAGGTCGCCTTCCTCGAAGGCGGAGATCTGGCTCTTGGCTTTGCGCAGGTTGAAGAACAGCTTCTTCTGGGCAGCGGTGGTGCCGATCTTCACAAGCGACCAGGAGCGCAGGATGTATTCCTGGATCGAGGCGCGAATCCACCACATGGCATAGGTGGCGAGGCGGAAGCCCTTTTCCGGGTCGAACTTCTTGACGGCCTGCATCAGGCCGACGTTGCCCTCGGAGATGACCTCGCCGATCGGCAGGCCATAGCCGCGGTAGCCCATGGCGATCTTGGCCACGAGGCGCAGGTGCGAGGTCACGAGCTTGTGGGCCGCTTCGGGGTCCTGGTGTTCCGACCAGCGTTTGGCGAGCATGAACTCCTCGTCCTTGCTCAGCATGGGGAACTTCCGGATTTCCGAAAGGTAGCGCGACAGTCCCTGTTCCGGCGACATGATCGCGAGCGCGTTGTTGGCCATGTGGTCCCTCCGACCTGTTAGCAGCGAGCAGGCGTTCCGGCCGGCCACCTCTGTGCACCGGGCCCTCGCCCCTCAATCGGCAAGATGGCGATCGGTTGCCCCGAGCGAAAGGGGCCGATCGTCACGGGATCAACGCCGGGCGCGTGAATTCCGCGTCAGGTTCCTAGACGATAGTGCGTCCTTTTACAAGACGCACATGTTCCGGCGCTCAGACGGATGGCCGCGACAGGGCGTTCCACAGCAGGGCGAAGGTCAGGCCGAACAGACCGCCCAGGGTGAAGGTGAGCCCCACCAGCAGCGCGGCTGTTCCCGGGTCGAACGGCATGACCTGATAGGGCGGAGCGATGAAGTGCAGCCGGAAGATCAGGTCCAGCAGTCCCTGGCCCCAGCCGGACGCGACAATTCCGGCCCAGACGGCGTGGAAGCCGCCCATGAGGGCTCCGGTCACAAGGCCCGTACGCACGACATTGAAGTGAAGCATGGCACACCTCCTTGGGAAGGTCCGCGTACCACGGGTCGCGCAAGGCGGCCTTGACCCGGATCAATCGCGGCCGCAGCCGGCCTGGGCTGATCCGCGGGGCCGCGGGTCAGAGCCCGAGAATGGCGCGGTAGGTCGGATGCACCACGTCGGCGTGCTCCGGATGCTTCTGCAGCCAGCCGGACAGATAGGGGCAGACCGGCAGCAGGACGAGCCCCCGTGCGCGCACGTCGGCGATCACGGCGGCGGCGAGACGGCTGGCCAGCCCGCGCCCCTCCAGCGCTTCCGGCACCAGGGTCTCGGTGATCATCAGCTGGGGCGGGTTCAGGTTGTAGGTCATGACGGCCACCCCGCCGTCGACGGCCAGCTCGTAGCGGCGAGCCTCCGGATTGTCGCGAACCTCGCCGTCCATGGCGCTCTCCCGTCCTTGCCGGCGAGGAGGCTACAGGGCCGCGAGGGCGGCGGCGAGCGCCTGCATCGCCGCGGGGGGCGCGGACTCGAAGCGCAGGGCTTCGCCGGTCACCGGGTGGACGAAGCCCAGCACTGCGGCGTGCAGGGCCTGGCCGGTCAGGCCGGCTGCGGCCACGGCGTCCCGCACCCCCGGACTCACGCCGCCGGCGCCATAGACCGGATCGCCGAGCAGGGGCGCGCCGCGGTGGGCCATGTGCACGCGGATCTGGTGGGTGCGGCCGGTATGCAGGGTGCAGCGGACCTCGGCGGCCAGCGGTCGGGCGTCGGGGCCGAAGGTTCGCAGGGTGGCGTAGTCGGTGATCGCCTCGCGTCCGCCCGTGCGCAGGACGGCCATCTTCTTGCGGTCCGAGGTCGAGCGGCCGAGGCGCGTCTCGATCCGCCCGGCGCGCGGGTCGGGCGCGCCGCGCGTCAGGGCGAGGTAGCTGCGGTCGATGTCATGCCGGGCGAACAGGGCCGACAGGCCGGCGTGAGCGACGTCGGACTTGGCCGCCACCATCACCCCGGAGGTGTCCTTGTCGAGGCGGTGAACGATGCCCGGGCGGGCCACGCCGCCGATGCCTGAGAGCTGCCCGGCGCAATGGTGCAGCAGGGCGTTGACGAGGGTGCCGCGGGCATGGCCGGGCGACGGGTGCACCGGCATGCCGGCCGGCTTGTCGATCACGATCAGATCGGCGTCCTCGTACAGGACGGTCAGCGGCAGGGCCTCGGGCTCCGGCTCGGCCGGCTCGGGCGGCGGCACGGTGACACGGTAGAGCCCGGGCTTCGCCGCCGCAGCGCCCTGATGAATGGCGGCGCCATCGAGGCTCACCGCCCCCGCGGCGATCAACACCTGCAGCCGCGCCCGCGACAGGGCGGGCAGCGCCAAAGCCAGGGCCCGGTCCAGCCGGCCCTCGCCGCCGGTCAGCTGGACCTCGAGGACCTCGCCCGTGGCGTCCGTTTCCGGATCGTCTGTCTCGAAAGCGTCAGTCAATCGTTCACCCGGCGGTCGTACGCCTGTCGTTCAGGAGACACGACTGAAGCTTAACGGCGCTCACATGGCCCCTTACAAGGGGTTGGGGAGCTTTATCATGACCGTTGCGCGCACCAAGTCCTGGCTGCTGGCCACCGCCGGCGCCGCCGCCTGCCTTTCGACTCCGGCCCTGGCCCAGGACGCCGAGCCCGGGGTGACCACCGTCGACGAGATCATCGTAACCCTGCAGAAGCGGGAGCAGTCGATCATCGAGGTGCCGACGGCCCTGACGGCCTACTCCGGCGAGTTTCTGCGCGAGATCGGGGTCCAGGACTTCAACGCGCTGGGCCTGTTCACCCCCGGCTTCGACGTGCAGGACCAGTCGCCCAACAACCCCGGCTTCGTGATGCGCGGCATCACCTCGGACTCGGGCGAGGCCTATATCGAGCCCCGCGTGTCGGTGTTCCAGGACGGGGTGTCGATCTCCAAGGCGCGGGGCTCCTATGTCGAGCTGTTCGACATCGAGCGCGTCGAGATCGCCAAGGGCCCCCAGTCGACCCTGTTCGGCCGTGGCGCCCTGATCGGGGCCGTCAACATCATCCAGAACAAGGCGTCGCTGGCCGGTTTCGAGGCCGAGCTGTCGGGTCAGGCCGGCTCGCTCGGCCTGCTGCAGTTCGGCTCGGTGGTGAACGCGCCCCTGTCCGACACCTTCGCGGCGCGCCTGGCCTTCCGCCATCGTCAGCGTGACGGCACCGTCGAGAACGCCCTGGGCGGCGAGGACTTCAACGGTGTTGACACCTCGGCCGCGCGCCTCTCGCTGCTGTGGCAACCGGCGGACTCGTTCCGCGCCGACCTGATCCTCAACTACCAGCGCGACGGCTCGACCGGCACCTCGTTCAAGGCGCGCAGCTTCCTGCCGACCGACCCGGCCACCGGCGCGGTGCTGGGCAGCGCCGACCCGTGGGAGCCGGCCGCCCTGCGCGCCGGCCCGAACTTCGTCGACGGTTCGCGTCTCGGCCTCGAGCGCGAGGTCTATGGCGCCACGGCGATCCTGCGCTGGAACCTGAGCGACTCGGTCAGCCTGACCTCGATCACCGCCGCCCGCACCTTTGACTCGGTCGAGGTGTTTGATCCGGACGGGATCAGCCTGCCGATCCTGACCATCTCGGAGGACGCGACCGGCGACCAGTTCAGCCAGGAGCTGCGCCTGAACTATGACGCCGGAGGCCGCTTCCGCGCCTTCGTCGGCGCCGGCTACTTCGAGGAGGACGGTTCCCAGCGCCTGCCGCTGCAGTGGGACGAGCGCGCCACCCTGGCCCTGTTGACCGGCCAGCTGAACGGCGGCGCCGCCGGCACCGGCTTCGCCGCCAACCGCCCTGCGCCGCTGGCCCTGTTCGGCAACACCGCCTTCACCGGCGCCCTCATCCAGGGGCTGGTGGCGGCCTCGTCGGGCAACACCATCCTGCTGTCTGCCCAGCAGGGGCAGGCCATCGCCGCGAACCTCAGGCCGAACTACACCGAGATCGTCACCAACTCGGCCGATCTGCAGTCGTTCGACGTCTTCGCCGACGTCAGCTACGACCTGACCGACCGGCTGGAAGTGGGCGCCGGGGTGCGCTTCACCTCGGACGAGAAGAGCTCGGGCATCGCCGCGGCGGTGACCGGCGGCCAGCGCAGCGTGCTGGGCTCCGTCCTCGCGGCCGCCCAGATCCGCAGCGCCAGCCTGCTGGGGGCGCTCGCCGCCCCGAACGCGGGCCTGATCCCGTTCGCCCCGACCTACCCGGTGCCGACCTTCGGCCTGTTCATCCAGCCGACCACCGGCGGCGCGGTGCAGGAGCAGTCACTCGAGGATGACGGCTTCACCTGGCGGCTGACCGCCCGCTATGAGGTGGACGCCAACACCAGCGTCTACGCCAACTACGCCCGCGGCCGCCGCCCGGCGGTGCTGTCGCCCAGCGTCCCGGCCGCCCCGCCGCTGGCCACGGCCGACGGCGGCCAGGCTCGCTTCCGCGTCGTCGACGAGGAGACGGTCGACAGCTTCGAGGTCGGCTACAAGGCCGCCGGCCTGCTGGACCGGACCCTGCGCTTCGAAGCCGCCGCCTTCTACTACGGCTACGAGAACTTCCAGACCCAGGTCCAGGAAGGGGCGGTGTTCATCACCACCAACGCCGGCGAGGCGACCTCCTACGGCGTGGAGCTGCAGACCTCGTGGACGCCGGTGGACATGCTCGATGTGTTCGCCACCTATGCGTACAACCGCTCGCGCTTCGACGTGGGCCGGTTCGACGGCAACCGCTTCCGCCTGTCGCCGGATCACCAGGTCTCGGTCGGCGCCACGGCGCGCTTCGCGCTTGCCGGCGGCGAGCTGCGGGTGACCCCGAGCTACACCTGGCAGTCGGAAGTCTTCTTCGACGACAACAACGACGTCCCGGCCCTGCAGGGCGGTCTGGTGCCGGACCGGGTGCAGGACGAGACGCAGGGCAGCTACGGCCTGCTCAACCTGCGGGTCGCCTTCACCCCGCTGGACGCCAACTGGTCGCTGGAGGCCTTCGGCGACAACCTGCTGGACGAGGAGTACTTCAAGGACGCGGGCAACACCGGCGACAACCTCGGCCTGGCGACCTTCATCGCCGGCGCGCCGACGACCTGGGGCGTGGGCCTGACCCTGCGCTACTGACCACCGGGGCGGGGGCCGTCCGTGCGGCAGCCCCCGCTCGCCTGCCTGCCTTCGGGAGCTCCCCATGACCGTCGATCGTCGCCGCCTGTTCGGCCTTTTGGGGCTGGGAACCGCTGCCGGCTGCGCCACCGCGCCGGAGCCGCCGCGTACGCCGGGGGCGGGCGGCATGGTCCGGTTCGCGCACGGCGTCGCGTCGGGTGATCCGGAGGCGACCTCGGTCCTGCTGTGGACCCGGCTGACCACCGATCTGGATGGCCGCGATGTCCGTCGGCAGGCGGCGCTCGACCGCCAGGCGGTACGCTGGCAGGTGGCCGAGGACGCGGGCTTCGTGCGCCTGGTCGTCGAGGGCGTGACCGAGACCGGCCGGGCCCGCGACCACACCGTCAAAGTCGTGGCCGAGGGCCTGCGGCCGGGGACGGACTACTGGTACCGCTTCATCGCCGCCGACGGGACCGGCTCGCCGGTCGGGCGCACCCGCACCCTGCCGGAGGCGAGCTCGACCGAGGCGGTGGTGCTGGCGGTCTGCTCCTGCTCGCTGCACCCCAACGGCCTGTTCAACGCCTATGACGCCATCGCCCGGCAGGAGACCCTCCACGCGGTCGTGCACCTGGGCGACTACATCTATGAGTACGGCGCGGCGCCGACCGACTACGGCATGGTCAACGGCCAGCGGCTGAACCGAATCCCCGAGCCCCCGCACGAGATCGTCAGCCTGGCCGACTACCGGGCGCGGCACGCCCAGTACAAGGCCGACCCCGACCTGCAGGCGGCCCACGCCCGGGCGCCGTGGATCGTGGTCTATGACGACCACGAGACCACCAACGACAGCTTCGATGTCGGGGCCGAGAACCACCAGCCGGACGAGGGCGACTGGGCGACGCGCAAGGCCGTGGCGCTGAAGGCGTACTTCGAGTGGATGCCGATCCGCGAGCCGCGCGCCGACGGGTCGCTGGAGGCCGCGACCTACCGCAGCTTCCGCTTCGGCCGCTCGGCCTCGCTGCACATGCTCGAGACGCGGCTAATGGCGCGGACGAGGCAGCTCGACTATGCCACGGACTTCTACCGGCCTGGGCCGGACGGTCAGCCGGTGGCGGACCGGGCGGGCTTCATGGCGAAGCTGAACGCGCCGGATCGCCGTCTGCTCGGGGACGACCAGCTGGCCTGGCTGGAGCGCGACCTGGCCGCCGCGGCCCGCGACGGCGCGGCCTGGCAGGTGATCGGCAACCAGGTGATCATGGCGCGGGTCACGGCGCCGGACTTCGGGGCCCTGATCCCGGAGGCGACGCTCAACGCCGTGCTGGCGCCCCTGCCGGAAGAGCGGCAGCAGAGCATCCGCAGCCTGATCAGCCTGTTCGGTCAGGACGTGCCTTTGAACCTCGACGCCTGGGACGGTTATCCGGCCGAGCGCGAGCGCCTCTATGCCGCCCTGCGCCGGGCCCGGGCGCGCCCGGTGGTGCTGGCCGGCGACAGCCACACCTTCTGGGTCAACCGGCTGGCCGACGCGGCCGGCGCGGACGTGGGCGTCGAGTTCGGCACCAGCGCGATCAGCAGCCCGAGCCCGGCGGACTCGCTGGGCCTGCCGCCGGCCTTCGCCAACCAGGCGGTCAATGACGCCAATCCGGAGGTGGCCTTCATCGACTTCCAGCCGCGCGGCTTCGTGCGCCTGACCCTGACGCCGGAGCGGGCCCGCGGCGAGCTGATGGCGGTCTCGACCATCCTCGAGAAGCCCTATCGCCTCGACATTCTCAAGGCGTGGGAGGTCGAGGCCGGGGCCCCGGGGGTGACCGGACCGCTGCGCGAGGCGTAAGCCGCGTTCAGCGCTCGCGTACGCGCAGGGAGGCCAGGGCGGCGAGGGTGAAGGCGCCGGCGCCGATCAGCAGGGCGTAGATGGCCTGACCGTCGAACAGGTGCTTGAGCACGAGGCCGAGCAGGGTCGCCGCGACCAGCTGGGGCACGACGATGAAGATGTTGAACACCCCCATGTAGACGCCCATCTTGCGCGCCGGCAGGGCCCCCGAGAGGATGGCGTAGGGCATCGACAGGATCGAGGCCCAGGCGATGCCGACGCCGATCATCGGCAGCCACAGCAGCTGCGGATCGCGGATCAGGAAGATGCCCGCGAAGCCGGCGGCCCCGAGCAGCAGGTTGATGGCGTGGGCCCCCTTGCGACCCGTGCGGCGGGCGACCACCGGGATGGCGAAGGCGGCCAGGGCGGCGACGCCGTTGTAGACCCCGAACAGCACCCCGACCCAATCCGCCCCGGCGTTGTAGGCGGCCGAGGTCGGGTCGCTCGAGCCATAGTGGACCGAGGTCACCGCCGCGGTGGTGTAGATCCACATAGCGAACAGGGCGAACCAGCTGAAGAACTGGACGATGGCCAGGTCGGCCATGGTGCGCGGCATGCGGAAGATGTCGTCGACCACCTCGGTCACGCCGTTGACGGTGCGCGCCGCGTGCAGGGCCCCGACCACCATCTGCAGCAGGCCGAAGCCGGCGACGAAGCCGGAGAAGATGTAGAGCTCCTTCTCCACCCCGAAGGCCCAGACGCCGTAGAAAGCCGCGCCGCCGACGAGCAGCCACAGCAGGCCGCCGACCAGATAGGCGCGCGGGGTGCGCGCCGGGGCCTCGCGGGCGGCCGGGTCGAATGCCGGCTCGCCGGCCAGCCGGGCCCGGTGCGCCTCGAAGGCGTCCAGCTGGGCCGGGCTGTATTCGCGGCTGAACAGGACCGTCCACAGCACCGCCGCGAGCAGGCCCGCGGCCCCGACATAGAAGGCGATGCGGACGCTGTCGGGCACCACGCCCTCTGGCGCGGTCGAGGCCACCTGGAAGACGTTGGACAGGAGCCACGGCAGGCAGGAGGCGAACACCGCCCCCGTGCCGATGAAGAAGCTCTGCATGGCGAAGCCGGTGGTGCGCTGCTCGTCCGGCAGGTTGTCGCCGACGAAGGCCCGGAACGGCTCCATGGTGATGTTGATCGAGGCGTCCATGATCCACAGCATGGCCGCGGCGAACCACAGGGTCGGGGAGTTGGGCATGGCCACCAGCGCCAGGCTGGTCAGGATCGCCCCGACGAGGAAATAGGGCCGACGCCGGCCGAGCCGGCGGCTCCAGGTCTTGTCCGACAGGTGGCCGATGATCGGCTGCACCAGCAGGCCGGTGAGCGGCGCGGCGATCCACAGGATGGCGAGCGAGTCGACCTCGGCGCCCAGCGTCTGGAAGATGCGGCTGGTGTTGGCGTTCTGCAGGCCGAAGCCGATCTGGATGCCGAAGAAGCCGACGCACATGTTCCAGATGGCGAGGCCGGACAGGCGCGGGCGCTGATCGAGCAGCGGGGCGGCGGGCGTGGCGCTGGACATGGACTGGCTCCTCCGTGACCGGTCTTTCGCCGGTTCAGATCGCGATCATTCAAATAAAAAAGCCCCGGCCGCAAGGGCCGGGGCAGGAGGTTTCTCAGGAGAGAACTCTAGAAGCGATAGTTGATGCCGATCAGATAGGTCGATCCATAGACCTGATAGTCGATCGGCTGGGTCTCGAGATTGTTGTTCAGGGTGACGAACTCTTCGTCCGTCAGGTTGTTACCCTGAAGCAGGACGGACAGACCCTCCAGCGGACCCGACTGGAACTCATAGCCGATCTGGGCGTCGACGATGTTTTCCTCAGCCACGGTGCGGAAGGTCCGCCCGTTGCCGAAGCCGGCCACCTCGCCGAGGAACTCGGAGCGGTAGCGGTTCGAGACCCGGGCCGAGAAGCCGTCCCGCTCGTAGTAGACGGTGACGTTGGCGACCTGTTCGGACAGGCCCTCGATCGGCCGCGACGGGTTGCCCGGCTCCGGCTGGATGTCCGACGAGGTGTCGGCCCAGCTGGCCACGACGCCGAAGCCTTCGAGGGGCGAGATGAAGTCGCCCAGCGCCAGCGAGGCGGCGATCTCGACGCCCTCGATGGTGCCGCCCGTCCCGTTCTGGGGCGAGTTGTAGAGGCCGAAGAACGAGGCCGGGCGGCCCTGGCCCGGGGCGGTCGGGAAGTTCAGACCGGAGAAGTCCTGCACCACATTCTGGTTGTAGATGTAGGTCTTCAGATCCTTGAGGAAGCCAGCCACCGACACGTACGACCGCGAGGTGAAGTAGTGTTCGTACGAGACATCGAGGATGTCCGCTTCCCACGGGCGCAGTTCGGGGTTGCCGCCGCCGCCGCCGAAGTAGGCAGCGTTGATGTCGGTCGAGTTGCGGTTCTGCTCGTTGAAGCCGTAGGTCCGGCTGGCGCGCATCTGGTCCATGCGCGGCCGGGCCTGGACCCGGGCGGCGGCGAAGCGCAGCACGTCCGAGGGCGTCAGCTCGAAGATCAGGTTCAGGCTGGGCAGGAAGTCACGGTACTCGACGCCGCCCGACACCGGCGTGGACACGCCGTTGATCTGGCTGGTGGCGGCGAAGCCGTTCGACGACTGGTCGACGTCGATCATCTGCAGGCCGGCGTTGCCGGTGAAGGGGATCGGGCCGAGGCTGCCCTCGAGGTTGGCCTTGACGAAGACGTTGATGACGTCCTCGCTGACTTCCCAGTTCTTCGAGACCACGTCGAAGTTGACGTTGCGCTGCTGCGCCAGGGCCCCGGAGTCGAGCACGCACTGCGTGTCGTAGCTGATCATGCTGAAGCCGAGGAAGCCGATGCTGGTCGGCTCCAGCAGGCAGTCCGTCGGGATCGGGCGCGAGGTGGCGCCGCCGGACGGGATCAGGAAGAACTCGTCCGAGACGAAGCTCTTGTCCCGCGAGGTGAAGTTGGCCCCGGCCTCGATCGAGCGGATCAGGCCGCCGTCGAAGGTGTAGGTGGTGGCCAGCCGCACCGCGTTCAGCTCGTCCTCGGTGATCGGCGAGTTGAGGTAGCCGGCCTGGATCTGCGAGCCGCCCCAGCCGCGCGGGTCGGTCAGCACCATGCGGGTGGCGTCGGTGTAGTCGAGGTTGGTGCGGAAGCTCGCCACGCCGCGGTTGTCGAGCGTGTAGGTGATGTTGTCCGTCGCGCCGGCGAAGTTGTAGCCGTAGCCCGAGTAGGACTCGATCACCTGGTCGGTCCGATCCACCGCCGAGCTGTTGACGTCCAGCGACACCGACCAGTTGTCGGTCAGGTCGTACTCCAGCCGCAGGCCCAGCGAGGTGGTCTCGGCCTCACGGGTGTTCAGGTCGTTGCGGACCACGCCGCGCACGCCGTTGAAGGTCGCCTGGGTGACGAGACCGTCCGTGACGGTGAAGTTCGGCTGCAGCTGCTCGCGCGAAGCGTCGCCCCACCACAGCGGGATCTCGATGCCGCGCAGGATCTGCGTGTTCTCGAACTCCGAGTAGAACACGTCCGCGGTGGCGCGGAAGCGGTCGTTCGGGGCCCACTCGAGCACGCCCATGACGCCGGTGCGTTCGATCAGGCCCGACTGGGCGTAGGGCTTGGCGCCGCCGAGAATGTTGCGGCCGACGGCCCCGGCATAGGCGGCCGGGTTGGCCTGGATGTAGCCCGGCCAGGTCTCGACGGTCGGGTAGCCCCAGGCGTTGTACCGTTCGTTCTGGTACGGCGTTTCCATGTAGGCGACGCCGAGGGCGATCCCGAGGGTGTCGTCCATGAACTGGTCGACGAACGAGGCGCTGAGGCGGTGGCCGGTGTCCTCGGCCCCGGCGTTCAGCGAGCCGAGGTCGTTCCACTCGTAGCGGTAGTTGATGGCCCCGGCGCGGCGGCCGTACTCAAGCGGGCGAACGGTCTGCAGGTCGGCGGTGCCGGCCAGGCCCTGGGCGGCGAGGGCCGCGTCCGGGGTCTTGTAGACGATCACGCCCGACAGCAGCTCCGACGGGAACTGGTCGAACTCGACGCCGCGGTTGTCGCCGGTGGTGACCTGTTCGCGGCCGTTCAGCAGGGCGGTGGTGAAGTCCGGACCGAGGCCGCGGATGCTGATCACCTGGGCGCGGCCGTCGATGCGCTGGGCGGCGAGGCCCGGCAGGCGCGCCAGCGACTCGGCGATCGACTGGTCCGGCAGCTTGCCGAGATCCTCGGCGGCGATCACCTCGACGATCGAGGTGGCGCGACGCTTCTCGGCGATGGCGGTCTCAAGCGCGGCCGCGATGCCGGTGATGACGATTTCCTCGACCTCGGTGGCGTCCTGCGGGTCCTGTGCGGACTGCGCCAGGGCGGGGCTGGCCCCGCAGATGGCGATCAAGGCGGCGCCGGCCAGCAGCCGGGCGCGCGACGGGGTTCTCATGGCCTCTATCCTCCCTTGGCCATCCGCCTTCTGGAATGCGCGGTAGGCCTGACGATCGCAAAAGAACGCAAATTCGCAGCAAGTTGCAACGTTGAATCTTGCGGGCGCCATAAACTGGCCGTGATCGAAAACGGGCGGTAATGAAAAAAATGAAGCAAAAATAATGCACAAACAGAAATGTCACGCTCCGGGTCGCCGATCCGATCGGGTTGACACGGCGAAAATCGCCACGCAAAAGTTTGCAAAAGACGGCTGAGGGCCGCGCTTCCTGGGAGGAGTTTGGGATGACTCGGGTCCGCGCCGCCGGCGCGCAAACGCGGTTGCGCCGCGCCCTGGCGAGCGGTCTGGCCGCCGCCGCCCTGCTGTCCGGTCTGCCCGTGGCGGCCCAGGACGCCGCCTTCCGCGAGCGGCTGCCCGAGGACGAGGTGGTCTATTTCATGCTGCCGGACCGGTTCGAGAACGGCGACCCGTCAAACGACCGCGGCGGGCTGGAGGGCGACCGGCTCGTCACCGGCTTTGACCCGACCCACAAGGGCTTCTACCTCGGCGGCGACCTCGCGGGTCTGATCCAGCGGCTGGACTACATCCAGGGGCTCGGCGCGACCGCCATCTGGCTCGGCCCCATCTACCAGAACAAGCCGGTGCAGGGGCCGCCGGGCAATGAGTCCGCCGGCTATCACGGCTACTGGATCACCGACTTCACCCGCGTGGACGCCCACTTCGGCACCAATGACGAGATGGCGGCCTTCGTCGCCGCGGCGCATGCGCGGGGCATCAAGGTCTATCTGGACATCATCACCAACCACACCGCCGACGTGATCCGATACCGGGAGTGCTACCAGGCGCCCTGCGCCTATCGCTCGCGGGCGGACTATCCCTATCAGCGGCGCGGCGGGCCGGACGGGCCGGCGATCAATCCGGGCTTCATGGGCGACGGGCCGGAGCACCAGACGGCGGAGAACTTCGCCCGCCTGACCGACCCGACCTACGCCTACACGCCGTTCGTGCCGGACGCCGAGATCGGGGTGAAGGTCCCGGCCTGGCTCGATGATCCGGTGCTCTATCACAACCGCGGCGACAGCGACTGGCGCGGGCCCGAGACGGTGACCATGGGCGACTTCGCCGGGCTCGACGACCTGATGACCGAGAACCCGCGGGTGGTGGAGGGCTTCATCGAGATCTTCGGCGGCTGGATCGACCGCTTCGGCGTCGACGGCTTCCGCATCGATACCGCCAAGCACGTCAATCCGGAGTTCTGGCAGGCCTTCGTGCCGGCCATGCAGGCGCGGGCCGCGGCGCGCGGCATCCCCAACTTCCAGATCTTCGGCGAGGTCTATGAGTTCCAGCCGGGCGCGCTGGCCCGCTTCACCCACGTCGACCGCTATCCGTCCGTGCTCGACTTCGCCTTCCAGGGCGCGGCCGTGGAGGTGTTTGCGAAGGGCGGGCCGACCGATGTGCTGGAGCGCCACTACTTCCAGGACCCGGTCTACGCCGGCGGGGTCGAGGCGGCGCGGCGGCTGCAGACCTTCCTCGGCAATCACGACATGGGGCGCTTCGCCCGCTTCGTGCGCGAGGCCCAGCCGGACGCCTCGCCCGAGGAAGTGCTGCGCCGGGTCGAGCTGGCCCATGTGCTGCTGATGACCGGCCGCGGCTCGCCGGTGATCTACTCCGG
>JAATWA010000034.1:3061-8248 GCA_013361095.1 Pseudanabaena biceps | reverse complement strand
GGCATCACCACTTCCATCCTCGGCCAGCCCTGGCGCTGGCGTGGCAGCGTGCTGCCCGGTGGCGATCTTGATGGTCGCGGCGACGACGAACTGCTCCACCATCTTTTTCGAGCACGCGGCGCCAAACCGGATGATTTTGCCCGGCTGAAGGCACCGACACTGCGCGACTGGCTGCCCGACCCGGCGATCTTCTGCGACATGGAGGCCGCTGCAACCCGGCTGGCCGATGCCATCGCCGCCGGGGAAGCGATCGTCGTTTTTGGCGATTATGATGTCGATGGCGCCACCTCATCCGCCGTGCTGATCCGCTATCTGCGCATGGTCGGTGCTACTGTCGGTCATTACATCCCCGACCGGTTGCTTGAAGGCTATGGTCCGTCTGCAGACGCGCTGGTGGCGCTGAAGGCCGCCGGTGCCGATCTTGTCGTAACGGTCGATTGCGGCACTCAGGGCTTCGACGCGCTAGCGGCGGCGCGCGCGGCCGGGCTCGACGTCATCGTCGTCGACCATCACCAGCCCTCGACCGCGCTGCCGCTGGCATTGGCGCTGGTCAACCCCAATAGGCTTGATGAAAGCCCCGAGGCAGCGGCTCATGGTCACCTGGCTGCGGTTGGCGTCGCATTCCTGCTGGTTGTTGCGCTCAATCGGCAATTGCGTCTCCGCGGCGCGTTTGCGCGGCAGCCCGAGCCGCAACTGACCGGGCTGCTCGATATCGTTGCGCTCGGCACTGTCGCCGATGTGGTGCCACTGACAGGCCTTAACCGCGCCTTTGTAACCCAGGGGCTGAAGGTCATGCGCGCCCGGCGCAATCCCGGCCTCACTGCCTTGATCGATATTGCGGGGCTCACCAAGCCGCCGGTGGCGCGTGATCTTGGCTTCGCGCTCGGGCCGCGCGTCAACGCCGGCGGCCGTGTCGGCAAATCCGATCTCGGCGTGCGGCTGCTGACCACCGACGACCCCGTCGAAGCGCAAGCGCTGGCCTTCGAGCTCGATCGCCTCAACATCGAACGGCGCAGCATCGAAGCCGAAGTCACCGAGGCCGCGCTGGCGCTGAGCAACCCCGAATCGAATGCCGCCATCGCCATCGTCGCCGGTGATGGCTGGCACCCCGGCGTCATCGGCATCGTGGCCTCGCGATTGAAAGACCGGCTGCACCGACCGACCATCGTCATCGCCCTGCAGGATGACGGCATCGGCAAGGGCTCTGGGCGCTCGCTGCCCGGCGTCGATCTCGGTGCAGCGGTACTGGCCGCCAAGGACCATGGCCTGCTTGTTGCCGGCGGCGGCCATGCCATGGCAGCAGGGCTGACCGTCACGGCAGATCGAATTGAAGCGCTTACGGCGTTTCTCAATGATCGACTGGCTGGTGCTGTGGACCGTGCAGCGGCGACACGCGGGCTTGATTGCGATGCCGCTGTGGCACCTCGCGGAATCAATCTGGCGCTGGTGGAAACACTCGACGTTGCCGGGCCCTATGGCCAGGGTTGGCCAGCGCCGCGGGTCGCATCCGGCCCTTGGACCGCCGTCGATTGCCGAATCGTCGGCGAACATCACGTCAAATTGGTGTTGAGCGGCGCCGATGGTGCGCGGTGCAAGGCGATTGCCTTCCGCCATGCCGACACGGCACTCGGCGCGGCGCTGGCCGGCGCCCACGGCAAGTCATTCTATCTGGCTGGGCGTATCAAACGCGACGACTGGAAAGGCGATCCCAGCGCCGAAATCGAGATCGATGACATGGCCTGGGCCTGATCGGAACAGTTGTAGCCAGCTCAAGCCCGTGTGCTGAGGCGACTTCCTATGCAGTCTGCTCGCGGCGGCGCCAACGGATCGCCCCGCCGACAACGCTGGCACCCACCACCATCATGGACCATGTCGACACTTCCGGTGCGGGACTGGTAATCGGCGGAGCCGGCAGCAGATTTTCGGGCTTGAGTGGCGGGGGCGACAGACCTACACCGCCTGCACCACCCGGTCCACCAACGGCCCCACCGCCGACTGGAAAGCTGGCAGCAGTGAGTACGCCGCTGTCATCAAGCACACCGAAGCCATTTGGCGAAAGGCCTGGCAAACCATCACCCAACGCGATCTGCGGCATCGCTGTGCAAGGTACCGCTGCGATGGTAGCAGTGTGCGCCGGGGCACTGTGGATCGCCGGTCGTGGCCTGATCGCAGCGCGCACCTTATGCGCCGCAGGCACCATGACCGCACCTGTCGAACCAGCACAAACACACATTAGAAGCTTCGCTGCCGGAGTCACCGTGCACACCTCAACATACATTAACACAAACGTTAATTTTATCTGTATATAGGCACTGACACGAAATTGCAACTCTGTGTGGTGAGAACATGTTGTCCACAGGCTTTGTGCTGGCTTCATGTGTGCCGGATGCGCAAACGCTTGACGTGTCTCACTTCCCTCACTAGCAGCACGTTCTCCGCAGCGGTCCCTTCGTCTAGCGGTCTAGGACGTCGCCCTTTCACGGCGAAAACACGGGTTCGATTCCCGTAGGGATCACCACCTCGCAACTCGGTGGTTTTGACGCTGCAATTGCATTGTCGGCTGTTCAGACCATTCGCCGCCGCAGCAATTGCGGGCCGAACAAATTCACCGCCAGGCCGCCAATGATCAGTGCTGCGGCAACGAGTTTCCACCCAGGCAACGGCTCCGCCAGCCACAGTGCAGCGGCCCCCATGCCGAACACAGGCACCAGCAATGACATCGGCGCGACGCTGGCGGCGGGGTAACGCGCCAGCAGCCAGCCCCAGGCGCCATAGCCGAACATCGTATTGCCAACGGCCTGCCAGGCTACGACAGCCCAAACACCGGGCCCGGCTGCACCAAGCGCCTGGGCAATGGCCGGCGCGCCTTCGAAAAGGAAAGCCAGCGCAAACAGCGGCGGCACAGCGAACAGCGATGACCAGACGACAAAGGCCAACATGTCGACGCGCCCGGCGCGCCGCTGCACCATGTTGCCGAGCGACCAGGAAAAGGCCGCCCCGATGACCAGTGCGACGCCGAACGGCGTCGTGGTGCCCCCGGTGTGGCCGAGGATAACCGCCAGACCCGCCACCGCCAGCAGCAGCGCCGCCCATTGCACCGGTGCCGGCCGCTCGCTGGTACCGCGCATGGCCAGCGCAATGGTGAACACCACCTGCGTCTGCACGACGAGGCTCGCCAGCCCCGGCGCGATGAAGCCATCAATGGCGATGAACAGCAGCCCGAACTGCCCGACGCCGATCAGCACGCCATAGGCCGCTAGATCACGCCACGGCACAGCCGGGCGCTTGAGAAAGAACACCAACGGCAGCGCCGCCAGCGTGAAGCGCAACGCCGCGAACAGCAGCGGTGGCAGCGCATCGAGCCCAACCCGGATGATGACGAAATTGGTGCCCCAGACCGCGACGACGGCCAGTGCGAGCAGAAAAGGCCGCAGGCCGAAGCTTTGCGTCATCGCGGCCTGGCGAGGCCATAATAGGCGATCGTCGCCATCACGAGCGCGGCGGCAATCACCTTGGCAACCGGCACCGGCGTGCCATCGTGCAACGCCGCAGCGGTCGCCGAGGCAACGGCCCCGAGCGCGAAGTTGGCGGCACCGAATAAGCCGGATGTAGTGCCGGCGCGCAGCGGATCGACGTTCAGCGCTCCCGCAAGTGCATTGGCCGCGATGAAGCCGTTCGACGTGAGCACCGCAAACAATCCGGCAAGGATCCACCATTTGGAGGCATCCATCAGCGCCGCCGCCAGCAGCGCCATACCGAAGCCGACCGCGAAGAGGCACGCGACGCCGAGGATGCGATCAGGCGAATAATGCAGCAACAACCGCCGGTTGATCTGGCTGGAGCCGATGACGCCGACAGCGATGATCGCGAAGATCAGCCCGAACTGGCTTTGGCTGAACCCCCAGATATCGATGACCAGATCGGGCGCGGTAGCGATATAGCTGAACAGCGTCGCGCCATTGCAAGCGCTGACCAGCGTATAGCCAAGCAACCGACGGCTGCGCAGCAGATCGAGATAGGCGCCCACTACCGATTCGCCGCGCGCCTTGGCCTCGGTTTCGGCCGAGCGGCTTTCGTCTAGTCGGAACCAGACAGCGGTGCCGACCGCCATCCCGAACAGCGCCAGCGCAAAGAACACCGCCCGCCAAGAAAACGCCATCGCCAGCCAGCCGCCGACCGTGGGGGCGACGAGCGGCGCCACGGCGAGCACCAGCACCAGCAGCGAGAAAATCCGCGCCGAATCGCGGTGATCATAACGATCGCGCACCACGGCGCGTGCGACCACCATGCCGGCGCAACAGCCGAGCGCCTGGGCGAAGCGCCCGGCAATCAACCATTCGATCGAGGGTGCCAGAGTGCAGGCAAGGCTGGCGGCGACATAGACGACACAGCCGATGAGAACAGCGGGGCGGCGGCCTATACGGTCGGACAGCGGGCCATAGAAGAGTTGGCCGATCGCCATACCGATGAAAAAGGCACTGAAGGTGAGCTGCACCGTTGCCGGTGCCACGGCAAAGGTGCGTGCGATGCTCGGCAGCGTTGGCAGATAGAGGTCGATCGTCAGTGCGCCAAAGGCGGTGAGCGTCCCCAGCAGGAGAATCTCACCGCGCGTCGGAACGCGGTGCGGTGGGGCGGGCGGCGCGTGCATTGTGCAACGCGGCATAGGGGAGAGTCGGGGTGCGGTCAAAAGCTGCGCTGTCACGACAATGACCTGAAGATCCTCGACCTCAAAACCCCTGCAAAAACAACATTGTCACCCTAGGGCTACAATAAGGCTACACCATTGACGGGGATGTTTGCGTGCCGACCTCGCCGGTCGGAAGTTCACGGAAGTCCCCAAATTGCACGTTTTCGCAACGCAGGCCTTTGTGCCTGCGGTTTCGATCCTCCAACCATGTCCAAGATCGCGTTGGCGATCTTGTGACATATTCTTTCTGTGTAGGAAAATGCGGCGGAGGCTCCCGGGTCAGGCCCGGGATGATGATGGCAGACCAGAAGCGAGGCGTTAAGCCTGATTAAGCTCGCGCGCCCGTCACTACCCCCACCGAATTGTGCCGCAGCGCTTCCAACACCGTCGCGACAATCGCCGGCGCATCAAGCCCGGCTTCGGCATATTGCTTCGCCGGGGCGTCATGATCCTGGAAGATGTCCGGCAGGCGCAGCGTCCGTACCTTGAGACCCGCGTGT
>JAATWA010000034.1:0-2952 GCA_013361095.1 Pseudanabaena biceps | reverse complement strand
GGTGGCGAGCTTACGAATGAGATCGTGATCGAGCGGCTTGGCGAAGCGCATGTCGGCAATCGTCGTGCTCAGGCCTTTCGATTCCAGTTCTTCGGCGGCCTTTTCGGCTTCCTGCAGCCGTGTACCGAGTGACAGGATGGCAACCGTCTTGCCTTCTCGGACGATGCGGCCCTTGCCGATTTCGAGCCGCGTCGGCACCGCCTGGATGGCAACGCCCGTCCCTTCCCCGCGCGGGTAGCGCACCGCGATCGGGCCATCGTCATAAAGCGCCATGGTGTGGACCATGTTGGTCAGCTCGTTTTCGTCCGACGCCGCCATCACTACCATGTTGGGCAGGGTGGCGAGATAGGCGACATCGAACGCCCCGGCATGGGTGCAGCCATCGGCGCCGACCAGCCCGGCGCGATCGATGCCGAAGCGGACCGGCAGGTTCTGGATGGCAACATCATGCACCACCTGATCATAGGCGCGTTGCAGGAAGGTGCTGTAAATCGCGCAGAACGGCCGCATGCCCTGGGCGGCAAGGCCAGCCGCGAACGTGACTGCGTGCTGTTCGGCGATGCCGACATCAAAGGTGCGATCCGGGAACGCCTTGTTGAAGCGATCGACGCCGGTACCGCTGGGCATAGCGGCGGTGATGGCGACGATGCTGGGATCGCGCTTGGCCTCGGCAATCAACGCGTCGCCAAAGACATTCTGATAGGCTGGCGCGGTCGGGGTCGGCTTGTGCTGGGTGCCGGAGACGACGTCGAACTTCACCACGCCATGATATTTGTCGGCCGCGGCTTCGGCCGGCGCATAACCCTTGCCCTTTTGCGTCACGACATGAATCAGCATCGGGCCTTCGGCGGCATCGCGGACATTTTCGAGCACCGGCAACAAATGCTCGAGATTGTGGCCGTCGATCGGGCCGACGTAATAGAAGCCGAGTTCTTCGAACAGCGTGCCGCCGCCCTGGAAGAAGCCGCGGGCATATTCATCGGCCTGGGCTGCGGCCTTTTTCAACGGCGGCGGCAGCATCTTGCGGGTGACCTGCTTCATCGCTTCGCGCAGTTCGAGGAACTGGCGGCTGGAAAACAGCCGCGACAGATAGGCCGACAGCGCGCCGACCGGCGGCGCGATGCTCATGTCATTGTCGTTGAGGATCACCACCAACCGATTGCCGGCCTGGGCGGCGTTGTTCATCGCTTCATAGGCCATGCCGGCGGACATCGAGCCATCGCCGATCACAGCAATCGCCTTGCCGGGCTGGTTCTTCAGCTTGTTGGCGACCGCAAACCCGATGGCGGCGGAAATCGAGGTGCTGCTGTGCGCGGCGCCGAACGGATCATATTCGCTCTCGGTGCGCTTGGTGAAGCCGGACAGGCCGCCCCCCTGGCGCAGCGTGCGGATACGGTCGCGACGGCCGGTGAGGATCTTGTGCGGATAGGCCTGGTGGCCGACGTCCCAGATCAACCGGTCATCGGGGGTGTTGAAGACATAATGCAGCGCCACGGTGAGTTCGATGACGCCCAGCCCAGCGCCGAGGTGCCCCCCCGTGGTGGACACCGCATCGATCATTTCGGTGCGCAGTTCATCGGCAAGCTGCCGCAGGTCTTCATGCTTGAGCCGCTTCATATCGGCCGGAACATTGACCGTATCGAGAAGCGGCGTGTGGGGTTTTTGTGTCACCAAGGTCGCCCGGAATATTGATTCTTGATGACAGTGGTAGCGACTTGCATGCCAACTGTCGATTGAAAGGCGTTGGTCGTGCGTGCCTTCAAGCGCAGTCTCGGCCCGGCATCAGCCGCAGTCGCGGCAGCGGCCCCGCACTTCGATCACCGGCTTTTCCGGGCGAAACCCCGTGGCCTTTGCGGTTTCGCGGATGCGCGCCGAAAGCTGGTCATCATCGACGTGCGTCGCCCGGCCGCAGGCATCGCAAACGAGGAAAATGCAATCGTGCAGGCAATCTGGATGGGCATTGGCGAGATAGGCGTTGGCGCTTTCCACCCGCATCGCGACATTCTTGGCCACGAACAGATCAAGGATGCGATAAACGCTGTTGGCGGCAATGCGGCGGCCCTGGGCGTTGCTGACCGCTTCGGTGACGTCATAGGCGCTCGCCGGCTTGTCAAACCCGGCCAGCGCCGTAAACACCGCGGCGCGCATCGCTGTCCATTGTTCGCCGGCACCGACCAGCGCGCGTTCAGCGGCCGCGTTCAGCGCGGTGCCGGTGCGATCCCGATGATCATGATCATGTGTGGTGGCCATGGCCTTCATATCGGCGCTTGGCAGCTTTGCCGCAAGACTTCGGTGTTCGGCTTTGCCGCAAGACTTGGCTGTCAGGCGCGCGAGGCGCGCAGGTTCCAGTAATGCGCCAGTCCGAGCAGGAGGACGCCGACAACCGACAGCGCAACTTCACCGCTGCCGCCATGGCCGATGAACAGCGAAATCGTCATCAACGCGATACCGAGCGCGCCGAGAACAGCGACGCCGATACGGCCATGCACCATCACGCCGCGCCACAGCGCCACCGCCGCCAACGGCAGGGCAATCGCTAGCCCGACAAGATGGACATTGTGGCTGAACCATTCGCTGCTCGCGGCGAAAACCGTCAGCAGCAACGTGCCGGCAAGGCAATGCACCAAGCACAGTCCGGACAAGGTCATCGCTGACTTGTCGAGAAAGCTGGAAAAGCGCGCGGGCATGGCAGTCTGATATATTATCACATCAGCCAGTGCAAGCCGAAAGCCGGGCGTCAAATTGGTGGCGCGTTGCGCGTTACGGAAGTGGCGCTTCGGATCGCAGCGGTGAAGTCGCTTACCATTACCGGCACCGCGCCGACGGTATTGATGACCGCGCTGACAGACAGGGTCGCGCCGCCGGGAAACGGCAGGGCATCGAGCTGCCCGGTGGCGATCAAAGGCGTAGCAGCCGTGGTCGGTAATAGCGTCAGCACGTCCGATCGCATTG
>JAATWA010000033.1:8832-10584 GCA_013361095.1 Pseudanabaena biceps | reverse complement strand
TACCCCAGCTTATTCACCGAATACGCGCTTTCAGTCGGCTCGGGAGCGGGTCGGGGATGGTTTCGACCTCTTTTGCGGATTTGGGACGGCGTCGAGGGATGGCAGCGGGGTCATTCAGGCGGCAGACGGGTGATTTTTTCTGGCTCCCGCGTTGCTGTGGCACCGTGCGCGCAGGGCGTTCAGGCGCCCATGGGCGTCGTGGGTTTCCGGGCAGGCGCGGCTCCAGGCCGTTACGGGTCGGCCCATTGCAGAGCCATGAGCCGGGGCCAGAGCACAGCCCAGAACGGGGCCGCGGCGGAGGAGAGCGTCAGGGTCATGCGCCTGGCGGAGACAACAAGCCGTGCTCCGGCGCGCAGGACCCTCTCGCGCAGGCGGCGCAGGCTCCATCCGGTTCCGGTCGCCTTCTCCATGGCCCGACGGGCGATGTGCATGGCTTGATAGGCGAGGCAGGCGATGAGCAGGCGCACCTCGTTGCAGGCGAAGGCATCGATGGCAGGGGTTCTGGATTTCGGCGCCTTGCCGCGCAGATGCGATTTCGCACGGTTGGTCGATGATAGCGCCGGGGCCAGCACATCCTTCAACTCGCCCATGTGGCCCTCGGCCTTGCCCCGTTCGCGATAATGCGCCAGCACCTCGTGACAGAGTTTCTCGGTCCAGGGCAGCGACGTGACAAGGAAGAACCGATCAAGCAGCAAATCGCCCTCGCGTTCCTTGACGACAAGGATTACCCGCCTCGGTTTGTCCCAACTGTCGGCCTTGTAGCGCAACTCGCGCAGCCAGGTCCTCGGCTGCACAGGTCTGCGGCCGACCGGGCGGACCATGTGGGGTTCGGCCAGCCGGTCCAGCACCGGGTTGGCGCGCAGGCGCGAGACGTAGTCGATGCCCCGCGCTTCCAAACCGGCCAACAGCCCCGCCGAGGGGAAGCCCGCGTCGATCCGAACCATGGCGACGTCACAAAAGCTCTTTCGGGCGCGGTCGACCACGTCGAGGATCACATCGAGCGCGCCGTCGGCGGTGCCGACATTGCCCGCCCGCAGCCGCGCATCCAGCATGTCGCCGGTTTCCGCGATCGAGGTGATCAACGGGTGGTAAATCCGGGCATTGTAGTGGCCATTCCACTCCGCCCTCGGCTGGTGGCCATGCACCTCGATGGGGGCGCTGTCGACATCCAGCGTGACAGATCGCAGCCGTCGATCTTTCCGCTCGGCCTTGATCCCGCGGCCCGCCATTTCCAGCACCGCTTCGCGCAAGACCTTGAGATTGGCAGGGGTGGCCATCAAGGCCGTGAACCGCGACAGGGTCGGCTGCGAGGCAAGCCCTGGCCCCTCCAGCGGGGTCAGTCCGGCTGCCGAACTGGTGGCCAGACGGAAAGCAGGATCATGGCGCAATGCGTCGGCATCGTCGTGGTCACGCCAGCCCTGCGCCGCCAGCAGCACAGAGGTGCGGATCAACGAGGCGAGATCGTGGGTAACATCGACCTTGCTGCGCGGGTCATTCAAACGCGACGTCATCCACGACACGATGCCGCTGCGTTCCAGCACCTCGCGCAAGAGTACCGCCCCAGGGTCGCCGGTCAGGCGGTCCGCTCGGCTTTCGACCCGCAGCGACCTGTTGAAACCCGGAATGACCGATTGTAGCGTTTCACCCATGCGTGCGTCCGAAGCTGCCTGCGGTTTTTGTGTAGCAGCTTGAATCTAAAGCGCTTTCAGGCGCACGCAACCGCTACGGTCCGACTTCGGTGAATAAGCCGGG
>JAATWA010000033.1:0-6089 GCA_013361095.1 Pseudanabaena biceps | reverse complement strand
TTGCGGCTTCTGCCGCAGCCGCGGCTTCCCCGGCGTCCAGGGCCTCGCTGCGGCGGGTCTCTGGACCGGGCAGGGCCGGCTCGCCCGCCGCGATGTCCATCTCCAGGGCAGGAGCCGCGGCGATCGCTTCATCCTCAGCGGCCGCGGCCGTGGCCGCGGCTGCGGCGGCCTCGCGAAGACGCGCCTCGCCCTCGGCCAGCGCGGCGTCCACCTCGGCGATGGCCCGCACGGCTTCGGCGTGCAAGGCGTCGAGGGTAGCGCTGCGGCGCGATGCCGAGCGGCCGCGTTCGGCCAGGGCGGCGGCCGTGTCCCCGGCGCTGGCGGCGGCAGGGAGGTACAGGGCGCGGAACCGCTTCAGCCGGGCACCTCGGCCGTCGAACAGGCCGGCAAGCCCGCGGCGCGGCTCCAGCGCCGTCGGATCGAGGGTCTGCAACAGGTGGGTGGCGTGGCGGACCAGATCGGTCGCCTCGACGAAGTCGCCGTGCCGCGCCTCGGCCAGCAGCCTTTCGACGGCGTCCCTCAGGCTGACGTGGGCCCGCGCCAGCCGGTCGGCGCCGGTCGCGTTCTCGCTCTCGGCAGCTGCAGCCGTCGCGTCATCAAGGCCCACCGGTTCAGGGTCGTGCGAGCCCTGCGATGTCGGTTCCATGCTCCACCCTCCGTCCGGCGCTTTGCGGCCGGTTGGGGTGCACTATGCCAGCGTCTTCAGATTTGGCGAAATGGCGAAGGCCGCCTCCGTCTTCGCCGTCACTTCGTTGACGGTCACGCCCTCCGCCAGTTCAATCAGTTCGAGGCCCGAGCCATCGGCCTTCACATCGAACACGGCCAGGTCGGTGATGATGCGGTCGACCACGCCGCGGCCGGTCAGCGGCAGGGTGCAGGCCTTCAGCACCTTGGACTGACCGTGCTTGTTGGCGTGCTCCATGACCACGACGACGCGCTTTACGCCGGCGACGAGGTCCATCGCGCCGCCCATGCCCTTGACCATCTTGCCGGGGATCATCCAGTTGGCGATATCGCCGCCCTCGGAGACCTCCATGGCGCCGAGGATCGACAGGTCGATGTGGCCGCCGCGGATCATGGCGAAGCTGTCCGCCGACGAGAAGAAGCTGGTCTCCGGCAGGGCGGTGATGGTCTGCTTGCCGGCGTTGATCAGGTCGGCGTCGACCTCGTCCTCGTACGGGAAGGGCCCCATGCCGAGCATGCCGTTTTCGGACTGCAGCGTGACGTTCATCCCATCCGGAATGTGGTTGGCCACGAGGGTCGGGATCCCGATGCCGAGGTTCACATAGAAGCCGTCCTGCAGCTCCAGGGCGGCGCGGGCGGCGAGCTCGTCGCGGGTGCGGGGCATGGTCAGGGCTCCTTGGCGGGGGTCGGGTCGGCCAGGGGGCTGACGCCGGCTTCGGCGAACACCTCCTTGGCGATCATCAGGGCGTTGAGGGCGTTGGGGAAACCCGCATACAGGGCGACCTGCATCAGGGCCTCGGTGATTTCGGTCGGGGTCAGGCCGACATTGAGGGCGCCGCGGATGTGGCCGCGTAGCTGCTTGGCGGCGGTGCCCAGGGTGGCCAGCGCGGCCATGGTCACCAACTGGCGCTGCTTCAGCTCCAGCCCCGGACGGGCGTAGACGTCGCCGAAGCCGAACTCGACCATGAAGCGGGCGAAGTCCGGCGAGATCGGGGCCAGCCCGGCCTCGATGGCTCCCTCCAGCCGGGGGTCGAGCTCGGCCAGCCGGGCCGAGCCGCGGGCGCGGCGGTCATCGGTCATGGGGTGGCGGGGGCAGCCTCGGGCGCGGCGGCCGGGGCCGCGGCCGGCGCAGGCGCGGACGCGCCACGATCGCGGATCGCATCCTCGATGTCGTCGCTGAGCGAGCACGTGTTCAGCATGATGATGAACAGGAAGATGACCCCCCAGGTCAGCTTGTCGCTGATGCTCTTGAGGTGCTGGTTGTCGGAGCCTTCGGACATGAACGTTCCCCCTCCCTCGGGTTGTTTCAGGCGCCCTCGCGCGCCCGCACCGTACGCTGCTCGATACGCTTCTCGAAGCTGCCCTGGATCAGGCGGTCGACGTAGATGCCCGGGGTGTGGATGTGGTCCGGATCGAGCGTCCCGACCGGCACGATCTCCTCCACCTCGACGACGCAGACCTTGCCGGCCGTGGCCATCATCGGATTGAAGTTCCGGGCGGTCTTTCGATAGATCAGGTTGCCCGCCTCGTCGGCCTTCCAGGCCTTGACGATCGACAGGTCGGCGACCAGCCCGGTCTCCATGACGTACTCGCGGTCGCCGAAGGTGCGGACCTCCTTGCCCTCGGCCACCAGGGTGCCGACGCCGGTGGCGGTGAAGAAGGCCGGGATGCCGGCGCCGCCGGCGCGGATGCGCTCGGCAAGCGTGCCCTGCGGGTTGAACTCCAGCTCCAGCTCGCCGGCCAGATACTGGCGCTCGAACTCCTTGTTCTCGCCGACATAGGACGAGATCATCCTGGCGATCTGCTTCGTCTCCAGCAGCTGGCCGAGACCGAAGCCGTCGACGCCGGCGTTGTTGGAGATCACCGTCAGCCCCTTCACCCCGCTGTCGCGCAGGGCGGCGATCAGGCTCTCGGGGATGCCGCACAGGCCGAAGCCGCCGGACATGACGGTCATGCCGTCGAAGGTCAGGCCTTCCAGGGCGGAGCGGGCGTCGGGATACAGCTTGCGCATGCGATCTCTTTTCATCGTCTGATGAATAACCGGGGCCTTCCGCTGATTAGGCCGGGCCGCGTCCGGGGGCAAGGGCGGGGGCGTCGCGGGTAACCCTAATCTTCGCCTCCGGCGCGCCGTCGCTGGCGGGGCGGGGAGCGCGAGGTTAAGAGACAACATCCACGGGGCGGGAGCGGGGCGAACGTGCGGGCCTGGATCAACGGACTGACGGCGGCGCTGCTGGTCGGAGTGGTGATCGGCCTGATGCTGACGCCCGACGGGCGCGCCTGGCTGCGGCATCCGACCCTGCTGCTGGGCGGCGGGGCCAACGCCTCTGCCTCGCCCACGCCGGAGGCCAGGCCCGAGGTCGAGGCCGTCGCCCCCGCCGCCACGCCGGCAGCCCCTGGACCGATGGGCGCGCCTGCAAGCCTTCGCGCCGCCGCCGCCGACGGGACCCTGCGCATCGGCGTGTTCGGCGACTCCATGGCCGACGGCCTGTGGACCGCGCTCTACCGCGATCTGGACGGCGAGGCGGGGGTCGAGGTCATCAAGTTCAGCGAGGTCTCGACGGGCCTGTCGCGCTACGACTACGTCGACATCCAGGCCAAGACCGCCGGTCAGATCGCGGGCCAGCCGATCGACGTCGCCGTCATCCTGTTTGGCACCAACGACGCCCAGGGTATCGAGCTGGACGGCACGGTCCATGCCTTCGGTACGCCCGGCTGGCGCGCCGCCTACGCCCGCCGGGTCGACGATCTGGTCACCCTGCTGCGCAGCCGGGGCGTCGCCGTCTACTGGGTCGGCCTGCCGAAGATGAAGCGCGAGTCGTTCGACGAAAAGATGCGCCTGATCAACGAGGTGGTCGGCGGGCGCATGCGGGCGCTGAATGTGCCCTACATCGAGACGACCAGCGTCACGGCCGGGCCTGACGGCGGCTACGAAGCCTATCTGCCGGAAAGCCCGGGCGGCCGGCCGCGGCTGATGCGGGCCCATGACGGCATCCACATGACCATGGCCGGCTATCTTCGGATCGCCGCGCCGGTCGCGGAGCGCCTGCGCGCCGACGCTGGGCTGGACCAGACCGCGGCGGGCGGCTGAGCGTGCTCGCCGCGGGGCTGATGGCGGCCGGGCTGATGGCGGCGCCGGGGCAGGAGCGTCCGTGGACGCCCCTGCCGTCGCCGGTCAGCGCCACGTGCCCGGGCGGCGTCTGCCAGCCGGAGTCGCTCCGGCGTCTGGCCCAGGGCGCCGGGCCGCTGCGCGTCGTCCAGTTCGGCGACAGCCACAGCGCCGCCGGCTGGCTGCCGGAGGCCTGGCGCCGCCGGCTCGAGGCCGGGCTCGGACGACCGGTCCAGCTGACCGTCTCGGCCCGGGTCGGGGCCACCCTCGCCAGCCTCCCGCCCGAGCTGCCGGCCGGGGCGCCTGCGCCGGATCTGATCGTGCTGGCCTATGGCACCAATGAGGGGTTCGACGACGCCCTCGACCTGACGGCCTATGAGGCGCGGCTCCGGGCGAACATCGCGCGCCTGCAGGCCGCTGCGCCCGACGCAGTGCTGCTGCTGCTCGGGCCGCCCGAGGCCATGCGCGGCGAGGGCGGCGGGACGTGCCCGGACGATCCTGAGAGTCGCTGGCGCGAGCCGGCCCTGCTGCCGCTGGTGCGCGATGTGCAGCACCGGGTCGCGGCGGCGAGCGGCGTCGCGTTCTGGGACTGGCGGGGACGTATGGGAGGCAGCTGCGCGGCGCACCGGCTGACGCTCGGACCCGAGCCCCTGATGCGCGCTGACCATGTGCACTTCAACGAGGCGGGGGCTGACTGGCTGGGCGGCCTGCTCGCCGACGACCTGCTGACCGCCGTGCGGGGGCGCTGACATGCTGTTCCCGACGCTGGAGTTCGGTCTCTTCTTCCTCGCGGTCTTCGTCGTGGCCTGGAGCCTTGAGCGCGAGAACGGCCGCCGCAAGCTGTTCCTGTTGCTCGTCAGCTGGGTTTTCTACGCCCAGTGGGACTGGCGCTTCGTCGGCCTGCTGATCTTCAGCGCCGTGCTCAACTGGGGCGTCGCCGTCCTGCTGTCGCGCGAGGACATGCCGCGCAAGAAGCTGCTGGTCGGGCTGGGCGTCGCCGCCAACCTCATGCTGCTGGGGGTGTTCAAGTACTACGGCTTCTTCGTCGAGGAGGCCGGGGCCCTGCTGGCGCGGCTCGGCTGGGAGCGGGACCTGCCGCTGCTGGAGATCGTCCTGCCGGTCGGGATCAGCTTCTTCACCTTCCAGGGCATCAGCTATGTGGTCGATGTCTGGCGCGGCAAGACCCCGCCGGCGCGGTCGCTGCTGGACGTCATGCTGCTGATGTCCTTCTTTCCGCACCTGGTGGCCGGCCCGATCGTGCGGGCCTCGGACCTGCTGCCCCAGTTCGAGCGCGTGCCGCGCCTGACCCGGGCCATGGCCACCCACGGCCTGCTGCTGATCGCCTGGGGCCTGTTCAAGAAGACGGTGATCGCCTCGGAGCTGGCGGTGAACCTCGTCGACCCGGTGTTCTTCGACCCGTCGGCCCATTCGGCCTGGGATATCGCCGCGGCGACCTATGCCTATGCGGTGCAGATCTACTGCGACTTCTCTGCCTATTCCGACATGGCGATCGGGACCGCGGCCCTGCTGGGCTATTCCTTCCCGCGCAACTTCGACCAGCCGTATCGCGCCAATTCGCTGCAGAGCTTCTGGCGGCGCTGGCACATCAGCCTGTCCAGCTGGCTGCGTGACTACCTCTATGTCCCGCTGGGCGGCGGCCGGGGCGGCCTGTGGTCGTCCTCGCGCAACGTCATGATCACCATGCTGCTGGGCGGCCTGTGGCACGGCGCGGCCTGGACCTTCGTGGCCTGGGGGGCGCTGCACGGGGCGGTGCAGGTCATCGAGCGGGTCTGGCGTCACTTCCTCGAGGGCCGGGCCAGCGTGCCGCACTGGCTGGGCGTGATCCTGACCTTCCACGTCGTCTGCCTCGGCTGGATCCTGTTCCGCGCCGAGAGCTTCCCGCTGGCCATGGAGATGCTGGCCGGGCTGGCCCGTCCCGGGCCGATCGAGGTGCTGACGCCCTTCCTGCTGACCCTGATCGTCGGGGGCCTGGCCATGCACTGGCTGCCGCCGCGGGCGGTCGAGGGGCTGGCGGCGCGGCTGCAGGCCGCCCCGTCCCTGACCCTCGGCGTCCTCGTCGGCGTGGCCATCTTCCTCGTCGAGGCGGTGCGTCCCGAGGGCGTCGCCCCCTTCATCTACTTCCAGTTCTGAGCCGGGGAGGTCACGCATGAGCACGCCAGACGATCCCTCCGAGCCCACGCTGGCCCCGTTTCCGGCCGCGCCTTCGGTCTCGCCCTTCCCGCCGCTGGACGGGGAGGGGGGCGCCGATCCGCCGACCGACTGGAACAGCGGGGCTGAC
>JAATWA010000032.1 GCA_013361095.1 Pseudanabaena biceps | reverse complement strand
TGGCTGGTCGTCTCCGGGAGCCGATGGGTGTCCGACCGCATGCCGGCCGCGGCGGTCTGCTCGCCCTTGTTGCGGACATAGATCTGGCTGGCCGGGTCCTCGCCGACGATCACCACGGCCAGGCCGGGCTGGACGCCGTGGTCGGCCTGCAACCGGGCGGCGGCGGCGGCGACGCGGCCGCGCAGCCCCTCGGCGAAGGCCTTGCCGTCGATGCGGCGCGCGGGGGCGGGGACGTCGGCCATGGACGGGCTCCAAAACTCTGACCTCAAAGGCACGCGGCGCGTTTACAGAGGCCGGGGTTCGGCGTCTATGATCGCGGGACTGTTCGGAGAGAGACTCGCATGCGCCGCACCCTGATGGCCGCCACCGCTGCGGCCCTGACCCTGGCGATGGCCGGGGGCGTTGCGGCCCAGTCGCCCGCGCGCCTGGCGATCGGCGACCAGCTTGACGGCGCCCTGACCCGCGGCGACGGCGAGCGGGACGGCTATCGCTACGATGATTATGTGTTCGACGCCGCAGTCGGGCAGCGCCTGGAGGCGATCCTCCGGGCCGACGACTTCGACGCCTTCCTTGAAGTGTACGGCGAAGGCGAGACCGCGGGCGAGCCGCTTGGCTGGGACGATGACGGCCTCGGCGAGGGCTTCCATTCGCGCCTGCGCTTCACCGCACCCTACAGCGGGCGTTTCGTGCTGCGGGCCCGGGCCCTGGCCGGTCTCGACGGCGGCGCCTACCAGCTCTCTCTCGCCGAACGCGCGCCCCCGGCGCCGGCGCCGGCGCCCAAGCCGCTGCGGCTTGACGATCCGGTCTCCGGCGAGCTGGCCGAGGGCGACCCGGTCGATGAGGCAGACGCCATCCACGACGCCTTCGTGTTCACCGCCAGCGCCGGCCAGCGCGACCAGTTCACGCTGGAGTCCGAGGACTTCGACGCCCTGCTCGTGATCGGGCGGGACAGCGGCGGCGGCTTTGTCGAGCTGGCGCGGAATGATGACGGGCCGGGGATCGGCCTCAACTCGCGCCTCGTGTTCACGGCCCCCGAGGCGGGGACCTATGTGGTGCAGGCGCGGTCCCTCGGCGGCAGCGCGCTGGGGGCCTACACCCTGACCCGGACCGCTGCGCCCCCGCCGCCGCCGCGCACCACGATCGCGGTCGGAGAGACCCGCTCGGGCGAGCTGACCGCCGATGCCGGCACGAGCGCCGAGGGCTATCGCGCCGACGTCTACGCCTTCACCGCCGCGGCTGGAGACCGGGTGCAGATCTCGCTCGGCTCCGACGACTTCGACACCTACCTGTCTCTCCTCGGCCCCGACGGCGCCCTCGTCGCCGAGGATGACGACGGCGGGGAGATCGGCACCAACTCGCGCCTGACCCAGACGCTGGCGGCGGCGGGGGAGTATCTGATCGAGGTGCGGGCCTTCATCGATAGCGGCGAGGGCCGCTACGAGCTGGCGCTGGAGGCGGTCGCCGCCCCCCCGCCGCCGATCGATCTGGCGGTCGGTCGCAATCACAGCGGGGCCCTCACCGACGACAGCCCCGAGGACGCCGAGGGCCGCGCCTACCAGGACTTCCGGGTCGAGCTGCAGGCCGGCCGCCGGTTCCAGGCCATCCTGCGCTCGGGCGACTTCGACAGCTATCTGCGCATCGGCGCCGAGGAGGGCGAGTTCCTGCCGCTGGCCGAGGATGACGACGGGCTGGGCGAGGGCTTCAACTCGCGGCTCAACTTCGTGCCGGAGACCGACGGGGCCTATCTGCTGCGGGTCTCGCCGCTCGGGTCGAACACCACCGGCCTCTATGCGCTGGAGACGCTGGACCGCGGCCCGCCGCCCGGCCCGGGCAGCATTCTCGTCGGCGGGACCGCCCGCGGCGAGCTCACCGAGGACGACGGGCTGCAGGACGGGGTCTATTTCGACGCCTATCGCATCCGGCTGAAGGCCGACGAGGCGATCCGCCTGACCCTGGTCTCCAACGACTTCGACGTGGTGGTGGCGATCGGGCCCGAGGACGAGCCCTTCATGGCCGCCGCCAGCGACGATGACAGTCTGTCCGATACCCAGGCCCGGCTTGACTGGACGGCTCCGGAGGACGGCGTCTACATCATCCGGGCACAGGGCTTCGACGCCACCCAGCTCGGCCCCTACGTCCTGAGGGTCGAGCCCAAACCCTGAGGACCGCGTCCGTGCCCGCCGACACCGAGTTCGACCTCATCCTGGTCGGCGGCGGGCTGGCCAACAGCCTGATCGCCTGGCGGCTGGCCGTGACCCGGCCGGAGCTGCGCGTGGCGGTGGTCGAGCGCGAGGGCCAGCTGGGCGGGCGGCACACCTGGTCCTTCTTCGACGGCGATGTGTCCGAGGCGGACCGGGCCTGGCTGCAGCCGGCCATCGCCCATCGTTGGGCCGGGGGCTACGAGGTTCACTTCCCCAACCGCTCGCGGGTCCTGCGCACGCCCTACAACAGTCTGACGGCCGAGCGGCTCGACGCCGCCGTGCGACCGCTGCTGGGCGACCGGCTGATAGCGGCTGAAGCCGTCGACCTGTCCCCCACCACGGTGCGGCTGGCGGACCAGCGCACCCTGACCGCGCGAGGGGTGATCGATGCGCGCGGGCCCGGCCCGTCGCCGCAGCTGCAGCTGGGCTGGCAGGTGTTCGTTGGCCGGACCCTGCGGCTGGAGGCTCCGCACGGCCTGACCCGGCCGACCATCATGGACGCCACCGTGGCCCAGCACGGGGCCTACCGCTTCGTCTATCTGCTGCCGTTCGACCCGCACACGGTGCTGGTGGAGGACACCTACTACGCCGACGGTCCGGCGCTGGACCGCGAGGCCCTGCGTCGCCGCATCGCCGACTATGCCCTGTCGCGCGGGTGGCGGGTCGAGGCGGTGATCGAGGAGGAGGAGGGGATCCTGCCGATCGCGCTGGACGGCGACATGGACGCCTTCTGGGCGGCGGGCGCGCCGGGCGTGGCCCGGGCCGGTCTGGCTGCCGCCCTGTTCCACCCGACCACCGGCTACTCGCTGCCGGACGCGGTGGAGACCGCCGGCCTGATCGCCGCTGCGCCGTCACTCGACGGCGAGGCCTTGCGGACCCTGCTGGAGACGCGCTCGCGCGACCTGTGGCGCCGGCGCGGCTTCTACCGTCTGCTCGACCGGATGCTGTTCCGGGCCGCCGAGCCCGAGGCGCGCTGGCGGGTGCTGGAGCGCTTCTACGGCCTGCCCGAAGGGCTCGTGCGGCGGTTCTACGCAGGTCGCTCCACCGTGCTGGACAAGGCCCGCATCCTGGCGGGAAAACCCCCCGTACCTATCGACAAAGCTCTGCGCGAACTGCGTGAGACAGGCGAAAGTCAGACCCCATGAGAGACGTCACGGCCCGCCGCGCGGTGGTCATCGGCGCCGGTTTCGGCGGCATCGCCCTGGCCCTTCGCCTGCAGCGTGCGGGGGTGCAGACCACCCTCGTCGAAAAGCGCGACAAGCCGGGCGGCCGCGCCTACGTCTGGAACGACCAGGGCTTCAAGTTCGACGCCGGCCCGACGGTCATCACCGATCCGGACTGCCTGACCCAGCTGTTCGACGGCACGGGCAAGCAGCTGTCCGACTATGTCGAGCTGATGCCGGTCGATCCGTTCTATCGCCTCTGCTGGGAAGACGGAAAAAGCTTCGACTACAACGACGACCAGGCGGCGATGGAGCGCCAGATCGCGGCCTTCAACCCCGCCGACGTCGACGGCTACAACCGCTTTCACGCCTACTCCGAGGAGCTCTACCAGGAGGGCTACATCAAGCTCGGGGCGGTGCCGTTCCAGAGCTTCTGGTCGATGATCAAGGCGGCGCCGGAGCTGGCGCGGCTGGAGAGCTGGAACAGCGTCCACGCCATGGTGGCGCGCTACATCCAGGACCCGCACCTGCGTCAGGCCTTCAGCTTCCACACCCTGCTGGTCGGCGGCGACCCCTTCAAGACCAGCTCGGTCTACGCCCTGATCCATGCGCTTGAGCGGCGCGGCGGGGTCTGGTTCGCCCGCGGCGGCACCGGGGCCCTGATCGCCGGCCTCGTCCGGGCCTTCGAGGACATGGGCGGGGTGGTCCGGCTCAACGCGCCGGTGGTGCGCATCGAGATCGCCGACGGCCGCGCCACGGGGGTGACGCTGGAGAGCGGCGAGACGATCGCCGCGGACATGGTCGCTTCCAACGCCGACGTGGTGCACACCTACGACAAGCTGCTCGGCCACACCGCCCGCGGCCAGGCCAAGGCCCGCGACCTGAAGTCGAAGCGCTTCTCCATGTCGCTGTTCGTGCTGCACTTCGGCCTCAAGGCGAAGCACCCGCAGCTGGCCCACCACACCATCTGCTTCGGACCGCGCTACCGCGAGCTGATCAGCGAGATCTTCAAGGGCCCGACCCTGCCGGACGACTTCTCGCTCTATCTGCACAGCCCCTGCGCCACCGACCCGGAGATGGCGCCGGAGGGCTGCTCGACCTTCTATGTGCTGAGCCCCGTACCGCACCTCGGGGCGGCCGACATCGACTGGTCGGTCGAGGGCCCACGCTACGCCGACAAGATCATGGACTACCTGGAGGAACGGTACATTCCGAACCTCAGGCGCGACCTGGTCACCCACCGCCTCTGGACCCCGGACGACTTCGAGGACACGCTGAACGCCCACCTCGGCTCGGCCTTTTCGCTGGAGCCGATCCTGACCCAGAGCGCCTGGTTCCGCACCCACAACCGCGACGACCGGGTGCCGAACCTGTATGTGGTCGGGGCCGGCACCCACCCCGGCGCCGGGATCCCCGGCGTGGTGGGTTCGGCCAAGGCCACCGCCGGCCTGATGCTTGAGGACCTCAAGACCCTGCCATGACTGACGCCGTCCTGGCCGCCTCGAAGGAGTCGATCACCAAGGGGTCGAAGAGCTTCCGCTCTGCCTCGCGGCTGTTCGATCCCCAGGTGCGGGAGGACGCCTGGCTGCTCTACGCCTGGTGCCGCCGCTGCGACGACGAGATCGACGGCCAGGACCACGGCCACGGACAGGAGGCGATCAGCCGCGAGGAGCAGGAACGGCGGCTGGCCCGGCTGTACGATCTGACGCGCCGCGCCCTCGCCGGCGAGACCATGGACGACCCGACCTTCGCCGCCTTCCAGCGGGTGGCCCTGCGCCACCGGCTGCCCGAGCGCTGGCCGCTGGACCTGATCGACGGCTTCGCCATGGACGTGGCCCAGACGCCCTACCGGACGCTGGAGGATGTGCTGGCCTACTGCTGGCATGTGGCCGGCGTCGTCGGCGTGATGATGGCGCGGGTCATGGGTGCGTCCGATCCGCTCGTGCTGCGCCGGGCTCAGGACCTGGGGCTGGCCTTCCAGCTGACCAACATCAGCCGCGACGTGATCGAGGACGCCCGCAACGGCCGGGTCTATCTGCCGTCCGACTGGCTGGTCGAGGCGGGGCTGGCGCCGACGCCCGAGGCGGTCGCCGACCCGGCCAACCGCGCGGCGGTGCACGGGGTCGCCCGGCGCCTGCTGGACGTGGCCGAGCCCTACTATGACAGCGCCCGCGAGGGCCTGCGGTCGTTGCCGTTCCGCTCGTCCCTGGCCATCGCCGCCGCCCGCGGCGTCTATCGCGAGATCGGCCGCAAGGTGGTGCGCGACGGGCCGGGGGTCTGGGACCGGCGGGCCGTGGTCGGCAAGGGCATGAAGCTGTGGCTGTTCAGCCGCGGCCTGCTGATCGCCTTCTGGACCCGCCTGCGCGACCGCGGCCGACCGGCGCCGGACCGGCCGGAAATGTGGACGCGGGTGTAGGGCCGACGCCGCCGCGTTGTTCTGGCGACCGTAGAAGGTGCATCACAGAGATCACAGAGGAAGGCACAGAGGGCACGGCGGCGTCGCGGTGCTGCGCCGAAGGCGCCTTTCCTGTCGGGCTCTAAAGGGAAAGCGCTGCGCGCGCGGCTGCTCAGGGCCCGTTGTGCCCTTTGTGCCTTCCTCTGTGATCTCCGTGATGAACCCGCGACGTCAGCGCGGGCGCCCCTCATCCGAGCCGCTCCGCGGCCCACCTTCTCCCGCAAGAGGAGAAGCAGATGTGACTAAGCGTCCGTCTTGCGCGCCGCGCGCATGGCCTTCAGCTTCGCGCGCAGCTTGTGGGGATCGGGGGCGAAGACGAAGCCGAACGAGACCGCGCCGTCCTTCGTCTGCACCGCGTGGTGCAGCTTGTGCGCCTGGACCAGGCGGCGGGCGTAACCGTTCCTCGGCATGAAGTGGAACGGCCAGCGCTGGTGCACCAGGCCGTCGTGCACGAAGGCGTAGACGGCGCCATAAAGGGTCACCCCGGTGGCGATGGCGTAGACCCACCACAGGCCCGTGGCCCAGCCGATGACGAACAGGGTGATGGCCACGACCGAGCCGACCACGGCGTAGAGGTCGTTGACCTCCAGCGGCTTGTCATGCGGCTCGTGATGGTCCCGGTGCCAGCCCCAGCCCCAGCCGTGCATGATGTATTTGTGCGACCACCAGGCGACGCCTTCCATCAGGAAGAACACCGCCAGGGTCAGCAGGGTGAAGGCGAGCCAGGGCATGGCCAATACCTAGCCTTTCAGGCTATCGACCGCCAGCGCGACCCGAAGGCGCGGATGGACCCATGAGCCGGACTGTCGATCGCAAGGACCAGCATCTGGACGTCGTCCTCGCCGGCGGCGGGCGGCACGCCCTGACCACCGGGCTGGAGCAGGTGCGCTTCGTGCACGAGGCCCTGCCGGACCTCGACCACGCCGCCATCGATCTCGGCGTCGACTTCCTCGGCCGACGTCTGAAGGCGCCGCTGCTGATCAGCTCCATGACCGGCGGGCCGTCGCGGGCCGAGGCCATCAACGCCCGGCTGGCCGAGGCGGCCCAGCAGCTCGGCATCGCCCTGGCCGTGGGATCGCAGCGTTCGGCGCTGGAGAATGGCGGGGCCGGCGGGCTGAACCGGGGGCTGCGGGATCGCGCGCCCGATGTCCCGATCCTCGCCAACATCGGCGCGGCCCAGCTGACCCGCGGCTTCGGCCTCGACGCCGCGCGCCGCGCGCTCGACATGATCGGGGCCGACGCCCTGATCGTGCACCTCAATCCGCTGCAGGAGGCCTGCCAGCCCGAGGGCGATCGCGACTGGCGCGGGGTGGCGGCGGCGCTGGCGACGCTCGTGGCCGGGCTGGCCGGGCCCGT
>JAATWA010000031.1 GCA_013361095.1 Pseudanabaena biceps | reverse complement strand
GATAATACGCTAACAGGGGGACTTTTCTATGAATGCCATTAATCTGGCTGCAGCGTCTGCGGCTGTTATTTTTTCTTTAACCGGTGCAATATCCGGTGCAGTACTTGCCAATTCGGCAGTCACTACTGTCAACACAACTTTGCTGGACACTATTCGTGCCAGCGCGGCCACCACGCCGCCGCCGCGTGCGTCGCGAGCGATTGCCATGGTTGGCACTGCAATGTTCGATTCGGTCAACGCAGCGTCCGGTCTGGCCTATGATCCCTATGCTTATGCCGGCGGTGCCGTGTCCGGCTTGTCGCAATCGGCCGTAGCCTATGCCTCTGGTTACACGATGATGGCGAACCTGTTCCCGCTGCTCAGCGTGTCGCTCAACACCGATATGAACCTGAAGTTGGATAGCCTCAATCTTTCCGCCGCGCGCCGTGCCGCGTCGGTGGCGTTGGGCACCAGTGTCGCCAATGCACAGTTCAGCGCGCGGGCCGCCGATGGCGCTGCCACGGCCCAGATTCCCTATGTGTTCGGAACTGATCCTGGTGATTTCCAAAGCACCAATGGCGGTGGCCAGCCTGTCCTGCCAAGCTGGGGCAATGTCACGCCGTTCGGAATGACGAGCGGTGATCAGTTCCGGCTCGGCGCCCCGCCCGCCCTCGGTTCGGCGGAGTTCATTGCCGACTATAACCAGGTCAAGGCGCTGGGTTGCGGCACTTGTGGCACAGTCGAGCAACAGACCATCGCCAAATTCTGGGCCGATGGTGGCGGCACACTAACCCCGCCTGGGCATTGGCTCGATATCGCAACCAATCTGATCACCAGCAAAAACTTGTCGACGATGCAGGCGGCGCGGCTCACGGCCATGGTGGGTGCTTCGGTTGCCGATGCCGGCATTTCGGCGTGGGACAACAAATACGCCTGGAATGTCTGGCGTCCGATCACGGCGATCCAGAATTGCGGTATGGCGACTTGCGGTGTGGCAGGAGATGGCACGTGGACGCCATTTCTCGCGACGCCGAATTTCCCGACCTATGCCTCCGGACACAGCACGTTCAGCGGCGCCGGCGCTGCTGCCATCGGTCGGTTTTTCGGCACCGATGCGGTCAGCATCTGCGTGGCCGCTGATCCCTTGTCGGGCATTGCCGGCGAACGCTGCTTTTCGAGCCTGAGTGCGGCAGCAGCCGAAGCTGGTATCAGCCGCATTTATGGCGGCATCCACTTCGAATTCGACAATACTCAGGCCATCGATGCCGGCCGCAACATCAGCCAGTTCGTCACGGCGAACAACTTTGGCTATGGCGCGGTTCCTGAACCCGGCAGCTGGGCGATGTTGATCGCCGGCCTCGGTCTTACTGGTGCTGCCATGCGCCGCCGCCGCGATGGACGGATTGCGACCACGCGCTGAACAGGGGGGCCGGCCTTGATGGTTATCGGGGCCGGCGTTTCCCGATAATGTCGCCCTAGCCGGGCGTTGCGTTTCAGAATGTAACGCCGGCGCGCAGCAACACCCGGGTTCCCGCATTATCGGCAAAGCTGCGCGGCACGTCTGCGTCACGATCAATCGTGGTCGCTACCAGGCTCGCCCCCAGCGTCACCGGGCCGAGCACATAATCGGCGTCCACGCGGAAATCGCTGTAATCCCCGCCGGGGCGCAGCCGGTTGGCGCGTCCGCTACCATCGTCGGTCCCGGTCGAATGGCCGGCGCTGGCACGCAGGGTCAGCGGCGTCAGCGGAATGCCGAGATTGATGCTGCCGCCGACATAGACATTACTGCCACCGATCGCGGCCTGCGGCGGTGCCCAACTGGCGAAGCCGGAAAGCTGCACCGGCCCAATGCCGAACGCCGTGCCGGTGCGCAGTTGGCCGTAATTCTCGCCGAATGCGCCGACGAACCCCAGCCCCTGGACATCGGCCCACCAGCTGAAGGCGCCGCTCTGGCGCGTATAGCGCAGCGCTGCTTCGGCAAGCAGATCGGCACCGCCGTGTCGGGCACTGCCGCGCAGCGTGGCGGCACCGCCTTCAACCGAAAGTCCGCCGGTTACCGGAACGCTCGCCCAGGCTTCGATTGCCGGACTGCCGTCGCTCCAGCTCAGCCCGCGTCGCCGCAGATCGGTGCTGGCTTCAACGCCAAGGCTGGCCGCAGCGGCCGGCGCCGCCGCAGCAGTCAACAGCACTGCCGCGAAGGCGCGAGCGATCAACGGCCGGTCGGCGGCAACAGCGCTTCGATTTCGGAGCGCAGATCGCGCTGATCGCGTTCGGCGACTTCGACCAGATGGGCGTTGATTGCCGGCGCCTGCGCGGCAATCTCGGTGTCGATGGCGCTGCGCTGGTGCGCGCAGGCACCGTGCCGGCTGCCGCTCAGTGTCTTGGTGGCGGGCATCTCGCGACGGCCAGCGATTTCGACGCCCGGCGCTTCGAGTCGGCGCTCGACGTTTATATCGGCGGTCCACAAGCAACGCTCGGTGCTCATGCGGGTTCCGGCGGCGGTGCCGATCTGGCGCAGCTTCACATCGGGGCGCGCCACATAAACAGCATTGGCCTTGCCATGGCCGTGCGACACGGCGACTTCGTGGGTCCATTGGGCAGGCGCTGCCGTGGCAACGCTGGCAGCGGCGATGAGGGTCAACAACATGATCAGGGTCCTTCCTCTCGTTCTCAGATCGAAGGTGCCGGCCATTTGCCCATTGCGGGTCAATCCGGCACAACGCCGTCGCGGTCCGACATCACGGTCATCGCTGATCGTCAGAGGGGCCCGGGCCGCTTATGACAATTTAGTAATGCCATCCCTACTTTTCAACCCCTCCCGAATTCCGCCGGCCAACGCGGCACGTTGACGTTAACGGCAACCTGTGGGTTGACTGGCGCGCGGGCCTAAGCCAAGGCACGCCGGTACAAACAGCCTTGGGAAGCCGCCGATGAAGGTACTTGTCCCCGTCAAACGGGTCGTCGATTACAACGTCAAGGTTCGGGTCAAGTCCGACCAGACCGGTGTCGAACTCGCCAACGTCAAGATGAGCATGAATCCCTTCGACGAGATCGCCGTCGAAGAGGCGATTCGTCTCAAGGAA
Organism: Pseudanabaena biceps; assembly: GCA_013361095.1. Taxonomy (GTDB): domain Bacteria; phylum Cyanobacteriota; class Cyanobacteriia; order Pseudanabaenales; family Pseudanabaenaceae; genus Pseudanabaena; species Pseudanabaena biceps_B. The sequence goes on along the minus strand of JAATWA010000031.1, from coordinate 4,266 downwards.
AAGGGCGTCGCGACCGAGATCGTCGTCGTCTCCATCGGCGTTCAGCAATGCACCGAAACGCTGCGCACCGCGCTTGCCATGGGAGCCGATCGCGGCATTCTCGTCACCACCGATGTGACGACCGAATCGCTCGCCGTCGCCAAGATCCTCGCCGCCATCGCCAAGGAAGAAGCCCCCGGCCTCATCATCCTCGGCAAGCAGGCGATCGATGACGACGCCAACCAGACCGGCCAAATGCTCGCCGGCCTGCTCGGTTGGCCACAGGGCACCTTTGCCTCCAAGGTCAGTGTCGATGGCGAAACCGTTCATGTTGCCCGCGAAGTCGATGGCGGCGCGGAAACCGTCGGTTTGAAGCTGCCGGCGATCGTCACTACCGATCTTCGCCTTAACGAGCCGCGCTATGCCTCGTTGCCCAACATCATGAAGGCCAAGTCCAAGCCGATCGCGGCCAAGACCCCGGCCGATTACGGCGTCGATGTCACGCCGCGCCTGACCATCACCAAGGTTGTCGAGCCCGCCAAGCGCTCGGCCGGCATCAAGGTGAAGTCGGTCGATGAACTGGTTGAAAAGCTCAAGACCATGGGAGCTGTCGCATGAGCGTTCTCGTCCTCGCTGAACATGACAATGCCGAGCTGAAGGACGCGACGCTCGCCGCTGTCACCGCCGCCGGACAATTGGGTGGCGATGTCCACCTGCTCGTCGCCGGCAAGGGCGCGCAAAGCGTTGCCGATGCCGCTGCCAAGGTCGCCGGTGTCGCAAAAGTGCTGCTCGCCGATGACGCAGCTTATGAGAATGCGCTGGCCGAAAATCTCGCGCCGCTGATCGCAGGGCTGATGGCTGGTTATGATGCCTTCGTGGCGCCGGCCACGACGCGCGGCAAGAATGTCGCGCCGCGCGTTGCCGCCGCCCTCGATGTCGCGCAGATCTCAGAAATCCTCTCGGTCGAAGGTCCGGACACCTTCACCCGGCCAATCTATGCCGGCAACGCCATCGCGACGGTCAAGTCGTCAGATGCCAAGAAGGTCATCACCGTTCGGGGCACCGCCTTTGCCAAGGCCGCCACCAGCGGCGGTTCGGCGAGCATCGAAGCCGCCAGCGGCCCCGGCAGCGCCGGCATCTCGACTTTCGAAGGTGCGGAACTGACCAAGTCGGCCCGCCCCGAACTGACTGCCGCCAAGATCATCGTATCGGGTGGCCGTGCGCTGGGGTCTTCCGAAAAGTTCCACGAGTATATCGATCCGCTCGCCGACAAGCTCGGTGCCGCCGTCGGTGCTTCGCGCGCTGCTGTCGATGCCGGCTATGCCCCGAACGACTATCAGGTCGGTCAGACCGGCAAGATCGTCGCCCCGGAACTCTATGTCGCCGTCGGCATCTCGGGCGCCATCCAGCATTTGGCGGGCATGAAGGACAGCAAGATCATCGTCGCCATCAACAAGGACGAAGAAGCCCCGATCTTCCAGGTCGCGGACGTCGGCCTGGTGGGCGATCTGTTCACCATCGTGCCGGAACTGACTGGAAAGCTGTAATTGCCTCCGGCGGCTGGGGCCATCGGCCCCAGACCTCTTTGCGTGAATGATCAGCGGCGCCCCGTGGGTAACACGTGGCGCCGCTTGTTTTTGGGAACCGGCTGAGCGGCGCCTAGATGACCCCGCGCGCCTTCAAATCGGCGATCTCGCCAACGCTCATTCCCAGCACTTCGGCATAGACGCTGTCATTGTCATGGCCGATCGTCGGTGGCGCCGCACGGCGGACCGAGCCGGGCGTCTTCGACAGCTTCGGGAAGACATTCTGCATCTTCACCGTTCCCCAGCGCGGGTGCGGGAAATCGATGATCGCCTCGCGGGCCTGGAAATGCGGATCATCGAGCATGTCCTGCGGGCGATAGAGTTTGCCGGCCGGAACGCCATTTTCGATCATCAAGGCTTCAAGCGCGTCGATGGTCAGCGTCTTGGTCCATTCACCGATAAGCGCGTCGAGTTCGGCCTGGTGGCGACCGCGCGACACATGGTCGATATAGCGCGGGTCCTTCGCCAGTTCGGGGCGGCCCATAGCTGTACACAGCCGGCCGAACACCGAATCCTGATTGGCGCCGATCAGATATTCGCCATCGCTCGTCGGATAGACGTTGGATGGCGCGATGCCGGGCAGGAACGAGCCAGAGCGTTCGCGGACATAGCCCGAGGCGGCATATTCGGGGACCAGGCTTTCCATCACCTGCAACACCGCTTCATAGAGCGAGGAATCGACGACCTGGCCTTCGCCGGTCTGGTCGCGATGGCGCAGCGCAGCGAGCGCGCCCATGCAGCCATAGGTGGCGGCAAGGCTGTCGCCGATCGACACGCCCATGCGTGACGGCGGCCGGTCGGGATCGCCGACAATGGCACGCCAGCCGCCCATCGCTTCGCCGATGCCGCCAAAGCCGGCGCGGGACGAATAGGGCCCGGTCTGGCCATAGCCCGAGACGCGGACGACGATCAGCCGCGGGTTCTCTGCGTGCAGCGCTTCGGGACTCATCCCCCATTTTTCGAGCGTTCCGGGGCGGAAATTCTCGATCAGGATATCGGCACTGGCGATCAGCCGTTTGGCGAGCGCTTGCCCCTCGGGTTGCCGCAAGTCAGCGCTGACCGCCTTCTTGTTGCGCGCCACGACTTCCCACCACAGCGGATAATCGCCGCGGCCCCAGACACGCATCGGGTCGCCCTGGCCGGGTGGTTCCAACTTGATGATTTCGGCGCCCATGTCCCCAAGCAACTGGCCGCAGAACGGCCCGGCAATTAACTGGCCCATTTCTATGACGCGGATGCCCTTCAGGGGTCCGGTGTTTTCCGCAAAGCTCATTCGGCGGCCATCGCGACATGGTGCCAGACCGGCGGCTTCGGCGCCGGCAGGCCGGTTTCTGCGAGGCACGCAGCGCGCAAGGCTTCGATCTCGCCGCCGAAGTTGAACAGATCGTTCGCCGGTTTGGGCGCAGCGGCCATTTCGGCGCGCAACGCGGCGGTGGCGGCGGCATCGACACTGCCATCGGCAGCGATGACGACACCATAGGCGCGCGCACCGGCAACGCTGACCAGCCCCTGGCGGATTTCCTTGGCGACCAGCGCCGGATCGCGCTGCAACGGATCGCCCCAGCCGCCGCCGCCCCAGGTAATGAAGTGCAGCACGTCATCGGCTTCGACATCGAGGCTGTCGAGCTTGTTGGCGACGATGGTCCTGGAGCCGTCGGGCTTTTCGAGAATCTTGCGCGCGCGGGTGCCGGGAGCGCCGCCATTGACACCCCAGGGATAGGTGAACCAGCGGTCGTCATGGATCGACACCGTGCCGGCAGCAAGGAAGCGATAGCTCATCAGGATGCCGTTGCCGCCGCGATTGAGCCCGGCTCCGCCGGTATCGGCCAGCGCCTCATAGCGTTCGATGCGCAGCGGGAAATAGCGTTCGAGAAACTCGTTCGGCACGTTGGTGAAGCCCGGCCAGAGCGAGTGGCCATCGGGGCCATCGCCGAACGGCTTGCCGGGGATGCCGCCAAAGCCGATCTGGAACAGCTGGAACCATTCACCATTCTTGCCGGCGCGGGTGTCGCGGCCCGAATACATCAGATGCGGCGATGACGAGAAACCGGCGGCGCACAGGAACTCCGGCGTGCGCTGGCCGAGCAGACCGCCGAGAATATCGAAGATGCGACCCAGCGCATGGGTGCGGCCCGACAGCGCGGCCGGATAATTGGGCTTCAGGAGCGAGCCTTGCGGAATCTTGACCTCGATCAGGTCGTAGAAGCCGTCGTTGAACATGATCTGCGGATCGAAGACCATGATCATGTAGATGCCGAAGAACATCTTGAACATGTTCTCGTTGAGGTAAAAATTGATCGACGCGTCCGATTGCGGATCGGTGCCGCTGAAATCGAGCACCACCTTGTCGCCGACGCGCTGCATCGAGCAGCTGATCTTGTAGGGGCCGAACCCCACGCCATCGTCGCAGATGTAATCGGAAAAGCTGACCGCATCGGTGGAGACCGACGAGGCGATCAGCGCCTTCATGGCGCGGTGGTTGCGCGCCAAGAGATCGTCCATCGCCGCGACGACGACATCATCGCCGAAGCGCGCACACATTTCCTCCACCCGGCGGGCGGCGACGCGGCAGGCGGCGATCAGCGCGTTCAGATCGGCGGCACACCAGTCGGGCTTGCGCGTCTGGTGCATGATCAGGCGGATCAGATCGGCGTTATAGACGCCCTTGGCATAGATTTTCACCGGCGGGATGCGAACGCCT
>JAATWA010000030.1 GCA_013361095.1 Pseudanabaena biceps | reverse complement strand
ACGCTGGTGACGCGCGAGGACAAGATCACCGTCGACGGCAAGCTGATCGGTCAGGCCCAGGCGACGCGCGTCTGGCGCTACCACAAGCCCGTCGGCCTGCTGACCACGCACAACGACCCGCAGGGCCGGCCAACGGTGTTCGACGCCCTGCCCAGCACCCTGCCGCGTACCATTTCCGTCGGCCGGCTGGACATCAACTCCGAGGGCTTGCTGCTGCTGACCAACGACGGCGAGCTGAGCCGGGCTCTGGAGATGCCGACTACCGGCTGGGTGCGCCAGTATCGCGCCCGGGCCCGGGGCAAGATCACCCAGGAGCAGCTGGACCGGCTGAAGGAGGGCGCCTTCGTCGACGGCGTCCGCTACGGCCCGATGGAGGCGACGCTCGACAAGGTGAAGACCCCCTCGGGCGAGGATGAGAAGGCCGCCGCCAATCTCTGGGTCAGCGTCTCGATCGCCGAGGGCAAGAACCGCGAGGTGCGCAAGGTGCTGGAGTCGGTCGGTCTGAAGGTCAACCGGTTGATCCGTCTCGCCTACGGGCCCTTCCAGCTGGGCACCCTGCCGGTCGGGGCGGTCGAGGAGGTCGGGCCGCGGGTGATCCGCGAGCTGCTGGCCGAGCACATCCGGCCCGAGAACCTGCCGACCGGCGACACGGTCGAGACGCCGGCGCCGATCCCGGGGCGCCGCCTCAGCACCCCGATCGTCAAAGGCCGCTCGGGCTCGGCCCTGTCTGATCCGTCGCGCAAGCCCAGCCGTGTGCGCGCGGCGGCGGCGGCGGCGACCGAGGGCGCCGAGCGGGCCGAACGGCCGCAGAAGAAGCCCGGCTGGGCCAAGGCCGCGCCGCGACCGGAACGGCCGGGGCGGCCCTCGCGTCCCCGTCCGGAACGGGCCGAGGGCGAGCGTCCGGCGCGCAGCTTCAAGCCCCGCGAGGGCGGCTTCGACCGCGGCGAGCGTCCGGGCGGCGACGACCGGCCGCGTCGCGCCTTCACGCCCCGGCCCGAAGGCGCCGGCGGCGAACGCACGGAGCGTCCCCGGTCCGACCGACCGCGCGGGCCGCGTCCGCAGGGTGATCGGCCCCGGGGCGACCGGCCCCGGACTGACCGTCCCTACGGCGACCGACCCGAGCGGCCGCAACGCGACCGTCCGGCGGGCGAGCGGTTCAAGAGCGACCGGCCGCGCGGTGAAGGCCGGAGCGGCGAGGGGCGCGGCCCGGGCGGTCCCCGCGGCGGACCCGGCGGCCCGCGGTCCGGACCGGGCAAGGGTGGACCTCGCGGCCCCGGCGGGCCTCGCGGTCCGCGGCCGCCGCGCGCGGGCGGCTGACGCTCGGACGGGCGCTTAGGGGGCGGTTGGCGCCTGACGCCGCCGCGCCAGCAGCTCCACGGCGGCCACGGCGACGGCCGCCGCGGCCAGCTGGGCCAGGATGGCGCTGGCCGGCAGCTCACGGCCGGTCTGCAGCGCCTCGCCGGCAGGGACCAGCAGGATCAGCAGCAGGTTGTTGCCGAAATGCAGGCCGACGGCGAACTCGACGCCACCCAGCCTCAGGGTCGCCCAGCCCCAGGTCAGGCCCATGATCACCCGCATGCCGAAAGCCACGGGATCCGGGTCCCCGTGGACGGCGGAAAACACGATCGCGGCCAGCACCAGAGCGGGCAGGGCGCGCCGGAACCACGCGGCCAGCATCTGCAGCAGCACGCCGCGGAAGATCGCCTCCTCCCCCAGGGCCACCATACCCATGCCGAGCACGGCCGCGCCGAGATAGGCGACATCCCCATGAAGGAGGGGCAGATCGACGGCGCCGTCCGTATCGCCGAGCCCGAGATCCTGTCCGGTGACCAGGGCGAACAGCAGGCTGACCAGCAGGGAGGCCATGATCGCCGGCACGGCCACCAGCAGGCCGCCGAGCAGGAGGCGGAGGCGGAAGCCCTGCGGCCAGAGGAAACTGGCGAAGGGGCGGCCATAGGCGAGGCGGGCGGCCAGCAGGACGAGGGCGCCAAGCCCCGCGAGCAGCGCCCCGACGATGATCAGGGCGCCCGGCGAGTTGAGGTCCTGCGCCGCCTCCAGCCGCTCGGGCGACAGGCCCAGCGCCACACCCGTGACGGCCAGGGCGATGAAGACGACGACAAGGGCCAGCAGGAAGATCCCCCCGCAGCCGGCGGCGCGCGCTAGATTGCGGTCGGAATCGCGCAGCGGCGTCAGGAACGGGAAGGTCAGGCCGGTCATGGCCGACCTATGCCGGGTCCGTCGCCCCGGGAGCAAGGATCACGATGCGAATCGTCAGCGGAAGCCTGAAGGGGCGCGCCATCGCCACGCCGGAGGGGCAGGGGACCCGGCCGACCAGCGACCGGGCCCGCCAGGCCATCTTCAATGTGCTCGAGCATGCGCCCTGGGCCGAGGGGCTGCAGGAGGCGCGGGTGATCGACCTCTATGCGGGCTCCGGGGCGCTGGGCTTTGAGGCCCTGAGCCGGGGCGCGGCCTTCTGCCTGTTCGTCGAGACCGACGACGGTGCGCGCGGCGCCATCCGCGAGAACATGGACGCCTACGGCCTGTTCGGCCGCTGCCGGGTGCACCGCCGCAGCGCCACCGACCTTGGTCCGCGGCCGGGCTCGGCCGGGGAGGCCTTCACCCTGGCCTTCCTGGACCCGCCTTATCGCCAGGGACTGGGGGAGCAGACCCTGGCCCGGTTGCTGGAGGGCGGCTGGCTGGCGCCCGGGGCCGTTGTGGTGTTCGAGCGCGGCTCTGACGAGCCCGAGATCGATACGCCCGGCTATGCGCGGCTGGACGCCCGCGACTATGGCGCGGCGCGGGTGCTGTTCCTGAAGGCGGGAGACTAGCTCTTGAGCGCGCGGCCGGCGACCACGGCCGAGGCGCCGAACCGGGCGCGCAGGGCGTCGATGGCGGTCTCGGTCTTCAGCGCCCGCGCCTCCGCGGTGTCGAACAGGCCCGACGGCGCGTCCTCGGCGTCGATGAGGTCGGCCATGCCCACGCCGATCAGGCGGTAGGGGCGCCCTAGTTCCGGCCCCAGCAGCTCGCGCGCGGCGGCGAACAGGCCGCGCGCCGTCTGCACCGGCTCCGGCAGGGTGCGGCGGCGGGTGACGATGCGGAAGTCGGTGCGTCTGAGCTTGAGCTGCACGGTGCGCGAGGCGAGGCCGGACCGCCGCGCCTTGGCCGCCAGCTTCTCGCACAGGGGCCACAGCTCGGCCTCCAGCGCTTCGCGCTCGGCGAGGTCCGTGTTGAAGGTGGTCTCGGCGCTCATGCCGCGCCGGTCCTGCTCGGGATTGACCGCCCGGGCGTCGCGCCCGTGCGCCAGCTCCGACAGGCGCAGGCCCCACTCGCCGTAGCGCTTCACCAGGTCGCGGGGCTCGGCTGAGGCCAGCTGGCCGACGGTGTCGAAGCCGTCGCTGCGCAGAGCCTTCGCGAACACCGGGCCGACGCCCGGCAGGATCGAGACCGGCCGCGGCGCGAGAAAGCCTTGCGCCTCCGCCGCGCCGATGACCGAGAAGCCGCGCGGCTTGTCCAGTTCCGACGCCACCTTGGCGAGGAAGCGGTTGGGGGCCAGGCCGATCGAGACCGTCAGGCCGACCTCGGCCTCGATGCGCCGCTGCAGCCGCACCAGCTGCAGCGCCGGCGGACCGCCATTGAGCCGCTCGGTGCCGGACAGATCGGCCCAGGCCTCGTCCAGCGACAGGGGCTGGACCAGCGGCGTGAGCTCGCCGAGAGCGCCGAGGATGCGGCGGCTCTCGGCGGTGTATTTCGCAAAGTCCGGCTTGATGACCACCGCGTCGGGGCAGGCCTTCAACGCCTTGAACATCGGCTGGGCCGAGCCGACGCCGTAGAGGCGGGCGATGTAGCAGGCGGTGGTGACGACGCCGCGGCGGCCGCCGCCGACAATCACCGGCCTGTCGCGCAGCTCGGGCCGGTCACGCTTCTCCACCGAGGCGTAGAAGGCGTCGCAGTCCATGTGCGCGATGCCGAGGCTGTCCAGCTCGTCGTGGACGACCAGGCGCGGCGAGCCGCAGGCCGGGCAGCGGAGCGGCCGGGGAGCCTGCGCTCCCGGCCACAGGCATTCGCGACAAAGGGCTTTCATGTCCGACGGTTCCGACTTCACGCCAACTTAAAGAATGCCGGTCCATGATGCGCCCCGAAAACAGATGGGGGCCTGCGACGTCGATCAGGTGGTCGGCGGCGCGGCAACTTCCGGGTGATGATGTCGAAGAAGGTCCTCATCGTCGAGGATAACGAGCTGAACATGAAGCTCTTTCATGATTTGCTCGATTCCCAGGGGTACGAGACCCTGCAGACCCGCGAGGGGTTGCAGGCGCTTGCCCTGGCGCGCCAGCACCGGCCTGACCTCATCCTCATGGACATCCAGCTGCCCGAGATCTCCGGCCTCGAGGTGACCCGCTGGCTGAAGGAGGATGAGGAGCTGTCGCACATCCCCGTGGTGGCGGTGACGGCCTTCGCCATGAAGGGTGACGAGGAGCGCATCCGCCAGGGCGGCTGCGAAGCCTATATCTCCAAGCCGATCTCGATCAGCGCCTTCCTCGACACCGTCCGGAAGCATCTGGGGTAGGTCATGACCGCGCGTATCCTTGTGGTCGACGACGTGCCGGCGAACATCCGCCTGCTCGAGGCGAAGCTGACGTTCGAATACTACGATGTGCTGACCGCCCCCGACGGGCCGACGGCGCTGGAGATCGCCGCGCGCGACGCGCCGGACATCATTCTGCTCGACGTCATGATGCCGGGCATGGACGGCTTCGAGGTCTGCCGCCGGCTCAAGGCCAATGCCGGGACCCGGCATATTCCGATCATCATGGTCACGGCGCTGGACGGGCGCGAGGAGCGCATCCGCGGCCTCGACGCCGGGGCGGACGACTTCATCACCAAGCCGATCGACGACGTCATCCTCATGGCGCGGGTGCGCTCGCTGGCCCGGCTCAAGCTGGTCACCGACGAGCTGCGCGAGCGCGAGGAAAGCGGACGCCGCCTCGGCCTGATCGAGGGGGTGGGGCGGCTGCGCGCCTCCGGCGGCCGCATCATCGTCGTCGATGACGACGCGGCGCGCGCGGGTCGCCTGATGGCGGGTCTCGCCGACGAGCACCGCGTCAGCCACGAGGCCGATCCCGCCGCTGCCCTCGCGGCCAGCCGTGCGCGGGTCGACCTGTTGATCATCAACGCCGCGGCCGACAGCTTCGACGGCCTGCGTCTCGCCGCCCAGGTGCGGTCGCAGGAGGGCTCGCGCAACCTGCCCATCCTCGCCATCGTCAACCCGGGCGACCGTGGCCGCATGGTCCGGGCGCTGGAGATCGGGGTGAACGACCTGCTGCCGCGGCCTGTGGACCCGGAAGAGCTGTCTGCCCGGGTCCGCACCCAGGTGAAGCGCAAGCGCTACGCCGACTTCCTGCGCGAGAAGCTGGACTTCAGCCTCGAGATGGCCGTCACCGACGCCCTGACCGGGCTGCATAACCGTCGCTACATGACCAGCCAGCTGCAGGCCCTGATCGGGCGGGCCAACCACGGCGGCGAGTCGGTCGCCGTGCTGCTGCTCGACATCGATCACTTCAAGGGCGTCAACGACCTGTTCGGCCATGACGCCGGCGACGAGGTGCTGCGCGAGTTCGGCGTGCGGCTGGCGACCAATGTCCGCGCGGTGGACCTGCCGTGCCGCATGGGCGGCGAGGAGTTCGTCGTGGTGATGCCGGGCACGCGGCTGGAAGACGCCCAGCGCATCGCCGAGCGCATCCGCATCAATGTCGAGGTCGCGCCGTTCCGGATTCTCGGCGGGCAGGAAAGCCTGCCGGTGACGGTCTCGATCGGCGTCGCCGCCACGCAGGGCAGCGACGAGACGCCGGAGAGCCTGCTGAAGCGGGCCGATGACGGGGTCTATGAGGCCAAGTCCAGCGGTCGCAACCGGGTCATCGCCCGCGCCGCCTGACCGGCAGGTTGGCTTCCAACGCAAAACGCCCGGCCGAAGCCGGGCGTCATGGTCAGATCAGCGATCGCGCCGCGTGCGGCGCAGGACCGGCTTACTTGATCTTGCCTTCCTTGAACTCGACGTGCTTGCGCACAACGGGATCGTACTTCTTGACGACCATCTTCTCGGTCATGGTCCGGGCGTTCTTCTTGGTGACGTAGAAGAAGCCGGTGTCAGCGGTCGAGTTCAAACGGATCTTGATGGAAGCCGGTTTGGCCATCGGACATACCTCTGCGACGGCCTGAAGCCGCGGAAATGGGAGGCGCGGAACATACTCAGGCCCGCCGCGAAGTCAACGGCCCGATGCAAGGGGTGGCTCCGGCCCGTTTTCGGGGTCAGGATGCCGTCCATGATCCGCTCCTTCGCCCCCGCCGCCCTCGCCCTCGTCCTGGCGCTCGGTGTGACCGCCTGCGCCAGCACGCCCGTCCCGGACTCGCCCCAGGACACGTTCCTCGCGCGCCTCAACGCCCTGTGCGGTCAGCGCTTCGAGGGGCGGGTGGTGACCACCGATCCGGTCGACGACGACTTCCGCAACAGCCGGCTGGTCATGCATGTGCGCGACTGCTCGCCGGGCGAGGTCGGCATTCCCTTCGCCGTGGGTGACGACCGCTCCCGGCGCTGGGTCATCACCCGCACCGACAGCGGTCTGCGGCTGAAGCACGACCACCGCGATCCGCAGGGCGAGATCCACGGCTGGCACATGTATGGCGGCGACACGGTCGCGCCGGGCACCGCCGAGCGGCAGAGCTTTCCGGTGGACGCCGAATCGATCGCCATGTTCCGGGAGGGGGGCGCCGAGGCCTCCACCACCAATGTCTGGTCCGTGGACGTGCGTCCCGGCGACATCTTCGCCTACGAGCTGCGCCGGCCCTCAGGTCGCTTCCTGCGGGTGGAGTTCGACCTGACCCGGCCGCTGGCGGACTGATCAGTCGTAGTCCACGGCGTGGCGGCCATGCCGCCAGCGCACGAAGGGCAGGGGGCGAGGGCCTTCCTCCAGCCTCGCGGCCACCTCGCCGAGCACGAAGCGGGTGATGGCGGGCAGGTCCAGCTCGCGCGCCTGCTCCAGCGGCAGCCAGGCGACCTCGTCCAGCTCTCCGGAGGCGGCCCCATGCGCCAGCAGGGCCTTGCCGTCGGCCATGAAGAAGCGGGCGTCGAAGCGGCGCGTCCGGCCCGGCGGGGTGATGGCCCGGGCCACATAGGTCAGGGCGGCGAGGTCGGGCAGGGCCCCGGACTGGCGGAAGGCGCGCCAGGGACCGGCGACCGAGGCCGGCGGAGCCGGTCGCCCGAGGATCAGCCCGGTTTCCTCGAAGGTCTCGCGGACGGCGGCAAGGGCCAGCGCCCGGGCGCGCCGCGGCGGGGTCTCGCGCTCCAGCCGGGCGGCAACCTCGGCGGTGAGGTCAGTGGCGGAGGCCGCGCCGAAGTCCGCCCGCTCGATGCGGCCGCCGGGAAACACCCACTTCGAGGCCATGAACACATGGCCCGGCGCACGGCGGCCCATCAGGACTTCCGGGCCGCTTCGTGGTCTCCGGACCAGGATCAGGGTGGCGGCGTCCTTCGGGCGCAGGCGCTGGCCGGTGGCCGGGGCGTCGGCCAGATCCTGCCGGGCGTCGAAGAGCGAGGGCGCGCGCATCGCCATCCACCTAGTCCTTGACGCCGTCGCCGGTCCACCCCTGAGTCCGCGGCCATGAGCCCGCTGCCGTCCCCCCGCCCCCTGCCGCGCCTGCGCGGTGTCGACCGCGCC
>JAATWA010000029.1 GCA_013361095.1 Pseudanabaena biceps | reverse complement strand
AGGCGCTGGCCTCGGGGCGCAAGTTCGCCATCGTCGCCATCGCCGTGGTGGCCGCCTTCGTCACCCCGCCGGACCCGATCAGCCAGATCATGCTGGGGATCCCGCTGGTGCTGCTCTACGAGGTCTCGATCTGGTGCGTCCGGCTGATCGAGCTGCGCCGCAAGCGCGAGGACGAGGCGGCCGGACCGGCCTCCGCCTGACCTGTGTGGGGCTTTCGCCCCATTGCCGAGGTCATCGCCAAACGCTCAAATGCGTCGATGGCAAGCGTTTTGTCCCTAGAACCGATCTATGGCTGGGGCTGGACCGGAATCCCGCCCAATCCGACGCGAGACACGCCGGCGCCGTTCGCCGTTCTGCTTACGCACTCCGCAAACGGTGCTTGGCACGGCGTTGTCCAGTCCAGCGGCCACGAGTTCGACGGCCAAGGTGTTGACCTGTCCCAGCGGCACACGATTTGGGATGGGGTCGTCAGCGTTGCAGTGGGCGCGCCCGGCGAGCGCGTTACCCAAGGCTGGGCAATGGTCGCTGATCACCATCGGCTGCGTGGGAAGGACTAGCGACGGCCTCGGTCCGCTCCCCACCCTTGGCTGACATGCCGCCCGCCTGACCTATGGCTTTCGCCCGCCCCCATCCACCCAGCAAAAAGCCCCGGACGGTGGACCGTCCGGGGCTTATGTATCGTGCCGATCTGACCGATCAGCAGCTGTAGTACATGTCGAACTCGACCGGGTGCGGATGCAGCTGCAGCCGCGCCACCTCTTCCATCTTCAGCTCGATGTAGCTGTCGATGAAGTCGTCATCCATGACGCCGCCCTTCTTGAGGAAGGCGCGGTCCTTGTCGAGGTTCTCGAGGGCCTCGCGCAGCGAGCCGCAGACCTCGGGGATCGAGCCGCGCTCTTCCGGCGGCAGGTCGTAGAGGTTCTTGTCGGCGGCCGCGCCCGGATCGATGCGGTTCTCGATGCCGTCGAGGCCGGCCATCAGCAGGGCCACGAAGGTCAGGTAGGGGTTTCCCATCGGGTCCGGGAAGCGGGCCTCGATGCGCTTGGCCTTCGGGCTGTGCACCCACGGAATCCGGATCGAGGCCGAGCGGTTGCGGGCCGAATAGGCCAGCTTCACCGGTGCCTCATAGCCCGGCACCAGACGCTTGTAGCTGTTGGTGGTCGGGTTGGTGAAGGCGTTGAAGGCCTTGGCGTGCTTGATGATGCCGCCGATGTACCAGAGGCACATGTCCGACAGGCCGGCGTACTTGTCGCCGGCGAACAGCGGCTTGCCGTCCTTCCAGATCGACTGGTGCACGTGCATGCCCGAGCCGTTGTCGGCGAACATCGGCTTGGCCATGAAGGTCGCCGACTTGCCATAGGCCGCGGCCACGTTGTGGATCACGTACTTGTAGAGCTGCAGGCGGTCGGCCATCGTCAGCAGGTCCGAGAACTTCAGGCCCAGCTCGTGCTGCGCCGGCGCCACCTCGTGGTGGTGCTTCTCGGGATCGAGGCCGAGGTCCTTCATGACCGCCAGCATCTCGCCGCGCAGGTCCTGGCAGGAGTCGACCGGGTTGACCGGGAAGTAGCCGCCCTTCGGCCCCGGGCGGTGGCCCATGTTGCCTTCGGTGTACTCGGCGCCGGTGTTGGCCGGCAGCTCGGTCGAGTCATAGGCGTAGAAGGTGTTGTGCGGCTGGGTCGACCAGCGCACGTCGTCGAAAATGAAGAACTCGGCCTCGGGGCCGAAGAACACCTGGTCGCCCACGCCCGATGCCTGGACGTAGGCCAGGGCCTTCTTGGCCATCGAGCGGCTGTCGCGATTGTAGGGCTCGCCCGTGTCCGGGTTCAGCACGTCGCAGAACAGGAACAGGGTGGTCTGCTGATAGAAGGGGTCGATGTAGGCCGTCTTCAGGTCCGGCTTCAGCAGCATGTCGGACTCGTTGATGGCCTTCCAGCCGGCGATCGACGAGCCGTCGAACATCGTCCCCTCGTTGAGGAAGTCGTCGTCGACGAGGTCGATGTCAAAGGTCACGTGCTGCAGCTTGCCACGCGTGTCGGTGAACCGGAGGTCGACGTATTTGACGTCCTTCTCCTTGATCTCCTTGAGGATCTTGTCAGCGGAGCTCATTCTCGGGTCCTGTTCGTTTGGGGGAGGCTACGAAAAACGGCCGCCCCCCGGAGAGGACGGCCGGAACTGAAGGTCAGACGGCCTGGGCGCCGGTCTCGCCGGTACGGATGCGGATCACGTCATCCACGGTCGAGACGAAGATCTTGCCGTCGCCGATCTTGCCCGTGCGGGCCGCCGTCTGGATCGCCTCGACCACCGCAGGTGCGAGATCGTCGGGAACCACGACCTCGAGTTTGATCTTGGGCAGGAAGTCGATCACGTATTCGGCGCCGCGGTAGAGCTCCGAGTGGCCCTTCTGGCGGCCATAGCCCTTGGCTTCGAGGACCGTCATGCCTTGCACGCCGATATCCTGCAGAGCCTCCTTCACCTCGTCGAGTTTGAAGGGTTTGATGACGGCTTCGATCTTCTTCATGGCGGCCCCGATCCCCTGCGCCCACAGCGCGTCCCCGGCTCGGGAAGCAAAGGGACATTGCATTGCAGCATAACGCAAGAGGCTTTTGTAAAATCGCCATGATCGTGGACGGAGGGACGCTGTGACGGGCGCCATGACGGGGCCTTTGACGCCTGCGCCGATCGATCTTGATGGGCTCGTCCTGCCGCGGCCGGGCGCGGCCACGCACAAGCACAATCGCGGCCGGCTCGGGGTGGTGTCCGGCGGGCCCCTGCGGACAGGGGCGGCGCGTCTGGCCGCGCGCGCCGGCCTGCGGATCGGGGCCGGACTGGTGAAGGTGCTCTGTCCGCCGGACGCGGCGCCGGTGCTGGCGCCGACGCTGGAAGCGGTGATGCTCGACGTTTTCCACGACCCGCTCGATCTGGAGCGACTGGCCGAGCCGATGGACGCCGTGGTGATCGGCCCCGCCGCCGGGGTCGACGAGGCGACCGTGCTCAACATGGCGGCGCTGGAGCGCACCGGGGCCGCCTTGGTGCTCGACGCCGACGCCCTGACCGTGTTCGCCGGCCGGGTCGAGCAGCTGGCGCAGGGGCTCGACCGGGATGACGTGGTCACGCCCCATGCCGGGGAGTTCGAGCGGCTGTTCCCCGGGCTGCTGGATCGCGCCGGTCGGGAGACCGCTGCGGTCGAGGCGGCGGCGACGCTGGGCTGCGTCCTGGTGCTGAAAGGCGACCGGACCCTTGTGGCCGCGCCGGACGGGCGGCTGCGGATCGCGGCCGGCGGCGCCGCCTGGCTGGCCACGGCGGGGACCGGCGACGTTCTGGCCGGTATGATCGGCGGGCTGCTGGCCCAGTCGATGGACAGTTTCGACGCCGCCAGCGCAGCGGTGGCCCTGCATGCCGAGGCGGCGCGCCGCTTCGGGCCGGGGCTGATCGCCGAGGACCTGCCGGAGCTGCTGCCGCCCCTGCTGGCGGAACGACTGGACGGACCGGGGTCCAGCCCCTAGACCCGTCCCCGCGCGGATGTGGCGGAACTGGTAGACGCACTGGATTTAGGTTCCAGCGCCGCAAGGCGTGGAGGTTCGAGTCCTCTCATCCGCACCATCTTTCGTGGCGCTACCGCTCGCCGCGCGGCGGCTCGCTGCTTGAGCGCTGAAAGAAAAAGGCCCGGGGTCGCCCCCGGGCCTTTCGCCTTGCGGCGGCGGTTCGCCTCAGTCTTCCTTGACGTTGTCGATCTTCCCGCCAAGGGCCTCGGCCGGCGAGGCCAGCGCAGTGTCCTCGGTGATGTCGATGCCCTTCGCCAGCTTCGAGTGCCAGTAGCCGTAGGCAGCGTAGATCAGCGCCCCGACGGCGGCATAGGCGGCCAGGATGGTAAGCGGCAGCGGATTGTCGTCCATCGCGTGCTGGATCATCGGCCAGAAGTTGAGGCCGGCGAGACCCAGGCAGGCGAGGATGCCGGCGACGGCGGTCGCGATGCCGCCGGGCACCCGGAACGGGCGCTCCATCTCCGGGTGGCGGATGCGCAGCATGATCACCGAGAAGCAGACGATGGCGAAGGCGCAGGCCGTGCCCAGCGACACCAGATCGCCGAGGATCGAGATCGGCAGGAACGAGGCCGCCGTGGCGATCAGCACGCCCAGCAGGATGGTCCCGACCCACGGGGTCTTCAGCTTCGGGTGCACCACGGCGAAGGCCTTGGGCAGCAGGCCGTCGCGGGCCATGGTGTAGAAGATCCGGGTCTGGCCATAGACCAGCACCAGCATCACCGACGACAGGCCGGTGATGGCGCCGACCTTGATCATGAAGCTGATGAGGTTCAGCTGGCCGCCCTCGGCCGAGGCGACGGGGATGTCGGCCCAGGTCAGGGCCATGCGGTCGATAGCGACGGCGATCGGGGCCGGCGAGGCCAGTTCCAGATAGGGCACCACGCCGGTCATGACGGCGGCGACGGCCATGTAGATCAGGGTGCAGACGAACAGCGCGCCGAGAATGCCGACCGGCACGTCCTTGGACGGGTTCTTGGCCTCGGCGGCGGCGGTCGAGACGGCCTCGAAGCCGACGTAGGCGAAGAAGATGATAGCCGCGCCGCGGAAAATGCCCCCGACGCCGAACTGGTCCCAGGTGTCGCCCTGGGCCGGGATCAGCGGCGTCCAGTTGGCCGGGTCGATGTAGGCGATGCCGACGCCGATGAAGGTCAGCAGCACCACGATCTTCAGCACCACGATCGCGTTGTTGATGTTGGCCGATTCCGAAATGCCCAGCACCAGGAGGCTGCAGACCGCGGCGATGCCGAGGGCGGCGACGAGGTTGAAGGTGCCGGTCAGGGGGAAGCTGGCCCCGGCCGCGCCCTGCACATACTGCACGAGCGGCGTGGCCCAGGTCGGTCCCTCGCCCCCGGCGAACTGTATCGTCGGGAACAGGCTCTGGCTGATGCCGAAGTCCGACAGGATCGAGACCACATAGCCGGACCAGCCGACCGCCACGGTGGCGGCGGCGACGCCGTACTCCAGCACCAGCAGCCAGCCCATGACCCAGGCGAAGACCTCGCCCATGGTGCCGTAGGCATAGGTGTAGGCGGAACCCGAGACCGGCATGGTCGAGGCCAGCTCGGCGTAGCACAGGCCGGCGAGGGCGCAGGCGATGCCCGCCAGCACGAAGGAGAACATGATCGCCGGGCCGGCGTGGGCCGATGCGACCTGTCCGGTCAGAACAAAAATACCGGCGCCGATGATGGCGCCAATGCCCAGACTCATCAGGTTAAGCGGCCCGAGGGTCCGCTTCAGCTCGCTCTTCGCGGCCTCCTTCTGGATCTGTGTGATCGACTTCCTGAGGAACAGGCGGTTCCCCTTCGGCCCAAGGCCTTCTGCGGACATGGAATTCCAAACCCCGATACGCGGCGACACCCTCCCGGGTCGCCTTCCGGCGCGGACGCTAGCGATGTGGGCAGATTGTCGCAATCCGGTTCATCGCGCTGGCACGATGACGCGGTCTCCGCGAGGTTGTCGGCCCCTGCATCTCGCGTTGTCCGCGTCGCCCGTTACGGGTGTGCGCTGGCGTTCGCACCTCGCCACGGGCAGGGCTCGGGGCACATGATCGCCGGCGGCAGACCGGCGGCGCAACGGAACATGGGAGAGTGATTTTGGCCGGACCCGCAGCCCCCTCGGAACAGGCCCGATGGTCATCGAAAGCCGCCTTCGTGCTGGCGGCGACCGGATCCGCCGTCGGACTCGGCAATCTCTGGAGGTTCCCGACGGAGACCGGGAGCAACGGAGGCGGCGCCTTCGTGCTGGTCTACATTCTCTGCGTGGCGCTGATCGCCCTGCCGCTGCTGCTGTCTGAAACCCTGATCGGCCGCCATGGCCAGCGCTCGACCGTGGCCAGCGCCGCCTATCTGGCCCGGCAGTCCGGCGCCAGCCCGGCCTGGAGCCTGATGGCGGTGCTGGGACTGATCGCCAATACGGCGATCCTGACCTTCTACTGCGTGGTGGCGGGCTGGGTGGTCTACTTCATCGGCACGAGCGGCGCTGACCTGTTGGCGGCGATCAGCGCCGGCGCGCCCCTGCGCGGCGCCTATGCCGATCAGTCGGTGCCGCAGATCCAGCAGATGATGCCGACCCTGTTCGCCGATCCGGTCCTGCTGATCGCCATGCAGCTGTCTGTCGTGGTCGTGACGGTGCTGATCGTCGCTCGCGGCGTGAAGGGCGGGATCGAGGCGGCGGCGGTCTGGCTGATGCCGGCCTTCTTCATCCTGCTGGTCGGCATCACCGTCTATGCCGGCCTGACGGGCGACTTTGCGGCGGCGGTGGAATTCCTGTTCACGCCGGACTTCGAGCGGGCGCTGCAGCCCGGCGTCATCAGCGCCGCCCTCGGCCAGGCCTTCTTCTCGCTGAGCCTCGGCGGCGGGGCCATGATCGCCTACGGGGCCTACGCCTCGCGCGATACCAACCTGGCCCAGACGTCAGGCACCATCGCCGTGGCCGACACCAGCGTCGCCCTGATCGCCGGTCTGGCCATCTTCCCGATTGTCTTCAGCGTCGGCATGACGCCGGACGCCGGGCCGACGCTTATGTTCCAGACCCTGCCGGCGGCGTTCCACGCCATGCCCGGCGGGGCGATCGTCGGCTTCCTGTTCTTCGTGCTGGCCCTGTTCGCCGCCCTGACCTCGTCGGTCTCCCTGCTGGAGATCTCGGTCGGCTGGGTGACCGAGAAGTTCGGGCTCAGCCGGGTGCGGGCCTCGCTGATCCTCGGCGTTCTCGTCTTCCTCGGCGGCCTCGTGTCGGCCCTGTCGTTCAACCTGCTGGCGGACCAGCGGCCTCTGGCCGGTGTGCCTGGCTTCGAGGACGCGACCTGGTTCGACGCCGTCGACGGCGTCACCGGCCGCCTGCTGTTGCCGCTGTCGGGCCTGATCACCGCCATCTTCATCGGCTGGGTCGCCGACCGGAAGCTGGTTGACGCCGAGACCGGCCTGACCGGGGCGAAGCTGGCCCTGTGGCGCTTCCTCGTCGCCTGGCTGTGCCCGCTCGGCGTGGCGGCGATCCTCGTCATCGGCCTGTTCCCGGGCCTGCTCGGCTAAGAGAGCCTCCGGACCGCGGGGTGCGCGTGACAATCGCGCGCCCTTGCGGCAGGTGCGGGCCATGCGCCTGCCGATCCATGATGTTCTTGAGCCGCTGACGACCGCCCTCGCGGCGGGCAATACGGCGGTGCTGGCGGCCCCGCCCGGGGCCGGCAAGACCACGGTCGTGCCCCTGGCGCTGCTGGACGCCCCTTGGCGCGGCGACGGCCGCATCCTGCTGCTGGAGCCGCGGCGGCTGGCGGCGCGGGCGGCGGCCGAGCGCATGGCGTCGACGCTGGGCGAGGCCCCCGGCGGCCGTGTCGGCTACCGCACCCGCCTGCAGAGCCGGATCGGGCCGACGACCCGGATCGAGGTGATCACCGAGGGGGTCTTCACCCGCATGATCCTCGACGACCCGTCGCTTGAGGGGGTTGCGGCGGTGCTGTTCGACGAGTTCCACGAGCGCAGTCTCGACGCGGACCTTGGCCTGGCCCTGGCGCGCGAGACCCAGACCGCGCTGCGCGACGACCTGCGGCTGCTGGTGATGTCGGCCACCCTCGACGTCGAGGCGGTGGCCCGGCTGCTGGACCGGCCGCCGGTGATCGCCGCCGAGGGGCGGATGTTTCCGGTCGACACCCGCTACCTCGGCCGCGACCCGGCCGAGCGTCTGGAGGTCGCCGTGGTCCGGGCCATCCAGACGGCGCTGGCGGCGGAGACCGGCTCGCTGCTGGTGTTCCTGCCGGGGCAGGGCGAGATCCACCGGGTCGCCCGCCTGCTGGGCGAGCGTCTGCGCGACCCGGCGGTGGATGTCGCGCCCCTCTATGGCGCGCTCGACAAGGCGGAGCAGGACCGGGCGCTGGAGCCGGCGCCGCC
>JAATWA010000027.1 GCA_013361095.1 Pseudanabaena biceps | reverse complement strand
CCTGGATCTTGCGTTCGGCGAGCGTGAACATCGGCGATTTCGACGGGTTGGTAGCAACGCCGATGACGAGCTTGTCGACCAGCTTGGCGCCGCGCCGGATAATGTCCATATGGCCGAGCGTCAACGGGTCGAAGGTGCCGGGGTAAACGCCGATCCGCATGGCCAGACTCCTATCGATCGCGTTCGATGGCAAAGCGCGCGATGGCGCGGAGCAGATCGGCTTCCTCGCCGAAATGTTGGAGATGGGTAATCGCCTGATCGATCAGCATCGTCGCCTGGGTGCGGGCGCGCTCGACCCCCAAGAGCGACACGAATGTCGCCTTGCCGGCCGCCGCATCCTTGCCGACCGCCTTGCCGGTCTTGGCCGACGAGCCTTCGACATCGAGGAGATCATCGGCAATCTGGAAGGCGAGGCCGAGATCGCGGGCATAACCGCGCAACGGCGTGCGCTGCGCCTCCGGAATGCGGCCCATGATGCCACCGGCTTCAAGACAGAAGCCGATCAGCGCGCCGGTCTTCAATTGCTGCAACCGGGTGACGCCATTGAGATCGTAAAGTTCATGCTCGGCGACAAGGTCCATCATCTGGCCGCCGGCCATGCCGATGGGGCCGGAGGCTTCGGCCAGCGCGATGACGAGTTCGCAGCGGGCGAAGGGGTCTTCATGCGTCGCCGGCTCGGCAAGAATCTGAAAGGCGAGGGCGTGGAGCGAATCGCCGGCGAGGACAGCGGTGGCTTCGTCATAGGCCTTGTGCACGGTCGGCTTGCCGCGGCGCATGTCGTCATCATCCATACAAGGCATGTCGTCGTGGATGAGGCTGTATACATGGATGCATTCGATCGCGAGCGCGACCCGGAGTGCGCGTTCGCGGTCGACATGGAACAGGTCGCAGGCTGCGACCACTAGTAATGGCCGCATCCGCTTGCCGCCACCAATGGCGGCATGGCGCATGGCGTTGAACAATTGCGCCCGGCTGTCATCCGGCACCGGCAACAACCGATCGAACCGCTGGTCCATGGCCTTGCCGATGGCATCCAGCGCTGGTTTCAGGCTGGTTGACGCGTGCACCATATCGACTTTCGAATTCATTGTTGCGGTTGGGGGCCGGCGGTGTCGCCGAACGGGCGCGTGCCGATGGCGTCGCCGGCATCATTTTGCTGGATCGCTTCGATCCGCATCGTCGCCGATTGCAGCTTGGCCTCGCAATGCGCCTTCAGGCTCTGGCCCTCGGTGTAAAGCGTGATCGAATCCTCAAGGCTCGCCTCGCCGCTTTCCAGTCGCTGGACGATGGCCTCCAGCCGTTTCAACGCATCCTCGAACGAGAGGGCGGCAAGTGCAGGCGTTTCCATGGCGCGTGTTTGAACGGGCGCGCCAGCATGGTCAAGCCGCGAGGTGAAGGCCATGCGAGAACGGGGCGATAACTGACGTTGCAGCGAGCTTGTCATCGGCGGCGAGAGAGGGGACAGTCGGGCAAAATTGGGGTTTGGAGCGACCATGACAAAGACAACCGCCGCCGTGTTGCGTGCCCGCGGCGCGCCCTATGCGTTGGAAAGCGTCGTTCTTGCCGATCCGGGTCCGGGGCAAATCCTCGTCCGCATCCGCGCCTGCGGCATCTGCTTCACCGATATCGGCGTGCAGACCTATGAACAGGGGCTGCCGCTACCGCAGGTGCTCGGCCATGAAGGGGCAGGTGAAGTGCTGGCGGTCGGGCCCGGCGTCACCAGCGTCGTGCCCGGCGATCATGTCGTGCTCAGCTATGCCTCGTGCGGCCACTGCGCCCGGTGCGATGATCATGCGCCGCAATATTGCGCCAGCTTCATGGCGCTCAATTATGCCGGGGTGCTACCCGACGGAAAGCCGCCGATGCAGGGCGCCGATGGCCCGGTCTATGGCGCCTTTTTCGGCCAATCATCATTCGCCACCCACGCCATCGCCTATGAACGCAACACCGTGAAGGTCGACAAGGACCTTGGCTGGGATGTGCTGGCGCCCTTCGGCTGCGGCATGCAGACCGGCGCCGGCACCGTTTACAACAGCCTGGCACCCAAACCCGGTTCGTCAATCGCCGTGCTCGGCACCGGCAGCGTCGGGCTGGCTGCGTTGATGGCGGCGGTCGATCTCGGCTGCGGTCCGGTCATTGCCGTCGATCGCAACGCGGCGCGGCTCGACCTCGCGCTCGAACTCGGCGCCACCCACAGCATCCTTGCCGATGGCCGTGACTTGAATGCCGCGATTCGCGCCATCGTCCCCGATGGTCTCAACCACATCGTCGATACCACCGGCATCGGTGCGGTAATCCGGTCCGGCACCGAAGCGCTGACGGCGCGTGGCCAACTCGCGATGCTCGCCGTGACGCCGCCGGGCACCGAGCTGACGATCAACAGCAACATCCTTCTCGGTGGCCGGGCGCTGCGCGGTGCCGTCGAAGGCGATGCCGATCCGCAGGTCTTCATCCCCGAACTCATCGCCCGCTATCGCGCCGGGCGCTTCCCGCACAATCGTATCATCACCACCTATCCCTTCAGCGCCATCAACGAAGCGGTTGCCGATATGAAGGCGGGCAAGGTGATCAAGCCGGTGCTGTTGATGGATTGAGGCGGTATTCACACAGGCTGAAATACACCGTCACCCCCGCGAAGGCGGGACCCATCGCGCGAACCCCGCCATCGGAGACCGAAGCGAGCGCGATGGGCCCCCGCCTTCGCGGGGGTCACGACCTAATCTTCTGGAATCCGCCGGGGGCCTTTACTTCCCGCTGAACGCCGCTGGGCGCTTTTGCAAGAATGCCATCACGCCTTCACCGAAATCGGCGGTGCGGCCGGCCTGGAGCTGGTTGCGGCGTTCGACCATCAGCGCTTCGGTGAGAGTCTTGTCGAGGCTGTCGCGCAGGCCCTGGCGGATGAGGGTGTAGGCGCGGGTCGGGCCCTTGGCCATTTTGGTGGCGATGGCGGCGACGGTGGATGCCAGCTCGGCGTCGTCGACGGCCTTGTAGATCATGCCCCATTCGGCGGCGGTTTCGGCCGGGATGCGCTCGCCGAGCATCATCATCGCCTGGGCGCGGGCTTTTCCGGCGAGCCGGGGCAGCATCCAGGTCGAGCCGACATCGGGGACGAGGCCGATATTGACAAAGGCCTGGAGGAAATAGGCGGACTTTGCGGCGACAACGATGTCACCGGCGAGCGCATAGGAGCAGCCGGCGCCGGCGGCGGCGCCATTGACCGAGGTGATGAACGGCACCGGCAGCGCAAACAGGCGTTCGAGCAGCGGGTTGAAATGGGTTTCGAGCACCTTGCCAGCGTCAGGCGGGCCACTGCTGCGTTCACCACCACCACCGGCACCACCGCCGGCGAGATCGGCGCCCGAACAGAAGGCGCGGCCGGTGCCGGTCATCACCAGCACGCGGGCGGTGCCTTCGTCGCGGATCCGATCGACGGCGTGAATCATTTCGGCGATGACGCCGACATGGAGCGCGTTCATCCGCTCCGGCCGGTTGATGGTCAGCGTCGCGACGCCGTCTTCCTCGGTGAAAAGGATATGCTCATAGGCCATGATCGAAACTTCCCGCAGCGATGGTTGACGTTAACGTCATACGCTTTGCCGTCGCCTTGGGCACTGGCAAATTTGCGAATCCCCCGCCGACAACAAAGCGGATCACGTCAGGCAGCCCTCGCGCGCTCGACATGCCGTTGACGGCAACGTCGCACATCGCGCCTGCGTAGTTTCCACAGCTGGGCAAGGCGCCGCGTTACCGACATCTTGCATGCGTCCGGATCACCCGCGTGATGACAGGACCTGCCTGGTCCAAGGATGCGCGCATGTTCAACTTGTCTGTTTCACAGTTGCAGCGCGCGAAGTCGCTCGCAGTCCTCACGGCAAAACTGCTGACATTGGTTGGACCATCGCTGGGTCTGGTCTTGCCTTCGCCGGCGGCGGCGACACGGATGTTTACCTATCGCGGCATCGCGACTTTCCAGGCCGATAACGGCGCTCCGCCGATGCCCGGCCCGCAGCGCTTCGTGGCGCGCTTCGGTTATGCCGATGACCGGACACCGCTGTGGTCGGATTTGTGGGTCAGTAGTGTCCAGCGCTGGACCACCGATTGCCCATCATGGGTTTGCGAGCCGCTCCGGCTGGGCGCGAACACGCTCAAATCGGCTACCTATGTAACCGACGAGGACGAGGCGATCATTACCTTGGCCTCGCCAAGCGGCTTCGGCGGCCACGATCCTTGGATGAAGCCGTTCAGCTATGTCCTCACCCCTGCCGACACCGGGCGCGCTGCGATCTGGTTCGTGCACCATCCGACCGGCGGCTGGTATGACAATATCTCCTCCAAAATCGTGTCGTTCAGCGTCACCTCGGTGCCCGAACCGGCGAGTTGGGGGCTGATGCTGATCGGCTTTGGTGGCATCGGTGCGGTGCTGCGCAATCGCCGCCGCGGACAGGTCGCGGCCTGACTGCGGCGCGCGTTATGTCTGGCGCCGGTTACTTGGGCAGCGGGATCGGGAATTTCTTGAACGCTGCTTTCATGTAATCGTCGACGGTCTTTTGCATGTTATCGCGCTTTTTCTGGGTGATGGTGTCGGACACCACGGCTTCCCAGACGAGCTGCTTGCGCGCCGTATCGACGATATCGATGTTGAGCGTGCCTTCCTTGTACTGGCTGACCGTCGTCTGATCCTGGTACATCGGATATGTGCCGTACATGCCGCCGCGATAGCCATAATAGCCGCGGCCATAGCCGACACCCATGGCCATTGTAGGGGTCGGGGTCGTCGACACCTTCATCTTGTCGTCGAGACGGGCGTTGAAATTGACGAGGAGTTGCGGATCGGTCTCGTCATAACGCAGCCCGCGCGCTTCGAGCTGGCGCTGGGTGCTGGCCTTCAAATTCTGGCTGAGGATGCTCTGATAGCCGTTCTGATCGGTGCCGATCGGATTGGCCCAGCCAAAGGTCTGGAACTGGCGCAGATCGACGCTGCTATCGGCGTTGGCGCTGGCCTTAGGCCCGGCAAGGGCTGGCGTGGCGATCAGGATCGTCGCAACGGCGATGGCATTCAAAATGGTCTTCATGGTGGAGTCCCCCCTGGCTCAGATTGTTCGGATCACGCAGCGAAAGCCGATATGGCACGTTGACGTGTCGATCGATTCGGCGTGGCGCGACGCCGGGCGATAGCGTTTGCAATAGCTGGGCGCGCAGAGGAAGCTGCCGCCTTTCAGCACTTTTTGCGGAATTGGCGCGGATGGGTCCTGAGTGCCAATGGCCGGCCCGCGCGGGTTTTTCGGCACACAACAAGCCTTGGGCGCATCGGCGGCGTGGCGCGGCTGGAACCAGTCCTGCGTCCATTCCCAGACATTGCCGATCATGTCGTACAGACCATAGCCGTTGGGCGGATAGCAGCCGACCGGCGCGGTGGTTTCCCAGCCATCTTCCTTGGTGTTCTGGTAGGGAAAATTGCCCTGCCAGGTATTGGCCATGTGCTTGCCGCCGGGGCGAAACACTTCGCCCCAGGCGTAGGTCGCGCCATCCAGCCCGCCACGCGCCGCATATTCAAACTCGGCTTCGGTCGCGAGCTCCTTGCCGCGCCATTGAGCATAGGCCAGCGCATCAGCATAGGCGATATGGACGACGGGATGGTCATCAAGGCCGTCGATGCTCGATTGCGGGCCATAAGGGTGCCGCCAGTTGGCGCCGGGGCGCAGTTCCCACCATTGCGACCAGTCCTTGGTGTCGACCGGCCCCTTGGTTTTCTTGAAAACAAGGCTGCCGGCAAACAACATGTGCGGCAGAGCGCCGGGATAATCGGCGGCATCGGGCACGATTTCGGCAACGGTCACATGGCCGGTTGCGGTAACAAAGGCGGTAAAATCGCGGTTGGTCACGGCGTGGGTGTCGATCCAGAAGCTGTCGACCTCGGCGCGGTGGGCGGGGGCTTCCTCGAAATAGCCATCGTCGGTGCCCATGCGGAAAATGCCGCCGGAAATGTGCGCCATGCCTGCGAAACGATCGTCCATGCCCGCTAGTTTAGCGTCCGATGCGGCGGCGGATTGTGCGCTGTCAGGCATTTGCACTACCGCAGATCGTCGATGATTTCGGCAAGGGCGGCCAGACAATCACGCCCCAGCGCCTTGCTGCGCCCCGGCGACCAGCCATGTAGCGGGTCGGGCAAGTCGTCATTGTCCTTGAACGGCATTTCCAGCGTCATGGCGAGGCAGCCGAAGCGCTCGGCGACGGCATTGGTGCTCATCGTCAGATTGGCCTTGCCGGGCGCTGCCGCTGGGTAACCGATGCGGGTCTGGAAATCCGGGGTCAGCCGCCCCAGCCGCGCCTTGTAATCGGTCAGCAGCGCCAGTTGCCGGTCGGTGATCGATGGGATGCCTTCGAACCCGGCGATGAACACCTGCGGGATGGCTTCATCGCCATGCACGTCCATGGCGAAATCGACACCGCTCGCCTGCATGGCGGCGAGCACGCCGACGACCTCGGGCGATTTTTCGACGCTGGGGTTGGCCCATTCGCGGTTGAGGTTGGTGCCGGCGGCGTTCGTGCGCAAATGCCCTCGGCACGAGCCGTCGGGGTTCATGTTGGGAACGATGTGGAAGCTCGCCTTGGCGCGCAACTGGCGAGCGATGGGGTCCGCAGGATCGGTCAGGCGTTCGAGTGCGCCTTCCATCCACCATTCGGCCATCGATTCACCCGGGTGCTGCCGCGCATAGAGCCAGACCTGACGCGGGCCGGTGCCCAGCCGGATGCGATCGATCGTCTGGCCTTCGATGCTGTGGCCGAGGCAATCGACGGCAACACCGGGGCAGGCGCCGATGCGAGCGACGAGATCGTGATGCCGCTCCATGGAATAGGGGGCGAAATAGGCAAACCACAGTTGGTCGCTTTCGGGCATGATGCTGATGGTCAGCGTGCCATTACCAGTTTTGGCATCATAGTGGCTTGGTGCGCGCGTCCAGGTCTGGCGGTCGGCCGACACGGCGGCGTGATAATTCGGCCAGCCACCAGGATAGGCGCTGCCGGCCAGATCGACGATGCGCAGCGTGCAGGGCAGGCCGCGCGCACCGCACAGGCGGAAGTGGAACCATTGATAAAAGTCCGAATGGGCGTCCTTGCGGATCGACAGTTCGATATCATCAGGCCCGCCGATATGGCGTACCACGATGTTGCCGCTGTCGAACGCCGCGTCGATGCCGAGCATTACTGCAGCTTCACGGTGACGACGCGGCCGCTTTCACCGGGGAATTCGGCAAATAGCGCCCGGCTGAGCGCCGGGACCGCAGCGGATAGGTTGGAACCCTGCTGACGCGCCGGGACTTCCTGAACGGCGCGGCCTTCCCAAACGGCCGAACTGTCCGAGGCACGACGGATGCGCAGCGCCAGCACATTGACGCGGACATCGTTATTGCGCGGCTGGCCGACAGGCACATTGACGCTGCCGCCGATGCCGACATTGCCGGAACTGGTGCCGCCGCCGATGCCGATGCGAAACGGCGACGACGACGGTATGCCGGCGCGGGTCGTCTGCTGGACATTCAGAATCGCGATATAGGCGCTGGGGGCGCCTTCAACCGGGCGGAAGCCGTGGCGCGCCAGATCCTGCGCGACGACATTGGCGTGGGTGCGAAACTCCAGCGACACCGGCGTGCCCGGCGCCACCGGATCGGGCGAGGCGACAATGCGAATGGTATCGGTCGCGATCGGTTGCCCCATGTGGAAGCGGGTCACTTCGGCGGTCGGCGTGCTGGCACAGCCGGCCAGCGTAAGGGCTGCCGCGACAGCAAGAACCGGGGCTTTACGCAACTGCATGATCGATGTCCCTCGATGGTAACTGCGAAAAAGGGCAATGGGTGATGGCAGCGTTGTTGGCACCAAGCGCGCCGCCTCGCAACCGCGGATCGTGCCTGATAGTGCAAAAAGCCCATGGTCGTTGGCATGATACCGGCTCGAAAATCATTGACTCATCGGGCGTCTTTCCCTAACCGGCGCGCTCTTGTTCCCGCACTCCTGATTTCAGAGAAGTTCCATGAAGGTCCGCAACAGCCTCAAGTCGCTGAAGAATCGCCACCGCGACTGCCAGGTCGTGCGCCGTCATGGCCGCACCTATGTCATCAACAAGACCAACCGTCGCTTCAAGGCCCGCCAAGGCTGATTGATCGCCCGCTTCCGATAGGGGGCGGGATAACGGGGGCGGTAGTGTCACGATCGACCCCAATACGCGCGGTTGTCTTTGATGTGGGTCATGTCCTTTACGGGTGGGACATTGGCGCCCTGTATCGCAAACTGATTCCGGATGACGCCCGGCGCGACTGGTTCC
>JAATWA010000026.1 GCA_013361095.1 Pseudanabaena biceps | reverse complement strand
ATGGCGAGATCTGGCAGCTTGAGCGCGACCTACCCGAACTTGTCCATCTCGCCCGCCAGCTGCTCGCCGATGACGCAGCGTTTCTGGTGCTGACCGTCTATGCCATTCGCCTGTCGGCACTGGCGCTGGAAGCGCTGATGGCCGAGGCGATGCCGCCGGGCCGCATCGAATCGGGCGACATGGCGGTGCGCGAGGAAACGCGCGGGCTGTTGCTGCCGACGGCGATCTTCTCGCGTTGGAGCGCCTGATCAGCTTCGACAGGCCTTGACGGTTTGCGGGTCCGCTGGCGCACCGGGCTTGAAAATCGCCAGGTAGCCGGGTTTGAGGTCGGCCATCGAGACCAGATCGAATCCGACCGAGCGCACTTCACACACCAATGTTTCCTTGAGCATGCCGTGCTGTTCGCTCGGCCGATCGAGATCGACGATGGCGATGCGGCCACCGGGCTTGAGGCTGGCACGCAGCCGCCCGAGCAACGCATAGGGCTGGGAGATTTCGTGATACATGTGGATCAGCAGCGCCACATCGATGCTCGCCGGCTTGAGCCGCGGATCACCGGCGGTGCCGAGCACGAAGCTGACATTGGTGAGCCCGGCCTTGCGCACCCGGCGCTTTAGATCATCCAGATAGCGCGGCGTCACATCCTGTGCGATCACTTGACCGCGCGGTCCGACGACGGGCGAGACGCGCATGGTATAGTAGCCGCTGCCGGCGCCGATATCGGCGACCGTCTGCCCTGAGCCCAGGCCGAGCAAGCGGATGACATTGGCCGCTTCACCGGCAGCATCGCGGCTCGCTTCATCGGCCCAGACCGGACTGACAATCCGCGCTACCTCGCGCTGCGGTTGCTGAAGGGCCAGCGCCGGACTGGCGACGAGCAACAAAATGAGTGACGCAAGACGCATGATACAAGGTCCACAGCAGCAGAACGCTGCTTGTATGGCGTGCTGCTGCGGCCGATTTGTGGCGGTCAGCGCGGCTTTGCGTTGGTCACGGCGGCAGCGCCGGTGACGGCCAGCCCTTCAAGGCGGCCGAGCATCGCCTTGAAGCGCGTCAGGTCGGCGCCGGATAGCTGCGAGCCGCCGACGAACTTCAGTTGAGTCGGGTTGACCGGCTTGCCGCGCAGCCAGATTTCGTAATGTAGGTGCGGGCCAGTCGAGATGCCCGTCGAGCCGACATAACCGATGACTTGCCCCTGGCTGACGCGCTGGCCGGGTTTGACGGCAAAGCGCGACATATGGGCATAGCCGGTGGATAGCTCCTTGTTGTGCACCAGCCGCACATAATTGCCATGGCCACCGTGGCGGGCGGCAAAGCCGACGACGCCGCTGGCGGCCGCCATGATCGGCGATCCCGATGCTGCGCCGAAATCGACGCCTTGATGCATGCGCGAATAAGCCAGCAGGGGGTGGAACCGCATGCCGAACCCCGAGGTAAGCCGTGCGCCATCAACTGGCGTCTTCATCAGGCCCTTGCGAGCGCTTTCGCCATTGGCGCGGTAGAATTCGCCGCCCGCCTGGCTATCGCCCTTGCCCGGATTGTAACGCGCCAGCGTCACGGGATCCTTGCCGTCACGCTTCAGCGCCGCATAGAGCAGATTGCCGAAGCGCACTTCGCCGGTTTCGGCGCGCTCCTGCGCGACAATGACATCGAAGCGATCATGCTTGCCAACACCGCGCTGGAAATCGACGACATAGCCCAGCGCGCGGATGGCATCGGCTGCCGCTGCGGCCGGCACACCGGCGCCGCGCAGAGCGCGCTGCAAGCCATTGCCGACGGCGCCCTTTACGCGCAACGGCGTCTTGTCGATGGCGATAGGGATGCGGCGTAGCGCCAGCGCGCCATTTTCACGCGCGATGGCGACGCGAAGATCAAAGGCCGCACGGAACCCGGCCAGTTCGAGCGGCCGCGGCATCGCACGGCTTTCGCGGCGGCCGAGAACGATATCGATATCGGTGCCACGCGGCAGACTGCTGGGATTGACCACCGGGCGGAGCAAACGCGTCACGGCAGTGATATCGTCGCGGCCGACGCCAGCCCGCCGCAGCGCTGCTTCAAAGCTGTCGCGGCGACCGATGCTTGCGGTCAATTCGAGGCGCGGGCGTTCGGGCGCTTCAGCAAGCGGCTCGACAAGCCGGGCATTCGGCAGACTGTCCTTGCCTGTGGCGGCGCCGCGCGCCAGCGGGGCAATCGCCTGAGGTTGCAGCGCATCGCGTTCGGCCGGCGTCGGTGCAGTGCGGACATCGCCGATCAGCGCCGGCACTTGCACGGCGAGCACCAGCGCCACCCCGCAGAGGCCGAGGCAAGCCCCAAGCCCGAGCCACCATTTGCGGCTGCCGATATCGTCTCCAAGATCGACTAGCAGAGCGCGGGCATCATCGCCGCGCCGCGGCAGGAAGCGCCGCCAATCCGTGGGTGCGACATCGCCGATGCTGCCAGCCGCTGCCACGCCGGTGGTAGCGATACTGCCATGAAAATCGGGCTGAAACACCAACATCCCCCCCCAGGGTCGTCTCGACGCGCATTCAAGACAGTGGAATCCTTGGCGGAATCGCGGGGGGTGTGTCAATCATGCCACGCTGGCAAGGCATTTCGATGCGACGAGTCGATAGTCTTTGAAGGTTCACTTGAATGCCGAGTCGCGGCGTGGCAGCTTGGTTCTAGCAACCATGTTGCAAAGGACGCGATGCACCGTTCAGGGTCTCAATCGCTTTCGGCAGGCCCAATCTGCGCGGCACGTAACACTTTGTTGCCGATCTTTCGTCACCGGCTTGAAGCGGCGTGACAATCGCCACCCACAGCTTTCCGCGCCCTGCCGCCCCTCGCGGTCGCATGCCAGCCGGGCCAGTGACCGCCGTGCTGGGGCCTACCAACACCGGCAAGTCGCATCTCGCTGTCGAACGGCTGTGCGGCCATGTCAGCGGCATGATCGGCTTTCCGCTGCGGCTGCTGGCTCGCGAAGTCTATGATCGCGTCGTGGCGTTGAAGGGCGCCGCCAATGTCGCACTTATCACCGGCGAGGAAAAGATCGTACCCCCCGGCGCGCGCTATTTCCTCTGCACCGTCGAAGCCATGCCGCTCGATCGCGAAGTGTCGTTCCTCGCTATTGATGAAGGCCAGGTCGCCGCAGACCCCGAGCGCGGCCATGTCTTCACCGACCGGCTTCTCCATGCCCGCGGCTATGGCGAAACGATGATATTGGGCTCGGAAACGCTGCGGCCGTTGATCCGCAAGCTGATCCCCGAAGCCGAAATCGTCACCCGGCCGCGCTTTTCCACGCTCGCCTATGCCGGCGCCAAGAAACTGTCGCGGCTGCCGCGCCGCTCGGCGATCGTCGCCTTCACCGCCGCCGAAGTCTATGCGCTCGCCGAGATGCTGCGCCGGCAAAAGGGAGGTGCCGCGGTGGTGATGGGTAGCCTGTCCCCGCGCACCCGCAACGCCCAGGTCGCGATGTACCAGTCGGGCGAGGTCGATTATCTTGTCGCCACCGACGCGATTGGCATGGGGCTCAACATGGATATTGCCCATGTCGCCTTCGCGTCACTCGGCAAATTTGACGGCCGCCGCCACCGTCGCCTGACCTTGAGCGAAATGGCGCAGATCGCCGGCCGCGCCGGCCGCTATCAGAAGGACGGTACCTTCGGCACCGTCCAGTTGGGACAGGCCGAGGCGGCCAGCTTCACGCACGAGGAGATCGAGGGACTGGAGGAGCACCGCTTCGAACCACTCACCCAGATCATCTGGCGCAACACCGATCTCGATTTGGGCAGCGTCCCGCGCCTCATCGCCTCTCTCGACCAACGTCCACCGCGCCCCGAACTGGTGCGCAGCGACGATGCCATCGACGTCGCGGTGCTCAAGCGGCTGGCTGGCGAGCCCTGGGTAATGGAGCGCACCCACAAATTGGCAGGTGGCGCGCGTGGCGTGACGCGGCTGTGGGCGGCATGCGGCCTGCCTGATTATCGCAAGACCGGCGCCGAAGCCCATGCACGGCTCGTCGGTCGTATCTTCCGGCATTTGTCGGAAGGCGATGGCAAGCTACCGGCGGCCTGGGTCGCGAGCGAACTGGCGCATCTCGATCGGCTATCCGGCGATGTCGAAACGCTTGCCGATCGGATCGCGGGTGCCCGCACCTGGACCTATATCGCGCATCATCCAGACTGGCTCGCCGACGCACCGCATTGGGCGGCGCGCACCCGCGAAGTCGAGGACCGGCTCTCGGACGCGCTGCATACCGCTCTCACCCAGCGCTTTGTCGATCGCCGAACGGCGGTACTGCTGCGTGACCTGAAGGCGCGTGGCGATGATCAGCGGGTCGAGATCGATCCCGATGGCTCGGTTGCAGTGGAGGGCGAGGTAATCGGCCGGCTCGACGGTTTCCGCTTTACCGCCGACCCTATGGCACGCGCTGGCGAACAGCGGCTGTTGCTGGCCGCCGCCGAGCGCGCGCTGGTGAACGAGTTTGCCCGGCGAGCTACCCATCTGGCAGCGGCCGATGATTCGGCGTTCAACCTTGATTTCAGCGGGCGGATGCCGCCGCGGCTGTTGTGGAAAGGCGATCGCGTCGCCTCGTTACGCAAGGGCCGCGACGCGCTGGCACCGCGGATCGAGCTTGATCGCTCGCTGTCAGCCTTGACCGCAACCGATCGCCAGCAGGTGCTTGGACGGCTCACCGCCTGGTTCGCCGCCGCATCGGCGCGTGAACTTGGCCCGCTGGTGACTTTGGCGGGGTCACGCGAAAGCCTGTCGCCGGTGGCGCGCGGGTTGATCGTCCGGTTGGTCGAACGGCTCGGCGCGTTGCGGCGCTGCGAGGCCGACGAGCAGGTGGTAGCGCTGACCCGACTCGATCGCCAGGCGATGACGCGCGCCGGCGTGCGACTGGGCGTCGAACATGTCTTCCTGCCTGTACTGCTGCGGCCCGAGGCGACACGCTGGCGGCTGGCACTCTGGGCGATCTGGCACGATATAGCCGAGCTGCCGCCGCTGCCGGCGCCGGGGCGTGTCTGCATCGCCGTCGATGACCGGATGCCGGCGGACTTCATCGAGGCCGCAGGCTTCTGGCGTATCGGCAGCGAGGCGGTGCGCATCGACATGGTCGATCGCCTCGCGCGTGCCATCCACGGCCGCCGCGAGGGCCGCACCCCGTTCAGTGCCGACCCGAATTGGGCGGCAAGCGCCGGTCTGACGCGCGAT
Source organism: Pseudanabaena biceps (assembly GCA_013361095.1). GTDB lineage: Bacteria > Cyanobacteriota > Cyanobacteriia > Pseudanabaenales > Pseudanabaenaceae > Pseudanabaena > Pseudanabaena biceps_B. The sequence continues at coordinate 3,353 of JAATWA010000026.1, read as the reverse complement.
GGCCTCGCGCGACTGATGCGGGCGCTGGGCTATCGGCTGCAACTCGTCGATGGCGCGGCGCAATTCGCTTGGCGCGGCCAACGGCGACCACCGGTTCAACAGGGGCCCGAAAGCGACGCGAGGACGCTTTCGGATTCGCCCTTTGCCATCCTCGCAGGCATGAAGGGAAGGTAGCATTTGGTCTACGGCGCAGCGCTCCGGCTCGATAAATGGCTGTGGTTTGCCAGATTGGCAAAATCTCGCGGCGCCGCCCAGGACCTGTGTGAAAGCCGACGATTGCGCATTGATGGCCGGGTAATCGAGCGGGCGTCGGCGCTGGTCAGGGCCGGATCAGTGCTCAGCTTTCCGCGCGGCGACGAGGTTGTTGTGGTGCGTGTCGAAGGGCTTGCCGACCGTCGCGGCCCCTATGAAGAAGCCCGGCATCTCTATACCGACCTGACCGGCCCTCGCGCAGATAGCGCGCCTTCGAACAGCTGGGGCCAGGCGATGGTTCAAAAACCGCCATTGACGCCGGCCTTGGCCTCGTTCTAGCAACAGCTTGCACGGTGGCGGGGGGCAGCCCGCCATGATCAATCACGGGCGGCAGAATTCCGCCGGCCCGAAGGGGAGAAACAATGGCCTACGTCGTCACCGAAGCCTGCATCAAGTGCAAGTACATGGATTGCGTGGAAGTATGTCCGGTCGACTGCTTCTACGAAGGCGAGAACATGGTCGTCATCAACCCCAATGAATGCATCGATTGCGGCGTCTGCGAACCCGAGTGCCCGGCCGAAGCGATCCTGCCGGATACCGAAGGCGGTCTCGACAAGTGGATGGAGCTGAACGCCACCTTCTCGGCGAAATGGCCCAACATCACCATGAAGGGTTCGACCCCGGATGATGCCGATTCCCACAAGGGCGAAGCCGGCAAGTTCGACAAGTATTTCTCGGACAAGCCAGGCGACGCCTGACGCACGACCCGCCGACTGCCGACGTTCGCGGAGTTTTCCGGGGCGTCAGCAGGCCCGTGCGCTGACGAGTAGAATTTCGACATTTTTTGTGCTATGACGCATCTGTGACGGTGGAAATCGTCGCATTCGCCGGTTCAATCGCCACATGTCCTCTGCCGGGACGGTATTGAACCATTGTCATGTACAGGCAGGCGCCGGGGTTGACCCAAGGATTTGAACGCGCTGCACCGCCGCTTGCCCGCTCTATGCTGGCTCGGCTGGCTGGGCCTTTATCGTTCAATTCCTGCCACGCCGATGAAAGGAAAGACACTCCATGCCCATCGCCAAGCCGCTCGGCTTTGAAGTCGGGGACTATGTCGTTTACCCCAAGCATGGTGTTGGCCGCGTTGTCGAACTGCAACGCTCTGAAATTGCCGGCTCGGTTCTCGAGTTGTTTGTGCTGCGTTTCGAGAAAGAACGCATGACGCTGCGTGTTCCGATGAACAAGGCTGAAGCCGTTGGCATGCGCAAGCTGTCAAGCCAGGCCACGCTGACCGAAGCCCTGACCACGCTGAAGGGCAAGCCGCGCATCAAGCGCACCATGTGGTCGCGCCGCGCCCAAGAATATGAAGCCAAGATCAATTCGGGCGATCTGGTTTCAATTGCCGAGGTGGTGCGCGATCTTCACCGCGCCGAAGACCAGCCGGAACAGAGCTATTCGGAACGCCAGATCTACGAAGCCGCCATTGGCCGGCTGGCACGCGAACTGGCCGCGATGGAAAACATCGACGAACCGGCGGCGCAATTGAAGATCGAACAGGTCCTCAAGGCCGCCTGAAACAACGCAACGCGCGGGGGCAGCAGCGTTGGTGAAACAGCATGGCGCAGCGGTGTTCAAATACGCCGTTTACACTCTGCTGGTCATCAACGTCTGGCTGCTCATCCGCGCTGCCGGCCAAGATCAGGTCTTTCCCTACAAGGCCGTCGACCAGGTAGGCTGGCTGTTGATTCTCAGCGTTTTCGAATGGGAAACCCGCAGCCCGGCCGCCGATGGTCGGCGACGAATTGTCGGCGGGCCACTGGCGGTTGAGTTGCTTGGCTATGCCTTCGCGATGTTCGCGCTAGTCAATTACTGGATCGACCGGATCTGGCTCGATGTCGTCAATTCGATAGTCTGGTTGGCAATTTCGGCGACGATCTGGCGTGACATTCTGGCACCCGTTGCCATAGGATCACCGGCACATCGGCAACGCAACGCCGTCAAGTTGACCCTATACACCGCCACCTTTGTCTGCGCGCTAATTTGGGGGATCGAAGGCGCCCTGCTCGATTTTTACGACGCGGCGCTTTGGATCCTGTGCTTCTTCGCCATCGAGATGAACCTGCTGCGCTTCGTCGTACCGGTCCGCCAGCGCGCCTCATCATCACTCTAGCTCTTGCCAGCGATTTCCTTTTGTGTATTATTTAAATAATACACGAAAGGATCTCGTTCCATGATTGCTCGCACCGCGCTTGCTCTCCTTGCCGCCACCAGTTTTGCCACCGCCGTCATCGCCGCTCCAGCCGAGCGACGCTTCCCGGTCACGGGCTTCGAAAAAGTGTCGGCGTCGGGATCGGAGGATATCACCATAACCACCGGCAAGGCGGCAACAGTTGTCGCCACTGGTCCGCAGGAGCGGCTCGACAATCTCGACATCCGCGTCGATGGCAGCACGCTCAGGATCGATCACAAGAAGAATAGCAACTGGAGCTGGGGCAGCGGCGATCAGGTGCGGATCACCATCACCATGCCAGCGCTGACCGGACTTCACGCCAGCGGGTCGGGTGATATTCTAGCCGACAAGGGTAGCGGTCCGGCTTTTGAAGGCGCTCTGTCGGGCTCGGGCAATCTGAAGATCGATCGGATCGACAGCCCCGACGTAACGTTCCGCACCTCCGGCTCGGGCGACATCATGGCCGGAGGCCGGTGCACCAATGCCAAGGTTACGATTTCAGGCAGCGGCGACATGGCACTTGGCGATCTCGCCTGCACCAATGTCGAGATCGCTATCTCGGGTTCGGGCGATGTTATCGCGCATGCCACCGGCAACGCCAATATCCGGATTTCCGGCTCGGGCGATGTCAAGATTACCGGTGGCGCCCGCTGCACCTCGCGGACCTCGGGTAGTGGCGATGTGACCTGCGGCTGACTCGCTACCAGTTGCGCACCACCGCATGATAATCCGGACGCGGCCGTTCCTCGAGGGGCCGCGCCTGGGTGCCGATGAAGACATAGCCGGCGACGCGTTCGCCGGGCTCGGCAATGGCGTTGACGACCCCGGGGGAATAGGCCGGCCAGCCGGTCAACCAGTTGGCGACAAAGCCCTGAGCGTGAGCGGCGACGCACAGCAACCCGCAGGTCGCCCCGACCGACAGCAGTTGTTC
>JAATWA010000025.1 GCA_013361095.1 Pseudanabaena biceps | reverse complement strand
ATGCGGCCGGACTGTCCGCGGTGCTCGCCGAACGGCCCGTAGCGATACTCGGCGACCTGCTCGGTCTGGTTCGTCTGCACGAAGTTGGTGGAGTACACGCGCATCACGTTGCCGTTGCCATCATACGTCGGGAACATCGGCCCCACCGCGCCCGAGCCGCCGCCGAGGTCGGTCTCGTCATCCAGCATCACGGCCAGCCCGCCGATGCCGCCGGCACCCTGCTCGGTTGAGCTCAGGTCCGGACCCCAGGCAAACGTCTGGATCGTCGCGTCGATCGTGCCGTTGAAGTCGCTGTCGGCGAGGACGGCCGAGAGGTTCCAGCTTGTGGGGGTGTCGTAGACGTAGCGGTGGTCGTATGAAGGGCCCCATTCCAGGATGTACTCGCCGGTCTCTTTGTCCTGATCCGCGGTGTTTGAGGTCAGCAACTGCTTGCGGATGCGTCGGCCCATGTAGTCGTAGGCGAACTCAAGGCGCAGCCACGAGCCCGACTGGTTCAGCACCACGGCCCCGATCTCAGTCTTGAGCTGCATGGCCGAGAGGCGGTTCTCCGCGTCCCACTCGTAGTTCCAGACGCCGTCGGACGTCAGGTTGCCGTCGGGGTCGTAGGTGAAGAGCTCGGGCGTCTTGGGGAGGAAGATGTCATAGGCCGAGAGCGAGCCGGGGATGCTCTCGACGGCGACCTGACCCGCCGCGGGGCCAGCGGTGTTGGGGAACTCCACCCGTACGCCAGAAGAACCCGTCGGCGGGCATGTGCCGCTGGGCCTCGGTGAGCGGGCCGGGGATTCTCGTTGCTGGTCCAGCACTCGAACGATCGGCGAGTTCGGCGCGTTGCCGGTGACTTCGAGCTTGCCGGAGACGTCACGCGAGATGTACTGATTCAGTTTGTTGGGGGTGTAGTTGCTGGAGTAGAACCCCGTGCTGCCGCCACCCTGAGTCGTGCTGAGCCGGTTGCCGATCTGGTCGTAGCTGTAGCCGAACTCCATGCCCGGGATCTTGCCCTGCCACGGACCGCCGGACGGATCGAAGTTGGCCTTGGCGGACGTGAGTTGATTGATGGCGTCGTACTCGAAGCTCCATCGCTCCTTATTCGCGTTCGGACCTGTCAAACGTTCGACGCGGCGGCCGAGCCAAGTCGTACTTGATACTCGTCGCGGGCGACGACGACGGTCACCGGCTGCTGCGACCACTCGATCGCGGTGAGCCGACCCAAGCGGTCGTATGAGCGGACTCCGCTGAGTCGATCGGCGAAGGTGCCGCCCAGCCCGCTGCCACTGACGAGCTTGCGGGACGTGCTGGTCAGGACCTGGCCGTGCAGCGGGTCAAAGGTGTACTGCACATCGGCACCGGCGTTCAGGTCGCCGAGCACGCCGGACTTGAAGACGCGATTGACGCGCTCATCGTCGTCATAGCCGAAGCGGACAGAAGACTTGATGCTCGTGCCAACACGGACGTCGTGGGCGGTGCGCACCGTTGAGAAGGTGGTCCCCGCGATCGGTGTGAACGTGCTCGAAGTGCGCACACCTGCGAGCACGCCCGCGGTGATCTCTTCGTCAGTCGCTCGGCCATCGTCGGCGAGCGTCAGGGTCCGAGTGCCGGAGGCATCAACGATCTTGTTCACGCGGCCGCGGCGATCGTGCGTGAACGACACGTCCGGGGTTGCGTCTGCGTAATCGATCTTGCTCAGACGGCCCGAGGACGGAAGGGCCGTCGTGCCGTAGGTGTAGGTGGTACCGATTCCTCGGGCGTTGGTCTTTCCGGCCAGACGCCCCGCCGGGGAATAGGTGTATTGCTCCTGGTCGCCACCGTGGTACTGCTTGGCGAGCAGGCGGCCGGTTTGAGGGTGATACAGCCAGTTGGTCACGGCGGTGGAGCCAGTATTGGCCGCATCCTGGTAGGTCACCAGGTCGGTCATTCTGCCAAGGTCGTCATAGTAGTAGTCCACGGGATTGGCACCCGCGCCTCGCACCGACTTGATCTCACCAGTCGGCCAATAGGTGTACGTGGTGGTCGTGTTGAAGGCCGGTCCGGTGGGAGCAATGTTGGTCTCGCTGATCGATCGTCCCAGCCGGTCGTACGCGATCACCGTCGTTCGGCGCAGCGTCGGCGCGTTCACCGGGTCCGCCGCGGGCTCGATGCGCTGGTAGGGGCGATCGAGCACGTCGAACGCCGTTTCGGTGACATCGTCATCCGGGCCATTCAGCGTCGCAACTTCGGTCCGCAGGAAATGCGATTTGATGGTTCGGCCCCACTGGTCGTACTCCGGCACCGCTGCACCGGCCCAATCGCCAATGGTGTTTGGGGGTTTAGGCGCGAGCCGCTGCTCGGAACGGGTGGTTCGACCATAGACGTTCGTGGAGATGCTCATCGCGCCGGTTGGCGCGGTGGTGGTGGTTACAACCGTCTTGGCTGTCGTGTTGGGCACGACCAGCGAGCGGCTGACTCTGCCACGCTCGATCTGCTCAGACCTGAACCCGGTTGCCGCCGCCTTGCTCCGTGCGACTTCAAGCACGCGGAACGTCTCCGGATCGTTCGGATTCTCCGCAATCTCAACCTGCACCGACTCCTGTCCTTCGATACCTGGAGCCCCGCCGATTTGCATGACAGAGGGGAATGATCGGTTGATGGTGATCCGATCCAGCCCGGCGTTCCAGTCGATGACACCGTCGGCATCAACGTCTTGCACGCTGATCGACCATCGCCCAGAAAGGTCAATGCCCGCTGGAGGTGCGGAGCCGAGCACGGCAACAGCGTCATCCTGGCCGACGCCCGAAGCCGAGATTGATCGCACGCCGTCTGCGTCGGTGTGCTGCTGACGCCGCCCCTGCGCGAAGTGCTCAAAGACCTCTTGGGCGATCGCCGAGCCCTCGGTGGGCTTCTCGATAAGCACGGTGCGCCCCAGTGAGTCGGAATACTCGCGCACCCACTGCGACCAGTTGTTCGCCTGGTTGCCGAATCGCACCGAGTACACCATCCCATATCCCGATGCGCCCTGCACGGGGGTGACGCCGTGATCGTGCATCGTCGGACGAACGGCGGTGCCGATCACCGAATGCGTGGACCCATCCATATACACATAGCGGACGGCTTCAGGCCTTGGCAGCGGCTGCCCCTGCCCATCAAGGCCCGGCGACGGCAGTCGCCGTGTCTCAACGCGCACCGTCTGCCCCGGCGCACCGGCGAACGGAACCTCGCCATACTCATAGTCCGTTTGATCGGCACTGGTGTTCAAGGCATTCCGAGACCAGAGCATCCTTCCGGCCGAGTCAAACCCGGCACGCGACTCCAACTGCTCGAACGGTGCCGAGGTGCCCTGCGTGGATCGACGCCATGTTGTGACGACCCGATCCGCCGCGTCGTACGCCACTCGCGAGCCGAGCCAGTCGGTGGCATTCACCTGCTTCTCGGCGATGGTCCGGCGACCAAGCTCGTCGTAGACGTATCGCGTTGTACCGGAGAGCGGATCGGTCTCGGAATCGACGCCACAGCACCCATAAGTCATCGTCCGTGTGAGGTCCGTCAGCTGGTCCTGCATCGCCAGAGCACGACCGAACACATCGATGTTCTGCGGGGGCGTCGCCGTTCCTCCTGGAACCGCCATGTGCGAAGTGACCACCTCAGTCCCGGTCGGCGTGACCTGAACCGTCTTGGCCGAAAGAGTTGTCCCGCGTTCGTTGCGATCGGTTGTATAGATCGTGTAGTCCCGGAGACTGTTCGTTGCGGCTGGACTGAAATGGCCCGAATAGGAGGTCACACGCTCGAACACCCCTGCGGCGCTTCCGTACGAGCGCCACGAGCATGCCCCAGTGGAGCTGAGCGTCGAAAGCACGCGATACGGGCTGCTGGCTTGTGTGATCGTCTCGGAGATCCGATCGTTCTGCCCCGCCCAGGAAGTCATCGACGCGAGCGCTGTCAGGTAGGCTGGCACGTCCGCAACGCTGTTGGGTGCAGCCAGATTGATCGACCACCGTCGTCCGCCCCCTCCGGCTTGCGGCACCCGCGCAAACCCAGTGTCTGAGAAGAGGATCGCGAACGACCGCGACACCACGAGGCCCTGAAGCCGTCGGACGGTCTCCTCAACCTCTTCTGGAACGCTATCGCCGTCGATGTTGACTTGGCTGTAAAGACGCTGCGTGACCCAGTTCTGGGCCTCAAGGACAGCGATCGGTTGATTCTCGCCGAGATTGCTCTTGAACTGCGAGATGATCGTGATGGGCCGACCGGATGCATCGTACTGGAAATGCGTCCAACCAGAATCAGGGTGAACATGGAGGCGCACACGACCATAGTTCACGGTGTCGGTCTGAGCATTGTCGTAGTAGGACCACTTCTCTACGCGCTCGTTCCCCACCGGACCGTGCCGATGCTCGATGCGCTCCTGCCCCCAGGCGAACGTGCGCCACCGATCAACACTCCGCTCCACAATGGACTGCGTGTCCGCGTCGTAGGTCTGCCGAAGAACGATTCGATCCTGTGTCGGAACGTCCGTGGTAACCACATGCGTGTAGACAGACTTGGCGGAAGTTCCGCCTCCCTGTAAGCCGCGCTGAAGCGCCCAGTTGCCGCCTACTCGAGTGAACTGCCAGTTCCTCGACGCAATCGCGGAACCCGATGCCTGGACCTGAATCGCCTGCCCAGCGATCGTGGACCCAGGTGCCGACGGATCGAGAACGGTGCCGACCGAGCTCGTCACCACCGTCTGGGCAAACGGCGTGGCCGAGCCGACATCAAAGAGGCCCCCCGCACCCAGAGTCACATCAGAGGAATGAAACATCCGAACGGCAACGCCGGTTGGTGAGCTGCTGCCCAGCGGATAGGGCCGAACGTCGGCAACCACGTACGGCGTGCTCCATTGCCGGATGTCTGTGCCGGTTCCGGAGTTGTACACGACCCCGTTCCCAATCGATGCCTCGATTGAATCAACAGTGAACGCCGCTCCGTTCCAATCCGCAAGGCGGAGATTCAGCGATCCGCCCGAGAGTCCCGACCCCGTCCGCCCCATCGGCCAAGACACGTTGCCGGTCCCACGCGGGTCGCCATCGTCACCGGAGCCGCCGAGATCGACACGGGGCTCACCGGGAACGCACTGGCCGCAACCATCATCACCACATTTGCGAGCCGCGCTGGGGCTGGTGTCCCATTCCGGCTAGAAGATGGTGCGCGTCGTGAGGATGGCCCAGCCCCGTTCGCCTTGGCAAACAGGGCCACACGGGGAGCTAACGCAGTTCGGGACATTCGACGCAGCAAAAGACATCGGCACTTCTTGCGGGCAGTCACCCCATAGAGGTGAAGTCCACGGCACTTCCGACCGAACTGTTGCAACCTTGTGATAGTTGCCATCGAGTGTCACTCCGGAAGGCGGCTGCACCTGTCCGATCCCATCTGGTTCAATCTCACCGCGAACGTATACCTCCACGCTTCCCACTGCTGCTCGTTCAGTCAAATCTAGTTTGTAACGTCCAGATGTCGAAAGAGTGACCCCGGACCAAGACGCAACTACCGATCCCGGGCACTCTGGTCCGCCAGGATTCTGAACGATTGTCGTTGCCCGCTCATACGCGCCTATGTACCCACCAGGTAGACAGTCGCGCTCTGACCAGAATTGCCTCAATGCATCCACTGCGCCGAAATTCAGCCCATTTGGGTCGCCTTCAAATGCGATCTGCAGTGTAGGGCCGTACCACGGTTCACTTGATGCACCCTTCGACTGATTCTGCAGAGCATCGACAACAGCTCCCTGCTCTTGGAGCCTAATCAGTCTACGCATGTCTGCTTCGAGAGCCCGAAACACACTGCAGTAGTTGGAACCAGTTACTTCTGCAGTCTGCAGTGACTGCATATCTGCGTAGGCAAAGAACTCAATTTGATTGCTGGGCCCAAGACCCTCAAAGGACGCAGTTTTCAAGAATGCACCGTAAACACCATAGGGATACGGCTGCAGCCCGCGAAACGCGGCGAGGCAAAACGCCACAAGGTCAACAGCCAGCTTCGGATTGTCCCGAAGCGCATCGTCGTAAAAGTTGTCCGGCGGAAACGGTGGGACCGGCGTATCACTGCAGCACGATGGCCAGGGTATGAGCTTGCCGCCGTAGAGGTACTTGTACCGCGCCTGATGCTCCCGCATGTACTGCTCAATATTCCCGAGGCAATCCGCAGACTGCGCGTTCGCGGAGCGGACGATACCCAAGAGGGCGAGAGCACAAACCACGCTCATCACGATTCGGCACATGCGGGGCACTCCGACTTGGTTGTCACTTTGGCCTTCAGGCAGGTTGTCCGATAATGTACGACATTTCGGGCACCACGTTGCTGTGTGCAAAAGTTTTTCTTAGGCACGAAAGCGACACGAACGTCTGTATTGCGCAGATCCACTTCTTGGCCGTCTTCGCCTTTGCGCTCCATTAACACACCCCATGGCAGTTAATCTGATGAACTTCACGAACTCCAGTTCGCTGAGCAACTTCCTGAAAACGGATGCCAGTCTCCGGTGATCTGCCCGTTCACGATCACTCTTCTGGATCAACTACGCACCTGACCGCTACGTTCCCGAAGAAGACTCGTAGCGCTCATGCCGCGCCGTTGCCGGGGGCGGGGGGGCGTCGGTCCGTGATCATGTCCACGAACACCACCTCGACGTAGCTGTTCATGTCGCGGCCGCAGCTCGGGCAGAGCGCCGGTTGCGGGGCTGAGCACGCCGCGAAGCCGGGCATGTCATCCTTGAAGAGTGCGATCACCCGGCGCTCGGCGCTTCGGCACGCAGTACACGTGCTCCCGCCAGGTCCACTCAGGCCGAGGGAACGCTCGATGCGGCTCAGCCGGTTTCGGATCTGCATGGGAGTGATATCGGCTGGATCGAAGCATGAGCAGCGCACGGGTCGTCGTCAGGTCGCAACTCCACAATGCGGCACACATCACCGCGTTCTCCGCCGCAGACTGGGCAAGTAGGTATCACCTCGGGCGATCCTTCAAGATGGAAGATCAGCGGCCAGTGCGTCGCATGATCGCACGCCAAGCATCCGGTGTGACGCGCCGGCGTGAGCACGCGGCGCTCCAGGCGCTGGACCCGTGCGGAGAACTTCAGCCCCAAGTCGCCCCCTCATGGTTCGTGTGCTCGACCTTCACTCGCCCCCACTTGCCCCCTCGCTCCCTCCCCCCCCACCGCCCACCGCCGCAGCATCCTCCCAGCGCTCATTGCCCGCTCGCGGCTTCCCATGCGCATCAACACGCATCGCTCCCGCGGTCCTCACACGCACGCCGCGAAGATGTGACCGCCGGGGATCGGCGTCCCAGTCTCGCCAGCGAACCGCAGCGTCAGTTCCAGCAGCTCCGCGAACATCAACCCCGCGACTTTCTGCTCCGCGTCCGGGTGCCATTGCGTGACGTCCTTCACCCCGATGAGTCCCGAGTGGCGGTAGAGCACATATGCCGCCGCGCTCGCGGTCAATCGCGGCTCATCCTCAAGCACATACGCCGGCGCGTGAAGGGGGGCGAGCGCCGCCGCGTGCGCCAGGATCGATCGTGCCTCCGGGCGGTGGGCCAGGAAGCTCGCCGTCCACGCAACTGGGGCCAACGTCGGGCGAAGGGCGGCAAGGTACGTCGGTGCCCGCCGTTCCAACCGCTTGACTCGATGCGCGTTGCGGATGGCCACTTTCAGTCCCCTCGTTGCGGTCTCCACGCCAGGCGTGCTTCACATTCTCGCGATCACTTCTGCCAATCCCGGCCAGTACGCCTTGGGATGCCCGCGTCGCTCGCCCTTCTTCAAGCGCCGGGGCGCGAGCGCTCGGCCGTGTTCATCCAGCGCCAGCCCGCACGATCCGCACGCGCCGAAGGCCAAGCGCCCGTCATCCTCCGCAAAGACATACACGTTCGTTCCCGGCACGGGGCCGCCGCACTCGGCGCAGTCATGCAGCACGCGGTCCGCGACCACGCGCTCCATCGCGACCAGCCGAGCGTGCATGCGGTGTGACCTCATCCCACCATCCCCAGCTTGGGCGTGCTCTCCTGAGCCGTGATCGATTCCAGCTTCTCGATCCGTTCGGCCAGATCGTCAAGCTCGATGCTCTCGCGGCTGAACTTCAGCATCGCCGTCGCCGCGCTCACCTTCGCCGCGTGGCCCGCGGCCGGGTCCTGCATGATCTTCATGAGCGTCTGCACCGCGGCCGGTGCGTACCGCTGCGTCAGCGCGATCGCGTGCTTGAACGACTCGCGCCGGGCCTCGCGATAGGCGTCGATGAACGCGGGCTCGCGCATCCAGCGGTACATCGTGGTGACGTTGACGTTGATCGCCTCCGCCGCTTTGGCGATCGTCGGCTCGTTCACCAGCGCGATGATGCCCTTCTCCTGATCGGGCGTGATGACCTGATGGGTGACGGGTGGCATGGCTTTGCACCTTTTACAGGGTCTCGCGGACGCCCTTCTTGCCTGTGAACGACTCGTACCGCTGCACGATCACGTCGCAATAGAGCGGGTCGAGCTCCATGAGGAACGCCCGCCGCCCTTGCTGCTCACAGGCGATCAGCGTGCTGCCCGAGCCCCCGAAGAGGTCCATCACGCTTTGTCCTGGCTTGGAAGAGAACGTGAGCGCTCTGGCCGCGAGTTCCACGGGCTTCTCGGTCAGATGCACCATGCTCTGCGGGGTGACCTTCTTCACGTACC
>JAATWA010000024.1 GCA_013361095.1 Pseudanabaena biceps | reverse complement strand
CGCGACATCTTCTCGGCCTCGTCGGGCCGTGGCCTGAGCTTCGAGGACGTTTCGGCCGACCTGCTGGCGGGCGTCGACGTCTACAAGAACGTGGCCGCCAACATGATCGAGGGCGGCATCGCCGGCACGATCAACCTGCGCACCCGGGTTCCGTTCGACAACAGTGGCCGGCTGCTGGCGATCAACGCCGACTACAACTACGGCGACCTGTCGGAAGAGGGCTTCTGGTCGGGCAGCGCCATCGCCTCGAACCGCTGGATGACCGGCATCGGCGAGATCGGCCTGCTGGCCAATCTCAGCGTCTCCAACGTCGGCAACCGCACGGACTCGATTGCGGTCGACCGCTATGACCCGGTGACGCTGACGTCCGCCACCACCGACGGCACCGGCCGCGCCGGCCAGACGGTGTTCGTGCCCAAGTATCTGGGCTGGCGCACCATCGACTGGGAGCAGGAGCGCACCGCCCTGGCCTTCGCCGCGCAGTGGGCCCCGAACGCCGACTGGCTGTTCACCCTGCAGGCCCTGGGCTCGCAGGCGGACGCCTACAACGTCGAATACACGCTCGGCACCGAGAGCGTGCTGAACGTCAATTCCAGCTACACCTACGACAGCACCGGCGTGTTCGTCGGCGGGAACATCCCGCAGGCCAACTACAACACCAATACCCGGATCGGAGACGACACCAAGCGGACCGGCGACGTGTCGCTGGGCTTCCGCTGGACGCCGGACTCGCCCTGGTCGGTGAGCGGCGACCTGCAGTATGTGAAGTCGACGGCCGAGATCTACTCGATGACGGCCTTCACCCAGCTGGCCAACCGGCCCGACCTGCGGATCGACATCGCCGGCGACCTGCCGACCATCACCTCGACCGGCGGGACCGTCGAGGACCAGTCCGCCTACTGGTGGGCGGCGGCGATGGACCACATCGAGGACAATGAGGCCGACGCGTTGGCGGCCCGCCTCGACGTCACCTATGACTTCGGCGACGATGGCTTCTTCCGCAGCGTTTCAGCCGGCGTGCGCGCCACCGAGAAGGACTACATCAACCGCCAGACCGGCTATAACTGGGGCCTGCTGTCGAACCAGTACTGGGGCAACGGCGGCGGCGCCGTGGTCTATCTGGACGACACCGGCTATCCGGGCGGCACGCAGGACCCGCGCCTGCCGGCCTCGACGACCTTCTATGCGTTCGACAACTTCTTCCGCGGCGACGCCAATGTGCCCGGCACGGGCTGGTTCGCCTCGGAGTCCCTGCTCAACCAGGGCACGGCCTACGCCTATGACATCCTGCGCAACACGCAGAGCTCGGGCTGGGGCTGGACCCCGCTGTCGGATGACTACGAGAGCTATCGTCTGGGCGGGGGCAACGGCGGCATCACCGAGCTGACCGAGACCACCGAGGCGGCCTACATCTACGCCCGCTTCGGCCACGACACCGGCTTCTTCGGGCGCGCCTTCGACGGCAACATCGGCCTGCGCTACGTCGAGACCACGACCGAGACCAACACCGTCACGACCCTGCCGGTGATCCAGGGCCTGTGCCCGCCGGCCGGCAATCCGACGGCCGACTGCACCGCCTTCAACCGGGCGCGGCAGTTCGCCAATGGCGGCTCGCTGGACGGTCAGCCGGTCAGCACCAGCTATGACAACTGGCTGCCGAGCCTGAACATCCGCGCCTTCCTGCGCGATGACCTGCAGCTGCGCCTTGCGGCGTCGAAGGCCATCGTGCGGCCGGAGATGTACCAGCTGCAGCCCTTCACCAACCTGTCGATCAACTTCCTCAGCGACGGGTTCACGCTGGATCCGACCACGCCCTTCACCGGCGTCGGCGGCAATCCGGGGCTGGGGCCGATCCGCTCGAACAACTACGATGCCAGCCTGGAGTGGTACTTCGCCCCGACCGGCAGCCTGACGTTCGCCGTGTTCCACAAAGACATCAGCGATTACATCTTCACCGGCACCGAGACGGTCGAGATCACCAACGGCGGCGTGACCTATCCCTTCCTGATGACGCGCTACGTCAACGGGGACGAGGGCACGGTCGACGGCTTCGAGCTGGCCTATCAGCAGTTCTTCGACTTCCTGCCGGGCTGGCTCGGCGGCTTCGGGTTCCAGGGCAACTTCACCCTGATCGAGTCCGACGGCGGGCGGAACACCAGCCAGAACATCCTCGATCCGCTGCAGAACAGCGGGGCCGCCGCGGCGACCCTGCCGCTCGAGGGGATGTCGCGGACCAGCTACAACGCCGCGCTGCTGTACGAGCGGAACGGCATCTCGGCGCGCCTCGCCTACAACTGGCGCGAGGAGTACCTGCTGACCACCTCGGCGGCGAACATCAACGCGCCGGTCTGGGCCAGCGACTTCGGCCAGCTGGACGGCTCGATCTTCTACAGCATCAACGATGACCTGAAGATCGGCATCCAGTCGACCAACATCCTGAACGAGCGGACCGTGCTCAAGGTCGGCAGCGAGGCCCGCAAGCCCAACTACAACTGGGTGGATACGGACCGGCGCGTCGCGATCGTGCTGCGCGCCGCCTTCTGACGACCTCCCCGAGGCCGGGGGGCGGGCCGTGCGCCTTGCCCCCCGGACGTCTTTTTGTCCTCTGATACGGAGCCGGCCATGTTGTTTCGGCCCGCCCGGCGGATGATCGTCGCGGCCTTCACCCTGGCGGCGGCCCTGGTTTCGCTGTCCACCCTGCCCGGGCCCGCCGCCGCCCAGACGCGCGGCGAGCCGATCCCCCGCTTCGAGACGCGCGACGGGCGGCACGCCCTGATCGTCGACGGGGCGCCGTTCCTGATCCTCGGGGCCCAGGTCAACAATTCCAGCAACTATCCGGCCCCGCTGGCCGAGGCCTGGCCGGCGATCCACGAGATCGGGGCCAACACCGTGCAGGTGCCGATCGCCTGGCAGCAGATCGAGCCGGTCGAGGGCCGCTTCGACTTCAGCTTCGTCGACCATCTGGTGGCCGAGGCGCGCCGCAACGAGGTGCGGCTGGTGATCCTGTGGTTCGCCACCTGGAAGAACACCGCGCCGAGCTACGCCCCCGACTGGGTCAAGCTGAACGAGGACCGCTTCCCCAAGCTGATCCAGCGTGACGGCACGCGCTCCTACGCCCTGTCGCCCTTCGGCGAGCAGACCCGGGCGGCCGACGCCCGCGCCTTCGCCGCCCTGATGCGGCATATCCGGCGCATCGACGAGGCGCACCGCACTGTCATCATGGTGCAGCCCCAGAACGAGGTCGGCACCTATGGCTCGGTGCGCGACTATTCGCCGACGGCCGAGGCCGCTTTCCGGTCGCCGCCGCCCGAGGCGCTGATGGCGCGGACGGGCCGCCGCGGCGCCACCTGGACCGAGGCGTTCGGCGACGAGGCGGAGGAGTTCTTCCACGCCTGGGCCATCGCCTCCTACGTCAACGCCGTGGCCGAAGCCGGCAAGGCCGAGTACCCCCTGCCGATGTACGCCAATGCGGCCCTGCCGGATCCGCATGTGCGCACGGCGCCGACCAACTACGCCTCCGGCGGTCCGGTCTGGCCGGTGTTCGACGTGTGGAAGGTCGCTGCGCCGGCGATCGATATGCTGACGCCGGACATCTACAACCGGGACTCCCACACCTTCGAGGGGCACCTCGACCGTTACGCCCGTCCGGACAATGGCCTGTTCGTGTCCGAAGCCGGCAACGACGGGGTCTACGCCCGCTATGTGTTCTCGACCCTCGGCCGGGGCGGGATCGGCTATTCGCCGTTCGGCATCGACTACACCGGCTATTCCAACTACCCGCTGGGCGCGCCCGAGGTGACGCCCGAGGTGCTGCGGCCGCTGCGCGAGATCTACGCGCTGGTGGCCCCGTGGCAGCGCATCTGGGCGCGGCTGGCCTTCGAGGGCCGGGTGCGCGGCGTTTCCGAGCCGGACGACCGCAGCAGCCAGACCATGGAGCTGGGCGACTGGACCATCCGCGTCCACTACCGACGCTGGCAGTTCGGCCAGCCGGACTGGACCTGGCTCGGCCCGCTGGCCGAGGTGCCGGGACGCGAACAGCCCGGCGGCGGGGCCCTGGTGGCCGAGATCGCGCCGGGCGAATTCCTGGTCACCGCGCGTCAGGCCCGCATCGAGTTCGAGCCGAAGCCGGGCGGGCCGCGTCGCATCGTGCTGCGCTACGAGCAGGGCCACTTCGACGCCGAGGGCCGCTGGGTGTTCGAGCGCATCTGGAACGGCGACCAGACCGACTACGGCGTCAACTTCACCAACCGTCCGCAGCTGTTGCGGGTGGTCACCGCCACCTTCTGACCTGTCCACCTTCTGACGAGCGAGCGCCCCTGATGACTTCCGCCCTGGCCCGCCGCCTGCTTCTGGCTTCCGCCCTCGCCTTCGCGCCGCTGGGCGCCGCTGTCGCCGCGCCTGCGCCCGCCGCGCCGGTGCAGCAGGCCGCCGCCTACGAGCGCACCACCGCCGGCATCATCGTCACGCCGCAGGACGGCGCGGCGCGCCGGGTGCGGCTGCAGGTCTACGGGCCGGACATCATCCGGGTCACCGCCGTGGCCGGGTCCGACTTCACCCTGCCGCCGAGCCTGCAGGTGGTGGCCCAGCCGTCGGCCGAAACGCCCTTCCGGGTCGAGGTGCGCGACGATGTGGTGGTGCTGCGCACGGCGGCGGCGGCGGCCGAGGTGTCGCGCGTCAGCGGGGCGGTGCGCTTCCTCGACGCCGCGGGGCGCGAGATCCTGGCGGAGCGGCCGGGCGCGCGCGAGCTGAGCCCCACGATCGTCGAGGACCAGAACGGCCAGCACGCCTTCCGCCGCCTGCGGCAGGTTTGGGAGAGCCCGGCCGATGAGTCCTTCTACGGGCTGGGCCAGCACCAGCAGGGGGTGATGGACTACAAGGGTCATGACGTTCTGCTGACCCAGCACAACATCGACTCCGGCATCCCGTTCGTCGTCTCCAGCCGCAACTACGGCCTGCTGTGGGACAACAACTCCATGACGCGCTTCGGCGACCCGCGGCCCTATGGCCACCTGACCGAGCGGCTGATCGTGCGTGACAGCAGTGGGGCGTTCGGCGGCCTGACCGCCAGCTACTACGAGAACGGCGAGCTGCGGCTGCAGCGGCCGGAGGGGCAGGTGAACTACGAGTTCATCCGCGACCACCAGGGCTGGCCGCCGGGTTTCAAGGCCCAGCCGGGCGCCCCGGTGCAGACCGGCGACATGGGCCGGCCCGGTCAGGAAGGCGTGACCGTCACCTGGGAAGGGACGATCGAGACCCCGACCGCGGGCCTGCACAAGTTCAAGCTCTATTCCTCGGGCTATGTGAAGGTGTGGATCGACGGCGAGGTCGTCGAGGAGAACTGGCGCCAGAACTGGAACCCGTTCGACCATGACTTCCAGGTCGAGATGGACGCCAACCGCCGCGTGCCGATCCGCATCGAGTGGACCCCGCAGGACGGCTACATCGCCCTGCGCCACCTCGACCCGCTGCCGCCGCAGGACCAGGGCGCGCTGAGCCTGGCGTCCGAGGTCGGCCACGCCATCGACTACTACTTCATGGCGGCGGAGAACCTCGACGGCGTGGTGGCCGACTATCGCGCCCTGACCGGCAAGTCGGTGATGCTGCCGCGCTGGGCCTACGGCTTCTGGCAGAGCCGCCAGCGCTACTCGACCCAGGAGCAGATCGTCGGCGTGATGCGCCGCTACCGCGAGCTGGGCCTGCCGATCGACAACATCGTGCAGGACTGGTTCTACTGGCCCGAGAACGCCTGGGGCAGCCACGAATTCGACGCCGCCCGCTTCCCCGATCCTGCGCAGATGGTCCGCGACATCCATGAGATGGACGGCAACATCATCATCTCGGTCTGGCCGAAGTTCTATCCGACGACGGATCACTACAAGGAGCTGGACGCGATCGGCGGCATGTATCGCCGCAACGTCGAGGTCGGGGCGCGCGACTGGGTCGGCCCGGGCTACGC
Organism: Pseudanabaena biceps; assembly: GCA_013361095.1. Classification (GTDB taxonomy): domain Bacteria; phylum Cyanobacteriota; class Cyanobacteriia; order Pseudanabaenales; family Pseudanabaenaceae; genus Pseudanabaena; species Pseudanabaena biceps_B. Next base: position 2,946 of record JAATWA010000024.1, on the reverse strand, counting down.
CAACAGCTTCTACGACCCCTATCTGCCGGCCGCGGCGGAGCTCTACTGGAACCAGATCTCGGACAGCTTCCGGGGCATGAACTTCGACGGCTGGTGGCTGGATTCGGTCGAGCCGGACATGCACTCCAACCTCGACATCCCGGAGCGCACCCTGCGCATGGGGCCGACCGCGATCGGGCCGGCGGCCGAGTACTTCAACAGCTACCCGCTGGTGAACGCCGAGAACGTCTATCGCCGGTTCCGCGAGGAGCTGGGCGGACGCCGCAGCTACATCCTGACCCGCGCCGCCTGGGGCGGCCTGCAGCGCACCGGCTCGACCCTGTGGTCGGGCGATGTGGTGGCGCGCTGGGACAATCTGCACGACCAGATCTCGGCCGGGCTGAACACCAGCCTCTCGGGGGTGCCGAACTGGACCCACGACATCGGCGGATTCTCGGTCGAGGCCCGCTACTCCAATCCGGCGGGCATGACGCCCGAGGATGCGGCCGAATGGCTGGAGCTGAACCTGCGCTGGTTCCAGTTCGGGGCCTGGTCGCCGATTTTCCGGTCGCACGGGGAGTTCCCGCTGCGCGAGGTCTACAACCTCGCCGAGCCGGGCACGGAGGCCTACGCCGCCTTCGAGGACGCCATGCGCGTCCGCTACCGGGTCATGCCGTACATCTACAGCCTCGCCGGCGACACCTGGCGGCGCGACGGCACCATCATGCGGGCGCTGGTGATGGACTTCCCGGCTGACCGGGCGGTGCGCGACATCAATGACCAGTACATGTTCGGCCCGGCCCTGATGGTGGCGCCGGTGACGGCCTACCGGGCCCGCGAGCGGGAGGTCTACTTCCCGGCGGGTGGCGCCTGGTACGACCTGCGCACCGGCGCGACCTACGCCGGCGGCAGCCGCGTCACGGTGCCGGCGCCGGTGGGGACGATTCCGGTGTTCGCCCGCGCCGGGGCCATCCTGCCGACCGGTCAGGACATCCAGCACACGGGCCAGATGAAGGACGGGCCGCTGACCCTGGTGGTCTACGCCGGGGCCGACGGCGCCTTCGAGCTCTACGAGGACGCCGGCCTCGACTACGGCTACGAACAGGGCGCCTTCGCCGTCACCCCGATCCGCTGGGACAACGCGCGCGGCGTGCTGACCCTCGGCGACCGCGCCGGCGCCTATCCGGGCATGGCGGCGCAACGGACGGTGCATGTGCGCTTCATCGACGGTCCCGGCGCCTCCGGCGTCGATCCGGCCGCGACGCCGCACCGTACGGTGGTCTATGAAGGCCGGCAGATCGAAGTCCGCCGCTAGAGTCTCCGGAGTCGCCCGTGTCCCGAACCGCCGTCGCGTTCCCTGCCGTCGCCCTGTCGTGGGCCCTTGGTCTGGCCGGGGCGGCGGCCCAGACCCCCGGAGCGGCGCCGGCCGCCCCGCTGTTGGACCCGATGTTCCAGGACGGGGCGATCGTGCAGCGCGACCGGCCGGCGCCCGTCTGGGGCCGAGCGGCACCGGGGACGGTGGTCACCGTGCGCGCCGGCGAGCGCACCTTTCAGGCCCTCGCCGACATCGAGGGGGCCTGGCGCGTGGACCTGCCGGCGATCGGGGCCGGGCAGCGTCTCGACCTGACCGCCGAAGCGGGGGGACGGAGCCAAAGCGTGTCGGGCCTGACCGGCGGCGACGTCTTCCTGTGCTCCGGCCAGTCCAACATGGAGTGGACGGTGCGGCAGTCGGCCAATGCCGACGCCGAGCTTTCCGCCGTCGATGATCCGGACCTGCGACTGTTCAATGTGGCGCGCAACAGCCAGCCGGCGGTGCGTGCGCCGGGCGAGGCGGTGGCCCGCTGGACGCCGGCGACCCGTGACAGCGTCAGCCATTTCTCGGCCGCCTGCTACTTCATGGGCCGCGAGCTGCGCCGGACCGAGAACGTCCCGATCGGGCTGATCGCCGCGTCCTGGGGCGGGTCGATCATCGAGGACTGGCTGGACGAGCCGACCCTGCGGCGGCTGGGCGGGTTCGACGCCGCCCTGAACGTGCTGGCGCTCTATGCCCGCTCGCCGGAGGCCGGCGAGGCGGCCTACCGGGATATCAGCGACACCTGGTGGCGCGGCCGCGACGCGGGCACGCGCCAGGCCTGGAACAGCCCGCGCCACAGCGACGCCGACTGGGCCACCCTGCCGGCCGAAGGTTTCTGGGAGACCACGCCGGAGCTGGCGACCTTTGACGGCCTGGTGTGGCTGCGGACCACGGTGCGCCTGACCCGGAACCAGGCGCGCCAGGCGGCGCGGCTGGAGCTGGGGCCGGTTGATGACTTCGACACCACCTGGGTCAACGGCCGCTTCGTCGGGGGACAGGAGGGCTGGCAGACGCCGCGCAGCTACGCCATCTCCGCCGGCTCGCTCCGGGCTGGCGACAACCTGATCGCTGTCGGGGTGCTGGACACGGGCGGCGGCGGCGGAGCCTGGGGGCCGGCCGAAGACAAGGCGCTGGTGCTGGCCGACGGCACGCGCATTCCGCTCGGCGACACCTTCCGCTACCGGGTCGCCGCGCCTCTGGCCGAGCTGCCGGCGACGCCGCGGACGCCCTGGATCGGCGGCAGCGGGCTGACCACCCTGTACAACGGCATGATCGCGCCGCTGGGCCCCTGGGGGCTGAAGGGCGTGGCCTGGTACCAGGGCGAGTCGAACGTCAGCGACGCCGCGCGCTACCGCGACCTGCTGAACGGCCTGTTCGCCGCCTGGCGGACGCGCTTCGAAAGCCAGGATCTGCCGTTCCTTGTGGTGCAGCTGGCCGACTTCGGGCCGCGCGCCTCGCAGCCGACCCGGTCGTTCTGGGCCGAGCTGCGCGAGAGCCAGCGGCGGGTTGTGGCGGCCGACGGGCGCGCCGGCCTGGCGGTGGCGATCGACATCGGCGACCGCTTCGACATCCACCCGACCAACAAGCAGGAGGTCGGCCGCCGGCTGGCGCTG
>JAATWA010000023.1 GCA_013361095.1 Pseudanabaena biceps | reverse complement strand
AGCGCATCGACCTGGAAGGCCGGCAGCACGTTGATGTTGAAGCCGCCATAGCCATACATCAGCGTCGGCGCGCCTTTCGACAGATCGAGGCCCTTCTTGTGGGCAACGAACATCGGCACCTTGGTGCCGTCCTTTGATATGAAAAAGCGCTGTTCGACGACATAGTCCGACGGATTGAATGCAACCTTTGGCGCCGCAAACACGCTGCTGCTGTTGGTCTTGGCGTCGTAGCGATAGAGCGTTGTCGGAGCGTTGAAGCTGGTGAAGGCGTAATAGGCGGTGCTGGTGCCGGGCACGGCGTCGAAGCCGCTGGCGGTGCCGAGGCCGGGCAGCGCCACCTCACCATCGGGTTTGCCGACGAGGCTGTAGCGACGCACCGAAGTGCGGGCATCCTGAAGTGCGGTGACCAGCAGCGTTTCGCCGATGATCGAGCCGCCGGTCAGCGTCGTCTTGCCTTCGGCGATGATTTCACGCGGGGTCGTGCTGTTCTTGTCAAAAGCAACCACACGATAGCGCGGCGCATTGAGGTTGGTGACGAAATACAGCGTGTCGCCATGCGCGCCGATGAAGCGCCAGTCATTGGCGCGCTTGGGTACCAGCGTCGTTAGCCTGGCCTCGGGGTCGGCGAGGTCCTTGACGCGGATCTCGTAAGTGTCGTCAGAGCCGGTGCTTGATCGCACCACCAGCCAGCGGCCATCGTCGCTTGTTTGAGCCTGATTATAATAGCCGCGATTTTCGGGCGAAGCGTAAACCAGCGTATCGGCGCTTTGCGGGGTACCGACGCGGTGGAACCAGACGCTGTGATCATAGACGGCCGAGACGAAATCCTTGCCCTTCTCGGTCGCCGGATGCCGCGAATAGAAAAAGCCCGAGGAATCGGCGTTCCAGGCGATCGGCGAGAACTTCACCCAATCGAGATCGTCCGACAGGATGGCGCCTGACGCGACATCGATAACCTTGATTGTCCGCCAATCAGTGCCGCCGTCCTGAATCGCATAGGCGACGCGTTTGCCATCGGGGCTGGCGGTCCATTCTGCGAGCGCCGTCGCGCCATCCTTGGCCCAGAGATTGGGGTCGATCAACGGACGGACCGGGTTGGCGCCCTCCTGCACCATCAGCACCGACTGGTTCTGCAGGCCGGAGTTCTTGCGAAAGAAGACGGCATTGCCGCGCGCTTCGGGCAGCGTGACGCGCTCATAGTTGAACAATTCGGTCAGCCGCGCCTTCAGTGCATCGCGTCCTGGCAGCGTCGCCAGGTAATCCTGCGTCACCTTGTTCTGTGCGGTCACCCAATCAGCCACCGGCTTTTCGGTGCGGACATCGCCTTCGAGCCAGCGGTAGGGGTCGGCCACCTGGACGCCATGCTGAACATCGACCTGCGGCACCGTCGCCGTCGATGGGTAGGCAAGTGGGGCGGCGGAAACAGCAGACGACATGGCAGGCAGACCGATCAGCAAGGCGGCAAGGGCGGTTTGGCGGTTCATTTCGTGGGTTCCGTCGTCAATCCGGTCCATTTTCCGGCAAAGGCCCACAGGTCTGCCGCCTCGGCGATGATCTTGGCGGTCGGCTTGCCACTGCCATGACCGGCGCGGGTTTCGATGCGGATCAGGTGCGGCTTGTCACCGGTCGGCGCCGCTTGCAACGCGGCGGCATATTTGAAGCTGTGGCCGGGAACAACGCGATCATCGGTATCGGCGGTGGTCACCAGGATCGCCGGGTAATCGCCAGCGTGGATGTTGTGATAAGGCGAGTAAGCGATCAGCGTCTTGAAATCGGCCGGCTTGCCCGGATCGCCATAATCATCGATCCAGTAGCGCCCGGCTGTGAAGCGATCGAAGCGGAGCATGTCCATCACGCCGACAGCGGGAAGCGCGGCGGCGAACAGATCGGGCCTCTGGTTGACGACGGCGCCCACCAGAAGCCCGCCATTGGAGCCGCCCTGCACCACAAGTTGCTGCGGCGTCGTCAGACCCTTGGCGATCAAAGCTTCACCAGCGGCGATGAAATCATCAAAGACATTCTGTTTGTTCGCAAGGCGGCCACCATCGTGCCACGCCTTGCCATACTCGCCGCCGCCGCGGATGTTGGCGACGACGAACACGCCGCCCATTTCCATCCAGGCCAGCCGCGAGGGTGAGAACGCCGGGGTGCTGGAGATGTTGAAGCCGCCATAGGCGTAGAGCAACGTCGGATGCGGTTTCGATAGGTCGAGGTCCTTGCGGTGGCTGACAAACATCGGCACCCGCGTCCCGTCCCTTGATTTGAAGAACACTTGCGACACCCGAAAGTCTTCCGGGTTGAAGGCGACGCTGGGAGTACGGATCGCCTCGGCCATGTTGGTAGCGCTGTTGTAGGCGAAGATGGTGGTTGGCTGGTTGAAGCTGGAAAAGGCGAAATGGGTGACCGGGCTGTCGCCACTTTCAAAGCCTGCCGCCGTGCCGATGCCGGGCAGCGGCACGGTTCCCGCTGGTTTGCCGTCGCGTTCATAAAGGTTGACCACCGATTTGGCGTCGCTGAGCGTTTCGATGACGAAGCGCTTGCCGACCAGCGCCGCACTGGTGATGGTCGCTGCGCCTTGCGGGACGATCTCGGCGGTCGTGCCAGTGATGGCATCGACGGCGACGAGGCGATAGCGCGGCGCATCCTTGTTGGTGGTGAAGAACAGGGTGTTGTCGTCGCTACCGGCCAGTTCCCAGCTATGGTCGAGGCCCTTGATCAGCGTGCGCGGGCCCTGTTGCTTGCTCAGTTCCATGACGCCGACTTCATAGCGGTCGTCGGTGCCCTCCGATGAGGTAATGACCAGCCAGCGGCCATCATCGGTCACCTGGCCGCGATGGCCCAATTTCGGCCGGTCGGGCGTTGCGTAAATCAGATTGTCATTGGCTTGCGGCGTGCCGAGGCCATGGAACATCAATTGCTGGTTGAGGTTGGCCGACTGGAATTTCTCGCTCGCTGCGGGCGCTGCAAAGCGCGAATAGAAAAAGCCGCTGCCATCCTTCAACCAGGCAATGCCGGTGAATTTGGCCCATTCGATGGTATCTGGCAGGTCGGTGCCGATGGCCACGTCGCGGACCTTGATCGTCCGCCAGTCGGTGCCGCCGTCCTGCACCGCATAGGCCAGAAACCGGCCATCACTCGACGGTTCCCATTCAGCCAGCGCCGTCGCACCATCCTTGGCCCAGGGGTTGGGGTCGATGAGCACACGGGGCTCGCCTTCGCCTTGCTGGACATAGAGCACCGCTTGATTCTGCAGGCCGGAATTGCGTGTGTAGAATTTCGTTTGGCCGCGCAGACGCGGGATGCCGAAGCGTTCGTAATTCCAGAGCTCGGTCAGCCGCGACTTGATGGCGTCCCGCCGCGGCAGGGTGGCGAGATAGGCGTTGGTGACCTTGTTCTCTGCGTCCACCCACGCCGCGACCTTGGGATCGGTGCGGACATCATTTTCGAGCCAGCGATAGGGATCGGTAACCGGCGTGCCATGCTGGACATCGGTCTGATTGACGGTCGGTGTGGCAGGATAAGCGAGCGGTGCGGCTTGGGCGGCCGAAGCCAGAAGGGCGGTCATTGCAAGGGTGCCAACGGGTAGAAATCGCGCAATCATCAAGGGTTCCGGCAACATGGAAGCAGATTTGCCACCTTGCCGCCGCAACGCCCGGTTGACCAGCCCCGCGTTATTTCTTGGCGAGCCTGTCGAACTGCACCTGCTCTTCGCGCTCTACCGTGTACGGCGGCGGGAAGCCGGCGGCGCCGAAGCTGCTGGCGATCAGCTTGTTGGTATCGAAGGTGACCTGCCAATAATGGCTGGTATGGCAATAGGGGCGGACCGCCAGCAAAGTGCCGCGCTCGTTGAAATCGATGATCTCCACATCGGGCGCCGGATCGGCGACGACATTGGGGATGGCGGCCAGCGCCGGCTTGAGCAACGCGATCGCGGCGAGCGGATCAACGCCGAACGCCAGCTGCGCCGTGCGTTCGACACGGCGATAGCTGTAGGCGCTGAAATTCTTGATGGTGTCGCCCGAAACCTTGCCATTGCCGACGATCGTCTGGACATTGTCGGGCGAGGTGATGGTGGTGTTGAACAGGCCGATTTCGGTCACCGTTCCCTCGATGCCGCCAGCAACGACATAGTCACCGACCTTGTAGGGGCGGAAGATGATGAGGAAGGCACCCGCGGCGAAATTGCCGAGCAGGCCCGACCAGGCGGCGCCAACGGCGAGACCGACACCGGCGAGGAGAGCGGCAAAGCTGGTCGTCTGCACGCCGAAATAACCGAGAATGGCGACGACGAGGACGATGTTGAGGACGACCGCCAGGATATTTGCAATGTAGCGCTGCAAAGTCGGATCGAAATTGCGCGCCGTCAGCACCCGCGAGGTCATGTTGATGGCAAAGCTAATCAACCAGCGGCCAACCATGTAGAGCGCAAAGGCGCTGGCGATCTTGAGGCCGACCGATGTGATGATCGGCAACGCCCAGTCCCACCAATTGGTCATCTGCATCCGTCTGTCCCCTGTAACTGCCTGTCCGTCTTTGAAGTGTAAGGATACCCCGGCGCCGTCGCTAGCGCGAAATGACTGCGACACATTGCCTGAAATCGGCCATTTAGCGTCAGCCGACCAATACCGTCATCATATAAAGATATCTTTATACTTGCTCCGCTGGCGGCACCCGCCTATGTCGCAGCCTTGCTTCTAAACGATCAGGATTTGGCCCCGTGACGACCACCACTGCTTTCAATGATTATGTCATCGCCGATATCGGCCTCGCCGGCTTTGGCCGCCGCGAAATCCAGATCGCCGAAACCGAAATGCCCGGCCTGATGGCGCTGCGCGAGGAATTCGGCGCGTCACAGCCGCTGAAGGGCGCGCGTATCACCGGATCGCTGCATATGACCATCCAGACCGCAGTGCTCATCGAAACGCTGGTCGCGCTGGGTGCCGATGTCCGCTGGGCGACATGTAACATCTTTTCGACGCAGGATCATGCCGCCGCAGCGATCGCTGCCAAGGGCATTCCGGTTTTCGCCATCAAGGGCGAGAGCCTGGCCGAATACTGGGATTATGTCGGCGACATCTTCAACTGGGGTGACCAGACCGCCAACATCATCCTCGATGATGGCGGCGATGCCACCATGTTCGCGCTGTGGGGTGCCAAGCTCGAAGCCGGCGCAACACTCGGTGAACCGGAGAATGACGAAGAAGTCGAATTCCAGCGCGCGCTCAAGGCGTTCATCAAGGCGCGTCCGGGTTATCTCACCGAAACCGTCAAGAACCTGAAGGGCGTTTCGGAAGAAACCACCACGGGCGTGCACCGTCTTTATGAAATCGCCAAGAAAGGCGAGCTGCCGTTCCCGGCGATCAACGTCAACGATAGCGTGACCAAGTCGAAGTTCGACAATCTTTACGGCTGCAAGGAATCGCTGGTCGACGCCATCCGCCGCGCCACCGATGTCATGCTCGCCGGCAAGGTCGCCTGCGTCGCCGGCTTCGGCGATGTCGGCAAGGGCTCGGCCCAGTCGCTGCGCAACGGCGGCGCCCGCGTCATGGTCACCGAAATCGATCCGATCTGCGCGCTCCAGGCCGCGATGGAAGGTTTTGAAGTCGTCACCATGGAAGAGGCCGTCAAGCGTGCTGACATCTTCTGCACCGCCACCGGCAACGCCGATGTCATTACCGCCGAGCACATGATGGCGATGCGACCCAACGCCATCGTATGCAACATTGGCCACTTCGACAGCGAAATCCAGATTTCTGCGCTGTCGAACTACAAGTGGACCGAAGTGAAGCCGGGCACCGACATTGTCGAATTCCCCGATGGCAACCAGATTATCGTCCTTGCCAAGGGCCGCCTCGTCAACCTCGGCTGCGCCACCGGCCACCCGTCGTTTGTCATGTCGGCCAGCTTCACCAACCAGGTGCTGGCGCAGATCGAACTGTGGACCAAGTCGGACCAGTACAAGAACCAAGTCTATGTGCTGCCCAAGCACCTCGACGAAAAGGTCGCGATGCTTCACCTCGAAAAGCTCGGTGTGAAGCTGACCAAGCTGACCGACAAGCAGGCGGGCTATATCGGCGTCGGCACCAGCGGCCCGTTCAAGCCGGATCATTACCGCTATTGAACTGATCGCCGCCATGCGCCAATCATGATACAATGTATCAAGCATTGCGCATGGCATTGCCAGTTCTTGGCGCGCCGCTGCTGATTGCGGCGGCGCCGCCGCCCGTTGAGCCTGCGGCCCTGACGGCCGCCGGCGCCCGCGCCGGCGAAAATGCCGTCCGCCAGGCCGGTGACGCCTTTGGCACAGTGGTCGGGCGCGAGGAAATCGGGCTTTACGATGCCGATCAAGTGCGCGGTTTTTCGCCGAGCGATGCCGGCAATCTGCGTATCGACGGGCTGTTTTTTGATTCCGTCATCCCGCTGTCGGACCGGATCGGCGGGTCGACGGTGATCCGGGTCGGGCCATCAGCGCTGGGCAGCCCGTTTCCGGCGCCGACGGGTATTGTCGACCTCGGGTTGCGGCTGCCGGGCGATAGCGCTGGCGGCAGTGCGCTGGTCAGCGGCAACGGCTGGGGCGGATTTTCGGTCGAAGTCGATGTGGCGATGCCCTTGACATCTACGCTGGCCATCGGTGGCGGAGTAGCGCTTGTTCGTGACCGCTTCTACAACCGGACCCGGTTCAATGCCGTCGATACAGGGTTGATCGCTGCATGGCGGCCAACGCCCGGCCTCACCGTAGTGCCGTTCATCGGGGTGGTGTTCGGCCGCGACGACGCCGGCCCGGAATTCATTCCGGCCGGCGATTTTCTGCCGTCACCGCTGCCCGGCCGGCGCTTCACAGGGCCGGACTGGGCGGTTGAAACCTATGTCGACGGCAATGCCGGCATCACCATCGATGCCGATGCCGGCGGCTGGCGGGTCAAGGCCGGGCTGTTTCATTCCTGGAGCGACATCAGCCAGGGCGCTTCGAACCTGATGGTCGATATCACGCCGGCCGGCGACGCGACGCAATTGGTCTTCATCGATCCGCCATTGCTGTTTGCCGCCACCAGTGGCGAGGTGCGCGCCACCCGCACATTTGTCGACGGCCCGCGCAACCACCGCCTGCATCTGTCGCTGCGCGGGCGGCTGCGCACCGGGCGGTTTGGTGGCACGGACATTATTGATCTGGGGCCGATCCGCACCGGTGGCGTGCAGGCGGCACCGCGCCCGGACCGCTTTGCCTTTACCGAACAGTCGCATGACCGCGTGCAGCAGCTTGCCGGCGGGCTGGCCTATGAAGGCAGGTGGGACGGGGTCGGCGAGCTTTCGGTCGGTTTTCAGTATAGCGATTATCGCAAGCGAATCGGCCTGCCCGATGCCAAAGTGGAAACCCGGGCGCGCCCGCTGTTGGTCAGTATCAACACGGCTGTCAGCCTGTCGCCGGCGCTCGAGGCCTATGGCGGCTTTGTTACTGGGCTCGAGGAAAGCGGCGTCGCCCCCAACAACGCCGTCAACCGGAACGAAGCCCTGCCGGCGATCCGCACCCGGCAGTTCGACGCCGCGCTGCGCTGGACGCTGGCCGATGACATCAGGCTGGTGGCCGGGGCTTTCGATGTCTCGAAGCCCTATTTCAACCTGGGCGTCGATGGGCGTTTCGATGCGCTGGGGCGGGTGGTCAACCGCGGCATCGAAACCTCGCTGGCCGGGCCGGTGACGCGGCATCTGTCGGTGGTGGCAGGCGCTGTGCTGTTGTGGCCGCGGGTGACCGGAGAGGCGGTCGAGCGCGGGCTGATCGGGCCACGCCCGGTCGGGGCGCTGTCGCAACGGCTGGAATTTTCGGCCGATTGGCGGCCGCCCATTGCGCCCGGCCTGTCGCTCGATCTGGTCGCCTCGCATCGCAGCCCCGAAATCACCACCGTAAACAACAACGTCAGCCTGCCACGGCGGACATTTGTCGATGCAGGCGCGCGCTATGCCTTCAAGCTCGGGGGAACCTCGGCGGTGGCGCGCCTGCAGGTCGGCAATCTGTTCAATGTGCTTGGCCCTGGGCCGCGCGGCGCCGGCGCCTATGGGCAGGTCGCAGGCCGGGTGGCGCAGGGCTATCTAACCGTCGATTTCTGATTGGCGATTTCTGACCAGGGCCAGCCAAAGACTTCTTGCCTTGGCGGCCGTGTCGGGCAATCGAGGCGGGGATGACAGGGGGTTTTTCCACACTGGCGACGGTTCTTGCGGTTGCCTCGGGCCAGCCGGTGCCGGCCGAGCCCGGCGCACCTGTGGTTGCCGCCACCGGCAGCCGCGCCGATGAAAACGCCGTCCGCCAATCCGGCGACGCCTTTGGCAGCACCATCGGCCGCGAAGTCATCGGCATCTATAACCAGATGAACGTGCGCGGTTTTTCGCCGGTGGCGGCCGGCAATGTGCGGATCGATGGCCTGTATTTCGACCCCGTGGTTACACCCAACAGCCGGATTAGCCGCACCACCACCATCCGCGTCGGCCTGAGCGCGCTGGGCAGCCCGTTTCCGGCGCCGACCGGCCTTGTCGATTTCGGCTTCCGCCGGCCGGGCGACAAAGCAGCGGCAAGCGTGCTGATCGGCGCCGATGCCTGGGGGACGGTCAATGCCGAAGTCGATGCGACGCTGCCGGTCGGCGAGACGCTGAGCCTCGGGCTGGGCGCTTCGGGGCGGCTGGAAAATGGCTTTGACCGGACACTGGAAAATCAGGTTGGCGGCAGCCTGATTGTCCAGTGGCAACCAGCGGCCGGCGTGACCATCCTGCCCTTCGCCAGTGTCGTGCGGTCGCTGTATGACGATCACCGGACGACTGTGTTGCCGGCCGGCGAGTTCCTGCCGCCGCTGTTGCCGCGCCGGGAACGCTTTGGCCCCGAATGGGTCCATGGCACTGGTACCGATGCAAATATCGGCGTGTTGGCGGATTGGCAGATCGGGCCGAAATGGCTGCTCCGCGCCGGACTGTTCCGATCGTCGCGGGTGCGCGATGATCAGATGTCGAACCTGGTGCGTGAGCTGCGCCCGGATGGCAGCGGCCGACAGCGGGTGTTCGTCGATCCGCAACTGGCGTTCTCGTCGTTGAGCGGCGAAGTGCGGCTGACCCGGCAGGTCGATGATGGCCCGCGCCGCCACCTGGTGCACCTGGCGTTGCGCGGGCGCGCCGGGGACCGGCGTTTCGGCGGCTCGGACATTGTCGAGCTTGGTCCGGTCAATATCTTCACGCCGTCACAGGCACTGCGGCCGGTGTTCCGCTTTGGCCCGCAACAGAATGACGAAGTGCGGCAATGGACGGCGGGACTGGCCTATGAGGGACGCTGGCTGGGGATCGGCGAAGTCGCCGCCGGGCTGCAATATTCGGATTATCGGAAACGCATCGACCTTCCGACGGGCGGCATCCAGGCCACGGTTGCGGCGCCGTTGCTTTACAATCTGACCGTTTCCGCCAGCCTTTCGTCGCGGCTGGTGGTCTATGCCGGCGCTGTCAACGGGCTGGAGGAGAGCGGTATCGCGCCAGGCAATGCCGCCAACCGCAACGAAGCCTTGCCGGCGATCAAGACGCGACAGTTCGACGCCGGGCTGCGCTATGCCATTACCGATGACATCAAGCTGGTCGCCGGCGTGTTTGATATCTCCAAGCCCTATTTCAATCTTGATGCCAACAACCGCTTCGATGTGCTGGGCGATGTCGTCAATCGCGGTGTGGAGGCATCGATCGCCGGGCCCGTGACCGACACGTTGAGCGTGGTGGCTGGCGGCGTGCTGTTGTGGCCGAAAGTGACCGGCGAAGCCGTTGCCGACGGGCGAGTGGGGCCGCGGCCGGTCGCCGCCATCGGGCAACGCTTTGAATTCAGTGCCGATTGGCGGCCACCCTTTGCCGCCGGCATGTCGCTTGATGGCCGGCTGGCC
>JAATWA010000022.1 GCA_013361095.1 Pseudanabaena biceps | reverse complement strand
TTTCAGCCGCACGACATGGGCGTCGCCGTCGCCCGACGACAACTGCACCACGCACAGGGCGTCACGCCGGAAGCGCAGGCCCATGGTTTCGGAATCGACGGCCACCACCGGGCCGAGGTCCAGATCGTCCGGCAGGTCGCCTTCGTGCAGGTGAACGGTCATCGCCTCTCCTTCATGCCTCCGATAGCCGAGCCGGGCCGGCGATGCGATAGGCCGGAAATGGAAGAAGGGCGCCGGGAGGCCCCGACGCCCTTCTCGAATATGGTGCCCAGGAGAGGACTCGAACCTCCACGGCCGTTAAGCCACTGGCACCTGAAGCCAGCGCGTCTACCAATTCCGCCACCTGGGCCCGACCTGATCGATCGGAAGGCGCGGACCCTTAAGGCAGGCGCCGGGGGTCGTCAACAGGCTTTCGGAGCGTATGCGTCGCGCCGTTGCGTTGCGGGGGGCGACGCCATCGTCTAAGCGGCGGGGACATCCTTTGGAGACCCGGATTCATGGCTCAGATGGCTGGCAAGCTCGTCGTCGTGTTCGGCGGTTCCGGTTTTGTCGGGACCCAGGCCGTACGGGCGCTGGCCCGGCGCGGCTGGCGCGTGCGGGTGGCGGTGCGCAAACCCCATCTGGCCGGGGCCCTGCGCCCGGTCGGCGACATCGGCCAGGTCCAGCTGATGCGTTGCGACATCACCCGTCGCGCCGATGTCGAGGCGGCGCTGGACGGCGCGGACGCCGCGGTCAACCTGGTCGGTCTGCTGTTCGAGGGGCCCGGCGGGCGATTCGAGACCTCTCATCTGGAGGGCGCCCGCAACATCGCCGAGGTCTGCCGTGACCGTCGCATCGAGCGTCTGGTTCAGGTTTCGGCCATCGGCGCCGACGCCGGGTCGCCGGCCGCCTACGCCCGGACCAAGGCCGAGGCCGAGGCCGCGGTGCGCGCCGCCGTGCCGGGCGCGGTGATCCTGCGGCCGTCGATCATCTTCGGCTACGGCGACGGCTTCCTGAATCGCTTCGCCAGCCTGGCTACCCTGTCGCCGGCGCTGCCGCTGATCGGGTTTGGCGTGACGCGCTTCCAGCCGGTCTATGTCGGCGATGTCGCCGAGGCCATCGCCGGATCGCTGGAGCGGCCCGAGGCGCGCGGCCGGACCTACGAGCTGGGCGGCCCGTCGGTCTTCACCTTCAAGGAAATCCTCGAGCTCATTCTGCGCGAGACCGGCCGTCGTCGCCTGCTGCTGCCGATCCCCTTCATGGCGGCGCGCATCCTCGGCAGCTTCGCCCAGCTCACCGCCGTCGTCGGCATCGCGCCCCAGCTGACCCGCGACCAGGTGCTGATGCTCCAGTCGGACAATGTCGTGTCGGACGGCGCGCCCGGTCTGGCGGCCTTCGGCATCACCCCGACCGGGCTGGAGGCGATCGCCCCGACCTACCTGTGGCGCTATCGCCGCGGCGGCCAGTTCGCCGCCACGCCGCGCCCGCAGGAGGATGTGCTGCCGGCCTGAGGTCGGCGGCGGTTGGCGGTTCAGGCCGTCAGCACCCTCAGCACCGCCTCGCCATAGCGCGCCAGCTTGGTCTGGCCGACGCCGGGCACCTGTGACAGGGCGCCCAGCGAACCGGGTTGCGCGGCGGCGATCTCCAGCAGGGTGCGATCCTGGAAGATGACGTAGGGCGGCACATGCTGCTCCGCGGCGCGCTCGCGTCGCCAGGCCCGCAGCGCCTCGAAGCGGGCCCGCAGGTCAGCGTCGAGGCTCTCCAGCGCATCGCGCCGTCGGCGACGGGGGGCTTCGGTCCGGGCGATCGCGCGATGCGCGGTCTCCACGCGCCGCTCGCCGCGATAGACCGCCCGCACCAGGTCCGGGTCGCCCAGGGTGATCAGCGGCCGCCCGTCATTGGGGGCCTCGACCAGCAGGCCCTCGAACAGCAGGTGATCGATCAGGTCGCGCCACGCGGCGATGTCGACATCGGCGCCGATGCCCCAGGTGGACAGGCTGGTCTCCGACGGCTGCGGATCGCGGCCCTTGCCCAGCAGGTGGTCGACGACCCGGGCGCGGCCGAAGCGTTCGCCGAGCCGCTGCACCGCCGCCAGCACCTTCTGCGCCTCGACCGTGGCGTCCCGCCGTGAGGGCGGGTCGAGGCACAGGTCGCACACGCCGCAGGGCTCGGCGCCCGTCTCGCCGAAATAGCGCCGCACCGCCTGGGGCCGGCAGGTGGCGCCGTCCAGCATGGCGAATAGCTGGCGCGCCTTTCGGGCCTGCACCCGGCGCACCGTCTCGTCCATCGGCCGCCCCTCGAGACGCCGCAGGCTCCAGGCGATGTCGGACGGGCCGTACAGGGTGATGCCCTCGGCCGGGTCGCCGTCGCGCCCGGCGCGTCCGACCTCCTGCCAGTAGGCTTCCAGCGAG
Organism: Pseudanabaena biceps; assembly: GCA_013361095.1. Classification (GTDB taxonomy): domain Bacteria; phylum Cyanobacteriota; class Cyanobacteriia; order Pseudanabaenales; family Pseudanabaenaceae; genus Pseudanabaena; species Pseudanabaena biceps_B. The sequence continues at coordinate 8,590 of JAATWA010000022.1, read as the reverse complement.
CTGGGCGGGTCGGCGTGGATGACAAAGCGCACGTCCGGCTTGTCCACCCCCATGCCGAAGGCGATGGTCGCCACCATCACCGCCGCGTCCTCGGCGAGGAAACGCGCCAGCCGCCGCTCGCGCTCGGCCGCCTCCATGCCGGCGTGGTAGGCGAGGGCGGGCACGCCGGCCGCCTCCAGCGCCTCGGCCAGACGTTCGGTGCCGTCGCGGCTGCCGCAGTAGACCACGCCGGAGCGACCGCGCCGCTCGCTGACCAGCTCGACCACACGCGCGTCGGTGCGGGCGCGCGAGGCGGCCGCCTTGCGTTCGGCCGACAGGTGCAGGTTCGGGCGGGCGAAGCTGTCGACGAACACCGCCGCCGCCTGCAGATGCAGGGCCTCGACGATGTCCTCGCGGGTGCGGGGGTCGGCGGTGGCGGTCACCGCCATGCGCGGCACGCCGGGGAACAGCTCCGCCAGCCGACCCAGCGCCCTGTAGTCCGGGCGGAAGTCATGGCCCCACTGGCTGACGCAGTGCGCCTCGTCGATGGCGATCAGGGCGAGGTCGATCTCGTGCAGCCGCTCCAGCATGGCCCCGGAGAACAGGCCTTCCGGCGAGACGTACAGCAGGTCCAGCGCGCCCTCGCGCGCCATGCGCCAGATGCGCGAGCGCTCGTCGAGGCTGACGCCGCTGTCGAGGCGCGCGGCGGACACGCCCTGCTGCTTCAGCGCCTCGACCTGGTCCGTCATCAGGGCGATCAGGGGCGAGACGACCAGGCCCACGCCGCGTCGCAGCATCGCGGGGATCTGGTAGCAGACGCTCTTGCCGCCGCCAGTCGGCAGCACCGCCAGCACGTCGCGCCCGGCCAGGGCCTCGGTCACGATCTGGCCCTGCAGGCCGCGGAAGTCGCCGTGGCCCCAGACGCGCCTCAGGGTCTCGCGAGCGGGCGCGAGAGGATCAGGCGGGGAATCGAACGACATGGCGCGTTTGTGCCCGAGCCGCGCGCCCGGCGCCACCGGGAGAGGGAGGGTTAAGATGTGCGTGGCACGCTCGCGGCAGTCTGAGTGAGTTGGTCATGTCCCTCGATTCCGATTACCGGTCCGATGCGCCGGCGTTCCGTCCCCGCATGGGGGCCGCGGCCGAGGACATGGCGGCCTTCTTCGATGTCTCGATCGACATGCTCTGCATCCGCGACCTCGACGGCCGGATGCGGTCGCTGAGCCGGTCATGGGAGACGACCCTCGACATTCCGCTGACCGAGTTGCTGCAGACGCCGCTGCTCACCCTGATCCATCCGGACGATGTGGCCGGGACGCGGGAGATCATGGCGACCGTCGACGCCGGCGGCCAGGTCTCGGGCTTCGTCAACCGCTACCGCCGCCGCGACGGCAGCTACCGGCACTTCGAATGGTGGGCGCGCCGCCGGGGCGACCTGATCTACGGCGTCGCCCGGGACGTGACCGACCGCCTTCGGCTGGAGGCCGAGCGCGACGCGGCGCTCGCGGCGGCCGAGGCCGCGAGCCGGGCCAAAAGCGACTTTCTCGCCAACGTCAGCCACGAGGTGCGCACCCCGCTGAACGGTGTCATCGGCATCATCGACGCCCTGTCGCGTACCGACCTGTCGCCGCACCAGGCCGAGCTGGTGTCGCTGGTGGCGAGCTCGGGCGCCCAGCTTGAAGCGATGGTGTCTGACCTGCTCGATGTCGCCCGGATCGAGGCCGGGCGTCTGGAGCTGACCCCGCGTCCCTTCCGGCCGGTCGAGGTGCTGGCGCCGGTGCTGGAGGTGTTCCGGCATAAGGCGGAGGCCAAGGGCCTGACCTTCACGGTTCAGCTGGAGGCGCTCGACACGCCGCGGCTGGGCGACGGCGCCCGCATCGCCCAGGTGCTGACCAACCTGCTGTCCAACGCGGTCAAGTTCACGGACGAGGGCGGCGTCACGGTCGGCATTTCCGGGCGCGACGACCGCCTGCAGCTGGTGGTGGCCGACACCGGCGTGGGGTTCGACGCCGCGGCGGCCGGCTTCCTCTTCCAGCGCTTCAGCCAGGCGGACGCCAGCATCCTGCGTCGTTTCGGGGGGACCGGGCTGGGCTTGTCGATCTGCCGCGCGGTGGTCGAGCTGATGGACGGGACGATTGTGGCTCACGCCCGCCCGGGGGAGGGCGCGCGCTTCGAGGTGTCCTTGCCGCTGGGAGGCGCGGTGACGGACTCTGCCGTCGCGGCTGCCGCATTGCCGATCGCGGCCGCCGCGCTCTTCGGGCGACGCGTGCTGCTGGCCGAGGATCATCCGGTGAATCAGCGGGTGGTGCAGCTGATCCTCGACAGCCAGGGCGTCGAGCTGACCATCGTCGACGACGGCGCGGCCGCCCTCGCGGCGCTGGAGGCCAGCCGCTTCGACCTTGTGCTGATGGACATGCAGATGCCCGGGATGGACGGGCTGACCGCCACGCGCCGCATTCGCGAGCAGGAAGCTGTCTCGGGCCGCGCGCGGCTGCCGGTTGTCATGCTCAGCGCCAACGCCATGGCCGAGCATCAGGCGGCGGCACTTGAGGCCGGGGCGGACCTGCATCTGCCCAAGCCGATCACGGCCGGGCCGCTGCTGGCGGGGCTGCAGACGGCGCTCGGCCTCTAGCTTTCGAGGGCGCCCGGCCGCACCCGGACCATCTGGGCGCGGCCCTCCAGCGCGGCGAACAGGGCGGGCTCCGTGCCGGTCATGAAGGCCTGAAGCCCCAGGTGTTCGATCTCGGCGAACAGGGCGGCGCGGCGCGTCTCGTCCAGATGGGCCGGGGCCTCGTCGAGCAGCAGCAGCGGTCGCGCCGCCAGCGCGCGCAGGCGCGTGACCTGGGCGAGGATCAGGTTCAGCACCAGCGCCTTCTGTTCCCCCGAGGAGCCCTCGGCCGCGGGTCGCTGCTTGGCCCGGTGCAGCGCCGTCAGGTCGGTGCGGTGGGGGCCGTACAGCGACCGGCCCGCCGCCCCGTCCCGGGCCCGGGCGGCCCGGAAGCCCTCAAGCAGCCGCCCGACCAGGGTGTCGCGATCGGCGCCCTCCGCCGCCCAGCTTTCGGCCGCCCCATCGAGCCCGAGGTCGGCCTGGGGGAAGGGGCGGTCGGTGCGCGCATCCACTGCCGCCTGCAGGGCGGTGAGGGCGCCGGCGCGGGCCAGGGCGATCCGCGCCCCGGCGTCCGCCAGCCGCGCCTCCAGCGCGTCCAGCCAGGCCGGGTCGGCCGGCGGCCCCTCGACCGCATCGACGAGGAGCTTCAGCCGCTCGCGCAGGGCCTTGTCGTAGCTCGCCACGGCGGCGGCGTGGTCGGGCTCGGCGGCGAACACCAGCCGGTCGAAGAAGCGCAGCCGCTCGGCGCGAGCGTCCGAGAACAGCCGGTCCTGCTCCGGCGTGGCCCAGACCGGGCGGAGATGATCGAGCAGCCGGCCGGGCGGGGCCGGCTCGCCGTCGATGCGCACCACCCGCCGCGCGGCGCCGGGGCCGGGCACGCCGGTGCCGAGCTGGACCTCGTCGGCGAGGCGGGCGCTGACCGCCCAGGGACGTCCGTTCCGCTCGCCGGGCTCGCGCCGTCCGATCTCGGCGGTGGTGGCTCCACGGAGCCCCCGCCCGGGCGTCAGCAGGCTGACCGCCTCCAGCAGGTTGGTCTTGCCGGCCCCGTTCGGTCCGACCAGCACCACGGGCCCGCCGGCGGTGTCCAGCCGGGCGGTCGCATAGGAGCGGAAGTCGGTCAGGATGAGCTGTCGGATCACAGGCGGGACAGTCGGCTGGCGCCGACGGGGTCGCGGGCCGGAAGTGAGCCGCGCGCGCCCGGGTTAGCCCCGATGCGCCGGCATTCCAAGCGGCCCGGTCGTCACGCAGGTCAAGGCGCGCGCCCGGAGCCGTTGATCCGCGCCAGCTGGCGCGCCAGTTCCTCGGGCGAGATTTCGCCCAGATGGGCGGCGCGCAGTCGCCCCTCGGCGTCGAGGAACAGGGTGGCCGGCAGGCCGACCGCGCCATAGTGGGCGGCCACGGCCCCGTGGGGGTCCATCAGCACCGGGCCCAGCGTCAGCCCCTCGTCCGCCAGCCAGGCGCGGATGGTGGCCTCGGATTCCCGCTGGTTGATGTAGAGGAAGCGCACCTCCGGGTTCGCCGCCTGGACCGCCTTCAGGGCCGGCATCTCGCGGCGGCACGGGGCGCACCAGCTGGCCCACAGGTTGATCACCGTCGGCTGGCCGGCGAGCCGTTCGAGGTCGACCGCCGTATCGTCGAGGCTGATCAGGGCGATCGGCGGCGGCGGCACGGGCGCGGTGGTCTCCGCCCGGTGCATCAGGCCGGCGCCGACCACGCCGGCGACGAGCAGCGGCGCCAGCGCCCAAAGTCGCTCGCGCCGCATCGGCAGCATCAGCACCGTGGCCACGATGACCACCGGCGCCGCCCAGATCCAGGAGAAGCCGCCCTGCCAGATGGCGAAGGCCCGCCAGGGCGTGTCCGCGAAATGGGCGGCGTTCTCGATCACATGCCCGAGCCGCGCGGCCGCGAGGGCGCCGAGCGCCACGACGGTGCTCCAGCCGTTGAAGCGCGGGCTGACCCGCGCCGCCAGCACGCCGGTGATCACGAGGAACAACACGAGGCCTGCGAGCAGGGCGAAACGGTCGCCCGGCAGCACCAGCGGGCCGAGGGTAATGGCTGTCATATGCGCAGTCTGGAGGCGCCAGGCCCTCCGGCCAAGGCGCGTTCCGGTCGCGCCCCGGGGCAGGGGCGTCAGGCGACGGCGCGCGCGGGCCCGACGAAGCCGACCGGGGCGGCGAGGCTCTCGAACGCCGGAGCGGCGATGGCGTAGCCCTGGATGTAGCGCACGCCCATGTCCGCCAGGGTCGCCAGCTCGTCGGCAGTCTCGACCCCCTCGCAGACCGTCTGGATGTCCAGGTCGCCCAGCATCTCCAGCAGCCCGCGCACGATGCGCCGCCGCACCGGGTCGCGGTCGATGCCGCGGATCAGGTCCATGTCCAGCTTGACGATGTCGGGCTGGAACTGGGCCAGCAGGTTCAGCCCGGCATAGCCCGCCCCGAAGTCGTCGATGGCGGTGCGGAAGCCCATGGCGCGATAGGTGCGCAGGATGTTGAGCAGGTGGGTCGCATCGACCCGCTCGTTCTCGGTGAACTCGAAGATGATGGCGTCCAGCGGAAAGCCGGTGCGCAGCGCCGTCGCCAGCGTCAGCCGGATGCAGGCGCGCGGCTCGTAGACGGCGTTGGGCATGAAGTTGATCGACAGCTTCGCGCCGTCGTCAGCCAGCTTGAGCTGGCCGGCGAGGTCCAGCGCCTTGACCCGGCACTGCTGGTCGAAGGCGTAGCGGTTGTCGTCGGCGACGCGGCTCAGGATCGATCCGGCGCCCTGGCCCTCGGGCCCGCGCACCAGCGCTTCATGGGCGAAAACCCGGCGCTCGACGAGGTCGACGATGGGCTGGAAGGCCATGGAGAAGGGCAGGTCAAAGCCCTTGCCGTCGCGGCAACCCTGGCACCCGGATGTCGTCACGCTCGCGCTCCGCGTCGGCTTCCCCGACCGTGTGGTTAGCGCACAGCGGTTGACGCCCGCTTAAGTGGCGTGGTGCGGGTGGTCGGGCTCGAACCGACACTCCTTTCGGAACCGGATTTTGAGTCCGGCGCGTCTACCAGTTTCACCACACCCGCACAGGCGCGACGGCCGGGCGGTGGTAGCCCGGCCACGGCGGCGATTCAATCGGGGCTGCGACCGCGCGTCCGGACGGGCAGGTCTTGCGTTTCACCTCGCTGTAACGCAGATGGGCGTTCATGAGCGACGCGACGCCCGATCTGGCTATCCTGTACGAGCATCCCCAGTGGTTCGAGCCGCTGTTCGCAGCGCTGGACCGGCGCGGCGTGGCCTATGTGAAGTCGTCCTTCGCCGGCCACCACTTCGACCCCCAGGGCTCGCCGCCTCCGGCGCCGGTGGTGTTCAGCCGGCTGGCCATGTCGTCGTTCCTGCGCGAGGCCGAGCACCCGATCTTCTACGCCCGCAGCCTCTACGCCCACTGGGCCGCGCGCGGGGCGCGGGTGCTGAACGCCGAAGCCCTTGACGTCGACGCCTCCAAGGCGCGGCAGCTGTCGGTGATCTCGGCCCTCGGCCTGCTGACGCCGGAGACGCGCGTCGTGCACCGCCGCCAGGACCTGATCGCCGCCGCCGCCGGGCTGCGCTTCCCGGTGCTGGTCAAGGCCGACATCGGCGGCTCCGGCGCCGGCATCGTCCGCTATGACTCCGCCGAGGAGCTGGCGGTCGCCGCCGAGGCCGGCGAGACCCCGGTGGGGGTCAATGGCGTGGCCCTGCTGCAGGAGTACTCGCCGCGCCGGGACGGCCGGGTCTATCGCGTCGAGACGCTGAACGGCCGCTTCCTCTACGCCATGGAGGTGGAGAGCCCCGGCGAGACCTTCGACCTTTGCCCGGCCGACGCCTGTCTGGTGCGCCCGGGCGCGGCGGCCCTGAGCATGACGCGCTTCGAGCCCCCGGCCGAGATCGTCGCCGCCGCCGAGGCCATCGCCCAGGCGGCGCATCTGGACATCGGCTCGGTCGAGTATCTGATCGACGACCGCGACGGCTCGACCCGCTTCTACGACATCAACGCCCTGTCGAACTTCGTGGCCAGACCCCTCGAGGTGCTGGGCTTCGATCCGCACGAGGATCTGGTCGACTGGCTGGTGGCGGTCATCGCCGAACAGAAGGGGCGCGCGTCATGAGATACGGCTACTGGGCCCCGGTGTTCGGCGGCTGGCTGCGCAACGTCGATGACGAGCGCGAGGCCAGCTGGGAGGCGCTGTCGTCTCTGGTGCGGCGCTCGGAGCAGATCGGCTACGACCTGACCCTGGTCGCCGAGCTGAACCTCAACGACATCAAGGGCATCGAGGCCCCGGCGCTGGACGCCTGGTCCTCGGTCGCGGCGCTCGCCGCCGTTACGGAGCGGATCGAGCTGATGACGGCCGTCCGGCCGAACTTCCACCAGCCGGCCCTGTTCGCCAAGGCGGCGGCCAACATCGACCGCATCGCCAACGGCCGGTTGGCGCTCAACGTCGTCTCGTCCTGGTGGGCGAAGGAGGCGGAGAGCTACGGCCTGCAGTTCGACCAGCACGACGACCGCTACGCCCGCACCACCGAGTGGCTGCAGGTTCTGGACCTGCTGTGGACGCAGCCGCGCACCGACTTCGTCGGCCGGTACTACCAGCTGAAGGACGCCATCGTGGAGCCGAAGCCGGTGGTCCGGCCCGACCGGCCGCGCCCGGTGATCTACGCCGGCGGCGAGTCCGAGGCGGCCAAGACCATGATCGCCCGCTACTGCGACGCCTATGTCATGCACGGCGACGCCCCGGAGGTGATCGCCGAGAAGGTCGCCGACATGAAGGCCCGGCGCGCGGCCTTCGGCCTGCCGCCGATGCAGTTCGGCATGGCCGCCTACGCCATCGTCCGCGACACGGCGGCCGAGGCGGCGCGGGAGCTGGAGCGGATCACCACCATCCCCGGCCTGGCCGAGGGCAAGCCGCCGCCCGGCTTCGCCAACTTCGACCAGTGGCTGTCCGGCACCGAGCTGGAGCGCGAGCTGAAGGTGAAGGAGTACAGCGTCTCCAACCGCGGCCTGCGCCCGGGCCTCGTTGGCACGCCCGAGGACGTGGCGGCGCGGGTCGAGGCCTTCGAGGCCGCCGGCCTCGACCTGCTGCTGCTGCAGATGTCGCCCCAGGCCAAGGAGATGGAGCGCTTCTCCGCCCAGGTGATCAAGCCGGCGTAAGCCTGCGCCCGCCTTACACCCGCAGCGGCATCAGCACGTACTGCACTCCCGGGTCGCCCGGATCGAGGACGAGGGTGGGGGAGGCGGCGTCGGCGAAGCGGAAGCTGGCGGTCTCGCCGGTGATCTGGCCGGCCACGTCCAGCAGGTAGCGCGCGTTGAAGCCGATCTCGAACGGCTCGTCCGAGTAGCCGATCTCGACCTCCTCGACGCCTTGGCCGGCTTCCATGTTGCGCACCGTCAGGGTGACGCGATCCAGCTCGAAGGCCAGCTTCACGCTGCGGCTCTTCTCCGCCGAGATGGTGGCCACCCGGTCGACGGCCGAGGCGAACACGGCGTTGTCGATGTCGGCCTGGCGGTCGTTGCCCTTGGGGATGACGCGGACATAGTCCGGGAAGGCCCCGTCGATGACCTTGGAGGTCAGGGAGGCGGCGCCGAACTCGAAGCGGATCTTCTGCGGGCTGACCTGGACCTCGACCGGGCCGGAGCCGGCGTCGAGCAGGCGGCGCACCTGGTCGATGGTCTTGCGCGGCACGATCACGCCCGGACCGCCGGCGGCGCCCTCGGGGGCCGGCATCTCGGCCAGGGCGAGGCGGTGGCCGTCGGTGGCCACGGCGCGCAGCAGCGGCACCCCGGCCTCGGCCACCGTGTGCAGATACAGGCCGTTCAGATAGTAGCGCGTCTCCTCGGTGGAGACGGCGAAGCGCGTCTTGTCGATCAGCCGGGCCAGGTCCTCCTTGGCCACGGTGAAGCGGGTCCCGCCGGTCTCGGTCGACATCACCGGGAAGTCGCCCGCCGGCAGCACCGGCAGGTTGAAGCGCGAGCGGCCGGCCTGGACCGTCAGCCGCGGATCG
>JAATWA010000021.1 GCA_013361095.1 Pseudanabaena biceps | reverse complement strand
CGCAAGGTTCCGAGGTAGCGGCGGGTGTAGGGGAACAGCCCGTCGTCCATCAGCTTCTGGATCACGCCGCGCTTGATCTCCAGGCTGTCGCGCCCTAGGTCGAGCAGGGTGTCCAGCCGGGCCAGCAACCCGGCCTCGTCACCCTTGTGCAAGTAGCCCAGACGCGCGCAGTTGATGGTCACGACACCGAGCGAACCGGTCTGCTCGGCGCTGCCGAACAGGCCGTTGCCGCGCTTCAGCAGCTCGCTGAGATCCAGCTGCAGGCGACAGCACATCGACCGGACCATGTTTGGCTTGAGGTCGGAATTGATGAAGTTCTGGAAGTACGGCAGCCCGTATTTGGCCGTCATCTCGAACAACCGCTCGGCGTTCTCGCTCTCCCAAGGGAAGTCAGGCGTGATGTTGTAGGTCGGGATCGGGAAGGTGAAGACCCGCCCCTTCTCGTCGCCCTTGCACATGACCTCGATGTAGGCCCGGTTGATGAGGTCCATCTCGGCCTGCAGGTCACCATAGGTGAAGTCGGCCGCCTCGCCCCCGATGATCGGGATCTGGTCGCGGAGATCCTCCGGACAAACCCAGTCGAAGGTCAGATTGGTGAAGGGCGTCTGCGTGCCCCAGCGGGAGGGCACATTCAGATTGAAAATGAGCTCCTGCATGTACTGCCGGACCTCAGCGTAGCTGAGCCCCTCCAGCCGGATGAACGGCGCCATGTAGGTATCGAAGGAGCTGAAGGCCTGGGCCCCCGCCCACTCGTTCTGCAGCGTGCCAAGGAAGTTGACGATCTGGCCGATCGCGCTGGACATATGGCGCGGCGGGCTGGACTCGACCTTGCCCGGCACGCCGTTGAAGCCCTCGGTCAGCAGGGTGCGCAGCGACCAGCCGGCGCAGTATCCCGCGAGCATGTCGAGGTCGTGGATGTGCAGATCCCCTTCCCGGTGCGCCTGTCCCACCGTCGCCGGATAGACCTGCGACAGCCAGTAGTTGGCGACGACCTTGCCCGACACGTTCAGGATCAATCCGCCGAGCGAATACCCCTGATTGGCGTTGGCGTTCACCCGCCAGTCCGCGCGCATCAGGTACTCGTTGATGGAGGATGACACGTCGACGGTGACGTCGCTGGCCGGCCCGTTGAGACTGAAATCCGGGCTAACGCGATCTGCGGCGATGGCGGAGACGATCGACATGGCTTGCCCCTGCGAGCGGTGGAACCTGCGGGGCCGTCCGGCGGCCCGGACGTCAAACGCTAGGCGATTCGCTGCGACGTCCCCGGGTGCGCACACCGCAGAGCCACGTCGGCATCGCTCAAGTCATGACTTGAGGCGGATCAAGTCCGGGAGCCTGCGCCGGCGCTACGGTCGCGTTCCTCCCGTCGCCTGCGAGACACCCATGGTCGCCCACTTCGCCGTCAACCCGCCCGCAGCGCCGCTGTCGCTGGAAGGACTCAACGTCCTCGACGATGCGGCGCTTATCGCCCACATCCTGGAGCGCTATCACGAGACCCACCGGCGCGAGTGGCCGGTGCTGATCGAACTTGCCGGGAAGGTGGAGCGCGTCCATGCTGACGCGCCCGAGGCCCCAATCGGTCTGGCCGCCCTGCTGCAGGAGATCGCCGCCGAACTGGAGGCCCACCAGCAGAAGGAGGAGCAGGTCCTCTTCCCGATGATGCTGCGCGGGGCCCCGCCCATGATCCGCCACCCGATCGCCCGGATGATGATGGAGCATGACGACGTCGGCGCCCTTCTGCGGGAGATGGAACGGCTGACCGGCAATCTGGTGGAACCGGCGGACGCCTGCGGCTCATGGCGGCGGCTCTATGCGGGCTGCCGCAAGTTCCGCGACGATCTGGAAGCCCACATCATGCTTGAGAACACGGTGTTGTTCCCGCGCTTCCTCGACTGACCTGCCGCCCCTCCCCCTCGCACATGCCGAGGGGCAGCCGGCCGCGCGGCCGGCTCAGAAGTCGAGACAGCTCACGGTCTCGCCGGCCAGGGCGGGCGGCGCTCCCGCCGGCCGGCGGATCAGCAGGTCGCTGCCGGCCAGGGCCCGCTGTGCGCCTGACTCCTGGTTGCCGAGGGGCGCGACGTCCCCGCCCGACATCCGCTTGCCGCGCAGAAGCGTCTCCCGCTCCCCAGGCGTCGGCAGGCCCTCGGCAAGGGTCAGCGATCGCCAAGACAGGGCAGTCCCCGCGCCGCGTCCCACGAGGCCCGCGAGCAGCGGGGCGAGGAACAGCCGAGCTGTGACCATGGCGGACGTCGGATTGCCGGGCAGACCCACCACCAGCCGTCCGCCGGCGCGGCCCATCCAGACCGGCTTGCCGGGCTTGATCGCCACCTTGGAGAAGATCAACTCGAGTCCCGCCGACGCGAACATGGCGCGCGCATGGTCGCGTTCACCCACAGACGCGCCTCCCGTGACCACAACCACGTCAGCGATCTTGAGGGCCTCCGCCGCGGCGGTCTCAAGCGCACTCGAGTCGTCCTCGACGCGCCGCCGCCCGACCGGTTCGGCGCCCCAACGCGCGGCCATGGCCATGACGCCGAAAGACACCGTTTCGGGGATCATCCCCGGCCGCTCTCCGGGGAGCCCGGGCTCGGCGAGCTCATCGCCGGTGCCGAGGACGAACACCTTCGGCCGGCGCACGACCTGCAAGGTGGCGAAGTCCGCGGCCGCCGCCGCGACCATGGCTTGCGGCGTCAGCAGGGCGCCGGCGTCCAGAAGGATCTCGTTGGCGTGGAAGTCGGAGCCGCACGCGCGGATGTGACGTGCCTTGCCCGGCGTCTCGGAAAAGCGCGCGCCGCCCTCCAGCGCCTCGACCTGCTCCTGTACGATGATGCGGTCCGCCCCCTCCGGCACCGGCGCGCCGGTGAAGATTCGCGCACAGGCCCCGGCCGCCAGCGGGGCGGGGTCGGCGTGGCCGGCAAAGATCACCTGCTGGACGGGCAGATCCACAGGCAGCCGACCGAGATCGGCCTCACGCACCGCATAGCCGTCCATGGCCGACAGCGGCCGCGCCGGCGCATCTGTGCGAGCGAGGAGCGGGACCGCCAGCACCCGGTCAAACGCCTCGATCAGGGGAACCCGTTCCGCCGGCAAGGGGAGCGCGATCACCTCCACGGCGGCGAAAGCCTCATCAAGAGAAATCATGGCGTCGGCTCATCCTCCGAGCGCCATTCTCCCGACGCGCCACCGGTCTTGAGCACGAGGCGCAGCCCATCAAGCCGCATGCTGCGGTCCACAGCCTTCAGCATGTCGTAGAGCGTCAGCCCGGCGACGCTCGCCGCCGTCAGGGCCTCCATCTCCACGCCCGTCACGCCGACCGTGATCGTCTCGGCCTCAATACGAAATCCCGGCAGCGACTGATCAATGCTGACGCTCACCGTCGCCTTCGACAGGGGCAGCGGATGGCACAGCGGGATGAGGTCCGAGGTGCGCTTGGCTCCCATCACGCCTGCCAGCTCGGCCGTCTGGATGACGGCCCCCTTGGGGGTCTTGCCGGCCAGCACCAGCGCCAGGGTCTCGGGGCGACAGACCAGATCGGCGCGCGCGACCGCGCGGCGGCGCGTCTCCGCCTTGGCCGAGACATCGACCATGCGCGCCTGTCCCTCGGCGTCGAGGTGGGTCAGGCGATCTCCACCCGCCGTCACGGACAGATGCCCCGATAGCGGGGAATCTGTCCCACGAGCGAACAGGGGCGGAAGCGGCTGTCGAGTTCTTCTCGGAGCACCAAGTCCCAGGCGTCCCGGCACGCCCCGGTGGAGCCCGGCACGCAGAAGATGAAGGTGTCGATGGCCTGCCCCGCAAGCGCCCGGGACTGCAGGGTCGCCACGCCGACCGTGGTCTGGCTGGCCTGATGGAACACCACCGCAAAGCCCTCCATTTCACGATCGATCAGCGGGCGAATGGCTTCGGGGGTCACATCTCGGGGAGCGAAACCGGTGCCGCCGGTGGTGAGGATGACATCGACGCCGGGATCATCAATCCAGTCACGTGCCTGGAGGCGGATCTGGGCAATGTCATCCTGAACAATGGCCCTGCCGGCAAGGACGTGGCCTGCACTCGTCAGGCGTTCGATAAGCAAGGCCCCCGACGTATCGGTCACCTCGTTTCGGGTGTCCGAGATGGTCATAACCGCAATCTTCAGCGGCAGGAATTCAAGGTCTTCGTTGATGCCGGCCATTCAGGCGCTCCAGCGGGCGAGGGTCGCCCGATCCTGTTCCGTAGGTTCAATCCAGCGTCCCCCTTTGGGTCCGCGTTCATACTTCCAGAAGGCCGCTTCGCTCTTGAGCCGATCCATCAGGTAGTCGGCCGCCAGAAAGGCCTCTCGGCGGTGGGGCGAGGCGGCAGCGGCGAATACGATCACATCGCCCGGCAGCACGTTTCCACAGCGATGGATGACCTGGACTGCGCCGACGTCGAAACGGGCCTTCGCCGCCTCGGCGATGTCCTGGATGGAGCGCTCGGTCAGCCCCGGTCGCCAGTCGAGGCGCAGTTCCTCCACTACGCCGCCATCGGAGCCGCGCCTACGAGCCAGACCTGTAAAAGACACAACGGCGCCGTCCAGCGCCGCAGGCGCCACGAGGTCGACGAACTCCTCGAGCGCATCCGACGCGTCGAGGTAGTGATGCTCCAGCCTGGACAGCGCAGTCACCTAGCCCCCCGAGTAGGGCGAGAAGAAGAACACCGCCTGGCCCGGACGGACCCAGGTCGAGTCGAGAACCACGGCATCCCCGACGCCGCCACGGATGAACGGGTCCGCAAGGACGGCTCCACCCTCATCGTCCAGACTTTCTGCAAGCTGTCGCCGGAGAGCCCCCAGCTCAAGTCCGTCGTCGGGCACTTCGACCTCCCGACGCTGCCCGAAAATTTCGGACGGGCGCCCCATGAACTCGACAACGATGGTCCCGGCGACTCCAGTTTGAACTTCAGCACTCATGGCCAGTTGGATCCTCTACGACCTCGCCTCTCGATAGCAGGGGCTATTCCGCGCGCTTTGCGCGATGGCAAATCCGAAAGACCTTGCGAAGTTTCAGGGACCTCGCCGTCCCGGAGGAGGGCCCCGGAGCTGTAAGCTCCGAGGCCGCGCGATGCGTGCGGAACGGCATGGCCTTGTCGCCCGGATTGCGCGAAGAAAGGTCATGACCGCCACGACGTATCAAGCTGCCGCTGACCCGCGCCCCGGCCCGGGCCTACGGCCTCGGGCAGCTGTGGCGGCCGGCTTGGGCCTTCTGGCCCTTGGCCTTGCGGCGAGACTGCTGCTCGACCCCCTCCTCGACGAACGCGCGACCTTCATCTTCTTCGTGCCCGCCCTCGTGCTTGGCGCGGGTCTTGGCGGACTGAGGGCTGGACTCCTTGCCGCCGCCGGCGGGGCTGCAGCCGGCCTTTGGGCGGATCACCTGACGGGCCAAATCCAGGCGGGCGATGTGATCGCAGCCGCCGTCTTTGCTTCTGTTGGCGTGGTCGTCGCCTTCGGCGGCCAGCGCCTTCAGAAAGAACGAGACCGCGCCGAAGCCGCCGCGAGGAGCCTCGCCGAGCGGGAAGCCCGGCTTAGGTCTATCTTCGAGACCGTCCCCGACGCGGTGATCGTCATCGACCAGCAGGGCCGGATCTGCGATTTCAGCGATGCGGCAGTCCGGCAGTTTGGATGGACGCCCGCCGACGTCATCGGCCGCAATGTCTCGATGCTCATGCCCAGCCCCTACCGGGAAGCCCACGACAGCTATCTGGAACGCTACCTGGCGACCGGGGAGAAGCGTATCATTGGTACGGGACGCGTGGTGGTCGGCGAACGCCGCGACGGATCAACCTTCCCCATGGAGCTGGCGGTCGGCGAGATTCGGGACCGCGGCACGCGATATTTCACCGGCTTCGTCCGGGACCTCACCGAAAGACAGCAGGCGGAAACGCGGCTTCAGGAGCTCCAGGCCGAGCTCGTTCACGTCTCGCGCCTGACCTCGCTCGGGGAGATGGCCTCGGCGCTGGCCCACGAGCTCAACCAGCCGCTGTCGGCTATCGCCAACTATCTCAAGGGCAGCAGGCTTCTGCTGACCCGCAGCACGCCGCCGCTGGACCGGGTCGGAGACGCGATCGAGAAGGCCAGCGAGGAAGCGCTGCGGGCTGGTGCGATCATCCGGCGCCTGAGGGATTTCGTGGCGCGGGGCGAAACGGAGCGCCGGGCCGAAAATCTGCCCAAATTGCTTGAAGAGGCGACCGCCCTGGCGCTGGTCGGCATTCGCCCGCATCAGGGGCGTGTCCGTTTCGACCTCGACCCGGGCGTGACGATGGTCCTGGCCGACAAGGTCCAGGTCCAGCAGGTCGTGCTCAACCTCATCCGCAACGCCATCGACGCCATGGTCGACAGTCCGGTGCGCGACGTCACGATCCGCGTGGCGCGCGAGGGCGAGGACGCCCTTGTCACAGTGACGGACACCGGCCCGGGGATCAGCAGCGAGATCGCCGCGCAACTGTTCCAGCCCTTCATCACCACCAAGACGCAGGGCATGGGGGTCGGGCTGTCGATCTCGCGCACCATCATCGAGGCCCACGGCGGCCGTATCTGGGCCGAGACCGGAGACGAGGGCGGCGCAAGGTTCCATTTCACACTACCCCTTGTCGAAGCGGAGGCCCCAGGTGAGTGACCCGATCAATGTGCATGTCATCGACGACGATGACTCGGCGCGGGAATCGCTGGTCTTTCTTCTGGACTGCGCCGGTTTCGCGCCGCGCAGCTACGCGTCAGCCGAGCACTTCCTCGAAGCCGCCCCGGCATTGACCTCGGCGGTGGTGATCAGCGACGTGCGCATGCCGGGAATGAGCGGCGTCGACCTCGTGCGCCACCTCAAGCAGCAGGGCGCGGAGGCGCCGGTGATCGTGATCACGGGTCATGCGGACGTTCCCCTGGCCATCCAGGCGATGAAGGCCGGAGTCTCCGACTTCATCGAAAAGCCGTTCGACGACGACACACTGCTGAGCGCCGTCCGCTCCGCGTTCAGGACCCTTACCGAGCGGCATGCGCTCGAACGCGAGCGGGACGCGATCAACGCGCGGCTCGCCACGCTGTCCGGCCGCGAGCGAGAGGTACTCGACAGGCTGGTCGAGGGCCTGCCCAACAAGACCATCGCCTACGATCTGCAGATCAGCGCCCGCACAGTCGAGGTCTACCGCTCGAACGTGATGACCAAGATGGGAGCCAACAGCCTGTCCGATTTGGTCAAGATGGCGGTCATTTCAAGCATCGCCAGCTAGCGCTTTCAATTTAGAATTGTCAGCTTAACGCCTCTTAGCACAGCGGTCCCTCCCCTGCCCTGTTTACGCCGTAGCCGCCGCCCATGCGGCATCGGCTCCGACGCGGAAACGGCGCAGGGTTGGGCGGCTGATCAGATGTCGACGTTCTCCAGGCCAAGCTCCCGAACGGCAGAGCCGCAGGACGCCAGACCGTCCGTGACGATGACTTCCGACTCCACCGGCTGGTTGCGCAACAGACGGTTCAGCAGAACCAGCGCGGCATCGTGATCGCGACGCCTCTGCACCGCCACATCGAGCACTTCGCCTTCATCATCGACCGCCCGCCACAGGTACATACGCCGGCCGCCGTCTGCAGACCACCTCGTCTAGATGCCAGCGTGGCGACGGCGCCGGCCGCCTGCGCTTGAGATTCCGCGCAATCTGCGGGCCGAACTTGATGGTCCAACACCGTATCGTCTCGTAGCTGACGTCGATGCCGCCCTGGGCGAGCATCTCCTCCACGTCCCGAAAGCCGAGGGTGAAGCGGAAATAGAGCCAGACCGCCTGGCGGATGACGTACGAGGGGAACCGGTGCCGCTTGAACGAGAGTGGTCGCACGCTCCTCGCCTCCCCACAAACAGGCCACACCAAGCCCAAAGTGGAGAATAGTTAGCTTTAAACTGACAGCACCGCCATCTGCCTCGGCCCCTCGGCCCCCTGGGTCCTCGTGGCCGTCGATCCCCGAAAACCGATCGTCCGGAGGCGGCTATCGGGGGTGGGCGATGGCCTCGACGGCCAGGCGTGCGCTCTCCACGACGCCCCGGCTCAGGGCTTCGCGATCCAGACCGAGATGATCGACCGCGCCGGCGTAATCGCTCGCCCCGTCAACCAGTGACGCCACCAGAACACTGGCCAGGGCCGAGGCCCGCGCATCCATGCCCGGATAGAGTCCCGCGATGATGTCGCCGAGGGCGCGGAGGTAACGCGCCCTGAACGCCGACACCACGGCGGCGGCCGTGGCGTCATGGTGCGCGCGCGCCTCGATCATGCTGAGCAGGCCGCCCTCGGCCTCCTTGAGCGAGACCTCGAGGACGAAGCGCACAGCCACCCCCAGCCGGTCCTCATCCGGCGCCTCGTCCAGAACCTCCGCAAGCCGGGCCTCATGACCGGCGAGGAGCCGATTGACGAAGGCCCCGAGCAAGGCAGCCTTGGTGGGAAAGTGATACTGAAGCGCCGCCAGCGAGATGCCGAGCCTTCGCGCGACGGCCCGCATCGAAACCCCATCGAGGCCCGCCTCGCGGCAAATCTGCTCGAGACAGTCGAGCGCCAGATCCCGCGTTTCGCTCTGGCCTGCCACCCTCGATCCCCGCTCCCGCGCCCGCCGGCCTCGGGCATCGCTACAGGCGGGCATGACGCCTGTCAATTGACAGGCATCCGCGCCGACCCTACAAGCCTGTCAACTGACAGGTTGGACCAACATGCTGGATGTTCTCGTTGTCGGGGCCGGCCTCGCCGGCCTGTCCGCCGCCAGGGCGCTGAAGCGCGCCGGGGCCTCGGTCCGGGTGCTGGAGAGCCGCGACCGGATCGGCGGCCGGGTGCACTCGCAGGGGCTGGACGCCGGCGTCACCCTCGATCTCGGGGCGCAGTTCATCGGCGACGCCCACGACCATGTGCTCCACCTCGTCGGGGAAGCCGGGTTGCGGCGCGCGGCCGTCCACCGGCCCGGCGATGGGCTGCACGCGCGTCCCGGACAGCCGGCGCAGCGGGCGCCCGCCGGCGCCTGGCCGCTCGGCTGGCGGGATCGTCTCGACGTCCTGCAGGCCTCCTGGCGACTGGAGCGGGCGATGAGGCGTCTCGACGGACCCGCGGCGCCGGCTCTTGATCGCCTCACGGCCGGCGCGTTCCTGCGCCGCCAGACCCTTTTCGAGCCAGCGGCCGCCCTGCTCGGCGGCTACATCGAGGGCGAGCTGTGCGTCCCGCTCGATGACATCTCCGCCCGTGAAGTCCTCGATCAGGGGCGCGCCGTGGGCGGGCTCGCCGGCGAACGCGCGTCGGCCGGCTGGTTTCTGCCCGACGGCGCCGCCGGCCTGGCGGACTGGCTCGCCGGGGGCCTCGCCGATGCGCTGACCCTAAACGCCCGGGTCACCGCCGTCGTCCCCGGACAGGACCATGTGACCGTCGCCGTCGGCCAGGAGAGCCTCCGCGCCCGCCATGCGATCATCGCCATTCCGCCACAGCTCTACGGGGCGGCCGGCCTGCTGCCTCATCTGCCTGGGACATGGAGAGAGGCCCTGGCGGACTGGCGGCCGGGCGCCGTCATCAAGACCCTCCTCGTGTTCGAGCGTCCCTGGTGGCGGTCCCGCGGTCTTTCCGGCGCGGTGATCGCCCCCGCAGAGGTCTTCTCCGCCGCCGTGGACGCCTCGCCCGCTGACGACGGGCCGGGCGTGCTGGTGGTGTTCTCGACCGGGAGAGGCGCCCGCACCCTTGGCGCCACGGCAGACGAGCCTGCGCGGATCAACGCGGCGATGGCCTGGGTCCAGCGACACTTCGGCGGTGAAACCCCGCCCCTCGTGACGGGCCGATCGATCGACTGGTCCGCGGATGCCCACAGCCTCGGCGGCTACGCCAGCCGGCGCGGGCCGGGCGGCTGGACCGCCGCGCCCGACCTCTTCCGCCCCCTCCACCGGTTGCACTTCGCCGGCACGGAGACGGCCGGAGCGTGGCGATCCTTCATGGAAGGCGCGATCCGGTCGGGTCTGCGCGCGGCGCGAGAGGTGCTTGAGGGGCCAGGGCCCGTGCCGGACGGAATGCCGGCACGCTGATGCCGGGGCAGGTCCGCCCCCCTGCGCCGAAAAGGGATACGCCTGTGATTGGTCCCCCCCCCGCCGCTGGCCCGCCTTCCCTTCCGGGCGCGGCGGCGGCATGGTGCGCCGGCATGTTCAGTGACGACGAGGTGGAGCGCTACGCCCGGCATCTGGTGCTGCGCGAGCTCGGCGGGCCCGGCCAGCAGCGGCTGAAGGTGGCGCGTGTGGCCCTCGTCGGGGCCGGCGGCGTCGGCGCTCCCGCCGCCCTCTATCTGGCCGCGGCCGGCGTCGGGACCCTGCGCCTGATCGACGACGACACGGTCGCCCTGTCCAACCTGCAGCGCCAGATCCTGTTCGCCACCGCCGACGTGGGCCGGCCCAAGGTCGAGGTCGCCGCCGCCCGTCTGACCGCCCTCAATCCCCACGTCGCGGTCGAGGCGCGCCCGGTGCGGCTGGACGCCGGCACGGTCGACGATCTGCTGGCCGACGTCGATCTGGTGCTGGACGGCAGCGACAGCTTCGAGACCCGCGCCCTCGTCGGCGACGCCTGCGTCGCGCGCGGCCTGCCTCTGGTGGCGGCGGCGCTCGGCCGCTGGGACGGCCAGGTCGTGCTGCTGCGCGGCCAGCCCTGCTGGCGCTGCTATGTGCCGGCGCCGCCGCCCGACGCGGAAACCTGCGCCCGCATGGGGGTGGTCGGAGCCCTGGCCGGGGTGATCGGCTCGGCCGCCGCCCTGCTGGCCCTCCGGGTTCTGGCGGAAGTCGGCGAGGCGCCGGCCGGCGAGATGATGCTGTTCGACGGCCTCGGCTGGCGCGCCCGCACCAGCCGCATCGCCGCCGATCCGCACTGTCCGTCCTGCGGGACCGGCGGGGTCAGCCGAGGCTGAGCATCAGCCCGGCCTGCGGCGGCGTGCGCCCGTCCAGCAGGTCGCGCCAGGCCGCGCGGGCGGCGTCCGGCCCCTGCAGGTGGCGCACCTCCAGCCGAGCCCCCGCATCCGCGGCGATCCGGGCGCTGGCCTCCATGGCCCGTCGCATGGCCACGCCCGGCCCCCAGTCGGCCTCGCGCTTGGCGAACTGCGCCGGGGCGAAGAAGAAGGCCGGCGCCGCCCCCTTCAGCGTCCCGTGGCGCCGCCCGGCGTCCCAGTGGGTGGCCCCCACCAGCACATTGGCCATCACCGACGCCCCCAGCCGGTCGTCGACCGCCTGCAGCACGGCGCCCGAGCCAGACATGTCGACCAGCACGCTCGGCTCCCCCGCCGGCAGGCCGGCGATGTCCTCGTAGGCGACCACCTCGTCGTACAGGCCCAGCGACCGGGTGAAGTCGAGGTTGCCGGCCGACGTCAGGCCGATCACGCGGCGACGCCCCTCCGGCTCCCGGGTCAGCATCCACGCCAGCCCGAAGGCGGTCTTGGACGAGGCGCTGGCGATCAGCACCTGCGAGGCCCCGAAGGCGGCGTTGTCCTCCAGATAGTCCGCCAGCACCCAAGAGGTGGCGAACAGCGGGAACAGCAGGGCCCTCGCATCGCCCAGCGCGGCCACCGCCGCCGGCTCGCCCGCCAGGCGGCTGTAGCGATTGTACAGGGCCGGCAGGTCGCGGCGGTGCGCCGCCATGTCCATGAAGCCCGAGCCGCTGACCTTCCCCGGCTGCAGGGTGACGTGGGAGGCCATGGGGAAGAAGCCGTACAGCCGCTCGCCGACGGCGATCTCCGGGCAGGCCGAGGCGGTCACCGTGGCGAAGCCCCAGACCGGGACCAGCCCCCAAGTCTCATCGACCGGAAAGAAGCCCCAGTAGCCGATGCTCTCCCCGGTCACGGCATAGCTGACGTTATTGGCGGTCAGGGCGAAGCGGTCGATCGACGCCACCACCTCGCCCGGCTGCGGCGGCGTCAGGGGCGCGGTCACAACCCGCGCCTGCTTCAGATCGCGGCGCTGCACCTGCAACTGGACGATGGACGACATGAGCGGCTCTCCCGGCGGCGTCCTTCCCCCTTAGGCGGCGGCAGCGCGGCAGGGAAGGTCACGCCGGACGCGGCCTCCCACCCCTTGCCGCACGCGCCGCAATGGCTATAGTCGCCTATATAATCATACTAATTGGGAGGATCACGATGACCGGACTGACACGCCGGGGTGCCTTTGGCGGCCTCGGGGCGGGACTGGGCGCCGGGGCGCTGGCCGCCGCGCTGCCGGCCGCCGTCCTGCCGACCGCCGCCCGGGCCCAGTCGCGCGACCAGATCGCGCCCTTCGGCCGGGAATACGCCCACATGCGCTGGCGCGCCGGGATCGAGAACCAGCGCCGCGCCGACCTCGGCGACGGGACCTTCCTCAATCCGGTGCTGGCCGGTGATCATCCGGACCCGACCATCCTGCGCGATGGCGACGACTACTACATGACCCATTCGTCGTTCGAGTCGGTGCCCGGCCTGGTCATCTGGCACTCGCGCGACCTGGTGAACTGGACCCCGGTCACCGCCGCCCTGACCACCAACATCGGCTCGGTCTGGGCCCCGGAGCTGTGCAAGCACGACGGGCGCTACTTCCTCTACATCCCGGCGCGCACCCCGACCTATCGCTCCAACTATGTGATCTGGGCCGACCGCATCGAGGGCCCGTGGAGCGAGCCGATCGACCTCAACCTGCCGAACCACATCGACCCGGGCCACATCATCGGCGAGGACGGCAAGCGCTACCTGTTCCTGTCGGGCGGCGACATGGTCCAGCTCAGCGACGACGGCCTCTCGACGGTCGGCGAGGTCCGCCACGTCTACGATCCCTGGCGTTACCCGACCGACTGGGTGGTCGAGGGCTTCTCGCCGGAAGGGCCCAGCGTCATCCGCCGCGGCGACTGGTTCTACATGATCACGGCGGTCGGCGGCACCGCCGGCCCGCCCACCGGCCACATGGTCATCGCCGCCCGCTCACGCTCGGTGTTCGGCCCGTGGGAGGATGCTCCGGGCAATCCCCTCGTGCGCACCACCGACGCCGCCGAGAAGTGGTGGTCGCGCGGTCACGCCAGCCTCGTCGAGGGGCCCGACGGCCGCTGGTGGAGCGTCTATCACGGCTACGAGAACGCCTACTGGACCCTCGGCCGGCAGACCCTGCTCGACAGCGTCGAGT
>JAATWA010000020.1 GCA_013361095.1 Pseudanabaena biceps | reverse complement strand
CTGAACGTGACGACCCAGGCCATGGACGTCGGCGCCCTCACCCCGCCGCTGTGGGGCTTCGAGGAGCGCGAGAAGCTGATGGTGTTCTACGAGCGCGCCTGCGGGGCGCGCCTGCACGCCAACTACTTCCGCCCCGGCGGCGTCCACCAGGACCTGCCGGCCGACCTGATCGATGACATCGACCGCTGGTGCAAGACCTTCCCGGCGGCGCTGAAGGACATCGAGAGCCTCGTCACCGAGAACCGCATCTTCAAGCAGCGCAACGTCGACATCGGCGTGGTGTCCAAGGAGCAAGCGCTCGCCTGGGGTTTCACGGGCGTGATGCTGCGCGGCTCGGACATCGCCTGGGACCTGCGCAAGTCGCAGCCCTATGAGTGCTATGCCGACCTCGAGTTCGACGTGATCGTCGGCAAGAACGGCGACTGCTGGGACCGCTACCTCGTGCGCATCGAGGAGATGAAGCAGTCGGTGCGGATCATGGAGCAGTGCATCCACCGCCTGCGCAACTATGTCGGCGCGCCCGTCATGGTCGAAGACAACAAGGTGGTGCCGCCGCGCCGGGGCGAGATGAAGCGCTCGATGGAGGCGCTGATCCACCACTTCAAGCTCTACACCGAGGGCTTCCGCACCCCCGAGGGCGAGGTCTATGCCGCGGTCGAGGCGCCCAAGGGCGAGTTCGGCGTCTATCTGGTGTCCGACGGCACCAACAAGCCGTACCGCTGCAAGATCTCGGCGCCGGGCTTCCGCCACCTGCAGGCGATGGACTGGATGAACCGCGGCCACCAGCTGGCCGATGTCTCCGCCATCCTCGGCTCGCTCGACATCGTGTTCGGGGAGGTGGACCGGTGAGCGGCTTCTTCCTGCTGTTCGTTGTCGGTGCATATCTGTCCGTCGTTCTGGTCGAGGTCCTGCGGGGCGCCGAGCGCATGCAACGGCATCCGTCCGGCAACCGGGGCTTTCTGGCTGATGTTGCGCTGACGAACGGTTGGCTGGTGGCGTTTGCGGCTGCTGCAGGCACCGCACTGTCCGTCGCGGTCCCGTCGGACAGCGTAGCGGGTTGGGTGGTCCCTAACGCGATCGGCCTCGTGGCGGCCGTCTTGTTCTCCATGCTCCCCCCTGTCACGGCCGCCCGTCAGCGGCTCAAGGCGCTCGCCGAGGTGACGGCATGAGCCCGGAAGCCATCGCCCAGGCCCAGCTGGACGCCTACAACGCCCAGGACCTCGACGCCTTCGTCGGCTGGTTCGCCGAGGACGTGACGGTCGCCGACCTGAACGCCGCGCCGAACCTGCAGGGCCGCGACGCCTATCGCGCCCGTTACGCCGACCTGTTCGCTCAGTACCCGCAGAACCGGGTCGAGCTGTTGTCGCGCATGGTCATCGGGTCGACCGTGATCGACCACGAGCGCGTGTTCCGTAGCCCCGGGGCGACGCCCTTCGAGGTCGCCGCCATCTATTCCCTTGCCGGCGACAAGATCGCCCGCGTCGATTTCGTGAAGGCCTGATCGATGTCCGTCCGTCGTCTCGCCAAGGACCAGCCCGCCAGCTTCGCCTTCTCGAAGGCGACGAAGGCCAAGGCTGACTGGTGGATCGCCAAGTATCCGGCCGACCGCCGCCAGTCAGCGGTGATCCCGATCCTGTGGCTGGTTCAGAAGCAGGAAGGCTGGGTCTCCGAGCCGGCGCTGCGCGCGATCGCCGAGCTGCTGGGCATGCCCTACATCCGGGTGCTGGAGGTCGCGACCTTCTACACCATGTTCATGCTTGAGCCGGTCGGAAAGACCGCCCTGATCCAGGTCTGCGGCACCACCCCGTGCATGCTGCGCGGCGCGAACGACCTGATGAAGGTCTGCAAGGACAAGATCGGGCCCAAGGACAAGCTCAGCGCTGACGGCCGCTTCACCTGGCAGGAGGTCGAGTGCCTCGGCGCCTGCGTGAACGCGCCGATGGCCCAGATCAACGACTACTACTACGAGGACCTGACGCCCGAGAGTCTGGCGCAGATCATCGACGACTTCGCCGCCGGGAAGGCGCCGAAGGCCGGCACCTATGTCGAGCGCACCAACTCGGCGCCGGCCGGGGGGCCGCTGACCCTGACCGATCCGAAGCTGTATGACGGCTCGGCGGCCAAGCCGATCAAGAAGCTGCCGAACGCGGAGCCGACTCCGGCATGACCCCGCCCGACCTCAACAGTGAGGACGGTCGCGCCGCCTACCGGCGCGAGCTTCGCCGCGTCGGCTGGCGCTGGCGCTGGAGCGGGCTGGGCCTGATCGTGCTCGCCGCCATCTGGGTGGCGCTGGCCCGCGACGGGGCCCAGGCCTGGGCCGAGCAGGGCGTGATCGTAGCCTACGGCCTGCTGGCCGCCGGCTGGGTGATGGTGATTTCCTCGATCGCCATGCGTACGCGGCACCATCGCCGCCGCATGGCCGAGCTCGACGGAGCGGCGCGATGATCCGTTCAGGCGAAACGTCGCGCGCCCGTCGCCCGGGCGCGGCATGCTGCGCTGCGGTGAAGGTGACGAGGCGTTGGGGGCGGCGTCATGGGTACGGACAACAAGGGCAAGCCGGGGGGCAAGCCGGGCCGCGGCCTCGTCGAGGGCGCCCGCCATGCAGGGCTGTTCCTGACCAATCTGGCGGGCGCCGCCTCGCTGTCCCTGGGCGGGGCCCAGGCCCAGCCGCAGCAACCGCCGCAACCCGCCTCGCGGGCGCCCGTCGCCCCCGTTTCGCCGACCTCGACTTCCGGATCGTCTGATGCGCCCAGCCAAGCTCCCCAGAAACCCAGCCCCGGCGACCGGACGCCGGTTCCCGTCGAGCGTGAAACCCGCGACCGGCGAAGCGAGCTGTCTCGTCCGCGTGGTCGCGGCCTGGGCGGCGGCGGACGTTCAGGAGACGGCCCGATGATCGGCATGCTGGAAGACAAGGACCGCATCTTCACCAACCTCTACGGCCTGCACGACTGGGGGCTGGAGGGCGCGAAGCGTCGGGGCTGCTGGAACGCTACGCCGGACATGCTGGCCATGGGCCGCGACTGGATCATCGCCCAGGTCAAGAACTCCGGCCTGCGCGGCCGCGGCGGCGCCGGCTTCTCGACCGGGCTCAAGTGGTCCTTCATGCCGAAGGAGGTGAAGGACCGGCCGCACTATCTGGTGGTCAACGCCGACGAGTCCGAGCCCGGGACCTGCAAGGACCGGGAAATCATGCGCCACGATCCGCATCTGCTGATCGAGGGCTGCCTGATCGCCAGCTTCGCCATGCAGGCGCACGCCTGTTACATCTACATCCGTGGCGAGTATGTGCGCGAGCGCGAGGTGCTCGAGGAGGCCATCAAGCAGGCCTACGAGGCCCGCCTGATCGGCAAGAACAACATCCACGGTTGGGACTTCGACCTGTACGTCCACCACGGCGCCGGCGCCTACATCTGTGGCGAGGAAACCGCGCTGCTGGAGAGCCTCGAGGGCAAGAAGGGCCAGCCGCGCCTGAAGCCGCCGTTCCCGGCCGGGGCGGGCCTGTACGGCTGCCCGACCACGGTCAACAACGTCGAGTCGATCGCTGTTGTGGGCACCATCCTGCGCCGTGGCGCGGAGTGGTTCGCGGGCTTCGGCCGGCCGAACAACACCGGCACCAAGCTGATGTGCGTGTCGGGCCACGTGAACACGCCGTGCAACGTCGAGGAATCGATGTCGATCCCGCTGCGCCAGCTGCTGGAGGAGCACTGCGGCGGCGTGCGCGGCGGCTGGGGCAACCTCAAGGCCGTGATCCCGGGCGGCTCCTCGGTGCCGCTGATCACCGCCGAGATGGCCGAGACGGCGCTGATGGACTTCGACAGCCTGCGCGAGATGCGCTCGGGCCTCGGCACCGCGGCGGTCATCGTCATGGACCAGTCGACCGACCTGGTGAAGGCGATCGCCCGCATCAGCTACTTCTACAAGCACGAAAGCTGCGGCCAGTGCACGCCGTGCCGCGAAGGCACCGGCTGGATGTGGCGGGTGCTGGAGCGCATGGCGATCGGCGAGGCGGATCCGTCCGAGATCGACCTGCTGCTCGAGGTCGCCGGCCAGGTCGAGGGCCACACCATCTGCGCGCTGGGCGACGCCGCCGCCTGGCCCGTGCAGGGCCTCATCCGGCACTTCCGCCACGAGATCGAGGACCGCATCGCCCAGTACCGCAGCCGCCGTGCGAACTTCGCCGGCCACGCCATCGCCGCGGAGTAGGCCGTTGGCTGGACGCGTCGCCCCTCTGGTCCGGATCGCTGTCGCCGCGCTCGCGTGCGTCGTCGCGGCCGGCTGGGCGGAAACGACGTCGGCGGCCGGAGACCAGGCGGCGGCGTCGCCCGCCAGCCGCGGCCTGCCGGCCCCGGCCAGTTTTGCGGACAATCCGCGGGTGATCACCCACTACGAGGCGCGCACGGCGCTGTTCGCCGACTATCCGCCGCTCGACGGGGGCGTGGCCTTCGTCGGGGACAGCCTGACCGAGGGCGGTGACTGGGCGGCCCTGTTCCCCGGCGTGCCCCTTCGCAACTACGGCATCAGCGGCGACCGCGCCGAGGGCGTTCTGGCGCGTCACGCCCAGATCGTGGCGGCGCGTCCGGGCCGGATCCTCCTGATGATCGGCACCAACAACCTGTCGCGCGGCGTCAGCCCCGCGGCGGTTGACGCCGATGTGTCGGCGACCCTCGACCGTTTCCGGGCGGCCCTGCCGGGGACCCAGCTGGTGGTCCAGAGCGTCCTGCCGCGCCAGCCGCAGTTCGACGCAGCCATCCGCGAGCTGAACGATCGTCTCCGCCAGACGGCGGCGCGCCACGGGGCGGCGTTCGTGGACTTGCATCCCGCCTTTGTGGTGGACGGGGGGCGCCTTGATCCGGCCGTCACCGCCGACGAGCTGCACCTGACGTCCGTCGGCTATGCCCGTTGGGCCGGGCTGATCGGGCGCTGTGTGCGCGAGGGGGCCTGCGGATGAGGCCGCCCCTGCTGCCCGTTCTCGGTCTCGCCGCCCTTGTCGCCGCCTGCGGCCAGGGCGCCCCTGCGCCCGAGGCGGAGGCGACGACAGCCGCCGAAGCGCCCGCCGACACGGCTGCGGCGGCGCCCGGGGTGATGACGCCCGCCGACCTGCCGCGCGTGTGTCGCGCGGGGCTGGCGGCCATCCATGGCCAGCGGGTCGCGGACATCCAGATCGAGGGGATCGAGGGCGAGATCGTCAAGGCGTCCTGGCGTGCGCCGGTGGACGGCGGTCGCCTGTTCGCCGACTGCCGGGTGCAGGGCGATGTCGTGACCTGGCGGCCGACCAGCTTGCCGGATCCGGCGCAGGAGCGCTGGATGGACACCGCCGAGGATCCAGTCGTGCGCTTCGTGCTGCGCGGCGAAGAGATTGAAGTGAACCAGACGTTCCCTGATGGAACGTCCGAGCAGGCGATGCTGCGGGTGGAGGAGGGCGGCGCCGATGGCTGACGAGCCTGACAACCTCGTTCTGCACATGCTGCGGAAGATGGATGCGAAGCTCGATCGTGTGGTCGAGGACATGCATGGCATGAAGGTCCGCATGACCCATGTCGAGGAAGGCCTTGCCGGCGTGAACCGTCGGCTGGACCGGATTGAAGAACGCGTCGACCGCATCGAGAGGCGTCTCGAGCTGGCCGATCACCCCTACGGCGGAGTCCGCGAATAATGCCCATCGCCAAGGTCAACGGCGTCGAAACCGAGTTTGAGCCCGGCATGACCGTGCTGCAGGTCGCCGAGCGCGCCGGGCACGAGATTCCGCGCTTCTGCTACCATGAGCGGCTGTCGATCGCCGGCAACTGCCGCATGTGCCTGGTCGAGGTGAAGCCCGGACCGCCAAAGCCGCAGGCCAGCTGCGCCCTGCCGGCCGCCGAGGGCCAGGAGATCTTCACCGACACGCCGATGGTGAAGAAGGCGCGCGAGGGGGTGATGGAGTTCCTCCTCATCAACCACCCGCTGGATTGCCCGATCTGCGACCAGGGCGGCGAGTGTGACCTGCAGGACCAGGCCATGGGCTATGGCCGCGACGGCTCGCGCTACGCCGAGAACAAGCGCGCCGTCGAAGAAAAGAACATGGGTCCGACAGTGAAGACCTTCATGACGCGGTGCATCCAGTGCACGCGCTGCGTCCGCTTCATCAGCGAGGTCGCCGGCGTGCCGGACATCGGCATGATCAGCCGCGGCGAGAGCGCCGAGATCACCACCTATCTGGAAAAGAACATCGACAGCGAGCTGTCGGGCAACGTCAATGACCTGTGCCCGGTTGGCGCCCTGACGCACCGGCCGTGGTCGTTCCACTACCGCCCGTGGGAGCTGAAGAAGACCGAGACCATCGACGTCATGGACGCGCTGGGCTCGAACATCCGCGCCGACAGCCGCGGGGCCGAGGTGATGCGGATTCTGCCGCGGGTGCACGAGGGCATCAACGAGGAGTGGCTGGCCGACCGTAGCCGCTATGTCGTCGACGGTCTGAACGTGCGCCGGCTGGACCGGCCGTGGCTGCGCGAGAACGGCAAGCTGCGTCCGGCGACCTGGACCGAGGCGCTGGACGCCGTGGCCCTGAAGCTGAAGACGACCAAGCCCGAGCGCATGGGCGTGATCGCCGGCGACCTGCAGGACGCCGAGTCGATGAAGGCGGCGCTGGACCTGTTCCGCGCGCTGGGCTCGCCGAACACGGACTGCCGTCAGGACGGGACCGTGCTGGGTGACGGGCCGCGCGAGAGCTGGCTGTTCAACAGCGGCCTGGCCGGCATCGAGGACGCGGACCACATCCTGCTGATCGGGACCAACCCGCGGCTCGAGGCCCCGCTGCTCAACGCCCGGATCCGCAAGGCGTGGCTGAAGGGCGGGCTGAAGGTCAGCGTGATCGGCGAGCGGGCCGAGCTGACCTACGACTACGACTTCGTTGGACATGGCTCGAAGACCCTGACGCGCCTGCCCAAGGCGGCCGCCGACGCCCTGGCGGCGGCGCAGCGCCCGGCGATCATCGTCGGCGCCGGCCTGCTGGCGGGCCCGGATGGCCCGGCCCTGCTGAACGCCGTGGCGCGTCTGGCGGCCAAGGCCGGCGTGGTGCGCGAGGGCTGGAACGGCTTCAACGTGCTGCACACGGCGGCCAGCCGCGTCGGCGGCCTCGACATGGGCTTTGTCCCGGGCGAGGGCGGTCTGCCGGCGGCCGAGATGGCCAAGAAGGGCGCGCTGGACGTGCTGTTCCTGCTGGGCGCCGACGAGATCGATGCCTCGGCCACCAAGGCGTTCAAGATCTATCTCGGCAGCCACGGCGACCGCGGCGCGCACGGCGCGGACGTGATCCTGCCGGCCGCGGCCTGGACCGAGAAGAGCGGCCTCTACGTCAACACCGAGGGCCGGGTGCAGATGGCCGAACGGGTCGTCTTCCCCAAGGGCGAGGCCAAGGAAGACTGGGCCATCCTGCGCGCCCTGTCCGAGCGGGTCGGCAAGACCCTGCCGTACGACAGCCTCGAGCAGCTGCGCGCGCGCCTGATGGCCGACCATCCGACCTTCGGCCGGATCGACTATCTGGCGCCGGCCGCCGCCTTCAAGGTCGAGGCGCTTGGAAACAAGGGCGAACCGGGCGATACGGCGTTCCGGTCGGCGGTCGCCGACCCGTACCTGATGAACCCCATCCAGCGCGCCAGCGCGACCATGGCCGAACTGAGCGCCCAGCGCGCCCGTCCGGCCCTGCTGGCGGCGGAGTAAGACATGGACGCCCAAACCTCGTTCTGGTCCTCGCCGCTGGGCTGGACCCTGGCCACCACCGGCGGGATCCTGCTGGTCACCGTCGGGATCCTGATCTCGCTGGCCTTCCTGCTGCTGGCCGACCGCAAGGTCTGGGCCGGCGTCCAGCTGCGCAAGGGGCCCAATGTCGTTGGGCCGTTCGGCCTGCTGCAGTCCTTCGCCGACTTCTTCAAGTTCGTGCTGAAGGAGGTCGTGATCCCGGCCGGCGCCGACAAGACCGTGTTCCTGCTGGCGCCGCTGATCACCTTCATCCTGGCCTTCATCGCCTGGGCGGTGATCCCGTTCGCGCCGGGCTGGGTCATCTCCGACCTGAACGTCGGCATCCTGTACATCTTCGCCATCTCGAGCCTCGGCGTGTACGGGATCATCATGGGGGGCTGGGCCTCCAACTCGAAGTATCCCTTCCTCGGTTCGCTGCGGTCCGCGGCGCAGATGGTCAGCTACGAGGTCTCGATCGGCCTGGTGATCATCAACGTCATCCTGCTGGCCGGGACGATGAACCTGACCGCCATTGTCACCGAGCAGCAGGGCTGGATCTGGAACTGGTTCGCCTTCGGCGGCGGGGCCGACACCTGGCCCACCGTGCTGCTGATGTTCCCGATGGCGATCATCTTCTTCATCTCGGCCCTGGCCGAAACCAACCGCCCGCCGTTCGACCTGCCCGAGGCGGAGTCGGAGCTCGTGGCCGGCTACCAGGTCGAGTACAGCTCGACCCCCTACCTGCTGTTCATGATCGGCGAGTACGCCAACATCGTCTTCATGTGCGCCATGATCAGCCTGCTGTTCTTCGGCGGCTGGCACCCGGGCTTCCCCACCGACTTCCTGCAGTCGTGGCCGCCCTTCCTCGCCAACCTGTTCTACTTCCTCGTGTTCGCCTCGAAGATCGTCTTCTGGTTCATCATGATCGCCATGGTGAAGGCCTTCGTGCCCCGTTATCGCTATGACCAGCTGATGCGGCTGGGCTGGAAGATCTTCCTGCCGGCCTCGCTGGTGGCCGTGGTGGCCGTGGCCGCCTGGCGCGTGTTCGCGGTGGGCGCCTGATGCGCGGCGCCGGGCTCATGGCGGCGATGATCGGCGCAGGCGCGAGCCTGACCGGCTGCGCGCCGGCCTATGAGCGCATGCCCGAGAGCTCGTGGCAGTGGGAGCGGCGCCAGGAGGAGATCGCCCGGCGCGAGGAAGAGCGTCGGCGCCTGTGCGCCATGATGGACAAGAGCACCGAACGTTACGAGCGCGACTGTACGCGCCGCGGAGACCCAGACTGATGTTCACCCGTATCGTCCAGGCGACCAAGGGCGCGATGATGCTGGACGTCATCGGCGCCATCGGCCTGTCGGTGAAGTACATGCTTCGCCCCAAGGCCACCGTGAACTATCCGTTCGAGCGCAACCCGATCTCGCCGCGCTTCCGCGGCGAGCACGCGCTGCGCCGCTACCCGAATGGCGAAGAGCGCTGCATCGCCTGCAAGCTGTGCGAGGCGATCTGCCCGGCCCAGGCCATCACCATCGAAGCCGAGCCTCGGCCGGACGGCAGCCGCCGCACGACCCGCTATGACATCGACATGACCAAGTGCATCTACTGCGGCCTGTGCCAGGAGGCCTGCCCGGTGGATGCCATCGTCGAGGGACCGAACCAGGAGTTCTCCACCGACACGCGGGAGGAGCTCTACTACAACAAGGAGCGCCTCCTCGCGAACGGCGATCGCTGGGAGCGGGTCATCGCCCGCAATCTGGAGCTGGACGCGCCGTATCGTTAAGGCGCGTCACCCGTCGCCGGAGGGGCGACGGTCGAGGGGTATGAGGTCGCTTCATTTCGGAGCGATCAGTGTCTAAGAAGCGCGGCGATTCCGCCGTGCCAACGGTCTCAAGGGGGCGTCGTCCCGGACATGCTGCAAGGCCTGGCCTTCTATCTGCTGGCGGCGACCGCCGTGGTCTCCGGACTGCTCGTCGTGACGGCGCGCAACCCGGTCCACAGCGTGCTGTGGCTCATCCTCGCCTTCTTCTCGTCGGCGGGCCTGTTCGTGCTGCTCGCCGCCGAGTTCCTGGCGATGCTGCTGGTGGTCGTCTACGTCGGCGCCGTCGCGGTGCTGTTCCTGTTCGTCGTGATGATGCTGGACGTCGACTTCGTCCGGTTGCGCGAGGGCTACGCCCGCTACCTGCCGTTCGGCGGGATCATCGCCGGCATCCTGCTGGCCGAGATGATCGTCGTCTCGATGGCCGTGGTGCAGGGCGGGGCGGCGCGTGGCGCCATCGGCCCGGTGGCCCCCACGGCGGAAATGAGCAACGTCGAGGCCATCGGCCGGGTGCTCTACACGGACTACGTCTACTTCTTCCAGGCGTCGGGCATCGTGCTGCTGATCGCCATGATCGGGGCCATCACCCTGACCCTGCGCCACAAGCCGCATATCCGGCGCCAGGACCCAGCCGCCCAGGTCAACCGTGACCGGCGCAAGGCTATCGCCGTGCGCACGCCCGCCGTCGGCGCCGGCGTCTCGCCCGAGGAGCTGAACTGATGGAAATCGGGCTCGCCCACTACCTGGCCGTCGGGGCCATGCTGTTCACCATCGGCGTGTTCGGCATCTTCGTGAACCGCAAGAACGTCATCATCATCCTGATGTCGGTCGAGCTGATCCTGCTGGCCGTGAACATCAACTTCGTGGCCTTCTCCGCCTACCTGAACGACATCGCCGGGCAGATCATGGCGCTGTTCATCCTGACGGTGGCGGCGGCCGAGGCGGCGATCGGCCTGGCCATTCTGGTGACCTTCTTCCGTAACCGCGGCGACATCGCCGTTGACGACGCCTCGGTGATGAAGGGCTGACCGTGACCATCGAACTTCTCGTCACCCTCGGGGTCTTCGCGCCGCTGCTGGGCGCGGTCGTGGCCGGCCTGTTCGGCCGCCGCATCGGTGACCTCGCCAGCCAGGCGGTCACCACCGGCCTGCTGTTCTTCGCCTGTGCCGTGTCCTGGACCGTGTTCGTGCAGTGGACCTGGGGCGGGCTCGAGCCCTTCACCGTGATCCTGTCGCCGTTCATCAATGTCGGCGACTTCCAGTCGAACTGGGCCATCCGCATCGACGGCCTGTCGGCGGTGATGCTGATCGTGGTGACGACGGTCTCGGCCCTCGTACACCTGTATTCCTGGGGCTACATGGCCGAGGACGACAGCCGGCCGCGCTTCTTCGCCTATCTGTCGCTGTTCACCTTCGCCATGCTGGCGCTGGTCACCGCCGCCGACTTCATGCAGCTGTTCTTCGGCTGGGAAGGCGTCGGCCTGGCATCCTATCTGCTGATCGGCTTCTGGTACAAGAAGCGCACCGCCAGCGCCGCGGCGATCAAGGCCTTCGTGGTCAACCGGGTCGGCGACTTCGGCTTCGCCCTCGGCATCATGACCGTGTTCTGGATGTTCGGCACGATCCAGTTCGCCGAGCTGTTCCCGCTCATTGCCGAGCGGGCCGGGGAGGGCTGGTCGTTCCTCGGTCACACCTGGTCGGCGCTCGATCTGGCGGCCTTCCTGCTGTTCATCGGCGCCATGGGCAAGTCGGCCCAGTTCTTCCTGCACACCTGGCTGCCGGACGCCATGGAGGGCCCGACCCCGGTGTCGGCCCTGATCCACGCGGCCACCATGGTGACCGCCGGCGTCTACATGGTCTGCCTGCTGAGCCCGCTGTTCGAGTACGCCCCGGTGGCGGCCCAGATCGTGGCCATCGTCGGCGCCGTCACCGCCCTGTTCGCCGCGACCGTCGGCCTGACCCAGAACGACATCAAGCGGGTCATCGCCTATTCGACCTGTTCGCAGCTCGGCTACATGTTCTTCGCCGCCGGCGTCGGGGCCTACCAGGCGGCCATGTTCCACCTGTTCACCCACGCCTTCTTCAAGGCGCTGCTATTCCTCGGCGCAGGCTCGGTCATCCACGCCATGCATCATGAGCAGGACATGCGGAAGATGGGCGGCCTGTGGCGGCTGCTGCCGGTGACCTATGCCGTGATGATGATCGGCACGATCGCGATTACCGGTCTCGGCATCCCCGAGCTGAAGTGGGGCTTCGCCGGCTTCTACTCGAAGGATTCTGTGCTGGAGACCGCCTTCGCGGCGGGGGCCAGCAACCCGGCGGGCATGTTTGCCTTCTTCGTGGGGCTCTTCGCCGCCGGCCTGACCGCCTACTACTCGTGGCGCCTGATCTTCATGACCTTCCACAACAAGCCGGTGTGGAAGGACGAGCACGGGCATGCGGATGACCACGGTCATGACCACGCCCACGCGGCCCATGCGCCCGCTCATGCTGACGATCACGGCCATGCCGACGCGCACCATGACGACCACGGCCACCACCATGGCCCGCTGAAGCCGCACGAGAGCCCCTGGGTCATGCTCGTGCCGCTGATCGTGCTGTCGGTCGGGGCGATCGCCTCGGGCTTTGCCTTCTACGACCAGTTCGTCGGCTACCACGAGCACGAGTTCTGGCGCGGGGCCATCTACACCGCCGCCCACAACCACGTGCTGCACGACAGCCATGACGTGCCGCGCTGGGTGCTGTGGGCCCCGCTGGTGGTGTCGCTGCTGGGCACGGCGATCGCCGTCTATGTCTACATCCTCAAGGAAGGCATGGCGCGGCGCATGGCCGAGCGCGGCGGGCCGCTGCACACCT
This sequence comes from Pseudanabaena biceps, assembly GCA_013361095.1. Lineage (GTDB taxonomy): Bacteria > Cyanobacteriota > Cyanobacteriia > Pseudanabaenales > Pseudanabaenaceae > Pseudanabaena > Pseudanabaena biceps_B. The sequence continues at coordinate 1,367 of JAATWA010000020.1, read as the reverse complement.
TCTTCTACAACAAGTGGTTCTTCGACGAGGTCTACGACGCCGTGTTCGTCAAGGGCTCGAAGGCGCTGGGCGACCTGTTCTGGAAGGTCGGCGACGTGAAGATCATCGACGGTCTCGGGCCCAACGGGGCGGCGTGGACCTCGCTCAAGTCGGCCGGCTGGCTGTCGCGTTTGCAGTCCGGCTACGTCTATCACTATGCGTTCGTGATGCTGCTGGGGGTGGCGGGTCTGCTCGCCTTCGCCATCACCACGTGGGGAGCCTGATCCCGTGCCTCACATCCTGAGCATCGTCACCTTCCTGCCGCTGGTCGGGGTCGCCCTCGTCCTCGCCGCGCGCTTCGCCCTCAAGGGCGGAGCCGCCGATGGCGCGGCGCGCTGGATCACCCTGCTGACCACCCTGGCCACCCTCGGGGTCTCGGGCGTGATGCTGGCCGGCTTCGACGCCGCCAACCCGGGCTACCAGTTCGTCGAGCGCTACGCCTGGTTCGCCGGGGCCGAGTACCATCTCGGCGTCGACGGCATCTCGATCCTGTTCGTGGTGCTGACCGCCTTCCTGATGCCGCTGTGCATCCTGGCCAGCTGGACCACCATCAAGGACCGGGTGGTCGAGTACATGGTCGCCTTCCTGGTGCTGGAGACGCTGGTGATCGGCGTCTTCACCGCGCTGGACCTGTTCCTGTTCTACATCTTCTTCGAGGGTACCCTCGTCCCGATGTTCCTGATCATCGGCATCTGGGGCGGTCAGAACCGGATCTACGCGGCCTACAAGTTCTTCCTCTACACCCTGCTGGGGTCGGTGCTGATGCTGCTGGCCATGCTGTGGATGGCCTTCGAGGCCGGCACCACCAGCATCCCCGAGCTGAAGACCTACGCCTTCTCGCCGGCGGTGCAGCCGCTGCTGTGGCTGGCCTTCTTCGCCTCCTTCGCTGTCAAGATGCCGATGTGGCCGGTCCACACCTGGCTGCCTGACGCGCACGTCGAGGCGCCGACGGCCGGGTCGGTGATCCTCGCCGGCGTGCTGCTGAAGCTCGGCGGCTACGGCTTCCTGCTGTTCAATGTGCCGATGTTCCCCGAGGCCTCGGAGACCTTCCGGCCGCTGGTGTTCGCCCTGTCGGTGATCGCCATCGTCTACACCTCGCTGGTCGCCTTCCGGCAGACCGACATCAAGAAGCTGATCGCCTATTCCTCGGTGGCCCACATGGGCTTCGTCACCATGGGCATCTTCGCGGTCAACGACACGGGCGTGCAGGGCGCCGTGTTCCAGATGATCAGCCACGGGCTGATCTCGGGCGCGCTCTTCCTCTGCGTCGGCGTGGTCTACGACCGCATGCACACCCGCGAGATCGCCTTCTACGGCGGCCTGACCAG
>JAATWA010000001.1:2945000-3970957 GCA_013361095.1 Pseudanabaena biceps | reverse complement strand
CTTGGTTCGCGATCGGCGGAATTGATGAACAAAATCTAGATGATGCGATCGCCGCAGGTGCGAAACGAGTTGCTGTGGTGAGAGCTTTGATGAAGGCTTCGCAACCTGATCTGGTTGCGAAGCAAATGCGATCAATGCTCTGCTCTGTTCCTGTGTAAAACCCGAAAAGATGAAAGGCGGCGCGAAGCGACGCCTTTCATCTTTTCGGGTTTGATTGTTTTACAGGGTGAATTTAAAATCTTTGATCAAAATTCCGGGGACAAGAATACCGCCAAGCGATCGCTTATCGTAGGTTCCAGTATTGGCAATAAACTCACGAAAATTGGTAATAGACTCAAGATTTCCACCTAAAAAATCATAAATACTGTCATCAAATCTAAGGTTCTCAATAGGTGCAACAAACTCGCCATTTTTCACCCAAAAGCAGGCATAGCGAGTCATACCCGTAATGCGACCACCACTGCGATCGCTCCAATTGAGATAATGCAAATTTGACAAATAGAGTCCCGTATCTAATTGCTTGAGGATATCAGCTTCTGCTAAGCATCCTGATGCAACTTCAGGCGATCGCATATATTCACCAGATGCTGCGCCGTTTGACTGCTTGCCATATTCCTTAGCACTACGCGAACTCACTAAGGTATTTACCAAGCTTCCATTAGTAATTATCGGCAAGTGGTCAGCAGAAGTTTCGCCTAAGTCATTGAAACGAGGAACGTTGCCATAGGTAAAATTTTCGCTGAGAGAGAGTAATGGAGATAGCGATCGCTCTTGATTTTTTAACTTCAATAAAGCGCTACTGCCCTGCTGTAAGCTCGACTCGCCCACACTCCCCGCTAAAAAGTCAAATAGATCCGCCGCCGCCGCAGGGGCAAAATAAGTGTGATATTGTCCGCGTGCAATAGTTTTACTAGGTTTCAATAAAGCTTGTAGCTGCTGTTGAGAACGTTTAATTTGTGATTGATAAGCTTCTAATCGCCAATCTTTACCTGCATAAATCCCTTTAACTGCCTTCTCTCCCGAATCAGTTTGCACAAACATGGAATAGTCAACAAAAAAAGAATCGGTGGCAAACCAATGCCTCTGTCCTGCGGAGTTAGCATTGGCGCGAATGATCGAACCTGACGCATAGAAGCCCGTAAAATCAATGCCAATATTAGGTTCTAAAATATTAGCGATCGCCTGTTCTGGTGTTAATAATTCGCCTTGATAGACTTCACGACTGGAACCTGCATTTTCGGGAATTACGAGATAAGGATTTTCAGGAAGTTGGGCAACTTCTTGACGTAAATAAGTCAAGCTGGATAGTCCAGATTCTAAATCGATGACTGTGTCACCTGTAAAGGGGAATGCAGCATAGGCTTCGCGTTGATTGGCGATTAAGACAATTTTGATATTTCCATCGGCGACTACTCCCGACTGACGAACCTTTGCATTATTAAATCGCGTAAATTGACTGCGCTCACTGCTGAGACTAATCGTAAGATATTCATGTTTTTGCAGGCTTTCTGTCAAGCGATTGACAAGTTGATAGAAGCAAGGTTCTAAGTTTTTTTCTTCGGGATGTCTAGTCATTGATTTCACACACAATCCAAAACGCCTATATCGATAAATGATCAGCAATTCCCATTATGAAACCAATTTTGGGGTTTTCAGCGCCGAAGGCGCTGAAAACCCCAAAATTGGTTTTGTTTTCTTACTCCCTTGCCACTCAAGGATTAGCGGCGCTTCGCGCCGCTAATCCTTGGGTTTTAATCTTGCAACAAATGTGACACACTAACCGCTCCTTGTTTATAATTCCTATGGCAGAGAGCGGCATACAGGCGATCGCGATATAATCAGGAATAAACAAGTATTAATTAATCACCGTGCTAATTACCGAAAATCAGACTGATTTCTCCACACGCAAACAATGGACATGGCGCGGATATCAGATTCAATATTCTGTCACTGGCACAGGTAAGCCGCTAGTTCTTATTCATGGTTTCGGTGCATCAATCGGACATTGGAAGAAAAATATTCCTGAATGGGCAAATGCTGGCTATCAGGTATTTGCTATCGATTTATTGGGATTTGGCGCTTCAGATAAGCCTGATCTTGCCTATTCTTTGGAGCTTTGGGAAGAATTGCTCAGGGATTTTTATCAAGAATTAGTCCAGAAACCCGCCATATTTATCGGTAATTCCATTGGGGCATTATTAGCTCTGATGCTCACTACTAATAGTCCCCGAAATTGCGATCGGCGCGATTTTACTCAATGCCGCAGGTGGTCTAAATCATCGTCCTGAAGAGTTAAATTTACCTTTGCGATTGGTGATGGGAGCATTTGCTAAATTAGTTAGCTCAGAGGTGACGGGCAAGTTTGTATTCAATCAAGTTCGCCAAAAACGTAATATTCGTAATTCGTTGCGTCAGGTATATCGCAATCATCAGGCGATCGATGATGAGCTAGTAGATATGCTCTATCAGCCATCCTGTGATGAGGGCGCTCAAAAGGTATTTGCTTCAATTTTAACGGCTCCTGCTGGCCCCAGAACCAGTGAGCTATTGGCAAAGCTGGATAAACCTCTATTAGTTTTGTGGGGAGATGCTGATCCTTGGACTCCGATTAATGGCGCAAAGGTATATACAGAAGCCAGCAAGACTAAAGATATTCAAGTAATCGCGATTCCCAACACAGGGCATTGTCCCCATGACGATCGCCCCGAAATTGTGAATGCTTTAGTGATTCACTGGTTACAAAAAGTGCTGTAAAACCCAATAAGATAGTGGCGGCGCATCGTCCAGCCACTATCTTATTGGGTTTTACAGTGCGAAGCGCCGCCACTATCTTTCTGGTTTTGCTCAAAGCACTGTATTCTAGAATGCTGACTAATAGCATTTCCTGCGTGAATGTACCTCCAATCTCTCCACATCAAGCAGTTTCGCAACTACATCGATCAAGAAGTTGCCTTCACAGCGCCCAAAACTGTAATTGTAGGCAACAATGCTCAGGGCAAATCCAACTTGCTTGAAGCCGTTTTGCTATTAGCGACCCTGCGATCGCATCGGGTTAGTAAAGACCGAGACCTAGTGCGAAATGGTGAATCAGTAGGCGAAATTAGGGCAATTTGTCAGCGATCGCGATCGGTGGAGAGCTACCCCGTAGAGTTATTGATGCGGATGCGGGTAAGTGGCAAACGCACCTTGAATGTAAATGGAGTGAATCAGGCTAAGCATTTAGATTTTTTAGGAAATCTGAATACAGTCATGTTTTCTAGTTTAGATCTAGATTTGGTGAGGGGAAGTCCAGAAAGTCGCCGCAATTGGTTAGATACCGTATTGATTCAACTAGAACCAATTTATATCAATCTTTTACAGCAATATAATCAGGTTTTACGCCAGCGCAATGCTCTCTTAAAGTCAATCAAGCAGGGAGTTATTCAATACGAACCGCAACAAATGGCTCTATGGGATGCTCAGTTAGTAACAGCAGGTACAAGACTAATTAGAAGGCGATCGCGACTCTTGGAGAGATTAATACCGATCGCTCGTAATTGGCATCAAGCCATTAGTGGCGGCGGTGAATATTTGGAGATTACCTATGTCCCTAAATTTGCATTTACATCAATGCAAGCTGTAGAAGTTGTGCAGCAGAATTTTTTTGAAGCGATTTTACAAAAAAACAATTATTGAACAACATCAAGGTACAAGTTTAGTAGGGCCGCATCGTGATGAAGTTTTACTGACAATTAATGACACCCCTGCTAGGGAGTATGGCTCACAGGGACAGCAGAGAACCTTAGTACTTGCCCTCAAACTTGCCGAGTTAGAGTTGTTAGAATCAGTAATCGGGGAACCTCCAATACTGTTATTAGATGATGTCCTTGCGGAGTTAGATCTCCAAAGACAAGATCATCTATTAAATGCAATTGGCGATCGCGTGCAAACAATTATTACGACAACTCATCTTGGTTCATTTGATGCCCAGTGGCTTGACTCTGCACGAATTTTTCAAGTAGAAAAAGGTGAAATTGTATCCTAAAAAATAAGACAAGAGTAATTTATGAATTACTCTTGTCTTATAGCTCCCTAATATTTCTTTTACATCCAAGAATTAACGGTGTAGAGCTTTACGCTACACCATTAATTCTTGGGTTTTACTGTGCATCTTTAGACTGAGAAGTGAGTAGCTAGAATAATCAAAAAATTTGATCTTATTCCTAAACTCCTAGCATTACTCTTCATCATCTGCGCCAACTTGACGCAAGTGAATATGTTTGCGTCCAAGGCGAATTTCTAACTCGTCACCAGCCTTTAGACCCATTAGTTGTGTATAGGCTGAGCCGATTAGTAGATTGCCATTTTTTTGAACACTGACACGATAACTAGCACTACGTCCCCCTTTGCCGCTACCTTTCGATTCAAGTTCAATGCCATCAGCCTCCATCAAGGCATTATAAAACTTCATCAAGTTGACACGAGACTGGTTGTTTTTAGTAACTGTTGCATACCCGCAAGCCTTAGCTTTTTCTTCTTTTGAAAGATGATCTAGTTCTTTAACTTTTTTAGTAATGCTTCACCAGATAGTTGAACTGGTTGTTTTACTTTTGCCATTTGCTCTTAGTAATTTTGTTTTTTAATAACTATATATTAGTATCTAAGATAGTTGTACTGTTAGTCAAACTTTTTTCTAATCATTACATTGTATTTGTATTTACAGCTAACTATCATCTATATCTAATTACTTACTTAGCAAATAAATATTTAGTAAAATACTAACTCTATAAAGCTATAGCAATAAAAGTGTTGCTTAGAATATAAAATCTAAAAGATAAGTGACTGCTCCTCATCTTTTGGGTTTTGATTTGTCCTAACTAACTCAAGTCTTGCTATCTAAGTTTTAATCTAATAGCAAGGATTGCTAAAAAAATTGCAAATATAATTTATATCAATCTGAAACCTCAAAAAATAGAGAATATAACAGGCTTACTAATTATGCCTTCCTAACTTACAGGGCAAAATAAACAGTCAGTGATTTTGATTTATTTTTAAGTAAGTAGGCATAATTAAATATAAAACCCAAAGAAGCTGATTCGCCCGCGAAGCGGGCGAATCAGCTTCTTTGGGTTCTGGTTTCTATTGTGACGAGGTACTTAGAATTCCTAAATTTATTTAGATTATCAAGTTTGCCCAAAAATGAGACAGGCAAACCAGATTCGTGTTATCAGCTACAGTCGCAATGTCATCTATCGCTCACAATGTTGCTAATCGTCTATGGGTAGCGATCGCGATCGCCTATAAGTAATGAAACCCCGCATTATTGTCTGTGGTTTAGATCGGACGGGTTACAAAATTTTAAGCCTCTTAAAACAGCAGGGCTGCTTAGTATTGGGAATTCACGATCGCCCCATGCATCAGGATGATACAGAAATTATTATTGGTGACTTGGCTGCTGCCGAAACTTTACTTGCCGCAGGAATTCGAGATGCTCAGACATTGATTTTAGCGGGAGCTGATGAAACTCGTAATCTGACCATCTTGATGCAGGCGAGAGTCCTTAATCCCCGTGTCCGCATTATTAATCGGTTATTTAATTCCAGTTTAGGCGTGCGTCTAGACCTAACACTGCCCAATCATTTGACCATGAGTGTGGCGGCTCTGGCGGCTCCCGTATTTGCTTTTAGCGCAATGGGCAGTGAGGCGATCGGACAGTTGCGATTGTTTAATCAAACTTGGCCAATCCACGAAGAATATATTGACGATAACCATCCTTGGTTGGGAAAGCCACTGGCGGAGTTTTGGGAAGATCGCACAAGGATGTTGATCTATTACTTACCCAATGATGAAAGTAAAATTGATCTGGTTAGTGCGGTGCTAAATGGTCGAACCTTGCAGTTTGGCGATCGCCTATTACTTGGTACACAACCCAGCGTCAGAACTGCCTCACGTCCAATTTTTCAAAAAATATCAAAGCTCTTCTTGGGAGTTCGTCATTTCCATGAACATGGGCGAATCGGTTCTATTTACTTCGATTGCTTTGTTATTAACTATTTTTTCGGCGACGGTGGTATATACCAGTTTTCAGATGAAAGTTTCGCTAGTAGACGCGCTCTATTTCTCAGTCGGAATGATTACGGGAGCAGGTGGAAATGAGCAAGTTGTAGAACATTCAGCCGATGGCATTAAAATATTTACGATTGTGATGATGTTGATTGGTACGGCTGTTGTTGGCATTTTTTATGCGATTCTTAACGATTTTATTTTAGGCTCACGGTTAAGAAATTTTTGGGACGCAGCGCGAGTACCCCAACGCAATCATATTGTGGTGTGTGGCTTGGGTAGCATCGGCGTACAAACGGCATTGCAGCTAGTTAGTTATGGCTATGAGGTGTTGATTATTGAGCGTGACCTGAATAATCGATTTCTTGATACTGTGCGATCGCAAAATATTCCTGTGATTCATGGTGATGCCAGCTTACCCACGACCCTCAAGGCGGCAAATCTCGATAAAGCTGAATGTTTGCTGGCTCTAACAAGTAATGACACGGCGAATCTAGAAATTGCCCTCAATGCTAAAGGTATTGCCCCTCGTTGTCGGGTGATTGTCCGTTATGACGATCCTTATTATGCGAGTATGGCGCATGAAGTGTTTGATTTTGAAGCAGTGCTTAGTCCGCCTGAAATTGCCGCCCCCGCTTTTGCTTCGGCGGCTCTGGGGGGACGCATTCTGGGGAATGGGATTGTGTCCGACAGCCTATGGGTAGCGATCGCCACCATGATTACCCCTAACCATCCATTTTGTGGCAAGCCTGTTTGTGAAGCCTCTACTCAAGCAGATTTTGTTCCTCTCTATATAGAAACCGCTAGCCAAACTATTCATGGATGGAATTTACTCAAAGCTTCTCTCAGCGCAGGAGATATTCTCTATCTGACTATGCCTGCGGCAAAACTAGATCAACTATGGCGAGTCGCACCATTTCAAGTAGCAGCTAATTAAAACCAAATCGAGGTGCGACGCACCTCGATTATTCCTGTGATGTAAGATGCGCGTGCGTCACAAGCTTTTTGATTTTAGTTACTTATTGATGTTACGGGGAAGTCTGTAAAACCCTCACCCCTAGCCCCTCTCCCGCAGGAGAGGGGAAAAAGAAAATAATAGGGTTTTGCTCCCCTTCTCCTGCGGGAGAAGGGTTTGGGGGATGAGGGTTCCACGTAACATCAGTTACTTATTGGAAATAAACGCAATTCTGAAGTTGGGGAATTGAGAAATAGATTTGCTCTTTGTAATACTGAAGGAGAAACTTGAATCTGCTTCAGTTTAACTAATCCCTCCTCAACAAAAGAATTACACAAAGCCGCATTATTTCCCTTATTGAAGGTTGTCTCATAATAAACTTCCCGAATACCTGCTGAAACCACTAACTTTAAGCAGGAAATACAAGGCTCTAAGGTTACATAAATACTTGCGCCATCGGTAGAAATGCCATGCTTGGCAGCTTGGGCGATCGCATTTGCTTCTGCATGAACTGCTCTTGAGGGAAACTCTTTGCTCGCGTCACAACTAATTACATTGGGGTAGCAATAGCCCTGCGTGGTGCAATGCACCGAACCAGAAGGAGAGCCGTTGTAGCCTGTGGCAAGTACCTGCTTGTCTTTGACAATTACAGCTCCCACTGGAAAAGCCAAACAAGTAGATCGCATTGCTGCTAGTTTTGTCAGCAACATAAAATATTCATCCCATGTGGGACGTTCTTGAAATGCGATTTGGTCGATCTGGTCTGACATGGGAAATTAAGTATCTATCTGGTTTTTAGTTATAGCGCAAAATGGTTAAACAAAGGGGCTTCGCCCTGCGATCGTTGGCACTGGACAGCGAAAGTGTAAAACTGTACTGATCTCTTACCGTTTAGCTTAAAGGAAGCATTACTACTTTCCAATAAAATTGTGATGAACAAGCATACTCCTGCCTCAGAGATTGATAAAATCCTTGCTGTAAGAGCTTCAAGCATCTAGATTTTGCTTCGCAAGATTTAGATTTTAAACCAGAGCTATAGCCATAGTCATCAATGTTACTCCCTTCCCAGTGAATAATTGGGGTTGCGCGGCTCCGCCGCGCAACCCCAATTATTCACTGGGAAAGGATTAGGACAAAGCCAAAACTCAAGAGTAGAGTTGCGGCGCAAAGCGCCGCAACTCTACTCTTGGGTTTCTGGCTACAGCTATAAAACCTGTGGCGATCACCACAGGTTTTAGGGTTTATATTTAATTGCGCCCAGTTACTTATTTGCAAACCTATACATCACTATCAAAAAAGAAATTATGACCGTTGAATTTCCTTCTTTTACTTCTACTCTGTTGGCAGCCAAAAAAGCCAAAGGTCTTAGCTTTGCAGATCTTGAAAAGTTAATTGGACATGATGAAGTCTGGATTGCTTCTCTCTTTTATGGTCAAAATAGCACCAATGTGGAAGAAGCAACTAAAATCGCCGAAGCGCTGGGACTAGGGGAAGAAATTATTACTGCTCTGAGTTCTTATCCCAGTAAAGGATTGGGACCAGTTGTGCCAACCGACCCCTTGATTTATCGCTTCTATGAAATCATGCAGGTCTATGGATATCCGATCAAAGAAATCATCCATGAGAAGTTTGGTGATGGCATTATGAGTGCGATCGACTTCACTCTCGATATCGATAAAGTGGAAGATCCCAAGGGCGATCGCGTTAAAGTCACGATGAATGGTAAATTTTTGGCTTACAAAAAGTGGTAATGCTAAAAGCTTAAGTTGGATGACACTTTGCAGTTAATAATCAGGTGTGTGCGGCGAAGCTGCTCACACCTACAGCCTCTTGAGGCTAGAGAAAAGTTTAAAAGTGCCGCTTCGCGGCACTTTTAAACTTTTCTCTGGGTTTCATTTCAGCGCAATGTTCTTTGATTTGGGCTTGCGTGTGAAGCCCTGTAAGATAACCTGCTATTAATATTGATGATTTATGATATAGATTTTAGCAACTTCATCAGCTCTAGAATGTAATTAAAGAATGCGATCGCTTGCCCCTGCCATTAAAAATTGCTTACTTGACCTCAATCTTAAAGTAAATGTCACTGTTAGACAAAAGCGCCGAGAAATACATATTTTATTGGAGTCAACTTATTTTGGCGATCGCCAAGTACTAACAGAAGCGATCGCAAACTGCTTTGGTGATTGTACTGAGCATGGCTATGAGTTAGCTAAAATCTACGCATTTTGGTTTGGACAGCCATTACCTCAATGGAGCGAGACCATCGATTTTAATTGCTCTATTTCTCAAACTAATAACCATGAAATAGAGCTATCGACGGAAGCCGATATTCGACCCATTAATTCTGACAATCCTGTTCCCACTCAAGAAGTAAGCCCTCAAGTAGTCTGCGATCGCTTTATAGTTTGCGGCTTGGGTAGTCTTGGACAACATTCTGTTTTTAATCTTAAGAAATTTGCTTACAAAGAATATGAAGTAAAAATCTCTGCGATTGATAAGATTCAGCCAGAAATTATGGAGTTTGATGATTTTTCGGAACTTCTCGATCAGCCGATCATTTTGGGCGATTGTCGGCGCTCAGAAATTTTGCTCAAAGCGGGCATCCTTGACTGTCGGGCGATCGTATTGGTGACTAGCAATCAAAACATCAATATTGAAACCGCGATCGCAGCGCGTCGCCTTAACCCTGATGTGCATATTGTGGTGCGTTCTTCTCGCCAAAATCTCAATCAATTACTCAAAAATCAATTAGGAAATTTTGTAGCTTTAGATCCTGTGGATCTACCAGCTCCTTCCTTTGCTGTGGCTGGGTTAGGCGAAGGAACGTTAGGGCTATTTCAACTTGGCGATCGCAAGTTACGGGTTGTCGAAACATTAGTCAAAGCAGAAGACTATCGATTTTTGAGAACTCCCGCCTATCTACTCCATAAGAAAAATTCGCGCCTTTTAAGCATTGCTGATGTTGGTTCTGATCGCCTGTTTTTTCAATGGCAACCAGATACATTGATTCAGGTGGGGGACAAGATTGTATTTATGGAATGTGTAGAAAATGACTTTACGACTAGCAAGTCCTATCTCGAATCAGAAAAATATACTGAACAAAACAAGTCATCTCAACTTAATCGCATTGCTCACCAAGTCCAAACCATTACTGCTTCTAAGTTTTGGCAACACAAATGGCAGCAGCTAATTATTTGGTTTCAAGCAGTGCGATCGCGCCGTTTAATTTTTCTCGGGCTAGTGACGGCGGTGATATTGATGATTACTAGCTCAGTAGTTTTATATCTAAATGTACCGAATATTTCATGGCAAAAGGCTATCTCAACAAGTATGATTTTGCTGCTAGGCGGCTATGGTGATGTATTTGGCGGTCTACAAGAAGATCTGGTTCCCCTGTGGGTTAGCATATTTAGCCTATCGATTACGCTGATTAGTCTCTTGTTTTTATTGGGAGTGGTAGGATTAATTGCCGACAGTATTCTCAGTTCTAAATTTGCATTTTTTAAGCGATCGCTACCTCTTCCCAAGCGTGATCATATAATCCTGATTGGCTTTGGTAGACTAGGTCAGAGAATCGCGGATCTTCTATATAAGTTAAAACTTCCCTTTGTAATCGTCAGTGAAAATCCCCACGACTGCGATCTTGCGGATAAAGTACCTTGGCTAACAGGCAATATCATCGAAGAGCTATCGAAAGTGAACCTTGGCTTAGCGAAGAGCATTCTCTCGGTAACTGATGATCAAATGCTCAATCTCGAAGCCGCCCTCCTCGCCCGTGATGCTTCTCAAAAATTGAATCGCCATATCAATCTCGCCATCCGTACCTACGATCGCTACTTCAGTGAAAATCTTGCCGAACTATTGCCTAGCTCCCAATCTTTTTGTGCCTATGCGCTCTCAGCAGAGGCATTTGCAGGAGCGGCTTTTGGTGAAAATATGCTCAGCCTATTTCGGCTCAATCAACGCACAGTCCTAGTCGCGGAATATGTGATTGAGACAGATGATACTTTGGTGGGCAAAAATCTTTCGCAAATATCCTATGGCTATACGGTCGTACCGATTTATTTAAAAAAAAATAGCCCAAAAGCCGACGGACATACAGAATTTTTTATGCCCTCCGATGATGAGGTGATGAAGGTCGGCGATCGCTTAACCTTGCTGGCTTCTATTTCGGGTTTGCGTCGGATTGAGTTAGGCAATTTACATTCACCTAAGCAGTGGCAGTTGCGAGCCAAGCCACCGCTAAATTCTAGTGTGCTGTTAGATGCTGGCAATAAGCTCAAAAATATTTCAGGTTGTGATCTTGAGTTAGCAAGGCGATTTATGGAAAGTCTTCCCGCTGCGATCGAGCTGCCAATGTATGACGTTCAAGCCTATCGGCTGGGTCAGGCACTAATGAGACTGTTGCCTATCAAGATTTATCCCCTATAAAAAAGAAAGCGTCGCAATGCGACGCTTTCTTTCTTTTACACCAAAGCTAAAAATGACGGAGTATAGCTACAGTCATTTGTTTTAGGACAAATCAAAACCCAATAATTGGCTGGCGGCGCGGAGCGCCGCCAGCCAATTATTGGGTTTTATGTCCTAGTACATTTGGCGATAGCTATATTATTTGAGTTCGGCTAGAGCCTTGCGCGTCTGCGTTAGTCCATCCGCATTATTTTGACGATTGAAAAAGCGCTCAGCATTTTCTAACATTTGCCTTGCTTCGGTTGTTCTCTGTTGAGAAGCAAGGATTTTGCCCAGAGATAAGTAGGTTTCCGCATCTTCAGGTTCAGCATCCAAAATTTGGCGGTAAGCCACGATCGCGCCTGATAGTGAACCTTGCTTAATGTATATATTTGCGATCGCCTTTTGAATAGCCACTACTTCACTGACGGGAAGATTACGCGAGTTAGCCGCTCTCCGCAATGCCGCGATCGCGTCAGGATAATTTCCTTCGCTTTGATACACCCTAGAAATAGCTAGATTGGCTTGCACATGGCGAGGATTGACTTCGATAGCGCGTTTATATTTAGCGATCGCTTCTTCGAGTTGATTTTTTTCCGCAAATAAATCGCCCACTGCCACTAATACGTCAGCATTAAAAGGAGCGATCTTATCGGCTTGACTATATACCTCAAAGGCTTCTTTGTTTTTACCCGCCAGCCTCAACACATAGCCCAAATTTAGATGGGTTTTGGCATCGGTGGGAGCAACCGCGATCGCCTGACGATAGATTTTGGCTGCCTCAGTATAGTTTTTTTGTTCTGTTAATAAAAATCCCACACTGTTGTAAGCATCAAGATTTTGCCGATCTAGGGCGATGACACGGCGATAGGTAGACAGTGCATTAGGATAGTCTTTGATTCGCACATAGACAAAGCCCAGAGCATTGAATGCTTTAGCATTTTGATCATCTAACTTAGTCGCTTTCTCAAGAGTAGCGATCGCGCCAGAATAATTTTGCTGCTGGGTTAGCAGGAAACCGAGACTAGTTAAAATCCGCGAATTTTTTGGTTCAAGATTAGAGGCTTGTTGATAGGCTGAAATCGCCCCTGAAATGTCTTTTTTTTGCCAGAGTTGCCGCCCCTGCTTGATCCATTCTGTAGCATCTTTTTGGGTTTGAGCTTGGGCTGTCTGAGTAATAGGCATCGCGATCGTGCCTGCGATCGCCATAGCTAGAGCGAAGTTAGTGATTTTACTAAAGGAACGAAGCAAGCGCATAAGCTGTTTAATTTACGTTAATCTGTTTAATCTAATTCATCTAAAACAAGCAACCACAGGATGCGTTCTTTTATGGATTAGGGTTTATAGTTGGTTGCTGGATTCATCTATATTAACAAGATTAACAAGGTTGACTAGATTTACAGAGTTGGGAGCATTACGCGCATCCGTGAAATCCGTACCTTCAATACTTTTCAGGGTCGATAAATAAGTTCCTGTAAGATCAGCACCGATTAACTTGGCATTGCTAAGATTTGCCCAATTTAGTTTGGCATCAGTTAAATTAGCTCGACTCAGATCTGCTCCTGCTAAATTGGCACCCGTGAGGTTAGCCCTTGTCAAATCCGCCTCCACAAGATTAGCACCCCGCAGATCTGCACCGTTAAGGCAAGCGCCTGTCAAAAAAGCGTTGGCAAGATTAGCTCGACACAATCGCGATCGCGTGAGGTTGGCACTAGTCAAGAAGGCATGACTAAAGTTTGTTTCTACTAATAAGGCATCACTAAGATCCGCTTCAATCAAAAAAGCTTCTGAAAGATTTGCCCCAATCAAAGAAGCTTGCTCTAAAATTGTGCCATTGAGATTGGCTTGGATCAAAATAGAACCACTTAAATTGGCGCGTATCAAGTTTGCCAAATTTAGTTCGACATCCTCTAAATTTGCAATATCAAGGGTGATTTCTTCTAAATCTGACTCAATAAAATTTGCGCCAGACAGATTTACCCCAGTCAAAATCAATCCTGCAAGCGATTGATTACTAAAGTCGCGATCGCCCGCCGCATAACTTTCGAGAAGTTCTTTTGCGTTCATTAAGTACCTCAGTACAGTTAAAAGCCCAAATCATTAGTACTTGTCACAGCGCTTTTCACTCAAACTTGAACCTAAATTTTTGGCTACTACTCCCTTCCCAGTTTAAAAATAGACATTAAAAGCCAAGGATTAGCGTTGCGGCGCTTCGCGCCGCAACGTCTAATTTTTTACTGGGAAGGGAGTAGCTATGAATGGCAGCGCATCGCACCGCCATTCATAGCTATGGAATTACTGTTAAGGGCGATAACCCGAAGCGAGTAATTGAGCTACTGACTTAGCGTGGTATGACAAGATGATATCTGCACCAGCACGCTTCATACTTAGCAGGGTTTCAAACATCACTTTTTTCTCGTCAATCCAACCCAACTGCGCCGCCGCCTTGACCATCGCATATTCGCCACTAACGTTATAAGCAGCCACAGGCACGTTAGTCGCTTCTTTAACCTTAGCAATAATATCCAAATAAGCTAGAGCGGGTTTAACCATCACAATATCAGCACCTTCAGCAATATCGAGATAGACTTCCTTAATTGCTTCGCGGGAGTTGGCGGGGTCCATTTGATAGGTCTTTTTATCACCAGATTTAGGTGCAGAGCCTAGCGCATCGCGGAAAGGTCCATAGTAAGCAGAGGCATATTTGGCAGAGTAAGCCAGAATACCCACATTCTCAAATCCTGCGGCATCTAGCCCCTGTCTGATTGCACCAATTCTGCCATCCATCATGTCTGAGGGTGATACAAAGTCTGTACCTGCGGCAGCTTGGGAAACGGACATTTTGACCAAAACTTCCACAGTTTCGTCATTGAGAATTACGCCATTGTCATCAATAATGCCATCATGTCCGTGGGTGGTGAACGGATCAAGAGCAACGTCGGTAAAAATGATCATGTCAGGAACAGATGCCTTAATTGCCCGCACTGCTCTCTGGGCTAATCCCTCAGGATTAAAGCTTTCACTGCCAGTAAGATCTTTTTTATCTTCAGGAACAGCAGGAAAAAGCGCGATCGCTTTAATACCTAATGCATAAATTTCTTCTATTTCCTTTACCAATAGATCGAGCGTAAAGCGGTAAGCTTCAGGCATTGAAGGGATTTCAACTCGACTATTTTCTCCTTCCATTACAAACATAGGATAGATAAAATCATCGGTGGATAGATAATTTTCTCTAACAAGGCTACGGATAGAAGGATTGCGACGCAAGCGGCGAGGACGATGGGTAATTTGCATTGACATTAGCCCTAATCTACTTATTTTTGACTCTTAATTATATCAGAGTGACTTACATTAACTGCACATAGCGATGAACCCCAAAAAACATAAAGTTGCGCTCCTGCGGGGCGCAACTTTATGTTTTTTGGGGTTTGTAATTACTTGTGTCTACTACATCACGATGTTTTCGATGGTAATCATAGATGCTTTGGCTGGCTTGCCACCACCAAAAACAGTATGAATTCCTCGTAAACCAATGATGATCGCCGCACAAACTACACAGTACTGAATCAGTTGTATGGAGAAACTAGGGGTTTTCAATAGGAATTGTAGTGGCGTATTGCGGGAATCAACAAGAATGGGAATGTCCTCGTTTAATGGCGATCGCGGATCATCCCCTTGAGAAATATCAGATCCTAACTGTACATCCGATAGATAAATCACAGGGTTAGGATCTTGAGCAGCCGTAATGTCTTCTAGCTCAGAGCTTAAACTATCAATTGGTTGGAGACTAGTTGAAGAGTTAATTCCTCCAAACATTTCATCTAAATCAGGAGACGAGGATGGATTGTTTCGCTCTGGCATAGATTTAATGGGGAATATCGGTAATGGAGGTATTCTAGGACGCTCCCTAGCTATCTCTAGTCCGCCATTTCCACTAATATCTATATTTTCTGGTTCCATTAGATAAATTTCTTCTGTCCATGCAGGTTCAGTACTACCTGCCTGTTGCCATGAAATTATCATACTGGAAACGTTCTGAACCTCAAGGGTAACAAACCATTTTTTTAGCATTCCCACTAATATTTGCCGTTTGGGGATGCGAACTTCATCGTCTAGGGAACGTAAGTCTGACTCAATTAAAATTTCTAAGCGATCGCCCTCCCTTTCGACATTTGCTAACATTGCTTGAGACTTAAGTAACCGATTCATTAACGAGGCGATCGCATTTACATTGCCTTGTTTGGCTTTCTCGACTAGCGGGTTTTGTGGCATGGTTGCACCCTCAAATTTAGTATGGGTTTTGCTGACTTCGATTTAATAATTAGCGGTGCGCGGCAAAGCCGCGCACCGCTAATTATTAAATCGAAGGTAGTAGCTACTTATAAAAATTCATTTTTTAAAAGTTTTCTCTAAATTTTCAGCGCCGAAGGCGCTGAAAATTCTTTATTAAGTTATGACTAACCTTGTAGCTTCTTTGATTCAGTTACGAGAGAATCAATTAATGGCTTAAGAATTAACTCCATCGCAAATCCCATCTTGCCACCAGGGACAACCAAAGTGGTATGACGAGACATGAAAGAATCGTGAATCATGTCTAGCAAATAACGGAAGTCGATTTGGAACTTCTCACGGAAAACGCGATTGGTATGAATAATCACAAAGCTTTCATCGAGGGTAGGAATGTCACGAGTAATGAAAGGATTGGAAGTATCAACAGTCGGAACACGCTGGAAATTAATGTGAGTATTCGAGAACTGAGGCGCAATATAATTTACATAATCAGGCATCCGACGCAAAATTGTATCAACGATCGCATCAGCGCTGTAACCACGCTCAGCATTATCTCGATGAATCTTTTGAATCCATTCCAAGTTCACAATGGGAACTACGCCCACCAATAAATCAACATATTGGGCAAGGTCAATACCTTCCGCCACCACACCACCATGCAAACCTTCATAAAAAAGCACATCAGTTCCAGATTCGATGCTTTCCCAAGGAGTGAATTCGCCAGCTTGGTTGTTTGTGCCTAAACGACTGTTGTGATGCTGCGCTTCCTCAGGGCTGTGCAAATAGTAGCGTCTTTGACCACTACCAGTTTCACCATATTCATGAAACAAGGCTTCTAGCTTATCTAGCAAGTTGGCATTTAAACCAAAATGACTGAGACTACGACCTTGAGCCGCAGCTTGTTTCATCTCTTCACGCATTTCTAAGCGATTAAACTTGTGGTAGCTATCACCTTCAACGACTGCTGCTTGGATATTGTCTAAACGAAAAATATGCTCAAAAGCTCGTTTAACAGTGCTAGTGCCAGCTCCAGATGAACCTGTTACTGCAATAACTGGATGTTTTTTAGACAAATTTTTTCTCCTTAGATTTAATTAATGTTTTTTTTATTAAGGTGAGGGCGATCGCTGGCGACCAAAGAATCACAAAAAATATTAAAACTACTATACCTTTGTATAAGTAGCTAGACGCAATTAAATATAAAAAATTAAAAGCTGTGGCGCACGCACAGCGTGCGCCACAGCTTCTCAGATCCCTATCCCTTTACACATAGCGCTGCCAATTATATGGCGCAGCAAAAAACAGCAAACAATGCGATCGCAATTACGACAAAACTTATCTCAACCCTTAACTATTGGCAATGTCATCCTCAAAAGTCGGGTTTTACAATCACCGCTCTCTGGGGTGACAGACTTAGTTTTTCGGCGCTTGGTGCGGCGCTATGCCCCTGACTCGATGCTTTATACCGAGATGATCAGCGCAACGGATCTACATTACATGAAGGCTTTGCCTAAATTAATGGAGATTGATCGCCATGAAACTCCGATTAGTATTCAGCTTTTTGATTGTCGTCCTGATTTTTTAGCGGAAGCCGCTCAAAGAGCCGTTACCGAGGGTGCGGACACTGTAGACATTAATATGGGTTGTCCTGTTAATAAAATCACGAAAAAAGGTGGTGGCTCGTCATTATTACGTCAACCTGAACTGGCGGCGCAAATCGTGCGATCAGTCGTTGAGTCTGTTGATATTCCCGTAACCATAAAAACTCGCATCGGATGGGATGATCAGGAAATTACGATCTTAGACTTTGCTAAACGCATGGAGGATGCTGGAGCAAAGATGATTACTGTCCATGCGCGGACGCGATCGCAGGGCTATACGGGTAATGCCAAGTGGGAATGGATTCGCAAAGTCAAAGAGGTGCTAACGATTCCTGTGATTGCCAATGGCGATATTTTTTCGGTGGAAAATGCGATCGCTTGTTTAGAGCAAACGGGAGCCGATGGCGTGATGTGTTCACGGGGAACTTTGGGCTATCCATTTTTAGTTGGTCAAGTCGATCATTTTTTGAAGACTGGTGAACGTTTGCCCGAACCTACACCAATTGAATGTTTGCAAGTTGCTAAGGAACACTTGCAAGGGCTATGGGACTACAAAGGCATACGCGGCATTAGGCAATCACGCAAACATATGACTTGGTATGCGCGAGGCTTTGCAGGAGCCGCAGGATTGCGCGATCGCCTCTGTCGGATTGAGTCATTGCAAAATGGGATGGATTGTCTAGACGGGGCGATCGCAGAGATTGCTAAGTCATCTCTGCTAGAGTAGTTTTCTGATACGAAAGATTGATGATATGAGTATCCCAGCCAAAATCTCTGAGCTAGTCGAGCGCTTCCAGCAAAACGCATCGGAATATCGCTCAGCAACCTATAACGAAACTCAAGCAAAAAGTAACCGTCCAAATGAGAATTGCTGCATCAGACAGGTATTCCTTGCCAAACCTTTCTTCCCTGCTCTTCAGCCTGAGTAATTACCTTTTAAACCTGAGTCAAAGATTTTTTTAAAGTGTTACGAACCAACATTTTTAAAAATTAGATTGCGGTAAATATCTAATCAATATCTAAAGCAAACACTAGGTTTGCCTTAGATATTGATTAGATATTTACACATAATTCAAAATTTCTGCATGAAATTAATATTAAATTATTTCGATACAATTAAATTAGACAAAATTATTTTATGGTGTTATCTAATTTGGTATGTAGTCATAGTTATTTTTTACTTTGATCCTGCATCTAAAATATGGATTAATTCCCTTGGTATTAGTGCTGTAATTGGCACAGGACTAATATTAAGTGTTTCCTCAAATAAGTCTAATCAACAACAAGATAAACCAGACTATTGGCAAATATTTAGATTGTATTTTATGCCTTTCTGCGTATCCAGTTTTTCAACTTTAATTAAAGACAAAGGATTTATTATATTTATATCGCCAAATTTATTAGAAAATATGCTCGCAATATTTATTTGTGTCTTATTTCTAGTTACTATTGCGCTGATCAAATTATTCAGTAAGTAACGCCAAATCATAAAAGCCAATACTTTTGAGAGTTAAAAATTATTCTGAGCTTGAATTAAGGTTACTTTTTGCTCAGCTTTTTCAAGATACTCACGGCAAAATTGCGATCGCTGCATTCCCTCTTCATAGAGGGACAACATCTCATCAAGCGCGGCTTCGCCATCATCAAGGATTTCGACAATTTCTTCAAGCCGTTGCATTTGCTCTTCAAAAGTTGGAATTTGAACATTTTTTGAAGTAGTTTTTGATGATTTACTTTGGTCGGTCATATACTTGGGGACTTACTTTCTCAATCTTGGCTTGGGCAACTTCGGACTGCCGCACGATGTCCACTTTAGCAAATGTACTGAGCGAATCATCATTCCCAATAAAGCGATCGCCTGATTTTAATAGCGCAAAACCACGACTTAGGGGTGATAAGGGGTGCAAAGACTTGAGGTGGGCGGTGATGCCATCGAGTTTGGTCGATGATTGGCGCAGATGACGCACTAATGACTTTTGCATATCCCGTTCGGCTTCGTCTAGTTGTTGAGCGCGATCATGGAGGCGATCGCCAAAGTTTTGTAGGGCATAGCTATTGGTCAGAGAGTTTAGTCTTTGACGATAGTTTTGGATTTCGCGCTGAAGTGATTGTCCCATGCGACTTTCCCAAGTATTAATCTGTTGGCAGAGTATGTCGCGATCGTATTGCGATACGATTTCGGCGGCGGCTGTGGGCGTGGCTGCTCGTAAATCCGCCACAAAATCGGCGATCGTAAAGTCCGTCTCATGTCCAACGGCTGAAATAATCGGAATCCTTGAATTAAAAATAGCTTCGGCAACTAGACCCGTATTAAAAGCCCAGAGATCCTCAATGGAGCCACCACCACGCCCGACAATCAAGACATCGGCATCGGTATTTTGCAAAGCGGCGATCGCAGTAGCAATTTCTTGGGGAGCAGTTTCTCCTTGCACAGTGGCAGCACATAGATAGATCTGGCAATGGGGCGATCGCCGATTGAGGGTGCTGAGAATGTCTTGAATGACTGCTCCTGTGGAGGATGTAACTACACCGATTTTTAGCGGTAAGGCTGGAATAGGACGCTTGCGCTCTGGATCAAAATAGCCGCGTATTGCCAACTCCTCTTTTAAAGCAGCAAAGGCGAGATAAAGATCGCCCTGTCCTGCGGCGGTCATGCGATCGCAATCGATTTGATATTTACCGCGATTGGCATAGACCGTCAGCCTTCCCTGCACGACCACTTGCATTCCACTTTTAGGTCGAAAGGATAAAGTGCGGCTTGCCCACATCACACAATCAATCTGAGATGATTCATCTTTGAGCGTAAAATAGCGATGCCCAGAAGCGGCGGCGGTAAAGCCAGAGATTTCGCCTGTAACGCGCACTACGCCGATTTCATCACGCAACAAAAGCGTAATCGCCTGCGTCAATCCCGCTACGGTCATCGCTTCTTTAGAACTGCCCATAAACCTCTCTGTCAGTCAATCTATGAATACTTGTTTCCACACTTTGCTCTATTCTATGCTGTTAGTTACGGGCTTACCGATCGCAGTTCAGGCGCAAATAGCGGACTCACAAGGTAATTACTATAGCAATCTCGTGCCGTTTCAAACCCCAACATTTTCACTATCAAATTCAAAGTTACAGGCTGGCTCCCTATGGCGAGTCGAAGCAGAGGCGCTCAATTGTCGGCGATCGCCAAGTTTGCAAGGTTCTATTATGCGTACTTATCTAAAAGATGCTGTGTTGGAAGTGGAAGTCTATCGAGGTGGCTCAGATGAGGTTTTGGTCAACCCCCTTGATGAGAATCGTCATCCGTGGATGCCTGTGCGGGGTATGAGTTTTAGTGATGTTTGCTTTGTCAGAGCAAATAGCCGATTTATTCAACCCAAATAAAAAAAGATGGCGCTTTGCGCCGCATCGCGCAGCTTTTTATATTGTGAGTTGTTGTAAACGCATAAGGTAAATGGCTTGCCCGATCTGTCAGTGGCGGCGATCGCTAAGCGTTGTTACAATGCTTCTGGTATTTGTAAAGTAACTATTTCAGTCATATTTTTTTTTAATATGATCGCAAAAAAATTACATATAGCGATCGCCAACTTGCCAATAGAGCAGAGTAATTTCGGCATTGAGGGCAAAGGCGGCGCGTTGTTTGGCGGCATCAATAAGCTGACGAATTTCGCTAAATAGAACAAATGCTATTTCTTGGATATTTGGATTAATCTGTGATGGGTTGCGATTAGATCCGCTCATAATTGGGTGAGATATGTCTCTTAATTGCTACTTAGATAAATCTCTACGTTTCGGGTATTCCATGTTGCAATGCCAATTCCAAAAAAGTCTTGATCTTCAGTCCAGATTGGGCAGTCTAATGCTAGAGATAGAGCAACTATAGTCCAGTCTTTAAGATCGCGATCTTCTATCCTTCGTTTTGCCTCATGCTCATAGTCGCTATAAATTTCTTGAGCTAATGGCGTGACTACTTTTACCAGTTTTGCGATCGCATTTAAGAATGGCTCTAATGCAAGATTCCGTTTTTGCAATATTTTGGGTAAATGGAGATTCAATTCGTCATAGCAACTGGCGGGAGTAACAAAACTACAGCTATAACTATATTTCTCTAGTAAGTTGGGAACTCGTTCTCCTAATATTGCACGAATGAGAATGTTGGTATCTAGAACAATTAACTTTCCCATCTTTAAGGTGTGTTTTTCTTAGCGCTTTGGAAATCAGCTAGTAGTTCTTCTTCACTGACACCTTGTGTTTGCAGTAGTTGAGTAATTTTTTGCACTGCTTCTTGTAAAGCGAGTAAGTCTTGTTTTTGTGGTGTGGGTTGTGTGGGAATGTAGTAGCCTATTGGCACGCCATGATAGGTAACGGCTATTGGTTCAGATGTTTGTTTGGTGTATTTGTGTAAGTTAGCCCGAAATTCTTTAATTCCAACAGATTGGATATCCATAGTCACAAATTGTTAAAGTGTACACTTAAGTACACTTTAACATAAGCTATAAATTCTTGGCGATCGCCAACTTGCCAATAGAGCAGAGTAATTTCGGCATTGATGGCAACGGCAACGCGTTGTGTGGCGACATAAATTAAAGTTGAAGTAACAACTTATCGTATTCTGAGTGGGAACCTATCCAAAACCAAATTACTGTATCTTTGTCTAACTGTCCGACAGCACAATAGTTTTTGCTAATCCGCACTGAATAGATTGGTAGTTCTGAATGTATTTTTTTAAATCGTAGGCTGGGATGACTTGGATCTTTTTTAAATTGAAGATACGCTTCGTAGGCTCGTTCTCTTATCTGGATAGGTAAATGAGCATAAGTTTTGCGAAATGCTGTGGTGATTGATTTCACAGGGTTTCTAAATCCAATTCCTGAGTTTTACCTGCATGGTATTCAGACAATGCTTCTTTAGCTAGTTTTACTAGTACGTCTTGGGAACGTTCAAAGGAATTATTCCATTGCATTTCATCTTCGAGTTCTTCTAAAATTATCATGGCGATCGCGTCTTGTTGCTCGACAGATAGTGTTTTTAGTTTGGTAATTGTGCGATCGAGTAACTCTGTCATAATTCCTACGTTCCTTAGTGAGAGTTAGTTACTGCTGTATTGTAACTTTTGCAGGATTATCATGATCGCTAAGCGTTGATACAATGCTTCTGGTATTTGTAAGGTAACTGTTTCAGCCATATTTTTTCTCAATAACGTTAAATTCAATTTCCGCTAATTTCTATTAATGATTTACCTGTAGCTAGAATTTGGCTCTAGGTAAAGTAGCAGTCAGAATTTCTTTTAATTGGGCATTGGAAGTATTGCCAAACGTCAACCAATAATTTGCGGTGGTGATCCGAGGCGATCGCTGGTAATAAATGGGCATCAATCCAGAGGGGCATCTGAGACGCGAATTGTCATGCCACGAATGCAGGGAAGACTTCCACATTGTCTGGGGTTGATGGTGATTCTTTTAAGTTGTTCTGGCATTTGATTTAGTTCAAATTGAGAGTATGTTTTAGGGCTGCATCAACGTTTACTATTGGGAGCGAACCGATTAATCGATAAATTGCGGATGTGGCGATCGTGGCTAAGTTATCAGTCATGATTACAGAATCAATGAGTAGTCCTGACTGTTGACCTTCTGGCGAGTTTCGCAAAATGGTAACACGGCTAGGATGTCCTGCTCGAAACATCTGACTGGTAATCATTGCGACAATAATTTGAGGTAGTCCTGTTTGCAAACTGTCGGCTTGCACAATTATCGCGGGGCGAGTTTTGGCGGTTATCAAGTCAGAGTTTGGGAATAATACTAGAACTACATCACCTCGTTTAAAGTTTGGCTTTGGCTGCGTCATAGTCATCATAAATGCTCATTTCAGGGCTATTCCAATCTTCGGCAAAGGTGGCTAGACTTGTTCTCAAAATTTGTGCTTGTGTTTTGTCGATTCCTTGAGAGGCTAGGTCAATTGCTTTAGTTTCTTCTAGGAAAGTAACAATGACTCGCGTTCCTTCAAGTAGATTGTTTGGGTTTTCCACAAGTTCTACTTGTCCATTGCGATAAATTCCTTCAACAGTAGTTAACATTTTGTATCTCTTTATAAACTTGATTTTTTAACTTTCTACAGATCACATCATGCCGATAATTGATTCAAAAGGTAGAGATAAATTTACGGTTACTTGGTTTGTCTGCATATTTTTGATGCTCTGTCATCCAGTTAATAATGTTAAGTGTTCCATCTATCAATTCTTATAGCCTGTATTGCAATATGGATGAGTTAGTTGTCCATTCTCCAAAGTTGCCAATCCTCCGTCTTGTTTTCGTTGTACGTGATCTATAGAAATCGAGTTTCTATGGATAAGTCCATTGCATATTTTGCATCGAGGAGGATTTTGCAAGGCTTCCCTCATATAAATTGCGCTTTTCTGGTTTGTACTGAAATCTTTTGAGATAAAATCATCAGTTAACTGTGAAATATTTTGTAAAGCTAAGTAGCTAAAATCAGAACTGGCTACAATATCTTTGATTGATTGATCAACAGTCTTATCAGCCTTAAAGGATGAAACAATTTTGATAAAAAGCTTTGAGATATGAGGATAACTTTTCTGAGTTGATCTATATTTCCTATGAATTTGCTGTATCAAATAATCATATTCCAGTATAAATTTCTCAAATTTATCTCGAACATCAATGAAATCATCGATTTTCTTTCGCTTATCTAACTCCATTACAAAATCAATAATTGCGAAAAATGAGGCTGGCTTATGCCTAACCTCTTGAGAGTAAAAATATACTGCTGGGTGTAATCCTAGTGATGATGGATGATTGCTATTAAGTCTACGAGCAACTCTTCTAACCTCTTTCAAGACTCTTAATGTTGATTCACCAGTTTCATCATCTAAAATTCCTTTATTGCTAGGATCTAGATGATTAACTATATTGACAAAATCTAGAATCAATGGCAAAGTTTGGGAACCGTACAGTTTCCCACCAATAGGAATATCAAGAGTTTTAACTGGTGCTTGAAGCTTAGGAGTAAAAAGAATTTCATTAATTTCTGCTGCAAGAGTTTGGATCTCACTCTGAATCTCACTTGAGAATAATGACCAGTATTTATGCCCTTTACCACTTCTAATAATTGCACG
Organism: Pseudanabaena biceps; assembly: GCA_013361095.1. GTDB lineage: Bacteria > Cyanobacteriota > Cyanobacteriia > Pseudanabaenales > Pseudanabaenaceae > Pseudanabaena > Pseudanabaena biceps_B. The sequence continues at coordinate 3,946,497 of JAATWA010000001.1, read as the reverse complement.
AGCAGCTATACTATTGGGCTTTTTACGGGACTCCAACAACTTTAACTCTGTTTTATCAATCGGGGCTGCTTGCTGATTTATCTTAAAAAAGGAATTTTCGGCTTTTCTTGCATCCCCTTCAACCCATTGTAGTTGAATAGCCAATGCCCCAAGATTTTTTGCATACTTAACAATATCTTGTCTAACTTTCTCAGGATAAGAAAGTGCCAATCTGAAATCTTCGTATGAGCCAATTGTTTTATTTACTAATCTTCGAGTTTCTTGAGCAATTTCTAATTGTTCATCAGGAATCGCGCCATCGTAGAAAAGTTTTGATGTTTTCCCATCTCCGTAGTCATCATTTACCCAAGCGGACAATGCACTGAGTCTATGGCTTCCATCAATTACAAACAAATACCCACCTGTACTTCGCCATAAAATAATTGCTGGAATTAAGTCGCCTTCAATAAAGCTTTTGATAAGTTCACAGACTTTTTGTCCGTCCCATTCGTTTGTTTCTCTCTGAAAGTCTGGCTTTCTAATATTTGAGAAAAAGAAAGAGTCAGCTTTAATATCCTCAATAGAAATAGTCTCTTTTTTCTTGCCCGAGTTAATATTTTCTTCAACTTCAAAATCTTCTCTTGAGATTAAAGCATCTAGATTAACTTTAGCCATAATAGTTTTTGATAGTTTAAGGGGGATAATTATTTGCGAAACGAACTAAAAACTAGTTTTTTTAGGCTCAGATGAAGGCGAAAGTGAAAACACTACTTCAACCTGTTGCCCTTGAACAACAGGCAGATCGCTTAGATGAATTTCACCATCTTTTTCTACAGTTTGTAGTAACCGAATCGCTTGCATGGCTTTATATTTGCAGCTTGTGTATATATCCTAAACTAAATCTAACAAACTAGCTCCACCAAAGTAATTTAGCCGCTAGACTTGTCATTCCCCCCCCGCGATCGCTGTTTTATCTACAAGGCTCTGTTAGCGATCGCGCTTGATGATGACAAAAAACGATCGCCATTTGTAGAGATTATTTGTGCGATCGCCTTTACTGCTAGGGTTTTGCTAAACTAAAACTAATTTGAGTGTGGATCGAGAAAAGTCGTATGAATACAATTAAAAGCGAGATAGTACAACGATTAGAAATTATCCCTGATGATAAGCTAAGAGAAGTTCTTAGCTTTTTAAACTATCTAGTGTGGCAAACTGAAAATCCTCGCACTCAAGAAGATACAGACTGGATAGAGAGTGACTTGTCAGGTTTAGACAACTATGAACCCTATGAATGGCAAGAAGGAGAACTGAAAGAAGGGCTAACCGTTAAATTTATTGCCGAAACAGGGAAAATTGAGATCGGCGTATGATAGAGCATATTTTACAAATTGGTGATGTCGTCACAGCACAATTTCCTAGTCAAAATCCTAGTGGCAGAGAGCAGGAAGGCTTTAGACCCGCAAGTGTTGTAGGAATCCCCAGCCGCTTAGGAAAACTGCGCTTTCCTCTAGCCTTTGTTGTACCTATGACAACGGATCGAGGACAAGAATGGGCTGACATCAATCCTAATTTATATGTACGATTTTCGGCTGGAGTAGCTAATTTAAAATCACCATCAATTGCTCTATTAGATCAAGTTCGCGCAATAGATATTTCGCGCATCGTGGCATATCGTGGCAGCCTCACGCCTCAAGAATATGAAGCGATCTCTAAGGCAATTCAACAAATCATGGAACCCGATTAAAAGCCTCATCGCCTTTTGTAGAGATTATTTGTGCGATCGCCCGTTTCCCTTAAATCAACTTCAGACTGTTGATGCGATTATTTTTATCTACAAGGCTCTATTAGCGATCGCCCTTGATGATCGCAAAAAATCAGCAGTTTTTGACCATCGGACTGCACAAAAGTTAAGCGCAATCTGGTTTTGTGTTCTGACTAAGAGTAGCTCAGCCATAAATTAAAAAGGAGTCATATCCATGAACGGATTTAACTTGGACTTTTGCCATCTCTAAAAATATATGGAAAATATATAGGTGCAATCGCCTAAACAAGCTCAGACCTTAGCAGTGCGAAGTATAACTAGCTAAAAATCATAAATTTCATTATATATTTGATCGAATGAACTGTAATTCAGTTGATCAAATATTGCCTCAGCCCAACCGAGAAACTCTATGAAAATTCTGCATGGTACATGGATAAATGATCATAGTGATGACTTTATTCAAACTGGCAATTTTTATATTTGGATAGAGACGACAGAACCGAAAGCGATCGCCACAAACAAGCGTAAATCATCCAAGGTTGCCCAACCATCTGAGGCGATCGCAAAGCATCCTGCGAGTTTGGGTGAATCAGATTTAAAGTCATTTCTGTATAAAGATCTAGCCATCAAGGATGAGCTTCTAGAAGAACCAAGTAACAAAAGATATGCAAAAGAGCAAATTGTCTTTCCACAATATTTCCTATTGCCAACTAGCAATAATCAGCCGTTACCATCTCTAGAATCAGCACGATATTTAGAAATCGAGAGTCCTGAAGATTTTGAGCTACAGTATTGGCAAATCGATTGTTATCAGGTGACTACTCCCGTCAAAACTGGGAGTTATCGATATCAGCGAGCGATTAATATTGTCAAATTGCTTAATGATCTGCATTTTATTGCGATTAATAATCTTGCAGAAGTGCAGCTAGGCTCCGATTTACTATTTTGGTATCATTACACCCAAGCCTTCAAACAGATTATTCTCAAGGATCAATATATTCCTGCCTTTAAGTATCGAGAGCTTGAAGTTAAAGCTGCCAAAGCGACAAAAGCAACTAAAACCTCCGCAAAAGCTAAAAAATTAGCCAATCAAGCCCCAAAATTTGAGATTTATCCAGCTTGGGAAATCATTTCCGAGAAATATGAAGAAGATTTACAGCAATACTTGGAATATATGCCCCTAGCCTGTGTTGCAGGATTTAGTGAACCTGCGAAACAAGCATTATTTAGCGATCGCCTCACGCTGTTACAACATTTTTCAGAATCAATTCTGCATAATCTTCTCACCAATATTCCTTCTACAGCTCAATTTGATAAGCAAGTATCTGAATCATTATTAGAGAGATGTCTGAATTTTTCTAAAGCTAGTTTAGCTAACGGGCTTATTGATAGTAGTGCCGCCTTAGAAGAGTATCAACAATGGCAAGCATGGCAACAAAAAATTAAACGCACTCAGTCCGATTCCGCATTCTATCTCTGTTTTCAACTCCAAGCTCCACTTAAAGAAGAAGAACCTTGGCAATTACAATTTCAAGTTGCGCCTAAACAAGATCCTTCGCTGAAGATACCTTTAGCCGATTATTGGACAATGACGGCAGCCAAAAAGAAAGCTTCTGAAAAGCAATTTGGCAAAGAGTTTGAGCAGAATCTCTTACTAAATCTTGGTTACGCCGCCAGAATCTATAATCCAGTTTGGGAAGGTTTAGAAACTGAGCGTCCGATTGGTTTAAGTCTCAATCTCGATCAAGCCTTTGAATTTTTGAAGGAATCAGCTTGGGTTTTAGAAGATGCTGGCTACAAAGTCGTTGTCCCTGCTTGGTGGACACCAGTGGGAAGACGCAGAGCAAAAATAAAGCTGAAAGGTTCAAGCAAAAGTGCGGCAAGTTCTAAAACTCAAGCCAAGAGTTACTTTGGCTTCGATCAATTAGTGGAATATCAATACGAATTAGCGATCGGTGATGAAACTATATCCGTAAAGGAATGGGAACAGCTAGTTAATGCAAAAACACCGTTAGTCAAGTTTCGTGGTGAATGGATTGAACTCGATCGCGATAAAATGCGAGAGATGCTCACCTTTTGGCAACAGCAGAAACAAGGCACATCGGCAATGAATCTGATTGACTTGATGAAGTTAACTGCTAACGATCCTGATTACGAAATTGATCGCGAGAGTACCCTTGCTGAGATGCTCTCAAAGTTGCAAGATAAGCAGCAATTTGAACCCATTGAAAATCCTCCACAATTAAAGGGAACCCTGCGCGAATATCAAAGACGCGGCGTAGCATGGCTCCAATATTTAGAAAATCTGGGCTTAAATGGTTGCCTTGCCGATGACATGGGCTTAGGGAAGACGGTACAGATTATTGCGCGACTAGTGAATGAGCGAGCTGCAATTGGTGAAATTCCCGAAACAAGCAAGGTCAAGAAAACAGCGAAAACCACAAAATCCAAGAAAACTATTCCCGCCTTTGAATCGGTAAATGAGATTCCGCCTACATTGCTAATCGCGCCCACTTCCGTTGTTGGTAATTGGCAAAAAGAAATCGAGAAATTTGCACCACATTTAAAAGCGATCGTCCATCATGGTAGCGATCGCCATCAAGATGCTGCTGCTTTTCAAGAAATTTGCCAAACCCATGATTTAATCATCACTTCCTTCACTCTCATTCGTAAAGATGAAGCTCTATTTAGTGCGTTCAACTGGCATCGCATTGTGATTGATGAAGCACAAAACATCAAAAACCCGAAGGCAGCCCAAACTAAAGCAATCCTCAAACTTCAAGCTAAGCATCGTCTTGCCCTCACAGGTACACCCGTAGAAAATCGTCTCTTAGATCTCTGGTCAATTTTTAACTTCCTAAATCCCAACTACTTGGGTAAAGAAGCACAGTTTAAAAAATCCTTTGAAACACCAATTCAAAAGAATAACGATCAAATTCAAGCGGGTGTCTTAAAGAAACTGGTCGAGCCATTCATCTTACGGCGCGTCAAAACCGATCAATCGATCATTAAAGACCTGCCTGATAAAATCGAACAAAAGCTCTATGCCAACCTCACCAAAGAGCAAGCTTCGCTTTATGAAGCAGTGGTTAGAGATGTGGAGAATCAACTCAATGAAGTAGAAGGCATTCAGCGCAAGGGTTTAATTCTCTCGACATTGCTCAAACTCAAGCAAATTTGCAATCATCCGCGTCAGTTTTTGCAAGATGGCAGCGACTTTACCCCAGAGCGATCGCACAAGCTCAGTCGTCTATCCGAAATGATCGAAGAAGCTATCTCTGAAGGGGAAAGTCTCTTAGTCTTTACCCAATTCACTGAGATCGGCGAGGCGATCGAAAAATACATTCGACAAAAGCTGCATTACAATACCTACTACATTCATGGCGGTACAAATCGTGATAAGAGAGAGAGAATGATTACTGAGTTTCAAGATCCTGAAACAGAGCCTTCAGTATTTATTCTCTCGCTTAAGGCTGGCGGTGTCGGCATCACACTCACCAAGGCAAACCACGTCTTCCACTTCGATCGCTGGTGGAATCCCGCCGTTGAAGATCAAGCCACCGATCGCGCCTTTCGGATTGGTCAAAAGAAAAATGTCTTTGTCCATAAATTCATCACTATCGGTTCCCTAGAGGAACGCATCGATCAAATGATTGAGGATAAAAAGAAACTAGCAGGTGCGATCGTCGGTGCAGATGAGTCTTGGCTCACGGAGCTAGACAACGACAAGTTCAAGCAACTTATCGCCTTGAATAAGAGCGCAATTATGGATTAAATCAAGATTACCGATCTTTGGAAAGCAACCTCTGTAAACTTTAGGAGTAAAACAATGACAAAACATAGTCGTACATGGTGGGGACAAAAATTTATTAGCGCCCTCGAATCTTTTACCGATTCAGGTAGACTCCAACGCGGTCGTGCCTATTCTGGAGACAGTCGCATTCTCCATTTCGATATTACCAAAGGGCTTGCCACAGCCACGATTCGCGGTAACGTCAATCCTTATTTTGGAGTCTATAAAGAGCCACACTATGAGACTGAAGTGAAAATGACTGCGATCACTGCTAAAGACTGGACAAAAATTATTGCCAATATGTCCTCAAAGGCAAGTGTGGTCACGAGATTATTGCTCAATGAAGTGCCTGAAAATATTGAAGATAGCTTTACCGCCGTTGGCAAACATCTATTACCCTATAGCAGCAAAGACTTTCATACGGAATGTTCTTGTCCCGACTATTCCAATCCTTGCAAACATATTGCAGGGCTATGTTACCGACTCTCAGGGGAACTCGATCAAGATCCATTTCTGCTGTTTGAGATGCGCGGCATATCTAAAGAAGATTTGCAAGCAGAACTAATCAAATCGCCCCTTGGCAAAGCCCTTGCCTCAGAATTAGGCGATCGCACCCTTGAACCAGAATCCGTTCTCGCTTACTTCACCAAACCAAAGACTGTAGCGATCAAAGAAACTCCTACCCTCAAACAATTTTGGCAGGGGCAAAAGCGTTTACCGCAGTCGATTCCGTTGTCTACTCCTACAAGTGTGTCAGCGATCGTCATTAAAAAACAAGGTGATAATCCCAGCTTTTGGCATAAGGACAGTTCGTTTATTGAAACAATGGAAGCACTTTACGATCGGGTAAAAAGCAAAACTTCATCCCTGTTATAAAAAAGTGTCAATTATTTGCCATTAAATTTAAATGAATAAGTATTTATACTCAGTGCGGTCAACGTATTTTCAGGCTTTCAGGACTTTGCTTGGCGCTATGAGTTCTCATTTCAATCCTCTTGAACTCTCCATCAAATGTGATACATCACCCCCCTTGCCAACAAGTTCTTGGTTAGACAAAAATTCAAAAGAATGGCAAAGCCATTCTTTTGAATTTTTGTCTTGGTTTTAGAAAGCTCAAAGCGCTTTAATCTAGGCGATGCTGCTGCGCTTGCGCGACTCTTTATAGGAAGTTGTGACGTTGCGTAAACCAGACTTCACCATTTGTTGTTCTAAAATTGCAAAAAAACGGCGGCGATCGCTGCCAGTAACTACTGCTTGATTGTGGGCTTCAGCCAGAGCCACAGGATAGCCATAGCCTTTTTGCACCTGCGCCAGAGTAATTGCTAAAGCTTGCGATCGCAATTTAGGATCGAGAGCAGTCCAAGCGGGCATTTCGACTCTAGCGATTTCTGTGCCGACATGGAGATAGCAAAAATAAATTTGATGCTCGCCATATTCCTGCATGATGCGAGAGTGGCTCTGCCAAAGTGGACTACATTCTCCCGCTTTTAACAGACGCGCCCAGAGAGTACCGTCGCGCAATGGCTGAAGTTGACTGCATGGAGCATTATCAAGGGACTTAGTATCACAATGGGTTGGACAGTCAGGTTGCTCAAAGGGGCAGAGTTGTAAGCGCAAAAAATTAGTAGCTTCGGCGGCGCGAGGAGCGCTGATATAACCAGCGAGAGGAATCTTTTGCGATCGCAATTTGTCCCAAGCCGCAAGAATATCGGGAAGAAGCTGCGATCGTGCTTCGACAGGAACTTCATCAAATTCCCAATGAATTAACGCTCCATCGGTAAAAGCCAGCATCGGTACTTCAGGGGAAATTTGCTCTATTGCTAAATCGACAAGGGATACAATTTCGGCAACTGTCCGCTTGAGCGTCATCCACTGTTCTGTTTGAATTCCCCATTGACGCGCCTTATACAAATCTTCAGATTTATAAAATACTTCAGGAATATTATCGAGTAAAGGATAGATGCCTGAATTGTAATGAATCGCGACTCGACCAATATTAATCAAATAGCAATAAGCAATTTCATGACGGCTGGGCGCGATTTGCGATCCATCAGTGGCTAAGACAATATGTGGTGTCGTTATCGGCGCGATCGCTTGAATCTGTGATAAAGATTCAACGGGTTCTGCACAATTAAAGGCTAGGCGATCGCCAAATCGTTGCATCTGCTGGCAATGAGTAATTTGATTTGCGACCGATTGATGAAATATGGTTTCTGCGCGATCGAGTTTAACTGCCAATGTCTGAGCTTCTTTATGCAACTGCTCAGACATACCTTGCATTTGTCCCATCAGCTTTTGCAAGTTCAGCATGATCACCTCTAATTTTCTATTTAGTTGCCTAATTGGGAATTTATTGCCCCGCCTTTGGCGGGGCAATAAATTCCCAATTAGGCGACCTTTATGGCTTATTAATTGATGAAGATGGTTCCTTTTGCGATCGCGATGCCTTTGCCTTGATTTTTAAACCAACTTGCCAACAAGCATAAATCATCAGCAAAGTGCTAACAGCTGCATAAGTACCACCTGCGGGCATTCCCGACACTGCCATCGCAATACTACCGACCCAAAGCGTGAGCGCATAGATAAATAGCACGGTGAGGCGTTTTGACACCCCCGCTTGGACGAGACGATGGTGTAAATGTTGATTGCCTGCTGCCATCGGTGACTCACCTCTAGCCAAGCGTTGCAAAATCACTAGAGTTGCATCAACAATCGGCACTGCCAAAATCACATAGGGCAGAATTAGGGCTACCGTAGCAACTGCCTTTACTAGACCGATGACACTCACACCTGCGAGGGTAAATCCCAAGAAATATGCCCCACCATCACCCATGAAAATCTCAGCCGAGCTTTTAGGCTTAAAGTTATAGCGCAAAAAGCCTAAACAACCACCTGCAAGCGCCGCCGCAATCAGAGCTGCCGCAGGCTGTTGCATAAACAAACTCGTAATTAAAATGATCGCTGCGGCGATCGTGGTTACACCTGCGGCAAGACCATCTAAACCATCTAGCCAATTAATCGCATTTGCCATTCCCGATAGCCACACCATCGTAATCGGTAAACTCAACCAACCAAATTTGATAATGCCGAACAAAGGTACTGATATAAAGTCAATTCTTACGCCGACTCGCCATGCGGCGGCGGAAACTGCCAACTGCGCGATCAGTCGCGGCAACGGTGGCAAGTTAAATAGATCGTCAGCAAATCCAATTAAGAAAAAGGCAGCTCCGCCAATAGTCACGCCCCAGACTTCATATTCCCTAGTCTGTGGCAATATCCCAAACCATCCTGCTGTCCAGACTAATAATAGTGCGGTGACACTTCCCAAAAATATCGCCACGCCGCCAACTCGAACTACAGGAGTTGTATGCATCTTGCGGCTGTTGGGCTTGTCAACTAATCCTGCTTTTAGACCAAAGTGTCTAATAACTGGGGTACTTAGCCAGACCACGATCGCAGATACTGCAAAGGCGACCAAGTAGGGAATGGCGGTTGGATGCAGCATTACAAGAATAAAATAAAGTTTTGAAAATTTAGCTGATTTATGCTTGCAAGCATAGCATTGGATTGGTTAAACGCACATTCAATTGCTGATTTTATAGAGCGCTTTGCACTCTATAAAATCAGCAATTGAATGTGAAACTAATTTTAGGTTTTTACCACCTTTGGCTTTAAAAAACTAATTTTTATAGTGATAATATTTTTGTTATTAGTTGAGCATCATCTAGTGTTAGAATTATAAGCCGTGTGAAAATTTTTCAACATAAGTAAACGTTAGGGATTAATCCATGAAAGTTGTTAGCTCCCTCAGATCGGCAAAAACTCGCCATAAAGACTGCAAAATTGTACGTCGTCGCGGCAGAATATATGTCATTTGTAAGTCAAACCCAAAGTTCAAAGCTCGCCAAGGGTAAATTCAAAAAATAAAGGTAACGCATTTGCGTTACCTTTATTTTTTGGCTGATGGGGGAATCTATCGTAGAACTTAAAAGCATCCATCATTGAAGAAGTTTATTTTGAACTATAGTTTTCGCCACTTTTGTTAAGACAAAACCCCAGAAGCGAGTTGCGGCGTTCAAGCTTCAACTCGCTTCTGGGGTTTTGATTTGTTCTAATACAAGTGACGACAGCTATAAAACTCATAAAGGAGAGTCAGCGCAAAGCGCTGACTCTCCTTTTCCAAAATAAGATCCTTTAGGAGATTCTATCTTGGGGTCAAGAAGTGCCGCGCTTTGAGTGACTCTTCTTTATTTCTTGAAGACTAAAAGAAAAGATTAGTTTTCGATATAGTTGAGAAGTAAACCCATAGTGGCGATCGGGAGGATTACGCCAACGAGAGGTACGAGAATGAAAGAAACGTAATAATGTGCGTAGTATCCAGTCATGATTATATTTTTCCTTAAATTAAGGTGGAAATTGTTTTAGAACTTGATAAGGCTTAAAAACAAATTTAAGACCAGAGCAAACCGCCAAACTTTTGGAATGGCTCAAGGTAGTTGAGGAAGTAAGCAAATGCAGCGCCACCAGCACCACCAAGCAAGAAACTACCAGCAAATTCACTCCAACCAGAAGGAGTGTCCAATTCAGCAGGTGCTTCTAGAGCAGAGCTAGATTGCAACTTGGTTGCAGTTTGACCATAGAGGGACAAACCAAGGGTCAATAGTACAACTGAAGCCACAGTCGCCAATAAACCTGCAAGGCTACCCAATTCAGTATTTCTGAGAGGCCCAAGCAAAGCGAAAGGTCCATAGATGAAGTAACCATGAGCCATACCAATTTCTAGACCACGGCGGCTAGCAGACAAGCCTTTACGGTAAGCAGGAAGATTACCGATAAAAGCTTTAACAATTGCTGAATCGCTAACTGGTGTGGACAAGTTCCCTAGTTGGGGATCATTTTTGAAGGATTTTACAAAATCTGTCATAAGTCTTTATTAATTTAAAGATTGCAGGGAGAATTTTGTCTTCATTTTAGGGAATAAGCGCGAATGTCAATGCATAAAGGGCTGCGATCTTTAGAAAACTTCACAGAGTAAGGCAAATCAAAACCCAAGAAGCGAGTAGCGGCGCTTTGCGCCGCTACTCGCTTCTTGGGTTTTGAAAGATTGGTGTAAGCGCTAAGCGCTGTATCAATTTAGGGAACTGGGATAACTTTGGGTGCAGATGGGCATAAGTCCGCTAGCTCACAGCGATCGCAAGCTGGCTTACGCGCATTACAGACAGCACGACCGTGATAAATAATCCTAATTGACCAGTTTTCCCAATCTCTTTGGGGTAGAAGTGCCATCAAATCTCGCTCGATCTTGAGTGGCTCATCAAATTTAGTTAATCCGAGTCGGTTAGTGAGGCGCTTGACATGAGTATCTACGGTTACACCTGCGTTGATGCCAAAGGCATGGGCTAACACCACATTGGCAGTCTTCCGAGCTACACCCGCTAATTTTAGTAAGCTTTCCATCGTGTTGGGGACTTCGCCGCCAAAGTCGCGCACGATCATTTCGCAAGCACTACGGATATTTTTGGATTTATTGCGATAAAAACCTGTGGAATGGACTATTTCCATTAATTCGTCAAGATCGGCATTAGCTAATGCGATCGCATCGGGAAATCTCGCAAATAATTTGGGAGTGACCATGTTCACTCGTTCATCGGTGCATTGCGCTGAGAGGATCACCGCAACCAAAAGTTGGACAGGGGTTTCGTAGTCAAGGGAGCAAACTGCATCTGGATAAAGACGCTTGAGGCGAATTAAAATCTCGTTAGCACGAATTTTTTTGGATGAGCGTTTGGTGATGATTCCCATTTTTAGTTTTATAGCTGTCGTCAATTGTATACAGCGCTTTGCGCTTAATTAAAACCCAGAAATATTTTTGAAAGCGCCGCTTCGCGGCGCTTTCAAAAATATTTCTGTACTCCTCAAAGCCTCAATAGGCTGTAGCCCTGTCATATCAGTTCAAAAAAATGGCTGCGCCATTTTTTTGAACAGCAAAACCTCAGTACTTCTCATTATAAAAATTGTTTTTTTTTGAAAGCCAGCCGTAGGCTGGCTTTCAAAATTGTTATCAAAACCTTACTAGGTTTGTTCTTTGCATAGCTTTGCTCTCAAGTCAGAATCAAGAATTTTTTAAAAAGTGTGGCAAAGCCGCACTTTTTAAAAAATTCTTATAATTCATAGTTTCTCCTCACAGACCCAGCGCCATAACAGATGTTTTTTCCCCTTTTTAGAAATTTTTTGGACTTGCTGAACTAGCGATCGCTTTTCTCTAGCATTAATTCCAAACAAAATAATTGAGCTTTGCCATACCAAAGTTGCGAGAGTCATGGCAATACATATGCCTAAACCCAACATTGGCAAGCGATTGTAAACGAGGGTCATGCGGACTCCCACCCATGTAAATGAGGCAATCCACAGCTCTATATCTGAGCGCAAAGCCCAAAGGCTTGCCGCGCCGATGGTCAACCAAAGTAGGACATCAAACATCCAGCGTAGGTATGTTTGTACTTCAATTAAACGTTGGACTTGTCGCTCTAGTAGAGGATCTGGGGTGTCAGCGATCGGGCTAGGTTGTTGATCAGCAGGGGGATCACTAAGGGGTTTAGAGAGAGAATCACTATTATCGGAATTCATATATAGCAATCCTAAATCATTTGACAAAATTTGCTAAGGATGGTGAGGGGGACTCAGCAATTCATTATGAAACCAATTTTGGGGTTTGCAGCGCCTAATGCGCTGCAAACCCCAAAATTGGTTTTTTACAAGCCAGCCGTAGGCTGGTTTGCAAAAAACCAATTTTTATAATAAGAATTGCTTAGAGGGACTTGATCCTCCTGCTATTTACTCTAACTGCTCACGACTCATTTGAGAATTACAGTCTATTGAGGCTTTGTATAGGGCAAGGAAATTTTTGAAAGGTTTGCAAAGCAAACCTTTCAAAAATTTCCTTGAGTTTTAAGAAAGCGTAAATCACTATACAAGTTGAACTACAGCTATATCTTCTAATAAATTTTTATTGCTTAATAAATCTAAAACTGTAATGCGTAAGGTTCGCTTCTCGTCAACTTGAAAAAACACCTTAATGCGATCGTAGCCCGTTTGACCGAGAGGACTGAGAATCGCAATTACTTTGCTGTTTTCATTGAGAATCTGAACGGCGACTTGCTGACCATCTAAAACACGAGAAATTAAGCGATCGTCTTCAAAATAAACTTCGACATTAGTTTCGCCTAACTCACCGATTACTAGCTCAATACTAGGCTGATCCGCCACTGATGCACCGAGAGTAAGTTCTATGGGTTTGCTTAAAGGATAAGTCTCACCAGATTTGATAATTGTATGCCAGTTATGTTTTTTGTAGCGCTTATCCCAATAACGAACACCGTAGCTATGGTAAAGAAAGTCTTTTAATTCCCAACCTTGAGAAACTGCCCCGTGCGCGATCGCCTCAAATGGTTTATTAGCTTTTACCTTCTCAATGGGAAAATGTTTGAGCGCCCAGTTTTTAACCGTAGGTATTTGAGAAGTACCACCCACTAATAAAACTGCGTCAATCTGCGATAGATCAATATTTTGACGCAAAGCATGCTGCCGAATTCGATCTAAGGCTTGATCGAGGTTATTAAAAAAGTTTTGTTGTTCGAGAATTTGATCTAGTAGCGATCGCGTTAGGGTCAATTCGTAGGATTCAAAGGTTTGGTCATTAAAATATACTTCTGTTGCGGAGTCGTGACTTGATAGAGCAATTTTTACTCGTTCGGCAAGACGAGTCACTAAGGAGTTTTTAGGAACACCTAAAGTGCGATGGAAGTAATCAACAATCCAATTGTCGATGTCAATACCACCCAGATTCTGCCCCGTCTTTGCTAGAACTTTGGCAGTTTGGGCGCTTTGATTATTTGCAAAATTACTTTTATTTGTGTTTGTATTTTTGATAGTGCGATCGCCCCACTTTAACAAAAAGCCGAGGGGAGATTTTGGTAATTGCGATTCGGCTTGATCAAAAGCAAAGGATAACTTCACTAGTGATAAATCTAATGTGCCACCCCCAAAATCAACTACTAACAGAGTCTCATTCCCACTGTTAATTCCATAGCCCAAGGCTGCTGCCGTTGGCTCATCAAGGATTCTCACCTGATTTACAGTTAACTGTTCACAAACTGTACCTAGCCAATTGCGATAAGACTCAAAACTATCGACGGGAACCGTAAAAATCAGTGAATCAACATCAGGTAACTGAGCAATAATTTTCTTTAAAAACCATGTCCCTACTAGTTCAAATTCAACTTCTCGCCCATCTAGTTCTGGAACAAACATCGATACATTAGAACCGATTGCTCTTTTGAAATTCTTAAAAAATCTTACTTCGCTTTTAGTATTTAGGTTATCTAAACCGCGATCGCTAACTTCCTGTCCTATTAAAACTTGCTCTTTTACAGCATCCTGCACATAGACAAAACTTGAAATTAACGGTGGGTTATCAGCAATAAAACTACTATAGTTTGTGAGTTTGATAGTCTCGATCTCACCATTCTCATTAATTCTTGCAACAACGGTATTACTCGTTCCAAAATCAATTGCATATTCCATTCTGCGAATATCTCTCCAATTAGGATAGCTGTCTGTGGAAACTTTAGCTTCTGCTTTTTCTAAGGAGTCCATGAATTTAGTAATCCGTAATAGTTTGTCAGTTGCGTCTTGGCTTTCACGTTCTGCGGCACTGGTTCCGTCGTATGTGTTTATATTTCTATCACAATCAAAAAAGAAAGAGGGCATATGCCCTCTTTCTTTTTTGATTACACTGTCGCCGCGCTCGCTGCTACATCATCAGTAACTTCAGGGCTGCTCTGCTCCGAAGGAGGCGCGACTTGCCAGAACTTCGGTAAATAGCTCAACCAGTTGTCAAGGATTTCCTTCGCTCTCGAACTACCAGTATGGTCATAGCTGGATTGAATTAGTTCCTTCAGTTGCGCGACCCCTGCGGCAGTGGTAACTCGCTGGACTTTGAGAACCTCTTGGCTGAGACGCTCTTGGAACTTGCCATCAATATCGAGGAAGTAACCAATACCGCCCGTCATTCCTGCGCCGACGTTGCGACCTGTGGTTCCGAGGACAACGATTACGCCGCCTGTCATGTATTCGCAACAGTGATCGCCTGTGCCTGTAACTACTGCCTTCGCGCCAGAGTTCCGCACGCCGAAACGTTCGCCAGCACGTCCATCGACAAAGAGATAGCCGCCCGTTGCGCCATAGAGACAGGTATTGCCAACGATGGAGTTGTCGGCGGGGTTAAAGATAACGTTGGCGCTAGGCTTGATGCTGATCATGCCGCCGTTGATGCCTTTGCCCACATAGTCATTGGCTTCACCGATGACCGAGAGATTCAACCCGTTGATATTGAATGCGCCGAAGCTTTGACCTGCTGCGCCCACAAATTCGAGGTTGAGATTGCTGGCGAGTCCAGAGTTGCCGTATTGCTTGGCGATCGCTCCAGATACGCGGGTTGGCACTGAGCGATCGGTGTTGACGATTTTGTAGGATTTGTTGAGATCGGTTTGATTAGCGATCGCCTTCTGTACTTCAACATCTGCCAAGATCTCGTCATCGAGAACTGCGCCGTTACTATGGGGAGTTGGTGAATGCTCTAACCAACTGCGATCGCTCTTAGTATCAGGTAACTTGATCAAGCAATCGAGATTAACTTGATTGAGATTGAGCTTGGCAAGTTTGAGATCTTGACGTTGGGCTAGGAGGTCAGAACGTCCGATGATGTCCTTGAGGGATTTATAACCAAGCTTAGCAAGGATTTGACGCACTTCTTCAGCAACGAAGAACAGGAAGTTGACCACATTCTCAGGAGTTCCAGGGAAGCGCTTGCGGAACTGTTCTAATTGGGAAGTTACACCCACGGGACACTTGTTGGTGTGGCAAACCCGCGCCATGATGCAACCTTCAGCAATCATCGCCGCTGTGCCAAAGCCGAACTCTTCACCACCGAGCAGCGCCGCGATCGCCACATCCCAACCAGTTTTAAAGCCGCCATCGACTCGTAATAAGACGCGATCGCGTAGTTTATTACCCATGAGAACGGTATGCACTTCCGCTAGACCAAGCTCCCAAGGTGAACCTGCGTGCTTGATCGAACTCAATGGCGATGCACCTGTGCCGCCATCATAGCCAGAAATCTGGATGATGTCAGCATTTGCCTTGGCTACCCCTGCGGCGATCGTGCCGATGCCGATTTCCGATACCAGCTTCACCGATACCTTCGCGACGGGATTGATCTGATGGAGGTCATAAATCAACTGAGCAAGGTCTTCAATAGAATAGATGTCATGGTGCGGTGGTGGTGAGATTAACGATACCCCTGGTTTGGAGTTCCGCAACATAGCGATGTAGCTGCTGACCTTAGGACCTGGCAACTGTCCGCCTTCCCCTGGTTTCGCGCCTTGAGCCATCTTGATTTCCAATTGATTGGAACTGACGAGATAGGAAGGTGTAACTCCAAAGCGACCTGATGCAATCTGCTTGATCGCAGAGTTGGCGGTGTCACCATTTTTTAGCCCCTTGAGATGGGGAAAGGTTGCCGAAACTCCATTCTCATCAACATCATTAATCGGAAGATAACGTACAGGATCTTCGCCGCCTTCGCCGCAATTGGATTTGCCGCCAACCCGATTCATGGCGATCGCTAGAACTTCATGGGCTTCACGACTGAGAGCGCCAAGGGACATTGCCCCTGTGCAGAAACGTTTCAGGATTTCTGAAACATCTTCCACTTCATCGATAGAAATGCTAGGGCGATCGCTCTTAAATTCCAGTAAATCCCGCAAAGCTGTCGGCGTGCGATTCTGCAATTGCTGACGATAGACTTCGTAATGGTCATATCCTTCACCAGCCACAGCCTTGTGCAGTGCCTTAGCCATTTCAGGACTGTTCATGTGGTATTCACCCGTGGGGCGATACTGCACGAAGCCATAGTTCTCTAGCTTCTTGACTTGCAATTCGGGAAACGCTTGGGTATGGAAGCTCAACAGTTCCGAAGCAATATCCGCATAATTGACACCACCAACGCGGGAAACCGTTCCCTTAAAGGAAGTCTCAATCACTTCTGCACCAATACCGATCGCTTCAAAAATCTGAGCGCCGCTATAGCTGGACAGCAAGGAAATCCCCATTTTCGAGAGAATCTTCAACAAGCCACCTTCAACGGCTTTGCGATAGCTGTCTTGAACTTGAGTAATTGATAGAGCCTTGATTTTGCCGCTCTGCATTTGGGTTTGGGTCTTGGCTTTACCCCACCATTGGCGCGTAGTTTCCAACGCCATGTAAGGACAGATCGCACTGGCTCCATAACCAATCAAGCAAGCAAAATGGTGGGTACTCCAACATTGTGCCGTATCGACAATAATCGAAGCCTTCATGCGAATCCCTTCCGCACTGAGGCAATGGTGGACTGCACCTACAGCGAGAAGTGGTGGAATATAGGCATTTTCCGCATTTAAATTGCGATCGCTAAGAATTATCAACTTCGTACCCGATCGCACGGCGGCAACGGCATCATCACTAATTTTAGCGATCGCTGCTTTCAGCCCTTCGGCTCCCGAACTCACCGCAAAAAGCATTTCCAAAGTTACGGACTCAAAACCGAAGTTCTGTACCTGTGCTAGTTCTGCTTCATTAATCACGGGGCTAGTGATTTTAATTTGTTGTGCCGATTCAGGAGTTGGCAATAGTAAATTCGCTCTCTCACCTAAGAACATGGAGAGAGACATCACTGTTCCTTCCCTTAGAGGATCGATCGGTGGATTCGTGACCTGTGCAAAGCGCTGCTTGAAATAGTCGTAAAGCAGGTGCGGACGCTGTGATAGAAAAGCAAGGGGGGCATCATCGCCCATACAGAAGACTGGCTCCTTTCCATCTTGAGCCATCGCCTCAATCACCATTTCCACATCTTCGAGGGTATAGCCAAAAGCAGTTTGATAGGTGAGTACCTTCTGCTCATCAAGGGTGGTGCTGTCAATGAATGGCTTGGCTTCTAAATGCTTGCGATACTGCTTAATCCATTCACCATAGGGATGCGCCTTAGCCACGCGCTCTTTAATTTCCCAATTGTGCAGAATTTCGCTAGTTTGCAAATCAACGGCGATCGTTTGTCCCGGTCCAAGGCGACCTTTTTCGATGATTTCAGAATCAGGAATATCAACAGTCCCCGCTTCAGAGCTAACGATTACCATGCCATCATTAGTGATCATGTAACGGGCGGGACGTAAGCCATTGCGATCCAGTGCCGCGCCGACGATCTTGCCATCGCTAAAGGCAAGCAACGCGGGACCATCCCATGCCTCTTGCAAACCACTGTAATATTCGTAAAAATCAACAATTTCAGGGCGATCGCTTAAATCAGGTTGGTTCTCATAGGCTTCTGGCACAAGGATCATGATTGCTTCGAGGGGACTGTGACCTGTCTCGATTAGCAATTCAAAAACATGATCCAAAGTTGCCGAATCGCTTTCATTTGCCTTCAGCACAGGCAGCAAATCTTGAATGCGATCGCCCTTAGCATCAACCCAATTTGGGTGAGCAAGATCTCCTTGTCGCGCTAGGAACCAATTAATATTTCCCTGTGTGGTGTTGATTTCGCCATTGTGACCGAGGAAGCGCATCGGCTGAGCAAGCGGCCATTTTGGCAAAGTATTGGTGCTAAAACGGCGGTGATAGATCGCGTAAGCCGAGACATATTCAGGATTCTGTAAATCCAAGTAAAAGGCATCAAGAATTGCCGATCGCACCATGCCCTTATACACAATCGTGGCATTGGATAGCGATGCAATATAAAATTCACTGCCGCCTTGGGGATAATCCTTTTCGATCGTCAACTTGATGCGACGACGAGTGATATAGATAGCGCGTTCAATCTGATCAAGATCTTGATGATCGGCATCCGCCAAAAAAGCCGCCTGCTCGATGTAGGGCTGATTTTCCTTAGCCTGAATCCCCAATACCTCTGGCTTTACAGGCACAACGCGCCAACCGATCAGCTTCAAGCCCTCTTCGGTGGCAATTCTGGCGGTAACTTCTTTAAACTTTGCCGCGCGATCGCGATCCTGTGGCAAGAAAAACATCCCCACCGCCGTATGCTCAGGATCGATTTCAGGAAAATCTTTTTTCAATAAATCCCAAGGAATTGCAGTCATGATCCCTGCGCCATCCCCCGAATCTTGATCAGCGCTACAGCCGCCGCGATGTTCCATACAAGTCAAGGCTTTGAGGGTATTACTGATAATTTTATGACTGGCGCGACCATATTTATCGGCGATAAAACCTACCCCACAGGCATCACGCTCTTCTACTAGCCATGAAGGACCTTGGACAAGATTTGCAGTTCCAGACTGACCAAACTGATTAGACTGACTTGTATTCATATTATTGGCGGCGCGGCTCATTTCCATCGGATTAACTATTTCTATAAAATTATGTCGAAAATATACTAAAAACAGTAAATTTTCATTACTCGATATTGATTGGATTACAGCGCTTTGCGCTCAAACCCGAACCAAGAATCTTTTGAAAGTGTTGCTTTGCAACACTTTCAAAAGATTCTTGTGGTTCGTTTGGTCGAAAATTGCTGTAATTAGCTGGGCTTAATAAAATACAGATTCAAAACCTGTGGCACACGTCATGCGATCGCCACAGGTTTTGGTTTTTTATATTTAATTGAGCCTAGCTACTGGCATAGAATCATCACATTCTTAATTCTACGTTAAGATTTTCACCAACAGCAATGAAGCTGATGGCGCTTAGCATAGAAAATTGATAGTTACTATTGCCAAGTTGATCTGATTGTGGATTTTTGTTAAGTGGGGCATTTAATGAATTATAGGCTACGGAAAATCTATATATGTTCCAGTTACTACAGTTTCACTAACATAGACCCAAGAATTGATTGGCGGCGCTCCGCGCCGCCAATCAATTCTTGGGCTTTTGCTTGTGCTTGTCTATTTTGAAAGCCAGCTTTCAAAAAACCAATTTTGAGGTTTTCAGAGCCGAAGGCGCTGAAAACCTCAAAATTGGTTTTACGCTTTGTCATATATTGCTTTATTGGCTTTGGCGGAAGCAAACAAATCCACAACTGGATGGGGATAATCAACTCCAAGGCGAACATTAAAGCGTTTCTGCTCAACGGGCAGTAGTTGCCAAGGCTGATGGACTTTACTGTCGGGAATTGATTCAAGTTCTGGTAGCCAATGCTTTACATATTTCCCCTGCCGATCATAATCCTGTGATTGCTTATTGATATTAAAAAACCTAAAGCCTCGCGCATCATTGCCAATCCCTGCGGTGTAGTTCCAATTTCCCCAATTACTACAAGGATCATAATCAATTAGCAAGGATTCAAACCATTCGGCTCCCATCCGCCAATCTATCCCTAAATTTTTAGTAAGAAAACTAGCCACATTCTGTCTTCCACGATTGGACATGAAGCCCGTGGCCGCAAGCTCTCGCATATTCGCATCTACTAATGGAAAGCCAGTATGCCCTGTTTGCCAAAGTTCAAAACGCTGCCAATCTTGTTTCCAAGGTATCTCCATGCCGCGCAATCCCTCGTGATGGAATAGTTTATTGCCATGCTTTTTGGCTACAAATCGAAAATAGTCGCGCCATAGTAGTTCAAAAATTAACCAATAAGTTGAGTCATTGGCAAGGCGATCGCATTCGTATTTTTTGACTTGTTGATATACATAGCGCGGACTTAAGGCTCCCAATGATAGCCAAGGCGAGAACTTAGATGAGTCGTCAGCATAGAGCATTCCATTGCGAGTTTGCTTATAAACTTGTAGGCGATCGCTAGACCAAAAGTAATGCTCTAATCGCCTTATTGCTTCGGTTTCACCACCTTTAAAATGCAATACTGCGCGATCGCATAGTTCTATTTCTTCTAAACCTAGTTGGACTAAGGTCGGGATTTCCCCGATATCAAGACCTTTAGGAAATGCAGGAAGATTTGTGGGCGTGGGAAAAGGGTTGCGAACAGTGAAATCTTTCTCAACCTGTTTACGAAAGTGGGTAAATAGTTCTAGTAAATTAGCGATCGCAAACGGAAGATCCTCAGTGTGTAGTAAAGTACTTCCCCAAAATCTTTTAAATTTAATATTATGCTTTTCGAGAAGATAACTTAGCTTTTTTTCTACAGCTTTTTCTTCAGTCGTGACTTCTGCATGATAGTAGATAGAACTAACGTCTAGTTGCTGCGCTAACTCTGACAGGATTTGCTCAGGATGTCCAATCCTTAAAATCAAATCAGAGTTAAGCGATCGCAAATTTTCCCGCAAATTTGCTACTGTCTCAATCAAAAATTTTGCCCGAAAAGCACCTGTCTTTTTAAACCCAAAGGATGTCTCTTGGAATTGTTTAACATCAAAACAATAGACAGGAAATATCTGCCCACCTGTTTGTTTAGCCGCTTCTGACGCACGGTATAAAGTTTCGCAATCATGCGATCGCAAGTCATTACGAAACCAAACCAAAACATTATTCATGAATTTTTAAGAATTTAAATTACGATTACTTTACAGCCAAGGATTAGTGATTCGGCGCGTAGCGCCGAATCACTATGTCAAGAAAAGTTTTGAAAGGCTGGCGAAGCCAGCCTTTCAAAACTTTTCTTGGGCTTTAAGAAAGCGCAAAGCGCTGTGTATTCTGCTTAGCTATTTTAGCGTTCTACAATTTGGAACTGACGATTTAGGAGATTCATACTTCCTGAAATGAACAAACTCATCGTCAGATAGACTGCCATGATAATCAAAATCACATTAATCGGTCGTCCTGTTTGATTGATAGTCGTAGATGCAATGCGATAAATATCGGTGTAACCGATCGCGATCGCAAGACTGGAATTTTTCGCAATATTTACATACTGACTAGTCAGCGATGGAATAATCACGCGCAAAGCTTGAGGTAAAACAATCTTTTGCATAGTTTGAAAACTATTTAAACCCAGAGACTTGGCTGCTTCTGTTTGACCTTTAGGAACAGAGAGAATGCCGCCGCGCACAATTTCGGCAATGAATGCACTAGAAAACATAGTCAATCCGAGCACAAGAGCGCAAAACTCAGAACTCAAAGTCATATTCAAACCAGCGATCGTGATGCCATCTTTAGCGATGGTGGCAAACCCTAACGAAATGCGATCGCTAGCCGAAGGAAGTGTTAAAAATATCGCTGAATACCAGAAAAATAGTTGCAATAGTAATGGCGTATTCCGAAGAATTTCTACATAAATTCGTGCAATCTGCTTCAGTAACCAGTTATTAGATAAGCGCGAAATACCCACTGTGACACCAATAACGGTTGCCGAAATAATACTTACGGCGATCGCCTTGAGCGAATTGATCAATCCAACTTGTAGGGCTTTGGTATAACTATCCGAAGCTTTGTAAGGAAAAGGTGTGTCTGCGATATCAAAGGAAGCAGGATCGTTCAGAAAGTCAAAACTTATCGCCAAGCCAGAGCTTCGCATATTTCGAGCAAGGGTATTCCAAGCCAAAATGCTGCAAGTAATCACGATTGCTAAAAATATTAGTTGGGCGATCGTTCGCCAGTTCCAAATATTTTTTTTGAAATTAGCAATTACATCCATGAAGATCTTTTTATTACTTGCAGACATCGCTTGCATAATCCCTAAAAGCTAATTTAAGCGCAAAATGCTTAAATTAGCTTACACGGCATTGCTCAAAAAGAGTAAGGCGGCGTTTTGCGTTCAGCAATTCTCATTATTAAACCAATTTTGGGGTTTGCAGCACCTTAGGCGCTGCAAACCCCAAAATTAGTTTTTAAAAGCCATCCGTAGGATGGCTTTTAAAAACTAATTTTTATAATGAGAATTGCGGTTTTGCGCTAGCTCATTCTTTCTGGAGTTCGATAATTACAGTCTGTTGCAGCTTTGTATATTTTGCTCAAACGAACCAAAAGATGAGTTGCGGTGCTTCGCGCTGCAACTCATCTTTTGGTTTAAGAAATCGCAAAGCGCTGTATTAGCGCACAATACTTAATGTTGATCCCAAAGAAAATACTAAAAAATAACAAACAATTGACCCTCACCCAAGAAATAGGTGCAAGATAAGATATATGTCAATCTGTCCAAATTTAGATATGAGTAATTAGCTAAGCTCACATTAATTCCAATTAACGATTTCCGATCAACACATCAGGAGTAGCACGATAGGGCAACCTACGACCATGAAAAAAAACAACTTAATTTCGGGAATTGTCATCATTGGCTTAATTATCGCCGCTAGCATTTGGTACGGGCGCAACAATGGTTTGCTACCAGTCGCCGCAGGGGACGAAGCTCTGTTATACGATGACCTGTTCAACACGATCTTAGCGATCGCTTTCGGCTTCTTCCTGATTATTGAAGGCGTTCTGATTTACTCAATCGTTAAGTTTCGCCGTCGCGAAGGTGACGAAACCGATGGCGAAACTATTCACGAAAATTTAAAGCTAGAAATTGTCTGGACAGCCATACCCACCGTAATCGTGATGTGGGTTGCGATTTATAGCTTTGATGTCTACACCGCGATGCAAGGCACACAGGGGACTGAGGGCATGGCTCATGGTGGCATGACCCACACAATCGCTCATCATGAAAGGGGCGGTATGCCCAAAGCAACTCTCGCCTCCGCTAACACTGATGGAGTATTGATGGCAGGAACTTTACCTATTGGTGGTGATGATGTGGTGGCAATCAATGTCAGTGCAATGCAATTTGCTTGGATTTTTAATTATCCCAATGAAATTGCCACAGCTGAACTCCACGTGCCTGTCGGCAAAAAAGTTCGGCTCAATATGTCAGCCGTGGATGTGCTACACGCCTTCTGGGTTCCCCAGTTACGCATCAAGCAGGATGTAATCCCTGGTCGTGAAACTTTCCTAGAATTTACGCCCCGTGTAGTTGGTGAATATCCAGTTGTTTGTGCCGAGCTATGCGGCTCCTATCATGGCGGTATGCGAACTACGATGGTCATTGATACGCCCGAAGATTATCAAACATGGCTAGCTGAACAACAGGAAGTAGCCGCAAATGATCCTGAAGCGATCGTGGCTACACGAAATGTTTCAGAAATGAACGATCAAGAATTTCTCTCAGGCAAGATGGCTCAGCTAGGTGTTGACCATTTGCATATGCAGCACAAATAAAGGAACCAATTTTTGATGGTGCGGCTTCGCCGCACCATCAAAAATTGGTTCTTTGTCTTACGGTGAAGCCCTTACATATAAATTACCTAATCAAATCAAGCGCTCTATGACTCAGACTCTGATACCAACCCAAGACTCAGGTGCAATGGGAATAGAACCCCAAAAAACACCTTGGTGGGAATTTTTCACTTTTAGCGTTGATCACAAAGTAATCGGAATTCAATACTTAGTTACTTCCTTTGTTTTTTATCTAATCGGTGGGGCTTTGGCTTCAGCTGTGCGGGTGGAATTAGCTACTCCTGATCCCGACTTGGTTGATCCCGCTTTTTATAACAGCCTGTTTACCATGCATGGCACAGTGATGATCTTTTTATGGATTGTGCCTGCGGTGACTGGTGGTTTTGGCAACTATCTCATACCTCTGATGATTGGGGCGCGAGATATGGCTTTCCCAAGATTAAATGCGATCGCTTTTTGGCTAACGATTCCTGCGGGACTCTTGCTAATGAGCAGCTTTTTCTTTGGTCCCGCTTCCACTGGTTGGACAGCCTATCCACCTCTTAGTATTTTGACCGATGAACACCTTGGTCAAGCCGTGTGGATTCTCAGCATTATCTTAGTGGGAACCTCGTCGATTTTGGCGGCGGTCAACTTTATCGTCACCATCTGGGCGATGCGGATGCCAGAAATGGACTTGTTCAGTATGCCGCTATTCTGCTGGGCGATGATGGCGACTTCGGTACTGGCTCTGCTGGCAACTCCTGTACTGGCGGGCGCAATGGTATTACTAGGGTTTGACCTGCTGATAGGTACTAATTTCTTCAACCCCACGGGTGGCGGTGATCCCGTTGTTTATCAACATTTGTTCTGGTTCTATTCGCACCCTGCCGTCTATGTGATGGTGTTGCCTGTATTTGGAATTATTTCTGAAGTTTTGCCTCCTCACAGCCGCAAGCCTATTTTTGGATATAAGGCGATCGCCTATTCCAGCATGATGATTTGTGCTTTGGGATTGTTTGTATGGGCACACCATATGTTTACTAGCGGTACACCTGACTGGCTGCGTGTTTTCTTTATGGTGGCAACTTTGCTAGTTGCAGTGCCAACGGGGATCAAAGTATTTAGTTGGGTGGCGACACTATGGGGCGGTAAGTTGCGTCTCGAGAGTCCCTTACTATTTGCGATGGGATTTATCTCCACATTCCTAATCGGTGGTTTGAGTGGCGTAATGCTCGGCTCTGCCCCTATTGATATCCATGTCCATGACACCTATTTTGTGGTTGCTCACTTCCACTACGTTCTTTTTGGCGGCAGTGTATTTGGTATCTATGCAGGGCTATATCACTGGTTTCCAAAGATGACTGGTCGGATGCTCAATGAGTTTTGGGGCAAAGTACATTTTGTCTTGACCTTTATTGGGATGCACCTAACCTTTGGTCCCATGCATATTCTGGGATTGCAAGGGATGCCTCGTCGTGTCGCTCAGTATGATCCCCAATTCGCACCAATTAATGTAATTTGTACGATTGGAGCATTTGTTCTGGCGATTTCCACAGTTCCCTTTGTGATTAACGCGGTTTACAGTTGGTTCAAAGGTGAGCAAGCGCCCGATAATCCTTGGAATGCGTTAACTCTTGAATGGACAACTTCTTCACCACCAATTCCTCATAACTGGGTGGGTGAACCTCAGCTAACTACTGGCCCCTATGACTACGGCGAAGAATATCGTCTCGCTCGTCAAGAAGCCGCGATCGCTGCTTCTCAGGCAACCTAAGTTTAATTTAGCGAGTAGCGGTGCGAAGCGCCGCTACTCGTCGTCCTCTGGGTGACACCCATACAATTGGCTTAGAGCAATTTCCAATCAAACGAACCACAAGAATTTTTTTGAAAGTGTTGCTTTGCAACACTTTCAAAAAAATTCTTGGTTCTGGTTTTGGCGCAAAGCGCTGTAAGCACCTTATCAGCCATTATTCCTTTATCCCAACATTTCAACTATGCAAGGATCGATTACTCCTAACACGGCGATCAGCCCAGAATCCATTACCCTCGATCATGCTGTCGAAGCAGGTCATGGCGAACATCCAGATCTAAGGGTATTTGGTTTGATTGTATTCCTAGTTTCTGAAGGAATGCTGTTTTTTGGATTGTTTGCAGCCTACTTAACCTTCCGTTCTGTTGCCACCTCATGGCCGCCCGAAGGGACACCAGACCTAGAGCTTCTTTTACCTGGAATTAACACAATTATTCTTGTATCTAGTAGCTTTGTAATCCATCAAGCGGATCATGCAATTAAAGAAAATAAGGTTAAATCTGCTCAACTTTGGTTTCTCGCCACTTTCGTCATGGGTGCAATTTTTATTGCAGGGCAGATATATGAATATCAACATCTAGAATTTGGGTTAACCACCAATCTATTTGCTAGCACTTTCTATGTATTGACTGGCTTTCATGGCTTGCACGTAATCATTGGCTTGTCATTGATTGGAACTGTGTTAGTGCGATCGCTGAAGTCTGGACATTACAGCAGTACTAGTCATTTTGGTATCGAAGCTGCATCAATATATTGGCACTTCGTCGATATTGTATGGATTGTCTTGTTTTTATTGTTATATATTCTTTAGCTCTCAACTTTAAAATACACGACTAGCCATGTTCAATGATATTTTGCGCGGAGATTTTACAAGCTTACAGGTCGAACTCCAACAAGCGGTAAAAAAACTAGACTTTTGGTTGCTTTCGGCATGGGTGAGCATAATTGCCATCAATATCACGCTCATGGCTAGGCTTGCCGAAAGCGTTGATGAGACAGCAATTCAGTTGTTGACTTGGGCTGTGGCAATTCTGTTAGTAATTCGCGATCGCTCCAAGCTTAAGTTTGAGACCACGCCCTCTGCGATCGCTGTTGGCACATTATTAATTATCTGGGTACTTACCAAAAGCCTATTGACTCGCCGAGTTTATGACATTTTGTTCATCTTGATTCCAGTTATGGCAACTATTGGGATCGCCCTAATTGCTTCAGGCTGGAAAGGATTGCGGCAATATTGGCAACCAATTTTACTGGCGGCGACCCTCGGTATTCCTACGTCTTTTTTGTTTGCGGCGATCGAACGGATCATTCCTGTGAATGTGTTTACGGCGCAATTTGCTAACTCAGCGCTGTGGTATGGCGGCATAAAAGTCGTGCAGGAAGGCATCTCAATTGTGAGCCAATATGGTGCTGTGGAGGTAGCGCGAGGCTGTGCAGGTTTGCCACCGATCTTGATGCTATTGCGAATCACCTTAATGTTTGTATTAGTCTTCCCTACTGAGCGATGGCAGATGTGGATTATGTTTCCCTCAGCGATCGCGATCGCCTTTGTCGTCAATTCTTTGAGAGTAGCTTTATTAGTTTTGATCTCTAGACAAGATGATCTTTTCAAATATTGGCATTCTGGCGATGGTTCGCAAATCTTCTCAGTTATCGCTGTGTCTATTCTCTTGGCTTTGTGTAATTGGGTAACGCGAGAGCAAGAATACGAAGAGGAATAGACACGGCACTTTGAGCTTTCCTAAAAACTAAAAAAATATTTAAAAAGCTGGCAAAGCCAGCTTTTTAAATATTTTTCAAAGCAAAAAAAGTAGTGCTTTGCAATGCTTTTTTTGGAGTTAGCTTTCGATTTTGAACGACCCAATAAAGCGATCAACATCAGTAACAGCTAGCTTGTCCTTCGCGCCTAAAGCAAATATCTGATACAACCGATTATCAGCTAGACAAAATCTACCCTTCATCAAGACATCTGTAGACTGAACCTTACCATTTGCCTCAAAATCTCGACAAGGCACTGTACCTAGCATATATTCCTTCTCAGATAAAATGGTTCCCTTGATATTGCCCACTGAACCTTTTACAGACTCAGTTAGACCTTTCTGAACATCTTCGGGATTCGCCACCTTGCTAGGGAAATCAGCAAAGCCAATAAAGTAACCAGAGTCACTAGCTTCTGCAATCACCATATTCAACTTGATCGTTCCCACATCAGTTGTTTGGTCTTGAACTTGTTCTTGTGGCTTACTAGGCATTTGCACACTAAACTTACCATTGGCTGACTTGTAATCTTGCCAAACTGCCGCACTGTCAACTGCGACTTTAGTGTCGTTCTTCTGCTCTGGTTTAGTATCTGGCGTAGTCGTACTTTTTGGCGTGGTCGTTTTATCAGTAGCCACTGTAGGTGTTGGAGTTGCGTTATCTGCTACTGGCGTAGATGACGTACAAGCACTCATTGACAACATTGATAAAGCAACTAGACCAATGGCGAGATAACTATACTTTTTCATAGGATGAGATGGCAATTGATGCGGCTCACTTACTATAGCAATATGCGATCAAAACGCGCCATAGTGAGTTCACTATTTTTATTACAGCAATTTTTGTTTAAAACCGAAGAAGAGTTGCGGCGCAACTCTTCTTCTTTTGACAGAGCGAAGCGCCGCTATATGGCTACACTTCACCAATAAACTTGAAGACAACGACTGCCAAAGGTGGCGCTGTCACGTCCACAGAATAGGGTTTGCCATGAACACCATAGTCATCAGCATATTTACCACCCAAATTGCCAAGACCACTGCCACCATAAATTGAGGCATCACTATTGAGAACTTCTTTATAAAATCCCTTCTCAGGTACGCCTACACGGTAGTTGTAATGGGGAACAGGTGTAAAGTTACATACTACTAGGACAAATTCTCCATCTTCACCCTTCCGCAAGAAAGAAGTTACTGAATTTTGAGTGTCATTACACTCAATCCACTCAAATCCAGCTTGCGAAAAATCTTGCACATAGAGTTCAGGAAGCGATCGCAACAGTTTATTGAGATCACTCACATATTTTTGTAAATTCTTGTGGCTTGGGTATTGCAATAGATGCCATTCCAAATCACCCCATACATTCCACTCTGACCATTGACCAAATTCCATACCCATGAACATCGTCTTTTTGCCAGGATGGGTAAACATATAGCCATAGAGACAGCGCAGGTTCGCAAACTTCTGCCACTCATCCCCTGGCATCTTCCCAATCATCGGACTCTTGCCATGAACTACCTCATCATGGGAGAGCGCTAGCATGAAGTTCTCGCTAAAAGCGTACCAAATACTGAAGGTAAGATAGTTATTATTGTGTCCTCGGAAGTACGGATCAAGCTTGAAATAGTCAAGCATATCGTGCATCCAGCCCATGTTCCATTTCAGATTGAAGCCTAATCCTCCTGAATAGGCTGGCCATGTTACCATCGGCCAAGAAGTAGATTCTTCGGCAATGGATAAAGCACCAGGATAATAGGTGAAGAGAATACTATGGAGGTGACGGAATAACTCGATCGCTTCTAGACTTTCGCGACCGCCATGTTCATTGGCTAGCCATGTACCTGTGGGACGGTTGTAATCGCGATAGATCATGGAAGCAACTGCATCAACACGGATTCCATCAATGTGATACTTCTCAAACCAAAACAGAACATTGGCAATGAGGAAGTTCTTCACTTCACTACGCTTGTAGTTAAAGATTTTGGTTCCCCACTCCTTATGTTCTCCAATGCGGACATCGGCAGGCTCATAAAGAAATGTGCCATCAAAGAACGATAAACCATGACCATCTTTAGGGAAGTGGGCGGGAACCCAATCGACAATAATGCCAATATCATTTTGATGACACTTGTCGATGAAATACATCAAGTCTTGGGGTGTGCCATAGCGTGAAGTCGCAGCATAATATCCTGTGACTTGATATCCCCATGAGCCATCAAAGGGATGCTCCGCGATCGGCATCATTTCAATATGCGTGTAACCCATTTCCTTAACATAGGGAATGAGGTCTTCGGCAAGCTCGCGATAGGTGAGAAATCTTGCCCCTGGTTTAAGATCGGCTGCTGTTACAGTCTGATAACCGTCGTCAGGAGGATTTAAGGTCGCAGCATGCATCCATGAGCCAAGATGCATTTCATACACAGAAATTGGCTTTTTGAGAGGATCTTCAGAACGGCGCTTTTCTAGCCATGCTTGATCAGTCCATTCATAGGTACTGAGGTCTGTGACAATCGAGGCGGTTTTAGGTCGCACTTCTTGGAAATAGCCATAGGGATCGGACTTTTCGTAGATATGCCCTTCAGGACTTTTAATTTCGTATTTATAGACAGCGCCCACTGTTAACTCAGGAATAAACAAGTCCCAAATGCCCGTATTGCCTCTTCGCATTTGATGCTTGCGTCCATCCCAAGCATTGAAGTCTCCAATCAGAGAGACGTTACGCGCATTTGGCGCCCAAACTGCAAAATAAACACCACTTATTCCGTCAATGGTCGCGAGGTGAGCGCCCATTTTTTCATAAATCTGATAATGTGTGCCTTCGCCGAATAAGTAGGCATCAAATTCAGTTAGTAACGGCGATTTGAAAGAGTAAGGATCATGAATTAAGCGATCGCTGTCACCAGACTTGACTCGAAACTTATAGCCAGACAAATGGGAGGCTTCGCTAATAATGCATTCAAAAAAGTGAGGATGATGCACTGATTGCATCGGATATTCGCGGTGATGATCTTTAGTAACTATGCAGACAGATTCTGCGTCGGGTAGATATGCTCTAACCACCCATACCAACTTACCATCTTGCTCAATTTCATGGAGACCAAGGACTGTAAACGGGTCGTGGTGTTGATTCCACACAATGCGATCAATTTGCTCGGTGGGGAGGGTTGGGGTCATATCTCTTTTAATAAACACACATATTTAAATTACTGCATATTATTAACCAAATCACAGCGCGTAACTTAATCTAAAGACTAAAGTTTACCTAGCCCCTAGTAAATACAGCTAAAGTCAAGCTATAGCTGTAGCCAGCCACAAAACCAAAACCCAAGAGAGAGTTGCCGCGCGAAGCGCGGCAACTCTCTCTTGGGTTTTGGCTTGTGGCTATCAATAAGCGAGTTGCATACTTGCTTATTGACTGTGGCGCACGCGCAGCGTGCGCCACAGTCTGAGATTTACATTGCATTAGCTAAGTGGTTAAGGTTGACAAAGCTTTGAGCAATCGCTGATTTTCGTTTTCTAAGCGCACCGCTACTCTAAAAAAACGATCGCCTAATTCGGGAAAGCTCAAACAATCGCGAATCAAGATCTTGTCTAGTTGTAATAGTTCTTTCTGCAATCGCGAACCTGCAATTTCTGTTTTTACTAATAAGTAATTGGCAGGATTGATCAGAGGCGTTAACCCTGAAATTTTAGCCAAACCTGTAAATAATTGAGATCTCGCACCCTCTAGCCAAGTCCATGTCTGTTGCTGAAACTCGCGATCACCTAACACTGCTATGCCTGCGGCTTCGGCTAAGGCATTGACACACCAAGGATCGCGCCATGCTTGCCAACGGGCTAAACGCTCAGGATGGGCGATCGCATAGCCAAGTCTCAAACCGGGTAAGCAATAAAACTTAGTTAGCGATCGTAAAATCACTAGATTTGGATGTAATGGAACTAAATCAATCAAGCTTTGCTGCTTATCTGGTGTCAGAAAGTCCATAAATGCTTCATCGATTACCACAAGGGCAAACTTTTCTAAGTAAGGCTTTAAAAAATCTTTAGTGAATAAGTATCCCGTGGGATTATGAGGATTATTGATTAAGATTCCTTTTGTTTGGGGATTATTAAGTAAAAATTTACTCTCATCTCCTATTGAGAAAAAGGGTGTAAGTGGGTATGTCTCTATCTTGCAATCAAAGGCTTTAAGAGCGCGGTAGTAATCGGTAAAGGCGGGGGTAAAAAGAACTGTTGCTTCTAATTGTGATAGATCACGCCCCACCCAAGTTAGTAGCTCGGCAACCCCATTTCCCGCCAAAATATACTCAGATGTGAGTTCGTGGAAATGCGCGATCGCTTCTCTTAGCAATGTGTATTCAGGATCAGGGTAATGACTTAAATCTGTTAAATGAGATTGAATTGCCGCGATCGCTGATTGGGGCATTCCCAGCGGATTGATACTCGCCGAAAAATCCAAAATGTTTTCTGGGGCTGTTTTAGCAATATTCGCCGCCCATTGGCGATTTCCTCCATGAATGGGACGATTTTTATTTAATTGTGCGTCTATTAAATTTGACTTATTAATATTGTTGAGCATCATTTGGAGTTAGGAGTGCGCTATAGCAATGCTATCTCTCTTTTTTCAACTTGTGTTTACACAAGTTACAGAGATACAGGTTAAGCTAGGATTAATCATCGCTTCTTACGTCACAATCTATGCTACGAATTGTCACCCAGAGAACTGAAGCAGAATCCGAAATCAAACGGATTTGCGATCGCATCTATGACGATCAGATGATCCACAAAGAAGCCACTGTCACTGAAATCATCCAAACTGTACGCCGCAAGGGAGACAACGCCCTTCTGCATTACACCTCAGAGTTTGATGGTCAAGATTTTATGGCGGCAGAATTGCGCGTTAGTGGATCAGAACTTGATGCAGCTTATCAGCAGGTTAATAGCGAGCTGCTCAAGGCGATCGAACTAGCGCATCAGAGAATTGTCGATTTTCATAAAATGCGTGTACCCAAAAGTTGGGTGCATTTTGGTGACAAGGATGTGGTCTTGGGTAAGCGTTATACACCTGTGGACTCCGCAGGCATCTATATCCCGGGGGGCAAAGCAGCTTATCCGAGTACGGTGCTGATGAATGCCGTTCCTGCAAAAGTCGCAGGAGTAAAGAAGATTGTCATGGTGACACCGCCAGGGCAAGAGCGCACCATTAATCCTGCAATTTTGGTCGCGGCTCAGGTCGCTGGGGTAGAAGAAATTTATCGAGTCGGGGGAGCGCAGGCGATCGCCGCCCTTGCCTATGGCACTGAAACCATCCCTAAAGTTGATGTGATCACGGGGCCAGGAAATATCTATGTGACGCTTGCAAAAAAACAAGTATTTGGGAGAGTCGGCATCGATTCGATCGCAGGGCCATCAGAAGTATTGATCATTGCCGATGCTAGTGCTAATCCCACCTATGTGGCAGCAGATATGCTGGCGCAGTCTGAACATGACCAAATGGCAGCCTCGATTTTGATCACTAATGACTCTCGACTCGCCAATCGCGTCTGCGAAGAAGTAAGTCGGATGCTAGAAAATCATCCCCGCCGCTTGATGACCGAAAAAGCGATCGCCCATTACGGCTTAATTGTGGTAGTCGATAGTCTTAAAACTGCTGCTGAGCTATCTAACCAATTTGCACCTGAACACTTAGAACTAGAAATTGAAGATCCTTGGCAGTTGATTGAAGAAATTCGCCATGCGGGGGCAATCTTTATTGGTCATGCCACACCTGAAGCGGTGGGAGATTATTTGGCAGGGCCAAATCATACCTTACCCACCTGTGGCGGTGCGCGATATTCTTCGGCTCTGGGGGTAGAAACTTTCTTAAAACATTCCAGCTTGATTCAGTACAGTCCCGAAGCCCTCAAGGAAGTATCAGGGGCGATCGCCTTGCTCACCGAAGCCGAAGGGCTGACCTCCCACGGAGACTCCGTAAAAGTCCGTCTATCCGATCTCTAACCAAAAATAGAGGTGCGGCGCAAAGCGCCGCACCTCTATTTTTGGTTTTTATAAAAAAAAGCGGCGCTTAGCGCCGCTTTTTTTTATAAAAACCACCACATTAAAAACACCCCTAAAATCGAACCCGCAACCACTTGAGCAGGCGTATGACCTAATAACTCCTTAAGTGGATCATGCTCTTCTTCAAAGACTTCCACCATAATTTGATTGAGAACCTTGGCTTGCT
Organism: Pseudanabaena biceps; assembly: GCA_013361095.1. GTDB lineage: Bacteria > Cyanobacteriota > Cyanobacteriia > Pseudanabaenales > Pseudanabaenaceae > Pseudanabaena > Pseudanabaena biceps_B. The sequence goes on along the minus strand of JAATWA010000001.1, from coordinate 3,912,983 downwards.
TACCTGCGGCGCGGCGAATTCCTGCGGCATCATACATCACGATAAAAGCAAACACCGTAGCGATCGCAAATTGTGGTGTATCCCATCCTTGAGTGCGCCCGATACCTGTAGCTAACGCTGATACTAACGCTGAATGAGAGCTAGGCATACCACCTGTTTCAAATAGAATCTTGAATCTAAATTGACGAAATTGAGCCACCTCAATAAATAACTTAAGTATCTGGGCAGTTAGGCTAGAACATAAAGCAATTAGCAGAACATGGTTATCAAGGATTTCGCCAAGGGGATGGAGGTTCATATCAATTGCAATAATTTATGTGATTCAAAACGTAGAAAATAATTAAAAGCCAAACCCAGTAAAGGTTTCAAAACATTAATTATGGCGCTTAATTTTGACGAGCTGTGATGTAATCAGCGATCGCCATTAGAGGCAAAGCCAAATCACCATAGCTAACTAGCTGAGCCTTAGCCTCTGTCACTAGCTTCTCAGCCTTTTGTTGAGAAGCCTCAATACCCCAAAGACTAGGATAAGTGACCTTTTGAGCGGCGATATCTTTGCCCGCAGTCTTGCCGAGTTGCTCAGAAGTGGCAGTGATGTCCAAAATATCGTCAATAATTTGAAATGCTAGACCAATGTTATTAGCATAGGTGGATAGGCGCGTGATGTCGGTATCATTTGCACCTGCGAGTAAGGCTCCGCAAATCACACAAGAATTTAATAAAGCCGCAGTTTTATGAATATGAATAAATGTCAGAGTCTCGGCGGTTACATTAGGATTACCTTCACATTCAAGATCAACGACCTGACCACCCACTAAGCCCGTAGCGGCGACTGCATGACCAAGATGGGCGATTACTTTTAAAACGCGATCGGTAGGTACGCCTTTGGTTTGTTCCGCTATAAATTCAAAGGCATAGGCAAGTAATGCATCCCCCGCCAAAATTGCAATATCATCACCATAAACCTTGTGATTAGTAGGTTTACCACGCCGAAAATCATCATTGTCCATCGCTGGAAGATCGTCATGGATCAAGGACATCGTATGCACCATTTCCATCGCACAAGCAGTGGGCATGGCAGCAGCGCGATCGCCACCTAATAGCTCACAAGCCGCAAGACAAAGAATGGGGCGTAAACGCTTACCCCCAGCCATGAGGGAGTAGCGCATGGATTCATAAATTTTTTCGGGATAGACGACCAAGATCGAATTATCAAGAGCAATTTCAACTTCTTGTTTGCGATCGCGTAGGTAAGTATCTAAATTGAATGCGACTGTTTGGGGCATGGGTGGCTATATTTGGCGCAATAACTCCAGAGTGTATATTATCAATGACTTGCGATCATAAATTGCAAGTTTATGCAGCAATTCTCATTAAAAAACCAATTTTGGGGTTTGCAGCGCCTAAGGCGCTGCAAACCCCAAAATTGGTTTTTTAAAAGCTAGCCTTAGGCTAGCTTTTAAAAAACCAATTTTTATAATAAGAATTGCTGAAGTTTATGATCAACAGTTTAATAAAACCCAAACTTGTTTCAGTAGACTTTGCACAGGTTATTTAATTTTTATTTCTCAAACTAAGATTCAAGTTTTTTGATATGGATAAAGAAGCTCTCAAATCACTGACCGATATTGACATTGATCGCATTGTGGAGATGGGTTGGGAAGATCGCACCACCTTTGACACAATCTATGACCAATTTGGTATTTCTGAAGCCCAAGTCATCAAAATCATGCGTAAGTCCATGAAGCGATCGTCTTTTTTGATGTGGCGACAAAGAGTAAGTGGTCGCAAAACTAAACATGCCGCTACTTCTGAAGCCAATAGATTTCGGTGCAGCGAACAGGAAAAGCCAAAGGCTAAGTAGCTACTCCCTTCCCACCCAAGTATTAGCGGTGCGGCGCGAAGCGCCGCTAATACTTGGGTGGGAATGTCTATTTTTACAATTGGAAGCGAGTAAGCGCAATTATAAAGAGTAATGGCGGCGCGAAGCGCCGCCATTATTAGGCTAGAAAAGAAGAAATGGCTTTGCCATTTCTTCTTTTCTAGCCCTTAATATATTTTTCAACGGTGGTTAATAACTCCCTCTCCCCAAACGGCTTAGTCAAATACTCAGTCGCACGAACCATCCGTGCCTTCACGCGATCAATAAAGCCATCTTTGCCCGTCAGCATAATAATCGGCACCTTGGCAAAAGCACTAGACTTGCGGAGCATTCCACATAGCTCATAGCCATTTAACTCAGGCATAGCAACATCGCATAAAATCAAATCTGGCTTGTTTTGAAAAATTACGCTCAGAGCTTTAGTTGGACTAGAGATCGCCATCACTTGATAGCCATGATTATGCAAAATATATTCGACAGCACGACAGATCGTAACACTGTCATCAACACATAAAATTTTGGGCGATCGTGCCTTAACCACGGGCTTAGGTTCAGCCTTGAGAGGCATGATCGTTACTTTCCCCGCCGCGATCGCTTCATAAACAGCTTGACCAACTTGGCAAATATCCCAACCTGAATACCTTGACAATTGGCGAATCGTAATCTGACCATTAATCCAAGTATTCAGTTCTGGCAAAGCATTAGGCTCGACGAGGACTGGAGCTTGTTCAACTGACTGCAAGACTGGATAAAACTGCTTCCAGACACGCAACTGACGGACATAATCAGCGCTGATTTGAGAAAACTTTAATCGTGATAACTTTGGTGTGAGTGCGGGACTGACTTCAAATACAAAATTTCCTTGATAAAGACTAAGCGTGTCAAAAAGTACTTCTAAGATTATATTTTCAAGAATTGATTTAGCTTTTTGTAGGTCAATTACTTGAGATTCTAAAAGTGACCAGATTTGCCCATACTCTAATAGATCGATACCCAACTTAGAAGCAACTAGATTTTCTAGAGCATAGTCCAAACCTAGTCCATATAAATAATCCTGCAACCGCGATAGACTGCTATCTGTGTCGGTTGCATAGATTAATTCTCCACGATCAAAAAATAGGAACCAGAACTTTCCTGTACTGGACTCAATCAATAACTCGCCTGTTCGCTGACCGAACTCAATTAGTTTAATAATCGTACTTACGTCAATTTCTCTAAGCGTGCCTTGCATGAGTTATTACAAACTTTAATTGTAGTTCTGGAGTCTTAATGTTTAAGTTACCGCAATTTCCGATCAAACCAATAAAATTTTTACTAAACATCCTCTAAAGTTTAGCTACTCCCTTCCCAGTGAATGATTAGGGTTGCGCGGCGGAGCCGCGCAACCCTAATCATTCACCTTATAACCCATATTCTTTTAGTGGGAAAGGAGTAAGCATATTCACAAAAAAGGGAGTGACAGTGTTTTGCACTGTCACTCCCTTTTTTGTCTAGATTTTTAGATGATTACAAATCGGGGGGTAGCAAAACTGTATCGATTACATGGATTACACCATTGCTAGCTTTAACATCGGCGGCAACAACCTTAGAATTATCAATCACCACACCCTTAGCGCTTTTGGTGACCTTAACCGATCCACCTTCAACTGTCTTTACCAAAGCTGATCCACTCTTGATGCTTTTAGAAGCAACGGAACCTGAAACGACATGGTAGGTCAACACTTTGACTAAAACAGCTTTATTCTCTGGCTTAAGTAAAGTTTCGACAGTACCCTTGGGCAATTTGGCAAAAGCTTCGTCAGTTGGAGCAAATACTGTAAAAGGTCCTTTACCAGAAAGGGTTTCGACAAGTCCAGCCGCTTTAACAGCAGCAACTAAAGTTTTGAAAGAACCATTGCTAACAGCAACTTGAACAATATTACCTGCTGCAACTGTGGTTGTCTTTTTAGGTGCAGTTTGTGATACATGGTCATTAGCTAGGGAAGGAAGTCCAACCATAAGACTAACTGTAGCGATCGCAGCACTAGCGGTTTTAATAAAGAATCCAGCAGTTTTGTGTGATTTCATAGAGCCAATATTGAAGATTAGATAAGTTTTATTACTTAAAGTTAATAGTACATTGACTAGATATATTGACACTAGTGCCAATAAACACATTTCATCAAAATATAACTTTAGAGATAAATATTGTTAGCGCAAATTGCTTGAAGTGTGCCAACGCTTCAGGGGATGGTAGAAAGCGCAGGAATGCGAGCAATGACACCACTCTTTAGAGGTTCAGGACGCTCTTTCCAAGCCAGCATCCCATCGGGGCGATCGCAATAGGCGGCGGCACATTTTAATATTGCGGCTGTGGTGGTAGACATACTTTCGGCATCACAGGGTAAATCACCAAATAGATATGTATATTTATCGCTGGCGGCAAAGGTAACAACACAGGCATGACTACAGGCACTCATGCAAGAAACAGCTTTGATCTCAAATTGCGATCGCTTATCCCAGTCTTGATGTAATTGTAAAAGTTCTTTTAGTAAATTTTCGCCGCCGCTAACTCCTACTTTTTTGCCGTCCTGCCAAGTGCTGGCACAGGTTGTGCAGACTAACAAACTATGAATCACCGATACCTCGCAAATGTTTAGATATCGATGTTACCTTCTATAGCTATCGCCAAGTGTAAAAAGCAATAATTGGCTGGCGGCGCAAAGCGCCGCCAGCCAATTATTGCTTTAGTACTAGTGACTGTAACTATAGTAAGTAACTCGGCGCGATTTAACATAAAGCCAAAAAACTGGGACGCAAGCTGTGCGTACGTCTCAGTTTTTTGGAAGCTACTTACTCCCTTCCCATTTAAGGATTACAGCGCCTTGTGACAACTTAAACTACAGATAAATTTTTGAAAGCGCCGCCTCGCGGCGCTTTCAAAAATTTATCTGTGCTACTTAAAGCCGCACTGCTAATCCTATTGAGGCTTTAATGTCTATTTTTAGATTGGAAAAAGAATATGATAGATAAAAAAAGCGATGCTCTGCACCGCTTTTTTTATGTTATTTGTCGCCACTAGGTGATGAATTATATAGAGCGTCAAGCTTAGATCTAGCATCATCAACATTTATCGATTTGATGACCATTAATGGCTCGTCAATATACTGACCATCTTTATCCCATAGCTCAGGATGCGTAAATTGAGGAGATGTCCGACGATTGCGGATATTTTGATAGCTACGAGAATCATTTTGAGAAAGTGCGATCATGCTACGAATTAAGTTGCTGATTGCAAAGATGGAGAGAACTGTAAAAGCGAGTATGTAAATAATCTGTACCATAACGGCTTCCTAAAAAAGTATGTAAATCAGCAAAAGCAATCAAAAAACATATAAAAAGCAAAGTTGATTTTTATAGATAAAACTCACAAAACATTGCATCTCTGCATCTTTGCGTAAACATAATTTTGTTGAGCTTCAAGTACAAAAACATGCCTTAGTTTTGGGAATAACGACATCAAAACAAGATCATCAAATCTAAATAGCTTGATTACGATAGTAGCGCATCCCTACCGCTTGACATTCTAAAAGTAATGCGTGCCACGGACGCATAGTTGTCATATCTACGCCCACCTGATGCCCTGTTGCCTTAAACAAAGAGCTTGCCACGCCGACTTCCTTAAGAGCGTGTTCTACTCTGGCCAGTAAATCTGCTTGCTCTGACTCAGGAAGAAAACTAAGTCGCTCCGATGAGAGCAATTTTTGGGCGCGGTCAAACCAATAAATAAAGTCTTCTAATAAAGGCTCCAAAATTTGTCTGAGCATCTCATGATCGGGATTAGCGGTATTACTCATGGAGGTAATTTTGACCCAGCATTGCTGTGTATGGTTTGATAAATACAGTTATTTTATAGAATGTATTATAGCATTTTGTTACTTTTCTTAATATTAATCAAACCCTATGAGTTTAAATCTACCTTTCGACTCAGATCCAAACTTGAAGGCTTTGCAAAATTTAATTGATGTGGTGGCAAAGTTGCGATCGCCTGATGGTGGATGCCCTTGGGATTTGCAGCAAACTCCACAAAGCTTAATTCCCTATGTAATTGAGGAAGCTTACGAAGTTGTGGATGCAATTCAGGGTGGAGATAGTAAGGCGATCGCGGAGGAGTTGGGAGATTTATTAATGCAGGTTGTTTTGCAGTCCCAAATCGCTAGCGAATCAAATAGTTTTTCGATCGCTGAAGTTGCGGAAGGTATTGCTCAAAAGTTAATTCGCCGCCATCCCCATGTATTCGGTGATGTGAAGACGGACAACATGGAGGAAATTCATCAAAATTGGGAAAAAATCAAGGCAGAAGAAAAAGGTGAAAGCTTAGCTGATACTCAAAAATTAAGCTACAGACTTAAACGTTATGCGCGATCGCTACCACCTCTGACTGCCAGCATGAAAATCTCGCAAAAAGCTGCCGCCAATGGCTTTGAATGGGGAAATGCCGATGGAGTCTGGGCAAAGTTTCATGAAGAGTTAGCTGAATTGCACCATGCCCTAGAACATGAGTCAAAGGAAAATCAACAGGCTGAATTAGGAGATTTATTCTTTACGCTGATCAATGTAGCCCGTTGGTATGATCTCGATCCTTCTGAGGCTTTGCGATCGACTAATCGTAAATTCATTCAGCGGTTAGAAGTAATTGAGCAACTATGCGATCGCCCCACTGACAGCTTAACTCCCGAAGAACTAGATCAATTCTGGAAACAAGCAAAGCAAAAGCTCAAATAATTAAGAATGAGATTGTTCTATAGTTTTTACCCCTAGTTTTTGATTTTATGAAACAAGTTTTTTATTGCAGGGAAAAAATTACTACCGGCAAATTAGTGGGGCGCTTTGTGCGTGATGGATTAGTTTATAAGCGTGAGGGTGATGTGGGTAAAGAGCGATCGCCTGAATTGCAAGAATGTCATAACTCTAGAAAGCCATACTTTAAACAAATCTCATCAGGACGCGATCGCAGGTAAAAGATCATGGTTATTCAACTCGCTCAGAAAACTTACACCGTTGAGGAATATCTAGAATTAAACCTTGCGTCGGATATTCGTAACGAAATCGCATCTACGTCGCGCATCACCTCAAAACTGCGGTCAATCAATTGCTATTTACTGAATATGACGATCCTTCAGTAACAATTTCTTTAAAGTTTGCAGATTTGCAAATCGAAATAGCCGATCTTTACGAAAATATTGATTTTGATGAGGTTTAGCATGACACTTCAAAAAAAAGAAGCGGCGCAATGCGCCGCCTCTTTTATTATTTTAAAACTAAGCAACAGTTTGCTTGGCTTTAGCGTTCTTACGTTGTCTAGCGACTAATGCACCGCCAGCAACAACGACACCAAAAATAGCGCCTGGAACTGGAACTGGGCGTGCGGTTTGAAGACTAACATCTAGAGTGTTTCCTACCTGAAAAGAACCTTCAGATCCTTGACCTAAATTCTGAAAATTTAAAGATACGGAATTATCTGTAAAGCTGATGCGAGAAGAATCAAACGCAGTGAAAGCGCCAGTTTGATTATCAATCAAAACACCAGTAACAACACTTCCATCACCAAAATTCAAATTACTGAATTTGATTCCATTAAAAGTAAATTGACTTCCTTGGAATAATCCTGTGAGTGCAAATCCAAATGTGGGCGAGATTGAAAAACCTAGCGCACTGGGATCTACTGTAAAAAGACCGCCTCCTGTGCTAATTACATCGCTACTGTTGGCAGCAACGTTTACAGAAGTGGAGTCATAAAGACTATTTACATCTGGGAAAAAATAATCAACATTAATTGTCTGTCCGACCAGTGACGCAGCCTGAGCCGAACCAGCCGATACACCAATAGCGAGAACAGCAACTGAAGCCACAACTGAAAGTTTTTGTAATGTTTTCATCGCCTTAAAATCCTGAAAATAAGCTGACCACCTAATTATTCATATTTTTAATGTGAAGGCAAGCAAAATAGTTATACAGAAGTTATACAGAAGTTATACAAAAGTTACCAATTAATTTCATCTAAGCTATTTAGCTTAAGATTGATTTCGGTTTCATTATTCTTTACAAAAAGTAACTGTTCAAAATTTCATCAAAACAAATACCTTACAATCATTAAGAATTCAAAGCTTGACCCATCGCATTTAGCTTGACAGTGCTATGATCTCAAAATGCTAGGAGTGTCTGTGAAAACCAGACTGAGAGCAGATCCTTAGAACCTGAACCGACTGACATCGGCGTAGGAAAGCAAATTATTTGAGGAAATTTACATGACTGTTGGACTAAAGCTTAGCTCTGCACCCACAAGGCGCGGAGAATATCGTGGTACGCAGATGCACTGCGCTCGACAAGGCATCATCACAGAGGAGATGCAGTATGTGGCATGGCGTGAAAATCTGCCCGTGGAACTGGTGCGTGCTGAAGTAGCTCGCGGTCGGGCGATCATTCCTGCTAACAAGAATCACAGCAATCTTGAGCCAATGGGTATTGGCATCGCTTTTAGATGTAAGGTCAATGCCAATATTGGCGCATCACCCAACTCTTCAAATATTGACGAAGAAGTTGAAAAGTTGCATCTATCAGTCAAATATGGCGCTGATACTGTGATGGACTTGTCCACAGGCGGCGGTGATTTAGATGTGATTCGCACTGCGATTATTAAAGCTTCCCCAGTTCCCATCGGTACTGTTCCCATTTATCAAGCCCTCGAAAGTGTGCATGGCAGAATGGAAAACCTCACCCCTGATGACTTCCTTCACATCATTGAGAAGCACGCCGAGCAAGGTGTAGACTATCAAACCATCCATGCAGGAATCTTGATCGAGCATCTTCCTTTAGTTAAGAATCGTCTCACGGGAATCGTGTCTCGTGGCGGTGGTATTTTAGCGCGTTGGATGTTGCATCATCACAAGCAAAATCCTCTCTATACTCACTTCAACGACATTATCGAAATCTTTAAGAAGCATGATGTTTCCTTTAGTCTCGGTGATTCGCTCCGCCCTGGTTGTTTGCATGATGCCTCCGATGCCGCTCAGCTTGCAGAGTTGAAGACACTCGGACAGCTTACTCGTCGTGCTTGGGAACATGATATTCAAGTCATGGTCGAAGGTCCTGGTCATGTGCCAATGGATCAGATCGAATTTAACGTGCGTAAGCAAATGGAAGAATGCTCTGAAGCTCCTTTCTATGTGCTGGGGCCATTGGTCACTGACATTGCCCCTGGTTATGATCACATCACTTCCGCAATCGGTGCAGCAATGGCGGGTTGGTATGGTACTGCCATGCTTTGCTATGTCACACCCAAGGAACATCTGGGACTTCCTAATGCGGAAGATGTGCGTAACGGATTGATCGCTTACAAGATTGCGGCTCATGCTGCCGATATTGCCCGTCATCGTCCTAATGCTCGCGATCGCGATGATGAGCTATCGACTGCGCGTTACAACTTCGATTGGAACAAGCAATTTGAATTGTCTCTTGATCCTGAACGCGCTAAGGAATATCACGATGAGACTTTGCCTGCGGATATTTATAAGACCGCTGAGTTCTGCTCGATGTGTGGACCTAAGTTCTGTCCAATGCAAGAGAAGGTCGATGCTGAAGCAATTAGCGAGTTAGAGAAGTTCTTGGCTAAAGAGCCTGTAACTTCAGCTTAGATAAATGCTGTAGCATAAAAAAAGAGAGAGTGACGGCGCTACGCGCCGCCACTCTCTCTTTTTTTATGCTGTGTATAGACTTTGTAAAGTGGGAATAAAGGAAGGATAGGATATCGCCGCAGACTCAGCGCGATTAATGGAAGTTGTGCCTTTGGCAACCAAAGCCGCGATCGCGAGACTCATGGCAACTCGATGATCATCGTAACTTTCTACTTCTGTACCAGTGAGCATTTTACCACCGACGATCGCCATACCATCGGGAAGCTCGGTGACATTTGCGCCTAGTTTGGTCATTTCTTTGACCATCGCCACAATGCGATCGCTCTCTTTAACGCGCAACTCTTCGGCATTTTCGATGACGGTGGTTCCTTCTGCACAGGTAGCGGCGATCGCTAAAATGGGAATCTCATCAATTAAACGAGGAATGACCGCGCCGCCAATCTTACAAGCTTTGAGCGCTGCTGAACGTACTCGTAAGTCCGCCACAGGCTCACCTGTAACTTCCCGTTGATTTTCGTAAGTGATGTCCGCTCCCATTTCCGCAAGAATTTCTAAAACCCCTGTACGAGTAGGATTGATACCCACATTCTCAATCAATAAATCTGAATTAGGCACAATCGAAGCCGCTACTAACCAAAAAGCTGCGGAACTAATATCCCCTGGTACGGTTACTTCTTGTCCTACCAGTTTTGCACCGCCTTTAACCGAGACAGTATTACTATCAACATCAACATTCACAGTTGCGCCAAAGGCTGACAACATTCTTTCACTATGATCGCGCGATCGCTCTGGCTCGGTAATAATCGTTTCGCCATCGATCATTAGTCCCGCCAACATAATGCAAGACTTGACCTGAGCCGAGGCTACGGGTGATTGGTAGTGAATCGCTTTGAGGTTCTGTCCTGAAATAGCAAGGGGCGCTCTGGCTCCATTTTCTCTACCCCAAATATTTGCACCCATTTGTCGCAAAGGATTAACTACGCGAGACATGGGACGCGATCGCAAGGAGTTATCGCCTGTGATCGTAAAAAAGCGATCAGGATGACTAGCTAAGATTCCTAACATTAACCGCAGGGTCGTCCCTGAATTACCTGCGTTTAAGACATCCAATGGCTCCTTGAGGTTACCCAAGCCAATCCCCTTAATCGTAACTAATTCTGAATTTAGCTCCGAAATATTTGCACCCATTGCCGCAAAACAAGCAGCCGTACTGCGGGGATCTTCGCCAAGCAACAATCCACGAATAGTCGTCTCACCCTCCGCCAAAGAACCAAGCATCAAAGCGCGATGGGAAATTGATTTGTCTCCTGGGACGCTAATCCGTCCGCGTAACCCCTGTGACAATTGACTAGCGTCAATCTTAAGGAGATGGTGTGTTTGTGTTGTATCGAGATGGATCATGTTTAAGTCAGTAACGATTAGTATTAGATTAAGACAAAATCACAGCAAAGTTAGACTTAATCAACGTCACCACCAGCTTTTATGAATCCCACTGAGCCAAATCCTGCGGAAACCGATGCGATCGCCACAGAGGTTAGCCCCGATCCTAATCTTGACAACAGTGACCTTTTAACGCCATCGCCGCTAAATCTAGGCACATTTTTAGATCGCCTCTATGGGACATTATTTTTGCCCCAAGTGACTTTTGAGCAACTTAAAGCACATCCTGAGCCAATACAGGCGGCGATCGTCATTGTCCTAGTCAATATTTTAGAAACCTTGCGTCTTGATCAAGGTGGTTTATTTATGGTGATTTGGTCGGTGATTAGCGGGCTAATCGGCTGGTTATTTTTTACATTTTTGCTCAAGCAATTGGCGGGAGTTTTTCAAAAAAATGTCTCTATGCCAGAGCTGCTCTCCCTCACAGGTTTTGCAAGTTTACCTTGGTTGTTTATGGCTCCAGCCTTGAGTCTAGCTCCTCCATTTAGGCTCATCACTGCGATCGCGGTGATGCTTTGGTTCATTATTTGGCAAATCCGCAGTGTTTCCGTTGTATTTGGTATTAAAAGCTGGAAAACCTTAGCGATTATCCCTTTAGCCATAGCTGGCGGTGTTGTTGCCTTAATCTGGCTAGGCAATACATTTAAGTTGTTATTCAGTATTTTTTAAAAAGTCCAAATAATGAGTGGTGTGCGGCGAAGCCGCACACCACTCATTATTTGGAGAGCAAAGCTTTAACAAAATGCAAAGCGCTGTACTTAATTGTGTGTTAAAAAGTCAAAGGCTAAGTCTGATTCTAGGGGCTTAGCAAACAAATATCCTTGACCATAGCAATTTGCTAAAGATGACTGAAATAGAGTTTTCAATATAGATAACTCACTCGTTGTTTCAATGCCCTCAACCACGATCTCTTTACCTAGTGAAAATGCTAAAGAACCGATCGCTTTGACAATAATCCAGTCTTCATTGGAAATAAAAGATCGATCAATTTTAAGGATATCAATAGGAAAATCAACCAAGCGCCTTAAAGATGAATAACCTGTTCCGAAATCATCAATACAAAACTGAATTCCTATTTCTTTTAATTGATGCAGAAATACCAAAGTAAGATCGCGATCGCCCATAACCGTACTTTCAGTAATTTCTAATTTTAGACAACTAGGATTAACTTGATAAATGTTTAACAAGTGACGGATATAAGCTGCCAAATTAGGCTCTGCAAGCTGTTTTGTAGACACATTAACACTAATTGTTAAATTAGCATTGCTGGGACAGCTCTGCTGCCAATCTCTAAGTTGTTTACAGGCTGTGTCTAATACCCACCTTCCAGCCTCATAGACTAAATCAGTATTTTCAATAACACCAATAAAATCAATAGGACTAATTAAGCCTCTTTGAGGATGTTTCCAGCGAATTAGCGCTTCAAACCCAGTAGTTTTATTGATTTCTAAATTAACAATTGGCTGATAAAAAAGCCGCATTTGCTTGAGTGAAAAACCTTCTTTAATCTCTGAATACAGTCCCCAATCAACTCCTGTTAAATTAGAAATCTGTTCTCGTAAAATGTTGTTTTGACTTTCTAGTAATTTTGTTTGTTCTAATAGTTGCTTCTGCAAAGAGTTTAATCTTAGATGGGTTTCTACTCTAGCTAGTACTTCGACCAAATGAAATGGCTTATTAATAAAATCAACCCCACCAACTGAAAAGGCTTCAACCTTCTCTTCTACATTGTCAATAGCACTGATGAAAACAATAGGAATATTTTGAGTTAGCGTACTTTTTTTAAGGATTTTGCAAACTTCATAACCATTCATTTCAGGCATCTTAATATCTAGCAAAATTAATTGCACATCACTATTTCTAGCTATAGCGATCGCACTAGATCCATTATTTGCTTCTAAAACCTTATATCCTTGATTGGATAGCATGGTTGAAAGAATCTGCAAGTTATATTTGGAATCGTCAACAATCAGAATAGTAGTTGTGTCTTGGGACATTGTGCAGTTAGTAGATAGATAAATTGATTTTAGAACATGTCACCCTTGTGAAATTCAACAATGATGATCCACCCATACAAATTTATACATTAAAAGTTGGTATAAAATAGGTAAGCACGAAGTAACAGAGAGTTATATGGAGTCCGACCAATTACCTGTGGAAGAAAACTTAGATCCCTCTAATCATGAAGAATCCTGTGACGCGATCGCTGAGCTAGAGAATCTATCTGCTAGTGACAATGAAAATAATCTTAAAGAATCTTCCAATGATATCAATGATTCTGTACTTGAAACTGTAATAATTACCTCAGAATCTCAGCCAGAAGCTCAATTAGTATCTAAACCAGAAAAAGATCTAGAAAATTGCAATCTATTAGTGACTATTGACCAACTAAAACAAGAAGAATCTGAGCTTAAAGAAGAGTTAATCCGTCTTAAGACTAGCAAATCTAAAATTTTAGAAGAACAGTTAGATGATCTTCAAGCAGGGATTATTCGCTTAGCCCAAGCTGATATTGCTCGTCTTGAATACCAAAAACAAGAGCTACAAGCGGCGATCGCAATTTTAGAAAAAAGAAAAGAGCGCATCGACAAAGAAATGGCTAGCACCTACGCAGGTGCGTCACAGGATATTGCGGTACGGGTGCAGGGTTTCAAAGATTATTTGACAGGAAGCCTACAAGATTTAGTTGCCACAGCCGAAAAACTCAATTTGGTTGCCCCTCCTACAAAAATAGAGCCTGAGTCAGTCGTAATTGCTGATAAGAAATCCACTAAAGAACCAGAGCCATTGTTGTTGTCTGAACAAACCTTTGCGGAATATCGGCAAAGGGTAGATCAGCTTCTAGATCGTTATCGTACTCTCCCTGATTACTATGGTCCCGCATGGAAACTGAGACGCACTTTCGAGCAAGTCCATGCCGATCGCGTGTCTAAATGGTTTTTTGAGCAGTCTGGTCGTGGCGCGATTCGCACGATGGGAACTCGGCTACAAAATATTTTAGTTACTTCAGCAGCGATTTCTATCCTCAAAGCTATTTATGGCGAAAAACTACGGGTGCTAGTTTTGGCAACTTCTCCTGAGCGTCTAGGTGAATGGCGGCGCGGTTTTCAAGATTGTCTTGGCTTGACCAGAGAACATTTTGGCTCCGATAAAGGCATTGCTTTGTTTGAAGATCCTGAACCTCTAGCAACTAAAGGCGATCGCCTTGTCAAAGAGTCGTTAATGCCCCTTGTTATCATTGATGAATCTGAAGAACTGATTGCTGTAGATTTATTGAGATTTCCTCTGTTGATTGCCTTTGGTGGGGCAGCAGAGCCTAAACCTACGGCTCCTTCGACTTACATAAATCGCGACAATCAAAACAATCGTGACTATACTCGCGAACCTACCCGTGAATCCCCTCGTGAATACAATAATCGCGATACAAGTAGAGACTATCCCTACAAAGAGCGTGACAATGCTAGTCGCACCTATGGCGGCGGCGATCGCGATGCGCGGGATACTGGTTATAACAACCGTGGGCGTAGCAATCCTGACTCCGATTGGGATTGGTAAAGCATAAAAGCTGTGGCTCCCGCTTAGCGGGAGCCACAGCTTTTATGCTTTACAGCTAATGGCGGCGCTTCGCGCCGCCATTAGCTGTAACTAAAAACACCAAAAAGGAGTCAGTGCAAAGCACTGACTCCTTTTTCACTAAAGATTAGGATAGGTGATGCTCTAACTACTTCTTAGGAGTAGGCTTGGGCGCATTAGCAGGTGCTGCTTTTGCAGGAGCAATCTGTGGCTGAGGCGAAGTGGACTGAGGGCTATTTTTGAGAATGTACTCAAAAGAAGTGCGTGATGGCACAAACTGAAAACGCTCAACCTCAGGATTAGCCTTATTGTCCTTAGATACCATTGAATCTAAGACTTGAAACAATGACGCAACTTGGATTTTAGTTACCTTAGCTACGTCAGGCTGAGCGCGTTCTAGCAATTTTTCTAAGTCAGACTTGTCTAAGAAAAATGGCACAACCTGTTCTTGTTTACCATTTTGGTCAATGCTCATAGTCAATAAGCCTTGCTTATCAGCTTGACCACCGATCGCAAAGAAAACAGGCACATTAGGGATCTTGTCCGCAGCGACACCCTGAGAAGTCAAAATTGTCTTTGCAGAATCAATACTGGCTCTAGAGGGAATAAACTGGAAGAGAACCTTCTTATCCTTATTTTGGCGGATGACCTGATAAGCATCATTCATCGATCGCACCACAATTTGCGCTTTTTTACCAACTTCAGGATTAGACTTCTTAACCTGAGTGAGCATTAGTTGGGCTTCGTCGGGGCTGAGAAAGAAAAATAAAAGCTGACTGTCATCAGGCTTAGTATTTGGCTGCTGTGGCACTGCACCTAGTAGCGGCGCACCTTTATCATCAGTAATCGTAAACACAGGAATACTACCCAACCGTTCTAAAACCTGCGTTTCAGTCAGAGCTTCAGCCTTGAGAGTAAATATGGGACTAACAGCGATCGCCCCTGCGACACCTGCGGTGGCTGCTAGCTTAACCAACGACTTGAATACGGACATATTTCTCCTAGCTACGATACATATTGGTTTTTGGCGGGAAAGCAAAAATAGAACGAGTTACTTAAACGAGTTACTAAAAAGAAGGTGATAATCGTCAAAAGCCTAAATTGCTTGCAACTTTAACAACATCTCATGCCAAACGCAACCTTTTTAATACTAACTTTGTTTTTCGCTCTAGTCTAAATCCTTACATCTCAGGACTCGCATATTATAAGTATAGTTCCAGACTGCTCCCCAAAGTTATAAGTATAGCTATCGCCAAGTGTACTAGGACGTAAAACCCAATTATTGGGTTTTGATCTGCCCTAAAACAAATGACTATAGCTATAGTTAAGCATAAGTAAACTTAATACCCAGATTGCCGTGCCGCCCGCGTAGCGGGCGGCACGGCAATTATAACTATGCCGAGCTACTTAGTTACAGCGCTTGGCGCTTTCTTAAAACCCAAGAAAACTTTTGAAAGGCTGGCTTTGCCAGCCTTTCAAAAGTTTTCTTGGACTACACAAATCCCCAACAGATTGTATGACCAATAACGCAATGCCCCAAAATGAAAACTTTCTTAGCTTTGATGAGATATTTGAGGAGTTAAATTATCGTCAAGCACAGCGCACCTTGCGGGATATAGTTGCGGGCTTAGACTTGACAGAACGGGAACGGCGGGGACTGGAAGAAACCCTAGAAGAACTTCAGCAAATGCTGGATAAATTGGAACGACAAGTACTACAAATAGCTGTATTTGGGATGGTGGGGCGTGGCAAGTCTTCGGTATTAAATGCATTGATGGGAGGGCAAGTTTTTGAGACTGGTCCTCTCCACGGTGTCACTACCAGCCGTCAGGTTGCCGAGTGGCAGATATCCCGTGAGGCGATGCAGAGCAATGGCGATCGCACAATTCTTAAGGCTTCTTTTCAAGGCAAAGGTGAGGCAAGAATTGAACTGATCGATACTCCAGGAATTGATGAAGTAGATGGGGAAGGTCGGGCGGAACTGGCTAAACGCATTGCTCAGCAGGCTGATTTGATTTTATTTATTGTGGCAGGGGACATCACTAAGGTTGAATATGAAGCTCTATCGGAGCTGCGGGGAGCAAGTAAACCAATTTTGCTGGTATTCAACAAAATTGATCAATATCCGCCTGAAGACCGCATGGCAATCTATGCCAAAATTCGTGACGATCGCGTGAAGGAGATTTTAACGCAAGACGAAATCGTGATGACGGCAGCCTCGCCCCTTGAAGCTAGAGCCATTCGTCAGCCCGATGGCTCTTTTGAAGCAGAATTAGTTTTGGGTAAACCACAGATAGATGACTTGAAGCTAAAGATTCTCGAACTACTTGATCGCGAAGGAAAATCTTTAATCGCGTTGAATACGATGATGTTTGCGGATATGGTGCAGGAGCGGGTGGTACAGCGCAAAATGTTTGTTCGCGATCACCAAGCCAATCGTGTCATCTGGAATTGTGTAATCACGCAATCCGTGGCGATCGCGGTTAATCCCTTCACTGTCATTGATGTGATTACTAGTGCAATTATTGATGTCTCGATGATTGTGGCTTTATCAAAGCTATATGGCATCAATATGAGTAATCGTGGCGCGATTTCACTGATGCAAAAAATTGCGATCAGCATGGGCGGCATTAGTGCCAGTGAGTTTTTAGCAAACTTTGGGTTAAGTTCCCTCAAGGGTTTGTTGGGGATCGCTGTGCCTGTTACGGGTGGTGCAACCTTGGGCGGCTATTTGTCAGTAGCGATCGCCCAAGCGGGTGTGGCGGGTTTTTCGACCTATGCTCTCGGACTAGTAACTAAGGAATATTTAGCCAATGGCGCGTCTTGGGGAGCTGATGGTCCTAAAGCTGTGGTAAAGCGCATTCTCGATACTATTGATGAAGATTCTATTTTAGCCAGAATCAAAGATGAACTCCGCGCCAAAATCGATTTACGCCGTTTAAGAAAAAAACCGTAAGTACCGCGCTTTTCGCTTCCTTTAAAACCCAAGAATTAATTGGCGGCGCGAAGCGCCGCCAATTAATTCTTGGGTTTTAAATCTTCTAGGCAACACTTCGTGCCATCCACTCCCTAAAGATAGAGATGTGCGGCGGAGCCGCACATCTCTATCTTTATTTGGCAACTACGCGAATCACTTTTTCTAATCTTGCTAAATCACTTTCTCCAGCAAAAATAGAACGCCCATAACCGTTAGGCAACTCTAAAGGAATCGCACCTAGTGGCATTTGCACAGTTCTCAGCCCATTCTCATGATCTTGACCAATCAAGAAGGTGACCGTCACATCTGGTCGAGGATTGCCGATCGCGGTCATACTTACTAACTGATCAGCGCGTGATTGGAACTTGAAGCATTGAGAACCGATCGCACCTCTAACCGCCGCCCGAATATGCACCGCCGAAAGACGTTTGGCAAAACCTTCGGCGGTGATCAATAACAATTCTGAGTCGGGATAGTTGTGCAGATCGATTACGGATACGCCGATTTGAGTTTCGGCACTACTTAGCCGCAGCGCCATATTACCTGCGGCAGCACGTCCCACCGTCGGAATTTGGGTTTCATCAGCTTTGAGTCTGAGAATTCTCCCTGCGGAAGTGGCGATCGCTAATTCTTGATCTAGACCCACCACATCTGCCCAGAAGAGCGAGTCATCTTCTTTAAACTTCGCCGCAATCAAGCCTCTTGCGGTCATATCGGCAAATTCACTTAAAGGCGATCGCTTGATTTTGCCTTGACTAGAAAGTAAAACTAAGCCTTCCGTTGAGTCAGCATTCTTTTCCCAAACAAATTGTGAAACCACTTTATCAGTACTATCGGACAGTAACGTAATTAAAGGAGTGCCTCTGCCTTTACCTTTGACTATAGGTACAGCATCTAAAGCTAATGGCAAAGCTCGACCTGAGCGAGTTAGCACCACCATTTCGCGATCGCTGCGAGTGTCATAGGCAGCGATCATTACATCGTCATTGAGATTAGCTGACTGCGAGGATTTCGCCGCTAGTTCTAGACTCTTGATATAGCCCTTGTGGGTAATCTGGACAGCAATATCCTGTGGCTCGGCAACGGGAATATTTAGCTCTGTGGTCAAAGAAATCGCAGGAATTTCGGGCTTGGCTTGCTTAGCAATTTTAGTGACTTTGCGATCGCTTGTTTTCTCAGTTTCTGTAGGTTTCTCTACCGAAATTTCTGCTTCAGCAATTTTAGGCTTAGCAGTTTTAGAAGTTCGCTTTGGCAACTGATCGTCGGCAGGGATATCTTCAGACTGCTTTTCTGCAAATTGCCAAGCGAGATAAGTTCTGCGTTGATCGCTATGTCTTTTTTTATGATCGCGAAGTTCTTTTTTGAGATATTTCATCAACTCACGGCGATCGCCAAGTAATCTATCTAACCTTGCTACCTGTTGCTGTAAAGTCTCTAACTCTTCACGAATTTTTTGCTGCTCAATGGCGGTGATACGGCGCAAAGGCATAGAGAGAATTGCTTCAGACTGGGTTTCTGAAAGTCCGAATTCAGTTTGTAAATCAGTTTTGGCAAGGGCGCTATTATTCGCAAATCTCAAAATTCTGATCAGGCGATCAATATCTTGTAAGACTAGAACTAAACCTTCCAATAGATGAGATTTTTCCTGTGCTTTTTTTAGCTCATAGCGGAATCGCTTAGCGAGAGTTTCTTCTCTAAAAGAGAGAAACTCTTGCAGAAGTTCTCGCAAACTCATTTGTTTTGGTTGAGCGCCTTTGAGGGCTAATAAAATCGCCCCGAAATTAGATTGCAAAGCCGTTTGACGATAAAGCTGATCAATAATTACCTCAGGAATTACATCTTTTTTGAGTTCAATTACTACGCGCATTCCTGTGCGATCGCTTTCATCACGAATATCAGAAATCCCTTCGATTTTGCCGTTGTTTACCAGCTCCGCAATTTTTTCGATCCACGCTGATTTATTAACTTGATAGGGTAACTCCGTAACGATAATCGCTTGTTTTTGGCGTTTCCCTGTCCCCTTGCCGCCCATCTGCTCCACCGACGCCACGCCTCGAATAGTGATGCTCCCACGCCCCGTCAAATATGCCTCGCGCACACCATCAGCATTCATGATAATCCCACCCGTAGGAAAATCAGGCGCAGGAATCAGACTCAACAATTGCTCATCAGGCAAATCAGGGTTATCGATCAAAGCGATCGCGCCATCCACAACTTCACTCAAATTATGGGGCGGGATATTGGTCGCCATCCCCACCGCAATTCCCGTGGAGCCATTGAGTAACAACATCGGTAACTGAGCTGGCAATACGGCGGGTTCTTGCTCAGAGCCATCAAAATTATCAACAAAATCTACAACATCTTCTTCGATTTCCCCCAACAGAGCCTCATTACCGATCGCCGCCAAGCGACATTCGGTATAGCGCATTGCCGCAGCAGGGTCATTATCGACTGAGCCAAAATTGCCATGCCCTGACAGTAAAGGGTAACGGCTAGAAAAATCCTGCACCAAGCGCACAAGGGCATCGTAAACCGATTGATCTCCATGAGGATGATATTTACCCAGCACATCGCCAACTACACGGGCGCACTTCCGAAAAGGACGTTCTGGCAGTAGCCCCAGTTCGTGCATGGCATAAATAATGCGACGATGCACTGGTTTAAGCCCGTCGCGGGCATCAGGTAGGGCGCGACCGACAATTACGCTCATCGCGTACTCTAGGTATGATCGCTGCATTTCTGAGTGTAGTGAAGTCGGTATGATGTTTCCCCCCTTCGGCTCCATCCCAAAATCTAGCTGTTGCTGCCCTTGCTTTGCCATAAAATCTACGAACGCTTTACAAAATGATCACGATACTTGAAAACAATGTAACAGTAAATTTAGATCCCACATAGCTGAAACCTCCTAAAAGCTAAAAGCAGAGTGGCGCACGCAGCGCCGCATCCTACTTAGCCCAAAAAGCTGTGGCGCACGCAGCGTGTGCGCCACAGCTTTTTGGGGCTAGAGATCGCCAACTTCGTTATGAAACCAATTTTGGGGTTTGCAGCGCCTAAGGCGCTGCAAACCCCAAAATTGGTTTTTTGAAAGCCAGCCGTAGGCTGGCTTTCAAAAAACTAATTTTTATAATGAGAATTGCTGAAAACCCAAAAGTAAAGTAGCACTTTACTTTTGGGTTTTGATAGCTGTAGCTATGCTTAAAATATTAGGTACATACAAGGAACTAGCTACTCACTTATTTGGGTAAAATAAACCTAACAACTGCATCACTAAACTATGACTAGCCTCAAAAACGCCCTTGAGGAAATCGTTGTTGTTGAAGTACAGGAACAGATCAAGCATCTTAATCCCAATGTCCAGCAATCAATAAACTTAAGCGAAGCCTCAGCCTTCGCCCTAAATCGTTTGCCTGTGTTGTATGCGAGTACTAGTCGTGGTTGGTTGCAACAGCGCAAACGCGCTCACAATGAATTGCATAGCCAAATTGTCAATGCTGTACAACAAGCACTGCTGGGCGTAAAGCGCGATCCTTTACGTCGTTCAACTAAAATTGCGGCTAGCAAAATTGAAACACCTGCCCATGTTTTAGCAAAACTTCAAAAACTTTTCAGAAAGCCCACTTTGTTGTGGAAAGATGTGCCGCAAGCTTTTCAGGAAACTCTATCTCTTGTAGCCTATACACCAGAATTTGTTGGTTTAAGTATTAGCGATCGCGAAAGGTTGCGAGAAATCAAAGGTTATATACATCGCAAAGAAACTAATCATCATGAAAACAAAGATCATCGGAGTTGGCAAAACCCTTCTGAATTAGCTAATCCAGAGTTGAATTCCTATATTCTGTCAGCTTCTTATTTTCTAGTTAATGTCCTAGAGAATTTAGTTAGTAAAGAAGTCGCAAGTCAAATTGTAAAAATGGCAAATGTACTGCCACGCAAAGTTGGCGTTGATGATGTATCAGCTTATGTGTTAAATCGTTTACCTGCCATGTATGCCACCACTGAGCAGGGTATAGATTGGCAAACACAAAGAGCTAAGGAGCAGCTATCTAGTC
Organism: Pseudanabaena biceps; assembly: GCA_013361095.1. Classification (GTDB taxonomy): domain Bacteria; phylum Cyanobacteriota; class Cyanobacteriia; order Pseudanabaenales; family Pseudanabaenaceae; genus Pseudanabaena; species Pseudanabaena biceps_B. The sequence goes on along the minus strand of JAATWA010000001.1, from coordinate 3,891,389 downwards.
AGATTAAGTCCACGATCATTCAATCCTTGATGACCCTCAGCAAAACTCCACGTCGTCTTACTGATCCTATTCCCTTACAAAAATTTGATAGTGACTGTGAACAAGCGATCGCTGAATTGCGAGAAGCTTTTTGTCGTGATGATATTACTTGGAATAATATTGCTGAACTAGCGGAATATGCGATCGTCCATGAAAAACAAGGTATGACTTATTGGCGGCAACAGTGGCGGATGTTAGGTCAGATTTATAGCGAAATGTATCTAAAACCAGGAGATGCGGAGCTATCTCTAAACCACACTGCGGAGGGAGAAGTTTTGGTGGTAAAGACATATACCAAATCAGCCTTTGGTTGGCTAGCGGACAATCCCAAAAATTTGGGCATAAGTACTCTTAGGTTATTTCCTGCGGTATCTGAAATAGAACTAAATGCTGCTTTTTTAGGTTTCTCAATTAGTTACACCCGCGAAGAGATGGCAGCCGATGGAGTTATTTAAGATCAGGCGAAGTAGAGAGATGATAAGTAGCCACAGCGGTTTTCGCTTTCTTGTGCTACACAAAGCCGCAAAAGACTGTAGACATAATTAAGGCTAAGTGATACAGCAAAGCTAGAGTTAGTTAGTACAAACCAAAAAGCCAGAAGATTAGTGGCGGCGCTTTGCGCCGCCACTAATCTTCTGGCTTTTTGAAATATTATTTGCTTGATTTAATGCTTGATTTGTATTAGACGATTGATTTGAATACAAATATATACATTGAGGCGTTGAAGATTTGAGTGAAATTACTATATATATTTATTGAGTAGTAAAGTACGACATAGCACGAATTCCAAAAGCTGTAACTCATTGCACAGCGAGTTACAGCTTTTGGAATTCGTGGTCTAGCTACTTATGGCAAACTATCAAATGGGAGTCTCCTACTATTTCTAAGCGATCACTACAAGCCTCATCAGCAGGCATTAAACAAGCTAAGCGTCAGTTTGACCTCAAAGGTTGGACTCAAGAATTTCTTGCTATTGAAGTGGGTGTCAAAACACGTCAACCGATTTATCGTTTTTTTGCAGGGAAACCTATTGAGCGATATACCTTTTTTGAAATCTGTGCAAGATTAGATTTGGATTGGAGAGAGATTGCATCCAATCCACCAGCAGAGCCTAACGATTCCACAACTAATCAACTTCCGCCAGATTCTAATATTTCTAAACTTGCTACTGTCCCTTTAACTCCTATCGTTTCTGTAGGATCTGATAAAGGACACTATGGGCTTAATGAGAGCATTCACCTGTATTGCGCTCAACGCGCTTCCCAAATTTTAAGTCGAGATATCAGCGACCTACGACTAATTACTTGCAATTTAGATGGTGGTTGTTCTCTTGCGGCAATCCATAATGGTCAAGTCATTGATACAGCTACAGGATTCACGCCTTTAGAAGGTTTGATGATTGCTTATAGTTCTGGCTCAATTGATCCAAGTGTTTTGAATGAAATGATGCGGCAAGATAACAACAAAGATGATTCTGCAAATCGAGAGGTGGTTAAAGAAGAAAATTTAACGGATATTGCCCAAACGTCAGATGACCCGAGATCGCTAGCCTCTGAGGTAGAGATGGATAATTCTAGGGCAAAACAAGCCTTGGATATTTATATTCATCGATTGCGATCATGCCTTGGTTCCATGCTGATGATTTTAGGTGGTATGGATGGCTTGGTATTTACAGCTGAATTGAGTGAGAATTCAGAGATCATCCGCGAACTTATATGTCAATCCTTGAAGTTTCTGGGATTAAAACTCGATTTAGAACAAAATCAAAATGATCCTATGGATGTAGATATTGCCACAACTGATTCTAGAGTTCGTGTGTTGGTGATTCAAGCTCAAGAAGTTTAAATGTTTTTTAGAGATGCTCACTATTAAAATAGATTGATATCGCTTGTTTGCGATCGCTGACTCCAAGTTTGTGCAAAATTGCATGAATATGCACTCTTACTGTCCCTGATGAAATATACAGGATCTCCGCAATTTCTTGATTTGTCTTGTATTCAGACATTAAAGTGAGAATTTCTTTTTCTCTGCGAGTCAAAGTATCGATTTTTGATCCAGATGAATTTCCAAATGACTTGTTAGAAGTAAGTTCAGAAGATTGATTTTGAAAAGTATGATGGATTTCGGCAGTAGCGGTAGCATCCCACCAAGAAGCGCCAGCAATCACTGAACGCATCGCCAGAATTAAGGTCTCGGCAGCGACTCCCTTGACACAGTATCCCTGTGCGCCTGCGGTAACTAAACGGGAAATTAGCGATCGATTTTCTCCTGACAGTTTGCCGCCAAATGCTAAGTAGAAATTCTCAAATGATAGCTGTCCTGTGGGGGGATTGTCGGCACATGAAATTTTATTTGTGCAAGGGTTTTTCTTACTTTTGCTCCGTTTCCTTGCATCTTATCAGTTTTCGATCTCCTTAAAAACTATTGCTTGTATGCTTTTCTTGCTTTTTCAGCAAGCCCTACTTAGGGCTTGCTGAAAAAGTCTACAGAGCGAATTTAAAGGCAATACAGCTTGAAAAATAGTATTTTGTCGCATATTTCCCAAATTTACCCAGCGATTTTCCACGGAAGTGCAAGGGTTTTGAGACTCTAGACGCTATAACCTTGCACTTGTTATGGCAAAAAAAGCTTAAAGTCCTTATGTAGCGAGCTTTTGTACTTTTTCAGGAAGCCCTAAATAGTTAAAACCAAAAGAAATAGCAGCGCGAAGCGCCGCAACTTTTTAGCAGTCTAGAGTGTTTTCTAATTCCCAAGAACTGATGTGAGAACAGTAATTATTCCATTCATGATGTTTTAATTTTAAATAGGAATGAATAAACTCGCTTCCCATACTTTCCGACAAAATTAGATTTGCCTCTAGACATCGCAAAGCATCAAGAAGATTGGCAGGCAATTGTTTGACCGTTCCTAATGGAAGCGGATCGGTATAGGCATTGTTGTCATAGCGTTGTCCTGCAATACGGTTGTGCTTGATGCCATCAAGTCCGCCTGAAATCATTGCCGCAGGTAATAGATAGGGGTTAGCGGAACCATCAGGAAGACGAAACTCAAAACGTCCTGCTTCGGGAATGCGGATTGTGTGCGTGCGGTTGTTGCCTGTATAGCTGATAGTGTTGGGCGACCACGTAGCGCCAGAGGTGGTGACGGCGGCGTTAATCCGCTTGTAGGAGTTGACAGTGGGATTGGTAATGGCGCAGATCGCTTCGGCGGAATGGAGAACACCTGCAATAAATTGATAGGCGATCGCAGAGAGTCCTAATTCTCCTTGAGGGTCATCAAAGAGATTGGTATCACCCGCCAGATTCCAAACGGAGAGATGGGTATGGCAGCCGTTGCCTGTGAGATGAGGGAATGGTTTGGGCATGAAAGTAGCGCGATATCCATGTTTTTCCGCGATCGCTTTGACCATAAATTTAAAGAAAGCATGGCGATCGGCGGTAACTAGGGCATCAGCATAATTCCAATTCATTTCAAATTGACCATTAGCATCTTCATGATCATTTTGATAAGCTCCCCAACCCATCGCTAGCATTGCATCGCAAATCTCGGCAATGATATCAAAGCGGCGCATCAGAGCTTGCTGGTCATAGCATGGCTTACTAGCGCGATCGCGTGGATCAGAAATCTGCTCACCGTCCGTAGACAAAAGAAAATACTCACATTCCACACCAGTTTTGACCCGATAGCCCAAGTCTTCGGCTTGGCTCAAAACTTGTTTAAGCACGAGGCGCGGTGCTTGGGCAACAGGCTCGCCATTCATATATAGATCCGCAGGCATCCACGCTACATCGGGTTGCCAAGGTAAGAGAAATAGACTGTTAGGATCGGGAATTGCAAATATATCGGCATCAGCAGGAGTCATATCTAGCCATGCGGCAAAACCTGCAAAGCCTGCACCGCTAGCCATCATGCCATCGATCGCTGATGCTGGCACTAGTTTAGAGCGCTGCATCCCAAATAAATCCGTAAATGAAATCAGAAAATAGCGAATTCCTTTTTCTTGAGCAATGATAGATAGGCTGCTGCTGCTGGTCATGATTATCAATGGTTACTGATTAAGTAGTTAAGCATAAGTAAACTACAGCGCTTTGCGCTCAAACCCGAACCAAGAAATTTTTTAAAAGTGTTGCTTTGCAACACTTTTAAAAAATTTCTTGTGGTTCGTTTGATCGGAAATTGCGGTAAGAACCCAGATTGCCGTGTCGACAGCTATGCGGGCGGCACGGCAATCTGGGTTCTTAGCTACTTAGCAAATCAAGGATTGCATCGCGAATAAAGACTTCATCTTCAGTATTTTGGTATGGATTGCCCGCACGATGTCCCCAAATGGAAGGAATGGATTTATACCTTACATTAGCAATCATGTCAGCTTCACGCTTACAGTCTGCGGGAGTGAAGTATAAATCACTATCGCTGGACATCACCAAAGTTTTCGCCTGAATTGTTGCCATCGCCTTAGCATAATCACCTTGATAAGTAGGATTATCGCTGAGGTCGGATCGCAGCCATGTATCAAGCATGGCAATTAAATTGCGCGGATCTCGTTTGCGATAATTTGCCTCCCACCCCCGATATAAGTAGTCTTCTAGGGATGTATAGCCAAATTGAGAGTAGAGTTTTGCTTGATAGAATGCTGGTGAAGCCGCCCAACTTGCATAGATCAATGCAAAGCTATGAAAACCCTGCTCAGGAATCCCATCAAAACCGCCACCAGTCCATGTGCGATCGCTTGTTAATGCCGATCGCAAACTTTGTAAAAAAATGCGATTATGGTCAGTTGTTTTTGCAGTTCCACAGAGCGCCGCTATTCTCTCTACGCGATCGGGATATAGCGCCGCCCAGTGATAGGCTTGCTGCGCTCCCATTGACCAACCATAAACTAGAGCTATTTTCTCAATACCAAAGACTTCTCGCAAAAGCTGCTCTTGAGCGCGAACATTATCCCAATGACTAAACCAAAATTCTTGTTCTGCTAAGCCACATTCAGGACAATTGCTAGGCGAACTCGATAATCCATTTCCAAACATATTGGGAATCACCACAAACCAATTTGTGGGATCGAGAATGCTATCGGCACGCACTAGCCATTCAATATCAGGATGCTGTGCGCCGTAGGATGTGGGATAGAGAATCACATTTGAGCGATCGCTATTTAGGTCTCCGTAGGTTTGATAGACGATCTTAGCTTCTGTCAAAACTTTGCCGCATTGTAGCGCAAAGTTAGGAATTGAGAATACATTCATTGCACCAACTCTGGAGCATTCATATTGCCAATGATTTCTCGATTGACGTTCACATAGCCATTGCCAATATGGGCAAATTGACGGTGTAATTTCTCATGGGCAACGGGCAGCAGATAAAAGGGAATGGATGGATAGAGATGATGCTCAGTATGGAGCGGAATATTCCACATAAAATAACGCAAAATTGTCAGGGTGAGCGTTGTGCGTGTATTCGTTAAGCCATTGCTATCGTTAGTACAGCCCGTGTGTTCTGTTAATAAAATGAACCGTAGAAAAGGCTGTCCCACTGCCAAAGGTAATACCCAATAGAGCAGAAACCAAGGTTGTCTAAATGCAACTGAAATTGCGATCGCGATTCCATAAACCAATAACTGCAATCGGGTAGAACGAATCACCGATTGGCGCTGAGCTTCAGGAATAAAAATATAATCATCAACTTTGCCGAGGACAACTTTAGTATGAGTTTTTACCTTGCCAATCCACCAAGAAATACCAATAATTTCCCAAACATATTCTTTTAAATTAGTAGGCTTGCGATCGCTAAGTTCTGGATCTTTATCAAGAATCTGTGTATATCGATGATGCCACTTGTGATATTGCCGATAGAAAGCACTGTTATAAAATGATAGTAATCCTGCAAACCACGCGATCGCATCGCTTAATTGATTATTGGCAAAGGCGGTGCGGTGCGAACTCTCATGCAATGGCGCAAACATAATCGCTAAGCTAAACCCATACATAATCACCGATGGCAGTGCAATAAACCAGCGATCGCTACTTAAGTTTGTTGCCCACAAATATCCACTCGTTGCCATCACCGCCAAATGGAACGCCAACCGAATCAAACCTTGACTAGTGGAACGTACTCCTAAAGATTTGAGTTCTTCTACAGAAAGAAGCTGACTAGACATATGTTGCAGGAGCTAATACTTTATATTGATTTTGACATTTTGATTCATATATGTCAACAAAGTTTCTCTGTGTTTACTTTTTTTGCGGCAATTTCTGCCAAAACTTTTTGAAAGCTTGGCTTTGCCAGCCTTTCAAAAAAGACTATTCAGCGCCTTCGGCTCTGAATAGTCCAAAAATAAGCAAGAAAGCTCAAAGCGCTTGTAAGTAATGAAAGCGATACAATGCAAATTGCAGCAAATCGCTATGGCTCCCCTTACAAAACCATGAACGAAGACTCGATTTCACAGCGAAATTCTACAGACAACGAAAGCTTAGCTCGTTATTTGGGAAGTACAATCCGTGACCTTCGCCAAAAGCATGGACTGACGATCGCAGAAGTTGCTGAGAAGTCTGGCATTTCGAGGGGGATGCTGTCTAAGATTGAGAATGCCCTAACCGCCACTAGTCTTGAAACCTTAGTCAAAATCACGAATGCGCTGGGAGTTTCAATGGCAACTCTCTTTCGGCATTACAATGCTCCTGAAGGTGGCGCACAGTTAATCAAGCAAGGACAGGGAATGGAAGTAGTGCGGCGCGGCACAAAGTCTGGACATACATACCATTTACTTTCCTACAATCAAGGGCCTCATAAATACTTTGAGCCATTTTTGATTTCCATGGATGATGCTTCAGAAATTTTCCCTACCTTTGAGCATCAAGGGCTGGAGTTTATCTATATGTTGGAAGGTAAGCTCGACTATCGGCATGGTCAAAATACTTATTCCTTAGAAGCTGGCGATTCTCTAACTTTTGCAGGGCATATTCCCCACGGTCCCGAACGACTAGTTGAGTTGCCAATTCGCTTTTTAGCGATTATTCACTACAATTTACCAATTACCGATGATTTTTAAATAAAAAAGCAGTGAAAGCACTTTGCGCTTTCACTGCTTTTTTATTTTTATGGGCGATGACGGGCTCGAACCGCCGACATTCTCGGTGTAAACGAGACGCTCTACCAACTGAGCTAATCGCCCTTGCGCTTTAAAACTTAAATTTCAAGCTTAAATAATATAGCAGATTGCGATCGCCTTTCGTCAACCCCTTTTACTAATTTTCTCAAAAATACAGCCTATTGAGGCTTTGAGTAGTACAGAAATATTTTTAAAAGTGTCGCGAAGCGCCGCTTTTAAAAATATTTCTGGGTTTTAGGTCATCGCAAAGCGCTGTAAGTAGTTTCCTGAAATAAGTAGTCGAACCTAGCCCGACTACTTATTTTTCGACTAACTTTCGGGCAATTTTGTTAGTCTTTTCAATTAGTGTGGGTAAATCAAGCGTCACAAGCTGCCCCTGATCAACAACCTTGCGACCATTGATAAAACTGTAGTCAACCGATGGCGGCGGACAGAAAATTAATGCTGAGACGAGATCATGCTGTGCGCCAGCAAATTGCGATCGCGAAGTATCAAAGGCAATAAAATCTGCCGCCATATTTGGGGAGATCGCGCCAATATCATTGCGACCTAATACCCTTGCACCGCCAAGTGTCGCTACTTCCAGCATTTCTCTGGCACTCATTGATGTTGGGTCACATTCATTCACCCGCGTCAACAAAAAGGCAGTTCTTGCCTCTTGCAACAAATTCCCTGTGTCATTGGATGCCGAACCATCGACACCTAAGCCAACAGGTACACCATGATTAAGCATCTTACGGATTGGCGCAATGCCACTGGCTAAACGCATATTGCTACAAGGACAATGGGCAACCCCTGTCCCAGTACGTCCAAATTTCTGGATTGAATCATCGCTGAGCTTGACACAATGGGCGTGCCAAACATCATCACCCAGCCAACCAACTGACTCCGCGAAGTCCGCAGGGATCTTCCCAAACTTGGCGAGACTATAATCGACATCGGATTTATTTTCGGCTAAATGGGTATGCAAACGCACGCTGGTATAGGAACGCGCCATTTTTGCGGACTCGCGCATTAGGTCGGGCGTGACACTAAAGGGCGAACAGGGTGCAAGGGTAATCCGCAACATCGAGAAGCGATCGGGATCGTGGTATTCCTCAATTAGTCTTTGCGAGTCTTGGAGAATATCTGCTTCTTTTTCGACTAAGTAATCAGGCGGGAGTCCACCTTGGCTCTCACCGAGGCTCATGCTGCCACGACTAGCATGGAAGCGCATCCCAATTTCTTTGATCCCTGCAATTTCATCATCCAGTTTGCAATCGTTGGGATAGATATAGAGATGATCGCTAGCGGCGGTGCAACCTGAGAGAATTAACTCGGCGGCAGCCATCTGAGCGCTGATGTAGATCGCCTCGGAGTTGAGATTGCCCCAAATCGGGTAGAGAGTTTGCAACCAATTAAATAAAGTGCAATCTTGAGCGGCGGGGATCACCCTAGTAAGAACTTGATAGAAATGATGATGGGTATTCACTAACCCCGGCATCACAATATGTTTGCCCCCTAAATCCAAAACCTCATCAGCAGTATCAGGCAGCTCTGAAGTTAGCCCTACCTGCTCGATCGCATTGTCTCTCACAAAAATCGCCGCATTTTTTAACTCACGGCGATCGCGATCCATCGTCACGAGGGTGTGAATATTTTTGACTAAGAGGGTGGGCATAGTTTTTAGTAATTCTTATCGATCGCTAAAATCGTCTGTAACAATACCTCAGCCCCTTGAGCACATTGCTCTGGAGAGGTGTATTCTTCTTCAGAATGGCTAATCCCATTGAGACTTGGCACAAAAATCATTGCCATATCAGTAAAACGTCCCATTTCCTGTGCGTCATGTCCCGCACGGCTGGGTAAGTATTCATAACTGAGATTTAGATTTTTGCAAACATCGGTGATGGTTGCCATTAGCTCAGGTTTGGCGAGGGTAGGCAGCACATGGAGTTTCTGGTCAAAGCTGATCTCAGTGCCAGTATTAACTGCGATCGCAGCAGCTTCTTTTTCGATCTCAGTGATCAAATATTGCAAATTCTCCTCGGAGAGATCGCGTAAATCGATACTTAAATTGACAAGGGATGGAACAACGTTAGTGCCATTGGGCGATACGATCAGATGTCCCACTGTGGCGACTTGATCGCCGATCGTTTCCACGCCGAGGCGATTGATGGCGAGGACTAATTGTGACGCAGCGACAAGGGCATCCTTTCGCATATTCATGGGAGTAGTGCCTGCGTGATTTGGTCGCCCGACAATCTGCACCATGTAGCGATATTGCCCAACTATCCCTGTAACTACGCCAATTTGTTTATTATTAGCCTCCAATACTCCACCCTGCTCTACATGAAGCTCAATGAAGGCGGCAATTTCTGAGCGATCGCGCTTGGCTGTATGTAAATTCTCCCAATCACCACCAACATTTTGCAGACATTCCTGAATTGATGTACCTTCCTTACGACGATAGCGTTCGGGATCTGTAGGAGCATTTCCTGCGATCGCTTTGCACCCAAGGACACTATTTTCTTCGTCACTGAATACAATTACTTCAAAGGGATGACGCAACCTTGTCTGTGTCTCTTGCAATACCCTTGCCACCTCAATTCCCGCCAACACGCCCAAGCACCCATCGAAGCGTCCGCCGACGGGTACGGTGTCAATGTGTGAGCCTGTCGCCAAAGCTGCTGTCTCTGTTTTTGTTCCTGCATATGTTCCGATAATATTCCCAACTGCATCACTGCGTACAGACATACCTGCTTCTTGCATCCAAGTTTTCACTAATTGACGCGCTTGAACATCTTTGTCGGAGAAGGCAGGACGACAAACCCCTCCATTTGGGAGCTTACCAATTTCCGCAAGTTCGGCAATACTATGTTCGAGTCGATCTTGATTAATTTTTAATTGAGGCAGGACAGCTATCATGGGTCAGATTTTTCCTTAGGTTATGGTAAGCAATAACACTATGGGTACAATATACTGTATGCAAATAATCAAAAATGCTAAGAATGTTATTTTATAGATGTCGCTATTCTTGTTAGGATCTAAAACCCAAACAGTGAGAGGCAGCGCGAAGCGCCGCCTCTCACTGTTTGGGTTTTGATTTGTTCTGATACACATGGCTATAGATTTTCGGGAGAATATTAATCTTTGCTTTCCTCACCCCATTCCATCCAGCGATCGCAATCTCTTCGTGAACAGACCTATCAGGTTTTGCGTTCAGCGATTTTGTCTGGAGAACTTTTGGCTGGTTCGCGCTTGGTCGAAACCCAAATTGCCGAGAAGCTACAAGTTAGCCGTACTCCTATTCGGGAAGCCTTACAGCAGTTGCAACAAGAGCAGTTGGTTGTCACTGATGAAAATGGGAATTTACGGGTAGTTAGCTTTGCGACCACTGATGCAGTGCATTTATACCGTTGTCGTTTGGTATTAGAACAAGAATCAATATTAGAGGCTTGTAAAAATGCTAGTCCTGAGCAGCTTGCCAAAATTGAATTTGCCATTCAACAGGCTGAAAAAGCGATCGAGCAGCAACCTAACCAATTAACCAGTTATCAGTTATTGCATATCGATTATCAATTTCATCGCGCGATCGCCGAATGTTCTGGCAATCCTTGGTTAGCGTTGTTACTTGATCAGCTATTTGACAAAATGGCGATATTGCGGATACAGACGATTCAGCAAAATCTCAAAGTTCTCGAAATTCGCTCTGAGCATCGACAAATTTATCAAGCGATCGTTGAGCATGATTATGACAAAGCTTTAAATGCGCTTCGTAATCACTTAATGTCTAGCCAAGCCAGAGTGATCCATGAGCTTGAGCAGTTGCAAAGCCAACAAAATTAAACTAGAGAATCAGATGAATAATGAGCTGCTCATCAGATTTGGGTGCTTTAGTAGCACGTTATTAATAATGGCAGTTTGGGAAATGATTGCTCCTCGACGCAAGCTTTTAGTGTCTAAGAAATTGCGTTGGTTGAGCAATATAGGAATTTTGATCTTAGATACGCTCATATTACGCGCCATTTTCCCATTAGCAGCAGTTGGTGCGGCCGCGATCGCTGATCAACAGAATTGGGGACTTTTTAACTTCATTTCTTTACCCTATTGGCAATCTGTACTGTTATCAGTAATTAGCTTGGATCTAATGATTTATTGCCAACATGTCATGTTTCACAAATTACCGATTTTGTGGCAATTACATAAGGTTCATCATGCCGATCGCGATTTTGACCTGACCACAGGACTGAGATTTCATCCCCTTGAGATTTTATTGTCGATGGCAATCAAAATAACTGGAATTACTTTATTGGGCGCTCCTGTTATTGCGGTGATGATATTTGAAATACTACTCAATTCCACGGCTCTCTTTAATCACAGTAATATTAATCTCTCCCTAAAGTTTGATCACATTCTGCGCTGGGCAGTAGTTACGCCCGATATGCACCGCATCCATCATTCGGTCATCCCTCAAGAAACCAATAGTAATTTTGGCTTTAATATTCCTTGGTGGGATTATCTGTTTGGTACTTATCGCGATAGTCCTGTTATGGGGCATGAAGATATGGAGATTGGACTATCGGAATATCAACAAACTCTGCGGGTTGAGCAATTACCTTGGATGCTGATTTTACCTTTTCTCAAGTAAAGCCAAAAAATATTGGGCGGGCTTTGCCCGCCCAATATTTTTTGGCTTTTGAACATATTTATAGCTGTCGCCATTCAAAACCCAGAGAGTGTAAGGCGGCGCTTTGCGCCGCCTTACACTCTCTGGGTTTATTAAGTCAAAGCCTATGGCGCAAGCTCAGCGCGCGCCATAGGCTGACTTAATGCAGTTTAATTTGACTTCAGAGCAAAGCACTGTAAAATTTCTTTAGCTTGAGATGCTGTTCATAACAAATAATTTGGATAGGACAATGGACGAATTAAGCAATGTTTTGGAGGTGGCGACTGACGAAGAGCTGCACCAAATCGCAGATATCCTATTTCGGCGTAAGTTCAATCCCCTTGACTATGTTGCTAGTCCACCTGTTCAAGAATTACAAGGCTGGGATCGCGAGGAACTGATTGAGGCGATCGCCAAGAGATTTCGATTTTTAGCTGCCGATGGTTTTACGGTTTTACGTCGCCAGACTACTAATGTCAGCTATCGGCAAGTCCTAGAACGTGTCTGCCAGCATCTCAATATCAAATATTCTCAAAGCCAAAGTATTGAAGATATTGAATCAGAATTATTTCTCAATTTGATCAATACTTCATGGAAAAGACTTTCTCCCAAAGAACGCTCTAGCCTTGATGAATCTCTGCAAGCAGCAATAACCCAATCGGATTTACAAAAATCTTTGCCTCTCGATGCTCAGCGTAATCCAATGAGTCTACTCGTCAAAGGTGGTAGCGCGATCGCAGTCAGTACAGTGGTGCGATCGGCTGTCCTCAATACCTTAGCCCGTCAGATGGCTTGGCACTTTGCTTCTTACCAAGTTGGCTATGAAGTCCTTAAATCTGGCGGCACGGCGATCGCCACTAGATTAAATGCTTATGTTTCTACCTATATCGCCAAAAGAAGTATGACGGTAGCTGCCACTCAATACACGGCGGCTCGAACTGTATTTTCTGTGATTACACCTGCGCTGTGGGGCTTATTTTTTGCAGATCTCGGCTGGCGTGCGATCGCTACCAACTATGGCAGAATTATCCCCGCTATTTTTATCATTGCTCAAATCCGATTGTTAAGAATGTCATAAATCTAGCAAGCATAGAATCGCAATGCGATTCTATGCTTGCCCCAAAAGCCAAAAGAGAGTTGCACCGCAACTCTCTTTTGGCTTTTGGGGCGGCAACTGTAAATCTTGGGATTTACGCTTACAATGGGAATATGTTACGGATTGTTAAGAGAAATCCTATATGACCATCTCCTCGCCTCAAATCATCATTCCTGATTCTTATTCCATCAAAGCGCAAACTCAGACTGCATGGAATCGCATCGAAGAACCCATGTGGCAAGGCAACGAAGAGGATATTCGCAAAGGCTTACCTTTTAACCTGTTGTCTCCTAATTGGCAGATGTTTCTACTTGGCGATGGAGCGCCGACTAGACATTTACAGTTGCTAACCCAATCAAAAATTTCTGTCGATGTGATTGCCATGAACCCGATTGGAGAGGATGACGATAACGCTCCATCCGATATAGCTGCGATCGCGGCACCACGAATACGTCGTCAAATTTGGTTGCGATCAGAGCAAACAGGTGAGGTGTTTTCCCATGCGACCTCTTGGTGGTCTGAGACAACTATGCAAAAGTATCTCAAAGATCCTTCGTTGCCAATTTGGGTAAGCCTTAATCAGAAATATACAGAGCTATATCGCGACCTTAAGGGCATTTATAAAGGAAGCTGCCCCAACGTTGCCGAGGTCTTTGGCTATCCAGAAATTGATACTTATTGGGGAAGACATTATTTGCTATGGCATGGTGGCGAACCAATTACGATGATTTATGAAATTTATTCGCCAGCGATCGGTAAATATCTAGGTTCCAGTAGCCTGTAAACTGATAAGAGTGCTGATTAGTAGCACTCTTATCCAAAATTTAGGCAAACTGGTGACTGCTTTGATTGCTATTTATCCAGGTAGTTTTGACCCCATTACTTTGGGACATCTCGACATTATTAAGCGGGGCAGTCACCTATTTGAGCAAGTGATTGTTGCTGTTTTGAGAAATCCTAGCAAAACGCCTCTTTTTACGATGGAAGATCGGATGCTCCAAATTCGGGAGGCAACCAAAAATTTAAGTAATGTTGAAGTTGATACTTTTACTGGGTTAACTGTCACCTACGCCCACTTAAAAAATGCACAGGTATTAATTAGAGGTTTGCGGGCTGTGTCCGACTTTGAATTAGAGCTACAAATGGCACATACCAATAAAACTCTAGCTAACGACATTGAAACTGTGTTTCTCTCCACTTCCAATGAATACAGTTTTTTGAGCAGTAGTGTCGTTCGTGAAATAGCCCGTTTTGGTGGTGAAATTGGGCATCTGGTCACTCCAAATGTTGCGATCGCGCTAAGACAAAAGTTTCAAGCAGCAGCCCTCAATCCTTCATCAGAAAAATAGGGCTTCGACACTTCGACAAGCTCACCGCTCTAAAACCCAAGAGAGAGTGGCGGCGCAAAGCGCCGCCACTCTCTCTTAACCAGCTATACTTTGTAATTTGAGATACTCCCTCCCACCCAAGGATTAGCGGTGCGCCGCTTCGCGCCGCTAATCCTTGGGTGAGAAGGGAGTAAGGTAGAAATAGTTAAGGCTTTTTGATTCTCAAATTTTCTTGGATTTTAAGGAGCATAAATTAATGAAACTATTAACTGCCACGATCGCTATGCTAGGGGCGATGACTACATTTACTAATAGTGCGATCGCTGAAATATCCATTGACATTAGGTTTGGCTCAAATCCAACAGTTAACTCCTATCGCAGTTATCGATCCTATCCCGCTAATATTTATCAGCCTAGAGTTACTAGAGATAATTTTTATCGCAGTTACAATAGAAACTCTGGTGTAATTTTCCAAGAAACTTCTCCCCAGTTTAATCGGACTAATCGGAGTTTCCACAACCGCAACTCAGTTAACACTCGATATACTTACCCATCTGGTTTTTCTGGAACCAATCAATTCATCTATAACCCTTACAACTCCAATCTAGGCGATCGCTACATTGTTGAACAGCGAATTATTAGAACTTACTAAAAAAAAGATGAGTGTCGGCGCGAAGCGCCGACACTCATCTTTTTTTTAGTAAGTTCACAAAAGTGTGACTACACTTTTGTGAATTGAAAACCAAACCCAGTAAAGGTTCTCAAACAAAGAAATGGCGTAGCCATTTCTTTGTTTTGTATTACGCAGGCTGTTTAATATTTTGTTCGCCTTCGGTGATAGTCATTGACTCAATGCGATCGCCCATTTGAATTTTTTCGACCAAGTCCATACCTTCAGTCACATAGCCAAACACAGCATAGGAACCATCAAGAAAATAAATGTCATCAAGGGCAAAATAAAACTGACAAGATGCTGAGTTAGGAGACTGTGATCGTGCCATCGCGATCGCGCCCTTATTGTGGCGCAGTTTAGGCTTTTGAGTAGCCTCTAAAATCTCACCATAAACGGGTTTCTTTTCCTTTTCAGGTAAAATTTCGAGAGGAATATAACGCGCTTGGGATGTAGCGGGATCAATAAAATTACCAGTCCCATTACCAAGAGGATCGCCGCCCTGTGCCACAAAAGGCATTGGCTCTTTTACTACCCGATGAAAAGTTAAGCCATTGTAAACTCCCCGTTTTACTAAATCGGCAAAGTTTCCTGCGGTAACGGGAGCATTGTCGCCATCAAGTTCAATTTTGACAATTCCTGATTTGAGTTTTAATTCAACGGTTGCTTTTCCCTTTAGCTGCACAAGTTTAGCAAGGGCTGACTCTAAAGAATTAGCCGCAGGACTTACAGTAGGTGTGGCTGATGCACTTGGCGAAGCAGTGGGAGATGAGCTTGCGGAAACACTACTGCTATTACTACAGCCAGTAAGCAAGATGCTTGCCGCTAAAAAACAACTTAAAATCAAACGTAACATTTCTGTTTTTTTAACCTTCAAAGACTTCTGTGTAGTAAATATAGCTGTCGCCAGCCCAAAACCCAAGAGATGGTTGCGGCGCAAAGCGCTGCAACCATCTCTTGGGTTTTGGCTTTGTCCTAACATTGATGACTATAGCTATCACCATTCATGTTAAGACATAAAACCGAAACAGTGTTAGGCGGCTCGAAGCGCCGCCTAACACTGTTTCGGTTTTATGTCCTCTACAAACCTTCTAGTGGCACTGACAAAAATCTAGCAATCTCAGCCGCCCGATCTTCAAGGACAGATAGGGAAATTGGTTGCCCCACTTCTGACAAAGGCAAATCACCCTTGCCCTTGACGCGCAAGTATAAAGCTCGTTTAGGACTCAGTCCCTCACGGATCTCTACACGCACAGCCTGCACATCAGCAATTTTGTAAATAAATTCAAAATTTTTGCTCTTAGTGCGCCCACGACGAAAAATCGTTACTTTGCCACTGGTGCGATCGAACTCGTTGTAGCCACTGCCATAGTCGATCGCCATAACATAGAGCAGGTATAGCTCTAACAGAGTGCCAGCAACACCATAAAACGATAGAGCTAAGCCCTGTGGGACAAATTCTAATTGCAAAGGATCAGAAAAAGGCAATAAATTAATTTTTAAAAAGCTAGATAGTCCTGCCAGCAAAAATCCTGACGCACCTATGGCAACAATAACCGCAAAGCCATAGTTACTAAAGCGTCGTGACCCGACAATGTCATATCGCAGAACATTGGATTGAGATTTTGGAGTTACCATCGATTGAAGTAATATTGCAAATTTTTTATGTAGAGAACTTCAGTATATAGCTGCTTGCAGCATACATCGTAAGCTACTTGCTAAAAAAGCGCTATAAGAACCAAGAAGCGCCTTCCTATTTACTTGCGCGATTTGTACTTATCAAGTGTGAGAAGATATGATCACATAATGACTCAGGTTTAATCAATCCTGTTACTCTCACCAATTAGCTTGAAATCAATCGTGAAAAAAACATCTAATCCATTTTTGAAGCAAAGCCTACTAGCGGCGATCGCCATTAGCTGTATTTCTTTTGTCTCCGCTTGTCAGCAACCTGAACCTCCACAAACTTCAGCAACTCCTGCTACTTCTCCTACCGCTACTGCTAAAGCCTCAGCTTCTCCAAGTGCATCACCTTCAGCCTCTCCTAGCGAAACTGCTAAAGCGACAACTGGGACTCCTGTTACTAGCCTCGACAAAGTAGCTGGTGAATATACAGTTGTGTTAGATCCTAAAGTCTTAGCTGATGCTGAAAAAGATGGTGTTAAATCTGTCACAGGCAAATGGACTATTAAGTCAGAGGGTACTTTTGAAGCAACTCTTAAGGCTGTCTCAGTCAAAGGAGAAGAACAACAGATTAAAACTGCTGGCAAAATTATGCTAGAAGACGGTAAAGTCGTCTCTCAAGTTGAATCTGTCAATGGAGAAACTCCTCCTAAAGCTCCTCCTAAGCAGCCTTACACCATGTCAGCCGATGGCAAAGAGTTACAAGCTGATGGTCAGCCTGTGAAGTTGGTTAAGCAATAAGCTTACAAGTCCGTTACAGCGCCTTGCGCTAACTTAAACCACAGAGAAATTTATGAAAGCGCCGCGAAGCGGCACTTTCATAAATTTCTCTATACTTTAAAGCCTCAATAGGCGGCTGTAAGGATCTGCTTAACCAAACAGTAGAGGGGAGGACGCTTCGCGCCCTCCTCTCTACTGTTTGGTTTTGTCTTAAAACAAATGGCGACAGTGTGCGCCATTTGTTTTTGAGTTTTTAATCTATTTTGAGCGTAGCTGTTCTATTTCTGAACGCAAACTTGCTAATTGTTCGGTAAGTTCCTTAATCTCATCGCGCATACTTGCTTTTACTACATTTTTTGAACTCTCTGATTGATTAAACATCACATCAGGAGCATTTTCATCCACGGTTTTGGCGGTGGTGGTGACTGTGGTTAGCCCCGTAGCTTCAGAATTAGTTGTAGACCTTCCATTTACCTGTTGCGCGATAAAGTTATCTACATAGCTACGAGCTTCAGCTTCTGTCGTGACCCCTTTTTCGGCAAGCTCTTGGGTAATTTCATCAAAACTCAACCCAAACTTTTTAAAGTTTTCTTCGCGTTTGGTGGGATCTTGGATTACCTCAAGTAAGGATGAGGTCGCGCCGAGGGTGACGTAGTAGCCTCTTTGAAAGAGTTTCTCTAGGTCGATGGTATCCATAAAATTCCTGCGAATGTATAGTTTTGTAATACATTTTAGCCGATTTTCTCGTAATGAGGGGTAACCCTGTTGTGTCCAACCAAGCCAAAGCTCAAGAGAGAGTAGCGGCGCTTCGCGCCGCTACTCTCTCTTGAGCTTTGGCTTAACCGCTATACAAGAAAAATTTTTGAAAGGCTAGCAAAGCTAGCCTTTCAAAAATTTTTTGGGCTTTAAAGAAGTGCAAAGCGCTGTAATTACTGTAAACAATCTAAAAAATCGTTGATTCATACACGATGCTAGGTTTACTTTATGTAGCCTGATAGTCGCAATAAAGTAACCAAAGTCATTAATATAGTCTACTGTGCTGTTTATTTGCCTTATTTGTCACCATGAAACATACTCTCTCCGTTGTCGTCCAAGATGAGGCAGGAGTGCTGACCCGCATTGCTAGCTTGTTCGCCCGCCGAGGTTTTAATATCGAGAGCCTTGCGGTCGGGACTGCTGAGCAAGATGGATTTACACGCATCACGATGGTTGTCTCAGGCGATGATCATACGATTGAGCAAATCACCAAGCAGTTGCATAAACTGATCAATGTAATTACTATTCTCGATTTTACTGATATTCCCTGCGTGGAGCGCGAGTTGATGCTCGTCAAGGTGAATGCTGCTCCGAATGTGCGCTCAGAAATTATTGAAATATCCCAAATTTTCCGCGCTCGTATTGTTGACGTAGCCGATGATTTCTTAACGATTGAAGTGGTGGGTGATCCTGGTAAGATGGTGGCAATTTTGAAGATGCTAAACAAGTTTGGCATTCGTGAAATTGCGCGTACTGGCAAGGTGTCGCTGACTCGCGAATCGGGTGTAAATACGGAATACCTCAAAATCTCTAAAAACAGCCTAGGCAGTGCCATTTCTAACTTCTAAGAAGTACAGCGCTTTGCGCTTTTTTAGAATCCAAGAAAACTTTTGAAAGACTAGCTTTGCTAGCCTTTCAAAAGTTTTCTTGTACTACACAAAACCGTAATGACTTTAGGCGCAATTAGATATAAAGCGCTTTGCGCTAATTAAAACCTTAAAGAAACTCTTGAAGCCTCAACAGGCTGTAAAGCGATTGCCAACCAAAAACCAAAGAATGAGAGGCGGCGCTTCGCGCCGCCTCTCATTCTTTGGTTTTAAGGTAAATGGCTTAGCTATACTAAGGAGCTTGCTCCCATAGAACTTGTTATATGAATAGCTGGAACTTTGCTTTAAATCGATCGCTTCAAGTATTAAAGAAGCTGAGCTTAATATTAGTAGCTACGCATATTTGGTTAGCATCCTCCGCGATCGCAGCCTCGTCAGAGGACAAGCGTGCGGCTGATGCCTATCGCCAAGAAGGATTGAGCTATCGTCAACAAGCTAGATTTAGTGAGGCGATCGCCGCTTTGCAAAAATCAGTGGAGCTTGATCCGCAAAATACTGAGGGTCGAGTAATCCTTGGTTGGACACAGCATCTCGCCCAACAAAATGATAAGGCGGCGCGATCGCTATGGGAAGCAATTTATCGATCGCCCCGATCATTAACAGCATTTAATGCGATCGGGATTGTCTATTTGGTGCGAGGGGATTTGCCGCAATCGGTGATGTTGCATAGTTGGGCGGCAATACTTAAAAATGATAATGAAATCGCGCATTACAATCTCAGCCTTGCGTATCAACGCCTTCAGCAGTATGACCTTGCGATCGCCTATGCTCAAAAAGCTATGGAATTAGAGCCGAGTAATCCTCATCCATTTGTTGCCAAGGCGATCGCAATTTGGACTTCGGGTGATCAAAACAAAGCTAAGCAAATATTTAGGGAAGCTGTGGCAATTGATGCGAGATATCGCAGTTCTGAGTTTTTGACCTTTTTAAATGAAGCAGGATTTAGTAATGAACAAATCCAAACTGCCAAAGCAGTTTTAGCAAGTTTATAGCAAAGCCCTAGAAGCAAGTTGCGGCGCTTTGCGCCGCAACTTGCTTCTAGGCTTTGTATGCACGTTAAAGCAATTACAATAAAGCGGTAGAAAGTGTTGCAAAGCAACACTTTCTACCGCTTTATTGGGTTTTAGAAACACATGGCAATTAAAGTTCTGCATCTCTCAGATATTCATCTTGGCAGCACCACGCATGGCAAAGTCAACCCACAAACTGGGCTAAATACGCGTCTTGAAGATTTTGTGGCTGCCCTAACCATTTGCATAGATCGCGCCGTCAATGAACCCGCCGACCTTGTCCTATTTGGCGGTGATGCTTTTCCTGATGCGACACCGCCGCCATTGGTGCAGCAAGCTTTTGCTAAGCAATTTCGCCGCCTCGCTGATGCAGGGATTCCTACAGTTTTATTAGTGGGCAATCATGATCAACATTCTCAAGGAGTAGGGGGCGCGAGTCTAGCTATTTATCGCAGCCTCGCTGTACCAAATTTCACGGTGGGAGATGCGATCGCCACCCATCGTATTTCCACAACCGCAGGCGATATTCAAATTATTACTTTGCCTTGGATTACGCGATCAACTCTGCTCACTAAAGCAGAAACTGAAGGCTTCTCGATGATGGAAGTTAGTCAGTTTCTAATCGATCGCTTGCAAGTAGTGATAGAAGGAGAAATCAGAAAACTCGATCCGCAATTGCCGACGATTCTTTTAGCTCATGTGATGGTTGATACGGCGACCTATGGCGCAGAGAGATTTCTCGCCGCAGGTAAAGGTTTTACAATTCCTCTCTCAATGTTGACTCGCGAAGCCTTTGACTATGTGGCACTTGGGCATGTCCATCGCCATCAGATTTTGGCAACTCAGCCCCTTGTGGTTTATCCAGGGAGCATTGAGCGTGTGGACTTTGGAGAAGAGAATGAAGCTAAGGGCTATTGCTGGTTAGAAGTGGAACGCGAGAATGTGAAGTTTGAATTCTGTGCGATTCCCACCCGTGCCTTTAGAACTATCGAGGTCGATGTGAGCCAATCGGAAGATCCTCAAGGGAAGTTATTAAAAGCGATTCAAAAAGGGAAGATCGAGCAGGCGATCGCGCGTTTAATCTACAAAGTGAGATCGGAGCAGTTAGCCCAAATTGATGATCGCGTGCTGCACGAAGCGATGGCGATCGCCCATAATTACGCACTTATTCCTGAAGTGGTTAGTCAAAATCAGCGTACTCGATTGCCCGAATTGAGTACTGCCGAGGCTCTCGACCCTCTCACGGCTCTCAAAACCTATCTCAGCACTCGCGAAGACCTGCAAAAGTTAGAACCTGAGATGCTAATGGCTGCACAGGAGTTATTGAGCGAAATCGGTTTAAATATAGATGGAATTGACATGGTAGAGGCTTCAGAAAAGCCGAGTCAACTGCTCATAAGTTTTAACTAATTGGGTTTGCAAAATAGCTACAGGAACTTGGCGGAGACTGGCTGCTCGTTCATAAATTTGCTCAATTTTGAGGTCAGGATGATCATCTGTCTCTAATAAAAATCTTCCCTCTGGTATGGTCGCGATCGCTTCAACCATAGGACCGTGATCGCTTAAAATTGCTTCTCCAAAGGAAAAGTAAAAATCCTGATCGAGAAGTTGATAAAAGACTTCTAATTTTTTGTTAAATCCGTGAATAACCCAAGGGATTGTGGATTTAGATCTTTTTTTAAGGGAAATTAATTCAGAAAAAGCTCTCACACAATGAATTACAAGTGGCTTTTGCAAAGATTCTGCGAGTTCGATATGTTTCCCAAAAATAGTGATCTGTACTTCCATTGGCAAATCAATCCCGCGATCCAATCCACATTCTCCGATCGCGATAACCTGCGGCGAATTTGCTAGTCTTTCTAAGGTTTCCCAAGATTGATGCCATGAGTCTGGTTGCACAAACCAAGGATGTAAGCCCAAACTGCAAATATTGGGTAATTCCTGCAAGTTGGCTTTGACATCTAGGGTCTGCACATTAATTAAGTCAGGAGATTGGCGATCTCGATGGGTATGAAAGTCAATAAACATTTGCTGATTATCTGAAGTGGCTAGGCGCAATAAAACCCAAAACTTATGGCGCACGCTGCGCGTGCGCCATAAGTTTTGGGTTTATATTTGTGGATGTAGTCTTGGGTGCATAAAGGTAAGAATTGGCTGATGCCCTAGCAAATGCGATTCTATAATTTGTCTAGCTTTTTTGGGCGTAACTTGCGCGTAATAAATATTGTCTGGGAAAATCGCAACTATCGGGCCTGAACCACATAGCCCCATACAGCCGCTAACTTCGATGGTTACACCTTCTATCGGTTGATCTTGTAATGTCGCTAAAACCTGCGCCGCACCATCTTTAGTACAGGTGCAGAATTGGCAAACCATGACGCGACGTTGAGGGTGATTGTTGTCTGGAGTCTTCATCTTAATAAGGATCGCAGCGAATTTCGATCATGAACCCATCGGGATCATAGAAATAAATTCCTCTTCCTGTCGGGCGAGTAACAGGCTCTCCTTCAATTGGAACTTGATAATATCGTAATGCAGCCACAGCCTGATCAAACAACTCTGGTGCAATATCAAAAGCTAAATGATTTGCCCGAGTAAATTGCTGCTGTGGATCAGGATGGGGAGAAGATAAATCTGGCTCCCAAAACAAGTCTAAAACCGTGTCATCGGGAAGAATAAAATTTGCCACTTTTCCTGAGGCGACCAAGTCAACTAATGTACTGGGAACTGCATCGCCTGTGAGTTGTCTCAATCCCAAAATATTCCCATAAAAACGACAAGAAGCCGCCATGTCTTTGACATTAAGAGCAATGTGATGGATACGCCGCAGATTGCCCTGAGCGATCGCAGGTTGAGTGGGGTCAGTAATTGTGGTCATGGATTTAACCAAAAAACGATTACTTGATTTTTGGCGATTTTATCACGCAGAAGTTCATAAATCTAAAACCGCGATCGCCCTATTACTGAATCTTCGATAGGATCAGGTTGACAAGGACAATAAATCCTAAGGCTCTACGAAAGTAGTTAACGCCTTGAAATAATTCTTCCCATGCCCAAGTAAATAGAACGCCAAACCGATTACTTCTAATCCAATCCTAATTGTTGTGAAATATGATGCTAAAGTCTCCTTTATTATTAGGTTTCAGCACATCGGCAGCTTGTGAGATTGCCTTATCTTCAAAAATTAAGTAAAGAAGAAATAATCGCTACTAACAAAGTTGGTAGTTTATACAAATTTAATTTTATGCCTCTCCTTTCGTGATCCTAGTGCATTAGGGCGACTTCTATTTAAATTGATTGAATACGATATACAACGTAACGGTCTAACACCAAGATTGCTCATCGGTCGGATTGTGCAACAACTCTCGAATATTTGCTTCAATCACTCGATAACCGACATTGCCGTTTAATCTCTGCCGCCCTTCATTAAAAATTAGAGTAGGGCTGACTGTAACTGTATGTTCTTTGATTAAATCAAAATCTTTAGATAGCAAAGCATAAGCTTCACCACTATCAATCTGCTTTTGAATGAGCGTAATATCCAGCCCTAATTCTTCGGCGATCGCAAACTGCACCTTGCGATCGCTAATATCGGCAGGTTTTGTAAAAAATGCTTTTCGAAATGCCCAAGCGGTTTTTGCTAAAACTTGATCGGATTCTGGAACTAAACCTTTTATCTCTAACACCTGAATCGCATTCAGAAATAAATGGGCTGATGTGGAAGAAGCAGGAACTCGTGACCAAACATCAGGATGTACAGAAATATGCTCGTATTTACTGGCGATCACCTTGACATGATTTTGATAACCCGTTAATCCACCGCGATCGCGCCATCCATTCTCTAACTTCTCACGCGCGTTCCCAAAAACAGGAACGAAGTGGTAATCAATGACGACATTTTCAGGAAAAGCAGTTTTGAGTTCTTCTAAACGAACTTGAGCAATATAAGCCCAAATACAGAGAATATCTGAAAAATAGAAAATACGAATTGGTTTCATGATTGTAAAGTTCTTTGATTGTAAGGAAGTTTCATCAAAAGCATTCCCATAGCGCAGGTATTGGTAACACCAGCAAATACCAAGCCACAGCCGACAAATCCACTCAATAGCAAGAACCAAGGGGAAACAAGCAGACCCAATCCAGTTCCGATCGCCACAAGGGAACCAGCCACAATTTGGACTTGACGAAATAGACTGATGGGAGCATTGCGATTGACTTGTACTTTGAGTCCTGCGGCTTTCCAGCTTGATAGACCACCTTTAAGCTGCATCACATGCTCATATCCATTTTCTAATAATTTATGAGAAGCGCGATTAGAACGCATTCCTGATTGACAACAGATTACTAGGGGTTTATCTCCAATGTTCTCAATCAGATTTTGGTCGAAGGTTGATAGGGGTATAGAAATAGAACCTACGATATGTTCAGTGGCATATTCGCCCGACTCACGGACATCTATCAAAATAACTTCTTGTAAGTCGAGCTTTTGTTTGAGGGATATGGCATCAATCTCGGTTAATTGCAAAATATTGGATGAATTAATCATATGTTTTTATAGATGGCTCTTAATTAACTATATCACTATATAGTAATATAGTATTGGCAATTACTTAAATCTTTAATAGTGTTTTTCAATCATGGAAGTTTCTCCTAATGCTTTGGCACAAGTTGCCGATTACTTCAAGATATTGTCTGAGGTTAGCCGACTGCAAGTTCTGTGTTGCTTAAAATCTGGTTCCAAAAAAGTAAGTGACATCATGGTCGCCACAGGTCTGGGGCAAGCGAATGTGTCTAAGCATCTAAAAATATTGACGCAAGCAGGAATCTTATCTCGCAATCCTTCAGGGGTAAGTGTGTATTATGAAATCGCTGATCCAACCATATTTAAATTATGTGAACTAGCCTGCGATCGCTTATCCAATAGTTTGGAATCGCGATCGCAGCAGATAAATCAGTTGGAAGCTTGGCGAAAAGCTTGAGTTTCAGGTTTTAACTCTGACAAGCGATCACATAATTTCCTATCAGAATTGGTTGAATTGATTATTTACAGTCTTCTTTTGCTTAGCAATGAAAATTTAATAAAGCCCAAGACCGTTGCGGCGGGCGCCCCCGCCGCAACGGTCTTGGGCTTTATTTGCACAAGTTATTTATTTCCTATTCCTTACCTACTTAATAGATACAAAACTTTACTAGTAAAGTTACTGAATCTTCGACAGGATCAGGCTGACAAGTACAATAAACCCTAAGGCTCTGCGAAAGTAATTAACGCCTTGAAATAATTCTTCCCATGCCCAAGTAAATAGAACGCCAAAAGCGATTACTTCTAATCCAGTGCTAATTTTACCTGTGGTGAAAATTAGCTTTAATACAGTGACGACAATCCAAACAATAAAAGGTAAGTTCGGCATCTGGGCAAGAATAACTTTGCCTTCGCGATCGCGAAATACTTTATCAAATAACGTGTTTTCCATTAAATAACTCTTTTTTCTGCCAGCAATTCTCATTATGAAACCAATTTTGACGTTTCTACAAGTATCAAAATAACTAAATTGCTTTGCACTCACAATCCTGATTAATGTTGAAAGTGCTGCAAAGCCACTCTTTCAACATTAATCAGGATTGTGAGCTCCGCGACCCCGATTAAAATTGAAAGTGCGGCTTTGCCGCACTTTCAATTTTAAAAATCGTAAGCTCCGCCACGCTCTAGTGCCTGCTGATAGGCAGGACGGCTGTGGATGTTATTCAAAAATGCCATCAGTTTGGGACGACTTTCATTCAGTCCCGCGATCGCAACTGCTACTTCCAATGGGAAGCTAATTTGGATATCGGCAGCGGTAAATTCGTTACCCGCAAACCATGTACTTTTGCCAATCTCTGCCTCCATATAATCTAAGTGCAGAGTGATCTGAGGATCAATAAATGAACTTTTGACGCGATTGGTAATTGATCTAGCGATCGGGCGCACAAAGAAGGGCATGGGACTCTTATCGATTTGATCGAAGACAAGTTTTAATAATAGTGGTGGCATAGCAGAACCTTCGGCATAATGCAACCAATAGGTATAGCGCAAATGTTCTGGTGTGCCTAGGGCAGGTCGCAAACGTCCGTTGCCATAGCGATCGACTAAATACTCAACAATGGCTCCCGATTCAGCCACGACTAGATCACCATCAGTAATCACAGGGGATTTACCGAGGGGATGTACCTTACGCAGAGATGGTGGAGCCAACATAGTTTTTGGGTCACGTTCGTAGCGCTTGATTTCGTAGGGGAGTCCAAGTTCCTCTAGTAACCAAAGCACTCGTTGAGAGCGAGAGTTATTTAAGTGGTGAACGGTGATCATTAAATTTTCTCTTATTTTGTTGAAGTAGGTTGACAGGTCACAACCCCTTCTTGTTGGGTATTTGCATTAGGTTTACTACCCATCGCCCGAATCTTCATGACTGGCTGATAGTTTGGATAGCAACGTACCAGCACGTTATCACCATCACGAGTTATGTATAGCACACTGATTGGTTTGCCTCCTAAAATTGCGGTTTCGAGGTGAGGAGCAGTTGCCGCAGTTGCGATCAATTCAGGTTGAGGAGTAGTCACTGTATCAGTCAGAATAGCCTTCGCAGACAATGGCTGCAAATAGATCATTAATAATGTTGTTGCGATCGCTAATATTGTCACAAATAACTTAGTAGATAGTTTAAACATTGCCTAAGCTTTAATAAAAAATGTGTTTTCCATTAGTTTACAGAAGAATAAGTCGAACGAGTGCATCGACGGGCAAAACTAGCTACTGCCTCAACAAATTCTTGGTGCTGTTCCATCATACTCATATGTCCCGAAGGCGCAAGAACCACTAATTCCGAGTTTTCTATCTCCTTGTGCATATAGTGACTTGCTTCGACAACTGTAGCTCCATCTTTATTCGCAGAGATTATCAAGGTGGGTATCTGAATCTTCTTTAGAACTTCAGTAGCATCATAATGCATCATCCCTAACATTTGTCGCCCTAAAACTGAGGGTGAGACTCGTGCGGAGCGGTTAATCACATAGTCTAACTGTCCCATAGTCGGACGACCTGCAAAAGAAGAAAATCTTCCAGAAATATGTGAAGTTCCATTCAAATAGCTCATCCATGTTTGTACCCAGATAATTGGCGATAAAGCAATCATTAAGTAAAGTATCGGCTCTAATAAGGGCTTTTGTAAGGCTCGCAAGATATTTGTGAAGGGAGCAGTATGCACTGGATTCGTAAAAGTGGTATTAACTAAACCAAGCCCAACTACCCGTGTTCCTAAATGTTGGGGAAATAGACGGCAGAATGTTAATAAAATCATGCCACCCATACTATGACCAAAGATAATCGCTGGTTTATCGCCTGCTAAATCAAGGACAGCTTCAAGGTCGGTTGCTAAGTTCTCCATACTGTAATCATGATCAGGAACCTCTCCAGATTTCCCTGTTCCTGGTACATCCCAGAGGATTAATCGAAATTCATTTTCTAAAGCTTGTTTGATGTAGTACCAATGCGTACTATTGCAACTCCATCCGTGGGTAAAAATGATCGGTGGAGCATCGCGATCGCCGAAGAATTCAACGTGAATGTCTGTCCCATCAGGTCGATGAATTTGTTCAACCTCTCTGGAACGCGAAGGTTTTGGTTCATTTTCATCTGGACTAGCTAGCAGCGCTAGGACTATAAAGCGTCCTAATAGGCTAAAGACTAACATGACGATGCCTGTGACAATTAGAGCGACAACTGTAATCCAACCCAGATACCAACCAATGACAAAATACAAGCCGAAACCAAGCAATGCTGTAGAAAGTAGTCCTAGCAGCAAGATAATTAATGGAGCCAAGGGAAAAATAGACATATATTTAATTATTGGTTTGCTCTAGGTTTTCAGGGCGAGGACATAAAAGCTAAGTAGCGAGTGACGGTGCTTCGCATCGCCACTCACTACTTAGCTTTTGAAGAGACGACAGCTATACAAATTGAACAAGAAGGGGCAATTCAAGAATTGCCCCTTCTTGTTCAATTAGAGTTTTTTATACTCCCAAAGTTTTTTTATTCATTTCTGGCTTTGCACCATTAGATTCTAGGGCTTCACCTTCAACAAAAGAACGGAGCATCCATGCAATCTCTTCATGCTGCTCCATTAAGCCTGTCAAAAAGTCGGCGGTTCCATCATCTTTATACTTCTCACAGCATTTCTCGATATGTTCACGCAAGTTACGGATAACTTGTTCATGGTCATCTCGCAAGTACGATACCATCTCTGTTGTGGTTGGAATTTTACCAGCATGTTCTTTGAGAGAACAAATTTTCAAAAATCCTTCCATTGTGCCGACGGGATAGCCACCGAGCATTCTGATCCGTTCTGCGATCGCATCGACATTGATGGTGAGAGCTTCATAATGCGCTTGCCATAGTTTATGCAAGGTCATAAATTGAGGGCCTACGACATCCCAATGATATTTTTTGGTTTTGACGAGTAGTAAATAGCTATCTGCTAAGTCGTTGTTGAGCAGATCGATTACGCCTTGGCGTTGTGTTTCGGTGAGTCCAATATTAATTGTCTGCATAATAATTTCCTTGAATTAATGAATGATGTTTACGCTGATGGGAGATTAGGTTGTGACTGGTTCCATTAAGGGGACATCGGTTGCTGGCGCATCTTCTGGCTCAAAATCAGACTTGGGAGTCCCACATTTGGGACAAACCCAATCATCGGGCAAAGCTCCAAAGGGAATACCAGGTTCAATACCTGAGTCTGGATCGCCGATCGCAGGATCGTAAACATATCCACAGGTTTTACAGATATAATTTTCCATTTTTGACTCCAAGTTCTTAAATATAAAATGTTTTTAGAAACTCATAATGGGCGGTACAAAGCACCGCCCATTATTTGATAGTGAATTTAGCTAACGACTGGCTCCAAGTCCTTGACAGCAGGCCCTTGAATCACTTTGCCGTCGCAGCTATACCTTGCGCCGTGGCAAGCGCAATCCCAACTTCTTTCAGCGCTGTTCCAACTGACGATACAACCGAGGTGCGTGCAGGTCGCTGAGACAGCGTGGACAGTTCCCAGCTCATCGCGATAAGCAGCGACCTTCTCATTGTCAACGGTTAGTAGCTTTCCTTCACCTTTAGCTACCTCATTAAAAGAATTAGACAACAACCCTTTAAAGCGATCGCCGATCCAGTGAGTTACCACATTAGCTTCTTGTTTGACCGATTCCACTGTTACAAATGGAGTTGCTCGCAGTGAATCATATAACTCTGTATAGGGATTATCTTTCCCGAGAATTAAGTCGGAGAGAATCATCCCAGACATGGTTCCCTTTGACATTCCCCAGAGACTAAATCCCGTGGCAACATAAATATGTTTGTTGAAAGGAGTCAAATTACCAATGTAGGGAAGCTTATCAAATGACACCATATCTTGGTTTGACCATCGGTACGCGAATGTATCAATACCAAAGCGATCGCGACCATAAGATTCTAGTTTTTGATAACATTCTTCAGTATTAGTAACTGTGCCAACTTTATGCCCTTCACCGCCCACTAATAAGAGTAGTCCATCCTCATAGGGAGTGGTACGAAGCGAATGGGAAGATTCGCCACTGCCGATATACATTCCCACGGGAGCATTCGCGGGATCAATTTTTGCGCCCACGATGTAGGAGCGTTCAGGATAGGTTTTGGCGAAGAAAAGCCCTAGGTTTAGAATCGGTAGATTCGTTGCGACAATTACATCCTTGGCAGTAATTACACCCAGATCTGTAACAACATAACAGGAATCACCCTCATCAACTTTCTGAACTCTGGTGTTCTCAAATAAATAGCTGCCATCGCCAGTAATATTTTTAGCAAGATGTAGCAAATATTTGCGGACATGAAACTGAGCTTGGTTATCAAGCTTAATTGCTCCCGCGATCGCAAATGGCAGTGATGTTTCTGTAACAAAAGTCGCGGGAAGTCCTAATTTATGAGCGGCTTCCACTTCATCTTTAATTTGATCTAGCTCACTATCTGGCTCCGCAAAAGTGTAGGAGCTTTGACGGCTAAAGTCACAATCAATCTGCTCTTCAGCGACAAATGTGGCAACTTGCTCAACTCCAGCTTGATTAGATTCTGCGTAAAGTCTTGCTTTTTGCTCTCCGATTTGCTTAATTAAATCAGCATAAATTAATTGGTGTAATGCTGTAACTTTGGCAGTTGTATGACCGCTGACACCTGCGGCAACTTGTCTAGACTCAATCACTGCGACGGTTTTTCCAGCCTTTTTTAGCAATGTCGCTGCGGTTAGTCCGACAATACCGCCGCCGATAATCGCCACATCCACTGAGACTCTATTTTCAAGGGAAGGATAGGTGGTTGTGGGAGTGGAGTCAATCCAAAAGGAGGCGTGTTTTCCAGATAGATTTGTCATAGTTATTTATATTTTTTTGCTTGTCGATTAGGGTTATCGGCTAAACCCAGAGCGTAATCCTGCGGCGGCTTCACTTACGGCTTGTTTTGCCTTATTGACCACGGCTCCCATGCCAAAAAATTCATGGGTGACGCTGGTATAGTTGGTTGCTTTAACAGTTACACCATCATCTTTTAGGCGCTGGGCGTAGGCTTGTCCCTCACTCCGTAAGGGGTCAATGTCTGCGGTAATCACCGTTGTCGGTGGCAGACCGCGCAAGTTTTCCGCTCTTAAAGGTGACGCATAGGGATTACTTCCGTCTGCTGCATTATTGAGATAGTGACCCCAAAACCATTGCATTCCCGCTTTATTTAGCGGACTTGCATTGGCATTTTCTTGGTAAGAGGGCGTATCAAAAGCGTAGTTGGTGATGGGATAGATCAGCATCTGATAGACTGGCATTTTGCCTTGGCGATCGCGTGCCATTAAACAACTGACCGCCGCTAAGTTACCACCAGCGCTTTCGCCGCCCACAGCAACTCGCATGGGATCGCCATTAAATTTTGCAGCATTCGACATCACCCATTGCAAAGCCGCATAGGCATCTTCAGCGGCGGCTGGAAACTTATGCTCTGGAGCCTGACGGTAGGCAACGGAGACAACGATGCAGTTAGCTGCGTTAGCCAAAGCACGGCAGGAAGCATCGTAAGTGCCGAGATTAGCAATCACCCAGCCGCCGCCATGAAAATAGACAAGCACTGGCAAAGTTTTTGCACCCTTTGGTTGATAAACCCTTGCCAGCAAATCTCCTGCTGGTCCTGGAATCAATTGATGGCTAATATTGCCGACCATTTCCACGGCAGGTTTACCCTGTTTAGCTAGCACTCCAATTACTGCGTCGGCAGCACTTGGAAGATTACGAGCATTCTCAGGTGAGAGTTTGTTAAGGGGAAGTGCATTGAAAGCAGCAAGTTCATTCAGTACAGCTTTCATCTGAGCAGTGGGTGTGGATGCCGCTTCGGCGGAGGTGGTTGTAAACGGATTACCTAAGGCGATCGCTGTACCACCTGCACCCGCCAACACCATCAAGTCTCTTCTCGATATTTTATAGTTCACAAGCTTCTCACGGCATAAATATTAAAGCAGCAGCAAACTTATCTGGATTTCTTGGTTCAGTTTATGGGTTTGTCAGAACGGTTTGAATATTTACTGAAATCACTATTACAAATCAGTGTTTGATTTTTTGAATGAATTGATTGATTACAAAATAAATTGTAATGGAAAGAAAATCTTTCCTAAGATAAAAGCGGCGCTTTTATCTTGAACTAGTGAATGATTAGGTTTGCGCGGCGGAGCCGCGCAAACCTAATCATTCAAACCATATTCTTTTAGTGGGAAAGGAGTAACTAATAGAGGGGAGCTTCCACCAAGGTATATTAGGTTGGAGATGATGCTCTTGGTGATAGCCGAAATGATAGCAAGTGAGAAATGACCACAGGAGAGGGCGATAAATACTTTGAGCGCGCGAGGTATTTTGGTAACCATCAATTGGTTCGCGATGAGGTAGAAAAGTCCCAAAATAGAAAACCTGAATCGAACTTAAAATCATGGGAACTGCTGAAAATAGAATTAAATTGGCATAGGCAATATTTAGAAAACTATGCATACTCCCATAGGCAATAAATAAAGCCGCTAACCGCCACCAACTCCAATACCTTTGCATAAAGCAGATATACCAAGCGATCGCATTTTTATGTGTGCCGTCATGAAAGTCAGGATCGGATGCACTAGCTGGAGCATGATGATGTTGCAAATGCTTTTTTGATATCTGATCATAAGAGAAAAACCCGTACAGCAATAAAGCAAGAGAACCAATAAAGTGGTTGATTTGATGCTGCGGCAAAATTGATTCATGCATAGCATCATGAGCAGTAATGAAAAGTCCAGTACACAAAAAAGCTTGCCATAATATCGCCACGACTACCCAATATAGAGAGGTACGTTCCACACATACGGAACTCAATAATAATCCAAAACTAATCGCCCAAATCGTAATGACTACTAGAGCGATCAATACTCCTGCCATACCAAAATCGGAGGTATCCAATACACTATGAATCGCAGGAGCGCGATTTTCTGAAGATAAATTCATAGGTATTTACATTGGGGAATTCTTGAAGTTATTAGTCTCAGAGTGATTTGATATTTTAGAGGAGAAATTCTCCTCATTTTTTAGTTATTTCTACAATCGCTCTAATTTATGAGACTGGAGGAAGTACTCCTGATGACAAGATGCCCCAAAAATGGAGGACACCTTGGTGGGTGAATAATTCAATTGC
The DNA here is from genome assembly GCA_013361095.1 of Pseudanabaena biceps. GTDB lineage: Bacteria > Cyanobacteriota > Cyanobacteriia > Pseudanabaenales > Pseudanabaenaceae > Pseudanabaena > Pseudanabaena biceps_B. The sequence goes on along the minus strand of JAATWA010000001.1, from coordinate 3,858,699 downwards.
GATCGCTGATACAAAGCCGATCATAGCAAGACGACCGTTCCAAAGTTCTGCTTGAGGAGTAAATCCCGAAATCCAAGCATTACGCATCATATCTTTTGCGGCTTCAGCTTGTGGCGTGTTAGTTTGCATAGTAGTTGCTCCAAATTTTTTGAAAAATTTACTTGGTCTTACGACTTCCCAATAGAATCCCATGTCAGTGGTAGAAATCAGGTTGCAGAATGCATGAGAACGTATGTTTTGTATAAATAGCTCTCAAATGTTAATAAGAAGCATCACGATGAAGAGATTCATAACGCGGTCAAGATCTTAATCAACTCAGTTGACAAGTCTGCTTTCAATTTGCGGCTTTTCTTGAAAAGAACACCCGCCAGAATATAGATGTTTGAAGAATAGAAAGCTTTGCCATGCCTACGCAATTCGGCTATTCTCTGTCTTACCTTGGGTTCAGAACTGTAACGCCCAAAACTCATCGGTGAAGTCATAAAATCTTGCACTTGATAACCTTGGGCGATCGCATACTCAATTGTGCCAACGGGATCAGAATATGTGGAAATCATCAACATCGCACTTTGACAACCTATACCCAGAAGTTGTTTCGTTATCGATGATCCATCAGTTCCACCATGCAAAGCAGGCATATAAAGATCGTTGTTGATTGCTGGCAGATAAGGAGGATTAGAGATCAAATAATTGCCTTTGGATTGCCAATCTCTTTGAAAAAAACAAGCGTTATGCACAACATACCTGTCGCTAAGCTTATAGCGTTCAATCCGAAATTGAGCCACTTCACAGGATTTGGAGTTTAACTCATAGCCCTGAATTAATCCACTAAATTGACTTTTGAGAAGGCTATTAATCACGGGACTGCCATCTCCTGCGCCAAATTCCACAATAGAATTGCAATCCTCGCAGGTATTCAGAACCATTCTTTCGAGACATTGAGAATAAAATAGGGATTCTTCAGGGCAGAAGAATATCTCTTGAGGTACATGGTCTGAGGGAGGGGTTTTAACTATCGGTTTAGAACGCAATAAAGCTCTATTCATGTAATTTAGTTCCCAGTTTGTATTGTAAAAGAATAGGCGGCGCTTCGCGCCGCCTATTCTTTTCTATAAAGTAAGGCGTTACCCATCATTTAATTGAGATTTTGAATTAGCGTCATGACTGCCGCTGCTGCTCGATCGCCCATAAATTTTTCTTGGTCATAGCCCAGTACTAATTCCCAAGCATGATCGGGATACATATTCGCTAAAGGTAGAGCCACATCTGTGAGCATCCATTGCCCATGACGTTCATCTTCCCGAATATGCAACTCCCAATAGCCCATTGCTGCCTCTGAAAGTCTCATTCGTTTCGCTGCCTCCAAGTAGTCGGTATAAATTGCTGGTCCCGCTATCTCAAAATAGGTCAGTCCACCGTTGTAGCGGAGAAAATGGCGTTTACGCTCGGTTAGCAAAAAGTTGTGATTGATGCTTGCTAAAACTTGCCACGGCACAAGATCTAGATAAAACTCTGGCTCAGTTCTCAACCCTAATTCCGCCATCATCTGAGCAAAGAAAGTCGAATGCTTTCGCGACAGCCGACCGTTGCCATATTCTTCGAGTAATACGCGCATCAAAGTTGACTGAATTTCGTTACTAGCACCACCCAAAATCCTTGAAAGACGACTAGCTTCGACTAATCCATCTAAAGAAGCGATCGCTAATAATAGGCGATATCCCATCAAGTCCATGTCCTCGCGCAGATACCGCTTTGGTGCAGATATCGGCGGATTTAAATCGACATCAGCCCGTTCTTGCAAAGCTTGTATAACTTCTGAGGGTGAGCGCTTTTGAACATCGATTTGAGTCAACTCCCATGCTTGCCAGACTGACTCAATGCGATCGCGGACTTCTTTTATAAAGGTGGATTGTTCATTTGTGTATAGCTGTAAAGAGTCGTACCAAAACAAATTGAGTCGATTGATCCTATATAGCGATCGCTGCAAAAAACAGTTTGCTTGTTCGGAATTTACGCTTTCTGTATAGGCTTCAATTAAAGCTAAGGAGAGGAATTTTTCAAAATCTTTAATTAGATCAGGTTGTTCTTTTACCTGTTCGTCTAAATTTTCTAGTGTCAGCAGCCAAGCAAATTGTTGTTCGGCTACTTCATAACTAGAGGTTTGGACAATAGGTAATAAGTTATCTACTATTGCTTTAATTGATATTGTAGAGATTGCAGCTGATGTCATATTTCAATGTTCGCAAAAATTTAAAAGTTATACCCAATCCCGACCAAAATACCTAGATCGGTAGAACGTAAAAAAGCTAAATTTGCCGCTACATTGATGGTAAAGCTAGACAATAGAGGGATATCCAGCCCTGCGGTAAGTATGGGACCAATGCTACTATTAGAGCCAGTGTTAATTGCCAGTCCACCACCTACATAGGGCGAGAACTGCATATTTCCAAAAGATTGTTGCGGTGCAAGATCGTAAGTTACAGGCAGTAAAATAGTTGCAAAATCTCTTAGTATCAGCACACTAGGACGGACTGAGATAACTTCAGTTAATCCAAGTTTGCTAATAATTGCCAAGCTAGTTCCGCCTAAATCACTTCCACCAGTTAAACCGAAGTTAGCTCCGACTCCTAGATAGCTTGGTCCCGATCGCGTAGATCTAAATATACGATTACCGTTGCTATCAGTGGGAGGCAAGATCTGAGAAATGGAGTTTGCGGATCCTTTGAGGCTAGTTGCATTACCTTGGGAATGCTGAGTTAGAGTTGCTACTGTTGAGGCTTTTCCTTGTGGTAATTGAATAGTACTTTCAATTTTATTTTTCTTAACTGCGATCGCGCAATCTTTTACCCATCCACAATTAGAAGTAGTTGTTTTCGCTTCTACGTTAGATACAAGTACTCCAGACACAAGGTTGCTAAACATCAATAGAGTGAGACTAGATAGAAGATAAATTTTCATCATTTATTCCTTAATAAACTATTACATTTGTATATTGTTTAATTTGACATAGCTGTGGTTGACTTCATGGATGAGTTGATTGAATCCATATAAGCTTAATAGCGGCTTAAGGATTGAGAAGTATCAAGCATTCAAAGCAAGAAGCTTTTGCCACTTTTGAAGGGAGTAGCGAAAGCTTCTTGCTTTTTGTTTAGCTACTTCCTTCCCAGTGAATGATTAGGGTTGCGCGGCGGAGCCGCGCAACCCTAATCATTCACTTTATAACCCATATTCTTGTATTGGTAGGACTTACGCGAAGTGAAATCTCCCCTCATCCCCCAACCCCTTCTCCCGCGGGAGAAGGGGTTGGGGGATTCTAACTTTTTCTTGTTCCCCTCGCCTGCGGGAGAGGGGCTAGGGGTGAGGGCTTAATCAATTTCTGCGTAAGTCCTAAGTGGAAAAGGAGTATCTAGGCAGGTAAAGTGTAGCGTTTTTCGATCGCTGTTTTTATGCGATCGCGACTATCAGTTGGTGAGAGATCTTTATCAGTTTCGATCTCACTAACTTCTGCCGCCAAGGCTTTATCTTTAATTGAGTTTTGCAGCCAGTTTGAGTAATCTTGGAGATGCAAATGGTGTAGCCAAGTGCGATCGTCAACTCCTGCGGCAAGTTGGTTGAACATGATCAGATTCTGCGCTTTAAGATTTAATTTGTCATCTTCACCTCTAAAAAAGAAACAGCGATCATTGCCCAAATTCCCTTCAGCATAGGTTCGCATATGCCGTTGACGTTCTTGTAGAGGCAGGACTACTTTAAATTGAAATGGCTGTTTTTCGGTGTTGATAAACCAAGCAACCGCCGATCCTGAAGCCAGTTCTGAGGGAAGTGGCTCATTTGGTAGCTGATGTCCTATCGTGTTACAAAAATCGGTGAATGTCTTCATCGGTGACTTCACAACAATTAGGGTATCAATTAAGGATAAAGCAGAAGTTGCCACATTCTCAGGGTGAACTGTCACCATCAAAATGCCATTGACAGACTGCGGCAAAGTTACTGTCGCGTCCCAAGAGGAGGGAAACATATGATGTACTTCATCAATGACGATCCAATGTGGTCGTCCAGTCCGCACCCGCATTTCCAAGAGAGAGGGTAATAATTGAGCAAGATATAGGGGGCGATCGTCAATTTTCACTCCCATTAAATTGACGATTAGATTCTGCTCAGGCTTACTTAGGGCTGTTAGCACTTCGGCAGAAGTAGGAATCTGTTGAGCATTCCCCAAGATGACGGTTTTATCAAAACTTTGATAGTCTCCTTCGGGATCAATGATGCAAACTTGATAGCTCTTGTCAATAAACCGCTCGATTAATCCTGTAGCTAATGTTGATTTACCACCGCCAGAGATTCCCGCCAGCAAAATGTTGCGGTTAAGCGGTTGAATATATGCCTCGCGATCGCCGTCGAGATTGCCCAATACAATGCGATGGCGATCGGGCAAAATCGAGGATTCACGCAGATCTTCGGTCAGATCTAAAGTTAATATTCTTTCAATTAATTCAACTACACCTTCTCCTCGGCTTGCTTCCGTTACCCAATCTACTTCACTCCTGACCGATGGTAGGGCATTGGCAACGGCGACTGAAAACTCACATAATTTCAAGAAGGAAAGATCATTCTCGGCATCACCCACGGCTACTGTATTGCGGACAGATAGCCCCATTTTATCGAGAGCTTCACTTAGCCCCGAAGCTTTGTTAACGCCTGCTGGCAAGATCATTACCGCACCTTTGTTAAAGATTACCTGTAGATCTAGCCCCAGTTCTCTAATAGTGGTCAGTACCTCGGTTTCGTTGGGTTCCCATGTCGCCACGATCACTTTGCCAACTGACAATGGAGTGATATTACGCGATCGCAGAGCATTAATAAAGTTCTCAGGTGGTAAGCTACCGAGTAGTAGTTCTGCATGATTTGTAGGAAAGTAGACTACAGCTCCATTTTCAGCCACAACACAATCGAATAGGCTAGTTTCAGGAAATACGACAATTAGATCTTCAAGTTGTCTGCCTGTCACCAAGATCAGCTTGCGTCCTGACTTTTGTAAGCGCTTAAGGGCATCTAGGGTTGCCTCTGATACCTTTCCATCCTTCGCTAAGGTTCCATCGTAATCTGTAGCTAATATTAAATAGTGCATAAGTTTTAGATGCTCTTTGATTCCCACTTTCTATAGAAGATGAGCTGAAGGCAAGTTTTGTTTATGACATAAAACCTAAGAAGAGAGTTGCGGCACTTCACGCCGCAACTCTCTTCTTAGGTTTTGCCTAGCTAACTCTAGCTTCGCTATGTAAAATTACGCTTTTGTCAAAATTGCTTGCAACTTCGCTTCATCATCTTTTGATAGAGAAGTCTTGAGAACTGTACCTTCAAATTTACTGAGGTCTTCCAGCACTTTATCAGCAGTGGCTTGTCTTACCAATACAAAAATGGCAGATGTACCAGGAGTAATCGTACTACCAACATCGCGAATGAAGTTATCATCAATCCCGATATCAGTCAACGCTCCAGAAACTGCTCCTGCCAATGCGCCGACAGCCCAGCCCAAGAGAGGATTAAAAAAGATAAAACCAAATAGCAGACCCCAGAATCCTCCACTTAAAGCTCCATTAGCAGTAAGTTCTTGAGTCTGCTTGATTTTTACTTTACCTTCCTTGTTTCTAATCACGACTGCCGCATCTTCTAGCTCGAGCAGATGCTCTCGCTGAAGCTTTTTGAGTTCCAGAATTACCGCGTCAGCAGTAAATTCATCTTTAAATCCCACTGCAATTAAACTACTCATTTATTTTTTCCTGTTGATGATTTTTGGTTGGTTTTAAATAAGCAATGCTTGGCACTACTTTCTATCTCTTACCGCGCTTTGCACTAAAAGGATAAGCAAGAATTTTATTAAAGTGCTGCTTTGCAACACTTTTAATAAAATTCTTGCTTAAGTAGCTAAACATAATCATAAACCAAACCAAGATTTTCGTGCCGTCCGCGTAGCGGACGGCACGAAAATCTTGGTTTTAAGTTTACTTACGCTTAACTACTTATTCTTTTTAAGTAGAAAAACTACTAAGTTAGCGCCGCTTTTCCAGAGTCAGGGGCGCGTAAATCATCTAGAGATAGCGTTGGAGTCTCTGTATAAACTGAGTCCAATAAAATCTCTAGGACATCAGCTTCACGGGAAACAGCGATCGCCTGATGTGTGATCAATTCGCCCACATTGAGAATCACATCATCATTGCGATCGAGAATGACCCGAGTTACAGGGCGACCCAAAGCGCCATTAATTCTTCTATCTTCTAGTGCGTGAGAGCCGTGATCTTGAAGATTGCTAGCAGTCTCTTTGACTTGATCCCATAGTCCCTTAGCTCCTTCTTTTACTTGCTGTCCGACATTGGAGCCAGTAACTCGCAATGCATCACCAGTAGTTAAACCGACGGCCTCCAACAGAGCGTGTTCTTGATGATTTTCTTTCGCTCTTTCAATTACCTTGGGAGTCACGATTTGTCCTTCGACCGCGACAACCGAACCTTCAGGCGTAAAAATCATCTTGTTGACTCGTCGTCCTTGAGCTTGCTCGATCGCAATATTTGCGCCCACGCCTGTAACTGCACCAGTGAGCTTTTCACCTAACTTAGCAGTAGCACTTCCACCAACCGCCTTGTAAAGCTCGTTGGTGATATTTAGGTTTCGAGCAGCAAAGATATGGGATTGAGTTACTACCTGTCCTTCTTGGATTAGGGTAATGCCATCATTTGTTTCGATGTTTTTGAGAGAAACTTTGCCTAAGACAAAATCTTCCTGTTCTTCTGGATTAACAATGGCATTAGTAAAGCTTGTCCCAGCAAATTGCCCAGCTTCTTGAAACTTCTCACCTGCAAATTGTCCCGCTTCCTGAGCTTTTTCACCCGTAAATTGTGCCATTTCTTGCACTTTTCCACTGGCAGTTTGCATCGCACCTCTGATACCACCGACCTGTTCTTGCATCAAGTCAGCAGTTTCTGATGGTACAAATGCGATGTCTTCTCCAATTTTGAGTGTGTCAGGCGCGGGTACAAAAGATCGTCCAGAATATGCATCTGCAAAGATTCCACCCGAAACTTCATAGCCCTCAATCGCTCCATTAAGTGGATCAAAATAAAGATCTACCATCGTTCCCAAATCCCGCCCATCAAGGGTCATGATTCGCGTGCCTTTTAAGATATTATCTCTTTCCAAAATACTTTGAATTGTGGGAAATTCTTGAGCAGAATCGATCGCATCTTTAGAAGCGACAATTACTGCATCCGCACCGATCGCTTGAATATTAGTCAAAGGCAACACTAAGGCATTGCTAAACCAACCACCCTCATCGACCAGAAATCCGAGCAATTGATTGCTCTCTTGATCAAAAATCAAATCTACAATTGTCTGAAATTCTTCCCCAGAGTCATAGGCGACTACAGGCTTCCCAATCATTCCTTTGCCATTACGCATCTCGATATTCTCCTGAATTTGGTAAGTAAAAGGCAATTCTAATTGCTAGATCTATTAGTCTTTACGGGCTGACTGATGGAAGCATCTTGTGTTTTAATTTCTTTACCAAAATTAGGGATAAAATCAACTACTCCAAAGTATTCCAAAGCCACACAGCCTAGACCGATCACAAGCAGACCTAACCCACCATATAAAGCAGAATTGTTTTTCTTTCCTACAAGTCTAGGCATGTCATTCCTCTCAATTTTTATTGAATATATATGGAGTTTAAATTACAAAATTGTTGCATTTTAGTTAGCAAAGCAAGAATTTCGCGATTCCCTTGTTTGAGAGTCACTATGTAACTAATTATTATTGGAGAATGTCTAATCTCGTGAATGATTTAATTGAATTGATTGATTAAGTAATAAAGCGTTACAAGCTCAAAAACATAAATATCTATATACAACCTTCTACAAAAATAGTATAGGTATTACCAATCGCATTAATTCCCCCAACTAGAATTTTAATTTGCGAAGGATCTTGTATTGATTTTGGTATTCCTAACAATCTTAATGGCTTACCAACAGCAATAGTTACATTATCTTTTTTATAGGATTGATCAAATGGGCGATCCCCATACATTAAGTTGAGTTCGACATTGTAGTTAGCAGTATGCTCTGAAACAATAGTTGCCTCATAGCTATTAAAAGAGCGATCGCTAGAAACAATAAAATCGGTATACCAGTTATCACCCGTTAGTACCGAAGTAATAGGAAAAATGGTTTTTTTAATAATCGTATTTTTTGTACTAGTGACAGGAAGAAGATAACAAGTTTCAGCGTATGTAGAAGAAGCAAAAGCTAAACTTATAAATAATCCAACAATGCCTGAAAAATTTAACTTATTAAGTTGGCAAGACATATAGCCTTCTTGAAATTTGATAAATCGCGATTTTTAACTGATTTTTAACAAAATCTTGAAAGCTTAACAAAATAAATCTTTCAAGATTTTGCTAAGCTTTAGGAAATATAAAAAGCTATAAGAGTAGCAGTCGTAAATCACTCATAAGAGAACAAACTAAGGCTTCGACATTTAGACAGTTTCAGGTTAGAGATTTACTCAGTTCAACAATTCTTATTGTGAAACCAATTTTTGGGATTGCTGCGCCTAAGGTGCAGCAATCCCAAAAATTGGTTTTTTGAAAGCCATATGTAGACTGGCTTTTAAAAAATCAATTTTTACAATAAGAATTGCTGTTTGCTTAAGACTTGACTTTATCCTTGATGGATTTAGCTGTATCCTTAGCTTTTCCAGTCAAAGAATCAAAAGCTTTTTCTACATTGTCCTTTACAAAATTAGTCGCATCACCAGCCTTGTCTAAAGTGTTATCTTTAGATGAGTTCATTTGATCCCCAGTATTGGTAATCGCTTTTTCTACCTGCTTCACGATAGGGGGAGTTTTTTCATTAATAGTACGCTTCATTTTGCTAGCATCAGAAGCCCCTTGGATTTCATTTAGCCCTTGAGGGGAGTTATCACTAGACGTATATTCAGGATTGCTGTCATAAGCACTTTCCTTGACTGCATTATTAGCTTTAGTTTGAATATTAGGGAGAATTTGCATACCTTGATCTGACTGATTTTCCGCGATCGCAGGATTGATATTTGCAAATACAATCAACCCACTGATAAAGACCATCACTACAAATTGTCTTAAAAATCTAGTAAATATCATACAAGTTCCTCTAGTTTTAGAAGTAATAATTTTGTGTAGAAAATATATAGGTAGTGAGGTACACTATAATATTTTCATTTTTCAGGATTATCAATAAATTGGTTCCTGCAAACAATATTGCATAGGGATTGATGATTTACTGAGTGAATTGATTGACTACGAAATGATTTGTTTAAATACTTAGCAAATATTGATTGTTTACCAATTGCTTTTTTAGTACCGCACTTTGAGCCTTCTTCAAATCTGGAATCATGTCTTACAGCAACTTGCAATCAAACGAATCCCAAGAAAGTATTTAAAAGTGTTGCTTCGTAACACTTTTAAATACTTTCTTGGTTTGGATTTGAGGGCAAAGCCCTAATCAATTAATTGGATGAAACCACTGCTTTGACATCAACAGCCTTAACTCCTTTAATTTCCATCGCTAGACTTTTGATTTTGTTAAGTTCACTTGACGAAGCAACTGTTCCCGACACGACGACGTTGGCATCTTTTGATTCCACAGTTAGATTCCCTTTAGGGATATTTGCTTCCAGTTTGCTCCGCACTTCACTTGCAAGATCGCTATCTTGCCGATTTGTTGAGCCACCCATTGCATCACTGCGTTGTTCACGAGCGCGAATATCAGAATCCAACTGTTTCTTGCGGGTATCACTTTGGGCATCAGCCGTAGCCGCTTGAGTATTCTGGGGTGAGGCTGTGGGGCTGCTAGTACTGTAAGCGTTAGGAGTGTTAGCGTCAGTAGTAGTTCTTGCTTCCGTACAAGAGACTAAAGTTATTAAAGCGCAGCTAGTTAAAAGTAAAGATGCAATTCTATTATTCATGATAAAAGTCCTTTGATTTAGTAGTTACTGCTGTTAAATAGAAGTTTTCAAGCCCCACCCCTAGACTCTTTCCCAACAAATTTAGAGGACTAGGAGGTGAGGGTTCCACAAGAATTTGAGTTCAAAAAATGGCATTGCCATTTTTTGAACTCAAATTCTTATCTCAAAGATGCTTGACCAGTTCTGCTTGAAGAATTAGCAGCGTCGTAAATGTCCCACTCATGGACGTTGTAACGCTTAAAGATTGACTCAGCTTGACGAATCTCTTGCTCAGAGCCATCCACCATCACTAAGTAATCTCCTTGCTCTACGCGATCGCTATAGACTTTGGCACGATCTTTAGGAATGCCTAAGCCCACTAGTCCGCCCAAGAGTCCACCTGTGGCAGCACCGATCGCACCACCAGTGAGAGTAGTAGCTAAGGCTGTAGCCGCAGCACCAGCCAACATCACAGGGCCCACTCCAGGAATAGCCACAAGTCCCAAACCTACAAGCAAGCCAGTCAGTCCGCCCACTGTGCCACCAGAAGCCGCACCTTTAGCCGCACCTTCACCTGCTCTGTTGTCAAGATCCTTGAGATTCTCGCCCTGTTGAGCGCCAGCCATATCGGAATTGCGATCGACATTATTGCCAATGATGGAAATTTGATCCATATTGAATCCACTGTCTCTCAATTCACCTAAAGCTGATTCAGCCTGTTGATGATCAGAAAATGTACCTGTAGCACGCTTGATTTGGTCGTTCATGATTTTTATTCCGTTAATAAATTGATGGTTTAGCTTATTTAGAAGCTGATTTAGATAAATGATTTAGTGGGTCTGCGATGTAATCAAAGTCTGGCTCTGAATTCCAAGAACCTCTTTCGTCTTTACCGCTACCTTCAGTTGATAGGTTGTAGTAAAGCTTCACAGTTTCGTCGGGTTGAATATTCCCAAAGAAAGGATCAGTTAACTTGTCGAGAGAATCCAGAGCTTTCATGAACATCTGCGTATGAGAAATCTCTCTAGTCAGCAGGTGACGTAATGTTTTTAAAGTTCCATCATCCGTTGCGAGTTTAATTAGAGATTCATAGGTTTGCCGAGCGCCTGCCTCTGCTGCAATGTTGGCTCTGAGGTCACGCACTACATCGCCACCTTCGTTGAGGTAGTTGGCAGACCAAGCACTGCCTTGACTATCAAGAAAGTGCGGTCCCATTCCTTTTACAGCAAAAAGAGTACTTTTGTAGGCTTCAGTTTGATCGACATCCTTAGTATGGATTTCAATCAGCTTGCCTACCATTTCTAAATGTCCAAACTCTTCAATAGCGATGTCTTGCAACATATCTTTGATGCCTGGCAGCTCAACATGAAATGACTGCACCCAATATTGCAAAGCTGCGGAAAGCTCTCCTGTTGCTCCACCAAATTGTTCTAATAAGAGTTGAGCAAAATGAGGATCAGCTTTATCAACTTCTACAGTATGAATGGGATCTTTCTTGTGAAAAAACATAATTTGACACTCAAATATTTTGTGTAATTTATGTAGATGCAAGTTTTACTGAGTAAATAGTCTCAATTAGATATAAAGTCCAAACCTATATGTCTATAGGAATAGTGCTGATTTTGTTTTTCATTATGCAGAGATACTTAAATATCAAGATTGATTCCATTAAGTAACTGCTCATAGTTAAAAATCAGACTCAAAGCCTACAATGCAAGACGTTTATGCATCAGAGGCTTCGGGGGCATATATTCGATTGAACCTAAATACTTACGGCAATTTACTCGCTAAAACTAGCTTTACACTCGAATGTCATAAATCATGTATATGTAAATATCAAAAACTGAATGAGTTGTATAAGATGGATTGAAAGAATTTAAATTGTCACAATAAATATCTTTTGCACTAAGTTGCTAATCGTGATCAAAGCTTGTCTTACTTGATAAATTAATCACACAACTTTTAATTTGAACAAATCTTTAAAACATTAAAAATTTTATCGTAAAGATTTATTTGTTTTTAGTACAATTCATCCAATCTGTACATTTCTGAAGCATCAGATCATGCAATTGACGGTTAGATTAAATGTTCATTTATTAACTTCGCATCAAAAGTTAGGTGAAATAAATGACCTATATCTTAGGCAGTGGTAATGCTATTTAATGCCCTAACTACTGCGGCACTAACTGTTGTCAAGAAAGGACTTCTTTTAGTTTTGTGCTAGTTCAGATTGAGAAATGCCCTTCTGACTCGCATGATCGAAATAACTGTACTCCAATAGACTCATTAGAGGAAAATTAACATGTCTAACATCACAGAGCATAATAAAAATATCAACCCTGATAGACAAAGCGATGCAAACCTTGATCCAATTTCGGGAGAAGTTGGATCGCATCCTGTAGGAACAGGAGTAGGAGCCGCAGGCGCTGGTACTGTCGGCACAGTAATTGGTGGTGCAGTAGGTGGCCCAGTTGGGGCTGTGGTTGGTGCGGTGATTGGCTCGGTGGTTGGTGGATTGGCAGGTAAGGATGTCGCAGAGCAAGTTAATCCTAGCTTTGAAGATACCTATTGGCAAGAAACCTATACTTCTAGCTCTTATGCTAAAGAAGATAGAACCTACGAAGATTATCAACCTGCTTACCGTACTGGCTACGAAGGCTACGATCGCTACGGTAAAAGTGGTCGTACTTACAGCGAAGTTGAGACAGATTTGCAGCGCGATTATCAATCCAATCAAACTGGAAATTTACCTTGGGAACAAGCAAAACGGGCAGTAAAAGATGCTTGGAATCGCGCGGCTACTCATGCTACTCAATCGATGAATTAATCACCTTGATATAAGCCCATAAAAACAGATTCGCCCGCTTAGCGGGCGAATCTGTTTTTATGGGCTTAATATTTAATCATACTTATCTACAATTAATCAAAACTGCAATTAAAATTTTAATTTATACAAACTAGCAAAAGTTAGTTTGTATAAATTTATTTTCAATTTTTAGCGCCAGAGGCGCTAAAAATTGAAAATAAAAGCATTGTGAGTCGGCGCTTTGCGCCGACTCACAATGCTTTTATTCTGAATGCTTTAATAAAAATGAATTGTGAATAGATAGTTATGATTTTAGGGTCATGAGGAGGTTGTGTGGTTATCATTTAAACAACTTCATCATTAGATATACATATACATAACTCAGGCATCTAAATTTTAATTAGTGTTTGTATAACGTGAATGTCAAGAACAAAAAAAACACTGTGAAGGTATTTACTTATGGCAAAGCGATCTCTATGCGCGTCAGCAGCAGGAATCAAAAAAGCTAAACAGAAATTTGCCCTCAAAGGCTGGACACAAGAGTATCTTGCTAACGAAGTCGGTATTAGAACTAGGCAACCAATTTGGCGTTTTTTTGCAGGACAAGCGATAGAACGTTATACATTTTTTGAGATCTGCACAAGATTAGATTTGGATTGGCAAGAAATTGCGCTTGATCCCCCTCTTGATTATGTTGGTCCTGAAGCAGAAAGCGATATCTCTGCCCTTAGCATCAATGCGCTAGTCCAAATGGTGCGATCGCAACGACGTGACCAGATCAATCACCAATGCGGAATCATACGCCTATTAGATGTTAGTCATCCCATTAAAATCGAACAGATTTATGTGGATGTAAATATATTGGAACAAATTGCTAGTCAGCAATGGATAGAAATAGAAGAGATCAACAATCTTGTGTCTGAAGAGGTTGATCGCTTTGGCTTAGGGAAGATCTCTGAAAGTCAAATTTCGGGAAAACAAGCAGTTGAGAGATATCACAAACTCAGGGTGTTGGGCAGACCGGGATCTGGAAAGTCTACCTTTCTCAAATATCTTGCGATTCAATCGAATCTTGAACAATTAGAGGAAAGTCAAGTACCTGTATTCATTAAGCTGCGTGACTTTGCTGAGAGTTGCCGAGAAAGTAGCCAAACTAGTCTATTGGAATACATCCATCAAGAATTTCTCACATCAGATATTTCTCATATGTCAGTCGTCAAAAAGCTACTGCAATCAGGACGTATGTTATTGCTTATCGATGGTATGGATGAAGTCCCCCATGATCAAGAACATGTAATCATGAATGAAATTCGACGATTTGCTGATAAGTATCACAAAAATCAATTTGTGACAACTTGTCGCACGGCTTCACAAAATCTATCTTTGCAAAGCTTCACTGATGTTGAGATCGCTCCGTTTACACAACAGCAAATTACTGTTTTTTCTCAAAAATGGTTTGTCGCTTTTAGCACAGGTTTTGATCCACAGTCATCAGACAGAGCTTCACAATTTATCGAAAAGTTAGAACTTTCTGAAAACTGGGGCTTTCGTCGCATGGTCACGACACCACTATTTCTCCATCTAGCCTGTTCTATCTTCAATCGTCAAGGAAAGTTTCCTAGTAAGCAAGCTGAGTTTTATAAGCAAGGAATGGACTTACTACTAGGCAAATGGGATGAAGCGCAGGGAATTGAAAGAGATCAAATATATCGAGGTTTTTTATTGCCTCAAAAGCTAAAGCTATTAAGTCAGATTGCATCCACAACTTTTGAACAAGGGCAGTTCTTTTTTAAAAAGTCTACTATTGAACAATATATTGGCGATTATTTAGAGGAGCTTCCAAGCGCTAGCAATGATCCTGAGGAAATTCAACAGTCAAGTGAAGATGTTTTGAAGGCGATCGAGTCCCAGCATGGACTCTTGGCTGAACGAGCTAATGGGATCTTCTCATTCTCCTATTTAGCCTTGCAAGAATATTTCACAGCCCGCAAGATTGTTGCTAATCATAACCTTCAATCCCTAGGACAGTCTTTGCAAGGATTGGTAGATCACATTACCGATCCCCAATGGCGCGAGATCTTTTTGTTGACTGCGACTATGCTCCGTAGTGCTGATGGATTGCTGGAGTTAATGAAGCAACAAATTGATGCACTTGTCTCAGAAGATGCTTATTTACAGGATTTTTTGACTTGGGCTAGTCAAAAGTCTGCATCTAATCCATCGGAATCAAAATCGGCAGCAGGTAGAGCCTTCTATCTAACTTTGATCCAAGAGCCAAGCGTCACTACCAATCTGGCTCTTGCCACTGCTTTGGATCAGGGTCAGTTTTTAGATGCTGCGCTTGATGATTTATTGCGAGAATGTGTTAATCATAAAAGTAATGACTTTGCCCATGGTCATGACTGTGCTGCGGCTTTGAGCAACATTTTGGGACTTGTCGTAGATTTAGGATTTCATAAATCCTTACAGAAACTCAGCGATCGCTTACCTAATAGCAGTCACACTAAAGAAAGCTTTGAGAAATGGTATCAAAACAACTATGATGCTTGGTTGAAGCAGTTACAAGAGGCGATCTCGACTCATCGTAATATCAGTAATCAATGGAAGTTTGATAAGGATCAACAGCTTGTCTTGGAAAGTTATTATGGTGCTAATCAATTGCTGTTGGACTGTCTCAATAGTAATATTGAAGTCACTCCCAGTATTCGAGAAGAGATAAAAGCAACGATGTTATTATCAAAAGTAGAACTAGAAAAACGAGAATGGGCATAAACCAAAAGAATCTGATGCGCCCGCTTTGCGGGCGCATTAGATTCTTTTGGTTTATGCGGGTACTAGCCAACTCTGGCTTTCTTATAGTTTTGTAATGAAATCAACCAAGTCATCAAACCAACTTATTAAATCATTCAGAGCCTTGACAAGATAACCGTAAGTAGACAGGCAAAAAATCAAAAGTTTGTGGCACAAACGTAGCAAGCTTTAAGTCTTGTTTTTTAAATTAAGCCCAACTACTTAGAAACTTTGTGGAGACTGCTTCAATGAATATTTCAACAGAACAAGCAAATGTGCATCCTGATGAACTTAACAAGTCCCATAGTCAGACAGTTGATGGTGAAGGTTTGCTCAATAACTACGCGATCGAGCCGACAATGTATGTGGAAGATGATTGTTCTTTATCAGATTTGACTAATAGAGTAACTGTTGTCGATATTTTTGATAGTGAAGCACAAGCAAAAAGCGCAGTGCTAGAGATGGAACAAAAAGGCTTGCAGGTTCCTTACATTTCGATTGTTGCCAAACACTACAAAGAGCCTCAAAGCTCTATAAGTTGGGACAGCATTACTGCTGAAGGTGGTTTGGCAACAGTGCTAACGAAGCTAGGAATTAGCGATCAGGCTATATCAAAATTTAATGAGGCGATCGATAATGGCAAATTTTTGGTGATCGAAGTTGGTAGCGATCGCCAAGCCAGTCAAGTTCAACATGTCCTAGAAAAAGCTGGACATTCCATGCAAGCGCAATAGAGAATCGGCGCAACGCACTCACCTCTCTATATTTTTTGAAATGTACCTTTAGGAGTAATCATCATGATCCAGACTGAATACAAAACCATTGATTCTAGTCGTGCAAATAGAGCTGGGATTGATTATGTCCATACAGAAAACAGTATCAAACTGACCAAAAGCCAAGTACTCACTAAAAACTTTTTTACAGAAAACAACAGTTTTCAATCAGAGTCCAAAGATGTATTTACTGTGATTGAGCTATTTTCTAATAGACAAGAAGCTAAAAATGCAGTCATGGAAATGCAGAGGCAAGGCTTGGAATCTTCTCAAGTCATCATGATTACCAAAAACTATCAAGAGCATGAAGAATCAATGCATTGGGAATATATCTCAACGGATGGAGGCTTGTTGGTGGTTTTAGAGGGTCTAGGAATTAATGATCTGGAGGCTTCACATTTTGTAAATGCTGTGAAGGATGGGAAGTTTTTAGTAGTGGCGATTATTACTGATCGCTCAGCTTATCAAGCGCAATATCTTCTAGAAAACATTGGGCGTAAAGTGGTAGCTGTTTATTAAAACAAAAAAAGGAAGGCTGGCGAAGCCAGTCTTCCTTTTTTTTGTTTTAAACCCAGTGGCGCATAGCGCTACAGGGTTTTAAGTTTAATTAATCGCACCTAACTTTTCGAGACTCAGCGATCGCAAGAGACTAACCTGTGCGTTGGGCGTAGAGATTCCTGCAAAATAAGCAGGAGTCAAGTAATCAGCAAATCGAGCATCTTTGACGAGATGAGTTTCAAAAAAGGCAACACTCAAAGTCTTGAGATAATTTTGCGAGGCGATCGGATTTGGACCAGCCAAAACGCTGCTGATCTCAGGACTCAGGAGATCGCTAGAAGTAATGGCAGTAACCGCCGTATGCCCCGCTCTATTTAGCAATACTAAATAACGATTAGGAGTTGTCAACCATGTAAATGGCACAATTTGCTCAGATACCACAGGCGCAAAAGTATCATCAGAACTACCAACGATCGCGATCGGGACTGTGATTTTGCTCAAGTTAGCCTTACCCAAAACATGACTAGTAACAGGATTAACTGCGATCGCCGCCGTTATACGGGGATCACCTAACTTATAGTTTTGATTAGGTAAATCTAAAGCGACACATTGCAACAACAGCGAAGCATTCCATTTGTATTTCCCTCGACAAGCTTCCTGCAAATCTGCAAACTGGATTTGAGCATCACTTACCAAAGCCAGAGCTGCATAGCCACCAAAGGAATGTCCAACTATACCGACATTCTTCCAATTAATATTTTTAAAATTAGAACTATCCAGATTTGGAGACTTCTCTAAATAATTCAATACCGCAGTAATATCTTGAGGACGCTCAATGAAGCTTTCTGGCGGGGCAATTTCACTTGCTGCTCCAATAATTAATTTATCCAATTGTTCTTGGCTGCTATTAGGCGAAACCGTCAACACTACCGCAAATCCGTAGGAAGCTAAATGTTCGGCAAGATAAAGTAATGGTTCGCGATTAGAAATTAATCCAGGGTAAATCACGATCGCAGGGATCGCCGACTTAGAGTTTGGTAATGTTTTGGGAACAAATAAATAAAAGGGAATTTCGTATCGATTATTTAAGGATGACGCTTTGAGGCTATAGCGATCCCATGTTTCTCGTCCTTTATTGCGGAGATCCGCTAGTTGAGCGGGGGAGGAAACTTTTCCAGCCTGAGCTACAGAATCATCATTGACGATTTGAACAACCTTTTGGGTATTTTGCAGAAGATCGCTCAACTCTCTTACTGTTTGTAATCCTGCTTGAATATCAAAATAGATGTCAGAAGTAGGAAATTTCCGCAAAAAGTTAAGCAATGTTAGACCATTTTGTTTATCGGCAGTTGCCAAAACTGCGGCGGCTCGGATGGCACGATTACCCGATAGGTTGGGGCCAGTAGTAATAAAATCCCCTAAAATATCTAAGGATTTTTCGCCTTGAGATGTATACAAAAATCTTGATAATAGCGTTACTGGTACATTAGCTCGTTCTGTTAGTACGCGCCGAAAAGTTGCCATATCTGATGCAGAAATATATCGTGAGGCCATATCAAGAGCGCCACCTAACTCGCCAGTTTTAGAAAACTTTTCTAAGTTATCAACAGACACCGAAATTTCAAAAACATTAAACCGAAAGTTAACCGTTTCCGCAGCTTCACTAGACTTAGCGATCGCTACTCCTGCGATCGCACTCATAGCAATCATTACTGTGGCAGCTTTAGAAATTAATGGACGAAGAAATATAGTCTTTATTGGATGTTTCATACTTAGTATTTAGATTTATTTGATAGTGTGATTATGCAGTTATTTTAATGATATTTACAGCAGTTCTGAATGATTGGGAGAAACTAGAAATTGAGGCTATCTATAAAATGGTTTAGGATTACTATCTAATTTAACATAAGCTACTTAATCTAATTTTTCATAATCTTAAAAAATTACTTAAAAATCTATTCTTAAAGATAGATTTATCCCAACTTGTTACATGCTTTCTTCTTCTAGCAGTTCTAAATCATTCATGAAAAAAGTAGAGCTTCGACTCCGCTCAGCTAGCAGTATAAGTCTTTATAGCAAAGCTAGTGAACGTGTCAAAGCCTCTCACAAATCATTTAGGATTGCTATAGCAAATAAGCATCGTATCACTAATTATTATCTAAAAAACAAGAGAGAATTGCGGCGCGAAGTGCCGCAATTCTCTCTTGTTTTTTGGCTTTGTCTTCATGTTTTGTATAGTACAAGAAAAATTTTGAAAGGCTGGCTTTGACAGCCTTTCAAAATTTTTCCTAGGTTTTAATAAACTGCCAAATATCGCAACAAAAAACTATTATTAGCAATGTGTATTTTGATGCTTAATTTGAATAAACTGTTATCATTCTTATTAATTTATAGCGATCACTAAAGCCCCAATATTGTGACGTAGGGGTAGAGCATTTGCGCCTCAATTTCTTAACTTTTCGCCAGAATCTCGATCCGCAAATGCTCTACCCTTTCCGCAGTTGAGGGTTAGTCTAAGATCGCGTTAAGTTTAGGGCAGAGCATTCCTGTATACAAAACCTAGTGATATGGATAAACAGTTGCAGCAATGCTCTGCCCCTACTTAAATAATCAATAGACAATATTTCTACAACGATGAATCATCTCTTAATTGGCATTTCTGGGGGCATCGCCGCCTATAAAGTTTGTGAGGTAGTTTCTAGCTTGGCAAAGCGCGGCATCGAAGTGCGGGTAATCATGACGCGATCGGCCGCAGAATTTGTGACACCACTCACCTTTGCCACCCTCTCCCGCCAACCTGCCTATACTGACTCTGACTTCTGGCAACCGAGTCATGGTAGACCCTTACACATTGAGTTAGCAGAATGGGCAGATCTATTCCTGCTCGCTCCCGTCACTGCTAATACCCTCGCAAAACTTGCCTATGGCATGGCTGACAACCTCCTCACCAATACCGTCCTCGCTTCTACTTGCCCAATTCTATTTGCCCCTGCCATGAATACTTCCATGTGGCAACAGCCTTCCGTGCAGGAAAATTGGCATAAATTATTACAAGACAATCGCTATAGCGCGATCGCACCGACGGATGGCATTCTTGCCTGTGATGCCGTGGGCACTGGACGCATGGCGGAACCAGAAATAATTTTGGAATATATTGAGTCTTTTCTATTGACTAAAGGGAAGCAGGACTTAAAGGGAAAGAAAGTTTTAGTCAATGCGGGGGGGACTCGCGAATTTATTGATCCTGTGCGCTTTATTGGCAATCCCTCCACAGGTAAACAAGGACTTGCGATCGCCAAAGCTGCTATCCATCGTGGCGCAAAAGTTACGCTCATCACCACATCTCCAACAGATCTTCCTGCGGGTAAAGAGCAACCATTACTCCGAGTCGCCCGTACTTCCGCTGAGATGCATCAAGCGATGCTCGAAGAATTTCCTTTTGCGGATATGGCGATCGCGGCGGCGGCGGTGGGTGATGTCAGATCTAAGTTACAGAGCGCATTCAAGTTGCCAAAATCTGAACTTCCCTTAAATCTAGAATTGGAATACATTCCTGATATTGTGGCAGACTTGGCAACTCGCAAACGTCCTGAACAAATACTGGTGGGCTTTGCTGCCCAAACTGGTAGCCAGTCAGAAGCGATCGCTGCTGCACAAGAAAAGCTAAAACGAAAGGGACTCAATGCGATCGCGGCTAATCTGGTGAATAGCGATCAAACTGGGTTTGGGACAGATACCAATCAAGCCACTTTTATAAAAGCAAATGGCGATACTTTGTCCACGCCGCTCTGCTCCAAACTGGAACTTGCCCATCGCCTCTTTGATTTTTTGGAATAATCCTAATTCACAAAAGTGTGCTACTCATGGCATCAATACACTTGACGCACTAAATCTATAACCCCCCCTCTAACTCCCCCTTGAGAAGGGGGAGAATTTAGACTTCCCCCCTTCTCAAGGGGGGACTGAGGGGGGTAAAAATTTGCAAAGTGTGTGAAGTATATTAACGTCCTAATTATTCACCAAAACCTAAGAAGTGAGCGGCAGCGCGAAGTGCCGCCACTCACTTCTTGGTTAGCTAGCCCTGCT
This sequence comes from Pseudanabaena biceps, assembly GCA_013361095.1. Lineage (GTDB taxonomy): Bacteria > Cyanobacteriota > Cyanobacteriia > Pseudanabaenales > Pseudanabaenaceae > Pseudanabaena > Pseudanabaena biceps_B. The sequence continues at coordinate 3,837,774 of JAATWA010000001.1, read as the reverse complement.
TGTGTGGTATTTTGGCTTACAGCCCACTACACCATGTCTAGCCCACAAAAATCATGCTGCTTGAAGTCGAAAATTTGACAGTTTGTTATGGTGACGCTGAGCCTGCGGTCGATCGCGTTACTTTTAATTTACAAGCAGGTGAAGCCCTCGGACTGATTGGCGAAAGTGGCTGTGGTAAATCGACAATTGGGCGATCGCTAATTAATTTATTACCGAAATACGCCAGCCTCGAAGGCACGATAAATGTCGATGGCGAAGAAATTGCCAAGAAAAAGGACGGGCTATGGCGCGGCGAAAAGGTGGGTTTAATTTTTCAAGATCCCATGACACGTCTTGATCCATTAATGAGCATCGCTGATCATGGGTTTGAAGTTCTGGCTTCGCATTATCCTAAATTGTCTAGGCAAACTGCCCAAAATCGTATCCACGATGCCCTAAGATCGGTTCGCATCGATCCTACTAGATCCAGACAATATCCCCATGAATTTAGTGGTGGGATGCGACAGCGTGTGGCGATCGCACTGTCGTTGCTTCTCAATCCTGTGTTATTGATTGCCGATGAACCGACAACTAGCCTTGATGTCACCGTCGCCACCGAGATTTTGCAAGAGCTAACTAATTTACGCAAAAGTCGCGATTTGGGATTGTTGCTAGTGACCCATGACCTCGGCATGGTGGCGCAATATTGCGATCGCATTGCCGTGATGTATGAAGGGGTGATCGTGGAGACAGGGACAGTCGAGCAGATTTTTAGCTCGCCACAACATCCTTATACGCAAAGTCTCTTAGGTTCAGTTCTTCACTTTAATCCCGATGCGCTCAATCCCGACTCAATCATTGTTGATCCTGAGATTTCCGAGGCTGCTCCAAATTCAGCATCTTCAGAACTTCCTCAATCCCCATCACCTAAAGTACTACTTCATGTAAGCCGACTCACTAAGCACTATGTCACAGGGGGAAATATCTTGACTAGAGGGATTTCGCCTGACAGTGGTTTAGTTAAGGCTGTCGATGGTATCAAGTTTGAAGTATTTGAGGGTGAAACCTTCGGTATCATTGGTGAAAGTGGCTCTGGCAAAAGCACTACAGGTCGCGCAATTTTGCAATTAATTAAGCCCGATCACGGTTCAGTTTCTTTTGATGGCGTGGATCTAACTAAACTTAATGCCAAGCAACTGCGCCTGATGCGATCGCAAATGCAGATGATCTTTCAAGATCCCCGTGCTTGTTTTAGCCCGCAAATGACAGTTGTGCAGAGCGTCGCTGATCCCTTGCTAATTCATAAATTAGTTCCTAACTCAGAAGCCGCGAGATTGCAAGTATTGGCAATTTTAGAAAAAGTAGGGCTAGATCCACAACTCGCCGATCGCTATCCCTCCGATCTCTCGGGTGGTCAATTACAAAGAGTCGCGATCGCCCGCGCTCTGATTACTAATCCCAAGTTTGTGGTTTGCGATGAGCCAGTGAGTATGCTCGATGCTTCAATTCAGAGTCAAGTTTTGCAACTGATGCGGGATCTCAAACAAGAGTTTAAGCTAACTTATCTATTCATTACCCATGACTTAGCGGTAGCTCAATTCTTTTGCGATCGCATAGCAGTCATGCAGGCGGGTAAAATTGTAGAACAGGGTAATATTGAATCCGTGCTAACCAACCCACAGCATCCCTATACCAAGGCTTTAATTGATTCAATTCCCCGCATCCCCCATATCAACGGCTCCAGACATTTATCCTAATGCCCGAATTTCCTCAAAATCCTCCTCAAAAATTTTCCCTTGATGATCACTTCCTCAATCCCGATCGCTCCAATATTGAAGCGATTCGTAAATTGGGTTATCAATTTGTTGATTTGATCGTTGATTCGGTATTAGATAGTCAAAATCAATCCTTTGTAAAGGATAGTTCGCTCTTTAATATCAACATTCCTAAGCAGGGAGAATCGATTTTAGAAATCATCCAAGAAGTGCGATCGCAAATTTTGCCGCGCACGATTAACTTTCATAATCCCGACTATATGGGACATATGGATAGCGTTCCCGCGATGATCACAATCTGGGCAGATGCTTTGGTGTCAGCAATCAATAACAATATGCTGAGTTATGAACTCGCGCCCATCTTTACCCAAATGGAAGCGCAACTCATGCAATGGTTTGGGAACCTCTTTGGGTTAGGAAGTAATTGCTTCGGAACTATGACAGCAGGCGGCAGTCTTGCCAATATTTCAGCGCTTCTCTTAGCAAGAAACTGGAAACAGCCCCAAAGCCGTAATTCAGGCAATATCAATAACTTAGTCGCTTTTGTCTCTGAAGCCGCCCATACTTCCTTTGAGAAGGCGATGAATGTGATCGGTTTAGGCAAAGAGAATTTGATTCGGGTGGCAACTAATCATCGTGGCGAAATTATACTCGAAGAACTAGAATTAGCCATTCAAAAATCGATAAAAGCAGGTAAGCAACCCTTCTTTGTGGCGGCGATCGCAGGGACAACGGTTACAGGTGCGATCGATCCAATTCAAGCAGTGGGTGCGATCGCTAAGCGTTATGAATGCTGGTTTCATGTGGATGCAGCCTATGGAGGTGCGGGTGTTTTTTCACCTCGATTACAGCCGCTATTTCAAGGTTGTAATCTAGCCGACTCCCTCACCTTTAATCCGCAAAAGTGGCTATGGGTAGCGCGAACCTGTGCCATGTTAATCGTCAAAGAGAAGCAAAATTTGATCGATGGCTTTGATAGTGAACTGCCCTATATGGATGAGCAAACTCTCAATTTTGGCAATCTCAATCTCCAAGGCACTCGCCGCACCGATAGCCTCAAACTCTGGATGGCTCTCAAGGCAATGGGAACTTCTGGCTGTCAATATCTAGTGGAGCGATCGCTAGATTTATCAGAAAGTCTCAGACAATGGGTTGAGCTTTCACCAGAGCTAGAATTGGTCTGTGAACCGACCCTAAATATTATCTGTCTCAAGTCTCAAGATCCCCATTTCAGCACCACCAAACTCCGCCAGCAATGGATTGATGATGACAAATTATGGCTATCGCTTCCTCTATGGAAAGGCGATCGCATTCTCAAAGCCGTAGTTTTGCATCCCTACGCAGGGCGATCGTTGTAGCAAAGCCAAAAGCGGCGCTCCGCGCTGCCTTTGGCTTTGCTACAATTGACTGGCGGCGCGCCGACAGTCAATTATTGGGTTTTATATCTAGAGATCGCTATACTTATTCCAAATCCACCAGACTTAATCTTGAAGTTTGTTCTTTTTTACCGAGAGAGACTTCTAGCTTCTTTAAAAGTTCTATAGTTATTTCCGCAAAGGCTTTTGAACCTGCGGAATTAGGATTAGATAAAGATGCAGGAACAAAATTATCCACCGCTTTAGCGACATTTACATCATTGGGAATCTTAGTTTTAAAAATCTTGGCACTACTGAAGTCAGCGCTAACCCGATCCATTACTTTTTGATAGTAGCGACTAAGAGTAAACCCTGCGGACATACTAAAGACAATGCCGAGGAGTTGGATATTGACGGAATTATCTTCACGATAGACTTCACGCAGTCTTTCGATCCGTCTTTCTAATAACTGAATACCGACAACAGAGAGCGGCTCTGGTCTAGCAGGCATTAAGTAATAGTCACTAGCGACCAGACTGCTACGGGTGATTAGGTTATAGCCGGGGGCACAGTCTAGGATGATGAAGTCATAGTTACGAATTGCAGGTTCAAGAATACCTTTGATTAGAGACTGCTCAAACTTGCTCCATGTTTGTTGGAAGGTTTGCTTCTCTTCGTATAGTAGCGATCGGTTGTAGAGCATTTCTGAGACGAGAAACTCATCGTATAAGTCAATATCGCCGACTAATAGATCTAGTCCCTGTACTTTGCAAACATGGGGAATAACCAGATCTTTAACTTGATAGACCTTTTCTTCGGGATCATTGACTTGCACTGCATACCGAGAGATTGCTTGACTGACGAGATTGCGTAAGGTGCGATTTTCTCTGCGGCATTTTGCAAAGTCAGCAGGCGAAATCATACTGAGGGTGGCGCTGATTTGGGTATCTAGGTCTACAACTAGTACTTTCTTACGATGAATTTTAGCTAAGCAGGTGGCGAGATTGACAGTAAGGGTGGTTTTACCAACGCCGCCTTTCATGTTTACCGTTGCGATGATTTTGCCCATTATTCTAAAATATCCACGAAATATAGTTACTCGGTGAAGTTTACGAAGCTAACAGACCTAAATTGTCTTAATTAGTCATTTTCAGTGAATCAACAATACACCATAATTTGTTATAGCAGAATTAAAAATAGCTCCACCATTTTTAGCTTTGAAACCCTTGCTGAAAATGAGAGAGAATTGTCGCAATATAGATTTTACTCAAAACATAGACCCAAAAGATGAGTTGCGGCGCTTTGCGCCGCAACTCATCTTTTGGGTCTATCTATTTCGTTGCTGAATACTCCCTTCCCAGTGAAAAATTAGACGTTGCGGCGCGAAGCGCCGCAACGCTAATCCTTGGGTTTTAATGTTTATTTTTAGACTGGGAAGGGAGTATCACGGTGAATCAATAGATTACGGTATGGGTATTTAACTTCCGTTCTAATATTTCTAAGAGAAATCAAATGAATACTTATAAATCAAATGGATACTTGTCAAGTTAGCGATCGCACTAAGCAGCTAAGAAACTACTGTGCCGCCCGCTTAGCAGGCGGCACGTCAATCTGGTTTTGGTTTATAACTATGTCGACTTATCTGTAACTATTATTCCTGTTTAAGATCTCTTTCCATTAAACCTTCTACAGCTTGCGGCAAATTAATTTCATCCTTGAGCAACCGATAGACATAACGGGAAACAGGAACATATATTTTTTCACGATCGCTAATTTCCATCAACACACTTGCGGTATTCACTCCTTCCGCCGTACCACTCACACTCGAGATCGCTTCCTCTAGACTCATACCTTGCGCGATCGCGTAGCCAACTTGATAGTTGCGACTGAGATTGCTATTGCAAGTTGCCAGCAGATCGCCCAAGCCCGACAATCCCCAAAATGTCTCAGGTTGCGCTCCAAAATAAACTCCAACACGGATAATTTCAATGAGCGATCGCGTAATTAAGGCGGACTTAGCATTAGCCCCCAAATCTAGTCCATCACAAGCACCCACCGCGATCGCAATCACATTTTTGAGGGTTCCGCCCAACTCCACACCCACAGGATCAGCATTGGTGTAAACCCTAAAATTTCGAGATGCAAAGATAGCTTGGATAGTTTGCGCCGCTTGATCATCGACGCTTGCCACCACTGTCGCCGCAGGTTTTCCCGCCATAATCTCCTTAGACAGATTTGGTCCCGACAAAACCACCAGTGGATATTCAGGCAGTAGCGATCGCCAGATTTGGGAGGGAGTTTGTCTAGTATTTGGCTCTAAACCTTTGGTGGCACTCACTAAAATGGCGTGAGGTTGTAATTTGGCTTGCTGTAGTTTTTCGGCGATCGTTCTTACGCCTTTTATCGACACTGCCGAGATAATGGCATCACTATGAGCCACCATTTCCGTTAAAGATAAATCACTTTGTCGTGACCAAATTTGAACATGGTGATGATTGGTTTTGAGCAAAGTGGCGATCGCGCTGCCCCAATCTCCTGATCCAATGACCGTAACGTTTTTTAAGTTGCTATTCAACGTATTTTGTGAGCTTAACTTAGAGATTGTTTCTGGAATAACGGTTTCATATTTTACAGCGCTTTGCGCTTAAGCCCTAAACCCGAAATTTTTAAAAGCGCCGCCTCGCGGCGCTTTTAAAAATTTCTTTCAAGAATTTTTTGGAGTGTTGCAAAGCAACACTCCAAAAAATTTGGCGCTTCTTGAGCGCTTTACGTTGAATCTATAAAACGCCTTTAGAGCTAGGAATAACTGTGGCGCGACGCGGATCAACTTCAATCGCCATCTTAGTGGCGCGGGCAAAAGCTTTAAAAGCAGCCTCAATAATGTGATGAGAATTGCCACTTTCTAAGGGACGAATATGCAAAGTCATCTGAGCATGATTGACTACGGCTTGGAAGAACTCACGCACTAGCTCAGTATCGTAAGTTCCGACACGTTGATTGGGAATTACTAAACCATAGACCAAATAGGGACGACCTGAAAAATCGAGAGCCACCTGTACTAAAGACTCATCAAGGGGTACGACAAAATGACCAAAGCGATTAATACCTTTGCGATCGCCTAATGCTTGTCCGAGAGCTTGACCTAACACCATACCTACATCCTCGTTGGTATGGTGATCATCTATATGCAGATCGCCTGTTGCCTGAATGTCTAAATCAATCAATCCATGGGAGCAAATCTGATGCAACATATGATCGAGAAAGGGAATACCAGTATTAATATTTCCTTTACCTGTGCCATCAAGATTTAGCGCCACAGTGACATCGGTTTCGCTAGTTTTGCGGTGAATTTTGGCGATGCGAGGATTATCGTAGGACATAGCAAGACAAGAACAACAATTTTTAAGCTTGAGTATTTCTCTACTTTACAGCGCTTTGCACTGACTTAAAACTTTAAAGAGAATGCCAGCACTATACAGTTCGTTCATTACATTACACTTTAAGTAGTACATAGAAATTTGTGAAAGCGCAGCGAAGCTGCGCTTTCACAAATTTCTATGTGGTTTAAGTTAGCGCAAGGCGCTGTATAAAGTAAAACAAACCCAGTAAAATAGCAAAGGCATTTTACTGTGACAGGAGTTTAAGTTATGCCCCGTCAATTTGGTACGATCGCTTTCACGACCGCCGTGAAAGCCATGCAAGAAAAAATGGGTTCTCGTGAGAACTATGAGCGCTTTGTGGCGAACGGTGCTGACAATAACAGGGTTACTCCCGATATCGCGCAATTTATTTCTAGCATGGAAGGATTTTATCTAGGCACTGTGACTTCCAATGGCTATCCTTATATTCAGTTTCGAGGCGGCAAAGCAGGATTTTTAAGGATTCTCAATGAGAAGACTTTGGGCTTTGCTGATTATCGCGGCAATGTGCAGTACATCTCTGTGGGCAATCTTTCGGAACATGATAAAGCATTTCTATTTCTAATGGATTATCGGAACCGCCGCCGTTTGAAAATCCTCGGTCGTGCGCGAATTGTGGAAGACGATCCTGTGATCCTTTCTCAAGTCCAAGATCTAGACTATCCAGCCACAGTAGAACGGGCGATCATTTTTGAAATCGAAGGCTATGATTGGAACTGTCCGCAACACATTCCTGTACGCTATTCCCAAGCTGAAGTGGAAGCAATGCAAGCTAGGATTAGTGAATTAGAGCGACTTCTAGCAGAGGCTAAGAACCCATAATTATGAAACTCCATGCAGATCTGAGTCAGCGCGTTGTCGTTGAGAGTGAAGCCCTTGATTGGGTCGATTCTCCCATGATTGGTGTCCAGCGCCGTATGCTCGAACGAGATGGCGAAGAAGTGGCGAGAGCAACCTCAGTCGTGCGCTATGCTCCTAACAGTCAGTTCTCCGCCCATACCCACGACGGCGGCGAAGAGTTTTTAGTTTTAGAAGGTACTTTCTCCGATGAGTATGGTGACTATCCTGCGGGAACCTATATTCGTAATCCTGTTGGTTCAACCCATACGCCCTTTAGCAAAGAGGGTTGCACGATTTTAGTTAAGCTCTGGCAAATGCATCCTGATGATCAACAACGAGTAGCGATCGCCACGAAGCAAAATCCTTGGGTTAATGGTTTAGTCAAGGGATTACAAGTAATGCCCTTGCATAATTATGGAACTGAGAATGTCGCCCTTGTGAAATGGGATGCGGGGACGCATTTCCAACCCCATCGTCATCTAGGCGGCGAAGAAATTTTTGTGGTTGATGGAGTTTTTGAAGATGAGTTTGGGACTTATCCTCAGGGGACTTGGCTACGGAATCCTAGTGGTAGTCGGCATACTCCGTTTAGCACATCTGGCTGTGTGATTTATGTCAAAGTTGGGCATCTATAGCAACGCAATTTTTGCCTAAAACCCCAGAAGCGAGTTGCGGCGCAACTCGCTTCTGGGGTTTTACCTAAACACGCTTCGCGTGTGTCTTATTTTTTTAAGTAATAACAGTGGGGCGATCGCGACCAGTTAGAACTTTAATCTGAGCAACTTGATCGGCAATGTCGATCAATTCCTGTAAAGCTTCTTGCGTATCCTGCGAGTGCTTAGCAATATTCGGCTCGTAGCTCTCGACATAGAGGCGTAGAGTCGCACCCTGAGTGCCAGTACCCGATAGACGGAAGACAATTCGAGAGCCATCGGTAAAGCCGATGCGAATACCCTGCTTGCTGCTGACACTGCCATCAATGGGATCGGTATAACTAAAGTCATCGCAGAAAGCAACTTCATAATTGCCAAACTTTTGACTTGGTAAAGTTGCAAATTGATTGCGAAGATTATCAATTAAGGTGTTGGCGCGATCGCTATCGACTCCTTCATAGTCATGGCGTGAATAGAAATTCCGTCCGTAGAGTTGCCAATGTTCTTTGACGATCGCCTCAACGGATTGTTGACGCGCCGCCAAAACATTGAGCCAGAAAAGTACCGCCCAAAGTCCATCTTTTTCGCGAACATGATTAGAACCTGTGCCGAAGCTCTCTTCGCCGCATAGAGTGGCTTTCCCAGCATCCAGTAGATTTCCAAAAAACTTCCAACCCGTCGGAGTTTCATAGCATTCAATGCCGAGTCTAGCCGCAACGCGATCGGGTGCTTGACTGGTGGGCATTGAACGGGCAATTCCCGCTAAACCACCCTTATAGGCGGGAACATGATGGGCATTTGCCGCCAAAATAGCAAGGCTATCACTGGGGGTTACAAAAAATTTATGCCCCAAAATCATATTGCGATCGCCATCGCCATCGGAAGCTGCGCCAAAGTCAGGAGCATCTTCACCATAGAGAACTTCTACCAGATCATGGGCATAGACAAGATTAGGGTCAGGGTGTCCATCGCCAAAGTCTTCTAGGGGAACGCAACTTTGTAAAGCACTAGCGGGCGCACCTAACTGATTAACTAAAATCTCCTGCGCGTAAGGGCCAGTGACGGCGTGCATTCCGTCAAAACACATCCGAAAGTCGGGAGATGCTAGCAATAATTTGATGCGATCGAAATCAAAAATCTCTCCCATCAATTCCGCATAGTCAGATACCGAATCGATTACCACAACTTGGGTATTGCCTAATTGAGTTTCACCAAGGCGATCGAGATCGAGGTCATCGGCTTCAAGGATTTTATACTCAGCGATCGCCTTGGTGATGTCGTAAATGGCATCAGTGATTTTTTCGGGTGCGGGGCCACCATTTCCAGTGTTGTATTTGATGCCAAAGTCGCCATCTTTACCCGCAGGATTATGGCTTGCCGAGAGGATGATCCCTCCAAAGGCTTGATACTTGCGAATTACGCAGGAAGCCGCAGGGGTAGAGAGGATGCCGCCTTGTCCTACTAAAATTTTGCCAAAGCCATTAGCAGCAGCCATTTTGAGGATTACTTGAATAGCATGGCGGTTATAGTAGCGTCCGTCACCGCCCACCACAAGAGTTTTTCCTTCAAATCCTTCCAGACTATCAAATATAGATTGAACGAAATTTTCTAGATAATTAGCAGTTTGAAAAACAGTAACTTTTTTTCTGAGTCCAGAAGTACCGGGCTTCTGATCAGAAAATGGAGATGTAGAAACGACTTTTATGCTCATTAAACTTATAAGCTACAAATGCTCTAAATAAATGCCTTGACTGGTGCTGATGTCCATTGCTTTGGACTTGCTTTAATTTTACGAGGCATTGGTTAGCTTAAAAATAAAAAAGATGAAACTACTTTGTAGTTTCATCTTTTTTATTTTTATAAGAATTTAGGTATACCAAAACCAAATAATTAAAAGACGGCGCAACGCACCATCTTTTAATTATTTGGTTTTAGCAAGCTTCTGCTTCTAGGACACAACGTAAAGTCGATAAACCTTTTTTGAGCTGACGGGAAATTGTAACAGCACTCACCCCCAACATTTTGGCAACCTCTCGCTGAGGCAAATCTTCAATAAACACAAACTCAACAATCTCTCTAGTACGTTGCTCTAAAACTGCCAAAGCCTGCTGTAGGCGAAATTTGTCGTCCTGTTGTAGTTGTATATTACTTTTAGGATCAGCAACTAAGTCCCCAATCGAAGCTGCGTCATCTTCTTCAGAACGGATCGGTGCATCAAGACTGATGGGCGCACGGTTCTGACAAGCTAGCTTTGCTTCTTGCCATTCGTATAGACTCACGCCCAGAGAGTTGGCAACTTCTTGTGTCGAGGGTTCTCTCTGTAAAGCGTTGCGAAGTTTTTGCATCACTCTTATGGATTGTTGTTGCAAATCCATATAACGTCGAGGTATGCGTACTGATGAGCTTTTATCGCGCAAGTAATGTTGAATTTCGCCGCGAATGTGGCGCACTGCAAAAGAACTAAAAGCATAACCACGATTTAGTTCAAAGCGATCAATGCAACTAATCAAACCTAGCGCCCCCACTTGTAATAGGTCGTCGTATAACTCAGAGTGGCGATCTGCCCAAAAGTTGACTTCTTTTTTGACTAGTCCAATATTTAACCGCACAATGCGATCGCGTAGATAGGCGGATGGAGCTTTGCGATATTGCTTGACTAGTTCGAGGGTTGAGACTTTATCGGCGGAAGAAAAATCACGGACTTTATGGATATGGGTCGCGCTTGATGACGAGGATTCATCAGTTGCGGCGGTGGGTGATGTGGTACTCATAGTTTTGCCCTGAACTAATCGAAACTCATATTTAAATTAATTTCAATCAAGTCATATGTAGATGCTTGGTTTCTTTATATAGCTAGATTAGTACCTGTCTAAGCGATCGGTCACCTTGCAAGCTGTTAGGGATTTTTTATGTTTGTAAATTGCTAACACCTAACAAGCTGTTAGGTGTTAGCAATAAGGGACGAGCGAATAAATAAAGTACCATTCCAGATTTTTTAGAATTAGTGGGGCGGCTTCGCCGCCCCACTAATTCTGGTTTTATATTTGATACTTTATTAAATTGCAGATCCCTAATGACCAAACAGGGCTAAAAATGTGAATGATGATTTACAAACAGTCTTAGAGCAATTTGCCGCGATCGCTGGTGAGCTGAAATCCAAATAAGCTGATTTGCCCGCAAAGCGGGCGAATCAGCTTATTTGGGTTTTATATTTAATTACGCCTATCTACTTATCCTGCAATATTAAATTACGACAGCGATTTTCATTATGAAACCAAAGGAATATAAGTTCACAAGACCTGACACGGAGCATTTTGTTAAACTTTGCTATTGCATATCTGTTTGCGCGATCGCCTGTTTGTTTTTAGCTTCTCCAGCTTTTGCTCAGACTGAGCCAGTTTTGCAAGGATTTAACCCTCAAGAGTTACTTCGTGAGGCTCTCAAGTGGATTGAAAGCTTAGGTTATGTGGGCGGAATTGCTTTTATCTTGATCTACATCGTGGCTACGGTCGCATTTTTACCTGGTTCAATTTTGACCTTGGGCGCGGGGGTAGTATTTGGGGTTTTATTAGGCTCGATTTATGTATTTATTGGAGCGACTTTAGGGGCGATCGCTGCTTTTTTGGTCGGTCGTTATTTTGCGAGAGATTGGATTGGCAAAAAAATTGAAGGTAATCCAAATTTTGCGGCGATCGATAAAGCTGTTGCCCAAGAAGGTTTTAAAATTGTTCTACTAACACGCCTCTCACCGATTTTTCCATTCAATTTACTCAACTACGCCTTTGGTGTGACTGGGGTCAAACTCAAAGACTATGCGATCGCCTCTGTGGGAATGCTCCCCGCGACAGTGATGTATGTTTATATTGGCTCCCTTGCGGGTGATCTAGCCAGAATTGGCGGCGAAAATCAGCCTACTAATCCCACGATTCAATGGGTAATTCGGATTTTGGGACTGCTCGCCACTGTCGCTGTTACCGTTTATGTGACGCGCCTTGCTCGTAAGTCTCTAGCTGATAAGGTAAACGATTAAGATGTACTAATCACAGACTTTACAGTAATTATGCCAAGTCCAACTGCCACAGTTTCCCTTCAGCAACGCCAATCAAAACTTGCCAGCACCAAGCAACAAATCAATTTATTAGAATCTATCGATCTATCGCATTTACCTGAGCAGGGGGATTTTGAGTCAACCTTAAAACAGAATGCTTGGCAAACTTTAACGCCCGCAAATCTGGAAATATTTCAAATTAATGTTGGCAAACTTTGCAATATGACCTGTCGCCATTGTCATGTTGATGCTGGCCCCGATCGCAAAGAAAATATGAGTCGCGCCACTATCGATGCTTGCTTGGCTGCATTGGATCAGACGGAAGCGCATACAGTCGATATTACGGGGGGCGCTCCTGAACTAAATCCCCATTTTCGATATTTGGTAGACCAATGTGTAATCAGAGGTAAACACGTCATCGATCGCTGTAATTTGACGGTGCTGCTATTGCCGACAATGGAAGATTTGCCTGAATGGTTTGCAAAGCGTGGAGTGGAAGTGGTTTGTTCTTTGCCACATTTTCGACAACCCAATACCGATCAACAACGTGGCGATGGAACCTTTGAGCAGTCGATCAATGCTTTGCAGCGACTGAATGCGGTGGGTTATGGACAGGGCAACCCCAGTCGCAAACTAACCTTGATGAGCAATCCATCTGATGCGACACTCTCTTGCAATCAAGCCGCAGTCTTAGAGAAAATGTGGAAGCAAGGACTGCTAGAAAATCACAACATCACCTTCGATCGCCTGATTGCAATTAACAATATGCCGATTTCTCGCCATTTAGAGTGGCTGGAACAGTCTGGTAATTTGCAAGCTTATATGGAACTGCTCGTTAATGCGTTTAATCCCGACACGATCGCAGGGTTGATGTGCCGCAATACGATTTCTGTATCTTGGGATGGCAGATTGTTTGATTGCGATTTTAATCAAATGTTAGATCTAGAAGCTCAAAGTCCACCACATCAAGATTATCCAAGTTTATCTATTCACAATTTTGATCCCCATAGCTTCGCTCAGAGGCAAATTAGAACTGGCCGTCATTGCTTCGGATGCACCGCAGGCAAAGGAAGTTCTTGTAGCGGTGCGATCGCTACATAAGTGTGAGGCGGCGCGGAGCGCCGCTTCAAATTTAAAACAAGTGACGACTCGCCGAGCCGAGTAAATTTAGTAAAAACTGAATTTGCTCAGCCTCATGGGTCGCCATTAGCGTAATCCTAATTCTGGGAGTGGGAACTGTGGGCGGACGAATGGCTGGCGCAAAAATACCATTTTCTTTTAAATAATTTGCCATTTTTAAGGTTTCAGGAATATCCCCCACGGCGATCGCCATAATTGGCGAGTCTAAGGCGATCGCAGATATTTCTAAATTCTGTAAACCTTGCCGAAACATCGCTACATTTTGCCAAAGCTGTTGACGGAGCTTACTTTCTGACTTGACAATCTCAATGGCGGCGATCGCGGCTCCTGTGTCCGCAGGAGAGAGCGCCGTTGTGTAGACCCATGTAGCGGCTCGATTGCGGAGATAATCGATTAACTTTGCCGAACCTGCCACATATCCACCCAAACTTCCCAAAGCCTTGCTCAAAGTTCCTACTTGAATTAATTCTTGCCTAATCCCCAGCGCCTCAGTCAACCCACCACCGCGATCTCCAAATACACCCGTGCCATGCGCTTCATCCACTAGTACCATGCATTCATATTCGGCAGCTAAGTCCATAATTTCCCGTAAGAGCGCAAGATCGCCATCCATACTAAAAACACTATCGGTGGTGATTAGGCAACGGCGGTAGTGATGGCGATGTTGTTGCAATTGGGCGGTGAGGTCAGCAATATCAAGATGTCGATAATCGATCGCGGTCGCGCCACTGAGTAAAGCTCCTTTTTTTAAACAAGAATGGTTGTAAGCATCACCCAAAACCAAATCTCGCTGTCCGACGATCGCGGCGATCGTGCCTAAATTTGCTAAGTATCCTGAACTAAAGACAAGCGCAGATTCCACATTTTTGAGATCAGCGATCGCCGTTTCTAGTTTTTCATGGAGGTCTAAATGCCCCGTCACTAGACGCGATCCCGTTGAGCCAGTGCCATATTTCTCGGTGGCGGCGATCGCGGCGACAATCAAGCGGCGATCGCCTGCCAATCCCAAATAATTATTACTCGCAAAATTCAACATCTCCCGCCCATCAATTTGGGCGATCGTCCCTGCTTTGGAATTAATTGTTTGTGTGGAGCGATACCAATTAGCCTTATGGATAGACTGCAATGAGCGATCGAGCCAAGCAAAGGGATCAGCATCGCAATTTTCAGGATGGTTCATGCAAATAAAGTCTTTTTAAATAATTGCAAATTTAATTTTAGTAATCTCTAATTGAGAATCTTTTACAGTCTATTACGGATTAGGAACTTCTTAAAACTTTTGAAAGGCTGGCTTAGCCAGCCTTTCAAAAGTTTTAAGAAGTTCCTGAGTCAAACCAATAGAATTTTGAAAGTGTTGCAAATCAACACTTTCAAAATTCTATTGGTTTGGATTTAAACGCAAAGCGCTGTAAATTTAGATTGGCGAATTATGGACAGATTATGTTCAACAACATCAAGAATAAGCCATTGTATATTCTGCTCATCAGTATTCATGGATTAATCAGAGGTCATAATCTAGAATTAGGACGTGATGCCGATACAGGTGGACAGACAAAATATGTTGTGGAACTAGCTAAGGCGATCGCTAGTCAAGCAAATGTAGAAAGAGTTGATTTAGTTACAAGGCTGATTATTGACGATGCTGTAGACGCTGACTATGGCATGGCGATTGAAAACTTAGCCGAAAATGCTCAGATCGTGCGAATTGAAGCAGGACCTGAAGCCTACATTCCTAAAGAAGAATTATGGAGCCATCTGGATGGCTTTGCCGATCGCCTGTTTGCTTGGTTGCTCACACAGCCGCGTCTGCCCGATGTAATCCATAGCCACTATGCCGATGCAGGGTATGTGGGAGTGCGACTTTCTCATTTAACGGGTTTACCTCTAATCCATACGGGACATTCATTAGGACGGGATAAGATGCGAAGATTGCTAGGGTCAGGAATGCCCCTAGAACAGATCGAAGAACGCTATCATATGCTTCAGCGGGTCAGCGCTGAAGAAGATACTTTAAGTAATGCGGACTTGGTGATTACTAGTACTGGTAATGAAATTGAAGATCAGTATGAACTTTACGACTATTACACCCCCGAAAAAATGGCGATCATCCCTCCTGGGACTGATTTAGAGCAGTTTTATCCACCGACTGAAAATAATCAAGCGATCGCTTTCCAAGAAGCTTTAATCAAGTTTCTCAATAATCCTGATAAGCCGATGGTTTTGGCATTATCACGCCCCGATCAGCGTAAAAATATCGTCACTCTTCTGGAAGCCTACGGGCGATCGCCTCGTTTACAAGAATTAGCTAATCTAGTGATTGTGGCAGGTAATCGAGAGGATATTCGAGAACTTAATGAGGGAGCGCAGAATGTTTTAACAGAGTTACTACTGGTGATGGATTGCTATGATCTCTATGGGTTGGTAGCTTTACCAAAGCATCATAGTTCTAGTGAAGTTGCCGATATTTATCGATTAGCAGCTAAGTCCAAAGGTGTGTTTGTCAATCCTGCTCTCACTGAGCCTTTTGGATTAACGCTATTAGAGGCGGCGGCGAGTGGATTACCATTGGTTGCCACCGAAAATGGGGGGCCAGTGGATATTATTAGTAATTGTCAGAATGGATTATTAGTTGATCCTTTGAATGAGAATGCGATCGCTGAGGCTTTATTGCAGATTCTCGAAGATGCAACACTCTGGCAGCAATTTTCCGAAAATGGGTTAAAAAATGTTGCCAAATTCTATTCATGGGAGGCTCACGCTCAAACCTATTTGCAAAAAATTCAGCCTCTTGTATTGCAACAGGAACCTTTACCAAAGCCAACATTCTCAGCAAAAGCAGGACAATATCGTAAACGGGCAATTTTCACAGCGATCGACAATACCTTGTTGGGGGATGCGGAAGCATTGACGCAATTTATCCAACTTGTCCGCCAACAACATCGAAAATTTGTGTTTGGCATCGCGACAGGTCGGCGTTTAGATTCAGTTCTCAAAATTTTAAAAACCTATGGTATTCCCACCCCCGATGTTCTGATTACCAGTTTAGGTACAGAGATTTACTATCCTCCTCGATATACTGCGGATATTGCTTGGAATTACCATATCGATCACTGGTGGACACCGCAAGTATTGAAGCGCATTATCGATCCCTTACAAGGGATCACCCCGCAGCCGAAGGATCAGCAAAGTCGGTTTAAGGTTTCCTATTACTACGATGCCAATATTGCCCCACCAATGGAGGAGATTTTGACCCTATTGCGTCAACAGGAATTGTCCGTGAATACAACTCTCTCCTTTGGTCAATATCTGGACTTTGTGCCTGCCAGAGCTTCTAAGGGGTTTGCCCTACGCTATGTCGCTAGACAATGGAATATCCCTCTAGAGCAGGTTTTGGTCAATGGTGGATCGGGTGGTGATGAAGATATGCTGCGTGGCAATACTTTGGGCGTGGTCGTTGATAATCGTCACCGTGAAGAATTGTTAGCTTTGAATGATAGCGATCGCGTTTATTTTGCCGATAGCGCTCATGCTGGAGGCATTTTAGAGGCGATCGCGCATTATGACTTCTTTAATTTATAAAGAGTTTTCCCGCCGAAGGCGGGAAAACTCTTGACATCAACTAATCCAATCGTGACCTATGCAGAAACTATTGATTTGTACTGACCTTGACCGTACCCTCTTACCGAATGGAACTCAACCAGAATCTCCTCAAGCGCGAACCATATTTACCCGTTTAGTCAGTCGCCCCGAAGTTTGCTTGGTATATGTGAGCGGTAGAAATCTCGCATTAGTTCAAGAAGCGATTCAAGAGTATGATTTACCCACGCCCGATTGGATAGTTGGTGATGTCGGTAGCACGATGTATCAATTTGATGGCGAGCGCTGGAAATCTTGGCAAAGCTGGACACAGCAGATTGCGGTTGATTGGCGAGGTTTAAACGCTGTAGATTTAGAGCCATGGTTTACCGATTTAGCGGAAATATCGCATTTAATTTTGCAAGAACCCGATCAACAGAGTCGCTTTAAACTTAGTTATTATCTGCCCTTGGATGTGGAAAAAGATCCTTTGCAGCAGTACATCAGAAGCCGCCTTGAAGAACAAAATATTGCTGCAAGTTTGATTTACAGTGTTGATGAAGCTAAGGGAATTGGACTACTAGATATATTGCCAGCCCATGCCACCAAACTTCATGCAGTGGAGTTCTTGATGAGTCAATTGAATTTCGATCATGGTAACACTGTTTTTGCGGGTGATAGCGGGAATGATCTGCCATTGCTGATTAGTCCTGTGCCTTCGGTTTTGGTTGCCAATGCCCATGTCGATCTAATTGCTCAATCTCAACAACAAGCAAAGGAACAAGGGAATATACACAGTTTGTATTTAGCTCATGGCGGTTTTTTGGGCATGAATGGAAACTATAGTGCGGGGATTTTGGAAGGAATTGTCCATTATTATCCAGACACACAAAAATGGATAGAATGATGTGCCGCGTAAAGCGCGACACACATTCTATAGGCAAACATATTTTAGAAAAACACCATGTACGAACAAATCTCTCATTCCCTTTTAAATTCTATACTTGATGATTTAAAGCCTGAAATTCGCCGTCAAGACTTGCGACATTTTTATACAAGACTGGGAGCTAATTTTTATGCAATCCATTCGCTGTTTTATACGCTGTACGGACATCGTGATGATTTTAAGTTGCAGATGTTGCGCTTAGTGGAAACGATGGCGAAGGGCTATATTGATCGCTCTGCCGAATTGGAACGTTTGGATATGCAGCGCGAACAGGATCACAACTGGTTTTTATCTCAAAAATGGGTGGGGATGGCGCTTTATTCCAATGGATTTGCAGATAATTTAAGCGATCTTGCTAATAAATCTAGCTATTTTCAAGAACTAGGTATCAATCTAGTGCATATTATGCCAATTTTGAAATGTCCTGAAGGTAAAAGCGATGGAGGCTATGCAATCAGTGATTTTCGGCAAATTGATGAGCATGTTGGTAATCTAGAAGATATTCGCCACATTGCCGCAGACTTCCGCAAACGCGATATTTTATTAGTTCTCGATATTGTTCTCAATCATACTTCTGATGAACATGAATGGGCTAAGAAAGCGATTAAGGGCGATCGCCGCTTTCAGGACTATTACTATATTTTTGAAGGTCGAGAAGTCCCTGATATGTTTGAGCAGAGTATGCCAGAAGTATTTCCCGAAACTTCTCCAGGAAATTTCACTTGGAATCCTGAAATGCAAAAATGGGTAATGACAGTTTTCCATGATTATCAATGGGATTTGAACTACAGCAACCCTAATGTATTTATTGAGATGCTGGACATTATCCTGTTTTGGGCAAATCAAGGTGTGGATATTTTGCGTCTTGATGCGGTGGCTTTTTTGTGGAAGAAAATTGGCACTTCCTGTCAAAACGAACGTAAAGCGCATTTGATTTTGCAGCTAATGAAAGACTGTTGCCAAGTAACTGCTCCAGGAGTGCTATTTATTGCCGAAGCGATCGTTGCGCCTGTGGAAGTGATTAAGTATTTTGGAGAAGATGCGATCGTTGCTAAAGAATGTGAAATTGCCTATAACGCTACTTTAATGGCGTTGCTCTGGGATAGCGTAGCAACTAAAAATACGAAACTCCTCAGTCAAGGGATCAAAAGCTTGCCCAATAAACTGGAACGGGCAACTTGGCTAAATTATGTCCGCTGTCACGATGACATTGGTTTTGGCTTTGACGACAACGATATTCGCCTAGCGGGTTATGAGCCATATTCTCACAGACGCTTTTTAATTGATTACTTTAGCGGCAAGTATGATGGCTTAGCTAGAGGCTTAGAATTTATGCATAATGAATCCACAGGCGATGGAAGAGTTTGTGGCTCCCTAGCTTCTTTAGTCGGCTTGGAATCGGCTCTAGAGATGCAAGACAAAGGTTTAATTACCTCCGCTATTGACAGGATTCTCTTGCTCCACGGCATTATTCTGTCCTTCGGTGGAATCCCTTTGATTTATAACGGTGATGCCTTGGGTGTATTGAATGATTACAGCTTTTATGAAGATTCGAGCAAAGCCAATGATGCTCGCTGGGTGCATCGTCCCAAAATCGATTGGGAAAAAGCAGAATTACGCAAAAAACAAGGCACACCGCAATACGCAATTTTTACTGCTATGAAAAAGATGATTGCGATCCGTAAAGAAATCTCTGCCTTTGCCGATTTTAATAATCGTGAACTACTCCATCTAGATAACGAACATTTGCTCGGTTTTATACGGTTCGATCATCAGCGCCCATCCGAGAAAGTGTTAGTCCTTGCTAATTTTGATGTCAATACCCAATATTTGGAATTATCAGCTTTAAGCAATACAGGTTTTAATGTCTACTCTCAGTTTGTCGATTTATATACTGGTAAAAAGCCTTCTCAACATGATGAAAGTCTTGTCCTCCAAGGCTATCAGTTTTGTTGGTTAAGAACAACATAACAAAAAACTTTAAAAGGCTTGCTTTGCAAGCCTTTTAAAGTTTTTCAGGGTTACCTAGTAAAAAAGAGAAGATTAGTTGCGCCGCAACTAATCTTCTCTTTTTATGTCTTGCGTTGCTATTCAACAGACAAGAGCTACTTAGTTATTAGGAGCGCCTGTTGTTGCGGTTGGCGAAGGAGTCACAGCCTTAGGAGTTGCTGCTGCTGTTGGTGTTGGTGTCGCCGTTACTGTTACTGCTGGAGCAGGTGCTACAGGCTGTGGTTGAACAGTTGCCGCAGGGATATTAATCTGAACTCTAGGAGTCGCTTGAGGAGAAGCGGGACTTACTTCTCTAATAGTTGTATTGTTCCGCTCGATTATGGTCGATTTGTTCTCTTTCACAGTGTCAACGGCACTCGGAACTAATATCGGTGTGGGCGCAGGGCGACTATTGAGGAAGTAGGCGATCGCGCCTCCACCGATAGCCAAGAATAACAAGACAGCGACAACCACTGCACTTGAATTCCCCTCATTAGTTACTCTCGTCGAGCGTTCTTCAGAAACGCTGTATCCATTGGGAGGAGTATTTGAACTAGAAGTAACTTTTCTAGTAATTTCTTGATCTCTTTCGTCAGACATGATTTTAATTGAACTCTTAATAATTGATTAGACTAGACTTTACTTAGATAATGACGATTACGCTGACTTAATGAGCCGTAGAGCAAAAAGAAGAACGACAGCGCCAATGGTAGCTACTAGTAAACTGCCAAGTAATCCGCCGCCAGTAGATACTCCAAAGGTGCTAAATAGGAACCCTCCAAGTAATGCGCCAATGACACCCACAATAATGTCTCCCACCACACCAAAACCACCGCCCTTTACCAGTTGCCCTGCGAGCCAACCCGCAGCCAAACCGATCAAAATAAACCAAATAAAATCCATATATTTACCTCCTACTATTAGCTAAGTCACTGGGCTTTATATCTAACTATGCCTAGAGACTTAACTGTTTTAAAATCAAACCGATAATCATAAACGATAGATAGCTTTTGAAATTATTTCAATTCTTTTGAGATAAAACTATCAAAAAACTTCAAAAAGTTAGTTGTTGAGCTAATCTAGCTAACCTAACTTTTAATCAACCGCATTTTTGACATCTCTAGCCTTAGCTTTTACAGCATCAGCAACATCTTTTGCTTTTTCTTGGACAATATTAGCAACATCTTTTGCTTTATCCTTGACATTTTCAGATGCATTTATAACATCTGCTTCAACTTGTTTTGCTTGTCCAGAAGCCTCTCTCTTAGTGTCACCTGTGACATTACCAATAGCTTCTTCAACCTTGCCTTCAATATTTTTGGCAACAGCTTTAGCTTTATCTTGCAAACTCATAATTAATATCCTCAGTTATATTTCTTTAAAAGAAAAGAGTGACAAAATTACAGTTAATTCATGTCTTATTTCTTTATGAGTAAAGTATGTATTATTACAAAATATTATTCATCTACCTAAAGAAATAAGTTTTAAATATATATCGAAATGTAAACACCATTTATCTTGATTTTGATGGCTTTATTAAGAAATAAATAGAATTAAATACTTTATCCTCATAAATACGGTTTGTTGATACTTTATGTAATAAGAAAAGTGCAAAGCGTTGAGTATTTGCTAATTAAATTTATTTAATTGCGGGAACATCTAGTAGAGATTCACTAAATAGCATGACTCTCTTGTCTGTTCCTTTAGATTTATACATAGCTCTATCAACCTTTTGGAAGAGAATATCAGCTGTATCTCCATCTCTAGGACATATAGCGATTCCAATCGTGGCACTTGTAGAGACAATCGTTCCATCAAAATCACAATCTTCAGATATTCGGGCAACCATCTGTTCAGCAAGACTAATCACGTCAGATTCTCGACTGATATTCATTAGGATACATACAAACTCGTCACCTCCCCATCGACTAACGATATCTTCACCGCGAACAAAGTCTTGTAAGCGCCTTGCAATCGTGATTAAGACCCGATCTCCAATGTTATGACCATAGGAATCATTAATGTTCTTAAATTTATCTAGATCAATGAACAGAATCGCTAACTTCCAGTCATGGCGACTTGCTTGAAGCAATCCATATTCGAGACGCTGTTCTAGCATTAAGCGATTTGGAAGTCCTGTTAATGCGTCATGAAGTGCAATGCGTAGTGTATCCTTCTCTTTTGCACGAGATCTTGATAAATCCGTACGCAGTTCAAATAAATCACTCCTAGTTTTTTCTAATTCTGACTCGATATCAATTCTTTCGGCTACTTGCTTAGCTAGCTCAGTGTTTACATGATGTAGATCTTCCGCAGCTTTAGCAACCTTCTGCTGGGCTCTTTTATTCTGAGCAATTACCTCCTCAATGCTCATAGTCGAAGATTGGGCAGTTTCTTTGTCATCTAAAACTGCATTTACTGAGCCAATCTGACTAGCAGCCTCTTTAACGTCTTTTTTGATTTCTTCACTTTGATCCAACACAAATTCAAGTGGAATTTTTTTGTCAACTACTAGCTCGTTTGGATTACTTGAATTAGATTTTATCTCATTGCCCATGTTTATTTTTCCATACTTATAAAAAAACAAGGCGGCTCTATGGAGATTAACTTGGTAGCAAGGCGCAGTTAAATATAAAGGCTAAAACCCTGTGGCGAACGCGCAGTATGAACTGCAAGGTTTAACTGTAATCCTCTAATTATGCCTAGCTAACTTATATCTCATTGATGAATTCCAGTTTGTCATCCTATAGTTTCAAATTGCGTTTAAACAATGTATGAGTTGTATATACTGTAAAAAAACGCAATAAATCTTTACAGTAAACAATTCAATTTGCAGAGCTTTGTAGTCAAATCTAAGCCCCCATAATTTTTTAAAAGTGTTGCAGAGCAACACTTTTAAAAAATTATGGGGGCTTCTCAGAATCGCTTTGATTCAAGATAGTTACAACAAGATGAATGACGGCGTAAAGCGCTGTCATTCATCTTGTTCTATGTAGTTCCACTTTCTGTAAGTTCTAAAATGCTCTCGCCAGCGCCTTGATGAACGGTTTTGACCCATTTTAGTTTTTTAGGCAAAACGCACATTCTCAAAGTCACGCTACCAATCACTGGAATCCAGTGCAGCATATAGATCATCCCTGAGACTGTTTTCCAGATTGCCGATCGCCACGACATTTTATAAGAACGTCTCATTCCAAATGCCATCGTGACAGAACTTAGGGCAAGGGAAAAACCTGCGATCGCGGGTAACATGGGGCTATCGCCTAAGACGATTGCGGCGATCGTATCAGGAATGAAGGCGATCGTCAGCAAATATTGATTGATGTAAAATAACCCTGCATCAAAGGTTTTAAAAAATCCCATCCGACCGCTTAGCAATAAATGAGCGTAGTCGAGATAGCGCTGAAAGCCACCCTCAGCCCATCGATTGCGCTGATGCCATAGCTGTTGGGCTGTGACTACGCCCTCCTCCTGCACCGCAGGAAAATTTAAACAGGCGATATCCCATTGACACAGATGTAAGCGAATTGTCAGATCGAGATCATCGGTGATCGTTTGTTCATTCCAGCCGCCGCAATCTTTGAGAGCAGCTAAGCGCACAAATTGACCATTGCCGCGCAATTCTCCGACACCACCAACTCTAATCCGTAAATCTTGTAGGCAGAGATCCAGAGCCATTTCGGCAGACTGTCCCGCTGTCCACCAATTTTCTTCGACATTAGTGATCTCTTTGCGTAATTGGACTGCGCCAACTTTTGGTTGTTGAAACAGAGGCAGCAGCGATCGCAACACATTTGCAGGTACTTGAGCATCAGCATCAAATACACCAATAATGTCGCCTTTGGTCATGGTCAAAACTTGATTTAATGCGCCTGATTTGCCCCCTTGAGCTTCATCACCACGGCGCAAAGTTTTGAGTTGTGGATATTTTTGTTTGAGTAAATTTAAAACTTCGGGTGTGCGATCGCTGCTGTTGTCATCGACAATCCATACTTCAAAGCGATCGCTAGGATAGTCAATCTGGCAGAGATTTTTTACTAAATTCCCAATTACAGCTTCTTCATTTTTTGCGGAAGCTAAGAGCGAAAAAAATGGCAGTTCCTGATTTGCTTCAATCTCAGTAGTGGCTACCGCGATCGCTGGTAATGAGGGCGCAAATATTAACCGCAAAGCCTGAATGCTGAACAAACCTAACAGCAGCCAACGACTCCAAGGTAAGAAATGCATACCAACTGTCGCTCCGTAGACAATGGCAAGGACAATAATTGTTTTTAGTCTGCGGCGATCGCCTCCTGAATGAAGGCTGCTACGAAAGTCCGTCTCGTGCATCTGGGATTTTATTACGAAATGTTTAGCTTGAATATACTCAGGATACCGCTTTTCATTGTGTGTTTTTGACAATCATCAAAACTTAGACAGCAATTCCCATTATAAAAATTGATTTTTTGAAAGCCAGCCTACGGCTGGCTTTCAAAAACCAAGTTTGGGGTTTGCAACGCCTTAGGCGTTGCAAACCCCAAACTTGGTTTCATAATGAGAATTGCTGAAACTTAGAAATTCCCATTGTCAAAATCAATTTTTGAAAGTCTAGCGAAGTCAGGCTTTCAAAAATTTTCTGGGCATTTACATCAATTTGCGATCAAACGAACCATAAGAATTTACTTAAAAGTGTTGATTTGCAACACTTTTAAGTAAATTCTTATGGTTTGGGTTTGATCGCAAAGCGCTGTAAGAAGGCTCAAAGCCCTGTAAGCGATTAGTAGCGATTAATATAGTATGGAGTTACTTCAACCTATACCTCATAACTTAATGTTCGGCTTTCTAAAACGCAAATTCCGCAAAAAAATCGCACGTATTGAAATCACAGGAGCGATCGGGTCAAGCACTCGCACTCGCGTTCTGGAAGCCCTTGAATTTGTGGAAGATCAAAAATTTCCCGCTCTCTTATTGCGGATCGATAGCCCTGGGGGAACCGTTGGCGATTCTCAAGAAATCTATGCGGCGTTAAAGCGTATCCGTGAAAAAGTAAAAGTTGTCGCCAGCTTTGGCAACATTTCCGCCAGTGGTGGCGTGTATATTGGAGTTGGTGCAGACTACATTATTTCTAACCCCGGGACGATCACAGGCAGTATCGGTGTGATTTTGCGCGGTAACAATATCGAGAGATTACTGGAGAAGATCGGCGTTTCTTTTAAAGTCATCAAGTCTGGCGCATACAAAGATATTCTCTCCTTTGATCGCGAAATTACTCCCGAAGAAAGAGTAATCTTGCAATCTCTAATCGATAGCAGCTACAACCAATTTGTCGAAACCGTTGCGGAAGGTCGCAAACTTAGCCCTGCTACCGTGCGATCGTTTGCCGATGGTCGGGTATTTACGGGCGAGCAAGCCGTTGGCTTAGGTTTAGTCGATCGCATTGGTACAGAGGAAGACGCAAGACGCTATGCCGCAGAGCTAGTGGGACTTGATCCAAAAACCACTAAGGTTTTTACCATCAAACCACCCAAGTCCTTTGCCAATAAGTTTTTAGGCAGTGGCTCCGAAAGTGCGATCGCCCGTCTTCAATTTGAAGCGGAAACTAGCGGAATGCCTCTCTGGATGTGGCAATAGAGATTTAACAAACTACTCTGTTTAATCCGTCAGCTTGCCCCATACCGATTGAGCGGCTTTTTGGATACGGCTGACGGTTTTGGTGACGCGCTTTTCTAATTTCTTTTCGACATCTTGCAGCGCATCATTGACCGATTCCACAGCCCAAGCATCAAACTCTTCCAAGCGATCGCGCACATTGTCTAGATTCTTGTCCACATTTTTGTGGACTTTTTTGAAGTTTTTGTCATATTGGTGCTGCGCGGATTCGGCAAGACCATGTAGATTTTTTTCGATTTGGCGCTTGAGATCTTTTTTGGACATTTTTCTAACTCCTGAGTGAATTACCACAAAAGTATTAGCTGCTTAATCATTACAGCGCTTTGCGCTCAAACACGAACCAAAGAATTTTGAAAAGTGTTGCTTTGCAACACTTTTCAAAATTCTTTGTGACTCATTATTTTAGATTAAAAAAATAGTTCTACTATTTCTTTAATCTTTGTTACTCATCATACTCCTTTCCCAACCCTCCCAACCCAAAGATGATGGGCGGCGCAACGCGCCGCCCATCATCTTTTCTATGAAGATGGCAACTTTAATTGTTGAGCAGGCGTAAAAAATTGTTTGATTACTAAATTAGTAAGAATTATCGCCGTAATTAGATTGGCAGTAGTAATGGCAAACAAGATAACTAACTGATAGCGCACCGCCAACAATGGCGACACACCACCTAAAATTTGCCCCGTCATCATTCCTGGTAAAGATACCACCCCAGCCACCATCATCACATTGATCGTAGGAATCATCGCTGCCCTTATAGCATCGGCTTGATAATTAGCGATCGCCTGTCTCGGTGTTGCACCTAAGCATAAATAACTCTCAATTTCTCGCGATCGCTTAACTAAATCCTGCGTGAATCGTTCCGCCGCGATCGCCGCACCATTCATTGAATTTCCTAAGATCATGCCCGCCAGAGGAATCAAGTATTGAGGCGCATACCAAGTGGCAGGCTGCACCACTAAAAAAGTTGTATAAGCGAGTATGGCAAGAGTTCCGACAATCACCGATATCCACATGATTGGCAAAATATACGGCACTTTTTCACGGACACGGTTTTTAGCTTCACGAGCTGCCATCAAGCTCATTAGCAGAATGATGAACAAAATTACCAAAGGCTGTTTAATTTCAAAAACTGCATCCAATAAAAATCCAACTACGATCAGTTGAATCACACTACGGATCGTGGCAATTAATAAATTATTGGCGATCGCTAATTTTTGCCAAACTGAGAAACTAATCGCGATCGCAATCATTCCCAAAGCGATCGCCATTTTGGAAAGATCGAGATCAATAATTTTGTCCATAGAAAGCCCACTAAAAAAGCATCGCAAATATCGCTGTCATCTTACTACCAAAACAAGAAATGGCTTTACTATTTCTTGTCTTACAAACTCTAATTGAATGGAGGATTGAAAATGAACTGCATTGAAAATCAACTGCATTGATTAATCTCCAAAATTGCGCGATCATTACTTTCTTATTTTGCCATTGAGTCTATCAGTGGCTTAATTTTGACCGCCTGCTGTGGATTATTGGCTAATCCATATTTCAGTTCCATAGACGTTATCGCAGAAACAGCAATATCTTCAGGAGAAACTGACTTTAAGTTTTGTGATGTATTTGCTTCACCCTTTACAAAGTCACTCACTACACAAGTATCTAGTAAATATTGCATAAATTAAATTTACGAATTTAAAGTGTTATTTCTTGGGGTGGTAGTAGCTCCTCTCGATAGGATTCAAAGGTAATACTTTCAGCAAAGCCTTGATGTTGCAAAATGAGATCTGACCAAGTAGTAATTTTATTTTCTAGAAAGGTAACAAATACAGTGCTTTCGAGAATACCTTGTGGTACTTCAGTAAGACGAATTTGCCCATTTTTATAAATTCCCTGTACGGTTTTGAGCATGGGTTAACCTCCAAAATTGCGCGATCGCTACTTTCATATTTTGCCATCTAGCGATCGCTGTTAACTGGTGGATAAAGATAAAGTTTGTAATTAATTATGCTTAGGAATAGGAAATAAATAAATTGTGCAAATAAACCCCAAACCGTTGCGGCGGGGGAAGCCCGCCGCAACGGTTTGGGGTTTTATTAAATTTTCATTCCTTAGCTATTTATTACCGCCAATTGAGCATAATTAATTTTTTAGGCTGGTATTAAGATTCAGGAAGAGGCGATCGCTATTTGTTGTTGAGAGAATAGGCGAGCAGGTTGAAGAATGGATTAGGAGATACATCATCTTGTAGCATAAAATTAAGTAGCCAGACGCAATTACATCCTTAGAGCTACTTATCAATCACAACATAGCCTGTGCCGCTTGATATTAATCGTTTACAACAAGCCTTGAGTGTCGAGGCAGACAAAGGATTTTCCAACTTGCAGGGAAAACAATTTTTGTTTGCCGATTTTTTGAATGTGAGTTTGCTTAAGGAATTGCCTGAAAGTTGGGAAATGAGCGATCGCTTGCAAGCACAAACCTTAGCTAATCAGTACGCTCAATACAATGACTTACCCCTATCTCGCCGTCAGCACTTAATCGCGGAAACAAGGCGACTGCTTTACGAAATCCGTCGTCGCGAAATTGCCGAAACTAATGCTGCCCCAAAGACTAAGAAACCCAAAACTGAAGCGATCGCTGTCACTGAAACAAAAGCTCCTAAAAAGATAACGACCGATCTGCCGCTAAAAGATGTGGAGGGAGTTAGTTACAATATGGCGACGCGGTTTAAGTTGCTGGATTTACACACAGTACGCGATGTTTTAAGTTACTATCCACGCGATCATATTGACTATGCGAGGCAGATTCCCATTCGCGATCTAAAGGATGGCGACACGGTGACGATCATTGGCACAATCAAGAAATATGGCTGCTTTACTAGTCCCAAAAATCCCAATTTGACGATTGTGGAAGTGATTGTGCGCGACCATACAGGACAAATTAAATTAAGTCGTTTTTGGACAGGAAAACGCTATTCCAATCGTGGTTGGCAAGAATCGCAAAAGAAACTCTATCCCCAAGGCAGCACGATCGCGGCTTCGGGAGTGGTCAAACAGAGCAAATACGGATTGACATTAGAGAACTATGAAATAGAAGTCTTAGAACATACTCAAGATACAATTCAGTCCAAAACGGTGGGGCGAGTTGTCCCAGTCTATCCCCTGACCGAAGGGATCACGCCCGAAGCAATTCGCCGCCTTGTGGCGCAGTGCTTACCCGCAGTTTCGCAGATTGAGGACCCTATGCCCGATCGCTTTTTAAAGGATTACGGCATGATGAACTTGCCTGACGCGATCGCGCAGGTGCATTATCCCGATACTAGCGAAACCCTAGAGCAAGCTGTAGTTCGCTTAACTTTTGACAAGTATTTTTATCGCCGCCTAGTTTCTCTCTATCGCCGTCAACAACAAAAAGCGATTCGATTTGTCCCGCAGAGTCAGGCGATCGCGGCATTAGAGAAGTTACTTCCCTTTGAGCTAACCAACGCTCAAAAGCGCGTCGTTGCTGAAATCCGTGCTGACCTTCAAGGCGATACGCCAATGAATAGATTAGTGCAAGGTGATGTTGGCTCAGGGAAAACCATTGTCGCGGTTTATGCCCTATTGACAGCGATCGAAGCAGGTTATCAAACAGCACTGATGGCTCCCACGGAAGTTCTCACTGAGCAGCATTACCGAAAAATTGTCGATTGGTTTATGCAGCTTAATTTACCAGTAGAGATTCTCACAGGTTCCACTAAAACTGCTAAGCGCCGCGAGATTTTACGACAATTAGAAACAGGGGAATTGCCACTGGTAATCGGTACTCATGCCCTGATTCAAGACACGGTTAATTTTGCACGGTTAGGGCTAGCCGTAATTGATGAGCAACACCGCTTTGGCAGAGATCAGCGATCGCGTTTATTACAAAAAGGCAACGACCCCCATGTGCTGATCATGACCGCTACACCGATCCCGCGCACTTTATATTTAACTAATTCGGAAATTGAAGTTAGTATCATTGATGAACTTCCCCCTGGGCGGAAGCCAATTCAGACAGTCCTGCTCAAACCTTCACAGCGTAAAGATGCTTACGAATTGATCCGCCGTGAAATCGCCCAAGGTCGCCAAGTTTATATTGTCTTTCCATTGGTGGAAGAATCCGAAAAAATGGAAGACATTAAAGCTGCCACTCAAGAGCGAGAGCATCTCCAAAATGTAGTTTTTCCTAACTTTCAAATTGGGTTATTACATGGACAGATGAGTTCCGCCGAAAAGGATGATGCAATTAGTGTATTCCGCCGAGGTGAAACTCAAATATTAGTAGCAACTACTGTTGTGGAAGTTGGTGTAGACATTCCCAATGCATCGGTGATGTTGATTGAACACGCAGAGCGCTTTGGGCTGGCGCAGCTTCACCAGTTGCGTGGAAGGGTTGGACGTGGCTCCGCGCAATCCTATTGTTTATTATTAAGTGGTTCTAAATCTCAGACATCTCAAGAACGCTTACAAGTTCTCGAACAGTCACAGGATGGTTTTTTTATTGCAGAACGCGATTTTCAAATGCGAGGCAAGGGTAAAGACGAAGGCACAGAACAATCGGGTCACGCAGGTTTCTCGATTGAAGATCGTCTACCTGATGAGGCAGCCCGTCAAGAAATCTTCCAAATTGCCCGACAAGCTGCGGAACGCATCATCAAAAAAGATCCTACTTTAGAGAATTTTCCTGCTTTAAAAGCAGAATTTGAAGCGCATTATCAACGTCTACAAGGAGGCGCAATTTTTACTTGATTAACAGAATTAAGGGGCGGCGCGGAGCGCCGCCCCTTAATTCTATAAAGTTGCTTCTTGTCTGAGCTTTTCGCGATCGCCTACTTTGGCATTAGGCGACTGAAGTGCGAAGTAGAGCTTATTGAGAGCATTGAGATAAGCTCTCGCGGAGGCAACAATCACATCAGTATTAGCGGAATGTCCCGAGAAAGTACCAACATCGGGATGCTTGAGGCGGATCGTGACCTCGCCGAGGGCATCAATGCCTGCGGTGACAGACTGTACCGAGTACTCGATCAAGTTGTTAGGCACGTTTACAATGCGGTTAATTGCTTTGTAAATCGCATCGACTGGCCCCGTCCCGACTGAAGCATCAGTGACTTCTTGACCATCGGGCATGATCACGGTGATGGTGGCGGTGGGGATAGCGCGATCGCCGCAGCTAACTTGGACATGATCGAGCTTGAAGGCTTCAGGAGCATGGCGAATCTCATCATTGACGATCGCTTCTAAGTCGCGATCGCTAATTTCCCGCTTCTTATCAGCAACTTCTTTAAAGCGCACAAAAGCAGCATTGAGTTCCTGTTCCGAAAGCTCAAAACCGAGTTCCTTAAGGCGTGAACTTAGAGCATTGCGACCAGAGAGCTTACCAAGCACGATCAAGTTATCGGTCAAGCCAATCGATTGCGCGTCCATGATCTCGTAGGTGAGACGGTTTTTGAGAACGCCGTCTTGATGAATACCCGACTCATGGGCGAAGGCATTTGCGCCCACGATCGCTTTATTGGGTTGCACTAACATTCCTGTGAGATTAGAAACAAGGCGCGAGGTCTTGTAAATCTGCTTGGTGTCGATGTTGCAGAGGGGCGTGGTGGACTCTTCGGGGCGACCGAGGAAGGTATTGAAATAGGAACGGCGGACATGGAGTGCCATCACTAACTCTTCGAGAGCCGCATTACCTGCACGTTCACCGATGCCGTTAATCGTGCATTCCATTTGTCGCGCCCCGTTTTTAGCAGCTTCAAGGAAATTCGCCACTGCCAAACCGAGATCATTGTGACCATGCACTGAGATAATGGCGCGATCAATATTCGGCACATTGTCCTTAATACCCTTGATCAATGCGCCAAATTCTGCTGGAGTCAAATAGCCAACCGTATCAGGAATATTGACAGTAGTTGCACCTGCGGCGATCGCCGCTTCTAGTACTTGGTAGAGAAACTCAGGATCAGAACGTCCTGCATCCTCAGGAGAAAATTCAATATCATCAATTTTAGATTTCGCATAGGCAACCATTTCAGGGACGATTGCTAAGACTTCTTCCCGACTCTTGCGGAGCTTGTACTTCAAATGAATATCTGAAGTCGCCAAGAAAGTATGAACACGACTCTTTGCCGCAGGTTTGACGGCTTCAGCCGCCGCATCAATATCGGCTTTGGTTGCCCTTGCTAAGCCGCAAATAGTGGGGCCCGATTCTGTGCCAACGAGTTTGGCAATTTCTTGCACGGCATAAAAATCACCCTTACTCGCAAAGGGGAAACCCGCCTCGATGATGTCTACACCAAGTCGAGCTAGTTGCTGAGCGATTAGCAGTTTTTGCTCCACGTTCAGAGTCGCGCCTGGGGACTGTTCGCCATCGCGTAGTGTGGTATCAAAAAAGATAATGCGGTCTTGAGCAACTTGAGACTCTGGGGATGTTGATGTAGACATAATCTGTTAGTTCATGAATGGTTAGTGGATAAATGCAACATTTTAGTTAAAAAGAATGATGAGCGACGCAATGCGCCGCTCATCTAAATTATATTAGCTCTTCTCATCAGAAAAAGCTAGTGAAGTCCAAATATTTCAGTGTCTGGTGTTATTCTCTAAAACCCTCACCCCTAGCCCCTCTCCCGCAGGAGAGGGGAACAAGAAAATAGTATGGTTTTGCTCTCCTTCTCCTGCGGGAGAAGGGGCTGGGGGATGAGGGTTTTAGAAAAGCACCCCGTTGGGGTGCTTTTCTTTGAATTAAATGTGCGCTGCGCGTTTGTAGGCTTCATCCAAGACTTCGCTGAGGGTGGGGTGAGCGTGAACAATGGTAGCTAGTTTCTGCACGGTTTGCCGATCGCGGATTGCCGCAGAAGCTTCATGGATCAAGTCTGAAGCATGAATACCGATGATATGTACACCCAACAGTTCGCCTGTATCTTCGCGGTAGATAATTTTGGCGAGTCCTTCTGTTTCGCCTTCAGCGATCGCTTTGGAATTACCCTTAAAGTATGACTTAGCATTAGCCACCTTAAAGCCTTCCGCCGCTCCCTTCTCCTTTGCCTGTGGTTCTGTCAAACCGACAAAACTAACTTCAGGATGCGTAAAAGCCGCCGCAGGAATGCTCTGATAATCAACGGTTGCAGGGCGATCGCAGATATTCTCAACTGCCACAATTCCCTGAGCCGAAGCCGCGTGCGCCAACATCATTTTTCCTGTCGCATCACCAATTGCCCATAGGTGAGGGATAGTAGTTGCCATTCTGTCATCGACATCAATAAAGCCACGTTGATTGGGAGCAATTCCCACACTCTCTAAACCAAGATCCTTCGTAAGTGGAATCCGACCCGTTGCCACTAAGCAAGCATCAACTTCCAGAACTTCCACCACCTTCTTCGTCTTTGCGTCAGTTAATTCAATCTTGACAGGCGCACCAGCCGTGATCTTGGTGGCGAATACACCTGTGCGGGTTTCAATATCGCGGGGCTTCAGCAAGACACGCTCAGCGATCTTGGCAATGTCAGGATCAAATCCTGGCATCAGAACATCCAATGCTTCGATCATCGTTACCTCGGAGCCAAGCGCCGTGTAGACATCGGCAAATTCTAGACCGATGTAACCGCTACCGATAATCGCTACCCATTGGGGCAAGGTTTCTAAACGTACCGCCTGATCGCTGGTAAATACGGTTTTGCCGTCGAGTTCTACGCCGCGAGGGACAAATGGCTCGGAACCTGTGGCAAGAATGATATCTTTGGCGCTATAAATTTTGTCGCCAATGCTGACTTTTTGCTGACCTGCGATCCGCCCACGCCCTTCGAGAATATCTACGCCTAACCGTTTGAGGCTATTGGTTAAGTCGCCACGCAATTTGAGGACTAAGTTATCAGCATGGTTAGCGATCGCGCCGCGATCAAAATTCACTTCACCCACCTCAATCCCCAAAGCCTTGAGGTGGTGCTTTGCCTTCATTTCGCGCACTCGTCCAGAGGCAGCTAGCAAGGCTTTGGATGGGATGCAGCCGCGATTGACACAGGTTCCACCCATGACATTATCTTCAACGATCGCTGTTTTTAATCCACAGGCAACCGCATGGAGTGCCGCGCCATGTCCACCAACGCCTGCACCAATAATGATCAAGTCATAATCAAATTTATCCGACACCAATTTTTCTCCAGTAGAATCGATCTACTATTTTGGCATCGTTTGGGTGTCAGAGGCATCCCAAAACGCAAAAGAGAGTAGCGCCGCTACTCTCTTTTGCGTATGACCTTAAGAATTGATGGTGCGGGTCTTCACTTTGAGCTCTAGCCATCAAACCCAAGAGAGAGTGGCGGCGCAAAGCGCCGCCACTCTCTCTTGGGTTTGAGTTGTTTTTTAAGAATCTCAACGTTTTGCAGCGATCGCGTAGTAATTGAGCTTTACTCAATACATAACGATATTTTTAAATTATTCAAAAAACATTATGTTTCAACAAGTTTTATTGGCTGTCGATGGTTCTGGGCGATCGCGGGAAATGATGAATATGCTACTAGCCCTACCTAGTATGCAAAACCTGCAAATCAATGTCTTACACGTTATTCCCAACTCTATCAACTCCGAAGCAATTACCGAATATCGTCTTGCGGGTGAAAAGATTGTCGAAAAAGAAGTTAAAAATTTACGTCTAGCTTCAGGAAACACCACCGTATCCATGCTCAAAGAGGGTGAACCCAAAGATGTCGTCTGCAAAGTTGCTGAAGAACTCAAGCCCGAACTGATGATCATGGGTTCACGCGGCATGGGACGCTTGCAAGCCATATTAGCTAATTCTGTTAGTCAGTATGTATTTCAACTGTCTGATGCACCCATGCTTCTGATCAAAGATGATGTCTACATTAAAACCATCCGCAATATTATGGTTTCCGTCGATGGATCAGAATCAGCAAATAATTGTCTTGATCTAGCGATTAAGCTGGTCAGTGGTGCTAAGGATGTGGAAATTCTTTTGGCGAGAGTAGTGAAACGCAAGGAAGATGCTGATGCTAGTAAAGATCCTGCCCTAACAGAAGCGAGTGCCAAACTTAAACGATTAAACATTCCTTCGCGATCGTTCATTAGTTCGGGTGATGTGGGCAAAGAGATTTGTAAACTTGCTGACGAAGCAAATGCCACGTTGTTAATGATTGGTTCCCCCGATCGCCGTCCTTCGATCGCTCGGAGCTTACCCGATTTAGATCGCCTCTTAGGTTCGTCTGTATCTGACTATGTGCGAGTTAATGCTACTTGTCCTGTATTACTAACGCGCACTATTGAAAAATAAGTTGTAGAGAAGAGAGAGTGGCGGCGCTTTGCGCCGCCACTCTCTCTTGGGAGTTATAGCTAATATAGTTACAGTAATTTGTTTTAAGACAAATCAAAACCCAAGAATTGACTGGCGGCGCGCCGCCAGTCAATTCTTGGGTTTTATGTCCTATACGCTTGACGACAACTCTAACTTTCACATTATTCTGAATCCACACAATAATGCTACTTCCCGATCTCAATAAATTATTTACCAAGAAACTAACTATCTATCAGTTAGGAAATCCGAAGCTAAGAGCGATCGCGGAGCCTGTCATTGATGTGCGCGATCGGCAGCTCCAAAAACTAATAGATGAAATGTTATTTACGCTCAAAGAGATTAGGGGTGTTGGCTTAGCGGCTCCTCAAGTCGGACAATCTATCAGATTAATCATTATTGCGTCCCATCCTAATGAGCGTTATCCTGATGCTCCATTAATGGAACCAACAGCAATGATTAATCCGCAGATTATTTCCTATTCTCAAGAAGTTGAAAAGGGATGGGAAGGCTGTCTCTCTGTGCCGATGATCAGAGGACTTGTACCACGCGATCGCCAGATAGTTGTCGCCTATAGCGATCGCTATGGTAATCAGCAAACCATTGAGTTAACTGGTTTTGTCGCGAGAATATTTCAGCATGAGTACGATCATTTAGAGGGTAAGGTCTTTTTAGATCGAGTAGAAACTAATTTAGATTTGGTTTCTGAATCTGAATATCAATCGGTAATATCAAATACATAACTAACTGTGGCGATCGCGCAGCGTGCGTAAACCAAAGCCCAAGAAGCGAGTAGCGGCGCTACTCGCTTCTTGGGCTTTAGAATTGGCGACGCTTCGCGTCGCCAATTCTAACTAGGTGCATTCTAGAGAATCTCTAGTGCTAACACCTGTTTTAGAATTAATACCTTTAGCTTTAGAGCATAACCATTTTCGCTGAGCGCCATCCATAATTGCGTCGGTAAAGTCAGCACCATCAATAGTTACAAAGTCAAAGGTACTGCGTAATAAGATCGCTTCTACTAACAAGGCATCACTAAGATCAGCTTTAGCAAAATCAGTTTGATCTAGTAGTCCGCCCGAAAAATCAACACCACGCAAATTGGCATTTCGTAAAATCGATGCACTAAAAACTGAGCCGCGCACATCTGTATTTTCAAAGTTTGCTCCTTCCATATTGGCATTGGCAAACCCCGAACCCGCCAACATTCTTTCCGAAAAATCTCGACCTTTTAATTGGGCATGGCTAAAGGACAATGTCTCAGCATGAATGTTCATAGGAGATATTAAGAAACTCGCGATCGCAATTATGGTGATGATTGACAGGCGTAAAAATAGCATGGCTGTAGAGCAAAGTATTAGTTGTTATATCTTATAGCGCTTTTGTTAGACTACTTCATTTGCCTTATATCAATTCCCTAAAGTGAGCCAACACTTGATTTCCTGCGGCACTTCATTTTTGACTTTCTTCTCAATTCTGATATCTTCTTGGTCTCCATTAATTTTTTGTCTTGTATTTATAGAGCTTTTCAAGCAAGCGAGGTATACGGGATTGTTTCCCCGCCTTCGGCGGGGAAACAATCCCGTACTTCACTAGACTGTGAAACGTTATAGGGTAAATACTCAAGTGCAAACTTCTATATATAATTATTAGAGCGCTTTGCGTTGTCACTTAGTTACCACTTAGCGAAATAATTTAATGAGCAAGCATCAACAAATTTTTCGACTAGCGATCGCCTCGGCAATGGTCATCTCTAGTTGTTTCGCGACTGCGACTAACCAAACAAGCGCCGAAACCTATATCAATCATCGTACTTGTCCTTCCACTATTCCTAGTCTCAGTCAAGCGATCGCCAAAGATCTACCTGATTACTTAAATCGTGTTTATCAACGTCTCCGCATCAAGCGGGAGATTATGGCGGTTAGTGAACCAGAGCTTGAGCCATTATCTCTTGCGCCTGATCAAGAACGCGATCACTTGTCAGCGCAGATTTTTTTATCAGTGATAGAGCGAGAAACGGGCAAAGTCAAAACTTCGCAACGTGCTTATTGGTTGTTAATAGTACCAACTACTAAAGGCTGGCGGTTGGCGATGGCTTTTATGCGCGATGGGCAAGCTCCGACCGTTGATGTTAGTGATGGCGCGATCGCTAGCGCCGTAAATACATGGTTACGCGACTACTGCGATCCTCGGTATCAACTTTAAAAATTTATGTCTTTATTTGAATCTGTGCGATCGCAAATGCCTGTAGAAACTCCATTACAATTGGAGCGGATTGATGCATTTTGGAAAAGTTATCGTCAACCTAATCAAGCGATCGCTGAGGTGGTGCATACCCATCAAAAACGCATCGAAAGTCCAGACTTTGATGTAGTGGTCTGCGGCGGCACGTTAGGAATATTTATCGCCTGTGCTTTGCAATGTCGCGGCTGGCGCGTAGTCGTGATCGAGCAGGGAATATTGCAAGGAAGATCGCAGGAATGGAATATCTCACGCCAAGAATTAAATGTATTTTTGGAACTAGATTTACTTACGGAAGCGGAATTAGAACTTGCGATCGCGACCATCTATAATCCTGCAAGAGTGGGATTTCATGGCGGGAAAGAATTTTGGGTAAAAGATATTCTCAATATTGGTGTTGATCCAATTTATTTATTGGCAGTTCTTAAACAAAAATTTCTAGAATCGGGGGGCAAATTATTTGAAAAGCATTCCTTTAAGCAAGCTAATGTCTATGCCAATGGCATCACTGTAGAAGTCATACCTCAAGACCAATCTCAGCCTCAATCAATCACAGGTAGACTATTGCTAGATGTGATGGGACATTTCTCAGCGATCGCGAAGCAAGCAAGAGTAATCACCCAAGGCAATCTCAAACCCGATGGAGTTTGTATGGTGGTGGGAAGTTGCGCGACAGGAATGCCCGAAAAAAACTATGGAGACTTGATTTATAGCTTTACCCCGATTCAAAATCAATGTCAGTACTTTTGGGAAGCCTTTCCCGCAAAGGATGGTAGAACAACCTATATGTTTACCTATGTGGATGCCGATCCTGTTCGTCCCAGTTTTGCTCAGCTTTTAGAAGACTATCTATTTTGGTTGCCTAAATATCAAGAGATAGAACTAGCTCAACTACAATTTGAACGATTTCTATTTGGTTTCTTTCCTTCCTATAAGCAAAATCCTTTACAAACACCTTGGGATCGGATCTTGCAAGTTGGTGATAGCTCAGGAATGCAGTCACCTCTCAGTTTTGGCGGCTTTGGAGCTATGCTGCGGCACTTACCAAGATTAACCGCCAGTATTAACAGCGCTTTAACAGGGGATTGGCTAGCCAAATCAGACTTGCGATCGCTACAACCCTATCAACCTAACTTATCAGTTACTTGGCTATTCCAAAAATCTATGAGTGTGGCTGTTAATCAGCAAATTGAAAGCGATCGCATTAATTATTTACTGAATGTCACTTTTACAGAAATGGAAAAACTGGGCGATCAAGTTCTCTATCCATTTTTGCAAGATGTGGTGCAGTTTATTCCCCTTGCCAAAACGATGCTAGCCATGTCTGTTGCTGATCCAATACTGGTTCTCAAAATCATGCGCCAAGTGGGAGTTGTGACCTTATTGGATTGGTTCAAGCATTATGTGGGACTGGGTGTGTATAGCGGACTGCATCAATTCGCCCAAACAGTATCTCCTGCGATCGCCAATCTTCTTCCTGAACAGCGATATCAATGCCAATCGCTATTTGCTGCGTGGTTGTATGGCTCAGGGAATGACTATGAGCGTTAGAACTCCATATAGAGTTGCGGCGTTTCGCGCCGCAACTCTATATGGGGCTATTGCCAATCTCTTGCGTAATGTAAATAAAGGCAACTTAAAACCGCTATATACTGTCCACATAGGTAGCTTTAGCGCTTTGCGCTTTCTTAAAAACCAAGAAAACTTTTGAAAGGCTAGCGAAGCTAGACTGTCAAAAGTTTTCTTGGTTCGGGTTTGAGCGTAAAGCGCTGTAATGTCAATTTTAAAAAAGCTATATCAGGATCAAAACCCATGCAATCAAATTCTCGCTTAGTATTAGCGATCGCGTCTATGGCTCTACTCGGATATGTGAGTGGATGCACCAATCAAGAACCTTCAGCTACGTTATCTACATCTACACCTAAGACTACCGAAACCGTCACGATCAAAGAGAACAATAGAAGTATTACCAAACTAGCCACTCCACAGCCGCAGACCTCAGACAAAAACAACATAGCGTCAGGCTCTAAAAAAGCAATTTATTTAGGGGACATCAAGGAAATTTCTAATGATACTTGTGGTAAATCAAAAGTCACCTATGCCTATGGCGAGACTCCTAGCTATCAGGTGTATGTATGTGCCGATGAGAAAGCACCCGATCGCCCTCGCTATTACATAAGTCGCAATAAGGATGGTAGCGGTGGACTCAACTTAGAGGCTAATGATTACAATCCCCAAAAAGATAATTTCATTGAATTTAACAATAGTGGTTATCGCTACATCCTCGAAGCTCCCACAGCCCAAAATCCAGAGCCAGCAGTACGAGTTATCTTTCCTAATGGCAAGTTAAGCGAAGAAACGTTATTACGATACCTAGATCGTAGTAATGCCGCAAAATTTAGTTCCTCAGCAAAGCCCTTAGAGTATGTATTGCAAAATCGCCAAGCTTTAGGAGTCTGTCAAGACGAGTTCCGCGATGATGACGCTACTAGAGGTATGGGTTCTAAAGCCTTCAAGATTTCCGATCAAAAATATATTGTGCAGATTCAATGCTTTCTTGCTGCCTATCAGGGCGCATTTGAATATGTCCTCTGGATTGATGAGTCTCCCCAACCTCGTGTGATTCCTTTACAGTTTGATACTTTCCAAGAGCCGAAGTCAGGCGAAAAGCCTCAAAAATTAACCACTCGCGCGATCGCGGGTTTACCTAGAGTCAATGTGCGATCGCAAACGATTACCAACTTCACAAAGTTTCGCGGTTTGGGAGATTGCGCTTCATCTTCTGTTTATAAATTAGAAGGCGATCGCCTAGTTTTAAAGGAATATCGCGCCAAATATACCTGTGATGGGGAATATGTTCAGGATTTGCCCTTGATTTATCCCTAAATAAAGCGCTTTGCTCTTTTGTATGGCTACAGCAATAGTTTGCGGCGCAAAGCACCGCAAACTATTGCTTAATCTAATTTTTGGGTGTAAAGCCCCAAATCACTGAACGTGCCAGCATAAGTAACGGTCGGAGCGCTGTAGCCCTTTAGATCAACCGAATACTGTTTAAAAGGTAACAACACTGCGGCATAGGGAGTATGGCTATAGGTTGCTGAGCCGATCGCCACATCCATTCCTAACTGCTTAGTCGATGACTCGAGCCGAAATGCGGCATTGACCGTATCTCCAAGCGCCGTGTAATCAGGATGCTGGCTAGTTCCCATCTGTCCCACCATGGCATAGCCAGTATTAATTCCCGCGCCAACTCGTAACTGGAAGGGTAAATCAAACTCATGATTGAGATCGTTGCTCATTTCGTAGAGTTCATAGAGCGCTCGATAGACCTTGAGCATATCTTGAGTGGCAACTGTATCTGAGTTTTTCTCTGTTTCATGAATCCACACAGTCATCACCGCATCGCCAATATATTTGTCTACCCAACTACCGTGGCGATCAATAATCTGCCCTGCGCGGCGAAACCAAGTACCGATCGCCTCGGAAAGAATTTGTTCATCCATTTGTTGAGTTAGCTTCGTAAAATCGCGAATATCTACCACTAAAACCGTGATTAACTGTCGCCGATGTAGCATAGCTGTAGCGATCGCATCAGTCTTTTCGTCGTTTTGAGTAGACTCAGTTTCAGGGGTAGTGGTGATCTCAGGGCAATGAAACTCTAGATTAGTTTCCCCTAATGTAATGCGATCGCCATTCTTTAAGTTGACAGGAATAGTTACCCTGCGTCCATTGACAAACGAGCCATTGCGACTCCCCAAATCGATTAAAAAATAACTGCTTTCGCCCACCAGTTGCAACATGGCATGGTTGCGAGATGCACATTTATCAGCAAGAGGAACATCATTTTCAGAACCGCGCCCCAACGTCCAAGAATAAGCATTCATAAGTGAAATCGACACCGCACTTTCGGCTTCGTGAAGTACGATATGTGGTTTATCGGCCGAAATAGTGGCAGGTTGACTCACAAGATTACTAATTCTCAAATTCTCAAATATAGATCTAACTATAAACTAATACCAATTCCCTTACGACCATTCAGCGATTCTCATTATGAAACCAATGTTTATAATGAGAATTGCTGATGACCCATTAATCATCAGGACTGCGGATGGGGATAGCTAATTAACTACTGAGTAAACTTACCACAAGGAACTTGTAAAAGCGCTGCTTAGTAACGCTTTTACAAGTTCCTTGGTTTATTTTTGAGCGCAAAGCGTTGTTACAGCCTGTTGTAGCTTTGTGTAGCGCCAGAAAATTTGTAAAAAGCTGGCTTTGCCAGCTTTTTACAAATTTTCTGGGATTTTAAGAAAGCGCGAAGCACCGTTATAACTTCTAGAGAAAGCTATTTACAGTAGTTCTTTTAACTGGACTTGATACTCTTCAGGGGTGATGCGACCTGATTGGAGTTGCTCATTTAACAGTTGCAACTGTGGCTCGATCGCTTTTTTCTTAGCAGCAATTTCATCAGCCTTAGTTTTGTAGACCGCTTCACCCTCTTTTTTGGCTTTCTTAAAAGCTTGACGCAGGCTGAAGGCATCCATTTCGCCGCCCGATGCAAAATATTCGTTAGCGACTTTACCTAGCGCCCATGTACTGGCATAGGCAGTAGTCACACCGACCACCATCCCAAATACAGGTACTAACTTAGCGAGGTTGCTTACAGCGATGCGTGTGCCAGTGATCCCTAGGCTGCCAAATAGAGCTTTGCGGAAGTCCTCACGGCTGCGGTCATAGCCCCAGCTTAGTCCAATATTTTGAGCAAGATCGAGTTGGTTCCAGTAGATCAGCATATCAAAGGCGATCGCAATCCCTGGAATGGGAAAAGCCCCTAAAACAGCATTGATAAAACAGGTGTCGGTGATGGCATTTTCCACCTCAACAGCACGTTTTTGGGGATCGTCAATTAATTTAAATTGAGCAGAAATTGCTGATGTTTTGGAGCGCAGTTCTAAGGTGTCTAACCATTCTTGTTTACCCCAAAGGCGAGAACTAGTGAAGTTTACACCAATTTTGTTTAATAATTCTTGTTCTTCGGTGCTGCATTCACCGTCAATATTTGCCATCGCATAGGCTGATTGGTAAACCAGCTCCTGAGCGATTTCACTAGTGATTTGTGAAAGTAGGTTGTCAATCGGTTCCGCTTCTTCGTTCAATAGGCTGTCAATAGTTATGCCATCGGGTAAGTGGATTTCTTCAAAAGAATCGACTAGACTCGCCGATTCTTCGGCGAGTAGTTTGCCATCGGCTTTAGCCATAGTGACTAAGATCTTAAAGCTTGCCAAAACTTCTTGCTGATTGACTACAGACATTGAGTGATTACTCCTGTGCAGAAATTACCCATGATGGTAACAGCGATCGCTATCTAAACATATAAAACTATTCTATATATGAGTAGAGGGGCATAATTAATTACAAACCCAATTTCTGCCATAATCCCGATGGCGTTGTGTATCAATATCCGCAAATATTAGATCAATATCTGTCTGGTTGCGCCATGCACCGAATATACGATTTAGTCTTTCTAATCTTGCGCTTTTATCACTAGGTTTATCTGCTTCAATTTCCAGAAATACTGTTCCATCAGGAATATTAACTATATCTAGCAGTTGAATCGTTTGCCCTGATTTAACGTCTTGAATTTGTAGTTTCATAGTTTTACAGCACCAGTAACGTATTGCTAGAGTAACAGAGCTGTCTTGAATGGTTTGAGGCGATCGCGATTTGCTAAATGTAAAACAGCGATCGCTATAAATGAAGTTAAACAAATGCTTGGTTTATGAGATTTTAGCTAAATCGCGATTTGAATAAGTGCGATAAGGGCGATCGCCCTTATCGCGACAAAATGGGTCTATTTCACAAAAGTTTGTTTACTTAATGCTGTCCAACTAATTTTTGATATATGCGACAAACTACTCCTTTGATTCAGTTAATCCTTGCTGTTGCCTTAATGTCTAACCTTAAGTTCAGTTTTAATGGCGAATTTTCTGGTAAAACCTTGCCATCAGATAAAGGTGATCACCCTAAAAGTTCAGTAAAACGTTAAATCTTACTTTTCGCAACATTTAACATTTAGTGTTAGATGTTGCGAAAAATTGATTCAGATCGGAATTAATGTGATTGGTGTTTAACAAATTTCACCGAGCCTCGCAATTTATATTTCTATCTTGTATGCTTTTATTTACTCCTTACGAAAATATCGTTCATAATGATCTGTTCATCAGCCTCTTTGGCTTTCCCCCAAAACC
The DNA here is from genome assembly GCA_013361095.1 of Pseudanabaena biceps. Classification (GTDB taxonomy): domain Bacteria; phylum Cyanobacteriota; class Cyanobacteriia; order Pseudanabaenales; family Pseudanabaenaceae; genus Pseudanabaena; species Pseudanabaena biceps_B. The sequence goes on along the minus strand of JAATWA010000001.1, from coordinate 3,794,604 downwards.
TTTGCTTGCCAAAATGCCATCTACCTACTTCAAGAACTAAAATTTTAAGACTTTGTTGAGATGAGCTAGATTGAAAAATATCAAGAATAGAATTATAGATTTGCAGACTATCAATATCTGAAACTTTTTTAACAGAATCCATTAGTAAATTATGATATTTTTTATCGTCAGGATAGAAGTTGATATGATTGAGAAGATATAAAATAAATCTATTCAAAAAAGAAATCTTCTCTTCATCATATTTTAAACTGATAGGATCAGCTTCACTCGTCTGATTGTCTAGTGCGGCAATAATTTGAACTGCTTCATCAAAAAGAAATTCATCATCATCTTTAAGAGAAATTCTAATCTCTTGCATATCACTAATAGCTGTTAAGCGTTGTTTAACTTGTTGTAAATCAATATTTGTATATTGCTTAGATGGTTTCTGCGCTGCAAAATGCCATTTACCAACTTCTAACACTAAGTATCCAACATTATCATTTTTAGGATGATTTAATAAAACATTCAGTATCTTGTTATAAGTCGGACGTGTAATATCTATTGGGTTAGGATTCTTGATTTTTTTCAAACCTTCTAAAAATGCTTTGTGTACATCAGGATTTGTTGGATTCTTATTTAAGGATGTAATAAGTTTGTTGATAAATTCAGTTTCTTTCACAGCTCCAAAAACAGAGAAGCCAACCATAGCTAATTCAGCTAATTCAAAGATGCTAGAACTAGAATTTGAATCATTCGATTTGTTAGACATAATTACTATTTTTATTTTGGTAGAATGAAAAATCATAAAACTATCCTCAAAATTTTAGCTCGATTTGTCCTAAAAATGATCTATGCAGCCTAAAGATTTTTAACAAAAATGATCCAGCGCTAGAAAGTTTTTACCTTGATGACTACGATGACTACTTTGAGAGGCTAGTTTAGCCAAAATTATGTGATCGCTCTTTACTTTCACAGAGATTGAAGGGGCGATCGCGCCTAAACAAATACAGGCTTAGATTTTCTTACTTCAGCATTTTCTTGATACCTGCCACGAATCTGCACATACTCATCTTCCAATAGAAAATCTTTCACCTTCTCATAGTCTCGCGCCGAATAAACCGCTTGATATCCCTCAGTTGGATCGTAAAGTGTATAGCTTCCATCCACATCACCAACCAACATCAACACATAGGGCAGATCAGAACTAGGATCGACCCACATTTCAATAAACTTCCAACTAGATAACTTCACTTGGTTTTGTGCGTGGAATGACATGATATTCACCTTTAATAATTTTCATCTCTGCAAAATACAACGGCAATCGAGTCCCTGCTAAATCAATTCTATAGCCAATTGCTTGATCGAAATACATCCCATAACGCTCATGACCTCTCACCGTGCCAATAAACTCACCCGACTCAAACAAAGCCTCCGTAACCTCAAATAAAGTTTGGCGATCATTAAACACATGAGCTTTACCATCCTCTTTTAGTAATTTTAACATTTGGGGCGTATCAGGTAAATGCTTCTGAACGTGCTTTTCTGCTAAAGTAAGGCTTCTCGGTGGCTTGCGTTTATCTCCATCCTCTATCGGCATAAATTCAAAATCTCTATCCTGCCTTTACCACTAAACCAATACCAGCAAAATATTCCACAGGCTTCATACTTGGCATCCCACCCTCGCCCCAGTTGTACTCAGGCAAATCACTAACCAAATCTGCTTCTAACCAAGATTGAGACTCTTGATCATTGGCAGCAAAATTTTCTATTTTTGATAACTCAGTCGCCAAAAACTGAATAGCCCTAAGCTTGTCAGAAGGTGCTGATTTTTGGAGATTCGGCAATAACTCGGTGAAGGTCATAACCATAAATTTAGAGTAACTATGCTATTTATTTTACTTGCTAGCGATCGCTCTTTACTTTCACAGAGATTAAAGGGGCGATCGCCATTTAAGTTGTTCTGTTTGAGGCATTGCAGGACAGGCAATGTTCAAAAAGATCTAGACAGCTTTTGCGATTAGTGTGTAGATGGGGTAGTGGTGTTAAAGTTGAAGTAGTAGGCGATTAAAAATCGTCTTTAAGTTTTGGCGAAAAATCAAGGTGTATAGGGTTTAGAAACAAGATGCTGCAAGAGATTCAATTGCCTGTTATTGCGGATACGAAGAAATGGACAATCCAAGATAGTGAGACGCTATATCGTATTGATGGTTGGGGAGAGCCTTACTTTAGTATCAACGAAGCAGGTCATGTGACAGTCTCTCCTAAAGGCGATCGCGGTGGTTGCATTGACCTATTTGACTTGGTAAATGATCTCAAGCAAAGAGGTTTACGAACTCCGATTTTGGTGAGATTTTCAGATATCCTAGCCGATCGCATTGAGCGTCTTAATGCCACTTTTGCTAAGGCGATCGCCCGTTACAACTACAACGGTACTTATCGCGGCGTATTTCCTGTTAAGGTCAACCAACAGAGGCAATTGGTAGAAGAAATTGCTAAATTTGGTCAACCCTTTCAATTTGGACTAGAAGCAGGTTCTAAACCAGAGCTTTTGATAGCTCTATCGACACTTCGCACCCCAGGGGCTTTGCTGATTTGCAACGGTTACAAGGACGCAGAATATATTGAGACTGCCATCTTGGCGCGCAAGTTGGGACAAAACACGATCATCGTCATTGAACAGTTAGAAGAAGTGGAGATGATCATCCGTGCCGCCACTAAATTGGGAATTGCTCCTGTGGTGGGCGTTAGAGCTAAGCTCAGTGCCAAAGGAGTTGGACATTGGGAAGACTCAACTGGCGATCGCGCTAAGTTTGGCTTGAGCATGTGGGAGATTCTGGAAGCTGTTGAACAATTAGAGTCAGCGAATATGTTGGATTCTTTGAAGCTCCTACATTTTCACATCGGCTCGCAAATTAGCAACATCAGCACAATCAAAGATGCCCTGAGAGAAGCAGGACAGGTCTATGTGCAGCTCGCCGCCTTGGGCGCACCGATGGGACACTTAGATGTGGGAGGCGGTTTAGGCGTTGATTATGATGGTTCTAAAACCAATTTCTACGCTTCCAAAAACTACAGTATGCAGAACTATGCCTACGATATTGTCGCGGCAGTGAAGGATGCTTGCTCTAGTAAAGGTGTGCCAGTGCCGACTCTCACTAGTGAAAGTGGTCGCGCGATCGCTTCCCATCAATCGGTATTAGTTTTTGATGTGATGGGCATCAGTGGCATTCCCAATCAGCAGATTGAGCCTCTTAAGGAAGACGAACATATGATCGTTCGCAATCTCTTTGAGACGTTAGAAAACATCAATGAGAAGAATTACCAAGAGATTTATCATGATGCGGTGCAGTTTAACCAAGAGGCGATCAGCCTATTCACCTTTGGCTACTTGACCCTCAAACAACGCGCCAGAATCGAAAGACTCTTTTGGGAATGTTGCGATCGCATTCTCAAGGTGACTCGCCAATTAAATTATGTGCCTGATGATTTAGAAGATCTCGAAAAGTCAATGGCTTTGACTTACTATTGCAACTTCTCTGTCTTCCAATCAGCACCCGATAGCTGGGCGATCGATCAACTGTTCCCAATTATGCCGATCCATCGTCTTAATGAAGAACCCACCTGTCGCGGCACGATCGCCGATCTCACCTGTGATAGTGATGGCAAGATTGATCGCTTCATCGATTTGCGTGATGTTAAGTCTGTGCTAGAGATGCATCCATTTATTGCCGAAGAACCTTACTATTTGGCACTGTTTTTGGGTGGTGCTTATCAAGAAATTCTTGGGGATTTACATAATCTCTTTGGCGATACCGATGCGGTACATATTCACGCTACGCCCACAGGTTATAAGGTAGAACATGTGATTAAGGGCGATTCGATGACTGAGGTATTAGCCTATGTGCAGTATAATCGCGACTCGATGCTAGAGAATATTCGCCAAGAGACAGAACGCGCTCTTCAAGACAAACAAATTACCCTTGATGAAGCAAGGCTGTTTTTACAAAAGTATGAGCATTGCTTGAATGGCTATACTTACCTAAGCTAGATAGCCAATCCCTAAAGAAAGAGGCGGCGCATAGCGCCGCCTCTTTCTTTAGGGATTGCTTTGCCGCTTGTTACGCGGGCGGCAAAGCAATCTGGATTTTAAGTAATCGTTATGTGTGTAGTCACCAATGAAACCGCCTGCCATTATCATTTTAGGAGAAAAAAGTATTGCGATCGCCCGACAAATTCAAGCTGCAATTTCTGAATCATTCCCTAAACCAACTATTTACGGACTAGAATCGCGTACTCAAAACGCCGATCGCCAATACGCCAAATTTAGCGAAATCATTAGGCAACTCTTTAGCGAAGGACATCCGATCATTGGCATCTGTGCCTCAGGTATCCTGATCCGATCGCTAGCACCTTTACTTTCTGATAAACGCGCCGAGCCACCTGTAATTGCGATCGCCGAAGATGGCAGTGCCGTCGTACCACTATTGGGTGGACTCAATGGCGCAAATACTCTTGCCAAAGAAATCGCCAATATTCTCAAAATCCAAGCTGCGATCACCACGACAGGGGAACTGCGCTTTCAAACTTCATTACTCAATCCACCTTCTGACTATCGCTTATTAAATGATGACCAACAGGCTAAGACTTTCTTGGCGGATTTATTAGCAGGAGCAAATGTAAAGCTGATTGGAGATGCGATCGCCAATGCTGACTGGCTAATTGACAGCAATCTACCCATCAAAGATACTGCTGAACATCAGATTGAGGTGGTTGTGGATTTGGATAGAGTAAAAGCGATCGCGGATACTCTCTCAACAAAATATTTGGCATATCAAGTTATTGCCTCGCCTGTGATTGACATATCTGCGACCAATCCACAAGCATTACCCACAGGCAAAGTTTCGATCATTGGCACGGGGCCAGGAGCCGCCAAATGGATGTCTCCTGAAGTCAAAGATATTCTCGAAAATACTACGGATTTTATCGGATATAAAACCTATCTAAATTTGATTAGGGAATATACCAAAGGCAAAAACATCCATGCCACTGACAACCGAGTGGAACTAGATCGCGCTCGTCATGCCCTAGAGCTAGCTCAGTCTGGTAAATCCGTGGCGATCATCTCATCGGGCGATGCAGGAATATATGGCATGGCGGCAGCAGTTTTTGAAGTTGTTGATCAAGATGCCCCGCAATGGAATCATATAGATATTCATGTAGCCCCTGGAATCTCCGCCGTCCAAGCTGCCGCCGCCGCGATCGGCGCTCCTATTGGTCATGATTTTTGCCTGATTTCCCTGTCCGATATTCTCAAGCCTTGGGAAGTGATCACGCAAAGACTGGCGGCGGCGGCCCAATCAGATTTTGTGATCGCCCTTTACAATCCCATTTCCACACAGCGCAAATGGCAATTAAGTGAGGCTAGAGATATTCTTTTGCAATGGCGATCACCGAATACGCCTGTGATTTTAGGTCACAAAATGGGGCGCAAGGGCGAAAATGTGCGCGTGATTACTTTGCAAGAGTTAGCGCCCGAACTGGCGGATATGCAAATGGTGTTGATTGTTGGTTCTAGTAAAACTAAGATTTTAAAGATGGGAGAAATGGGCGATCGCGTAAGAGTCTACACACCCCGCAAATATTAACTTACAGCTTTTAAATCCCAAGATGAGTGGCGGAGCTCCGCGCCGCCACTCATCTTTGCGGCAAGCGCAATAAGAAACCGCAAGGCTGGTCAAAAAGGCTGTCAAAAAGATGTAATAATTTGTAACAGAATTACTAAGCGATCGCATTTTGCCCGATCAAACGTATGGAACCTGAATCAATAGTTACAGAAACCGCTAGCACTGAAGTCGAACCTGAAATCAATTCTCAGATTAGTGCTGAAATAAATGTCCCAGACGTAACTATTCCTGAAATAGAGGAAGAGCTGCACCGCCATGAATGTGGTGTTTGCGGCTATATATATGAACCATCGGTCGGTGACACCAAGCGTAATATTCCTGCTGGCACAGCCTTTGAAGCGATCGCGGATGACTGGCGCTGTCCAGTATGTAACACCAAGAAAAAAGCTTTTGCTGACATTGGGATTGCCGCTAAGCCGTCTGGATTTACCGAAAATCTAGGTTATGGATTTGGAGTTAATGTCATGACTCCAGGGCAGAAAAACTTACTCATATTTGGTTCATTGGCGCTAGCAGTCGCCTTTTTTATTAGTCTTTACGCTCTCGATTAAGTACCTTGGCATCTTAAAAACCCAGAACCCAAAGAAGCTGATTCACCCGCTTCGTGGGCGAATTAGCTTCTTTGGGTTTTATATTTACAGCAATTTCCTAGCAAACGAACCACAAGAATTTTTTAAAAGTTTTGCAAAGCAAAACTTTTAAAAAATTCTTGGTTCGGGTTTGAGCGCAAAGCGCTGTAATTAGCCTACCTAGCAAAGATGTGAAGCTTTACATCTTTAAAAATTATATTTTTTATATTTATGAAAATCTTTATGAATACAAGCATAAAACGTTTGCTTAGCTCTTTTTTTCTTGGAATATTCTTAACCTGTACACTTCTCTTTGGTAATATCTCGCCAGCCTTTGCCAATCATGGAAATTGGCACAAAGTTGATCTACCCGTCGCAATTACGCCCCTTGATCTGTGGTTTGACAAAAATGATCCTAGCCACGGCTGGCTAGTCGGCACTGAGGCAACCTTGCTGGAATCCACTGACGGCGGCAAAACATGGGAAGAGCGCAATCTCGATCTTGGTGATAGTATTTACCGATTTTCATCAGTCAGCTTTTCGGGAAATGAAGGCTGGATCACAGGGCAACCTGCTCTATTGCTACACACCACTGATATGGGTAAGTCATGGTCACGCATCGGACTTAGCTCGAAGTTACCTGGAGATCCCTTTGCGATCGTGGCTTCTGGAAAAAACTCAGCTGAGATGGTCACAGATTTAGGCGCAATCTATAGCACTCAAGATGCTGGACAAAATTGGAAAGCTCTGGTTACTCAGGCTGTAGGAAATGCGCGTAACCTCAATCGTAGTGATGATGGTCGCTACGTTGCCATTTCAGCAAATGGAAATTTTTATTCCACATGGCAACCAGGGGATATGACTTGGGTACAACACAATCGCAACAGCTCTCGCCGTGTGCAGAATATGGGTTACAGCCCTGACAATCGCCTGTGGATGTTAAATCGTGGTGGTCAGGTGCAATTTAGTGAAGTTGGCAGCTTTGACACTTGGGAGAAAAAACAAACTCCTAGGGAAGGCGGTGCATTTGGATTGCTCGATCTCAAATATCAGGATGAAAATAATGTCTGGATTTCAGGTGGTAGCTCTCGATTGTTGCATAGCGGCGATGGTGGCAAAACTTGGGAACGTGATATGTCGGCAGCCAATGTAGGCGCGAACCTTTACAAGATTTATTTCTTTTCCAGCGATCGCGGCTTTGTACTGGGACAAAACGGTACTTTGTTAGCATATTCGCCAGAATAACCGTTAACCCAAAAAACGCTAGGTGGAGCGAAGCTCCACCTAGCGTTTTTTGGGTTTTATATGTCTGTCCAGCAAAGGCGGCGCGAAGTGCCGCCTTTGTTATCTCAGCGCAAAGCGCTGGGGACAAAATTAAAATATGGAGTCTTTTCTATCTACCTAAAGCGTGCAGCTCATTAACTGCATCCGCACATTTTTGAGTGTAGGCTTCGAGGGTAGCGCGATCGCTAGCTTCAGGTGGTGGAATGAGTTGACCGATCCTGACAGTGACAGGTTGAAATAACTTAGGAAACTTTTTACCTTTCGGCAAAATTCTTTCAGTACCCCAGATACTAATTGGCAAGAATGGAGCCTGAGTCTTCACCGCAATCATTGCTGCTCCCAACTTGGGAGATGTCACCCTACCGTCAAGGGTGCGTGTCCCCTCCAAAAATATCCCCGTTGCCCACCCTTGCTCAATCGATCCGATCGCCGCCCTGAGAGCGCCGCGATCGCCTGCCCCGCGCTTGACGGGATAAGCCCCAAAGGCAGTAATTGCCTGACCAATAACTGGTATTTTAAACAACTCTTCCTTTGCCATAAAAGCTACGGCACGCCCCATACAACTGCCAACAATCAAAGGATCAAAGTCACTAGCATGGTTGCTAACCACAATTAATTTGCCAGTAAGCGGCACATTTTCTGAGCCATAAATGCGCTCTTGGTAAAATACATACAGCACAGGTCTAACGACAATCCACTTAAACATTTTGTACAAGATATGATTGCCACCTCTAATATTTTTACTTTTAAGTTTCTTATCGGTTTCCATCAACTATTTTCCTAGATACTCTAATGGTGTTGTTGCTGTGACAGGCTTTTCGCGTTTCAGCATTAACTATTTAGGTCAAACTTAATATGAATCAATTTGGTGACATCAGCCAGCACGCACAGCAATTCTTATCATGATTATGGCGATCGCGATCGTTAGTGATAGAAATTTCGGAAAACCGTCTACATCTGATTTAACGCTAATCACCCATACGCCGTAAAATTAGATTTAGGCATTGTGCGAAGGTAATAGTATGGTATTCAACTGGTTTCGGCGAAAGTTTGATGATGAGAAAGATCCTAAAAATCAACAGGATCAATCTGTGGAGTCAGTCCAACCCGAAAAAAATGAGCCTGAACTTGTTGAACCTGCGCCGATCGCATCCCCAGCATCTCAAGATCTATTAAATTGGGCAAAAGCTGCCTATGCCAATGTTCAGCAACAGTCTGAAGATGCCTCAGCAAAGATTGCTGAACCAGAAATTAGTGAGCCTGTTGACTCCGCTGATCCAGAAATCAGTCAGCCAGAAATTAGTCAGTCAGAGATAACTGAACCATCTTCTAATGAGCTACCAGTTGTTGAAGCAAATATTGAATCAGATTCAGACGTTACTAAACCTTCACTAGAGCCAATTGAAGAAGCTACTCAAGAGGTGGAAACATCCGAAGTGATCGCTGAAGTCATAACGACAGAGATAACCCCAGAAACTGCTCCCGCCAATGAAGCTGTACCTTTTTGGATGCAGTCAGAAAGCGATCGCTTAGCGCGTATTGCCGCCCTTGAAGCCACTGCGATCATTGAGCCTGAGCCAGAAGTCAAGCCAGTGCCTCGCCGCAAAGCCACAATCAAGTTTGATGATGATTTTATCTGGTCAGCCGAAGTGCTTGCCTCTCAAGGGCGGCGACCAGAAGATATTTCTGTCGAAGAAATTACTTGGCTCAATCGGCTCCGTCAAGGTTTAGATAAAACTCGCCTATCACTAGTCAATCAACTTAAGTCCATTGTGGGGCAAGGACCTCTCAGTGCCGATGCTGTCGATGATATCGAAGCATTACTCTTACAAGCCGATGTTGGCGTGAAGGCAACTGATCAAATCATTTCTAAACTGCAAGATAAACTGCGTGCAGAAGTACTACCACCTGAGGAAGCGATCGCCTATCTCAAACAGATATTGCGCGAGATGCTTGATATCTCGGCACAAAAAGGCGGCGACCCAATTCCGATGTTGATTCCTGAAAAGAACCAACTAAATATTTGGTTGATTACAGGCATCAATGGCGCTGGAAAAACCACCACGATTGGTAAACTCTCTCATCTAAGTGTTAAGTCAGGGTATAAGACCCTAATCGCTGCTGCTGACACCTTCCGTGCGGCGGCTGTCGAACAAGTCAAGAGTTGGGGACTCCGATCAAATGTAGATGTGATTTCAAACCCTGCTCAAAATGCTGATCCTGCGGCGGTTGTGTTTGATGCCATTAGCGCGGCTCAAGCTAGAGGTACAGAATTATTACTAGTCGATACCGCAGGACGCTTGCAAAATAAGAAAAACTTGATGGAAGAACTGAGCAAAATTCGCCGTATCGTCGATAAAAAATCCGCAGATGCCAAAATCGAATCCTTACTAGTTCTAGACTCTACCCTCGGACAAAACGGGCTTAAGCAAGCTGAAGTCTTTGCCCAATCCGCAGGTATTACTGGCATCATTCTCACTAAGCTTGATGGCACTGCCAAAGGTGGTGTGGCGATCGCAGTGGTTCAACAATTAGGATTGCCAATTAGGTTTATCGGTGCGGGCGAAGGTATTGAAGACTTGCGCCCATTCTCAAGTTATGAATTTGTTGAAGCATTGCTAAGCAATTAAAGGAAAAAGAGCAGCGCTTTGCGCCGCTCTTTTTTTCTTTAATCAAAAGCCCCAAAAGTGTTGCTTCGCAACACTTTTGGGGCTTTTGAGTTTGTGATTGAGTGTTTTGCACTCTAGCTAATTTTTGAATTAACTATACTTTTTGAAAACTAAAGTAACGTTATGACCGCCAAAACCAAAGGAATTAGAAGCTGCTACATTGATCGGCATTGGGCGAGATTTGTTAGGCACATAATCGAGATCACACTCAGGATCAGGATTTTCTAGGTTCATCGTTGGTGGCGCGATGTCATTTTTGACTGCCAAAACTGTCGCTACAGCCTCAATACCACCAGAGCCACCCAACAAATGTCCTGTCATCGACTTAGTAGAGCTAACTGCCACCTTATAGGCGCGATCGCCTAAAACTTTTTTGATAGCCTTTGTCTCAGTCTTATCATTAGCGGCGGTGCTTGTACCGTGAGCATTGATGTAGTCCACCATGTCAGGGGTGATATTGCCATCCTTAAGCGCTAAAGACATTGCTCTCACTGCACCTTCACCATCGGGAGAAGGTGAGGTCATGTGATAGGCATCGCAGGTACAGCCATAGCCAATAATTTCGGCATAGATTTTTGCACCCCTTGCCAAAGCGTGGTCAAGATTTTCGATGATCAAAATGCCTGCACCTTCACCCATCACAAAACCATCACGTTCCTTATCAAAAGGGCGTGATGCATGGGCAGGGTCATCATTACGGCGGGACATGGCTCTAGCTGAAGCAAATCCTGCAAAACCGAGGGGAGTAATCGCCGCCTCAGTACCGCCACAAATCATGGCTTGGGCAAAGCCACTCTGGACGAGACGAAATGCATCCCCGATCGCGTTGGAACCAGCCGCGCAAGCTGTGACTGTACAGGAATTTGGTCCCTGTGCGCCTGTGTGAATAGCAGTTAGTCCTGCCGCCATATTACCAATCATCATCGGAATCATAAAGGGACTACAACGGGAAGGTCCTTTAGTCCGAATGATTTCATGCTGATCTTCGAGTACTTGCAAGCCACCAATTCCCGTCCCCAACAAAACCCCAATCTGAGGCGCGTTAAGCGGTGTGATTTCGAGATTGGCATCACGCAATGCTTGGATGCTGGCACATACGCCAAATTGAGCAAAGCGATCCATACGGCGAGATTCTTTAGCTGGGAGATAGGCAAGGGGATCGAAATCCTTAACTTCTCCGCCCACACGACATTCGTGCTCGGTCGTATCAAAGCGAGTAATTTCTGTAATCCCATTCCTACCCTCAACTAGACCTTGCCAGTATTCCTCGACCGTGTTACCGATCGGGGTGATAGCACCTAGTCCAGTGACAACGACGCGATAGAGGGGCTGAGGGTTCTGCATTTCGTTTGGAATCAATATGTCAAGAGTTTCAAAAGTAGCAAAGCTCTGTTGCTGAGCAACAAAGCTTTGCTGAGCAAACATCACCTAAGCGGCTTGTTTGCTGTCAATGTAGTCAACTGCATTCTGGACTGTAGCGATCTTTTCTGCGTCTTCGTCTGGGATTTCAACGCCGAACTTTTCTTCTAGAGCCATAACTAGTTCAACAGTATCGAGAGAATCAGCGCCAAGGTCGTTCGCAAAGCTAGCTTCTGGCTTAACTTCAGCTTTATCAACGCCTAATTGGGATGCAACGATTTCTTGAACTTGCTCAAAGGTACTCATTTACTTATTCTCTGCTTACAACCAAAAACTTTTTAGCGTTTTTCATTTTATCGGATAAAGGTAGTTGTATATACACGATCGCAAAGATCTATCGAAAAATTTTAATTTTGGTGGTGATTGGCGATAAATTGCTGTTGTTAATAAACTCCCGTAAATAAGTGGCGGCGCTTCGCGCCGCCACTTTTAAGAAGGCGCTTAGCGCTTTATGGGGCTTGGTTTTTAATTTTTTGGATGAGAAATAATCCTGCTACGGAATTACCGATCGCGTCGAGAGCAGGACTATAACAGGCGATCGCTTGGTGGGGCATGATCGCTAACAAAGCGCCACTAATGCTGGATTTGGCAGGTAAACCAATATCTTGTGCAAATTTTGCGGAACTTTCGTATATTCCACATTTAGCCATGATCTCCAACACTAAGGAATGCTGTTTAGCTAAAGACTGATTAATATTGCTTGATATTAGCAATGTGCCGATTTTGGCGAGATCTTCGACATTGCCGCGCAAACAACAAATTTCTTCGTAAGTGGCTAGCGCTTGATCGGGATTAGCAATTAACCCTAAGTTTTGCAATTGAGCTGCGATCGCTAAGTTGCGTCTATTGTTGACCGATCGCACCGACTCAAGCATGGCTAGATCAAGGGTCAAATTTGCTCCCGATCGCTGATTTAACCAAATTTGGAGACTTATATATGAGTCTAGTAATGAAGCGATCGCGATCGCGCCACAGTTAAGCATAGGATTGGGCGGCTTACCTTGAGGGATTACGTTAAATGGTAAGTCAGAGGCTTGGCGATCTACTAATTTAAAAACTAGGTCACTGCCAAGAGTTTCTAGTAGGTACAACAGTAAAAATGGCTTGACTACGCTCATTAACGGAAACTGAAGGTGAATATCGCCACCCGCAATCTGATTGTTTCCTAAAATCGCGATCGCGATCGTCTGTGGATTGGCATTGGCTAACAACGGAATATAACTTGGCAGCTTGCCCTTAGCGGATTCTATTTGCGCTAATTTGAGCCATTGTTGTAAATTATTTTCGAGCATAAATTTCTGCAATGCCAATCTATAGCTATAAACCAGAGCCAGATTACCCTGTTGCCCGCTACGCAGGCAACAGGGTAATCTGGGCTTTAAGTAATGGATGACACAACTTGCTCTAACGCCCCCTGAAGTATTTCGATTTTGACTGGCTTACCTATAAACTGACACATACCTGCGGCGAAACAAGTTTCGCGGTCTTCCTCCATGACATTGGCAGTCAAAGCAATAATTATGGGCTTCTGCTTAAAGGAAGAATTATTCAAAATGCGTCTAGTTGCTTCTAATCCATCCATCTTTGGCATTTGAATATCCATCAAAATGACATCGTAATTTTGTACTTCAAGCTTCTCAAGAGCTTCTATCCCATTATTGACCACATCAGCGCTGTAGCCCAGTCGTTCTAGCATTTTTATGGTAATCACCTGATTAAAAAGATTGTCTTCAGCTAGAAGTATTTTGAGTTGCGATGATTGCCGAGGGACTTGAGGCACAGTTGCTTCTGTCTTTAATGATTCTAAAGATTGGTTGAGAACATAGTTAACTGAAATATAAAATTTAAAGTTTGTACCAACTTCTAATTGGCTAGAGACAGATATATCACCTCCCATTAAATTAATAAATTGCTTACTAATTGACAGTCCCAATCCCGTGCCTTCACGATACTGTCTGTCTGAATTAGATTGGAAAAACGGTTGAAAAATATTGTCTAAATCTTCTGAACTAATTCCGATGCCCGTATCTTCGACTTCAAAAAATAAGGTTCTTTCTTTTGTTTGACTAATTCCGATTGGATCTTGGGAGTAATCTACATTGAGGCGATCAGGTATTATTCTTAGGGTGACACTTCCGCTATGAGTATACTTAATAGCATTGTTAAGTAAGTTTATGAGTACTTGTCTTAATTTTAATTCGTCTGCTTTAATAAAACTGTCCAAATCTAGTTGGTTATCGATGAGTAAACATAGGTTTTTTTCTCGTATTTTGAATGCAATTATTTGCTGAACATTAACAAGGAATTCACTTAAATTAAATACATTTAAAGATAGAGACTGTTTATTTGATTCTATCCTTGACATGATTAGAATATTATTGATAAGACTCAATAAATGCTCACCACTATTACGAATAATACCTAACTGTTCTCTAGTTTCTTCGGGGATATCATCTGTTTCTATGATCAATTGGGCAAATCCTAAGATGGCATTGAGAGGAGTTCTTAGCTCATGACTCATATTAGCGAGAAACAAACTTTTGGCTTTACTAGCATCTAAAGCATCTTCTTTTGCTACTTCTAGTTCTGTATTCATATTAGTGAGTTCCGCAGTCCTTTCAATGACTTTAAGTTCCAAGGATTCACTAAGTTGAGCTAGCTCATTATTGATTTTGCGTAATTCTTCATTCTTAGCTTTTTCAAAATTTTGAATCTGGGCGATCGCTGTTATCAAAGTGTCAGCTAAGTAACTAATTTCATTGTTTGGCAAAGACTCTCTTAATTCAATATTGCCTCTATTTTTACTGGCATTAATGGCTTTAGTAATAATATTTAAAGGACGGAGAGCATATACCTGTATCAAGCCTAACATTACACTTGAGATCACTAGAGATCCTGTCACCATAACGACTGTGGTAGTTAAGAAGATTTCCCAAGCCTCCTGTTGTGATTGCTGCAAATCAATTGCAGCGATTACTAAGCCACGTTTGTTTTGATATTGCGGATCAATATTCTTAAATAGAGTGCTACTAAATGGCAATATGTAGAGAATCGCTGGTTTGTTGTTAATTGTAGTTTCTAAGGTTGCCTCTAAACCGTCCTGAGTAGCTTTTTCGAGATATGGAAGTACTGTGGCATAGAACTTTTTATAAGTATGATTTTCTCGATTACTAGTAATTCTTTTATCAATTATGGAATTGCCATCAGGTGCAATGATATCAATCTCAATTACAGTTGGTAGAGTTTCATAATTCTGTACCATCCGTTGTAAAATTAGAGTATTGCCATTTTCAATTAATCCTTCAGTACCAAACTCTAGGGCGCGAGCAATCGACTGCGCTCGTTTCTGTACTTGCTTACTCACATCGATCTGTATCAGGCTATAGTTTATCCATAGAGTTAAAAAACCTACTGTTACCAAAGGGATGCTAAATCCGCCCAGTAGTTGACGTGTCAAGCTTTTATTCATGGTCGTAAACCTTCAAGAGCCATCATCAATGGTTCTGCATTAACATCAACATCGTCACGAATAATTTTGCTATGACGCAGGTCTTCTTGAAGTAGCATTTTAATTTCTTGAATTGATTGTTTCAGTCTTCCATCCATAGCAAACATCCTTTTATTTAGAGCAATATTTCCCTTTATGATTCCCTTATAGCCATTAGATACGGATTCTTTGGTTTCACCAATCTGTGTAGCAATAATGTTGAACACTTTATCTGGTGTAGCCTCGACATCCTGTATTGCATCAAACCAAGCAGCAATAAATTTGGCTAAATTCTTTTTATTTAGTGCTAAGTTTTTTGCACCTGTGACAAGGGTATCTAGCACTAAGCTGTCCACATCTTCAGTTGTAAAGATAATTTTGCCATCTGTAGCAACTTGAGTTTTGCTGAGTAATGGTTGCCACATTACAGCAGCATCAATGGCTTGAGATTTTAGAAGTTCTGCTCCCTTTTCATTAGAGACACTAACAATTTCAATATCTTCAGGCTTAAGTTGGGCAGACTTCAGAGCTTCCAATAGTATTAAATGAGCGACTGTTCCCAATTTTGCACCCACTTTTTTACCTTTCAAGTCTTCGAGAGAGTTAATGCCTTTACGGGTTACGATGCCATCGGAGCCATGCGATATATCAGAAACAAGAATTACTACTGGGCGATCATTGCTCGGATCAACCTGCATGACTTCCCAAAGTGTAACGAAGCTCATGTCCTGAGAACCACGAATAGTCGCTCTAATGTTATCCTGTTGATTGCTAAATTCTACTAAATCAACTTTGATTCCATGCTTTTCAAAAAGCTTAGCTTCTTTTGCATAAATAGCGATCGCATAGCCAAGCCAATCATTTAGTCCCACGCGCAAAGTTTTTGGCTCTTGAAGTTGGGTACAGGCACTAAATATAATTATTAAGACAAAAGTTACTAGGACTAATAGAATTCTGCGTAACATTAAATTGAAGACTTTTGCGATGTACGAATTTTACTGTAATTTGTTTGAACAATCACGTTTTGATCTAAAACTACATTCTGTTAATTCTTTGTATAAGTACCTTGTCATAATAAAAACCAGAACCCAAAGAAGCTGATTCGCCCGCAAAGCGGGCGAATCAGCTTCTTTGGGTTTTATATTTAATTACGCCTACCTACATAGCTATTGCTATTCTTGTTAGGACACAAACCCAATAAGCGAGTTGTGGCGCGAAGCGCCACAACTCGCTTATTGGGTTTGGTGCTTAAGCCTGACGGCATAAATTTTGCCAATGAGTCCAAATGATTACCATTGCCATCGTATCAAGACGACAATATTGATAGAGAAGTTCCTTCCATTGCGATCGCTCTAGGGGATGTTGGGACTTAAACTCACCATACATTAAGTCTTGATATGCTAACATTGCCCCCGCCCCTTCATTAATTACTTGGGTGCGATCGCCTATCTGCATTTGGGTTAGAACATCGTAAGGATTTAGGATTTCACCATCGCGATCGCAATAGTATTCTTTAAAGTAAGGAATCTCATGGAGATAGGAATTTGTTTTCCAGACTGCTGGTAAAACACACTTAAGAGAAGTCCGACCTTTCATTAAAGGATGGAAATAATGCTTGAGAGTTAACGCATTCATGTCGATAAGATGGGACTTGCCCTTAGTCCCAAGTTTTGCAGTGTTGGCTAGCCATAGCTGTAATTGCGGATTTTGATAGTCATAGGCTTGCATTTGATAATAAATATCTCGCAAAACACTGTTTTCATGGGTTGCCCATGTGAGAATTGTGCCGCGATCACCAAGACATTCCATGAGAGATTCTGCAAACTGAAAATTAGGGAAGGTATTCTCAAGGTCAAGCCATTCCTGCTGAATTGGTGGCGCATCAGGCTCCAATATCGTATGACAACTCCACTGAAAAGCTACTTGCTCAAAGGTTCGCATCCCTGCGCGATAGGGGATTGCCATGCGTGAAGTTTCAAAATCAATAAAATGAATAGGATATTCAATTTGGGTGACGATCTTGGGTAAATGTTCAGAAATCCATTCTTTATTTTTTTGCGTATATTCAATTTGAACTAATTGGCGATAGCTGTAGGTGTAATCGTTGAGTTCTTCGAGGGGAACGTCAAACATGCTTACTTTCTTTTGCTGAATTAATTCATTGACTAGAGGAGCCTCATTACTGCCAATTCTTCCCATTTGATAGAGATCAAACACATGATTTTCCACATCCGCAAGATCACCCCAACATTCCCTATATCCATCACGGGAGTCGCGATCGCTAGCTCGATATTCACAACCCTTACAGCCTTTCCCAATGGGAGCGAAGATTTCGGGCGATTGATTGATTAAATAATGAATATATTGTTGAGCAGTGGTCAGTGTTGGTTCAATTAGTTCCAAAACTTCAGTACTGATGTCAACCTTGGTCAAAAACTGATCTTCTTTTAGAGCTTCTACATCGCCCGTGAAGTTGATTTTAATGCCGTTAAATTTTGATAAGGAGTTCCGATGAGAAGATAAACGCTGGATTTGAAAATAGTCAGCGAGATTCTCAATTGTAGTCGATTTAGCGCGATCAGGAACTAACAAATATGGAGAAATTTCAGCTTGCAAGTTTGGTAAATGCTCAGCTAGCATGGCTTGCAATATTCCTGTTTGATAGGCGACATCTTCGATAATACTTCTCCATTCGCCACCCACTTTGCCAGTTCGCTTATTCCGAAATAGTGATAAATTACGATATTTAACTAATTCTTCGTGAGCTTGACTATCAAATCCCTTAGAGCGAATTTCAACTATTTCAATGCGATCGCCTGTTTTGATTAAAATATCCGCACGCGCAAGTTTATGCTCTGAATAGAGAACTGGTTCAAAAAGAACTACGTTCTCTTGTTGTAAGTATTTCAGGGTCTCTTGAACTGCACTAGCAAGACTTTCTTCAGAGCTAAAATTTGCAGATATATAAATTCCTTCTGGATAGAGCAGATGTGCAATCTTACTGATGATAAAATTTCCATCAGCTAAAATCCTACTGTACGAATCTACGCGATCACCCGAGGGATAGCCCAATTTTTTGTAATACAGTTTGGTTGAGCAACTGCGGGCAGTTTTGAGATCAGATTTCGTCAGATAAATAGGATGGGACATACTGCCTAAAGAACTTCGCTTTACAAATCTAGCACGAACCCGCCAAAAGAATAGATTGGCGGCGCTCTGCACCACCAATCTATTCTTCATAGCAATTTCTGATCAAACGAACCAAGAACTTTTTTGAAAGTGTTGCAAAGCAACACTTTCAAAAAAGTTCTTGGTTCGGGTTTGAGCGTAAAGCGCTGTGTTATTACTCTAATTTTGCGATCGCTTGCTGATTAATCAGCACTTGCTCAGTTAATAAATCGCGTACTGTGGCGATGAGGACACGCCGAGCCGTTACCTCAAAGGTGGCGCTCAAGCGATCAACGCCTACTTTGCCCTTGGGATCGAGTCGAGCCACACAGATTTTTTCGAGATCAAGTTCTTGAGCAAAGTCGTTGCTAACCGTTAAGGATTGAAAATCTGAGCGTTTGAGTAATTGGCTACTGGTCATCTTGCCTTGGCGATCGTAGGTCACTTCCGCTTGTGCCAAATCAGCCACCTCGCCAATATCTAAATAGATCTCCGCTTGGTCAGCGATCGCCGCCTGTAAGATCAATGGCTCAGTACGCTGGCAAGGATATTTTGTGCCTTTCTCAAATAGCGAATAATAGGAATATTGATGTAAATAAGGTTCCCAAAGTCTAATGGCATAACTATGACGTAAATGATCTGAGATCGCGATCGCTTGCCCTAAGACCAAAGCTCCGTGAGCAACCGCTTCAAAGGGCTTCTCAAACTTAACCTTCGACTTCCCAAAATATGCAGCTATTAACTGTTGAATTGCGATAATCTGACAACTACCACCAACTAAGAGAATCTGTTCAATAGCCGCCTTACTAATACCGCGCCGCAATCCCATCGCCAAGACTTCATCGATCGCTTCTCGTAATTGAGCAATCATTTGATTTTGTTCTAAAATTTCTGATAATTCATTTTGAGTAATCTTTAATTCATAGGAATCCTGCTGCTGATCAACCCAAACTTCTGTTACTTCCTGAACTAACGATAATTTAATTTTGACTTGTTCCGACAAAGCTAAAAGACTGAGCCAATTTGCCGCCGAAATTTGCGATCGCTCTATTGCTATCTGACGCAAAAAATATTCCGCAATCCACCGATCAATGTCAATACCACCGATGTAAGCATCTGATTTAGCGATCACTTCCGCTTTCGTAATCTGCCTCTGGTCAGGATCATCGGCAATCGGTGCAGTTCTCACTAGACTCAGATCCAACGTACCACCACCAAAGTCCACCACCAATACGAGAGTGTTAGGTCGCGTAATTGCATAACCCAAAGCCGCCGCCGTGGACTCATCAATCATCTGGAGGTTATGGATTCCTAATCGTTGTGCCAAGCCCTGAAACCAATGTAAATATGCCTCAAATGCACCAATGGGAGCCGTACAAATTAGTTGTGTGGGATGGATTTGTTGGGCTAACAAGCGCCGCCAAAGTTCTGTTAAAAATATTTCGGCAATCGCCTCGGCATCATAAATCTCGCCATCAATCTCACGGGCTGGCGATCGATATCTTGCCACCATATCTCGCTTAAATCCTTGCCATAGTCGCGCTAATGTTTCAGGTTGCCCCGCAAATTGAGACTGCGATCGCGCCTGTTCTCCCAATAAAAATTTGTCTATACCTTCAGTCACATAAACCAGACTAGGAACTAACCAAGACAAGCCCTCAGAGGTTTCAAAGCTACGAGAGATATGATCAAATTTAATGGTTTGCGGCATAGCAATCTGGCGATCGCTATCCATTTCAAGAATTGCGATCGCTGTATTACTAGTTCCAAAATCAATGGCAATAATTGTCATAAATTAACAAGAAGATTGGCGGCGTGAAGCGTCACCTATCTTCTCTTGGATTTAACCTGGGGGCCAGTCAAAGGATCGTCCACCAAGTACATGAATATGCAAATGGAAGACTGATTGTCCAGCCTCAGCACCACAGTTAGTAACTAAGCGAAAGGCAGTTAAGCCCTCTTGACTTGCCACTTTATTAGCGACTAGCAGCAAATGCCCCAATAGAGATTGGTCTTCAATAGTTGCATCTGCCAACTTAACAATCGGCTTTTTAGGAATTACTAAAAAATGCACAGGTGCTTGGGGATTGACATCGCGGAAAGCTAAGGACAAGTCGTCCTCATACAAAATTGCGGCAGGAATTTCCTTGCTAATAATTTTGCTAAAAATAGTTTCACTCATATTTTTACTCTACAGTACCAGTAAATACAAACGTCGCAGGGCCAGTCATCAGAATGCGATCGCTTTCGATAGACCAATGGATTTTGAGATCGCCACCAGGTAGATTGACCGTACAAGTGCGATCGCATAAATCATTAAGCACTCCTGCCACTACCGTCGCACAAGCGCCTGTACCACAGGCTAAAGTCGCACCAGCGCCACGTTCCCAAACCCGCATCTTCACATAATTGCGATTCACAACTTCAACAAACTCAGTATTAGTCCGCTTAGGAAAAACTGGATGATGTTCAAATAGAACTCCAATTTCTGCTAAAGGAATGCTATCCACATCATCGACAAAAATCATACAGTGAGGATTGCCCATACTAACTGTGGTCACATTCCAAGTCTTACCGCCGACTTCTAGCGGAAAATCTACTACCTTGCGATCGCTTTCTCCTAGCGTTGTGGGAATCTCCGCAGCCGTCAGAAATGGCTTGCCCATATCTACAGTCACCTGTCCGTCAGCATCCATTTGTGGCACGATCAAGCCTGCACCAGTGTGAATAGAATATTTGTCTTCCACTGTAGGAATTCCCAAGTCTTGCATAAACTTCGCTAAGCAACGAATTCCATTGCCACACATTTCAGGCTCAGAACCATCGGAATTATAAATTCGCATTTGATGTTCATTGTTAGGTGCATTTAGTAAAAAAATGACCCCATCTGCGCCAATGCCAAAATTGCGATCGCACCATTTGACGGCTTGCTCAGACGTAATGATCGGATCGGCGGTGTGACGATTATCGATCAGGATAAAATCATTACCTAATCCATGATATTTTTTGAACGCGATCGGCATAGAATAATTTCCAAGTATTTTTGGAATATTATATAAGGAGCCAGACACAATTAGAAGCCAGAGCTAAAACCTATGGCTCAAACGCAGCGTTCGCTATAGGTTTTTAGATTTGGGCGCAAAGCACTGTAAGAAGCGTTTAGGAGAAATTACCATGAAAAGACTGATTGTTTGTTGTGATGGAACTTGGTTGAATCTAGATAGCGCTGGTGCTAGCAATGTTGTCAAAATGACTCAATCTATTCGGAAAGTGGATGACAACGATGTGCAGCAAATCGTATTTTATGATGATGGGATTGGCGCTGAAGGAAATTTTATTGACAAGATCGGTGGCGGTGCTTTTGGTTGGGGTATTCAACGGAAAATTGAATCAGCCTATCGATTTCTCAGCTTAAACTATCAAGAAGGTGATGAAATCTATCTATTTGGATTTAGTCGTGGTGCTTACACAGTCAGATGTTTGGCAGGATTTATCTACTGCTCTGGACTGCTAATACGTCAATATGTCCGTAAAACTAGCCAAGCCTATGAACTCTATCGCGATCGCGCGGATTCTAAAAAACCGAGTGGAGAGGAAGCAGTTAAGTTTCGCGCTAATTATGGTAGCCGTCCTCCCATTCGCGCCCTTTGCTGTTGGGATACAGTTGGTGCTTTGGGGATTCCTGATTTAGTGCCTTTTCTTCCCTTTGATAACTGGAACAACAAACAGTATGAATTTTTTGACACTAAGGTCAATCGCTTGATCCAAAATGCTTTCCATGCGATCGCGATCGATGAAATTCGCAAGTCTTTTCAAGTCACCCCTATGAATATCAGTGATGGTGCAGATACCAATATCAATCAATTATGGTTTGTTGGCGAACATGGCTGTATCGGTGGCGGCACTGAAGCAACTTCTGGTCTATCAGATATCACTCTAAATTGGATGATGGAAAAGGTGGAAAATCTAGACCTAGCCATTGATCGCCGCTATTTGGAAACTAAACTCAATCCTAATTTCATGACTCCCTTTGACAATCAACCAACTGGAGCATTTAAATATGATGGCAAGATTTCGCGCCAAGTACCAGCAAATATTGAGACTCTTCACGAAACTGTGAAACAACGTTGGCAGAATGATCCTAGCTATCGCCCTCCCAACTTGAATGCTTTGAGCAAAGCTCTTAGTTCCTAATCTAGATAATTGAGGCGCAAAGCGCCTCAATTATCTTCTAGGTTTTGCTGATTCACCCGCGTAGCTGGTGAATCAGCCTCTGTTTAATACAGGCTTGCCTGTGGCGATCGCCTGTTCCACAATATCCGCCGCTTTAGTGACTCCACCAGAGTTGGCGATCGCTAATTGCATTTTTTTAGCATTGTCCCGATACTTCGACTCTGACAAAACTGTTTGCACAGCTTGACGCAATTTAGGAACAGTGAGTTTTTTAACAGGAATCACCACACCCGTTTCCGTCCATGCAATACGCGAAGCAACCCCCGGTTGATCATTTGCGATCGGGATGGCGACCAGCGGCACACCACAACCAAGCGACTCCAACGTCGTATTTAATCCAGCAGGGGTAATTGTTAGTTGTGCTTTTTGCAAAACTTCAAGTTGCGGAGCATATTTCACTACAATCGGATCACCTGCGAAGGCTGGCATACTCTCAGGATCAGCCGATCCACCTAAAGAAATAATCAGTTGCACATCTAGATCTTGGCAAGCTTCCGCAATCTGATTAAAAATATTCAACAGTCGATTTTGAATTGTTCCCATAGATGCATAAATTAAGGGCTTCCCATTCAACTTTTCGTAGGGAAAATCAACGGCTGCTCGACTGAAAGGACTATAAAAGTTACCAACAAAATGGAAGTAATCTGGCAACTGCTGTCGAGGAAATTCAAACTCCGCAGGTTGACGGCAGATTTGAGCAATTTTAGAGTAGGCATCACTAGAACTACTAAAAGGTAATAGATTGAGAGCCTGACGTTGCGAATTAACAGCTTCAATAATTGGCTTAACCAGTCGATCTAACAACTTGAAACCTAGCTTGTTACGCAATTTTGCCAAAGGATTATTGGCATAAGTCCAGCCAAAGTTAAAGGGAGGAACTGATTCTTCTCGATTTAACATGAGCGAGCTAGTAACAGTTATAAATGGAATATTTAAATATTCGGCGATAGTAGAAGCTCCAAAGGACGCTTGATCGATTAGCAACATATCAATTTGAGCTTCGCGGGTGGCTTTCATCCCTTCTTGGATCATTGCGATCGCGCTATCTCTAAACAGATTAATCGAATATTTCAGTGCTGCCATGCCACTGAGCTCTCCCATTTTAACGAGAGAGTTGGGAGTAAATCCAAGGGGGCGCGATTCTTCGGCGTAGGGTTTAAAATTTAGCCCTGCAACTTTGGTCTGTTCTTGAGCATCTAGAGGGGCTATTAGTGTAACTTGATGCCCTCTTTGTTTGAGTTCGTAGCCGAGGGGAATTAGGGTATTAAGGTGTCCTGTTGCTGGAACGCAGATGATCCCGATATGAGCCATATATTTATTAGTCTGCCTAAAAATATCATAATCGATACGAGGATATCACTACAGCAATTTACGAGCAAACGAACCACAAGAATTTTTTTGAAAGTGTTGCAAAGCAACACTTTCAAAAAAATTCTTGGTTCGGGTTTGAGCGCAAAGCGCTGATGCCAAAACCCAATAGAGAGGTGCGGCGCTTTGCGCCGCACCTCTCTATTGGGTTTTGATATAAAACATCGGAAAGCTCTACCTTATATTTTGGAAAAGCAAAGCTATGGCTATCTGTGCGATGATTATGGACATAATCTTGTCGTTAGGTTTAGTTGACTGTGAATACTGTCCGTACTGTTTCTGATACCAAAAAAGATTTTTATCTAGCTTTCCCCAAGCCAGTCAATCAAGTCTATCGGCGGGTTGTGGACGAGCTTTTGGTAGAGATCCATCTGCTCAAGGTCAATCAGACTTTTGTTTATGACTCAATTTTTGCTTTGGGAGTTGTAACCACATTCGATCGCTTTACCGTTGGCTACAAGCCCGAAACCGATCGCTTTGCGGTATTTCATGCCCTCTGTTCAGCCCTGCAATTTGACCCCGATCGCGTTCGCCAAGATGCAACCACCCTTAGCGATCTTGCTAAAAGTTCGCCCGATGAAGTCAAAAATTTATTGACTACTCTTGAAGCAACAACAAATCTCACATTGCTTGCTGAGCCGTTAAAAACTATTGCTAGTAAAGAAAACTTTAAATACAGTCGCTTACTTGGCGTGGGGCTATACGCATTGCTAGAAATCTGTGATCCCGATGCGATCGCAGACACTACTAAGCGTGAAGAACTGGTCAAATTAGTGGGAGAAGCTCTCAAATTTGGTAATGATCGCTTAGTCAAGGATGTTGATCTATACCGTTCTAATCTCGATAAGATCGAACAAGCACGTCAAATGATCGCTGATATGGTGGAAGCAGAACGTAAAAAACGTTCTCTAAAGGAAACTGCTGCCGCAGAAGTCAAAGATGCGGTGACAAACTCTACCGAAATCTCACCAGAAAACTAACTATCTAGCTACAGCGCAAAGCGCTCAAGCTTGAACCACAAGAATTTTTTTGAAAGTGTTGCAAACACTTTCAAAAAAATTCTTATGGTTCGCAAAAAGCCAAATAGAGTTGCGGCGCGAAGCGCCGCAACTCTATTTGGCTTTTTGCTTATTCAACATAAAAATTGCGATCGCTTTGAGTATCAGCCAAAAAAGCCTCTAGTTCAGCCCATTGATTCTGCTCGATTAGCTTAATTACAGACTGCAAAGATTGCTGATAGGTATAGAGCGATCGCAAAATTGCCGACTGATTATATTCCGCCATTAGCCGTCCCAACTCAGGATTACCACCACCGACACGGCTAGTATCTCTAAAACCCGAACTTGCTAGATTTTGAGCTAATTGTAAAACGCTGCGATCGCTTTCCTGCTGACAAGCCGCGATCAAACTAGCGCTAACCATCACAGGCGCGTGACTAATCATTGCCACCGCCCGATCATGGTCTTCTGGACTAGCTTCATAGATCTGCATACCCACTGATTGCCAGAGCGATCGCACCTTTGCTAATGCAGCTTGATCTTCGCTAGGCGTAATTACACAAGGACGATTTTGAAATAAGTTTCTCTCCACTGCTGAGATTCCCTGAAAAGCTGTCCCTGCCATTGGGTGACTACCAACAAAGCCCTGTCCAAATTGTTGGCATATTTTAGAAGCTGGTTCTACGATCGCGGCTTTGACTGAGCCAACATCGGTAAAAATAACGTTCTGGGGTAACTGGGGCGCAAGAGCTTGAATAGTCGGCAAGATTGACGCGATCGGCGTGCAGATAACGACAATATCGGTATTGGCAACATCGGGAATATTTTGAATATTTGTACTAGCGATATTTACGGCGGCGATCGCTTCGGCTTGTTTGCAGGTGTCAGGACTGCGGCTAATTCCCCAGATGTAGTTAGGCTCTGACTCTGAAGATTGCGCCAGCAAATCTAAGCCCAAAGATCCGCCAATTAATCCTAAGCCCACAATCCCAATCTTCATAAAAAATTACCAAACAATTTGAGTCTTTTATTTTTGTAATTTGCTAGACATACAGCACTTTGCGCCTTTTTAAAACCCAAAAGATAGTTGCGGCGCTTCGCACCGCAACTATCTTTTGGGTTTTAGTCTTGTCCTAACCTTGATTGGGACAAAAAATAAGGCAGCGCTAGCGCTGCCTTATTTTTTGTCTAATTATTCGCTGAGCGATCGCTATATTAAAACTTGCGAAGGTCAAGTCCAGCTTCCTTAGCAAATGCAGCGAGACCTTTCTTTTGTAAAGTCTTGATGGCTTTAGTAGAGACTTGTAATTTTACAAAACGCTTGCCTTCTTCCCACCAAATTCTCTTGTCTTGTAAGTTTACATGTTGTAAGTGCTTATGACGCTTGTGTGAGAAAGAAATCGATACAGCGTTATTGGCTTTTTTGCCTGTTAATTGGCATACGCGACTCATAGTACTAATCTCCTATTTTTTCAGTCCAGTCAAATATAGTACAACCTCGAACTGTGCTTAGGCAATTAATTTTTTAGCGATTACCTACATCTGTTGTTATTCTTATCAGTTCAAAACCCAAGAAGTGAGTAGCGGCGCTACTCACTTCTTGGGTTTTAGACTGATGTAGCGCGAAGCGCTACGGCTCTATTTTGCAATGGCAATAATCAAGATTTGGTGGTTGGTTTCACTGGCTTGATCGGAATATTGTTGGCTTGAAACCAATCTTTACCAAGCCTTACGGTGATATCAGACTCAATATCCCCCGTGGACTCAACTAACACTTCCCCCATTCCCATCGCATCTCTGAGTTTCTCCGCACTTGCGCGATCGCCATTTTGGGCGATGATTTGAGTTTTGGCGAGAGGTTTAGACCAGCGATCGCTTGCAGGAAATACTTGGTCATATCCTAATTTTGACAAGACCGTAGTTGCTTTTTTAGAACCCTCAGGCTGCGGCAAACTATCTTGGATGGCGACTCTCAAATTACTTGGTGAGTTATCGACTGGACTCGCGTCCGCTTGTTTCATGATTCCAAAGCTTTGGTTCATGATTTTGGCTAGACGGCGATTGTCTAATATCCAATAGCTAAGGTTATCAAATTCGCCAGGATTACTAAAACGTCCGGGAGCCATATGCATCTGCACATTTGAACGCTCAAGCTTAGATGTATAGCCAGCTAGAGCTAGTACTTCTTCTACAGATAGGTTTGTATCAATATTGTCTTTAACGATGGATAGAACTTCAGGAAACTTGGTGATGCTCTCTGGTTTCAACTTTTGATCAATAAAAGCTCGGAAAAAAGCTTGCTGGCGTTGCACCCGACCAATATCGCCCAAATCGTCATGACGGAAGCGCATATATTGAATTGCTTTACTACCGTTTAATTTTTGCTGCCCTGCATTGAGATTGATATATAGATGTTGGCTGTCATCTTGATACTTCATCTTTTTGGGTACATATAAATCGATCCCACCGAGGGCATCAATTAACTTGCCAAAACCATTGACGTTAAAACGAATATAGCGGTCTATCGGAATATCGCCTAACAATTGACTAACCGTTTGCGCTGACAGAGACGCTCCACCTGCGTAGTTGGCGAAATTGATTTTAGTCGTTCCAACACCTTGAATATAGACTCGGCTATCACGGGGGATCGATAGGACAGCTACTTTTTGGGTGGCGGGATCGAAACGGATGAGTAACATTGCGTCACTCATTCCGTTGAGGTTATCATCAACTTCCGCTAAATATTTACCCTTAGGCTTGGACTGGGCATCGGGCAAATCAGATGTCAGGATGATAGTCCCCAGTACCAAGATATTGACTGGTCTGGATAAAGTCGGCACGCCCGCGATCGCGGAGGTCATGCCATTAGCATTTTTATTAAATACTGCGGCTTCGTCGCTGGATAATTGACGCTGCTGAAAGGGTCTACTACTCAACACATAGGCTAACCCTGCGCCCAGACCTCCCGATAACAAGGCAACAAACAGCACTACAAAAAGTGTCCATTTCTGTTTGAATACAAATTTTTTAGCTGGAGATGACTTATTGGTCAAATCTGATTTACCGAGATTGATGGGATTGGTTGCCACAGGTAGGAAATACTCCTTACGACTGAACGTGTGCTTCAGCGATCACCCAGTCATAAGAAAGGATGGTACTCAACACATTTTTAGATTTATTGCTTTTGATGATCGTTCTATGATCCCGCTCAAGAATTTTGCACATGGCTCTTGAGACTTTTAGACTAATTTGAATCTAACTTTAGCACTGTATCGTAATTTATCGTTACAAAACACTAAGTAGCCTATAGTGCAAAATCTTTAAAATCAAATTATTTCGACGGATGATACTACATATTCGCCAATATAGAGCAATTGGCGATCAGCTATAAAATGCAAACACTAAGTCTCAGACTCTGACTTTGACTAATCTCCTTCTAGCGGATTGGGAAAATCAATATTTTCATAAAGAATCGATAAAGGAAATTGTAAATCTAGTCTGGCGATATCAATTAAAGGATCGCTATTCTCAAAATTTACTCCATCGATCGCAACGGACACATATTCCCAAGCTCGATCATCACGGCGTTGGTAAATTTCGACTCTGGGGCGCTCTGGCGTAATCAATATATAAGTTTGTAATGTATCAAGAAGCATATAACTTTGCTGCTTAATACCGCGATCGCGTGCTTCGGTCGCAGGAGATAGCACCTCCGCGATCAGACAGGGGTATTGCAAAAAATCACGGCTAAAGCGATCTCGCCCATCACAACTAACCACCAAGTCTGGATAGTAGTATTTCGCAGATTTTGTCATTACTTTGGCATCACTGATGGCAACCTTGCAGCCTTTACCGCGCAAGTGTGGAATCAGTAATGCTGAAAAATTGGCGGCAACTTGACTATGGGGAATGGTTCCTCCTGTCATGGCGACAATCTTCCCATTTTCATATTCATGCCTAAACTTTTGCGTGGCTTCCCATTCGAGATATTCTGATGCTGATAATATCGGGAAATCAGTTAATTGATCACTCTGCCGATCAACTTGGGTTTGGGCAATCATACTGTCAGCCTCGCTATCTTCAATTTGTCTGAGCATTTGCCTGATCTATAGCGCTTTACGCCCAAACCTGAACCAAGAATTTTTTTAAAAGTGTTGCAAAGCAACACTTTTAAAAAAATTCTTGTAGTTCGTTTGCTCGGAAATTGCTGTAAATCCAAAACGATTGGTAATCGCTATAGACTAAAATTAATCTGATTAATGTATCTTATCGAGATTTTTGCAAGAACTGCAAGTTGATTATGGAAGTTAGATTTAGAGAATGTGATTGGTTTGACCTGTGGATCTGGATAAAATTTAGAGAAGTCCCATCTCAGTCCGAGAAGCAACTAATCGATGAAGTATTTAACTCGTGGTTTTTACTAGGCAAACTAGGCGGATTCAATGCTTGCAATATGCAGGTTTTAGAATCTGGTATTGACGTTAGCTACTTTGACTATGACAATCAAGCCGCCGATGACGAGATGATGTCGGTAATGCACAACATGACCGATCTCGAATATGAAAACGAATGGGCGCGTTGTTGGGTAGATCTCGGGACATCGGACGCGATCGCGATCGACACATTGGTTAATACTCTGCGTCAATTTGACAAAGAATATGTAGCGATCGAAGAGGTGATTATTGGTGGTCAAAACTCTGACTGGTTAGTAGAACCCAAGAGCCTAGATGATGAAGACTATGACCGTTAAACTAGATGTGAAATATCCGTCTAAACCCTAAGCAATATGGAGTAAGAACTTAAAATGCGTGTTTTACATACGATGGTTCGAGTTGGTGATCTAGAGCGATCGCTAGATTTTTATAGTAATGTCCTCGGCATGAAAATCATCCGCCGTAAAGATTATCCCAATGGGCGCTTTACTCTTGCCTTTGTAGGCTATGGCGACGAATCAGATAGCGCCGTAATTGAGTTAACTCATAACTGGGATACTGAAAGCTATGAGATTGGTACAGGATACGGTCACATTGCTTTAGGCATGGAAAATATTTACACAGCTTGCGAAGCAATTCGCCAAAAAGGTGGCAAAGTAACTCGTGAGCCAGGTCCAATGAAACATGGCACTACCGAGATTGCCTTTGTGGAAGATCCCGATGGTTACAAAATTGAATTAATTCAACTTAAGTAATTAAAAACCTTGATAACAATGGTGTGGGCGCGAAGCACCCGCACCATTGTTATCAAATTGTAATAAGCTAGAAACCCGCACATTAGCAACCTAGTCATGCGTAGAACCCGATATTCTTCATCCTGGCAAACCAAGCGCAAATCTTGGTTGCGAAACATTTTACTTTTAATCTTGATCGGCATACCCGTTCTGATTTGTTCCGCAGAGTTAATTGCTCGTGGAGCAGTCTTAGCCACAGGCGGTACAAATCAACTTACGCCTAACAAAACTGTAGCGATCGCTCAGTCCTATGCATTTAAGTTGCAGGATGCCAATGGAAATAACTATCCTGGTCTGCCAGATGCTGGGCAGCTACAGGTACGGCGCAGCCCCATTTTTGGTTACGAGCTTTTGCCTAACCAAAAGAGTGAATATTGGCAAATAAATGATCAAGGCTTCCGCCAAGACTCGTCAGTGCCGATTGACAAACCTGCTGGTGAAATTCGCCTGTTTCTGCTGGGTAACTCCACAGCCTTTACCAACATGGCAGAAAAGAACCCCAAAGCCTTAGCATTTAAAATCGAAAAGCTACTCAATGATCGCGTCCGCACCCAAAGCGCTAGCCCTGAAAAATTTAAGCCCAAAGAAACCCCTTACTTTGCCGACCAAATCGAAGCAATGCAAGCTTTACCACCCCGTATTCGTGACGGTAGCTATCGGGTAATTGCGGCGGCTGTACCAGGTTATACCTCAGGTAATGAGCTATCACTACTAGCCCATCGCGTGATGGCCTATAGCCCAAATGCTTTAATTGTTCTCGATGGTTATGAAGATTTGCGATCGCCTAGCAATCAGCTTGCCAATGAAATAGGCAACGTTGATCAGATGCTCCGCGATCCGATCGCTCAATATCGTCAGTACCAGTCCCAACAATTTAATAACTGGTTAAACTCACTATATCTAGTCAAAGCTTGGCAGAAATGGGTTTCTCCTGCCTCTATAAACAGTTTTAACTCGGACTATCAAATATTTAGCGCCGAACAACTCAGCAAAGATCCCCAAGAATTACAAAAAAGGGTGGATCGCTATGCTTACAATGTCCTTCAGATGACAAAAATAGCGTCAAATATCCCCACAATGCTGGTATTGCAACCAGAAATCACAGGTAAAGAAAAGTCGTTTACAAAGGAGGAAGATGGCATCATCAAATCTTTGGGACAAGAATATCGCGATCGCATTGCTGAGGCATATCAAGTTACCGAAAAGACGCTTAACTCTAAGTTAACTAATCCTAAATTGATTAATTTTTATAGATTATTTCAGGACAATAAACAGCAAGCTTTTATTGATCCAATTCATCTCACTGAAGCTGCTAATGATATTGTCGCCCAAAAACTATATGAAAATATTGAGCGGTTATTTGTAGTCCAACCTGCTACCAAT
The DNA here is from genome assembly GCA_013361095.1 of Pseudanabaena biceps. Taxonomy (GTDB): domain Bacteria; phylum Cyanobacteriota; class Cyanobacteriia; order Pseudanabaenales; family Pseudanabaenaceae; genus Pseudanabaena; species Pseudanabaena biceps_B. Next base: position 3,763,133 of record JAATWA010000001.1, on the reverse strand, counting down.
CCTCTGTTGGGCGAGAATATTGTCCGATAATTATAGACCGTCTTAAAAAACAAGAAAAATTCAGAAAAGCTGGCAAAGCCAGCTTTTCTGAATTTTTCTTGTTTTTTATAGCTATAGCCACTTTTTTCAGGTCAAATCAAAACCCAAGAATTGACTGGCGGCGCGGAACGCCGCCAGTCAATTTACCCTTGGCGACAGCTATAAGACAGCGCAAAGAGCTGTAAACTATTGAACTAGTGAGTTTGATAAATATTTATGGTAGAACCAATTTTGTCGGGCATTTGCCTCGGTCTTATTTTCATTACCCTCGGCGGACTGTTTTTTGCTGCTTATCAGCAATATCGCCGAGTTTAATGCTCAAAAACAGTTATAGACAAGGCGCTTAAGCCTCTTGTTAGCTTTGAGTAGTTAACCTAGGTTAGTAGTTTTACTCCCTTCCCAATGAATGAATGTCTGATCGCTGCAAAGCCGCGCACAGACATTCATTCATTTTATAACGAATGTTTTTTGTGGGAAAGGAGTAATTAAATATAAATCAACCCCTATAGCGCTCTTCAAGCAAGCGAGGTATAGAGGATTGTTTCCCAACCTTTGGCTGGGAAACAATCACTTACTTCACTAGACTGGGAAACGCTATAAGCTTAGATCTCTATTTTTAACTACTTAACAATCAAAGCTTTTTCTAGACTTTTTCTTCTTCAGACTGTTCCAAATATCGACATATTTCGTTGATTTTCATGCGGTAAATATGGGGCCATCCTCCGTTTGTTTCAATGTCTCGCAACAAATTAAACAACTCATGACGACTAGTTGGTAAAGCAGGCTGAAATAGATCATCGCGAATGCGCTTGTGCAAAGCTTCTATAACTCGCAAAATCTCGAGTAGTTCAGAAGGCTCGCCGCTTTGATCTTGGGCAATCTGCCACAAATATTCAGCAGTTGCCTCAAGCTCAGATATATTCGCAGCTTTTTGCGGTTGCGATTGGTTCTGTGATTGGATTTCTGTTTGTGACAAGCTAAGTACCCTCGTGCGCGATAATATGTTGATTGAAATTTTACGGATTAAGTGTCTTTGACTAGATCATCTTTGATCGCTAGTCTAAAGCACCATAGGTTACTTAACGATCTCAATTTAAGATCCAAAAACTAGATCGTATTTTTTAATAAAGTTAGGATAATCTTCGTAATCAGTTGTTTATCCTATTCCTAAAATACTATTCGTCAAATTAAGAAGAGGTTATTTATGAAATTTCGTATTTTTACGAAAGCAATTTTTACATTGTGTGTCAGCTTATGTATGTTGGTAGCGAGTGGACTATTTGCTAACCATGCGATCGCAGGTACTCAAGGTTTGACCTATGCTCAAATTAGAAATACTGGCTTAGCTAACAAATGCCCTGACATACTTGGGACTTCTCGTGGCGGTCGTAACTTTATTCCCATCGGTGCTGGCAAATCTGCTCAAATCACTGAGCTTTGTCTAGAACCAACGTCATTTTTTGTTAAAGAAGAATCTAATAACAAGCGCAAAAAACCTGAATTTGTGGCAAGCAAGTTGCTTACCCGTTCTACTTCTAGCCTTGACTTTGTAAAGGCAACTGTCACTGGTAATGCAGATGGTAGCCTGAGTCTAGTCGAAACAGATGGACTCGACTATCAACCAATTACTGTCAAAATGCCTGGTGGTGAACTTGTAGCAATTTTGTTCACAATCAAGGGCTACAATGCCACTACAACTGCTGGAGTAAATGGTATTACCACTTCGGTTGATTTTATTGGTACTACTGATGTGCCTACCTACCGTGGTTCTGGCTTTATCGATCCTAAGGGTCGTGGTTTAGCGATCGGCTATGACTCGGCCGAAGCTTTGCCAGCTAAGCGCAATGGATTTGATAATCGTAGTATCAAGGATGATTCCACTAGTAAGGGTAGTTTTTCTTTGCAAGTGGCAAAGCTTAATGCTGATACTGGTGAGATCGCTGGTACATTTGAGTGCGAACAAACCTCTGACAATGACCTCGGTGGTGTTGAGCCTAAGGAAGTGATCATTCGCGGCGTATTTTACGGCAAAGTTAATGCTTAATTAACAAAGAAAATAGTGCGTGACGCGCTATTTTCTTTGTTGTTATAGAAAAGAGAGACAGCACTTTTGCTGTCTCTCTTTTTTGTTTCTATAGCAATTCTAAATAATTTGCCCTGCGACCGTTTGGTAATATTTACGGGAGTCCTAAAACACTTAAAATTTAAACATGATGCCTTTGATAACTGTTATAACGCCGACAACGGGTGCTACTTATCTTAGACAGGCAATTGAAAGCGTAAAGGCGCAGACCTATGAAAACATTCAACATTTAATTGTTGTTGATGGCATATATCCAAATGCTAAAGGTATATTAGATGATTACTCTGGTATAGATGTAATTTATTTGCCCTATTCAACAGGGATAGATAAGTATAACGGACATAAAATTTATGGGGCATCAATTTATCTTGCTAAAGGAGAATTTGTTTGTTTCTTAGACGAAGATAATTGGTTTGACTGTAATCATATTGAATCATTATTTGAAGTAATTACACAAGGGAATTCATGGGCTTTTTCCTTTAGGAAAATATTTGACAAGCAAGGTAATTATATCTGCAATGATGATTGCGAAAGTTTAGGAAAATGGTCTTCGATAATAGATGATAGAGATTACTTAGTTGATGTAAATTGCTTTTTCTTATCAAAAAAGATAGCACTCCAAACTAGTCAAATTTGGTATCGTCGCGCAAAAGAAGTTGGAGTTGCCGCTCCTGACAGAGCTTTGACTTATGTTTTACGTGAAAACAAATTAAGGTACGACACAAATCAAGAATATACCCTTAATTATCGCGCAGGAAATACAGAAAATTCTGTTAAAGAAGATTTCTTTATTAAGGGTAATAAAAAAATGTTAAAAAAATATAATGGGAAATTGCCTTGGCATAAAGAAGATCAAAAAGCGTAATACCTAGAAGCATAGCAATTCTCACTATAAAAATTATTTTTTGAAAGCCAGCCGTAGGCTGGCTTTCAAAAAATAATTTGAGGTTTGCAGCGCCTTAGGCGCTGCAAACCTCAAATTGGTTTCATAATGAGAATTGCTGCCTAGAAGCACCTTCTGCTTGCATATCGAGATACTCTCGCTTTTGCTAAGAAAGAGTTTTATAGCCAATTGCCGATCAGGATAAATGAAGACCAGAAAAATGGATGTTCGAGATTAACTTCGGCTTGGCTAGTTTGGGACAGAGGAATTGCTGGTAAGTTGGGGATACCTAAAATTTTGCCATCCTGAATCGTAACTCCACCTTTGATCATGCTAATCTGCGCTCTTTGTAAAGCGATCGCCTTAGTAATATTCTCAGGGAAGCTATTGTAAAACTGGATCATTAAAGGCGCAGTGCCTAAGTCAGAGACTTCCCAGAGAGACGCAAGGACACTCTTTGCACCAGAACTGATCGACAAGCCGCCTAAGCCGAGATTTTGACCAACCGCAGTTTGGCAAGCACTAAGAGTGAGCATCTCAATGAGGGGGCTATCAAACCTCAAGCTTGGGACACGATCAATAGGGAGTCGTTCATTCCAAAACTGAATGAATGCTCCTTGAGACTCATTGCTAATAAATTGGGCATGGGTAGCGAGGTGCAAGATGGAGTAATTTCCTTGACGGCGCTTTTCTTGGAGATTGCTGACGGTGAACTCTTGATCTAGATAAGAATTACCTTTTAATACCTGTGAACTAATTGCACTAACTTCTATTTTGACCGATGGCAGTGCTGGGAAACCTTGCATCGCCTCAGTTAATCCCATCGCGAGGATACTATTAAGATTGCGATCGCGAGTTTCTAGTCTTGTCGCTCTCAAATACGGAAGATTGGCGAGGGCATATTTTTCGATTAGGAACTGTTTACCATCATGGAGCGCTGCTACAGGAATTACGCGCAAGCCTCCATCCATCACAAATACTAGGGTCGGTGGTAATTTTGGCTGGGATTGTGTTTCTGTGCCTGCTAGTTGTTTGGGGCTAGGCTGCACATTAGCTTTTTGATACTGATCTTGCATGGTTTGCAGGCGATCGCTGTAGGGACGGACTAGCCAGTCATAGAGTTTTTGTGATTGTTCAAGATAGTCCTGTGAGCTGGTGTCACGGACATTGTTAACAAAATCTTGAATTACAGGGGTAATTTCGCTCTGCTTGGCAGCGTTGACAAATTCGCGGAAAGGTTTGCCCAGACTCTTGGGTGGGATGATCAAGAGTTCGAGGCGATCGCCTAATATTAATGGATAAACTACTGTTGAGACGCTGCCCGAGAGATTAGAGGCTTTTTCTAAGTCTTCTTGGATCTGTTCAAGATTTTTGATCTGGGGAGTGAGCGTTTCTCCGAGATAGTTTTCAAAGGAAGAGATATACCCACGCTCAATCGCTTCAAAGGCTAACTCTAAATTTCCTTGGGCAAGATATCCGCCTGCTTCTTTGCGTGAGACATCGCTAATATCGATATTAGGTAAGTTGGTGGTTCCCACAATCACAGGTGAGGATGTGGTGACGATAATCGGGTTGATGGGGGATGAAGTTGGTAATTGATTACCAGAAGTGGTGGGAGGAGGAGTTGGTGTGGGAGGAGGAGTTGGTGTGGGCGTAACAACGGGTGGAATAAATACGCTACCACCTGGGGTTATCGAGATATTGCCCTGCGTAAAGAAACCAGCGCCATTGGGAATACCTGTCAGCGATACTAAAGAGCCGCCTCCTGCTAGTATTGTGCCAACAGTTCCATTGGTTGTTGCTCCGCCTACTAAAAAAGCGTTTAGATCAAAGGGCGAGGTGATGCCATGCTGAATGGAAACAAGTCCAGAACCATTGGTGCAGATGGTTGCGCCAGCACAAGGATCGCCAGTCGTAAAGGTAACAACACCTGTTCCCAATACATTGCCGCCTGTAGAGACGATATTAATGTTGCCACCTTCGGCATTACCGCCGAAGGTGGTACCGCCTCTGGCATCAATGCTAACAAAGGTAACATTGCCACTGGGATCGAGCGTCACATTGCCGCCTTTTCCGAGAGCTGAACTGTTGACTTGACCAACATCGATCTGCGTACTTGCAACAACGAGGATATCACCACCATTAAAAAGACCACTGCTATTGAGATTACCTGCAACCGAAATCGCCCCTGTTTGGCTGGTGAGGGAAATATTGCCACCGCTATTGGAAGAAGTTGTTCGTGTATTGATGTCGCCGAAAACAGCGATCGCATCTCTAGATGAAAGAGTCACACTGCCCGATGCATTTCCATCAGTAGTTTCTATGTTTCCAGTAGTAATTGCACCTGCTTGACTAGTGAGCACAATATCACCGCCAATGCCGCCCGATATGAAGGTACTAATTGTGCCTGATTTGGTGTCAATGGAACCTGTGGTACTTTTTAGCGTGATCGCGCCACTTCCACCAAATCCACTGAATACACCTGTAATCAGGCTGTAGATTGAAGGTTCGCCTGCAATAGTTGCCACCCCTGTTGAGGTGATGCTGCCATTGGCTTGAATGTTAATTGCGCCGCCATTGCCATCGCCATTAGCTCGCCGCGCACTAATTCCAGTGAATGTAATCGCGCCTGTGTCACTAGTTAGGGATACGGATCCTGCGTCACCGACTGAACTTGAAAGATTTGGCGTATTGATCGTTCCTGCTAAAATATCACCTGCTGACTTAATGGTGAACACGCCGCCACTGCCAGTTTGGGAAGCATCGATTCCAGTTTGAATGAATCCTGCACTTAAATCGACATTACCACTAGTGCTGGTAATAGTAATGTTAGAACCATCGCCTTGGGCAAAGATAGATCTGGTAACAATATTTTGTAGTGCCGTGAGCGCGATGTTGGTATTGCTGCCAGTACTAGCAAGATCGTTGAGGCTAGTATTGATACCGCCAAAGTTACTTTGAATTGTAATATTGCCATTATTACCATTGGCAAACACTCCTCTAGTTATGATGTTGTCATTTGCAAGTAGATTAATCGTGCCGCCAGTTCCAGTGCTGAGGGTTGTGGTGGTTAAGTCTCCTGCGGTGGTGTCGATCGCCCCCAATTGACTTTCTAATTTGATCGAACCTCCATTTAAGGCTCTGGAAAATACTCCTGATGTGGTGATGTCGTTTTTGGCTATGAAGGCGATCGCGCCGCCGCCTGCATCGATATCGCCAGCACTAGTATTAATACTTCCATTGTTACTAGTGAAGGTGATCGAGTTTGGTGTGCCAGTGCCGCCTGTCGAGATGAAAGAGGCTACTGCGGGATTTGGTGTTGTTCCTGCGCCAGTGATAATATCTCCTGAGGCTTTGAAGGTGATGCTACCAGAATTTCCTGAACTGGAAGCTGTATTTACTCGTCCCGAACTAACGTCGATCGCTCCTGTATCACTGATTAAAGAAATATTGCCGCCATTACCTGCATTAGAGAAAGTGGCGATCGCATAATCTAAACCAGCGATCGCTACAGTTCCATTGCTGGCAATATCTCCACTTGCAGCGATCGTGACATTACCAGCATTTCCAGTGGTTGATGTAGTTCTAAGCGCTTCAAAACTAACCGCACCGTTCGTGCTGGTGAGAGAGATATCTTGCGCTGTTACAGCAGTACCGCCCGTGTAGAGATCTCCAAGATTAATATCGCCAATCGAAGTAAAAGTGATTTTGCCCGATACGATTTCATTAGTCGCTGGGTTTGCCGATGCAATACTTCCAGCATTTATCGTAAAATTGCCAATTCGAGTCGAAGTCCCAATGTCGCCAAAACTAACCGCTCCAGAACCAGCATCGAGCGTTAAATTGCCAGAGCCATTAATTATTGTATTCTGAAGGTTAATCGCGCCGCCATTAGTAGTTCCACTCGAAAGGAGCTTAGTCGTAGTCGTAGGGATTAAAGGGAAAATGCCAGCGATCGTGATGTTACCGCCAGTTCCATTATTTGCTGCCGTACAGATATTAGAACCAACACAAGGCACAAGATTAGCCCCAGGCGCTTGAGGAACATTACTAGGAATCGTATTGGGGATTTGGATCGTTCCAGAAGTAGAGGTAAGCGATATATCCCCACCCTTCGTGTTACCTAGACTAAGAATCAATCCAGCCGTAATATTATTGACTGCATTAAGTGTGACATTGCCACTATTGCCTAATAGGGCTGCACTTCCTAATGTCGCCACATTAATGGAATCACCAGTAATTTGAATGTTACCGCCTTTGCCAGTTCCAAAGACAGTCCCTGTTCCTATATTTACCGCCGAAACGCTACCCTTCGCCGAAAGAATTAAATCATTCCCATTGCCACTGCCTCTTAATACCGCTGACGAGAGATTGCCTGAAGCAGCAATTAATCCATTTTGACTAGTAATACTGATTTTGCCCGCGTTTCCTGTGGCAGTGGTTTCTGTAATACTATTATCCGCAGAAATTAAATTAACATTACCCAAGGCTGAAATAGTGATATTCCCGGCATTACCCGTACTATTAACTGCGGATATTCCTGCGATGATATCGGTAGTTGTGACATTACCATTGGTGCTAGTTAATAGAACGTCACCTGTCGCTCCTGTGCCTGTCGCTAATAAGCCACCAGTAATCAAAAATCCTGTGGTGAGATTGCCAGCAGAAGTAAAACTAATATTGCCAGACTTGCCACTGCCGAGACTAGCCGTAAGTAACTGCCCTGGCACATTGATCGTGCCACCTGCGTTGAAGCTGATATTGCCACTCACGCCACCCAAAGAAGTCGTACATATCGCCGAACCACCACAAGGCGCAAGATTCACTCCAAATAAGGAGCTAGGAATAACGGCAGTAGATGGAACTAGAATGTTTCCATTTGTGGCAGTCAGTGAGACATTACTACCCTGAGTAACACCAAGACCGAGAATGTAACCACTGGTAATACTAGTAGATGCCTTCAACGTTACATCACTAGCCGTAGCAAAGGAACCCGCTACAATATTTCCAGTTGTAACACTAGCATTGGTACTAGTGATATTAACTTTACCCGCATTACCAACACCTATATTAAAGTTAAATAAATCACCTATGGCGCTGATATCGCTTCCTGCGGTGAAGGTGATATTACCTGCTGTTCCTATAGTATTGCTACTATTAACACTTGCAGTAATATTCGCATTGGTAGTTATACTTGTTCCAGCGTCAAAGGTGATATTACCTGCTTGACTGCCGCCCACAGAAGCACCTTCAACATTGGTATTAATACCAGTAGTTCCTAAAGCCGTAATCGAGCCGCCACTTTTAAGTAAGACATCGCCGCCTTTACCTCCTGCTGTACTTCGCGTAGCGATCGAGCCAAGTGAGCCAATGGTGATATTTCCACCCGCATCAAGGGTCACGTTGCCGCCATTAGTTATCGTCGAAGCACCAGCCTGATCGGCGGCTTGCAAAGCACTAGCTTGAATGTCTCCTAATGCTTTTAAAGTGATATTACCTGCGTTGCCAGTTCCCGAAACTGAAGACAGAAGAGCTGACGGATTCGCATTAATCGAACCTGTAACATTAATATCAATATTCCCACCACCAGTGGATGAACTAGTATTAACTGTGGTTATATTCCCAAAATTGAAACCAGTAGCGTTAAAGTTTGCGCCATTAGTGACAATAAAGATATTGCTACCTGTCGATTGAATGGAACCTGTACCCGTTGCAGTTGCTCCATTATTAGCTAATAAAGAAATCGCCCCACGATTAGTCGTAATATTCTGATTGACATTAATATTATTTCCTGCCTGAGCCGTGAAACTAATATTAGGATTCGCAATATTTACAGTTGCATTAACATTAATATCATTTTGAGCTTGGAGGACAATATTAGAAGTTGCGGCATTGAGAACATCGTTAGTAATAATGAAACTGCTAGGCGAGCCATTATCAAAGAAGATATTAAAGGCAGGATCGCCCACATTCGGTACATTTGGCGATAATTCGTTATTGTTTGTGGGGCCAGTTGTCGGAGTCGTAATTGTAATATTGGTCGGATCGAGTAATAGAGTGCCGAAATTACCATTAGTTGCCGAAGTATCAACATTACCGCGATAGGTTAAATCCTCTTTGCCAGAGACTTCCACAAAGCCGCCATCGCCGCTTAAAGAACCACCTTTGCTAAGAATAGTGCCTAGAAATTGCGTAAGGCGATCGCCCCATACAATTACCTTCCCACCATTCCCATTCTGAAAAGCACTAACATCGACAACAGATTTATTGTCAAAATAAGTATATTGAGCATTCGGCACAACACCCTTACCTTGGAAATCGCCACCAATTAGCACATTACCGCTATTTGCTGTGATTTGAGAATTGACAAGAGCAACGCGATCGCCAAATATTCCAACATTTCCACCATTAGCATTAGCAGAACTTGTATTAATGCTTCCCGAAATAACCGTAGTTCCATTTGTAACAGGAACTTGATCCGCCGCAGGAGTTGCCACGATCGCTAAAGTACCATCGGGCTTAACTACTACGCGATCGCCTTCGGTTGCTTTGCCAGTAAGTAACTCCGCTAGCTTTGGCAGAGTAGTAATATTGCCATTCCAGTTTGCAGGGATTGCGTCTTTGAGAACACTTAAACCTAAGACTAGATCTGGCGATCGCAGATCTACCACCGAGCCGCCAGCTACAGACGCGATCGCCACATTGCCACTGGGCGCGGTGAGTATGCCTGAATTAATGACTGATCCTGCCGTAAAGGTAATATTTTTACCCGCATCAACTGTCAAATTGCCCTGATTGATAATCGCCGCAGGATTACTAACTGCAAACTTAATATTTTGAGGATTGCCACTGGGAAACTCTAAGGATGCTTTGTCAACGCTGAAAGTGCGATCGCCTGCAAAGCCTAGACCTGTTCCAGTCGTGACATTAAATGAGCCGCCAATATCTAGCTTGGCATTTTGTCCAAAGACTACGCCATTGGGATTTAGTAAAAATAGATTTGCATTAGGAAAAGCGGTGCGGCTTTCGATAGTGCCTAATATTTGAGATGGATTGTCGCCTGTTACTCGATTGAGGATATTGTTGATTTTTGTACCATCAACGGTTGAGTTACCTGTGCTAAATACTACGCCCGACTGCGGTACATTAAATTTCTCAAAACTATTAAATAGGTTGCCGCCATTAACTGTCCCTGCGCCCACAGGTGCAATCACGTTACCTTTAACTTCGGTTGCGGTGGTTTGATCGGGAATGATTTGGGCAAAGGCACTTTGGCTATTAACCGCAAATAAGCCGCAAAAGCTAATTAGGGAGTAAGTAAACAGTGATCGGTAAGTTGGGCGAGTCATATGAAACCTCAAGGAACCTAATGTTTCGATTGCGATATAAAAGTCAAAAGCTAACCGCACTATCAATTCAGATTAACTTTGCTATTTTCACACAACTTTATCTTATCTGCTTTTAAGCTTTATAAAGATTTCTGTGTCTAAAGTAGCTAAGCGATCGCTATAAAACTAGGACTTACGCAGAGGTTGCCAAGACCCTCACCCCTAGCCCCTCTCCCAAAAAGGGAGAGGGGAACAAGATTTTTTTACTCCCCTTCTCCCGTTCTGGGAGAAGGGGTTGGGGGATGAGGGCAATTTAAATTTTGCGTAAGTCCTAAAAGCGTAAAAAGCTATAGCGATCGCCTCAGCTTTTTACGCTTTTAAAAACTAAGCATAGGATCTACTATTCCATCTACGATCAAATCGGTGACGCACTTGGCAGTGATTGGCGCAAACAAAATTCCATTACGATAATGCCCCGTTGCTAAAATTAGATTTTCATAATCGCTTACCCCTAAAATCGGAATCTCATTAGGCGCATGGGGACGGAAACCCCACCATGTCTCCGTAATCGGCATATCCGCGATCGCAGGATAAACTGCGATCGCGTTGTTTAATAATTGCGCGATACCAGCACCCGTATTTCCCTGAGCAAAGCCTTTATCCTCAACGGTTGCCCCAATCACGATTGTGCCATCTTGACGCGGGACGATGTAGCAATTGGGAGCATAAATCACTTTCTGTAATTTGCGATCGCCATCAAAGACAGATAACATTTGTCCTTTAATCGGCTTAATCGGTAGGGCTAACAATGAGCGAGTCCATGCGCCTGTCGCCAGCACATAGCGATCGCTCTGTAACTTACCCGCACTGGTTTCAAGATGGGTGACCCGATCGCGATCGCGGGCAATTTCATAGACAGTCACACCTTCCAAAATCTTGATCGACAGCGCTCTCGCCGCCGTAATTAGCGCTTGGGCAAGCTTACGGTTACTGACTTGACCATCTTCAGGCAGCCAGAGCGAACCTAAGATAGAGTCTCCTAATCCCGATTGACGCTGGTGAGACTGAGATTTATCAATGTATTTGGGATGTTGGGATAGAACTAGGCGATCGCGTTCTGAGAAAATGGGGGCGATTATTCCACAGCACCAATAGCCGCAATCTAGCCCAGAGAGGCGCATCAAACTCGAAATCCACTGAGGATACATCTCGCGGCTACGCAGACCAAATTCTAATAGAGAACCTTCGAGGCATTCGGCTTCAGGGGCGAGCATCCCTGCGGCAGCCCATGTTGCGCCCTTACCACAAATATCTCGCTCTACAATCGTCACCTTTGCACCTCTTTGAGAAAGTGCGATCGCCGTAGATAGTCCAATAATGCCGCCACCGATCACTAAAATATCTGTCATCCTATTTCACACCGAGTTGCTACAACAGCATAAAACGGATCGCTACTCGCCATACCCAGCATTGCTAAAAATGGTGAACTTGGCACGACATTTGCCACTAACTCTGGCTTCGTAAAACCTTTAGGCACAGAGGCAAAATAATTAAACACTAATTTAGTGCGATCGCTTTCAGAACCATCACGCCATGCTTGGATCGCTTTTTGATAAAACATACGATTAGAGAAGCTAATAATTGCAATGCCTCCAACCTTTAAAATGCGATGGATTTCCGCAAATATCGCCTCTGGATATTGCAAATACTGCACTGAGACAGTATTTATAACCGCATCAAATGATTGATCGGCAAAGGGTAGTAGTTGATTTTGATTGAGATTCTGCACAAAATAATGATCCAATCGCGGATTTTTGGCTAGTTCCTCCGCATTCAGTCCATGGCCTTCCACATGGGCAAATTTTAAATCCTCTGGTAAATGGGATACCCAACTACTCATCAAGTCTAAAATACGCGTATCAGGCTGCAACCGCTGACGATAAAGATCTTTTAACTGCTGAATAAAGCGATCGTCCACATGGTTAACAAAACGCGGATAGTCATAAAACAGCGCATCATCACTACTATCTAGCTTGGTGCGCTCGGTCGGGGCAAGTTGCATAATTTTTTTCAAGTTAAGATAGTGGATATGGCGATGATTGCCATATCCACTATCTTAACAATCCTTTACGATTACGTTATGGCAATCTTTGACATTCAGACCCCTTGGAAACCCACTGCCGATCAGCCCAAAGCGATCGCCCAATTATTTGCTGGTTTACAAAAAGGACTGCGTTATCAAACTCTTCTAGGGGCAACTGGTACAGGTAAAACGATGACCGTTGCCAATGCGATCGCGCAGTACCAAAAGCCCACATTAGTACTAGCTCATAACAAAACCTTAGCGGCGCAGCTATGTAATGAATTGCGCGAATTCTTTCCCAATAATGCCGTTGAATATTTCATCAGTTACTACGATTACTATCAGCCAGAAGCCTATATTCCCGTTACCGATACTTATATTGAGAAGACCGCTTCGATTAATGATGAAATCGATATGTTGCGCCACTCAGCCACGCGATCGCTGTTTGAGCGGAAAGATGTAATTGTGGTTGCCTCTGTAAGTTGTATCTATGGTTTAGGAATTCCAGAGGAATATCTCAAGGCTTCGATTCCTTTGGGTGTAGGCATTGAATACGATCAAAGAGAATTGCTAAAAGCCTTAACCAATGTCCAGTACGAGCGCAATGATATCGAAATGGGACGCGGGAAATTTCGAGTCAAAGGCGATATTTTAGAAATTGGGCCTGCCTATGAAGATCGCACCATTCGCGTAGAATTTTTTGGTGATGAAATCGAAGCAATTCGCTATGTTGATCCTGTGACGGGTGAGATTTTGCAAAGTATGGAAGCTCTGAATATCTATCCTGCAAGGCACTTTGTCACCCCTGCTGATCGCCTTGAAATTGCCTGTGCAGAAATTAGAGAAGAAATGGAAGCACGGCTAGAAGAATTAACCAATGCAGGGAAATTACTAGAAGCTCAGCGTTTAGAACAGCGCACAAAATATGATTTGGAACTATTGCAGGAAGTAGGTTTCTGCAATGGTGTGGAGAACTATTCACGGCATTTAGCAGGAAGGCAAGCGGGGGAATCTCCAGCCTGTTTGGTGGATTATTTCCCCAAAGACGATTGGTTACTGATTGTCGATGAGTCCCATGTGTCGATCCCGCAAATTAGAGGTATGTATAACGGCGATCGCGCTAGGAAAATGACATTAATTGATCACGGCTTCCGTCTGCCCAGTGCTGCGGATAATCGTCCTCTCAAGGCTGATGAATTTTGGGATATGGTCAAGCAATGCATTTTTGTTTCGGCAACCCCTGGGGATTGGGAAATGGAAGTTTCCGAGCAAGTAGTAGAACAGATTATTAGACCCACAGGCGTAGTCGATCCAGAGATATTTGTACGTCCAACTGAGGGACAAGTTGATGATCTCTACCATGAAATTCAATTACGAATTAAGCAGAAAGAACGGGTATTAATTACAACCCTAACAAAGAAAATGGCAGAGGATTTGACGACCTATTTCCAAGAGCGAAATCTAGCGGTGCGCTATCTCCATTCCGATATTAAATCGATTGAACGGATTGAAATTCTCCAAGATTTGCGGCGCGGAACTTTTGATGTCTTAATCGGGGTGAACCTTTTGCGAGAAGGTTTAGACTTGCCTGAAGTATCTCTCGTGGCGATTCTTGATGCAGATAAAGAAGGATTTTTAAGGGCTGAGCGATCGCTTATTCAAACCATCGGTAGAGCCGCCCGAAATATCGCGGGACAGGTGATTATGTATGCCGATCGCATGACCAACAGCATGGAAAAGGCAATTTCGGAAACGGAACGCCGCCGCCGTATTCAAACCAAGCATAACCAAGATAATCAGATCACCCCAACATCGATTGTCAAATCCATTGAAGGCAACTCGATCTTAGACTTTCTCTCTGTATCACGCCGTCTCAACGAACGTCAGCTTGAGTATGTCGTGAACAATGCCAAAGAGATTCCCCTTGATGATATTCCCACTTTAATTGGAGAATTGGAAACACAGATGAAAGATGCTGCCAAGAAGCAGGAATTCGAGCAAGCTGCTGCTTTTCGAGACAAGATTAAATTGCTACGCGATCGCTTAATCGGTAAAGCATAAATCTAAAAAATTAAGATAATATTTTAGAGAAAGTAAATTCAGTAAAACTTAGGAAGATGTATGGTTACACTTGCAGCAGCAATTGAGGTTGTTGAACAGTTACCAACAGATCAACAAGATATGTTGGTAGAAATTATTCGTAATCGTCAAATTGAACGTCGGCGTGATGAGATTGCTCAAAATGGGCGGGAGGCAATGGCGGCGTATCGTGCTGGAGAATTGAAATCTTACACCGCAGAAGAGGCGATCTCTGAGTTACGCAATATGCTTGATTCGCCAAAATAATCTATGAGAAAAATTGTTTTTTCGCCAAAATTTGGGCGTGCTTTGCGGCGATATGTTAAGCGAAATCCTGAGCTAAGAAATCGCATAGAGAATGTGATTCAGCAAATGGAGTTAGATGTGTTTGCGCCCAGTTTAGGGACGCATCCCCTTAGAGGTAAACTGGAAGGATTTCAGGCTTGCTCTTGCGGTTATGATTGTCGCATTGTCTTTATCGTTGAATCAGAAGCGATCGTTCTTATCGATATTGGTACTCATGATGAGGTTTATTGATGATTGAGCTAAATGTGGGATATTTACAAATAGCGATCGCTTTGTCATTAAGTTCGATGATCGCGAGACGGAGGCTTTGGAATTTATCGCACCTGTGCATGATGGCGATCATAATTCAATTCAATTAATCTTGACGATTTATTACTAATTGCCACCAACTAAACAATGGATGTGTTTTAGATGGCAAATATCTAGCTTTTACTCGAATAGCATTTAAAGTGTTTTTCAACTCTTGTGAGCTAGAATTTGTGACCTCAGACCAATGCTTGATAATTTCTAAGCTAGAGAAAATTTGTAAATCTGGCTCCTCTTTTTTGAAGAAAGAGATTGCTTTCTTATCATCAGTTGCAACTGCCCACCTTCGATGAGATGCGATCGCAAAAGTAGCAGATTCACCATCATCCCCCATCTCGAAAACATAGTTGATAAAGGTTTCCTCTTCTGACTCTGACTCAAAGTCAACGACCAAAAGCAACCCTTGCTGAATAGATCTTTCTAACTGAATCGCTCCATCATTATCTTCAAATGTAAGACTTTGAAGAGTTTTTAACTCTTGCTGTTTCACAACCTCAGTAACTACAACTTGAGCAGGAATAGTCTTTAAAATAGATAGAAAGTTGCCTGAAGCACATAAATTTAAGACGCAGCAGGCATCAAGGATAAGGTGGGAATGTTTAACTTGCATAACTAATTAACCATCTCCTCTAAGCCTGACGCAAATCTAAGTGGGTAATGTCTTCAAGTGTTCCACTTGAATGTTCGCGCAATACTTCGGCAAGGCGACGAGCTTCCAGACGGTCAACATCTAGAAAACTTGCAAAGCGTCCTTCAGTAATTAACCCCTGATCCAATGCCTCGATTGCTAGATGTTGATAATGAATAGGAGTTACATCAGTTCTTTGCATAATTGCTTCTAACCCCAATTCTTGCTGTACTTTCCGTACCTTTAGACCACGATCTCGTAGACGATCCCAAGTTCCTGATGGTAGCAATCCCATATCTTCTAGTCGATAAACGAGAGCAGACACAGATACTCCGTAGTAATGCGCTAAAGTAAATAGATTGGTTGGAGTAAATTTCCCGTGAGAACGGTGCATATCATTAAATTGTTTTAACAAGCTGCTAGTTGGCATTAAAAAATATTTAGGAAATGCTTCAGCTAAACGCTCACTTTCTGGGAGCCTTTGGTACTGATCATCAAAGTCAACAACTGGTTTGCGGCGATGAGCGAGAAAGTGAAGATATCCATGAGCTAATGACCAACAACGACGTTCTTCAGGATGATTGGCATTGATTGCCATGCAGCCACCAAGTTTCTCATCAAAGCTGTATACCTCAGAATATTTTGATGGCATTTTTATATAGAAAATACGGAGACCAACATTCTGTTCCAAAATATCTCGTAAATGTGCAATAGGTGCATCTCCAAGTCCTAGTCGCTGACGTTCGGAGATCGCAATACTTTCTGCTGCTGCCTCAATCGGCATATTATTTACCTCATACTCTTGAGGATAGTTGCGAGGAAGAGGCGCGTCCATAATCTCTTCAAGCTCTAAGTAATTTCGGCACAATTCTTCTAAGTGTGAAATACTGGGATTAATCTGTGCTTCTTCAGCTTCGTTGCGCCGATAGGTAGCTCGAAACTGTACTTCAAAAGGTTGAATTACGGGGCGAGACTGTACAAAGTCACTAATAGATTTTCCATAAGCACGGGCAAGCTTGATCAGTTCATTAGGTTTGAGACGGCGTTCTCCTTTTTCAATAGCAACAATAGTTGTTCGTGCGGCATCAATTATCTTGGCAGCATCAGCCTGAGTCACGCCACACTTTTTTCGAGCTTGTTGGAGAAGTTCACCCAACCTGCTCATATCAATGGTGTCTAAGATATTGATAGCCATTATATTTCTCGTGAATCTTGTTAAGCGACTAAACAGTTTTTATTAGAAGACTCTATGTCATTACTCTTGATAAGACCAACTGACAGTTGAGACCTTACAGCATTCCACTCAGAGACGTAGTTTTGATAAAGTCGAATTAACTTGATCTTCATCTCAGAAGTAGTTAATTTCTCCACTATCGAACAGTTATCTACAATGTCATCCAGTACAGGAAATTTGCAAGCTAAATTTTTCCACTGAATTTCAAGTTGATCTGATGGATTAAGCAAGCCTTGTAGGGTGTCAACTTGTGCAAGCATATGTCTCAAACTAATGCTTGGATCTGCTGCTGGTTTATAATTTCCATGCAATATTAAGTAACGAGTTGTATCTTCTAATTTTGAAGCAGCAAAGGCTTGCCGTCTCAAAAGACAAGAAGAACAGTATCCACATTGATCTATTGTTTTGCGATGGGGACTATCGCATGATTTAGTTAGTTGAGATAAGTCAGATCTGCCATCTTTAGACAATTTTTTACACATTTCGGCTTTTGTTGAAAACAGGAATGGATTCCATACCCGAAATGTCTCCCCTAGTAAATCTGACACAAGATCACTTATTTTTAGTAAAGTCAATGGATGAACTGAACGAGTATGATCTAAGCCTATAGCAGATGTGCTATAAGGAAGATTAATTGCCCCAGTCCCATTCTCGTAAAAACATAGTTCTTGACTTCCCATTAGAGATGCACAAGCAGCGCCAAGCATCGCAAACACGACTCCTCTTGCACGGGTAATTGTATTTTTCCTGTGTGTATCACTATCAGATATGCGAATGAAAAATCTATACAAATTCAAACGATTTGGATAATATGATTCGATTTTTTTAGCTACTGCTTCCTGAAGAGAGTTAACATTAACATTACTACCAGTACCAAAAAGTACAAATGAATGCTCCGCCTGAGTTTGAAGACGTTCATAGAGACCTGCAAGAGCATCAAGACCACCACTCCATAGTGCTACTTCACTATCTGTAGGTGCTATTGAAAGCGATGGTTGTGTTCGCTCTGTAGCACATCGTTTTTGAAAATCAAATATCCATCTAGTTCCTGTAGCCCATTCAAGAAGGTCTTTTAACTTTGCTTGAAATAATCCAGTGTTCAATAATTCTGGATGACGCACTGGTAAAACCACCCGAATACATCTCTGTTCTTGACGCAGATCTTGAAAAGCAAGGCGATCCGAAATGTGGATTGCAATAGCTAGGTCAATCAGATCAGCAATTATAGAGGGAAATTCTTGCTTTACTCGATACTTAAATGCTTGATTATCTAAAAAGATTCCTATATCTCTTTCATGCTCTCTAGTGTGATCAGTAAAGTGGACACTGCCATTATTATTTATACCAACGCCAAAATCCAGAGTGTAATCACCATAACCTATATGAACTTCTTTTTTATTGTTTAGCATAAATCCCCATCCATATCTATTGCGGTTACTTGGCGGCGGCGAGGTAGCCGTAACTTGTCTACACCTCTATCAGTAATTGCTTTTTTTGCCCAATTACTTATTACAGACCTAACTTCTGGTTGTATCTCCTTAATTTTTCCTTCAAGAACTACACCATCTATTCCTGCATGATGATTATCAGTCAGTAAGATGCACCCTTTAAAGCCTGATTCATACACTTCGTTCATGTAGTTTCCTAAAATCACTTCAGAAGTACTACTTACATTTATTTCTTCACTATAACCATGCCGAATCTCCTGAATAAACTGCTTCCCAGCACGGAGAATGAGTTCCTTAACATGATACAGACCATCAACTTGTTGCACTATTTTTTCAATCTCTTTATTTACACTGCCCCAATCAACAGAAGCACTTGCACTAACCTCGCTAAGTATTTGGGTTAGCATTTCCCCCATTTTTTGAGCAAGAATAATTGGCAAATCTCCTTTTATCTTGATGTCTTGCTTAAGCGCTGTCATTATACTTTGAGCGCATTCAGCAATAGTGGCTTTACCTTCGCAAAGCCCCTTGTAGGATTTAATGTAAACTCGCTGAAGCTTACGGAAAATATCACCATCAGCCATGACATAACCTCCAATATTCGGAGTTTGTTTATATTGTTAGCCTAGATCAAAAATCTGACATTGTCAATACTCTAGGTGATAAAAATACAAAAATGTCAGATTTTGTATTTTTATAGTAATTTATATAAGTCGATGTAAAAACAGCTAAAGCTTCACACACAAGAAATATCAGTATCATGTGATGTAAAGCTACCTGAAATATAAAAAAGCATTTGTTAAGTAAAAAAGAAGAATTAGTTGACAGACTAACCTAAAACTAAAATACTCTCTGATTCACTATCAAAAAACTCAGTAATAATCTCGACATTACTCCTCAAAATCTCAACTATTCTAGGAGTTGGGCTATTCTCGATGCGAAGATAGATAAACTTGGGAGGATGCCCATACAGCAAACTCCGTTGATGAAAGTCTGAATCTTTGGAAACAATTACAAAGTTGTTGTTCTTGGCATACTTCCAGATCAAAGCATCATCAGTGTGTATCATTCCTAAAGTCTTAACATGTTCAGACTTAGGATATAAATCGCCAATCCTATAAACTATCCGATCTGACAAATTCTCATCTAGAAGCAGTTTCATAATGAAGCGACAAATAGCCTTCTTTCGCGTTCAGCCGCAAAACTCAGACAGGCTTTAATATCCTGCGAAGTAAGCTCAGAAAAATCTTCCAGAACTTCAGCTTCTGTCATGCCTCCAGCCAGATATTCTAAAATATCGTAAACGGTAATCCGCATACCTCTTATGCAAGGCTTACCACTACGCTTTCCAGATTCAATTGTGATGATGTTGTGATAGTCCATATAGCAACATTTCCCGTAAACATTTGCTTGTGGTCATTGTAGCAGTTAATTTTTTAAGTGCTTTGTCAAGATCCTAAAGACGATAAATTTCTAGAAGTAGCGATAAAAGAGATATTCAAACTATCACTGCTCTAAGCTTTCCGCGATCGCCCGATCGCGAATACGACAAGAATCACACACACCGCAAGGCACTTCACCACCTTGATAGCAAGACCAAGTAAGCTCAATTGGCACACCCAAACGCCTTGCCCGCCTCACTATATCTACCTTAGAGTCCATCACCAAAGGCGCAACTAACTGAGGTGCATTGCCCTCAATACCCACCTTAGAAGACAGAGATGCTAGCTTCTGGAATGCCTCCAGATAATCAGGGCGACAATCGGGATAGCCAGAATAATCTACCGCATTAATTCCTAAATAAATTGCATCGGCTCCCTTCGACTCTGCCAAGGATAGAGCGATCGCAATAAATACCGTATTCCGTCCTGGCACATAGGTAATCGGGATCTCATCGGCTTTTACACCTGAAATTGGCATGGCAATATTCACATCTGTTAAAGCTGAGCCTCCCCACTGCGCTAGGTTCACATCAATGACGTAATGTTCCTTGATCTTGAGGTATTCTGCAACTTGCTTTGCGGCGATTAGCTCCCGTTCATGGCGTTGACCATAACGAAAAGATAGCGCGATCGCTTCATAGCCATCAGCGATCGCCTGAGCCGCAACTGTTGCCGAATCCAATCCACCCGACAACAAAATTATTGCTTTTTTTAAACCTGTTACTCGTTCCATTACCTAACTCCTAATAATTTATGGGTTTGGATACTTACGCGCCAATCTTGATGACCTAATACATATTCCATCACCAGATTTCTGCTACTTTCTGTTGACCATTCTGCTTGCAAATATTTCAAGCTCTGGGGCGAAATATTTGCCGCATTCTGTTCTGCCCACAGCAAATCTGAATCCTCCTTAATCACCACTTTAAGCTCGCTTACCTGCTCATAAATACTGATGTGGGGATGCTTAAATTGCTTTGGTGAAAAAGTCACCCAATCAAATTTTCCACTAAAGGGATATGCGCCCGAAGTTTCTAAATGCACTCGTAGTCCTTTAGCCTTTAGTTGCTGTGTTAACTCTGTCAAGTCATGCATCAAAGGCTCACCGCCTGTGATTACCACGATCGCAGGCTTAGCATTTACTGCTTGATTGACTAAATCCGCGATCGCCACCTGTGGATGTTTTTTGACATTCCAAGAAATCTTGGTGTCGCACCAAGGACAGCCCACATCACATCCTGCGAGACGAATAAAAAAAGCACTTGCGCCCATCCAAGCTCCTTCCCCTTGAACAGAGTGAAAGGTTTCGACAATTGGTAATGAAAGCTGATTAGTTAGGGGCATTGCTTGACGAATGGGGGATTAAGATTATAGCGACAATTACTAGTTTGCTGGTCGTAATTAAATATATGACCCAAAAACCTGCTATGCAAGCTTAGATTGGGCGACAGGTTTTGACTTTGTTTTTTACCGCAATTGCCGATCAAACGAGCCACAAGAAAAATCTTGAAAGCGTTGCAAAGCAACGCTTTCAAGATTTTTCTTAGTTTGGTTTTGAGCGCAAAACGCTATAAGTAGCTAGGCATAGTTAATTACAAACCAAAACCCGTAAAGTTGCGCCCCTTCGGGGCGCAACTTTACGGGTTTTGGTAATTTATTTTGTACAAGCACTTAATTATGTTTGTCTGTGGCACAGGCTGCGTGTGCGCCGTGGATTGTTGGTTTTTATATTCAATCGCGCCTAGCTACTTCTAGCTTCTGAGGCTATAGTAAATTAGGACTCATGCAACCCCAAATATGCCTAAACTAATTAACCAAATCAATACATTGCCTTTGTTGCAGCAGATTCAATGGGTTGCTGACCCTGTGGGATACATGAAAACGGCAGTGCAGAAACATCCTGATATTTTTACTGCCAAAATTGTTGGCGTTGGTAGATATCTAGTATTTGTGAACGAGCCACAAGCGATTCAACAGATTTTGACCAATGATCGCAAGCAGTTTAGCGCCCCAGGGGAGTTAAATCGGATTTTGAGTCCGATCTTGGGTGATACATCGGTGATGACCATTGGTGGCGATCGCCATAAAAAGCGGCGACAGTTAGTTATGCCAGCTTTTCATGGTTCACGGATGCAAAACTATGGACAATTAATTGCTGATTTGACTAATAAGGTATTGCAAGATGCGGCAAAAAACTCGAAGGGAACCAATACTTTTTTAGTGCGAGACGAGATGCAAAACATCTCTTTGCAAATTATTTTACAAGCGGTATTTGGTCTTTATGAAGGCGATCGCGCCGATCAAATTAAGTATCTAATGGGGAAGATGACCGAGCTATTTCGCTCTCCTTTTACTTCTGCGGGGCTATTTTTCACAGGACTGCAAAGAGACTGGGGGGCTTGGAGTCCTTGGGGTAATTTCATCCGTCAAAGGAACAATCTTGATAAGTTGATCTATCAAGAAATTGCTAATCGCCGCGCTAATCTTGATCGCGATCAAACCGATATCCTGACGATGCTGCTATCTTCGACTGATGAAGATGGCAATGGTATGACCGATATGGAAGTACGCGATGAGTTGATGGCACTGCTATTGGCTGGACATGAAACTACGGCTACAGCTATGTCTTGGGCTTTATATTGGATTCACCAATTGCCAGAAGTAAAAGAGAAGTTGCAGTATGAGTTAAGTAATATTAGCGATCGCAATGATTGGATGAACATTTTCAAGCTGCCATATTTGACAGCCGTTTGTAATGAGACTTTAAGGATTCATCCCATCGCAATGTTGACTTTTCCGAGGGTTACAGAAGAGACTGTAGAAATGTTGGGACATCAAATTGAACCAAATACAGTTTTGAGTGGTTGCATTTATCTATTACATCAGCGCGAAGATTTGTATCCAGAGCCAGAGAAATTTAAGCCAGAGCGGTTTCTGGAACGCCAATTTTCGCCCTATGAGTTTATGCCCTTTGGTGGTGGTGTGCGACGCTGTGTCGGTGAGGCTCTGGCTCAGTTTGAAATGAAGATTGTATTAGCTACGATCATGTCTAACTACGATCTAGAGCTATGCGATCGCCGTCCTGTTAAGCCGCAGCGCCGAGGTGTTACCCTAGCTCCTGCAAGTGATCTTAAAATGCGAATCAAATAATTTAAGGATGTGCGGCTTCGCCGCACATCCTTAAATTATCTATGATAAAAATAGGGCTTCGACTTCGCTCAGCCACCAGTATTATGTTGGCTGAGCGAAGTCGAAGCCCCTCACCACTCACTAAAACTAATGACTGCCAACTCTACAGAACACCCCACATTCCTACTCATTGACGGACATTCCCTCGCGTTCCGTGCTTTTTATGCATTTGGCAAACATCCCGAAGGCGGCTTGCGTACTTCCACAGGTGTTCCTACGAGCATTTGTTTTGGCTTCCTCAAAGCGCTCATCGAAATGCTCGATCGCGAAAAACCTACGGCAGTAGCGATCGCCTTTGACCTTGCTGTACCCACATTTCGCCATGAGATTGATGATACTTATAAAGCAAATCGTGCCGAAACGCCTGAAAGCTTTATTCCTGATATGCGGAACTTACAGAAAGTATTGGCGGCGATGAATTTGCCTGCAATTACACAAGCGGGATTTGAGGCGGATGATGTATTGGGAACCTTGTCGCAGGTGGCAAGTGCGGAGGGATATACAGTCAAGATCTTAAGCGGCGATCGCGATTTGTTTCAGCTAGTCGATGCTGATAAACGCATATCGGTATTGAACTTAGGTCAAAAAGATAAGATTGTGGAATACCATGCTGATGAGGTGAAAGCAAGACTAGGAGTTACTCCTGAGCAGGTGGTGGACTATAAGGCGCTCTGCGGCGATACTTCTGATAATATTTCGGGGGTACGGGGGATTGGAGAAAAGACGGCGATTAAGCTCATCGAAGAGTATGGCACTTTAGAGAATATTCTGGCGGCTGTGCCACAAATGAAGGGGGCAATTAAAGTCAAACTAGAACAGGGAATTGAGTCGGCAAAACATTCACAGTTTATGGCAACGATTAAAACCGACGTGCCATTACCAATTAATATCACAGATTGTAAGCTGACAGGATTTGATACGGAAAAGTTAATTCCATTACTAGAAGAACTAGAACTTAAGGCGTTTGTCAATCGGGTTGATCATATTCAAGCAAAGTTGTCAGGAAACTATGAGCAGCCTGAACGCAAGAAAGTCTCAAACTCTGAACCTGTCCCCCAAATTAAAGAGAGCAAGAATAATGAAGATGAAGAGCTATGGTTTGACTTTGCCAAGCAAGAGAAGGATCGAGCGATCGCGGCAACGGCTTCTTTGACATTAGATGTGCAAGTAATCGATACGATCGCTAAGTTAGAGCATCTGTGTGTGACGCTCAGTAATAAAACTCCAACTGCATGGGATACCGAAACCTCGGCATTAAATCCTTTTGAGGCGGAATTAGTGGGCATTGGTTGCTGTTGGGGTGAAGAGATAGATCAAGTCGCTTATATTCCTTTAAGTCATGATCAAGGACAAAATCTTAATTGGATAGAAGTACGAGAAATCCTGAAACCGATTCTCGAAGATGCGAGTTATCCTAAATATTTACAAAATGCTAAGTTCGATCGCTTGATGTTTAAGTCGGCAGGGATTGAGTTAGCAGGCGTGACTTTTGACACGATGATTGCTAGTTATGTGATCAATCCTGAAGCTAGTCATAAGCTTGATGACATGGCGATGGATTTATTGCAGATTCGCACTGTTAGTTACAAAACTCTCGTTGGTAAGCGTAAATCTATCGCCGAAGTTGAGATTCCGATAGTGGCTCAATATTGTGGGATGGATTGCTACCTCACCTATAAACTTGTGCCGATTTTAGAAGCTAAGCTTAAGGAAGAAGCCGAACTCTGGGATCTATTTGTCAATCTAGAAATGCCCCTAGAGCCAATTTTGGCAGAAATGGAATGGCGCGGCATTAGAATCGATAAAGAGTATCTTGGTATATTTTCTAAGGAATTAGAAAAGGATCTCGATGCTTTAGCGATCGCGGCTTATGCTCAAGCTGGCAGAGAATTTAATCTCAATTCACCAAAGAAATTGAGCGAAATTTTACAAGAACTATTGGGCGAAAAATTTACTAAAAATTCGCGCAAAAGTGCCACTGGCTATTCCACCGATGTCGCAGTGTTGAATAAATTAGAAGGGGCTCATCCTTTGATTGATACGATCCTAGAAAATCGCACCCTTGCTAAGCTCAAATCCACCTATGTCGATGCTTTGCCGTCCTTGATTCAACCAAAAACTGGGCGTGTGCATACGGATTTCAATCAAACCGTTACCGCCACAGGGCGCTTAAGCAGCTCCAATCCTAACTTACAAAATATTCCCATCCGTACTGCCTTTAGCAAGAGGATTAGAGCAGGATTTTTGCCTAAAGAAGATTGGATTTTGATGGCTGCGGACTACTCCCAGATCGAGTTGCGGATTTTGGCGCATTTGAGCCAAGAGCCTGAATTGTTGAGGGCTTTTAACGCGGGTGAAGATGTGCATAGAGTCACAGCGCAATTGCTAATGGAGAAGGAAGAAGTCTCCAGTGAAGAACGCCGCCTTGCCAAAATCATTAATTATGGTGTGATTTATGGCATGGGAGCGCAAAAGTTTAGTCGTGATATCGGTGTGCCTGTCAAGCAAGCCAAACAATTTATTGATAAGTTTAATCAGCGCTATGCAAAGATTTCTGAGTATATGAAAGGTGTAGAAGTCGAAGCCGAACGCGATCGCTATGTAAAGACCGTGTTGGGGCGGCGGCGATATTTTCGGGGGCTTGACCAAATTGGTGGTTATCAAAAAGCTGCCATGTTGCGATCGGCAGTTAATGCACCGATTCAGGGGACTAGTGCCGACATTGTTAAAGTCGCGATGTTAAAAGTCCACGAAATTTTGCAAGAATATCAAGCAAGATTATTGCTACAGGTGCATGATGAATTAGTGTTTGAAGTACCGATCTCAGAAGTTGCTGAACTACAACCCAAAATCAAAAATGCGATGGAAACTGCTGTGGAACTCTCGGTCAAGTTAGAAGTAGATATTCATACTGGTAAAAACTGGATGGAGGCGAAATAAGATTGCTGGTCACAAATTCTCGAACTAAGGCTTTTTTCTTGATTGTGGCAACGATTGCTTTACTATTAGCGATCGTTGCCATGTATATAGATCGCTATGAATTTGTCTATGTAAGTCTTGGCATAATTTTGGCGATTGTGCTACCAATTCTATTGCCGCCTTTTTTCAGTGCGATTGTCACTTCGCCATTGGGAAGACATTGGGATATCACCTTCGCAACTTTAATCGGTGGCAACGCCACCCTGATTATTGCCCACCTCACAGGGTTGGATCATGCCTTTACCCGATGGTTTGACAGTCTTAAATGGGATGCCCTAGGCGCAGTCGGACAGATTTTAATTGCAATTTTGGCAGTTTTTGTGGCTTGGCGACAAAATCAAATCTCGGAAGAACTAACTGGTCAACAAAATGTCATCACTCAACAGCAAACTATTGATGCCTATTTTCAAGGTATATCTGACCTAGTTCTTGATCCGCAAGGTCAATTGGAAGATTGGCCACTAGAACGCGCGATCGCCCAAGCGCGAACAGCGGCTCTGCTAGGTGGTTGTGACTCCGATGGATGTGCTAAAATCATTCGTTTTCTGTCGAGCGCGAATTTATTAACACCGCTCAAACGTGATGGTTTACTTGGTCGCCCGATTTTGGATGGCACTGGCGGTTATGTAGTGGACTTAGCCAATGGAGTGAGGGTCGTCAATTTGGGGATGATGTTAGCAGGGCGAAATATTGGCAAAACC
Source organism: Pseudanabaena biceps (assembly GCA_013361095.1). Taxonomy (GTDB): domain Bacteria; phylum Cyanobacteriota; class Cyanobacteriia; order Pseudanabaenales; family Pseudanabaenaceae; genus Pseudanabaena; species Pseudanabaena biceps_B. Next base: position 3,736,405 of record JAATWA010000001.1, on the reverse strand, counting down.
GATTTACGCAACGCTGACTTAAGTGGGGCGAATCTGATGAAAGCTAATTTTAATAATTGCGATCTTACAGGCGCAAATCTCAGTGGTGCTATTTTAGTCAAAGCAAATATGCGTAGCACAGATCTTAGCAGGGTCAAGCTGTTTTATGGCAATATTGCCACCGCCTCACCCCGCGATCGCGCCCACCCGCCCAATTTTGAGACTGGCGAATATACTGGCGCGGTGATTGAAGATGCCGACTTTAGCAAAGCGATCGACCTATCCGAAGAAGCCCGTCAGTACCTCGGTGCATGGCGCGGCAAAAAATCTCGTAAAACTATTCCTGGAGGTTGTGATGACATACCAAATCGACTGGGGCGTTAAATCCAAATCAATTGCGACCTTACTAAGTTTGCAATTGACCAGTCTCATCTTTCCATTACAAATTCTCGCCACAACTCCAAACTTAGCGACAGAAGAAGATATTCCTGAAGAAGTTTTGCGTGCTGAAATTTATACCGATGCGCGATCCCCTATCGATGGCAAAAAGTTAACCGCCACTGAATATGTGGAACTCACGGAAAAATTGCGATCGCTCGACGGCATTCCTCCAGAGGATCTAGTTAATCCTAAAATCCAAGAAGTAATTGGTCTCTTAAAGCTGCGTAAGTTTTTAAAACAATTTATTCCATTCATTCCATAAACATAGCCTGTTGAGGCTTTAAGTAGTACAAAGAAATGTCTGAGAGCGCGGCTCTGCCGCGCTCTCAGACATTTCTTTGGGGTTTAAATTAGGGCAAAGCGCTAATTTAAACCTAGTTTCATTCATCTTCCATTTTCTTTCTGTACTCAATATAAATTATCCCAATAACAGTTGCAATAAACACAAAAAGACCTGTACTAGTAAAGCGATAACCTTCTGGAGCCCAATAAAACAAAAGATTACTGATTTTCTCTAACCCCCAAAGCGTACCTTTAAATGGAATGGATAGGCTGACTATAAACTGACTGGTATCTATTCCTAAAATTTTTCCTAATATAATGCTTATAATTGCTATGGCAAGAGTAGGAAGAAATACTATTGTCAATATCACAACGATAATTGTGAGTATAGCCAGATATATACCAATTAAATTCCAGAAGAGCGCGATTACAATTCTTCCTACCTTCCTTTCCAGCTTTTTATTCATTTTCTTTCTTATATATTCTAAGTAAATGTTTAATCTCTCTTTCCCATTCGCACAGTTTAATAATGTCTGCCTCTGAATTGAAAAGATAATTTGACAACGCAATTAATCTTTGTGCTGCTAAGTCAATAGAAGAGAATTTTGGCACAATACGAAGATTTTCCCATAACCAATAAAGCTTTAAAGAATATGTTTTAGCCAATAATTGACTAGCACATTTTCTTAAAGATTCTGAAGCTTCATACATCTTCTCTTGTTTTACAACTCCAGCGTTTCCATAAATATTTGAGTACATGGTCAGTGAATAAGCAATTTCGCCTATGACATTAGATTGAGCATATATAGGCTCAATGAGGCATTTCATAATGATTTGCCCAGAGACGAAAACGATAATCCCTCCCATGACAGTTAAGATAAATGTGAGTGGATCTGACATATAAATTTGTTATTCAATGACTTTCCTTTTCGGCGTAGCACACATTAAGAATGATCAAAGGTTGATCCACATAAAATTTATCCTGAAATGCTTTCTGAGCAATAATTTTTAATCAAAATATTTGGATGCCATTATGAATATGTGCAACGCCTCGTAATGTGCGCCGCTTAGCGCCGCATATTATTTATAAAAAAGAGTATTTTGTGCGGGTTTTTATTTCTTGCGAATGGGAATCTGTACTTCTCGGCGCTTTAATGGCGAAGGAGTATAAGGCGAATCATACAGAAATTCCCTTGGCTCTCCCACCACTTCGTATTCTGGATGCGCTGCCAGCCATTGCTTTAACTTAGCAATGTGTTCTTGGAAACTTCCATAACCATAGGCTCCCTGTACACCTAAGCTCACCACTAACATCGGCGGATGATTTTCCACTTCAATATCTTGAGCTACTTGCTGAGGATTAATTTCGTTATTGTTATACAAAAAGGACACTCGCGCTTTGCCACGTTGCACAGGCTGATCGATAGTCGCGATCGGGTATCTTGCCTCAACAGGCGTTGTCATCGAGATATTGTTACTACTGATATGTCGAAATAGCGGATTGAAAGAAGAGCTAGTCGCATCACTAAGATTACCCTCATAGGTATATGTCCCCGAACGATAGGCAGGGTATTGCTTTACTTCGATTTTATTGTGAGCCGTGGGTTCAGGAAATCCAACAGGAAGAGGTGCAGACATAGCTTTTTTTACGGCAAAAAATGCAAAGGGTAAGGCGATCGCACCAAAAATAAGCAGCAATGTAGAAGGTTTCATAACTCAATTGTATAGCGATCTATAGTGATTGGCTTCTACTGGTCAGATTGCTAAGCTTGTTTCCGAACCAAAATTTATTTTTTAAAAGCCAGCCTACGGCTGGCTTTTAAAAAATAAATTTCCAATAATAAGAATTGCTGTTCTAAGCCACAGCCTATTGAAGCTTTAATGTAGTCCCAAATATTGTTAAAAGCGGCGCGAAGCACCGCTTTTAACAATATTTGGGGGTTTTAGGTTAGCGCAAAGCGCTGTATATCTAATAACTATCAGTTTTGCTAACCGTGGTGTTAATTAACTGCTGATTAGCTTTATTGAGTCGGTCAGCGATCGCCTCTCGGACATCAGGATTAACTTCTGAATCCGCAAGAACATCTTGAGCCATTTCTCGATAAACCGCACTAGTTGTGAGATCAACTTGATCGAGTTGGTTGAGATTCTCATAAACGGTTTCAGGAGAAACCGACACATTAGGTTGCATAAATTATGTCCTTTGGAATTTCCTGTGGAGGTTTTTGATTGGGAATGTCTAGGGTAAATCAGTATCACCCATGAGAAAGCGATCGCATTCACGGGCAGCACCACGACCTTCGTTAATCGCCCAGACAATTAGACTTTGACCACGACGGCAATCTCCCGCCGCAAAAACATTGGGAAGACTCGTATTAAATTGACCATGCTCCGCCTTAACATTGCTACGAGCATCGCGTTCCAACCCTAGCGAATCTAGCAAAGGTTGTTCAGGGCCCAGAAATCCCATCGCTAGCAGTACCACTTGAGCAGGAATTACCTTCTCAGTGCCAGCAACTTGCTTAGGAATGAATTGCCCTTTGTCATTGCGTTCCCATTGCACTTGGACAGTGTGAACGGCTTTGACTTGACCATTTTCATCACCTTCGATCTTAGTAGCTGTGGTGATGTAGGCTCGCGGATCGTCACCAAACTTAGCACTTGCCTCTTCCTGCCCATAGTCCATTTTGTAAACCTTAGGCCATTCAGGCCAAGGATTATCTTTAGCGCGAGTAGTGGGAGGCTTCGGCATAATTTCGAGCTGCACCACACTATTACAGCCATGACGAATCGACGTGCCAACACAGTCTGTACCCGTATCACCACCGCCGATAATTACAACATCTTTACCTTGAGCTGAGATAAACGCATCGCCTGACTTTCCGTTAAGGACTGCTTGGGTGTTGGCGGTGAGAAATTCCATCGCAAAGTGAATTCCCATCAGTTCTCTCCCCTCAATATTTAAGTCACGAGGTTTGGTCGCGCCAGTACAGAGAACCACAGCATCAAACTCATTTAGTAAAGTTTCCGCAGATATATCTTTGCCAATTTCAGTATTACAAACAAACTTGATTCCTTCTTTTTCGAGGATATTCAAGCGGCGCATCACCACTTTTTGCTTATCCAACTTCATGTTGGGAATGCCATACATCAGTAATCCCCCTGGGCGATCGGCGCGTTCATAAACGGTGACCCAATGCCCTGCTTTATTTAGCTGCGCGGCAGCACTCAATCCTGCGGGACCTGATCCGATTACGGCGATTTTTTTGCCTGTACGCTTGGCGGGTGGTTCTGGCACAATCCAGCCTTCATCCCAACCCTTGTCGATAATTGAATATTCAATATTTTTGATGGTGACAGGGGGATTGGTAATCCCTAATACGCAAGAGCCTTCACAGGGCGCAGGACAAACTCGTCCTGTAAATTCAGGAAAGTTGTTGGTTTTGTGGAGGCGATCAAGAGCTTCGCGCCAGAGTCCCCGATATACCAAGTCATTCCATTCAGGGATCAGGTTATTGATCGGGCAACCACTCGCCATGCCACTGATCAGATTGCCTGTATGACAAAATGGTGTGCCGCAATCCATACATCTTGCGCCCTGATTGCGAAGATTGTCGTCGGGCATATGTAAATGAAACTCATCCCAGTTTTTGATGCGATCGCTGGGTGATGTCTCAGATGGCGCTTCGCGGAGGTATTCAATAAATCCTGTTGGTTTTCCCATGATTTACGGTTCTAATTTTTGTCAATATCCTAATAAGTTATTTTTAAACTGCTTCCCTAGATTTTGGTGAAATCTATGTATTTCTTTAATATTGCGAGTATCTAGGGTGTTTTGAGGCGATATATAGCGGTAAATCAAAAAGGGAATTGCGGCGCTTAGCGACGCAATTCCCTTTTTGATTTTAAGAAAGTGCAAAGTGCTGTACTAAACTCTGGGCTTTTTAGTAAATTCAAAAGCACCTGCGATCGATCCCCAGACGCGCTCATCGGTCACTATGTCATAGCCACGATCAAGACTGCTGTATGTGTTTTCAGTAACTTCAAATTCAATACTGAGATAAGTGTCAACGCCTTTGCGATTAATACAGCACTTCTTGCCCGGTTCAACTCCACCTTTAAATGTGTTTTGATCGGCGCGATGTACCCATTGGGTGCAACCATCCAGCCGCACGATCGCATCGGCATCAAGACTTTTTAACCGATCGCGATCGCGGCTAGCCCCAAAAAAAGTTTCCGCATTTTTGAGGCGATAGTTAATCATCTCAATGCGATCGTTATTAAAAATTAAGTTTAAAACTGCGGTGCGGTAGGGGTTATGCAACTCAAAATCATAGGCTTGCTCTAAAAACAACCACACACCCTCTTCGGTAACTGGATTAGGCAAAGGACAAATCCCAACACGGATATGGGCAAAAAATGGCGGATTGGCGATCGCCTGTTCCCAATTACTATGATCGCCAGTTAGCCACTGGGCAAGAAGCTCGACATCAGCGGGAGTGGTAGTTATGGTCATAAATTTAAAATTATCTTTAATAAATTTTTAAAAAATCAGGGTCGAAACCTATAGCGATCGCATTAGGTTTTTGAATTTTATATTTAACGATGGCACTTTTGAAAGGCGGGCGAAGCACGCCTTTCAAAAGTGCCATCAGGTTTTAAGAAGTCGCTAAAAGCACAGCCACTACTCTTTTGGGTTTAGAATAGAACAGCAATATTTTCGGCTTGGTTAAACACTTTCATGACTGCTCAGAAATACCACATTGTCACCTTCGGCTGCCAAATGAACAAAGCCGACTCAGAACGCATGGCAGGCGTTTTAGAAGATATGGGCTATCAGTCAACGGAAGAAAGTGAAGAAGCCGACTTAATTTTGTATAACACTTGCAGCATCCGTGACAATGCTGAGCAGAAAGTTTATTCATATCTAGGCAGACAAGCCAAACGTAAACGCGATAATCCTAATTTGACTTTAGTTGTGGCGGGTTGCGTTGCCCAGCAAGAAGGTGAAGCATTGCTCAGGCGCGTCCCAGAACTTGATCTCGTGATGGGGCCACAGCATGTCAATCGGATTGGCGACTTACTAGAACGAGTTTTTAACGGCAATCAAGTTGTTGCTACCGAAGAAGCCTATATCGAAGAAGACATCACCACACCTCGCCGCAATAGCTCAGTGTCGGCATGGGTAAATGTAATTTATGGCTGCAATGAAAACTGCACCTATTGCATCGTGCCATCGGTGCGTGGTCGTGAACAGTCGAGATCGCCAGAGGTGATTCGCCAAGAGATCGAGAAACTAGCCGCCCAAGGTTACAAAGAAATCACGTTACTGGGACAAAACATTGATGCCTATGGGCGTGATTTGCCATCAGGTGGGATCGGTGCTGGTGTTGGCGGCAAAATCACCTTTACGGATTTGCTTTACTACGTCCATGATGTCGAAGGCATTGATCGCATTAGATATGCCACTAGCCATCCGCGCTATTTCAGTTCACGGCTGATCAAAGCCTGTGCCGAACTACCCAAGGTTTGCGAACATTTCCATATTCCTTTTCAGTCGGGAGATAACGATATCCTCAAGGCAATGGCTCGCGGCTATACCCATGAGCGCTATCGCCGCATTATTGATGATATTCGTGAAGTCATGCCCGATGCGGCGATCACTGCTGATGCGATCGTTGCTTTCCCTGGGGAATCTGAAGAACAATTTGAGCGCACTGTTCAAATTGTCAACGACATTGGTTTTGATTTGGTCAATACCGCAGCCTATTCACCTCGCCCAGGGACACCTGCGGCAATTTGGGAAAACCAACTAAGTGAAGCAGTTAAGAGCGATCGCCTCCAAAGGCTCAACCACGCCGTTAATCAAAATGCTGCCCTGCGATCGCAACGTTATGCAGGACGTATCGAAGAAATAATGATCGAAGGTACAAACCACAAAGATCCTAGGCAGGTGATGGGGCGCACCCGCACTAATCGGATTGCTTTTACAGAAAACACAACAGGTCTATCATTAGCAGAAGTAATTGGTAAAACTGTTTCTATAAAAATTACTGAAGTAAGACCTTTTAGTTTAACTGGAATTATTTGCTAAACATGTGTTAGACTAGCCAAGCGCTTAATTAAACGAGCTTATTGCCTGTGCAGAGCTGTTTAAAAAGTAATGGGTCACTAACTCAATGGTAGAGTACTCGGCTTTTAACCGATTTGCTCCGGGTTCAAATCCCGGGTGACCCATAAATTCAAAAAATAAGGGGTTAAGTGGCTTTATTTCGACTTAGCCCCTTATTTTTTATTGATGAAAGTAATTTTGGTATTATTTAGCTGTGGTCACTTGACATTAGGACAAATCAAAACCCAAGGAGAGAGTAGAAGCGCAAAGCGTTGCTACTCGACTTCTGATTTTGTGTCCTAACAAAAATGGCAACAGCTATATTAGCTCTAAAAACAATGTGGTGTAGTTCATGCATATTGCATGGTTAGGTAAGCGGTCGCCAGCCTGTGGCAATGTGACCTATAGTCGTGAAATCACCAATGCTTTGCTCGATCGCGGACATCGAGTTAGCTTTATGCATTTCGCCGCTGAGTCAGATGAAGAATTGGAAGACGGCAGCCAAGAGTCACTGGATGTGGCGTTACCGTTTTTATATAAATCCACCATTTATACAGTTCCATCTCTCAGAGCGAACAAAATTCTCATCGATTCATTGCGATCGCTAAAACCAGACTTAGTTCATGCCTCCCTTGCCATCTCGCCCCTTGATTTTCGGTTGCCAGAGATTTGTGCTGAGCTTGATTTGCCATTGGTCGCAACATTTCACCAACCTTTTGATATTAAGCGCCGTAATCTCGCCTCTAGCACCCAACAACTCACCTATCAGATCTATGCACCTTCTTTAGCTGATTACAACCAAGTAATTATATTTTCAAACATTCAAAAGGAAATTCTCAATAAATTAGGAGTTCCCAACACTAGAATTGCGATTATTCCTAATGGAGTCGATAGCGATCGCTACTCTCCAGGGGAATCCCAAATTAAAACAGAACTCAAAGCCGATGTACTTTTCCTCTATCAAGGTCGCCTAGCAGCCGAAAAAAATGTCGAAGCCTTGCTCAGAGCATGGCGTAAATGTAAGATGCCTGAAGGCTGTAAATTAGCAATTATGGGTACGGGCCCCTTATCAGTAGGTTTAAAGACTTTTTATGGGTCTGACCCAAGTATTCTTTGGTTGGGATATATTGGTGACGAAAAAAGGCGGATCGAGATCTTGCGTGGTACAGACGTATTTATCCTGCCCTCCTTGGTTGAAGGCTTATCTTTGTCGTTACTAGAAGCAATGTCTTGCGGAGTAGCTTGCATTGCCACTGATGTCGGTGCTGACGGTGAAGTGATTGAAAATGGAGCAGGAATTATCCTCGATTCCCATAAGGTGACATCACAACTTTGTACGCTTTTACCTCTGTTTGTGGAACATCCTGAATTAGCTAAAATTATTGGGATAAAAGCAAGACAAAGAGTTTTAGAACGTTATACACTTGCCAAAAATATTGATAGTTTAGAAGTACTATACGAACAAATGATGAGCCAACAATGGGTAAGAGTTAGTGCCTTTTGATCTGATTTTACAGCGCTTTGCGCTTAAACTCGAACCACAAGAATTTTTTAAAAAGTATTGCAACGCAACACTTTTTAAAAAATTCTTGTGGTTCGTTTGATTGAAAATTGCTGTAAGTAGCAACAAATCTCAATGACACTTTCTTAGGTTTTTAGACTTTCGATATTACGGCTTTATTTTCCGCAGATACATTATTACTACTGGGAATACACATAGAACGCAATTTATCTACAAACATAGAAGATTCAGCTAGTAAAGCCATATTCTCATAGGCAGATTGATACACTTCTGAGTAATTATTACGTTGTGGAGCTAATGGTCGAAAATTTGCGGTTGTGCCTACAGGCTGACTGGGATAAATTTTAGAAGTAGTCTGGTTTTGTGCTTGATAAGTTGGAGTAGCTTTAGAATTTCCCTTAATCGAACGGTGTGGAAAAGGAATAGGATTAATTAATGCTTCTGTAGGAGTAAAGGGAGAAATTTCTGCGATCGCTACTTCACGATTAGCTGTACGGGAAGGCTTGTAATAAATCCGATCTTCGTAAATTACAGCAACATCACCACAAACTAAACGCTCAAATTCACGATTGAAATGACAGTTTGCCTCGTTCTTTCGATCCCATGCCTGCAAAATCTGATTAACCGATACTGCTTTGTACCGACCTTGAAATAAAGCTTCAATTACAGCTTGACGCACCCACTCAGGTCGAAAGTCAGCCCATGAGCGCGTTAAATCTCTGATGGTATATCCACCAAGATCAAAATTGTAGTGCTGCAAAAGGGCGATCGCAATTTCCATAGGGGCGATGATCTGAAATTATGTATCAGTATCTTACATTTAAAAACAAGAAATATGAAACCAATTTTGGGATTTTCAGCGCCTTAGGCGCTGAAAATCCCAAAATTGGTTTCACAGCAGTTTCCGACCAAACGAACCAGAAGCATTTTTTTGAAAGTGTTTCAAAGCAACACTTTCAAAAAAACTCTTGGTTCGGGTTTGAGCGCAAAGCGCTATAACACAATTATTGTCATAAAAAACAGGCTAGTCAACGCTGACTAACCTGTTGATTTGCATAGTTAACTCGCAAGGATTATGCCTCTTACTGGAGAACCAGCTTGACATTTGCGTTGTTCAAACCAGGGCGCTTTACCTCAGACAAAGCCTTGTTGACAGCGTACTTCTGATTGATCGAATTGATCAGTTCAGTCTGGTTGTGCTTTTTAGCAACGCCCCAGAGATCGGCAATCAAATCGAAAGAACCGTCAGCGTTACGAGACCAGCCGAGATCATAGTCACCTTCAAGGGTTGCCACGATGTCTGCACGGATGCGTTGACTGTTATAGCCGCGTACATCAGCCTCAGTCTTTACATTGATACCAAGATCACGCAAAGAAGATTTGAGAACTTCGGCATCAGAAATTTTTGTGCGCAGTGTGCTGAAATGAGACATAATAGTATTGCTCCTGTAAATAAATGTGAACTCAACTGTTAACTCAAACGGGAGACATAAGAGAAATGTTAGTTTACTGCTCTTATGTTAGCTGCTAGGCTAAGAATGTTTTGATAAGACATTCTATAGATCTAGCCTTAAACCTGCTGCCTACGAAACAGCAGGATAAGCTTTTCAAAACTCCATACGCTGATACTCAGCGACTGAAGTAGCGGCGGGTCTAGCCCGCATTCTTGCCCAGTCACGCAAAGCAGCAACCTGCTCAGTCATTGTGCGTGAGAGGGGAGTTGTAGATTTCACAGCCGAAATGATGTCTAGCTGTGTAAACTCCCGATCTTGGGCAAAAGCTTCATACATGGCGGCAATTACCGCCTGTTCAATTTCCGCCCCCGAAAAACCATCACTTACTTTAGATAGTTGTTCAAAATCGAATCTTTCTAATTTTTCAACATCTGGGCGACGTTTGCAAAGATGGATTTTGAAGATATCTCTGCGTTCTTCTCCATTCGGTAAATCAACGAAGAAAAGCTCATCAAAACGTCCCTTTCGGAGAAATTCACTTGGTAGCTTTTCAATGCGATTAGCAGTTGCCATCACAAACACAGGTGATTTCTTTTCCTGCATCCATGTAAGGAATGTACCGAAGATTCTTGATGACGTACCACCATCAGAATCTGCTGACCCTGCGCCACCTGCAAAGGCTTTATCTAACTCATCAATAAATAAAATCATTGGTGAGATTGACTCAGCAACCTTGAGAGCACTTCGTAGGTTTGCCTCTGACTTACCAACTGTAGAGCCATCATAAACTCTACCCATATCAAGGCGGATCAGTGGTAAAGACCAAAGTCTAGCCGTAGTCTTGGCGATTAAGGACTTTCCACAACCAGGAACACCAAGGATCAGCATTCCTTTTGGCTGTGGCAAACCGTAGTTTCTAGCCCTTTGACTAAATGCATTTGATCGCTGTTGCAACCAATGCTTAAGCTCTTCAAGACCACCTACAGCTTCTAAATCTTCTTCATCCTCAATGTATTCAAGGATGCCGTTACGTCGAATTAGTTGCTGCTTCTCAGACAAAACAATATCAACTTCATCCTCAGTGAGCTTACCGTTAGTAACTTGGGCTTTCCGATAAACCTTTTCAGCTTCATCTTGGGTTAGTCCTAAAGTCGCTCTAACTAATTTCTCACGAGTCTCTGGCGATATTTTTTTGTTGCGAACTTGACCAAGCTGTTGATCGAGAACTTCTTCGATAGCCTGCATATCTGGCAGAGGGAAGTCAAGAACAACTATCTCTTTTTCCAACTCAACAGGAATCACTTGTATGGGCGACATCAAAATGATTGTCTTTTGAGTACCCTTAAAGTTGGCAATCGCGTCCCTTAGACAGCGCACGGTTACTGGATGATCCAAGAAAGGATGCATATCTTTAAAAATATAGATAGCAGGATCTTTCTGGTCAGCGCGAGTAATCCACTTGAGAGCTGATTCCGCAGACTCGGTATTGTGCTGAGCTGCCCCTGCGGTTTGACCATACTCAACTAGTCCGTGAGTTACAGTCCAAACAAACATCCGTTTAGTTGGCTTGAGTTGAGAGATATTAGCGATCGCCCGCTCTGCTCTTTCTTCCTCAGGGGTATTGAGGTAGATCAAGGGATATTGGGCCTGAATTAAAATGCTAAGTTGCTCTTGCATATTGTAATACTGAAGCTTTCGCCTCTGTCCTCACCTTGTCTACTGGAAAATCATTAAAAAAATTAGCTGATCGAAATCAATTCTTCGTCTTGGCTGTCAGCTTTGCCAACGGCAGTAATTGGTAGAAGCTGAGTCCGTTTCCCCCCGACTGCTAGAAGATCACCATCGCGAATTACAACTGTTTGAGAACAACTTGGACAGCCATAAGTTTGATGTGTGTGACCAATACCAGAAGATTCAACGATATCAGAATGAGACAGGTAAAAGCTGATTGCCTTTTGAGCTATGTCTGACATCGAGTCACCGTCAATAGCTGAGCGGATCTTGATCTGCTGATGTAGTCGTTCGGGGAGATAAAAAGTTACCTTTTGCTTGTCTTGCATAGTGGTTAAAAACAATGAATACCCGGGTATGTGAATCAAGTTACAAGGAGAATCTAATACTGTCAAGATGCTATGCAGTTATGACGGTATATTTGTAATATTTCTTTACAAATATACCGTCATTCAAAGTCTTATCCTTTTCCAGTGAATGATTAGGGTTGCGCGGCGGAGCCGCGCAACCCTAATCATTCACTGGAAAGCGAGTAGTACCAACAATTATTCACTGGAAAAGAAGTAGCTACTTAGTAGGAACAAAGTCAGCGATGAGTTGGTCATACCTTACAGACGATGAAGCCAAGATTAATGCATCTAATTTATGCATCCTGTATGGAGTCAGTTATGGACATTTTTAAAGGTTTTCGATTTAAGTTGCTAGGCTGGGGAGCCTTGGCAGGAATTGGGGTTTCTTTATTCGCGATCGCATCTCCTTGCTTTGCTCAAAATGCAATTTCATTAGGGCGAAACTTTCGTCCTGATCCCGCTACGCTATCGGGTAGTACTGGTGGCAGTGTTAGTTTGGCTAGTATTGCGGGTATTAGTGATAATTGTCGTGGGTTTGCCAATGCTGTACCTAACCACACAATCACTTTGACCGAAACTTTTCCAATGATGGACTTTTTGGTATATTCCAGCAACATTAATGATGATCCAACTATGTTAATTAAAGGATCAAACGGTATTGTCATTTGCGCTGATGATGGAGCTAATAGACTTAGCCCACAAGCTTCTAGCCGATTACCAAAAGGTACTTATGAAGTTTGGGTTGGCTCTAAAGGTGCTAACCAATCTTTTCGCTACACTTTATCTCTGAGTGAAATACGTCAAAAATGAAACTATTGAAACTATTGAAACCTTCGATCTACTTACTAGGATTTAGTCTAGTCCCAGCGATGTTTCTAGTTGCCCCAAACATGGCTCAAGAGATGCTAAAACCGATCGCGCCTAAATTTACGCCTGATCCTCAAGTCTATTCTGGTAGTGCAGGAGGGTCAGAGTCTTTACAATCAATTGTGACTGGCAAAGTCAATGGACAGTGCCAAGGTTTTACGAAACAAACCCCTAATCATGCTTTGGTAGTGCAGAAAAATTTTGGTTTTTTAAGCTTAAAGGTAAGTAGCGATCGCAATCTTTCGTTATTAGTTAAGGGGCCTGATGGCAATTATTGCAGAAGTGGTAAATCTGCTGAGTTATCAGGTGAATGGGTGTCAGGAAAATATGAAATTTGGATTGGGACAATAGATGGCGATCGCGCTGATTATCAAATGACAATTAGTGAAACAAGCCAGTAATTAAGAAAGCCTAAGAGAGGGTGGCGGCGCAAAGCGCCGCCACCCTCTCTTAGGCTTGGCTATAGATATAGAGTAAAAAAGGTGTGTTGCACGCGCAGCGTGCAACACACCTTTTATTTACAAAACTTTGCTTACTTACTCTTGATGCGATTAATTTCATTTTGGAGTTCGTCAATTTGGCGTTTAAGTTTCTCTGCTTCGGTTTCTGACTTTTTAGACTCTGTCTGACTTTGAGAAATATCGACTGCGCCAGTAGTATCGCCGCGTTTGTAATTACCTGACTTGACATTGCGATATTCGTCGGACTCAGCCCATTCCCGAATGTAGTGGACACGCTCGACTGGGAAGGGATGACTCAGCATGGAGCTAGCACCAAAACCGTTGTAGAGCATGAATTTATAGATTTGATTGAGATTGTCTTTATCTAACTCTTGATAGTCGTTGGACTGACGAATGAATTCTGGCAGACTCAACTCATGGGCATAAACAGAACTTCCGCCTGATATTTTCATCATGGTTGATAGCACTGTGTTGAGATCATCAGTAACTAAAAATGCCGCGCGATCGCTGGATAATTCGGCTTTGCGTCTCCATTCAAAGAAGGCGTAAATCAAACCACTACTGATCACACCGCCCAAACCAAAAGTCATCTCACTGATCGTTGAAACAACTCCCATTAACCACATTGCCATCTGAATTAGGGTAGTGTGACCACACTTGATATGACCTAGTTCATGGGCAAGTACCGATCGCAATTCATCCTCAGTTAGTAAGTCGAGCAATCCTGAATTGATCACGATGTAGGGATGCTCTTTGCCGAGGGCATAACTATTGGCGATCGGATTTTGAGAGACAAACAGGATTGGTTCGGGCTGCACATCTAGGTCAGCCACGCATTCCCGAAAAATACGATGGATTGTGGCATATTGCCGATGACTTACCTGAATGCTATTGCCGATGTGATAGATGGTCTGCGGACGCTCATACATAAACTCCACAAATTTACCCGCCACGAGGTCAAATCCTGGGACGCTGCGGAGTGCTTGTTCGGCTTGGCGATCGAGGGGATGTCGAAAGGCTTCGCTAGAAATTCCTGTATAACGTGGCATAGGTTTGTCCGTTCGTTGTAATATTCGCGATTTATTTCTGCTTTATTTTATCGCAAAGGTAAATATGTCCCATTTATGAAAAGTAGGGCTTCGACTCATTTACAGCAATTTCCGATCAAACAATTCTTGGTTCGGGTTTGAGCGAAAATTGCTTTAGGAGTTCTATAGGTGATTAGCGGGCAAGGTGATTATGAACTTTGTCCCTACTCCAACTTCGCTCTCACAGGTAATCTTTCCCTTTAGATTTTGAGTTACCAGATTGTAGATGATATGTAAACCCAAACCACTACCACCTCTATCTCTAGCGGTCGTGAAAAAAGGCTCAAAAATCTTAGTTAGATGTTCAGGTGCAATACCTTTACCATCGTCAGAATAGATGATGATCACTTGGCGATCGCTTTGATCGCCCTGTTGCTTAATTTCTAATTGGATTTTGCCTTTCTTATCTAAACCTTGATAAGCATGGGTTAGGGAATTGATGACTAAATTAGTAACAATTTGCGAAAACGCCCCTGCATAACTTTGCATTGCGATCGCAGGATCACCGATAACTGTAATTTGATGGGGAGTGTGTTTGATTTGCGGATCTAAGCTAATTAAGATTTTTTCAATATAGTCTTTTACTTGAAAGCTTCGTAGTTCTAAACTTGATTGATCAACGGCAACTTGTTTAAAGTTTTGAATTAGTTCTGCCGCCCTTTTTAGATTTGCTAAAAGAATTTCACCACTACTTTTGGTTTTCTCTAGATATGTTTGCAAGCTAGACTTTTTTAATTCACCACGCTCAAAGGATTCCTTAAATCGATCTGTAGCATTATCTAAAACGGAAGCTGCCATCAAACTATTGCCCACAGGTGTATTCACTTCATGGGCGATGCCAGCGACCATACTCCCAAGGGCGGCATATTTCTCAGAATCAACAAGTTGCTTTTGTGTGGTCTTTAATTGCTCAAGGGTAATCGCAAGTTCTTGATTTCTTTTATAGATTAAAGCTTCCGCTTGTTTGCGATCGCTAATATCGCGAACCATAAATAGCACTTCGTTAGTTCCACTAACGACTATGCGAATCTCTTCATCTCGGTAGTGTCCATCCATATATATTTGCTGCTCATAAATTTGGATTTCTCCTGTAGTTAGGGCTTGGTGAATATATAAAAGATGACGATCGCTAATGTCTAATGGTAAAAACTGCGAAATATGTTTACCAATATTTGCAAAGCCAGCGTAAGTTAACTCATCAGCATTATCGTAGTTGACCAGACCAAGATAGATGCCATCGCCGCTTATATTAAACATCAGGTCAGGAATAACGGAAAGGATAGCGCGTTTACGAGCTTCATTAGCACTAAAAACTGTGTAGCCTGTAACGGCAAATGCAGAACTAAATAAGGCGATTAAAGAAGGAGCGACAGGAATCCACCACCCCCACAAAAATACAATATAGCTAGAGGCGAATAAACCTATTCCTAAAACAGCGATCGCGATGGTTGTTGAAGGTACGCGTAACGTGAACTTAGCGATAGATTTTGTGGAGAATTGAGATTGAATGATTGCTCTTGACTGACGACGATTCCAGCATAACCATCCACCTGCGATCGCCCAAAAGGAAATCCACAGATATTCTACTGGGCTTGACCAAGCCCTGAGGATCGGTCGGTCATCGACAGCATTGGCGATTAGTTGGCTGGCGATATTGGCATGGAGCGCTACGCCACTGGTAACTGAAGTGGGATTCCCTGAAATGTTGCTGTTGTATGGAGTAATAAAGTAGTCAGAGCCGCTTTCTGCGGTAACTCCAATTAAAACAAGGCGATCGCGAAATATATCTTTACTAATACTTCCATCAAATATATTGGTTAGTGAAACAGTGCGGAATCCATTCTTAAAATTGCGAAAGTTCGATAGGATTTGATATCCTCCTACTTCTTGGCGCACATAACCACCGTAATTCTCATTAATAGGATTGTATATGGCTTTCCCCAATTTATATTCTGGTATTTCTGGATTAAGAACTTCCAGATTAATATTTTCTTTTTTAAGATATTGGATGGCTAATACTGCGCTCAGGCTGCCAATTGTTTGATCTTGACCAACTTTAAGCGATAGAAGTATGCGGCGAACTTTACCATCGCCGTCTAAATCTAAATCATTGGCAGCCACTTGATTTAGGTCTTCTAAAATAGGAGAGGCTGCCACTCCACTGCCACCACGATTGGCAATCACCTTACGGATTCCAATTAGATTGGGAGTAGATTTAAAAACTGTGACTAACTCTTGATATTTGGAGCCATATTCGTAAGGTACTGGTAGATCGCGGTAGATATCTAGCCCGATCGCTCTTGGTTGCTGTTGCTTAATTATATTGAGAAGGTTAGCAAGGGTGTCATCTTGAATGGGAAAGCCAAACTTTTTAATGTCAGCTTCGGTAATTCCTACAATTACGATGCGTTCATCGACTGGCTCTAGTGGTCGCCATTGAAAAAACAAGTCATATATGGAAAGTTCTAGAGGCTGCAAGAGTCCTGCTAAGCGCAGCCCCAATAATATAGTTGTTGTTGCAGGAACAACGAGCCAAAATCCCCGCCATTTCCAGATTTGTTTTTTTAACTTGGTTAAGCTGAGCAACATAGGTGATTTTTAATGCTAGATTTTAGTGTTTTTATTCGTCTTTTTGTATGGTGCGAGCGTCAAGACCTTTGGTGTACACACATTGTGCGCCGCAGGTTTTGGGGTTTTGTATGTAATTAGAATGGATTGGCAACTATCGAAAAATAAATTCCATTTTCTTGCCAAGTCTTCTTTTCTATATTATTTCGGCTAAGCGGAATTCCCAGATCTAGCCGCATCGTCAAGCGATCGCTCATTTGTAAGCGCAATCCTAGCCCCACTGATGCCAGTGTACTCGGATCGGGGTTATTGTTGGTTTGGTGATTCCATGCTGTCCCAAAATCAAAGAATGGCACAATCTGCAAAAGCCCACTAACTTCAGGGATTCGTAATATAGGAATCCGCATTTCCGCCGACAAGAGTAAACCGTTATCGCTGAGCAGCGTATCCTGTCGATAACCGCGCAGATTATCTTGTCCACCCAAGCTGATTTGTTCTTGAGGTAAAACAGGGCGATCGCTTAGTTGCAGATCAGCGCGTAAGAATAGTAACGTTTCGGGAGCTAACAGGCGCACATACTGCGCTTGTCCGCGCCATGACAGAAATTGACTATCTGGCGATGTGGCATTAATGGTCGCTCCAAAAGCTCCCAGTCCTATACTAAATTGTGACCGAGCAGCGATCACATCTTCACTACTGCGCTGCACATATTCCTGAAAGAATCGTAAAGCTGTTACTTTGGTCTGACCATCCGCATCTGCACCGAGGGAAGGGAAAGGAATCGCGCCGCCAAAAAGTGAAGCATTACTTTGACGATGGCTTAAAGCTAAACCTAAGGCTAAATCTTGGACAGTATTTTGTAAAATTGGTTGACGAATTGATAATTCGTAACTACGGGAATTAGAAATAATATCAAGGGCGTTAAATGGAGTTTCAATCACTTTGCTAGAGGAAGTGCCAAAATTTAGGCTAATTGTGCCGTTGTAAGGATTAAATGGAATTGTGTAACTAGCATCAACAGAGTTACTCCCATTAGTGTTGCTATAGGAAAAGCTGAGGCGATCGCCTATACCAGTTAAATTTGCTTCGATAAACTGAATCTGGCGACGCTCAGAACCGACGCTGGGAGTACGACTGTTATCAAAGGTAATCGGCAAGCTCAAGGTTTTAGCTTCAGTAACCTTGACTTCTAAATTGTTTGTACCCACTTGTAGGCTTGGGGATAAGTTAGCGGATATGCTCTCAATCAAGGGATTAAGTTGTAGTAATTGCAGTGCTTCTAGGAGGCGAGTTCGGTTGAGGGGTTTTTGGGTGGCGATCGCGATGCGAGATTGGATATAGCCAGCGTTTAGTCTATTTAATCCTGTTACCTTGATTTCATCTAAACCGCCTTCAACAATCTCGATCTTTACTGTTCCAGTTTGCAAATCCTGCTCTGGCAAGTATGCACCAGAGCTAATATAACCACGTTCTATATAAAGTGCTGTGATTTTGGTGCGGACTTGAAGTAGCTCAATAATCGAGATTGGTCGATCAGTATAAGGTTTAGTAATCGCTTCTATTACTTGATCACTAAAAACACTATTACCAATGACTTCAAATTTCTTTACTACTATCAGTTCTATATTGCTGTCATTAGGAACTTGAGGCTCGGTAGATGGTTGGGAATTTGCAGGAGCAAGTAGGCGATCGGGGGATGGAAGCTTAAACGGTTGAGTTGGGATAATATTTCTAGGAGATAAATCAGTGGGAACTGTCGGAGGTAGTGGAATAGTTTGAGCGGAGAGTGCTGACGTATACGAAATAACTGCGATCGTGAACATCACAAAATTTATTTTTTTCTTTCGAGATCTTGAAAAGATGATTGGCGGCGCAAAGCGCCGCCAATCATCTTTTCGGTTTTGAATAGAAATGAACCGATGCGATAACAAAGAATTATTCCTCAACACTAAATAAAATTGCCAAGCCTAGAAGTTCCTTAAATGATTTCTTGAAAAAAAACTTGATTGCGTCCTTGCCTTTTAGCGGCATATAAAAACTGATCCGCATACATAGTCAGAGTTCCCAAATCGTTATCCAAGGATGGAATCATACAGGCGATACCCATGCTCAAGGTAATGCGATCGCTTACCTGAGAATCTGGATGAGGAATAGCCAAATCGAAAATAGCCTCTTGAATTGCCTCCGCCACCTTGATCGCTCCTGCCACTTCGGTATTGCTCAATATAACGGCAAACTCCTCACCACCATAACGCGCTACTAAATCCGTGGGACGCTGAGGAACCTTTGCGATCGCTTGAGCTACCAAAATCAAACAATCATCACCGAGATGATGTCCATAGTGATCGTTGTAGTACTTGAAATAATCAATATCGATCATAATCAGCGCGATCGGATTTTGATCGCGCTGATGGCGTTACCATTCTAAACTTAGGCAATGATCAAAGCTCCGACGGTTAGCAATACGGGTTAGTCCATCAGAATTTGCCAAAAATTCTAGCTTTTGGTTTGCTTCTTGCAACGCTAGTTCCATTTGCTTTCTGACAGTAATATCTCGGATCGAAATCGCAAATCCATCTCCTAGCTTCACGGCTACATAGTGATACCAACAAGAATCACCTGAAGGATAATAAAAGTCATCGTCTAGGGGTAATCCAGAATCAACTACGCTCACAAAACGATCAAACAAACCAGACATTTTCTGTTGACATACAAACTTTCTAAAAAACAATTTGCCAATAATATCTTCACGATTTCTCCCTAACATCTTAGAAATAACTGGGTTAACTACCAAACACCTAAAATCTCTAATCTCGCTAGTAAGCGGATCGCGAACTGATTGCATTGCGGCAATTCCGTCTAAAGCACCATGCAAAACACTAGATATCAATGCTCGGGACTGATACAGCACCTCCTCTAATTCTTTCTGTCTAGAAATTTCATCTTTGAGAAGTTGCTTTTGTTTTTGAATCATTAATTGTGCTTCCAGCCGCGCCACAACTTCTTTAACCTGAAAAGGTTTAGTAATATAGTCCACGCCTCCCACTTCAAATGCTTTGAGCTTATCAAAGGTGTCATCCAAAGCACTGATAAAAATAATTGGAATATCGCAAAAATCAGGATCGGATTTAAAAGCCTGACAGACTTGATATCCATCCATTTCTGGCATCTTTACATCTAAAAAAATTATATCTGGACGTTGGGATTTTGCCATCGCGATCGCCTTTGCTCCGCTAGTAACTCCTTGCGATCGGTAACCATTAAAGGATAGTAAACCATGCAGTATTTGTAAATTTTCTGGCAGGTCATCTACTACTAATATGTGTGCTTTTATCTCAGATACACTATTAGTCTTTATGAAAGTTTCATTAAGCGATTTATACATTTTATTTCAGCCTCAGTTATATATTTATAATACTAATACAATAATCTTCTCTAAATTAGTATTAATACTTACTTCCTAAAAAAATCAAATAGCTATAGTATTCCTAAATGATTTAGGAATACTATAGTCAAACTTAAATATAAAATCCAAAAAACCTGTAACGTATGTAATACTTGAGTTACAGATTTTGACACTTGCTTTTAATTAAGTCCAACTACTTACTACGAAATAAAGATTAGGGATTCTCGTAAATTGCTGCGAGAATTCCTAATCTTTATTTCGTAAATTGCTTTTAAAAAGAATTTAGACTATGAGACTTAACCCTAGTATCTACCTGACTAGTTTGTTTGCCATTGGCTATTTTAATATGCCATTTTCAGGGATGGCGCAGATTATCCCAGACAATTCCTTACCCATAAATTCACAAGTAACGATAAACGGAGTAACCTATCAGATCGACAGTGGTACTACTAAAGGTGTAAATCTTTATCATAGTTTTCAAGATTTCTCAGTTCCCATCAATAGTACAGCTTATTTTAATAATGCTGGTGGTATTAAGAATGTCGTGACGAGGGTAACGGGTAACTCTATCTCAAATATTAATGGAACTTTAAAAGTCAATGGCAATGCGAATTTATTTTTGCTCAACCCAAACGGTATTACATTTGGGGCAAATGCGAAGTTAGATATTGGTGGGACATTTGTTGGGAGTACGGCAGATAGTTTTAAATTGTTTGATAGCAGCGAGTTTAGCGCCACCAATCCCAAAGCACCACCATTACTGACCACAACCATTACCGCAGGTTTGCAATATGGAACGAGCAATGTGGGAGCAACCATCAGCAATCGCGCAAATCTCGCTACGACACAAGACTTAGTCTTAAATGCGAACAAACTAGACTTGCAGGGGCAATTGCTGGCAGGTAGAGATTTAACACTGCAAGCTCAAGATATTATTGTTCGCGATACTGCTAGCACATCTTTTTATGCGGTAGCAGGTAGAGATTTGCTGGTACAAGGAAATCAATCAGTTGATATTTTTGCTTTAAACAATTTTGATAGTGGGTTTTGGTCAGGTGGCAATATGGTACTGCGATCGCAAAATCCAGTGATTGGGGATGCTCATTTCTTTTCTGGTGGGAACTTGAATATCGAGAAGTCAAATGGAACTATCGGTAATTTAATTAGCCCGAATGATCCAGTTATTCTGGCAAGTGGTCATGTGACATTAGGAAACTATACAGGAGCCTCGTTGCATATTTTGGCGGGAGGCAGCATTATGCTCGGTAATGTCACGATCAATAGCACAGGAGCAGTGAATACTACGATCAACCCCAGTAATAAGAATCTATTTAATGCCACAAAGAGTTATGCAGACTTGGCAAAATTTTATTTGACAGATTATCAGGCGATCAGAAATAGTAATGGAGCAGTTCAAGATATTGTATCAACAAAGATTCCTATTACGATTAATGGGAGTTCTCAATCAACATTGGATATAAGAGCAGGAGTCGATTGGGCGCAGTTGGGGGGCTTACCAACTAGTCCCATAGGTTTGGGATCGGTTGCTGCTATGCCAAGTTATGCAAATCCTCCTGCTAGAGCTGATATTACGGTAAATGGAACTATTCGCGTAGATCAGCCAAGTGGGTTGGTGTTATTGACCAACCAGTATATTCCCAATACTTTAGAAGGTAAAATCTCAATAAAAGAAGTTGATACTAGTACAAATATTGTCGGCGCTAATGCTGGCGATATTCTTGTCTATGGGCGAGGAGATATCACTCTAAAGTCAGACTTTAACGCATACTCAGAGCCAACCTTTGGTAAAGCTGGAAAGGGTGGCTCGATTTCTATTTCTACTTACTCTGGCAATATTAAGATAACCTCTGACTTGATTACAGACTCTTTTACCCAATTTGGGAATGCGAGTAATGCGGGCAGTATTTCCTTGTCTTCTTACTTAGGGAACATAACTCTAGATAACATATACTTTGACTCTTCCTCATTCTCCTTTTCTGGAAATTCAGCTAATGCAGGCGCAGTTTCGCTTACTTCTTACTCTGGTAATATCACGTTAAATCGTCCACTTTGGAAATCACCCTCTGTTTCATTGGCATTAGGTACTTCTGGTAACGGAGGAGAAGTTTCTTTTGCTACTTATTCTGGCAATATCACAATTAAAGATGTCAGAAGTTTCTTCGGAGATACTGGTACTTACTTAGACACTGGTACTTACTCAGGCTCTAAGTCTTCTGGAAATGGTGGAGCATTCTCATTAGCTACTAATTCTGGGAATATTTCGCTGATTAATGCACCGCTTAATTCCTCCACGGCTTCCTATTCTTCATCAAAATCAGAATATGCTGGCAATGGAGGTGCGATTTCTTTGGCGACTTCTTCGGGTGACATTAACCTTAATGACTTAACCTTGTACTCTTACTCATTCTCCCCATCGACTAATGCTAGAAATGGAGGTGCTATTTATTTGTATTCTGATTCTGGGAATATTAATCTTAATAATTCAACTTTGTCAGCATATTCATTTGCTCCTGCGGCAAGTTCTCAAAATGGAGGAGCGGTATCTATCTCTACTCCAAATGGCAATATTTTAAGCGACTTAACTAGCTACATATTGTCGTTCTCCATCTCAAAGTTAGGGTCTAAAAGTGGCAATGGTGGCGAAATTTTCCTAGTGGCAAAAGATCAAATTAGTAATCTTGGTCTATTTACCTCATCAGCTTTTGGGCAAGCAGGAACGGTGAATATTAATGGCTTAAGTGATTTAAGGATCGCCTATCTTCAGGTGATTACGAGCAAGACTATAAATTTGCCTAAACGAGCCTATGATATTAACGATCCTAATACTTTCATTACTACGATCTTTGGATCTGGACAAAATGGGCGATCGGGAGACGTAACAGTTAAAGCTTTAGGCAATCTTACCTTTGACAAGACCTTGATCGTGAGTACAACTCAAGGAGTTGATGCGGCGGGGGATCTTATGATTATTAGTCCTAATTCGATTGTTTTCCAGAATGGTAGTCAAACCCTCAGTAATACTAATAGTCTCGGTAATGCAGGCAATATCAATGTCATCGCAGGGGAAAGAATTACCTTCAAAGATGATAGCCAAATTATCGCCCAAACCAGTGGTCAAGGCAAAGCAGGTAACATCCATCTCATTGCAGGAAACTCGATTCTCTTTACGGCGGGGACTGGTCTATTTGCCAATACAACTCAAGGTTCCACAGGAGATGGCGGTAATATTAGGATCGATCCCGAGAATGTCACGCTGCAAGATGGCGCAACTATTGCCGTCGATAGTCTTGGCTCAGGAATAGGTGGCAATATTACTATATTCGCCGATACCCTTTCTCTTCTCAATGGTTCTTCCATTAATGCCACCACAGCCAGCACAAATGGAGGAAATATTAACTTAAATGTTCCATCTATATTGCTCTTGCGCGATCGCAGTCAAATTAGCACTACCGCAGGCACAAATCAGTCAGGGGGGAATGGGGGCAACATCAACATTAATGCAGGGTTTATAGTTGGTGTGAGAGAGGAGGATAGTAATATTTTTGCTAATGCGTTTACAGGCAATGGCGGCAATATTAACATTACGACCAAAGGCATTTATGGGTTAGAGTTCCGTTTTCAACCAACAGCCTTTAGTGATATTACAGCTAGTTCCCAATTTGGTTTACAGGGGAATGTAATTGTTACGCCCCCAGAGATTGATCCTAGTCGAGGGTTGATGACTTTATCTGTTAATCTAATTGATCTATCAAAACAGGTTAGTCAAAGCTGTGCGATCGGCGGAAAGTTGTCTAGTAAAGAGAATAGCTTTACGGTTTCAGGTCGGGGTGGCTTACCCCAAAGTCCTATGGAGCCGATTTCTAGCGCTCAACCTCTTGTGGAGTTGACTGAACTTTTACCTAGTAATCCCAGTCAAACTTCAAACTTAGAGACAAATCACGAAGTAGTTAAAAAAGTTCCTAAATCAATTGTGGAAGCTAATACGATCGCTCGCAATAGTCAAGGTAGACTAAGATTAATAGCATCTTCCAATCCGCTTAGTCCTGCCATAGCTCAACCATCTTGTCAGTAATCATCTCCGAAATCTCAATATGTCAGGAAAAGCCATGTTCTTATGGAAGTCGATCTTAAATCTACAAAAACAAAATTTTAGATTTTTATGCTATGCCAGCCTAGGAGCTTATGTGACTACGATGGTGCTACTTTTAAGCTACACAGCTCAACCTAGCACTGCTACTAACATTAATAAAAGTGACACTTCTGAAGTTGTGAGTGTTGTTAGTTCTGAGTTCAATCCATCAAATTTAGTGCAGTTCGGTAAACAACTTTATCAATCAGGACAATATCATCAAGCGATCGCAAACTGGCAGCAAGCCTCTGACATTTATGCAAAACAAGGCGATCGTCTTAATCAATCCGTTGTCTTGAGTAACCTTGCTCTCGCCCATCAACAACTTGGTCAATGGAAGGAATCACAACGCGCGATCGCCATGAGCTTGGAGATCCTGCAATCTGCTAATCCGCAACAACCAAAACTATTAGCACAGGTACTCAATATTCAAGGCAATATTCAACTTGCTCAAGGTAATGCCGAGGCAGCGTTAATAACATGGCAACAGGCAACCGACACCTATGGACAAGTTGGCGATCAGAATGGAGCGCTCCGCAGTACGATCAATCAAAGTCAAGCTATGCGATCGCTGGGTTTATATGCCAAAGCCCAAAATATTCTTCAGCAAGTTCAAATAGAACTTAAATCACTCCCTGAATCTAAACTCAAGGCGGCAATTCTACTTAATCTTGGAAATACTCTGCAACTAAATGGTGATTTTGCAAAAGCTCAAGTCTTATTACAAGAAGGTCTAGCGATCGCCAAAAAGCTGAATGATCGCGCCATAGTAGCCGATACTCTACTGAGTTTAGGAAATGTTTCCCATAGCTTGCAACAAAATGATGAAGCGATCGCCTACTATCAACAGGCTGCGATCGCCGCTACTTATCCAATTCAAAAAGTGCAATCTCAATTAAACCAATTGCATTTGCAAACTGAAATCAAGCAGATTGAAGTATCCCCACTATTACTAACAGAAATTCAAACGCAACTGTCTAATCTCTCACCCAGCCGAGCTTCAGTCTATGCCAAGGTCAACTTTGTCCAAATTTTAGCGAAACTCAATCCCATATCTAGCGATCTCCAAGCATCTGTTCAAATACTCGCATCTGCCGCTCAAGATGCTAAAAATATGGGCGATCCAAGGGCTGAGTCCTACGCGATCGGTTATCTGGGCGAACTCTACGAACAAAATCAGCAACCGCTAGAAGCTCAAAATCTTACTGAAAAAGCTCTCCTGCTTGCCCAAACTAATAATGCTGCTGATATTGCTTATCGCTGGCAATGGCAACTCGGACGAATCCTCAAAGCTAGGGGCAGAAATACCCAAGCGATCGCAGCTTATAGTGAAGCCGTTAATACCTTAGCGGCAATTCGAGGCGATTTAGTATCTAGTAGGAATGATCTACAATTTTCTTTTCGAGATAGTGTTGAACCTGTTTACCGTCAGCTTGTTGCTTTACTTCTCACACCTGAAAACGGCACGCAAGTTAGCGCTACCAATCTCAAAGCAGCGCGGACAGTGATTGACTCTCTGCAAGTAGCAGAGCTAGATAACTTCTTCAAAGAAGCTTGTCTGACTGGTAAAGTCACGCAAATTGACGAAATTGATCCACAGGCAGCAGTAATCTATCCAATTATATTACCTGATCGTCTAGATGTGATTATTTCACTACCGAACCGTTCTGTGCTGCACCATAGCACCAAAATTACTCAAGACAAACTTGAAGAATTTTTGAGCGAATTACGGCGATCGCTGCGACGCACATCTCTAGAAACAGATATTCAAGAAATATCGCAAAAGATCTACCAAATCTTAATCGGCAAAGAGATAGAAGCTCAATTAGCCGCCAATAAAATTAAAACCTTAGCGTTTGTCCTTGATGGTTCGCTCCGCAATTTGCCCATGGCGGTTCTGTATGATGGAGAAAAATATTTGATGGAGAAGTATAATCTCGCAATTGCGCCGAGCTTACAACTCCTCGATCCTCGTCCACTCAAACTTCAAAAGTTAGAAGTATTTGTGGGTGGCATAAGTAAAGAAACGCAAAACTTTAATGCTTTACCAAATGTCGAGAGAGAAATGCAGCAAATCTCCGCGGTGGTCTCAACTGAACCTCCATTGCTAAATGAAGCATTTATAAGTGAATCGATCCAAGAAAAAATCCGTGAAATTCCATTTAAAGTGATGCACTTAGCAACTCACGGCGAATTTAGTTCTGATGTCAACAAGACATTTATTTTGACTTGGAACAACCGTCTGGGAGTCAAGGATCTAGGAGAATTGCTGCAATCTAAGGATCAAGACAGCAAAAATCCGATCGAGCTATTGGTACTCAGTGCTTGCAAAACCGCAAGGGGTGATAATCGCGCTGCCTTAGGGCTAGCAGGAATAGCAGTGCGATCGGGCGCAAGAAGCACGATCGCGAGTTTATGGTCAGTAGAAGATAGCGCCACTGCCACATTTATGGAAGTTTTTTATCAGGAGTTGGCAACATCAGGAATTACCAAAGCTGATGCATTACGCAAAGCTCAGATTAGTCTCTTTAAAAAGCCACAATTTACACATCCCTTTTACTGGGCTCCCTTTGTCCTAGTCGGCAATTGGCTATGAGGCTGGCGGCGCATCGCGCCGCCACTCTCCTGTTTGATCACTATAACTATAAAAAAACAGGTAATATAATTTAAATGACTTAATCGGTCAGCACTTTCGAGATTAAAGCTATGTTTTACAAGAATTTTAATCGCGTCTGTACGCTCTCAGCGATCGCTACAGTTTTGAAAATAAGCACATTTTCTGCTTTTGTAACAGAAGCCAATGCTCAAATATTTGAGCCGCCAAAAAGACATCCCGCACCGACCTCAACTATTGGTGGCGGCAGACGCAGTGGCGACGCACAATGTCTAAATGACAAAATTTTCCAACCCAATAACGCTGAGAATACAAATAAATCACCAGAACAGCAACTTACTCTACTGTTGCCGCCAAATAAGTTTGGGCTGACCATATTGCCTAACCCACAATTTTTCGCCTATATTCCTAAAACATCGGCGATCGCGGTGGAGTTTATTCTTGAAAATCCGCAGGGTAAAGGTATCGCCCAGAAAAGAATTCCGTTAACCAGTACACCCACTATTGTCAGTGCGAAATTTGACAACGCCCCCTTGGAAGTTGGGAAAGACTACAAATGGCTAATTTCTGTAGTATGCGAGACTGGCGATCCTGAGGATAATTTCTCTGAAGGAATTGTGCGACGCATTGCCCCAGAGCGAACTCTAATTAGTCAGCTAGAAAAGGCTTCAGGAATTGAGCAAGTATCTCTCTATGAAAGGTCAGGTATTTGGCACGAAGCGATCGCGGGATTAATCAATATGCGGTTATCTCAACCCAACAGGGCTGAAATTAAAAATGGGTGGATCAATCTGCTCAAGTCCTCTAGCCTAGAATTTTTAGCCAATGTTCCCATTAAAACATTTGTTGTTAGTAGCACAAATCATTAGTAGAAAAGCAAAATGTCTACAGAGTCTGACGAGCTAATTTTTATCGAAGATGATGATGAAATCTTATTTATAGAGGAAGATTTTGGTAAAGATCGACCAAATCAAATCAACCTCCAAAATCTTCCTAATTATCAAGAGCGCGGAGAGCAAGAAAGTTTTGAAATCAAGTCTTTGTCAAATCGATCAATATGGAAAATCCTGATCTGTGATGACGATTTATCAGTACATACCGTTACTAAATTTGCCTTAGATGGATTCAAGTTCGCAGGTAAAGAACTTGAAATAATTTCTGCTTTTTCGGGTGCAGAAGGAATCAAAATCATTGAGCAAAATCCTGATATCGCTATCATTCTCCAAGATGTGATCATGGAAACTAATGATTCAGGATTAAAGGCAATTAAATATATTCGCGAAGTTTTACAAAATCAACTAGTGCGAATTATTTTGCGTACAGGTCAGCCAGCAGATTTCCCCGAATCTTCAGTGGTTTTGAACTACGACATCAATGACTATCGCTCAAAAATAGAACTAACAGAACATAAGCTTTTTACCACATTAGTTTCAAGCCTGAGAGCTTATAGCATGATGATCGGCTTAGCGGAGAGTCGGCATCAACTTTGTATGATGAATAAACAACTACAAGAATTCAATCAGAATTTAGAACACCTTGTGCAGGAACGAACATCTGAGCTTAAAATTGCTAAAGAAGCCGCAGAGGTTGCCAATAGAGCCAAAAGTCAGTTTCTTACTAATATGAGTCATGAGCTGAGAACACCTCTTAATGTAATTCTTGGTTATGCCCAACTTCTCAAACTAAATGAGGAACCAACTAAACGGCAAGAAGGATTAAATGTCATTCAATGCAGTGGTAATCACTTATTGACATTAATTAATGACATCCTAGATCTTTCTAAAATCGAAATGGGGAAAATAGAAATTAATAATTCTGCATTCCATTTAGATGAATTTCTAAATAATTTAATTGATGTTTTTAAAGTTCAAGCACTCAGCAAAGCTATCGAAGTTACTTACAATCCAATTGGAAAGCTTCCTACCCTTGTGCGTGGAGATGCTAAGCGTCTGCGACAAATTTTATTTAACTTGATAGGTAATTCTATCAAGTTTACAGATAAGGGTACGGTGAAGCTAGTCGTACAGAGTTCTAGTAATGATAAAATTCGCTTCGATGTAATTGACAGTGGCGTGGGTATTGCGCCAGAAGATCTATCTAAAATCTTTGAGTCTTTTGAGCAGGTCGGCGATCGCGCAAAAATGTATTCAGGGACTGGGTTAGGCTTATCGATTAGCCAGCGTCTTGTGGAGATAATGGGCGGTGAGCTAAACGTAAGCAGTACATTAGGACAGGGAAGTACTTTTTGGTTTGAAATTTATTTGGCTACCTACATAATTTCCACCCCGATCTGCTTAGAGATTGATCTGTAGCTACTCCCCAGTGAATGATTAGGGTTGCGCTGCGGAGCCACGCATTCACTAGGAAGGGAGTAAGAAACCCCATAAAGTTGCGCTCCCGCGGGGCGCAACTTTATGGGGTTTGGTAATTTATTTTACACAAGTACTTATGAAGACCTTGACCACTAAAAGCGGACTAAAAAAAGCAAGAAGCAGTTAACTTCTTTTGCGCCCCTCAAGGTCGTAATAATCATTTTTTACAATCTGTTTAGAACGAGCGATCGCTAAAGCATTATCTGCTACATCTTCCGTAATTGCTGAACCTGCGGCAATATTTACATTTTCGCCAATGGTGATTGGTGCGACGAGAACTGAGTTAGAACCTGTCTTACTGCGATCGCCAATTACAGTTTGATGCTTTTTAAAGCCGTCATAATTAGCTGTAATTGTACCTGCGCCGACATTGACCTGTTTGCCAAGGGTGGCATCGCCAAGATAGCTTAGATGTGCTGCATTGGTGCGATCGCCGATCTTGGCATTTTTTAGTTCCACAAAGTTACCGATACGACATTTCTCACCAACGACGGACTCGCCACGAATTCGCGCAAAAGGTCCAATACGGCAATTATCACTAATTTTGCTATCTTCAATTACTGAGAATTGCACTTCGCAATTCTCACCAATGACACTATTAGAAAGCATCGTTGATGGCCCAATGATAGAACCAGAGCCAACTTGACTATGACCACGCAAATGGGAATGTGGCTCAATAATTACATTGGGCGCAAGTTCCACTCCGTCATCAATAGTAATGGTTTCAGGAAGCAGCATCGTTACGCCCGCCCGCATCCATTTCTCTCTGGCGCGTTTTTGTAAGACCTCATAGGCATGGGCTAGCTGGAGGCGATCGTTAATTCCCAAACTCTCGTCAGGATCTTCTAAATCACTAGCATAGACCGATTTGAGATAGTCAAATACTTCCGTTAAATAATATTCTTTTTGAGAATTATTTGTAGTTAGTTTCGGAAGCGCTTGCGCTAACTCTTGCCAATCAAAACAGTAAACACCTGTACTTACACGCTGATTGAGAATCTGTTCAGGATTACAATCACGATGCTCGATGATGCGTTCGATCTTCATATCGCGATCGCAAAACACGCGACCATAACCAGTGGGATTCGGTAAAATCGCTGTTAATACGGTTGCTGATGCTTTGTGTTGGCGATGACTATCAATTAGGGCTTGAATTGTCTCAGTCCGCATTAAGGGAGAGTCACCCGTCAACACTACTAATTCACCTTCAAAACTTGCTAAGGGTTCCATCAGTTGTTGAATGGCATGACCTGTACCTAGCTGTTCTGCTTGCTCAGCAAATTCTAAATTGGGATAATCGGCTAGGGCGGCACGAACTTGATCGCTACAGTAACCAACGATCGCAATACGGCGATCGGCTTTGAGCGCATCAGTTGCGTTAAGAACTCTTTCCACAAGAGATTTGCCGCCGAGGGGCTGTAATACTTTGGGCAAAGTGGATTTCATGCGGGTTCCCTTTCCCGCCGCCAAGACTGCCACTGCTAACATATTTTTTGTTCTCCTTACGAATTTATTCTAATTTATACCAATATATTGTGTTAAAACCTTTGTATCTTTAGCGCACGCTGCGCGTGCGCTAAAGATACAAAGGTTTTCATTCTTGTTAGGAGTGGCGGCGCGAAGCGCCGCCACTCGCTTCTTGGTAATTACCTAAACTGGTATGCAAGATTGGCGATCACCAAATAGATGATATTAAAAAGAGTCAACATCATTCCTACTACCCTAAACTTTATATTTCCTGTCAATAGTCCGCCTGCATGAATTAATCTTCCACTCAGTAGCGCAATTCCGCCAATATGTAGAAGTAGAGAAGCTCCTTGGCTTAATTCTAATAACAACAGCAAAATCAGGGAAATGGGAATATATTCTGTTGCATTACCTTGAGCGCGGATTGCAACTTGTAATTTAGAATTGCTACCATCACCGAGAATAACTCGCTCAGAACGGCGTAACCTAATTACATTTAGCGATAGGAATACAATCAAAAGAGATAATAGGGCTGCGTAGACAGAAGTAATCATTGTCCATACCTCAAAATTTCTATTTAATTTACCGTTAACCGTTGGGACGGCTCATTTGATCTAAATTGAGAACTTCGGATAACTTCTCTTCGGTCATTAGCCCTTTATCTAAAACTACTTGACGCAAGGATTTTCCAGTCGCAAGGGATTCTTTGGCAACATCCGCAGCATTGAGATAGCCGATATGAGTATTAAGCGCCGTTACCAGTGATAGACTTCCTTCTGCATAGGCAAGACAGCGATCTTCCACCGCTACGATCCCCTTAATACATTTGATTGCCAAAGTATCGATCGCTCTGCCCAAAATCTCGATACTCTGAATTAAATCATAGGCAATTAAAGGCATCATCACGTTCAATTCCAATTGTCCAGCCTGTGCTGCAAAGGCGATCGCATTGTCATAGCCAATCACTTGATAGCAAACCATATTCGTCATTTCGGCAATCACAGGATTATATTTCCCTGGCATGATTGAAGAACCTGGTTGCACGGGTGGCAGCATGATTTCGCGCAGTCCAGTTTTAGGGCCTGAATCCATCAAGCGTAAGTCATTGGCGATTTTGCAAGTATCTTGAGCAAGGTTACGGATTGAGCCTGACACATTTACAAAGGGAGCCATGCTCTGCATCGCTGCCATCAAGTTAGGAGCGGGTTTGAGGTCAAAGCCAGTAATTTCGCTCAATTTCTCCGCAACGCGATCGCAATATTGGGGATGAGTATTTAAACCAGTTCCCGAAGCACTGCCACCGAGTCCAAGGGTTTTCAAATCTTCCGCAGCAATACTAATTCGCTTGATGTGATCACTAATGATTTGAGCATAGGCTTGAAACTCGTCGCCAAGGCGCACAGGCACAGCATCCTGCAAATGAGTACGTCCTGATTTGACGATATTCGCAAAGGCGATCGCTTTAATCCGTAACTGTTCATCAAGTTGCGCCAATGCAGGAAAAAGAACATTATCTAACGCCAATAAAGCACCAATTCTAATCGCCGTCGGGATCACATCATTAGTTGATTGACCATAGTTCACATGATCATTAGGGTTCACATTGGCATAGTTGCCTTTGACATCACCCAAAATTTCCAGTGCGCGATTGGCTAACACTTCATTAATATTCATGTGGTGTGATGTACCAGCGCCTGCCTGATAAACATCAACCACAAATTGATCGCGCAAACTGCCGTCTAATATTTCATCCGCCGCCGCCGCGATCGCCATACCCATCGCCACAGGAATACAACCAAGCTCGGCATTAACTAAAGCCGTGGCTTTTTTGATCAATAATCCCGCATCAACAAAGGTGGGAAGGGGCTTAAGTCCACTGATCTTAAAGTTATCGATCGCCCTAACAGTCTGAATCCCGTAATAAACATCATCGGGTAGGGACATCTCGCCCATGGAGTCGCGTTCGGTTCTGGTCATATTTTTTTAGAGAGTTGGGACTGTCACTAGAGTTAGATTAGTAAATGGTGGCACAACGTGCCACCATTTACTAAAACTTAAAACCCAGATTGCCGTGCCGCCCGCTACGCGGACGGCACGGCAATCTGGGCTAGCTACTTAATTCACAATACTTAAAGCCACGGCTTCAGCAACTTTAATGCCGTCAATTCCTGCGGAAAGAATCCCCCCTGCATAGCCAGCCCCTTCGCCCGTAGGAAATAAACCTTTAGTATTTAAACTTTCATAGTTTTGATTACGCTTAATTCTAATGGGAGAGGAAGTTCTCGTTTCTACACCTGTGAGCATTGCCTCATCCATCGCAAAACCTTTAATTTGCTTATTAAAAGCAGGAATGGCTTCACGGATCGCCGCGATCGCATAGTCAGGCAAACTCTCACTCAAATCGCACAAATGCACATCAGGAGCATAGGAAGGCTTGACCGTGCCAAGATTACTAGAAGGGCGATCGGCTAAAAAATCACCGACTAGTTGGGCAGGGGCGGCATAGGTATTGCCACCAAGCTCAAAGGCGCGAGATTCTAAACGTCGCTGAAACTCAATACCCGCGAGGGGATGTCCCGCATAATCTTCGGGCGTAATGCCAACCACGATGCCGCTATTGGCATTGCGCTCATTGCGAGAATATTGGCTCATGCCATTGGTGACAACTCTGCCAACTTCAGAGGTTGCAGCAACCACCAATCCCCCCGGACACATACAGAAGCTATAAACAGAACGTCCATTTTGACAATGATGGACTAGTTTGTAATCCGCAGCCCCTAAAGTTTTATTCCCTGCGTAATCACCAAATCGAGCGTGATCGATTAATGACTGCGGATGCTCAATCCGAAAACCGATGGAGAAAGGTTTAGCTTCAATATATACACCGCGATCGTAGAGCATTTGGAAGGTGTCACGGGCGCTATGTCCGACTGCCAAAACGATATGATTTGTGGCGATATATTCACCACTGGCAAGAGTTAGCCCTTTTACTTCTCCTTCGCAAATATCAATATCTTCAACTCGACTTTGAAATCTAATTTCACCACCGAGAGATTCGATTTTGGCGCGAATATTTTGCACAATGCCAACTAATTTAAATGTGCCAATATGAGGTTTGTTGATGTAAAGAATTTCTGGGGATGCACCTGCATTCACAAACTCAGTGATCACTTTACGACCATAGTGCTGGGGATCTTTGACTTGGCTATATAGTTTGCCATCAGAAAAAGTACCCGCGCCACCTTCGCCAAACTGAGCATTAGATTCGGGATTAAAATCGGCTTTCTTTTTCCAGAAGTTAAACGTATCGGCTGTGCGATCGCGAACTGCTTTACCGCGTTCTAAGATAATTGGACAAAAGCCCATTTGCGCTAACATCAAACCCGCAAACATTCCTGAAGGCCCCATCCCGATTACAACTGGGCGAAATTTCAGGTTTGTAGGAGCTTCAGCGACCATCCGATAGCTCATATCGGGAGTGGGCTTTATATGCGGATCTTTCGCAAAGTGATCGCTAAGTTGCTTTTCGAGGGTTGTCTCAATATCAACTATGTAAACCAAATAAATGTCTGTCTTTTTGCGCGCATCATAGCTGCGCTTAAAAATGGAATAGCTAACTAATTCTTCGGGTTTAATATTTAGCTTTTTGAGTATGGCGGACTTAATCGCATCTTCAGGATGATCGAGGGGAAGCTTAATTTCGGTTAGCCGTAACATAATCAATGCAACATCAATGCAATTCAGAGCAATTATGATTTTACAGCGCTTGGGGCTTTTAAAAAAATAGCCGCGCATTGCGCGGCTATTTTTTTAAAGCCCTCGGTCTAAAGCTCTCTCTCCGCCCCATGATGCCACGATCGCATCGTCATACTTATCGGCTGTTTGTAACACAGAAGAAACTGAAGTCTGCAATTCATCGCGATCGCAGGTAGAGCCGACTAGAGTTGTATGAAACCGAATATCACCATCATCATCAATACTAAAAACCCCAAACTGCATTTCTGAGTTTTTCTTTAACAAAAACTTCATTAAGTCCTGAGTAATTCCCGCCCCAGTGACGACATATGACCAAGTAGAAATAATTGCTTCAGTCGTTCCCCAAGGTAATACTTCGACTGTGGCGGTTGCGGAGCCGAGGGGTAAAACAAACACAGGTATATCGTGAGGAGGAGAATATACTTCTTCGTATAAGTCATGTAACCAAGTTTGTATTTTTTCGTAACAAGCTTGTTGTATGGGGGTCTCAAACTTCATTTCATTACCTACAATCTTAAATCTTGCTTTTACATGACCTTTATAAGTTAATTGTGAGTTAAATAGTTACTCGTTGCGGTATTCTGCGATACGCGATTAAAGTACAACGCATCGCGTTTTCATAAAAACCAAGCATTACATGGCGGCGCTCCGCGCCGCCATGTAATGCTTAGTTTTTATGGCAATTTCTGCTTAAACGAACCACAAGAAACCTTGTAAAAGTGCTGCGAAGCAACACTTTTACAAGGTTTCTTGGTTCTGGTTGGAGCGCAACGCGCTTTATGTCCTCATGCTAGACAAATATTTTTGCGGATTATTAGGATCAAAGATGTTGCCATCAAAAAAAGATTCAATTCCCCGTGAAGTTGCGATGGGAATATTGGTGTCAGGCACACCGATCGCTTTGGCGGCACTTTTCCATAAATCCTCACGATTTACTGCATCTATAGTTTCTTTAGATTCAAAGTTATCAGCTAACATCCCCCAGCGTTGATATTCGGTCAAAAACCATAGATCATGACTTTTGTAAGGATAAGAAACAGAAATCCCGTCATTTGACCAATATTTAAGAGGAAAATTATTAGGTTGAGATTGATTGCGCTGCTTGGCAATTGGGATCAGGGATTGAGCAGGACTATTTTTAAACATTTGAGCAAACATAGCGGCAGGCTGATCGATCAAAC
This sequence comes from Pseudanabaena biceps, assembly GCA_013361095.1. Lineage (GTDB taxonomy): Bacteria > Cyanobacteriota > Cyanobacteriia > Pseudanabaenales > Pseudanabaenaceae > Pseudanabaena > Pseudanabaena biceps_B. The sequence goes on along the minus strand of JAATWA010000001.1, from coordinate 3,700,604 downwards.
TAGCACTTTCTGTCAAACTAAGCGCCAACAAAGTATTTAACTCCCGCGCATTATCAGGGCGATCGCACCAGATCTGCGCTTCTATAATTGCTTTAATGATCGCCTGCGTTGCATTGGGATATCGATCTACCCAGTCGGCACGCATTGCCAAAAGCTCTCCTGGATAGTTTTGCCAAATCTCTTGAATTGCGATCGCGGGATTCACTAATTTTGCGTTGCTTAATTGCAAGGTATTCCAACGAGCGAGGCATAGCAAATCGGCACGATTTTGTTTGATTGCCGTGGCTATTTCGTCTGAGGCGATCGCCAAAATATCGATGTTGCGGTTAGGAATAATCTGCATAGCGGCGAGCCAATAGCGCAACCACAGGTCATAATTGCTACCTACCTCAGCGATCGCCCCATAGATCGGACTAGCAAATAATCTTGCCACATCCTGTAACGGCGCAAAGGCTGCCCTTCCTAATCTAATTCCAAAGGGCTTAAGACGGTTAGAGGTAACAATATGACCACCATGCGTATGCAATCGCATCAAGACATACATGGCTGTCTTAACGCGATCAGGAGTGATTAAACCCTCGTTGAGAAGTTCTGGCAGAGGACTATACAAATGTCCCCCATCAATACCGTCGGAACTTGTGCCAAGGGAGGTTCCAATTTTTGTGCGATCGCAAATATCTTGCCAAGATCTAAAAGGAACTAGCTGCACATCGGTCATACCATATTTAGCAAATAGCTGTCGATTTTGAGCAACTAAAAGCGGCGCAATTTCAACAGATGGAATAAAGCCTAGACGAACTGATGGAATTTCTGGCGGCGGCGCTAATGAACTATAGCTATTGATTAGCAAGGGCTTACTTGACTCAGGTTTACTAGCACAGTTATTGAGCAGTACGGAGCTAGCGGCTACTCCAAACGTAGTTAAAATTTTTCTGCGAGAAAATTTCTTCATGGCAATGTAATATATAGTGAATGTTTTATGCGTTAATAATGAAATTCAATCCCAATCTTTGTCGTAACGAAAGCGAAGTCGAAAGTAAATTATTTGTCCAATATCTTCTTCCCAATCTTGGTTATGACGCGAGTAAATGGCATCAGGAAGTCGCATTAGGGAGTATTCGTTTAGATTTTTTGGCACTAACTTCTCAAGTATTTCCTAGTGTTAAAAGCTCAACGCCAACATTTTGTGTGGTCATGGAAGCAAAGCATCCTAAACAAAATCTTGATTTTCATGTGCGCCGCCTTAATCGTTACTTAACCAAGTTGCAGGTTATCTATGGAGTTTTAAGTAATGGTAAGGATTTTCGGATTTATAAGCTCATGGGCGATCGCATAAATATTGTTTTTCAATGCCAAGGCTCAGAAATTTCCGACAAAATAGAGAAAATTAAAGATATTATTGGTAAGGATCGCTTGTCTAATTTAGAACTAAGTCAATCTATTCCAGATAATAATGCGATCGCGCCACTTCCTGCTCCTATTTTAGATGTAGTTCCCACTTCAATCCCACCCAAAATGAAAACGATCGCGATTTATCACAACAAAGGCGGTGTTGGTAAAACCACTACTGTCGTCAACCTCGCTGCTGCTCTCAGCAAAAAAGGTAAACGAGTTTTAGTCATCGATCTCGACAGCCAAGCCAACACAACTTTTGCCACTGGATTAGTTAAGTTTGAAGATGAAGAGTTTGATGACATTGAAAATTCTAATATTCTCAATGTTTTGCAGTCAGAAGATTTTTTCTCTATCGAAGAAGTTGCTAGAAAATCCAACTTTTGCAATCCATCCATTGATGTAGTTCCTGCTCATATCAATCTCATGAATGCTGAAAATGAGTTAAATCAGCTTGATTACAGTAGAATGATTTTGGCGCAAAAGTTAAAGGATGTTGAGCATAAATATGATGTAGTCATCATTGACACACCACCATCTTTAAACTTTTACGCTAGAGTTGCTTTGATCGCTTGTGATTTTTTGATTATTCCTTCAGACCTCAAGCCTTACGCTAATCAAGGATTGATTAATGTCAAAGATTTTATTAAAAAGGTAAATGGATTTAGGAAACAAATTAGTAGAAATATGATTGAAATATTAGGGGTTTTACCTAATAAGATCTCTACCAATGCCAAGTTTGTTCAATATACTTTGCCGAATCGCATCAAGAAAATTTCAAGCAAGTATGATTTGCCCTTGATGGATTCAATCATCTATGACCGAGATGATTTGGCTAAATGTGCAGAAATGACTCAAACAATTGGAGATTTGGAAATTATTGATCCTAAGTCTATTTTTGAGTTTAAAGCCGATTCTATGTCTGCTCAAGAGTTTGAGTTATTAGCAATTGAAGTATTAGAAAAAATCGGTTTGTAAAAATGAAATTATCTACTTCTTTGGTGGCTGTCAAAAAAATTACTGCTACTAGTTCTCGCTTAGACTTTGAGAGTGAGCAAATAGAGCGTTTAGCAGAACAAATTCTGAGAGCTGAAGGAATTATCAGTCCTTTGATCGTTCGTAGAACCAGCTTACAATCCTATGAAATTGTTTCTGGATATTTTGAATATCATGCCGCAGTTAGAGCTAGAGAAATAGATCCCCGAAAAGGCGAAATGATAGCGGTATACATTATTGAGCCAGACGATGAGCGTATGAGTGAAGCAATTACTGAGCAGATTAAGTTGTTACATAGATCAGGAGAATTAGATAATATATATTCTCCAATTCCTTCCACAGACATCCTAACTCCCGCAATTAACAGTCAAGAGTTAAATCAAGATCTAAAAATCATTAAAGATCTTGAAAGACAGTTTACTTCTGTTGAAAAAGCCCTAATGAATGAGCTATCTAATCAGTCTTTGAATATGCAAAGACTAGAAATAAAATTAGACAGTCTTACTAATTCATTAGTCAGCCTATTAGACAATAAAGTGGAGGAATATTTAAATAAACTGAATAACCTAAGTTTGGTAGACATCCCAAAAGCAGCAACATCCCAGCCAACTAAAGTAAAAAGTACAAAGAAGCAAGCAAAAGTTAATGAATCTGACTATGTGTTAAATGACTTAAACAACCTCGCCTTTGATGAGCTTTTTCAGAAAATGTTAAGGCTAGGATATGCAGAAAGTAATGCAGTCATTATTACAAATGATATTATCCAGAAGCGATCCTTATATACTTTTACTTCAATTTCTGATGTAAGAAAGCATGTAAAAGGCTTTAATAAGCCTAAGAAAATTGATGATCTTTGCAATCTTTGGAAGTAGGAAAGCAACCCAAGTTTAATCTTCAATAATACTAGCGATCGCTTCTAGAATTTGGTCAAAAACTTGTCTAAGTAGTATTTTCTCATTGACAAATACAGAAGGATCTTCATCAATTTCATCTAATGAATTAACATCTAGAAATAGAGAGTTTTCTCCATCTTCCATTAACCATTCTATCTGTAATAGCTGCTCTACATTACCTAGCTCACTACTCCAACCTTCGCGAAATTCTAGGACAGCCGCAGACTGATAGCCTTGCATAGGAATTGTGGCGATTAACTTAGTATGATGACGGAGCTTGAGATCGGTAGAGTAACCAATTTTCTCTAGAGCTGCCTCTAGTTGAGAATATGTAAGCATATCTTGAATTATATGATGATTGACCGTGCTAAAGATGGAATGGAGTAACTGACTAAGTAGCTTGGCACAACTAAATATAAAACCCAAAGTCTGTGGCTCTCACACTGCGATCGCTATAGGCTTTGAGGGCAAATTTTAATTTTGTCCAGCTACTTAGTCAAATATTATACTTTTTAAGGAAGCTTAAAAAATCAGAAGATACAGCGCTTTGGGCTTTGAGTTTATTTTCCTTCCTTCACCTGTGCAATTAGAGATTCCAAATCTTTAATCTCTGGTACACCTGAGAAGAAGATTCCATTCACCAAGAATGAAGGTGTGCCACGCACTCCCACAGACTTACCTAGTTCAAAATCTTTCTTTATGGCATCCTTAGCTTCTTGACTTTGGCGATCGCGATTAAAGCGAGTAATGTCCAACTTCAAGGTATTCGCTAATTCAAGATAAAAATCCTCACCCAAACGGCTTTGTTGCTCAAACAAACCATCTTGATATTCCCAAAATTTACCCTGTTGTAGTGCAGCCCATGACGCGAAGGCGGCAGGCTCTGCTTGAGGATGAATATCAGCGATCGGAAAATGTTTGAATACCAAAGTCACATCATTTTGATTTTTTGCCATAAACTCTTTCACCACCGCATGACCTCTAGCGCAATAGGGGCATTGAAAATCTGAGAATTCTGCAAAAATAATTTTTTGACTCGCTGAACCTGTAACAGGAGAATTACGAAGCAATAGACGAGGTTCTTGACGAATTTGTGATAGTAATTTATTGCGTAACTGGTCTTCTTGTTGCGCCTGAGATTTTTGATAGGACTGAACTGAATCTAGGATTACCTGTGGATTTTTGCGAATAATCTCTAGAACTTTAGTTTCAAATTGAGAATCAGATAACTGAGCGCTGGCGGATTGTTCCGTGGAAGCACAGCCAGTAATCATTAATAATAGTGTAAATAAAACTGATAGTAAGTAAGGTTTGAGGCGCATTGCAAAAAATCCCAAGGCGTAGTTGTTTTGGTCTCAGTTTACACGATCACTAACTGTACTAAAATTGAGGATAGCCATGCCAGCAATTCTCATTATAAAAATTGGTTTTTTGAAAGCCAGTCGTAGGATGGCTTTCAAAAAACCAATTTTGGGGTTTGCAGCGCCTAATGCGCTGCAAACCCCAAAATTGGTTTCATAATGAGAATTGCTGCTATAAAACTAATTTTGGTTTTTTGACAGCCAAAAGTGCTAAAAAGCCAATTTTTATAATGAGAATTGCGGCTACTAAATTGAGTTCATCTTAATAGGTGATGTGAATATGTATTGAGTTATACTAACTTATGTTAAGGAATGATTATCCAATATTGAATTGACCATGTAAATATAAAATGAGTTCTAACAAGAATATTAATGATGAAGTACAAACCTTGGTTGTAGCTGGTAACTATGCTGAGTATCTAAACTGGCGTAAAGAAAACCCCATAATCAAGAATTGCAGATATGTTGAACGAGTTGAAGATGTACAGGGAATGGGTGCATTTTTAGCGAATATTGTTTTGTATGGATCTTACGAAAATAATTCTGTGTATAACACAAGACAAATGAAAAAGCTCCTTGCTGAGAGAAATTCTCCATTTCGAGCTTATATTAATTAATCCCATAGACGAATCAAAGTTCTAATACTAGTTCAAATCTCTATTGAGTTTGTTCTTTTTAGTAGGAGGGCGGTGCAAAGCACCGTCCTTTTTAGGTAAAGCTCTATAATCATTTTGATTCATCAGTGCTGTAAATATATTGCAGTTCTAAATGTTTAGCCATACCCTCGAAAATATCATTTTCACTAAAAGGCTTAGCAACAAATCCATCAAAGCCTTTAGCGTAAAGCTCTTCTTCACCACAGTCTACTAAACTAGCAGTTAGCGCAATTATGCGTACCCTTTTTGATGCTGTTACTTGCTGAGCATCTTCAGCTTTTCTAATTTCTGAAGCCGCCGCATAACCACTCAAAATGGGCATTCTCACATCCATCCAAATCAGATGTGGCGACCAAGACTGCCAAACATCAATCACATCTTGTCCATTGCTGACTTCGCGCACTTCAAATCCTAGAGGCGCTAAAATGCGAGTCAATAGCTGACGATTAAGTCGCATATCTTCGGCAATGAGAATGCGATATTGGGAGCTTTGAATTGTGCCAACTACGTGACTTGATAACCGATGATGAGCGTTATTATCTTGAATTGACACAGACGGAATCGGGATATAAAAACTAAAGGTAGACCCCACTCCTAACCTGCTAGTGACAGACATCTTTCCGCCCATTATTTGGACATAGCTCTGACTAATCGAAAGTCCCAGCCCCGTACCCTCTTGCGATCGCTTGCCAGATTCTGTCTGCACAAAGGGCTGAAATACAGTTAGAATTTCTTCTTCAGATATACCTAAGCCCGTATCTTCTACTTCAATCCAAAGCTGATGCGTAAGCATTGCGGTTGTATCTAGCGCCTTTTTCTTATTCTCTTCAATATTACGCACATAGACTCGGACAAAAACATGTCCTTCATTGGTAAATTTGATCGCGTTACTGATGAGGTTAATTAAAATTTGGCGTAACTTACCTTCATCAACGTGAATGTACATCGGGACATGGGGACTGATACTGACCTCAAAGGCTAGTTGCTTCTCTTGAGCCTTGAGAGATAGCATTTCCTTAGCAGTATCTATAATTTCGTATAGTGAGCTGTCTTTTGGTCTTAGTAAAACGCTACCAGCTTCTAGTTTTGACATTTCTAGAATGTCATTGATCATCATGAGCAAATGATTTCCACTATTACAAATGGTTTGTAGATCGGTTTGATGTTGTTCGTTTAGCTCATTGTCATAGAGCATGAGCTGGGCAAAACCAAGAATTGCATTGAGTGGTGTGCGTAATTCATGGCTCATATTCGCCAAAAATGCGGCTTTGGAACGACTAGCTGTTTCTGCGGATTCTTTTGCTACAGTGAGATCATAGGTGCGCTCTGCGACTCTTTGCTCAAGGAGATTGGCTTGCTCTTTTAGTTTTGACTCTGATTCTCGGAGAGCAATCTCTGTCTTTTTTAGTGGCGTAATATTATAAAAAGTACTTAAGAGAACTTTCTCACCGTTTAGCCATAACAAATGTAATGAGGCAAGTACCCATAAAGGTTCATGTGAGCCTCGACGTAGACGAATTTCGTAGTCTCGAACCCGTTGCTGAACTAAAAAATGTTGCTGTAGAGTATTCCACTCAGACTCAAGGTAGTAAAGGTCGTTAATCGATTGATTTAAGAGTTGCTGTGATTCTTTCTGAAGCATCAGACCCGCACTAGTATTGGCATAGGTAATGCTGCCGTCAGTAAGCCGACTGACGAGCATCGCCATGCTAGTTGATTCGGCGATCGCTCTAAATTGCTCTTCACTCTGGCGCATGGTTTCGACAGCGCGATTGTACTGTTCATACTCGATCGCGTCACCATGTTCGGTGGTTGTCGCTAGCATGATTTCTAGATCACTTTTATCGCGATAGACAATTTCTAAAATTGATTGCAGAGTGGCTTGTGCCATTTTGCGCTCAACAATTTCAGTTTTTAATTTCTTATTTACTTCTAATAGTTCTGACTCAACCAAATCCCCATGTTCGACTGCCGTGAGCAAAGAATTTTCTAAGTCACAATTTTCTGATTTTAGCCAACTTACCTCTTTGCGTAGTTCGTTAATCTCTTTCTGAAGAGCTTGCCAATCCTTTGTCGATATTTTTTCAGAAGCTTTAGTTTTGTTCATGGAGGCTAGAGATGCTGCAAAATCGCAGGTTGGATGTAGTTGTCTAAAACAGAGATTTAGGTCAAATCAGACATCAAGCAAAATTCAAACTCACTTAGATTAGATTGAGATTAGCTATTTATTATAGCTGTCGCCCTTAAGGTTAGGACACAAAACCTAAAAAGCTATGACGCTCGCTGTGCGAGCGTCATAGCTTTTTAGACTTTATATTTAATAGCGCCTAGCTAGTTTGTTATAAAAATAATTTTGACGAACGTTGATAGATATGGTAAGGTGCGCTACGCTATTAATCCAAATTGCCTAAGTAATTAGTTATTTGATTTCAATGAGTTATCAATCCCAGACATACGCGATCGCTGGTCGCCAAGAAGATTTAGAGAGACATTTGCTTGAGCTATCTGTCGTTGACCGCGAACAGCTAGCGGTCGCCAAACGTTGGCAAGAGCGACAGGAAGGTCCTCTGCTGATGGTTTTGTTGCAGCTAAGTTTTATTGACTTGCAACAATTTAGTGGACTGCTAGATTGGTCTGGTCAAGGACGAATGGATATAAGTTATTAGCTCGTAATTTAAAGATAGAGGCATATAGTGCCTCTATCTTTTAGGCGACTCTATCCACCACTGACAGGTGGGATCAGAGCAACTTCATCGTCCTGTTGAAGCAAGGTGTTAGGCTCAGCAAAACTTAAGTTGATGGCATATCGAGTTAGCGATCGCCATTGCTCAAGGTGGGGATGCTGAGAGACAAGAATGTCAAATATTTTCGATACTGGAGAGCCAACTTCTAGTTGAAGTTGGATTGCGTCAGTAGCAAATACTTCCTGAAAAATGGCAAATAATTTGACCGTTATTTGAATTTTCGCTATTTGAGTTTCTTCGATACTTACTTTTTGGTTCATCGCTTTTAAGGAAATATTATAGCTGTCGCCATTCTTAGGACATAAAAACCAAACAGTGTGAGGCGGCGCAAAGCGCCGCCTCACACTGTTTGGTTTTTGATTTATTTTGATACAAGGGGCTGAAACCCAAGAGAAAGTTGCGGCGCTTCGCGCCGCAACTTTCTCTTGGGTTTGGCTTACTCAGCTTCAGCCTCTTCATAGGCGGCGATGATGTTATGCACTAGAGGGTGACGGACTACATCATCTTTATCAAAGAGGTTAAAAGAAACCCCTTGAACTCCTTTCAGAATATTCATGGCAATGATCAATCCAGACTTTTGGTGACGGGGTAAATCAATCTGGGTAATGTCGCCCGTAACTACCATTCTCGATTTGAAACCGATTCTTGTTAATACCATCTTCATTTGAGCTGCTGTCGTATTTTGTGCCTCATCAACAATAATGAAGGAATTGCTGAGAGTCCGCCCACGCATATAGGCAAGGGGCGCAACTTCGATAATGCCTCGTTCCATGAGTTGTGGTACTTTTTCTGCACCAATCATTTCATGCATAGCATCGTAAAGGGGACGCAGATAGGGATCAATTTTTTGCTGCAAGTCTCCAGGTAAAAAACCCAGACTTTCGCCAGCTTCTACGGCAGGGCGCGTCAGGATAATCCGCTCAAACTTTTGGCTTTGCAAGGCACTTACGGCAGCAACAGCGGCGAGATAGGTTTTGCCTGTCCCCGCAGGCCCAACACCAAAGATTAGATCATGGTTTTCCATCGCCTTTACATATTGTTGTTGGCGATAGGTGCGCGGCTGGATCGAGTCACCACGCTTATTCCGTGAAATAGTGGCGCGATCGCGCCATTCTGTGGTGCGTTCTTGGGCGATCGCCTGTTTTGCGGCGCGAATATCTACGGCGGCGATCGCTTTTTCTTGCGCCCAAAGAGGCTTGAGAGCCTTAATTATCTGCTCACAGAGATTAATTTGCTCTGGGCTACCATCAATTAACAGATCTTGTCCCCGCATGATGATCCGTACGTTTGTCATTTCTGCAAGTAGCTTGAGATTTTCTTCACGGTTTCCTGCTAGGCAGATAGCACTGCTGGGTGTGGGCAAGCTAAAAATATACGGTTCGTCGCGGGGAGTACCCATTAAATTAGTTTTCCTCTGTTTATGAATATTAATGAAAATAGGCTTTGCCTAATTCCCAGAGAATGATTAGCAGTAAGCGGCACAGCCGCTTACTGCTAATCATTCTCTGAGAAAGCATACCTATAAAAAGTTATTTGATCAGGTTTTCTGCGCCACTAATAACGCGAGCAGACAAAACTTGATCACCTAGTCTTAGTTTATCCAAAGTTTCCTTGCCTTCGGTGACGTAGCCAAAAACGGTATAGTTGCCATCGAGAAGATTTAAGCCTGCGGGAGTTAAGTCGGACTCAAATAGATAGATAAAAAACTGCGATGAACCAGCGTTGGGGTTTTCGTTAGGATGCGCCATTGCCACTGTGCCGAAGGATGCAAAGGGAAGTACTGGCAAGCTTCCTGACAAGCCCATTTCTTCAAAGGTTTTGCCATAGGTAGGCGCTTTTTGATCAGGGAGACGAACTTCAATGGGGACAGTCCGATATTTGCCAGTCGCGGGATCGATATATCCATCAGCATCTCCCTTGGGATCACCCGTCTGCACATAGTAATTTTCATCGGCGCGGGTAAAGCTCAAGCCGTCATAAAATCCCTTTTGAACGAGATCCATAAATTGCCCTGCATTTACGGGAGCGTTGTATCCGTCGAGGGTGATGATGGCATTACCTTTATTTGTCGATAGCTCCACGAGAGCGCGACCTTTGAGTTGAGGTAAATTGGCATATTGAGCAGGTACTTGGAAAGGAAATTCTTTAATGAAGTCAGATTCTATCAAGCCCACATAGTCGAGAGCTTTTTCTGACAGAGCTTTGACACTGTTGCGATCTTTTATGGCGATCGCTTCTTGGAGAGGGACAAGCGCTGTGGTAAGGCTGCTCAAATGCTCAGTTACGGAGTCTTTAAGCTCACTTTTTACTTCTGTAATCAGATAAGTTTGATTGTTAGCGAGGGTTTGATTAATTATTTCGATGTCTTTTTTGAGGTTGCCCCAACGCTTTAAATTAGCTTGACGGGGCATCTGCTCTAAGCTGTGCTGAATATCACGCAGCACATCATTATCTATAGGGAGTGAATTACGGAGAATGACGCGAGCATCTTTGATCGCGCTTTTAGTCGGCAAAGCTGCCATACTTGGAGCGATCGCTAATCCCATCGTCAAACTAACTACAAATATCAAGGTCAAGGCGATCGCCAAGCTCTTTTTCACATAACTAAGCAACATTTGCGTAGCCGACTTAGAGCCTTGGAAATTACAATCAGAATTACGATCTAAATTAAGATTTAACATTGCATCCAAAACGAAACTAGCTATTTAATGATGCTATTGCATTTGGTTACACAGTTAGGCAAACTCATTTTGATTTCGTGCAGTCCCACCACCAAAAAAGCACCATGACGGACGCAAGTATTGCTAACTTTCCTGAAGAATCAGGTCATAGCTCAGTTACTGAATCACTGCAACCAGAGTCTGAAGGCAATATGTCAGCCTTACAAAGCGATCGCTTGTTTGGAGCGATTATGGAAAATTTGGCTGACCTAATCGCTGTCGTAGATGCAAAGGGACATCGCATTTATAACAGTCCCTCCTATGAGAGAGTTTTGGGCTATTCACCAGCGGAGATAAAGGGAACTTGGGCCTATGACAAGATCCATCCCGATGATCAAGAGCGAGTTCTCCAAGCCGCCGCAGAAACCTTGAAAACAGGAATAGGCAAGGTCTTGGAATATCGAATGCGTCATAAAAATGGCAGTTGGCGGATTTTAGAGTCGTCGGGTAGTGTCATGCGGGATGAGCATGGTCATGTTCAAAATATTGTGATTGTTGCCCATGATATTAGTGATCGCAAGATGGAACAGTCAGAACGCCGCCGCGCTGAGCGAGAGCTAGAGCGATCGCGTCAAAGCTATAAAGATCTAGTTAGGCGTGAAGAAATGCTTAATCGCCGATTGGCTAGTCAAATTCGTAATTCTCTTGATCTTGATACAATTTTGGAGACAGCGGTTAATGAAGTACAGGACTTATTGCAGATCGATCTGTGTGACTTTTTTTGGCATATTCCCGATACCAATCCACCCGAATTTCAGTTAGTCCATGTTGCTACTAGCAAAAATTTGCCTGTAGACGAGTCTGGATACCCTCTGTCCCATTTAAAAGGAATAGGTCAGAGATTGCTCAAACAAGAAATTGTTCAAATCCAATCAATCTATACCAACGATCAAATTGATGATGCCAGCCGTGAGTTATTGGTAGCGCGAGGATTTACATCACAATTACTTGTGCCAATCAAAACCCGATCGCAAAAGTTGGGAGTGATTGTGGCAGCCCATTGTCAAGGTAGCCGCCCTTGGAGTGCCGACGAAGTTGAGCTATTGCAAGCAGTGGCAAACCAACTAGCGATCGCGATCGACCAATCTGAATTATTTGACTCCGCCAAGGCTAGTGCGGCTGCGGCTAAAGCGCAAACTCAACAACTAGAGCAAGCGCTCACGGATTTACAAAAAACCCAAAGCCAACTAATTCAAACTGAAAAAATGTCTAGTCTCGGTCAACTGGTGGCGGGAGTAGCCCATGAGATTAATAATCCTGTCAACTTTATCTATGGCAACCTCAACCATACCAGTCGCTTTGTGGAGAATTTACTGACGGCGATCGGGCGCTATCAACAACATTATCCTGAGCCTGATCCCCAAATAACTGAGTTTCTCGACGAAATTGACTTTGAATTTATGCAGCAAGATCTTCCGAAAATGCTGTCATCTATGAAAATCGGCGCAGAGCGAATTCGGCAAATTGTCTTGTCCTTACGCAATTTTTCGCGCACCGACCAAGAAGGACTTAAGCCTTGCAATATTCATGAAGGTTTGGATAGTACCTTATTAATTCTGCAAAATCGCTTCAAAGCCTTTGGTGATCATCCTGCAATTAACCTGATCAAGCACTATGGCAATATTCCCACTGTAAAAGCAAATGCAGGACAGCTCAATCAAGTGTTTATGAATATCATTAGTAATGCGATCGATGCGATCGATGAAGCGATCGCGATAAAAAATATCAATGGTGAAATAACAATTACAACCCAACTAATCCCTGCATCAGCACCCCATGCCCCAGAAATGGTGGTCGTTAAAGTTAGTGATAATGGACTGGGTATTGCAGAAGAGATTCGCAAGAAATTATTTGATCCCTTCTTTACGACTAAGCCTGTGGGCAAAGGCACAGGCTTAGGACTATCTATCAGTTATCAAATCGTGGTCGAAAAACATCAAGGTAAACTAGATTGTTTCTCTGAGGTGGGCAAAGGTTCTGAGTTCCAGATTGCCATTCCCGTGAGTTTGCCGTCTTTGTGAGTTGATGCGCCCGCTTTGCGGGCGCATCGACTTGTTTGAGGATTTATACTTAGATAACTTATTACGAATTGCAAAATTGGTTTCATAATAAAAATAGCTGATCAAGGCTATAGATGTTAAATCATGAAATCAAATCCCTCCGACAACAGTAATTCATCTCTGCAAAATATCTTTTCTTGGGTCAAGAATACTCCTGAACGAGCCATTAATGAGGCTTTTGAGTCAGCAGTCAACATCAAACGTATCGAAGAAGAACACTTTAGCAACAATAAAATTGCTAACAATGGCAGTTTTAGCAGCAGTGTATTTAGCGTTTTTGAGATTCAGCTTCAGAAATATATCAGCAACATTAAGACTCAACTCAATTTCTATAAGGTAAGTGCCTCATTACCCTATTTACAACCCCAAAGCTCCAGTAATTCCACCAATACAGCGATCGCTAAATATACTTCTGACAATGATCCTGTGGGCAGTGGGCAGTTGTCGGCAAATCAATTGGGGGGGAATGCTAAAAAATTCTCGATTTACCAAAAATTAGCCTTTATCGACTACACCCTTGATAGATATGAGAGGGCAAGCGATCGCACCATTGATGTTCCCACTAAACCATTGGTCGATGGCAATAGCCAGCCTCCTACAAATTCAGAAATTGACAATCCCTCAGAAGAAGAAGATAAATTTCAGCTTTTTAAAAGCGATCGCCCTAAAAAACGCAGGATGTCTCAACCTGCCACAACATTAGAAAGAAGCATTCTTCCTGGTTCGTTTTTTAAAGCCTTTGATCGGGTTAAGCGAAATCTGAGCGGAGGTTATACAGACTATGAAAAAGATATTGTCGAAGAACTCAGGCAATCAAGAGAGCGGATTAAACAAGCTTCTCGTTATATAGTGGCGCTGATTATTACTGTTATTACCGTTCATTTCTTGTCAAAAGCCTTAGTTTTTAGTCCCTTGATTAATAGCTTGATTGACGTAAACAATATGTCAGTGCGATTTAGCCCTGCGATCGAAGAAAGAGCATTTGAAGAACTACGGCTGGTCAAGGAACGAATCGAGTTTGACTTTACGATCAAATCATTTATCCGCGAGCAGTCTCAGAATCAAGAAGAGGGTAAGAAACTAGAAACAAATAAGCCAGAATCAAAGGAATCAGTAACCAATAAACCTGCCGAAGCCAACAAATCGGAAGTTAATAAACCAGAGTTATCAGAAAAAGAATCGGTTGAATCCCTAATTCAACAAGAGTCGGTGAGGATTCTTAAAAAATACAACGCCCAAAGTCTAGATGGTGTAAAAAACTTGCTATCTGATATTAGCGCTGCGTTTGTGTTTTATCTGTTTTTAATTTCAGGGCGTAATGAATGGATGACGATCAAAGAGTTTTTAGATGAGGTCTTGTATAGCTTAAATGACAATGCCAAAGCCTTTTTGATCATCGTCTCTACTGACACCTTTGTAGGGTTTCACTCTAGCGAAGGTTGGGATGCATTAATAACAACAATATTTCAGCACTTTGGGTTACCTGAAAACAAGCTCCTTGCCCAGTTATTTATCTCCACAGTTCCCGTATTTCTTGATGGATTATTCAAATTCTGGATTTTCCAATATCTCACTCAAGCATCTCCCGCCACAGCCACGATATATCGCGAAATGAACGAATAAACCGCAGAAGCGAGTTGCGGCGCGAAGCGCCGCAACTCGCTTCTGCGGTTTTGGTGGGTACTAGCTAACTTTAGCCTTGCTATAGTAAAAGCCCTACAGCAATTTATGATCAAACGAACCAAGAATTTTTTTGAAAGTGTTGCAAAGCAACACTTTCAAAAAAATTCTTGGTTCGGGTTTGAAATCAAAGCGCTGTAACCCAAGAAATGGCAAAGCCATTTCTTGGGTTACCATAAACAAGCTTCGCGATCGCAAAAACACGTTAAGATTTATGATGGCACTGCGATTTAAGCCGTTGACAGCTATTGACTTTGCCACTTCCATAACAGCTTTGTATTTAATATTTAGAAATTTATAAACCTCCTATGATTTACGAAATTTTCATGCCCGCGCTTAGTTCCACCATGACCGAAGGTAAAATCACCTCTTGGGTGAAGTCTCCTGGCGACAAAGTAGAAAAGGGCGAAACTGTCGTGATCGTAGAGTCTGACAAAGCTGATATGGATGTCGAAACTTTTTATGAAGGCTATCTCGGTGCGATCGTTACCCCCGCAGGTGAGTCAGCGCCAGTCGGCTCCGCGATCGCCTATGTTGCTGAAACCAAAGAAGAAATTGCCGAAGCACAGAAAAAAGCATCTGGGCAAGGTGAATCTGCTCCACAAAGACCTGAAGAAACACCTGCAAAATTAGTTTCATCCCCAACCGTGGCTTCAGTCGCCTCGATTCCCGATGTAGTTGCCTCTACTCCCCGCAATTCTGCACCCGCACCATCATCGGGTCGTCAGATTGTCTCCCCAAGGGCAAAACGAATTGCCAAAGATAACGGTATCGATCTAGCCAAGATTTCAGGAACGGGGCCAAATGGACGAGTCACTGCCGCCGATGTCGAAGGATTTTTAAATCCTGCAACTGTTCCTGTTTCCACCTCTGCTCCTGTTGCGCCGCCTGTTGTCGTTGCATCTGTCTCAGCCCCTAAAATCTCTACACCTGCGGCGGGAACGACACAAGCTTTGACTACGCTACAAAAAGCAGTCAACAACAATATGAATCAAAGCCTGTCAGTGCCTACCTTCCGCGTTGGTTATACTATCACCACCGATGCCCTTGATGCTTTGTATAAACAAGTCAAAATTAAGGGTGTAACCATGACCGCGCTCTTGGCTAAGGCTGTTGCGGTAACTTTGCAAAAGCATCCTTTAGTAAATGCTAGCCTCAGCGATCGCGGGATTGAATATAAGAGCAATATTAATATTGCGATTGCAGTTGCAATGGATGACGGTGGCTTGATTACTCCTGTGTTGCAAAATGCCGATCAAACTGATTTGTATAGCCTATCTCGCAATTGGAAGAACCTAGTTGAACGCGCTCGCGCTAAGCAACTACAACCAGAAGAATACAACTCTGGTACATTCACCATTTCTAACTTGGGTATGTTTGGCGTTGATCGCTTTGATGCAATTTTACCTCCTGGTACTGGTGCAATTCTGGCTGTTGGTGGTTCACGCCCTCAAGTAGTCGCGACTAAAGATGGCGCAATCAAGGTTTGCAGCCAAATGCAAGTAAATCTCACCGCCGATCACCGCGTCATTTATGGCGCTCATGCAGCTCAGTTCTTACAAGATCTTGCCAAATTAATCGAAACTAATCCTCAATCTTTGACTCTGTAGATCTAGTGCAGTAATGAGATCGCCTTACGCTTTCTCATAGCGAATTAGAACCCAAAATAGTAATGGCGGCGCATCGCGATGCGCCGCCATTACTATTTTGGGTTCTATCGCCCAGCATCAACAGGCTGTATAGCTACAGTCATTTATTTTAGAACAAATCAAAACCCAATAATTGGCTGGCGGCGCTCCGCGCCGCCAGCCAATTATTGGGTTTTTAGAGTTAATATAAAAATCATGTTTTTTGCCGTAAGCAATGCACAACAGCCATGATGTTCCGAACTTTACCTAAAGTTACGACCTTTGATGAGTTTGTGGAATTTCTTCCTAAAAATCTTGGAGTGCGTTACGAACTACATAACGGAAACATTATTGAAATAGCTCAACCAGTTGGAGAACATGAAGAAGTTAAAAGCTTTTTAGGTGTAGAAATCCCCTTTGAAATTAAGCGTTTGGGGCTACCCTATGGTATTCCTAATCAAGTTATAGTCAGACCAGAAGGTAAAGATTCTGGTTATTTCCCAGACATACTGGTAGTAAATCGCGCTAACTTATCTAACGAACCACGATGGAAAAAAGAATCGATTCTTAGTCAGGGTGCATCCATACCTTTAGCGATCGAAATTGTGTCTACTAATTGGCGTGATGATTATCATTTAAAGTATGCCGATTACGAAGAAATGGGAATTGCTGAATATTGGCTCGTGGATTACGCTGCGTTGGGTGGACGTAACTTTATTGGTAATCCCAAACAGCCAACTATTTTAGTTTGTAATTTGGTGGATGGCGAATATCAAGTTAGTAAATTTCAAAATTGCGATCGCTTAATCTCACAAACCTTCCCTGAGCTAAATCTCACCGTAAATCAGATTTTTAAAACAGAGCTTCCCAATTAAAAATCACTTCAGGAAAAGCATTAATGGATAAAGTATCACCCTGTTCGTAGCGCTGAACTCGCTTATAGCCCGATGCTGAAGGTTGAGAATATCCTTCAATAATTTGCTGATTCACATCAAATAGCCACATTTCGGGAATGCCATTAGCTGCATAGAGTGGACTTTTTACATCGCGATCATAGGCGATCGTGCTATCGGTAACTTCGATAATCAACAAAATATCATCTGGTATTGGCAAAGCACTAGCATAAAAATCATCACGCCACTTCAGGATCGCAAGATCTGGTTGCGGCTGAGCATGATTGTCTAAGAGGATTGAATTTTGAGCAGAAACCATCGCGCGATCGCCTAATTTCTTTTCAAATAACTTAACCAGCCGAATAATACAAGCAACGTGTTTTCTGCCAATGGGTGACATTTCTCTAATTTCTCCATTGATTAATTCATAGCGATCGCTTTCAGCAAATACGCCCGATTCATACATAAGCTGATACTGCTTAGTTGTAAATTTATGGAGATTGAGGTGAGCGTTAGGCGTAACCAATTGGGCTGTCATCGTATTTCACCTGAATTTTGGTGGATTTGTGGGCAAAGCATAATATGTGACTCGCTCACTTCAATTATGCCAAAAAAGCGATCGCTTCAAAAGGCAGTAAATAGCGATCTCTTATTTCATAAATCCATAGTTTAGTAGTGATCGCTAAGCTTCCTTGTTTTTGCTGAAACGTTAGAATTGAACTGGTGATCGCGAGAAGGTCTTCGTGAGTGTTAGGTGTTTCAAAATGCTTCACGGGTTTATTCAGTTTTTGGTAACTGATCAATTTGATCCAGAATAATTGCAATTCTAGCTACATCTCCAGTGTTAGCGATGAACAGAATATTCTGTACTAAGCCAATAATCAAATTGATATATCTCAAGATATTATTCAATTTTTGTAATTGAGCAATAGCTTCATTAGCTTTATCAATTGCAGTCTGAATTTTGGCTACCCCTTGGTTTAGATCGACAATAATAGAACTGAAAATCTCATCGGCAATAGCATCAATTAAATCGCTAATCAGGTCTTCAGAAGCAATCATTTGATTGTATTCAACTATCCCGATCGTGCGTTCTCGATTTAATTGGCGACGGCGGCTAGCGATCGTGCGGCGTAAATCACGCAAATTTTCTCGCAGTAGCTTCAATTCATCAAGGGTTATGGTTTCTTTAGCACTCATTAGAAAATCCTCTCATCTAGATATTGTTAGGTGTAAAATACAAAACTCAAGTTAGTCCTTAGCGAAAGGTTTTTTGAGGACTTTTAGAGAAGGCTGGATGCTGACCTCATAGTCAGATAAGATTTGTTGAGCTTTCTGAACTTGTTGGGGTGTTAAATCAAGCGAACTTTGTTGTATAGAAGGGTCTGAAATATAACCTTCATTTTGACACAAGATTTTTTGATCTGCTGGAGCCATATCTCCTCGAAATGTCTTGGCTAATGCCTGATGGGTTCGCGAAGTTTTCTCAAGAATATTAATATAGGCTTGAGCAGATGCTCTTCGAGTTTCAATACCATCGATACGTTGCCTGTAATCGTTTTCTAACAACATATATACTTCAGTATTGGTCTCAGGTTTACTGGCAGATGCATCGGCAAGGTAAGAGCTATACAATTCTTCAATATACTGAAGATTCACATCCTCTTCTTCTTTCAAAACTCCAGTGATATAAAACAATTGGATTAGTTTTTGCAAATCATCAATGTATTTAGTTACATTATCGTTACTACAAATGATAATTGGTTTGAGCTTTTCTTGTCGCTGCTGATTGGCAAACAAATTTAGCAGCGAAGTAGCGATATTGATACCATTATTGATACCATTATCAAAAGTTTGGAGTACTTCTGGTGTTGGAGATGAAATAGATCCTCTAACTTCTTTATTGAGGCTTTTAATTGATTCTCCAATCGCCTTCAAATTCTGATCGAAAGTCACTGTATTGGGGCTAGCTAATCGACCCAAAGTTGCTACATAGATCGCTAGTACATCGTTCATATTTTGCATGACTTGTGCTTGGTTTGTCTTGGGCAGACATTTAAATCGAATTTTTGCAGGCGGAAATTCATACGGTGAAGAACGAAGATTGAACCTTGGTTTTAAACTTGAAAGATTAGGCATTGCTGGCAAACTATCTCTAGGATTGTCTGGAGTGATATCGGCTCTCGGTGCTGCCATCTTACGAGCATTATCATATTGAATCTGCACGTATTCTTTTCTCGTGCATGAGTCATAAATATCTTGAATCATCTTAGTGGATGTTTCTTGAATCGATACCGATGTAGTACCGAATTTCTCAACGGAGGTTAAATCCTCTTGACAAGCAATTGTCATTAAAGCGATAGGTGAGGCAAAAGCTATTAATTTAAAAAGTTTGTATATTGATGACATATTATTTCACTTGGTTGCAGTTTCTTTGACTAAAAGGAATCTCTCGAATTTCAAAATATAATTATTTAGACGTAACTAAATCTAATTGTCAGATTGCTCTTGATTAGCAAGTTTCGCCAATTCAAGGATGAAATGTTAGAATTGAACCAGCGATCGCAAGAAGGTCTTCACGAGTGTTAGGTGTTTCAAAATGCTTGACATAGGCATTAAGACTTTCTAACAGCGATCGCTTAATAGCACTATTAGACATAAGAAAATCCTTAACAAATTCGTTTGATAGCGATGTAGTAATTTTGGAGAGTGCGATCCTTGTATAAGGTTACCTCTTTTCTTGAATAGACGGATGGAGAATATTTTTTTCTAACCAAGTCTCAAGGAAATACCACAAAACAATTTTGATAATTGGTCGTCCAATCCATTCTCTCCTTATTACCTTCAGCCAACTACCAAGTTTGGATAAGACTGAACCGTCATTTTTCTTATCAAGTGGCTTTAGATATTCATCATTGATAAAATCGATCAAATAGTCAAGACGGGATGTTAACTGTTTAGCAATTTCATGCCGAGTATCTTTGTTAACTTCCTGCATTAAATTTTGTAGCTCTTTAAGTTGATTTCTTTGCTTTTTCTTTTCATCTATTATGACCTCTGCGAATGGACTCAGTAGCGTTTTGGCTTCTTCCCAAGATTTTACAGATTTTCCTTTGATCTGCCCTTTCTCTCCTGTAACCTTCCATTCAATAGGAGGCATTTTTGCCAGATCGTATGTAAGGAGATTTGTTAGACTGCCATTCATTAGTTCATTTCGAGCATTTTCTCTCCCAATATTGTAATCATAAGCTCGAAACTTTTCTTCTAAGAAACCAGCAAAGGCAGAAAAAACATCACCGATTAGCTTAGTGTCAGTAGAAGTGATAGAGTAAACAGGTGGCTTTAGAATATCCATGCTCCAATCTTGAAAGCGAGATTGCCCAAAAATAGCGCCGAAAATTCCAATAGCTGTTGTAAAGAGATTATCATCTCGATTTAGAAATGGATCTTTAGCAGCCTCACGTTTACCAGGTGCTACAAACAGATAATATCTATTAGATGAATCGTTATTCTGATCGGTCTGATCGACAAGGGATTTAGATAAACCTATAGTCTCATTGTCAAAAATGCCTCCGTCGCTATATAAAAACTTGCCTTCTCGATCTATGTCTCCTTTAACTTTCTTCTGGCGCTCACTATCTCGTTTTAAAAATTTTCCTGCTCCGATCCGAAAAATAGCTTTAGCTCGAAATGCTAAAGGGAAAGCGCCAGAAGATATTGCTATTTCACGCAGCTCAGACCAACTTGTTGTTCTGAAATCTCGCCAAGAGGTTTCTCTTGCTTCTTCCGCTAATTCCAATGATTTTTCCATAAGTGTTACCTCACCCGTTGCAAGACGGTTAACAACACAGACAAACTGATCCTTGTAGCGCGTATAACCAATACTATTACTGTTCAAAGGTGAATTTCTTATTGGAACGTCATAAGTGAAGCCATTCAAGTTTGACATCGCAATACCAACTTGAATTTTAGAAGCAGCAGAGGGGTGTAAGTTATGTGGTTCTTTCGGTTGGTCGGGAATATATGTAGTTCCGATTTTGTCCACAGCATTAGAGTCTAATAGTGAATACTTTTGATTTTCTCGTGAAACTTTGAGCAATTCGAGAATATCAACTTTTCTGACCCATGAATTATAAAGTGGATTGTTGTATGGATCGCTTAAAGTACCATCATCACACAGAAGATGTTGGGCTAGCATACAAGCTGTCATTCCACCTGCTGAAGCGCCTGTAATTACATCTATCTCAACACGCCTATCATCCTCGTCTGACAAGTTTCTATTGTGTACTGAAATAGCCTCCAACATCTCATACATTACACCTGATTCGTAGCTTCCTAAAGAGACAGCACCACTGATTGCGATCGCTAGTTTTCGTGACATAGAATTTAACTCCAAATGGAATGAGTATAAAGTGAGCTTAAAACCGTTGTTTAACGATCCTTGCTAGGGAAGTAATAACTATCCTCACCTACCAATTGGACTTTGGACAAATGTTACAGGTAGTGTTTTTTGACTAAAAATTTAGGGGTAGTCCTAAACAAGTAAGGATGAGTTGTAGTGGTGAATAAAAAACCAGATAGCACCAATATGATTTTCTATTTTTTTAGAGAAAGAGAGAGTTTTACGAACTAGTCGAGAGATTCGTTGTCGCATCGTACAGTTAAAACGTTCAATATAATTGGTTTTCCCTGTTTCCTTTCCAACCGCGATATGCCGCATGTCTGGGAACACAACAGAATATGCATTCCAAAAATCTGTATAAGCAACAGCACACTGACGATAAACACTGGGCAAAGAATTCCAAAGCTTTTGCGCTCCTTGTGCGGAGCGATCGCCGATATGAACGCCAACAATTTCGCGAGTATCAACATCAATGGCAAGCCAAATCCACTGTTTATTGCCTTTATTGCCAACAAAAGACCACATTTCATCACACTGAATCGTTAGTCTTCCTTTTTTTTTAGCGGATACATTTACTTGTTGAGGAATCGCCTCGTATTTACGATTGACATAATTCTGCAACCAAGTTTCAGAAACGTCACAAACTCTGGCAATACCTGCAAGAGGAATCTTCTCAAGTAAGAGTTTGTCAATCAAGGCTTTGGTTTCTTCAGAGATTAGTTTTTGCCGTGGTGCTTCAACAAACTGGCGACCACAGGCTTTACATTTATGATTTTGATTCCCGTTATGAATAAAACCATTTTTGACCACATCTTTTGAGTTACAGTTTGGACAATTTGGCATTGGTAATTAAGTGTCTTAGAGTTCTTTTATGATTTTATCCTTACATCTCGCGGACTACCAATTTAGGCTCAATAGGTGTTTCGGGGAGGTGCTTGGGCTTAAATGGCTAAAATACTTGGCACACAATGGTTTCAGCCCCGGAGGTCTTCGATATCTGAAACGTTCGTCATCAAAAGCATTGCACTGTTTATGAGGTTTGACCTCCCCAAAACACCTATTGAGCCACAAAAATACGGTGCGTTAATAAAATGTAATGCACCCTCATACGATTTGGTGGTCACACTTAAATTACCGAAGATCCCAATCTACATAAAGGTCGCGAGGATCATAAAGGCGTAAAAGTGCAACCAGTTTTTGTAGCTCAGATATAGTTTTTACGCAAACACATCCTGCACTACCTGGAGAGGTTGATGCATTCCAATCGACATGAAAGCCAAATGCATCACGATCATCTACAAAGGTTTTAATAAAAGGAACAAAAACTGGACCAATACCATTAGTTGGGTGAGTATGGACAATTGTGTAATTATCCTTACCTCCTGCCCACTGGATATCACCAATCGTGTAGCGACCTTGGGGGATAGGTTCTAAATTGCCTGGAAAGCTGTTTGGATCTTCGGGAAGTCTGAAATTCTGGTTTCCAGGTGCACCTGAAATAATATTTTCAAGTTTGTCAACAACATTTCCTTGTCCACTAATAAACTCAAGGAGTAATATCTGAAGACCATCAGAATCTACGTTGAGTGTACGAGTTAAACGGCAGTAAGCATGACCATCTATAGGCTCAGGAGCACGTTTCCGATAATTCGTGAGTTTTGTCGATAATAATCTTTTGGTGCTAGGACCAAATTTTCCATCAACCGTAAGGTTGTTTTCACTTTGGAACCAATTGATGGCATCTTGAGTTACAGAAGTAAAGTTATTTGGTTGAGTACCAGTTGCCAAAAAGCCAAGTTCTGCCAATGCACAGTTGAGAATATAACAATCATCGCCAACAGAGTTTAACTCCAAAGTCCGTGTAATTTCCAGAGGAACTTTTACCTTTTCAAAGGTTTTAGTTACAGAACTAACAGAAGGTACAGGATTTTCGCTATCATCACCAAGAAATCCATCTCGACGGAATAAGGCTTCTTCGTTTTTGCGACGGATGACTAGCCCAGGCAGAACTTGTCCTTCTCCATGAATCCAACGACCAAATTCATTCGCTGCTCCCTCGTAATCATTATTGTTAAGTTTTCTAAGAAGAGTTGAAGTCTTTAGTCCATCCTCTTCCGTTCCAACATTGTACGAAAATGAAACCAGTGCATCAAGCATACCTTGAGTCAAATCAACTGTACACAATTGATTGACACGTTTGACTACTTTACTTACCTCTACGTCTAACCAATTTGAAGCATCAGCCCTAGAAATAATGTCTCCCATTACTACAGGTCTTTTTTTTGTCAATATTAAAAATTGAACCGAAACCGATAGTTGGTATTCCAACTGGATCCAAATAAGCTCCTATATTGCCATCAGAAAGCTTCCGCTCTAGACCTTCTGCTTCCTTAATCAACTCAAAGCAATCTTTACTGGGCACTTTAGCTGTAGCCATTTAGTTTAGTCCTCAAAATTTGAATTTTTCGCTCATGTAGGGATTTGTTGGGTGAAGACCCTATTTCATCAAAAAGTCACACTTTGTAGCCACACGAATTTATGTCAGATCATTTAGGTGACTTCACCTATTTCCCCAGATGAGCGAATATAATTTCAAGATATGAAATTACATTTCTCAAAGCAACAACTCAAAGCCACAAAAGTTTCTTGATAATTATTTAATAATAGATATCAACATAAGTTTTGTAGGTCGGAAAAAGTCGGATCTTTTAATTGGTTTTATATGAATTTTTGTTACAAAAATTCTATACTATTTGATACTGGAAAAATGTCAAGATTTTAAGGTATCAAATGACAGAAGAAGAAGCGATCGCCTTTAACAAAAAAATACGCCCGTAAGATTAGAGTTAACATAGAAGTCATATTTTTGGCATTGCACAAATGAAAGATGAATCAAGAAAAGCTAGGAATCGATTTGTACTTAAGATAGTGAATTAACAAACGAATTGAATGTCTCAACATTTCTTCCGATTTTGAATAACATAAAGTTTTGCGATGCAATCGGGCAAGATAATGTCTCAGTCTTGTATTTTCACCCTCAACTCTAGTCATGTAGGTTTTGCTAATAATTTGATCTTCCGAGTTAACAAACATTTTATAGACACAGTAGCCATCGGTAACCCAGAAATAGCATTGCCAAACTTTAATCAATGTCCATAGAGTTTTAAAGGTTTGACTACTCCTATCGCCTAATACCCAAACCAATATACCTTGGCTAAAATGATTCACCGCAGTCCATAGCCAAATCAAGTTTTTTTTGACCCAACAAAAGTCTGGAGTTCATCTAGTTCACCAACATCAGGAATAGTCTCAATCGGTGGATGCTCGGGTAATGGTTTGGCTACTTCTCTCACCCAGTTGATAACTGAATTATGGCTAACATCGGTGCATCTCTCGATCTGTCTAAATCCCATGCCGTTACAGTACATTTTTAGACATATTTTCTTGATATCTTGAGAATACCCAAGTACTGAGTAGCTATCGATGAACTGACGACCACAATCAGCGCAAATATGATTTTGCTTGTCTCCTCGTTTCCCATTCTTACGAATATGTGATGATCCGCACTTTGGACATTTCATTATGTTTCATTGCTTAAACTCGTTGTCTTTTATTTACTCATTCATCCTTCATTTGTGCAACGCCAAATAAGCGATCACTCGACAATGTGCTGAATAGCGATCGCCTGATTTCTCAAACCTTTCCCGAACTAAACCTCACCGCAGTCCAGATTTTTCAAGATGATACGATCTAGTTTTTATTGGTCAGAAAAGGTCGGAACAAGGTCAGATATTTTTAGTGTATTTATATGAACTTTTTTAAAATATAGAGCCTGTACTATCGATACTGTAGGAATGTCGGTTTGTTTGAGGATTTAGATGACAGATAAAGAGGCGATCGCACTAGTCAGAAAATTATTAGGAGATGGACGCTTAAAAGAAGTCCAAGAACTTGTATTTAGTCAATCATGGACTGGTAATAAATACTCAGATATGGCTATTGAAAAGGGTTACGATCTTGGCTATATCAAGGATGTTGGCTCAGGGTTGTGGCGATCGCTGTCTAAAGCTTTAAACGAAAAGGTTACCAAAAATAATTTGCATGGAGTATTGGAGAGATATGCCCAGCAACAGGCAGTTTTAAGTGCGAACTCAATAATGAGTCAGATTCACATGGGTGAAGCGATTGATGTTTCCAAGTTCTGTGGACGAATTCAGGAATTAGAGACTCTTAGGGAATGGATTTTAGGCGATCGCTGTCGGGTGGTGACGATTCTCGGTATGGGCGGTATAGGTAAAACTTCGCTTTCGGTGAGGCTTGCTGAAGAATTACAAAGCGAATTTGATTATGTGATTTGGCGATCGTTACGCCATGCACCAACTTTTGGAGACAAGATGGGCGAATGCCTTAAAATCCTGTCACAGCAGCAAATTACGGCTTTACCGGCTAACTCTCATGAGCAAATCACTTGTTTAATCGAATACTTCCGTAAATCTCAATGTTTGTTGGTTTTGGATAACTTCGATACGTTATTAGAGCATGGTCAAGGGACAGGAACTTATCTTGATGATTACGAAGCCTATGGCGAACTTTTGTGGCGAGTGGGAGAAACTAATCATCAGAGTTGTGTGCTGATTACCAGCCGCGAAAAACCATCGGAAATTGTGGCTCTTGAAGGAGATGGCTTGGCAGTAAGGACTCTGGCTCTATCTGGATTGGAACTTGAGGCAGCAAAAACAATCCTAGATCTCAAAGGCTTATTCATCTGTGATACAGATGCTCGGCAATTAGTGAATTGTTACAGTGGTAATCCTTTCGCGTTAAAGATTGCCGCTACTTCCATTCGTGACTTGTATGGCGGCAATGTCAATCATTTTTTAGCCAGTGGCATCACTCTATTTAATGGTATCAGCAATCTGCTATCTCAACAATTAAAGAGGTTGTCAGATCTGCAAAATCAAGTCATGCATTGGCTCGTGATCCATCGCGAGAGTATTTCTTTAACAGATTTGCATAGTGCTTTTACGCCATCTACACCTAAATTGAAGTTAATGGAGGTTTTGAATTCTTTAGTAAATCGCAATTTAATTGAACGCGATCGCTATGGATTTACGCAGCAACCTATGGTGATGGAATATGTAACGGAGCGGTTGATTGAACTAACTTGTCAAGAGATAATTACCGAATCACCGCAGTATTTGTTGACTCATGCTTTAGTTCAAGCTCAATCTAAGGATTACATTCGGGACAGTCAAATCCAATTGATTGTGCAGCCTATCCTTCAGCGATTACAAACTTGTCTTGGCTCTACAGATCAACTCGCACATAAATTCGGCAGACTGATTATCAAGCTGCAAAATGAATTAATAGCCTCAGATAATTACGGAGGTGCAAATCTTATTTATTTATTGGTTCATTTGGGAACTGATTTAACAGGCTATGACTTCTCGCGGCTGACGATTCGTGACTGTGACTTGCGATCACTAAATTTACATCTCGTCAACTTTACTCAATCTCATTTTCGAGATTGCCTGTTTGCAGCCACCTTTGGCGGTATTACCAGCGTTGCCTTTAGCCCCGATGGACTTGCTCTTGCCAGTAGTGATACCAATGGTGAGATTCAGATTTGGGATGCTGTTAATGGTCAGCAACTTTTTATTTGCCAAGGTCATAATAGTTGGGTTTGGAATGTTGCTTTTAGTCCGAAATCTCCAATTCTCGCCAGTTGTGGTCAAGATCATACGATTAAACTCTGGAATACGAATAATGGAGAATGTTTCCGAACCTTAAATGGACATACCAACATTGTCACCGCGATCGCCTTTAGTCCCGATGGTCAACTCCTCGCCAGTAGTAGCACCGATCGCACCATTAAAATTTGGAACTTAGTCACAGGAGAATCTATTCAAACGCTAGAAGGACATAATGCTTGTGTTTGGTCGGTTGGTTTTCATCCCAAAGGACAGCTTTTAGCGTCGGCTGGAGAAGATAACACGATCAAGTTATGGAATCTCAAAACGGGTTGCTGTGTGCAAACTCTGCAAGGACATCAACTATGGGTGAAGGCGATCGCATTCAGTCCCGATGGCGAAATATTAGCTAGTGGTAGCTTTGATTACACTGTGAAACTATGGGATTTGCAAACTGGCGAATGTCTCAAAACTTTGCTAGGACATAACTCGGTTGTGACCTCTTTAGACTTTAGTCCTCAAGGCGATCGCCTTGTGACAGGTAGCTACGATCAATCTGTCAAGATTTGGGATATCGCCACAGGGAAATGTCTGGACACTCTGCACAAGCACACTAATCGAGTGTGGTCAGTTGCCTTCCATCCCCAAGGAAATTTAGTGGTGAGCGGTGGTGATGATCACGGGATCAAAATATGGGAACTACAAAGGGGCAAATGTATCAAAACTCTCCAAGGAAATAGCAATGCAATTTATGCGATCGCCTATAGTAACCAGCAAAATTTACTCGCTAGTGGGCATGAAGACCAGACGATTAAACTCTGGAATGTCAACATTAATACACCTCAAACCTTAGAATCTGACCTTCAGCCCTTTCAAATACTCCGAGGACATAGCGATCGCATTCTCTCCATTGCTTTCAGTCCTAATGGACAGATTCTCGCCAGTGGTAGCGCCGATCGCACGATTAAACTTTGGGATGCTCACACAGGTAAACTCATGAAGACCCTTCATGGTCATCGCAGTTGGGTTTGGGGGATTGCCATTAGTCCCGACAGCAAATTCTTAGCGAGTGGCAGCTATGACCACACCGTTAAGTTGTGGAATCTAGAATCTGGTGAATGCTTACAAACCTTGCAAGGTCATCCTAGTTCTGTTCTATCGGTTATCTTTAGTCACGATGGCAAGACGCTCTTTAGTGGTGGCTATGACAAGCTCGTAAAACATTGGCATCTAGAAACAGGTGAATGTCTACACACTTGGGAAGCGGACTCTAGTAACCGTGTTTGGGCAATGGCGATTAGTCCCAATTCGCAACATTTGGCAACTGGTGGCGATGATACCTCTGTAAAACTATGGGACATGGAGACAAGAGAATGTTTACGCATATTTTCTGGACATTACCATCCAGTTGTCTCGGTCATATTTACACCGAATGGCGATCGCCTGATTAGTGGTAGCAGCGATCGCACGATCAAAATTTGGGATGTATTGACGGGAGATTGTCTTGAGACATTACAAGGGCATGGTCACTGGGTCGCGTCACTGGCGCTAAGTCAAGATGTCAAAACGCTCATTAGTGGCAGTTGGGATGAGACGATCAGATGTTGGGATATCGCCACAGGGAAGTGTTTACAAACCTTGCGATCGCTCTCTCCCTACAAAGGCATGATCATCAACGATGTCACAGGTTTAACCCAAGCTGAAATCGACACCTTAAAAGTTCTAGGAGCCTCAGCCTAGACTTCTATCACCTAAAAGCCCTAAAACCTGTGGCGATCGCCACAGGTTTTAGGGCTTTAATTATACCCAACTACCTATGACTTAATCGAAATCCAATCTTTTTTTAGTAGAGAAACAAAAGTCGTAATTCCCTTAGAAAAACCAACAGGGTCTTCTAAAACATATTCAGGAAATTCTTCATAGGGTCGCCATCTTTCAGCAGGACTGTGGCGCAAATGGAGAACACGACTGCCGTCTTCTAGTTTCCAAATCATTTGACCGCCAGATTGAATATCAGACATATGGCTCCTCCTAAAAATATATGGAACATTTTGCAAGGGCATGAGCAACCTTTTGCTATCCCAATTGTGTTGATCTCGCTTTTAAATTCTGTAGTTCTTGCTACTGTGAATGTCTGATAACTTCTTTAGGTGTGTTATGGAATGTTTCCTAATCCTCTAACAGAGAGTGAGTCCAGAGGTTTCTCTCTCTTTAGGCTTAATTTTGATCATACTCCCTTCCCACTATCAAAATAAACATTAAAAACCAAGAACTAGCGTTGCGGCGCTTCGCGCCGCAACGTCTAATTTTTCACTGGGAAGGGAGTAAGAAGTAAAAGGTGACGCGGCGCGTCACCTTTTATAGCGATCGCCAAATGTTCCAAGACATAAAAACCAAGAATTGGCTGGCGGCGATCCTCGCCGCCAGCCAATTCTTGGGATAAAACAAATGACTGTAGCTATACTCGTTCCCAGAATTTTTAAAAGTGCGGCAAAGCAGCACTTTTAAAAATTCTGGGAATTTGTTTGAGCGCGAAGCGCTTGCGTTGTCCTTTGTTACTAAAATTGCAACTGGAAAGTTAAATCTTATGATTAGTGAGAGACTCAAACTCAAGAAATATAAAGCTTGTGACATCTAATCGAGGATGCAAGCAGGCAAAGAGGAGAGTAGTTACTATGAAATTAATTAAGCCAATCTATATCGCGATCCCTACTGCCATGATCCTTGCAGGAGCGATCGCACACCGCACCTTCGCCCAGTCTTCCCCCATCATCAAACCTCAAACAAATTCTAGTGCCATGATTAGATCAGGACTCATCGAACCAGTTAGCGATCGCAGTTCTACCTCCCAAACAAGCAATGATAAGCGTCCTGTGGGCGGGCTGTATGTACAGAGTCGTGAGCGACAGCAGCAGCCTTTTACGCTTACCAATACCGATGTTAAGGGCAAAATATCTGGCAATATTTCGCGGGTAGAGGTTACTCAAACTTTTCAAAATCCCTATGATCAGCCACTAGAGGCAATCTATGTGTTTCCTCTACCCGATCAAGCTGCCGTTGACGACATGGAAATTAAGATCGGCGATCGCGTGATTAAAGGTGACATTAAAAAACGGGAAGAGGCAAAACAAATCTATGAACGCGCTCGCCAAGAGGGACGCACCGCAGGTTTATTAGAGCAGGAACGGGACAATATTTTTACGCAGTCCCTAGCCAATATCAAACCTGGCGAACAGATTAAAGTTACCATTCGCTACACAGAAAGCTTGAAATTTGAGAAGGGAGATTATGAATTTGTATTTCCAATGGTGGTAGGTCCTCGCTATATTCCGGGGCAAGCGATCGATGCTCAAAGCAATACACTGCAATTTCCTGACGCATCTCGAATTAATCCACCAGTAGTCAAACCTGCTACGCGATCGGGCAATGACATCACCGTGAGTTTACAGATTGACGCAGGAGTTCCTATTCGCAATCTCTATTCGACTTCTCATCGCATTGATGTCCAAAATAATGCTGAAGGCGAGTCGGTACAGCTAAAATTGGCAAAGGGCGATAACATTCCTAATAAAGATTTGATTGTGCGCTACAAAGTCAGTGGCGATCGCACAGAACCGACAATTCTCACCACTAATACCGATCAAGGTGGACATTTTGCTACCTATCTGATCCCTGCGATTTCCTATCGCGCCGATCAAGTCGTGTCAAAAGATGTTGTGTTTTTGATGGATACATCGGGTTCACAGTCAGGCGATCCCATCCTTAAGTCGCGGGAACTGATGCGCCGCTTTATCAATGGCTTAAATCCCAACGACACCTTTACGATTATTGATTTCTCCAATACTACCCGTCAGCTTTCATCGACTCCCTTAGCCAATACCGTCGCTAATCGCCAAAAAGCGATGAGATACATCGATCAAGTGGATGCTAATGGCGGCACGGAGCTAATGAATGGAATTAAGGCTGTGAATAACTTCCCTTCCTCAAAAGATGGTAGGCTTCGCAGCGTCGTATTGATTACGGATGGATACATTGGCAATGACAATGAAGTGATTGCGGCGGTACAAAAAAATCTCAAATCGGGCAATCGTCTCTACAGCTTTGGAGTAGGCAGCTCTGTTAATAGATATTTACTAGATCGCGTTGCTGAGATGGGGCGCGGTACATCTAGAGTAGTGCGTCAGGATGAGCCGACTCAGGAAGTCGCCGAGAAATTCTTCCGTCAGATTAATAATCCTGTTCTTACCAATATTCAAGTTCAATGGGAAGGTAGTGGTAAAGCGCCTGAAATCTATCCCAGCAATGCTCCTGACCTATTTGCCGAGCAGCCTCTAGTTCTGTTTGGCAAAAAAGGCGATCGCAGTAATGGCAAGCTCAAGATAACTGGTATTGCCGCAGGTGGTGAGCGCTACGAACAAACCCTCAATGTCAATTTTGACAATAACAATAGCAATCTCGGGATTGCTCAACTATGGGGACGCGCCCGCATTAAGGACTTGATGAATCAAATGTTTGGTGGTGAGGTGAAGTCTTTAGTGGATGCAGTCACCCAGACCGCTCTTAGCTATCACTTACTCTCGCAATACACGGCGTTTGTCGCAGTCAGTGATGAAGTGCGAGTTAACCCCGATGGCAGCAAGATCTCTGTGCAAGTACCTGTGGAGATGCCTGAAGGAGTCAGCTATGAAGGTGTATTTGGTGGAGCTAATAACGGCTCTAGCAATGTTAATGCGGTGATGAGTCCTCCTGCTCCTGCTCAAAGGCAAATGACAGGTTTGACGAGATCATCAGGTGCGATGTCTGGAAATGCACCTATGGTTGGAACTTTGCAAGATAGAAGCACAGCTCGCTATGAAGCTAAGGTTAAACCTAGTCTTGATGCTGAAGAATCTGATCAAAAGTTATCTCAACCAACGGCTGCGCCATCAAGAATTCAGGTGGTTAGCATTACTGGCTTGACAGGTATGAGTGTCAGTGATGCTCAGCAGATGGTCGCCCAACAATTGCGATCGCTCAATTTTCCTAATGGCATTAACGGGAACGTCATTCTAGAGATTTCCATCCAGAATGGCAGATTGACCAGAATTGTCTTAGATGATTCGGCTTCGACTTTGAAGGATACGAATTTCTTGGAAGCGCTCAAGCGATCGCTCCAAAATATCGTGCTTCCGACAACGGCTAAAGGCACAATACGACTAACGCTCAGCGTGAACTAAAAGAATAGGGTCGGTGCAATGCGCCGACCCTATTTTTCTAATTATCAAGTAGCACAGAGTCCTTTGATAAGGCAATTTGTAGTTTGCAAAAGCCCTCAATATGACTACAAAACTCTTCTATATGTTGATCTGCCCACGCTTGTCCATTGCTTGATGGCGTGTCCAGCCCATTGGCAAATACTCTAATTAAGGGATCACTGGCATCAGGCAATACTAATACCCAATCAAGATCGCTATAAAAAACCTTAATTCCATCAATTAGTTCTACCGTTTGATGACCGTAGGATTCTACTAAGTGGCGCATTAGAGTTCCCTTAATACTCCACGGACAACGAACTACACGTTTGCGGAAATGGCAACGAGGTAAATGGGAACGTACTTGTGATAGCGATCGCTTTTGGAGGGTAATCCATTCCATAATCTTGGCAATGCTAAACATGGCATCAAATCCCGGATGCAGTTGCGGAAAAATAAAGCCCATCTCCGCCGATCCACCAAGTACAACGCCTTCATTTTGATGGCAAGCCGCCATCAAAGCGGTGGGATTAGCGCGAGTGCGAATTACTTTGCCGCCATGTTTTTCGGCAATCAGTTCTACCATGCCCGAAGCCGAAACAGGTACAACAATCGTGCCTTTAGGTTGTGACATCAGCACCATTTCTGTCATCAATCCCGTCAGAATCTCATCTCTGATCGATTTTCCTGATTCGTCAATTAAAATGAATTTTTCGCCATTGGCATAGACCTGCACCCCAAAATTAGCTTTGACAGCCTTGACCACATCAGTCAGTTGCGACAACATTTTTTCGCGATCGACGGGCGCAGGCGCAACTTCATTGAGGCTAGCATTTAGCACCACGACATCGGTACTAAACTTGCCTAAAATCCTTGGTAAAACCGCACCTGAGACTGCATAGACATAATCAATCACGATTTTTTTGCAATCGCTAAATCTAATCGCTTCTACATCAATATTTTTGGCAAAGCCGCTATTGTAATAGTCCAATACTCTTGTGGGATAGCTAATCTCCCCAATTTCTTCAATGCGAGCGCGGCGAAAATCCTCTTTAAAAAACGTACCTTCAATTTTTTTCTCAGCCGCTTTATTGATGTTGATACCATTGCTGTCTAAAAACTCAATCATCACACAGTCATTGCGATCGGGATGGACGCGCACATGGATGCCGCCGACCACGCCCAAACTAGGCGCAATAAATCGAGAAATAGGAATCGCGGTGGCTTCAAGGTTTTCTACATTAATGCCGACGGACATTAACCCAGAAATTAACGATCGCGTCAGCATCCGACAAATCGTGCGTTGATCTCGCGATACCATCACATGGGAGTTGGGGCGCAAGGTTGCCCCATAGGCTGCACCCAGCTTTACCGCAAATTCAGGGGTAATATCGATATTCGCTAAGCCAGATACACTATGCTGCCCAAACAAATTGCGGGATGCTATCGCTCCCCAGATCAAGTTTGTGGTCAAGGTTGCCCCCGACTCCACATGCTTGCTTGGCCAGATCCTCACATTGGGGAATATTCTTGCCTCTTCACCAATCACAGAATTTGAGCCAACGACCGAGCCTTCCATGACATGGGCGCGGCGACTCACCCGCGCATTACGCGAGATCGTGCAAGCCCAGAGGTGACATTCTTCGCTGATCATGACGCTGTTACCAATGATTGGGCGCTGAAGATCACAGTCAGAGCCAATGGTAACGCGATCGCCGATGATAGTGCCTGCGGAAATTTTAGTGCGATCGCCGATGGAGCAGTTACTGCCGATTAATACAGGTGGCTCAATTTGGACAGTGGGTGATATCACCGTATGCTTGCCAATCCAAAGCCCTGTGCGTAATTGCACATAGTCCAAATCGAGATGTACTCGTCCTCGGATCGCGTCATATTGAGCTTGGCGATAGGCTTCTAGGGAGCCAATGTCGCACCAATAGCCACTGGCAATGTAGCCATACATGGGAATTTGTTTGGCTAATAAAAGCGGAAATAAATCGGTAGAAAAATCACTGGGCTGATTAGCAGTCAACAAATCTAAAACTTCAGGTTCAAGGATATAAATACCCGTGTTGACGGTATCAGAGAAAACTTCGCTGGTGGATGGTTTTTCTAAAAATCTTTTAATGCGATCCTTTTCATCGGTGATTACTACCCCAAAAGCCATCGGATCAGTGACGCGGCGCAAAATTAAAGTAGCTTTTGACTGGCGATCGCGGTGAAATTTAATGGCTGCGGTCAGATCAAAATCAGTAATGCAGTCCCCGCTAATTACCAAAAAAGTACTCTCAAGGAGATTTTCTACATTTTTGACACAGCCTGCTGTACCGAGTGGTTGATCCTCCTCCACCACGTACATCATATTCACACCAAAGTCCGTCCCATCGCCAAAATGCTCACGAATCACATCGGGCAGGTAATGCAGTGTTGCAATTACCTCACGGATGCCATGACGCTTGAGCAAATTGAGAATATGTTCGGTGATAGGACGGTTAAGTACTGACACCATCGGTTTTGGCATATCACAAGTCAACGGACGTAATCGCGTTCCTGATCCACCTGCCATCAATACCGCTCGCATAGATCCTCCGAACGTCAATACGTAATAGGATTAGGCTCTAGTATCGTTCAAATCTGCGATAAAGTCATGAAAATAAACCTTAATCCTGATCGCGATCCCCAATCACGGATCATTGTGGCGATGGATGTACCTTCTGTAAATCAGGCGATCGCACTATGCGATCGTTTACCCCAAGTAAGTTTTTGGAAAGTGGGGCTAGAGCTGTTTGTTGCGGATGGCAGTACGATTTTGCGAGAGTTAAAGTCACGAAATAAAAAGATATTTCTCGATCTAAAACTCCACGACATTCCCAATACGGTTGGTTGTGCTTGTCGAGCAGCAACTAAGTATGGTGCAGATTTCCTAACAATTCATGCCTCTGGGGGTAAGGCAATGATGCAAGCAGCTCAGTCCGAAGTCGAGGGATCATCTACCCAATTGTTAGCAATTTCTTTATTAACTAGCATTTCAGCTTCCGAGTTAGCGTCCGATCTCAAGGTGAATATACCTGTCGCTAGCTATGCCTTACAAATGGTGCAGCTTGCTCAAGCCAGTGGATTTACAGGCGCAGTATGTTCACCCCATGAAGTCACGAATTTGCGATCGCATTTAGGTGATGATTTTTGTCTTGTCACCCCAGGAGTACGTCCCACATGGTCAAGCTCAGGCGATCAAAGTCGGGTGATGACACCACAACAGGCGATCGCAGTAGGTGCTGATTATTTAGTAATCGGTCGCCCCATTACAACTGCTAACGATCCTGTGGCGGCGTGGGATCAAATTTGCCAAGAATGCCGATAAAAGCAGACTAGAAGCCAGCCTCTCCACCCAGTCGATGTTACAATAACCAAACGCTCATTTCTGGAAGAAGGCGGGCAACAATGATCGAAATGAAAGTGGCTGGAATTGCCATTGATGCAGTCAGCCGAAATCCTATAGTTCTATTGCGGGATACCCTAGAACGTAGAGCATTGCCGATTTGGATTGGTGAGGCGGAAGCTAAGGCAATAATTGGGGCGCTAGAGGGTAGACCTTTAGAGCGTCCCATGACTCATGATTTAATGCTCAATTTTTTGGATTCGTGGGGGATAACCGTTGAGCGCATTGTTGTTCATGCCCTCAAAAACAGTACTTTTTATGCCGTAATTACCGTCTTACAGGGAGACATCAAAAAAGAAATGGATGCTCGTCCTAGCGATGCGATCGCTTTGGCGGTGAGGGCAAAATGTCCTATTTGGGTGATGGAGGAAGTAATCCTAGAGGCTTCAATTCCTGTTGATCAAGATGCTGATGAGGCCGAGAGACGAGCTTTTCGGGAGTTTTTAGCCAAGCTCACTCCCGAAGATTTAGTCAAAAATAGTGGACTGGAAAGCAATTAAACAAAAAAGCTGGCGCTGCCAGCTTTTTTGTTTAATTGCTATTATGAAAATCGGTTTCACAATAAGCAGTAAGGGCTTCGCCGTAAAATAAGAAACCAAATTTTTGATGCCGCGGCGAAGCCGCGCCATCAAAAATTTGGTTCCTTATTAAATCGCATAACCGTAAGGTGGCGCAAAGCGCCGCCTTACTGCTAGCGAGCGACCTTATTTATTGTGTCTAAATTGCTCGTTTGGGTGGCGCTAAATAACCTTTCAGTTACCTCGCCTTCTTTGCCCAAGACCTTAATGGGTTGGTTGTTGTAACTGAGAGCAACAGATGAGGCATTACCAGCGCGTATCGATATTTGGCGATCGCCTGACCATGCAAGTTTTTTGCCTTCCTCTAAAACACCTTCAAACTCAGTCCTTCCATCCACCTCGATGCGTAACCAAGATTGTCCCTGCATCACGATACCCACATTTACAGGTTTATTTCCTATAAATTTAAAGTTGCCATCGGCAGCGATCGCCGAATTTGCCAATAAACTAGTACTGTCAGCCCAAGCCTGAATCGTGTTACCAAGTTTGGCATTAACTTCAGCAAAGACGACTTCAGACTGAGAGCCATTGAGTCCCCCTTGAGTGCTGGGCTGAGACGGAAGCTGTGTTGGTATATTAACCGCAGAGACATTGGGGCTTGCTGTCACTAAGGGCTTAACTGGATCTTGCTTTAATATGGCTAATCCACCAATTTTTGGTAGTAGCGAGTTAGCAACAGGGCTTTTAGTAGGCTTACTGGAGCCTAACTGAGCCGCTTTGCCAAAATTAGTCTGATTATCATTAATTCTGTTGGAGTCTGGTGAGTTTAAAAATGTGGCAAGTAAACCAACGGCTCCAGCGATTACACCAATATATAGGGCATAGAGGTGTAGAGGACGAAGCTCTGCCGCTGCACTGCCAGCCCACTTACGTTCAGGCAATGCAGAATTAAGGGGGAAGTCTTCTGAAAGATCGCCCACGCCCAATGCAGTTCCATACTTGCGGATAAATCCACGCACATAAATAGGCTCAGGCAAAGAATCTATTTCCCCATCTTCGATCGCGCGTAGATAGCGCTCAGAAATTAGTGTTGTTGCAGTTAGATGGGGAATCGACAACTCCTTATCTTCTCGAATCCGCTTAAATTGCGCTCCGATTTCTGCTAATTTCTCTGCTTGCTTCGATGTTGTATTAGTCACAGACATTTAGAAAGAAGTTTGGCTGACGTTGTGAACTTGGAGATTTTTTAAGCAATCTAAAAGCAATGCTACTTTAATTTGCTTATTCGAGTTTGGGTTGAACTCAACTTAGTTCATTCAATCTAACTCTACTTGATTTGAGTTCAGTTTAGTTTTTGATCTAATTTTTGTATAGTCCTGTAACTTCTTTTTTACTCAAAAGGCGATATTCGCCTAACTTGAGCGCATCTACTGAAATTGTCGCGATCGCCACGCGATGCAATTTCAGGACTGGATGTCCCAACTGTTCGGCTACACGCCGAATCTGACGATTGCGACCTTCAGAAAGGATGATTTGTAATAACGTTTTGGGTTGCGGGTATCTCAGATGTGCATTTTTTTCAATTTTTAAGATATCCACGATCGCAGGAAGAGTATATTTTTCATCTAGTAAAATTCCTGCTCGCCAATTTTGAAGAGTTAACGTGTCTGGAATATCTTTAACCCAAATCTGATACGTTTTAGCAACATGGTGACGGGGATGCATAAGTCGATTGGCAAAATCACCATCATTAGTTAATATGAGCGCCCCGCTACTGTTGTAATCTAGCCTGCCCACTGGGTATAGATGTTGATATTTTGATGGCAATAAATCTAATACTGTTTGCCGACCTTGGGGGTCATCACAGGTGCAAACTATTTCTGTAGGTTTATTTAAGAGTAGATAACTAAATTCGAGTTCATCTTTATTGAGAGGCTTACCATCTACGGTAATTCGATCTTGCTCAGGATCAACTTTAGTTCCTAGTTCCCTAACTATCTTTCCATTTACGGCAACTTTTCCTGCCAAGATAATTTCCTCAGACGCTCGGCGTGAAGCGATGCCATACCTAGATAAAATTTTTTGTAAACGCTCAAGCATGATTAGCAAGTATAGCTGTCACCAGCCAAAAAAAACAATTGTGGGGTTTTCAGCGCCGAAGGCGCTGAAAACCCCACAATTGTTTTTGTGATGAGAATTGCTTAGTTGCGGCGCTTCGCGTCGCAACTCTTAACGACCCAATCAATGCATTAACTGCATGTCTTGATTGCATTTATTAAATAAAGTTTAAAAATATGTAGTTCTTTATACGAATTAGGATGGACACGTTAAGTAGTGTAAAGAACATACAAATTTACACAAAAGCTTACAAATAAAAGATTTTGGATTTTGTCAAGGCAAAAATCATCAATATCGAAGTTTGAGATAAAAGCTAAAGATAGTGAGCGGCAGACAAATATGGCAAACAAAATTGAAGCCCTCAAAGCAGAAAAAGATGGTCTAGCGGTCAAGGCTGAGATCCAACGCTTTGCAGAAATTGGTTGGGAAGCGATCGATGATGATGACTTACAACATCGACTCAAGTGGTTAGGAGTATTCTTTCGCAAGAGTACCCCTGGGCGCTTTATGGTAAGAATGCGGATTCCTAATGGATTGCTAACTAGCGATCAAATGCGGGTCTTAGCATCCGTGGTCGAGAAGTGTGGTGAACAACATGGAGTTGCCGATATCACTACTCGTCAGAATATTCAAATTCGCAGCTTTCCCATAGAAGATGTCCCTGAAATGTTTGAAAAATTTCGCTCTGTGGGCTTAACTAGCGTGCAGTCAGCGATGGATAATATTCGCAATATTACGGGTTCTCCTGTGGCTGGGATCGATGCTAACGAGCTATATGATACCCGCGAACTCGCGATTCAAGTCCAGAATTTGCTCACCAATAATGGGCAAGGTAATCCCGCTTTTACGAATCTACCGCGTAAATTTAACATCGCGATCGCTGGTTGTCGCGATAATTCCACCCATGCTGAAATCAATGATTTAGCCTTTGTTCCTGCTTTTAAAGAAGAGTCAAAGGAAACCTTTGGATTTAATGTACTAGTTGGCGGCTTCTTTTCTGCGAAGCGGATCGCGGCAGCAATTCCTCTTAATGTATGGGTTGCACCTGAAGATGTGGTTGCACTCTGCGAAGCTCTACTTATCGTATATCGAGACAATGGATTGCGTGATAACCGTGCTAAATCTCGACTGATGTTTTTAATTGATGAGTGGGGAATTGAGAAATTCCGTGCTGAAGTCGAGAAACAAATGGGCAAGCCTCTCGCGATCGCAGCCTTAAAAGACGAAATTGAATGGGAAAAGCGCGACCATATCGGTGTGCATCCTCAAAAGCAAGCAGGGCTAAATTACGTTGGCATCCAGATTCCTGTTGGCAGAATGTATGCCGCTGATATGTACGAATTTGCTCGTCTCGCTGACATCTATGGTAACGGCGATATGCGTCTCACCGTTGAGCAAAATCTCATCATTACTAATGTCAGCGATCGATTTGTACCCATACTTCTAAAGGAACCTTTATTACAGAAGTTTCCCGCTTGCCCTGATAATCTCTTACGGGGATTGGTTTCCTGCACTGGAAGTCAATTCTGTCCTGTAGCGATCGTGGAAACGAAAAATCGTTCCCTCGTTCTTACTAAGCAACTTAGTGAAGCTTACGATGTTCCTCAAGTTGTCAGAATTCACTGGAGTGGCTGCCCTAATTCTTGCGCTCAACCACAAGTTGCCGACATTGGCTTTACGGGTTGCAAGACTCGTAAAGACGGTAAGGTCGTCGATGGGGTTGACATTTACATGGGTGGTACGGTGGGCAAAGATGCTCATCTTGGTACTTGTGTAATGGAGAAGGTTCCCTGTGAGGACTTGTACGAAGTGGTCGGCAAGCTTTTAGTCGATCGCTTTGGTGCAGTTGCTAAAGCAAGTCATGGAAAGGCGATCGCCGATCCCGCCGAGCTAATCTCGGTTAGCTAATTAACGAAATGTTCTGCTTTGCAAAATATTTCATTAATCAAATTTAGTCACAATTTAAGGAAATCAAAAAATCAATGGGTATGTTCTCTCGTCGCAAATTCTTAACCACTGCTGGACTCTCGACTGTCGGTGCGATCGCCCTAAATGCTTGTACAAGCCCTGAAGCACCTAAAACCGAAGCTACCACCAAGGCAAGTGCTTCGGCTACGGCAACATCTACCCCTAAGGTCAGTGCTGCCGACGCTCCAGAAACCACCAAAGCAAAGCTTGGATTCATTGCCCTAACCGACTCCGCACCTCTGATCATTGCTAAAGAGAAAGGTTTGTTTGAGAAGTACGGCATGAAGGATGTCGAAGTCCTCAAGCAAGCTTCTTGGGGAACTACCCGCGACAATATCGTACTTGGCTCGGAAGCAGGTGGTATTGACGGCGCGCATCTTTTGACGCCCATAGCTTACTTGCTTAATGAGGGCAAAATCACCAACGGTAATAAAGTGCCGATGTATATCTTGGCTAGGTTGAACACCAATGGTCAAGCCATTTCGATCGCTAATGAATTTAAAGAACTGAAGATTGCGCTCAAGAGTGATTCACTCAAAGAAGGTTTTGCCAAAATCAAAGCTGGTGGTAAAGAAATCAAGTGCGCGGTGACCTTCCCTGGTGGAACCCATGATCTCTGGATGCGTTATTGGCTTGCTGCCAATGGTGTCGATCCCGATAAAGATGTCAGCACGATCGTTGTGCCACCACCACAAATGGTTGCCAATATGAAAGCAGGTAACATGCAAGCATTCTGTGTTGGTGAACCTTGGAATGCAAGACTAGTCGCTCAAAATACTGGCTATAGCGCTCTGATCACAGGCGAACTTTGGAAAGATCATCCAGAAAAGGCGTTTTCTATGCGTGCAGATTGGGTTGATAAGAATCCTAAAGCGGCTAAGGCAATGCTTGCAGCGGTTCTCGAAGCTCAAGTCTGGTGTGATAAGCCTGAGAACAAAGAAGAGATGTGCAAGATTATCGGTGCTGATAAGTGGCTAAAAGTCCCTGCGGCTGAGATTTTGGGTAGACAGCAAGGTAAGGTTGACTACGGCGATGGTAGAACTCTTGACAACCCTGATCTCGCGATGAAGTTCTGGAAAGATAGCGCTTCCTATCCCTACAAGAGTCACGATCTTTGGTTTGTGACTGAAGATATGCGTTGGGGCTATCTTGACGCTGCCACAGATTCTAAGAAGTTGGTTGACAAGGTCAACCGTGAAGATATCTGGAAAGAAGCCGCGAAGATGATCGGTGAAGAGGCTGCAATTCCGAAGAGTACATCTCGCGGTATCGAGACCTTCTTTGATGGAGTTAAGTTCGATCCCGAAAATCCTAGCGAATACCTAAAGGAACTGAAGATCAAGAAAGCATAATCGATTGTGATAGGCAAGGGGGCTTAAACCCCTTGTTCTATGACTGGCTACAGCCAAAAGTTTCACTTAGTGAAAATTAGCGCAAAAAATAACTACCTCTAATTTAGGAGACAAAAAAATGGCGGCAGGCAGCATAACTTCTAAATTCACTCTTAACGGCTTAGGTGAATGGTTTCAACAGCAAGCAAAATCTTTTATTCCACCATTGTTAGCGCTAATCTTACTTTTAGCGGCTTGGCAAGTAATCTGTTCTGGAAAGAAACCACCCCTCCCACCACCTTCCAAAGTTTGGGAAGAAACTCAGCCATATATTTGGCATCCATTCTTCGATCGCGAATATTACGATGTTAACGCTAAAGAAAAAATTGATAGTCCTGCTCGCAAAGAACTCAAAGAGAAAGTAACGATCGAACAGGGCTTAGGTGTCAAAACCATGATCAGCGTTCGCCGTGTGGCGATCGGTTATACTGCCTCAGCGCTCGTGGGGATCGCATTGGGCATTGCGATCGGCACAAATGCTTTTCTTTATCTTGCTTTTGACCCAATTTTTCAAGTGTTACGGACAATCCCTCCTCTCGCATGGTTGCCGATCGCTTTGGCAGGTTTTAGTGGAATGAATGATTCTCTCCAAAGCATTGGGCTAAACGTCAACGAAGCGGCGGGACTATTCGTGATTTTTGTCACTTCGATTTGGCCGATCTTAATGAACACAGCGGTGGGTGTGCAGCAGGTTCCTCAGGATTATCGCAACGTATCGAGAGTTTTACGTCTCGGCAAATTTGATTACTTCATCACGATCCTGATGCCATCAGCCGCGCCCTACATCTTCACAGGTTTACGCATTGCGGTTGGTTTGTCTTGGTTGGCGATCGTGGCTGCGGAAATGTTGACCGCTGGTGGTGGTATCGGCTTCTTTATTTGGGATAGTTACAATAGCGGCAAACAGAGCGAACTGATTCTGGCGCTGTTATATATCGGCTTAGTTGGGCTGTTGCTTGACAAACTGGTTTATTACATCAGTAAGTTCGCTGTTCAGTCAGATTCGTAAACATATAGGAGTTTTGCTTTTGCTGTAGGCAAAAGCAAAACTCCACATCTTCAAAATTAATCAAAGTAGCAATATGCAGACACTAGATCTTACCGATAACAACCAGAAAAAAAATCAAGATCCTTTTTTGGTGATTGATGGAGTTTCCAAAGTTTACCAAACCGCCAGAGGTCCCTATACCGTTCTCGAAAATGTGAACTTAACGGTAT
Organism: Pseudanabaena biceps; assembly: GCA_013361095.1. Taxonomy (GTDB): domain Bacteria; phylum Cyanobacteriota; class Cyanobacteriia; order Pseudanabaenales; family Pseudanabaenaceae; genus Pseudanabaena; species Pseudanabaena biceps_B. Next base: position 3,657,606 of record JAATWA010000001.1, on the reverse strand, counting down.
ATGAAGGCGAATTTATTTGCGTGATCGGTCACTCTGGTTGCGGTAAATCAACATTGCTAAATATGGTTGCAGGTTTTAACAGACCTACATCTGGAGAGATTTGCTTAAAGTCGAAACCAATCCTGCGTCCAGGTCCCGATCGCATGGTGGTATTTCAAAACTATTCTCTATTACCTTGGATGAGTGCTTTTGAGAATGTCTACCTTGCCGTAAAGCAAGTTTATACCGACAAATCCAAAGAAGAAAAGACCAAGATCACTAAAGATAGCCTCGCCTTGGTGGGTCTAACCGAAGCGATGAACAAACGACCAAAAGAACTCTCTGGCGGTATGCGTCAAAGAGTATCGATCGCCCGTGCATTATCCATTCGTCCTGAAGTTCTCATCCTTGACGAACCCTTCGGCGCGTTGGATGTGATGACCCGCGAAGAGTTGCAAGAAGAACTACTCTCAATTTGGCGAGCTAATCGAGTTACGGCGTTGATGATCACCCATGATATCGATGAGGCTTTGTTCTTAGCCGATCGCATTGTCCTGATGAGCAACGGTCCCGCCGCTAATATTGCCGAAGTAGTGGAAATACCTTTCGCCCGTCCTCGCGATCGCAAAGCAATTTCTGACGATCCCCGCTATTACACACTCCGCAACTACATTCTTGAATTTCTATATAGTCGTTTTGCCCTTGCGGATGAGGCTGAGTAGCATTTAGCCGTTAGCTGTTAGCTTTTTGAAGCAGTAAGTATAAAAAGAGTAACTTCACAAGATCAATCATTCTATCCAACAGCTAACGGCTAAATGCTAACAGCTAAATGCTAATAGCTAACCATCAAAAATCAAACCCAAAATCACCGAACCAATATGTCTAAATTTCTAGAAATCGATCACGTCAGTCGTGTTTTTAAAACCCAAAATGGGAAACCCTACGTTGCGGTCAAAGATGTTTACTTTGAGATGAAAGAAGGCGAATTTGTCTCAATTATTGGACATTCAGGCTGTGGCAAGTCAACGGTTTTAAATATTCTATCTGGTCTAGACAAAGCCAGTGCTGGCGGTATTGTGTTGGAAGGTAGGGAAATAAATGAACCAGGTCCCGATCGCATGTTGGTGTTCCAAAATCATTCGCTATTGCCTTGGTTAACGGTGCGACAAAATATTGGTTTGGCGGTGAATCGGGTTTTGAAAGATTTATCTAAAGAAGAGCGTCATCGGATTATTCAAGAAAATATTGACTTAGTAGGATTAAGTCACGCGGCTGACAAGTATCCTAGAGAAATTTCTGGTGGTATGAAGCAACGGGTGGGGATAGCTCGTGCTTTGTCGATTAAGCCCAAAATTTTATTGCTAGACGAACCCTTTGGCGCGTTAGATGCATTGACCAGAGGTCGTTTGCAAGAAAAGTTAATGCATATTTGTGCTGAAAACAAAATTTCGGCGGTAATGATTACCCACGATATCGATGAGGCTTTGCTGCTAAGCGATCGCATTATCATGATGACCAATGGACCCGAAGCCAAAATTGGTCAGGTATTGACTGTAGATCTGCCCCATCCTCGTAAACGACTTGAAGCTGTCAATCATCCCAATTACTATCGCCTCAGGGGAGAAGCGGTCAATTTCCTTGATCGCCAGAAAAAGATTAAATTGGAAAAGGCGAAAGTCCAAGCAAGCTCTGTTATCAGCATAGGCAATATTGAAAAAACAAATCTCACGATTGGCTACATTGCTCTTACGGATTGCGCTCCCTTTATTATTGCCAAAGAAAAAGGCTTGTTTGCCAAATATGGACTAGATGTAACTCTATCCAAAGAAAATAGCTGGAATGATCTGGCGGAAGGTATTCGTGAAGGTCGTCTAGATGCGGCGCAGATGGTCACAGGAATGCCTCTTGCGATCACACTAGGTATGGGTAACAAAATCCCTGTGCCTGTAGTGACATCTCTTACCTTGAGTCGTAATGGCAACGCGATTACCCTCAGCAAAAAACTACAAGATGAGGGAGTTCGTGATCTCGCATCCTTGAAGGAATATATTGAAAATAATTTTAAAGATTCCTACAATCCTGCTTTGGGGATGGTACACCATGCTTCAATGCACAATTTACTACTACGGCATTGGTTAGCTAGTGGTGGCATTCAACCCGACAAAGATGTGGATGTAATTGTGATTCCACCGCCGCAGATGGTTTCTAATTTGATGGCAAATAACATCATCGGCTATTGTGTCGGTGAGCCTTGGAATGTTCGCGCTGTGATTAGCAATGTGGGATTTGTGGTGGCGACCGACCTTGATATTTGGCGAGGGCATCCCGAAAAAGTGCTAGGCGTGAGGAAAGATTGGGCAGAACAATATCCCAATACCCATTTAGAACTAGTAAAAGCCTTGTTAGAAGCAGCTCAGTTCTGTGAGCCGATTCAAAACCGTGATGAAATTGTTTTGACCTTGGCAAAGCGAGAGTATCTAAATCTCGATCCTGTTTATATTCGCCCAGGTTTTGCAGGTCCCTATCGAGTCAATACAATGGAATCTAAGTATGAGAATGATTTCTGCCAGTTTGGAATTGGGAATATGCCATCTCGTAAGGAGCATCTATGGGTGCTAACGCAGATGGCTCGTTGGGGAATGGTCAATTTCCCTGAAAATTATCCAGAGGTCATTTACAACTTGCTAGCTACCGATGTCTATCAACAGGCAGCCAAGGAGTTAGATATTCCGATTAGTGATGAAGATAAATCCCCAATTGTTTTGAGTGATGGGACAGTTTTTGATGCTGCTGATCCGATCTCGTCGCTACAGTCTTTGCCCTATTCCCAATTTCAGGAAGCTCTCCATTTTGACTCCGCCAAAGGCTTTGCCCATAGAAAATCTGTTGTTAGAAGCTAAGACAATGAGATTAGCTTAGTGCTGGACTTCTAACTTATCAGCAAGAAGGGTGGCACTAAGTGCCGCCCTTCTTGCTGATAATCTTTCTTCTTATGAAAATTCTTAATCCTTTAATCCTCTATGTCACATCCTTCCGAAATTGTCAAAACTCTTTGCCCCTATTGTGGTGTTGGCTGTGGCTTGGAAGTGGTAGAAACAAATAAAGAGCCGACAGTCAAATTTCCCGATCGCTTTAAAATCAGGGGCGATCGCGCTCATCCATCGAGTCAAGGAATGGTCTGTGTAAAAGGCGCGACTGTGGCGGAGTCCATTCAAAAAGATCGTCTTTTACATCCGATGATGCGCGATCGCCTTGGCGATGAATTTCGACAGGTGAGTTGGGATGAAGCCCTAAATGCGATCGCCAATCGAATTAAGGAGGTTCTAGCTACTAAGGGAGCGGATGCGATCTGTATGTATGGTTCTGGACAATTTCAAACAGAGGATTATTACACGGCTCAGAAGTTATTTAAAGGCTGTTTAGGAACTAATAACTTCGATGCTAATTCGCGACTGTGTATGTCTTCCGCTGTGTCGGGCTATATCAAAAGTCTTGGCTCCGATGGTCCTCCCTGCTGCTATGAAGACTTGGATGAAACTAATTGTCTATTTGCGATCGGTACTAATACCGCCGAATGTCATCCAATCATCTTCAATCGCTTTCGGAAGCGCCACAAAAAGAATCCCCATGTCAAGCTCATCGTCGTTGATCCACGCCGTACTCAAACCGCCGAGGTTGCTGACTTACATCTAGCGATTCAACCTGGTACAGATATTGATTTGTTAAATGGAATTGCTCATTTACTATTGAGTTGGGACAAATGCGATCGCGAGTTTATTGAAAAACACACTACAGGATTTGCCGAATTTCAAGAGATAAGTCAACTTTATACCCCTGAATTTGTTGCCCAACGCTGCGGCATTAGCACTGAAAATTTACACCAAGCTGCTAAATATTGGGCTGAATCATCAAAAGTACTGTCGATTTGGTCGATGGGCGTTAATCAGTCTATTCAAGGAACAGCTAAAGTTCAATCCATTATTAATCTCCATCTACTCACGGCTCAGATTGGCAAGGCTGGCTCTGGTCCTTTCTCGTTAACGGGGCAACCCAATGCTATGGGTGGGCGCGAAGCAGGTGGTTTATCCCATTTATTACCAGGTTATCGATTTGTCTCCAATCCTCAGCATCGAGCGGAGCTAGAAACTGCATGGAATTTACCTTCGGGACAAATTTCTGCTAATGTCGGTCGCACAGCTTGGGATATAGTGCGTGGATTAGAAGCTGATGAGGTGGACTTTTTGTGGATTGCAGCTACTAATCCCGCCGTCAGTTTTCCTGATTTGGGTAGAACTAAAAAAGCCCTCCAGCGATCGCCTTTTACTGTTTATCAAGATGCCTACTACCCCACGGAAACTTCAGCATTTGCCCATATCCTTTTGCCAGCGACGCAATGGAGCGAAAAAACTGGCACAATGACTAACTCTGAGCGCTGTGTCACCCTTTGCCAAGCATTCCAAATCCCCTTGGGAGAGGCTCTTGCAGATTGGGAGATTTTTGCTGAAGTTGGTCGCCGTCTGGGTTTTGAGGAGCAGTTTCTCTTTAATGATTCTGCGGATGTTTACGCTGAATTTGCTCAAATCACTCGCGATCGCCCCTGTGAAATTACAGGAATTAGCCATGCTAAGTTGACAGAATTGGGTGTGATGCAATGGCCAGCACGGGATAGCCAATCAGAGCTAGATCGGACTCACAACAAGCGGCTATATGAAGATTTACAATTCCATACTAGCGATCGCAAAGCCAAGTTTGCCGCTTACCATTCTCAAGGCGTGTTTGAAGCTCCTAACCATGAATATCCTTTTGTCTTGACTACTGGAAGACTTTACGGACATTGGCATACACAAACTCGCACGGGGCGTATCGACAAAATCCGACAAATGCATCCTCATCCCTTTATTGAAATCCATCCCAAAGATGCTAATAAATTGGGAATTAATAATGGCGATCTAGTGGCAGTGCGATCGCGCCGTGGTTCTTCTAAGTTTCCTGCACTGGTCACAGAGGCGATCGCCCGTGGTGTTGTGTTTGTACCAATGCATTGGGGAACACTCTGGGCAAATAATGCGGAAGCCAATGCCCTTACCCATCCTGAAGCCTGTCCCGACTCAAAACAACCAGAGTTAAAAGCTTGTGCAGTTGCAATTTCAGTAGCTTAATTCGCCTTAGTGGATTTGTAACCACAAAACGTTTTCCTAATCATTGGAGTAGAAAGGAGTAGCTATTACTTTCATTGGTATGATGGCATTACTTGCTTACCTAGCTATATAAAAAAAATTAAGCAACATGAGAAATTTTGTTTGCGATCGCGTGATTAACTTTCGCGATACTGATGCCGCAGGCGTAGTTTACTTTGCTAATGCACTGGCAATTTGCCATGAAGCCTATGAAGCCTCCCTTGCCGCGTCAGGAATCGTGCTTAAATCCTTCTTCTCAGGCGATGTAATCGCAGTACCGATCGCCAGTGCTAAGATTGATTTTTTTAAGCCGATGTTTTGCGGCGATCGCATAAAAATTTTGCTTGATTCAAGTTTGTTAAGCTCTGATTCTTTTCAGGTTGCCTATCAAATCTTTTTTGCGAGAGATGCAGGAGAAGATAAAAAGGCGATCGCGATCGCGCAGACTAAACATGTTTGTATTGATAGCAGCACCCGCAAGAAAGTCCCCTTATCGCCTGAACTTTTAAAATGGATAGAGTTTAACTAATGACTACAATTTTGCGTGATTGGAGTTATCGCTATCAATGGTTTTATGACACGGTGTCTGCCTTGGCGGCGCTGAGCGTAGGCGGTGAAAAGCGATTTCGGCAACTCTTTTTAAAAGACTTACAAATTAATCCTGAAGCCAAAGTTCTCGATCTTTGTTGTGGCGCAGGACAAGCTACACAGGAATTAGTTAAGCATTTCCATGACGTGACTGGTTTAGATGCTTCACCTATTGCCATCAAACGCGCTAAGCAGAATGTGCCACAAGCCAGATATGTGGAGTCTTTTGCTGAAAAAATGCCCTTTAGCGATCGCAGTTTCGATCTAGTGATTACCAATACGGCGATGCATGAAATGGATGCTGAGCAATTGTCGCAAATATTTCAAGAGGTTAGTCGCATTTTGACTCCCGCAGGGCAATTTATCATCGTGGATTTTCATCGTCCGATCAATCCACTTTTTTGGCCGCCGATTGCTACTTTTTTGTGGCTATTTGAAACAGAAACCGCTTGGGCGTTGATCAATACCGATCTTCCGCAACTCCTTAATCAATTTGGCTTGCAAGTCGAGTCATCTCAACTCTATGCAGGTGGAAGTTTGCAGATTTTGCGATCGCGACTAAAATCGCCTACACTAGTAACAAATCTTTACGATTAACCTGCTCGAATGCCAGACCATACCCATATCCATGTCAGGGGTGCTAAACAGCACAATCTTAAGAATGTTGACCTTACAATTCCCCGTGATCAGTTGATCGTGTTTACGGGTGTGTCTGGCTCTGGCAAGTCATCGCTAGCATTTGACACTATTTTTGCGGAGGGACAGCGCCGCTATGTCGAGTCCCTGAGTGCCTATGCGCGTCAGTTTTTAGGACAGATTGATAAGCCCGATGTAGACTACATCGAAGGTCTAAGTCCCGCTATTTCTATAGATCAAAAATCAACTTCTCACAATCCACGTTCCACAGTCGGCACAGTTACTGAGATTTACGATTACTTGCGGTTGTTGTTTGGACGCGCAGGTTCGCCGCACTGCCCGATCTGCGATCGCAATATTGCACCACAGACGATTGATCGGATGGTGGATTCGATTATGGAATTAAGCGATCGCACGCGCTTCCAATTACTAGCTCCCGTAATTCGTGGCAAAAAGGGAACCCACAAAAAATTATTGACGAGCCTCGCTTCTGAAGGATTTGCGCGAGTACGGATTAATGGCGAAGTCCGTGAACTTAGTGACAATATCGAACTTGAAAAGAATAAGACCCATGATATTGAGATTGTAGTTGACCGCTTAGTTCGCAAAGGAGATATTCAAGAGCGTTTGACCGATTCTCTAGCGACTTGCCTCAAGCGATCGGAAGGAATCGCGATGGTAGAAATCTTGACTGCATCTGACACCGATGGAAAGTCTAAATCTACTAAGAAAGAAGTAAGTAAAAACTCTATCTTAACTTTCTCGGAAAACTTTGCCTGTCCCGAACATGGCGCGGTGATGGAAGAACTCTCACCGCGAATGTTTTCCTTTAACTCTCCCTATGGTGCTTGCCCTGCCTGTCATGGATTGGGCAGTATCAAAACCTTTAATCCAGAATTATTAGTTCCTAATCCCACCCTACCAGTTTACGCTGCGATCGCGCCTTGGGCAGACAAAAGCCATACTTATTACATCTCACTTCTATCCAGTGTGGGTGAATATGCTGGCTTTGAAATTACCACACCTTGGGAACAACTTTCTCAATCGCAGATTGACATCATTTTGCACGGTACAACCGAGAAAATTTTAATTAAACCAGACTCTCTCTATCGCGATCGCAGTGAAGGATATTACAAACGCTTTGAAGGCGCGATCGCCATGCTAGAGCAGCAATATGCGGAGGCAGGAGAGTCACAAAAACAAAAGCTAGAAAACTACTTGATCGAGCAGCCCTGTTCAATTTGTGACGGGGCAAGACTAAAACCCGAATCCCTTGCTGTTCGCATTGGCGGCTACAATATCATCGAGTTTGTCTCCGCTCCCATTGGGACTTGTTTAGACCAATTAAAAAATCTCGATCTTGATCATCGCACCAGACAAATAGGCGATCGGGTCTTACAAGAAATTGAATCAAGATTACAATTCTTACTCGATGTTGGCTTAGACTATCTCACTCTTGATCGTTCTACGATGTCCCTCTCTGGTGGCGAATCTCAGCGAATTCGCCTTGCCACGCAAATCGGTTCAGGGCTGACAGGCGTTCTTTATGTGTTAGATGAGCCGAGTATTGGATTACATCAGCGTGACAATTTTCGTTTATTGGGAACTCTGACAAAATTACGAGATCTTGGCAATACTCTGATCGTAGTGGAACATGATGAGGAAACCATTCGTGCTGCTGATTATCTAGTCGATATAGGGCCAGGGGCGGGAGTACATGGCGGTAGAGTTGTCGCTCAAGGCACTGTCAAAGATATCGAAAAACATCCAGACTCGCTCACAGGTGCTTATCTATCTAAGCAAAAGCAGATTTATACTCCTAGCGATCGCCGTGAAGGAAATGGCAAGTATTTAGAGATTTGTAATGCCTATCTCAATAATCTCAAAAATATTAATGTGCAACTTCCCTTAGGTAAGCTTGTCTGTATCACAGGCGTATCAGGTTCAGGCAAATCCACATTAATAAATGATCTGTTACACCATGCCCTCGATCATCATTTTTCGCGCAAAGTGCCTAAACCTAAAGGAATTGATGAAATTAAGGGGCTTCAGGCTCTTGATAAATTTATCGTCATTGACCAGTCTCCGATCGGGCGCACGCCACGTTCCAATCCTGCGACTTACACAGGATTATTTGACGTAATTAGAGAAACCTTTGCCTTGACCACAGCCGCAAAAACTAGGGGATACAAAGCAGGACAGTTCTCTTTTAATGTCAAGGGTGGGCGCTGTGAAGCTTGCTCTGGTCAAGGAGTCAATGTAATCTCAATGAATTTTTTGCCTGATGTTTATGTGCAGTGTGATGTCTGTAAAGGCGCGAGATATAATCGAGAAAGTTTGCAAGTTAAGTACAAAGAGAAGACGATCGCTGACGTACTAGAGATGACCATCGAAGAAGCGATGCACTTCTTTGAGAATATTCCTTCAGCCCATACTAAATTGGGAATGTTGGTTGATGTGGGTTTAGGTTATGTTCGTCTCGGTCAGTCTGCGCCCACCCTCTCAGGCGGTGAGGCTCAAAGGGTTAAGTTAGCGACGGAGCTAGCAAAACGGGCTACGGGCAAAACTCTTTATCTGATCGATGAACCAACTACGGGATTAAGTTTTTACGATGTCCATAAGCTGCTAGATGTGATGCAAAGACTTGTCGATAAGGGCAATAGCATCATCACAATTGAGCATAATTTAGATGTAATTCGCTGTGCAGACTGGGTTGTTGATTTGGGACCAGAAGGCGGCGATCGCGGCGGCGAAATTGTAGCTGAAGGAACGCCTGAACAAGTTGCTGAAGTTACAGGTTCTTACACTGGCAAATATCTCAAGCAAGTTCTCGCAGAATATCCACGCACTCCATAAAAAAAGCATCGCGCAAAGCGCGGTGCTTTTTTATGTGAGCCAATAGTTTGAGCGCAAAGTGCTGTAATCTTTCTTCTTCAAAGCGATCGCTATACGACTTACAGCGCTTTGCGCTCAAACCCAAACCAAGAATTTTTTAACAATAATTTTTTAAAAAGTGTTGCTTTGCAACGCCTTTTAAAAAATTATTGGGATTCTTTGAAGGGAGTTGCGGCGCAACTTCCTTCTTAGTTTTAGCAAAATTTGCTTTGCGATAGGAGAGTACATATAGTGCTTCTAAAGCAGCAATTCTCATTATAAAAATTGGTTTTTTGAAAGCCAGCCTACATCTAACTTTCAAAAAACCAATTTTTGGGTTTGCAGCGCCTTCGGCGCTGCAAACCCAAAAATTGGTTTCATAATGAGAATTGCTGCTTCTAAAGTCTTTCTGAACGTTTAGGAAGAAGATATATAGCGAGCATACCCACTACAAAACCGCCAATATGAGCGAGGTACGCTACTCCTGGTAAATTAGGATTAGCTATTGCCGCGTAAACCGTTTGTCCAGCAATCCACAGACCTAAAAATACTGCCGCAGGTATGGGAATAGCAGTAATAAAAATCCCTAAAAAGACCAAGCTCAAAATTCTGGCACGGGGAAACCTGATCAAATATGCTCCCATTACTCCTGAGATAGCTCCACTTGCGCCTATCATTGGTACATTTGACATCGGCGCAGTCATAACCTGCGCACCTGCGGCAACTGCGCCACAAAGCAAGTAAAAAAACAAAAACTTCCAATGCCCTAATTGGTCTTCGATATTATTGCCAAATAGATAGAGAAACCACATATTTCCAGCGAGATGGAAAATATTGGCATGGAGAAACTGTGAGGAAATTAGCGCGATCGCCTGTTTGGAAGGATTAGCAATTAGTTCCTGTGGAATCACTGCCCAAGTATTTAGCCACTGCCCTAGTTGAAAGTTTGGTAGGCTAGTTTGGTAGCCAAAAATCAAGACATTGATCAAAATTATCGTATAAACAACGATGGATGTATCTTGAGTGGGATTATCGTCATGTAAAGGAAACATTGCTAACCAAATGCGACATCTCTACCAATATAAATCAAACGACCTTTGCCTAAGTAATAATTTTAGGATGTAAATTACTAAGGTCTTTGCAAAGCTGCTCCCCGTTTTGATCTGATTCTATCTTCTAGACGTTGATCAATTTTGAGATCGATAGTTTGACATTTACGGCAATCAATGGGAGAAAATTGTGAATGCCAATTATGGATAATTTGAAAATAATTAACGGCATCTTCTAAACAATATTCATAGATTTCATTGAGAACTGTTTCATATCCCCTCTCTTTTCTTAATACTTTAGCTCCATTCCGAAAAACATAATATCCTTTAATTTTTTTATAGATTGGAATTTTTAGATAAGCAAATAAATTATTTAAGCCCTGATTAAGATCATTACGTTGAATAATTTTTTGTAAATCAAGAATTTTAATATTCTCTACTTTAGGAATGAAATCTAAAGCTGTGAGTCTTTGACGTAGACAGAACATATCACTGGTTGATAAGCCATAACCAATAAAATATTTACCACGCAAACTATGTAAATCATTTAAGATATCTTGAATGATTTTCTTTTCTTGAGTACCTGATTCAATAAACTGAATTTTTATATACTGCTCATTAGTATCTTCTAGTATGCGAGTTAAGGTATAACCAAATATTTTTTGTACCGTCCCGTCTTTATGAAAATCTCGACACCATTCCAAATCCAAAAAAACCAGATCGTAGATTGAGCCGTTGTAAAAGTTGTTTACATATTGATTTGAAAGCTTGAGTTCCCTTTTATACATAAAGTTTGGCTCAGAATGGGGCTAGCAAATCAATGACTTTGAGGATTTGCTAATTACTGTACTTATACATCGTAATGGTAATACTCAGTTTATGATCGCAAACTTTGTATTACCGTATTTTTGAAAGTGTTACAAACCAATACTTTCAAAGTTTAAATTTCAAAATTAAAACCTTTTTGTTTGAGTTGTAGGTATTTAGGCTGATCAAATTGATAAAGTTTGGCGGCGCGATGGGAAACATTGCTCTGTAATTTACCTGTATCAATTAGTAAATCCATACCTAAGATTTTTTTACGAAAGTTACGTTTGTCAAGTGGTCGATCTAGCAAAGTTTCGTAGAGATTTTGTAGTTGTGTGAGGGTAAATTGAGTAGGCAGTAACTCAAATCCGATGGGCTGATAGCGAATTTTGCCTCTGATTCGCGCGATCGCTACTTCTAAAATTTGATTGTGATCAAAGGCAAGTTGAGGAATCTGCGTCAATGTAAACCAGTTAGCTTCCCTTGCGTCAGTCGTGGCGTGAATATTCTGATCAATAAGATTAATGAGGGCATAGTAAGCAACCGTAATTGTGCGATCGCGAGGATCACGCCCCAAGTCGCCAAAGGTATAGAGCTGTTCCAAGAAAACATTCCTAATCCCCGTTTCTTCTTGTAGTTCCCGCAAAGCCGCCTCTCCCAGAGTTTCGTCGATGCGGACAAAGCCCCCAGGGATAGCCCATTGACCTATAAAGGGAGGAATATCGCGCTTAATTAGCATGACTTTGAGCTTCAGTTCTGCATCAAGTCCAAACACGATACAGTCAACGGTTAGAGCAGGTCGAGGATATTCGTAAGTTGGCATTAGTTTGATAAGCACCTCAGTTTAATGACCCCAAGGATCTGGTTCGCCCGCTTCGCGGGCGAACCAGATCCTTGGGGTTTTATATTTAATTGCGTTTACTGCTTTCTCATCCAAGAATTAGTAGTGCGGCGCTTCGCGCCGCACTACTAATTCTTGGGTTTTGGAGTCGCTATTTAATTTATATCGTTGACATAGTGTAATAATTACACTAAATTAGTATAGTGTAATTATTACACTATACTCTGTTTGAAGCCTGTAAAGGAAAAAGTATGTTAGGTGCAATTGTTGGCGATATTGTCGGGTCTGTTTATGAATTTGATAATCATCGCTCTAAGGAATTCCTTCTTTTTAATGAAAAATCTGATTTTACTGACGATACAGTGCTGACTGTGGCGATCGCAGTCTGTTTGCTTAGTAAAGGCAACTATGCAGAATATGTCAAAAATTATGCTCGGCGCTATCAAGGGCGTGGCTATGGCGGCAGGTTTCAGCAATGGATTCAGTCAGAAAGTATGGAGCCTTACGGTAGTTGGGGGAATGGCTCGGCAATGCGGGTAAGTGCGGTTGGTTTTGCCTATAACGATCGCGATCGCGTTATGCAGGAAGCTCAACGCTCTGCGGAAGTCACGCATAATCATCCTGAAGGAATTAAGGGAGCGCAGGCTACCGCGATCGCAATTTTGATGGCGCGTCAAGGTAAAAGTCAGCAAGATATTAAAGACGAAATTGTCAATTCCTTTGGATATAACTTAAATAGAACCTTAGACGAGATTCGTCCCGTTTATGTATTTAATGAGTCCTGTCAGGAAACTGTACCAGAAGCAATTATCGCTTTTTTAGAGTCCCATAATTTTGAAGACGCGATTCGGAATGCAATTTCTTTAGGTGGCGATAGTGATACATTGGCTTGCATTACAGGTAGTATTGCCGAAGCTTTTTATGGTGGTGTACCCCAAGATATCGCGACAAAAGCTCTGAGTTATCTAGATGAGCAGATGTGCGAAGTTATAAAGAAGTTCTATGCTCAAGTAAGTGTCTGTGTCTAATTAAAAGAGGTCGGTAATTATGGCTACTTCTACAAATAATCCATCAGTTAAGCAACTTCCAATTCCTAACTTTTTTGATCCTAATCGAGTTGGTGAGGTCTGGAGAGTTCCCTATCAAGAGCGTGCAGCTCAAGCAGAAGCATGGGCGGAACAGTATGGAATTACACCTGCGGCAGGCGATCGCAAGAGGATCTGTCTAGTGGCGATCGATGTGCAGAATACCTTTTGTATTCCTGAATTTGAATTGTTTGTGGGTGGTCGTTCAGGCAATGGCGCGATCGCAGATAATCTCCGTCTTTGTGAATTTATCTATCGCAACTTAGATCATCTTACCGAGATTATCGCTACGATGGATACTCACACAGCCATGCAGATATTTCATCCTATCTTTTGGATAGATGCGGCGGGACATCATCCTACTCCCAATGCGACTTCCATTACTCTAGATGATGTGCAATTGGGTAAGTGGAAAGTTAATCCTGCGATCGCTGATAACTTGGCGGGAGGCAATTACCCAGCTATCCAAAACCATGCTCTGCACTATGTAAAAAAATTGAGCAATGATGGCAAATTTCCGCTTACGGTGTGGGCTTATCACTCGATGCTGGGCGGCATTGGTCATGCCTTAGTTTCTTCAGTGGAAGAGGCGATATTTTTTCATAATATTGCGAGGCATAGCCAGACAGATTTTCAGCTCAAAGGTGGAAATCCCCTTACCGAAAATTATTCGGTACTGCGACCCGAAGTAATCGATGGTGCGGATGGTAAAGCGATCGCGCAAAAGAATAGTCACCTATTACAAAAATTACTAGATTTTGACGCAGTAATTATTGCGGGACAAGCGAAAAGCCATTGTGTCGCTTGGACGATTCAGGATTTACTCAATGAGATTTTGATTAAAGATCCTCAATTAGCCAAGAAAGTCTATCTCCTTGAAGATTGCACTTCTCCTGTGGTCGTTCCTGATGTGGTGGACTACACCAATCAAGCCGACGCAGCTTTTCAGCGATTTGCCGCAGCGGGAATGCATTTAGTTAAATCAACCGATGCGATCGCCTCTTGGTGGTGCAAAGCGCTATACACTAAACAGTAGTCTATAAAAAGCTAGACATCACCATAGCCATAAATCGCAGCATCCTAGTCAATATCAGCATATGAGAAAGCTACTAAAGGGTTTACACAAGTTTCAATCTTCCTATTTCCCTGCTAACCAAGAACTTTTTGAACAGCTCGCCGATGATCAGAAGCCACGAGTGCTATTTATCACCTGTTCTGACTCGCGGATTGTGCCACATTTGATCACACAGTCAGGCGTAGGTGACTTATTTATTATTCGTAATGCAGGAAACTTGGTTCCACCCTTTGGATCGGCTAATGGCGGAGAAGGGGCTGCGATCGAATACGCGATCCATGCCCTCGGCATTGAGCAGGTAATTATCTGCGGACATTCTAATTGTGGCGCGATGAAAGGGCTGCTCAAGCTGGAGAAACTGCGTACCGAGATGCCTCTAGTTTATGAATGGTTGCAACACGCTGAGGCAACGCGCCGCCTCATCCAAGAAAATTATTCTGACCTAAAGGGTGATGAGTTGCTAGCGATGACAATGGCAGAAAATGTTGTCACTCAGATTGAGAACCTCAAAACTTATCCTGTGGTGCGATCTAAACTTCATCAAAATAAAATGGCAATCTATGGCTGGCTCTTCGATATTGAGACGGGTGAAGTTTTGTCTTACAATTCTGTTACCGATGAGTTTGATGTTCCTCAAAGTCTTCTCTCAAATGTCCAAGATGAACTATATGTGACTACCAGCGCTCCGCCTACGTCTGCCTATCAAGACAATACATCTCCATCGCCAAGAAAAAATTCGGGTGACTTGCCTTCATGGCTACCCTATTCTCAAGCTGAACGAATCTATCGCGGCTCTACAAAATAACAAAAAAGCGGCGCTTCGCGCCGCTTTTTTGTTAGGAGAATCATGGATTTTGCCGCACCGAAGGCGCGGCAAAAAACTAATTTTTATAATGAAAATTTCTTTAGGGAAATCGCCAATTATTGAATTCCATTTAAAACTGCATCGAGCAAGTTAGGAAACCTTGCGTCTAGGTCTTTTCGACGCAATGAGTTGTGATGCTGAGTTCCCTCCAAGCGAGTGTACATAATTCCTGTGTCGCGTAGAACTTTGAAATGGTGAGACTGTGTGGACTTACTCATTTCCAAACAAAATTCGCTACAGGTAATCTCTGGTTTTGTCGCTAACATTTTCACAATTTGTAAGCGTGTCGGATCGCTAAGTGCATAAAGGACTTCTGTTAAAACAATATTTTCGCGATCGGGATGTTGATATTGACGCATTAAAAGTTAGCTAGCTTTGGTGAAACGCCATACAGCGTTTTGCGCTCAAATCCGACTGAAGGATTTTTAAAAGTGGTGCTTTACATCACTTCTATAGCTATCGCCAAGTGTAATAGGATATGAAACCCAATAGTTAGCTGGCAGCGTTGAGCGCCTCCAGCTAACTATTGGGTTTTGATTTGTCCTGTTACACTTGGCGATAGCTATAAAACCCCTTCCGTCGGGTGATATTGCTGTAATTACACTAATCATCTCATAATGTTGCATAAATTTCTATTGTTCGCGTATAATCGAACAATAGAGATTTATGCAACAACCTATTAAACCCATGAGCGACACTCTTCTTTCTCCCTTCAAACTTGGTCGGTATACTTTACCTAATCGAATAGTGTTAGCTCCTCTCACCCGCAATCGTGCTGGCGTGGGCTTAGCTCCCAACGATTTAAATGCTTTGTATTATGAGCAAAGAGCAACCGCAGGCTTATTAATCACCGAGGCTTCGCAAGTTTCGCCGCAGGGTATGGGATATCCCAATACTCCAGGAATTTATTCTGCGGAACAGGTGGCAGGATGGCGGTTAGTTACTGATACTGTCCATGCAAAGGGTGGCAAGATCTTTTTGCAGCTTTGGCATGTGGGTAGAATTTCGCATCCAGATTTGCAGCCCAATGGCGAAATACCTGTTGCTCCATCCGCGATCGCACCTGAAGGCGAAGCCGCTACTTATACAGGTATGCAACCCTTTGTCACTCCTCGTGCTTTGGATTTGTCAGAAATCCCACAAATCATTGAGCAATATCGCCTTGGCGCGAAGAATGCGCTAGAAGCTGGATTTGATGGAGTAGAGATTCATGCGGCAAATGGATATTTATTGGATCAATTCTTGCAGGACAATACCAATCATCGTGATGATATCTATGGCGGCTCGCTAGAAAACCGCGCCAGACTGTTGATGGAAGTAACTGAAGCAGTTGTTGAAGTATGGGGTAGCGATCGCGTCGGCATCAGACTATCTCCTAGCGGCACATTTAACAGTATGTACGACTCTAATCGAGTCGCTATCTTTGGCTATGCTGTTAAGGAGCTAAATCGATTTAATCTTGCCTATTTACATTTGGTTGCGCCTAGAGTTGAGGGATTTGGTACTGCGGAAGGTCAACCTGAACTCGGCGCTGAGTTCTTTCGTCAGATTTATAACGGTACGATTATGACGGCGGGTGGTTATAACTTGGAGACAGGAAATGCCGCGATCGCATCAGGAAGCGCAGATCTAGTTGCCTTTGGTCGTCTATACATCGCCAATCCCGACTTGGTGGAACGCTTTGCGACCAATGCTTCTTTAAACACTCCTGATCGCAATACTTTCTATGGTGGTGATGAGAAAGGTTATACAGACTATCCCAGTCTCTAAATATAGCTAGAATTAGGGCGCACGCGCAGAGTTCGTCATGTAATTTTTTTTGGCGTTGCAGATTTAGGTATGAAATATACAAGCCCTAGAAATTAGAGTTTACTCGGAAGCGAGTATGCTGGCTTTTATTCTTAACCTTCAAGAAATCTTTGGCTTATACTTAACTCTGCAACGCCCAAAAAACTATGAATAACTCTCCTAATGTTTCTGCCACATGGCTTTCTGACCATCTTGATGATCCACAACTGGTTATTGTGGACTGTCGCTTTTCTTTGATGGATGCAGCTTTAGGGCGTAAGCAATATCAAAATAGCCACATCGTAGGCGCTTACCATTTAGACTTAAATTTAGATTTGTCTAGACCAGCGCAAAAACATGGTGGTCGCCATCCCTTACCAGATATAGAGCAGTTAGCCACAAAGCTTTCTCAAATGGGGATTGTGTCAGGAAAAACAATGGTAGCCATTTATGATGACTCGCGTTTTGGATTTGCAGCGCGGTTATGGTGGTTATTGCGATACATGGGACATGAGCGAGTAGTTTTACTAGATGGCGGTTTTGCGAACTGGCAAGCCCAAAATTATCCAGTTAGTGATCAAATACCTCCATCCAAAATAGGTAACTTTGTTCTCAATTTACAGACAGAATGGATAGTTGACATTCAAGATATAAAAGCGCGTAAAGACTTACCCGCAGTGGTGCTTGTGGACTCAAGGGAAGGCGATCGCTATCGAGGTGAGCGTGAACCAATTGATCCGATCGCAGGGCATATCGCAGGAGCAGTAAATTATCCTTGGATGGAAGTCACTAATGAGCAAGGATTTGTGATCAACCAAGGCGATCGCTGGCAAGACATTCGCAATGCTGAAGAGATAATTGTTTACTGCGGTTCAGGTGTAACTGCTTGCGTAAATTTGCTATCACTAAAATTAGCGGGAATTGAGGGAGCTAAGCTCTATGCAGGTAGCTGGAGTGACTGGTGTTCTTATTTAATAGATAAACCCCAAATTGAGTCAAAATCCGAATCCCAAATTAGCTTTCGACTCGCCCAGTTTATTGATATTGATCCACTAATAGAACTGGTACAGGAATTCTATCAGTTTGAAAAAATCGATTTTAGTCAAGAAGTCTTAAAAGCTTTTACGTCGCTGCTTAGTGATGAAACTTTTGGATTAATTTGGCTGATTTGCGATCGCGATCGCCCCATTGGCTATTTCGCGTTGACCTTCTTTTTTAGTATGGAATACCACGGACGTTGCGGATTGCTAGATGAGTTGTATATTCGTGAAGAATACCGTGGTAAGGGTATTGCCAAAAAAGTATTTCCAATTATTGAAGAATATTTGCAAAGTCAAAACATGCGATCGCTGTCTCTGGTCGTTGATCACTGGAACGAGCCAGCCGAAGCTCTTTATACCAAGTTAGGCTTTCGTCGGGAGATGCGATATTTAATGGTTAAAAACTTACCCAAAAAGTAATCGTTAGAAAAACGCTGTAGGTAGGCGCTTTGCGCTCAAACCCGAACCAAGAATTTTTTTAAAAGTGTTGCAAAGCAACACTTTTAAAAAAATTCTTGGTTCGGGTTTGTTTGCTCGGAAATTGCTGTAATGCCAATTCACCAGATTGCGCCACCACTTTTGTGAATCAAATTGTAAAGAAAATAAGAGTTACTGCATACACTTTATGACGGTGTGAAAGAATACACTAAAATACACGCAATAACGCTAACTATTTTTTTCAACAAATTTATCTCTTTATCCATGAACGCCACAACTAATATTCAACCCTTCTCTGCTGATGACTTTGCCAATGCTCTCGCCGAACATAACTACGAATTTTCGGTAGGAAAGATCGTCAAGGGTAAAGTCGTGTCGGTGGAAAGCAGTGGCATTTATGTCGATATTGGCGCTAAATCGTTAGGATTTCTACCCATTGAGGAAGCCACACTCAGTGGATCTTCTCGCGCTAATGAAGATGCTTTTCCTGTCGGCAATGAATATGAATTTTTGATTATTAGTAATCAAAATGCCGATGGTGAAGTCAAACTATCTGTCCGTCGCCTTTTATTTAAGCAAGCTTGGCAGACCCTCCGCGACTATCAAGCCGAGTCTAAAGTTTTTGAAACTAAGGTTATTGGCACAAATAGCGGTGGTGTTACGGTTGATTGTGTGGGGTTGCGCGGATTTGTGCCGCGATCGCACCTTGCCGACTCTTCTGATCTTGCTAAGTTGATTGGCAAAAAGCTGCCTGTGATGGTTTTAGAGGCAGACGAAACACGAAAAAAATTAGTGCTATCCAATCGTCAAGCCGCTAAAATCGCCGCCATGAGTCAGTTGTCCAAGGGGCAGTTAGTCAATGGTCGGGTCAGCAATATTCGCCCATTTGGTGTATTTGTAGAGTTCGCAGGAGTTTCAGGGCTGCTCCACAACAAAGAAATCAGCCAAAAGCCTGTTAGCGATCCCACCCGCGTTTTTCAAATCAATGATCAGATTAAGGTAGTCGTCGTAGATATTGATGAGTCTCGCGATCGCATTGCCCTATCGACTAAAATTCTAGAGCTGAGCAGTGGAGAAATGCTCGACAACTCAGTACAGGTATTTGCCGAAGCTGAAGAGCGTCTCGAAAAGAACATCAGCAAACTTTGGGAAGTCTAACCCAAGCATTGAATGGCGGCGCAAAGCGCCGCCATTCAATGCTTAGGTGAACTACATAAATGCTCAACAGACTAGATTTAACAAAGATATTGAGTTTTGATCAATTGCAAAGCTCGTTAAGCAATCCTTTCGCTTAATATATTAGTAGTTCTGCAAATATTTAAAATAAATTACATACAAACAAAATTATGGAAGTTAACTTTCTTGGTCTGCTTGCTACTGTCTTAGCCGTATTTGTACCTACCGTCTTCTTGCTAACCTTGTATATTCAAACTGCTAGCCGAGAAGAAGGTCAAAGCAATCGCTAAATGAAAATTAGTTTTTGAAAGCTAGCTTAAAGCTAGTTTCCAAAAATTTGGTTATAACTAAAATCTAAAAGAGAGTGGTAGCGAAGTGTTACCACTCTCTTTTGAGTTTTAGCGATAAAGCGCTGTAAGCTAACAAATGCAATATTAAAGATTGATCGCCAGTAGACCTATGAGCTTAATGCCCAATCATTTACCTAAATCTAAAGCCTCCGCAAACAAACAAACAATCTTGACTACGCATTTTTCTTGGTTGGTGGGCTTTACGATCAGTCTACTGTGTGGCTGTCAGGGACAACCAGCCGCAAATCCTAACCCGTCACCAACCGTGACTGCCACCCCAACGACATCATCAGCGATCGCACCAGCAGAGCCAGAGGGGATTTTGGAGCGTGTCAAAGCTCGTGGCAAACTAATTTGTGGAGTCAATGGCAAGTTAATCGGCTTTAGTTATGTAGATGAGAAGGGCGGATGGAGTGGCTTAGATGTGGACTACTGCAAGGCGATCGCGGCGGCGGTATTGGGTGACGCAGGCGCGATCGAGTTTAAACCATTGCTTGCAAAGGATCGATTTACTGCTATCCAAAATGGTGAGGTGGACATTTTAATGAGAAATACCACCCGCACACTCACCCGTGATATTGCTAAAAATATTTCTTTTGCCCCAACAACATTTTTTGATGGTCAAGGGATCATGCTCAGAATTGGCGCAAAACCCACAACCACTTCTAGTTCTCCTAGCCCAACTAGTTCACCATCACCGAGTCCCACTACTAGCCCCGCAAGCAACGTTAGCAGTGATAAAAATGATAAATCTTTTGATAAATCTTTAATTTCAAAAAGTCCTGATGAAAGTGCGATCGTAATTAAAGATCTTGCGAATAAAAAAATCTGTGTGGAAACGGGAATCAATGCCACAAATTTAGAATCAGCATTCACAGAAGCAAACATCCAGTTTAATTCTGTAGTTCTGCCCGATCTAGATGGAGTCTTAAATGCCTACGTTAAGGGAGAGTGTGAAGCAGTTTCTTCAGAAAAATCACAACTAGCAGCATGGAGAAGTAAACTACCTCGTCCTGCCGATCATAAAATTCTCGACTTGAGTCTATCCAAAGAACCGCTTAGCCCTGCGTTGGTAGGGAATGACGATCGCTGGCGAGATATTGTGACTTGGGTAATTTATGCCACTTTTTATGCTGAAGAGTTAGGAATTAGCACAGACAATTACACAATCTTTAAGGATACTAAAAATCCTGAAGTTGCTAAGTTTTTGGGGACATCAGACTCTCTCGGCATTGAGCTAGGACTAGCACCTGACTGGACTACCCAAATTCTCAAGCAAGTTGGAAATTATAGTGACATCTACAAACGGAATCTCACACCCTTAGATATTCCCCGTGGTCTAAATCGTAATTGGAAGCAAGGTGGACTTCTCTATGCAATGCCCTTTCGTTAGAAGAAGCCATCTTCTTTAAAATGAAGTAGAAAATATCAAATAACGACCTGAGCAAACTCGGTCAAGAAGTCGCATGATTACCCGCAACTAGCCTACGAATTTGCGCCGCTTGCGTAAAGAGCCATCGCTTCCCTAGAAGTGCCTGTATAAGCTAGCTTTAGTTATTTGCACTGTTATCAAAAATAGAATACGAGACTCTAAATAAGTCCTATAATTAGATTGTTGATCTAGTTATAGGACTTATTTTCTTTGTGACGATTAATTTAACTAGGCTGTACACAGGATCGCAACCATTTGCCGATGGTTTGATTAAAATTGATATCCCATTCACAGGGAATATCCTTGCGATTGAGTTAACAACAAAACCAGAATACGCAAATACAAACCAACGTATCGGTACATTGTTTCAGTTTTACGGTACTGCGAGTAAAGCTTATGCTCTATTTTCGGGTAAAGATATCGTCAAACTAGAGTTACCAGAAACAGATAAGTTATGGTTTGCTCCAACGCCATTTCTTTCTGACATCTACACTTTAACGATTGATTTTACTAACGTTGGCAGTGTTATCGATGGATCTAATGCTTTATCTTTACCAGAACAAATTCTAGAATTACCAGAATTATATAATCTTGTTCAAAATAAGTTAGACAGCCTGGATTCTAGGATTGATATTTTAGAATCTGATGTAGCGATCGCTGTAGCATGGGGGGACATTACTGATAAGCCATTAGTATTTGCGCCTGATGCTCACAATCACGTCATAGCTGATGTTATAGGCTTACAAACTAATCTTGATAGTTTGGATTCAAGGATCGACACCTTAGAAACTGCTTCACCTGTAACTAATTCTGCGAGTTCGCTCTATACACTGGTATCAGCTAACCAGACATTAGAGGCTAACAAAAAGTATTTAGCTACAGCTACAGGCTTAACTTTACTATTACCTAGCAGCCCCTCTATAGGTGATGTGCTAATGGTTTCTACTGGTAACTTTGATACTAAAGTTTATCAAAATACTTCACAGCAAGTTTTAAATCTAGCTACTCAAACGCCTAGTGGTGATGGCAATGGTTTAATCCTAAAACCTTACTCATCTATTGATTTAATCTACCTTGCGTCAGGGTTATGGGTAAGTAGGTTTAGAGCTAGGACTGTTAACAATTGGTTAGCGCCGCAATCAGAATCTACACCTGTATTAAAGAGCTATACGGTTAGTTTGTTTAACAGTGCAACTTTTGAAGATGGTACAAACATCCAGAACATTAACAACAATCTGTTAAATACAGGTAATGGTAATGGAGACGGTATGAACTCAAACAGCACTATAGTTCAAGGATTAGTTACTTTCTCAGAATCAATTCTTTTAGATAGTTTTGATTTTTATAATGGTCAGGGTTATTATTCTGCTGGCTACGCTACACCAGACTATAGGACTAGCATTGTTAATGTTTATTCTGGCAACAATCTAAGCAACCTTATAGGTACTTTTAACCCTATAGTTACTAACGGTGTTAAGCAGACATTTAACCTACCCGCCCCTAACGAAAAGTACAGCAATTATATTTTTGAGTTCATTAGAACAGGTGGTACTAGCGTGGGTGTGCTAGAACTAGATATTTTTGGCAGAACTTCTGTCGATGGTGAGGTGTTAGCAACTTAATTTCTACTCAAATTTCAAACATTAATTAACTAATAAACAAAGGACTAAATATCATGGCTAACGTAGTTTTTCCTACCACATCAGCGATTGCTAACACTATTCCTACTAATGGCAATACCGTACCAATCGAGGGTACACAAGCTATTACTAATCATGCTGAGGGTTTGGCTTATTTTGGTTTGGCTTATGCAAACTGCAATGAATCAGAAGAAATTAACTTTGGTGGAATTGTTGGTGTTTTACCAATGGCAAGTGTAAACACTGTGGAAACATCCAAGGGTGTTAAATTCTTGGAAATTGTCGCCCGTATTCCTTTAAACAGCGATTATGCAATGTTTCCCGATGGCAAGAAGTTGCATAAGCAAGTGTTTGAGAGATTGCCTAATGAAGCTGCTACCAGTGCTTTTAATTTCTAATTCTGTTTGATTGCTTTACCTGTATTTAAAAAAGATTATGCCTACTACATTAGAATTGCTTCAACAGTCTGGAATAAGTACAGGTAAAGTGTCTCAGATACCTAAATCATTGGATCAGCGACCTGATTTAAGCAGAATATCTGAGCTAACAAACACTAATAGAACTACTCGAAGCTCTAACCCTCAAGTATCTTCACCTAGTCCAATGTCAGGTGATGCCATCAAAGCCCTTAAGTATGGCGGCAGTCCTACACCAACTACAGGGGCATTAACACCTGTTAGCAATAGTGCTTCTAGTTCTGCAAGTAGTACACCTGCTAGCCCTACTAATTCTCCTTTAAGTTCTCCTTTAGCTAAAGCTTCTATTCCTGCTGTTGTAGGTGCTTTACTTGAAATACCTGTAGCTGCTGCTGGCACTGCTTTAGGTAATGCTTTAGCACCTTTACTAAAGAGAGAGTTAGAAAGAGATGGTCAATTGCCTGATCCTAGATATAAAAAAGCTTTAGATGATGCTAACAAAAGGTATGACAAAGCATTAAAAGATAGGCAATCAGCTAACCCTGCTAATTCTAAGGGTAGTGGTTCATCAGGTGGTAGTAGCGAAAATACTCAATTAACAGGAACTACAGGAGTAAGTTATTACGTTACGGTTAAGGCTACTTTTAGCGGTGGTCAAGTTCAATATTCCAAGGGCTATAACCCAGCTTATACAGAAGCAGAGTTACAAGCGCAAGCAAAAGTAGTAGTAGCACCAATTGGGGGTGTATCTTTTGGCTTTATAGATCCTTTTCAGACTGTCGGTTATTACATTAATGGTGAATTACAAAGCTCATTTCAAGCTTTAGACGGTAGGAATAGTGTAGTAACGAGTATAGAAGTATTTAGAATTGCTAGGACTGATGGACAGCCAGAGCCTATTTATGGCACATCATACGCACCGCCATTAGATTCACCTAAAGTTAGCTCTAACCCTACAGGTGATGATCCTTATTTCCCTACTATTACTTTTAATCCTGATGGCAGTACATCAGTCTATCCAAAATTCCAACCTGATATTAAGTCTCAACCTAACTATGACAATAGACCTTTTAAAGAGCCTGTAAAACCTTCATTTGCTCCTACTCCTAGCCCTGTAGCACCTACTCCTACAGGTGATAAAGGTACTAATCCATTAACTACCAGTCCTAAAGATGCTAGCCCCGCTTCTAATCCTAATAGTGGTGCTAAACCCGCTTTTGCTAGCCCTGCTTTTGAGTCACCATCTTTTGTTTCTAAACCTTATGTATCAGGTGTAAGTAATCCTGCTGATTATGGTAAAGAAATAGACAATGCTACTGGTAAGCCTAGAGTACCTGTTACCACTACACCTACAGATCCTACGCTTAAGCCTAGCCAGAATCAGAACCCTCTAACTAACCCATTAACCCCTCCTGTGGTTGCTAAACCTCAAACTACGCCCAATACACCAACGCAAGGGAATACGCAAGATTCACAGAACATACTTGAAAAGATTGGATTAGCTTTAGCTGGACTCACAGCCTTAAAAATTGGCAGTGACTTTCTGGTTAACAAGTCTACAAAAATTGATAATCAAACCACGCCACAGGCACAGCAAACTAATGCTAAGCAAGGGGTGTGCGATGCGATGCAACCCGATCAGTGTGGTTTTGAGGGGGTGAAACAAGCGACTACTGAAGCCACTAACCCGATCAAGGATCAGACTGTTGCCAATGCTGGCTTGTTGGGAAATATTCTGGCGGCGATCGCTAATTTAGCCAGTACGATCGCCACCTTTTTTGGGAATGTTTTGGGCAAGCTCGACGGGATTAGGACTTTCTTGGAAAAAGTCTCAGAGGCTGCAAAGCTGGATAAAATTTACAACTTTCTCACCTTCCTAACTGTTATCCATAATGCTCAAATGCTCTCTAATAATTTGCTTCAGACTTTGGAGAGTACTATCTCTCAAGGCTTGGCTGTATTTGGAATTAAAGACGGCGATAATCCAATAGACATAAATGCAATTATCAATAAATCCACTACTGATTTATTGAAATCTATTTTGGGAGAAACTAGATATAACGAGTTCGATACTGCATGGAAATCAGCAAACAAAATCTATCAATCAGGTGCTAATCTTCTCTATCAAGTTCGTTCTCTCTATGATTCTGGGAAAGCGACCGCAGAGCTTACAGGGGCTAATGTTGGACAATTGATGAATGCATTAAAGAAGGACGGAGTTGTGACAGAATCTGCTTATCCTAATAAGTCGGAATCTCCATCACAAGTTAACTCTTTAATGGATAGATTACAGAATTTAGAGAGTGCCGCTTCGCATCTTAATTCTATCTCTTCTAATGCTTACGGAATTACGGAAACTGTTAAACAGATTAAAGATGATAAAGCCGCTTTTGATAAGTTAGTAGAAGACAGTCCGCTTAAGAAAGGGATAGAGAATAAAGCGGCAACTGCTGACGCAGCCGCGAAGAAACTAGCTAGTCCATCGCCCCCACTCTCAACCACAGACTTGGTTAAGCCCGATTAAAATATGTCCGATACTCCACCACCCGCGCCGCTTGCTTTGCCTGCTGATTTCTCTCCTTGGGAACATCTACAGGACACTTTGCGATTAGCTCACAATCAACAGGTTCAGACAGAGTTTATTGATGTTGAAGTAGATAATGACCTAAAAGCGCCGCGTAGTTCGCTGAAGCTAGCTTGCTTGATTCAGGACAATGACAGCGCGATGATGGTAGTGATCCGATTGATTCTCTATCATGTTGTGATTAAGGGATTTGGATTGCCTGAGGTATACAGCGTTCCTATTAGCACGGTCAATGAAGGGCTGCGATATAAACCACAAATACATTTGCAATTTAGGGAAAATGCTAGGGACATTAGAGACGGGGTAACGCCCGTTGAGTCGCAGATTAAATTTCGCCTGATGACTGAGACGACGGCGACACTGAGTCAAGCAGATTCACTTAAGTATGCGAACAAAATAAAAACTATATTTGGATCGGGCAATGGTCTAGCTTGGGCAAGAGGTAAAGACATGTTTACCTATGCCGATCAAGTGCGTGGTTATAACATGCAGTTACTTGTTCAGAACGAGGCGGCTGGGAGGCTTATTGTAGAAAAAGTGCTTTCCATTCAAGACCACACACCTGACTGGAAATTTGCAAACTATAAAAAGAATTTAGAGGCGACTGACGCTTATCCCACGAGTCCGCCAAATAAGACGATCTTAGGGAAGTCTGTCCGAGCTTTCCATCTTCGCCCCGTTACAACAATTCGCTTTCGTACAGCCTTCTTGCATGTCGAGGGTTTACCCAAGCCCGTGGTACTTTACGACAAGACTCAGCACTATAAAAAATCTTTGCTACATGACTAAAATTGACAAAAATTTTCCAGTACCCTATAGGGTTCCCGCTTAAAAATTTGAGTATATTTATGTGCTTTTATTTAGGGGTAAATCTTTTTAATTCAGTGTAAATCTAATGGGTAGAGTTTCTCCCGTGTGGAAGCTGCAACGCGAGCTTGAATACGCACAAAAAAGGAATACTTATCTGTCTCGCACAGATCGTCCAGTGAAGCAAACCGTTGACAAGCGCGTCAAGACTTTGGTGGGTTATCGCTCGTCACTTGTCAAGATTGCGGGTGCGAACGTTTTGATCGAGCTACAGGCATCAGCAGACGCTATTTTAAAATTTGGCACTATATCAGCGTTAGGGCTGATTGTTGCGGAAGGCGAAAATTTAATCTCAGCGATCAAAGAGCCAAGGGCTTTTAAGCCAGCGCAAGTTCATGGACTAGTTGGTGTCACCACTCCAACCGTCGGTGTTGCTAAGGGTTCTGGACGGCGTTATATCAAGTATGGCGCGGCGGCGGCGGGCGCGGCACAGGCTAGCTTTACGGCTCCCGTTTCTACTGGTGGCTCCACTGCTACAAATGAAACGCAAAGAGCTAAGGCTTCTGAGATTGCCGGCGCTCAAAAAGCAGCTTTCAACGCGATTCCCGGCGGCTATGGACGCATCTGGTTTACTTCCGAAGAATACAACGTTCCTTTGGAGTAACCTTGTGAGCATTTGGCAGTCACCTTTGGTACTACCTGCTCAGATCTTCGCGGATATGTCTGAAGCTGATATTGCGTTAGAGATGGAGCTTATGTTTCAGCGCTCTAGCGCAATATCTCAGGCTATATCTGGGAATATGCCAATAGATGAGCTTTGTGAACTGATTAGGGCGCAAGAAATTTCTATTGATGACTGGGCGGATGATTGTGATGAGTATGGCGAGGATTGGTGATGCCTGACTTTGCTAATGAGGCTAATTGGCTATCAATCTATGATCAGGTGAGTGTGGCGCAGGGTGTAGCAGGTAGCCCCTTGGTTTATGTGCCAATTGCGCCAATCACTTTACCTAATTCGCTGGATTATGCATATTTGCGGGTTGCTGCCAATTATCAAGATGCTAAAGCGCGATGGCGATTGGGTGCATGGATTGAGTTCTATGTGGACGAACCTAACCCAGCTGTAGAAGTAGCGAGAATATTAGCTCCTGTAAACAAGGCGGCGATTATTCCCAAGCCAGTTTTTCTAACTACATACAAGGTTAGGGCTGTAATTCCCTATTATTTTCAAGAAATTTCGTTGCAGATTGATGGCTACATTGCCAATTAAGTTTTTTTTTGGGAGAGCAAGGGAGTGGATCTGACTGCTTTGGGTGTTATTGGTGGAATGGGCTGGCTGGGTATACTAGCCCGCAATTATTCTACTGAGATGATAAAAATTGCTATTGAGAAGCAACGAAAAGAGAATGAAAACCAGCAGGAAAGGTTGGATCGTGAGCGTGAACAATTTGATATTGTTTTTCAAAACTTGCTAACTAGGGTGAATGAGGAACGCGATACCATTCAAGCAATTCTATTGGAATTGCGTATGTCGATCGACCGTAGTGCCGAGGTTGATCGACAGATTGTAGCTGAGATGATTGAGGTTCGTATGGCGCTTACTTATTCAAGGGGAAATAATAATGGAAACTCTTAAGTCTGAATTGATAAGCGCTGAGCAGCTATTTGCGATCGCGCCTAATTGTCCTACTGATAGGTTGGTTAGTTTGCTGCCATATTTGAATGATGCGATGGCAAAATTTGATATTAGTTCACGGATACGCAAGGCTCATTTTTTGGCTCAAACTGCTCATGAGAGTGATGGGTTCAATACCAATGAAGAGTATGCGGACGGAAGTGATTACGAGGGATGGACAGAATTAGGGAATACCCAAGAAGGCGATGGCGCGAGATTCAAAGGGCGCGGACTAATCCAAGTTACTGGCAGGGCAAATTACCAAGAGTGCGGCGAGGCTTTAGGTGTTGATTTTGTTGATAACCCTAAACAACTGGCAAGTGGTCAATACGCGGCGCTAAGCGCCGCTTGGTTCTGGGACAAGAATAAATTAAATGCGATCGCTGATGATCCGACTCTTAGCTCTACTGATACTTGTATTCAAATTACTAGGATTGTGAATGGTGGCGAAAACGGTTTGGATGAAAGGCTGGCTTATTTACAACGTGCTTTGTCGGTTCTATAACAAATGCGATCGCTAATTTAGCGATCGCATTTATTATTAAGAAATGAAAGAAGCAGACCAAATAAAAGAAAACCTAACTGTGATCCTAGTGGCTATTATTCTGGGGGTTCAAATCGCCGCCAAGATTGACGCAATAGTGTGTAGGTTTTCACCAAAGAATAAAGGCGATCGCTAAAAAACAGCGATCGCCTTTTATAATTTCAGCATGAGAAAAACTAGGAAAAAATTACGCGCAAGACACACTTACCTCCTGAGTAAAGGCGTACTTTCGATGCGTGAAGAGAAGGAAATACAGGCTATTCAGCAAAGATTGAGTAAGCCTAAAATGAGCGATGATGAGCTTTATCAATGGGCTATAAATTATTTTTCAAACGAGAAAGGCGATCGCTAACTCAGCGATCGCCTTTTATAATTTGGTATGGCTAAAAAACTAACCGCTACTCATGGCAAGATTTTAGATCTGCTGAATTGGAAAGAGGGATCAAAAAAGCATATTAACTATGTTTGCAAATGTGCTGGATATGACTACACAAAAGGCATTGGCGAGGTTTATCGGCACTTGCTCGACTTAAAAAACAGGCGTTTGGTAGTTATGGACTTTCAACTTATAGATAGACCCGAAGACACTTATTGGCAGATTACCGATAAAGGTAAAGAGTTTTTGCAAAATCAATAAATAATAAAGGCGATCGCTGAGTTAGCGATTGCCTTTCTCGTTTGGTGTGGCAATTCAGATCGGAATATTAACAACCGCACAAAATAGCCGTAATTTGAAGGTGGAAACATACCTAGAGCTAATTTCAATCCCCTTACAGGTCATTCTGAAGGGGCTTTTTTAAGACTGATTTCTAATACTGCTTAATTCATCCGCAATTTGTTTATCCTGAAGTTCTGGAAGTGGATCTGGAACAAATTCCAGCTTGATTACCATCCTTCCTTTCTGCCAACCCGCCTTATCTGCTGCCATCACCCTGCAAGGCACACCAGAGTCAAGGAATGAACCCGTTTTTGCGCCGAGCGCACTCCTGAGAGTTTGAAGTAAATCATTAGCACTAAGAACGCGCTTCCCTTGCAGGCATTCAGGTATTCGATCTGTAATCTCGAAAATGTCATTGTGTTGATCGAAGTCTTTCAATTCCGTCATCTTCCCGCACTCTCCGCGATCGCAACCAACCTATCACTAACAGCCCTGTATAAAGCAGTAGTCTCCTTGATGTTTAACTGAGATGCCTCAGTAATAAGCCGCGACAAGGGTATCTTGTCTGATTTTTTCCGTGCAGTCCCCTCTAAATAAGCCAATAGCTCATCAAGACTATAGCCAGCTAACTTGCCTATTTTGCTTAAATGCTCTCTGTCTGGAATCGATTGACCAGTTTCCCATTTGGACACAGCCATATACGAAACTTCAAAACGCTTCCCAAACGCTGTATAGCTTTCAGCGCCTCGAAGTTTCTTGATTAAATCTATTAAACGTTGTCTTGCTTCTAAGTTCATGCTTGCAACTACGGTTGTAAACAGTAATACAACTATAGTTGCAAAAGACAAAAGTATGGTTGCATTTATAAAACTATGGTTGTATGATCGCAACTGTAGTTTTAGACATGCAACTATAGTTTTATGAAAAGCCCTGTACAGATTCGCTTGACCCCATCGGTCGAAAAAAAGCTCCGACTCTTTAGCGTTGAGCATGACATCAATAACATCAGTGAAGTTGCTGAAGCGGCTTTAGTGCATTGTCTTAGCAATTCACATTTCATCAAAAAACTGACCAAAAAAGAAGAAGAGATCGATTACTAGTTCACGGCTAGGCAATCAATCTCTTCTTTTTTTTTTGCACATTCACCAAACAAGGCAATGCAAAACAATCTTACAGCAACCATCTGGCTAAGCCCCTATCGAATCTCCTACGCGACGAGTGACCACGAACTCACAGGAGCGATCAACCGTTCCACGCCCGATCTACTACAGAAAACATTGGACAGACTTTACGCCTACCTAATTATCGAAGGCTATTCACCACTAATCCTACACACCGAGCATTAAAACCATGAAAGACATTGGATATTACGCAGGATTTTTGAGCCAGAAGGATCAAGCTGCAATCACGAACGCATCAAGAGTTCAAGCACTGGATTTGATTGGCGATCTGGCTTACGGCATGATGGCAGACGAGCCGACAAGCACATTAGAGCTTGATGATTTTTGGCTTTCAGAGCATTCAGAATCCGAGGCAAACAAGCTCGCCTTAATTCGTGGATTGTGCGATCGCATCGAGGACAAACTCATGGAGCAAGCAAAGCCATGACATCACACTTTGACTTTCACTATGCCCGCTACAAACAAGCGGGTGAAAAGATGTCCCAAGATTGCGAACCGAAAGACTTTAAGCGATGGCATGACATCAGAGAAGCAGCCAGAACAGCGATCGCGCTCGAAGCAGGGATTATCGACACAATCCCAAACGATGGAATCATCAGAGGATCGGCGCTTTACAAATTCATCTTGCTAGTTCGCCGCTATGAGCTGGGAGATATTGCAGCATGAGGATCACTATCTGCATTGATTGCTATTGCCTGATCCTTTCGAGTAGCACTGGATACCCATTCTTTTTTGAGTGGAATAACTTTTCCGAAGAAGGAGGATACCCGCAAATTTACATTCGTTGGGGTGGATTTTCCTTTAGTGTTAACGACTTTTAACCAATCATGCGATCGCAACTTTACCCAGTGAAGTGGCGATCTCTCTACCAACTTAAAAAAACTACTCAAAAGGTACAGCATGATCAAAAAACTAGACCATACTTTTCGCCTATCGCTTAAAGAAGTTCTCTCCAGCCCAGAGGAAGAGGTATCAGATCCCACAGATAACAAGGAAATCTACAGCTTGTATTTGGCTTACAAGGATTTTGCTCAAAGATGTTTGAAGCTGGAACTAAAAAAACAGCTAACTAAGTAATTCACGCGATCGCAACTTTACCCAGTGAAGTGGCGATCGCCTTACCAAATCAAACCCATGACAGAAGTAGAAAAACTGATAAACGCTCTCCGAGCTAGCCCCAAGACAAAAGATGAACTCGAAAGAGTTGTTAGCTTCAAAACCGAAGTAAAAAACCTCGTTTACACAGCCAAGAAAAAAGGGTTTCAAATCTCCTATGAATCAGGCAAATACAGACTCACTTAATTCTCTCAAGCACAGGCAAACCGTATATATATCCGATCCAGATTTCCCTAAATACAGATCAGGGGAGTTTACAGGATGGTTGACAGAAAGCAATAACTTAGCGATCGCCTATATCGAAGTCTTCGACAGAAGCAGTCGCAAAAAGGATCATCTCGAAACTGTGTGCGTATCATCAGATTTTTTATCTTGTATACCTCCAATCCGCTAACCAATCATGCGATCGCAACTTTACCCAGTGAAGTGGCGATCGCTCTACCAATTTGAAAACTATGGAAACCTACAAAAAAGCTTTATCGATTAGACAGCCTTGGGCATGGTTGATCGCGAATGGCTACAAAGGCATTGAAAACAGATCATGGAACACGACCTATAGGGGCGAATTTTTCATCCATGCGGCTAAAGCTATGACCAAAAAAGAGTATCAGCAATGCCAAGAATTTATGGATTTGGTTGATAAAGAGCGCAATATTTTACTACCCCGAATCTATGACCTAGAGTTTGGCGGGATTATTGGCGCTGCAACCCTTACAGCGTGTGTAACGGAGTCTGATAGCGGCTGGTTTACTGGGAAATATGGCTTTGTATTAGAAGAAGCCAGAGTACTTCCATTGATGCCCTGCACAGGAAAATTAGGATTCTTTTATCCAAGTTATTAACCAAACACGCGATCGCAACTTTACCCAGTGAAGTGGCGATCGCCATTTTTTTTGTATAAATTTTCCTCCATGAAAGAAATGACGACATATATAGACACAGATTCAGAGAAAATTCTAGACATACAGGACCGGGAAAACAGGGCATTAGAAAAACTAGCTAAACTCCCACCACGCCTTGCCCATGACTACGACATGCTGAGAGACATCGGATCATGCCTTAAATCCTGTGGCGAAAATCTTTTTTATGAATGGTATGAATGGGGATTTACCAACTTTTCCCCATACTGCGACGGCACACTTGAAACCAAATCGAAGCGACTTAAAGAATGGGGAACCTTTGAAGTAGAGGGTGACGGCACGATCCGCCTGTCGCAGATTGACACTTACACACCACAAAAAGAGATCACAGCCAAAAGCGCTGTATATTCACGTCTTCAAAAGATGTGGAGGAATCGTCTCAGGCTTAACACCATGTCGAAAGAAGTTGAGCTTGACGGGCAAAAGCTTACCCCAGACTATTTGTATCTAGATTTATTAAAATATGGCATTTGTTCGTCAAAAGATTTTGTGATCGACTGTGTTGCTCAAATGTCAGTGGTTAATGAATACAACCCTTTAACCACTTATCTAGACAAATGTCATGCAGACAACAAAGAAACATCAATTCTTGACACAATTTCAAACGATTACTTCTCAACCACCGAACCCATCTACAACACGATGGTTAAAAAGGCATTGATCGCCGCCGTCGCAAGGGCATATAGACCAGGGTGCAAAGTAGATACAACTCTAATTCTTCAAGGTGGACAGGGTGTAGGTAAATCTACATTCTTCAAAATTCTTGCAGGAGATTTCTTTGACGATGGACTTGGCTCCAACGTGACCGATCAGAACGAAAAGATGCGACTGTCGGCGCATTGGATTTTGGAGTGGGGAGAATTAGAGCGTATCTTCTCGCAAAGAGATGCCAGCTCCATCAAAGCATTTTTAACAAGTACCCATGATTCTTACCGCAGACCTTGGGGAAAAAATATCGAAACTTACCCACGACATTGCGTAATTGTTGGCAGCACAAACCGTGATGATTTTTTGAATGACTCGACGGGGAGCCGTCGCTTCTGGGTTGTCCCAGTTCAGGGCAAAGTTAACCTCAAAAAACTCAAGGAAAATCGTGAGGCAATTTGGGGAGCTGCCGTGCAATGTTTCCTAAATAAAGAGCCGTGGTTTTTGTCGCAGCAAGAAGAAATTTTGCGCCAAGAATTGAACAAGGAATACCAAAAAGAGGAGCCGTGGTTTGAAGCAATTTCTAACTACTGCTCTTGCCGCGATCGCGTAACCACATCGGAAATTTTAGATCGGGTTTTGAAAATTGAAATCGGCAAACAGGACAAACCATCTCAAATGAGAGTTACAGATGTACTAAGAGCGCTTGGCTGGGTGAAGAAACCTTCAAACGGAATTAAGTTTTGGATTTCACCAGAGAAAAATGACGAATTAGGTGGCACTGGTGGCACTGATACTACTACTAACTATATAAATAAAGGGTTAGAAGACAGTGCCACCTACAGTGCCACCTCAGTGCCACCTATTAACCCAGTACCACCTAAACATATTTCAAACCATCCAGTACCACCCCAAATTTCAGAGGTGGCACTGACCTCTAATCCAGTCACAGTAAACAGTGTAGCTATGGCAGTGCCACCAGTGCCACCAAAAACGTCCGCCAAAGAGTTTTCTTTAAAAGTTGGCGATCGCGTTCGTGTAAAATCTCCCCACTTTCTTTCTGGCAAAAAAGGGAAGGTCTTGCGGCTTGGTAATGAGTTCGCTGTAGTCGGTGGGGATGGCTGGGCTGTAGAGCAACATTTTAAACTTGACCAATTGGAGCCTACGAAATGAGCGAACTTAAGGAAATCTCAGTGATCATGCTTAAGCATTTGTCAAAAGCCTTACTCAGCGCGGCTCATGAGATATCTAAAAGCCTTGGCAAAAATCACCCCATTATCGAAAGCTCTCCACCGCCCCTAGATTGTGGTATTTCAGTGCTTTTTCAGTATAAAACCCGTAGATATTGGGCAGAAATCATCAAGATTGACGGCGATATGTTGACCGTAGAAAATAAATCAGTCGCTAAAACCTTTACCATCTCTACGTCTGAAGTAATCAGTAGAGACGATATAAACTACCCCATAGATGATCTATAGCAATTAGCCTACGAAATTGCCCGCCGCTTGCGTAAAGAGCCATTATCGTAAACAACCTGATTTCGTATGCCTACCTGTCTGGATCTAAGCCAAGTATCTCGTCGGTGGTTGCCTTTACTGCTTCGCTTTTTACTTGATTTTGGTGATACACAAGGTATTCAGAGTCTGAGAGCTTTTTTAAAATTCGCATTTTAAAGCTGGATTCACTGCCAGTAAAGCGAACTAGCACCTTTTCTTGTGGTTTGTAATTCCACATTTTGCTTGGCACATTGCGCTTTAGGCTTACGAATTCAGGTTTAGGCTCTGCTTGCGATAATGGTGCGGGGGCGCTTAGTTTGGAAAAGTCTGAAGCCATTGACAGGAAAGCATCAGAGAGTCTTTTTGCGACAATTTCAGCGATTTTCATAAGCTCACTCATTTGTTATTTGCCTCCAATTGGTCGAGGTTGAACCCTTGGTTTACCGCCCAGTCCTCGCCGCCCACAGTTGCTTGGGGTGATGAGTTTTGATTGATATATAGGATTTTGCCTGTTTTACCTGCGAGAAAGTGAGGTGATTTGATGCGAACGCGATCGCCAACTTGAAAAGTTTTTGATTTTTTCTGTGAGTAACTATTAGTGACACCCAGATTTGATTCACTAGGTGTATTTTGTTCACCAATGGCGTGGTTGTCAGGTTTTTTTAGTTCACAGTCAGAATAATTTGATTCATCATTTAAATTTGATTCACCATTACTAAGATTGTGATTGTTTTTAATTTGATTCATCGAATACGAATCAAAATAATTTGATTCATCATTTGATTCACAAGCTAAAACCTTTTCTGTATATTGATTTTCTTCTTGTGGTGAATCAAATGAATCAGAATCATTAGAATTTGCAAAATTTACAGAACAGATACCATAGACAAAGAAACCTTGCTTCGTGCGATTACTAAAAGTCGCTCTTGGGAAGATTTTGGTTAACGCTGGCTTCATCATCCGAGATGCTTTTATCCATGGGTCGAAGCGATTACCATCATCAAGCCAATCAATTTTTTCTTTTTTCTCTGTACCTCTGTAAGTGGTTTCTATTTCGACGATGCCTTGATCGACATACCAAGATTTAAGGCTTTCGTAGAGATCGCCCACCTTGATACGTCCATGCCCCTGCTCTAATTTGATATCAGCCGCCCACCTGATTAAGTGGCAACTTGCCTCTTTCGCTTCTTGAATTGCGCCCGCCAATGGTTTGTAGTCAATGCCATCTTGCATAAGTCTGACCAGTGCATCTAGCAAGCGGTTGAGCAAAGACGGACACACCTGATTTTGAAGAAATTCGGGGTCATTCTTGAAGCGCGGATCGGCGGGTAGCTCGTCGGGTGATTGCGGGTCACTGGTAAAGGTTTTCGCAAACTTGACGATCGCGTACCGTGACTCAATGGCTTTTTGTGCGCCAACAATTGACGGTGCTTCGTTGCAGTTCAAAAGCACGATACAGGCGGGTTTGATGTCGTAATCGTCTACGTTTTTGCGTTCGATATCAATCGGATCGCCAGTAAGCACGTTTTTAAGAGATTGCAGACTGTCAAGGCTTAAGCGTGAATGGTTTTCAGATGCCCAATTGATGCGACTGTATTCCAGTTTGGCAAGTGGAAATTTTTTGCCCTCGTCATATTGTTGGAAATCTCGCAGGGAACAGCCAGTGATACCGCGTGAAAATATTTCGGCGATCGCTTCTCTGAGTGTGTCTTTGCCGTTGGAGCCGTCACCTTGCAAAAGTAAACCACGCAGACGATCGGGCATGACTTTACGCACATTAGCCAAGTCAAAACAGGCGGCAATTGTTTTCAGAAATACATCTCGCTGTGCATCGTCGAGGGCGATTAGTAAGCGATCGCAAGTTTCATGATCGGCTTTGGGGTCATACCTGACTTTAGAGCAGTAGGTATAAACCAAGTTTGGATGATGGTTTTTGAGTTTCCAAGTTGGTGCTTTACCTTCCCATTCAATAGTCAGTACACCGTTAGCAAGGTTTAAACCTGTGGGATTGACGGTTGTAGGGTCAACACCAAAGCCAACTTTGACCCATTTCATCACGGCATTGACGCTTTGCTCATTGGCATATTTATATGTGCGCTTATTGGTGCGATCGTCGTAGACCAGAAACTTATTGCAAAATTCACTGATGCGACGCTTTTCGACTGGATCGGGGCTGGCTTCATAATGTGCGCCTGTCCAATAGTGCAAGGTGTCATTAATACAAACCCAATGCTTGTCACTAAATAGTTTTTTCTGGGCGATCTGGTTGAAATGCTCTGATATAGGCGGTTCGTCGGGGTCGTATCGGTCTAGATGGATAATTTCTTTCTCTGTTTCCTCTGTGGCGCTTCGCGCCGCCTCTGGATTTTCCTCAATAATTTCTGCAATTTCCTCTGAAACAATATCGATAGTATTTTTTGAAACTGAGGCTTGGATAAGCATTGCAAGGTATTCGTCACCAAATTCCTTGAAGCCGTCGGTAATATCGAAGCCTTGATTGTGATCAACGGGGGC
Source organism: Pseudanabaena biceps (assembly GCA_013361095.1). GTDB lineage: Bacteria > Cyanobacteriota > Cyanobacteriia > Pseudanabaenales > Pseudanabaenaceae > Pseudanabaena > Pseudanabaena biceps_B. The sequence goes on along the minus strand of JAATWA010000001.1, from coordinate 3,620,210 downwards.
GGGAGTAGTGGCAATGAAGGCGCGATCGCCAATTGCCTCAGCAAGTTTTTTTGCTCCTTTTTCGCCTGCCTCATCACGATCATAAAAAATGACGATGCGATCGTATTTGTCCAATGGGGATAAATCTTTCGGAATACCGCCTGCGCCGCAAGTGGCGGTACATACGCTGATATCTAATTTCTGGTTGTAGAGTTGCTGACCTAATAAAAGTGCATCCCATTCACCCTCACAAATCCACAATTCTTTGCCGTTTGGTTCATGGGTGAAGTACCAGCGTGCAGTTACATAGGGCTGTGACATTTGCTGATCGGGGCGATCGCTTTCGGGTAGCCACTTATTGGGGAAATATTTCCCAAGCCATTTACCTTGGTCGATTTCGTAGGGAATATAGATACATGGTGTAGGTTTCCACTCCTTGCCGTAGGCAAAATCCTTGAAAGTATAGCCAATCTTGAAATACTCAATAGTGCGAATCTCTAAACCCCTATCAAGTAGGTATTGCAATGCTTTGGGTGCATTCTTTGAGGGTTTTTCAGCTCTTAATGCCCTGCTTTGGGATTCAATTTGCTCTGTGGTTTTGTATTGGATTTCTTTGGGCGGCTTGGCTGTGGGGATATAGGTTTTCTCAAGTGGTTTTGAGTCCCCAATTGCCTCTCTGATTTGCTCGACTGTGCAGCCTCGATGACATTTGTATGCACCATGATCGGCGGGTTGCAGTGATACAGATAAATTGTATTTGCGGTAGCCTTCCCCTTTGGTAATTAGGCATGAAGGGCATATTGCCCTACCTGTTTTGTTGAATTGAACGTGGTCAAATATTGAAAATGTCATTGGCTTTCTTGCATGGATGAAAATTTATACAAAAAAAATGGCGATCGCCACTTCACTGGGTAAAGTTGCGATCGCGTGTTTGGTTAATAACTTGGATAAAAGAATCCTAATTTTCCTGTGCAGGGCATCAATGGAAGTACTCTGGCTTCTTCTAATACAAAGCCATATTTCCCAGTAAACCAGCCGCTATCAGACTCCGTTACACACGCTGTAAGGGTTGCAGCGCCAATAATCCCGCCAAACTCTAGGTCATAGATTCGGGGTAGTAAAATATTGCGCTCTTTATCAACCAAATCCATAAATTCTTGGCATTGCTGATACTCTTTTTTGGTCATAGCTTTAGCCGCATGGATGAAAAATTCGCCCCTATAGGTCGTGTTCCATGATCTGTTTTCAATGCCTTTGTAGCCATTCGCGATCAACCATGCCCAAGGCTGTCTAATCGATAAAGCTTTTTTGTAGGTTTCCATAGTTTTCAAATTGGTAGAGCGATCGCCACTTCACTGGGTAAAGTTGCGATCGCATGATTGGTTAGCGGATTGGAGGTATACAAGATAAAAAATCTGATGATACGCACACAGTTTCGAGATGATCCTTTTTGCGACTGCTTCTGTCGAAGACTTCGATATAGGCGATCGCTAAGTTATTGCTTTCTGTCAACCATCCTGTAAACTCCCCTGATCTGTATTTAGGGAAATCTGGATCGGATATATATACGGTTTGCCTGTGCTTGAGAGAATTAAGTGAGTCTGTATTTGCCTGATTCATAGGAGATTTGAAACCCTTTTTTCTTGGCTGTGTAAACGAGGTTTTTTACTTCGGTTTTGAAGCTAACAACTCTTTCGAGTTCATCTTTTGTCTTGGGGCTAGCTCGGAGAGCGTTTATCAGTTTTTCTACTTCTGTCATGGGTTTGATTTGGTAAGGCGATCGCCACTTCACTGGGTAAAGTTGCGATCGCATTGGTTAATAGTCGAAATTGTCTAGATCTACGCCAGTTAGTGGTTGAGGTATAACCCCGAAAATGGCTGTATCAAGAAATCCACACTCGCCAGCACATGAGTAAACATCCATATCGCCACAGGGACAGGTTTGATGTCCTTGTTCTGCTCTGAACTCTGCAAAACTAAATTGGTCCTGGGGATCTTCTAGTTTTTGCTCTTCCGAATTTCGTATAAGTTCGGCTTGTAGTGAGTGTGCTAGGGCTTGGATGATTGTTAGTGTCTCAATGGTTGTTAGTGATTTTGTCCACTGGGTAGCATCAGCGCTTAGGTTTAAGTTTTTCAATCCTTCCTGAGGTTGTAGTACTGAGTCTGTGAGTTCGTTGAGTAATAAGGCTTTTGGGTTTAATTCAAGCTCAAAGATTTCCTTTGCGATCGCTTCACTTGGCAATACGTTACTCATCACCCTTCTACCTCAATGAGTTTTTGTTCAATGCGATCGCACAATGCTCGAACCAGAGAAACCTGATGGCGACTGCTAAGCTCGCTCATGGTTGCGTACAGGAATGTTGATACGCCTTTTTTGGATTTGGGATTGTCATGCTTTTCAAGAATTTCTTGACTGGTTAGTGCCAATAGACTGCAAAGCTGATGTAGTTCGTAGCTTTTAATGGTTTGCTGTTGCTCGATCGCGAGAAATCCTGCGTAATATCCAATGTCTTTCATGGTGTTAATGCTCTGTGTGAAGAATCAGGGGTGAATAGCCTTCGATGATTAGGTATGCGTAAAGACGTTGGAGAGTCTTCTGAAGCAGATCGGGGTCAGGTCGGTTAATGGCTCCCGTGAATTCGTGGTCACTGGTAGTGAAAGAAATTCGATATGGGCTTAACCAGATGGTTGCTGTAAGATTGTTTGGCTGCATAGTCTTGTTTGTTTGTGGGTTATGCAAAAAAAGAAGAGATCGACTTTCTAGGGGCAAATCTAGGTGTCGATCTCTTCTTTTTTGGTGAATAGGTCTTCGAGTTTTGCCAAGAAATGGCGACTTGAAAAGCAATGGCGAAGCGCCGCGTCAACAATAGCGTTAGGGCGTTTGCGATGCTTTGCAGCTATTTGTCGTAGCTGAAGATCGAGGTCTTCGTCAATGCGTGATTGTAATGGAACTTTGTTTGACATTAGTAAATGCAAGATTGAATTTGCACTTTCAATAATTGCATAAGTACATTCAATAGTGCAAGCATTTATTCAATGAATTAATGTAATGTTGAATGTAAGCATTTACGCATGAGCGCTATGACACTAGAAGAGCGTGAAAAACTAGCAGAATTAATAAAGCAAAAACGAGGCTCAATGAGTAAGTCTGCTTTTGCTAGGCTTCTTGGTGTAACCCATACCGCCGTGACTGGTTGGGAAAATTGCATTTCTGAACCTGATCACCATAATTTGCTAGCTATTTCCAGAGTTTTGGGGATGAGTCTAGACAATTTGCATGACTGTCTAAAGGGTGGCAAAGCCTCATCATCAGAGTTTGAGAGTCTTGTAGGGAAGATTAAGTCAATGCGTATGAGCTTGAATCAAATCGCTGTTATAGATCACGTTGTTTCTGAAAAATTGTTAGCGATCGCGGAGAGTGCAGGAAGATGAACGAAGAGCTTTTAATGTCTTTGATTGAAAAGGTTAAAAAATTAGTAGAACTCTTGTATGACCAAGAGTTTGCTGTAGAGCATATCAATATTGAAAACGACAAAATTGTCTTTAATGTTGATATTGACGATAGACCCAAAACCTTTACCTTTACCATGAACGGAGATCTGGTTTCGCTGACTGACTGGGAGAAGTAAATGCCAGAAAACATTTACCTCAGAGCCTTGATAACAGTAGCAGTCGCCTTTGTGGTGGTACAAGGCACAGCATGGCTAATAAGACAAATTTACTTCGTGATTAATGACTTAGATAACTGGGCGATTTGGATGTTAGATCGCCCAGTGGCGGCTGCGGGTTTTGGGATAGTTGCGGGTGTGGTTTACTTGGTAGTTGCAAAATCTGTAAAGAAAGAATAATCAACCATGAGCATGATTTTGGGGATTGGGTGTTTTGCGATCGCGATCGGTGTAATCTGTTGGGTTTTTCTCCAATTTTCTGGACTTGCAAAATTTATAAAATATTTTCTATGGGGTTTAAGCGGCTTCTTTTTAGTAGCGATTAGCTTCCCTCTAGCACAGTATCTAAAAACTCTTGGAATGACTACGGGACAAGCGTTTGTAATAGTCGGATTTACCCCAATAATTTTAGTTTTATTGGTGCTAGGTATCAAATACGAGCTAGATAAAGGCAAGACAACAGGTTATAGATCCACAAATAATCCGCGATCGCGATCGCGGATTGATAGGGATACAGGCAGATACCTGTAAACGAGAAAGGCGATCGCTGAGTTAGCGATCGCCTTTCTCGTTATTCAACCTTGACCATCTTAAAACTAATATCACGATGCGATCGTCTCAAAAAATGTAACTCCTGTTTAGCCGTCGCCTTGTCGTAAGTATATTTGTTGTATCTAACCCAGACGCTCGGCTGTTCAAACCTTGTTATTTGTTTTTCGATTGCATACATTGATTTTCCTGATTCACCCTCAAATTATAAAAGGCGATCGCTAAATTAGCGATCGCCTTTTTTATAAACTTAAAACCGTAGCATTGCCATTTTGAGACGCAGTAAACGGAAATAAATACTGAATAGTCTGTACCTCAACATCCTCAACCTCAACAAACTCAGTTATTTTCACAGGCGAATAAATTTCTGAGTAAAGAACTAACCTAGTATCCTCATTACCCTCAAGATCTCGCTGAGTAACATAAATCTCATCGATCTGGGTCAGCATGATCTCAATCCGCTCGATCACCAGTGGCGGATAAACCTTGACGTAAGACCCCTCATCAACAAATAGTCCATTGACGCTATAAGCCATCACATTAAAATCCGCTAATATCTGCACAGAATTCTTTCTGTCTCGATAAGGATACTTGCCATAGTTCTGATAATTGAACTCTCTCTCAAGCTGATAAAGACGACAAGTTTCTATAAATAGACTTCTCATAGAAGCATCTATTTGTTGAGTAATATTCTCTATCTCAGCATCAGAATAAGGCATAGTTATTTTAGTGGGATACTCCAATCAGGAGACGATCTAGCCTGACCTTGAGAACTAAAATCAAGCCTAATTGGTTTAACGGAAACCTTAGCTAAACCGCCACGCTTACCCGTTTTGATGTTGTTCTTATCCTTCATTCTCATCCTAGGATTGATATATCTTTCCATCGCATTAATCACCCTCTTCGCCTCAGCATCACTCGCGGCATAAACTTGCATTTGGGAACCATCCAAGCATTCATAAATTGCCATAAATTCCCCTTTCTGATAACTAGGAATTGATGGCTTAGAATTCTTAGCTCCATTATAATGAGGTATTTGAAGCTGATAATAACTATATTCTCCATTCTCCTGTTTAGTCGTAGTCTTAAACAGAATAATCGCCTGTGGAATTTGCCCTCTTCTAATTAGCCAATAATCAGGTGTAGTCCGTACGCGATCATTCAAACTACATTCCCTAGACTGAATATCAAGAAACTCCTTAAATGAAGCCTCAGTCTTAGCCTTATCCTTCGGCAAAACCTGAATAGTGATCTGTTTAGTCTTCGCCGTGCCGTCATCGTTACAACCATCAAAAATAGCCACACTCAAGTCAACAAAACAGTCAGCAAGCGCACTGCAAGAAAACTTGCAATCTTTCGGATCTTTGAATCTATCATTTAGTGCCGTTGGTGAAGCAGTTGGAGGGGTTGACGTTTTGGGTAAATTATCAGGAACTTTAGTTGGCACAGGTGCTTTAGTTAAATCCTGATTTGGAGTCGGTGTTTTATTAGGCACATAATCCTTGCTAATAATTGGCTTACCGTTAACATCTGTACTTTGCAAAGGATTGCCATTTTCATCAACATAATTAAGAAAAGGATTGCGTAAATCACCTAAAGAATTAGTTGAAAATTGCAATGTTTTGTTAGGCGCTAAAGCGGGTTCGGGCGTTCTGTTTTCTGCTCTTGGCGTAATTCCATTGTTATTTTTAGGGAATATATCTTTTAAATTGTCTTTTAAATTATCTTTTTGAGTATCACTTAAATTTCTTTGATTAATAGCATCTTTTATAGAAATTAAATTATCTTTTAGATTTTCATAATCAGGGGCGCTATAACCATCTTGATTTGCAGATGGCGAATATCCAGTATCGCCGCCGCCATTTGAGACTACAGGCGAACTATCAGACAATCTCACTGCCTGATTAATATAAGCAGATTGAGCAGCATTTAATCCAAAGCCAGAAAGATAATTACCAGACTGATATTGTCCTCCTACATCAAACCCATTGCCAGCAGTAATAGATACACCGCCTGAAATTGGAGCTGTATAGCTAGAGAAAGAGCCAGCACCGTATTGAATAATCTGTGCGACCGAGTGAGGTTGAGCGCTTGTGTCGGCTCCTACAACATATCTAATAGAGCCATCAGGGACAACTACAGCAAACTCTAGAGCATAACCCTCCCCAGCAACACCGATAGGTTGAGTAGCAGTATCTATTCCATTAGCATTACCGCTATCAGGATTCTTTTTTAAGTTTTCTGGAGACTCAAACATTTGAGCAATTGTACCCAAAACACTTAAAACTAAGCCAGCCGCTTTAGCGTAAGGATTAGGTACTAAAAGCAAACCAGCTCCTAAAGCTCTTGCTGCACTGCCTAGGCTTGGTTTTCTAGCTAAATTAACCAGCTCACTACCAACAACTAGAACACCAGCAGCCCTACTAGCACCGTTGGAAACGGTTTCGGCTAAGCTGCCAGCTCTATTAGCCAGACTGGAAACAGTTTGGCGATCGATAGGAGTTCTAGCCAAGGCGATCGCCCCATTACCGAGATTAGCGGCTGCTTGAGGGATATTCTGGATTACGTTAGGCTTTGAGATTCCTGAAGCTGTGGACGGTACTGCAACATTAGATTTTCCTGTATCAGTTAAGCCCCTAGGCAAATTTACTGGAATTGCAGAAGGTGCGCTAGGTGGTTGACGGTATAACCCATTACTTGCAGTGACTCTTACTGGTAAAGCATTTGGATCTTTAGCAGATTTATTAAAAGCTATTTCAAGCGCTCTAATTTGTTCTATTGTTGCCATAATCAAACCCGTAAGAAAAAGTTAAGTTAACAGTTAAGTTAACAATATTTAAACCGCTATAGTTTCGCCGCCTACTGACTGCCTACCAAATAAATCAAGTTCTAAAACTCCTACACTAGTACCTCCAACTCTAATAAACTCAAAAATATAGTTACTGTACTTTTGAGAATTATTGTTTACGTTGAAAGTTTGTTTAATACCATTAGTAGAAACAGGATTAAAACCGCCAATAAGATTGCTTAAATTATTGCCAGAATAAACATTGATAGTACTTGTTTTGTAATCGGGATTGGCATAGCCTGTAGGGTAATTTCCTTGCCCGTTGTAAAATTCAAAATAATCTAAAAATATTGCATCAGTGAAAGAGACTAACACCTGAACTACAGTAGAGTTCGAGTTCATACTATCGCTAGATTCACCGCCAGTAGCGAGTCTATCGTTATTGATATTGCTTAAGTTAGTGCCATCAGTAAAAGTAGCGTTATTAAAAAGTGTTGCGGTATAAGCTTTTAGAGTCGGAGTGGATTCGCCAATAATGGGAGTGTAGTTATTGATAGTTCTGTTTCTAAAACCACTCACCCATAAATCAAAACCTAAGTAATTCAACTCGATCGAGCTATAAGGCTTAAGAATAATTCCTGAATCAGTATCGCCTGTAGTTTGAGTAGTTAAATTCAAAATCTTTTGACTGGCATTGCCATGATTAATCCTAAAAGTGTAATTTCCAGTAGCTAGATTAATAACGTCACCAATTGCAGGATTAACAGGCAAAGAACAAATTAAATTTGATATTCCTGCTAGATATTTTTTATTGCTTTCTAAAGTGACGTTTTCAGATATAGATACAAAATTTTGAGAGATGCCAATGCTATTACTTGGCAAATCAGCCGCTAGGACGTAGTCAACGAGAGCGTTGGCTAGACTAAAGTTGGTTACATAATTCGATAAATCTGGTAATTGAGATGCTAAAGCATAATTGCTTAAAGCCGAGGCTAATTCAGAATCATCAACATAATTATTAAGCGATGGAATATCAGCTCTAAGAGCATAAGCAGACAAGTCTATAGATGAACTACTACCTGATTCTGTCGATAAATAGAGCTTCAAAATGTAATCGTCAATGAGTCGATTTGATGGAATAAAAAGGAAAATCTCACATTCCGATAAATCAAGATTAATAGTTTGACGTTGAGATACGATTGGATAAGGCTTTGACCGTTTCGAGTCAATATCAATTTGATAAAGAAAACCGAGCAAAATTGGATAACCTAAGCTGTCAGAAAGTCCAGTTACAAGCATTTCTAAATAAGCTTTGCCAAGATTGCTTAAGGTATTTTCAACTGTGATATTCCCATCAACAAAGTTATGTGATTGATCGTAAATCTTGGTGAATTGAGTCATTGTATATTCTTATTTTTATTTTTATGTATTGAAAGCGGTAGACGGCACAGCATCGGTAATCTCATCCGCAAACAACCATTCTTTCCTTGTAGTATCAACACCTAAATCTGAATCATTAGTTAGGTACAAAGACCACAGCACAGACGATCTACCAGCACCATTTAAAAAAGGTGATTTCTGAATACGTCTAACTGGCGGCAAATCCTTGTCAGGGAAAAAATCTGAATTTTTGTGCAGTTCCCATAATGCCCTCAAGCACCATGTAGTCAGTTGCTCAAGTGTCACTATATTTGCGGGAATTACGATCTGAGATGCTGATGGTGATCCTGTTTTAATAATTGCTGTCATCTTACTTAAAAGCTAATTTGATGGACTGATAGTAAGCTTTTAAAACTTTTTTTTGCAACACGAAATGGCGACCTTGTACCCTACCATCCAAGGGTTATCTTGACACCTCAAAACCCGCCCCAGTCAGCATTTTCGATTTGCAAAATAATTTTGACTTCTTATACCTTTGACACATCCCATAAGTCCACTTCAAAGGATAAGAAATCATGACTGCATATGTCGCTACTGGTTCGGATCTAAACTCAACAACTTTGGCAGGCGCGTTTGTCGAAATTGCACGCAAATTGAATGATGCTGAAAAAGCTCGCAACGCTGCAAATTTAAGTCAAGCCCCTAAGAATAATGTCACGATGAGCGCTGACTTTGACGGCTCTTCATACAACATCAATATCTCTTTACCTATTGGTGAAAGCCTTAGCACAAGTGGCGGTCTTGTCGTTGCGCCTACTGACTATTTAGGTTCTACTTACAGCGCTTTTAATGTCGGCACAGGTGATGCCAAGTCTACAAACCTCATGGGTGTAACTTTGGAAATCGCACAAAAGCTAAGCGCTGCCGAAAAAGCAGTCACCCCTGAAACTGATCAGCCTACAAACATCAGTGTCGATATCTCTCTAGAGACTCGCATCGCAACGATCGCTGCACAGATTCCTTTCACACCTTCATTTGGTTCGGCTGGCGAAGTCACCTTGACCGCACTTAACTACGTTTAGAACCCAATTAAACAGATAGAGATATCTATTTTCTCTATCTGTTTAACCATCAAAAAACTCTTTGTTTAGGAAATAAATACTATGGCTGGCAAACGACCCGCTACTGGTAGACGAATCCCACTTGTTTTTGGTTCTAAAAAAATCAAGCGAGGCGGGAAAGATGTCACCGTTCAATTAATTGCAAAAATCCCTGAATCCACAATCAAGGCGCTTGACATCAAGCTCAAACCTGCGGCAGAAGCCAAGACAGCTCCAAAATTGGTTAAGGATAAAAAAGGACGCTTGTACCTACCCAGATCAGGAGGCACAGGTTCGGGCAAGCGATCGATGCTTTGCAGTGCCGACGGTGTTGCATTCTATTCGGTTGTGATTCCCACAAATTGCAGCTATGGGCTAGCCAAAACAGTTTTGGCGAAAAACTCTAAGGCGATCGTTTTCAAAACCCCTGCTGGAGCAGCTCAAATCTTGGGAGATTCCAAGAAATTAAAAGCTAAACCTGCGGCGAAGAAGTCACCTGCGGCAAAGAAATAGTCTGAAGATTAATCTCTACAAATAAAAATGAATACAAGACTTTTGCACCGATCAACAATTAACTTTGCCCTTAAGAGCGAAGTGATTTTATCTACGCAAATGACTGCTCAAAACTTGGTTGTAGAGATTAATTCTCTGTCTAGACTAAAAAGTAATTCTGCATTTTTCGGCAATCTACAGCCTCTATTGTTTATTCGTGAAGTTGGATTTGTTGATGGTCAAAATCTGCAATTGAAGTTAACAAAGAATTTAATAAAAATCGATAGCAGCCAAGCCGTCAACTATCGGTTAAAGCTAATTCCATACAGACAAATCAATACTCAGTGTCAAGTTGTAATCCATGAGATTCTATTGCCTGAAGGGGTTGTAGTTGCTAATTTAAACAGTAATTTATTCATAGGAAATATATAAATCCATGCCCCCTCTTATAGTTGAAGCAAGTTTTGCATTAGCAATCTTCGCTAGTGTAGTCAGAATAACAAGTTCTATTAATCGAATAGAGCAAAAACAGGAAGTCGCCCGTACTGAAGTTCTAGGCAAAATAGAAGTAATCCACACCGAACTGTCGGCATTAAAGCAAGACAATAAAGAAATAAAAGCTGAAGTAAAAGAAAATAGGAAATTTAGATTTTCAGATAGAATTGATTAAGTCTTTTGGTGAAACAAAATTTTCAAGCTTATATCTAAGCTTAAAGAAATTCGCTCTCCCGATTCCAATTGGTGGCACTCGTACAGGCTGTAAATGGCAATTATTATTTTTGTCGCTGTATGCCCTAAAACTAGCCATCAGCAACAAAATATATTCGATCTCTTCTTCGGTTAGTTTGCCGATCGCTATGGCTTTAGCAATCGGTTTTTTTAGTGCAATTTGCTGATTATTTAGCTTTCTAGTTTTTTTCGTCTCAAATTTCTCATCACCTACCTTATTAGCTATCTTCCGTGTCCCCATAAAACAATAAGTCCTAAAATTAGAGCAGTAGTCTAATTTTAGGACTTATTTAGAGACTTATGTTCTCATCTTGGCAGTTTAGGCGATATTTGTCGTAAGACCGCGAAATTTGGCGATTTACGAAGCCAGAATGCCATAACGGAGAAGATAACGAGCCATTATCGTAAGCTTAGCTTATAGATATAGGTTTCACAGAAATTCGTAGGCTTATAAATTTATGCGAAACCTATACCCTACCAACCTAAAAACAAAGAATTAGTAGTGCGGCGCACTACTAATTCTTTGTTACTCCCTTCCCAGTGAATGATTAGGGTTGCGCGGCGGAGCCGCGCAACCCTAATCATTCACTTTATAACCCATATTCTTTTAGCGGGAAAGGAGTAAGAAAAAAAGAGGAGTAAAGTGTTACCCCCATTCACATATCTCGAAATTATATTTTTAGTCTAAATGTGCGATAGTGAGACTAAATAAAAGTCTAATATTGAGACTTAAAAACTCAATATTAGACGATAAAACATGGCTTAGAATTTGAACGTCGTGAACAAGAACTAACCTAGCGTCGAAATGGATAAAGCATCTGCTGCCAGTAACTATTGGGAATGTATTCGTCTATGCCATAGATTTTAGGCATTTCATGATCGGGTACATAATAAGTACCGAATAGTAAATCGATTATGGGAAATCCAGAAAAATTCTTATCGCTGACTTCAGCATCATTACTATGATGCCAATGGTGAAACTCTGGTGTAGAGATAATTTTATTTAAAACTGGAAATCGAAATCCGATATTAGAGTGATTGAAGATTGGCAAAATCGCCCCAAACAGTAGATATGCGCCAAAAGTCTCTCGCGTGAAGCCTAACCAAAATAGCGGGAAAGCGATCGCTAAGTTCACGATGATCATTTCCATGGGATGAACTCTTGCGGAAGCTAGCCAATCTAACTCAGCGCTACTATGATGAATTGCGTGAAACCTCCACAAAAATGGCAATTGATGCGATAAACGATGAAAAAAATAAAAGACTAATTGAGCAATCAAGAAGGCTTCAGAAAATTGCAAAAATGCGGGCTGACTTCTAACTGCCAATTGCAGCGATCGCGAAACAAATCCATGAAACACCAAATATAAGAACCAAAAGAACAAGTAAGTTCCTGCATTGATCAAAATATGGTTGCTAAAGAAATGCACGACATCTGTAAGCCAACCGTTACGAAAATGTTTCTGCTTCGTATTTAGGGGAAATAGCCATTCCAAGATGCCAAATACCAGCCATAACAGCAAAAATCCAACTACAAATTTCATATTGTTAGTCCAACCTTAGAGATTTTCTAGGTCACTACAGCAGCTATTGTATGCCAAGTATTTCAGAAATTTCAGCTAAAACAACTCTCCGAAACACCTGTTGAGCAATTACACTTTTGAGAAATACTCGCTATATTTGTAATGTGCAAACCTGAAGGAAATTCGTTAAGATAAATAGGAACTATTTGCAAGTAGAGTTAATGGATCGGCAACGTAGGAAAATATTAGAGTGGGGACTTGGTGGAATGGGATTGCTAGGGGGCGCGATCGCTTGTAGTCCCATAGCTTCAAATAAATCTCCAAGCAACACTCCCAAAAAGATTGTGATTCCGCCGATGAATCTGAGTGCTGCCTCACAGGAACGTATTAAAACCAGTGGACTCGATCCAATCGCGGCTTTACGAGAATTTGATTATGGCAAGGTTACTCAAGAAAATGGACGGACGGTGCGCGAGTTTGAACTAACGGCGAGAAGTAAAACAGTTAAGTTAAATGCTTCCACAGATTTCATTACTTGGAATGTCAATGATCGCGTACCAGGTCCGACATTAAGAGCAACAGAAGGCGATCGCATTAGGATTGCTTTTGCTAATCAGGGAGGACATTCACACTCGTTGCATTTTCATGGTGAACATCCCTCGGCGATGGATGGAGTTAATCCGATTCGCAATGGAGCTGCGACTATTTATGAATTTGATGCTATGCCTTACGGTGTGCATTTATATCATTGTCATGTTGCACCTGTGGCGCGGCATATTGGTAAGGGCTTGTATGGAATGTTCATTATTGATCCACCCACGCCACGCCCTCCTGCGGATGAGATGGTGTTAATCATGGCGGGATATGATACTGATGGCGATGGGCGTAATGAGATGTATGCCTTTAATGGGTTGCCTCATTTCTATATGCAACAACCGATCGCAGTGCAGCAAAATCAGTTATTGCGTTTATATGTCCTTAATATGATCGAGTTTGACCCTGTGGCGACATTTCATGTCCATGCCAATATGTTTCAGGTCTATCGCACAGGACGCAGCATGACTCCTAGCGAAGAGACTGATGTAATTACGATGGGGACTGCGGAGAGGCACATTCTTGAGTTGACCTATCGGTTTACGGGTAAGTATATGTTTCACCCGCATCAAGATGTGATCGCGGAGGCTGGCTGTATGGGCTTATTTGATGTAGTTGCGGGTTAAGGGTTCTGCATTTTTTGTGGTGCGGCTCTGCCGCACCACAAAAAAATTGTTTTCTTATTTATTGATAATTACTTGCAAGTTTATGTTCTAATAGGTTTAAATCAGTTATTGCAAATTAATCGCATTACCTAACAATTATCTATTTATTCATCTTTAATTTATCTTCATGTTCGCAATCATTACCAAGTTATTTAAATCTTTAGTGCAGTTTTCATTGAAGACCAAAGCATTTTTGACGCTATTCACACTCTCTTTAGTTAGCGTGATCGCAATTTCTGCTTGTACTAACACCCCAACGGCAACCAACCCAAATCCATCTGTCAGCAATGCGACAAGTGAGTCCAAAGTAGAGTCTAAAAATGAGTCTCACAAAAAGGGAATGAGTGGTCATAGTAAAAATAAAATCAATATCAATGAAGCAATCCTATCGGAGCTAGATAAGATCGAGGCGAAGCTAGGAATTGCGGGGTTGTCTAACAAGATTCAGGCGGCGCGTCCTTATACTAAGTCTGAAGATTTAGTTACTAAGAAAGTAGTAACTGCGGCACAGTTTGACCAAATCAAGGATATGGTCGGCACAGAAACGGTTGAGCTAACAGGTGAAGCCAAGGATGTTGATTATTTAACTAAGTTAGGTTTGATGAAAGGTCACATGATTGTGGCAAAGGAATTGCTGGATCTTCAAAAACCTGACCAAGCGATTCCCCACATCGAGCATCCTGTGGAAGAAATTTATGCGGATGTGGAAGGTCAACTGAAGGAGCGTAATGTTAAAGAATTTAAGCAAGTGTTAATGGACTTACAGCAGTTGGTTAAGTCCAAGCCCACCGATCCAAGTATTGCGGCGAAATATGCTGAAGCGAGCGCAGCTATTGATGCAGCGATCGCCGCAGTTCCTGAGCCCCAACGTCAATCACCGAAGTTTGCACTGCAAGTGATTAATACGATTCTTGATACGGCGGGTACAGAATACCGAGCCGCGATCGCCAATGACAAAATCAAAGAAATCATCGAATATCAAGACTCCCGCGGTTTCACAATTTATGTAGAGCAGTTGTATAAAAACATTGCGGCAGCCATGGAAAAGGAACATCCTGAATCTCACAAACAATTTACTGCCAGTTTAGAAAAGCTCAAATCGGCATATCCCACTGCGATCGCCCCAGAGAAGCCTGTGCTTTCCGTTGCTGATATGTCAGAACTGATTAAGGGCAATGAACAAGCTGCTGCCAAGGTTTACGCAAAATCATAAATCCCCTCACCCCTAGCCTCTCTCCCACAGGGAATAAGAAAACTTTTTATCTAAAAACTTCTATGGACTTCAGCTTAACTCTTCCAACTTTTGTGATTACCTTGCGCGAAGGTGTCGAAGCCGCACTGGTAATTGGTATCGTTATGGCATATCTCAAACGTGCTAAGCGATCGCATCTAAATAAATGGGTATTTGCGGGTATTGGTACTGGACTAGTAATTAGTGCGATCGTTGGTATCTTATTTAACTGGTTCATGCAAAGCGTTGGTACGAGCAACCCCGAACTATCGGCAGTGTTTGAGCCATTACTCGAAGGTCTATTCAGTATTGCAGCGATCGCCATGTTGACATGGATGTTGATCTGGATGACCAAACAGAGTCGCGCTATGAAGGGAGAAATCGAAGGATCGTTAAATAATGTTTTAGGTAAAGGGAAAAAAGCAGGCTTAGGAATTTTTGGATTAATCCTGTTTGCCATTTTGCGCGAAGGTTTTGAGGTCGTCTTATTTATCTCTGCCAAATTCCAAGAAGGATTTATGCCTGCCCTCGGGGCTTTTAGTGGGATTGGCGCAGCTACTCTAATCGCGATCGCATTATTCAAATTTGGTATCCAAATTAATATCCGCGCCTTCTTCAAAATTATGGGCTTTATGCTCCTATCGATTGTCTCTGGGCTAGTAATTTCTGCTCTCGGACATTTTGATACGGCTTTACGGATTTTGGCTCAAAGCGATCGCAAGTCCGAAGCTATTTGTTTTTACTATGAGCATTTTGCCCGTGAACATTCCTGCATCCTTGGCAATATGGTTTGGAACACAAGCAAAGTATTACCTGCCGAAAAATTCCCAGGCGTAATTCTTAGTTCCCTATTTGGCTATACCGATAAACTGTATTTAGTACAAGCGATCGCCTATGTCATATTTTTTGCGATCGTTGGCACGATTTATTACCGCAGCTTAGGAAAGCGCTTAACATCAAAATAAACGAAATAAACAAGGGGAGGCGCAAAGCTCTGCCCCTTGTTTATTTTGGCTTTTAAATCCATAGGTTAAATTTTAACTGTTGCTTAGGGATAAGTACAAAATCTATGATGAAATATAAGTGAATCTAATTCGTGAGCAAAATTTTTATGACAACAATCCGTAAAGTAATTGGCGATCCAAATGAATTTTGGAGTGAACTAAGTTGGACAGATCTAAGCTCGGCGGAGCAAGAACTCTGGAGCCAGCTAGGTTGGGACGAAGACAAGTGGGAGGGAGAGTTGGATTTTCCTGAGTGGGATGACTTATCCAGTGAAGACCAAAAACTTTGGAGTGTTTTGGGCTGGACACAGGCTAGTTGGGAAGGTGATGACGACATCCCTGTATCAGCAGAAAAAATCTGGGAAGATCTCACTGAAGCAGAGCAAACGGCTGCAACTCAGCTAGGATATGACCAAACTAAGTGGGATAGCGAGTAAATAGTCATAAAGTTGCGCCCCTGCGGGGCGCAACTTTATGAAACCAAAAAGACGAGTGGCGGTGCGAAGCACCGCCACTCGTCTTTTTGGTTTTTGGTTTGTAATATATTATCAATGTGCAGGAAAAATATGCAGGAAAATAGACGGTTAGCGCAAAGTACAGACTATCCTAAACAATACCTGTAAGTTTATTAGAGTAATTATTATGACTATTCAGGTTTATGGCATTCCTAACTGTGGAACTTGTAAAAAAGCGATCGCTTGGTTAGAAAGCCAACAAATCCCCCATGAATTTATTAATACCAAAGACTATCCTCCCCAGAGAACAATGATCGCTGAATGGGTAAATGCACTTGGTGAGAGATCAATGCGGAATACCTCTGGACAATCCTATCGAGCGCTTGGTACTGAAAAAGAAACATGGTCACATATCCAATGGATTGAAGCCTATGCCAAAGATTCGATGCTATTAAAACGCCCCCTATTTGTCAAAGACGGCAAAGCGATCGCCATTGGTTTCCGAAATCCTGAAGAACTCAAACAAAAATTAGTCTAGATTAACAATGCGCGGCACAAGTCACAGGGCATCATTACATTGTTACTTTCATGCTTAAGGTGGATAGCTATATTTTCGATAATCAGAATATTGTTATTTAGCAAGCTAGATATTGGTAAATCAATATGAGTCAAAGACTAAAAAGTTGGGAATCTCCGCGCCATGAAGGGAGAAACGATAAGGGTAAAGGCGGCTCAGCCCGTCAAAGACAAAAGAAAAAGCAACTGCAAATGCTTCGGAAGAAATTAAAAGCAGGAATTAACCCACTAGAAAAAAGAGATGGCGCTAGCGCCATCTCTTTTTTCTTTAACATTGTGAGGCGGCACGAAGCACCGCCTCACAATGCTTGGGTAAGCCATAATTACAAAAAAAGAGTGGCGATGCCAAGCATCACCACTCTTTTTTATAATCCCTAGTATGTAACTACAGGAAGTTGCTGCATCACATCAGCATCACCAACTTCATGAAAGTCAGTCTCACCAAAAATAGCCGTCTCAAACTTATAGTGTTTGAATTCTAAAATATTGCCCGAATGGTCAGCTAAAAAGAACGTGCGATGCTCCAAAGGTGTATCTACAAAGCGGATCTTCGGCTTTTGATAAAACTTGAGCCGCTTATCA
Source organism: Pseudanabaena biceps (assembly GCA_013361095.1). Taxonomy (GTDB): domain Bacteria; phylum Cyanobacteriota; class Cyanobacteriia; order Pseudanabaenales; family Pseudanabaenaceae; genus Pseudanabaena; species Pseudanabaena biceps_B. Next base: position 3,602,895 of record JAATWA010000001.1, on the reverse strand, counting down.
TGAACTTTTTCTAATAAAGCCATCCAGTTACTTTCTGAATAGAAGACTAGCCCAAAGTGTCGGGGATAGACGCCGAGTTGAGCATCAAAATCTTCTTTAACAACATGTGCTACTAACTGATGACCATACAAACTCATAATTATTGAATCGCTTGACTCTCGCCCAGCCAAACAACCTAAACCATCAATATAAAAAGCCTTAGTGCTGGGAATGTCCTTGACTGGAAATGCGAGATGAAAAAGGATCTTGGTCATGGTGCGGTATTTTCTAGCATAAGTTTGGTGCGCTTGAGTTTGTCAGGAACTTCGATTGGATATGTTCCTGTAAAACAAGCTGTACAAAAATGCGTGGTATCCATATTAGTCGCTCTCAACATTGCGTCGTGAGTCAAATACGCTAACGTATCGACCTCAATCTGTTCAGCGATCGCCTCTACAGATTTTTGAGCAGCTATTAAGTGATCTTGCGAGTCAGTATCGATACCATAAAAACAAGGGTGAGTCACAGGCGGTGAAGAAATACGCATATGTACTTCTATGGCTCCAGCCTCACGCAATGCCCTTACTATTTTACGACTCGTCGTTCCCCTTACGATCGAATCATCGATCACAATTACCCGCTTTCCTTGCAAAACATCCTTGAGTGTATTCAGTTTCATCCGAATACCAGACTCGCGCATGGCTTGAGTTGGTTGAATAAAAGTCCGTCCTACATAGCGATTTTTGATCAGTGCTTCTCCATAGGGAATTCCTGACTCACGAGAAAACCCGATCGCCGCAGGGATACCCGAATCAGGTACACCGATCACGATATCAGCGTCTACAAAGCTTTCTTTAGCTAGCTCGCGCCCAATGCGAAGTCTATAGGTATAGAGGCTTTCATCATGCATGACACTATCAGGACGCGCAAAATAAATCATCTCAAATACACACAGCTTGGGCTTAGGAGTCTGCCATGATACGGACTGAATCCCGTTCTCAATGCTGAGAATTACCAATTCCCCGGGAGCAACTTCACGGATGTACTCTGCACTAATAATATCGAGACCACAGGTTTCCGAAGACAGCACATAAGCCCCATCTGGAGTTTTCCCAATTACCAGAGGTCGAACACCGTGGGGATCGCGCGCGCCCACGATCGCATTAGGAATTGCCATTACTAGACTAAATGCACCTTCACATCGGTGCAGCGCGGTAATGATCGCCTCTTGCCAATCCTTACCTTCTTCAACAGCCTCTCCCACTGCAAAGGCAATACCTTCTGAGTCTGTAGTTGACTCTAGTGCATGACCCTGCGCCGAGAGTTCGCCGCGTAACTCAGTAGCATTAACTAAGTTGCCATTATGCGCTAGCGAAAAATCTCCTAATCTCGTACTCACAACAATCGGTTGAGCATTACAAACCTTGCTTGAACCTGTAGTTGAGTAGCGATTATGCCCGATCGCTAAAGCACCCTTCATTTCGGAGAGGATAGTTTCATTAAAAACTTGAGCAACTAAGCCCATCGCTTTGTGGGTATGCGTTATACCTTGAGCATCATACACAGTGATCCCTGCGGACTCTTGCCCACGATGCTGTAAAGCATAGAGTCCAAAATATACAAGTTTTGCGACATCCCCTTCTGCTGCAATCACCCCAAAAACTCCACAGGCTTCCTGCGGTTTATCTACATAGTTAAAATCTAGATCTAGCTGATCTAGATTTTGGATACTGACATCCAAATGGTCTTTAATCATCTCAGCGTCAAAAACAGAATGGTCAGCATAGTCTGGCAACATATCAGTTATACGGAATACTTTAAATTGGGTAGAGAATCAACACCCATGATCTAGATCCTACCAGTGTTAAGCAATTCTTAACCAAATTTAGCAAACTAAAGCCTGAAGGGAGAGGGTAAAGCGAAGTGCTACCATCCCTCCTCTGGGTTTTAATTTGTCCTTCTGCCCTGTAAACTTAATGGCGAGGTTGTGTAGTAAAGCACAACTAATTTGATTTTGTTTTCTGCTTCTAGAAAATTTAGAGTAACTATGTCGTAAACGTAAAACGGCTACCACATAATTACTAAAAAATTACTTTACAGCAATACCAAAAAATAATAGCTACAAAATTTTAGATAAATTAAGGATTCCTACGCATGGATAATACTATTAGCCTTGAGATTATTGAGGTCGTGGAACAAGCGGCGATCGCATCTTCTCGTTTTATGGGTTTAGGTAAAAAAGACGAAGCTGACGAAGCTGCCGTTGAAGCAATGCGCGAACGCATGAACAAAATCCATATGCGTGGACGTATCGTTATCGGCGAAGGCGAACGTGACGAAGCTCCTATGCTATATATCGGCGAAGAAGTTGGTATTTGCACTCAGCCCAATGCAGCTGAATTCTGCACCATCGAAGAATTACAAGAAATTGACATCGCTGTTGATCCTTGCGAAGGGACAAACCTCGTTGCCTATGGTCAAAATGGCTCGATGGCAGTTTTGGCAATCTCTGAGCGTGGTGGTTTATTCCAAGCTCCTGACTTTTATATGGACAAACTCGCTGCGCCTCCTGCGGCAAAGGGTCATGTTGATATCCGTAAAACACCTACCGAGAACCTAACCATTCTTTCGCAATGTCTAAATCGTGCGATCGATGAATTGGTTGTTGTCGTTATGGATCGTCCTCGTCACAAAGGCTTAATTTCAGAAATCCGTGCCGCAGGCGCTCGCGTCCGTTTGATTAGCGATGGTGACGTATCTGCTGCAATTTGTTGTGGTTTCGCAGGAACCAATATTCATGCGCTTATGGGTATCGGCGCGGCTCCTGAAGGTGTCATTTCCGCAGCGGCAATGCGTTGCTTGGGTGGACATTTCCAAGGTCGCTTAGTCTATGATCCAGCCGAAGTAAATACTCCTGAAAGCGAAAAGTGGACACGCGATGGCAACATTGCTCGTCTTAAGGAAATGGGCATTACTGATCCTGATAAGGTCTATGATGCTAACGAATTGGCTTGTGGTAAGAATGTCTTGTTTGCAGGTTGCGGTATCACCCCTGGTACTTTAATGGAAGGTGTGCGCTTCTTTGGCGGCGGTTGCCGTACTCAGTCTTTGGTCATCTCTACTCAATCCAAAACTGCTCGTTTTGTTGACACTATCCACTTGACCAGCGATAGCCCTAAGATTATTAACTTGCGTTAATTAGTTCTATTAGATGAGGGTGTAAATCACTCCATTTATCAACAAAAAGCAAGGGGCTTAAGCCCCTTGCTTTTTGTTGGGAAAAATTACATCTAGCGATCGCCTTTACTGCACTTATTCAAATAGAGATTTTGAGAGGTGATCGCTGTTAAAATTAAAGAAGTTTTATAGGGTATATGGCTATGACTATTACAGCAATTAGACCCATAACTATAGATGAATTTCTGCAATTGCCAGAGACGAAACCTGCCTCTGAATTTATTGATGGACAAATCACTCAAAAACCCATGCCCCAAGGAGAACACAGTCTATTACAAGGTACACTCTGTCAAAACATTAGCAAAATTGCTCAACCAAAGCAAATTGCTCTAGCTTTTCCAGAACTGCGCTGTGTTTTTGGTGGATTAGCGATCGTTCCAGATATAGCTGTATTCCGTTGGGAGAGAATCCCCCGTTTGCCATCAGGTCGCATCGCTAACCGTTTTGAAATCCATCCTGATTGGGCAATTGAAATTCTTTCTCCCGATCAACGATACAAACAAGTTTTAGCAAAACTCTTACACTGTGCCGAATATGGGACTGAGCTAGGTTGGTTGGTTGATGCAGAAGATGAAAGCATTTTGGTAGTAGATAGCGATCGCCGCGTTAGAGAACTTACAAATAGAGATCGGTTACCAGTTTTAACAGGAATTGAATTAGAGCTAACAGTTGAACAAGTCTTTAGCTGCCTAAATCTTTAGCTTACCAATTTTTTGACGGGCGATCGCCTTTACTGCACTTATTCAAATAGCAATTTAGCGACCATCTCATCAGCCAAGCATTTGTTTAACATCATTTACAGCCTATTGAGGCTTTGAGTAGTACAGAGAGATTTTGGGAAGCAGCGCTCCGCGCCGCTTCCCAAAATCTCTCTGGGGTTTAATTAAGCGCAAAGCGCTGTAAAGCGATCACCATTTTACTTTTAGCAACTAGCGATCGCCTTATGGTTATTTTAGCTTTGTCCTTTGCTAAGCTGAGCAAAGTGTCTAGATTGTCGAAGTGTCTAGACTATATTTTTCTCGCAAATAATTTAGAAATGCCATGCCTATATGCTATATCAGTCTGACTCTGTTACAGAACGTTAAGGAGTAATAAGTACCTACTACATTGGTATCTATCTCCTGATAAGCTCTACCAATAACATAATCATTTCTAGTCCAATTCTTAAATAAGAAACGCATTTACGATATGAATATTGCAGTTGTTGGCTTGAGTCACAAAACGGCGACTGTAGAAGTACGCGAAAAGTTGAGTATTCCAGAGGATCGCATGGAAGCAGCGATCGCTCAACTAATGAGCTATCCGAGTATTGAAGAAGCTGCGATTTTGAGTACTTGTAACCGCCTTGAGTTGTATGTGGTTACTAGCGAAGCTGAAAGTGGCATTCGCGAAATTATGCAGTTTTTATCGGAATTTAGCCAACTACCTCTACAGTTTCTCCGCCGCTATCTATTTATTTTGTTACGTCAAGATGCAGTTACGCACTTGATGCGGGTAGCTTCAGGTTTAGACAGTCTTGTATTGGGTGAAGGTCAGATCCTTGCCCAAGTCAAAACTACCCATCGTTTGGCTCAGCAACACAACGGCGCAGGTCGTATTCTCAATCAACTATTCAAAGATGCTCTTTCTGCTGGTAAACGGGTACGCACCGAGACCGAAATCGGCACGGGAGCAGTCTCGATCAGTTCGGCAGCGGTAGAGCTGGCTCAGATCAAGCTGCAAAATTTGTCAGATAAGCACACTACGATCATTGGTGCTGGCAAGATGTCGCGCCTATTGGTGAAGCATCTCATTTCTAAAGGCGCTCAAAAAATTGCGATCGTCAACCGATCTCGCAAACGTGCCGAAGACTTGATCAAGGAATTTGAAGCCAGTGGCGCTGAGTTTGATATTCGCCCTCTAGAGCAGATGTTTGATTGCGTGGCGATTTCCGACTTGGTATTTACCAGTACAGCTTCGACTGAGGTAATTATTAGCAAGCAGCATTTAGTAGAAATTGCCGCAAATCATACGGGCTTGACCTTAGTTGATATTTCGGTTCCCCGCAATATCGGCTCCGATGTCAACGAGTTGCCCAATACCAAAGCCTACAACGTCGATGATCTGCAAGCCGTGGTCGCCGAAAACCAAGAAAGCCGCCGTCAAATGGCAATGCAAGCTGAGATTTTATTAGAGGGCTGTGTGGCTGGTTTTGATCTATGGTGGCGATCGCTAGAGACTGTCCCCACGATCAGCAAGCTACGTCAAAAGATGGAAATCATCCGTGAGCAGGAAATGGAAAAAGCTCTATCGCGTCTCGGAAATGATTTTGCGGATAAGCATCAGGATGTGATCGAGAGCATGACTCGCGGCATCATCAACAAAATTCTTCATGATCCGATGGTACAGCTTCGCGCCCAACAGGACATCGAGACGCGCCGCAAGGCTATGCAAATGTTGCAAGTTCTCTTTGACCTAGATTCACCTTCTAGCCAACTGAAGGAAGGTTAACAAAAAAGCCGCCTACAGGCGGCTTTTTTATTGTTTGATTTTTTTTACCATGCAACAGGTTTAAAATCGTCATCGTTCGCGATCACTACCCCATCACCCGAAGGCTTAATTACAAACAAACCCTGACGATAAGCATAACGATCTATACCCTCGTTAATCTCAATTCCCGCCACAGCGCCATAAGCCTGATAGTTACGGTAATGAGGAAAAGCATCTTTAAAGCGCGTTAACTTCTCAACAAATTCATCCACATCATCTTTTGACAAACGTGATTTACATTCCACTAACACTAGTTCAGTGTCATCCACAGCCAGAATATCTATCTCCATCGCCAAGCCTTGTCGCTTAGTTCTTGCACGAGGATACACTTCTTTTACGTCAATGCCTTTTTCTTGAAAGAGTCGTAATACGGCAGGCTCTACTAATTCCTCGACAAAACGCCCCCATCTAGTTGTAAGCGCTTCAACGGCTTTAGTGGTTCTTTCTACTGTTCTTTCCAGCTTCGCCATACTGCGATCGGCTTCGGCTCTAGACTCAGCCATACGGCGATCAAACTCGACAGCACGTTTTTCCGCTAGTTCTTGAGAGTTTTGGAACAGTTTGTAAATGTCGTCAATTGTTACAAGATTGCTCATACGCTTTTACCCAGTAAATAGCTATCTCTAAGCTATCACATTCATTCATAGGAGATAGATTGTTGAGGCGATTGCTAATTAATTCTCTTAGAATGCTAAAGTTCTAAATAACTCGCTGACTGGAACCTTGAAGTTTAAAATTACATCTTCTCCATCTAAAATATCATCACCTCGTAATAGGCGATCGGACTGAGGGCTATGGTAAACCAGCACATATCTTTCATCAGGATGGATTACCCACAGCAGTCTAGTTCCACTTGCAAAATATTCTTCAATCTTGTTGTGGATTTCCTCAAAAGTATTGCCTGGAGAGATAATCTCAACAACTAGATCGGGCGCACCATCAAAAAAGCCTTTAGGCAATCGTTTTAGTCCAATCAATCGCTCTTTACTCACAAAAGAAATATCGGGCGATCGCTTATTACCTCCCTTCATCTTAAATGCTGTACTGGAGTCGCAAGTAACGCCAAGATTATGCTGCCTTACAAATATCTCGATTAGCCCACCGAGGAATATGCCAATATTCCCATGCTCCATACCTGAATTGCCCAAGTTTACCAACTCTCCATCTACAATTTCGTAACAATTGCCATCATCAGCTAAAGCCATAAACTCTTCATCAGTCCAAGCTTTATCCTTTGTTTTTTCTAAGATAGCTGTCATATCATTCAAGTCCTTTTAATTTTTAGACAAAGCGATTCGTTTACATGACTAACTCAGTAATTTCTTTATGTAATATTAACCCAAATGTAAAAAAATTTGATTTGACTGGTATCGCAATCGTCTAAAACTCATGACCCACAGTAATAGCGATCGCGCCTTACAAACTTAAGAAGATAATTGTTGAGGCGATCAAGTTTGAATTAGAGTAAAATCTGCGGTAATTTGCCCTTAAATACCGAGAATAAACCACAGTTGTGTTATAAATTCTGTAATTGTGACGCTTAAGAATACGGTATCCGATTTTTCAAGCGTTATTAGACCTGTTGGGTAATAACGACTAAAATCGCTGAAACCCTCACGGTGATTAGCTTTCAAGACTTCTAGCTAGGAATCCTTGAAACCCTTACTCAGTCGATGTTGCAAGGTTTTTTGAACTTATTACCCAACAGGTCTATTGAATAAAAACTTTCAGGAATCTTAAATGTCATTTCAAATCCCAATCACCATTGCTGCTGCAATTAGAAATATTGAAAATAACCAATATCTACTCCCTGCCATTCAACGTGAATTTGTGTGGAGTCACGAAAAAATAGAATGGCTGTTTGACTCAATAATGAGAAATTATCCTATCAGTTCATTTTTGTTTTGGCGAGTTGAAGGTGACACTAGGAGAGACTATAAGTTTTATCAATTCCTTAGAGATTTCAAGCAACGCTACGCAACTCATAACAACGAATTTTCAACCACTGGTCACAACGATTTTACAGCGGTGCTTGACGGTCAGCAACGGTTGACATCTCTTTATATTGGACTTCGTGGAAGCTATGCATACCGAACACCAAGACTCCATGAAGAAAATAATGAACGAGTCTATCCAACTAGACACCTATATTTGAATATTGAGAATCCGTTAGAAAATGAGGAAGATGGAAGAGATTTTGAATTTAAGTTTTTGAAGGAAAAAGAATTTGAGTCAAACAAAGCAAAGTGGTTTAAGGTTTCTGAAATTCTTGCTCTTGCGGATGATTTTGATTTTCATGAATATCTTGATACCCACTGTCTAAGAACAAATAAATTTTCATTTAAAAGTTTGGCGACGCTAAAAAATGTAATTCACTCAAAGCCAACCATAAACTTCTTCCTCGAAACAGAGCAAAGTCTTGATAAAGCGCTGAATATTTTCATAAGAATAAACAGCGGGGGTGAACCACTGAATTTTTCAGATTTGATCATGTCCATTGCTGTTGCTAATTGGAAAAGCAAAGATGCCCGAAAAGAAATTCATACGCTGGTCGATAACGTCCAAGACAAAGGATTTTCAATTTCAAAAGATTTCATCTTGAAGACTTTTTTGTATCTGTACAGCAGAGACATTAAATTCAAGGTTACAAATTTCTCAAAAGAAAATGCTAGGGAATTTGAAAATGAGTGGGATAAAATTCGAGATGCAATCCTTTCGGTATTCGATCTTGTAAGATCATTTGGATTTTCGGATTCGACATTAACATCAAAAAATGCGCTGATTCCAATAATCTATTACATTTACCATAAAAATATATACAGAGACTTTCATAAAAAAATTTCATATGAAAGCGATAGGAATATCATTAAAAAATGGCTCCATGTGGCTTTGATCAAGAGAATTTTCGGTGGAACATCGGATAGTATGCTTAGTCAGATCCGTAAGGCATTCACTAGCGATGTATCGACAGCAGCTATTGAATCTGAATCCATTACTCCAGAATTTCCTGTCAGTACTATCAATGAAAACACGAAAAGAGATATGGGGATTACGGATGAGTTCATCACAGAAATCCTCCTGACCCCAAAAGATGACATGTATGCCTTCTCTATATTGGCATTGTTATATCCGAATCTTGACTATAAAAACAATGACTTCCATAAAGATCATATACATCCAAAGAATAAGTTCGGCGAACTTTCAGTTGCGGACAAGGAAAAATATGGATCGGCAACCTACGACTCTATCTTGAATCTTCAAATGCTGGATGCTAATGAGAACATGGAAAAACAGGATAAGTATCTATCAACTTGGGTAAAAGATTCACTATTAGCAAAACAAGATCGAGTCTTATTTCTTAACAGCCATTTGATTCCAGATGTTAGCTTTGAAATTGAGGATTTTGGAGCATTTATTGAAGCTCGAAGAGTCATCTTGATTGATAAGCTTAAACAGATTTTGGGTTAAGTAGACATGACATCAGCAATGCCTCCGTGATCACATTCTATACAAAACTTGGTGTGCGTGAAGATGAACTTCATTTTGACTTTACTGTTGATAGTAATAGAGATCGCCTTTAGAAGATAGATTTTGGTGTGATCGCAGCAATTCTCATTATGAGGATTTTGTCTTGATCTAGTAATAGCTATTGCGACTATTCGCAATAGCTGTCTTTAAAAAGCCTATGCCTTCGTTCAGAATTTGACAGCTCAGGCAAATCAAAAGTCATAATGAGAATTGTTGATGCGATCGCCTAAAAATAACGACTCACGGTAATAGTCATTAAGCCATAATTGCATTACAACCCTAATTTATCTGGCTTGAATGTATATGGAAAATGAGAAGATCAAAGCATTACAAAATATCTTCAGTTCTAGACTCGATACGTTGAGCCATCTCTTGAAGTTAGCGGAGAGTCATTTCGGAACCGATGTGGAAGCTATCTTTGAACCAATTAACATTCAGTGGCATCCTTACAGGAGATATCCATAATGACCACGTTATTACGAATTTCTCAAATAGAAACTCTCGAAGGACAAAGCACGATCCTTCACGATATCGACTGGCAACAATTTGAATCGATTCTTGAGGATCTTGGCGAAAAGCGTAGGACAAGAATTGCTTACTTAGATGGTGTATTAGAAATCTTTATGCCCTTACCTGAACACGAAAAAATTAAAGTCTTGATTAGTTACTTTGTCCAAGTTTTGCTAGATGAGCTAGGAATAGACTTTGAAGGCTATGGCTCTACTACATTCAAAGCCAAGGCTAAACGGGCGGGGCTAGAACCTGATGAATGCTTTTACATTCAAAACAACGTTGCCATGCGGGGCATTCGTGAACTCGATATGGCTATTGACCCACCACCTGACTTAGCGATCGAGGTGGATGTCACTTCTAAAACTAAATTTGATGTCTATCGCGTTCTTGGTGTACCTGAACTATGGCTATACGACAAAAATCTTAAAATTTATATCTTGAAGGATGGCGAATACATCGAATCAGAGCTTAGCCCCATTTTTGGTAATATTCCTGTGTGCAATATTATTCCCCAGTTTTTAGAACTTAGCTTCAGTGAAGGACGCAGTGCGGCGATGCGGGCTTTTCGGGCTTGGATGCAAACAAATTTAACCTCCCTAATTTTCTTGCCTAAAGAATGATTGTGTTTGGATCATCGACTAAAGTAAACTTTTGTTAACGTATTTAATGATTAAAAATCAAGATGTGTGATGCAAAGCTTCTCCCATCTTGATTTTAAAAACTCTTTATAATAAAACAAAGGTAAAACGATGAGTTCAACTAAAGTAAAAGGATTTGCTGGTGGTTCGGGGCAGAAAAAGAAGAAGAAAGAACCGAATAAACATCAGGTGGCAGCCAACAAATATGATGAGATGAAGGATAAGGGATTGCCAGAGTTTAATATCTTCATCCGCATCAAGGGGAAGGAATGGGTTCCCGCAGGTTCGATGGCAGTGGAACGCAGCAATCAAATCAGTCGTGCGATCTTCCAACAAGAGAAAGAGTTGCTAAAGGGTGCTGTGCGCCTCTATCCAATTTTGCGTAATTATCAAGAAAACCTTGAATATGGCTATCGTTTAAAAGAATTTCCTGATGAAGAAGTTACCGTTGCTGTATTGCCAGAACCAACTCTAGGAGATAAGTTTCAGTATGCTTTCAGTCGAGCTAAGGAATACTTCAAAAGTGTAACGAAGAAAAAAGAAGCGAAATAGAATTAGTTGACTTCGCATAACAAAGTCTCAGAAGCAGATTTACCCGCCTAGCGGGTGAACCTGCCCTACCTACAGCGCTAGCTCCAATAAAAAACCGACCCGACTGTCATAAACCAAAGGCGATCGCCTCCATTCAATTTTTGTACCTAGTCGCAAATTATTGGTAAGTGCATAGCTGGTCGAGAGGGTCGTGGTGCTTAGCTCTAAATTGCCTTGAGGAGAAGTAAAAGTATGACTGAGACGGATATCAGAACTTTGGGGCGACAACACTAAAATTCCTTGCAAGCCAATATCTAAGCCTGAAATTTGGGGGCGATCGCTTTGGTTGAGCTGACGGTAGCCGATTACGGGGGCAATATTCCAGTAGGAACCGAGGGGTAGCACATAGTAACGTAGATTTGCTTGAATCTCACTCTCCCGCCCACTTAGCTCCGACTGAAAACCACCGCTCACCGTCAAAGGCGACTGCCCTAAAAACAAATCTTCCACACCCGCTTCTATTCCCAGAGAGTTATTGCGAGAAGTAATCCCCACTCGCAATTTTGCATCAAAACTTGGTGAATGATAAATATCATCCAAGAGATTAGGGGCGTTATCTAGCCATCGTCGCAAGACTGGACTGCTTTCAATAACTTGGCGATCTATTTCTAGGTCATTGAGGCGGCGAGATCTTTTATCGTTACCATAGGCGGTTGTGGGCAAAGTAAAACAAGAAAATAGAACTATAGCGATCGCCCAATTTTTTGGCATAGATTTAGAGTTGTCTAAACATGTAGTCATTGTCCCAGTAAAATGCTGTTGAGCGTACAAAAGAATCAATATGCCAAAGCCAAAGACCACCCTGATCCTCAATCCTAAGCCACAGTCACAGATCACTCTCAGTGAATATATCACCACGATCACTTGGTCATCGCAAGGCAAATATCTCGCCGCCGCCACTGCCTCTGGGGAAATTGGGTTATTTGATGAACCGATCGCGGGTCACAATCTTGCCCAAAAGCAAACCGAGTTGCAATCTGCCACAGAAATATCCATAGATTGTCTCGGCTTTTCTCAAAATGAGTGTTGGTTTGCTGCCGCAGGACAGGATGGACAAGTGCGCGTATGGAAATTGGATGGCGAGCAACCTGCGATCGCTGCCACCATCGATCTTGGCAAAGTCTGGATCGAGCATCTCGTTTGGCATCCTACCCGCGCCGAATTTGCCTTTAGTTTTGGTAAATATGTGCAGGTATGGAGTGCGGAAACCCTTGATATTGTGACTACGTTAAATTTTGAGCAATCCACGGTACTAGCGATCGCATGGCATCCTAGCGGCGAATATCTCAGCGTTGGTGGAGATGGGGGCGTTAAGGTGTGGACAGCTCAAGATTGGTATGCTGATCCGCTTTTATTTGAAATGCCAACGGCGACCGCTAAACTCTCATGGGAGCGATCGGGGGAATATCTAGTAGCCAGTACCCTCGACAACTTAGTTGTGGTCATGCAATGGCTGGGCAATGAATTTGATGCCTCTCCTTGGCGGATGCAGGGCTTCCCGGGGAAGATTCGAGGCTTTGACTGGTCTGCCAACAAGACTTCGCCTTTACTGGCTTCTTCAAGCGGTTCTGATGTGGTGGTATGGGAAAAACATGCTGACCTCAATGTGGGTTGGGAAGGCGAAGTGATTAAGGGGCATAACAGCATTGTTGGTTTTGTTGCCTTTAAACCCAATTCCCAAGTGTTAGCCTCCGCCGATGAAAATGGCAGAATTGCCATTTGGAAAGATGCTCAAAACTGGGTACAAGCTCTAGAAACGCCGATGGGCGAAATCACGGCTTTGCAATGGCATCCCCTAGGCAAAAAGTTAGCGGCGGCTAATGCTGATGGTGAGTTAATGCTCTGGACAAAATCATCGCAGGGCAAAGGTTTTCGTTAGCCTAAACAGGCATGGGACTTTTAACGAGAAGTGCGGCACTTCGCGCCGCACTTCTCGTTTGGGTTTTAGCGATAAAAGTTAAGCAAATGTTAAACATGAGAAAGTGCGATCGCTTTTTGATTTGGCAAGAGAGAAAAGTAATGAATCTTAACACATGAAATTGCGGCATTATTAGGTGCTAATCCTTTTTGTCATCAAAGCTAGAGAGCAGTAACCATAAGTGATCTAGACCAAATTAACTTCGCCCTAGACTATGTCATGACAACCGTCTTGTTATAAAAATTGCTATTGCATAGTGTGTTCATCTAGGGTTTGATTAGAGGTATTGCTTTGCAATATTTTTAATAAAATCTTGAAGTTAATTTCTACTTAATTTAAATTCAAAAAGGAGAATAAAAGATGGCAATTACAACTGCCGCCTCCCGTTTAGGAACAATCGCTTATAGCGAGACTGCTCCTGCTGAACTGCTCCCAAATTGGACTGCTGACAATGCCAAAACGGTAATTAATGCTGTCTATCGTCATGTATTGGGTAACGATTACATCATGGCTTCGGAGCGTTTAGTCGGTCTTGAGTCTTTGCTAAACAATGGACAAATCAGCGTTCGCGACTTTGTGCGTGCCGTTGCCAAGTCCGAGCTATATAAAACAAAGTTTCTCTATCCTAATTTTCAGACCCGTGTAATTGAGTTGAACTTCAAGCATTTGCTTGGACGCGCTCCTTACAGCGAAGCAGAAGTGATCGAACATCTCGATCGCTACCAAAATGAAGGATATGACGCTGACATTGACTCTTACATTGACTCAATCGAGTATGAAACCAACTTTGGCGAGTCAGTAGCTCCTTACTATCGTGGCTTTGAAAACAATATTGGCGACAAGACTGCTGGATTTACCAGACTGTTTCGCCTTTATCGTGGCTATGCTAGCAGCGATCGCTCTCAACTCGAAGGCAGCAGCTCCAGATTGGCTGTAGAGCTTGCTCAAAATACCACTTCTATGATCGTTGGTTCTTCTGGCGGCAATGAAGGATTTGCTTATCGCAAATCCAGAGGCGCTATGACCAATCGCGCTTTTGGACGCTCCTCGGTTGGTTCTGGCACTCGCTTGTACCGCATCGAAGTTGCGGCAGCTTCTTTGCCTCGCTATCCTAAGGTACGTCGTTGCAACCGTGAGTACATCGTCTCCTACGAAGATCTATCAAACACCATGCAACGCATCAATAGAATGGGCGGCAAGATCGCTAGCGTTTCCCTCGCTTAGTTGCATTGCTAGACCCTGAGATATTTGTCCCACGCGCAGCGTGGGACAAATATCTCATCTCTAAGAAAATCTTTTTTATCTATCTTCTATCAAACCTATTGCTATGATTCCTCCTTCAAGTACTGCTAATCGTTACTTTCTCTATGAAGTCGCTGGACTCAATATCTATGAGCAGCCTTTCAATACAAACAACAGTTTGAGAGACTGTGACAATGTGTTTATCAAAGTTCCCTACAATCGCATGAACGAAAAAATGCGTAGTATCACTCGTATGGGCGGTAAGATTGTTAGCATTCAGCCTCTTTCTGATAATTTGACTGAAGGTTAAATTTTTTTTAGAACAAAAAAGAGTGACAGCACAAAGTGCTGTCACTCTTTTTTGTTTTTTAATATAGCTATAGCCATTAATGTTAGGACAGCGACAAAAACCAAGAGAGAGTTGCGGCGCGAAGCGCCGCAACTCTCTCTTGGTTTTTATTAGTTGAGATTGGGATTAACTACATCGCCTTTAGTGGGATCGGGAATGAATAAGCCGAGGCGTAGCGATCGCAATACGACATCCCAGACTTGACGCATTTGCTCTTCGCCTTCTGTCCAGTAGTCAAAGGTAAATAGAACCTGAACATTACCACCAATTCCAACCAAGATCCGAGAAGTCGCTTCGCGTTTTTCGGTTGCGTCAATATAGCGCAAATCTGCCCAGACTAACTTCATGCCATCACGACTGGCGCTTGTAATTTTACTCTTTGAGAGAATTTCGCGATCGTCATCATCAAGGATTTGTTTTAAGGCTTGCTTGAGGGGAAAGGTTGACCAATCATGGGGCGGAAGACGTTGGAATGACATCTCTAACGCACCCGTATCGTCGGTCGGCTCTAAGTCATGGAAGCTGACGGATTTCTCTTTAAATTTAACAATCCAATCTTGGGGGACATCAAATCGTACTGCGCCGCGATCGGCGACAAATATTTTATATCCTGCTTCCGATTTCCAATTGTGGTCACTGCGGAGGGTAAAGTCTTTCTTTTTCATCGTATTTTGAGAAAAGTAAATTTCGATCAAACGAACTATAAGAAAGATTTTGAAAGCGTTGCAAAGCAACGCTTTCAAAATCTTTCTTGGTTCGGGTTTGAGCGTAAAGTGTTGTAAGAAGCTGTGGTTAAGCAAAAGTAGGTAGTAAAAAAGCGATCGCAATACCACCGATGACAAACATTTCTAGGACAAATAGAACTGTACTAGAAGGCTTAATTTTAAATCCTTTAAACCAAGATTGGGGCATATCTTCTGCCCTTACTTTCCAATTATAGATAGATATTAATAAAGGAAATCCACCTACCTTTGCGCTCATCAATAGATGCATCGCAATGCTAAATATCATCACAGCCCATGCAATTAAATGTCCAACATACCAACCTTGATCTAGTTCCTTATTGGGAAGCCATTCTTCCTGCATCATGCGCCCCGTGACCACAGCAAAGGTTGCTGACAGTAATAGAGTGCTATTAGTAATGCGTTGTAATGACACCCACCAAATCGGCTTACCAACTTCTGAAAGATGCTCTAAGGTTTTGGCTTGAACTAAACGCCGATCGCCAATGTGAAAGCTGTAAAGTGCGAATAGTGGCAAGAGAATAATAAAAGTAAGTGCGATCGTGCCATGAAGTCCGATGATGTTGCGAATAGGTGGCAAGTTGAGAGTTCCAAATCTCTGATCGAAGCGGTCATAGATCAGAAATCCTGTAATCAAACTACCAAAAACAAATAAGGCGATCGCGCTATGCAGTAAACGCAAAAGAATGGGCTGATAGGGAGAGATTTTGGACATAAAATTAAGCTTTTTATCCGTATTTACAGATCTAAATCTAGGTTATATATTTGATAGCAACATATTTCTAAAAAATTAGTGAGTATACAAACGTAATTAGATATAAAACCTCAAAACCTGTGGAGAATACCACAGGTTTTAACTCTGGTTCTTAATTACGCTCAGATGCTTGCTGTTTTGCTACATCATCAGCTACAAGTTTTAAGCCAAAGCCCTAAAAGATAAGAAGCGTCGCAATGCGATGCTTCTTATCTTTTAGGGCAGTGCGCGGCGAAGCCACTCACCACTAATTATTGGAGTATGATTACAAATAAATTTCTCTAGGAGATTGAACAATGACTAAGATATTGATGTACTTTGCGATGTTTGTTGGCGCGATCGCGATCGCATCATGGGTATCTCGCGAAGCTAGTTACTTTTTTAATAGCCTTTTTTATCATATTCGATACAATTGGTTGCCTTTTCTTGGTTGTGTATTTTTAGCCGCGATCGCCTTTAAAGTTTTTAGTAGCAAGTCATGATTCAGACATGATAGAAAACTTAGAGCGAATTCTTGCCGCTTGCGATCGCCATACATTAGCGGGTCAGCGTGACTACGCAATTTTGCGGCTACTGATGGAGAATTCCCTTAAACGCCAACAGGTTAGCGCGATTAATGTTGATGACTTTGACTTTAAAGAGCGATCGCTGCGCGTGCGTCATCCTTATCAACGTCAAGGGTTTGCGAATCAATCAGAAACTATCCATCTCAGTTTAGACACAGCCAATGCATTACAAGATTGGATTGAGTCCACACAGCTCTTTACAGAAGAGCAACCAGAAGAATATCAAACCCCTCTATTCACTGCTTTAGATCGCGCTAAATATGGTCACAGACTGTCGGGAACCGCCATCTATGGCATTGTCAAGCGGATGGCAAATCTAGCAGGACTAGAAGAAACAGTGATCGCCCCTGAGCAGTTGCGCTTTTGTCAAATAACCCCAATAGAACCAGTAGACAAAATCGTCTTTAAACAAGATTTTGAGACACAAGACAAGATAACAGATGAGACTAATGAGTCTCATCTGTTAGTGTCTGAATCTAATGATATTCCCTATGCGCTTTCTGCGTTTAGACCAGATATTTTGACGGCTTTATTAACGGATAAACGTAGTCTCAATACTAGACGAGCCTATGAAAAAGATTTGGAATATTTCTTTCGGGCTGCCTATGGACAGAAGCCCACAGAGATAGTAATAGCGCAGTTTTTGCAGTTAAATCGATTTGAAGCGATCGCGATCGCTCTGCGCTATAAGTCCGATCTGATTGCGAGAGGTTTAAAAGAATCCACCATCAATCGTCGTCTATCTGCTCTCAAATCTTTGGTCAATTTTGCCGCCAAATTGGGGAAATGTAACTGGACTCTCGATGATGTACCCACAGAAACTGTGCAGTCTTACCGAGACACCACAGGCATTAAGCCCGACGGGATTCGGAAAATGTTGCTGAGCATTGATCGGACTAGTCCTAAAGGGAAGCGTGATTTTGCGATTTTACGACTGCTTTGGGACAATGCTCTGCGTCGTAATGAAGTAGTTAGTGCCAATATCGGTGACTTCGATGCTGAAGCGCGATCGCTGCAAATTTTGGGGAAGGGACGTGGTTCTCAAAAGAGTCTTATTAGTCTCAATACGGGAACAATAAGCGCAATTCAAGACTGGCTATCTTGCTTTGAGACTAAAAGTAATAATCAACCACTTTTCCATGCTCTCGATCCTGTGTATCGCGGTCACAGACTGACTGGAACCGCTATCTATCAAATTGTTGATCGGATTGC
The DNA here is from genome assembly GCA_013361095.1 of Pseudanabaena biceps. Taxonomy (GTDB): domain Bacteria; phylum Cyanobacteriota; class Cyanobacteriia; order Pseudanabaenales; family Pseudanabaenaceae; genus Pseudanabaena; species Pseudanabaena biceps_B. The sequence goes on along the minus strand of JAATWA010000001.1, from coordinate 3,585,096 downwards.
GCGAAACTCAGAAATTTCTAAACAGATGTCGCCACATCGTATTCGCCATTCTGCGATTACAGCAGCTCTCGATGCTACCAATGGCAATGTCCGCAAGGTTCAAAAGCTATCGCGACATAAGAAGTTAGATACCTTGATGCTCTATGACGACAATCGCACCAATATGCAAGGCGAAGTTTCAAGCTTATTGGGAGATTTGATTTAAACATGGCCTGTATTATGCACGAGAGGGAAAACAAGCAAGAGATTCAAATGAAAATTGATCACTAGTTCTCGTTTCTGATGCTTTTTCTATTTCTAATTGATAGAAAAAGCATCAGAAACGAGAATTAATGGCAAAAAACGACTTAAAAACAGTAAAAAAGATAGATTACTCCTATGAGAGGTCAAAAACTAATCAAAAATAGAGAAATCAGGCTCAGCTAAACGGTGAGAAATCATACAGAATTCTTTAGCAAAGGGAAAGAAATTAGTTAATTGTACTAGTACCCGCCTAACCGAAACTTTGACATGGGCTGCACATTTGAGCAAAGAATCGCGCAAACGGGTTACTTGAGCCTTGGCTAATCCAGTTGCTGCCGCCGCTTGCCGAATCGTTAACATGAGAATATAGGCAGCCTGAGCCAGAAGTAGCCGAAACTGACTGAGCCAGAAGTAGCCGAAACTGATTAGCCGTAAAACTATGACAACTAAGGCGACCCGCCTTGATACCCAATTTGAATTCTTTGATACGATGCTCGAGAATGTACAGTAAATTGTGTAAAGTCTGGGAAGTATACAGAGAGATAATCTAGACACACAATTACTAACACCAAAAAGATGAATATACGCAAAGAATTGCTAGATGAATTGCTACAAGAATGTAAAACTCCACCCGACCTATTCGGAGAAGGAGGAATTCTCAAACAACTGACGACCGCATTGGTGGAAAGAGCATTGGAAGCAGAACTATCCACGCATCTGGGGTACAAGAAGCGTGAATCCAGACCAGAAGGGCAAAGCAACAGTCGCAACGGCTATAGTCAGAAAACAGTGCAAGGGGACTTCGGCGTAGCGGAAATCGCCATACCCCGCGATCGCCAAGGAGAGTTTGAACCGCAGATGGTGAAGAAAGGACAAAGCCGATTGTCAGGACTAGACGAAAAGATCATCTCCTTGTAGGCACGAGGCATGAGTGTCAGGGATACCCAAGCCCAGTTGCAAGAAATGTATGGTGTCGAAGTATCACCAACGCTTATTTCCAATGTGACTGATGCGGTAATTGATGAGGTGAAGCAATGGCAAAATAGCCCTCTAGATGCAGTTTACCCGATCGTATTTCTGGACTGTCTAGTCATCAAAGTCCGAGACAATGGTCAGGTAATCAATAAATCCCTGTACTTTGCACTGGCGGTGAATATGGACGGGTACAAGGAATTATTGGGGATGTGGATTTCACGATTGGGAAGGTGCGAAATTCTGGTTGTCAGTACTCATCGAAATTCACAACCGTGGGGTCAAAGACATTTTGATTGCCTGTGTCGATGGCTTGACTGGTTTTCCCAATGCCATTGAAACGGTATTTCCTAAAACTCAGGTGCAGTTGTGCATTGTCCACATGGTCAGAAACTCAGTGGCTTTTGTGCCTTGGCAGCAACGCAAACAAGTTTGTGCTGACCTCAAGACTATTTACAGTGCGGCAACTGAATCGGAGGCAGAGTTTAATCTCGAACTCTTTGCCGAAAAATGGGACAAGCAATATCCGAGACTGTCAAGTAAAATGTGTAAAGTGTAGAAGCTAGACATGGAGACGATCCTCAAAGAGGATCGCAAAGCGATTCAATGCGGGCTTCCAATATAGACTAGCTTGAAAGCAGCAGCATCAGATGGAAAAATCTGTTGAGATTTAATCACCTTCCGCAAACTGCTATTCATTGACTCAATCGCATTGGTGGTATAAATTGCCCTGCGAATCTCAGGCGGGAAAACAAAGAAGGGGATAATATTCGCCCAATGACTGCGCCAAGACTTGGAGATCGACGGATATTGGGGACTAGTTTCTAATAAAATAGTGAAATTATATTTTTTGCCAGACTGATGCTGTTTCTGTGCCAGAAGAATGGGACTGATGACGGAAATAGCTCCACCAAGTGATAGGACTAATTAGACAGCAGAGGGCATAGCGCAGCGATCGCGGTAGGTTAGAAAACGCGATGTCGTGGCACAACACCGTCAAGGGATTAATGAACGTAGCGTATTGCTGGCAGGGCAAGGAGATCAGTGTATTTAGGTTTGCCAGGGTATAGCCGCGCCGAACATGCCCCCACTCTGCCATCACAGCCGCTTCTGGGGGACAGATAGCTTTCATAAAGCCGTAATAGGGAAAGCGCCAAGTCGAGGCATCGGGAGTACTGACCATCAAGAAACCATTTGGCTTTAGCACTCGGAAGGCTTCAGCAACGGCACGGCGATCGTCAGGTATATGCTCCAGCACATCAAACATCGTCACGGCATCAAAGGAATTGTCAGGAAACGGTAGCTGGGTGGCATCACCGCAGACAAAGCGGACATTGGGCTGTTGGTTGCAGGCAGCTTGAGCAAATTTTGGCTCGAAATCCAGATTCGTGATGTGGGATTTGGGATAGAGTAGCGCTGTTAAGCCGCCCTGACCGCCGCCAACTTCTAAGATGGAGGCGAAGGGAAGATCGGGGGCGATCATGTGAATTGCCCGCATTTTTTCGCGATAGAAGAACCCCAGCGTCAACGGGCAAGAAAAGGGGTTCTTCGCTAAAAATTGACTCAAAGGCTGCTTCCAATTCGCGCGATCACTCCGAGAAGATTGCTTGGCAAAGGTCGATTCAGTCATGATGATCCGTTGTTAGTTTAGAGGAGAAGCGATTTTTGGGAGGGGTGAAGGCAGGAGTCATCGCATTTCTAGAAAAGAACGCTAAACCCGATATACACCCCAGAATTTCGACAAAAATGGTTTGATAGCGACCGTGAAAGCCACTGATCAATCCGCGCACCAATAACCGAGCAAAGTAGTCAGGCAGAATCACGCCGAGGCGGAACAAATTGCCCCAATGCCGATGTTGAAATGCCTGAATTAGCAGAGCAGCAACATGACCGCGCATATATGCATACATTTGGTGCTTCAGCTCAGACATTTCGCGGCGGTGATAATGATAAATTACAGCCGTGGGTTCATAGCGGCAGGAGTAGCCTGCTGCGAGAACGCGATACCAAAATTCTGAGTCCTCACTGCATCCTGATGCTCCTGCACCCAGGCGCTCGTCAAAACCACCGACCATTTTCACGGCTTTTCGACGCAGAGCCATGCTGGCACCAGCTCCGATATACCAGACAGGAACGCCGTAGGGCTGCATAGCAGCGAAGTATGCGGGATCGAAAACAAGCGATCTGCATTCCCAGTTAAATCCGGTCGCGCCCCGATGAAATGAAATCTGAGCTTCAGTTTCCAGTTCCGCAGGCAGCATCAGCCCCGTGACAACCATCACTTGGGGATCACAGAATCCTAATCGTAGCCGCGTTAACCAGTCGGGATGCACTTCAACATCGTCGTCGGTGAAGACAATGATTTCGCTATTGGCGTGATGGATGCCCGTGTTTCGTGCCACACTTAGACCTGGACGAGGCTCCAACACATAGCGAACGGTGGGAAACTGCGCCATCAGAAGATAGGTAGTATCAGAAGATGGTGCATTGTCGATCACCAAAATTTCATTGGGGGCAGGTGAAAGCTGCTGGAGCGATCGCAAACACTGGGCAAGTTGTTCAGGACGATCGCGGGTGCAAATCAATACGGAGACAGGTTCCTGAGCAATTGTTAGCTGTGTTTGCCACTGTTGCTCCAATTGCGCTAAGGGTTGTGCAAGCGATTGTAGGGCTGCAAAATCTGGCGGCAAATCTAGTGTAACTGAAACAACGGAAGCTTTTGGAAGTGGAGCTTTGAAACCATGATGCAGGAGTCGATCTCCGATAATGGGCGTAATTGTCTGCACAGCCAGATTAGCTAGTTGGCTGGCGGGCATAGGTAGGCGATCAACAGCGATTTCTTGATAGCCGAGGGGAATCGATTTCCACCAGAATGTGGCAAAAACTCCGTCATACTGTGGGTCAGCTATCAGATCAGGCAACGTTTGATTCAGATCCACAGCTTGAATTTTCCAGCGCCAGTTAGTCATAACTTTGCACATCCCATTAATGACTGTTGTCGTTCTTGATCAGTTTGCAACAATTGCACCAGCCCTACCCAGCGACCTTTAACAAAACTCCACTGAATTGCTACATCTACAGGCTCTACTCGCCCTAGCCACATTCTCAGCGTTTGACTCAGAATCTCCAGCGATAGTTTAGTAGTTTTCCAAGCGGCGGACTGCACCCAAGCCGAAAAAGAACCCGCCCACAGCATCAGGTCTGCATAGATCTGGCAAGTTCCCAGACCCATATTCATTGACTTTAGATAGGTTGGCGAGGTGCGGCGAGGCGGGATCAAATGCTTCAGAACACAGGCAGGTGTGTACCAGAGAAAGTAGCCAGCTCCGCGAATCCGCAGTGCCATCTCGAAATCGCCACCAGAAATTAGCTTTTCACCAATGCGATCATGCATCAACTGGCGCTTTGTCCACCCACAGACATCTAGCGCCTTACGGTTGACCACCATTCCCGCGACCACTAGGCAATCCCGTTGTTCCTGAATCTGCATTCCATGCTCTTGCTCAGCAAAGCAGTAGCCATAGCCTAAAACAAACGGTGAAGGAGTCGTTTCCCAAGTTAGCACGACGCGACCACCGCCAAAGGCTCTAGCTTCAGGATGCTGTGTGACAAAACGAACCGTTTGCTCGCCTCCATCTGGCTGTAATACATAGTCATTATCGACATAGGCAATCCAAGGCGCAGTCCTTTGAGTCATACCGCAGGGCCTTGTTGAGGTTAGTCCTTGAGTGGTTTCCTGCACCATGTGAAGAAGAGGAATCTTGCCTGTCGCGATCGCTTGTTCCACCAAGTCAGCCGTGCCGTCAGTACAGTTATTGTTTACCACTAGCACGCCCCACTGAGTAGAGTCGGAGACCTGCTGCTGGGCGATCGCATCCAGTACTAGAGTCAACTGAGCCGCGTTGTTATGGGTGCAAATGACTAATTCAATATCAAGATTGGGTTGCATCAGGAGAACCTCCGACGAATTTGAGCCACTCGTTTCTGCGATCGTCCATACTCGCCCAACACTCCAACCATGCCGCCCCAAAACTCTGCTAGCACCATGCTGATTGGTAAAACGTGCTGTCCTGTTAAACTTTGCTGGAGTTGCCAGATTTGATTTTTTAACCACCACGCCATGAGATGTAGCAGTTTGATTCGTTGACTGCGATCGACCTGAAATGACTTGCCGACAAAGGCCATCAGTCCCAAACCCCAAGTCCAATATTGATGCTGTAACTGGTGCAACTCTCGTCGGTGTTGATGGTAGACCAGATACTGCGGTTCATAAACTAGGGGGTAGCCCGCTCTCACCACTCGGTAGAAGATGTCTAAGTCGCCGCCACCGGGAAGGGGTCTCCCTGTATCTAGAGCTTCATCAAAGCCACCTAACTCCAACAGCACCGATCTCCGAAACGCCATATTGCAGCCCGCACCGAAAATCCCTGCGCCACATGGATAAGACGGATTATTAGGCAGGGTTTGCCCATAGCGAATCTTCTCAAAGCCTCTCCGAAAGCCACCTCGTTGCTCAAATAAGATCTGCGCTTCGGTTTCCAATTCATAAGGAAGTACTAATCCCGTAAATGCTGCTGCATCTGGATTTTCTGCCCAAGCTTCTTTCAGTCCATTGAGCCATTGTTGATCGACTGTAACATCATCATCCAGAAACGCTAGCAGTTCACCCGTCGCAGCGTGGAGTGCATGATTGCGGGCAAAATTTAGTCCTGCTTTGAGTTCACGAGTGTAGCAGATGCTGGGAATGGCAGTAACGATATCTTTTGTGCGATCGTCACTGGGTGCATTGTCCACCACCAAAATTTCAAACTGTGTTAACGAGTTAGCCTGAAGCGGTAGGAGAGATCGCAACAGTCGAGATACATTTTCTGGACGATCTTTTGTGCAGATCGCCACCGTCAGACTAGGAAACCCGATCGCATTGGGCGTGAGGAAAATCTCAGATCGAATTTGCTCTTGTAGCAGCTTTGTTCCCAACTCCTGAGCAATCCAAGCTTCCAAAATGGTCGGAGTGAGGGAATCTTCAGGAGAGCAAGAGCGCAGCAGCAGCCCGATTGGACGCTCCAGATACCGCAGAATCAGGAACACTCCAGTGTGATCCTCTGGAATCTGGAGCGTCGGAAGGGTTTGCGTGAGTTCTAGAGAAACGATCATATAAGGCATGGGGAGATGGAGGTAGGTGAACGCGATCAGCGAGAGACTTAAATGGGCAAGTTGCGGTTCTGTAAACGGTAGAGTTGAGCGAACAGTTGATCATGTTTCAGCAGCCGTTTCAGATCGCCCTGCTCTATCAGGTGCCCATCCTTCAGCACCAGGATTTGATCGGCATGTTCGATCGTTGAGAGGCGATGAGCAATTACAATTACTGTCCGATCCTGGCCTAAGGTGTTGAGAGCATCTTGAATCAGGCTCTCGGAAATGCTGTCTAGTGAGTTTGTAGCTTCATCCAAGATCAAAATTTCGGGATTGCGAACGATCGCCCGCGCTAAAGCTAATCGTTGCCGTTGCCCACCAGAGAGACGAAAGCCACGATCTCCTACCTGCGTATCAAACCCTTGCGGCAACTCACAGATAAACTGTTCAGCATTCGCTAGACGGACTGCCTCAGCAATCTCTGTATCGCTAGCATCTAAGCGCCCATAGGCGATGTTCTCACGCACGGTGGCGTTAAAAATGTAGACCTCCTGACTAACAACTGCGATTCTCGCGCGCCAGTCTGCCAAATTTAGCTCCGTCAAAGGGTAATCATCTGCATACAAGCTTCCTTCCGTTGGCTCATAGAAGCGACAAATCAAGTTGACTAGGGTGGATTTTCCAGCTCCCGACGGTCCAACAATTGCCGTTGTTTTACCTTGGGGAATATTAAAGCTGAGCCTCTCCAGAGCGGGCTTGTCTTGGGGATTGTAGTTGAAGCTGACCCCTCGGAAACTGAGATTGTGCCGCAAGCCCCGAAAGGGTAATGATCCAGAGAGAATATAAGGCTTGTCATCTTGGCGCAAAAACTTGGTCACGTCCTGAACAGATCCACTCCAGCTTAACAATCCCACCCGTGCCGAGTCCATCTGCTGTACTTGCGGCTGAAGACGGTAAAGAATAAACAAAAATGTTAGCAATGAGGGCATGGCAATCTGATTTTGTGATAGAGCAATCGCTAGCAGCGCCAACAATACCAGAGCCGACAGCACTTCATAGAGAGGATTGATGACTGCCGAAATGACATCAAGCTTGAGAAAAGTCTGCCGAACTTGATGCGAAGCCCGATCAAACCGCGCTTGTTCATATTCCTCTCGCCCGAACGCTCGAATCACCCGCATCCCTGTCAAACCTTCCCACATTCGGCCCGCCAATATTGTGTTGGCTACCACTAACTGTTCGCTCACGCTTTTAGCCGATCGCGTCACCCGTCGGATGCAAAGTGAGATGGCACAGATCACTAAGCCTACAACCAAGGTGAGTTGCCAAGAGATCAATTGCAAAATCACTATGAACACTAGCAAAGTACAAAAGCTAGAGATTAGCCCAAATAAATATCCCAATGCACGGGTAGTATTCCAAGTTTCTGTAGCCAGCAAATTAGAGAGCTTACTATATTCCTGTTTTTCTAAGTAGCGATCGCTGACAGTCAGCAACTGACGAAACACCCGCGATCGCAAGCGATGCCCGATGCGGGCATTCAGCCAACTTAGCAACAGCGTGTTGCCATAGGACAATCCATTTTTAAGCGCAATACAGACAAAGATGCTAATAGGAATCACCACAAACCGTTGAGGCGCTGGTAAATCCCCAAACAGTCCATACAGAAAGCCAACCAACATATTGGAACGAGCTGAATTCGCCGACCCTGGATCAAAGCTCTGGAGAAACGGAATCAGCAGGCTAATACCAAACCCTTCCAACCCTGATGACAATATCCCCAAAGAGACGACGACAGGAATCGCCCAACGGTTCGGTTTCAAAAGTGGTAAGAGCGATCGAATAGCTGTAATTTCACGCATCGGTTATTCTTTAGGTAATGTTATCGATTTGCAAATAGACTAAGAGGATATTTTCTAACTTCTCAAAGGTAGGAATAGGTTGGCTAAGTTCAATATCAACAACTTTAATGGGGTATAGCATTGGTGAGTCCTTAAGATTAATAAGATTAAATTTTCGATAACGACTTATGTAAAAGCGATCCAACCATCACCTTGAGCCAAATTTTCAACGGATGGATAGGTAGAGATAAAGGGTATATCGGAGGAGAAAGTGATTCATTCATTGACAAATCCTTAATCGGTAAGCGCGGCGGTATAAACAGCTTCCATATCCTGAGTAATCGCCAAGATTTTCCCGCAAGCTTTGCCAGATTTTTAATCAGCAGGATATACAATCCCAATCGACCTAAAGAACTGATGGGATCGGCTTTGACAGCTTGCCACAACCAACTCAAAGTTTCGCGCGCATCTCCATAAACATTACATTGCTGCGCTAAATATAAATAAAAACTACTGCGAGATAAGCGATAGAGGTAACCAGAGAGTTCGGGATGATTTTTTTGGATGCTTTGCAGCATAAATTGCTGCGATCGCGCCATCTGACTAAAATCCCTAGACATACTGCTAGCGACCTTACGATAGCCAATCAAAAATTCTGGAACAACACCAAATTCATAATGTTCAGCCAGCCGTAGATACAAATCCCAATCTTCACACCCTTGGGCCTTTTGAGCTTTGAGTTGCGTATCATAACCACCGACGTGATCAAGACAGTCTTTCCGAATCAAGGTGGCACTAGCATTGCCTAAGAAATTATGGCAAATCAGGGTTTTGTAAACATTGCCCTTGATAGTGGCTGCATGGAATCCTCCGATGGGTCGATCATGCTCGTCAACATCCAGTGACCAGGCATAGATGACCCCTACAGCAGACAGGCTTCGCTGAAACTGAGCAACCAACTTTTCAAGCGCATCTGGATACCACAGATCATCAGAATCAATTAGGGCGATAAATTCGCCTTGAGCGCTTTGGATGCCAAGATTTCGTGCAGAGGCAACCCCTGCATTTGGTTGTTGCAACAGTCGGACGCGATCATCCTGCTTGGCGATCACCTCTACAATCTTGGAAGTGCGATCGCGAGAGCCATCATCCACAACCCATACTTCTATATGACGGTAGGTTTGATTTAAAACTGACATTAAAGTACGGGCAATTAACTGCTGGGCATTGTAAGCAGGAACAATAACGGAAATCAGCGAAGCTTGGGTTTGCATCATTTTGATGTCGGCATCAAGAACAAAGGACTTTGGGCTAGATGGCATAAGAAATATTGGCTCAAGGGATAGCTCGATTAAAGTAGGTATGCTTCAGACAAGGTCTAGTTAGAGACTCTTGCGTATAGTAAAAATTCACAGCAATGCAAGAGATAATTGACTTTCTTAAGTAGAGGCTTGTTTTTTAGAATTCCTCCTGATCGTTAATTCTTCGTGGTAAGACCGCTCTGTATTGACATCCCACAGATCGTGATGTTCACCCAGAATATTCTTTGCTGCCAAAAGCGCTGTCAGCATTGAGTGATCCTGATTGTTATAGCGATGCATCCCATTGCGTCCTACAGTTTGCAAATTCTCGAAGGTTTCCAAATATTCTTGAATTACTTGAAGGTGTTGACGATATTCACTGTCGTAAACTGGATATGCTTTCTGCTGACGAATTACCACGCCATCCTCTACATCAGCTGCTTTAACGACTAAGTTAAGCGTGCTTATCTCTTGAGTTGCCAGTTCAATTAACTTCTGATCTGACATATCCCACAGCTCATCTCCTTGGGTGCAAAAGTATTCCATACCTAAACAGGTCTTGCTAGGATCAGGCACCATCGCTGGACTCCAGTTTTTAAAATTCTGAATTCGTCCTACCTTAAACTCCGGACTATGGATGTAAAGCCAATTGTCAGGAAAAAGATGCTTACGATTTACAACTAACGACACAATCAAAAAATCTCGATATTTCAACCCACGAGCTGCTTCTAAGACAGGTAAAGGAGGTAACGGCTCAAGCTTATGCAAAAGCATAGTAATAGGCATGCTGGAGATAAAATGCTCACCCGTAATTTGCCATATATGCTCACCTTGTTGCACCTCTATGCTCTTAATTTGCCTGCCTTCACGTTGGATACGGTTAACGGTCGTATTAAGGTGAGTCTTAGAACCTTTACTTTCTAAAATCTCCTGACATCTTTCCCACATCATGCCTGGACCAAGACTAGGATAATCAAATGTTTTGATCAGACTCTTAGCATTCTGACCGCCAAACAGGGCATTAAGTACCGCTCGCATTAGAGACATGTTCTGAATCCGTTGAGCTGCCCAGTCTGCGCGAATTTGGTTGCAAGGGATGCCCCAAACCTTTTCTGTATAAGTTTTGAAAAAGATTTGGTAGAGCTTTTCTCCAAAACAGTCGATCACCCAGTCCTCAAATGTCTCAATTTCCGAGGAAATTTTTAGATACCTTTTTAGATACTTATTCCCTTTAGCTTTCAAATAACTAATTAAGACCAAGGCACTGCGAATAATGCCTAAATTTCTCAATGTTTTGAAAAGAGAAAGCGGATAGTCATAAAATTTACCGTCATAGTAGATACGCGACAATCTGGGAACTTGGATAAAGTCATCGCCTAAAATTTCATTCCATATAACTTGCACCTCATCTACTTTGGTAAAAAAACGATGACCGCCAATATCAAACCGATAGCCTTTATAAGTCTCTGTTCGAGAAATTCCGCCTACCTTGTCCGCTTTCTCCAAAATGATAGATTGCACACCTCCCTTATCTAGCTGATGTGCGGCTGTAAGCCTAGCTGGACCAGCACCAATAATTACAACAGGATAATGATCGATTGTCATATTACCAACTTATTTAAAATGAATCGAAGCTTGAGAAAATCGAGCATGAATTGGGCTAGTCAGGTAATAACGAAAGGTACCTATAGCAAATGCAAAGCCACCGTAGAGAAAGTAAAACCAATGCCATGGAAGAACCCTTATGGAAAACCACCAGCCTCTCTTTTGATAAAAAAACGATAGACTGACCAGTTAAGCCATAAGAGGGAAAGACTAATAGCACTAGCAATGACCAGAGCGGGTAACCATATACAGGAGGAGATCAAGGCAATTAAGAAGCCATAGGTCAATAGCAAGCTAAGTCGATTGGAATGGCTCAGATTCAAATCATTGTTAAATTGTAGATCGCGCCAAATAAGTTCTGTCCATGGCACCGCACGATAAAAAATCTCTGCTTTCAATAATGAAATTACTTTCCATTGTTTTAAATGTTTAACTTGAACAGTCTTGCGAAGCTTAATTTGATGACCTCCCTTTCTTAATCGATAGCCAAGCTCAATATCTTCAACTGAGGGATATCGATATGCTTCGTCAAAGCCGCCCATTTCCAAAAAAAATTTACGACGAATTGCTCCGCAAGCTCCTCAGAATATAGATGCGTTTTCAGATGCAGTCTGATGAGTGTAATGATGAAATAACTTTTTATATTGCGATAAAAAGTTAGTCGCACTTGGCATATCATCATAAGAGCCAATCAGAGCAGCAATATGAGGCTGATTCCAAAATATCTTTAAAATTTGGCTTATGGTGTCACTACAAACGGTAACGTCAGCATCAATAAAAAGAATAATGTCACCTTGAGCAGCACATGCTCCTAAATTTCGAGCGCGAGCCGGTCCTCCTGTAGTCGGGAATTCTAATACTTTTGCGCCAAATTCTTCTGCAACCTTATAAGAGTCGTCCATTCCTCCATCTACAACAACAATGATCTCTATAGATTTAGGGACAAACTCATCCAAACTCCTTAAGCATTTACGAAAGTTTTCTCCAGTATTACAAACTGGAATAACAATTGAGATGCTAGAAAAAACAAATTGTTCAGTGAAAAAAAGTTTGTCAGTAACAGATTTCATGGCAATATCTAACCTTAATCTCAATCTTTGAAGGAAACAGATTTACTAGCTAAAAAAGCATCGGTCTAGACAGCAATAAACATCTAATATCTATTTTTTTTGCATCTAGATTGTTTGACATCTCTCAATCTTTAAATTATTTTCTCCTAGAAAAAATATTAGTTTTAGTGCTAAAAAAATCAGTTAAAAAACTAAAACTTATTGAAATAGGTAACTTGATTAAGTATGACTCATATTTACATATCACAATATATAACTTACATATTTATATAAAACTTTTACAAAAAAAACACAACTATCATTTCACTAATAAAGTTACTTGATTTGTATGTTTAAGTTATATAAAAGTTATATTTACCTCTATTAAGTAGGTAGGCGTAATTAATATAGAACTCAAAGAAGCTGATTCTCCCGCTTTGCGGGAGAATCAGCTTCTTTAATATTTGGGTTGTGGTTTTTATTATGACAAGGTACTTAGCTATTTATACTTACGAGAGAGAATACATAGGGAGCATCTCAATTAGGCACTGAGTAATTATACTTAGAAGAATAGAAATAGCCATTAAGATAAGCGCAACGATGTTTCAAAACTTGAGCAACATTGGACTTATTCCACTGAGCGCCAGAAATCTTAATCCGACGACCAATCTGCTTAACCGTTGATTCAACAGAGCCTGAGCCAATAGTAAGCCCCTGTTGCTGTAGATAACCATACTCAGGGATGCGATGACGATGATTGCGTAAATAATCGAGAAAATTGATAGCCCGTTTGAATTTACAGTCTGCGAACAGAATCATAGTCGCCTCAACATCGCCTTGCCAGAGGAAATCTTCAGCCTTAGTTAGACGGCGCAAAGAACCACCAACATTATAAAGGTGTTCTTTCAAATGATACCAATCGAGTATTTCAAACCTTTGCTCTGAAGGCGCTATGGCTGTAAATAAATTCCAGATACCGTCATGTCCATCGCCAAGACAAGAGAATATTTCGGCTAATGGTTGTTTTTGTACCCAATCAACTAAACCTTGATTATTGAGAAAATAGGCGGCGATTGTCCCTTGAGCATTTACAGCTTTGTAGTCTTTCCACTCACACTTTTTTCCTTGCTCGGTTCGCAATCTCACTTTCCCGCCATCAATACTCATCTCTTCTACTGTTTCTGTGGTTGTCATTTCTGGAAATTCCTGCTTTTGGACTAATCGTTGTTGACTGCTGTGACCGATCTTGATTCCTGTCAATTCTTCAACATTAATCGTGGTTCTGGCGTAGGACTCACTAGCACTTACCAATAGGCAGCATTTTTCTAGTTGTGGGCTTAATCTCGCTCTTGCTTTTACTTGCAACTTCTTCGCTTGCTTGCTCTTCAGCTTTAGTTCGCCGATACAGCTTTTTACTTTTCTTTCTTTCCCTGCTTTTGTCCCACTGCTTTTTTCGATAAAAAAATTCCCACGTTTGGACTGACGTTTTCCAGCATTTGCTCCCTCACGGCTATTTCTATGCCTTCTAGCGTTTTCAATTGCTCGGCATCTTTTGTTTCTGCATTCCGATACAGGATTTCCGCGATCTCTCTGGTGCAGGCTTCGAGTCTTGCTTGCTCTTCTGGTGTCATTTGCTTAGACGGGTTAATTTGTTACTATTTTACCTGTGTTTTCTCTTAAGTATTTATACTTAGTGCCTAATTGGGATGCTCCCGAATACATAAAAATCATTAATGTTCTGCTATGACAGTTCCGATCATCCAAAGCCTAGAGGCAACCATCAATATAGCGATCAAAGCTCCAACCCATTGAGGAATTCCAGTAATAGGTAACAGCCACCACCATACTGGGACTATACGAGTTAACGCTCCCCTTAGTTGTTTTTTTCCTATAGATTTAAAAACAGTTCTTAAATCATTCTGCATCGCATCATTAATTTGCTCGCTTGCTAACGACCATCCTTGTCTGAAAGGAGCATGTTCAAATGACCAAATAGTTTGAGGACTATAAACCTCAATCTGTTGCTCTGCCGCATTGACATAAGGGAACCTCTAAAAAAGGCTAAAAAAGCCAAGCATGAAAATGAAATGAAACTAATTGTTGTTACAACAAGAAATCAGTGAGGCAATTCCCCGAAATTGGCATTTTATCTCCCAAGCTTTGACGATTCTTTTCTGACTTCTCGATTATTCTGTCTTTTGAGGTAACTACTCAGGCTGGAGATCAGGTATCAAGTGACAATGGAATAGACGGGTCAAAAACACATTTGTCGGATTTTCCTTTGGAAACGCTGTGCGAAAACAGATCGGAACGTGAGAAAAAAGGTTGCCAGTAGCCCACAAAAAAATGACACTAATAAATCTTCAAAATCAAAGAGAAAAACTAGTGTCAAGAAAAGCAATCCATATATACCAGAGAAAAGCCTATATGAAAGCAAGAGAAATTGGCTTGAACCAATCAAAAGCGGCATATGTTGCCGAAATATCCGAACGAACGGGTCAACGAATCGAATCAGGAGAACATCAACCGAATCGTGGAAAAGTGAATGAAAACAAGAGCAAAGATCCCTTAGAAGGGGTCTGGGAAAAAGAACTGGAGCCAATGCTGAAAAAGGAATTACGTCTAAAGCCAATGACCTTGTTCGAGTATGTTCAAGACACATATCCCGGGAAATACCCAAATGTACTCCGCACGATCCAGCAACGGGTGCAGACGTGGAAAGCATTGTATGGACCGAGTCCAGAAGTAATGTTCGAGTTGCGGCATGAACGAGGGATGATGAGGCTTTCAGACTTTACAGAACTGAAGGGAATAACGGTAACAATTGCAGGGAAAGCATTTGAGCACTTGTTATATCACTACCGCCTCGCCTATAGCGGTTGGCAGTACGCCCACATTATCCAAGGAGGAGAAAGCTTCCATTGCCTTGTCAGAGGGGTTCCAGAATGCGCTAGCCGCCTGTGGTGGAGTACCGAAACAACATCGCACCGATAGTTTGAGTGCAGCCTATAAGAATTTGGGAGGGAATAAAGCCTTAACCCGATTGTATGACGAGCTTTGCGACCACTACCGATTGCAGCCAACGCGCAATAATACTGGGATTGCTCACGAAAATGGTGCAATAGAATCGCTCCATGGTCATCTTAAAAATCGGATCGAACAAGCGATCTATCTGAGAGGGAGCCACGATTTCGGGAGTCTGGAAGCATATCGATTACTGATTGAATCCGTCGTCGCCAAATTAAATCAGCAATGTCAAGCAAAATTTGAAGAGGAGAAAAAACATCTTCAACCACTACCAAAATACCGTGTCCCAGACTATGAAATGCTCGCCGCTCGTGTCAGATGCCATAGAACTGTAGAAGTCCGATGTGTCCTTTATACAGTGACATCTAGACTGATTGGTCGTCAATTAGAATTACGCCTTTATCATGACCGCATATTAGGCTATTTGGGTAATCATCAAGTTGTAGAGATGCCCCGTGTGCGGGTCACAGACCCAGATAAACGGCGGGCGTTGTATCAACTACAGACATGTGATTGAAGGTTTACGGCGCAAACCCAGAGCCTTTAGCTACCCAGAACCTAGAAGAGCCGATCGCTGAATATCTCGAACAAGAACTAATCGCTCAAACCCTAAGTTTCAAACGACTTAAACAACAATTTGTTCGGGACTGCTCCCAAAGTTTTCCTCCACTAACTATTGAACAACACCCTCTCGCAAGCTATGACCAACTCTTTGAATCTAGCTCCATCAGCCACGATAACCCTGAGTCCTTACCAGAATCTCAGTCAGCATCTGAAGCAACTCCGCTTATCCCATATTCTCACTCACTGGGAATCTATAGAACACCAAGCGCTACAGGAGCAATGGTCTTACTCCAGATTTTTATTAACATTATGCGAGCTGGAATCGATTCAACGCCACGATCTCCGACTGAGACGAGCACTCACCGAGGCTCAACTTCCCACCGCAAAAAGTTTTTCCAACTTTGACTTTGACCATTGTCCCC
The DNA here is from genome assembly GCA_013361095.1 of Pseudanabaena biceps. Lineage (GTDB taxonomy): Bacteria > Cyanobacteriota > Cyanobacteriia > Pseudanabaenales > Pseudanabaenaceae > Pseudanabaena > Pseudanabaena biceps_B. Next base: position 3,568,939 of record JAATWA010000001.1, on the reverse strand, counting down.
AATTTAATCCTGCTCCTCTGATGCAATTAGCTGATGACACGGCTTGGTTGGAACGAGCTGGTAACTGTCTGATTTTTGGTCCTTCTGGTGTCGGTAAAACTCATCTGGCGGCTGGTTTAGCTTGCCATATGGTGGAGCTGGGTATGCGTGCCAAGTTCTTTGAGGCTAATGCTTTAGTCCAAGATTGAGCAAGAATTATTGCAGGGGAAATTGATCAAAATCAATAAGTTTCCCAAAGACAAAAAGGTGAAACTATTCTGGGTCACTGTTTCTCCTAGCAGGACAGAATATGTCGTGACTAACGACTTAACTCAAGACTACACCCCTGAAGTACAAGCTATTTGTTCCATCAGGTGGATTATTGAGGAATTTCATCGGGAAATTAAGCAATTGACGGGGATTGAGGCTTGCCAGTGCCGTAAATCCAGAATTCAGCGTAATCACATTGCTTGTGCCATGCTTGTTTGGCATCATCTTAAACGTTTAGCTTTTCAATCTGGTAAAACTATCTACCAACTCAAATGCGGGCTTTTATCTGATTATTTACGGAGCCAGCTTAATCATCCTTCTATTCCTATGGTTATGGTTATGGTTATTGCGTAAGTCCTAATTTAATAACTCTGTCACAATCAGATGCAGCTTAGCGAATTAAGATAATTGAGGCTTATTTTATCGAGATTGAACAAACAATTCGGGAATTCCCAAATGTACGATGGAGATGTCGCTTATCTTTTGGCTTGCTCCATTGACGCAGTTGTTGTTGTAGCTGAAGATATAGGTGGGACATGGATATAATATCTTTTGTTGAGGAACTTGAGTATCCCATCTCTTGCCCCTTTAATCCCTCTTGTCTCATTTTGAGATTCTATGCCTGTCAACCCCTTCCAGACTTTTCTGCACCACTAAGATGCAAAACTTACATCCCTATAGAAATCTGTTAGGAGAAAGTCGGCTTATAATCTCGTCAGAATTGCCTTTTAAATAGTTAGCGAACCTTTGCGATAATGTGGGGACATAAACCGTAGGACTAGTAAAGCCAGAAAATAGATGTAGATTTTCGTAGCCATGTAATGCGCCAACTAGCGGCAAATTGTCATTACTAAAAGCAACTAAACATTTGCGCCAAGTTCCTTTTAAATCTCCAATTTTAGGTAAGATTTTATGGACAGAGGTGCGAATATCAGCTTCGCTTTGCTTAGGATCGATCGCTGCATGGGGATCAGTCAAGACACGACTAAGTTGCCCAAATCGAATACGGCGATCGCTAAACTGGATCGCTCCTGCATCAACCGAAGCAGGTAAAAGTTCATGCCCTGCTTCATCCCATAAAGGCTCTTTTTCAATATCTGTAGTTTTGCCCTCCAGAGCATATCGCTTAGTGTCCGCAGGCATAATCATAGAGCGAAGTTCTAGATCCACAGGTTCTGTATCAATAGCTTCCGCATGGGTGAAGTAGATGCGAGGATGAAGGTCTGAAACTTTGAGCAGAGCGCGGGAAAGACCTCCCGCACAGACAGCAACATTAGAAGCAGTGAAATCTCCCTGATTAGTAGTAATACCTGTAACGCGATCGCTTTCAATCTTAAGATTATTTACCTTTACATAAAGAATCTCGCCGCCTAACTTCTGAAAAGCTCGACTATGCGCTTTCACAAAACTATCGAGATTAATATGAGCGTGAGGTAGAAGTAATGCACCACCGATATTATTAATATCTAATAGAGGTTCTCTTTCGACGGATTCCTGAGGACTTAGCAAAACTGGTGCGATCGCGCAGTCAGCATATTGATGGAGAATATCCTGTGGGTTTGCCTCAGGTTCTAAAGTGAGCAATAAGTCCAATTCTCGAAATTCAGTACTTTCGCTTAACTCATGGGATAGTTCTCTTTGTCGTTTGATTCCCTCTTGGCAAAGTTGCTGTGTCATTGGGTTCGTGCCAGACCAATAGGAGATGCCACCATAGCCCAGACTGCTCCCTCCCTGTAGCTGTTGATGCTGCTCAACTAACAATACCGAGAAGCCAGATTTTTGTAGTTCATAGCTTAGGGATATACCTGTGATGCCACCACCAACGACAAGCCAATCATGCATTACTTTCTATCTCTTGGAGTTCACTTTCTTCTAATATACTGACTTATAAACAAAAACGGTTTAGCGAAAATATTTTTTATGAACATAGCATTTATTGTAAATCTCGCCTAGTCCTGCGATCGCCTAGTTAATCGGTAAATTTAAAGAGCGTGAGATTGTTGATTTGCTGGATTCTCATTCCTTTTGGGAGAAGAGAGCGAAGAAAGGACAGATTATCGATGCGAGTATAATTCCCGTACCGAAGTAGAGAAATAGTCTAGAAGAAAACGCGCAGATCAAGGAAGGTAAAACATCCGAAGCATGGAAAGAGCAACCAAATATTAATCCCAGTAGGGTTTTTGAGTTTTCATTTTACCTACGACAAAATGAGGCACTGGTTAGTTAAAGCGTGATTGGCGTATTTACGTCAATTTTGTCGTCATGAAATAGTCGTTTCAGCCCCTGTCCCTGCTTAGCTGACCAATGCCCTTTAATATGAACCAAAGATTTCTTAAAGGCTTGGAATATTATCCATCACAAACTCTAATTTTTAGGTTTGGGATATTTTACACTAAACTCTGCAACGTCATGATTTGCTCTGCTTAACGATGTTTATACAAAAGCTACTGTGTGTAAAGTTATGACCAAAAAATAAAAAGCCTAACTCGAAAGCTAGGCTTTTTATGGATTTAACAAACAGGCTAGGGGGGACTCTAACCCACGACCGATCGCTTAGAAGGCGATTGCTCTATACAACTGAGCTACTAGCCCAAACAGATTCACGGCATATGATAATACAACAAAAGTTAGGCTTTTGACAATACGCCTCAAAAACAACAGCAATTCTAATTATAAAAATTAGTTTTTGAAAGCCAGCCTAAGGCTGGCTTTCAAAAACCAATTTGGGGATTTTCAGCGCCTTTGGCGCTGAAAATCCCCAAATTGGTTTCATAGTGAGAATTGCTGCAAACACTAGCTGTTTTTACTTCGCGCAATAGCCATAAAAAACATAAGATCAGCGTTGGTAAAAAATACGCGGTCGGCGCGGGAGAGATTGTGTCAGAGTCTTTATTTGATCAGGCTAGCGAGAGGCTAGCACAGGCGATCGCCCATGTGCATATTTCTGAGGACGCGATTGAGCGACTGAAATCACCAAAAGCAAGTTTGCAAGTTTCCATTCCTGTCAGGATGGATAATGGAACCCTCAAAGTTTTTCAAGGCTATCGGGTACGTTACAACGATTTGCGGGGACCAACAAAAGGCGGAATTCGTTTCCATCCTAGTGTGAATATGGATGAGGTTAAGTCTTTAGCCTTTTGGATGACCTTTAAATGTGCGGCTGTAAATTTGCCCTTTGGTGGCGCAAAAGGCGGGGTGGCTGTTGACCCCAAACAATTATCTAAGTTTGAATTAGAACGTCTCAGTCGGGGGTATATCGACGCGATCGCTGATTTTATGGGTGCTGATGTAGATATACCTGCGCCCGATGTGCAGACTAACCAAACGATCATGGGGTGGATGGTTGATCAGTACAGTACTATTCAGCGCAAACTTTGCCCAGCAGCGATTACGGGCAAGCCACTATCTATGGGTGGCAGCATTGGGCGCGAGACAGCTACAGGATTGGGAGCTTTCTTTGCGATCGAGACTTTGATGCCCTTGCTAAAAATGGAGCGGGAACAGACAACCGTTGCAGTTCAAGGTTTTGGAAATGTAGGATCAGCGATCGCTGATCTGATGAGCAAAGCTGGCTATAAAGTTGTGGCGGTGAGTGATTCTAAAGGTGGCATTTATTCTCCAAATGGGTTAGATGTACCAAGCATCATCAATTACAAGCAATCAACTCGTAACTTTAAAGCCGTATATTGTCAGGACTCCGTTTGCAATATTGTTGAGCATAAAACGATTAGCAATGAGGAATTGCTGCAATTAGATGTGGATATTTTGATCCCTGCGGCGCTAGAAAATCAAATCACAGAAGTTAATGCTGCTCAGATTCGCGCCAAGTATATTTTTGAAGTTGCGAATGGCCCCATCACGCCTGCGGCGGATGCAATTTTAGAAAAAAAGGGAGTTATGGTCTTCCCCGACATTCTGATCAATGCGGGTGGGGTGACAGTTAGCTATTTTGAATGGGTGCAGAATCGGAGTGGCTTTTATTGGACTTTATCGGAAGTAAACGATCGCCTCAAGCAGAGCATGGTTGCAGAAACCTTAAGAATCTGGGAAATCGCCCAACAAAAACAAATCTCAATGCGAACTGCGGCGTATGTTCATGCGCTATCGCGACTAAGCGAAGCGATCGAGGCAAAAGGAACTAGAGATTATTACGTTCGCTAGCTAAAAGAGGGCTTTTTTTAAGCCCTCTTTTACAGCAATTTTTCATCAAACCCAAACCAAGAATTTTTGAAAGTGTCGCAAAGCAACACTTTCAAAAATTCTTGGTTTGGGTTTGAGCGCAAAGCTCCACACCCCAATTTAACAAAGCCAATAATACTAAACAAAAAGAGAGGCTTGCAAAGCAAGCCTCTCTTTTTGTTTAGTACCCTAAACTTTCGTTCTGCTTATTTTTGGGAAGCTCAGATACAGTTGTTGATGGAGCTTCTCGCTTAGGACGTAGTGGAGCTGCTTGTAAAAAGAGGGCGTTGGTACTACTCTCACGCACAAGATCCCCAGGGTTCTTTTGAATTGACCGCATCATTTCATTGTCAAAAGAACCAGTGGCATTAGATAGTTGTCGTTCTTGGCGCTTGAGTTGTTCTAGTTTCTTATATTGCTGATTCCATTGATCTTGGGCATACACAGTCCAGCCGTAGATGGCAAATACGGATACAGTCAATAAAACTGTGGCGGCGATGGAAAGCTTTTGAGTAGTCACCAAAAAACGTAACCATACAGGCAAAGGAAAAGAGTTGGTTTGCGGCAATCGCTTGACATTGCGATCGCTAGCAGGTTGACGGTTAGTTGCCACTCGTTTACTGGGGCGGCGATCGCTTGGTTGAGGATATCGCTGTGGTTCTGGCATTCTGGCTCTGCTAGCTGTCATCTTTTTTACTCTACGTTCACTCAAGTTCCACCACTGGGCATATCAAAATTTATAAATTTTGCATCCCTAGAATTATAGTGTTCATTCATTTTTTGGCAACAAGAATTTGATGGCAATTTGATCACCTTCTTGTAAACCGATTTCTTGGGTTAGTCCCGCCCTTACCTCTAGCACATTATCTGCCACAACCCCGTTGACAGGGTAAATTTGGCAGGGATCACTTTTACAGGTGGTGGCATTGCGGGCGATCACTTGGACTTTGCCATCCAGTAAAAAAATAATATCCAATGGTGAAGGCGTATTTTTCATCCAGAAAGCAACTAGACGCGCAGGTTGATAGGGAAATAACATACCGCGATCATCTGCCAAGGGAGGACGAAACATCAAACCTTTTTCCTGTTGAGCGATCGTGTTAGCAACCTCCAACTGAATTTCGCGTCCCGCCATATTGGCAACAGCATTAATGGGCAAGTATTGTGCCAGCTCTGAGACTGGTTTGGGTTTAGTTTGGATTTGGGGCGAAGTTGTGGGGGGAATAGTGTTTTTTTGAACTGATTGATTGGTTGCAGGGTCCAACTTGACAGGTGTACAACCCATTAAACAAACACTCATACTCAAGCTCCAACAAACCGCAGCTACTTTTAAAAATACTTTTATAGAAAGTTTTTGGATTGCATGAGGAAGAGGTATGTCACAATCTCTAGAAGTATCGCCAGTCATATTGCCAGTCATCCTATGTCATATCCTCTACATATCGCATTTATCTGGCACCAACATCAACCTCTCTACAAAAGCGCGATCGCAGGTAAGTATCACTTGCCTTGGGTGAGATTGCATGGTGTAAAAGACTATTTAGATTTGGCGTTGATGTTGTCAAGATATCCTAAACTTCATCAAACTATCAATCTCGTGCCATCGTTAATCTTGCAGTTACAAGACTATGTAGAAGGCAAAGCATTTGATCCTTATCTAGCAATGACTTTAACACCTGTTGATACCCTCAAGCGATCGCAGAAGCATTTCATTGTCGAGCATTTTTTTGATGCCAATCATCAGACGATGATTGAGCCATATCCGCGCTATGCCGATCTGTTAGCTCAACGCCAATCCTATGGGGTGGAATGGTGTGTTAATAATTGGCTAGCTCCAGATTTTAGTGACCTATTGGCTTGGCACAACTTGACATGGATTGATCCTCTTTTTCGGGAAATAGATCCTGAAATCGCGGAATGGTTTGAACGGGGCAAAGATTTCACTCTCGCTGATCGTCAAAGAATTTATAGTAAGCAGCGCGAAATTATCGCTAAAATTTTACCGCAGCATCGTCAAATGCAAAAAGATGGGCAGTTAGAAATCACCACTACCCCCTACATGCATCCGATCATGCCCCTACTTGCCGACACTCAAGCAGGTAGGATCGCCGTGCCGCAGATGTATCTGCCTAATCAGCGGTTTCGCTATGAGCCAGATATTACCCTGCATCTGGAAAAAGCTAAAGAAATCTATCGTCAACATTTTAGCTGTGACCCCAGAGGTTTATGGCCATCGGAACAATCTGTTAGCCCTGCCATTCTGCCCCATGTTTCGAGACAGGGCTTTTCATGGCTCTGCTCCGATGAAGGCGTATTGGGCTGGAGTCTAGGACATTATTTCCGCCGTGATGAACGTGGTTCAATCAATGCGCCACACTTGCTCTATCAACCCTATCGTCTCGAAACGGTGCATGGAGACTTAGCAATTATCTTCCGCGATCGCCTACTCTCTGACCTAATTGGGTTTAGCTACAGCGCCTTACAGCCACAAGCTGCCAGTGATGATCTCTGCGATCGCTTAATGAAGATCCAGCAACAACAAAATGAATATCTAGCCGAACATCCTGAGGGTAAACCTTGGCTAGTGACAATTGCCCTTGATGGCGAAAACTGTTGGGAATTTTATCCTCAAGATGGCAATCCATTTTTACAAACGCTGTACGAGAATTTATCTAAAAATGAAAATCTAAAACTAGTCACCGCTTCAGAATATTTAGAAAAATATCCGCCTATCGAAAAGATCCCGCCCCACCAATTGCATAGTGGCTCATGGATCGACTCTAGCTTCACCACATGGATCGGTGATCCTGTCAAAAATCGGGCTTGGGAATTGCTAGCCGAAGCGCGGCAAGTTTTGGGAAATCACCCCGAAGCTACGCCCGATAATAATCCTGAAGTATGGGAAAGTCTGATGGCAGCCGAGGGGTCGGACTGGTTTTGGTGGTTTGGGGAAGGGCATAGTTCCAATGATGATGCCATGTTCGATCGCCTATTTCGTGAACATTTGCAGGTGGTCTATCGCGCTCTAAATGAGCCAGTTCCCCATGCGTTGCTATACCCTCTCGAACCTCACGATGTCTCCACTAGCGATCAACCCACAGGGTTAATCAATCCGATTATTAATGGCAGATTTGAGAACGATGGCTGGCAAGGTGCGGGACAGATCGAAATTAGTGGGGCGCGGGGAGCGATGCACCAAAATACTCTTGTCAAGCGTCTGTGGTATGGATACGATCATTTTTATTGCTACTTACGCCTAGAATTTAGTAGGCTAGATAGCATTGCTCAAAGTAAACTTCATCTGTTGTGGTTTTATCCCAGCCGCATCCATGCCAACAGTCCATTTAGATTGCTTGATATGCCTGATGTCTCGCCATTAAATTATTTGTTTCGTCATCACTTGGCGATCAACTTTGCCGATACATCAGTACAACTGCAAGAATCTATGGAGAATTTGCAATGGCAAGACATTTCAACTCATACTAAAATTGGATTTGAGAAATGTTTAGAAATTGCTGTGCCTTGGAGTGATTTGGCTGTCAAACCACAATCAATAGCTAGGTTAGTAATTATACTGAGCCAAAAAGAACATTTTCAAATGTCTCTTCCTGAATACACAATTATCCCTATCGAAGTACCATAAGAGTTGCGTTGTTAACAGAGATGGCAGTGGAAAAAAAAGAAAAAACTAGCATTGAGTCGATTGTTGAGCAGGCTTTGCAAGATGGCTACCTAACTCCTGCTATGGAAGCTGAAGTGGGGCGGATTTGTGATAGTGCCTTTGAACTCTCAGTCGAAGAATATATGGCGCTCGATCGCCTTATGGGATCTTTGCTGACAGGAGAAGTCGTTGCTGTCCCTCGCAAGCAATTTATCAATGTCATGGAAGAACTGGTACTCAGTGAAGCGGTGGCAAGAGTTGCGGAAATTGAAGCCATTAGTAACAAAGTTTTAGACTTAGGCGATATTGCTGCCTATGCCCTCAACCGTCTACCTCCGCTATACGCCACCACTGAGCAGGGGGCAAACTATCAAAGAGACAGAGCGCTTGCCGATCTCCAACATCTGATTTCTCAGCAAGTCAAGGAAGCCATCGATCGCAACCTTGACCGTCCCGAATTTTTCCCCGATCGCTCTAACTTTGGCTCGAAGAATAAAGACTCGGTATTATCGCAACTTAGCAGTCTTCTCCAAGCCTATGCACCTGACTTTGAAGAAACTTCTAATTAATGAGTGGCGGCGCTGTGCGCCGCCACTCATTTTTAGCGAACCAAGAATTCTTTTAAAGTGTTGCTTTGCAACACTTTAAAAGAATTCTTGGTTCGGGTTTGAGCGCAAAGCGCTCTATAGCCTAGTTAATTCATGACGTGACCGAGATCGTTAGGTGATAAGCGGGCTTCCACAATATGACCATCACGAAACCAGATGATTCGGCGCGTATTTCTGGCAACATCAGCTTCGTGGGTCACCATCACTACGGTAATACCACTAGTATTTAGCTCGCCAAACAACTCCATTACTTCTGAAGTAGTATGCGAGTCTAAGGCTCCTGTGGGCTCATCGGCGAGTAACATGACAGGGTTATTGACGATCGCTCTGGCGATCGCGACCCTTTGCTGTTGTCCTCCCGACATTTGATTGGGGCGATTGTTTAAGCGATGTCCCATAGCTACACGCTCTAGGGCAGCGGCGGCGCGTTCCTTTTGTTCTTTGGGGCGCACATCAGCATAGGCCATCGGCAACATCACATTTTCCAGCGCTGATAATTGCGGTAAGAGATGATATTGCTGAAATACAAAGCCTATTTTAAGATTACGAACTTTCGCTAAGTCACGCTCTTGCATTCCTGATACATCTTCTTCATCAAGGAAATATTTGCCCGAGGTGCTGCTGTCGAGACAGCCGATAATATTCATGCAGGTGGATTTCCCAGAGCCAGACGCACCCATGATCGCGCAGTATTCCCCTTCATGGATCACAAAGCTGACCTCATCTAACGCTTTAACAAGGGTGTCGCCTTCGCCATAGAATTTACAAACTTGTTGTAGTTCAACGATTTTGCGCTTAGATGCTGATATTTCCGCTAAAGGTGCGATCGGATTGGTGGTAATCATAGATATGTCTTGCTTATATATTTTAAATGCTTCTCAAAGCCACGATCGGGTCCAGTTTGGCAGCTTGGCGGGCGGGGAAAATACCAAAAAATAAGCCAATACCACCCGATACACTTACCGCTAAGGCGATCGCGCTAATTGATACACCTGCTTGTAATGGTGTAGTTGCGGCGATTAGCATAATTCCGCCAATACCAATGCCTGTGCCGATCGCTCCACCTAAAAGAGACAAAATTACCGCCTCAATCGTGAACTGAGTGAGGATATCGCTGGGAGCTGCACCGATCGCTTTACGGAGTCCGATTTCTTGGGTACGCTCGGTGACGGACACTAGCATGATATTCATAATGCCGATGCCACCGACTAAAAGTGATATCCCTGCGATCGCCGCCAATAAAATCGTCAAAGCTCCTGTAATATTACCGACAATCTCCAAGGCATCTTGTTGAGTACGGACGGTAAAAGTATCTTCGGTATTTACACTGGCATCAGCAGTGCGATGACGTAATCGCAGCAGGTTAGAGATTTGGAACTGCGCCGCATCTACGGTTTCATTGCTAGTTGCCGAAACATTGATAACTTGAACAGAAATACCATAGGGAGAAGTTTTGCCCGTAAGCTGACTGGTCATAGTCGTAATCGGCAAAAAGATGGTGTCGTCTTGGTTCGTTCCCAAGAAAGCCCCTTTTTCGGACATAATCCCAATCACTTCGTAACTGGTACTACGGATTCTTACCGATTGCCCCAGCACATTGCCTTGGGGAAATAGCTCTTTGGCGATCGCGGCTCCTATGGTGACGACCCTTGCGTTGCGCTTAATGTCTTCTTCATTAAAAAATCGACCTGAACTAACATCGGCATTGCGGACTTTGGCGTAAGTGTCGGTTGTGCCGATCAGAGTGGCGCGTTTGGTGTTGTTCCCTGCGATCGCTAGCTCTGAGCCATTAATCTGCGGGGCAACACCGCGCACAGTAGGAACTTGAGTGGCGATCGCGTCGGCATCGGCAAGCACAAGACGATTGGGCGGCGCGATTACATTACGACGAGCGTTATCAGTGCCTGTAATTACAAAAATCACATCGGTTCCGAGGGACTGAAATTGCTGTGAGGCATATTTTTGTGCGCCCTGTCCTACTCCTACCATCAAAATGACAGAGGCGTTACCAATGATGATTCCTAGCATGGTCAATGTGCTACGCATCCGATTAGCGGCAAGGGTTTTACCTGCCATCCGAAAGCTTTCCCAAGTATCCATTGTGAATTTCCTGTTAAGTCTTGATTAACAGTGCTTTGCGTCGCCTTATTAAAGCCCTGTAGCGCACGCTGCGCGTGCGCTACAGGGCTTTAATACAGAGAAAGTTTGAAAGGCTGGCTTTGCCAGCCTTTCAAACTTTCTCTTGGGTTTTAAGAAAGCGCAAAGCACTGTAATTACTTTTAGTGTAGATGCAAAACCAAATTGTTGCTTCAACCGTTTGGTAGGACTTACAGAGCATTAAAAAGCAAGAAGGGGCGCATCGCGCCCCTTCTTGCTTTTTGTTATGTTGTGTATTCGGCGTTAATTTTGACGTAATCGTAACTGAGGTCACAGCCCCATGCTGTGCCACTACCATCACCATCTCCCACACCGACATTAATAATTACGGTGTCATTTTTGAGATAATCGCTAGCCGCATTGCGATCGTATTCCTGTGGTGTACCGTCTTGCATCATCACAAAATCACCCAGTTGGATATTCAGTAAATCCTGATCGAAATCAATTCCCGATCGCCCTGCGGCGGCGGCAATTCTACCCCAGTTAGGATCATTGCCAAATACTGCTGACTTAACAAGGGAGGAGCCAACAATGGTTTTAGCAATTTGACGGGCGGCTTCGGTGCTAGTTGCCCCTGAGACATTGACCTCGATCATACAGGTTGCGCCCTCACCATCACGGGCGATCGCTTTAGCTAAGCTCATACAAACTTCTTTGAGCATTGCCTGTAATTGTTGTGCGGCTTCTGAGCTTTCATCATCAATGGTTACGCCAGACTGACCATTACAGAGAGCTAGCACCATGTCATTAGTGCTGGTATCACCATCCACCGTGACTTGGTTAAAGCTGGCATCAATAGAACTAGACAACATCTTTTGCCATAGCTTCGGCTCTACGCCAGCATCGCAAGTGACAAACCCCAACATGGTTGCCATATTGGGATGAATCATGCCTGAGCCTTTGCAGATGCCACCAATTCTTACAGGCTTGCCATCAATCACAGTTTCTAAGGCAATACTTTTTGGCACAGTGTCTGTGGTCATGATCGATCGCGAAGCAGCTTCACCACCATCGGGCGAAATCAATGGGACAATCTTGGCAATTCCTGCCCGCATCTTGTCCATCAACAATTGCTTGCCGATTACACCAGTAGAAGCAACCAATACGCCATCTTCAGTATTTAAGGCTTTTTGGACAAGTTCGGCACATTCCACCGCGTTTTTCCAGCCTTCTGCACCTGTGCTGGCGTTGGCTTGACCAGCATTACAAAGAATGACACTGACGTGACCACCTTTGGCTAATACTTCGCGGTTAAAATCCACACAGGCAGCGCGGACACAGGACTTGGTGAATACACCTGCGGCGATCGCAGGGACATCTGATGCGATCAGGGTTAAATCAGGCGCTCCCGATGGTTTTAGCCCTGCGGTGATTCCTGCGGCTTTGTAGCCCTTTGCTGCGGTCACGCCGCCTGCAATTACTTGCCAATTTGCCATGATTTGATTGATTTCCTCATTTACTACTTGTTCACTCCGCGTTTTGGTTGGAAGTGAACCTTATTAAATTCCCGTTAGTTTAGCGATCGCGCCCTCCAATGAACTTGGTAGCGATCGCAACAACTTACGCTTTTCAAAATCTACAGCTACCAGTGACACTACTGCTGTTACACATAGATCTGTTTCTGTGCGAATTTGGTATTCCCAATTTAGACGCACCTTATCGGTCACAAGTTTGGTCATTACCAATACGTTGTCACCCATCCGCGCTGAACGGTGATAGCGCAAAGACATCTCGACCACAGGTAAATCTACCCCTGCGGAAACTAACTCCTCAAAGCTCATGCCCACGGTGCGTAAGCATTCTACCCTCGCCTCTTCCATCCAATTTATATAAGCTCCATGCCAAACTACGCCCGAATAGTCGGTATGGTGAGGATAGACATGGACTGCATAGTTAAACCAGCCCTCATTTTCGGAATTTGGCTCAAATTTAGCGATCGCATTGGTTAAAGGATTAGAAGTAAGTTCTGCCGTCATATTGGTAATCTCACAACAAATTGTGATAATGATACTCCCTTCCCAGTAAAAAATTAGACGTTGCGGCGCTTTGCGCCGCAGCGTCTAATTTTTTACTGGGAAGGGAGTAAATATTGATTTTAACTGAGTAAAGGCAAACGGAACTGGTCTCTAAACGAGGGATTGCTTTATTCCCATAGATCGCAGCCCTTAGATATATAGCCTTCTAAGGTTCATCTACCATAGATTAGGCTAGTGAATTAGGAAGCAGCTCGACTGTGTTATGGTTCTGTAATCTACTGTGCAGTAAGTAGCTCGGCATAAGTAAACTTAAAGCCCAGATTGTCGTAATGGAACCCTTAAATCGATCCGAAAAGCAAGCAATAGAACACGAACAACAGCAAATCTTGCAGCAGATCGAAGATTGGCTAGAACTGCCAATGCTCATGTTGAGTTTTACTTGGCTCGGTCTATTTGTAGTGGAACTGACTTGGGAACTGACTCCTTTTTTAGATGCAGTTAGCATCGCCATTTGGGGCGTATTTATCCTAGAGTTTATGTTCAGACTAGCACTTGCACCACACAAGGCTAATTATCTTAAAACCAACTGGATTACCGCAATTTCACTGCTTTTACCCGCTCTTCGTATGTTGCGATTTGCGCGTGTGATCCGAATTTTACAAACTACGCGAGCAGTTCGAGGCTTACGACTGCTGCGGGTAATGACTCGCACTAATCGCAGTATGAGATCGCTTGCCGCTAACTTTGGGCGGCGTGGCTTTGGCTATGTGGTGATGACGACAGCAATCATTACCATGGTTGGGGCGGCGGGAATGTATGCTTTTGAGCAAGATGCTCCAGATTTGGCTGGATTTGATAGCTACAGCACGGCGCTTTGGTGGACAGCAATGCTGATGACCACAATGGGATCAGATTACTTTCCCAAAACTGCCGAAGGTCGCATCCTCTGCTTTCTGCTGGCGCTGTATGCATTTGTTGTATTTGGCTATATGACGGCAACGCTAGCCACATTTTTTATCGGACAAGATGCTGACGATGACGAAGCAGAGATTGTTGGAGCAAAATCGATCGATGCTCTGCGAGACGAAATCACAGCCTTGCGAACCGAGATTCAGAGCTTAAGAGAGGAGAATCAACAACCTTAGAGAAAAGTTAATTTTCCTAATTTCCACTAATGTACAGGTGCTTTTTATGACGATCAGGCAATGAGTACAGAAGTATCAACTCTCTTAGACAAGATGCAGGCAATGCTGAATGGCTTTATCATTTTGTTGCCAAATATGGTGTTGGCATTGATTGTCTTTAGAGGACTCTTAGTACAGGAATAATCACTGTTCCTCCTACAAACCCAACCCCTCCTGCGATCGCAATCAAGCTAACTTTTAGTAGGCGATCGCAATTACTTAAAGCCAATTTCGATACTTGGGCAATCTCGTTAATTGCATCTGTCATAGCAAAGTATTCCTGTTCTATTAAGTAGCTCGGCATAGTTATAAACTAAGCCGAGCTACTTAAATCATTAACTACTAAAGTAAATTCTCTAGACGGCGGCGCATCATGGCAATTACGGGATCTTCTACTTCTTCCTCTGTTTCTGGTAGAGATTTATCGCGATCGCTAGACCAATCAGTCTTATCAACATTGCGCTCTGGTGGCATTAGGAGAGCATCGGTGGAGACGATGTTGAGTTCGTAGCTGGCTTCTTCACAAAATTCTTCTAAATCCTTACTTTCGATGCTTTCCACTGTCGGCGACAGGAAATCTTGCGCTTCCAGTAAGCCAGCATAACGAATAGCATCATCTTCTTGCTCAAAGGCGATAATGATATTCTTGCCTTCGATTTCTAGGGTGTAAATACCTTCGTTATCGGTGTTAGCGTTAAACAGCAATACCCAAACTTGCATATCAAAAACTCGACCATTAGAAAATCTTTACCATTGTATAACATCCGCAGATCCTCCTTTTAGATCTGCTGTTAGGTCAGCAATTCTCCAATTTTGAGGTTTTCAGCGCCTTCGGCGCTGAGAGGATTCAGGCAAGGGGCTTAAGCCCCTTGTTAAAGTAGAGAAATCTTCTAAGAGGCGCAAATATGGTTTGCTATATGAGATTTTAAAGCTGTAGAACTTAATCTAAGGAGTAAAAACTTTGCGTCTTGATCGCTATACAACAGGTACATACACAACGGGTGCGCCTCTGTGGAAACAGTTACTTTGGTACTTTGTCGGTGCGCCTTTGGTGCGGAGTTACATGATTCCCTTTTCTGGAATCAAGGTTAATATTTTGCGGTGGTTTGGTGCGGAAATTGGTAGAGGTGTTCGTATTAAAACAGGCGTGCGAGTCAAATTTCCTTGGCGGCTAATTATTAAAGATTTTGTGTGGATTGGTGAAGACGTTTGGATTGATAATCTCGACTTGATTACGATTGAAAGCCATTGTTGCATTTCTCAAGCCGTATATCTTTGTACTGGTAATCACGACTGGAGCGATCGCGATTTTGCCTTAAAAACTGCACCAATCTACATCGAAACAGGTAGTTGGATCGCGGCGCAAGCAACCATTGCCGCAGGCGTAAGAGTTGGTCAGGGCGCAGTATTGGGCTTGGGCAGTGTTGCCACGCGATCGCTAGAATCAATGACAATTTATAGTGGCAATCCTGCGATCGCCATTAAGATGCGTAAAATATTATGAGTATCGGTGCTTTGCGCCGCCTCTCATCTAAAGATCTACGATTGAAATTATTATGACCGTCACAACTTCAGCACCCAACCCCAAAATTGGACTGGTATCGCGATTAGTAAATGGCATTTTAGCGATCGCGCCCATATTCAACATAGCTAAGCAACGCGCCCGCAAAATGATGATCGAACGCGCTGAGTCGATGGGCGTAAACTGGTTACAAATCGCGGCTGACTTACAAAAACAAGATCTTGAGGTTGAACTTGCCCAAGTAAAAAATCCTCATCTCCAATATCCTGAATATTACCTCAAGCCTTTTCATGCCTATGAAGAAGGGAATCTGGGTTGGTTGCCTGCGACGGAAGTAGAAGTTGCTGCCTATGCTGTCCATTCGCGGATTTGGAAAGATGATAAACCTCCAGTGGAAGGTGATGCGCGTCTGCGTCAGAGTTATCTAGATATTGTTAAAGAGAAGTTACCTCAACCACAGGATATTCTCGATATTGGTTGCAGCGTTGGTATGAGTACATTTTCGCTCCATAAGGCTTATCCATCTGCCAAAATTACAGGCTTAGATTTGTCTCCTCATTTTTTAGCGATCGCCAATTACAATACGCGCACTAAGCATCCTGAGCTAGCTAAAAACGGACAAGTGCAATGGATACATGGAGCCGCAGAGCAAATGGAACTACCCGATCATTCCGTTGATTTTGTGTCTTGTTTTTTGATATTTCATGAGTTGCCTCAAGAAGCAAGTCGTCAAATCTTGAGAGAAATCCGCCGCGTTTTGCGTCCCAGTGGTTATTTTGCCATGATGGATATGAATCCCAATTCTGATATCTATGCCAAGATGCCACCCTATATTTTGACTCTCCTTAAAAGCACTGAGCCTTATCTCGATCAATATTTTTCCTTCGATCTAGCTTCAGAATTAGTCGCCGCAGGATTTGATACGCCGACAATTACACCTAACACTCCGCGCCATCGGACGGTAATTGCCAAGGCAAAATAAGTACATCGCTTTGCGCTGACCCAAAAGCCAAGGATTGACTGGCGGCGCTCCGCGCCGCCAGTCAATCCTTGGCTTTTGTTATTGTTAGAGGCTTCGGCTTCGCTCAGCCATCGCTATAGAACCCATTTGGTATCTTAGGAAGCTTTAGCAAGGCGCTTAAGCATAAGCCTGATAAAGCAAAGGTGAATTCTGGCATTAGCATTGTCTAAAGTTCTGTCAAAGTTTTTGACCAGACTTTTACAACGCTCCATCCAAGCATTGGAACGTTCAACAACCCAACGCATCGGAATGACCACAAAACCAGATATACCTTGTGCCGCCTTTTCCTGCTTAGACATTTTCGGTGCAACCTTAAACCTAATCTTGGTCATAATCTGCGGATAAATCTCCTCTAAGGCAGGGATTAGCTTGTCAGGGTGATAGCCATGATCAACCATGACTGTTATCTTGGGAATATTCACAGGTTTAGATTTAAAGTAGTCGATATTTTGGGTAAACATTTCGACCAAAGCCTTGTCATCGGACAGACTTGCCTTCGTACAAAGGGTAAAGAATGGCAAACCCAGAGAATCCACACCTAGATTTCTCTTGATGCCGTTCGTGGCTTTGTAGGAGCAGAAACCTTTGGACTCAACACTGGCATTACAGGTGTTTTTGGTGGCTTGGGAATCGACGATAATTAAGGTTGTCCACTTCGGCTTTTTTTCGGCTTGTCCTCTCACCTGTTCATGCAATGCAGTCATGATTTCCCTCAGCACTCCTGCTGTGCGCCATTGCTTGTAGTGCCAGTACACTGTTGAGTATGGCGGTAAATCTTTGGGTAAGTCTGCCCAATTGCATCCATTCTTAAGTTGATAAAATACTCCATCTAATATTTGCCTTTTTGTCCATGTTGGTGGTCTAGTTTTCTTCTTTTTGGGCAACAGAGGCTCAATAATCTCCCACTCTTGATCGCTTAGGTTACTGCTATATCCCATGTTTGACTCCTTTTTCTACTCTTCCTAAGATACCAAATGGGTTCTATACGCTAGCTGAGCGAAGCCGAAGCTATCCTGAATTATGCATGACAAGGAAAAAGAGAATAAGAAAAAGAGCCTAAAACCTAATAGAATTAGGCTCTTCAGAATAATAATAAATATATTTTCTCATGACAGAGTGTAAACAAGAAGTAAAGAGCGATTTTTATAAAAAGAAGCGATTAGAAGTAAAGTTTAGTGGGGAACAATTGAGTAGTGATGGGGGGATACTGCTAGCGAGACAAGCAGAAGAAAAAGTTAAAATCATCCAAGGGATGACAGAGAGAATCAGCGATACTCAAGAGCAGCATAAAATCAGGCACAGCATGGAACAGTTAATCCAGCAAAGGGTATTGCAAATAGCGAGTGGGTATGAAGATGCGATTGATAGCAATCAAATGAGAAAAGACCCAATCCTAAAAATCGCCTGTAAGTAGCTAGGTATAAGAAAACTCAAAATAGGAAGTATCAAAGCCAAGAGAATCGTAACGAGAAAGAAGAGCATCTTTTATACCCTAAATTAAATTATCCTCAGAGTCAAACATTTGCCCAGAAAGATGGTCACGCTTTAAATGCAACCATTCCAATTCAATGGGATTCATCTCAGAGCAGTAGGGAGGCAATTGAAATAAAAATAAGCCTTTACGCTCCCACTCAGGAATTTTTAGTTGTACCGCTTTACAGGTATGGGTGGAGCTATTATCTTGACCAATGACGGTAATCACACGGTGAAGCAGGAATAAATCCGCAGCTAAATGAGAGTGTACAGTAAATTGTGTAAAGTCTGGGAAGTATACAGAGATATAATCTAGACACACAATTACTAACACCAAAAAGATGAATATACGCAAAGAATTGCTAGATGAATTGCTACAAGAATGTAAAACTCCACCCGACCTATTCGGAGAAGGAGGAATTCTCAAACAACTAACTACCGCCTTAGTGGAGCGAGCATTGGAAGCAGAACTATCCACGCATCTGGGGTACAAGAAGCACGAACGCAGACCAGAAGGGCAAAGCAACAGTCGCAACGGCTACAGCCAGAAAACAGTCCAAGGAGACTTCGGCATAGCGGAAATCGCCATCCCCCGCGATCGCCAAGGAGAGTTTGAACCGCAGATGGTGAAGAAAGGACAAAGCCGATTGTCAGGACTAGACGAAAAGATCATCTCCTTGTATGCCAGAGGCATGAGTGTCAGGGATACCCAAGCCCAGTTGCAAGAAATGTATGGTGTCGAAGTATCACCAACGCTTATTTCCAATGTGACTGATGCGGTAATTGATGAGGTGAAGCAATGGCAAAATCGCCCTCTAGATGCAGTTTACCCGATCGTATTTATGGACCGTCTAGTCATCAAAGTCCGAGACAATGGTCGGGTAATCAATAAATCCCTGTACTTTGCACTGGCGGTGAATATGGACGGGTACAAGGAATTATTGGGGATGTGGATTTCACGATTGGGAAGGTGCGAAATTCTGGTTGTCAGTACTCACCGAAATTCACAACCGTGGAGACTATCAAGTAAAATGTGTAAAGTCTAGAAGCTAGATGTGGAGACGATCCTCGAAGAGGATAGCAAAGCGATTCAGGGCAGGCTTCCAATCGCGAATGGGCATCGTCCACTTCTTCGAGATATTCCGCATCGCCAAATAGACTAGCTTGAAAGCAGCAGCAGCAGATGGAAAAATCTGTTGAGTTTAATCACCTTCCGCAAACTGCTATTCATTGACTCAATCGCATTGGTGGTATAAATTGCCCTGCGAATCTCAGGCGGGAAAACAAAGAAGGGGATAATATTCGCCCAATGACTGCGCCAAGACTTGGAGATCAACGGATATTGCTTGTCCCATTTTTCGGCAAAGAGTTCGAGATTAAACTCTGCCTCCGATTCAGTTGCCGCACTGTAAATAGCCTTGAGGTCAGCACAGACTTGCTTGCGTTGTTGCCAGGGGACAAAAGCGACCGAGTTACGCACCATGTGAACAATGCACAACTGTACCTGAGTTTTGGGAAATACCGTTTCAAGTGCCTTGGGAAAACCAGTTAAACCATCGATACAAGCAATCAAAATATCCTTGACCCCACGGTTGAGGTCGCGTAGTAATCGGGTGTTTTATCAAAGTCCCGTAATTTCCGAAACACCTGTGGGCAAAGGACATCCCACTTGGTATGGGGCGCGGTTTGCGCTCAAAGAGCCAGATACATGGCATGAACCAAGTTCGGTGACCCAGTTTTCATATGAAAATCGCCGTGGACGAATTGTTAATGTCACGATTACCGCTTGGGCGAATATGCTGATGCGTGGTGGGAAGGCTACACCCACCCATAAGTTTCCCTTTACTTTATTGCGAATCGAGAGTATTGATGATTCTGGAAAATCTCTGTTTAAGTCCATGTGGCTAATCGTCATTGGTGAACGACGAGGCGAATTATCATCGCTGCAATCCTATCAATCATACCGTCAACGTTTTGACCTCGAACATTCTTTTCGCTTTGGAAAACAGAATTTGCTTTTGACCGCTTTTGAAACTCAGTAATGTCGAGCATGAACAGCAGTGGGTTAAGTTTGTGATGCTAGCTTATGTCCAACTTTGGGCGGCTCATTCCCTCGCGGTTTCTCTTCCGCGTCCTTGGGAGAAGCATCTCTTGCCCGTTTCTTCTACTCGCATTTCTCCTTCAAAGGTTCAGCAGGACTGGTTCCGAATTATTTCTCAGTTGGGTTCCCCTGCCGGTTCTCCCAAAAACCGTGGTTATTCTTCTGGGCGCAAATCTGGAGAAAATCAGCCTCCTCGTCCTCGCCTTCCTGTCATTAAAAAATGCAAATCTCCTGCTTCTGCTCCTAAAATCTCTGCCTGATTTCTGCTGATTCTGGCATATACTACTATTTTCGTACTCCTGAATTATGAGTGCTTCCATTTCTCATGTCCAATATTTAGGGCTTACTGAATGGCTCGTTTATCCATTTTTTGCTTCAATTTTTTCTAAAGTCCAATAATACTTGTTCAAGACAGATGGCGCTAATCATGGTGATATTTTTGCCTCAATTTTTGGCATTGCATAATTAGTGTTGAACTACTCCAACACTAATTATGCAATATTATTTTTGCCTTTGTCATTATGAACATGTGCAACGCCACCATTAGCTGCACCTATCCATAAGTATTTGCATTACAAAGGAAAATGCTTGGATTTACATGAAGTTTTAGTATTTGTGGCGATCGCTACATTCATAAACCTATCAACAAGCAAGAGTTGATTTTACCTATGAAATGAACAGGCCGCTATACGCATAAACTTGTAAACCAGTAAGAGGCGATCGCTATTTTTGGCTAATCATCTCTGTCTTTGAGTAATCTCTAAAAGTACCTGATATAAACTCACTTCAGGAGTTTCGCCGACATCATCACCTTCGTGCTTGTGATGTGGAAAAGTAGACACTTCAGCATGATGGGGAGCATTATCATAGCGAAAAATCATGACTTGATTTTCATTCATGTAATGATATCGATATTTTAACTTCTGTTGAAAATCAGTATTTTTAACCTCCACAAAATCCAAGCAATGATTATTTTCAAAGATAATCGAGCCACCAACATAACCTTGGGTAGCGTTATAGATTTTCTTGGTCAATGAAACAAATCGTACATTTGGGAATTCCCTAATTGTTTGTTCAATCTCGATAAAACAAGTCTCAATCATCTCAATTCGCTAAGCTGCATCTGATTGTGACAAAGCATTTCGTACAAACCTGACCAAACTATAAAATCTGCATCATCTCCTAAAAGCCCTTGAGAAAATCTCTCTTGAAAGTCTTCAGAAGTCATTTGATATTTTTGTTCAAATTCCTTTAGATCCAATCGCAAGTTTAAGATCCCTTTTTGTAATTCTGCAATTTGATAGGAAATAATAGTCCTTGCAAATATCTCGGTATCTTGCACCTGACTTAAAATTTTTCTAAGTATTTTTTCTGTTTGCGGTTGGACAGATAGATGAAAGTCAATCATAGTTCTTTATCCTTAGTTAGAGAAATCAAAAATAATTATTAGGGTGAGCCGTTTATATACTCACCCTAATAATTATACGCAAATCAACTAACTACTTCACAGCCACAGGCATACCCAAAATGTCCTCAATGCGAGGCATATCCTCTAATGCAATCACCCGACCTTGATCTTCAAAATTGCTGATCTGATCAAAATTGAGATAGCGGTAGAGGTCACTGGCAAAGGGATCGATCTTCTTAGTAACGATCGCTTGATACTCTTCCACGGTCGGAAGCTTACCTAGTAAGGCACAGACTGCCGCAAGTTCTGCGGAACCAAGATAGACTTGAGCGTCTTTACCCATGCGATTATTGAAGTTGCGGGTGGAAGTTGAGAAGACAGTCGCGCCATCGGCAACACGGGCTTGATTACCCATACAGAGAGAGCATCCAGGGACTTCGGTTCTGGCTCCTGCGACACCGAATGTGCTGTAGATTCCTTCTTCTTTAAGTTGGAACTCGTCCATGCGGGTGGGTGGTGCGACCCAGAGACGGGCTTTGACAGCGGCTTCCTTTTCGAGAACCTTAGCGGCGGCGCGATAGTGACCGATATTGGTCATGCAGGAACCGATAAACACTTCATCTACGCGATCGCCTGCCACTTCTGAGAGCAACTTCACATTGTCAGGATCGTTTGGTGCAGCCACAATTGGCTCCTTGATTTCATTAAGATCGATCTCGATGATTTCCGCATATTCGGCATCAGGATCGGCTTCCATGAGAACGGGATTAGCCAGCCATTCTTCCATTTTGGCGATACGGCGTAAGAGAGTCTTAGCATCGTGATAATCACGAGCGATCATGTTCTTCATCAAAGCCACGTTTGATCGCAGGTATTCGGCAACGGTTTCAGTGCTGAGCTTGATCGTACTACCAGAGCAGGAACGC
The DNA here is from genome assembly GCA_013361095.1 of Pseudanabaena biceps. Taxonomy (GTDB): domain Bacteria; phylum Cyanobacteriota; class Cyanobacteriia; order Pseudanabaenales; family Pseudanabaenaceae; genus Pseudanabaena; species Pseudanabaena biceps_B. The sequence continues at coordinate 3,546,474 of JAATWA010000001.1, read as the reverse complement.
TCGGCAGTGGCATCGGTAAGTTCAAAGGCTTGTTCTACTTTGAGATTGGGCAAACCTTCTATTTCCATAATCCGACCTGCGAAGACATTCTTTTTGTTCTTCTTCTCAACGGTCAGCAAGCCACGTTGAATGGCGATATAGGGAATTGCATTCACCACATCGCGTAGGGTGACACCAGCTTGCAGTTCACCTGTAAAGCGCACTAATACGGATTCGGGCATATCCAGAGGCATGATTCCTAAAGCGGCAGCAAAAGCGACTAGTCCTGAACCTGCGGGGAAGGAAATACCCAAGGGGAACCGAGTATGGGAATCCCCGCCAGTGCCGACGGTATCGGGCAGGAGCATTCTATTTAACCAAGAATGGATAATGCCATCGTTAGGGCGCAGGGCTACGCCGCCACGATTGGAAAAGAAGTCGGGAAGTTCCTTATGGGTTTTGATGTCGGTGGGTTTGGGATAGGCGGCGGTGTGACAGAAGCTCTGCATCACTAAGTCGGCGCTAAATCCTAAGCACGCAAGTTCTTGCAATTCATCGCGGGTCATTGGTCCCGTTGTATCTTGGGAACCAACGGTGGTCATTAAGGGTTCGCAGGAAGTATAGGGACGCACACCAGCTACGCCGCAAGCTTTGCCGACCATCTTTTGAGCGAGAGTGTAACCTTTGCCTGTGTCTGCGGGAGTGGCGGGAAGGATGAACACATCACTGGCGGGAAGTCCCAAGGCTTGACGAGTTCTGGCGGTGAGGCTGCGACCAATCAAGAGAGGAATTCTACCACCAGCCCGAACTTCATCGGCGATCGTGTCAGGGGTGAGACTGAAGGTGGAGAGAGTTTCACCATCCGCGTTGGTAATCTTTCCTTCGCGAGTATGAATCGTAATCACATCGCCAGTTTCCAATTTGGTGACATCACACTGAATCGGTAAAGCTCCTGCATCTTCGGCAGTATTAAAGAAGATGGGTGCGATCGTGCTGCCGAGAATTACACCGCCCGATCGCTTGTTAGGGATAAAGGGAATATCATTGCCAATGTGCCATAGCACCGAGTTAATCGCCGATTTGCGCGAAGAACCTGTTCCCACGACATCACCGACAAAGGCGACAGGATGCCCTTTTTCTTTAAGTTCTGCAATGGTTTGCAAGCCTGTTGGCATCATCGATTCCAACATACAGAGCGCATGGAGGGGAATGTCAGGACGCGAGAAGGCTTGAGAAGCAGGAGAGAAGTCATCGGTATTGATCTCACCTGTGACTTTAAACACGGTTACGGTCACAGTTTCAGGCAATGCAGGACGACTGGTAAACCATTCGGCAGCAGCCCATGAATCGATTACCGACTTCGCTCTGGCGTTAGTTTTCGATAATTCGAGAACTTGATTAAAGGCATCAAATACGAGCAACGTCTTCTTGAGTGCTGTCGCTGCCAAATCGCCTAAATGATCATTGGTGAGCAAATCAATTAAAGTCTGCACGTTATAGCCACCAACCATCGTGCCGAGCAATTCCACCGCATAGGCGGGGCTAACTAGGGGCGATCGCAATTCACCCTTAGCGATCGCAGTTAGCCATCCCGCTTTCACATAGGCAGCTTGATCCACACCAGGGGGAATGCGATCGCGTAGTAACGCTAGTAAAAATTCCTCTTCGCCTGTGGGGGGATTTTGCAATAGCTCACAAAGGGCTGATGCTTGCTCAGCATTGAGGGGTAAGGGCGGAATCCCTTGGGCTGCGCGATCGGCAACATGGTCACGGTAGGCTGATAACATACTTCGTTATTTCTATTTCTTTACGAATGCTTAACTTAATTATTGATCCTACTTAACTTTAAGACACAATTTATGTTTGCACTAATATATTTGCTTTATGGCTAACCATTGGCAAAATCAAAGGCATAAAACCCAAGAAGCAAGTTGCGGCGCTTTGCGCCGCAACTTGCTTCTTGGGTTTTACAGTCCTAAACTTGAAGCAACTAAATGTCCACAGGCAAAACCAGAGAAGGCAACAGCATTTAATCCCTGCCCTGGAAAGGTGCTATCACCGACACAATAGAGATCAGGGATTGAAGTGCGATTAAATGGCATCCCTAAAAGACCCCAAGGTTTACCTGATGGAATCGGTCCATAGGTTCCATCGGCGCGTCCGAGAAACCGTCTGTGACTGCGCGGTGTGCCAATTTCTTGATAGTCAAGACATTCTTCTAGTTTAGGGAAAATGATAGATAAGCGATCGCACAATTTCTTCGCAGCAGCCTCCTTTTTAAGTTCATATTCTGAAGCCGACAAACCATCCCATTCACTAATCCAGCTTGGCGTAAAGGTATGCACAATATGATGACCTTCAGGGGCAAGGGAGGGGTCAAGCAATGTGGGAATTGAGACAAAAATTGTACCCTGCTCCTTTTGCATATCTTCCCAATCTTCCAACAAAATATGGTGGCAAGCCGCATCAGCAGGAATGGCTTCAGCTTTTACGCCTAGATGTAAACTCAGAAAACTAGGAGATTTTTGATAGCGCTCTTGCCATCCCTTTTCGCCATTGGGTAAAGGTTCATCTTTGAGTAAGTTCCCAAATGTATCCCAACGTGTCGCATTAGAGACTACTTTTTTAGCATGGAGAACTTCTCCATTCGCCAGCTTTACGCCGATCGCACCTTTACCAGATTTCGATTTAGGAATAATCTGCGTAACTCTGGAGCCATAGCGAATCTCTCCGCCAGCCTTATCCAGACCTTCCGCCAACATTTCCGCAATCTTGCCAACGCCGCCTTTAGGATAGTTAATTCCTCCGTAATGGCGATCGCTAAATACCATCCCTGCATTAATCGCAGGTGTGCGATCGGCAGGAACCACTGACCAGCAATAGCATTCCATATCGATGAATTGCAACAGCTCAGGATCGCGAATATATTTTTTGGCGATATCTCCTGCATTTTGAGGCAAGTAAGCGGCTAAACCTAAGCAAGCGAATGGATTTTGAAAAAATACACGCATCAGGTAGCGCCATTCTTCAAGAGATAGCAACTCGATCGCATTTAAGCAATTAAAAATCTTCCAACATTCATCGTAAAACTTACGAATTCCCTCACGCTCATGGGGAAAGCGATCACCTAATTCTTTAATAAATTGCTCATAATCTCGATGTACCTCGATTTCGAGATTATTCGGCAAATGGTAATGGATCTGCACAGGATCGGGGATCGTCTCCATTTTCATGTTTACTGCTGCCAAGGCGCGGGTGAGGAGATTAGTTGTGCCGCGATCGCCAAAGCCAAAAATCATCGATGCGCCCACGTCAAAGCGGTAGCCATTACGCTCAAAGTAGCCACCACTGCCTCCTGCAATCAAGTAACGCTCCAGTACAATGACGCTTGCCCCTTTTGCCGCTAATTGGGTGGCTGTGACCAGCCCACCCAGCCCTGAGCCAATTATTATTACATCCGCGTCGAGTGTCTGAACCATTACATTTCTTATATCAAAAATCTGTATTTACTATAGCGTTTTCCACGTTAAACAAAATTGCATATTCACCTTTGGTGAATATGCAATTTTGTCAAAAATTTAGACGATCATATACAGCGCTTTACATTTGAGTGTTTCACAGGCAAGGGGCTTAAGCCCCTTGTTCTAACCTTCAAAAGATAAGTGGCGGCGCAAAGCACCGCCACTTATCTTTTGAAGGTTTTGTTTAATAAATTTAGCAAAAATATCACAAAAATAGTTGTGAGGCTTTGTTCACTCGAAAATTTCTAAAAACAAAAAAGAGGCGACACTTTGCGTCGCCTCTTTTTTTGTTAATTAGTCTATTAGATTTAAGGTTTAGGGACAACTGATACGATCAGCAAATTATCAGGCTGGAGCAAGGTTTTTGCCGCTTGATTTACCTGGTCGAGTGTAACAGATTGAACCCTCTGAGGGAACTTATAAAAGTCGCCAACGGGGAAACCATAGACTTCATCACTGAGCAGAGAACCAGCAATATTATCAGGGTCAGCAAACTCAGTTGAAAAATTGTTGATTAAACTCTTTTTAGCAACTTCAAATTCAGCTTTTGTGATTCCCTTATCTCGCACATCCCTGAGCAAAGCCACCGTCGCCGCGATCGCTTTTTCGGTATCTTTGCCACTGGTCTGCATCTGAATGATGAAAGAACCCTGTGGTGGTCTACCAGCTTGGAAGTAGCTGTAAATACCGTAAGTCAAACCCAAGCGATCGCGTATTTCGGAACCAAGTCGACTCGCTAAAGTGTCACCACCTAAAACTTGATTGAGCAGCAAAGCAGGGTAATACTGAGGATCAAAACGGGAAATACTAGGATGTCCCATCAATGTCACAGCTTGAGTTTTGCCCGCCAATGTGGCTTGCTTCTCATTGGTAGCAGTAAGATTAGCAACTTTCGGGAAATTGAATTTTGGCGCTTTACCAGTAGCTTGCCATTTGCCAAGTTTCTCTTCGAGCAGTTTTTGAACAACTACAGGATCAAAATCTCCCATTAATGTCAATGTCGTGCTATCAGGACGGTAATAGGTCTTGTAGAACTTAATTAGATCTTCGCGATTGATGGATTTAAGAGATTCTTCAGTTCGCATTGCCTTAAATGGATGTCCATCAGGATAGAGCGTAGATTGAAAAATACGTCTTACCAATGAACTCGGATTATCCAGTTCTGATTTTAAGGAAAGCAGATTGCGTTGGAGATTGAGATCAAATTCTTTGGCGGGGAAAGTGGCATTTTGCAATAGGTCAGCCAACTGATCAATCACCACAGGCAGATCCTTAGACATCGAAATCCCTGAAATGCTTACACTTTCGCGCCCTGCGGAAAATCCCAAACTAGCACCAAGATTTTCGAGCCTTGACGCTAGGGTAAGTGCATCTTTGGAGGTGGTGCCATTGGTGAGATTTTGCGCGGTAATTCCTGCCAAGCCAGCTTTGCTAACTGTATCAAAACCTGATCCTGCATTAAGTTCACCCACTAAAGTTACGGTTGGCGTACTGCGATCGCGCAATAGCAAAACCTTAACTCCATTGGACAGCGTGAACTTGTCAGGCTGCACCGCAGGTGGTACTCCTGATTTGGCAACTAGAGCGCTTTCAGGTAGGTACTTGGCGACTTCCGCAGGGTTGACAGGCGTACTGGTTTGAAATGCTTCCGAAGAATGGGCATTGCTAGGAGTAGTGCCTGCGCCAGCGGTGATCACTGATGGCTCAAAATAGCCAACTACGCGGCGATCGCTTTGCAAATATTTATTGGCAACCCGCTGAACATCAGCCGTAGTAACTTTCTCCATTGCTTGTAAGTAGCGATCGCTATAGCGATAGTCTTTAGCCACAGTTTGGTTGTAGCCAATCTGAATCGCTTGAGAATTAATATCGCGATTACCGAGAATATAGCTAGCTCGAATACTGGTTTTAGCCCGTTCTATCTCTTTGGGTGCGATCGGCTCAGTTTGCAATTTCTTAATTTCCGCTAGCAATAGGCGATCTAAATCTTCTAGAGACTTTCCTGCGGTCGGAGTCGCATTTAGAGAATACCAACCAGTCCCCATCATCGAAGATGCACTACCACCAGCGCTACTAGCTAAACCCGTCTCCACTAGAGCTTGATAGAATCGTGAACTTCTTCCCGAAGAAAGGATGTTATCCATCACATCGATCGCGGCTACGTCAGGATCATCGGTCTTAGGTAAATTCGGATAAACCACCTGCAAAAATGGCAAGCTCCCTGGTTCCTTCAACACAATCGGTTCCCGTGAAGTTGCCGCAGCAGGTGGTTTAGGCTTAGCCTGTTGTTTTTCTTCAGTGATTAACAGTTTTGGTTTTGCTGGTGCAGCGATCGCGTCATAAATTTTACGCACCATGCTGAGAGTAGCTTCTGTCTCAAAGTTACCGACAATTACTAAGGTGGCATTATCAGGACGATAGAAAGTACGGTAATAATTTTGAACATCTTCAACCGTGTAGTTCTCGACATCGGGGCGGTAGCCAATCACTGGCCAACCGTAGGGACTATCAGGATAGGCTGCCAACATGATTTGGCGATAGAGTCTGGTGCCAGGACTATTGTTGCCGCCATCCAGTTCTGATAAAACGACAGTACGCTCACTTTTGAGTTCTTTTTCACCCGCGACTGTATTGACCATGCGATCAGCTTCTAGTTGCAACATCGCTTCTAGTTTGTCGCTGCCGACGGTTCCATAGTAAGCAGTCATGTCATAACTTGTAAAAGCATTGGAGTTACTGCCCAAAGCGCTAAACAAGCGCCCAAACTGGATTGGACGATTCTTTGTTCCCTTAAACATCAAATGTTCAAGTTGATGGGAAATGCCTGTAATTCCCTGTTTTTCATTTTGAGAACCAACTCGATACCACATCTGTACGCTAACTACAGGAGCCGTATTCACTTGCTTAGTTAAAACCGTTAAGCCATTGTCTAAAACCGTTTTAACGACATTCCCTGTCAGCGAATCAGGCGATAGGTTATTGACATCGCCTTTAGCGACTAAATGGGGTTGAGCAGCATAGGCTTGGCTTTCCGAAAATAATGCAGACAAGCCGACTGGCAAATTAAAGGAAAGATTGCCTAACATCACAGCGGCGATCGCTGCGGCTAGTCCTCGACTCAAAAAAGAAAGCATAAAGTTACGCTTCACCGACATCTCCACGAAATATAGTCATTATTATAATTTGCAGACAAACTTATAAATCAAAGGTGGTGCAAAGCAGCAATTCTCATTATAAAAATTGGTTTTGTGAAAGCCAGCCTAAGACTGGCTTTCACAAAACCAATTTTGGGGTTTTCAGCGCCTTCGGCGCTGAAAACCCCAAAATTGGTTCCATTATGAGAATTGCTGGGCGCAAAGCACCACCTTTGATTTATGTAGCAAAGCTAGATTTGGCTAGTACAGACCAAAACCCAGATTATGAATGGCGGCGCATCGCGCCGCCATTCATAAACCCAGCTTGCTTTGCTATAAAACAAACTTCTCGATCGCTATGGCTACGCCATCCTCTTCGACACTGGGGGCAACCCAATCACCAAGAGGCTTTAGCCCCTCAGCTCCATTGCCCATCACCACACCGATACCCGCATACTCGATCATCTCTAGATCATTAAAGTTATCGCCGATCGCCAAAACCTGCGATCGGTTGAAACCTAAAATATTTTCAGCTAAGTGCTTAACCGCAGTTCCTTTATTAGCGATCGGATTAGTTGCCTCAAAAAAAGTCGCCACTGATTTAGTTAAATAGAGCTGTTGGGGCGTATATCGTCCCTTAAATACCCGCAGCATTTCTGTGACTAATTCCGCAGTATCGCTCAAAGCTAAAATCTTAGTTGGTGGCATCTCCGTATTTTTACTAGTCAAAAATTCTCGCAAATCACCAACCACGTTTACTTCGACCTTAGATCGCTCCGCATAAATAGCGGTCGCTGCGGTCATCTTCCGTACATATAGTTGATCATTGACATAAATATGAACAGAAAGCTGGTCATTAGTCGCAAAATCTCCTAAGTCATCCAATAGAGACAAGGCTTGCTCAATATCCACTGGCCAATGTCCGACGATTTCTTCGGTGCGAGGATCTTTAATCAAGGCTCCCTGATAGGAAATCAAAGGCAGATCGGAGCCAATTAGTTCATGAAAACGTACTGCCGAGCGATACATCCTTCCCGTGGCGATCGCGACTTTGACACCCTTAGCCTTAGCCGATGCGATCGCTTGTTTAACGGACTCATTTACTTGGTTCGCATCGCCGCTAATCGTGCCATCAATATCCACTACCACCAGCTTAATATCTTGCGCCATGAGTTTTTTTGTTTCTACATTTGGTTGACCAATTGGCAAATAGTGTATAGCCAAATAAGTAACTCAGCATAGTCATAAACCAAACCCAGATTGATGCCGCCCGCTTAGCGGGCGGCATCAATTTGGGTAGTACCAATTGTCTGGTATAGCAGTCCTAAATCATTTATGAGAAAAATAGGGCTTCGACTTCGCTCAGCCAACGTATATCGTTGGCTGAGCGAAGTCGAAGCCTCTCACAACTCATTTAGGATTGCTTTAGCGCTTCGTACCGTCCATCGTTACTAAAAAGGGAACGCTTAGCGTTCCCTTTTTAGATTATGCAGCACTGATTATTCAGCGCATTTGACTCCGCCTGATAGGTTGCGGCATTGCTCACGAATCTCCGTCAGCAAGCTAGGATTCATCTGTTTAGATTTTTTCAGCGCCAGTTCAAATTCCTTTTTAGCGTTAGGCAGATTGTTGCCACCTTGCATCCATAGGATTTGTCCCTTGAGATAATTTAACTCAGGATTGTTGGGGGCAGACTGGATGGCTTTATTTACGGCATCCAAAGCTAAATCTGGTCGTCTAGCGTCACGATAGGCTAAGGCAATACCGCGCCATTTGAGATAGTCTGGGGCAGCATATTGCTTGAGACTCACCAAAGCTGTTTCTAGATCGGAGAGGGGCAACACTGAGGCAATCAGCATATCAATATAGCCTTTAATCAAGTTCAGCTCAGGATCATTAGCATCGATATCCTGTGCTTTTTTGATGTTGTCAAACACATTTTGGACTAGTGGCAAAGCTTTAGGCGCACTGGATAGCCCTTCAGCTTTGACGATATATCCCGCTTCGATCAGATCACTAGCCGCAAGGTATACATAGGCTCGAAGGTTGTCTTTGCCTTTGAGTGCCTCAGCATTAGCTCGAACTCGTTTACCAGCCACCTGCATTCCCAAGAAGTCTCCACTTGCATAAAAAGTCGAAGCTCTTAAGGCAAATAATAAAGGCTCATTAGCTTCGGTGCGGATTGCCACATCCAACTGTTTTACAGCCGCCGTGTAATCTCCTTCTTTGAACATTAATTCAAAGGCTTTTTGAGTTTCGCTACCGATCGCTCTGGGGTTACTAGTACGAAATGGATCGGCAGCCCAGCTAGGCATGACTGTCGTAAGCGACAGCAGGGTAGCGGCTAGCACTGATGCGATGGAAGCAGATCCGATTTTCAAAGGACGGTTCATAAAATTCCCCGAAAGTTTTGGTCTATAGAATAGTTTAAATTGTCTACGGTAGGAGATAATCCCGAATAGATGCTAAAAGGTAAGTGTAAGAACGTTATGACAGCTTACTTTGCTTTTAAGGTTTTTGTTTTCTCCGTGCATTTAGATGACTACTTTAACTTACAAAAAGTTTCTATACAGCGCAAAGCGCTGTAAAACCCAAGAGAGAGTTGCGCCGCAACTCTCTCTTGGGTTTTATGTCCTGACTTGGCTGGCTACAGCCATATAACAACTAATATAATTATGGTAAGTAAATTAAAATTTCTTAATACTTGGGCAATCTTATCGTGCTAATTCAATCAGACTGGCTCAAAAGCATACGAGAACGCTCGTTTGACCCAGAGCTAGGAGCGATCGCAGTTATTTATTTTGTACAGGGTGCAATGGCAATCTCCCAACTTGCCGTTAGCTTCTTCCTCAAAGATGATCTAGGGCTAAGCCCTGCGGAAGTTGCATCAATGGTGGGGATAACCATGTTGCCTTGGACTATTAAACCTCTGTACGGTCTAATTTCTGATGGATTTCCTGTATTTGGTTATCGCCGCCGCCCTTACCTATTGCTGTCCAGCGTGTTAGGTATTTTTGCATGGACGAGCATGGGAACATGGGTCGCCAATCCTTTTTGGGCGATCGCCATGATTGCGATCGGGTCACTGTCTTTAGCTTTTTCTGATGCGATTACCGATGCGCTGATTGTCCAACGCGCTCGCCTTGAGCCAGAGGGTGATGCTGGCTCTTTGCAGTCCTTTAGTTGGATTGCTTCTTCGATTGGAGCTATTATCTCAGCCTATTTAAGTGGCTATTTATTAGAACATTTTGGCGCGAAGTTAGTATTTGAAATTACGGCTTTTTTACCGCTTTTAGTGGGTATTGCCGCTTTTGCGATCGCCGATCCACCCATGTCTACAATTTTTATTGTCCAACCCGATCCTAGTAAAGATCTGAGCGAAGCAACCTCTGTTATTCCTGCTAATTTATCGCGGAATTCCCAAGTCTGGATGTCACTGAGGTTCAACTTCATTCAGCTAAAGCAAGCTTTTACCAATAAGGCAATTTTGATGCCTGCGGTCTTTTTGTTCTTGTGGCAAGCTACCCCTAGCGCTGATACTGCTTTTTTCTACTTCACAACCAATGAGTTAAAGTTCAATCCAGAATTTTTAGGAACAGTGCGTTTTTTTGCCAGTTGGGCAGGATTAATTGGCGTATGGCTATTTCAGCGATTTTTTAAAGGCGTACCGACCCGCACGATTTTTCTATGGACAACGATCATTTCCACGGCGTTAGGACTGACTAGTTTATTGCTAGTTACCCATGTCAACCGATCGCTAGGAATTGATGATCGCTGGTTTAGTCTTGGAGATAGCTTGATCTTGACTGTGGCGGGAAGAATTGCGTTTATGCCTGTGCTTGTTCTCGCGGCTAGACTCTGCCCTGAAGGGATTGAGGCAACTCTTTTTGCTTTGTTAATGTCGGTGTTGAATATTTCGGCGCTATGTTCATTTCAACTCGGTGCAGGCTTGACCTATCTATTGGGTGTCACTGAGTCCAATTTTGATAATCTGTGGTTATTGGTATTGATTGCCAATGTGACTAGCCTCCTACCTTTGCCCTTTTTAAAGTGGCTACCTGATGAAAAAAATATCGCATGGAAATAGATTACATTGCTCTATTTGTGGCTGATGTGGCGCGATCACTAATTTTTTATCGAGATGTGCTGGGCTTTAGATTTGAGAAGCCTCCCAAACCAGATAGTGCAGAGGGTTACAGTGGCAAGCTAAAAATTGGTATCTATGATCGTGATTGGCTACCAAAGCTATTTGGCGATCGCGGTAATCAGCATATTAGTGGTAATCCTTTTTTGTTATCTATGAGCGTTGCTGATCTTGATTTGGTCTATCAACAAATATGCGAAGTGCTAGTCGATATACCGACTACTATTATTGCGCCACCGCAAATAATGCCTTGGGGTCAAAAGATTCTATTTTTGAATGATCCCGATGACAACATCATCGAAATAGTAGAAGCCGATCATTAAGCTTTTCAAGCAAGCGATGCGCTGACGTATTATTTCCCCGCCTTCGGCGGGGAAATAATACAGCCTATTGAGGCTTTAAGTAGTACAGAGAAATTTGTGAAAGCGCCGCTTCGCGGCGCTTTCACAAATTTCTCTGTGCTTTAAGTCAGCGCATCGTGCTATTGATTTTCAATTTGTCTAACGACAGTTAGTGCTGAGTAGCTCACCCCTGCGGTTCCTTCCCCCGGATGTGTAGAATCACCAACTAGCCAAATATTTTTAATCGGGGTGCGATTAGCAAATCCCCACGGGCCAAAAGTAGAAACCCGCATACCTACGCCGCCAACAATGCCGCGATCGCGTCCTGTATATCGCACAAAAGTTTGCGGTGTAGCAGCATCAACATGGATTAGAGTTTGATCGTTGAGGTGGAAATATCCGCTTAACTGCGCGATCGCGCGTTGAGTAAATCTTTGTTTGAGAACTTGATAATCTTCATCACCGTACCAAACCGCCGCTTCGGTAAATTCAGACGCGATAATAGTTGCTTTTCCTTCAGGAGCGCGTCCATCGCCTTCTTTACTAACAGAAACAAATAGAGAATGGGGTTTAGGATGATTAAGTTCTAATTTAGGATAGGATTCAAGAAATTGTAAATGGGGTGGACAATGATCAGGAATTGCAGCCCGATCTACTCCCAAATAGACCACAAAAGCCACTGATGCAGGTTGCAAATTCATTACCCGTTTCGCGTAACTTTTGGGAATTTGCTCACCCAAGAGTTGCACAAAGTTATTGACGGTTACATTTGCCACGACTTGATCGGCTTCATCCCACCAAGTTTCTTGCGATCGCAAGTTTTCCACTTTGACTCTAACTTTGCCTGCTTGTTTTTGAATTACGGTGACTTGGTGTTGCATTAATACTTTGCCGCGATCGCGTTCAATACTCACCATCAAGCGATCGCTTAACACCTGCATACTGCCTTGGAGATGAAACAGACCCAAGGGCGCTTGGGAGACGGCTAAAGCCGTAGCTGCATACAACAGGGCAGTCTCTTCCGCATTGACTTGAGAATAGAGTTTGAGTTGCAAGTCCAGAAAGGTGTGTAAGCGTTGATCGCCTGATAGTCCAAATCCACGCAAGGCATCGCCCACGGTGGAGAAGGCGTAGGGGAAAGTTGCTAAAGTATCAATGCGTAAGGCTTTTAGTAATTGCCAAGCATCCCAAAAATTGCGCGGTGGTAAAATCGGATCGCGGCTTTGAAAGCGCCAACTTCGCCAAAATAAATCTTCTAGAAATTGCCAAAAGGGTTCGCTATTAGGAAATTGTCTTTGCCGTTCTAATTTCCATTGAGTGCGATCGCGCCAAATGTTAATGGGTTCTTTTTCATTGGGCAGAAATACGGCACAGGCGGGATCGCAGTAAGTTGCTTCGGGTATATCTATCTCTAATTCTTTAAAAATGCGATCGTGAATGCCTCCTTCTTCCAGTCCAGCTACCTGTGTTGCACCGACATCAAAGGTAAATCCGCGTCTCTTAAAAGTTGATGCACAGCCCCCTGCCGCGATCGCTAGATCATAAACAATTACGTCATAGCGGCGTTTCGCTAATAAAGCTGCCGCTGTCAGTCCCCCAATCCCCGCGCCAACAACAATAATTTTTTGCTTTACTTTACTCATTTTGATTAATCAAGACATAACTTAATAATATAGCGATCGCCAAATGTACTACAGCGCTTTGCGCTCAAAACTGAACCAAGAATTTTTTGAAAGTGTTGCTTTGCGACACTTTCAAAAAATTCTTGTGGTTCGTTTGATCGGAAATTGCTGTAGTACATAAAACCCACGAATTGACTGGCGGCGCTTCGCGCCGCCAGTCAATTCGTGGGTTTTGATTTAAAACAAATGACCGTAGCTATAATCAAGTACTTGGGGATAATTATAAAAAACAGGGCTAAACCCTGTGGCGCACGCGCAGCGTAAGCCATAGGATTTAGGATTTTATATTTAATTGTGACTAGGTACTCAGACAAATATACTAAATATTGTTTTGCTTGATAGTTAGGGCAATTTCAGTATTTATTTAGCTATACAAGGTTATTTCATGCAAGCCAAGGTGGGAGTGAATTGGTTACTACAGAGAAAAATAGTCAAATATATAGCTCTGAACTTATTGGTGGCGATCGCCTATGCTTTGGGGGTAAAACTTAGTCACGAATTTGCTACCTTACCCGCTACAGTTGCTTCCGTGTGGTTCCCATCTGGCATGACCCTCGCTTTAGTCTACTTACTAGGCGATCGCGTAGTTTTAGGGATTATTGGCGGATCAACCCTAGCCCTCACGCCTGCGCTGCTGAAATTAGCACCTTCTATATCCATTTTTCATCTACTTTTAGTTTTAATATTTTGTGCTTGTGGCAACACCCTACAACCAATTATTGCCAGCCGTTTTATCAAAAAATTCTGCACCCATAAAAACATCTTTAGCAATGTTCGTAGTGTCTCTTTATATATTGTCGCGGCAGTTCTTTCGCCAACTATATCTGCCTTACTGGGGATTACCAGTCTTTGCTTGGCGGGGCTAATTCCTTGGGATAAATATGGCATTAGCTGGACAACTTGGTGGTTAGCTAGTGCCTTACCACATTTAATTTTTACGCCAACCATCCTTCTTTGGCAAAATTTTTCTTTCCCTAAAATCAATTTCAAATTTTGGGAGATAGTCTTAGTACTGAATTTAGCTCTAGGTTCTGGTTGGGTTGCCTTTATGAGTGGATATCCACTGAGCTATTTGTTTTTACCAATTTTAATTTGGACAGTATTTCGTTACGGAAGCTTTTTTGCGAGCGCCCTTGTCAGTATTGTCTGTCTAGCGGCGATTTTATTAACTGCAAAAAGCTACGGTCTCTATATTCCAAACGATCCCAATGCTTCGCTATTAGTATTGCAATCTTTTATGGGAGTGCTTGGCTTAACATCGCTAATTCTTTCAGCAGTAATTGATGAAAAGAATGCCGCTCAGTTATCGCTCAAACAAGCGATGGAAAACCTAGAATTGCAAGTAATTGAAAGAACTACCCAATTACAACATAGTAAAGATTTACTCAAACAGGCAAATTTAGAATTAGAAAAATTAGTACATATTGATGGATTGACTCAAGTTGCCAATCGTCGCTGCTTTGATCATCGCCTCGCCGTAGAATGGCAAAGACTCAGCCGAGAGTCGCAGCCATTATCGTTAATTTTGTTTGATATTGACTATTTCAAATTTTACAATGACCACTATGGCCATCAAAGAGGGGATAATTGTTTGATAACTATTGCCCAAACGGTTAAGCTGTCGCTATCGCGTCCTGCGGATTTAGTGGCTCGATATGGTGGTGAAGAATTTGCTGTCATCCTTCCGAATACAGATAGCCAAGGAGCGATCGCAATTACAGAAAGGATTCGCTTAGCGATTAAAGATTTAGAAATCATTCATAAAGATTCACAAATTAGCGATTACGTCACAATTAGCTTAGGAGTTAGCAGTTTATTGCCAGATCTCAATCAAAGCCCATCTAATCTAATCAAGCAAGCTGACATGGCTCTCTATGCTGCTAAACATCGGGGTCGAAATTGCTTCGTCAGTTTTACTCAAGATATATAGGGGTGTTGTCACCCAAAAAGTGTAAGGCGGCGCTCCGCGCCGCCTTACACTTTTTGGGTTCGCTTGACCTCCTTTTTGAGCAAGTAAAATCTATCAAATATGCGATGATTTAGGCAGTTATTTCACTCACTCCAAGGTTGTCATATGCCAAAAGCGATCGCCAAAGCGGATACTTTTCTGAAGAAGAAATTAATTGGTTCAACGGATTTGGCTGATTCTGAAAAGATTTTTATTACTAAAGGTAAAGAGTTTTTCATTACCGAATATAGCCCCGATCGCAATCAGCACCTCTTACTGACCCTTGCTTCTCCATTTCTGGCGATGGATGGTAAAACAAAACTACAAAAGGTCTATGCTTACGATCCCCATATCAAAATCGAAGGCGAAGATCTCAATCGTTTAATCAAGTTACCTGTCAAATACAGCTCGCAATTGGATAATGATGAGCGTATTTTTGGGGCTGGATGGCGACAGTGCAATACCACCAGCAACTCCATGCTGGCAGATTTTGTGCTTAATGGTGCATTGACAACTATGGCGAAGTCGCAGGGATTTCCAGAGCCAGAGTCAGTGTATATGCGTCTAGTAGGCAAGTTTGGCGACACCACAGATCATGACGCGCAAACTTGGGCTTTAAAAGAATTGGGAATTAATTCTTACTTTAGCTATTCCCTTTCTGCGAAGGATATATTGCTATCGCTAAGGGCAAATATTCCTGTTGTAGTTGGTTTTGCCTATAAAGGCAGTGGTCATATCTGTTTAGTTGTGGGACATGATCCAGTTAATAAAGTTTGGCTAGTTCATGATCCCTATGGCACTAGACATGGCGCGAGTGATAGCTATGATGTGGGTGTGGGTGGTGCTTATGATAGCTATACCTACGATGTGATGCAGGAAATCTTTTGGGATGGCGGCGGAGAGTCTGGCTGGGGCAGAATTGTCACTAGCATCAAGGGCAAACCCACAGGCTTGCCTTCAGGACTTTAAAAACAAGAATGGAGTTGCGCCGCAACTCCATTCTTGTTTTTAAAGTGAAGCACTGCTTCACTTTAAGTTTTTAGAAATATCAAATCATCAAGCTCAGAGTAATCAGGTAAAGTGGTGTCGATCGCAATGCCATTTCTAAATACAGTGCGATCGCTTTGAGGACGAGACAATAACTCACTGTAACTACGCGCTTTAAATAGAACTAAATCCGCAGCTTGCCCGATCGCTATTTGACCAACATCGGCTAAACCCATCAAATTGGCAGGACGAGAAGTTACTGACTCGATCCAATTGTCGTAGGGAGTATCTAGGTGCAAAATTTTTGTTCCCATACTAAAAACTTGCAACATATCATGATCACCAAATCCATAGAAAGGATCGCGACAGTTATCACTGGAAATTGCTACGCTGATCCCTACGGCATCCAATTCTTTTGCCAAAGTTACACCTCGCCAACGGGGAGTTCTTTCGGCAACTCGATCCTGTAAATAGAGATTGCACATCGGTAAAGTCACGATACCAATCTCGGCTTGTTTAACTAGAGCGATTGTGGCAGCCGCAGTTTCTTGATCCTGTACTGCCAAGCTACAACAATGACCGCAGACAATCTGTGCTGCAAAATCATGCTCAATCGCCGCTACAGCCACCCGTTGCAAAGTCCGTGAATCAGGATTGTCATTCTCATCAGTATGGAAATCCACGTCCAGATTCCGTTCAGTTGCCAATCGAAAAATAGATGCTAAATATTGATCAAGTTCTGGAAGCATCCGCGCAATACCGCCAATTATCCCTCCAAAATCAGCGATCGTATCCGCAAAGGTTTCACCGTCAGAAGTTACAAAAAAGGAAAGCGGAACTAGAGAAACAGCTTGTAAGGTGATCTTATCTTTCCATTTTTCGCGTAGTTCACTAAATACTTGAAGAGTAGTAGCATACTGATGGGGTGGACAATCTAAATGAGTACGAATTGCCTTAGTTCCATGAGCATAGCTACACTTCAGACCAAATTCTATACGTCGATAGAGATCTTCATAGCGCCAATTCCCTTGCTCAGTACAGTCGAGATAAACTCCATTAAGTGCGCCTTGATATGTGCCATCTAAGTTAGGATTACGTTCCCAAGTATGCCCCTTATCAAGATGTGTATGAATATCTGCAAAACAAGGAATCAACATTCCTTGTTTTGCATCAATCAGTGCCACACTTTCTGTTGGTATTTGGGAAGTTAGCGAGTCTGGAGAATTGGCTAAGATCTGAACTACGCAACCGTTGTTTATTTCTAGATGACAAGGAAATAAGCGATCGCGTTGTAAGGTGGGTGTGAGATTCGCTTCTGGATAGAGCTCGCGAAGAGAACTGTCGATAAAGCAATTGGGAATTCGAGCGTTGACAATCCAATAATGCGATGGTTCTGACATGATTTTCCTAAATCGCGAGGCGCTGTAAATGACTAACTAAGGCTCGTAAACCTAACCGATAACTCTCTGCTCCAAAGCCGCTAATCTGCCCGATCGCTACGGGTGCAATAAATGAATGTTGTCGAAATTCTTCGCGCTTGTGGATATTGCTGAGATGTACTTCTACCGTGGGAATGCTGACTGAAGCGATCGCATCTCTCAGTGCCACACTTGTATGGGTGAGTCCACCAGGATTAATCAAAATTCCATGCTGTACTTGAAAGGCGGCATGGATAGCATCGATGAGAACCCCTTCATGATTGGACTGTAAAAAACTTAGTGTCGCGCCTAGCAACTCTGCGTCTTGAACTAGGCGATCGTTAATTTGCACTAATGTGTCTTTCCCATATACTTCTGGCTCACGCAAGCCGAGCATATTTAGGTTTGGCCCATGTAAAACCAAAATCTTCATTATTTATAATCTTCTCTATGTCTCTAGAAATTAGTTTAGCGAAACTGCTCAAGAGCATCACTAAAGCGCATCGTTTTGGTAATTGCTTCAAGGTTGGGATGAGGACGGGGAATGACAGTTGCTGAAAGGAAAAGAGCTTTGTCTTTTGAACTCAGAACTTCAATTTTTTTTGCAGCTTCAACTCCTGCGGCAACAGCTTTCTGCACATCGCCAACGGGACCTCGCACAATGATGGTCAAGCGTGCGCCGCTAACTTTTTCGTAGCCAACAAAGGTCACATTAGCAGCCTTAACCATTGTGTCCGCGACAGATAGCGCGGGAGGATGCCCTAGCACCTCAACGAAACCAACTGCTATTCCCATAAAATTTTCCTATGCTTGTTAATTAAGCTGATTGAGTAATCAAATAACGATTTTTTATCAGACTCAATCATAAATCTCAATGGTATCGATTGAATGATATGTATCAGTTATTGCTTACATAAGTTCAAATAGATATAAGTGGCGCGTGCGCCGCCCATAGTTTTGAGAGGTTGGCAGCGCGGTGCGTCGCCAACCTCTCTTGGGCTTTACAACGCAAAGCGTTAAAACGAACCATAAGAATTTTTTGAAAGTGCTGCAAAGCAGCACTTTCAAAAAATTCTTGATTTGGGTTTGAGCGCAAAGCGCTCAAACTATTAGGCGAATTTGCTACGGATAGACTCAATACGATCGCGGTTAACACCAAGATCGGACTTGCCAAGACGTGAGGCTGAACGCACTTCGATGATTCCTTTATCAGCATTGAGATAAAACTCAACATCATCGACATAGCCCATAAAAGCGCTAGTAAACTCAGCGTAAATATAATTACCTTCAGCACTGATAATTTTGGCTCTGGGCATACTGGTCACTACCGCTTTGAGATTTTCTAAAGCCTGAGCAGGATCGCCAGTAAAAGCTAAAGGCGCGATCTGATGTTCAGCATCGCGATCTTGGCTAGAAACACAATTTGGGGAGTCGGGGCAACTTAGCAATTTGCCATCGGGTGTTACGCCCAGATTTGTAGGACGAGTGCCAGAAAAAGAAAAAATTGACATGGGCTTTGAGATTGCAGAATTTAGTGAGTAAGTCAGTGGTTGGGCGGACGCTAAGGGTGCAAATCCGAAATAAGCAATGGTAAATAGATATAGGCTCGCAGCGATCGCGACAAATTTAGACATGGTGAATATTACTAACTTACTGAACTAATTAAGTACCTTGGCATAGTAAAACCCAGAACCCAAAGAAGCTGGTTTGCCCGCAAAGCGGGTGAACCAGCTTCTTTGGGTTTTATATTTAATTACGCCTACCTACTTAGTCAGCATTATGACATTTTTTTAAATTTTGGGCTGTCGCTAAGCTGCAAAAAACAGTCCGCGCACAAGACTAAAAAGCGTACCAAAAAGGAGAAATAAAGTCGCTAAAGAAGCGATCGCATTACCTGCGGCGCGTTTACCAGCTTCGATGTAATATCCCCATGCATAAGCGATGCGTCCGACAATCCAGATTGCCCCCGCAATCGCACCCCAATTGGGATTCACAAAAATGCTATAAAGCCACATGGCTGGCAGAAAAATTACAATCTGCTCAAGGGTGTTTTGGTGGGCGCGATAGACTCTTTCAAAATCTTCATTACCTGTGGTTTGAGGTGGGCTGATTTTATATTTCACTCGCGCCACGCCCACACCAATACCTAAGCCAAAGTAAACGATTAACGCACCGATACTAGCGATCGCAGGAAAGACTAAGGTTTTGATATCCATTTTTAATTGTTAGGCATTTGCCATGAAAATCTACCACGACTGGTTTCAGCCCTGCTTTTCTACGCCTAGTTTTTAATAATTAGCTAGGTACAAAACGAAAAAGTGTGGCGAACGCGGAGCGTTCGCCACACTTTTTCGTTTTGATTTAACAAGGGGCTTAAGCACCTTATTAAACGATGTTTTACCCTATGATGATTGCTGTATTTGGTTTTATGTTATGCCCAAACTCTCTATTTACTTAGCTACAGCGATCGCGATCGCCCTAACAAGCTGCCAGCAAAATTCATCAAATAAACCTTTAACAGTTAACGATCCTAATAATCCCATTACCATCAAAGCGATTAGTTATCTGCGATCACAACTCAACTTACCCGCAAATTTGGAGATCGTGGTGGAGTCTCAAAAAGCAAACTTATCCAATACCAGCGACCTATGCCAGATAGAAGCACCCACTCAAGAAGGTTTAGAAATTGTGTTGGTTACTGACGGTCTAAGGCATATCCTGCAAACAAATAAAGACGCTAGTAAAATTGAAATCTGTCGTTCTGAAGATGCACAGCCCCAAAGCACAAACAAATACATCGGTGCAGGCTATATGCTGCGTTACCCTGCCGATTGGCAAGCGATCGATTTCGGCTTAGAGCCTTCTGGCGCAAGTACTGTAATTTTTACCCCCAATCGTCAAATCAATGGGAAGTCAGAAAAAAGTTTAACCAAGTTAATTAAAGAACTACAAGAAAGTCAGCAAGTTTATACAATAGTCGCTAAACGCCCAGTTGGGAATCAAGCGATCGCTGATGAAAGTTTCAGCTCAGAAATTATTAAAGATCCAGTCATAATTCCCTTTGACGCAAAAGTCAAAGGTGCGAAATCAGGAACTAAAAAAGAATTTACAACCGCGATCGGCAATAGTTCGAGTAGTACAAACCTTTGGCTTGTTCAAGCCCTAACCCTAGAAACTGACCAGTTTATTTATCTTGTGCGGCAGTATAGACCGAACATACAAAAAGATGACAAAGCAGCTAAAGCTGCATTTGACCAGTTTGCAGACGGATTTGCGCTCATTCCTTAGAGGAGAACCCCAAAAAGATAAGTGGCGGCGCTTCGCGCCGCCACTTATCTTTTTGGTTCTAGCTACGCTATTTCAAAAAACACTAAGGGATAACACTTGCAGTGCATTAAATATTTTGATTGACATTAAGCAATTTTTACAGCACACTTAATGATCGCTATTTAATTACTAAAGTCGCCTAGACAACAAGTAATTAAAGCCATTGCTCAATTACCAGTTGCGGAACTGGCGGAATTGGTAGACGCGCATGTTTCAGGTACATGTGTTGAAAGACTTGGGGGTTCAAGTCCCCCGTTCCGCATTAATCATAAAAAAGGCTCGCCATGCGAGCCTTTTTTATGACCGAAAGATGGGCGCTTGATTGCCACTTTTTTGTGGTTTGCATTCTCATAAAAAACGCCTTGCTTAGCAAGGCGTTTTTTATGAGAATGCAAAGAAGAAGCAAAGCGCCTTCTTTTTTATTAAAGAGCTGCTGCCAACTTCAAATCGCTGGTTTCGAGAATTTGTTGTAGCTCCTCAGCGTCAACAGTTTCGCGCTCGACTAGATCATGAGCAATTTTGTCCAGAACATGACGGTTATCAATTAACAACTGCTTGGCACGACGGTAAGCATCGGCTACCAAAATACCAACTTCTTCATCAATTGTCGCTGCGGTTTCTTCAGAGAAATCACGCTCAGCCGCAATATCACGACCGAGGAACATATTGCCATTGGAACGACCCAAGGCAACAGGGCCGAGCTTCTCGCTCATACCAAAACGCATTACCATTTGACGCGCGATCGAAGCGACTTGTTGAAGGTCACTGGATGCACCTGTGGTAACTTCCTCATCACCAAAGACGATCTCTTCAGCGATGCGACCACCGAGGGCAACTGCCATCTGGTTCTGCAAATAGGCGCGGCTTTGCATTCTTTCTTCAGTTGGCAAGAACCATGTCAAACCACCAGCACGACCACGAGGAATGATCGTGACTTTTTGGATGGCATCATAGTCGGGCATCAATGCGCCAACTAGAGCATGACCTGCTTCGTGGTAGGCAACTAATTCTTTGCGCTTTTCGCTCATGACGCGATCTTTCTTTTCAGGCCCTACCAAGACGCGATCGACAGCATCATTGATTTCATCCATAGAGATTTCGGTCAAGTTGCGACGAGCAGCGAGGATCGCAGCTTCGTTCAATAGGTTAGATAGGTCAGCACCTGTAAATCCGGGGGTACGACGGGCAATCTTTTCGAGATCGACATCCTTAGATAAAGTCTTGCCGCGTGCATGTACTCCGAGAATCTCCAGACGACCTGCGAAGTCGGGGCGATCAACCACAACTTGGCGATCAAAACGACCTGGACGTAGTAAAGCTGCATCAAGAACATCAGGACGGTTAGTTGCCGCAACGATGATGATGCCTGTATTACCTTCAAAGCCATCCATTTCCGTGAGCAATTGGTTCAAGGTTTGTTCACGCTCATCGTTACCGCCACCAAGACCAGCGCCACGTTGACGACCGACTGCATCAATTTCATCAATGAAGACGATACAAGGAGCATTAGCTTTGGCTTGCTCGAACAGGTCACGCACACGGGATGCGCCAACACCAACGAACATTTCGACGAATTCAGAACCAGAGATACTGAAGAAAGGTACACCAGCTTCACCAGCAACGGCTCTAGCTAGCAAGGTTTTACCAGTACCAGGGGGGCCAACTAGCAATACGCCCTTAGGAATTTTTGCGCCGACGGCAGTAAAGCGATCGGGATTTTTGAGGAAGTCTACGACTTCGGTAAGTTCAAACTTGGCTTGCTCAATACCTGCAACATCGGTAAAGGTGACTTGGGTTTGAGGCTCCATTTGCACACGGGCGCGGGATTTGCCAAAGTTCATGGCTTGATTTCCAGGCCCTGCTTGAGCGCGACGTAGTAGGAAAAACAAACCGACTAATAGCAAAATGGGCAAAATCAAGCTGCTCAAAGTTTGGACTAGTGCGCCATCGGTGCGACGGGGAGCGACATCTAGCTCAACATTATTTTCTCGAAGTGTCTTGATGAAGTCAGGATCGTTTGGCAAGTTAACACGCACTTTACGCTTGCCTTCGGGTCCTCCAGGCACAGTTGCTTCAGCAAAAGTGCGATCAGGACTAAGCGTAATTCTGGAGACACCCGCAGGTTGTTTCCGCACTTCTTCGAGCAGTTTGCTATAGCGCCATTCACCTTGTGCTGCTGGTTGGCTATCAAGCAGGGTTGTACCTAAGGTAATAACGACAATGCCTAGCAGTGCGTATAAACCAAAATTCTTCCACTTTTTATTATTGTCGTTTTTATTATTATTGCTTTTCACTACTACTGCTCCATCAATAAGGGTGTTCTTAGATGATTTTGCCAAGAACGAATGATTTAATTTACTAATCTTAACGCAAGCGGTCTTGAATCTGCCTAAGCCCCTCCAGAATCAGCCTATTGATATAAAAGAAGTACAAGTTGTGGCACTCTGCGCCACAACTTGTACTACTTCTCAAGGCGGACAACATACCATTGCCAAGTACCGCGATCGCCACAATCTAGATCACAGGCAGTCTTGATTAATCGTTGAACTTGCTCATTGATGGTTTTGAGAGGTTGTAAATCCGTAGGTAATTCGTCTTGAATATCAGTTAGTAAATCTTGCAAAATTTGTTCTAATTCGGGCTGGGTAACAAACTTTTCCTGCATATCGGGCGGCAGCACTACATAGGTATCTTCGTAGTACATCATGCTGCTTGGCATAGGATTTCTCAGCTAGTGAATTTTTGTTTAACTGTTTTAAGGTAAGGCTTTACAGTGCCTTTACTCGGTTAAAATTTTAGCATGACCAATGAATTACCCCTTGAAGCAAATTTAGACTCTGAGAGCGATTTTAATTTTGAGCAATCAGAATTAGAGATAGCTGCGATCGCTCCGATTACCAAATCCCTCAAGCAAAAGGTGGAGGCGGTTTTATATCTCAAAGGACAATCTATGGATTTAGCGGCGATCGCCACAACTTTGGGCTGTGAGGTTGAAGATGCAGAGATGGGTGTAATTGATCTAATCACTGAATATGCCCATCGTGATAGCGCTCTAGAAATTGTAGAAACGGATGCAGGTTTTTCGCTGAGGCTGCGATCAGAGTTTGAGGACTTAGTACAAAAGTTAATTCCTGTGGATCTTGGGAGAGGCACTTTGCGAACTTTAGCGGCGATCGCACTCAAGAAAAATATTGTGCAGTCAGAGCTAATTGAATTACGCGGCGCGGGGGCTTATCAACATGTGCAAGAACTAGTCGAGCAGGGTTTTGTCAAGAAAAAACGTCAAGCGGAAGGGCGATCATCTGTACTTCATGTAACTCCGAAATTCCATCAATATTTTGAAATTGATGATTTAACTAAGCTGATTTAACAAAAAACCAATTTTTGGGTTTGCAGTGCCTAAGGCGCTGCAAACCCAAAATTGGTTTCATATTGAGAATTGCCAACGATCTATTGACTGTGGATTAGTATATTAGTGCGATCAGGAAGTTTTACCTTGTTAAATATTGAAAAACCCCTATGCTGGAATACCTTCCGCCATTAAATGACCATAACTTGCCATACCCCGATACTATCCATCCCATCGTGGTGCATTTTGTAATTGCGATGGTGTTATTTGCAGTGGTATGCGATGCGATCGGCTACTTCACCCACAACACGCGGCTATACGAAGTAAGCTGGTGGAATTTATTCTTTGCCACAATTTCTATTTTTATCGCCATTATTTTTGGACAGGTAGAGGCTGGACTTGCTGAGCCATATGCGGGCGTTGCCTCTACTTTAAATCTACATACGATCATCGGCTGGTCACTTTCAGGAATTATCTCCGCAATCACAGGATGGCGCTACGTTTTACGAGTGCGCGATCCCAAGAAAATACCAATCTCATTTTTAGGAGTTGGAGTACTCCTGACAGGCATAGTTCTATTTCAAGTTTACTTAGGCGATTTATTGGTTTGGGTGTATGGCTTACATACAGTTCCTGTGGTCGAAGCGTTGCGTGAGGCTAGTTTGAAATGAATACAGAACTTATCGATCAATTAGGAAGTCAAATTGGAGTAAACGGATTGCCCTATATTGTGCCAATTCATCCCAATTTTGTTCACATGACTTTGGGCTTGTTTATTGTCGCGATCGGCTTTGACATCGTGGGCGCATTTTTCTTTTTAGAGAAGCCCGTATTCAAGTTTTTAGCAATTCCTGCCGCCCGCTCCAACTTCTTTGATGTGGGCTGGTACAACATGGTCGCCGCTTCAGTTGTCACCTTCTTTACTGTAGGGGCTGGCTTCTATGAAATGCTTTTGGCTACTCCCGATGAGAATGTCAAAAGTGCTTGGGGCTTCCGAGCGATGGATACAATGATTTGGCATGGCGTTGGCGGCGTTCTACTACTGACTTTAATCGTAGGAATGACTGTATGGCGAGGATTTCAGCGCTTTGTCTGGCGGAAAGAATTGGCGCGACAGGTGCAGTGGAGCTACATAGTCGCAGGGTTATTCATCTTTGGAATCATGTTTGCTCACGGGACTTTAGGCGCACAACTTGCTTCAGAGTTTGGAGTACATATCACCGCCGATCGCCTATTGCAAACAGGCAAGAGTCTCAATGATTTACAGGAGAATCTATGAAAATCCGCTTGATTTTGACTTTGGGTGCTGTGGCTGTGGCGATCGCCCTGATCAGTCTCTGGATGGGACAAGCCGCCTATACATGGTTCCCGCCCCAAGCTTCGGCGGAATCAATATTAGTTGATAACCTATTTAGCTTTTTGGTGACATTGGGAACCTTTATTTTTCTCGGTGTAGTTGGCACTTTGACCTACTCCATCTTGTTCCAACGTGCCGAGAAATATGACTATAGTGATGGCCCCCATATCGAAGGCAATGTCAAATTAGAAATCATCTGGACAGCGATTCCCTTTGCTTTGGTGATTTGGATTGCCGCCTATAGCTATCAAATCTATGACCAGATGTCGATTTTAGGACCAATGGAACATTCCCATCATGGAGCGTTGATGGCATCGGCTGATGCAGCACTGATAACTCAAGATGACAATGCAACTACGGAAAATATTGATGTATTTGCACAGCAGTGGTCATGGGAGTTTGTTTATGGCAAAGGCACTAGTATCGATGTTAGTAGTACAGAATTACATTTACCGAACAACCGCAGGATCAAATTAACTTTACATTCTAAAGATGTGCTGCATGGCTTGTTTATCCCTGCTTTTCGGGTGAAGCAAGATGTAATTCCAGGTCGTGATATTGATTTTGAATTTACACCTATTCGCGAAGGGAAATATCGCCTGCGCGATTCTGCATATAGCGGCACTTACTTTGCAGCAATGCAAACCGATGTGGTGGTGGAATCGCCCGAAGCTTATCAAAAATGGTTGGCGGATGCTGCTATTGCTACACCTGTAGCAGCGTACAACCGCGCATCTAATGAATATGCGATTCGTTCCAAAAAGAATAAATGGGCAACGGTTGTTCCTGCGGCTCCGCCTGTGGTGAATTATTCAAGTTCTAATTAAATTTCTCAAGAGTAATTTATGGCAAACATTTCTATTGATGCGATCGCCAATACCACGCCACCAGAAAAACCCGAAGACTGGCGGCGATTTTTTGGATTTAGTACCGATCATAAAGTGATTGGGATTCAGTATATTGTTACTTCCTTTTTCTTCTTCCTCATTGGTGGCGTGTTAGCGATGGTGATTCGGGGTGAACTGATTACCCCAGAATCGGATTTAGTCGATCGCGCAGTGTATAACTCCATGTTCACGATGCACGGCACGATCATGCTGTTTCTGTGGACATTTCCTGTGTTGTTGGGTTTATCCAATTATCTTGTGCCATTGATGATTGGCGCTCGTGATATGGCTTTTCCGCGTTTGAATGCGATCGCCTTCTGGATGGTTCCCGTATTTGGCGTTATCCTGATGGCAAGCTTTTTCATCCCTGGGGGATCTTCGCAATCGGGATGGTGGGCTTATCCGCCTGTGAGTTTGCAAAATCCTACGGGCAATTTGATTAATGGTCAGTTCCTTTGGTTGCTGGCGGTGGCGATTTCGGGCATTGCTTCGATCATGGGCGCGATTAACTTCGTAACCACGATTTTCCGAATGCGGACTACTGGCATGACTTGGTTCAGAATGCCTGTGTTTGTGTGGACAGTTCTTGCCGCGCAGCTAATTCAGTTGTTTGGATTGCCAGCCCTGACCGCAGGAGCCGTCATGCTCTTGTCTGACTTAACCTTCGGTACTAGCTTTTTTGACCCTGCCAAGGGCGGTGATCCCGTTCTCTTTCAACACTTTTTCTGGTTCTATTCCCATCCTGCGGTTTATGTGATTATCCTGCCCGTATTTGGGATTTTCTCAGAAATTTTTCCTGTCTATGCGCGTAAGCCTCTTTTTGGTTACAAAGTCGTAGCAGTATCTTCTTTAATTATTACGGGACTGAGTGCTACGGTTTGGGTGCATCATATGTTTGCTAGTGGCACGCCTAGCTGGATGCGGATGCTATTTATGGCAACCTCAATGTTAATTTCTGTACCAACAGGAATTAAAGTTTTCGCTTGGGTCGCCACGATCTGGGGCGGCAAGATCAAGCTCAATACAGCGATGCTATTCGGATTAGGAGCATTGGTGATGTTTGTATTCGCAGGAATTACAGGGGTCATGCTTGCCTCCGTACCTGTGGATATTCATGTGAAT
Organism: Pseudanabaena biceps; assembly: GCA_013361095.1. GTDB lineage: Bacteria > Cyanobacteriota > Cyanobacteriia > Pseudanabaenales > Pseudanabaenaceae > Pseudanabaena > Pseudanabaena biceps_B. Next base: position 3,519,278 of record JAATWA010000001.1, on the reverse strand, counting down.
AACACCTACTTTGTAGTTGGACATTTCCATTATGTAATCTATGGTGCGGCGGTTCTGGGTATCTATGCAGCCCTCTATCATTGGTTCCCCAAGATGACAGGCAGAATGTATTCCGAAGGTTTAGGAAAGCTCCATTTTATTCTCACTTTTATCGGTACAAATGCTTGTTTCTTTCCGATGCATCCCCTTGGTTTGCAAGGAATGCCTCGCCGCGTTGCCTCCTACGATCCAGAGTTTGCCTTCTGGAATGTAATCGCTAGTTTAGGCGGATTTCTCTTAGGAGTATCGACATTGCCCTTCTTACTCAACATGATCGGCTCATGGGTACAGGGCGAGAAAGCTCCCAAAAATCCTTGGCGAGCGATCGGTTTGGAATGGCTCGTTTCTTCACCACCATCCCATGAGAACTTTGAGGAGTTACCGATTGTAATTTCGGAACCCTACGGCTATGGCAAAGATGAACCCTTAGTTTCTAATCCTGATAAATTGGAGGTGACCCATGCAACCAGTTGATACTTCTGTTAGTGACAATCCCATTTTAGAAGTCTCCCACGAAGCCAATAATGAGCATCCTGACAATCGGCTATTTGGCTTTGTCGCATTCTTACTCTCCGAAAGCGTTATCTTCTTAAGCTTTTTCACTGCCTACATTGTCTATAAAACGACATCTCTCAACTGGCTTCCTGTAGGAGTTACAGGTTTAGAAATTAAAGAACCAATGATTAACACGATCATTCTGGTTTCTAGTAGTTTCACAATCTATCTCGCCGAAAAATTTCTCCATAAAAAGCAACTTTGGAGATTTCGCGCCTTTTGGCTACTAACGATCGCAATGGGTAGTTATTTCCTCTATGGTCAAGCCGTGGAATGGAGTGGCTTAGCCTTTGGCTTTGGTGATGGTGTGTTTGGCGGTAGTTTCTATCTGCTGACTGGCTTTCACGGCTTACACGTTTTCACAGGTGTGCTATTGCAGCTAATTATGTTAGTGAGATCGTTCCTTCCTAAGGAATATGATAAGGGTTTATATGGCATTGAGGCAACTTCGCTATTCTGGCATTTTGTCGATGTGATTTGGATTGCGCTGTTTATTCTGATTTATGTTTGGCAGTGAAAAAAACTATGATTATTGATGACAATTATTACGATGTGATTATTGTGGGAACTGGCGCTGGGGGAGGAACCCTTGCCTATAAACTTGCTTCCACTGGCAAGAAAATTCTGATTCTCGAACGTGGTGACTATATGCCCCTCGAAGAACAGAATCGCAGTAATATCGATATCTTTCAGCGCGATCGCTATCATGCGCCTGAACAATGGTATGACCAATCAGGGGAGCCATTTTCGCCGCAGACTAACTATGCGATCGGTGGGAATACCAAAATCTATGGTGCGGCTCTATTACGGCGGCGCGAGAAGGACTTTGAAGAAGTTACTCATCAAGCGGGAATTTCCCCTGCATGGTGCGTGAAGTATGACGAGTTTGAGCCTTATTACACCGAAGCGGAAAATCTCTATAAGGTGCATGGCGAGACAAGTTCTGATAGCACCGAACCAACACACAGCGCTGATTATGACTATTCTGCGGTCGCCCATGAACCTGAGATGCAGAAAATCTATGAGGCGATCGCTAATCAAGGTTTGCATCCATCGACAATTCCCCTCGGATTGACCCGTCAAGAGGATGACCCCACTAGCGATTCTGAGGAAAGCTGCCTCGTCCCTGCCTTGAAATCTGCCAATGTCACCCTGAAAACCCAAGCCAAAGTGATCAGTTTACACACCAATCCATCGGGGCGATCGGTGAAGGGAGTAGAAGCGGAAGTGGGCGGGCAGTCCTATCTCTTTTTAGGCGATATCGTCGTGCTTGCCTGTGGCGCAATCAATTCGGCGGCGTTACTGTTGCGATCGGCAAATGATTCCCATCCCAAAGGGCTTGCCAATAGCTCCGATCAAGTGGGACGGAATTTGATGAAAAACCTGTTATCATCGGTAGTCCAACTCAGTACGAAGCCCAATAATGGCTCCTTCCAAAAGTCTATTTATGTGAATGATTTCTATTGGGGCGATGCGGATTTTCCGTATCCAATGGGACATATTCAGAATTCGGGTGGACTGCTCACCGACATCATTTTTGCAGAATCTCCCCCCGTATTCTCCATTGTTGCAAAGCTCATGCCCAATTTCGGATTGAAGCAGTTAGCTACCCATTCTATCGGCTGGTGGGCGCAAACGGAGGATTTACCAGACCCAAATAATCGGGTGCGCTGGGAAAATAACAAAATCCATCTCGATTACCATCCCAACAACACGGAAGCGCACGATCGCTTAATTTATCGCTGGACTGATGTTTTAAAAAATATCGAAAAGTCCTTAGATGGTTTCCGTACTGGTTCCCTGCATCCCCACGCCGAGTCGCCTTTGCAAGTGGTCGCCAATCAATGCGGAACCTGTCGCTTTGGTGACGATCCTTCAACTTCCGTTTTAGATCGCGATTGCCGCGCCCACGATCTCGATAATCTCTACGTTGTAGATGGCAGTTTCTTTCCATCTAATGCGGCAGTGAGTCCTGCTTTGACGATTATTGCTAATGCTCTAAGAGTAGGCGATCGGTTGATCGAGAGGTTGAAGTAATTACATATCTTGCTTAACTTCATTGTATGGGGTGTTTAGCACAATTCTAAATACCCTTGCTTAGACCAACTTCAAAGCAAAACATAATCACTACATAGAGGATTTTTATCTTGACATTCAACATAGACTTAGCTAGAAAAGTTGCTTCTAAATACATTAACGATGATTCTGAAAAGAGCCTTGTAGAATCTTTCTCTCAAGTTTGTAACTTTCTTGCAGATAATCCAGATCGTATTTCATGGAGAAGTAAGAAAAATGTTCCGTCCGTTGAAGCTCAAGCTGGATTGGAAATATTAGCGGAGCGTTATTTTTCTGCTCATAACAAATCAGATTTTCCTGCTGTGCCTGGAACTGTTCCTGACGAAATGGTTAGTATCGTTATGCAGGAAGCCTATGGATACACTCAAGAACAGTGTGAACAAATTAAGATTGAGCATCAGCACTCGATGTGTGCAGAAAACTGTGTTGGCGCACTTTTAGAAAGATATCTTGATTCTGTTCTTCGCGCTCATAACTGGCATTGGTGTTGTGGAGATTTTGTTAAAGCAATTGACTTTGTAAGCAAGACTGATGATGGTAAATGGCTTGCCTTACAGATTAAAAATAGAGATAATTCTGAAAATTCTTCAAGTAGTGCGATTAGAAGTGGAACGGAAATCGAGAAATGGTTCAGATCGTTTTCAAAAACAGGAAAAACTAACTGGAATAATTTGCCAAAACTAATGCGAGGTTACAACCTCAGCGAACAAGGGTTTATTGACTTTGTTAAAAGTTATTTAAGAAAACAAAAGATTAATCAAAATCAATAGTTTTAAAAGAGAGACATTTGATTTAAATTCTTTTTATCTGAAAGCGCAATATTATTAAAGTTAACGAACCATTCTGTATCACTCGTATTTTTGTAGCGTGAATAGGAGAAATTTAAACTAGCTTGAATAGATTCTTCATGTAACAGTTTAAATATTAATACCCCAATTGCGCGACCAAGACTCGCAGGAACGGCATTCCCAACCTGTTTGTATTGTTCAATAAGAGGACCCGCTAATTGCCAATTATCAGAAAATTCTTGAACACGCTTATATTCCTCAATAGATAAAGGTCTATCTTCTTCAGGATGAGCTAAATCAGTCGCAGGCATAGCTGGATGGGTTACGAGAGTGGGGGATGGTTTATCCCACGCAAGTCTGCGTAAAAAACCTGTTTTTCCTCCTCCAGCATAATAAGACTTTCCTAGTGCTTCTTTCTGTAATTCTTCTGACAAAGATTTCCAATTTTGTCCTTCACTAAGCATCCTGTAATACTTTAAGCGTTTTTCTGGAAACGTTAAATGATTATGATCAGTAAGTCCTCTAGTTGCTTGTCTAAATGTCTTCCATTTTTTTAGTCCATTTTCTCCGCACTCAGAATGTGTTGGTACTAAAAATGGTGGTTTGTCTCCGTTACGAGAGCAAATTATAACAACACGTTCTCTGCACTGAGGAGTCCCAAAATTTGCCGCATTGTAGAGATTAAATGAAAAGCCATATCCACTTTTCTTGATAATACTAATGACAAAATTGAGAGCGCCACCAGGTAATTCATCTAGGCTAAGATCAGGAAAATCAGCACCTCTCATTTCATGAGGTCGATGTTGCATTGGGCAAGATAATAGTCCACGAACATTTTCAATTACTAAATATTTTGGTCTTATATCTAACGCAAGATTCAAGTAAGTCAAAAATGCGTTGCCACGATCATCATTAAAACCATTCCGCTTTCCTGCCGTACTAAATGCCTGACAAGGTGGACCGCCAACAATCAAATCAACGTCATCACTACGGGTAAGCCCAGAATATGAGAGAACTTCATCTGCTGAATACTTGTTAATATCCCCAATTAAAGCGATATTAGGCTTATTCAGAACAATCGTTTGACGACAGTATTTATCAACTTCACAAGCCAATCTAATATCAAAACCAACTTCTTCAAGTCCTTGATCTAATCCCATTGCACCAGAGAAAAAGCTCAAAGCTATCGGCTTATTCTTTCTAACAGAATATGATCTATGGTCTTCCGCAAGATGGTGAGCGGTCATAAGACCATACTGAGATAAGCTTTTGGGATTAATCAACCAAGTGTTTCCTGCTTTTTCTGCATCAATAATGCCCTCCCGACATAAAGTTCGTACCCGTTGTTCACTTACATTTAAGTTGGTAGCCGCTTCTTTTATTGTTTGGTAGGTACGCATTTTAAATTTCTTTTGCGAAATTTGTGATGCGTACCATTTTATATTAAAAATGAAATCTTGCAAGACTTAATTAGTTTATGACACTGATGCTTTTAGCTGCGAAATGCGAAGACGATCGCTTTTTTTGTTGGTAAGTGATCGCGTTTTTTGTGAGTGGTTGGGCGATCGCGTTTTTAGTGAGTGGGCGATCATATTTTTTGGTGAGAGGTTGGGTGATCGTGTTTTTTTTGGTGATTTGGCGATCGTGTTTTTGGTTGGGTGATTTGGCGATCTCGTTTTGGTGAGGGGATGATTGGGCGATCGCTTTTAAGGGAAAAACTTGTAAATATCCTTACGGTGCAAAAATCTTACAAAAATTACTTCATCTTCCAAAACTTCTATCCCTACCCTGTAATCACCTAATAAACGAATGCGATAAAAACTATCATATCCCTGCATCTTTTTTAGATTATTGATTTCCCCCAAAGATTCAGCTTGCTTACAGGTCAAAATCATCTGCTTCAACCTTGCCAAAAGATTACGATCCTTGACTAACTTCAAGTCCTTTTCAAACCTAGACTCAAACTTAACATTCATGCAACATCACCATCTAGAAGCGCAAAGATATTCTCTTCAGGAACAAACTCATTTTTTCTACCCTCAGCGATCGCATTCCCCAAACCGACCTCTTCTAAAGCATCTTGGAATATTTCTGCAAAAAGCTCTTTTCTAGTCTTAATTAAATCAATTAAGATTTCAGTGAGCATTTCTTTTGTTTTCTCATCGTTAAGGAGTATTTGCATATTCAAACTCTCATGAACAAACCAACTTTATATAATTCTAACTCAATAACATCGAACAGCTTGGGGCGATCGCGTTTTTGTGAGGAGTGGTTGGATCGCGTTTTGGTGAGGGGATGATTGGGCGATCGCCTTGATACAAATTTATGTCAGAGTTGTATGTACACTTGTACACACTATGATTAGATGAAGTATCAATGGGACAAAAACTAAGCCACATCAAACCTTCAAAAACATGGCATTGAGTTCGCCGATGCTGTATCAGTATTTTCAGACGATCTCGCCATCACAATTCCAGACAACAGATTTGACGAAGATCGATTTGTCACTATTGGTATGGATGCCTTTGGCAGAATCTTAGTCGTTGTTTTCACATGGCGTGGTGAAGACATTCGCCTAATTTCAGCACGATTAGCAGAGCGCCGCGAACGTAAACAATATGAAGAGGATTAAAAAATATGGAACCAGAATATGACTTCAGCAAAGGCAAACGTGGAGCGATCGAGCCAGTCTCTAAAGGCAAAATTCGTATTACGATTCGGCTAGACGATGACATTTTAAAATGGTTTCGATCAGAAGCGAACAACAAAGGCGGCGATAATTATCAAACATCCATCAACGAAGCCTTACGTCAACACATCCATCACCAATCACAAGAACCGCTAGAGAGTATATTGCGTAGGGTATTGCGGGAGGAACTTACTCAAAGTCAATCCAATTAAAATCTTTCTCATTTAGAATTGTGAGTGATTGGGCGATCTCGTTTTTGGTGGGGATTGGGCGATCGCGTTGATGATTAATGATTATTGCCAAAGAGGATTTAAAGAAGCGAACAACAAAGGCGGCGATAATTATCAAACATCCATCAACGAAGCCTTACGTCAACACATCCATCACCAATCACAAGAACCGCTAGAGAGTATATTGCGTAGGGTATTGCGGGAGGAACTTACTCAAAGTCAATCCAATTAAAATCTTTCTCATTTAGAATTGTGAGTGATTGGGCGATCTCGTTTTTGGTGGGGATTGGGCGATCGCGTTGATGATTAATGATTATTGCCAAAGAGGATTTAAAAAAGCTTAATGTTGCAACATTTGTGGTAACATTAAGCTAAAAGATGATTAAACATAATCTGCTTGAGAAAATAGCCATGCTTCTAAATGTCAAAAAAAGAGGAAACTCTCTAAGCGTTATCATTCCAAAAGAAATGGCAGCCAGTATGAATGTTGATGATGGTGATAATCTCTTTGCAACTAAAACTCCCTCTGGATATGAGATCTCAGCCTACGATCCTGATTTTGCAAAAAAGATGGAAGTAGCCCGACGGGGGATTAAGAAATATCACAACGCATTGATTGAGTTGGCTAAATGATCGAACCTTATTGGCTTGAAACTCATGACGTTTGCGCTATACATAATGAAATTATCGTCGAGTCGGGTGGCGCTGCGGGAATTTTAAATGAAGGCGCTCTGGAATCAACTTTATTCAAGCCCAGAAATATCTATCATTACGAAGAAGATGTAACTTTATACAAACTAGCTGCATCTTACGGCTATGGGCTAGTCAAAAATCATTGTTTTGTTGATGGAAATAAGAGAATTGCCCTGATCGCTGTTTATACATTCTTAGCAATTAATGGAATTGAACTTATAGCATCAGAGACTGATGCAGCAATCTTTTTTCTAGAATTAGCCGCAAGTTTTGGAAAACAAGAAGAAGATATGAATAGACTAGCAAATTGGCTGCAAATTAATAGCGAACCTATTAACGATTAGTGTGATCGTGTTGTTTTTAGTTGGTGATTGGGCGATCGTGTTTTTGTTAGGTGATTTGGCGATCGCCATACATTAATTCTGTTTAAATACTTCCTCAATATCCCTTGAACCATGAAGCAACCGAATCACATCAATACCAACCTCTATCTGCTGATAAAACACAACATAATTACCAAGAGGAAAGCTCCGTAAATCTGGCAACAAATCTGGTCTTTTCCTACCTAAACCCGAATTCTGAGCCAAAGTCAACAACTTACTTTCTATTCGATCTAAAAAATCATCCGCTCTATCTGGACTATCATCCGCAACATAATCCCAAATATCCAGCAAATCCAGCTCAGCAAGCGGACGCTTCAGAATAGTTGCCATTATTACACCTGCTTCTGTTGCTTGCGCTGCCGTGCCTTTGCCTTCACTGCCTGTATATCAAGGGGCGTAGCATCACCACTATCTAAACCCGCCTGAATATCTTGACGTAACTCCTGCAAACGCAACTGCTGAAGTTGATCTCGTTCCTGTAACAATCTCAACCCCTCACGTACAACTTCACTAGCAGAATAATACAAGCCAGTATTAACCTTCCCCTGTATAAAGCTCTCTAGCTCAGGCGTTAGAGACACATTCATAAATTTAGTCCTCTAATAATCTTGATATCAATATTTTCGCCGCAATAACAGTAAATAGCAATAACTGTTATCAAATTTATTGGTGTTGTTTGTTTCTGGTTGGTGATTGGGCGATCGCGTTTTGGACGAGGTGAGTGATTGGGCGATCACATTTAGTAAACCTCAATACAATCTATATTTGGTGAACCATACAAACGACTTCTCAGGTTTTATAACCTTCCTCAAATGCGTCGTTTACATAGAGCAGCATGGTCGATTTAATGAACAAAATAGGTGCATTGATGAACTACAACACAAAATGTAACAAAGAGAGTTTAGCTGATAGATATGCGATCGCGCACCTAGTTAAAACTAAATTGGAATAGACGTAAAACTTCATGGATATTAGCTCTAGCCTAGATCGACAGTAAAAATTCCTAACTAATTTTTGATGTGTGATTTGTTTACATGTTTTTGGAGCTAGAAATCTAAAACTCTTTCTGTGAATAGATTGAAACTTCAAGTTGCTAATATGGTTGAAATTCTTTGAATAATCTCGCAATTAAGCAAGAATTTTTTACTTATATGGCAAAGCTAGAGTTAGCTGGTAAAAACAAAACCCCAGAAGAGAGTTGCGCCGCCACTCATCTTCTGGTTTTATATCCTAGTCAAAACTTGCTTTGCCCTAGTTTGTTTTTTATTACACTGAGAATTTAACAATGTCTAATCAGAATGGCGTGATGATGCAGTACTTCCACTGGTATATGCCAGATGACGGGAGCTTGTGGAATCAGTTAGCCGAAAAAGCCGAAGAACTAGCAAAAGCTGGGATTACTTCCCTATGGCTACCTCCTGCATACAAAGGTACAGCGGGTGGTATGGATGTAGGCTATGGCACTTATGACTTATTCGACCTTGGAGAATTTGACCAGAAAGGTTCCATCAGAACCAAATATGGTACTAAAGACGAATATGTTCGTGCTATCCAAGCTGCTCAGAAAGCAGGAATCCAGATCTATGCTGATGTGGTGTTTAATCACAAGATGGGAGCTGACCAGCCAGAAGAAGTAGAAGCAACACCATTTAATATGGAAAATCGGAATGAGACGGTCGGCGAATATCAAAAGATCAAAGCTTGGACTCATTTTACCTTTGAGGGGCGTAAGGGCAAGTACTCTAAGATGGAGTGGCATTGGTGGCATTTTGATGCGATCGATTACAACGCCTACAACGAAGGTGAAAATGCTATCTATTTACTAAAAGGAAAATCCTTTGATAATGATGTTGATCTAGAAAAGGGAAATTTTGATTATTTAATGGGTTGTGACCTTGATATGCAAAACTCCGAAGTGCAAGGAGAACTTAAATATTGGGGAGAATGGATTTATGATACGACCAATGTCGATGGATTTCGATTTGATGCAGTTAAGCATGTATCAGCAAGTTTCTTTCCAGAATGGTTAGAGCATGTGCGCCACCATGCTAAGCGGGATTTATTTGCGGTGGGAGAATATTGGTCTTACGAAGTAGAAGCTTTAAACAATTTCATTGCGGTTACGGAAGGTAAGGTCGATCTGTTTGATGCCCCTTTGCATTTAAATTTCCATCTAGCTAGTCAATCTGGTGAAGACTATGACCTCAGCAAAATTTTTGAAAACACTTTAGTCAAAGTCCAGCCCACACTTGCGGTTACCTTAGTTGAAAACCATGATTCGCAAGCATTGCAATCCTTGGAGTCAATCGTCGAAGATTGGTTCAAGCCTCTTGCCTACGCGCTAATTTTATTGCGACAAGAAGGATATCCTTGTATTTTTTATGCTGATTATTACGGCGCACATTACAAGGATAAGGGGAAAGATGGTAACGAGTATGAAATTTGGATCCAGAGCCATCAATGGTTGTTGGATAAGTTCCTTTTTGCTCGTCAAACCTATTCCTATGGTGAGCAGATTGATTACTTCGATCATCCTAATACGATTGGCTGGACAAGATTAGGCGATGACGAGCATTCTGGCGGTATGGCAGTGGTGTTAAGTAATAGCGAGGGAGGTCATAAATGGATGCATATCGGGCATCCTAACAGCACCTATATTGATATCACCGAGCATGTCGATGAGCCTGTGACCACCAATGAAGAAGGATGGGCAGAGTTTCGTTGCAATGGTGGTTCAGTCTCCGTATGGATCAAAAAGTAGAGATAGCGAAAATCGCTATCTCTACTTTTTGGTGTAACTACACCCATATTTTATTGTTACTAAAGAGAGAGAAGGCGCTTTGCGCCTTCTCTCTCTCTTTAGTAAGCTAATATGATGTGCGACCTCCCTGAAACGACTATAGAGGCTTTTAAAATAAACCATGAAAAAGATTAAAGCCTTACCCTATGACGCGATTATTTATTTAATCATTTTATTTGTTGCTTATGTTCTGGGGGGATATCTACTAGCGATTTACAATGTCAATCTAGTTATTTCAATTGGAACTTATCTCATTGTGCTTAGATTAGCGCAAACGGGAAGCTCCTCAATCGGAATTGCGATCGCATGGCTATCGTCATGGTTTTGGGGAAGTGCATTCCTGTGGGCAAGACCAATCAGCTTAGGTCTGATTAATGCCCAAAAAGTAGCATTATTACTTCTGTTGTGCTGGATATTCTCGATGAGTATCATTTTTCTGCTAGCTTTTGCCCATAAAAGAGTGACAAAATTGGGGGGCAGTCAAACACAGACTGTATATGGATTAACTGTCTTGACATGGGGAGCCATGACAATTGGGTGGTATGTATATCAATGGACAGTAGGTATCTAAAATGAATCAAGCTCCTAGAGGTTATACATCAAGAGATGCAGACTACTACATGCATCAAATTCCCGTAGAGACATTAGAAAAACTCAATAATGATGAAAGAGATCATCTCAAATCCGTCTTTCGGAATGCGCTGCCTAATACAACACCGAAAATAATTGATCTCCGTTTTGTAGTGGATTTAGTGCTTATTCGCTACTTTGTGGTACTGATGATTGGCAAAGATCGCCGCAAACAACAAAGACAGTATGAGGTGAATGGCATAACCAAAATTGCCAATATCATCGGTGCGATTTTACTAGTTATTGCGATGAGTTTGTTGATTAGTGCCATGACATTTCTACTGCTTTATCTACTCAAATCGTCCGTGGGAATCGATATATTTCCAGGGCATATTACAGAGGTTCTATTCAAGAAATAGTGAGTAGTTATAGCGCTTTGCGCTTTCTTAAAACCTAAGAAAAAAGAAAGGCTTGCTTTGCAAGCCTTTCTTTTTTCTTGTACTACACAAAGCTGCAAAAGAATGTAAGTATTTTCAGCCTTACAGCCAAAATAACGTCCCGAAACATCTATTGAGCCTTATTCTTTATTCTCTTTAAGCATTTTAGAGTATTCCTGATCTGCTAAGTCCTGCTCAGTTGTGTAAGCAAGATTATTTTGATCAATCACCTCTTGCTGAGTGGCAAATAATCGCGCAAAGTTTAACTTCTCTTTTAAAGTTGCTGAGGGCTTTTGTAATTGCTCGGCACGGGCAAGACGTTTGGCATTGCGATCGCTGATTCCATTATTTAGGTATTGCAATACAAAATAGCGAACGAGAGGCGTGGACAGAAATAGCACTGCATAGCCAAGCAAAAATCCGTAGGCGGCTCTGATAAATCCTAGAAAGCCAACTAAAGACTTGGCAAGACGAGGATCGCCTAATAGACTGCCGAGATAGAGTGAAGCCACTAGATAAAACACGCCCAAACCGATCGCTAAAGCAATCTTACCGCTAGAAGCTTGGCTAAACTGCCATAATTTTTCTTGTAAATATGTACCCGTTGTCGAAGTTTGGCGCTTGGAAGCCACCTTTTGTAACTCAGGAAACTTGTAAGCGATCGTACCTGCTTCACTGACTTCAGGAAAACCGTTAAATTTTGCCAAGACAGGGATTACAAAATATTCATCACCCTCTAGGCGACTAGTTTCATCAAGATAGGGTGCGATTTGTTCGGCAATAACTACGCCGTTATTACTGCGGATCATGGCGGCAATCTCGCGCCAACGACGTTCTTCGAGATCAGCATTAGGATTACCATCCCCAAATAGGAACGAAAACACACTCTCTAAAAAGCCCATTTCGTTGGGATCTCTTTGGCGAACCTGTTCAGGTTCGTAGTAGTAAGGGTCAAACATGATAAAAGGATTGCCAAAAGGATTGCCCCATCCACCTAGCCAAATAAATCCACCGCCGCCACGATTGTCGTTACGGCGATCATCACGATCATTGTCGCTACGTCCCTGACTTTGAATAGCGATCGTCGCAGCGATGATGCCTAGCACCACCACAATAATCGACACAACCAATAAAATACCGAAAGAAATGCGAATCCCATAAAATACCCATTTCCAAATTCCCTTGAGCCATTCTTTGACCTGTAACTGAAAGGATCGGCTCACTAAGATTTCGCGAAAATTTGAAGCAAACTTATAAGCAATCTCGCCAGATTCAGCAACTTGCAGATTACCGCCAGTCTCTGAGGCAAGCGCCAACACTTCGCGCTGTGCTGTATTAAGATCTAGCCCAGACTGCGCCGCCACATCACCTATCGTGACCCGATAATTGAGCTTTTCGACAGCTTCCATTACTGCTATACGCGGAGCCATATGATTTCCTTAATCGAACTTCTAAGACTATTATGATGGAAATAAGCAAGATTTGAGATGCTATAAGAGCATCTCAATCGAGTAAACCAATTTTGGAATATTTGTCATGCAGCAAGAACCAATGCGATCGCCTGTCAATCAAGAGACACCTCAAGATCAGGAACAAGAAAATGACTTTTTGTTGACCCCTGAGCAAGAGGCGGCGATGTTGTCAGCCTATGGCTCTAGCTCTGATGATGGACAAGATAATCTTCAAGATCCAGATGATGTTTCGCAAGGGGAAACATTGAAAGGTGGAATGTCTAAACCAAGTTCTTATACCAACGCTTTTCACAATCATTACATTGGGCATATGGATCTGCTCGCTGACAAAGTCACAGTGATGAAATATTTAGATGCTCATCAAGGTTGGTTTAGACGGTGCGCTAATCCTTTTAAAGCTGATCCAATTGGGGAAACTGGTTATGCAATGGGAGTCGGTAAAGTGGGGGCAATGGGTTTTCAGGTGGATGCAAGGGTCGGGCTAAATTTACTGCCCCCAGATCAAAATGATGTCTACCGTATCAATACAATTCCGATTCCTGATCAAGCGCCACAGGAATATGAAGTGGATTTTCAAGCGGAGATGCGTTTGCGTGAAAGAAGCTTAGATCCAGAGAGTGCAAAGTCGTTGGGACAAAACCTTGTCTTGACTGAAATTGAGTGGGATTTAAACCTGACCGTCTCACTAAATTTCCCTCAATTTATTAGTCGTTTATCTCAAGATATTTTGCAAAAAACAGGAGATAGTGTATTGGGGTTTGTAGTTAAGCGTGTTTCTAAGAGCTTAACGGCTAAAGTCCAAGATGATTTTCATAAAACCCACGAGATCACAGTGCCTAAACAAATCAAACTCAAAAGATAAAACAAATCACATTTGTTAAACCTGCTCCTATGTAACTCTGGTAAGGATAATCAAGCCTGCCGTAATTCCGATTAAATTGGGCATCCATGCCGCCGCGATCGGCGAGAGAAATTCGACTTGCCCCAGAGCGCCACAGATAAATAGCAATAAATAATAGCCAAAAATAATTAGCACACTCAAACCAAAGCCGATCGCTGCACCCGTTCTCTGGGGACGCATCCCTAAAGACGCGCCCACGATCGCAAAAACCACACAGATAAATGGCAGCGCATATTTCTGCTCTAGCCGCACTTCTAGCTTCCGAACCTCCTTTGTATTTCCTGATTGCTTAAGTAGGTCAATATTGCGGCGAATATCAGAGATATTCATCTCTTCTGAGCTGCGTTGCTCTTGAGCCAGATCGAGGGGAGCGCGAGGTAATTGCAAATTTTGATCTTCAAATCGCAAAATACTGCGGTAATTACCCTCAGGGTCAACTAAATAAGTTGTACCCTTGCTAAATCTCCATACATTCTGCTCAGGTAACCACATCGCTGACTCAGCTGCTAGAATTTGCTGAAGCCGCCCCTGAGAAAAATCTAGAACCGTTAAGCCACGCATCTCTTTGCCATCAAAGCTCCGCGCATAAAAACTTCGCACTAAACCCTGTTTGGTGGAGCCGTCATTTTGTGGCACTTCACCATATTGCTGATAAAAAATATCTTGACTTTTAAACTGCACATTTTCTTGATTTAACGCAGCCCGTAAAGTACTACGCGATTGCCAATTAGCCGCAGGCACGATCGCTTCATTAAATACATAGGTTAGCCCCGTTACAAATAGACTCAGCACCAGCGCAGGTAACACTAACCGATAGGCACTGACACCACAACTTCGCAAAGCCGTTGTCTCTCCATCGCCAGACATGCGGCTATAGGCAAGCAATGTCGCCAATAGCATCGACATCGGGAAAGAATAAACCATGAATCCGGGGATTTGGTAGCCAAAAATCTGAAATGCTGTCCATACACTCAAGCCTGCATCGGTAATTAGTCGAATTAGCTCAAATAGAGAGCCGATCGCCAAAATCACCGATGAAAATGCACCCACACCAAATAAAAATGGGGTCAACATCTGTATGAATAAATAACGATCCATAATCGCAATTTTTGGCAACCAACCTATCGACAGGTTTCCTGTTTTTTTCTCTTGAGTCGTTGGTAAGCTTGACATTTCTGAAATATTTAACTGTTATGCAAATTATAGGATTTTAGAGCAATTATATTTTTTGGGTTGCCAAGGAAAAGCTCACGCAACACAAAAAGTATCATCAAAAGTGAAATTTTTCGCCTAAGTAATATTTGCGAACATCAGGATCATCGGCTAATTCTCGACTAGAACCATCCGCAAAGACTTCGCCATCACGCATAATATAGGCGCGATCGGTAATTGATAAGGTTTCGCGTACATTGTGATCAGTGATTAATACGCCCATATCGCGATCGCGAAGATTTCTGATAATGACTTGAATTTCACTAACGGCGATCGGATCAATACCCGCAAAAGGTTCATCTAGCAAAATAAATTTGGGGCCATGCTCACCGACTGCCAAAGCTCTAGCGATCTCAGTGCGGCGACGTTCTCCTCCTGAAACCTGTATACCCATCGTATCGGCAATCTTAGTCAACCGAAATTCTTCTAGCAATGTCCTGAGACGATGAATGCGTTTGGATTTGGGGACATTGGATTGCTGCATGACTAGCATCAGATTATCGCGCACCGATAATTGCCGAAAAATCGTCGCCTCTTGCGCCAGATATGCCATCCCCATCCGCGCCCTTTGATGAATTGGCAAACGGGTAATGTCTTGTTTGTCTAGCCACACACTGCCACTATCGGGCTGAATCAACCCTGTCGCTATATAAAAAGAGGTGGTTTTGCCAGCTCCATTTGGGCCCAGCAGTCCCACAACTTCTCCTTGCTTGACGGTAAGGCTAACTTGCTGAACAACTTGCCGACCGCTGTAATTTTTACTAACGTTGTCAAGGGTAATTTGCATTGAAAGTATATAAATTTAGGGAGTTACGGGGCTGACTCGTTGTTTTTTAAAGGCAGGCTTAATCTGCTCAACGGGTGTGGCTGATGTGGCGGGAGTTTTAGCTAGTTCGCGATCGGGGACGATATAGATTGTTTCCACCTGCTGATTGTTGGCAGGATCAGCAACAAATTTACCTTCACTGACCAAATAAGTAATGGTTTGGGCTTTGATACTATTGACTCCCTCTTGAGTAACAGTCACATTGCCTGTCAAAACTACACGCTGCTCCTTAGAAAAATACTGAGCTTGCTCCGCGATCGCATCGATCTGTCGGGCAGGATAGCTCATTTTTACATTGCCCTTTGCCGTGACTACGCCTGTAATCGAATTGGCTTCTTGGACATCTGCCCGAATAGTCAGCGCTGTATTGGAGGTTTGAGCTTGGATGGGAGGTAAGGTGCTAGCCGCGATCGCAATTACAGGTAGAGTGACCAAAAACAATTTGGCGATCGTTAATTTAGAAATAAATCTTGGGATAGATCTAGAAAATGGAAAAGTCATGGAGTTTGTACCTTAGCTTCATACAAATTTACAATGGCTGCGACCACTTCTTCTATAGTTAGACCATCGGTATTGACTAAAGTTGCATCCTTAGCTTGGATCAATGGCGCGTGGTCACGGGTAGAGTCTTTGCGATCGCGTTCTTGGATGTCATGCTCAAGAATGGCGAGATCGGGCGCAACCTGTCCTTGAGCAATTAAATCAGCTTGGCGACGCTTGGCTCGTTCTCTCGCTGAGGCAGTTAGAAATATTTTTACTTCAGCATCAGGAAACACATGGGTTCCGATGTCGCGCCCTTCCATAACTACGCCGCCAGATTGACCGATTAGTTGCTGTTGTTTTACTAAAATCTCGCGCACCGCAGGTTGAGAGGCAATGGTTGAGACATTAGCAGTTACATCGGGAGTACGAATTTCCTTAGTAATATCTTCGCCATTGAGTAGCACTTGCATCGGTTTACCAGCAATATCATTGGCAAATAGTTGAATTTTTGAGTTAGCTGCGATCGTCTGAACTTGCTCTTGATCGCCCATAGGGACTCCTGCCCTTAACACAGCCAGAGTAACGCTACGATACATTGCGCCAGTATCTAAAAACAATAAACCTAAATAATTAGCCACTAACTTAGTCACGGTGGACTTGCCAGCTCCTGCGGGCCCATCAATGGCAATGATCGGTTTTCTAGAAACGGTATGACTCAGCAAAATATTATCGATTAAGCGTGTATTTTCAATGCGAACGGCGATCGCCAGCATTAACTCTGCTTCGCCCCTAATCTCGGTGCATGGTTGCAAAGTATCTGCTGTGACTAGCTCAATATACTCTAGGTTGATTGCGGGTATTTTGGCTAGATAGTCAGTGGCGACGACAAGAATTTCTTGAGGAGAATACAAGTTATGAAATAGCTGTTGGGCTTGCTGAAGCCCTTGATAAATATGTGAGGCTAACTGGCGATCGCTCGCTGACAGATATTGATTGCGTGAGCTATAAGCTAATCCACTCTCTTCGCGCACTGTGGGACAACCCACAATCTTGACAGGCAAATTTAAATCCTGTACCAATCGCCGAATGATTGCAAGTTGTTGTCCATCTTTATTGCCAAAGTAAGCACGGGTTGGCTGAACAATATTTAGAAGCTTGGTAACGATGGTCGCCACACCTTGAAAATGACCGACTCGAGATCGCCCACACAACACATCAGTCATTGTTGACGGCGGAACCACCTGCGTCATGCTGGAATTACCTATACCCATTTCTGAAGCATTGGGGGCAAAGATGACATCGACTTCTGCTTTCTCACAAATTTGGCGATCGCTAGCTAACGTGCGCGGATATTTCTCAAAATCTTCTCCTGCCGCGAATTGCAAAGGATTTACAAAGATGCTCACTACAACGCAGCTATTTTCGGCTTTTGCGCGTTCAATTAAGCTCAAATGACCGATATGCAAAGCGCCCATCGTTGGCACTAGTCCAATGTTTGTTTTTGCAGATTTATTTAAGTAACTCCGCAAAGCAGCGATCGTTGTCAATAGCTCAGTCAAGCAAGCAGCCTCAATGAAACATCCCCAAAAGCATACTGCCAAAAGCAGGCGTTGCCATAATAAAGTATGAGTTGCAGCAGCAATTTAGGGATTTGCAGCGCCTAAGGCGCTGCAAATCCCTAAATTAGTTTTTTGAAAGCCAGCCTACGGCTGGCTTTCAAAAAACTAATTTTTATAATGAGAAATGCTGGAGTTGAAGCAAGAGAGATGATTTGCGATTATGCCCTCTCAGCGCTAATGTCATACTATAGCCACAGTCATTTGTTTTAGGACAAATCACCTAAGAATTGGCTGGCGGCGCGACGCGCCGCCAGCCAATTCTTAGGTCTTACATCCTAGTACATCTGGTGATACTCCCTTCCCAGTGAAAAATTAGACGTTGCGGCGCTTCGCGCCGCAACGCTAATCCTTGGGTTTTAATGTCTATTTTTAGACTGCGAAGGGAGTAGCTATACAGTAATTTTCAATCAGACTAAATCAAGAAAGAAAGAATTGCTTTGTAATTCTTTCTTTCTTGATCTCGGTAAAAAAATATGCGCGTTGTCTTTTTTGGAACTCCAGATTTTGCAGTTCCTACTTTAAATAAATTATTAGCTGAGCCAGATTTTGAGGTGGTGGGTGTTGTTTCACAACCCGACACAAGGCGTGGTCGGGGCAGTCAAGTAAGTCCGCCACCCGTGAAATCTGCGGCGATCGCTGCCAATCCTGACCTTAAAATTTGGCAACCTGAGCGTCTCAAAAAAGATCAACAGGTACTTACAGAACTAGCAGCACTAGCCGCCGATGTTTTTGTAGTGGTTGCCTATGGACAGATTCTGTCTCGCAAAATTCTGAATATGCCCCAATATGGTTGTATCAATGTGCATGGTTCACTATTGCCAAAATATCGTGGAGCTGCGCCGATCCAATGGGCGATCGCTGATGGTGAGAGCATAACGGGCATTACAACAATGCAGATGGATGCAGGTATTGATACAGGAGCGATGTTACTCAAGCAAGAAATAGAAATCCTCCCTGAAGATAATATAAATAGTCTAAGTTCCAAATTAGCAAATTTGGGAGCTGATTTATTAATTGAGACTTTACGCAACCTCAACACTATTACACCAGCACCTCAAGATGATGCGCTATCCTGCTATGCGCCAATGATTGGGCGCGATGATTTTGCTTTAGATTGGACACAAGGGGCGATCGCTTTATATAATCGGATTCGTGCTTTCTATCCCAATTGCTACACCGATTTTCGTGGTCAGCATTTAAAAATTACGCAAACAGAAGTTGTTACTGAATCTGGTAATTTGGAAGACGTAGGGAAGGTTGTCGAAATTCGGAAAGGAAAAGGATTTACATTGCAGACTGGCAATGGATCATTGCTAATTAAAGAATTGCAACCCGCGGGTAAAAAACTGCAATCAGGTTGGGATTTTGTGAATGGAATGCGAATAGCGATCGGTGAGAGTTTTCAATAAATTTTAAGGAAGGATAGCGAAGCCATCCTTCCTTAAAATTTATTCGTGAACGTACAACAAAGGAACGATTGCTAATAAACGCAGGATTGTCGAAAGAAAAAATATTCCCAAAATTCCTTCATAATGGGAATATTGCGCTAAAATTCCGCCTACAGTTGTTCCTAATGCACTACTGATACCCACTGCGGCGGAGACGATCGCAAAGAATGTGGCATGATGTTGGATCGGCGCGATCGCAATTTGAATATTGTTGTTACCCAAATCAACAGCCGCCCAAGTTCCACCTACAAATATATGAAAGATAAGTAGATAAATCCATAGCTGAGCTTGCACTTGAGCGCCCCCTGTAAATAGCCAAAATAGAGGCGTAATCGATATTGCTAAGCCAGCAAATATGATTAAACGACGATTGCCGACGCGATCGCTGAGCCTGCCCCAAACCAATAACATCAACATATTTGCACCACTACCGAGGCTACTAAATAGAGTTACCCAAGTAATATCTACACCCAAATTTTCTAACATATAAAGATTGAAAAATGGATTACTGAGATTCACGGCAAATCCCCAAAAGGAAAAATAGATTAAAAAAACAATAAGATTTCGATCTTGAAAGGGAGCGCTTAAATCTTTAAATAAACCTCCCTCAATACTGACTATTTGATATTTTTTGGGATCAATGTCAATCATAAATTGCTGACAAACTAGACTCGCTATCCCTGCGAGAATTCCAATACTTAGCACAATTCCATAACCTGCGATCGCGCCACCCTGCCAATGGGAAATTATAAAACTAGCGATCGGTAAACAGATTAAAGTCGCAATATTACTCACAACATTCCGAATGCTGTAATATCGACCACGCAGTTTGGGCGGCACTAGCGCCGCCAGCCAGCTCATCCATGACGCACTACCTAGCGCGCCAAATACACTAGAAATCACCACTAAAGCCAAGGTTAAGGATATTAATTGTTCTGAAAATCTATCACTTACTCCTCTCAATATTAAGCAAACAAGTAGGATCAACCATATCAATCGAGAAGGTAAAAATGTCCAAATCCCATAGTCGTGACGGCTATGATATCGATTTGATAATATGGCTCCAAGCGGTTGCAGAAGATTTGCTAACATTGGCAAAGAAGACAACATCCCAATTTCAAAGGGATTTGCACCCAAATCTAGCAAGAAGCTACTTAGTAATACTCCTCCAGTGATGTTACTAAAAATTGTTGACAAACTTCCATCAATGGTTGATGCTTTGAGGCTAGTCCGAACAGATATCTCAAATTTGTTGTCTATCTCTTCTTCAACATAGGTTTCAATCATCAAAATAAATCCACAATAATATTTGGTTCATGGCGCTTTGCGCCTTCCTAAAACCCACAAAGTTACAAAAGCCTTGGCGGACAAACAACATATGCCATAGCTTTTGTATTTTCAATCATGATTAGCGGCTTGATGTTCTCATAATTACAGCGCTTTTTGATTGATTTGATCGCAATCCTACTACTTTCAACATCTTCATTGATTAAGATTTACGACATTCCCATACAAGTCAATTATTTCAATCATTTTAAATATTCCGATATACATTATTTCAATCATCTATCTATCATGATGTCAACAAACAAGTAGTTAAGCGCAACAATTCTGTGCCTGATTAGGCTGAGAAAGACTATGTATAGAACTTCTCAGCACGTAAGCATTATTTAGGAGATCTTAATTATGAAGAGTTGGAATAAATCTTCTACCTCACGGCGTTCCCTAATGAAATTGGGAATCTTTGGAGTTAGCGGTATGGTAATTGCAGGTATACCAGGAATGCTTAATGCTCAATCTATGAGCCGTGGCAAGACTCTTACTTTTAATGCTGATGATATTGGAATTCTTAATTTTGCTTTGTTATTAGAAGAACTAGAATCGGCATTTTATGCAGCCGTAGTTATTGCAGGCAAAGTTACAAACAGTAAAGAACTAGAATATATGCGATATTTTGGTTCACAAGAAGCTGCCCATGTCACATTTTTACGCAAAGTTTTAGCTAATCAAGTTCTATTTACTACCCAAGATTTAATTTTCAATCAGGCTGGTCTTGAGGGGATTCTCGGTAGTCGCGATCGCATTTTAAATGCCGCAATTATTTTAGAAGATTTGGGTGTACATGCCTACAATGGCGCGGGAACAGGTTTAACCAATCCTACATTTTTGCTAGCGGCTGGCTCAATTGTCTCAGTAGAAGCTCGCCACGCGGCAGGTGTGCGATCGCTACTTGGTAGATCCGCCACAGAACCTGATGGCGATCGCTTCATTAGCGATGAGAACTTGAATGCAAGTATCAATCCATTTAAAGGCAAGGCGTATGACGAGCTATATACCCCTAAACAGATTGTTGCCATTCTTGGTTCGCTAAACATCCTCGACAATCCCATCACTGGCAGTCTTGTCACTTAACTACAAAATGCACGGATTCATACTTTCAAATACAGTCATACAGAAGGAAGTGATCAACATGACATCTTACTTGGCAACTTTCAAAATCAGTTATAAAGCTATTTTTAATAGTTTTATAAATATCGCTAGGAGGGTATTGCTTCCCATCAAACTTAGCTTAGCTTTTATTCCTTTGCTATCTTTGATGCTTTTCTTCAGTGTCACAACACCAGTGTATGCTCAAGGCACAGTCTTAAGTCCTAGAGAAGTCGCAGAATATGCTCTCACTCTAGAAAAACTAGAAGCTGACTTTTATCGCCGTGCTGGTAATGCAGCTCAAAATGGAGGCTTAGCATCTGCACCACAAATTGCGAAGGATGTGATCGCTTCCTATGGTGAAGATGAAGCTCAGCATGTTACTGATATTTCCGCAGCATTAAGCTCCATTGGTGGCAATCCTGATGCGATTACTATCCCTAGCAGTCCTAACTATAGTGCCATTCTTGGACGCGATCCCTTCGCTAATCCCACAGATTTTCTTCTAGCAGGGCAATATGTTGAAGATCTTGGTGCGGCGGCCTATAAAGGGCAGGTTCAGAATTTACTCGCCGCAGGTGATGCAGGTAAGCCAATCTTAGCCGCAGCTTTAGCAATTCACAGTGTAGAAGCTAGGCACGCTGCGGGCATTAGAGCATTACGTCAAAGTTTGTTAGGAGCTGATGTGCGACCTTGGATTTCTACTGATGCCAGCAGTAAAGAGGTAATTTATAACGAGAATCGTCTTGGTTCTCCGATCCCTTTTAATCTTGATGCTTTTGATGGATATGCCACTAAAGATGAAGTGCTTGCTTTAGTTAATCCTATTTTATTAACTACTGGTGAACCTGTGGAAGTACCAACTTCCCCTTCCACTAATACTACACCTACTAATACGCCAACTCCAGCACCTGTTCGAGGCTTATGGTAAGGCATAAATGCCAGTTCCTTGTCGTCTCGTAGCTAGGCACAATTATAAAGTCTAAATAGCTGTGGCGCAAGTACGGCGTGCGTTACAGCTTAGGAGTCTAGTTTTTAACTATGCCCAGCTACTTACCAATTGTCAATCATGGGAAATAAGGATGTCTAACTCAATCAAAGAGAAAATCAGTCCAAATCTTGCCAAAGCTAAGGCTGAAGGCAAAATTCGGACTGAGCATATTCGCGAGATTGTCAAAGATGCGGTTGAGCAAACAATTGCTGAACTCAAAGAAGGGACAGATGAGATCCGTTTAATCATCAAAGATGCAATTTCCACAGTGATTGCAGATTTAAAAGGAACTGGAACGGAACACACTGAAAAAATTGCTGCTTCTATTGAAGGAGCGATCGCAGGTGGTACTGACCAACGGCAGCAGGCGATCGCTCAACGGCGAGCTAAACTGCAAGAGATTCAAGCCCAATTGGATGCTCAGCAGGAAGAGTTGGATCGCGAAATTAGTGAAATTTTAATTGATGTTAAATCGGTAAAACTAACTGATTCTCCAGACACCACTTCCGAAGTGCTTAATTTGGCTGTCAACAATGTCCAAGAACGCCAAGAATCTGGAATCTTGCAAGATCAATACCTTGGGCTTAAATCTCAGCTTGCCAGCTTAGACCAAAGGTTAGTAACTCGTTATGGCGATCGCTATAACGAAGTTAAGCAGCAATGGGAAAAAGCTAAAACTTGGTATGGACAGAAAAAAACTGAAGCCGCCGAAAGTGGTGTAATTCCTTTACAAGAGCGAGTTACTGAATTTGAGGATAAGGTCGGTGGATTTGGCTCAGTAGTTGCTCGTAAAGAGCAAGAAGTTAAACAGCATTTACAAGAGATTTGGGAAAGTCGGAAGTAGCTAGGCGCAATTCATGATTGTGACAAATCCCAAATTTATCAATCTAGCAGATCATCTCACTCTCAATTTAATTTCAAGGAACACTCAATTGTGAAACTAATTCAAATCATTTTAGGGATTATTCTCCCGCCTTTGGGAGTTTTTCTAACCTACGGCTTTAGCACTACTTTGCTAATCAATATTGGACTAACCATATTAGGTTGGATTCCTGGCATTATTCACGCTGTTTGGGCAATCTCCAAACATCAAGACCAACAAACAAATTAACAATTTAACAATGGCGATACAAAACGCCTTCAATACTCAGGATAAAAAATATGATTGGATACTTTGCAACAATACTGGCAACAGCTCTAGGACTCCTCGTTGTTGATATGGTTGTCCCCGGTGTGGAAATTTCTAATTTCCCATCTGCGATAATCGCCGCGATCGTAATTGGACTTGTGAATGCTTTCATTGGTCCAATTATTAAAGTTCTATCCTTGCCACTTACCTTTATTACGCTTGGATTGTTCTCGTTCGTGGTAAATGGCATATTGCTCTGGCTAGCCTCCGTCATTGTTCCCGGTTTTACGATGAATGGAATCCTCGCCTTTATTTTCGCTCCCATCGTTCTATCTTTTGTCAGCACCTTTTTAAATAAATACTTTGCTGAGAAGGGAACCACATAAACGGACATCGAGTAAAGAAAGTATTATGAATGTTTTTGATTATGCTCGAAAGACAATAGTGGTCTTTGCTTTGATGATGATTTTGACCTTCACAACTGCTTGTGGAGCTTCTCCAACTCAAACTTCAAACCTAGCAAGTCCCAAACAGGGTAATGAATACACTCAATTAGAACGCGGAAACTCTGCCGCAGGTCAAGATTTTGGCAACTGGGTGATCCAAACCAGTAAAGGCTTGATTAAAGATGCTTATGTTCGCGATCGCAATAAGCTAGGAGTCGTGATTTCGCCGAAAGTTTTACCAACTGATGTGAAAGCTTTAACTAAATCCTTAGTCCAAGGTTTTCGACACAATTTACCTAATCAAGACCTTACAGTTTTGGTTTATGCTCCTGACAAGAAACTGATTGTAAACGCCCAATATGATAGTCAGACCCAGAAAATTGACTATCAGCAACCAAGCTAATCAGGCTTCCTAACTCTTTTTAAATCTGAATCAAGAGCCTTTTAAAAGCGGTGTGAAGCATCGCTTTTAAAAGCTAGTAGTAAACAAATCTTGAGATGACAATGAATAGTCAAACCACAACATCTACTAATCCTTCTGCTAGCCCTAATGACGAATATAATGCTTATTGGCAAGAGAATTATGGTTCGCGTCCTTACATTGAGAAGGAGATACCCTATGCAGACTATCAACCTGCTTATCAAACAGGACATGAGGGATACGATCGCTATCTTGGCATGAGCTTTGACGAAGCAGAAGCCGAACTCAAACTCGATTATGAAGCAATTTTAGCCCAAAAATCTGGGGCAGGATTAGCTTGGATTAAGGTCATAGATGCTGTTCGCGATGCTTGGGATAAAGCAGGAACTACTTGAAATCAACAAACAGTCTCAGACTTTTTGAATCTTCTATTAGTAAAAAAACTATGCCAAATTCTAGCGATGAATACAAACGTCAAGTCATGAAAGATTTGGCAGAGGGTAGCCAAGAAACTCTCACCGAGGAATCAGAAAATTATCAAAACTTTGATGATTTTGCCCAAAGGTCTTCCCACGAAGAACGCCGTAATCTATTTGGCGATCTATTTCATAAAGATCGGATTTCGCCAGCCGAAATGGAACCAGAACTACAAAAGGCGATCGCAGGTATCCAGCCTAATCAGCGAGATGACGTAGCTAAAGAATTCTTTAAACAATTAAAGAAACGCGGTCTAAATGATCGGGATCTCGAACAGCAATTGGGCTTGTCTAGCCATAATCCCAGCCGCATGACATCCGAAGATGTGGCGAAATTGGCTAGTTTTGCTTATCACTCACATCCCGATATTTTCCAAGATGTTTTAGCTGCTCAGCCTGCACTAGTGAAATTCTTGAGTAACCCTCTAGTGGGTGCAGCTTTAGGTGCGATCGCCGCTAAATGGTTTAGTCGCAAATAAACTTGTGTCACATCAAGGCATTAAAGATCGAGGCGGCGCGGACGCGCCGCCTTAATAAACGAAGAGCATCGCGAACACGCCGTCCTTCTGTTTGGATTTTTAGAATGTGACGTTATCGATATTGGCTTCAGATAAATCTATATTTTGGAGATTGGCATATCGCATATTGCAAGAAAAGCAATTCGCTCCCGTTAGATCGGCATCTTGAAGATTCGCAAATTCTAAATGAGCATTACTTAAATTCGCCCCACGCAAACTTGCATTTTTTAAGTTCGCCCCTCGTAAATTTGCTCCACTAAGATTGGCTCCCCCCAGATTTGCCCCGCGCAAATTAGCCTTGCTCAAATCAGCATTTGTTAAGTTGCTAAAGCTCAATGTTGAGCGTTCTAAGTTTGCCCCCCGTAAATCTGCACCACTTAAATCGTTGAGATCGAGATCAGCATCTCGTAAATTAGAGCTACTTAAGCTAATTGATTGCAGCTTGCAACAGGATAACTTCAGTCCCGCTAAATTCTCTGAATCAAAATCTTTTCGCCCCATTTCATACATTTTTTTTAAAGCCATTCCTTTAGACAATGCGTTAGTTTCATGGGGATGGGCTGTGAGGTCATGGATTATGGTCATCGCGATCGCTCTCTTAATTAGACGTCTGGCTATTCATAACTACTGAGCTAAATATAAGGCGATCATCTTATATTTACTTCACCCTATGGGATTGACACAGGGCTTAGCGACAGCTATGCAATCTGTTGCAGCTTATGTAAAAAAAACCAATAAGATAGTGGCGGCGCTTCGCGCCGCCACTATCTTATTGGTTTTTTACATAAAGCTCTGTATTAACTAGTTTGTTTATACCCTAATTTTAAGAAGATATTTTCTAGAGATTCTTGAGTGCGATGAAAGTCGGAAATAGGAAGCCCTGCATTAACCAAATCTTTTAGCAAGGTGGCGCAATCAGCAAGATCACCCACAAACTGTACGCGCACTGTAGTTGTTTCCGCAATAACTTCTATTTCCTTCACCAGTTCTGACTGTCGTAAAGTAGATTGTAAGTCTTGTAAATTCCCAATCGTTGAGATTAGTAGCTGTTGTTGCTCTTGGCTGCTCTTGGCATAAAGAGCCTGTAAACGTGAACTCTCTACTAGACTTCCTAATTCCATAATCCCAATCGAAGTACATATTTCCGCTAGATCACTGAGAATATGCGATGAAATGAGAATTGTCATTCCCTGCTGTTGCAGAGTTTTAATAATATTGCGAACATTAACTCTTGCAATAGGATCTAAGCCCGACACTGGCTCATCCAGCAGCAATAAAGTAGGATTATGAATAATACTTCGTGCCAGACTAAGACGCTGTCTCATCCCTCGTGAGAGAGTCGCGATCGCTTCATTTTGTTTCTGTTCTAGTTCTACTAATTCGATGACTTCCCTCAATCTTTGCGATCGCTGCGGATCGCGTAAAAAGTATAGCCGCGCAAAATAGTCTAGATAGTCCCAAACTGTAAGATCATCATAGAGAGGAAAGTCATCGGGTAAGTATCCTAATTGGCGCTTAATTTCAGGATGATTTTGACCTCTCGAAAACCTTACTCCATCAATGTAAATCTCGCCAGCAGTGGGTTCTTCAGCTGCCGCTAGCATCCGAATCAGGGTCGTCTTACCAGCTCCATTAGGGCCAATCAACCCATAGATTTCACCACGATCTATCTGTAAATCAAGGTGATTAACAGCGATGTGATTATCAAACTGTTTCGTTAGTCGATGGGTACGAACTATTGGTTCTGTGGTCATAGTGGCTAACAGATTTTAAAGATATATTACATCGCTTTGCGAGAGATGAAAATACAAGCAGTGATTAGCGGTGCAAAGCCCTGCTAATCACTGCTTGTATTTCCTTAGCAACACCTACTTTGAATGTGTCAACCTTTATAAAGCTTGGTGAATAAATGTAATGCTCGCTAATTGGGCTACTTCTCCTATCAGTATAATAAGAAAGCGTCAAAGGGTTATCTTCACTCTATAAAACCTAGATGCAGTCGTTCTAATTTTGGTTAGGAAGTTACATCATGACTAGTTCATTTTTAACTGCGGGACTGTCGAGAAATGTCTCTAAAGACAAAGCATTAATACTTTGGTTTGAAGAAGTGGGAATCTCTGATATTCCTCTTGTGGGTGGAAAAAATGCTTCTCTAGGGGAAATGATTCGCCAATTGCAACCCAAGGGAGTAAACGTTCCCAATGGCTTCGCAACTACTGCTTATGCTTTCCGCTACTTTATCGAGAAGGCTGGCTTAGAAGCAAAATTGCGGGAACTGTTTGCCGATCTCGACATTGAGGATATGAATAACCTAAGCGATCGCGGTCGTCAAGCGCGTGCTTTAGTTCTCAGCACGCCATTTCCAGACGATCTGCAAATGGCGATCGCTATGTCCTACCAGAAGCTCTGTGACTGCGAGTTGTCCTGTGGTAAAGACGCTGATGTGGCTGTACGTTCTAGTGCTACCGCCGAAGACTTACCTGATGCCAGTTTTGCAGGGCAACAGGAAACCTATCTCAATGTCTATGGTGCGAATGAAGTAGTTGATGCTTGCCATCGCTGCTTTGCTTCACTATTCACCGATCGCGCCATTTCCTACCGCACGATCAATGGTTTTGACCATTTTGACATTGCCCTCTCCGTTGGCGTACAAAAGATGGTGCGTTCCGACCTCGCCGCCTCTGGTGTGATGTTTACGATTGATACTGAAACAGGCTTTAAAAATGCAGCACTAATCACTGCCGCCTATGGCTTAGGTGAAAACGTAGTGCAGGGTGCAGTCAATCCCGATGAGTATTTTGTCTTCAAACCAACACTCAAACAAGGCTTTCGTCCCATTCTTGAAAAGCGCCTCGGATCAAAGGAAATCAAGATGGTCTATGACATTGGCGGCGGCAAGCTGACCAAAAATATTCTTGTTCCAGTTTCCGAACGAGTCAAATTCGCAATTACCGATGACGAAATCCTCAAACTCGCAGAATGGGCTTGCATCATTGAAGACCACTATTCAGAAGTACGCGGCAAGTTATCACCGATGGATATTGAATGGGCAAAAGATGGACGCACAGGGGAATTGTTCATCGTTCAAGCCCGTCCTGAAACTGTGCAATCGCAAAAGTCGGGAAACATTCTTAAAAATTACAAATTGAATGGTTCCAGTGATGTGCTGATTACAGGTCGGGCTGTGGGCGAGATGATCGGTCAAGGCAAAGCGAATGTGATTTTGGAAGTAAATAACATTGAGGACTTCCAAGCAGGTCAAGTGCTAGTCACTAATAAGACTGACCCCGACTGGGAACCAATTATGAAAAAGGCTAGTGCGATCGTCACGAACCAAGGGGGACGCACCTGCCACGCCGCCATCATTGCGCGAGAAATGGGTATTCCTGCGATCGTGGGTTGCAGCAATGCCACAGGCGTAATCAAAACTGGTCAAGAAGTTACTATCTCTTGCGCTGAAGGAGAAGAAGGCAAGGTTTATGAAGGGCTAGTTCCCTTTGAAGTCATCGAAACTTCCCTCGATAATTTGCCCAAACTCTCCACTAAAATCATGATGAATGTGGGCAACCCCGAAGAAGCCTTTGGTTTATCTTCCATCCCTTGCGATGGCGTTGGTCTAGCCCGTATGGAATTCATCATCGCTAACCATATCAAAGCGCACCCCCTCGCCCTGATGAACTTCGATACCCTCGAAGACAAAGCCGCGAAATGGGAAATCTCGAAACTGACAGCACGCTATGAAAACAAGGCTGATTTCTTTGTAGACAAGCTGGCTCACGGTATCGGCACGATCGCTGCCGCTTTCTATCCCAAACCCGTTGTTGTGCGGATGTCCGACTTCAAGAGCAACGAGTACGCCAATCTGCTCGGTGGTCGCGCCTTTGAACCTACCGAAGAAAACCCGATGATCGGCTGGCGTGGCGCATCCCGCTACTACGATCCGAAATATCGCGAAGCCTACGGTTTGGAATGCCAAGCCCTCAAACGTGTCCGCGATGACATGGGCTTAACCAATGTGATTCCGATGATTCCTTTCTGTCGCACTCCCGAAGAAGGTCGCAAGGTGCTTGCGGAAATGGAAAAACATGGCTTGAAGCGTGGTGAAAATGGATTAGAAGTCTATGTGATGTGCGAGATTCCCAGTAACGTTATCTTAGCGGATGAGTTCTCACAAGTCTTTGATGGCTTCTCGATCGGCTCCAATGACCTCACCCAGTTGACCCTCGGCTTAGATCGTGACTCTTCTCTCGTTGCCCATATCTTTGATGAACGCAATGAAGCGGTTAAGTCAATGGTTCGCACGGTGATTCAAAAGGCTAAGGCAAACCATCGCAAGATTGGTATCTGTGGTCAGGCTCCTAGCGATTATCCTGAGTTTGCCAAGTTCCTTGTTGAGCAAGGCATTGACTCGATTAGTCTCAATCCTGATTCTGTATTGAAGACAATGCTCGAACTTGCGAAGATGTAAATAAGAAAGGCGGCGCAATGCGCCGCCTTTCTTATTACTTAACCATACTAGCATCAATTAAACAGTGAAGCGAAAGGTTTAGTTTTGTCTGGCACTGTTGGAAATTTCTCAAGCCCCTTATTCGCTTTTACTTAGACTCGATCAAACGTCTTACCTGTAATTCTTGGACATATAAACTTTTTTACTGAATTCAATGTTTGTTTCTATCGCCATGAATTAGCTTTTGAGATTAGCCCAGTATCAAGGTAATGCGATCACCTAACACACTAAAAACCCTGTAAATTTATTCATGACAAATAAAACAATAATTCAGCAATTATTTGTTAGCAAACTATTGACAAAATAGATTTTGTTATAGTTAATTAGGATAGGACAAAAAAATATCCAATATTTGGGTATACGTCTTAAGCAGAATACGAGCGCTTCTCAGTTCAGTGTATATTCATTATTTTGACTTAGCACTAATTGAAGAATGCATCTTGCAATTATACAAAGAGTACTAGTTCAACATACTGAGTATGCCCAGAACTGAGTGGCGCTTGTATTCTGCTTAAGACGTTTACGATCAAATATTCTAAAAAGTTATGCTGCGTATGCATAGACTTTTTAGGTATTTGGCAATTTGATATTTCAAGTCTGTTAAACATTTATTTAATGGAATTTTTTGAAATGCCTAAACAAATGACTAAGAAGCAAAAAGATGCTGTCAAACATCTTCTTGCATATGATTGGGGCTTTGGTTTGTGTTGTTATTGGTGTCGGCAAGATTTCCTGTTTGAGCAACTTACCCTTGATCACTTGCGCCCTTCAAGTAAAGGTGGATCAAACAATCCAGAAAATTTACGTCTTACTTGTCGTAAATGTAATGGCTCACGCGGTAACAGCCTATTTCCACCTGAGCAGCGGTATAAAAGTTCATCTTTGAACAACTCTGGCAAATAACTCTTGATCAACTAAAATCTAGATTTTATATTTAGGTTTTAGTTATTTTAGAAAATTATATTTCTAACAAATAAACTTAATAACAATGCATAAACTTTTGATTTTTAATGACGAAAAATTACTTCGTCGTGCGCTTACTCATCGCTCTTTTGTTAATGAAAACTTTGATGAATCTGGACATAATGAAAGACTAGAATTTCTTGGCGATGCCATCCTCAATTTCATTAGTGGAGAATACCTATATGGACAAAATCCTGAGATGGCAGAAGATGAAATGACTCGAAGACGTTCGGCACTTGTGGATGAAAAGCAACTCGCTCGTTTTGCAACTGAGGTTGGACTAGATTTTAGAATCCGTTTGGGAGAAGGAGCAAAAAGAGAAGGTGGTTTTACTAATCCTAATATTCTGAGCAGTACATTTGAATCCGTTGTTGGCGCTTACTACTTAGATAATAATCGTAATATCGAAGTACTTCGCCCTATAGTAGAGCAACTGTTTGACTCTGTGCCAAAAGATGTCATGGTTGTTCGCTCAAGTATAGATTCTAAAAATAAGCTTCAAGAATTTGTACAAGCAAATGGAGCTACAACTCCTCCAAAGTACGAAACTGAGCAGATTGGAGGAGTGTCTCATTCTCCCGAATTTCTAGCTAAAGTTTATGTCAATGGCAAAATTTGTGGTGAAGGGAAAGGACGTAATAAGAAAGAGGCAGAGAAAGAAGCTGCGGCTGACGCACTGGCTAAACTAAAAAAGCGGGGATTTCTTTAAATACTCAATTCAAGAGCAATTGGTACATTGGTTGGCTTGAATATCTTGGCGATCCCTGTTTGATATTGAGAGAATAGACGATTAGGTTTGTTGGTTATGAGGGGCAATCGCTGTTTGATGTGGAGGTTTAGGCAATCGCATTTGAGCTTACTGAAGAAGACTCCATTGAGTGTCCAATTCCCGAAGTTTGAGCAAGGTATCGATTAATCCTGATTCTGTCCTAAAAACAATGCTAGAACTTGCCAAAATGTAAATAAAAAAGGCAGCGCTTAGCGCCACATTCTTTATGAATGCAGCATAGAGGTAACTAAAAGAGACTGTCAAGTAAAATGTGTAAAGTGTAGAAGCTAGACATGGAGACGATCCTCGAAGAGGATAGCAAAGCGATTCAGGGCAGGCTTCCAATCGCGAATTGGCATCGTCCACTTCTTCGAGATATTCCGCATCGCCAAATAGACTAGCTTGAAAGCAGCAGCATCAGAGGGAAAAATCTGTTGAGATTTAATCACCTTCCGCAAATTGCTATTCATTGACTCAATCGCATTGGTGGTATAAATTGCCCTGCGAATCTCAGGGGGGAAAGCAAAGAAGGGGATAATATTCGCCCAATGACTGCGCCAAGACTTGGAGATCGACGGATATTGCTTGTCCCATTTTTCGGCAAAGAGTTCGAGATTAAACTCTGACTCCGATTCAGTTGCCGCACTGTAAATAGCCTTGAGGTCAGCACAGACTTGCTTGCGTTGTTGCCAGGGGACAAAAGCGACCGAGTTACGCACCATGTGAACAATGCACAACTGTACTTGAGTTTTGGGAAATACCGTTTCAAGTGCCTTGGGAAAACCAGTTAAACCATCGACACAAGCAATCAAAATATCCTTGACCCCACGGTTGTGAATTTCGGTGAGTACTGACAACCAGAATTTCGCACCTTCCCAATCGTGAAATCCACATCCCCAATAATTCTTTGTACCCGTCCATATTCACCCCCAAGGCAAAGTACAGGGACTTATTAATCACCCGACCATTGTCTCGGACTTTGATGACTAGACAGTCCATAAATACGATCGGGTAAACTGCATCTAGAGGGCGATTTTGCCATTGCTTCACCTCATCAATTACCGCATCAGTCACATTGGAGATTAGTGTCGGTGATACTTCGACACCATACATTTCTTGCAACTGGGCTTGGGTATCCCTGACACTCAGGCCTCTGGCATACAAGGAGATGATCTTTTCGTCTAGTCCTGACAATCGGCTTTGTCCTTTCTTCACCATCTGCGGTTCAAACTCTCCTTGGCGATCGCGGGGTATGGCGATTTCCGCTACGCCGAAGTCCCCTTGCACTGTTTTCTGACTATAGCCGTTGCGACTGTTGCTTTGCCCTTCTGGTCTGCGTTCGTGCTTGCCGTACCCCAGATGCGTGGATAGTTCTGCTTCCAATGCTCGCTCCACTAAGGCGGTAGTTAGTTGTTTGAGAATTCCTCCTTCTCCGAATAGGTCGGGTGGAGTTTTACATTCTTGTAGCAATTCATCTAGCAATTCTTTGCGTATATTCATCTTTTTGGTGTTAGTAATTGTGTGTCTAGATTATCTCTCTGTATACTTCCTAGACTTTACACAATTTACTGTACACTCTCGCTGCAAATCCCCCGATTTATTGAAATTATCCCAACTGAGATGGTCGAGAAATGCATGACCATCCACACAACTAACTGATAGTTTAGCGCCAAACTCCACGGGTGTTCCTGACTTACCTCTAACAATCGGACGTACATGAGGTTGCGTAATACTGACGATGCGGTCGTCTATACGATGACAACCTTGCTCGTACATCAATTGTTGTTGCCGATATACTTCACTGACGACCAGCAAGTTCCGATAGAGATTCTTCTTCAATTCTGATAGCTTTGCCCCTGCGGCAATTAGGATATCAATATGGGCAAGATTGCGACGGACATAACCCAACTGTTGGCGCATTGCTTTGCGAATCTTTTTAGAATTGGGTTTGCGTTGTTTGGCAATTTGGAGATAAGCTGTCCTTGCTTCACGACGATAGGTGCGTGGTTTCTTCGGTAATTGTTCTTGCACTTGTTGGTAAAGAGCATCAATCACAATTTCCGTTTGTTCCCTTGCTTCGTTCAACAGTTTGATGTCAGTGGGATAACGGATGTCAGATGGCGCAACTGTTGCATCTAGCAGCAATTTTCCTTGGTTTGCTGGTTCTGTTTCTCTCTGTTCCTTTTCTACATTCTTTTCTCCTAAGTTCTCTTCTTTCTCTTTCTTCTCTTCTTTTTTGTCCTGCTTTTCTTCTATCTCTTTTTGTCCCGATTCTTTGGGAGGCTTCACAATCCGTTCGTTGATTCTGCCCACGATCTCTAGGTTCAATCGTTTGCGGAAATGTACCATCATGCTTGCTTCAAATG
Source organism: Pseudanabaena biceps (assembly GCA_013361095.1). Classification (GTDB taxonomy): domain Bacteria; phylum Cyanobacteriota; class Cyanobacteriia; order Pseudanabaenales; family Pseudanabaenaceae; genus Pseudanabaena; species Pseudanabaena biceps_B. Next base: position 3,485,044 of record JAATWA010000001.1, on the reverse strand, counting down.
GGGCTTTGTCGCTGTACTCTGACAAGCCTAGGAAATATTGTAAATAGGGATTCTCGCGGATCTGTTCCACTGTCTCTTCGTCGCTTGTCCCTAATTTCTCTTTGATTATCAGCGCCCCAAGTGCCATCCGAAATGGCTTTGCTGGCGCTCCTTGTCCTGCACTGAATTATTCTGCATATTCACTCTCAAATTGTTCCCACGGCACTAGTTCCGCTAATCTTACCCATCGATTTTTTCCTGACAGTTTCCCGCCAAATGGTAAGTAGAAATTCTCGAATGATAGCTGTCCTGTGGGGGATTGTCGGTACATGAAATTTTATTTGTGCAAGGGTTTTACTTACTTTTGCTGCTTTTCCTTGCATTTTATCAGTTTTTAATCTCATTGAAAACCATTGCTTGTATGCTTTTCTTGCTTTTTCAGCAAGCCCTAAATAGAAGTTCCATAAGCCAGCCGCAATCAACATAAGACGGTCATCAAAATCAGGTACACGATTGCGATAAACTGCTGTTACAGAATTATATCGTTTCATCCCTGCGTGGGCATGTTCACATTTCACTCGTTGACTGCTAAATTCTCGATTCTCCTGCTTCTGCACTTCAGTCAACTCTTGACCTTTTGGCTTTTTGTGGGGTAAGTGTACATTTACAAACTCATTTTGTAAGCCCTAATATCCCAAATCTCCCTCAATCACTACGGTATCGGGAATGTTGCTTACCCAGTTCTCTTCGTCCAGTTGCTTCTTAATCATGGACTTTTCCTGCTTTGGCTTTGCTCAGTAAAATGATCCGCTTTTTACGGTTACTGCCTGTGGTGTGTTTCCTTGTATGCCGTTTTTTTCCCTGAGTAATGCTCTTTTTGTCGTTCTGCATCTTTTGGGCGTTGCACTGGTCTTTCTGTACCGTCAATGATGACTTCTTGGACTTCGCCAAACTTTGCCAGAAATTCTTCGATGCTATCGAGCTTTCTTTCGGGTAATGCTTGTTTCTTTCCCAGTGCAGTTTCCAGTATGCAGGGTGGTTTCATTTTCGGAAAGGGCTATCGTGTAAAGAGTACAGAAAAGAGCAAGAGTTAGGAGAAGAAGCCAAAACAGTAAAAAATGGTCTGGTAGAAGCTAAGCAAAAAGCAAAACCAGACCATGAACTTTATAGAACAATTAAAGCAGATCCCAGACCCTCGAAAAAGTAAAGGTAAGCGCCATCCCTTGTGGCTAGTAATGTGCTTAACCTTGCTGGGAGTATTGTGTAATTATCACGGATATCGCCCATTAGCAGATTTCTGTGAGAAACATTGGCAAACGCTACAAACAATGCTAGAGCTAGCACCAGAGAGCCAAATCCCCTCATACTCCACCTTTCGCCGTGTCATTCAAGGGGTAGAAATCGAGTCAGTAGTCAAACTATTTAACGAGTGGTGTCGAAATAGTCATACAGGAGAATCAGGGCAATGGCTAGCGATGGACGGTAAAAGCATCAAATGTACGGTCACCAATCAGACCGATTCTAAGCAAAACTTTACCAGTACCGTGTCAGCCTTTACCCACGAAACAGGAGAAGTAATTGCCCTTGCTGTATCTGAAAATAAGCAAATCAGCGAAATCGAAGTAGTTAAACAAGTGATTACTTCCTTACAAGGACAACCAGCCTCTTTCACAATGGATGCCTTACATTGCCAAAAAGATACGGTGAAATTAATTGCTGAGCAGGAACAGCATTATTTGATTGCCCTCAAAAATAATCAACCCAATCTGGTCAAGGCTTTGGATCACTTACATCAAAACACGGTCGCTCTTAGTTATGCCGAAGAGTTTGACAAATCTCATGGTCGGCAAGTGCGTCGTCGTGTTTGGGTCTATCCTGCTCCACTTCACTTACGCAAACATTGGTCGTCTCTACAGTCTTTGATTTATGTCGAACGCGAGGGCTGGCGTGATGATAAGCCCTTTTTCGAGTCCCTTGGTTATATTTCTGATTTGGCTCTTAATGCGGCTCAGTTTCTGGACCCGATTCGCCTACACTGGGGTATTGAAAATCGCTTGCATTGGGTGCGTGATGTCCTTTTTCAAGAGGATACTGGCTTACGACGTGGCGGCAATGCTCCTACTATTTGGGCTATTATTCACTGCTTTATCATGACTACTGTCCGCCGTCTTGGTTATCGCACGATTCCTCAGGGGCAACGTGTTCTCGCTAATCAAGTTCACCAAGTTTTTGATATTCTCTCTTGTTCTTATTCTTACTGATTTTTCTCCCTCTAATTTTTCTGTAACTTCCTTCCTGTTTGCCTTTCCGAAAATGAAACCACCCTGCAGTGCAGTTTCCAGTATGGGCATTAGTCGATGTACCCAATCGTGGGCGCAGGAGCGGTCAAAGCCAAATAAAACTCCCATTAAGTCAAATGTGGGATAGCATTTGCAGTACAACAAGATAAAAAACAATTTGTCTGCACTGGTTTTCAGTGTTGCTTTCCTACCCCCTCCTGCTGATCGCCATCGTCTCTTCTTGTCTAGAGTTTGCTGATAGGCTTCTGCAAAACTTGGCAACAATCCCTCGAATGCTTGCTGATTTAATCCTGTCGTTGCTCGTATCTGCCTATCTTGTTTTACAATCTTTATCTATATTTATCATCTTTATTCATGAGGAATTGGGATGATGATAACCGATGTCAAGCCTTGGTTATGGTACAACTTAATTGAACTTATAGCTTTGGTGTTTACCAATGGATTGAAGTGCAGAAATAAATGTGAAGTTGCCTCTATACGCTACTTTTTTTCCCGACATATCTATTTTATAGCCTAATCCGAGATTTAGTCAGCCTTTAAACAGGTTGATATGGATTGGTTGAGATATTTCGATTTATGGGGCGATCGCATTGCAACGCAGAGAATAGGCGATTCAATACTTGTTAAAATAGATTTATGAAAGCTGAATTATGACAATTTAAAACCGATGAAACGTCGTCAAATTTTAGTCGTTGGGGGCATTGCACTTGTGGGATTGCCGACAATTAGTTCCCTAATTTATAAGGCGATCGCTAAAGCTCCAGATCTCACCAAATCTCCTTACGAGCCAGCCGCAGCGCAACCTTCGGAACCTAAATCTTCCAATAATCTGACTAACACCAATTCAGGGATTATTCCTGAACCCACTGAAGAGCCATTACTGCGGTTTGCTGCGATCGCAGACAATGGATTTGGTAGTGCTGATCAGTTTGCGATCGCGGAGTCTATGTGGAAAACCTATCAACAAAAGCCATATCCCTTCGTATTAATGGCAGGCGACAATATTTATCCCTACGGTGAGATTAGCCTAGCCGAAGCATATTTTGAAAAGCCCTATGCGCCTTTACTTCAAGAGAATGTGAAATTCTATGCAGCGCTAGGAAATCATGACATTATCAAAAGCGATGGTGGACTCGATCAGATTAACTACAAACCCTTCAATATGAGCGATCGCTACTATACCTTCACTAAAGGAACTGTAGATTTTTTTGCAATTGATACTAACGGGAATGCACCTTGGGAATCTCAACTTCAATGGCTTGATCAAAAATTAGCCCAAAGTACAGCTCCTTGGAAAATTGTGTTTGGACATCACCCGCTATATTCATCGGGTCGTCATGGCGGTAATTCCCAATTAGTCAGCATACTTGCGCCAATTTTTGCTAGGCATAAAGTTAATCTGTACCTTTGCGGACATGATCATGGTTACGAGCGATTTAATCCGATTAACGGCACTACTTATATTGTGAATGGCGGCGGTGGCGCACCTTTATATCAATTTGGACGATCGCCGCAAACTGCTTTTGTGAGTTCCCAGTTTAGCTTTATGACTTTTGATGTCTATCAAGATAAAATCATCACTAAAGCGATCGCTAATGATGGCAAAGTATTTGACCGCGCCATAATTAACCCAAGCCTTTAAAGTTGCGCCCCGCAGGGGCGCAACTTTAAAGGCTTGGGAATTCCGAAACAATCCTCTACATTGCTAAACTGGGAAACGCTATATAGTAAATTTATCCTCAATTATTAATCTCTATGAGCTTATACCTGTACGCAATTTTGCAAGCTGACCATATCGACCTAGTCAATAAGCTTGAGCTTAAAGGTATGAATGCTCAGACCGTGCAGTTTCATGTCTTGCCTCCCTTTGCGATCGCCTACAGTGAAGCGCAGCAGGAGCGCTATCTCGCAAGTCGAGCCAACTTAATTACCCACGAAACGGTTTTAGAGTCGATGATGAAGGAGATCGATCCGCATCAAGCTGTTCCTTTGCCTCTGCAATTTGGGCTAGTAGTGGAGGGCTGGGAAGAAGTTAAACGCGATCTCTTAATTCCTTACGAAACTAAGCTCAAGGCTCTGATTAGTAATTTAATCGGTAAGCGCGAAGTCAGTATCAAGCTGTTTTGGGATCAGAATGAGGAGCTAAATCTAGCGGTCGCCGAAAATGATGGCTTGCGAAAACGACGTGAGGCACTGGTAGGCAAAGTATTGACGATGGATGAGGCGATCGCGATCGGGCAAGAATTAGAAGCTGCCTGTGAGCTACGTCAGCAAGTTATTATTGAAGCCTTTTTGGATAAGCTCAAACCGATATCTAGTGAATATGCGGAAGGGGAATTGATGACAGAGAATATGATTTATAACGGTTCTTTTCTGATCGACTGGGACAAAGAACCAGAATTTGCGGCGACGGTTGAGGCTTTGGATCTCCAATTTGAAAATCGTTTGAGAATTCGATATAACGATTTCACCGCTCCTTACAACTTTGTAAATGTGGATGCTGATTTAGACCGCGAAGGCGAATAGATAATAAAAAGCGCACCCAGAGGGTGCGTTTTTTATTAATTGAAGCGAGGCTTAGGAATTTGTCGAGTCGAGAGATCACTCTCATCAAGGATTTTCTTGACCTGTGGCTGAGCCAAGACTACTTTGACATCATCAATCAAGCGATCGCCCCAAAGATTTTCGACCAAATAGGAAACCTTGCCGTAGCGAGGATCAATCTTCATCGCCTCAACAGCTAGTTGAATTGCTTTACTGCGATCGCCTTGACGATAAAAAGCTGTTGCTAGTGCCAATGTTGGTTCAGCCGCTAAAAATTCGATTTTTTGGGCTTGCTTGAGTGAGCTTTGCCATCTACCAATCGCTTGATCGACATTTCCCCGCTCATACTCGACCAGCCCGATATTATTAGTAGCTGCCCAAAACTTGTTGTCTAGAGCCAGCACATTCTTATAAACATCAACGGCTTCATCATAACGTTTTGTCAAGAAATAGGCATTACCTAGATCGAACATGGCGGTTGACGATTTTGGCTCTATGGCTAACCCTTGTTTGATATTGGCGATCGCCTCAGGGTAATTTTTGTTACGCAGATAGGCGGCTCCTAAGCTAAACAAGATCGTCGGTTCATTTTTTTTGAGTTTGTTCGCCATCATTAAGGATGCGATCGCCTCAGTATATTTCTCTTGGCGTAAATAGATACTGCCGAGAATTCCTTGAGTTTGAAAGGCTTTTGGGGCTATCTGCGCCGCTAGACGGGCGCGGGGCAAGGCTAGATCATACTGCTCAAACTGAGCCAGTTGAGCGGCTTCTCTGGCTAAATTAAGAGCTTGCTCTTCTAGGTTGCCAAAGTTAATTTGTGTGGTGTGGGGCAGTAGGGCTTGAGCGCGTAGGGGAGAGACTCCCACGCTAACAGAAGCAAGAATTGTTAGCAACCAAATTCGATAACGCACAGGTATAACTCTTACCAATTGTGAATGTATGGTGATTGTATTTCAAATGATAGCCTTTCTTTCTCCAAATCAAGTTTGACGAGGGAATTACTTATACTCCAAAATTGCTTCTAATGCTTTATTCAAGAGAGGTGTAGCACTTTAAACAGAAATTACTTTAAGTTGGGGAAATTATAGCGATTGCCAAGTGTACGAGGACATAAAACCCAAGAATCGGCTGGCGGCGCTCCGCGCCGCCAGCCAATTCTTGGGTTTTGATTTATCTTAAAACAAATGATTGGGGCTATAAATGAGGAATGGGTTAGAGATCGCGTCACCCATGATTTTTGATTACAAATAATTAAGCCTTTACATAGCTGTAGCCAGCCAGTCAGTTCATAAAACGCAAGAGAGAGTGGCGGCGCAAAGCGCCGCCACTCTCTCTTGCAGCTATAAATAGAGATTTTTTAAAAGTCTTGCAAAGCTAGACTTTTAAAAAATCTCTATGGTTCTAATTTTGAGCAGCGATGCTTGCTAAAATAACGCTAGAATTTTATTTGAATTATTAATCATATTTAAGAAAACTGCTATGGACTTTGTAACTTCTCTATTATCTAGCGTTAATTTTCAGCTAATTTTTCAATTAACCTGCTTGGCTTTAATCGTTATTTCTGGCCCAGTTATCATCTTTTTACTATCGGCGGGTGGCGGAGATATGTAATCTCCTACTACAAAAAAAGAGAAGGGAGCCGCTTAGCGACTCCCTTCTCTTTTTTGTAAGTCAACGCTATTAGCTAGCCGCACAAAACCTCAGAAACGAGTGGCGGTGCTTCGCGCCGCCACTCGTTTCTGGGGTTTTGTGCGGCTAGCTACTTATCTGGTTGACAATGTGTTTAGAAATCCGACTGGAGGTATTGCTGACAAAATCCATCACAAAGCGATCGCCTTGCAATGATTGGAATGTGCTTTGACACAATTGCTGCAACTTATTAACGTCGTCAGAAATGGCGGATTGAGGCTGCTGCTCCAGATATGCCACAAAGCTATTGCCGCCAATATGTGTTAAGTAAGCAGCCGTCACTGCTTGCATAGAGCCACCGATCGCGTAGGTTAGGGCGTTTATCTTAAAGAAAGAGGCGATCGCGGAGGTGGCAATTTCTACACAACCCAGTTGTAACAACTGCTGAGCAATATTCAGCGCTAATTGTTGAGCTTGGCGAAACTTGAGAGGGCGATCATAAACCTTGGCAAGATCGAGCAGCATTTGCGTATTGATGGCGGCTCCCGCCAACAGATCGATCGCAGGAATGGGATTAGCAAATACCGTGGTCGCAGCGATGACTTGGTAGCGATTGATAATCACAGCAGCGTCTTGACGGCGCTCTTGGTTGATAGTGCCATTGATTTCTTGTTGCAAATTTTCAAGCTGAAGCTGCGTATTGCTGAGCAGTAAATCTTCCCACTCGTTAGACAGAATCGACTCAATCCTTTCCTTTAAAGTATTCACATCAGGTGGTATCTCTTCCCACCATTCTTGGAGCGTCTCATCGGAGGACTGATTAACATATTGACGAACTTTGATCGGACTAGGCTTAGCCGCGATCGCCACAATATTATTAGCTGCTAAAAAACTTTCGGTGCGCTCTTTGAGCTTATTTAGGACATTTTCGCGATCAATTGGCAGATATAAATCTGTCTTATTAAAAGCTAACACCACGCGCTTACCCAAACTGACAAGGTGTTCGAGTTCTTGATATTCACTATTAAGCAAATCTCCAGCTGTCACAAAAATCATCAGATCAGCATTTTGAGCCACTTGCAATGATTCCTGTTCTCGTTGCTGCCCCGACAATCCCATTTCTTGAATCCCTGATGTATCGACTAGGGAAATTTGGCGCTTCTGTTTCGTTGTGCTGGGATTAGAACTAAGCACAGGATTAATGCCCACAGGCGAAACCACTAGACCTTGGTAGTCATACTCTTGGCGAACGGTAGTTGTGCCGATAGTGGCGGCGGTTCTACCTGCTTTATGCCCTAGCAATGCATTAATTACGGAAGTCTTCCCTGATGAACCTGTGCCAAATACGACAATCCGAAAATAATTTTTTTGCAAATTATCGGTAATCTGATGCACTTGGTTTTGGAGAATTGTCCGCTTATGGACATCGGCAATCTTGGCGATCGCTGTTTCTGCTTTAGCTAATTCTTTATATAAATGCTGACGATTGATTTCCGTTGGCTGCTCAATGGTGTTGGCTAAACTGCGCCGCATATTTGTAAATAGCATCGTTCCACCGATCGCTAAGGTGGTCAGGCTCAACAGATGCCAATCATGTTCCAACGCAAACAAATTATTGGCGATCGCCGCCACACTGACAATTCCTAAACCTAAAAGCCAATTTTTGCGAGACAAGATCATGGGAGAGTTCAGCATTGATATTCACAATAAGCACCAAGATCGCCATATGCTAAACAAGCGATCGCTTGTAATGATTCTAGGCGATTTTTACGACACAATCTAAACACAGACTCATGCTCAACGGAACAAATATTTTTTTGATTGGAATGATGGGTGCGGGCAAAAGCACCGTAGGGAAGCTTTTGGCTCAAAAATTAAGTTACAACTTTCTCGATACAGATGTTCTGATTGAGCAATATGCAGGCAAATCAATTCCTGAGATATTTGCCAACGATGGGGAAGATACTTTTCGCGATTTGGAACAACAAGTACTTTCACAGGTTTCATCCTATACTCGCCTAGTCGTAGCCACGGGAGGCGGAATTGTGATGCGATCGCTAAATTGGTCACATCTCCATGATGGCATTGTGATTTGGATTGATGTGCCTGTGGAGACGCTCTACGATCGACTGAAATCTGAGTCAACCAATCGCCCTTTATTGCAAACTGAAGATCCTTTACAAAAGTTGCATGATTTATACACACAAAGGCGCGATCGCTATGCCCAAGCCGATATCTCGATCATGGTGGCAGCCCATGAAAAACCCATAGCTGTTAGCGATCGCTTAGTTGAGATGATCAGCTTAAAAGTTAATCCTGATCGACTCAAAAAAGAAGCATAAAAAAAGCGGCGCAATGCGCCGCTTTTTTTATGCTAAAGAAGATCGAGAAGAATTAAACTTCTGCGCCTTCTTCATCACCAGTAATGATCTCTTCGCCTTCAACGATCGCTTCCGCATCTTCAGGAGAGATTTCATACTCGATATCTTCGATATCACCATGACGACCTTCATAGATAGCATCAGCAAGTTTGCCAACGATCAACTTGATCGAGCGAATTGCGTCATCGTTAGCAGGAATACCGATATCAACGCTATCAGGATCGCAGTTGGTATCAAGTAAAGACACGATAGGAATACGCAACTTTTGGCATTCTTGTACCGCGTTGTATTCGCGCTTGTGGTCAACCACAACTACGATGTCGGGTGGCTTACGCATTAGCTTGATACCGCCAAGGTACTTGCGGAGCTTTTCCATTTCGCGGCGAAGGGTAGATGCTTCCTTCTTAGGTAAGCGATCAAGTGCGCCACTTTCATCGCGACGTTCGAGATCCTTAAGGCGATCGACACGGGTTTTGATCGTTGTCCAGTTGGTGAGCATTCCACCCAACCAACGTTGGTTGATGTAGTAGCTACCACAACGGGCGGCTTCTTGAGCAATCAGGCCAGCAGCTTGACGCTTTGTACCCACAAACAATACTTTTTTGCCTTGCTCAGAAGCTTGACGCAAATAAGCATAAGCTTCTTCGAGGTACTGTGCGGTTTGCACAAGGTCAATAATATGAACGCCATTACGCTCGGTGAAGATGTAAGGCTCCATTTTGGGGTTCCAGCGACGGGTCTGATGCCCGAAGTGAACACCCGACTCTAGCAATTGGGCTAGGGTTACGACTCCCATTTAAGTTTTCTCCTGTGTTCGGGTTTGTCCTTGCGCCTGAGATGGAATTTAGTAGTTACAAGTAACTCTAAACACCCGAAGCCTCAAGCGTGTGTATTTTTTACAGCCTATCTAGGATACTGCATAATGTGCTTGATTTATAATCAAAAACCCAAAAGAAAGTTGCGGCTCTTCTCGCCCCAACTTTCTTTTGGGTTAGCTACCGCTATAAGATGTAGATGCGGCGAAAAGCTTCACACATATATCTTTGGGTTTAATGGAAGGGAAATATGAATCAATTCATGTCTAAGTCCTTATCGGCGATCGCTTTACTACTGGCTATGAACACGCCACAAACAGGCATAGCCCAAGCGCCGCCATTGCAAACCTATCAACCCAAAGCCACTGCATTATCAAGAAATGAGCAAATATTAGACCAACAAAAAAAAGCTGATCCCAGCCGCTTCGATCTCAAAACTTATCCCCTTAGCGATCGCTACCTCACCCACTGGCAAGAGTCACTGTGGGCGATCGGCGTTTTAGCTCCCGAAAAAGAATATGTAGTTCAAGTTTTAGAAAATGTCTTGAGTTTGACTACTGCCAATAACTTGAGCGATCCCCAAAAAGCAGTCATTGATACGGCGATCCAAGTTAGCCATCAACTTTATACCCTCAAACCTGCGGTCTATAGCAAACTGCGTCAAAATTTCTTACGCACCATTGACTCCAGTAATGACTCTATGTGGGTGGCGATTTCTCTATCAGCGATCGCCAAGTCGCCCATTTATCCATCGACCGATCAATCCGCAAATGATCCTCTTATCCTTAAAAATCTGGTCACCAAAGTCAAACAGCGTTTTCCCAAATGGTCACAGGATCTTCATTTAAAGACTACGCTCCAAAGTCTTACCGCAGATTATCAACAAAATCCTAAACTATCCTCAAATCCCAATCTTGGTGATTTATTAAAATGGCAAATTGCACCGCAACAAGCCCAAATGTATGTCCTCTGTCGTCCTAATCGGGATGTTTTGTGTGTCACGGTTCTTAAGGATCGTGATGGTCAATTTGTACGGCAAGGTAAAAATATTTGGTCAGCGTCCCTGCTGTTGCAATCCATTCATAACCTCGACTGGAACTTTACCAATGGACGCACTCCGCAGGGTATTTATCGGATTGAAGGGATTTCTCGCCAGCCTGACGATGAGTTTTTCCATGCCTATGGACAATTTTCGTTAGTAAATTTATTTCTACCCTTTGAGGATGGTGTAACTGAATTTCTGCCCAAACAAAAAGGGAAATTTACGGGTAGTTTGCCAGCTTATCAAAATCTTTTACCAGCATCATGGCGAAATTACGAGCCGATTCAACAGGCTTATTGGGCGGGGAGTATGGGGCGATCGCTATTTCGGATTCATGGCAGTGGCGCAGCGATCGACTTTTTCCGTAATAAACCTGCTGTCGTTAGCACTCAAAATTTTGATTGGAATGCGTCTCTGGGCTGCCTCTCGGCGCTAGAGATTTACGACGATCGCGGTAGTTTGCTGAAATCAGATATGCCCAAAATTCTCGATGTCTTAAATCGAGTTGGCAAAGGCAAAGTGGAGGGCTATTTAGTAGTGGTGGATCTACCAAGTACTAGCGATCAGCCTGTAACTATTGCCGAAATTGAGAAATACATCAAATAGACATTGGCGGCGCGAAGCGCCGCCAATGTCTATTTACACACTGCCATCGCGGAATACTTGACCGATGACATCTTCGATCGCAGGTTCGTTGATTGATAAATCGACAATTTCTAGCTCAGCCAAAATTTGTGAAATGACCCTAGTTAAATCTTCGCGAGGCACTGAAAAACAAACTGCTTGACCATCAACATTCAGGATCTGTCCATACTTCTGTAAGCCTTCGCGATCGCTAATTGGCTGTGCGAACTCCACCCGAACTTCGCGAGCAGGGGCAAAGTTGTCACGCAAACCTTCGAGACTGCCATCATAAATTAAGCCACCTTGATGAATGAGCAGTACCCGTTTACACAGCGCCGTAATATCCGCCATATAGTGACTGGTTAACAAAATTGTGGCTTGGTAACGTTGGTTATATTCCCGCAAAAATTCCCGCACATTTGCCTGAGCATTTACATCTAAGCCCAAGGTTGGTTCATCCAAAAACAAAACTTGCGGTTGATGCAATAGCGCTGCCAATAGTTCAGCCTTCATGCGCTCTCCCAGAGACAGCTTTCGCATGGGTTGATTGAGCTTGCCCTGAAGTGACAGCATTTCCGTAAGTTCGCCAAGACGGTGTTTAAAAATTTTGTCGGGAATGTCATATACCGCTGCATTCATCCTTAGGGAGTCGATGGCTGGTAAATCCCAGATTAGTTGCTGTTTTTGCCCCATTACGAGTGTAATTTTTTGCAAAAAACTCGTATCTCGCCGAAAGGGAATATGTCCAGCCACCTGCACATTTCCTGATGAGGGATGAATTAAGCCTGTCAGCATTTTTAGAGTTGTGGTCTTGCCTGCGCCATTTGCCCCCAAAAAACCAACCATCTCACCAGAGGCGATCGCAAAGGATATCTCTTTGACAGCATCAATTGTGCGGTACTGGCGATTCCAAAAATGATTGAATGTGCCAATTAGCCCTGCGTCTTTAACCGCAATTTGATAAATTTTACTTAACCTTTCTACCGTAACTATTGCCATAGCGCTCTAACCAAGATGCATTCTGATATACTGTCAGCAATATCAATTTTTCAGTGCTTAATTCACTGATTAACTAGGTTTAGCTTAACAATTCTGTAAAGACTTAATTTCAAAACAGATAAAGTTAACTAGGCGATATTCAATACCTTATCTCATGTTTAAGGTTTTGAAAGTTTTATGATTACCTTAGGGTTTAACCGCTTTAGTAGCGATTGGCGCTGAGGCACAACTGGAAAATCAGGAAGGCAGTTATGGTAAGAGTCCTCGTAGTGGATGACAGTCCGATGGTGTTGGAGATGGTCTCGGCACATTTAAAAGAAAATGGTATGCAAGTTACGGAAGCTAACAATGGCGCTGAGGCGGTTGAACAGCTTAAGGTTGTTACCCCTGATCTAGTTGTTACTGATGTGGTCATGCCACAAATGAATGGCTATGAGTTATGCCGTTGGATCAAAAATAATGCCTCTACGAAGGATGTACCCGTAATTATGTGTACAACCAAAAGTGAGGAGTTTGATAAATATTGGGGTATGAAACAAGGGGCTGATGCTTATTTGACTAAGCCCTATCATCCGCCTGAATTAATCAAAACTATTAAGCAATTACTTAGCCAAATTAAGTAAAAAACAAAGAGGAGCGCAATGCGCTCCTCTTTGCTTTTGGAGACTGCAACATAAAGGGGAGCATTGCTCCCCTTTATGTTGCAGTCATTTGTTTTAGACAAATCAAAACCCAATAAGTTGGTTGGCGGCGCTCCGCGCCGCCAACCAACTTATTGGGTTTTATGTCCTAGTACATTTGGCAACATTTACGCCCTTCCCACCCAAGGATTAGCGGCGCGAAGCGCCGCACCGCTAATCCTTGGGTGGGAAGGGCGTAAATGTTGCCAAATGTTATTTTTTTTCCTTGTGTCGGGCGGAGGCTATTTGTTGAGGATCAACTCCTTCAAAGGTGGGTGGCAACCAAACTCGGACTACCAATAGTAGAGCCAAAGCAATTAAAAAAGCACAGGTAGCCATGACTTGCTTCCATTCAACTTCTAGCAACCCTTTAACAATTACTTCCCGCAATACGGAAACGATCGTTACTTCTACGGAAACCCCTATGGAAACTCGCTGTTCTTGGAGATAAATAATTAATAGCCGAAATAATTCCACTAAAATGAGAATAAATAAAATATCTGCGGTTATGTCATGAAAGTGCAGCGTCGTTAATAAAGATTGAAAAATCTCTTTAAGTTGCAACACCATGACGCAAAACAACCCGATACAAAGAGAGATCGCGATCGCGTCTTGAACCAACTCTAAAGTTTTAACAATTCGGCTACGCAAAACATTGCCATACCATGGAGTAGTTGATTGATCTTTAGCTGGGTCAAGTAAATTTTGCATATTTAATTTCATCGATTAAGAAAGTTTGGTACAAGTTAACATAGTTTGTATTTATACAACAATCGCTTTACTATTAGATATTCATATATAAACTATAGCGATCGCTGCCATAGTTTCATCGTCGAAGATCAGAAGTGTCTCACAGGATAAATGATTAAAATAAATGCTTAAAAAATTACTCAAACCTATAAATTTACGCCTCGAAGGGGCGCAAATTTACAGGTTTGTATCAGTTAAAAAATATGGACTTTAGATTTCATTTAGGTTGTGCAGTTTGGGCTTATAAAGGGTGGGTGGGTGATTTTTATCCTAAAGGAAGTCGCTCAACGGAATTTTTGCAGCTCTATAGCGATCGCCTAAGGACTGTAGAAGTGAATTCTACTTTTTATGTGATTCCCGATCGCTTGACGGTAGAGCGTTGGGCAAAGGAAACACCCGCTAATTTTCGCTTCTGCCCTAAATTTCCCAAACAATTAACCCACAATGGTTTGTTACACCCCTATAGCGATCAGGCTTTACATTTTTTAGATCTGATGTCTAGTTTTGGTGATCGCTTGGGTGTGCCTTTTGTGCAACTGCCACCCAGCTATAGCCCTGCAAATTTTGCAGATTTAGAAAGATTCTTAATAACATTGCCAGTTAGAGATTTTCAGATAGCCCTAGAAGTACGTCATGCGGATTGGTTTAAAGATCCCCACTGCGATCGCTTAAATGAATTATTAAAAAGCTTAGGAGTTGGACGGGTATTGCTAGATTCGCGCCCAATTTATGATTTGCCCTTTGATGGCAATACTGATGCTGCTGACACACTATCAGTACAGCAAGAACGCCGCAAGCCAAATTTGCCTTTACAGCCTGTCGTAACTGCGCCCTTCAGTATTGTCCGCTTTGTCAGTCATCCCGATCGCGATTTGAATGTGCGCTTTTGGCAAGAATGGCGGCTACTTTTAAATAATTGGTTGGCGACTGGCACAGAAGTATATTTCTTTATGCATTGCCCAATTGAGGAGCGATCGCCCCACAATCTTAAATATTTTCAGAATATGCTCGAAAAGGCGAATCTTCCAATCCCAACCTTACCTTGGGATGATCTCGTACCACCTCCACAACAGTTAACTCTTTTTTAATATGCACTTTATCGCTAGAAAGTTGCGGCGCTTCGCGCCGCAACTTTCTTTTGGGGATTGCTAAAATATTGGAGAGCCTCATCCCTGATAGCTATGGTTATTGCCAACTCTTCATCACCGCTAACCATCCTCGAAAATGGCGATCGCCTTAATCGAGAAGAATTTGAGCGGCGTTATACGGCATCAAACATCAAAAAAGCAGAACTCATTGAAGGCATCGTACACGTGGCATCTCCCCTACGCTTTACATCTCATGGTAAACCCCATAGCCAAATCGTTGGTTGGCTCGTTACCTATCAATCAATGGTTGCAGGATTAAAAGTTGGGATCGAGCCAACAGTCCGCCTTGATGATGAAAACGAACCTCAACCTGATGCCGTACTATTTCGTGTCAATGGCAATGCAAAAATTGATGCTGATGGTTATATTTCAGGTGCGCCTGAACTGATCACCGAGATTGCTGCCAGTACAGTTTCTTACGATCTGCACAGCAAGAAACGTACATACGAACGTAACGGCGTAAAGGAATATATCGTCTGGCGGACATTAGATAATCAAATTGATTGGTTTGTTCTCGAAAATGGTAAATACAAACAGCTAGAGCCTGATGACTCTGGAATTATCTGTAGTCGAGAGTTTGCGGGCTTGTGGCTAAATGCAAACGCGATTTTGAGCAATGATATGTCAACAGTTCTCAGAACATTGCAAATAGGCTTGGCTTGACTGGCTATCCCAAAGAGAGTGGTGGCGCAAAGCGCCGCCACTCTCTTTGGGATTTTATATCCTAAGCAAAACTTGCTTTGCTGTATAGCAGTCCTAAATCATTTATGAGAAAAATAGGGCTTCGACTTCGCTCAGCCAGCGTATATCGTTGGCTGAGCGAAGTCGAAGCCTCTCACAACTCATTTAGGATTGCTATATATAAAGTATGATAAGCATTGGGAAGCGGTTAATTCTCGTAATTTCATTAAATTTATAAATTTTTTAATATGTCTACTCCAGAATCGCTGAAAGCAAGATTTGTCACGATCGCTAGCAAACGTGAACTACTAGTGCAGTTATCCCTCAAGGACAACTTAGGTAGCCTCAGTATCGATATCATGCAAGCTTTAGAAGAACTTGATGATCTCCTAATTGAAATTAGAAAAGTCTTCCCTGATTGGCAAGAATAATCGCGAAGCTATGCCGCCTAAATTGACTTCTTTCCATTCGCAGGTAAATGTCCAGCGTCAAGTCAAGATACCAATGCGCGATCGCACGATATTGACCGCCGACATTTATCGTCCCAAAAATGTGGATACACCATTGCCAGTGCTGCTAATGCGCTTGCCCTATGGTCGAGCGATCGCCTCTTCTTGCACCTATGCTCATCCTAGTTGGTACGCTAGTCAAGGCTATATTGTGGTGATTCAAGATGTGCGGGGCTGCGGAACTTCTGAAGGAGAATTCTATCCATTTCGCAATGAATATACCGATGGATTTGACTCGGTGGAATGGTGTGCCAAGGAGCTAGAAGGCAGCAGTGGCAAGGTGGGAATGTATGGGTTTTCCTATCAGGGGGTGACGCAGTTTCAGGCTGCCGTGCAGCAGCCACAGGGATTAGTCACGATCTGTCCTTGCATGGCAACAGCTGATCTATATCATGGTTGGCTGTATTTTGGTGGAGCTTTATGTTTAGATTTTGTGCTGGGTTGGGCGTTACAGTTGACTCAAAATCGCGCATGGTATCTCAAACAAGAGCCGCAAGCGACTAAACTTTTTGCCGCCCAAAAGCAACTTTCACAATGGCTAGAAGCAATTCCACTATGTGAAATAGAACTATTTAAAAATCCTGAATTGGGCGCAAAGTTTGGACAATTCTTTTTTGACTGGATTGGTAATCAACAGGCGGATGATCCATATTGGCAAGAATTAAATCCCCTTAGTTATTTCCATCACTTTGATATACCTGCTCTGCACATTGGGGGCTGGGCAGATATTTTCATTGAAGCAACTATTAATACTTACCATCAAGCTAAGTCCGTCACTTCCCAACCGCAACATTTAGTAGTTACACCTTGGCAACATATGCCTTGGCTGCCAAAGGTGGGTGAAATTGATTTTGGTGAAGCGGCGGTTTCACGGATTGACCAACTACAAGTAGATTGGTTTGATTTTTGGTTAAAGGGGATAGACAACGGCATCAGCGATCGCGCTCCCGTACAGATGTTTCTCATGGGTAAAAATGAATGGCTAGATTTATCCGAATTTCCTCAAAATCCCCTCACTCATAATCTTTATCTTCATCCCCAAAAAAATCTCGATTCTCAACCGATAAGTAGCAATCATCACTTACCCGATATCTACGTCTACGATCCCCGCAATCCTAACCCTGCCACAGCCTACGGATTTTACGATCAACAATTTCTCCATCAGCGTTGGGATGTATTGGTTTATCAAAGTGCTGAACTTGAGGAAGATCTAGCGATCGCAGGTATTCCCGAATTTATTCTCTATGCTGCCACTACTGCCCCTGATACGGATTGGGTAATTAAGCTTTTAGATATTTATCCAGATGGTAAGCAAATGTTAGTGTCTATGGGAGTTTTGCGAGCGAAGTTTCGTAATTCTTGGACTGAGCCTGAATGGGTGGAGTCCGATGTTGTCAATGAGTACCGAATCAAGCTACGTCCTACTTGTCAAAATTTTGCCCAAGGTCATCGTATTGGCGTAGCGATCGCCAGTTCTGCTTTTCCTGTGATCGAGCGACATTCCAACACAGAGAAACCACCCTCGACGGCGACCGTCAGTGACTTTGTAGAAGCAACTCAACAAATTTTTTATAGCGCAGATTATCCTTCGCGTTTGCAGTTACCGTTAAAGCCAAAAAGATGAGTTGCGCCGCAACTCATCTTTTTTAGTCGAGTGTTGACAAATTTTGTATCGATGACGAAGACGGAGTAGCGATGTAATTAGGATCTTGAGTATTAAACAACTTATCCCAAAATGTGAAATACAGCCCGTAATGGAGCCTGTACTTAAGGTGATGAATAGAATGGTGAGCAGGTCCAATAAACCACTTTCCTAGCCAATGGTGTGGAAAAGTTAAAGGTAGGCAGTCAATTCCCAAATGGTTTAAAACTGCCCAAACAGTCATTGTCGTTAATACTGCTATTAAAGTAATGAAATGTAAGGGGATTATAAAAACGATGCCGATTAAAAATAGAGCATTGACAATCGCTTCTATGGGGTCGAAAGCGAAGGAAGTCCAAGGCGTAGGATGCCGCGATCGGTGATGTCCTTGATGTACCCAATGAAATAGAAAAGGATGATGAAACAATCTGTGGGTAAAGTAAAAATATGCATCTTGCAAAATCAATACTGCTGCATAACTCACTCCCAAATACCAAAGTCCAAAATCCTGTGGATCAGTGTAAATGAGAGTAAGTTTTTTGTTGTAGAGAGAGATGATCAATGACGATGCGATCGCAAATATTGCTGCTGATATCACAGAAAGTTTTATGTCAAACTGAATCGATTTCCAAGATGGAACTTGTGGTCGGTGCTGTTTTCCTAGAGACTTCCTAAAGGGAGAATAAAAGATTAAATACATTCCTCCTGCTACAAGAAAATATCTAATGAGAATAATCCCAAAGAAGGCAATACCATAAAATTTAAATGAGTGATCTAACAAATTAAACTCTATTATAAAAAATAAATCTAACCAACGAAACTAATAGATAACTTAAAAGCGCATAGGCAATAATTGCAATGACGATATTTACATCAAATATATTTGCGCCACCCGATGAGGTAGGGCTAATAAATAAAGTAGAAAACGGCGCGATAAAAGGTGCAGACAGGCTATTAATAAGTTGTGCAAATTCATTTTGGGGATTAGCACCAAACAACCTCAAAATGAATCTTAACAGTAGCACTATTTCTATAATTCCTCCAATCCAATAAATACTATTAATGATCCAATAGTAAGTATTGCTTCGCTGTGCTTTTCCTAGACGACCTTCTTCTTGCCGCAGACGAAAAGTTTCTTCATCCTGTCGGAGTTCCTGCCGTCTTTCGAGGTTGTCATCATTGCGCTGATTATCATTCATTATTTATGACCAAATATGTAATATCTCTTGGTACTAAAGTTGCATAAATATGTGTGATTTCTAGCTTGAATTGAGTGAATAAAACATAAATTGTTACTCAATTTAATTTTACTGAATTAATCCTGCGATGATATTTATACTCATCGCCACAATGGCAGTATTGAAGAAAAAGGAGAGAATACTATGGAATAAAGATAAGCGCCTTAGCGATCGCGAAGTAATCTCTACATCGGAAACTTGGCTCGTCATACCAATCACAAACGAGAAATACAAAAAATCCCAATAGTCTGGCTCAATATCTTCAGGGAAATCTAGTCCACCCGCTTTGCAATCAATTTGAGTTTTATGATTTTGATAATATTCGTGAGCATAGTGCATTGCAAAAATCGTATGCACCAATAACCATGAACCAATAATTGTGACTATTGCAAGCATTACATGGGGAATTACAATATTTATCTCTTTTCCTTTTGCTTCTCTTAAGATAAAGGCGATCGCTAAAATACTGGCACAGGCCGCAGCAGTAACGATACTTAAGATTACTAGTCGTCCCGCATCCTGACTTTGAGCATTACGGCGCATTGTTGTTGTTTTTGCTTGCACCATTAGCATCCAAGTTGCCGCTAAAAAGCTGATCATTCCTGTATCCCATATACAGAGAATCTTTGTAGACAAACTAAACCAAGCGGGAAGCAAAAACGATACGATCGAGGCAAATAGTATCGATAGAATTAGGCGCGATCGCACTCTCCATCGGTGCGAAAGTTTGCCCTTGACCAAATTTTGAGTAGATTTTTGAGGTAAGTTCATAATTGAAGGTTTGCGTTAAAAATTAAAACGTACTAGAACCTAAACCCAGAAGATGAGTTGCGGCGCAAAGCGCCGCAACTCATCTTCTGGGTTTGGATTTGCCCTAATGCGCCATAGGTGCTTTTGCACCAGCTTTGCCTTTTCCTAAAAACAATAACAAAGGCAGCGAACAGAGAAAGACAATTCCTACAAAATGAAAGACATCGGCATAGGATAAAACTGCCGCTTGCTGATTTACTAATTTCTCCAGACTGCTAAGGGCTTGTTGATGGGCAGTTGTAACATCCGAGCCACCACTTTGGAATAGTCCTGTCAGTTGATCAACCCGTTCATTAGTTTCTAAATTGTAAGGGCTAAGCTTGGCGAGTAAAACTGATTTATGGAAAGCTTCGCGCTGAGCTAGCAAAGTTGAGAGAACTGCAATTCCGATGCTACCTCCAAGCTGACGAGTCAAGTTATAAAATCCTGAACCCGATGAAACCGCTTCCTTAGGAATAGAACCTAAAGTCGCTAAACTCAAAGGGAGAAACATAAGTACTGTCGCTGCACCGCGCCAGATTAAAGGCATAAATAACTCATCTGTTCCCGTCTGTGGCGTAATCGTGGCAAGTTGATTCATTACTAAGGTCGTACCGATCGCACCACAAGCAATTAATAGTCGCGCATCGACTTTACCAGATAGCTTCCCTAATATAACCATCACAATTGCCGAAGCTAAAGCCCCTGGAGCTAATAGCAAACCTGTTTGGGTCGCCGTAAATCCTAACACACTTTGGGTAAACAACGGCACTGCAAATAAAGCGCCATAAAGACCCATACCAAGAATTCCTGAATAAAGACTACCTGCTGCTAAGGAGCGATAACGGAGAATTCGCAAATCGACGGCTGGGGATTTGGTCGTCATTTCACGATAAATAAACAGAGCTAGTCCTACTACTGCCATTATTGCTAAGGTCGTAATAAAGCCTGAAGAGAACCAAGCATCCTGCTCACCTTCTTCTAAAAAGGTTTGCAAACTTCCAACAGCAACCACTAATAATCCAATTCCCCACCAATCAACTTTTTGCTTTACCTGTTGCTTACTACTGTGATCTTTCGGTAAAAACAACAATGCCATTGCTACAGCAAGGATGCCAATCGGTAAATTGATAAAGAAAATCCAACGCCAACCCAAACTATCAGTTAAGAATCCTCCTAAAGTAGGTCCAATGGCAGGTCCCGCAATCACACCTACGCCGAAAACTGCTTGAGCGACACCTTGCTCGGAGGGTGGGAAGGTCTCAAATAAGATTGCTTGAGCTTTTGCCAATAGTCCACCACCGCATAGTCCTTGGATGATGCGGCTAACCACCAACATCGGTAAATTGACCGCAAAGCCGCATAAAACTGAGGCGATCGTAAATCCCACCATTGAGAAGACAAAGTAAGTTTTTTTGCCAAAGTAATCGCCTAACCAAGCCGATAGAGGAATGAGAATAACGTTAGCGATCGCATAGCCCGTAATTACCCAACCAATCTCACTGATAGTTGCGCCTAGACTCGCCTGCATATCCTTAAGCGCAACATTGACAATGCTGGTGTCAATAACTTCCAGAATTGCGCCGAGGGAAACTGTGCAGGCGATCGCCCATTTCAAAGATCCTTGAATATATCCACTCTGGCTAGCGGCTGTAGCAGATAGATTATGAGATTTATTAGTCATATTGACCTGTGCAGTGATTAGCGGTTCTTACTTAACGTGAGTTCGATATAGCCATTTGCGCCGCGCGAAGCGCGGCGCAAATGGCTAAAAATGGTAAAAATCGCGCAGCGATTTTTACCATTTTTAGCATTCGTCGAATAGACGTTTACTTAGGTGCATTAACTTCGGTATCGACTGAGACCTTGACACTCAAACCTGCCCGTAATTTGTGCTGAGGATCGGCATCAGGACGGAAGGCTAAACGTACGGGTAGCCATTGCACGACTTTGTTATAGTTGCCTGTCGCATTGTCGGGAGGAAGCAACGCAAAACTCGCCCCCGTTGCAGGGCTTATCCCCTCGACCGTTGCCCGAAATACTTCCCCAGGATAGGCATCTACTTCGATTTCGGCGGTTTGACCAAGGCGCAAGTTTTGCAGTGAAGTCTCTTTGAAGTTCGCTTCTACATACACTTCTTCAGTTTGTAGTGGAACTACAGCCATTAGCGCTTGCCCATCCTGAACTTTTTGACCCACCTGCGCCGTTAGTTTGCCGACATAGCCACTCACAGGCGATTTAATCACGGTGTATTCAAGTTGCTTTTCGGCTAGAGAAACTTCCACATTGGCTTGAGCTAATTGTGCTTGGGCTACTTGCTTTTGATCTTGTTGCACCAACACATTTTGTTCGGCCACATCGGTCTGCGCTGCTTGTCCTTTAGATACTTCGGCTTCTGCTACAGCTTTTTGAAGTTGAGCTTCAGCATTGCTCATTTCCGCTTGAGACTGCGCCACAATTTGATTGGTTGCCGCCAGATTGGCTAGATCATTTTCATAGGCAGCCTTGGCAGTTTCAGCCTGTTGGGCGGAGACCGCACCACTCTGATATAGAGATGTATAGCGGCGATAGTCTGCTTGGCTTTTGTCAACTTCTGTTTGGGCTTGAGCGACCTTGGCACGATTTACCGCGATCGCTGATTCTGCTTGATTAATATTTGCCTGTGCAGCCCTGATGGTGGACTGACTCACCGCCAATTGAGCCTGAGACTGCTGCACCTGCGTTGTATGGGTCTGACTCGTTAGCTGCACGGTATCCGACGCGCTTAGTACCTGAGCCTTAGCCGCTTGTAGCTTGGCTTGAGCCTGTTGCAGATTTAATGCCAAGTCCTGATTTTCTAGAATAATCAAGGGTTGTCCAGCTTTCACATAGTCACCATCTTTTACTAGAACTTGCTGAACGGTCGCTGAGATTTTGCAGGAAATCGGTGAAAGATGCCCCTGAATTTGAGCGTTCTCAGTACTAATATGGGTTTTCTGAAATTGCCACCAATTCCATCCTCCGACAGCACCAATTCCCAAGGCGATCGCTCCCGCGAGGAAAAACAAGTTTCGCTTAGTTGAAGAATGCGATTGAGAAGTGACAACCTCATCTTTTGCTAGATCAGAGGTAACATCTAATACTGTTTCATCGTTAAAAGAATCTTTCTCTAATTTCGTTAGCTCTGAAAACTTCTGGTTGTGTCTCTGACCTATAGCGGTATCTGCATGAGATTCAATTCTTAATTGAGGATATTTAGTTCGTTTCATTTGATTTCTCCTAAATGAGATGATTTTTTAAAGAATCTGAATTAACCGCTAATGGGCTAATCCCCCTTACAAATAGATCAACACAGCCTTCCAGATATTGCTCTTGACTGTAACCACGCGGAATTGGAGAAATGTGATGACGCAGCATCCCCGAAAGCAACATTCCTGTGAACGAATCGATCGCGAGAGCCAGATCGACATCAGAGCTCACAATGCCTTTTGTCACACCATTTCTTAAGTAAGCAATTAGCTTGTCGCGGAGTGGGATCAGGGCTTCCTGTGTCACTCGCAGTGCTTCTTCGGGATGACGTTTAGCTTCGCCAATGAACATTCGGACTAAAGCTTCATGTTCCTCAAGGTGGTTGCTATAGATTTGTCCATAATGTAAAAGATCAAGCCGCAAGTCTTGAGTCCATTCGTCTTGATTGTCTAAAGCTTCAGCTTGCAAAGCCGTAATGTAATGCACTACGGCTTTGAGTAATTGCTCTTTGCTCTGGAAATGACGAAACAAAGTTATTTCGTTAACTCCCGCTATCCGTGCAATCTCGCGAGTCGTGGCTCCAGCTATGCCTTCTGTGGCAAACACCTCGACGGCGGTTTTAAGCAAGCGATCGCGTGTTTTGGCAGGACTACGTTTTACTTTTTCCATAGTTTAATAATGCAAGTGCATACTTACATTATTATAGCCTAAATAATTTTGCAGTAATTATTACTGCCTTCCCAGCAAATAAGGGTGTGCGGCTTTGCCGCACACCCTTATTTGCTAAAATGTGGCGCTCTCCTTAACTAAAGCAAACAATCCAGAGGGGGAGAGCAAAAATTAATCCCACAAAAGAGAAAGCGATCGTGCTGATAAGTAAATCGCGATCAAGGTTATAGACTTCCGCCAAAATTAGTACTGATAAACCCGTCGGCGTTCCTGACATCAACGTTAAAATCAAGCGTGGATCATCTCTCAATCCAAACGCAGTTGCACCTAATCCGATCGCTAATGGCACTACGCCCACCCGCAAAAACGCGGCGATCGCCGCAGGTTTGATACTTTGCCATTTCTCGATTTTGCCGAGCCGTAGCCCCACTAAAGATAGAGCAAAAGCGATCGTAATCCAGATCGCCGTATCTAGACCAGTCTCGATCGCTGGTGGTAATCCAATCGGGCGAGTATACCAACCGATCGCAAAAGCCCATAAGCTAGGCACAGTGATCACATCTAGCACCAGTTTCCACCAAGGCGGCTTTACTTCGCTTTTCCCAAAATAGCTAGCAATAAATACGGCGATTCCATAATTACCCGCCACATTGCTAGCGATGCTAAACAAAACTGCCCAGTCGGTATAGGCAGGACTGGTTAAAGAACTAGTCAACGTCAAGCCCACAAATCCTGTATTGCCTAGCATTGCCGCCAAAATAAAGCTGCCCAGACTAGAGCGATCGCTATCGGGTTTCTTTACAAATTGCCAACCGATTAGAGCTAATAACCAACTGAGAACTAAAGCTGCGATCGCCACATAGGGAATATATGGGGTATCAGAGAACTCCGTATGACGAGCTAGCACAAACAACTGTAATGGCACGCCCACCCAATATAGCGACAGTCCCAATATTTTGGAAGCATTGACAGGCGCAAATTTGGAACAGCCTAGACCAACGCCAGTCCAGAATAGTAATGGAAGGTAAGCATTGAGCAGATCCTCAAAATGGAAGACAGACCAAAAATTGAGAGAATCATTTAGCAGCATTGAGAATCCATGCAGTAATACCATCGGCAAGAGTTTTGGCAAGCAACTTTTGTTGTTGAGGATCAATGATCCACTCAAACTCGACAGGGTTAATCATAAAGCCTAATTCCAAAAGTACCGATGGGGCTGTGGTGGGTCGAACAAGGGCAAGATTGTTCCAATAAACTCCATAGTTGCGGCGATTTAGGTTTTGGGTTAGGTAAGTATTGATAAATTCCGCAAAGTCTTGCGCTTGAGGATTGTACCAAAATGCACCCATCCCCGATGTGTTGATCGCATCGCCATCATCGGGCAGAGCATTGTAATGGATACTGATCGAGAGCGTGGGTTCCTCTTGATTAATCATATTTACCCTTGGCTCTAGCAATACATCTGAGTCATCGCTGCGTGTCATCACGACCTTAGCGCCCCTAGCTTGGAGTTCTTGTTCTAATAACTTAGAAGTGATTAAGGTGACATCTTTTTCAGGATAGCCCGTGGGCCCGCGTGAGCCTAAGTCTTCCTTACTGCCATGCCCTGCATCAATTAAGATTTTAGTACCCTGTAGAGATGGATTGACTGGAAGTTGGGGTGGATGCTTAAGGGAAACAATCAAGTTTGTGTCTTGATAGCGAACCTTATAACCCCATTGCTGTTTAGGTTTAAGGCTGATTTGACAAACTACTTTATTTGGTTCTGTTTGTTCCCAATCTATTTTATTAATAATTGAATTAGGATCAATGGAAATAGTATCGGTTTGAGCAGTGACATTATGGAGAGTGAGGGTAAATAGCCGATCGCTTTGGTTGATCGAAATTGGCACAGCGACTTCAAGGGGAATTTTGATTTCCGTCCAAATACTATTCGTTTGAGAATTGATCACCCGTTTCGTATCGATACTGCGAACAATTGACTTAGGTGACAATTCCATATCTACAAATTTAGTCAGGCTATCTCTAACCCAACCACCATAGTCTAATCTCAGCCAATTACCCTGTTTCCCTGTGACTTGAGCTTTTGTACCTTGGGGTAAAGGTGTAATGCGCGAGAAGTCAGTACTTGCGCCAGTTCTGGCATCCGCCGCGATCGCCACAACTTCCGCAACTTGAATATTTTTTGGCGATAGAATTTCTACTTTGCCCTTTGCCTGTTGCTTGATCACGCGATCGCCTAAACGCATCTCATATTGAGGCTTACCCAGTTGTGCAGGTGATTCAAAAGTAGTACAGCCTCGAAAATAACCTGAAGGTGACTCCTCATTAGCGTCATTTTTGCCTGTGAGCACGGCAGAGTTGGCAGGAAGTTGCACATTGCGGCGGCGTGGCAACATCGCTATTTCTTGATTGCCGACTTTGACGGTCAACTGTGATTTGGGAGTTGCGATCGCCTCAAAACAAATCCTTTCATTGGGTTGGCGAGCGATATCGACATTAGGAAATAATGAATCGGCAATAAAGCCTACTGTTTGCGGCGGTAGGGGAATACGAGACTCGCGTAAGACTTTGACATTAATCTGAGCTTGGCGATCGCCTGCGGGATTGAAATGCTCAATTTTAAAGTTGTTTTCACCGAAGCTAAGCGGCAAACTGGGCGCAAAATGCCCCGCAGGACTGGTAGAAATTAATTTGCCATTGATGCTGACCTTGCCATCTTTGGGCGCAGTGCCAATAAAAAACAGGCGATCGCTGGTGGTGGTGTGTTGTAGAGGCGGATAGGTGAGATGTAGTTGGGTGGGTGGCACAAAGCTGGGCGCATTGTTTTGAGCATTTATTGCGGTACTAGTGACCCAAATCGCCATAAAGCTCAGTAACCCAATCAAACAGATTCTAATCAGTCTCAATCGCCGCATAGTTTCTCAATTAAGCATCACAAACTAATACTATCGTCATACAGCGCTTTGCGCTTTCTTAAAACCCCAGAAGATTTTTGAAAGGCTGGCAAAGCCAGCCTTTCAAAAATCTTCTGCCACTTGGCATCATAAGAAGAGTGGCGGCGCTTCGCGCCGCCACTCTTCTTATGGTTTTGCGATATGACAGCGCACCGCGCTGTATTCTGAGACTTAGTAAATTCTTCCCAAAAGATTAACAATGAAAATTTTAGTTATGGGCGGCACAAGGTTTATTGGTGTGTCCCTCGTTAAGCAATTAGTAGCTCAAGGGCATGACGTAACCCTATTCAATCGCGGTAAAAAGCCCGCCCCAGTCGCAGGACTAAGAACAATTATCGGCGATCGCACTGATCCTCAAGTCCTTAAAGATAAACTAAGCGGCGAATCCTTTGATGTGGTGTTTGATAATAACGGTCGCGAATTGAGCGATACTCAGCCGCTAGTCGAGATTTTTAGCGATCGCTTACAACATTTTGTCTATATGAGTTCGGCAGGCGTATATCTCGATAGCGATGTGTTGCCTTACCACGAAGCCGATGCCACTGATCCCAAGAGTCGTCATAAGGGCAAGCTAGACACCGAAGCTTATTTGCAAAAAGTTCGGGCAGAAAATGGATTTCCCTACACTTCCATTCGACCTACTTATATCTATGGCCCTCAAAATTACAATGATGTGGAAGCTTGGTTTTTTGACAGAATTGTACGCAATCGACCAATTCCAATCCCTGCCAACGGCAAATTTATTACCCAACTTGGTCATGTGGAAGATCTGGCTAGCGCGATGGTGGCGATCTTGGGTAATCAAAAGGCGATCGGTGAAATTTACAATATTTCCGATACTCGCTATGTGACTTTTATCGGGCTAGCCAAGCAATGTGCGATCGCCGCAGGTAAAGATTCCAGCCAGCTAAATTTTGTATTTTACAATCCCAAAGATTTTGATTTTGGCAAAAAGAAAGCTTTCCCTTTCCGTTTACAACATTTCTTTGCCTCTGTGGACAAAGCTCGCCAAGATCTCAATTGGCAACCTAAGTACGATCTTGTCTCTGGTCTGACTAGTTCCTTTGAGCAAGATTATGTTCCGTCACAGCGCGGACAAGCTGACATCGACTTTTCCACCGATGACCAAATTTTAAAATAGTCCCTTCAATACAGCGCTTTGCGCTAAATAAAACCCAAAGAAGTTTTTAAAAGCGTGGCGGAGCCACGCTTTTAAAAACTTCTTTGTACTACTTAAAGCCTCGTAACAAAAATGGCGGCACAAAGTGCCGCCATTTCTGTTATCGAAAAATCAACATGGCATCGCCAAAGGAATAAAAACGATATTCCTTGGCGATCGCTTCTTGATAAACTTTCATTAAAAACTCGCGTCCCTCTTTACCCAAAAAAGAAGCCACCATCATTAACAAAGTGGACTTAGGTAAATGAAAATTTGTGACCATCGCATCGATCACTTTCCACTCATAACTGGGATAAATCATCAGATTAGTCTTGCCACGATAGGCTACATAGTTCGCACTTTCTAGCGATCGCGCCACCGTACTGCCCACACCAATGACTCGACCGCCATTGGCTTTAGTCGCCTTAATTTTAGCAATCACCTCCTCAGACACTTCGCACCACTCGTTATGCATGACGTGCTTCGTAATATCTTCAGTCTCCACAGGACGAAATGTGCCAATCCCCACATGGAGAGTCACAAAGGCTTTGTCTATACCTTTAGCCGCTAAATTAGCAAACAGTGACTCTGTAAAATGTAACCCCGCCGTTGGTGCAGCGATCGCCCCCGAAATCTTGGCATAGATAGTTTGATAGCGCTCAGCCTCAGCGTGGGAATCGGTCACATAGGGTGGGAGAGGCAGTGTGCCGATCTGCTCAATAATTTTGTCAAGATCCGCCCCCGCCGCGATATGAAACTGTAACTCTCTGGCTCTGGTGGTTGGGTCTATTCCTTCTACCGTCGCCTTTACATCCTCAGCAAATACAATCGTGCTACCAATGGGTAAACGCTTGCCTGGTTTAACTAGTGCTAACCATCGATCAGCGCCAATTGGCTCCATTAACAAAATTTCAACTGGTACTCCCGATAGTTTATGACCATACATTCGCGCAGGAATGACTTTGGTGTTATTAAAAACGAGCAAGTCCCCTGCTTGCAAAAATTCAGGCAGTTCATAAAAGTTACGGTGCTGCAAATTGCGATCGCTGTCAATTACCAATAATCTAGATGTGTCCCTAGGTGTGACTGGATCTTGAGCTATGCGATCGCTGGGTAATTCATAGTCATAGGCGCTTAACGCATAATCTGGCGCAAGTTCAGGAACAGGCGATGAAGTCATAGAGAGGTCACATTTAGAGACATTGGCAATACTTAGTGTTTGCTAAAAAGTGACTTAGTGACAAAAAAATATAAGAAATTTCATATACCAATTGCGAAAACAGTGGTATACAGATGGCAGCAGTACTTATACCTTCAATCTTTTGACTTTTGCCCATAGCGTGATCCAGTCTAGTGAAGTAAAGAAATTGCCTAAACAATTTTTTATGCTTCGCCTGCTTGAAAAGCAATATGTAGCGTTATACGTTTCAGCAATTCTCATCTAGTTTTCAGTGCAGCCATATCTTAAAGAAATGTTAGTTTGATGCGCTTGCGCGTCAAGTTATTAGCAAATTTCTAGACGGAAAGATTTAATATTTCCCAGTCTAGTGAAAGTGCGAGATTGTTTCCCCGACTTCGGCGGGAGAATAATTCTCTGTACCTTGCTTGAAAAGCGCCATATCAGTTAATCTTAAATACTTAATGAGGAGTTTATGCAGTACTTAATGACCGATCTTCACCAACGTTTTATTGGTTCGTTGAATTACAACAAGAAGTTAGTGGTTGGCGATGTGTTTCGGGCGGACAATACCAAAGCCTATACGGTAGTTAGCATCAACGATACTCGCAACCAAAGCAAAGATGTTAAGTCAGTAACAGTAATTCCTGTGCGAGAGCCTGTAGCGGCTCAATAATTTAAAAGCAATAAAAAAGGCTTGCGAAGCAAGCCTTTTTTATTGCTTTTAAATTATTGTCAAAGAGTTGGCAATATTTTTGTTGAAGTAATGGATCTGCAACTAGAACTTAATAACTACCGCTTGAATTATGTTCTAGAAGGTAATCATGAAAATCCCCCAATTTTGTTTTTACATGGATTTATGGGCGATCGCAACGAATTTAAAAATGCGATCGCCCAACTATCAACACATTTCTATTGCATATCCCTTGATTTATTGGGGCATGGACAAACCATTGCGATCGCCCAGTCTGAGGATCTCGATGCAAATTACACAATTCAAGGCACGGCAAACTTAATAATTAATTTTCTGGAGATACTCCAGATCAAGCGCTGTTTTTTAGTGGGCTATTCTATGGGTGGACGCTTGGCTTTATATTTGATCCTGTTTTTCCCGCAATATTTTCATAAAGTTGTTTTAGAATCCGCCTCCGCAGGCTTAGATAATGCCAAAGATAGAAGCGATCGCCTGTTGAAAGATCAACAATTAGCCACTGAATTAGAAACAGTAGATCTAGAGTTGTTTCTAGAAAATTGGTATCAGCAACCTGTTTTTGCCAATCTGCGATCGCATCCTAATTTTCCTGAAATGATTATCCAAAGATTAAAAAATTCGCCCCTCAAATTAGCTAAGTCTCTGCGTAATCTCAGTCTCGGAATGCAACCATCTCTGTGGAACCAGCTTTCTACGAATGCGACTCCTTTGTTATTAATTGTCGGCGAGCTAGATGCTAAGTTTGTGCAAATCAATCAACAAATGCAGCAGTTAAACAAATTTATCGAGCTAGAAATTATCCCTAAATCTGGTCACAATGTCCATTTTGAGCAGCCTGAGATGTTTGCTAAAGCTGTGACTAGGTTCTTTAAAATCTAAACATGAAGCCTTTTTATAGCTATAGCCATTCATGCTAGGACATAAAACCTAAGAGAGGATGGCTGTATCAGGACAGATCAAAACCCAAACAGTGTGAGGCGGCGCGAAGCGCCGCCTCACACTGTTTGGGTTTTAGCTTTTTCTTATCGAGAGGCAATATTTTTTAAATCAGGGCGAGGTGCAGGATTAAACAATAGCGACTCAAAGGAAGCATCACGATTGCCTAAGGTTTCATAAAAGAAGAACGAAAACCCATCCATCGAAAGCTCTCTAGAAGTTTTAACCTGTCCTTGGATTTGCCGCATATCGACATTTTGCACTCTCAATCCTGTCAATATACCCACAGCTACGGAAATTTTTTGGCGCATTTCTTGTAGTTCGGGACGCGCTAACTCTCTTCTAAAATTATCAATATCATCGCGATAGACCTGAATAATCAGCTCATCTACAAAGCCCAAGTAAACCCATGTATACCACTCTTGTAGAAATTTATTATAGGAAAACTCTTTTGGATTAGGCGATAACGAAACTAGGCAGTCAGGCTTAACCGCCTTAACAGCTCTATTGATCTTAACCATTAAATTAGTAACATTTTTCGCTCTCCAACGCATCCAATCAGGATCTTTAAAATCAACAGGCGGGCTTTGACCACCGTTCTGTCTTTGGTACAGCGCGATCGTGTAGTCGTCATAGCCAAGTTCCGTAGGCATTCCAAAGTGATCATCTAGCTGAATGCCATCGACATCATATTTTTTGACCACTTCCACAATTAGGTCAATTAAAAACTTCTGTACTTCTGGTTTAGCAGGATTGAGCCATACAAGACGATGCTCATCATTTTCACCATGCAGGAATACCTGAGATCCATCGCTGCGCTTAGTGACCCAGTCTGGATGCTGACGCATCAGCGGTGAACCATCTTCAGTCATCAAGCCATACTCAAACCAAGGGATAACTGCAAAATTTTGAGCATGACCAATCTGGATCGCTTCGGCAAGCATATCGCGATTCTTAAATTCGGGAATCGGATCGACCTTTACGCCATAGTATTTGTCGGCAACTTTGCTGGGATAAAGGGTATAGCCCCCATTCCAAACCGTAGGGTAAAGAGTGTTAAATTTTAAGCGCTTTAGTCTCGCGATCGCTTTTTCAAGGTTGGGTGTAGAGAAGAGGACTTCACTATCGACGTTAGTCAGCCAGACTCCTCGCAATTCATTATTATTGGTCGGTCTAATATTAGGTAGATTTGTTGGTGCTGGGATGGCGCGATCGCTAGATTGATTGAGCGTGTTGCTCGCCATATCAGGGCTAGGGGTTTGAGCGACTGCCAAAAAAGGAAAATTGATCATCAAAGCGATCGCTAGCCCTAAGAATAAGAAGACTAGGACACGCAAACGCTTTTGCCAAGAAATAGAATTAATTTGCCCCATAACCAACGAGCTAGGTAAGCTCTAATTCCTCACACGTAGGCCTAAAACATTTATTAGCGATTGATTTGTAGGTGTTCATAAATCAATCGCAAGCATTATTGTATAGCAATCAAAAAAGCCATCAATTAAAAATTTAGCAAGTAGCTAGGCGCACAAAAACTGTGGCGTATGCTGCTCCACAGTTTTTATTAGTACAAGAGCATAATTAATTACAACCCTAAGCCCATAAAGTTGCGCCCCTGCGGCGCAACTTTATGGGCTTAGGGACAGCGCTTTGCTCTTTCTTAAAGCCCAAGAAAAATTTTAAAAGGCTGGCTTCGCCAGCCTTTTAAAATTTTTCTTGGGTTACACAAAGCCGCAAAAGACTTTAATTACTTTAGATAGGATTTTTAATTTGTGATCCCAAAAAATTGCGATTCATTTCAAGAATGGGGCATAGCAAATCAGAACACTCTTTCGGTAACATATCCCTAACTACATCTTGCATAATTTGGTAAGTAACATTGCAAGCTTCCTGTGCGCCAAAAGCTTGCATAATCGTTTGAAACCAATACAAAAATTGTTGACGCAATTGCTCCTGATCATCGAGTAGGACAGTCATTGCCGAATGACGCAAAACTCTAAATGTGTCTTGCTTCCACTTGTTTTGCATATCTTCTCCCTTTGGCAATAGCAAATTGGGATAGGAGGCTTTTAGCTTGATCAAAACAGCGTCAACAATCTCTTTCTCAACTGCCTTAATGGTCTGATAAGCTCTGACCCGCCCATCAAAAGAATTGATGTAGGTATCCATAAACTGTAATTCATCATCGCTAGCATAGCGACCATCAGCATTGCTTCCAAGTTGTTGCAGCTTGCTTAACATAGCTAAACGTTACTCATTTTGTACTTTATGTAATTTTATATGTCTCTGAGCCTGAAACCATCCGCCACTTCAAGCATTATCTCTAGCAATCCCCGTTTTTTGTTACGATTCAGAGCAGTATTACCTATGCGATCGCTCGCCGCCTTATCCTGTCATGTTATCTGACAATGCTCATATTGAAGGGCTGTTTCCAGAAGCGTCACAAAACTGGGACTTAGATCGGCTTTATGCCGATTTACAAGCTGTTAGCGGCAAAGAGATTAAGCCCTTTGAAAAAGCTTGCTTGCGTGGTCTACTTTGTCGTTATCGTCCTGGGCAGCTTGCCTTTAAGTTGTCTTGGACTTCAGGGGCGCTGCGAGTAGAGTTAAACAAGGGACTATATCGATCGCTAGAGGCGATCGCGGGTCAACCGACCAACACTTTGCGCTGGGAAAAAGTCCCCGAATGGCTAGAGGCAAAAAGCTACAAAGTGCAGCGCCAAACTTTGCATGATCTTAAGTCTAATTTTTTAACACAAGCCAATATTTCCGCAAATTCCGCAGATTGGGGCGAAGCTCCCAACATTCAAGCTTTTTATGGAAGAACAGAAGAACTTAACAAATTAGAACAGTGGATTGTAGGCGATCGCTGTCACCTACTGGCGGTTTGCGGCATGGGCGGCATTGGCAAAACCGCTTTGATGGTGAAATTAGTCGAAAATATTTACACGCAGTTTGACTACTTTATTTGGAGATCGCTACGGAGTGCTCAGCCTACCGCCCAGTTACTTTCAGACTTGCTGCAATTTCTTGATGGTTCGGCTCAGACTGGGTGCAGCATCTCTGATGTAATCGAGCTTTTACGACAAAAGCGTTGTTTGGTGGTACTTGATGACTTTGAAGCAACTTTACAAGATGGTGAACTAGTGGGGGCTTATCGTCAGGGTTGTGAAGGCTATGCAGAATTTTTGCAAAGGGTGGGTGCAGAACGTCATCAAAGCTCCTTGATCTTGATCAGTCGGGAGCAACCTAAAGAAATTTCGATGAATCAAGGGGAAGATCAACTCATTCGCTATTACAAAGTCAATGGTTTACAGCGTCAAGGTGCTGTGGAATTGCTGAGAGCGAGAGGGTTTACTGGCTCCGAAAATGGCTTAGAAGCCTTAGTACAGCAATATCGAGGCAATCCTTCGGCTTTGAGAATTGTGGCAGGTACGATTCAAGAACTATTTAATGGCAATGTTTCTGAGTTTCTCAAACAGACTGCTCTTGCCCTCGGTGATGTGCTGCGTACCCTTCTCTATCAACAGTTTGAGCGTCTCTCAAAACTAGAAAAGGATATTCTCTATTGGCTAGCCATCAAGCATCGTCCTGTGTCCCTCGCTACTTTGCGATCGCAAATAAGTTTACAATCCTCAGGCTCAGAGCTAATCGATGCCCTTGAGTCATTGCGCTGGCGATCGCTAATTGAGAAGGTTACAGAACAAGGCGAAGTAATGTTTTTGCTAGAACCAGTGGTTTTAAAGTATGTAAATCGTAAGTTTGTAGAAGAGGTAAGCAAAGAAATTGTCGCGATCGCCACTCAGCAAAATCTCAAGTCAATTGATTTATTGCAAAGTCATATTATTGTCGAAGATCTTGCACCTGACTCGATCAGAGCGATGCAAATCCGTCTAGTTCTCAAACCCATTAAAGATAAGCTAGCTAAAGCGATCGATCAAAATAATCTCGAACTAGAATCTCTCAGGGAAAAGCTCGCCAGTGGTCAGCCCCTATCCCTTCCCGAAGGCACAAACTACACTGAAGCTAATCTAGCCCTGATTGGTTTGTGGTGGTAAATATTTTGATTGTTTACAGGTTTTCTCAGTTGAGTATTTTGTGATGATTCCTCCGCATAGGCTTTAGCGCTACTGATCAAAACTATGCTGGCAAGCAATAAAACTTGTGAACTTCTCAACCAAATACTCATAGATCAATTCTCGTCTCAAGATTGACTTAAAGTTTAGGGACTCACCAAAGCGATCGGCTAGCGCAATTCTGCGGAATTTTTACTAGATTGTTTAAAGAGCATGATGAGTTTTGCGATCGCGCTATACTCAAAGACTGCAAGAATTTAGTAAAAATTACAATCTAGAGCGATGAGTTCTCAGCAACTAACCATAGAATTTCCTGCAATCTCATTACCTCCTCAAATTTTTGATCTAGCGTCTAATTACCCAATATCTAGTTTTCACTCTTTATCCAATATTCCATTTCCTTCTCCCGCTGATCCTAAATTTACTTTTATCGACTTATTCGCTGGAATTGGTGGTTTTCGCTTGGCTTTTCAAAATTTAGGAGGAAAGTGTGTATTTTCCTCTGAGATAGATCGATATGCCCGAATAACCTACGAAGCTAATTTTGGAGAGATTCCCAGTGGTGATATCACTAAAATATCAACAAATAAAATCCTTAATCATGACATTCTTACAGGAGGATTTCCCTGTCAAGCATTTTCAATTGCTGGTAGAAAGGCAGGATTTCAAGATTCTAGAGGTACTTTATTTTTTGAAATTGCTAGAATTTTAGAATCAAAAAAACCTAAAGCTTTTTTTTTAGAAAATGTTAAGGGATTAATAAATCATGATCGAGGTAAAACTTTATCTACAATTTTAAATATTCTTCGTAATGATCTAAACTATTTTGTCCCTGAACCACAGGTCATTAACGCTAAAAATTTTGGAGTCCCCCAAAATAGGGAGCGCATTTTTATTGTTGGGTTTCGTCAAGACTTACAAATTAATTCTTTTGAATATCCAAAACCAATTTTAGAAAAGAAGAAGTTTATAGACATTCGTGAAAAAGATGTTGTATCAGCGAAATATTATCTATCAACTAAATATTTACAAACTCTAATTGATCATCGCAAGAGACATGAACAAAAAGGTAATGGGTTTGGCTATGAAATTATTTCTGACAATGAAATAGCTAATGCGATTGTTGTTGGAGGCATGGGAAAAGAAAGAAATCTCATAATTGATAAACGACTAACGGATTACACTCCTGTTACTAAGATTAAAGGTGTAGTTAATCGTGAAGGTATACGTCGAATGACTCCTAGAGAATGGGCAAGACTACAGGGATATCCAGATAACTTTAAAATTATAGTTGCTGATGCTCAAGCTTACAAACAATTTGCTAACTCAGTAGCAACCCCTGCAATTCAGGCAATGGGTAAAAAAATTATAGAATGTTTAGTAGCTGTTAGAGCTTTGTAACTATGAAAGCAAATAAAGGCGAGTGGAGTGAAGTATATGTGCTTTTCAGACTGTTAGCCGAACAAAAGCTATATGCTGGAGACCAAAACTTTCAAAGAATAGATCGAGAATTTTACCCGATCTTAGAAATTATTAAAGATGATAGTCTTCAACCTGTTGATTTTTATATTGATAGATTAAATAATATCATCCTTATTTCTAAACTTGGGATCTCGCATGAAATTAAAATTAATGAATTTACTGATCAAGCTAACTATCTATTAGATGCAATTGTAAATGGTAGCAAAACCTTCTCACCATCAAATACAAACTTGTTTTTATCTTCGATAGGATGCCAACAACTAAAATCTCCATCTCGAACTAAAAAAGATATAGAAATTAGCCTAGATGAACAAATCCAAACAGGAGTCAATAATTATAGGGTTTTAAGTTTTAGTATCAAATCTTGGTTAGGCAGTCCACCAACACTTTTAAATTCTTCTCAAGCAACTAATTTCGTATTTAATTTTACATCTCAGTCAGTAACTAGGGATTTGATTTCATCAGTTAATTCTGAAAAAAGATTTTATACAAAATTTCAATTACTTCTTCAAGCGAATTGTTTACCTGTTTTTGATCATGTCTCTAGTAATTCTTTTAACAATAACTTAATATTAAGTGATGGTAATATCCCTCAAATTCTTGCTCATCTACTAATAGAATATTACTCTTCTCAAAGAATATCTAAAATTAAAGACCTCATAGAAAATTTAAAGATTAAAAACCCACTGAATTTTGGAAACACTTATTTCTATGAACGCAAAATAAAAAGATTTTTGTCTGACATAGCTCTTGGTATGATTCCAGATACGGATTGGAGTGGATATCACAGTGTTAATGGCGGTCACATTGTTGTGAGAAAACTTGGTGAAATAGTTGCTTATTTTTATATTTATAATCAGCAAGGATTTGAAGATTATCTGTATCTAAATACTAAGTTAGATACTCCTAGTCCAAGTAGACATAAATTTGGCAATTTATATCGTGACAACAATCAAAATCTCCAGATAAAATTAAATTTACAAATCCGTTTTGTTTAGAATATTATCTTTAGAATAACTAGTTGTCATTAACAAAATAACAACAAAAACTGTGGCACACTCGCAGAGTATGTAAAGTCTTTTGGATTTCACATTTAATTCCACCTTGCTATTAGAAAGTTTTAAAAATTTGATCGTAAACGATGAATAACCAATTGGATATCGAGAATCTAGAGGGAATATCACCACAACTGCCGCCCAAATTGCCTTTGATTCAAATGTTTCGGGTGGGCATGTTTCAAATGGGATTGGGAATCATGTCTTTGCTAATTGCGGGATTACTCAATCGTCTGATGATTAATGAATTGGCGATTCCTGCCACCCTTACGGCGATATTTATTTCCATGCCCCTATTTGTATCGCCTATGCGGATTTGGTTTGGACAGACTTCTGACGCTAAGACCATATTTGGGATGCATCGTTCGGGTTATGTCTGGATCGGTGTGGTGATTACGGCAATCATGGCGTTTTTGTTAACCCAAGTCATGTGGCAATTGGGACAGAGTGTTTACACAGTGGGATGGACGGGTGCTACTTACGGATGGTCGATCGCACTAGGAGTCATGTTTGCCCTCTATGGAATTTCAGTCAGCCTCAGTTCCACACCTTTTGCCGCGATGTTAGTGGATATTTCCGATGAAGAAGAGCGCTCGAAATTGGTCGGAATCGTGTGGTCGATGTTGATGGTCGGGATTGTAATTGGCGCGATCGCGGTTTCGAGACTCTTACCCTGTACTGAAAATCCTGTGACGGGAGTTTCCATTTTTGCGAATAGCGATCGCCTCCTGCAATTACGAAAAGCCATTACTTCCGTATTCGTGATCATTCCTGCGGTAGTAGTTGGACTCTCTATCTTCGCGACCTATGGCATTGAGCAGAAATATTCCCGCTATAAGCTGCGAGTAGCCGAAAACCATATTCTCAATGGAACTAATGCTAGTGAAGAAAAAATAAGTTTAAGCAAGGCTTTACGGGTCTTGACTGCAAGCAAACAGACAGGATTATTTTTCTCTTTTTTGCTGATGATGACCATTGGTATTTTTATGCAGGATGCGATTATGGAACCCTTTGGCGGTTCAGTATTTGGCATGAGTATCTGTGCTACGA
Source organism: Pseudanabaena biceps (assembly GCA_013361095.1). Lineage (GTDB taxonomy): Bacteria > Cyanobacteriota > Cyanobacteriia > Pseudanabaenales > Pseudanabaenaceae > Pseudanabaena > Pseudanabaena biceps_B. The sequence continues at coordinate 3,446,797 of JAATWA010000001.1, read as the reverse complement.
CACAACTTAATGCGGCTTTTGGGATGGGAACCTTAATCGGACTGAGTTCTTCAGGCTTTTTGATTGTGCCGCGCCTTGGCAAGCAAAACTCTACTAAGCTCGGATGTTATGCTGTGGCAGCTAGTTGTGGGCTACTCATAATTTCAGGTTTAATTCAAAAAACTTGGGCTTTACAAACTGCGCTTGCCTTATTTGGCTTTACGTCAGGTATCACCACTTCTGGAGCCTTGAGCCTAATGCTCGATCTGACGGCAGCCGAAACCGCAGGTACTTTTATCGGTGCTTGGGGACTGTCACAGGCGATCGCGCGAGGTTTAGCAACAGTCACAGGTGGCGTTGTGTTGGATATCGGCAAAAAAATATTTAGCGGTTCTAGTACATCCGCCTATAGTTTTGTCTTTATCTGCGAAGCCGCCGTCATGATCGGCGCTGTGTCTTTACTTGGTCGTGTCAATGTGCAGGAGTTTCGAGCCGATGCGAAACAAGCGATCGCTTCTGTGTTTGCTAATGAATTGGACTAAAAAACCAAGAATTAGCGTTGCGGCGCTTCGCGCCGCAACGCTAATTCTTGATGGTCAAGAGTTAAAAGAAAATCTCCTTACAGCCAGCAAACTACCTAATACGCCAATTACTGAACCAAAAACAACTAATACTGTCGGTAAAAGAAGCTGCGATCGCAAATCAGTTGTTAAGCCCAACGTGAGGGACTTAATCAATTCAGGTTGATTAACGATCGCCCCACCCAAAAGATTTAGGCTTAACATCAGCATTCCGTAAGCCGCCGCCGCGCCTGTAATCCCAAAAAATATTCCTTGCAACACAAAGGGAAAATAAATCCAGACCGCCGTTGCCCCGACTAGTTGCATTACTTCAATTTCCCGTCGCCTCGCCAATACGATCAGTCTAATTGTCGTGGTAATTACCGCGATCGCAATGACCGTAAAAATTGCTACGATTGCCACGCTACTACTACTCAAAGCCTGTCTTAGTTGACCAATACGCTCTACAACTTCATTGGTATACCAAACCTCATTGATTCCTTGTAAACCAGAAATCCGCTTTGCCACATCAGGCACGCGATCGCTAGACACAGCTCTGACTTTAAACTCATCGACAAGAGGATTACCTCCCAATTGTTGAGTGGCTTTGCTGAGATCACTTTTCCCCAAGTCTTGCATCAAGTTTTTCCAAGCATCTTCCTTAGGGATCAGCTTAGCCGCCGCTACTCCTTCCACCAATAACAATCGCGATTGCATCGACTCGCCGACAGCATTTTCGTCTAAATAAACAGAAATTTCTAATTGGTTTCCTAGCTGGCTTAATACATTTTCTAGCTGCCAAGAAGCCTGTAAACTTGCCCCAAACAAAAACAATAGAACTGCCACTGTACTAATAGCAGCCCAATTCATCCAGCCGCCACGCCGCAACCCTAAAAAAGTCTCGCGCAGCAGATAGTCAATTTTGGTGAAGAAGCGAACGACATTTTGCAGCATAAACCGAACCCAATCAATACTTAAATTACCTGTGCAAATAAAACCCAGAATTATTTCGGCGGGCTTTGCCCGCCGAAATAATTCTGGGTTTTATTAAATTGATGACCTTAAACAATATAACCATTTTGCAAATGCAAGACAGGATGATTAGCGGCTCTAACTAACTGCTCATCGTGAGTAGTCAGAAGAACAGTAACACCAAAAGAATTTAACTTTTTTAAAATTTTAATTACTTGCCAAGCATTATCGGGATCAAGGTTGCCTGTTGGCTCATCGGCAAGCACTAGAGGTGGCGTATTGACGATCGCCCTAGCGATGCTAGTACGTTGTTGTTCGCCGCCAGATAACTCCTCAGGAAAGCAATCAGCTTTATGTAACAGACCGACCATTTTAAGAGCAGGCTGAACGCGGCGCTGAATCTCCTTATAAGTGTAGCCTTGAGCCATCAACACAAAAGCGACATTCTCCGAGACAGTGCGTTTTGGCACAAGCTTATAGTCTTGAAACACGATGCCTATTTTGCGCCTTAACATCGCAAGGTCATTACCTTTCAAGCTACTAAGATTAAAGCCATTAACAATCACATCGCCATCGGTTGCTTGTTCAGCGCCATACAGTAGCTTTAGTAAGGTAGATTTCCCCGATCCCGAGTGACCCGTAATAAATTTAAAGTCCCCTTTATATAGTTCAATACTTACGTCCCGCAACCCAACAGCTCCATTAGCATAGGTTTTACGGACATTTTCGAGTTTGACGATCACTGACCTTGCTGACTTTTTAGTGTTATTTTCCTCAGAAGTCTCAGGTGTCGTTGTACTTGGGGCTGAAGGGTTAATTTTGGAACCAATCTTAGCTGGCAGTTTTAGCATGGGCGATCGCTTCTATAAATTCCTAAAAAACATGACATAGTTGCACCATATCCAGTATTTTTACTTGAGATTATACAGATTAAGTCAAGGGCTAAACATCAGCGATCGTGCCAGATATAAATAGTTTCAAAATCAAAGTCACTTGTCCCAAAACTTAGAACCAAGAATTAATTGGCGGCGCTACGCGCCGCCAATTAATTCTTGGGTTCTAACAGAGTGCAAAGCGCTGTATAACACTTGGGTTCTAACAGAGTGCAAAGCGCTGTATAACAATTTATACTCATTAGGTTGAAATTCATACTCATAAGGTATTATGAGCAAAACTTAAACACAAACTAGCCATCTAGGTAGCTAGGTCTTAGAACCTATGGCGATCGCGCTATGTGTGACAGGTTTTGACTCTGGTTTTTAATTATGCCCAACTACTTCTGATTAATTTGATTGAGATAGCTTAAAATCAACTAAAAATAGTTATTCTGTTAATGACATTTAAGGAGATAACTAAACCAATCATCTAGTTAATCTATAACAGTAGGCAGTTATGTTAGAACAAACCCAAAACCTAAAATACAATTGCGGTGCAAACTGCTGCAACTTTATTTTGGGTTTTATGTCTTAATGTACTTGGCTATAGCTCTATACAATCACTTGTCCATTCACCGAACCAATTGAGGGGTTATCAGCAGTGGCAGCTCACAAAATACTAGTAATTGATGATAGTCGTGTAATCCGCAATATGGTGCGGGATATGCTTCCGCCCGCTAACTTTGAGGTGATCGAAGCAGCAGACGGCATCAAAGGGCTAGAAATGATCCACCAAGTAAAGCCTTGGATGATCATGCTAGATTTCTTATTACCCCGCATGAGTGGATTTGAGGTCTATGAAACCTTGCAGCAAAGTCCTGAACTAAGCCGCATTCCCCTAGTTTTAATGTCTGGTCGGAAAGAAGAAGTAACAAGCAAGATTTCCGAGCCATTTGAAGATAAATATCTTGTATTTATTGAAAAGCCCTTTGAACAAAAGGAGTTAATCACGGCGATCAAAAGAGCAATGGTATTGGTGCAGAAACGTCCACCAATCTCTGTGATCAATTTGCCAAAGCCTACAGAGTCTGCCTCGGTGTCAGAGACTAAAGATGCGATCGCCAAGCGAGTTGAAGTCCTTGAAGCTAAATGCAAGGCTCTAGAACAACAATTAGCTACCCAACAAAAACAATTTCAGCAACTTGTTGACTTTATTAAAAAGAAATTAAAATAAGTTGAGCAAAAAAAAGAGTCGGTGCAAAGCACCGACTCTTTTTTTTGCTCAATCATGAATTGAGCCATCGGACATGACCGCCCCACTTAATTTTGTATGCTCTAAATTGGTCAAACTAATATCAGCTTTAAGAAGATTTGCGCCTTTTAAATTGGCATAGCTGAGATCGGCTCTAGTTAAAATTGCACCCCTTAAATCAGCTTTTTCGAGATTGGCACGACTTAGATCTGCCCAAGCGAGATCGGCTCCCCGTAGATCAGCGCCACTAAAGTTAACATGAGTCAATATTGATTCGCTTAAGTCAATGCCATGAAGACATATACCTTGCATATCGCAGTCATGAAAATTAGTTTTCCCAAAACTGCGATCACCTTTAGCATAGCGATCAAGCAGTTCTGATTTGGTTAGAGCCGCATGATAAGGTACTGTCATAGGTAAAACCGCTAAAATCGGCTTTTTTATCATACAGTGCTTTGGGATGACTTCAAACCCTAGAAAAGATTTTGGAAGCCTCGCTAAGTATGCCTTTCACAAGCTTTTATCGTTAAAACTTGTGGCGTATGCCACAAGTTTTAACTCTTAGATACTTCTATATAACTTCAATCTTTACGATGACAGACTGGTTACAACGCACAGAGTTATTGATTGGTGCTAACAGCATTAGCAATCTTCAGCAGGCAAATATTCTAGTGGTTGGCATGGGAGGAGTCGGGAGCTTTGCTGCAGAGTTTTTATGTCGCGCAGGGATTGGGAAAATGACGATTGTGGATGGCGATCGCGTTGATCCTTCTAATAAAAACCGTCAGATTGTTGCGCTTGACAGCACTGTGGACTTACATAAAGCTGACGTGATGGCGGCAAGGATGCGTGATATAAATTCTGAAATCCATCTGACCGTAATTAAAGAGTTTCTGACTCCTGATCTAATGATGGAGCTAGTCACAGCTAAGTTTGATTGGGTTTTAGATTGTATCGACAGTTTGCAACCGAAGCTTTATTTTTTGGGAGCGGCGGCAACCAATGGCGTGAAAGTGGTGAGCAGTATGGGAGCTGGCGGTCGCATTGATCCCCAGAAAGTAAAAATTGCGCCAATTTTTGAAACTGATTGTTGTCGGTTTGCCTATAAGGTTCGTAAAGGGCTGAGGCGTAAGGGTTTTTCTGAGGCAAATATTATTGCGGTGTATTCGGAAGAGTTAGTTAATCGCGAGTCTTTACAATTAACCGATGGCAGTAATTTCAAGCGATCGTATTACGGCACAATTTCCTATTTACCTGCCTTGTTTGGATTAAATCTTGCCAGTGTAGTCATTAGGGATTTGCTCAAATAAAAGAGTCGCACTTACAGCGCTCCAATCAAAACCCAAAATAAAGGACGGCGCTAAGCGCCGTCCTTTATTTTGGGTTTTGAGATTAAGCGAATGGCGGGAATCGAACCCGCAACATCTGCTTGGAAGGCAGGGGTTTTACCACTAAACTACATTCGCAATTTTTGCTATGTGCAGTTACTAATCATAGCAGCGATCGCGCATTTGTCAAATACTAAGATCAACTTTCCATCAATTCTCATTATAAAAATTGATTTTTGAAAGCCAACCGCAGGCTGGCTTTCAAAAAACCAATTTTGGGGTTTGCAGCGCCTTAGGCGCTGCAAACCCCAAAATTGGTTTTAAAACTCGCAATAACCTTGATCCATTTCAATGCGATCTAATACTTTTAAGCCCCTAGGATCACCTACTTTGCGTAAAGCATTTCTAGCATCGGTCTGCACACTAAGATCATCATCAATCAAAGCATTGATCAAAGCATCCACAGCTTCATGATAAATCTCAGTGTGAAAAGTATCTTCGCAACGCATTTGGGTGATTAATTTGCCCAGTGACCAAGCGCAGTTGCCACGCACTGTGGCAGTAATATCTTCAGTCAGAGCCTCAGTTAGCGCCGCGATCGCCTGAGTGTCGCCCAACTGTCCGAGGGCGCTAGCTGCCCATAGTCGCACCGCCATAATGTCGTACTTTAGAGCCGAAATCAAGGGTGGCAAACCTACTTTGGCACGACAAGTTCCCAACGCCCAGACTATGCCTTTACGCACATACCCATTCCAGTCCTGTCTTAGTTGGCTGATTAGCGGCGCGATCGCCTGTTCACTTTTGTTGCGTCCTAAAGCATAGGCGGCACTGACTCGAACAAGGGGACATTCATCTTGCAATAGCTCAATGAGACGGGGTATCGAACGAGGATCTTCTAATTCGCAAAAGGCTCTAGCTGCTTGCATTCTCTCAAAAATAATTGCAGAGTTGAGAAGCAACAGCATTTCATCAGGATCAGGAAGAGGTGATTCCTCTTCAGGTAATAAGTCCAATGGGCTATATGGAGTTACATCATTATTTAAAATAGTTGAGTCGTCATTGCGTATCATGGCGATCGTCATAGCGAAAAACTGAGCAAATATGTATGCTCTGAGGTGTGTTTGCTATCTTACAGCGCTTTGGACTTTAATGCTATAGGATGTAATTTGCTCGCTTTAGGGTGAGTAAAGTATTGCAAGGCATAGCTGCAACATTCTATTCATCGAAAAGAGATTGTTAATATTTTAAGACTACAGAAAAATTTATAGATTTATGTTTCAACCTAAGGCGGAAATTATTGCGGATAGTGTGAATACAACAGGCGATCGCTTGACAACCTTTGTACTGACCTACCATCGGATGATTCATTCTGAGTTTATGACTCATCGAATGCTAAGTAAAAACAGCAGTAGTAGTCGGGCTATTCCTGTAGAGAAGATGATCAAACTAGTGGAATCTCAAGAGGTTTATCCATTACATTGGGGTAAAAACCAAAAGGGAATGTCTGCTCAAACAGAAGTTACAGAAGTAGAAGCAAATCTAGCGAGAGAAGTTTGGCAAGAAGCAAGAAATGATGCAATTCGCCATGCCAAGCGACTTGTGGAAATTGGGATTCATAAGCAAGTGGTTAATAGACTATTAGAACCTTTTTCGACAATTACCGTAATTTGTTCGGGAACAGAATATCGAAACTTTTTTGAACAACGCTGTCATCCTGACGCTCAGCCTGAAATTCAAAATCTTGCACATAAAATGAAGGCTGCCTATGATGTAAGCCAGCCACAGCAACTCTCACAAGGACAATGGCACTTACCTTTGATTAAACAAGACGATATTGCCGAAATTCTCGATATTGATGAGTTAGTGAAGATTTCGGTAGGGCGTTGTGCCAGAGTTAGCTATCTCAATCATGATGGGGTTCGTAGTCTTGCGGATGACATCAAATTGCACGATCGCTTGCTTAGCTCTAAACCTGCTCATTTATCTCCCTTTGAACATGTAGCGATCGCGTTGTCTAGTTCTGAAAAGAGAGCAAATTTTACTGGCTTCCAATCCTATCGATTTGATGTAGAACGTAATCAACTTTAAGTAATTGCTGTGCCGCCCGCTGCGCGGGCGGCACAGCAATTACAACTATGCTGAGCTACTCAGCAAATCGGTCAAACACAAAAGACAAATCGCCCGCTTAGCGGGCGATTTGTCTAGATGGGCTGATGACAGGTGATGCAATGAAATGCGCCGCCACCTAAGAGAATATGTTTGGCAGAAAGTCCGATCACTTTGCGATCAGGGAAATGCTTTGCGATGGCTTGCACCGCTAAATCATCGTTATCAGAGCCATAGGTAGGAATGATAACGCTGTCGTTGGAAATATAGAAATTGAGATAGCTAGCAGGCATAATCTCGCCCTCATCATCAAGAATCAGACTTGGTGAGGGAATCTTAATTACCTCTAGGTTGCGACCCTGAGCATCGGTCATTGACTCTAATTGAGAGGCAATATCTAACAGAACTTGGTGATTAGGATCATCAGTGGAAGTGGGGTACATACACATGACTTTTTGCGGCGCGACAAAGCGAGCGATCGTGTCAATATGTCCATCGGTATGATCATTGAGTAATCCTTCTTCAATCCAAAGAATTTTTTCCACACCTAAAGCATTCTTTAAGCCAAGCTCGATCGCAGCTTGATCCATATTTGGATTGCGATTGGGATTTAGCAAGCATTGTTTTGTCGTCAGACAAGTTCCTTCCCCATCAACCTCGATCGCGCCGCCTTCTAGCACCCAGTCAAACTCAAACTTAGGTATATCAAAAGTGTTGAGTATATTCGTCGCTACTAGGTTGTCATGCTCTAACAGGTATTTACCACCCCAACCATTCCATTGAAATTTTAGTGCGCCGAGATTTCCTACTGCATCTTTAACATAGATAGGAGTTATGTCACGCATCCAGATATCACCAAAGTTAATCTCATGGAAGCGTACTGGCAAATCCTTGAGAAGTTCCTTAGCGATCGCGGCAGTTTCTTGGAGAACCAATATCTCCAGAGTTTCTGAGGAGGCGATCGCTTTAGCGAGGGCAACAAATTCTGCTTGGACAATATCGAGTGCATCTAACCACAGATCACGATGGCTAGGAAAGGCTAACCAACAGGCTTTGTGGGGTTGCCATTCGGCTGGCTGACGATAGCCTAAGTTTCTAGGAGATTCCATGACGATGGTGGGATGAGAGTGTAAGTAATTCATCGGAAATCCTACCGTTATTTTGGGCGATCGGGATAAAACTAATTTTGAAAGCTATAGCTGCTAGAACAAAGCCAAAACCCAAGAGAGAGTTGCGGCGCAACTCTCTCTTGGGTTTTGGAGATTTTCATAAGGAGAATAGGGGGAATTTTAACAGCAATTCTCATTATAAAAATTGGTTTTGTGACAGCCAGCCTAAGGCTGGCTGTCACAAAACCAATTTTGGGGTTTTCAGCGCCGAAGGTGCTGAAAACCCCAAAATTGGTTTCATAATGAGAATTGCTGAAATTTTAATCAAAGTGCTACAAAAGTAGACTTGCTGTGATATCATAACAATTGCTTTGCTTACCATATAGTTTACAGAGCATATTTGGAGAGGTGGCAGAGTGGTTGAATGCGTCTGACTCGAAATCAGATTTGGGGTCACACCTAACGGGAGTTCGAATCTCCCCCTCTCCGTAGAAAAAAAGAGCGTTGTTTTACAACGCTCTTTTTTTTGTGATTAGGCACTGAGCGATAAAAAATGTCGCCTAAAGTAGCTTCGGCTTTGCTCAGCCAAATAAAACTTACAAATTATTCTCGTTCAATCCTGCATCCTTCATGATGCTTTTGAGAGTTCCAGTTGGCAGATCACGATTCCCATGAACTGGAATAGAAATAATTGCTTCAGAGCCTTGCTTTGTGTATATGTGATGGCTACCCATAACCCTCTTCAGTTCCTATCCTCTACGCTCAAAAACCTTGCAGAGAGCTTTGCCTGAGATTGATTTCATAGAGATAACTCAACGAGTTGTTTATCTGCTTCTAAAGTTTGATTTTCGCTAGCAACCTCTAACCATGCCTGCACAGCATCTTGCAACATTTCCAATAGATGTTCGTAGCTGTCTCCCCAAGTATGGCAACCTTTCAGCGCAGGGACAGAACCACACCAAACATCATCCTCTTGCCAAATAACTGCTTTAATTTGCATGGATTTACTATTGCGTAGTTTGATTACTACATTAGACCTGTTGGGAAATAAAAGCAAAGGACAGAGCAGATTTTACTCTTTCTATCTACTTTCAAGCCCTATTTATAGCCCTGTAAACGAATGGAGCGTCGATGATGAATTTCAGGATTATAAGGCATAAAAACGTATAAACGAAAACTGTAGATACTGTCTTGAGTACTAAAAAGTCAAGACAGTATCTACAGGATTTTGGCATTATGACGATATTTCTCAGTAGACAAATTGCGATCGCGATCGCCATCAACTCTAACTCGATGATGATCGCAGTTCTAAGCCTAAAACTTGCGTATGCTCACCACGAGCCTGAGTTACGCCAATAGTCCGCTCGGAGGCTTCGATCATCGGGCGGCGGAGGCTAACCACGATAAACTGCGCGAGATTGGCTTGCTTGCGAACCATTTTTGAAAGACGCTCCACATTGGAACCATCGAGAAACATATCGACTTCATCGAAGGCGTAGAAAGGCGAAGGGCGATAGCGCTGTAAAGCAAAGATGAAGCTAAGAGCGGTGAGGGATTTTTCGCCGCCAGACATCGATGAGAGGTTTTGGACTTGCTTACCTTTGGGGTGCGCGACTAAAGTTAAGCCACCACTTAGGGGCGCATTGGGATTTTCTAATTGCAGGTAGCCATCACCATCGGAAAGCTCAGAAAATATTTCTTTGAAATGACCATTAACCGCATCAAAGGCTTGCATAAAGGCACGTTGACGCAAAGTTGTAAAGTTCTCAATTCTGATTAAGAGTTCAGTACGCTCTTGGTTAAGGGTTTCCAATCGGCTACTCAGTTCATCGAGACGTTCGGATGTGGCTTCGTATTCAGCGATCGCCATCATGTTGACGGGTTCCATCGACTGGATGCGCTTGAGGAGACGGCGTTGCTCTAGTTGCAACTGTTCGAGGGTCATCGTTTCAGGCACTTCAGGCACGATGTCAGGAAGTTCGATTAGTTCCAGTTGTTCTGTAAATTGCGCGATTTGCTGTTCTAGTTCAACTTGACGCTCACGATTTTTTTGTAACTGCCATTCCTGTTGTTGCTGCTGTTGCTGTTGAGTACGGAGCGATCGCTCGGCAGCATCCCGTTCTTGTTTGGCAGCACCAATGGTTTGTTCGAGAACTTCAAGACGCGATTGATAGGAGGCGATCGCCTGTTCAGTTTGCTTAATCTGCATTTGAATCTGCGAAGTACTATTAATCAACTCTGTCTGGGTACTACGCAATTCTTGGAGACGGATTTGGCGTTGTGCCATTTTTTCGAGAGCCAGTTTGTGCTGATTCTCTAATTCAGCTAACTGTTGCTTAGCGGTTCGCAGTTCAATTTCCGCACTATTTAATAGGGCATCTTGACCTTGGAGAGCATCTTGAGCCTGTAGCCAACGGGTATGGGTTCCTGATTTCTCTAGTTCCGTTAGCTCGGCACGCTTGACTAAAAGTTTAGCTTCTAGCTCAGCAATATTGCCATCGAGGGTATTGAGTTGAGCTTGACCGATCTCAATGGCGGCGCGAGTTTTTTGAATTTGGTCTTGCAAACGAGTGCGATCGCGGCTGTTACGTTCGATTTGTTCATAAATGCGATCGCGCTTGAGTTGAGATTCACGGTGAGTCGTTCTTGCGGATTGCAACTGCTCTTCAAACTTGGCAATGCCCGTCAGCGCACCCCGCAGCCGTTGATTAAGTCTCGCTAACATTTGGTCAATTTCCAACAGGCGATCGCGCAATTGCTTAGTTTCCGAAGACTCCGCAGGCTTAGCATTGCCGAAATGGAGACTCGTATGCAGAGGAGCGCTACCGCCCGTCATTGCTCCTGATGTTTCCAGAATCTCACCTTCGAGCGTCACCATCCGATATTTGCCAATATGGAATCGCGCTTGATTGAGATTCTCAAATACCAGCGTATTGCCAAATACAAAGGAGAAGACATCTTGGTAACGGTCTTCGTAGGTAACGAGATTAAAGGCGTAGTCGATCGCTCCCAATTTTTGAGCTTCAGTGCGTGATGGGAATCGCGCAGCCTGTAGTTTGTTTAGTGGTAAGAAGGTCGCCCGTCCTGCCCGTTCCTTTTTGAGTAAGGCGATCGCTTCGGATGCAACCTCATCGCTCTCGACGACTAGATTTCCCAACCTGCCCCCCGCACAGATTTCCAGCGCTAATTGATAGCGTGGTTCTACTAAGCCCAATTGGGCGACCAGTCCATATACCCCCGACATATCCGCTTCGATGATTACCTGTGAAGCTCTAGTGCCTTGAACTTCGCGGCTTGCCTGTACCTGAGCTTCGAGTTTATCCAGTTGACGAGACTTTACCCGTTGCTCTTGATTAAGGCGATCAATCGTTTCATTTTGAAGTTGTACTTCTAATTGGGCTTCCGCCAGATTTTTGGCAAGGGTCTGTACTAAAGATTCTGCACCGCTAACCTCAGCTTCCTGTAAGCGTAGCGCATCCTCTAAAGACTGATTAGAGAGCATATCCACCGCATAGCGCCCTTCGCCAGCCACAATCTCTTTGAGTTCCTTCTCTTGAGATTCCAATTGTAGCGATCGCTGATTGAGGACTTCCTTAATCCGAGTTTGTTCTTGCTTTTGCGGATCAAGTTCCGCTTGGGCTGTATCAACATCTTGACGTAATTGGGTTTGCTGACGTACCCATTCCGATGATGCTGAGGCGATCGCTTGGACTTCTTTGCGATATTGCGACACAATCCCAGATTGCTGATCGCGAGCTTTTTCGGCAGTAGCGACCGCCTCTTCTTTAAATTGCTTTTGCGATTCTAACTGTTCTGATTCCCGCAGGAGCTTGTCAATATCTTCCTGAGTACTGACAATATGATTTTGATTATTTTGGTAAGAACTGGTTAGAGACTGCTGCTGCCGTTGCAAACCGCGCAATTCTGCCTGCTGCCCTGACAAGTTACTCGATACCGAGAGATATTCTTCTTCACCGAGAGTATGCACGCGATCGCTAAGTTCATTAAGCTGCACCGTGCCTGTTTCGATGACCTGCGAAAGTTCGATTAGAGACTTCTCAATATTGCCGCATTGTTCACGGTTGTTAACTAACTCGACATTACGCAGAGATTGCTGATAGTTAATCTCACGCTGTTGCAGCACCGCCTCCGATGCCTCCATGCGTTCATATTCCAACCGTAACGCCTTATATTTCTCCGCCTTAACGCGATCGCCCTTTAACTTCTCTTTATTAGCAATCAATTCCTGTTCCACAATGCGGAATCTCTCTTCCTGCGCCTTCACATCATCGAGCTTATCCTTAGCTGTGGAAATCTTGCGATCGAACTCGCCCACCCCCGCCAATTCATCAATGATCTCGCGTCTCTCCCTAGAGTTCATGGAGATAATGCCCGTGACATCCCCCTGCAACACGACATTATAGCCTTCAGGATAAATGCGGAACTTCGCTAACTGTTCATGCAATTCGCTCAAATTGCAAGGCGTTCCATTAATATAATAAGTAGAAGTATAAGTCCCCTGACTCGTCACCCGCAACTTCCGCATCACTGTCCATTCGCCCTCGGTATGCCCTTCCGCCTTGGGAATATCCACGCCTTCGCTTTGCAGCGCCGCCATTTCCTCATCTTCGAGGGCAAAGGTGACGATCACACTTGCCTCGACCATGCGCCCTTTTTTGCTATGGGCTTGGTTCACCAAATCTGGCAAGCGATCCGCCCGCATTCCCTTCGACCCTGCTAACCCCAGCGCAAATAGCAACGCGTCCAAAATATTCGATTTGCCCGATCCATTGGGTCCCGAAACCACTGTAAACCCCTGTAATAGCGGGATTGATACAGTCGAGCCGAAGGACTTAAATCTGGTGAGTTCTACATTTTTAATGTACATATGCAATAAACGCGGTGGGGGCTTAGCAAGCAAAAAATAGCGTTGCTATGTTGTTGCTGTCTCTAGGCTGTCAATTTTTAACAGCACGAAAGTGCCAATAGGTTACCATATCTTGCCAAAAATGGCGCAGATATAGTCAAGATTTTTTGAGGGTTATAACTATAAGCGATCGCTATTTAAACAAGCTCAGGAAAAACCAAAGGCTCATTGAGGGTCTGAGTCATATTGCCAGTAATAGCTTGCAAATATACCCGCAACTGCTGAAACTTAGTGACATTAGGCTGATAAGTACCATCGGTTTCTAGCTCAAACAACTTGCCAGCATATAGATCACTGCTGAGGGTGGGATCTTCTAACACCATTGCTTGCTCTGGCTCTAGCCAAGGAAATAGTCCCGCAGGTAAATCTCCTTGCAAAATTGTCAAAATGCGATCACGGCAGACTTTGATATTAATACCCCGCATCTGTAACTGTTGCAACAGTTGAGAAGGAGTAATCGATTTAGTTAGATTGAGGCGACAGATCTCTTGTAATAGAAAGTAATCAGAATATTGCTGACGCGCCACATTATGCAAAGCAGGATAGAGCGGTGAAACCGCTAACCCTGTGGCGATCGCAGAACTTTCTAGGCTTTCAATTTTAACATTGGGCAACTTTTGCGTAATCCAACGCGACAAGAGTGGAATTTGCATTGTATTCCCAATCAAAAATACCTGACTCACATCATCACCCAATATTCCAGCATTACTGAAGATCGCATTCAGTTCGCGATTGATGCGTTGGATAAACGGTTGCAAGATCAGATTCTCTAATTCACGGCGCAATACGACAAGCGGCTGCCCCATTAATTCTTCATTCCAAGTGTCGAGATGGGCATCTTGTCCAAACATAATTTTTACACGATCAGCAAGCTCTAACATTTGCTGTCCGACCTCAGAACTCAATAGATATTGATGTAGTAAAATCCGTTGAGCCGTCGCCGCCACGCCAATTTCAGGTAAGCTGAGATAATCAAACTTACATAGGTGGCGATTAGGATTAGTGATCAATTGCCAATGAGGATAGAACAAATGCACAATAATATCTTGGCTAATATTGATTCCTGCATAGTCAAAGCTAAGCATTTGTAGCTTTGAGCGTTGGCTAGCCTGTTCTTTGGCTAGATAATCCTGAGATTGATTGGTGATCGCTCTTAGGTCAGCGATTCCCTTAGCCAGACAAAGGCTAGTGGAGACCGCACCCACATCAATGAGAACAGTAATATCTGAGGATATCTTGCGTTCATGAATTAGGGCTAGTAATGGCGCGATCGCCTGCTCGACTGACATTACCTGTTCGGCTTGTTTAACCAAACCAGCCTTCAAAATCGCTTCACGGACATTAAGAATGTAAGTGTCTGACCAGTTAGATGGATAGCCAAACACTACGCCACTTAGCTTGAGTAAAATCAATCCCAAGTCTGGTAATTGAGAGTTCTCAGCACGAGTTTGAATTTGTTCTAGTAGCGTCTTGAGAGCGGCAATCAACCAACGCAGACTAACTTGATGCCCGCTCGACCACTGCACAATTGGCTGCCAAGAGCTAACCCCACGATAGGGTAAGCCAATTTTAAGAAATTGCTTAAACTGATAGATCGATACTTCACCTTGCTCTAGTTCTTTATCTGATGATCGTCCAGAATTTTGAGCCTTTTTAGTTAATAATCGAATATCTGAGGCGATCGGATCATCGAGATTCTGATTAGCAGACCATGCTAATTTACAAGGTAACTCTTCGGTACTATCAAGGGATAATAGATAAACCTTGCCAGTATTGTCATTGAGCAGGCTAGCTCGTAACCCACTCGCTCCAAAGTCAATACCCAAAATCCAATGATCATCAAGGCTGTAGACTTCCTTCTCAATCGGAGGCGGAATTAACGCAGTCCTTTGGGACTCGACTACTAACGAGTCAATATCTAAGACGCTTTCAAGACTGTCGGCGATTGGTGCGATCGACGACAACCCCAACTGTTCACGCTGATCATCTAGTAATGGCTCTCGGAAACTAAAGGTATTCAAATCACTTAATAGATTTTCCCAATCGCTATCTAGAGCTTTACCACTATGATCATCGGTCTGAGCATCGGCAAACTTATTTAATAACAGGTCTTCTTCTTCCTTTTCTTCTGCCTGATTATTTAAATTATGATCAAATTCCTCAGCTAAATCATAGTTTGAGCGATTAGCTTGTCCTAATGGGTCACCCTTATCTGCAAAAGAATTGAGTTTGTTATACTCCAAGGATGCAAAAAACTCATCGGCGGATAAATCAATACTCGAAGGCTCATCTAGTTCAGACTCAGTCGGTTGTGACAGCGCGGATTCCAGTTGATCTAGAGCATCACTCCAACTTTCTTCTGGATGAGAAACACTAACCGTGATAGAACTAGGTTGCTCTATTACGGTGGGTAAACTTTCAAACTCGGCAAAACTAGTCTCTGCTGAAGCATCAAAATTAATTGATTCTGGCTTCACATAGCCCTGCAAAATTGTATCTAGCTCTTCTATAAATTCAATGGGTTCTGCAAACTGGAGTGAATCATTAAAGGTTTCTGCTCCAGAGTCAATTTCCCTATAGCTATGGGGAACGGGAACCTGCATAAATGTATCCAAATCTTGCTGATTTTGAGCGCTGTCAGGATCAAATCCATAGAGAAGGGTATCTAGATCACTTTCATCTTCTTCTATAGAAATCTTTTGCTCGATCTCTGAAACTGTCGCCTCAGTGATGATTGTGTCAGGCGATCGCACAAATAGCTCTTCCAATTCATCGGTGGTTTCAAAGGGAGTTGGCTGGGCATATCTAGCTGCGTTTTCAGCAATCACCTCTGCAAAAATAGCATCCATATCATCACGATTATTTCCCTGATCAGCAGCGTCAGTCATATCTTGACTGGACTCAAACAATCTATCGGTGTTTTCAAAAATATCGGGAATTTCACTCAAGGATGGAGCAAAGGGTGATGACTGTGACTCCATAAAGTCAATTACAACTTCTGCTTGTTCGCTAGGATGAAAGGCTCTTGCTTCATCTAAAGAGAACGCCTGAGTATCCTCAAAAGATTCGGCAAAACCATCAATAAATAGAAGGTCAGGATTTTCGATAATAGGTGGAATATTCTGATCGAAGGGCGTTGATGGCGCTATTGATGGGGATGTAGGAATTTGTCGGAGATCGGATGTTTGGGCGGCTATATCAATAATGGTCGGATATTTCTGTGACTCTTCGACTTCCCAATTAGTCAAAGAATAGGGAGTATTGCGAATAAATTGATCGAGATTAGCTGCAATCATCGGATCATTGCTAAATCCTGTTTCCAGCCTTGCCAAATCAGAGTTTAGTTCTTTAACTAACGAGTCTTCCCAATTAGGAAATTCTAAATCTTCGGAATCATTATTAGCCAGCAAAATTAAAGACTCGTCAGAATCATCTACTTGGTCGCTGCTAGGTTCACTGAAGAACTGATCAAGTTGATTTTCGACATCGTTGTCAGCAATGATTTCCCTAGTTTCTAAAGTGGCACTGGTTTCTAAATCAAGGGCGATCGCTAACTCAGGTAGGGAGCTAATTTTTTCTACAGCTTGAGTTTGTGAAGACTCAGGTAACTTCGCCATATCGATCGCGTCATTGCCCAACCAGGACATTAATTCCTCATCGGCAGAGACTTCCGCTAGGTTGATGGGAATAGGGCGATCATGGCTTTCTTCTAGCCAGCGTAAAAGTTCAGGATCATCGATTGCTTGATCTTGAGTAATTTCTGATATTTCGCTAGATATCTTAGTGTCTGCATTAGGCGATAAATCTAAAGAGGCAAAGTCAGCCATCCTGATTGCTTCTGCAATTTCATCAATATCTAGATCTGACTGTGGAAAATTAAAGGATTCTACTATTTGAGTAGCTGCCTCAGCGTCAAAGTCTGGATTGAGCGTATGGGCGATCTCGGCGCTGCGGTAATCATGAATAACATTATCGTCTGCCTCAAAGTCCATCAAGTCTGATGATGCATTCTGCTCAGCCAAACCTTCAAAAAGTGGCTCCGATTCTGCACCTAAGATAGACTCAAGTTCCATTACACTATCAACAGATACGTTCTTAATAGATAAGCCAGTTTCTTGCGGTTCTAGTTGTGTATCTAAATGCGCCAAGATCTCAGCATCTGGATTAGCGTCAATAGCGTCCTCGTTAGGCAATACAGGTTCGCTAACGGTATCAATGGTTAGCTCAGGGAGGTGTTCGGAGATCGCTTCTCCAAACTGATTGCCCGCTAGCAAAGTATTAATTAGATTTTCATCAGCAGGCTCCATTACAGTTTCTAGATATCTGGATGGAATATCTTCTGGCAAATCTGCAAAATTATCAACTGGGGGATTTTCTGTTGAGTTATGAGGCTGCTGATCTGTTTGTTGATTAATTCGCTCCACCAAAGCACTAATTAAAGCCTCACCTTTTTGTTCAAGAGTCTCCATATAGCCAATCTTCGCCTCAATTGAGCTTTGGTAGCCTTGGATATCCTGCTCTAGCGATCGAAATGTGGAGTTAAACATTTCATCTAGTTGCAGTAAGAAGCGATCAGTTTGCTCTTGTACCCTGTTTGCTAGCTCTGTCTCTGGGGCAGTCTGAGCAATGACAGGAGGCGTAATTGTTACCGCTTGTTGCAAAGTGTCATTGATTTGCTCACGCAAGTAACTATCCACGGATCTTAGGGAGTGACTAAGTGATTGCTGCTGGCTATTCTGAAATTCTTGAAACTGCTGCATCCAAGCTGCACGATCTGACTCTAGTTGCAGGATTTCTGAACTTAGTTTTTGTTTCTGTTGATTTAAAGTTACTAATTCTTGACTTATTTGCGATCGCTGCTGGGCTTCGACAATTTTGTTCAAACTTGCCGAAATTTCTCCCACCATTAGCGCTCTTTCTACGGCTAAGGTTTGGCTGACTACCTGTTGCACCGATGTCTGGACTGACTCTTTGACCACCTGTTGCAAGGTTTGTTGAATTGCCTGCTGAAGCGAAGCAATCATGCGATCGTTGACAAATGTAGGATTAGGTTCGGGGGTACCATTCGTCATTGGGCGGTTCTCCATTACTAAGTCAGTTTCAGAGCCTAATAAATTATTATTTGACGGGTGAACTAATAGGGTCGGCAATATCTCTAGTTTATCCGTTTTAGATTTTTCCATGCTTAATGTTTCTGGTTTTGTGGAGTTGATTTGAGTCGGGTTGCCACCAAACCCCACTTGACTCTGCAACCTTGCCACTAAAGCTTGAAATTGCTGCTCTACATTTCCCAACGATGCATCGTCTGGTAAGTTCTCAAGGTGCGATCGCAACTGCTTTAACTGTTCGCGTTGGTGTAGCGCATCTGGTTCAGCGCGACGACGGGATACTGACCCCACAGGATGGCTCAGTACAGCATTAATTTCATTAATTAAGTTGCTAATCAGCGCTTTTGACATAACACCCCCAGAAGACCTCCAGTGATCGTAAATTAATAATTAAGCAGAAAAGACGAAAGTAAGTAACTCAGCATCATTAAAACCAGAACCCAAGCTGTGGCGCACACGCAGCGTGCGCCACAAGTTTTTGGATTTTATATTTAATTGCGCCTAAGTACTTAATAAATAAAATAGTCGATCAAATAGCTATAAATATGTTGCTCAATGAGCTAAACTCTAAAGCCAAATTTGTTAGCAGACAATAGCACACATCTTTCCCAGTTTTTTGCTAATATCTCGACGATTTTTTGTAATTTTTTTTTGAGAGTGTCTAGCGAATATAACTATGAAAAACAAATCGCATGGTGCTTCGTTTTTTTCTATTGCTGAGCAGTCTCGTAAATTCTCTAAGTACTTACTAGCTTCAGCGATCGCCACCTTGTCAACTATGGCGATCGCGGGTAGTGCGGTTGCCGAACGGCGTGAGGTAGATATCAGGTTGCAAGTCAATCAAGACGAAGGCTTCACTGTAATGACTCGGAAGGCGGAAATCCTAGCGCGATCAGCGGCTCAACTCACCTTTGATCGTGAAGTTTTAGTGTCTGATGTATCGGTCAAAGTCACTGCTCAAAATCAAGATCAAGCCGCAATCATCCTTCAGCTAAGTGTCTCTCGCCGTGAGTGGTCAAGCCGTCCCGATCCTAAAGTCTGGGCAACTTATTTCCCGATGACAAAAACTTTAATGGGACTCAACTAAAAAAGAGGTCACAATGTGACCTCTTTTTTAGTTAGAACACAAAACCAGAATATGAGTAGCTGTGCGAAGCGCCGCTACTCATATTCTGGTTTTGTGTTTGTGACGGCAGTTATAAAAAAACAAGTAGTGGCACTTAGCGCCGCTACTTGTTTTGTAGATTTAATGCAGATTTGCAAAAAATTAGAACGAGAATACAGTTCTTAGAGTACCAACAAAGATAGTGCTGTTGGTGCTGGCGTTATTAGGGTTGAAGATAAACTGAATGTCAGGAGTGATGCGAATGTTGCTGGTTAAAGGAAAGTTGTAGAACGCTTCCACATTGGTTTGAGTTGAGTTGCCGATCTGTCTTTCAATGAAAGGCTGACCAACAGCAACAGCTGCCATTGCACCTTCTTTGAACAAGTCAGGAAAAGCAAATCCAGCCATCCAAGTTTGAGGACTCAAGTTAGTGGTTCCTGCGTTAGCACCCAGCCCTGAGGTGAAAGGTGCAGCACTAGCGAGAGCGCCACGATTATCAAGTGTGCCAAAACCATAACGACCGAAGATAGCAATATTTTTTGCAAACTTCCATTCAGCGTTTACACCACCAGCATTGATAGTAGTGTTATTTACCGAGCCATTGGTATAAGTAAGCTTGAGAGCAAAAGGCTTGTCACCACTAGCATTCTTCGGTGCAAACTCTAACTCACCACTGGCTTGGTAAGCATCGCCAAATAAACCTCCATTAGTGATGCTAGTACCAGTAGTAACACTACTAGGGCTGCTAGCATTACCTGCTAGGTAAAGACCACGAACCGTGAAAGCACTCTTACCAAGATTCCAGTCAAAAGCAGCGCCTGCTCCACCAGTTTGACCGTTGATCAATATCAGAAGGGGATTATTGATGAAGAAGGTAGATGCAAAGTCAGTTCCTTCGTAGTTAGCATAACTATTTGTATCAATGTGATCATAGGCATGCATTACAGGCCCAATAGATACGCGAGCATCACCAAGATTAAAGTCGTAGCGCAACTTAGCAAGGGTAAAGTTAGATCCACCAGTCAAGTTAGCGTAATCTTGACCATAAGTACCAAATCCAATGTTGGTACTAACTCCATTAGTACCATTAGTGCCAGCAGCACCAAAAGTTCCAGGAATGTTGCCCCCTGCACCATTGCCAACTTCTAATCTGGTCTTGAGCAAGTCGCTGCCAGTGAAGCTAGTATTCAAATCTAAGCGGACACGGCTAGATACAAAGATATTGGTGTTTTTTGGAGTCCCAGAGTTACCACTACCGCCTTGTACAGAGAAGATTGCTTCACCAGAGAGCTTGGTGGTGGTGGAGAACTGCTGAGCTTCAAGCTTGGCAGTCTTAGCGTCGAGAGCATCAACACGACCACGGAGGGTTGCTAGCTCAGCAGCAAACTCTTCTTGAAGCTTTTGCAAAGTGGCGAGGTCTTCTTTGCCAACTTTGTCAGCCAAACCTGCGGAGATAATTTCGTTGATCTTGTCTAAGCAAGCATTCAAACCAGCAGCAAATTCGTAACGGGTGGTGGCTTGTTTGCCACGGAAGGTGCTGTCAGGATAGCCAGCGATACAACCGTAACGCTCGACTAGGGATTGCAAAGCGGTAAAAGCCCAATCAGTAGGACGAACATCGCTAAGTTGGGATACGGAAGTTACATTTTGAGCAACAGGATCGTTACTCATTGCTTGGCTCATTTGAGCTACGCCTGTGGTTTCGGCAAATGCAGGGGCTGTTGCGACAGCACCGATAACACTAAGCAAGCTCAAGCTACCAGCTAAATTCAAAGATACTTTTTTCATTTTCCACTCCTCACGAGAGCAAATTATAAGTTTTTTAGAATATATATGTTTGACCTCGGACTGATCCGAGCGTTCAGCATCAGCAAATATAACTTTTCGTTAGTATAGTTACTGATAAATTGATTACATATATTTTTTCTTCATGTAGTCTAGCACACTAATTCTCAGTGTTCTGTCATACATTCGGGCTATTTTTTTGATTTAATTATGAGATTTTTATGTCATTTGCCAAGCAGAGCCAAGATTTAGAGACCACCTCAAACCAAGATTTGGAGGCGATCGCTCAACGATTAGAGAGTGATAATTCTCGCGATCGCCTGCGGGCTTTGGTGTCATTGCGAGAGTTGACACCCGAACAAGCCGTACCCTTAATTTTAAAGGTAATTGATGATGAGAATCTCCAGATTCGTTCGATGGCAGTATTTGCGCTGGGATTGAAGCATACAGAGGATTGCTTTCCTATTTTGGCAAAGATTTTAGAGACTGAGAATGACTATGGAATTCGCGCTGATGCGGCGGGTGCGATGGGGTATTTGCAGGACAACCGTGCCGTTGAGCCTTTGTTAAGGGCTTTTTATGAAGATACGGAATGGCTAGTTAGATTTAGTGCGGCTGTATCACTGGGTAACTTGGGCGATGTTCGCGCCTATGATGCTTTAATCCAAGCCTTAGACAGTGAGGAAACTGTGTTGCATCAAGCTGCGATCGCCGCTTTGGGGGAAGTAGGAGATTTACGTTGTGTGGAGCCAATTTTACGATTTGCTCAGTCTGAAGATTGGTTGACTAGACAGCGCTTGGCTGAGGCTTTGGGGCATCTCAAGTGTGACAAAAGTTTGTCGGCACTAAACTATTTGGTCAAAGATGCTCATCCGCAAGTGTCGGCAGCAGCAAAATTTTCTCTTGATCGTATTTTGGCAAAGTAAACCCAAAAGTATAGTTGTGCCGCAAAGCGGCACAACTATACTTTATAAATGGCGGCAGCTATATGTCCTAGTGACACCTATACTTAATTAGTAATTTCTTTAGTAATCTTTTAGTTATGTCGGTTGACTATGACCTTGTTGTAATAGGGATGGGCGCTTATGCTCAAACACTGGTTACTTCTGCGGCAAAACTGGAAGCAAGGATTGCTTGGGTTTGTGAGCTAGAAATTGGCGATCGCTCAGTAAACCATACTGCTTTGAATACTAAGCAAGTCCACGATGCTTTGATCTCTTTACAGGGCAAGCTCAAAGACTATTCTCGACAAGAAAGGTTTACAAAATTTTCTAAAGAAATCTCGACCGTCTTAGGTTCGTTTGAGCAGCTAGAAATATTGGAAATGATGTCAAGTATGGGCGTGGATGTCATTTTGGGTAAGCCAAGATTTCAAGGTAAGTTTAAAAACAAACCTAATAACCCGCCTCTGTTGGAGATTAGTCAATCTATTAAAAGCAAATTAACAGGCGAGATTGAGCAAGTAATTCATCGTCAGATTAGTGCGCGAGCCTACGCGATTGCCGATGATGTTTCCGCGCTGAAGCAGAATATTTTTGGACTAGCTCAGTGTGACTATTTAACAGTGCCTCAGCTATTGCATTTACCAGAGCTACCTAAGGCGATCGCTTTAATTGGTGATGATCCCTATAGCTGTGAGTTAGCTCAAGCTATCAATTTTTTTGGGGTTAAGACCTTATTAATCACTAAACATCTACATATCTTGCCAAATGTAGATGTGGCGATCGCGCGAACTTTGCAAGCACAGCTAGAGGCTGAGGGCGTGGAAATCTATACGCGATCTAAAGTTACGGCAGTTAGCAAAGAGGGAGCGCATACAAAAATTTGGCTAGAGCGTCATACTATCGACTGCGATTACCTCTTGTTAACAAATCCCCCAGATCCACTTCAACTTCCTAAGGATCCTCACATTTACCAATGTCGAAGTCCGCAAGATGTAGTGCATATTATCCAAATAACATTGCCAACTAGGTTGACTTTAGGATTGATGAATTTTTGGAAATCGCCTTTAGCGAAGACTATTCCAGAGATTGTCTATGTGCAGACCTCCCCACCGCTAGCGCAAGTGGGACTGATGGAATTACCAAGCTCAAAATCTATTTGTGTTTTAGAAAGCGCCAGTGGAGAAATGGATCTGTGCAGAGTTATTTGTGACCGACAAGGATACATTTTGGGGGCAAGTATGGTGGGAAATCATGCTCGATTAGTAATTGATACGATCGCGATCGCCATGCAAGGAAAAATCAAGGTGCAGGAGTTAGCTCCCAATTTAGGGATAGAGATAAATCTCAAGCTAGCCAAACAGTGGCAAGAACAACGTTTACAGAGAAGCGATCGCCTCAAGCTTAGAGAGTGGTTTACTTTTTGCCGTGACTGGAATTTTTGATACAGCGCTTTGCGCTTTCCTAAATCCCAAAGAAGATATAGGAAGCGCGAAGCTGCGCCTATATCTTTTGAAATCTCTGCAAAATTGAATTAGGCAGTACATTGGAAATTATCTCTTTCAGCAATCTTTTTGTTCACTAGATTTTCAGAATTCAAGCTGATGCTGCTCAGTTTTATTGAAAACTAGTAAAATTAGCTTGTGGAAATCCTGTAAATCGGCGATCTCTCCCTATTCTAATCTTGTGATATCACACGCAATCACAAGTAAGGGAGCTGCTTTAGTTGCCTATGTCAGAGACATCTCAAACCTAACGCTAACCTCATCAGTTTCCTGTGAGTCTATATTAAATAAGTCATGCTGATATTAAAGCTAATACAAACACGCTCTTCATCGCTAAGATTTGGTTCCACTCCATGATTTAACCAACTTGGGAAAATTATCATTTTGCCTGCTGTTGCTTTATAGGTAATTTTTTGGAGCATCCAAGGAGTCATTTCGGCAAGCGCAGGCATAAACATATGAGCAGCATCACGAGAATCTTTAAAGAAAATACCACCGCAGTTTTCAGGCGCTTTTACATAGTAGACTCCACTAAGTACTGAGTTCGGATGATTGTGGACAAAATTAAAGGCAAACTTTGGATTTACAACTGCCCAGCAATTTCCAAGGATCATTGTGAACTTTTTTAGGTCAAAACCAATTTCTTCTCCAGCCTCTAGTGCATTATTTACAATGATTTCGGCAATATCTTGGAATTCTGGACGTTGATGTAAATAGTTATTGCTATGCCATCCTATTCCATTTGACCAACTTACACCTTGATTGTCTTTTTGCTTTTCAACACAAATTGCCTGAAGTAATTTTTTGTTTAGCTGCTCATAATTTGGAACATCAAAGTGCCAAATCGGAGTAGGGAACCAGTCATCTCTCTGCATTGCCATTATTTATGCAAGTCTCACATCCATATCGATTTGTATAATTTGTATGTGATTGGTAGTCTTTCTACTAGGGGTCTAAGATATATGGTTGTATTCTAACCCATATTCCGCTTGTAGGAATTAAGCCCCTGATACATTTACAATCATCACCACACCCTTTGAAAAACTAGATACTTATTTCATCAGGTTAAAGCAAAGGAGTGAGCAATTGTCATTCACGAACTTGGTCGATATTATCTTCAAATGCTTTGCAGTATCTATTGGTATTTTGATTGTGTTATGACCAAAGCCAAATTTACAGTGGATTGGGATGTAGAATCAACCAATTCCGTTTGAAATTTGTCACGGTAATTTATCAGGCGATCGCGCACCTGTTGCAGATAATTTGACATGGTTTATAGCAATCTTCGTTAAACCCAAGGAATGTTTTGAAAGGTTGGCAAAGCCAGCCTTTCAAAACATTCCTTGTACTACACACAGCGCTCTATGATTACATGATTGGCGATAAAATAGTTATAAACTAAACCCAGATAAGCCGTGCCGCCCGCTACGCGGGCGGCACGGCTTATCTACTTAGAAGCTTTACCGAGATGCATACATGAATCAAGAGTCTGATCAAATTTTACTTCCCAATAGCTTAGAAGACGCAACCGAACAAGCGATCGCTGCCATACATCAAGCGATCGCTGATGGAGCGACACGCATCATTGTAGATTTACGCTTTCCTGAACTAAAATCGATGCCGATCGCTTATCAAATCGCGGCTAGTTTTAATCATTACTATGGCAAGGAATGGCAAGCCATTTTTGCTGACGCAGGAGCCGCAGCCCTCGCGAAAAGGGAATGGGCGGATCTTGATGTGTCGGTGCGTGGAGTTAATGAAGGACGGCGAGCCATTCGCGAAGAAGATAAAGCTTTTTTGGTGATCGAACCAACTTCGATAGAAGTCGAACAGGTAGAAAAGTTAGTGAAGTTAGCAGGCGATCGCCCTTTTGTAATGTTTAATCCGCGATTAGAAAACAGCGAAGTCGGCTTAGGGCTAGCCGCAAGACAAATGCGCGATCGCTTTTTAAGCACCTTTGAAACAGCCTATTACATCAAGCCTCTAGAGCTAGGAGCTTTATGGCGCTGCTATCCCCAGACATGGCAGATTTGGCAACAAACTGAGATAGAAATGCAAAAACTTGCCGAAGTCGCCCAACGTCCATCTAGCGAAGATATCGAGCGTCTATTTCGCCAAAAGACAGGACAACAATCAGGCTCTTTTTTAGGGAGATTGCAACAGTTTTTTAACGCTTTAAGCAACTAAGTCAACCAGCATCCAGCAATTTTCATTGTGAAACCAATTTTGTGGTTTTCAGCGCCAAAAGCGCTGAAAACCACAAAATTGGTGTTGTGAAAGCCAGCCTACGGCTGGCTTTCACAACACCAATTTTTATAATGAGAATTGCTTTGCTAATCATCTCGTGATCAAACGAGTTACAAAATTTTTTTGAAGGGTTGCTTTGCAACCCTTCAAAAAAATTCTTGGTTTGGGAGCGTTAGAGGACTGTAGTATCCTTAAATTATCTTCGTGAAATATTGAGCCATCATGTTGAAGTTTGCCCGTAAGTTAACTAGTCTCGCAATCTATACAGGATTATGTCTGGGAATAGTTGGAAACATAGCCCCCACCTTTGCCGAGGACAGTAGCTTAGGAATTATCATGCGGCGCGGACATCTGCGAGTAGGTATTGACGCAGCGATCGGAGGGCCTTACTTATTTTGGAATGCAAAAACGCAATACTATGACGGATTTGAGCTAGAGATTATCAAAGAAATTGCGGCAAAGCTAATAAACATTGAGCCGCGTCCGATTAACATTCCTTGGGCAACTCAGCCTGAAAACTTAGCCTCTCGGCAAGTTGATATTTTGCTCAGTGCGCGAGAAGAAGGGGGGCTAAGTAATGGTGATACTAAAGATAAATTTATCGAAACCATACCTTACTATCGCAATTCTCAGCGCTTGCTGGTGAGGACTGATGGCAACACCACCATCCGATCGCTACGCGATTTAATTGGCAAACGGGTGGGAGTCGTCGCAAATAGTGGAGGCGCTGCGATCGCTGAAACTTATAATAAAAATAGGGGTAATGCTATTCGGCTGTTTTCGTCAAGGGATCTTGATCGGATGGTGATCCAACTACGCGATCGCCAACTGGATGCCATGATTTTAGATGAGCCTGTGGCGGTATGGCAAATCAGAAACAATCCTAATTTCACAATTGTGGGTGATCCTTTGATTCCCATTCGTCTGGTGGCAATTGTTAATAAAGATGACGTTTCGCTCAAAAAAGCAGTAGATAAGGCTTTAACAGAGATGCGTCAAGAGGGTAAACTCGAACAAATACTTAAAAGGTGGAACCTGTGGGAAAGCCAGACAACTTTAAAATCAACAAGGGGCTTGCCAGTTATGGTATTAGCGATCATTTTGCCGTCCTCGGTTTACCAATAACTAACGATGCCGCCCAGATTCGCAAAAAATTTCTCAAGCTCGCTAAAGTTTTACACCCTGATGTATTTGGCAAATCTGCCGAAGAGAAGGAACTCGCGACTAAATATTTTTCTAAAATGGTCAGTCCCGCTTATCAAGTGCTAAATAGCGATCGCGATCGGGGTGAATATTTAGCAACTTTGAGAATGTTTGCCCAAACAAAAAAACAAAAACAAGAGAATCCTACTTTGACCGCGGAGCTTGCTCAAAAGCTATATCGGATTCCCCATGAAATCACCTATAAACAATATGTAGATCAAGTTACGCCCAAGCAGTATCAAAACTTAGATTCAATCCTAGAATATACAGAGTTGCTGAGCGAGCTAAACCTTGTGTATTTGCTGACCCAGAATAGTCTTGCTTTTAGCACAGGCAGCAATGATCCTGTGAGTTCACAAAGTGCTAATCCTGATACTGGGGCAACCAAGCCAGCTCAACCTCCCGCCCAGTCACCCGCACTGCGTAACTTGAATATGGCAGAGCTTTTCATTAACAAAAAACAGTGGAGTGATGCTCTCAAGGAACTAGTTACAGCGGAAAAACTTGATCCTAATAATGCCAAGGTCTACGCTCTTAAAGGACTGGTACAGATGAACCAAAATGCGATCGCGATCGCCAAAACGAGTTTCCAAAAAGCACTCAAACTTGACCCAAAAGAACCCACTGCCCTCAAACATATTAGCCAAGTCAATGTGGCAACCAAGCTACCTGAAAAGCCGCCCGAGAAGAAAGGTGGTTTGTTTGGATGGGGCAAGAAATAGGTAATCGGTAGATAGATTTTAGTCGTGTCAGTTAACGAGGCAAACACTTTGGATTTCCGCAAACTAAAATACTACCGCCATAACTCACTCATCTTAGTGATCAGCAGCAATCAGCAGCTTTTGTCAATACTTGCTGAAGTGTCAGAGGCAGAAAAATACAACTGTATCATTACCAGCAATGGAGAAGATGCGTGGGAATTAATTTTGCAAAGACGCCCTGCGATCGTCTTGGCTGACTGGTCGATTCCTGATATTTCTGGTCTAGCTTTATGCCAGCGCATCAAAGCAAATCTAGAGTATCCAGATTTAGTCGCCACCTATTTTATTTTGATCGTCGAAGCTTTTAATTACCGAAAAAGGCAGATTGGATTTGATACGGGGGTTGATGAATTTCTGGGAAATCCTGTTGATCAATCGGAATTAAAAACCCGTCTACGCACAGGGTTAAGAACGAGTGCTTTAATGCAATCTCTAACATGGACAAATCAAAGACTATTAGCCCAAAATGATTTATTAGATGCGCTTAATCTATCTGACCCCTTGACCAAGGTTTTGGGTGAAGCAGCTTTTGCCGATATTATCCCGAAAATGCTGCTGCAATTTCAGGGTTATGGGACTTATAAAGGCTATGGATTTCTGAGCGTGATGCTCATCGATATTGACCATTTTTATCAAATCTTGCAGTCCTATGGTGAGAATATTGGGGATGAAGCGATTAAGGCGATCGCAGGTCGTTTGAGTCATAGCTGCATGGCAAATAGTTTGATCTATCGATATGGTTTGGATGAGTTTGCTTGCATCACGCCTCACCATCAGGAGCTAGATGGTGAAAATCTGGTCAATAATTTCTTATCTAGTATTCGTAGTCACCCGATCGCCGTTTCGTCAGGTCTATTGTTTCCCCTGACGATTAGCATCGGTTGTGTAGTTTTAGCTCTAGATGATCAAACTGGCAACCTTGCTGATAGAAGTATCGATAATCTAGTCGCGATCGCGGCGAGATCACTGGATCAGTGTCAAAAATCTGGTGGTGATCGCGCTTTTATCGAAAAGTTTGAACAAACTAAGACCCGTGAGGGTTTTCAAAAGTAAAAATGGCTCCGCCATTTTTACTTTTGAAATTACATCCACAAATACTTATAAATCAAAATATGTCCACCGATATTCTGAATCCAAACAGTGGCGGCAATATTACAGAATATGCTCCACATATACTCCAAAGAGCTGAAATAGCTTTACGTTGTGCGCCTTTTACCGTGAAATTATTTGCTGACATGGCAACACAGGGTGTAAATTTACGCGCGATCGCGGGTAATGAAGGCATTAAAAATGAATATTTGACTAGCAATAATAACTTAATCGCTACTGAAAATGCTTTGCTATGGCTAATCCAAGTTGGAGTGTTACGCCGTGAAGTTGATGGACAAGGGATTACCGATAGTTTTCGGCTTACCCCACTGGGGCATCTGTTGTTAGATAAATGGCGATCGCATTTAACATTTCCGCGTGCTACTTTTAGCGATCTCTTACAAAACTTTTGGACGCAAATTCAAATATCAAGATTTCTCTAAAACTCTCAAGAAACATAGCATTTTGCGTTCAAACCCAAGAATTGATTAGCGGCGCTCCGCGCCGCTAATCAATTTTTGGGTTTGAATTTAGCGCAAAGCGCCGTAGTACATTTGGCGACCGCTCATAACCTATGGAACAAAAAACTATTCGCATCGTCTGAGTGGGCTAGTAAATAATGTTTTACAGTATTTTGCTGTGTAAAACATTCTCTCGCAAATAACCCATCACCCTAATGCTGAGAAAAATTAGAATGAATGTTTTTCATAACAAATTTCGCAATCAACTAAGAACAAATTTTCAAAAGGCTTCTCTATATTTCCTGACAGTAACCTGCTCCGCTATTCCTTTAATTCCTAGTTTAGAAGCGAGCGCCTCGACATTTAAAACTAGTTCTGTAAGTTCTCAAGTTACATCTAAGGTTGCCCAACTATCACAGGATTGGCAGACAGGGGTACGCCTATTACGACTGCTCGATAACTCTGGCAATTTGTCTAGTATTGGTATTCTCTTAGATATTGCTAATAAGCCATCAACCACCTATGCCAATGCTGTTTATCAGCTCTATGTTAGACGCGGAGGAGAATGGCGCGAGGTTTACACTAATTCGGGAGCAAGACTTTTGTCAAAAAATGCAGGACGATTTACCGCTCCTGTAGAAGTAATTCCTCTCAGCTTGTTGAGTGAGAAAATTTCTCTAGATGACATCTATAATGGCGATATCAAAGCGATTACAAGTGTTCGTTATGATCTTCCCAACGGTACAAAAGATGTAAAGTTTGAAACCGAGGAAGTTCGCTCTTTTTCTTCGATTGTGGCGATTAACTCATCGGAAGTAACTTCTGGACGTATTAACTCTGTCTATACTAGTAATCCTCCTAATAACTATCCAAGCAACCCAGCTAATAGCTATCCCAGCTATCCAGCTAATAGCTATCCTAACAATTCTTCTAATAACTCCGAGCCATCTGATCGTGATCTAGGAATATCAACTGGTTCGCAATCAAGCAACATTCAGTCCAATCAAACTGTAGTTGTGCAAACCACAAATGTTCAGTCAAATAGCAACATCAAACCGATCGCTATTTCTAAAAAAAGCGACTACAACGACGATGAGTATGATGATGACGATTACGAAGATGAAAACGGTAGACGTATCTCCAAACAACGCGATCGCGCTAATTCTGACAATGGCAGGACTCCAGACGGTGTAGAGCTTTCAAGAAAAAATCCTCATCGTGGACATTTCAGCCTTGCCATTTTACAAAATCAACCTCGCTTGTCGCAGGTGATTGCGCGTATATCGTTGAAGTCTAAGCGCTCTAAAGGCTTTTTGACAGAACGCTTTGTCGGAGATTATCGCTTTGCGATTAATCAGCGAGCTACTTTTATTAGCGGACTCAATCCAGGCGATCGCCTAGTTGTGCGTCTGTTTGATCTACAAAATCGCCCCCTTGGTTATAGCGAAGTACAGTTGCTCAAAGACTTTGCCACCATCAATTTGATTTTGCCAAGTGACCCATCAGCCTATGGCACATTGCGAACGGTCTCAGGAATTGACTCTCAGCATATCGGTACAATTGATCGTAATGTCAAGATATACGACTATTTCACTACGATTCAAACTTCATCAGTAATTTCGCAAACAGTCGCCAGATTTCTCACCAATTCGCAAGGTGTGCCTATAAACCTGTTTAATGTTGCGGGTTTACCTCAAGCTCCAAGCCAATTTAACTACACCAATGCTTTTATTAAAGGCAATCAGTCCTTAATAAACCGCACTATCAACGTTTTCACACCAGATATGCCACCTGTGATGCAGGTGTTGCCTGGACAGTTGACATCTGTGATAGGTGTTAGCAATAGTCAATCTTTTAACGTGGTGAAGCAGATTCTAAACTACAAAGATTTGCGTCCTACTGGTCTTTCCACGCTATTTTAAAAAAATAAACCTGAAGAGTAGCGTTGCTACTCTTCTCTAAAGCCCTCAGAATAATGAGTTGATGCAAAGCATCAACTCATTATTCTGAGGGCTTTGTGTTAATACCGATAGCAAAATCTTTTGATGCGATCGCATCAAACACAGAAGATCGTCTTATTATTTAATGTATATCAAAGCTAGAGTTAGCTAGTACAAGCCAAAACCCAAAAGGTAAGTTGCGGCACTTTGCGCCGCAACTTACCTTCTGGATTTTGGTACTGAGCAAAACTTGTTATACATTTTCGCCCGTCCATCGGTACACGCAGATTTTATGTTTAATGCGACTGAACTTCTAATCAGCAATTTTGTTGAGCAACTAAAACAAGGATATCGCCGAACCTATGGCGGCTATTTGCATGATTATGAAGATATCATCGGCTGGGCTGGCAATATGGCACTCGAAAATATTGCCAATAGTGATGCGCTCTATCACAACGTTGAGCATACAATTTTAGTAACCTTGGTGGGGCAAGAAATCCTACGCGGCAAGCATATTCGCGAAGGAGGCGTATCTCCCGAAGATTGGCTGCATTTCATCATTTCTCTTGTTTGTCACGATATTGGCTACGTCAAAGGTGTCTGCCTACAAGATGGCAAAGGCAAGTTTGCCACAGGTATTGGTAGCACAATGGTCGATTTACCCGCAGGAGCTTCTGATGCGGGACTCACGCCGTATCACGTCGATCGCGCCAAGCTATTTGTCAATCAGCGGTTTGCTAATCACGCTTTGATTAAAGCCGAAAAAATTTGCCGCAATATTGAATTAACGCGCTTTCCTGTACCAAAAACAGGCGACCATCAAGATACAGCGCATTTTGCAGGATTAGTGCGATCGGCAGATTTGATCGGACAATTGAGCGATCCCCGATATCTCAAAAAAATCGGCGCTTTATATTATGAATTTGAAGAAACTGGTGTGAATGCCGCTCTTGGGTATGCTCATCCTGGCGATCTGCGTCGTAACTATCCGAAGTTTTATTGGACGAGCGTATATCCCTACGTCAAGGACGCTCTATATTATTTGTCTCTCACTCAACAGGGGCAAGAGATCGTTGCTCATTTATATTCCAATGTGTTCGTAATTGAGCATGAAAAATTAGAGTCTTAATCGGCTTTAAAAAGCCGATTTTGGTTTTCTCATCGCCAAAGTTGACTTTAAACTTGAGCGTTAGGACGAATCAAGACAATGGGAGTTTGTTCGGACGCATTACCCGCAGGATTCATGAGTAATGCTTGATTGAGTAACTTTTCGGAAGCCCCTGAAGTAGCAGCTAAAACTTTGACGCGCCGTAAATCGTTAACATCGACGATCGCAGCTTCGAGTCCTGTCCCTGCCTTAATTTCATCAACTACAGCTTGAGGATTTTTTGGGCCTAAAACAATAAACTGGTCATAGGGTGGCAATGTACCTGTGACATCATCAATTAATCGCGCCTGATCGCCAGCCAGCATATAAAACACCCCTGGAACCCGTAAGAAAGCCTTAGCTAAAGCGCCGACAACAAAAGCAAAAGCAACTCGCCAAGCTCCTGACTCGTTGATCAAAGCTTGGAGTCCACAGGCTGTCGCAAGGCTAGAAGTACTTTGGAAGTAGTAGCAAAGTCGCTTCGCTAGCCACTGGGGTTTGATGTCACTAGGATGATAGAAGTTACCCTGCATAATCGCGATCGGGGTTTCGGCAATGGTGACAATATCACCAGCCTGTGCATGGCTAGACACATAGCGTTGCATCACCTCAACGGGATTATCACCTGCGGAGAGGATATGGGTGCGAATTGGTAAAACATCGGCATCGGGAGTTGGTCGCCAGCGTTCTCTTAGATTCGTATCGGCGGGGAATTGAAGTGGAATAATGCAATGTTTAGTTTTTTCTTCGCGTCCCCCTGGACCATAAATAGTGTAATGCACTCTTACCCAGACGCTTTTGAGTTCTTCAAGATTTTTGCCACTAATGTCAATTTGGATCTCTACACCTACGCTCTTGTGAGGCGTAACGATATAGGATTCCCAATAGTTGTCATTGCGGCTAGAGATATCTTCAAGGCGCGATCGCAATTGAAATTGAGTTTGAATACCATCTAGACTATTGCTAGATAACAACGACAATACAGGATTTACTTCCACTAAAAAAACATCCAGATTGCGAGTTTTATTAGTGGCATTTAGCACTAGTTCTAATTGATAATGATCTGGCTCATAGGTGATAAATTGCCATACGCCACTATCAAACTCTAGTAAGTTGCCCTGTCGATTTTTATATTGCCACTCAAACAGTAGCCATAACAAAATAGCTAAAATACTAAGGCTTGCGATCGCCACACCCACTCCAATCAAAATATTCATCATCCCTAATTCCTATAACGTTTTGCAAATGAGTTCGTAGTCATTTGCAAAAAAAAACAATCAAAGTAAGGGTTTAGGTTTTCATTTTGCCGTAGGCAAAATGAAAACCTCTATAGCTCTCTAATCCCTGCGAATAGATTGCTTTAAAGTTTTGCAAAGCTCGCCGATCGCGTGCAAACCGCCATCTGGTTCTGCTAGTTTTTTGACCATCGCACTACCCACGATCGCGCCATCCGCATTCCAATCAATGACCTGTTTAGCATGTTCAGGCTGTGAGATCCCAAATCCAACCGCGATCGGTTTATCGGTAATTACTCGAAGCTGCTCGATCATGGTTTTCACGCCCTTAGCTACTTCTGTTCGCACACCCGTTACACCTGTGGCACTGACTACATAAATAAAGCCCTGAGACTTTTCAGCGATCGCCGCACAGCGTTCAGGAGGACTGGTTGGTGCAATTAACAAAATCACCTCGATTCCCGCTTTTTGGGCAGGCTCTAGCAAAACATGGGACTCCTCAAGGGGTAAATCGGGAACCACTAAGCCGCGTACGCCCGCTTCATAAATCTTGCTTAAAAAATTATCTACCCCAATATTTAAGATCGGATTGTAGTAGGTAAATAAAATAATTGGCGATCGCAATTCAGGGGCAACGGCTCTCACGACATCCAAAACTTTTTCTAAGGTTGTGCCGTTTTGCAAAGCTCTGGTAGCCGCAGCCTGAATCACGGGACCATCAGCCAAAGGATCAGAATATGGAACTCCAAGTTCAATTAGATCCGCGCCGTTTTGATCTAAGACCCGCAGAGCTTTTGCTGTTGCTTCCAAGTTAGGATCGCCAGCCGTAATAAAAGGAATTAGAGCAGCTTGTCCTCTAGCTCGCAGTTCTTCAAATCGAGCGGAAACGGATATCATGACGTAAAAAATCTCTCAGAGTGTAGTCCCGTATTATAGTAACGCTTCATGGCTACTTGTCGCTATTGCTAAGAAGCTGCAAACCACCAAATAAGCTGATTCGCCCGCTTTGCGGGCGAATCAGCTTATTTGGTGGTTTGCAAATCCTCACACCATTGATGATGCTCTGGTAAAAACATCCACAAGCAGTCATAATTAGAACAAGTTTTAGCCCATTACCGCAGCTTGACTAACTTAATACAATTACTAATATTTAGAAAACGGCGTTAACTATGGCGCAAATCTTTGGCAGCTTTACAGAAGATTTCTCCGAAAGAAGTGAGTTTCTAGTTTTGGGATTTTCTCCATCATCCTTACCAATTCAGTTGCGTTGGAGGACAAATGGTTTATCTGCCGATTTCCTTGGGGACTATGTAAAAAATTTCTTTCCTGGTGACACAAGCGCCGCACTGAGCAAGCAGACTGAAGTAAGATCTGCCGTTAGCTTTGTGTCCAATGAACTGCTTGAAAATGCTATGAAGTATAGCGACAAAAGCTCAGGTCAGCCCATTAATCTAGAAGTCCATTTATTCAAAGAACGCCTGATATTTTTAAGTAAAAATAGTTTGCCTCAGGATAATATTCCTAGTTTTCAAACTTTTTTGCAAGAACTTATGACAGGTGAAATTGAGGAAATGTATATTAATCAAGTCGAAAAGAGCGCCATTAGTGAAGACACAGAAAGCTCAGGACTTGGGTATTTGACAATGATGATGGATTATGAAGCCATCTTGGGTTGGAAATTTGAGGAGATTGATAGCGATCGCTTCATAACAACGGTGACAACAATGGTACAGTTACCTCTCTAGTGGAAGGTTTGTTAAATCTTTAGGTCAACATTCTAGAGAGGGTAAACCAAACTAATCAGTCCAACTTATGAATCAAATTGAATCAAATTTTTATTGGGAGAAACTGACGAATGGAAGTTAAAGGCGATGATTACAAAGTTTGGTATGACGATATAACCAATACCGTTCATTGTCAGGGATCACTGCGACTTGCTGGCACAGAAGAATACGCTCCATTTGTGCAAATTTTGGAGCAGATAATTGAACTATCGCCACTATTAATTACCTTAAACCTTGAACAATTAGAGTTTTTAAATAGTTCAGGTATTAATGTGCTTTCTAAATTTGTGATTAAGGTGCGTCAAAAGGAAACTATTGGAATTATGGTTAAGGGTTCTGAGTTAATTCCTTGGCAGGGGAAATCTCTTAAAAACTTACAACGTCTAATGCCAAGCCTCAAACTGGAATGGAGCTAATCTAGATTATTTGTTGTTGTTTTGCCTTGTTTAGACTTTGGAGTTGGACTTAAAGCTTAGCTCTGTGCCATTGAGAATACGCTCAATATTAGAGCGATGTAACCAAATAATAAAAATACAACCGATAGTCACGAATATTGAAAAGGGTCGATTCTCTTGCAATGTCCACATCAGAATGGGGGCGGCAGCGGCGGCGGCAATAGAGCTAATGGAAACAGTTCTCCAAATAGCCATCGTTCCGATCCAGACACTCAAAGCCGCGATCGCTACAATCCAGTTCAAAATAAATAAAATCCCCACCCCTGTCGCCACCGATTTACCGCCCTTAAAGCCCAGCCATACAGGGCGACTATGACCGATCAGGGCAAGCATCCCTGCCCCAATCACAAATAATGACAAATTATCTATGGCTGTAGTTGATTGCGGAAATCCTAATAGTGATGCGGCAAAAGCTTGTATTGACTCTGCTGATTGCATCATATAGATCGCGATCGCACCTTTGGCAAAATCAACAATAAATACGCTAGCTCCTGCAACTTTGCCAACATTGCGCCATACATTAGTCGCCCCCGTTGAGCCTGAGCCATGTTGCCGAATATCGATCCCCGCCATCCGCCCCATTAAATATCCTGTGGGAAAAGATCCCAAGAGATAGGCGATCACTAGCAATAGATAGGGAAACCACATAATCAAAGTTTTTATAAAAATAGAGAAACAACGCATGGCGCTATCTCTCTATTTTCTAATATTGTGGCGATCGTGCAAAGCTATTAACTAGCTTAATTAAGTAGCTGGGCATAATCGAAAAACAGAATAAAACCTGAGGTGTACGCACAGCGTAAGCCACAGGTTTTTAAATCTAGCTATTTAGTCAATGGAAATAGATTGTGGCCCATCACTTTTACCACTATCACTAGTGGAAGACCCCGTACTTATTGTTGCGCCTTGCTTTTCTAGCCAGCTTTTTAGAGGATCTTGCTGAAGATCGAGCTTAAGAAAGCCCGAAACGAGTCCACCAAAAAATGCAACGGGTTGCCCTAAGAACTCATTCAGAATTGGTTTTAGCTCGTCCATAAGTACAAAATTTATAATTGCTTATTGTTAATCAAAGTTATGTTGCAAGTGCCAACATTTAGTTGTTTCAACTTGAGATTTAGGATTAAAGCACTTTGGATTCAAATGATCGAAAATTGCTATAAAACAAAAATAAGTGACGACAACTATAGCAATTGTATCTTCAAAATCTAGAAAGTAGACATAAGGGTTATGCGATTTAATAAGGAACCAAATTTTTGATGGCGCGGCGAAGCCGCGCCATCAAAAATTTGGTTCCTTATTTTACGGCGAAGCCCTAAGTAGCTAGGCGCATTTAAATATAAAGCCCAAAAATCTGTGGCAAACCAGCAATTCTCATTATAAAAATTGTTTTTTGAAAGCTACTCCTTTCCCAGTCTAAAAATAGACATTAAAACCCAAGGATTAGCAGTGCGGCGCTTCGCGCCGCACTGCTAATCCTTGGGTGGGAAGGGAGTAGCCTACGGCTGGCTTTTAAAAAACCAATTTTGAGGTTTGCAGCGCCTAATGCACTGCAAACCCCAAAATTGGTTTCACAATGAGAATTGCTGGCGGCAAACGCACAGCGTTTGCCACAGATTTTTTTACACAAAGGCTCTGATTAGTCCGCTTTGCCGATTAATCAGAGCCTTTGTGTAGCGATTTCATCGGCTGAAGACTCAGGTATTGCTATAATTTCTGAACAAATCTAACAATTTACCGCCATATCATAGTTAAATCGATCAATGTACTCGCGTTGAACTATCAACAGAGTAGCTAATCACAGAGAAAACTTTCGATGACCACGCTAAACCGTTCTACTCTTCGCCGCCTTAAAAAACTCAAGCAATCATCTGCCGTTTGGGAAGGCGATCGCCGTGCTTTACCTGCTAAGATCCGCCAGCCACAAGACTCTTCTAACATTATCCCCCTTCATGGTCATGATGAAGAGTCCAAACCTCACTGTATTTTGTGGGTTGATGGATCAATGGGCATGGTGCGTTCTATGGACGTAGTAGATTCAGCCGTAGGGCAGGAAAGCTTCGTTAGAGCTTTGTTGCAAGCGATCGAGCATCCCCAAAGTCCTGCTCAACCCTCATTGCCCAAGAAGATCTTGGTATGCGATCGCGAACTCCAATTTTATTTGCGCGGTGTGTTGCAAGACTTAGGCGTATCTGTGGAATACGTCGAGCATTTGCCTCTGATCGATGAAATCTTTTCCCATATTTTAGAAAGCTTTTCCGAGACTCCTCCCGTCGTGCCAGAGAACTACGCAGCGGCGCTGCATCTGCAATCAGAAAAGTTATGGCAAAATGCCCCTTGGAATACCCTTTGGGATCATCAGGTCATCTCGGTCAAGCTTGATCGCTGGGACTTAGATACGCTCTATGCGATCGTCATGGGCAAAATGGGATTAGAGCAGGGAGTCATTTTTTATCGCACCGAAGAGTCTTTGGTTAAATTTCGCCAACGGATTGTTTCTGGCAGTTCCAATGATGAAATGGAAGAAACATTTCTCCATCAAGATTGCTTGTTTAATCTGTTTGAAACACCCGACTTAGAAATGGAAGATGAGTTTCCTCCTTTCCCACTTCGCAATAGGCTCAGGGCTTTGGCTACGCCAAAACAAATGAAGCCTATCTATGGTACTTTGCATCCTCTTGAGGGGGGCAGACCTTACCTATACGATGAAGAAGCGATCGCTTTGACGGTTGCCCTTGATGCTTTAAATAGATTTTGGGAGCAGTATAGCAATCGCCTAAAATCAAATTTTGGTAAGCTCTCAGAAACCTATACTGCCTACGCCCCTAACCCTGATAGTGATGTCGAAGAGGCTATTAAGGTCACTGTTAAAACCATGCCCGATTTGGCTCAAGAGCTACAACAGCTATCGGAAGAAGGAGACGAAGATGATGACGAGTCACCTTTGATTGTTGAGGATTTGTTTCCTGACAATGCTCTAATCAACATGATGACTATTCCTTGGGAACAGGTAGGATTTTTGCGAAATGCCAAAATGCATCGGCAACTTTCTGAGGCTACTACAGCGATCGCCAAAGCCAAAAAGGGTGAAGGTTTACCGGGGTTAATGATTCAGACTTCACGACCAAAGGCATTAGAGCTAATTGAGCAGATCAATAGTTTTGATGGTATTCAATCCCTATGTTTTAATCCTGCGGAAGATATCTTAGGCAATGCTTGTCAACTAGGGCTGATGTTGATGGGCAATGATGACTTACACTTATTTGGTGAGTTTGATAAACCAACTCTTAATGGAGAACACCTCAAACGCTGGAAACAAAGGGCTAAGGCTACTAAAGGAAACGTTTGTGTGATTATCGCGATGGGACTAACAGGTGCGTCTCGTGGTCATCCCGCTCCGCATCACATTTTGGGCTATTACGAAGTTAAGTTGATTGATGAGAAAGAATTAGGACTAGGCAAGCTAAGAGCGGAGCCAGCCTTTGATTTTGAATTTTAAAGCCCATAACCCTAAAAGATTGAGGCGGCACGAAGTGCCGCCTCAATCTTTTGGTTTTGAGCGTAAAGTGTCATAAAACAATTAGTGACAGCTAGATTTTATGAAATAATGCTTTCTGTAAACTTTTTTACAATTGCTTAATAATTCAACAGGAATCATG
Source organism: Pseudanabaena biceps (assembly GCA_013361095.1). GTDB lineage: Bacteria > Cyanobacteriota > Cyanobacteriia > Pseudanabaenales > Pseudanabaenaceae > Pseudanabaena > Pseudanabaena biceps_B. The sequence goes on along the minus strand of JAATWA010000001.1, from coordinate 3,407,267 downwards.
GAACGTACTTTCTTAGCAGTCAAGCCCGATGGCGTACAACGTCAACTAGTTGGTGAAATTATCCGTCGTTATGAATCAAAGGGATTTAAGCTGGTTGGACTAAAAATGCTGCAACCAACACGCGAGTTAGCCGAAAAGCATTATGCAGTTCACAAAGAAAGACCCTTTTTTGCTGGCTTAGTCGATTTCATTACCTCTGGCCCTGTAGTTGCAATGGTATGGGAAGGTGACGGTGTAGTTGCCTCCGCTCGTAAAATCATTGGCGCAACCAATCCTCTCACTGCTGAACCTGGAACAATTCGCGGCGACTACGGCGCAAACATTGGACGTAACATTATTCATGGTTCTGATGCGATCGAAACGGCTCAAACTGAGATTGCTCTTTGGTTTGGTGCTGAAGAATTAGTAGAATGGACTCCCGCTATAACTTCTTGGATTTACGAATAATTTAATTACAGCGCTGTGCGCTCAAACCAAGAATTTTTTAAAAGTGTTGCTTCGCAACACTTTTAAAAAATTCTTGTAGTTCGCTTGATCAGAAATTTCTGTAAGCTCCCTGCTAAAAAAGTCGGCGCGATTTGCACCGACTTTTTTATTGCTACATTATCCAAAAGACGAAAGTTGCGGCGCTTTGCGCCGCAACTTTCGTCTTTTGGATTACCAACCATGCTCAACTAAAAATTCTGGCGTTATAGAATTAACATTCTTTTGAGCTAATGCCGAATGGCTTCCTAATTTTAAAAACTTTTCCACATATTTTCCCAGCAAATCGCCTTCAAGATGCACGTAACTGCCAACATCTAAATCCTTGAGAGTCGTGTTGTCATAGGTGTGGGGAATGACGGCGACTCGAAAATTTGTACCCGATTCATTGCAGTAGGAAACAGTGAGACTGATGCCATTGATGGCAATGCTGCCCTTGAAAACAATATAACGGGCTACTTCAGAGATAGCCTCAAAACTTAACTCCCAAGAGTTGCCAACCAAGGCGCGATCGCTGAGTTTACCCATACCGTCGATATGTCCTGAGACAAAGTGACCACCAATTTTGTCTCCAACCGCTAAAGCCGTTTCTAAGTTGACATACTTTAATTTGCGATCGCCAAAATTAGTGCGCCCCAAAGTTTCAGGAGAGACATCAGCAGTGAAATTAGTGTCAGAAATATGTGTTGCAGTCAGACATACGCCATTGACGGCGACACTATCACCGATCGCGATTTTGGCAACTAGATCAGGACAATGGATAACTAGCTGATCGCGATCGCGATGTTCAATGATGCCGATGGTTTGGACAAGTCCTGTAAACATAGATTTAGGCTATACAAGTTGGTAAGTACCAAGAATTAGAGGTGGGCTGCTTCGCGCTACATCTCTAATTCTTGGATAAGGAATCTAATTTGCTCGCGAAGCGGGCAAATTAGATTCTGTTAAGTCAGAGAGGTTAGTTTATCAATAGTAAACGCGGCTTGCTTATCAGGATTATTAGTAGGTCGGCGATCGCGATCTAGCCACACTGCGGTAATGCCTACAGCCTTAGCCCCTAAATAATCTTCATCAAAACTATCACCAATATGCCAAGCCAGCTCTGGCGATCGCTGAAGTTGATGCTTGGTTAGGGCTGACTCAAAAATTAGGCGATCGGGCTTAGCAGCTCCAATTTCCGTAGAAATAGTGATCGAACTAAAATAATCCTTTAGCCCCAATGCCTCGACAACAGGATAAATGCGACTATCAAAATTTGATAACAAGCCCAAATTGATCCCCTGTTGCCGCCATTTCTCTAGGGCAGGAATTGTATCTTCATAAATAAACCAAGGCGCATCCGTTGCAAAATACGCATACAAGCTTTTAAAAAAAGCTTCAAAGTCCTTAAATTTGTTGAAATCATCCGTCTGCGTAAAAGTCTTGATCGCTAGCGATCGCCACCATTGGTACTCCGCGATCGGCACATCTGAAGCAGGTAAATCTGGAAACGCAACTTTTGGCGCGGCTTGAAAATTCTGATAAAAAGCGCGATTAATCAACTCAGGATCAAGAACAACGTTAAAATCTGCTGACACCTTGGCATACTGTGCGCCGATACCCTCGCTTACTCCAAACAGAGTGCCAACTGCATCTAAGTAAATAATCTGTGGCGATCGCATTGATTTAGAGAGAAAATACTGGGGTAAATTATGGGGTGTACTGATACAATGACAGCCAACGCTTGTAAGTAGCTAAGCGCAATTAAATATATAAAATTCTAAAACCTGCGGCGCACGCGCAGTGTGCGCCGTAGGTTTTAGCTTTGGTTTTTAGTTATGACTAGCTACTTAAATATATTCAATTCAGTTAATTAGGCAACCTTCATCATTATGACAGGTATTCAGTTTCTAGTAGTTAGATGGTTGGGTTAAGGAGTATTTTTATGCGTATATCTCAATTTAGCAAAGCAATTCTAATTGCATTAGTTGCTAGTTTTCCTTTGCCTAGTTTGGCACAGACTACCACAATTAACAGGTCTGCCCCAGCGCCCACAACATCAGATACTCCCAACGGTAATCTTCGTCCGATGACTGGAGTTGCGCCTAATGTCCCTACATTAAGTGTTAAAGAATCCCAAGACACCTTCCGCTATACCCTCGGTGCAGGCGACACTATCAAAATCGATATTTTTAATGTGCCTGAGTTGTCAGGCACACAGACGATCGCTCCTGATGGCACTATCAACATCGCGCTAATTGGAGCCGTCAAATTAGAAGGACTAGGACTAGATGAAGCCAATAGCCTATTGCGTGAAAAATTAAATCCTTTCCTTGTTCGCAATATTGTCAATGTTTCTTTACTGAGTCCACGACCTCTCAATATTGCGATCGTGGGAGAGGTCAATCGTCCAGGCCCTCGTTTTTTAAGCTATGTCGGTGGTGGTGGTAGCTCCAGTGGTGGTGGTAGCAACGCAGCCACTCTAACTAGAGCCTTGGAATCAGCTTCAGGCATTACTTCCAGAGCCGATATCAGCAATATTCAAATTTCGCGTCGTGATGGCGCTCTTGGTCGCCGAGTTATTACGGTCAATCTGCAAGACTTGCTAGAGAAGGGAGATATCAGTCAAGACGTGCGGATTCTGGATGGCGACTCAATCCTAGTACCACCCCTAACCCAAGCCAGTGACTCCCAAACTCGAACAGTTAGCAAATCTACATTTTCTCCTGATAGTTTTACAATTCAAGTAGCGATCATTGGTGAAGTCAATCGGGTGGGACCTCAGACCTTGATCTATTCTCGTAATGGAGCTGCTGCTACAGGCTTAGCTGGTGATACGAGAGGGGCAGGAATTGCCGCAAGTGGTGGTCCTGTGACCCTTAGCCGAGCCTTGCAATCCGCCAATGGAGTCACCGAAGTTGCTGATATCCGTAATATTGAGATTTCTCGCTTAGATGACAAAGGGAAGCGCACCATTGTTAAAGCAAACTTACTGGATCTAATTACTAAAGCTGATCTGAGTCAAGACATTACGCTGACTGATGGTGATCTAATTAGTGTTCCACGCTTGGAAAAAAGTAACCCTAGTGAGTATCAGCAAATTGCTAAGGCGACCTTCTCTCCCACAGTGATCACCGTGCAAGTGGTGGGTGAAGCTGTGCGTCCAGGTCCATTGCAGCTTCGACCTAATAGTTCTTTTACAGAAGCAATTTCCTTTGCAGGTGGGTTGACCAATGATGCTGACTGGAGGTCTGTGGAACTATATCGAGTTAATCCTGATGGTTCGATTATGCGTCGCAACTTAGTCGCAGACTTAAATCTTCCTCTTAATGAAGAATCGAATCCAGGACTACGCGATCGCGATGTAATCGTAGTACGCCCATCCTTTGGTGCAAGTATTCTCAACTCAACTACTCGATTTCTTGGCAATATCGTCACGCCTTTCAGTCTGATCAATAATCTCATCCGTCGCTAATCTTCTGACACAAATAGCCAATTATGAAAATTCTCGTTACTGGCGGTGCTGGTTTCATCGGATCTCATTTAGTGGATCGACTGATGGAATCTGGGCATGAAGTGATCTGTCTTGACAATCTCTATACAGGTCAACAATCTAATAACGCTCATTGGTTAGATAATCCTAACTTCCGATTTATTGAGCATGATATTGTCAATCCTCTAGAGTTAGATCAGATTAATCAAATTTATCATCTCGCCTGCCCTGCTTCCCCTGTCCATTATCAATTTGATCCTGTAAAAACCGCCAAAACCAACTTTTTAGGAACTCTAAATATGTTGGAGCTTGCTAAAAAATATAAGGCACCGCTTTTACTCGCTTCTACTTCAGAAGTATATGGTGATCCTTTAATTCATCCTCAAACCGAAGACTATTGGGGAAATGTTAATTGTACGGGGATTCGTAGTTGCTATGACGAAGGTAAGCGCATTGCCGAGACCCTCGCCTTTGACTACCACCGTCAGGCAGGAGTAGCCGTCAGAGTGGCGCGTATCTTCAATACTCACGGTGCGAGAATGCTAGAAAATGATGGACGTGTGGTCAGCAATTTTGTAGTTCAGGCTATCAAGGGAATTCCTTTAACAATCTATGGTGATGGTTCCCAAACTCGCAGTTTTTGCTATGTATCGGACTTAGTAGAAGGTTTGATGAGGTTAATGAACGGCGATTACATCGGGCCTGTTAATCTTGGTAATCCTGGCGAATATACGATTTTGCAACTGGCTCAAACGATTCAACGCCTGATCGATCCCACTGCTGAAATTGTATTTAAGCCACTGCCTCAGGACGATCCACAGCGCCGTCAGCCAGATATTTCCCGCGCCAAGTTCCATTTAGGTTGGGAACCAAGCGTTCCTTTGGAAGAAGGGCTATCCAAAACGATCGCTTATTTTCGCGATCGCCTCGCAACTTCATAAATACTAAAAAGAATTTTGCAATGCAAAATTCTTTTTAGTATTTATTCTGCCAAAAAACATTCAAAAATATAGCAGGTAATAACATAATGCGCGTTTGTGTAATTGGAACTGGTTACGTTGGTTTGGTGACAGGAGCTTGTCTTGCCTATGTGGGACATGACGTAATCTGCGTGGATAACAACGAAGAAAAAGTTAAGTTAATGAAATCTGGGCAATCGCCGATCCATGAGCCAGGGTTACCTGAAGTTTTAGCGGAGTCAATTCGTCAAGGCAAAATTGAATTTACAACTGATATCGCGGCTGGAGTAAAGCATGGCGAGATTCTATTTATTGCCGTTGGCACACCATCCCTACCCGATGGACGTAGCGATATGCGCTATGTGGAAGCTGTAGCCAGAAGTATTGGTGAAAGCCTCACCGAAGGCTATCGCGTGATTGTCAATAAGTCCACAGTCCCAATTGGATCTGGTGACTGGGTACGCATGATTGTTTTAGATGGCATGGCTGGCAAGGAAAATAGCGACCAAATTCAATTTGATGTGGTCAGTAACCCTGAGTTTTTGCGCGAAGGTGTCGCCGTTTATGACACATTTAACCCCGATCGCATTGTGGTCGGTAGTGGCAGCGATCGCGCTCTGAAAATGATGCAAGAGCTTTATGTTCCTATTATCAATCGCTCTTTTGCCGAAGACAAGTCATTGCCCCCAGTGCCTGTGGTTGTCACCGATTTAAACTCTGCGGAGATGATCAAATATGCGGCTAATGCCTTCCTTGCCACAAAAATCAGTTTTGCCAATGAAATTGCCAATATCTGCGATCGCGTAGGTGCTGACGTTAAAGAAGTTACTAAGGGAATTGGCTTGGATTCGCGGATTGGCTCAAAATTCTTACAAGCGGGTATTGGCTGGGGTGGATCTTGCTTTGGGAAGGATGTTTCCGCTCTAGTTTATACTGCTGAAGATTATGGGTATTCCACCGAAATCTTAAAGGCTTGTGTGCGGGTGAATGACCTTCAGCGAACTCTGGTAGTTGAAAAGTTGCAGCAGGCGTTAAAAATCCTGAAGGGTAAGACTATTGGTTTATTGGGCATGACCTTTAAGCCCGATACTGACGATATGCGGGATGCTCCTGCCTTGACTCTGATCGATCAGCTCAGTCGCCTCGGAGCTAGAGTAAAAGCCTATGATCCGCTAGTTTCACAGTCTGGCTTGCGCCAAGGTTTTTCTAATGTGATTGTGGAGACTGACCTCCAGCGTCTTGCTGATGGTTGCGATGCGGTGGTGTTGGTGACAGACTGGCAAGAGTTTTTAACTATTGACTATGCCAAAATGCTGACATTGATGGCGCATCCTGTAATTGTCGATGCACGTAATTTTCTTGATGGTAAGGCGCTTAAGGCGTTGGGATATCATTATATTGGGATTGGTCGTTAACCAATTTTTAGGTTTTCAGCGCCAAAGGCGCTGAAAACCTAAACAATACCAAATCAAGAAATTATTGACTGGGTTAGATTGTTGTTTAATTTCGAGAAATTATTAGCGATCGCCAAGACAAATAATTATTAAGTGCAAAGCGCTATATTGTCATCTTGCGACAAAAAAACTAAAATTCAGCCAAATAATTTAGTTAATCATCGCTAAAATCCTATGACTGCTTTTCCCGATTTCGCGGTGCATAGTTATCAAGCTATCAAAGAGTTGGGGCATAACTCAGAGGGGGGACGATTCACATATTTGGCTAAACGTCTTATTGATAATGTTGACGTTGTAATCAAGCAGTTTCAGTTTTCTAAAAGTGCGGGTTGGGATGGGTTTAGAGCGATCGAGCGTGAGATGCAAAGCTTGCAGGGTTTAAATCATCGTGGTATTCCCAAATATTTAGATAAATTCGAGACGGATAACGGCTATTGCTTAGTTACGGAATATTTTCCTGCGGATACTTTGGCAGTGGGGCGGAGTTTTACACCTGATCAAATGAGGAAAGTTAATGCCAATTTTAAGTTCTAACCACTCTGTTAATGAAAAATTATTCAACAAGGTAATCAAATCCATCAATAGGTTTTGTACAAAAGCTATAAAGACTGATAGTACTAAGATGGTATTAACCGAAGCAGATCTACAGGCATGGATTTTTCATCATCTTCTGCATGATCTCAGAAAAGAGTCTGGTTGGGATGACGAAACAAATAGCAAAAAGATTGGAATACACTGTAATACCTATCTTCTAAATGAGGAATACCAGCTCAGAAAAGTTCCAGACATTATCATTCTTGACAAGCAGGCATACGATGTAGATCCTTCAGGAAGCTTATATTCACGAAAAGGATACACTTTGTGGGGAAGCTCTATTATAATCCTTGAACTTAAACTATTTAGGACTAACCATAGCGAATCTCAAAAGATTGTTGAATGGAAAAAAGACATTGATAAACTAATGAACTTGAGGATGCAACACTATCCGCGAGATAGTCCAAATAAATTCTTTCCAACGTTTGTTCTCCTTGGGAAACAAAATATCTCTGTGGAAACAGTTGATCAGATTAAACAATATTCGATAGATAACAAGGTTGAACCATTGCTATTTTATCCCGAAGATGAACGCTGCAAAGAAGAACATTTGATTAATCCATGAGCCTAAAATTATGGAAGACGTTCTTCAACAAATTAGAGAATCAGCAGAAAAGCAAATATTATTTCTCCCTCACGCTCTCCGTCAAATGTCTCGACTAGACCGAATGATTACCACCAAAGAAGTTAGAGAAACTGTCATAACAGGAGAATTGATAGAAGATTATCCAGAAGATGCGAGAGGGCATAGTTGCTTACTTCTCAAATCAGTAGAAACAGATCGAATAATTCATGTTGTTTGCGCCCCTAAGCCAGAATACCTTGCAATTATTACGGCTTACATACCCAGTAGCAGTCAATGGACAAATAATTTTAGAGAGAGGTTATAGACATGGAATGTATCTATTGCAAAGGTCACATGGAGAAAAAGACTGCACCATTTAGTATCCAGAAAAATGGTTATTACTTACATTGGGATGCGATTCCTGCCTTTGTTTGCGATCAGTGCGGCGAAGTATATTTTGCTGAACATGAAGTAGATGTGATTCAATCAGCTATTTCAGAATTAGATCGCAAAAATGCTGAGTTTTACACACCTGACAAAGAAGCTGCATAGAGCAAGATTAAAGTAATGCCACACTACAGCATGATAATTCTCTGGTCAGAAGTAGATAATTGCTATCTTGTCCATCTTCCCGACTTCTCATTTCAAAAATTTCATACGCACGGTGATACCTACGAAGAAGCTGCCAAACATGGACAAGAAGTAATTGATATCTATCTTGAAATGTATCGCGAACAAGGAAAATCTTTGCCCCAGCCGAAAAACTCTTTGCAAATTTTACAAGCAGCATAGAGCAAAATCGCTCATGTGAGGGCGATCACCTAAAATATCCCCAGACTAAATTCAGAGAAATAAAAACTATGCAATACACAATTCTCATTCAATGGTCTGATGAAGATAACTGCTTTGTAGTCTTTTTACCCGAATTTACGAACGTGATGCAGCCTTGCACCCACGGATATACTTATCTAGAAGCAGTCCAAAATGCTCAAGAAGTCATCGAACTGCTAGTAGAAACTGCCTTAGAAAACGGCGAGCCATTGCCTAAACATCAAAAATTTCAAACAATTCCAGTTTTACAAGCTGCCTAGAGCAAAATCGCAAAATTCCTGTAAACAAGGGGCTTAAGCCCCTTGCCTGTACTTTTTATTTAGACTTTGCCTCGATCGCTTCTAAACGACTTTTCAGGGATTGATTGTCTTTACGAAGTTGATCCAACTCCTCTCGCAATTGCTTTAGTCCTGCATCCTTACCGATCGCCTTCTGGACTCGCTGAATTGCCTCATCAGCAACACGGCGCACCCGACCATCGGGCGTAGAGTCAGACAGCGATCGCAATACACTGATTGCGCCTGCACTATCAATTTGCCCTAGTGCGCCCACCACAGCCATCTGCGTTAAAAAGAAGGTCTCTTGGGCAATGACGCTGAGACGATTAAGAATCTGCTCAGTTTTCGGCTTGGATTGAGACTTGCCCATTGCACCCAAAGATCGAATTGAGGCAAGGCGTAATGGCTGCGGCACATCAGGCTCAGTGTATTTGATTACGGTTTCTAAAGCTTCATCGGAATCCTTGAGCTTGGCAAGTCCTGCGATCGCCCCAGAACGTACTACTTCATTCCAGCCAGCCCTCTCTTTAAGGACAGTTTGCAAGAGCTTGATCACCTTTGATGGTTCACGCTCTTGACTCAACGCCGCCGCTAGATCACCAATCAATCGGGCTGCGGTTGCCTCGACGGTGTAACTAGGATCGCCTTTTTTGACCAAGGGTTTGATTAAATCTAAACTCTTCTGCACTTTGTTTTGAGCTAGTCCTGAAATCACGGCTGCTCTCACTCTGGCATCAGGATCTTCGATCGCTTTTGCTAGGGCTTCAAAGGCTTGATCTAATTTAATTGAGGCAAGATTTTCGGTGATTTCTACCCGCACGCCCCAGAAAGATTCTCTTAGAAGAGCATCGCCAAGAATTTTGGCGGCTTCCAAACCACCTTTTTTGGCTAGAGCTTCGGCGCATTGAATTTTGGAGATTGGGTCAGGGTTGGAGAGTAAACCTGCCTTGAGTTCCGCAACTCCATAATCGAGGGTGACTTGCTTGAGGTAGTTATTACCATGATCGAAGCTAACGTATTTAGGCTTCTGTTTAAGCGGGAAGTAAAAAGACTGTTCCTTCTCAAATACGCGTACTGTGAATGTTTGGACTTCTGCTTCTTCTTCAAAGCCAAAGCCAATGGGAATCTTGAGATCAAACAATTCTTCTTGAGTTTGGGAAACTGTAACCTTTGCCAAGTTGTTCTCACTGTCCCAGCTATAGCCAATCTTGTATTCAGGATGTCCACCACGAAATACATATTGATCAAAGAGAAACATACAGTTTTTGCCTGTGGAATCTTCGATCGCTCTCAGTAAATCGATAGTTTCTACGGTTTTGTGAGCATTAGTATTCACAAAATGATGAATCGCTTTCCAGAACAAGTCATCGCCTAGTTCTGTACGGAGCATATGATAAACACAGCCACCCTTTTCGTAAATATGGCGATCGTATAACTCGATCGCTTCACGGTAGACATGAGTAACCATCGGACGACGGTAGCGATCGCGGTCTTCTGAAATATAACGTCGCGCCTCGCCTAGTAAGTAATAAGCAGCTTCTTCGGCTCCATATTCATGATTAGTCCACAGTACTTCCGCATAGGTTGCGGCTCCCTCCTTGACCCATGCGTGAGACCAATGCTTGATCACGACTAGATCGCCAAACCATTGATGGGCTAATTCATGGGCAACTAAGCTTTCACTGGAGCGATTGTCAAGGGCGGCGCGTTGATCGAGGACACAGCGATCGGTGAGCAGAGTCGTGGAAGTGTTTTCCATACCACCAAAGATGAAGTCAGCTACACAGACCTGTGCATACTTCGGAAAAGCGTAATCATAGCCATACTTTTGACTAAAAAACTCAATCATTTTGGGAGTCTTACCCATTGTCAAGATTGCTTCTTCAGCGCTGCGGGCTTTATCGACATAGTAGGTGACGGGCTTACCCTTCCACTCATCTTTTACTTCGATAAAGTCTCCGATCGCAAGGGTCATCAAATAGCTAGGATGAACTTCCTTTTGTGACCAGTGATAAGTCTTCTCTTTTTTGTGATCTTTAACTTCAATCAATTCTCCATTAGAAATCACCGTCAAATCCTTGGGAACCCGAATCTGAATTTCCGAAGTGGCAAGTTGTCCGGGATAGTCAAAGCAAGGAAACCAATAGCGTGAGTCTTCATCTTCGCCTTGAGTCCAGACTTGAGTGGGCTTATGGGGTTGATGCTCGGTGGGTTGCACAAAATAAATGCCGCGTTGGGGTTGCTCAGCCGCGTAGGCGATCGCAATCTCAATGGGTACGCCAGCTTGTGTCGGTTTATTTAGATAGACTTTTAAAAACTCGCCATCATAGTCAAACTTGCAATTGTTTTTAGCCAAATTTGGCTTTGCTTCGATGCGATCGCTGACCCTGACACTATCAATGCGTAGTGCTACGGCATCTAATGTCAAGTCAGTTACTCCATCCCGCACAGGACGCAGCCGAATTTTGCAATCTCCATTAATGGTCTGTTTAGGAATATCCAATGTCAAATCTAGGGCAATATGCTCAACCTGACCAGGGCGATCAGGGTTGTAGTGAGGTTTTGCGCCAGGAAGTTGGAAGGACTTATGCTTTTTTGATTTGTCACTTTCTCCATCCCAAAAACCTAATTCTAAATGGCTTTCCCAAGATTTGCGAGTCATAAAACTTGATCTCTCTGTCTATCTAACGCTGGCTATTATTTGACTATGATATATCATCCAAAACCGAAAGTGCCTATTACTCTGCCTAGGGTATATAGCGCTTCGCGATCAACCCTGAACTAAGAATTTTTTAAAAGTGTTGCAAAGCAACACTTTTAAAAAATTCTTAGTTCGTTTGATCTTGAGGCTATACAAGAGTAATGGCTTACGATCCTTAAAATGTTGATTGATATTGCCAGATTCCCTCAAATGTTGTTAAAGTGACCAGACTTTCTGTATTTAATTTTTGATCAAGTGAATCAAAATTAATCTTCCCAACTACTTTCACAATTTTGCCATTATAGGCTTTTGCTTCTTCAGGCGATCGCAAGGATTGCTTATTATAAGTTGAGAAAATGGGAACTTCTGTGCCATCTTCTAACACAATATTTGCCGTTATGTAGTTCCCTTTAAAGTCTTGGCTTGATGTAATTGCGGGCGCTGACTTGGTTGTTGATACATAGCGTCCAATCAGTTGAACGCGGCGATCGCGAAACTGGATCAAATCAGATTTTGTTCTCACAACATCCATTTTTTCTTGTAGAACTTGAAACAATGTATAAAATTGATGGCTAGTAGTCGCTACAACAGGCACAAATTTAAATGCTTCTGAAGGAATTCCCGTAAATCCTCCCGTTTCATAGCCCACATATTTAAATCTCTGTCCTAAAACTGGTTTAGCAACTTGAGCAGTCACAAATAGATTAAATTCAATGGTTACAGGTTGAGCTAGTGTCTGATCATCTACAGCTTCGACATTCAAAACTTCACTTGGTCTAGCTTTTGCGCCCAATCCTTGCTGACGAACAGTACCAGATATCGTAATAATCTTCCCGAGAGGCTTTCCTAAGTGACCAATCAGAGGCTTCTGCTCTAGGTCATTAACGGTGATCACATCATTTTTTTGGTGTATTTGTGGTGCGGCGATCGCGTTCATTCTGTATCCATCAAGCCAGAATATATTCAAACTGAGTAAAATCAGGTGTAATTTTTTCATGGCAAGTTGGTTTAAGAAATATCCGTGAGTATAACAAGTTCAAGATCACATTCCATAAAGAGTATTACAGCAATTTACGATCCAACGAACCACAAGAATTTTTTAAAAGTGTTGCAAAGCAACACTTTTAAAAAATTCTTGGTTTGAGTTTGAGCGCAAAGCGCTGTAAAAACCAAGAATTGTCTGGCGGCGCGGAGCGCCGCCAGACAATTCTTGGTTTTTGATTAGCTATATAAACCGCAGATTTTGTTTGTATCTTGCCAAAAAGTGTTGTATGGTATTTTTAAGTACGGTAACATCATCAAGATACCGTAGATTATTTTTGGAGATATAAAGCTCATGAGTTCAAGGCAACATCCTTTTAGCAATTTAAAATTTGGGATCAAAGCGATCGCAAATCTATTCAGCAACATATTTAGTCAGAAATGGGGACGTAAATTTGTCTCATTTTTCTTGGTAGGGGCATTGATCAGCGTCACTATGGCAGCTTGCACAGCAACTAGCGAGACATCTTCTAACAACGCGCCGCCAGCCGCAGGTTCTGCTAAAAAGGATATTGAACTAACCCTTGTATCTTTTGCTGTTACCAAACAGGCTCACGAAGCAATTATTCCTAAATTTGTCGAAAAGTGGCAAAAGGAACAGAACCAAAAAGTTACCTTTAAGCAAAGCTACGGTGGTTCGGGTTCCCAAACTCGCGCTGTTATTGACGGACTAGAAGCCGATATTGTCCATCTTGCTCTGGCTGGCGATACCAGCAAAATAGAAAAAGCAGGATTGATCGATAAAGGATGGGAACAGGAATATCCTAACGAAAGTATTGTTTCCAAATCGGTAGCCGCTTTAGTAACCCGTGAAGGCAATCCCAAGGGAATCAAGGAATGGTCGGATCTCGAAAAAGATGGTATTTCGCTGATTACCGCCGATCCGAAAACGTCAGGCGTAGCTCGTTGGAACTTCCTTGCATTGTGGAATGCCGCATCGAAGAAAGGTGGTAGCGATGACAAAGCAAAAGAAGCTTTAACCAAGGTCTTTAAGAATGTACCGATTCTCACCAAGGATGCTAGGGAAGCAAGTGATGCTTTCTTTAAGCAAGGTCAAGGCGATGCGCTGATTAACTATGAGAATGAAATTATTTTAGCTTCACAAAAGGGACAGAAAGTTTCCTATACTGTGCCTGATGTGAATATCTCGATCGATAATCCGATCGCTATTGTTGATAAAAACGTAGCTAAACATGGCACAAAGGAAGTCGCTGAAGCATTTGTGAAATTCCTTTATACAACTGAAGCACAAACTGAATTTGCCAAACTAGGATTCCGTCCCGTTGATGAAACTGTTGCTAAAGAGAAGCAATTTGTTGATTTTTATCCTAAAATCAAAGAACTGGCAACAGTGAAAGATCTGGGCGGCTGGAGCGAAATCAACAAGAAATTTTTTGCCGATGGTGCAATCTTTGATCAAATCCAATCGCAAATCAAGCGCTAAAAACTCTATTATCTTAAAGCTTTGATTATTCACGAACAAGGGGCTTACCCCCCTTGCCTAACCAACTTTTGTGCAAAAGAATATGGTCACGACAACACCTTCATTACCATCTGAGAAAAAGCGATCGCAAACAAATCCTTTTCTGAAGTTCTTCTCTAAAATCCCTTGGACATGGGTAATCACTTTTGTTTATCTGGCTTTCTTGCTGATTTTACCGATCGCCGCGATGTTGACTAAAGCCGCCAGTGAACCATTTGAGAGCTTCTGGAAAACTGCAACTAGCCCCCTCGCCCTATCTAGCTATGAGATCACCTTTGTAACCGCCTTTGCCGCCGCTGCCATTAATGGGGTCTTTGGAACTTTGATTGCTTGGGTGATTGTTCGCTACGATTTCTTTGGCAAGAGGTTTCTAGAAGCCGTCGTGGATTTACCCTTTGCCCTGCCTACGGCGGTCGCAGGTTTGACCTTAGCCACGGTCTACAGCGAAAAAGGTTGGATTGGCTCATTGTTTGCGCCATTAGGCTTAAAAATAGCTTTCACCCGACTTGGGGTTTGGATTGCCATGATGTTTATTTCCTTACCCTTCATCGTGCGGACGGTTCAACCTGTATTGATAGAATTAGAGAAGGAAGTTGAAGAAGCAGCTTGGTCGCTGGGCGCTTCTAAATTGCAAACCTTTATACAGGTAATTTTACCTCCACTCACACCTGCAATCTTGACAGGCGTTGCCCTCGGATTTTCTCGTGCCGTTGGCGAATATGGATCGACTGTGATTATTGCCTCTAACACTCCATTTAAGGATTTGATCACACCAATTTTGATATTCCAACGTCTAGAGCAGTATGACTATGTGGGCGCAACCGTGATTGGTGTGGTGATGTTGGGAATTTCCTTTGTGAGTTTACTTGCCATTAACCTATTACAAGCATGGAGCAAGCGTTATGGCTAATCTCAATTCTTCTGTAGTTGATCACGTTCAAAATTCACCTGAACCAATCAAGTTTACTCAAAAGAAAAGTTGGGTTCCGACAATTTTAATTGCGATCGCCTTTCTTTATTTGGGACTTGTTCTACTCATTCCTGCGGCAAATGTTTTTGTCACCGCCTTTAGCAAAGGCTTAAGTCCCATATGGGCGGCAGTGCAACGCCCTGACTTCCAAAATGCGATCAAGTTAACCTTAGCTTTAGCGGTAATTGCCTTACCTCTAAACACGATTTTTGGTTTGAGTGCAGCTTGGGCGATCGCCCGCAATAAATTTCCCGGAAAGGCTCTCTTATTAAGCATCATCGATCTGCCATTCTCGATTTCACCCGTGGTTGCAGGTTTAATGATTGTTTTGTTATACGGCAGACTTGGCTGGTTCGGCTCATGGCTAGAATCCCATGATATCAAAGTTGTATTTGCTTTCCCTGGGATGCTCATTGCCACCATATTTGTAAGTATGCCCTTCATTGCCCGTGAAGTAATTCCTGTTCTTGATGAAATGGGAACTGATCAAGAAGAGGCAGCGCGTACTCTCGGTGCTAGTGACTGGCAAATTTTCTGGAAAGTAGTCGTTCCCAATATCCGTTGGGGATTACTCTACGGATTGGTTTTGACCAATGCTAGAGCGATGGGGGAATTTGGAGCTGTATCCGTAGTGTCAGGGAATATCGCGAATAAGACTCAGAGTTTACCTCTCTTTGTCGAAGAATCCTATAAGCAATATGAAACAGAGATAGCTTATTCCGCTGCCGTGTTGCTTGCATTACTTGCTGTAGTTACATTGGTTCTCAAGGAAATTTTAGAACGCAGAACCCATAATTCTAATTCTTGTGAGTGAATACACTGATTTTTGAAAGATGGAACCAATAAATCTTTTATGTTGTACTGCAACACTTTAAAAAGATTATTGGTTCGGGTTTTGGCTCAAAGCGCTTTAATGCAAAGTTTCGATTAAATAGACTAATAATTTAAGGAGTTGCTCTGATGACTATTATTGATAATCGACCTGTAGTCAAAGATATTCGATTGCGAATTCCAGAAGATTTACATGGTGAGCCTATCATTTCTCAGTTGACTTCCCATTGTGGTGTTACCGTGAATATTATTTCTGCAACTTTAGGTGTAAAAGCTGGTAGCGGTTGGTTTTATCTGAGTCTCACAGGAACTCAAGCCCAAATTCAAACTGCGATCGCTTATCTCAATGACGTGGATATTGAGATCTGGGAAGACAATAGTGAAACCAATACAGCCTTATAAATCTAAGTTAAATATGGAGAATAGGAGGCTCGAACCCCTGACCTCTGCGGTGCGATCGCAGCACTCTACCAACTGAGCTAATTCCCCGACTGGGTAAAGATACTAGCACAAAAATAAACAACGCTGTGAAGAGGGCGACAAAAAATCAGCAATTCTCATTATAAAAATTTACATCGACGCTCTCTGAGAAATAATTGAAAGCTAAACACAAAGAAGCACTTCCAATCATTTAGCATTTCTATATGGCAATTTTCAAGCAAGCTAAGTACAGAAGTTTATTTCCCTGCCTTCGGCAGGGAAATAAACTTCTGTACTTTACTAGACTGGGAAACACTATAAGTAGCTACTCCCTTCCCACCCAAGGATTAGCAGTGCGGCGCGAAGCGCCGCACTGCTAATCCTTGGGTTTTAATGCCTATTTTTAGACTGGGAAAGGAGTAGGCAAAATTAAAGAAAAACTTAAAAGCTGCGCCACAGGTTTTAACTCAGATTTTTAATCCAGCTATTTCCCAATTAGTCCAAATAACTGACTTAGCAAAACTTCACCATGACATCAGGCTCAAATCCCCAACCCGAATCCCCTGAATCAACATTTTGGAAAATCGTCCGTCTTTTACGTTGGCATAAACCCGCAGGAAGATTAATTTTGATGTTACCTGCACTGTGGGCAACGATCGCTGCCGCTAAAACACAGCAACAATTACCGCCACTGAATTTGGTGATCGTGATGATTTTGGGAAGCTTAGCGACTAGTGCCGCAGGTTGTGTAATAAACGACCTCTGGGATCAAGACATTGATCCCCAAGTAGAACGTACAAAAAATCGCCCTCTCGCCGAGCGATCGCTATCAATACAAGTGGGGATCGTCATTTTGGCAGTGGCAGGACTATGTGCATTTCTGCTATCAACCTATCTCACTCCCCTTAGTTTTGGGCTATGCTTGGCTGCTGCGCCTATAATTGCCATTTACCCAGCCTGTAAGCGCTTTTTTCCAGTGCCACAGCTAGTTCTATCCATTGCTTGGGGCTTTGCCGTATTGATACCTTGGAGCGCGGTTACTGGTGGACTTGATCGCCATGCATGGGAGTTATGGCTAGCTGTGATTGCTTGGACGATGGGTTTCGATACAGTTTATGCCATGAGCGATCGCGAAGATGATCGTCGGGTGGGAGTCAACTCTAGCGCCCTATTTTTTGGGAAATATGTAACCTTTGCGATCGGAATATTTTTTGCGATCGCTCTAGGATGCTTGATTTGGATTGGTTGGGAAATTGGCTTTGGTTATGCATACTACTTTAGTTGCTTGACGGGAGGAGTAATATGGTCATGGCAGTATAAAAAACTGACACAAGTTGAAATTCCCGAAAGTTTTTACCAACTAGCTTTTGGTCAAAACGTATGGATCGGTTTCATCGTATTAGTGGGAATGCTGCCATCCACACTTGGCTTTGGTTAAGAGGCGAGCTTGTCGAGACAGGTTCTTACTCCTGACGTATGATGGCTATGCACAATTAATCTGTTAGTATCTAGGTTAAAGATAGCGAACAAATACATGAGTAACATTACAGAAAAGATTCAAGAAGAACTAAAGCAAGTTAGAGAAACCTGCGACATTAGCGGAGAAAATTCTCAAGAATGCGTTGCTGCTTGGGATGCTCTCGAAAATTTAGAAGCGGAAACCTCTACTCCAGCAACAGACAAGACTAAAAACTCTCTAGAAATTTATTGCGACGACAATCCTGATGCGGCTGAATGCCGTCTGTATGAAGACTAACTAAAGAATAAAAAAGGAGGCGTAAAACGCCTCCTTTTTTATTCTTTAATTGCCGAAAGCTTACAGCGCTTACGTTGTAAGTATATTCTTGACATAAAGCCCAAAAGAGTGGCGGCGCAAAGCGCCGCCACTCTTTTGGGCTTTCCGCTAAATTTTGTCTCAAATCTCTTAACTTGTAAAATAGTCAGCTACATTTAAAACAAATTAGTCGCAATCTATTACTTTCCTAATCGCAAGATGTTTTTATAAGTACAGCGCCTTGAGCTTTCTTAAAATCCAAGAATATTTTTGAAAGGCTGGCGAAGCCAGCCTTTCAAAAATATTCTTAGACAATAGACTGTAGCTAGGTGTAATTAATTATAAAATCCCAAAAATCTGGGCAGTGCCAGCGTCATAGGTTTTAAAACTGGATTTTTAATTATGTCAAACTGCTTTAATAGGCTGTAATGCCGAAGAAATAGGGAAGTATTCAATGCGAAAATTGTGTAATCTGGAAGCCTCTATGGTTGCTAAAGGGTTGCTGGAGAAATTTGTAGCTAACTGGGAATAGGGTATGACACAACAAAGCGTTATGGAATTGGCAAAGAGTGGTGATCCCCATGCGATCGCGACCTTAATCAATCGCTCGCTAGCATCCAAAGGTATTCATGCAACAGCCGAAATTGTCGCAGAGTGTCTCACAATTTCTTTACACGCTGCCCAAATACCCAATCAAAAGGCGGTAGTTACTATTATTCATCGTGGGATGATGATTTTGCAGATAGACCGACTTAGCCGCGTCAAAATTTTGACCTACCGCTCAGACAATAATTACTTAGCATGGCAGCACGAGTTTAAACTGGGCGACTACCAAAAATCTGCTCAATCAAGTTCTGACATTGACCAACCCTCAGACTCAAGTCAGGAGCAAAACGTGAATCTTGTTAGAAATCCTAGGGGCGTAATCCTAGTTCAGAAATTTTCACAAATCCAGCAAAATTCACAGGAGTATCAAGATATTATTGTCCGATTTACCGATGAGCAGGTCGGGACAGTGCGCTGTCTTACTACGCTCACCGAACTAATTCAGGTCATTAGCAAGCCGAGCTTTCTATTTGCCGCAGTTGCTGCTAATCCTAACCTGCGAAGCCTGTTAGATACGATCGCCGAATCCAGCCATACCGATGAAAATGGCGATCAGGTGATTACTAATCTCTCAATATTGCAACCTGGTCAACAATGGCAAAGAGCAAAAATTCGGCTAGTGACGAAAATATTTTTAGAACCAGTTCAACTCGAAACTGACCCAGAGGATAAGCATCAAGTGCTTACTCTAGATGTTGCTGAAACTGAGACTAAAAGACTTGAGACATTACCAGAAATTAAGCCAGAAATATTATCTGAAACGAGTAACCCAGTCGCTCCCATCCCTGAAGCTTCAGCACCATTACCTGAAGTTAAGCCAGAAATATTACCTGAAGTTAAGCCCCAGATAATTACTGAGTCTAACATTGAGGCTAATGAGCCGAACAACACTATTGTTCCATCCCAGTCTAATTTTGCTGGTATTGATTTCAACTCAGAATTAGCTGTAGATCCTCTAAACTCGATTACGGCAGAATCACTTTTTGATGACTTTTCGGAATCTACACCAAGCACTCAAGTAATTCCTGATACTGATATTAATAACGAAGCTCTGTTTGATAACTTCTCTGATTTTGGTACACCGAGTCCAGAGATGTCTAATATTGAAGTTTCCCAAAATAAGGAATCTACACCAAGCACTCAAGTAATTCCTGATACTGATATTAATAACGAAGCTCTGTTTGATAACTTCTCTGATTTTGGTACACCGAGTCCAGAGATGTCTAATATTGAAGTTTCCCAAAATAAGGAATCTGATGATTCTTTATTTAGTGGATTTTTCATTGAAGAACCTATTAAATCTAATGCAATCAGTACTGAAGATTTATCTACCAGTGATTTCACTATTAACCGTACAATCACTCCTCAAAACAACAATAATGATGACTTATTTAATAGCTTTGGCGATATGCCCTCATCTACTGTCACCCAAGATGATGTGGAATCACTAAAGGCGCGAATTCCTAAGCAGGATTTAGAGAGATTGCTAACCCTAATGAATCAAGCTGAGCAGAGTCAAGATATTACTCAAGTTGCGAATGAGCAAAACGCACAAATTCCTGTAGACATGGGTGCAACGACGATTGAGCGAATTTTAGGAAATATGGAGACTTTGACGATTGGCAAAAAAGACAACAATACTTCTTCAAATATGCTCACCCTTGAAGACTTTTCTGAAGATTTAGAGTCAGTTGGGTTTTAGCGCTTTGCGCTAAAACATAAACCATAAAAACTTTTAGAAGTTTTGTGGTTTGTCTTAGGAAAAATCAAAACCCAAGAATTGACTGGCGGCGCTCCGCGCCGCCAGTCAATTCTTGGGTTTTATGTCCTAGTACACTTGGCGATAGATATATCAGTCCTAAATCATTTATGAGAAAAATAGGGCTTCGACTTCGCTCAGCCATCTTATATTGATGGCTGAGCGAAGTCGAAGCCTCTCACAACTCATTTAGGATCGCTATATAAACCCAATCAATTATTGGTTACGGAAGTATCGGTTAGTTGTTCGCAAATTTCCACCAGTCGAAGATTGGGTGGAAATTTGCCATCGATTTTAATTTGCTTGATAAATTCAGAGGGAAGTCGCCACAATAGCTTTTGGTCTAAAGCTCTGATAATATCGCCGCGATCAATCACCCCAGCCACTGATCCCACAGTCGATCGCACAATTACATAGCGCAACTGTTTCTGCTCCATCATATTTACGACTGTGTAAATATTAGTTTTTAGATCGACTGTATCAATCTCATCTAACGGCTTGATCAAGGATTGTAAGGATTTTGATTGCCATGTGTCGCTGTCAATATTGCGAATTGCCTCTGCCGTAACCAGCCCGCGATCGCGACCATTGGAAGAAGCAATATAAATAGGTTTGGCATCCTTTTCTTCCATCAGTAAATATTTATCAGCAAAATCTCGCAAAGAGATCTCCGTGTCAACGAGACGAAAGTCTCTGGTCATCGTCGCTTCGGCATTAAGGTCTAGTAATGCTTGCTGCAAATTATTGAGATAAAGATAGCCCCCTGCATTGCCAAATAGGAACCAACCTAAAAAGAGGAAGAAAATACCGCCAAGATTGGTAAGTAAGATTAGCCCACCCACAACCATCAACAATATGCCAAAAATCTGCCCCGATCGCGCCGCCCACCGAATACCTGCAAAGCGATCGCCTGTAATTTTCCAGATGGCAGCTTTGAGAATATGACCACCTTCAAAGGGTAAAGCGGGAATTAGGCTAAATATGGTAAAGATAATATTGATTCTGGCAATATTTAAGGCAATCATTGTCCAGATCGTGCGATCGTCCCCAATCAGAGCGGGTAAAGTCTCCATAATTTTGGGATTATTAGAAAAAATTACATCGCCAGCAATCAACCAAGCTACACCAAATCCCACCACTCCCAAAAATAAGTTTATGGCTGGACTTGCCACGGCTATGCAAAATACCGAAAGCGGATCTTTGGCTTCCTGCTCAACGGGATTACCGCTCCCCATGAACTGAATATTGACTGTACTAACGGGCAAGCCGCGAGATGATGAAGTTAGAGCGCGAGTGATCTTGGTAATCGCGATCGATAAGAAAAACAAGATCGCGGTAATCGCCCCATAGCCAAAGGAAAAGGACGGCGATAGCTTGGTATAGGCAGCACTTAGCCAAACCGCCAAAAAACCGATTACAAGAAACCAAGATATATCGATATATATGGAAATGCCAAAAATGCTGCCAATGCGGATACCGCCTCTCATGATGTGCTTGTCCTAAAGTTTTGCTTGGTCTAGTTAAGTGCCTTGGCATAATAAAAAACCAAGGAAGCTGATTCGCCCGCGAAGCAGACGAATCAGCTTCCTTGGTTTTTTTATTTACAGCCTATTGAGGCTTTGAGTAGTACAGAGAGCTTTTGGGAAGCGCCGCTCCGCGGCGCTTCCCAAAAGCTCTCTGGGGTTTAATTAAGCGCAAAGCGCTGTAATTAAGCCTACCTAGTTATATAGGGCTTTTTTAATTGTAATGGGATGTATCGCCGCCTTATTTGGTTTTACAGCAATTTCCGATTAAACGAATCACAAGAATTTTTTTGAAAGTGTTGCAAAGCAACACTTTCAAAAAAATTCTTGGGTCGGGGTTGAGCGCAAAGCGCTGTAGTCTCGCTGATGATGTTTTTGGAGATAGGCGATCGCCTCAGATTGGTTAGTAATTTCGCCATCAAGCATTAGCGATCGCAAAATTTGTAATAACGCTCCCATTTGTTTGCCAGAGGGATAGCCAAGTTGCTTAAGATCGTCTCCTGTTACTGGTGCTTTGACCAGTTGCCATCGGGTGAGATATTGCCAAACTAGGCGACTTTGCTCAGGTTCACTTTTGACTGCCACTAAAATTAAGGTTTGAGCATCAAATTTTTGCAGATATTGAGTTAGTTCTGAAACTTTAGAGCTATTGCTAATGGCACTGGGTAGATCTTTAGTTAGTTCAGCCAGTTTGAACAACCTATTTTGCTGATCTGGCGTTAGTCCGAGGTCAAGTTGGGTAGCGATCTCAGGTTCTAGATAGGAGAGCAATAATTCCAAACCTATTTGCAACGGTGAAATTGAGAGGATTTTTTTATCTAAATGCTTGAGACTATTTAGCCAATATTGCGATCGCCGCCATTGTTGCTTAAAAGTATTATTTTCATGATTAGGTAAATGTAAGTCTGGATGAATACAGCGCAAAATCCCTAATTTATCCAACAGAGAAAACATCGCGACGGCTTTTGGCTCGGCTAAGGTATACAGCAACTCGGCTCGCAATCTGGCTCCACCGATCGCATCGTGTAATCCGCTTGTGGTGGTATTGATTATTTCTGTATAAGTCTCGGGCGCTATAGCTAAGCCAAGTCTTATCGCAAATCTCACTGCCCGAAATAGTCGGCGGGGATCTTCCTCAAAGCTGCCTTCGCGAATAGCGCGTACTTGTCGTGCGGCAAGATCACGCAAACCCTCGAATTGATCAATGACTTCGCCATCAGTCCCCAAATCTGGATCTAGTTTTAATGCCAAGGCGTTAATCGTGAAGTCGCGCCGCCGTAGATCCTCCGCGATCGTGGTAGCCGTCACCTGTGGATTGGCTCCTGCATAGGCATAAACTTCGCGCCGAGCTGTCGCCATATCGATCGCAAAGTCTTCGTGGTTAGCTAAGCCTTGCCACAATAACTCAGCGGTTTGAAATTTTTCGTGGATTTGCAATTTTGATTGAGGGAAGATCTGATGCAAGGCGATCGCGACCTTAATGCCCGCCTGCTCTGCTCCATCAAATACTAAGTCTAAATCCTTAGGAAAAGATAATGAACACCCTTGCTGATGTTGGTTAATAACTGCATCACGGACAATTCCGCCCACCGCAAAGGCTCGTAAATTTAGATCCTTAGCAATTTGGGCAATGGTTAAGATCACTTGCCATTGTAAGGGGCTAAAAAAGTACTCGAAGTTGTCTAAATGCATTAGGTTTATGCAATTTAATAAAAACTATTTTTTGTGATCCAGCTTTGCTGCTCCACAAAAAACTGGTTCTTCATTTTACGGTAAGTCTCATCAGAATAATTAGCAATGCACGGCGATGCCGCAATTCTCATTATAAAAATTGGCTTTCAAAAAACCAATTTTGGGGTTTGCAGCGCCGAAGGCGCTGCAAACCCCAAAATTGGTTTCATAACGTGAATAATTAGCGGTGATGCCGCGCACCGCTAATTATTCACTGGTAATTTTTAAAAGCGCTGCGAAGCAACACTTTTAAAAATTTTTTGGTTAGGTTTTGAGCGCAAAGTACTGTATGGCGATGATTGGGATTACGATATTGACTAGAAGTTGATTATTTATAGAGATTATATGAACTATTTAGTTAGTGTTTGGAGCGATCGCATTAAGGCAGAAGAAGTTTATACACGCTTAGAATCAGAAAAGTTTCCGATGGAAGCAATTTCGATTTTAGGGAAGGGCTATAAAAGCGCTGAAGAATTTGGATTTATTGATCCCATTGTCCAAGGACAAAAACAAGCTTTTGTAATGGCATATTGGCTGGTTCCCTTTGGTTTTTTGGCGGGGGTAGGTTTTAGTTTAGTGACTGAATTGAATACTTTTGCTTGGGCTGGTGCGATCGGCAATCATGTGATTGGCGGTTTACTAGGAGCCTTTGGCGGCGCGATGGGTAGCATATTTGTCGGTGGCGGCGTAGGTGTAGCGACTAGCAGTGATTCTGTTCCCATTCGCAATCGCCTTAATGAAGGTAAATATCTAATCGTTGTTCAAGGCACAGATCAGCAAGTAGTTCGTGCCAATCAACTGATGCGTCCTTTACGTCCTGAAAATATTCAAGGCTATGTTGCACCATAAATTTTTTAAGAGTGTAGCTTTGCAACACTCTTAAAAAATTTTGTGTTTCTCTGAAGCGAGGGACGGCGCGGAGCGCCGTCCCTCGCTTTTTTTTATCGCTATATAACTATCGCCAAGTTTACTAGCACAAATGACTGGAGATATAAAAAACAAACCCAATAAAAAATTAAAAATAAGAAATGGCTTCACCATTTCTTATTTTTAATTATGCCTATATTGAACCTTTCTACTTATTTAGATGGAACCTGTAAAGTTTTAGCTCTGCTATATACAAGTCATGCAATTCCGAAGACTAGATATACAAGTTCTAATACATTGATAATCTATATTTTTTAAATAAGGTAAAAAACTTTAAATCACACATATCGAATCATACCAACTTCTAAAAGTATAGCCACACTTTAATGGTATTGCTATTTTTGAGATTTGGTACTAATCGACTGTGAGAGAAGGAATAGACAGGAGATTGACAATGAGAATTGCCCAAGTTGCACCACTATGGGAACAGGTTCCTCCCCCCGCTTATGGCGGTACTGAACTCGTAGTAAGTTTGTTAACAGAAGAACTGGTCAAGCGTGGTCATGATGTTACTCTATTTGCATCGGGTGATTCGATCACTTCTGCCAAATTAGAATCTGTGCATCCCAAAGCTTTACGTCTGGACACGAGTGTAAAAGATCCCAATATCTATGACATGCTCAATATGAGTCGTGTTTATGAGAATGCTGATAAGTTTGATATTATCCATTCCCATGTTGGTTGTGTTTCACTTACCTATGCAAATCTAGTCAAAACGCCAACAATTCACACTTTGCATGGAATCTTTACGCCTGACAATGAGAAATTGTTCACCCATGTGCGAAAACAGCCTTTTATTAGTATTTCTAATTCGCAAAGAGATATGAGTTTAAATTTAAACTATGTATCTACAATCTATAACGGTATTGACGCTAGTACTTATCAGTTTTATCCTCAGCCAGAGCGTCCGTCGTATCTGGCTTTTTTGGGCAGGATTTCGCCCGAAAAGGGAGCGCATTTGGCAATTGAAATAGCAAAACGCTCTGGATGGCATTTAAAGATGGCTGGAAAAGTTGATGCGGTAGATGTGGAATATTTTCAGACTCAGATTCTTCCCCATATTGACGGCAAGCAAATCGAGTTTCTAGGCGAGGCTAATCACTCTCAAAAAAGCATTCTCATGGGTGGTGCGATCGCGACGCTTTTTCCGATTACATGGAAAGAACCCTTTGGGTTAGTAATGATTGAATCGATGGTTACAGGAACGCCTGTAATTGCGATGAGTTTAGGTTCAGCGCCTGAAGTGATCGCTCACGGAGTCAGTGGCTTTTTGTGCCGAACTGTCGATGAATGCATTGATGCGATCGCCCTCGCTGCACAGTTAGATCGCTCTCACTGCCGAGATCATGTATTGCTAAATTTCACTGCAAAAAGAATGGCAGATGGATATGAAGCCGCCTATCACGAGATCTTGGGATTAAAGTATTCGCGCAATGGATATCATCGCGATTTGGTAATGCAGTAGCCATCTTCAGAGATGACAGGATGTGCGGCTCGAAGCGCTACACATCATTGGGATTGTAAAGCGTCGCAAATTTTTGAATAAGAATGGAGATAAATACTATGCTTAGTTTAAATAGACAAGCGCCTAGACAAGCGATCGCCCTGATATCTGATCATGCTGATCCTGCTGCTGATGTCGGAATGGAAGAGGCAGGCGGACAAAATGTATATGTGCGTAATGTGGGTGAAACCCTTGCTGCCTTGGGGTGGCAAGTGGATATGTTTACTCGCAAAGTTCACTCCGATGATCCTGTAATCGTGCAGCATTCCCCCTATTGCCGAACGATTCGACTCAAAGCGGGAGCGGAAGAATATATTCCTAGAGATAGATTATTTGACCATATGCCAGAGTTTGTGGCTTCGTTTAAATCTTTCCAAACAGCTCAAGGTTTAAACTATCCATTAGTCCATACCAATTATTGGTTGTCGGCTTGGGCGGGAATGGAGTTGCAAAAAACTAGTGGTATTCAATTGGTGCATACCTATCACTCCTTAGCAGTTGTCAAATACCAATCTTTGCGAGATATTCCACCCTCTGCTCACAATCGCCTTAGGATTGAGCATGAAATATTAGAGAAGGCAAATTGTATTGTTGCTACTAGTCCTCAAGAACAAGAAACTTTGCGATCGCTGGTTTCTACGGCTGGTCAAATTGAAGTTATCCCTTGTGGAACTGATACCGATAACTTTTGTTTAATATCTAAAGCCCATGCCAGAGCAAGATTAAACCTTGATCGTCAGGAGAAAGTAATTCTGTATGTGGGTAGATTTGATCCTCGCAAAGGGATTGAAACACTGGTGCGAGTAGTGGCTCTACTTAAGCAACAGAATGTCCAAAATTTGAAACTAATCATCGTCGGTGGAAGCTCAGCAAATATGCCTGATGGTGAGGAAAGAGAAAGGATTGAAAATATCGTTAATGAATTAGGCTTGCAGAGTCTCACAGTTTTTGCAGGTCGCGTTGGACATGACATTTTGCCGCTTTACTATGCTGCTGCTGATGTTTGTGTGATTCCTAGTCACTATGAACCCTTTGGACTGGTGGCGATCGAGGCAATGGCTTGCGGTGCGCCAGTAGTCGCCTCAAATGTGGGTGGTTTAAAATATACTGTCATTCCTGAGGAGACAGGTTTATTGGTTGAGCCTAGAGATATTGAGGCTTTTGCTCGTGGCATTCAGCGCATTCTCACAGATGAGCTATGGGTTAGGAAAATGCGAAAGCAAGCATCTATTAATGTGTATCAGCGTTTTAGTTGGACAGGTGTCACCATGCAATTGCATGAACTGTACCGCCATATTTTGGCGCGATCGATCATGCACGAACAAGATTGGAGCTATAAGATGCCGAGCATCAATAAGTCAGCATAACTTATTGCACCGTGTACACAAGTCTTAAAACCCCCTTTAATTCCCCCTTGCAAAGGGGGAAAACTAGAAATTTAGTTCCCTCCCCTTTGCAAGGGGAGGGTTAGGGAGGGGTTACTATTGAAATTTGAAAATTTCCTTACATTAGTTATTAATTACTACAACATGTCTAAGTAGCACAATTAAATATAAAACCCCAAAACCTATGGCGCACGCGCAGCGTGCGTCACAGGTTTTGGATTATACCTAGTTACTTATCCCAAAATATTATCAATAAAAAAATATGCCTGAAATATCCGACCAGATTGAACCCATTACCATTGAAGTCGGCGGCAGAACCTTTATTCCCGTTGATCAAAGTTTGATTTCGCCTTGGGTTTGCCTAATTGGTGAACATCCTATTTCGACACTGACCCTCAAGGATGATGATTTATTCTTGATTACCGATACATTGGGCAATATTTCTGACCTTAGCTGTCGCATTGGCGGCATTGAGGACAGCATGGGCTTATTTTGTCGAGATACGCGATTTCTCAGTCGCTTAGAATTACAAATTGACGGGCGATCACCGATTGCTTTTAGTAGTACCGCTCGCAAAGGATTTGCGATGACAGTATTGTGTTCAAATCCAGAATTGAAAGATCAAGATGGCAATCTCATCAAAACAGAAACCATTGACATCCATCGCGAAATTGTGATCAAAGGTGGATTTTTTGAACAGATGCAAGTAACCAACTACAATACGCATCCAGTTAGTTTTACACTGAGTCTCAGTTTAGACGCTGATTTTCTGGATCTATTTGAAGTGCGAGGAGCTAAGCGTGAGAAAAGAGGAACTTTTCTGCATTATCTCCCTAATCTAGAGCAGAAGTCTTCGGAAGAATTATTATCCAAAGAAATAGTCCTTGCATACGAGGGATTAGATGGTGCTTTGATGGAATCTCGGATTCAATTTAATTCTTTTCAGCCTCAAGAAATTCAGGGATATACAGCAATCTGGCGCTTAGATTTAGCAGCCCATGAACAGAGAACCTTGGGATATCGGATTCATTTGTTTACAAATAATTGTCCTACCTCAAACGTTAGTGTCCCTCAGACTTTCTTACAGTCTAAAACAGAAGAGTTGTTAGAAGAAAAAGTTTGGAGAGAGCAAACAACCAAAATTCAAACCGATAATAAATCGCTAAATCAAGTAATTGATCGCGCTGTGCAGGATATTTATTTACTCAGACAAACATCGGAAAAGAATAATTTCCTGTCGGCAGGAGTGCCTTGGTTTTCGACTTTATTTGGCAGAGATTCGATCATTGCAGCTTCCCAAACTTTAGTTTTAGAGCCCACGATCGCCCGTGATACACTCTCAATTTTGGCGCATTTTCAAGGCAAAGTCGATAATGAGTGGCGTGATGAACAAAAAGGCAAAATCCTCCACGAAATCAGGCTGGGTGAGATGGCGCGTTGTCAAGAAGTTCCCCATACTCCCTATTATGGAACTGTGGATGCGACTCCCCTCTGGTTGATGCTCTATGCTGAATATTATGCTTGGACTGGCGACCAAACCACCTTGGATAACCTATGGTCAAATGCGATTTCGGCAATGGCTTGGATTGATCGCAATTGTCAGGAAACTGGCTATCTCATTTACAACCGTGCCTCTAAAAAAGGGTTACTTAATCAAGGTTGGAAAGATTCCGAAAATTGTATTGTCAATGGTAAAGGGGAGCTTGCGGAAGGTGCGATCGCTTTATGCGAAGTTCAAGGCTATGTATATGCAGCCAAGATCCGCATGAGTGAATTAGCGGAAAAGAGACAGTTGTTTGATTTGGCTGAACTGTGGCGATCTCAGGCAAAAGATTTAAAATTGCGGTTCAATCAAGATTTTTGGATGCCTGAGCTAGACTATTGTGCTTTAGCTCTAGATGGCAAAGGAAAACAAGTTGACAGCATTACTTCTAATGCAGGGCATTGTCTAAATTTAGGCATTTTTGACCATGAGAAGGCAATCTGTGTAGCTTCGCGTTTAAATGCACCTGATATGTTCAACGGTTGGGGTATCCGCACTCTCAGCAGTCTCTCGCCAGCCTACAACCCGATGGGATATCACATTGGTTCTGTTTGGCCTCATGATAATAGTCTCATTGCGTTGGGAATGCGATCGCAAAATCTGGTTAAGCAATCATTGAGAATCGCGCAAGGATTAATAGATATGACGATTGCCCAACACTATCATCGACCACCTGAGTTGTTATGTGGTTACGAGCATGATGGCTTTAGCTTGCCTGTGCATTATCCTGTCGCCTGTTCCCCACAGGCTTGGGCTACGGGAACGATCTTCCAACTAATTTCGATCATGGTCAATCTCGTACCTGATGCTCCAAATAACCAACTGCACATTATCGATCCCTGTTTACTAGGTTCTATCAATAATCTCTCGATTCAGAATTTACGGATCGGTCAGACATTATTAGACTTGGAATTTGATCGTCACGGTGATTCGACTTCTTGCCGTGTCAATAAAAAACGTGGCAATATTCGGGTGATTATTGAAGCCTAGATACTTACAGCACTTTTGAGTTGCTTAGGACATAAAAGCCAAAAGATGAGTGGCGGCGCTTCGCGCCGCCACTCATCTTTTGGCTTTTGAATTGCTATAGGTGTAATTTCTAAAACAGACTAGTTAATTAATGAATGCTAAGTTAACAACACAAATTAATACCTGAGACGATCGCAAAGCCGTCGATAGGCGTAATTACTCCCGTTACTACTCGGAGAAAATATTTCTATGTATCGATTTCAGGTAAAAGCACCCACTCAAAATGGGGAAATGATTGGCATTATTGGCTCAATTCCTCAGTTGGGATTGTGGAACATCAAAAACTATTTAGCTCTACAGACATCAGGCGATCGCTATCCGACTTGGTGGGTAGATGTGGAAATTGATGCTTCAACGCTCTCAAATTCTGAAACTAAAATTGAATATAAATATGTGCGAATTACTACTGATGCTAAAGTGCAATGGGAGTCGGACTATGGAGTAAATCGTTGGGTTCCGATTGAACGAGAACATATTCAGTCTAATAATTCAACTTTAATTGTTGACGATGCTGCTTTTGGAAATATTCATCCCTACGCCTATGGATATTTGCAACAGGCGATCGCTTCTACGCCCGCCACCCAAATACAGGAATCAAAACCGCAGGGACTAAAGATCTTAGTTATCGGTAGTTCGGTAGCGATGGGCTGTAGTGCTTGGTTGCTCAATGGTTGGGCAAATCAACTCGGTCAGTCTTTACAGAAAATCTATGGACATCAACTGGTTAACCGATCGCAATTAGGGGCAAATGTCAGCATTACAATTGAACGGTTTACTTCTATATTCGCAATGGAGAAGCCAGACATTGTGATTATTGCGCTCTCTTTGGGAAATGAAGGCTTAGCTAATTGTCGTTCACATGATCGCCGCGCAGTGCAGCGCCGCTTTGAGAGTGGATTATTGCAACTAATTCAAATGACCCAAGATTTAGGGGCAATCCCGATCATTGGCGGGCTATATCCTCACGGCGACTATGGATCTGAGCATAACTGGCTGCTGCGTGATACCCATAGTCGAATGCTGAATTGGGAAGTTCCAATTTTAAATTGGTTAGATCAACTGGACAATGGCTATGGCAGATGGAAATCTCAAGTCTCCTTTGATGTCGCTCACCCCAATACTTTGGGGCATCAGTTGATGTATGAAGCTATTGATCTGAATATTTTTCAACTGGATCGCGATCGCATCCAACTAAATCAACAAAAATTCTTAAATGCTAAAAACATCGAAGAAATTACCATCTATCAAGATGCTCAGGGATTCCAAGTTCTTTCTTGCCCAGAAGTGCAGACGTTAAGAATCATCAATAAATCCAAATGCGTTTACAATATTACCTCCACATGGAAAGAACTACAGAATGCACTAAAACGTAATTCTGGAATTATTTCTGGTACTTACATTGCCAAAAATGACGAGCTAGGAACTCTCCCATTGATCACAATTGATAGTCATAGAAATATCTCTAATTCTATCCAGATTCCCATTGATGTTGATTTGCAATATTGTTCAGCTCTCAAATTCTTTGCGCCGCAGCATTCTCAGATTCTTTACTATGACGGTCATCTCGGAATTTTAAAAGAAAGCGATCGCACTATTCGCATCATTAATGAGTCTGACGAAGAATATAATATTCATCCGATGTGGAAGGAAGTGCAGGTCGCTCTAGCGGCAATGCCTGAGGGAGTTTATGTTGATAGCGCTAATCCTGATCTCCCTTTTCGGACAATGATCATTGGCGATCGCGGTTTGGAGAGTCGGATTAAAGCGCCGATCAAATCGACGATGTTATTGCAATATAAATGTAAATTATCAGAAATCAATCGAATTGCCATACTGCCCTTAGGCGATCGCTGTGCGGCAAGAATGCTCCTATATAAAATGGAATATGATGGACCAGCTTTTCCTTTTGACTTGACGCGATCGACTAATTTGGGAGATGTTGCCGATATTATTGCCCATGATTTTGAGGATATGTGGAATCCCGAGTATCTTTATTACGATTCTATTGAGCGCCGTATCTATCATTCCAAATGGTCTGGACTATCTTTTGCCCATGAAGTCGAAGATTCAGACGATCCAATTGCGAATATGCAGCCTGTTTTTGAGAGGATGCAAACTCGTTATTCTGCGCGTGCTAAGCGGTTTTTATATACTTTAAAACATTGCGATGAGGTTCTATTTATCCGTACTGGCGTGACTAATCGAGACTATGTAATCGATTTGATGAACAAGTTGAAAATCAAATGTAACAGTAAACCATTTCGGGTACTACTGATTTCGCAGCAGAAAACCGAAGAGTTTGCCGATATTCCGCAACTCATCCATTATGACTTGCACTTTAGCCCTGATTGGATGTACGACAGCCTAGATTATTGGATGGAATGCACTAAAAAGATGCGAGAAATTTTAGAAGATTTGGGAGTATCTAGTCAAAATCTATTTTGGTGTCCACCAAATCCATAGAGCTATGACTTACGCAGAGTGGAATCTCCCCCTCATCCCCCTAACCCCTTCTCCCGCAGGAGAAGGGGAGAAAAACCCAATTTTTCTTATTTCCCCTCTCCTGCGGGAGAGGGGCTAGGGGTGAGGGCTTAATCAATCCCTGCATAAAAGTGATCTATGAGAAGCGCACCTGTAGGGTGCGCTTCTCATGACTTCAGGTAAGTCTTTGAAGGAGAATATGTTTCTGGATTTTACCCATAGCATTACGGGGGATTTCTGGCACTTTAAAAATCTTTTTAGGACATTTGTATGGTGCTAAGTAGCATTTGCAATAGGCAATTATTTCTTGACTAGTTGCATCCATACCTTCATGCAAAACGATCGCAGATACTACTTTTTCACCCAAACCGTGATCGGGCATTCCTATTATCGCAGATTCTTTAACATAGGGATGACTTTCTAATACATTTTCAACTTCTTTAGGATAGACATTAAATCCTGCGGTAATAATCAATTCTTTAGCTCTGCTTACCAAATAGAGGCGACCGCGATCGCGAGGATCTAAATAGCCCAAATCCCCTGAACGAAACCATCCATCTACAAAAGACTCTGCTGTTTTATCGGGCATTTGCCAATAGCCCTGAAATACATTTTCTCCACGAATCCAGACTTCGCCGACTTCTCCCATTGCCAAATCGATTCCGTCAGGATTAACAATGCGAATCTCAACTCCATTTAAAGGGAAGCCAACACTTTTGGGCTGACGCTGTTCAGATTCAATCGGATTAGAGACATTCATGCCCGTTTCAGTCATGCCATAGCGTTCGAGAATACGGAAACCTGTAAGTTTTTCAAAATCAGTAAACTGGCGATCGCTTAATGGCGCAGAACCTGAAATAAACAATCGCATTTTGCTTAAATCTGTCTTGGCTTCTAGGCTTTCCCAAGTACTGATCAATCTCTGATAAATTGTGGGAACTGCCATTAATACTGTGCATGACTGCATTGTGAGAGTCTGCCAAACGCGATGAGGATCAAACTTCTCTAACATGATTGTGGTTGCTCCCGCATACAAACTGCCCAGAATAGCGACATTCAATCCATGCACATGGAAGAGTGGCAAGATATGCAACAGGCGATCGCGATCGCTCCATTGCCAAGCCTCATGGAGCGCCTTGATATTGGTAATCAGATTATGATGGGAAATCATCGCACCTTTTGATCTTCCTGTTGTGCCTGATGTGTAGCAGATCATGGCAATATCATGCTTCTCTGATGGATATGTCGGTTGATAGTTAAGAGGAGCTTGCTCAACTAGTTGACTAAGATTCCCTAACAGATTAGGAAACTCGCACTTATCGAATGTTTGAGATGAAACTTGATCGGTAAGAATGATTTTTAGATTAGAGAAATCTTGCAAGTTAATTAGGCGATCGCTAGTTGTGATGAAGAGAGTACTAGTGGAATCGGTTAAGAAATAGACTATTTCAGCGCTACGATAGTCGGGATTGAGTGGTAGCGCGATCGCACCAATGGAGAGAATTGCAAAATGCAAAAAGAGAAACTCCATAGATTTTGGCATCTGCACCGCTACGCGATCGCCTTTGTTGATACCCACATCGCTGAGCATCGCCGCATATCGATTAACTTGACAATAGAAGTCTTGATAAGTCCAAACAGTTTCTTCAAAGATAATTGCTGGTTTGTCAGCGTAGTTTTTGGCAGTTTGCGAAAGTAGCTGAGCTAGATTCATGGTGGCGGAGGGGTAATTTTGTGACTTAATAAATGCAGTAAATGTAGCAGTATTTAATTACGCCTACAGCAATTTCCGATCAAACGAATCACAAGAATTTTTTTGAAAGTGTTGCAAAGCGATACTTTCAAAAAAATTCTTGGTTTGGGTTTGGGCGCAAAGCGCTGTAAGTACGTTGGCATCATAAAAACCAGAACCCAAAGAAGCTGATTCGTCCGCTTCGCGGTCAAATCAGCTTCTTTGGGCTTTATATTTAATTTGGTAACTAATATGAAAATCAAACCTGTTTTTGCGGGAATAGCCATACTAGGAGCGTTGCTTCTAATACTGAGCTTAAATACAGTAGGCAAAATATGGGGAGCAAATCCTCGTTCAATTTTGGCAGTTAACAAAAATCAGCCCCAAGCCGCCCAAATATTGCCGAAGCGATCGCCTTTATTTTTATCATTTTTAGTAAAGCCAGAGAAGTTAGGATTATTTACTCAGTTAGCCGCAAAAACTAGCGATCGCGCTGAGATAAGTCGAAGACTAGACAAAATCAAACAGCAATTACAGCAAAACTGGTTACTTGATTATGAGCGTGATGTGCAACCTTGGCTTGATCGCGAAATGACTCTGGCGGTAACTAACCTTGATTTAGATGATCAACCTGATAATGGATTGCAAACTGGATATGCGTTAGCTTTAGCAATCCAAGATCGAGATCTTGCGAAAACTAGTCTTGATGCTTTTTGGCAAAGGTTGGCGGTGGGTGGTGTAGATGTTGGCTTTGAGCAATATCAGGGATTGTCGATTTTAAGTACAGGTTTTGAAAACAATAGCCCTGCGATCGCCCAGACTGTTGTTGATGGATTTGTGTTGTTTGCCAATGACAAGCGAGTATTACATCAAATTATTGACACGGCTAAATCTACTGACAATGCGATCGCCAGTCTTGACAGCTATAAAAACTCCTTAGCCTCATTAAATAATAGAAACAATGAAAAAGGAAAGTTTGGTGTTGTCTATGCTAATTTCGCTGAGTTAGGTGCAGATTTTCCTTCAGAAAATCTATTAGTGAGTCTCAATCTTGATAAGTCAGGGCTGCGACTTAAAACTGCTATAGGTGTAAAGCAGAATATTCAAAATAGCAATCTTAATTCTATTCAGCCATTCTCTAAAAGTATCGCCAATATAATTCCCCACGCTGGCTCTGTAGCAATTGGGAATAATCTTAGTCAAACTCTGCAAACCCTAGAAAAGATGCTTATGCCCTCATGGCAAAATTCTCTAACGAATATTCTTGCTCCCATTCCCTTAGATAGCAGAGTTTTATCGTGGGTACAGAGTGACTATGCGATCGCCCTCTTCCCAAAGGAAAATCCCCCAAAAACAAATAGCGGTTCTAATTGGTTGTTAGTCGCAAAAGTACAAGATCCCGATGCTACAAATACAGCGATCGCTGAGCTTGATCAGCTATATAGAGCTAAACTGACCGTCGGCGAAATCAATCTAAATCAACAGCCGATAACGATCTGGACAAATCTCAGCGCAGCTTCTAACGTCAACTACGCGGGTGTAGCGGGAAATATAGTAGTTGCCCATACCCAAACCAAAGAATATGTCTATTTTTCCAATTCTTTGTCAGTTCTACAATCCGCAATTAGTTTAAATAAAAGAGATGCGATCGCCTCATCCAAGGATTTTCAAGCTGCGATCGCGCGACTCCCTAAGGATCAATCTACCTATGTGTATCTCGATCAAAATTTTATTAAACAGAACTATAACAAGTTCACTTTCTCTAGTATTGCTCAGATACTGCAATTAGATGATTTATTGCTATTCCCAATTGGGAAGTATCTAGAAAGAGTTGGCATTGCTGTAGATAACAATCAAAGCCATGTTCAAAATGGTGAAATTTTCTTGTCTTTAGTGCATTAACAAAGAGAATGGCGGCGCTTTGCGCCGCCATTCTCTTTTAGTCGCCATTAATAAATATTGTGGCTAACTCAATTATCAAAACTAACGACTGTTTTTTACCATCGGGGTCAAACTTCTCCTTGTTTCCCCAAGTTTGTAACCAAGTCGTAAATCTATTAAAAGATACGCCCATCCACTGCCCCACTTGATTAAAAATTTGCTGAGGACCAATGCCCGTAAATACCTGTAAAGCAAACACAACGGCAACAACTAAAAATGCAGTTTTTAAACTAGCCTTAATGACACTAAGCAGCCACCAAAGCAATAATAGACTCACTATTAAGGCTCCGATTACTAACGGGGTATTCATAAATTAATTCCTAAATTTACTCTCTAACTTTATCCCAAAAGTAAACAAGCATCACAAATCACCACACCCAGATAGCCGTGCCGCCCGCGTAGCGGGCGGCACGGTAATAGTTTTACTATGATTTACGGTTTACATCTATACCAAGCAACGCTTGACATCTCATCTGAGGAGTTCGATCGCCTGTGGCAACTGCTATCTGTAGATGAGCGATCGCGAGCTGATAAATTCAAATTTGAGCATCTCAAACGGAACTTTGTGGCTGCGAGGGGAAATCTGCGGGAGATTTTGGCACAGACGCTTAATTGCCAACCCGCAGACATTCAATTTAGCTATAGCGATCGCGGCAAGCCATATATTCAAAATCAGCAAATTTATTTTAATTTGGCACATTCCCAAAATTTAGCGATTTATGCATTGTGTAGCGATCGCGAAGTGGGGATTGATGTGGAATATATCAAGTTCAAAACTGATGTGGACAATATCGCTCAACGCTATTTTTCAGAAGCTGAACAAAAATTAATCCAGCATTTGTCGAATCATCCGCAAGAAAAATATTTAGCTTTTTATAAAGCATGGGTGCTAAAGGAAGCCTATGGAAAGGCAACAGGACAGGGAATTGCTAATGTTTTGGATTTGGATGTTGCATCTTTATTAGAAACGCCAACGAACAAAGTTATTGAGATTAATGGATGGATGCTTAAACTAATTGACACTGAGCTAGATATCCAGTCAGGATATGTGGCGGCAGTGTGTATTGCCAGCCATTAAACCCAAGAGAGAGTTGCGGCGCGAAGCGCCGCAACTCTCTCTTGGGTTTAATGGCTATAGCTTGTCATCCCAGAATCTGGGGTGACAAGCTATAAAAAGTAAATTAGCGCAAAATTTTGCGGTAAATTGATCTTTATCATTGCTAATGGGATAACCATCGTGCAGAAAATCAGCGTTAGGAAATCAGTAATTGCTGATGTTTTAGATCAAACTTCACGCAAAACCGCAGTGTTGGCGATCGCAGGTTATCAGAAATTTATTTCGCCGCATAAAGGCTTTTCCTGCGCCCATCGAGTGCTGTATGGCTGCGAGTCCTGCTCCCAATATTTCAAGCGTGTTGTTGGCGAAGATGGGATTTTTACGGCGATCGCCAATGCTAAGGGGAGATTTCAGGAATGTCGAGAAGCCAATCAAATCTTGCAAGAGCGCCGCGCTAGATGTCGCGCTCTAAAAAATAATGCCAGAAGAAAATATTATGCGACCCGTGATCTAGTTTTTAATAACTCAGAAGATTTAGAAATTCCCGAAGATTCCCAAGATTCAAATGAAACCGATACTTCTCAAGAATCTACTCCATCTGAAAGCAAGAAACTGGGCGGTTCACAATGGTCTCAAAAACGGCGATCGCAAGCTTCCCAAAACAATCAGGCGAATAATAATAATTGTAACAACTGCGATGTTCCCGATTGTTCCGACTGTGTGGAGGTTCTGAATATTTTACCGAATGATTGCGGTGACAAAAATAACTGTGATCATCCTTTTGAAGCAATGAATTGCGGAGACTTAAATTGTCCAGACTTGAATTGTGGAGATGCTGACTGCCTTTCAGGAATGGATTGCAGTGGGTTAGACTGTGGAGGACTAGATTGTGGTGGTTGCGGCTAGGTAGGTTAAGAAATTTTATGATTGAGCATGATGTATTAATTATTGGTGGTGGATTGGCTGGCTCTAGAGCCGCCTTAGCAGTTGCCCAAAATTACCCACACTTGAGCGTTGGTTTAGTTTCCAAGGTGCATCCCATCCGATCGCATTCTGTCGCCGCCCAAGGTGGTATTGCCGCCTCTTTAGGAAATATTGACAATGATGATTGGCTCACCCATGCTTTTGATACGGTCAAAGGCTCCGATTATCTCGCCGATCAAAACGCTGTGCAAGTGTTAACTCAATCTGCTCCTGAAGTAATTATTGACCTAGAGCATTTGGGAGTTCTCTTTTCGCGCTCTGATAGTGGCAAAATTGCCCAACGCGCTTTTGGTGGGCATACCTTCAGCCGTGCTTGCTATGCAGCCGACAAGACAGGACACGCGATTTTGCATGAATTGGTGATGAATCTCAAGCGACTAGGCGGCACGATTTATCAAGAATGGTATGTCATGCAATTGATTTATGAAGATGGAACTAATGGTCGCGAAGTTAAAGGTGTAGTTGCCTATAGTTTGGAAACTTCAGAGATAGAAGTATTTCGAGCAAAAGCGGTGTTGATGGCAACGGGAGGCTATGGCAGAGTTTTTAATACGACTTCCAATGATTTTGCTTCTACTGGGGATGGACTATGTTTGACTGCAAATATGGGCTTGCCTTTACAAGATATGGAATTTGTGCAATTCCATCCGACGGGTTTATATCCTGTGGGTGTCTTGATCTCTGAGGCGGTGCGTGGAGAAGGCGCTTATTTGCTTAATGATCATGGCGATCGCTTTATGGCAAATTACCCCATCAGCAAAAATCGCATGGAACTATCTCCGCGTGATA
Organism: Pseudanabaena biceps; assembly: GCA_013361095.1. Classification (GTDB taxonomy): domain Bacteria; phylum Cyanobacteriota; class Cyanobacteriia; order Pseudanabaenales; family Pseudanabaenaceae; genus Pseudanabaena; species Pseudanabaena biceps_B. Next base: position 3,368,420 of record JAATWA010000001.1, on the reverse strand, counting down.
TCACCTCTCGCAATATCGCCTGCGAAATTATGGAAGGGCGCGGAATTAATGGCGGCAACTATGTGCATTTAGATGTGCGCCATTTGGGAAGAGAAAAAATATTGAGTCGGATTCCCTTTGCCCGTGAAGAAGGATTGCGGCTAGCGGGTGTGGACTGTATTGATCATCCTCTGCCTGTGCGTCCCACTGCCCATTATTCTATGGGTGGAATTCCCACTAATATTGATTGTCAGGTAATTGGCAAAGACAGCCAAGCGATCGCAGGTTTCTTTGCCGCAGGAGAATGTGCTTGCGTGTCCGTGCATGGCGCAAATCGTTTGGGCGCAAACTCACTATTAGAATGTGTTGTTTTTGGTAAACGGGCTGGTGAAAAACTGGGAGCCTATGTCAGCGATCGCGCTATGCCTAAACTTGATCCCCAGCCTTATCTTGCTGAAGCTGCGACTCAGCTTAAGGGTGTATTGTCGCAGCAAGGTAAATCGCGGATTGCCGATATTCGCCAACAATTGCAGGACACGATGACTGAGCATTGCGGAATTTTTCGTGATGAGCGAAGATTAAAAGATGGTTTGGAAAAACTACAGTTAATTCGCGATCGCTATGAAAACGACTTGTTAGTTGACGATCATAGTTCTGTATTTAACATGGAGATGATGCAAGCCATTGAATTAGGAAGTTTGCTGACCGTTGGTGAAATCATCATGTCCAGTGCGCGATCACGCCAAGAAAGCCGAGGCGCTCATTCCCGTGAGGACTTTACCCAGCGAGATGATGCTCACTATCTCAAACATACCCTCGGCTATGTTGAAGATCGCCAAGTCAAAACTAGCCATCGCCCTGTGGATATGAGCTTACAAACAGTTGACCGCGATCGCTTTACCCCACAAGAGCGTAAGTACTAAATATGATCGTTTCCCCGCCTTCGGCGGGGAAACGATTTAACGCTTGCAACTAAATTCAAAACTCCAAGTACAAGAGTAACGATCAATCAATGACGATCAACAAATACAAAGAAATTTTAGAGCAAGGCGTAGGTAGCTGGAACAACTGGCGCGAGCGCAATATGGATAATGCTGCGATCGATCTGAGTGAAATCCTTCTGGAAAACCTAGACTTGTCTGGGATTGACTTTAGTATGATTATTTTACGCGGAGCTAAATTTCAGAATGTAAATCTTACATCTGCAAATTTACGCTGTGCGGATTTGAGCATGGCAAGTATGGTCTCAACTAATCTCAGTAAGGCTGATTTAACCTCCGCACAACTTAGTATGGCTGGGCTTAGTGAAATCAATCTGAGTCAAGCTAAATTAAGCGGAGCCGATCTGCGCGGTACAAATTTGCGCTTAGCGAATCTCGATCTAGCCGATCTAGACAGAGTTAAGCTAAATATGGCTACCTTGACTGGTGCAAAAATGGTGGGGGCAATTTTGATTGGGGCAAACCTGAGCCGCGCCGATCTCAAGGAAGCAAATATGGCTGGTACTGATTTTAGTCGGGCTAATTTGAGTGAGGCTGATTTATCTCACGCTAATCTCAATGTTTCCACTTTGGTAGGTACAGATTTAATTGGCGCAACTTTAATTGACATAGATTTGAGCGAGTCAAACCTAAGTAGAGCTAATTTGATCGGCGCAAATCTCTATCGCGCAAATCTGTCTGGCTGCGACTTAATTGGCGCTGATTTACGCGGGGCTAATTGTAGTGAAGCTTATTTTATCGGCGCAGATTTGAGCCGTAGTGATCTTAATCGAGCAGAGTTTACGGGCGCAAATCTCAGTAAGACTAATTTGACGGGGGCAAGTATTGAAACCACTGATTTTCAAGGGGCGATTATGCCCAATGTTTGGTAACTCCAAAGAAAAGATGCCTTGAGCTTTGCTCAAGGCATCTTTTCTTTGGTTATGGTGCATTTAGACAAAACTGGCAGAAAAAAGGTTGGCAATACACACCATGCTGATCACCCACATTGGCGATCGCAACCAAGGTAAGTTCAGCATATAAAACAAACTAAATAGAAATCTTGCGGCTAAAAATGCAAGTACATATAAAGACGTTTGAGCAGAAGCGCTATCACTGACATAGGTGGTAAGCGCCGCCGCCGCAAATAAGGCAAATACTTCAAAGGAATTTTGATGCGCCCATGTCGCGCGTTTGGCATAGTCTGGCAAGCGATCAAACATCGCTCTTGGGGAGTTCATGTCCATGCCGATGCTAACTCTTCCGTAAGCAACGACGATGTAGGGAAAGTAAATTAGCCCTGCGGCGATCGCAATTCCATACAACAAAACCTGTGATGGAGAAATCGGTAAATCCATAAAAATCTTGATTATTTAATTAAGTTAACTTTTGTTAACTTGATTTTACATGCTCTAGCAGTCACTCAAGAATAAAAAGTGGCGTAAAGCGCCGCCGTTCATTCTTGAGTGATCATGCAAACAGATAACTTTACAATTCGTTCCGCCACTATTGACGATGTGCCTGCGATATTTGATTTGATTTTGGCGCTTGCCGAATTTGAGAAACTATCCGATCAGGTCACAGCCAATATTGCTACATTGCAAGCCGATCTGTTTGGTGACAAAAGCTGCATTGAAGCAATTGTTGCCGAAACTGAGTCCGATCATCAAATTGTCGGATTCGCGCTATTTTTTATCAACTACTCTACATTTTTGACCCGTCGCGGCATTTATCTAGAGGATTTATTTGTGCGATCGCAATTTCGCGGTAAGGGTATCGGCAAGGCTCTATTGACAAACCTGAAGCAACTTGCCCAAGATCGTGGTTATGGTCGCTTTGAGTGGTCAGTTTTGGATTGGAATGAACCTGCGATCGCTTTTTATAAAAGTATGGGTGCAGAAGTTCTTCCCGATTGGCGCACCTGTCGGATCACGCTATAAAAGCACTGCCACTCTCTGCTTTTATAATAATTTTCGATCAAAGAATCCACAATAAATTTTTTGAAAGTGTTGCGAAGCAACACTTTCAAAAAATTTATTGGTTTGGGTTTGAGCGCAAAGCACTGTATGTCATGACAGATCTAATTACCCAGCCGATAGCGATCAATCAGATTGGGAATATGGTCGAATCCATCCACACCAATGATGGCAATAAACTGCGATCGCAATTTTTGCAATAGATTAGTAAAATTTTCTATTCCTAACTTTCCTTGCAAAATCATCACCAAAGCCGCCGCCTGTAACCATGTTTTGCTATGGCGTTGTTCTAGCAAATACATTCCCGTGCAAGCATGATAGATAGAAGATTCTAATTGCGAAAGTTGATATAGAGCTTCACCAAGATAGGCATGACTTAACGCTTGTAAGTCGTGATCGCCAATTTTGTGAGAGACAGCTAAACCCTTCTCCAAGGCAATTTGCGCTTGACTGGGCTGCTCGATCGCCACATAAGCAGTGCCAATCCCCACCCAGCAGAGCGCTTGGTTTTGGAAATCATTTAGCTTTTCTGACAGTTGTTGTCCCCGTTGCAAATGATTAATGGGAGTTTCCAATTCTTCGGCGGTGACAAGCTCTTGTTGCCGCGCCAACATTACTTCGCTATAGCCCAAATTGGCGAGGGCATTGGCTTCACCTTGGCGATCGCCAATTTGCCGCGCCAAAATCACCGCTCTTTGGGCATAGGATTCACTACTAGCATATTCTTTTTGGATTAAACTCAAGCGACTGATGTGATTGAGATTAGCAATTTCACAGCGTTGATCGCCTACCTCACGGGCAAGATTAACTGCTTCTTGATGTAGTTTTAGTGCTTGTTGATGTTGTCCCATCCATGCTTGAGAATAACCAATCACAGTGAGAATTCGCGCCTTCTCTTGGGTGTTTTCTGATTCTTTGAGAGGTTGATCGAGATAATTGATGGTTTCACGAAAACTCTCCCCTGAAAAAGATGCAAATACGCCACCATAGAGAGGGAAGTTCTCACGTTGAGCAAAACTACGGAGAGTCTGTAAACTAAGTCGGAAACAAATTTTTGATAGAGATTGGCGAGCGCCCATTGATAATTGGGTTGCTTGCTGAAAGCCACTACTAAGCTCTGACCAGATCATCGCAAAAGCCACAAAGGTCATTCCCGCCATATGCGTTCCTGCATTGGCATCATAGGGTTGCTGATCAAACCAATGCACTAATCCCTTCTGCACATATTTCAACAAAATCGTAAGTTCCACCCATGCACTCAAGTCGATATTGCGTTGTGATTGCGCGATCGCGGCGGCAGATTGGTTGCTAGCCTGACTCGCAAATAAATCCCTTGGTAATGGACTGATCACTAAATTTGCCCAACTCTTCCAAGGGCTTGGCACTTGAGAGCGCTCAAAGCCCACCTGCCTCTGAGGTGCATACAACCAACTCACTAGCGAGTCTTCCATTTTCTCAAAGGATTCTAAACCAAGATTAATTCCCTTTGCTAACTGTCGCAGCCCAAAAGCTTCCGCATCATCGGCTATAGTCTCGGCGGATTTTTGCAATAACTCTGCTAACAGAACTATGTGCGGACGCTCAAACACAGGCGTGTGATTGGGGTCAAGGATTTGAATTATGGCGGCTAATCGTTCCTGTGGCTCGACATTGAGAATAGTCTGTAACCCCCTAGCACCAGCATCTTGAATTTGATAGTTTTCTTGCCATTGTCCCCACGCATCTTTGAGGATTTTCATGGCGCGAAGTTTCTGGGTTGCCTTTGCTTGCTTCACTTCATTGGTTTGTGCCTCAAAGTTTGCTTGCAACAATTCAGAATGTTCTTCTAACGCTCTTTCAAAGATTTCCCCTGTCCCTGACTCTAAGCTCTCGCAGAGAATCCGATAAATATGCTCTTTTGATAGGAGTTTTCCATTTTCGATATTGAGGATAATTCTCTCAACAAATATCAAGTAGCGATCGCGGGTAGTAAGGGGTTTGCTAGTGGGTTCTGACGACATTTTTAGGTGATTAGGTTTTGTAGTGATTTGATAGACTATGGCTTAATTAGTTCTATTCCTAATTTATTACCTATTTCCAAAACATTGTTGGCGAAGTCGGTTATACCTGCGATCGGGGCGGCGACGAAGGAGATAGCAGCTAGTAGGGCTAGTAGGCGTTTTTTGAGTTTGGGTAAGTTGCGTTCTTTTTCTGGCTTTTGAATTTCAACTTCTACGTCATCAATGTCGATGGTGACATCTTCGCGGATTTCCTGTGGAAATTGGGCGGCGGTTTGGCGCAGGTTGCTGATGATTTGTAGGAGTTCTGCTACGCTTGCACCACTTGTTTGGGTGAAGTTGGAGGCTTGTTGACGAGCGTTATCTTTGACTTCATTAGCAAAGTTGGCGATGTTTGCGCCTTGTAGATTGTTATTAAATTGCTTGTCAATTTTACTGCCCATGACTTTATCACCAGCGATGTTGTCACCTGAGCCGTATTGATTAATGGTTTTGGACATAAGTTTGTAATGGAGTTTGAGGAGTTGATGGGCGGGTAATGCTTGCATGGCGTAAGTTTGACCGTCATCATCGCTAAATTCTACTTCGTAGACTTCAGGGGCTAGGATTTCGACAATGGTTCCCACTTGCCCTGCTAGGAGTTGGTATTGGGATAGGTCATTTTTTAGGGCAACGATATCGAATAGATTGAGTTTGGTTAGGGTGAGCATTGGCTTTACCTCAAGATATAACAACTAACGAGACGGGGAAAATCTTCATCGGGACGGATGATCCAAGTGGTGCGGACGTTGGCAGTGTTTTGGTTACGGGTGATGGGGAAATCGACGATGTAGCGTTGACCATATTGATCGGACTGGCTGGGGATGGCTTCATAGTTCTGAATTGCTTCTATGATAAGAGTCTGTAGAATTTCGACATCGTTTTCATTTCTACCTAAATCTAGGATAGCGGCAAATAACCTTGCCTTGTGTTTTCCGCGATCGTGTTGAGTGTTGAGGCTGTAGTTCCAGAGTTTATTGCGATCGATAAAGGCTAAATCAAGGTTTGGTAGCTTCATCCTATTTTATGACCTTCCACCTCATCACCTGCAAAATTATCTCCTTGTCCATATTGGTAGTAATTAATTTGCTTTTCAATGTAAACCTGTTCTTGTCTAGCTAGCTTGGATGCGTAACCGTCTAACAATTTACTTATATCAATTTTTTTCCTGATTTTGGCGACAAATACGGTTGATTCTCCTGCATCTTCAGCTATTAAGAGATCTTGGTAATTTAGCGGCTCAATGTTGGGGTGTTCAGGAATATTCACCCATTCGGTGATATCAAGATTGCTAAAATTTTTGTGGATTTTATTAAGTTCTTTGCGGATGATGGCGAGAAATTCGCGGCGGGTTTCTTTGCGTCCGCTAATGGCGATGAAGATCTTTTTGTCTTCGGTATCGGCTTTGATACGAGCGATGTTGTAAACTTCTCCCGATTCTGGATAGGCAAGCATTACACCACTGCGCCAGTAGGTTTGATCGTGGATATAGTCGCTGGTATTAACGATAAAGCGGGAGATGATGCTATTGGGTAGAATGCGGTAATGATATTGAAATTCGAGGATATCGTCTGGGAGTCTGGTGTTTTGAGGTTCGTCTTTAGGCAGAATGGCAGGGATAAGAAATTTAGGTGGGTGGCAATCGATGGTAAAGCAAAGCTTGAATTCTTGCATTAACTCGATCAAGTAATGATGCCGATCTCTGGGGTAACGATCTAAATCAAGAATGCGGTTTAGATCTACGAGTGCGAAGATGCCTTTGTTTTCAGTTTTGAGAATGTCATCGCTAAGCAGTTTATAAATGCCTTCTGTTACCCATTCAGGTTTAAGAACGTTTGTACCTTTGAGAATGGGATGATCGCGAAAGTTGAGAACTAAGCCGAGACGATGGAGCAGATCGATTAATTGCTCTTGGTTGTGTTCTTCAGGAATTTTATTCTCGTGACAGATGCCGATATAGCGGTTATAGCTAATAAAGTCTTCGGTCATAGCTTCAAGTTGTTGCTTGACCTCAAACCAAGATAGAGGCAAGAGGTCATAGACTTCTTTGAGGTTGCCAACTTGCTTCAAAATGGCGGCGCGAAGTTCATCAATGCCTATGTTGTCTTGACAGGAGGTTTCAATGATCGCTTGAATATTAGGATATTTCTCGCGCAGTGCTTTGCGATTGATATCGAGAGGTTGTTCGTCTTTTTTGTTGCCAACGATAATCACGGGAGACTTATCGCCAAAGCTCTCAATCAGTTTTAGCCAATATTCAATGCGGTTCTCTTCTTCGCTGGTGCGACAGTTGCAAACCAATAGATAAAGACTACGCTTAGTTAGAAAAAACTGATGAGTGGCATGATAGATTTCTTGTCCGCCAAAATCCCAAACATTAAGGCGAATGTCTTTGCTATTAACTTGTATGTCCCAAGGTTCTACATTCAGACCATCAGTTTGTTGTTCATTGGGGTTATACCGATTGTGAACTAATTTTTTAATTAGCGATGTCTTACCAACGCTACCCTGTCCAACCAAAATTAACTTTGCTTCATTGAGTGGACGCACTTCACCACTACGAAGTTGGCGTAAATAATTAAAGATATTTTCAACTGAACCAGAAGGTTCATAAAGTTCTGGTACACCTAAAATTTCTGGAGAAATTGGTAACGGGTTTCTTCGCAAATCTAGTTTTTGTAGTCTTGGTAAATTTTCAAGTACATCAGGAATCTGCGTAATTTGGTTGCTATGAAGGGAAAGCGAAGTCAGATTTACTAATTTGGCGATCTCCTCTGGTATCTCTGTGATTTGGTTGTTAGAGAGGTCAAGCCCTGTCAGATTTGCTAAGTTGGTGATCGCGTCAGGTATCTCCTTGATTTGGTTGTTAGAGAGGGAAAGCTCTGTCAGATTTGCTAAGTTGGTGATTGCGTCAGGTATCTCCTTGATTTGGTTGTAAGAGAGGTAAAGCTCTGTCAGATTTGCTAGGCTGGTGATCGCGTCAGGCATCTCGGTGATTTGGTTATCAAAAAGATTAAGCTCGGTGAGATTAACTAAATTAGTAATTGCTAATGGGATTTCTTTGATTCGGTTATTCCATAGTTGAAGATTTGTAAGATTGATTAGGTCAGCAATTGTATCTGGGATTTCTTTAATTCGGTTGTTAGAAAGGTAAAGCGTAGATAGATTGACTAATTTTGTAATTGCTTCTGGGATTTCAGTGATTTGACTTTCGCCAAGGGAAAGCGTAGACAGATTTTCTAATTTGCTGATCGTATCTGGTATATGCAAAATTTGGTTGCCACTGAGGATAAGCATAGACAGATTTTCTAATTTGCTGACCGCATCTGGTATCGCCGCAATCTGGTTTCTCTGGAGGTTAAGCGTAGTCAGATTTGCTAATTGGGCGATTGCGTCTGGTATCTGCGTAATTTGGTTGTCACTGAGGTTAAGCTGAGTGAGATTGGTTAAGTTGCCGATCGCATCTGGTATCTGCGTAATTTGGCTGTCACTGAGGTTAAGCTGAGTGAGATTGGTTAAGTTGCCGATCGCATCTGGTATCACCGTGATTTTGTTGTATGAAACGTGAAGTTTTTTGAGATTGGTTAATTGAAAAATCTCTTGGGGAATAGCAGTTAAACGATTTTCGCCTTTATTCTTTCCTTCCTTATAGTCCCACTTACCTAAAATCAACTTTTCCAGACTTTGCAACCGTCCAATTTCGCTAGGTAATCCTTCCAGATCTTTCCCCGACAGATCGAGTTCCGTCCAGCCCTCACGTTCTGCTTGTGCGATTATTGCCAATAACTCTGCATCTGTCATAAATTCAAGGAAAAAGTAGAAAGGGAAAAGGAAAAATTGGGATTTTGATGTTCTTGACTAAATTTATAGTGTTTGTTGCTCAAAAATGTAAAAGAGTTATAAATACTCGATTTTCCCTTTCATTTCATCAGCTAACGACACCTCATAAAGCAAGATCAACAATCGGATAATCTGACCTGTAGATCTTGAATCCTTACGACAATAAGTAATTCCATAATGCTCACAGCCACGATGCGCCAAAACCAACAAATCATCATCATGGGTAAGCAAAACCCTCTTCTCGGCATTCGCAAATACCAAATGCTCCATATCACTTTTGCCAATCAAACCAACTTCTCGCGGAATAGTTACATCAATCCCTGCACGTCTTAGTCCCTGTGCGATCGCAAAGCTAACATTTTCATCAAGATGATAGCGAATTCGTTCTGACATTCTTTAACACCTTGATTTTTTCTTGCAAAAGAGAAGGATAAAGAGGACGTAGTGAATCTGCAAAAGTCTCTGAAGCTTGAATGCTCTCATCGATCGCCACTTTGTTATCATAATAAAATGACATCGCCGCATACACTTCCGACAAAGTGAGGTCGTACTCCGCCGCCACCTCTTCAAGCGACTGCCCCAATCGCAAATAAGCGATCGCCACATCTGAAACCGTAATCCGTCTTCCAGCAATGCGCGGCTTACCACCACGAATATCGGGCGTAATCTCAATATAGCGATCAAGTGTAACTTTCATTATGTTCTCTGATGCTGATTTTCTAGTATTTTACAAGATTTTTAGGCAGGCGATCGCGGTCAAGAAAAAAGTAGAAGGGGAACAATAAACCTATACTCGCACTACTCATTCCAGGGCAACCGCACACGTTTCTAAATAATTCACGAGTAAACTGCAAACAATTGCTAGATAAAGGTTTCAATCAAAATGAATACAAAATAGGAAGTTCTTTCAAAAAACGTCAATTGTGTATTTATTGTGAAACTTGTGATCGCAAAATTCTAGGATCAAGTAATCTCGATCCTAAAAGTGAACTATACCAAAATATTCAGAAACGTGTGCGGTTGCCCTGCTACTCATTCAAGTTCTTTTGCCAAGACTGAGGATGGCGATGTAAATGCATAACCGAGACAATTACGATCGCCTCTTGTGCGATCGCATAAACAATTCCATAAGGGAACCTTTGTAATCTACATCTACGAATCTTGTCATCCAAAAGACTCCATGCTTGCGGATTTTTGACAATTCGCGAAATAGACGCTTTAACCTCATTCAAGAATCGAGAACCCAATCCCACAGAACTTTTCTCATAAAACTCTATCGCTAGTTTCAATTCATCTCTAGATGGAGATAAAAACTTGACATCCATGATTTAAAGTAAAGCTTCAATCTCATCAAAAACCTTTTGTCCATCAATTGCTTCTATCTGACCAGATTGATAGGCAGTTAAGCGACTTTGAGACTCACGCAACCAAGCCAAATCAATCTCTTCACGATCTGACGAATCAAGGCTATGCCACAAAACATCAATCAAATGAATCCTTTCTGTAAAGTCAAGCTGCAAAGCTTGTTGAATTAAAATAGCGCCATCCATAAATTTATTTTTTAATAAGGTGACATTACCCAATAATATCCTACAACTTTTGCCTGTGCGCCACCAAAAATCTTCATGCCGACACCAAAGCGACCTCTATCTCCTCAGACTGCCAAGCCACATAGGACAACGCCGCCGTAATATCCTCTTTCTCTAAATAAGGATAAGCATTTAAAATTTCTTCAACCGAATGTCCAACCGCCAATAGTCCAACTAATGTACCAACAGTAACCCGCATTCCCCGAATGCAAGGCTTACCGCCCATCACTTGAGAATCCAATGTAATTCGCTCTAGATAATTCATTAGCAAGACCTCTCTAAATTACTATCAAGATTGTACATTTATTATCTCATAATCCCACTTACCTAAAATCAACCTTTCCAGACTTTGCAACCGTCCAATTTCGCTGGGTAATCCTTCCAGATCATTCCCCGACAGATCAAGTTCCGTCCAGCCCTCTCGTTCTGCTTGTGCGATTATTGCCAATAACTCTGCATCGTTCATAAGTTCAAGAAAAAAGTAGAAAGGAAAAAGGTAAAGTTTTAGGATCTGATAGATGCTTAGAACTCTTGTAGCGTAGGTTTGACCATTATCGTCGCTAAATTCAACTTCGTAAATTTCAAGGGCAAGAATTTCGACGATAGTTCCGACTTGTCCTTGCTCGTAAGCAATCTTGAGAGATGTTGTTTTTGAGGGCAACATTGAGGAATACGTTTGTAGATTTCGATACAAGTTATTTATGCGAGAAATTCTGGATTGAGGATCTCGGGGGATCGTATACATTAAGGGCGTGTTTGAGAAGCCTCCAAGCTAACATAAATTTCTGCTTTTCCCCCCCTCTAACTCCCCCTTTGCAAAAGGGAGTTAGAGGGGGGGTAAAAAAACTTCTCAAACACGCTCTAACGCTATAAGCTACTATTTGGATGTGAATATCAGAGATTTTGAGTATGCAATTAAAAAGTGTTGTTCAGCCCTTTGGCGAAGTCAATGTCTATCCTCAAAACAATGGAAACATCGACATCGTGGCAACTATTCTGATGGTTCCAGATATTGAAGGTGCTAGAGTGGGCTTGGCTTTGGATGGCTCCGCTTCTATGAAAAAGATGTATGGCATTAGTGGCGTAGTGAGCAGTTTTTTTGCAAATGCCTCTGTAACTCAAAATGTGGTTGAACCCGTAGCAAGGGTGATGGTGAGATATCTCGCCAACTTTTCGGCAACAGGAAAGGTTGATCTGATCAATTGGGCTTGTGGTGCGGCAGGAGAACTAATTGAGGATTTAGGCAATTTTAGCGGTGAAGAAATCGAGCAGTTTCCCATTAAAGGGCCAAAAATCCCTTGGGGAACAGGTACTAAACTCTTGCCAACGTTGACCTATTTCATCAATAAGTACAAAGATGCACCTGCGACGGGCGCTAAGCAACCTGCGGCAATCTGTCTGATCATCACCGATGGCATTATCGAAGATCTTGAAGATGTGAAAGAATATTGCTTTAAATATGCCTTAGAGATATCTGACAATGTGAAGCCATTTATCAAGTTTCTATTGATTGGCGTTGGTAAAGAAATCGATGAGCAGCAACTCGAAGAACTAGATAATATGTTTGAAGGTAGTTTTATTCGAGATGCATCAGGACTTGAGATTGACCTTTGGGATTATCAAGTTGCTGACGACATCCAGATTTTGGAACAGATTTTTAAAGAGTTTGTCTCTGCTGAAACAATTGTCACGCACTATGGAAGGATTCTCAATCAAGAAGGTGTTGTTTGCGAAGAATATACCCTTGGAGTTCCTGCTCTGATGCGCTTTAAATTGCCTGCGGGTTCTACTGCTTTCACCTTAGAGTTTTCGGGAGGGAATGTTGTTCAAGATATTACTGAAGTTTTGCCTAGTGAGATAGAAATACCTTTGATTTCTCCATCTGAGCAATGGCAAGACATTGGAGACTGTTAATTGCCAAACCCATCAATTTGAGCTCCCCTGCGGAAGCGCAAATTGATGGGTTTGGGTATTTTGTATCAGTACTTATTCAGGCAAGAGGCTTAATCCCCTTGTTAAAGCTAAACAACGACAGGGAAAATAGTTCCCTACAATTAAGTAAGAGCATGAATTGATATGTCACAAATAGATAACTCCGAGACTAAATCTAATGAAGTAGAACCTAAAATGAAGGATGAAATCCCATGTGAACAGATAAAAGACGACATAAAAGGCTTGCAGATAGCATCGCATCTGGTGGCAACAGAATTTGGAGAAGTGAATGTCTTTCGAGAGAATGTTGTCGCAGACTCTACCGATGCCAAATGTCGAGTGGAATTTACGATCGCAATGGAGCCACAAGGAAAATTTGCAGAGGGTTGGCGTACAGGACTAGCTCTAGATGCTAGTGCCTCCATGAAGCGTGCCTATGGGCGCAAGGTGGAAGCAAGAGTTGATCCCACGCTGCTGACGGATTACATCAAGCAGGGACGGTTGAAGTCTTACATGGAGGATGGAGAACCAACGCGCAAGATTCAGCGTGAGGCGTTTGCAGAAATTCGCGATCGCGGCTACGAGGTAAATTACACTGCTAATATTTTGCAGCCATTAGTACAGGACTTTACGGCTTATCTGGCTAGCAATTTAGATGCGACGGGTAAAACTTCGCTAATTTATTGGGGCTGTGGGCAGGGGGAAGAGGTTCAAGTTTTAGGTGAGTTTGACAATCGCAGTTGTGAGCAATTAACTATTTCAGGCCCTGCCACATTTCAACTGGGCAAAACAACTAAGCTATTACCCGCGATCGCTTATTTTATGAATCAACATCGCGAAGCTCAGAGGGGAATCTATATATTTTTGACTGATGGCAGAATTGATGACTTGGAACAGGTCAAAAGCTATACCAAAGAGCTAGCCTTAGAAATTGCCGTGGGCAAAAGAAACTATGTAAAATTAATTTTGATTGGTATTGGTAATGATGTCGATCGCTATCAGTTACAGGAATTAGATGATTTTGACAATGGCTTAGATATTGATCTTTGGGATTACAAAATTGCTAGTGAAATGACTAATCTCTCTCAAATTTTTGCAGAGGTAGTCAATGAAAATCACATCATTGCCGAGAATGCTGCTATTTACGATGATTTAGGAAACTGTGTAAAAACGTTTAATGGCTTGCCTGCCAAAGCCGATTTTTTAATGCGCCATGATTCGCGATGGTTTGAGCTTGAGGTTAGTGGTCAACGCATTCGTCAATCTGTAGTCGTGGACGCAGCGATCGCGCCTTTGCCTGCAAAAGGATTACTTGATTTTGAAATCAATGCTTTGCAAGCTAACCATGACTTATTGGGATTAGAGCAAGATCAGAATTTGTCGAATCAATCTGATCAAGTGGATACTTCTAGCCATCTCTGGAAGTTAGGTTTAGGAATATTTGTAGGAGCAGCATTTATCGGGACAATGATCGCCTTTGGGATTCTAATTAAACGATCGGATGATAACAGGCTACAAAATATTCCACCTACGAAAACAAGCATGGATCAATCCGTTGATACGCTTACAAATCCATCTATCAATCCATCGGATAGAGCAGCATTAGAGCCTCAAGTTAATTCTTCTCCAAAAACAATTATCTCCACCAATAACGCCATTGATCCAAGCTCTACTCCTAAAAATAGCGATCGCCCTAAAAATAACCCAGTAAATAATTCAACAAACACACTAGTCAATAGTTCAGTGAACAGCTCAACCTTGCCAATTGCTAAATCTGATGTAGAAGTAAGCCTGTTTTTTCAATCTGACGAATCACAACTTATGGCTAGCGAGGTCGCCAAGCTCAATGAATTTTGGGCGAAAATTCAAGGTCGAAAAGGAATTATCCAAGTGAGTGGACATTCCGACAATACAGGCGACTATGATTACAATCTCCTTCTCTCCCAATCGAGAGCTAATGAAGTGATGAGTCTACTACGCGATCGCGGTTTAGACAGTAAATATAAAGTCAGTTTTGAAGCTTTGTCATGGTCGCAACCGCTTCGCAAAGGTAGCACTGCTGATGTTAATGCTTTAAATCGTCGGGTTGTGTTGCAATTTAAAGAAAAATAAAGAAGCAGATTTTTGATGGCGCGGCGAAGCCGCGCCATCAAAATTAAACCGCAGAACTCTAATCGAGGGATAGCGCAAAAATCTTATGGAACAAGGGGCTTAAGCTCCTTGCCTATAAAGTATTCATGCAAGTCCAGCAAGAATTTTGAAAGGATGGCAAAGCCATCCTTTCAAAATTCTTGCTGGGTTTTAAGAAAGCGCAAAGCGCTGTAACCCAAATTTCTGATAACTTTGGTTTAAAAATTGAAATGCTTGTATAGTCGTTTACAATAGTAATGGTTAGCTTTACCTTTTGCGGTATGCTCTAACCTTAAAAATTATGTAACCCTGAGGACATAAGCGAATGCTACATCGCAAAATTTATCAACTTTGTGAAGCCAAGAGCGATGTTTGGATTTACCTGAGGGATCAGGGACGTTGGCTAGAAAGAGCCAAAATACTAGATATTGAAGGAGACGTAGTGACAATCCGCTATGAAACTGAAGATGATGACGAAGTTTGCTCTTGGGAGGAAATGGTCAGACTAGAAAGTATTGGAGCGGTAACTCAGAGACTATCATCTTTTACCAAAACAGGTATGGCATCCAGCGACATATTGGTATCCGATGATTGTCCTGAAGCTGAACAAATCCGTCCCCGCACTGAGCCAGAAAAGTAACTCCAAGCTGAGACGAAAAGCGTCCATTAGTTAAAATAGAGTGAGCGCTTTGCGCTCACTCTATTTTTTTGCCACACGCAATGTGCGCTAGAGGTTTTATACCAGAACTAAAAATGGCTCCGCCATTTTTAGTTCTGGTATTAGGGTTTTATATTTAATTTACGCACGACAATAAAAATGCAACCTGCTGACCTAACAACCCTTGTGGCTCTCACCCATGAGCTAAATACAGCTTGTGTGCCTGCGAGGTTAGAGCAGGTGCATCAAAGCGATCGCCACACTATTCATCTACAATTACGCACCCTTGAAAAAAAGCAATGGCTATTGCTGTGTTGGCATCCCCAATCCGCAAGATTGCATCTATGTGCGCCACCACCAAAGCAGCCAGACACTTTTACGTTTAGTCAACAAATTTTGCATCAAGTCGCAGGATTAGCTCTAGTTAATGTCAAACTAACTAGCCCTTGGGAGCGCGTCGTTGATTTGCAATTTGCTAATCGTCCTGACGATCAAGTGCAGTGGCATTTGTATTTAGAAGTGATGGGCAAATATAGCAATGCCATTTTAGTGAATGCCGATGGTGAAATTGTTACCGCCGCGCACCAAGTTAGTAATAAGCAATCACGGGTGCGCCCAATCCAAACAGGCGATCGCTATGAATTACCGCCAGCCCTCCTCGAAGCAATTCCTAGCCTCAATGAATCCTTTGAATCTTGGCGCGATCGCTTAATTCTGATACCCAAAGAAATTAAGCGTAATTTATTAAGCAACTATCGTGGGGTTAGCTCATCGTTGGTGCGATCGCTATTGGCGATCGCGGATGTAAATGGTGAGCAGAATGTGGCAGATTTAACTTTGATGCAGTGGGAAGCAATATATAGGGCTTGGCGAGTTTGGCTAACTTGCATCGACCAAAAGCAATTCTCTCCCCATTTAGAAGATAAAGGTTATGCGCTTATTCCTAGCTCTTCGGCAGATCTGGAACTAGCAGATCCAAGTAAATCCTCCCTATTAGTCAATACTTTTTGCGATCGCTATTATTCTCAACAAACAGGGCAAGTTGCATTTCAGCAATTGCATCAGCAGATTAGCCAAGCAATTCACAATCAGTTAGCCAAACTAAATATTAAAGAAACGGAATTTCAGGAACGCTTAAAATTATCGGCTCAAGCTGATGAATTTAAAGATAAAGCTGACCTGTTAATGGCGCATTTGCATCTCTGGGAAATTGGCATGAAGGAGATCAAACTCACCGATTTTCATTCCAGTGAGTTAGTGAGCATCCCACTCGATCCCACTCAAAATGCTCAGCAAAATGCTCAATCCTTTTATAGAAAACATCAAAAGCAAAAACGTGCGGCGATCGCGATCGCGCCATTGCTAGAGGCGGTGCAGCAGGAAATCGCCTATCTTGAGCAAGTATCCACAACAGTAAGTTTATTAGAACAAATCGAGCTTTCGGCTTTGCAAGAAATCCGTGCCGAGTTAACGCAGCAAGGTTACCTCAAAGTTACGGCAGAGTATGCATCACGCCTAAAAGGTCAAAAAAATACACAAAAAAATACTAAAGGTGGCAAGAATAAGAACTCTCGCAGCAAGCAAGAAGAAACACCAGACTGTCATCGTTTCACGACTGCCAATGGATTTGAAGTTTGGGTGGGAAGAAATAATTATCAAAATGATTTGATTTCCTTTCGGATCGCGGGAGAATACGATCTCTGGCTCCATGCTCAAGAAATTTCGGGCAGTCATGTGTTGCTGCGTTTACCTGCGGGTGCGATCGCTGACGATCAAGATTTGCAGACTGCCGCTAACTATGCCGCTTACTACAGTCGCGCTAGACAGAGCGATCAAGTTCCGATTGTCTGCACGACTCCTAAGTATGTGTTCAAGCCCAAAGGGGCAAAGCCAGGGATGGTCGTCTATACCCATGAAAAAATTATTTGGGGTCAGCCATCTAGTCTAAGAAATCCATAGCCGCATCATGTGGCGCGAAGCGTCGCAACTTTATCAAAATCCGAATGGTGTGGCGCGAAGCGCCGCAACTTTATCAAAACCCGAATGGTGTGAGGCGGCGCGAAGCGCCGCCTCACACCATTCGGGTTTTATGTCTTAACAAGACTGGCGACAGCTATAATTGACCTAAAGATTAAAATTTCACTTTTCACTTTTTTATATTCTCTATCCCATAAATCGATAAATGGTAGCCTCGCCAATCCTCACCCCCAACATCTCCAGTACTCCGATCGCTTTTCCCCTAGCCGCAGTAGTCGGACAAGAAGCAATCAAAACTGCATTACTATTAGCTGCGATCGACCCATGTATTGGAGGGATTGCCCTTGCGGGGAGACGCGGCACAGCAAAATCGGTGCTGGCACGAGGTATTCATGCTTTGTTACCTCCCATTGAAGTTGCCGTTGAGTCCCTTAGCAATTGCGATCCGACACAACCTGACACTTGGGATGATGCTCTAGTCAAGGCGATGCTAGATCAAGAGCCAAGCCAAATCGCGACTAAAGTTATTCCCGCGCCATTCGTACAAATTCCCTTAGGCATTACAGAAGATCGATTGATTGGCTCGGTTGATGTGAGCCGTTCTGTACGAGAAGGACAAACCATATTTCAACCAGGGTTATTAGCGGAAGCCCATCGTGGGGTTCTATACATCGATGAAATCAACCTTCTCGATCCACAGATTTCTAATTTACTGCTTTCAGTTCTATCCACTGGTTATAACCAAGTGGAACGTGAAGGAATTAGCTATCAACATCCTTGTCAACCTTTGCTAATAGCGACTTATAACCCAGAAGAAGGAGTGTTAGGGCAGCATTTGATGGATCGAATTGCGATCAATCTTTCGGCTGACAGCGTGCTTTCTCTAGATCAACGGGTGGAAGCAGTAGATATGGTGTTGGGCTATGCCAGTTCTCCTGAAGCTTTTTTGAGTACCTATGACACTGATATTGAAAATCTGCGGACACAGAT
Organism: Pseudanabaena biceps; assembly: GCA_013361095.1. GTDB lineage: Bacteria > Cyanobacteriota > Cyanobacteriia > Pseudanabaenales > Pseudanabaenaceae > Pseudanabaena > Pseudanabaena biceps_B. The sequence goes on along the minus strand of JAATWA010000001.1, from coordinate 3,350,333 downwards.
TTTATTAGCGCGGGAATGGATGACTGATGTCTCGATTTCTAGGGCGCAAATTCAATACCTTGTTGCGGAAGCAGTGCGTGGCGGTGTGCAAGGACATCGGGCAGAATTATTTGCGTTGCGGGTCGCTAAGGCGGCGGCCGCTTTGGACAGTCGGACTCAGGTTAATGCGGATGATTTGCGTCAGGCTGTGGAGTTAGTGATCGTGCCGCGATCGCCACTTTCTCCTGATCAACAACAACCTGAACAGCAGCAACAACAGCAAGCGCCGCCACCTCCCCAAGACCAAGATGAGGGGGAACAGGAACGCGATGAAGAACAAGAAGATCAGGAACAGGAGCAAGAACAAGAAGACGAATCCCCTGAAATTCCTGAAGAGTTTGTGTTTGATCCTGAAGGCGTGATCCTCGATCCTGAAGTGCTTTTCTTCGCGCAGTCGATGCAAAAGCAGGGCAGATCAGGCACCCGCAGTTTGATTTATTCTCGCGAAAGGGGGCGCTACATTAAGCCCGTACTACCTCAAGGCAAAAGCGATCGCATTGCCGTAGATGCCACTCTCCGCGCCTCAGCTCCTTACCAAAAGTCGAGAAGATTGCGCCAACCACACCGCAAAGTTATTGTGGAAGATGTGGATATCAGAGCCAAAAAGTTGGCTCGCAAAGCAGGAGCCTTAACTATATTTTTGGTGGATGCGTCAGGTTCAATGGCGCTAAATCGGATGCAATCGGCTAAGGGTGCGGCTTTGCGGATGCTGACCGACAGCTATCAAAATCGTGACCAGATTTCCCTCATTCCCTTTCGAGGCGAAAAAGCGGATGTACTTCTACCGCCCACCCGTTCCATTGAAGCGGCGCGTCGTCGTCTAGATACTATGCCCTGTGGTGGTGGTTCGCCTTTGGCTCATGGGCTGACACAGGCGGTGAGAGTTGGCTTAAATGCCCAGCAGTCAGGCGATGTCGGCTCTGTGACGATTGTGGCAATTACCGATGGACGCGGTAATGTGCCACTGGCGCGATCGCAGGGTGAACCAATTGATCCTGAAAACAAGCCTGATATCAAAGCCGAAATAATCGATATTTGCCGCAAAATTCGCGCTCTAAAACTAGGACTTTTGGTGATTGATACAGAAAACAAATTTGTATCCACTGGCTTTGCGAAAGAACTTGCTGCCGCAGGTGGTGGTAAGTATTACCATCTGCCCAAGGCAACTGACCAAGCGATCGCTAGTGTGGCGCTAAATGCGATCGCGGATTTACGAAACTAACTCACAAAAGAGTCACCTGCTAAGTAGGTGGCTCTTTTGTCAGCAATTCTCATCACGAAACCAATTTTGGAGTTTTCAGCGCCTTCGGCGCTGAAAACTCCAAAATTGGTTTCGTGATGAGAATTGCCTTAGGCTGGCTTTCACATTGGCGATCGCACTGATCTGCTTAAATGGTGGTGGTATTCTTGCACTCCTGCGTATAAAATTCGCTAAAATAAGCAAATGCGAACTGACACGATCTTCTTTCAGCTATTTCAAACCTTTGAGGGGTTAATGTTTGAAATAGTAGGACTACCACCCGAAACCGCAGTAGGCTATCGCTTTACCTCAGTGGAGATCAAGGAAAAAGCCTTTCGCTTTGATGGCATTTTTATCCCAGATTCAGTTGATAAAAATATCTGGTTTGTGGAGGTTCAATTTCAAAAACGAGCCGAATTTTATTGGGAATTTATCGGTGAGATATTTCTATATTTGAGTCAGTACAAGCCAGAGCATGATTGGCAAGCGGTCGCAATTTTTGCCAAACGAAGCATTGAGCCTGAAATCCCTAAACAATTTAGGGCGCTATTTGCTGGTGGGCATATTGAACGAATCTATCTGGATGAGTTACCAGAGTCTGAGTCACCGAGTTTGGGACTTGTGAAGCTGATCGTTGCGCCCAAGAAGGAAACCATAGCCTTAGCGCATCAGTTAGCTGATCGAGTGGGACAAGTGGATCGCGAGAGGATGATAGAATTTATTGAGACAGTTTTGCTGTACAAGTTTCCCCAAATGAGTCGAGAGGAGGTTGAAGCGATGTTTACGTTAGGTGATCTCAAGAAAACAAGGGTATATCGGGAGGCAAAACTTGAGGGCAAACTTGAGGGCAAACTTGAGGGCAAACTTGAGGGCAAGCTTGAGGGTGTAAAAATCGGGACGCAGCGTGGGCAGGTTCTGGGACTAAAGCAGTTTGCATCAAAGCTGCTGACACGAAAATTTGGCAAGGTAACGCTGAAGACTGTGAAACGCTTGGAAAAGTTGTCGGCGGAGCAATTGCAGGAGTTGGCGGAGGCGGTGTTGGATTTTGAGAAGGTGGCGGATTTAGATGCGTGGTTAAAAAGTAGACAGTAGTGGGTTTGGGCGCAGCATTACCTAAATTAAAATTCGCCACCATCCTAATTACTGGTCGGCTTTCTTTGCGATCGGGAATGGGTTATAAAGTAAAAAGGGACAAGTAAAAAGGTAAAGGGAAAAATACATGGTCATCACAGCAGCAAAACCCCATACTCTAGAAACATTTCTAGAACGACCTGAGACCAAACCTGCTTCAGAATTTATCAATAACAAAATCAGTCAAAAAGCAATGCCACAGGGTAAACATAGCCTATTGCAAGGCGCACTTGGCGAAGGTATCAACCAAGTAGTTAAATTTTCTAAGATCGCCTATGCTTTTCCAGAACTGCGCTGTACCTTCGGCGGCGCATCAATTGTTCCTGATATTGCTGTATTTCGTTGGGAAAGGATTCCCCGCGATCCTGATGGACAAATAGCAAATAAATTTTTGACTTATCCCGATTGGACAATTGAAATTCTTTCACCAAGACAAAGCCCTAACAAAGTTTTAGCAAATATATTGCACTGTATTGAAAATGGTACGGAGTTAGGTTGGATGCTCGATCCTGAAGAACAGAATATTTTTGTCATATCTAGCGATCGCCGCATTCAGATGTATAAAGGTTCGCAGTCTATACCTGTTCTCAGTGGAGTTGACTTAACTTTAACCGTCACACAAATTTTTGATTGGCTCAATTTTTAAGGCGATCGTCAACAATATACAAACAGATAGTCAGTTATTCTATCCCTATTTTTGGTAAGCATTTTTTGCGATCGGTAATGGATTGTAAAAGAAAATATTAGGTAGAGTGAGAGCGCTTTGCGCCGCCCATAACACTCTACTAGATCATAAAATAAACAGGAAAACATATGATAAGTAGCGTGTCACAGTTATTAAAAAACGCACTAATTACATAAACTGCAAACCAATGCAACTAAACTATTCACAACTAGCCACACCCAATATTTCTCAGGCTACTTTTATCGCTCCCGATGCAGTAGTTATTGGCGATGTCCATCTCTCGGAGCAGGTGAATATCTGGTACAAAGTTGTAATCAGAGCCGATGTCAATCGTATGGATATTGGCTACTGTACTAATATTCAGGATGGAGCCATCTTACATGGCGATCCTGATCAGCCTCTAGTAATTGGCGACTACGTGACGATCGGACATCGGGCGGTGATTCATTGTGCTGAAATTGGGCGGGGATGTTTGATTGGCATGGGCGCGATTTTATTAGAAGGAGTCAAGATTGGTGCAGGGAGCATTGTCGGTGCGGGAGCGGTGGTGACTAAGGACGTGCCAGAGGGTGTGGTGGTGGCGGGTATTCCTGCTAAAGTCATGCGCGAGTTGTCAGAAAAAGAACAACAAAATGCGATCGCCCATGCCGAAAGCTATTATCAATTGGCACTTTTGCATCAACTAGAGCCGTAGATAGCCAAAAAGCCAAAGAGAGTTGTGGCGCAAAGTGCCACAACTCTCTTTGGCTTTTTGGCTTTGTCCTAAAATTGATGACTATAGCTCAAAAACTCAATAGAACTAAGATTATGGACTTTAGTGCAGCTTTACCAATTTTTGCAATTACTTTGCGCGAAGGAGTCGAAGCCGCCCTCGTTGTGGGAATTGTGATGGCATATCTCAAAAAAGCCAATCGCAGTGCGCTCAATCCTTGGGTGTTTGGCGGCATCGGCACTGGCATATTCGCCAGTGTGATTGTAGGAATATTGCTTAATTGGTTCTTTCAACGAGTTGAGAATACAGAACCATTGCAAGCAGCTTTTTATGGACAGCTTTGGCAAGGAGCTTTAGGAATTATCGCGATCGCCATGTTGAGTTGGATGTTGGTGTGGATGACTGAAAATGCTAAGACACTAAAGGGTGAAATCGAGGGGAAAATCGGTAAGGCGATCGCCAATGAAAGCAGTGCAGGTTGGGCAGTATTTACGCTCATCTTAATTGCAGTTTTGAGAGAAGGTTTTGAAGTAGTAATTTTTATTTCTGCCAAGTTACAGGCAGGACTAGCTCCAATTTTAGGCGCGATCGCGGGCTTAGTCGGTGCAGTGGCGATCGGGATTGCTCTATTTCAGTTCGGGATTCGGATCAATCTAAAAGCCTTCTTTCAAGCGATGGGCATTTTCTTATTACTTATCGTTGCAGGGCTAGTCATTAGTGCGATCGGGCATCTCGACAAAGCGGTCGCCGCCTATGCTGACATCTCCCAAACTTCTATCTGTTTTCCCCATGATTCTGTTGAATTGAGTTCTTGTTTATTAGGTGACTTAGTTTGGGATGTTCATGATGTCTTACCCGACAAGCAATTCCCTGGAATATTGCTCAAAGCCATGTTTGGATTTCGCGATCGCCTATTTCTAGGACAAGCGATCGCCTATTTTAGTTTTCTCATCTCTGCGGGCTACCTATATTTTCAAAGTCTTGCAGAAAAACCTATGCTAAGTGATTAGGCATACGACGGAACCATCAAAACAAAAAAGCAGCGCTAAGCGCTGCTTTTTTGTTTTGATGAATATAATGCGGTCAGAGAGACTCGAACTCTCACAGCTTTCGCCACCACCACCTCAAGATGGCGTGTCTACCATTCCACCATGACCGCAATTTATTTAAGTGCTTTACTATATTACAGCAATGGAGCAAGTCTGCAATATTTTTTGTAGGAATTTAGTCAAACTATGGAAACTCAAACTTCAAACCCCGATATCTCTCCGCAAAAGAATTCAAAACCTTCAAAAAGCCCCCTTAGTCTCTGGGTGCGTGCTGGCGCAGTTACAGGCGTAGCGATCGCTAGTTTTTATGGGGCAGTCTGTGCGGCTCTATGGTTTGGGCAGACGCGATTTGTATTTTCTCCTACCAAGGAAATCACGACTACACCTGCAAATTTCAATGCTAAGTACGAGGATGTCTTAATTCCTGTCAGTAAGGCGGATGGCTCTAGCGAAAATATTTATGGTTGGTGGTTGCCCAATGCCAAGCAAGAACAAAATTTAGCAACGGGCGATCGCAAGGTAATTTTATATCTTCATGGAAATGGCAAAAATATTAGTGCCAATGCTAAACATGCTAATCGCCTAATGCGAATGGGTTTCTCGGTTTTGCTAATTGACTATCGTGGCTATGGCAAAAGTGACGGCGATTTCCCCTCAGAGTCCAGTGTCTATACTGACGCGCAAACCGCTTGGAACTACTTAATTCAAAAAGGTTACAAACCTAATCAAATCTTGATCTATGGACATTCTCTAGGTGGCGCGATCGCAATTGATCTTGCTGTCAAGCAACCTGAAGCCCTTGGGCTAATTGTCGATGCCTCTTTCACCTCAATTAGTGAGATGGCGAAACTTGAACCAAAATATCGAATTTTTCCGATTGATTTATTAATTCATCAGCGTTTTGACTCTATTGCTAAGGTGCGATCGCTAAAAACTCCTGTGCTATATATTCACGGCACTGCCGATGAGCTAATTCCTGCCGCAATGTCCCAAAGTCTATATGACGCAACTCTGACTAGAAAACAAATCGTGTTGATTCTCAATGGTGGACATAACAATAATGCTTCTACTAACGAGCCTTTATATTTAGGCTCAATTCGTAGCTTTTTTAAGTTGTAAGTATGGCTAAAACCCAAGAAAGAATTGCGGCGCTTCGCGCCGCAATTCTTTCTTGGGTTGGCTGGCTACAGCTGTACGGCAATTTCCGAGCAAACGAACATAAGAATTTTTGAAAGTGTTGCTTTGCAACACTTTCAAAAATTCTTGGTTCGGGTTTGAGCGCAAAGCGCTGTAAATTCGCAGTATGGCGCTTTGCAGAGAGTAATGGCGGCGCTTCGCGTCGCCATTACTCTCTGGGGCTTTACAAAACTTATCGTTAGTTTTAGGGTGAAATGCTGGCAAATGAGGCATTTTCTGATGAGATAGAGTTAGATTTATAAGTTGGAAAACCCTATACTGGGTAGATATTATTTCGACTTTTTACATACCCTTTAAAAGATCATAAGGCAGACCCATGAGCGTAACAGCGTCAAGTGGTGCAGTAAATGCCCGCCCTCGTCTATATCAGACCGCTATATCATCCACAATTTCTCAGATTGAGCAGCAGGATCGGTTCGCTACCCGTAGCGAATTAGAAGACTTATCTACTTATTTTCAATCTGGTCAAAAGCGGATTGAAATCGCCGCTATTATTACTCAAAATTCCGAAAATATCGTTTCTAAAGCCGCCAGCCGTATTTTTACAGGTGGCTCCGCAATGGCATTTTTGGACAGACCCAAAACTAACGAATCCCTTGAAGTAGATCGCGCTGGTCGCGTGGTTGACATCAAGCGCGGCATGGAATTGGGTACAACCATCTATGCTGAAGCCACTGGTGAAGGCGGTTTCTTGGGCGCTATTAAAGGCTTTTTTGCCAACACAGGCATTACGGGTGTAGTTGACGCTGCTCCTGCCAACTTCCGCCCCATTAACATTTCTCGTTATGGCGCTGACCGCATGAAGAAGTCCCTGCGTGACTTGTCATGGTTTTTGCGCTATGCCACCTATGCGATCGTGGCTGGTGATCCGAATATTTTGGCGCAGAACGTGCGTGGCTTACGCGAAATTATTGAGGCAGCTTGCTCCACTGATGCCACCATCGTTGCTTTGCAAACTATGAAACAGGCTGCGGCTGGCTATTTCCTGACCGACCCTGTTGCCATCGCAATCATCAGAGAATATATGGATGTGGCGATCGCTGAATTTAAAGCGCCCACACCATCACCTAAAGTGCGTCAGCGCAATTCTCCTGATCTTCAGGGTCTTGCCTTGCCTCAGATTTACTACAACACCGCCGAGCGTCGTCCCAAATTCACAATGCGGGTTGGCTCTACTACTTCTGAGAAAAATGAAGTAGTGAAAGCGGCGTATCGTCAAGTTTTCGAGCGCGATATTGCCTTTGGTTATAGCCAAGGTATTTCTGACCTTGACTCGAAGGTAAAAAATGGCGAAATCTCGGTGCGTGAATTTGTGCGCCGCTTAGGTTTGTCACCTCTATACCGCGATCAATTCTTCCTACCTTTCATTAACTCGCGTGCTGTAGAGTTAGCCTTCAAGCATTTCCTCGGACGCTCTCCTGAAAGCCGCGAAGAACTTGCTGCTTACTTTGCGATCGTTTCTAAGGGTGGTTTGGCGGCTCTAGTCAATGCCCTAGTTAATTCCAGAGAATACAGCGACTACTTCGGCGAAGAGACTGTACCTTATCTGCGTGGACTGGGACAAGAAGCCCAAACTGCCCGCAACTGGGGCGCACAGTTTGACTTGTTCAACTACTCGGCTCCTTTCCGCAAGGTTCCACAGTTCATCACCCTATTTGCTGCCTACAATCAGCCATTGCCTGATCAGCATGTTTACGGTGCTGGTAATGATCCTCTGGAAATCAAGTTTGGCGCGATCTTCCCCAAAGAAACCCGCAACCCCAATGCTTCGCCTGCTCCTTTCGGTAAGGATACTCGTCGTATCTTGATCCGCAATGGTGCTGGTATCACCAATCAATTGAGCAATCCTAGCGCTACAGGATCAATTGATCCGATGTCTCCTAAGGTATTCAAGCTCGATCAGACCCAACGCGATAGCGTCAAAATTACTAAGGGTAAGACTACTAAGGTTAAGGGCGTAAGCATCACTAACTCAGAAACCTCTACCCAAGCTGTAATCCGTGCAATTTACTTGCAAATTATTGGCTACATTCCTTTCTCTGGTCAACGTCAAACTGTGGCGGAAATCAAGCTCGAAAGTGGTCAAATTTCAGTACGCGAATTTGTCAGACTTTTGACCAAATCGCCTACTTTCCGCGATCGCTACTGGAGTAAGCTTTATGTCACCAAGGCGATCGAATATACCCACCGTCGCCTCTTGGGTCGTCCTACCTATGGTCGCCAAGAGATGAATGCTTACTTTGATATTGCATCAAAGAAGGGATTTTATGCGGTCGTTGACGCAATCATGGATACCAAAGAATACGAGCAAGCCTTTGGTGAGGACACTGTTCCCTATGAGCGCTATCTCACTCCTGCTGGCGTATCTCTCCGCAACAATCGCGTTGGCACATTGACCGAAGAGAAAGGTACTAAGGTTGAAGTTGAGACTACACCTAAGTTTGTGGAGCTTGGTCAAGTTACCGAACAGCGTTCTTCTGTCTCAATTCGCGATCGCATCAACCAAGGTGTCGATAAGAAGCGCGAACAACGCAAGATCTTCAAGCTCACTAATACCGATGCGGTGGAAACTGCGGCGCTAGTACGTGCAGCTTATCGTCAAGTCTTTGAGCGTGATATGGATGCTTACGTTGCTTCTGAGCAGTTTAGCCAGTATGCCTCGAAGCTGAAGAATCGTGAAATCACCGTTAAGGAATTTATCCTTGCGATCGGTACTTCTGATCTTTACATCAAGGAGTTTTATGCTCCTTTCCCCAACACCAAGGTAATCGAATTGGGAACTAAGCACTTCCTTGGACGTGCGCCCATCGATCAAGCAGAAATCCGTAAATATAACGTGATTTTGGCATCTAGTGGTATTAAGTCGATGGTTACGGAAATGGTTAATAGCCGTGAATTTCTCGAAGCCTTTGGTGAAGATGTAGTTCCCTACAACCGCTTTGAGACCTTCCCTGCGGCAAACTATCCTAATACTCAGGAGCTATACAACCGCTTAGCTAAGCAAGACAAGTCAATTGTCGTACCTAGCTTTGAGACTGTGAAGTCAAAAGTACCTACTACGGTTTAACTTTTAGCGATTAGCTACAAAAATAGAGACGGCTTTGCCGTCTCTATTTTTGTAGGTAGTGTCTCACGTTATATTTGGCTAGGGAGAAGGTTGTGTCATCTCAATTTCATGTCTGCATTACATTAGGAACTCGACCAGAAGCAATCAAACTTGCTCCTGTTATCCGTCTATTCCGAAAACATCCTCAGTTTAAAACTTCAGTATTGCTAACTGGGCAGCATCGAGAAATGGTGGGACAGGTAATGCAGTTATTTGATCTTCAAGCAGACTATGACTTGGACATTATGCAGCCCAAGCAAACATTGACGCAGATCACCTGCAATAGTTTGGTTGGTTTAGAAAATATTTATAAAGAAATACAGCCCGATATTGTTTTAGTTCAGGGTGATACGACAACTGCATTTGCGGCGGCTTTGGCAGCCTTTTATCAACAAGTGCCTGTGGGTCATGTAGAAGCTGGATTACGAACTGATGATCTCTTCAATCCATTTCCCGAAGAGGCAAACCGTCGTCTAGTCTCACAAATTGCTCAGCTTCATTTTGCACCCACCACTGACTCTGTGAATAATCTCAAAGCTTCAGGCGTAAAAACAGGGATTCATCACACAGGTAATACGGTAATTGACGCGCTGCTCTATGTGTCATCGCGATCGCCTAAATGTGAAATTACGGGTTTAGATTGGGAAAAACATCGCGTAATTTTGGCTACGGTGCATCGCCGCGAAAACTGGGGAAAACCTTTAGGGCAGATTATCCAAGCATGGTTACAAATATTAACCGATTTTCCTGATGTCGCTTTAGTGCTACCAATGCATCTCAATCCTGTGGTGCGCGAACCTTTGATCGCAAGTCTGGGCAATCATCCCCGTATCTTTTTAGTGGAACCATTGGACTATGAGCAATTGGTGGGCGCGATCCAACGTAGTTATTTGATTATGAGTGATTCGGGTGGTTTGCAAGAAGAAGCGCCTAGCCTTGGCAAGCCCGTATTAGTTTTACGCTCCACAACTGAGCGTCCAGAGGCGATCGCCGCAGGTACGAGCAAACTGGTGGGGACAGCAACAGCTACGATTGTGGCGGCGGCAACTGAGTTGTTAGGCGATCGCGATGCCTATGAACGGATGGCAAATATTGCCAATCCGTTTGGTGATGGTAAGTCTAGTCAGCGCATTCTCGATATTGTGCAATCTTTTTTAACCTAGAGCGGTTAAAGCCAGAAGTGAATTGCGGCGCGAAGCGCCGCAATTCACTTCTATTGATAGGCGGCGCAAAGCGCCGCCTATCAATTAATATGGCAATAAAGTAACTAAATATTCCAAATGACTGCATATTGGGCTGGAGAATTAGAATTAGAGTTTGTCAAACGGAATCAGCAAACTGTATTGAGCCGCAGCTATGCCGTTGCACCTTGGAAAATCCAGCGATCGCTATATCCAGAGGGTGAAGAGGTTTGTCATTGCGTACTTCTACATACCGCAGGCGGCTTTGTTGGCGGCGATCGCCTCTCAGCAAAAATACATTTACAACCCCACACCCAAGCCCTTCTCACCACAGCTTCAGCAACTAAAATCTATCGCAGTACAGGCGCAGATTCTTTACAGGATCTACATATCTCCATTGATGAGGGAGCCAGTCTAGAATGGTTTCCTCAAGAGACAATCGCCTTTGCCGAATCCCAATATCGCCAAACCACAAGAATTGAACTTGCACCCAATGCCACCTGTACTTTTTGGGAAATCATCAGATTTGGTCGCACCGCTAGGGGGGAGAAGTTTCTAAATGGAAATTGGCGATCGCAAACGGAAGTATGGCGTGATCAGAATCCTCTTTGGATTGATCGGCAACATCTCCACGGTATTTCAGAAATGTTAGATAGTCCTAACGGATTGAATGGCTATGCGATCGCGGCAAGCTTTGTATTTGTGGGTGCAGAAGTGAATCCCGAATTAATCACTAGCATTCGTTCCACTTGGGAAGAAGGAAACTACGAGGGTGTATCAGGAGTAACGCGATCGCTATGCGGTTTAGTTTGTCGATATTGCGGCAATTCTTCTAGCGATGCGCGTAAATGGTTTCAGCAAATTTGGCAACTTTTGCGTGTATCCTATAAAAATAGAGCAATATGTGTGCCTAGAGTTTGGTAAATATCCATGCAGCTTACGCCTCAAGAAAAAGATAAATTGCTGATTTTTACGGCTGCCTTGTTAGCGGAGCGGCGCAAAGCAAAGGGACTTAAGTTGAATTATCCTGAAGCGATCGCTTTTATAACTGCGGAAATTATGGAAGGTGCAAGGGAAGGTCGCACAGTTGCCGAATTAATGTCTTACGGCGCAACTCTACTCACTCGCAATGATGTCATGGAAGGAATCTCTGAAATGATCCATGATGTACAAGTTGAGGCAACTTTCCCTGATGGCACAAAACTAGTGACAGTGCATAATCCTATCCGCTAAATTTAGCTATGGAGGTTTGAGATGATTGCGATCGCAGAAACACAAAGTTCACGAATTAAATCAAAGCTGACTTATGAAAAATTCGTTAGTTTGCGCCTTACCGAAGGTCGTTACGAATTTATTAATGGAGACGTAGTTAAGGTGGTAAATACTAGACAGCATGAAGATGTTGTTGCTTTTGCTTATAAAAAATTCGATCAGGAAATTGATAGATTAAATTTGGATTTGGTGATACGCCAAAATGTAAGCATCAGAACTGTAGTCAATAGTGATAAGCAAAGTAGAGTTCCAGACTTGAGTGTGATTGACAGAGAGTTTTGGAAATCTAATCCGTCCGATTATTCTCCATTACAAAAGCCGATTCAGTTAGCAGTAGAAGTCACATCAACTAATTGGGATGATGACTATATTGACAAGTTCTCAGAATATCAAAGTCTTGGTATTCCTGAATATTGGATTATCGATTATTTAGCGATCGCTAGTCGTGAATTCCTCGGCAATCCTAAAATCCCTACAGTGTTTGTTAACTTACTAGATGAAAGTGGTAAATATAAAACAACTAAATTTACAGGAGATGACAAAATTATTTCGCGGACTTTTCCTGAATTAGACTTAACTGCTTCTCAAATTTTAAACATCTAGGATGTGCCGCAAAGCGTTACATCCTCATTAAATAACAATGGAGACAAACCTATGATTCCTGGTGAAATCATTGCACAAGAAGGTGATATCGAACTGAATGCAGGGCGAGAGATAATTACGCTCAAGGTGGCAAATTCAGGCGATCGCCCCATCCAAGTTGGTTCGCATTATCATTTTTTTGAGACAAATCGAGCTTTGATTTTTGATCGCGATCGTGCAAAAGGTACACACCTTGATATTCCTGCGGGAACATCAGTCCGCTTTGAGCCAGGAGATGAGAAGGAAATCAATCTCGTTCCCTATGTGGGCAGCCGCGAAATTTATGGATTTAACGCTTTGGTAGAAGGAAAATTGGAGAACTAAAATTATGAGCTACAGAATGTCCCGTCGGGCCTATGCGGAGACCTTTGGTCCCACCGTCGGCGATCGCGTAAGGTTAGCCGATACAGAACTATTTATCGAAGTTGAACGCGACTACACCAGCTATGGCGATGAGGTCAAGTTTGGTGGCGGCAAAGTAATTCGTGATGGCATGGGACAGTCGCCAATTACTCGCGAAGGCGGTGCGGTTGATGTGGTGATCACCAACGCCCTAATCCTTGACTGGTGGGGAATTGTCAAAGCTGATGTCGGTCTTAAGGATGGAAAGATTGTCGCGATCGGTAAGGCGGGCAATCCTTACATTCAGAACAATATTGATATCATCATCGGTGCAAGTACAGAAGTAATCGCAGGGGAAGGGAAGATTCTCACCGCAGGCGGTATCGATACGCACATTCACTTTATCTCACCGCAACAGATAGAAGTAGCGATCGCGTCTGGAGTTACGACCATGATCGGCGGCGGTACGGGGCCAGCTACTGGCACAAATGCCACAACCTGCACCCCTGGATCTTGGAATATGGCGCGAATGTTGGAGTCTGCCGAGGCTTTCCCTATGAATTTAGGTTTCTTAGGGAAAGGGAATAGCGGTAAACCTGAAGGATTAGTGGAACAGATCGAAACAGGTGCAATGGGGCTGAAGCTCCATGAAGATTGGGGAACTACTCCCGCCACCATCGACACCTGCTTAGGTGTTGCCGATGAATATGATGTGCAAGTTGCCATTCACACCGATACTCTCAACGAAGCTGGGTTTGTGGAAGATACGATCGCAGCTTTTAAAAATCGCGTCATTCACACCTATCACACCGAAGGCGCAGGCGGCGGTCACGCTCCTGACATCATCAAAATTTGCGGCGAAGCGAATGTATTACCTTCTTCTACTAACCCGACTCGTCCCTACACTTTAAATACCCTTGATGAACACTTAGATATGCTGATGGTCTGTCACCATCTCGATCCTAGCATTCCCGAAGACATTGCCTTTGCCGAGTCCCGCATTCGCCGCGAAACCATCGCTGCCGAAGATATTCTCCATGATATCGGAGCATTCAGTATGCTCTCTTCTGATTCTCAAGCGATGGGAAGAGTTGGCGAAGTGATTACCCGCACATGGCAGACAGCACACAAAATGAAGGTACAGCGCGGTCTTCTTTCCGATTTGGAAGGAGTGAGTCGGGCTGACAACTTCCGAGCGCGGCGCTATGTGGCGAAATACACGATCAATCCTGCGATCGCTCATGGCATTTCTGAATATGTTGGTTCCATTGAAGTTGGCAAGATTGCCGATCTTTGTCTCTGGTCGCCCGCTTTCTTTGGAGTCAAACCAGAAATAGTTCTCAAGGGTGGATTTATTGCCTATGCCCAAATGGGTGATGCTAATGCCAGCATTCCCACACCGCAACCTGTGCATATGCGCCCCATGTTTGGTAGCTATGGCAGCGCGATCGCGAAGACTTCTTTTACTTTCATGTCACAAATAGCGATCGAGCGGGGTATTCCTCAGCAGTTAGGATTACAAAAACAGATCCTCGCCACCAAGAATAATCGCAACATCAGCAAGCGTGATTTGAAACTGAATGATGCTTTACCTAAAATCGAAGTTGATTCAGAAACTTACGAAGTTCGCGCTGATGGGGAATTATTAACTTGTGAACCTGCATCGGTTCTACCTATGGCTCAGCGTTATTTTCTGTTTTAATTGATATTCCCTTCCTACCAAGAATTAGCGGTGCGGCGCTTTGCGTCGCACCGCTAATTCTTGGGTAACATCAAAACCAATAAACTTTTTAAAAGCCTTGCGAAGCAAGGCTTTTAAAAATTTATTGATCAACCTTGCCAACGGAATAGTTAATCGCATAGCTCCAACTGAGCAACCGCAACCACAAACGAGGATTGGTGGGTTCTAGCCATGATTGGCAACTACGCAATATTTGTGGCAGCCATGCACCAACAAGCATATTAGTCAGAGAGACTCGCGTAAAAGCTCCGTAACTCGACAACCATTTCAACATATCCTTTGCCCCCGCCATTTCCAAAATCCAGAGAATTAATTGAGGATTTTGGAAAGCAGCAGTTACGGCTAGACGATTAAACATCGACCAACTGAGACGATCTTTGATGAAGCGATCGCTAACGGATAGAGGCTCATTAGCCAGTAATCCAAAGAAAGTATTCAGCATCGAGTTAACGCGCTCAGGCGGCAAATGCATTCCTGTCGGAACCATCATTCCTTTGGAAAATAGCCATGTGACAGCGATATTGCTCTGGTAAGCATTAATCTGACTCAAATCATCGGCTTTGAGCAAATCATGTTTGAGCGCGGTATCGAGCAACGTCGCTAGGCGTGGCAAGTTACGCACGAGCGACCCAAATCCTGTAAATACCAGCGGAGATTGCAATGAAGCCGCATCCCCGATCGCTAAAATTCGATCAAAAGAGCATTTTTTAGAATCCTCATTGAGACTGTAATGTCCTGTAATGTAACCAAAAGTTGCCTTCTTCCAAGTCAGCTTTTCCATATCACAACGGCGATATTCGGGCAGAATTGTGAAGAAGTCCTCGTACATTTCCAGTAATGATCCTGCATTTTCGGGATGGACTTGATGATAATGAAACAGATAAATCGTAAGTTCATCTTTTTCCGCAGGAAAGAGTTCCCAAATTAACTGTCGTCCTCGCGAGATATCGCCATGACTAAAGAGAACATCCCCATATTGCGAGTCCCATACCTGCTTGTCAAAGCCTTCTAAAACTGCACCCACAGTCGGACAGACGCTATCAAAGGCTTGTCCAGCATTAAGCTGTTGCGCGATCGCCGAAGCCGAACCCATCGCATCAATCACTAATTTGGAAGTAAGCGTCACAGGTGCATTTGTTTCGAGATTCTTAGCAAAGATAGTCGCGCCATGCTCACTAACTATGACTTTCTCAAACTCAGTGCGATCGCAAATTACCGCACCATACTGATGCAATTTTTTGCTACAAATTTCTAATAATCGATTAGTGTTAATCGCAATATTTAGTACGGTCGGCGTATGTAAAACCTTGGCTTTGAGATGGGGTGGATTATTGCTATCAAAAAACTTGTTAAATCCATCAACATATTCAGCCGTGATCATGCTTTCAAATTCTTCGTTGGTAAATAGTCCAAAGTCAATGAGATTTTGAAATTCTGCACGGGAGATATTCCATTCGCGATTCATGCGTCCAAAGGGAATGCGCTCCACTAGACAAACTCGATAGCCCAGCTTTGCCATCATCGCCGCGTGGATTGCCCCCAGTGCGCCGCCCAAATAGACAATATCGTATTGCAAATCTGGCTTTGCCGAACTTGTCTCTGTAAAAATCACATTTTTAGGAGTCTCAGGCGACTTCACACTTTCACGCCAGCGCTTTTCCCACCAATAGACACGGTTGAGATCATATTCACCATTGGGAATACGCTGAAAAAATTTAGCCGTGAGCGGATATTCGGCGGCTAGGGCTTCAAAAATATTTTGGTTAGGAGCGATCGCAGGTAGCTGCTTAAACTCAACAGGGAAAGCTTGTCGCGATGCTTTGGTTAGATGGCTAATAAATTCTTTCTCGCCATCCATCACCTCGGCTGACCAACGAAAAACTTTGAGATAGGTGGTGCGCTGCAATGTCCAGAGAAATACTGATAACTGCGCGATCGCCCCTGAGCGATTTTGGCGATCTAGGATAAAACCATGCTTAGCAACGGATTTTTTACCAAAGGGAGGTTGATACCCAGATTGCAGCCATGTTTTTACATCTGCAATTTGTGGTGTCGGAATCTCAATGTAAAGTAGTTGCTGCATGGCTAAAGTCAATATCTTCAATATGTTCTAATTTTGGCACACAGCGCTTTGCGCTTTCTTAAAACCGAAGAAAAATTTTGAAAGGCTGGCAAAGCCAGCCTTTCAAAATTTTTCTTCGGTTTTGATTTTGCCTTGCTT
The DNA here is from genome assembly GCA_013361095.1 of Pseudanabaena biceps. GTDB lineage: Bacteria > Cyanobacteriota > Cyanobacteriia > Pseudanabaenales > Pseudanabaenaceae > Pseudanabaena > Pseudanabaena biceps_B. Next base: position 3,333,775 of record JAATWA010000001.1, on the reverse strand, counting down.
TAGGACAGATCAAAACCCAAGAATTGACTGGCGGTGCGGAGCGCCGCCAGTCAATTCTTGGGTTTTACATTTGGCGATAGCTATAGCTTCTTGAGTATCACCATAAAAATAAGTGGTACATGGCTAAGCCATGTACCACTTATTTTTATGGTGATAATTATTAGGACATTGCTTGAATAATATAGTCAAAATAAGGCTCGGTAGTCATTGCCTCTTCTTTGCTTAGCAAAGCCAAAGCCGCGCCCTTAAGACAACGGATTGCATCTGCCATACCGACGATAGGAACACCAAGAGAGTTATACATCTCTCGAACACCAATGATCCCGATCTTTTCAATTGGATCTTTATCACCAGCGAGGACACCGTAAGTGGTGAGGCGGATATACCAAGTAAAATCTCTCAAGCACTGAGTGCGTTGTTTCTGCCCGTAAGCGTTACCACCAGGAGAAATGTAATCAGGATGGATTCTAAATAGTTCTTCAGTGGCTTTTTTGACAATCTTATCTTCACTCTCAGCCAAGATTGTGGCAATCCTGACTCTTTGCGTACCAGTGGCAAGGAAGTTTTGAACGCTTTGCAACTCAGCAATAGTTGGATAACGCAATTCTTCGTCGGCTCTTTCTAAAACTTGAATGACTACACTCATAATTAAAATAAAAAATTTAATATATTCGCTATATAGTTTACCAAAAGCTCTGACTTCGCCAAGACATTGTAATAAAATCACAAATCTTTACAGAATTACGGCTTTCCATAACAATTCTAGTTATGAAACCCATTTTGAGGTTTTTAGGGACTTACATAAAATAATTGATCCCAAAAATGTTGTGGCGGGCGTAGCCCGCCACAACATTTTTGGTTTTTATATGGATCATTAGTTCCCTTAGCACCGAAGGCGCTAAAAACCTCAAAATGGGTTTAGCTTGGCTATTTTGTTACAGATCTCGCTTTTAATTGCTTTAGTAGCATTTTCAGCTCTGCGGTCAGCCCTTCGCCGATCGCGCGATCGCCATAGCGCCAGTCTTGATAAATTTGCGTAATTTGGGCGATCGCAAATGATTGCCTCTCAGAAAAGCGATCGCTTATGCTCTCCATATATTCTTGAGGAGTTTGCTGCGGCGATTTGGGCTTACCCTGTTCCGATAGCCATTGCAACATTTGTTGATAGGTTCGTTGCGGGATGGGCATTTTTTGTAAACGTTGCCTCAGCCACCACCAACTGATAAATTGCCACAACGTCCAACCAGCAAGTCCAATTCCAAAGGAGATCGCTAACCCAAAGGCAACACCGATCCAGCCCATTTCCACCAGCCAAGTGACTAAACCGCCAATAAATTTACCGATGCTGTCAAATAGCGCTGTAAAAAAGCTATTAACTGGACTAGGCAAAAACTGAGAGATCCAATTCCAAAAAGTTTGGATCACCCCAAAGGTACGATTTTCTTCAATTGAGGATGGAAATAAGGGGCGATTTGGTACGGGGTCAAAAGCAATCCAACCATAAACGGGGAAAAACACTTCTACTAATGACTGAGTATCAATATTTTGGACTTCGTACAGTCCCGTAAAAGGATTAAATTTCCCAGGAGCAAAGCCAACTACATAACGAGATGGAATCCCCAGCGATCGCAACATTATCGCCATCGTCGAAACAAAGTGGCTTTCTTCGCCGCCCCCTTGCGCCACAAACTGTGAAACCAAGTCTCCTTTCGATTCATCAAACTGGAGCTTCTTCACTACATAATTTTGTTTGAGACTTTGAGCAATCTGTACCACTGCATCGTAGGCGTTATCTATAGCCACAGGCTTACCTTTGTCATCCTGAGCTTGGTCGATCAACTTCAACGCCGCTTCTTTTACCTGTGGTGACAGAGTAGTAGGAGTTTTAAGGTAATAATCGCGAATTGCGCGGGGATATTCACTAGGTAGTTGTCGCAATTGTTGAGGATCACGAGCGATCACCCTCGAAATTACCGTATAGGTTAAATCTTCAGGCAAAGGACCTGGCCCGCGAATCATCCCTTCTTGATCGATATCCAATTCTTCGCTAGGAAAAAAGATTTGATTGGGAGTAGCTGCCGCAGGCACAAGGTTAGGAAAGTTTGGGGAGGTGATTGTATAGGTCTGTACGACTTCGCGGCTAGCGATCGGCTTGATCTTAAGCTGGCGCGGATCTCCTGAAATTCCATAGATAGGACTAGGAACATAGAACTCATAATTTAGGGGCAGACGGCGAATTGTGCGGATTTGACTAGGTTCGTTGCGCGAAATCCGCCATCCTTTGCCTGTGAACTCGTCATATGCCATTACTCTCCAAAAAAGCTCTGCTTGCGATCGCACCCGCATCACTAGTTCAGGCTCACGCTTCAAATTTTGTTTTCCCCCTGAAGATGCGGTATCTATTTCAGGTGCAAATAGAGGTGGCAATGTTTCTTGATCTTTATTATTTCCATTGCCGCCATTGCCACCCGTCCCGCCCGTGCCTGTGCCATTCTTTTGCTGATTCTGTTGCTGCTGTCGCGTTAATATGTCTCCCCTTGGTACTTGTCTCTGCACCGAGAGATTGACACTAACAGGAAAGTTGCGTAACTGAAATCCTGGTAATCGGGGCAAAAATGCAAAAATAGTTAGTCCTAACACCAAAACGATCGCTAATAGTCCCGCTAGAGGTAATAGCGAAATCCCCATTTTTTCGGGCTGAAAGCTAGGGGTTTTGATTCCTAAGCGAGATCGATGATCCAATAATAATATTGGTAGCCCCACCAATAAAAAAGCAATCAACCACAGGGCAAAGATCATCGTTTGGCTAAGGGTTGCCGCCAGAGCCATAAGGATTAATCCAATCACAATGGAATATCCTAAATCCTTGCGCCGAGGTAAGTCAAAACTATGTAAGACCTGCAATTGAATCAGTAATTGCGCTAGCAATAGTCTGGTCTCATCGGTATTTCGGACTAAATTATTGAGAAATACCACCAACATCGCAATCATCGCGATCGCAATAAATAGTTTGACGATTACATTACGTTGCCGTCTCGCATACCATGCCCACGCTGCCCCGATCGCACTGATGGGAATTGCCCATAAACTATTGCTAGAGCTTGCGATCGCATCAACAGCACCGATGCTGATAAATACAAATACCTGTACCAATACTCGCAATGGGATCGAGTCTTCGACTCCTTTGATCGAAAATTCTGAGGCCTGTCGGAGTTTATCGAATGCACTCATTGGCGATCGGGGCTGGCGAGTCGTGTCCATAATTGCTTTATAGAAATTTTGAATAATTGCTTAACTGCAAGCTTATAGCTATCGCCAAATGTAAGGCATAAAACCCAATAATTGGCTGGCGGCGCTCCGCGCCGCCAGCCAATTATTGGGTTTTGATTTGTCCTAAAACAAATGACTGTATCTTTGTAAGGATTCTTTTAGGCGTGAGCAACGCCAGTATCACGGAACAAGGATCTTAATCTCCTTGTCTGTAAAACTTCAGCAATTCTCATTGTGAAACCAATTTTGGGGTTTTCAGCGCCTTAGGCGCTGAAAACCCCAAAATTGGTTTTGTGAAAGCCAGCCTATGGCTGGCTTTCACAAAACCAATTTTTATAATGAGAACTGCTAGCAAAACTTTCAAATGCAAACCGCTATATATACTTTAGCGCGATAATTTTATGGCTTAGCAATATCAAGGTTTAAAAATGGAACTGCACCATTTCCTCCCAAAACTTGAGGAAACTTCCCGTCCCACTTTTCGATCGCTTGTTTCTGCAAAAGCTCAGAAGTTAAAGTCTCACGCAAAAGCCTTTGTGCTTCCGCTTGTCCCTTAGCACGATTAATCGTTGCTTCTGCTTCTTGCTCCGCTTCTCTAGCAATATATACAGCTCTTTGAGCGCGTTGTTCAGCTATTTGTTTTTCTTCAACTGCTTTAGAAAACTCAGTCGAGAAATTCAAATCAACAACGCTTGTATCCAAAACAATAATGCCGTACTTACTTAGTCTTTGACTTAAAGCTTCATCAAAGTCTAGCTTTAGCTCATCACGCTTAGTGATTGCTTCCTCTACTGTGCGCCTTGCTGCCGCCACCTTAAAAGACTCTTGAGTCTGGGGGGCGATAATTTTCGCCACAATATTTTGCAAAGTACCTTGGCTGCGACGAATTGTTACGACTTCAATCGGATCGAGACGGAAGTTAATCGCAAAACTCGCTGTTAGCTGCTGTAAGTCTTTAGTGGAACTTTGAGCAGGAACTTCAAATTTCTGCACAGTCAAGTCATAAACATCGACTTGGGAAATTAAAGGTGGCTTAAAATGCACTCCCTCTAACAGCACGCCATCCTTTGCTTTCCCCAAAATGCTCAATACACCTGCTTCACCCGGATTAATAATCACAAATGAATTAAAACTTAGAACTGCGAGAATACTCACTATGGCAACTAGGATTAAAGATTGCCAGCTTGTTTCTTGCTCTTGCATTACTTTTCCCTATGATTTATAGGCTTCGATCATATCCCAAACAGGTGGTATAGCGTTAGACAGTTAGGATAATCCCAAACCCAAGAGAGAGTTGCGGCGCTTCGCGCCGCAACTCTCTCTTGGGTTTGGGATTTTAAGCTAAAAGCCAAACTTAAATTTTGGGTTTTGGATTTTAAGCTAAAAGCCAGACTTAAAATGGCTTTCAACAACTTTTTTATTCAATTCCTAGAGTGTTCGACAAGAAATCGTCAATTTCAGACTTAGCCTCAATAGCTTCTTGGCTAGTCGCTTTATCCTTATCCTTATCATCTTTAGGCTCGCCAATTGAGTCATCTAAGCCATCAAAGGCAGAAAAATCAAAGTCAAACTCACTATCATCATCTGCATCAGAGTCAAGAGTCTCTTCAGTGCTATTACTGCCATCTAATAAGGCATCTAAAGATGTTTCATTAGATAAATCTGGTGCTTCCAGTAAATCACTTGTATTCATGTCAAAGTCGTCAAAATCTTGCTCTGACTCGCTCATGAGGCTATCTAACAAGCTATCAGCAAAGTCATAGCTAGGTTCTGGTGAGATACCTAGATCTGTTTGATCGAGAGAGGGATATTCGATTAAAAGATCGCCAAAGACTTCATCACTATCTTTTTCTTCAATAATCTCGCCTAGCCAATCAGTAGAAAACTCATCCATAGAAGTCGTGCTTGTCTCAGCGCTTAAGGGCTGTTCAAAATCAAAGCTGGCTTCAAAGCTTGGTTCTTCAGTATTGCCAGCCAAATTATCAGCTAGATCATTAACGATATATTCATCTTGTGAATCTTGCTCATCAAGATAACTAGGAGCAATGCCAAAAATAGTGGATTCTTCATGATCCTCTTCAGCGGCTGAGGCAAAAATCGGGGAGTCAGATATTGCTCCAAAATCACCCATTTCGTCTCTAGGTTCTAATTCTGGATCGATTTGCTGTATGGATAAGTCTTCTTCAGTAACATCTATGCTGTTAGGCACGATTTCAGGAGTATCAATAGAATCCTCAAATTCAAAATTTGGTTCTTCATTAGGTGTAATTGCCTCAGATGTCGCAAAGCTAAACATTTGATCCATAATTTCGTCATCTGTTTCTGACCAATCAGGATTATTGGGTGACTCAAAAGGATCACTGGTAGGCTGGTCTAGTTCAGAAATTTCAGCGATCTGTTCTTGAGGGAATTCTGCTTCTAGATTAGTAGTTACTAATTCATTAGTAGGCTCCTTCTCTACTTGCCAGACCAGATCATCAGCTTCAGCGATCTCTATCTCAGCATCTGTAATGACTTCGATGCGATCGCCCAAATCATCTTCAAGTTCCTCATCAAACTCTCCACCAAAATCATCCTCATCTAAAAGTGAAGGGAAAAAGGTTTGTTCAGAATCTTCAGAGGAGTCAAGAGCTACGCCTATCGAAAAGCCGTCTGATTCACTCGCATCTATCTCAGAAGCGATCGCAGCTTCAAGACTTGGCAAACTATCATCTGAAGAATCGGTGTAGCCAGAGAAGGGGTCAATAAACGGATCAATAAATTCTTGAGTATCTTCAGATTGCACAGGCTCAAAAAAGCGATCGCTTTGTGTAAAGTCTGGGGGATTCGTACTCACTATGTCATCCGTTAATGCAAATGATTCATATAACCCAAGCGAAAGATGTTCTGAATCATCAAATAGCGGTTCCTCTAAAGACTCATCTAAAGGTTCATTGAGATTATCTAGTGATAGATGTTCGGTTTGATCTTCAAATGTATTCAGTTCAGAAGAATTCGGTATATCAAACACTGCATCTGGCTCTTGATAGAGATTAGACTCTACTTGTAGCTCTATGGATTGTTCTAAAAATTCATACTCAGAGGATTCTTCACTAATCTCTTCATATCCTTGCTCAGTGGCTCCATAGGATAAACCAAAATCATCTTGAGAGCCGTTGAGAGCTTCATCCAAAGCTCTATCAAACGGTGACTCGTCAAAAGATACGTCGAATGTGCCGCCAAAATCATCATTTGCTGTGATGCCAAAAGTATTGTCTAAAGATTCATTAAAATCTTGACCTGATACATAGGAACTATAATCTTCAGCGCTATCCGATAGCATTTCATCAGCAATACTAATATCTAGATTTTCATCCTGCAAAGGAAGTGTAAACATCTCCTCGTCAATGACGTAATCTACTTCAGCGATACTTTCGTTTGCATAATCCGTAGAAAAATCTACATCAGGCAAGCTAATTTCTGGCTGTGTAACAATAGGCGCATCAAAGAAAGAGCTTGAGTCGTCAAGACTAGATTCGATAGGGGTTCTAGGAATCTCAAAGTCATCACTATCAAGATCAGGAATATTAAAGTCAACGGATGTTGGCAAATGGGCTAAAGATTCTTCTGACAGTGGAGTAGCCGTTCCAAAGGCTGTATCTTCTAAAAATGAAGAAGTGGCAGAGACAATCTGAGGATCGCTAGATGCTTCAAAAATAGCTGTCTCATCAACTCCATCTAAGGAGTTTTTGAGTGTTGGTACAGTTTCTGCTACATCTAAACTTTCCCCAAAGTTATAAACGCCTTCATCCTCAGTGAGATAGTCAGTGTCTAGCTCATCATCTTCATAGATCTCTTGTCTGAGGTCAGCTAATAATGACTCTTCGATGGTGGAAATGTCTGGAGTTACAAAGCTGTCCACTTCCATAGCTGGTTCTGTCAGTTCATAGTCAAACTGCGCTGATTCTGCAAAAGCATTCTGACTTTCTTGTGGGGATAATATATCTAAGCCTCCTAAATCCTCACTATCAACAGAAGCAAATACATCTAAGGCATTACTATTTTCTTCCGTTAAGTATTCATCATCCATTGCATCAATGTCGTCTAAAATCTCATCAAATTTCATGGGATCTTCTAGATCATTGACATCGAATTCTATCGGGAAAGGAAGGACTGCATTGGATATGTCTGCAAATTCATTGATACTAGATTCAGAAATAGTTTCCGTTTCGCTGAATTCTTGCTCTGGAGAAGTCTCGCTGGAACCTGATTGAGAAACGGCATAGGCAGTTGATGCGGCGACAACTGCCAGAGTTGGCATCACTAGATTGAAGCCAGTATTGTCCTGATCAGAATATTGATCTTCAATTTGAATAGGTTTTGCAGTTACAGGGTCTAGAGGCGCGCTAATCATGCCTAGGGCTTCTTCACTAGTATCTTGATCGCTACTGCTCATTTGTGCTGTCACAGGTGTAGTTTCAGGTAGACGGAAGAACTGAATCCCCTGTAATAGCTGTTGTGCCTGATTACCCATCTCCTCAGCCTGTTGGCGAGCCGATCGCGTTAGGTTGGCAGTGCGATCAGCTAACTGTGCGATTTCACTAATATAGGTGGCCGTGGAACCAGCGGCTTCTGCGATTTCTGTACTGGAAGTGGTAATGGTTTGTCCGATTTGGACGACTTCTTCGGTTGCTGATTGAATACTACTAAATGCCGCTTGTGATGACTCCACACCTATAGTAAATCCAGAAACTAGACCGCTTAGGTTCTGCACTTCAGCATCGATCGCGGTCACAACGGTTTGGATTTGCGAAGTTCTTTGTTGAAGGATGGTTAATCCATCATTGGTTTGAGTCGCCAAGTCATTAACTTGTCCTGCGATCGACTCAAATTCACGAGCTACGCTAGCAAATTGTTTAGGATCTTTTTGTTCGGCGGCTCTAGCAGCAACTAGGGTAGCGTTGAGCGCTAGTACTTGAGTAAGTGAAGCGATTTGTCCTTGATCCTGCACAAACTGCTCTGCTAAGCCCACAAATTCACCTAGGGTCTTGATTCTCTGCACGATTTGCGCGGAACCTGTCTGCAAGACGCTAATACTTTCAGTTAGGGTGTCAATGGCGGTTTGACCAGAAGCCACAGTATCCCGAACCTCTTGTAGTGATTGATTAGCGACGCTGACCTGTGAAGCTGATCGCTCAGCAATCATCGCCACCTGTTCGGTTAGGGCTTGCCCTTGAGCTACTGACTGTGCCTGTTCTGCGGTGTTTAACACCACGGTACGGGCTAACTCTTCTAGGTCAAAAGCTCCTTTAGCAACTTCTTGCGCGGTTCCTAATACGCTAGAAATAATCTCGACCAGCTTTTCGCGTAAACGGTTGAGTGTATCGGCAACCAGTCCTGTAGCGCGATCATTTACCTGCGCCTCAATGGTTAAGTCGCCCTCTTCCATTGAAGATACAACATCTAATAAATCTCCAACTTCTGCCTCAATCAACTCGTTTTCAGCAAAACTTTGTTGTATTTGCGCCGAAGACAAATCACCCGTTGCAGATTTATGGGTTAGCTCATTACGCAGGCGCAGTTCATTGTTTTTGACTTGTTGAAGGGTCGTTTTTAGAGAAGCGCTCAACTGATCAATTTCATCACCCGATGAACTGAGATCTGAGTTGCCTTGCTGTGCTAGAAAACGCTCACATTCCTCTGTGATGGGCTGAAGACGTTTTTTGAGGGCATTGACAAAGGCAAAAATAGCGATCGCTAAAATAGTGCTGATGCCGATCGCCGCTCCACCGACTAAGATCGCTAACTTCGCAATAATTTCTGACTCTGGCAGATAGGTTGCCACTAGCCAATTACTACCTGCAATTTTGCGATATGCCCAAAGATTGCCGCCTGTTTGCAGGACTCCTGTGGGTTGGGCTGTTGATGTTTGGACGAGACTTTTGAGCGCATCAGCGATCGCAGGGTTTTGAGACTGGGCTGTATCAAAGTTACTGGACTTGGCAATCGCCTTGCCACTGGCATTAAGAACTACAAAGCCAATTTTCTCTTCGGAGCTGGCGGGTAAAAGATTAGCAGCCAGAATATCGGCGCTAACAACACCTACAACCTTGTCACCTTCACTAATCGGGGCGCTGTAGGTGATGACGCTCTGTCCAAGGGCGGAATAGACATCACTGAATGAAGAATTGCCTTTAAGCGACTCTGGAAGCCAAGATAAACTCTGCAAATCTCCTCGATTAGAGGCAAGCAAACCATCATTTAGTTCAGGGATCTTTTGTGAAGTCTTGTCAGCAATTAATCCCGACTTCTCCTTAAAAACATAGGCGGAAAAAGATTTCGCGCTAGGGATCAGAGCATTGCCATTGGCGACTATCCCCATGCCCACAATGGTTTCTGCGCTTTGTAAAGTTGCACCCAAAGTTTTTTGGTATGAAGCCGCAGTTCTTGGTTTGGGTAGAGATTTTGCCTGAACTATTACAGTGTCAACTGACTGACGCACATTACTCAACTTGGACTCTAGCTGGCTAGACTTGACCACAGCCAAACTTTCAGCCTCTCGCTTAGCGCCATTGACTAATTCTTGATAGAGAAAATACCCTAATCCGCCTAAACCGATTAGCGATGTACAGATCGCAATCAAAATTAAACCCAATCCCATTGAGCTTTTAGATTTGCCTGACTTGGGATTGTTTTTCTGGGCATTAGGCGATCGCGCTGGTGATGTCTGCTTGCCTTTGCTCAAAGAAGTTGCTCGGTTTTGTTTTGTGCTTGCCATATGCATTCGCTATAGGGAAAGAGTCGGATATTTTTGTAATAGTCATCCTATGCGATAACCGACCTAATATTTGAGGTCAGCGAAATCGCATAGGCTAGATAGCCAAGTAAACTAATTGGCTATTAGTTAATTAGGTAGCTGAGCATATTATAAAACTAGATTAAAAAACTGTGATGAGCGCTGCGCGTTCGCTACAGTTTTTGAGGTTTTATATCTAATTCGCTTAGCTATGGTGTTTTTCAATCAAGCGAGCTATAAAGAATTGTTTTACCGCCTTCGACGGCGAAACAATTCTTTATAGCACTGGACTGTGAAACGCTATATTTAAAAGTCTTACTTGGAAGACCGCCAACGTTGTGGCTGCCAAATATGAGTCAACATATTTAATAGGACAATTTCAATGGGAGTATACTCGTTCTCCTCAATATTCGCTACTGTTTGATTTATTTTTTTTGATTCATCCCCCAAATCATCAAAGGTATCAATCAAGTTAGGTACTTTAGATTTAACTACAGCTAAATCTTGATATTCACCAATCGTCAAACTGCCAATTACTCGATCCACAATTAAACCAATCCCACTAAGCTGGCGATCGCCTAAACTATCAGCACTTTCACTTAGTCTTACCACGGTTAATGACTCGCTAATGAGGGCGCGTTGCTCTCCTAATGCTAACTTCAGTAAGACCAAGGGCATAATACTTGCCTGATGATGAATTACCCCCACGATCGCATTGTCATAAAAGGGCATTGAGAGAATTGCTGAGCGCTCAATGATCACAATTTCTGACACCAACACATCAGGAAAAGTAATTAGGCGATCGCCAACTTTTGCCACAATATAACGATTATTAGGCGGAATTAAGTTGGCTGAGGCTAGGGATGATTTGGGGGGAATAATTTCAGAATTACTCATGTTACTTGCTGTAGTAACTTATCTAGGGCGGCGGAGAGTGACTCACGGCTGACTGGTTTGGTCAAGTAGTCATTTGCTTTGGCGCGTTTGATTCCATAGTCAATTTCTAACTTGGTGTTTTTGGTAGAACATAGGACAACGTATTGATTAGCGGTTTGACTGTGCGATCTCAACTCTCTGAGAAACTTGTAGCCGTCTTGATCGGGTAACACGATGTCTAAAAATACGGCTGTGTAAAGATTAGTAGCAATTTTTTCTAAAGCGCCAACGGTTGATTCGCAAATATCAACTGTATGACCTAAATCACGGAGAAAAGAAGTCAATAGATGCCGTTGAGTTGCTGAATCATCAATTATTAAAAAATGGTTATTCATATTCGCTTAAGCCTTAAATATTTCTAGATGCGTATTTGTGATGTTTTATAGAGACATAGGCAATCTGCCAAGACTGCTCATTCCCATTGATGCCAATCAGTCGATTAATGTAGCTGCTTATCAGACTTCAAACTAATGTGTCGGTTGATAGGGGGGCAAGCTCCCTTAACAAGCCACGCAATTCGTCACGAAATTTGGGAGTGTCTGAGAGCGATCGCGGTTTTGCCAGAAACCGACAATTTGCCCATCGCGCCCTAAAGTTGTTAGTCATACTATTTTCTGCGGTGACTAAAACTAGAGAGAGAGCAGCTAATTCCCGTTGACGACGAATTTGCTTGATTAAGTCAAATCCATTAAGACTTGGCATATTGATATCAATAAATACGATTGTGGGTTTGTATTCCAAAATCATATCCGTCGCCTGTTCTGCATTATCCGTTGAACTAACTTGGTATCCCCATCCAGTCAATAGTTTCTGCATTTGTTGCAGTAGCACGGGTGAATCATCCACAATAAAAACCCTTGGCTCATCCTTGGCGGCGAGCGAAGGAGCATTTGGTAAAGAAACCCCAATCTCAGTATCCGACTGACGCTCCTGCAATGGCAGAATCGTCACAATATTTTTTTGTCCCAACTTATCGAGCAGTAGCGCGGTGCGATAAACGGGTTGTTTAAAAGTGTCCGCCATCATACATATACGATCTTGCCCCGTGGTCACCTTAGCAAAGAGGGGAAAGTTATCATTGCCCACCCTAGCTAATAAATTTGCTGCGTCAATGAGCTGCACCAACTGGTAAGGGTGTTTTACACATTCAAACTTTTTCCACTGCCGTACTTCATTAACCACAGAGTTTTCGAGCATGGATAATTGCAACAGCGGCAAATCAATGGACAAATCAGTGGCGGGCTGCCATACAAACGAAAAGTCGTCTTCTAAATACATAGCTAGAAGATTTTCTAAGATAACCTCCTTCACAACTTCCTTGGTAATTTCAGGATGTTTGCGAAAAACACTGCTGATGAATGAGTAGGAATAAGGAATGATAGTTTGGCGCTGTTCTAAGGAAGGTAATCGTGAAAAAGTTAGCCCCTTATTACTATATTTCCGAACTAAAGTTGGGATAACTTGCCCCTCTTCTTCAATTAATACTAGCCCCCCTCCTGAAAGTAGTAATTTCCATCGATGATATCTAGTCTCTACTTGGAGAACCCCTGTAGACCGACTCATGACCCGCATAGCTGCTAGTAGGATGTGTAATGTGGCATTCCTCACTACCTGTCCGTCCGTTAAATTGTTAGACACAAGGTCTGGATTGGGCAAGGAACTTGGCATAGCAATCATGTTTTTTTAGCTGAGAGGCACATTGACAAAAAAATATGGTGTGGAAGGTATTGTAAGAAAGCAAAAAATCTCAATGTAGATCTTACCAACTTCAGACAATTTAGATTGGTTGTCCCAGATACAATATTCTAACTTTCACCTTTGGCGATCGCCAAAGTAGCGGAGCATAATTAAAATCCAGATTCAAAACCTATTGCAAGCGCCACAGGTTTTGGATTTTATGTTTAATTTTGCCTAGCTACTCACTCGCAGAATTACTTAGAAAAAATATACCATTCTGTTGCTATAAGCTTGGTTAGACAAAAATAATTAGCTGGGCATAATTAAAAATCTGACTTAAAACCTATGGTGCGCTCTGTGTGCGCTATAGGTTTCTCAATTTTTACAGTAAGGTTGGCGCTTTGTGCCAACTTTACTCTTTGGGGCTTTAAGAAAGTACAAAGTGCTGTATTTATCGATTATTTGGTAATAGGAGCAAATTCTTGCAAAATTGCCTTTACTTGCTCACGAAATTCTAAAATATCAGCAGATGTGCGCGGTTTTCCAAGAAACCGACAATTTGCCCACTTTGCTCGAAAGTTATTGGTGATGCTGTTTTCTGATGTTACTAGTACTAACGGTAGTGTGGATAAGGACGGTTGGCGACGAATTTGCTTAATCAAATCAAATCCATTTAGATTTGGCATATTAATGTCTATAAATACAATATTTGGCTTTTCCGTAAGCATCTCTAGCGTTGCTAGAGACGATTCATTCACTAGTTTTAATTGATAGCCCCAACTGGTGATCAAGTTGCCAAATTGTTTGAGCAGTACAGGCGAGTCATCAATAATCATCACCTTCGGTTGCGATCGCTTGGGGTTAATTTCATCGAGACTTTCTTCAAGGTTTAATAAATCTTTAGTGTCATTTAAACGCTTGGGCAAAGGCAGAATCGCCACCGTGCGACTTTCTGCTAATTTATCAAGCTTAAGTGCAGTTTGATTAATGTGTTGTTTAAATCGATCAGCAACTTCGCTGATACGATATTTGCCATTAGTAACTTCCGTAAATAGTGGAACTTGAGCGATCGCACAATCAGTATCTAATATCTGTACGGTCTGATATGGATGACGAGCATATACAAAGCTGCGCCATTGTTCTGTGGCTTTGGTGATCGCTTTTTCTAAATCAGCAATTTGCCAAGTAGGTAGAGTGATTGATAGCTTCTCGCTTATGGGCTTCCATCTTAGGGAGAAATTTTTTTCTAAGGAAATAGCGAGTAGGTTTTCAAAGAGAATTTCTTTAAAAACGATTAAAACATTTTCGCGATCGCTTTCGTAAATTTCACTGAGCAGTTGGCAGAGATCAATAGTACCTAGTGATGGCTGGGAGAGGCTTTTCCATATTGACAAATTAAGTTGAACTTTTTGAGCTTTTAACTTGCGGGTTAATATGTGTAAAAATTCATTCTTTTCTTCTATTAAAACAAGACTGCCACTGTAAACTAATAGCTTCCAACTCAGGTGAGCAGTCTCCACCTTCGCGATCCCAGTTTGATTAGTGAGTGATTTTAACATCACCATTAAACTGGAGTAACTAAGGTTAGGGACTACTTCACCTACTGGCACAATTTGTTGTTGGGGGATGCTCGCTTCACCTGTTGGTAAATTAGAAGCATTGTTCTCTGGCGAAAGCTGTGTCATTGCCAAGTTAGGGTAATTAAAATGGGATGGAGACTATTGCTAAGTGTATTCCTAAATTTGTTCTCATCTCCAGAAATAAGCCATTTTAACTAGATGAAATCCAGAAGTGATGAGAAACAGCACAAGTAGCTAAGCATAATTAATTACAAACCAAAACCCGTAAAGTTGCGCCCCTGCGGGGCGCAACTTTACGGGTTTTGGTAATTTATTTTGCATAAGTACTTACTTTAACTTTATGAATAGCAATCAAAATTTGAAATTACTCTGCTTACATGGACATCCAGGTAGTAGCGAGGCTATGCGAGTTTTTGTCCAACATTTTCAGGGTTGTGGTGTAAAAGCGATCGCCCCAGATTTGCGGGGGTATGGCAAGTTTAAGACGCAGTCTAGTTTCACAATGATGGATCATATTGAGGATCTGGGAGATTTATTAGCTAATGATCCTGACTGTGAAAGTACCGATTATCTAATTTTAGGCTGGTCGCTGGGTGGAATTTTGGCGATCGAGTTAGCTTTGAAGGCGATCGCATCACAACATGCAAAATCTGCAATCTCAAATCCTGAAATCTCAAGACAGCTTCCCAAAATTGTCGGTTTGGTTTTGATTGCGACTGCCGCCAAACCGCGCAGCAATCTTCCCCCAATTTTGTGGTGGGAATATGTCAATTTATTGATTGCGGTGGGGTTACATCGAGTTGTGTCGAAGTTGTCACCTCAGCAAAATTGGCATATTAATTGGTTTGGCAAGCGATCGCTAATCAAATATTTAATCCAACAGCATACAAAATTTGCCTATGACCAAATTTCGACCGTGGGGGCGCGAGCCTATTTGCAAACATCGCGCTATGCTCACCAAGCGCTGTGGCAGGCAATTAAGCAAGGATATGATCGCAATCTTGATTTAGAAAAAATTAAAATTCCTTGTCTGGTGATAGCAGCCGAACAAGATCGCCATATTACGTCAGCATCGACTGCGGAAACTGCCAAATTGTTACCTAACAGCGAATTTATCTGTTATCCCGATGCCGCTCATCTATTACCTTGGGAAATAGGCGATCGCCTATTAACAGATATCGATAGTTGGTGCGATCGGCACATAAAGCAGCCTAAAAGATGAGTTATGGCTTTAAACCCGAAGAAACGATTGGCGGCGCGGAGCGCCGCCAATCGTTTCTTCGGGTTTAAAAAAATCAACTTTTAATAATTAAGAATAGCTGTCGTAATGATAAGTTAAAGCTATTGGCTTCCTAAATCTTTGATATTAAGTTTATGTTTCAACAAAAATTTCTTGCCAAGCTAGCACAGGCGCATCAACTTTCTGCTGATCAGGAAAGTGTCTTCTTATTACGATTTGGAAAAGATCATGAAGATCGCGAAGTTGCTAGTCTTTTGGGAATATCTGAAGAAGCCTACCGCAAGAGAATGGGAGAAATTTATCGTAAATTCAATATCAGTGGCAAAGGTCCAGGAAAAAATAATCGACTCCTGCATATTATCCAAAATCATTATGATGAGGAAATCGACAATTTAAGTAATGGTTTTGCCAATGTATTAAGCAAGCCTGACTCCCAAAATCAGCGCCAATTATTGAATAGCTCCCCAGACTTAGATTCCCCTTTTGACATTGAAGAATTAGTCCAGCAAATTCGCGATCGCAGTCAACAAATTATCCAAGAGCGTTGCGCCACGATGCGGGTTTTGGATATGTCGCATCCGATTAACCTTGAAGAAATTTATACGGGTACTGATGTTTTTGAAAAAATTACCAGTCGGCGGCGCTTAGGAATTTCTGATTTACTAGCAACTTATCACAGACGCGATCGCTTGGGAATGTCAGCGATCGATGAAAATCGCGTATCAAGTATGCAAGCCCTAACACAACATCGAAAATTGATGCTGCTTGGTAAACCAGGGGCTGGTAAGACTACTCTATTAAAATTTACGGCTCTCAAATGCGCTCAGGGTGAAATCTTTAGTGATGCAGTACCAATTTTTGTAACCTTGCGTCAGTATGCGGGAGCCGAGAAGCAACCGCATATTTTGGAATATATTGCCCAAGATTTTCGCAACTATGACATTGGTGATGAGTTAGCTATTAAGCATTTACTGCACCACGGTCGGGTAGTTCTATTTCTAGATGGGCTTGATGAAGTTAGAGAAAATGACTTACATCGGGTATTAGAAGATTTGAGAAAATTTTCAGAGAATTACTATCACAATCGCTTTGTTATTACCAGTCGCTTGGGAACGCAGGAATATATATTTGAGAAGTTTACGGAAGTGGAAATTGCTAATTTCCAGCCTTTACAAATTTCTCTATTCGCTCAACGTTGGTTTGTGGGAAATACTGGTCATATCGAGATGTTTTTGCGAAAGGTCGAGGAAAATCGTCCTATTCAAGAACTAGCCACTAATCCACTTTTATTAACTTTGCTTTGTCTAGTTTTTGATGAGTATGGAGATTTTCCTACCAATCGCTCTGAACTCTATCGCGAAGGTTTAGATGTTCTGCTCAAAAAGTGGGATGCCAAACGCAACATTGAGCGACATCAAATCTATAAAAATTTGTCGATGCAACGCAAGGAAGATTTGCTGTCACGGGTTGCTTATGTGACTTTCCAGCAGGGTGATTATTTCTTTCATCAAATGGATCTAGAACGCTATATTACTGACTACATCCGCAATCTACCGAAAGCCCATACCGATGAAGAATCGTTGCAGCTTGATAGTGAAGCAATTATCAAGGCGATTGAGTCACAGCACGGTCTGTTTGTGGAACGCGCTCAGGGAGTTTATTCTTTTTCGCATTTGACATTCCAAGAATATTTGGCAACAAGGGAATTAGTTAATAATGTCAGTCAAGAAAACCTGTTATTTTTAGCGAGCAAAATCACAGACCATCGTTGGCAAGATGTTTTGCGCCTCGCTGTCGGGATGATGAGATCGGCGGATGAGTTGTTTCTACTGATGAAAGCAGCTTGCGATCGCCTCTTAGCCGAAGATGTGCAATTACAGGACTTATTACAGTGGGTTAACCAAAAAGCTAATGCTGTCCAAATTGGTGAGCCGATTCAATCGGTTAGAGTCTTTTACTTGGCACTCGGTCGGGCGATCGCTCAAAGCAATCCTCTCAATCTCGCTAATGTAATGGCGCGCGCCCTAGCACTCGATCTCGATCTCTGTCAAAATCACAATCTCAACCATGAATTAGCCTTAGATCTGGCTCAGGCGATAGAAAATATTGACCATGAAAATCTAGAACTTGATCTAGAACTCGATCTCAGTCTGGCTCTAGAGTGTGCTCAAGAAGGTGCATCGCCTTTGCTGGCTGAAGCCTTAAAAGAGCTAACCGCAAGTTGTCCTAGCGATCATGATAGTGATCTGAGTTGGCAAAGCTGGGCAGAAAAGTTGCGACAACAAGCGATCGTTCATCACAATATCGGACAGGTCTGGAATCTCTCTAATAGTCAAATAGAAGTTCTCCGTCAATATTGTCAAGCAAATAGACTGTTAGTGGAATGCCTAGA
The DNA here is from genome assembly GCA_013361095.1 of Pseudanabaena biceps. Lineage (GTDB taxonomy): Bacteria > Cyanobacteriota > Cyanobacteriia > Pseudanabaenales > Pseudanabaenaceae > Pseudanabaena > Pseudanabaena biceps_B. The sequence goes on along the minus strand of JAATWA010000001.1, from coordinate 3,315,905 downwards.
AAGTGATTGCTATGTGCGGCAATCGATCAGACAAGAGATTGAGCAAAATTTACTACTACCCACTAAGTCGCAGTTAACGATAAGAGGCGCAGATCGCCGCTCATAGTTAACTTAAAATCCTAGCCATGAGCGACTCTGATTACGAAACCAATTTTAGGATTTTCAGAGTCTTTGGCGCTGAAAATCTTAAAATTGATTTCGGCTGAATTGCAAAAGCCAATTTCTACAATGAGCATTGCTGAGAGCAGATGGTCATTATAGCTACACCTAAGAATTGGCTTTGCAGCGCTCCGCGCTGCAAAGCCAAAAGAGTTGCGGCGCGGAGCGCCGCAACTCTCTCTTGGTTTTTATGTACTGACTTGGCTGGCTACAGCTATATATAAAAGTTTTGATTGACAAAAAATTATGAAAGTTTCCCTAGAATTTCTTTATCATTTTCATTGCGATCGCTGCCGCAAATGGTGGAGCCGCGCTGACATTGAGCCACAAATTGGCGAACAGGTGTACTGCCCCTATTGTGGACATATAAACACTGTGGAAGCTGTCCAAACTTTTCGTAATGCCGCTCGCGGTGGTAGTTGCTTGAGTCAACGTCCTGATGATGTCTAAAGGTTAAGACAAAACAAAAACGAATAATTTACAGGTGGCGCAAAGCGCCGCCTGTAAATTATTCGTTTTTGTTTTGTCCTCAAGCGGCGACTGCTAGAATAGGCTTATTTATTCCCTTAGCCCATGCCATTCTCTTCTGTAATCCGTTCACTAACTCGATCGCCACTTACCGATGAACTAGAAAACAAACTGATGCGATCGCACCAGTTGACCCTTTCAGGACTATCGCGAGTGGGCAAGGGGATTGTTAGCTCAATTTTGAGCCAAAAGCAGGAACGGTTGATGTTAGTGGTAGCCGCCACCATCGAAGAAGCAGGACGATGGGCTGTGCAACTAGAAACAATGGGTTGGCAGACCGTCCACTTTTATCCGACCTCGGATGTGCTGCCCTATGAGCCATATAGTCCTGAGTCTGAGATTATCTGGGGACAGATGCAGGTTCTCTCGGACTTAGTAAATATCAATCAAGATGAACAAAAGAAAATTGCGATCGTGGCGACCGATCGCGCCCTTCAGCCCCATTTACCTAGTCCCCAAGAATTTAAAGACTATTGCATTTCCCTTGAAGTGGGCGTGGAGATGCCATTGCGAGGCATAGCTGAGAACTTAGCGCGTATGGGTTATGAGCATACATCTACTGTTGAAATCGAAGGGCAATGGGCAAAGCGCGGCGACATTATCGACATCTTCCCTGTATCCAGTGAAATGCCAGTACGGATTGACTGGTTTGGCGATGAAATTGAACGGATTCGGGAATTTGAACCTTCTACGCAAAGACCTCTAGACAGCATTCCATCCGTTCTATTAACTCCAATTACCTATGGGCATATTCTTGGTGGATTGCCTAAGGTTACAGAAGAGTTAGAAGATGAGTTTAGTCCCCAAGGATTGGCGATACATCCGCGCTCCACCGCTTCTCTACTGGACTATTTGCCCGATCGCACCCAATGCTTAATCGTCATTGATGAACTTGAGCAATGCCAAGCCCACTGCGATCGCTGGTATGAATCCGCCGAAATATTACGCCCTTCATTCTCTAATAATTCTTCTAATACTTCCAAATCAAAAGACGAGATTAAACTTCATCGCTCTTTTGCCGAATGTCTAGAGCAAATTCAAACATTTGATCGCCTCGATCTTTTAGAACTAGCCGAAGAAAATCGCGGCGTGAATATGTCCAGTCGCTCCGTACCTGTAATCCCCCACCAGTTTGGCAAAATCGCCCAAACAATTCGAGAATATCGCGAACAGAAGTACAAAATTGTTTTGGTCTCGGCGCAACCTTCTCGGACAGTGGCGCTATTGCAAGAGCATGATTGCCCTGCCCAGTTCATTCCCAATGTGCGCGACTATCCTGCGATCGACAAGACTCATAATTTACGCATTGCCGTAGCCCTCAAGTATTCGGGTATTGCCGAGATTCAGGGTTTTGTGCTGCCCACCTATCGCATTGCCGTAATTAGCGATCGCGAGTTTTTTGGACAGCACGCTCTCGGCACCCCCAACTATGTCCGCAAGCGTCGCCGCGCTGTTTCTAAACAAGTTGACCTCAATAAACTCTCACCGGGGGATTATGTAGTCCATAAAAGTCATGGCGTGGGGCAGTTTCTGAAACTAGAGAAGCTAACCGTTAACAATGAAACTCGTGAATATCTAGTTCTCAAATATGCTGATGGCATTTTGCGGGTTGTGGTTGACCAGATGGCAATCCTATCGCGCTATCGAGGTATGCATGAATCAAAGCCTGAACTGCATAAAATGACAGGCAAAGCATGGGCAAGCGCCACTGCAAAAGCGAAAAAAGCAGTTAAGAAAATTGCCTTTGATTTATTAGAACTCTACGCCAAGCGATCGCAACAGATGGGATATTCATTTCCGCCTGATAATCCTTGGCAATTTGAAATGGAAGATTCCTTTCCTTATCAAGCAACTCCTGATCAATTAAATGCAACTCAAGATGTCAAGCAAGATATGGAAAGCTCACGCCCAATGGATCGCCTTGTGTGCGGAGATGTTGGCTTTGGTAAAACCGAAGTGGCGATTCGTTCCATTTTTAAAGCGGTGACATCAGGGAAACAGTCTGCTCTATTAGTTCCCACGACAATTTTGGCACAGCAACATTATCATAGTCTCCAAGAACGTTATGCGGCTTATCCTGTCAATATTGCTTTGTTAAATCGCTTTAAAAGTAATGCTGAGAAGAAAGAAATCATCAAAAAACTGAAAACTGGTGAATTGGATATTGTGGTGGGAACGCATCAACTTTTAGCTAAGGATGTGGAATTTAAGGACTTGGGACTATTGGTAATTGACGAAGAGCAGCGCTTTGGGGTTGCTCAAAAAGAAAAAATCAAAACCATGAAAACGGAAGTAGATGTGCTGACACTTTCTGCAACACCGATTCCTCGAACTCTCTATATGGCAATGTCTGGCGTGCGCGAAATGAGTCTGATTACTACGCCACCACCATCGCGGCGATCGATCATGACCCATCTCTCTCGCTACAATTCTGAATTAGTTCGCGCCGCAATCCGACAAGAACTCGATCGCGGTGGTCAGATATTTTATGTGGTGTCGCGCATTGATGACATTGAGAAGGTGGCAGAGCGCGTCCATGAGATGTTACCTTCAGTGAGAATAGCGGTTGCTCACGGTCAAATGCCTGAATCGGAACTAGAAACTACGATGCTCAGCTTCAATAGTGGCGAATCCGATATGATGATCTGCACCACGATTATTGAGTCGGGCTTAGACATTCCTCGCGTGAATACCATCATCATTGAGGATGCTCAACGCTTTGGACTGTCACAGCTTTATCAATTGCGCGGTCGGGTGGGACGGGCTGGCATCCAAGCCCATGCTTGGCTCTTTTATCAAGAAAAAGGCGAACTCACCGATGTGGCAAGACAACGACTCAAGGCAATTCAAGAGTTTACGCACCTCGGCTCAGGCTATCAGTTGGCAATGCGCGACATGGAAATTCGTGGTGTGGGTAATATTCTCGGCTCTGAGCAATCGGGACAAATCAACACGATCGGCTTTGACCTCTATATGGAAATGTTGCAGGAGGCGATCGCCGAAATACGCGGCTCTGAAATTCCTGAAGTTGATGATACTCAAATTGATCTGCCAGTCACCGCCTTTATTCCTGCGGAATATATACCTGATAGCGATCGCAAAATGAGTGCTTACCGCGCTGTTTCCGCAGTCAACTCGCGCCGTGAACTTTCTCAAATTATTGACGAATGGAAAGATTGCTATGGAACTGTCCCTGCGCCAGCAATGCAACTAGTTAAGGTAATGGAATTAAAGTTGATTGCTAAGCGAATTGGGTTTTCGCGAATTAAGCCAGATGGTAAGCAGCATGTGGTTTTGGAGTCAAAAATGGAAGAACCTGCATGGAAGATTTTACATGAGCATTTACCGAGTCATCTGCGATCGCGTTTTGTATTTAGCAAAGGTAATGTGACGGTGCGAGGTTTAGGAACTCTCTCCCATGATAAACAGCTAGATAGTCTGATCGAGTGGTTAGATAAAATGCATTTAGCCAAGTCGCCACTCGATAGCCAATACCAAACCTAAATTGCCGTGCCGCCCGCTACGCGGGCGGCACGGCAATTTAGGTTTAAAGAGCGGTGCGAAGCGCCACACTCACTCTTTTAGGAAAGATACTTAGCCCAAATGTCGATCGCTTCCTGTGAGCCATACCATTTACCCGATCGCGGCGAATGATACACTCCATCGATCGCGATATTTTTCGCTCCATCCAAATAGGCAGATTCAATGGGAATGCTCCCATCACCCCATGCATCACCTTGACCACAAGTTAGCTCATAACTACTGTAGGCAAGCCATTTTTGCGGTGAAGTTTTAGCTCCCTTTACAGATTTCCCTGCAATGCAAATGTATTCAATATCGTCATAAAAGGCATCAGGATAATTATCATTCACAAAGCCTAAATTTTTAACTGCCCAAGGCTCCAGACTGCGTTGAGGAGTACCTAAACAGACTAGTTTTGCAACTTTAGAGCGAGCATCCCAAACCTTATCGTAATAAGGGCGATCGCCTAAATAAATTCTGGCTAACCACCCCCCTGCGGAATGCGCGATGATATTCACCTGCGAAGATCCTGACTTCTCTAATTCTTGATTTATCGTTTGGTCAAGCTTTTCTAAGATCGGCGCGATTGATCGTCCACCCACGGTCGGAACCCAGTCCCACCATTGCAAAGGGACAACTGTTGCTGGTTGATTTTGAGCTTTTAATTTTTGAGCGATCGGCGTATAGTCGGCGGCTCCCGCCAAATAGCCAGCCAGAATAATATTGGGTGTAGACATGGAGTGTGTTTAATTGATTTTTCGCGGGACTATTTTTATTGGTATTGCAGATTATTTTAGGGCAAATCAAAACCCAAGAATTAACCAGTGCCAGCTCCGCGCTACCAGTTAATTCTTGGGTTTTACACTTATTCCACTTAATTGAAAAAGGCTTTAGGATTTTTTGCAATAAGAATTGCTGCCAAGAACAAGCTTTCTTAGCTTGATTTACTAGTACAAGGCGGCTAAAGTGAAGATACTATAAGAAGAAATGAAATAACGGTCAAAAATTAGTGTTTACGGGATCTGCAAAAGCATTGCATTTAGAAGAGTTGGAACAAGAAGAATTGGAACAGATAATCAATCGACACAGTACACCGCAGCAAATAGCCCAACGAGCAAAGATTGTTGTTTTAGCCTCTCAAGGATACAGTCAAGCAATGATAGCGCGGGAATTAGATATCAGCCGCAAAAGTGCCCGATTGTGGCGAGACCGATGGGTGTGGGGACGGGAAAAAGACATAGGCGTGTTGGATTGTTTGAAAGATGCCGAGCGTTCGGGTACACCACCGACATTCGAGCTTGAGCAAATCATGCACTTATTTGCAATCGCCTGTGAAAGTCCAGAGGAGAGTGGTCGCCCAATCAGCCAATGGACAAGTCGCGAACTCGCCGATGAAATGATTCAACGCGGGATTGTGACCACGATATCACCGAGGCACGTTGGACGCTTACTTGCCGAAGCAGATATCAAACCGCATCAATCAGGTTACTGACTGAATCCAGCGCCTGACCCATTGTTTGAACAAAAAGTAACAGCCATTACTGACAATTACTTAAATGCAATAGAGCGAGCTGCCTTAGGTGAACAAACTATTAGTCTTGATGAAATGACGGGTATCCAAGCCCTTGAGCGCAAATATCCTGATAAGCCCTTAGAACCTAGTAAGATTCACCGTCGCGAGTTTGAATATATTCGACATGGTACTCAAACCTTAATCGCCAGTTTTGATGTCGCCACGGGTTTAGTCATCAAGGCTTCTGTGGGCGATACACGTACTGAAGTTGCCTATCTTACTCATGTCCAACAAACTATAGCCACTAATCCTGATGCTAACAAATGGCATTTAGTTATGGATTGTCTCAACACTCATCAATCGGAATCCCTCGTTCGCTATGTTGCACAAGTCGAAAGATTGGAGATTGATTTAGGTGTCAAAGGTAAGTGCGGCATCCTCAAGTCCATGCAGACAAGGACTGATTTCTTAACCGATAAAAATCATCGTATTGTTTTTTATTTTACTCCCAAGCATTGTTCTTGGCTTAATCAGATTGAGATTTGGTTTGGAATCTTGATGCGTAAGTTACTCAGACGCGGTAACTTTATCTCTCAAGCCGATTTGAAGTCTCGCATTATCTTATTTATTGACTACTTCAACCGTACTATGGCTAAGCCTTTTAAATGGACTTATAAAGGTAAGGCTTTAGCCGTCTAAAAGTATGTTTCTTCACTTTAGCCGCCTTGTACTAGAATGATTAGAATGCCAGCATTTACGTTTACTTTTAACAAGGATGAGCGTAAAGCCGATGCCTCTATTTTTGCTGGGCGACCATCGGTAAGGTTTACGATCATGACTAAAGCTGCTGTTCCACAAGATGCGGTTTCTAAGTACATACAGCGCTTTGCGCTTAATTAAAACCCAGAGAAATTTTGGGAAGCGGCGCTCCGCGCCGCTTCCCAAAATTTCTCTGTACTACTCAAAGCCTCAATAGGCTGTATCGCTACATCAATAGAATGCGCTAGTGTAATGTAACGCATCAATTAGGCAAAAAAATGGGTTGGGTTGTATGCAACTAATACTGGAGTTTTTTGATTCTGGAGCATTTATGCCCCACGGACATTGCTACCTCTGGAATCCTTGGCTGGTATGGCTACATATTTTATCTGACTTATTCACAGCGATCGCCTACTATTCCATCCCCATGGGTTTAGTTTACTTTGTCCGTAAGCGTGAAGACTTACCTTTTAAGTGGATCTTTTGGTTATTTAGTCTTTTTATCATTTTTTGTGGAACTACCCACTTGATGGAGATTTGGACACTTTGGCATCCTAGCTATTGGGTATCTGGAGTTATCAAAGCGCTTACGGCAATCATCTCAGTTTTTACGGCCGCCAGTGTCATACCTTTAATTCCGCAACTTTTGGCGCTTCCGAGTCCCGCTCAATTAGCTGCGATCAATGTTGCCTTAGAGCATGAAATTACAGAACGCAAGCAAACTGAACTAGAACTAACTCGCAGTCGTGATCTCCGAGAAGCAATTTATAACGAATCTGCCGATGCTATTTTCTTGGTCGATCCGAGTTGCCTGCTTATTTTTGATTGCAATCAACGGGCTGTGGAAATGTTTGAAGTCAATAGTAAAGAAGAGTTAATCGGCATTGACGGGCAAACTCTCCAAAAGCAACAATTTACAAATGAAGAGATTGACTCAATCACTGGAGATATACAGAAGTTTGGCTTTTGGAGTAATGAAATAGAATATGTGACCAGAAAAGGAAAAGTTTTTTGGGGCAGTATTGCTGATAAACCTATTAATGTTGCGGGTAATGCAATTAATTTGGTGCGGGTTAAAGATGTTAGCGATCGCAAAGCTAATGAGATCGTCCTTGCCGCAGCCAAAGAACAAGCAGAAACTGCCAATCAAGCCAAAAGTGACTTTTTGGCAAGTATGAGCCATGAATTGAGAACTCCACTTAATGGCATTTTAGGCTATGCCCAAGTTCTGCTCTGTGATCCTGACTCAACAGCCAAGCAAATTGAAGGACTCGCCGTAATCGAGCAATGTGGTAAGCATTTACTGGATTTAATATCGGAAATTCTCGACTTAGCTAAGATTGAGGCGCAAAAATTAGATCTCTTTCCTAAACAAATTTCTCTCTCCGAGGTATTAGTAGGGGTCACGCAAATCTGTCGCCTCAAATCTGAAGAAAAGAATTTGGTATTTTTATCAGAATTTAGCGATCGCCTACCTAGCTATGTACTCGCAGATGAGCAACGACTTCGCCAAATCCTGCTAAATCTCTTGGGCAACGCCATCAAGTTTACTGATCACGGTCAAGTAACCTTAAGTGTCGATTTAGCCCCCTTAGCATCTGTGTCTGTTAAGTCCAATCAGAGCGCGGCTGGAGTCTCAACCCACACAATCCGCTTTATGATTGCGGATACAGGTAGAGGCATTGACTTTGAAAATCTAGAAAAGTTATTTCTTCCCTTTGAGCAAGTAGGCGATCGCCGAACCCGTCCTGAAGGAACTGGTTTGGGACTAGCAATCTCTCAAAAATTAGTGGCGATGATGGGTGGTTTGATTCAAGTTGAAAGCGAACTAAATCAAGGTAGTCGATTTTGGTTTGACCTCGAGCTATCTGAAGTCGAAGCAATAAGTAGCAAAAGCCCTAAAGGTAATGACAGCAATAACTATCAAAAGATTAAGAGTTATCAAGGCAAAAAATTAACAATTTTGACAGTTGACGATCGCTGGATTAATCGATCCGTGATCAAACATCTACTGGAGCCATTAGGCTTCACCATCCTAGAAGCAGATAACGGTTTTAAAGGAATTAATACAGTGCAGACAAATTCTGTGGATTTGATCATTACTGATATCCTGATGCCAAAACTTGATGGGCTAAATATGACGCGCCGACTCAAAGCAACCACGGAGTTTCAACATATCCCGATCATTGCTCACTCGGCGAGTATTGTCGAGTCAGAGCGAATTAGAAGCGACGAGGCGGGCTGTGATGACTTTCTGCCAAAACCAATTGAGGCAGCTAAGCTCTTAGATAAGCTTAAAAAATATTTACAATTGACTTGGATTTATGAACCAGAGCTGTCCGTAATCAGCGCATCTGATCGTCAAGACAGTCAGATCGTCATTCCCCCAGACTCAGAGCTAAAAGCAATTTTTGAGGCTTTGGATGTGGGCGATTTCAATGCGATCGAGCAAGAAGCGCAACGAATTAACCAGCTTGCCCCTGAATATCAAAGCTTCGCTAACAAATTACGAAACTTCGCACAGTTTTTTGATGAACATAGTATCTTACGATTATTATCAACAGATAGATGCAACTAAATACAAAAATCTCAGATTGAGTAACGTATTACTACAAGATGTCTAAATATAAAGCGCTATAGTTGTTTTTTAATTACCATAGCAATAAAGCCCAAAAGATGAGTGGCGGCGCTTTGCGCCGCCACTCATCTTTTGGGCTTTATATCCTAAGCAATCCTTTTATTGCTATACAACCTTGTAAGGTTTTTCGATCATGTCAACCGAAAATTCGACTGTTATCTTTATTGTTGATGACAATCCTGCCAATGTGAAAGTGCTTTCTAAAGTTTTAGAATCCTTTGGTTATAAAACTTTAGTAGCAATGGATGGACTTAGTGGAATTCAGAAAATCACCAAGTCTCAGCCTGATTTGATTTTGCTAGATGTCCTCATGCCTAATATCGATGGCTTTGAGACTTGTCAAAGGCTGAAGCAATCAGAGACGACTAGTGATATTCCGATTGTTTTTATGACAGCTCTCGCTAGCACTGCCGATAAGGTCAAAGGGCTAAGTCTAGGAGCCGTAGACTACATTACTAAGCCGTTTCAAAAGGAAGAATTAATCGTTAGATTGGAATTGCACTTAAAACTGCGTCGTCTCACTCAATCCCTTGCCACCCAAAACCAACAATTACAAATCGAAATAGTCGAACGCAAAAAAGCCGAAGAGCAGATCAAAATCTTGTCTAAGGTGTCAGAACAAAGCCCTGCTTTGATTGTAATAACGGATACACAAGGAGATATTACCTATGTAAACCCCAAATTTGAAGAAATAACAGGCTATACCCTAGAAGAGTTGATTGGTCAAAACCCTCGCATCCTTAAATCTGGCGACACTACCGAACAAGAATATGCAATGCTCTGGGAAAATATCACCAGTGGCAATCAATGGCATGGGGAGTTCCATAATCGCAAGCGTAATGGTGAGCTGTATTGGGAACTAGCTTCTATCTCACCGATCAAAGATGCTAATGGCGAAATCACGCATTTTGTTGCAATCAAAGAAGATATTACTCTGCGTAAGCAAAAGGAATTAGAATTACAACAGCAATTAGAGCGTGAAAAGATCATTACTAATTTGACCCTCAATATTCGTCAGTCGCTCGATCTTTCAATCATACTTAATACGGCAGTTACAGAGTTAAGAAGAGTTTTAAAGGTAGATCGGATTTTAGTATATTGTCTGATGCCCGACGGTAGTGGCAAAATGGTAGCGGAGTCTGTATCTAATCAATTAGGGAAAATGGTAGATGCGGTATTATCTTCAGAAATATTCACTCAAGAAGTCTATTCCTATTACAAAGAAGGCAAAGTTTATAGTATTGACGATCTTGATAATACAGAAATTTTACCCTGCGGCAAAGATTTTCTGCGAAATTTGGGCATTGAAGCCAAGTTAGTCGCACCCATAGTTCAAAAAAATAATCTCTGGGGTTTATTAGTGGCTCATCATAGTCAAAAGCACTATTGGCAAGACTGGGAATCAGAATTTTTCGGTCAAGTTAGTAATCAGATGGCGATCGCGATTTCTCAAGCTAATCTCTATCAACAGTTGCAGATAGAATTACAAGAGAAGATTCAAGCAGAAAATGCCCTGCAAGTATTAAATCAAGAACTAGAAAATCGGGTGGAACAGCGAACGATCGACTTAAAGCGAAGTGAATTGCAAGTACAAAAAGAACTAGAAGAACGTAAGCAAGTTGAGATCCAACTGCAAAAGAATAATGAACAGTTAGCTCTCGCAAATATTGAGTTAGCAAGGGCAACTCGTCTCAAAGATGAGTTTCTTGCTAACATGAGCCATGAACTTCGCACGCCACTCAACGCAATTTTAGGACTTTCGGAGTCATTGAAAGAAGGGATGTTAGGGGAGATAAGCGATCGCCAAAAGAAAGCAATTACAACTATCGAATCAGGAGGGCAACATTTATTATCTCTAATTACCGATATCCTCGATCTTGCCAAAATTGAATCTGGAAAACTAGAGTTACACACCGAATGTATCGAGATAGAGAAAATCTGTTCTGACAGTCTGATCTTTGTGCGGCAAATAGCATTAAAAAAAGATATTAGACTTGTCTTAAACATTGCCCCTTACCTAAGACAACCTCAATTTGCTTATATCAATGTTGACGAATTACGCATTCGCCAAGCGTTAATTAATTTACTTACCAATGCTGTCAAATTCACTCCCGACGGCGGCAGTGTCACTTTAGAAGCTAAAATTACGCCAATTACTGATGTAGATGATACCCATAAGAACTATATTGATTTTCTAGTGACGGATACAGGCATTGGGATCGCCAAAGAAGATATGAGTAAGCTCTTTCAAACCTTTATGCAAATTGATAGCGCTCTTAATCGCAAATATGCTGGTACAGGGCTTGGCTTATCGTTAGTAAAAAAGATTGCAGAAATGCATGAAGGATCAGTTAATGTCGAAAGTGAAGTGGAGCGAGGCAGCACTTTTAGACTTAGACTGCCCTATCAGCAAGGTTTAGGAACTAGTGATAAATCTGAAAACTTGCAGGTTTTGACACAAGAGGGGTTAGAAGATTCAACTAATAGAGATGAATCTTCCAAAATTCTTATCGTAGAAGATAATCTCTTAAATATAGAAAGTATGCGGAGCTATCTAGAAAGTCGCAAATATCAAATATATCTAGCTGCAAATGGCAAAACTGCCATAGATATGGCGATCGCAGAGAAGCCTGACATTATTTTGATGGATATTCAAATGCCTGAGATGGATGGACTGATGGCAATTAAGTTGATTAGAGCAAATCCAGAAATAAAAGATATTCCAATTATTGCGCTAACGGCTTTGGCAATGCAAGGCGATCGCGAGAGATGTCTAGAAGTTGGTGCTAGTGAATATCTGACTAAGCCGTTTAAGTTCAAATCCTTATTCCAGATGATTCAATCTTTTCTAAATAAGTAGCTAGAGCTATCTTCCACGTAACATCAGTTACTTAAGAAATATACCAAACCTAGAAATTAGAGTTTGCGCTGGATATTATTCCTAGCCTTTAAGAAATCTTTGGTTCATACTAAACTCTGTAACGCCCAAATTTAAATTAGGTATCAAATTAGCATGAGTATTTTAGATCCGAAACAATTAGTTGATTCACTGGGATTTTTTGGTGGTCACCTTGCAATTTGGGCGATCGTCTTTGCGGAATCTGGATTGCTGATCGGTTTCTTTTTACCAGGGGATTCGCTACTATTTGCCGCAGGTTTTTTGGCTTCACAGGGTTATCTCAATATTTTTGCATTGATTATTGGTTGCTTTATTTGTGCAGTAGTTGGTGATAACGTTGGTTATGCTATGGGCAAGCGCTTTGGACATAAATTGTTTTCTAAGGAAGATTCTTTATTTTTCCATAAGAGTCATATTATCAAAGCCCAAAACTTTTACGAAAAGCATGGCACTAAAACAATTGTCTTAGCGCGATTTCTGCCTGTTGTGCGGACTTTTGCCCCAATCGTGGCTGGGATTGGCAAAATGCATTATCTGACATTTCTTAAGTTCAATTTGCTAGGCGGATTAGTCTGGACATCAGGTTTATCAATATTGGGTTTTGTGTTAGGTAATGCTATCCCTGATGTAGATAAGTATTTGTTGCCAATCACAATTGCGATCGTGGTGATTTCGATTGTTCCTTCACTGTTGCATTTACTTCCAGACCGCAAGAAGTAGTCCATTAAAAATCATACCGAGAGAATGAGCACTCCTAGTCCAGAACCAATCAACCTAGAAAAAATAAATCAACTCATTGCCGAAGGCTATATTTTCAAACGCTCTCACGCGAGTGGCGAACTATTTATCTATACAGTTTTACTGATGCTTAAGTCAGCCTCAAAACCTATGGCGATCGCAAGGAACTTTCATCAAGTTTTAGTCGTCCACTCCTTTAATAAGTAGTGGCAATTTCATGAATAGGGCTATGACCAGATACTTATCTATTAAGGCTGTGTGAAGTACAAGTCTGAAATAGGCTGTAACGGGGATATCCTGACATTTAATCAGCACAGCCAGATCAACCGAGCTTTTAAGGTGATTTTAATCATGAATAACGCGATCGCAAAACTGTCAAATTTAATTTCAAGTTCTATAGGTTTAGTTAGTCTTAAACCGATAGTCTCCAAAGCGCGTCATTACTGGAAAGCTTTAATTGCTTTTATGGTGTCTGTCTCCTTAGCGATATCGCTCAATCCCTTAATGGCTCAGGCTCTAGACCTATCTGACCTATTTCGGATTTTGCCCTCTGCTGTTCAAATTTTCCAGCTTTCAAGTATTGGCGACAATGAAGAAGTTTCACTAGGCAGAGAAATTGATTCTCAAATTCGGCAAGAAGTTAGAATTAGTCAAGATCGTGCTGCCAATGCGTTGGTCAAGCGTTTAGGACAAATGCTGGTTCCCAATAGCGATCGCCCGAATATCCCCTATACTTTTCAGGTAGTTGAAGACAACAATCTCAATGCTTTTGCGACAATGGGAGGATTTGTATATATCAATACTGGCACGATCTCTGCGGCTGATAATGTGGCGCAACTTGCTAGCGTCATTGGTCATGAAATGGGGCATATTTCGGGTCGCCATGCCCTAGAGCAAATGAAACAAACTGCGATCGCTCAGGGTATTGCCAGCATTGCTGGAGTTGGTGATGATCGGCTGGTGGGGATTGGTGTCGATCTTGCCCTGCGTTTGCCAAATAGCCGTGAAGCCGAATTTGATGCTGATCGTCGAGGTTTGATCAACATTACCAAATCTGGATTTGCGGCTAGTGCTATGCCAGCATTTATGAAAAAACTTGTTAGTGCTAGTGGCGGCGGTGGTCCTTCTTTTTTAAGTACTCACCCTGCTACTGGCGATCGGATCAATGCGCTCAATCAGATGATTCAATCCAATGGACTTAACTCCTCAGGTGGATTGAATGACGGGGAATACCAAAGAATTTGGAGATCCCGCTTCCGTTAATCAAACCAAAAAGAGAAAGGCGACACTGCGTGTCGCCTTTCTCTTTTTGGCAATCAGTCAAAATATATCGATGGCTAAGCGAAGCCGAAGCCTATTTTGATATGTTAGGGAGAGTCGCGACGCTTTGCGTCGTAGCTCTATTCTTCAATCCCAAATACTTGATTAAAGGCTTTAATAACCTTAAAACCTGTATCAATAGATTCGAGAGGATCTTTACGAAGGCGGTGACGAATACAAAGACTGATTACAGCTTTAATATCGTCAACTTCTACTTCCTTACGCCCTTCCGACGCTGCATAAGCCTTAGCAGCGCGGGTAGTCACAATATCACCACGCAAGCCGTCAATATTTAAGTCGGCGCAAACTGTGGAGATTTTGAGGCGCAAATCACGATCAATATTTACATCATTGAGAATCTGCTGCGCTCTCACAATTTGGGCTTGTTTTTTAGACTGCTCTTCAGATTTTTCAGATAGAAATGCGTGGGGATTACTGTCAAAAGTGGTGCGATTTTCGACAATCCTTAAACGGTCTTCAGGATCCCTAGCTGTTTTAATTTCGGCATACATACCAAAGCGATCGAGTAACTGCGGACGCAACTCACCTTCTTCGGGGTTGCCAGAGCCGACTAGGACAAATCTCGCAGGGTGACGAATGGAAATACCTTCACGTTCAACGGTATTCCAGCCAGAGGCAGCCGAGTCGAGCAGCACATCAACGAGGTGATCATCAAGCAAGTTGACTTCATCAATGTAAAGAATACCGCGATTAGCTTTTGCTAATAGTCCTAATTCAAAGGCTTTTACCCCTTCGGACAAAGCTTTTTCGATATCGATAGTGCCGCAAACACGGTCTTCAGTTGCACCAAGCGGCAAGTCCACCATGATTACTTGCTTGGTGCTAACGGGTAAGGTTTCGCCATTGGCGAGGCGTTGACGTACTTCTTCGCTCTGCAAATCACCGTCCGTAGGGTGGCTGCTAAAGGGATCGTCAGCGACAACTTCGATTTCAGGAAGAAGGTCAGCTAGGGCGCGAACGGTGGTAGATTTGCCTGTACCGCGATCGCCCATGACCATTACGCCACCGATTTTAGGATCGATAACATTGAGCAACAGGGCGAGCTTCATCTCTTCCTGTCCGATCACGGCGGTGAAAGGAAATACAGGTCGTCTTGTCGTTGGTTTAACGGGAGTTGCTATCAAGGCTTTTTAAGTTTTGTATCTAAATATTTGTCACTTTAGTCAATATACAACTTTTTTTAAACCAAAAGTTAAGTGTGGCGCTATGTCTACCGTTAAAGCTCTTGGCGATTTTTTACAGCGCTTTACCCTTTCTTAAAACCCAAGAGAATTTTTGAAGGGCTGGCAAAGCCAGCCCTTCAAATCAGCAAAAATTCCAAGCTCTTTTTTGCGACTGCATTAGACACATAAAAACTAAGTCTGAGATGGTTTTGATATATCTGTAAGGCTTTTAAGCTATAATGGTAGAGTGTTTTTGAGTCTTTACTAAAAACACATCCTATAAACACTAGCAAGCGCATCCTAAGAATATTTTCAAGAAAGTATTCTTAAAGGCAATCTTGCAAGCGATCTAAATTCTGGAGTTGTTTACCTTCATGCCTGAGACCATTACAGAAACTTACAATGCTAATCAGATCCAAGTACTTGAGGGTCTAGAAGCAGTTCGTAAACGACCTGGGATGTATATCGGCACAACGGGGCCAAAGGGGTTACATCATCTCGTTTTTGAAGTCGTTGATAACAGCGTCGATGAAGCCCTTGCAGGACATTGTGATCGCATTTTAGTTGAGCTAATGCCCGATGGCTCGGTACAGGTCTCCGATAACGGGCGCGGCATCCCCATTGATATTCATCCTAAAACTGGTAAATCTGCCCTCGAAACTGTGCTAACCGTTCTCCACGCTGGCGGCAAATTTGGCGATGGTGGGTACAAAGTTTCAGGGGGCTTACATGGTGTTGGTATTTCTGTAGTTAATGCTCTATCGGAATGGGTGCAGGTATCAGTATGGCGCTTAGATACTGTTTATACGCAAAGATATGAGCGCGGTTTTCCTGTTACCGCGCTAATTCCTAGTAAGAGCGAAGAAACCAGACGCGGTACGCAGGTACGTTTTAAGCCTGATTCACAAATCTTTACGACTCAAACTGAGTTCGAGTACGACATTCTCGCCAGCCGACTCAAAGAACTTGCCTATCTCAATGCGGGCGTAAAAATCGAATATTGCGATCGCCGAGGTGCAGAGGTTCGCACGGATATTTTTTGCTATGAGGGCGGTATTCGTGAATATGTCGCCTACATGACCCGTGACAAAGAACCAATTCATCCTGACATTATTTATGTGAATGGTGAACGCGATAATGTCGTCGTAGAAGTAGCCCTGCAATGGTGTATCGACTCCTACAATGACAACGTTTTAGGTTTTGCCAATAATATCCGTACCATCGATGGTGGGACGCACTTGGAAGGGCTAAAAACCGTACTTACTCGCACGATGAATGCAACGGCGCGTAAGCTAAAAAAAATCAAAGAAGGCGAATCAAATTTAGCTGGTGAAAACGTCCGTGAAGGTCTAACGGCGGTTATTTCGGTTAAGGTTACTGATCCTGAATTTGAAGGTCAAACTAAAACTAAGCTAGGTAATACCGAGGTTCGCGGTATTGTTGACTCCTTCGTTGGTGAAGTTCTCAATGAATATCTAGAGTTTCATCCTGCCGTTGCCACTTCAATTATTGAAAAAGCACTACAGGCCTTTAATGCTGCTGAAGCCGCCCGTCGCGCCCGTGAGCTAGTCCGCCGCAAATCAGCGTTAGAGTCTTCGACTTTACCAGGTAAGCTTGCTGATTGTAGTTCTCGTGATCCTAAAGAATCAGAAATCTTCATCGTTGAGGGCGATTCCGCAGGCGGAAGCGCCAAACAAGGACGCGATCGCCATTATCAAGCGATTCTGCCATTGCGCGGTAAAGTTCTCAATATCGAGAGAGCTGATGACAGCAAGATTTATAAAAACAATGAAATCCAAGCCCTAATCACAGGCTGTGGTCTAGGCATTAAGGGTGAAGACTTTAATGAGTCGCAGTTACGCTATCACAAAATCATTTTGCTTGCCGATGCAGACGTTGATGGAGCGCACATTCGCACCTTGCTGTTAACCTTCTTCTATCGATATCAGCGCGAGTTACTTGATCGCGGCTTTATCTATATTGGTTGCCCTCCACTCTACAAAGTCGAGCGTGGTAAAAACGCTCAATATTGTTATACCGATGCTGATTTACAAACACTCCTTGCTTCCTTCCCAGCCAACGCTAATTACAACATTCAGCGCTTCAAAGGTTTAGGTGAAATGATGCCGCAGCAGTTATGGGAAACCACGATGAATCCTGCCACGCGATCGCTCAAGCGTCTGACGATTGAGGATGCTGCCGAAGCTGATCGCATCTTCACAATTTTAATGGGTGATAAGGTTGCCCCACGCCGCGAATTTATCGAGACATATGGATCTAAATTGGCGATCGCGGAACTAGATATTTAGATTTTCCATCTATGCAATAAAGTAAAAGTGTCTCTAAGAGATTCTTTTGCTTTATTCACATGGTTTGAAAATCGGCGTTGCACAAATGAAGGATGAATGAGTAAATAAAAGACAACGAGTTTAAGCAATGAAACATAATGAAATGTCCAAAGTGCGGATCATCACATATTCGTAAGAATGGGAAACGAGGAGACAAGCAAAATCATATTTGCGCTGATTGTGGTCGTCAGTTCATCGATAGCTACTCAGTACTTGGGTATTCTCAAGATATCAAGAAAATATGTCTAAAAATGTACTGTAACGGCATGGGATTTAGACAGATCGAGAGATGCACCGATGTTAGCCATAATTCAGTCATCAACTGGGTGAGAGAAGTAGCCAAACCATTACCCGAGCATCCACCGATTGAGACTATTCCTGATGTTGGTGAACTAGATGAACTCCAGACTTTTGTTGGGTCAAAAAAAAACTTGATTTGGCTATGGACTGCGGTGAATCATTTTAGCCAAGGTATATTGGCTTGGGTATTAGGCGATAGGAGTAGTCAAAGGGAGCATCTCAATTAGGCACTGAGTAATTATACTTAGAAGAATAGAAATAGCCATTAAGATAAGCGCAACGATGTTTCAAAACTTGAGCAACATTGGACTTATTCCACTGAGCGCCAGAAATCTTAATCCGACGACCAATCTGCTTAACCGTTGATTCAACAGAGCCTGAGCCAATAGTAAGCCCCTGTTGCTGTAGATAACCATACTCAGGGATGCGATGACGATGATTGCGTAAATAATCGAGAAAATTGATAGCCCGTTTGAATTTACAGTCTGCGAACAGAATCATAGTCGCCTCAACATCGCCTTGCCAGAGGAAATCTTCAGCCTTAGTTAGACGGCGCAAAGAACCACCAACATTATAAAGGTGTTCTTTCAAATGATACCAATCGAGTATTTCAAACCTTTGCTCTGAAGGCGCTATGGCTGTAAATAAATTCCAGATACCGTCATGTCCATCGCCAAGACAAGAGAATATTTCGGCTAATGGTTGTTTTTGTACCCAATCAACTAAACCTTGATTATTGAGAAAATAGGCGGCGATTGTCCCTTGAGCATTTACAGCTTTGTAGTCTTTCCACTCACACTTTTTTCCTTGCTCGGTTCGCAATCTCACTTTCCCGCCATCAATACTCATCTCTTCTACTGTTTCTGTGGTTGTCATTTCTGGAAATTCCTGCTTTTGGACTAATCGTTGTTGACTGCTGTGACCGATCTTGATTCCTGTCAATTCTTCAACATTAATCGTGGTTCTGGCGTAGGACTCACTAGCACTTACCAATAGGCAGCATTTTTCTAGTTGTGGGCTTAATCTCGCTCTTGCTTTTACTTGCAACTTCTTCGCTTGCTTGCTCTTCAGCTTTAGTTCGCCGATACAGCTTTTTACTTTTCTTTCTTTCCCTGCTTTTGTCCCACTGCTTTTTTCGATAAAAAAATTCCCACGTTTGGACTGACGTTTTCCAGCATTTGCTCCCTCACGGCTATTTCTATGCCTTCTAGCGTTTTCAATTGCTCGGCATCTTTTGTTTCTGCATTCCGATACAGGATTTCCGCGATCTCTCTGGTGCAGGCTTCGAGTCTTGCTTGCTCTTCTGGTGTCATTTGCTTAGACGGGTTAATTTGTTACTATTTTACCTGTGTTTTCTCTTAAGTATTTATACTTAGTGCCTAATTGGGATGCTCCCTAGTCAAACCTTTAAAACTCTATGGACATTGATTAAAGTTTGGCAATGCTATTTCTGGGTTACCGATGGCTACTGTGTCTATAAAATGTTTGTTAACTCGGAAGATCAAATTATTAGCAAAACCTACATGACTAGAGTTGAGGGTGAAAATACAAGACTGAGACATTATCTTGCCCGATTGCATCGCAAAACTTTATGTTATTCAAAATCGGAAGAAATGTTGAGACATTCAATTCGTTTGTTAATTCACTATCTTAAGTACAAATCAATTCCTAGCTTTTCTTGATTCATCTTTCATTTGTGCAATGCCTGAAAATCGTTGCTTGCTAGGAAGAGGCAGGAAAGAGGTCGTGGAAAACGCCAACATTAAAGAGATTATGTAACTCCATCCAAGGAAAGTCAGTGGGTTTCGCGCCAAAGAACTGAGTGAGAGGCTGATCGAACTTTTCAGCTCCACGTTAGAACGAGATTAGATCATTTATTATAAACTAAGAGTACCGAAGCATTAAATTATTTGTAACTAACAAAAGCAATGCAGCCAAATTCAAATATTCAGCAAGATAATGGCTTTAAACTTTTTCAGCCAGCTGATGCATGGGGAATAATATTTCTATTTGTTTTTATAACTATTTTTTTGTTAGGAGTAGGTTCAGTTGGCTCTAAACTCCTTAATATTTTTTACCCAGTTGGAGCGTTTATTGTTGGATGGAGACTTTACTTTCGGCATCCTGTCTTGTATACGGGCTTAGTATGGTGGCTGTTCTTTTTGACTCCGCTTATTCGACGCATTGCTGATTTTCGCGCTGCATCGTTTACCGATCCAAGTTCTATGCTTTTAGCGCCGTATGCTGCGGTCATTGTATGCTGTCATACACTTTACTTTAATATTCCTAAAACAAGAGAACAGGGATCAACCCCATTTGTCTTAGCAATTTCGGGTGTCGTATATGGTTATTTAGTTGGTTTAACTAACAGCAATAATTTTATATCGGTTACCGTAGTATTTTTAGAATGGGTATCGCCACTATTATTTGCCTATCACTTATATATTAACTGGCACCGATATCCTGAATATTGTCGCAATCTCCAGAGGGTTTTCTTATGGGGAGTCTTAATCATGGGAGCTTATGGAGTCTATCAATATTTGGTAGCTCCTGAATGGGATTGCTTCTGGTTAAATAACGCACCTGGCGTACTAAGTAGTATGGGTAAGCCAGAGCCTTTAGGAATAAGAGTGTGGAGTACGATGAATGCTCCAGGTACATTTGCTGTCTTTATGGCTGCGGGTTTATTGATTCTATTTAGTTGCCAAAGCTTTTTAGTTCTTCCATCTGCTGGATTTGGAGCCTTATCATTCTTGCTATCTATAGTGAGAACTGGATGGATAGGCTGGTTTTTCGGAATGATATTTATAAGTGCGAATATCAAACCAAAACAACAATTTAGACTAGTTTTAACTATTTTAGTACTAGCCGCATTAGTAATTCCTCTCGCGACAATGGAACCTTTTGGTTCAACTATTACGAATAGATTAGAAACCCTATCTGACATTAACAATGATGGTAGTTTCAAGGAAAGAAAAGTTCTTTACGGGCTTCTAATTGATGATGCTCTTCAATCCTATATTGGGAGAGGAATTGGAGTTGGCGGTGGATATGACAGTGCGATTTTGGTTCTGTTATTTGATTTGGGATGGATTGGTTCTGTGCCCTATGCAGGATCTTTAATTTCATTATTGATCTTGATCTTTAAGAGTCCCAAAAAAACTAAAGATATTTTTGCTTCTATAGTTCATGCGATAATACTGCAATCAATCTTTTATCTGTTTGCAGGTGCGTCAATGAAGGGTGCTTCTGGGATGTTACTTTGGTCATTTTTGTCTCTAGGGCTATCTGGTCGCAGTTATTATTACAAGTCAAGTCTGTTGCAAAATAGTGCTGATTTAGACATGAAATACAACATTCTTGTTGACGCAGAAAAACCCTAGCAGTCTATCTGTTATGAGCTAGCGCTGTTATAGTCGAAACACACCCAAAAACCTTAACCAGTAGAGCCATAATGAAACTTGTCTATTTGCCCATTTTAATCTTTTTTGCGCTTCTTCATAGGAAGGGAAAGATTTAATTAAAATATCAGACGGATTCTGGATTATCTGACTGAATCCATCTGTTGAGATATCTGGGAGCCAGTTCCTTGCTTTTGCCAACTGAATTTCCATACAAATTTGAGCCTGATTAGACGATAAATTTGGCACAAGGTTTCTAATATCAAGTGATAAAAGTGTGTGTTCAATAGCAAAAATTTTGGCGTATTTTTCAGAGAACCCATGAGTGCGCCATAGTCCAAATTCGTTAGGATAGAAATAAAGATCTCCAAGGGACAATAAGCGAATCCATAGATCCCAGTCTTGAACAAGTTCGTAAGCTATGTTTAGTCCCCCAACTTTTACATACGCTGAACGACGCATTACTGTAAAAGGGACGAAAGGACAGATAAGGGGCAAGACACGTTTGCGGAGTTCTTCCCCACTGATCTTGGTTCGAGATGCCCAAAATGGTTTAAGTCTGCTAGGACTTGATGTATCGCTAAACGTTCTAATGCGACCTGAGATCATTACGGATGAGCTATTGACTTGCAATTTACAAGCGGCTAACAAGTTGCCAAGACCATCTACTGCCATCAGATCATCCGCATGAAGCATCATCATCCATGTTCCTTGGGCTTGAGAGAGAGCCTGTCGCCAGTTCAAGGTTCGATTATCGTAATATTCAGGGGTTTGAATAATGTGATAATCGCATTCAAATTTATGACTGCGAGCAATTTCTAAACTGCGATCGCTAGAGCAATTATCACAGAGAATAACTTCTACTAATTGTTGTTCCTTTTTCTCTAGCTTCTCAATTGCTGCTGATACAGACTTCAAACACTTTTCTAAGAAAACCTCGCCATTATAGACAGGAATAGCGATAGAAAGCAAAGGATGATTCTCAGATACTTGTTGCATAATTTAAATTAGGGTCTTATTGTTAGAAACACAAATCCAACATGATGTCACCTATGCTTAGGATATTCGACTAATTGCTGTTTGGGAAATAGTCAAGCTTTCAAACTTTTCCAAATCGCTGGGAATGCCTAAACCATACATGCCATTGGCTTCGCTGCCGATGTTATAGTATTCAATCTTCATGTTTTTAGCAATCATTTCATTGTAGGCAGGAGCAACATAAAACTCACCATTCACACGAAAATCTCTAGCAATCATTGCTTCTGCTGCCTCTACATAATCTTTGCCTCGACGATAATTGTAAATTCCAACGGTTGCCTCGTCAGACACAACCTCTTTCTCAACAACTTCGCAGATTTCACTTTGCTCATTAAATCGTACAAACGACCACTTGGGATCATCGGCAGTCATAGTCATTATTAAACCATCTGCACTTGATGTTTCCATAAATTTCAAATAGTCATTAATGTCCAGATCTACCCACTGATCACTATTAGCTATCATTAAAGCATCATCATTATTGATAAAATCTTTGGCAAGCAATACCGTACATGCTGCTCCTTCTGTTACAGCATCCACAAGTACAATTTCACAATTAGGCGACCAAGCACGAAGACTCTGATCAACTTTATATGTTTTTACATGTTCTTCAAGACAAAGAAAGATAAAGCGATGATCGCAGTCTGGAAGGAGATTTTGAATTACCAACCTGATCATTGGCTGACCATGTACGGGAATTAGTGGTTTAGGTAGGGTAAATCCTGCCTTTTGAAAGCGACTACCTCGCCCTGCCATCGGTATAACTATGTTGAGCATTTTAATCCTCTTTAAGATACTTATCGTTGTTAGCTCCAGGGACTTTGACCACAACGGTTGTGACATCGGTAATTGCCGCAAAATTTGTACCTTCACCAGGCTCCATCACGATAATGTCTCCTGTACCAAAGCGGCGATCGCACATTTCCACTTCTCCTGAAATAATTACCGTTAGCTCAGTCGCAATTTTGTGGTAATGCCATTCTTCTTTAGTACCTGCCGAGTAGGTTTTTACTGCTACTTCAACATCATTGGTTTGGTAAAGAGTGGGTGTAAAATTACCCACAAACCAACCTTTGAACATATTTTCTAGTTTGTCACTACGCATATTTAGCATTCCTCTGAGTGGATAGAGAATAAGAGTGCAGATACTCTGAATAGGCTTGAACTTCTTGCACACCTGCTAGCTTGAAGTAATTACTCTTAGGGATCTTGCAAACTCCGATTTTTGCTTGATTTAAAATCATTTGATTATATATGGGGCAAATATAAAAGTTGCCATTAACATGATCATCTTTTTTGATCATTTCCATAGCAGCGCTTACAAAGCTAGAACCCTTAGCAAAGTAATACAGCCCTGCCGTGGCAAGATTGCTAATTGGACGTTTTTCCGATGCTTCAATTACCAACCCATCTTCGGAACATTTAACATAAGACCAGCGGGGATGCACTGATTCAAATACAGGCATACCACCGTCTAATCCTTTAGTTCTAAAACCATTGATGATTGCGGTAATATCTTCCGCAATTATTTGATCCCCACTTGTGACTAGTAGAGGCTCATCATTATTAATATATTCAGCAGCCAAAAGTGCTGTGCAAGCTGCACCAGCGGTTGAACCTTTGACCTCAATAATAATCGCATTTGGAACTAGTAAACGAATAACATCAGCAATATAGAACCTTTTGTTTTCCTCTTCGCGAACTGCACAAATGAATTTGTGATCGGGTTCAGAGAAATGACTTAACTTTTCAATTACTCTTTGTGCTAAGGGCAAACCATCAATTTCTACTAGATTTTTGGGATATAGGTATCCTGCCTCCTCAAAAGCAACATCACTACCAGCCATCAAGATTAATGTATTCATACTTGGACCGCCTCGTATCGATGAATTTGAGCCATTATGTTAGTAAAAGTAACATCATAAACAGATTCTACAACCATGAGGTTTGCCCCTGCATCTTTGGCTGCTTTAATACCATTCTCGTTGTCTTCTACTACCAGACACTCACAAGGATCTAGTCCCAGTTTAGAAATTGTACTGAGATAAATTTCTGGATTGGGCTTACCTTTGACTACATCTTGATTGCTCATCAAAACATCCATATACTTGAATAAGTTACTCTTTTTCATCATAACTTCGACGCTATCACGAACAGAGTTGGAAGCAACTGCGATTTTGTAATCAAGTGCTTTGATTTTCGAGAGCGCGTATTCGTGTTGAAAGACTGGCTTACACTTAGTTTGGACAATTTCCATGGTGTAGTTTTGCTTCAACTCGTTAATGAATCCATGCAGGCAATTCGGTAGTCCCCGTTCGATACTTAACATTTCTAGCTTACGCCTAGTTGGCAAGCCGTCAAAGGTAACTAAGTGGTCGTAGCGACTAATTTCGTAGCCAAATAAGGCAAGTGCCCGATTTAATGCTTCATAGTGCCATTCTTTTGCATCAATAAGCACTCCGTCCATATCAAAGATGACTGCTTTGATCTTAACCATTAAAAAATAGCCTCGCTGTTTCGGGATAGTCAGTACATATCATTAAACTATCATTTTTGTGCAATTCCCAATCAGAGATTTTTGCCCAAAAAGATTTATATTCTCTTTTGTGCAAATCAGGTGATACAAGGCATACGATTTTTTTTGCGTCTAAATGTTTATTGATGTCTGTTTCGGTTATCCATTCACTTTCAAAGCAATCTAGCCAAACACCCACAGCACTGGCATAAAAAGGTAAGTCTTTTTCATACTCACTTTCTCTCGTCAAAAAATTCATATGACTTCGCAGATACGAGAGTGTATCAGGAATAGACATATCAAAAACAAAATAGTTGTTAACATTGTGGTCTAGCAAAATTTGCTGAAGATCTTTTTGGAGACCATCAGCTTTGATATTAAGAGCTAATGGTAAACCTTCCCCATGCTGCTTGTAGATCTCTAGAAATTTTTCGATGGAACAGGATTCATCAGTAGGAGGATCGTGAGATATAACCAGCCGTCCCTTGTGATCGCGTACATCTGTTTCAGTGCCAAACCCTAACTGAAAAGAACGAATAAAAGCTTCTGGCGTATTTTTTTCGGTTTCAGTTTGCCAATAACCTCGATGGCTTAATATTTTCATGAATTAATTTGAAATAGTTAACAAATCTATTGAATTAGGTAGAAAGAAAAAGCATCTTTTAGAAAAAGCTCTAATTGACATCCCGAAAAAAGAAACTAAACTGAATATTTTTAAAGGCTATCACCGAAAAGATTTTAAAATTATAAAGGGTTAAATTTTAGCCTTGGATTATTCTGTAAAAAGAAGAGTTTTTTAAAAGCTACATGAAATTAATTATATTGTCAAAATATTGCCATTAAGTTCAGCAATTCTCACTATAGAGATTTGAATGCCCAGTACCTAACTAATAACACCGAAATCTATCACTCTGTATAGTAAGATATTATGATTTAGGCACGAAATTAGGTTATGAAAATTGCAATGACACATGCGGATCTGCCTAATGAGTCAACTGGTGGGGTTGCCTTTCAAGCTCATTATCTAGCTAACAAATTGGTTAACGCTGGGCATGATGTCACCATGTTTACCTTCAGTCCACATTATCAAGATTGCTTATATAGAGTTCATCAATACCCAAACACACTGCGGACATCTAAATTTCAACCTTTTTTATTAGCATTTCATCTATCCCGTACTAATTTTGCAGGCTTTGATATTTTACATTCCCATGGAGATAATTATTTGATGTGGGGAAAACACCCTCAAGTCAGGACTTTTCATGGTTCTGCTAAGGATGAATCAGCTTTTGCGGTGAACTTTAAAAGACGGATTTTACAGTCAATTTTTTCCTACTTGGAAATAGTAGGAACTTGGGTGGCTGATATTAATGTTGGAGTTTCTGAGGCAACCAGACTACGAATTCCTGTGATTTCTGAGATCATCCCTTGTGGTGTGGATATTGAAAGGTTTAAACCCGCACAAAAGACTATTCATCCTACTATTTTATTTGTTGGATCTTCAGGTGGAAGAAAAAGAGGTAGCTTACTTGCTCAGATTTTTACCGAACAGGTGTTACCAAAATTCCCTAACACTGAATTATGGGCTGTAAGTGACATCCCCTTGATTGGAGAAGGAATTCATAATTTTGGAAGAGTCCCATTAGAGACGCTCAGTGATTTGTTTCAGAAGGCTTGGATATTCTGTCTGCCCAGTACCTATGAAGGTTTTGGAGTGCCTTACATAGAGGCTATGGCATCAGGAACAGCTGTAGTTGCTAGTCCTAATTTGGGAGCAAAAGAAGTAACAGCTCAAGGTAAGTATGGATTAATCGCCGAAGATGATCAATTAGGAAATTGTATTAATAACTTAATTACTAATCCAGATTTATTACAACATTACAAAGAACAGGGGATCACGCGATCGCGTGATTTTTCATGGGATAGCGTGACTGCAAAGTATGAGCAAGTTTATGAAAAGGCTCGTTTATTAAGGCGTTGAGTATAGTTGAGATCTAAAATCATAGTTATTTAAGGAGATTATATGAAGCTACTTGTACTTAGCCATGCTTGTGTCGTTCCCATTAATCAGCAATTTTTTGCGGAAATAGAAAATCAAACAGGCTGGGAAGTCACCATCATTGTGCCTACAAAATGGAAAAATGACTATGACAAAGTCATTAAATCTGAAAGATGGGATAAGTTTAAGGGCAAAATTATTAACATACCTGTTTTATTCTCTGGAAGTATTCCTTTACACATGTATTGGGCGTGGTTTATTCCTCTATTAAAGCAATTGAACCCTGATGCAATTTATGTGCAGCATGAACCCTACGCATTAGCTACTATGCAAATTTACATAGCAAATGCATTGTCAGTGCGTAAGCCAATTACGTTTTTATCTTGGCAAAACATCTTTAAGTCTTATCCATTCTTATTTCGTCAAATAGAAAAATTTGTTTATCAACAGAGTTTTATCGCTTTCCCTGGCTCTAGTTCAGTAGAGAATGTGTTAAGACAAAAAGGATTTCGCGGAGATTGTCAATTTTTACCATACGCTGCTGATCCTAGTATTTATTTTTCAAGGGCTGATGCTATTGATTTGAGAGTGCAGTGGCAAATTCGAGAATGCGAAGTTGTAATTGGCTACTTAGGTCGTATTATCCAAGAAAAAGGATTTAAAACACTTCTGCACGCTTTAGCCCTGATTGTTGACCTGCCTTGGCGCTTTGTTCTCGTGGGAACAGGTGACTATGAATCTCAAGTCGATCAACTTGCTTCTCAGTTGGGAGTTAAAGATCGAATTCTAAAATTAGGTTTTGTCCCGCATAATGAAGCTCCTCGCTATCTTTCCGCATTTGATATGCTCGTTTTGCCGTCTGAGACTCAAGCTAATTGGAAAGAGCAATTTGGACGAGTAATTATTGAGGCAATGGCTTGTGGTACACCTGTCATAGGTTCTGATTCAGGCGAAATCCCTTATCTGATCAAAGAAACAGGCGGAGGTGTCATATTTCCTGAGAAGAACTATGAAGAACTTGCCGATCACCTAAGACAGCTCATTGTTAACAAAGCATTAAGACAAGAACTCGCTGAACAAGGGCAAAAATCAGTTTCCACCAATTATACAAATGCTAGTATTACTAAACGATTTATAGATGTATTTTCTAGATTTGTTACTTAAATTTTAAGACTAGGGACTTGCGATTTAATAAAGTACCAAATAGAAAACCAGAATCAGTAAAAACAGATATTTTGTCTGTTATATATAAATATAAATGCAAAAACATTCAGTCTATATAAATAACAATAATGTCTGTATCATTTCTGTGGTGGTTAAGTTGTAAGGCTTACCAACTAAAAATTCCGTTAGTTCCTCGTCTGATTAAAATTGTCAATTTTTTAATCTTTCATGCCATTCTTCCTTATCAGGCTGAAATAGAACGGGATATTGATCTAAAGCATTATGGTTTAGGTATCGTCATTCATCCTAATGTCAAAATTGGTCATCGAGTACAGATTTATCACAACGTAACTTTAGCGGCGGAAACTTGGGTTGGCTCCCCATACAAAATTCAAATTGGCGATGATGTCCTTATTGGTTCTGGAGCAGCAGTTATTGGTCGTTCAGATCAAAATCTGATCATTGGCGATCGTGCAGTAGTTGGGGCACATGCTGTCGTAACTCGTGATGTTAATTCTGGAGAAACAGTTGTTGGTGTTCCAGCTAGTCCCATTCAAAAAAGAACTTAGAACCGATGAAAATATCTGTAATCGTTCCTACTTATCAGCGTCCATCAGATCTCTCCCGTTGCCTAGCTGCACTCAAGCGCCAAAATCGCTCTGTTGATGAGCTGTGGATAATAGTACGAGATACGGATAACAAAACTTGGCAGTTTTTAGAAGAATACGATCGCGAAGACTTACCTTTGCATGTTGCAACAGTTACGGCAACAGGGGTAATTGCGGCGATGAATATTGGTCTTGGCTCAGCAACGGGAGATATAGTGGCGTTTACTGATGATGATGCTGCGTCTCATTGTGATTGGTTAGAACGGATTGAGGCTTACTACCTAGCAGATGAGAAAGTAGGTGGTGTGGGGGGTAGAGATTGGGTTTATCACGGGTCAAAATTGGAGGAAGGAGCGCGCCCAATTGTTGGTAAATTGCAATGGTTTGGGCGTTTGATTGGCAAT
Source organism: Pseudanabaena biceps (assembly GCA_013361095.1). GTDB lineage: Bacteria > Cyanobacteriota > Cyanobacteriia > Pseudanabaenales > Pseudanabaenaceae > Pseudanabaena > Pseudanabaena biceps_B. Next base: position 3,286,868 of record JAATWA010000001.1, on the reverse strand, counting down.
CACCACATTGGGAGTGGCGGTGGGCGTGAAGTGGATGTGTTGAAAGGTGTGAATATGAGCTTTCGGCGTGAGGCGATCGCTGATTTGCGTTTTGATCAAAGAATGCGGGGATCGGGCGCACAGGTACATTTTGAGGTAGTATTTTCGCTGACGATCAAGCAAAAAGGCTGGAAATTAATTTACGATCCGCAAATTGCGGTGGATCATTACCCTGCTCAACGTTTTGATGAAGATCAGCGCAATTCCTTTAATCCTGAAGCGTCAATTAATGCGATTCATAATGAGACTGTGGCTTTATTGGGTTATTTGCCACCTGTGCGTAGGTTTGTGTTTTTGCTGTGGGCGATCGCGATTGGGACATCCGAAGCTTTTGGAATATTGCAATGTTTGAGATATTTACCAAAAGATAGAACTAGAGCAACCCAAAAACTGTGGGCTTGTTGGCAAGGTCGTTGGCAAGGTTGGCAAACTTGGCAACGTTCTTAAAAAGAGCGAAAGTATGGATAGCATTTGGGTGTTCCCAATTCTTTCTCAATTTCAAAGTTGATAATTCCCCAGCGGATTGCCTCTTCTTCGGGAGGACTAAACTCGACACTCAAACCGTATAAACGTTGCAGGTTTGAGTCGTTTGAGTATGCTTCGAGATAGGGCTTGACTAACTCAATATAACGATGGGCGATCGTTACTTTGATCGCCCGATAACCAAGAGTATATAGCCGATCAATACTTTCATGAATTTCAAAGCGGATTCCATCTGGGTGAGTATGTTGGCGATACCATTCATTTTCCCAAAGTCGCCATTGGCGATCAGACTGCAAATGGACGAGGTCTTTGCCGTTGGGAGCAACCTCAAACGCGCCATGTCTGGAACATAGATAAGTATCTGTTAAGACTAAGGCGGGAATTGTTTGATGACAATGGGGACATTTGATTTCGGAACCAAAAATTGGATATTGCTGAGCCGAAGTGACTGTCCTCATGATCTGAATCCAAAATTAGGAAATTAAATCAGATTATAGTTCAGACGACACACTCTAAAAATCAGTAACCCGCTACAATTTGAAGCATAAAGTTATAAATCTATCAAAAAAGTAAGGTTAGGATGGCTAGAGCCAACCCAAAACATCCTTGGGGTCCACTCACAACCCGCGCCAATCATGCTGAAAAGTATTTGCGCTGGTTTGTAGAATTTTGCCCGACATCGATCGCCATGTTTGATTGCAACCTGCACTATGTGTTGGTGAGTCAGCCTTGGGTCAAAATGCTGGGTATTCCGCGCCTCAAATTAATTGGTACTAATCTTTACGAAGCTTTACCCAACGCCATCAACCATCGACTTGCCCTAGAGCGCTGCCTAATGGGCGGACAGATGACCTACTCGACAGTGATTGAGATCCCAGCGCGTGGTGAAACCTCTAGCACATTCCAGTGGCAAGTGCAGCCTTGGTATACCGACGATGGCTCCACTGGCGGAATTATTGTGGCAAGCTATGAGATCGCCAGTGATAGCACCCATATCCAACTCGAAAAAATTAAGCGCCAGCTAGCGGATGAAATCTCTGAGCGCAAACACATTGAGGATGCTTTTACCCAAATTGGTACAGCTTTAGAAAGTGCCTATGATGCTATTTGTATTACAGATGCTCAGGGTGAGCCTATTTATATCAATCTCGCTTTTGTGGATCTATTCGCCTATAGGTTATTTGAGCTACAGCAATCATCCAAATTCCACACTTTATTTACCAATCCTTCCATTGCTCAGGCAATCCATCAATCCGTCATGCATGGTGGCACATGGTCGGGAGAGATAGAAATGCGCGATCGCGATCAGCAAAACACCCCTATTTCTCTCAGAGTAAATCCAGTTAAAAACCCTTTAGGCGAAGTAATTGGAACGACTTATATTTGCACAAATATTCGCGATCGCATATCTGCGGAAGCGGAAATCAACAAAAGTTTCATAGCTCTCAGCGCCACCCTTGAAGCGACGGCGGATGGCATTTTGGTGCTGGATGCGATCGGAAATATCATCATTTGTAATCAAAAATTCGTTGATCTCTGGCGCATTCCCGATCGCATTGTGCGCTCCCACGACGACTCTCATATTCTTAAGTATGTTGCTAAACGGATTAAATCTGCGGAATATCTCCACCAATTTGGAAAGGGTTTGAGCAAGGATCAAAATAGCTTTGAGATTGTGGAACTAGATGATGGCAGGACTTTAGAATGTTATTCGCAGCCACAAAACACCCTCGATAAAACAGGGCGAGTTTGGAGCTTGCGAGATATTACTGAGAGATTGGCTTCAGAAGCTCAAGTGAGGTCCTCTGAGGAGAAGTATCGCTTACAAGCCGAGAAACTGACAAAAGCTCTCCAAGAATTAAAAAGTGCCCAGTCACAATTAATTCAAGCCGAAAAAATGTCTGGACTTGGACAGCTAGTGGCAGGAATCGCTCATGAAATCAACAATCCTGTCAATTTTATTTACGGAAATCTCTCCTATGCCGACACATATACAAAGGAACTACTCAGCCTAGTCGAAACCTACCGTACCCATTATCCTGAACCCGTTGCTGAAGTGCAAACTCAGCTAGAAGAAATTGATATTGATTTTCTCTCTAATGATTTTGTAAAGCTAATTGGTTCGATCAGGATTGGTGCAGAACGTATCCAAAAAATTGTGCAATCTCTCAACAAGTTTTCACGCAGTGATGAAGAAGGCTGTAAATCCGTTGACATTCATGAAAACATGGATAGCACCCTGCTAATTTTGCAAAGCCGCCTCAAGCATACCCATAGCCGTCCTGAGATTTTAGTTGAGAAACAATATGGCGATATTCCGCTAGTGGAATGTTATGCAGGAAAACTAAATCAAGTATTCATGAATCTATTAACCAATGCGATCGATGCACTGGAGGAAGATGCTCAAGCCAATGGAGTTTGGCAGGTCGTCAACGATATTCCGCAATGGTTTCGTGAGGACGGCAAGGTTTCACAAATCTCAATCAAAACTCAAATTCAATCAGATGTGTTCAATGGCGATCGCCTACTGATTAGTATTGCCGACAATGCCAAAGGGATTCCTGATGAATTGCGGAATCGATTATTTGATTTATTTTTTACAACTAAGCCTGTGGGCAAAGGTACAGGCTTAGGACTTTCAATTGCCTATCAGATTGTCACCGAAAATCATGGCGGCAAATTAACCTTTAAGTCTGAAGTTGATAAGGGGACAGAATTTACCATCGACATCCCCATAAAACAACCCCACTAAAATTTAGAAAGGCTGGCAAAGCCAACCTTTCTAAATTTTAGTTCTATAAACCCAAACAGTATGAGGCGGCGCGAAGCGCCGCCTCATACTGTTTGGGTTTAAGCTTAAAAAGGCGCGAAGCGCCACAACTCTCTATTGGGTTTTATCTTGTCAATACTGGCTGGAAAGCATTGATTGTTTGTTCGTAATAATTTTGCAGTTGTCTGGTTGCGGCTTCCCAACCCCATTTTTCGGCTTCCAATCTTGCTTCAATACACATACGTTCATCACGATTTTGCAATAGCTTTTGCGTCGCTAAAACCAAGCCCCGATCTTCATCTGGCTCAAACAAATATCCGTTAATACCATTGGTAACGATATCAGGAATACCTCCAGAATTTGCCGCTACTACAGGGCATCCCGCCGCCATTGCCTCCAGTAGAACTAATCCCAATGTCTCAGTCCGCGATGGGAATAAGAAAGCATCGCTAGAAGCAAAGGCTGCTGCCAAATCATCACCTCGCAAGTAGCCGACAAAATTAGTGTTTGTACCTGCAAAGATTTTTTCTAATTCTTGACGATAGGGACCATTGCCCACCAGCGCAAGGCGACTATTGGGGATTGATTGTAAAACTGGTAAAATCTGCTGAATTTCTTTTTCCGCAGACAGTCTCCCCACATAAAGAAATAAAGTATCTTCGGGATGCCCTTGGGTCAGACGCGATCGCATTTCTGCATTTTTAAATCTGGGATGAAACTGGACTGTATCTACGCCACGTTGCCAGAGGTCGAGACGCTCCACCCCATGCAATCGCAGTTCCTCGATCATCGCTGTTGAAGTGCAGAGGTTTAGTGCAGCTTGATTGTGAGTATTTTTGACTAATTCCCACATTAGCCCCTCAAGGAATCCTAGTCCATAATGCTGTAAATATTGAGGTAAATGGGTGTGATAGGAAGCCATAAGCGGATAGTTCATCGATTTGGCATAATAAAGCCCTGCCATACCCAAAATTGCGGGATTTACAATATGCACAATGTCGGGCTTGAACTGCTCGAGGGCATGACCAATAGAGGGGCGGGGCAATGCTAGTTTTAATTCTGGATAGAGGGGAAAGTCAAACGCCGACACACCATATACTTTAGCGCCACAATATTCTGTAAGCCCACCATCGGGCGAAAACACTAGTACTTGATTACCGAGCTTAACCAAATATTCGACGGTATATTTGAGGCGTGTGACAATACCATCAATTTTTGGCAAAAATGTCTCAGTAAATATGGCGATACGCATAGTGATGGCTGTACGGGATCGATGGCTGTGGTCTGCAAGAATCATACTATGTGCCGACTCTCGTCTTAATATAAAAAAACAAAAAACTATGGCTAACGCCATAGTTTTTTGTTTTTTTTGCGGCAAAGCCCAAAAATCTACTGACGGCGCATTCAGAAATTCTAATCATGAAACCAATTTTGGAGTTTTCAGCGCCGAAGGCTCTGAAAACTCCAAAATTGGTTTTGTGGTAAATTTTACTTTTTAGCTGTATAGCTAGGCGCTATATACTAAAAGCTCTGCCCCATACCGTACTAAAGTCTTTATGCTTTCGATCAAGCAAATTCGCCAAACCTTAACTAGTAAAGAACGCTCGGCAACTGAGATTGCTCAAGAGTTTTTAGAGCGCATTAATCGGCTTGAACCGAAATTACATAGTTTTGTTACTGTCACCCCCGAAATCGCGATCGCCCAAGCCCAAGCCATCGATGCCGCGATCGCCGCAGGTGAAAAATTACCAGCACTCGCAGGTGTCCCCATCGGCATTAAAGACAATATGTGTGTCAAGGGAATGCCCACCACCTGTGGCTCCAAGATGTTGAAAAACTTTGTGCCGCCTTACGAAGCTACGATTACTGCCAAACTTCGCGCCGCAGGATCAGTAATGGTTGGCAAAACTAACCTCGATGAATTTGCAATGGGAAGCTCGACAGAAAACTCCGCGATCGCGCTGACTGCTAATCCTTGGAATACGGAATATGTACCTGGTGGATCATCGGGCGGATCGGCGGCGGCAGTTTCGGGTGGCGAATGTGTGATTGCCACTGGCTCCGATACGGGCGGCTCAATCCGTCAACCCGCTTCATTTTGTGGGGTAGTCGGCTTAAAGCCCACCTATGGATTGGTGTCCCGCTTTGGACTAGTTGCCTTTGCATCATCCCTCGACCAGATTGGCCCTTTTGCTAATAGCGTTGAAGATGCGGCTATATTTTTGGGCGCGATCGCAGGTTATGACCCCAAAGATTCCACCAGCATCAAACTCGAAGTTCCCGACTATGCTGCCTTACTCACCCCCGACCTCACCCAGTCCCTAAAGGGTAAAAAAGTTGGTGTAATTACAGAAACCTTTGGCGAGGGTCTGGATAGTGAAGTGGAAGCAGCGGTAAGAAAGGCGATCGCCCATATGGAAAGCATGGGTGCAGAGGTGTATGAAATTTCTTGTCCGCGTTTTCGCTACGGTTTACCCACTTACTACATCATTGCCCCATCTGAGGCTTCGGCTAATCTCGCCAGATATGACGGTGTAAAGTATGGCTTCCGCGATGAAAGTGCTGCCAATTTGCTAAGTATGTATGAGAATACCCGCGAGCATGGATTTGGCACAGAGGTAAAGCGGCGGATCATGATTGGAACCTATGTTCTCTCCGCAGGTTATTACGATGCTTATTATCTCAAAGCTCAGAAAGTCAGAACTTTAATTGTGCAAGATTTCCAAAAAGCCTTTGAGCAAGTTGATGTATTAGTTTGTCCGACTGCGCCAACTACCGCATTTAAAGCGGGTAGCAAAACTGAAGATCCTCTTGGTATGTATCTGTCAGACTTGATGACAATTCCTGTGAATCTCGCTGGTTTACCAGGAATCAGTATTCCCTGTGGATTTGACTCAAAGGGAATGCCCATTGGTTTACAGATGATTTCTAATGTTTTGCGTGAAGATGTGTTGTTGCAAGTTGCCTATGGCTATGAGCAATCAACAGAGTGGCATCAAAAAAATCCTAGCCTATAGCCACTCTCTTCTTAATTGCAGTGCGCGGCTTTGCCGCGCACTGCAATTATTCAAGGGCGGCGCGAAAATTCTCATTATGAAACCAATTTTGGGATTTGCAGCGCCTTAGGCGCTGCAAATCCCAAAATTAGTTTTTTGAAAGCCAGCCGTAGGCTGGCTTTCAAAAAACTAATTTTTATAATGAGAATTGCTGATTCTCTTTTATACAAATTGACAAGTATCATCATCACTACTTGGATACACAATCATATTCGGCTGTGTAAATTCACTATCTCCCGAGGACGATAAGCTTCCTTCCGCAGGGTGGAGCATAAACTTCGCCACAAGCTGATCGTATAGTGTCTTTATTGCTTGGAGAATATAACTAGCAGATTGCTCATAACTGGATTCATTAAACGATCGCGCTGTCTGCCAAATAATACTTTCGACTTTGTCAAAGGAAGAATAAGCATAAAAGAGTTGTCTCAATAAACTATCTAAACTATGAGAACAAAGCTCTTGCCAATTGTCGCGATCAGGATCAAAGCGATAATAAAGCACAGAAAACAGGACAATTTTTGCCCTCATCGAATTAGTAAATCGCATCAGTTCTAGCCTTTGATCAAACAAATTACTAGCAATTTGCGGATCAAAGGGAATCTTGACAGGAGTAACTACATTGGGATGTTCAGTCTCAGGATAGAAGGCAACACTGGAAGTTGCGATCGCCTCTACCTGACTGAAATTACCATGATCAGGATATAGAGGCTCTAGCTTTGTAAGCAACAAGTTACCAATGGTCATATATTCTTTGGGCTTAGAAACTCGCTGTACAGCTTCTTTAATTAGCGCCATTAATTGCGGAAAAGTTGGCATAAAAGAGACTAATTCTCGCAATAGCTCCGCCCAATTCAAACTATTTAACAAACGCAGATCACTTTCCCAAATATCTTGATAGGTAAAGTACAAAAGCTTTTTGAGGCGCATTTGCTGAGCATCTGTATCAATATCATTGGCAACCCATATGTAGATATCATCTTCCTCATTAGGGTAGGTTTCAACAGGAATTTGCTCTTCAGGAGCCTTAGGCGCAACAATTTCTCCATAGGCTTCAGGTGGTAATGGTGGAGGAGTATCAAGAGGCGCAACAAGCTGTGCTGATCCTGCATTAATCACCAAATGGCTAACCTGATAAACAGGTGAGATCGCCGCCATCTCTGCTACTGAATGACCAACTGCATTGTTCGGTGACGATTTTGATGATTCACTAACTTTAGATCTGGGTGATTGTGGATAAATTTTAGAAACTGCGTTAAATACAAACTTGGCAACTACTAAGTATTGACGTTGCTTCTGGACAGCGATCGTCTTAACGGCTTTGACCAGATTCTCTTTCATTGTTTCAATAGTGGGAAACTGCTGATACAAATCCTGCAACAATTCCACAAAACTAAAATTATTTAATCGATCTAGATCATTCTCTAAAATACCAGTACAGACTAAACAGATTAACTTTTTAGCCCTAATCGGATCTTCACTCATTTCTAAATCATCAGAAACTCCATCGATTAATACATCAACGAAGCTTTTACTTTGTTCAGATGCTAAGCCTAGTTCTTCTGATACATCTACTAACGAAGGAATCACTTTACTAACAATAGTATTGGCTTGCGATCGACTAAGCAGAGGATTTAAGGCTTCGAGAACTTCTTTGGCAGACTGATAGCGTTGACGGAAGTCAAACCGCACCATTTTATCAATTATGTTTGCTAAGGTGGGGGTGACATAGGCGAGATCGTGCCAACGGAATTCACTAGTAATTGGATCTTCGGGCATTTGACTAGGAGCTAGTCCTGTCAGACATTGCAGTGCAATCATTCCCACTGCATAAATATCACTAGCAAACATAGTCTTGCCACTATATTGTTCATTGGGCATATATCCCGGTGAACCAATTACCAAGCTCGAAGTATGCCCCAATTGACTGATTGGTTGAGTACGAACTTCTTTGACAGCCCCAAAATCAATCAATACAATTTTGTGATCAGCTTCACGGCGAATTAAATTGCTCGGTTTAATATCGCGGTGAATTACCTGTTGTCGATGCACAAAATCAAGGGTCGGTAAAATATCCATCAAAAAATCGATGGTGTACTGTTCTCCCAGACGTTGCCCCGCTCTGACTTCTTGAGTTAATACATTGCCTTCGATTAGCTCTTGCGCTAAGAAAAATTCCTCATCTTCTTCAAAGTGCGCTAGTAAGCTAGGAATGCAATCATGCTTGCCTAATCGATAAAGTACTTTTGCTTCTTTATCAAATAATTCGCGAGAAATCCTTAAAATATCCGCCTGTGAGGACGCAGGTTTAAGCTGTTTGATCACGCAGGATGGGCGATCGGGCAAATATCCGTCCTCTGCTATAAATGTGTGGCTGAAGCCGCCGCCGCCGAGTTGCTTGACAACTTTATAGCGCCCAGTCAGGGTTTTACCGAGCATAGTTATTTGAGCCAATATTAACAGGGAGATATTTATATTCCCATTCTTTCATTTTGACATTTGTTCCACTGTCTCGCAAGTCGATCTTCGTCAAATATTACATAATATTTAGAATTAGTGAAGTAAGGGGTTGTTTCACTAGCAATTTCCATTATAAAAATTACAGCACTTTGCGCTTAAGCCAGAACCAAGAAATTTTGTAAAAGTGTTGCGTAGCAACACTTTTACAAAATTTCTTGGGGTTTATAAGCTCAGAAATTGCTTTATTTGTTTGAAAGCCAGCATAGGCTGGCTTTCAAACAACCAATTTTGGGGTTTGCAGCGCCTTAGGCGCTGCAAACCCCAAAATTGGTTTCATAATGAGAATTGCTGAATAATCAGAATTGGACTTGCTTTTCTGCCATTTGATGCTGACCTCGCAACTGTCCACAAGCCGCGTCAGCTTCCAATCCTCTGGTGCGTCTGACACTTACGGCGATTCTAGAGTCTTCTAAAACTTGTACAAAAGTTTGAATCGCTCTTTCGCTAGGGCGTTTATAGTCAGCGTCACTGACAGGATTATAGGGGATCAAGTTAACGTGACTTTGAAAACCCCGAATCAATTGAGAAAGCTGATAGGCTTGTTCGGCGGAGTCATTAATGCCAGCAAGCATCGTATATTCAAAACTAATTCTTCTACCTGTGATGTCTACATAGGCGCGACAGTCATCCATTAGGGATTCCAGAGGATAGCGATCTGCTGAAGGAATTACTTGAGCGCGAACCTGTTGTGTGGGTGCATGTAAACTGACGGCAAGTGTAACTTGTAAATGTTCTCTGGCAAATCTAGGAATTTGATTGGGGATGCCGACGGTGGAAACCGTGATATTACGCTGACCAATGCCAATATCTTTGTTGATTACCGCGATCGCACCGACTAGATTTTCATAATTGAGCAACGGTTCGCCCATACCCATAAACACGATATGGCTAACGCGCTGCTGCATTACATCTTGCACTGTTAGCACTTGATCAATGATTTCATGCTTTTCTAAGTTACGCCGAAAGCCACCTTTACCTGTAGCACAAAAATCACAAGCCATTGGACAGCCGATCTGTGTAGAAACACAAACTGTCAAACGCTTGCTCGTGGGAATACCAACGGTTTCGACAATTTCACCATCATCTAGTTTTAATAAAAATTTTTCTGTCCCGTCGCGAGTTTGCTTATGCAGTGCAATCTGCGATCGCCCAAATTCTACGGTGGGGTTAGCGGCAAATTCTTCTCGCCATGCCTTGGGAAACACTGTGATATCTTCGAGACTGCGCGCTCCCTTGCTATAGAGCCACTCATAAAGCTGTTTACCACGATAGCGTGGCTGTCCTTGCGATTCTGTCCATTCGGTAAGCTCAGCAAGCGATCGCCCCAATAGTGGTAGGTTTTTTTGAGCAGAAGTTGGCAAGGTATTAACAGTCATATCAGCATGGCAAATTGAACGAATATCTTCATTGTACTAAAACTATGAAAGTTACACTCCTATGGGAGCGAAACTCTACTTTAGCTATGCAATGGCGGCGCTTCGCGCTGATAGCAAGAATTCTTTGTACTCAGCATCTTAGTATCTCTTAGCGATCGCCTATTCACCATCAAAAATAGAAGCCAAAATATCCAAGACTTCCGATGCACTAATATCATCGCGATCGCTCTTTGAGTAAATCGTCAACAAAAGCACGCTAACTGCTGACTCAACCTGATAAACCAACCGATACCCCGCACTCTTTCCCTTTTGAATATTGCTGTTTTTTACCCTGACCTTGACAACAAAATAATCTTCCCCCAGACCAGCAAGGCGATCGCCCACAAAATTACCAGCTTGAATTTGCTCGATCACACTCACAATATCTTTGCGAATATTACGAAATCTTTTTGACAGGCGGTATACATTCTCCTCAAATTCATCAGCAAACCTGATAGAAACAACACTATTTTCACTAAGCATCAATTCTGTCCCACAATTCAGAAATTGGTCTAGTTTGCCCTGCTTTGGCTTGCTGAAAAGCTCTCTTCAAACTAGCCTTAACCTCCTCAATCGGCGTGTCATCGGGATCAATTTCTGTATTTTCTATCGGTTCAGAAAACAACACAATCACCCTAACTCGGCTAGATATATCAACATCGAAGGGTTGATCTAACAATAAATGCCCTTGGCGATCAATCGTACCTGTGACTTCTACTGCTCTCACTTAGATACCCTCATGGTGGTGAAAAATAGGCATAACTAGAAAATTAGTATAACCGACCTAGTAGTAGCCAATCCTCTGATTTACCTAATATAAAAATTGCCACAAAAAAAAGTTGTAATCAATAAATATTTACTTTGTTTTTATTTTTAGTTATGATAATTTAGGGCTTTTTCTAATATAATTTATGCAAATTTCTTTGCCAGAAGACTTTACAAAAAATCTACAAAATGTTAAGAACCTTGTTGGTAATGCTGTAGATAGTGTCAATCAAAATGTTCAGCAAACTAAAAGTACAGTCTTAGAAAACACTAGTCAGTCTGTTGAAACTATCAATCAAGCTACAGGAAGGGCAAGAGACACTATTACTGAAGCCGCTAGTAGCACTCTAAGCAATGTTACAGAAAAAAGCGGTCAACTACTCAACAGCATAACTAATGCAACGAATACTCTACAAGACTCTTTGCAGACTACTATCGAAAAAATTGATAGTTTAAACCAAACATTGTCAGATGGTATTCAGTCTTCAATTAACTCATCTTTGAATGGTTGGATTGATCAGCATCCTCAACTTGTTTGGTTGATAAATCATCCTTTACAATCTTTTGGGATATTGCTGTTAGGGTTGTTTTTATTTTCAGGATTACTAGGAGCGATATCTAGGATAACTGAGAAGTTTTGGCTGTTTGTTCTGACCTATCCCTTTAAGATATTTTCTAACAGTTGGATGTTTATTTCAAAGTCTTTGCAGAAAGATGATGATAATCAAAAAACTAAATCTCAAAAACGGGTTGCAGAGATTTTAAGCCGTTTAGAATTGATTAGACAAGAGCAAACATTATTATCCCAAGAGTTAGAGTCTCTTCTTAAATAGTTTGACTTTGCTTAAATTATTTAACTATCTTATAAGACTTAGCTAACCATTACATTTTGTAAAAGCAAGATAAAATCTATGTATTCAAAAGACTTATTAATATTTGACAAATTCAATTCTCAAAAGACATTCGATATTGATAAGCTGAAAAAGTTAGTATTAACACTATCAATTTCTTTCTTTGTTCTTTTTGTTTTTTGGGTATCTCCAACAAGTGCTGAAAGTGAGTTTTATAATCTAGACAGAATCAATCCCCTACCAACAGTTAAAGGGCTTGTTGCAGAAAAAAAATTTGTTGAAGCGGATGATTATCTGTCTTACTTCATGGACTATGACTATGTGAATGAAGACCCTGAAGCTATAAATCTTGATGATAAAATTCAACAGACTCGTAAAGATTGGCTTTATCAACTTGGAAAAGTAAAGTCAGGAATCTTTTTTGGTGAAAGTGATGAAGTTTATGGTCAAATTGCAGTAGAACTAGCTGACTTTGTTGGTGTAGGTGATATTCGTGATTTAGGAAAGAATGGTATCAATTTCGTCCAAGGTAAAGAAGTTGACAAGGTTTCTACTGCTTTATCTTCAATAGGACTCTTGGCAACTGGATATGCGGTATATAGTAATCTTAGCCCAGTTGCAGTAGGGGCAAAATCTAGTATCACAATTCTAAAAATAGCAAATAAGTTGGGTAAGATACCGCTTTGGCTAGGTAAATTTTTGCAGGAGGGAGCAGCTATAGCCGTTAAAACGAAAGACCTAAGCCATTTAGGAGGTTTATTCTCTGACATTGGGCGTTTAAGTGAAAAAGTAGGTCTCCCATCAACTATTAAATTATTGGAAAAGTCTAAAAATGTAGCTGACTTCAAAGAACTGATTGAATTTGGAACAGCCTTTGGGAAGAAGACTTCTACTTTACTAAAAATTGGTGGAGATAAGGCTATTAAGACCTATCAAAGTATAGGTAAAGTTGACAATAAATTTTACGAAGAGGTTGCTACTTTTGAAAATGGATTAGATTATTTAGAGAAGCATGGTGCAAAGAAAGTCATAGAAGACACCAGAAGGCGTATGACTAAACTTGAAAAGAGTTTTATCGACAGTGGAAAAAAAGCTAAATATAAAGGACAGGAATTTGTAAAAAGGGATATATTCGACAAAGAATATATTAATGCTGCTGGACAATCTAATCGGGATAGAATGACACAAGGCTTAGCCCCAATTGGACGTGATGGGAAACCTGTAAATCTTCATCACATGAAACAGCAGAATAATGGGACTATTATTGAACTTACAAATACAGAGCATAACGAATATTCTAAGACTTTACATCGTTATGCTGAAAAATCCCAAATTGATAGGAATGAATTTGATAAACTAAGAGCCGCATATTGGAAAGAGAGAGTCAAGGATTTTGCATAAAATGAGCGCACCAAATGAGCTTGAGTCAATCATGGGCATAAGACTGCCTGAAGATTACAATGAATTTATCAATGACTTTGGTTATAAAGTTTTTGAGAATATAAGCATGGAAGTCTATGGATATAAGCCCAGTTTCGATATAGGTAAACTCCCATGTGTAGTTGCTGCTACAAGAATGAGCCAACAAGATTACAGCCTTAAGAAAAATGAAATTGTTATTTCAAATACTGGCTATGAAGATTTCCTAGTAATTCTTGATGTAGAGACTGGCGATGTTTACGAGCTAAACAGGAGTAGATTGAAAAATACACTTGCTAATTCTTTTTCTAATTGGTTATCTGATTTGAAGACACAAAATAACTCTTAAGAAGGGCTACTATAAATTACCCTTACATTGTTCCTACCTTGCAAGAATTTGTTTGACATCATTTAAAGCGATTGCCTATTGATGTAAAAGCTATAATCGTTAACAATCTAGCAAGCAATAGCAGATCGGCAACTTTATGAATGCAGTTTCTTATGTTGATGCACAGAGCAACTTGGCAAAAATGATCGATCAGGTATGCGATCATCATGATCCTGTGATCATTATGCGCCCTCAACAACCATCAGCCGTACTTCTATCTCTTGAAGATTATGAATCTCTTACAGAGACAGCTTACCTTTTAAAGAGTCGTAATAATGCTAAACGAATTTTTGAATCGATCGCCGAATTAGAATCTGGTGGCGGTACTGTGCGAGAGCTAATCGAGTGAAGATACTTTTCTCAGAGCGTGCTTGGGAAGATTATCTTTACTGGCAACAAACAGACAAGAAAATTCTCAATCGGGTTAACAATCTGATCAAAGATATACAGCGCAATCCTCATAGTGGCATAGGCAAACCCGAACCATTAAAACATGGATTATCAGGATATTGGTCTAGACGTATTGACGATGAGCATAGGATTCTTTACAAAATCGAGGTCGATACGCTTTTGCTAGTTCAGATTCGTTACCATTATTAAAATTTCAAGCAACTATTCAAATAGAAATTCAGCTAAAATATCGTATTTGCTTAATATCATTAGGACTTACGCAGACGTTACTAAGACCCTCACCCCTAGCCCCTCTCCCAAAAAAGGAGAGCAGGGTGGTTTCATTTTCGGAAAGGCAAACAGGAAGGAAGTTACAGAAAAATTAGAGGGAGAAAAATCAGTAAGAATAAGAACAAGAGAGAATATCAAAAACTTGGTGAACTTGATTAGCGAGAACACGTTGCCCCTGAGGAATCGTGCGATAACCAAGACGGCGGACAGTAGTCATGATAAAGCAGTGAATAATAGCCCAAATAGTAGGAGCATTGCCGCCACGTCGTAAGCCAGTATCCTCTTGAAAAAGGACATCACGCACCCAATGCAAGCGATTTTCAATACCCCAGTGTAGGCGAATCGGGTCCAGAAACTGAGCCGCATTAAGAGCCAAATCAGAAATATAACCAAGGGACTCGAAAAAGGGCTTATCATCACGCCAGCCCTCGCGTTCGACATAAATCAAAGACTGTAGAGACGACCAATGTTTGCGTAAGTGAAGTGGAGCAGGATAGACCCAAACACGACGACGCACTTGCCGACCATGAGATTTGTCAAACTCTTCGGCATAACTAAGAGCGACCGTGTTTTGATGTAAGTGATCCAAAGCCTTGACCAGATTGGGTTGATTATTTTTGAGGGCAATCAAATAATGCTGTTCCTGCTCAGCAATTAATTTCACCGTATCTTTTTGGCAATGTAAGGCATCCATTGTGAAAGAGGCTGGTTGTCCTTGTAAGGAAGTAATCACTTGTTTAACTACTTCGATTTCGCTGATTTGCTTATTTTCAGATACAGCAAGGGCAATTACTTCTCCTGTTTCGTGGGTAAAGGCTGACACGGTACTGGTAAAGTTTTGCTTAGAATCGGTCTGATTGGTGACCGTACATTTGATGCTTTTACCGTCCATCGCTAGCCATTGCCCTGATTCTCCTGTATGACTATTTCGACACCACTCGTTAAATAGTTTGACTACTGACTCGATTTCTACCCCTTGAATGACACGGCGAAAGGTGGAGTATGAGGGGATTTGGCTCTCTGGTGCTAGCTCTAGCATTGTTTGTAGCGTTTGCCAATGTTTCTCACAGAAATCTGCTAATGGGCGATATCCGTGATAATTACACAATACTCCCAGCAAGGTTAAGCACATTACTAGCCACAAGGGATGGCGCTTACCTTTACTTTTTCGAGGGTCTGGGATCTGCTTTAATTGTTCTATAAAGTTCATGGTCTGGTTTTGCTTTTTGCTTAGCTTCTACCAGACCATTTTTTACTGTTTTGGCTTCTTCTCCTAACTCTTGCTCTTTTCTGTACTCTTTACACGATAGCCCTTTCCGAAAATGAAACCACCCTGCTCTCCCAAAAAAGGAGAGGGGAACAAGAAAAATCTCTTACTCCCCTTCTCTCTTTCTGGGAGAAGGGGAGAAGGGGATGAGGGCAGTTTTTAATTTGCGTAAGTCCTAATCATCTAAAGCGATCGCAAGTTCACTTCAATCAAATAGCGATCGCCTTGTGAGTAAATTTGAGGCGATCGCATTTGTTAAAATATAAAAGAATTCTATCCCCCTAAAAATATGATTGCGGCTAGAGAAAACTTTCCTCAACTCACTCCTCAAGAATATTTTGCTTGGGAAGAGAAGCAAATATACAAACACGAATATATCGAAGGTCAAGTCTATGCCATGAGTGGCGGTAGTGTTAATCATGCACGTATTGCCATTCGCTTTATTACTATGTTTGATGCTCACTTAGGTGCTGGCAATTGCATTATCGGGAACTCAGACCTACGGATTAAGATGATCAAATCCGAAAATTACACTTATCCAGATGTCAGCATCACCTGTGACGATCGCGACAAAGCCACCACCCAATACATTACCTATCCATCCTTAATTGTCGAAGTGTTATCACCTAGTACCGAAGCCTACGATCGCGGCGGCAAATTTCGGCTGTATGCGAACAACCCTGTATTACAGGACTATCTATTAGTTAGCTCTACCAGCATCGAAATAGACCTCTATCATAAAAAAGATAATGGAGAATGGATAATTATTAACTACCAAGAAGGTGACATGATCGAGCTAAAGAGCATTAATCTCACCTTTGCGATCGCTCAAATTTATCGAGGACTGGTACTGACAAGTGACACTGAAATTAGCCAAGAGGATTGAGCATTTGCGGATAAAATTTTGGTAGAGAGTTGAGAGATAGTCACGCAAATGCTCAATCCCTAAAAGGGTACTTTGTTAATGAACCTAGAAAAACAAAAAAGCGCACATTGTGCGCTTTTTTGTTTAAGAAGCATTTCTTTTAGGAACGACCAGCTTCTTGATTTAACTTAACCGAGAACCTTGCGAGCAGTTGCCACAACGTTATCAACGGTGAAGCCAAACTTGGCGTAACCAATAGGGCCAGGAGCCGAAACACCAAAGCTATCCATACCGATCGCTGCGCCTTCAAAACCGACATACTTGTGCCAGCCAAAGGTGCTGCCAGCTTCAACGCTGACGCGCTTCTTGACCGCAGCAGGAAGGATGGACTCCTTGTACTCAGCCGACTGCTCATTGAAGAGTTCTTGACAAGGCATAGAAACTACGCGCACTGCCTTACCTTCTTCAGAGAGGATTGCAGCCGCCTTAACAGCTAGCTCAAGTTCTGAACCTGTAGCGATGATGATCAATTCAGGATTAGCTGCATCAACAACGGTATAAGCACCCTTCTTCGCGCCTTCGATGGAAGTGCCAGCGAGGTTCTTCACGTTCTGACGAGTGAAAGCTAGGAAGCTAGGACGCTTACGGTTAGCGATCGCAACTTGGTAAGCAGATACAGTCTCATTGGCATCCGCAGGACGGATGGTCAAGGAGTTAGGAATGACGCGCAAAGAGGCGAGAGTTTCTACGGGTTGGTGGGTGGGTCCATCTTCACCGAGCATTACGGAGTCGTGGGTGAGGATGTAGAGTACGCCAACTTCTGACAAAGCGGAGAGACGCATTGCGCCACGCATATAGTCAGCAAATACAAGGAAGGTTGCACCGTAAGGAATTGTGCCTCCGTGAAGTACCATTCCGTTCAGGATTGCGCCCATCGCGTGTTCACGAACTCCAAAGCGGAAGTTACGACCTTCGTAAGAACCATATTGGAAGTCAGCTAGACCCTTAACATAGGTCATGTTGGAGTGAGCCAAGTCAGCCGAACCGCCCAAAAATTCGGGAAGTACAGGGGACAAAGCATTCAAGCAAGCTTCCGAAAGCAAACGAGTAGAGGTTTCCTTTTGAGCAACAGGCTCAAGGGCTTTTTCCCAACCTTCAGGAAGTTCACCAGCCATGATGCGGTTGTATTCCGCAGCTTCAGCAGGGTATGCTTTGGTGTAAGCAGCAAAGCGCTCATTCCATTCAGCTTCAGCCTTAGCACCCTTGTCGATCGCTTGACGGAAACGAGCCAGAGCATCGGCAGGAACATCGAAAGGTTCATTTGTCCAACCGAGGTTAGCGCGGGTTGCGGCAACTTCATCGCCACCGAGAGCTGCACCGTGAACGCCAGATGTACCAGCTTTTTTAGGAGAGCCATAACCGATGGTGGTGGTGACAACCAGCAAGCTAGGCTTGTCGGTGACGGATTTAGCTTCGGCAAGTGCTTTTGCGATCGCATCGAGATCTTCGTTACCATCGGCAACCTTAACAACGTGCCAACCGTAAGCTTCGTAGCGCTTAGCGACATCTTCAGTAAAGGCTAAGTCGGTGCTGCCATCGATGGAGATGCTGTTGCTGTCATACATCATGATCAGCTTACCGAGCTTCAAGTGACCACCCAAGGAAGCAGCTTCAGAGGCAATACCTTCCATGTTGCAGCCGTCACCAAGGATGACATAGGTATAGTGATCAACGATGTTGTGTCCGGGTTTGTTGAAACGCGCTGCCAAGTGTGCCTCAGCGATCGCCAAACCAACAGCGTTACCAACACCTTGACCAAGAGGACCTGTGGTGACTTCAACACCTGCGGTTTCAAAGTTTTCAGGGTGACCAGGGGTAGGGCTGCCCAACTGACGGAAATTTTTAATGTCTTCGATGCTGACGCTGTCGTAGCCAGTCAGGTGCAGCAAAGAATATTGCAACATACAGCCGTGTCCTGCGGAGAGGACGAAGCGATCGCGATCGACCCACTTAGGATTTTTAGGATTGAACTTTAAAAACTGATCGAACAGCACAAAAGCCATTGGTGCTGCGCCCATCGGCAGACCGGGGTGACCAGATTTTGCTTTTTCGACCGCATCGATCGATAAAAAGCGGATGGAGTTAATGCAGAGTGTCTCAAGTGTTTGAGGTTTCGAGGGTGCAGCGACCATAGTTACAATTGCTTTAAAAATTTGTACGCATTCAGGTACATTTTCCCTCAAAACTGTCCCAATACAATAACAAATTTTACGCGATCGCACTTTAATTTTAGGATTTCAGATAAATTCTTTCAATTTCTGAAACAGGTAGAGGTCTATTAAATAAATAACCCTGCCCATATTTGCAGCCAACATTTTGTAACCATGTAAGTTGCTCCTTGGTTTCAATTCCTTCCGCAATCACGGTTAAGCCTAGTTGATTGCTGAGCGCAATAATTGTTTCGACGACAGGATTACGATCTTCCGTTTGAATTTGGCTGACAAAGGAGTGATCGATTTTGAGGTTATCCACTGGAAAGCGCTGGAGATAGCCGAGAGATGAATACCCCGTACCAAAATCATCAATGCTAATTTGCATTTGGCGCGATCGCAATTCTTCGGTTATAGCGATCGCCGTTTCGGCGTTGTCCATAATTGCGCTTTCGGTGATTTCTAATTTGATATTGGCAGGATTAGCATCGGTTTCAGTCAAGATGTGATCGATATCCGCAAGTAAGGTTGTACAAGCAAACTGTCGTACCGAAAGATTGACACTCATAGTTAACTCTGTCCATCCTTGTTGCGCCCAAGCCTGAATTTGTTGACAAGCTTGCTTAAATACCAACATCCCCACAAGTACTATTAACCCTGAAATCTCCAAGATCGGAATAAATTCTGCTGGTGAAACCAGACCCCGTTCTGGATGTTGCCAGCGTACTAATGCTTCAAATCCTACGAGTTTTTGAGTTTGCAACTCAACGATCGGCTGGTAAAAGAGCATAAACTCTTGTTTTTCTATGGCTCTCTGAAGATCATTCTCTAAAATCAAGCGATCGTACATGGTTAGATGCATTTGGGGATCGAAGATTTGATGGTTATTTTTACCGCGTAATTTGGCTTGATACATTGCTGTGTCTGCATCTTGCAAAAGTTCGTCAGCATTACGATCTCTATCTCTACTTAGAGCGATCCCGATACAAACAGTGATAAAGATTTCACAATTTGCTACTGTGAAGGGTTGATTAAAACTTTGGATAATCTCTTGCAGAAATAGCTCAAGGGTTTCTGCTTCAATTCGCTGTAATAGAAAACAAAATGCATCACCCTCCATACGAGCTAATACACCTAAGACATCTTTGACACGGTTCTGCTGCTGTAGACGTTGGGCGATCGCAATCAGTAACTGATCGCCAACCTCATGACCAAAGGAACCGTTGATCAATTTAAACTGATCGCAATCCAGATAAACTAGAGCCAGAGATGATTCTCCCATTTGCAAACGCTCTTTTAGTTCTTGAAGTAAGAATGTGCGACTTGGTAACTTAGTCAGCGCATCTTCCAAAATCACCCTTTGTAATTGGGCTGTGCGCTCTTTTACCTTTTCCTCTAACTGGGTATTAAAGGTTGCTAATTGTTGATATTGCTGGTGAATGCGGAGCATCGATCGCACTCTTGCTGTTAGCTCTAAACGATTAATAGGTTTACTAATAAAGTCATCAGCGCCTGCAAACAGGGCTTGGGCAAGGACTTCTTTGGTTGTTAAAGCCGTAACCATAATAATTGGCACGGCGCTCCATTGTGGCATCGCTTTAATTTTCTGACAGGTCTCAAGACCATCCATGACTGGCATCATTACATCTAGCAAAATTAGATCGGGCTTTAATACATCTAAAAAGGCGATCGCATCTTGCCCACTAGCCGCATAATTCAATTGATAGTCTTGATTGTCCAAGATGGCTTCAATCACCTCAAAATTATTGGGTTCATCGTCAACGACCAAAATAGATGGTTTGCTCATGGTTTTATTTGTAATAACTCAGCAATTTGTGTGGCTAGGTGCTTGAGCTTAAGTGGTTTGCTTATATATCTATTCATGCCTGACGCGAGACATCTTTCCCGATCGCCTTCCATCGCTAGAGCAGTTAGGGCAATGATGGGAGTATCGATCAAGTTAGGATCGAGGCGAATTTGCTGAGTTGCCTCAAAGCCATCCACAATTGGCATTTGAATATCCATAAGGATAATATCTGGGGCATTTGCCTTTGCCATGCTCACAGCTTCTTCTCCATTTTTGGCGACGATGACACGGTAATTAATAGCGGTCAAATAGGAGGTGAAGGTTAGGATATTTGCGTCGTTGTCTTCGGCGAGTAAAATAAGCGGTGCGATCGCGTTTTCAGGATTTACGACTAGTGGCTGTGAAGTTGTAGCGGATGGTTCAGATTCTGGAGCGCTAGACTGAGACATCTCATAGGGTAGAGCAACGGTGAAGCAGCTGCCTTTGCCAACTTCACTCTCAACCATGACTTGCCCACCATGTAGTTCAGCAATTTGCTTGACTAGGGCGAGTCCTAAGCCAGTCCCTTCGTACTGACGGTTGAGGGCGCTATCTACCTGCACAAAGGGCTGAAAGAGTCGCGTTAAATCATTAGCGGCAATGCCAATGCCAGTATCTACAACTTGAAATACAATCGTTGGTGAATTTATGTCTTTAAGTCGTTGGGGAATTGTCGCTTCACCTTGCCATGTATCGCCGCTACCAAAGGCAACTAGCAGGTTGATTTGTCCTTCATTGGCGGTGAATTTAACTGCATTAGTGAGCAGATTGATTAATACCTGTTTTATGCGCCGCTTTTCAACATCGATCTTGTTGATATTTGGAGGAATACTACTGATGACTTGGATTCTCTTCTGAAATGCTTGTTGTTTGATAAAAGCGAGGCTGGACTCACAAAGTTTTTTGACTGAGGCTGATTCAATATCTAGTTTCATCTTCCCCGATACGATTTTCGATAGGTCGAGAATGTCGTTAATCAGGGCTAGCAGGTGTTCGCCGCTTGACGATACTGTGCCGATCGCTTTTAATTGTTTTTTGTTCAACGCCCCTAAAACTTGCTCATGCAAAGCCTCGGATAGTCCCAAAATGGAATTTAGTGGCGTGCGGAGTTCATGGCTCATGTTAGCGAGAAATTCATCCTTGAGCTTGGTGGCATGAAGGAGTTCTTCATTGACCTTGAGCAGTTGTACCTCAGTTTGTTTGCGGATCGCCAATTCAGATTGAATTTGTTCATAAAGATTGGCTTGGTGAATGGCGATCGCTACTTGCTTCTCAGTTTGTTCTAATAATTCGATTTGCCATGATTGCCATGCGTAGGGCTGATCGTTTTTATACAGTCCTATCAGACCCCAGAGTGTTCCATTGATAAGGATGGGCGAGATCATGTAGGCTCTTGCTTGCATCTGCTCCAATATTTCGATATAACAGGGAGAAAAATCTGCTTGATAAATATCGGGAACAATCATACATTCATACTTGCGGAATCGACCGCCTCGGTTTTCTTGGAGGTAGCTATCGTCCCAAGTCTTATGCACACCATTTTCTATGAGTTTAACCCAATCGTCACCAACGGATTCGACGATAAATTCACCACCCCAATCGGGCTTAAACTGATAAATTGCCACGCGATCTAAGTCTAATATTTCTCTTGTTTTATTTACGGTGATTTCGAGAATGTGGGGAATATCTAGGGCTAGGATAATCGATTGGGTAATATGAAACAGAGCCTGTTTTTGAATTAATCGCTGGTATGCATTAGCCTCGGCTTGTTTGCGCTCGGTAATATCAAAATTAATCCCAATCATACTTTGAATATTACCTTGGGCGTTCCTAACAACCTTTCCATTGGCTTTAATAAAGTGAATACTATGATCGGGATGAATGACTCGAAACTCACAATCATATTCGGCACGTCCTAATGAGGCTTGCTGGAGCAAAGTTAAGGTAGCGTTACGATCTTCGTGATGTATCTTGTTTACCAAAATTTCAAAAAGCTGATGGGAATCAGTTTCTTTTGATATTCCATACATTTCATACATCCGCTCATCACAATCAATAATGTTCTGCGGAATATCCAATTCCCAGCAGCCGATTGCCCCAGACTTGAGGGCAAGAGCTAGGCGATCGCTTGATTTCTGTAATTGGTATTCGGCTTGTTTGCGATCGCTAACATCTCTCCCGACAGTCAAAGTACCAATAGAGCGATCATTGTCGTCCTTAAGGATTGTCATTGATATATCTGCGGGAAAGCGAGATCCATCTTTACGGATTTTTGTCCACTCTTCATCAATCAAGCCTTCCATCGCCATCGATATTAACGCTCCAAAGCCCAAACCAATATCTTTTCCCAATATTATTGATGCTTTGGCGATTTTGTCGTTAATCTCTTGCGAATCGTAGAAAATTTCGGGTGTAACCTGACCGACAACTTCCCCCATACTGTAACCAAGCATTTCTTCCGCACCAGCATTAAAAGTCTGAATGATGCCACTTAAATCTGTGGAGATAATTGCGTAGTCCGTACTATCGAAAATGGCGCGTTGGAGACTATTAACTTGCCATAGCGCTTGGGTGCGTTCTGCAACTTTCGCTTCTAGCTCTGCTTGATGATTTAGAGTTTCTGATTGGATAATGCGATGGTCATTTTCTGAGTCTGATTGCAGATAATGAGAATTAGTAGCGCGATCGCTTTTTGAATCCTCGACTATCAACAGGGTTGTAACAGGTTGTAAGATTTGTTCAGTCATTAGAAGCGCCTATTCGGGTGAAACTGAAACTCATACTACTGAGCATTTGTATTTGAGCTATTTATGCCCTCCTAAAAAAGTAAAAAATAATAAAGATTCTATAAATACACACTTTCAGAGAAATGATTGACTTGATAGTTGAGAGTAGCGCCTTGATTGAGCTTGTTACAAAACGCAACATCTAAATATCTCAATAGGTGATTCGGGAAGGTGAAGTAAAGGAGTCGCTTTGTTTAACGTTGCTACTAATCAATCCCCACAACGATTTGACAACGAAGCAGGTATTCCAAAATACTTGTAAATCTCAAATAAGTAAGTGGGCTTAATTAAATATAAAACCCTAAAACCTGTGGCGCACGCTGCGCGTGCGCCACAGGTTTTGGTTCTGTTTTTGTGCCTAGCTACTTAGAATTAATGAGTTCGTATTTGCCCAAAGCTCGATATGTCGAAACTCAAATAATTATTGCAGTATCTTAAAATCAGCGTTCCCTAACAATTCAAGTATTACCATATACACAGACAGGAAAAAACCCTAAATCAAAGTTCTCTAGATATTCCTCTAAAGGTGATAGTTATGAACGGCTTAAAACAGAAATTCATGAATACAGTGGAATATTTAAGCGATGCGATCGCCAGAATTTTTACCCCTAGTAAAGATGATTTTCCCGCTACAGGTACACAGCCCTACGAAGGCGATCCCGCATCAAAGAATAATCAATAAAAAAGAAGAGAGACGTTTTTGTCTCTCTTCTTTTTTATTGATTGCTATACTTGGCGAAGCATTACCGTAATTGCCTTGTAATTTCATCTAGTTATGACCCAATCTTCAGTCACTCTGCCACCCCAAGCCTCTCTCGGTGCTTGGCAATGGGCAAAGAAAAACTTATTTAGCAGTTGGTTTAACAGCATTCTTACAGTTTTTTGTATGTGGCTGCTTTATCAAGTTGTTAGTAATGTCTGGAATTGGGCAACGACTGTGGCTAAATGGCAGGTCGTCAGTAGCAATTTACGCCTATTTCTAGTTGGGCTTTATCCAGTCGAAGAGTTTTGGCGGCTATGGATCATTTTAGCGATCGCGGGTTCCCTATTAGGCATTTCATGGGGACTCTGGGGACGCTTTAGTCGATTTGTGGCGATCGCTATCGGTTCGTTATCAATAGCCTTGGCAATTTTATTACCCGTTTATGGCATCTCAAAGTTTTTAATTTTAGTTGCAACAGGCGCGATTGCCGTAGGATTTACGGCTGGTCAATGGATTAAGAGATTTGGCTCAAGCTCTCTGATTTTAGCGATCGCATGGTTTTCCTCTTTACCAATTTCTTTATGGTTAATTGGTGGCAACTTCGGGCTGACTCCCGTTGATGTCAATGTTTGGAATGGCTTAGTTTTGACTTTAATAGTCGCCATTTCAGGAATTGTATTTTCTTTCCCATTGGGCGTATTACTAGCTCTTGGGCGACAAAGTGACTTACCGATTATCAAAATATTCTGTACTTTATATATTGAGATTGTGAGAGGTTTGCCTCTTATTGGCATCTTATTTATGGCACAAGTGATGCTGCCTTTATTTTTGCCAGCAGGATTAGAGATTGATCGAGTACTCCGCGCGATCGCTGCCTTTATTTTATTTAGCGCCGCCTATCTTGCCGAAAATGTACGCGGTGGCTTGCAGTCAATCCCAAAAGGGCAAGCCGAAGCCGCCAGAGCTTTGGGTTTGAATACACCGCTTACGATTATTTTAATTGTTTTGCCACAAGCGCTCAAAGCTTCAATTCCTGCTCTTGTTGGTCAGTTTATTGGATTGTTTAAAGATACCTCGTTAGTCGCGATCGTTGGTTTAGTCGATCTCATGGGTGTGGCGCGAACAGTCTTATCTCAACCAGAATTTATCGGACGTTATGCAGAAGTTTATTTATTTGTTGCCCTGATTTATTGGATATTTTGTTTTTCACTATCGCAAGCAAGTCAAAAGCTAGAGAAAAAACTCCAAAATTAGAGAAGTTGACGCTCAGCTTAGTGTTTCGTTCAGCACTTTGCGCTTTTTTAAAACCCAAGAATCAATTAGCGGCGCAAAGCGCCGCTAATTGATTCTTGGGTTTATTACATCAATTTCCGATCAAACGAACAAGAAGAATTTTTTTAAAAGTCTTGCAATGCAACACTTTTAAAAAAATTCTTCTTGTTCGGGTTTGAGCGCAAAGCGTTGTAGTTCAACACCCAAAAAAGTGGCAAAGTCAAAGTCTGCCACTTTTTTGAGTGAGTTAGATCTCCTTGTACTATGATTGATAAATCTTAAGAGATATAAAATATTTTCTCTGTACTTCTTACGTTCTAGGAGGAAACATAGTTGGCTAGTCGCTTCTTATTTACATCTGAATCAGTTACGGAAGGTCATCCCGATAAAATTTGTGACCAGATTTCCGACACGATTCTTGATACCCTACTGGCTCAAGATCCTCGCTCCCGTGTTGCAGCAGAAGTTGTTGTAAACACAGGTTTGGTTTTGATCACAGGGGAAATCACCACCAAAGCACATGTCAACTACGTCGATATTGCGCGTAAAAAAATCGCAGAAATTGGTTACATTGATGCAGACAATGGATTTTCTGCAAATAGCTGCGCGGTAATGGTCGCACTGGATGAGCAGTCTCCTGATATCGCTCAAGGGGTAAATGTTGCCCATGAAGTTCGCACTGGTGCGGAAGAAGATGCGGCTCTTGAGGCAGTTGGAGCAGGTGATCAGGGAATCATGTTTGGCTTTGCCTGTGATGAGACTCCTGAGTTTATGCCCATGCCGATCGCTTTAGCCCATCGCCTAGCCCGTCAGTTATCAGTAGTTCGCAAAAACGGTACTTTGCCATACCTACGTCCCGATGGCAAAACTCAAGTCACTGTGGTTTATGAAGGTGACAAGCCCGTTGCTATTGATACAATTCTCATTTCTACACAACATGATGCGGCGATCGATGGCATTAGCGATGAAGCTAATGTGCAAAAACGGATCAAAGCGGATCTATGGACTCATGTAGTTTTGCCTAGTTTTTCCGACACCTCGGTTAAGCCTAATGATCAAACTCGCTACCTAGTCAATCCCACTGGTAAGTTTGTGATCGGGGGGCCTCAAGGGGATTCTGGCTTGACAGGTCGTAAAATTATTGTCGATACCTATGGCGGCTATGCTCGTCATGGTGGCGGTGCTTTTTCTGGTAAAGATCCCACAAAAGTCGATCGCAGTGCCGCCTATGCCAGCCGCCATGCTGCTAAAAACATTGTTGCAGCAGGGCTGGCTAGCAAATGCGAGTTACAGATCAGTTATGCGATCGGTGTGGCTCGTCCTACTAGTATGCACATTGATACCTTCGGCACGGGCAAGGTGGATGATGAAACCCTTTTACGTCTAGTCAAGGATCATTTCGATTTGCGCCCTGCGGCAATTATCAAGAATTTTGATCTGCAAAATTTACCAAGCGATCGCAAGGGTCGTTTTTATCAAGATGTGGCTGCCTATGGTCACATGGGACGCAATGATCTTGATTTACCTTGGGAACGTCTCGATAAAGTAGAAATCTTGAAAAAGAGCGTTTAATCATAAAATTAAGGTTCGCTAAGCGATCTTTATAAAAAAGCCTGTATTAATCGCATAGCGATTAATACAGGCTTTTTTATATAAACCGAATAATTGGCTTGCGGCGCGGAGCGCCGCAAGCCAATTATTCGGTTTTAAGGGTTATTTTTTCTTGGTGGATTTACTTACAGGAATTTCCACGATCGCATCTTCAACTTCTACTACTAATTCCCCTTCATCAGAAGTGACTTCAACTTCTTCAGGTATAACGCTTTCGCTCACCTTCTCCGCAGGAGGTTTAACTTCAGAGTTAGGAGACTTCAGCGCTTCATCAAGGACTTGTCGGGCGTTTTCAGCTTGCGATCGCGCATCGAGAAATTTCATATTAAGCTGGGCAAAACTTTTGAGAGTTTTAAAACCTTCTTTAATACTGTTAATTTGCTCCTCAGAGACAACTTCATCGCTAAACAAAATATCGATCTGCGATCGCACTTGCATGGCATCAGAGCGCAACTCTTGGACTTTAATTTTCAGTGTGGCAAGGTTATTTAGCACTTGCACCGCTTGAGTAATCGGATCTTCGCGATCTTCAGACATGGAAAGTTCTCTCACTTCTATAAATTGATCGGGACTAAAGCCATCGGCAAGATCTGTGTCGAGTTTGCCTGAGTCCATTAGTTCCATTAATTCAGTCATCGCCTTTTCCCGTGATTTTGGCGAATCTTTGCCAGCAACGGTCAAGACAACTTCGGGACTCTGGGCAAGGGTGTAGCGAACCATATTTTTAATCTACATCGGTCAATAAAGATTTTAACTTGTTTTGTTGTGAGGTTTCGCTATGCGAAACCTCACAACAACATTAAAAATGGCTACGCCATTTTTAATGTTGTTATAACAATTTTCCAGCAGGCGAGTTACCCCGCCTTCGGCGGGGTAACTCGCCAGACAAGCTTATTACTTGCCTATCGAAAGTTTAGGAGGCTCAGAAAAGAGAGAACTACACAAAGCCTTCTCAAAAAAACTGTAAAGTAAAGCCACGTATAAAGATTTTTGTTTATGACTTTTCAACGCTCCAGTGGCATCTTGCTCCATCCCACCTCATTGCCTAGCAAATTTGGTATTGGCGACTTGGGCGAAACCGCCTATCAGTTTATTGAGTTTTTATCTCGCAGTGGTCAAAAGCTTTGGCAAGTGCTTCCCCTTGGTCCTACGGGATATGGGAATTCGCCTTACATGAGCTACAGCGCGATCGCGGGCAATCCTTACTTGATTAGTCCCGATCTCTTGCAACAACAGCATTTACTCAGGGAGTCAGACTGGGAAGATCTGCCAGAATTTAATCTCGATTCCGTTGATTTTGACTCAGTGATACCCTACAAACGGAAATTACTAGAAATTGCTTTTGAGCGCTTTCAAAAAGGTTATGTCGATCAAGAAGAGCAATATCATCATGATCTATATCTATTGCAAGAACAATTTCAAAAGTTTTGTGAAATAGAATCAGCTTGGCTTGATGACTATGTGCTATTCATGGCTTTGCTTGAAGAAAATCCTGCAATTACTTGGAACAACTGGCAACCTGCGATCGCAAAGCGTGAACCCAACGCGATCGCGATAAAAAGCCAACAATTAGCTAATCAGATTGCTTTTCATCGATTTGTGCAGTTTATCTTTTTTGATCAATGGTTGCGACTCAAAGCCTATGCTAACGACCGCCAGATCAAAATTATTGGTGACATTCCCATCTATGTGTCACACCACAGCGCCGATGTGTGGGCAAATCCTCAAAACTTTGTCCTTGATCCTCAAACCTATGAAGTAGAAATGATGGCGGGTGTACCACCAGACTATTTCAGTGAGACAGGACAGCTTTGGGGAAATCCAGTCTATAACTGGGAGTACCTCCAAGAAACTCACTTTGCTTGGTGGATTGATCGATTCCGATTTTTAAATCGTTATGTCGATATTATTCGCATCGATCATTTCCGAGGCTTCGCCGCATTTTGGCAAGTCCCTGCGGGTGAGAAGACAGCGATCAAAGGTGAATGGCAAGAAGCCCCAGGGGTGGAACTATTTAATAAGCTTAACGAAGTGATGGGTGAATTACCAATTCTTGCGGAAGACTTGGGCGTGATCACTCCTGACGTTGATAAATTGCGTGATGATTTTAAATTCCCAGGGATGCGCGTCCTCATGTTTGCTTTTGGTGGTGGTTCTGATAACTTTCATTTACCCCACAACTATGTCCTCAATAGTGCTGTTTATACAGGAACGCACGATAATGACACAGCCGTGGGTTGGTGGCAGCAAGCCAGCAAAAATGAAAAAAATCTGTTTTATCGCTATATTGTCGGTTTTGCCGCAGGTGAGCCAATCAATTGGGCGCTAGTGAGAATGGCGATGGCATCGGTATCTCTAATTGCGATCATGCCCCTACAGGATATTCTCGGCTTAGACAATAGTGCGCGGATGAATACCCCTGGGACAGCCACAGGCAATTGGGGCTGGCGATATAACGATCCAAATTTGCTAAGTCAAGATTTGAGCGATCGCCTCCTCGAAATTACTCAGCTATATAGTCGCTAACTTTGTTAGTTATAAAACCGATAAAGCTGGTTGCGGCGCGAAGCGCCGCAACCAGCTTTATCGGTTTTATAGTGAGGCGACAGCTATAAAACAAGTTACGCGCCCAAAGTTACGCTTTGTGTCTCATGCGATCGCAAAATCAAGTCCGCTAAAGTCTTTTTAGTACATCCGAGGATAGTTGTTTATAGACATGGATTCTAGCCTCTTAAATCAAGTTCGTCATCTTTGCCGCGATCGCGCATCTTATGAACACCTCAAGGCTATTTTGGTGCAGCAAGAACGTGTGCATCAACTTAGTTGGGAAGAACGCTATGACAAGATCATGTCCACACAAGCGACTGACGAGCAAACCAATGACGTGTTTAGCAATATCATCGTCAGGGAAAAAGCCCTAGCCCAGCTAGCCGATGCCATCCAGCGATCGCCATCTTTGGATTTAGTTTTGCAGATCGCTGTTCAAGTTGCTCAGAAAATATTACAAGTTGACCGCGTAGCAATTTTTTGTCGCCATCCTGATGGACGGGGCGAGTTTACCACCGATGCGATCGCCACAGGGCTTACTTCACTAGCGGAGATGCCCGAAAGACAGCTTTCTCTATCGCGGCATATGCTTGAGTCAACACAAGCCGAACAGCCTAATCAAACTATTGATAGTATCAGTAGCTCTAATTTGTCATCACATATTGTGACCTTGCTTGAGGAAATTGGGATTTCATCTTACGCAGCTAACAAAATCTATGCAGGACAGGATATTTGGGGAACTTTGGTCGCTTTTCATGGAAGTGCTTATCATGTTTGGTCTGAGAGCGATCGCACTTCGTTGACACTGATTGCAACGCAGGTCAGCACTGCTATTGCCTTGACTAATTTACGGCAGCAGTCACAGGAGCTATCTGTCGATTTACATATTCTGCAAGCAGAGCTAAATCAGCTCCAAGAAAAGGTCTTAGAGATTTCTAATCAAATTTCTGTTGCGCCAGCACCATCCACAGAAAATGAGAATAAAATTTCTGAAGAAATCGAGCCAGTTATTGTATTAGACGCATTAGCTGAGGAGCCAATAATCACCCCAGCCATCACCACTGAATTAGTTGAAGATTTTGAACCCTTAGCAGCGATCAGCGAACTAGCTAGTCAAGAAGCAGATAAAAAATGCCTAGAAAATGATAAGCAGGAAGAGTTACCAGATATTAAATCAGAGATAGTTAGTGGCATCCCCTTTAACTCGATGAGTATTATTGATAATGTGGTTAAAGAGTTTACTAATGAATTTACTAATGAACAAATTAACGAATCATCTTTACCAGCATTAGATTTAATCAATGATCAGGGGCAAGCAGAAGTTATTGAACCCATCGAAATTAAGGAACTAGAGCAGGATTCAATTTCTCTGGTCATTGCAAACAACTATATTTCTGATATATTGCCAACCCAAGAAATTGAGATCAAAACTACTGATTTAGGTGATGTAGAGATTGAAAATAGCCCCATAGTAAATATTGCCGAGGTTGATCAAACTATAGTCTCCGAAGAATCTATTCCTGATGATGTTACTGAACCTCAAAATTTAACATTAGATGATTTACAAGACTTGGGGTTTGATATTGACCTAAATCCAGAAAAATTTGCACAGATAGAACCAGCAGAAATTCCTATAGTCCAGATCACAGAATTAGAGCCTCTCCAACTAGACCCTCCGATCGCGCAAGTTAGCCATGAACTTATAGATGTTGATGAGCTAGAAGTAGTGACTAATCATCCCGAATCCAAATCTGAACCTCAAGAAGATCTGGATTTAGAAGTCTCTACATTAGACATGAGCATTACTACAGATAAAGCTACACAACCAGAAGAGCTAGACGACAAATCACAAATTGCATTAGAGCCATCTCAATCATTAACAACTGATTTGCAGGAAGTAGAAGCGATCGCATTAATAGAGTCTTCCCAAGACTCCGATATAACGACTAATGATGTTCGTAATATCAGTGAAGAAGAATCAATTGAAGACGACGATATTGAGCCTGCCATAGAACGAGAGTTTCTCGAGACAATTTTGGCGATCGCAGGTAATGATAGTCAAGGATTTGCTTATCTCGTAAATGTGATTGATACATATTTAGAGGAGTCACCAAAATTAGTGCAGATTATCGATAAGGCGCTAGCTGTGAATGATCATCCTAGACTGTTGCAGTCTTTAAATACCCTACGCCTAAACAGTGACTATGTCGGTGCGCTGTTCCTTTCATATCAATGTCGGCAACTAGAGTCTGCGGTTAAGGCTAAATATGTGGTCTTGATTTATGCTTGTCTGTCGCAAGTAGCGATCGAATTACAGAGAGTAACCGATGCTCTTCGTATTGAGAGAGAGAAGTATAGTTAAAGCCAAAAAGCCCAAGAGATGGTGGCGGCGCGAAGCGCTGCCACCATCTCTTGGGCTTTGGATACGCAAGTTATTGATTCGTAGAGTTAGCTAAGATTTTTTGAATCATTTGGGTTAGAGCTTTTAACTTTACTGGCTTTGTTAAATACTCATTAGCTCCTGCTTCTAAACATCGATCGCGATCGCTTGTCATGGCTAGGGCTGTCATCGCAATAATGGGGATATTAACTAAGTTAGGATCAAGGCGAATCTGTCTAGTTGCCTCTAAACCATCCATCAAAGGCATTTGGATATCCATCAAAATCAAGTCGGGCTGATGAGCCTTGGCAAGTGCGATCGCTTCTTGTCCATTTTTTGCCAAGATAAGTCGATAACCCTTCGCTTCTAAATAGCCAGATACAGTCATAATATTGGCTTCATTATCTTCTGCCATCAAAATTAGAGGAGCATGGGTTACTTGTTTAGTTAGCGGATCTGCAAACTCTGCATTATTTACTGATTGATTATTGATATTTCCTACTACAGAGCCAGATGTATAGGGTAAATCCACCATAAAGCAACTACCCACGCCCAACTCACTAATGAGAGTAACCTTGCCACCATGCAATTCTGCTATACGCTTGACTAGAGCTAAACCTAACCCTGTCCCCGCATATTGACGGTTTAAAGCACTATCAATTTGGATAAAGGGCTGAAACAATTTGTTGATATTTTCTGGGGCAATGCCAATACCTGTGTCAATTACAGCAAAACGACACCATTCACGAGGATTTACTAAGGACTCTTCATCTATCTGTTTACGGACTTCTAAAGTTATGCGCCCACCTTCGGGAGTAAACTTCATCGCATTATTGAGCAAGTTAATCAACACTTGACGAATACGCCGTTCATCTAATATTTGTTCAGGGAGATTTTTAGGAATTTTAATCTCTAGTTGAATACGTTTTTTTAAAGCCTGTTGCTTGATGAAAGCTAGACTAGACTTACAAAGAGACGCTAGATCAGTAGGAATTAACTCTAGTTCAATCTGTCCTGATTCAATTTTAGCGACATCGAGAATATCGTTAATTAGAGATAAGAGATGCTCGCTACTGCGTTCAACTGTTTGCAGAGCCTTACGTTGCCTTTCATTGATACTGCCAAATATTTCCTCTTGCATGGTTTCCGTCATGCCGAGAATGGCATTGAGAGGTGTACGAAGCTCATGGCTCATATTGGCAAGAAACTCATCTTTCAGTCGGGTGGCGCGAGAAAGCTCCTCGTTAGTCAGTTGTAGTTGAACTTCAGCGCGTTTGCGATCGCTAATATCCTGCACCATCAAGACAAAGAAATTCAAGGTTTGATCTAAATTACGGAAACATTGTGCAGAAATAATCGTATGAATAGACTCCCCATTTTTGCGGATGAAACGCTTGTCCATGACATATCCATCGATCTCTCCTGCGATCGCCTTATTAAAGTTGATGATATTTGCTTCCAAATCGTCGTGATGCGTAAGTTCTGCCCAATTTTTTTGGAGCATTTCATCGTGAGAATAACCAAGCATTTGGCAAAAACAGTCATTAACATCTTGCCAGCTTTTATCAGCATTGCTAATTGCCATACCGAGAAGGGGCTGATCAAAATATCGCCGTAAGCGCTCTTCACTCTTTCGTAAAGATTCTTCGGCTTGCTTAATTTGTGTCAGATCATGGAG
Source organism: Pseudanabaena biceps (assembly GCA_013361095.1). GTDB lineage: Bacteria > Cyanobacteriota > Cyanobacteriia > Pseudanabaenales > Pseudanabaenaceae > Pseudanabaena > Pseudanabaena biceps_B. The sequence goes on along the minus strand of JAATWA010000001.1, from coordinate 3,253,319 downwards.
ACTGGCTAGTACACCTGTGATATTGCCATCAATTTCAATATAAGGAGAATAAGTGACACTCACAAATCGTCGAATTCCGTCTTGATAGTCAAACCAATCTTCATAGCGTTGAATTTCGCCCGCTAAAGAACGATCTAGTTGTGGCTGAATAGTATCCTGAAAAGACTTCTCTCCTAAGATCTCCTCAATGGAATGATTAAGGATTTCTTGTTGTTGTTTACCATGCCAAGCTAGATAGGCGGGGTTAACCATTTGATACACATATTTACTGTCATACAGGATGATCGCATCGGTACTAGCCGCCACTACACGTTCATACTTACGCAGCATCGACTCCTTAGTTTTGCGATCGCTAATGTCTAAGGTCGTACCAAACAAATAATTTATTTTGCCTTCGCTGTTACGCCTGACATCTCCCTGAGCAGCAATATAACCAGTTGAACCATCGGCTCTAATAATCTGTAAGTCTATTTCGTAGGGTTCTCCAAATTCAACCGCTCTACTTATCATCCTATTGAACACTTTCCAGTCATCAGGATAAAAATATTGTTGCTGCTTTTCGAGAGTTGGTGCTGGCTGAACGGGGTCAAGTTTAAAAATGCGATACAGCTCATCTGACCAATAAACTATTCCAGTAAGCAGATCCAATTCCCAACTACCGACATGGGCAATTTGTTGCGCTTCTCTTAAATTTGTCTGGATTTTTAGTAACTCTTCTTCTGCTTTCTGACGCTCAGTAATGTCGTGGAGAGACATCAAATATGCTGGATGGGAGTCCCAATCTATCTCTACTACTTGTACCTCACTATTGCCAATCTGACCATTGTAGGAAAGGAGATCGATTTCAAATTGATTATTCAGTATATTTGGTATACCAATGGTCAATCCAATTAGATTTTCCATTGATATACCAAATATATGAGCTGATGAGGGATTAGCAAAAACTATCTTGCCTTCTTGGTTGGCGATCAAGATGCCTTCGGAAATACTAGAAACAATCATATCTAAGCGTTTTTCGCTATTTGTCAGAGCCGTGGTTCGTTCTACAATCCGAGACTCTAGTTCTTGATTAAGTTGCTGTAGCTGTGACATCGTACTTGCTTGCTGAATCGCAATACTAATATGCGTAGCAAGTTGTTGTAATAGCGCTACCGCTGCTCGATCCCAGAAGCGTAGTTGCAAACATTCCTGAGCCGCTAACAAACCCCAAAGCTGCTCTCCTTGCAAAATCGGTACAACTATGATCGATTTTACCTGAAGCCTTTCCAAAAACTTGGTGTGGCAATCGGTCAAACCCACATAGATATTATCGGTAACTTGAATCCTGCCATTTTTGTAAGGTTCTACCATTGCTTGACCAAAATGCGGATCGGTAAGAACTTGACCTAGCAATGAATCAAATTCTGGAACAACGGATTCTGCAACAACAATACCGCTCCAATCAGGTTCAAAGCGATAGGCAATCACCCGATCGGTTTGGAGAAACTGGCGGATTTCCGTAACAGAACCGTCCAAAATAGTTTGAAGGTCGGTAGATGATTGAATGCGATTAGCGATCGAGGTCAGTAGTAACTCGTATTCAAGCCGTTGAATTTGACTCTGCTGCGCTGTAATATCAGCGACTTTTAGTAGAGCTTTTAAAGTAACAATTCCGACAGGATAATTATGCTCATCTAGAAGCGGTAGATGGCTAATGTAATGTTGACTAATTAGATTAAGCGGTGCAGTTACATCTCGAAACTCTGACCATCGCATGGTGACAACAGGTTGAGTCATTACCTCGGCAACCTGAATTTCGTCAATGTTCCCTTCCGTGACTATTAATCGAAGCAAATCTGACTGAGTTAAAATCCCCACTAGTTGGGATTTATCCATGACCAAAACACATGAAATACAGCTTTTAGGTAATTCGTCTCTTGCTTTAAGATGGGCTTGATTGATCAATCGCACAACATCACGCAGCAAAGAATCTGCGCTAACAATTAGCAGATTTTTTGCGATCGCCTGTTCCAATGTATGAAGGCTATATGTTGTAGTCAAAGGATTTTAAGAAAATTAATCTGGTTCTTATCGGGCTTTTTAGGCTAGCTATAGCAATTTTCACATGAGTTAAGCAATGCTTATCTCATAGCACAAGGTTCTTAACCTTGTCTGTAAAACACTCAAATGCAAACCGCTAGCTATTACCTAACTATTATTGCTTAAGTAGCTAGGTAAAACCAGAGCTAAAACCTGTGGCGAACGCGAAGCTTTCGCCACAGGTTTTAGCTCTGGTTTTTAATTATGACCAGCACTTAAAGCAAAAACACTCATAGATCTGTCACAATTAGCTCAGGTGCTTAATACTCCCTTCTCAGTTATACCGATTTACGCTCAAACCAGAACCAATAGACCTTGTAAAAGTGTCGCTTAGCAAGACTTTTTCAAGGTCTATTGCGGTTCGTTTGATCACAAATTGCTGTAAGAGTTAGTGGGAAAGAGGCTAAAAACATCGTGTCTTAAAAGTCAGTCCTGAAATAATTTGAGTTATCATGGTCGCAAAAGTAAACGCTAGCAAACCTCAGCTGCCCAAATGTCCTACAGGAATTCAAGGGCTAGACGAAATAACTGGAGGAGGATTACCTCAAGGGCGACCAACATTAGTCTGTGGCGCGGCAGGTTGCGGGAAAACCCTTCTCGGTGTCGAATTTCTGGTGCATGGTGCAGTTGAATATGCCGAAGCTGGCGTACTCATGACCTTTGAAGAAACCGCCGCCGAAATCACTCAAAATGTCACATCTCTGGGATGGCATCTCGATCAGCTAGTCTCCGATGATAAATTGATCATTGACCATGTTTATATTGATCCTCAAAGCTTAGCCGAAACAGGAGAATACGACCTAGAGGGCTTATTTATCAGGCTAGGCAATGCGATTCAAGAAATTGGCGCAAAGCGTGTCGTTCTTGATACGCTTGAAGTTTTATTTGCAGGGTTAAGTAACGATTCCATTGTGCGATCGGAACTTAAGCGTTTATTTGAGTGGTTAAAATCACAGGGAGTAACTGCGATCATTACAGGCGAACGCGGAGAGAAAGCTTTAACTCGTCGGGGACTAGAGGAATATGTCTCAGACTGTGTGATCAGATTAGAGCAGCAAACCGTTGATGAACTCACCACTCGCTACCTGCAAATCTTTAAATATCGCGGCTCTCAACATGGCTCAAACGCTTATCCTTTTCTGATTGAAGAAGATGGTATTTTTGTTTCGCCAATAACTTCTCTCAAGTTAGATTACGATATCTCGACAGAACAGATATCTACGGGTGTTCCTCGTCTTGATACGATGCTGACTGGTGGTGGCTACTATTGCGGCAGCAGCATTCTGATTACAGGTATGGCGGGAACTGGTAAAACCACCTTAGCTGGATATTTCGCCGCCTCAACTTGCGATCGCGGTGAACGTTGTCTCTATCTAGCTACCGAAGAAGCTCCTCAACAAATCCTTAGAAATCAACGCTCTATCGGACTAGACTTAAAGCATTATATTGACGAGGGACTTTTGCGGTTCGAGGCGGTACGTCCCGCAGCATACGGTTTAGAGATGAGACTGATCAAGATCCATGCTTGGGTAAAAGAATTTCAGCCCTCATCGGTGATCATCGATCCGATGAGTAATCTCGCCACTAGTAGCACTCAAAGCCAAGCCAAAAGTTTTCTTATGCGGCTAATCGATTTATTTAAGTCTCAACAGATCACCGTCTTGTTTACTAATTTACTTCAAGGTGGCAGCCCTTCAGAACATACTGAAATCGGCGTATCTTCGCTCATGGATACTTGGATAGAACTCCGCACTACAGAAACTAATGGAGAGCGCAACCGTACTCTTTGTATCGTTAAATCCCGTGGTATGAGACATTCTAATCAAGTGCGCGAATTTTTGTTCGCCAGTCAAGGAATTGAACTTATGGATGTCTATTTAGGAGAAGGTGGCTACCTAACTGGGACAGCTAGATTAGCCAAGCAAACTAAAGTAGAATCAGATAAAATCAGCCGCGAACAAGGATTTGGGCGCAAAAAACGTCTCTTTGAATATCAAAAAGCCTTAGTGCAAGCTCAGATTAAGGCGCTGGAAATCCAGTTAGCTGCTGACCAAGCAGAACTAGATATGTTTGATCAGCAAGAGGAAGAAAGTCAACAAGTTTTGATTGAGAATAGAGATAGTATCGCAGAGTTACGCAAAGCCGATCTCACAGATTTAGAAATTATCTAGAAGCCTTAAATGAAACTTAACATACACAAATAAATGTCTATTAATCCACTAGATAAATCTAATCTTCCTCAAGAGGAAATATGGGTGTTACGGCTATATATAGCAGGAAAATCTGCTAAGTCTACTTTGGCGATCGCAAATTTGCAAAGAATTTGTGAGGAGTTTCTCGAAGATAGATACAAAATCGAAGTAATTGACTTAGTTGAGCAGCCACATATTGCCAGAAAAGAGCAAATTATTGCAGTCCCAACTCTGATTAAAACGCTCCCTCTTCCTCTCAAGCAAATTATTGGTGATTTATCTAATCAAGAAAAAGTGTTAAAGGGACTAGATTTGCGAAAGCTATAGGTATTGGATGACATTTATTCTTGGCTGACCTAAAACCCAGAAAGATTTTTGAAAGCGGCGCTTCGCGCCGCTTTCAAAACAAACCATCAATAGGCTGTAATTAACACAATAAAAAAGCGATTGTGATGTAAACAATCGCTTTTTTATTGTGTCAAACTACTAAGCAGCACTAGCATTAGATTGCTTAAGCGGTTGCCAAGTCACTTGGCGATCGCTACCGACTTCAATCACAATTTTTAAGCGCGGATCGCGATCAGGGATTTGGGCTAGGGTTTCCAATTCTTGTTTAGAGAGATATTTGCCCTCAATTAGCCAGACCACTAGCCCTTTAGCCTTAGCAGGTAAAGCATTTAGCCGCATCTGAATTGCTGGAGGGATAAAGTAGGTGCGAATTTCTGTTTTACCAAGGTGAGCAGGGCGTACACCATGTACTTCCGTTAGGTAGCTGTTGATATCACCTAGCCCTCTTGCTGTGATAAACAGAACATCATAGCCAGCATTTTTAAGCCGCAGTTGGTAGCGACCTTCATAGCCACCCTCTGGGGGGACGCGCATAGCCAAAGCTCCCGCTTTTTCGAGATCTTTGACAATTTTATCCGTTGCAATCAAAGGCATAGTGACATCCTTATTTTGAAGAGAGTTAGCAATATTTTACTTTAGAACAGGGCAACCGCATATATGTAAGTTTTGATTTTTACCTTGCCGTAAGCAACAAGACTTTTATTGACAATGACACATTCCCCAAAATATTAAATCGGAATTGACTGCATCTACTGACAATCCCCAATGCTTTAACCGATCGCTGTCACCGCCTGTCATGATTATTTGACTATCAGGAAACTGCGATCGCCAATCATCAATATAAGACTGCAATCCAGATAAGAATAAATGAGCCACACCTCCCTGCATAGCATCAGTAGTATTTGTTGCCCAACGCGGCGGTAAATCTTCGGGAATAATTACCGAGGGCAAAGCTGCTGTATGGTGATGTAAACTCGTAAATTGCGATCGCAATCCCGCCACGATCGCGCCACCAACCAGATTTTGATTGGCATCAATCCCTGTTAAGGTCAAAGCTGTTCCCGCATCAATCACTAGCACAGGATAGCCATAGATCTCTCCCGCCCCCAAAGCGGCTAACGCACGATCAACTCCCATTGTCGGATATAGATTTTGTAATGGCACATCTGAAGTCCTGATAATTTGGGTCTGACCTAGACCATGCCAGCAAGTATTGATATCTGTTACCACTGATGCGATCGCAATTTTGACAAAATTGCGATCGCATAGTTCTGCTTCTAACTGCGATAAATCCTGATGCACACAAGCATATTTCGCAACTATTTGGCGGTCGCGATCAAAAACTGCTGCTCTAATTCTGGTATTACCTATGGCTAGCATTAGCCAAAATGATGAACTGCTCAAGGGATTTCTACTTTCTTTAGTCTTGGAATTACGATTTGTATTTTAATCAATCAATTCATTCATGAACTCAAGCGATCGTCTGTCACAGTGATGACATGGCTATCACCACTAGCATTAGGGAATAAGTCCAGAAATGAGTTGCGGCACACCGTAAGGCATCTTCTGGTTTTATGTCCTAACAAAACTAGCGATCGCTGTAAATGCCAGAGAATAATTCGACTCTGACATTTTAAGTACATCTTATCTAATTACAGAAGGAATCTATCATGAGTTTAGAAAATAGAGCTAAAGCAACTGCCAAAAATGTTGAAGGTAAAGTGCAAGAAGCAGTCGGAGATCTGACTGGTGACACTAAAGATCAGTTGGAAGGCAAGGCAAAACAAGCTGAAGCAAAAGTCCGTCATGCCTCTGAAGATGTAAAGGATCAAGTCAAAAAAGTTGTTGACTAATAGAGTTTCGCTCTAGCCTGCCGCTAGGCGATAACAAGAGAAGATGTTCCCATTAAGCATGAGAACATCTTCTCTTAATTACTAAAGTCTGTACCATAGACTTCTCTGGGCTTTCTATTATGCTAGAAAATCAATCTAAAAATCTTATTATCTCATTTTTATGAATCCCCAAAAATTAACAGACAAACAGATTACCGAGGCGATCGCGCAATTACCTGAGTGGAAAGTGGTTAATGGGAAGTTAAATCGAGCTTTTAAATTTGATAGCTTTGTGGAAGCTTTTACATTTATGACTAAAGTTGCCTTTGCTGCTGAGAAAATGGTGCATCATCCCGAATTTTTTAATGTCTATAATCGCGTAGTAATTGATCTGACAACTCATGATGTAGATGGAATAAGTAATCTGGATATTGACTTAGCCCAAAAAATAAATGACTTATAAATCAGCTTTTGGGATTTTCAGCACCTTCGGTGCTGAAAATCCCAAAAGCTGATTTATGATGAGAATTGCTGCTTGTAAATGGCTATTTCCTCCTTAATTACTGATGTTACAAAAAAGGGTGATATTGTTCCCCATTTGTTGAATTAAGGTATGGATATAGTCATCAATATTAGGACGAAGACAAAAAACAAAAGAGTTGGGGTACTTCGCACCCCAACTCTTTTGTTTTTTAAGGAAGAGTAAAGCATTGTGAGGTGGATTTTTGAGGGTTTAACCAAGAGCTGCTTTTAATTGAGCTTCGGCTACTTCAAGAGCTTCTGGCAATTTAGCGACATCCTTACCACCTGCTTGAGCGAGATTAGGACGACCGCCGCCGCCGCCACCACAAATTTTAGCGATCGCGCCGATAAATTTACCTGCTTGTAAGCCCTTAGCAATTGCTTCTTTGCTGAAGGAAGCAACTAAAGTCACCTTCCCATCTTCGCTAAAAGAACCTAACACCACCGCACTATCACCCAATTTTGATGAGAGTTTTTCGGCGGCGGCTTTGAGAGCCTCAGCTTCAATATCAGGAATCTGAGCCACCAAAATCTTAAACTTACCCACAGCTTCGGCTTCATGGATCAGACTATCGGCTTTGACGAGAGCTAGGGACTGCTTGAGGTGTTCGACTTCTTTGTGAGCGTTTTTGAGTTCCTGTTGCAATCCTGTAATGCGATCGCCAATTTCTTCGGGCTTGATCTTAAAGCGATCGCTCAAATCCTTGGTGATGTTGTCTCGCAGGGTCAGATATTCGAGAACTGCTTGTCCTGCGATCGCCTCAATACGGCGAACTCCTGAAGCAACGCCTGCCTCCGCAATGATTTTGAACAAGCCAATCTCACTAGTATTCTTGACATGAGTACCGCCGCAAAGCTCCATTGACACTTGAGGAATATCAATCACACGCACTTCTGCACCATACTTCTCTCCAAACATGGCGATCGCGCCTTTAGCTTTGGCTTCGGCGATTGGTAGAACTTCAATTATCGAGTCATGAGCTTCGGCAATCCAATTATTGATTTGTAATTCAATTTGATGAATCTCTTCAGCCGTAACCGCACGATTGAGATTGAAGTCAAAACGGAGGCGATCGCCATCAACCAAAGATCCTGCTTGGGAAACGTTAGGATCGACGATTTTTTTCAAGGCTGCTTGGAGCAGATGAGTAGCGGTGTGGTGTGATTGAATGCGGCGACGTTCGGAAATCGCAATCTGAGCATTGACCTGATCGCCGACGTTAATCTCACCACGCTCGATTTGCCCAATGTGAATGAATAAATCTGCTTGCTTCTGCACATCACTAATTTGGGCGATCGCTTCGCCTATGGCTAGATAGCCCCTATCACCAACCTGTCCGCCAGATTCGGCATAGAAAGGGGTGCGATCCAAAACGATTTGGACTTTATTGCCAGCGATCGCAGTTTTTACTAATTCACCATTGACGAGAATTGCTTTTACATTGGCGGTGGTGCTCAGTTCTGTATAGCCGAGAAATTCAGTCTTGCCAATTTCCTTGGCAATGTTTGCCCAGTTGTCTTTTGCCATCAAGTCGATGTCTTCGTGAGCCGCTTGCGATCGCTCCTGTTGCTTCTTCATTTCTGCCTCGAAGCCTTCAGCATCAACCGTAAATCCTACCTCTTCAGCAATCTCTTGGGTTAACTCAAGGGGAAATCCGTAGGTGTCATAGAGCGTGAACGCATCAACACCCGAAATTGTCTTGCTAGACTTTACTTCAGCCTTCGCTAAAATTTCTTCGAGCAGCTTCTCGCCACGCTCTAAAGTTTGTAAAAAGCGAACTTCTTCAACCTGAATTTCATCTTTGATGATATGTTCTCTTTCACGAGTATTCGGATAAACTGACTCAGAAAGAGCGATCGCCACTTCCGCAACTTCAGAAGCAAATGTACCTGTAATTCCAATCAAGCGCCCATGACGGACTACGCGCCGCAAAAGCCGACGTAAAATATAGCCCCGACCGACATTAGAAGCATTAATGCCATCGGCAATCATATTCACAACTGACCGCACATGATCGCCAATTACCTTCAGCGAAGTCTTGACCCGCTCATCGCTTTGGTGATAATCCACCTTGGCAATATCAGCAGCTTTTTTGATAATCGGAAAGATTAAGTCAGTCTCATAGTTATTAGGCACGCCTTGCAATACTTGCGCCATTCTTTCCAGACCCAAGCCTGTATCAATATTTTGCTTCTTGAGTTTGGTCAAATTCCCTTCAGCGTCACGGTTTAGCTCCATGAAGACAAGATTGTAAATCTCCAAAAATCGCGAATCATCTTCTAGATCAATATGCTCATCACCGAGTTCGGGATGGAAGTCGTAATAAATCTCTGAGCAAGGTCCACAGGGACCTGTCGCCCCCGAAGCCCAGAAATTGTCATCACCCATACGCTGAATCCGATGGGCAGGGATACCGATCGCATCGCGCCAAATTGCAAAGGCATCCTCATCGGTGTGGTAAACGCTGACCACGAGGCGATCTGGTGATAATTGAAACACCTTAGTGACTAATTCCCAGCCCCAAGCGATCGCTTCTTTTTTAAAATAGTCACCAAAGCTGAAGTTTCCTAACATCTCGAAAAAAGTATGGTGACGCGCGGTTCGACCGACATTCTCAATGTCATTGGTGCGAATACATTTTTGAGAAGTCGTGGCGCGAGGCACTTCAGGCTCTTGTTGTCCTAGGAATATGGGCTTAAATGGCAGCATCCCCGCGATCGTTAGCAATACAGTGGGGTCGGCTGGCACGAGGGAGGCACTGGGCAATACTTTGTGTCCACGTTCCTCAAAAAAATTGAGGAATTTTGCACGGATTTCAGCACCAGTAAGGGAAGGAAGGCTAGCCATAAAAGTTTAATTCAATTTCAATTCAGACAATAAATACAGCAATAAAAGATACAGCGTTTTCCGCTCTCTTAAAACCCAAGAACATTTTTACAGCTGTAGCCAGCTAAGTTAAGACCCAAAACCCAATAGAGAGTTGCGGCGCTTTGCGCCGCAACTCTCTATTGGGTTTTGGCATGGCTGTAAAAGGCTCGCTTTGCGAGCCTTTTAAAATGTTCTTGGGTTTATAACATTATAACGATAGGGCGGGCGCATCGCTAATTGGATTAGTGAAGTTGCTTAATCAAGGCTTGCCGCATAATCTCAATAGGAACGGGTTGATCTAGCCAAAATTCTAGAGCGATCGCACCTTGGTTGATTAGCATTTCTAAACCATCGATCGCCTTGAGTCCTCGCGCTGCGGCAATCTGCAAGAACTTAGTAGGACGAGGCGTATAAATCAAGTCATAGGCGATCGCATTTTGAGGTAGCAGCGCCATTTCCAATTCAGAGATGGGGGTATGAGGATCATTCGCCATGCCGATGGGCGTGGCATTGATCACCAGCCCCGCCACCTCTAGCAAATGAGGAATAGAAGCCCAAGGATGCACGCGCAGATTGTAATCATGGAGTTGACTGGTCATCGTGCCATGAAACTTTTTCATCTTCTTAGGATCTCGTCCCACTACATGGATCATCGGACAGCCTAGCTCTAGGCAAGCAGCCACTACTGCTTTCGCCGCCCCGCCACTGCCCAAAATCAATGCGGGCATACTTGACCAATCATATTTAAGTTGCTTGAGCGGCTCCAAAAATCCTGCGACATCAGTATTTGTCCCCACCCAGCGATCGCCAATCCGCTTGACTGTGTTCACTGCGCCCACTGATTTGGCGATCGGCAAGATTTCATCTAACAAGGGGATCACTTCAACTTTATGGGGAATCGTCAAGTTAAAACCTTGGATTGACTGCACCGCTTTTAATCCTGCGATCGCTGTTGCTAAGCTTTCCACAGGAATCGGTAATGGCACATATACATAGTCCAATCCCATCGCTGCGATCGCGGCATTGTGCATCACGGGTGAAAGGCTATGACTGACGGGAAAACCCATCACGCCCAAAATTTTTGTTGTTCCTAAGACGCTCCCAAGCATAGTCAATGACCCCAAGTATTCAGAAAACTATGACATAAATGTTTCCCCAATTAAATAATTAGTGTTAGTCCAGTCAAGATAGACGGCGCGATGCGCCGTCAAATCCTCAAAAGAGAGTAGTCTGGATTCGACCCGTGAGAGGCGATTTTTAGCAGTCAAAGCTTGTCTAGGGCTGCTAAACTAAATAGAATAGCTGGATAGACTGGTAGCAATGACAAAAAAGTCGCTTTTGGACAATTGAGTCATTCCATATTTGTGAATATCAGCTAATCAACTTCATAAGAGGGAAATGACGATGAATGAAATTAATCCATCCACTAAGGGCAAATGTCCAGTGATGCACGGTAGTGCAACAGAGGTGAATATGTCGAATATGGAATGGTGGCCCAAAGCCCTTAACCTTGACATTTTGCATCAACACGATCGCAAGACCAATCCAATGAGCGCAGACTTCAACTATCGGGAAGAGGTCAAGAAACTTGACGTGAATGCGCTCAAACAAGATTTACATGCCCTGATGACCGATAGCCAAGATTGGTGGCCAGCCGATTGGGGACACTACGGCGGTCTGATGATTCGTCTGTCTTGGCACGCAGCAGGATCATACCGCCTCGCTGACGGTCGTGGGGGAGCCGCCACTGGTAACCAGCGTTTTGCACCGCTCAACTCTTGGCCAGACAATGTGAACCTTGACAAAGCACGCCGTCTACTTTGGCCCATCAAAAAAAAATATGGCAATAATCTCAGTTGGGCGGATTTAATTGCCTACGCGGGGACGATCGCCTATGAATCCATGGGGCTAAAGACCTTCGGGTTCGCCTTTGGTCGGGAAGATGTCTGGCATCCTGAAAAAGATATTTACTGGGGACCAGAAAAAGCATGGCTCGCCCCCACCGATAATCCTAATAGCCGTTATTCGGGTATTAGAACTCTGGAAAATCCGTTGGCGGCTGTGATGATGGGATTGATCTACGTCAACCCCGAAGGCGTGGACGGTAATCCTGATCCACTCAAAACCGCCAATGACATGCGTGTTACTTTTCTGCGTATGGCAATGAATGACGAGGAAACCGTTGCCCTCACTGCTGGTGGTCACACGGTGGGCAAATGTCATGGCAACGGCAGCGAAGAGTTGCTCGGAGCAGAACCTGAGGCAGCGGATGTGGAAGATCAAGGCTTGGGTTGGATTAATAAAACCCAGCGTGGCATTGGTCGCAACACTATGAGCAGTGGCATTGAAGGTGCATGGACGACTCATCCCACCCAGTGGGACAATGGCTATTTCCAGATGTTACTTAACTACGATTGGGAACTTAAGAAAAGTCCAGCTGGTGCGTGGCAGTGGGAACCCATCAACATCAAAGAAGAAGACAAACCCGTTGATGTGGAAGATCCATCGATTCGCCTCAGTCCGATCATGACCGATGCTGATATGGCTGTGAAGATGGATCCTAAATATCGGAAAATTTCCGATCGCTTTTACCAAGATCCTGCCTACTTCTCCGAAGTCTTTGCTCGCGCATGGTTCAAACTGACCCACCGAGATTTGGGACCAAAGACTCGCTACATCGGTCCTGATGCGCCGCAAGAAGATCTGATCTGGCAAGATCCGATTCCTGCTGGAAGTACCAACTATGATGTTCAAACTGTAAAGGATAAGATTGCAGCCAGCGGTCTGAGCATTAGTGAAATGGTATGCACCGCTTGGGATAGTGCCAGAACCTTCCGTAGTTCTGACAATCGTGGGGGTGCTAATGGAGCGCGTATTCGCTTGTCTTCTCAGAAGAATTGGGAAGGGAATGAACCTGCACGTTTGACCAAGGTTTTGGCTGTGCTTGAGGGCATTGCGGCGGATACTGGTGCAAGTGTGGCGGATGTCATCGTACTTGCGGGTAATTTTGGCGTTGAACAGGCTGCCAAGACGGCAGGATTTGATGTTATTGTTCCTTTCTCTCCTGGTCGTGGTGATGCCACCGAGGAGATGACCGATGCTCAATCCTTTGAACCCCTAGAACCCATCCATGATGGCTACCGTAACTGGCTCAAGAAGGATTATGCCCCTAGTGCCGAAGAACTGATGCTCGATCGCACACAACTGATGGGGTTGACTGCCCCTGAGATGACGGTGCTGGTGGGTGGTATGCGCGTGCTTGGAACTAATCATGGTGGAACTAAACATGGCGTACTCACGGATCGGGAAGGCGTACTAACAAATGACTTCTTCGTGAACCTGACGGATATGGGTTATACGTGGCGACCCGCTGATAATAATCTGTATGAAATCCGCGATCGCCGCACAAATCAGGTCAAGTGGACAGCGACAAGAGTTGATCTCGTCTTCGGCTCCAATTCAATCCTTCGCGCCTATGCCGAAGTCTATGCTCAGGATGACAACAAGGCAAAGTTTGTGCAGGATTTCGTATCTGCATGGACGAAAGTGATGAACGCTGATCGATTCGACCTAGTCTAGTTTTCGGTAAAAGTCCCTAAGCCGCGATTATTGGCGGTGTAGGGACTTTTTAAATACTCCCTTCCCAGTATCAAAATACACATTAAAAACCAATAACTAGCATTGCGGCGCGAAGCGCCGCAATGTCTAATTTTTCACTGCGAAGGGAATAAGAGTGTTTTGTCCAACAAACATTCAATCTCTAGGACGCAGTTGTGGTGCTTGCGCCGCAACTGCGTAAGCAAAATTTATTATAGAGATTAGTCATGCGCCCCATTGAGTTAATTATTGAAGGATTTACTAGTTTCCGAACTCGTCAAGTATTAGACTTTTCTAGTCTTGATTTATTTGCGATTACAGGAGCCACAGGCGCAGGCAAGACCTCGTTATTAGATGCAATCACTTTTGCTCTGTATGATCGAGTCGCTCAAAAGCCCAACTCATCGCGGGAATTAGTTAGTCAAGGGGCGACACAGCTAAAGATAGAACTGCGGTTTGAGATGCGCCAAAAGCAATATAGAGCTTTACGCACATGGCGCAATCGTGGCAAAACTGACATCAAAAACTTTCTGTTAGAAGAATTAATCGATGATGTTTGGGATAGATGCGCCACTCAAAAAGTGGAAGAGATCATCGGTATGGATTTTGAGACTTTTACCCGTGTGATCATCTTGCCACAAGGACAGTTTGACGAGTTCCTTAAGGGTGAGGCTAGCAAACGTCGAGAGATATTGCGACAGTTAGCAGGGTTTCAGATTTTTGAGCAGATGCGGAAGGAGGCAAGCGATCGCACCAGTCGGTTTAAGGCTGAGCGAGAAGGACTAGAGCTAGTTTTGGAAGGAATGCAAGCCCCCACCATTGACGATGTAGAAGCAAAACAAAAAGAATTAGAGCAGTTAGAAGTTAGTATTCCTGAGCTAGACATTAAAACTAAGCAAAATCGAAAGATTTTGGATGCAGAAGAGCGATTATTGTCACAAATACAGCAATATAAACAGCTTTCTATTCAGATAGGGACTCTACAGCAGGATGCCGATCAAATACAAATCCTAAAAACTAAACTCCATTCTGCTCAGGCGGCTCATGCAATTGCGGGGAATTGGAAGATTTTACAAACCACTCGTCAGCGAGTCCAAACTGCGATCGCGTCCCTAACCAATGCCAAGCAAAAGCTAGCCAACGATCAAACCAACTTAGAGCAGCAACAACAAATCCTTAAACAAGTTCAGACTGAGAGTTTAGCAACTCAAGCTCTGATTGCAGAACAAGAGCGCAAATTAGCGATCGCGGAGTCTCTCCACCAGCAACAACAACAATCTGAAGCAGAATTAAATAGAGCGGAGCAAAATCTCCAAGCGCGATCACAAGCATTCTCTAAACTTGAAAAAGACACAAAATTAGCGGAGACTGCGTTCCAAAATGCTACCCAAGCTCTGCAAAAAATTGAATTGGCGATCGCTAATTCTCCTCGTGATGTCAGCCGACTAGAAAAATTGCACCAAGTATCCGCTGCATTATCGCAATGGCAAATTTTGCAAAACAACTTTGCTAAACAACAGCAAAAACTTGAGCAAATCAAAAATGAAGTAAATCAACTAACCAATCAATTAGCCATATCGCAACCTGCGATCGCTAATGCTGAAAGTGAAGTTACTCAACTAAATCTGGATATCGCCGCCGCCGAAGCTTCTAATTTTCAAGCACTTCAAAGCAGTCATGCTCATGCCTTACGCACTGAACTCCACGATGGCGATCTTTGTCCTGTTTGCAACAATCACTATGTGATTGTTGGATTGCCTGAGTTGCCCGCGATCAAGTTAATTGAAATTAAGACTTTACAACAGCAGCGTGAACTTAAAGTTAACCAGTTAGCAAGTTTGCGGGAAGATCGGATTAAAGTAGAAACTAATCTAGGAACTTCACAACTGCAATTACAGGCTCAGTCTCAAGAATCCACAGATCTAGAGCATCAAGTCCAAAGTTGGCAATTACAAATTGATCAGATCCTGCAAACCCCTTGGACAGCCGATGCGATTATTCGCGATCGCCAAGCCTTGGAAATTCAAGAGCAAGCCCATCAGAAACTAGCTCAGGAAAGTTCAGCATCAATAATTAACTTACAAAATGCGGAAACTAAACTCAATACAATCCGCGAAAATCTGCAACTAGCGGAACTCGAAATGCAGAAAGCGACACATGAGAGAGAGCTACGTCAATCTCAACTACAAGGAATCATGCAGCAGCTACAAGCAATCACCGCAGGCAAAAGTTATGAGATCTTGCAGCGCGAGACGCTAGCCCAAAAAGTAGAACTCAGCGATCGCTTGGAATCTGTGGCGATCGCGCATCAGCAAGCCCGTGAGAACTTGATT
Organism: Pseudanabaena biceps; assembly: GCA_013361095.1. Taxonomy (GTDB): domain Bacteria; phylum Cyanobacteriota; class Cyanobacteriia; order Pseudanabaenales; family Pseudanabaenaceae; genus Pseudanabaena; species Pseudanabaena biceps_B. Next base: position 3,237,547 of record JAATWA010000001.1, on the reverse strand, counting down.
AAGTCAGAGTCTGCCACGATGACCGCCCAGCAAGAGCATGATCAAGCGATCGCTGATTGTGATCAACTAGAACTTAATTGGCAATTAGAACTTAGCAATCTCAACATTAGCGAAGCCGAGTTTCTCGCCGCTCAAACTTCGCGATCGCAAATAGAAGCTTGGCAACAGGAAATTACCACCTATCAGCGTCAAGTCCAAGAGCTAACTACTCGTTTGCAAGTGATCACCGAAGCGATCGCCGATCAACATACCGATGAGCAAGCGATCCTCACTCTCCGCGAAACCCTAAATCAGCTTGAACAGGAATTACAATTAGCCAATGAGAGTCGGGCGGCGATCAAAGCTTGGCTAGAGCAAGCCCATCAAAAATGCCAAGAATCTCAAGCGATCGAGGAACGCAAATTAGCTTTGCAGTCTCAAGAGTTAACCTATCACACCCTTGCTCAAGACCTCCAATCTAACAAGTTCCAAGAATATATTCTCGATAGTCTGCAACAGGAACTCGCTAGTCGAGCTTCCGTGCTATTGCAACAACTGTCTGAAGATCGCTACACTCTGCAAATCGAAAGCGGTGACTATTGGGTATCGGATAATTGGAATGGTGGCGAAAAGCGGCGCGTGCGGACTCTATCAGGGGGAGAAACCTTTGCAGCTTCTCTATCTATGGCTTTAGCACTTTCAGAAAGATTATCGATGGGAATTGAACTAGGCAGCCTTTTCTTAGATGAAGGATTTGGCACTTTAGACAGCGAAACCCTTGAATCCGTCACCCAGATCCTCGAATCCTTACGCCAACAAGATCGGATGATCGGTGTAATTACTCATATTCAAAGCCTAGCCGATCGCTTGCCTACTCAAATCCATGTCCGCAAGTCTCCCACTGGCTCCGAGTTAGTTACAGCATAAAGCAAGAAGTTCATGTAATCACTGCTTCGCAGTGATTACATGAACTTCTTGCATAACGATCTGAAATGAGTCGAAGCTCCATGCGATCGCTACAGGTAAAAAAACCGAAGAAAGAGGCGATCGCCTCTTTCTTCGGTTTTTTAACGACTAACGGACTAGGTTCAACAATTCTTTAGGAGATGCGAGTAAGTCGATCGCGACAAAGAAAATCTTGTTGCTAGGATCGAGTAGAAAACGCCAAGAGATATTCATACCAACACCCGATCCAAACCAAGGAGTTTGTACTTTACCAGTGATTTTGATTTGAGTGTAGCCACCATCTGCTGGCTCAGAAACACCTCTTTCTGGGACTAGTACAAGGTTTTGACATTCTTCTTTAAAGAAACGCAAAACTGCATCTTTGCCCACAATGGGTCTTTGGAAAGGAGGCTGCAAAGCGCCATCTGGTAGGAATAGAGCGATCAAAGCATCAAAATCGTTAGCGTTGAGGTTGTCCATATAAGACAGAATGGTAGGATTGTCAACACCTTCGATAGTAACTTGTGTGCGTTGTGACATCTCTTTTGGAGCCATTACTGGTTCAGCAACACGAGTATATCCACCTAATTTACTAGGATCAAATCCCATGTCTACTACGGAGTTACGCAGAATTGTGATTTGTTGTCCTGGCTCTAAACCCTTTAGAGTCTCAAGAACTGCTGAAGCATTAGCAGATAAGCGGTAGCCCTCAGGAATAGGAGCGACAATTCCTTGTTCCATCCATTCACCAAGTTGATACCAAAAACCTAGTTTGATATTCTGAGACCAAATCGCATAGGTACGACAAATGGGAGTATCAGCGCGATTGGCTAGGTCACACATGACCTGAGTTTGTTGCTGAAAATTCATCTTTTTGATTTCATTCAATGTCAACTCAGCCAACTGCATACTCGCCGCACCAGGAGCCGCTATGGTTACGGTTTTGCCCATTTCAAGATAAGTAAACCAAATCCAAGCTAGTTGATCTTCAGGGCTAAGCTGATTAAATCTTGCAGTAGTAGCTGGTACAACGTCGGCAGCTAGAGTATTAGGAAAAATATTTCTGGCTGAAGAAATGGTGTATGTCATAGGGGTATTTGTAGTGTTTAACTGAAAAATTTAAATTTACAGGTAGATAAGCGCAGTTAAATTCAAAATTTTGAACTCTGTGACACACGCTGTGCCTGCTCCACAGGGTTTGAATTCTAATGTTTAATTATGCTCAGTTACCTGCTTGTAAATTAAGGAATTCTATTAACTCTTTAGTTCCAATGGAGAACCTTAAGGTTAAAAAACTTGAAGCCGATTAAGTTCTCAGTTGAGATCCTAACTGCTTTGTCAGCAATCCATACTTGTGTGTGAACAATGATTAGCACAAACAAAATACAGTGGCTTACTACACTCAATTAATTCATTAAGTATATGTACTCACACTGAGTTTAAAGTTTCAAAACCTCTAAGGGTAGATATTAAGAAAACCTTTAACTTTTAGTTGTGTATTAATCAGAACAAATTACATATATGTAAGAGCTATGATCTTCGCGATTTTATCAGCATTCAGTCCTTCTAGTTCATTTAAAGTAATCCACCCGTCCTTAATCAACCCAGCAAATATAAAAACTAGCGTTGGCAAATTGTAGTCATATCGACCATCAACCTCATGACGCTTGACGCTCAAAAAATCATGTAACTGCCACATGTCGTCTATTTCAGTCAAACCGCTTACTTTGTGGCGTACTGAATCGATCAAAGCACTAGTTTCCCGTTTATAGGCTATTTCAAAAGCTTTACGAGCTATATCTTCCTCAATTTGTGTCCAACCAGAATTCATTACTTGCATTATTAAAACCAGAAAGAAAACATTTATTTATATTAAGAATAATAACAACTTATGTCCGTTTGAACCTACTACTACTGGATTTTTTTATTTTTCTAATAACCTACAAACAATCAGCATCCTTAAAAATTTATATTACGCTGGGCAGAAAATCATTTATAAATCACAATTATTACAAGTTGACGGAGGTAAAGACTATGCAAAATTTGACTGGGGAACTGGTGATATATTTGTGGGAGAGCGTTAAATTTTCTTAAACTCAGGATCTGATTGCATGACTCTCACTACTCTTTTTCCACAGTGTCAGGATTTACAGACTCAAGTTGAAGCAGTTTTACAACTTTTGCAGCAAGAGCCAACTTTGCGATCGCAGCAGGACGGTAGCGTTGTGCAGTCATCTTTAAGGAAAGCGATCGCTAAAATACTCAAGCCAATCAAAACAGCGATCGCCTTGTCTACATCTCGTCCCAGATATCTAATAAGTACTTCAGACTTGATAAATGATTGGTTGATCTGCATCTTTTAATCAGAGCTTCAAAATATCTCTTTTCTTCAATGGTCTTTGGTCTCTCTTTTTTGTAAAACAAGCCAAATTCTCGTAAATATTGCTTGAGATATTTTTCGTGAAATCTGGATTTTGTAATATATTCAGGTGGACAACTCATTAATTCGGGATCGTTGGTCAGAACGTCATAGTAAGGCTGAAAAACTGAGAAAAAGTCGGAATTACCTTTGGCTGAGTATTGAGAAGGAATATCAGCATTGCCTAACACCCAAGTTTCAAGACAACAATTTTGAACAATAATGTGAAATTCTGTAGTTTGAGTTTGATCTATACCCAGTTTGGTTTTGAAGTCTTCCAGTTTGGAGTGAATTTCATCGAATCTAGTTTGATAAGGATCATCTTCTGAATCTACACAAAAGAAGAAATGATCTACATTGTTGTAGTTTTTGATATCTAGTAAACATTCTTCTAATCGGGAGCGTCCTCCATAGATTTTTGGGGCGCTCACCATGTTGGGATAGCCATTACCTGCAATGATTCGACATGTATTGTTAGTCATATCTTCAGGTCTTTCTACAAAGTTGATCTCAGGAAATAGATGCGATAGCCAAGCTTTGTAGACTTTAGGTTCTGTTTTCCCTCCTTCAACTAAAAACAAAAGATTCACGCAGTTTCTTCCTCATGTTCGAGTAAGTTAATTAGTTGCGTGAACTTGTCTAAGCTAGATGCTGTATTGAGTTCGGGAATCTCTACAGCTTTTCTAGTTCTGATAGTGCCGTTGGTTCTGCTCACTAATTGCCAAGTCTTCCAAGGGATGTTATTGATAATATAGGGATGATGGCTGGTCAGAATAAATTGTAGATTAGGCGATTTATCTAGAATACAATCTGTTAATTGGGGCATACAGTTAATGCCTAAGCTATTCTCAAATTCATCGACGACAAATACCGATCCTTCAGGAGCGGATGTTATTTCTATCAAATAGGTTAGAGTAACGTACATACCAGATGAGATTCGATATTGAGGAATCCAGTTTTCTGAGCCGTGTTCTTGAATTTCAAGGAGAAGATTATAGTTTTTATCAGACTGTTTATTTACGGTGACTCTGATATCTTTTACACTTGGGAAAATCTCAATATAAGCTTCTTTGATCTCATCAAATATTTGTGGAAAATATTTTTTTAGGTAGTACGCTTTAAGTATTGTCGCGAAATTTATAGAAGTTTCTTTAAATATTTCTAGAGATTTGGTATAAGCATTCTGATCGGTATTTATTGATTTTAACTGAGTATTTAAAGATGGGGATAAAATCAAGCTACTAGGATCTAAACCAACAGATATTTCTACATTTTGAAGTGTTTCATTGAAAATAAATCTTTTGAAGGCATCGGCTATTGGGGCTATAGATTGTTCTTCTGCGAGAAGAGTAATTGCACTTTCAGTTCTTTTAAGTTTTGGTATATGACCTTGATTTAATTTAGATTCTGTTTTAGTGCGATGAAGAATTTCTATAGCCTCGTTATCTTCTGCAAATTGAATGAGCTTTTCATCTACAATTTCAGATTGATTTTGCTCACTAGAAAAAGTTGTTTCAGTTGGATTTAATGCCTTTAGCTCCCATCTATATTTTTGTCCTAAATGAGAAAAGTCAATAGACCATTCTACATCTTCTAGCATTTGGACTTCGCCTTGAGCAACATTACAGATTAAATAAAGTGCTTTAAGAATTCTGGTTTTCCCAACTCCAGAAGCACCAACTAACAGGTTTAAGTTATCAAAGTAGGTATTTTCTAGATGCCAATTTTGGCTATTATTTCTAAAATTAAAACTATTGATTTTCATATTACAACTTTTGTCAATTTATTTATAATTTGTTAGCATATAGTTTGATAGATTTCTTTTCTAAAGACTAGAAATTAATACTGATTGTCAAAGCCTCCAAATCAATAGCAATATAAATACACTTAATATCTCTTAATCGTATGACACAAAATCATTCGTAAAGTCTATTCGCTTTAATATAGTTTCAAACCCAGTAAAAAATCTGTTGTTTCTGTTGTCCAATAAATTATTTATGTGTCGAATAATGCTTTTGGCTTTTTTTTCTTCATTTGATAAGTCGTCCAATTTTTTTGAGTCTGACAGAGATTTGTTAAGGTCTAAATATTTCTTTAGATGTGGATGAATTCTATCATTGTCAAAAATATTATTGCTAAAAACAGCAATAATATATGCTTCGATTAAATCCAAATCTACTTTTATCGACGAGTCATTTAATTTAGGCAGATCCCCAATTTGAATAAGAAGATTAGAAATGTCTATCTTTTTCTCAATAAAATCTGAATAGATACTACTATTCCAATCTCGTAAGAACAAAAGAAAACTGAGTGTTATTGGGAATACAGAATCATGGATCTGAAATGTTTGTAGAACTATTCTTAATCTTGCGACAATTTGTTCTTGCACTCGTAAACTCATACTTGCTGCAGACATAAGTCCACCCAAGTAATCTCTTAATTGGTTGACTTCGTAGTCAGCATTTTGAACTTGAAATTTTCTTACTAAGTTTTCAATACCAAAAAACTTAAAAAGATAATTACAATAATTTCCTACTTTTGGTTCTGGTAGTCGATAATCCAGATCAATAAATCGTCTGAGATATCCTGTAGCGTCAAATTCTGAACCATAAAGTGACCGTATTGAGTGGTTAAGCTGACTGCGGTCAATACCCAGAATGAAAACTACACCAGACGCATCAAATAGATGTTTTACGCGTTCTAAGAGTTCTATCGCATATGTAGGACGACAGCGATCTAATTCGTCAATTATGATTACTACTTTGGCTGATGGGTTTAGAGAAGCTACTTGATTAGCAAGATCACCAAGAGCTTTTCTAAACTCTTTAATTTCAGATTTTCCTTTTTCATAGTTATTTATGAGAGATTCTGCACCAGACGATGCAGTATCAGCAATTAATTTTTCTATCGCAGGTTCAATATTGATTAGCCCATGTGTTGCAATCTTCACACTTAAAGGCACTATATGTTTCAGTAACAAGTCAAAAATCTTTTGATTCTTCTTCATCTGCTCACTAATAATTATGCTTGCCTCTCCAGATTGGCTAGCATAATCTTCAATAGCCTTTTTTAACTCTCCAACAATTGCAATTAAAGGATCTGGAACAAAATCATTTTGCCAAGCATTAAGATACATACAAATATGACCTTCTTGCTTAAGCTTTACTTGCCACATTTCTAGAAATGTAGTTTTACCTGATCCCCAAGAAGCATCCAATGCAAGGACAAATGGACCTGACGCTTGAGTGACAAACTGAGTGAGTGGTGGTTCTAGATCTTTACGTCCCAATGCATCATTTTTGAATGGATCATCTTGAGGAATCTCTAGCTTGGCATGACGAATTTGCATAGTTTTAATCTGTTCACTGGCTTTCTTAAGGATTAATTTATAACTTGTCGAGTGCGTTTAGGAATGCTGGTAATTGTTCCTGTGCTTCAGCGATCGCCAAATAATTAAGCATAGTGTTTTACCTAATTCATTGAGATTGTACGATATTCAGCCAAGCGATCGCCATAAAATACGGTAGCCTAATGACCAAGCCAAAATGTTTATTTTACTTATCCAATCTTCTAGAGATCGCCACGGGAACTGTCTCAGGTTTAGCAATATTACGAACTGCTTGGGGTAAAGACTTTACGGATTGGCGGGTGCGTTTTGCGATCGCATCTAAATCATCCAACGACTTCAATAATTTGCCATCCTGCATAATGCATTCTAGTAGAGGTTTCTCATAGGCTTGAGGAAACTTAGAAATATGGGTAAGGCGATCGCCTGAGATAATTCCATTCTCAAAATTACGCCAGATTTGTTTGCGCCCTGCGAGCGATTGTTTCCCGCTTGATTTTTTGGAAACAGGAATATTATCAATTTCCACTAACTTATAAACTCCATTTACAGGCGCACCAGTCACTAATTTTGTGCCAATGCCATAGCCATCGATCGGCGCTCCCAAGGACTTTAGGCTCAGAATCTCCGCTTCATCAATATCTCCACTAGCGAATATTGTAGTATTAGGAAGAATCTCCTTCACCTCCTTAGAAACTGAAGCAATATCTCCTGAATCAATGCGAATTCCTTTGACTTGCATTTCCCCAGATTTTACCTTTTCAGCAAGATTATGCGCGGCGGCGATCGTGTCGAAAGTATCGATTAAAAGAGAGCTATTGGGGAAGACCTGATGAAAAGCGGTAAAAGCTTGAGATTCACTACCCTCGGTCGCATTCAAAGCCATGACCAAGGCATGAGCCATTGTGCCGCTTGGTTGTCTTCCTAATTTCAGCGCTGCTAATACATTAGAAGTAGCATCCATGCCTGCGGCGATCGCTGCCCTCGCCGCCCACAGTGAAGCTTGGGGACTGAATGCTCGTCTTGTACCAAATTCTAAAAGGGTAATGCGATCGCCCGCGACATCACGCATTCTGGCGGCTCGCGTGGCAATTAAAGTTTGATAGTTGATCGTATTTAGCAAATAGGTTTCCACCAATTGCGCTTGCCAAAGTGGAGCTTCTATTCTTAAAAATGGTTCATTGGCAAACATCGCTGTGCCTTCTGGAACTGCCCAGAGATCACCTTCAAAACGGAAGTTTTTCAATAATTCCCAAAAGCGGCGATCGGCGTTGGCAAAAATTCCCGTTGCTTGTAAAGCGGCGATCTGCTCGGAAGTGAAACGAAGATTTTGCAGGTATTCCACGGCTTGCGCGAGTCCCATTGCTATTAAATAGCCAAATCCTTCTGGCAATCGGCGCACAAACAACTCAAAACTTGCCCGTTTGCGATCGCATCCTTCATTTACATAGCAAGCGCCCATTGTCAGTTGATAAAGATCGGTGAGCAGTCCATATTCATCCGTAGCAATATTTAACGTAGGGGATTGCAGATTTGTTGTAAAACGAGATGTTGTGGCGACCATGGCTGGAATACCTATGTGCGAATAATTTTATTATAGTTGTTTTTACCAAAATTGCAACACTGTTTAAGATGTTGTAGCTATAGTTATTCTCTAATGCAGCAATTATTATGGTATTTTACACAATAAGCAATTCGTTAATATTTAGAAAACTCGCTAGGCAATATCAAAGTCATGCTTCCTCCTTTTGTGGTTTTAGATCCAATTCTCGAAAACTGGTTACGCGAAGATATTGGGCGTGGCGATCGCTCCACTAATGGTTTGTTTCCTGATCATAATGCGCCAATTGGTAATGCAAAATGGATTGCGAAAGCCGATGGTGTGATTGCAGGACTACCCCTAGCCGCCAGAGTGTTTTATTTACTAGATCCCTCTGTAAAGTTCACAGCGATCGCGCGGGATGGGCAGACTGTCAAGACGGGTGAATTGATTGCCGAAATTAGTGGCAGCCTTGCCACTTTGCTCATGGGTGAGCGAGTTGCGCTCAATCTAGTAATGCGATTATCAGGAATCTCCAGTACTACGGCGACCTATGTAAAAGCGATCGCAAATTCTCCCGCCCGTTTAGTTGATACGCGCAAAACGATTCCAGGGATGCGAATTTTAGAAAAATATGCGACTTTCATCGGTGGTGCGATTAATCATCGCTATGGTTTAGATGATGCCGTGATGCTTAAGGATAATCATATTGCGGCAGCAGGGGGAATTACTGAAGCCGTAAATCGCGTTCGCGCTAATATTCCCTTCACAACCTTAATTGAAGTAGAAACGGAGACGGTCGCGCAGGTTCAGGAAGCGGCGAGTCTTAATGTAAATGTGATTATGCTAGATAATATGCCGATGGAGATGATGCGACAGGCGATCGCTTTAATACGCGCGCATAGCCCTAGCACTAAAATCGAAGCTTCAGGTAATATTACTATCGATACGATCGCCGCCGTTGCAGAATTAGGCATGGATTATATTTCGACTTCGGCAATGGTAACGCGATCGTACTGGCTTGATATCAGCATGAGAATTAGTAACGCTTTCCAGTAAATAATTAGCGGTGCGCGGCAAAGCCGCACATCGCTAATTATTTTGTTGGTAGTTTGTGACGATAGAATAGGGAACGAGTAAATGTGACACGCCAGCCAACTATGGTTCTGCCATCAAGATGTTAATCAATAATCAACTATTTCCCAAAGCACCAGTTATCAAAGGGATTAGTGCTTGCTTAATTGTCAAAAATGAACAACAGCGATTGCCTGAATGTCTAGAAAGTTTAACGCTTTTGGTGGATGAGATCGTGGTGGTAGATACTGGCTCAACCGATCGCACTGTGGAGATTGCAAAAAAATATCAAGCTAGAGTATTTGAGTTTGCATGGTGTGATGATTTTTCGCAGGCGCGTAATTATGCGATCGCGCAAGCAACTGGGACATGGATTTTGATTATTGATGCCGATGAAGTTCTAGAAGCAGAGGCGCTCGCAACTCTCCAAAATGTAGTGCAAAGAGATAATTGTCTAGCCGTAAATTTATTGCGGTCAGAAATTGGCGCGACACAATCCCCCTACTCGCTAGTACTACGCCTATTTCGGAATCATCCAGAAGTTCACTTTGAAGGTATCTATCACGAATCAATTGATCAGAGTGTGCAGAGTCTGCAACAAAGAGAACCGCAATGGCAAATCGTTAATGTGGAAATTCCGACTTTGCGACATTACGGATATACCACAGGCGAAATTGCGCGTAAGAACAAGTTTGAGTTTGCATCTCGCTTAATGCAAAAGCATTTGGATAGCTTCCCTGACGATATCTATATGTTGAATAAACTGGGAGCTTTGTATATTAGTGCAGATAGAAATGAGCAGTTATCTATGGGAATGCAACTTCTGCACCGAGGCTTAAAATTAAGCGAACTGAATGATCATGAAAATCATTATCTAGTTCGCTATGAGTTGCATTACCATCTCGGTCTTGCCTATGAGTTTAGTAATGATTGGGAACTATCTAAAGGAAACTATGAACAGGCGATCGCATTGGACATTCCTGAGCTTATAAAAATAGGCGCTTATCTAAATTTAGGTAATCTCTATCATGATGAACGTATCGGGAATCAAGCGGAACAGAGCCAACAGGCGATCGCTTATTATCAGAAGGTAATTGAGATTATGCCTAGCATTGCCCAAGCGCATTGCAACCTAGGACTTGCCTATAAAAAAGTCGGATATTTTGATAAAGCGATTAAAGCTTACACAGACGCGATTTCCTTTGCTCCAGATTATGCAGAAGCGCATCAAAACTTGGGTTCTATTTTCCTTAAAATCGGTCGCTTTAACTTTGCTGTATCCCATCTACAAAAGGCGATTATTCTCTACGAACAGCAGCAAAATCAGCAAATGGCACAATATTTGCGCTCAAATTTACGAGATTTGGGAATTGCTTGTCAATAATAGATAATTCACCTCACGCAGAGCGAAGATCTGCCCTCATCCCCTTCTCCCAGAACGGGAAAGCGGCTAGGGGCTTAGAAACTTCTGCGTAACATGAGTAGATACAGCACCTTGCGCTAACTTAAACCACAGAGAAATTGTGAAAGCGCCGCTTCGCGGCGCTTTCACAATTTCTCTGTACTACTTAAAGCCTCAATAGGCTGTAAGTAGTACAGCAAGGGTTAAAACCGAAAAAATGAATGGCAGTGCGTTGCACTGCCATTCATTTTTTCGGTTTTAAGTTTTTCTAAAAAATTACATTAACGATTGGAGATGGACTATGGCTATTATCTTTGCGACTGTTGCCGCTTTTATCCAGTTGAATTTAGTCAACAACTTGAACGTCAATATCAATAGTGCCTGGTGGTGTCATCCGCACAAACTTATTTTGATGCTCTTGCAGTGGCTCACCACAGCTAGGGCATTGAAACTGGCTTAACTTGGAAGCAGTAAAACTGGAGCTACATACAGGACATTCGGCGGTGACGATGCTACGTTTTACCCACCATTGCAATCCAAAAAAGGCAATTACAGGGACAATTGTAATGAGTCCGATCAAGATAAAAAAGGAGTTGACTAACCACCCCAATCCGATCGCACTAAATGTCCAAAAAACGAGTAAAGTCGTTAACCAAAAGCGCACACCTGACCAGCGATCGCCGCTGCCGTTGGGAAGATTATTGCCAAATGTGTAGTATTTCATGATTTTCGTCCCTGTATTTGCCTATAGCGATCGTAACACTCTTGACTAAATCTTGCTCCTTACGGTTCTGGTATGGTTAACCTCACTAAAAAAATTTATTTACTATGGCAAAGTTTTACGATCACATTACACCTGAACTCCAAAACTTCATCAAAGCACAACATATTTTCTTTGTGGCAACTTCTCCCCCTGATGGGCGCGTGAATCTTTCACCTAAAGGAATGGATGCTTTGCGCGTAATTAACGAGTCCGAAATTGCCTATCTCGACCTCACAGGCAGCGGCAACGAAACCGCCGCGCATCTTCTCGAAAATAGCCGAATTACGCTCATGTTATGTAGTTTCACTGAGAAGCCGCTAATTCTGCGCCTCTATGGACAAGGTGAACCAATTCGCCCCAAAGATGCAGCATGGCAAAAATATTTATCCCTGTTCCCTGCGATCGCGGGTACTCGCCAAATTATGCGCGTCAAAGTGGAATCTGTGCAAACCTCCTGCGGTTTTGCGGTTCCCTTTTATGAATTTGTAGGCGATCGGCAAACTTTAAAGGATTGGGCTGAGCAGAAAGGCGAGGAAGGTGTTTATGAATATTGGGAAAAGAAAAATCAGTACAGTATTGATGGCTTACCAACGAGACTATTAGATCCCAAATAGCAAAGGCGACGCTAAGCGTCGCCTTTGCTATTTGAGGTTTGTAATACATTCTAAATCATGATTTTAGAGTAGATCAAAATCTACTAATAGTGCAATAAATATATTTTGTTAAGCTTTTGCCACTAAATGTGAGTTAAGGTATTATCTGTCTCAACGTTAAAACAAAAGCATTTTTTATGGTGCAAGAATTTATTCGCCTCGATAAAGAGGTTCGATTCCCCGACAGCGCTCCTGCTGCTTATCCCGTCTTTTTCAGGACATATAGCCGTAAATATAATAACAAACGCGAAAGCTGGGCTGAAGTATGCGATCGCACACTTACAGGTTTAAAAACCCTAGGCAAGCTGACCGATGAACAAGTTGCCCTGATCGACAAGATGCAAAAGCAGCTCAAGTCCCTCACCTCTGGACGCTGGCTGTGGGTCGGTGGTACAGAATGGGTTGATCGCCCCGAAAATTTCTCTGGCTCCTATAACTGCACCAGCACTAATGTGATCGACTGGCGCTCTTTTGGCTTGATGATGGATCTTGCCATGCAAGGATCTGGCACCGGCGGCGTATTAGAGCCTCAGTACATTAGCCAACTGCCCGTCATTCGTAACCAGTTGCAAGTAAATGTCGTTGGTGCGATCGGGACAACACCTGTAAGCGATCGCCGCCACAATACTGATGTCCAGTTTGACTATGCCAATAATGCGGTCAAGTTTGTTGTCGGTGATAGTCGTCAAGGTTGGGTCAAGTCCTACCAATCTCTACTTGAGCTATGTAGCGATGAGCAGTTTGACGCATCTAAACCTGTCCAAGTCACCGTTGATATCAGTGATGTTCGCCCCAGTGGTGAAGCCCTCAAAGGTTTTGGCGGTATGGCAAATCCTGTCAAGTTGCCTACGCTTTACGATCGCTGTGCCAACATTTTAAATAAAGCGATCGGTCGTCAACTCACCTCGGTTGAGTGCTGTATCCTCATCGATGAAGCCGCCGTTTGTATCGTGGCTGGGAACATCCGAAGAAGTGCGGGGATGCGCCAATTCTCTTCAGAAGATGCGCTCGGTTCTGTTGCAAAGGATAATCTCTGGCAGCAGGATGAAGCGGGTAACTGGAGAATTGATCCTGAGCGTGATGCTTTGAGAATGGCGAACCACACAAGAGTATTCCATCGCAAGCCGACTGAACAAGAATGTGTTGATGCTGTTCGCAAGCAATATTATTCGGGTGAAGGTGCAATTCAATGGGCAGGTGAGGCGATCGCACGTTCTAATGCTGACTTGATTACGACTCCCGAACTCAAGCGTGATTTCCTTGCTGCATATGTCAAAGGAGAAGGCAAAGCATGGTTGCGATCGCATCAATCTGAAGTCTCTGAGAATGAGTTAGAGCATAGATTACAGCGTTATGCTCTGAATCCCTGTGGTGAAATTTTGGGAGCAGATTTCCATTGCAATCTTTCGGAAGTGCATCTTAATCTGATTAATCCTAAGGATGAGAAGGAACAAGAAGCAGCGTTTAAAGCTGGTGCTTTATCAGTTGCGTCTCTGCTTAATCATCAATTCATCGAAGAACGCTATCAATTTAGCCGTGATGTCGATCCGATTGTGGGCGTATCATTTACAGGACTATTTGACTTTTTCGTTCATGCCTTTGGTGTGGAATGGTTGCGCTGGTTTGAATCGGGTCGTCCTGACACTGTGCAAGGTCTAGACTTTAAAGAGAAAGAAGCTGCTTACCTTGATCGCTGGCGTGAAATCGTTCATCAGACGGTTTGGGAATATTGCGACGCGCATGGTTTACGCCGTCCGAATCGTTGTACTACAACACAACCCGCAGGCACAAAATCCTTGCTGACTGGTGCTTCCCCAGGGTGGCATCCTCCGAAGGCACAGCGCTTTATCCGTCGGATCACTTTCCGTAAGGAAGATCCTGTGGCGCGGGCTTGCATGGACTATGGCTATAGCATCATTCCTTCGCAATCAGACAAGGATGAGAATGGACAATTGCTCAATGATCCTTTCGATCCGAGATGTACGGAATGGCTGGTGGAGATTCCTGTGAGCGTGTCTTGGGCTGACCTTGACGGTGCGGACAAGGTAGACATCAGTAAGTTCGATGTGATGGCGCAGTTTGATTTCTATATGCAGGTGCAGAAGCATTACACCCGTCATAATACTTCCGCAACTTTGGAATTGCGCGAGCATGAAATCGAGCCTTTAGGAAAGAAGATTTACGAAGCGATTCGTGATGATGAGGGTTACATCTCGGCGGCGCTGTTGGCGCGTTTTGATGACCTGCAAACTTTCCCTCGGTTGCCTTTTGAGCCAATCGATAAGGCTACCTATGAGAAGCTCAGTGCTGAGGTGCTAGTACGTCGCCAGTCTGATGATTTTTACGCGAGTTTGTTGCGTTATGATTCGGGTGAGTTGATGGATGCGGGCCCTGCGGGTTGCGATTCTGACAAGTGTATGTTCCCTGAGCAGAAGCCATAGATTCTCTATAACATAGCGACTTGGTTGATTAGATAGAAAATTTCTATCTAATCAACCAAAATTTGAAATAGGAAAAATACTTATGGTAACTCGATAATTCTAAAGGTCATTATCAATGCCGCATCAAATTGTAATTGATACTAATGTCATTGTTGCTGGATTTGAGATCTAGACGTGGCTGTGCATTTCAGTTGTTAAATCTTATTGGTACAGAGTGCTTTGACATACATTTATCAGTACCTCTCGTCATGGAATATAGAGATGTTTTGTCTAGAGAAGGGCAAATTTCTTACCTGAGTTTGGATGATGTAGATGATCTGGTTGATTTTTATTGTCAAGTGGGAGTTAAACATGAAATTTTCTTTCTTTGGCGACCATTTTTGCTCGATCCCAAAGATGACTTGGTTTTAGAGCTTGCTGTTAAAGCTGAGGGTGCGAGTATAATTACATATAACACTCATGATTTTCATGGTGTTGAGCAGTTTGGAATACAATTGTTTAAACCTCTAGATTTTTTACGGTTGATAGGAAAGTTGCCATGAGTATCGTCCAAGTTCAAATTCCTGATTCTTTGCACAAGAGTTTGTCTGAACTTGCAAGTCGTGATGGTATTTCTATTGATCAATTCATATCTACAGCGATCGCTGAAAAGTTGTCAGCGCTGATGACGGAAAGTTATCTCAGTGAACGGGCTAAGAGGGGTAGTCGAGCAAAGTATGAGGCAATCTTGGCAAAAGTCCCTGATGTTGAGTCAGAAGCCTATGACAAGATCTCAGCTATTTAAACGCAAATTTACTTTGCAAACCTCAATCCGACTGCTGGCAGAGAGTAAAGTGGAACAAGACGTGTTTTAGTTCTTTCCATTGATGATACTAATCGTCTGCCTCTTTAAACTTGCAAACATCTAAATTTACTTATGTCTATCAAACGCGCAGATGGTCTTACTGGTAGTGTGTCACATTTGTTGAACTAGGTAATTGATAAAAATGGCAACCTCATATCAGCATTTTTTATAGCCTATGCTTGTTATTTTCTCCCCAACAAATGTGAAACACTACCTTCCTACTCTTCATCAGGCTCCTGTACAAAATCCTAGGCCATTGATTTTTCTGTAGGCTCTTGGACGGTTACAAGGTTTGCTTAGAACATAAAAAACAAAGATGAATGGAGGCGCGAAGCGCCTCCATTCATCTTTGTTTTTTATGTTTTAGATATCTCTTTTGTTGCTATACAAATAAGAAAGGGTTACTATGTGACCCTTTCTTATTTTGATTTTAAGCTAACAACTTCTCAACCGCTTTAATGACATCCTCTGGTTGAGGAATGGTGAGATTTTCTAAGCCGCCATTGTAAGGAGTTGGCACATCAAGAGCCGCTAACTTTACGATGGGCGCATCTAGCTCGTCAAAATAACTATCATTTATAGAAGCAATAATTTCAGAGCCGATACTGGCACAACGCATACCTTCCTCAACAATCACAATGCGATGTGTCTTTTTCAAAGAGGTGGCAATAGTATCCATGTCGATAGGCTTGAGAGAAATCAAGTCAATCACTTCAGGGTCATAACCTTTTTCTACTAAGGTTTCGACAGCCTTCATAACGTGATAGCGCATTCTGGAATAGGTCAAGATCGTGACATCGCTACCTTCGCGCACAATTTCCGCTTTGTCGAGGGGCAGTAGATACTCTTCATCGGGAATATCTTCTTTGAGGTTGTATAGCAAAACATGTTCAAAGAAAATAATCGGATTATCGTTACGAATTGCTGACTTTAATAACCCCTTAGCATTGTAAGGGGTGGAACAAGCCACCATCTTAATCCCCGGAACCGCTTGGAAATAAGTTTCCAGACGTTGTGAATGTTCTGCGCCGAGGTTACGACCTACGCCACCCGGACCACGAATAACAATCGGAATTTTGAAGTTCCCACCAGATGTATAGCGGAGCATCCCCGCATTGTTAGAAATTTGGTTAAATGCGAGTAGCAAAAAGCCCATATTCATACCTTCGATGATCGGGCGCAAGCCTGTCATTGCGGAGCCGATCGCCATACCTGTAAAACTATTTTCAGCGATCGGGGTGTCGAGTAACCGCAAATCGCCATATTTTTTGTAGAGGTCTTTGGTTACTTTGTAGGAGCCGCCATAATGCCCCACGTCTTCTCCCAAAACATAAACGGCTGGATCGCGCTCCATTTCTTCGTCGATCGCCTCTCTGAGGGCGTTAAAAAAAGTAACCTCTGCCATATTGAGTCTGTGGTTTTATCTATTTTGGTAAACAAGTCATAAGCGCTCATTATAACTTTTGGGGCGCGTTATAAAACCAATTTTGTTGTTTCCAAAACCTTATGTGCTAGAGGGTATTTATTAAAAACGTACTAAAGAAGTCAAATACAGCGCTTTGCGCTTTCTTGGGCTACACAAAACCTCAACTTAAAAAGCAAGAGGGATTTGTCACAGCAATTCTCATTATAAAAATTAGTTTTTTGAAAGCCAGCCGTAGGCTGGCTTTCAAAAAACCAATTTGGGGGTTTGCAGTGCCTTAGGCGCTGCAAACCCCCAAATTGGTTTCATAATGAGAATTGCTGGATTCGTCACGAAGTGACGAATCCCTCTTGCTTTTACATATAAAATAGTTGACTGTCAAACTTTTTAGAATTCAAAATTTAAACATGGGTAGCACATTCGGGACTTTATTTCGCGTCACCACCTTTGGCGAATCACATGGCGGTGGCGTGGGTGCGATCATCGATGGATGCCCACCTCTATTAGAACTTAGCGAAGCTGATATTCAAATTGATCTGGATCGCCGTAAACCGGGGCAAAGCAAAATCGTAACTCCTCGCCGTGAAGACGATCGCGCTCAAATTTTGTCAGGGGTATTTGAAGGCAAGACCCTTGGCACACCGATCATGATTTTGGTGCAGAACAAGGATGCGCGTAGCCATGACTACTCGGAAATGTCCGAGAAATTTCGTCCCTCTCATGCTGATGCCACCTATCAAGCTAAGTATGGCATTCGTAACTGGCAAGGCGGCGGACGTTCATCCGCAAGGGAAACCATCGGTCGGGTAGCGGCGGGGGCGATCGCGAAGAAAATCCTCAAACAAGCCGCAGGTGTGGAAATCATTGCCTATGTGCGTCAGGTTAAGGACATGATTGCCCCAAATATTGATGCAAATACGGTAACGATGGAGCAGGTGGAAAGCAATATTTTGCGCTGTCCTGATCCTGAAATGGCGGAAAAGATGATCGAATATATCGATCAAGTGCGGCGCGATGGCAACTCCGTGGGCGGCATTGTCGAATGTGTGGCGCGAAATGTACCTGTGGGGCTGGGTGACCCTGTGTTTGACAAGTTGGAAGCAGACTTAGCGAAAGCGGTGATGTCTTTGCCTGCTAGCAAGGGCTTTGAGATTGGCTCAGGCTTTGATGGCGTGCTATTGACAGGACGAGAACATAACGATGAGTTTTATCTAGAAGGCGATCGCCTACGAACTCGTACTAATAACTCTGGAGGCATTCAAGGCGGTATTTCCAATGGCGAAAATATCATTTTGCGGGTTGCCTTCAAGCCGACGGCGACAATTTTGCAAGAGCAGAATACTGTCTCTGTTGCAGGCGAAGAGACTACACTCACAGGCAAGGGTCGCCATGATCCTTGTGTATTACCTCGTGCTGTGCCGATGGTAGAAGCGATGGTCGCTCTAGTACTTTGCGATCGCTATCTCACTCAAAAGACAATTTCTCAATAAAAAACTGCAAAGCCTGTGGCGATCGCCACAGGCTTTGCAGTTTCAATAAAAAAGCGGCGCGTTGCGCTGCTTTTTTATTGAAATAGTAAGGCTCGACCGAGCCATAGCTGTAATAGCAAAATTAAAAAACCGACCATAGCTAACCGCCCATTCCAAATTTCGGCAGAGGGAGTCATCCCCCATTCCCAACCTTCTTGGGGATAGAGTTTTGTATTTTTTTGCGGTTGGATTGTTTCTGAAAAAGGAATTGGGCGATCGCTCAAAGCCTTGCTCACAATATCCGCAAGAGCCTTAATAAAAGTCCCATCAGTATCAGGCGCGGGGACTCTAGCAAAGGTCGTAATACCAGCGTGTTCGGCGATTTCTCGATATTCCATATCGATTTCTTCAAGAGTTTCAATATGCTCAGACACAAAACTAATCGGAACTACTACCAACTCTTTGACATTCTGCTGTGCTAACTCTTTGATGGCTGCGTCGGTGTAGGGCTGCAACCACTCAACCGGCCCCACGCGACTTTGATAGGCAAGTTTATAAGGATTGGGTCGATTTAGCTTTTGCATGATTAGCGCCGCACAGGTTTCTATTTCCTTTTGATAAGGATCACCCGCCTCTTCGATATAGCTAACAGGCACGCCATGAGCGCTAAAGAAAATATGAGCAGTGCTAGGATCTTTGACCTTTTCAAGAGTTTTGGCGATCAGATCAGCCATTGACTGCAAATAGCCAGCATTGTCATACCAAGAAGGCACAACTGTATATTTGATTTTTTGCAATTCAGGATCATTTTGCCACAGTCTCTCTAGCAATCTGAAGCTGGAGCCTGTGGTACTTATAGAAAATTGTGGGTAAAGAGGCAGAATGACTAACTCGGTAATTTTATCGCCCTTAATTTGGGCGATCGCTTCTTCGGTAAAGGGATGCCAGTAACGCATTCCAATATAAATTTGAGCATCATGACCACTTTCTTGAAGCTGCGATCGCAAGGCATGAGCTTGGGCTTCAGTAATACGTTTTAGTGGTGAGCCACCGCCAATTTTTTTGTAATTTTCCTGAGATTTTTTAGCTCGTAAGGTCGATATTAACCAAGCGAGGGGAGCTTGGAGTAATGGCGAAGGTAAGCGAATAATTTCTGGATCAGCAAATAGGTTATACAGAAATGGGCGGACATCTTCTAATTTGTCTGGCCCACCAAGATTCAATAGTAAAACGCCTAATCGCCCCATGTTAATCGCTATATCCGAAGTAATTATTTGTACTTGCTTCATTGTATAGCTGTCGGTATAGAAAATATAGCTATGGTCAGCCAAAACCCAAGAGATAGTTGCGGCGCAAAGCGCCGCAACTATCTCTCTGATTAGCCGCGCACCACACCGCTAATTAGAGGCTTTTAACGAAAAAGTCGCTTGTAGTGGGAGCTGTATAGCTGCGATCGCTCTTTGGTGTTGCCTTTTAAATTATTTAAAGCAGGACTAATTACAAATAAAGTAGTTCTAGTTAAGTTCTCTTTTTGCGTAGTCGAACTCATATCTGCCAAAGTAACAGTCAAAATCTTTTCATCATCCCAACCCAATCGATAGCAAATTGCCACGATAGTATCAGATGGGTAATGTTCCATTAATTTTGCTTGGGCTTTCTCTACGTGATGAGCGCTGAGATATAGACATAATGAGGCTTGGTGTGCGGCAAGGCTTGATAATTCTTCGCGTTCGGGGACTTGCGTGCGTCCACTGATGCGGGTGAGAATAATCGTCTGGACTAATTCAGGAACAGTTAGTTCTACTTGTAAACGGGCGGCAGCTAATTGAAAAGCACTTACTCCGGGGATGATTTCAAAGGGAATATTAGCTTCAGCTAAAGAGACCATCTGCTCTTGAATTGCGCCGTATAAACTAGGATCGCCGTCATGTAACCGCACTACTAATTTTTGCGATCGCACTCGACTAATGATAATTTCGAGAATCTCTTCTAGGGATTTGCTTGCAGTGGGAATAATCTCGGCATCAGTGCGACAAAATTGCAGCATTGAATTGGGAATGAGGGAATTGGCATAAACGATTACATCGGCTTTGGTGAGCAGGTTACGACCTTTAACTGTGATTAGATCGGGATCTCCCGGCCCTGCGCCGACGATATAAACTGGTTGCATTACAAAACTCTAAGACAGGAAACTGCATAAAATAGGTAGCTGAGCGCTCAACCGCAATGGCGCACGCGCAGCGTGCGCCATTGCGGTTGAGCGCTCAGCTACTTACTATATCTTAGACAACTAACTGCCCTAAGCGATCGCACAAAATTGTGGTGATTTCAATTTTTAGATCAGTATATTTTTGGACATAGGCAGTGGCGCGTTGGGTAATTTGATCGGTGATGTATTGCAAAACTTGGCGATCGTAACCATGCTCAACTAATAATTTATGTATAGCTTCAGCGGTAAATAGACGTTCTATCTGTTCAATTAGTTCTATCGGTAGACGCTGATGTACGGCAGCTCGAACCAGAATATCGACTCTAGCATCAGCTAAGTGACTAGAAGTATTAAAAATTCCACCCGCTAGTTTAAGAAGCTTGCCATGATAGCCCACCAGAGTAATCGAAGTCACCCCTAAAAGGGCTGCCTCCACCAACATCGCTCCTATCCAGTTAGCCGTCTGAACCAACTGCGAATCGTCAAATCCCAGCTTTTGACAAACTTGATAACCATTTGCACCAATATAAAAAGCGAGTTTCTGAGAATGTGCAGCTTTTTTTTGTAAAGTGGCTCGAAATTCTTCTAATTTATCTTCAACAGAGAGAGGTTTTGATATAGCGGAAGTTCCCAATAGAGAGAGTCCTTCGAGAATGCCAAAAGCTGCATTGGAAGTACGTTTAGCTAAAGCTTGTCCCTCTGGCAAAATAAACCTTATTCTCGCACTTATCTTTTCTGGCAATAATGGTAAAAGATTAACTTCTGCCAAATCTCGCGCCAATTGATAAATAGCAGGTTTACCATTGGCTGTCCGTCCTAGCCCTTCTCCTGCTTCTAATATGATTTTCTCTTGACTAAACGGCTCAAGTTTTACCCATGCCCAAACAGGTGTACCTGCTGTGAGATCAAGGTTATCTCCTGGATCACTAACAACGATCGCGATCGCAGTATTCTCTTCAATAATAGAGCTTTGGGCGATCGCTATTTCTCCTAATCCTGATTCTAATAAATCAAGTTCTACTAGATTTGAGTTATTTTTTTGAATAGTAAGAATGGCAGCTTTAGCCGCCGCGATCGCAAATACAGGCAAGGTATAACCAGATTTCATAAAATTTCTCCTCTAAAAGCTAAATAGCTAGAAGATAAGTGACGCTTCGCGTCACTTATCTTCTAGCTATTTAAAAAACAAAATGCTGTTTGATCACATCAAACTTAGTACATTCCCAATAATCGATATGCGAAATAATTAATTCGCGATCGCCAGAATTATCTGTAAAATCCCCAAGAGTCAGATCGCTCCACCCAGTAACCGAAATTCTAGGCTTCCACGGCAACGGAGCATCCCAACTCATTGTCCATTTTGCTGTGACTAAATTATCAGTCCGTTTAATCTCATGGAGATCCAGCTTGAGATTTTTAAACCAAAAGGTAATGAAACCAATCATTTTTTGATATTGCTTAATGCCGCGAAAGTTATAAACAGGATCTTTAAAATAGACATCTTCGCTATAGATGCTATAGGTTTGAGCGTCAGGAAACTTCGCGTAATCAGCTCTAATAATATCGAGAATATCAGTGGTTGAGTTTGGTGTTGCTGTCATAACTGGCGATCGCGTTAAAAATCTATGATAGCTGTCGCATCACGGCAGTTATCATGGATAACCTAGACAATTAACTGAGGAACAGACTATGTGGGCTAATGCGATCGCCGCCTATTTACATTATTTGAGTCTAGGGCTGATTTTTGCGGCTCTATCTACAGAATTATTTACGCTCAAACAAGACCTCACCAATCGTGATGGATGGAGAATTCTGATTGCCGATACTATTTATGGAATTGCGGGAATTACGGTTTTAGTAACAGGGATTTTAAGATATTTATATTTTGAAAAAGGTGCGGATTACTATTCACATCAACCAGTCTTCTGGATGAAGATATCTTTATTTATTGCGGTTGGCTTATTGTCGCTATATCCTACAGTCTCGTTCTTGATGTGGATTAAAAATCTTCGCGCTGAAAAGCCCCCAGAAGTAAGTCCAGAGAAAGTAAAAACCTTAAAAACAATCATTCACGTTGAGCTTGTCGGATTTAGTCTAATCCCTCTGCTTGCTACCATGATGGCAAGAGGCATTACGCTAGGCTTATAAATTAGCATGACGATTAAGTTGTCGGTGACTAGTTGCGCGATCGTCTCTGTCGGATTGAGTCATTGCAAGATGGCATGGGTTGTCTAGACGGGGCAATCGAGGAGATTGCTATATTATGACGATATCGCTCATCGTATGACTCCATCATGACTCAAGCGATCATTTCTACCTGTAAAACTGTTGACAATCCCATTGTTGCTGAAGCGGCGATCGCCAAATGTACTAGCAAATGACCGTAGCAAACCCAAACCAAGAAATGGCGTATCTATCTCTTGGTTTGGGTTTGAGCGCGAAGTGCCGCCAACTAGTTCTTGGTTTTTCGTAAACTTAGAGCGCTGCAACGATCTTTCCTGTGTCCAAAAATTCTAAAATGGTTTAGTTAATAACCTTACAGAGATTTGCAATATGTCCGATAATCGCCTCAGTCGCATCATTACCGAAGGCGTACAGCGATCGCCAAACCGCGCTATGTTACGCGCCGTTGGTTTCCAAGATTCCGATTTTACGAAGCCAATTGTTGGTGTCGCCAGCGCCCACAGTACCATTACCCCTTGCAATATGGGCATCGCACCATTAGCTATTCGCGCTGAAGCGGGAATTCGCGCCGCTAATGGGATGCCCCAAGTTTTTGGGACGATCACAATCAGTGACGGCATCTCTATGGGAACTGAAGGCATGAAGTATTCCCTTGTATCCCGTGATGTGATTGCCGACTCCATCGAAACTGTATGTACTGGTCAGAGCATGGATGGTGTTTTAGCGATCGGCGGCTGCGATAAAAATATGCCAGGGGCGATGATCGCGATGGCAAGAATGAATATTCCTGCGGTGTTTGTCTATGGCGGCACTATCGAACCGGGGCATTTAGATGGCGAAGATTTGACCGTAGTTAGCTCCTTTGAAGCAGTTGGACAATTTAGCGCTGGCAAAATTGATGAGTCAAGATTGACGGCGGTTGAGCGTAATGCTTGCCCAACGGCTGGCTCCTGCGGTGGGATGTATACCGCAAACACGATGTCTTCTGCTTTTGAAGCAATGGGCATGAGTTTGATGTATTCCTCGACGATGTCGGCTGTTGCTCCCGAAAAAGCCGACAGTACTGAACTTGCTGGGAAGGTTTTGGTCAATGCGATTCGCAATAATTTATGTCCTCGCGATATCATCACTCGCAAATCCATTGAGAACGCTATTTCCGTGGTCATGGCAGTGGGTGGTTCGACCAATGCAGTCTTGCACTTTTTGGCGATCGCCTATTCCGCAGGCATAGAGTGGAACCTCGATGATTTTGAGCGTATTCGTGAGCGTGTGCCTGTACTTTGCGACCTCAAGCCATCGGGCAAATATGTAGCTACGGATCTACACAAAGCAGGCGGCATCCCTCAAGTGATGAAAATGCTTTTAGTAAATGGCTTACTACATGGCGACTGCATGACGATTACGGGGCAAACCGTTGAGGAAGTGCTTAAAGATATTCCTGCGGAACCTCGCGCTGACCAAGATGTAATCCGTCCTTGGGATCGTCCTATGTATAAGCAAGGGCATCTGGCTGTTCTTAAAGGTAATCTTGCGGAAGAAGGCTCGGTCGCCAAAATCTCTGGTGTCAAAAATCCAATTATCACAGGCCCCGCTCGCGTTTTTGAATCAGAAGAAAATTGTCTAGATGCAATTCTTGCCAACAAAATTAAGGCTGGCGATATTCTCGTCATCCGCTATGAGGGACCAAAGGGTGGGCCAGGAATGCGAGAAATGCTGGCGCCGACTAGCGCGATTATTGGTGCTGGCTTGGGCGATTCGGTTGCCCTCATCACTGATGGACGCTTCTCTGGTGGAACCTATGGCATGGTCGTCGGTCACGTTGCTCCTGAAGCTTTTGTTGGCGGCAATATTGCTCTTGTCCATGAAGGAGACTCGATCACTATTG
Organism: Pseudanabaena biceps; assembly: GCA_013361095.1. Lineage (GTDB taxonomy): Bacteria > Cyanobacteriota > Cyanobacteriia > Pseudanabaenales > Pseudanabaenaceae > Pseudanabaena > Pseudanabaena biceps_B. The sequence goes on along the minus strand of JAATWA010000001.1, from coordinate 3,212,971 downwards.
ACGCACCTCAACGCTTGATCCAACTCAATGTTAGCGACGAAGAACTTGCTGCTCGTCGTGCTAATTGGACTGCGCCCAAACCTCGCTATACCAAAGGTGTTTTGGCAAAATATGCAACCCTTGTGTCTAGTAGCAGCAAAGGTGCAGTCACAGACTTAGATTTGTTCTAAGTACCTTGCCCAAAGAAGCTGATTCGTACGCGAGGCGTGCGAATCAGCTTCTTTGGGTTTTATATTGAAAGGCTAGCAACTCGCCTTAAAACCTAAAAAAACAAGAAGGCGCTTTATGCCTTCTTGTTTTTTTAGGTTTTAATCTCCTCATTTTCAATCAACGGCGATCGCAAACAAAGATAGATCAAAGCGCCAACTAGAGGCACTAGGGCGATAAATGAAAAAAAGCGATCATCCGTCATGCCGCGTCTGTCCATATCATCTCCAAGTAACCAAGGAAACAACAGCGACAACATACAAAAATCTAAGCTCATCACATGAATAAATCGGTTAGTTTGCCATTGCTGCACAAAATCTGCCCAATTGCCCAAAGAAAAGCCATAAACCAAAAAATAAACCGCGATCGCACTAATCGCGATCGCGGTAAACCGTGATTCTAAAATTTTGATAGTCCAGTTTTTTTTACCGACAAAACTAGGATTTGGCTCTCGGAGTGCGAAATAAGGCAACAGCGCAAAGGCTCCCACCGCAAAAGATAATCCCGAAAATAGCCAAGCGGGTACTTTCTGCCCCCTGCCATCGCTTGCTAGCACACAGGCATACACGCAAGGAAATACCCCCATCAAGTTAAACAAAGCCACGATGTAGGCGTTTGTGCCTTGCCATTCACCAGCAATTAATTTTTGGATCAGAGCAAAGGTATCAGGGCGATCGGGTGGCGCAAACACAAAGGCATAGACCGAGAATAAAACCCAAACTAACCAAAATCCGAGTTTGTCAATCATAAAATTTTGAAGATTATCTAAACATTTACTGTATACAGCGCTTTGCGCTTTCTTAAAAACCAAGCAAATTTTTGAAAGGCTGGCGAAGCCAGCCTTTCAAAAATTTGCTTGTACTACACAAAGCCGTAACAGGCTGTAGCTTTCGTTGATTGTATTACGGCGCTTCGCACTGTATCAAAACCCAAGAATTGGCTGGCGGCGCTCCGCGCCGCCAGCCAATTCTTGGGTTTTATGTCCTAGTACATTTGGCAATATTTCAATTAAGCGTGCGCGGCTTTGCCGCGCACGCTTAATTGAAATATTGGGAATTAACGTACAAGGGGCAGAATCAAAGTTAGGAAGTAATACACCAAGGGAGCCGTAAATACATAACTATCAGCGCGATCAAGGATGCCGCCATGTCCGGGCATAATTTGCCCAGAATCCTTAACTCCTGCATCGCGTTTCATCATCGATTCTGTAAGATCGCCTAATAAGCCCGCAATGCCAATTAATAGCCCTAAAATTGCGCCCGATAGCCACCACTGTGACCATCCTAGGCTAAAAGCCCAAATAATCGCCGTCAAACAGCAACAAATTAGCCCCGCGATCGCCCCTTCCACAGTTTTTTTAGGACTGATATCCGATAGGCGAGTGCGTCCAAACACTTTGCCAAATATATAAGCGCCTACATCAGAAGCCCAAATACAGCAAAAAGCCATTAATACATAGATGCAACCCAATGACACAGGGAAGGTAATGCGTAACCAAGAAAGTTGATCGAGACTTCGTAGGTAACTAAAAAAATCAAATTGCTGAAGGCGATCGCTAACGGTAAAGAGCGATCCATCACCCAGTCCCCGAATACGAATCCAAAAGCTAGGTAAATAACCTCCATAAAATAAGCCTAAAATTGAAGCAGATATATCAGAAATCGTGGCGATTCTTGTTTGAAATAGTAAATAAAAGCAAATAAAAGTACCCGCAATCGGTATGACAGCATCCGCTAGACTCACCTCTAGCTGTGACACAACAAGTAAGGCTAAACTGACAGAAATCGTGATCTTGCTAGCAGGGACGATCTCTTTGGCTCTAACTAGGGCAAAGTATTCCATCTGTCCAAAAATTACCAGCAGCGCAAAAGCTGCGGTGAAAGCCCAACCACCGATCGCGATCGCCGCTAAAACTAGCGGAATGACTAATAAAGCACTAATGATGCGAGTCCAAGGCATGGAGATAGCACAGAAAAGGGAATATGGGCGATAAGAGTAAATATACTCCTATCAATAGTTGAAGCAACAAAAACGTTATGCAAATTTGTGAATTCTATGTCAAAAACCTACTACGCCATTCTTAAAATTACTCCTTGGGCAAATGAAATGGACGTTCGCCGAGCCTATCGTGACCTTAGCAAGCTATACCATCCCGACACTACGCAATTGCCCAAAGAAGAAGCCGTTGAATATTTTCGCCAAATCAATGAAGCCTATGCCACCCTTAGTAATGCTGAACGACGTAGCAATTACGATCGCCTGATTCAGTTTTCTCGATTTCAATATCGAAGTAATGCCCAAGACGATCAAGTTTTTGATAATGGGATCAAATCTAAACTCAAAATGCCCAAAAACCTTCAGACTGTTAATGACGATGGCTTACCCACCGAAAGACCATTATCTGGGGGGGAGCTATTTGCACTACTGATGATTGGTGTTACTCTAGTGTTCTGTTTAGTTTTGGCTTTTTTAGTAGCTTGGCTACGCGGTGATTCGCTTCTACCTCAAGCAATCACTTAGATTAGATCTATACTTGCTTGCTTAATTATCTTTAAATCCCCATAAAATCCGTCTGCTATGACGCTCCCCACCCCCACTACCCCTCTCTACAACCATCCCCTGCCTGCCCTCGAATTATGGTTAGATCAGCAAGGATGTTCTCAAGATCGTTCTAACCCCAATGTATGGCGAGTGACTCGCCCCTCATGGCAAGCCGAAATCATTATGGATGTGGAAGATATCCGAGTGCGCTACATTCAAGATGTGATCGGGGGCAAAGAAATTCAACGCGCTTTTCCTTACTCCCTAAGCCGTCAAGATGTCGAAGATGCGATTTTTACAGGTCCCTAGGTCATCATTAATGTGATCAGCAACTTTGGTGATTCCAGAACCTATAGGCGCTGAAATTACCAAAGTTGGTTTTCTAATCACAATTGTTAGCGATCGCTGTAGTAATATTTCTATTGTTTGTTAATATGTGATTAAGGTTGAACCAAATGACCGAGATATATGTGATTTGATCACAGGTCATTATCGACGTTCACCAAAAGTTTCCACCCTAAATTTGATGTTTTTATTGCGGAGGTTCATTGAGTAGAAAGTATAACGTTGCCATTTTGGGAGCAACAGGCGCAGTCGGCACAGAGCTTTTAGCCTTGTTAGAAGAAAGAAATTTCCCATTAAATAACTTGAAATTGTTAGCCTCAGAGCGCTCAGCAGGTAAAGCGATCACCTTTGCTGGCAAGGAAATTATTATCGAAGCGGTTACTGAATCATCCTTTGACGATGTAGATATAGTTCTTGCTTCGGCAGGCGGCAGCATTTCTAAACAATGGTTGCCGATCGCGACCAAAGCAGGAGCAGTGTCCATTGACAATTCCAGTGCCTTTCGGATGCATCCTGATGTGCCACTAGTCGTGCCAGAGGTAAACCCCGAAGCTGCAAAACATCATAATGGCATCATTGCCAATCCCAACTGCACCACTATTTTGATGGCTGTAGCTATATATCCTTTGCATCAAGTTCAGCCCATCCAGCGTATTGTTGCTTCTACATACCAATCGGCAAGCGGCGCTGGCGCAAGAGCGATGGAGGAGGTGCAGATACAAGCCCAAGCTATTCTCAATGGAGAAGTTGCTAAACCTGAAATTCTTCCCTATCCCTTGGCTTTTAATCTATTTCCTCACAATTCACCAATGACTGCTAACTCCTATTGCGAGGAAGAAATGAAAATGGTGAATGAAACTCGTAAGATTTTTGGCGATCCTGATATTCGGATTACAGCAACTTGTGTCCGAGTTCCTGTATTACGAGCTCACTCTGAAGCACTTAATTTGGAATTTGCTCATCCTTTCAATCCAGACAAAGCCAGAGAAATCTTGAGCGAAGCGTCAGGCGTGAAGCTGGTGGAAGATTTCAGCAAAAATTACTTCCCTATGCCCATTGATGCAAGTGGCAAAGATGATGTACTGGTGGGAAGAATTCGTCAAGATATTTCTCATCCTAATGGATTAGAGCTATGGCTATGTGGCGATCAAATTCGTAAAGGCGCGGCACTTAACGCAATCCAGATTGCCGAACTTTTAATTGCTGAGTCCCTTATAAAACAGGCTAAGTAGTAGCTAAATTAGCGAGAATCTGTATTTATTCCAGTCTTTTACCAAGCTTCTATTTATAAACCTCTATATTAAATATCTATATGAACATCTATGAGTGAAATTGATTTTGGTCGTTTATTAACCGCAATGATTACTCCCTTTGATAGAGAAGGGAATGTCGATTATGCCAAAGCTGAGCAACTTGCTCTGCATTTAGTCAAAACTGGCACTGATACGATTGTCGTATGTGGTACTACTGGCGAGTCTCCTACCCTTAGCTGGGATGAAGAATACAAGCTTTTTTCAGTTCTCCAAACGGCGATCGCTGGCAAAGCTAAAATCATGGCAGGCACAGGATCAAATTCCACATCTGAGGCAATCGAGGCGACTCAGAAAGCCGCACATTTGGGATTAGATGGTACACTACAGGTAACACCGTATTACAACAAGCCAACTCAAGAAGGTCTATATCAGCATTTCCGAGCGATCGCTGAAGCAGCTCCTGAACTGCCGATGCTTCTGTATAACGTTCCTAGTCGCACAGGTTGCAAACTAGAACCAGATACTGTAGCAAGGTTAGCTGAGGTTGAAGGCATTATTGGCATTAAAGAAGCAACAGGCGACTTAGATCAAGCCAGTCAGATTCGAGCGCTCACATCGTCTAGTTTTGCCATCTATTCGGGCGATGATTCTCTAACATTGCCTCTAATGGCAGTGGGTGCAAAGGGAGTTGTCAGCGTTGCCTCGCATCTAGTCGGTAAGCAACTGCAAACCATGATGCAATGTTTTACTACAGGCAAAGTTCAAGAAGCATTGCAAATTCATATACAGCTTTTTCCACTGTTTAAGGCTTTATTTTTAACTAGCAATCCGATTCCTCTCAAATTAGCATTGCGCTTATTGGGATGGGATACAGGGGTAGTGCGATCGCCTCTAATTGCTGGCGATGCTGAGCTAGAGGCAAAACTCAAAGTTGTATTAACAGAAGTGGGAATTCTTACTTAATGTTTGGGTTTATTGCTAGAAATAGCAACCTGCGGGGAAAAGCCGAAACTCATAACTATCGCAAATCAGCCTCACTGGGTATTCCAAGACATATCCAGCAGCCACAATTTTTCCATCTAAGTAATTGAATAAAAGACAATTGAATTAAATTTGAATCAACTAATTTCACTATTTAACTAAATTTTCTTCTCTTTACTATTTTCTTTTGGATCATTTTATCAACTCAAATTCACCTAATCTAAATTACCTATGACTACTAACGCACCTTCACTCAAAATCATTGCCCTCGGCGGACTCCATGAAATCGGCAAAAACACATGGGTGTTTGAATATAACGATGAAATTATGCTGCTTGATGGTGGCTTATCGTTCCCAGACAATATGATGCCTGGCGTAAATGTGGTTCTGCCCGACATGACCTACTTACGCGACAACAAGCACAAGATCAAAGGAATGATCGTCACTCACGGTCATGAAGATCACATTGGCGCAATTCCTTTCCATTTGAAGCAATTTGAAATTCCTGTCATTTATGGTCCTCGTTTAGCAATGGCTTTACTGGAAGGCAAGCTTCGCGAAGCAGGTGTCTTCAATCGGACTGAATTACGTCGGGTTATGCCCCGTGACGTGGTGCGAGTTGGCACTAACTTCTTCGTAGAGTTCATTCGCAATACTCACTCCATCGCTGATAGTTTCTCGATCGCCATCAATACTCCTGCGGGTGTGGTGATTCACTCTGGAGATTTTAAAATTGACCACACTCCCGTCGATGGCGAATTCTTTGACTTACACCGCTTGGCAGAACATGGCGAAAAGGGAGTTTTAGCGCTGATCAGTGACTCTACTAACGCTGAACTTCCCGGAATTACACCGTCAGAGAGGGCTGTATATCCTAATCTAGATCGCTACATTCGCGCAGCCACAGGGCGTGTCATTATTACTACCTTTGCGTCTTCTGTGCATCGGGTCAGCATGATTTTAGACATTGCTGATAAACAAGGGCGTGTTGTTGGTGTTGTTGGGCGATCGATGTTAAACGTAATTGCCCATGCGCGTACTTTGGGTTATATCAAGTGTCGCGATGATTTATTCCAACCTTTACAAAACCTGCGTCATTATCGTGATGATCAAATTTTGATCTTGACTACAGGTTCTCAAGGTGAGCCGATGTCTGCGTTGACTCGTATGGCTAATTGCAGTCACAAGCAACTGGAAGTTCGTCAAGGCGACACCGTTATCTTCTCGGCTAACCCAATTCCTGGTAACACAATTTCGGTGGTTCGTACTATCGATAAGCTGATGGCTTTGGGTGCAGATGTTATCTATGGCAAAGATAAGGGTATTCACGTTTCTGGACATGGCTCCCAAGAAGAACACAAGATGATGCTTGCACTTGTTCGTCCCAAGTTCTTCTTCCCTGCTCACGGTGAGTTAAGAATGCTGAAGCAGCACGCTAAAATGGCTGAAAACATGGGTATTCCCAGCGAAAATATTGTCATTGCGGAAAATGGTGATGTGGTTGAAGTTTGCCAAGACTACATGAGAATCGTGGATAAAGTTCCCTCTGGTGTGGAACTTGTAGATTCTTCTCGTGATGGCATGGTCAAGGGTGAAGTGTTGCGCGATCGCCAACAATTAGCAGGAGATGGCATCTTCACGATCGCTGTTTCTGTCGGTATCGATGGCAAGCTTTCGACCACTCCAGACATTCAACTGAGTGGCGTAGTATTGGCGATGGAACGCTCACAAATTATTGCTTCGGTTGCTAAGGCGATCGAAAACTCTTTGGCTAATTGCTGGGGCAACTTTGCGCGTAATGTGGGTTCCTTGGAAATCGATTGGATTGGTCTGCGCGGTCAACTGGAGCGTGATCTTACTCGTGTGTTGCGTCAGCAAATGCAGAGCAAGCCAATGATTGTATTTCTATTGCAAACACCTACCAATTTGACTCAATCTGAGCCTGCTCCAGCTGCTAAGCCCAACGCTTTAGGCTTAACCTTAAGATCTGGTGCTAAACCAATTCCTAAAGCCGACAATGGAAGTGATAATGGAAATGTAGTAGTCGCTAGTGAAGTAGCGCCGACAAGTGTAACTACTGCCAGTGCTGGCAGACGCAAGCGTACTGCTGCTGCTGTAGTTTAAACTTCTATCTTTCTAAGCTAGGACTGTGCTTAGCACAGTCCTAGCTTAATTTCAAAAAACAAAAACCTGTAGCCTATGGGCTACAGGTTTTTGTTTTTTGAAATTAGAATCAGTGGGTCGGCTTTGCCGACCCACTGATTCTAATTAGGCGATCGCCTTGGGAATAGCATTAATCAACTTTTGGGTGTAGGGCTGTTGCGGATTAGTGTAAATTGACTCGGCAGTGTCTAGTTCTACGATTTCACCTTTATTCATGACCATAATGCGATCGCTCATAAACTTGACCACACTAAGATCATGGGAAATGAAAATATAGGTCAATCCAAATTCGGCTTGTAATTCCTTTAAGAGATTGAGAACTTGCGCTTGCACAGATACATCAAGTGCGGACACAGGCTCATCAGCAATAATTAATTTGGGATTGAGTGCCAAGGCTCTAGCGATACAAATACGCTGCCTTTGTCCACCTGAAAACTCATGGGGATAGCGGCGCATTGCACTTTTAGGTAAACCTACGCGCTCTAATAAATAGGCAACTCTCTCTTTTCTGGCTGAGTCTTTACGATAGCGTTGAAATCTATCTTGGTGGCTATGCACAACCAATGGCTCAGCGATCGCATCACCAACACTCATTCGCGGATTAAGTGAACCATAGGGATCTTGAAATATTACTTGCAGGTCGGCGCGTAAATTTTGTAGGGCAGTTCCCTTTAGTTGCGAGATTTCTTGTCCTTCAAACTTAACAGAACCCATTAGACCGTTAGTTAAGCCCAGAATGGCTCGACCAGTAGTGGTTTTGCCACAGCCTGACTCGCCGACTAAGCCAAGAGTTTCGCCACGATAGACATCAAAGCTGATATTGTTTACGGCAACAAAATAGCGTTTTTTTAAGCCTAAAATGCTGCGGATGGGAAACTCAATTCGCAAATTTTGCACCGAGAGAATCGGATCTTGCTGTTGCAATTCAATTAAACGTGACGAAATTTCTTCCGATGACATAACCTCCAAGTAGGAAGGATTAAGTTCTTTCTCGACCATCTGTCCATTCTGGATTTCCATAAAATCGCTAACCGTTGGTAAGAGACGTAATTGGCGATCGGGCTGAGGACGACAGGCAATCAAACCTTTGGTATAGGGATGTTGTGGGCTTTTAAAAATTGCCTCAGTACTTCCAGTTTCTACAGCTTCACCCAGATTCATAACGATCGCCTTATCAGCAATCTCTGCCAAAATCCCCAAATCATGGGTAATAAATATCATCGACATTTCTCGCGATCGCTGAATCTTTTTAAGCAATTTTAAAATCGTTGCTTGCACAGTCACATCAAGAGCAGTTGTTGGCTCATCAGCGATAATCAACTGCGGATTACAAGAAATTGCCATCGCAATCATTACACGTTGCAACTGTCCGCCCGAAAGCTCATGGGGATAGCGCTCAATCAGTTGTTCAGGATTAGGTAATTGCACTTCATCAAATAACTGAATTGTGCGGATCTTTGCTTCCTGCTCTGAAACTTGTTGATGTAGACAGATAGCTTCGATGACCTGATAGCCACAAGTAAATAAAGGATTGAGCGATGTCATTGGTTCTTGAAATATCATCGCCATGCGATCGCCACGATATTTCAACATTTTCTGGGGCGACACTCTCACTAAGTCAATGGGAACTTCGCCTCTAGGTCTAAATAGAACTTCTCCATTGGTAATTTTGCCTGATTCTCCTAACAAACCCATGATCGCCAAAGCCGTTGCGGATTTCCCAGAGCCAGACTCACCGACAATACCAATGGTTTGACCTTGCTCTAGATCAAAAGAAATATTTTTAACTGCATAGACGAGGCTCTCATCACCCCGAAAGGTTACCTGTAAATTACGCACTGAGAGCAGTAAATCTTCCGTTGGGGCTGGAGGTTGTGACATAGATGCTAGGTGGCAGGATTAGTGAGGATTAATTAGAAGAACAAAGCGCTGTAAGTAGTTAAGCATAAGTAATAGCGACCATGACTGCACCTTTGCATTAATCTGCAATAATTATAAGCGATCGCCCTAAAAACATGACTCATAGCCTGTGACAATATTAATTCCCATAGGAAACCAATTTGGAGGTTTGCAGTGCCGTAGGCGCTGCAAACCTCCAAATTGGTTTTGTGAAAGCCAGCCGTAGGCTGGCTTTCACAAAACCAATTTGTATAATGAGAATTGCTGCTGTGATAAAATCGAAAGGTAGGCTCAAAATTTGACTGAGAACTATGGATGCTTTAACGATCAGCTTAGAATCTGTCATCGATCTTACTGACGAACAGTTTTTTCGACTTTGCCGCAAAAATAGCGACCTTAGATTCGAGCGCAATGCTCAAGGGGATATCACAATTATGGCTCCAGAAGGCGGCGGCACAGGAATGCGTAGTGCCAATATTACAATCGATCTAGGGATTTGGAATCGTAGAACGAAGTTAGGTTTTACGTTTGGTTCATCCACAGGATTTAAACTTCCGAATGGTAGCGATCGCTCACCTGATGCTTCATGGATATTAAAAGAGCGTTGGGAAGCTTTAACGACCGAGCAACAGGCAAAGTTTGCACCAATTTGTCCAGATTTCGTAATTGAATTGATGTCCCCTAGTGATAACTTGAAGGTCACGCAAGCCAAGATGCAGGAATATCAGGATAATGGAGCAAGGCTTGGCTGGCTGATTAATCGCAAAGATCGGGAAGTGGAAGCTTATCGGATTGGGAAGCCTAAAGAGGTTTTGCAAAATCCGATTTCTCTCTCTGGGGAAGATGTTTTACCTGAGTTCATTTTGAGTCTTGCGGAAATTTGGTAATACTCCCTCCCTATAGCAATTTTCGATCAAACTAACCACAAGAATTTTATTAAAAGCCTTGCTTTGCAACACTTTTAATAAAATTCTTGGTTCGGGTTTAAGTACAAATCGCTGTAGGAAGGCAGTATATTATTTAGTCTGGGTAACCCGCCAACTAAGTTTGAGATTAAACCAAAAGTTCCAAATCGTCACGATCGCGATCGCAATTAGGTTAGCCAGATATTTGCTTCAACAACTGAACTTACTTTAGCGTCAGTCACCTCATTTGCCGATGGCGCAGCAGGCACACCACGCTATTCCGTGATTAATAACTCACCAGTAATAATCAAAAACACTGCCCATGCTGGCACTTGTCTCAGTTCAGTAAACAATAGAAATAAGGTGATCGTTAAAACTTTATCGACTAGCGGATAAAGAAACTTACCTAATTCTGTAATTTGATTAAGTTTTCTCGCCAGATATCAGCAATTCTCATTATGAGGATTTTGTCTAGATCCAGCAATAGCTATTGCAAATAGTCGCAATAATGATCTTTGAAAAGCCTATGCCTTCGTTCAGAATTTGACGGCTCAGGCAAATCAAAAGTCATAATGAGAATTGCTGGCCAGATATACATCAAGCCAATCAGTAATCGCCGCGATCGTAAATACTGGAGTTTAGACTAATTAACCTATAAGCTAAGGGTCAGAAGCACTACTTTGCGTTGTTTAAGGTCAATTTTAGATGAGGTTATCGATTTATTGAGGGTTTTGTTGCATCTATAATTCTGCCCAAACTATTCAATAAGTCCTATGATTTCCTCTGATGAAGGATAGTTTTCACTACGAAGTCCACTCCATAAGTTTTTTGAGGATTTCTTAATGGGCTAAAGCACTGAAAACACCTTCAATTTAGTCTAAACTCCAGTAAATACTGACAAGGCGATTAAGCTCGTTAGTTTACTATCTTGCCAACTGAATGGCCCAAAAATAATTGGCACAGCAATTAATGTTGAAAGCGTTACCCAAGTTGGCAGTGTAATCAAATAGAAAGATGTTAGTTCAGACTTTGTAGGTGTCATTACACTAAGTAATTATATCTTTTTTGGCAATCTCAAATATGGGTAGTGCTAAAAAGGAAAGGATTTAAATAGGTAAGGATGGGCGGCGCGAAGCGCCGCCCATCCTTACCTATCACTAGAGCAATTATCCTTGTCTTGGTTTTAAATACCATAAGGTTTCAGAACAGCATAAATTATTGCGATCATCAAAAATTAATTGAGGCTCGTATGTGTCTTTTATAGTTTCTATAAAACCATCATTATTACCACCATATACAAATATAGACTTTGAAGTACTAACATCAAGTTTTTGATAATTATTATCAAATATTTGAAATTGGGTATTAGGTCTGATTTTATAACTCAATCCAATCATCCCAATAACATTATTAGTATATTTGTAATTAGCAATAACTAATGGATCTTCATACTTGCTAATGCTCTTAGATATACTATCTATATTTCTGTAGGTCGCTTGGTTAAATGAGACACCTGATTGAGAAATAGAAATACAGCTTATTAACCCAAGAGCTAGTAAAGAGGTCACAACTAAATTGTTAAATATTTTGATGTGTTTTGAGAAAGAACTTAGAGAACTTGTAAAAGATGTAAATAAGTAAGCAAGAGCTAAATTTAATCCTAAATACGAGGCGATGAAGTAACGAGAAGCCGCTGAGCGCTTTGTGCCACCATTTATAATATCTGGTAAAAGTATTGAAACAATATTCATACCAAACAAGATCAATACAAAGTATGAAACTTTACTAGAAGAAGTATTGATTAAGTGGTAGAGAGAAAAGCCTATAACAATAAGCAATATAAAGGTTAGATAGGCATATCCATCGCCAAGTGAAAAATATACATCTCTAAGGTTATTTAGAGTCATTCTTAATAAATTTAAAGCCCCAATTTTTTCGGAAGACCATCCGATAGCGCTACTGATTGTCTTAAGATTAGAAAATAATATTAGTATCCAAGGAACAAAGCCCACTATTCCTAAAATAATGGCAATTAAATAAGAAATAACAAGTTTTGTTGGCTTAAACTTTTGTATTATAAAAATGTATATGCCATGACCAACAAATACTAAAAAAGAAAATAGAAATGTATAAAGATTAAAGGTGATTGATATAGCATATGCAATCCAATCAAATTTAGTGTTGAGGCGTATACATCTTAAAAACAAAGCATTTGATATTATAATTCCTAAGATCCATATCACTGGAGGTCTTGCTTCCTGTGCATAAACAAAATTAAATGGAGAAACTGCAAACATTGCTACTGAGATTAATCCCACGTAGTGAGATTTGAATAATTCACAGCAAAGCCAATATAAACAAGGAAAAGATACTAAACTTATAAAAACAGAAAAACTTCTGATTGCGGTTACTCCATTCGTAAAATTATTGAATAGTTGTATCCAGAGACGTGCTAGAATGAAATATATAGGAGTATGTTGTGCCTCCTCTACTATTAATCCTTTTACTGTAGTAGTCAGATCATTTTTTGCATTAGGGCGCTGATATTCCTGTAAATCTAAAACGCTAAAAGACGATTTGCTTGAAAGGTTTTGGACGACTTCTTCTGTTGTGTATCCAGACATTCTTAAAGAAGTTACAATTTCATCACCCCAATATACACGACCATCAATATTAATACACCGAAGTACTATACCTAAAATGATTATTGCTACCAGTAATATAGAGAACCAATTACTTGATAGTTTTTTTAAATTGCCAAGATTAGAAGTTATCATGTTTACTCTTTTAGTTGATAGAAGTTAGTCCTTAAAAAATCAAAACAAAACAACAAGTTATCGGTAGTGTTTCACATTTGTTAAAAAGCGAATTATAAGCATAAGTTATAAAACATGCTGATATGAGTTTGTCGTTTCTATCAAATGAACTAATTCCATAAATGTGAAACATCACCTATTTTCTTTTAGAACTACCATAAAAAGTAACTAGAATCATTTAGTTTGGGTAACTCGCCAGCTCAGTTTGAGATTAAACCAGAAGTTCCAAATCGTCACGATCGCGATTGCAATTAGGTTAGCCAGATATTTATTAATACCAAAGTAGTTGTAGAGGATATTGAGAATAATTAAATTTAGTCCAATTCCTAGTAAACAAATCAGATTAAACTTCACAAATCGCTTAACTCGCTTCCGCCATCCTACTTGTTGACTGGAAAAGTCGCGAAATGTCCACATATCATTCCATAGGAAGTTATTCACAATTGCCACTTCCGATGCGATTAGTTTACTGCGGGTCAGTCCCATCGCCAAGGTTGAAGCATCACTGAGTAAAAACAACATCGCCATATCCACAAATACACCGCTAAAGCCCACCAAGCCAAACCTGAGAAAACGCTGGACAGGAAGTTGAAACTTGGCGCGGATTTTGCCAACCCTGCCACGCGATCGCAATCTCAACAAATGCAAAATATAATCCACATATTGCCGCCAAGTAACCTTGCTTTCTCCCTCTTGACGTTCCTGAAACACATAACCCACCTCAGCGACAGTGCCGATATTGCCGCGCCCTAGCACCTCAATCAAGATTTTGTAACCCAAGGGATTCATCGGACAGTTCGCGATCGCGCTACGCCTAACCATGAAATATCCACTCATCGGATCGGACACCCGCCCGATCACATTGGGCAAGATCAACAATCCCAGCATTTGCGCCCCACGCGATAGCAAGCGGCGAATAAATCCCCAATCACTAACACCGCCGCCTTCAGCATGGCGGCTAGCTACGGTTAAGTCTGCACCATTATTCATCTCATCAAGCATCTTTAACAAAGTTTCAGGTGGATGCTGTAAGTCTCCATCGATCACCCCCAATACTTCGCCTTGAGCAGCCTGCCAACCACGAATTACTGCCGTAGACAAGCCTTTTTCACCTTGACGACGCATTATCCGCAACCGAGGATAACTAGGCATTAAGTCAAGCCCCACCTGCCATGTTAAATCTGGACTATTATCGTCAACAATAACTAGTTCATAGGTTTGATCTTTATCAACAAAGTATCCATCTAACAACTCTGTCAGAATTTCAACTAATCTTGCTAAATTTTTACTCTCGTTATAAGTGGGAACGATTAAAGAAAAAGTAACTTGTTTTTGAATCTGTTGAGTGGATTCTTCAAAATCTGATTGAAAGCTCTCAGAAACAAGCAATTCATTAACTTGGAATGTTCCCACAGGAACTGAAACAAGGGAGTTGATCATGTATCTAAGTGTAGAAGTTGATTTATTGGATTATATAAGTAGCTAGGCAAAATTAAATATAAAACTTCAAAATCTATAGAGTAAGCTTAGCGCCATAAGTTTTGAAGTTTAGTATCGATGTAGGCACTGGTTAGTGAAAGCGTGATTGGCGTATTTGCGTCAATTTTGTCGGCATGAAATGGTCGTTTCAGCCCCTATCCCTGCTTAGCTGGCAAATGCCCTTAATTTGGAAGCCAGTATAAAGATGAAATTGTCACTTCTTTATAAGGAAGTTTATGACTATAGTCATATAGTAATTTTTAAGCAAGTTCCACACAATCCCATACTTTACTAAATTAGGAATTGCAGTTAATTGTTTAGCAATTAATTTGGTAGTACAAGTTGATAAATGTCCAATGTGCAAGCATTTATCAACTTGTGTTTTATTTTTAGCTATTGCAAAAACTGTAATAATGAACATAGCCTAGACATTAAGGCTTATTACCACCGAATCAAGATAACTACGATAGCCCTATGGTTCAAAACACCGCAAAAACTAGCTTTGTCCGCTTAGAAAATATTGGTAAATCTTATTTACAGCCCAATGGGCAGACTATCTCAATTATTGAAAATATTAGTTGTCAATTACAGGTTGGTGAAATTATTGCGCTTTTGGGACCTTCTGGTTCTGGGAAATCTACGTTAATGCGGATGATTGCAGGCTTAATACCTCCCTCTAGCGGTAAAGTACTTTACTACAATCGCCCTTTAATTGGTCTAAATCCAGGAGCGGCGATCGTATTTCAGAATTTTGCGCTTTATCCTTGGCTGACGGTTTTAGAGAATGTGGAATTGGGACTCAAGGCAAAGGGAGAAGCAAAAGAGACTCGCTTGCAGAAAGCATTGAGAATGATCGATGTGATTGGACTAGATGGATTTGAAAATGCTTACCCTAAGGAGTTGTCAGGCGGAATGCGCCAGAGGGTGGGTTTTGCGAGAGCCTTAGCAGTGGAACCAGAACTTTTGTGCATGGATGAGCCATTTTCAGCTTTGGATGTTTTGACAGCCGAAAACCTACGATTTGAGTTGCTGGATCTATGGCTGGAAAAACGAATTCCTACCAAATCAATCTTGATAGTGACTCATGGAATCGAAGAGGCGGTGACACTCGCCGATCGCGTGATTGTGTTGGGTCGCAACCCGGGGAGAATCAGGGCAGATTTACCAATTACGCTACCCCATTATCGCGATCGCAAAAGTCCAGAATTTCAAGCTCTAGTCGATCAGGTTTATAAAATCCTAACTAATCCTGATCTACCCGATATTTCCTCTCAGCCACCTACGACGACCACCCTCACATCAGCACCTAAGGCACAAATCAAATATCAATCTCTTCCCCATGTCCGCATCGGCTCAGTGGCAGGTTTAATGGAATTATTAGAAGACCGCAAAGAGAAGGATTTATATAGAATTGCTCAAGAATTATTATTGGAAGTAGATGATATCTTGCCAATTGTTGATGCTAGTAAGTTATTGGAGCTAGTGGTAATTACGGAAGGCGATATCCAACTAGCGGCGATCGGCGAGAAATTTATTAATAGTAGTATTGACGAACGGAAAGCCATCATTCGTGATTTATTACAGCAAAATATTCGTCTGGTACAGCAAATATGCCAACTTTTACAGGCAAAACGAAATCGACGGATTTCTGAAGAACTAG
The DNA here is from genome assembly GCA_013361095.1 of Pseudanabaena biceps. GTDB lineage: Bacteria > Cyanobacteriota > Cyanobacteriia > Pseudanabaenales > Pseudanabaenaceae > Pseudanabaena > Pseudanabaena biceps_B. Next base: position 3,196,722 of record JAATWA010000001.1, on the reverse strand, counting down.
TTTTAGATATTTTAGAAAACCACTTCACCAGTAAAGAAGCTCAACGTCAACTAAGAACAGCGATGGATTGGGGACGATATGCTGAGCTGTTTAGTTATGATGAACCCTCTGGTGAAATTTTTATTGAAGACAGCGTGACAGATAGTGAAGATTTGGAATCTGTAGCCAGTTGATGCTAAGTGTATATAGCTAAAGCCAAAACCCAAGAGATAGTTGCGGCACAAAGCGCCGCAACTATCTCTTGGGTTTTATGGCTGATTTCTTACCCAAATCCCTTAAATTGAGTTGCCCATGTTTCAGCCAACTATCGATCCCAAATCAGAGTTCCGTTCGCGATGGAGTTTCGGCGATATCTTACTGCCGTTTGCGATCGTGGCTGTAATTTTTATATTTGTGGAGACTGCTAGTAAATTTACTGGTACTTACGATCGCGGCTATGAAGTTAGTCTATCGCTAAGTTCTCTTCCTGGTTATGCATTACAAACGCTAGTAAGAATGATGGCAGCCTATGCCTGCTCATTGATTTTTAGTCTCACCTACGCCTATATCGCCTACCGTTCTCCATTATGGGAAAAGGTATTGGTTCCCCTTTTAGATATTTTGCAATCAATTCCAGTACTTTCATTTTTGCCTGCGGTAGTATTAGCCTTAGTTGGTATATTTCCAGGGCAAAGAATAGGCATTGAAATCGCGTCGATATTGCTCATTTTTACAGGAATGACTTGGAATATGACCTTTAGCTTCTATCAATCTCTCACAAGTATTCCGCAAGAATTGATTGAAGCCAGTCAAGTTTATCGTCTGGGCGGATGGCAAAGATTTTGGTCTTTAGAGTTACCTTCAGGAATAGTGGGCTTAGTCTGGAATAGTGTAATGTCTGTGGCTGGAGGCTGGTTCTTTTTGATGGAAACAGAATCTTTTACCCTCTCTAATCGCGATTTTACTTTGCCGGGGTTGGGTTCTTTTTTGAGAGCAGCAGCGGATGCAGGTGATAATTTGGCGATTTTCAGTGGCTTAGCGGTTTTAGTGAGCATTATTACTATCATTGATTATTTAGTATGGCGACCTTTGATTGCGTGGGCTGAGAAGTTTAAAAATGAAACCGTTGAAGCAGCTCAAGTGCCAGAGTCAAGGGTACTAGACTTTTTAAGACGATCGCCAACGATGCGGATTATTAGTGATCGCCTATTTGTGCCAATTTCGGAAGCAGTAAATCATAGTTTTAGTCGTCGTACAGCTAAGGCAGTTAGTAGTAAACGTCAAGGCTCAAGACAGTTTAAATTAATTAATTGGCTATTTTTAGGACTAGTAGGTTTTATTGTTGTGAATGGCGCATTTCAAGCGATCGCCTTACTCGGTAAGATGTCACTAAGTGCTTGGCAAACTGTCTTAGTCGGCGCTCTATTTACCGCGATTCGCGTATTGGTTGTGCTGGTTATTTCACTGATTATTACGGTTCCCATCGGTGTAACTATTGGTCGTAATCCTAAGCTAGCTCAAATTTTACAACCGATTGTCCAAATTGCTGCTTCTGTTCCAGCGACAGCTTTATTTCCTGTTCTATTACTCTATTTGGGGAATGTCGCGGGAGGGTTAGATATTGGAGCCGTGATTTTGATGACTTTGGGAAGTATGTGGTATATCTTATTCAATGTAATTGCGGGGGCGCAGGCAATTCCTTCTGAATTATTTGAAGCCGCTAGAGTTTACAAACTTTCGCCTTGGCAACGTTGGCAGACGTTGATTTTACCCGGGATTTTTCCTTACTTAGTAACGGGAATTATTACGGCGGTGGGTGGCGCATGGAATGCCAGTATTGCGGGGGAATATGTAAAATTTCAGGGTAAGGTATTAACTGCGACAGGGCTTGGCTCGACGATTACTCAAGCCTCTGATGCGGGAGATTTTCCGCTTTTATTGGCTTCTACTATTGTGATGTCTTTATTAGTAGTAACGACAAATCGCTTGGTATGGCGACCTCTCTATCATTTAGCGCAAGTTAAATATCAATTAAGTGTTTAAAAAAAGCCCGCAGGCTAGTGGCAGCGCTTCGCGCCGCCACTAGCCATTAAAAAGAGAGAGGCGGCGCTTCGCGCCGCCTCTCTCTTTTTTAATGGCTAGAAACGACCTGATCTAACGGCATTAGCAAGATCCGTTAAAGTTTCAACAGTTTGCTCGAAATTAATACAGCCGTCCGTAATACTCTTGCCATATTCCAATTTATTTAAATCCTTTGGAAAAGGTTGCTTACCACGATTAAGATGACTTTCAAGCATGATGCCGACAATATTTTCTGAACCACTTCGCACTTGCTCAGCAATATCTTGCAAAACAATTGGCTGATTTTTGTAATCTTGACCGCTATTATCGTGGCTACAATCAACCATCATGTAAGGCAGTAAATTGCGATCGCTTAGACGATTTGCGATCGCCTCAACATGAACCTTGTCATAGTTAGTACCTTGCTTACCGCCACGCAAAACGATATGACCATCAGGATTTCCCGAAGTAGTAATGATACTAGCTAAGCCATCATTGTTCACACCGAGAAAACGATGAGGCTGACGTGCTGAGAGCATTGCGTTAATCGCCACATCAATGCCGCCATCTGTGCCGTTTTTGAAACCGACGGGCATTGATAGACCAGAAGACATTTCACGATGAGTTTGGCTCTCAGTAGTTCTAGCCCCGATCGCAGTCCATGAGATCAAATCAGCCAGATATTGCGGCACAATGGGATCAAGTAACTCAGTGGCACTGGGCAAGCCCAATTTTGCGACATCTAGTAATAATTCCCGCGCCATGCAGATACCGTAATTAATATCAAACGTTCCGTTGAGATGTGGGTCGTTAATTAAACCTTTCCAACCGATCGTAGTGCGGGGTTTCTCGAAATAAACCCGCATCACAATTTCGAGAGCATCACTGACTTGATCGCGAAATTTGGCTAATTTTTCGGCATATTCACGAGCAGCCTTGACATCATGAATCGAGCAGGGACCAACCACTACTAACAAGCGGCGATCGCTACCTTTTAAAATATTGCGAATTCTGTCCCTTGACTGGGAAACCACCTTGGCGATCGCTGGAGTAATGGGTAACTGGGCTTTGACCTCCACTGGAGCTAGCAATGGACAGGTCTCGACTACGTGCAAATCACTAGTCTTGAGTTGGTCTAAATTTTGATCTGAGTTGTCATCTAATGCTGATATTCCTTGACTAGAAATATTTGCGACTTCAGTTGGGGACACGCCGTTATAACTCCGTATAAGTATCTACTTATACTTTAACCTCCTCAAGAGGTTAAAGTATCCTGCCGTGGTTTTTTGTTACAACAACTTGAGAATCGAGGGATAGTGTAAAGCGCCGTCCCTCGATTCTCTAGCCATAAAGGAACCACAAGAATTTTTTAAAAGTGTTGCTTTGCAACACTTTTAAAAAATTCTTGGTTCGAGTTTGATCGCAAAGATTTGTTTGAGAACAAATCAAAGCCCAATACAGCCTATTGAGGCTTTAAGTAGTACAGAGAAATTCGTGAAAGCGCCGCTTCGCGGCGCTTTCACGAATTTCTCTGTGGTTTAAGTTAGCGCAAGGCGCTGTAATTGGCTGGCGGCTAGCCGCTAGCCAATTATTGGGTTTTATGTCCTTACACTTAGCGATCGCTATACACTTTTAATGTCAAGGCTTTATGGATTTGACTCTGACGACGTATCTGACGTATCTATAGTTGTATTTTCAAAAGAAATAGCATCCATGCTTAGATGCTTTTGAATCTGTTTCCCAATCTTATCGTTGCCTGCGGTCTTCGATACAAAAGCCGTTGCACCCACAAACTTAGCTCTAATGCGATCGACTAAAGTGTCATTGCTAGTCAATATCAAAATTGGCGTAGCTTTGAAATCTGGAATGCGGCGAATTTGGGTGCAAAGCTCATAGCCACCAACTATCGGCATTACTAGATCTAAAATAATTACCTCTGGTTTATGTTCTATTAGCAATGGTAAGACTCTAATTGATTCATGGATTCCCAAAAAACCAAACCCAAAATCGGTCACAATCTGTTCGATTGTTGTACATACTTGCTTACTATCATCAACACAAGCTACCAAAGGAAGAGAAGGAAGCATTAGTCTTTGCTGATCTAGAGTCTTATCTACTAGCTCCTCTATTTGTGTTCTATTAATTTCTTCTCGAAATATTTCCGCTACAGGGGATTCTATATCGGGAACTTCTGCTAAGCCCACCATTCCGCGATAATAATAAGCCATTAATGACTGCGTAAGGGTTAGTAAGTCTTTCTTTAGCCATGCGGATAACTCCCTTAGCGATCGCCGACCATCAAGAATTGTAATTAGAGTTTTATGGGTAAGTTCCGAAGCTTCTTCTTTAAGTTGTGTTGGGCGCTTAATCCAAGGCGATAGATTGGGCGAAAAATCAGCAACTCCCACCTTGCGCCATAATAGCCATTCTTGATAAGCTCGATCTATTGCAGATTCGGCATGAATCAAAGCAATTACAGGAGTAACTTCATCTTCAAGATCACAATAAGAATTAATCATCTCATTAGCCGCGCATTGGATAATGTCAAATAAGACCTCTTGAATGAAAGTTTCAATAATTGGAGTTATTTGTTCTCGCGTCAGGAGTAGCCTTCTCATGAAAATAACTAACACTTGATAATCCCATAGCTTCATTTCTTTAGTGCTACGAAATGATATTTTGCTAAAATCAACTTGAACTTTATGTACTGCCATCAATCTACGCCAGCGTCGATGATTGTGTCCGCCCCCCGAAGCCCATACCAAACGACCATGACAATAGTAAATATTCCATTTATAGTTTTTGGAACTATACAGCTCTAATTTGCCCGTAAACTGTTTGCGTCCATACCCTCTTAGTTGTTCGATGAGGCTGTAAACGGCTAGATTATCTGTGTCCATACTTTATCTGTGCGTTTTACAAATGGAGCTTTACCTTTTGGCTATGCATTAGCGTATCAATAAAGTTGTCTTGAAACTATATCCATCGCCACTTGTTTCGACTATTCAGTACTTTTTGGTAAATAGCACTGCAAGTTTTGCTCAGGATATAAGTCCCAGAAGCGAGTTGCGGTGCTTCGCACCGCAACTCGCTTCTGGGACTTATGTGTCTATAGCCATATATTTAATTGCGCTTAGCAGCAATGAGCAGCCAATTTTGTAGTATGTTGATGAAAGCTTGACGCTCAACATCTTGCAAATTTTAGGTTTATTCCATACCCATGTCGAAGTCATCAAAAACTAACAAGTCTGTGAAACAGCGACAATCAGCAATGCTGATGTATATCGGCATTGGGGCAGCCGTAATCGCCACAGGCGTAGGCAGTACATACTTCTACTTTGCACAGCGATCGCAAGCTACTAGAGGGATTTTGGGAGCCGCCGCCGCCATTCCTCAAGAAGCACAGGTGGTCATGGCTTTTAATAGCAAATCTGAGCCTTGGCAAAAATTAGCTCAATTTGGTACACCTGCTTCTCAAAAGCTGATTGGCGATGCAATTAGTAAATCACCATTAAATTCGTTACTATCCCAGAGTAAAACTGAATATAGTCGGGATGTGCAACCTTGGTTGGAGGGTGGGTATATCATGACAGCGTTGGTCGCAAATCCATCTCAGCCTCAAGCACCTGCGGCAACCCTATTGGTTGCACCGACACGCGATCGCGCTAAGTCCGATGCTTTTTTGAGCAAATATCGCGAGGCTCTCACCCAGCAAGGTGCAAGGTTTACATCGAAGCAGTACAAAGACATTACTTACTATGAGTCACCAACTCGCGATCCTAACAACAGTGTGGTGACAGCCGATATCGATGGTCAGTATGTAGCGATCGGTACGAGTACGGCTGTGATCCAACGGGCGATCGACACTTACAAAGGCAACAATCTCTCTCTAGCTAAAAAGCCAGTTTTTGCTAAGGTCTACGGAGCGAATGCTAATACCAAAATTGTGGAACCATTGGTACAGGTCTATCTTGATGGTGATGTTGCCTTAGAGTTTATTGGCTCTCAAGCTAATCTCAATCTCAATGAAGCAGCGATCGCGCAATCACGGCGAGAACTAGATGCGATGACCTTGACGGGTGGCACTCAAAAAGAAGGTTTAAGATTTGAGCTAAATACCTATCTCAAAAATGACAATGCCAATCCGCTAATTAATAGCGAAGCCAAGGTTTTGAGCCTCTTGCCACAGGAAACTTTCCTATTAGTTTCAGGGGTAAATCTTTATCAATCTTGGCAGTCATTGGTTGCCCAAGCCAAGGGAAATTCAACTTCCGCACAACTAATTGAGCAGATTCGGAAGGCAGTTAAAGATAGTACTAAGCTCGATCTAGATCAAGAATTACTTAAATGGATGAATGGGGAATTTGCGATCGCGGCAGTTCCCAATAACAAAGGTATCTTGGCAAATCCCGGTTTTGGTTTTGTGGCGATTGCACAGACTAATGACCCGAATACTGCGGAAACGGCTCTCGCCAAAATCGATAAAGCCGCTCAATCCAACTCTGGCGGACTATTACCTAAGGGAGTTGATCTTAAACCCAAACAGATGGGCGATAAATCCGTCACTACTTGGGCGATCGGCAATACCAATGTGGCAGTGAGAGGGAATTTAGATAATAATTTTGTGTTTTGGTCAATGGGTGATCTCGCGGATGCTTTTGTACCTAAACCCGCTCTGACCCTAAATGATAGTAGTTCCTTTAAAATCTTCACCACTGATATTCCCAAGTCCAACGGCGGCTATTTCTATCTAAATATGATCACCGCGCTTTCTCTAGCCGATCGTCTATTACCACCCGAAGTCAAATCCAATCAAACTTTTACAGATATTCGGTCAGTGCTAGATGCAATTAATGGTATTGCGGTAACTTCAACCAATGTTGATTCTAAAACTACTCGCTTAGATTTCTTGTTTACCCTCAAGCCTACTCCTGGTAATTAAAAATCAAAACCCAAGAGAGATTTGCGGCGCAAAGCGCCGCAAATCTCTCTTGGGTTTTGATCTATGGCGCACGCTCAGTGTGCGCCATAGATGTTTGAGGATTAAGACAGCCCAAAGCTTCAGGCACTTTTTAGGCTAATCTTCAGGCATTGCTGACTCATAGAAAGTAAAATAGAAAAAATTACTAACACTTTACGCAAAGTTTTTTACAAACATGGTTACAGCAGCTCCTACTAAATCCGATAGTAATGCCCGCGACTTATTTCAAGCCGCCTACGAAAATCGCTATACATGGGATAGCAATTTCGCTGGTATGACTGCCAACGTATCGGTTGCGATCGATGGCGTGGCTCGTACAGGCAAGGCTCGCATTAATCCAGATTTATCTGTTGAAGTAAGCATGGATGAGCCACAACTGATTGATCGCACCACGCGCACTCCTAGCGGCGAAGAAAAGACAGTCGCTGTAGATGAAGGTCAAGAATGGCTTTATAACCAACTACGCGATGTGGTAACACACCGTAAACGCAAAACCTTTGAAGAAGCTCATGGCAAATCTTCTTTTAATCTCGGAAACACTGATGAGTCAGGAGCCGTGGAGATTTTGGTTACTGGTGACTCAATGGGATCAAACTATAAAGTGCGTGGCAATGAAATCTCTATGGTCAGCCGAGTGATGGGACGGATTGGATTTGTAATCAATCACCTCGGACATCTTGATACTGGAGAAGGATACATTTCTTCGGCTTATACTGCGGTTTTCCGTAATCCTCAAACTGACGAAATCGTTCGCCAAGCCCGCTTTGAAGACATCTACGAAAAACTAGGTAATTACTATGTGATGACCAAGCAAATTGTGCAATCAAACGAGCAAGGTCAAACTAAAAACTATGAAATTGTCTTCAGTGACATTCAGTTGCTAGGCTAATAAAAATCAAAACCTATGGTGCAAGCTGCGCTTGCACCATAGGTTTTGATTCTGGATTTTAAAGGGCTAACTAAGCCAACCTTTTAAAAAAATTCTTGGCTTAGGCTTGAGCGCAAAGCGCAGTAAAATTATTTAATATGCAGCACAAGAAATAAAAAACAAGACTATGGCGAATCGTCTATGCGAGCCGATTTAGAACGATTATTAATTTCCGATGCAGAACTATTGACATTGACAGGATTTGAGCGTCAGAAAGTACTTCCATCCAATCAGTTAACGCCAAAAAAAATTATATTTCAGCGATCGCTAGCTCTATCGATTACCGCGATCGCCTTTGTGACTTTTGCGAGTATCTTCTTGCCAGCGTTACGCACTGCGGGAGTCATTTTTTTAATTAGTCTGACTTTAGGTGGATTGAGCGTTGCCATTGAAATTGCTGAGGTTGGAATACTTTGCTTTTTTGCGGCTCTCGCTGCCGCCATTTATGCACTCTATATTTTAACAGGAGCTACTTTGGGGGTGATTTTATTGTGCTTGGGCTTAGCGATCGCTAGTGGAGGTTTATCGTTCTTTCTCATCAAATTACTTTCACAGCAATGGAAGAGGTCAAAAAGTTCTGGATTGCAAAGTGGAATGCCTCGAGTGATTTTGCGCTTATTTAAGGAAGTTGATAAATGCAATCAAGTCATTAAAGATATTGATGTCTTCGATCAATTGCAAGATGCAGGTAATGAGATTAAGTTAGCTTGTCGGGAGTCAGTGATTTCCGCCTTACGCATCACGCGCAATGATATTGTGAGAGCGCTAAAAACAGAACGGATTTTACGCGAAAATCCTAATTTTCATCCCGATCGCTTTGATGTCGATCTCAATGCTTTTGAAGCATTACAAATGAATGAACGGGCTAAAGAGTACGGTCGTATTTTTGATACAACCATGCAAATTGCGATCGATGTCCAGAAAGCAATGGCTGAGTTACAGGAATTTTCCAGTATTTAGCTAGTTGTGCCCCCGTGGGACGCAACTTCATAGGCTTATAGTAATTTCTGATCAAACGAGCCAAGAATTTTTTGAAAGTCTTGCTTTGCAACACTTTCAAAAAATTCTTGGCTCGGGAGTGAGCGCAAAGCGCTGTAATTAAGAACCTTTTAAACAGGCGATCGCGCAAATCAATTAACATAGGCAGATATTTACTTATAGCCGCCAGATCATGCAACTACTTAGCCGCCGCAATATCAATATATTCATCATTACCTTTGTGATCACGGTGATCGTGTTTGCGTTGGGATGGTTTGTATTTTTGCGCCCATCGGTGACTAGCCTGAATAGAACCGCTACTGTCGCAGGGTCTAAGCTACAAAATATTACCCTTACTGAATTTGATGCTAACGGTAAACTAATTTGGGAAATAACTTCTAAACAAGCCGAATATCGAGAAGATCGTAAAATTGCTGATGTGGAGGATGTGAAGGGCAAGTTTTATCGTGATGGTAAATTGTTGATGGAAGTAGCGGGCGATCGCGGCACGATCGATCAACTCTCTAAGGAAATTTCGCTAGCGGACAACATTAAAGCGATCGCAGTCCAAGAGAAAGTCAATATGAAAGCCGATCGCATGGTATGGAAGTCAGAAGAAGATCTGCTCAAAGCAACGGGTAATGTCCAGATTGATCAAATTGAAGACAAGATTAAAATGACGGGCAAAGAGTTGACTGCTAAGCCCAGTACAAATATTTATAGCTTAGAGAAAGAAGTTATCGTAACCACCGTTGAGCCTCCATTGCAAATGAAAAGCGAAAAGATTACTTGGGATGCTAAAAACAATCGCGCTTTTACCGAATCGCCATTGTCAGCTATTCAGGTAAAAGATCAGTTGCAATTGACAGCAAACAAAGGAAGTTGGGACATTCAAAAACAAGAAGTTATCTTTAATGGTGAAGTCAGAGCCAAAGATCCTAAACTCGATCTGGAACTAGAAGCGACCTTAGCTACTTGGCAACTTGAAAAGAAAATTATCACGATCCCAGAAGCCTTTACTGCCTCCAGCAAAGGGCGTGGCATCATCGTCAAAGCACAGAAGGGAGAAGCTCGACTAGAGAAAGAACAAATCAATCTCACAGGAGAAGTTTCTGCTAGCTTTAGTTCTACCCAAGGTGTCGTTAATGCGGATCAAGTAGAATGGATCATTCCCAGTCAAACTGTTACAGCCAATGGCAATATCATTTATCGGCAGCCTGATAAAAATCTCAATGTCAAAGGCGATCGCGCAGTCGCAAATCTTGAGCAGCAGACAATTATAGTCACAGGCTCTGATGTGTTGACAACAATTACACCTTAAGAAAATAGTTCATCATCTTCAACCCAACCCAGAAACAAGAAAGACTTGAAAGCTATGCGTTGCATATCTTTCAAGTCTTTCTTGTTTCTGGGGATCAAAAATTACTGTAAGTTATCTCAATTTGTTACTCTCTCTCCAGAAATAACCCATATGGATGATTCTTTTACAGCAATTTCTGATCAAACTAACCACAAGAATTTTTTTGAAAGTCTTGCAAAGCAAGACTTTCAAAAAAATTCTTGTTTCGGGTTTGAGCGCAAAGCGCTATAAATCACTTCTCAAATGTTGTTAATAATACTTTACATATTTAGAAAATAGATGTATGGTCATATCCATGTTACAAATCTGTTTCAATTTTCCTTTATCACTTCATAGTCCACGATTGCCAATGGAGTTAACGTCATGACAGAACTAAGGATGAACTTGATTGCTGACGTTGAGTAGCTCTCAGCGTAGTAACTGGAAAAGATTTTGACATCCTCTGGCTAAACAAACTTTTTAAAAATCAACACATTTAAAAGTTTAGTCATGGGTTGTCTACAAAAGAATTATTTTTTGTTTCACTAGATTGTCTGTTTAGGAATTCTATCTAGTGATCTAGGCTAGATAATCCACCTTAATCCAAACTAGTGAAACCTCAATATTGGAGGTATATATGAATGTTCGGGGTAAAACGGCTCTCATCACGGGAGCCTCACGCGGTATTGGTCGGGCGATCGCTCTGGAACTCGCTCAACAGGGTGCAAAACGTTTGATTTTAGTGGCAAGGGATCGCGATCGCTTAAATTCAGTTGCTTCTGAAGTGGAAGCTTTCGGGCTTCGAGCCGTGACCTTGCCCTTAGATCTTTCGCAGACTATTGAAGTCAACATTGCGATCGCTCAGGTATGGCGAGATTTCGGACCAATTGATATTTTGATCAATTGTGCTGGTGTAGCTCATCAATCTTCCTTTTTGCATTCTCGTTTTGAAGATGTGCAATCAGAAATTGAAGTCAATTTATTGGGTATGTATGCCATCACGCGGATGGTAGCGCGGCGGATGGCGGTGCAACGCAATGGTCGCATCGTCAATGTGTCTAGCCTAATGGGGAAAGTCGCAGCCCCCACTATGGCTACCTATTCGGCAACTAAGTTCGCAATCATCGGGTTTACGCAAGCCCTGCGTGGTGAATTGGCGGCTTACAATATCAAGGTTTCGGCTTTGTTGCCATCACTTACGGATACTGATATGGCTCAGGATTTAGCGTGGTTTCGCTGGGTGTCTCTGATGACTCCCAAACAAGTGGCGCGAGCTTTAATCTCTGGTTTAGCTCGAGAGACTCCCGAAATCCTTGTGGGTTGGCAGAGTCATCTCGCGGTCTGGTGTCATCGCCTTTTTCCCGTACTGATGGAAAAGATCTTACTGATTGCGGCTCCTAAAATCGGCTAGGCGATAGGCATATCAATCTGAAAGTGGTGGGGTATAACTTTATTCCACCACTTTCTTGTATCTGTAATCGCTGTCAATGTTACAGAAAATTGCTGGCGCTCTCAATCAGAAGTTGAGATGGAATCATCTTCTGTAAACTGCTCGATCGCTTCTAGCATTTCCTCTGAGTATGGCTCTAAGATGTTAGTGCAAACGTGAAGTTCAGCTAGGGCATTACAAAACTCATCGGAGTCTGGACTCGTTGTTTCGAGAATGTTAATGGCTTCAATGGCGCGTTTTAGTTGAGGTTGGTATTCTGCCATGTGACGCTTGAGGCGATCAATTGGTTGTTTATAGGCTGTATTCATTTAGGGTTAAATAGTGAGCTAAGTTTGTGATAAGGCGTTGATATCTCTCTATGGAAATATTGCCGATCGCTCCAATTACATTTTTATTAGGAATGACGGTTAGAAAGCTTAGTCGGATAACGGAAGGACTTAGTTAAGCTGCTTGATTCAAAGTCAGCATCATTGGGAGAGATTATCTCGTCAAAATTAGGAATGTATTGCTTTAATTGGGTACTTACTCCACAAACTAAAAGGTCTTGAAATTTTGGCATTTTCCTGAGAACTATTTTTGGACGATTTTTGATGGCTCCATTAGATTGTGGAATAGGGGTGAGAATAATTTTACTTTCTTGCATAATTGCTGTTATGTTCTTTGATTAAATCCAATGAGTATTCAGGTTCGTCTTCTCCATAACATTGTTCTAAGTTTTGTAAAGAGAAAGATTCCAGATTATCTTTTTGCTGAGATAGATTGGTATCAATGTTGATGGAATTAATGATTTGTTGCCAAAGTTCAACGGGGACAATTACATCGATTGTTTTGCCTTCGATGTTGGTGACGTAGCGGATACGGTTATCTGTTAGTGCGTTTGGTGTTGCGATCGCCATGATGATCATCCTTTTATCGTAGTTATATTTTATATCGCCGATCGCCTAAATCTACAGTGCGATCGCCTATTTATCACTAATCTGGGCGGCGAAATGCTCTTGGAGGAGACGATGGATAAAGCGATAGCGTCCACCAACGCGCTGTAATAGCATCCGCTCAGTGCTGTAGTTAAGAAATCGAGCGTAGTTCCAAGGGCTAGAGCCATTGCGATAGAGGAGACAGCGCAGAATAAAATGCTTCGGTGCTTCGGCTCCGCTAATATAAAATCCAAACATTATAGATCCCCCTATCCCTAAAATTAAGAGGTTTAGAATACTAATACTCTCTTGGATACTTTGAACTTGCCAGAGAAAAAACATTCCAAAGCTCCAAACTAGAATTGAGAACAATGTAATCCATATATCATTCTGTGCTTCGGCTCTGCTAATATAAAATCCAAACATTATAGATCCCCCTATCCCTAAAATTAAGAGGTATAGAATACTAATACTTTCTTGGATACCTTGAACTTGCCAGAGAAAAAACATTCCAAAGCTCCAAACTAGAATTGAGAACAATGTAATCCATATATCATTCTGTAAAGAAGATAAGATTCCTTGATTTGGATATCTTCTGGACATAAAGTCATCTTTTAGTACTGCTTTCAGTCCGTCATTTATTCCAACAAACAGTCCTAAAAACAGCCCATAAAACAGCCCGAAAATCAGCCAGCCAATTTTCTCGTAAATAATCCCAAAAAATAGCCCAAAAAATAGCCCGAAAATCAGAACCAAAACCCTATAATAATTTTTTTGTTGAGTGCCATTTTTTAAATTTTTTGGGTGTAAGCTTTCAATGAGAAACTCATCCTTTGACTCCTGTTGTAACTGCTGGGCAAGCCAACTCAGCCAATGTTTAGTTTGAGCGGCGCTTGGCACTGCTGGAGCTTGGTAATACAAACTCTCGATATCTCCCGACAACATTTGATGAACATAAGCCGATAACAAATAGGTTTTACGGTCATTTGTGGTTGCTAACTGTCCCCATTCAGGAGGAGATATCTGCTGTATTGCCAGAAAAGTAATTACTAAAAAGAATGGCGTTCTCAAAATTTCTAATAATTCAGAATCCTGTCGTAATTTTTGCCATAGCTCGGGTGATTTAAAGTACTTCGACAATTGCTCATCGCTCAAAGGTTGCAAATAGATCGCTGCATTGAGTTTGAATTTCACGCTGTAGCTGTCATATTCCTCACTGCGACTACATACCACCAAAAATCTCGGACGATGTTCGCTCTCCATCCATTGATTTATGGCAAGAATACATGGCTCCTGACGGTGTGGCTCCAACTCATCCAAACCATCTAACATCGGCAACAGTTGCTTACGCTTGAGTAAATTTTGAGCAACTTCTACCCTAACCCCATACTTACTTTTCGCCTCAGCCATAACCCAGTCAGCAATGCTCTGCTTACTATCCTTCCACGATGACAGATTACACAAAATGGGGATCGGTTGCTTTAGATCGCTTTCCGCAATGTCTAGCAACTCATTCGCCAATTCCAAATAAGTAGTTGTTTTCCCCGCCCCTGGTTTACCTAAAATCAGCAATCGTCCCCCCACATCCTCTCTTTGAAATACATTGAGAATGCTCGTCCCATTTTCTATTTGTTCGATTACCTGCATCCCGATTTTTACCGATGCGCTCCAAGTTCGCACCCGATCCAACTGCATTTCCTTATCCAAAGTAATCGCCACTTCACGATGCAACGAATGTCTCAGCCTCGATTTGACTTCGGTTGTCACCTCCCCCAACAAAAAAACTTCCGACTCATCCCTACCCGCCATTTTCTCAGGTTGAGTCAATCCCGCAAGATCAAGAAAATATTTAACAACAATATTATGATCGCCTTGCACCAGATCATTCCCAGCTTGACCGACAGGAGAATTCGTTAACGTAGCGTTATCAATCTCAATTCCCTGCTCCGATTCTTGAGACTGGTCTTTTGACATAAAGTTAAGCCCAGAAAGTACTTACCGCAACACCCAACCAAACAGCCAACTTAGTGACAACTGGCTCTAATTTCTGCCATAAACCTTGCCCCGCACTGACCGCTTCATCCACATCCTTAATTACCTTCGTAGCTCGTTGCAGATCCTTCTTCACAGTCTCCTTATCTGGTTCCTTTTCCTGTACTTCATCTTTGCCCGAAGCAACATGACGCAATACTTTTTCTTTCTGCTGTTCCGACAAATCCGACTCGCGGACAATAGCAGCAAAGCGATCCATTAGTCCCAACACCTCATCAACCGTCAATCCAGTATTTGTCGGACTTGCAACAATTTGCTGGCTTATCTGAACATCGCCTCCCGCTTGAGCGATCGGCGAGTTAGTAATTGTACCGCCATTAATGCTAATCGATTGGGTCGCCTTATCCTTAGAGTCCTTGTCTTTTCTAAACATCACTCACACCACAAATTCACTGATTGAGATTGTATCTTAACCTATCTAAATACACAATAAATTCACTTTTGACAGCTATTTGCAATGTGGGTGGATTATGGACGATTAGTTAGGCGATCGCCCAAATATTATTACTTACCAAGGAGACGTTCATACTCAGCGTGCGTACCAATCCAAAACCAAGAAATTCCTTTCTCAACCTCAATTCCCACTGCTCGATATTCCTTACTAATTCTTACCGACCAATACTTCCCAACTCTCTTTAAGTGCAAAGATGGATGAGATGGATTCGTTTTCAGTAACTCATAACTTTGATCGGCAACCTCCTGAATACACTCAGGTAAAGCTTTGTAATATCCCCAAAATCGTCTGGTTGTGAAGTGCATTAGATTTGCTTACAAAATCCATTTTCAAAATCCTCAATCGCCTCCTGTGCTAGAAAATCTAACTTCCCCGATTCAATATCACTCTCTAACTCCTCATCCCAACGTTGATAATCCAAATCCAACAGCCAATCAATAACTTTACGAAATTCGCTAGGAGGAAGTTCTAATATAGCCGACTCAATTTGTTGAATAGTCATCGTTTTAGATTTCTATAGAAAATAATCGTTTGCTCTAGTGTAATTTGAGCGATCGCCAATCAATTGTAGCAGTACAATATTTTAGCTAATGTTCACAGCAACTTGTGACGTTGTGGGATTAGGGGCGATCGCGTAAATTTTTACGCTTGCAAGCATCTTGCTATAATAGCTGCATAACCTTAGTTCACCAAAAACTTCTATGCTCTCTCAACAGCTTGAAGATAAATCTCAACACCTAGAAACTAGAGTAGCCGCATTAGAAACAGAACTCGCACAAATGCGACAGATGCTATCTGTATTTGTTCAGAAAAAAACACCTTGGTGGTTAAAAGTCGCAGGTAGCTTTGAAAACGATCCTACCTTTAACGAAGCAAATCGCCTCGGTCAAGAATGGCGCAAATCTGCTGAATAGAGCATCATGTATATTTTTGATAGATATCCCCGTCTAGGAAATATGGATCTCAAAATTGCCGCGATCGCCTTAACAAACAATGCAACTTTAGTCACCCGTAACAAATCAGATTTTGGACAACTCTACAATTTGTCCATAGATGACTGGTCATAAGTACCCAAGGCTCAAGACCTAATCACCGTAGTCGGTAACTTTGCCAATATCCAAGTAGGTCGGCGTTGCACAAATGAAAGATGAATCAAGGAAAGGTAGGAAATGATTTGTATTTGAGATAGTGAATCAACAGACGAATTGAATACCTCAACATTTCTTCGGATTTTGAATAACATAAAGTTTTTCTGTGCAATCTGGCTAAATAATGCCTCAATCTCGTATTTTCACCCTCAACTCTAGTCATGTAGGTCTTGCTGATAATTTGATCCTCCGAGTTGATAAACATTTTGTAGACGCAGTAACCATCAGTAACCCAGAAATAGCATTGCCAAACTTTAATCAATGTCCATAAAGGTTTAAAGGTTTGACTACTCCTATCCCCTAAGACCCAAGCCAAGATACCTTTGCTAAAATGATTCACCGCAGTCCATAGCCAAATCAAGTTTTTTTTGACCCAACAAAAGTCTGGAGTTCATCTAATTCACCAACATCAGGAATAGTTTCAATGGGTGGATATTCTGGTAATTGCTTTGCTGCGTCCCTAACCCAGTTGATGACTGAGTTGTGACTAACATCAGTACATCTCTCAATCTGTCTAAATCCCATGCCATTACAATACATTTTTAGACATATTTTTTTGACATCTTGGGAATATCCAAGTACTGAGTAGTTATCAATGAACTGACGACCACAATCAGCACAAATATGATTTTGTTTGTCTCCTCGTTTCCCATTTTTACGAATATGTGATGATCCACACTTTGGACATTTCATTGTTTTTTATTGCTTAAACTCGTTGTCTTTTATTTACTCATTCATCCTTCATTTGTGCAACGCCAGTAGGTCAGACTTTCGCTCTAGAAGGCTCATGGCGATCGCAACTTACCACATCTTACTCAAACCCAAAAATGTCGAGTAAAATCATCATCAACTGAGCTATCGAGTGTGGTTATTTAGAAATAGAAGCAAAAGAACGGATATCTAGAGATCCCGATGATTGGCATACCGTAGCTTCTCAATACATTTAGATATAGAAAATACTCTTTCTCGTCAATAATTATCGATGCACGGCAAAGCCGCGCATCGATAATATTTAATCTAATAATGCCTATTCCTTGGGAGGGAAGGGAGTATATGTGCGATCGGGAACGGGAAATCCGCAGGAAGTTCCATCTTTATAAATGACTTCTTCTTCCCAAGGTAAACAATACTTACCTTTGACCATATCCTCCATGTAGGTATAAGGGCAATCTTGAGCGCCGCCCTTAACAGCAACATAGCCGCGATGTCCGAACTGGTAGATGTTGTTCTCTACACTCCAGTATTTTCTGGCTTCTCTCACTAAGTCAGGACGCACCTCTGCCGTGATAATCTCATCGGTACGGTGGCTGCCCATGACCAATGGCTGACCATCAAAGTTAACGATCATTCCCTCTCCCATCGAATCAAAACTACCATCAGAGCCACACATACAGACCGAAGCCGTCACCATGAGATTGCAAAAAGCATTTGCTTGATTAGTAATCTGCCAAGAATGGCGAATCGGAGCAGTATAACCAGCCGTGCGGATCATGATTTCTGCACCTTTGTAAGCACATTCCCTAGCCATTTCAGGGAACATCCCGTCGTGACAAATGATTAGAGCGATCGTGCTACCGTTAGGCCCTTCACAAACTGGAATACCGACATCTCCTGGTTCCCAAGGCTCAACGGGAACCCAAGGATGAAGTTTGCGATAGTAAAGCTTTAGTTCCCCTTGATTATCAATAATGATGCCGCTGTTGTATGGATTACCTTGAGGGTTGTATTCCATTATAGAAAAACAGCCCCAAATGTTGTTGTCAATGCAGGCTTGTTTGAATGCGGCAACTTCTGCTCCATCTACCCTACACATAATTTCTGGATTGGTATCCATCGACAATCCATGCAAAGAATATTCGGGAAATACTACTAAGTCCATTGTGGGCATATTTCTTCTGGCTTTGGCTACCATCTCACAGATACGTTGAGTTTGGTCTGCTAAGTCGTCTTTAGTCACGACTGTTGGTAGTTGGAGTTGCACCATTCCTAACACTACGCCGTTAGGAGTTTTGTTTAAGCCGCCTAGTCCACTCATTGATTTGATTCCCCAATTTTGATTTGTAGTTCATTATTAATCGTAAACCCATAAAAAATAGTGTTCATAGATATAGTAATCCTAGATTATTTCTAAGTAGCTGGGCATAATCAAGCCTAAAACTATTACGGCGGGCTTCGCCCGCCGTAATAGTTTTGGGCTTGATTAAATTTTTCATTTTTTACTTACACCAAAACCCAAAAGCTGAGTGGCGGCGCGAAGCGCCGCCACTCAGCTTTTGGGTTCCGAAATATATTAATGAGGATTGATTTAAGATTGTTGGCGAGCATCTAGTGCTAGCTTTAAGTTCAAAGCGTTCTATTAACTGTGATCGTTGTAACCAATGTGAAGTAATGTAATGCACCACTTCACATATGATGCGAAGCACAAATCATCGTAACAAAGCGTACAACTATAGATAGACAAAACCAATCAAATTTTGGCGCAAAACTTAGGAGTAAACCGATATGGCATCCCTTCATCCGCCACTATGGACATTGTCCTTTGAAGAGGTTTATGAATCTCTTGATACTGCTGCTGCTGGGTTATCTCAGGAGGAGGCACAAAAACGGTTAGAAAAATATGGCGCAAATGAATTACCTGAACCAGTCCATCGCGCTTTGTGGTTGCGGTTTGCGGATCAACTAACACACTTTATGGCTCTATTGCTCTGGGTAGCAGGAATTCTCGCCTTTATTTCTCGCACTCCTGAACTGGGTTGGGCAGTTTGGTCAGTTATTTTGATTAATGCCATCTTCAGTTTTTGGCAAGAGTTCCAAGCTGAAAAGGCTTTATCCGCTTTAAAAAAAGTCTTGCCGATGCAAGTAAAAGTTTATCGAGATGGACAGTTAAAACAAATCCCCGCTAGGGAACTGGTGCGCGGTGATGTCATGCAATTGGAAGAAGGCGATCGCATTTCTGCGGATGCGCGTCTAATCTCCGCCGAGAGTTTATATATTGATGTATCGGTAATGACTGGGGAATCTTTGCCTGTGGCGCGAAGCCCCTACCCTGTACGTCTACGAGAGGCTGTGTCGGTGCGAGGTGGCAAAACGATGCCGCGACAAGGTGAGCAACCGATGCAGGAGAAGGTAAATCCATCGGAAATCGCTAATCTGGTATTAGCAGGTTCGACGGTGGCGGCTGGTCGAGCAGTGGCGGTAGTTTATTCGACGGGTGCAGAAACTGAGTTTGGACAGGTGGCGCATTTAACTACGGTGGTGAAGCGTGAGCCTAGTACGTTAGAAATCCAAGTGTCAAGGATCGTCAGGATTATTACAGCGATCGCAGTCAGTACGGGTGTGCTTATCTTTTTGTTGGCATACTTTCTGGTGGGCATAGAAGTAAAAGAAAGCTTCATTTTTGCGATCGGCATCATTGTTGCCCTTGTCCCAGAAGGACTATTGCCGACCGTGACCTTATCTTTGGCGATCGGGGTGCGGCGAATGGCAAGGAAAAATGCTTTAGTGAGAAGACTTTCGGCAGTGGAGTCCCTGAGTGCTACTACAGTCATTTGCACCGATAAAACAGGCACGTTAACCAAAAATGAAATGACGGTGCGCTATCTCTGGCTGCCCACGCAACCTGAGCAAACTGAGAGTTCTACGGCTCAGCAAAATAGACTGATTGAAGTCACGGGTGCGGGCTACGATCCCACCAGTGGTGAAGTCAAACTTCCCACGGATTCTGAAATTATATGGAAAGCTAAAATTCTATTAATTGGCTCTGCACTTTGTTCTAATGCGCGTTTAGTTCATCTCAATGCACCTAGTCGCTGGCAAGAAATTGGCGATCCCACAGAGGCGGCTCTCTTAGTAGCGGCGGCAAAAGCCGAACTAAATTTAGAGGATTTACAAAAGCAGTTTTCTCGTTTACGGGAGATTCCCTTTGATTCGCGTCGTCTGATGATGACTGTCGTTCTGAATTGGCAATCCTCCGAATTATGGACAGATGTACTTCCTAATCTTGCCTTTACTAAAGGCGCACCCTTAGAAGTTCTTAAACATTGTCATTGGATTTTGCGTGATGGCGAACATCAAGAGTTGACCCATGACTATTGGCAAGAAGTGGTCACGGCAAATGATGATTTAGCCAAGCAAGGATTTCGGGTTTTAGGACTGGCGGCGCGGCGCGGCGGTCAGGAATTGATCGATCTTAAGGCACAGGATTTAGAACAAAATTTGATCTTCATTGGTCTAGTTGCCATGTTCGATCCGCCCCGTGATGAAGTACCCAAGGCGATCGCAGAATGTCATCAGGCAGGAATCAAAGTCACAATGGTAACGGGGGATTATGGACTGACCGCCGAAGCGATCGCGCGTCAAATTGGGCTAGTTAGCGATCGCGTGCGAGTAGTCACAGGTGAAGGCATGGGACATCTCTCGGACGCGCAACTAAGACAAGTTGTGAAATATCGACATGGACTGGTGTTTGCACGGATGTCGCCTGAACATAAATTACGACTGGTACAAGCCTATAAAGATATAGGTGAGATCGTGGCGGTTACAGGTGATGGTGTGAATGACGCGCCTGCACTTCGGGCAGCAAATATTGGGATTGCGATGGGACAGAATGGAACAGATGTGGCGCGAGAAGCTGCCGATATTGTCTTGACCGATGATAACTTTGCGACCATTGTGGTAGCGATCGAGCAGGGGCGATCTGTATACCAAAACATCCGCAAATTTATGACCTACATTTTGGCATCAAATGTAGCTGAACTAGTTCCATTTCTGGCGATGGTAATCCTAAAAATCCCTCCAGCTCTGATCATTATGCAAATTCTGATCGTTGATTTAGGAACAGATATTTTACCTGCGCTAGCATTGGGAACTGAGCGTGCTGAGTTAGGTACGATGCAGTTGCCGCCCCGTGCCAAATCACAAACCCTTCTTGATCGCTCTTTACTTTTACGCGCCTATTGTTTTCTCGGTTTGATTGAGGCAGCTTTGGGGATGCTCGGCTTTTTCTGGGTATGGCATAGTTATGGTTATGATTTCGAGTCCTTGCAAGCGATCGCCCCTGCCATTCTCTCGCACACTACCAGCCCAGAAATCACTTTCATCTATGCTCAAGCGACAACCATGACTTTAGCGATCATCGTTGCCTGTCAAGATGGAAATGTTTTCGCCTGTCGTTCTGAACAAACCTCCATCTTTCGATTGGGATTTTTCTCTAATCCTTTTATTTGGTTAGGAATTGCTACGGAATGGATATTGATTATCTCAATTATTCAATTCTCATCGCTCAGACAAGTTTTCTCGACAGCCCCACTAACAACGTGGCAATGGCTATTTTTAATTGTTTGTCCCCCCATTTTATTGGGTGCAGAGGAGCTACGCAAAAGGTTTTTGCGTCAGAGAAGACGCAGTAGCAAAGCTCTTACGTAGCTGATTGTGAGGCGGCGCAAAGCGCCGTCTCACAATCTTTGGGTACAGCTATATTAAAGATAAAGTTTAGCTGAAAACTAGCTTTTTATCTTCAACAGTTACATAAATTTGGTGACCTTCGCCAAAGGTTCCTTCTAAAATTCGATTAGCGATCGGGTTCTCAATTTCTCTTTGAATTGCTCGCTTTAGAGGACGCGCACCATAGGAAGGATCGTATCCAGCTGCAGCAATGTAATCTTTAGCCTCTTCGCTAAGGTTTAGAGAGATTTTGCGATCGCTTAATCTATTTTCGATACGTTTAATTTGTAACTCTGCGATCGAGCGAATCTCATTACGTCGCAGAGCATGGAAGATCACAGTCTCATCAATGCGATTAAGAAATTCAGGACGGAAATGTTGGCGGAGAACATCAAGCACTTTATCGCGCATTTCGTCATATTTCGAGTCTCCATCAATGTTAGCGGGTAAATCTTTTGATACTTCCAAAATGCGATCGCTACCAATATTACTGGTCATAATGATCACCGTGTTTTTGCAGTCCACTAAGCGACCTTGACTATCGGTGATGCGACCGTCATCAAGAACTTGTAACAAAATATTAAATACATCGGGATGAGCTTTCTCGACTTCATCAAAAAGCACGACCGAATAAGGATGACGGCGCACCGCTTCCGAGAACTGTCCACCTTCCTCATAGCCGACATAGCCAGGGGGCGCACCAATCAATCGCGATACCGAGTGCTTTTCCATATATTCCGACATGTCGATGCGAATCATGGAGCTATCGGTGTCAAACAAAAATTCTGCAAGGGCGCGAGCAAGCTCAGTTTTACCAACGCCTGTCGGCCCTAAAAACAAAAAGGAACCAAGGGGACGATTGGGATCATTCATACCCGCACGGGCGCGACGAATGGCTGATGCTACTGAAGTGACGGCTTCTTCTTGCCCAATTACGCGATCGTGAAGATGCTTCTCTAGAGTCAGAAGTTTCTGCCGTTCTGACAGTAATAACTTTTTAAGCGGAATTCCTGTCCAACGTGACACAATTTCGGCAATGTCATCTTCAGTAACTTGTTCCCGAAATAGTATGGAACCGTCAGCCCTAGCCCGATTGAGTTCTAATTCGGCTTCATCAAGGTTTTTTTCAAGTTCTGTTAACTTGCCATACTTGAGTTCAGCCGCTTTATTGAGATTAAACTCGCGCTCAGCTTGTTCAATTTGTAACTTAGTTTGATCAATTTGTTCCTTAAGAGTTCGCAAATTATCAATAGTATCTTTTTCCTGTTGCCAACGATCATCAAGACTGATTTGGCGATCGCGCAGGGCATCCATCTCTTTGTCCAAACGATCTAGACGTTCCTGTGCAGCCTTGCTACTCTTAGTTTTATAAACGACTTTACCTTCGGTTTCAATCCGTTCCACAGGCGTAAAATCACCTTCTTTTTGCAAAGAGAGTCTTTCCATTTCCAACTGCATCAAGCGACGATCAATTTCATCAAGTTCTAATGGCTTAGAAGTGATTTCCATTTTTAATTTTGCTGCTGACTCATCGACAAGATCGATCGCTTTATCGGGCAGAAAGCGCTCAGTGATATAGCGATTGGATAATGTTGCTGCTGCTACTAGTGCGGAATCAGAGATATTTACGCCGTGATGCACTTCATAACGTTCTTTCAAACCGCGTAAAATCGAGATCGTATCTTCTACCGTCGGCTGATCGACAAGAACCTGCTGAAAACGTCTTTCTAAAGCCGCATCCTTCTCAATGTACTGGCGATATTCGTCCAGAGTAGTTGCCCCAATACACCGCAGTTCCCCCCTAGCTAACATTGGCTTAAGGATGTTCCCCGCATCCATCGCGCCCTGCTGCGTTGCGCCTGCACCAACCACCGTATGCAATTCATCAATAAACAGCACAATCTTGCCATCGGAATTAAGAACTTCCTTAAGCACCGCCTTCAGTCGATCTTCAAATTCACCCCGATATTTGGCTCCTGCAATCAGTGAACCCATATCAAGACTAATAATCGTGCGGTCTTTGAGGGATTCTGGAACATCACCACGAATTATTCTTTGCGCTAATCCTTCCGCGATCGCAGTTTTACCAACCCCCGGTTCACCAATCAGCACAGGATTATTTTTTGTCCGCCGCGACAAGACTTGCACTACCCGCCTGATTTCTTCATCGCGCCCAATCACAGGATCGAGTTTACCTTCCTTGGCCTGCTCTGTCAGATCGCGCCCATATTTCTCTAAGGCGGCATACTTAGCTTCAGGATTTTGATCGGTGACAGTCTGGCTACCGCGCACTGATTTGATCGATTCTTCTAATTTTTTGCGATCAATATTTAGATCTCGATATAGCCGTTTACCAAGGCGATCATCATCGGCTAAGCCAACCAACATATGCTCGATCGCCATAAAGTCATCGCCCAAACTGAGTCGGTTTTCTTCAGCCCGATCCAGCCACACCTCCAAGTTGCGACCCAGATATAACTGTTCAGGGCTTGCCACACGAGGCTGCCGCCGCAAAAACTCTTCCACCTGTCGCCGCGCCCTTGCCATCGGCACTCCCAACGAACTAAATATAGTTGTTGCTAAGCCACCGTCCTGCTCCAATAGCGCCATCACCAAATGCTCGACTTCGAGTTGCTGATGTTGCGATCGCCTTGCGACCTCCTGCGATTTGACGATCGCCTCCCATGCTTTTTCGGTAAATTTCTTTGGATCGGTTGGTTGCATTGGCTTTGGTTACAGGAGAATCGGGTAAGTTTACAAAAGTTAGTTAAGCTAAGTTTACATGATCGCCAAAAGCGAGACAAAAATACAATATTTTTTTTGAAAGCTTTGTTTTGCAGTGCTTTTAAAAAATTTATTGGTTTGAATTTAAGTGCAAATCACTGTAAATTTTCGCTCATAGCTTGGTGAACCCAAAAGATTTTATAGCTATAGTCATCAATGTTAAGAAAAAGCCAAAACCCAAGAGAGAGTGGCGGCGCAAAGCGCCGCCACTCTCTCTTGGGTTTTATGTCCTAACTTGGCTAGCTACAGCTATATAATCGACATCACTAACCAATTATTAATTTCCTGAAGAATGAGCCAAAAAGAAGTAATTCTCACTGACAAAGCCCCTGCGCCTGTTGGCCCCTATAACCAAGCGATCGCTGTTCCAGCCACTAGCAAATTGATTTTTATGGCAGGACAAATTGCGATCAATCCTTCGATCGGCAAAATCTTGGCTACCACTGTCGAAGAACAAGCCGAACAGGTAATCAAAAATATTCAAGCCGTTCTCGCTGAGGCAGGTGCAGACTTAAGCAATGTGATTAAAACCACCGTATTTCTCGCAGATATGGCAGATTTCCCGAAAGTAAATGCAATCTACGGCAAATATTTTCTCGCTCCATTCCCAGCCCGTTCCACTGTTCAAGTCGCTCGACTTCCCCTCGATGCCCTTGTCGAAATTGAGTGCATCGTCGCTATCTAACCATCTCAACAGTCTCAACAGTAGGGTGGGCAATGCCCACCTTAGCCAATTAGTCAATCAACTAGAATAGTTGAAGGGGTCAAAAAAGAGTGCCGTTATGCAATATCAAATTTTTGTGCAGAGTCAGTCTCAACAGAGCTTTGTAGCTTCAGTTGTTGGTATGTCTAACGTAACAACTGAGGGCAAAACGGAGGAAGAAGAAGCAATTTCAAGGCTAAGTCTGCTCTAGAAGCTCAACTGTCTAGGGGCAAGTTTATAAGTGTAGAAGTAACATCAGACATCAAGTCTTATCGTCCTATTTCTCATCCGATGAAGTATGCGGGAATATTTGCTAAAGATAACAGTTTTGATGGATTTATGGAAAATCTAAAGATAATTCGTCAAGAAGCAAACCTAGAAGTAGATGACTGATGCAAATTTATATTTTCTATACAGATTTTCTCATTTTCTCTGAGTGAAACCCACTATTAAGTTTAATTACGGCTATCTGCGTAGAAATCGCTTTTACTTTGTAAAAAATGTTATATATAAATCGCTATCTAGATTAGCTTTGTCTACTTCACTTGTTAAATAATCAAATGCCTAGAAAACTAGACAAAACTAAATACCGTGTTGAATCTGCTCCTGACGGATCTCTTGGATTTGATGTTTCTCATCCTATTACATCAGACGAGGCAAAAGCAGCTTTCGCTGCAGGCTTCTCATTTTGTGTCAGATATGTGGCGAGATTAGAGCCAAACTTGGAACCTATCGGATCGCCAGATATTACCTTTGATGAAGCACAGGATATCTTAGATTCAGGGCTTGCACTTTTTCTTGTACAACATGTAAGTAATGGTGGCTGGTTTGCAACTGAAAGCCTAGGAAAGCGTTTTGGCGGAAATGCTGCTAACTATGCTTTTGAATGTGGATTTCCACCTGGAGTAAATATATTTTTAGATTTAGAAGAGGTAAGCCCAGGCTCGTCTCCAAGAGAAATTCAAGGTTTTTGCAATGAATGGTATAAAGCTCTAAGCACCTATGGATACATTCCTGGGGTGTATATAGGATCTAAGAATGGTTTGGATGCACAACAGCTTTTCTCAGGAACTCTATTTGAACATTTTTGGCACGCAGCATCACAAGCCGATCCTCCAAAACCAAGATCAGGAGATCGAGGGTATCAATTATTTCAACCTCTTAATTTGACTTCATCACAAAAGAGCAAACTAAGTGGAGTGAATTTGATTGATAAAGGTAATGGTGATGCTTTTGAAATAGATCTACAATTTGCGAATGGTGAAACCATTCCTGATGTAGATATTGACTTTACTATTGTTGATAATGATGGTGGTAAAGTTCAATGGTTAAAAAAATAGCAACAATAGCAACTCTCTAGTTGTTGTTGATAAGAATGCCATCAAATGTTCAACAAATAAACATTTGATGGCATTTTGTATTTGTTTCTAGAAGCTTTGCTAAGTAGATCTTTCATTATGTCATATCAAAGTTGATGTAATCGTTATTAGAATGGGTTAAAAATGAAAAGTTTGTGGAGAGATCGCGAGGCTGCGGAATATAAAGGTGATTTAGGCTTAAGAGTATATACATCGAGGTTATTAGGACGCGATCCGTCATTGGTACTGCATGGTGGAGGGAATACTTCCGTCAAAATTCGCGAGAAGAATATCGTTGGTGAAGAAGAAGAGATTCTTTATGTTAAAGGAAGTGGTTGGGATTTAGAAACGATCGCGGAGGCAGGTTTTGCACCTGTGCGGATGGCTCATTTATTAAAACTAGCGAAGTTATCAGTTCTCTCAGACTCACAAATGGTGAATGAACTGAAGGCCCAAATGACTAAGGCGAGTGCACCTGCACCATCGGTAGAAACAATTCTCCATGCAAGTTTGCCTTACAAATTTGTTGATCATACCCATGCCGACGCGGTTATCTCGATCACTAATACTGCAAATGGATGGGAACGAATTCGAGAAATCTATGGCGATGATGTCGTGATCATTCCCTATGTGATGCCGGGGTTTGACCTTGCGCGAGTATGTGCGGAAAAGTTTGCAGCCGAAAAGAGCGATCGCACCATAGGCATGGTGTTAATGAATCACGGGATTTTCTCTTTTGGCGCAACTGCCCACGAATCCTATGAGCGGATGATTGACTTGGTTAATCGCGCCGAAATTTATTTACAAAAGCACAATGCTTGGCATATTTCTAGCTCTTCTCTGGTTGCAACCAAGGTCGTGGAGGTAAGGTCAGAAATTGCCAAGTTACGTTCTGAAGTTTCGCAAACTGCGGGTTTCCCCGTAATCTTAAGTTCTCATATCGATGAACAGTGCTTAAACTTTGCCCAAAGCGAAGATGTGCATATCATTTCTCAACAGGGTTGTGCTACTCCTGATCATGTAATTCGGACTAAGCGATTGCCTCTAGTTGGTCGCGATATTAAAGCCTATGCCGAAGCTTATCATGCCTATTTTGCGGAAGAATCTACTAAATCCACGCAACCAATCACGATTCTTGATGCTGCGCCGAGGGTTATTCTTGATCGCCAATTCGGACTAGTTACCGTTGGCAAATCAGCTAAAGATGCCGCGATCGTGGCGGATATTTATCAGCATACGATGGAGATTATTCAGCGATCGCAACTTTTGGGAGGCTATCAAGCTCTGCCCACTAGCGATATTTTTGCGGTGGAATATTGGGAACTAGAGCAAGCCAAACTTAAAAAAGGTGGCTCGGCTGCTCCCTTTACTGGTGAGATTGCCTTAGTCACAGGAGCTGCATCAGGGATCGGCAAAGCCTGTGTAAATTCTTTGTTAAAGAGGGGCGCGGCAGTCGTGGGCATCGATATCAATCCTGATATTGAGAATCTCTATGATCGCCCTGATTTTGTCGGCGTTATTTGCGATGTCAGTGATGAAGTCGCGATCGCTAAGGCGATCGACAAAGCCGTACAATCCTTTGGCGGTCTAGATATGTTGATTCTTAACGCAGGGATTTTCCCATCTGGCTGTCGGATTGAGAATCTGAATACCGCCACATGGCAAAAGGTCATGCATATCAACCTTGATGCAAATCTAGTGCTAATGCGTGAATGTTATCCATTGCTGAAAATCGCTCCTAATGGTGGTCGGGTTGTAGCGATCGGTTCTAAAAATGTACCAGCCCCTGGGCCTGCGGCGGCAGCTTATTCTGCGTCTAAGGCGGCGCTCACGCAACTAATGCGCGTAGCGGCTCTAGAATGGAGTGGCGATCGCATTCGTGTTAATACTTTGCATCCCAATGCTGTGTTTGACACAGGGCTTTGGACAGAAGAAGTTCTGGCATCCCGCGCCCAACATTATGGATTAACGGTGGCGGAATACAAGACCAATAATCTACTGAAAGTGGAAGTAACTAGTCATGATGTCGCCGAACTAGCGGCGGAAATGTGTGGCTCTTTGTTTGCTTGTACGACGGCTGCTCAAGTTCCTATTGATGGCGGCAATGATCGCGTAATTTAAAATATTGACTGGCGGCGCTCCGCGCCGCCAGTCAATGTACATTTGGCGATAGCTATATTGCTGAAAGAAAGCGTTGTGCACCAAAATTCAAACCAAGAATGGCAACAGCTATAACTACTATAAGTAATACAAACAATATGTTTGAAGGCATTGCAGAAATTATGTATTTTGTCCCTGAGCCACTCCTTAATGCTCAGTGGTATGCCCAGCTATTTGATTCTGAAATTACTTGGTTAGATAATCCTGAATATTTTTTTATTCGTGTTGGTAATCAAGAAATTTGGTTTCATCCATGGGATGAGAAAATGGCTTCTGGTGCAGCAGGACAGGTTGCCTATTGGAAAGTTACGGATTTTGATGCTGTTGTAGCCAGAGCGATCGCTCTAGGCGCAACCATATATCGAGGACCTTTAGATCGCGAAGATGGATACTTTATGTGTCAACTCAAAGATCCCTTTGGTAATCTAATCGGCATTTTCGGCGTGCGCTCTTCAAAAGATGATTAGGTGTGAGACTCCGAATACTCTTCTGGGGTTTTACTTCCCAAAAATTTCCGACATTAATTCTTACTACTCCCTTCCCAGTGAAAAATCAGACGTGGCGGCGCTTCGCGCCGCCACGCTAGTTCTGGGTTTTTAATGTCTATTTTGATAGTGGGACAGGAGTATGAAACCAACTTTGGAGTTTTTAGCGCCTTCGGCGCTAAAAACTCCAAAGTTGGTTTCTAAAACTAAAAATGGCGTAGCCATTTTTAGTTTTGGTATTATGAGAAAATTTAGCGGTGAGAAATACAGTTATCAGTTCGGCTAAAAGGATCAAATGAGATATTTGCTGCGGCGTTTTTGGGTTTGGGTAACGATCGCCTTAATGATCAGTAGTGCCTTAGTCGCCTGCACCAGCAAGGCAAATAGTAATCTCCAAAAAATGGGAATTAGCGATCGCACTAGCGATCGGATTATCTTAGGCACAACTAGCAAAATCCGCACCCTTGATCCTGCCGATGCTAATGAATTTTTTATTAGTAATGTTTTTTATAACACCCTTGAACGTCTCTATACCTACAAAGAAGGCTCTAACGAGATCGTCCCTCAGCTTGCTACCGCTATGCCCAAGGTTAGCGAAGATGGCTTAACTTATACTGTCCCAGTCCGTCAAGGCATCAAATTTCACGATCGCACCAACTTTAATGCCTATGCGATGAAATTCGCCTTGGATCGTTTTATTAATAGCAAAGGCGCACCCGCATACATCTTAAATGATGTGATCGAGTCTATTTCTGTACCCAATGAAGCCGAATTAGTCTTCAAACTCAAACAACCATTACAGTTCTTTCCAAAATTCTTAGCTTTTACAGGAGCGGCTGCCATATCGCCGCAGGTCTATAAAAATATTAAAGACGAGAAAACAGGAAAACTGCTGTTCTTACCCGATAAATTAATTGGTACGGGGCCATATCAAGTAACACAGTTTGTAGAAGGTAGTTATTTGCGCCTAGATAATTTTCCTGATTACTGGGGGAAGAAGCCTCTGAATAAGGGGATTGACATCCAGTTCTTTTCTTCTAACTCAAATTTGCTGAATGCCTTTAAGACCAATGCTGTGGACATTGCTTTTCAGACTCTCACCCCTACCCAAGTAAAAAATGTAGAAGCAAATGCGATCGCCAATGGCTGGACGATCGCTTCTGGGCAAGGGGCAACCATCTTATATATGGTGCTAAATACACAGCAACCGCCACTAAATGATGTGCGAGTCCGCCAAGCCCTCGCCGCCTCTATTGATCGATCGCTCTTAGAATCACGTGTTTTCTTTAAGCAACGCGCACCACTATATAGCCTCATTCCTAATGCTTTTGTTGAGTCCAAGCCCGTATTTGAGCAAAAATATGGCACTAGCAATAGTAAATTAGCAAGGCAGTTATTAGAGCAAGCGGGATATTCTGACGACAATCCTGCCCAGATCTCAATTTGGTATTCCCCCAAATATGGTGGTAATGGCGACCTGATTGCTAGCACTATGCGAGCTTCTATTCAAAAAAATGTCGGCAAGATTTTGCAGATCAAAACTGAACGAGTAGAAAACACCATCGGCTACGCTTTTCTGGATAAGGGAGCCTATCCCGCTTATCTACTTGATTGGGTTCCTGATATTTTAGATGCCGATAATTACATCAAGCCATTTCTAGAATGTGAGAAGGCTGAAGGTAGTCGCTGTGTGGAAGGAAGCAGCCAATTCCAAGGTTCGTTTTATTACAATCCCAAAATGAATGAGTTGATCGCCAGTGAGCGTAAAGAACTAGATGTAAATAAGCGATCGCAACAGCTTCAAAAAATCCAAGAAATCCTCGCGGAAGATGTGCCTTTCATTCCGCTCTGGCAAAACAAAGAATATGCCTTTGCTCAAAAAGATGTAAGCGGAGTCAAAATCCAGCCAAATCAACAACTTCTCTATTGGAATATTTCCAAGCAGTCTTTGACTTCTCTCAAGAAAGCTGAGAATAATCAATTTCCTAAGACATAAACCCAAAAGATGAGAGGGGGCGCAATGCGTCCCCTCTCATCTTTTGGGTTTTAAATGGGCGGCGCATTGCGCCGCCTATTTTCTATACAACTTGCTGCAAAGCCTCAGCAGAACCGACAACGGAAATTGCAGGTTCTACAAAATACTTTTGCGCCACACTTAGCACGTCGTCAGTAGTTACGGCGCTGATGGACTCCACAAACAGGCGATCGAAATCTAGTCCTAAGCCCATTACTTCGTACCAGCCATAAACTTGAGCAATCTGACCATTAGTTTGCTTACCCAGTGCATATTGTCCAAGTAATTTACTTTTGCAAATTTTTAACTCTTCTTCAGTGAGCATCGTTGTGGCTAGGCGCTCACACTCATGGCGCAAACCTGCTAGCGCCATCCCTGTATTTTGCGACGCAGTACCCATATAAGCCACAAATTGAGAAGCTTCTAGACGGGTGGGATAAAATGCCGAGACTTCATAGGCTAGCCCGCGCTTTTCGCGTAACTCCACAAACAGACGGCTCGATAAACCGTTGCCCAAATAGGTCGAAATAATTTTGAGCGCTGCATAGTCAGGAGAGCTGACGGGTGGCGCAGGATAGCCAATCATCACGATCGCCTGTTGTGTATCTTGCTCATGGGTGACTAAGCGGGCTTGAAAATTTGGCTCAGGTGTCTTCAGCACGTGGGAAGTCTGGGGATTTTGCCAATCACCAAAGGCGGACTGAACCAGAGAGATCGCCTGTTCAGCAGAAATTTTGCCTGCAATGCTCACTACCATCTGATCGGGACGTAAATGCTGATGATGAAAGCTGACAAGATCATCGCGGCTAATTCTGCCCACGGTTTCTTCCGTGCCAAGGCTAGAAAATCCATAGGGATGATCGCCATAGACTAGTTTTTGTAGCTGCTCATAGGCAATCGTAAAGGGACGCTCTTGCTGCGAGCGAATTGATTGAATCGTGAGCCGTCTTTCCAGTGCTAATTCGCTTTCAGGATAGCTAGGCGATCGCAAAATGTCTGATCCCAAGCGCAAGATGTCACTAAAATCCGATGAAATAGTTTTGAGGGATAGTAAAAAATAATCACTAGAAGACTCAGTACTCAAAGATGCACCCACAGACTCCACCTGTTCGGCGATTTCCAAGGAAGAATAGCGATCAGTACCGCGAGTCATGATCGAAGCCGCAAGGTGAGTGAGTCCTGATGTGTGACTCGTCTCTAGTCGCTCGCCACCTGTAAAAAAGCACCGTGCCGCAATAATATCCACCGTGGGATTTTCAGTAACTAAAACCACCAGACCATTGGCAAGCACTAAGCGATCGCTACTTCGTTTTGATATTACTAGTGACAAGATTCACATCCCCTAAAATAAAATATTATTGGTATCCTATTTCAGAATAAATAGTGAGGCGCAAAACGCCTCACTATTTATTCTGAAAAGCCTAAGTAGGTAAGCGTAATTAAATATAAAACCCAAAGAAGCTGATTCGCCCGCGAAGCGGGCGAATCAGCTTCTTTGGGTTCTGGTTTTTATTATGACAAGGTACTTATGATATTGCAGGAATAACATTTGTGACCACATAAGCATCAGGCGCAAGATATTTTTTGACCAGAGCTTGTAAATCCATTGGCTGAGCCTGTCGAATGATCTCACAGTAAGCAGTTGACCAATTAGAACAAAGATTTTCGCAGCCCATTAAGCTGTAATATCCTAAAAAACTCGCTACTTGACTCGGAGCCTCCAAGGAAAAGGTAAATTGATTACAGAGCGATCGCTTAGCTTTATTTAACTCACTGATGGCAATTGGTTGATCAATCAAGTCTTGAATTTGACTAATGATCTTGCTTTCGACCAATTCTAAGCGATCGCCCTCTAAGTAAGCAGAAATTGTAAATACCCCCGCCTCTTGCCTGAGCGCAAAACTGCTATCAATATCCAATACCCATCCCAATTCTTCGCGTAGCTCACGAATAAGCCGAGACGATCGCCCTTCCGTCAAAATATTTGCGACTAACTCCAACCAAATTGCTTCCTCAATTTGTTGAATATCTGCACCAATCCAAGCCAGATTAAGGCGACTATGCTGCACCTGTGAAGACACAATTGTATGGCGATAGTTACGCTGAGAGGGTTGAGCCAGATTTAACCTTTCAGCAACAGTAATATTTTGCGAGTTAGCGGCACTCGCCAAACCTTGACCAATCTTGCCGCCAATACTGCCATAACTATTGGCACTAGCAAAAGCTGCATCAACAATCTTGATCGCATCCTCACGGTTGACTGCCCCCGCGATCGCCACGGTCATTTGCTCAGGCCGATAATGCGATCGGTGATATTCACGCATCTGTTCCGCCGTAATTTCATTAATCATCTCTTCAGTGCCGATCACGGGGCGACTGTAGGAATGCTCCCCATAGACACTTTGCATCAAATGTTGATGCGCTTTCCAATCAGGATCATCCACCCCTTGAGATAACTCCTCCAATACGACTAAGCGTTCCTGCTCTAGCTCCGCGTCATCAATTTTGGCATGGAGCAACATTTGACAAAGATAGGGCAAGGTAACCGCTAACCGACTCGCATTAACCGTAAATGAATAATGCACATAGTCATGACTAGTGGCGGCATTAGAAGTACCACCATCGGACTCAATCAACAGATCAAATTCCCCCGCCGCGATCGCCTCTGTCCCCTTAAAAATCATATGCTCTAAAAAATGTGCCATCCCCACCGCTTGATCAGAGTCATTAACTGCTCCCGCCTTTACCCATATATCGACACTGACCACTGCAACTGAAGGCATCTCTTGATGGACTAAGGTAACGCCATTCCCTAACCTTAAAAAAGTTGATGGTGAAGCCGTAGTCGATAAAGCATTGACTTTTAGGCGATCGCAAATTATTGGCACAATAATTATTAAGAAATTATAATAATTCTATTATGGAGCAGCTTCCAAGACACAAAGTATTCTGTGATACATAACACTAACACAAGAAATAGCAAAGCTATTTCTTGTGTTAAAACCTTTGCTCGGTTTATTTTTGAATTCACAAAAGTGTGCCAATACTTTTGTGAATTTGTGTAGTCCAAGAAGATTTTTGAAAGGCTGGCGAAGCCAGCCTTTCAAAAATCTTCTTGGGTTTTAAGAAAGCGTAAAGCACTGGCTATAAGTAGCTAAGCCCAATCAATATAAAAACTAAGTAGCTAAGCATAATTAATTACAAACCAAAACCCGTAAAGTTTCGCCCCTGCGGGGCGAAACTTTACGGGTTTTGGTAATTTATTTTGCATACTTCTTTCCCCCTAAAAGAATATCGGTTATAAAGTGAATGATTAGGGTTGCGCGGCGGAGCCGCGCAACCCTAATCATTCACTGGGAAGGGAGTAAGAATATTTTTGAAAGGCTGGTTTCGCCAGCCTTTCAAAAATATTCTTAGACTACACAAATAAATGTAAAACTTAAGACCTGTGGCATCGCTGCGCGATCGCCACAGGTCTTAAGCCTAGCTTTTAAATATGCTTATCTACTCAGACAAATCCAATCAAAACAAAAGTATAGTTTTAGTCTCATGCAATGCAAAATATCTACAACGACACGCGCTTACATCACAGCCTACAAAACAAGGTCAAATTAATAAGCTTATTAAGCAATTTTCCTAGTTTGCTAGGCTTTATTACTGGCATTTCGAGGGTAAGGTAATCGAAGAACGTTGTAAATACTGCTGGAAACTCGAAAAAAATTACTAAAGACATCAAACGCGGAGATGATTGGATGGCTACAGCAACAGATAAGCAAAAATGTCTAAATTGTCTGGCATCAGCGATCGCTGATTTAGGGGGACATGTTGATAAAGAGCAATTAGAAAAAATATCTAACTTGATTATCCAAACCATGACAGGACCTTGGCGATCATTTCATACTCCCAATCACATCTTTGAGGTAGGGGAAGGTGGCGATGCGATCGAGATTATATCGGCAATATTTCATGATTTAGTTTATGTGCAAGTCGATCAGGGGATTAGTGTTAATATCAGCCGCTTTATTTCTCCCTATGTCAAAGAGGATCGCGAACAACTAGTAATTCTCACTCCTCCAGAGTTGCAAGAGGATGTAATTTTTAACATGGTGCTGATGCTGTTTGGATTTCAGCATGGACAAGCACTAATGCCGATGTCTGGGCAGAATGAATTTTTGAGTGCCATAATTGCCGCCAAAGCGCTGGATAAAATATTATCCCTGCCTCACCTCACCGAGATTGCTGCCTGTATAGAAGCAACCATTCCTTTTCGCGCTCCATTGAATTCTGGACTAACTCCTTCTGACTTGCTTTTTGGGCGCTTAGTAAATGCAAATGAAACTTTTAATTTTGGGTGGGATGATCAGAAAATTGCTGAAGTAGTAATGAGGGCGGTGCGCCTATCTAATCGGGATGTGGAGAACTTTGCTAGCCCTAATTCATCGAGATTTCTTAACAATACATGGAACTTAATTCCCGAAACAAATCATGACCTTAGAAATGTGAATTCCTATAGTGTGCATGGTTATCGGGTTTCTATCCAAAAAATGGAAGGGTTTATGAACTTCCTGTCCCCTGAAATTGTATTTCGGCGCTATCGTAATGAACCAGACGAGAAAACCTATTACAAATTACTCGCACAAACCAAGCAAAATCTAGAAGTAGCAAGACTTTATTTGGGGACAAAATTAACTTCGATCGCTATTTTAGAAGCTTTATCATTTCGGATTGGGCGGGATATTTCTCTCTCGATGATGATGGGAGAATTGCCAATAGAGGATATGGCAGTGATCGGTTTAGAGCGGTTTTTACCAGAAATTGCGGAGCCTTGCCAACCCACCACTGCGATCGAGGCGGAGGTTTTAGAACTGCTCGATAAGGGACGGACTGTTGATTCTAGTTACGATGTTAAAAACTCACCTGTAGCGACGTTTATGGTGAAGTCCATCGGCTTTTTGGAAATGCAAAGAATGCTCAAACTATCGAAAGAGTTTTTTAAAGGGGGAATGACGGCGGAAGAATTAATAGACAGTTGCGATCCCCATGTAATGTCTACGATTAAAGGTGCAGTATTTAATTTGTTTGATTCGCGAAAGTCAGCCCTCTGTCGATAAAAAGCTCTTTTCAAGCAAGAGAATTGTTTCCCCGCCTTCGGCGGGGAAACAATTCTCTATAACTCGACTGTGAAACGCTATACAGCCTATTGAGGCTTTAAGTAGTACAGAGAAATTTGTGAAAGCGCCGCTTCGCAGCGCTTTCACGAATTTCTCTGGGGTTTAAGTTAGCGCAAGGCGCTGTATCAGTCTAGATTTATGTGATTTGCGCTCTGATTTTGTTGCCATTGCTCAGGGGAATAAGTTTTGAGAGATAGCGCGTGAATTGTTGTTTGCATCTGATCAGCGAGAGCGTCATAAACCATGCGATGTTGCTGCATCATGGTCTTCCCTGCAAAACCTGTCGCCACAATCACCGCATCATAATGACCACTGCCAGCAGGAGCATTCATCCGTCCTTGATGATGTTTGTGCAAATCGCTACGATCAGCTATTTCTACAACTGTTGCGCCAATTTTGTCCTGCAATGTATTCGTAATTGTGGCGATCGCATCCATATTTTTAGTCGTTTTTTACTAAGCTACTGCGAGCAATTATATCTGTTGCTGAAATTGGATTTAGCAAAAAGCTGTGTACACTGAATTGTGGTAACTTAGAGTACTGCAAACAACATTTTAGAGATATTTTCGGCAACGAGCAAAACTCCAAGCTCCTCGAAATGTTGCCTTAGACGTCCCCAAACAAGCTTATTAATATGGCAGACATTACAACCCAACAAATTCAAGAACTACGCGCCAGAACTGGCGCAGGTATTAAAGACTGTAAGGCAGCCCTCGTTGATTCTGAAGGCGATTTCACCAAAGCTACTGAATATCTTAGACAAAAGGGCTTAGCCTCTGCTGTCAAAAAAGCCAGCCGTGCAGCTACAGAAGGTATTGTTCATAGTTATATTCACTTCGGTAGCCGCATTGGTGTGCTAGTCGAAGTTAACTGTGAAACTGACTTCGTAGCCCGCCGTGAAGAACTTAAGGAATTAGCTGATAGTGTAGCTAAGCAAATTGCTGCTTGTCCTAATGTGGAATATGTCAGTGTTGCTGATATTCCCACTGAGTTTGTCGAAAAAGAAAAGGCGATCGAAGCAGGTAAAGATGATCTTGCTAGCAAGCCAGCCGCCATTCGTGACAAAATCGTTCTTGGACGTATTGAAAAGCGTCTGAAAGAGTTATGTTTGATCGACCAGCCTTATATCAAAGATCAAAGTATTACCGTCGATGAGCTAGTTAAACAAACTGGTTCTAAGCTTAACGAAAACGTTAAGGTTCGCCGTTTTGTGCGCTTTGTAGTTGGCGAAGAAGTTGCTACTGAAGAGCAACCCGCAGCTTAATTTTTTCTTCATACCTTGATGCGTTCTCCAAATTAGAGAATGCATAAAAACTAAGAATCAAGTGATGGCGCAAAGCGTCGCCACTTGATTCTTGGTTTTATGTACTGATTTAAAGCGTTGCGTAGCAATGCTTTAAACAAATTTCTTGGCTTGGGTTTAGTCGCAAAACGTTAAGTACCTTGTCATAATAAAAACCAGAACCCCAAAAAGCCAATTTGCCCGCTTTGCGGGCAAATTGGCTTTTTGGGGTTTTATATTCTGTAGTCTGCCGACCAATAAATAACACGACCTATGACGATGCTGGTGCGTATTGATCAAGATATTCAAAATGTTCAGCAAGCGATCGCTGATGTAGTTAGTCGTATCGATATTATTCACGTTGATTATGCAAGGGCGATCGCTATAGCAACTCAACAGCAAATATTGCTGGCAGTTTTTAAGTTTTGCACCCAAAAATGGCCAGATGCATTTTTAGAACTTACTCTATCTAAACGCCAAAATTTACAAGATGAGTTGCGCCAAACGGTCAATTCATTGACTGATCAAATGCAAAAAGTTTTAGAGCAATGCGATCGCGAGAGTCGTACTAATCAGGAAAATCTAGACACATTGCTTAGTAAGCTGCTTAATGACAGCATGGAGACATTAAACCAACTCTTAGTTAAGCACAAGGTTTTAAGTGGGGTTGAGAATGCAGACAAAACTCAAGATGGTAAACCACTCCAAATGAGCATTCGGCTAGCTGAAATTGAGTTTACCGATCGCCAAGTTATGTCCTGCCGTGGAGAATTGCGTGTTCTCTCCGCAAGACTCGCTCATTTGCATAAAGAATTAGAAAAGAAGTATCACCAAAAGCGAATCGCTGAAGCAGAACTAGCATGGCAATCAGCTTGGGTGGAGTCATAATTATTGTTGCGCGGCTTTGCCGCGCAACAATAATTATTCACCGACAAATATCAGGACAAATCAAATCAAAAAACAGTGTGAGGCGGCGCGAAGCGCCGCCTCACACTAAATAAATGGCGACAGATATACTTTCCAGAGATGATTAATTTAGCGATTAGTTAAAGCAATGACCAAAAATCGTGTGGTGTATAGAGAGTTTGGCGCACCCGAAGAAGATGACAATGACCAAAATATAGTTGATCTTCCGCCTCAACAACAAAATGTGCGGATTCAAGCAACTCGTCGAGGTCGGGGTGGCAAAACTGTAACTGAGGTGACAGGATTTCAGACTACTCCTGAAGCCCTAGCTAAGTTAACTAAGCAGTTAAAAAATCAATGCGGCGCGGGTGGCACTGCCAAAGAACAGGCGATCGAGATTCAAGGCGACTGCACTCAAAAAATCTTGCAGTTCTTAGTAGGCTTGGGATAC
The DNA here is from genome assembly GCA_013361095.1 of Pseudanabaena biceps. Lineage (GTDB taxonomy): Bacteria > Cyanobacteriota > Cyanobacteriia > Pseudanabaenales > Pseudanabaenaceae > Pseudanabaena > Pseudanabaena biceps_B. Next base: position 3,157,682 of record JAATWA010000001.1, on the reverse strand, counting down.
AAAGCCAAAATAAGCGGTAAATAGATATTTTTTCTCACCAAATTAGTTTTAGTTGATACAGCGTTTTGCGCTTTCCAAAAAACAAGAAACGAGTTGCGGCGCAAAGCGCTGCAACTCGTTTCTTGTTTTTTGAGAATCACGCTCAATCAGCCCACAAAATAGAGTGGCGGTGCAAAGCACCGCCACTCTATTTTGTGGGCTGATTGAAGTAGCAAATTTTGCTACTTCAAAATTTTTATGCTTGCAAAGCACTTAAAGTTTCACTGCCAAGAACGCCATCAACCGTCAACCCATAATAACTCTGGGCAGCTTTAATTGCGGCTGTGGTTTTAGAGCCTTGGATTCCGTCAATTTCTCCCTTATAGAAGCCAAGATCACTCAATAGTACTTGCCCCTCTCTAACAGAACTATAGACAGCATCACCAGTTTGGGCAGAATAGCCACCAAAAGTGTCGGCCTCTAAAGCCGCAATAGTTAGCGATCCCGCAACACCATCGGCGATCAAGCCATAGGTTTTTTGAGCCAAAAATATCGCTTCTTCTGTCATTGCTCCTTTAATGCCATCGATCGCACCGCCATAAAACCCGCGATCGCTAAGCAACTGTTGTACATTTTTGACAGCATCAGAACTAGTCTCAGGTGCTGGAGCTTCTGGAGTGGCAGGAGTTGTACCGATTTCATAGGTGTCTTCTTGTAATGCTGCCAAGGTACTAGTACCAACAACACCATCGGCTTCTAGCCCATAAAAAACTTGAGCTGCTCTAATTGCTTCAATGGTGCTATCTCCTTTAACTCCATCAATCTGTCCAGGATTAAATCCGCGTCTAGCCAGTAGATCTTGGACAAGTGCAATTTCAGGAGTGTAGGCAAAAGCCGCGATCGGCGCGACATTCATAGCGATCGCTCCTGCGGCTAAGCCCACACATACAATAGATTTGGCATGACGGGAAGAATCAGCGATCGCATCAAGCAACTGACAATTTAGGGTTTGATCAACTGATTCACCTTGGTGTAAGCGTTCGCAAATTGTTTCACTATGCAAATAAGCAACAAGTTCCATGTAATTAAGCTTCCATAATAAAGGTGTTACTAGCCCAGACCTTTAGCTTTCTTGTGTTCTACTCGCGGTCGATACTTTCCACAGGACGACAGTCGAGAAGACGAGATTATGACTTTAATTAATAGCAAGTCACTTAGCTATAGTTTTAATCTCAAGAAAGCTAATCCACTCAATTTATTGTATGAAAAAAGCAAGGAAATGTCACATATTGTAGTTATTTGTCAATCATGACAGTCAGGGTAGTTGGTTTGTTAGCCCCTTTGCCAATGCTATGACTCATTATCATTAAACATAAATAGCCGCATAGCGATGATGGCAAATAACCCTGCCGCGATCGCTTTGAGTAGTCTGGTTGGCAAAAATTCAGAGATGCTATCACCAAGAAACACACCTAGCGCACTTGCCAGCAGTAGGGCTGAAGCCGAGCCAATGAATACATATCTAGGCGCAGCAGAATTTCCGCTCAAGCTCATGGTTGCCAACTGGCTTTTGTCCCCTAGCTCTGACAAAAAGATCGTACTAAAGCTTAAAAATAATAATTGCCAGTCCATAATTTTCCCTACCAATATTTTTCTAAAATAAAGCGCTTTGCGCCTTCTCAAAACCCAAGAATCTAGTAGCGGCGCTTTGCGCCGCTACTAGATTCTTCTATGAAACTGCTTCCCATAAAAGGCTGAGGGATAGCACCAAAAAGCTCAGCCCCGCCAACGTATTGAGCAAACTAGGTGAAAAAGTCTTGCTCAACCACTTACCAGCCATTACCCCTAACAAGCTCGTGGAAACTAAAGCGATCGCAGCTCCGACAAATACAATCCAAGGCTGGTGAGACTGAGCTGCAATCATCAGGGTCGTTAGTTGGGTTTTGTCCCCAATCTCGGCGACGAACACTGTAATAAAAGTAGTAGTAACAATCTGCAAATACTCGGTTTTGATTTTGGACTTAACGTTTGCGGGAGGTGTTAGCGTTGCTTTACTGTCAGAATATTCTGGAGAACTGAATTCAGGCTTTACGGACATTAGCTTAGGGGATGCTGTGTAAATTTATAGAAGCTTTTTCATAATCGTTTCATTTTAGCGCTGGATCAAACCAATTTACTCCATTACCAGTGAATACTCCCTTCCCACTATCAAAATAGACATTAAAAAACCAGAACTAGCGTGGCGGCGCGAAGCGCCGCCACGTCTAATTTTTCACTGGGAAGGGAGTAATTAGCAATGCGCGGCTTTGCCGCGCATTGCTAATTATTCAAAATTAAACTTTAAGATGTCTTAAAGCACTGTATCCTAAAGCCTAAATACTTACTCTTGCCATGAAAAAATCACTAATTTGCGGCATATCAGGGCAAGATGGAGCCTACCTCGCTTCGCTATTGCTAAGCAAAGGACATATTGTCTATGGCACATCAAGAGATGCAGAAGCTTCTTCATTTCGTAATTTAGAAACCTTGGGCGTCAAAGATAAGGTAAAACTAGAGTCAATGTCTCTTAACGACTTTCGTAGTGTCTTACAGGTGCTAATCAAAGTCGAGCCTGATGAGGTCTATAACTTAGCGGGACAAACTTCAGTTGGGTTATCCTTTGCTCAACCCGTAGAAACCTTAGAAAGTATTGCCACAGGCACATTGAATTTGCTAGAAGCGATTCGATTTACTAAAGCACCGATTAGATTTTATAACGCTGGTTCTAGTGAATGCTTTGGCGATACTGGCGATTTAGCTGCGAATGAGCTAACACCTTTTCGTCCTTGTAGTCCCTACGCAGTAGCCAAGTCAGCCTCTTTTTGGGAAGTTGCCAATTATCTCGAAGCCTATAATATTTTTGCCTGTTCAGGGATTTTATTTAATCATGACTCACCCCTAAGACCCTCACGATTTGTGACGCAAAAGATCATTTCCACAATTTGTCGCATTGCGGAGGGCAGTCCCGAAAAATTAATTTTGGGCAATACAAACATCCAAAGAGACTGGGGTTGGGCTGATGACTATGTGGAAGCAATGTATTTGATGTTGCAGCAGCCTGAAGCCGATGACTATGTGATTGCTACGGGAAAAAGCCATAGTCTTCAGAAATTTGTGGAGACTGGATTTGCATATTTTGACATTGATCCCAGCGATCGCATTGTCGTTGATCAAAGTCTATTTCGTCCGTCAGAAATCATGAAAAGCTCTGGTGATCCGAGTAAAGCTAAGCTGAAGTTGGGATGGCAGGCGAAGCATGAGATGCAAGAAATTATTGCCAAGATGATCGAAGCTAAGCAATAAAAAAAGGCGGCGCAACGCGCCGCTTTTTTTATTGGTAATTTCTTTGTTTAAGGATGAATTCTGCGATCGCCAGATCTTGAGGTGTGGTGATTTTGAGATTGGTTTCTTCACCCATGACGATCTGTACTGCCAAATCAACCTTCTCAAATAAAGCTGCATCATCAGTGACTTCCCAGCCTAGTTCTTGGGCAGTCAGATGCACATTTTTAATTAAGTCTGCCTGAAATCCTTGCGGAGTTTGAGCCGCCCAAAGTTGATCGCGATTGGGAGTATCCACAATCGTCGAGCCACTGACTACTTTAATCGTGTCTTTGACAGGAACAGCCACAATAAAACCCTGCATCGTTCGTAATGAAGCATCACAGCGATTAAATAGCTCAGGTGTAGCAAGGCATCTAGCGCCGTCATGGATCAGCACGCGATCGCATTCGGGCGGCAGCGCATTCAAGCCGTTAAAAACTGATTGCTGGCGCGTTGAGCCGCCTTGGATCAGCCGAATTGGTTTATCGGTATTTAGAGTATTAAAAATTTTTTGAAACTCTGGATAATCATGGGATTGTGCCATGACTCCGATCCAAGCGATCGCTTCAGATGCGATCGCGGCTTGTAAAGTCCATTGCAAAATTGGTTTACCCAGCAGAGTTAGAAGCAGTTTATTGCGATCAGATCCCATGCGCTTACCACTACCCGCCGCAGCGATCAACAAATAACAGGTCATAGATTAATCTGCCAACTCCCACCATCCAAAAGCGGGGCCAACAAAGCGAATGGTGATCCAAATGACCACCATTCCTCCAATGCCATACCAAGCGCCTTGGGTGGAGACTTCTACAAATTTGGCAGCCTTCTCTTTGGTCAAAAAAGGAATCCAAGAGGCGATCGGCTCATTTTTGCCATATTCTTCGCCCATTACCTGCTTACGACGTTTGGACTCGCCCATAATTTTTACTCCTAGTTTGTACAGTCTCTTAAGCAGCAATTCTCATTATGAAACCAATTTGGGGATTTTCAGCACCTTCGGCACTGAAAATCCCCAAATTGGTTTTGTGAAAGCCAGCCTAAAGCTGGCTTTCACAAAACCAATTTTTATAATGAGAATTGCTGTGTCTATTGAGTCTATAAGTAGCTATAGCTAAGTTTTGCGGTATGCTGTGACAAAATCTAACGCTCACTTCTCAAGAAGTTGCCAACAGCAAGTTTTAATTTCTTAGTTATATCACTTTTAAAATTACTTCTAGAATTAATTTTGATTAATTCAGAAGTGATCGCGCAGCCAGTAATAAAGCCCACTGAGCCAAATCGACTACCCCAACTACCAGAGTCGCTGCTCAAACCAGAGATTCCCAATCTATTACCATTACCAGAATCACCTTCCAGAGTTCCTTCTCAACCTCAACCAATCGATACAAAGGAGCCACAGATTAAGGTGACTGTGCGCCAGATTAGAGTTTTAGGTAGCACAATTTTTTCGGAAGCCGAATTACAGGAAGCTGTAGCCATTTATCTTGATAAAGCGGCAACTATTCAAGATTTGTTGGCGATTCGTTCCACGATTACCGACCTTTATACTACCCGTGGCTATTTGACTTCGGGTGCATTTTTGCCAGCACAATTACAGGATTTTGATAAGGGTATCATTTCGATTCAGATTATCGAAGGTGAGTTAGAAAGAATTGATATTAAGGGCTTATCACGACTGCAAGAAGGATATGTGCAATCGCGCCTAAGTCAAGCAGGTAAGCGCCCCGTCAACATCCGTAATCTCGAATCAGGTTTGCAACTGCTGCAATTAGATTCGCTATTTAATTCAGTTCAAGCCGAACTCAAGGCTGGCACAAGCGTCGGACGCAGTATTTTAGAAGTCACGCTGCAAGAAAATCCATCTTGGATAGCTTCAGCTACTATCGAGAGCCGCGAATCTCCTACAGTGGGTGAGATCGGATTGTATGGATCTATTGGCGATCGCAATTTCACAGGACTAGGCGATAATCTCAGTCTCGATCTTGGTGGAACCGAAGGAACGCGACGCTATGGCATCCAGTATAACTTGCCCCTAGACTGGCACAATGAGCTTCAGTTTCGCTATAACTACAACACCAGTCGCATTATCACCCCCAAGTTTGCAGCGATTGACATTAATAGTCGGACGCAATCATCAACTCTTGGCTATCGATACTTTCTATTGCGACAACCCACCAGTGAGATATCGCTAGGGATTAACTTTGAATCTAGAGAAAGTCGAGACTTTTTACTCGGTAATGTTCCTTTCTCTTTTTCTTTGGGAGCCGACAATGGCAGATCGGCAGTGAATGTATTGCGATTTAGTCAAGAATGGATTGACCGCAGTATTAATCGTGTATTAGCAGCGCGATCGCAGCTTAGTTTAGGATTAGGAATCCTCGGTGCAACCGTTAATGATCGCGGTGTTGATGGTCGTTTTTTGAGCTGGCAAGGACAGTTTCAATGGATCCAGTCTCTGGGCAAAAATACTATTTCGATTGTCAGATTAGGAACTCAGCTAACCGATAAAGCTCTATTACCCATCGAAAAATTTGGCATTGGGGGACTTGATTCAATTCGCGGATATCAGCAAAATCTCTATGTCGGTGATAGTGGTGTCGTGGGGACAGTAGAGTTTAGATTACCTGTATGGAGCAATCCTGCGATCGGTTTATTACAAATCACTCCATTTATAGATGTTGGTCAGGTTTGGAGCAATAGTCCCAATAATTTTTCGGGGTTGCTAGCCAGTGCTGGCTTAGGGCTAAGATGGGAGCTAGGTTCTAGTATTCGAGCAAAGCTAGAATGGGCGGTACAATTAAATTCTATCAATAACTCTATCAATTCAGAGCCAGCTCAAAGTCTTCTATTTTCGCTGCAAATCAGCAACTTTTAGTCTTACAGCGCTTTGCGCTAAGATCCGAAGCAATAATTTTTGAAAGGGTTGCTTTGCAACCCTTTCAAAAATTATTGCTTCGGATCTGAAATTGTTGTATACGAACCCAAGAATTAATGGGCGGCGCTCCGCGCCGCCCATTAATTATCTAATTAAAGTCGTTTGACTTTGCTTTTGAGAAGCTTTTCTTCGGTTTCGTTAATTTGCACTTCGCCCAGCCTAGTAGCATAGGCAGGAAATGGAAATCCAACTAACAAAGGTGAAGGAACTTCAGGTTGATGGATAAACATACTGCCAGACTTAAGGAGTAGCGATCGCTTACGACAAGCACCAGTTAAAAAGTTGTATTCAGGACGCTCAACTTCCGCAGAGTCGAGGCGACCAACCACCCGCACCGCCGCTTGTCCCACCACACGACGCTCTACCTCTGAAGCTGTTTGTTGTGCGCCAATCAAGATAATCCCTAGCGATCGCCCCCGTTCCGCAATTTCTACTAATAGGTCTTTAATGGGGCTGCGTCCTTCCTTGGGTGCGTATTTATTTAACTCATCAAGCACGATAAATATGACGGGATATTGACCACGTTTTTCCTTTTCGATAAACAACTTTTGCAACAATACGCCCACCACAAACTTTTGAGCTTTGCTACCGAGTTTATTGATGTCAGCGATCGTTAGCTGATATTCCGCCGCAAGGGGATCGAGCTTATATTTTTGCAACTCCTCCGCAGGAATATCGCCACGCACTAAATGCCCGATCTCATCCGCAATTCCCCAGAGACGGCGGGTTAGGGCTTCCGCCGTTGCAGGTGCATTTCTACCAAGCCACTTGGGATCGGGATCTTCCACCAACTTATATTCCAAAAACTCAATCAAATCACGAAAGGTTTCCACCTTGTCTTTGCCCTCTTCCCCATATTCATCATCGGGTTCAAGGCTAGCTCTAGGCAAAAAGCCCATTTTTATATCATGTTTATCATTATCAGTTGCTAATCTGGCTAGACGCTCTTCCACAATTCCTACCAAAAAGCCCATATTTCCCCTCTCTAGATCGTCCCCCGCAAACAGAAATCGAAATAGGCGATCGCGACAAAATTCTCGCATTCCCCAAAGATACGGAAAGATATTATCAGAACGCTGATCAAGGTGCGGCTCGACCGCTAAGGTGTTTTTCTTAGGAGCAACACAAAACCTGACATCGCGAAATGGCTCTACGGGCAGATCAAGGGCTTGATAAGTACGGCGATCGTCTTCACGCATTTTGTTGTTAGGTTTATCTAAGAAAAATAAATCCTCAGCCTTAACATTAAAAATCAAGGCTTTAGTATTAGCTCTTTTGGAACCTAATGCTGAAGAATTAAAAATAGAATGTAGTAAAAATAAAGCAAAGGATGTCTTAGTAGCTACCCCTGAAATTCCCGAAATATTGACGTGCGCTCCCTTTGTGCCATCGATAAATTCATAATTGAGATAAGCCGTACTTCCATTTCTCATGATCCCTGCGGAAATACGTTGCTCCATTCCATCAAAATTCAACGCAAATCTGAGATTTTCATCTTCAGCTAAGTAGACAGCATCACTCGGTTGTGGCGGCAAATATTCTTCAGGCTCAATGCGGGTAACTTGGATATGTGCCGCATAGGAAATATTGACGGGCATACTGCCATTGGTGACGAGAAATGTATCCGTATCAAATTGCGTGCCTTCATGAAGGGTTCGCACATGATCGACTACACCATAAAAATTGACAATCCCTTTTTTGTCGGGGCGATTAGTTTTTACTTGCACAACATCATCAAGGCGCAAGACCTTGCCATCACTAACTGCCACCCAAAATTCTAGGGGCGTAGCGTCTTTTGTTCCCAAGATATAACCAACTGGTTCGCTCATCTCTCGATTCTCCAAGCTATTGTTCTCATTATTGTCTAAACTGTTCAAAAATAGACATTTTGTAGCTTGTACAGCAACAGTCACTCGTCTTGAGACAAATCAAAACCCAAGATATTGATTGGCGGCGCTCCGCGCCGCCAATCAATTCTTAGGTTTTACAGCAATTTGCGGAAAAAATGTGATTATCAAATACGAAGAAGTTGACTCTACTAATAATGAAGCTTGGCGATTAATCGATCGCGCTGAAGTCTCATCTCATACCATCATCACCGCAAAGCGACAAACCAAAGGTCGTGGGCAACGTGGGCATATCTGGCAATCTGACTTGGGTGGACTATTTATGTCGATCATTTTGCAACCCGACCTAGCTGCCGTAAATGCCCATCAAATCACTTTGTGGTCAGCTTGGGGCATTGCCAAGAAGCTCAACGAGACAGGGGCAAATGTCAAAATCAAATGGCTTAATGATCTGCTCATAGATCGCCGTAAATTAGGGGGCATTCTCACGGAGACAAGAATTGAAGCCGATAAAATTGTTTATGCAGTAGTGGGGATCGGGATTAATTGGACAAATGAAGTGCCTGATGGCGCGATCGCTTTGGGCGAATTACCCACCACTTTATCCAGTATGGATGAACTAATTGAAGTGGTGCGATCGGGACTTGAACTAGGTGAACAAACCTATAATCAGCTTGGAATGCAGTTTATTTTGGCTGAATATCTAGAAATGCTCAGCGATCGCCAGATTCGCAAAAATATCAATGGGCAGGAACTTCAGGGAGAAATTATAGACATTAGACCAACAGGTGAACTGGTAGTAAGATGGATTGGCAATTGCCAAGATGCGATCTATCAGCCTCAAACCTTTTCTGTCGGATATCAGTAGAATTACAATATGCGAAAATCCACATTCTCAACTTTTACCCTAGCAACACTGCTTTGCTTCTCCACCAATAACTACTTGCTAGTTAGCTCAGCATATGCCGCTTCTAAGTCAGCAGTTTCTCCTGACATCTTAATTTCGCAACCATCGGCGGATAAGCCTTTGCAGTCCACAACCGAATTCGCCCCACCACCAACTCTCCCGATTGATAATGCGCGGGAACCAATTCAAGTCAATATCGAATCCGCAGATAAGGTATTGCGATCGCCAGTTCAAGAGGCATCCCCAGCCACGCGATCGGCAGCCCCATCTCAAGTTGTAGAAGCGCCCGAAGTCATTTTAGAAAATCGCTCCAATGGTTGTCAGTTCAAGGCTAGCAGTCTACTAGAACGAGATAACAGTTTTTGTAATCCTCAAGTTGCTACCAAAACTAATCAACGCCAATCATATTACCAAGACGAAAATACTCTGTACGCAGCAGCTTCAGGAGAGACCGCGATCCAAGTGCGTCGGCTCAGCGACAAAGAAATCGCCGCGATGAGTTTGCCCAGCAACGGCGACAAAAAAATGCTATTTCCCCTAGTACTACCATCGGTAATCACTTCATTATTTGGCAGCCGAGTGCATCCTGTGACAGGTCAAGTGCGTTTCCATCAAGGAACCGATCTGGCTGCCCCAGAAGGGACACCTGTTGTAGCGGCGTTTAGTGGACGAGTAGAAATTGCGGGCTGGCTCGGTGGCTATGGCTTAATCGTCGTACTTTCCCACGGAGATACCCATGAGACTCGTTATGCCCATATGTCTGAAGTCTTGGTTAAACCAGGTCAAAAAGTCAAGCAAGGTACAGTCATCGGTCTAGTCGGTAGCACAGGGCTAGCCACAGGTCCTCATCTGCATTTTGAGCTTTGGAACAGGATGCAAGAGGGCTTAGTTGCGATCGATCCCACCCCCCAGTTAATGTTGGCGATGGAACAGCTACAAAAGTATCTCGCCCAAGCGCCTAAGTCTGGCAACAGAGCATAAACAAAAGGGAAATCGCGTTGCGATTTCCCTTTTGTTTATGTAATAGAACTAAAAGAGTTGCAACGCGTTGCAACTCTTTTAGTTTTAAAAAAGGCGGCACCCAGATTCGAACTGGGGGTGAGGGTTTTGCAGACCCCTGCCTTACCACTTGGCCATGCCGCCGAACGGAAAAGGATTATAACAAACTATTGTCATTAATTGCAAATTTTATAGCAAAGCTAAGAACTGAAGAAGCGAGTAGCGGCGCTTCGCGCCGCTACTCGCTTCTTCAGTTCTTGCAGAAAGATGTAGGCGCTTTGCGCCTACATCTTTCTATTTTGTGATTTCTAGTCCTCTACTGGGGGGGGAGGTACAGATACATTAATAAGCACTTTATCAACTCGATTGCCGTCCATATCCACTACTTCAAAACGAATATGTTTCCATGCGAAATGCTCACCCACAGTAGGAATATGACGCAGATATGTCATCATCAAACCACCGAGAGTGTGGTAATTGCGCTCTTCTTCGTAGGGTAACTCTTCAACTTCTAGCAATTCTTTGAGCCGATCGCTAGAAATCATGCCATCAATCAGCCATGAGCCATCCTCACGCTGCATCGCATCGGGATCACCTTGGCGATCGCTAGATGGCAGATCGCCAACGATCGCCTCTAACAGATCGGTCAATGTTACAAGACCCTCCACACCGCCATACTCATCAGTGACCATAGCCACGCGATCGCCTGATTGTTTAAACTGCTCCAATACGCTCAAAGCGCTGGCAGTTTCGGCAACATAAAGAGGCGGAGAGCTAACCTTTAGCAGATCAATTGGTTGACCCCGCAGACTCGCATTTAAAAACTCACGAATATCAACAATACCTAGGCAATCATCAAGATTTTCGCGCGCCACAGGAAAACGTGAATGACCACTTTCTAAAACTTCGCGTTGGGTTTCGTCAAAAGGGGCATCAATATCGAGCCAGTCAATCTCAGTGCGAGGAGTCATCAGCGCTTTGATCGGGCGATCGCCAAGGCGAAAAACGCGCTCGACCATATCTTGCTCAGCCTCCTCAAACATTCCTGACTCGGCACCTTGGGCAATCATCACCTTAATTTCTTCTTCTGTGACCTGCACCTCTTCGCCAGCTTGGATACCCATTACACTTAGCAATGCTTCCGTGGAAATACTCAATAAATAAACAAGAGGCTTCCCAACTATCGATAAAAAGCGCATTGGGGGCGCAACGGCACAGGCGATCTGCTCAGCATTGCTCATCGCTAAGCGCTTAGGAACTAGCTCTCCGACCACTAGAGATAAGTAGGTGATGATGCCAACAACGATTACAAAACTTACGGTCTCGCTGTAGGGTTGGACAAATGCAACTTTGTCTAATAAGGTTTTGAGGGTTTTGGCTACTGTTGCACCCCCCAAAGCACCGCTCAAGATTCCAATTGAGGTAATACCAATCTGAACGGTGGAAAGAAAATTATTGGGGGAACTAATCAGTCTTAGAGATGCCTTAGCTCTGACATTTCCTTCTCTTGCCCATTGCTCTAGTCGAACTTTGCGAGCTGATAAAATTGCTAGCTCTGACATCGAAAAGACACCATTAGCAATAATCAGCAAAATGATGAGTAAAGCTTCAAAAGCGAGGGAAGACATTGTTTTTTGGGGCAGAACGATTTTATGGGAATCGTTTGTGAAATTTGTTAATAGTAGTTATATATATTCTCATACCAAATTTTGTGTCAAGTTGCTCAAGGCTACAAAGTATCACAACCATACAAATTCAAAAAATGACAAAGATCATGACGCTCCTTGATTCTTTTGTTTTTGCCATAATGCGCTAGCGATCGCTAGATCTTCATTTGTGGCAAGTTTGAAAGCAAATTGCTGTAATTAGAATTGCTTTACTTATGGGGTTTTCTTCGGTAACTGAACAAATACTTGATCACCAATCTTTGCACCGCTCAAAATTTGGGTCTGATTATCGACGGTAGTACCGATGGTGACGGGGCGAAATTGAGGCTTGCCCTTTTCATCAGCAATTAGTAAGCCAATCTTGCCTTCTTGGGTAACGATCGCCACGGTCGGAACCACTAAGGCATTATCGATTTTTTGACCAATAAAGCGTAAGTCCGTATTCATACCCGATTGCAATTTATCTTTGCCAGTCTCTAAAGTTACCCGCACTTGAAAAGAAGTTACATTTTGCTCAATAATCGCTTCAGGCGCAATTAAACGGACTTTTCCCTTAAATACTTCCGAAGGAAAGGCATCGGCAACAATTTCTACTTCCTGACCAATTTTAATTTGCGAAATATCAACCTCAGGGACTTTAGCAATGATTTCTAAACCATTAGCGATCGCTACAATCGAAGTCGAAGTTGAAGAATTAGTCAAGGAAGCCGTCGTTGTCGGAGTCACAAACGCACCAACGTTAGCGTACTTTTGGGTAATGATCCCTGCAAAGGGAGCGCGAACAATTGTATCTTCGATCTGAACTTCGATCGCTCTAATCCCTGCGATTGCTTGAGCAAGTTGGGCTTCTGCTTGGGAGATATCTTCAACGCGATTACCATTGCGTAACTGCTCAAATTGCTGTGTAGCCTCGGCAAGATTTGCTTGAGCCGTAAGTACATCAGCCTGAGTACTGCGATCATCGGTGAGGACTTCATCAAAGCGATCGCGAGAAATGGCTCCTTCAGCTTGCAAATCTCGAAAGCGTGACGTTTTCGTACTATTCAAAGCCAAACGCGATCGAGCTGCTTCCAAGCGTCCTCTCGCTGACTCTACTCTGGCTTGAGCCGCAGCAATGTCTCCAGAGCGACTACCGTTGCGTAATTTCACTAAGTTGGCTTCACTTGCCGCCGCACTTGCCTGAGCCTGATAAAGCTGCGGAATCAAATTAGTATTGTCCATGCGACCAATCACTTGCCCTTGCTTCACGCGATCGCCTTGTTCTACTAATAGCTCCATCAACTTTCCTGCTTGCTTGGGGCTAAGGTTAACTGTTTGAATTGGCACAACAGAGCCACTAGATTTAATCTTGACTGACAGAGATTTAGACTCAACCAGTTCAGTTTTAACTGCATTCTTGTTGGTTTGATTGCTAGTCAAAGCCCGAAAAGCTATAAAACCACCCCCCAGTAAAACAGCGACCAAAATCACGACTAGCCAAGGCTTTTTCAAGATACTTTTAGTTTTTTTATCTTCTTGTTTTGGAGAGATGGCAGTTTTCATCAAGGTTAAGCTAAGCAAGTGGAAAGAATGAATTTAGTGTATGAGTAACTAGGCGCTATTAAATATAAAACCCTAAAACCTGTGACGCAAGATCTGTGCTTGTGCTAAAAGTTTGATCTGTATTTTTTTATTCTTAGCTATCAAAAGTAATCTACTTGATCTAAGCTTTTTTAGCATCATCCCTCAGCATCATAGAAGCGGAGAGAGAATCGCACGGTGATTCTCTCTCCGCTTTAACAAACAAAAAGATAACACTTCATCTTTCCGTTGATAGCGATCGCCATTCTTGTTAGAACACAAAGACCAAACAGTGTGGGGCGGCGCAAAGCGCCGCCCCACACTGTTTGGTAGCTATACGCCAAAAAAAAGCAAGTTGCGGCGCGAAGCGCCGCAACTTGCTTTGGGGGTTTTAGGAAAGCGCAAGATCTGTACTAAGCATCAAAAATAGATCTGACTAAGCTCTTAACGACCCACACATCGATCGCAGAGCTATTTGGATCTTGCTTAATAAATTCAGCAATAATTTCCGCCCGTTCAAGATCACTAGCAATTGCAAATACCGTCGAGCCAGAGCCTGACATCATCGCGCCCAAGCATTCTTGATCTAACAATTTCTGCTTAAGCTCTGCGATCGCAGGGTATTCGGGCAGCACCACCCGTTCAAGATCGTTATATAGTAAACGTCCGATTTTTACCGCAGCCGCCTCTCCACCAGAGGCGATCGCGGTCACAATTTGACTAGATAGATTTTGATCTTTTACTTGGCTAGTTGCCAATAAATTTTGCGATCTGAAGGTTTGGTATGCCCATACAGTCGAAATTGCAATTTGACGTGGCTTACAAATTACCAAAAACAAATCCGTGAGATCAGGCAAAGGCGAAAGAATTTCACCCCGACCCGTTGCCAGAGCCGTACCACCAGAAATACAAAAAGGAATATCAGACCCTAACTGCGCGGCAAAGTCACAAAGTTCAGATTTAGTAAGCCCTAGATCCCAAAGGCGATCTATGCCAACTAAAACTGCGGCGGCATCTGCCGATCCCCCAGCTAGCCCAGCCCCCATAGGAATTTGTTTGTCTATGGAAATTTCCATTCCCCCAACATCTGGAAATGACTTTTTAAGTAAAGCTGCGGCTTTGTAGGCGAGATTAGTGCGATCGCAAGGTACTTCAGGATTAGAGCAAGTTATTTGAATCTCATCTGTACCAATTTTGCGAATATCAACGCGATCGCAAAGATCAATGCTCTGCAAAATCATCACTAACTCATGATAGTTATCAGGACGATTGCCTGTGATCTCTAGATAGAGATTGACTTTTGCCGCAGCTTTAAGAGAAATACGCGAGATCATTGAGAAAAAGTTCGCTTATATATGTGTTGAAGGTTTTTCTGATCGGTATCAGACCCAACGCGACGCAACGATCGCATTTGATTTTCAACCATCAGCTTTGCATCTGCCCGTGATACAGGATCAAACTGGATACCGTCAGGACCAGTGGTTATTAGAAAAAATAATCTTTGGGCGTAGAGAGTTGTGAACAAACTACGAAACTCATCCACCCTACAAAGGCGAGATAGCAAGCCAAAAGTAGGATGATTTAGATAGTGTTCGGACATTTGGCGGACTAGGAAATTTAATAGTGAAAGGTTATCGAAGAATAATCATTATTTAGATATTTGCGATAACGCAAAGCAAATATCTGGAGCTTTTGTATTATAAACGACATAAGCTTAACAAAAGCACCATTGGTAAGCTTTAGAGACAAGCTTAAAAAAACTTGAAGATTAGACAATAAAGTATATTCAACACCACTGTGGCTATTATTTTGCTATGTTTAACGCGATTAATTAAAAAATGTTGTCAAACCTTAACGCCTTTTACTAAAGCCTTATACGACTGAGGACAGTTAACGATCATGATCCCAACTCCACGCCTTCAGATTTGGCTTCGCTTTTGCTCAGTTCTCATAGCGATCGCTGTTTTCATGACCACATCCAGCAACGCGATCGCCGCTGAGCGCCGTCCAGTCATCCCTGCCAATGGGCAGCCAATTTTAGGCGGCAATATGCATGGATCAGACTGGAGAGATGCTTCTAATGATTCTAAGCAAGCTTACTGTGAGGAGGCGTTTGCGGCTTTCCGTGGATCAGCCGCCCAAAGTTATATCATCAGTCACAATATTCAAAGTCTTAGTCCTAAAGGGCTTTGCGATCGCATGGATCAGTATTACAGTCTCGAAGAGTACGCTGATGATCGATTGGGATCAGCCGCCGCGATCGCCCCAATTTTATTTGCTGACACGCCCCTCGGCACTAAATATTGAAACATAAGAAATCTGTAGCGCACGCGCAGCGTGCGCTACAGATTAATAAAAAGACGAGACATTGCTAGCGCTGTCTCGTCTTTTTGAATTTCAGTCCGTATAATTGCTTATTAGATATGTTTATATATACAAAAATACACATCACATAGGCTAAAATCTGACACATAAATACTTTTGTGGTGAAATCGTAACGTTTTGAAAACGTTCTAAGAATAAGTATGAGCAAACAAACTGAATCCCCAACAAAATTGTCAAACCAAGAAATCTCAGCACTAAGTCCCACCGCTCAGAAGTTATATTCTGAAGAAGTACAGGCTGAATTTGCAGAGTTGCAGTCAGATATTGATTTTCTTTTTCAACAGTTGCAAAATTTGAGCCGCCAACGATTGACCACCGCAGGGAGTGTTCAGTAGTGGTTGCCATACAAAAAACATCACACATTCTTACGCCAGAGACGACTCTGCGCGACATTATCAAGACTATTCCATCCGAATATTTTGAAAAAAAGCCTCTTAGAGCTTGGTTAAGCGTCATTTTTTCTGTAACCTGCGCTATCCTCGGCTATGCCAGTATTGCCTTCTCTCCTTGGTACTTATTGCCCTTCGCGTGGATATTTACGGGTACTGCCCTAACAGGCTTTTTTGTGATTGGTCATGATTGTGGACATCGTTCTTTTTCCAATAAGAACTGGATTAATGACCTAGTTGGACATATTGCTTTTCTACCATTGCTTTTTCCATTTCACGGCTGGCGCTTCAAGCATGATCATCACCACCTACATACCAACAAAATGGGTGAAGATAATGCTTGGTATCCCTTCACAGTCGAAGAATATGATCAAGGTAAAGGATTAATTTCTAATGTTTATCGATTGATTCGTACCCGCTTCTGGTGGGTTGGTTCAATTATCCATTGGGCTAATTTACACTTCAACGCCAGTCTCTATCCTGAACGTCAGCAAAAGCAAGTTAAGTTTTCCTATCGCTTAGTGATTGTTTTCGCGGCGATCGCACTTCCTTTATTGACCTACACGACTGGATTTGTCGGATTTATCAACTTCTTTCTTATGCCTTGGTTGGTTTATCACTTCTGGATGAGTACTTTTACAATTGTTCATCACACGATGCCAGATATCCAATTTAAAGAAAAAGAGAAGTGGAGCGCAGGTACTGATCAGCTGACAGGCACTGTCCACTGTGCATATCCCGCTTGGATTGAATGGCTCTGTCATGATATCAATGTTCATGTTCCTCACCATATTTCCACTGGTATTCCTTCGTATAATTTGCGCCTAGCTCACAAATCACTAGAAGAGAATTGGGGCGAGTATTTATACAAAACTAATTTCTCATGGGAGCTTATGAAGGATATTGGCGATCGCTGTCATGTATATGATGCTGAGAAGTGCTACAAAACCTTTGATGAAGCTGATTCTCTGTCCAAAGTAGCTTAGCAATTTACTCTATATTTTTAATCACTAAAAAAAGCCGCACTATGTGCGGCTTTTTTTTTGAAAAAGCCAAGAGATGATGTGTTGCTTCATCTAAACAATAAAACTTTTAAAAGGCTGGCAAAGCCAGCCTTTTAAAAGTTTTATTGGGTTTTAATACAACGCCTATCACTGTGTTGCTAAACTGGTAAAACACAGATATCCAACTTTCTAATGACCTGTCCCGTTCCTAAAGACCAGCAACCTCTTAACGAATATATCGAACTAAAAGAAGCCTTCTTTTATCGCTGGGCAAAGCTCTCGCGATCGCAATATTTGCTAATCTTAGGTCGGATGTGGTTAGGCTTTACCGTTGTATTTGCCCCAGTTGCGATGAGCATCCAGTCACCGAGTCGCCACTTGTGGGAATTTATCTGTGTGGCGAGTGTTGGTGGTTCAGTAGGTTTGCTTTTCCCAACCCTGTTAATGCTATCAGGCTGGAATCATGTTAGACAGAGGCTGGACAGTGCCAAGATATTTTACGAAGAATCTGGTTGGTACGATGGGCAAACTTGGGAAAAGCCCGAAGCAGATTTAGCAAAGGATCGTCTACTTGTGGCTTATGAGATTAAGCCTGTGATGAATAGATTGCAAAAGACTCTCTTGGGCATCGCAACTTTTTTGGTAATTAGTTTGGGACTATTAAATATTTTGGGTTGATATTTCCGTCAGTCGTTGATTCAGTTAATTGAATAGGAGGAACCTTGGCTGCAAAATGAGCAAATCCCAAAAACACAATAGACATTAAAAACCCAGAACTAGCGTGGCGGCGCTTCGCGCCGCCACGTCTAATTTTTCACTGGGAAGGGAGTAGCTAGCTTTCGCTATTCATGTTAGGACATAAAACCCAAACAGAGTGAGGCGGCGCTCCGCGCCGCCTCACTCTGTTTGGTTTTTGGATGTGCCGAGGACGACATTTTTAGCGTTGTTCAGGATGGCAAAGCAGGGGATTGCCAGTGCCGCAAGTATCATTAATCGCCGCGATTAGTTCATATAACCTTCCGAGATCTCGTTGGTTAAAGTGCATTATTAATCTTGGCAAATTGAGAATATGTGATTCATTTACTTCCTTCGGCAAAGCTGAACTCCGTTCAATTTTCCCCCTTGTCAAAATATCGCTAAAATTCTCATTTAAACGATTTAGATGCTCATCAGCGATCGCCATATTTAAGCGAATCACAAAAATATCACCCACCCATCGACAAGAGTGATAAACGCTATAAAAAGAATTAATAAACTGACAAGCCTGATCCACATCATCTGTAATTTTGTACAGACTGCAATCTTCAGCATTGATCAGTCCTCTGTCCAACAAATTATTTTGGACAAAATGCTCCCAGTTGTGCCAATAGTCGCCCCCCAGTTTATCCATTAATACAATGGGACGAGGACTTGTGCGACCAGTCTGGCAAAGAGTCAAGCATTCAAAAAATTCATCCTGAGTACCAAATCCTCCTGGAAATAGCGCGATCGCATCGCTTTCTTTGACAAAATACAATTTGCGAGTAAAGAAATAGCGAAATCCAACCAAACGGGAAGCCTCAGACACAAAAGCATTACTAGACTGCTCAAAGGGCAAATTAATATTTAGCCCAAAAGAATTATCCCCTGCCCCCTCATTGCCAGCCGCCATAATGCCGCCCCCTGCTCCCGTAATTACCATAAAACCCAGCATCGTAATTTTTTGGGCAAACTCAAAAGCTTGTTTATACTCAGGTATATTCTGATCTGTACGCGCTGAGCCAAAAATGCTGACCTTACGCTGAAAGCGATGGGGAAAGAACATCGCGATCGCCTTTTGCATATCTTGCAAAGAACCCGCCAAGATTTTCCAATCTGAGCGCTCTGTATCGCCACGTTCAATTTGGACGATCGCTTTTAATGCGTCATAGATTAGATCTCCATGTTTATCTGCCGCTAGGCGATCGGCTAACTTGTGCAAGTCATCTGCTAAAGCTGCAATATCTAGATCCGATGGTGTTTTTGCCATAGTGTGATTTTATACCTATTAAACTTCTCTAGCTAATTGCTATAACTTGCCACTTCGTACGATACTGATGTAGTAACAAAAGTTAACAAAAAGCTAATACTCTCCTATGGCAACCATTACATTTGTAAATGAAGGCAAAGAAGCGATCGCGATGGATGGGGCAAACCTTCGCATGAAAGCCCTTGAAAACAATATAGATATTTACAAATTTGTCGCCAAGTTAACCAATTGTAATGGCTACGGTCAATGTGCCACCTGTGTTGTCGAGATTGTCGAGGGTGAAGAAAATCTCTCTCCAAAAACTGATTTTGAACTAAAAAAACTAAAGAACAAGCCTCAAAACTATCGTCTTGCCTGCCAAACTCTAGTAAATCAAGGCAATGTCAGTGTAAAGACTAAGCCATAAGCTCAGCCCCCAAATATAGTTGCGGCGCGAAGCGCCGCAACTATATTTGGGGAGTACAGAATTTTTGGGGCTTTAAGAAATCGTAAGTAAAGTAAGTTTTGCTTACGACATAAAACCCAAGAAACAAGTTGCAGCGCAAAGCGCCGCAACTTGTTTCTTGGGTTTTGGTTTGTACCAGCTAATACTAGCTTTGCAATCAAAGCTAATAAGTGCGGTAAAACGTACTCTTTTTATGCACCCGAACTGACGATTAGATGCTACGTTAGTTAAACTAGAATAATTGTCTATATATCCTTTAGGCGACAGAGAAACCCCCTATGGCGCGTGATTATTACGAAATCCTTGGCGTTGAGCGAAATACTGACAAAGAGGAAATCAAACGAGCATATCGACGTTTAGCTCGAAAATATCACCCCGATGTTAACAAAGAAGCGGGGGCAGATGAGCGGTTTAAAGAAATTAATCGTGCTTACGAGGTTCTCTCAGAACCAGAAACTCGTGCAAGGTATGACCGATTTGGTGAAGCTGGTGTATCAAGCGGCGGCGGCGCACCTGATATGGGAGATATGGGCGGCTTTGCCGATATCTTTGAAAGCTTCTTTAGTGGATTTTCTAACACTGGTCAGCAGCAAGCGCGGCGGCGTAGTGGCCCCACCAGAGGCGAAGATCTACGCTTTGATTTAAAGCTAGAGTTCCGTGAAGCTGTATTTGGTGGCGAAAAGCAAATCAAGATTTCCCATCTAGAGACCTGTGGCACTTGTAGTGGTTCAGGAGCAAAGGCTGGCACTAGACCACGCACTTGTGGTACTTGTAGCGGAAGTGGTCAAGTTCGCCGAGCTACGCGCACACCTTTTGGTAGTTTCACACAGGTTTCCACTTGCCCAACCTGCAATGGGACTGGGCAAACTATCGAAGACAAGTGCGAAAGCTGTAATGGTCTCGGACTAAATCAAGTTACTAAAAAGCTAAAAATCACAATTCCTGCGGGAGTTGATAGCGGTACAAGATTACGGGTATCTAGCGAAGGCGATGCAGGGCAACGCGGCGGCCCATCTGGTGATCTCTATGTTTACCTGTTTGTCCAAGCCGATGATGAGTTTGAGCGCGAAGGTATTAACATTCTGTCAGAGTTAAAGATTAGCTATTTGCAAGCTATCCTTGGCGACAAAATTTCGATTAATACTGTCGATGGTAAAAAGCCCTTGACCATCCCTGTCGGCACTCAACCTGATACGGTACTGACCTTAGAAAGCTTAGGTGTTCCCAAATTAGGAAATCCTGTGGCTCGTGGTGATCATCTGATCAAAGTTAAGGTAGACATTCCTACTAAGATTTCTAGCGAAGAACGTGAAGTGCTAGAAAAGCTGAAAGAGAAGCAGCAAGGAAATGCCGCTAAGGGTGGTATTGGCGATATGCTTGGTAGCATCTTTGGCAATCAAAAATAAAAAATGGAGCAGAGAGCTTTGCTCTCTGCTCCAAGCAATTTTGGGATTTTCAGCGCCTTCGGCGCTGAAAATCCCAAAATTGGTTTTTTAAAGCAAGCCTACGGCTTGCTTTAAAAAACCAATTTTTATAATGAGGATTGCTTCTCTATTCCACTTTTTGATAAACAAGAATATATAGGCAATTAGAGTTGTTATGTGCATTCTTCAGATAGACAAATCGATTGATTTACGCGGCGTTCCCTGTCCGCTTAGCTTTGTGCGTGCCAAACTGCATTTAGAAAAGTTGCAGTCTGGACAATTATTAGAAGTGCTGCTAGATGCGGGCGAGCCTATTGAGCAAGTTCCTAATAGTTTGATCTCTGATGGTCATCATATTAAGCAGCTCGAAGAACGCGATCGCTTCTTTGCATTGACAGTTCAAAAAGCATGATGCTGGACTTGACAGGTACGGTCTTGGCGGTGCAAGCCAACTTTTATCGTGTCATGCTAGATCATTACTTTTCCATAGAATTACTAGATGAATTTGGACAGACCTATACCCATACTGTCTACGAATTGCTCTGCACTAGACGCGCTCGCCTCAAAAAAATTGGTCAGCAAATTTGTGTGGGCGATCGCGTTACCGTCGAAGAACCTGACTGGCAAGGAGGAAGAGGGGCAATTTCGGAAGTATCACCACGGCGCAATTTGTTAGACCGCCCGATGGTGGCAAATGTTGATCGTATTTTGCTAGTTTTTTCTTTGGCTGAACCCACTCTTGATCCGCATCAGTTAAGTCGATTTTTGGTAAAAGCGGAAAGCACTGAAGTTGACGTTTTGCTATGTTTGAATAAACGCGATCTAGTCGATGATCTGACATGGCAAGGGTGGCGCGATCGCCTAAACGCTTGGGGCTACGATCCCATCGCCATCAGTACTTACACTCATCAAGGGCTAGATGACTTAGCACGGCATTTACAAACAGGCGTGACGGTAGCGGCAGGAATGTCAGGTGTGGGCAAGTCGAGCCTGATTAATTTGCTAATTCCTAACCTCCAAGTCCGTGTGGGCGAAGTCTCACAAAGGCTAGGTCATGGCAAACATACCACCCGCCATGTCGAGCTGTTTACATTGCCTGCGGGCGGCTATCTAGCGGATACCCCTGGCTTTATGCAGCCTAATTTGATTAATACACCGCAAGATCTAGCCAGTTGTTTTCCTGAAGCAAGGCAAAGACTAGAAGCTGGAACACTTTGTCATTTTCATAATTGTTTACATCGTCGGGATGAGCCAGACTGTGTGGTGCGGGGTGACTGGGAGCGCTATGAGCATTACTTAGCTTATTTAGATGAGGCGATCGCTAGTCAACAAAAGCAAAAAAATACAGCGAGTGTTGATGCTGCAACCAAAGTCAAAGACAGTACCGAAGGCAAGCAACAGCAAGAGCCAAGGCTTTTAAAAAAACGCTATCGCCGAGAGTCGCGCCGCAGTGAGCATCAAAACCTAAATTCTGATTTAGAAGATGAAGATGAAGCTTAAGTTAGTTGACGATAGCAAGCGTTACAGGGCTTTGCACTTAAATCCGAACCAAGAATTTTTAAAAGTGTTGCTTTGCAACACTTTTAAAAATTCTTGTGGTTCGTTTGATCGGAAATGGCTGTAACCCAAAAGAGTAATGGCGGCGCAACTTGTCGCCATTACTCTTTTGGGTTTTTCATGAAATAAGAGGCGGCACGTTGCGCCGCCTCTTATTTCATGTGGTACGCTATGGCAGTCTAAGATCTGTGATATTGAGCATGGAGTCTGCGCCTGAGTCTTCCCAACCAAGCGAAAACCAATCTAGCCTGATTGCTAATAGCCAGATGGCTCATGGCGATCGCCAAAGCAATGATGAGTCGTTAGTTATAAAAAAACTAGCTCCATTGACATTGGCAGAAATATCACTCAAGGTTTCATCAGAACCAGAACCAGTAGAAGATGATCCTCGAAATCGTTTTACTTGGTCAAACTTAGCAATTGTTTTGAGCATTCCTGCGATCGCCACTTTGATGGGGTTTGGGTTAGTCTGCATTTACAATCCTGCGGCAATCAGCTGGTTGAACAAACCAGAAGCGCCTGCATTTTATACCAATTCCTTTTGGAATATCCCTAAGAGCAAAAAACAGATTCAAACAGAGCTAGCCAAGGTACAGCTTAAATTAGGAGATAACTTCAATCTTAAAGAAGATCAAAGTCTTTATACAGTTTTAGAGACAGAAACTCAAAATATTCGTGAGATTCGACTATATCAAACCATTTGGGATCGGGGAGAAGAGAAGCTCTTATTAGTGAGTACCACCACGATCGCAGGGATTGATGAATACTTTGTGCGATCGCCATTACTAAAATATGCTGGCTATGAGGCTTTGCCAAAGTTACAGCCAAATCGCAATCGGTTGCCCTTAAAAAGACTTTCTCTATTAAAGAATCCATCGGATCAATATAGCGAGATTTGGTTTACCACTTCAGGAAGTACTGAAGGAATTACTTATGGGCAGATTTATTGTTTTACGGCAGATCAGCGATCGCAACTGTTGGAACTAGATGCTTGGACGAGTCCCGCTAAAGAGCTTCCCAAATGGCAACAGGTTTTATCGAATAATACTTGGCAATTGGTGGTTAATCAAACCCAGAAGTTTGAACCTTCGTTTGTAGTTTGGCAACCTGAAAAAACGGATAAAGTTTCAAATAATCCTTGGCAACTGCGTCAAGTTAATCTCAACGAAGCCAAAAACCAGCCTAAAATTTATCAAGATGCCCTCTTTTTAGCCAGTGCAGGACTATGGTCACCTGCCCTTGAGAAGTTTAAGTTATTTGTTTCGGAACTACGATCGCAAAATCAACAATTATCTCCATTTTTACAAGAGCAGTACGACTTTATTAGTTTTCATTCACAGCTTACAGCGGCGCAAACCCAGCAAGCAATTAGTAATCTCGGGGAAAAAGCCCTCGTAAATATCATTGATGGACGTTGGGATGTCGCGATCGCGATCGCGAATGATCCTGCCTACAAAAGCGACAAAATCGCGGAAATGGTTGCCAATTATGATCCCCATATTTGGCAGCGAGTCACAGCGATGCTTACCTATACAGGCGTAAAAAAGGAAATTAAACTTTGGGGAGGCTTAGTCGTTTTACATCGCAACGGATTACGCAGTGCCGAGGCTTGGTTGCGATCGCAAAAAGTCGATCCTAAGGATTCTGATCAACTACTACAGCGTCTTGATTTAGCCCCAATTGCGATTAACCCCAAACAACTCTTAGGAACTGTAACTTATCTTGGCAAAGGGAATGTTAATAATCGTGATTGGTTTTTACCTCCACCAAAGCTAGAGCCAGATCAAGCTTGGTATGAAGTCAACATTGGCTTGATTAAAAACGGTGATCAATGGATTAACGCTCCCTTTAGAGAACTTAGCGATCGCTCATCAATTCTGCTATGGAAAGTCTTAGGACTTTCCTCGAATAGTAATTTGGGAATAGTAGTTTACGATGCCTACGGAAAGACTCAAGCCGCAGCATTAGTTGCCCAATCTCTATGGGTTGGAGAAGATGGCAGTTTGCGAATTCTCGCTTCAGGTCAAGCAAGTCTCCAACCTCTACTCACCAAAAGTCAGCTTCCGCCCCTTGTGACGAGTGGCGGTGCATTCAACCCTCCCGATGGCACTCCTGTTAATTGGCTAACGCTCTCTCCAATTACGATCGAGCGCATTATTCGACAAATGTATAAAGAATTGCAGCGCAATGGTCAAGTTTCTTTAACCATTGAAGAATTTAGTGTGCTGATACAACAACAATGGACACTCTCATCAGTGAATCTTGATGGTGGTGGCAAGCCCGAATACCTATTATTACTTGAGCGAGAACAGGTAGATTTGGGCGATCGCCATTATCCTCTAGCGATCGCCTTCTCCAACACTGGCGATCTATTATTTAGCGATTTGAATGGCGGTAGAGTTTGGATTGATGTATTGCCTAGTAGTATCAATGGACAAATTCTCACCCTTCGCAATGGTATTTATGAAGTATGGAACTTTCGCTAGCCGTCAAAACATCCACAAGCGAGTCAGTAATGTGTCAGTTGCGATGCGATCGCGCAATATAGTTTAGTAACTTATAAGTAGGTAGGTGTAATTAAATATAGAACCCAAAGAAGCTGATTCGCCCGCTTCGCGGGCGAATCAGCTTCTTTGGGTTCTGGTTTTTATTATGACAAGGTACTTAGCGTGTTTGAACTGGAATAGGAATCAATGCGCCTCACATTCTATAATTTTTGAGTCAGTAGGCAAATCGCCATCTTTATCAAAATCAAATTTATCAATACCGAACCGTCTGGGAAAGAGTCAAACTATGTCTAGTCGCCTCAAAGCTCTGCTCTATTACATTACGGCAAGGCTGATGCTTGCGCCAATTATGCTCTGGGCGATCGCATCGGTAGTATTTCTATTGATGCGAGCCACTCCAGGAGATCCGATTGATGCGATTTTAGGCCCTCGCGCTCCTGAATCTGTCAAGGCAGCCTTGCGGGAGCAAGTGGGGCTAACGGGTTCGCTATTTTCTCAATATTGGGGATATATGCAGGACTTAGCTCGATTTAATCTAGGCAAATCAATTAGTACCCGTGAGCAGACTGTTTGGCAGATCATCAAAAACTTTTTCCCAGCTACGGCTGAGTTAGCAATTTATGCTTTGATCGTGGCTCTGGTAGTTGGTTTGACCGTAGGTATTGTGGCAGCACTACGTCCCAATACTAAGTGGGATGTTGGCGGTAGGCTATTTGGAATTATTACTTATTCATTGCCTTTATTTTGGGTGGGGATGATCTTGCAGCTCGTCTTTGCGGTGCAATTAAGATGGTTTCCCATTGGGACAAGGTTTCCTGCGGGAGCAGAGCCACCTATACAAGTGTTTGGGATTTATACAATTGACGCATTGATTAAGGGTGATTGGCAGAGCCTCTGGACAAGTCTGCAATATCTGGTTTTGCCAGCAATGAGTTTGGGTATTGTGATCAGTGGCATTTTTGAGCGGATTGTGCGCGTCAACCTCCGTCAAACTATGCTATCTGACTATGTAGAAGCAGCTAGGGCGAGAGGGGTTAAGCCTAGCTCCATTTTGTTTAATCATGCTCTCAAAAATGCCATGATTCCCGTCATCACAATTTTGGGCTTGACCTTGGCTTCGATGCTAGGTGGCGCAGTATTAACTGAAGTGACCTTCTCTTGGCCGGGGCTAGCTAATCGTTTATTTGAGGCAATCTCAGGACGCGACTATCCCGTAGTCCAAGGAATCGTTGTTTTTTTTGCGGTGATTGTAACTCTCGCCAGCATTCTTGTAGACATTATCAATGCTTGGATCGATCCTAGAATCCGTTATTAAATAAATAGAGCGTTTTGCGCTCTTCAGAACCCAAAAGATGAGTTGCGGCGCGAAGCGCCGCAACTCATCTTTTGGGTTTGCAAGGTGATTTATGGTCTTCCCATTACCTTTGACATATGTTTAATCTTGTCCATCAACTTTTCAAAATCCTCAAAGGTGAGTGATTGAGGACCATCGGACAAAGCTCGCTTCGGATTGGGATGTACTTCGATCATTAAAGAATCAGTACCCGCCGCGATCGCAGCTAAACTCATTGATGGAACATAATCTGACCAGCCCGTTCCATGACTAGGATCAATCATGATCGGCAAATGTGTTAACTTCCGCAATACAGGAATTGCCGCAAGATCGAGAGTATTACGAGTGTAATCACGGTCAAAGGTTCTAATTCCACGTTCACACAGGATCACATTTGGATTGCCCTCCGCGAGAATGTATTCAGCAGCCATGAGCCAATCGTCAATGGTAGCCGCCAGTCCACGCTTTAGTAATATAGGCTTGTTTTGTTTGCCGACCTGTTTGAGCAGAGAGAAATTCTGCATATTTCTCGCGCCAATTTGCAGGACATCAGCAACTTCAGCAATCTTTTCAATATCAGCAGTATCCATTACTTCAGTAATGATTCCCAATCCACTCGCCTCACGCGCCGCCGCTAATAGTGATAGAGCGCTCTCACCATGTCCCTGAAATGCATAGGGAGAGGTGCGCGGTTTATAAGCTCCACCTCGGAGAAACTGTGCGCCTGCGGCTTTGACCCGCAGAGCTGTTTCAATAATCATCTCCTCATTTTCCACAGAGCAAGGTCCCGCCGCGATCGCCATAGCTTGATTTTCACCGATCGCCACATCGCCATTGGGTGTCGGCACAATTATCACACTCGACTCATTTTGGCGATACTCACGACTAGCTCGTTTAAAGGGGCGCTCTACGCGCAAAACTGTTTCAATCCAAGGACTTAATTCTTCAATACGATGCAAGTCAAGGCTAGCCGTTTCACCCACCAGTCCCAGCACGACCTTATGCTTGCCAACAATTTTTTCAGGCGACAGTCCCCAACTAGATAGTTCTTCGCAAATCCGCTCTATTTCTGGAGTGGGTGTACCAATCTTGGTTACTACGATCATGGCTAGTCTCCTATTGTTTTGCCGATGTGAGTAGATATAGCTACTTATAGCTATTGCCCTGCTTGTTAGGATACAAAACCCTACAGCGCTTTGCGCTCAGACCCGAACCAAGAAATTTTTTAAGAGTTTAGCTTTGCCAAACTCTTAAAAAATTTCTTGTGGTTCGTTTGATCGGAAATTGCTGTAAGACAAGTAGCGGCGCTACTCGCTTCTTGTTTTGGACTTATTTTGGATTTGTCCTAATGCAAGTGACCACAGCTATACATCAATGTTAGGACAAATCCAAAACCTAAGGAATATTTTCGATGTAAATCTCTCTTGAGTGCTATGCCCTGACTTGACTAGCTATACAGCAATTTCCGATCAAACGAACCGCAAGAATTTTCTTAAAAGTATTGCAAAGCAATACTTTTAAGAAAATTCTTGGTTCGGGTTTGATCGAAAAGCGCTGTAAAACCCCAAGAACGATAGAAAACTTTTGCTAGGCTTAAGTTCCACTTACTCACACTTCTCTAATTTAGAATAATTAGCAATGCGTAGCAAAGCCACGCATTGCTAATTATTAACTGAGATGGGAGCAGTCAAAAGCTGATAGTATAAAAAATCTAGATATTTGTTGTTACACAAAGTATGGATTTTCAGTCGGTTATCTTGGAATTGCAAAAATATTGGAGCGATCGCGGCTGTTTGATCGCTCAGCCATACGACATCGAAAAAGGCGCAGGCACAATGAGTCCGCACACTTTCTTGAGAGCGATCGGTCCTGAGCCTTGGAGCGTTGCCTATGTGGAACCCTGCCGCCGCCCCACCGACGGGCGCTATGGTCAAAACCCTAATCGCTTGCAGCATTATTATCAATTTCAAGTAATCCTCAAGCCATCTCCTGATGATGTTTTAGAGCTATATCTCAATAGTCTCAAACATCTAGGCATTGACCCTGCTGATCATGATGTCCGCTTTGTGGAAGATGATTGGGAATCTCCCACCCTCGGTGCATGGGGTGTTGGTTGGGAAGTTTGGTTAGATGGAATGGAAGTTACCCAATTTACTTATTTTCAGCAGGTCGGTGGTCTAGATTGTCGTCCCGTTTCAGCAGAGATTACCTACGGACTAGAGCGTTTGGTCATGTATTTGCAAGGTGTAGATTCGGTATATGACATCACATGGCGATCGCATCCGACTTTAGGTGACATCAAATACGGTCAGGTGCATCATCAAGGAGAAGTCGAACATAGTGGTTATAACTTCGGCAACTTTGGTGGTAAGGCACAAGATTCTGATTTACTATTCCAATTGTTTTTGCAATATGAAAAGGAAGCCGCCCATTTGCTAGAAGCAGAATTGGTTTTACCTGCCTTTGATTATGTGTTGAAATGTTCACATTCCTTCAATCTCTTAGACGCTCGGGGTGTAATTTCGGTAACCGAAAGAACGAGATATATTGGTCGTATTCGTAACCTTGCGCGACAAGTTGCCAAACTATATTATGCACAAAGGGAAGCTTTAGGCTTTCCTTTAGGAAGTGAACTTCAGGTAACGGTGTAGCCTCAATCAAAAGAGAGTGGCGGCGCGTTGCGCCGCCACTCTCTTTTTGGGTAGTGTTTCACATTTGTTGGAGAGAAAATAACAAATATAGGCTATAAAAAATGCTGGTATGGGTTTGCCGTTTTTATCAATTACCTAGTTCAACAAATGTGACACACTACCCTCTTTTTGGTTTTACAAAGTATCACTAAAAGTGTATCTTCACGCACTGTAACCAATCACACTCGTTAATAAAGTTAAGTTGCAGCCATAGCCAGCAGAAAATTTTGTGACTCAACAAGCACTTTCCCTTCCTGCGAATCAATTTACGCTCACGATTAACGGCACAACTACCCGTATTAAAAACCTTGCGCCAACGATGACCCTGCTCGCATATCTACGACAGAGCGGCTACGTGGGAACCAAAGAAGGCTGCGGCGATGGTGACTGCGGCGCTTGTACGGTGGCGATCGCAGGTAAAGATAGTCACGGTCATCCCCAATATCAGGCAGTTAATAGCTGCTTAGTTCCGATTGGCGCAGTGGCAGGACGCGCAGTGATTACTGCTGAAGGAATTGCTAATGGTCAATTACATCCAGTCCAAGCAGCAATGGTAGAGATGGCGGGATCTCAGTGCGGCTACTGCACCCCCGGGTTTATCATGAGTATGTTTGCGGCTTATTACGATGGTAGTCTTAGCGATGACATCTGCATTGAGGGTAATCTCTGTCGCTGTACAGGATATGTGCCAATTCGTAAGGCGGCGCAACTATTAGCGGAAGCAGTTCCTGATGATCATTTCAGCGCTGAGTTAGTTCACAGAGCTTCCGATCTGTCGGCGATCGCCTATACAGGCAATGAGCAACAATTTTATCGTCCCACTGAGCTATCGGAAGCACTGCAATTGCTACAGCAATATCCCGAAGCAACATTGGTTACAGGAGCGACGGATTTAGGATTAGAAATGAGTTGGCATCGGCGGACTTATCCTGTACTGATTTCCTTAGAAGGAATTGCAGCACTGAAGCAGATTAGTCAGACTGACGACTATGTAGAGATTGGTGCGGCAGTTCCCCTCAGTCATATCGAAGACTTGCTGCATGGCATTTTTCCTAGTCTTGATGAAATGCTGCATTGGTTTGCCGCACGACAGGTTCGCAATCGGGCAACCCTCGGCGGAAATATTGGCACGGCTTCTCCCATTGGCGATTTACCGCCAGTTTTACTAGCTCTTGATGCCACTGTGAAGCTGATCAGTATTAATGGCGATCGCAACTTACCATTAGTTAATTTCTTCAAAGGCTATCGTCAAACAGAACTAAAACAAGGCGAAATCATCTATTCCGTAACTATTCCCAAAAAGATTACCTCTGGTGCAAACCAACGCCTTAGCCAATCCTACAAAATTGGCAAGCGTGGCACTGACGATATCAGCATCGTGGCAGCGGCTTTTGTAATCGATGTGGATGCTGAACAGAGGATTCTCCATGCGCGTCTTGCCTATGGTGGTGTCGCCGCAACTCCGATTCGGGCGATCGCGGTAGAAGAGATGCTCATAGGGCAGCCTTGGAATATGACAACTGTGCGATCGATAAAGTCTGCTCTCTATGAAGTATTTACCCCCTTGAGTGACCTGCGTGGCAGTGCTAATTATCGCAAGATGTTAATTGGAAATCTATTTGAGAAGTTTTTTGTTGAATACAGTAGTTGATAAGTAGTTAATGCGAAACATCAACTATGCAGTGAATTTTTTATAGCTGTGGAAGGAATATAAAATGACGATTACAGATCGAACTATTACAGATAAAAAAGCCAGTAAAAAAAATAGCCATGAAAGCGCTGTCGGTCATGTTAGTGGAAAGGCGGTTTATACCGACGATCAGCGATTACCCGCAGGAATGTTGTCTCTCTATCCTGTAATGTCTCCCCATGCCCGCGCCAAGATTACAAAACTTGACTGCACTGCTGCCTATGAAGTCGATGGATTAGTAAAAGTTTTAACCGCTGACGATATATCTGGAGAAAATAACACAGGCGTAATCATTCACGATGAAGTGTTACTGCCGACCGATGAGGTGAGTTACTGGGGGCAAGTGGTTGTTTGGACTGTTGGGGAAACTGAGGAAGCCGCCCGTCAAGCCGCCGCTAAAGTGATCGTTGAATATGAACCTTTACCAGCAATTATCAGCATTCAAGAAGCGATCGCTGCGGATAGCTACCATCTCAGCAAACAGTCCATTAAACGAGGTGAGCCTGATACGATTTTGCAAAATAGCGATCGCACTCTCGAAGGTGAACTAGAAGTTGGCGGACAGGAGCATTTCTATTTAGAAACCCATACTAGTTGGGCGATTCCCGATGGGGAGAATGGCTATCAGGTTTATAGTTCCACGCAACATCCGAGTGAGACGCAAGTAATCGTGGCGCGAGTTTTGGGATTGCCCAGTAGTCATGTTGTCGTCACATGTTTGCGAATGGGCGGTGCATTTGGTGGTAAAGAATCTCAGGCAAATCCCTTTGCGGCGGCGGCAGCTTTAGCAGCTTATAAAACTGGTCGTCCTGCAAGAGTCAGTCTGCGCCGACATCAAGACATGATTGTCACAGGAAAGCGGCATAATTTTTTAGGCAAATACCAAGTTGGCTTTACCAATGAGGGATTAATTACTGCTCTTAAGGCGGAGCTATATGCTGAGGGTGGTTGGAGTGTTGATCTATCACCACCTGTATTGATGCGAGCGATGATGCATATCGATAACGCTTACTACATTCCCAATTTGGAAGTACAGGGATGGATTGCCAAGACTAATCGCGTCTCAAATACAGCTTATCGCGGGTTTGGGGGGCCACAAGGAATGATCGTCTGTGAAGAGGTCATCGATCGCGTAGCGCGTTCTCTTGGTTTATCGCCCGAAGTCGTGCGTGAGCGGAATTTCTATCACGGTACTGGCGAAACTCGCACCACCCATTACGGTCAGGACATTGTGGATAATCGGATTGATCGCGTGTGGACAGAAGCTAAGGCGAAATCTAATTTTAGCGATCGCCAAACCGAAATTACTCAGTTCAATCAAACTAGCCCATACAAAAAACGCGGTATTGCGATTACTCCCGTTAAGTTTGGAATTTCCTTTACAAAAACCGAGTATAACCAAGCAGGTGCGCTCGTTCTAATCTATATCGATGGAAGCATTCAGGTGAATCATGGCGGTACAGAAATGGGACAGGGACTACACACAAAAATGCTCCAAGTCGCTGCGAAGTCCCTCGGTGTCAAACTTGAGCGTTTTCGGATCATGCCCACCAGAACCGATAAAGTCCCGAACACATCTGCAACCGCAGCTTCCAGTGGGTCGGATCTCAACGGTCAAGCCGTCAAAAATGCCTGTGAAACTCTCCGTAACCGCATGGCTACCGTTGCCGTAAAAATGCTCAATCTCGATACCCCCGAAGACCTCATTTTTGAGGATGATTGGATTTATTGCCGCACCTACCCTAGCTCCCGTACTGGTTTTGATGAGGTAGTGAAGCAGACCTATAACGAGCGTATTAGTCTCTCAGCAAATGGATTTTATCGCACACCAAATATTTTTTGGGATACCAAGCTAAATAAAGGTCGTCCTTTCTATTACTTCTCCTATGGTACGGCTGTAAGTGAGGTAGAAGTCGATGGATTTACAGGAACATTCAAATTGCGACAGGTGGATCTCTTTCAAGATGTGGGCGAATCCATTAATCCATTAATAGATAAAGGACAAATCGAAGGTGGCTTTGTGCAGGGTCTGGGTTGGTTAACGATGGAGGAATTAGTCTGGAATGACCAAGGACGCTTACTCACCTTTGCCCCTAGCACTTACAAAATCCCCACCGTCAGCGAAATCCCCGAACAGTTCCATGTACATCTATTGGAAAGAGCTGCCCAAGATGGCGTAATTTTTGGTAGTAAGGCGATCGGTGAACCGCCATTTATGTTGGCAATGTCGGTCAGAGAAGCAATTCGTAACGCTGTCGCTGCCTTTGGTAATAGCGATCGCGTATCCTTAGCAATTCCTGCAACACCCGAAGCCACACTTTGGGCGATCGAGTCCGTGAAAGCGGCTTCTCTCAGTGCTGTAAAAGCCTAACCTATGATCTACGATCAGCTTTTAGCCTCGCTCAGTCAAGGTTCGGTAGTTATGGCGACCGTAATTAATGTAAAAGGCTCAGTGCCAAGAGAAATCGGTGCAAAAATGCTAATTACTGAGTCACAATGCATCGACACTATCGGCGGTGGTGCGGGAGAGGCGAAAGTAATTACTAAGGCGCGGGAGATCTTGCAAAGTGGCGAGAAAGCCTTTGTAGAAATAGATCTAACTGGTGCATCCACTCGCCAGACGGAGGGCATTTGCGGCGGTTGGATGCAGGTTTTTTTGGAGCGATGGCAAGGAGATCAGGCGATCTCAATCGTCCAACAGATAATTTCAGAATTAAAGTTAGGGCGATCGCTTACTTTAGTTACACCTTTTAGTGATGGAAGTCCTTACCTTGTCAAGGAAACAGAAGAAAGGAAACAGAAAAAAGGAAGTGAGGCTTTTATTGAGACTTTGCAGCCTGCACCAATACTCCTGATTATTGGTGCGGGGCATGTGGGTGAACAACTTGCCAAAGTCGCTCACTTGATTGGCTTTCAGATTGCTATTCAGGATGATCGTCCCGAATGGGCTAATTCAGAACGCTATCCCCAAGCAACATTTATCTATTCACATATCGATCAAGCTTTAACGGAATTATCAAATCATATTTATTTTTATGTCGCTCTAGTCACACGCAGTTATTATCATGATTTAGAAGCCCTAACAGCTTTACTAAACCGCGATTTGCCCTGCTCCTATATCGGCATGATCGGTAGTGAGAGAAGAGTAATTCAGGTTTACGAGCAAGTTAAGCAAATAGGAATCTCTATCTCAAAGTTACAAGCTATTCACGCACCAATTGGTCTAGATATTGGCGCTTTAACCCCTGCGGAGATTGCGGTTAGTATCGGCGCGGAGTTAATCATGTTGCGGCGTGGCGGCACTGGGCGATCGCTACGATGTTCCACAATAGGAGATGTAAGTATCTTATAGCGCCCCTAAAGCTTTTAATAAAGCGGCAAACTTAATAGTGGTTTCACTTTGCTCGTTCTCCACTTGCGAATTTGCCACAATACCAGCACCAGCAAAGATCCTTGCCCGATCGCCTTGGATATAGCCCGATCTAATTCCCACACCAAAAGTACCCTCCCCATTACTATTGAGCCAACCAATTGGAGCCGCGTACCAACCGCGATCGCAGGCTTCCCATTGCTGCATAAAACAAACCGCCCGATCCCTCGGTACGCCTCCAACAGCAGCCGTCGGATGCAATTGCTGAAGAATATCAAGAATAATTAGCCAGTCTGAATTATCGATTTGAGCCGTGATTGGAGTATGCAAATGTTGAACATTTGATAGTTTGAGGATCCCTGTATTTACCTGTGGATCGATCGCTGCGCCCATAGTTTGCAAGCGATCGCAAATAGAACGAATCACAAAATTATGCTCTCGACGATCCTTATCGCTATGTAGCAAGTGATCGGCAAGCAGCAAATCCTCCCGCACAGTCTTTCCGCGTCCAATAGAACCGGCTAAAGCATCACTGCGTAACCATAAGCGATCGCCTTGAGTTTTAAACTGTAAAACTACTTCAGGAGTTGCACCCAAAAAAGTTTTACTCATCCCACAATCCATTAAAAAGGAAATACATTCAGGATATTCACAGCGCAATACATGAAGAACTTGAAAAGGATCAAAGTCACGATCCGCCCATACATCAAGCGCTCTTGCCAGTACGACCTTTTGAAAATGCCCTTGATTAATTAAATTTAACGCACGTTCTACAATCTCTGTCCAAACTTGCGAACCCTGTACTTCAATAATTTTGTTAACTTCATGGACTGTCGGTGCTTGGTAATGCGAACTCGCATCTAAATGCGATCGCAAAGCTTCCATTTGCTCTAAGACAGCCGCCGCCGTATCCCAAGGCTGAATGTAATGATTTAGAGTGAGAGTACATCGCTGTAAACTATGACGTACCATCCATTTAGGAATAAAAAATAGTAAGGTAGGGAACTCTAGGAGTGGTTGATAGTTGGGTGGAATAGGAATATCCGTACATATTTCACCATTGAAATGCTCGTGATAAAAAGAGAAAGCTCCTAAAATATGAATTGCAGTTTCGGAACTTAGAAGATTAAAGTCAGGATTTTGAGCAATAATTGCTTGATCTAAATATTGACGAATAAATTTCTTGGCACTCTCAAAGCGATCGCCGACATCTTGGTGAGGAATTGATATTTCAACCGCAGAACCCGATGCTGCGATCGTGAAATTTTCTTTGGGCTGTTCCCAATAGAATCTAGGCTGATCCACCTCAGATTTACTTGCTAGTAGCAACAAAGAATTATTGCATTCCCATATTTGGGAATAGCTTAATAAAATAGCTGACCCTGTAATCTGCGCCTTGGCGATCGCCTTGGCAATCCAATCGTGCAGAGATTTAGAATCGTGGCGGCTGTAGGTGATACTCTGACGAAGTTGCATCACTATATTTTATAGCAGTCGTCATCACAGTTATAGTGCAAATATAGTGCAAAGCGCCGAAATCCCAATCAATATCAATAAAATATTGAAGGCTGAATTTGCCCACTAAGTCCTTCCCACCAAAAGAATGGGCGTGCGCGGCTTCGCCGCGCACGCCCATTCTTTTGATGGGAAGGGAGTATCAATATTTTTTGTCAAAAATTAATAGCATCGGGTGATACTGCCATTTATCTCTTAAATAAAACAGTGGCGCACGCTGCGCGTGCGCCACTGTTTTATTTAAGAGATAAGATTATCGAGACCATCCCCAGTAGCGCTTGCTAACTCTTGCAGACGCTCTTGTTGATCCTTAGAGATACAGCTTTGAATTACTTCCTCTAATTCACCTTCCAAGATCGGTGGCAGCGTAAAGTTCTGCCCCAGTCGATGTTCGGTAAGGCGGCTATCTTTATAGTTGTAAGTACGAATCTTTTCGGAGCGTGAACCAGTACCCACTTGCGATCGCCGCATACTTGTAATTTCAGCTTGCTGCTCACGCAACTTTATTTCATAGAGCTTTGCGCGTAAAATTTGCATAGCACGCTCTTTGTTTTGTAACTGCGATCGCTCCTCAGTACAAAAAATTCTAATGCCCGTCGGCTTGTGAAACAGATCGGCTGCTGTTTCTACTTTGTTAACGTTCTGACCACCAGCACCGCCTGATCGCGCCGTGGACATCTCAATATCTTTAGGATCGATGTGAATCTCCACCTCATCGACTTCAGGCATGATTGCCACTGTCGCTGTTGATGTATGCACTCTTCCCTGTGACTCAGTAGCAGGTACGCGCTGCACACGATGTACGCCCGACTCAAACTTAAGTTTGCTATACACGCGATCGCCTTGCACTTCAATGATTGCTTCTTTAAAGCCACCCATTTCTGCCAAGGTTTCACTGACCATCTTCACACGCCAACCTTGGCGCTCAGCGTAGCGAGTATAGAGCCGAACTAAGTCGCCAGCCCAAATACCAGCTTCATCGCCGCCTGTGCCAGCCCGAATTTCCAACATGATGTTTTTGTCATCATTGGGATCTTGAGGCAGGAGTAGTACCTGTAGCTTTTGTTCTAGAGCTACTAACTGAGCTGTCAATTCTTCAACTTCTAAAGTCGCCATCTCCTTTAGCTCAGGATCGCTTTCCGATTCCTTGAGAATTTCTTGTGCCTCTTTATGATCCTGTTCCGCTTTACGAAAAGTCTCGTAGGTTAAAACAGTTTCTTCTAAAGAAGCACGCACTCTAGCAATGCGCTGAAACTCGCCGTGATCGGTTGCCACGTCAGGATCACCCATCCGACGAGTCAGTTCATTGAAAGTTTGCTCTACAGATTCGAGCTTTTTGATTAAATAAGCAGCAGGCATGGACTTGGAAATACCATAAAAAAGTTTAGAAAATTAGAGTAATCAGCAGAAAATCCTGCATGAAACCTAACTATTTCTCTTCTTTAACAGAGTCGTCGATCATGCCGTACTTACGCATGAACCGCTCTACCCGACCTTCGGTATCAATAATCTTTTGGTTGCCTGTATAGAAAGGGTGATTACCAGACCATACGTCAACGTTAATTTCAGGATGGGTTGAACCAATAGTTGCAACCACTTCACCGTTGCAAATTACTTTTGCTTCGGGATACCATTTTGGGTGAATTCCAGCTTTAGGCATAGTTTTAGCTATAAAAATTAAAAATTAAGCTTTTCTAGACTACCATAAATCATCAAAAATTAGAACTTAAAAATATTTAGGATATAGAAAATAAAAAACAAACCTGTCGTGGCGGGCTGCGCCCGCCACGACAGGTTTGTTTTTTTTGCGCGAAAGCTTATAAAAGGATGGCAAAGCCATCCTTTTATAAGCTTTCTTGGGTTTATTAACTATGCATCAATAAATAGATCTGAGCCTTCTTGCGTAACCGTAAAACAAGCTACATCGGTTGGAGCTTTGCCCATAGAAATCATCTTCTGAGCAAAATCTGGCAAGGGAATACCGACAAAAGAATCTACCCATTCCACGCTTTTACCAGTGCAGATTTCAAACTTAGAACCGTGGAAAGGACAGGTAATCACGCCATTTTCAAATTTGCCCTTAGCCAAAGGGAGTCCGAAGTGAGGACATTTATTGGCGATCGCGCAATTTTTGTCACCGACTTTTGCGACGAGGATAGATTGACCATTGGCTTTGGTTTTCAGAACTTTGTCAGCACTGACTTCGCTGGTGGTGGCAATTTTAACTTTAGCCATGATGAGAGACTCCTGCAATATGAAAGGTGTTTAAAAGTTCAAGAAAAATGCTTAGTAAATCATACAGGATCAAATGTTTATCCCAAGATTCAGCTTTAGCGTGCCAGCTCACTAGGTTAAGACTACGACATAATGCGGGTTTCCAGACTTTTCTGCACCACTAAGCTCGCTACCTTGTTTTCGATAGTTGGGATCATGTATTGACTCTTACTCCTTTCCCAGTAGTGTCATGAATTATTCGCGCCCTCAAAACCTTATAAACACAAACTTGTAGGGTTTGAGCATTTGCTCCAATATTTTTATGTTCCTCACGATCATCTTGAAACGCAAATGCTCAAACCTTTGTGATTTCATCGATAATTTCTCCCTGCGTTGCGAGGTTTGGGCAAAGCATTCCCAAATTAAAATTATCTGAAAACTTATAGATTTCTGTGGGAATGCTTTGCCGCTACAGGCAGATCGTCTGATGCGCGAATAATTCATAACTGCGATAAAATGACAATGCTATAGTCGTCTCTAAAATCTTTAATCTTCTCTTTATGATCATTATCCAATAGTTAAATGTCCATTCGTATTCATGGCGATCGCACCATCAAAACACCCACAGGACTAGCGACACGCCCGACACCAAGTAAAGTTAGGGCTGCGGTTTTTAATATTCTGCAAAGTCGGATTAGAAATGCAAACTGGTTGGATATCTGCGCGGGATCAGGGGCGATGGGTGCAGAAGCATTAGTAAGAGGCGCAAATCAAGTAGTAGGCATTGAGTTATCGGCGATCGCCTGTCGCATAGTGCAGGAAAATTGGCAAAAAGTTGCACCATCACCCCAAAATTTTCGAGTAATTAAGGGTGATGCGATTAAAGTTTTAGCAAAACTCCAACCCCAATTTTTTGATCTAGTTTATTTCGACCCGCCATACCAAAGCGAACTCTATGAACCTGTGCTAAAGTGTTTGCCGCCATTACTAGCTGAAGATGCTTTAGTAATTGCTGAAGGCGATCGCCTGAGACCACTGCCTGACCGCATGGGCGATCTAGTTTGTTGCGATCGCCGCCAATATGGGCAAACAGCCTTAACCATGTATCACCAACCCAAAAGATAAGTGGCGGCGATCATCTTTTGGGTTGGCGTAGTTGCTCAAACCATGATTGCAACAATGCTTGACACTCTAGCTCGCGGATTCCTGCGAGTACTTCTAGCCGATGAAATGACACCGCACTATCGGGCAAATTCATCACTGTGCGAATTGATCCTGTCTTCGGATCGTCAGCACCATAGACTAAATTGCTGAGCCGCGATTGCACGATCGCCCCCGCACACATAGGGCAAGGCTCAAGGGTGACATAGAGCGTACATCCCGTCAGATGCCAGTCTTGCATTACCTTTGAGGCAGCCCGAATCGCCACAATTTCAGCATGGGCGGTGGCATCTTGATCGCGCTCTTTGCGATTTACACCTGTGGCGATCGCCTCTCCCTGTGGATTTACGACCACAGCCCCAACAGGAATTTCTCCTACGGTTCCTGCAACTTTTGCCAAGGCGATCGCCTGATCCATCCAAGCTTGATGTATGCCTAAGTTCTTTAATAACATTGGAGATTGGGTGTAAGTAGCTACTCAAAACTCAAAAAGTGTGGGGCGGCGCAGAGATCCGCCTCACACTTTTGGGATTTTATGTTCTAACGATAATGGAGACAGTTATAGAATGAAAATATACTTAATAAATATGATTAAAAATGACAACTTGGCAATGTATTAGCGGTTGTGGAGCTTGTTGCTATCTTGAACCTAGTGAAAGACCAGATCTGGGAGAATATCTTACCGCCGAGCAGCTACAGCAGTATTTACTGATGGTGGGAAACGATGGCTGGTGTGTTAATTTTGATCGCCTCAATCGTCAATGTCAAATTTATGATCAGCGCCCCAGTTTTTGCCGAGTGCAACCAGATACTTTTGAAGCGATGTTTGGCATTGAGCCAGAAGAACTTGACGAGTTTGCGATCGCCTGTTGTGAAGAGAATATTGAATCAGTATATGGCGATCGCTCTTTAGAGCTATTGAGATTTCAGCAAGCCGTATAAAAACAATAAGTACTTGTGCAAAATAAATTACCAAAACCCATAAAGTTGCGCCCCGCAGGGGCGCAACTTTATGGGTTTTGGTTTGTATAGCTACTTAGAGAGGCGGCGCGCCGCCTCTCTATTGTGGATAGGTGGAGCTTTGCGAATACTTTTTTGTGTGATTGAGATCACCAGTTTACAGCGATATCAATCCCCAAAATACTTGATAACAATCACGCAGACCGATAGATACAAGTCACAACCAAAACTCTTACTTTCAAGGAGACTAATCATTATAGAGACGTAACGTGAAAGGAAAAGACTATGTATAACCACAAAAGCGTGATTAGGAATTTAGTAAGCCGTGCGTTATTGATCAAGCGCCTTACCTCTGAGATAGAAAATATGATCAATATCGAGCTTTCCGCTCAAGGTCACATTAACGATATCGATTATGAAGCTCTGGAATATCTGATGAAAGCTGTAGATCAGGGCAAAGTAAGTAGCTAGGCGCAATTAAAGATAAGACCAAAACCTGTGATGATCGAGCATTGTGCGCTATAGCTTCTTCTGTTTTGGATTTTAATTAAAGAGGCGTTACACTAAGATTGCAAATTTGCAGTCTTGCATATATGGGCTTTTTGACCAACTGGCGATCGCGTTATCAGTTGAAATTTTTATCGCGGAAGATAACCTACGGAATACTTTTCTGTCTTACTCTGATATTCGTAAGTTTCATCGTCATAACTTATCAGAATAAACAGGTAGGGGTTGTTCCTCCATTACCACAGCATCCTAATATTCAAGTTTTTTTCAATCAAAATCAAGCTGCGCGTTACACCGATCCCTATCGGAAGGTTGAGCGTTTGGGAGACAATCTTGAGCGAGTAATGATTGAGGATATTAATAATGCAAAATCTAGTATCGATATCGCCGTTCAAGAATTGCGTTTACCAAATATATCTCTAGCGATCGTTGATGCAAAGTCACGCGGTGTTAAGGTGCGTTTGATTTTAGAAAGCAAATATAGTCGAGCTTGGGGTGAATATACACCAGCGCAGGTTCAGAAATTAGATCGCCGCAACCGCGATCGCTATAATGACTTTTTGAAATTTGCTGATATTAATAAAGATGGACGTTTGAGTGAAGATGAATTAGAACGTAGAGATGGCTTATATCTTCTCAAAGCCTCAGGCATAGATTGGATTGATGACACTGCCGATGGCTCGAAAGGCAGTGGACTAATGCATCACAAATTTATAGTGATCGATAACAAGCTCGTTTTATTTGGTTCAGCAAATCTGACCATGAGTGATATTCATGGAGATTTTGCCAATCTAGAGACCATAGGGAATGCCAATAACTTGTTGCGAGTTGATAGTCGAGAGTTAGCCGCTAGATTTAAACAAGAATTTGACCTCATGTGGGGTGATGGAGCTGGTGGCAAGCCAGATAGCTTGTTTGGTGCTAACAAACCATCTCGTAAAATCGATTACTTATTATTAGGTGGGGCGCAAATTCGGATTAAGTTTTCGCCAGACTCCATAGAAGTCGCTAAGGAGCAGACTAGCAATGGTTTGATCGCTACAGTGCTCTCAGGAGCAAAAGATACGGTAGATATGGCTTTGTTTGTCTTTTCCGATGAATATATTTCGACTGTTTTGGAAGAGCGCCAACAGAAAAAAGTCCAAATTCGTGGACTAATAGAACCTCAATTTGCCTTTCGCGATTACTCTTCAACCTTGGATATGTGGGGATTGCAGTCTAATCAGGATTGCAAACTCGGCAAAAGTAGCAAGTGGAAAGAACCTCTAAAAACTGTAGGGATTCCCAGTCTGGTGGCAGGGGATACACTGCATCACAAATTTGCCATTCTTGACCGCAACCTAATAATCACTGGCTCTCACAACTGGACGACTGCCGCCAATCGACTCAATGACGAAGTGTTAGTGGTTATTCAAAATGAGACTGTCGCTGCTCATTATCAAAGGGAATACGATCGCCTATATCAAAATGCTACTCTTGGTCCTAATGCCAAGCTGTCGCAGTCTGCCTCAAAAAGTTGTAATGAGAGATCACAGACTAAATCCAAAGAAGAAGATCCCGAATTTTAATACGCCCAAACCCAGTAATAACAAAACTAAAAATGGCTTCACCAGCCTTTTAAAAATTTCTATAATTAGCGGTGTGCGGCTTCGCCGCACACCGCTAATTATAGAAAGGCGATCGCATAGGGCTTAAGTTTTGTTAAGCTAGAGTGTCGGAAATTTACTGCGTCATCACTTCGTTAACTACAAACATGGTCAATCTGGTTCAAACTGTCAAACCCACGATCGCATTTTCTCACCTTGGTTGTGAAAAGAACCGCGTCGATACAGAGCATATGCTGGGTTTACTAGTACAGGCTGGCTATCAGGTTGATAGCAACGAAGAGTTAGCCGACTATGTAATCGTTAATACCTGTAGCTTTATTGAAGAAGCCCGCCGAGAATCAGTTCGAGCCTTGGTAGAGCTGGCTGACATGGGCAAACGTATTGTGATCGCTGGCTGTATGGCGCAGCATTTTCAGCAAGAACTACTAGATGAAATTCCTGAAGCCGTTGCCCTTGTTGGAACAGGCGACTATCAAAAAATTGTTGATGTGATTGAACGTGCCGAAAAAGGCGAACGGGTCAACGAAGTTACGCAAGTTCCTACCTATATCGCCGATGACACTATTCCGCGCTATCGCACTACTAACGAAGCAGTTGCCTATGTGCGTGTGGCTGAGGGTTGCGACTATCGCTGTGCATTCTGTATTATTCCTCATTTACGCGGGGATCAGCGATCGCGCACCATCGAGTCAATTGTCACAGAATGCGATCGCCTCGCTAGTGAAGGTGTCAAAGAAATTATTTTAATTTCGCAGATCACGACTAACTATGGATTAGATATTTACGGTCAGCCCCGTCTAGCCGAGCTTTTGACCGCTCTCGGTCAAATCGATGTGCCTTGGGTGAGAATGCACTATGCCTATCCCACAGGACTCACTCCTAAAGTGATCAATGCGATGAAGTCCACACCTAACGTCGTTCCTTATTTGGATTTGCCATTACAGCACTCGCACCCCGATGTCTTGCGAGCGATGAATCGTCCTTGGCAGGGTCGCATTAATGACAAGATTATGGATCAGATCAAAGCCTCGCTCCCCAATGCGATCGCCCGTACTACTTTTATTGTGGGATTCCCTGGCGAAACTGAAGAGCAGTTTGAGCATTTACTAGAATTTGTAAAGCGCCACGAATTCGACCATGTGGGCGTATTCACGTTCTCTGCTGAAGAAGGCACTCCCGCCTTTGATCTACCCGATCAACTACCTGAAGAAGTCAAACAAGAACGCCGCGATCGCATCATGGCAGCCCAACAAGAAATCTCTCTCAAGAGAAACCAAATGGAAGTTGGTAAAACCGTTGATGTTTTAATCGAGCAGGAAAATCCTGACACTGGAGAACTAATTGGGCGATCGGCAAGATTTGCGCCTGATGTTGATGGTGTAGTGTATGTAAGCGATCCCCTAGGAAAAGCTAGTCTCGGTTCTCTGTTCTCTGTTCATATTACGTCTGCGGATCATTACGACCTCTTTGGAGAGATTGTCTAGCAAGCTTGGTATATACAGATACATAGCTTTGATGTATTTGTAAGCAAAAAGAGAGAAGGTAACTTTTATATAACTTTTTGCTTTCTTTTTACTAACTTTTTTGTATCTCTAGATATATCTTAATTTAGGGAAAGAGTGAATAATACACGCAAGAAAACAAAGAGCAATTTGTTTCGTCAATCATATTGAAGCCATTTCTAAAGCAATTCAAGTAGCAGTTTGACTATTATTCTCTAAAAGAAGTAGAAAGGAAGATCAATGAATATCATTACCAAGGTTAATCAATTATCCTTCCGTACAAGTCTCAGTGACAAGCAAGCATTCGTAATTAAATTGACTGACAGCAAGTTTGATAAATTTGCAGGTTTGGAACTACTAGCAAAGATAGAATCTTGGGTTTCCGCAAATCTAATGATGAACCCAAAGGATGTGCCTGTTTTAATCATTGATATGGAAAATGTAG
This sequence comes from Pseudanabaena biceps, assembly GCA_013361095.1. GTDB lineage: Bacteria > Cyanobacteriota > Cyanobacteriia > Pseudanabaenales > Pseudanabaenaceae > Pseudanabaena > Pseudanabaena biceps_B. The sequence goes on along the minus strand of JAATWA010000001.1, from coordinate 3,113,712 downwards.
AATTCATCGACAGTGAAGGTTTACACAAGTTATTGGGCGCTCTCAAGATTATGCAAGCCCAAAGTAGCAACTTGATGCTTTGCTCCCAGCAACCATCGGTAAGTCTTGTGTTTGAAATCACTAGAGTTGATCAGTGTTTTGCAATTTTTCCTAGCTTTGATACTTTTATCGATCAGTACGCTCCTCACATCGTATCCAATGAACTAGTTGCTGCCTAAAAGCAAAGCAGCTAATCAAGCCAAAAAAGGGATGCACTCTCGAAGTGCATCCCTTTTTTGGCATAGAAAGGCTTCAATCACAAAGCGATGTAAAATTCACCATCGGCGGGGAAATGAACCCGCGCTTTACTAGACGGAGAAATGCTATAAGATTTGGAGACAGATTAATGGTTATTTAGAAAAATTATCAATGCAGCTTCAACAGATCGCCTCCACATCTTTCCCAAACTTTTTAAAGCGTTATGTTACTCCCAGTCTGTTATTTGTAGCCATTGGACTGAGTTTATCTAGTTGCGGTAATAATACAATTTCTCAATGTAACGAATTTATTACATTGGCTAATAAGGTGAAAGCTTTACCAATTCCTCAAGATGCGGCAGGGTTGGGGAAGTTTGCCGATGGCATTGAGCAAATTCGTACTGAAATAGAGGCAGTCAATGTGCAAGATGCCAAAATCAAGGAAGTGAAGTCGCAATTACTTGGTATGTATGGAGATGCTGCTTTGGCATTGAAGTCTCAAGCTCAAGCCACAACTGCTAAGGACAAAACTGCGATCGCCAAGGCGAAACAGGACTTAGAGGCTGCCGCCGCTAAGGAAGCAGATATTGTCAATCGCCTAAATAGTTTGTGTGCTGGATAAGTAACTAAGCGCACAATTAAATATAAAACTATAAAGCCTGTGCCGCGCACCTAATAAGCACCACAGGCTTTAATTTTGTTTGTCAAAAACCCAAAAGATGAATGGCGGCGCTTCCCCGCCATTCATCTTTTGGGTTTTAATAAAGCGCAAAGCGCTTAGATAGCAATATTTCTTAAACTTAGGAAATATTCTCAATAAATCGTAACCTCAATCTCTAAATACGGTTCGTATACTTAAGATCTAACATAATAATCTTATTTATTAACTTGAAACATATTAAGTAGCCAAGCAGCAATTCTCATTATAAAAATTGGTTTTGTGAAAGCCAGTCTAATGCTAGCTTTCACAAAACCAATTTTGGGGTTTTCAGCGCCTTTGGCGCTGAAAACCCCAAAATTGGTTTTGTGATGAGAATTGCTAGTAGCCAAGCTCAATTAAATGTAAAAAGCCTGAACATGAGGCACACACGCTTCTACTCATATTTAGGTTCTAGTTAAAAACTAGAACCAGCTACTCAATAACGCTTTATAAAACTATTTTTTACAGGTGCAATTATGATGAATGATATTGGTAAATACCGCTTTGTTTGTACTCTAACCCTAAGCGATATTTTTGGACAAATCATTATATGGCTTGGTGTAGTCTTTGCAGCGCTTGCATCGGCTCTGTCCTTAATGAGTAAGCCAGTTTATTCCTTTGGTGCAGTTGGATTGATTATAGTGACATCTTTGCCGTTTTTGCTATTTACCTTTGTGACAACACTGTTTAATCACATTGATATTGTGCCTTTAACTGATGAAGATATTCAAAAAAGTAAGTCTAAAATTTCAGGTATCCGCAAAAATGCCGTCCAATTTTAAATCCTTTACTACAGCCTATTGCAGCTTTGTGTAGTACAAGAAAATTTTTGAAGGGCTGGCTTCGCCAGCCCTTCAAAAATTTTCTTGGGTTTTAAGAAAGCGAAAAGCGCTGTAATACGGCATATAACTACAGTCATTTGTTTTATGACAAATCAAAACCCAAGAATTAGCTGGCGGCGCTGAGCGCCGCCAGCTAATTCTTGGGTTTTATGTCCTAGGACACTTGGCGATAGCTATAAAAACAGTAAGGCGGCGCATCGCGCCGCCTTATTGTTTATTAATGCGTCTAGCTCTTTAAGCTGTAGATAGACATTATGAGCATTGTCTGATAAATCATTAGCTAACGTATTTAGGAATTGGAGCTTAATTATTGTGCGTCAGCTTAACTTTATTGTCATTTTTGCAGTTGTCCTCGGATTAGTACTGTTTTCTTTGCAAAATACCAGCCCTGCATCTATTCAATTACTGCCCCAATTGAAACTAGAAGCACCGATCGCGGTGGAATTGATTTTGTCGATGGGGTTAGGTGCAGTTTTGGCTTGGATATTTAGTGTTTGGGCAAGTTTGCAAAAATCTATTGAGATGCGTAACAAAAACGTGCAAATCCAGAATTTACAAGAAACTGTCCAAAGTTTGAATATTGAAATTGACGAGCGCAAGCGTCTAGTATCAGCTTCGGCGATCGATGTAGAGATTGATGAAGACAAGACAAAAAATGCCTAAAAAAAGATGCAACCCCTAGCGCTACATCTTTTTTAGCCATTTTTTGATATTTCACTTCAATCGATGATATTTTTAAGCATCCGCTTCTAGTAAGCTCTATGACCCTATCGATCGCCGAATCAGTTACCAAAGATGCCATTGCCCTGCTTATTGATCTAGCAGAGCGTGGTGAAATTGATCCTTGGGATGTGCAGGTGATTGATGTGGTTGATCGGTTTTTATCCCGCTTGATTGTGAGCGATCGCCGTGATTTGTATGACTCAGGGCAAGCAATGCTCTATGCGTCAATGTTGGTGCTGCTTAAGGCTAATTCTCTATCGGAGAGTCAGTTAGCCTACGATCAAGTTGAGGAAATCCTAGAGGATGAAGCGGACGTAAACGTAGAAATAGCAAATTCTTTGCGGTTACCGACGGATTTTGATAAGCGGTTGCGGCGCTTACCAGTAGCTTTACCACCCAAAGCCAGAAGAATTACTTTAGAGGAGTTGATTGCTCAAATCGAGGCGATCGCCGAGATCGTCGATCGCAAATCTAGTAAACCTGCTAAGCGACAAACTCAGGGCAAAATGGCAAGAAAGGCGGCAATGAAAGCGATCGCCCAGCTTGCTCACAAAGAGAATTTGTCAGAAATGGTTGAAGAAATTGAACGCTATTTTGTGCGACATCCCCATGAAGAGATTGAAATTGCTGATTTGGCGGAAGTATTTAGTGATCGCGTTGGTGTGTTCTGGGGATTATTGCTGATGGCTTCGCAATCAAAGGTGGATTTATATCAGTCAGAATTTTACGGCAAGATCCAGATTGTGCCGCATATCAAGCCAACTTTAGTTAAAGAAATTCCCTTCCCCAACAGCGCCACAGATTCCACAGTAGAATCAACTCAGCTACAGTTAAAATTTTCTGAATTCAAAGAAGTTTCGTGAAGCAATTACACTTGTTTAATCTTCAACTATTTTCAAGTTCTGCGATCAAATTATGGGTGGCAGTTGGATGCGCGATCGCTTCGTTATCGTGCGGTAGGTTACCTGTTGCGGCTCAAGTTCGCAGCGCGATCTATAAGCCCGCACCGATCGCGATTGGTCTAGACGTTAAGGATACTCTCACTGACAAAGACATTCCCACTGGACAAAAAGGATTCGCTCGAGACTATGCGATCGCTGCTGAAAAAGACGAACGCTTAGAGATTACGGTCATTTCTTCTAGTTTTGATACAGTGTTAAGCCTTTTGGATAGTAAGGGAGAGGTAATTGCTGAGAATGATGATGCGGCGGGAGATAGTACGAACTCCTTAGTATTTTTTAAAGTACGTCAGTCAGGTAACTATATTGTGCGGGTGTCATCGTTTGGCGGGAGTAGTGGCGGTAAGTTTACGCTGACTGTAAATAAGCTCAAAGTTATCAAATAGTTATACAGCGCTTTGCGCCAACTTAAAACCCAGAAAGATTTTTGAAAGCGGCGCTTCGCGCCGCTTTCAAAAATCTTTCTGTACTACTCAAACCATCAATAGGCTTTGAAAACCAAATCCAGTAAGGTTATCAAAACAAAAAATGGCGAAGCCATTTTTTGTTTTGATATTATTTGATGATTTTGAGCATTTGAGATTCAATTTTTTGCCATTTTTTTAGCGAAACTGAGATTGCCATATTTTTACATTTGATCATCAATAAATTGGCATAGAGATAGCTGTCTAGTGCTTCTATTTCTTGAAGCGAGATTTGATTTAATTCCGCAGGTAGATAGAGGGTCTGTAGCCAAATGCGTCCGATTTGATTGCGAAATTCTTCTCTGATTTCAAAGGATTGATCGTAGCTAGGAGTCTGAGAAACTAGTGCTTGTAGTCTGCTATTTAGAACTGCAAAATTAATATATTTTTGATCAAACTTAACGGGATTAAGAACCTGTTCGAGCTGACTACAAAGTTGAATCGCAAGATTGAGTTCGGTCGTGCTATCAAAATCAAGAGCATGGGCAAGACTCATCGACAAATCCGCCGCAAATATTGGATCAAAATCAAGGGAATTATCAAATAACTGATATAAATCGCGAGCCGTACCTAATACTCTAGTTAACCTCAATGCTGAGGACAGTTCTACTAAAAAACGCGGTCTTGCCAAAAATAGCGTCGCAATTCTTTTAATGACATTTTTATACTCACCCTGAGAATTAAAGGTCACTTGATCCAGCCAATCGAGAATATCCTGTAATTTACTAGTATTGATGTAGGTGATTGCCTGAGCCTCAATCTCCAAAAGTAATTCTTCAGCATTCCCCATCATCATGCCTGAGACTAATAGAAAGACTTCTTGCCAGTGGCGATCGTTCAAGTGATTTGTAACCACCTGACCAATTTTTTGATGCTGGTAAATATAACGCGCCGTAAAATATTCCTGCAACGTGATATGACTAAAAGTAAAATTTGGACAGATCGCCAAACCAGTGCCAGATGTACTTTCTGAAGTAATAATTTTACATATTCCCATTTGTTGCAATACCTTGATTGCAAAGTCAATATCTAAATTTTGTAAGCTGCCTTTACAGTTAGTTAATACTATTTGTAAGTGATCGGACACTTCTGATAGGGGGATCGTTGTCCGCCTCATTTCAAAGCTTTTGTAGGCAATTTCTGTTAAGAAAATCTCTAAGATGTCAGTACTAAGGATATTCCGTCCTTCATGGGTAAGAGCTTGACACTTTAATACTTGCTCTTCTAAAACTAAATGAATCGCTTTCTCATAAAGTCCACTCACATGACTCGGAAAACTATAGTGGCGATCGCAAAGTAAACAGAGTAGCGATAGACAAAGCGGCGAATTAGCCAAATCCCTAGCAATGGGATTTAGTTGCACAATCTGCCAGCAACGTTGTGCTTCCTCAGAGGCAACATCTAGCCCTGTACTTACATCAGTTTCTACATCTTTAGCTTCATAGGCGATCGCAAACCATTTGTGAATATATTCCTGAATTAATAAGTCACTCCAAGGCTGCATCGCTAATTCTAGGAACTGTCCTAAACTATTCTGATAGCAAACAAGACGACTAGAGACAATATATCGATTTTTAGAATAGGTCTTAACAAATTCACGAAAATGCTTAGATAGCTGCTGCTGTGAAGATCCTGCTTCGTTTAATCCATCAATGAGAACGAGTAACTTACCTCTTTCCAATAGCCATATCGCTAATTCCTGTGAATGGGGAAATTTTGATTTCTCGAACTCCTCAGCGATCGCTTCTAGCAATTGATCGCCACTATGAGAGAACTTCCACATCGGAATAAATACAGGTATCAAATCATGCTTATAGCGACTTTCGGGATATTGTAAAGCCTCCAGCCCAATATATTTTAAGAAGGTAGTTTTTCCCGTTGCTGGCTGACCTAAAATAGTCAAATAAGCTTCTTCATTAGCTACATTTAACCCTAATAGATTATTACCTTTACTACGATTTCCTCTTTGTAAGTCATAGGAAAATGCTTCCTCAAGCTCGTCAACTGACTCAAAGTTGCGAATGGAAGTATGGGTTTGGAACTTCTGAGGAATATAAATAGAATTGAGTGTAGATAAGCGGCGATCGCCAAATATTTGCAGTAATCCATGGACTTTGGCATAGTTTCGAGCATAGTGACGCGCTGAGCGAGCAACTGTATGTCCGAAATAGACTGGCTCAATCTCAATTCCTCTAGCAGCAATACTTTCTGTGAATCCTAATAAAGCTGCTTCAAATCTTTTGACAAATCTATGAACAATCTGCTCTTGTTTTATATCCATTGACATTTTCGTCACGCCCAAACAACTATGCAATTTCTCTGTGATACAGCCTGTTGAGGCTTTGAGTAGTACAGAGAGATTTTGGGAAGCGGCGCTCCGCGCCGTTTCCCAAAATCTCTCTGGGTTTTAATTAAGCGCAAAGCGCTGTAAGTAGCTAGGCGCGATTAAAAATCAGAGTTAAAATCTATGCAGAAAGGGCAGTATCCGCCACAAACCTTTGGACTCTATATCTAATTGCGCCTCGCTATTTATATTGTATCGCAATTTTGCAAGCTACAAAGCATTGAGCGTATAACAATTAGCACAAAAATAATTTCCAAAAAGTTCTAACAAAGTCTACTGAAGTTGTAAATATATCTAAAAAAAATAAGAGGGACATATCAAAATGTATTCTCTCACTTTTTGCTTTAGTGATTACAAGACTACCTCATGAAAGTGTACAAACCCTTCCGCAAATCAAAGAACAAACCCCTTGTTAAAATTCTAACACAATAAATAGTAAAGCTATTTATTGTGTTAGTACAAGTAGGAAGGTGCGATTAAAATCCGTCACATATATCTGCGACCTATGATCTTTCCAAATCATAGGCTCTAGGATTTTATATTCAATCATGCCCAGTTACTTAATAAAGCCTAAAAAGTCATTGTTGACCAACATAGCAAATTAAAATTATTAGAGATTATTCCTGTTGATTTGCTAAATCAGTATAAACACCTATTGATAATAATGAAATGATATAAAATATATAAAGAAGAGTTAAGTTATTCAGTATTAATTACCTTTCGATCCATAATAACTTTATTCCAGAAATTCATTCTTGCTGATTGAGTTTCTGCCGAATCATTACTCAAGTTTAACTGAGTAGTTTATAGTAAGTTTTTATTGGGCTGTTACGCAAAATAAAAACTTAGACATTTTAATTGGGGGTTGATTTTTTTGGTTTTTAAATGATTGTTTGATCTTTTTGAAAACCGCTAGATCTACAAGGTTGATAAGTTAAAATTTTCTATAAATGAAGATCTGCGCGATGCTCTTGGAAAGATTTGCATGATTGATCTAGCCTTTATTGAGTAAGCCTATGTAGAAGTCTCCTCACAGGCTGTATTAAAGGAAACAGGGTGGTCAGAAGGTCTATTCAGACGCATGATTTCCACTGGAACCGCAGGAATGAAGTAATCATCAAAGAAATTATCATAGAGGTTTATCATGGGCGAAGTTCGGAATGTATTGGGTGACTTCAGTAGCATTGTTTGCTTTAAAGCAGTAGTTACTGGTGCGGAAGAGGCCTTGGGAGAGAAGGCGGCTGCAATCACCTTGATTGCAGCAGGACGTAATCGGGGTAAGCAACTAGCGGAGCAGTTGGGTCTAAATAGTGAGAACTCGACTTTAGACACCTTGGTACCTGCTTTGCAAAAGGCATTGGGTAAGGAAGGAACAAGGCTTTGTATTGTTGACAAAATAGAGGGTTCTGACGAATCCATCAAAGTCTATTGTCAAGAAACCATATGTTCTGCTGGAGAACCCCAAGGTTCTCCTCGCAAACTGACTTTCACTCTAGGAGCGATTCAGGGTGTATTAGAAAAGGTCACGGGCAAGCGTTTGCGCGGCAAACAGGTAGAATCTGTTCTACGCGGTAGTGACCATGATGTGATTGAGTTTGAGTTCCTTGGATAGTTTGACTGAAAGTGTAGAAGCACATCTACAAAAGTAAATGTGTTTCTGTAGGTGCGTTGCACTCATGGCATATTCCGAGCAATGATGTTGGCTCTTTGTGCCAACATCCATCTATAAAAATTATTTACTAAGGAGAAAAACGATGGCTATCAATGTTGCCAAGTTAGAAGGTATTCTGCAAAATCTAGTCACTAGCACTAGTGATGTTCAAGGAGCTGCTCTAGTTTCCCCCGATGGTTTGGCACTTGCCTCGACATTGCCCAGTGGCATGGACGAAGAAAGGGTTGCGGCGATGTCAGCCGCTATGCTGTCTCTTGGCGAACGTATCGGTAGTGAGCTAGCCAGAGGCGGAATCGATCGCCTATATGTTGAAGGCGAAAAAGGTTATGGCATTTTGACTAGCTGCGGTGAAGAAGCGGTGTTATTGGTGCTTGCTAGTAAAGCTGCTAAGCAAGGTGTACTCATGTTAGAAATTAAGCGCGTGGTTGGTGACTTGAAGGCGGCGCTTGGTTAATTGATTTAGAGATTGGCTTTGCTGTTGTGGCATACCCCCAAGCGAGACCCAACAGTGTCTAAGAGCTTTGTAAAGCTCTTAGACACTGTTGATCAAAAGGCAAAGTAATCCCTAAATCATGGGAACCAAGACAAACAGAAGGAACAAAAATATCATGGAAATCATGCGCTTGGTTGTTGCTGGTACGGTCGGTGCGGGGAAGTCAACTTTTATTAGGACTGTCAGCGAAATCGACGTTGTGGATACTGATCGTCTCGCCACCGATGAAACTGCTGAGATTAAACACAGAACGACAGTGGCTATGGATTTTGGTAGGTTAACCTTTGGTCCTAACATGGCTTTACATATTTACGGAACCCCTGGGCAGCAACGGTTTGATTTTATGTGGGACATTCTAATTCGTAAAGCTCATGCCTTTGTCTTACTGGTAGCGGCTCATCGTCCTCACGAGTTTCGCTATGCTAGACGCATCTTGAGCTTTATGAATCGCCGCGTGCATATTCCCTACATCATTGGCATTACCCATATGGATTGTGAGGGAGCTTGGTCAAGTGACAACATCAAGATTGCTTTAGGATTTGTTGATGAGAAAGATCAACCGCCCGTGGTGGTCTTAAATGCTGATGAGCGCGACACTGTAATTCAGGCGATCGTCGCTCTTGTGCAGTACTATATGTCTAAAGTTTGAGTGATATTGTCCTAGTCTGATTGATTAGGTGATGGTTTGGTTGTTTACTCTCTCTGACTCAAAGCTATGGCAATTACAGGCTCTTTATCCGAGTTTTCCCTTCCAGAGATATTCCAGTTTTTAGACCAAGGACAAAAAACTGGAATGTTAACGATTAGAGATCCGCAAGATTTGCGAACGGGAAAACCATTTTTACGTTATATCTGGCTGCTGAATGGCAGGGTGGTGGCAGCTGGCGATCGCTTGGACAAAAAAGGATTAGCACAACTAATCGAACAAAGGGGGTTAGTTAAAGATGGCGATCGCCACGAACTAGAGCGATTAATCAGTGAAAATTCTCACTTAGGATTAAATCTCAAGTCCTTAGGTATATTGCAACCTGATCAACTGAAATTGCTATTTAGCGTTCAGGTGCTAAGACAGGTCTGTGCGTTGTTTCAGGTGGAAACAGGACAGTTTCGGTTTGATGCTAGTGTGGAATTACCCAAGGCAGAAATGACTGGGCTGAGCTTACCAGCGACAGAAACAACGCTGATGGGACTACGCAGTCTCAAAGATTGGAAGATCTTGCAAAGCAAGCTGCCTGAGACTAGCTCAACACTTTTTAAGATCATGATTGGCGAGTCTCAGTTACGCTTGGATGCTAGCGAAAGTCAACTTCTCAAGTTGGCAGATGGTAACACTAGCCTCAAAAAGATGGCTGAACAATTAGAAATTCCCATTCAGAAAGTGCAGCAAATCGCTTTTAGGTTGATTGTGGTGGGCTTAGTAGAAGAAGTGCCAGACATTGATCGCGGTATGTCGTCTAATAATGATGATGCGATCGCAGGTGTGGATAATGGACAATTGCCGAATACAGAACGCACGGAAATTAGTAATGCCTTTTTGCAAAGTTTAGTAGGATTTTTGCAGCACAAAGCCTAATACTAAGCGCTCACATTGTGTATTTCCAAAAACCCTGAAAAGCTTGCAAAGCGAGCTTTTCAGGGTTTTTGGGTTTTAAGAAAGCTCAAAATGCTGCATCGTGATTAGATTTACTTGATTACTCGCATTTGTTCAATTTCTTGACTCTGCGATCGCAGAATATCGCGAGCAAGTTTACGCAATTCGGGGCGATCGCTATCGACGATCATGTTGCTCATCATTAGAGCCATTTTATGATGGGGAATCATTTGTGCTACAAACAATTTGTCAAACTCGCCATCTTTAGCGGTTTCTAACATACTGAGATCAGATGCCATCATGTTACCCATGCCCATCTTTCCTCCATTCATTCCCATCATGCTGTGATTGGGCATCGGACGACTAGAGGCTAGTGGATTGGTCATCGCCATAGCTGGAACATCGGCTTTGTACCATTGCTTATACCAATCTCGCATTTGCGTAATTTCGAGAGTTTGATCATGTTTGATGGCTTCCGCAAGTGTCCGCACTTCAGGATTTTTTGATTTCTGCAATGCCAGATCTGCCATCTTCACGGCTCCATCATGGTGGGGAATCATCATTTCAATGAAGTGGCGATCAGCAACTTCTCCATTCATCATGCCGCCGCCCATCATGCCATGTTGCATACCTTGATTAGGCTTCATCGCTGCATTCGTATCACTGGGACAGGCTCCCGCAGCAAAGGGACGTGATGGTGGTTTCATCGTTTGCGCTTGAACTAAGTTAGGCAATACGCCTGTCAAAGCGATCGCACCGCCAATGGCAATACTAGCGATTCTTAGCGATCGCAATTTGTTGCGTTGGCGATCGTTGATAGATTTTTGTGGAAGTTCTAAAGTGGAATCTTCAGGTTCTGTCGATTTCATAACTTTACTCCTAAAATTATATTATACTCCTTTTCCAGTGAATAATTAGGGGTGCGTGGCGCAGCCACGCACCCCTAATTATTCACTGGAAAAGGGAACAACACCGCAAGTGAAGACTATATTTCTGTCCCTGTACCTTCACAAAAAGAACAATTTTCTTCTCGCTGAATCTCCCCCGAACAGTCTCGAATTGATATATATCCTTTGCCATCACAATGACTACAGGGAGAGCTTTTTGGGAGAACCTTAGACTGACGCGGCAGATGATCAATAAATTTCAGCGCAGACTCTCGGATAGCTTGTTTTTCTGGTTCAGATTTCTGATCATAGGAATTAACCATCAGAGATACTCTTCCATTTTCCGAAAAACTATCACGATGTTGATCGACAAAGTGCCAGTACAAATAATTGAATGGACAGGCGGTGTCTCCAACTTTTTCCTTCACACTATACTGACATTGAGAACAGCAATCACTCATTTTATTGATGTAATTTCCGCCTGATATATAGGGCTTAGAAGCCAATATCCCACCATCCGCAAAAGTAGACATCCCTAATACATTGGGTAATTCTACCCATTCGTAAGCATCGACATAAGCTAGCCAAAACCATTGATTTAGCTGGCGCGGATCAGTATTTGTGAGATTACTAAAATTGCTCAACACCATCAAACGCTGAATATGGTGAGAATATCCATAGTCTAAGACATGGGTTACAGCATCTTTCATGCAAACTAAATCAGTATTCCCATCCCAGTAAAGTTGTGGCAAGTCATGGGAAAACTCAAAGTAATTGCTTTCCTTCACCGCTGGCATTTTGGCTTCATAGTAGACATGAATATACTCTCGCCATCCAAGAATTTGTCTTACAAATCCTTCTACGGAATTAAGTGGAGCTAAGTTATTGTTGTAGGCTGCGATCGCCATTTCGCATATTTCTTGTGGCAATAGCAAACCATTGTTGAGATAGATTGATAAGACTGAATGGAATAAAAATGGCTCACCGACCTTGATCGCGTCTTCATAGGCTCCAAAACTATCAAGGCGAGTTTTAATGAACAATTGGGCTAACTCTAAAGCTTGCTCACGGGTGACAGCATAGCCAAATCTATCTAAGCTCCCAAAGTTATTAGGTAGATACTGCCTAATTAGATCAATCACTTCTAGAGTAATGCGATCGGGCGGAATTGAGGGAATAGCAGGAATTGAAATTTTTTTAGGTAGAGATTTACGATTTTCTTTGTCATAGTTCCAATTGCCACCTACGGGCTTATTTTCGATCATCAGATAGCCTGTCTGCTTGCGAAGTTCTCGATAAAAAGTTTCTTGACGATATCCTTTTTTGATTTTAGAGACAAATTTGTCGGGGTCAGCAATAAAAAACTGATTCGGAATTTTTTCAATGCGATCGCTAAATTTAGCTGTTAAAGCTGACATCTGCGATCGCGTATCCCACTCTGAGGGCTGCATATAGGTGAGTTGAATATTGGGATATTCCCCTAAAAATTTCTCTAGAGCATCAGCATGAGAACCTTCTGTAAATAAATTTAAAATTGGAAATCCTTGTTGATGACAGGCGATCGCAAAATGTCTTTGAGCGCTAAGAATATAAGCTAATTTCTGTTTGTGGTGAGGAATAAACGTAGCATATTTAAAAGATTCCACAAAGATTAATAGTGGCTTTTGACATAGTAATTGTTTGGGAAATATCGTTAAATTAAGTTGATCATGGAGAATAAATATTGCGCGATCGCTATTTAATATTTTTTGTTCTAATTCCAATGTAATTGGATAGTTATCAATTTCGGAAAGGAATTCGCGGGCAGTTTCTATCATTTGATTTTGTTTTGATTTTAGTTCGGCTTTACAAGTATTTTTTGATTTTCTTGATAATGTTGCGGATCAGGGTAGTACAAGATTTTGAAAGGCTGGCTTTGCCAGCCTTTCAAAATCTTATACTTAGCGTTCGCTAAGAGCTTTTGATTTAGCTACTTAACAGCAACAGCAAACCATACTGCTATCATCATTAATCCAAAAGCGACCACATAATTCCATTTCATACTCTCACCCAAGACAATAATAGCAAAAGCGATAAATATGATGATCGAGACTGCTTCTTGGATTAATTTTAACTGTGTTGCTGTAAATTCGCCATAACCAAAGCGATTGGCAGGTACTTGAAAGACATATTCAAAGAAAGCAATCCCCCAACTAGCAAAAATCACAAAGAGGAGAGATTGGTTTTGAAAAAACTTAAGATGTCCGTACCATGCAAGGGTCATGAATATATTAGAACAAATTAATAAAAGAACAGTGAGCATGATTCCGTTGAGATTATGTATGAAACCAGAAATTCTTTAAGAGGTTAGCCTTGCTAACCTCTTAAAGAATTTCTGGGGTATGAAGAAAGCGATATAAGCCATAATAATTTATAAAATCTGTAAATATATTTCTTAAATGCTTAACACCCTAGAGTCTTTGCGAGAACTACTCAAAGAAACTTTTCTGAAAGATGCTGATATAGCTCAGATCAAAATTCCCTTAACTAATGAAATCGCGATCGCGATCAAAGTTGATCTTGAGAATAGCCTCAACTCTTGGATTATATTAAAAGATTTTCTATCCCAAACCCAGAGATATCCTGTAATTAATGCCTGTTGGGGCGCTAGCATTGGATGCTGGGAGGATAATATTAAATCGGAAGACTTCTTCTCTCGATTTTATTTTTCTGAAGAATATCCAGACATGGATTTATCACCACAAACAATCATCGCTAGGGCTAATTTATACAGCGATCTAGATTTAGATACTTTTTTAAATGAGCGCGCTCAATTGAATACCTATGATTTAGACGCTCAGATTCTTACGGAGTTAGAATCCACCAAGTCACAATTTGGTTCTGCACCTTCAGAATTAGAAATAAAAGAACATATTCAATCAGGTGCGATCGCCACAATTGTCGATTTAGAGCATTATTTGTTTGATTGGGAGATACAGCAGCAAATAGCAACTAAACCAGAACTAGGCTCTTCATCCTATCTTGATTGGTATCAGCCCAAAGGACAGACTCTAGCTTTATTGCTATTGCCTACACCCCATAGTTGGGAAGCCCTTGCCTATTTAGCTTGGTTTGGTGGTAGTAAAGCGGCTATTCCTTTATTAACGCGATGGCATCAAACCTATGGAGCTAAGTTAGTTTGTCATTATGGAACAATGCTACAACTCTTAGTCAAAAGAAAACCAAAAACTCCACAAGAAGCTCTTGAGCTATCGATTCAACAAGTACTGCTTGCGCCCTGTACTACAATGCTCTCAGGTATTTCAATCCGCAATCATGCGCGATCGCTGCTCATAGCTGACAGATGGTTTATCCACGAAAGACCCTAACGAAATAGGTTTTAGCACTTTTATTAAGACAGAATCTAATGTTGACAACTTTTTTGATGTCTTTATTGACAATCCCCGTTATCACTCCTGTTAACTCAGAAACTCAAATTAATCCAACCAGTAAAGTCGCTCAGGCTGCTAGTCAGCCACAAATTGTGTTGGAATCTCAAGAAATGCGTCCCCTAATGGGTAGTCTGGATGCTGTGCCAATGTTTAATAGCAATAGTCCAGAGATTGTGCAGACAGAAGGGATTTTGTTGTCAGCTTTTCCATCGGAGGGCATGGCGCATCCCAAGGCTCATCTAAACTTCCCCTTTCAAGGTCGTTTTGATGTATTTACGCATCATATTTCCAAAGCTCCACCACCAGAGGATTTACGGACTTTATACATCGGTGCGATCGCCCATAATCCCACCGATCAGCCTGTAACTGTTGACCTATTGCAAGGGGCAAGCTATCTCAGTCAACCCGATGCCCCTTTTTATGAAGCTCCCAATTATTCTCTAAACAATAACGGCTCCATGTATCGGGGACCGGGCGATCGCGCCATGCTCGATATTTTGCGGGGGCGGCGGCAGGATATTTTTCCTGCACAGATTGTGATCCCGCCCAAACAGAGCCGTATGTTGATGAATGTGCCGATTCCTGTAAAAGAGTTAGATCCGCCTTTAAATGGGCGATCGGGCTTGTCTCGTTTACGCAGCAATGGCAAGGTTTATGTGGCAACTCTTGCGCTCTACGCAAGACTAAATGCTGATGGAACCGAACGCGCTCCTAGTCTTGAGGAATGGGAAAACATTCTTCGGCAAGGTGATCTGGCTAAACCTCGCGATGTTGTGCCAACGCCACCAGACTTAACGGAAGGAAAATTTGAATATAGTCGTGTGGCTGGTATCCAGATGGGTTCTCAATGGTTTGGGAACTTAACTGACAAAGGCAGTAATGACCTGACAATTCCTAAAGATGGTGAATCCTATTCCTACGGCTTAAGCCTTTTGCAATACGGCACGATGGGAACTGGGCAAGTGCAAACAGCGCCGCTCAAAGTGCGTTATCCTGACACCGCTTATTCGGCTCATGGAAATTATGGTGTGCAGTACAACCTCACTTTGCCGCTACACAATCCCACTCAAGAAACAAAAACTGTCGTTCTCGCTTTCCAAAACCCGATCAAATACGATAAACCGATTGGCGGATTACAGTTTTTTGAGCCATTGCCCGATGACGTATTTTTTCGCGGCTCAGTACGGGTTCGGTTTCGCGATGACAAAGGTTTAGCTCAAAATCGCTATGTTCATCTAGTCATGCGTCGCGGCGAACGTGGAAAGGCTCTAGTAACTTTAACGATGCCACCAAGCGATCGCCGTGTAGTCCAGTTTGATTTTCTCTATCCTGCTGATGCGACACCACCACAAGTTTTGACAGTGACAACGAAGTAGCTCCCGAAAGAGACTGCTTCGCCCGTTTCGCGGGTGAAGCAGTCTCTTTCGGGCTAGTGGCGGCGCTTCGCGCCGCCACTAGCTCTTGGGTTTTGGCTTTGTCCTAACTTACAAAATTAGGTAATATGGCTAAGTAGCTAGAAAGAAATATCAACCAGTTCATTCAGGTTGTGTCATAAAAAGCCAATTTTGCTATTTTCAGCGCTAAAAGCATTGAAAATAGCAAAATTGGCTTTTTGAGAGCAAATTGCTGTAATCCCAAAACTGAAAGTGTTGTCACACTTTTAGTTTTGGGATAAGAAAGCGCTCAGCGCTGTAGTAGATACGTCTGGAGAAAAGATCCCTTGCGTCAGTTTAATGTCCTTGGAATGCCCGTCCATATCCATGAAAGTTATGTTGATTGGCTTGCGAAAAGGCTGCAAGCCAATCAAGGCGCTCATGTTGTAACTCTCAATGCCGAAATGACCATGCAGGCTCGTCAAAATCGAGAGCTTGCAGATGTAATCCATAAAGCCGATCTAGTTGTACCAGACGGGTCAGGAATTGTGCTTTATCTGCGATCGCAGGGTGAGTCGATTGATCGTTGCCCCGGAATTGAGCTGTCGGAGCGCGTTGTCGAGGTGGCAGCACAAAAGCAATGGCGAATTTTTTTGTTAGGCGGTGCGCCTGATGTAGTGGTTACTGTCGCTCAAGTTTGGCAACAAAAGTGGGCAGATATTGCGATCGCGGGAATGCATCACGGCTATTTTGACGATGCGATCGAGCAGCAGATCTGCGAACAAATTCAGACTACTAAGCCTGAACTAATTTTGGTGGGTTTAGGCGTACCACGTCAGGAATTATGGATTCAAAAACACCGTCATCTTTGCCCTAATGCAGTGTGGATTGGCGTTGGTGGCAGCTTTGATATTTGGTCTGGCAAGAAGACACGCGCTCCCCAGTGGCTAAGTGAAAATAATCTTGAATGGCTATATCGTCTCTATCAAGAGCCTTGGCGCTGGCGACGTATGTTGTCCTTGCCTCATTTTGTCTGGTGCGTCACCAAAGAGTCTTGGTCAAAAAAATCATAAGCTCCCAAATAGAATGGCAGCGCGAAGCGCCGCCATTCTATTTGAGTTCAGCAATTTTCATTATAAAAGTTGGTTTTTTGAAAGCCAGCGTAGGATGGCTTTCAAAAAACCAACTTTGAGATTTTCAGCGCTTAATGCGCTGAAAATCTCAAAGTTGGTTTAATAATAAGAATTGCTGATTTGAGTTATAAAAAATGTTAAAAGCTTGCTTCGCAAGCTTTTGACATTTTTAGGGCTTTGCACTATATCTAGTGTCTGGTATGATACTTTATGAAATTTAAAACACTAGACTTGTTTTATGGTGGCTCAAATTAATAAGACTGAGATCAAAGCAAATCAGACTGGATCTCAGCAAATATCAGCAGGTAAGGCGAAATCTACAGAACCCAAACCCAAAACTCCAACCCTAGTGACACCAATTCAAGGTCAAGTTCAAGTTTTTATCGCACCGCATCGTAATCTCTATGCAGACATCATTGCTCAGGGACTAAGGGTTGCGGGGCAAGGTATGAAAGTCTTGCTAGTGCAGCTTTTTCAAACAGGGATCAATCAGGGCTTGAGCAATCCCCGTCGATTAGTACAAAATCTAGAATGGCTAAGGTGTGAAGCTCAGCGCGATCTTTCTCAGGAAAATATTGAGCTAACTGATGCGGAGCTATCCGCAGTTTTAGAGCTTTGGCACTATGCCAAAGCCAGCATTAGTGAAGCCACGGCTGATTTAGTAATTATTGATGAAGCTAATTTGTTGATCGCGCGATCGCTGGTGACAGAGGATGAACTGCTACAAGTATTAAAAACGCGATCGCCCAAGGTCAATATTATTTTGACTGGAGCTTCCATGCCATCGTCAATATCCGACTACGCCGATCAGATTACCCATCGACGCAATTAAACCCTCAAAAAAATAAGGCGGCGCTACGCGCCGCCTTATTTTTTTGAGATTTAGAGACGATAGCAGCTACACAAAACAATACAAATATTAATATTCGTCAATTTTGCCCCAAACCGCTTATTGGCAATGCTAACATCCAGAATAGTTAAACTATACATTTAGATAGAGCTTTAGGAGCGCATTTTGACATTACGAGTTGCTGTTGTAGGCGGCGGGCCTGCGGGTTCTTGTGCGGCTGAAACACTTGCCAAAGCAGGAATTGAGACTTATATATTTGAGCGTAAGCTAGACAACGTTAAGCCCTGCGGTGGAGCAATTCCTTTATGCATGGTGCAAGAATTTGACTTGCCTGACTCAATCATCGATCGCCGCGTCCGCAACATGAAGATGATCTCTCCTAGCAATGTAGAAGTAGACATCAAATTAGACAATCCTGATGAATATATCGGCATGTGCCGTCGTGAAGTCTTAGATGCATTTTTACGCGAGCGCTCAGTTAGCCTCGGCGCAAAGCTTATCAATGGTCGCATTCTCGATATCAAGATTACCGAAAACGGTAAAAAACCTTACGTCCTCAGCTATTCAGATTTTGCGAATGGCGGCAATGAAGGCACAATGCGTAGCCTTGAAGTCGATCTAATAGTCGGTGCTGATGGTGCTAACTCGGTGGTCGCCAAAGCGATGGATGCTGGTGACTATAATTATGCGATCGCCTTCCAAGAGCGCATTCGCATTTCACCAGACAAGATGGAATATTACAAAGATCTTGCGGAAATGTATGTTGGCGACGATGTTTCGCCCGATTTCTACGCATGGGTCTTCCCCAAATACGATCACGTTGCCGTTGGTACTGGCACAATGCACAAAAACCAACGCCTAATCAAGAAGCTGCAAGCAGGTATCCGCGCTCGCGCCTTGCCTCGGATCGAAGGCGGCGAAGTGATTAAAGTCGAAGCTCACCCAATTCCTGAACATCCAAGACCTCGCCGCGTCGTCGGACGCATTGCCCTCGTTGGCGATGCTGCTGGCTATGTCACCAAGTCCAGTGGCGAAGGTATTTATTTTGCTGCTAAGTCTGGTCGCATGTGTGCCGAAGCGATCGTGGAGTTTGCCGAAGCAGGTAAGCGCATTCCTACCGAAGCTGATCTCAAAGTATACATCAAGCGTTGGGACAAGAAATATGGCTTGACTTATAGAGTCCTCGACATTCTTCAGAATGTCTTCTACGCCACAAATGCTACTCGTGAAGCATTTGTGGAAATGTGTGCCGATAAGGATGTACAGAAGCTCACTTTTGATAGCTATCTCTACAAAACCGTCGTTCCCGCTAATCCTTTCACCCAGTTGAAGATTACCGCTAAGACGATCGGTAGTTTACTAAGAGGCAATGCTTTAGCGCCTTAATAAAGGGATCGAAAACAAAAGACTGGTGCGGTGAGAGTTGCTTGCTGCACCAGTCTTTGTTTTTTTATGAAGTTACTGCTGAGCCATAATCATGAGAAAATCAGGTTAAATCGTGAGGTATGAATATGGAGCCAGCTTACATAATTGCGATCGCAGTTTCGTCACCTACTGCATTGAGATTGATGATTTGAAATTCTGTAAGTTTTGCTGTTGATGATTTTAACTGGCTCGATGCTTACGTGGTCGATCGCACTTAATGAGGTCGAGAATGTAGCGCGATCTTTGTCACGGGTGAGGCGATCGTATTCTATAAGGGATTTAACTTAAATAATCGGTAATAATTTCTAGGACCACTTGCTCAATATCTGGAATTTCAGAGAAAATGATTTTATCTTTGATATGTTTATGATCTATATAGTCTAGTCTAGGCTGATGATTTGCATTGTCATAACGAAATATCAAATTGTTATCAGAATCTTGGTAATGGAAGGAATATGAAAGTTTTTCAATGGATTCCTGTAAGTCAACATATTCTTTAAAAAATAGACGTGAGCCTTGCAAAAACTCTAAACTTCCTTGAATAAATCCAACATAATCCGATCTGGGATCAACAGAAAAGCTAAAGGATAGAATCCATCCATTATTTACATATTTTTGAATAATGGAGATGATGTTAGATTGATAGTTGTTGAGTAACATATTCGATCGCTTGTAATTTTTGCAAAGAATTAGTTAATCTCTTCTTGATTTTGGCTTCACCTGCCCAACTCACATATTCTTCATCGCCACCTTTGAGGTCTTCAGCAGTCCAATCGCTGAGAAAAAGGTCGGATGAGATTTGATATTTGGTTTCAAATTCTTTTAAAAATTTATTAGTTTTATCTAGCGATCGCTGTAAGTTTTTGATTTCTGCATCAATCGCGGCTCTGATCAGTTTTTGGACGATTTCGAGATCGGGCGCATCAGATTTAATTTCTAGTTGCAACATAATGGTTTACCTCAAAGAAATTCTAGATTATGCAAGGTTGAGTTTACTTTTTCTGCAATGGGGGAAAGCTATTAATTATTCTAACTGACTCGATGCTGACAGGCGCGATCGCACTTTATGAGGTCGAGAGTGTAGCGCGATCGCTTTAGTATCTGAGACAATGGGACAAGCGCTAGTATGAATCTATGTCTAAGAAATCTTTTGAGAGCAAATATCCAAATATTTCTCGTTGGGTTAATCAAGAGAATGGAATAATTGAAATTGGCTGGAGAGATGATGGCTATTCCAGTGGCTTTGTTCGTGCTTTTGAGAAGGGTGGAATATTTTGGGAAGGTGAGTATGAATATGAGTCGATGGATGATGCGCTTTTGGCTTTGGAGGGTGGTGTGCAGATCTGTATGAGGGAGATTCATGGGGACTCATGGGAGAATGCGTAATCCTTAGCCTTTTGTGTTTAGAAAGCGATCGCTATCAAGCTTAATTATGCGAAAATTAGATTAAAGTGTCTGTGGTGTGAATATGGAGCCAGCTTACATAATTGCGATCGCTGTGGTTGTCGCCTTGATCGTTTTGTTTGTCATGTTTCGTTTTGGTATTGGCTTTTTTAAAGGTGGTTTCAGGGCTAAGCATGGTGATTCGGAGTTTGAAGGCAATGCAGAAATTAGAGGGGCGCGAGAAGGGCGGCAAGCTGGGACTGTGGTAAAAGGGACGAAGATGATTGGCAAAAAGCAAAAAATGCGCGTTGCTAAGGATGATACTAGGGTCGAAGATACGGTGATGAAGGGTGAGGAGCAAGAGTTTATTGTCGATGAGTCAGATCGTGAGGACAATGCATGAGGCTGGCAAATCGGACTAGGGAGGTTGATTTTTTTAAGAAAATGTTGCGGGGTGAAATATCCCAGCGCATTTTGTTGATTCAAGCGGCTTCGGGTATGGGGAAAACAAGTCTGTTAGCTGAGTTTGCTTCGCTTTGTCCAGTTCATGCTGAAGCGGCGATATTAGTCAAAATCAACCTGAAATCGGCTCAAACTGGCATTGCTTATATCTTTTCTAAGTTGCAAAGCCGCTTAGGTGAAGACAGCTTTACGAAATTTAATGAGGCGCTAAGTAAATTTCTTAGTGCTGGGGTTGAGGTTGCTGATAATCAGATTGAGGGGACAGAAAATCAAATTCAGGTGGTTTTGAATGCTGAGAGTGAAGATATTCGTAATTTTCGATTAAGTCAGTTACAAAGAGCATTTTTTCAAGATTTGCAAGCGGTCAAGAAGCAAATCTTGATGATTTTAGATACCTTTAATGAGGCTCCCATAAATTTGGCGGATTGGATCGGGGGCGGATTTTTAGCAGAGGTAGCAGAGTCAAATAATATTCGAGTTGTGATTGCAGGGCAGTCTGTACCTAAGCCGACAATTGAGTGGGAAGATCTAGCTGATACGCATTGTTTAGATAGGATTGATGATATTGAGGCTTGGCATTTGTTTGTGCAAGCGCGAGGATTACCCTTTGAAAGGGAAGCAGTGAAGGCATTTGTGAGAGTTCTCAATGGGAATCCTGACGCAATTATGAAGGTATTTGAAAGTCAGGCGGGGGGATGGAAACATGAGTAACGATCTTTTGCAAAAATTGATGGCGGCGCAGACGGATGAAGAGCGCAGTTGGATTGTGACGGAGAATTTATTGGAGTCTTTACCAGAGGATGAGGCAAATGCTTTGTTGGCGGTAGCGATTCCCCATTGGTTTGATGCGGAGATTTTGGCAGCGTTGTGTCCTGAATTAGCAGATCGGGCTGAGAAGATTTATCAGAATTTGCAAAATCTCTCATGTGTAGAAGCGTTTCCAGATCGGGGGCATAATGTGCATGAGTTGACACGCAATCAGTTATTAGATCGATTATGGAAAGATAATCCCGAAAGGTTTCGAGAATTATCTGGTAGAGCATCAGCATATTTTGCTCAGGATGATAAACCAGAAAATCAAATTGAATGGATTTATCATTTAGTGATTGCTGATTCAGATATAGGAATCAGTGAATTTCAGAGTTTAGCTCAAAGATGGGATAGTACATTTCATATAACTGAATTATCATCTTTAATTATTAATTTAAAACAACAATTTAGTACGAATAAGTTAGTAATTGACATCAATTTTATTAAAGCAATAATAAATTTCTGGGAAGGTAGAATCAATTTTATATTTAATAGAATACAAGATGCTCTGGACAACTATGAAAAAGCAGAGCAGTTTTTTTATAAAACAATAGTTTCGCTCGAATATCAGCTTCAATCTATTAAGCAGGAAATTTCAAACTATAAACAGATAATATCAAAAATAACAGGTATAAATATTGGTAAAAGCAAAATTTATTCTCTATCATTGATAATCTTGATCATTAAGTTTGCCATAATATGGCGACATCTCTGTGGATATGTAAAGGCACAAAAAATTTCTGTTTGGTTGTTGTTGCAGTTAATATTATTTATTATTTCTAAGTTTCTAATATTTACAGACAATATATATATTCTAGGAGTGCGTTCCAGTATATTAGAATCTCGCGTGATATCTGCAACTCTATATACTGCAAATTCACTCAAAGCACTTGGTGATATTAGTAAACACCTAGAAAAAAATGCTAAAGCATTAAAGAGATATGAATCAGCAATTACGCTTTATCGCAAGATTGATAATCAGTTGGGAGAAGCAAATACTTTAAAAGCAATTGGCGATGTCTTACAATTTTGCAAACAAATTAAAAAAGCTTTAAAGAAGTATGAGATTGCGCTTGCAATTTACCGCGAGATTGGCGATTTTATAGGAGAGGCAAACACTTTAAAAGCAATCGGCGATGTCTTGCAATCTCTTGACCTTCGCACGGAAGCGTTAGAGAGGTATGAAGTGGCGCTTGCAATTTACCGCGAGATTGGTGATCGTCTGGGTGAGGCGAACACTTTACAAACGATCGCGCTTTTAGAAGAAGATCCTGTAATTGGTTTAGCAAGTAGCCAATCTGCTTTAAATATGTATATCGAAATCGGTGATAAATACAGTCAAGCTCGCAATTTAAGCTATTTTACTTCCAAAATCCAACTCAAGCTAGGACAAAAAGCTGAAGCAATATCTGCTCTTACCCTTGCGTCGAAATTAGCTCAAGAGGTTAATTACCAACCAATGGTTGATTATGTCAATCAAAAAATTGCCGAAATCAATAGTGATTCCCAAGGTATAACAGGATGGTTCTATTGGATAAAAAGTAAATTTTGGAAAGAGTAAGATGTAGCGATCGCATTGTAGATGTGATGATAAGCGATCAAGCGATATAATAACAACAAAGCAGCATAAGCAAAAAGCCATGATTCAAACCTTAGATGCTCTGTTCAATGGTGAAACCCTTGTACCTGAAGTTCCTTTAAACCTCAAATCAGGTACGAGAGTAAGGATTATTGTTGAAAGTCTATCACCTGATAACAAGCCAACCCAAAAATCATTCTTACAAACTGCTAAATCTTTAAAATTGCAAGGTCAACCAGACTGGTCAGAAAACCTAGACCAGTACTTGTATGGAGAAAATATTTCAGAAAATGCGTGAAGTCTTTTTAGATACATCCTTTGCGATCGCCCTATCTGCAATTACAGATCAAAATCATGCAAAAGCAGTTGAACTTGCTTAACAGATTGAAGCCCAAAACATAAGACTAGTAATTACTCAGGCGATTTTGTTGGAAATTGGCAATGCGCTTTCCAAACAGAAATATAGAACTGGCGCAATTCAACTTCTCGAATCCCTTGAATTAGATCCAAATGTTGAGATAATTCCTGTAACAAATGAACTGTATAGTGCAGCCTTTCAGTTATTCAGAAGTCGTCAAGATAAAGAATAGGGACTGGTTGACTGTATTTCATTCGTAGTCATGCAAAATCGAGGAATTGCCAATGCGTTAACTGCGGATGAACATTTTAACCAATCAGGATTTAGAGCATTATTGAAATAATATGGCGATCGCATGGTAGACGTGATGATAGTCCGCCAGATGTAAGGATAAAATCATAAAATTCTTTTATGATTTTATCCTTACATCTGGTGGACTATCCCAATTTATATTAAACGTTTTAACTGTACGATGCGCCAACGAATCTCTCGACTAGTTCGTAAAACTCTCTCTTTCTCTAAAAAAACAGAAAATCATATTGGTGCTATCTGGTTTTTTATTCACCACTACAACTCATCCTTACTTGTTTAGGACTACCTATACAGTTGACTTCTTTCTATGATGCTAAGATGGCTAAAGCTCATGAGGATCTCCTGATTGTTGTGATTATCCTTATGAGTCCCTTTATGAAAAGATCTCTAGCCGTTGCATTTCATCTTTGAATTGGCGACCTAATTCATTATTTTCGACTTAGTTTAGGGAAAGAGCGATCGCAACCTTGTACCCTTGGCTGACTAGTAGGAAAACTTAGTGATGCTTTCTTTGAGCCATTGCCAGAGGAGGAACTTCAACAATGGGAATGAGCTATCTAAAAGCTAAATTTATTGAACTGGCGATCGCCACAAACCATGCGCTAAGAGCAGGAAGTCTACCAATTGCTCACCGAGATCCCTTTGATCGCATGATTATGGCTCAGTCTGAAATTGAAAACATACCAGTTATTAGCTATGATGCAGCTTTCCGAACTGGACTAATTCAGGTAATTTCATCCTGATTAGACCAAATTTGTAAATTATTAGAAGTAATAATTTATTACGCCCCTAATTATTAGGTTGTTATCAACTTATTTACATTCATGACTCCTCCCCCAATCCTTAAAGCTGAAAACATCTCAAAATCCTTTGGCGGCATTCATGCCGTTAGTAATGCCCAGATTGAAGTCCCTGCGGGAAGTATCACAGGGCTAATTGGCCCCAACGGTGCAGGGAAAACCACATTTTTTGGATTGCTCTCCAATTTTCTCAAGCCAGATCGCGGTACGGTGCAGTTTAATGGAATGCCAATCCAAGGAAAGCCACCCCATGCGATCGCCAAATTAGGGATGGTTCGCACATTCCAAGTGCCGCGTGTATTGTCGCGCCTGTCGGTGCTAGAAAACATGCTGCTAGCGGCTCAAAATCAAGTTGGCGAGAAATTTTGGAATACTTGGTTTCAAGGTCAAAAGATAGCTGTTCAAGAACGGGAAAACCGCGAAAAAGCAAAACATCTCCTTGATTCAGTCGGCTTGTATAGAATGTCTGATGACTATGCAGGTTGTTTGTCGGGTGGTCAGCGAAAATTATTAGAAATTGCCCGCGCCTTAATGACTGATCCTAAATTAATCTTGCTCGACGAGCCTGCGGCGGGGGTAAATCCAGCCTTGATTGAGGAGATTTGTACCCACATCCATAAGTGGAATCAAGAGGGCTTAAGCTTTTTGATCATTGAACATAACATGGATGTGATTATGTCCTTATGTGACCATGTTTGGGTCTTGGCTGAAGGTCATAACCTCGCCAATGGAATTCCTTCTGAGATTCAAACTAATCCTAAAGTTCTAGAAGCTTATTTAGGCTCATAAGAAACCCCTAAAAGATTTGCGGCGCAAATCTTTTAGGAGTGCGCGGCGGAGCCGCGCACTCCTTTAATGAGAAGGGCAGCTAATTAGAGCTAATACTGTTAGGTGGCTGTAAAGTAGCAATTTGCTTCTGCACAGAAGGCGAATATAAGCGTAAATAATTCCAATAATTACCCAAAACCTTGGAGACATAGTCTCTCGTTTCTTCGTAGGGAATATTATTCACAAACTCATCAGGGTCAGTGATCTGACGACCTTCAACCCAACTTCCCACAGCTCCTGGCCCTGCATTGTAGCTAGCCACAGCCAACATCGAATTATTGCCATAGCGCTTGTGGGTATAGTCCAGATACCAAGTTCCAAACTTAATATTATCGTCAGGACTATTGAGGTTGTAATCTTTAACCCGTTTTTGCTCAGCAATCCATGCACCTGTTTTAGGCATGATTTGCATCAAACCGATCGCCCCTGAGCTAGATTTAATTTGGGCTTCAAAACGTGACTCTTGGCGCATGAGACCAATCACAAGCGCAGGAGAAATTTGGCGATCGCGAGACCATTGTGAAACTAAGTCCCAATAATGGAATGGATAGAGCGATTGGAAGTAGGCAGGATGTTGCTTGAGTTGTGCGATTTCTTTCTTTTGAGAACTAGTCACATCAATCCAATCCAGACTTTCGAGAGTTCTTATGCCCATAAGATTGTCTTGCACCGCTACCCGCAATACACCATCCGTAAAAATTTCCTTTGGTGCAAGATTGCGTTTCCCTGCTATTTCCACTAACCATTGAGCATGGGCTTCTTGATCCAAGCCAAGCAAATATAGCTCTTGTAGCTTTGGAGAACCCGCAGGTAAGGCAATTTTTTGGCTAGGTAGCGCGATGTCGGGGTTCGTAAACCGCGCTGTTGTAAAAGTCCCCACTTGCCAACCTAACGAAGTTGCCGATCGCCATGCATAGTAAGACGCTGGATGTTGACGGAGCGTAAATTCAAAAAAATTCTTCGCTTTGGACTTATCCCCAACTTGATTAGCCCATTTGCCACCCCAAAAAGCCGCTTCTGCCGCAAAGTTGCTGGTCGGACTATTGGCAACCAACTTGTCAATGGTGGCGATCGCCTGTGCTAATTGCCCAGACCGAGCTTGTCCTTTGGCAATGCGCCAGCGTAGCTCTCCTGCTTCATTGCTACTGGCATAGCGCTCTAGCAAAAGATTACGCGCATCACTAGCCGCTTTGGGACTATTCAGCTTTTCTTGCAGGATGCTGGCTTTAATCGCCAGAGCTTCGGCAGCCGTATCTGGATAACTTGTTATGAGTCGATCAGCCGTAGCGATCGCGACCTCTGGTGAAGCAAGTTGCGTAATCCTGATCAATGCCCGCGCTGCTTGGGGACTAGCGGGAAACTGCTGCACAACCCGATTGTAAGCAGTGATTGCCGCTTCATTTTGCCGTCCCCGTTGCAGACTGCGAGCTAAGTTGTAGGCTGTGACAGGATTAACGGTGGCGCGAGTATAAGCCTTGGAAGCTTTACCAAATTCAAATTTGTAATAATAGGCATCTGCGATCGCCCACCATTGATCAGAAGTGAGATTAGGCGCGGTGGCTACCAATCGATCTAGAATTGCCCCAATTTCCTGAGCGTCACCAAAATTAGTGGCAACTAGGATCATTAGGTCAACTCGCTGCGGTGACTGGGCAAGCAATCTCAAAGCAACTTCACGCGATCGCGGATGCGAGGGAAACCTGTCTAAAAGTTCTTGAGATTTCCCCAAAGCATAAAGCGCTTCAGCCGCCGCAGGACTATTAGGATATTTAGTTAAAATACTTTGCCAAGTGGCTGTTGCTGCCGACAAATTACGCAGTTGGGTCTGAGCTTGAGCGCGTTTGACTAAAATGTAATCGACTAAGCTTGGGTACTCTGTCTCTAGGTTATCCAAAGCCGCGATCGCTTCACGGGGAGAAGATTTACTAAGGTAGATATCCGCGATGGTCAATCGCGATCGCCCAATTTGATTACCTTGCTTTACTTGATCTTCTAGTTTGGCGAGTCTCTGCTCAAGGGGCAGATATGTAAATGGATCAAATGAATCGCCATTGCTATTATTCAGAGAACTAGCTTGCAAAGAAGACTCAGAAGATGCTGAAGCTAAACATAGAGGGGTGCTAGCTCCTGCTAATGTCGCAGTGAGCAGGAGGACGACTGACCAACGCATTATTTTTTTCATACCCTTAGTTCTTACTCAGCAGCATCCTAACACCCTTTAATGCCGCGTTTAAACAGAAGCGATCGCGATGCATAGCAGCAACCCAAAAGATGAGTGGCGGCGCGAAGCGCCGCCACTCATCTTTTGGGTTCTAAGAAAGCGCAAGGCGCTGTAATTGATAAAATTTAACTAATTAGATATTGATTCATCAGCATTAGCAATAGAAGTTGCTTGAGCTAACTCTTTAGAATATTGCCTTATTAGGTCAATATCTGAAGGCTGCCATAGTTTGATGTCTTGGCAATGATGAGCAACCAATAACCCCCAAAGTCTCTCTTTAACTAAAACAGGGGCAACTAAATTTGAATGTACTTGCATCCCTCTCAAAAAATCGCGATGACACTCGTTAATTAGAGCTTTCTCAACATCATCAGTAAAATAAATTCGTCCCGCTAAATAAAGCTTTGCATATTCAAAATTGAAACAGTCATCCGCACCAGTGGAGCCAATGATCGAATATTTCGGGTCGCTAAGAGCTTCAAAAGTGACTTGACCTTTCCAATGGGTATAGAAATAATACAAAACTACGCGATCGGCATTGAGCTTCTCTCTAAGTTGATGCAGGGTCGTACTTACGAGCTGATCCTGTTGTAACTTATTGGTAATCCGACTTAAAACTGAACTTAATTTGTGATTCGACGAATTCATAGCGTTAACAGCGATGATTAAATCTATATTTCAATACTGTAGGGATGTAAAAAGTCGTAAACCAATAGTAAGGACTTACTTGAAAATACACCCAATACTCTTACCTTACAGCAATTTTCGATCAAACGAACCACAAGAGAATCTTTAAAAGCTCTGCTTTGCAAAGCTTTTAAAGATTCTCTTGGTTTGAATTTAAGCGCAAAGCTCTGTAAGTAGTCATCCACAATATAAAACTAGAATGAGTGGGACGGCTTCGCGCCTTACTCATTGCTTGTCTCTAACTTAACCTAAATAAGAGTTGCAAATTGCCCAAAGAATATCGCGCCACTGGAATCAATCTCAAAGGAATACCCCTAGGCGAAAACGATCGCCTATTGACGATTCTTACCAAAGAGCATGGCTTAATCAAAGCTGTAGCAGCAGGTGCGCGTAAACATCGCTCAGCTATGGCGGGGCGATCAGGTTTATTTGTGGTTAACGATCTCCAAATTTCGGTAGGGCGTAGTATGGATCGCATTAAAAACGCTGAAGTCCTACAATCCTTTGTAGGGCTTGGGAAAACTCTTGCCAAGCTCACTGCCGCACAATATTTATCAGAACTTACATTGATGCAAGCGTTATCCGCTCAGCCTCAAGAAGAATTGTTTTTAATATTGCTTGAGCATCTGGAACGCATTCAGAATGCCGATAATCAGCATGTGTTAGCCCATTTGACGCATGGTACATATCATTTGCTGGCGATCGCAGGATTTGCCCCCCAAGTCCATAACTGTTGTATCAGCCAAATCCCTGTAGTCGCTAGGCGCGAAACCCCAAAATGGAAAGCAGGATTTAGTATTGTCGGAGGTGGGGTAATTGATCTTGACCATGACTTACCTAAGGACGGTAATCCGAACGGCGATCTCAACGCCGCGATCGGAGGCGAATCAATGCAAAATGCAGTCTACAACCGTATTAGTCATTATTTAACCGCCACTGAACTGCTAGCAATTCAAGAACTTGCACAAACTGATTTAGCAGATAATATCTTATGTGCATCCATAAACGATTGGCTTACAGTTGAAAGATTGTTACGATCCTATGCACAGTATCATTTTGATAGACCTATCCAGTCTTCGGCTCTGATTGATAACTGTTTTTTTAATATATGACCCATTTATTCGATCCGCCCACGCCCAGCCTGCCAGAACCACCAGATCCAAAGCATGTCAGCAATGACAAAGTAGATCCAAATCCCCAACTATTAGCTGAGCCATCTGTTGAATCTGGTTCTGTACTTCGCAATCCTAATTTTTTATCCCTGTGGAGTGGGCAGGTCTTTTCGCAGATCGCTGACAAGATTTTTTTAGTACTCGTAATTGCGATCGTCTCGACACAGTTTCAGCAGAAAGGCGAAACAATTAGCGGCTGGGTCTCTGCCGTCATGGTTTCGTTTACCATCCCTGCGATTTTATTTGGGTCGATCGCTGGAGTGTATGTCGATCGCTGGAATAAAAAAACAGTTTTAGTCAGTTCTAATATTTTGCGCGGCATCTTAGTGCTGAGTATTCCCCCATTGTTATGGGTGACTAAAAATAGTGTTTTACCTTGGGGCGCACCGACTGGATTTTGGGGATTACTATGCATCACTTTTCTTGTTTCCACCTTCACTCAATTTTTTACGCCCGCAGAGCAATCAGCGATCACTCTAGTGGTTGAAAAGCCCAAATTATTAGCCGCCAACTCCATCTACACCACGACAATCATGGCGGCGTTGATCTTAGGATTTGCTCTTGGTGAGCCATTGCTAGCCCTATCAGATCATCTTTGGCATAACGTTGGCCAAGAAATTCTTGTCGGAGGAAGTTATTTACTGGCAGGGATTATTCTGATCTTGTTGCAAACTGGCGAAACCAAAGAAGATCTACATCGCGATAGTTTTCATCTTTGGAACGATATCAAAGAAGGCTTGCAATATCTAAATCACAAAAAAACCTCTTTATCGGCATTAATTCAATTAATTTGTACCTTTTCAATTATCGCGGCTCTGACAGTTTTAGCGGTGCGCTTAGCTGAGGTAATGCCCGAAATCAAGTCTGAGCAGTTTGGATTTTTATTAGCAGTGGCAAGCTTAGGGATGGCGATTGGCGCAGCAATTGTGGCGAAATTAGGGGATAGCTATAGTCGTCAAACTCTTTCTCTAGTTGGTTCTGTGGGAATGGCAATCTTTTTAGCGATACTTGCGGTTTTTTGCGATCGCTTTTGGTTAGGACTAGTCGCGATCGCTGGTACTGGTATTTTTGCGGGACTCTGTGTAATTCCGATGCAGACCGTAATTCAAGAAGAAACGCCCGAAGATTTGCGTGGTAAAGTCTTTGGCTTGCAAAATAATGCCGTCAATATTGCTCTTAGTTTGCCCCTATCAGTCGCAGGTATAGCCGAGTCCTATTTCGGATTACAAAAGGTGATTTTTGCCCTCAGCGCGATCGCGATCGCTACAGGGCTTTTGGCTTGGTATATTGCGCGTCAACTAGTCGAGCAGTAACCAAACACAAAAGAGAGTGAAGGAGCTTTGCGCCTTCACTCTCTTCATCCAAAAATTGATTCGTGATGCAATCAACTATAGCTATCGCCAAGTGTACTAAGACATAAAAACCAAGGATTGTCTGGCGGCGCTCCGCGCCGCCAGACAATCCTTGGGTGTAGCTATAAAAAGACAACGCCCGCAAAGCGGGCGTTGTCTTTTATGCTTTAGCTTTTTTGTACATATTTTGTAAACTCAATAGCCCTACTCCCCCTGTGACCAGAAATACTCCCAATAACTGAATCAAACTTAGTTGATTACCCAAAATTGTAAATGCTAGAAACGTGGTAAACACAGGGCCACTAGCGCTCACAATCGAAGCCTGTGCTGCCCCCATTAACTTAGTACCAAAACTAGTCAATAAGTAACCACCCAAAGTCGTCAAGGCAATCAAGAAGCACATGAATATCAGAGGTGGGCTGAGTGAAATTGAAGAAATAGTAAATGGTAACGTCCCAAGACATAGCAGCAAGATAATTGCAAAGTTAATTGATGTAAAAGACACAGGATTTAACTGTTTAAAACAAGCCTGCGAAGTAATGATATATCCCGCGAAAGCAATCCCAGAAAGCATTGCCGAAACCACACCCCAAGTATCTGGCTTATTGATGCCGAAAATATTATATGTAAGTATAATTCCCACATAAATTATGCCAATTACGACCCAACGCTCCTTGCTAGGGCGATCGCCAAATAAGAACCAAGCCATCAGGACAGTCACGGTCGGGAAAATGAAAAACAGTGTCACCGCTAACCCTGGATTTAAAATACCTAAAGCAACATAAATAAAAGCAAAAGAAGTAAATTGCAGTAATGCACTAAAAGCAACTCGCCAGAATAGCAATCTACGGCTAGGCGCAATTAGCTGCTGGAAATCCCTTAAAACATCTACCCGAAATAGAAACTTGGCAACTAACCACATAATTGGGGTAGCAAATACCATCCGTAACAGCAATAAAACAAATGAGTGTTGTATGGTCGCCTCAATCAAACCACCAAACTTAAACATCCCCAAAATACTAGAGTTAGAAAAGATCACTCTCACCAAAATATTTTGCAGAGACAGAACTACAGACGCGCCCAAAACAAGCAAAAATCCGTACCACCATTCATTAGTACGTTTGATTGCTTGATTTTGAGTTATACCTAAATCTTCACCGAGAGGTTGAGTCGGATCACCATAAGGACGAGTGGCACTTTGGTCGTACTGTCTATACTGATTGCCATATTGATTGCCATTGGTATTAATAAATTCAGGGATTTTAATCTGGCTATAGTTACCGTTGCCATTAGGAAGATTAGGGCGATCGCTACTCGCGATCGCCTCCGTAAAATTTGAGTTATTAGGAGGAGTTGAAGGATTACCTGATAGATTCCCCCCCACATTTGCTCCACCGTAGCGATCGCCCGCAGGACGGCGAAGATACTCATCAATTCTTTCTACGAGAGCCGTGAGCATTAACTCACCCTGCTGTCGCTGGTTATACATGCGATGCATCTGATCATCCAGATCGCGCTGATAGGTATCCACATCTCGTTGCAAAGACTGAAATGTAGTCCTAATCGCGTTATCAAGATTAAGCATCAACTGCTCAAAATTTTCTGAATGATCATTGAGGGTTTGCGAATTAGTGACCACAACATCATTCTTTAGATGAAAGGTGATCGATTGAGCAAGCTGTTCAATCCATTGTTGTCGCTGAATTTCCTGTTGGTTCATCCCCTGTTGAGCAACAGTTAGCACCTCTAGCTCCTTGCGTTGAGACTGAAGACGTTGAATATCATCAGTTAGAGCATTCTTTTGAGCCTG
Source organism: Pseudanabaena biceps (assembly GCA_013361095.1). Classification (GTDB taxonomy): domain Bacteria; phylum Cyanobacteriota; class Cyanobacteriia; order Pseudanabaenales; family Pseudanabaenaceae; genus Pseudanabaena; species Pseudanabaena biceps_B. Next base: position 3,080,815 of record JAATWA010000001.1, on the reverse strand, counting down.
TAAAATTAAAATTTCACGGCTAAGCTTGCCTAAGATATTGGCTCGCAGATCTGATAAGTCCTTAGTGACTCCCGCAAGGGTCTGCTCGTAAGCACTACTACGAATGTTGTTACTCTCCATCTTAAGAAATCACCTCGTAACCATGCCATCTGGAATAATGCAGTCAGAGACTAAGCTTGGCACTAGTTTGTTTATTTATTTAGCTGCGTCTAGTTTGCGAACTTTATATCACTAATTTGAGTGTCTGACATATTTTATTTTGTTTACTCAATGACATCTGACAAGATCAGCTTTTGAAGGGGGAAATGATCCCACATAAATAATTATTGACAAATCTTAACAATTTGATATATATTGTTATCATGTGAAGCAATTGCTTGCATAAAAAAGTAAACTTTAAAACCAATTACAAAATGACAACAGCAGTACAGAGACGCGAGAGCGCCTCAATCTGGGATCAGTTTTGCAACTGGATTACCAGCACCAACAACCGCCTATACGTAGGTTGGTTCGGCGTAATCATGATTCCATGCTTACTAGCCGCCACCATTTGCTTCGTAATCGCTTTCGTAGCAGCCCCTCCCGTTGACATCGACGGTATCCGTGAACCAGTTGCTGGTTCATTGCTATTCGGCAACAACATGATCTCCGCCGCAGTCGTTCCATCATCGAACGCCATCGGCTTGCACTTTTACCCCATTTGGGAAGCAGACAGCCTCGACGAATGGCTATACAACGGTGGTCCATACCAACTCGTAGTATTCCACTTCCTCCTGGGCATTTTCTGCTACATGGGTCGTGAATGGGAATTGTCTTACCGTCTCGGTATGCGTCCTTGGATCGCCGTAGCTTACTCCGCACCAGTAGCAGCAGCAACCGCAGTATTCTTGATCTACCCAATCGGACAAGGATCTTTCTCTGACGGTATGCCTTTGGGTATCTCTGGTACTTTCAACTTCATGATCGTATTCCAAGCAGAACACAACATTTTGATGCACCCCTTCCACATGTTGGGTGTAGCAGGCGTATTCGGTGGTTCCTTGTTCAGTGCTATGCACGGTTCCTTGGTAACCTCCAGCTTGATCCGTGAAACCACCGAAAACGAAAGCCAAAACGCTGGTTACAAGTTCGGACAAGAAGAAGAAACCTACAACATCGTTGCAGCTCACGGCTACTTCGGTCGTTTGATTTTCCAATATGCTTCTTTCAACAACAGTCGCAGCTTGCACTTCTTCTTGGCACTATGGCCAGTAGTCGGCATCTGGTTTACATCCTTGGGCGTAAGCACAATGGCATTCAACTTGAATGGTTTCAACTTCAACCAATCTATCTCTGATAGCCAAGGTCGTGTTGTACCATCTTGGGCTGATGTAATCAACCGCGCCAACTTGGGCATGGAAGTAATGCACGAGCGCAATGCTCACAATTTCCCTCTTGATTTGGCTGCTGTTGATGTTGCTCCTGTAGCAATGTCTGCTCCTGCTATCAATGGTTAATTCCTAGTCTTGAGTTAGTTTTACAAGCAAAAAAGCCTCCCTTAAAGGGGGCTTTTTTGTTTGTAAAACCTCAAAGGTAATTGCGGCGCGAAGCGCCGCAATTACCTTTGAGGTTTTGATTTTGAGTTAGCCAAAGATTATTTCACTGGTTGCGATAGGATTGAGGTCATTACTTTTATAAAAGATGTCAATAATGGAAATTTCTGCGGAAGATATTAAAAAATTAAAGCAAGAAGTCGGCATTGCAGCAGCACAACGAGTGCAATCAGGGATGGTTGTAGGCTTGGGTACTGGCTCAACTACTGCATTTGCGATCGCGGAGCTAGGGCGAAGAATTGCTGTTGGCGAATTAACTGATATTGTCGGCATTCCAACTTCTTTTCAGGCTTCAGTCTTGGGTAAAAAATATGGTATTCCCATCCGTAGTCTTGATGATGTTGATCGTGTTGATGTGGCGATCGATGGTGCTGATGAGGTTGATCCCCATAAGACCTTAATCAAAGGTGGCGGCGCAGCTCATACTCGCGAAAAAGTGATTGACTCTCTAGCAACTTTATTTATAGTCGTGGTTGATGAGTCGAAATTAGTCGATAAACTTGGCTCGACTTTTGCGGTTCCGATCGAAGTTCTGCCAATGGCAGTCTCTCCAGTGACCAGAGCTGTCGAAAAGTTAGGTGGCAAACCTGACTTACGGATGGGTGTCAAAAAAGATGGCCCTGTGATTACCGATCAAGGAAATATGGTTTTGGATGTGACCTTTGATGCGATCGCTGATGCGGCTGATTTAGAGAAGACACTTAACAATATTCCAGGTGTGGTCGAAAATGGTCTGTTTGTTGGTGTCACTGATTTGATTTTGGTGGGCGAATTTAAAGACGGCAAACCTCAAATTCGTGAAATTTCATAGCGGCTGTCTAAAATAAATAAGCCTATAAAGTTTCGTACCGTAGGTACGAAACTTTATAGGCTTATTTCTGTAAGTTGATTAGGACATACAAACCAATAAGCGAGTGGCGGCGCTTCGCGCAGCCACTCGCTTGGGACTAGCTAACTTATAGCTTTTCGCCGCTAATGATAAACATTGGGCTGACAGATGCGAAAACTTGACGGTTACCGCGAGTTTCGAGATGGTTAACTGATGACTGCACAACTTCTACATTTCGTGCTTGCAGTTTGGCAAAACTTGCTGAAATCGCATACAAGCCTTCAAGACTATTAGTAGTGGCGATCGCTCGTCCGTCAGTCTGCAACCTCTCCCAACAATATTCCAAGATTTCGGACACAGATCGTCCGCCTTCAATACAAATACAATTGGGGGCTTCACTCAGACTGGTTAAGCACTCTGGCGCACTGCCAACTTTAACTTCGACATTATTTACACCAAACTTCTGGCAGTTTTTAACAATTAGTCCTGCTACATCTTCGTCCCGCTCGATCGCAACGATTTTACCTTTGGGACATAATAGCCCGATCTCCACAGAAACAGTGCCAGTGCCTGCGCCGATATCCCAAAATACTGAATCTGCCTTGAGCCGCAACTGACCAATGATCAGTAGTCTGGTTTCGCATTTGCTCATAGGTATGCCAGGCAAGCGATCAAATAATTCATCAGAGATGCCAGGAGTGACATATGACCAGATAGGTTCAGTCATGAGCTTTATGCAGATAGTGATTAAACAGAGATAAATATAACGCTTTTCACTAGCTCTTTTATATAGCGGTCGCCGCTTGCAGCAATTCTCATTAAAAAACTAATTTTGGGGTTTGCAGCGCCGAAGGCGCTGCAAACCCCAAAATTGGTTTTTTAATGCCAATCATTTCTTGATGACTATGTTTCGTAGGCTTCTAGAGGCAAACAAGAACAAACAAAGTTGCGATCGCCAAAAGCATTATCAATTCTTCCTACACTTGTCCAGAACTTATGTTCTTTGAGCCAAGGGGCTGGATAGGCAGCTTGCTTGCGACTGTAGGGATGATTCCAATCGTCAGACAGCAGGGTCTCGGCGGTATGGGGTGCATTTTTCAGCGGATTATCCAGTTTATCCATATCCCCAGAAGCGATCGCATTTACTTCTTGCTTGATAGAAATCATCGCATCACAGTAGCGATCTAGCTCTGCCTTAGACTCACTTTCAGTTGGCTCGATCATCATTGTGCCAGCCACTGGCCATGACATCGTGGGCGCATGAAATCCATAATCCATAAGGCGTTTAGCAATATCATCCACTTCGATACCTGCGATCGCTTTGCAATCATGGAGATCGATAATGCATTCGTGAGCAACTAAGCCATTTTTACCCGTATAGAGAATTGGATAATGGGGGGCAAGACGCTGTGCCATATAGTTAGCATTCAAAATAGCAACTTCCGTCGCTAGTTTTAATCCCTTTGCGCCCATAAGAGCGATATATACCCATGAAATCGTGAGAATACTCGCACTTCCCCAAGGAGCTGCTGAGATTGTGGTTTGATCAGGATCAGCAATGAAAGGATGCTTTGGTAAAAATGGAACTAGTTGTGAGGCAACACAAATTGGTCCCATACCAGGGCCACCACCACCGTGGGGAATGCAGAAAGTTTTATGTAAGTTCAAATGACAAACATCGGCTCCAATATCCCCTGGACGACAAAGCCCAACTTGAGCATTCATATTTGCGCCATCCATATACACCTGTCCACCGTAATAGTGAATTGTGTCGCAAATATCCTTAATCGCTTCCTCAAATACTCCATGCGTAGAAGGATAAGTGACCATTAGAGCCGCCAGTTCATGTTGATACTTCTCTGCCTTTGCCTTCAGGTCATCTACATCAATATTCCCTTCTTTGTCGCAATTCACAGTAACAACTTTCATGCCTGCCATGACTGCACTGGCGGGGTTTGTGCCGTGAGCAGAAGTAGGGATTAAGCAAATATGACGATTGGTTTGACCTCGGTGTAAGTGGTATTCACGAATTGTTAATAGACCCGCATATTCCCCTTGAGAGCCTGCATTTGGTTGCAGTGAAACGCCCGCAAAACCTGTGATTTCAGCGAGCCAAGCCTCTAACTGTTGGAAGAGAACTTGATATCCTTGAGTTTGCTCTAGGGGCGCGAAGGGATGGATATTCCCAAACTCAGCCCATGTCACAGGAAGCATTTCTGATGTGGCATTGAGCTTCATCGTGCAGGAACCAAGGGGAATCATGGATGTGATTAATGATAAATCCTTCGCTTGGAGGCGATGGATATAGCGTAGTAGTTCTGATTCAGAATGGTAGGAGTTGAAAACGGGGTGGGTGAGGTAGGGGGAATTACGAATTAGGGAATTAGGAATTACGAGTTGAGAATCTGTGATTGGTAATTTGTGATTGATGGGTTTCTCACCAGCAAAGATATCGATTAGGTCAGTTAAATCTTGCTTGGAGACGGTTTCATCAAGACTAATAGCGATCGCACTATCTTCTAAATACCGCAAGTTAATCTGCTTCGCGGCGGCTCTAGCCTTAATTTCATCGCTAGAGATTCCCTTTAACTCAACTCGAATTGTATCGAAATAGGTTTGGTGGGTAACTGTATGTCCTAAATTTTCTAGGGATTTGGCAAGGCTTGCAGTCAAGAAATGTACTCGCTGAGCGATGCGTTGTAAGCCTTCCGCACCATGATAGACCGCATACATACTTGCCATGATTGCTAGCAAAACTTGAGCTGTGCAAATATTGCTAGTTGCCTTGTCGCGTCGGATATGTTGCTCACGGGTTTGTAATGCTAAACGCAGTGCGGGGTTTCCATACACGTCTTTAGAAACTCCAATCATCCGTCCTGGCATTTGGCGCTTGTAGGCATCCTTAGTTGCCATATAGGCAGCGTGAGGCCCCCCATAGCCAAAGGGAACACCAAATCTTTGGGCGCTACCGATCGCAATATCTGCACCAAATTCCGCAGGAGCTTTGATCAATGTGAGCGCCAACAAGTCCGCCGCTACGATCGCTAACCCATCCTGAGCATGAATTTGAGCAATAAATTCGCTGTAGTCATAGATGGCGCCATCACTAGCGGGATATTGCAACAGAGCCGCAAAGTAATTTTTATCAAATTCAAATTGATCATGCTTGGCAATTACAACTTCAATCCCCAAGGGAATAGCGCGGCTTTTGACAACAGCGATCGTCTGAGGGTGACAATCACTGGAAACGAAAAATTTATTACCCTTATTTTTGGCAAGTCCCGCCGCCATGGTCATGGCTTCCGCCGCCGCCGTCCCTTCATCTAATAAAGAAGCATTTGCAATCTCTAAACCCGTTAGATCGATAATCATGGTTTGGAAATTAAGCAGAGATTCTAAACGTCCTTGGGCAATTTCTGCTTGGTAGGGCGTGTATTGAGTATACCAACCAGGATTTTCTAGAATATTGCGTTGAATAATTGGCGGTGTGATGCAGTTGTAATAGCCAGTGCCAATGTATGAGCGCCAAACTTGGTTTTGAGATGCGATCGCTTTTAATTCTTGTAATAGCTCATACTCACCTCTTGCCTCGCCCAAGTCCAATGGCTGCTTGATTCTAATCGCGTCAGGCACAGTCTTTTGAATCATTTCATCCAGAGAATCACAACCAATGGCTGCTAGCATCTGTTGGATTTCTGAAGAGTTTGCACCGATATGACGACGCACAAAGCTATCAGTTGGTGCAAAAACATCATTGCTGAGGCAGTTTGCTAAATAGTCATCGTTTTTAGTGGTTGATGAACAAGCTGGAACCCTCAATTCTGTCATTTCTAGAGATGTTTCGGTGAGCGAAGATTTCTGATTTATCACGGTGAGCGAAGGTTCCAACATAGGTTTGTAACTTGAGTAGATATGCCTATGCTATTACAAATTTATTACAAAGTATTAAGCAAACCCAAAAATAAGAGGCAGCGCGATGCGCCGCCTCTTATTTCAGCAATTCTCATTATGAAACCAATTTTGGGGTTTACAGCTCCTTAGGAGCTACAAACCCCAAAATTGGTTTTTTGAAAGCCAGCCCACGGCTGGCTTTCAAAAAACCAATTTTAATTTTAGTTTTAGAATTTGGCTCTTTGCACTCAAAGTCTAAAAAAAAGGGGCGCAGGCAAAGCCTGCGCCCCTTTTTTTTAGACTATACGTTAACTTCAGCAGGTTTAACTTGAGCTAGCAAACCAGTCAGAAACTCACCTTCGATCACTTCTGTTTCTAAAAGCTTCTCAGAGATCGACTCTAGCAAATCACGATTAGCATTGAGAATTGCCAGCGCCTTGGCATGGGCATTTTCAACGATGGTTTTGATTTCCTTGTCGATCGCTTCCGAAGTTGCAGGGCTGACATTGCGTGCCATCTCCATACCACCGAGGAATTGATTTTGTTGCTTTTGGTAGGCAAGTGGCCCCAAAACTTCGCTCATACCGTAGCTAGTCACCATCTTATCAGCGAGATCAGTAGCGCGTTGGAGGTCATTGGATGCACCAGTAGTAATGCTACCAAAGATGATTTCCTCTGCCGATCTCCCACCGAGGAGAGTTGCGATTTGAGCTTCGATTTCTTCTTTGCTCAACAAGAAACGATCTTCCGTTGGCAGTTGCAAGGTGTAGCCGAGAGCAGCCATACCGCGAGGCACGATCGAGATTTTCTCAACTTTGCCGCTACTGGAGTTAAGCGCTCCGACTAGGGCATGACCAACTTCGTGATAGGCGACAATTCGCTTCTCGTTCTCATTGAGAACACGGCTCTTCTTTTCTAGCCCAGCAACTACACGCTCAACAGCTTCAGCAAAGTCTTCAAGCAAGACAGTTTCACGTCCAGCACGCGCCGCAAGCAAAGCCGCTTCATTCACGAGGTTAGCAAGGTCAGCACCCGCAAAACCAGAAGTACGAGTAGCGATCGTCTCTAGGTCAACACTTTTGTCCAGAGTGACTTTTGCAGCATGGATTTTGAGAATTGCTAAGCGTCCGCTCTTGTCAGGGCGATCAACTAATACTTGGCGATCGAAACGACCTGGACGTAACAATGCTTGGTCAAGGGTTTCAGGACGGTTGGTTGCGGCGAGAACGATTACTGTCGTTCCATCTACTCCGAATCCATCCATTTCGGTGAGCAACTGATTGAGAGTTTGTTCGCGTTCATCGTTGCCGCCATACATACCGCCGCTAGAACGCGCTTTACCGATCGCATCAAGTTCATCGATAAAGATGATACAAGGCGATTGCTTTTTGGCTTGCTCGAACAAATCACGTACTCGTGAAGAACCAACACCGACAAAGAGTTCCACAAATTCCGAACCAGAGATACTGAAGAAGGGAACACCTGCTTCACCAGCGACTGCCTTGGCAAGCAGAGTTTTACCAGTACCAGGGGGACCAACTAGCAATACGCCTTTAGGAATCTTTGCGCCGATCTTGGTGTACTTCTCAGGGGTTTTGAGGAACTGCACAATTTCTTGAAGTTCTTGCTTGGCTTCATCGACACCAGCGACATCGCCAAACATGGTTTTAGTCGCTTCACCTTCGACATAAACTTTTGCCTTGCTCTTGCCAATCTGTAAGCCACCAGGAGCGCCACCGCCACCGTTACGGCTGAACAGTTGAAAGATACCGACAAAGATTAAGGGGGGAATTACCCAGCTAAGTAATGTCCCGAACCAGCCTGATTTTTGAACTGGTGCGGCGGCAAATTCGACCCCACTCTTTTCGAGTCGTTCTGGCAAATTTAAGTCAAAAATTGGAGTTGTGGAAATCACATCTCCAGGGATGTCAGGGGTAACACCTTTTAATTGATAGGTGATTTGGTCTTGTCCGATATATACCCTTGCTACATGTCCTTCTTCGATTTCATGAACAAATAGGCTGTAGGGAACTCGCGCCACTGGTGGGGCAAACAAGTTTGGTAGAAAAATATTTATGATGAGCAATCCTGCGCCAATCAGCAATAGGACATTGCCAATCAGTCTTGCACGCGATCGCTTGGGGTCTTCTTTTTTTACAGCCATTTTTTAAACTTGATATATTACTTAACGTCATTATAGAAATGATGGTTTGCTAGCGCCAGACAATAAACGTGAGGATAGCCGCCTGTACCTCTAGGATGATCCCTAAGTTAAATCAGCAAAAATTTTTAATAAAGCTCCCAAAGACTATGGCGCAGGTTCACGGTGCGTCACCCTTTTTGTAATTTATATTGGACTTCGCTTAAAGACCTATGCAGAAATCGTTAACATCGATTCGTAAATTTCTATTAATTGCTGATAAATACTAAAGCGTGTGTATAGCTTTTGGTAAGTTTGGTAAGCATTACTACTCATTACTCTCATGCCTTCATGGTTTGTACCGCACCAATGTAATTTCTCTGTCCACGCATCAATGCGATCGCAAGGAATTAAAAATCCGGCGTTGCACAAATGAAAGATGAATCAAGGAAAGGTAGGAAATGATTTGTATTTGAGATAGTGAATCAACAGACGAATTGAATACCTCAACATTTCTTCGGATTTTGAATAACATAAAGTTTTTCTGTGCAATCTGGCTAAATAATGCCTCAATCTCGTATTTTCACCCTCAACTCTAGTCATGTAGGTCTTGCTGATAATTTGATCCTCCGAGTTGATAAACATTTTGTAGACGCAGTAACCATCAGTAACCCAGAAATAGCATTGCCAAACTTTAATCAATGTCCATAAAGGTTTAAAGGTTTGACTACTCCTATCCCCTAAGACCCAAGCCAAGATACCTTTGCTAAAATGATTCACCGCAGTCCATAGCCAAATCAAGTTTTTTTTGACCCAACAAAAGTCTGGAGTTCATCTAATTCACCAACATCAGGAATAGTTTCAATGGGTGGATATTCTGGTAATTGCTTTGCTGCGTCCCTAACCCAGTTGATGACTGAGTTGTGACTAACATCAGTACATCTCTCAATCTGTCTAAATCCCATGCCATTACAATACATTTTTAGACATATTTTTTTGACATCTTGGGAATATCCAAGTACTGAGTAGTTATCAATGAACTGACGACCACAATCAGCACAAATATGATTTTGTTTGTCTCCTCGTTTCCCATTTTTACGAATATGTGATGATCCACACTTTGGACATTTCATTGTTTTTTATTGCTTAAACTCGTTGTCTTTTATTTACTCATTCATCTTTCATTTGTGCAACGCCAAAAATCCATTATGTTCTGAAGTGATTAGTTCCGATAGAGCGCCCAAATTTGATGCAATTACGGGCTTACCACATGCAAAAGCCTCAACTACAACGCGCCCGAAGGTTTCATACCATTGTGACGGTACGGCGATCGCAGTTATGGTTTCACATACAGGTGATCGCTTGGTATATCAATTGATTAAGCTTTAGGTTATTAATCTAAAATACGAAATAAATCAATATACTTTTTAGCAATCTCAACAGGTTCATAGGCTTGTCTAATTTTTTGGATTGTGGATTCAGTTGGTAAATAGCGATCGCGATTGTTTAGCATTTCTGTAAGGCGATCGCACCATTCACTAATATCCATCGGATTATCTACATACTCAGCCATATTCATCGTCACCTCAGGAATAGCAGTGCAACGGGTAGTCAACACAGGTAAACCCATTCCCATCGCTTCGACTGGTGGCATTCCAAACCCTTCAAATACTGATGGAAATGCAAATAAAGCTGCGTGATGGTAATAACAAGCTAGTTCGCGATCACTAATGTAACCTGTAATATAAACCCGATCTTCTAATCCTAAATCTTTAACTAATTGACGAATATCATCGCAGCGATCGCGACGCATTCCCATTAGAGAATCAGGTAACTGACCCACTAAAATCAACTTAACCTTATCTAAGTAATTAGGCATTTTTGCAAATGCTTTTACTAAAGTTGCTAAGTTCTTATGCTGATAATGATTAGCAACGGATAAAATAAATATTTCATGAACTATCGGAACGGATAATTCTTGTAAACGACTCCACAAAATTGGATTGTGAATGACAGTAGGTATATGTTTAAATCCATAATTCTTTTTGATATCCTGATTCACAAAGTCAGAAATTGCTATTGTTTTGTCTGCATTGGACAAAGTCATTTTATGAGCTAATTTAAGCCAGATTTTTTTATACCAAGAAAAGAGATGTGGAAAATGTAAGTAGTTAAGATCGTGAATTATCGTAGTAGATGGAATTTTAGATAGAAATTTCCAAGGTGTAAAATAGTTTGTATTAATTAGTCCATCAAGATTATATTGTCTAGCCATTAGTGGGAGTTGAAAAGCTTCACTAATAAATCGATTGTTCAAGATTTTGATAGGAACAATATTGACAGAATTATCTAGATTTATTTCTTGTAGCCATAACACAAATTCTTGATTAATAAATATATATAAGTCCACATCTGCAATCTTTGATAATCCAATCAACAGACCTTTTAACAAAAACTCTGCACCACCAACTTGACTAGGTCTAAGAAACAAACTGTTTACGCCAATTTTCATAGACTTTACAAAAAAATTACTTGATTGCTATAGATTGCAATGTAGCACCTAATCCCAAAATTGGCATGAGTTTATAAATAAATTCAGCGATACTTTTATAAGGATTCGACCAGTTTTCTATACTTTTTATTACTTGAGGAGAGCTAGTAAAAACATTACAGTTATTAAATCCAGAATGTCTTATCGCATAATCTAGAGAACTCAAATCAAAGTAAGTAATATGTTCTGGGGGAATAATATGTGACCATTCTTTACCTTTTATCTTTGCCCCAAGACTACCCATATTTGGAGTCTCAACAAACAAAACACCATCAGGTTTGAGTAATTTCCTCATTTTAATTAAGGTGTGCATAGGATCAATCAAGTGTTCGATAACATGATAGATAGTAATCAAGTCAAAAGAAGATTCTGGAAAATCTAAAGATAGAATATCTCCTATTAAAATGCGATCGCGAATGTTGATGTCAGATTGCTCGGTAGCGATTGGAGAAATTTCTGTACCAGTAACTTGCCATCCATCTGCGATCGCAAGAGATAGTAAATCACCCAAACCACAACCAATATCTAAAAAAGTTTTATTTGACTGCTTGAGTAAATTGGGTTGATATGTAGCAATTATTTTTTTTAACTCTAGATATCTATTTTCAGTGAAATCATGACTAGACATGACACTCTGTTCATAATCGTTGCGATAAGATTGTTGATTATAGAAATCAGATAATTCTTCTGCTGTAGGACGAGGAATATAAAATGCTAAATGACAATTCTGGCATTTTATAAGTCTACCTTTATCAAGACTATATAAATTCTTGTGTTGAGTCTTTTTACAAACTGGACATTCCAAAATATTAAAATCAATCATTAAAATAACTCTCTCAACTTGCGTTTAATGCTTGAGTATAGGCTAAACATATTCTCATAAGTAAAGTTGTCAGCTTGAGTATCGCGAATAACAAAAGGAGGATGTTTTAGAGGAAAATTCATCGCTTCAGTAGGCATATTTGCAAAGGGGCTATTTTTGCTTTTTGTATGTGTGCTTGATTGGCTATCAAAACCAATATTAGAAACTAAATTTTGATTTGGCAGAATTGTTAAACCACTTTGTAACCAACAACTTAGCGTCCATTGATAGTCCCATGTATCAAATTTTTCTATGTAAGTCTGTTGAAATTTGCGCTTCCAGTATTTTGCCGCCGCCGTGTTTTGCAAAATATCATTGAGCCAATCTCCATCACGAACAGTTTCCCATAATTTCATATCCACATCATAATACTGCCAAGCACGCCGCCAAGTAGCCCAGCCCCAACAATGGTTGTATAGAGAATAGTAATAACTATAATTTGTGCGGGTTCTACCAAGCTGAAAGTTATCACCAGATATTGAAAAAATACGGTGATCGTCTCGATATCTATTTAGTAATTCTTCACAAAATGGAAAGAAAGAGCGATCGGGTAAGCAATCATCTTCGAGAATAATCGCTGATTCAACTTGACTAAATACCCAGTCTATCCCTGTAGATATTCTCTGTTTACAGCCTAAGTTCGTTTCTGCGTAGTTTTTAAAAACTTGGCAATTCCAATCTGTTTGGTCTAATAACTGCTTTACTTGATGAAATTTTTGGGGATCGTCACTTTTATTTTGACGAGGAGCATCAAGTATTAATAAAACTTGTGCTGGCTGATAGTTTAAAATTTTTTCGATAACTCTTTTTGTTTGTTCAGGACGATTAAAAGCAATTAGAGCTACAGGAGATTTACACATATCTTTGAAATGAGTTTTATATAACGACTCAATTTTTTTTTGCAAGAAAGCAAAACTGTCCACAAAACATTAATTTGATAGAGTTTATTTTGCGCTTATCTAGTTTTTTTATAGTTCCAAATACTTCTATGATTTTATTAAGTGGTGAATCGTGTGACCACCATCGTTCAGTGAATTTTGGTATTCCAAACATAGATGCCGTTATTAGTGCCAAAGAATCTATGCTAGGACGGATCTCTTCTAATCTTAGTTGTGCATTATTCAATAGGATCATAAATCCATAAGGTGTATAGTTCCAAAAGCTAAAAGAGTGAAAAGGCTCTAGATAAGATGTAGAACCAATAAAATATCCATCTTCTTTTAATACTCTCGATACTTCTACTAATAACTCCTGTGGATATCTAACATGTTCAAACACTTGATTAGAATAAATAACATCAAATGTATTATCGTCAAAGGGTATTTTAATCCCATCAAATGTATAAAATCTAGAATCATCATTTATATTTCGCAAGCGTACTTCGGGCGAATCAGCAATATCTAATCCGAACCAGTTAGTACTTTTGTTTATTGCCATAAAAACATCTAAGGATCTTCCATTGCCACATCCTACATCTAAGACTTTGATTTCCTGATCAATTTCCCGTAAAAATAATTGATCAATATAATAGTTTGAGGTTACCTGTTTGCTGTGATCATTAGGGATTGCACCACCCAATAATTCTAATAATTGATGACTCATAAAATCTATTAATTTTATAGTTTTACTTTTTGAAATAACTGTTTAATAAACAATAGAAAAAATCTTGGGGTATAAGTTCTAATCAACCTCTTTACAATCAGCTTAGGGTTCTTTTTTGACTTATAACTATGCCAAGGTGTTAGTGCCAAATACTTGTAATATTCTTGCTTGTAAGGATGATTGTCTATATAATCCCAAGGCTTATGCATCCCTGTATAGTGAATAATAGCGGGTTTTGCGATCGCTTCTCTTAATTCTAGCCCTCTCGCACATTTACTTACATTTACATCAAAAAAGTTAGTCTGCAAGTTCCACTTGAGGGGTAAACTCAACCACTTCTGATATAAAACTGCATTTAGTGAATCTTGATCCCACCAAATAATTTTCTCTTGATAGTTAGAGATAAAGTCAATAACTTGTTGAGATACATTGTTCTCGCGCCACTTGTTAATATTCATAACTAACACTCCAGAATTAAAATAATCTAAGTCATTTTTAATGATCCCCTTCAAATGTCTTTTATCTACATCCAATAATTCTATTGCTCCTATAAAACAATCTTTTAAATCAATTAACCATAAATTATAAATATCCTGTTTCAAAACCATATCTGAATCTAAATAAATAACCTTGTTGATATTGAATGGAATAATTTCTGGTATTGATATGCGATAGTAAATAGAATGAGTAAAATGATAACTGAGTTTAAAGTTTTTATATGGTTTTTCGTCTACATTTAGATAATTGATGAATATTTGATACTTATTACTAATAAAAGTAGAAAGCATAATTTTTTTGTCTTGTGAGATAGCACCATCAATCACCCAAATATTAATCTTTTCTCTATACAATGTATTCTCTAAAAGAGAACATAGCATTACCGCTAAGTGCTGTACATAGTTGTCATCACAGGCTGTAACTATTTCTATTCTTTCTAAATCTATTTGCATAAGTTGTTATCTAGAAAAATGTTCTATCCATGTTCGTAAATATCCATAGGCTTCACTGATGTTAATAACTATCCATGACATAAGGTGTATTTTTATTCTTGTAGTTAGAGATATTTGTTGATATGGGAATGACAATAACTTCCAGTTTGGTTTGCGTAGTGAGATCGCTATTTTAATACATCTTAATGGGTGTTTCCATCCATATTTGCCTGCCCACTTGGGGTTGTGTTGACATAAGATAAAAGTCCCTTTACCATTTCTTGCTGACTTATGCCACATTTCCTGAAAGGTTTGACGGGGAGGATGCCAGACGATCGCTTTATCAGCATAGGCGACAGAGATACCTTCTTTAGCTGCTCGGATGCCAAATTCCATATCTTCCATTTCAGCAAAGTCTTGGTTAAATAAGCCTATTTGCTTAAATACCGATCGCTTAACAAATAGATTTCCAGTCATACATGCATTTACATATTTAACAGCACTCTCTTGATCAAAGCAAAATAAAGCATCGATCAGAGCATAAATTGAACTGTCAGGCAAGAGTGGTCTAACTCCAATTTTGCCGCCAATTCTATCAGCACCAGTTTCTTGGATTGCTTTAATACCTTGACTGAGCCAATCCTTCTCAGGCATACAGTCACCATCGATAAAAGCAATGATATCTCCTGCAGCAATTTCAATGCCTTTATTGCGAGTTGCAGCAGCACCTTGAATTTTTTCTTGATTAATAATTTTAATATTAGGGATATGTGAAAAGCTTTGAGCAATTCCAAAGGAGTTATCTGTTGAGTTATTATCGACAATTAAGATTTCTGTAGTAAAATCAATACCCTGATGTTGTAGTGCTAGCACAAGTTTAGAGATATTGTAAGAGCAATTATATATGGGAGTTATGATACTGATTTCAGTCATATATTTTTATTGATCTTCAAATACTGTTTGATAAAACTGAATTGTTCTTTGCTTTAGGGCTTTACTATCTAGTCGGATCTTGGCTAGCTCATAATTTCTTTGGGCGGCTGAATCAACGAGTTGATCATCTTCTAGTGCTTTACGAATAGCAGATTCAATTACTTCAATATCTTCAGGAGGAACTAATAATCCTGTTTCTCCATCGACTAACCATTCATTAGCACAGGCTGTCCATGACTGAATTGGGAAAGATCCCATAACCATAGCTTCTAGTAAGGATGTGCTAATACCATCACTTATACTCAATCCAATAGAGATTCTGGCTTTGCCGTGTAATTCAAGGAGTTTTTGGTGAGATGAACTAAGGGGAATAGCTGTAATGGAAATTTTTGTTGAGTGAGCAAATAGCTCTATTGCTATTTGGATATCTTCAGTTCTGGCGGAATAGACGTAGATATGGTATCCCTGTAATATATCGGCGCAACGTTCTAATGCGCGTAAGCCAAATAATGCTCTCCCTGCCCAAGTTTGATAGCCTTTGAGCATGATAATTTTTCTTTGAGAAGTTGAGCCTTGTTGTCTAAGCTTAGAAATAAGTTCTAATTCAAAGCCTCCTGTATTAGGAAAGACAGGTAAAAATTGACCTTGGAAGCCAAAATTTTGAGCTAATTTAATATCACGATGACATTCACAGGAATAATAATCACATTCTGCTAACACTTGGCGAATTATGTCTTGATGTTTTTTAAGTCTGCCAAACAAGTAAATATCACTACCCCAGTTGGTTGCAATCCATTTGGGAAACAATTTATTTTGATAATATTTTTGTTTTGTAAACAAGGTAAGATAGCAAGAATTTTGAAACTCTAGAGAGTGGATAATATCAGGCTTCTTTTGCTGAATAAATTGATGAATTAGATTTGCTCGGAATACATTATAAAGGTGTTCATTCACATCCTTATATTTTTTATTGTGAATAATTTGATTTATACTTTTGAGTAGGTAATATTGCAAATATTTAAAAATATTGGCTTTGACTATTTTAACGTTGGTATTGAAGGTGCTTAATATTTTCTGATTGTTATGATTAGGAAATAGATATATTTCGTAGTTTGGATTATCTATTTGATTTATCCATCTTGCAGTGTGAATACTATCAGCAAAGGCAATTATAAGAACTTTCATTGTTTTAATATCTTGTTGGCTATTCTAGAAATAAGCTCTATAAAATCTTTAAAGATAACAAATATTTCAGAAATAAATAAGCGTATAGGTTTTTCAGTTAACAAGGTAGTTAAAAGTCTAGATACAACATTTGTGCGTGATGTAAGTTTTTTAATAGCGTACATATACTCCTCTGATTGTAATATTTGTTTATAGCTTTCTGATTTGTTTTTGCTAAGATGCTTAGCAATTTTGACAAATAAATGAACGCGATAAGGATGATCCTTATTTCTTAGTAAGTTTATTTCTTCGGGTGAGCAACCAAAGACATCTAATGCATTAATCTTAAGGCAATTATTAGAGCCTATAGACAGCTTCCCTTTCGTAATTGCAACTTGTGTCAGGCTATCACTATGAATTCTATACTTAATCAGGCGATCGCTAAGGTTGGCAAATTTATAATTTTGTGAAGCTAATCTTAGCCATAAGTCGTAATCTTCTGTACTAACAGATTCCCATTCTTTTAAAACTCTATATCCCCCTAACTTCAATACTTCTAATCGCTTAAAAGCTACAGATGGATGTGCTAGTGGATTGCAATATAACATGGCATAAATGATTGCTTTATGCGAGAGTGGATATTTTGATAGATAATCTAGGTTTTCTAATTTGTTTCCATGAGTATCAATAAATTCTATATATGAACCTAGAACTATTACGTCTGGATTCTGATTTAAGAATTCGATTTGTTTTTGTAGACGATTAGGTAAGGAAATATCATCACTATCCATCCTTGCAACATAATCACCTAAAGACTCTGCAAGACCTATATTTAAAGATTTAGATATTCCTAAGTTAACTAGATTTCTAATTAACCTAATCCTTGGATCTGGATATGATTTAATGATTTCTAAGCTCTTATCAGTTGAACCGTCATCAATAATCAAAAGTTCAAAATCGGTAAAGGTTTGATTAAGAATGCTATCAATTGCTTCATTAATATATTTGTCTCCGTTATAGACGGGCATTAACACTGTAACTTTTGGCATGATTTTAATTAGCTATACTCTTATCCATTGATCAGGAATTAAGTCTTGTGTCTTTTTAGAAGTGTCATTAAACCATTTTTGAGGGGCATAAACTATTTTGTCGGGGTTCTGATTTAACCATGCTCCCCACCAGCTAAAGCTACTATTTGCGATTATGTTGTGTTTGCATTGGCTCATCAATCTTAAGTCTTCGTAGTTTTTAGAAGCATCGTTATGATCAACAAACGTCATCGGATAATCTAATTTTAAGTTTTCTTTCATCCATTGATGATCGTCAGAAAATATAAAGAAATTTGGATTTTTAAGTTTTTTTAAAAGTAAATTAACGCAGTTATAATAATAATTTAAATCGCAAATTCCGTGAAAATGATAAATTTGTTTATTGTCGATATAGTCTCCTCGTCTAATGTGGATAGAGACGGAATTAGTGTTTTTTATTGTTTTAGCAACGTCTTGATTTTTTTGATCTTGATTCGTTTTGACAATAAAGTCATTATATAAAATATTTTTAATATCATTAAAATATTTTTCTGTTTGCCAGTAGCCATCAAGATAAATGTTTCCAGTTAGTTTGAAAATATCTGGATTAAAATTGCATTTTTTTTCATTAATATATTTATTTTTCTTGCCTAAAAATAGATAAGTATAGATTTTTCTTTTTATTTTACTGTCTAGATAATTTATAAAAGGTTTGATTTCTTCTTGGGTAGCAAATTCTATTTTTAGGTTGAAAATATTTAGATTGTAATCGCGATATGTAAAGTTTGGGCGAGGAGTGCGATCCAACAAAAAACTAAGGTCTAATTTTAGTTCTGTTTTATTTAAAAGAGATAATTTTTTGCCTATCGCATACTGGAACATTTGATTACCTAAACCTCCTTGCAATTTAACAATAATCATAACAACTTTATTTTAACGGCTAGTATATGACAACCAAAATGAAGTAGTTCTTCTGAACCTTTATCATGTTTAGAAAATTTTTGTAGCATTCTTAAAACAATTTTTAATGCCAGTTTTTCTAAGATTGTAGGATTATTTTTAGTGTAAAGTTCTGCAATATATGAGATTCTTCTAATCTCCTGAGCTAAGTATTCAAAGAAATTACCATTTGATTCTAATTCTATTACTTTGAATCCATGAGCGGGAAGATGAGTTTCGTAAAAGTAGCGATTGAATCCTGTATAAAAATGATAGGGTGAGAAGTGAGTAAGGCTACAAAAAGGTGCGCTTAAAATCAAGCATCCATCTGGGCGAAGTAAACGTGAAAATTCTTTAATAGCTAAGATAGGTTCTGGCAAATGTTCAAAAACTTCAGTACAGAGAATTACATCAAAGGATTCGTCAGGTTCAGGGATTGAAATAATATCGCTAACAATATCTAGTAGAGTTTGCTCCCATTTTCCTACTTGTAATCCTCTACTATCACCAGTTCCGTCATATTGAGCAAAGTCTTGAGATACATAGTTTAGATGAGAGCAAAATTTTTTAAATTGCTGTTCTCCTGCTCCAGCATCCAAAATCTTAGAGTCTCTAGGGATTTTTTTTAAGGTTTTTTCTAACCATTTAATACGATTAGATTCATTTTGTGTTCCTACAGTATTCATGAATTTGTTTTCCTAAACCAGAAACAACCACAGCCATAGTTTTGAGAATCAATAATCTTTTTAGAAGCGTTGTATATTAGACCTCCCTCTTTAGGATTATCGGGAACTAAGACGAATTCTTCTAATTTTAGATCAGAAAAATATTCGATAACTTGATCATAAGAATAAATTCGATGAGCATTAAACGCTATTTTCGGTTTTCCAACAGGTACAACAAATAATAGTGATCCTCCAAAAGACAAAACTCTTTTGAGTTCTGCCATTGCCTTTAAGTCACCGTCTGGGTCTAATGAATCTGCGTATCTTCCTAATCCAATATGTTCAATAACGTGCATACATGACAATGATTGAATACTTTCATTGTCAAAAGGGAGATTAAGTAAATCTGCTGCTTCACAAGATAAATTATCTAAGTGTAAATCTACAGGACGGTAATCATAGAATTTTACTGGATTAAAAGCAGAAATAATAGAAGAAAAGTAAATAAGTGAGGAGATGTCTATATGAACTTCAGGTTTTATTTTAGAAACTATACGGGCAGCCCAAGCTGTATGATAAACATAATGCCGATCAAAACCTAATTTAGAAGTCTTGTCATATAGGCAAGGGTATAAATCCCAAAAAGAAATCGAAAATCTATTGGTTTTCTGATTGCTAAGTTTTTTAAGCTGCTGAAACTCTAGAATCAAATTAAACCATGAGTGAAAACCAATCAATTGCGACTTAATTATTTTCAATGGGAATACAGCTAAATAGCGGATTTGTTTAGACAGATTCATGATTTTTTATATGTACAAATTTTTTTTACAAAAGATTTAAATCTTACTATTATATTTGGTGTAACTTTATAATATCTCTCATCATATCTAGCTCTGAGTGGTTTTTGATTTATATTATTTTTAAATTTCTCCACTGCCTCAATACTTCCTAATACCTCAATCAATTTAAGCTCAGCTTGCTCAAGTTCTTGCTTTTTAGATTGATCAAGTTTTCCTAATCCAAAACTACCTATATGATTTTGATGAAAAGCAACCATATCAAACTGAATTGATGGGTGATAATCCTTTTCGTTTTTTAGACGATCAAAAAATTCAGGAAATTGCCAACCATATCCCCAAAGTTTTTCATTCATTCCACTTAATCTCATCCAAAGAGTTTTTTTAATGGCAAAGTGAGCAAAATCAGTTATTTCATATATAGGACAAACATGAGAATGTTTTATTAATGATTTTTCATCCGAATTTATTAACCAACTAAGTTTGTTTTTACACCATTTTGCTTTGCAATATTCTCCTCCAATAAATGCTTCATATGGCAAAATTACATTTCCTTCTTGCATTCCTTTTTGAACGGCAGAAAAGTATTTTTTATTATAAATATAGTCACTCCTCCATAAACAAATCCACTCATTTTTAGCGGAAGGAATTATTAAATTTAACCCGAATGTGTAAGATCTCTCTTCTGCTAGATCAGTTCTGATGATTTCATATCTTAAAAACTTTGGTTTAATTGTCAGAGGAAGTAATTTGGTTAATGTACCTCCCAAGTCGAGAATAATAACTTCATCCTCTGCTTTAATGCTATTTCTAATGGACATCCAACTATTAATAGCACATTGCTCTTCAACAGATTCCTGATGATAAAAAAGATGAGTTATCATATGTACATATCCTTCATGTAACTTTTAATCTGGATTAATTTACATAAATCATCAGTTAAGCCCTATATAAAAACTCTTCTTGTAAGCTACTATTATGATTTTTTAGCCATTGATCACATATCAAAAAAACTTCATTAATATCACTTGATACTTTAGTATTCGATGAGTACCTACCTATCGCTTGTAGATTTGTCTTGCTTTTTTTAAGGCTTAGATTCCTATAAAGAATATTAAACAAATATTTAATATGGTAAATAGTTGTATTACTTTTATTTTTTTTTATATATATGTAATCATAATAATCCATAAGTTTTTTCTTGTCTTTCTTCAATTGTTCGCTATATTTTATAGTGTTACTCAAAGGGTTTACTATATTAATAGAAACAATGCCAATATACCATGCAATATTCGCTACACTGGTAGCCTTAAAGCTGAATTCAGTATCAGAACAAACGATATTAGTATTAATTAAACCAGTTAAGGCTATACTACTTCGCCTTAGCATCATTGGCAGTCCTGAAAATCCAAAAATATATCCATAACTTTTCCAGTTCTCATATTGTTCTTGATATCCTTGTACTTTATCTGGCTCGGTGACTCCTAATTGCATATTAGCAACATTGCCACTTAAAACGTCTATTTCTGAATGTTCCAACATAAAGTTTTTACATTCTTGTATTCCTGGATAATAAAAAGCATCATCATCCGTGATTATCTTAATTAGACTTCCTTTTGCCATAAGCAAACCCTTGTTATAGCCGTGTGCTTCCCCTTTATCAGGCTCAGAAATAAATTGATTGATTTTACCTTGTTTATATAATTCTACTAAATACTCAACCGTGCCATCGTTACTAGCACCATCAACGACAACAATCTCTTCATCTTCTTTAACATTTTCTAGTAAACGTTTCATCACTTCTTTAAGATAAGGAAGCTTGTTATACGTTGTCATTACATAAGATAAATTAATTGGATTCATAAGTAATTTTTAATGGATACTTGGAATTTCATAGGGGTAAATGGACTCATAATATTTGATGGTTTTCCAAATGCCATCTTTTAAATTGGTAAACTTAAACTCAGGAAAAACTTTACGGAAACGAATATCACTCATTACTTTACGAGGTGCGCCATCAGGCATCATACGATTCCATACAATTTCCCCTTCAAATTGCGTTTCTTCCACAATGATGTCTACCAACTCTCTGATACTTAAACCAAAATTTTGACCAATATTTAGCGGTTCAGCTAGTCCATAGTTATAGTCTTCTGTAATCGTCTGGGCAAAAATCGAAGCACAATCTTCTACATATAGCCATTCTCTAATCGCAACACCGCTTCCCCAAACTTCTAATTTTTTTTGCTTCTCCTTCTTGGCTTTTACTAATTTACTAATCAAAGCGTTCAAGGCGTGAGCTTTATTTGGATCTGTTGAATCACCAGGACCATACATATTAGGAACTAAAAAATTAATTGAGCGAAACCCGTACTGCATTGAATAACATTCACTTAAAATTATTTGCATTCTGCGAGTATTGCCGTACGCTGTTACTGATTGATGAACTTTGCCTTGCCAAAAATCAGCTTCAACATAACTTTCCAAATTGCCAGGAAAAGCACAATTAGCGATAGGGTTTAATAAAATTGCATTAGGAACTATTTCATGGGCTACTTTATAAATATTGAGTAACATTCTCATGTTAATATCTGCAACTTCGGCAGCCTCTTGCGTCACATAATTAAGACTCCCAACTTTCGCCGCACAATTAATAATTACATCAGGTTGAACATTAATAAAATATTCGTGGGCTATATTATAGTCTGTCAAATCACAGCCATCTCTTAGGGAAATTGAAAAGAGTTGATGTTTTGAGGTTTGTAAAACATTGATAACATTCTTTCCAAGAAATCCATGTCCACCAAGAATTAGTATTTTCATGTTTTAATTGTGCAATTATTGAGGGTATATTCTTCTAAAAATTCAGCCTCTAATTGTAAAATCTTTTCTTTGTCTCTTGATTTTGCAAACCTAGCAGGTACTCCCGCATATAGTTTCCACTCATCCAGACTTTTATTTACTAATGTCATAGCTCCCGTTGCTGCTCCTTCTTCAATTGTTACATTTGGTAAAACTACTGTTCCTGTTCCTAATAAAGCGTGTTTTTTTAAAATTACCTTCCCGATGACCATATTCCCTTTAAACCTTTGAGGGATTTGAGGACAAGCCAAACCACTAATATAATCATCAGAACAAGTAATAATCTTGCAGCCTGGTGAACATCCCGAAAAGTCAGCAAATGAACATTCACCTTGTCCACCTTGAATAACACTATTAGAGCCAATATGAACAAACTTACCAACACTTAGTTTTGTTGAAATATAAGTAAAGTCATCAATAATTGCATAATCGTCAATAATTACTCTTTCAGGATGCCTAATTCTCACGCACTTGCCAATAATTACATTCTTGCCCAAGTATTTTAATTTTTTAAGATCAAAAAAAATGTTATCCATAGTTAGTATTTTTTATTTAAAATCCTGATTTAATAGATTTAACAACTGAATTTATTTCTTCATCAGATAGATTTTCATGAATTGGAATGGAAACTTGGTGTTTATTAAATTTTTCTTGATTTAATAAATTAGGTGTTATGCCTCCAAATACTGAATTATTATCAATTCGTAAGTGAACCACCGATAGAGGAATACCTTTTTCTTGGAAGTTTTTAATAAATCCCTCTCTATTCTCAACTAAAATTGTAAACAACCAGTAAGCAGACTCTTGATCGTCACCATAGTCAAGTAGTTCCACTCCTTGAATGTCTTTTAGCTCTGTTCTGTAAATATTCCCTATTTCTCTACGTCTGTTAACACGACTTAAAAAATCTTCAAGATTACCTAAACCCACTGCCGCCGCTAAATCATTGAGGTGGTATTTATAGCCAACTTCAGCAATATCATACTCTCGTTCACCCAAAAGAGACGGCTTACTACTGGCTCGATCAATTCCAAACCATCGTCTAGTCTTAGCTTTGTGATAATTAAACTCATCAGAACAACATAGCGCTCCACCATCTCCTGTTGTCAAGTGTTTAATGGCTTGAAAAGAAAATGCAGTAAAGCGGGAAATAGAACCAATTGGTTGACCTTTATAAGTTGCTCCTAAAGCATGGGCTGCATCTTCGATAACAGCTAGGTTATATTCTTTAGCGATGTTATTAATTTCATCCATATCACAAGGATAACCTCCCCAATGTACAGCCATAATCGCCTTCGTTTTTTCAGTGATCTTCTCACGGATAGAATTAGGATCAATGTTGCCTGTTTTATATTGAATATCTGCAAAAACTGGCTTGGCAAACTGCATTAGGATTGCTAACCCTGTCGCAACAAAAGTTTGAGCAGGTAGAATCACCTCATCTCCTGGCTGTACATCAGCAAGAACAAGAGCTAAATGCAGAGCCGAAGTCCCACTATTGACGGCAACAGGATTAGTCAAACCTAATGTACTTGCTAACGATTCTTCAAAAGCTTTAACCATTTGACCTTCACTTAGCCAGCCTGATTTTAAAACTTTGTTAGCTAAAGCGATCGATTTTTCGGAAATATGAGTGTGAAAAAATTCCATACTTTATTCTCTTAGGCTGTGGCAACTTGTGGAGTTAAATATTCTGTCTGCCAATCAAGTTCTGGTCTAACAACTCCAGGAATGGGACGACCCCAACCATTTCTCACACTACCAGGCTCATCTGTATCAACAACTTGAAATGCAACGCTGTCATATTCCAAAAAATGAATCTGATAAACAGGATAACGGGTACTTACTTCTGCAACAATTTTAACTTGCCCTTCAGCAAAAAAATTTCCTGGAACAGTACAGCGAGATACATAACATCCGACTGGTCTAGTTTTTTGACTCCATTCAATATCGTTAAAATCTGCGGAGACGAATAAAATTATTCCTTGGTCGTTTAGAAAACTAAATACTGATAAAAGAGAAGTATTAGGTTTTAAATTCCAATATTCCATCTCTATCACCACAGGGCAACGAATATCAATTGTATCTGTCACTACTCCCTGAGAAACAACTTTTACAGACTTTAATTTGGCGACATTATCGCCAGGAGCAGTTGTAAGATTATCCCATTGTCTTTTCGCGGAAGTTCCCAGATCAGACTTGAGATATTGACTACTTGCGTTAAGAACATCGCCATCAAGTTTTAAACATCCCGCACTTAACAGAAAGCCTCGTTTACAAAGCCGAGTTATAGCTCCCATATTATGACTAACAAATAAAACCGTCCTTCCCTCCTTTTCCGCAACATCCTCCATCTTCCCCAAACACTTCTTCTGAAATGCCGCATCCCCAACAGCCAATACCTCATCTACAATCAAAATCTCAGGCTCCAAATGCGCCGCCACCGCAAATGCCAAACGCACATACATCCCCGAAGAATAAAACTTAACAGGAGTATCTAAGAACTTCTCTACCTCTGCAAAATCCACAATCTCATCAAATTTTTTCTTAATCTCCGCCCGGCCCATCCCCAAGATCGCGCCATTTAAAAAGATATTTTCTCGTCCCGTTAACTCAGGATGAAAACCAGTCCCCACCTCCAACAAACTCGCCACCCTTCCTTTGATCGAAATCTTGCCCGAAGTTGGCTCCGTAATACGGCTCAGAATTTTTAATAGAGTAGACTTACCAGCACCATTGCGCCCGATGATGCCAACGAGATCGCCTTGTTTAATTTCAAACGACACATCCTTCAACGCCCAAAACTCCTCATGGGCAGGATCTTCAAACTTTTGACTAGGGTGTAAAAATCTTTGTTTTAATGACCTTGCACTATTGGCGATCGCATCCCGTAGCGTACTGTAACGCTCTTGGCGCTGATGCCCAATCACATAGCGCTTACTCAGATTCTCAACCTTGATCACAGTATCCGACATACTTAACTTAAAGACGATAGACTTTATTAAACCGAAAGAAATTCATCAATAGTGACTTGTGCTTGCTTCAAAATATTATGCAAAGTCCCCTCTCTTATTTCCCGATGATGGGGGATTGTTGTCTTCATGCGAGACTCTGGATTAAACCAAATTTCATGATCACCTTTACCAGAGCGATAAAATTCAAAACCTAATTTTCGTAATTTACGAGTAACTTCTTGATAGGAAAATCCTGATAACCTTCCCATGATTTATCGACTCAGCATCAAAGGATGTTCAAATTCTTTGGGAATAGTTACAGAAGTTAACCGAGATTCTTTTTCACCATCCTCTAATTCTATAAACATAGGCACTAGATCAGCAGCAATCTCTAAAACGCTTTCAATGGTATTAGCCTCTGCTACTAAACCTGGTACTTCAAGGCTAGTCGCAACAAAATAATCCTGACCATTTTCATTGAACCTTTCAATCTTGAGATTAATTGAGTATTGCATAAGTTTTTCTGAGTCCGTCCAACTTAATATCCAATATATTTAACTTAAAACCGCCAAAACCTGTTCAGGAAAACGATCTAATACCTTTAAAAGCGCCTTAGCCGTACCAGCAGGATAGCGCTTGCCATGCTCCCAGCTATTCACAGTATCCACCGAAACACTAATCAACCGAGAAAACTCTACCTGACTTAACCCCAATCGCGATCGCACTCGCCGCACAAATTTTGCCATTTCCTGCATCGTCTCCGCATCATCGATAGACTGTTGTAACCCAATTTCTTCATCCGTAGTCGCATCAACCCGTACAGGATCAATACGTCCGACCTCAAAAAAAACAGTATCAGCAGGATCAATCCTTAGCCTTGTCATTGTCATATAATTTGACCTCTCTAGAATTGGCTTTACGGGCTGAAACAATCCGAATCACATCCTTACGGTAAGTATAGATCACAACAAACAACCGATCATCAATCATCCCCATCAGTTGATAACGGTTTTCTCCATAGCCATACCTCGTATCAAGACGGACAATGCGATCGCGATCAAAAAACGCTCTCGCTGCATAGGCAAAATCAAAACCTCTGTCCCTGAGGCATATTTCATTCTTAGCATCGTCCCACTCGAAATTCATTAATAACTAGATTAAATTAACATCGCGTTCTAATACATCCGCAATACTATATCCACAAACCACAGGCATATCTAAATCTGTCTCTATGATCGCATCCAATCTACCAATTTCATAAACTTGGCTTACATATTCATCAGTTAAATATCGTTTTAAACTAGGACTATCTTCTAAATAAAGCAAAATATTTGCTCGCTCCCGTTGAATAGTTCCCTGCCAACTCCTTGACCTGCGCTGTGGTTGATAGTCCCACTTTAAAAAATGATGAACGATTAAACGTAGGCTACTTAATAGGCGATCGCGCTCCCGTTTAGACAAATCGCGCACCTCTTCAACTAAATTTTCAATATCCAACTCCCCAAAGCGTCCAGCCGCGATCAGATCTGCCATCTGTTCAGCCCAGAGTCCATAGTCCTGTTCATACAGAGTTTTGATCATGACTTACTTCTCGGTATATAAATCTAGCTTAGTAGTGCGATTGACATTGGCGGTAAACTCAATGCTTAGGTCAGGACAACACCTATCTTCATTTTAGTTTCTATCTCCTTGATCTGCAAAGCATTAATAAAACATACTATTGGCTTGACCAAATTAAATTATCTAAAAGTATGCCTGAAAACTGGATAGACACGCTTAAGTATGACGAAAAAGGCTTAATTCCTGCGATCGCCCAAGATTATCAGGACGGAACAATTTTGATGATGGCTTGGATGAATCGGGACTCTCTCGAGTTAACTTTATCTACAAAAGAAGTTCACTATTGGAGTCGCTCGCGACAAGAGCTTTGGCATAAGGGGGCAACTTCTGGGCATATTCAAAAGCTAAAAAAAATATATTATGACTGCGATCGCGATGTAATCCTTGTGAAAATCGAGCAGATAGGAGATGTGGCTTGTCATACAGGCGCAAGAAGTTGTTTCTTTACAGAAGTGCCAATGTCTTAATATAGAGTTATTAAAAAATAAGAAAGATTAACTCATTTCCCATGGCTACTGTTAACGACAATTATCTCAAACTCAAGGCAGGATACCTATTCCCCGAAATAGCCCGAAGGGTAAATGCATTTGTCACGGCAAACCCTGAAGCCAAGGTAATTCGTCTTGGTATCGGTGATGTTACCGAACCTTTACCTCAAGCCTGTCGTAATGCCATGATTAAGGCTGTCGAAGATATGGGCGATCGCGATTCTTTTAAAGGTTATGGTCCTGAGCAGGGATATGCATGGTTACGCGAAAAGATCGCTGTTCAAGACTTTCAATCACGAGGTTGTGATATTGATGCATCAGAAATATTTATTTCTGATGGCTCTAAGTGTGACTGTGGCAATATCCTTGATATTTTTGGTGATGACAATGTGATTGCTGTCACCGATCCTGTTTATCCCGTCTATGTGGATACCAATGTTATGGCAGGACATACAGGAGATCTAAACGAAAAGGGCGAATACGAAGGTTTAGTCTATTTGCCTGTGACTGCTGAGAATAATTTCACTGCGGAAATTCCTACGCAAAAAGTTGATCTGATCTATCTTTGCTTCCCAAACAATCCCACAGGAGCAACCGCCACTAAAGAAAATCTGCAAGCTTGGGTTGACTATGCGCGTGCTAATGGCTCGATTATATTTTTTGATGCAGCCTATGAAGCTTTTATAACGGATCCAAGTTTGCCTCATTCTATTTATGAAATTGAGGGAGCCAAGGAATGTGCGATCGAATTTCGTTCTTTCTCCAAAAATGCAGGTTTTACAGGTACTCGCTGTGCCTTAACTGTGGTTCCCAAGAATTTAATCGGTAAGGCAAAAGACGGCTCTGATGTTGAAGTTTGGAAACTTTGGAATCGTCGCCAATCTACTAAGTTTAATGGTGTTTCTTATATCGTGCAACGCGGTGCTGAAGCAGTTTATTCCCCAGAAGGTCAAGCACAAATCCAAGAGTTGATCAGTTTTTATCTTGAAAATGCTGCAATCATTCGCGCTAAATTGATCGAAGCAGGTTTAAAGGTTTATGGAGGAGTCAATGCTCCCTATGTATGGGTGCAAGTTCCTTCAGGACTATCAAGTTGGGACTTTTTTGATAAGCTTTTACAGTCTTGCCATGTTGTTGGTACACCTGGTTCTGGTTTTGGAGCAGCAGGTGAAGGCTATTTCCGCATTTCTGCCTTTAACAGTCGAGAAAATGTCAATGAAGCCATGAGTCGAATTCTTAATAAATTCAAGTAAGTAGCCAATCAAAATCCTCAAGATAATTGCGGCGCAATTATCTTGAGGATTAAAAACAAAAGAAAGCATCCCGCAAGGGATGCTTTCTTTTGTTTTTAATCCTTTCCCACTAAAAGAATAAGTGAATGCTTAGGGTTGCGCGGCTCCGCCGCGCAACCCTAAGGGGTATGCGATTTAGTAAGGAACCAAATTTTTGATGGCGCGGCGAAGCCGCGCCATCAAAAATTTGGTTCCTTATATTGATAGCAGGAGCTGCGGTAAAACACAAAATTGTTCAGAAATCTGGCATTGCCAGATTTACAGATCCTTTGGACGTAACTTTTCATATTTCTCAAAGGGTTGATGAATCCAAGGATTGTCTGCCAAGAAATCCACATAGTAATCGGGCTTTGCCACAGAACAAGCCTTAAACCAGATAACCGCCGATCTCACTTCGGTAATCGCAAACTCTTCATGTTCCTTTAGCCATTCCCGAATCCTTGCGAGGGTTATACCTGAGTCAACCAGATCATCAACTAGCAAAATCCTTTTGCCGAGCGTCGCTGTGGTCATGGTGATGTTATTGGCGATCGTCAATTTGCCGCGCTCTTGAAAATCTTTGCCCCCATAGGAAGAAGTCGAGAGAATGGCGAGAGGCTTGTCGTAAATCCGAGAAAGTATGTCCCCAATGCGTAAGCCTCCTCTCGCAAGGCAGAGAATTTGATCAAACTCCCATTGCGACTGATAGATTTGGGCTGCCAATTGCTCGATTTTGGCGTGATATTCTTCCCACGAAACATGGAGGTCTGACATAGGGGCAGTTGTAATCATTCACAGAGTAAAGTGGGCGCTTCGCGCCCACTTTACTGAATATAGTAATTGTTATCGTATCAATCAGTACATTCAATTGGACTTGGCGAAAAGTAGGGATTAGACTGGAGAGAGATAAAAACGAGATCGGGAGACAAAACTGTGGTAGCCGTTATTGAGATTCCATCTAATGCAGAAATGGCTGAAAAGCCTTCTGAGAAAAAACTTACCATTCAAGTTGCGGAAATTGCGGCGGACACGACCACGATTCGATCGCTTGATTGGGATCGCGATCGCTTTGATATTGAGTTTGGTCTGCAAAATGGGACAACCTATAACTCCTATATTATTCGCGGCGAAAAATTAGCCCTAGTTGACACATCCCACGCTAAGTTCCGCGAGTTATATCTCAAGACCCTCAAAGAGCAGATCGATCCCGCTCAGATTGAATATCTAGTAATTAGCCATACGGAGCCAGACCATAGTGGCTTGGTCAAGGAAATATTGGAATTAGCGCCAAATGTCACGGTAGTAGCGACAAAAGTAGCGCTGCAATTTCTCGGTGAGCTAATCAATCGACCTTTTAAGCAGCAAGTCGTCAAAAATGGCGATCAAGTAGACTTGGGCAATGGTCATATTTTGCAGTTTGTGAATGCGCCGAATCTACACTGGCCAGACACGATGATGACCTTTGACCTTGGCACATCGATTTTGTATACCTGCGATATTTTTGGAATGCATTATTGCAGTGATGCTGTTTATGATGAGGATTTAAAGAGAATTACACCTGACTATCGCTTTTATTACGAATGCTTGATGGCTCCCAATGCGCGATCGGTAATTTCGGCAATGAAGCGGATGGACGAATTGCCACAGGCGGAAATCGTGGCTAATGGACATGGCCCCTTACTTCGGTATAACGTCAAAGAGCTGACGGAAAACTATCGCCGCTGGAGTCAAGAGCAAACTAAGGGCGAAACCAATGCCGTGGTTTGCTATGTGTCCGACTACGGCTATTGCGATCGCCTATCGCAAGCGATCGCGCGTGGGATCGCTAAAACTGGCGTAGCTGTAGAAATGGCAGATCTCAAGGCGATCGATTTACAGGAATTGCGCGAATTGGTCAGTCATGCGGCAGGTTTAGTCGTCTGCACACCTCCAGCATCTAATAGTCATGTGGAAACAGCGATCGGCGCAATTTTGGCGGCGGCGAGCGAAAAGCAAGTTATTGGTTTATACGAACCGCATGGAGATCAAGATTCATCCATTGATTTGCTGAATAATCGGTTTAAGGATCTGGGCGTAGTTACGGCTTTTCCTGCGATTCGCGTCCGCGAAAATCCTAACGAAGCTATTTATCAAACCTGTGATGAAGCGGGTACTGACTTGGGGCAGTTACTCACTCGCAAGCAAAACATCAAACAACTCAAGGCGATCGATGCTGATCTGGATAAAGCTTTAGGACGCTTGGCTGGCGGTTTATATATTATTTCGGCGGCTAAAGGTGGCGCACGCAGTGCGATGTTAGCTTCTTGGGTGGCTCAAGCTAGTTTCAAACCCCTCGGTTTTACCGTTGCTGTGGCAAAGGATCGGGCGATCGAATCGTTTATGCAAGTGGGCGATCGCTTTGTTTTAAATGTTCTTGAAGATGGCAATTATTCCAAACTGATGCAGCATTTCCTAAAACGATTTGCACCAGGTGCTGATCGCTTTGAAGGTGTTAAAACTCAGTTGTCTTCCTTCGGCGCACCGATTCTCACCGATGCTCTTGCCTTTATGGAATGCGAAGTTGTCAGCCGTATGGAATGTAGCGATCACTGGATTATCTATGCGATCGCTGAGGAAGGTCGAGTTTCTAAGCCTGAATCTCTCACCGCCGCTCATCACCGCAAAATTGGTAATCATTACTAAAAAAACAGGGCGCTTTGCGCCCTGTTTTTTTTAATTTAATTTGTAGTCGAAGCTATAATATCTGTAAATTTAGCTACATTTTGAAAACCAAACTCTCATTATTAAGTGTAAAATGTCATAGGTTCCTGACATTTTACACTTACCTTTTTATTTATTCATGTTGAATTTCCGAAAAGCGCAATCAAAATGGCAAACTTACTGGTTTAAACTCTTTGGCAGATGGCGATCTTGTCCCCTCACTTGTCCCATTGAAAGACCGCATCGCAAACATGTTTTTTGGAGTTGGTTGGGTAGCTGTTTAGCGATCGCCCTAACAGCCTATCTAGCGACAATCAGTAATTCGCCTTTGATCATGGCTCCCTTTGGTGCTACCAGTGTTTTAATCTTTGGAATACCTGAAAGCCCTTTCGCTCAGCCACGCAATGTGATCGGGGGGAATCTCTTAGCGGCACTAATTGCCTTAACAATTTTAAGTATTTTCGGTTCTTCGCCTCTATCTATGGGGATAGCTGTTGCCACGGTGATCGGCATGATGCAGCTTACAAACACATTACACCCTCCATCTGGAGCAGTGGCTCTAGTAGTAATGATGACCAAACCTAACTGGCAATTTCTAGTTACACCGACCTTAGAAGGCTCAATAATTTTGGTAATGTGCGCTGTAATTTTTAATAATCTTGCTGAAGATCGCACTTATCCGAAACATTGGATGTAGCCAAAAGTCACTTCGTGACTTTTGGCTACACTTTGCCAAAGCGGCGATCGCGTTCTTGATAATCAATTAGCGCTCGGTGAAATTCACTACGATTGAAATCTGGCCAAAGTGTATTAGTAAAGTACATCTCCGTATATGCCATTTGCCAGAGTAAAAAATTACTCAACCGCATTTCACCACTGGTACGAATTAATAGATCAGGGTGATGATTGCCAGCCGTATATAAATGTTGTTCAAATAAATTTTCGTCAATATCTTCAGGCTTAATCTCCCCAGCTAAAGTTGCTTCAGCAATTTGACGACAGACTTTTACCATTTCACGGCGACTACCATAATTAATCGCCACAGTAAAATGAATCGCTTGATTATCGGCTGTAGCGATTTGCGATCGCTCAATCTCTGAGCGCAAAGACTTTGACAAAGAATCTAGATCACCTACAAAGGAAATTCGGACACCTTCATTGCACATTTCCTGTAATTCGCGGCGTAGCATTCTTTCAAATAACACCATCAAAAAATCAACCTCTTGAGCAGGTCGGCTCCAGTTTTCTGTGGAAAAAGCATAGACGGTCAGAGCCGCAATTCCCCAATCCTTGCAGCAGCGAAGTAAATCCTTTAAAACATCAACCCCTTGGCGATGTCCCGCAATTCTAGGCATTCCCTTTTGCTTTGCCCAGCGTCCATTGCCGTCCATGATTACGGCGACATGTTGAGGCAAACGTTTGCGGTCAATATCTGGTGGTAGAGTTTGCAATAGCTTCGCAGTCATTTCTTTTGTGACGATTTTCGACTTACCAAATTTTTGAGATTTAAGTTTGACCAAAGCCAATTAAATCGGGGTACTGTTCTTCCTAAGGGGATCGGACGATAATTATTGAGCTTAGTTTCTAATACTTCGCGTAGGCGACTATTCGTGATCGGACGATCTAATATGCCATTTTCTGCGATCGCAATGGAACCAGTTTCTTCAGAGACGACAATACAAAAGCAATCTCTAACCCGATCAGTAATACCCATCGCGGCGCGGTGTCTTGTGCCAATTTCGCGAGAGGCGGCTCGTTCAGAAATTGGTAAAATCACACCAGCAGCTAGCACTCGATCTTCCCTAATTAAAATTGCGCCGTCATGGAGAAGCGTTGAGGTTTGAAAAATCGTATGTAGTAGCTCTTTTGATAATAAGGCGTTAAGTCGCACCCCTGGAACCGAAAAATCGCGATCGTCAATCGGTTCTCCCGTCTCCACAATCATCAGCGCACCAATCCGATTTTGCGATAGCTCAACCACCGCCTCAAGGATTTCCGCAATTACTGAATCTGCTTCCACGATCGAGCGCCGACTAGCGGGAGACTGAATCAACGATAACAAGTCCCCACGCCCAAGACGCTCTAAAAAACGACGCAACTCTGGCTGCAAAATTACGGCCATCGCGACAGCCGCCCCAATTAACAACTTATCTAAAACAAAATTTAGCAATCTAAGACCAATGCGATCGCTGATCACACTGGCGATTAGCAAAAAGATAATCCCGCGCACCATCAACAAGGTACGGCGATCTTGGCTCAGAGATAGCATGAGATAGATCAATCCCAATACTGCAAGGATATCGATCGCCCTCGTCACGAATGCAATTGAGTTAATGTTGATAAACCACTGCATCCATAGCCCTCTCATTCACAACTGAAAAATATACATTACAGCACTAGCACTGACTTAAAATTTCTCCCAACACCTTCATCAATTCTCATCACAAAACCAATTTCGGAGTTTTCAGCGCCTAAGGCGCTGAAAACTCCGAAATTGATTTTGTGAAAGCCAGCCTTAGGCTGGCTTTCACAAAATCAATTTTTATAATGAGAATTGCTGCAATACCTTAGTTTAGTGATGTGTCGTACAAAGTACGATACATCGTATGCAATTTGTAAAATGACAACGCCATTTTACAAATTGCACCTACTGGCGAAATCGCTCGGGCAGACAATCTTGACGCAACAAATCTTCGCGAGTTTCCCGCTTAATGATCAAGCTGGACTCTCCACCTTCGACAATAACTGCCGCAGGTTTGGGCAAGCGGTTGTAATTGGATGCCATGCTGTAATTGTAAGCACCAGTACTAAATACAACCAGAATGTCGCCAGACTGAGTTTCTGGCAATTGAATATCTTTAATCAAAATATCACCTGATTCACAATGTTTACCCGCGATCGTCACAGATTGGTTGAGTGCAGCACTCATGTGATTTGCCACTACGGCACGATATTTGGATTGATAAGTAATAGGGCGAGGATTGTCTGACATACCACCATCAACAGTGATATAGGTGCGAATATCTGGCACGGTCTTACTGCCGCCAATGGTATAGGCTGTGACACAGGTTGCACCAACTAGCGATCGCCCTGGCTCACAGAGTAATTTCGGTAAAGCTAATCCTGCGGCAACAAAAGCGTCGGTGACACCAATAGAGACAGTTTTTACCCATTCTTCAATGCTAGGAGGATCATCAGATTCCACATAACGAATCCCCAGACCGCCGCCGATGTTTAGTTCAGAGAATGGCAAACCATAGGTCTCAGTGGCTAGTTTAAACCATTGCACCATCACGCCGCCAATATCTTGGTGGGGCTGTAATTCAAAAATTTGTGAGCCAATATGGGCATGAATACCAATGCAGTGCAAGTTAGACTGTGCCACAAAAGCAAATACAGCTTCTATTTCATTGGGGTCGAAGCCAAACTTACTATCAATATGTCCCGTTTGAATATATTCATGGGTATGACACTCAATACCAGGAGTCAGGCGCAACATGATCCGAGGGGCTTTAAAGCTTAAGGATGTCGATTGAGATTTAGCGATATCTTCTAAATTTTTCAACTCATGCCAATTATCAACCACAATAGTGCAACCCGATTCGAGGGCATAGTTAAGCTCATCGAGGGATTTATTGTTGCCATGAAAGTAAATTAGGCTAGGTAATACGCCCGATCGCAGAGCCGTCAAGATCTCTCCTGCGGATACGACATCAATCCCTAGCCCTTCAGCGCCGACGATCGCACAAACTGCTAGACAACTCCAAGCCTTAGAAGCATACAAAACCTGTGATGCTCCTTGATAATGTCTAGTAAAAGCATCGCGATATTGTTGGCAAGCAGTCCGCAAACTTACTTCATCCAAAATGTATAGAGGGGAGCCGTATTGCTGCACTAGTTCCACCACATCACAACCACCAATTTCCAGATGATCGTGAGCATTAACTACAGCCGTCAAGGGCAAAAGCTGTTGATTTGGGGATAATTTATCCAAGCTAGAACTGACATTCTCAGATGTATTGGTCGTAAGTATCTCTTTAGGGAGACTTGATAAAGCAGTAGTCATTAAATACCAGTAAAATTTTCAAGATTCTTAAAATCTATTATAAAAATATAAAGCGCGATAGGGCGCAAAGAGTCTGACATCTTCAATTCCTGTAAAGAGTCAAAATTGATGGGGCGGCTTCGCCGCCCCATCAATTTTGACTCTTTATTTTATAGGTTGCTAATCTTCAATTTTCTTGAGATTGAGCGATCGCTGTAATTCTTCAACCTCATCTTTGTGGGCGCGAACTTTAAGTTTGACATCTGGCAACAGTTTTAAACTAACCTTACGTTCGCGAGGTGTGCCACGCCAATAAAATACACCCGCTATCGGCGATAGAATGATCAGTAATAGCCATAGGTTTTCTAAATCTGGAATCAAAATTCCCAGTACTAAACCCAGACAAACTAGACCAATTGCCGCCAAAGAAGTCAAAAATATTGCTAAAAATAAGCTTGGCTGGACTAAACCCACAAGATTTGCCACATCTCGATCAGGATCAATCTCTGTCACCTGATAATTTCTCCGCTTAAAGTGATCTCTAACTTGCATCAACAAGCGATCGTCTTCCAGACTGTCCCCGCCAAATAGAGCATCCACTGTGCGATCGCGAATTGAGCCACGCAGAAAGGAAAATAATCCCCAAAACAATAGGATTGTTAAGAGCAGTGTAGAGTAAATTGTGGGGATAGTGGTGAGCATTAAGTATAAAACTCTAGGGGTGAGATACAATTAAGCAATTGCCTATGTAATTGGGCGCGATCTAATATAAACCTAAAAATCAGTGATGTATGCCACTAGTTTTGAAACCGTTTTTTAATCACGCCTAACTAATTAATTACATGAATAAATAGTAACCTTAACCATTCCTCGTTACGCAAATATTTAACTTATTTAGAGCCTACTTAAAAATAGTTTGAATAGTTATAGAGTAGGAATGGAAAACGTTTAGAGATTTTACAATCAAATTCAAGATTGCTATATCTTCTTGATTTTGATATAAAAGTTAGCGTTTAGATGTGTATCGATTAGAAATACTGAGTAAAAATACAACGATGAGTGAATATCCTAAAGCTGTTTACGCAGGCAAGTATGTCGATGACTCGTTTAAACTTGGTAAATTTTTCCGAGTATTACGCAAGCGCTGGATTGCCATCGTCGCTGTTTCTGCCACCGTATTTGCTGGGACTACCTACTACACATTTACAAGAACTCCTCAATACCGTTCAGCGGCAGCGCTCCTGATCAACAACTCCACAATTGCCGTATCAGATATCCAAGTCCCCGGACTACCAGGCTCATCTTCAATCAACCTAGGTACGGAAATCGGCATTCTCAAGAGCCGTCCCCTAATTGAAATAGCTGTTGCTAAGATGCGCCAATCGC
This sequence comes from Pseudanabaena biceps, assembly GCA_013361095.1. Lineage (GTDB taxonomy): Bacteria > Cyanobacteriota > Cyanobacteriia > Pseudanabaenales > Pseudanabaenaceae > Pseudanabaena > Pseudanabaena biceps_B. The sequence goes on along the minus strand of JAATWA010000001.1, from coordinate 3,043,567 downwards.
CATCCGCAGGTACTTACAAGGAAATTGATGCAGGAACGATCATGGGCGGATTAGACATTCGACCTGAAAGAGAGGCTTTAATTTTACGGTTAACCTATACCGATAGTGACCCTAAAAGAGCGCGTGAAGTACTTAACGCATTATCCGAAACCTACGTCGAATATAGCTTGAATGATCGCCGTACTAAATCTAGTACTGCCATCAAATTTATTCAAGAAAAATTACCCCAAGTCAAAGCACAACTTGATAAATCAGCTTTAGCTGTTACCCAATTTCGCAAGACTTACAATATCGTTGATCCAGATACTTACGCAGAGTCGGTATATAAAATGCGTGAGGCGCTAGAGACTCAAGCTCAAGATCTACAAATACGGATCGCTCAAGTTCAACGGCAGTACGAAATTCTTAGTCGGCAAGTTGGCAAAACTCCTGATCAAGCGATCGGAGGAGCAATATTACAGCAAGATATCCCCTATCAGGCACTTGTTAAGCAGTTTCAAGAGGTTGAAACTAACTACTTCCTAGAACGAACAAGATTTCGTGAAGATTATCCTACTGTTTTAGCTTTAAAAGATCGTCGTGACGAGCTATATCGTTTACTAGAAACTCGCGCTCAATCAGTGGTTGGTGGCAAAAATGGAGCAAATGCAAATCTTGCTAACGAGCCAAATAGTCCAATTCAACAAGGTTTAGCAACTCAATTATTTGATTCTCAAACTACACTCGCCGTAAGCCAAGCGCAACTAGAAAGTATCCGTAGCGCTCAATCACAAGTTTCGCAAGCTTTTTCAAGTATTCCGCAAATCCAACAGCGCTTTGTGGAGATCCAAAGACAACTTGCGCTAGATACATCAACCTATAACAAGCTGACCGAAAAACTTGAAGAATTGAGGATTTCTGAAGCTCAAGAAATTTCGTCGTGGCGAGTTTTAGAGCCGCCCCTGATTCCTACTAGACCTTCTTCTCCAGATATTGAGAAAAATTTAATCACAGGGGCTTTTGGTGGCTTAGTGCTGGGTGTCTTAGCGGCGCTTGCCTTAAACCGTCTGGATCAACGGATTCGCGAAGTTGAGGAGGTCAAGGAAATTATCGATGTTCCTTTGTTAGCTTCTATTCCGATGACCGAAGTGGCTTCTTTGAGTGCCATGATCAGTCAAGGTATACTGCCTAGCAGTAGCTATTATGCTTTTAAGGAAGCTCTTAGCTCACTGGCACTCAATCTCCGTTACTTGGGAACCGATAATATGATGAAAGTAATTGCTTTTACTTCATCAGTTCCCTCAGAAGGAAAAAGTACCTTAACTTACAATCTTTCTACAATTCTTTCAGCTCTTGGTTATCGTGTGTTGCTGGTGGATGCTGGCATGAGAAAGCCCACAGTCCATAAGTTGTCAAAGCTGAATAATAAAACTGGTCTATCTACTGCATTAGCAACACCTACTCCTTGGCAAGATTTGATTCAGATTGCTGATGAAAAAGGTAATTTACATGTCATGACATCGGGTTCGATACCTCCCAATCCGATACTACTGCTGGAGTCCAATAAGATGACAGCGTTGATTCAAGAATGGCGACAAGAATATGATTATGTTCTAGTAGATACTCCGCCTGTAATTGGTATCACTGATGCACAATGTCTCTCTTCTAAGGTGGATACCTTCATTCTCGTAGCTGCGATAAACCGTTCGACCAGAGGTGGTATTTCTAAAGCGCTAGAAGTTTTATCATCAGCAAGAGCAAATGTATCTGGCTTACTAATCAATATGATTAGTTCTACAGATAGTGAATACCATTATGGTTATTACGATCAATATTATCTCAACCCATCGGGCGATGCTGCGTATAGCGATGAGACAGATGTTGATGCGGATATGATCGAAGTTAGAAAATAGATTGAGTTAATAAGCTCCAATATCACAAAAAAAAGGATGACAGCGCTTAGCGCTGTCATCCTTTTTTTTGTTGATTAAAAATCTACGCCGCGTTTGAGATCTACTCCTTTTTCAGCATAGTGTTTGTGACAAACCATCTCTGAATGCACAGAAGCGAGGTCAAAGTAGGCTGGGGGATTGAGACAACGTCCTGTGATGATCACTTCAGTGTCGCGGGATTTTTTGAGCAGGGCTTGGCAGATTGGCTCAACAGGCAATAAATCTAGATCGACAGTGGGATTTAATTCATCAAGGATGATCGTTTTGTATAGCCCTGAAGCGATCGCGGCTTGAGCAATTTCCCATCCCCGTTGCGCTTCGATGCAGTCCATTTCCTGTTGTTGACCGCGCCAGACGATCGCATCACGTCCACAGCGCTGATGATCGATCACATGGGGATAGCCACGTTTGAGAGCTGCGATCGCCGCGTCTTCGGTATAGCCAGCTCCACCTTTAAGCCATTGCATAATTAAAACTCGGTGGGATAAATCGCGGCTAATCCCTGTACCGATCGCTTTAAGCGATCGCCCCAGTGCCGAAGTGCTTTTACCTTTACCTGCGCCAGTATAAATTTCGATGCCTGTGACATCATATTTTTCGGCATTAGCTTCATCGTGCGATCGCATTTCTGAGTGCAGGTCGGCGATATCGATCAGCGATTGAGGTGCGCCACGACCTGTGCAAATCACTTCGAGATGGGGAAGTTTATTCTTTAGATCTTTGACCACGCGATCGGCGGGAATTAATCCCAAATCAAGAACGGGGTTAATTTCATCAAGAACAATTACAGAATAAAGCCCTGAAGCCATTGCTCCTTTAGCGATCGCCCACCCCCGTTCGGCTTCTTGGCGATCAAAGGGGGTGACATGCTCGGCATCAAAAAATTCGGCGCGGCCAGTTCGCACATGGTCGATCAAGTGGGGGAAACCTTGCTGCAATGCTGAAATCGCGGCATCTTCGGCATATTCACGCTCAGCCCCCTTGAGAAATCGTAATAGCAAAATTCTTGTGCCAAAGGGCGATGTGTCGGACATACCTAAGCCAAGCGATCGCAAGACTACGCCCAATGCTGCCTGTGATTTGCCTTTGCCTGTTCCGTCATAAACATGGATTTGTCCGACTTCACGTTCGGGACGCACCTGTGCGGTCATGATGCCAATTGCTGCCATGTTTTTGTTTATCCAATCTCGTTCAATATGATTATAAGTACTGGCGCAATTAAATATAAAACTGAAAACCTCTGGCGCACGCTGCATTGAGCTGCTTATTGAAACTGCAAGTATCCAAGGCAGCGCGAAGGGATGCTTTGGATACTGAGGTGCAGAATGCTAAAATCTAACCCTTAAAGCCAATATATTTGTGTCATGAGAAAATTTGCAGCGCGATCGCTAATTACCCTAATAGCTACAACCACCTCCATATTATTTGTAGCGACACCTACGCGATCGCAGCCTACACAAAACCAACCGCCAACAATAGAAATCTCCCGCCCCAGTCCTCCCACCGATAAGCCAGCAATATCTTCAATCAAAAAAACTATTGTCGTGAAAATGTTTGAGGATATTGCGATCGCGCCCAGTTCAAATTCTAAAGATATCGAGCTACGGGGTATCAGTGGTGGCAATATCGAGATGCAAAAGAAATCAGGTCGTGCAGTCACCGAAACTGGCGAATGTATTGGCTTTATTGATGCCGAACCAGACCATAAAATCACGCTGACCCAGCCATTTAAGTACCTCAAACTCCAAGTCAAAAGCTCTGGCGATACCGTTTTACTCGTGCGCGGGCCTGGGGGGAGTTGGTGTAGTGACGATGTTAGCGATCGCAACCCAGAGATTGGCGGCGACTGGCTACAGGGAACCTATGAAGTATGGATAGGCTCTTACGAAGAAAATACTTCTTTTCCCTATTTACTCGAACTTAAAGAAAAACCTTAGATTTTACATATCCCTTCCCCCTTCAAGAATTAGAGGTGCGCGGCAAAGCCGCGCACCTCTAATTCTTGAAGGGGGAAGGAAGTATCTAGATCGGGCAGTCTAGAGTTCTACGACTATCATTTTTGGTGAATGGATGCGTACCACTAGCGATCGCGCAAAGATATACGCGGTTGCGATCGTCCAAATTCCTGACACCTGTAAACTCTGTATCCACACAAACTTGTAAATTTTGTAAAATAACCCCGCGTAAATTTGTGCCGCGTAAATTAGAGCCTTTCATAATTGCTCCTGTAAAGTCAGCCTCAATTAAGTTAGCTCCACTAAAATTAGTAATATCCAGATTCGCTCTAATAAATTTACTGTTGGAAGAATTTGACCAAGTTAAATTTGCCCCTTTTAAATCAGCGTCCGAAAAATTAGCACCCCTAAGCAACGCGCCTCTGAGATTTGTCTCAACTAAATTTGCCCCAGTCAAATTTGCATCAATTAAATTAGCACTACTCAGATCTACCCTATTTAAAGTAGCTCCACGTAGATCAATTCCAATAAAAGTGACGCTGCGTAACTGAGCATCTCGCAGATCAACATTAGAAAAATTACGTTGTCCCTGTTTGTATAGTTCTAACAGTTGAGCGACTTCCAAGACAGTTTCTCCCACAAATATTAAAGCGATTTTCATTTTCGTATAGGCAAAATGAAAATTCCAAATCCTTACTATGATTGTTTTACAAATAAATACTCAGTCATTTACTAAACACTGTTAATGTTTAACCCGATTTTGCAAAGCATCTCAAGCTTATTTTGCAGTAAGAGTCTATCTTATTTTCTGACTCTTTATTCCTAGTCTCCAGAAAATCAGCAATTCTCATTATGAAACCAATTTCGGGGTTTGCAGCGCCTTAGGCGCTGCAAACCCCGAAATTGGTTTTGTGAAAGCCATCTGTAGGCTGGCTTTTACAAAATCAATTTTTATAATGAGAATTGCTGTCAGAAAATATAGAGATTTTCTAGGGTTTGGGATTGTTGCCTTACCTTTGGCGAGTCAACAATCCCAAACTTCACTAGACTGTGAAACGCTATAAGATGTAAATTGACTAGAGCCAAAACACAAGAGAGAGTTGCGGCGCTTTGCGCCGCAACTCTCTCTTGTGTTTTATATCCCCAGCTATATTCATCAAACGCACCTATCCCAAATTTTAGTAATTCGCTATGAGTACGACCGAACTTCCCAAACAATATAATCCTCTCGAATCTGAAGCCAAATGGCAAAAATATTGGGAGGAAAGTGGTGTATTTGTAGCGTCTAGTGAAAGTGAGCAAGAATCATACTGCATCATGATTCCACCGCCCAATGTAACTGGCAGTTTGCATATGGGACACGCTTTTCAGGAGGTATTAATTGATATCCTGATTCGCTATCATCGTATGCGAGGCTTTAATACGCTTTGGCTACCAGGAACAGATCACGCTAGCATTGCTGTCCAAACGATTCTCGACAAACAAATTAAAGCTGAAGGTAAAACTAATCAAGAAATTGGTCGTGAACAATTTCTTGAAAGAGCATGGAAATGGAAAGCTGAATCTGGCGGTAAGATTGTGTCTCAACTACGGAGTCTAGGAGTGTCTGCCGACTGGACTCGTGAGCGTTTCACTATGGATGAAGGCTTGTCTAATTCTGTTACTGAAGCCTTTGTTAAACTCTACGAAGCAGGTTTGATCTATCGGGGTGAATATCTAGTCAACTGGTGTCCCGAATCCCAATCGGCTGTGTCCGATCTAGAAGTTGACAGCAAAGAAGTTAATGGTCATCTCTGGAACTTGCGCTATCCCCTCGCTGATGGATCTGGCTATTTAGTCGTTGCTACCACAAGACCTGAGACCATGCTCGGCGATTCGGCTGTGGCGGTTAATCCTGAAGATGATCGCTATAAACATCTGATTGGTAAGACTGTCACGTTACCAATAATGAATCGTGAGATCCCCATTATTGGTGACTCCTATGTTGACCAAAAGTTTGGTAGTGGTTGCGTCAAAATCACCCCTGCTCACGATCCCAACGATTTTGAGATGGGTAAACGTCATCATTTACCACTAATCAATATTCTCAATAAAGATGGTTCAATTAATGAGAATGGCGGAGACTTCCAAGGGCAAGACCGTTTTGTTGCTCGAAAAAATGTTGTTGCTAAACTTGATAAATTGGGCTTATTAGAAAAAATTGAAGACTATACTCACACCGTCCCCTACTCCGAGCGTGGCAAAGTCCCTGTAGAACCGCTACTCTCGATCCAGTGGTTTGTAAATATCAAGCCACTATCAGATTTTGCCTTGGAACAATTTGACAAGCAAAACTCGCCCACCTTTGTACCCGATCGCTGGGGTAGGGTATATCGCGATTGGTTAATCCGCTTAAAGGATTGGTGTATTTCCCGTCAACTATGGTGGGGACATCAAATTCCTGCATGGTATGCGCCCGATGGCACAATTTTTGTGGCGCGGACTGAAGAAGATGCCTATACGCAAGCTAGAGCAAAATTCGGTGCAGATGTAATTCTAGAGCGCGATCCTGATGTGCTGGACACATGGTTCTCATCGGGCTTATGGCCATTTTCTACTTTGGGCTGGCCAGAGCAAACACAGGACTTCAATACTTTTTATCCTAATAGTGTTTTGGTGACTGGTTTTGACATCATCTTCTTCTGGGTTGCGCGGATGACGATGATGGCAGGTTATTTCACAGGCAAGATGCCTTTCCATACGGTCTATATTCATGGGCTGGTGCGTGATGAAAATAATCAGAAGATGTCCAAATCCAAAAATAATGGCATCGATCCGCTAGTTCTGATTAATAAGTATGGAACTGATGCGTTGCGCTACTCGTTAGTTAAGGAAGTAACGGGCGCAGGGCAAGATATTCGCCTAGATTACAATCGCAAAACTGATGAATCCACAACTGTGGAGACAGCACGAAACTTTGCGAATAAGCTCTGGAATGCCTCAAGATTTGTAATGATGAATCTTGACTTGAATCGTGGCGGAGCCACGATTCAAGTCGAGAACTTGGAACTTGCCGATCGCTGGATTTTGTCGCGCTATTACCAAACAGTCTTGCAAGTGCGTGAGCAGCTTGATGCCTATAGCATGGGCGAAGCAACACGCACCTTGTATGAGTTTTTCTGGGGAGATTTTTGTGATTGGTACATTGAGCTAGTCAAGTCACGTTTGCAGGAAGATGCTGATCCCACTTCTCGCGCCACAGTGCAGCAAACTCTTGCCTTCGTATTAGATGGCATTTTGCGATTACTGCACCCATTTATGCCCCATGTAACCGAAGAAATCTGGCAGTTGCTCACCTACGGGACAAGTGAACCATCGGCAGATCGCCCTGTTCTAGCGATTCAAGCCTATCCTGAAGTGGAAACGACTCATATCAATGAGGAAATTGAAGAGCAGTTTAAATTGATCATTGGCACGATTCGCACGATCCGTAATTTGCGTGCTGAAGCGGAAATTAAGCCAAGTCTGAAGGTTAAAGCAATTTTGCAATCCGACAGCGATCGCGAGCGTACTTTGCTTGCCGTAGGACAGAGCTACATTCTTGATTTGGCGAGAGTCGAGGAGTTGCAGATTTTAGCAACCGTTGATGCGGCAGCGACTGAAGAGGCGATCGCAGGTGTGGTTAGCACAGTGCAGGTAATTGTCTCGTTGGTGGGCGTTGTCGATATTGCTCAATTGGTTGCCAAGCTAGAGCGTACGCTCAAGAAATTAGAAGGCGCGATCGCTTCGAGCCAAGGGCGATTGAACAATGAAGGTTACGTCAAAAAAGCTCCGCCTGAAGTGGTGGCTACTGCACGCCTTGAGTTAGATGAATCCTTGAAGCAGCAAGAAATTCTCAAGGCTCGTTTAGCTCAGTTACAAGGTTAAAGAAGTTACCGCGCTTAGCGCGGTAACTTCTCTACAGCAGTTTTTTGTAGCGCGTTTGATAAAACCCAAGACTGAATTGCGGCGCGAAGTGCCGCAATTCAGTCTTGGGTTTTTTATGAGGTTTTGGAGCGATCGCGTAGCAATTGGGTAGAATTCAGAGGATATTCCGCGCAGTAATCCCTACAAGGACAAAATTAATCATGCGAAAAATATGGATGAGGCTGTTAACTGGTTGTTTGGCAGTATTAATTAATCTCACTACCACTAATTCAGTATGGGCAGCTAGTCCCGCCAAAGGGCTTGATCCCAAATTTCAGGGTATTCCCCTACAATGTTTTGTGTCTCTAGCCGACTCAGGAAATTCTCCAGAAGCCAGAGTTGCCGCCTATACCGAGATTGCTGGTAAATATTTAGATTTACAGCGTCCCACTAATGCAAAGCAAGTTTTAGAAAAAAGTCTCACCGCCGCTAAAGAGATTAAGACTCCATCCGTAAAAGCTTTTGCGCTATTGGATACAGCTGGTCGCCTAAATAAAGCCTCACAGCCTAAATTGGCTATGGAGTCCCTAGATTCTGCCCTAGCACTTACCAAAGAATTATCCGATCCTGTTGATAAGATATTTGCCGATATCAAAATTGCTCAGTCCTATGGAGAAATTGGCAACAAGGAAAAAGCTGAAAATTTACTTGCAACAGCGACTAAGGAAACACCAGAAATTATGGATTCCTATGTGCGATCGCGAGCTTTTGCGGCGATCGCTAATATTTACACTGAGCTAAGGGATGACTTTAATTCCGAAGCGGCGATCTCGGCGGCGACAGATTTATTGCCGATGATCGAAGATCGCAATGCCAAAACTAGAGCAAGGGTCGAAATTGCTGGCAGTTATGCCCAATCTGGTAATCACCCTAAGGCTGCCGCATCCTTAGCCGCCGTTTTTCAAGAGTTTGATGCAATTCGTGATAATGAGATTAGCGCTGCCAAAGAAGCTGCTAAAGAAGCCAAGAAAACACCGAAATTTGCTGCAAAATCTGGGGCAAAGGCATCGGATTTAGCTTCCAAACCCGAAACTAAGCCTGCCATTGATCCTAAAATCGTTGAACAATCAGCGATCGCCAATGCCGAGATGCTAAAGACTCGTTCGCTGTTTTTGGTGGCAAGTCAATATATTGCCTCTAAGCAATATGACAAAGCTTTAGAAGTGATTGAAAACCTTAACGATAAATCCGTTGAGCGCAGTGTGGGTAAAGCAAATATTGCGATCGCCTATGCCAAGGATCAAAAAGTTGAGGAGGCAAGCAAGTTATTTGCCCAAAGCTTAGAGGGCTTAGCGACAGTTACTCCTTCCATTGATGTTTTTACCCTAGTAACCGAGATTGGTCGTCAATATCACATGATCAAGTTGGCCGAGCCTGCTAGTAAGGCTTTTGATCAGGCTTTGGCGATCGCCCAAAATCTATCACAACCTGCCGAAAAATTATTTGCCTTAAATAATATGGCAAGTGCCTATGCCGAGTTTGGCTTAACCGAAAAAGTTGCCCCGATCTTAGAAAACAGTTTAGAGATTGCCAAAACTGCTCCTGACCCAAATATTCGCTCTAGGGCTTATTCCGATATCAGCAGTACTTATTGGGCGATTGATCAACGCGATCGCGCCAAAGAAATTGCAGCTGAAATTCAAAATCCCGTCGAAAAAGAACAACTAAATAAATTGTTTGCTTGTGCCAGCTAGTGTTTGCTAAAAAAAAGGAAGAGTGACGCAAAGCGTCACTCTTCCTTTTTTTTGTGGGCATGAAAAGCGCTATATAATCATCTCAGCACGATTACTAGGATACAAAGCATGGATAACACGCTTGATACACAAGCTATGCGAAGAGCATTGCACAAATCCCCAAATTATTTTCGCCAGAGTTTTGGACATGGTGAAGAAGCCGAGTCCACCATGCGATCGCAATATCATAGCGATCTTATCCAAACCATTCGCGAACATAACTATGTATATGTAGAAGGTGACGTAACTATATATCTGGCTAAGTCCTTTGGCTTTTGTTGGGGCGTAGAGAGAGCTGTCGCAATGGCTTACGAAACTCGCACTCAATTTCCTAATGAGCGGATTTGGATTACCAATGAAATTATCCATAATCCTTCGGTTAATGCCAAACTCAAAGAAATGGAAGTTCAATTTGTACCTGTAGATGATAATGGAACTAAAGACTTCTCAGGAGTTGGTCAAGGTGATGTCGTGATTCTGCCCGCCTTTGGTGCAAGTGTGCAGGAAACCCAGCTATTGGATAATCTCGGCAGCAAAATTGTCGATACAACCTGTCCGTGGGTATCAAAGGTGTGGAATCGCGTTGAAAAGCATAAAAAAGCTGATTTCACCTCAATTGTGCATGGGAAGTACAACCATGAAGAGACGATCGCTACGAGTTCCTATGCCAAGCGATATTTGGTTGTCTTAAATATGCAAGAAGCCGAGTATGTGGCTAATTACGTCTTAAATGGTGGCAATCGCCAAGAGTTTTTAAACAAATTTAGCAAAGCTACTTCTCCAAATTTCGATCCCGATTTTGACTTGGAACGCATTGGTGTCGCCAATCAAACCACCATGCTCAAGGGAGAAACCGAAGCGATCGGCAAATTGTTTGAGAAAACAATGATGCAAAAGTATGGCGTGGAAAATCTCAATCAACATTTTCTAGCTTTTAATACCATCTGTGATGCTACCCAAGAGCGTCAAGATGCCATGTTTGAGATTGTTGAAGAAGAACTCGATTTAATGATCGTAATTGGTGGCTATAACTCATCAAATACAACGCACCTACAAGAAATTGCGATCGAGCGGAATTTGCCCTCCTATCACATCGACGATGTGCATCGCATTTTGTCTTCTGAGGTGATTGAACATAAGCCACTAGGACAAGCGATCGCTCAGTCTTCTAATTGGTTGCCTTCAGGCAAAATCAAAGTTGGTGTGACTTCTGGCGCATCCACCCCCGATCGCGTAGTCGAAGATGTAATTAATAAAATTTTTGCGCTTAAAAATTAGTCTTCCATTAAAAAAAGATGGATATCACGGCTCTGCCATGATATCCATCTTTTTTCGATTGTAATTAAACGTAACCAACTACTAATAAATCTGCACCCACTTGGCTAACTTTCGTCATCTTTAAATCAATAGCCTCAGTCATTAAATCTAACCCCAAATCACCAATAGGACTAGGCGCAGTAAAACCGCCGATGATTTTAGGCGCAATAAACCCATAAATCTTTTGAACCATTTTTTCTTTAATAGCTGCGGCTGCCAACCTACCACCACATTCCCACAACACCTGATTACAGCCTCGCCTACCTAGCTCTTGCATTATTGCTAATGGAGATATATCCACTAATTCAAGAACTTCTACTTGGCGATCGCGCAATTTTTGCTTCAGCTCTAAATTCACATCGGGCAAAGTAATTACTAAAGTTTTCTCAGTGTCAGTAATCTTCCATAAATTTGCTTGATCAGGCAGATCGCAACTGCGAGTAACTACAACTCTCAACGGGCAATGCTCACTTAATCCATGAGTATTCAAATTGGGATTGTCCAGCCTAACCGTATTTCCCCCCGTAATAATTGCATCGCAACCCACTCGCAAATCGTGAACCATTCCCCGCGCCTCGGAGCCTGTAATCCAATAGCTATGTCCTGAAGTTGTGGCGATTTTGCCATCAAGTGTCATTGCATATTTAAAAATGCCGAAGGGCAAACCTGTTTTGACTCTATGAAAAAACGCCTCATTTAGTTCTAAACATTGCGGCTCTAAGATGCCTGTGATCACATTTATTCCTGAAGCTCGTAGGCGATCGCAACCAGTACCAGCCACACGCGGATCACAATCGATCGCCCCCACCACCACATTGCCAATGCTCGCTTGAATAATTGCCTCAGAGCATGGCGGCGTGCGCCCATGATGATTACAAGGCTCTAAATTTACATATAAAGTGGCATTGCTTAAGTCTTCACCCGTTTGCAAAGCCTCACGAATCGCAAATACTTCCGCATGGGGTTGTCCCGCTTTGGGATGAAAGCCCTTACCAATTACCTGATCGTTTTTGACAATCACACTACCCACCATCGGATTTGGTGAGGTTTGCCCCCTTGCTAATTTCGCTAACTCAATACATTGCTGCATATAGCGATCGTGCTGTTTGTCGCTAGCCATTGATTCAAATTGTGAGTGCGGATATCCAGACATGGCGATCAACCTAAAGATAGATCAATCAGCAATTCTCATTATAAAAATTAGTTTTTGACAGCCAGCCTACGGCTGGCTGTCAAAAAACTAATTTTGGGGTTTTTAGCACCTTAGGCGCTGAAAACCCCAAAATTGGTTTCATAATGAGAATTGCTGTAGATCAAGACAACAATTACTTTACACAAGTTCATATGTAAAGATATTCAGTTCCACCGAGATAAGCCGTGAGTATGGACATCGGAAGGTATGGCAATATGGCTTGGAAGTTGCTATCAAAATCAAAGACTCACAGGGAAATCGCCGTATCGAATGGGTAAAACCAGAACATCCTAATACCGCTATTAGCGACAAGAGTGACGTTCATGCCAATCACAATGAAGCAAACAACAGTGCCTTGAGAAGGAGGTGTAGCGATTATCGCCGTAGATAAAACCTATATGCTAAGAATACGGAGAGATTGCAACGAACAGTCACGGTACAACAATTAGTTCACAACTGGGTGAGACCTCATGTGGGCTTAGGGAAAAACAAGACTCCAGCTATGGCGATCGTGCTATATCATCGATCGATTTCTATGATGGAGTTGCTATCATTGCAAAGCTTTACTTCCCTCACTCCTTAACCGACCAGAGCCAGCACTGATATTTTGCCAAAACGGGGGGCTAACTATTTCAACAGACATATCGTAATAAAAACAGAGGATTTATCCAAAGCATCTACTTTTACTGAACTCATCTATTTTTGATGGACTACGTTTCGTCAACTACTTCAACCGCTCAATTAACCGATCTCTTACTCTTACTCCGTTCCCAGTGAATAATTAGCCGCGCACGCCTAATTATTCACTGGGAACGGAGTAGAGCATTAGCAATAATCGTTAAAGTAAGTCTGAATTTTTCGTCAATTTAGTAATACTTGATTTCCCGACTCGTCTCTGAGTTGCCATTAATCAATACTTCATGTCAAAATTCTGAGACATTTTGTGGCTGTGAGCAGGAACCAAAAATTATGCGTTTAGGACAATTGCTAGAGTCCGCAGGTTATCAAGGTTTTCAGACTGAGTTAGATAGCCTAGTCATAAATCGGATAGTAACCGATTCACGGGCTTGCCAAGGGGGAGATTTGTTTATTGGCATGACGGGAACTCAAGTCGATGGCGGTAAGTTTGCACCACAGGCGATCGCTCAAGGCGCGATCGCGGCGATTGTTTCCCCCACAGCCTTTACCAATTTGTCTGAGCAAGATCAAGCCAAATCAATTGCTGTAGATGATGTGGTGTTGGCTTGCAGCAAATTGGCAACTACTTTTTATGACTATCCTGCTCAAAAGCTGAAGTTAGTCGGCGTGACTGGCACAAATGGCAAAACTACGACCACGCATTTAATCGAATTTTTATTGCAAACTCAATATGCGGCGGCTTTGTTTGGGACTTTGTATACTCGTTGGCTGGGCTACTCCCACACCGCTAGCCATACGACACCCTTTGCCGTAGACCTACAGGGGCAGCTTGCAGGAGCGATCGCCGCAGGTTGTGATGTGGGCTTGATGGAGGTTAGCTCCCATGCCCTAGACCAGAGAAGAGTTCTGGGTTGCCAGTTTGATGTAGCGGTGTTTACCAATTTGACCCAAGATCATCTGGACTATCACAAAGACTTAGAAACATATTTTCAAGCCAAGGCTTTGCTATTCAGTGATACTTACTTACAAGGTCGCGCCATTATTAATCTGGATGATCCCTTTGCACAGCGTTTAATCGGCATGATCACTGAGCAGCCCATTTGGACATATAGCATTAGCAATCCTGAAGCCGACTTCTATACTGAAAATCTTACCTACTTAGCCAATGGAGCCGCGGGGATCTTACATACTCCACAGGGACAGATCGCCTTTAGTTCGCCACTGGTAGGTCGCTTTAATGTCGAAAATATGTTGGCGGCGATCGCCACGGCGTTGCACATGGGTATGGGCTTATCAGAGGTGGTCAGTCATTTACCAGAGTTTAAAAATGTACCTGGGCGAGTCGAACGGGTACAGGTTAGTGAAGATCAGGACATTACCGTCGTGGTTGACTATGCCCACACTCCCGACAGTCTCGAAAATCTCCTTAAAGCTATGCGTCCCTTTACTCAGCGCAATTTGATCTGTGTGTTTGGTTGCGGAGGCGATCGCGATCGCACTAAACGCCCACTTATGGGTGGGATCGCCGCTAGACTTGCCGATCAGGTCTATGTCACCTCAGATAATCCGCGTACTGAAGACCCGCAATGTATTCTTGATGATGTGGTGGTAGGAGTTAGCGCCCACATAGCCGATAAACCGATGACCGTTGAAGGCGATCGGCATAAATGTATTCAAACAGCTATTTTGGAAGCTCAAGCAGGTGATACGGTCTTGATCGCAGGGAAAGGGCATGAAGACTATCAAATCATCGGACGCGAAAAAATCCATTTCGACGATCGGGAAGAGGCGCAATTGGCTCTCAAGAAACGGCTGCAAATCCATAATTAAAACCCTAAGACCTGTGGCACAGCCTACGGGTGCGCCACAGGTCTTAGGGTTTTAATTTAATTGTGTCCAAAGTCTATAGAGGCTTTGATTATAAGAAAACTTTTGAAAGGCTGGCAAAGCCAGCCTTTCAAAAGTTTTCTTATAATCAAAAGGCTGTAATGCTAGGCAAAAACGCGCAAATAGGATCGTTTTTACTGCAAAAGGAAGTATATTCAGAACCAAGTTACTACTGTTTTAAAACTATTGAGTATCTAGGCGTAACTAAATATAAAATCCCAGAATCTGTGGCGCAAGCACAGCAAGTACCACAGGCTTTGAATCTAGTTTTTAGTTATACCTGATTACTTAATTAAAATTGTTATAGGTTTTATTTAGGAAAAAGTGGCTACATGGGTTCGCAAATCGCCCCTAAACCTAAGTTGTTAGTTATCGATGATGAACCCGATAACCTAGATTTGTTGTTTCGCACTTTCTATCGTGAGTTTCAAGTTTTACGAGCCAATAGTGGTCTAGAAGCCCTGGAGATACTTGATCGTGAAGGGGAAGTAGCGGTAATCATCTCTGATCAAAGAATGCCGATCATGAGTGGAACCGAGTTCCTGAGCCAAATGGCGATCAAATATCCCGATACTATGCGGATTATTTTGACGGGATATACAGATGTAGAAGATTTAGTTGAAGCGATTAATACCTGCAAGGTGTTTAAGTATGTAACTAAGCCGTGGGACGAAACAGAACTCAGAAATGTAGTTAGTCAAGCGATTGATACGCATAATGTGTTGCGAAATCGCACTGCGGAACTGCGCCGCACCCTTCGCCAACAATCTCTGCTTAATGCGATCGCTTCCTCAGTGGATAATGCCGCTCCCTATCACGAAAGCATTGCCGCGATCGCCGAATCGATTGCGCGTAATTTTGAGGTTTCAGGAAGCATTCTACGGCTATTTGAAAATGATAAATTAACTGAAGATTATTTTGTCTATGGCGATCGAGCCTTATCAAACTCGCCACAGTTAGCAAAAACTTTAAGCATTTTGCCGCAAATTTTGGCAATTAGTGACATTGATCATGATCAACGTCTTTCAGCAGAAGATCGAGCCATTTATGCGGAAGGAAATATTAAGTCAGTTCTATTTGTGCCTCTATCAGTGCCACAGGAATGCTTGGCATTGCTAGCACTCTATCACTGCGAAACTCCCCATCTATGGACTAGCGATGAATTAGATTTAATTGAATTAGCTGCTGATCAAGCGGCGATCGTCAGTTCACGGGCAAGAGCTTACGATCGCGTTCAGGAACTCGCCAACCGTGAGTCTCTTCTCAATACAATTACTAGCACCATTCGCTCCAGTCTTGATCCTCAGAAAATATTTGCTTCCATTACGCAACAGCTAGGGCAAGCTCTAAATTCAGAGAGTTGCGCTCTGTCTTTATGGACAGAAGAAGATCGCTATTTACGTTGTGTGGGATTACATTTACTCGATCCCAATGAGTTAGAAAATATTCCATCTAGCCCCGATTCATCAATTCTACCACAGTCATTTGTGGACATTTCTGTTAATCCTGTTTTTCAGGCTTTGATTGATTCTAAGCAACCCGTAGCGATTAGCGATCTCCATGAAGATCCTGAATGGAATATTATCGATTTACCACTGCGCTCCATTGCCCGATCGCTACTCATGGTTCCCTTAATTTCCGAAGGAAAGATTATTGGTAGTATTTCTATGCGCCAAAATCAACATCCTCGGCAATGGAAGCCTGAAGAGATTTCTCTAGTGCAAGCAGTGGCGGCTCAAGCGGCGATCGCAGTGCAGCAGGCTAATCTATTTCAAAAGACTCGTCAACAGGCTCAACAACTGTTAGAACTAGATCGCCAAAAAACTGAGTTTTTTCAAAATCTCTCCCATGAGTTTCGCACACCCCTAACTCTCACCATTGGCCCACTCGAAGCCGCGATCGAGCATTCTCAAGCACTACCCTATGACCAATCAGTGATTGCCTTACGAAATTGTCGGCGCTTGTTGCGATTGGTCAATCAACTACTCGATATTCAGCGTCTTGACGCTGGCAAAATGCAATCTTTCTTTCGTCCCTGCAATCTAGTGGAGTTCACTAGTCAAACCATTGACTCATTCCGCCCCTATTGCGATCGCAAAAATATTCATCTATTCAGCGAGTTTGCGGAATGCCCAGATCTTTATCTTGATCTAGAGAAATTCGATAAGGTTCTCTACAATTTATTATCTAATGCGATGAAATTTACACCAAGTAATGGCAGCATTACTGTGAGTATTCGCACCGAATCATCAGCCCGCAGATGTATTTTGCAAGTCCATGACACAGGCATTGGCATTAGACAAGATCAACTTCCCTATCTCTTTGAGCGATTCCGTCAAGCTGAAGGTTCTGTAAATCGCAGCTATGAAGGTAGTGGCTTAGGCTTATCTCTAGTCAAGGAATTAGTTAATTTGCATGGGGGTGATATTTCCGTAACTTCAGATTATGGATATGGGACAACTTTCACCGTTTCCCTTCCTATGGGCAAAGATCATTTACCCACCGAGCAAGTGACTAACTTACCTGCGGATCTACAAATATCAAGGGCTGCGGTGGAATTAGCAGATTTAGAAATTGATATCGGTTCGGAAACTGATGAGATCGCCCTTGATGGAGATCCTGAAAGTGTTGATTCTACTCGTAACAACAAAATCCTGATTGTCGATGACAATCGAGATCTGCGTGGTTATTTGCGCCGCGTATTAACTCAGTCAGGCTATCAGGTAATTTCTGCTCGCAATGGCGCACATGGCTATGCTCAAGCCCAAGAACATCGACCTGACTTAATTGTGACCGATTTAATGATGCCACAGGTGTCAGGATTGGATTTAATTGCGTTGATTCGTCAAGATTCTATTTTGTCAGGCACTCCGATTATTTTATTGACGGCAAAAGCGAATGAAGAAACTCGTATCGAAGGGACGGAGATGGGGGCAGATGGATATTTAGCAAAGCCATTTAACGATCGCGAGTTGTTAGCCGAAGTACGAAATTTACTAGCTCTCAAGACTAACGAACGACGGATTGCTCAGCTCAATCTATATTTAACAGAATCAGTCCTCAAGCGATTTTTACCCGCTAGTTTAGTTTCTAAAGCCGCCACAGGTGAACTCAGTCTCGATTTACGTCCTGAGCCGAAGATGATCACAGTTCTATTTACAGATATTGTGGGCTTTACTTCTCTCGCTAATACTTTGCGATCGCGTCGGGTTGCCGAACTTCTCAATCAGTATTTGGGAGCGATGACCGAGGCGATTTTTGCCAATGGTGGCACTGTCGATAAGTTTATGGGTGATGGGATCATGGCTTTATTTGGAGCGCCTGAAGAATGTAGCCCTAATGAACAAGTGCGCCGCGCTGTTAAGACGGCTAAGGATATGCAACGCTATCTCGCGCAGCTAAATGAGCAATGGCAAGCACAAGGAATTCCTAAGGTCAGATTTCGCTGTGGCATCCATCAAGGTACAGCAGTAGTGGGGATGTTTGGCAGTGCTGAGCGATCAGATTACACTGCGATCGGGCCGACAGTAAATATCGCGGCGAGAATTCAAGCGGCTGCGGAGCCTGATTGCATTTTAGTATCGGCAGCAGTTGCTGATTATCTCAACGATGAGGAACTTCGTAAACGCGAACCGCTTAAGCTCAAAGGTGTCGATGAGACCGTTTTAACTTTCTTTGTGGATAGCTAAATTTAAAGAATATCGCCTGCTATGCAGAAACGATATTCTTCTATTCAATTCTTTCTAGCTCAATCAGCCGAATCGCCAATAGCACCTCAGCCAGTACTCGCTGCCATGCATAGTACAAACCCGCCCATCCATCTAAAACCCCACCTTTGAGAATTAGGCAATAGAAAAAGATCACAATAGGCGCAATTACTTTTTGCTTTCGTAAGCGATCGCCTAAACCTAGTTTGCTATTAGGTGTTGTTAGGAGCTTTTTAGATTCAATCTTCATATAACGATCCTGCGCCCACAGCCAACGGCTCAGAGACTTGCGATCGTCATGATTGATATGTGAATTTAAAAGCCCTGATTTGCCTTCCACTTGTAATAACTGGGTATGACCATCATCAATGTAAATAGCTTTGCTTTTTTGAAATAGAGCTTGGCGGGGCGGTAAAATCGTGCCTCTTAATGGCTTCCCAAATACACAATATCGAAACTTGATAAAGTATCCATCTAATAGTTCTTCATACCCATTACTGAATATTGACTGAAGTTCTCTAATTAATGCTTCAGACATTACATAATCAGCATCAAGTGAAAGCACCCATTCAGTTTTTACTTGATCTAAACCATAGTTCCATTGCAATGTATGTGTGTCAAACTGGCGTTGATAGATTTCTACTTGGGGGTGTTGAGAGACGATTTCTAAGGTTTCATCATCACTAAAGCTATCAATAACTACAATGCGATTCGCCCAATTAAGCTTCTCTAAAGTACGGCTAATATTTGGTGCTTCATTGTAAGTAAGAATTAGCGGCGTGATCTTATTTAGCATTTTTATCTCATTTTTAGCCAATCAAATATATCGATAGCATTTAATTCTAATGGCATATTTTCTAAAACAGATAAGCGATCGCTATGGGACATTAAAACTGGCTGTTAATTGGGTTGAAACACAAGAATGCTTTTATCATCAGCATCAAGTAGCCATCCTAGTTTACTGCCATGTTGAATGCTATGTAAAATTTTACCAATCACCTTATTTGCATTCTGATCGGGTGAAAGGATTTCAATAATCCAGTCTGGCGCAATATTAAAATTATCAGGAATTTCACCGTCTGCTAAAAAAGGAATATGTTCCCAGAGAAACACTGCAATATCTGGCACAATCGAGCGATCGCCAAAGTTACATCTCAGTTCAGGAAAAGCATAGGCAATTTTAAGCACTTCTACTTTTAAATTAATCTCTTGACAAAGTCTACTTTGTAACCTGCTATGTCTTCCTTTTGGTATTGGTTTCTGGACAATTTGATTTTGAATATACTCACTAGCAGGTTCAGTCTCTGGCATTTCTAGAAACTCTTTGAGCGTCAGAGATTTAACAGGTGTAACAATCATGCTTTAGTTAACAAACAAATATTAGTTTTTTTGTTCTCGCCTTAGGTAAGAACACAGGCTTGACCACAGCTATACTACTGACTTAGTGTCTATTCTTGGGGTGAGTATAGTGGATTATCAAAGGAAATATCAATCGGAAAATGTGCCGATCGCGATGACGATCGCGGGATCTGATAGTGGCGGCGGTGCTGGCATACAGGCTGATCTAAGAACCTTTGCTTTTCATTGTGTGCATGGTACGAGTGTACTTACCTGTGTGACGGCACAAAATACTCAAGGTGTAACAAGGGTTGATGCTTTACCAATCGAATCGGTAAATGCTCAAATTGAAGCTGTGATGATCGATATGAGGGTGAATGCGATCAAAACGGGGATGCTACTCAATCAGGAAATCATTAGAACCGTTGCCAAAAAATTAGTTGCCTTTGGGTTTGCCAATGTCGTAGTCGATCCTGTAATGGTGTCGAGAGTTGGCGCGAAGTTATTAGATGATGACGCGATTAAGACTATGCGTGATATGTTAATTCCCCTTGCCGCGATCGCCACACCAAATCGCTATGAGGCTCAAATTCTTGCAGACATGGAAATTGTGACCCTAGAGGATATGCAAGAGGCAGCTCTAAAAATCCATAAGTTGGGGGCAAGATCGGTATTAGTCAAAGGTGGCGGGATGACGGGAGATCTCAAAGCTGTTGATGTCTGGTTTGATGGCGATCGCCTCCAAGTTTTGCGAACTGAAGTGATTGATACGCAGCATACTCATGGGACTGGTTGCACTCTATCGGCGGCGATCGCAGCTAACTTAGCTTTAGGCAAGCCGCGATCGCAATCTGTAGAAGAGGCAAAAAACTATGTAACCGAAGCTTTGAAATATAGTCTAGCGATCGGCAAGGGACAAGGACCCGTTGGTCATTTCTTTCCATTACAGCGTGTCGCGAACTAAAGCGTTTGCGCTATCAACAAAAAAGATAGGGGCAACGCTAAGCGTTGCCCCTATCTTTTTTGTTGCTTTAATGGACAGCCTTAGCTTTTTCCACGATCGCGGTAAAAGCTTGAGGATCGAGAATCGCAATTTGAGAAAGCATCTTGCGATTAATTTCGATATTGGCTTTCTTAAGTAAACCTGCAAACTTGCTGTAGCTCAAACCTTGTTGGCGAGCTGCCGCATTAATGCGGGTAATCCAGAGGCTACGAAAATCGCGCTTTTTCTTGCGGCGATCGCGGTAGGCATTTCGTAGAGCTTTCATTACCTGCTGGTTAGCAGTGCGGAACAGCTTGGAGTGCGATCCGCGAAAGCCCTTGGCTAATTTCAGTACTTTGTTGCGGCGCTTTCTAGCTACGTTACCGCGTTTTACTCTCGTCATGGCAGTTGCAGTTGTTTTTTATCGTGAAATAGTTGTTTTTTATTTAATTTTTTTAGCGCGTAAAGCCCTAAAAAATCCTTAAATTAGGCGTAAGGCATCATTGCGCTTACTCTGGCATTATCGGTGTCATCAACTATAGCCATTTTACCCAACTTGCTCTTACGAACAGTAGGCTTATGTTCTAGTAGGTGATTGCGACCAGCATGGCGGCGAGCAAACTTACCGCTACCCGTCACCTTGAATCGCTTAGCGGCAGATTTACGAGTTTTGAGTTTAGGCACTTTATTTACAGTCCAAATTTTTGACCTTTACGAGTGTACCATAAGTGAATCCGATATCTAGCTTTTGGAATAAAAGAATATGTCGCTAGATGTTCTTCCCTTCTCAGTGAATAATTGGGGATGCGCGGTTTCGCCGCGCATCCCCAATTATTCACTGCATAACGCCTATTTGGTAGGTACTCCCTTCCCGCCAAAGAAATAGACATATAAACCAAGAATTAGCGTTGCGGCGCTTCGCGCCGCAACGCTAATTCTTCACTGGGAAGGGAGTAGGATCGAGAGGAACTACCGCAAAATCTTTATATTTCACGATCACCAAAATTAAATATGGAATCTATGACTGAAGAGAAAAAAAAGCGCCGCATATTTATTAGTACAGGTGAGGTGTCGGGCGATTGGCATGGCGCTATTTTGATTGAGGCGTTACATGAACGTGCTGCTCTGAGGCAGATAGAGATAGAGATCGTGGGGCTTGGTGGCGATCGCATGGCGGCGGCAGGAGCAAATTTATTTGGCAATACCGTAGGCATTGGATCGATTGGCGCGGTAGAAGCTATACCCTATATTTTGCCGACAATTCGTGTGCAGGAAACTGCGAAAAAGTCTTTAAAGAAATCGCCGCCTGATGTGGCGGTTTTGATTGATTACATGATGCCCAATCAGGGGATGGGTTATTTTGCCAAACGAGTTTTGAATATTCCTGTAATTTATTACATCGCGCCGCAGGAATGGGTGTGGTCTTTTAATGACAAAAATACTAGAGCGATCGCAGCTTTTACCGATAAATTGCTAGCTATTTTTCCGCAAGAAGCTGTTTATTACGAAAAGCAAGGAACTAACGTGCAGTGGGTGGGACATCCCTTTGTCGATCTGATGTCGAAAGTGCCAGATCGCGCCGCCGCCCGTCAACAATTAGGTATTGGCGCTGATGAACTGGTGGTGACTTTATTGCCTGCCTCACGCACTCAAGAGTTAAAATCGGTAATGCCGATAATTCTGAAAGCCGCCAAAATTATTCAAGCAAAACTGCCCCATGTAAAATTTTGGCTGCCGCTCTCTCTGGATCGGTATCGTCCTGCGGTGGAGGCTTTGTTAGCGGAATATGACATTAAGGCAACGATTATTTCGGGACAGTCGCAACTGGCGATTAGTGCTGCCGATTTGGTGTTGAGTAAATCGGGAACTGTCAATTTAGAGACGGCTTTGTTAAATGTGCCACAGGTGATTTTGTATCGCGTCAATGTGATTACGGCTTGGATTGCCAAATATATCGTCAAGCTCCAATTACCGTTTATTTCGCCTGTCAATTTAGTAAATATGGAGTCCGTAATTCCTGAGTTTGTGCAGGATGACGCAAATCCTGAAGCGATCGCGGCAATGGCTTTGGAATTATTGACTAATGAGCGATCGCGGCAAGAAATGTTAGACGGGTATAAAAAAGTTCGTGAAAGTTTAGGCTCCACGGGCGCGATTAATCGCGTTGCTGACGCGATTATTGATTACCTATAGCGCTACGCAATAATTTATGGGCGGCGCGGAGCGCTGCCCATAAATTATTAGATTTTATCGAACAAATGCGGGCATAACTTCAGTCGCAGTCATTAAGCCGTAAATACCGCGTTGATGGAATTTTTTGCCCGCCTTGAGGTAGCCAAAAGCAGGGCCACAGACATTAGCCGCCATGCTAGTTTCATCACCGAGAATGAAGGTATGCGTAGAGATTTTGCCCTCAAAGGTACGTCCTGTTAACTTCATGTTGGTACTGAGAGGTTTTTTAGGGTTGCGGGTATCAACTACGCCGCCCACAGTGACCCGATCGCGATCGCAAATTCCCACACGCTCTAACATGATGTCATCAGCATGTTCCATATTTTCTAAACTGATCAAGCCATTGGTTGTTTCTAGCAATGCTTCCACTTCATCGTCGGTCATCGCTTGCGCCATATCGACGGTGTAGCCTGACATATGAGCAATGTCCTCGCGGATAGTAGCTCGGTAAGCATTCCAGTTAGCAATGCCGACTCCGAAAGTAATCTCAACTTTATGGACTTCCGCAAAACTCTGAGCCGCGATCGCGGCGGCGGCTGTTAGTAAGCCAGGGGTTGCACCACAACCAGACATATAGGTAATTCCTGCGGCTTCTAGTTGGGGGGCAAGGGCGATCATCTGCTCCACAGCGCTAGTTCGCTTGATTGCATCAACAAGCACCCCTTTCCACCCTGAGGCGATAAATTGCTTAGCCACAGTTGCCATGAAAGTGTTAGGCAGGTTGGGCAGAGCTAAAAAATAACCATCAACATCCTTTGCCGCCGCGATCGCTTTGGCAATACTTTCTTCAGTCAAAATACCCGATCCTTCGAGATAACCTAATGAGCCTTGGCTCTGATAGGCGGCGATCGCGGCTTTAGCGTCTAATCCATCGGCATTATAAGCAAAACCTTCTTTGTCTGCTGCTACGACTAGCTGCATTTCTTGCTTGGCACTGAGCAATTTTGCTGCGGCTTGTCCCAAGCCACCAAATCCTAAAATCCCAACTCTTATTGTCATTAATTTAAACTTTACTTACTGAATAATTTTTACATATAGCAATAAAAGGGTTGCTTAGAACATCAAACCCAAAATATGAGTGGCGGCACGAAGCGCCGCCACTCATATTTTGGGTTTTGTCCCAGCTATCACTTTGGTTGCCATAACTGTAGTCACTACACAAAACCAGAAGACGAGTTGCGGCGCTTCGCGCCGCAACTCGTCTTCTGGGGGTTTTGTGTACTAGAATGCATAGCCAATCTTAATTAAAGCGGAAAAGCTGTGGCGATCGCTATACCGCAATAGGCGATCGCTGCTAGACTATCAAAAGAAAAATTTAACGATTATCACAGTATTGAATCGATGCCTCAAGACACTCTTGCGAATGTTGCGACCTCTGCACTAAATATCACCACAGACGAAGCCTTAATTGTTTACGAAGACATGGTATTGGGGCGCACTTTCGAGGACAAGTGCGCTGAGATGTACTATCGCGGAAGAATGTTCGGATTTGTGCATTTATACAACGGTCAAGAAGCCGTAGCCAGCGGCGTAATCAAGGCGATGCGTCCCGATGATTATGTATGTAGCACCTACCGCGATCACGTTCATGCCTTGAGTGCAGGTGTCACCGCCAATGAAGTCATGGCAGAACTATTTGGCAAAGAAACAGGATGCAGCAAGGGGCGCGGCGGCTCCATGCATATTTTCTCAGCTAAGAATAATTTTTTAGGCGGCTATGCCTTCGTCGCTGAAGGGATTCCCGTTGCTTCTGGCGCAGCTTTTCAGTCGAAATATCGACGCGAAGTCATGGGCGATCCCAATGCCGATCAAGTTACTGCTTGTTTCTTTGGGGATGGTGCTAGCAACAATGGTCAGTTTTACGAAACCCTAAATATGGCGGCTTTGTGGAAGCTGCCAATTATTTTTGTAATCGAAAACAATGATTGGGCGATCGGCATGAAGCACCATCGCGCTACTTCTGATGTGCGGATTCACAAGAAAGCTGAAGCTTTTGGAATGCCGGGATTTGAAGTCGATGGAATGGATGTGTTGGCGGTGCGTGAACGTACTCAAGAGGCGGTTCGTCGCGCCCGTGCTGGGGAAGGTCCCACGGTTTTAGAATGTATGACCTATCGCTTTAGAGGTCACTCTCTGGCTGACCCTGATGAGCTACGCAGCAAAGAAGATAAGGACAAGTGGTTTGGTCGCGATCCGATCAAAATCTTTGCTAGCCGCATCATTGAGCATGGCTTGGTGGAAGAAAGTCAGTTAAAGGCGATCGACAAGAAAATCCGTGATGTCGTTGAAGAATGCGTAAGATTTGCCGAATCTTCTCCCGAACCCGATCCTAAAGATCTATTCCGCTACCAATTTGCTGAGGACGAATAATAAAAAAGCCAAAAGAGAGTTGCGGCGCTTCGCGCCGCAACTCTCTTTTGGCTTTTTTCTAATCAGAAATAGTAAATAAGGCTGGGCAATGTCTAGCCTTATTTATTATTTGAAAGTATTTTGTCGTGAAGCTAGTCTGGCTTTACCAGACGTAGCCCATTCCTGTAACATCTGAATTTCTTGCTGAGCTGTCTGTGCTAGTGGCACAATCTGACTCGCCGCTTCCAGAATATCTTCATTGGTAAAGTCGCGATTTTGACTGAATCCAATGTGCATTGCTTCGATGATGCCTTGCTCAATTTCAGCACCTGAAAAATCAGGCGTTTCGTAAGCGAGTCGATCAATGTCATAGACGCGAATATTGTGGGGGCGATACTTGTTTAAATGCACCGAAAAAATCTGCGATCGCTCCTCTTGATTAGGCAAGCCCACAAAAAACACTTCATCAAAGCGTCCTTTTCGCAATAATTCTGGTGGAAGAGTACGAATATTATTCGCAGTTGCTACTACGAATACAGGAGAAGTTTTTTCTGCCATCCATGTTAAAAATGTACCGAAGACGCGATTGGTCGTTCCTGAGTCACCGCGACCATCTGTTCCCGCAAAAGCTTTGTCGATTTCATCAATCCACAGCACACAGGGCGATAGAGCTTCGGATAACTGGATCATTTGACGGGTGCGAGATTCACTCTCGCCAACTAAACCAGCGAAGAGACGACCAACATCGAGACGCAATAGGGGTAGATGCCAATGGTGAGAAATTGCTTTGGCAGTTAGGGATTTACCTGTACCTTGAATACCCGCAAGCAATAAGCCTCGTGGATGGGGTAAACCATATTTGCGGGCGCGATCGCTAAATGCACCACCTCTTCGTAATAACCATTCTTTGAGATTGTCTAATCCACCAATATCGCTAATCTCTGTAGTGGATGGATAGAACTCTAAGATTTGAGTTTGGCGAATACTTTGGCGCTTTTCTTCGAGGATTAATTCCACATCTTCGGGACTTAGTTGATTATTTTCGGCGATCGCCTTGGCTAGCACTCTTCTAATTCGCTCCAATGACAATCCCTGCCCTGCTCGCACCAATTCATCAATTGCTTGTTTGTTTAATTGAGTATTATTTGTGTGATGAGCTAATTTTTCTATTTCAATTTTTAATTCTTCAGGATTAGGAAGAGGAAACTCTAAGATTGAGAAAAATTCGCTAAGATTATCAGGAATACTAAGTTGAGAAGCAATGATAATGATATTTTGAGATTCACTCTTGAGTTTACGCGCTAAATTTTTGAGCTTACGCGCGATCGCCACATCTTCGAGAAAGCGATCGAAATCTCGCAATACAAATACTGTAGCCTTAGAAATTTTATCGACAAATTCTAAGGCTTGCAAAGGATTTCGTTTACCTGCTCCTGCATCAGTGGGGTTGGACTGATAGCCATCCACAAAATCCCAGATAAATACGCTGCGACCAAGGGATTTGGCAACGTTGCTAATTACTGATTCCACACGTTCTTCTTCGGCTGAAGGTATGTAAATCAGAGGATAGCGGGCGCGAAGAGTTAAGTTAAGTTCAGTTTCAAAGTTCATACAATCTGTTGAGGCTTTTGTAGTAAAAAAAGTTTTTGAAAAGCTGGCAAAGCCAGCTTTTCAAAAACTTTTTGTGGTTTTAAGAAAGACTTAAATAGCTCGGCATAGTTATACCCAGATTGCAGTGCCGCCCGCTACGCGGGCGGCACTGCAATCTGGGTTTTCTTAACTACTTATTGAATAAAAGTAAACTTACCGCTATTTCCGTCAGCTTCCATTTTAATCTGAGCTACATAAAACTGCTTCTGAATAATTTCTCCTTCGGGAGTGAAACTAATCTCACCAATTGGAGTTTCGTACTTGCCAGTGAGCAAAGTGTCATTGAGTTTGGTGCGAACTTGGGGCAAGTCTAGTGAGCTTACCTTAGTTGTTTTATCCAAAGTTCTCAAAGCTTCCACAAATACCTGTACCCCAGTAAACGCTTGGGCGCTGAACTGTGGTGGTTCTTTTTTGTTCTGCTCATTATAGAGTTTACGGAAGTCAGTATTAATCGATTTTTTTAGTTCAGGGCTATAGGCTTGGGCAATGATGATGCCATCACAGAGAGCTTTGCAAACTGGAAGCAAATTAGAAGTATTTAACCCATTACCACCAATAATCAAGCCCTTATAACCGAGTTCACGCAACTGTTTAACTAGATTTCCACCATCCGCCGACAGTCCTGAAATAATCACTAAATCAGGTTTGACATTGATCGCGTTTGTGACTTGGGATTGAAAATCTGTATCTGTTGTTTGGAATGTTTGCACAGTGGCAAGTTCTAAACCTTTTTGCTTAACAGTTTCTTGGAAAGTGCCTGTTTCTGATTTATTAAATGCATCATTTTGAGCATAGAAAACCGCTACTTTTTTAATCTGAGGATTAATTTTTAAAGCTGCCTCGATCGCATTGGGGGCAACCACTGCCACAGGAGCTGATACCCGCGCAATAAATTTACCGATTTGGGGAATCCCCTTGGCTGTATTAGAGGCGGCGATGACTGGGACACCTGCACGTTCAGCGATCGGATCAGCGCCAAAAGCCTGTTGGGAGAGGGTTGGCCCCACAATTCCGACTACCTTATCTTGAGAAATGAGAGTGTTAAAAGCATTGATCGCGCCTTGCTCGTCACCCGCCGTGTCTTGAAAAACCAACCGAATCGGTGTGCCATTGATCCCGCCTTGCTGATTAAAATAAGCCTCCGCAATTTTGGCTCCCGCTACTCCTTCCTGCCCCAGCAGAGCTACATTACTAGTCTGAGCAAAGGCAATCCCAATAGGAATTGCCTTTTGATTGGTAGTACTAGGGTTACTAGCCGTGGGATTGCCAGTTGCAGGACTGCTAGTATTTGTGGAGGTGGGGCTACAGGCAATAACCAGCGCACAAGAGACTATAGTGGCGATCGCAAAGTTTAGTGTTTTTATTAAATATTTCATGTTTATTAATTGAAGCCTTAAATACAGCAGTTTGCATGATGAAACCCATTATGAAACCAATTTTGTGGTTTTCAGCGCTAGCCTTCAATTTCATCTATAAGTTCATCCACAACAACCATTGGTTCTCTCATAACTACAGAATTTTGTAGTTTTCCAATCCCCTCAATCTCAATATAAATGCGATCGCCTTCTTGCATTGGCCCCACCCCCTCAGGCGTTCCAGTGAGAATTACATCCCCAGGTAATAAAGTCATAATCTGACTAATGTAAGACACGATATAGTCAGGAGAAAAAACCATCTCATCAATAGTTGCCGACTGAAATGGCTTTTTGACATCATTGACAAAAGTCTGAATCATCGCAGTCGGACTAATTTCCTGTACAATCCAAGGCCCTAGCGGACAAAAAGTATCAAAACCTTTACCCCGCGTCCATTGACTATCACTCCGTTGCAAGTCGCGAGCGGTCACATCATTAGCGATCGTATATCCCCAAATGACCGAGATCGCTTGATTAGGTGTGAGATTAAAGCACCTTTCGCCAATAATCAAGGCTAGCTCACCTTCGTACTCAACTCGTTTAGACTGTGGCGGTAAAACAATCTCAGCTTCAGGATCAATGATGGTCGTAGTTGGCTTTAAAAATAGGATTGGCTCTTTAGGGACTTCTCCGCCCATTTCGGCAGCATGAGCCGAATAGTTTTTGCCAACTGCCACGATTTTACTTGGTTCACAGGGAGCCAAAAGTTCATAGGTGTCGGGGGCTAATAACTCACCATTTGGCTCACCTCCCAACCAAGGTGCGGTGCTAAGTAATTTTACGGACTGATTTAACTCTAGCAATCCATAATAAATCTTCCCTTGAGAAGTTTTTACGCGAACGTAACGATCCGCCATAGCATCTTATTTGTATCTAAAATATTAATTCGTTTTAAGAAATGCTTTGAGTAACCCAAGAAAAATTTCTAAAAGGCTGGCAAAGCCAGCCTTTTAGAAATTTTTCTTGGGTTTTAAGAAAGCGCAAAGCGCTATATCAAAAGAAGCAACTTAGCAGACTTGATTATATATCAATCGCTAACATAACAACTTAGTCGCCATAGTCTCAGTTCGCGATGTTCCCACGTCTCATTAACAAACCTGCGATCGCCGTTCATTTTGGACTTTCTAATGCGTCTTCTTAAGCTAAATTTATTCCTATTGCTGTAAACCCAAGAGAGAGTGGCGGCGCTTCGCGCCGCCACTCTCTCTTGGGTTTTGGCTTTGTCCAACAGTCTTTGCATTTGTGTCCATCTATTCAATCGCTGTATTAGTTACCCAAAATGCTACTTAGAATATGAATTTATCAACCTTAATTTTGCTTTCTTTGGGACTTGGTGTTGTATTTGGAACTTTACTTAATACGGCTTTTTCGGAATATATTGACCTAATTAATTCAAATATTTTAGTTCCTGTAGGCGAGGCTTTTTTACGACTAATTCAGTTTGTAGTTGTGCCGATAGTTTTCTCTTCGTTGATTATGGGCTTAACGCGCATTCAAGGGGCGGGGCAAGTAGGTCGATATACCGCCAAGCTTATGTTTAGCTATGTAGTTACCAGCTCGATCGCTCTGGCTATAGGTATGGGAACAGCCTATTTCTTACAACCAGGAAGTGGAGTGAGTGGTTTTGCGATCGCGAAAACAATTGATATAAAGGAAGACCCTTCCCTAGTGTCTTGGCTGGTTAGCTTGATTCCCACCAATCCATTAGAGTCCTTAAGTAATGGCAATCTATTACAAATCATTTTCTCAGCAGTGCTTTTAGGGATTGGAGTTCAGCTAGCTAGAGAACAAGCTAAACCTTTTTTAGATTTGATTGAAAGCATTTATCACATCAGCGAAAAGACTCTCTCAATCATTCTTTTTGTCGCGCCCTTTGGAGTATTTGCGCTCATCAGTTCTGTAATTGCTACCCAAGGATTAGAACTAGTAGCAAAACTATTTCTCTATGTTTTGGGTTTAGTGATTGCGTCTTCCGTAATGGTTGCTTTAGACTTAATTGTCTTATTGATTCTCAAAGCTGAGCCTCTGAGGTTTTTGCAAAGTTTATCGGAAGCGATCGCCTTAGCTTTTGGGACAGCTAGCTCTAATGCAGCCTTACCTATAGTGTTACAAAATATTCAAGAAAACTATGGCTTGCGCGAAGAAATTGCCAGTTTTGCAATTCCTTTAGGGACAGCCCTCAAGCGTGATGGGGCTGCGATTTTACAGGGATTTAATGCTCTATTTGTAACCCAAATTTATCATGTCCCACTTACACCCTCTCTACTCACTGCGATCGCGGTAAGTAGTTTATTGGTTTCCTTTAGTACCCCTGGTGTTCCGGGGTCGGCATTGATCACGATGGCAACTGTACTATCAGCATCAGGACTGCCATTAGAGGCGATCGCGTTAGTTGCAGGTATTGATCGACTCACTGATGGATTTAAGACAGTGGTTAATATTATTGGCAACAGCACCAATGCGATTATCCTCAGTCATTGGGAAACTGAATCAGCAACTGAAGCAAAACAATTACCCATAGCCTAAAAAGTCAATGGCGAAAGGATTTGCCGCTATTGGCTTTTAGGGTTTTGAATTGCTTAGAAAACTCTAATATCTTGAGACAGAAAAGTGCGATCGCTCGGCAACATGGCAACAGGCTCGGTGAGAGTAAACTCTCCCCTTAAAATCCAATTCTTGAGAGTTTTTGCTGCTTCTTCAGATAGATGTAAACTAGCTAGGGGCGCAGTCCGCACCGATGTTCCAGCAATCTCAATTTTTCCAGACTTGAGTTGAGCATAAGAAACAGAGCCAAAAATTGGACGTACTCGTCGAGGAATCGAAAAGTCAATCACAGGAGCAACTAATTCCTGATCTAAGACAGCAGCTTTTGCTACAACCTCTTCATTAATCACGGGCAAAGGTACAGCTACTCCCATCATTAAGGAAGCTCCATAATTGCGAAAATAGCAGCCGCGCACCCATTCTGAAGTCATTTGCTTGGCATCACCGATCAACGCTAAGGTTGCTGCGGGACCAATCGGTGTGCGATTTTCTAAGCGCTTCTGTAATGGAAAATGTTGTGTTCCTTCCCAAGCTACATAACCAACGCCGCCGCCCATAAATATGCGCGTACCAATTCCAATCAATTGTAAGTCTGGATCATTCCATAATGGTGAAATTGCCCCTGGATTAGAATAGACAGCATTTCCCAATCTCGGTTGCAAAGGACCTAGGTAAGTGTAGAGAGTCTCTTCGCCACCATTTACTCCCACAATAAAGTTTTGATAGAGATTGCGGGGATTAAATAGATAGAACTGATTGATTGAGTCTTTGTTGATTGTTGTTTCAAAATTGGCACGGGGATAGCAGTCGTTAGGATGTCCGATCGCTTTAAAAGGAACATTTTTCCCTGCAATTAAATCAGCAATCACATGACCACCACCTCGATTTTGAGGCGATTCTTCACTGCCTTCCGCTTCTTGGGTCGCGCCCAGATAAATATCAACTGCTCCAAATCCTGCATAAGCAGGAACATTGTCAATCCAACAGGTGCGAATTTTAATTGGTGGATCAGTATGTCCCAAATTGATGATCGTGCCCGATGATTCCATTGGCTCAAACGTGCCTGTCACAATAACATCTACTTGCTTGGCGGCTTGGCTCACCCCAACATCGGCAACAAGAAGCTTAAGCTCTGAGGCAGTAAGAACTTTTGCCTTGCCAGCTTTGATTTTGTCATTAATATCGGCGATCGCTTGGGACATAGAAATTTGCTAAGTTAGAATCTATTTAGAATATAGCGCTTTGCGTTCCTACTTACATCAATTTCCGAGCAAACGAATCGCAATAACTTTTTTTGAAAGTGTTGCAAAGTAACACTTTCAAAAAAAGTTATTGCTTCGGGTTTGAGCGCAAAGCGCTGTAGAAATTCTCTAAATGTTCTTTTACAGCCTATTGAGGCTATGAGAAATATTTTTAAGAACGGCGCTTCGCGCCGTTCTTAAAAATATTTCTAGGTTTTAGACCAGCGCAAAGCACTTTAATTACAAAGTAGGCAAAGACCAACCAGTACTTGATAAGGTTCCTGCATGGATTCTGTCCAAAGCTCGTTTGCCTCCCCATCGCGAAACAATCTTATCGTCATAATCATCAGCAATTTCCATAACCGCTTTTACAGAAGCCTCTATCTCTTTTTTGTCACAAGTCGAGCCAACTATTGAATGCTCAAACAGAATTTCATTGTCTGGGGAAATTCCAAATGCACCAAACATCATCTTGGCATTTTCTTCTAACAAATAACGCATCAAATCTGGCTTTAGTTCAGCTCCTACTACTACATAAGATCGTGTGTTTATAACTGCATCATCTTTATCCCAAGCAAAGACCAGTACTTCCACAAGCGCTGAACCAACAAACATTCCTAATCCGGGGATATCTGGACGAGCGCATGGACATCTGCCAAATATCTCTTGAATCCAAGTTGTAACTTTCTCATAACAGGCTTCTTGCGCGGTAGTTTGAAATTCCAAATTTTCACCTCTATAGTCTGAGATTGATAACTAACGCAAAACAATCAAAACTAAGACATTATAAAGATATTCTGCTAATTATTTAGGTAAAATAACTGTTTATATATTAGGTGAATAATTATTAAGCTGCTTATCATATAAGCATAGCTAAGCATACTTCAAGCGATCACATTGCAATTTCCTAGACAAAGGTATTAAGTAACTGGGCATAACTAAAACCCAGCCTCAAAGTCTGTAGCTCTCGATGCAGTCTCAAAGCTCAAAAGTAAAGTTGCGGTGCGAAGCACCGCAACTTTACTTTTGAGCTTTGGATTAACGCAGTTGGATATGACTATAAATTGCTGGCTTATCATTACAACACTACCAATTTTTGATGTGACAGTGTATTGTTAATAGCGAAATAAGTATTTATATATGGAGATATTGTATGAATCTTTCAGATACTCAAGTGTTCACTGCTTTGGTAGTTGCTCTAATCCCCGCAGTTCTAGCCGCTTTGCTAGGTTCTGCACTTTCCAACTCCTAGTTCCCCCTCCCCTTATTTTTTAATCTAGAGGTTGTGAATGGTTGCCAAACGAGATTTCTCTCCGCGATTTTCTCCTGAAATGTCCAGACAAGCTAAACGGAAGTCTCCCAGCCAGCTTGGCATAAATCGCATAGTGGGTAAAGGCTCGTATGATAGCCTTGCGACCTCTAGAAGTAAGGTGACTTCTCTAGTTGCCAATCCTAATTTTAGTAATATTGTTAATGACTACAGTGATGCAGTTGCTCACAATATTCAAATAAAGCGAAAAAGTTACTATCGCGCCAAAACAATTGAATCTGTAATTGTAATTGCTGTTAATGCAGCGTTGTCACTAGTTGCGATCGCCACGATTTCTAGTTTGTTACCCTACCAATCTTCACAGAAGGATCGTCTTGACGAGATCAATAGTGAAGTTAACACCGTAGAGCAGCGAGTCAATGGTATGAGAGAAAATCTCCCAGATTCGTTAAATACTGGCAGAAGCAAAGAGTTACTCCTGAGAAAGCATGGCTATATCAAAAATAATCAAGTGACTATTAAGGTACTTGATCCTTCCCAAATTGCATCTCCAGATAATGACGGTGTTATGCCCACTACGTCTACTGCCCAGAAAAT
This sequence comes from Pseudanabaena biceps, assembly GCA_013361095.1. Lineage (GTDB taxonomy): Bacteria > Cyanobacteriota > Cyanobacteriia > Pseudanabaenales > Pseudanabaenaceae > Pseudanabaena > Pseudanabaena biceps_B. The sequence goes on along the minus strand of JAATWA010000001.1, from coordinate 3,009,643 downwards.
CAATAGAGATTAATATTCTAGTATTCCTAAATTGAGTTAGTTAGGACAAATCAGAACCCAAAAGAGTAATGGCGGCGCAAGCGCTGCCATTACTCTTTTTTTCTAAGCAAAATTTACATTGCTATACAGCGTTTCACAGTCTAGTGAAGTACGGGATTGTTTCTCAGCCTTCAACGGAGAAACAATTTTCTATATCTCGCTCACTTAAAAGCTCTACAAGTGACTGAACCTTTACAAATCTATCTAGTTTGTTGACCAAGTATATTCATGAAGTTGTTAAAGAAAGAGTTACTTAGGGGGAAACTAAAACAATTATTTGAGCAGGTAAAAATACTTATTAAAAGCACAAAAAATAAACTATAAAGAAAATGTTAAGCGATCCCCAAAAGGTGCAAATATCTATCAAAATATATTTATTCAAACGGAGCCAGCATATTTATAGGTTCTGAATTTAAATACCAATTTAATAAAAAGGCAAGTGATCCCTAAGATTAAAAAGTAAACTTTACTTTGTGATCAGGGATCACTTGTTTTTAAAGCATTAATTCGTAAATATTTAACCCAACAGAATTTTAAAACAAGTATTTCGTCTCGAAATTGTCTAGTCAGGCGTAATTAAATATAAAACCCCAAAACCTTTGATGCATGAGTAGCGTGTGTCAAAGGTTTTGGGGTTTTAATTATGCCCAGCTCTTATAAATTAAAATACGATCATCCAATCGCGAGATAAGGAACTACTGGTGGAAAGGTTTAATGTCACTGACATAATTGATGGCTACGCCCAAGGCTATTTTTTGATGTCTGAAGGGGATGGTCAACCAATTGAATGGTACTACACCAAAACAAGGACTTTGATCCCATTGGATGAGCGTTTTCGTTATCCTAAGTCTCTACGCCGATCGCTTAATCAAAATCGTTTTGAAGTAAGAATTGATACTGCCTTTGCAGATGTGGTCGCAGGCTGTGCTAATCGCGATACCACTTGGATTTCTCCAGAGCTGCGATCGCTTTATATGGATCTGCACTTAGCAGGGTGGAGCCACAGTTTTGAGACATGGCAAGATGGCAAATTAGCGGGCGGAATTTTGGGGATCGCAATTCGAGGGATGTTCATAGGGGAATCAATGTTTTTTAAAATTCCTGAAGGCTCCAAGGTCGCGATGGTAAAACTGGTGGAGCATTTGCGATCGAGAGGTTACGGATTATTTGACGCACAGCTTATGAACCCGCATTTGGAGAGGTTTGGAGCCTACGAAGTCGGAGATCAAGACTATCAAGAGATCTTAAGGAAATCACTAACTAAATACTGCCGATTTAATTAGTGGTCTGCTACTAAGGCCTTCACAAATCAGTGGTGTGGCGCAAAGCGGCGCACCACTGATTTGTGAGTACTTTTAAAGCACCTAATCCTACACTTCATGGTCTAGTGAAGCTAAACTATACATAACTTTACAATGCGATCCCACTTAGTTGCCATGACAGCAAATATTCTGCTCAAAGATGCTTCTAGCCAAAATAATGATGATCAGCGATCGCAGAGTTTACCCGCAGGTGGACAAAATTCCGATCGCTTTGATTGCAAAGAAGCATGGTATCCCGTTTTTTATACAGAAGATCTAGATAAAAAAAAGCCTAATAAATTTACTTTATTAGAACGCGATCTTGTGATTTGGTGGGATTGTCATACAAATGCGTGGAAAGTGTTTGATGACCGATGCCCCCATCGACTTGTTCCTTTGTCGGAAGGGAGAATTGCCGAGGATGGACTTTTGGAATGTCCCTATCACGGTTGGGCTTTTAAGGGCGATGGAAGCTGCGATCGCATACCTCAACAGTCACAGGATGGCACAGCGCATAGTTCTCTAAGAGCCTGTGTTGCAGCATTACCTGCTCAATCCCAACAAGGTTTGTTATTTGTATATGCTGGTAATCCCGATAGAGCTTCTAGTGTCAAAGTTCCCATTATCGAACCACTAGAAACCGATCAAGGGAAATGGACTCTATTTGGTACTTTTCGTGATTTACCCTATAATGCCATCACGCTACTCGAAAATGTCCTTGATGCTAGCCACCTTCCGTTTACACACCATAAATCCGTGGGCAATCGAGTAAATGCTGCGCCAATGAGTCTAGAAGTTATCGAATCCAATAAACAAGGCTTTAAAGGCATATGGGAAGAAGGACCAAGACGTGGCAAGCTAGGGAGGCAGGATACAACTTTTGTCGCTCCCAATTTGATGTGGCATGACTTAACTTCTAAGCAATTTGGAAGGACAATGACAGTCGTATATGCAACTCCCACTCGTAAAGGAGAATGTCGGCTATTTGCACGATTTCCTTTTCAATTCAGTTCTGCAATTCCGCGCTTTTTTATTAGCATCACTCCTCGCTGGTATTCTCATATTGGACAAAATGGAATTTTAGAAGACGATCAAATCTTTTTACACTACCAAGAACGCTATTTAGAAGAAGCTCTAACTAAGCCAGAAAATAGTCATAATTACGCTAAGGCTTTCTATTTGGCAACTCCAGCCGATACCTATGTTTCTGAACTACGCAAATGGTTTACTCGCTATGAAGCTGACCCATTTGCTAAGGCGAGATTAAAAGAGCCATTACCTAAAAAAGTTCTTTTGGATCGCTACCATTCTCACACTTCTAAATGCGCGAGTTGTTCCAAAGCCTTAAAAACTGTGCGCCGATTAAAAACCATAAGCATTGCGATCGCCTCGATCACATGGACATTTAGCCCTTTAGTGAGCTTCCTATTTGCTCCCACCAATTTAACTTTAATTTTGTTGAGCATGATACCTGTCGCGATCGCGATCGTTACATGGCTAGTCTGCAATAATTTAGAGCATAAACTTATTTACGGTCAGGAAACTCCACTACGCAATTTATAGCTATCACCCACCCAGAAGAGAGAGGCGACGCGAAGTGTCACCTCTCTCTTCACCTATATAGCCTTACCTAAAATCATTAAGCTTCGCTTCACTCCATCAAGTTCTGCAACTTCTGGTAACAATCCCCACTCGATAAATCCATATCTCGTAAATAAGTTGCGGCTTGCCATATTGTGTGCAAACACAAAACCCACAAGTTTAGAAATATTTAGCTGCGAACAGGCGGCGATCGCATGACTAAGTAACTGTTTCCCAATTCCTTTACCTTGATGATCTGGGTCGATATAAATACTAACTTCCGCAGTTTTGTGATAAGCAGGACGACCATAAAACATTTGCAAACTCAACCAACCCAGAATCTGTTCATTTTGATCTCCGCGAATATTGCGATCGCCAATGGTCATTACCCACACGGGATAGCGATCGTCATGGGAACGGAACCAATCACGGCGACTATCAACAGAAATGGATTCAAGATCGGCAGTGGCAAGACGACTGAGAATGGCGGCATTATAAATTTCAATAATCTTCGGGAGATCCTGTTCTACTGCTAGCCTAATTTGCATAGATGATACTTTGAAATATTTAAAGTAATGATTACAGTTTGTTCAGGCTTTTTATAACTAAAGTCATTTGTTTGGTAGTCCTAAACAAGTAAGGATGAGTTGTAGTGGTGAATAAAAAACCAGATAGCACCAATATGATTTTCTATTTTTTTAGAGAAAGAGAGAGTTTTACGAACTAGTCGAGAGATTCGTTGTCGCATCGTACAGTTAAAACGTTCAATATAATTGGTTTTCCCTGTTTCCTTTCCAACCGCGATATGCCGCATGTCTGGGAACACAACAGAATATGCATTCCAAAAATCTGTATAAGCAACAGCACACTGACGATAAACACTGGGCAAAGAATTCCAAAGCTTTTGCGCTCCTTGTGCGGAGCGATCGCCGATATGAACGCCAACAATTTCGCGAGTATCAACATCAATGGCAAGCCAAATCCACTGTTTATTGCCTTTATTGCCAACAAAAGACCACATTTCATCACACTGAATCGTTAGTCTTCCTTTTTTTTTAGCGGATACATTTACTTGTTGAGGAATCGCCTCGTATTTACGATTGACATAATTCTGCAACCAAGTTTCAGAAACGTCACAAACTCTGGCAATACCTGCAAGAGGAATCTTCTCAAGTAAGAGTTTGTCAATCAAGGCTTTGGTTTCTTCAGAGATTAGTTTTTGCCGTGGTGCTTCAACAAACTGGCGACCACAGGCTTTACATTTATGATTTTGATTCCCGTTATGAATAAAACCATTTTTGACCACATCTTTTGAGTTACAGTTTGGACAATTTGGCATTGGTAATTAAGTGTCTTAGAGTTCTTTTATGATTTTATCCTTACATCTCGCGGACTACCATTTGTTTTAGGACAAATCAAAACCCAAGAATTAGCTGGCGGCGCGGAGCGCCGCCAGCTAATTCTTGGGTTTTAGGACACTTGGCGATAGCTATAAACCGAATGGAGGCGTAAAAAGCCGCCATTCGTCTAATATTTATTGTTTAGGAATAGAATTCATCTTGGCAAAACCGATTACTTGCATCTTGCCGTCGGTCAACTCTAGCCTGAGGACACGCGCTGTAATTCCCCTTGTCTCCAGTTGCCGTAAATCCAGTACTTTATTTAACCCCTCAGCAAACGCCTTTGTAATACGTTCGGGGACAGGACTTCCTGCTAGATCAATCCGAGGATCAACAATCTTTAACTTTGTACCGCCAATAGTGATTAACTGAGCGTTAACTGAAACATCTAGTTTGGTGGGATTTGGCTTAGTGCTGGTTGGTTGTGATTGTAATGTTGCCCTGAGTCTAATGCGATCGCCTTCCAAAAAATTCACTTCTGGGTTAACTAAATCAAGAATTTCAGGATTTTTATTAGTTCCAGTAATGTCAATGCTAAGACTCTTAAACGAAGATTGAATGGTTGGCGACCTTAGAGCAACGTTAATATCTTCAGACAAAAGAACCACCCTCACGGCTGCCTGTAAAGGTCTGCGTAATACAATTTGTCCAGACTGCAATAAATTTGGGTCGATGCTAATAGGATCGGTCTCAAGATCAATTTCATCGACTCTCAAGAAGTCTAAAACCTGAACTCCTCGTCCTGCTACCCGAATGCGATCAACATTTCCTAACAGGATTTGGTAGTTTGGGGCATTATCAACCCGCACTTCTAAAACATCGGCTCGAACAATCTGCCCGCGCAAAAAATCTGTGGCTACCCGATCAATAACGATTCCAGGCGCACCCGCTAAACCCAGAAATGTTGTCAGTAAACCAGCAAATAGTTCCATAAAGGCGATTTGAATAACTCTGCTATCATATCTCGATTCTTTCGTTTTGATTCTAATACGATTGGCGATCGCTATAGCAAAGCAATAATTTAGTACAATCCAAACCCAAAAAAGAAGTTGCGGCGCAAAGCGCCGCAACTTCTTTTTTGGATTTGGATTGCCGAGAAAGGCAATACTTAGCATCGCCTTTATTCAACTAATCTTCATCTTCAAACTCGTCATCATCTTCCTCTTCGTCATCTTCAAACTCCACATCATCATCAACCAGCTCATCATCAAAGCTGCGACGACTGCGAGGTTTGTCGATGACACGGATAGGCTCAACGCGCGGCTCAATAATTTGATAATTGCGAGCAGTATTGTCGTCAATAATCACATCATCAGCCTCTTCATCATAGCCAAGCTCATTGTCATAGCTAGTATCAACATCAACCACAGGGGTGTCGTAAGCATTAAAGCCAGTACCCGCAGGTATTAGTCGTCCAATGATCACGTTTTCCTTCAGACCGCGTAACCAGTCAGACTTGCCCTCGATCGCAGCTTCGGTAAGAACACGAGTGGTTTCTTGGAAACTTGCCGCCGAGATAAAGCTGTCGGTATTCAAACTAGCTTTGGTGATACCCATCAACACAGGAGTGTAGTCCGCAGGTGCGCCACCTGTAATTTCCATCGCTTCGTTGATCTGTTCAACTTGGTGTAGTTCTACCAACTCCCCAGGAAGACGAGTGGTATCTCCACCATCCTCGATTCGCACCTTGGAAGTCATCTGCTTAACGATAACTTCAATATGCTTATCAGAAATGTCTACACCCTGAGATTGATACACTGACTGAACTTCATTCATCAGGAATTCTTGTACTTTCTGCAAACCAAGCAAAGCCGCTTGCCTTACACCAAGCGACTCTTTGTAAGCTTGGAAGTAAATATCAAGAATATCGTGGGGATTCGCTGGTCCATCAGTAATCGCTTCACCAGCAGAAACAATCTGACCATCGGAAATGATTACACTTTGTCCAGCATTAAATGAGTAGTCATCATCCAGAACACCGTCATTGCCGAGAATTTTTACTTCAGGGTTGTCATCGGAGTCGTAGGTAACTTGAGCAGTACCCGCGGTTCTGGCTAGTACACACATTTCCTTAGGCTTACGAGCTTCAAGCAACTCTTCAATCCGAGGCAGCCCTTGAATAATGTCACCAGTCTTGGCGCGTTCAAATACCAGTAGCGCGATGTTGTCACCTCTTTGGACAAGGTCAGCGTCATGGATTTGCAAAAGCGCTCCTGGAGAAACGAGATAAGGGCGACCAATCCGAAATACGACTTTACCATCTTCGATTCGCAGCACTTGTCCCGACTCATTGGTAATCACGCCTTCACCAATCTCATCGCCTGAACGCAATAAATCGCCTGCTTTAACCGTAGGGTTAGGACATGGTGTAGTAATGCAGTCGGCTTCTGTGACAAGCAGCAAGCGACGTACCACTTCTGAGCCTTGACGGATACCGCGCACTTGGCCTGGTCTCTTACAGAGAATTTCGGTACGCGCAACGACAGCACCTGGCTCAATGCGATCGCCATCATTAACCAACAAACGAGTCCGCGAATTCGTGTGGGCGGGATCTCCAGAATTATCTTGACGAATTACTAAGGATTCCAAAATTACCAATTGCAAGCGCAAGCTACCAGGATCAGCATCGTTAGGGATAAACTCAATATCCGCCGCCAACTGTGGTGCATCGGTGTCAACTTCTAGCAATAGTTGAGTCTTGAGCAGCTCCACGCTGTCGATCGCCTTCACGCGATCGCCATCTTTATAAGGAATACGTTGCACAGCGCGTAAACCAATTGAGCGACCTTCTTGATTGACCGACTCTTGACTAGGAACCGTTGGCACATCAGGAACTTGGTACTCTTCTACTGGACGTAGCAGTAGAGCAGGACCTTCAGTTGAGTCTAGATATTCCACATAGCGAAGTTCGGGTGAAGTCAATCCTGGCATGATTTCTGTGCCTGGCTGAGCTAAAGTCCCATTCTTCTGCATCGCTGTTTGTGGATCATCAACTAAGTGCAAATCACCAGGTTTGATCACAATTTCGCGCAGAATGTCATTTTTTTGGAATACTTCAACTACACCTGCGGTTTGGCTGAAGATATCTTTGACAACTTCAGTGCCAGCCTCAATAAACTGGTTTTCTTCCACCATCAATAGGGAAGCATCCTTGTTGACTTCATGGGTTTCTTCAGGAACCCAGAGCAAAGTACCGCCTTTGACGACTTCATAGCCCTGCTTACCTTTGCTGCGTTTGGCAACTTCCACACCTGCAAACTTGATAATTCCACCACTCTTAGTGTGGTAAGTGTCATCAATTAGTTCAGCCACCACTTGGTTATTGGTTAGCTTAGTGCCTGGAGAAGCCTTAAGTGAGAAGCTCTGACCGCCTTGAGTTTCCAGAATGTAATGCTCACGACCCTGATAGCTTTCTTCCTTAACGATCGCTTGATCCAGTACCACTGAAGCCGTAATGATTTCTACTTCACGGTTATGGCGACTATCCTCTTCACTGAGACGGACGACACCACCATGCTCAGTAATCAAGCGGGTTTCCGCCAACACATCGCCTTCGACCACATTAGCTTCGTTTTTAACGGTAGGCTCAGCAGTGGGAGGCAAGTCATAGACTTCACCAGCCAATACCCAAACCCGACCTTTTTCACCACGAGCTACATAACTGGTGTTCCCTTGACGATCTTTCTTTTCTTCGATCGCCAGATCCGAAAACAGCACTTCACCAGCTAAACCTGTATTTAAAGACTTAGTTGCTTTCTCAGTAGTCTTGCGTGAAGTTTTACCCGTTGCCGAGACTTCAGCCATGAGTTGATTGCGAGTTACTTTTTCGCCCTCACGCACCAACAGCGTTGAACCTTGGGTTACCGCATAGACACGCTTGCCCTCAGAGCTTTCCAGTGTAAAATCACCGTTAGCTTCTACGATAAATGCATCTTCACCGTGACGAGTACGCATGGGGCGCACTTTCAACTTTTTGCTGTACTTGATCGAACCATCAAAAGGAGCGCGTTGTTGTTCCGCTACTTCCCCAGTAAATACACCACCTGTGTGGAAAGTACGCATGGTTAGCTGTGTACCTGGTTCACCAATGGACTGCGCCGCGATAATTCCCACTGCTTCGCCAATGTTTACCAACTCCGCATGAGCCAAGCTCCAGCCATAGCACATTTGGCAAACCGATCGCGTTGATTCACAGGTAAACGCTGAGCGTACACATACCTCTTCTACACCTGACTTGGCAACCGCCAAAGATAGGTCTTCCGAGATTTCTTGATTCCTCATGACGATCACTTCACCTGTGGTGGGATCGACAATCTCCTCAGCCGCGACTCGACCAAACAGGCGATCGGACAATTTAATAAGGGTTTTTTCACCATCGCGCATGGCTTTTAAGCGAATACCGCGAGTTGTGCCGCAATCATTTTCGCGCACGATCACATCCTGTGATACATCCACCAGACGACGGGTAAGGTATCCAGAGTCGGCCGTCCGTAGAGCTGTGTCAACCAGTCCCTTACGAGCACCATAGGAAGAGATGATATATTCAGTAACCGTCAACCCTTCACGGAAGTTAGTCTTAATCGGTAAATCGATAATTTCCCCTTGAGGATCGGCCATCAATCCCCGCATCCCAACCAACTGACGAACCTGTGAGATGTTGCCCCGCGCTCCAGAGAACGCCATCATATACACAGAGTTAAGAGGGTTGTTACTCTTGAAGTTTTTAACCACCTCATCTTTGAGGTTTTCATTTGCCACATTCCAAGTGTCAATTACCTTTTGGAAACGTTCCACCTCAGTAATCTCACCTCTGGTATAGCGACTTTCCGTTGCTTCAATTTCCTGCTCTGCCTCTGCAAGCAAAGCCTTCTTAGTGGCAGGAACTTGCAAGTCGTCAATACTAATCGATACACCCGCCTGAGTCGCATAGCGAAAACCAAGCTCCTTCAAGCGATCGGCAACATTAGCAGCGCTAGTTGTTCCGTAATGCGTAAAAGCCCAAGCAATTAATTTCTTCAACTGCCCCTTATCAATAGTGCGATTGATAAAGCGTTGAGGCTTGTTCTCGCTAGGCGAATCCGTGCTGATGATCGTGAAATCTGCCATGGTATTAAGCTATTAAATAATCTTTTGAGTAATTAACCGAAATTCCAAATATTTGTAACAGCAGAGTATGGCTTTGCTGTTACAAAATATCTAGCTAATATTTAGCTAGCCAAGGATTCATAGATTGCTTGATTGAAAATCACGCGACCGGGGCTAGTTTTGATATATTGCGAGATCAAGCCACCTTCGGCATCTTCACGAATACGTCGGAAATCAAATTCCTTGACTTTCGTACCATCTTCCAAAACTGTGACCTTAGGCTCATCGCTATCTTTCTCTTCACCTTGACCTTCTACAATCCCTTGGAAGCGCACCCAAACACTTGCGTGTATGTCAATCTCTCCTTGGTGGTATGCCATGACGACATCATTAAAGTTAGAGAAGTAGCGCCCTTCTCCCTTTTGCTTACTGGGATTCTCGGTGGTGAGGTAGTAGCAGCCCAAAACCATATCTTGGCTGGGTGTAACAATGGGACGACCCGTTGCAGGTGACAGGATGTTGTTAGAAGCAAGCATCAATAGACGCGCTTCCGCCTGAGCTTCAATGGATAGAGGAACGTGCACCGCCATCTGGTCACCGTCAAAGTCGGCGTTAAACGCTGGACAGACAAGAGGGTGTAACTGAATAGCTCGACCGCTGACCAGCAAAGGTTCAAAAGCCTGAATACCCAATCTGTGCAAAGTTGGCGCGCGGTTTAGCATTACAGGATGTTCACGGATTACATCCTCCAAAACATCCCAAACGGCTGGATCATTACGCTGAATTAATTTCTTCGCAGCCTTGATGTTATTCACCAAACCTGTCTTGATCAGGCGATGAATTACGAAGGGTTGAAATAGCTCGATCGCCATTTCTTTTGGTAGACCACATTGGTGAATCTTGAGATTAGGCCCTACAACGATCACAGAACGACCAGAGTAGTCCACCCGTTTACCGAGCAAGTTTTGACGGAAACGACCTTGTTTACCTTCAATAATGTCCGATAGAGACTTGAGGGGACGATTATTTGCGCCCACCACAGTTCGTCCACGACGACCGTTATCAATCAGCGCATCCACAGCTTCCTGTAACATCCGCTTCTCGTTACGGACAATAATTTCAGGGGCAAGAATTTCTTGTAAACGCGCTAGGCGGTTGTTTCGGTTGATTACGCGGCGATAAAGATCGTTTAAATCACTAGTCGCAAAACGTCCACCATCCAACTGCACCATCGGGCGCAAGTCAGGAGGAATTACGGGAATTACATCTAAGACCATCCAATCTGGCTTGGAGCCAGTTGCTACAAAGTTATCAACAACTCGGAGGCGCTTAATTAGTTTGGCTCGTTTCTGACCTTTGGAATTTTCAATATCACTGCGGAGTCGCTCAGCTTCCTTCTCCAAATTAATGTTTTGGAGAAGTTGCTTGATTGCTTCTGCGCCAATACCAACTTCGATCCCATCTAATACAGGGTCTTCCGCATAGATTTGATCTTCAAGATCAATCCACTGATCTTCAGATAGTAACTGCTTATAAGACAGATTGTAAGCGGTGGCAATTACTTCGCCTGCTTCAACCACCTTGCCTTCCGTCATCGTTGACGTGTGCTTAGGATGTAAATGGTAAGCTCTCTCAATACCATCAATATCGCGAATGCGGATTTCGCCGCTATTAACGGAAACAACTACGCCATCAACCTCAGATTGAAGCCCAGGATTCAGAACCACATAAGCATTAAAATAAACAATCTGTTCGACATCACGAAGTGGGATATCGAGCAAAGTTGCCATATAACTAGGAATACCCTTGAGATACCATACATGGGTAACTGAGGCAGCTAGCTTGATAAAGCCCATACGATGACGACGTACGCGCGATTCGGTGACTTCTACGCCACAACGTTCGCAGACAATGCCGCGATGGCGGACACGTTTGTATTTGCCACAATGACATTCCCAATCCTTCGCGGGACCAAAAATTCTTTCACAGAACAAGCCATCCATTTCTGGCTTTAGAGTTCGGTAGTTGATGGTTTCAGGTTTTGTGACTTCGCCAACCAAGCTACCATTTGGGAGAACCCGTTCACCCCATTTACGAATGCGATCGGGTGATGCTAAGCCAATCTTGACATAGTCAAATCGCTGTTCGACTTTCGCCATAGGTTACAACGTCCTTAGTAAATTGCGTATTTAATATTGATGAATTCTTTTGATTTAGTTCTTGCTGATTAGTAGCTTTACGAGAGCTTTTCAAGATTGTTTATCAACAAACTGTCTGGCTAGACTGTAAAGTTACTAATCAACAATTAATTACCTGATGCTTAACTTAGTCATCATCTTCATCAAAGTTGATGTCGCCTCGATAGACAGATTCATAGGTGGGGCGATTGGGAGTGCGTCGAGAGCCAGTGTCTACCATCAGATCCACCTCAGTATCTTGGTTGCTACCATCATCCGAAAGTTTATGAACTGACACATCTAAACATAGTGACTGAAGTTCTCGTACTAGAACCTTAAAGGACTCTGGAGTACCAGGACGAGGAATCGCATGTCCTTTAACGATCGCGTTAAGAGCTTCGTTACGTCCAGTCATGTCATCGGACTTGACTGTGAGTAATTCTTGGAGGATATAAGCAGCACCGAACGCTTCGAGCGCCCATACTTCCATTTCTCCAAAACGCTGACCGCCTTGCTGAGCTTTACCACCAAGAGGCTGCTGTGTGACAAGTGAGTAAGGACCAGTAGAACGAGCATGGATCTTGTCATCGACAAGGTGAACCAGCTTCAACATATAAGCCTTGCCAACTGTGACAGGCTGATCAAATGGCTCACCTGTGCGTCCGTCATATACGGTCAACTTACCTGGAACTTCTCCATTAAAGATCCAATCTCGACCTGTATGATTTCGTGCATGTTCGAGCTGTCCATGTACTAGCTCACGAGATGCTTCTTCTCCATACATTTCATCGAAAGGAACAATCTTAAATCGAGCATTTAAGTTCTCAGCAGCCCATCCGAGCAAGCATTCAAATACTTGTCCGACGTTCATCCGTGAAGGTACGCCCAGAGGATTTAAAACAATGTCTAAAGGAGTTCCATCAGGTAAGAATGGCATATCTTCCTTTGGTAAAATTCGCGAGATAATACCCTTGTTACCGTGACGACCTGCCATTTTGTCGCCGACCTGAATTTTGCGCTTTTGAGCTACATAAACACGGACAACCATGTTTGCCCCTGGGGGTAACTCGTCACCCTGTTCACGAGTAAATACGCGAACGTCAACTACACGACCTTTCTCACCGTTAGGCACACGCAAAGAGTTGTCTCTTACGTCGCGAGCCTTTTCACCAAAGATCGCTCTTAGGAGTTTTTCTTCGGGAGGCTGATCAGATTCGCCCTTGGGCGTAACCTTGCCAACTAGGATCTCTCCAGAGCTTACCCAAGCGCCAATGCGAATAATGCCCTGCTCATCAAGGTTGCGTAATGAATCTTCCCCAACGTTGGGAATTTCGCGAGTGATTTCTTCAGGGCCTAATTTGGTTTGACGGGCTTCAATTTCATATTTCTCAACGTGAATTGAAGTGTATACATCGTCAATTACGAGACGCTCATTGATTAAAATCGCATCTTCGTAGTTGTAACCTTCCCAAGGCATGTAGGCAACTAGAATGTTTTGACCGAGGGCAATTTCACCACCTTCGGTGGCGGAGCCATCAGCAAGCACTTGACCTTCCACAACAGTGTCGCCTACCCACACCAAAGGACGTTGGTTTAGGCAAGTATCTTGGTTAGAGCGCTGATATTTCTGCAAGCGATAATTGCTTTCAATACCTGTATCATCGGCTCTGACCCGAATCTCATCAGCAGATACATAGGAAACTTCACCTGCTACTCGTGAGACGATTACCATCCCTGAGTCTCTTGCTGCTTGAGCTTCAAGCCCAGTACCAACTAGAGGACGTTCAGGACGCAGCAGAGGCACTGCTTGGCGTTGCATGTTGGAACCCATGAGAGCGCGGTTTGCGTCATCATGCTCAAGGAAAGGAATCAGCGATGTTGCTACAGAAATAATCTGTACGGGCGAAACCGCCACATAGTCGATTTCTTCAGGAGAAGCAGTACCCCATTCTTGACGATAGCGAATTGGTACGATTTCGCTGAAAATGTAGCCTTCATCGTTGGTAGCTACGTCACCAGGGGCGACTCGAAATTCATCTTCTTCATCGGCAGTCATATAAATGGGTTCTTGATTTTTCAAGACTCGACCATTTTCGACAGCGTAATAAGGAGTTTCGATAAATCCGTATTGGTTAACGCGGGCATGGGTTGCCAATGAACCGATAAGACCAGCGTTGGGACCTTCAGGAGTTTCGATGGGGCAGATGCGACCATAGTGACTTGGGTGAATATCACGAACCGCAAAACCAGCGCGTTCACGAGTTAAGCCACCTGGTCCAAGGGCGCTGAGGCGGCGCTTGTGTGTAAGTTCAGCCAAAGGATTGGTTTGATCCATGAACTGAGACAGTTGGCTGGAACCAAAGAATTCTTTGATTGCCGCAACTAGAGGCTTAGGGTTAACTAGGGACGCAGGGGTAAGCGAATCGACGTCAGAAACCGTCATCCGTTCACGAATGATTCTTTCTAAACGATTTAAACCAACTCGAACTTGGTTTTGTAGCAATTCACCAACTGACCGCACCCGACGATTACCTAAGTGGTCAATGTCGTCGATTTCACCGATGTCAAACTTGAGGTTGATCAAGTAGTTAATAGCAGTGAGAATGTCTTTTTCGGTCAAGACCCGCACTGTATCAGGGGTGTTCAGGCGCAATTTTTTGTTGAGCTTGTAACGACCAACTTTACCGAGGTCATAGCGCTTTGGATCAAAAAAGCGCGATCGCAACAGTTCACGACCACCCGACTCCGTAGGCGGCTCACCTGGACGTAGCTTGCGATAAAGTTCTTTGAGTGCTTCGTCTTCGTCGAACTGACCTTCTTTATCAATGGTCTTTTGGAAGTACTCACGGTGAGTCAACGCATCCAAAATCTCAGCATCACTCAAGCCGATCGCTTTGAGTAATACTTGGGCAGAAAGTTTGCGAGTTTTGTCAATACGCACCCAGACTAGATCATTCTTATCAGTTTCAAACTTTAGCCATGCGCCTCGGTTAGGAATTAGGCTGGCGTTGTAGGTGCGACGACCGTTTTTATCAATTTCTTGCTTATAATAAACCCCAGGGCTACGGACGATCTGATTGACGATGACTCGTTCAGCGCCGTTAATAATAAAGGTTCCGCGATCGGTCATTAAAGGCAGATCGCCTATAAATACTTCTTGCTCCTTAATTTCTCCTGTTTCTTTATTGATCAGGCGTGTGGGAACGTACATCTGTACGGCATATGTGGCATCCCGACGCTTTGATTCATCAACGTTATATTTAGGACGCTTGAGTTTATAATCTTTGGCAATAAAATGGAGTTCCATCTTGCCCGTATAATCTGTAATCGGCGAGAAACTCTCAAGCTCTTCAATAAGTCCTTCTTCTAGGAACCATCGAAAACTCTCCCGCTGGATTTCTACAAGATCTGGTAGAACGAAGGCAGGAGTAACAAGAGTAGACTTATTCATGCACTAATGACTGCAGTTTTAGTGGGCGGAGTATTATGTCTGGCGTTAATCAATAGACAACTTCAGACATAAGTACACAACTATATCCTAAGGGGCAATTAATTGTCAAGATGAATTTTCTGTTTCGTCAATTCTCATTTGTGAAGTCAATGTTGAAAGGAAACACTTAAAATCTTAGTAGGTAGCTAGACGCAATCAAATATAAAACCTCAAAACCTGTGGCTTTGTTTTTTAATTACTCCCTTCCCAGAGATCAGCAATGCGGCGCTTCGCGCCGCATTGCTGATCTCTGGGAAGAGCTACTTAGAGCTAAATTTTTATAAGGATTTCTAAGCTATGGTCACGATACCTGCGACAAGTATGGATATTTCGGCAACGATCGCCAAGCAACGTGCTTTTTTTGCCACTGGTAAGACCAAGGAATATGACTTTCGGATTGCTCAACTTAATAAACTTGCACAGTTAATTAAAGATAATGATCAGCTGATTTTGGATGCTCTCTATAGTGATCTACGCAAACCTATGGTCGAAGCGTTTGGGAGTGAGATTTTAGGGACGATCTCCGAGATTAAGTACATGATCAAAAATCTTAAAGCTTGGATGAAGCCTCAAAAGGTGGGAACTCCGATAAATTTGTTTCCCAGTTCTAGCTACATCTACGCTGAGCCTTTGGGCGTGGTGCTGATCGTTGCACCTTGGAACTACCCATTTGTCCTTACGATTCAGCCCTTAGTTGGCGCGATCGCCGCAGGTAATTGTGCAATTCTGAAGCCTTCTGAACATACGCCCCATACTTCTAAGGCGATCGCTAAAATTATTAACGCTAATTTTGATCCTGATTTTGTGACTGCCATCGAAGGTGGAATTGAGACAAATCAAGCTTTGCTTGCCGAAAGATTTGACCATATTTTCTTTACAGGCGGGACAGCGATCGGCAAGATTGTCATGCAAGCGGCGGCGCAGCATCTTACTCCCGTTACCCTTGAGCTAGGTGGCAAGAGTCCATGTATTATTGACTCAGACTGTGATTTGGAGATCGCTGCGAAACGGGTTGTTTGGGGTAAATTTTATAACTCTGGGCAAACCTGTGTTGCCCCCGATTATTTGTTGGTACAGAAGGATATTAAACCTGCGCTAATTGAGAAGTTGTTAGCTTGTGTGAAAACTTTCTTTGGTGACAATCCTCAGCAAAGCGCTGACCTCGGCAGGATTGTCAATGAGAGACAATTTGATCGCCTAGTTGGTTTGCTAGATGAAGGTAAAATTTTAATCGGTGGTCAAAGCGATCGCAGTGATAAATTTATTGCCCCCACGATCATTGACCAAGTTTCCCAAAACTCTAAAATCATGGCCGAAGAAATCTTTGGTCCAATTTTGCCCATTTTGGAATATGACCAACTTTCAGAGGCGATCGCTTTTGTAAATGCTCAGCCCAAGCCCCTTGCACTCTATTTCTTTTCTAAGAATAAAAAGCATCAAGAAAAAATTCTGCAAGAAGTTCCCTTTGGTGGCGGCTGTGTAAATGACACAATCATGCACTTAGGCAATCCTGAGCTTCCCTTTGGCGGAGTTGGCAATAGTGGTATGGGTAGCTATCACGGTAAGTCTTCTTTTGATATCTTTACCCACCGCAAGAGTGTGTTGAGAAATTCTTTCCGACTTGATCTCAAATGGAGATATCCCCCTTACACGATGAGTCTAGAAACTTTAAAGAAATTCATCAATTAAAAGAGAGGGGCGGCGCAAAGCGCCGCCCCTCTCTTGGATTAGCATCGCTGATAGCGCATTCCCGGATATGACGCGATCGCCCCCATAATTTCTAGGTAAGTTAAAGCTCCCATAACCTCCCCTGAAGGCGCTTTCACTTGTTCTACGATCCAATCTAGACCCACAGGTTCTCCATAGCCGATCGCTTGCAAAACGTTTTGTTGTAAATCAGGAAGTTCAGAAACTGCGATCGCATTTTTAGGCGCATCCAGATTTGGCAGCATTCCTAAGGCCTCTAACAGTTCATCGACACCTAAAATTGCCTGTGCGCCTTTCCCCAATAGTTTTAAGCATCCTTTCGCCTCATTTACTTCTAGGGAATTTGGCAAAGCATAAACATCGCGACCATATTCATTAGCTTGATAAGCGGTGATCAATGCTCCTGAAGGTAAGGGAGCTTCCATTACTAGAGTCACTCGGCTTAGTCCTGCAATGATGCGATTACGGGCAGGGAAATGGGTCTTGTCAGGGGGGGTGCCTTGGGGGTATTCGCTAACTACTAATCCTGAAGCCACAATTTGATCGTAAAGAGATTTATGTTTGTAGGGATAAATGCGATCAACTCCTGTTCCTACTACGGCAACGGTTTGTCCCCCGATATCCAGACAAGCCTTATGTGCTTCGCCATCAATGCCATCTGCCATTCCCGAAATGATCGTAAAACCACGCTCTGCTAAGGCGGTGACAATCTTTTTTGTCCAGCGCCGACCATAGGGCGTAGCTCGGCGTGTACCTACGATCGCGATCGTATTTCGTTCATTCCAATTAGTCAGAGAGCCTTGATAGTAAAGCAATGGCGGTGGATCGGGAATCTCCCACAGTAGTTGTGGATATTCGCGATCGCTAGGAGTCCAAAAGTTGAGGTTAGTATGCTCATGGATAGCCAAGAGAGAAAGTGGCTCTACTTCGCGCTGAGCTTGGCGAATAGTCTCAAGGGTCTGTCCGCCGATTCCTTCAACTTCTTGTAGGTCACTAGAGCTGGCTTGCCAAGCCTCAGTCATAGAGCCAAAGACTTGATAAATCCGCTTCATTAAAACGGGACCTACACCCCGCACTTGCGACCATGCTAACCAGTAAGCTTTTTCCATTGATTTACCTCAATAAAACCCTAAAAATTTTTACTCTTAGCAGTGAATAATTAGGGGTGCGCGGCTTCGCCGCGCACCCCTAATTATTCAATTAAAAAACAGAGCTAAAACCTGCGGCGCACGCGCCGAGGGTTTTAGGGTCTTATTTATGACATGACATTTTTGAAGAAGGCGATCGCATCTTTGAGAGAAGCGATAAAGGTATCTATTTCGGCTTTGGTGTTGTAGAAATACACACTCGCTCGCGCCGTGCCGCTAATACCTAAAAAGCGATGGA
The DNA here is from genome assembly GCA_013361095.1 of Pseudanabaena biceps. GTDB lineage: Bacteria > Cyanobacteriota > Cyanobacteriia > Pseudanabaenales > Pseudanabaenaceae > Pseudanabaena > Pseudanabaena biceps_B. The sequence continues at coordinate 2,991,477 of JAATWA010000001.1, read as the reverse complement.
GGGGTTGAGTGCAGTGATGTCCTGAACGGATAGCAATACCATCTTGATCGAGCATTGCCGATAGATCATTAGCATGAATCCCATGCGCGATCGTGAAAGCTACTAAACCTGCGCGATGATGTCTTGGTCCATAGACCTTAATATCAGGAATCTCATCTAACCGATCCATTAAATAATCAATCAATTCTTGCTCATAGGCGTGGATCTTATCCATACCGATCGCCGTTAAATAATCCACGGCTGCACCGAGGGCGATCGCTTCGCCAATGGCGGGAGTTCCTGCTTCAAATTTATGGGGTAAGTCGGCGTAGGTAGAGCGATCGAGATAGACATCCGCAATCATTTCGCCACCTCCCATAAATGGAGGCATCTCTAGCAATAAGTCACGCTTGCCATAGAGAAAGCCAATCCCAGTAGGCGCACACATCTTATGCCCCGAAGCCACTAACCAATCACAATCAAGCGCTTGCACATTTATCGGCATATGGGGAACACTTTGGCAAGCATCGAGCAGTACCTTTGCGCCCTGAGCATGGGCAAGGGGAATCATCTCTTCGACAGGATTGACGCAGCCGAGGGTGTTGGAAACATGGACTATGGAAACGAGCTTAGTTTTGCTATTGAGTAGCGACTTGAACTGATCTAAGCTGATTTCACCTGTGTCGTTTGGTTCAAGAAACTTGAGAACTGCACCCGTACGCTGAGCAATTAATTGCCAAGGCACAATGTTGCTATGGTGTTCCATGACCGAGAGAATTACTTCATCTCCTGTCTTCAGATTTGCCCAACCCCAAGTATAGGCAACTAGGTTAATTGCTTCACTAGCATTGCGAGTATAGATAATTTCCTGAGATGACTGAGCGTTAATAAACTTAGCAACTTTATCGCGCGCACCCTCATAAGCGTCTGTGGCTCTGGCGCTCAGTGTATGTGCGCCCCGATGCACGTTGGCATTGTCATGCTCATAATAATATTTCCAAGCGGCAATGACAGATTTTGGCTTTTGAGAGCTAGCGGCATTGTCAAAGTAAATTAGAGGCTTTCCATTTACCTCTTGATCCAAAATCTCAAAATCTGCTCTGACACGATCCGCCAGAGTCTTTTCATAGGTTAATGTCATTAGAATCGCTGCGCTTCACCATAACTATCAGCATTTTAACAGTTATACCAAAACTAAAAATGGCTGTGCCATTTTTAGTTAGCCGTAAGCCCAAGAAGTAAAGTGCGGCGCGTAGCGCCGCACTTTACTTCTTGGGCTTACGGCTGTCTTGCCATGCATTGCCAATACCTTGTAATATGCCGCGCCCAACTAAGCCAATACTGCGCCCAATCACATTGGTTAGCACATAGACAAAACCGCTACCAATAAAGGCGATCGCAGATTTGAGTCTAGGAGTAAGTGCATCTTGCAACTCTAAAACTAGGGTAACTGCAAGCTGAATACCTTCGAGACTTTGTAATTCTTGATTGCGAGAACCATAGATACTGATGCTTTTTATACCAGGATTAGCTAGGATCAGCAACCTGTGGCGACTTTCAAAAATTAATTGGGGGGCAGTCACATATTTTTCAAGACGATATTTCCAAGATAGATCATTGCGAAAGCGCTCAATTTCACGGGTTGCCATGAGGTTATATCGATAGAATTTTTGTTTAACTTCCTCAAAGTCGGCAAAATTATTTAATAATGGCTGGATCACAGCATTTGCAATCTGAATGATGAGATTTTCTAAAATCACTTCACTTCTCTGCATTGCCTCAATTGTGCCGATCGCAACCTTGGCATTATCAATAATCAATTCTGTCCCAAATAACAAATGAGAAAATAGATTATCAACTTGGGGAATCTTTTCTAAGAGTTCTGTTTTGATAACTGCTTCGTCTTTCAACAGTCTATCTACGACATTAATTTCAGTAATAAAATCTATCTGATCAACTAAGCTGTAATACTTGCAAAAAAAATCCGTTAGAGTCGCTTGCCAGATATACCCTAAAACTTCTACTAACTTATTTTCTAGCTGTGTAGGTGCAATCTGCGAAAATCTTAAGTCTGTTAAACTCTGTTCAGTTTGACGCAGCGCTAGATATAGTAACTCTCGTTTTTTTTCTTCTTTGAGAATATCAATCTCTAAAGGAACTTGACTAAGATTAGATAGATTGTTTTGTAGTTTGACGATCGCCCGATCCCACAGGCTTGCTTGGACTGCTAGAACACTTGGACTAGAAATCACCTCAAGACTTGGGCGATCGTCTAATTCAATTTTGCTGCTGTCACGAATAGTATTATTCGCAAAGTTATAAGAGCGATTAGAATCATTCTCCGATTGAGATAGAATCTGTTCAGTTTTCCGACTTCCCCATAGTTGTCGTATTAGCCACTGTGCAGCTTCTAGCTCACGGGCTTGTCCTTCTAAAACAAATTTGTTCATACGTTCAAGCATCTTACCATCATTTAAGTTAGCAGTAATAGCCTGAATATGTTGAAAATTCTGATTGATTTGCCTCAGTCCTGACGTATAAAAATTATGCCGAATAATATCAACGACATTCATAGATGGCTTGGGGAATTCAGAAATCAGGTTATTGATTGGATTTAATGACTCTCTTGGTAATCCATAGCGATCGCCTAGATATAAGTTGCCCATCGCCACTTGCCGAATTGCGGTGATTAACTCATCAGGGTTGGTTCCCTTTAAACAGTAACCCGCCACTCCAGTGTTTAATGCAGAAGTAATTGCGTTAGTTTCCTGCGAGGCGCTCAAAATCAAAATTGCTAAATTAGGATAGGCGAGTCTGACCTGTTGACAAAAATCTAAACCGCTAAGACCTTTGGACTGAGGATTTTCAGATGCTATCTGTGACAACTGTAAATCAACTATTACTAAATCCAGATTTGGCGATCGCTCAGCTATATCTACATTTGTATTATTCGCATTTTGCAAAAATAATAAAGCCGCGTCTGCCGTATCAAACTCAGCTACTACCAATAAATCTAAAAATTGTGACAGCCAAGCTCGCATTCCCATCCGAAAAATGCGATCGCTATCTACCAAAAGCAATCTATAGATTTTGTCACTCATTTGTAGATTATAGGACTTACGCATTGACAAAAAAGGTAAGATATGAATTCAAGGAGAGATAGGTTGTGTAAGATTTTCCAAAATGAGCGGTTTACGCTGTCGTGACTTAACTCTGACATAATTTCCGCTGGATGCAAACAACTCACATACCTTGGTTCGGCTAGCAAATATAAAGTGTAGAGATTGCAATTACACTTCGCGGTTGAGGGTTTTGTCTTTTTTCTCACTTCAAGACCATTCGGATATACTCTTAGTTTGTGATCATCATATCTTTGCTATTTTATCAATGCGTAAGTCCTAATATAGCAATCCTAAATGAGTTGTGAGAAAATGGAGATAGGAAATATATTCCTAGAGGGCATGAAAATGACAGAAGAACTGCAAGAATTTATCGAAACAAATCGAGATGCAAGAGAATTAAAGAGAGGTGTATCGGTACAAATGTATCTCGAAGGATATAAGCATTGGCAGATCAAAGATATTTTGGGAGTGGGTTCGGGATATGTCAGTAAATGGACAAAAATATATGTGGATAAGGGATTAGAAGGATTATTGCTAGGATATAAAGGTAAGGTCGGTTATCTGAGCGAAATGCAAAACCAAGCAATAAATGCATGGTTACAGGCTAAGAATTATTGGAACTTAGTAGAATTACAAGAATATATTGAGGATGAGTACAACGTAGTATTTGAGTCTAAACAAAGCTATTACGCCATATTTGAGAAAGCTGGAATTAGCTGGAAAAAGACGCAAAAGCATAATCCGAAAGGAGACCCCACCATTATTCAAAAAAAAAAGGACGAGATTACAGAATGGCTAGAAAAGCATCGTCCTGAGATCCTTGCTGAGAAGTTAGTTGTATTTTTTGCTGATGAATGCCATTTACTATGGGGAGATATTTGTGGATATGTGTGGGGCAAAAAACAAGAACGTATTGAAATACCCATAACTAATGAAAAAGAGCGACAGACTTATTATGGTGCTGTAAACCTGTATACACAGGAATGTGTAATTCAAGCGGCTAGTGCAGGTAACTCTGAAAGTACTGTAGCTTTTCTGAAATATTTACAAGACCTGAATGAAAACAACCAGATTGCTGTAATCTGGGACGGCGCTAGTTATCATCGTTCTCAAGAGGTAAAAGATTATCTTGCTCTAACCAATCATTCTCTTGACGAGTCAAGTTGGAAAATTACTTGTATACGTTTTGCACCTAACGATCCAAAACAAAATCCGATTGAAGATATTTGGTTACAGGCTAAGCGATTTATTCGTGAGTTCTACCATTTATGCAAATCTTTTACGGCAGTTAAGTTCTTCTTTGAGTTTATTACGCATCGACAAATCTTTAACTTTCCCAAACTTTTTACCTATGGCTTTTTCTCACAACTCATTTAGGATTGCTATATATTTAAACTAGATGATGGAAAACCAGAACCAATTGATCGGAACTCTAAGATTCAAGTTAAGATATTATGCTCTACATTATTATCATAAAATCCAGAGACTGACAGGGGCTTTTGTTAAAGACGGAGAAACTGGAATTAGACTGCTTAGTGAAAATGAATGAATGTAAATCAATTAAATTATGGGATATCCTCTAAGCTCTATCATTCCTATTTCCAGAACACAAATGTATAGACAGTTTGGCAACTCGGTTGCAGTCCCAGTTGTTCGACAAGTTGCTATAAACTTAGTTAATTCGTTAGGGAAACATAAAGTTATTTCAGATGATTTCAACCAAAAAAGGAGATTAATTAGTGCCTAGTAATGATGAAAATAATAAATCTAAAGAGCAAGAGAAAGAGCAAAGTTTAGCTCAGAGCAATATTATTAAGGAATACTTTGAAATGTATGCTGACATGAAAATACATACTAAAGATTATGCTCAAAATTTGTTCTGAGATTTGATAAAAGCGATCGCCTCAAAAAATGCTTTAACATAAGTATATAGCTTTTCAAATAGCCAACTAAGCAAACTAGACTATGGAAAAAGTAGCAACTTATGAACAAGACTTCTTAACATGGACACAGCGACAGGCTGAGTACCTACAGAAAGGGCAGTGGGCAGAATTAGATGTAAAAAATTTGATTGAGGAATTAGAAGCCTTGGGACGTAGCGAACAAAAAGAACTCAGTAGCTATTTTCAGGTGCTGGTAATGCACTTGCTTAAATGTCAGTACCAGCCTGAGAAAAAAACGCCAAGTTGGAATAATACGCTTTCTAATTGTCGCGACAATATTCTAGACTGTTTGGAAGACACTCCTAGTTTACAAAGATTTCTTCAAGATCCAGAATGGATAGAGAAATATTATCGGCGATCGCGGCGAGATGCCGCAAAGGAAACACAAAAATCTCTGCAAACGTTTCCGACCGAATGCCCCTATACGATCGCCCAAATCCTCGATCCAGAATTTTTTGCATAATTTTTTGCATAATACTTAAATGAACATCGCTCTTTTTGGAACTAGCGCCGATCCACCCAGCATTGGACATCAACAGATCTTGCAATGGCTCGATAACCATTACGATCGCGTATTGGTTTGGGTATCGGATAATCCTTTTAAAACCCATCAGGCAAGCCTTAGCGATCGCCTAAAAATGATGGAACTAACCATTGCAGAGATCCAAGCCCATACAATTACAATTCATCCTGAACTGAGCGATCCGCGCACAATTAACACTGTCGAAAAAGCCAAACAAATCTGGCAAGAGGCAAATTTTACTCTTGTCATCGGTGGCGACCTTGTAACCCAATTACCGACATGGTATCGCGCCCAAGATTTGTTAAATCAAGTCAAGTTGCTAGTTGTTCCTCGTCAGGGTGTGAGTATTGCTAATGCTGATGTTGAGCGTCTTGTGAGTATGGGTACGGAAGTGGCGATCGCACCTGAATCGACATCAATACCTAACGTTTCTTCGTCTGACTATCGCAACAATGGCAACAGTTCAGTCATAATACCCACAGTCGCAGCATATATCCAACAAGAGTCGCTTTACGCATGGCAGACAAGTCCCGCCCCACAGCCCCCAAACCTTTAGCAGATTTTAAAGTCGGTGTCGACAACGTTATTTTTTCTGTAGATACTGAGCAAAATCGTCTATTGGTGCTACTAGTGATGCGCCAACATGAACCCTATCGCGATCGCTGGTGCTTACCGGGAACCCTCGTGCGTCAAGGTGAATCCCCTGAAGAATCAGCTTATCGGATTCTGTCTGAAAAAATTCGTGCCAAAAACCTTTATCTTGAGCAACTCTTTACCTTTGGCGATATCGGACGCGATCCTCGTGAAGCAGCCGATAGTTATGGAGTGCGCTATCTATCAGTTAGTTATTTTGCCCTAGTGAATTTCTCTCAAGCGGAACTTATCGCCGATGGAGTTAGTGGAATTGCTTGGTATCCCGTCAATCAAGTTCCTGAACTTGCTTTTGATCACAATCGCATTCTTGAATATGGACATCGCCGCCTCTGCAATAAATTAGAATATAGTCCTGTTGCCTTTGACGTTCTGCCCGAAGCCTTTACCCTCAGCGATCTCTATCAACTCTATACAACGGTTCTCGGTGAGAACTTCTCTGACTATTCTAACTTCCGTACTCGGTTACTAAAGTTAGGATTTCTTAGTGATACGGGTATCAAAACCTCTCGGGGAGCAGGTCGTCCTGCTAGTCTATATCGCTTTGATGCGGAAGCTTTTGCTCCATTTAAGGATAAGCCAATGGTGTTTATTTAAACTCGGCTATTGCAGCAATAATTTGCGCGATCGCCTGAGCATCTTCACTTTGGCTCATATTCTGGATGTATTCATCACGGCGACGAGCAAGATCAGCGATCGCATTGAGTAAACTCTGGCTAGTCAAATCTTCTTCTAAAAGCACGACGCTGTATCCGCGAGATTGAAAAGATTGAGCATTGAGAATCTGATCGCCGCGACTCGATAATTTGGATAGAGGAATTAATAAATTAGGCTTGCGTAGGGTGAGAAATTCAAATACGGCATTCGCACCCGATCTAGATACTACTAAATCCGCGATCGCCAAAACATCGGCGAGTTCTATTCCTAAATATTCAAACTGTCGATAATGTGGATGTCCATTGAGACTAGTATCTAAGTTACCTTTGCCACAAGCATGGACTACCTGATAGGTTTGGGTCAGCACATCTAAAATGGAACGAATTGATTGATTGATTTTAGCGGAGCCTGTACTGCCACCGACCACAAACAAAATTGGTAGATCGGCGTTAAATCCACAAAACTCTCGACCTCGATCTAGATTACCTTGGAGAATCTCAGGACGGATTGGTAAGCCTGTATGGATTACTCTAGAGGCATATTTTGCTAAATGCTTTTGAGTCTCAGGAAAGGTAACACAGATTTTATTAGCAAAGGGCATTGACAGGCGGTTAGCTAAACCTGATGAAAAGTCTGACTCATGAATAATTACAGGAATCCGTTGCAGCCAACTGGCAAAAATCACAGGAACCGTGACAAAGCCGCCCTTAGAAAAAACTACTTGCGGTTTAACTTTGGCGATCGCAAAATAGGCATCAAAGATTCCCTTAATAACTTTAAAAGGATCTATAAAATTTTGCCAAGAGAAGTAGCGGCGCAATTTCCCTGATGAAATACCATAATAGGGAATACCAGCTTGAGTAACTAATTGCTGTTCAATTCCCTGTTTAGAGCCAATATAAACAATATCCCAGCCATCTGCCTCTAAGTCCGCAACGAGAGCTAAGTTGGGGCTAACATGACCCGCAGTGCCGCCACCTGTGAGAACGATTTTGGGTTTGTTAGCTAAATTTTGCTTTGCTTTGCTTTGGTTAGTTGCGCCCACAGGTAATTTTTGTCTCTAGATATTTGGCTGTACTGCGAGTATTGTAGCGATTTGATGTCAATCAATCCAAGAAATATTTTTCAAATACTGATAACAGTGCGTGGCAAAGCCACGCACTGTTATCAGTATTTGATTAGGCTAAATCGAATACTAAAACTTCCGCATCGCCTTGCCCAATTAGCTTCAAATCACCGATCGCATCGCTAGAAATAGCATCACCACCCTTAAGTAAGCGATCGCCAACTAGCACATTTCCCCTCGCTACTTGTATCCATGCATAGCGATTTGGCTTAATGCTATGGGTCACTTCAGCAGCATCTTCCAAAATCGAAGCATAAATATAAGCATCTTGATGGATTGTGACCGAGCGATCGCTTCCATTGGGCGAGGCAATCAGTCTTAATTGATTAAGTTTCTCTTCCCTAGCAAATGTGATTTGTTCGTAACTAGGCTTTACATTTTCTTGATTGGGCAAAATCCATATTTGCAATAAGTGTGCAGTTTCTGTCGGTGAGGGATTGAATTCACTATGGGTAATTCCTGTACCTGCACTCATTCTCTGCACGTCACCCACCTGAATCACAGAACCGTTACCCATACTGTCCTTATGGGCTAAGGCTCCATCGAGCATATAGGTAATAATTTCCATGTCACGGTGAGGATGGGTTCCAAATCCTTTTCCACCAGCAATTTTGTCTTGATTAATCACTCGTAAAGAGCGAAAAGCCATATGCTGCGGATCGTAATAACTGGCAAAAGAGAAGGAATGATAACTATCAAGCCAACCATGATTGGCATGACCACGTTCTTCTGATTTACGAATTGTCAACATAATTTTTTCCTTCGATTATTTTAATACATTGAAAAGTTGATATGGCGTTTCACCATCTAGTGATGTTTGGATAGGCGGCGCGATGCGCCGCCTATCCAAATTTCTAAAGCTTAGTATGTGCGCCATCGCAGAACGGAGCATTACCAGTATGTTTGCATAGACAAAGTGCAACTCTTTTAGTTTCGGTCACTTCAAAGGCAAGTGGAGTAAATTCTGTTCCTTTATGGGCGCCATTACAATAGGGCTGATTAGTAGATTCACCACAGGTACACCAGTAATAAGTTTTGGGTTCTAGTTCCAAGACTACTGGCTTCTTATCAACAATTTTCGGTTCACTCATGCTAACTACCCAAATGCGTTATTTTATGGACAAATCAAATATAATTGATTCACACTCTTTGCGTAAAGTATGCACTTTTTTGTAAGGTACATACCAAAAAGATACTATGAAAGCTTATTCTGATACTTTTGTTCTAAATGCTTTGCCTGATGTGGATTGTAGTGCTGCTTATCAAGGCGATCGCACTAGCTGTCCTGTCGAGTCAACCCTTGCCGCGATCGGTGGGCGATGGAAAGTTTTGATTTTGCACGAATTATTTAATGGCACGCGACGATTTGGTCAACTACACCGCAGCTTGCATGGTATTACTCAAAAAATGCTGACGCAGCAATTGCGAGAAATGGAGCATGATGGCTTAATTCATCGCGAAGTCTATACACAAGTGCCACCTAAAGTGGAGTATTCACTTACAGATTTGGGTAGAACTTTACACCCAGTGCTAGATGCAATGCATCTTTGGGGCAAAAAATATTTAGATCAAAAAAAGGATTGAATGGCGGCGAGATTCGCCGCCATTCAATCCTTTTTTTAGCGCTTTGCGCTCAAACCAAAAGAATTTTTTAAAAGTGCTGCGAAGCAACACTTTTAAAAAATTCTTTTGGTTTGAGATTACTTACCGCCTTTTTTTAAAGCCAAGATTGCTTCAACTTCTCCTGTGTCTTGATTAGGATAGATTGCCGTTACCGCTAGACCACGGATTGAGGTAATAAGAGCCTTCACATCGGCTGGAGTCTTTTCCTTTTCAGCAGGAGGAAGAAATGTTTGAACAATACTCCATGTGCGATCGGCATCAAGGTAAAAGTAGCCAACGTTATTAGTAGGCAAGCTGCTAACAACTGACTTAAAAGCGCTATCAGCATCGATCGCAGTAGCAGGTTTCGGCACAAACAAAGACACAATTGGTGAAGCCGTGATAAACAAAGTATCCTTTTGGCTCCAGCCGTGGGAGACGATCGCCCCTGGCGCACCAGGGACTGACCATTCCGTAACCGCAACTCCACCAACGTCTTTTTTACCGACTTTGCCACCATTTTGAGTGACAAAATCATCAAACTTCTTCAGCAATGACTCACCGCCCGCACGATTACTGGTTTGGAACATTAACAAAGGAGCTAGCCCTTGAGTCTGAGCCAAAATCCCTTCTGGCTTTGTCGATATAGAAGCGATCGCAAACTCACCATCCATCCATCCAAAGATGTCTTTGTCTAGATCAAGGGCAAAAGGAGAGGCTTTCAACTGCGCTCTTGTTTCATCAAGACTTTTCTTGACTTCAGGAGTTTTTTCTGATGATTTGACAAATTGTTCCCAAGAATTTTTAAGATTAAAACCAGTTGCCAGAGCAAAGGCTTGGGATGGAAGCTGACCCATTATTTTATTGGGTGAATTCTTGAGCGCAGCGATCGCGGCAGGATCAAACTTACCAACTGCCTTAAACCGCACTCCTGCATCATCAATACCAACCCCTAAATTCATCGATTTGATTTGCTTCAACTGTTCTAAAGATTCAGGGGGAATCGTCTGCGCTTCGGGGCTAAGTGCCGAGAGTTGGACAATTGATTCGCTAAAATTGGGAATGTAGATTTGAACAACAGGATTCTGAATTTTTAGGTTGTCAGCCTTCGCTTCATTTGCTAACGAAGCTTCCCCCTTAAATGTATCGATCGCCTTTTGCATCGCATCTTGCTTTTGAGGCGTAACCAGCAAATAATCTCCGACCATAGCCGTGACACTCGATCCAGAGCCTTCACCGTACTCAGTAATCTTTACACCTTTGTAATCAGACTGTTTCTCTTTACCGCCTGCCTTAGTCTTCACCTTTTCAAAAAACTTTGCGGCACCAGCTTTGTCTTTTACTTCAGCCACGATCAAGATATTAGGAGGATTTGCGGCTTTACTAGGAGCGACTTTGGCTTGAGCCAGCAAAGCAGAGTCAATATTGCTGCTATTGTTGCTCATCGGCACATAGCGATTTGTGGAGGCAAGAGCGTTGCTAGGAAGAAGGCTAGCGGTTTTGCTGGATGGCAAAATTGCCACAGATACGTTCTTCCCAATCCAAGGTTTAATATCCTTCTCGTAGTCGAAGTCACCTGATGACAGCCCTTTTTTGGTTTCTGCGATCGCCTGATCGTAAAGTTTTCTGGTTTCTGGCGATAAAAACTGATCTAATTTAGATAAAGCCTCGCCATCGGTTGATATTGACAAAGCCATCAAGGACTGCTTCGGCACTAAAGTCAATGTCCCTGCGACGCTGCCACCACCGATGGGTGTAATGTTCGCTTTATTCAAGAAAAAGTAAGCGGCTCCAGCCCCCCCAGCGACCACAATAGCAGCCCCACCAATGAGAGGGAGTAAATTGGGTTTTGTTTCAGTCATACATCTAAGCCTCTAATTTGTGAACTACTTACAAGATTCAATTTCAAGAAGACAGTATATTGCTTAACCAAAATTTTCCATAGTGCTAATTAACCAATTAGCTGTGAGCTAGCTCACAGCTAATATATTTACAGCACTTCGCGCTCAAACCCGAACCAAGAAAATAGTTAAAAGTCTAACCATGCGGGGACAATCTGCCATGAGCGATTGAGAGACTTATCGAGAATTTTGTAATTTTTCTCAAACTTCCTAACTAAGTTCCAAAATTTATCTGAGTGATTCATATGTACCGTATGACAAAGCTCATGGAGCAGCACATATTCCACCACATCGGCTTCCAGAAATAAAAGTTTATAGTTCAAACTAATATTGCGATCTCGGGAACAACTTCCCCACAATGTTTTTTGACTGCGTACAGCCACATTGCCATAGGGCAGTTTCACCCTATTACTAACCTTACGTAACCACTTCGACAACTGTACTTCGGCTCTCTGCATTAACCATTGTTTCAGAAAAAATTTACAGACTTCAATATCAGCAATATTCCCTTTGAGAATTAGCCTAAAGCTAGATTGTTCTTCCTTGATGATTATTCCCCTTAATTTAGTCTCCACTTGCTCATATTCAACCTTCCACTCTTCTCCTAGGGATTGTAAATTTAGGCGATCGGGTAACTCATGGGGAGCCTGTGACTGAAAAAATGCTTCACGCTGATCAAGTTTAAGTTGATTGCGAATAATCCAATCTCGCTTTTTTTGAACAATTTCAGGAATTTTATGCCGATCATAATTTGCAGGAATGACAACTTCCAATCCAGACTCAATGGAAATCGAAAGACGGACACATTTAGCGCGATCGCTTACCCGTATGGTGTAAGAAGGCAATTCAGCGGTCATTGACTTAGAACTAGATGTCATAGTTTTATGTTTTGCCTAAAGATTGGATGGAAGCCCTTAATCTTGAATTAAAACTGTGCCAGGGAACTGAACATTGAGGCGATCGCGCTCCCGATGAGCATTACCACGATCAGTATAAGTCCGTGCCTGAATGTAAGACTTTCCTCTGAGGATCACCTCAAAAGCATCGGGAGCGAATTCTCGAATCTGTCTTAGTCGAGAAGCACTATTGTTAGGAACTAATACCCGATAGATTTTAGAAACAGAATTTGATGATGTTTTAGGGGTAGAAGATGGTAGTGAAGTTCTGGGAACAGAACTGTTAACAGGATTGGCAGAAATATTGGGGTTAGCAATCAGTGAAGCCCCGACGACTTGAGCGGCAAGTCCTTGACTGCGTAGTTTTGTCGCGATCGCACTTGCCATCGTCTGACTAGATAAAGGCGCAGCCAAAATAACTGAGCGATTGTTAAATGACGCAAATACAGCATTTTTTCCAGATAGGGATTGCACAAGGGTAATTTCTAGGTTCGGATCATTAGTGAGTTCCACTAAAACCAATGCACCGCGCAAGGATACAGGAATATCATTTACCTTTTGCGAAAATGAATGGATAACTGCATCTATTTGCAATTGGCGGAGTTGATTAGCCCGAAATGAGGATGCTTGAATATTATCGAATCCTCCAAAAAAAGTCATTGAAGTATTGAGATAACTACATGGCACGGCAGCGATCGCCAGAAATTCTGGTAATTGAGGTAAAGAATTAGCAGGACGATCCACTACCACTGCATAGGGACGATTGCTCAGTTGTGGACAAGAGGGTATGGGGTTTATGGATTGGGCGATCGCGCTTGTATCAAAAAGCGGCTTATCAGTTAAGACAAAGCCAGATATCACAGCACTACTAGAAAGATAGAGCGCGATCGTCAATGAAAAATAGTTTTTGGTTCTTAGTCCAAGTGATTTCATATTGATAGACTGATTCTATTTCAAGTCACAATTTTGATTTCAAAGCACCCCTGACAAGGTATACCACTATAGTGGTTTGCACGCTAGCTAAAGTTAGGTTTGTTGCGAATTGTCATGACTAGTAAAAATTTTTCGGTGTTGATCTATTGTTATGAACTGGGGATAAATTTTGAAAGATTTTATAACAGAATACTTCTATTGAGCATGGAGCCAAGACAGTGGCAAATCAAGAGCATCTAAGTCAACTACAGCAAGGGGTGGAAAATTGGAATTTTTGGCGATCGCAGAAACATCGACTGCAAATTGATCTGATTGAAGCAAATCTTATCTATGCGGAAGTTAGTAAAGCCGACTTCAGCGGCGCTGACTTAAGTTTAGCGAATTTGGGCGGTGCAAATTTGATTGGGGCAAATTTGCGAGAAGCCAATCTTACTCTTGCTAATCTTAGTGGCGCAAATCTAAGTTTGGCAACATTTCAAGATGTGACCCTTTGCATGACAAATCTCAGTGGGACAAACCTGAGTCTCGCCAACCTAAGCGCGGTAAATCTGAGTCTTGCCGATCTCAGTGGCGCAAATCTCAGTGGTACATTCTTACGCAATGCTAACTTGATGGGCGCAAATTTGAGTGGCGCAGATCTCACCAATGCCGATCTTAGCGATGCTAATCTGGCAGGAGCAAATTTAAACGGTGCTAACTTAAGCAATGCTTCGTTATGTGAAACTGAGCTAAGTGGTGCAAATTTGAGTGGCGCAAATTTGACTAGAGCTAACCTGAGTGGCGCGGTGTTACGCAAAACAGATTTTAATGGCGCAAGACTGAAAGGAGCTAATTTAAAAAATACTGATCTTCATGCCGTAAAGCTTGATGGCGCTTATTTAGAAGATGCCAAGCGTTAAATTAAGCAAATCAAAAAAGGCTTGCGTCGCAAGCCTTTTTTGATTAGCTCTCCCAAATCTTGGCTAAAACTGTTTTGGGATTAATCTCTGGGATAGTTTGTCCCGCGATCGCCTGTACATATTTAATACGTTTCTCAGCGATCGGTAAAAATACCGAGGGAGGAGTGTCAGCGCTCAAAGTCACGACTAAAGCTGTGCCAACGGCAACACCAAGCTGCATCGCGTCACCTTCCGCACAAATAAATAAATTGGCTGAAGCAATGATCGCGGTCAGTTTGCCAATGTCAGTTGGGCTAGTAATTCGCAGATTAGGAACTGTAGATCCTAATTGTTGCAATAAATCTGCATTGTTAACATTATCGACTGCCACAACTGGCAAGTTGGGCAACTTGGCTTGCATCTCAAGAGCGATCGCTGCCCAACTTTCCGCAGGATAACCAGCATAAGCACTGCAATTGAGCAAGATAAATCCACTTTGCTGAAGTCCGAGGCGCTTTTGTTCAGCAGTTGCCCAATCTAAATCGCCCTTAGGTAAATTTACTTTGATCGGCGGACAGTCTCTCTGCACATTGAATGCCATCAGCAAATTATGTTTTTGGATAGCTGTATATTCTTGAGGATCGGCGCTAATCACATCTGTTAGTAAAAAGTCACCCTGACCCGCAAAGGATACCCGTTTAGGAATACCCGTCAGCCATAGCAAAATATTCGTGGAAAATTTTGGCTCCGCACTAATGGCGGCATCATATTCGCGATCGCGGATTGTGCCTAGCAGATTGCCAAAATCTGCTAAGGAGTTGCGATCGTTAAAATCAAATTTAAGTACGCGATTTACAGATTGGCAAACGCGATAAGCTGCCATAGCTCGTGGCTCTACCACCACATCAATCTCGGCATTGGGATACTGTTGTTTGAGGGTATCCAGTGTCGGGAAAAACAGTAGCTGATCGCCAGTCCCACCTGGAACCAATGCCAGTATTCGCATCATAATTTACACATCTCTAAGACGAAGACCGTAAGACATATTACTTTGTTTTTGGGAGTTGATATAGATAGCATTAATACAACCTGCAATTCTCGTCAGTTATAGCGCTTTTCACGCAAGCGAAGTACAGGATTGTGAAACGCTGTATATAGCAACATTCACTTGTTTTAAGACAAATCAAAACCGTAACGAATATAGCGATCGCTATGATCAATAAGCGCTATGTTATTTAAATCTAATGTGGCGCTTTGTCGATGAAAAAGTCCTTCTTTTATCGTATTTTGCAAGTTGCCTTAGCAATTGCACTTGGCTCGATGATGTCCGTGTGGGCATACACATCCCATGACGAATTTGTTTTTAGTCTTCTTTCAGAAATCGATTCTCTGATTGTGATTTTAGTAATCGCTGTAGCTCTACCCTATTTTTGCTTTAAAGTTTTAGGTAAGCTTTATACACCGCCAGTATCTCGTGATGTCAGTAAATCATCAAAAGTAAATCAGACTGGATCTAATCTAGATACATCTGAAGCGATCACCCAAGATGTATCTCTCATGAGATATCGCGGTATTGTCTATCAGCCTGAAGAAGTTAAGCTGAACCTTGACAATAGTGGTGGTGTTAGTAAAAGCGAGGATCTCAAAACATCAACGGTAATCAAATATCGCGGTGTAAGTATTGAGACTGGCGATAAAGAGCAAAACAATGCCGAGACTGGTGATACTTTTGAGACCGAGAGGCGATCACAAAAGTCAGCTAAGCCCAAAGAACGCATCAAATATCGTGGTTCTTACGTTGATTAAAACTATAAGTGGCGGCGCAAAGCGCCGCCACTTATAGTTTTAATCTATAACATTCTCGCGAATATCTTGACAATATTGCTGCACAGCATCGGTAATAACTGCTTGCAAATCTACATACTTACGCGCAAAAGATGGCTGCCAATCAGATAACCCCAAAACATCGTGGGTGACTAAGATTTGTCCATCACACCCTTTGCCAGCACCGATGCCAATCGTTGGCACAGGAATTAGTTCTGTAATTTTAGTGGCAAGATCAGTAGGGATGTTTTCTAATAGCAATGCAAAAATTCCTGCATCAACTAGAGCTTTAGCTTGATCTAAAATTTCATTTGCGGCTTTAGGTAATTTCCCCTGCACCCGATAGCCAATTTGATGGACTGACTGGGGCGTTAGTCCCACATGCCCCATCACAGGCATCCCCGCCTGTATAATCTTGCGGATCGTTGACACCATTTCTGGATAGCCGCCTTCTAGCTTGATCCCCTTCGCTTCAGTCTCTTTAAAAATCCTACCAGCCGATCGCAGTGCTTCCTCTGGGCTAACTTGATAGCTAAGAAAGGGCAAATCCACAATTAGTAGCGCATTTTCAACGCCGCGTCCCACAGCTTGAGCATGGCGGATCATGTCATCTAGCGTCACAGGCAGAGTATTTTTGTAGCCCAATGTCACCATCGCAAGGGAATCTCCCACCAAAATCAAATCGACACCTGCTCGATCTAGTAACTTGGCGATCGCATAGTCACTAGCAGTCAGGGCAGCAATTGTTTTTTTTTGCTGTTTCCATTTCTGGATTTGGGCGATCGTTACTGGCATCGGTAGATTCCTCGTAGATTCCTTCCCATTCAAGGACTATTGGTGCGGCGCTTCGCGCCGCACCAATAGTCCTTGAATGGGAGTAGTTTTTCGTAGTTACTTACTATATGTCAAAAAATTGATCGCCAATTCAATCCCCTAAAAATAGCGATCGCATATCTAAAAAACAATCAAATAGTGATCGCCTATCCATAATCTAAATAATTGCTATGATTGCTTATATATTTCATCGTTGGTAAAAACTATGCAAGTAAAAGACTTGACTGTAGAGCAACTACAAACCTTAATTCGTAATACTGTAGATGAACGTTTGAATGAATACTTGGCAGATCCCGATCAAGAGAAAGAAATCAAGGAATTATTCATGCAAAGTTTGCTAAATGTACGGAAAAAGCGGATGGAAGGAAGATCTACTATTCCAGCATCAGAGGTATACAAAAAATATGGAATAAGGCAATAAATGGCTTATTCTGTAAGTTTTGAACCAGACTCTGTAGATGATTTAGATAAAATTTCTCAGGCTGAGCGCGTCCGAATTCTGAAGAAAATCCAATGGTTAAGCGTTAATTTTGAAAAGATTTCTCCACTGCAATTGACTAGTCAGTGGTCTGGATTTTATAAGTTAAGAGTAGGGGATTATCGAGTTATTTACGAATTTGATGTAGAAAATCAGTTAATATTCATTACTAGAATCGGTCATCGCAGAGAAATTTATTAGGGGACAGATCGCTAATTCAATCCCCTAAAAACAGCGATCGCCTATTTAAAAAATTAACGAGCTAAAGACTCAGTAAACTAAAAAACTTGTGGAACTGTCAGCTCTAAATCAATATCTTGCAGAGCATCAGACATCTTTATTTCGATTTATTTTAAAAAATATTAGGCATTAATTCAGATAATTAATCTAGCACTAAAATCAAATCGTGACAGTTGCACGATTTGATTGCGATCAAAAAAATTTACAAATACAGACGATCGCCATACTCATAAACCTATCCACAAATAAACAGCCATCTCATAACGCTGCGAAATAATTGGTCGCAATTTGACAGTCATATTGAATTTGATCCTTGAGCGCATCAAACGAATCAAACTTGTGTTCAGCTCGAATAAATTTAGAGATATCTACATCAATTTGCTGCCCATAAAGATCGCCTTGAAAATTGAATAGATGCACTTCCACTGACCGTCGATCGCCTCCCACAGTTGGGCGCATTCCAATATTCATAACCCCAAAAAATTTAGATTGACCAGATTGATTGTTAATCTTGACCTGCACTGCATAAACGCCATCGCGGGGTAAACACTTCTGGCTAGGCAATTCTAAATTTGCAGTCGGAAAACCAATCGTGCGTCCAAGTTGCTTGCCTTGGATTACTTTGCCCACCAAATTGTAAGGACGACCAAGCAATGCATTAGCTAAATCAATCTCACCTTGGCTCAGCGCTAAACGAATGTTAGAACTGCTAATCCTGACAGGATCGTGACCCTTTAGGCTCATGGTTTGTTCTGAAACGATGTTGAGGCGATCGCCCCAGATTTTTTGTAAATCCGTGATGTCGCCTTGCCTCTGTCGCCCAAAACGAAAGTCGAAACCCACGCTGATTAATTCAACTTGCAGCGAGTTGATTAAAATTTTTTGAATAAATTCAACAGCAGTAAGTTTTGCTAGCTCCGCATCAAAGGGCAGCAATACCAATTGTTCGATCCCAATACTTTCTAGCAAGGCGACTTTTTCGTCAAAGGGCGCAAGGAGCGATCGCTGATTTTTGCCAAAAAATTCTTGGGGATGGGGTGAAAATGAGACAACCGTACTTGTCAAATGGGAATAGCGATCGCGTAAAGATGTAGGCGTGATCGGTGCAATCACACAACGATGTCCCCTATGAACGCCATCAAAATTGCCGAGGGCGATCGCAGTAGGACGGGAAATTTGGGTTGGGTCAAAAATTACTCTCACGCTTAACATTTTGACACAATAGCTACCTCAAAATAGCAGACTAAGATGTAACGCATTAGCACTTTGGCTAATTGTCATGAGATTCTGGTATGTTTGAGGTTCGCCGTTAGCTGACTATCCATGACCGTTAGAGAAACTTTCCGTCGCACAAAAATTGTTGCCACTATTGGCCCTGCAACTAGCAGCCCTGAAATGCTTCGCCAGCTTATTGAAGCAGGTGCAAGTACTTTTCGTCTGAACTTTTCCCACGGCACTCACGCCGATCATCACCGCAGTATTTGCAATATTCGCCAAGTATCCAGTGAGCTAAACCAGCCAGTAGGAATCTTACAGGATTTGCAAGGCCCAAAAATCCGCCTCGGCGTTTTTAAAGAAGGTCCAATTCAATTAAATAAAGGTGATAAATTTACGCTGACTAGCCGCAAGGTTGACGGGACATCGGCAATTAGTTGCATCACTTACGATACCCTTGCCGAAGAAGTGCCTATCGGTTCGGTAATCATGCTCGATGACGGCAAAGTGGAAATGGTGGTCGAAGATGTCAACGTTGAATTAGGTGATCTCTACTGTCGAGTGGTAATTGGTGGCACGCTTTCCAATAACAAGGGCGTGAATTTTCCAAATGTGCATTTATCTGTCAGTGCGATGACCGATAAAGATCGTGAAGACTTACGTTTTGGACTATCTGAAGGCGTTGATTGGGTTGCTTTGAGCTTTGTCTGTACTCCAGAAGATGTCTTGGAAGTTAAGGATCTGATTGCCGCATCAGGACGCGATGCTAGTGTGATTGCCAAAATCGAAAAACACGAAGCGATCTCTAACATGGAAGAAATTCTTTCTGTTTGCGATGGTGTGATGGTTGCTCGCGGCGATCTAGGTGTCGAAATTCCTGCCGAAGATGTACCGATCGCTCAAAAGCAATTGATTAAAACTGCTAATCGGATGGGCATCCCAGTAATTACCGCAACCCAAATGCTCGATAGCATGGTCAGCAATCCCCGCGCTACCCGCGCCGAAATTTCCGATGTAGCCAATGCGATCATCGATGGTACTGACGCGGTGATGCTCTCCAATGAAACTGCGGTGGGCAAATATCCGATTCTAGCTGTAGAAACTATGGCAAGAATTGCGGTTCGCATTGAAAAAGAGCAGGATCTAAAAATGCAGCCCATTGAAAGCATGGGACGTGCTGTTCCCAATGCCATCAGTCAAGCTGTAGGTAGAATCGCAATGCAACTCAATGCCGCTGCGATCGTTACCCTCACCAAAACAGGCTCTACTGCTCGTAATGTCAGCAAGTTTCGTCCACCAATCCCGATCTTGGCAGTTACCCCCAATGTCCAAGTGGCAAGACGCTTACAAATGGTTTGGGGTGTGCAGCCTCTAGTTCTAGTTTCTTTGCCTTCAGCCCGACAAAACTTTGAGGCAGCGCTCAATCTTTCCCAAGAGATGAAACTCCTCTCCGCAGGCGATCTAGTGGTCATGTCGGCGGGAACTCTACAAGATGTGGCTGGCTCCACTGATTTAATCAAGGTAGAATTTGTCTCCTCGGTAGTTGGCAAGGGCTTGAGTATTGGTTCAGGAATCGTGCATGGTCGGGCTAGAGTTGCGTTCCATCATCTCGATGTGCGCGACTTCCATGATGGCGAAATTCTCGTAATCGATCGCACTGACGCTGACTATATCGAAGTAATTCGTAAGGCGGCGGCGGTGATTACTGAAGACGCTAGTCTTGATTCCCATGCGGTCGTGATCGGTCGCAGGTTGGGTATACCAGTGTTAATCGGTGTTCAAAATGCTACTGGTTTTATCCGCGACGGTGAACCCTTGAGCGTCAATTTCAGCAAAGGTATGATTTACTCTGGCTCGCGCACCGATGAGTTAGCTTACTAATTCTCAAAACCCAGTGAACTATTGGTGTGCGGCGAAGCCGCACACCAATAGTTCACTGGGGGCACTTGTTTTACAAGAATTGACTGGCGGCTATAAAAAAGAATGGGTTGCGGTACTTCGTACCGCAACCCATTCTTTTTTATCTATTTTTCATGGTGCGTTCAATTTCACGTTTGTCATCACGCTTTTTCATGTCTTCGCGTTTGTCATGTAGCTTTTTATTTCTGGCTAGTCCCAAGTCAACTTTAATCCAGCCTTCTTTTTGGTAGACCTTAAGCGGAATTAGAGTCAATCCCTTTTGCTGCACCGCAACTATCAACTTACGAATTTCATCCTTATGCATCAGCAATCGTCTTGTGCGCGTTGGCTCATGATTAAAATAAAGGCTAGTGGTGTGGTGCGGGGAGATATACATATTCAACAACATGATTTGTCCCTTCCGAACAATGCCATAAGCATCACGCAGGTTTGCCTTCCCCGCCTTAATTGATTTAACTTCAGTACCTAACAACTCAATCCCTGCTTCATAGGTTTCGAGTATTTCATAATTAAATCTAGCTTGCCGATTGTCAGCGAGTACCCGATAGTAATTTGCCATTTAGTCTCATTAAATTCATTAAATATAGCTGTAGTCATTCAATTTAGGACGTAAAACCCAAGAGAGAGTGGCAGCGCTTTGTGCCACCACTCTCTCTTGGGTTTTAGATAGATCTTGACATTGATGGCTCTAGCTAAACTTGTCAATATCCTGAAGTGAATTCTAAAAGCTTCCATTCTGAATTATCACAGAATGACTTAGAAACAAGATCGGAGATTCCATGACAATAGTTATTGACGCGAAGGGGCAATTCTGCATTTTTAGTAACACAGGTCAATTTTGCCTGATTACCTTCAATTTCCGAGCGATGTACTAGCACCTCAACGGTTACCATTTTGGCGAAAGAAGCATTTGTCTCGATTTCTTGAGCAATTACATAATCATCGGTTTCATAGGTAATCACTAAGTTACAGGCTTCCAACGTTTTGATAATCGTCGAATGCAGGTGTTCGGGGTCAATTTCAACTACGAAATGTTGAGTATATCTAGCCATAAATCATCAAAACAAAAGGTGCGGCTAGCAATTCTGCTAGTCCTTGTTTACAAACTATTTCTAAAAGCCGAGTTTTTATTTTAGGCTAAGTAGCTGGATGTAATTAAAAATTAGGCTCAAAATCCATGACGCACGAACAGCGTTTGCCACAAGTTTTTGGGTTTCATATTTAATTGCACCTAACTACTAATGTCAAAACATGACATTAGTAGTTAGGTTTTGGTTATAGCCATCACAGAGTAATCATCATAAACCAAGGTGTCGATAAATCCTAAAGTACATTTGAAAGCAAATTGCTATATCCACACACATTTTCTACCTCGCAAGATAGGTAAATTCCATTTAGGCGATCAATAGGAACATTCAAGATATGTACTCAGTCATTTCTCAGATATGTAGCGATCGCTACGATGTATTACGTTTAAGGATATAAATGAAAATGAAAAATCTTAGTACAACTTCTAGCACAGCGTTATTTGCCGTCGTTAGCATTGGTTTAGTAGCTCCATTTGTGGGAGCAAACTCGGCTTTTGCTCAAACTACATTTAATGATGTGCAAACTAATTACTGGGCGCAAACATTCATCCAAGAATTAGCGGCTAGAGATATTATCAAAGGCTTTCCTGATGGGGGATTCCGTCCTAATGAGCCAGTCACAAGAGCGCAATTTGCAGCCATGATCAGCAAAGCTATGAACAAAGCTCCAATTCGCGGCAATGTTAGCTTTGTAGATGTGGCTTCAGACTATTGGGCAGCTTCGGCGATTCAAAAGTCTTACACCACAGGCTTTATGTCTGGCTACCCCGGTAATGTGTTTGAGCCTACCCAAAATATTCCCCGAGTCCAGATCCTCGTGGCGCTGTCTAATGGGCTAAATTATGCCGCTAGTCAAGCTCCTGAGACGATTTTGCAAAGTTATGCCGATGCTTCCAGCATTCCCAACTATGCTCGTAACAGTGTTGCTGCGGCTACCGAAAATCGCATGGTGGTTAATTATCCCAATGTGCAGTTTCTTAACCCTAATCAAACTGCGACCAGAGCTGAAGTTGCGGCGCTAATCTATCAAGCATTAGTGCGATCGGGACAAGCTACGGCCATCAATTCCCCCTATATCGTTGGTCAAACTTCGACCAATCCCAACAATCCTCCCTCCAACAACAGCCAAGTCCGCATTCCCGCAGGTAACATGATCGCGGTGCAGTATAGCAAAGACAAAATTTTGCTTGGCCCTGACGAAAAAGTACCTCTAGTGCTTACTGTGTCTCAAAATATTGTTAATTCTCAAGGACTAATGCTAGTTCCCACAGGAACTCAGGTGTCTGGAGAGTTGCGGACTGTTTCAGGTGGCTCTCAGTTTTTTGCGAATGAACTGGTGTTCGCCAATGGTCAAAGAACCCCTATTAATGCCACATCTAAAGTAGTCACTACTACTGAAAGAGTTGATCGCGGCGTTAGTGCAGGGACATTGCTTCGCAATGCTGCTCTCGGTACGGCTGCCGCCGCCGCGATCGCAGCAGTAACTGGCGATCGCGCGATCGCTACTGAAGAGATCCTTGGTGGTGCTGGTATTGGCACTTTGCTAGGTCTATTTTTAGGACGCGATAGTGTCACACTGTCTTCGGTCAATCCCAATACTGATCTAGCTCTAACCCTAAATTCTGATTTGCTACTTAGCCCCAGATTTTAGATAGACGCGGCACTTTGCGCCGTATCTATGAAATTAAATTGCGGCGCGAAGCGCCGCCATTAACCTAATAAAAAAGGCACTTGCTAAGCAAGTGCCTTTTTTATTAGGTTAATGGAATCGGGCAGAGTCGAACTGCCGTCCGCACTAGCGCCTAACCTCCCAGTCATTCACAGGTTTATCCGATTTGATCCTCACGGAGGGAGTTGCTATTTATCTCTAGCAACGAAAGATGCACTGATAAAGTCTTGAGCGCCTAGCCTATCAGAGAAAGCTAGGTACAGCATCCGTTGGGGGTTGGAGTGACATATTTAACGGAGTCATACATCACACCTCGAAACCGAAAATTGGTTCTTAGGCAGCTACAGGAGCGGCTTTACGAGAAAAAGATACAATGTTGTTCGCATGTACTTGTTTGAGCCATTGATTTACGAGAGTTAGCCCGCTCTCGACCTGCATCAAAGGATAGCTTCTACTAACACGTCGAAACCCTTACGATCCCTATTAATCTAAATATAACATTGATACGGTAAATTGTGAGTAAATTCAGCAATTCTCATTCAAAACCGAACTTCAAAGTTTTCAGCGCCTTCGGCGCTGAAAACTTTGAAGTTCGGTTTGCAAAAAACCCATAGGAGAGATCTAAATGTCATTTGTCATCTCAGCGATCGCCTCCCTCGTATCAATATTGGTATTTTTTAGTAGCTCGCGCCTTGTCGATAATCGCGTCGCCCAGTTGGTGATCAAAGTGATCGCAGGTTTAATTGGTTTGCTATCCATACTGGCTTCGTTCTCGCGATTAGTGATTGTGATTCCTGCGGGAAATGTGGGGGTGGAAGATTTTCAAGGCAAGGTTAGCGATCGCACGATTCCCGCAGGGCTGCATATTATCAATCCTTTGGCAAGAATCGTAGAATTTTCGACCAGACTCACCAATATTAAAGAAGTAATTTCCGCCACCTCCAAAGAAGGGCTAGCCCTAAGCGTGGATGTGGCGGTGCAATATCGCGTTAATCCTGATCAAGCCGCAGATATTTATTTAAAAATCGGCACAAATGAGAACGAAATTATTATTTCTCGTTTTCGTTCTATAGCGCGTGAAATTATTTCGAGTTATAACGCCGAAGAAGTTTATGCCACTAAGCGCGAAGAGATAAGTTTAAAGCTTGCTGAAAAGTTGCGATCGCAGCTTGCGCCCATTGGCTTTATCGTTGACGAGACCCTGCTGCGCGATGTGAGAGTCCCAGAAACATTGCAAGCGGCAATTCAGCAAAGGCTGAAGGCTGAGCAAGAAAATTTGCAAATGAAGTTTATCTTAGACAAAGAAAAGCAAGAAGCTGATCGCAAACGCATCGAGGCGAAGGGTAGTGCTGATGCTCAAAAGATCTTGGCAGAAGGACTGACCCCTGCGGTATTGCAACTAAGGGCGATCGAGGCGACTGAAAAATTAGCAGCGTCCCAAAATTCTAAGTTAGTAATCCTCGGAAATGGACAAAATCAGCCTTTGATTCTGCCCGTTGATCGGGAAAAAGCTGCCCCAGTTACGCCATAACCAAAATAAAAAAGACTGAAGTGTCAGCACTCACTTACTACGCTTTTTCGAGATTGCTGATGGTTGAGGTTACTCAAACTGTTAAAATTTTTTTTAGTTTAATAAAAATTCTTTACAGTTTGAGTCATAGAACGCAGACAGGATCGCAAAACGTGAGAATTGCAGTAGATGCGATGGGTGGAGACTTTGCGCCCCGCGAAATTATTGAAGGAGCCATATTAGCTCAGACACGGTTAAAGGTAGATATCGCGCTAGTAGGCGATCGCGACATTCTCGCAAACTACCTTAAGCAAAATAACTATCAAGAAAGCGATCGCCTAGAGATTGTGCCATCGGAAGGCATCATCGAGATGGATGATGAGCCACTGGAAGGACTACGCCGCAAGCCTAACTCCTCCATTGCCATAGCCATGAACTTAGTCAAACGCAAACAAGCCGATGCCGTTGTTTCCGCAGGACACTCAGGCGCAGCAATGGCAGCCGCACTTTTGCGCTTAGGACGCTTGCCTGGAGTAGATCGTCCTGCGATTGGGGCTTTGTTTCCCACACAGGTAGCTCACAAACCCGTATTGCTGCTAGATGTCGGCGCAAACGTTGACTGTCGCCCCAAGTTTTTGGAGCAGTTTGCGATTATGGGTTCGCTGTATAGCAAATATGCGATCGGTATTGCTGATCCTAAAGTCGGCTTGCTAAATATTGGTGAAGAACCAAGTAAAGGCAATGAACTCGCTATTCGAGTGCATCAAGCTTTACAGGAAAATCCCCAAATCACCTTTGCAGGCAATGCCGAAGGGCGAGATATTCTCAAGGGACAATTTGATGTGATTGTTTGTGATGGCTTCGCAGGTAATATTGTTTTGAAATTTGCTGAAGGCGTTGGTAATGCCGTCATGCAAATTCTTAAGGAGGAATTACCCAAGGGTTGGCGAGGCAAGCTTGGCGCATTGATTTTAAAACCTAATTTAAAAAAGGTCAAAGAGCGTATTGATGCCGACGAATATGGTGGCGCTCTTTTGCTAGGAGTTGCGGGAATCTGTGTGATCAGTCATGGCAGTTCCAACGCTATTAGTATTCATAATGCCATTCGAGTCGCCAAGGATGCGGTAGAAAATGATGTACTAGAGCGCATTCGTGGTCAAATCAAGCAGAAAGTGGCAGTGCCTGCGGACGACACCCCCGATGACCCTCCCACTTAAATCTGAGGTTCAAAGAAGCTGGTTCGACCGCTTTGCGGTCGAACCAGCTTCTTTGAACCTCAGATTTAGTAAACATTTTTGTCAATATTCAGCTTTTCAGATCAAATACAGCCAATGACTAACACTGCATCTTCTCTTGTGGGAGTACGTTTTATCGGAAGCGGTTCAGCCGTGCCCGATCGCGTACTTAGCAATTACGATCTCGCGCAGATGGTGGACACCACCGATGAATGGATCGCCTCGCGTACTGGTATCAAAGAGCGCCATATTGCCGATGGCGAAGCAGATTCGGTGGCAAACTTGGCAGCAAAAGCAGGACAAAAAGCGATCGCGGCAGCAGGGTTAACAGCTTCAGATATTGATCTAATTATTTTGGCAACTTCCACTAGTGATGATTTATTTGGAACCGCAGGACGAGTTCAGAAAATTTTAGGAGCTGAACGCGCCGTTGCCTTTGATCTAGTGGCGGCTTGTTCAGGATTTGTGTTTGGTCTAGTCACCGCCTCACAATATATCCGTTCGGGAGTTTATAAAAATGTGTTGCTACTGGGTGCAGATGTATTGTCGCGGTGGGTGGACTGGCAAGATCGACGCACTTGCATTCTATTTGGTGATGGCGCAGGCGCATTGTTGCTACAAGCTAGCCCTGATCATCAGCCCAATAATTTACTCGGATTTGAGATGCGGAGCGATGGCAAGGGCAATGATTTACTGAATATCAATTATTCGGGTCGCAGCACTTTTGAGCCAATTAGTATGAATGGTCAGGAAGTATATCGTTTTGCGGTGCGGCGCGTTCCTGAAGTAATCGAAAAATCTTTGCATTCTGCCAATTTAGAAGTGCATGATCTCGATTGGCTAATTTTGCATCAGGCTAACCAGCGCATTATTGATGCAGTCGTCAATCGATTTGGGATTGATCCTGCTAAAGCAGTCAGCAATATGGGCAAATATGGCAATACTTCCGCCGCTTCTATCCCGATCGCCCTTGACGAATGGGTACAGGCTGGCAAAATCCAACCCAATCATTTAGTGGCGATCGCTGGTTTTGGTGCAGGTTTAAGCTGGGGTTCAGCAGTATTTCGCTGGGGATAACAAACCTAAAAAGCGGCGTATTGCGCCGCTTTTTAGGTCTAAACCTTGAGCCGATTTTTCGGAATCCACTTGGCTAGCCCACTAAGGCGATCGCGCCAAGTTATACAATCACGCCTATCTTCAGGGAGTAAATTTGCCATATGTTGCAACTGCTCAGTTGATAATGGCGATCGCCCACAAAAAAATGGATGTCTGGGTTTGCGGCTACAGTAGCCAAAAAATATCGCTGATCGTTCAAATTTATGCGGAGGCTTACCGCGATGATAATAACGAGCTGTATCTACAAAAATTACTGTACCTTTTTTGCCAACGCAACTACGATACCAACTGTCTTGGAGATGCTCAGGCAGGATTTCTTGTATTTCATGATGTAGAGCAGTCTTATAGCGGCGAAACGATTTAGAACACATCGCTTGGCTAATTAGCTCATTTGCCTCATGAGTCACACATTCAAAAGGACCACCATCCTCATTAACGTCATTGATATACACACCAATTTTTATCATTTGCCAGTCTTCTTTATCGCGATGCCATTTACGCGGGCCGACCTCTCTGCTATCAGGAATACTGTAGTAATAGGACAGACCATCATAGCCAACAGGCAGTTTAAGATAATTTTCAATAATTCGTAACAGCTTTGCATCGGCTCCCCACAGAAATAGTTCAGGGTAGCGCATAATCTGCTCAGCATTAATATTTAACGTATGCTTGCCCCTGTAGAGAGGCAATTGAGCATTAGATTTAAGCTCCTGCGAAACATTTTCAGCCGCGAGCATAAAGCGATCGCTATTGGGAATTGCCAGATTGTCTAAACTAGAAATGGCAACTCCATGCTGCTCTAGTTGCTGGACGATTTCGAGTTCATCAGGTGTCGGTTTGTTGATTAATGGTTGGTAATCTTGAATAAATTTTTGGTAGCGCGGATAAAGAATACCCTGTTCCACTACATCAAGATTGCTAATAAAAAGGGCAATATCTGACGGCACACTAACGAGTCTCTGCCAAAGCTTATCAATGTTTTGATAGGCTTGAAATATGATTTTTGGGTGCATCCAAATAAAACCTGCTGGATAAGTATTGGGTATAGCCAGTTATGTCTCGGGTTTCACAGAACAATCAATTGATCATCAGAAATTCCTATTGTATAGGTATTTCCACTTAAGTTACAAAAGTGAAAATCTGTGACGCACCCAGTATTTTTACCACAAATTTTTACAAGGGCTTTAATTCGGCACAATTACTTAGGATCAGCAATTTAATAAAACCCAAAATTGTTTCGGCTTGCTTTGCCAGCCGAAACAATTTTGGGTTTTATTTGCACAGATTATTTAATTTTCATTCCTTAGCAATTTATGCACAAAAAGCCAGAAGTGAGTTGCGGCGCGAAGCGCCGCAACTCACTTCTGGCTTTTTGTGCATAAATTGCTTTGCTATAAGTGTCGGCGAAAAGCATCGACACTTACTCGTTAGTTCAGGCTATGGATACATCAGTTAGCCAATTTAAAATCGCCTGATTAACACGCTCAGGATCTTCATCATGGGCGCAATGTCCCATATTTTCTAGATACAAGAGCGTAGCATTAGGTGCATACTGAACTAACCGTTTGCCCTCTGAGGGTGGGATCAACCGATCGCGACTACCCCATAAAATTAATAAAGGCGCTTGTAAACGCTCAAGGGCTTGGGTCAAGCTCGGTGAATAATTGGGTTGATTAAGACTGCGATTTAGGCGCAAAAAAGCTTCGGTGGCTTGGCGATCGCGTGCAGGTTTAGCAATTATTTCCACTAACTCCTGATCAACTCGACTGCGATCGCTATAAACAATCCCGTTCAAAACTAGGCGAATCATCCAAGGCTGACGGATTAAATGAAATAGAGGTTTTACCAAGACGGCAGACACGATCGCCTTTGCTGTGCGTTCAATTGGTCGTAAAGCCTTGGGAACCATATCATTAAAAGCATCAATATCTGGCAGACTGATGGTGATCAATCCCGCCGCCATTTCTGGATGATGACTTGCGGCGATCGCTACCACAAGCGCCCCGATCGAATTCCCAATCATAATCATCGGCACACCGACAAATTTATGCCAAAAATTTAAAACCTGCTCCACCCATAGGTAGATTGAATATCTCGTTGGTGGTTTCTCGGAGCCGCCAAATCCTAGCAAGTCAATAGCATAGACAGTATGGTGTTCCGCTAGGGCAGGCACGTTATCTCGCCAATGGTCGAGGGCTGCGCCGAAGCCATGAATTAATAAAATCGGTGGTTTATTGCAATCAACATTTTGCGATCGGCAAAACCCATATCGCGATCGCCAGCCTCGAAAGTACCAATCACGATATTGCAGACCACTAGATCTATACATAACTCTCAATATTGCGGCAATTTGTAATTTATAGTTTTTTCCACTATATAGCCACTCATAAAAATAGTGGGGCGGCGCGATGCGCCGCCCCACTATTTTTATGAGTGGCGGCGCATCGCGCCGCCACTCAATTCTTGGGTTTTACCATAACAATCAAAAGCTTCGCCCATGCGAAGCTTTTGATTTAGCCCTTAGCACGAACTAACTTGCCATCACTACTAACGTGCAAACCACATTCCTGATTACTCATCTCCCACCACCAACGACCAGCCCGTAGATCTTCACCCGCTTCAATGGCTCTAGTACAAGGCGCACAGCCAATACTAGGAAATTTCTGATCATGCAAATCATTATAAGGAACTTGATTAGCACGAATATATTCCCAAACCTGATCAAAGCTCCAATCGATCAGAGGATTGATCTTAGCAATATTGCGATCGCCATCTAGCTCGACCGTCTCCATGCTAGAGCGATTGGCAGTTTGATCACGTCGCAATCCTGTAATCCATGCATCTAAACCTTGAGTAGCACGACCTAAAGGCTCAACTTTACGAACATAACAGCATTGCTTACGATTTTCCACACTGTCATAAAACAAGTTGATGCCCTTGGCGCTGACCATCTGCTCCACCGCTTCCGCTTGCGGAAACATAATGCGTAACTGGAGTTGCGGATATTTTTGTTGCACCTTAGCAATCACATCATAGGTTTCACTATTTAGGCGACCTGTGTCGAGGGTGAAAACATCAGCATTAGGCTTAATTTTGGCGATCATATCGATCAGCACCACATCTTCAGCGCCAAAACTAGAGGCAAGCGAAATCTTGGAATAATTGCCTAATGCCCATGTCAGGACTTCTTGGGGCGTTTTACCTTTAAGTTGGGCAGAGGCATTGTCAATATCAGTTTGCAGAGTCATCAGCTACTTACGAAGTTTTAAGAATATTTTTTAATGCGATCGCCAGAGGTTAGGCGTAATTAATCTAAAACCCAAAGAAGCTGATTTGCCCACAAAGCAGGCAAATCAGCTTCTTTGGGTTTTAGAAAGTACTTAACGATGGCAATCGATATGATCGTAACTGAGTTTGGAATGGCAAGCAATAGACAAAGCCCAAAAGATGAGAGACGGCGCTTCGCGCCGCCTCTCATCTTTTGGGCTTTGATTTATTTCCACATATAGCCATAGTCATTAATGTTAGGACAAAGCCAAAACCCAAGAGAGGGTGGCGGCGCTTCGCGCCGCCACCCTCTCTTGGGCTACTGAGTATCAGCACAGGATAGCCCTATGCAAAAACGCTATAGTTAAGTGACTAGACGCAACTAAACATAAAACCCAAAAAACCGTATATAGCTGCTAAGAAATGTCCCTCACAGGCTTGCCAAATATCCTTAATAAAATTCAATCGCGCACCAGTTGGCAGCAGCGCTGTCAATATTTGCTGATTGTCGAAAAATGGTCAGACATTGTGGGGGAATCAGTGGCAAAGCAAACTTGTCCGATCGGTGTTTATCAAAAATCCTTGCAAGTAGCCGTATCTAACGCTGTGTGGTCACAAGCACTCACCTTTGAGCGCGTCAGGATTTTAGCAAAAATCAATGCTTTATTAGGTACATCAAAATCCCTCGAAATTGCTGACATCCATTTCTCCACAGCAAAATGGGCGACGCAACAAAAAGTGATCGCAGAGAGTAAAGTAGTCCCCGAAGATCATCCCAGCTATTTACCCGCGATCGCGAATCCCAGCAAAATTAAGTTAAATCCTAAAAATAGCAAACTAGAAATCAAGCAAGTAGAAGTCATCAAAGCCCCTGAAAGCCCCAGCGATGCCTTTCAGCGTTGGCAAGAAGTGATGAAACAACGCACCCATCAAATGCCCCAATGCCCGAAGTGCGATCGCCCTGCCTTAACTGGCGAGATCTCCCGTTGGCAAATGTGCCGAGTCTGTGCGATCGAAAATTTATTTAAGTAAACCCCGATGTCACTCTCTTTCAAGAATTAGACGTTGCGGCGCTTCGCGCCGCAACGTCTAATTCTCGAAAGAGAGTAAAAGACTCGGTATGTCTGTATGTCTCTCTACATTGGGAGGGATAATTGGTTTTAGAATACCGACAGGGATCTAGTCTGCTAAGATCAGGGCTAGGCAATTACCACGCCACTTAGTTCATGCCCCACCAAACTGGGGACTATTTGGGAATCTTTTAGAGTCACGTCACCGCCATGATGCAATCGGAAAATCTTCGTCAACGTGCCGCCGTTTTAGGTCTGCAAGTCTTTAGCAAACGCTCGGCTGTTCGGCTTGGCATCGTCACGCAAATATGGCTGGATGTCGATCAGAGGCAAGTTGTCGGCGTGACTGTTGCAGAGCGTTTTGTGCCTGGTACTCCGATTGGCATTGGTGACACCTTTTATATGTCCCTTACCAATATTGCTTTGCTTGGGCCAGATGCCATCTTGGTAGATGACGAGTCGGTACTCGAAGATATTTTGATCACCGAGCGCTATACCAACCTAATTAACAATGAAGTGGTCACTGAGTCTGGCGAACCATTAGGTAAAGTCCGCGATTTTAAATTTGATCCTGAGACGGGTGATTTGCTGTTTTTGATTGTTGCCTCCATAGGCAATCCGATTATTCCTGCTAGCTTGATCAGTACCTATGAGCTAGATGTGAATGAAATTATTGCCGTTGGTCGCGATCGCATCATCGTGACTGAAGGCATGGAAGATCGCATGACTCAGCTTAGCAAAGGACTCTTAGAGCGCTTGGGACTAGGCAAAGCCCCTTGGGAAGATGATTTTGACGATGAATACATGCCCCCCTCTACATCGATTCGCGACAATGCCTTGTCCTCTGGCACTCGTAACTCCTACTCCCCACCACCGCAGCAACAGCGCCCAGTCTATCGTCAAGAGCAAGCATGGGATGATGGTGATAATTGGGCGGAAGAGCGAGTTCCTGTAAATCCACCGCAGCAGCAGCGCCGCCAAGCCAGAGCCGAAATCCGTCCTGAGCCATCGCGTCCTGTCGTGCAACCACCCGCGCCGATTGATGATTATGACGATTACGATGACTTTGAAGAAGATTATCCGCCTGCAAAGTCAGATTTCCGCAACGAAACTCAAAAGCAAATCCTTGATGCTTGGGGTGAAACTAAAATTCCTGAAAAGTCCAAGCAACGCCTCCCTGAAGAGGATTTTGACGAAATCTAATGCTACCCCGTGACCTCCTCGATCGCACTGAAAATAGAGAAACCATCAGCCGCTTGCTGGATTTAGGCGATCGCGCTATCCAGACTTGGGATGTAGTGTGCAGTGACTTTTTATCACCGCCCGAAATTACCGAAGCCTTGCAAGTATTTAGCAAAATGACAGAAATTCATTGCTTGGCTTGGGGCGGCTATGATCAAGCCGAGCGCCAAAGACTCGCGATCGCTCGTGGCGAGCTACCCCTAGACAATTCTATGGTGAGCCTCACACCGATCTCTATTTCTGGCAACTTTTTGTTTGATACCGCCACCCATCGTGACTTTTTGGGTGCAATTCTTGGTACAGGTATCGAGCGCCAAAAGGTTGGCGATGTTAATGTCTTAGGAGAAAAAGGCGCACAGGCGATTGTCGTTCCCGAACTATTGGAATATTTGCAAATCCATTTCAATCAAGTTCGTACCGTTCCCGTTAAGGTGAATGCGATCGCCTTGGAAGAACTAAAAATCCGCGTTCCTGTTACCAAAGAACTAGTCTCCACAGAGGCATCACTAAGACTAGATGCGATCGCATCCGCAGGATTTGGAATGTCTCGTGGCAAGATGGTGGATTTGATTAATGGCGATGATGTGCGGGTTAATTGGAAAACCATCTCCCAGCCTAGTTATCAAGTGAAGTCTGGCGATTTGATTGCCATTCGCGGCAAGGGGCGAGTTACGGTTGGTGAAATCATGATCACCAAGAAAGAGCGCTATCGAGTGCAAATGACGCGCTCGGTATAGACAGGAAAGAATTGGCACTATGTGCCAATTCTTTCCTGTCTATACCGAGCCGCCCCAAGAATTTTTAAAAGTGTTGCAGCGCAACACTTTTAAAAATTCTTGGGATTTGTTTATCTAGCTTTACAATTTTACAATCCCAATAAAAAAGCGGCGCATTGCGCCGCTTTTTTATTTACTTTGACGGAGAGAGAGGGATTCGAACCCTCGTTAAAGTTTCCCCTAAACAGCATTTCCAGTGCTGCGCCTTCAACCACTCGGCCATCTCTCCTCGCTTAGCTTTTGCTTGCATCATCGTAAATAACTTACTTGAGTTGCTTGCTTTACTGCGCGGATAACAATCATAACAAAGCATGGCGCATTTGCATACAGAAATTATCGACAGTTTTTTATGCTTTTAATACAGTCGCAGAGCGACCGTATTAGAAGCTTTTTCGACAAATTAACTAGCGTGTTGACGATACCAAGCGATCGTATTTTTTAGACCTTCCCTAAAATCTACATTAGCCGTGAAGCCAAACGCTTGCTTAGCGCGTTCCACGTCAAGACAACGGCGAGGTTGTCCATTTGGCTTATCAGCTTCCCAAATGATGTCGCCTTGATATTCCATTAATTCACAAATTAAGACGATTAGATCCTTAATGGCAATTTCCAAGCCAGTACCAATATTTACGGGTTCTGACTCGTCATATTTCAACGCTGCCATCACAATTCCTCTCGCGGCATCATCAGAATAGACAAACTCTCTAGTAGGAGATCCATCGCCCCACACAGAAATAGCGCGATCGCCATTTTGCTGAGCCTCATACACCTTACGAATCAAGGCAGGAATCACATGAGAACTACGCGGATCGAAGTTATCTTCAGGTCCATAGAGATTTACAGGCAAAAGATAAATCCCATTAAATCCATACTGCTGACGATAAGACTGTAGCTGCACTAGTAAAGCCTTTTTAGCAACCCCATAGGGAGCATTGGTGACTTCAGGGTAACCATTCCAGAGATCAGACTCCTTAAAGGGTACAGGCGTAAAGTTAGGATATGCACAAATCGTTCCGACACAAACAAACTTCTGTACACCTGCTTGATAAGCGGCATGGATTAGCTGCACACCCATCATCAAATTGTCATAAAACAGCTCCGCAGGTTTTTCGCGATTTAGACCAATTCCGCCGACATGGGCTGCCAAATGAATAATTAAATCCTGACCTTGGCTCACTTTTTCGCATACAGCAAGTGATCGCAAATCATTACTTTGCGATCGCGGTACAGTAATCAGATCTGGGTTAGCACCTGAGGCGACTAGTTGGGCAATTACTCGTTTTCCCAAAAATCCCGCACCACCAGTAACGAGAATATTTTGATCTTGAATCGGCTTTGATTGAGTTTCTAACATAAGAATTTTTTTAGACATACACAAATTAATAGCGGTAGCGTTTTCCATGTTGACGAAGCATGAAACCGCTTCCTATATCTTGAGGAGAAACGGTTTTATAGACTTCGCTTTTATGAACTTAGCTAAATGGGAAAACGCTACGCTCCCATCAAAAAATAGCAAACATGAGAACCTAGACTACCAAGTTGCAGGTTGACCAGACTTGCGTAGGGTCGCAATATCTTGAGCAACTGTACCTTTAGGATTTGGTAAACCCAAGGCTTCTAAGTCAGCGTCAACCATTAGCTCAACCAAATCTTTAAAGGTCACTTTTGGTTCCCAACCTAACTTTTGCCTTGCCTTAGTACAATCGCCTAGCAACAAGTCAACTTCCGCAGGTCGGAAATAGCGAGGATCAATTTCTACATATTCTTCCCAATTGAGATTGACATAAGCAAAGGCTGCTTCTAAAAACTCCCGCACGGAATGTGTTTCACCAGTAGAAACCACATAGTCATCGGGCTTTTCTTGTTGCAGCATCAACCACATCGCTTCCACATAGTCCTTGGCATAGCCCCAGTCACGCTTTGAGTCAAGGTTGCCTAGGTATAGCTTTTTCTGCTGATTTGCTACGATACGCGCGATCGCCCGCGTAATCTTGCGAGTTACAAAGGTTTCACCACGACGAGGAGACTCATGGTTAAACAAAATACCGTTGCAAGCGAATATTCCATAAGACTCACGATAGTTAATCGTTTGCCAATGGGCATAGACCTTGGCACAGGCATAGGGACTGCGAGGATAAAAAGGAGTTTCTTCGTTTTGAGGGACAGCTTGAACTAAGCCATACATTTCTGAAGATCCAGCTTGATAAAACCTAATTTCGCGATCGTTGCGTTGCTGGTAGTCACGCAAAGCTTCCAGCAAACGCAATGTCCCCATTCCCACGGCATCAACCGTATATTCAGGTGAATCAAAACTAACGCGCACATGGGACTGAGCACCAAGGTTAAAAACTTCATTGGGCTGAACAGCTTCTAAAATTCGCCCAAGGGTTGTTCCATCAGTCAAGTCACCATAATGCAAAAATAACTTAGTTTCTGGCAAATGGGGATCTTGATAAAGGTGATCGATACGATCTGTATTAATTGTGGAGGAACGGCGAATGATGCCATGGACTTCATAACCTTTTGCCAATAGCAATTCCGATAGGTACGATCCATCTTGACCAGTAATACCTGTAATCAGGGCGCGTTTAATTTGACTCATGAAATATGGGTTGAAAGAAGTTATTAAAAGTTTACAGCGCTTTGCCTTGAATCAAGAGCTAAAAAATTTAGAAACTGTCTATTTTTAGGCTAGTTCAAGCTTTTACCATCAAGCAAGATTTTCTCAAATTCAACTACAGGTAGAGGTGGACTAAAAAAATAACCTTGAATTTGATCGCAACCATGCTCACGGAGAAACTCGAGCTGCTCAAAAGTTTCTACCCCTTCAGCCACAACTTCTAGCGATAGACTATGGGCTAAATCGATGATAGCCAAAGAAATAGTAGCATCGTGGCGATCGCTAGCTATATCTTGTACAAAACAGCGATCAATTTTGAGAGTATTCACAGGAAAATGCTTGAGGTAGCTTAGCGAGGAGTAACCTGTACCAAAATCATCGATCGCAACTTTTACACCCATTGCCTGTAACTGGGTCAATACATTCACCGTAAATTCTGCATTTTGCATAATGATGCTTTCGGTAAGCTCTAATTCTAGTTGGTGCGGCTCTACTGATGTCTCTATCAAAACTTTACGAATCATCTCAATTAAGTTATTGTCGGGACGAAAATGTTGTCCTGATAGGTTCACCGCCACAAATCCATAATCAATCCCCCTTTGTTTCCACGATTGCATTTGCAAGCAAACTGACGACAAAATTAGTTCGCTTAGTCGCAAAATCAAGCCTGTTTGCTCAGCAACGAGAATAAATTTGCTCGGCATAATGATCCCCAAATCAGGATGCTGCCACCGCGCTAGTGCCTCGGCTCCCACAATTTTTCCTGATTTCAAGCTTACTAAAGGCTGATAAAACACCCGAAATTCTTGGCGATCGATCGCTCTATGCAGACTATTAGCGAGAGCCATATACTCAGAAGACTGCACATTTAAATCAGGACTATAGAGCTTGTAGCTATTTCTACCGTGATTTTTGGCGTAATACATCGCTAATTCAGCATTTTTGATTAGCCCTTCTGCATCTTGAGTATCTTCAGGAAAAATGCTGATGCCAACACTACTGGTAATAAAAATTTCATGACCATACAAATTGTAAGGGCGGCTTAATAAATCCAAGATTTTTTGCGCCACTAGCTTGACATTGACCACATCACTAACATCAGACACAATCAAAGCAAACTCATCCCCCTGTATCCGAGCCACCATATCGCAGGGAGCCATATATCGGCGGAGCCTTTCGGCGATCGCCTTAAATAATTGATCACCAATATCATTACCAAGGGTGTTGTTAATGATATTAAAGTTATCCATATCTAAGAACAGCAAAGCTAGCAACTTATTATTAATTTTGGCGTGTAGCAATTCTTGGATCACGGATTCCTGAAACAAAATCCGATTAGGTAATTGGGTCAGCCCATCATGATGTGATAGGTATTCAAACCTTTCCCCAACCGCCTTGATCTCGTCGTAATAATGCTCTTTAACTGAGTTGTATTTCTGTAATCGCGAAGCGATCGCGCCCAATAGCTCTGCCGAAGTGAAGGGTTTAGTGAGATAGTCATCAGCTCCTAATTGCATGGCTTGACGCATATCCCCTCTATCTGTCATTGCGGTGAGGAAAACAAAGGGAATCATTGATGTCGTCGTATCTTGTCGCAACGCAATGAGAGTGCCATAGCCATCTAATTCAGGCATTGCTATATCGCAAATAATTAGATTCGGCAAGTAGGTTTTAGCAATCTGTACTCCAACCAATCCATTTTCTGCCCCCAATACGTCGAAACCCTCATAGGAGAGTGTCTCCATAATTTCTTCGCGTAATGATTCCACATCTTCAATGACTAGTATCGTTGTCATAGTTATTTTTAGTTACTAAGGGAAGATAGGTAATTTTACTTTTACATTTGTTCCCTTACCTTCATTGCTATCCAGTTGAATTGTACCACCAAGAATTTCCACTGAATTTTTAATAATTGCCATTCCTAGCCCAGTACCGACAATCACACCGACATTACGGGCGCGATAAAAATGCTCAAAGATTTTTTCTTGCTCAATTAAAGGAATGCCAATTCCATAGTCTTGAAATTCTAATAGAAGTCTAGGCAAGTGATCATTAGTTTGAGAAATCATAAATTTAATATCACTACCATCAGGAGAATATTTAATTGCGTTAGATAGGAGGTTAGAAATTATTTGCTTCAGGAATTTAGGATCAGTAGTGATCTGTTCGGGGGTATTAATATTTTGAAATACAACTTGATGATTACCAGTACCAATCAACTTAGCTTGTTCAATTACTTCTAAGCAGAAATCTTCAAGCACGATTGTCTCTAAATTCAAATTAAACTTTCCAGATTCA
The DNA here is from genome assembly GCA_013361095.1 of Pseudanabaena biceps. Classification (GTDB taxonomy): domain Bacteria; phylum Cyanobacteriota; class Cyanobacteriia; order Pseudanabaenales; family Pseudanabaenaceae; genus Pseudanabaena; species Pseudanabaena biceps_B. Next base: position 2,952,864 of record JAATWA010000001.1, on the reverse strand, counting down.
GTTTTACCGATAATTAGCACTTCTTCTAATAGACTAGTCATTCCTTTGACTTCGCGTTGAATCTTATCAATTCTCTCTAATTTTTTTTCGTCGGACATTTTATGTCCATAATTTCGCAGTAAATCACTGGCGGTCTGAATTGTCGCTAGTGGAGTCCGAAATTCATGGGAGGCTCTAGAGATAAATTGTGACTTTAGTTCATTCAGTTCTTTCTCTTTGTGTAAAGCTCTTTCTAATTGGATGAGGCTTTGCTCTAATTGCTGTGTCCGTTCCGCCACTTGATGTTCTAAATTTTTATTGAGATCCTGTACCCGATCAAAAAGTTGTACTTGCTGAATTGCGATCGCCACATGATTAGCAAGTTGTCTGAGTAGATCAATTTCAAAGTCTTCCCAATTACGCGGCTGCAAACATTGATGAGCAATTAATAATCCCCACAATTTGCCGCCAAAGGAAATTCCGACAACAATGTTAGCCTTGACATTAAATGATTGTAAAAGCTCTTTATGGCAAGGGCTTAGCTCCGCCATCTCAACATCATTAATACTCGATATAAAATTATTTTGATATCGCTGACTAAACGATTGATTGAAGCATGACTCTTTAACTATTTTGCCCAAGATTGACAACTCCAAATCTTTTACTGCTTCCACCACAAATTTACCACTCCAATCATCTTGAAATTGATAAATAACCACGCGATCAATGCGTAATAATTCTTGGGCTTCTTTAACAGTAATTGCTAATATTTGGTCAAGATTTAGCTCGCACTGAATTTTAAGCAAAATTGCATTTAATAATCTTTCCCGTTCGTTTTGGTAAAGAATTTGTGTCTCTACTTTCTTCCGTTCAGTAATATCGTAATAACTACTTAAATACATCCGCTTACCTTTGTAAGCGACGACTCTAGTGGACACTAATACATCTTTAAACGTACCATCTCTATGGCAAATCTGAGTTTCAATAGTCATCACTTGACCATTTTGTTGAGGACTTTGCTGTAAATACTGCAACCGTTGCAAAGCTTTACTTTGTTCCCTAGGATCAGGATATAAAAAGCTGGTAAAGTCATGACTGCCATTAGCTTCGGTAATTGTATATCCCGTCAGATTTTCCATTCCTTCATTAAAGATTGCAAAGTAGCCTGAGTCATCACTAAAGGTAATTCCCTCTTTTATTGAAGTCAGTACAGTCCGCAATCTCTCCTCGCTCTCAAGGAGCCTTTGAGTAGACTTAACTTGCTCCGTAATATCAGTCTGAATACCGATGTAGTTAGTTAATTCTCCATAATCACTAAATACAGGAGCTATATAGAGATCATTCCAAAATGGAGAACCATCTTTGCGATAGTTGAGCAAAACAGCATGACATTCTCTCTTTTCTTGAATGGCTTGATGTAAATCTAAGGTGCCAATTTGATGGCGATCGCCACCTTGTAAAAAGCGACAGTCACGTCCGATCACCTCCGCCGCGCTATAGCCTGTAATCCTCTCAAAGCTTGGATTTACATAGATTATCGGGTTGCTAGAATGCGTGGCATCGGTAATCACAATTCCGTTCGAGCTTGCCGCGATCGCTCTCTCGCGCAAACGCAATGATGATTCTACCCGCTTACGTTCTGACACATCGCGCAACGAGGCAACTACATAAACACGGCGATCGGCATCGATCGCTTCAGACACGCGCATCTCAGCAATCGTAGTTTTACCTCTATTAATCACATCAATATCAGTGCTTTCCCCTGACACTACAGGCATTCCAAAGGTTTCCCCAATAATCTGTTCGGCTTTACAACCAAATAAATTTTCTGCGGATGGATTGATATAGCGCACTACCCCCTCCTGATCCACCACCACAAAGGCATCAGACACCTCGCTAATTAGATGTTTAAACTTATTGTTAGTAAGTTCTTGTAATGGAGGATCAGAGATCGCAGCAATTTCATGGCAAGTGCCAACAATCTTCAATAAGTTAGGATCTGCGACCATCACATCATTTTTAGTTTGCAAAGACAAGGAAATCGATAGCGTCCGAGTCGCCACAAAGTCGGGCTTGATCTCAAAATTAATTACTTGTCGAGTTTGCAGACATTGAGCAACTTGGGTATTTAATAATTCGCTCAGATCTTTGGGCAAACATTCACAGGGTTGTAATCCTACAATATCAACTGTCTGATCAGTAATGCGATCGCCAAAAATCATCTGCACAAATCGCTGGTTGGCGATCGCAAAGCTTAATCGAAATTCTTGATTATCTACATTCTGGAGATTGGGGACAACTTCCAGAACAAAAATTCCACATTGGACATGATCTAGGATATCTTGCATAATCGCCAAATCCTTTGACAGTCTAAGCTATGTCGATATTATTTTAATTATTTATTACAGCGCTTTTCGCTTTCTTAAAATCCAAGAAGATTTTTGAAAGACTTGCTTAGCAAGTCTTTCAAAAATCTTCTGGTACCAATAGTTCTTTTGAGGGAAAACTGCTGTAAGTCATCCATCAACTATAATTGCTATTGCAATAACGTGATATTAAGTATTTATGAATTTAACACTTTCTGTTCCTTCCATTGGCTGTAATAGTTGTATTGAGACCATTACCAAAGCCATTCAATCAGTTGATCAGTCAGCTTTAGTTCAAGGCGATGCTACGACCAAATCCATTAATATCGAAAGTCAACTAACTGAACTAAAAATTCGTGAACTCATAGCGATCGCAGGGCATGAAGTAGCGTAGTAAAATCTCTAAGCCAGCACAGGAAAAACTGCATAGGTAGCTAGGCATAAAAAACTAACCACAAAGCCTCGTCTTTGTGGTTGCGCCATAGAGTACAAGGCTTTATATTTGTTGGTATCTCTAACTACTTACAGTTTTTCCTAAAATAGTTAAGGCTCATACATTGCAATAATCAGGGTTAGTTAGTTGACTTCACCAATTTCGTCATTCAATAGTTACCGCGGACATTTCGTGAACTGGTTAATGTCAGGTAATCACTCAGAAAAAGGCGCTGAAGACTCTCCCAAGCATTCTTGGTGGCAAGTAATGTGCTTAACGGGCGTAGATTATTTTTCAACGCTCGGTTATCAACCTGGAATAGCTGCCTTAGCAGCAGGCGCACTCTCGCCGATCGCTACTTTGATCTTAATTCTATTGACTCTATTTGGAGCCTTACCGATCTACCGTAGAGTGGCGGCGACAAGTCATCACGGCGAAGGCTCTATCTCAATGCTAGAGCGTCTCCTACCTTGGTGGCAGGGGAAGTTATTTGTCCTCTGTTTACTTGGTTTTGTGGCAACAGATTTTATTATTACAATCACGCTCTCAGCCGCAGATGCCACCGCTCACATCGTCGAGAACCCCCTAGTACCCGCATTTTTTCATGAACAAACAATTCCCATTACCTTAGTTTTAATTGGATTGTTAGGGGGGATTTTCCTTAAGGGTTTTCGCGAAGCCATCAGCATCGCAGTCATCTTAGTAATTGTTTATTTGATTTTGAATGCAGTCACTATTTCTGTGGGCATATATCAAATCTTTCTCCATCCTGAAACAATCACCAATTGGCAGACAGCGCTATTTGCCAACAATCAAAATCCTCTTCAACTATTAGGAATTTCTGCATTAATATTCCCTAAACTAGCCTTAGGACTATCGGGATTTGAAACAGGCGTTGCGGTCATGCCACTTATTAAAGGTGGTATCAAGGATACGGAAGAACATCCAAGAGGCAGGGTTAAAAACACTCATAAAATGCTAACGGCGGCGGCTCTGACAATGAGTTTCTTTTTGCTAACTAGCAGTTTTGTGACGACACTGTTAATCCCTGTTACGGAGTTTGCGGTTGGAGGTAAAGCCAATGGACGCGCTCTTGCTTATTTAACTCATCTTTATTTAGGTAACGTCTTCGGTACAATTTATGACCTCAGCACGATCGCAATTTTATGGTTTGCGGGCGCATCCGCAATGGCAGGTTTATTAAATATCGTGCCACGCTATTTACCTCGCTATGGCATGGCTCCCGATTGGACATTATTAACTCGTCCTTTAGTGTTGGTATATACCGCGATCGCTTTTTTTGTCACATTACTGTTTAAGGCCGATGTGGAAGCTCAAGGCGGAGCCTACGCTACAGGCGTACTTGTGCTAATGAGTTCCGCCGCTTTTGCCGTAACTCTTGCTAGTAGAAAACATGGCTCTAAGCGTAGTACTTTCATCTTTAGTAGTATTACCGTTGTATTTATCTACACAACCATAGCCAATATCATCGAGCGTCCCGAAGGAATCAAGATCGCAGCAACTTTCATTGTGGCGATAATTGCGACCTCTTTAATTTCAAGGGTATGGCGCTCTACAGAATTGAGAGTAGAAACCATTGAAATCGATGAAATAGCTCAAAGTTTCATTGCTCAAGAAAGTGAAAGAATCATTAGAATTATTTCTCACCGTCGCAATAAGGGTGATGAGGCAGAATATGCTATAAAAGAAATCAAAACCCGTGAAGACAACCATATTCCTCCAAATGATCCGATTCTTTTCTTAGAAATTCTCATTTCCGATCCTTCAGAATTTACTGGAAAAATTAACATTCAGGGGATACAGATTGGTAATCACCGAATCTTGAGATCGCAAGGAGCCGCAGTTCCCAATACAATCGCCGCAATTCTTCTACATATTCGCGATCGCACCAATAAATTACCTCACGTTTATTTTGGTTGGGCTGAGGGTAATCCCATTCAATATTTGATGCGATTTATTTTATTCGGCGAAGGTGATATTGCTGTGGTGACACGCGAAGTATTACGCAAAGCGGAAAAGAATCCTGAAAGCAGACCATTAATTCATGTTGGGGGTTAAGGTATTGCTACAGGAACTTCTTCGACAGGACGAACTATGGGCTGAGTAATTTTAGGTAATGGCTCAAAAATGGCAGAAATCGCCTGTTGTAGTGTTTGCGCCATTACAATTTTATTTTCGTAGGCGACCACAACCCGCACTAACGTCGGCAACTTATTTTGAGTTGACTCTAAATATAGAGGCTCCACATATAAGAGTGATTGTTCAATGGGAATGATCAATAAATTACCTTGAATTACGCGCGAACCTTGACGATTCCACAGAGAAATCTGTTGAGAAATGACAGGATCTTGATTAATTCGCGCTTCGATTTGTTCAGGCCCATAGACCAAAATTTGTTTAGGAAAAGTATAGAGCAGTAGCTTTCCATAGTTCTCTCCATCCGATCGCGCTGCTAGCCATGCCACCAAATTTGTCCGTTCCTTAGGGGTAAACGGCAATAATAGAATAAATTCCTCAAAGGGAACTTCAGGCAAGCTAGTAATTAAATAATAAGGTTCTACGATACGAGGTTTATCGCCATAAACCTCATTTGGGATTTGCCATTGATCCTCACGGTTATAAAACACTTGCGAATCAGTCATGTGATAGGTCATCAAACGCTCTGATTGCATCGAAAATAAGTCCACGGGATAACGCCTATGTTGCCGTAAGGATTCAGGCATGGCACTCAAGGGCTTAAATAGATCAGGAAAAATTTTTGACCATGTGCGAATCATCGGATCGCTAGGTTCAGCAATATAGAAATTTACCTTGCCATGATAAGCATCAATCACCACTTTGACCGAATTGCGAATGTAATTGATTCCTTCTTTACCGACATCTGAATAGGGATAGCGATCGCTAGTGGTATAAGCGTCAACAATCCAATAGAGATTACTGGGATCAGCAACTTCTGGGTTAACATTTGCAGCCACTAAATAGGGATCGCTGTCGTAGCGTAAAAAAGGAGCGATCGCTTTAATTCTTTGCATAATATTGCGGCGAAATAATAACTTCGTTTCCGTCGAAAATTCGGGAGTCACCGCCATTCGCCAATCATTCAAATACTTAGCAAACAACATCCGCCGCCAAAAAGAATCGAGCTTAATCCCTCCCTTACCATCATAAATGTTGTAAACATTATCATTGTCACTCGGATAATCAAGTTCCTTAACCTTCGTACCCGTCATTACATAAGTGTTAGTACTCTCGCCATAATAAATACGCGGCTGACTAATGGGAATGCTACTTCGCACCGCTTCGCTAGATGTGGTAAGGGGAGTTCCCTCCGTAACGCCAATATCTTTTATAAAATATTCTGGTAATCCGCCCGCACCGACGCGGTTAACAGGACTGACGGTAAAGCCGTAACCGTGGGTATAAATCAAATGCTGATTGACCCAAGTTTGCGCCTCTTGAGGAACAGAAGTATATTCCAATTCTCTAGCGGCGATGAGTACCTGTTGCTGACTCGCAGGAGTTTTCGATAATTTATCTTCATTAATCGAATAGCGATCAATATCTGCATCGGGAAAACTGTAGTAAAGACGGATTTGTTGCAGTTGGCGATTGGTAGCCAGTAGTGGTTGCTTATCCCACAGGCGGATATTGCGGATCGTTAGGTCATTTTCCTGAAGCGATCGCTGAGTTAATTTTCCCTGTGGATTAAATACTTGCGAATTAATACTTTCTAGTCCAAAGGCTGCGCGAGTTGCCGTAATTGTACGTTGAATGTAGGGTTGTTCACGGTCAAGTTCATTGGGCTGTACGATCAAAGACTGCACCGCGATCGGCAACAAACTTCCCAATCCGATCGCCATCACCAAATAGATAAGTAAAGCCCAAATTATCGGTTTACGACTTACCGCCTGACGATGAAATTTTATCCACCTCAAAATCAAGTAACCCGCGATCACTAAAGCCGAAATACTCAACCCTCCATAAACTGGCAACTGCACCACAATATCGGTATAACTAGCGCCATAGGAAACACCTCGTGGTGAATATAAAAGTTCGTAGCGATTGAGCCAATAACTCAAACCCACTACCAACATCACTACCCCGCTAAGTCCATATAGATGACGCTGCTGATCATGGGAAATCCCGATAAACTTGCCTTCACTAAGACTATTTCCTGAGAGTAAATAAGTGAGTAGCACGGCAATCAAACCATACACACAAATACCAGTTAGCCCAAATTCAATAATTTCTAAAGTCGGTAAATTAAATATATAAAAGCTAATGTCCTGATTAAAAACTGGTTCAGTTCTTTCAAAACTAGTAGCTTGAAAGGAAGGAATAATTTTCATCCACTGGCGGGAAATCACCCAAGCCGTTGATGCGGAAATAACAACAGCGATCGCCTTGAGCAGAAACTTGGGACAGATCAACAAAGCGATCGCCGCACTGGTCGTCACAATTGCTAAACGACGATCTTGAAATATCTGACTTACCAACTTCCAAGCTATCTCTGGTCGAAATAATAAATCAGCGATCGGCGTATTCCTTGCCTGTAAAACTAATGGCTGCCATTGCGCGATCGCTACCTGTCCGTAGTGAAGCATCAACAAACAAATCAACAAACTCAATCCCAAAACTAGCGGCAATAGCCAACGCAACCGCAGAGATGTCGGTATATATGATGCTGATATGTATGGAGATGTATTAAATATTCGCTTTTTCAGTTTGAGATTTTGACGATCATTATCGTTGGGTAAATCTGCATATTTAAGCTTTTCCGCAATATCTAAATTTCGCCATAAATAAACCAAGGCGATTGACAATACTCCCCCTCCCAAACCAATTTGCACCGCCAACCGTAATAAGTACATTGGCAAGTAGCCTATTTCTTGAAACCATAAAACCTCAGCACCCAGCCGAGCCACAATTTCGCTCATCAAACTCAAACCCACAAGCCCCATCAATAGCCCAAAAGAATAACGCCTAAACCTATTCAATATGATTAATTTTGAGTCAATTAACTTCATAAATTTGTCTAGATGCGAGGTTTATGATGAGCGTAAAG
>JAATWA010000001.1:1652500-2935000 GCA_013361095.1 Pseudanabaena biceps | reverse complement strand
CAGATCAATGGAGTGCCGCAAATATCGACTTTGCGGGTGGCTAATCCTAATCGCGTGATTTTAGATTTGCAAGCAACAGCAGTTTCACCAGAAATTCGTGATGCAGTCATTCCTGTTAATCGCTATGGGATCAGGCAGATTAGGGTAGCCCAATTTCAAAATTCTCCAGCGATCGCAAGGTTGGTATTTGATTTAAGTAGTGACGTTCCGATTAATTTACTGAGTTCCTTCGATAGTAATCGAGGTTTATTTTGGTTGCGCCTAGGCGGAACGGTTTTAGGGAATCCAAGTAATGTTTTACCAGCCTTCCAGACTAGCTCAACTAATTTTGTTAATAACAAAGCAGTAATTGAGGGACTGAGTTTTAACGGATATGGTCAGTTAGTTATTCAGTCTAACCGAGCTGTTGGTTACCAAGGAAGCTTTGATTCAAGGAATAATACTTACACTTTCAGGATTCCCAATAGTCAAATTGCGGCTCAGTTACGTCGTCCGCTATTGGGTTCAAATAGTCCAATTGAACAAATTCGGCTCACTCAGGTAGGTGATACAGTTGCGGTGAGCATAAAAACGATCTCGGGTTGGCAAATCACTGAAACTGGTCGCACCAATCCACAGGAAATTGCTTTACAGTTGACGAGTACGGGACAGACGGTGATGGCTGCCAAAACGCGATCGCAGCCTTTAATTAATAACAATAATCAGAATAATCAAATCCCTCAAATTAAAAATAGACAGACTAATCAGATTAGCCAGATCGGCAACGGTAAGCAAATTGTAGTGATTGACCCTGGTCATGGGGGGCCAGATGTGGGCGCGACTAGAAATGGCGTTTATGAGAAAGATATCGCTTTAGCGATGAGTCAACAGCTAGGACAAATATTGCAGCGGATGGGTTATGGAGTGGTTTATACCAGAACTCAAGATGAGGATGTCGATCTAGAGCCGAGAGTACAAATTGCTGAGAATGCCAGAGCTAGCGCATTTGTGAGCATTCATGTAAACTCCTTAGATGCAAATGCCTCTGGAGTAAGTGGAGTTGAAACTTATCATTCTCCGAATGCGTCTTTGGGGAAAACTCTTGCGGAGTTAGTACATCAGCAAGTTATTGCGAGTACAGGTGCAAATGACCGTGGTGTGAGGTCAGCAAGATTTCATGTGATTTTTAAAACTTCTATGCCAGCTATTTTGGTGGAAACTGGATTTATTACAAATCCCAGTGAAGCCGATAGACTTGTCAGTGCAGCTTATCAAAGACAGATGGCTGAAGCGATCGCGAATGGAGTTGACCAATTTTTGAAGTCTTACCAAAGGTAGATGAGCATTAAATCATCTTAGCCTGAGGGTGTCTATGTATGAGGACATAGCTGTTTAATAGCTCAACTTTACGGATATTTATGCCTACAGGAGAACTACTTTGCGATATCGGCAACTAGCAGTTGGAATTTTAATCAGCTTAGCTACTAGCTACGGAATTTCCATCAACGACAGGTTACAAGCCCAGACCACAAATATAAGACAGGTTCAAACATCGGGTTCGATAATTGTTAATGGGATTCGGGCAACACCAACGGGATTGATGTTGAGCGTTAGTGGCAATCCCCAAATTCAGACTCAGAGAGAGGTTAATCCTGATCGCTTAATTCTTGATTTGCAAGATACATCGGTGGTCAAAAATCTACATCAAGCTAGCTTGCCCATAAATCGTTTTGGCATCAAGCAAGTTAGAGTTGCTCAATATAATCCTGCGATCGCAAGATTAGTTTTTGACTTGGATAGTAGTAACCCTGACAGCAAAATTGCGTGGAATAGTCAATATATTGCGGCTACAAGAACTCTCATACTTACGCCAAGTAATCAAACTCAAACATCTCAACCAATTCCTATTAATACACCCAACCCAATTACTACACCCGCAGTAGTTGAGAGATTGAGTTTTAGCAGTAACGGTAGATTACTAATTGCAGCTAGCCAACCTGTGGGATATCAAGCGAGGATTGATGCCGCTGCGGGAACCTACAATGTATTAATACCTAACGCCACCATTTCGCCTAATTTACAGCGACCTACTCTTGCCGCTAATAATCCTATTGAAAGGATTCGACTTTCTCAGGTAGGAAATTCTGTGGAAGTTGCCGTCAAGGCGATCGCAGGCTGGCAGGTGCGTGAACCACAGCGCCCCATTAATCGCGCTAGCACCCAACAAATTGAGTTACAGGTTTCTTTGAATAGAGTTGCTTCGGGAAATCAAACAACTACCCCAATTAATAACTCTACAATCCCTGCACCTCAAAATGTAGGCGATCGCCGCCGAGGATTAATATTTATCGATGCAGGACATGGAGGAAATGATCCAGGAGCAGTTGCTAATGGCATTCAAGAAAAAGATGTGGTTTTACCCATCAGCCTCAAATTAGGGCAAGCTCTACAAAGTATGGGGTACACCGTTTATTACACTCGGACTAATGATGTCGAAATCGACTTAGAACCCCGCGTTGCGGCAGCCGAGAGAGTTAATGCAGATGTATTTGTCAGTATCCATGCCAATTCTCTTGCCCCTGGTAATAGTGGCATCAGTGGTGTGGAAACCTATCATTCACGAACCTCCACGGTTGGTAGAGAGTTGGCGAGTTATGTACATTCACAGGTCATATCTGGAACTGGGGCAAGCGATCGCTCAGTTAGAGGTGCAGGCTTTTATGTGATTGCCAAAACTTCGATGCCAGCAATATTAGTTGAGACTGGCTTTGTGACTAATCCAACTGAGGCGAGGAATTTAGATAATCCCAGCTATCAGAAACTTATGGCAGATGCGATCGCTCGAGGTGTTGACCAATTCATGAAAGTGCGTGGTCGCTAAACTTTGGTGTCACCCCTAAATAAAAGAGGAGAGGCGGTATACCGCCTCTCCTCTTTTATCTCATCTCTAGTGGAGACTGAGATTTTTGCTGATGTCTAGCATCAGTAATGAGCCAATCCAGCGCTGCTGCTTGCAAGTCTATGGTTGCACCAGTTTTATCAACGCAATAGCGGCCAAACACGAGCTTATCTACTAGTCGAACATCTGATAGGCGGGAATATTCAAAAATCACGCTCCTTTCTACCACCGCACCACTACATACATGGCAGTTGGGACCAATCATTGTCGGGCCAATGATTGTCGCTCCGTCCTCAATTTCGGTCATACCACCAATATAAACAGGGCCACGGATATTCACCTTATCCCAGTTTACTGCCACATTTAAGCCTGTGTAGATACCTGGTTTAATCTCATGTCCTGGTATTTTGACGTTTTTAATCTTGTCTGACAACACATCTTGAATTGCTTGCCAGTAATCTGGTACTTTTCCGATATCTACCCACTGAAAATCCATAGAGATGGCATGGAAAGGCAGCCCTGCTTCTACTAGCTTAGGAAACAAGTCACTTCCCAAATCAAACTCTACATCTGAGGGGATGTAATTTAGAATTTCTGGCTCAAAAATGTAGATCCCAGTATTAATCGTGTTGCTAAGTGCAGCTTCGACGGTTGGTTTTTCTTGAAACTGCTTGATTATGCCGTTATCGTCCGTGACGACTACGCCATAGCTTGACACTTGATCTTTGGGAACAGTTTTAGTAATGATCGTGGCAAGGGATTTTTTTTGCCGATGCCAGTTGACCGCATAGCTAAGATCGAGATCAATTAGCGCATCGCCGCACAGCACGACAAAAGTATCATCAAAAAACGGAGAGAAATCTTGAATCTTTTTAAGTCCTCCTGCGGAGCCTAGAGCGCTACCTTGCAGTTTGCCATCAACGATCGTTCCCTCAAAGGAATACGCCATTTGTACGCCAAATTTTTGACCGTCTCGAAAATAGTTTTCGATCTCTTCTGATAGATGACTAACGTTAACCATAATGTTGTCGAAGCCGTGCAATCTTAGTAGCTCAACTAAGAACTCCATAACAGGCTTCTGCATGATGGGGATCATGGGCTTAGGCATAACATTAGTGATTGGGCGGATTCTGGTTCCCTTACCCGCAGCCAAAATCATGGCTTTCATAGATTATATTCTCCTCTCACTACGTTGAAATCGCATTCCCATATCTAAGCAGTTTTTTACGAAGATAGACTTTAAATGTCTAAAAGTCCGTTTTATCATAACCCGTAACTTGGCAACATCTAGTTAGGTTAATTGCAAAAAACAAAAGAGAGTGGCGGCGCAAAGCGCCGCCACTCTCTTTTGTTTTTTGTGGCGCAACTTTTATTACTAAGTTTCTGAGGAACAGTCTGAAGTACCTCGATCGCTAACAATTGATTCAAACTAATCCAAACCCTGACTTTATATATTTTTTGTATTATTAATCAGCGCTTATGTATATTGACGCTACGCCCTACCCATATCCATACAATGGCGATCTTCGCCCTGACAATACTGCTCTGATCATTATTGATATGCAGACTGATTTTTGTGGTGTTGGCGGCTATGTGGACAAAATGGGCTATGACCTATCGCTAACTCGCGCCCCCATTGAGCCAATTAAAAAGGTTTTAACGCTATTTCGAGAAAAAGGATTTTTGATTATTCATACTCGCGAAGGGCATCGTCCAGACCTGTCGGATTTGCCACCAAACAAGCGCTGGCGATCGCAGAAAATTGGTGCGGGCATAGGAGATGAAGGGCCTTGTGGCAAGATTTTAGTGCGTGGTGAAAAAGGCTGGGATATCATTCCTGACTTGTATCCTCTACCCAATGAGCCAATCATCGACAAACCGGGGAAGGGATCATTTTATGCAACTGATCTTGACTTAATTTTGAGGCGCAATAATATTCAAAACCTGATCTTGTCGGGAATTACTACCGATGTCTGTGTGCATACGACCATGCGAGATGCCAACGATCGCGGCTATGAATGTTTAATGCTATCGGACTGCACAGGTGCAACTGACTATGGCAACCACCTTGCCGCATTGAAAATGATCGAGATGCAAGGCGGTGTATTTGGGGCTGTAAGTAATTCTGAAGCATTGACTACAGCGATCGCCCAAAATTTCTAGTTAAATCTTAAAAAGTACGCCAAGTATATGTCGCTATGGAAAAACCGATGCCTGACGATCTCGAAAGCGGTCTAGCTAATAATTTGATTGAAGAACAAGCTATGAATGAGTCGATCCCATCTGTGGATATTCCATCTAGCGTTTCTGCGGATACATTGCGATCGCATTTGCCACCCGAACTAGAGCTAGTTAACGTCTCTAAGAAATTTGGCTCTTTTGTCGCAGTCGATAATGTCTCATTGAAACTAGCCCCAGGGACTTTTCACGCACTGCTAGGCGAAAATGGTGCGGGCAAAAGCACTCTGGTCAAATGCATTATGGGTTTCCACTCGACAACTCATGGCGATATTTTGATTAACAAACAATCCCGTGAGATCAACAGTCCCCGTGATGCCTACCATTACGGCATTGGCATGGTGTATCAGCACTTTACGGTTGTTCCTGCGATGACGGTGGCAGAAAATCTGCTGCTGGTTCGCCCAGATACCCCATCGGTGATCAATTGGAAACAGGAACTAGAGAAATTAGAGGCTTTTATGGCTTCTTCTCCTTTTAAAATTGATCTCAATACACCGATTTCACAACTAGCGGCTGGACAAAAGCAAAAGTTAGAAATTCTCAAGCAGCTTTATCTCAAAAGTCGCATTCTTATTCTTGATGAGCCAACGTCAGTGCTAACTCCTCAAGAAGCTGATGAGGTGCTAGGGCTACTAAGAGACGAAGTTACCGCAGGACGTTTGAGTGTACTGATGATCAGTCACAAATTCCGTGAGATCACCGCTTTTGCCGACGATGTCACTGTGCTGCGTAAAGGTAAATTTGCGGGAACAGGCTCGACTAAGGATCTATCAGTTTCGGATATGGCGGCAATGATGTTGGGCGAAGCTAAGGAAGCCCGTCAAGTTGCTAAGACTGAAATTGAGACTGGTGAGCTAGTCCTTGATGCCAGAAATATTCATGCCGATCGCGATAATGGCCTAGAAGCTGTAGAAGGTGTGAATTTACAAATTAAGGGTGGCGAGATTGTTGGCGTGGCAGGAGTGTCAGGCAATGGTCAGCGCGAACTTGTAGAAGTTCTCTCTGGGCAAAGGATTGCGACATCGGGCGAAATTTTTGTCAATGGAGATCGCTATTCAGCCACGCGCAAAGAAATGTATAGCCATCAAGTCTTTTCACTACCCGAAGAGCCGCTAAGAAATGCCTGTGTCCCCCATATGAGCGTTGCTGAGAATTTGGCTCTCCGCACCTTTGATCGGACACCGCAAGCTCAAGGTGGTGTGCTGTTGCTATTTAAAGCGATTCGGGAAAAGGCTAAGAGCTTGATCAAGGTATTTTCTATCAAAACCCCTTCCCCTGAAACTCCCGTTGGTAATCTGTCGGGTGGCAATGTGCAGCGTACTGTGCTTGCAAGGGAGCTTTCGGCTGAGAAAATCAAGTTATTAATCGTTGCCAATCCTGTATTTGGACTAGACTTTGCGGCGGTGGAGTATATTCACAATCAAATTGTAGAGGCTCGCAATCGTGGCGTGGCGGTACTTCTCGTTAGTGAAGATCTTGATGAGATATTGACGCTAAGCGATCGCATTTTGGTGATGAGCGAAGGTAAATTCGTTTATGAAAGCACAAGTGCTGAGGCAAATTTGGCAACAATTGGCCAAAAGATGGCAGGGCATTAACCATAAATTAAATGATGATTGACCAACAAGTGCGTATTTTCCCTGAACTACTTACTCGCTCTAGCTATGAAGATCTGGACTGGCAACCATTTCGCGAAGGTGTCAAAATTTATCCTTTATATAAGGATGGAGTAGGCGCAAGTGCGGCTCTGCTTTGCTATGAAGCGGGGGCAAAAGTCCCCAATCATTCCCATTCGGGTTATGAACATATTTTTGTTTTGTCAGGCTCACAATCTGATGCAAATGGCAAGTACAGCAAGGGTGCATTAATTATTAATCCGCCTGATAGTAGTCACCAAGTTTGGAGCGATGAAGGCTGTGTGGTGCTGATTGTTTGGGAAAAGCCTGTAGTTATTCACGAATAGTTTTTAGAGGCAAAGCCAAACCTAAGAGAGAGTTGCGGCGCAACTCTCTCTTAGGTTTGGCTGGTTACAGCAAATCTAGTCAGGTTACGACTCTGTTTTTTTAATATTGCGAAAAAGAGGAAAAAATTTATGTCTGCGATCGCTGCAAATCCTTATGACTATGAATTGCCCACTAACAGCAAAATAGCTTTAGTAATCATTGATATGCAACGGGACTTTTTGGAATATGGAGGATTTGGCGATGCCCTCGGCAATGATGTCACCCAGTTGCAAAGCATCGTTCCGACGGTCAAGAAACTATTAGAAACTTGGCGATCACTAAATTATCCCGTCATTCATACCATTGAAGCCCATTCACCCGATCTGTCAGACTGCCCACCATCTAAATTAAACCGTGGCAAGGGTGGACTCAAAATCGGCGATCGCGGCTCTATGGGCAGAATCTTGATTGTGGGCGAAGACGGAAACAATATCATTCCAGAGCTTACACCTCTAGAAAATGAAATAGTGATCGTGAAACCCGGTAAAGGTGCTTTTTGTCGGACTAATTTAGAGGAAATTCTGAAAAAAGAAGGGATTACCCATTTACTATTTACTGGGGTAACGACGGAAGTATGTGTGCAGACAACGATGCGCGAGGCAAATGATCGCGGCTATGAATGTCTACTGATCGAAGACGGAACTGCTAGCTATTTTCCAGAGTTTAAGCAATCAACCATTGAAATGCTCCGCGCTCAAGGTGGGATTATTGGGTGGACAGCCAATGCTGACGCAGTAATTAGTGCAGTTAGTTAAAAAAAGCGGCGCAATGCGCCGCTTTTTTTAATATAAAAATAGAACATAAAACCCAAGAATTGACTGGCGGCGCGGTGCGCCGCCAGTCAATTCTTGGGTTTTGATTTGTCACAAGACCAGTGATCTTAGCTATAAAAAGCTGGCAAAACCAGCCTTTTAAAAATTCTTTTAGATCATCCAAGGTCACAACAAATTGTGATTTTGGGGTTTTAGTCAGAAGGAGGGCTGACTTGTTCTTTAAAAGACTTACCAGCGGAGAAAGCAGGTACTTTAGTAGCTGGGATTTCCATTTTTTCGCCAGTTTTAGGATTACGACCTTCTCTGGCTTTGCGATCGCGAGCCTCAAAGGAGCCAAATCCAACCAAAGTTACTTTTTCGTCGCTAGCGACAGTATCGATGATTACTTCCAAAGTAGCGGAGAGAACTTCATCAACAGTCTTTTTATTGACAGCTACGCCTTTCTCTTGTGCTTTTTTAGCAATCGCATCAACTAGTTCACCTTTGTTCATAGGTTTCCCCTTTATATGTATATGAATTGAGTATGAGTTAAATGGTTAAATCTCAAAGTAAATATTGTGCGATCGCTTTTTGCGAAACCCGCACTGAATATGACTTCTGATTGCCTATTCTAATAGCAACTTGCCACTTGTGTATATACGCGATCGTTAATTTATATAGATTTGAGCAGTTTTTTTAAAATACTTATTGCCACAATTCTTGCAAAAAAAGCTGAGAAGCTTACGGTGCAAAGGTTTTCAGCTTTTTTGTTTAGCCAAAAACAGTGTAACGCATACGGGGTAAGCACTTCACAAAAGTTTAAAATAAACCTCTTGATACTCCTTTCCCAGCGAATAATTAGCGATGCATGGCAAAGCCATGCATCGCTAATTATTCGAGAATCGGTCAAGCTATAGTAAGTCAACCTTTAGTATTAAAATTGTCAATACCTACCATCACTTTTGCAATCAAATTTTACAATCCTCAAATTTATAATCCTCAAATATGCAAACATCAACAGCCGATCGCTCAGGATTGACCCGTCAATCACCTTTGCTCATTGCGCCATTTTTTTTATGGGGAACGGCAATGGTAGTGATGAAAGCATTGATGCCCCACACTAGCCCCATGTTTATGGCGGCGGTGAGATTAATTCCCGCAGGGCTAGTGCTGATTTTAGGAGGTGTTTATTTTGGCAAGCAGCAGCCCAAAGGATGGATGGCTTGGTTGTGGATTGGTCTATTTGCCCTAGTCGATGGCACGATGTTTCAAGGATTTTTGGCGCAGGGGCTAGAACGAACTAATGCAGGGCTAGGATCTTTATTGATTGACTCTCAACCCCTTGCAGTGGCAGTATTAGCAGCAGTTTTATATAAAGAAAGAATTGGTTTTAGTGGTGCATTGGGACTGCTAATTGGAATTTTGGGTATTAGCTTAATTGGCTTGCCATCGGAATTAATGTCAGCACTTTTATCTGGAGATTTTGCCACTGTCTTAGAATCAGGGATTTTCACAATTGGCGAATGGTTTATGCTCGGTGCGTCCTTATCAATGGCGATCGGCACAATTTTGATTCGTCCTGTGGTGCGCTACGCTGATCCTGTGATGGCAACGGGTTGGCATATGATTATTGGCGGAATGCCTTTGCTGTTTATTTCCAATCAATTTGAGCAGAATCAATGGCAGGATTTGAATGTTTGGGGATGGGTCGGAATGCTGTATATGGCGATTATGGGCAGCGCGATCGCCTATGGATTATTCTTCTTTTTTGCATCATCAGGCAGTTTAACCACCCTAAGTGCGTTAACTTTCTCTACCCCAGTTTTTGCATTGATGTTTAGCAGTTTATTTCTCGGCGAAAATCTCACTTTGATTCAGTGGGTGGGCGTGATTTTAACATTAAGCAGTATTTATCTGGTGAGTGTGCGTGACTCTGGCAAAGGCAATGGCGAGGAGGGATTACCTGATGCTAATAGTAATAACTTACTTTCAGCAACTGAAGACTCAATAGTTAGCCCAGTCTTACCACTATTGCAGCAGCCGATCAATGAATCTCAATCGTGAACATTTACTTTATTCAAGCTAATGCCTACTCTATATACCGCAATCACTAATCACGGATTTGGACATGCTACTCGCACAGCGTCAGTACTTGACGAACTTCAAAAGCGATCGCCTGACATCAAATTAATCATCGCAACGACGGCTCCGCGTTGGTTATTGGAAGAATATATCGAAGGAGATTTTTTGTATCACCCTCGTATATTTGATGTAGGCGTGATCCAAGTTGATAGCCTACAAACCGATCGCGAAGCAACTTTTGCGGCGTGGCAAAAAATACAAGAGCATCAAGCTGAAGCGATCGCCACCGAGGTCAAATTTTTACAAGAACATCAAGTTGATTTGATCTTTGGTGATATCCCGCCCATGATGGCGGAGATAGGCAAAGCTGCTCAAACACCCTGCTGGATGGCTAGTAACTTTGGCTGGGATTTTATCTATCGGGATTGGGGTGGCAAATTTATCGATTTAGCTGATCGTCTATCAGAAAGCTACAGTCATTGCGATCGCCTATTTCGTTTACCATTTGCCGAAGCGATGAGTTCATTTCCCCATATTCAAGATGTGGGGCTAACTGGTGGAAAACCTAAGCATAGCGCCACCTATATTCGTGAAAAACTGAATTTAGACAGCGATCGCCCCACTGCTTTACTTACCTTTGGCGGGTTGAGTTTGCAGTCTATTCCTTATCAAAATTTAGCAAACTTCCTTGATTGGCAATTTATTACTTTTGATCGCGATGCCCCTGACTTGCCCAACTTAACTCAAATTGCTCGCGATCGCTTGCGTCCTGTGGATGTAATGGTGGCATGCGATCGGATTGTTACAAAACCTGGGTACGGCACATTAGCCGAAGCCATCAGATCTAATGTGCCTGTTGTGTGCCTTACCCGTGAAGGCTTTTTAGAAGCAGAGACCTTAATCGCAGGGGTTAGAAATTACTCTGAGCATTTAATTATTTCTCCACAAGAATTTTATGAGGGTGATTGGTCATTTTTAAAAGACCCTCTACAAGATCCAGATTTAGACGATGCTAAGCCTCTGGGTATGGATGGAGAAATCGCAATTAGTCAGGCAATTTTAGAATATTTTAATTAAGTTAGACTTAATAAATACAGTCTGTTGCCGCTTTCTTAAAAACAAAAGACTTTATGATGCAAGCGCAGCGTTCGCCATAGGTCTTTGAATAGCCTGATAAAGCTAAAAGTAGCGCGCTACTTTTAGCTTTTCACAACAGAAATTCTCATTATAAAAATTGGTTTTTTGAAAGCCAGCCTACGGCTGGCTTTCAAAAAACCAATTTTGGGTGTTTCAGCGCCCTAGGCGCTGAAACACCCAAAATTGGTTTCATAATGAGAATTGCTGTTTTCACAAGGTCAATCTCTCACTAATAGATATTGTTTTGATACACTTGGGATCATTTGGCGGCGTAAACTGAAAATCTCTAGCGCTGTGGAATCGACAAAATATGGAAATCGATCAATGCTATAAACTTCTGGGTTTGCCCTCTACTGCAACGTTAGAAGATGTAAACAAAGCTTACAAAGCACTCGCTTTGCAGTGGCATCCCGATCGCATTCCTAGAGAAAATGTGCAACAACAGTTGCACGCTCAAGAAAAGCTCAAGGAAATCAATCACGCCAGAGACAGTTTACGCAAAGCCGTTGAACAACAAGCCGAAAAATCGCAAACTAATCCACAGAAATCCGCATATTCTCATCAAAGTACGCGCTCTCATCAACATCAGACCTCGCATCAAACTTCACATCAAACTAAGTACCAAAGTTATTATCAAAGCTCCTATCAAGCTAAAGCCAAAGCTCAACCACAACCATCAGAGCCTTATCGAGCTTACCAGTCCTATCAAACTCGCCAGCAAACCTCCAAACAAGCCACTCATCAAGCTAACCATCAATCTGAGGTTCGCCCCAACTCTTATCAGCCAAAACCTCAACCACAAAAAACTGATCTCTCTGGAGGTGACTTTAGAGGCGCAGATTTACGAGAAAAGTATCTTGAGGGGCGAAATCTCAGCAATGCAAATCTCAGCAATGCCGACTTAACCGATGCCTTTTTGCATCGTGTCAATATGCAAAATGCCAACTTGCAAGGTGCAAATCTCTTTCGCGCTAATTTATTTCAAGCTAATTTGCAAAATGCTGACTTGCGTGGGGCAAACTTAATTGGGGCTGACTTAAGCGGGGCAGATTTAAGCGGCGCAAATTTGAGTGGGGCAAAAGTTGGCTTTGGCGATAAGGTGATGGTCAAGTTAACCAACGTCAATTTCAACGGCGCAATCATGCCCAATGGGGAAATTTATCGACCTTCACGTTAAAAGTATTTAAACCAAAAAAAAGGTGGTGTTGCTATGCAACACCACCTTTTTTTTGGTTTCCTCTCAGTCTAAAAAGCGATAGCCCAGTGTAAGAAGTGAGGGGTATCGCGAAGCGCTGCCCCTCACTTTTGATTTTATATGGACAGAAAAGCCTAATAAATAGAGGTGCGGCGATTTGCACCGCACCTCTATTTATTAGGCTTTTACTATTTAACAAAAATAGCGGGCATCGCCAATTTTTGATTAGCAATCCACGCTATAGAGGAATTATCCGAGACATTTACATACATTAACGATAAAAATTTCAGCAAACATCAGCTAAATTGCTTGACTTCACAGCGCGATCGCCGCTAAAAACCCTGACATTTTATGACAATCTCTAAAAAAAATTAACATTTGCTTAACAATTGTATTCTTAAACACAATCACATCTTTTATACAGGAAAAATTCGTACTATTTGGATCTCTGAAATATCTAATGCATATGACTTACAGGAAAATCTTTGCCGAAATAGCATAGCTAGGCAAGGGGAAAAGCTGGATCAACAACTCATGAAAGTTTTATCTTAATTCTTTGATTAGCTTTAACTACTAGTCTTCTATCTCTTTCTCAAGGATGATTTATGATCCCCACTAATACCGTAGGTTAAGGAACGTTCCAAATTTACAAACCTTTTTAAGCTCTCAAAATAAGTCTTATAAGCCTAAAAACAAATAGATTAAAACTCAAATTAATTATATTTTTAACCAGTTCAAATGGATCTAACCACCCCTATCTATTTAGACTTAGAGCTTAAAAATATCCTTAACATTTAAGATTAAAATAATATGACTCCAATCCCTAAACTGTTAGTGCTATCCTTGCTATCACTAGCTTCTACATCATCTGTACCCATTCTTGTGAATGAAGTAACAGGTCAAACAATTAATCAGGAGTATCAATCATTTGAACAAGAACAAAATCTAGAAAATAGTTTTCTTAATAAGAATTCTTTAGGAGTATCTCGACCTAGATATACGGTTGATCTTCGTCATAATATTGATGATCAATGGATGATTTTCGTCAATAATAAACCCACATTTTGGGTTAAAGATTTACCTCAGGCAGCTTTAGCAGTGGCAAAAGTAGCTATTATTTTGAATCTTCCAGACTTTGATCCTGATCGCCTAAAGCCATCCATAATTGACAATGAATATGTGGGTAAGTATCAGGACACAATTTTATTCAAAGTCTCGAAGGCAAGTGTATTGAATCCTTCTTTGAACCTGACTCAATGGATTAATAATTTGCGAGTAGCGGCAGACACGGAGCCACTAACATTGGTAGAAGCTCAAAAGCAAATGTATCAGTTGTCCAGCACTGGCGAACAAATGAATGTCACAGCCTCTTGGTATGGCCCCTATTTTCAAGGCAGACAGACCGCTTCTGGTGAGCAGTTTGAGCAAGAAGACTATACAGCAGCTCACCCCACCTTGCCTTTTGATACTTATCTAAAAGTGACTAACCAACAAAATGGTAAGTCCGTAGTTGTACGCATTAACGATCGCGGTCCTTATGTGGGCGATCGCAGTTTAGATTTGTCCTATGCTGCCGCGATCGCACTCAGCAGTAATGAAGTTGGCGTTGTGCCAGTCACCGCAACAATATTGTCGTCATCAAATTAACAACAACCGAAATGGCTCCGCCATTTCGGTTGTTGTTAATTTGATGACAAAACCCCAAAAAGTAATGGCGGCGCGAAGCGCCGCCATTACTTTTTGGGGAAGAAGAAATTCATAGTAACAAAGCGTCTCCTTGAGCCGCTTTGTTTAGCGTAGATTTTCAGTCCTTGTACCGATATCCAAAAATTGAATCAGCTTGACTGGATCAGCATTAAACATGAAGGCTCTGGAATCAGGCGTAATTTTGTAGCCCTCTTTTTCGGCGGCTTTTTGCGCTGCATAGGGAAGAGGACTCGACAAATCAAACATCAATCGCGCATAGGGATCATTTAATACTTCAGCAGTGCTAGGGAATGACACGGGCTGAGTATATTCGGCAGAAAGATGAATGTTGTAAAGCAATACCGAACCATCAGAAGTACTTAATTTCTTGAGCTGATTTGCATCTTCAGTCGGATCGCCATCTGTAGATTCACCGTCAGTGATGTTGATAATCGTTGGTGGATAGCTATTAGGATGTTTGTCAATCCATTCTTCCAATAAAATTTTGGCTAGCGAAAATACACTACACATCGCCGTCCCACCGCTAGCGATCGGCTTAAACCAAATTGGAAAATCATTATAAACTTCGACTAATCCCCCCATACCATCAGGCAGTTTTTGAGCGCGTTTTTCTAGTTCGTTAGGATTTTCATAAATCTTGCCAATAGGTGCGATCGCCTGATCTCCAGCCACCCCTGTTAAGGCTGAAGCCACTTCACTGTTATAGCCAATTACACCCACATCAAAGTAGTCATAAATTTTATTACCCTTGACGCATCTTTGACCTAACGAGTCAAGTAGACGATTGACCGCATCTGCGACCGCTTGGGCTTTTTGAATGGGGTCATTGGTCTTGTGTAAGCTTTCATTGGCTCCCTTCAGATTTCCATTGCTAGCACTATCACTAGAAAAAGCATCTGCCATCGATCCTGATTGATCGATCAAGAACAAAAAACAGCTAGGTTGACGACGACTGATCTCTGCTGAGTAAGGCATATAAAACTTACCCGTTTCCTTATTTAGTATGTCTCAAGAATTAAGTCTCAGTTTAGCAAAGCAAAGCTCGATAAGCAGGTTTAGTCCTAAAATTCGGCAATTTAACTTACAGAGTTTGGCATATAGAACCAGCAATTCTCATTATGAAACCAATTTTGGGGTTTGCAGCGCCTAAGGCGCTGCAAACCCCAAAATTGGTTTTTTGAAAGCCAGTCGTAGGCTGGCTTTCAAAAAACCAATTTTTATAATGAGAATTGCTGATATAGAACCCAAAAAAGATGTGGCGCACGCGCAGCGTGCGCCACATCTTTTTTGGGCTTTACGTCCAGCCATAGTCACAAACCAAAAGATGAGTTGCGGCGCAACTCATCTTTTGGTTTGATGTCTTAAAAAAGACTGGCGATCTCTATAAGCTAAAATTAGCGAGTGGTTAAGTTTGAAACGGTCGGGGAAAGCTGCAAGATAGCCCCAAGAGTTTTTTAAGTTTTAGGAATAGCAATTTCAATGAGCGTAAATCTGACCTGTAAGTTAAGCGATCGCCATCTCGACAGCAAGCAAGGCAGCAGCCAACGCCAACTCGCGATCGCCATTTCCGCCAATTCTGCAACGGACGGGAATAATGCACCCCTAAACCTTTGTCTTGTGCTTGATCACAGTGGATCGATGGGAGGGAAACCCCTTGACACCGTTAAACGAGCCGCCCGTGATCTAGTCGATCAAATGTTTATTCAAGATCGAATTAGCGTAGTTGGTTTCGATCACAAAGCCACTACTGTGGTGGGAAATCAGCCAGTAGATCGTATTGAGTCGATTAAAGAAAAAATCCAATCTCTTAAAGCGTCAGGTGGAACTTGCATTGATGACGCAATCAAGTTGGGATTGCAAGAAACCAGCAAGGGCAAAGATGGAAGAGTGAGCCAAATTTTTGTGCTGACCGATGGTGAAAACGAACATGGCAACAATGAACGCTGTTTGCAATTTTCACGGCTAGCCACTGAATATAATATGACCTTGCACAGTCTTGGTTTTGGGGATAGCTGGAATCAAGACATCCTAGAACGCATTGCCGATGCGGGTGGCGGCACAATGGCATATATTGACTCACCTGAATCGGCGGGAACAGAATTTCAAAAACTGCTCAAGCGTGTGCAGGCGATCAATCTCACCAATGCCTATTTAATTTTGCAATTAGCGCCCCATGTCCGCTTAGCCGAGTTAAAGCCGATCGCTCAAGTTGCCCCTGATACGATCGAGTTAGCCTATCAAACCGAGGGGGATGCAATTATTGTGCGCCTTGGCGACTTGATGACCGATGTGGAGCGCGTTGTCCTCTGCAATCTATATATCAGCCCTGCCAGCTATAGTGCCGAGCCTGCCGCTAGTTCTGAGATTCCTATCCTGACGGTGCAGGTTCGCTATGATGTGCCTGCTCAGGGACAAATTAATTCCTTATCATCGCCTTTAGCGATCGCCGCAGAGTTAGTTCAGGACTATTCTCCGCAGGTCGATCCACAGGTGCAAAATCATTTACTAGCACTTGCTAAATATCGCCAAACTCAAATTGCTGAACAGAAATTGCAACAGGGCGATCGCGCAGGAGCTGCCACCATGTTACAGTCCGCCTCTAAGACGGCTTTGCAGATGGGCGATCACAATGGATCAACTATTTTGCAAAACAATGCGACTCGTCTACAGTCAGGCACAGCTTTAAGCGAAGCAGATCGCAAAAAAACCAGAATTGCTTCTAAAACTGTGCTGCAAATTCCTCCTAATTAGATAATTCCAGAAAATTTTTAAAAATCTAGCTTCGCTAGATTTTTAAAAATTTTCTGGGGATTGAAGAAAGCACAAAACGCTGTATAACTTTTGGCGATACAATAATTTTGTTGAAATTTCGGAACAAGTAGCGATCGCAGCTACAAACACATCCAGATAGCTTGTTTTATGATCACCTGCCCTAGCTGCAATCATCCTAACCCCGACGAAGCCCTCAACTGCGAAGCTTGCTTTACGCCATTGCCAATTGTAAAAACTGTGCAATGTCCTAGTTGTAATACTTCTGTGTTGTCAGATGCTAAATTTTGTGGACATTGTGGCTTTAATCTAAATAATCCAAGTACTGACGAGATCGAGGTTAATCAAATGACCGAAGATAATCCTCCTGTAAGCATAATCATCAACCCTATGTCTGAGCTTCCCACCGTCCCCGATTTTACTGGCATAGAAAATATGATGGCAGCAGAAGCACAGAATTTATCTAGTAGTGAACCTGATGAAACGCCTATAACTCAAACCACTAACGTCCCTGTTAGTCCATCAGTCTCCGCCCCCAGTCCTGTAAATGCCAAAACTCAGTTACAGCAATTCGTAGCGTCTTTGCTCCATGTCCAAACAAATCTCAATATTGAGATTCCTGCCAATTTGCCTGTGGTGCATATTGGCAAACCAAATACTGTGATTCCGCCTGATATTGATGTGTCAGGATTTCCAGATTCCGATATTGTTTCTCGCATTCATGCGGATATTCGAGCTGAAGGTGATGCGTTTTATCTTGAAGATACGGGCAGTTCTAATGGAACCTATATTAATAATTTGCCCCTACCTGCGGGTAATCGCCATAAATTGAGAGCAGGCGATCGCATTTCCCTTGGTAAAGGCGACAAAGTAAGTTTTATTTTTCAATTTAATTCTTAAAAAACCAAGAAAACATAAAAAAAGAGGGCTTAGCCCTCTTTTTTTATGTTTGAATAATTAAGCGAATTTTGCCCGTAGCGGCACTAGGCGATCGCCACTGGCGTAACAAATCCTCTAGTTTGTTAATTATTTCTGAATCTGAATCTGTAAATGTTGAACCTTGAGCATCAAATTTGATGTTGATCAAGCGATCGCCTGCAAGCTCCGCATCAAAAACAACTACACCCGTTTGCGAAGTTTGGAGAGACTGAGATTGTAAATAGCGAGTTAGATTTGCAGTAATTTGATCAGGTAATTGGGAAGTAATTTGTAAGACCTTGATGTTTGCGGATTGAACGCGATCCGCACTGGCTCCAGCAGTCGGTGCAGCAGGACTCACAACTTTAGGCGATCGCATAGCCGTAGATGGGGCTTCGGCGGCAATGGAGGCAGGAGCTTGATTAGCAGACTCGGCGCGACCTGAAAGCTTGGCTGAGTCGAGACTTGGTGAAGTTGTAGGCGCATTAGCAGAGCGTTGTCTTAAGATCATCGAATCCGCCATCTCAGGCTCTTTAATATTAGGTGAACTTGCTACTAGATCTTGAGGCGGGCGAAACTCTCTATCAGTTCTAGCCTTACTCTGGGGAGATGACGGCGGCGGACTAGCGATCGCATTAGTATCAGGATTAGTATTAGCACTGGGTGGGTTAATTGTTTTTGCCAAAGGCGGAGCTGCTGGTGAGCCTGCGCTCTGACTGGGAGATTGATTTGGAGATTTATTGGCTGACTTGCTTTCTGAGTTAACTTCTGGCTTGGCAGGCTGAAGCGCCACAGTATCGGGAGATGAATCCATAGAAGGTGAAGCCATCTGAAAACTGGGCTGATCGCGAGAAACGAGACGAACTGTACCAAAACTAACACCAATAATCGCGATCGCCCCTGCTAAAATTTTGAGCCAGTTCGGACTGAAGCGGCGCACTTCTAGCACGAGGTTAGGCAAAATCACTAACTCACTGGCACAGAGTTCTAAGCTTTCATAGAGGTCAAATAGTTGTAGTGTCGAAAGCCTCAATGATGAAAGTTTAGGGATAGTGATCACATGATCAAGTGACTCAAAATCTTCTTGGGCTAACCAGCGATCGCAATAATTGGTAACAGCTTCGATTAAGTAACTAATTTGTTGTTGATTGCCTTTGAGCGTTTTGTTGTTTTTGCCACCTAGCCGCAACTGAAATCGCAAATTTTGCGCCACTGTCTGAGACTGCCATTCTGATAACGGCGATCGCTCTGTTTGGATTTCCAACAAACAGGTGGGCATTTCGTAGCGACGACTAAGGGTATTTGCTGAGTAACGCATGGTTTTCAACTGTTTGGGTTTTATTGACTACGCTCAAAA
The DNA here is from genome assembly GCA_013361095.1 of Pseudanabaena biceps. GTDB lineage: Bacteria > Cyanobacteriota > Cyanobacteriia > Pseudanabaenales > Pseudanabaenaceae > Pseudanabaena > Pseudanabaena biceps_B. The sequence continues at coordinate 2,915,961 of JAATWA010000001.1, read as the reverse complement.
AGGGCAACCCATAGACGGCGAGAGCCAATTTGAGAACTATAAAACAACATATCTATTAATAATTTTAACGCTAGTCTCTGGATTGCATCAGGATTAGCTTGATCTTCCTCCGCCATTCTTTCTTGATAAAGACTATTAAAGCGATCAAGATAGTCTCCCAAAATTGCTTCACGGTGCGGTGCATGTTTTAGGGCTGTGCATTTTTCCAATTGGGCAACAGCATTACGGATTTTAAATTGTTGCTGCGCTGCTAAGGTGCAACTGATTAAAGTCATTGCTCTCGCCTCATCGACATCCAGCTTTTTGCGCCCCTTGCCTTTGCGTAGCGGGCTAGCTTGCCGCAACCGCCAGAGGGTAATGCGATCGCTTAAAATTTCTTCCAATCCTAACTTTTCAGCCACCGATAGCATTTCGTCAGAGCCAACTCCTGTGAGCGCCTCCAACGATAACAGCACTAAATCTAAATGAGCCTTGATTGCTTGTAACTGCGGCACACCTAGAGATTCAACAGGATCAAAGGAATTAGCGGAGGTCATGAATCAGCACTAGATTTAACTTGGGGTAAGGGAGGCAAGGGCAAAGGACGTTGTTTAGGTGGCGGCGATTCTGGTGACGACTCTAACGCCGCTTTGGTTGCGATATCCACAGTCTTAGCCACGGCTTTGGCAAGGGCGCTAATATCTGTAATCTTAGAACTCAATTTATCATTAGCGAGGTCAATTACATCTCCACGCGAAGCACTTCTAGCTCGCCCTTGAGTCGCCCATGCTTGCATAAAACTAATTTGCTCTCTTGCCGTACTAGCCAAGGGATAAGTTTCTTTAATCGCCGCCAAAATATCTGTAGTGATCACATCTCTTTGCTCATGAAAAGCTCGATACATCCCCTCCACGATCGCTTGTTCGATTTCCGCGCCACTAAATTCCTTAGTGATTTCTGCCATCGTATCAATATCAAAAGTATGTAGTTCCATCGGACGGAAGCGCTTGAGGTGCAAGGTAAATATTTCTTTGCGCTCGTCACAGGTGGGCAAATTGATAAAGAACAATTCATCAAAACGTCCTTTTCGCAATAACTCAGGTGGCAAAGCATGAATATTATTAGCAGTGGCGACCACAAATACAGGGCTAGATTTTTCTTGCATCCATGTTAGTAATGTCGCCAAAACACGCTGGCTCGTCCCTGAATCACCGACACTATTGGAAATACCGCCAAAGGCTTTATCAATTTCATCAATCCAGAGAATGCATGGCGCAAGGGCTTCGGCAAGCTGGATCGTCTGACGGGTACGACTCTCGGACTGCCCCACCAAACTCCCAAATAGTCGCCCCACATCTAGCCGCAACAGTGGTAACCGCCAAAGATTGGCGATCGCCTTAGCACAGAGACTTTTGCCCGTTCCCTGAATCCCCAATAGCAGCACCCCACGAGGATTTGGCAGTCCAAAGGCTCTTGCCTCATCAGAAAAAGCTTGCTGGCGTTGCATTAACCACAATTTGAAATTATCCAAACCACCAATGCTATCGAGGGTTTCATTGGGCGTAAAAAATTCTAGAAATTCAGTTTGGCGAATCCGCTTTTGCTTCTCAACTAAAACCCGATCAATATCCGATTCATTGAGATAATGCTTCTGCACAATTGACTTAGAAAGGGTATGGCAAATGCGATCGCGAGTCATGCCCATACAAGCCTTAATCAACTGCTCCAGACTGTTTCCTTCCATTCGCAACTGTTCAGGTGGAATCATCTGCTCGATAATATTGCGAATTTCCGCAGTCTCAGGTAATGGGAAGTAGAGAACCGCAATTTGCTCCTCTAACTCCGAGGGCATCTCTAGCATCGGACTTAACAAAATTAAGGTCTTGCGTGAATTGCGTAACGTGCGATAGAGATTGCGAAGTTGGCGCACCAAAATCTCATCTAAGCGTTGGGACGCTAGACGACGATGTAAATCTCGAAACACATAAATATTCGCCATCTGGCGATCGCTACTTTCCACAAGTTGCAAAGCTTGCAAAAGATTATTTTTGCCTTCCTGATTATGCTCAAATCCCCTCACCAAGTCGTAATAGAGCATCTGTCGCGGCGGGCCACATTCCTGTGCAACTTGGGCGATCGCTTTTTCAGCACGTTCTTCTTCCCAAGTCACAACGTAAATAATCGGGCATTTAGCACGAATCAGCAGACTCAGTTCTTCTTGGAAATTAACGGATTTCATAGGTGACTATGTTGAATTGGTCAAAATACGCATAGGTTAACAGCTATTCTGATTATAAAAATTGGTTTTTTGACAGCCAGCCTAAGGCTGGCTGTCAAAAAACTAATTTTGGGATTTGCAGCGCCTTCGGCGCTGCAAATCCCAAAATTGGTTTCATAATGAGAATTGCTGATAGATTTAAGAGCTGAAAGAGAATTGTGACGCAAAGAGTCACAATTCTCTTTCAGCTCTTAAAAAAAGTCATCATTTGCCACTTGTTTCTGGGGAGTTGGCAAGGATTTTAAATAACTGAGAAATTGCAACAATTCTTCGTTAGTTAGCTGCTGCCGTGATTTCTTGTCAAAAGTTCTCACCAAATAATCTCGTCCCTGTGATTTTGTCCAGCTCAATCGCTCCATCTCCACATCAATGTTAGAGATCGCATTGGATAAATCCACAGGCTCAGGCGAAATGGGCGGCGCAACGGGTTTAGCGATCGCCTGTTGTGGTGCGGCTGGCATCTCTACAGACAATAAGCTGGCTTCTGTATAGTCAGTTCCATAGTCAGGAGTGTATTCTGGAGCGTAGTCTAAAGCTGTCTCGGACTGAATCGTATGGGTGGTGTGGGTGATATTGCCATGCCCAGCCGTGAGACTCGCGGAACCAAGATTAGCCACCGTATTAAAATTTGCTGAAGGTAAGGAATTAACGTTAGCGGACTCGCGAGAGACTTGAGCTAACATCGGCGATCGCCCACCGTAGTTACCATAGCTATCATCGTAATTATTATCAAAAGCCACCCCTGCGATCGCTAAAGCTCTTTTCACGGCTCGATCCTCAGCTATTTCCAGATCACTATCCAAGGCGGTCGCTGTCCCCATGACGGCATCTCCTTGAGAGACGATCGCCCTAAAAGCATGTAGCCCATCTATTTTAGGCAACATCTCTGTCTGGATGCGTCCCTGTGGATATTGAGATCGAAACTGGGCAAACATAGACAAGTACGCGAATAAATACAAAATCAATTTCTCATGCTAATACCGATCCTCAAATTTGCCACACAAATTTGAGGATTGGTATTATAACTCTCAGGATACAGCGATTTGCATATAGCTAAGTAGCTAGGCGCAGTCAAATATAAAATCCAAAAAGCTGTAGCGCAAGCTCTGCTTGTGTCACAGTTTTTTATAACTATAGCCAACCCCAAAGTAAAATTGCGGCGCTTCGCGCCGCAATTTTACTTTGGGGTTGGTCTTTAACATTACTAGCTATATAACCTAAGTTGCTATTTGATGTGGGAAGTGGGCGATCATCGCACTTAATTTCAAAGGTATGCGTAAACAAATTCAAATAACTATCAGTCAAATTTAGTTATGGTCAGCTTTAACATTACTCTAGACCCAAAAAAGTATGCCCCACCCCTACAATTAGATTGGGTAATGATTACAATGGGATCATGCCAAACCTTTGTTATAGGTGTTTTCGTTGCCGAAGGCAGCTACGCGCGTAAAATTGGGAGCGATTTTCTGAAAAGTCAGGGATCAGACAGCCCGATCGCCTTGAGAAAGAATCTTGTTTACTCTGGCAAGCCGTAGCGATCGCTAAGCAATTAGTTTCGCAAATTAAAACATCCTTACCCTAAATCCCGCTCTTGAAGGGAAAGAGACTTTAAAACCTAATTATAAAACCTTAAAAAAGCCTAATGGACTCCATCCGCAAGCAAGTTACTGACAACCTCGACCAACTCCTCGATATTTTGCCACCACGTATTAAAAGTAGCCTTGAACTCTGCGGCGGGTCAGAACAACTGGTCGAAATCGTGATGGATTTAGGTAGATTGCCCGAAGCGCGTTATTTTGACAGTACTAAATACCTGACTGATGACCCGATTACTAAGGAAGATTTAGCACTCTGTGTCAAACAAGTCGGAGAATTTGGCGGCGACAATCGCGCGGGCATCGAGCGCACCCTGCACCGCATCAGTGCCATTCGTAACCGCAAAGGCGAAATTATTGGGCTAACTTGTCGCGTTGGTCGCGCCATCTATGGCACGATCGCCATGATTCGTGATCTAGTAGAAACAGGTAAATCAATTTTGTTACTTGGCAAACCAGGGATGGGCAAAACTACGGCGCTGCGAGAGATTGCCCGTGTGCTTGCCGATGACTTGAATAAGCGGGTGGTGATTATTGACTCATCTAACGAAATTGCTGGCGATGGTGATATCCCTCATCCTGCGATCGGTCGGGCGCGCAGAATGCAAGTCTCGCAACCTGAATTGCAGCACCAAGTGATGATCGAAGCAGTAGAAAACCACATGCCCGAAGTGATCGTCATTGATGAAATCGGGACAGAACTCGAAGCTCTAGCGGCGAGAACGATCGCGGAACGAGGTGTGCAACTGGTCGGCACAGCGCACGGTAATCAACTCGCTAATTTAATTAAAAATCCTACGCTTTCCGACTTAATTGGCGGCATTCAATCTGTCACCCTTGGTGATGAAGAAATGCGGCGACGCGGGCTACCCCAAAAGAGCATTTTAGAAAGGAAGGCGCAACCCACCTTTGATATTGCCGTGGAGATGTGGGAGCGCTATCGGTGGGCTGTTCATGCTGATGTGGCGGGAACAATTGATATGCTGCTGCGCGATCGCGATCCTGGTCGGCAGATTCGTGCTGTCAGTGATATTGGTGAAGTAACCACCACTGAGGAAGCTGCCAAGAATCCTGAAGTGATGCGAAATCCTGCGGTCAAAGGTTGGCGATCGACAGGTAAACTTAAGCCGATCCCCCTTGATCCACAGGTGCAGATGCGCTCTGGACTAACTGATCTAAATGGAAAATCCACTCAGAACGCGACAGTAGAACTAACTGTAGTTAGCGAAGAAGAGGAAGAAGAATTTGGCGATCTCTCTAATTATGGAGCGATGAAAGAGCGTTTTGGCACGCTTAATGTCTATCTATATGGAGTCAGTCGCCATCAAACCGAGCAAGTAGTCCAATCAATTAATTTGCCAATTGAGATTACTAAGGATCTGGATGAAGCGGACATTGTGTTGGCTTTGCGATCGCAGATTCGGACTAGCTCTAAGGTGCGTCAGGTTGCCGAAGCTAGACAAATTCCCATTCATGCAATCAAGACTAGCACTCTGCCCCAAATCACTCGCGCTTTGCGGCGGATCTTACATATTGATGAAAGCCCTGCGGATACTATTAGCGACTTGAATATGTTTGCCTATGGTGATTCTGAAGATGAGATAGAAGCTCTGGAAGAAACTCGTCTTGCGGTTGAGCAGATTGTACTTCCTAAAGGTCAGCCTGTAGAGTTGTTGCCACGTTCTTCTATTATCCGTCGGATGCAACATGAGTTGGTAGAACATTATCAATTGCGATCAGAAAGCTACGGTTCTGAACCAAATCGCCGTTTACGCATTTTCCCAAGTTAGGCAACTTGGGAAAATAGTTTATTTTTATTTTGCAAATCTTTCCATCTGGTAATGTGGCTAGTTTAATGTGGCTAGTTTTTGGTTGCCTTGCATTAGGGACGAGCGAACAAATATAGCTATAGAACTTGTATCAGGACAAATAAAAACCCAAGCAGGGTGAGGCGGCGCGAAGCGCCGCCTCACCCTGCTTGGGTTTTAAGTCCTAACACGAATGGCGAGAGCTATAAAGTAACATTCCAGACTTTTCAGAATTAGTGGGGCGGCTTTGCCGCCCCACTAATTCTGGTTTTATATTTGGTACTTTATTAAATTGCAGATCCCTTTATCTGTAGAGCATTATTTGGTATTGATCTAAAAGTAAGGATAGATTAGAAAGGAGAGAAAAAAGGAAGGAAACGAGAACTAGAAATGAGATGCCCTAGCTTTGAGAGTGAAAATAAGGCGATCGCCTACTTTCTTTATAGTCTTTATAATATTTGCAAAAACTTAGGCATTGTTGCGAAGCGCACTCAAACAAAGCAACGTAAGGCTGTATGTTGTTAGTACCTACCAACAATTTTCTAAATTGGTATAAGTTGCAGTTGACTGCTTGATTGAGTTGTGAAAACCTTAGCTATTAATTAAGTATGGAAAGATATGGCGAACCAACCTCGCTTTTCAAGTAAAAAATCTAGTGCTAAGAGAAAGAGGAAAAAGGCAGTTGCCCCTATTCCCAGTGCCAGAAAAAGTGACTACAAAACTACTTGGCTGGACGACTTGAGCATCAGTGCCAAGATTTTATTCGCAGTCGGTACAACCAGTCTTTTATCATTGGGTGGCTTAGCGATCGCCGCCATTTATTTAAATAGCAGTCTTGCCCCAATTGCATCTCAAGAAGTCCAAAATCAGTTATCGGTGACTACTTTATTTGTGTTTGGCTTAGGTTTTTTCATAATCGTCCTTAGCTCATCATTTGGCTTGTTTATTGGCAATACAATTAGTAAAAGGATTCGCAACTTAGAGGCGATCGCGAGACAATTTGCTTCAGGGGACTTTAACGCTACTGTGCAACTGGGAGCTAAAGACGAAGTTGGTAAATTGGCAGATGTATTTGACTTAATGACTTCTAACCTCGCTCAAAATAGACAGGAACAATCGGAAGCGCAGGTGGAAGCCGAAGTCCAAAACAATATTTTTCAAGAAGAAATTTCTCATTTGCTGGATGTTGTATCAGAGCTAGAGATGGGGGATCTCACAGCTAAAGCCGAAGTAAGTCCTCATGCGACAGGACTAATCGCGGACACCCTTAATCGATTATCAGAGCAGCTTGCGGAAGTATTGGCGGCGGTGTTACAAACCGCACAACAAGTAACCTTGCGAACTAATCGCCTTGAGCAATTGGCGATCGCAGTGTCACAAAATGCAGAACAACAGAAAGGACTGGTGGTACAAGCCCGTCTCGGTATTGAGGACGTAAACCAACTAGCGCAGGATGCAGCTCAACAGGCGATCGCGGCAAACAAAGCGGTACAAAGAGTGCGATCGGCGGTAAGACAGGGGGAAGAACAGATTATTTATCTTACGGCTTCGATTGAGTCGTTGCAGGCTGCAACGGTACAGATGGTGCAGAGAATTAGAAATCTGGGTGAGTTCGTGGCTTTGGCAAAACAGTTTGTACTAGACCAAAAGCGTCTGGCTTCTTTGACTCAGGTTTTGGCAACTAACGCATCTATGGTTGCTACTAGAGCCTTAGAGCAGCGCGATCCTGATCAGTTTGTGTCAGTAGCCAGAGAATTTGAAGCGATCGCCGCTCAGGTAAATACTCTAGCCACACAGACCAATCAAGGACTGATTGTGCTGCAACAACGTACGGGATTTGTGGATGTGGTTGTATCAGGTATCGACCAAGACGTTCGCGATGTAAACAGCCTAGTAGCCGACTTTACCAATAGCGTGGATAGCTCCGAGCAGTCCTTTACTAATATCGCCACCGTAACCGAAGAACTAGCAGAAATTGGCATCGCCGTAACTGAGTCATCCAACTCTATTGCGGAAGCCGTGAAGTATAGCTTGGCTTCGATCCAAGATATTGAGGCAATTTCAGAACGTTCGGCATCGCAAGCCCAATTTACTCGCGATCAATCAGGAAAAATGGGACTACTGGCGCGTCAATTGCTAGAAAGAGTGCAGTTCTTCACACTGCCCGCGATCATGCAATCGGAGGTCACAGAGCTAGAAGAAATGCAATCCATCGATGTAGCGAGTATTCCTGTAGGAAATATTCCTTTAGCAAGCGGCAAGAATTAATAAATATCCGTTTGATAGTAAATTGTGTAGCGAACTAATGGCAAACTCTGACTTTGACGATCTCCAACTACAGGATGAACTGAGGGTTCTATTTGAAATAGATACTCAGAAGGATTTACAGCTATATGTGCAGACCGTTAGCAATCTAAGCGCTCCCAAATGGCGAGAGGATATCCAGCAGCTATATCGTTGTGTGCATACAATTAAAGGTGGCTCGGTCACAGTTGGTTTTCAGTCAGTACTGAAAGTCGCAACCGTATTAGAAGATTTACTCTCTGAACTGCGTTATTTAGATGTTGCGCCGCCTTTGACTGATGGAGGATTATCTAAGGCCCTGATTGAAGCAGGGGAGTTACTGATCGGTACGGTGCAGATGGGGGAACTCAGCGATGCCGATTCTGCTGTTAAGTATATTCAAAACCTACGCGATCGCATTCAGAGTGATTATTTACCTGAATGGAATGAAATGCGCCAAGTACAGCAAGAGTTTGCTGACCAAGGCTTTGACTTGGTAATTCTGGATCTAGAAATGGCGATCGAAGAATTACCAAGTACTGGCGAAGTGCCTGATCAAGCCTATGAAATCGCCCAAATGACGATCGCTCAGTTGCAAGAAATCGGCACAGAAATAAGCCTAGATCCCGCTTGGCATGAGTTTTTGCAAACTAAGAGTAATGAGCTTTGCAATCAGCGCGATTGTGAGCTATGGCAAGCAGAATGGATGCCATTCTTAACCAAGGTCAAAGAGTTTGCTCGACAGGGTGGGACGATCACGGTTGTTCAGGAGAAAACCGATGCGGTTTCGGATAGTAATGAAGAATTAATTGTTAGTAGCGAAGCGATCGCTACTTCTACTACCACTGCGGATATTCAAATTCCTGTACCGCTTGATCGACTCGAACGATCTTCCCAATATCTGGTAGAAACACTGATGGCAACCCGCGCCACGCAAGGATTTTATCAGTCCGTCTACGCCAATCTATTACCACTGGTTTCGCTTGCTCAAAATAGTGTGCAGTACATTACACAACTTCGGGAAGTTCAGGATGATTATGCATTACTAGAAAGTTCGGGCGAGCAAGATGGACTAAAAGTAGAACGCTATCGACAAGGATATACTGCCATTAATCGTCTGTTAGAAATTAGTCTCCGCTTAATTGAGCTAGGCTCAGAAACTGGTGAATCAGCAAGACGTACTTCAGACAGTATTCAAACTCTTGATCGCAGCCTTCGCAATCTTCAACAAACCATCGAAGAAAGTCGCCTTGTCCCATTTGAATCTCTGGCTTTTCGGGCAAGGGGAATTTTGCGAGATCTGATGAGTCGGGTCGGCAAAGATGTTCAGTTTACGATTATTGGCGAAAAGATAGAACTAGATGCAGGGACATTGCGTAGCCTTGAGCCTGTGCTACTGCACCTGCTCCGTAATTCCTATGATCACGGCTTAGAAGATCTAGAAGAGCGTAAAAAATCTGGTAAATCAATACAGGGCAAAATTGAACTGTCTCTCAAACGTCGCGGTAGTCTATTTGACCTCACTATCCGTGATGATGGACGGGGCATTGACCCTGATCGTATTAATCAAATAGCCAAATCCAAGGGACTACCCCTGACCGATACGGCTACTTCCGATCGCTTATTAAGTGTCCTCTGTCAGTCGGGATTTACTTCTGCGAAGTCCGTTAGCGACATTTCAGGTCGTGGCGTGGGTATGGATGTGGTGGCAAGTCAAGTAAATCTGATGAATGGCAGACTCAGCCTTGTTTCTCAACTTGGTAAAGGAACGGCTTTTACGATTCAAATACCTGTACCGCATCTCTTTGTGAGATGTATGTTACTACAAGCTGGCGATCGCCTTTTTGCAGTGCCAACGTCTGAGATTTATACCGCAACTTTAGTGGAGAGCTTGCTTTGGCGCAAAACTGATCGTTCTGACTACACAATTGAAATTCAAGAAGATCAGAAATATACTCCTGCGATCGACCTTTATCAATATTGGCAAGGTCAAACTGAAACGCGATCGCCTTTGCCGATGTCGATCGCCGTTCGGACACAGCAAACCAATGAGGGTAATCGAGTATGGCTAATTGCGGATACTTTAGTAGGACAGAGTGATTTATTAGTCACTCCAGTTCCATCTTCTTTAACTGCGCCGATTGGATTGGTGGGCATGAGTTTAATGCCCGATGGGAAGCTGATTCCTGTGATTGATGCATTCTCTTTTGTAGAAGCTTTATTTGACGCCGAATCCAACTTAGTCATTACTTCTAGTTCACAGGCGACCTCCTTCATTGACTCAGCCAGCGATCGGCAAATTTTAGTGGTTGATGATGCGGCTCTGATGCGGCGCAGAATTGAAAGTGTACTATCGCCGCAGGGCTACGAGGTGGCTACCTGTGATGATGGTATGGACGCTTGGCAATGGCTACAACAACATAGTCAGCCTGCATTACTAATTACTGACATTGAGATGCCGCGTATGGATGGATTTACATTGATAGATCGCTGTCGCCAAGCAGGGTTTACGATGCCAATTCTGGTGATTTCTTCTCGTTTGGCAGAAGAGTGGTCAAGGGAAACTTCTCGTCTTGGCGCAACTGACTATTTGACTAAAGGGTTTTCCACCGCAGAGCTAGTTAGTAAAGTGGGTACTTTGATTAGCCTATAGCAATCCTAAATGAGTTATGAGAGGCTTCGACTTCGCTCAGACAACGATATACGCTGGCTGAGCGAAGTCGAAGCCCTATTTTTATCACAAATGATTTAGGAATGCTATATAAAAAATTTAGAGACGGCGCTTTGCGTCGTCTCTAACGTAAAAGAGGGTGAGGCGCTTCGCGCCTCACCCTCTTTTACGTTTTAAAATCTTTACGGGGTATTTAAAGCTTGCTGATCAAAACAGCGATCGCCACTAAAAAGCCGCCAGTCATATAAAAAGCACTAACAACTTGTAACTCGTGCCAGCCGCTTAGCTCTAAATGGTGGTGAAAAGGAGCCATTTTAAATAATCGCTTACCCTTGCCATTTTCATCTTTAGTAGCTTTGTAATAACCAACCTGAACAATTACCGAAATTGATTCCCAAATAAAGATCGCCCCCACAATCGCAAAAGCCCACAGCAAATTACCGAGAATCGCTGTAGAAGCTAAAGCTCCCCCCAAAGCCAATGAGCCAGTATCTCCCATAAATACACGAGCGGGATAACGATTGTGCCAGAGAAATCCTAAATAACTACCGCTAAGGCACATACAAAAAATCGATAATTCTCTGTTTTGTGGAAATAATAGTATCGCCATCCCTAATAAAGCGATCGCACCTGTCCCGCCCGCTAGACCATCTAAACCATCGGTCAAGTTAGTAGCATTGCTACTGCCTAGGAATACAAATATAGCCAATGGAAAGAAAAATAATCCAAGGGATATCGACAACTTAAGTGGCAAATTCACTGTCGAGATTGCTTGCCAATTTTGAGTAAAACCTAGCCAAGCACAAAAGCAAGAAGCAAAAAACGCCTGTAACATCAGCTTTGCGCGTGGTGACAGACCTTTGTTGGAGTGGCGGAGTAAAATCCTCCAATCATCTAGCCAACCAATAAAAGCGAAGGAAAGCGTTAACAAGCTGCAAGCAATCACATTGACATTAAAGCGAGACCAGACAATCGCCAATAAAATGCCCACAGGTATAATAAATATCCCCCCCATGGTCGGCGTGCCTTGTTTTTTGAGATGAGCTTGAGGACCATCTTCACGAATGATCTGTCCAGCTTTGAGTCGTCGTAATGTTGGTACAGCCACAGTTCCTAAAGCCGCAACTCCTATACTGCCGATCGCAAAGGGTAGTAGCAAGCTTGCACTTATTTCAGGATGCAAGACAAGATCGACACCAACAATTAAACTTATTAAACTAATTGCTAAACCAATTGCAAGACTATTTCCTGAAGGAAACTTTGCCTTCCTGACTCTTACACCAGTATCAACCATTGCCACTCCTCACACCCACACGAACCTGCTCACTCTTTGTTAACTCAACCAATACCAGTCGTAAAAATCAAAAATTAAGACTTAACAACTTAATTTTTGGATTTGTAATAGATAGTTAAATACTAATCGTTTACACGCTTTTAAATAGCAAATAATGACTGCATTTGTCTACAGTGCAAGCATTTAATTTTGACGGCGCTGGGCTTTTGCTAATCAGACTTTGCAAATAGCCTTTTAATTTGACCCTATTGAGAATCTATATAAGTAGCCAATGACCACCAGTAAAAACTCTCGCCAGATCGCCTTAGAAACCATACGTTTAATCCAAAGACGCAATGCCTATGCCGATGTAGCGCTCGACTGTACGCTTTCACGTCTGCGGCAAGATGACATCACTATTTCCGAAAGCGATCGCCGTTTGATCACTGAATTAGTCTATGGATGTACACGCCGCCAGAAAACCTTGGAAGCGATTTTGCAGAACTTTTTACAAAAACCGATCACTAAGTTACCACCAGACCTATTAATAATCTTACAGATTGGTGTCTATCAGCTATGTTTTCTCGATCGCATTAAGCCATCAGCGATCGTACATACCACCGTGGAATTAGTTAAAGAAAACAATCTCAAGGGTTTGTCTGGTTTTACGAATGGGGTGATGCGATCCATACTCAGAGCCAAGGAGAAGGAAGATATTCTCGCTAATATTAGCGATCCCGCTAGCTTTTATAGTTATCCAGAATGGTTGATCGAGCTATGGCAAAAAGAATTTGGACAAGAGGCGATCGCGGATATTTGCAATTGGTTTAATCAAACTCCTCATCTCGATTTACGAGTAAACCTGATCCATGCAACGCGAGATCAAGTTCTAGCCGCTTTTGCTGAAGCAGAAATAGAAGCCGCACCGATTCCCTATCTGCCCGATGGGATTCGTGTAGGGCAAGGGGCTGGCGATGTCAGCAAATTACCGAAATTTAAAGAGGGTTGGTGGTCAGTCCAAGATGCGAGCGCTCAATTAGTCACCTACCTACTTGATCCTCAACCCAATGAGATCATTATTGATGCCTGTGCAGCCCCCGGAGGTAAGACTACACATATTAGCGATCGCTTAAAAAACACGGGCAAAGTTTACGCATTAGATCGCCTAGCCAATCGTCTTAAAAAAATCGATCAAAATACAGCGCGTTTGGGGATCACTAATGTCCAAACCATTGAGGTTGATGCGCGGGAATTTGTGGGATTGCCAGAAGGTTCTCCAAATTCCAAGTGCGATCGCGTGTTGCTAGATGTGCCTTGCTCTGGTTTGGGAACATTACACCGCCACGCCGATGCCCGTTGGCGACAAACCCCTGATGAGCCTTATAAATTAGCCAAAACTCAGTCAGAAATTCTTGAGCGTGCTACCCAATGGGTGAAACCTGATGGCGTAATTGTTTACAGTACTTGCACCTTACATCCTGCCGAAAACGAAGAGGTAATTACGCAGTTTTTAACCAATCATCCCGATTGGCAAATTGTCCCGCCCAATGCGGATAATCCTGCTGCTCACTTTGCAAGCGATCGGGGTTGGGTGAAAGTTCTGCCCCACAAACACGACATGGACGGCTTTTTTATGGTGAAGTTACAGAAAATATGATGCTAATCGGGCGATCTCTTACTTGGTTTAGTACAGATTTGGTTTCGTATTCACTTACTTTAAAATCTCATTAATTCATGATTAATGATCGCCCCTCAAAAAATCAATCAAACAGCGATCGCCTATTCATTCCCATAACCAGCGATCGCCCCTCAAAAGAATCAACTAAACAGCGATCACCTATTCATTCCCCAAAACCACTATTTCAATAATTTGTCATATTCAGCATGAGTACCTATCCAAATCCAGAGATAGCCTTCTTCAATTTGGGTAGCGATCGCTCGATAGTTAGAGCTAACTCTCACTGACCATACTTAGGGCTTGCTGAAAAAGCAAGAAAAGCATACAAGCAATGGTTTTCAATGAGATCGAGAACTGATAAAATGCAAGGAAAAGCAGCAAAAGTAAGTAAAACCCTTGCACAAATAAAATTTCATGTACCGACAATCCCCCACAGGACAGCTATCATTCGAGAATTTCTACTTACCATTTGGCGGGAAACTGTCAGGAAAAAATCGATGGGTAAGATTAGCGGAACTAGTAGACAGTCAACAACAAATTAACCGATAATAATTGGGTGATCTAATAGTTGAAAATATGCCAGCCAAGAAATATATAGTATCACTGACAAAAGAAGAGCAAAAAAGCTTAGAAGAGCTGACAAAAACAGGAAAAGCCGCCGCCGCCAAAATAAATCATGCCAAGATCCTGCTCAAAGCGGATATCAACCGAGAAGAAGGAGGATGGAAAGATCAGTCGATAAGTATAGCGCTTGATACCAGCGTTAGCACCATCGAACAAGTGCGTCAACGCTTTGTCGAAGAAGGATTAGAGTCAGCATTGAATCCACGTCCGCGCACTTACTCCCCAAAAAAGTTGGACGGAGAAATAGAAGCGCATTTAATCGCCGTTGCTTGTTCAGAAGCCCCAGAAGGAAGCAGTCGTTGGACATTACGCTTGTTAGCAGACAAGATGGTGTCATTAGGCTATGTGGACAGTATTTCCCATGAAAGCGTCAGGCAAGTGCTAAAAAAAACGAGCTTAAGCCTTGGTTGAAAGAATGTTGGGTAATTCCGCCTGAGCATAATGCTGAATTTGTGTGTCAGATGGAAGATGTTCTAGAATTGTATAAACTACCCTATGACCCTGATTACCCAGTGGTCTGTTTTGATGAGAGTTCCAAGCAATTAGTTTCGGAAACTAGACAGCCGCTACCCATAGAAGCGGGACAGCCTGAACGTTATGACCATGAATATCAACGGCAGGGTGTTTGCAATCTATTTATGTTCTTCGAGCCTTTAGCTGGTTGGCGACATGTGGAAGTGACAGACCACCGCACTCAAGTTGACTATGCTCATCAGATGAAGTATTTAGCCGATGAATGCTATCTTAACGCTAAAAAAATTAAGCTGACTCAGGATAATCTGAATACCCACGTTAAGTCTTCTTTGTATAAAGCATTTCCTCCTGCTGAGGCACGGCGCATTCTCGACAAGTTTGAGTTCCATTACACTCCTAAGCATGGCAGTTGGTTGAATATTGCCGAGATTGAATTGAGTGTTTTGTCGCGTCAATGTCTTGACCGTCGTATTCCTGACAAAGAAACTTTGAAATCTGAGATTGCTGCTTGGGAAAATCGCAGAAACGCTCTTGCTTGTAAATGCAATTGGCAGTTTACTACTGAAGATGCTCGGATTAAATTAGCCCGTCTCTATCCTTTAATTGACGCTTGATACTCTACTAGTACCGTGGGAACAATTTGAGAGTGAATATGCAGATCAATTCAGTGCAGGATAAGGAGCGCCAGCAAAGCCATTTCGGATGGCACTTGGGGCGCTGATAATCAAAGAGAAATTAGGAACAAGCGACGAAGAAACAGTGGAACAGATTCGCGAGAATCCATATTTACAATACTTCCTAGGCTTATCAGAGTACAGCGACAAAGCCCCATTTGAAGCAAGCATGATGGTACATTTCCGCAAACGATTGAACCTAGAGATCGTGGGCAGAATCAACGAACGGATTGTGAAGCCTCCCAAAGAATCGGGACAAAAAGAGATAGAAGAAAAGCAGGACAAAAAAGAAGAGAAGAAAGAGAAAGAAGAGAACCTAGGAGAAAAGAATGTAGAAAAGGAACAGAGAGAAACAGAACCAGCAAACCAAGGAAAATTGCTGCTAGATGCAACAGTTGCGCCATCTGACATCCGTTATCCCACTGACATCAAACTGTTGAACGAAGCAAGGGAACAAACGGAAATTGTGATTGATGCTCTTTACCAACAAGTGAAAGAACAATTACCGAAGAAACCACGCACCTATCGCCGTGAAGCAAGGACAGCTTATCTCCAAATTGTCAAACAACGCAAACCCAATTCTAAAAAGATTCGCAAAGCAATGCGCCAACAGTTGGGTTATGTCCGTCGCAATCTTGCCCATATTGATACCCTAATTGCCGCAGGGGCAAAGCTATCAGAATTGAAGAAGAATCTCTATCGGAACTTGCTGGTCGTCAGTGAAGTATATCGGCAACAACAATTGATGTACGAGCAAGGTTTTCATCGTATAGACGACCGCATCGTCAGTATTACTCAACCTCATGTGTGCCCAATCGTCAGAGGTAAATCAGGAACACCTGTGGAGTTTGGCGCTAAACTCTCGGTTAGTTGTGTGGATGGTCATGCATTTCTCGACCATCTCAGTTGGGATAACTTCAATGAATCGGGGGATTTGCAGCAGCAAGTAGAATTGTTTAAATCTCGCTTTGGACATTATCCTGAAGCGGTTTACGTTGACCAGATTTACCGCACACGCAGCAATCGCGCCTATTGTCGAAATCTGGGTATTCGGATTACGGCTCCGCCTTTGGGCAGACCTGTACCCGATGATGTGGTGGCTATTCGCAAGCAAACTCTC
The DNA here is from genome assembly GCA_013361095.1 of Pseudanabaena biceps. Classification (GTDB taxonomy): domain Bacteria; phylum Cyanobacteriota; class Cyanobacteriia; order Pseudanabaenales; family Pseudanabaenaceae; genus Pseudanabaena; species Pseudanabaena biceps_B. The sequence continues at coordinate 2,899,504 of JAATWA010000001.1, read as the reverse complement.
GAAGATGCTAAGATTCGCAATCAAATTGAAGGTAAGTTTGGACAGGCTAAACGACGGTTCAGTTTAAATCGCGTCATGACCAAGTTGGCAAATACTTCGTAGACCGAGAAAATCTCTTGACTATCGTACTCCTTACGAAGTATTCTTTGCTTCATCAGAAACCGTTGTACTTCATCCTTGAATTGGCGAACCTTTCTTTCCTGATCTCCAGCCTGAGTAGTTACATCTTATGAAGGATTAAAAGTAGCCGTAGATTTTTTGTCATGTCTTGCAGAAAGGAAGAGCCAAGAAGCAACAGATGAACTACTCAGTATTTCCGATTTTTTGGACTCTTGGGAAGAAGGTAAACAAGATATCGTTAACGGTAATTTGCCTAATTGGCGTAGCATTCGCGATGACGTATGAAATTGCCCTGACAATAATTGTATTGAAACTACTGGCAGTTTGATATCACAACTTTTACTGAAACCTATTGATATTTGTGCAAGAAAGTTGGCGAGAAAAACTGTCCCTCTATTTTCTCTTATTCTGACTGGGGAACTTCTTTCCATAATGTTGAGATTTCGCGAATACTCGAAAAAGTTCCATTTCCTAAAATCAAATGATCTAGCAGAGGAATATTTAACATTCGCGCCGCTTCTAATAACTGGCGCGTCAGAGTTAAGTCTTCGGGACTAGGATTAGTGTTTCCTGATGGATGATTGTGAGCCAAGATTAGGCGGACAGCGCCACTTTTTAGAACCTCACGAAAAATGTCACGAGGATGAGCTAGCGTCTCTGTAGCCGTGCCAATAGTAATAATTCTTTGAGCGATGATTTGATTTTTATTGTTGAGCATCACCACCGCCAAGCGTTCCTGTGGCTGCCACATCAGATCTTGACTGAGTGACGCTGCCGCTACTGAAGGATCAGTTACTTCCGTCAGATCAGGCGGCTTGGCATAGAGCGCTCGCTTCCCCAATTCGATCGCCGCGAGAATAGTCGTGGCTTTAGCTGGCCCCACCCCCTCGATTTGCATCAATTCCTGTGGTGACACCCCTTGTAAAGCCGCCACAGGATCACCTGTGCGATCCTTCCCGATAGTTTGTAAAATCAGTTGTCCCAAGCCCACCGCAGACAGTTTCCCAGCTCCCTGACCAGTCCCCAATAACAGGGCAATTAATTCAGCATTTGACAAGCTCCGAACTCCTTGACTGAGCAGCCTCTCACGAGGGCGATCGCTCTCAGCCATATCCGCAATCCGCAAAGAATAAGTCATGCTAAGAATCCCAAAAATAAGCACATAGATAGTCCGTCAGATTCGGTAAAGACAAGCTTACTCTTTGGGCATCAGTGGCAAAAATCTGCGATCGCATAATCGGTTGACATTGTTCTAAAAACTTAGACTTGTCTGGCGCTTTTGCCTTCACTTCCTGTAATTGCTTGACCGCGATCGGATTAACATTATTCACCAAAGACTCAGCCCGTGACTGAATATCAACCCATTTATTGATTTGTAATAGCTCCGCACCATAGTTCTTTAGGCGAGTTTGAGCCTCGTTATATAGCAACGACTCAGGCGGAACCTCTTGTAAAGCTTTGAGAGCTTGTTGACGCTGATTTTGAGCCGATTTCCAAACAGTAGACTTGTGCGGTGGATTTTGCACCAGCTTCGCTGCTTCTAAGGTAGTGTTTTTAGCAAACTCTAGATTTTTATTAGCAGATTGTTCAAGGATGACTTGGCGATCAAATTCTTGGAGCTTGGGACTCAAGTTTTTTATCTCAACTTGAGCATCAGCGTATAACGAAGCTGGGTAATCAGGAATTCCTTGTAATTGAGAAATCACGGTTTGTAATTGATTGCGTTTCTCAGCCAATATATTTAAATTAGTGATTTTCTGAGAACTGAGGTTCTGACTTTCTAGATTACGAGCCTCGACCAAATATTTTTGCTGCACAGAACGATCCCATACAAGCCAGCCACAGACACCCAAAACCGATAACGTGATCACCCCAAAGCCAATGGATATGAGAGGTGAACTGTTAACTCTATGAGGTTGCTTAAATTTAAGGTCTGGAGTTTTAACTTCAGTGAGCGGCTTGCGCTTAGTCGGGGGGAGGGGTGGCAATGGTGGCATCGGGTGAGCCACTGTGGGTGTGTCAATAAAAAAGTCATCGTCAGTAAAGCCTGCGATCGCTCGATCTTGCATAGGCAGTGATGGCAACTCAAATAGTTCTGACTCAATAGTTTTTATGTTTGCATTGGATAATCCATCAGTCGGCATCGTCACCAATTCCGATGGAGCAGACTGATAACTATTAAGTTCAACTTCAATTGGTGTTAGCCCATGATCATTAGCTTCAGACAATGTAAATTCATCTAAATGAAGTTCACTCAGTTCCCCCCTATATAAATCTACAAGATGATCATCTTCAGAAACTGTCAAGTCATCATGACTAATAAAATCCTTAGTAGAATCCTTGAGATCGTTTTCAATGCTTGTTTTGAAACTGTTATATTCATCATCATGGGATGAGCTAAGATTGCTATCTTGAAGTTCGGTCTCATCGCTGTTAACAGGAAATGTCAAACTAGAAATCTCTCCTATATCTTCTAAATCATCAAGATCTAATTCGATTAATGGCAAAGGAGGCTTAATCTCAGCAGATTTTTGCCATTCGGGATGTTTTGCCCCAGCTAATCTGCCATAAACCACTAAATCACGCGCACCCGCGATCGCTAATTCATCAATACAGCGTTTCACAATACTATAGAGAGAGCTATAGTCAAGCTCGTCATCGTCATCCCTAGTAATCAGAACATGTAATTGAGATTCCTTGCGGCGAATTTGAGTTTTTACCTTATAGTCTTGAAGGTTGGACTGTAGCGCACTGACAATACTAGCCTCATCCATCTTGAGATCCTCATCCTTGCGTTTCGATCGCACATATTAAACGAAAAGCCAGCCAAATAATCAAGCAAATGCCTACAAAAAGATGAACTTTTTGCCTCAGATTTACAACATACCCAAACGGTGGTGGACAGAGTTTTCATTACAAACAAAGCTGATGGCTTTGATTACACTGCTAGTGTCCCTGCTAATGAGTGCGGTCACATTTTGGGCAGTCAACGATATTCAGACCGATGCTCGCCTCAATGATACGCGCTTTGGTAAAGATTTGGGACTATTACTTTCTGCTAATGTTGCCCCTTTAGTTGCGAGAAACGATCTTGAAGAGTTAGCTCGTGTATCTAAAGAGTTTTATGACAGCAGTTCTAGCATTCGCTATATTCTTTATGCTGATCCCGATGGGGAGATTTTTTACGGGATTCCCTTTACTTCCAATGAAGTTCAAAACTCTTTGAGTATCAGACGGCGGATTCAATTGCCCGAAGATCCCATGTTTCGTCCCGATCGACCCTTTGTGCGCCAACACATCACACCGCAGGGGGAAGTCACCGATATTTTTGTAAACTTGCAGCATAACGGACAAGCCTTGGGAATCATGGCGATCGGGATTAATCCCAATCCCACTGCCGTCGCTTCATCGAGCCTGACTTTGGACGTAACTACGGCTGTATTTGTATCGATCTGGGCGATGGTAATTTTGGGGGCGGCTTCTAACTCAGTGACAATCACACGACCACTCAGAGAATTAGTAGCAGGGGTGCAGAATATTGCCAGTGGCAACTTTAAACAACGGATCGATCTACCCTTTGGCGGCGAATTGGGCGAGTTAATTCGCAGCTTTAATGAAATGGCGCAACGCCTTAAAAAATATGAAGAGCAAAATATTGAGGAACTTACTGCGGAAAAAGCCAAACTAGAAACCCTAGTATCTACGATCGCGGACGGAGCTTTGTTATTAGATTCAGACATGCGGATCGTCCTCGCTAATCCTGCGGCGATCAAAATCATGGGCTGGGATCAAGATGGTGAAAATCATAATCTCAAAGGCAAAAGCATTTTGAATATTATGCCTGCTCGACTAAGCGAAGATTTAGGTCGATCGCTCATGCAGATCGCCACAGGCGATCGCGAAGGAGGGGAGTTTAGGATTATGGCTTCGGGAGATAAAGACTCCGTGCTTGCCCATGCTTTTAGAATTTGGATTACCAGTGTACTCAGCTCTAGCAATGCCATTAAGGGGATTGCGATTACGATTCAAGACATCACCCGTGAGGTGGAGCTAAATGCGGCACAGAGTCGATTTATTAGTAACGTCAGTCATGAGTTGCGGACACCTCTATTTAATATCAAGTCTTTTATCGAGACTTTGCATGAGTATGGCGATGAACTCAGTGAAGAGCAGAAAAGAGAATTTCTGGATACAGCCAATAATGAAACCGATCGCCTAACTCGTTTAGTCAATGATGTTTTGGACTTGTCTCGCTTAGAGTCAGGTCGTCAATATCATTTCTCGGCGATCGATCTATCCGAAACTATTGAGCAGACTATTCGCACCTATAAACTCAATGCCTCTTCTAAGGGGGTTGAGCTTAGACATGAAGTTTCGCCAGATATTGACAAAATTTGGGGCAATTATGATCTTATTTTGCAGGTGCTATATAACCTTGTCGGCAATGCTCTTAAGTTCACAGAAGCAAGCGGCAAGGTAATTATTCGCGCTTATCCTCACCAAGATCAAACTACTACACTCCCCCATCGCGTTGTTAATTATGTGCGGGTTGAAGTGGAAGATACGGGTTATGGTATTCCTGCCGAAGATTGCGATCGCATTTTCGATCGTTTCTTCCGTGTTGAAGATAAGGTGCATACCCTCGAAGGTACAGGCTTGGGACTATCGATTGTCCGCAATATTATCGAGAAGCATCACAGTGTTGTAAATATCAAAAGTGAGGTTGGCGTAGGCAGCACTTTTTGGTTTGATTTGAGCGTACATCAAGATAGCTGCGAGTTACCAACTGTGGAGGCGATCGCTAAGCCTATGGAGTCTATGCAAGCAGCATCAGTTTAACAATGAAAATTTAATAAAGCCGAAAATTGTTGGAGCAAACTTTGCCTTCCCCAACAATTTTTGGTTTTAAAAGAAGACAAATAACTTTATCTAAAATTACACAACTTCACATTTAATGAAACTTAGCTAAAAAAACTTAACGAAGAATGTTTGTCATGAATGCTAATCTAGCAATATATAAATAGCCCAGATCACTAGAGTTACTAATTTTTTAGTTTCTGCTAGTTATCGTTTTTAAATTCGATAATTTATTTAATGATAAGGAAGTTAAGAAAATGATTTTAGAAAACGTTAGTATTAAGCCTGACACCCGTAACCACAAAGGCTTTTTTGTCTTGGAAGCTTCTTACAAATTGATTAATATTGATGGTAATGGTTGGGCATTAATCTGTTTAGATGATTATGCTTGCCACTATGTGGATCCTGATGACTTGAAATTGCCTAGAGGTTGGAAGAAGGATCGCTAATTAGGGTGCAAAAAACTATGGTTTGCTTTTGTCATATTTGTTATAGCCTGTTTGCATCTCCCAAAGAGCATTCAAGGAGATACAACAAATTTCTGTATAGTAAAATCACACAAAAAGAGAGCGAAAACTTAGTTTTTCGGCTCTCTTTTTTCATATAGAGAGTTGCGCCGCTTCGCGGCGCAACTCTCTATTGGGTTTTATGTCCCGACTTGGCTGGCTACAGCTATCTAGCGATCGCCAAACATATTACTCCCTTCCCAGTGAAAAACTAGCATGGCGGCGCTTCGCGCCGCAATGCTAGTTCTGGGTTTTTAATGTCTATTTTGATAGTGGGAAGGGAGTAAGACAGAAAAAAAAGAATCAAGGGACGGCGCAAAGCGTTACCTCTCGATTCTTTTTTTTGATTGTATTAAATAGCTGGGCATAATTAAAAACTAGAGCTAAAACCTGTGGCACATCACAAATTTCAGGATTTTATTTTTAAACGAGCCTAGCTACTTACTTCATACAATTAAAATTAAATGCCACTTCTGGGAGATGTCATAAAACAACTTAACCATTAACATTCCAATATCTATTGAAATCAGAACTTTGCGATCGCATCAAAAATGCAAAAGCTGCAAGTGCAATAGAGCAAAACTATTTTGCTCTTCATGATTTTAGGTTAATGGAAATTAACATTAAACCTAACCACGCTTACATGAGCTTGCCATTGCAGACAAGCCTTGTCATAAGTGATCAGCAATTCTCATTATGAAATCAATTTTGGGGTTTGCAGCGCCTTAGGCGTTGCAAACCCCAAAATTGGTTTTTCAAAAGCCAGCCTACGGCTGGCTTTTGAAAAACCAATTTTTATAATGAGAATTGCTGATTAGTGATTAACTGAGTACGAAGTCTTATAGGATTAAGAAAACAATGAATATACAAAAAGTATGTTTATTGTTTGAATTAAGTTAATAAAGATCTATCTACATACAGCAACTGCAACTTCTCTCTCTTCGGGAGGCTTTAAGCTGGGGAACAAGAAGTGGTTTTCTTCAACATACTGTGCTCCAAACAGTCCTTTTTCCGCCCAGAAGTATCGATCTGTTGTATGTTCGTTACGTCTTACGAGCAACAGTGCTGGAGGAAGAATGCCATGGGTGTGGATGTACTTGCGTGCAGCCGTCACGGGCTTGTCTTCTCCGCTATCGATACTAAATTGAGGAATATGTTCTAGGATTTTGCGCCCTTCTTGGCGACGTCTACTTTTCCGCTTACGTCTCCTTGCCAAATCGATACCTCCTAATTTAGACCCTGAAATGCGATCGGGATTACAAAACAAAATTATTATAGCTAGGGTAAATAAGAAATTTCAACTTTTCTTTACAAATTTTTGTCACTCTGTATTTTTTTATGTATTTTTTGCTGCGATCTGGTGAATGTGTAGATGTTATTGCGGCTTGAGAGATGCAGTTTGAGAAATTATTTCAACCATTCTTCAAGGCTGGTGGCAATCTTTCCAGTGATTTGATTAGTAATTTGGGCGGTTAATTGTTCACGCTTTTGCTTACGCTGCCATTTTAGAAATTGCTTTTGATATTCTTCGCTCTCGGACTGGTTGATCACCCATGCATCAAGGGCTACTTTCAAACCCCACAACAGCAAAGGATAAGTTGACCAGTCAATCTTGCCCGAGGTGAGCAGATTAAGGGCAACTAAGAACGAGTTGACGATCACAAATTTTAAAAAATTAGCTCTAAAGGATTTCTTTTTATAGTTGTCAAAGTCTATCCTTTCTTGCCGCGTGCCTTGGTGAGACTGCCATTCTTGTATAGCCGCTAAGAAGTTGGTTTCACTAACTCCCATGTCTGAGGCAATTTCATAAATTTGTTGCTTGCTTAGATTCTGACCATTAGTACGTTTAGCAAGGGCATAGCGGAGGATTTCATCAACCTGTTCGTCTGAATAAGTTTCCATAGGATAGTTTAAGTGCTTGAGAAAGGACTATGCATACTCTTATGTTATAGATGCAAATAGTTCTGACTGCCTAGCTGCTACAGATATAAATAAATCTATTTTCATATTTAGAACAAAGATGAGTGGCGGCGCGAACTGCCGCCACTCATCTTATGGGTTTTAATTTGTTGCTATACCAGAAAACATTTGAATTTGCTTGATAAAGCGATCACAACAATCGCGTAGCCAATAGGTATAGTTTTCAGGATAGACTTGTATATCTTTTTGCAATTTCTCTAGTTCGATCCATTGCCAATCTTCGACTTCGTTAGGGTTAATTATGGGATGACGATCACTATAGCCAATGAAGACATGATCAAATTCATATTCAATCAAATCATGATCTAATTCGGCGCGATAAATAAAACTAAATAACTCTTGCAGATCACAAGTCATTCCCATTTCTTCTTGTAATCGCCTATGTGTGGCGTTTGATAGGGTTTCTTCGGGGCGAGGATGGCTACAACAGGTATTTGTCCAGAGTCCCCCAGAGTGATACTTATGCTTAGCGCGTTTTTGTAATAAAAGTTGTCCTTGGGAATTGAGAATAAATATAGAAAAAGCTCGGTGTAGTTGTCCTTGACGGTGTGCTGCTAATTTTTCTGCCGTGCCGATCTGGCGATCGCTGGTGTCTACTAAGATCACTCTTTCTTCTAAATGGTCAGTCGTCATAAGTACCTTGTCATAATAAAAACCAGACCCCAAAGAATCTGATTCGCCCGCGAGGCGGGCGAATCAGATTCTTTGGGGTTTATATTTAGATACGCCTACCTACTTAGGTAATTACGCACAATTAAATATAAATCCCTAAAAGAAGTAGCGATCGCCACTGCTTTTAGATACGTTTTTAATTATGCCTAGCAACTTAGCAATTTATTAAAAAGATACTCCCTTCCCACCCAAGAATTAGCGGTGCGGCGCTTCGCGCCGCACCGCTAATTCTTGGATAGCGAAAAAAGCTAGCCTTGTTTCCAATGACGCGCTAATTGTTTTGCTTTTAGTCCTGATTCGATTACTTCGAGGAGTCTGGTCATACCTGTTGTATTCACAATTTCATAGGTTTTATTAGCCCGACGACAAGCTTCGATCGCTCTTTCGGTAAGCGAATGGCTTGCATAACCCGTCACAATAATTATTAAATCGCCACCTGCAATTTGGCTTTCACCTTGGGCGGCTAGCTGTAAGCCATCCTGCTCGGTGTACCACATTAAATTGATTGCCGAATCTCGTAACCGATTTTTAACGGCTGTTTGTAAGCGATCGTGTCCACCAAAAACTAAAACCTTGCCACCCAGATCGGTGTAGAGGGCAGGGCGTTTCTCAGATTTGCGATGTCTAGCCGAGGGTTGCACATCAGGCGCACGATCAACACGGGAGCGATTCTCAAGAGCTTTGTTGTAAATAAAAGTAAGTGTTTGTTCATGACTACCGCGCAATCTGGCAACTGGACCTTCTTCACTGTGGGAGTTTATTTGATTGATTAAGGCTTCGACTACTTCTTCAAGGGAGCCGATCGCTTTTAGATCATTGGCATATCCGCGGACAGCGATCGAAGCGTCAGTAGCACTAAAGAAATCATGCTGCTCTTCAATCATCTCCAATAAGTCAGCTTTTAATTCCTGCCGCCATTGAGCCGTTTGTTCAGTTATGCGTTCGTCAAGTAGTCTTTCTTCACTCAAGATCAGTTGACGATCAGCAAGCTGAGCCGCAAGCGTGGGGGCTTCAGAGATCTCCTGTCGGATATCAGCAGCCTTCTTTTCTAGCCTTTGCCTAGTCTCACTATTAGGATTTCCTCCTTCGCGATCATATTCCTGCAACATCTGCTCAACTTTTGCTAGCAGAGGCTTCAAGCGTCCCTCAATTTGAGATACGGCTTCTTGAATTTGGCGATCGCGTTGTTGTTGGAGGCGATTTTGTTCTAACTCAACTTTAGCCATGGTTAGTAAATCACTAACTGAGGCTTCTAATTCATCTAACTCGGAAATATGCATATTTAACTAAATATTTGCTAAATTTTGAATAATAGGGCTTGGTTTTAATAAGCTGATCATAATTTGTTAGAAATGACCTTGAATAAGTAATTATAAGAAGTTATCGTCACTAATCTCCAATGTAACCTCTTGCTTGCTCAAGTGTGTATAGTTTTATGCTTCAACCTGATATCAATCCTTCAAGCTATATCGATTACGCCCTATTAGATCCCACGGCTAGCCATGAGCAGGTTGATCGCATTTGCGATGAAGCTGATCGCTTTGGATTCGCAAGCGTCTGTGTCTATCCTTGCAATGTCAAGAGAGCTAAAGAAAGACTATTTAAAACTAGAGTAGAAATCTGCTCGGTGATTGGCTTTCCCAGTGGCGCAACCACTTCTACTGTTAAGCTTTATGAAGCTATGGAAGCTGTAGAAAATGGCGCAACCGAATTAGATGTAGTGATTAACTTGGGTTGGCTCAAGACAGGGCAGACTAATCTACTCCATCAAGACATTGCCCAAATTTGCGAGGAGTCGGGTAAACCCGTGAAAGCTATTTTAGAGCTAAGCTGGCTAAGCCCTGATGAGCAGGAGCTTGCGGCGGAAGTTTGTATGGATGCGGGAGTTGCTTTTTTGAAAACTGGTACTGGCTGGTCAGGTGCGGCCACGGTGGAAATGGTGAAATTTCTTAAGGAAGTGTCTAACGGGAAGGTCGGAGTTAAGGCTTCAGGAGGCATTCGGACGAGGGAACAGGCGATCGCTTTAATTAGTGCGGGTGCAACTCGTCTGGGTACATCGCACGGTGTCGCTATTTGCCAAGAGCAATAGCTTCAACAAACCCGAATAAGCTGATGCGGGCGCATCAGCTTATTCCAAGAAAAAAATGAAAGGCTGGCGAAGCCAGCCTTTCATTTTTTTCTTGGGTGTTAAGAATGCGAAAATCGCTAATGTAAGGCTACTAGCAACAAGGCAAAGAATAAGCGATCGTTTGGATAAAAGCATAAGAATAAAAGATCAAAACCCAAAAGATAAGTTGCGGTACGAAGTACCGCAACTTATCTTTTGGGTTTTGATGTATAGACATTAAGAGATCGCTCTCATATATTAAGCAAAACCTAGAAAGATTGTGGCTTACACCACAATCTTTCTAGGTTTTGCAAATCTAATAATCAATACCAACTCTTGCCCATTTCGACTGCAACCACACATACAAAAGAAATAGTCCAGAAAACAAACCTGCAATTAGCCATTTCACAGAATCCTTCCACAGAGACATTCCAATTTGACGCTTGGAGCTATCTGCTTGGGTTTGAGTTTTACTAATTGATTCATTAATTTCTTTTAGTAATTTTGTCTTTATTTCGCTAGGATTGGGAATCTGATTAACGACCGCTCTTTGTTGAGGATTGATACTTTTTAAAACATCTCGAATTTCCACATCAGTGTTCGCTTTATTAAGGCGATTGGCAATCTCTTGGATTGGTCCATTTTGTTGAGCAGCATTAGCAATAACTTCACCTTGACGAATATCTTGCACTCTAAATGTGTTGACAACAGCAAGAGGAAGTCCTAAGAAAAAGAACATAGCCAAAACTAAAGCCAACCAAGAAATAACTTGGGCAGCAATTTTTTCCCATTTCATTCGCGCACTATATTCACCGAAGAAAAGTAATGGAAATGACAAGAGTAAAAGTGGTACTCTCTCAACAATTTGTCCAAATATATTAAGCTCCCAAATAGCATCAGTAAATTTAAAAGGAATAGCAATAACTAAGGTGTCTAACAGAAAGAAAAATAGTAGACAGTATCCTAATAATCGAAACAATACAAATGATGTTTTGCCCATAGCTGGGACTTGAGTATCTTGCATAGTTATCTCCATTTCTATGTGTGTTAAAAGTTACGGTGAGCAAATTCCACAAAGTAACTACTTTTAGTTGGTTTTTAAATCATGCTCAGCTACTTAGCTAAGTTTCTGGAAACTTATTTTTCCAGTAGATATACCAATCTTTCCAAGATGTTTCTAACGTCTGATAGGTATTATCTACCGAATTTGAAATTTGACTTGTATTATTTTCCAAAGAAGTTGACATGACAGTAAATAGGCATCGATTATCACGCAAATCAGACTTTCCAATTAAGTAAAGCCCCAATTTATCTATTGAAAAATCATATTTATCTCGATTGTTTGTAAATTGTTTTTCGGTGACAGTTGCTTCACCGCGCGGATTAATGCAAGAAGCTAAATAAGCACGTTTTTGATCAGTAAATAAAGTGTAATATCCAATATTGTTTGCATACTTTATATCTAAGGGTTTTTCAGAATGTTTAATATTTAATATTGATAACGATCTAGGAAGAGAAATAACTGTATAGGTATATACGATGTCAATCTGTATTTCTTGGCGGGATTTCGAGCTAGTTTTTTGATTAGGTGATGTATAGATATATTGCCATGCTCCACCAATATTTGTCTCATTTAGGTTGTCTAAATTATTACTAGCCTTAAGCTGCAAGTCTTTTAGGACTAAATTATTGGGGAATTGATATTTTTTTAGATTTGCAGATTTTGGAGTTAATACAGATACTACAATAGCAATACTTGTAGAAACAGTAATTACAATCAACAATATTTTTTTTAAACTTTGTAGTGAATGTAATCTTGATTTACTAACACTATATTTTTGAGAATTATGCATGGATATAAATGCGGAATAATATTATAAAGCTTTACACTTTTTTGAAATTCAAGAAGATTTTTGAAAGGTTGGCGAAGCCGACCTTTCAAAAATCTCTTGTACTATAAACGTAATCAATGGATGGGAGAAGTTGAAGCCCTTCTTAATCCCATGAATAATTAGGATTGCTATATTACAATTCATGGGGTATTACAATAGATTTTTTGCTATCTCTATTGTTAAATTCACTGCTTAATATTTGATAAGAAAAACCGCCAATTAGAAGAACAATAATATTGGAAAATATACCTGCGCCACCGCCAGTATGCCAGTAGTTAAAGCTAGCAGTTTCTTGTTTATTTATCAATATTGCAAGTAAACACAATCTAATATTATTAATAAAAAAAAAACAGAAAGAACTGTACTAATGTAAACAAATATTTGCTTGGATCTACTAGTTTGATAAATGCTTAGCAATAAAACAATAAATGGCAGCATTGTCAAGATGGGACTTACGCTAGAACAAGTTGCCATAACTTCCACTGATCCATTAGGCAGCATCACTACATCACCTTGTCTAGAAACTTTAAATCCAATGTAGTGAAGCATAAAACTAAGTAACTGAGCATCAATATTAATAATTGGCTTTATCAATGCATACAAAGAAGCAAAAGGTAAAGAAATGAGTGTTGCTATGGCTAGTTCTGACTTGAAAAGACTTAACTTATTAAACCCTTTAACTACCATCAGCAATCCAGTTATAGTAATTAAAGGAAAAAAGAAAGAGAGAACATCCAATGATAAGTTAGATTGACTTAAAGTATGGCGAATTACCATCCACAAAACTAGTAATATTCCAGTTATAGATGTAATTAATCTACCTCTAAACTTCAACTTTTCTTGTTTTCTCCACAACAACAAGCCAATACTAGCCCATCCCAAGAAAGTAAGTAATGTAGGCGTTTTCCCTGATATTTTCCAGCTATAATTAATATGTAATATAGCTAAAAACCCTAAGGCAACTAACACCCAAAGATACTTATATTTTGCGATCGCTATGAACTGGTTCTTGATTATTTGAATTTGCGCTTCCATATAGAGTTTGAGATTCAAGATTTGTAAGGGTTATCAAATAGGCGATCGCATATCGCTTTGATCGCGCAATGTATGAAAGTCTTTGTCTGGATTCCACTGGATTGCCCCATCGCGCCCCGTCCAAAACACTCTCACCTTAGCCTCATATAATTGATTGATCATCGCCTCCACTACACTTGTGGCTGAGGCGATCGCCACTTTAGGGTTTATCGCCTGTAGGACTTGTGGCTCAATTAGCCCCCCTGTCCACCACAAAATGTTGGCAGATAATTTGGGTAATAGGTCTTTGGTATTGATAATAGATTGTTGAGCCTTAGGATCGGTATTGCTAATTAGCAGCCAAGATAGTTCACCAGTTCTGATCTTAAGAATATCAGGTGATTGATTAAGTAATTGAATTTCCACTTGATCATTAATTTTGACTGTCTCACCTGCTTTAATCGAAGTTATCGGAGTTTGAGCATTGGCTAAAGTTTGTTGAAGGTTTTGATAGTTTTTGGGAGTAATGCCAATACTAATATCGCGAAATTGCTTGATTTTAAACGAGTTGGAGAGTAGAGCATTCCAACCATCACTTACATCTGGTTGTGTATCCGTAGCGATCGCCCAGTCGATCTGATTTACTCCCATTTTTTGCAAAAATGGCTGCAATGTAAAGTTAGCAAACTGCTGATCGCCACTATTGATCAGTACCGTCTGACTCTGATTTTTGATCAACATAATTGGCGCTTCATTAAATGAAGGTAAGGTTACCTGAAATACATTAGCTTGGGCGATCGCATTGGGAATAAACAAAACAAAGCAAGCCATGACAAAGGCAATTGTCCAGCGTTGCAATCTGGCAAACCAAGGCACAAGCCAAATCACTAAAAACAACAAATAGGCAACTAGCATTTGCCAAAGTGAAATTGTGCCAACGCTGCTACTCGCGCTAGGTAGAGTATTAATCCATTGCGCTATATAGATCGTCCAATGCAGTAGTGGATATAGTAGCCAAGAAATCGCCGCGCCCAATGGCACAAAAATAATTCCCAACAGACCACTAATGATGCCCCCATAGGTGGCGAGAGAAACTAGGGGCGTGGTAAAAACATTAGCTAGTAAACTGTAGGGCGCAATTTTACCAAATACCAATAGCTGTAAAGGCAAAGTCCAGATGTAAGCAGCAATAGGTACGGAGATTAAATCGGCGATCGTTGGCGGCAGCCATTGTAAGCGTTGAGCGATCGCCCCCGAACTAGTAATCAAGCCAAAGGTTGCCAAAAAACTAAACTGAAATCCCAAGTCCCAAATCCATGTTGGTTGATAAAGCAGTAACAGCACTGATGTAATTAACAAACCCACCACAGGACGACTACGACGCTGCACCACTAAACCGATTAAGCTGCCCATACCCATAACTACGGCTCGCAAGATTGATGGGCTTGCGCCTGTCAGCAGCAGATATCCCAATAGGCATAAAGTCCCCAAGGTAAACTGCTGCTTTAAGTTGCGATCGCGGCTCAAGGAGATCGCTGCTCCTAGCACTAAAGTTACCTGAAAGCCTGAAGCTGCTAGCACTGCTGCTAGACCTGCCTGAATAAATGCATCTTTCAAATCGCTCGGCAGATCCACAGCGCGACTACCCAAAACTAGGGAACTTAGTAAAGCCCCTTCGGGTACACCTGCGCCCATCGCATGAGCGCGGACAATCTTACTAACAAACCACCATTCTCCAAAATTAGGTGGAGATCCTTGAGTAATTAGAGATCGCCCACTTAATCCCGCAAATACTCCCTGACGGGCTAAATAAGATTTGAAATCAAACGCCCCAAAATTATCAGCACGGTTTGGCAAATATAATCGACCCGGTAGCTCGATCGCTTGCCCTGTGCGTAAACCTGTTACTTCAATCAAAGGAACCGTCACATAGAGTTTTCCCGAAGCCTTGACGAAACCTTGATCGGTTCTTTGAATAGTCTGAGCATCTAAATTTTTAGGGTTATTACTAGACTCAGCATTTGAAGGTTTGGCAAGATTAGAGATTTCTTCCTGTGGCTTTTTAATGTTGAGATTGCCAGAAGGATTAATTTCTTTTACCTCCAGCAAAAACTTAGCTCTCTCACTCCGAGTCAAGCTAGGTGCATCAATCACCGTACCTCTAACGATCGCATTAGATAAAGGTGCATATTTAGAAATATCGTCCGTCTGTGGTTGTGGCGTACGGATTTTTACATATAACAAAGCCAAAAGTGCGATTACAGTTGCTAGCAAGTAAACCCAACGCTTGGGGCCCAATCGCCAGATTGCAGGGATTAATAGAGCGATCCCCAAGCCAATTCCAAGAACTGTGTAGAAACTAGCCCAGTCCGATAAAAAACTAGCATATGCTCCCGCCACAAAGGACAAACATAGAACTAAAGCAACTTGGGATCTCATGTAATCAGCTTAAAAATCTTCTTCATAGTTATTCCGAACAGCCCGATCGCTAAATTCTGAAGGTGGGCGATCGCTGCTCCATCCCCACCAAGCCGATTTACACTCACAGTGATAAAATTCTTGCCACTTGCGCTGATGATTTTCCGTATAAACAGGCGATCGGCGATTAATCCACACAGCTTCAGCCTTACTTGGCGGTTGACTACAGCAAGGACAGCAAAAAGTAGTGGCATGATTCGCCTTTTCGATCCAGTCTGGAGGAGTCGGATTAAAAGCGTCCATAGGAACTTATAAAAACTTATGAAAATTTGCTAGTAAATCGTATGGCAGAATGATAGCAGTCTAACTGTAACAATTACCCCATATGTTGCAAGTCATCAGCAATTTTTAAGCCAATCTCTTTTTACTCGTAAGTCGCCAAGCATAATATAGAGCCAGAGCTAAAACCTATATGGCACGCTGCGCGTACGATATAGGTTTTAGCTCTGGCTCTATTAAGTGAGCAATCCTTGCCTGAAAAAAAATATGCAAATTACTCCCATTTTTTTGCAAAATGGTAATAGTCCTGAATCGAGTCCCCCATGTCCTCTGAAACCAACCTTCTAAAACCAATCTCCATCACCACACCACTTTTTTATGTGAACGATCGCCCTCACATAGGTAGTGCATATCCCACGATCGCGGCTGATGCATTGGCAAGGTTTTATCGGCTCAAAGGTCATCCTGTCATGTTTGTGACAGGCACAGATGAGCATGGTCAAAAAATTCAGCGCACTGCCGAAAAAAATAATCTATCTCCTCAAGAACATTGCGATCGCACTGTTGCCGAGTTTTATGCCCTCTGGGAAAAGTTTAATATTCGCTTTGATCGATTTACTAGAACCACAGCACCCAGACACCAAGCGATCGTTAATGAATTTTTTCAAAGAGTTTATGAATCAGGTGATATTTATCTAAACCAGCAAAAGGGCTGGTACTGCGTTGCTTGTGAAGAATTTAAGGAAGAGAGAGAACTACCCGCTAGCCATCATTGCCCAACCCACACAAATGTTGTCTGTGAATGGCGAGATGAACCCAATTATTTCTTCCGTCTCTCCAAGTATCAAGACGCATTAGATGCGTTCCACGTAGCCAACCCTACCTTTATTCAGCCCGAAAGCCGTCGCAATGAAGTTTTAGGATTCATGAAACAGGGCTTACAAGACTTTTCTATTTCCCGTATCAACCTTGACTGGGGTTTCCCCATTCCCAGCGATCCTACCCATACAATCTATGTCTGGTTCGATGCGTTACTGGGCTACGTCACAGCGTTGCTAGATCCCGACGACGAGCCAACCCTTGAAAATGCCATCAAAAAGTGGTATCCCTTCAACCTCCATATTATCGGTAAGGATATTCTCAGATTTCATGCCATTTATTGGCCAGCCATGCTCATGTCTGCCAAGTTAGCCTTACCAGAGCGCGTATTTGGTCATGGTTTGCTGACAAAAGACGGATTAAAAATGGGCAAGACTTTGGGTAATACCATCGATCCCTACGCTCTTGTTGATCGGTTTGGCGCTGACCCAATTCGTTATTATTTCCTAAAAGAAATTGAATTTGGGCGCGACGGCGATTTTAACGAAGAAAGATTTGTGGCGATCGTCAATGCCGATCTTGCCAACAGTCTTGGCAATTTACTTAACCGCAGCCTAGGCATGGCAAATAAATATTGTCAGCAAACCATACCGTTTCATGATCCCAGCGATCGCACTGAAGTCTCAGATCTAGTAAACCCTGTCATTGAGCAAGCCAAAAATCTCGGCGATCGCGTAGCTATTGAATATCAAAACCTTAACTTTCGGGCTGCTGCCGAAAAAATTCTAGAACTAATTTGGAGCTGTAATAAGCTGATCGATGAAACAACCCCTTGGAAGCAATTTAAAGCAGGCAAACAAAAAGAAGTCAATGAAACTATCTACAGCCTGTTAGAGTCAGTAAGGTTAGCCACATACCTAATCTCTCCGATCACGCCACAGCTAAGCATCAACGCATACCAGCAACTAGGATTAAGCTTTGATCAAGACTCTTCACCTGATTGGAATCATGCAAGTTGGGGAATACTAAAATCAGGCACCTCTTTGCTCACCCCAATTCCCATATTTCAGCGCATCGAATTAGAAAAGTAGCTAGTCGCAATTAAATATAAAACCTTAATACCTTTGTGTGCTTGTGCTACAGGTTTTATCTCTGACCTTTGAATGCACCTACCTACTTAAAACCCTGTAATTAATTACAGCTATATCGAAGCAAACTCCAAAGTTTTGTAATCTACTTAACTATAAAATTACAGCAATTCTCATTATAAAAATTGGTTTCATAATGAGAATTGCTGATAAAATTAGCAAAAAAAATCTATAACCATGAGTATATTTACTTATAGTGTATAGTTGAGTTTAGGTTATACAAATAGAACAACTTCTATGACATTAATCTAACATGTTAGAACTCATTTCGTAATCTCGAATGAGCTGAAGGGTTTGTCCGTAGCTCAGTCTGAGATTAGTTATTATCCATTTTTAAACAAATTTTATTTAAACAGTCTTGCGGATAAAGCCAACTTTTTGACTAAAGATAACTTTTAACCTCTAAATCGATAGCTTTGGACAAGCTTTGACCAAATTTATTTAAAAATTTCAAGAGGTTTTTTCTGAATTAGGTAAACATTTAGAACGGTTTTAAGTATCCATGCTAATACCAAAGCTTCATCCCGCAGCACTAGATAACAAGCGTTCTATAGGAAAAAACATGTTACCTTTTGAGCAAGATTCTGGATTTAAGCCAGATCAAATTTTAGAAAATCGAGGGCGAGTTGCCATCTTCATTGATGGCTCGAACTTGTTCTACGCAGCCCTGCAATTGGGGATCGAGATTGATTACACCAAATTGCTTTTGTGCCTTACCGATGGCTCGCGGTTATTGCGTGCTTTCTTCTATACAGGAGTTGATCGCACTAACGAGAAGCAGCAAGGGTTCCTATTGTGGATGCGGCGCAATGGCTATCGAGTCATCTCTAAAGAACTTGTGCAACTACCCGACGGCTCCAAGAAAGCCAACCTCGATGTCGAAATCGCGGTAGATATGATGGCTCTAATTGGTTCCTACGACACGGCCGTATTAGTTAGTGGTGATGGGGATCTAGCCTATGCAGTTGATGCAGCCAGTTATCGCGGTGTGCGTGTGGAAGTAGTTAGTCTGCGGTCAATGACCAGCGATCATCTGATCAATGTTGCCGATCGCTATGTCGATCTTGAAGCGATCAAGGAAGACATCATGAAAATATCTCGTCCGCAGTCTCCCAACAGCGCCGCATCTCTTACTAATTACGCCTACCGACCTATTTCGGGAATTATCTCTGGTGAAGTCGGCGATCGCGACAACTAGAAAAAATCTTGAGCTATCAATATAAGATTCTAGTCTCTACAGGTAATTCAAGTTCAACCTAATGTTAGATTAGACCCAAAAGAGATTTGAGGCGCAAAGCGCCTCAAATCTCTTTTGGGCTATAGATCTTAAGCCTTACTTGACTACAGACATAATTACTAAAATCTCAAAAATATTGACAGAAGTTGCCATTGTCCATATATTATAGAGTTCGCTGTAAAATATTACGTCTTCGTAATTTGCTTCTGCCAGATTGTAGCTAACCCACTGCATAAAACGCACGCTCTCACGAAGATTATGCTATACAGCCACATCTCAAAAATATCTTGTAATCAAGCTAATTTTGAATAACCATAAACTTAAAACTGACAATAAATTGGGAGACTTATAGTGGCTCGCATTGCAGGAGTTGACCTTCCTCGTGACAAGCGCATTGAAATAGGACTAACGTACATATACGGAATCGGTCTGACTAGCGCCAAAAAAATCTTAGCAGCTACCAAAATAAACCCTGATACACGGGTTAAAGAACTTACTGATCCTGAAGTAACAACTTTGCGTCAAGAGGTAGAATCCAACTTTCAAGTAGAAGGCGATCTGCGTCGTCTCGAAGGTTTAAGCATCAAACGCCTCGTAGACATCGGTTGCTACCGAGGTCGTAGACATCGGATGGGGCTGCCCGTGCGCGGACAACGTACTCGTACCAATGCTCGTACCCGTCGTGGCGGTCGTCGCACAGTCGCAGGTAAGAAGAAAGCTCCAGGTAAGAAGTAAGTAAGGATTAATACGAAACAATGGCTCGTCAAACAACTCGTAGAACTGGCGCACGCAAAAACAAGCGTAATGTCCCTAATGGAATTGCGTACATCCAGTCCACTTTCAATAACACTATCGTCACGATCGCTGACACTGTTGGCGATGTAATTTCTTGGTCATCGGCGGGAGCTAGCGGCTTTAAAGGCGCTAAAAAAGGTACTCCCTTCGCAGCTCAAACTGCTGCGGAATCTGCGGCACGCAGAGCAATGGAGCAAGGTATGCGTCAAGTAGAGGTCATGGTTACAGGTCCTGGTTCAGGACGTGAGACTGCCGTCAGAGCTTTGCAAGCTGCTGGGCTAGAAATCACCCTTATCCGTGACATTACCCCCATTCCTCACAATGGTTGCCGCCCTCCCAAGCGCAGACGTGTGTAATCCATTACGAATTAGAAATTACGAATTAAAAAATTAAGTTCGTAACTCATAATTCGTAATTTTTCAATCCTCTAATTCCACCCTTTGATTTTTCGTTTACTCTTGCAGACTAAGTCGGTACAAATATGGCACAGTTTCAGGTTGAGTGCGTTGCATCCCACACAGAAAAAGACAATAGCCAGTACAGCCAATTTGTACTGGAACCACTAGATCGGGGGCAAGGCATTACCATTGGAAATGCGCTCAGACGGGTATTGCTCTCCAATCTTGAGGGTACGGCTGTCACAGCTGTTCGCATTGCTGGTGTTAATCATGAGTTCGCGACGATTCCGGGCGTAAGGGAAGACGTTTTGGATTTGATGCTCAACCTGAAGGAACTAGTGTTGAAGTCTTATAGCTCAGCACCACAGATCATTCGCTTGGTAGAGCGCGGTCCTAAGTTGGTAATGGCTACCAGTTTTCATTCTTTACCTTCGGATATCGAGATTGTTAATCCTAACCAATACATCGCCACTCTTAGTGAAGGTGCAACTTTGGAAATGGAACTTACCATCGAACGCGGTAAAGGTTATCGCTCGGTAGATAGATCTAAAGAAGATCATAGTTCACCGATTGACACCCTCAAGATCGATGCTGTATTCATGCCTGTGCGTAAAGTCAAATATGAGATTAAAGACGCTCGGATCGGTGATGCGATCAATAAAGAGAGTCTGCAACTTGATATCTGGACTAACGGCAGCATCACTCCTCAAGAGGCTCTTAGCCAAGCGGCTAGTGTCTTGGTGAATTTGTTCTCACCCCTACAAGAAATCACTCTTGCGCCAACCTTGCCTCAAGAGCGTGATGAGCAAGATGAGACCAAACAAATTCATATTGAAGAATTGCAACTATCCGTTAGAGCTTATAACTGTCTCAAACGCGCACAGATTAACACTGTTGCTGATTTGTTGGAATACACCCAAGATGATTTGTTGGAAATCAAAAACTTTGGTCAAAAGTCGGCTGAAGAAGTTATGGATGCCCTTAAACAGCATCTTGGCTTGACCTTAACTGAGTCCAAAGCCGCTAAGGTTATGTAAAAAATCTCTTGCTTAGAGAGTTTAATTTCTTATCAATCTAGTAAATACCCATGCGTCACCGTTGTAAAACCCCACAGCTTAATCGGGCTGCTGACCAGCGCAAAGCACTCCTTCGTGCTTTGACCACTGAGTTAATTCTCAGAGGCGAAATTAAGACCACTAGAGCTAAAGCCGATGCTGTTCGCAATAGTGTTGATCATATGATCACTCTTGCTAAGGATGGTTCACTCCATGCCCGTCGTCAGGCGATCTCTTACTTATATGATATTTCGGTCAAAGATGGTGAACCCGTTAGCGATCGCCCTCAAACCAAAACCAAACAAGAACAATTGCCTGAAGAAGAGCGTGTAACTACCTTAGTTGACTTGCTCTTTACTCAAGCTAAAGAGCGCTATGCTGACCGCAATGGTGGCTACACTCGTATTGTTCGCACGGTTAGCCGTCGCGGTGACAATGCTGAAATGGCAATCTTGCAACTCGTATAAGCTCCTACAACAAAACCCTGCAAGATGTTTTCTGCTGATCCTGAGTCTACCCATCGAGTTGCTTTAGTTATTCAATATCTAGGTACAGGTTTTTACGGATGGCAAAGGCAGCCTAATCATCCCAGTGTGCAGCAAACCATTGAAGAAGTGATCGCTAAGATTTGCGGAAAACCAACAGTTTTGCATAGTGCAGGCAGGACAGATACGGGTGTTCATGCGGCTGCTCAAGTTGCTCACTTTGATACAGCAAGCTTGATTCCTGCGCACCGATGGGCAAAAGTACTCAATAGTCATTTGCCTGAAGGCATCTTGATTTGTGGATCAACAGAAGTTCCCAGCGATTGGCATGCAAGATTTTCGGCAACATGGCGGCGTTATCGCTACACGATTTACACCGCCGCGATTCCAAATCTCTTCATCAAGCAATTTAGCTGGCACTACTACCACGATCACCTTGATGAAAATTTGATCCATCAGTCTTTGCAACCCATGATTGGAGAGCAAGATATGGCGGCTTTTCAGAGAGCAGGTTCTAGCCGTCCCCATAGTCGGCTAGAGATGCAAGAAGCTTTGTGTTGGCGAGATGGCAATTTTGTCCATGTGGAAGTCCAAGCAAGTGGCTTTTTGTATGGCATGATCCGCCTGTTGGTAGGGCAGCTAATCGATGTGGGATGTTCTCGCCTCAGTATCGAAGCCTTTACTGACAGATGGCAACAAAAGCGTCGTATTGAAGTTAAATATGCCGCTCCGCCGCAGGGACTGTGCTTATTAAAGATTGGTTACGCCGATCATCCATTTGCCGAGTTCGGATCGCGCAAGCAAACGTTGAGTTTAAAAGATCACCAAATCATTACTTTGGTTTGAAATTAATAAAGCTCTTCTAAATCAAAAAGTTTCCAACTTTTAAATAGATAAATTTCCTTTGTAGAGAAACCAATGACTACAACTACACTCACTCCAAACAAAAGCTACTTACCTAAAGATCCAGATCGTAAGTGGTATGTTATTGATGCCGAAGGTCAGCGCCTCGGACGGCTTGCTAGCGCGATCGCAGTTATCTTGCGTGGCAAAAATAAGCCAATCTATACGCCCCACTTAGATACTGGCGATTTTGTCGTCGTAATCAACGCTGAAAAAATTGCCGTAACTGGTAAAAAGTCTACCCAAAAGCTATATAGAAGACATTCTGGTCGTCCTGGTGGGATGAAGGAAGAAACCTTTGACAAAGTAATTGCCCGTGTTCCTGAAAGAATCTTAGAACATGCTGTCAAAGGAATGTTGCCTAAGAATACTCTCGGTCGTCAGCTTTTTACCAAGCTCAAGGTTTATAAGGGTGGTAGTCATCCCCATGACGCTCAACAGCCTGAAACCTTGGTCATTAATACCATTCCTTCGCAGAACTAGGAGAATACAATGTCAGATACTGAACGTTCTAATCGTGCCGTTTACTGGGGTACTGGTCGTCGTAAGAGAGCGATCGCCCGTGTGCGCCTCGTCCCCGGTGAAGGCAAAATCGTCATCAATGGCAAAGCAGGGGATTTGTACTTGCAATTCAACCCTAGCTACATTTCAGGTGTAAAGGCTCCTTTGGAAACCTTAGGCTTGGAAAATGAGTACGATGTTTTGGTCAATGCCCATGGTGGCGGTGTTACTGGTCAAGCTGATGCGATTCGCTTGGGTGTAGCTCGCGCTTTGGTGGAACTTGCCCCCGAAAATCGTAAGCCTCTTAAGGTTGAAGGATACTTAACCCGCGATCCTCGTTCTAAGGAACGGAAGAAGTACGGGCTTAAGAAAGCTCGTAAAGCTCCTCAGTACTCGAAGCGGTAATTTTAAAACAATAAAAAAGAGGTCACAAAGTGACCTCTTTTTTATTGCTATAGCTACAGTCATTTGTTTTAGGACAAATCAAAACCCAATAATTGACTGGCGGCGCTCCGCGCCGCCAGTCAATTATTGGGTTTTATGTCTTAATACACTTGGCGATAGGCATAAAACCAAAGAGAGTTGCAGCGCTCCGCGCTGCAACTCTCTTTGGTTTTATATCGAAGCAAAGCGTGGCATGGCGAGACCATAATTTAGGTTAAAATTTTAAGCATCTTGAATAAACGGTAATTTACAGTTGTGAATTTTCAGACAGAAGCACAGAAAGACTGTTATCACAAAGTAGCTGAGTGGTTGCCTAATATTTGCGATCGCCTGTCTAAACCTGTAGAAGCCAGCCCAATTTTTAGTCTCCAATTTGGTTCCGCAACCGTTCTTGTTGAGATTCGCGCATTTCGGGAACTAGAGTCAGTAATTTATATTTGGTCTTATGTGGCGACAGAAGTTGCCATTAGTGATGACTTGTTACTCTTTTTACTCAAACAAAATGATGACTTTCGATTTGGAGGCTTTAGTATGGCTGACGATGGCGACATCAGATTTCATGCCACTTTGCTAGGAGCTTCTTGTCAAGAAAATGAGTTAAAGCTAGCTTTACACGAAGTTTTAGAAACTGCCGATATTTTTGATGATCAAATCGTAAAAACTTGGGGTGGACGCAGGGCAGCGGATGCGCTGTTTGCGGACTAATGTTTTTGCCTTTGTCAAATTCCCGCCGCGATCGCCATCCTCAGCACTTAGCAGAAGTAGTAGCGACTTCAACAACGGAGTTTTTAGCGGAATGTTTAGAGCCAGATAATTTAGATTTTCCTGTAATGCCTGCCTTTGGTAGTTGGATCAAGTCTCAGCAGGAAGAAAATAGCAACCTCATTTCTTACGGCGTTGTTTACCATGCCACTACTTCGCCAATTGATTCCGTCCATCGGGCTGTGGCACTGGGATTAAATTTGCAGGAACTAAGAGAGCAGCAACCACAGATTTTTACAATGTTGCGATCTGAAATCAAAGTAGTTTTGCTGGGCTTCTCTAGCAATGGCAATATTTATCAACATTTACCTGCTCAGCCCCCACAGATCCATCAAGCGGTTTATGGCTGTGAGGAGGCGGAGATTGCCGAGTTTACTGAGGAGTTAAATTTTTTAAGAACCTTGGTGCAGATGACTAATGCACCTGTGGATGAGTTGATCTCGGCGGTATTACGCAATGTTTATCAAGTTCGTAAATGCGATCGCAATTGGCTAGTTCAAGCTGGTCGAAAACTGAGTCTTTTGCTAAAGGATGATTACGATCGCCTCGGTGCAATTTTGTCCCAAGTACATCCTTAAAATGTCATAGGCGCTAATGCCTTCCCAAACAAGAATCAGTGTTGCGCTGCAACACTGATTCTTGTTTGGGAAGGGAGCAATCTCAATGACGCACAGGAATATTGTGATTAGTTAAATAATCTTTGATTTCGGAAATAGTTAACTCGCCGTAGTGCAGCAACGAAGCCAGCAAAGCGGCTTCGGCTCGTCCCTCAGTGACAGCCTGACGAATATGCTCACAATTACCTGCGCCCCCTGACGCAATTACAGGAACTTCCACTAAGTCAGCGACTTGACGTGTTAGTTCTAGGTCATAGCCCGCCTTGGTTCCATCTGCATCCATACTGGTGAGCAATATTTCGCCAGCGCCGCGCTTAACGACCTCTTGCGCCCACCATAACGCATCAATACCCGTATTTTCACGACCACCTCGCACATAGACATCCCAACCTAAATTATTAGGATCATGTCTGCGTCTGGCATCGATCGCAACGACAATGCACTGATTACCAAAGCGATCGCTACTGCGGTTGATCAAGTCAGGATCGCTAACTGCTGCCGAATTCATGCTTACTTTATCGGCTCCTGCCCGCAACAATTCGCGAATTGTGTCAAGATTGCGGACACCACCACCAACGGTGAGGGGAATAAAAACCTGCTCGGCGGTGCGATAAACCACATCTAAGATAATATTGCGATCTTCATGGGTGGCGGTGATGTCTAGGAATACCAATTCATCAGCTCCCGCGAGATTATAGGCTTGAGCCAGTTCCACTGGGTCGCCCGCATCCTTAAGATCGACAAAGTTAATACCTTTGACTACTCGACCTGCCTTTACATCCAGACAGGGCAAAATTCGTTTCGCTAGCATAAGTTCTCCACCATCCCAAGAAAGCACGTTGCAAGAGAAATGATCTTATAACAAAACAAGAAACGGCTTCGCTATTTCTTGTTTTAAAACTTTTACTGGATTTAGGTTTGGAAGCAATAGAGATAATTTGAATAAAGCAAGCCCAAAAGATGAGTGGCGTTGCGAAGCAACGCCACTCATCTTTTGGGCTTGCTTTAAACTATCGAGAAAGCCAAGAGAATAGCGATCGCGATAAAATGAAGCATAAACCTTGGAGATTGAGATGCTGCTGAGCTTCTCAATCTCCAGATATAAACTTGGGGAAATCACGATGGATATCCATGCTTTGAGAGAAGACTATAAAAAGGGAGAATTAAGACGTAAAGATCTCCAAAATGATCCTTTTAAACAATTTGAGACTTGGTTTCAACAGGCTTGTAATGCAGAATTATTAGAGCCAAATGCCATGACTATTACCACTGTCTCAGAGTCTGGACAGCCCTATGCAAGAACAGTTTTATTGAAATATTTTGATCAAAAAGGATTAGTTTTCTTTACTAATTACGAGAGTCGCAAGTCAAAGCAAATCATGGCAAATCCTAAGGTTTCCATTCTATTTACTTGGCTACCACTTCAACGTCAAGTTCACATCACTGGAAGCGCCGAAAAAGTAAGCACCGCCGAGTCTTGGGAATATTTTACTTCTCGTCCGAGGGGGAGTCAGTTGGGAGCATGGACTTCGCAGCAAAGCTCGATCATCTCTTCGCGCCAACTTTTACTTATTCAATTTGAAGAAATTAAACGCAAATTTCAAGATGGCGAAATTCCGTTGCCAGATTTTTGGGGCGGATATCGGGTTGTGCCTGATAGTTTTGAGTTTTGGCAAGGCTGCTCTAATCGCTTGCACGATCGCTTCTTATACAGTCAGCCAGCCGATCATGGGTGGGAAATTCATAGACTTGCGCCATAAAGCATCGCGCCAATTAGCCCGACTTCAGGATTAAGCACGATATGTACTGGCATATCGGCTAAAACTGGGCTAACCCGACCTTTGCTTTTTAAGATATTTAGAAACTTGCCATCTTCAAGCAATGGCAATATTTTCGGAGCAATGCCACCTGCTATATATAAGCCGCCATTAGGAATGAGCTTTAGGGCTAAATTCCCAGCTTCGGCAGCATAGGATTCCACAAATATTTGCATAGCTTGAACTGCTAAGGGATCGGTATTGTTAAGCGCCGCATCAGCGATCGCAGAAGCTTCTAATTCTTTTGCCAAATTATATTTGTCACATAAAAATTGGTAAATTGCCACAATTCCTGTCCCTGAGACTACTCGCTCCACGGATACGCGATCGTGTCGCTCGAGTAAATATTGTAACAACTCAATTTCTAAAGCATTGCGGGGAGAGTAATTGGTATGTCCACCTTCAGTGGCATAGACCTCATAGCGATCGCCCTGCCAACTCAAAAAAGCTTCGCCTAATCCTGTCCCTGCTCCAATGATGGCAATAGGCGATCGCGCTTTAACCTGTCCAGATTGCAAAGTATACAAATCCTCAGGCTGTAACCCCAATACGCCATAACCGACGGCCGCAAAGTCATTGATTAAGCTTACTTTGGACAGATCCTCAATGTTTAACTGCTTCGCAAGGCGATCGCAATCTAAAGTCCAGCCTAAATTAGTTAACTGTGACTGGCGATCGTTTACAGGGCCCGCTATCCCCAAACAGGCGGCGGTAAGCTGCGGCAATTTGCCTAATAAAGCTGTGACTGAGCTTAAGAAGCTGCCTAACATATGATCAAAAGTCATATAGTCGCCACTGGCATATCTTTGCTCACAAAAAGTGACTAAGCCCTGCTCAGTCTTTTGAGCAATCCGCAATAAAGTTTTTGTGCCACCAATATCGCCAGCCAATAGCATTTGCATAGGATTAAATCACCTGAAATTTAGGATTGTCTTTTAAAGAGGTAGCATCAAAATTTTGCGCCCAGCCTAAAAATTGATTATCAATAATTTCACTCTGCGGATCAATTAACAAAGCTAAATAATTACCATGCCGTCTAATTACCACTGCTGTGTAATCTTTGCCATGAATTACAGCATAGGTAAAATTATCGACGGGCAGAGAAGCTGCCAGCAATGACTTTAACCCTAATGCCTGAAAAATTGGCTGTACCCAAATGATACTTTTACTGCCATCGACAAGGGTGTAATACTCTTTAGGCAAGCCGCTTAAGTCAAAGGTAGCGGCTCCTAAAGTATAAGATTCAAATAAAATCTGTGCTGCTGTCATAAGTAATCGCAAGCGACTTAATCATCATAGTGACTAAACTAACAAAAAGGGAAGCGATGCTTCCCTTTTTGTTAGCTGTAGCCAGCCAAGTCCAGACATAAAGATCCAAGAGAGAGTTGCGGCGCTTCGCGCCGCAACTCTCTCTTGGGCTTTGTCTTAACATTGATGGCTATAGCTATATTTATCTGAAAGCTGAGTTTTTCGACTTTTCAACTTCCCGATCTTTCTTGCCGCGCCAGATAAATCGTAATGGTGTACCTTCAAAACCGAGGGTTTTGCGGAACTGATTTTCGATATAGCGCTTGTAATTGTCGTTAAAACGATGGGGATCATTCACAAACAAAATGATTGTGGGCGGACTATCGGAGATTTGGGTGCAGTAATAGACCTTCCCTTGCTTACCACCGCGACTGGTAGGTGGCGCGTGCCATGTCACCGCTTCAGTTAGAGCTTCATTCAAGATTGCTGTAGGAACGCGGCGCTTATGCTGCTCGGCGGCGATGTCAACGCGATCTAGGATTTGGGTAACGCGCTGACCTGTGAGCGCACTCACAAAGATGATTGGCGCATATTCCACAAACATCAGACGGCTTTTAACTTCAGCGGTGTAGTCATAAATAGTGTAGGAATCTTTTTCGATCGCATCCCATTTATTAACTACGATTACACAAGATTTGCCTTCATCATTAATTCGACCTGCAAGCTTTTGATCTTGATCGGTAACCCCATCAAGGGCATCGATGACTAGCAAAACTACATCTGATCGCCCGATCGCTTTAAAGGCGCGATTAATGCTAAAAAATTCAATCCCGTAATCAATATTTTTTTTGCGGCGTACCCCAGCAGTATCGATTAAGCGATATTTCTTACCATCACGCTCTACGGACATATCGATCGCATCACGAGTTGTCCCAGAAATTGGGCTAACAATGCTGCGATTTTCACCGATAAAGGAATTTAGCAAGCTCGACTTGCCAACATTAGGACGACCAATGATCGCCACTTTAATTTCATCGCTTTCTTTGATTACTTCTTCGGGTGGCGGCAAATGCTTAACTAACTCATCAAGTAGCTCACCAGTGCCGTTGCCGTGAATTCCCGACAAGGCGAGTGGTTCACCCAATCCTAAATTCCAAAATTCAGCGGCTAAAGAAAGGCCGTACTTCGAGCCTTCACACTTATTTACAGCCAACAGCACAGGTATATTCTGGCGGCGTAACCACCCGCCCAACTGCTCATCAGCATCAGTAATGCCCGACATACCGTCAACTACAAAAATAACGGCTGATGATTCACGAATGGCAATCTCCGCCTGTTCACGAATCATCGGTAAAAATTCTGTTTCATCGTCAAAGACCAATCCGCCTGTGTCTACGACTTGAAATTCATGTTTTCCCCAGAAGCATTCGCGATAAACGCGATCGCGGGTTACACCGGGCTGATCGAAGACGATCGCATATTGCTCTCCCGATAGGCGGTTAACGAGCGTGGATTTGCCCACATTGGGGCGACCGACAATGGCAACAATCGGGAGAGGCATGGTTTTAAAATTTTGGAATTCCGAACTCACTAATATATCTCTAAATCAGCAGGATCGTCAAGCAATTTTTATTTTAATTGGTGATGCAAAGCATCACCAATTAAAATAAACGCGAAGTTAGCAGCAAAACCCCTAAACCTAATAAAACTAAAACCGAACTGCCGACATTGTTCCAAAACTGATGATAGCTAGTTAGAGATGCGCGTTGCTTGGGGCGATCTTCCATGATTGGTTGCAATGTCGATAGATCGATCACAGGAAACTTGCCGCGTCGAAACCAACCCGTCGCAATTACCGAGCGATCGCAGAGCATTTCCAGATTTTTGATTGTATTACTAGGATCAATAATCCATTGCTTAAAGTTGGGAATGTAGTTAATAAAGGCTAGACCACCTTGATCCTCTAGGCGCATCGCATAGCCTAGATAGAATTCATCCGTACCGTAGCCTAAAAGCTCTCCAGGGATTTGGACTGGTGCGCCTTGGACGTAGCTGGCGTAGGGATCGGTGAGCAAACTCACTAAATCAGTATCGGCAACGCGGCGAAAATCAGGATAGCGTAAACTACCCTGAAACATAAATCCCAAGCCTAACCCAATCATTGACAGGCTCAATAATAACCATCGATTAAATAGTTGCGAGAAAAGATTAGCGACAATCACCGCGATCGCAATGCCTAGTAATGGAGAAACTTGAATTAACAGATCGCGCCAAAAGTTTCGATAGAGAAGTTTTTTATTAAGTTTTTTCTCCTCCTTGAGAAGTTCCGCAAAGTCATATTCTGTGAGCAAGCCGAGTTGCTGAGAATAGCCTGACAGAAACTTTAATCGCTTGCCCACTAAAGGATGCGTAGAATGTATTTCTAGCCAACGCCGCCAAGGATTGGCAATTTCCCAGAGAAATACACGGTAAGGATTTTGATCGGTTTGTCCTGAATGGGCGATTTCCATCGCCAAGCCGATCGCGGTCATGGTCTGGCGATCGCAAACTCCCAATGCTCTCGTTGATTCTAAGAGTCGGTTAGTGGGCATCGCGGGCTGATTATATGGCAACATTTGCCGCGCCATTTTCGGCAATGCACGGGCTAGGGCATTAGGATTTCCTGTCATCTCAGCCGCAAAGCGATCGCTGAGGATTGTGCTGACATGGGATAACCAAATCAATAAATAATTGCTGAGGGAATAAACTGCATTGGCGCAGGTGGCGGCAACTTGCCAAAATTGTTTACCTGTTTTGCTGCGATAACTCTGGCGACTGAGCAGAACATAGATGTAATAGAGAAGCTGCACAGGCGCAGAAATGAAGGTCAAAACTGCAAAACTTTTATTACGAATTCTCCCCAATTGATAGGCATATACCGCTGCAATCTCATCATCATCCAGACAGTCAAACAGTCCTCGACTGACCACAATTCGTGCCGAATTAGAAATCACTCCATAAATAAAAGCAACGGGAGCATCATCTTCAATCCACCCCAACCTCGGCACAAAAATATTGTATTTTTCGCAAAAATTTTCAATGATTTCCACAGATTCAGGACTCTTCTCATCGAGATCCGCAAGGGTAATCCATTGAATGCGGTGATATTGCTTTTGGGTGATGTCGATAATCCAAGGCGACATAAAAAACAGCAAAATGCTGAATATCCCTGTCACGATCGCAATGATATTAAACCAAGCATTGGTAAAGGTATCCGTAAAAATCAACGAGATTAAATAGCCCGTTAAAACCTGAATACCGATAATTGAGGCAACGCTCATCAAAATTGCCGCAATTAAAAAATATGTATATAAAGGTGACAGACCGAGGGTGACATCTTTTTTGCGGTAGCGGCGAGGATCGGATTTGACCACCGCCTCGACATCTTGATTTCGCTTAATGCGATCGCTAAGTGGTAACTCTAAGATTACCTGCAAGGTCGAGATCGATTTTTGCGCCCACTGCTGCAACTGCGGATCGGCAGAAGTGGCGATCTGCTCACAAATAGCGATCGCTTTGTCGGCGCGACCTGTTTTTTTGTATGCCGAAACTAGCCAGATTTGAGCTTGCACATAGTTCTTATCATTGGAATTGGTGCTAGTTTGACAATATTCGGTCAAAATGGCGATCGCTTCGGTGTAGTGCTTTCGCAGTAGGGCTGCTTTGCCAGCTTTTAGTGACATGATCTCACCTCGATCTTGCGACAATAAAAACTTAATTATCAGCTATACAGCGCTTTCTTAAACCCAAAAAACTTTAGCGCACGCGCAGCGTGCGCTAAAGTTTTTTTGGGTTTTTAGAAACTAGATCTCTACTTCGGGAATATCGCTAATATTGCTGGGAAACTCACTATTTGACAAATCACCACGATCGCAGCGATCGCGAAACTCGCAATGTTTGCACTCTGGGCTACCCATCGCCAATTTGAGATAGTCCTGAGCATAACTAATTTCATTTAAAATCTTTTTTAAATTCTGATCAGTGCGATCATGCTCATTTTGCGAATATTCAATTACCACTGATGTCGCCGTATTAGCAAACCAATAGGTCATGGATAATTGCTCTGGTAAATAGTCAGTGGTCTGGGCTAACAAATATAAATACAGCCGCGTTTGCCAACTAGTTTCTAATTTTTCTTTAGCGATCGCCCTTTGGTGAGTCTTCCAGTCCAGAATTTGCGCCCTGCGATCGCCCAAAATCAAAAAGTCATAAATTGCAGTTAAGACAAAATACCCTTGACCCGCATCGTTATTCTCAATATGATGCAACGGCGTTTGGGTGCGATTGGGGTCATTAGATATGGCAAAAGTTTCTAGAGGCATCTCTAGGGTGCGGCGATGCTCACAGAAGCGATCACCTGCAATCATTTCGGGCGGATAAGTGGCAAACGCATTCAGCCATGACTGCAATTTAGCTTCACTTTCTGCCAACTCCATCACATCCAATCCCATTTCCCTTTGCTGCATCAGCAAGTGAAAATTTGCCCCCAAAAGCAAACTTTGTTTACTTTGCAGATCCGCTTCGGGTAAACTCAGTTCCTCCAAAAACTTATATTTATATCGACGCTGACAAATATCCCAAGTATTGAGATGTGCTTGCGAAATTGAATTCACCCTTAAATCCATCTTGGAATTAACTATTGAAATAGCTGTCATTGCAGATTTGCGTTCTTGTAGTACCATATCGTCAAACGATCGCCATCACCTATGAATGCACCCGCGAATGCACCAGTCATTCCCAACTCAAATTCTTCGATGCGTCGATTTTTAAAAATCGTCAATCTGCGACCAGATGAAGCTGAGCGCACTTTTTTGATGTTTTTATTTTACTGCACCACTTCTATCGGCGCAGTCTGGCTCGAATATTCTAGCTCCACACTATTTCTAGAAACCTATCGCGCCGAAAATTTGACTTGGGTTTACATGGCAACCGCCTTTGTGGTGACTGCTTTTGGAGTTTTTTATTCATGGCTCCAAAAGATTTTTCCATTACGTTGGGTGATGTTTGGTATTTCGTTATTGCTAGTACTGCCCTTACCCATCGCATGGATGGGGCTGATGCAAAAAAACACGTTTTTTTATCTGGCGGCTGTGTTCAGCGTGCGCCTTTGGGTAGAAGGTATTTATGTATTAAGCAATATCAACAATGACATTGCTGCCAATCAACTATTCAATATTCGCGAAATTAAGCGAGCTTTTCCCCTAATTAGCACAGGCATTATTGTTGCCGAAATTGTGGGCGGATTTTCTTATCCATTTTTAGTGAGTTGGGTAGGCGCAGTAAACATGACCCTTGCCACAGGGGTCATGTTATTTATTGGGTCATGCGTACTGTTTTATTTGAGTACTCGCTATCGCCAAGCTTTTCCCAACTCTCTCTATAACGTGTCTCAAGACAACGAAGTCATCGTCACGCGATCGCTATCGGGCAATATCCTCAAATACGTTTGGTTACTGTTTGGATTTTTTATTGCCGCTCAAGTTTTATTCTTTATGATTGAGTTTCAGTATCAATCCCAACTGGAATTTCATCTCAAAACTGAAGAAGCGATCGGTAGCTTTTTAGGCGTCTTCGGTGGGATTACGGGTGTATTTAAGCTGGCGCTGCAACTTTTCGGTTCTAGTCGAATTATTGAACGGATTGGCGTATTTTATGCGGTGCTGATGCCCCCAATTGGGATTGTGATCACAGGTACTTTAGCGGGATTTGCGCCCTTTGGCTTGCTAGTAGGATTTGTCGTTCTCAAGTTTTTTGATGAACTATTTCGATTTACGATCGTTGCAGCGACTGCCCCTACACTTTTTCAAGCGGTTCCCGATCAGTTTCGCAGCCAGATTCAGTCTTTTGTCCGAGGTATTGCTGATCCTTTAGCTACTGGCGGTGCAGGGCTATTAATTTGGGCTTTTACAGGACTATTTAAACAGGGAGGGATGGCGCTTGAGATTTTTTCTCAGTGGTTTGCAGGTGCGATCGTCGTTGTCGCTCTAGTTTGGATTGCGATTATTTGGTTATTGCGGCGGGGATATCTGGAACTGCTCATTCAAAGTGTGGAACGTGGTCAACTGAGCTTGTTGACTGTGGATACTCGCGAAATGCGTCGTGCGGTATCTGAGTCGATGAGCCGAGCCGAAACGCAACTTGAGCAATCAGTATGCATTGACCTGTTGACCCAAATTGCCCCGCAAGCGGTGGGCGAGTCCCTAGCGCCCTTGTTGTCTCAGATGACTCCAGACCTGCAAGCCCAAAGTCTTGAGGCAATGCTAGAAAATCCTGAACCGAAGTTTCTCTCCTATATCCGTGAAGTTATGCAGTCGCACCAAGCCTCACCGCAAGTGCAAGCTCTCTGTCTGCGTTATGTACTACTTGCCGATGACAAAAATCGCGATATTGATGGACTACGCAAATACTTAGGTGCAGAGCAAAATCCGATTATTCGCGGTACGGCGGTGGCGTTGATGATGCGTTTGGGGGGGTCGGCACAGGTGGCTGAAGCTACTAATACTTTGCGTCATATGATTACTAGTTCTTCTCAACCAGAGCGAGTCTTGGGTTGTCGAGCTTTGGCAGAAGCAGCTTTTATGCAGTCTTTAAGGTTTTATGTGCCGCAGTTATTACAAGATCCTTCAATTGAGGTGCGTTGTGCTTTGCTCAGGGCGATCGCTGCTACACGTACTAGTGAATATTTTCCTTCGATTATTCGCGGACTGCATTACAAAGCTACACGCAGAGCTTCTCGCGATGCTCTAGTCAGTGTTGGCGATGATGCGATTAGCTCTTTACTAGAACTTGCCCATGGCGATCGCAGTCCAGTCAATGTGCGCGTGCAGGCGTGGGATATTTTAGGCGAAATCTGCACACCCACTTCTATTTCGGTACTTGCCAACAATTTAGCAAAGTCTTGGGGCAAGCATCGCCGCCAAATTCTCCGAACTTTAATCCGTGTGCCTCAAGAGCAGGGTATTGAAGCTATTTTGGAACTAATTGGTAGAAGCGGCATCGAAAAAATGGTTATCCAAGAACTAGGGGTGATGACCGAAGCATGGGCGGGTATTGAAGATATATCCCTAGAGCAAGTGCCGAATACTGAAGCGGGACTATTGATCGAAGCTTTGCAAAATGAGGTGATCGATAGTCTTGAAAGAATTTTCTTGATCATGAAATTGCTTTATCCCCCCTCGGCAATTCAAGCAGCTTCTTTTAACATTTTATCTGGTTCTAAGGGCAGTCTGGCAAGGGGGATGGAGATTCTAGACAATACGGTAGATCTCAGCGTAAAGCAGGTTTTGTTGTCCGTTGTCGATAATCGCTCGATTACGGACAAGCTCACTATCTTGGAAACAATTCACCCCTATCAAAGTTTGTCACCACTGAAGCGATTACAGCAGATTGTTGATCTGAGATATTGTTTATCTGATTGGACACTGGCTTGCTGCTTTCATGTGGCGCGATCGCAGTCTTGGAGCCTGTCAGGAGAGGCGATGCTAAGCTGCTTAGAGCATCCCACAGGGTTTGTTAGAGAAGCGGTGGTTTCCTATTTACAAGTTGCTTCGCCGCGATCGCTTGTCAAAATTTTGCCTCGTCTATTAAAAGACCGCGATTCGTTGGTACTTGCCCAAGCGAGGGTGATTTCTTACTATTTTCAAAATAATGGTAAAGATACTGTAGATCTAGGTAATAATTCCCTTCAGAATAAAAAACCAAATGCTATTACGAGAGCCAAAATCATTGGCAAACCACATGGGAATGGGGAGTCTTAGGCGATGTTAACCAGTATTGATCGTCTGTTGCTAGTACGAGGAGTTCCTATTTTCAAGGAACTTCGCGATGACTTTTTGGTGCGTCTAGCTTCCATCATGAACGAGGTTTCCTACCCATCTGGCAAGATGATTTTTGCTCAAGGTCAAGAGGGGCGATCGCTATATATTGTGGTGGCAGGTCGGGTGCGAGTGCATTTAGGAGATAAGGATCTGGCAATTTTGGATAAGGGGAGTTGTTTTGGGGAAATGTCCTTGTTTGATGCGGAGCCGCGATCGGCTTCGATTACGGCGATCGTTGGTTGTGATTGCCTTGTCCTCACCCAACAACAGCTATACGAAGCGATTGATGAAACTCCCGATATTGCTGTAAATATTATTCGCTTACTATCGAGACGGATTCGCAGCCAGAACTTACAGCTAAACGAGTTACAAGCATCTAAGCAATAAATTTGCTCCCAGTAAATAATTAGCGGTGCGCGGCTTTGCCGCGCACCGCTAATTTAGGAAAAACCAAAAAACCAAGCGAGAGTTGCGGCGCTTCGCGCCGCAACTCTCGCTTGGTTTTTATATCCTGACTTGGCTGGCTACAGCTATATTAACTGTAAGGGACTATACAAATTGATAGCGTAAAAATAACTCGGATTCACAATGGTAGAGCGATCGCAATTTTAGCTTCGCCAAATCGCTCTCACCCAGTCCATAGCCATCCCCAGACACAACCGATAAGTTCTTCACTCCGCCGACAATGTGGGGTGAGAGACTAAGAAATAACTCGTCTGCTAGCCCTTGAGAAATTAATGTGTAATTTAAAGTAGCGCCTCCTTCTACCAACAAGCGCTTGATTTGAAACCGATCAAATAGAACTCGTAAAACCTGCTTTAAATCAATTTCTCCCTCAACTGTGGGAAATCTCACAATCTGAGCTTTTTCCTCCAGCCAAGGCTCAATCACGGTATCTTCACCTACCAAAACCATTCGCAAATTCTTACCCGCATCCCAAAAGCGATGATCGCTGGGGAATTTGCCAGAATTACTAATCGCAATTCCCAGAGGCTGTGGCTGCAAAAAGTTTTTTTGTCGCTCTGCGGCTAGCTCTGGGGGAACCGTAGGAATAAATAAATCTTGGCGTAATGTTGTTCCTCCCGCTAACACTGCATCAACTTGCGATCGCAATCTTTTCATCAGTAGGCGATCGGGACGGGATCCTAAGCCGCTCAGTTTGCCTTGATAGGTGGTCGCTTTGCCATCCACGCTAGAAACCATATTAAAAACAACATAAGGACGCTTAGCCCCTCCCTCTAGCTCTACGCCACTGCTTGGGAAATCTAGTTCTTCAAAGTTATAGATGCGATCGTGAGATGAATACAAACTGTTATACATGGCAACCAAATATTGGAAATTAAAAAACCACCCTTACCAATAAATAAGTGAATGTGCATGGCAAAGCCATGCACATTCACTTATTTATTGCTGGTTCTGACGAGCATTGCTAATACAGTCTTTTACAGCTTTGTGTAGTACCAGAAAGTTTTTGAAAGGCTTGCTTTGCAAGCCTTTCAAAAACTTTCTGGGGTTTTAAGAAAGCGCAAAGCGCTGTAATTAGCCCCCAGCGATCGCGGGAATAATGCTGACTTCATCGCCATCATTAAGCGCCGTATTCGCGCCGTCTAAAAAACGAATATCTTCGCTATTGACATAAAAGTTAACAAAGCGGCGCAGATTGCCTTGATCATCACAAATACGAGCTTTAATGCCCGGACAGTTGGATTCGAGTGAATCAATCATTTCTTTAACTGAGTCACCAGCACATTCGACGGTGGCTTGATTATTGGTCAATTGTTGTAGAGGCGTGGGAATGAGAACTTTAACAGCCATATTTTTGATATTTGTTCAGAGAATCGTAGAGTTAAATTTTGCCACAAAAGCCCAAACCTGTGTAAAACGAATGGCGATCGCGATACCCCTCTTACAGCGCTTTGCGCTCAAATCCGAACCCAGAATTTTTTAAAAGTGTTGCCTTGCAACACTTTTAAAAAATTCTGGGTTCGTTTGCTCAGGAGCCAAACAAGCTGGTTCGCACGCGAAGCGTGCGAACCAGCTTGTTTGGGGCTTAGCGTCTGACCTTGCCTGCAAATCCTGAAGCTTTAAATTGGACAAGATCTAAGGGTTCAGGCTGCTCCGCAGGGATTGCCACCATAAGCTCAAAGTCACTCTTGCCGACGGGAATTTCCTCAACTGCGCCCAATCTCGTCCTTTCAGGCATAGCATCATTACCATTAGCATCATAAATACGCCCAAAAATATCTGCGTTATAGACCACCTTTCCTGATGGATTATTGGCAATACCCTTAACCACATAGCATTTGGCGGACATAATTCCACCGCCTAGCACCATGTTTTTACCAGCATCACCAGTACATGGCGCATAGGAGAGATTAGTCAGCTTTATTTGGACGATCGCCCAAGCAGATGGACTAAATACAAACGAAAAAACACAAAGAAAGAGGGCTAAAGCGCTAATTTGCAGAGTTTTCAAGAAATTTTTCTGTGCGATCGCCATACGTAGACCTATATAAACCTATTAATAAAAATATAAAAAATGTCTTCTTTGAGTGCTAAAATTCATCTTAGCTCTTGAAGGAGGTCTATTTTTAATGCAACTTGGTTTATTAATCGCAACGTTACCTGAAGCTTATAGAATTTTCGACCCACTGGTGAATGTTCTTCCTGTAATCCCCGTATTCTTCTTGTTACTCGCCTTTGTGTGGCAAGCAGCGGTAGGGTTCAAGTAAGTTTCGAGATAGGTTTTGACTAATTCAAAAAACTTATAAAAAACATCTAATTTACGTTTTGGCTATTTTTAAAATAAAAACTAAAATCAAAACAAAAATGACATTAACAATCGGGGTAGCGGCAACGTTACCCCGATTGTTTTAATACAGCGCAAAGCGCTCCAAAATATTGAAATATTCAGAAAACTGTTATTTTAAAAACTGTTATTTTAAAAACTATGGAAACTATCGGTCGTTGGACTAATAAATTTTTGATGTTTAATTTGTTTTTAGTGTTTTTCTTTTTTGCTTGGCTACTGATTGCCCTCGGAGGAGAAAGCCTCAAAATAAATCTTGGATTAGACCTATGGCGACAACTATGGGAGCCACTAATCCAACCTGTATTGGGAATTGTTATGGCTGGCGCGATCGCCAGTGGTGTAATTTCTAAATTTAAACAAAAATTTGCCAAGTCTTAAAGTATGGCTATCGCCATTCATATTAGGAAATAAAACCCAAACAGGGTGAGGCGGTGGGAAGCACCGCCTCACCCTGTTTGGGTTTTGATTTGTGTGGCTATAGCTATATCAAAAAAGAAAGAGCGCAAAGCGCTCTTTCTTTTTTGATGGTTTAATTTGCCCAACTTGGCATAAGCAAAATTGGTGGGTCGTAACTTTTAGCTTGCATATTCTGACCAGTTAATTTGGAAGTCATTTGATTGGCGATCGCATCAGAAAAAGCTCCCGATATATCACCGTTACTAGCAAGATCATGGGCAATACTAAAAAATGGTAAGGCAATACTGACATTGGCTTGATTGAGCAACTGGTCTAGGATGCGATCAAAGGAAGCGAAAGATTTACGGATGGGTAACTCTCTGTCTTCGGGAATATCAAACTTCTTCCTAGCTAAACCTCGCAAATCCGCGATCGCTTGATCTAATGTGCCGAGTGCATCAACCAACTTATTTTCTTGGGCTTGTCTACCCGTATAAATCCGTCCATCCGCTAACTTTCGCACTACCTCTAAATCCAGATTCCGACCCTTCGATACATCGGTAATAAATTCTTGATATGTACTTTGGAGCAGCTTTTGCAGTAAATCACGTTCTGGCTCATCCAATTCACGGAATGACGAAAAAATATCTTTGTAGGGACCAGTTTTGACAGTTTGAGATTTAATTCCCACCCGATCCAGTAATTCTTTAGCATTAAATCCATTTAAAATTACGCCAATGCTTCCTGTGATCGTTCCTGCGTTGGCATAGATTTTGGTGGCGGGACTGGCTGCATAGTAGCCGCCACTAGTGGCTTGATCGAGCATACTTACAACTACAGGCTTTTTAGCTGCCAAGTCTTTGACCGCCTCGTATAGTTCTTTGCTTGCCCCGACAGTCCCACCAGGGCTATTGATTGATAGCAATACACCTTTTACGGGTTCATCGTCGATTAGTTCACGCAAGCGATCGCGCACTGACATCGCTCCTGCTGCCGAACCTCTCGCCCCAGAGATTGCCCCATCTAAAGAAATTAACTCTAGGCGATCGCGATCGAGTACTTTTTTCAAATTCAAAGCTTCACTCATTTGGCGGCGTTGAATGCCAAAGGTCGCAGACACAAAGCAAACAACGACTAGGACTAAAGCAATGATGCGGTTAAGTTGCATAGCAAAATTTGGTGGCGGCTGCTTTAGTTTAATATAAAACCCAGAAATTAGAGGCGACGCATCGCGTCGCCTCTAATTTCTGGGGTAAAATCGTTTGTCTGTAAACTTTCTTCGCAATCATGGCTAATAAGACTACCTCCAATACTTCAATCAAAGAATCCCCCAAAGACAAAGAAATAGTTCGTGACTATTTTAATTCCACTGGCTTTGATCGCTGGCGACGGATTTATGGCGAAGGTGATGTTAATCGAGTTCAGCGCGACATTCGCACAGGACATCAACAGACGGTTGATTATGTCTTAGATTGGTTTAAAAATGATAAAAACGCGGCGAAACAAACTGTATGTGATGCTGGTTGTGGCACTGGGAGCTTAAGTATTCCCCTCGCAGCAATGGGAGCAAAGGTTTATGCCAGTGACATTTCTGAAAAGATGGTGGGTGAAGGCAAAGATCGCGCTACGGATTCCGCCAATCCTGTATTTGAAGTCAAGGATTTAGCCAAACTCTCAGGAGAATATGACACAGTAATTTGTCTAGATGTGTTGATCCACTACCCCGATCGCGAATCTGAGCAAATGATCGAGCATCTTGCCTCTCTCACCAAATCACGTCTCATCCTGAGCTTTGCACCGAAGAATCCTTACTATGTCCTTATGAAGAAGGTCGGTGACATGGTTCCCGGTCCTAGCAAGGCAACTCGCGCCTATTTGCACAAGGAGTCTGATGTGCGTCGTGTTCTTAAGAAGCTAGGCTTCACGATTAAACGGAAAGAATTCACGGCAACTTCCTTCTATTTCTCAAGATTATTTGAAGCAGTTCGTAATTAGTTGCAAACAAAAATAGCGTCACAACCAAAGGTTGTGACGCTATTTTTTGCATTTTGCTTTATCTATAGCTCGTCCAAGTCAAAATCCAACAATTAAGTTGCGGCGCTTTGCTCCGCAACTTAATTATTGGATGCCCCAAGCAAAACTTGCTTGACTGCAAATATACTATGATAATGATTATCATTCTTTGTAATAAAGCGCGAAATGCATTTCAACTTACCCCAAAAATTATCCATAGCTATAGCACTGGTGATCACTACTAGCATCACCGCCTGCTCCATCACTAGCAATACAAAACCCAGCAGCTCCGCAACCACAGACATCGCAACTACCACACAGACGGAAAGCTTACCTTTAGTCGTAGCGACCAACTCTGTATCCTGTGGTCTAACTAAACAAATTGCAGGTAATACGATTAATCTAAAATGCTTGATTGAAGCTGGCACTGACCCTCACATTTATCAACCTAAGCCCGATGACCGCAAAGCGATCGACTCAGCCAAACTAGTTCTATATAGCGGTTACAACTTTGAGCCAAGTCTGATCAAACTAATCCAAGCCAGTTCTAATCCTGCTCCCAAAATCGCAATTAACGAAATTGCTGTGCCAATTCCTCTCATGTCTGAAGAAGGGCATGATCACGATCATGCTAAAGAAGAGCAAGTGAAGAAGTCCGAGCAGAAAGTGGAAAAAGAAGCCGATCCCCATGTTTGGAACAATGCTCAAAATGGTATCAAAATTGCTCAATCAATTAGCAAAAGCTTGAGTACGCTACGTCCCGATCAAGCGGAAACTTATACCAAAAACACCGCTAAAATTATCAATGAAATAGAACAGATCGATACGTGGATTAAGTCTCAAATTG
Source organism: Pseudanabaena biceps (assembly GCA_013361095.1). Taxonomy (GTDB): domain Bacteria; phylum Cyanobacteriota; class Cyanobacteriia; order Pseudanabaenales; family Pseudanabaenaceae; genus Pseudanabaena; species Pseudanabaena biceps_B. The sequence continues at coordinate 2,857,506 of JAATWA010000001.1, read as the reverse complement.
CCACAATTCCTCAAGGTTCGCGAAAGTTGGTTACGACCCATGATGCTCTTGGTTATTACGCTCAAGCCTACGGTATTCCTGTTGAGGGTGCATTAAATGGAATGAGTACAGATGAGCAGCCAACACCAACTAGAGTCAAAGAACTTGTGGATACAATCAGGTCCAGCCAAGTTCCTACCATCTTTGTGGAAATATCAATCAATCCTAAGTTGATTACTAATGTGGCTAAGGAAGCGAATGTCAAGGTTTCCGATCACGAACTCTATGCTGATGGCTTAGGTGCAAAGGGTAGTGAAGCCGAAACTTATGCAGGAATGTTGATTGCCAATACTCGCACAATTGTTGAAGGTTTGGACGGTAAGTACACAGCATTCCAATTAAAAAAGCCTTAACACTAAATTGCATTCTCTAATCTCTCTACAAAAGCCGAATTGCGATCGCCTTACTGAGACTCCAAACATTCCACTACTGCATTTAACTCTGCGATCGCGCGAACTAAGCGATCGCGCAAATCATCGTCAAGTTGGGGATTTTGCAAAGCAACCTCTTGGGTTGAGGTTAAGCATTTTGCGATCGCCTAGAATTCGAGACTCACAGTAATTGAGATCGCAATATAGCCCCCCTTTAACTTTAATGAGATCGTCGATCTTGCAGCGTGTTTTAATGCAATGTAACGTACCCAAACGTTACTTAACTTAATGCTAATTGTTTATGCATTACTCTCTGCTAGGACACTCTACAAGGTTACATTTTACCAGATAAAACTCTATTCAGGGCTGTTACCCTGCAAAAATCTTGTTATTACACTTATTGGTTGCTTTATATGAGAATTTATGTAACATTTACCTTTTATAAGTATTTATCCTGTAATCTGCAAGATAATACAGAGTTGTCTCGCCAGCCAAAGAGAGAGCATCGGTGGCGTTAGTAAAAGTTCTCATCTTGGTGAGAAGAAATCTCAAAGAACAGCAAAACATCTTCGACCACATCAAACATAGTTCGTGAGATCGGCGATGGCAAATTGTGCCTAGTGGCGTCTAATCCATAGCAATTATCTAGCTTTTAGCCCAAAAGAGTCTGTATGCGTATCTTGATTGTGAATCCCCCACATCCCGCGATCGGCAGTCGTATTCCACGAGAGCAACTTCCTCCATTGGGGCTTTTGTGTGTAGGTGGGGCACTGATAGATGCTGGGCATGATGTTACATTGCTGGACGCTGAAATCGGTCCACTTGCTTATGACGAGATAGTTAAGCGAGTAATCACTCACGATCCGCAAGTAATTTTAATTGGACATTCTGGCTCGACCTCGGCACATCCGATTGTGGCAGAACTAACTCGGCGTTTCCATGTAGAACTACCCAACATCAAGATCATTTATGGTGGAGTTTTCCCGACTTACCACTTTCGCGACATACTCGCCCAAGAACCACAGATCGATATAGTAGTTCGGGGTGAAGGTGAAGCAACTTTACCCAAGCTGATTGCGGCGATTGAGAAGAGCAATTTTTGCGTAAACGATCTGGAATCTGTGGATGGAATTGCTTTTCGCCGCAATGGACAGATTGTTGAGACCGCACCAGCAACTATGATTGAAGACCTTGATGCCTATCGGGTGGGCTGGGAACTGATTGATCACAAAAAATATAGCTACTACGGCGGCAAACGAGCTGTAGTTATGCAGTTTTCCCGTGGATGTCCTCACCTTTGTAACTATTGTGGTCAGAGAGGATTTTGGGCGCGTTGGCGACATCGGAATCCCCAAAAATTTGCCAAAGAGATTGCTTGGCTGCATCGCACTCATGGGGTAGAACTGATTAATTTGGCTGACGAAAATCCAACTGTAAATAAGGCGATTTGGCGTGAACTTTGCGAAGCTATCATTGCTGAGAACATTAACATTACTATTATTGGCTCCACCCGTGCCGATGATATTGTGCGTGATGCCGATATTTTGCATCTTTATCGCAAAGCAGGGATAGAGCGTTTTCTGATGGGAATGGAAAACACCGATGAAGCTACACTCAAAAAAATTCGCAAAGGTGGAACAATTCAGTCTGATCGAGAGGCAATTCGCTTACTGCGACAGCATGGCATTCTATCTCTTGCAACTTGGGTGACCGATTTTGCAGAAGTGACGGATCGGGATTTCATCCGTTCTTTACAGCAGTTACTTTTGTATGATCCTGATCAGATTATGACCTTGTATGTCACACCTCATCGTTGGACGGGATACTTCCGCCTTGAATCAGAGCGGCGAATTATCCAACTGGATCAGACTAAATGGGACTATAAGCACCAAGTTTTGGAGACGATTCATATGCCACCTTGGCGAATATTTCTCTGGGTGAAGTTGATTGAAATCATTTTACAAGCTCGTCCAAAAGCTTTATGGAGGGCGTTTATCCAGCCAGATTGCGCTGCCCGTCATGGGATGAATTGGTTCACTAGAATGGGAAAACGGGTGATGTTACATGAATGGTGGAATTTCTTTTTTTGCGATCGCCGTGTAAAAAATGGTCCAACTTTAGAGCAGTTCTGGGGTAAGCCTCAAGATCATCAAGAGATTCCGTTGCGAGTTCAGCGATCCACCACAAAGAGAGATAACAAATCATTGGAGCGGACTGAAAAGTGATATTTTAGCAACAAGCGAAAGTTGCTTATGCCTCTCAATTCAACCGTTAGACTGACAGCAAAAAGTCTGTTGAGATTGTCTGTTTATATCCGAAATTAGGCACTCAAAAATTGTTAACTTCGTTGTTGAGTTCGGAGAGTCTATTGGCGATGCCTGTGATGGTTTGCGCCTATGCAAAGACAAATAATTATTAAGTAATCGCCTAGAAATCACGACTCACGGTAATAGCGATCAGGTTGTTGATGGGATCGCCTAGAAATCACGACTCATATTAATAGCGATCGCCTACAAAAAGAACCTAGAAAAACTTTACTTCTGCTGGCTTTATGCCATTAAATGAGGTATTCCAAGAAACTGAGTAACAATTGATATTTTTAAAAACGACGATATCGCCTTCTTGATAGGGACTGCCTTGAACATGGGGAAGAGGAACTAGAAACTCGCCTAAGCGATCGCCTTCATTGCAAGTAGCACCATAAATGCTCACAGGGACTTGGGTTGCTGAGGTGGAATCTGGGACAATTAGTTTCGGCTGTGACCACCGCAGATGACAGCTTTTGGATAGATCGACAGTCATCATCCAACCACGGCGATCGCATTGTAGCGACTTCACCTTTCCATAGGCAAAACCGATATCTTCAAATAGCAGTTTCCCAGCCTCAAATATCAACACTGTAGGCGATCGCACCAAGCACCGCAGTTCTATCAGTAGAGATTCCAATTGTGAAAACCCAATCTCTGCTAATCCTCCGCCTAGATCGATGCTCGGAAGTGGCAGTTGAAAGAGATCGGCTAAAGCGATCGCTTGACGGGCAAAAGTCAAGATTGTATCTGGGGAATTCTCGTGGATGCCATGATGAATGTGAAAACCGACAAAACGATCTGGTGTGGACTGGGCAAACTTGGCTAATTCCGTCAGCTCGGATATGCCGAAACGACTATAGCTATTCAATGGTTGATCGCTATCTTCTGTAATCAAGAGAGAAGAAGAATTGAGCCTAATCCCAAAATCCACCTGTTGAGATGGCAGTTTTTGAGCTTGAGAGAGCGTCTCAATATAAATCCTAAAGTTGTTCTGTTTGGAGAGGAAGAATTGCAGGTCGTAACCATCAAAGGCAGGATCGGTTAGACTCACCAGTTTATTGGTTAAAGGAGTGGGCAACCCCGCATATTCATTGTAGTTAGAGATATCAAATCCCCATAGTACTTCGCCAGTAATCTGATAAATGAGAGGATGCCTAAAGGCTTTGACAGGCATTAAGAACTGGCAATTATAGCGATCGCCTAACTCTCGTAATAGCTGAAGACGTTCTTTGAGAATTGTCAGATCGAATAGGAGTGCGGGGCCGTCATAGGAATGATCGAGGCGGTGAAGAAACTGAGACAACCTGTCTGACATAAAAAATAGGAATTTATTGAGAATTTATGAATTATTTCGCGATCTCCTATATAGCGTTTCTCAGTCTCGCGAAGTACGGATTTGTTTTCCCGCCTTCGGCGGGAAAACAAACCTCTATATCTTGCTTGCATGAAAAGCGCTATATTATGCTGAGGAGTTTAGCAAAGCCACAGAGTTTCATTCTATGCCCAGTGTGTTTACTCAAGCCCAATTACAGAAGCTACGGGCAAGCGATCGCGTTACCTATGGAGGTGTGCAGTGGGAAGTTGCGGACTACAGTTCCTATGATGACGATAACGGCTATGCTACCGAAGAATGGCTTCTGAAAACCACAGGTGCTAGATCCTATTACCTGTTGCGAGAAGTCGATCCAGAGAATCCCGCAACCTTAGTTAACTGGTATTTATCGGAAGAAATTAGTGGTTCTAGTGTCTCTGGCGATAGCTTTAGCGATAACATCCAATTTACGATGTGGCGAGTGATGCGTGAAGGCGAGCAACCCTATCCGCATTTACGGGCTTTGGGCAAGGACTTCTATTTTGAGTCGCAAACTGCTGGTACATATAGAAGCGATGCAGGAAAAGCTTCTCGCACTACTTGGGATTATTGGGATCAAGACCATTTATGGAATTTAGCGATCGAGGCATGGGAAGATGGTGAACTCCATTTCTATTCCACAAAGAAAGTCAATCCTGAGGATTTTTCGGAAGTAAAGACTGATACAAAGAAGGCGAGTTTCACAAGTTCTCGTAATGGCTTAAGTAAATCAGAGCAGAAAACACTACAGCTTTTAATGGCTTGGGCCTTAACTATCGGCGGTATTCTTCTGATGATTTTTGGGGGTTGGTAGGTGATGTCTGCTTCATTATTTATTGAACATTGTCCGAACGGATTGGCTTTCTATATCAACGGTGAATTGCAGTTCCATACGGAAGACGAACAGATTTACCATGAATATTTAGTCGTTCCTGCGATCGCATTAGCGGTAAAACGGTTTTTAGATTTATCTGTAGCTCAAGGCAACTCAGCCAATGAGGGACTGCGGGTATTGATTTGCGGTGGTGGTGATGGTCTGGCGGCTAGGGATGTATTGCGCTTTCCAGAAGTGAGTTCTATTGACTTGGTAGACTTCAATCCTGAAGTAGTAGAACTAGGTAAAACAGTTTTTGCACCTTTTAACCATAATAGTTTGAGCGATCACAAAGTTAATATTCACATCGAAGATGCCTTTTTGTTTTTGAGCGATCGCATTCAAAATATAGCTAAATCTAGCGATCTCTATCATGTGGTGATCTGTGACTTCACCTATCCCACATCTCCCGAAGAAACCCGCGTACATAGTCAGGAATGGTTTCAGCTTGTCCGCCAAGTTCTCCATCCCCAAGGTGTCATCGCCGAGAATGCTGTCTCTCCCGATCTCAATACTTTAGGCTTTTGGTGTATGTATCAGACGATTTGGAGTGCAGGGGCAATCGCTAAACCGATGCAGGTACATATTCCCTCGTTCCATCAGCATGGTTATGGCAATTGGGGCTTTTTGCTAGCTGCTAACGATCAAGCGATTACCAAAGCCGAACTTACTAACATCCATTTACCCGATGGTTTGCGATCGCTTAATCTTGATTCCTTACTATCCGCTTTTAGCTTTGCCGATGCGATCGCTGATCAGCGTTTTGCCGTTAATATCCATAGCCTGAAAGCGCCACAATTGCTCTATTATCTGCTCAATCCCGATCTAAACATTATCGAATCTGTGGATCGGAATATAGACTTTCTCGATCTCGATGACGCGCAGGAAATCAATCGCCTCAGTCAGTCTTGGATGCGATCGTTAGCGATCGATCCCCTACGGTTAGAGTCGGTAGCTAAGCTGTGGTTAGAGCAGATGCAAAAGTCACATCCTGACTTTCAGAAACTGTTGCCAGTGCAAAATCCTTACCATACGCCCAGAATGACTACTTCTTGGTTAGGCTCCGTGCCGCAACTTTTAGATCAGATTAATTTGCCGCGGTTGCTCGATCGCATAATTACACGAGGCAAAGATCTGCCACCTCAGGTGATCGCCGATCTCAAGCAGTTATTAACGAAGCTTAAGTCTGGAAATCAAGCGGAACCCATCGAAGAACGTAACGATATCGCTCTCATTGGTTCCGAATCCTTTCAACCTTCTAATCCCACGAAATTATTGATTGCCCTCACAGTCACCATGTTAGTGGCAAATCTAATTGCTCCTGATTCTGTATTTGCCAAAGGCTCTACTAGCTTTGCAAGCAGCGGCGGTGATGATGGGCTTAGTTGGGGATTCACAGGGATGATCATGACGACCATCGGGGTTGTGTGGTTATGTAATTTGAATGCTAATTCGGATTCCAAATAATATCTATAGACAATTGTGAAGCTCCATTTAGAATTATTATCCGATCGCGATCGCCATGCTTGGGATAGCATGGTCAAAGCCAATCTGCATAGCTGTTTCATGCAGTCATGGACTTGGGCAAATTTTAAGGAATTACAAGGCTACCAGACTTGGCGGTATGGATTGTTTTGTAATCAGGACGCAACGCCAGAATCCAATTCTGAAAACTTGGTTGGCGGTTGTATCTTCTATCTTTATCCGCAATTGGGCAGTGCAAACATTCTATTAGCCGCAGGAGGGGTAATTCTCTCGCCAGAATGGGCGGCTTGGGGAATGCCGTTGTTGCTAGAAGTTGCCGAACAGTTGGCTTGCGAGTATAGCGCTTCCTTTAATACCAGCATTATCGCCTTACGCATTGAGCCTTTATGGGAAAGCAAACCGTACTGGTTGCCAGTCGATTTTGTGCGATCACCTGCCGATCTCATGCCTACGGAAACCCTGTTGATCGACCTGCAATTGACGACCGATCAACTCCTTGCCCAGATGAAACCCAAGGGACGCTACAATCTGCGCCTCAGTGGGCGCTATGGCGTAACTACCGAATTTCGTCAAGACGACGCTGCGATCGCCTTGTTTTACGATCTATTCTGGGACACCTCGCAACGGCAAAACTTTTTTGGTGAACCCTTCGGCTTTTTTATCAATCTTTGCCAAACCTTATTTCAAGCAAATATGGCAGAAATTGCGATCGCTAGCTGGCAAGGTGAAGCATTAGCCGCAATCCTCGTCATCTATTGGGGCGATCGCTGTACTTATCTATATGGCGGACGCAGTGTTAAGCATCCCCATGTGATGGCGAGTTACGAGATTCACTGGGCAGCTATACAACGAGCGAAAGCCAGAGGTTGCAAAATCTATGATTTTTACGGATTCACTAGCGATTCTAGCCATCCCTATTTTCAGTTTTCGCGATTTAAGCAACAATTTGGCGGTGCGATCGCCAAAACTATCGGCGCACATGACTATTTCTTCTACGATCGCTTAGCAGATACAATCATAGGACTACTAGAGAAACTCTAATCTATTGCATCTACCGAAGGTAGACACAATGGATAAGCATAGAACTAATGGAGCAGTTTGAGTATGGAAAGAATTTGGCAAGAGATAAATCGCATTCCTCTAGTAGTGATGGAACTGCTCTTAGGATTTGCTCTATTTTGGCTCGGACAACTCGCTTACCAAAAGCTATTTCGGCGCATGAATCTCAATCTCCAGCTTTTTGTGCGTGATAACTCTGCTGTTCCTGAGTAGCGCCCTTGGTGGTGAGAGCGGAAATTTATTGGTAGTCTTAGTTTGTTGGCTATTCGGGTTAGGGGTTTTAGTGTTAGTGAGCGTCATCTATCCTCGAATTGCTGCTTATAGTGGTTTTCAAATGAGCGTGGTACGAGCGTCACATTCATAAAACCAGCCAAAGAAGTCGGATTCGGAAACAGAATTGAAAGCGAGAGTGATAGTCTCATGAAGCTGCTCAGTGGTTCTCGGAACAATCGAACGCAGAATGGATTTGACTTTTGACCAAAACTTCTCAATCGGTGATAAATCAGGAGAATAAGTGGGCAAGAAAATCAGTTTAGCGCCAGTATTTTCAATCGCAGTTCTGACCTCATCGCTACAGTGAAGATTGAGATTGTCTATCACGACGACCATCGTATCGTTTAGATGTGGTACAAGTACCTCAGTCACATAAAACAAAAAAGTTACCGCATTGTTACTACCAAAAAATGATAGAGCCGCAATTACACCCGTAATGGAGATCGCCGCGATTATGGTCAGATTTTTACCTTTGTTGTGTGGTTTGCAGTCATGCGCCCTTGTTGCTTTCTTTGACTTTTTATAAGTCCTAGCGATATTTAGGTTTGTGCCTGACTCATCAATAAACACCAGATTATTGGTTTCGATTGCCCACATAAGGGCAATCGAAAATCGATTGGTATTAGGTCAATGCAAAGTTGATGAAAAATCCTTACTGTAACAAAGCAAATCTAACCCACGCTCAAAAATCTCATTGATCGCCATCATCTCACCATCAGTAGTCATGAACTTATGATCCTTAGTGGCTCTGATGCGATCGCCATTTTCTAACTCATATTCAAAGACTTCTTGATTGCCGCGATCATGCCATTGGGCGATCGGTTGAGTATAGACAAAACCATTCTCATCAACACTGTAAATATTACATTCAATTTGATGCTCAACAATTTTACCGATAGGCATTAAGCCATATTCCACAGTTCGTACCAATGTATCGTAACTGAGACAATATTCCGCAAAAATTACCATTTGATCGAAAAGATCGTTGGAAATCTCTGACCGAATTCCATTTTTGGCGCAGCCATCAAGGAAAATGGAACGCTGTTTTTCCATCTCTTCAGGTTTCTTTTTACCCATTGCCCGCCGCAATAAGTCCGCAGCACCAAGGGAATACCCTGCTAAATCCTGTGCCATCTTCATGATCTGCTCTTGGTAGCAAAGAACTCCGTAAGTGTTATTCAGTATGGGTTCTAGCGTATGATGCTGATATTCGATCGCTTCTCGACCATGCTTACGATTAATGAACTTCGGAATTAGACCCGCATCCAAAGGCCCTGGGCGATAGAGCGCTAGAATCGAGGAAATATCTTCAATATTGGAAGGTTTGAGATCCTTCACAATCTGTTTCATTCCCGAAGATTCTAATTGGAAGATACCTTCAAGATCGCCTTTTTCTAATAGCTTGTAGGTCTTTTGATTTGCATCGGTGTCCATATCAGGGGCGATCGCATCGATATGAAAATTCGGATCTTGATTGCCACGAATTAATTCACTCGTATGCTCGATCGTAGTTAAGTTCCGTAATCCCAAGAAGTCCATTTTTAATAGACCCAGAGATTCCAAATCTTCCATTGTATATTGCGTGACGACTTGACCTTCATTGCTGCGTTGCAATGGGACAACTTCATCAAGGGGAAATGGCGAAATCACTACACCTGCCGCATGAACTCCAGAGCTTTTGTTCACGCCTTCGATCCGCATTGCCATATCTAGCCATTCAAAGACTTTGGCATCATTTTTGTAGCGATCGCGAAATTCTGGTGCTGGGGATTCCTCAGAAACCATTGTCTTTAGCTTAGCGGGCTTGCCTCGTGAGACAGGAATCATCTTCGCCATCTTGTCAGCTTCGCTATAAGACACGTCTAGCACTCGTCCTACATCTTTGAGAACTGCCTTAGATGTTAAGCGGTTAAAGGTGACGATTTGAGCAACACGCTCTTGCCCATAGCGCTGCGTTACATAATCAATCAACTCGCTACGGTGATCGATACAGAAGTCTGTATCAATATCAGGCATTGACTTCCGTTCAGGATTGAGAAATCTTTCAAAGAGAAGTCCATGATGAATTGGATCAATATTGGTAATACCGAGAGAATAAGCAACTAGAGAACCCGCCGCACTACCCCGCCCCGGACCAACTGGGATCTTCTTATCTCTGGCATATTTAATGTAATCCCACACCACCAAAAAGTAAGTTGCAAAGCCCATTTGCATGATGATTCCCAATTCAAAACGCAAGCGCTCTTGATAGTTCTGGGAAATCTCAGCATGGGTTTTGACATTAAATCTTTGGAGCAATCCTTGCCATGTGACTTCTTCAAAATAAGTATCGGCAGTATGTCCTTCAGGAATTGGATAATCAGCCGCGCGCGGATCTCGCATCAAGTCATAGGGCTTGACTTTGGCGGCGGCATGGAGAGTATTCGCAAGCGACTCTTCGATCACATCATCTTCCAAATGATCCCGAAATAGCTGTTTCATCTCATCATAGGACTTGACATATTCCATGCCACTATAACGGAGCCGCTTCTCATCGGAAATTAGCTTTCCTGTTTGGATACAGAGCAATGCGTCATGGGCTTCCACATCAGAGCAAGAGACAAAGTGGGAATCATTGGTGGCGATGACACGAATATCTAATTCTTTACCAATTTTGCAAATTTCCACATTCACAATCCGATCTTCGGGATAGCCATGATCCTGAATTTCCAGATAATAATCATCGCCAAAGTGTTCTTTATACCAAGCTGCAACTTCTCTAGCTAAGTCAGGTTTTTTGTCTAATATTGCCTGTGGTACTTCTCCCGCTAAACAGCCTGAGGTTACCATTAGCCCTTCTTTATATTGCAACAAATATTCCTTGTTGATGCAGGGGCGGGCAAAAATTCCTTTACCTTGAAAGCCTTGCAAATGTGAAATAGAAGTTAGTTTAACAAGGTTGCGATAGCCCTGCGTGTCTTTAGCAAGAACGCATTGGTGATATTTTTTCTTTTTTTCTTCTCTTTTATACTGTATGGTAATGTCGCCATTTAGGACGTACATTTCATTACCAATGATGGGTTTAATCCCTCTAGATTTGCAGACTTTAATTAGCTCGATCGCGCCATACATAACGCCATGATCGGTTAAGGCGATCGCAGGCATACCTAACTCAACAGCGCGATCGACCATGTTAGGTATTTGGCTTGCCCCATCAAGCAGACTATATTCGGTATGAATGTGTAGCCCAACAAATCCAGTCATAGCGCTCTATAAAATTCAAATCTAGATAGCTAGGTTAACACGATCCTCATAGTGTCGTTGTATAAAATAAAATTATCCAAGCCTGCAAAGATGCGCTCCGTAGGAGCGCATCTTTGCAGGCTTGGGCTTTAAGAAAGCGCAAAGCGCTGTATAGCAAATCAGTTTCAGAAAACTCATGAATATCAATAAACCCAAGCCTTGGCTTCAAGAAGACCAATTAGAACATGTGCAGTTACTGCTTTATAGCTTTAAGTATTGGACTGGGAATAGTTTGATGTCATTTCCTAATCATTACTCACCATTAGAAATTGCAAATTCTCTCTTTAATGTGGATTTTGTGGTGGTGTCTCATGGTACTCAAGCCGATCCTATCCTCAACTATGGCAATCAAAAAGCATTAGAACTCTGGAAAATGGATTGGCAAACTTTTACTTCTACCCCATCACGTTTTACGGCTGAGCCAATAGAACGAAGCGAAAGGGAACAACTTCTTGCTCAAGCAAAATCTCAGGGATATATCAATAACTACCGTGGCATTCGGATTGCTAGTACAGGCGATCGCTTTTATATTAATCAAGCAATTATCTGGAATGTGATCAATCCACAAGGTGAACTTTGTGGACAAGCCGCCACATTTCGTGATTGGGAAGCGATCTAATACTCAAATAAATTATTATTCACTGGGAAGCTCGAATGTATTGACTCAATTGGCGATCGCTATACAATCTAATAATATTTAATTGCGCCTAGCTGCTTACAAAATATTTCCAGCACTATTGTCCTAAGAACATCCCAAGAATAGAACTATGATCGTTGCAATTCCAGAACCGTTTAAAACTGTGGTGACTTTTGCTCACCCATTGCTAATGTTCTTAACTCTAATTTTGGCGCTTTATGCTGGCTATGTCGGCTGGCAATATCGCAGGATTCGGAGTACTGAAGGTGAAGAAAAAAAAGCCCTGATCGCCAAGCGTTACAACCTTCTACATCACAAACTTGGCTCAATCTTTTTGGTGCTGATGGTGGTGGGAGCCGTCGGTGGTATGGCTGTCACTTATAACAACAATGGCAAGTTGTTTTTTGGTGGACATTTGATCGCGGGTCTGGGCTTAGCATCTTTAGCCGCTCTTTCAACAGCTCTTGCTCCCTTGTTGCAACAGGGCAAGGAATGGGCGCGAATTACTCACATCACCGTAAATACAGCTCTAATCGGTGTTTTTGCGTGGCAAACCCTGACAGGTTGGCAAATTGTGCAGAGAATTCTAGAAAATATGTTTAAAGCAGCTTAGGGATCTACATATAAAACCAGAATCGGTGGGGCGGCTTTGCCGCCCCACCGATTCTGGTCAATCTGAGCCACTCTCTCTTGGGTGGCTCAGCAATTTCCGAGCAAACGAGCCACAATAATTTTGTTAAAAGTTTTGCTTTGCAACACTTTTAACAAAATTATTGGTTCGGGTTTGAGCGCAAAGCACTGTATTTAGCGATAGTTGGTGAACTGTAAGGCGAGGGGGAAATCTTCCGTTTTTACGAGCTGAATGATTTCTTGAAGCTCATCCTTGGACTTGGAAGTAACTCGTAAAGCATCACCTTGAATGGAAGCCTGTGATTTAGGAAAATTATCACGGATAGTTTTAGACAATTTTTTGGCTTGCTCCTGCTCAATGCCACGCTTGAGTGTAATCTTTTGAATCACGCGATTACCACTAGCTGACTCTACATCGCCATAGTCGAAGATTTTTAGAGATAAACTGCGTTTAATTGCCTTGGTCTGCATCATATCAACCACAGAGGTAAGGGTCATTTCACTATTGGTTTTGATTGTGATTAGTTCCTTATCTAGTTCAATTTCAGTGTTGGTATTTTTTAAGTCGTAGCGACTAACAATTTCACGGCGAGTTTGGTCGATCGCATTGACTAGTTCTTGATGATCAAAATCGCTCACAATGTCAAAAGAGTAGCTAGAAGCCATAGTTTTCTCAGATATTATTTTTTCTTAAAATACGCAGCATCTTTGATCCTACCAAAAAATCAATGAAACCCTAAACCCAAGAATAGATTGGCAGCGCGGAGCGCCGCTAATCTATTCTTGGGTTTCACTGGGTGACAGCTATAAAATCAGGAATATAATAAGAAGAGAGTTGCGGCGCTCTGCGCCGCAACTCTCTTCTATTCCCACAATCTTCGACCTTCGCCGCTATGGAGGCGATCGTGGGTATTACGCAAAAGTTTAGGAATATCTAAATTTTCGGGACAGCGTGGCAAGCAATCCCCACAATCAGTGCAATGAATCGCTTTACGTCCAGGGAACCAATGTCCCGCGTTTTCAAACATTTTGTAGCGATATTTGCCAAACTCCACCATATCAAAGGCGACTGCTAAATTTCTGAGGCGCAGCACTTCTGGAATATTAATGCTTTCAGGACAAGGTAGACATTCATAACATTGAGAACAGCGATCGCCTTCGAGTAAGGTATAGCGGCGATTGATGCAATCAAAAACTGCTAACTCAAGTTCTGACAGAGGCTCATCGTGATCCCATGCATCTTGGTGTGAGTCGATTTCCTCAGGATTAGCTGCTCCAAGGCTGAGGGTATGCACACGGGGATCGCTAAGCAAAAAGCGATCGCCTAAATACAAAGGTGAGAAGGGATAGCTAACACCATCAAGTTCTTCAGGGGGAGTATAAAGCATTCCTCCCTTATCGGATGGCGAAATGATAAATACACCCATGTCTTTTTCATGGGCTAGTTGGACAGCAGGGGCATTGCGCTGATTGAAGAAATAGTAATGTAAGTTAATCGATTCAAATAAATCGGTGTTGAGTGTATCCAGAATTATATTTAGAGGTGCATGGGTAGAGAAGCCAACATGACCAATCATTTTTTGATCGATCGCTTCCTGCACAGCCTTCATGCAACCTTTGGGATTAGTAACGAGATCGAGATGTTCTTTTAAGTTAATGCCATGAATATCGAAGTTATCGAGGTAACTCACATTCATTCTTTTGAGAGACTGCTCGATTTGGCGACGCATGGAGTCGGCATCTTTAGTTGGTGATATTTTGGTGGTTAGATAAAAGCGATCGCGTTGTTTAGCTAAGCCATTACGCATCGCTTTACCGATAAATTCTTCACTTTTTCCATAGCCCTGAGCGGTTTCAATGTGATTGATCCCCACTTCTAAGGCGTGATCAATAGTCCTATGGGCATTTTCCGCCGATGCGTTGTAACGCATTGCTCCTAAGGAAAACACCGATAGAAGCATCTCAGTTTTGCCAAAACGACGGTAGCGCATAGTTTGTTCACCAAAAATACAATTCTAAAGTGAATAATTAGGGGCGCGCGGCTTCGCCGCGCACCCCTAATTATTCACTGGGAAGGAAGTAACAAAATTTAAAACTGGCGACGGGCAAAAATGAGAATAGCGATCGCGAGGGTTAACAGGGCATAGCTGAGAGTGTAAACACCATTGTTAAACATATCGGCGATGCTCGGCAAAATATTGTAAACCGCCTCATTTTTGAGATTTGACCGTGACAGGTCAGGCAAGATCATGTAAAGAGTGCGTGTAACGACTTGCAGGCTGGGGTTTTTAGATATTTCACCTAAAAGCAACAAATCTCGGCTAAAGTTGCCGATCAAATAAGCGCCAAGGGTCAGCAACGAGGCAATCAAGGAGCTTGAAAAAGAACCGAAGAAAATTGCGATCGCACCTAACAGCATGATTTGCCAAAAGATAAAAAAGTTAGCGGTGATAATCGCAGGAATGGGAATCGGGATTTGCTTAATTGTCATTAGCGCGATAAAAATCACCGTCATAATCGACACTAACGCCGCAGCCACAGCCGTTAAGCCCAGATGCTTGCCTAATACAAATTCAGCACGGTGCATTGGCTTGGCGATCAAGATGAAAATTGTGCGTTTATCAACCTCTTTATTGATTAAATTTGTGCCAACTAGTACCGCCACAATTAGGCTGACCACTTCGATCGCGGCAATACCGACATCAACAATCATCTTTGCCGAGGAATCATAGGAAAACTCTGGCAGCATCAGCATCGCTGATACCAAAATTAAGGAATATAGCAAAGATAAATACAACACCTGTTCGCGCACAGTTTCGCGAAATACATTGGTGGCGATCGCCCAAACGCGACCTAAACTTAGACTTAGATTCAAGCTAAAGTTCATGGGATTACAACATGAAAGTGATGCATCATCAATACTACAGCGCTTTGGGCTTAAACCCAAACCCAGAAAAATTTTGAAAGGCTGGCGAAGCCAGCCTTTCAAAATTTTTCTGGGACTGCACAAACTGTAAATGTTCAAGACCCTTAAATTATCGTTCTACTCGATCTGATTCTATGAATCCCCCTTCTAAACTACGCATCGCCCTACTCACCTACTCCACTAAACCGAGAGGCAGTGTCATCCATACCCTAGAGCTAGGTGCAGCCTTACAAGCAGAGGGACATCAAGTTTGTATTTTTGCCCTCGATAAAGACGGACTAGGTTTTGAGCGTCATTTAGATTGTGATGTGCAGACAATTCTTACCCGATCAGCACCAAAGGAAGTCGATCAACTAATTCAGCAGCGCATCCAAGAATTTGTGAACTATTTGCAAACTGTGCCGTTAGATTATGATATCTACCACGCTCAGGACTGCATCAGTGCCAATGCTCTAGCCATGTTGAGATCGCAAGGATTAATCCCTCACTTTGTCCGCACTATCCACCATATCGAAGATTACAACAGTCCTTACTTGAGATCCTGTCAGGATCGGTCGATTCGGGAAGCGGAACTCTGTTTATGTGTCAGTTTAGGCTGGCAAAAGCAGATCCATGATCTTTATCAAATTCAAGCGCCGCGAGTGATCAATGGCGTAAATATGCAGAGATTTTCCTGCGATCGCGATGGCAGTGAGCCACAAATCAAGCAGAGATTTGGATTAGCAAGTACACCAATTTATTTGACTGTGGGTGGTATTGAGCCGCGCAAAAATTCTATTAAATTAATTCAAGCCTTTGCTCAGGTTCTCCAAGAATTGCCCCAAGCACAGTTAGTGATCGCGGGCGGGGCAACTCTATTTGACTATCAGGACTATCGCGATCAATTTTTGCAAGTCGCACAGGATTTAGATATTACTAAATCCTTAATTATTACAGGTGTCCTAACAGATCAAGAGTTAGCAGCGTTATATCGCTCTACAGATGTGTTTGTATTTCCATCCTCCAAAGAAGGCTGGGGCTTGGTGATCATGGAGGCGATCGCTTCAGGTTTACCCGTAATTACCTCCAACTGTCCACCTTTTACCGAATTTCTATCAGCGAATCAAGCCGTTTTTGTTGATCCTGATCGTATAGAAGCGATCGCCCAAGCGATGATTGCTATTACTAATCCTGATATTAGCCAAGCCCTAGTCCAAGCCAGTCAAGCAATTTTGCCAAAATACACATGGCAAAGTTCAGCCCAAATGCATATTAAGCATTACCAAAAACTGCTTTGAACATCACAGTACTTGTCGCCACTTGTATCAGGACAAATCAAAACCCAAATAGTGTAAGGCGGCGCGAAGCGCCGCCTTACACTATTTGGGTTTTACAGTAATTTCCGATCAAATGAACCACAAGAATTTTTTAAAAGTGTTGCTTTGCAACACTTTTAAAAAATTCTTGGTTCGGGTTTGGGCGCAAAGCGCTGTATGTCCTAACAAGAATGGCGACAGCTTCAAAACCCCAAAAAGAATGGTGGCGCTTAGTACCACCATTCTTTTTGGGTTTTGAAGTGAGATAATCAATTTTGCGTACAGGGAAAATAGTTATTAAGAGAATGCCCAAAAAAGTCTTTATTACAGGTGCAAGTGGTTGTGTCGGTCATTATTTGATTGAGATGCTTTTAGATAAAACCGACTACGAACTTTATCTATTAGTCCGCGATCGCCGTAAACTGCAAATCAATCTAAGCGATCGCGCCAACGTGCATATTATCGAAGACTCAATGCAAAATATTGGTAATCATCGCGAATTACTGAGAACAATGGAGTTTGTCGTCAGCACCGCCGCAGGTTGGGGTGGAGATGAAGCCTTTGTAGTGAATCGCGATAAAACCATTGAGTTATTCTCTTCCCTAGATCCAGAAGTATGCGAACGCGCCATCTATTTCTCCACCGCTAGCATTCTTGACTCCCACAACCAAATCATTCCTGAAGCGGGTAAATTTGGCACAGCCTATATTGCCTCCAAGCACGCCTGTCTAGCAACCTTAGAAAATTCAATTATTCGCGATCGCCTGATTACAGTATTTCCCACCCTCGTCTTTGGTGGCGCAGCAGATAAACCCTATTCGCACCTATCAAGAGGACTTAAGGACATTCTCAAATATGTGCCGTACGCCAGATTTTTGAAGACCGATGGTAGCTTCCATTTTGTCCATGCGATCGATATTGCCCAAATTATCACGTATCTGCTGATCACAACAGATGTCCCAAAATCACCAGCTCGCCTAGTTTTGGGGATGCAAAGATTAACAGCCCAAGACTTAATCGCTCAGTTTTGTGAGCATCTCAATCTCAAGGTCAGATGGCAATTAGAAATCACTCCATTCATTCTCGATACCGTGATTAAGCTATTTAGAATCGAAGTTGCTGAATGGGATCGTTTTTGTATTGCTCAACGCCACTTTACCTACGATGTCGTCTCTCCCGAAACCTTTGGACTCACTTCTAAATATCCTCGCCTTGCCAATTTATTGACTGAGGTAAAATAGGCTCAAAAGAGAGAGGGGGTAGCGCACCGCGCTACCCCCTCTCTCTTTTGAATTACAAAAAACTTGAAAGGCTGGCAAAGCCAGCCTTTCAAGTTTTTTAGGGGTTTTAAGAAATAGGAAACCGATTTAGGTTCCCAAATTAACTAAGCTTCAGCTACAGTTTCTTCTTCTACTTCAGCAACCACTTCCTCAGAAATCACTTCTTCAGCAACTACTTCTTCAGCAACCACTTCTTCAGGAATTTCTGCTTCTTCCATAGCATCAGGAACTTCGTACTCTTCTTCCACGGCTGGTAATGCAATTTCCATTACTGCGGGAGGAGCATTAAGTTGTTCGCGATACTTAGCAGCCATCTCTTCAGCCTTGTCATAGACTAGCTGAGGATCTTTGACCATATCACCTGGTTCAGCTTCAAGTTGCTTGGTAGAGAGAGAAATCCGTCCGCGCTCAGCATCTAGATCAATAATCATTACCTTCACTTCGTCATTGACATTAAAGACGTTGTGAGGAGTTTCGATATGCTCGTGGGAGATTTCGGAGATGTGCAGCAAACCACTGACACCACCGATGTCGATGAATGCACCGTAGGGCTTAATACCACGGACTACACCGATGACGACTTCGCCAACTTCGAGCTTGTTCATCTTACGCTCGACTAGTGCGCGTCTGTGGCTGAGGACGAGACGGTTACGGTCTTCATCTACTTCCAAGAACTTGAGTGGCAACTCTTCGCCAACTAGTTCTTCCTTGGGTTTGCGGGTGCTGATGTGAGAACCAGGGATGAATCCGCGTAGTCCTTCGATTCTGACCAGTGCGCCGCCACGGTTGGTAGCAAAAATAAGCGATCGCACGGTTGCGTCTTCTGCTTGCAACTGACGCACGCGCTCCCATGCTCTCATGTACTCGATGCGACGAATTGAGAGAGTTAGCTGTCCTTCTTCGTTTTCATCGGCAAGAATGAAAAATTCGCGAGTCTCATTGTTTTGCAAAACCTCTTCAGCTTGATCAACTCTGTTGATCGACATTTCCTGAATCGGGATGTATGCTGCTGTTTTTGCACCAATGTCAATAAGTGCGCCTCTTGGCTCGATACTGAATACTGTGCCTGCAACGATGTCGCCAGGGCTGAAGTGATAATCGTATTTGTCTAAAAGTTTTGCGAAATCTTCATGTGTGAAGCCGACATTGGTAGCTGTAGCAGTTTTTGCCCGATTGATCATAACTAAATTTTTCCTTGTTCCTGTTTTGAATTTATCTGGTTTCCTCCCAGAAATGTAAGAGCATCAGCCATCACAGCTTATTGCGGTTTACATCCTACGCCTACTTATGTTGTTAATATGTTGTTTATATTTAGTAAAACCTATAGGCATAGGTTTGTGATTATAGCGTATTTAAGCTTTACCGCAAAAGTGTTAGGAAATATTTTTTTTCGATAACCTTGTCGGCGATCGCTTTTAGTTAAACCTGATCACAAAATTTGGCACAGAGATTTTTAAAACATTGAGTAAGTCTGTAATCGACATGGGTGGCTTTTTTAAATCACTTGCCTGAGTCTGGAGAACTTGCCTAATCTCTTGAGGGAATAAATCATATAGACAGGTTAAAAATTGATCGGCGCTTTGGGCTTCAATTGACTAATGCACACAGGAGTCAAGCACAACGGGAAATCGAGAGGATTGCAAACTCATTACGCTGGTGAAATAGCCTCAGTTAAGCGGTCATCCTCTGGTGTATAAAATCCCAACTCTTGACTAAGTTCAGTAGGCTCACTCAAAGCTTGATGACGCTGAGCAGCTCTCTGTTTTTTATACCGCATTAAGTCTTGAAACTGGATGCGGCGATGCGTACCCACCTTGATATAGGGGATATCGCCTTGATCTAATAATTTATATAAGTAAGGACGTGAAACATTGAGTAAGTCAGAGGCTTGAATCGTACTCAAATGCAAGTTATAAGGAACCAACGATATAACTTGTCCCGATGCCATCATGTGAATAACTTGCCTAATGGCTTGATATATGGAGTCTGGCAACATGATTTCTTCACCATCCAGACCGACAAGCTTGGGATATGCTTTTTCTAGCATTGCCTCTAGGCGTTGTATGGGTAGGGTGTCTGACTCAGGCGCAAAGACAAAATCTGGTAGGTCGTTCAACTTATAAATATTTAAAGATTGCCAATGTTGAGATGGGTTGATTTTTTGAAGTAGGTGTAATAAGTGTAAATACACTATATGCCAATAAGAGCGATCGCCTATTCATTCCATGGGTAAAATCGCTGCTTGATTACTGATAGGTTTATGGACGTGGCGATCGCTATTTAACGATTTTTATAAACTTCGCGTCTATGCTTACATTGCAGCAACAAAATGGTTTCATTTTTATCAAGAATTTCATAACGAACCCGATAATCACCGATTCTAATTCGATATTCATTTTCATAACCTTTTAACTTGGTTACGCCATCAGGACGCGGATCTTCAGATAGTTGTGATACTTTGCTGTAAACCCTAGATTTTATGTCATTAGGAAGATTGTCTAGATCTTTTTGGATAGACTTACTTGGTGACGATAATCGTGTAAGTCATAGCTAGTTCTGAGCAAGATACTGATGAAATGTGATGTATTCACCTTCTCGATATTCTTGGCGCACTTGCTGAATTTCTTCAACAGTTTCATCGTCTTCTAACCAGTCTTGCTCTTCGGCTTGGGCGATCGCTTCATCAAGAATTAACCAGAGTTGATGTTTTTCTTCTAGCCTGAGTGCGTTAACTGACTCAATGGCGGTGTGTAATGCTTGGGTCATAATTGACACCTTTAGATTTTTAACTTATTGCCTATTTTACGCAGATATCAACTGTTTAAAGTCATCCAAAGAAATATATAAGGCGATCGCCTATTCATCTCATGGGTAAAATCGCTCGATTGTTTGTTGAATAGGTTTATGAGTATGGCGATCGATGGTTAGTGGGACTGAACAGGTGGTTAATTTGTTAATGTATATCGAGTAAACATGAAAAATTATGGCAAAGGATATTTACCATCAGGCTATCAAAAATGCTTTAGTTAAGGATGGTTGGATCGCCAATTCAAGGATGAAGTGCAACACCTAGAGATCTTTGCATAAAGGGACTCATAAGGATAATCTGATGATAATCACAACAATAGCCAGCTTAGCACCATCGAAAGAAGTGAACTGTATAAACTGCGAGTAAATGACAAATTATCTATATCAGATATTGGTCGTCGGCTGAACCGAAACAAAAGTACGATTTCAAGAGAGTTATCGCGCAATACAGACGAGCGACAGATTGGCTATTTGCCAGATACTGCGGATGCCCTGATGAAAGCAAGGCGGAAGAAAGCAAAGGTAAGATTTCAGAGCATCAGTACTGAGATGATCGCTGAAGTAAAACAACGGTTAGAGCAACACCACAGTCCAGAGCAACTAACGGGGAGGATGGAAAGGGAGGGGCTAGGTAAAATCAGCTATGAGACGATTTATTTGATGATCTATGCAAACCATCAAGAGATGGGAATATATCAACAATATCTGAGGCAGAAGCAAAAGAAACGAAGGCGCAAAGGTCGGCATCAGAAGCGAGGTGGAATTCCCAATAGGGTAGGGATAGAGAATCGACCCAAGATTGCAGATTTAAAAACAGAGATTGGACATTGGGAAAGTGATACGGTAATCGGCTGCAACCACACAGGTATCGTAATCGTAGTTACACATGTTGACAAAGCCTCGAAGTACTTACTTTCTGGACTAGCAAAGAACAAGACGATGGACGAGATAAACAGAGTGACATTCAATCTATTTGAGCCTATAGATTCAACATCTCGAAAGACAATGATCTTTGATAATGGAAGAGAATTCTGCGGACATGAGAAGCTATCTGAAAGGCTACAAATAGACACGTTCTTTGTGAATCCATATCATTCATGGGAACGTGGATTAAATGAACATACCAATGGATTAATTAGAGAGTTCTATCCCAAAAGTACGAACTTCAAAATCCTGAAAGAGGAGGACTTTCAGAAGGTGGTGAATTTAATCAATCATAGACCGAGAAAATCTCTTGACGAGAGTGTACAGTAAATTGTGTAAAGTCTAGGAAGTATACAGAGAGATAATCTAGACACACAATTACTAACACCAAACCAGATGAATATACGCAAAGAATTGCTAGATGAATTATTGCAAGAATGTAAAACTCCACCTGACCTATTCGGAGAAGGAGGAATTCTCAAACAACTAACTACCGCCTTAGTGGAGCGAGCATTGGAAGCAGAACTATCCACGCATCTGGGGTACAAGAAGCATGAACGCAGACCAGAAGGGCAAAGCAACAGTCGCAACGGCTACAGCCAGAAAACAGTCCAAGGAGACTTCGGCATAGCGGAAATCTCCATACCCCGCGATCGCCAAGAAGAGTTTGAACCGCAGATGGTGAAGAAAGGACAAAGCCGATTGTCAGGACTAGACGAAAAGATCATCTCCTTGTATGCCAGAGGCATGAGTGTCAGGGATACCCAAGCCCAGTTGCAAGAAATGTATGGTGTCGAAGTATCACCGACACTAATCTCCAATGTGACTGATGCGGTAATTGATGAGGTCAAGCAATGGCAAAATCGCCCTCTAGATGCAGTTTACCCGATCGTATTTATGGACTGTCTAGTCATCAAAGTCCGAGACAATGGTCGGGTAATCAATAAATCCCTGTACTTTGCCTTGGGGGTGAATATGGACGGGTACAAGGAATTATTGGGGATGTGGATTTCACGATTGGGAAGGTGCGAAATTCTGGTTGTCAGTACTCACCGAAATTCACAACCGTGGGGTCAAGGATATTTTGATTGCTTGTATCGATGGTTTAACTGGTTTTCCCAAGGCACTTGAAACGGTATTTCCCAAAACTCAGGTACAGTTGTGCATTGTTCACATGGTGCGTAACTCGGTCGCTTTTGTCCCCTGGCAACAACGCAAGCAAGTCTGTGCTGACCTCAAGACTATTTACAGTGCGGCAACTGAATCGGAGGCAGAGTTTAATCTCGAACTCTTTGCCGAAAAATGGGACAAGCAATATCCATTGAATCGCTTTGCTATCCTCTTTGAGGATCGTCTCCACGTCTAGCTTCTAGACTTTACACATTTTACTTGACAGTCTCCTCTTGACTATCGTACTCCTTACGAAGTATTCTTTGCTTCATCAGAAACCGTTGCACTTCATCCTTGAATTGGCGCTACTATACTTTCCAACAAATATGACACATCACCGATCAATTTTCATTTGAATCTCTTGCTTGCTTTCCCTCTCGTGCATAATACAGGTTAAGCCCCTTGTTACTAAAACCCAATAAGTGAGTTGCGGCGCAACTCACTTATTGGTGTTATAGAAATGAGCGATCGCCCATTTTGTCTCTATTGTCCATGCGATTTTTAAGCCTTTCTCGCATCCCCTCACGCTGCATAGGACGATTTTTTTGGATGATTTCCTTTAGCTGCGATCGCTGTTGTGGGGTTAATATTTCTCGCATCGCTAAAGCTCTTTCAAAATGCTGCTTGCGTAATTCCTGTTGAAGGCTCAGTAATCGGTCATGTTTAGCGCGAATTACGTCATTACTTTCCGTTCCATCTAGCAACTCGCGCAATTCTCGATTGGCTAGACGAGATTGATCAGAAAGCGCCCGAAGCTTGTCTGAATCGCGATCGCGGATAGCTTTCAGTTTTTGCAATTGTTCTGCTGATAGATTTAATTGTTTAAGGACTCTCCCCGATGGCATCTCAGGATTTTCTATGCGCTTAGAAAATTGATCAGGACGATCTGGTAATTCGGCTAAGCTCTCTGAATCAAGATCAGGGCTAGCTTTTGGTACTAATTTAGCCTGAGTCTCAGCTTCGACTCTTGATGGAGATTGAGACTTTAAATTGATGTTGCTAGCCCAAATTACGCCACTAGTAGCGACTACGGCAGCGGCGATCGCGCAATATTGGAAGGCTTTAGATTTAAACATAATATTTCTGGCTAGATAAGCAATAGAAAGAAAATTTTTAAGAACGATCAAAATGCAGCAATGCTCTGACTATTCGTAATCAAGAGGAGTTAAATCAGATAAAAGCTCTGCATCGGTACTTTTAGCGGCTTGAATAGAAACATCATTGTTCATATTCCAACCATTAATTAAGGATTGCTCAATCTCAGCTCTCTCAGCTTCCGTGACATTGGCTATTTGATACTGGGATCGATTGAACCAACCAAAGCTAGCCACCGCGCCGATGGAGATGGGGATCGCCAAAATCAGGGGCAACCAACGCCGAAACCTCGACCTAATAGGTTTTAGCGATCGCTGCGGATACTTACTAATTTCGGCAAATAACTGTTCCTCAAAATTTATGGCTGGTGTGGGTGCGATCGCCTTATTTTGCTTGAGAAATGTCACTAAAGAAGCATCAGCATCATTGTCTGGAAAATCTTGAGAATAGTTGTTTTTCATAATTCGACTCCTTGCGCTTCTAAAAACTTTCTCATGGCATTACGGGCATGAAACAAACGTGATTTCACTGTACCGACAGGGATCGCCAAAATTTCGGCAATTTCTTTTTGGGGCAATTCCTCTAGATCATGCAAAACCAATACGGCTCGATGGTCTTCGCTGAGTTTTTCTAACCCTCGCTGCATTAAGTCTTGATAATGCAATGTAGTTAGTCCCGTCTGCGTTTCGCCCTCACGGGAAATTGCATCATCAGCAAGGTTAGCCAATTGCTCATCGTCCTCAACTGACACATTACGCGATCGCATTTTTGCTAAAGCTTTACGGCGATCGCTCGCCACATTAAAAGTAATGCGATAGAGCCATGTCGAAAACTGCGCTGACTGTTGAAACTTGTTTAAGCCTTTCCATGCTCGCAAAAATACATCCTGTTCCAAATCATCTAGACCATCAGCGCCACATAGCTGATAGAGCGTTGAGCGCACCTTATGGTGATGACGTTGATACAGTTTTTTAAATCCATGAGGATCACCTTGCAAGCAAGCTTGCACAATCACTAAATCAGGATCGGTGGTGTTTGTGCCTCGGACATCTACATTTATTGCCCTGAACATCTATGGCGAACATCCGTATGAGCAAGAACTAGAGATATACTTACCTAGTCAAATATTGGCAGAGTTAAACTTAATTCCACTTATTTTCTAAGCTATTAGTTTTGACTGCCAAGACTTTAGATCGGTTCAATTTATGTCTGTAGTTAGTTCTGTATTAATTCCTATTATTAAACTATGGCTGCGATCGCAGGTCGAACATATCGACACTATCGAAATTGCGATCGCAGGCAAAAGTCATCAAATCTTGAGCGGGGACATTCCCAAAGCCAACGTGATCGGGGTGGGAGCAAAATATAAGGGACTATCGGTCACTAATATCGATTTTTGCGCGGAAGCAATTCATCTTAATATTTCGCAAATTCTCAGAGGCGAAGCTTTACGTCTCCTCGATCCCATCCATGTGACTATGGATGTAGAACTCACAGCCGATGATTTACAAAGCTGTCTCCAGTCCCCACTCCTGTTAGAAGCGATCGCCACCGATACACCGCCCATTGCCAAAACTGATGATGAGATTCGCAATTTATTAGAAACGCTTTTGCATAAACTTGGCGATGAGTTTACGCTCCATGAGCTAACGATCGCCGATGGTGGCGCAAAGTGTCGTGGTGATTTTGCGATCGCGGCAACCTAAAACCCAAAAAAGCTAGTGACGGAGCTTTTTGGGTTTAGGCTGGCGACAGCTATGATTGATCTAATTACTCTGACCTTCCCATAAATGTCACTTGCCAATCTTATTAATAAATTTCAGCAGGTTGTTTTCATCGCGATCATCAATTTAGTTTGCTTTGCGATCGCGAACCAACCAACATGGGCGGCATCATTTGCAGTCAGAGTTTTTGATGGCGATAACATCACCCTTGTCGATCGCGGCATCAAAACTAAAGTGCATCTTGCCTGTATTGATGCGCCTGAATTACTGCAACCCGAAGGGCAACATGCTCGCAAAGTTTTACAAAATATCCTTGACGATGAGGAGGTTTATCTAAAAGTATTCAAAAAAGATAAATTTGGGCGCTACACTGCCGAAGTTTTAGCGGGTGGACAAAATGCTAACAAAGTTATGGTGTCTCTAGGGCTAGCCCATTACGATCTCTTACAAGAAAAAGACTGCCAAGGTTATGAAGAGCTAGAGGCTAAGGCACAGGTTGAGCGTTTGGGGGTTTGGACAAATGGCACTGAGGTAATGCTGCCTAGTCAATTTCGCAAAGAAAATAAGCTTTTAGGTGTTGGTTATTAACTCAAAACCTAAAATGGCGGCGCATCGCGCCGCCATTTTAGATTTTGAGTCACGAAGCAATGCAACGTTAAATAAAAAAGGAGTGCTTAGCACTCCTTTTTTATTAACTATCGCGACGACGGAAACGACCACGACGCTTAGCATTTTCGGCTTTACGCTTGCGCTTTTCGCCTGCGGTTTCATGATACTGACAGCGACGAATATCTGCTAGTAAGCCCGCTTTTTGGATTTTTTTCTTAAATCGGCGTAGAGCCGACTCAATCCCTTCATTTTCTCCAACGATTATTTGAGTCATGCTTATTTTGGTAGCAAAGTATTGTTCTAATTATGCTTGAGTTTGGCGCAAGTTTAAGCGGCGAGTATCTAGGTTAACAAATTTAAGTCAAACTTGTAAAGTTTATTTTAAAATTCCCAGCAATTTTCATTATGAAGTGAGTAGCGGCGCTTCGCGCCGCTACTTTTCTTCTGGTTTTGTGTCCTAACAAGAATGGCGATCGCTATATAACTACAGTCATTTGTTTTAAGACAAATCAAAACCCAAGAATTGGCTGGCGGCGCTCCGCGCCGCCAGCCAATTCTTGGGTTTTATGTCTTAGCACATTTGACGATCGCTATAAAAGCCAGCCGAAGGCTGACTTTTATGAGGAAAATTGCTGCGCTGCCAGCTCTAAAACTGATTGGAACTGACAGGACAATTTGGCTTCTCGGCAGTCTCGGTAGCCACAGGATCGGGAGGGAGCAACGCCACCACATGAGGCACAGGACGTGGCTCATATGCCATCACTGATTTACCGCGATAGGCGAGTGATGCACTTGCGCCAGAGTCAAGCATGACCACATCACGCAATCCAGCTTTAGCCAAGATTTTCCCCAAACCTACTGAGTCAATCATTTCCATAGTTACACCGATGGTTGGTCTGCCAGCGCGGTCAATTCCCCAAAAAGCGCGATCGCGATTAGCATCAAACCCATAGAGCTTGCCAAATGCTTCCGCAGGCTGTGGTTTGCCATCGCGGACTAGCCAACCTGCGGCAACAAAAGCATCGGTGACATCAGCAAGTTCGGCTCTAACAGCCTCAAGAGAATTATGTTTCGCCGCGTTGTAAGGAATAAATTTGACCGTTGTGGGACTGATCAAAACCAGAGGACGACCATTTAGCAGTGGGTTTTCACCTTTATTGCCATTAACAAAAGCTCCTGCTTTACTCGAAAACTGGCTCATTACTGGCCCAATCATTTTGTTGCTTTCAAGGGATTCAAGGGAGAAAAATCCACCATCCACTGCCGCGATCGCACTGGGAATCATGGTCATAATTTCGGAAACCTGAGCGCGAGTGTCGGCATGGGTCGTCACCACCCGCCCACCATAGACAAGGGTGAGCGGTAGTCCCTCAACCGTGACTGTGCGCTTTTCGACTGGGGTGGTGAAATTGACCGTGCCATCACTTACCGTTGTCAAAAATGCTGACTGACCTGCGGGGTTTCCACCAGAAGCCAAGGCGATCGCCTCATCAAAGCGGGATTGACCGAACCGCATGATTGTCATTAGATCCTCCGACTCATTGGCAGAGCGCTCCTGAGCAGGATCAAGGCTCATGGTTAGGGCTGCCTTGTAACCCGCTTTTTTGATTTTTTCTCTAGCAATATCGGTAAAGTCACCTTCAGGATAGGTGAAATAATCGATGGTCACGCCTAGCTCTTTTTCAAGGACTTTTTTTGATTCTGTTAGCTCTTTGTCAATTTGATCATCACTAAGATCTTTAAAATTGATGTGATTAACCGTATGAGAAGCGATCGTAATTAGCCCTGTTTGCTGCATTTCGCGCAATTGATCCCATGTTGCTTTAGGCTTTTTGCCTCCAGCACCCACAAAGCGAGTATGCACCGACCAGACCGCAGGATAGTTATATTTTTTGAGCAGCGGGAATGCATATTTGTACTGCCCAATATAATTATCATCAAAGGTCAGTAAAACGGGCTTGTCAGGAAGTTGTGAGCCTGTACGCAGGTGGTTAACCATTCGATCCATAGAAATCGGTGTGTAGCCCCCATCTTGTAAAGCTTGAAAGTGCCTTGCTAACTCTTCGGTGGTGACATCCCAGCTTACGTCCTTGGTGCTGGTGATGTCGTGATACATGATGATCGGAATCTTGGCTAGACGGGCGCGATCGCTAATTTTAGGGAATGGTGCAGGGGTAAAACTAGCTAACAAATCCGCATTAATCACGCTGCTCAAGCTAGATAGAGCGGGTAAGGGATCATTGGCGATCGCATTGATCTCTCTGATTTGATACAGCGAGGCGGTCACAGAATTGAGGGCATTGTATTGGCAAAAAGATTTATTGGTATTGTCCCTAACCAATGCTGTAGAGGATTCTGAAGAACCTGCTGGCTTTAAAATATTGTCATTGGCGGCATTAATTTCCGCAGTGGTGTTAGCAGAAGGACGATAGGCAACCAATCTCGAAGCAACAAATGCACCTAGTCCTGTACCAAGGGTAACTAATCCCAAAATTACCAAGAGTAAATTTGTATTGATGCTTTTACCGTTTCCCCTGCTCATAGAAATTTGTAGTTTTTTCTTGATATTACTAGGGCTTATTTAATCAGACAGGTCTCACATACACAAGTACTCCAGCGATTCTCATTAAAAAACCAGTCTTGAGGTTTGTCGCGCCGAAGGCGCGACAAACCTCAAGACTGGTTTTTTGAAAGCCAGCACAGGCTGGCTTTCAAAAAATCAATTGTGATAATGAAAACTGCTGCAAGTCTTCACAGGATTTTTTGCTCAGAAGATAGATTTGCGGCGCTTCGCGCCGCAAATCTATGTGGGCTAATTTGGCGCTAAGCAAATCCCGCTAACTGGTAAACCAACATCCCGATATATTCCTTGATTGCGTTGGTTGTATTTTTTAGCGCTTCAGCATTAGGTAAAAGCTCAAGCAAGATGCCCCAACCTTTATTATTTTCATTGCGTACAGTTAAAAAGTCCGTTGGCGCAGAGATCGCTTCAATGCCAACTTTACGAAAGATTTGCATCGCTCGGGGCATATGTATAGCTGAAGTAACTAGCAAAACTTGATTAATACCTTTTCCTGTCATGATTTGGCGAGTATTCACCGCATTGTCACGGGTATTTAGGGATTGGGACTCTTGGATGATCGCGCTACTTGGCACACCAAACAACTCCGCTATCGCCGCCATATCTTCTGACTCAGGATTCCCTCCCTCACCCATCCATTCGGCACGACCACCTGTAACAATCAGCAATGGTGCTTTGCCTTGCTTATATAGCCATGAGCCATACAAAATGCGATCGCCAGCCTCATTAACTTCATAAAAGGGTCTGGGAGCAATGCGAGGGCGAGTGCCACCACCCAAAACCACAATTGCCTGCGCCTGCGGCAGCTCACCACTGGGCAAATATTGCCACTCTAGCGATTGCACTAACGCCTTAGAAAAAATATCACTACTACAAAACAACAAAATCAGCATTGCAATCACTAGTACCACTGAAGCAATTCGGCTTTTGCGATAGAGATTAATGATCTTATTTGCATTGCTAACGCTGCGCGATCGCTTATTTCGCCACAGCAAAATTACTAGAGCAGCCAAGATTAATAGGCTACATAGTCCCAGAGGATAGACAAATAGGGGAAATAACTTTGATAAAAATATTGACACAGTTTAATAACAGCTTAATATTGCTTGAATTTCAGGGTAGACTATCAATCAATAATTCATAAATTTTATAGCGTTAAATTATAACTATAGCTATTTTCGCATGAGTTAAGTAACGCTTATCGTATGGAAAAAGTGGCTTAAGTCCCCTGCATGTAAAACACTCAAATGTAAACCCATACATCATTTTACGCTGTCTCAAAGCAGTTGAAATCTAGCTATTTAAGATTGACATAAGAAGGTTTAAAAAGAGCATAAAGCCCTGTAATTACAAAGGTTTAAGGATTTTAAGGGGATGTCGATGAAAAATGCTGACAATACCACGATTGACATGGATAAACATCACCAACAGTCTGCCCAAAAACTTTTAAAAAGTCTGGAGCTAAGTAAAGATGGATGTGTATATGTTGTACACGATCAAATCCGCTGGTCGTTTTATATCAAACAGGGGAAATTAGTATATGCAGCTCATTCGCTTGATAGTTTTGAGCGTCTCGAAAGACATTTACGCGGATTGAGTCGCGAAGTTCCTGCTCTAAACGACAAACTACGATCGCAGTTGCGGCTAATGTTTGATGATCCCTCACCAAGCAATGCTAAGTACAGAGTTACTAGCGAGCTTCTATGTGTGGAATATTTAGCAATTCTCTGGCTAGTTAACGAAAATCATTTGCCAAAACTAATGGCAGGTAAGTTAATTGCTCGCATAATTCAAGAAGTGATAGAAAACTTTTTATGTCTAGAGGATAGTGATTTTAAGGGCATTCACTACGAACACTTCTTACAAGAAACCTATTGCAGCCTGCCTGTATCTCGAATTTTAGAAGTCGAGATACAGCGATTGCAAGCATGGTACAAACTTGGTCCCACTATTTGCTCTCCTTACTACTGCCCCTACTTAGTCAGTCAGGCATCTGCACAAAAACGTATGTCTCTAGAAACTGTGCAGAGACTGGGACGGATTTTGAGAGGCTTTAACTTTTATCAGCTTGGTGCATTACTCTCCAAAGATCCTCTGGCGATCGCTGCACAACTAACTCCGTTGGTCATTGATGGCTCAGTTTTATTGAGAGAGCCCTTACCGCCCTTCAATATGTTACCGCCCACCTATCGCCTAGCAGCCAAAGAAAAGCAAGAAGATATTGATAAATTATCAGAAACTTTTATCGATGGGGCTAACTTAGGTACTGAAGAAAATAGTATTTCCGAATCTTTTATTGGCCAATCAACTAAGGTCTGGAAGATCGTTTGTATTGATGATAGCGAGTCAATGCTAAGTATTATTAGCACCTATTTGGGTAGCGAAGACTTTCAGGTCACTCTAATTCAAGACTCCATGAAAGCATTAATGAAATTAACTTCGATCAAGCCTGATTTAATCTTGCTAGATATCGGAATGCCCAATGTTGATGGCTACCAACTTTGTTCTTTAATTCGTAAGTCGTCAAGCTTAAAGGATATTCCGATTGTGATGGTGACAGGTAGTAAAGGACTAATAGATCGAGCAAGAGCAAGAATGGCAGGTGCGACTGATTACTTGACTAAGCCTTTTATACAAGCAGATTTATTGAAAATGATCATGCGTCACCTAATGTAATTACAGCGCTTTACGCTTTTTTGAAATTCAAGAAACTTTTTAAAAAACTGGCTTTGCCAGCCTTTTAAAAAGTTTTTTTGTGTTTTCAGAAATCACAAAGCTCTGTATGGTATCTTAATATTTTATTAACAATCTTGAAATTAAAAAGCAACTATTGGTTTATAAGTCTGGGAATGCTAGATTTTAAAATAAATTATTGGTTTTTAAACGAGTGCAAAGCTATGTAAATCAAATATCCAATCAAGAAAAACAAGGTTATTTTCTTGATTGAATGCTAAAAAAGCAAAACCAACATTAGTAGATATATATGACAACCATTCTTGTAGTTGAAGATACCCCATCAGAGCAGGAATTGATTATTGGCTATTTAGCAGAAAATGGCTATACGGTAATTAGTGCTAGTAACGGACAAGAAGCCCTCAAAAAAATTGAGGGTAGAAAACCCGATGTGGTAATTACTGATTTGGTAATGCCTGGAATGAGTGGTTTGGAACTATGCCGCAGCTTAAAAAAGAATGCTGAAACTAAAGATATTCCCATTATTGCTTGCACTTCCAAAAATCAAGAACTTGACAAGCTGTGGGGGATGAAACAAGGCATAAATATCTATGTCACTAAGCCATTCACCCGTGAAGATATTTTACGCGCCGTAAGGTCTGTCGCCTAAATTTAGGCAAGCAGTTTGAAGTTTGTCAATAATTTTGTCAATAATAAGGATGATAAAAGATTGATTACAGTATTAGTGGTAGAAGATACTCCGTCAGAGCGAGAATTGATATGTGAGTACCTACGTCAAGGTGGTCATAACGTAATCAGCGCTAACGACGGAAAAGAAGGACTAGCTAAGTTTGAGGCGACTCAGCCCAATTTAGTAATCACTGATTTGGTGATGCCGGGTATGAGTGGTTTAGAACTCTGTCGAGCTGTTAAAAAAACTAGTAATAGTAAAGTGCCTGTAATTGCTTGCACTTCCAAAAATCAAGATCTCGATCGCATGTGGGGAATGAAGCAAGGTGTGGATGTGTATCTCACTAAGCCATTTACCAAAGACGACATTTTGCAAGCAATCCGATCGCTAAATTTAGGATCATAAAATGAGCAACCTGACGATCGAATTACAAGAACAGCAGTTACAGACGATCGCAGGACTCCCATATTTGAGTTTGCAACTAAGTCGAGAGGTGACGGTGGCTGTGCAACTTAAATATGTACGAGAAACTTTTGTGTTGACTAGCGATCGCTTTACCCAAATGCCGAATGTGCATCCTTGCTTAATGGGTTTGGTCGAGCATCGCAGTAATATTTTTTGGGTGTTGGACTTACCTCAATTTTTAGGGTTGGTTCCGCTTGATTCGACAGCGATCGAAACCCATATTGCGATTTTACAGATTGATAATGCATTTCTTGGATTAGGTGTGCATCGGATTGGTCGGGTAGTCCGCTTTACCGACAATGAGATTGTCTCGCCGCTAGAATTACCTAAAATAAAAATGGGGATAGGGGCTGTACCATTTTTGCGGGGTTGTGTTGCTCAGAGCGAAGCCAGTAATGAGTATTTATATGTACTCGATGCCGAGGCGATCGGTAGATTCAAATTTACCGCATAGATTTCGATTTTCCCTTTTAACTTTTTCTTTGCAAAACGGAGTTTCTACATCATGGTTCTCGATTCACGTTCTCGCGCTGATAGCTCTGATTCCATCAATACCAATGGTGCTAATCCTTCTAGCAATGGCAACCATGACACAGTAGATCTGATTAATTTGTCTGTGGCTCCCGTAAAAAAGAAAAAGTCGATTTGGCGATGGTGGCAAGCTCTGGGTTTACAAACTAAAACTACTGTTATATCGGTTGCCGCGATCACGATTCCTTTACTGGCTTTGGGAGGATTTGCTGCTATATATGTCGGACAAAATATTATTGCATCTACCCAACAGAAGGATGTTGAGAATGCCAACGGATTAGCTAAACGTCTTGCTTATTTCATGCGCGATCGCTATGGAGATATTCAGGTACTTTCTCAACTATCCTTTTTAACCAATGCCAAAGTGCGCGAAATCATGCCGATCGCTGAGCAGAAGGCAATTTTAGACACCTATATCAAGGGCTATTTGGTCTATGACAGTGTGGCGGTCTATCGGTTAGATGGGAGCCTGCTTGTCGATGTCAGTCCAGAACCACCACCTGCAAATATTTCTAAACGCGATTACTTTCAAGAGGTTTTAAAAACTGATAAGCCATTTATCAGCCAACCTGAACCATCGGTTGTTACGAAGAAGGTGAGTATATTTATTGCCGCACCAGTGAAAGATGTGACAACGGGTAAAACCATTGCGGTAATTCGTTCCAGAATGCAAGCATCCACTGTTGAGGAAATTTTTAAAGACTTTAGTGAGGGCAACCAAGATTATTATGTAACCGAATCTGACGGTAAATTTTTCTTAGCATCAGAGAAAGATAGAATCGGTCAAGATATAAAAACAGAGTTCCCTGAGTTAAATTCCCTCATAGTCAGTCGTCAAACTGGGGCAACGAGAACAAAGTCTCAAACGGCCACTAAAGAGAAATTTGCGGGCTATGCAACATTGCCAAAACTGGAAGGGCTACCAGATCTGAAGTGGAATGCAGTAATTGCCACTGACAGTGACATTGCGCTGCAACCTTTACAACAATTGCTGTTGATCTTGCTGGCTGCAACTAGTGGTGTGGGTATATTGGCGGCAGTATTAGCGATCGCGATCGCCCAACGCGCTACCAAACCAGTTATCGATGCAACGGCGGCTGTGGTTGAGCTAGGTAAAGGTAATCTCGATACTCGCCTCGTAGTTCAAGGTGAAGATGAAATAGCACAACTGGGTGGCAACATCAACTTGATGGCAGGACAGTTGCAAGAGTTTATTGCTCTCCAAGAAGAACAAACTCGCCAATCTGCTGAATTAGCCGAAAAAGAACGTCTACGGAGCGAGTCGATTCAACATGAGTTAATTACATTACTATCTGACGTTGAGGGCGCAGTAAGTGGTGACTTAACCGTTCGCGCTCAAATCTCGTCAGGAGAAATTGGGATTGTTGCCGACTTTTTTAACGCGATCGTGGAAAGCTTGCGGGACGTAGTAACACAGGTGAAACTTGCAACTTTGCAGGTAAACACATCGGTTAATACTAACAACGAATCCATTCGTAATCTAGCTGATGATGCAACGCTACAAGCAGAACAGCTAGATGATGCTTTGCAATCAGTACAACAGATTACGGAATCTATTCAACAAGTTGCCAGTAGCGCTCAAGAAGCTGCCGACGCTTCTAACAAAGCTGCGGTTACTGCGGAAATAGGTAGCATCGCGATCGAGCAGTCAGCGTCCAGTATTTTGCAATTACGCCAAACTGTTGCGGAAACTGCCAAGAAGGTAAAACGCTTGGGTGAAGCTTCGCAGCAGATTTCTAAGGTGGTTATCTTGATTGATCAGATTGCCCTAAAAACTAATATGTTGGCGGTAAACGCCAGTATTGAGGCAGCGCGTGCAGGTGAAGAAGGACGAGGCTTTGCGGTAGTTGCGGAAGAGGTCGGATCATTGGCTGCCCAGTCAGCCACAGCAACTAAAGAGATCGCTCGTATTGTCGAAAGCATTCAACAGGAAACTAGCGAGGTGGTCGAATCAATGGAAGCGAGTACTGTGCAGGTAGTGGAAGGTACGA
Organism: Pseudanabaena biceps; assembly: GCA_013361095.1. Classification (GTDB taxonomy): domain Bacteria; phylum Cyanobacteriota; class Cyanobacteriia; order Pseudanabaenales; family Pseudanabaenaceae; genus Pseudanabaena; species Pseudanabaena biceps_B. Next base: position 2,822,412 of record JAATWA010000001.1, on the reverse strand, counting down.
ATAAAGTAGAAGATGCAAGAAAGAGCTTGAGTCAGATTGTGGAAGTAGCCCGCAAGGTAAACGAACTGTTTCAAGGTATTTCTTTGGCAACAACTTCACAGGTGCAGACTTCGCAATCGGTGAGAGTGGTTATGCAAAACATTTCCAATCAGTCCCAAAAGTCTTCGGCAACTTCCCGTGAAGTTGCGATCGCTCTACAAGAAACCGCCAACGTGGCAAGTAAACTGCAAGCTTCAGTAGAAACATTTAAGGTTGAGGCAGCATAATGGCAACTGACACATTAAGCGATCGCGAATGGGAAGTTCGATTACTATTTCTCGATGAAGCTAGAGATTTTTTAGCAGATATTGAGTTTGAGATCTTGGGCATGAGCGATCGCAGCTTGCAAAAGTCAGCGATTAATAAGATTTTACGGGCGGCGCACTCGATGAAGGGTGGAGCCGCAATGATGGGCTTTATGACCTTAAGTGAATTAGCGCATCGCCTAGAAGACTTTTTTAAAATATTACAAGCGGATCATCAAGAGGCGATCGCTCCTGAAGTTGAGAAACTATTTCTTAAAGCGATCGATGGTATGGCTAAAGTTGCCAGCATTCACAAGCAGAACCAAACTCCCGAACCAGAATGGCTCCAGCAGCAGATCAATCCATCCTTTGAGAAGTTGCATGAGCTATTAGGCGATTTATCAGCACACCATGAGGCTAGCCTGCTCTCTGAAGAAACGGGGCAAGATATGCGGATACTTATGTTTTCCACAGAAGTTGATGCTTGTCTTAATCGCCTCAGCAATGTGCTAGCAGATCGCAATAGTACTGTCTTACGCGAAGAATTTGAACTTACGAGTCAAGAATTTGGCTGTTTGGGGGAAATGCTAGAATTGCCTGCATTTTCTAGCCTCTGTGCCGACATCAGCCATGCCCTAGCCGATCCCGATCGCAACATTCGCGATGTAACGACTGCGGCTCTGGAGATTTGGCGGCGATCGCAAGCTCTAGTATTAGTGAGTCAGTTTCAGTTGATTCCCGATCATTTTGATTGTGCAGCTGAGACTCCACTTCTTCTTGATACTGCGCTCTCTTTACACTTAGATGAAGAATCGCTAGAAGATTTTTCTATCCCCATTGATATTGCTTCAGAGATAGCTGTTCCAGAAACTCATGTGGAATCCCCAACTCCTGCGGTTGGTAACAACTCCCATAGCCTTGAGACGACTATTCGGATTCCAGTGCGGCAATTGGAAGCTTTAAGCGATCGCTTTGGTGAGTTGAACGCCGAACGTAGCGGTTTACGGCTGCAACTAAAGCGGATGCGCGAACTAGTACAACTGCTAAACACAAGAATGCACGGACTGGAGCAGTCCAACACCCAACTTCGCGAAGCCTATGATCGAGTAGTGACCTCTGCCGAGCCGTTTATTCCTGCCAACACAATTATTGCTTCAGAAGTTCTATCATTTTCGCCTTCACCAAATAACGAAGTATTTCTACCCTATGCTAGTCGCTTTGATCTTTTAGAAATGGATCGCTACAGTGATTTACACGTTCTGTCACGGGAAATCATGGACAGCGTTGTTCAGTTACAGGAGGTCTATAACGATATAGAAACAGCCCTGACGGATACTGAAGGTACGGAACGTGAACTAGGAAGAGCCTCTAGACAAATGCAAACCGCGATCGAGCAAACCAGAATGCGGATGCTCGGTGAAGTTTTAGGTCGATTTCCGCGTCTACTGCGGGACTTATCTTTGGCTCATGGCAAGCAGGTAGAATTAATATTACGCGGCAGTTCCACCTTAGTGGAGCGATCGGTTTTAGAGGTTTTGGAAGATCCACTTTTGCATTTAATTCGTAATGCCTTTGATCATGGTCTGGAAACCCCACAGGCTCGTATAGCGGCGGGTAAAAGCCCTAAAGGAAAGATTGAAATTGCCGCAGGTTATCGCGGTAATCAGACTGTAATCACGATTAGCGATGATGGTAAGGGCATTGATTTTGTGAAGCTACGCGATCGCGCTCTACAAATGGGCATTAGCGAGAGTGATCTCCATAGCTCCGACCAACAAGAACTTTTGGACTTAATTTTTGAATCAGGATTTAGCACCGCCGATCGCGTCACTGAGCTATCAGGTCGTGGTGTGGGTATGGATGTGGTGCGCTCTAATTTGGAATTAATCGGCGGCAATATTCGAGTGCAGACCGAAGCTGGGAAAGGAACCAGCTTTATTTTGAGCGTTCCCGTATCACTATCCATTGCCCCTGTACTGCTATTTGAAGCTAAGGGCTTGCAAATGGCGATTCTCACCAGTGCCGTAGAAGAAATTCTATTGCTCAAAGATATCTCTATCTATCGCGTTGCCGATCAAGAGGTCATAGATTGGGAAGGATATTCGGTACCATTGCTCAAGATTGGCGATCGCTTACATTTCGCGCGTCCCCAATTTCAAATTGAAACTGAAAATCGTCCCCTTGTCGATGAGCCACTCGTACTAATTGTTGCCCGTGACAATGTGCCATTTGCCTTACAAGTTGATCGCTATTGGGGTGAACAGGAAGTCACCATTCGTGGAGTCCAGAGCTTGATCGCTCTGCCCACTGGGTTTATGGGCTGTGCGGTCTTGGGTGGTGGCAAGCTAGTGCCACTGGTCGATATTGATAATCTCCTAACTTGGGCGATCGGTGATCTTGATAAACCCTCTGGTAAATCTCTTGCTCCTGTATCGGAAAGAATCGATCATCGCTCGACATTGTTAGTCGTAGATGACTCAATCAATGTACGGAGATTTTTAGCGATGACCCTCGAAAAGTTTGGCTATCGAGTGGAACAAGCAAAGGATGGGTTAGAAGCTATGGATAAGCTACGCAAGCTGCAATCTTTACCTGAGCGATCGCGTGTAAGGGCGGTGATCTGTGATATCGAAATGCCGCGTTTAGATGGCTTTGGATTTCTTGCCCAGTCTCGCAGTGATCAAAACTGCAAACATATCCCTGTGATAATGCTCACCTCTCGCAGTGGTAATAAGCATCGAGACTTAGCAATGCGTCTAGGGGCTTCAGCCTACTTTGCCAAACCCTTTAAAGACAATGAGCTTTTGCAAACACTATCGCAACTCATTACCTCAACATAAACAAGACTGCACGCCGCGCTTCATGAGTAATAATCTCGACATTTCCCAATCCTTAGTCATTAAAATGTATGCCAGATATTTCCTCCCTGCGATCAAAAAGACTCTCTGGATTGCGCCCTGACACTGGCAAGCAGTATGTAGTTTTTCGACTTCGGCTGGGATGGTTTATCTTACCGATAGAAGCTATTTATCGCGTCATTCCCCTTGAGAAGCATATTCCCACAGTTACTTTTGCAGGAAAACCTTTGCCAATTGTTGATTTGGGAAAGCTGCTATTTGGAAAAAACAAAACTCAGCTAAATCAGTTTCCACAATTAATTATTAATGGCGCGCTCGTTGCTTCTAAACCATCGTTAATCATCGTGCGTGGGCAAACTGACAAATTAGTTGGTGTACTCAGCAATTCACAACCCGCGCTCCAAAGAATTGCTGCTGATCAACTTGTGTCACTGCCTCCCACCTACAGCCAACACTGGAAGGTAGATTTTATTGACTCAATGACGCTCCCCTCAGAACAACGTATATCTCTATTTTCCATTGATCGCGATCGCCTCATAGCAAAACTTTTAGGCTAAATATACTCCCTTCCCAGTAAAAAATTAGACGTGGCGGCGCTTCGCGCCGCCACGCTAGTTCTGGGTTTTTAATGGCTATTTTGATAGTGGGAAGGGAGTAGCTGAGAAATTTGGATGCAGCAATTCTCATTATGAAACCAATTTTGGGGTTTTCAGCGCCGAAGGTTCTGAAAACTCCAAAATTGGTTTTGTGAAAGCCAGCCTTAGGCTGGCTTTCACAAAACCAATTTTTATAATGAGAATTCCTGATTTGGATGAGTAAGTATTAGCCAATTACCTCAGCTATCTCAATTACTTGACCATCGGGATCTTTGACCAAAAAGTTAAGTGGCTTCTCACTGCGGACTTTGTGCTTAATCCCTTTGATCTGAATCTGTAATAGTAACTGCTCCACACAATCGCGATTAAAGCAAATATGTCTACCACGATTGGGATCGGTAATGCTCGCACCAGGGACTATGTGCAGTTGGACGTTCTTTTTGAGCTGATACCATGCACCCTCCATATCTGCTGAATATTGCTGCGATCGCGATCGTCTAGCTTCAGCAGGAACATAAATAGGATCAGCAGGCGCGCCCATCCCATATTCATATCCGTAGTAATAATGTAGAGGGACATCAGCAATCTGTAGTTTTAATTCTCCCTCATAAAAATATCTTGCCTGATCGAGATTGGAAACCATGATCGTATGTACTTTTGGGGCGCTGGTGAGAAACATCCACATTGCTACAGCGTACGCACCAAGCAGCGTAACCATGATCGCTTGAGTAGAAAACAGTGACTCCATCGTAAAGCAGCTACATATTCTAAGGGATTTAGCCTTTTAGTTTAACTTAATATCTAAGTAGCTGAGCATAATTGAAGCCCAAAAAATTATGGCGCACGCGCAGCGTATATTTACTAAGTCATACCAAAACTAAAAATGACATAGCCATTTTTAGTTTTTAAAAACCTGACGGGGGTGGTTTTTAATTCACAAAAGTGTGTCCACACTTTTGTGAACTGTATTACTTATTTTTTAGAAGTATTATTGAAAACATACTTTGCGCCTCGTAATGTTTATACTTAGTGAGTAATTAATCCACTTTCCATTTTGGGAGTGTAAATTAAAATGAGTGACGAACAAAAATCAGGGCTTGGCGGATTTGTAAGTGGCTTACAACAAAAGGCTAGCGAAATCGCTCAAGGAATTACTGACCAAGTTGAGAATGTTGTCGGTGAAGAAAACTTGAAGAAAGTTACTGATGTTTTAAATACAGATGTTGGCGTAGCCGCTAAAAATTCTGCGGGTAAGGCAGTGGATGCGGTCGAAAATGTTACTGGTCGCGATCTTGATGGCGATGGCGATATCGGTGGTAAATAAATAAAAGAGGGTCGTGAAGATCACGACCCTCTTTTATTTATTCTTTAAAGTTGCGGCGCAAAGCGCCGCAACTTTTTTATTTTTTGGCTTTGTTTTAGCAGTGATGACTGTAGCTATAGCCACAGCAAGGTTTGCTTAGAGAAAGGGTTTGCTTCGCAAACCCTTTCTCTAAGCAAGAACAACAAAAGCATCGCGCCGCGATGCTTTTGTTGTTCTTGCTTATAAAGTTAATTTTGGATAGAGCCATCAGGCATAATTGTTCCGAACAAATTAGCTTCACTCAGGCTCACTCCATTGAGACTAGCTAAGCGTAAATTTGCCTTGACTAGATTAGTCCCGATCAGAAAAGCAGCATCTAGTCTGGCTGAAATAAGCTGCGCCCCCGTCAAAATTGCCCCATTAAGGTTGGCGTGACTTAACACTGCGTCACTGAGAATCGTATCTTCTAAATTACAATCACTCAAATCAGCATTGCTAAGAATTGCATTACATAAAATTGCATTTTTAAAATTGGCATGGCTTAGATTCGCATTACTCAAATTAGCGTTACTTAGGATCGAGTCCACCAAATTGGCATGACTCAAATTAGCATTACTAAGGGCAGCATTACTAAGGTCGCATTCTTGTAAATTGGCATTACTTAAATTAGCTGTAGTCAGCTTGCAGTCTGAGAGATTGGCATTGCTCAAGTCAGCAAATTCTAGGCTAGCATTGGTCAGATCACTGCGGCGCAAATCAGCATTGGCAAGATTAACACTATTCATGATTGCGTGGCTGAGGTTGGTTTCGCTCAAATCAGCACTACCTAAGTCACTTTGATTTAGGTCTGCACCGCTTAAGTTAGCTCCATTAAAGTAAGCTTCGGTTAGGTCAGCTCCATACAAGTTTGCCAAGCTGAGGTCACATCTCTGCAAACAAGCTTCGCGTAAATGTGCTTTGCTCAAATACGCTCCGCTTACTTCAGCATCTGTCAAATTTGCTTTGTATAGATCTGCTTCTTTTAAGTTGGCTTTTACCAAGTCAGCTCTGCTTAAATTTGCGCCTAATAGATTGGCACTACTGAAATTAGTCCACCGTAAGTTTGCGCCACTGAGATCGGCTTCACGCAGATTAGCGCGTCTGAGGTTAGTACCGCTTAAGTTGGGAATAACTTCGGGATTTTCTAGTCGCCACCTATTCCAGTTAGCAACACCTTGTTTCAAAATGATCAGATGCTCTGAGTTTCCCATGGGTGTCTTCCTTTTGTGGCGAGGTTTCTGCAAGAGCAGACTGTGAAGAGGCGATCGCTTAAGATGGCTTATGTTCGTACTATTCGTGATCTAAGGAAACAAGAAAAAGTCACTAATTTATGTCTTGTCCTAGCTTTTAGAGCTATAGCCAGCCCAGTCAGGACAAAAAACCAGAAGATGAGTTGCGGCGCTTCACGCCGCAACTCATCTTCTGGTTTAGTGCGTGTTAGCATGATTTTATATAAGTGTCTGGGCATAAAAAAGAGCTAAAACCTGTGGCATATGCTACAGATTTTAGGAGTCATGCTCTCACACAAACTTTCAGACAATCAGCATAAAACCTTAGAAAAATGACTAACTTGTTCCCCCTCCTTGCCGCATCTGATCCTCTAGTTTCGGGTTTTATTGACCAAGAACTCGAAAGACAGCGCAATAATATCGAATTAATTGCTAGCGAAAATTTCACATCCCTTGCGGTTATGGCAGCACAGGGATCAGTGTTAACCAATAAGTATGCTGAAGGTCTACCTTCCAAACGTTATTACGGTGGTTGTGAGTTTGTGGATGAGATCGAATCGATCGCAATCGATCGGATCAAAGAACTATTCGGCGCAGCCCATGCTAATGTGCAGCCCCATTCTGGCGCACAGGCTAACTTTGCGGTATTCCTAACTTTGCTTAAACCTGGAGATACTTTCTTAGGTATGGACTTGTCCCACGGGGGGCATTTGACCCACGGCTCCCCTGTGAATGTATCGGGAATGTGGTTTAACAAAGTGCATTACGGATTGAATAAAGAAACTGAGCAGCTTGATTTTGATTTGATTCGTGATTTAGCTTTGCAACACAAGCCCAAATTAATTATCTGTGGTTACTCGGCTTATCCAAGAATTATTGATTTTGTCAAGTTCCGTGCGATCGCTGACGAAGTAGGCGCATATTTGATGGCGGATATTGCCCACATTGCGGGACTAGTCGCCTCTGGACATCATCCCAATCCCATCCCTTACTGTGATGTTGTCACCACCACTACCCACAAAACTTTGCGGGGACCTCGCGGCGGATTGATCATGACTCGCGATGCCGCCCTTGGCAAAAAGTTTGACAAGTCCGTTTTCCCTGGTTCTCAAGGTGGCCCCCTTGAACACGTTATTGCGGCGAAGGCAGTTGCTTTTGGTGAAGCTTTACGTCCAGAGTTTAAAACCTACTGTGGACAAGTGATCGCTAATGCTCAAGCTTTGGCGGGGCAATTGCAATCACGCGGTTTCAAGTTGGTGTCAAATGGTACTGATAACCACTTGGTATTGGTAGATTTGCGATCGATTGGGATGACAGGTAAGGTTGCTGATCTTTTGGTCAGTGGCGTAAATATTACCGCTAACAAGAATACAGTTCCTTTTGATCCTGAGTCGCCTTTTGTAACTAGCGGTTTGCGCCTTGGCACACCTGCGATGACTTCACGCGGTTTGCTGGAAGCAGATTTCCGCGAAATTGCGAATATTATCGCCGATCGCTTATTAAGCCCTGATAGCGACAATGTTCAAGCTGATTGCATCGCGAGAGTGAAGACTCTATGCGATCGCTTCCCTCTCTATCCTGAGCTAGCTAGCTCAGCGATTAGAAATAAAGTGCCTGCCCTTGCGGTCTAATTTCTCGTAAGGCGGCACTTCTGCCCGTTCTTAAAACCAAAAAGCGAGTTGTGGCGCTTCGCGCCACAACTCGCTTTTTGGTTTTTGATTTCTTTTATTGCATCATTGTCAAAATGCCTTGCTGTCCTAGTAGCATTTCTCGCACCAGACTAAAAATACCAACCCCAATCACAGGAGAAATATCAATTCCGCCAATGGGAGGAATTAGCTTTCGTAGCACAAATAATAAAGGCTCGGTGGGGAAAGTAATCAGACTGTAAGGGAACTGCTTGAGAGGAATCTGAGGATACCATGTCATGATGATCCTAAATATATACATCAAAATCAATAATCCTAAAACAATATTGAGAGCAAGAGAGCTAATTGCGATCGCATCCACAACAGTAAACCCAAAAAAGTTATATAGATATTTATTGTATAGCTACAGTCATTTGTTTGAGGACAAATCAAAGCCCAAGAATTGGCTGGCGGCGCGGAGCGCCGCCAGCCAATTCTTGGGCTTTATAGCTATGATGAATCTTACAGCGTGTTGCTTTGCAATACTTTCATAGAATGTCCACAGTCATAGTCTGTAATTTTTTCCTAACGCGATCGCATTCCTGCTCAAATTGATTCTGTAAAGTTTTCCAATCCCCTCCCTCTTCAGCGATCGCCTTAGCAGTAGATTTATGTTCAAGACTTCTACAAATGTCAGCTAACTTATTTGCTCCCAAAGAAGCGCTAGAAGCCTTTAGGGAATGACTAGCAAGGTTAATAGCAGTAAGATCATACTCATTAATTCCATTCACAACTTTAGTTTTGAATTTGGTAAGCTCTTCTAAGTAAGAATTAATTAAACTGATAACTATTTCGGAATCATCTTTGCAACCAATCATTGATACTAAGCCTTCAAACACAATCATATCAATTACTTCTGAGTCTGTATCCAATGAGCTTTGAGGCTGTTGGCTGACACCTAGAACATTTAGAGCTTGACCACCAGTTAAAACATCCACTAACTCATCGATCCGAATTGGCTTAGAAAGATATCCATCCATATTCAATCTTAAAAACTTTTGGTTTTCGCCATGCATTACGCCTGCGGTCACAGCCACGATCTTAACTGACTTAGATGGATGTTCAAGATTGCGAATTTGTCGAGTTGCTTCAATTCCATCCATGATTGGCATCTGCACATCCATGAGGATTAGATCGTAATTATTACGATGGACTGCTTCAATCGCCTCAACTCCATTCTCAGATATATCGCAACTATAGCCAAGATTTTCTAGCATTAGCATTAGCAATTGCTGATTAACGTAGTTATCTTCAACTACCAATATTTTTAAAGGAAAGTGAGTCGCTAAATCTCTTGGTATCTTGGTGCGAGATTTTTCAGACAGTGTGGTTTTTTTAGGCTCACGGACAAATTTATTATGATTAATCGAATCACTTGTTATGGTGAAATAGAATGTGCAGCCAGCTGTCAGGCTCTGATTTTGTGAGTCTTCTAGCCATGCTATAGGAGGTGAACCACCAACTGCGCCATAGCTCTCCACCCAAATTGTTCCACCCATAATATTTGACAGTTTTTTGCAAATTGCTAAGCCTAAACCTGTACCCCCATATTGGCGAGAAGTCGAAGCATCAGCTTGAATGAATGCTTCAAATAAATAGGTAATGCGATCGCTGGGAATGCCAATCCCCGAATCTTGAATTGAAAATATCAGCTTATATGGTGATTTTTGATCGGAAAGAGATTGATCTTCTGGTAATGTATTGGATAGTTTTATTGCGGAAATGCTCAAATGAATCCGCCCCTTACTTGTAAACTTGACAGCATTAGATACTAGGTTAACTATAATTTGGCGAAGGCGATTGGCATCACTAACAATTACGATTGGAACATCGGGCGCAGAGTGATAGCTTAATTCAATATTCTTTTCATTCGCCTTTACACTCATCAATAGCAATGCATCTCGAACACAGTCTTCTAAGTTAAATGGCTTTTCTTCGAGTTCCATTTTCCCAGATTCGACTTTAGAAAAATCTAAAATATCGTTAATAATCGTTAACAGACTATTGCCACTGTTATGGACAAGTTCTACAAAATTTCTTTGCTTGTCGTTAAGATCGGTATCTAACAATAAATTAGTCATCCCAATCACGCCATTCATCGGTGTCCGAATTTCATGACTCATCATTGCCAAAAAGTCACTCTTAGCCTGATTTGCGAAATCTGCCTCTTGCCTAGCTGTGGCTAATTCTTTGTTTTGGCGATCGAGTTCGGCAGTCCTCCTTTTTACCCGTTCTTCTAACTCTGACACGAGGTTTTGATAGCGCTTTTGGCTTTCTCGTAAAGCTTGTTCTGTAATACGTTTTTCGGTAATTTCTGCTTCTAGAGCTTGATTGGCTTGCATTAACTCGTCGGCGCTTGGTAGAGCCAAAGCCACAGGAATCAAAAAGAACAGCTCAAAAGCTGTATATATAGAGATTATTGCCGTCAGTGCTTTTAGTAATCCTGCCCACCAGTAGATGGGATACCAAAGTGTCACAATTTCTAAGGTATGTGTCAGTCCACAAGCAATAATAAAAGAACCAAATAGTAATGATACTTTTCTGAACTTTTCTACGTCCGTTCGCTTATTTACAAAATAAATTAGCATTGTGGGAATAGAAAAATATGCTAGAGCAATGAGGGCATCTCCACTGACATGCAAACCGACTAAATTTGTTTGCCACAGGTAGCAATGACCATGAGGAATGTATCCATTAGTTTCCAGTAGTTGAAAGATGCTATCTAGCATAGATTTCAGGGCTGTTCATATTCAGTATTCAAATGATTCTATACAATGCTTTAGGCTGAAATACAGCAATTCTCATTATAAAAATTGGTTTTTTGAAAGCCAGTCTAATACTGGCTTTCAAAAAACCAATTTTGGGTTTTGCAGCGCCTTAGGCGCTGCAAAACCCAAAATTGGTTTCACAATGAGAATTGCTGGCTGGAATACAGCTATAGAAGACGTTTGAAAGGGTTGCTAAGCGAGCTTTTCAAACGTCTTCTATAGCTGCACCGGTATTTAAATATAATGTATGGTCAAAACTTAGGTGTTACATCTAAAAAAATCCCCCCATAGCATGACTATTATAGCTGTATAACAAATTACAAGCTGATCAAGTACAAGAAAGAGGCGATTCTGATTATAAAAATTATTTTTTTGAAAGCCAGCATTAGGCTGACTTTCAAAAAAATAATTGTGTGATTTTCAGTGCCTACCTAATTCCGCATAACTTCAATAGACTGTAATCATCAGAAATAATTATGCTCACAAACATTAAAGTCTTACTAGAAGCTTGTCAAAATCTGGAACTTAAACACGAAATTTTACATCCCAACCAAAACTTAGTTAAGGTGGAAATCAACAATTTAGACTATTACTTTACTAACTATTCAACTCCGCTAATTCCACAGGCGATCGCAGAAATTTTTAAGGATAAGCAATACTTTTATCAAGTTTTTCAAGATGTCGCCAAGATGCCACGCACTATCTCCTATATATCTCCCTATTGTGATGAAAAATATCGAGAGTATCTGCAATTTACAACTGTTATCGAGATTGTTGAGCAGATTAAAAATAATTTTGAGCTACCAATAATTGTTAAGAGAAATCGTGGATCAGGAGGCAACAATGTATTTAAGTGTGTTGATGCATTTCAGGTGCAGCAAGCTCTAGAAAATATTTTTAATGTCAATTTAAAAAGCTATGACTACATCGCACTAGCACAGGAACCGATTAATATCATCAAGGAATATCGTTGTGTGTATGTCGATCGCCATCTAGAAGTCTTATACGAAAAAGACATTTCACAGGCAAAGTTTACGGGCAACCTTAGTCCACTGCATTGGGAAGGCGCGATCGCAATGGCAGTCAGCGATCAGCAAATTCGTCAAGCCATCGATCAATTTGTACAACCAATTTTCCAGAAAATGTCCATTGCTTATGTAGGGCTAGATGTGGCTGTGGATGATCGCGGAGTTTACTGGATGATTGAGGCAAATTCTCATCCTAATTTTGATATTTTTATTCGCGACAATGGTAAAGATGCGATCGTGCAGTTATTTCAGAAGATTTTAAATTACCTGATGCAATGTGGCTCATGACGCTAGCAATTTTTGAAAGGATAGCTTTGCCATCCTTTCAAAAATTGTTCTGGGGTTTTAAGAAAGCCCAAAGCGCTATAATCCAGTGTTATAGCTATAGCCATTTATGTTAGGACAAACCCAAAACCCAAGAGAGAGTTGCGCCGTAACTCTCTCTTGGGTTTTATATCCTGACTTGGCTGGGTATAGCTATAGCCATAAATTTTGTGGGTGGCAAAGGTGAGCGATAGTAATCATAAAGAAAATCAGCAATGGCAGTTTTGGATTGATCGTGGAGGCACATTTACGGATATTGTTGCCCAACAGCCTAATGGCGAAATCCTTGTGCATAAACTGCTTTCCGAAAATCCCGATCGCTATGCCGATGCGCCCATTCAAGGTATTCGCGATATTCTGGGACTTTCCCAATCTGAACCCATTCCCATTGAGCAAATTGCGGCGATCAAAATGGGAACCACGGTGGCAACGAATGCATTACTGGAACGAAAGGGCGATCGCACAGTTTTATTGATTACCAAAGGCTTTGGTGATGCTTTACGCATTGGTTATCAACATCGCCCACATATTTTTGCGAGACAGATTGTTTTGCCTGAAATGCTCTATGAGCAAGTGATTGAGATTGAAGAGCGTTGCAGCGCTCATGGCGAAATTCTCATTGAATTAGTAGAACTTAAAGTTTTGCCAGAGTTACAAGCTGCCTATGACTCAGGTATTCGCGCTTGCGCGATCGCTCTGATGCATAGCTATCGATATCCAGCCCATGAAAAACGATTGGCTACACTTGCCCGACAAATTGGCTTTACGCAGGTTTCGGTATCCCATGAAGTAAGTTCTCTGATTAAATTTATTAGTCGTGGAGATACAACGGTTGTCGATGCATATTTATCGCCAATTCTTAGGCGTTATGTTGATCGCATTCATGGAGAACTTGGCGATCGCTATGCAGATGCATCATCAAAACTAATGTTCATGCAGTCTAATGGCGGACTAATCGAAGCAGAATCCTTTCATGGCAAAAATAGTATCCTTTCTGGCCCCGCAGGGGGAATTGTAGGGGCTGTGCAAACTAGTTTAAAAGCAGGATTTGCTAAAATCATCAGCTTCGATATGGGAGGCACTTCCACTGATGTAGCACATTATGCGGGTAGTTACGAGCGATCGCTAGCGACAGAAGTGGCAGGCGTGAGACTGAGTACACCCATGATGTCTATCCATACAGTAGCAGCAGGCGGCGGCTCACTATTGTATTTTGATGGCGCAAGATATCGAGTTGGTCCCCAATCAGCAGGAGCTTTCCCCGGCCCTGCCTGTTACCGTAATGGTGGTGCGCTAGCCGTGACCGATTGTAACGTGATGTTAGGGAAGTTGCAGCCTGATTTCTTTCCTTCTATCTTTGGGAAAGAAGGAAACTTACCATTAGATGTAGAAGTTGTACGGCAGAAGTTTACGAAATTAGCTGAAGAGATTGCGGCAGTTACAGGTCAAGCAGTCTTACCTGAAGAAGTCGCCCAAGGCTTTTTAGAAATTGCGGTCGAAAAAATGGCGATGGCAATCAAAAAGATATCTGTACAGCGTGGATACGATGTTGCAGAATATGTGCTGTGTTGCTTTGGTGGTGCGGGTGGTCAGCACGCTTGCGCGATCGCTGATTTACTGGGCATGACCCAAATATTTATCCATTCCTACGCAGGGGTTTTATCAGCCTATGGAATTGGTCTAGCGGATGTGCGGACGATTCGCGATCGTTCAGTGGAAGCAGAACTAAATCTAGAATTACTCAGCGAATTGTCTTTGCTTACTCAAAAGTTGAGCGAGCAAGTTAAACAAGAACTCTCTCGAAATGCTCAGACGCTCTTGCCTCTGGAAACAGAAGAAAGTAAAAGTATTGCCGTGGAAATAAGTTTGCGCTTACGTTACGCTGGCACAGACTCTTGCTTAACCTTGACGATTCAAGACTTTGCTCCCAATAACTTAGCTCTATTTAGACAGAGATTTGAAGATTTACATCGCGATCGCTATGGATTTATTTTTGCAGAGAAAGCTTTAATTGTAGAAGCGATCGCGGTTGAAGGTGTTAAGTCGAGTTCCACTGCCCAGAGCCAGCCTAAACAGAGTCATGAGAGAATAGGAATAGCGCCTATCCCTAGTCAAGTCTATAGACAGGTCTATATGCAAGGACAATGGCGCAAGGCAGCAGTCTATCGCCGCGAAGATTTACGGGTGGGCGATCGCATTACTGGATCGGCTCTAATTATTGATGCGACAGGAACTAATGCGATCGAGCCAAATTGGGAAGCTGAGTTAACAGTGGATAATAATTTGATTTTGAGGCGATCGCCTCAAAATCAAGGCTCTCTTGCTAAGGAAAATGGAGGAGATGCAATTCCCGATCCGATTAAACTGGAAATATTTAATAATTTGTTTCAGGCGATCGCCGAACAAATGGGATTCACCTTGCAAAATACCAGTGCTAGCGTCAATATTCGAGAGCGTTTGGACTTTTCCTGTGCGATTTTTGACCTTAATGGTGAATTAGTGGCTAATGCGCCACATATCCCTGTGCATCTTGGCTCTATGGGAGAGAGCGTCAAAGCTCTAATTAGCGATCGCGGTGACGATATTCATTTTGGCGATGTATTTGCCACTAACAACCCCTATAACGGCGGTACGCATTTACCAGATATAACTGTGATTACGCCCGTATTCATGGAATCTGAACACCCAACTTTTTATGTTGCTTCACGGGGACACCATGCCGATATTGGAGGCATAACTCCGGGGTCAATGCCTTCTAATAGTCGCAGTATTGAAGAAGAAGGAATTCTATTTGATAATTTTCATTTAGTTAAGGGGGGTAAATTTTGTGAAATGGAAACCCTAAACTTATTGACTTCTAGTGTCTACCCTGCGCGTAATCCTGCTCAAAACCTTGCCGATCTGCAAGCCCAAATTGCTGCCAATGCTTGCGGAGCGAAGGAACTTCAGCATATGGTGGCGCACTATGGCGCGACAACGGTACAAAACTATATGGGTCATGTAAGAAATAATGCCGAATTAGCAATTCGTAAGGCGATCGTGGAGTTGGCGCAAACATGGGGTGATCAATCGGAGCGAAGTTTTATTTATGAAATGGATGATGGTAGTCAAATTTCCGTAGCAGTTAGTCTTGATCGACAACAGCGCCATGCAAAGATTGATTTCACAGGCACTTCTGCTCAACTTCTCAATAACTTCAATGCTCCTTTAGCAATTTGTAAAGCTGTTGTCCTATATGTATTTCGGACGCTTGTTAATGATGATATTCCTCTTAATGGTGGTTGTCTCGTTCCTATTGATATCATTGTTCCTGAAGGCTCTCTACTAAATCCTGTTTATCCTGCGGCAGTAGTGGCGGGAAATGTGGAAACTTCACAGGCGATCGCCAATGCTTTGTATGGTGCGCTTGGGGTGATGGCAGCCTCCCAAGGAACGATGAATAATTTCACCTTTGGTAGCGATCGCCATCAATATTACGAAACAATCTGCGGCGGCTCGGGCGCTGGCAAAGGTTTTGATGGGACGGATGCGATCCAAACTCACATGACTAATTCGCGGCTGACCGATCCTGAAGTTCTAGAATGGCGATTTCCTGTGCTGTTAGAAGAGTTTGCCATTCGCGCCCATAGTGGTGGACTGGGTAAATATAAAGGAGGCAATGGTGCGATTCGGCGGATCAAGTTTTTGGAGCCAATGACGGCGGCGATTTTGTCTAGTAGTAGAGCGATCGCGCCTTTTGGCTTAGCTGGTGGTGAGTCGGGGGAGATTGGGGAAAACTATGTAATTAGAAATAATGGTGAAATCATGAGATTACCAAGCACCGCCACCGTCCAAATGTCTGTAGGTGATACTTTTGTAATCGCCACCCCCGGTGGCGGCGGTTATGAAGCAGCCACTCCCCAGATCTAATCTAACCGACACAATAAATGGCGAAGCCATTTATTGTGTCGGTTAGATGATCCCTACAGCAATTTTCGATCAAACGAACCACAAGAATTTTTTTGAAAGTGTTGCAAAGCAACACTTTCAAAAAAATTCTTGGTTCGGGTTTGAGCGCAAAGCGCTGTAATGACAGTCGTCCACACATTATCATCAGGAGATTTTGAATATGCGTACGATCCGAAAACTACCAATACTTTCCCTCGCTCTAGTTTTAGCTGGATACATAGCCTATGGATGGTTGCTGTCAGTGCATAAAGCCGACTGGCGGCTCTGGATTCCCCTTGGCGCGATCGCCTTTGGAATTGAATGGTTGTTTTCAGTAGCTTGGGCGATCGCGGCGGTGATATTTGTATTTTTAAAGAAAGATCAATTTCTGCTTTCACTGGGAATTAGTGTGATCTGGGCATTTTTGATGTATGTGGCAAGGAATGAACTTCGCGCTTTTATGAATAATCGCGGCTGGAATTTTTTGGTGTTGGCTTTGATTGCAGGAGTAGGTTTAGGTTTGGGATGGTTTACCGACACTCTACCAACGATTCGCACTTTTGGGCAGTCATTAGTCAAATGAACAAAAAAAGAGTTATCACTTTTCTTTCTCTGCTTGTGGTTACATTATGTGCGATCGCAGGATGTAGCTTCTTTTCGTCATCAGTAAAGCAAGAGAACGTCCAATTAACAGTTTCGGCGGCAGCAAGTCTCAAAACAGCTTTGGGAGAAATCACGCCTTTATATAGCAAAGCCAAAGCCAATGTCTCCATTCGCAATAACTTTGGCAGTTCAGGAGAATTGCAACAACAAATCATTAACGGCGCTCCCGTTGATGTTTTCATTTCTGCCGCCGCTCAACAAATGGATGAACTACAACAAAAAGACTTAATCGTTGCTGATACCCGCCGCGATTTATTAAGCAATCGCTTAGTTTTAATCGTTCCTGTGGACAAAGGCAATGCTAAAGAATTAAAAGATTTAACCAACGCTAGTATTAAACGAATTGCGATCGGCGATCCTCGCAGCGTTCCTGTCGGTCAATATGCAGAACAAGCATTGACAAAACTAGATCTTCTCCAAGAAGTTCAATCAAAATTTGTCTTAGGGAATAATGTGCGTCAAGTACTGCAATTCGTAGAATCTGGCAATGCTCAAGCAGGAATTGTCTATGCAACCGATGCGAAAACTTCAACCAAAGTTAAAGTTGTAGAAATCATCAATGCCAAACTTCATAAGCCCATTGTCTATCCGATCGCTGTTTTACAAAAAAGCTCCCATCCAGAAACTGCCAAATCCTATCTAGAATTTTTATCCAGCGAACCAGCCAAGAATATTTTCGAGAAATATGGTTTCAGCACCCTTTGACTTCTCTCCATTATGGATATCTCTAAAGGTGGCAATTACTGCCATCTTTTTTACATTCTTTTTAGGGATTACAGCAGCCTATAGTCTTTTGGAATATCGCGGCAAATGGAAAACAGTATTTGATAGTATATTTCTAGCGCCGCTTGTGTTGCCGCCCACAGTAGTTGGGTTTCTATTACTACAGTTGTTTGGACAATATGGCTGGATGGGAAAGTTTTTACAACTCTTCCGCTTCAATATTATTTTTACTTGGTATGCGGGTGTAATTGCAGCAGTCGTTGTCACTTTTCCCTTAATGTATAAAACTGCTCAAGGTGCATTTGAGCAAGTGGATGGAAATTTGCTAAGCGCCGCGAAGACCCTTGGCGCTTCTGAATTTCGAGTCTTTTTTCAGATAGCCTTACCTTTAGCTTTCCCCGGGATTTTAGCAGGAGCGATGCTTGCCTTTGCCAGAGGCTTAGGTGAATTTGGTGCAACCCTCATGCTAGCGGGTAATATTCCTCAACAAACCACGACAATTCCCCTCGCTATTTATGCCGCCGTAGAAGCAGGCGAAACTCAAGAAGCTTGGCTCTGGACAGCCGTAATTTTATCGATTTCTTTTTCCGCGATCGCGATTGCTCATATCTGGTCAAACAAGAGAGAACAGGATAAGGGCAAAGGGAGAAGAAAAAAGAAAAAAATTCAATCAAATGACGAATTACGAATTACAAATTATGAGGAGGGGTTGGTAATTGATATTCAGAAGCAATTACTTGAGTTTGATTTGCGAATTGCTTTGCATTGTGCAGACAAGTCGATTGGAATTTTGGGAGCATCAGGTACAGGCAAAAGTATGCTGCTCAAGTGTATTTCGGGTATGGAAACTCCATCAAGTGGGCGAATTGTGATTAATGGTAAGGTTTTATTTGATAGTGTCAAAGATATTAATTTACCTAGTCGCGATCGCCATATTGGTTTTCTATTTCAAAATTACGCGCTGTTTCCACACTTGACGGTTACTCAAAATATTGCCTTTGGACTATCAAAAGAACTTTCGCGATCGCAGGTCAGAGAAAAAGTATTTGAGCAATTACAAAGTATTGAATTACAAGGATTTGGTGATCGCTATCCACATCAACTTTCAGGCGGTCAGCAGCAAAGGGTAGCTCTCGCAAGAGCGCTAGTCAGCCAGCCTGATATCCTTCTACTTGACGAGCCATTTTCGGCGCTAGACACACACCTCCGTAGCCAAATAGAACGAGAACTAATTTCTACGCTGAGTACCTATAAAGGAATCACTCTTTTTGTCACCCACAATATCGATGAAGCTTATCGCATTTGTCAAAACTTACTGATTTTGGAACGCGGTCAGGTGATGAGCTATGGCGAGAAATCCGCAGTTTTTGATCATCCCGCCAATGTTGAGACAGCAAGGCTTACAGGTTGTAAAAACTTTTCGCGGATTCAGGCGATCGCTCCTAATCTGATCGCAGCTCTAGAGTGGGGATGTCAGCTACAGGTTAACCCTACAGGCTCAAACTCACCAACTCATATAGGGATTCGCGCTCACCATATAGCGTTTCTAGAGAGTCAAGTCAAAAATGATTCGCCAAATACGTTTCCCTGTTGGCTAGTTCGCACTACGGAAACACCGCACCGTATGACCTTATATCTCAAATTAAATGATGCTCCTGATCATGATTGGGATTATCATCTGCAAGCAGAAGTATTTAAGGAAAAGTGGTTTGTGATTAAGCAATATGCTCGACCTTGGCAGGTTTACCTTGATCCTTCAAAACTATTTCTGGTTTAAAAAGGTATTGGCATTGTATGCATAGCTGTTGCCAAATCTACAAGGACATAAAACCCAAGAATTGATTGGCGGCGCAGAGCGCCGCCAATCAATTCTTGGGTTTTAATACGCATAACTAGTGGGGCGTATGTGCAACTTTATTTAACTTAAATCTCTTCTTTAAAAGTAAAATGGAAACTTGTTCCTGATGTAGAAGACACTTGTAAACTTGCTCTTAATTGTTGTGTCAGGATACGCACTAGACGCAGCCCAAGAGAATTAGTAGAGTGAAAATCAATATCTTTAGGAATACCGATGCCGTCATCTTGAATAATTAAATGTAATTTTTGATCAGTAGATGATTGATAAAAAATTACTTCAATTAATCCTTCCTTCAGATTAGGGAATGCATGTTTAAACGAATTAGTTAATACCTCATTGATAATCAACCCTAACGAGATCGCTATATCTATATTTAATGAGATTGGATGGATATTTAGCTGTAACTCTATTTGGTTTTTATGAACATTGATAGAACTATACAAGTTGCTAGTTAGACGTTGTAAATATTCATAGAAATCAACCTTGCCCATATCTTGAGATTGATATAACTGTTCATGAATCAAGGACATTGTATGAATGCGTTGTTGACTATCTGACAATAGCTTTAAAGATTCAGTGTCACTTATATAACGAGCTTGCATTGACAATAGACTATCAATTATACTTAGGTTATTTTTAACACGATGATGAACTTCTCTTAATAAAAATTCTTTCTCTACTAGTGATGACTGCAAGCACATTTCTACTTCTTTTAGTTGCGTAATGTCTGAAGCAGCACCAAGAGTTTGTTTGACAGTAAGATCAGGATTGCGAAGAAATACAGTTTCTTGGCTATAAAACCATTTGTAGTTACCATTAGCATCGATCAGTCGATATTCAATCATGAATAACTCATCACTTTGATTGCTATAAATGCTCTCATAGTGATGCTTGATTTTCAAGAGATCCTCAGGATGGATCACCTGTTGGAGTAATGATTTCCCCATCCCTTGAATTTGAGATTGCGTATAGCCAAGAATATGAGTAATTGTTTGATTGCAATACACATTACACTGCTCCTCAATATCGTAAATATAGAGAATGCTAGGTGTTGTATCAGCAATTCTTTGGATAAATTGTTGACTTTCTTTGAGTGCATTTTCGGCTTGCTTGCGGGTGAGTGCGATCGCAATATAAGTAACAATTGTTTGAGCTAATTGAATCTCTTCTTCTGTAAATTGTCTGGGTGATTCAAAGTAAGCAATGATATCTCCTAAATGTCTGTCCTCATAATCTAAGGGAAATATCGCCAATGCACCAATATTTTCATCATGGAAGACCCCTTTTAAGACGAGATCACTGGGTAAAGTAGCACAATTAGGAAATGGCATTGATAGCATTTCTTGAAAGACTATGGGATTATTTTTTAAAAAAGATTTAATTCTTTGTTGATAATTGTCACTAATACCAATAGATGTCAAATAATTCATGCAATTTTGATCATCTTTACTTACTAAGGTTACTCGTTGAGTGCTTAGTGCGGGACAAATACCATTGAGAGCCACTTGATAGATTTCTTTGATTGTTTGAGCGGCATTTAGTGCTACTACAAATTCATACATCAATTTCAGTCTGTTTAACTGTAAATTGAGTCTCTCTTCAGACATCTGTTGATCAGCGATCGTCTGTACTAATTGAAGATTAACATCCTTAAGTTCTCTACTAGTAGTCATCGACTTCTCCGCCAACGATCGCATTTTTGATCCTTAGACTAGGCGAACCGCAGCCAACTGCTAAACCACTCTGTCCACCTTTGCCACAGCCACCTGATTCGTCCCACGCAAAGTCATTAGCGATCGCCTCGATATCCCCCAAAGTCTCAAAGACGTTACCTGACAGGGTGACATCCTTAACTGGTTCGGCGATTTTGCCATCACGAATCATCCAAGCTTCACCTGCGGTAAAAGTAAACATCTCTCCATTAGTCATGCCGCCTTGCCAGTTTTTAGCGTACACACCCACGGGAATATCTAAAAATAAATCGCTAACAGGAGTCTGACCGCGCCCAATCCAAGTATTCGTCATCCTCACAATTGGCGGATAGTGATAGTCCAAACAGCGAGCATTACCCGTAACTTTTTCGCCCAGCTTGCCTGCGGTTTCCCGTGAATGTAGCCTGCCTGTCAATATGCCATCGGTGATTAGCTGCGTGGTCGTGGCGGGGACTCCTTCATCGTCATAGAGATAACTGCCGCGATGGTCGGCGGGGGCAGCTCCATCAAAAATTTGTAAGTTCTCATTACCAAACCTTCTGCCAATGCTCATAGTTTCTAGCATATCGGGATTTTCATAAAGCATATCTGCCTCAGAGAGATGTCCAAAAGCCTCATGAACAAACAGTCCTGCCAGAATCGGATCAATCACTACTGTATAAGAACCACCCTGAACTGTGGGTAAATTTAATGCGGATACAGCCCGTTGAGATGCACCAATGACCTGCTCATCTAAATTGAGCAAATCATTATAGGCTCGTCTAGAACCAAAGGTTTCGCGCCCAGTCTGCACAATATCTCCCGATCGCGCAGTTGCAGAACAACGCATTTCCCAATCTGTCCAACCCTGTTCAATCAAAGTTCCTTCAGAATTAGCAAAGATAACTTGTTGGGTGCAATCACCATAGCGCACCGCTGTACTGATGACTTGTGGCGAAACTGATCGCAATATTTCGGTGTAATGGGTGCAAAGATTTTTTTTGGTAATTAGTTCAATTGGGGATGGATTAGCGAGGGAAACCTTAGCTTGCACAGGTTCTACTTCCGCAAGTATGGTGATGTCCTCACCCACCCATTTCGCCGCCGCGATCGCCTCTTGGATTTTGACTTCTAAATTTTGAAGATCATTAAAACTAGCAAATCCCCATCCGCCCAGATGACAAGCCCGCACCTGACCGCCAACAGAGATGCCAGTACTCATGGTTTCGACTTTACCAGTACGCAAAAATATATCGACTCCCTGCGATCGCTCTAAACGGATCGCCAAGAAATCAACATGGGGCTTATATTTTTTGATCAATTCGGAGACTTGATCCTTAACTTGCCAGATATGCATATCTCCAATTCCTACAAATAAATATAAAGTAAATTTTAACCCTCCCTACTTCTGGTCTGCTTTCGTGATTATTAGCAACAGACTTTAGGCTTCGACTTCGCTGCGCTTTTCTTACAGCCTATTGAGGCTTTGAGTAGTACAGAGAAATTTTGGGAAGCGGCGCAGAGCGCCGCTTCCCAAAATTTCTCTGGGTTTTAATTAAGCGCAAAGCGCTGTAATTGATTTGCTCAGTTTCCGCAAATATAGCATTTTGTAATTCTGGCGATACCTCGTAATTGGCTGCCATACCATTGCGAAACTGGATCTAGTCCTGCGATCGCACTGATGGCAATACCGTTATGTCCATGCTCTTTTCCAGAGCTATGAATATACTCATTATTACCAATATAAATGCCCACATGAGTTGCCTTTACTGGTGTACCAAAAAACAGGAGATCGCCGCTTTGGACTTGATCTAAAGATACTGGTTCTCCAAATGTTTCTTGTTGATAAGCATCACGAGGAATCCAAACACCAGCCGCAGCAAAGGCGGCTTGCATTAATCCAGAACAATCATAATTTGGGGTAACTGTTCCTCCCCACAAATATTCATTCGGGGTTGCCATTGCTTGTTGGATAAACGCAATTACTGCGGGTATGCGATCGCTAATTGCCTGACTATTTAAAGCTGGCGGTAAATTATGGATAAAGCTTTGGCGATCGCTTAGCTCTAGCTTTTCTAAATCTTGGCGATCGAGCAACCCCGCATAATTATCTTCGAGGAGCTGAATTTTTAGAAAGCTTGGCTCAGTTTCTAGCACCCGCAAATATCTACCTTTTGCCATCTGCGTCGCTAGGCGATCAAGCGTCGGCGAATCATAAATATTAATGTTAGTCAAACTGCGGTAAATCATAGGTTTTACGTTGATCGAGTCTCTAACTCTAAAATATATAAGTGCAAGACAGCGCTTTGTGCCGTCTTGCACTTATATATTTTAGAATTGGGGATCATTTAGTAAGAACTACGGGTTGCAATATCATACTTTGCTGCTAGTATGTGTGCATCAAATTTGCAAACCTAAACCAGTGAGCTAGCAACCGCCGTGACCGTGCAGCTTCCTCCCCTTCCCGAAATCCATCACCCCAAGATTCAGGCGCTTTTCCAGAAAAGCGATCGCGAACTAGTGACACTATTTCAGCGTCATCCTGAAGAGGGGCAATATTTTGCCGCAATTTTTTGCCGCTATGGACAGGTTCTATATACCCTGATTGGCACTGCTACGCGATCGCCAGTGCAGTCTGACTATTTATTTGTGAAAACTTGGGAATATATCTATCACGAGATGAGAGTTTTGGACTTGCGGGCAAATATGCCGCGCTTGTCGTTACAAAGTTGGTTGATTAATATCGCCGCTATGATGATCAATCGCGCCGAAGTGCCACCTGTTGAAGATATTCAATATTCACTTAAAGATACACCGCCCGTATTTTGGTGCTATCTTAACCAAGCCCTAAATCAAATGGCGGGCAATCTGCGTCTGATTTTATTGCTGTCGCAGACTTTTCAGTGGAGCCATACCCGTATTGCTGCCTACTTACACGCTGAAGGCGAAAACATCTCGGCTAGTGATGTTAAACAACTTCTAGTTAAGGCTTACCACGCCCTAGAAGAAGCCCTTCCCTCCGACATCCGAGACATTTACCTAGCTCAAACCGCTGTTACTGCTTGAGGTAAAGATACTATGCAAACATTGAGTCCTACCATTTCTCCAACTATTTCTAGAACCACTAAGTCTAAGGTCACTGAAACAGAGACTGATTTCTCGCCTGCGATCGCTCAGTCTTCTGACTTGCAAACCGCTTTAGCTGGTTTGGATGCGAGCCTCAATGATGAGCTAGATCGTTATCGCCATTGGCAAGCCAACGGTCAAACCATCTCCTACCTCAATCCCTTTAGACCGCGTGCAGTCTCCACGCAATCAATCTGGACATCTCCCAGTGTATCGGAAGCCCTATCACCGATCACCCCTCTGTCAGATTCACCGAGCGTTCAAAGCGATCGCCGCACGATTCAAATGCCCATAATGCCGCCAATGGGGGCTAGCAGTACTGACAATATCTCTGCCAATTTATCTAACGCCGAGCTACATCGATACAGAGGTCTAGAGGATCTGCGGAGTCTTGAAAGTCTTAATGAAGCAGGATTTAGTGAGGAATCTTTAGATATGAATGGCTATGGGGAGGCGACAAACTCCAGCCATTCACCAAAGATGGCTCAGGCTCCATTACCTGACGATGATGATATTTTGCAAGGCTTTGCCAATGATTATGCAGAGCATTATCAAGAATCAACGAGGCCAGACTTTGAGCCAGTTATTTTACAAGAAGAAAAAAGTCCCTTACTCAGCTTGCTCAATCCTGTGGGTATTGTTTCGCTCTTGTTATTGTTATTTTCTAGTGCCGCGATCGGTTACTTGATGGTTGATCCTTCGGGAATGATGAAGCTACTCAAGCCTGAAGCCACACCAAAAGCTGCCGAAAATCCCAACCCAAATGCCGCAGTAGGTAGTAATGCTGACTTAGACCCGAATATTAATTTAAATCAGCGTAAAGCCAATGAATCTCTAAGTTTTGTGCCTTTTGCTAACGATAAAAATGCTTTTGACAAATCAACCAATAGCTTGCTATCAGGCAAATCTGGATTAATAAACAAAGCGATCGCCCCTAAGGATCTGTTTGCCACGCCATCCCAAAAATCCTCTAGTTTATTCGCGCCCAGTTCCCGCACAATTCCTAGCGCCCCCTTGAGGGTTGTGCCTTCTATGCCGCTTTCCGTTGCGCCACTGCCACCCTCGCTCGCGCCTATCGAAAGAAGTTATAGTCCTGCCCCTGAGCAAAGTAGCTATTCAGCCCCTGCCCCTTCTTACACACCACCAAGATCAGAACGACCTGTTAGTCGTCCTGCGGCTCCTGAAAGAAGCTATAGCGCCCCTAGCCCTGAAGTAGTTCCCCCTGCACCCCGCAACAATCCTACGGTGAAATATGCTGCACCTCTTTCGGCTGCGCCAATCTCTTCTGCTCCTGCGGCGGCGGCTAGCAGTTACCGAGTTGTGGTAGAAAGTGGCTATGCTGCTAGCGCTCAGCAAGTAGAGCGAGATGCTTATGTGCGTCCTAGTGATGGGCAAGTACAAATGGGAGCCTATCGCGATCCTAATGTTGCTCAACAAAGGATTGACGAATTGCGCCGCCAAGGTATTCCTGCTCGAATTGAATAACCTAAACCCATCAAGTTACGCCCTGCGGCGAGTAACTTGATGGGTTTAAAAAGCAAAAAACTTATTAAAAGGCTGGTTTCGCCAGCTTTTAATAAGTTTCTTGTATACTTAAAACCTACGCTTGACGATGATGCTTTTGATGACTCTCAATAGCAAACTATTCGTGAGAAACGTCTAGATTATGCAATTTTTTTACGATGCGATCGCTTGTGGTGTTTTAGCATCCCTGACATGGGCTGCTTTGGTGTGGATGCTGCCAAGTAACTTTGTGGGTTCGGCAAAAGCTTGGATGCAGGGTGCTTTTCTCGTGGGAGCTGCCAATATTTTTGTATGGTTAGCTCTGCTAGGGCTAAATTTACGCTGGATTCCTCTGTGGGTATTTTGCTTTTTGATGATCAATGCTGCGATCGCCCGTTTAGTCTTCCCATTATGTGACGGGCTTCAAATCCCTAAAGTTTGGTCAGTTCTGATACATCCAATTGTGATCGCCCTGATCACAGTGTTATTCGGCGGAGCCATAGGGATTTTATAAGAAACAGATAAAGGCGGCGCAACGCGCCGCCTTTATTCGTATTAATTGGTGAGGTGGGTTGAAAAATTAACCATAATTAAAATAACCCCAAGAACTAAAAGCCCTAAGGCAAAAATAGACATTACATTAGTTAATTGTTCGGAAAAATGCATGACTTCGGCGGCAATTACTTCTGGGGTTTTGTAGCGATCTGCCCACCAGAAATAACTGAGAGCAAAAGCCACTCCCAAAAATAGAACTACAAATAGAGTAAAACCGATTAAAGGGGTGTACACCATAAATCTTCTAACTCCTTTTGAAAAAGTAATTTGTGGTTATTATCGCCGCTACAGTTCTATTTTTAACCGTGTCAGTTTGACGATTTGTTACAAAAAGCGATCGCTAACCATTCATTGTTTTGAATGCGATCGCATACTGTCAGACCCGCTAAATTCATCGCCTCGGTGATATCGACCTCGCGATCGCAGGTATAACCTGCGGTGATCAAAACTCCTGAATTAAGGCGTAAAGCTTTGGCAAATTCGGTAGCAAGGGAAATATGTACCCGCGCAAAAATATTTGCCACAATTAGATCAAATTGTCCTGCCGCCGCGATCGCAGGGACAGCTTTTAGGTGATCACCACCCATCCAATGCCCCAATTGACTGGCACTGCCTAGACTCGCCTGCATTACTTCTGCCCTTGTAATCTGATTAAGTTGGATCGCCTCTTCAGTGGCGGTCACAGCTACAGGATCATTATCGATCGCTAAAACATTTGCGCCAAGTTTAGCGATCGCCACACTGAGAATCCCTGAACCTGAGCCAAGATCGAGGGTCTGTGAATCTGGCTGCACATGACGTTCTAAGAGTTGCAAACTAAGTATGGTGGCGGGATGTAGCCCACTACCAAAGGCAAGACTTTTTTTGAGATGGAGAATTATTTCTTGATCGTGATGAGGAACATAGTCTAAGTTATCGGTCACTACAAAGCGATCGCCAATATGTTTAACTACAGCCTTTGGGTAATTTGAATTTGTCTGTAGGGTGGGCTTATCGGCAACTACAAAAGTTTGCAATTCGGTAGTCATTCCCGTTCGATGTAGAGGCTTAAGGATATCGGCGATCGTCTCAACCCTCTGGTGAATTTGGGTATCTTCAGGCAAATATATGAAAATCGTAAAAGACCAAAACTCACTGTCTTGATCGCCATGATCAGCATATTCAACAATATGAAAATCCTCTTGAGATATCTCCTTGGCAAGTAAAGTACATACCCAATCAACGGCTTCGTGATTGGTATTCAGACTGATTTCAATCCATGACATGATGATTGTGGTTTGTTTGATCGGAAATTAGTTTTTATAGATACAGCGCTTTGCGCTTAATTAAAACCCAGAGAAATTTTGGGAAGCGGCGCTCCGCTCAAAGCCTCAATAGGCTGTATCGCCAAGTTTACTAGGACATAAAACCCAAGAATTGGCTGGCGGCGCAGAGCGTCGCCAGCCAATTCTTGGGTTTACTTGGCGATAGCTATAAAAACCAAATTTGGAGTTTGCAGCACCGAAGGTGCTGCAAACTCCAAATTTGGTTTCATAATGGGAAATGCGAATAAAATCCCTAGCCCTGAATTTATGATTGTAAAAGGTTTAGAACTACCCAGTTGGGAAAATATTAAGCGTGAATGGCGTGATGCCGATTTTCTGCTGTTGTTGTTTCCGATCATGTTGCTGATTATCGGTGGTGTTGCCATCTATAGCTCCGACTATAGCGCTCAGCGTACTGAGTGGTGGCAACATTGGGTCACTGGCGTAGTTGGGTTAGTGGCTATGTTTGCGATCGCCCGTTTTCATTACGATCAACTCCTACGATTGCATTGGCTAATTTACGCATTCACTATTTTTTCATTGCTAATGGTGATGTTTTTTGGGACGACAGCCTTGGGCGCAGAACGATGGATCACCATTGGTGGGTTTAATATCCAGCCCTCAGAATTTGCCAAAGTGGGGGTAATTATTTCTTTAGCGGCGGTAATGCATGACCAACCGATCCAAAGCCCGATTGATGCTTTCAAAGTGGCTTGGGTGACTTTACCACCTTGGATTTTAATCTTTTTACAACCCAATTTAGGAACATCATTGGTGTTTGCGGCGATTACAATTGGGATGCTTTATTGGGCGGGCGCGAGTTTGGGGTGGTTGTTGCTAATTTTTTCGCCGATTGTCTCAGCAGTGCTTTTTTCGCTATATATACCCGCTTGGATTGTCTGGGTGATTTTGATGGGAGTGGCGGCTTGGGTCTCACTGCCTTGGTTTCGTATCGTTAGTACAGTTATGGCGGTTGTGATTAATTTGATCTCTGGACAGGCAGGGATTTTATTGTGGAATATCCTTCAGGACTACCAAAAGAAGCGATTATTACTCTTCATCGATCCCAACCAAGATCCACTCGGCTCTGGCTATCACGTCATCCAGTCCAAGATCGCGATCGGGGCAGGTAAGCTTTTAGGGCAGGGCTGGCTTAAGGGTACGCAAACCCAATTAAGTTTTATTCCTGAGCAACATACCGATTTTATCTTTTCGGCGATCGGCGAAGAGTTTGGCTTTGTGGGTTGTATTTGTGTGCTGTTACTATTTGTCGGTATTTGCTGGAGACTCTTAGTAATTGCGGTGAATGCTAGGGATAACTTTGGCTCACTCTTGGCGATCGGGGTGTTTTCTTTTGTGCTATTTCAGACTTTTGTTAATATCGGGATGAATATCAATGTTGCGCCTGTAACGGGAATACCTTTACCGTGGTTAAGTTATGGGCGATCGGCGCTATTAGCTAATTTTATGGCGATCGGACTAGTGGAGTCCGTGGCGGCTCACCGCCGCACAATTAAGTTTTAGGTCAAAAAGAGAGTGACGCGATCGCGTCACTCTCTTTTTGACCTAAAACTTAATTCAAAAGAACAGATGAAATTACAAAAATTACGCATTAAACAATCTCGATAATTATGCCGATCCTAACTACAGATATTTCATCGCCCAAAGTTACCGTTATCGGCGCAGGAAATGTCGGCGGAATGTTGGCTCAGCGCATTGCTGCTAATAATATTGCTAACGTGGTGCTGTGCGATGTGGTGGTGGGAAAACCACAAGGAATCGCTTTGGATTTGATGCAGTCTCGCTCTATTACCACCCACGATCGCCAGATTGTGGGAACCAACGACTATGCCGACACTAAAGATTCGGAAGTGGTGGTTGTCACCGCAGGACTGCCGCGTAAAGAAGGCATGAGCCGCAATGACTTACTAAAGATCAATGCTGGCATCGTTCAAGACGTAGTTACTAAGGCGATCGCTCAGTCTCCCAAGGCAATTTTTGTAGTGGTGACTAATCCCCTTGATGTGATGACCTACTTAACATGGAAAGTCAGCAAATTACCACCCCAAAGAGTTTTGGGTATGGCGGGAGTATTAGATACAGCCAGATTTCAAACCTTTATTGCGATGGAATTAGGTATCTCGATCGCCAATGTCCATGCCACAGTTTTAGGCGGACATGGGGATCTGATGTTGCCATTGCCAAGACTATCCACAGTTAATGGTGTGCCAATTACAGAGTTACTATCTGCCGAAGCGATCGCGCGTCTCGTGGAGAGGACACGCAATGGGGGAGCTGAAATCGTGAAATTAATGCAGACTGGCAGTGCTTATTTTGCACCTTCGGCAGCAACTTATGTGATGGTGGAAGCCATCCTCCGCGATCGCCATCGGATTGTGCCTGCGGCGGCATATCTGACAGGGGAGTATGGCTTAACGGATATATTTATGGGTGTGCCAGTGCAGTTGGGAAGTCAGGGAGCCGAAAAAGTAATCGAGATTCAACTCACTGATGCAGAGTTAGCAGTACTCCATAATTCCGCGAATTCTATTAAGGAAAATATCGAGTTACTCTAGCAGTATGAATTGCGGCATTTCGTGCTGCAATTCATAATCCCTTCCCACCAAAGAAATAGACATACAAAACCAAGAATTAGACGTTGCGGCGCGAAGCGCCGCAACGTCTAATTCTTCACTGGGAAGAGAGTATTCTGGTTTTATAGCCAATTGCCAACTAGAGTAAAAGAAGACCAATAGTAAGGATGTTTAAGATCGATATTGTTAGCATTAAAACTAAAGGGAATGCCTACTATTCCTTCTATTCCCTTAATCTGATCGTTTTTGATTTGGACATTCCCTCTGAGTAAGGCTAACTGCGCCTGTTGAAGAGCGATCGCCTTACTTGGTGCAGTGGCTAAACCACTGTAAAAACGAATCATTAGAGGCGCTGTTCCCGCATCGCTAACCGTCCATAGAGAAGCTAATACACTCTTTGCGCCTGAGCTTGCTGCTAACCCTGCCAAACCCAAATTCTGTCCCACGGCAGTTTCACAGGCACTTAGAGTCAACATATCTGTCACCAAATTCAACTTGCTAATGCGATCCATCTGCAAGCGATCGCCCCAAAATTGAATAAAGGATTGGCTAGGAGATTGATCTAGAAATTTGGCATGGGTGGCAAGATGGACAATGCCGTATTTCTGTTTATCAAGTTGCGATCGCAAGTTGTCAATCGTAAACTCACTATTCATAAAAGCCTTGCCCGTTAATACTTGCAAAGATATCGCTTCCACTTCCACTTTAGTTGCAGGTAGAGCCGCCCAACCACCCGAAGACTCAGACAGTCCCATTGCTAGCACTTGAGGATTGAGAGTGCGATCAGTACGTTTTGGCTCTGTTAACTGCCAATTAGGAATTGTAGTCACGGCATACTTTTCCACTAAAAAGTGCTTGCCATCATGGAACGCCGCAGGGGGAACTACGCGCAAGTTTCCATTCATCACAAATACAATTGACTTAATTTGATTACGGTCTAAATCTGCCTCAATGGGACGAATCACCCAATCATAGAGTTGTCGAGCATAGGGCATAAAGTCCTCTGATGCGTCATCGCGCAGACTATTGCGGAAATCAGAAATGACTATATCAACGTCTTTAGTAGTGGCATTACCCGTTATTTTGCGGACAGGATTGGCGATCGCAGGTTCTGAAAGTTGTTTTAGGTTTTGCTTGGTGAGATATTTAGTGCGATCGCCACTCGGTGGAACCATAATCAATTCCAAACCACCTTGAGAAGTTGTGGCATAGACCAAGGCGGTTGGACTGCCAGTTAATTGGGAAATACGCTGTAGATCAGAAGCATAGCAATCTTTACTATCACTCTGTTTTGCTGGCAAATCTCTGCGTAGATAGGCTTCTAGTTCTGAACTGTGGGCTTTTTCGAGAGCATTACAAGCTTCAGGAAGTTGATTTTGTAAAGCATATTGCCGCGCCAAAAGAAAGTATAGCCGACTGATCTGGCCTCTAATTTCGGCGATTTCAGGTGATAAATCTTCTCTTGGTTGTGAACTGCTACTAGATTGACTCAAAGTAAAAATCAAATTCAAGATAAATAGAGGATTTAGCAAAGGTGAGGAACCTCCTCTAACTTCGTCTTGTTCTGGATAACTCTCAACTGGCAATATCCATACCGCAGAGAAGCAGGGAATTGCTAGTAAAAAACTAAGGCTCGTCAACACAAAAGAACGCAACATATGTTTAACCTCTATTCGTTGAATTGGCGATCGCTGTAGCCAGAACCCAAGAGAGAGTTGCGGCTTTGTCCTAAATATTGATGACTGTAGCTATAACTGAACGTTAACTAAGGCTTGATGTGAATTTAACCTGAGCAACCAGTATCCGCCTTTATGCTGGAAACGACGACATATCTGTATCAATAGGAACGAAACTTAACATGTCTACAAACCTATAGCCTATTTCCCCGCTTAACTCTCGCTACACGCTTGAATAATTGCTAAAGGCGATCGCGATTAAACCTCAAGCAGATTAGCAGAATTGCACAATATATTTCAGTAAAAAAACATCAAAGGAAAACAACGTGGCTACAGTTTTTATTAACGAAATTCATTACGATAACAACGGTACAGATATTGGCGAATTTGTCGAAATCGCTGGCGTGGCTGGCACTAATTTAACAGGCTGGACTCTTGTATTATACAACGGCACTGGTGGGGCAGCATACAACACTACTGACCTTAGCACGTTCAGTATCGATGATGAAGGTAATGGCTTTGGAGCCTTCAGCGTTTCTTTCCCATCCAATGGGATTCAAAACGGAGCGCCTGATGGTATTGCATTGGTTAACAATGGTACGGTTGTTCAATTTCTAAGTTACGAGGGAGTCTTCACTGCTACCAGTGGTGCTGCAAATGGTCTTACCAGTACTGATATTGGAGTTTTAGAGTCAGGTACTGAAGCAGCGGGTCTGAGTTTACAGCTAACTGGCACTGGCACTGAGTCTGGTAACTTTGTATGGAATGCCCCAAGTGCCGTTTCTTCTGGGACAATCAATGCAGGTCAAACATTTACTAGCGGTGGTGTAACTCCAACCATTACTGGCATCGACCTTTCTAACTATGTTCGTGTTGGACTTTTCAACTTGCCTGTTGCTACTACTGGAACCAATTTTTTGGCACGAGAAGTTTCGGCAGTGACCTATAACAAGGACACCGATTCGCTTTTTGTAGTTGGCGATGGTGGCACAGCGATCGTGCAAGTATCAAAGACAGGACAATTGATCGACTCAATGACTTTAACTGCTGGACTATTTGCTGATCCAGAGGGGCTTACTTATATTGGGAACGGTCAGTTTGTGATCGCCGATGAGCGAGTCCGTCAAGCGAGTAAGTTTACCTATACCCCTAACACAACTCTTACTGCGGCTAATGTCCAGACTGTAAAACTGGGTACGACTATCGGCAATATTGGGATTGAAGGTATTACCTTTGACCCACTGACAAACGGATTCATCGCAGTTAAAGAAGAGAATCCCTTAGGAGTTTTTCAAACTACGATTGACTTTACGGCGTTAACAGCAAGCAATGGTTCGCCCACCACTGTTAATTCGACCGATCTCTTCACTCCATCTTTGGCAGGAATTGCCGACTTTGCAGATGTTTTTGCCTTCTCAACCCTATCGCCTACAAGCGATAGACTACTGCTCTTGAGCCAAGCTTCTGGCAAAATCGTTAACATCGATCGCGCTGGGAATGTCTCTAGCTCCTTAACAATCGTCTCTGAGCCTAGCAATACCCTATCAGTTCCTGACCAGCAGTTTGAAGGACTCACGGTAGACAAAGACGGTTTTTTATACGTCACTAGTGAAAATGGCGATATTCCACAACTTTCGGTCTATGCCCCTTCTGTAGTTCCCAACCAAGCGCCCACCGCAGTAGTCCTGAGCAATCAAGTCAATGCGATCGCGGAAAATACCAGTACTGCTAACCCACTTAAAGTAGCTGACATCTCTATTACTGATGATGGATTGGGAACAAATACTCTTAGCTTGAGTGGTACTGATGCGAGTTTCTTCACGATCTCAGGGAATGCGCTTTTTGTTAAAGCAGGAACAACCTTAGATTTTGAAACCAAGACCAGTTATAGCGTTAGTGTTAACGTGGATGATACATCTATCGGCACTAATCCTGACGCAAGTACGGCGTTTGCTCTATCTATCACTGATGTAGTAAATGAAACTCCCTCTTCTACTACTAGTACTATATTTGTCACTGAAGTTGCGCCTTGGAGCAGTGGTAATTCACTTGTTGCCGCCGATTGGTTTGAACTTACCAATACTGGCTCTAGCGCCGTAAATATCTCTGGCTGGAAAGTTGACGATAGTTCTAACAGCTTCGCTTCATCTGTTCTTTTAAGCGGTATAACAACTATTGGTGCTGGAGAATCGGTAATCTTCATTGAAGGTGCAACTCCTAATCCTACATTTCTAACCAATTGGTTTGGCGCAACTCCACCCGCTAACTTAAAGATTGGTAACTACAGTGGGTCTGGCATTGGCTTGAGTACTGGTGGTGATGCTATCAATATCTTTAATGACGCTGGTGTCCTTCAAGCAAGCGTTACCTTCGGCGCATCGCCAGCCGCATCCCCATTTACCACCTTTGACAATGCTGCCTTGTTGCAAAATGCGGCGATCGCAACCCAAAGTGCTGTTGGTGTAAATGGTGCTTTCTCAGTTGTTAATAACTTGTCGGTGACAGAGGTTGGCTCTCCAGGGCTTATTGCCAATCCAGTAGTTGTTACGCCAACTAAAATCAGTGCGATTCAAGGCAGTGGTTCGACAGCCGCCTTGACAGGAATCCAAACCATTGAAGGGATTGTCACCAGAGCATTTCTCGGTGCTACGAAACTTAACGGATTCTATGTCCAAGAAGAAGATGCTGACTCCGATGGTAACGACGCAACTTCCGAAGCCATCTTTGTTTACGACCCCAATGGAAAATTCGCTGGCAGCGTTGGCGATAAAGTCCGCATCACTGGAACAGTCAAGGAGTTTACCAGTACTAGTAATGGCAATAACAGTAGTCTGACAGAGCTAGATATTACTTCTGGAACCGTTCTTGATTTAGGCGCAAGTGTATTGCCAACTGTTACCAATATCCAGTTACCTACTACCAGTTCCACCGACCTAGAGCGCTACGAAGGAATGCTGATTAATCTCAGCGCGGCAACTGGTAACCTGACTGTTACTGAAAACTTCCAATTAGGACGTTTCGGACAAGTCGTACTCGCTGTTGATGGTGCAAGCAACCAAGCAGGAACCGATGCCCGATTCGATCAATACACTCAATTCAATGCGCCTAGCGTCAGTGGATATGCAGCCTATCTTGCCGAAATCGCTAATCGCAGAATCTATCTCGATGACGGAAGCGGCACTCAAAACGTAGATCCGACATTATTTGGTCGTGGCGGTCAACCTCTGAGCGCTTCTAATACCCTCCGCAGTGGCGACACCGTTGCTAATATCACTGGTGTTTTAGACGAGCGCTTTGAAGGATATCGCATCCAAACTTCTACAGGGGTTAACTTCACTCCTACGAACGATCGCCCAGTCACGCCTCCCGCAGTTGGTGGAACCCTAAAGATTGGTAGTTTTAACGTTCTCAACTACTTCAACGATCTCGATACCAACACAGTCGTCACCTTTGCGAATGGACTGCAGTTCGAGCCTCGCGGTGCTAACACTACCACTGAATTTAATCGCCAGCGTGACAAGACGATCAACGCGATCATTGCCACTGGAGCCGATGTCTTAGGACTTACTGAGATTGAGAACAATGGCTATGGTTCTACTAGCGCCATTCAAGACTTAGTTAACGGCTTGAATGCGATCGCTGGTGCGGGAACTTACGCTTTCATTAATCCTAGTAGCAATAGTTTAGGAACTGATGCTATTAGCGTTGCCTTTATTTATAAACCAAGTAAAGTAACGACTGTCGGTGCGGCGGCATTCATTCCCAATTTTTACGGAACGGGTTCGTTTGACTTAGTTGGACGTAAGCCCCTCGCGCAGACATTTCAACAAATCTCGACTGGTGAACAATTTACCGCAGTCATCAATCACTTCAAATCCAAAGGATCTAGCTCTGGTGGTGTGGGTGATGCTGATGCTGGCGACGGTCAAGGCTTCTCCAATGGCACTCGTACACGCCAAGCTCAAGACTTAGCAGCATGGCTTGCCACCAATCCGACAGGTACTAGTGATGCCGACTATATCCTTCTAGGTGACTTCAACGCTTACGCCCAAGAAAATCCGCTCACAACTTTAGCAAGTTCGGGATATAACAACCTTTCTCCAAATACTAATTACTCCTATGTATTTAATGGACAGGTTGGCGCTCTCGACCATGCTCTAGGCAATTCAACTCTGGCATCACAAGTTACAGGCGCGATCGAATGGCATATCAATGCTGACGAACCTACAGTTCTCGACTACAACACCGAATTTAAGTCCGCAGGTCAAGTCAACAGTCTATACAGTTCTCAGCCATTCCGTACCTCCGATCACGATCCAGTATTGGTTGGTTTGAATCTGAACAGCGCACCCACAAATATTGCTCTAAGTGCCAACTCCATTAATGAAAATGTAGCGGCAAACAGCGCGATCGGGACTTTCACCACCACCGACCCAACCATCGGTGATACCTTCTCCTATAGCTTTGTGAATGGCACAAATGACAACGCTGCCTTTGCTATCAACGGCAATCAACTACTGATCAATGCATCGCCCAATTTTGAAGCCAAATCAAGCTATAGCATTTTAGTCAGGACAACCGATGGAGGTGGACTGAGCTACGACAAGGCACTGACCATCAACATCAATGATGTGAACGAAGCGCCAATCGTCAATTCCGAGATCGCCGATCTAAACGCCAAACAAGGTGACGCTTTTAACTTCCAAATCCCTATCAATACCTTCACCGATATTGACGCTGGTGATATCCTCAGTTACACCGCAACATTAGGAAATGGTAACGCTCTGCCCAACTGGTTGAGCTTCAACCCAACAACTCGCACATTTAGTGGCACACCTGCTAGCACAGATGTCGGAACCCTGAACGTAAAAGTAACAGCAAGGGATATTGCCAACGCAACAGCAAACGATATTTTTGCGATCTCCATCGCTAATGCCGTAACTGCAAATAATGGCTTAATTTCAGTGGGAACACCTGGTAATGATCTATTGATTGCTGCTTCTAACAGCGCTTTTAATGCTGAAAACAATATTATCTTTACAGGCGCAGGTGACGATTCTGTAGACCTTGCATTTAACCCTTTAAGTAGAAATAACCGTGTCGATCTTGGCAGTGGTAATGACACTATCTATGTCAGTCAAAACGATCGCGTATTTGGCAGTTCGGGTAACGATACCTTTGACGCTCTGGATAGCAAAGGTGGTAATCGGATATCTGGTGGCGCTGGTGATGACACCTTCTTCCTTGGGACAGGCGATCGCGCTCTTGGTGGTGATGGCACTGACAAGTTCTTCGCTAGCGAAGGCGGCGGTAACTTGCTATCAGGAGGTGCTGGATCTGATCAGTTCTGGATTTTCACTGGTGATATTGTCAAGTCGGCAAATACAATTATTGACTTCCAAATTGGTACAGATGTAATTGGATTTAAAGGCGCAAGTTTTGGTTTGGCGGACTTAGTTCGCACTGGCAACAATATCGCCGTTGGTGGTTCTGTAATTGCTACTTTCACAGGTGTTAATACTGGTAGCCTAGAGGCTTCTAGTTTTGTATTCATCTAGATCTTATAGCGTTTTACAGTTTAGTGAAGTACGGGAATGTTTCAAACATTCCTTGCTTGCCAAAAAAGTGTGAGGCGGCGCTCCGCGCCGCCTCACACTTTTTTGGCTTTGATACGAATGGCAGCAATACAGCGATACAATTCATAGGCGCTAAATCATTGCAAATAATTTGTGGCAGTTTATGGCAAATATTATTGACGGCAAAGCCCTTGCTAAAAAAATGCAAAGAGCGATCGCCGAAGAGGTCGCTCAATTACAAACCAAATATGGTCGCCCTCCGGGGCTAGCAGTATTAATGGTGGGAGATAATCCCGCCAGTGCCGCCTATGTCAAAAACAAAGAAACAGCTTGCCAAAAAGCAGGTATTACTTCTTTTGGCAAACACTTTCCTACTAGCGCCACTCAAGCAGAACTAGAGCAGGTAATCGATCAACTAAATGCTGACGATCGCGTGGATGGCATTTTGATTCAGTTACCATTGCCTGCTCATCTAGATGCGATCGCTTTACTAAATCGCCTTGATCCTGACAAGGATGCTGATGGCTTGCATCCTCTTAATCTCGGCAAGTTAGTCAGAGGTGAAGACGGCTTGCGAAGCTGCACTCCTGCGGGGGTAATGGAGCTATTAGCGGAAGCCAAAATCGAACTTGCTGGCAAAAATGCGGTGGTCTTGGGACGCAGTATTTTAGTTGGGAAGCCCGTGGCAATGATGCTTTTGGAAGCTAATGCCACTGTGACGATCGCCCATTCTCGTACCAAAAATTTGGCGGAAATTACCCGTCAAGCTGATATTGTGATTGCTGCGATCGGCCGACCTGAAATGATCACTGCCGATATGATTAAGTCAGGCGCTGTGGTAATTGATGTGGGCATTAATCGAGTTACTGACAGTGAAGGCAAGTCTCGACTAGTAGGCGATGTGGACTATGCAGGGCTTAGTGAAGTTGCTTCCTACATCACGCCTGTCCCTGGGGGCGTAGGACCAATGACCGTTACGATGCTGCTACACAATACTGTTTGCAGCTATCGCCGCAAGTTCGCCAATTCTTAACATAAACCCGAAGAAGAAAAGCGGCGCTTTGTGCCGCCTTTCTTGTTGGCGTTTCTGATTCTCAATATTTTAGCTAACTGCTGAAATGTTGCAAAATCGTTCTAAATTTTGAATTGCTGCCCTATGCAAGAGCCTATCCTTAAATTAAGCGAACCAAAAGTTAGGAGTGGAAATGTATATTCTCATTGGTGGTGCGGGAATGATGGGTCTGGATCTGGCAAAGACCCTATTGAGCATGGGACACACGATCGCAGTGATTGATATTGATCCCCTTGCTTGTAAGTATGCCCGTGAAAAAATTGGAGTAATGGCTTTTGAAGGGAGCGCCGTCAACACTACCGTTTTGCTGGAGGCGGGCATTCGTAAATGTGGTGCTTTTATTGCGGCTCTGAGAGAAGATGCCCTAAACCTAGCGATGGTCACACTTTCCAAGCATTTTGGGGTGTTGCAAATTATGGTACGCATGAGCGATCGCGACTTTGCTGAGC
Organism: Pseudanabaena biceps; assembly: GCA_013361095.1. Taxonomy (GTDB): domain Bacteria; phylum Cyanobacteriota; class Cyanobacteriia; order Pseudanabaenales; family Pseudanabaenaceae; genus Pseudanabaena; species Pseudanabaena biceps_B. The sequence continues at coordinate 2,783,578 of JAATWA010000001.1, read as the reverse complement.
CTTATCAATTGGCAGGAGCAACTCATATCATTGGGACAGCAGAATTAGCGATCGCCAGAATTGTCAATGCGATCGAATATCCGCAAGTAGATGCGATGATGCATTTTGAGCAGGGACAAGTAGAAGTAATTAAGCTTTCTATTCCTAACCTTTGCTCCATTGTCAATCGCACCGTTGCGGAAATTGCTCAAAATCCGCATTTCCCTACAGGAACACTAATCATTGGCTATCAATCCCATGCCCACGAAGATTTAATTGTTCCTAACGGTAGCACTGTTCTGGAAGGTGGTTCAACAATTTTGATTGTCACAAAACCAACTCTAGTAAGACAAACGCTTGACTTTATGGGTTTATGTGGCTAGTTATGGCTACTGTGTTAGGACGGACATAAAACCCAAGAGAGAGTTGCGGCGCTTTGCGCCGCAACTCTCTCTTGGGTTTTATATAGCTATACAAGAAAGATTTTGAAAGGCTGGCTTCGCCAGCCTTTCAAAATCTTTCTTGTGTTGGTGTTATTCATCTTTTAAGGAGAGAAGTTTTGTATTGAGAAGCTTGAGGTATTCTTGACCAATATCGTCAGATAGCAATCCCTTGCGTAAGGCTTCATTGACAGCAACTTTTTCTGCAAGATAAAGACGGCGGCGAATTCCTGCTAAATTGGTTTGCTCGCCATTTGCATCTAATTCACTAATATCTGTGTGACTAAACACATCTCGAATCTCTTTTTCAGAGACAGCAATTTTTGCTTGATAACTAGCAAACAATTCTTCATATAAAGATTTCGGAAGAATGCCTGAATCTAGAAGATTAGCTAATTCTTTTTGGGCTGCTTTTGAAGCAATTAAACTTAGCTGTAAATTTTCTAGCTTTTGTTTGGATAGAGATGGTCTAGATAGTTTTAGTTTTTTCACCAGTCCAGATAAGCTCAAACCTTGACCCACGAGCGAAATCAAGACAGTGCTAAATACGAGGGTAACTACTTGCTCTCGATTTGGTAAACCTAAAGGCAAAGTTAGAGTCAGTGCCATCGATAGAGAACCCTTAACATTTCCCAAAATCAAGACGTGTTGCCACAGCAGTGGTATGGGACGATCAAAAAAACTCAATAAGTATAGCAATGGATAGATAGAACAAATTCGCCCAATCTGATAAATGCCGATCGCTAAGAGAGCCGCAGGTGCAGACTTGTATAAATCAGAAGGAGATACTTCTAGTCCAACTAGTAAAAAAATAAAGGTATTTGCTCCAAAACCAGCATACTCCCAGAAATTTAGTAAACTTACCGATGTCGGTGCTGAAGTATAGCGGAATCCCAAATTACCGATTACCAATCCTGCAATTACCACCGCGATCGCACTAGATACTCCTAGCGCATTACCAATTTGGAAAGTTCCTAACGCCACGGCGACGGTCAAAAGGATATTGCTCAAAGCGTCATCTAACTGCTGAAATAAACCCACACAGAGATATCCCAAGCCTAAACCCAACACACCACCGCCCACAAAAGCAATAAAAATTTGCTGCACTCCTTCGCTAAGAGAGAAAGAACCCTTAGTAAAAATTGTAGTGATGATGCTCAATAAAACTAGGGCAATTCCATCATTAAATAAGCTTTCTCCCTCGACGATAGTAGCCAGCGATCGCGGTACAGATACATTTCTAAATGCAACAATTACCGAAACTGTGTCCGTAATTGTTAAAATCACACCAACTGCGGCGGCTGTAATCCATGCTAAATCAATACCAAATTTGAGCAATGTCGCCGTGATTGTTGCTGACACAATTACCCCAGGTCCTGCTAGAAGTAAAATCGGCTTGATCGTGCTACGAAGACGACTGATATCGGTATTGATCGCCGCTTCAAAGATAAGAATCGGCAAAAATAGATTTAAGATTACTTCAGGATCTAAGCCAATAGAAGTAGGTAATATTTGCTTAGGAATGGCTAAACCTGCTAGTACCAATCCAACGACATAGGGAATTCGTAGCTTTCTAGTCACCAGTGCGACCGCAGTTGCCACAATTAATAAAATAATTAATGTGCTAACCAGTCCAGTAAATCCACTGGAAGTTGATGTTGCATTGAATGCTATGTGATTAGGAACTGGACTATTTGTAAAAAGATGGTTCACGACCTTAGCTGATAACCTATAGCTGTTGTCATTAAAATTAAGTCATAATCCAAGTTTTAACAAGAAATCTGCTCATATCGCTGTCGCCATTCTTGTTAGGACATAAAACAAAATAGTGAGAAGCGGCGCGAAGCGCCGCTTCTCACTATTTAATACAAGTAGCTATGGCTGTAAGTACCTTGGCATAATAAAAATCAGAACCCAAAAGAATAAGCGCCACCCTTACTCTTTTGGGTTTTAAGAAAGTGCAACACAATTTACTTACGCGATCGCTTTAGCCTTCTCTTCTGATTTCAAAATCAATCCATCTTGAATACGGATAATTCTGCGAGTTCTCTCGGCAACATCATGCTCATGGGTAACTAACACAATCGTTATGCCTTGAGAATTTAGCTCACCCAATAGTTCCATTACTTCATGGGATGTCTGGCTGTCCAATGCTCCCGTGGGTTCATCGGCAAGAATTAAGGCGGGTCGATTAGCCAAGGCGCGGGCGATCGCCACCCGTTGCTGTTGTCCCCCTGATAGTTGGCTAGGACGATTGAGCATTCGATCCTTTAGTCCTACCCTAGTTAAAGCTTCTGTCGCCAGACGGTGACGCTTTTCTTTAGGAATATTGGAATAAACCATTGGCAGCATCACATTCTCGATCGCCGAGGAGCGAGACAGTAAATTAAATTGCTGAAACACAAACCCAATGCGCCGATTGCGAATAAATGCTAATTCATCATCGTTATAGGTAGTTAGCTCTCGATCTTCGAGATAGTATTTACCAGAAGAGGGGCGATCGAGGCAGCCGATGATATTCATCAGCGTAGACTTACCTGAGCCAGACATTCCCATAATTGATGCATATTCCCCTGCTTTGATCTCTAGATCAATACCTTTGAGAATAGGAACGTTCACTTCGCCAAGGCGATAGGCTTTACGGATATTTTCTAAACGAATCATAGTTTTGTGTGTTTTGTGAGACTTACGCAGAAGTTGCCAAGACCCTCACCCCTAGCCCCTCTCCCAAGAAGGGAGAGAGGAACAAGAAATTTTCTTACTCCCCTTCTCCCTCTTTGGGAGAAGGGGCTGGGGGATGAGGGCAATTTGGGTTAATCACTTCTCAAAGCTTGAATTGGATCTAACTTAGCAGCACTGCGGGCGGGGATAACTCCTGCCACTAGACCCACAATCATCGACAAGCCGAAACCTGCTAGCACTGCCCAAATCGAAACTAAAAACGGGAATTGAAAAATTGTCGATGCACCGAAGGCGATCGCCACACCAAGTCCTATTCCAAGCACGCCGCCCAAGCCTGACACTAAGATCGCCTCCGTCAAAAATTGATTAAGAATTGCCGATCGCGTTGCACCTAGAGCTTTTCTGACCCCAATTTCACGAGTACGTTCCACCACCGAAACTAGCATAATATTCGCGATCCCAATACCTCCGACGATGAGAGATATCGCTGCGATCGCACCGACCATGAGCGTTAATAAGCCGACAATATTGGTAAAGGCACTGACAATATCAGTTTGATTAACAATCCGAAAATCATCGGGCTGCGGTGGATAGATTTTGTGTCGTAATCTCAAGAGATTTGTTAACTGAAACTGGGCGGCTTCAATTTCTGACTCATCAAGAGCTTGTACCCAAAATCCATTCACCGAGACTCCCTGCAAAGCATTGTTGCCCACCTGTCGCGCCGACATATTTTTAAGCGGAATGAACAGGCGATCGTCTTGATCGAAACCACCTGAAGCTCCTTTAGTCTCCATGATCCCAATTACTTCATACTGTTCGCCTTGGATGCGAATCCTTTCACCAAGAGCATTGGCGCGACCAAATAGATCGGATTTTACTTTGGAACCTAGCACTGCTAGCGATCGGGCATTGTCAATATCTTCTTGATCAAAGTACCTTCCCTCTGTAGGGAAGGTATTCCTAATCGGCGAATAATTAACATCTGTCCCAATTATGGTCGTTGAAGTGTTTTGATTGCCATAGGAAACCTGTCTATTTCTTTGCAAATAAGCTGATACCAACTTTACCGCAGGTGCTTGGGCAACTGCTTTTGCATCTTCTAAAGTCAAAGTCGAGGCAGAGCCACCACCCTGACTAATTCCCCCTGCTCTTGCCGAGCCTGTCAGTACGTTAATAGAATTTGTGCCAAGCGCCTGCAATTGACTTTCGGTTGACTTTTGGATACCCTGCCCAATCGATGTAATCGCAATCACCGCCGCAATGCCAATGATGACACCCAACATTGTTAGAGCAGTTCGCAAACGATTATTCCATAAAGATTCCGCTGCCATGGAGAAAATTTCGGCAAAGGGAACTTTAGCAACTTTAATGCGGGCTTTGTTTGTGTTCATGGATTTATAGCGGTTTGATCAGTCTTGCGGGCCACAAGCTTTAACCGCGACTCCTTTGTGGTGAAGGCGATAAACCAGGGACACCTCTTGGCTCAGTGCGTGGACGAGTACCTTCAGGAAAAGAAACAAAAATTTTTTCTTCACCCGTCAAGCCAGACTTAATTTCAGTTTGATTGCCGATTGTTACACCTGTTTCAATGGTCGTAAATACGGGAGTTTCACTCTGCTCAGTTTTTACATAAACACCTGTCCCGCCCTGCTGCCGCACGATCGCCACAGTTGGCACTACTAAAACATCCTTCAGTTCACCCGCTTTAAATTCTAAACTCGCGTTCATGCCCGATCGCAATAATTGCTTATCTTCAGAAGTGATTTCTGATTTCACCTCAAAACTAGTGACATTTTGATTAACAATCGCTTGCGGCGAAATCGAAACTACTCTCCCATTAAACTTTTTGGTGGGATAGGCATCGACTTGGATCGTTACGGTTTGCCCGATCGCAATTCGTGAGATATCGGCTTCCGCCACATTTGCCACCACTTGATTATTGCTAGCTAGCGCCAAAATCGAAGAAGCAGTTGCCGAACTCACCGCACTTCCTGAAGTAGTCGGGGTCACAAAAGCCCCGGGGTCAGCATATTTCCGCACTACTACACCATCAAAGGGAGCGCGAATGATCGTATCTTCTAGTTGTGATTGCACACTTTGTAGAGATCCTGTGGCGGCGATCACCTGCGCTTCAGCCCGAAAAACCTCTTCAGGACGTGATCCCGCTTGTTGTAAAGACAGTGCTTCTTTAGCCTGAGTGACTTTGGCGCGGTTTGCCTCCATCGTAGTTCTTGCCGCATCTAAATCTCGCGAGGCGATCGCCCCTTCTGTAAAAAGCTGCTGGTTTTGACGAAATACGATCTCGGACTGCTCCAATGTGGCTTGAGCATTAACCAAGTTGGCTTGGGCTTGGGCAATATCTTGAGCGCGATTACCTGCTTTTAATAACTCTAAACCTGCCTGAGCCGCCGCTAGATTGCCATCCGCTTGCGTAACTTGACCTAAGGTATTCGATTCATCCATATAGGCGAGAATCTGCCCTGTCCGTACATTTTCTCCTTCCTTAACCAATAAACTTTTCAGTCGCCCTGAGCTTTTGGGGCTAACATTGATTGATTTCTCTGGCTGAATTGTGCCATTTGCCGTGACTATAATCGGTAAATTAGCCCGTTTTAGAGAAACAAGGCGATCGCGTTTTTTATTTCCCTGAGTGTTAGCTGGTGCAGTCAGTTGCGTATAAGCATAGTAGCCACCGCCCGCGATCGTTACTAAAATTAGCAATATCGCGATCCGTCCGCCCCAACCACCCAAAAATCTTTTCTTGGGAATATCCGCATCGAGATCAAGATCATCGATTGCTAACTCATCTTCTGGTAGTGTTTCTAGCTGCTTCTCTGATTGCATATCTGATCGCATAAGAGTTCCGTTAACGGTTAGTGTCTTTAGACTCTTATACTCGATCATTGGTTCAAATATTGTGGAATACTCCCTTCTCACTCAAGTACTAGTGACCACTAATCCTTGAGTGGGAAGGGAGTAGCAATGTAATCACTGAATAGAAAAAATAGACGAATGGCGGCGTGAAGCCAGCAATTCTCATTGTAAAAATTGGTTTTTTGAAAGCCAGCCTAAGGCTGGCTTTCAAAAAACTAATTTTGGGGTTGGCAGCACCTTAGGCGCTGCCAACCCCAAAATTGGTTTCATAATGACAATTGCTGGCGTGAAGTGCCGCCACTCATCTATTGTCAAAGTATGCTGCTAAACTGCGTAAGGTGGGAATTGCCCCAGATAATCTCTAGCTTACACAAAAGTCTCATATGCGTAATAAATCGGCTCGCTATTATGCGTTTCTTTCGATCGCTGCCGCAATTTTGACGATCGCCTTAAAGTTTGGTGCATATTTATTGACTAACTCGGTAGGCTTCTTGTCCGACGCGATGGAGTCTGGAGTTAACCTAGTTGCAGCGATCGGAGCAGTTTGGGCTATCACCTACGCCGCTAAGCCACCCGATGAAGAACATGTGTATGGGCATTCTAAGGCAGAGTATTTTTCTAGTGGATTTGAAGGGGCTTTGATTTTAGTAGCGGCAGTTAGTATCGCGATCGCGGCTATTCCCAGACTCGTTGATCCACAACCTCTGGAGCAAATTGGACTCGGTTTAGGACTTTCGGTGTTTGCCTCATTAGTTAATGGCGGTGTCGCCTTAATCTTGCTTAGGGAAGGAAAACGACTGCACTCCATTACCCTAAAAGCTGACGCGCATCATCTATTAACCGATGTCTGGACTTCTGTGGGAGTAATTTTAGGAATCCTGTTAGTCTCTGTAACAGGTTGGCTAATTCTTGACCCCATCATTGCCTTTGTTGTAGCTGCGAATATTGTTTGGACTGGCATAAAACTAATCAAAGAGAGTGGTTCAGCGCTTTTAGATGCATCAATCCCTTTAGAAGAACAGCAGATGATTAAAGAAATTTTGTCGTCGTACCACCAGCAAGAAATTCAATTTCATGCGATTCGTACCCGAATGGCAGGCACAAAGAGGTTTGCTTCGTTTCATGTGTTAGTCCCTGGGGCATGGACTGTCCAGCAAGGACATGATCTCTGTGAAGAGGTGGAGACAAATATTTGTGGGGCTTTGCCCAACATAAATGTGATGACACATCTAGAACCCTTAGAAGATCCTAAGTCTTGGAATGATCAAGAGTTGTAGATAGCGTCAAAAGAATATAATTGAGGTGCGGCGCGAAGCGCTGCACCTCAATTATTTATTGATCAATTTTTTATTAGCTAGCAAAATTTGCAAATCATCGTGCTATAATAGGAAAGCGTCAAAAACGCAACGGGATGTAGCGCAGCTTGGTAGCGCACCACTTTGGGGTAGTGGGGGTCTTGGGTTCAAATCCCAACATTCCGATTTATAAATTTAGAAAAAATATTGAAAGCGGCGCGATGCGCCGCTTTCAATATTTTTTATGCAAAGGGCTGTATGCTGGTAATTATCCTAAAAAATTCTGTATTTCTTTTGTATTTCTATCGATAAGGATTTGAAGATGTCTGAAGGTTTGTCTAGGTTTGAAGCGATCGCAATGGGGACTGAGGCGCAGCGCGTTGAAGCTTTGCGAGAATTTTTGGGCTATCCCTTGCAGGAGTTGGATCGGACGGGTTCGGGGTTTCGGTATGTGAGAGCGGGACAGGATGTTGCACAGGCTAAGAATACTTGTCCGATCGCTGTGGAGTTTTATGAGGAGCTAGATCGGCTTAGTGATGCTGAGATTAAGGTGTTTTTGACTACACCAGCACAGCAGCAAAGGATCTATGGGCATTATTTGGAGCAGGATCTGGAAAATATGCCTGTGATGTATTTGCTGTTGCCTGTTGCCGAGCGATCGGGACGGGTGGTGATGGTGTTGCCGATGGAGGGTGGTTTACGTCAGAGACAGATTGAGACTTTTGCTTGGAATAGTGATGATCTGCGATCGCGATTGGTTCGACTCAATCAAGAGAATTTAGTGCTAACGAATCGGTTTAAGTTTGCCGATGCTGACAATGACTTTTTCTCGATTCCGTCTGTGGAGTGGGCTTTTTATAAGACGGCGCAGACGGCGAAGGAGTTGGCGCAATTGTTGGCGGAGGTGACAAAGCGAATTGAGCAAGTTCTGCCCTTGGTATATGGGGCTGAGGGGAATGATGGCTATTTGCACAGGTTGCTGTTGAGCTTTCAGCGTGAGTTGTTGCCTAGTCTGAAGTTGGCGGCGGAGAGTGAGAAGGATTATAGTTTTGCGGATATTTATGCTCAGACGATCGCCTATGGATTATTTACGGCGCGAGTGTTTAGCCATGTGCGTGATCCGTTGTTTGATTTTAATCGGCGCGATGCTTGGCAACAGTTGCCTGAGACTAATCCATTTTTGCGGCAATTATTTAAGGATGTGTCGGAGCAGAAGCCGAAGGAGTTGGGTGATGATTTAATCGGTTGCATTGCGGAAGTGTTTGGGATTTTACGGGCGGCGAAAATGGATGCGATTCTTTCGGATTTTCGGGAGAAGATGAATCGTGAGGATATTGTGATTCGCTTTTATGAGGACTTTTTGGCGGCGTATAAGCCAAAGATGCGCGAACGGCGTGGGGTTTACTATACGCCTGAGCCTGTGGTTTCTTATATGGTTCGCTCTGTTGATATTTTAATTAAGGAGAAGTTTGATAAGCCTCTTGGGTTGGCTGATCCAGATGTGAGGATTCTCGACCCTGCCTGTGGTACAGGGACTTTTTTGTTATGGATTTTTAAGTTGATTTACGATCGCTTTGAGAATGATGGTGAGGCGCGATCGCTAATTAAACAGAGGCTTGGTGATATTTCATGGTCGGACTATGTGCGCGATCATCTGTTGCCGCGTGTGTTTGGGTTTGAGTTGTTGATGGCTCCCTATGCGATTTGTCATTTGAAGTTGGGTTTGTTTTTGGAGGAGTCGGGTTATCGGTTTGATAGTTCGCAAAGGTTGGGGGTTTATTTGACGAATACGCTAGATGATGCAAAGCGGCGATCGGAGACTTTATTTAAGGAATTTATTGCTGAGGAATCGAATGAGGCGGCTGGGGTCAAGCTCGATATTCCTGTGATGGTGGTGATTGGCAATCCTCCTTATTCGGGACATTCCGAAAATAAGAGCGAGTGGGTGGGCGCTTTGGTGAAGGATTATTATTTTGTGGATGGCTTGCCATTGGGAGAGAAGAATCCGAAATGGTTGCAGGATGACTATGTGAAGTTTATTCGCTTTTCACAGTGGCGCATTGATAAGACGGGGACAGGGATTTTGGCATTTGTGACGAATCATGGTTATTTGGATAATCCCACTTTTCGGGGAATGCGTCAGAGTTTGGCGAAGAGTTTTAATTGGATTAGGATTTTAGATTTGCATGGTAATTCTAAGAAGAAGGAAACGGCTGTGGATGGCACAAAGGATGAAAATGTGTTTGATATTCAGCAGGGCGTGGCGGTTTGTATGATGGTAAAGGAGGTGACTGTATGAAATATCGAATCTACATGGATGTTTGTTGTCTAAATCGTCCTTTTGATGACCAATCACAACAACGAATCAAACTTGAAACAGAAGCGATCGATGAGCTTACGGAGAGGTGTGTATCAGGAGAATTTGTTTTGATCAGCAGTACTGCCCTTGAATCTGAAATTGCTCAAAATCGAAAGCCCAATATGGCTGAGCAGGTTATGGAGGCTTTGACGATCGCACAAGATAGAATATTAGTCACAGAGTCAATTGTCAGTAGGGCGATGGAGCTAGTCCAATTAGGATTTAAACAGTTTGATGCTTTGCATATTGCTTGTGCTGAAAGTGGAAATGTTGATATTTTTCTGACAACTGACGATCGCTTACTGAAGAAAGCAATAGTATATGAAAAAACACTAAAAGTCAGCGTAGCTAATCCTGTTATTTGGTTAATGAATATTGCGATACAAAAAGGAGAACAAAGTAATGACCGCAGTTGAACTCACAAGAAAAGGCTTTAAGGCATTGGTTGATACGCTTGGCTATGTTGATGCTGTCAGGTTTCTGAGATTATTTGATCAAGGTAGTGGTGACTATACTGCGGAGCGTCATCAATGGCTAGATCAGATGAGTATGGATGATATTTTGGCTGATATCCGCAAGCGTCAAGAAAATTCTTAAAAGGAGTTACATAGGTTATGACTGTCAAAGAATTACTAATCAATGAAATTGATGCAATGTCAGACTTAGAGCTTGCAAAGGCTCTTGATGTGATCCGATCGCTTAGGTCTATCAGTACCCAACAAAAAACAGCACCTTCTCAAGACAAGAAAGCAGAGTTTATTCGTTCCCTTCGTGGTAAGTATGCTCATGTTCAGACCAGTAGCGAACTGTTTGCCCAGAGAAAACAGGAAGAGATCGATTGGGAGGATAGAAATCAATGATTTTAAATATTTGCACAATTACTTTTATTCGTTAAAAAATCTATGTCTGATATTCAACACGCGCATTTGTATGGGATGAGAGAGGCTAAGTATGATTGGCTATTAACTCATGATGTTAATTCTACAGATTGGAATGAGATAGAACCTCAAAAGCCTTTTCATTTGTTTATTCCACAAAATAATGACTCGTTAGCGGAGTTTCAAGAATATTGGAAGATAACCGAAGTAATGACTGAATTTTCGCTTGGTTGTTTGACTAAACGTGATAACTTGGTAATTGCTAAAACTTTTGATGAGCTTTATAGGCAGATAGAAAAGTTCTTAGATAATACAAAATCTGATGACGAGGCAACCAAAGAATTTGATCTAAAATTAGCTGATCAAGATATGTGGAATGCTCATAATGCTCGATTATCTTTGAGTATTTCGGAAATAGAAAATCATATTAGAGAAGAATCATTTAGACCATTTGATACAAGATTTATTTTTTATCATGTTAACTTTGTTGCACGGTTAAATAGACGGGTAATGCAACATTTAGAACCAGACAACTTAGCATTAATTACTGTTAGACAATTAGCATCACTTCCATTTGATCATATTTGGGTCACAGATTCTCTGACTGATCAGCATATCATTTCTGTTAGAACTAAAGAAGGTGGTGTTGTCTGCCCTCTGTATCTCTATCCCAATTCTAATAATCCTCAAACATCGACAATAAAAGAACAACGTTGTCCAAATCTATCTGATGAATTTCTAAAAGATATAACCAACAAACTAGGCTATACCCCAACCCCAGAAGCAATCTTCTATTACATCTATGCAATCTTCCATTCCCCAACCTACCGCACCCGTTACGCCGAATTTCTAAAAATCGACTTTCCCCGCGTTCCCCTCACCAGCGACGATCGCCTATTCCGCAAACTTGGCGAATATGGCGAAGAATTGGTTGCATTGCACCTGATGAAATCAGAGAAGTTACCCCCCTCAGTCCCCCCTTTCAAGGGGGGAAGCCAAGACTCCAGTTCTCCCCCTTCGCAAGGGGGAGTTAGAGGGGGTTTAGAAATATTTTTTATCGACAATGGCGGCGAATTTATCGTTGATGCAGGACATCCCAAATTTCTCCCCTCGCCCACTGGGAGAGGGGCAGGGGGTGAGGGCGGCGAAGTGATCATCAACAAAAAAGGCGACAGATTTACAGACGTACCCAAAAGCGTTTGGAACTTCTATGTCGGCGGCTATCAAGTTTGTCACAAATGGCTCAAAGACCGCAAAGGTCGGCAACTCAGCCCCGAAGACCTAAACCACTATCAAAAAATCATCGTCGCGCTTGCTGAAACTATGCAGATTATGAAAGCGATCGATGCAGCCATACCCAGCTTTCCCATTGAGTAAAATTGAATAAATACATGAAAAGGACAAACATATGAATTACCAAGGCCGTATCACAATTGAATCAGGCAAACGTAGCGGCAAACCCTGCATTAGAGGAATGCGAATCACCGTCTATGATGTTCTGTCATACTTAGCTTCAGGCATGACATATCAAGAAGTTTTAGAAGACTTCCCATACCTAACCCAAGAAGATATTCTTGCTTGTCTGAGTTATGCAGCAAATCGCGAACGTCAAACTCTATTAATACAAGCATGAAGCTCTTATTTGACCATAACTTATCTCCTCGGTTAGTCAATCGTTTAGCAAACTTATTTCCTGAATCCACTCATGTCTATACATTAGGAATGGGGCAAGAAGACGATCTCAATATATGGAAATACGCGCTGAGCAATGACTTTACCATCGTCACCAGAGATAGTGACTATAACGAGCTTTTGGTGTTAAAAGGATTCCCGCCCAAAGTTATTTGGATTAGACGCGGTAACTGCTCAACCAACGAAATCGAGACAATGTTGCGATCGCATATTGAAGATATTCAGTTATTAGAGATCGATCAAACCTTTGGAATACTTACGCTGTACTAAAAAAGATTACAAATCTGCTAACAAATTTGGAGCTTGTTGCCGAATTTCATTGATATAGCTATTCAGCCCCGCAATCACATTCTCCTCCCTAACAGAACTCGAAAAGCCAAAACAAATCTGAATAGACTTGTCACAACTAACCATCGGTAAAACGCGATCGCGCACAAACACAAACCCCTTAACCACAATCAGCTTCAAAATAATTTGCTCCAAACAAATCACCCGTCCACATAACCGCTTATAAATTTGTTCAGGAATTGCCGCTAGTTGCGTCATACAGTTTTTATCACCACTTAGCAATAAAAAATCTGTCTGCGATCGTGTCGCCACAATTAACGCCGCCTCACCTACATGAATATCCTGAAATTGCTTTAACTGAGTCAACTCTTCTGTAACCGCATCATCTAGATCAGAAATAGCATAAGCACAACTACTAACTAACTCAATTACCTCTGCTAAAACTGGGTCGGGAGATGTCCCACTTTTCTTTTGCTTCCCTTGAAAAACTCTTTTGGCAGTAGGTAGGACTCGGAGATTAGTTTTATCAATTTGCAGGTCAGAGATAGCGATCGCCTCATCGAATAGCTGAAAAGCTACTAATTTGTATGTAATGTCATTATCTAAAAAGCAAACCTTAGCCAAGAGCAATCACCCAACCGACTCAAGATTTAATGCCAACATCGTTGCCAAATAATCTTGGTTCTCCTCTCCCATCTTTTCCCAGTCAAGATTTATAGCAAGATAGCGATTAATTTGCTGTGGTGCATTGGGACTTGGTTCAAGGATTTTTAGAGCATTTTTTGCAGTTGCCCAAATAATCCCCTTATCTTTTGGATTACTTGCACGATTAGCCCGATTCCAAGCAATATTTAAAGCAACCACACCAGCACTAAGGCGATCCCTATTTCCCCATTCTTTAGCTTGACTCGCTAACTGCTCTCCACTTACAAATTTTTGCCAAAGGTCATAACTAATGCCCGACTTACCCAACAAAAGTTCAGCAGCAAGTTGATTGGCTTCAGATTCCTCCGTATCACTACTTTCTAATTCAATCGACTCATCAACTAATATCCCTTCGCTATCAATATGCCCCTTCAAAATATGCCCCAACTCATGAGCAATGATGAACAGAAGTCTGGAAGGTGAGAGATCTTTAAGGCTAACTAAAATGACAGGATGTTGATAAAAATAGGCAACCATGCCATGAAACTTATGCACACCAGAGGGAAATTCAGAAAAATGAATGACAGGAATACCATACTGCCAACAAAAATCTAGTACCCCTTCCAAATCAACTACCTCATGTTTAGCAAGGATTTGCTGACGAATATCCGCCACTGATAAACCATCAATCGCCTGATAAGGTCGCAAACAAGCATAAGCAACCAATTCCGCAATTCGTGCCGACAAAGCACGGGGAATCATAAGCTGATCCTTATTTGTACCAACTTTGAGCTTAAATTTTGGCTGACAGGTTGCCTCAAATACTGGCTTAGTTTCAGCACCTAGTAGATATCGCATATCTAGGTTCAATCGCCGTGACAGATATAAAGCACCCTCAACTAAAACCCCTGATGTCGCGTCAACGTCATCAGTCCACCAATCAGGCAATATTCTATTTTGTAGATATTTTTTGGGAAACCCGATGGCATCTAGACGCTCATACAGGTCTGACATTTGAAGCTGAGTTTGTGTCATAGCAACCTCCCAACCTGCAATGCTTTAATGGTAAATTTCAGGAAACTTGTTATTATCTTAATTACTGCTTTAAAAAAGGCGTAGTGTTATTAAAAGTTAAAAAGTGTAGTCTTTTATTATCTCACTTTTGCTTTGTATCCGTAAATCCCACAGATTTAGTCATACTTGGCATTTTAGAAACTTTAGCTACGCTACCTATAGCTTTTATCCAAAAAATCTATATATATACAACATTTTAGGGGGGACTATCCTATGCTCGAAGCCATTATTCAAGACTTGATTCGTAACGAGCGTCCCTATTATTTGCCCCAAGGCAGTCCGATAAAAGGGCTAGACAACCAATATTGGCTAGTTTTTAAACACCGTGACGCTGATAGCCTTCTCAAAAACATCGCCTCATTCTTCGGGCTAGGCAGCAAAAAAGACACCCATATTGTCGTTCGCATTGATTTACAAGACGCAAAGGTTTATCACTATATCCCCAAAAAACAAGGTGATGTCCCTAGCGTTAGCTTGCTGCGGATTGGCAATATCAAAAGCATTGAAAAATTCCTAAAGCGCGATCGCGTTACCAAAGAACCAGCATTACTAGAAGGTAGTCTCAGAGCAATTAAAGGCAACCAACGCCGCTATAACTTACCCGATGAATTAGCAAAATATAATATTGCGATCGCCCAGATGCTAGAACGTAGCAGCATCTACCGTCGCTCCACCGCCTACTTTGATAGTGGCATTCTCAAATTCTATGAAGAGCCACTGCAATCGATTATTCAGACTGATGGCAGAATCCTCTTATTGATGGATTGGCAAGGCTTTACGAAAAAGTCTGATATTAGCGAACTCGAAAAACTTCAAGATCCTGACTATCGCGCCCAATTTGCCCAACGCACTTTACAAGAATTTTTGCAAGGACTTGCTGATAGTACCTTTAGCCATACTGAGATTTTGGCAGAACTCGTGCGCTTAGAGTTCTTACAAATCAAGCTGATCAAAATGGAACAGGGAGGACGCGCCATCTACCACAAAAAGACTGGTATCTTTAGCGATTCTCTCGACAACCATATTCTCCATGAAGGCTCTGACAATTTCACCCGTGCTGCCCATTCTCGCAATGCTGAGAGCGTCACCTTTTTATATTCTTGGGATGATCTAGACGGCGAGGCGATCGCCCAAAGTATCCAACAATTCGATCAAGAATGGCATCGTCAAGATCTAGCCTTTGACATCAGCTTAGAATTTTTGCAACAAGTCCGAGCCGAACGCGATCGCCGCGCCCAATTTCAACAGCCCAATATTAAAACCATTAGCCCCGATCAGTTTCCCTCTGGAGAAACTACCAAAGTCCAGATTACAGGGGACAACCTCGATCAAGTCACCCAAGTTACGGTCATTGACGATCTGCTAGTCGAAGTCAAGATTACAGACCAAACTCAGGACTTAATCAAAGCAGATGTTGCAGTCTCGGCAGATCATCCTCCTCAGACTCTTAATGACTTTCGGGTTAGAGATAAAACAGGCGAAGAGTACAAAGTTAATCCTGCGATCGCGCCCAAAGTTAGTAATGTTGTTAAAGTTCCAGAGTTCCCTGAAATCCTTGGCTTTAAAGAAGCAATTGAAAAGATTCTTGCAGGGGAGTATGGCACACCTAATGACTTTCTCTATTGGATGGCAAAACAACGCCCAAACCAATTTCGGGTCAAGCAGGACAGTTATCTCGATGAGTTAATCAACCAAAGCATTCTCTATGAACATCAAAAGTCAGGCGCACAGCATTGTCTGAGGGTAATGCAAGACTTTGGGGTTGCTGTCTGTGCCGATGCCGTCGGACTTGGCAAAACTCGCTTAGCTGCTGCCGTTGCCTATCTCTATCGAGAGCAAAAAGAACAGCAAGGCGGACAAGCAAAAATTGCGATCGTGGCGGCTCAAAAGCTCTGGTCAAACTGGGAACGGGAAATGTCTGAGCTAGGTTTTCGCCGTAAGGACTATGAACTTTTCAACAAAAATTTAATGAGTCGCAAGGGTAGCAAATTTATAGAAGAGTTTAATCGCTTTGAAGGCGCAGATCTTGTCATCATTGATGAGGCTCACGAAGGCATCCGCAACTTTAACAATCGCATCCATAAGACCTGTTTACAAATTCGTGAGCAAGATCAACGCAATGGCAAACAGAGACAATTTCTATTACTAACTGCTACGCCTTGGAATAATCGCCGCGAGGATATTTACAACATTCTCAGTCCATTCTTAACCCGTCTGGATGGCTTTAAGGAAGTCGGCTTTCCCCCTGAAGTCTCCCAATGGTTTGAAAGTCGTGAAAGTGGTGTCGAAAATTTCACTGATCGCACTGACCTATTTCGCCGCGTCTATAAGCAACTCTTTTTGCAACGGACTCGCCAGATGTTGCGTGAGGCAATGCCAGAAATGAATGTCTATGCTAAACGTCTTGCCGAATGGCTACCAGTCCAGTTTGAACCAAGTACCGAGCAAGCCCTAGAGCAAATCTTCACTCAGTTTGAAACGAGTCTCTATATCCCTTTTGCTGACCCATTGCGCTATTTCACAGGTACAGCCGAACAGCGATCGCTACTCAAAAATCAAAGGCGTTTTTTCCTACAACGTGCTGAATCAAGTATGTATGCTCTGCGCCGCACCATTGTTAATTTCAGGATGCGAATTAAATTAATGAGCGATCGCTTAGCAAAAATTGCTGATGATCCCACTGCTGAAGGGTTAAATAACTTTCTCCTTGAACATTACGGCTTTAGCAAACAAACCAAGATAGAACTTGATTATCAACTCGACTATGAGGCAGATTTCTTCATGGAAGATGAAGACTATGAAGAAGAAGAAGAAGAGGAAAATAACGATCCTGAAACCAGCAAAGAAACTAAGCGTCAACAGCTTCGCACCCAAATCAATAAAGCCACTGATGCTCTCATCGATCATCCTGAAAAAGCTAAACAAATTTATGACCTGATGCTCGCCGCCAGTGAACAGGATTTAAAGCAGATGGAGCAGATCCAAAACTTGCTTGCCGATGAATTTCTCAAAGACCACAAACGCGAACAGGTTACACAGCAGGTAAAAACCTTAATTAGCCAAGGCAAAAAAGTATTACTGATTTCCACCTTTTCCGATACTGTCCTTGATTACTATCTGCATATGTCTAGGGACGGTGCGATCGCTAGTCAAGGTATCGGTATGGCGATCGGCTCCACAAAAACATACTTTCACGAAAACGCAACTCGTCCGCTTCAATTTGCTCCCCATAACTTCATCAAATACAATCGCCAAACCAACGGCATCAAGCGTCAACAGCTATTTCGACTCTTTGCCCCTGTTGCCACTTGCAAAAATCCTAGCGATCGCCCCAGTCCATCCGATGAGGTCATGGTGCTAATCGGTTCAGAAACACTCTCGGTCGGTCAAAACCTCCAAGATGCTGACTACTTGATTAATATCGACTTGCCTTGGAATCCCATGACTCTAGAGCAACGTATCGGACGGATTGACAGACCTAAGCAGCACAAAGCCGAAAACATTGTGATTTACTACGCCAACAGTGAAAGTCAGCTATTAAGACAAGCAAGCCGCCTCAAAAATCTCAATAAAAAACTTGTTGGCGATCTGGCAAATCCCGACGGTGAAATTGCTAATGTCACCGATGCAAATACTCTGGGCGCTTCAGTTTATGGCGACACCCTTTTTGACGATCCCATCTTGCCAGGATATGTGGACTTCATTCAAAGTCTTGCCAAGTCTCGAAACATGGAGCATATAAATCTGCAAGAAGAAGTCTATCGCCAGCAGGAAAATTCTCATGATCTATATACCCACCAAGAAATTTTGTATGCCGAGGATTTGAGTAAAAAAATAGCTGAGCTAGGGAAAGACTATCAAGCCAATGCGATCGCCTTGGGAACAAGTATCAACAAAAAAAACGAACCAATGGCTTTAGCAGCTTTAAAAGTCGAATATTTTGACCCCAATGGCGAAGTAATTGCCAAACAAGAACACCAGATTTTCTGGAACGATCAAACAGGTGAGCGTGATGCCTATGGAGTAGCGATCGCCACTGCCTTTAATACACCTGAAATCAGCGAAGTGGTGGCGGCAAATCGGTTACTTACCTCAGCAGACAGTCTTTATAAACAACTGATAAAACTCAAACAACACATATCAACTGACTTAGCCCAAGTCGATACCATCGCCAATATCACTGTCAATTCTGAACGTCTCAGCAAGATTAAAAAGCGAATTGCTATATTGCCTAGCTTTCCTAAAGGCGTATCTCGTCAAGATATAACTGAAACGCTCAAAAAACTTAATTCCTGTAAACATTCCAAGCTGGTTCAAAAATTACTCAAGGACTACACAACTGGAGAAAAGGCAAAACTTGATAATGATGACTTTGTTGCTCAGCTAGTAGAGGATACTAACAAACTAAATTTATTAGCGATCGATAATGCTAAAGCCTCAAGCTTGCAATTACCCCTAGAAGCACTCCTTCTAAGACTGTGATTTTGTTGTAATTGGTGATTTAATCACTCATACAGCATTCCGAAATCATTAACTATCGTTTAGAGTTTTTCTAAAGTTTATAGGCTTGTCTATATGCAATGGTTCAAATCTATTGGGAATAGCTTAAAAATTGATCGCTTAGCAAATATTGCTAAAGACGCTCTCTGGCAAGCTAATTGTCCATTGTGTAAGCGTCCTGCGGATGGAGTTTTATGCAAAGACTGCGATCGCCAAATTACGGCTTGCCAATCACCGAAGTTTTTGCAACTAGATCATCCAATTTCGTTAGATATTCAGCTTTATAGTTGGGGCATTTATGATGGCGCTATAAAACGGGCGATCGCAGCTTGTAAATATGATAATCATCCCGAAATTATGGAAGCGATCGCTAAAAAAATTGCTGATACTTGGCAGCGATCGCCCGAAGCAAAAGCCTTAACTCAACGGGCTAAACATCTAACTGTTATTCCTATCCCCCTACATACCAACAAGTTAAAATCGCGAGGCTTTAATCAAGCGGAAGTTCTAGCACGATGTTTTTGCGATCGCACCGCTATATCATGTATGCCTCAATTGTTAAAACGAATAAAAGACACTAAGGCGCAAATGCAAACTAAGGGTAAACATGAGCGTGAACAAAATCTAGCTCAAGCCTTTGCGGTTCCATCTCACCTCAAGGCTAGCGAGAGGGATGTTATTCTTTTTGACGATATTTACACCACTGGCGCAACCATTCGAGAGGCGATCGCTACCCTCTCCGCCAGCAAAATTAATGTGCGTGGCGTGGTTGTCATTGCTCGTCCCCAATTTAAAGCTTAAAAGCGACACACATCTAAAAACATATATAAAGGTCGTTAGTCATAATCAAGCTAGTTATGAAGTTCAAGCTCAGATTTCATTTTTTCGAGAGTCATATTCATTTGCTCAAACATTTGTTGTGGTGTGATGCCAAAATTACCCAATTGATTTTCTAATTGCTTAAGAGTCATTTGTGCCATAAAGTCATCAGACAGCTCAAATCGCTTCATAAAAATCTTGTAGCGATCCATCATCTCTTCCATTTTTTCAATAAAGAGAATCTTACCTTCGCGATCAAATTTGCCGTAGCTTCCACCCAACTGAGTGAGGGATTGATAATCTTGAAACAAATTACGGGCTTCATGCTGCACAATCTCAGAATCAAAAAATGCCATCTTAATGCTCTGCTTTACTTAGATTTGTTTTAATTTTAGCAAGCAAGCTTGACTTTACAATACCTGTGCGTAGTGGGGATATCACTAATTTTTGGGTGGGTTAAGTAATTGGGCATAATTACAAACCAGCCCTAAAACCTGTGGCGCACGCGCTGCGTGCGCCACAGGTTTTAGGACTCTATAGCTACACCCTTCCTATCCAAGGATTAGCGGCGCGAAGCGCCGCACCGCTAATCCTTGGGTGGGAAGGGTGTATAGTCAAAACCCAAGAGAGAATGGCGGCGCTTAGCGCCGCCATTCTCTCTTGGGTTTTATGTATTGACTTGGCTGGTTACAGCTATATATTTAATTTTGTCTAGCTACTTAAGTTAAATTTAAGTAGCACTTTCCATTACCTTCGCCCATGTCTGACCATCATCACGACCATAGCCACGCTCCTAAAGATTATAATCGCGCATTTTTAATTGGCACATCTCTAAATATTGGCTTTGTCTTAGTCGAGGCTTGGTTTGGGATACTTTCCCACTCGCTAGCACTACTGGCAGACGCAGGGCATAATCTTAGCGATGTATTAGGACTATTGCTAGCGTGGGGAGCTAGTTATCTGGTGCAGCGTCCGCCTAACCACAAGTACACCTATGGGCTGCGCCGCTCTTCGATTTTGGCAGCTTTGATTAATGCGGTATTGTTATTGCTAACGATGGGGGGCATTACTTGGGAGGCAATTCGTCGTTTGCAAGAACCAAGTGAAATAGCTGGCGGCACAGTGATTTTAGTGGCAGGAATCGGCGTGGTGATTAATACGATTACAGCGCTTCTGTTTATGTCAAACCGTGACAAAGATATGAATATTCGCGGTGCATTTTTGCATATGGCAGCCGATGCGCTGGTTTCAGTAGGCGTGGTATTCGCAGGGATTGCGATTTTACTGACGCGTTGGCTCTGGTTCGATCCTGTGATTAGTTTGATAATTGTTGCTGTAATTGTAGTCGGCACTTGGAACTTATTTAAGGATTCTTTAGAACTAATTCTTGATGGAGTTCCCAAACAGATTGAACCGATCGCAGTGAGAACTTTTTTACAAGAATTGGAAGGTGTAACTCAAGTTCATGATCTGCATATTTGGGCGATGAGTACGACTGAGACAGCGCTCACTGCTCATCTAGTTATTCCTGAAAAACAAACAGGCGATCGCTTTCTGGCTGATACTTGCGAAGCGCTGCATACTAATTTTGGTATTGACCACTCAACTTTACAGATAGAGTCTGGAGATCCAGATTATCCATGTCATCTAGAGTCAGATAGCCATGTCTAAAAATCAGGTATTGTTCCATACTGCATTTATCTCAAAGCGATCGCAAGTCCAAACTAGCGATCCACCAACACTTTTCAGTTAGCAAAAGAAGTTTCGCGATGCTTGATCAACGTTTCCACAGGCAAAGCACTCCGAAGATGTTGCCAAGGTAAAACTTGATTGACAGCCCAATCCTGATGCACATACCAATCAAGGGGAGGCAACTGTCCTCGCAATTCCTTAAAGGCGCGTTTATAAGAGCCATCACTCGGTACATCGCCATCACTATAGCTGCAAGCCAGAATCAATAACTTAGTCAGACGGCGATCGCCTCTGGAGATCATCGCTTGAATAATAGAATCCTTATAGCTTTCAGGACGAAAATCAATTCCCTTTGGTAATAGTTTTTTACGGAAAAGCTGCATTTTCTTTTCCGCAGTTTTGCTGACACCCTGCCACTGCCAAGGCGTATGGGACTTTGGAACAAAGGTACTACAACCAAAGGTAATCTTTAACTTCGGAGCAGTTTTTCGTAACGATATCAGCATCTCAATCGTTTGCTCAATATCGTCGTCATTTTCCATCGGAACGCCCGCCATTCCATAGAGCTTTAGAGCCTTGAGTCCTCCTGCCTGAGCATTAATTGCCGCTTGTTGAATTTCGTCATTGTGCAACTTCTTATTGATGATTTCTCGCAAACGTTCCGAGCCGCTTTCGATCGCGATCGTTACAGAGCGACTATCACGAGTAGAGAGAATCCGCGCTAACTTTTCGGTGAGCGTATTTGTGCGGACAGACGCGAGACTTAACCGCACGTCATCAAACTGAGGCTGAGCAAGATAATCTAGCAACGTATCAAATTCTGGATGCTGAGTAATTGAGGCTCCCAAAAGACCTAGGCGTTTAGTTACTTCCATTCCCCTCGCGATCGCAGGGATTAGACTAGACTCTAAACTCGCAGTCCGAAATGGAAGTGTTAAATAGCTCGCCATACAAAAGCGACACATTTCAGGGCAGCTTCGCACCACTTCCACCATAAAGATACTTTCCCAAGCAGCTTTATCGGTGACAACTGTCGAAGCAGAGAGAAGATTACTTTTGTAAGTCTGCTTATGCACGATCGCAGGAATATCACGATCAATCGGCTCAATCGCTGTGATCGCGCCATCCTCAGACTCATAGGTGACGGTATATAGTTGCGGAACATAAATGCCATCTAGCTTGGCTAAGTGGCGCAGTTTCTCTTGGCGGCTAGCGTATCTGACTTCTTGATATGCTTTTAGAAAGTTCCCAATTAACTCTTCTCCGTCCCCCAATAAAATCAAATCAAACCACGCCGCAAAGGGTTCAGGATTGGCAGTCAAGACTGGCCCCCCGCCAAATACTAAGGGATGATCATCATCGCGATCGCAACTATCAATGGGAATCTCAAATTTTTTTAAAGCCGATAGAATGTTGACATAATCCAATTCCCAAGAAAAAGAAAATCCTAATATTTCAATTTTACGGGGTAAATCCTCATGGGCATCGGTAAACCAGCGCGTCACATCTACCTGCGATCGCGTAGCTAGATTTGCCCAAACCCCTTGATATCCGAGGCTAGTAATCCCTACTGTGTAAGTATTGGGAAATGCAAATACAATCGGTACAGCGTCATGATCTGGTGTTGTCCGATTAAATAGTAAATATTCTGATTGAAAGTATGCTTGGTTCAAAGCTGCCGCAATATTAAGTCTCTTCAGCCATTATGCCATAGTTAAAAAGCTTCCAAAACTGTAGCGAATGCTGCGCGATCGCTACAGTTTTGGATTTTTATACTTTGCTGTTTAAAATATCGCGACTCAATGCCTGTTGAAAGTCTTCACTATGCGATCGATGTTGTGGCAACCAAATATCACCCGAAGCCGTGTCTATCGGTGGCAACACATCATAGATAGGCTCTTGCAAAAAGTAAGTATCCTTTAGCTGCATTAACCAAGCTGACTGTCTCTTGTCTTCCACCCTTGACTGAATATCAATTAAGCTTGTTGGCGCAATATCAAGTTGATGATCTAATTCAAAATCTAAGTCCAGTTCACGGCGATCGCAGGGAAAAATAGCAGAGACAGTGGCTAACCCTTGCAGAGCATAGGCAGGAAAAGTATCAGCATCAAAACCAAACTCATCCATTAGTTGCCGACATATTTGCGCTGATTCGGGGTTGTCTGGATAACCCAAGGAATGAATCAACACTCGCGCGCCTATGCTGGTTTTGATAAATTCAGGGGGATCGAAGACAACTAAAGTTGTATAAACCCTTGCTAAATAGCAAACTGCCTCTTCGGGACACAAGGAAATAGCTGTAGTTATTGTCGCTCGATCAAGCATGATGCCAAATTGCAAGTACTTTTGATGTTTAAGTTGATCAGCATACAACGATTTTTGTTTTTGGGTGTTAGTGCAAATGACTTAATCTTGTTTACATTTCCTTTATTAATAAGATAAAACTATAGGCATTTTGGCTTAAAAGCACCAAGAATTGGCTGGCGGCGCTTCGCGCCGCCAGCCAATATAAAACTAAAGCCCAAGAGAGAGTGGCGGCGCTTTGCGCCGCCACTCTCTCTTGGGCTTTGTGTCATGATTTGTGTCGTCACTAGTTTTATTACAAGAAAAGATTTAAAAGACTGCAAAGCCAGTCTTTTAAATCTTTTCTTGTAACAGCGCAAAGCGCTGTAATTAAGTAGCAGAGCCAGAACCAAAACGGATCGAATATACGTCCTGCTCCTTGTCGGTATAAATCTCAACATCTGACTTGGGATAGGAGACACAGAGCAGAATGTAACCCTTAGCATCTAGCTCGTCACCCATACCACCAATGCCCATACCTTGGCTTTGGTCAACTGTTCCCTTTACCAGTTGAGCCGCGCAAGTCGTACATACCCCTGCGTAACATGAACATGGCAAATCGACCCCCTGCGCGATCGCAGCATCAAGAATGGCTTGATCTTCTGGGACAGAAATCGTCAAAGTTTGACCTTGGTGATGAAGTGTAGCTGTAAAGGTTTGAGTCATTTTTTATCGGTTGCAGTGCGTAGAGTGAATGATAAGATATGCAATTGGCTTAATTTTATCTTCTCCTATGCAACCCCGCCACACCGCCCGCGAACTCGCCCTATTTAGCATCAACCAACTACCTAGCCAACCTCAAAAGCTAGAGTCAAAAACCCTCGACGACATCGTTACTGCGGTAGTGCGATCGCTTTATGATGAAACTAAAGAACTACTACAGACTGCGAGCGCTGAGTTACAACGCAGCCAAGATCGAATTACCTCCAGCGAAGATCGCACCAGTGACATTCGCCAAGACATCCAAGCCACCGAAGGCATGGTACGGGAAGCCATCGAGCTAACTAAAAATGCCATTAACAACATTGGTGCAGCTTTAGAGTTTCCTGTGACGCTGGTGCTATCGCAACGGGCTGAAGTGCGTAACTATACGATCGACATCCTTAAAACCGTCAATACTAAGAAATCACAGATAGATGAAGCCATTAGCAGCGCCCTTGTAAACTGGCAAATTGATCGCCTCGCGCAAGTAGATAAAGATATTTTGCGAATTGCCACTGCGGAAATGATGTTTATGAGTGTGGCAAGTAAAATTGCGATCGATGAGGCGGTAGAACTAGCCAAACGCTATAGCAGCGAAGATGGCTATCGCTTTATCAATGGTGTGTTGCGCCGCATCGATGATCAGCTTAAAGAATCGCGTAAGTCCAACTAACGAGTTGCGGCGCAAAGCGCCGCAACTCTCTGTTTAGCTAATTTTAGAGAAAATTATCTTCGAGAGATGTCTTTACAAAAAACATACAACCCGCGATCGCTAATGGCGCATGGACAGATCCCGCCTTAGAGTAGAGATAATCCCCCGCTTTATAAGTAATCGCACCATCCATTAATTCGCCTTCCAGCATAAAAATTTCTTCACCCTTAGCATGGCGGTGGGATGGATAGGCAACAGTCACTTCAGCGCGGACTAATGCAGATACTTGTCTTTTAAATAAATCTATATTTAAAATTGTCATCACCAAGCCTTTGACAGGATGAGGTTTCCATTTGAGTTTTCCCGATCGCTTAGCAACCAAATCTAAAACCTTAGTTTCCTGTTGAATGCGGTTAAATAGTCTCTGTTTGAGGCTAGCGGGAACCGCTAATATTGGCTCAGCATAGGCAATCGTAGCTGTCGCATTCCGTAGCGCTTTCAATTCATTTTCTATTTTTAATTCTATTTCGGAAGCATGATCAACAAGTTCTTCGCCACATTGGATATCGTCACATTGGATATCGTCTAAGGCGATCGCTTCTAAGTCGGTTAATCCTAATAAGTCATTAAGTTTTTTCTGATTCATGCAGGTTAGTTCCTAAATATCATTGATTTTATAATGCTTTTTTAGCAAGCGAGGTAAAGAGGATAGAGAGACAATCTCGTATTTCAGTAGCCTGTGAAAGATGATAAGTAGCTGAATACAAATATAATTTTGCAGCAATTACCGATCAAACAAATCATCAATTCTTAGACCATTCATCACCGATCGCTTCCCGTAATTTTTTTAAGCCAAGCCGAATGCGGGTTTTTACAGTGCCAAGGGAAAGCCCTGTTTTTGCCGCAATTTCACTATGGCTAAGATCACTAAAATAAGCGAGTTCTAAAACCAGACGCTGCTCCGTAGGAATCTTCGCCAGACAAGCATTGATATAAGCGCCCCTCTCTTGAATTAGTAATTCTTCTTCAGGAGTATCGGTTTGCGATCGCATAGTTAGCGCCGCATCTTCAGAAGCAGTAATCGCTTTATCAAATCTCGCATGGCGACGTAAGCGATCTAAGGCTCGGCTGCGAGTTAGCATAAACAACCATGTATCTACTCTTCCTTTTTGGAAATTGTAGTTTTTGGCAATTCGCCATACTTGAGTAAATACGTCTAAAACTACCTCTTCGGATTCTTCTGAAGAGTTAAGAATTTTATAAGCGATCGTATAAATGACTCTGGCATAGCGATCGTACAGCTTGGAAAGAGATGTTTGGTCTTGGGCAGCGATGCGACTGATGAGCAAAATTTCATCTTGTCTACTATCGCTGTCAGTTTTAAGAAATTTGCGATCGCATGAATCCAAGATCAGATCTTCTCCGTATTCCTATTTAAATCAGCGAAGGCAAACATTTTTAACGATGTAAGTAGCTAGGCGTAATTAAAACCCAGCTACCCATTGCAATTTTGTAGTGGTCGTTAATAAGTCATAACTGGTTCTTAAATATATATCATCTGGTAAAAAAACATGTCTAGAGTCACAAGATCTTCACGTCGTGAATTGATTAAAGCTGGTTTGTTTGGAGCAGTGGGAGTGGCTACTAGTGCCGCAGTTGTGCCTGCGGTACTAGCTGCAACTAAAGGTGATGTAGCTAATGACATCAAAATTCTCAATGGGGCTTTGTTTTATGAGCATCAAGCAATTTGGGCCTATGGCTTTGCTGCTGGCAAGCTCACCGACAGCAATGTCGGTAAGGCAGTTTTGGAAATCGCCTTAGCCAATCAAACTGATCATAAAGCCCATCGAGATTTACTAGCCTCAGTAGTGAAAAAACTTGGCGGCGTACCGACAATGGCAAAAACTGAATATCTCAAAACTGTTACTCCTTACATCCAGAAAGGAGAGGGGAATCTCGACTCTGATGTGAATATTGCGAAGCTTGCCCTTGCTTTAGAAGTGGATGCTGCGATCGCCTATGGATCAGAAGTTGCTAAGCTCAAAAATCCTGATTTAATTACCGCAGGTGCAAGTATTTGTGCGACCGAAGCTTCCCATGCCACATTAATTAGGGCAGCTTTCCAGTCTCTTGGCGTTAGCCTCAATGTAATCCCCGCCGCTTTTGTGAGCAGCAAAACTCGTGATGCTTGGATTATCAAAGTCTAGGTGACTCCCTTCCTGTTGAATGATTAGGGTTGCGCGGCGGAGCCGCGCAACCCTAATCATTCACTTCGAGACTTTGTATAGTACAAAAAACTACTAAAAGTCAGGCAAAGCCTGACTTTTAGTAGTTTTTTTGGTTTTAAGAAAGCGCAAAGCGCTGTAATTGTTTAATTATTACCTTCCAACTGCTTTACAGCAGCAAGTTCTCTTTCTAGAAGATTTACTTTCTCCAATAATTGCTGATTAGAAGCAAGCAACTCCTGTGTCCTTGATGACAAATAAGGATCAGACTCCCACCAGTTAATGCCAATTTCCTTTGCCTTATCCACAGATGCAACCAACAACCGAATCCTGATGCTCAGTAACTCGACACTGCCCACGGACACTGTGATATCACCAGCAATGACAATTCCCTTATCCAATACTCTTTCGAGAATATCGGCAAGAGAAGAACCATTGGTACTAGATTTAATCGCTTGAGACATTAAGGTATTTGATCCAATAATTTAGCGAGTCCAATTTCCGACTCAGGCTCCCCACTACCATAGCGAGAAATCAATACATCAAAGCAAAGATCTCGAAAGTCCTCATTCTTGCCTGAAATTGGGATTTCATGTTCATGGCAAATTTTGCCGATGAGCAAGCAAGCTCGTAAACTTGAAGCTTTACTACATTGCACTTGACGGCGAAATCCTCGAATTAAATTGATCAATTTCAAGGCTTCAGTGCGTTCTAGTCCAACCCGATTTACTAATATTTGCTTCTCGGTTTCTATATCCGCTTCACCAACATTAATAGTGATCATGCGATCGAGCAGTGCATCCTGCGTCGGATGTACTCCTGCATATTCTTCAGGATTAGATGTAAAGATGGCACGGAACAGGGGATGCACCCGCACATATTCCGATTGAGAACTATCGGGAGGCAAGACAATTAGTTTCTCTTCGAGAGCGCTCAGCAAAACGTTATTTACTTCAGGGCGCGATCGGTTGAACTCATCATAAATGAGTGTAAAGCCTTCTTTGGCGGCTAAGGTAAGGCGCGAATCTGTCCAACTTTGGCGCAAATCATCTTCCACCTTCAAAACTGAGTGGATGTAGTTGTCAACAACTTTTTTGCGTGTATAACCAGAATTAGAGCCAATCAGTTGGGACGATCGCAGATCTTCATCACCGTAGATTAACACCATCGGTCTTCCAACTAAACCAGCAAGGTGCATTGCGAGAGTAGTTTTACCCGTCCCCGCAGGACCGCGCAGGTGGATTGCAAAACCAGACTGCAAATAACGCAAAGCACGACGTACTATTTGTTTAGTAAAGTCAGTGCTGACAAACTGACGAGCATTAGCATGGAGGACTGTGGTCATGTTTTAAGAGGCTTCTGCCATTTGCAGCAGGGTATTAAGGATATCAGACGGATCAACCTTGAGTGTGTTAGCACCTTGAGCAAGCAAGTCCCTCACCGTGTCTCGATCATTGACCACTTCTAGCAAACTAGAGTTTGTCGATAATTGGGAAACATAGTCAACCACAAATTGTTCGATTTTGCTAGCTGATTTCACGACTTCCTTGGGAGTTTCCTTAACTTCAATCGGTTTAGGGGCTTCAGGAGCTTTAGCTTCGATAGGAGGAGTTGCGACTTTTTTGAGCTTACTAGGCTTTTCTACAGGGGCGACAACGGCTTTGGACTTAGCTGGCTTGACGGAGACTGGTTCAACTGGTTTAGCTACCGTGCGATCGCCTGACCATACCGCAGCCCTTAAATCAGCGCGAAAGTCACTTAACTTTTGAGCCTGAGCTTCTGCTTCAGCAAGACGATTAGCATTAATCTCTGCTAAAGAAGACTTCACATCAGCAACGCGATCGCTAAATCCTTGCGCTCTGAGTTCCGCATCTTGCTTGGCTTCTGAGAGTCTTTGTGATGAAATTGCCTGAAGTTTAGCGATCATTTCCTCAGTTCTGGCTTCCACCTCAGCAGCGCGTTGTTGAGCATCAACCGCAGCACTAGCAAGACGAGCCTTGTTTATATCTTCGATCTGCATTTCGGTGAGCGCAGCCCTTTCTTGGGTAATTCTTTGTCTTTCGAGTCTGGCACTATTGCCATCGCGAACTCTTGCCTTGTGAATATGCTTCAGTTGCGATTGAGTCTTAAAGGTGCGAGTTCTAACTTCCTGAGCGCGTTCTTCGCTATCGGTGGCAGCGGTTTGAATGCGGGTAGTATTTAGAACTTGCAGATATTCAGATATTTGATCAGCCCGATTTTGCAGTTCTTCCTGTCTCGCTGCTAGAGCATTTTCAGCGATCGCTTGTCTGCCCAAATCCCATGCCAAGCGATTTTGTTCTGCATGGGCAAGATATTTTGCTGTTGCTGCGGCTTGTTCCTGAAACTCTTTTGCTCTGTCTTCGCTTGCTTGTTGACAGGCCCCCACAAAATTCTTTCTTTCTTGTAATCGTTGCTGTCTCGCTTCTGCAAAAGCCTGCATTAAAGAAGCCATAACGTTATCCTCAAGTCTCTCAAATTTTCTAAATTATTTAGATAGTGACAAACAAAAAATTTAAACCCCGCCAATATTTTCGTTTGATCCCCCTCCCCACCGTGTAACTACCTTACCAAAATTTATTACTTCGTCAGCTAGTTGCTTGCTTAGCAAAAAACCTTGATAAAATAATTTCTGGTGAGAAGGGAGTAAAAAAGAAATCGGTAGGCTAATAGTCTATTGTTTAGCGAGCAACGGCTAGCACTTGGCTAGAGGTCAGTCAAACTAAGCAGCAGGTACTGCCGCCGAAGCTGTAAGACCAACTGCTTCAGCATACTTTAGGTATGTTTCTACAGAGGCGATAACAACACGAGCTTCAATCGATAACAGTTCAATCCCCACGAGTGAGACTCTGACCCATGCATCAATTACGATACCCTTGTCCAAGATGCGATCGATTACTTCCGCTAGGCTAGAGGAAGAGTTGACTTTTTCGACAGCCATAGTAAATGTCTCCTTGAGTTAACTATGATAGGCATTTAAATTTTGCCTGTGCAAACCGTACTACACAACAGCAAAATTACTTATACTTATTTTGTACTAATCATCTTAACTTTTTTAAGATGATGTAATTATCTTACAGGGTCTAACAGGAAATAATGATAAACTTTCTTTAAGGCAATGTAGGCATAAAGTCTTGTTTGCTTGCGAAAAACTGGTCTTTTAGGCTTTTTTTGGCAAAATCCTTGAGCCTAAATAGCTACGTAAAATTAAATATAAACTCTAAAAATCTTTAGCGCACACTCAAGGTGTGCCACAAACTTTGACTTTGGTATTTAACTATTTCTAGTTAACTTACTAACACTTTTGTATAGCTAATTTTTGTTGTTGACTGAGTTGACTAATTTTATATTTGGCGTAACGAGATAATTTTTACCAGTATTTCTAAAAGAATAAAACAACTAATTATGAATAATCAATCAGACGATCAAAGTATCTTAATTCCCACAGATAGCAAAGATAAAACTATCAATAAGAAATCATCTTCTAATCAAGACTCAGAAAAAAGTAGTTTCGTTAAACTTGCAATGCGGAATATGGTCAAAAAAGGCAGCACATCACTATTTCATTTTTTCTTAACTATATTAGGTGTAATTGGAACATTACTTGGTTTAGCGATCGCCTTCCATTAAATATAGCGATCGCCTGTCTTGTGAGGAGCTAAAACCAGAATGGAGAAGCGCCGCTTCTGCATTCTGTGGTTTTGGTGGGCGATCTAGCAAGTTAGGAAGCTTTGGCTTCAAAATATAGAAGATCCACAAACATCGCCCCTGCAAGTAGTAGCAGTCTCTCATCAGCCGTCAGTTTGGTATCAGTAAACCTCACTCTAAAATTATCCGCATCAGTAAATAATTCCTTAGAAAGTCCCGACCATTTTTTCTCAATCATAGAAACATCTCGACTACCTTTTTTGATGGGAAATGTCCAGATCTTCCATATTGGTGAGGTCATTGTCATCACAACTCGTCCTCTACTGTCCAAAAAATCAAATTGTTTATTGAACCAAGCAAATCTTTGCTGTAGGCTGCCTATAGGAGTATCGCCTGCTCCAAAAACGTCAAGTCGCTGAAAGAACCAACGAAAAGGATGATGAGCGCGAAAAACCTGTTGGCTACTCATATCGGTTCCCACGATATTAAAAACACGCCAATGTCCTAAAAATTGCCGCATAATGGCATCCCCAAAGCCCAGTTTTGGCTCGGCGCAATATCCGAACTGTTGTCCATCATCAGTTTGGATTAGATAGCGGTTACGGGTTTCAAAGCCAAATATTTCAGCAATTTCAAACTTTTGCTTAACATAGATTTCTTTTGTGCCAGCAAGGGTCTGTAGAAAAAGACTCATAATTAAACTCACCAAGAAATAATTAAAAAATAATTATAGTTGGAGGCTAAGGACAGAACATTCTCAATTTGAGAGGTTCTTAAAATCATACGTTTATGTAGGAATGCTCTGCTCCTATGGGAATTTTTGACAGCTAAAGATAGATTCCTGCGTTTGTGTAGTCATATCCTTGCAAACGGATAGAGTGCCGATGATAAATTTCAGGGTTGTAAGACATGCGTTAAATGTGGAAAATATGGCAGATGTAGGGTTAGAGCATTTGCGCCAATATTTGTAAATTGTCACCGAAATCTCTATACGCAAATGCTCTAACCTTTGCGCTGTAACCGATCGCTTATCCCTGCGAATTGGGGATTATCGGTGAATGGCGATCGCTTAGGGGGGGTGTGATTATCGGTGAATGTTGGAGGTGAAGGGCAGAACATTCCCGATTTGAGATGATTGCAAAATTTATAGATTGTGGTGGGAATGCTCTGCCCTACAGGAGAATCGGTGGTGACAGGTAACAAAAAAGATGGAAGACTATAATGCTTACCTGCTAAAGCTCACAATTTATTGCCAAAGAAAAAATTACTGAGAGAGAGAAGAGATAACCATTAGTCAAATCATTGTACCCCCCATCCCCACTACCTTTATAAAATCTCAACATCTTTGGAAAGCTTGCTAGAAGAGGGTTTTGTGTATTTTTTGTGTCATTAATAAATTCAGTATGCGTCCTCCAGTTATCTTTTTGTGGATGATACCAACCAACTTTTGAAGCAAATTTTTTAAACACCTTAGGATCAAATTCGCCGATTTCGCCGCCACAGTCTAGCCAGAGCTTTTTCTGAATGCTAAAGCCAAACTTGCCATTACTGTAATGCACCCACAACTGATCGATCGTCCGCAAATCTTCGCAAGGGAAAGCTACAATCTTCTCACTATCTAGATAAACCTCTTTTTCCCGATAAGCAAACTGGTGTATCAATTTAGCCGTCAGTTCATCTGCTTTTCGCCATTCTTGCGCCTTCAGCAGTTCCTCCAACTCGCGATAATCAATCCCCTTTATACTCACCAATTCCACAGGGTTTTTCTTGATCTCGTGGACAGGTAGTGCTGAAGGAGTTTTACTACCCTTAGAGATAGGATTTATTATTGTCTGCGATTTAGTCTGTAATTCATTATTTTCAGGTAGCAAATTTTGCTCATAAATAAACCGCAAGACTTTAAATAATCCTTCTGTCCTGCTGCGTCCGTCTTTTCTAAACAATTTGTCATATGCATCTTTACATTCTTGTTGACACTGCTGATTTAAATCAGTGTTGTCTTCGATAAATTTGGAAAATCCTGAAAAAATTTTTGTCTTTTCGTTATCTGGTCTTGCCACCTTATCAGGATCATTACTTCCATAGATCCGATCATAAGCTAGTTGAATTTCTTTTGTAGATGCAGTCCATTTCGTTGATAGTTCACACATTGCCACGCATATTTTTACCAGCCTAGTGTTGTCGGCTAAAGCTTCTTTAGCAATACGGTCTACAAATTCCTGCCATTGTTTATTTTTCTCTTCAATAGAGCTACGCATTTTGAATCACTATTGCCTTGGAATGACAAATTATCACATTAAAACCATATCAGGATCAAACTTGGGATTAAGCGGGATTATGCAGGATTAGCCAACAGATATTGTTCAAATATGAACTGAAAGAGTACAAGCTTTAGTTCACATAAGGGTTTGGAGACAAATCAATAGTTAGGACGTTATTAGTCCAATTTTTTCTACTATCACCAACATTTAGGATTTAGTCCCATGAAAAAAGTATTTTTAAGGATTTTGGCTGCATCCACACTCATAATTCTACCTTGCCAGCCTCCAGAAACACCCCAAACTTGCGAAAGCATCCACTATTCGGAAAACTGGGAAGAAAGTAGCTATTTGACTGATAAATATGAATTTCACTATGATTGGAGCGAGTTACACTGCAAATCCAATGAAGAACATCATCCAAAAAAGCTTTCTTTTAAACATGAGATCGATTTTATTCTGCTAGTAACTTCTCTTTTGGCACGTCCTAAATCGCGCTAATTAGACGACAGTATTCAAAAGCGATCAGGTGTGACCAAAATTTGATGTAGCTTGTCTGTAACCTTTGTTTTAAATTTTTTTAGATTTTCCCAGAACTATTCTCATAATAATTTTATTGATTGTTATTCCAATCTTAAAACCTGCTGTGAATAGGGAATACATTGATTAAGTGGAACATCAAATTTTGGTCACACAATCTCATAGGAAACCTGAGACGGACTGCAAGAAAAGAACGTAATTACACCCTGTTGCTTCTCCTCACCAATGCCCATACCCGCATTCTTCGCGCCATCACTGCGACAAGCATCGATCAACATCACCACATTATCCGCCCCACTCCGCCGTATGCGTTCCGTCACATAGCCAATAGGAATCGCTAGATCGGGAACAGAACGGGGATTGCCATCACTAGGCAAGAGATAATCGCGTCCCTCACAGGGCATCCCATGACCGCTAAAGTAAAACCACAGCGTATCCCCTGCGGATAGAAAAGGGTTGGCAAAGCGATCGCCTAAAAAAGACTTGAGCGTGCCATAGGTCGGCTGAGTCTTGCGCCCCAGAGTATTGCGCGGCGAGTCATCGGTAAAAAAGTACAGATCGTCATGACTAACGCCCAAATCCTGCATGAAAAAATCACGCATCCTCTCAGCATCGCTTTTGGCATATTTCAGAGGCGAAATCTCATCATAATCATTAATTCCGACAATTACCGCGCAATTTCTTGCCATAGCTGACTATAATTTCTTAGTTGTTTTGAATTGCAACTCAATCGGTGATGCTTTCTAGCTCATCAGCAATTAGCTCTTGCAGATCGTCGTCACAATGAGACTGCAAATGGATTATAGAAGCATTTAACTCTGCCAATACATCAACCTTTTGGCGATCGCTAATATTGGGTAATTGAAGCTGATGCACCAGCATGATCGCCCTCTGACATTCAACCCCTAACTCAGCAATCAAAGTATTAAGAGTCGGATTTGCGATCGTTTTTGGTCTATAGGAATTTACTAGAGAATTTATCGGTAACTCTGTAACCTGCATATTTATCTCCTTAGTCTTTTTTGTGCTTTTTCAATACCGAGTTCAAAGGCGCGAATCTCTTTTTGCCAGTGGCGAATTAGTCCCGTATCGGGATAATCTTTCTGTAGCTCAGTGTCGATTTTTTGCTGATGCTCAATAATTCGTTGTTGAAGCGAATTAATTGATTTTTCATGATTCTTTTTACCCATTATTTAGATGGATCGACCCTTTTAAATTTTAACTCGATCGCACCTTTGCCAGAGGTCTCGATACCAGTACCTAGCAACTTAATTTCACCTTTAGCCGAAATATCAACCGCCAATTTAACCTCATCCAGTTGCAAACCCGCCTCTGGATTAATTTGTTTTTGAGCATCAGCAAAGACTCGACCAATCACGCGCACAAATTGTGACATTTGCGCCGCCAGAGTCTCTGCCTTGACGCGACTTTCTTTAAGTTCTTCTCCTAATACTGTAGGTGGTGCGTAAGGATTGCCACTTCCAGTTACATTTTTCTGACCCGTGGGAGACTCTGCAATATTTGGTGAGGTTGCCGTCACAATCCATAGCTCATCGTCACCCCAATCTTTTTCTTGCATTACTTCGCCACCGTTTTATTTTTCTTGACAGCATTATAAACCGATAAAATAAATAAAAATCAAGACTCTTTACCTTGTCTTTCCAAGATCTTGGCGTACAAGCAGAAAATACTAAATGCTTGAGTCATGGTGTTTAGGGGACTAGTACAATCAGCGACAGCTATATTTTTTTGGAAGTTTATGATTACATTGCCAACTTGGGTGACTTTATCGCGATTGATTGCTGTGCCAATTATTTTTGGGCTATTCAGTTGGCAAGATAGTGAACTAACGCGATTAATTGCCTTGTCAGTATTTGCGATCGCGGCGATTACTGATTGGCTGGATGGATATTTAGCAAGAAAACTTAATCAAATTACAGAATTAGGGAAGTTTCTTGATCCGCTAGTTGATAAAGTTTTAACGATCGCCTTATTTCTATTGTTTATTGAATTGAGACAAGTGCCAGCGTGGGCGGTGTTTTTGATTATTACTCGTGAGCTATTAATTACGGCTTGGCGCGGTGCGCCTGCTGCGCCATCGGCAAATGATGAGATCGACGCTAAAGCAAGTTCAGTTGTTGGAGCAAACATTTGGGGTAAAGCCAAGACTGTAGTCCAAATCATCGCGATCGCTGCTTTATTAATTAAACTTCCCTACGCAATTTTTGTGTTTTGGCTAGCATTATTACTCACGTTGATTTCTGGCATTCTCTATGTTGTTCCTGCAAGCAAAACCTAGATATAATCAGTGAAGTTAGTCTTGCATTGCTATTGAGTAGCTAAGAAACCAAACCCAGATTGCCGTGCCGCACGGCAATCTGGGTTTTAAGTTTACTGATGCTTACTCCCTTCCCAGTCTAAAAATAGGCATTAAAACCCAAGGATTAGCGGTGCGGCGCTTCGCGCCGCACCGCTAATCCTTGGGTGGGAAGGGAGTAACTACTTAAGAGCTTAAGAAACTGATTCGATTATAATTAATTTTAAGAATTGCAGTTGGAGTTAGGCTCATGGCAACATCACCCACACTAAGTAAAGCGTTTGGCAATCTCTTAGGCGGACGCTTTCGGGTTGTGCAGATGCTTGCTGATGATGTGAATGGACAAACCTATCTAGTTGAAGATACGATCGCTGCCGAAATGCCGAGATGGGTAGCCAAAAGTTTTTGTCTAATTAGTAAAACTAACTTACAACTGGAATGGGTGCGATCGCTATTTCGGAATGAAGTTCCCAAACTACAACAGCTTAGCGATCGCAGCAACGACTTCCCCAAAATCACTACTTACTTTGAGCAAGAGGAGGAATTTTATATCGTAGAAGAAGCGATTAATGGAAATCGTCTCAGTGATGAAATTGCCGCAGGCAAGCTCTATAGTGAAGCCGAAACAATCAATTTTTTGAGACAAGTTCTATCCAGTCTCCATATTGCCCATATGGATAACATGGTTCATGGTGATATTAATCCTCGCAATTTGATTCATCGTAAACAGGAGCAGATTGGGAGCAGTCAATTTGTCTTAACAAACTTTGCCATTCTTAAAGGAGTATATGCAACGGCTGCTCAGAATGGGGTTATCCTCGGTACGCCTAGCTACACTCCCTTTGAGCAGGCGATCGGGCAATTTACGCCCAGTTGTGATATCTATGCCCTTGGGTTAACTGCCATACAACTACTAACAGGCTTACATCCTAGCCAACTCTTACGCCGTGAAGATCTTAATCTATTAGATTGGCAAATGGGTGCGCGCATAAATCCAGAATTAGCGCGTATTCTCAATAAAATGGTGAAGCACTATCCAGAAGAGCGCTATCAGACTGCTCAAGAAGTGCTTTATGACCTCTATAATCTTTCGGGCTTAGATTCCGAATCTATGCAATTGCCGCAGTTGACAATTGGAAAGAATCTAAAATCTTGGGCGATCGCGCTTTTATGTATAGTGCCAATTGGATTTCTGGCAGTAGTTTTACCGCCTTACCTCTCTGATCTCTCAAAATCCAGTTTTTTTACGACAATTACTCCAATCACGCCCTCTTCACCACCGATTGCCGAGTCGCCAGTTCCCACCTATCAACTGCGCTTTAATCTCACTGGACATAGCGGTTGGGTGAGATCTGTGGCTTTCTTTCCTAATGGATTTAGTTTTGCTAGCGGTAGTTATGACCGTACGGTGCGATTATGGAATGTTAACGGTAATCAATCCTTCGGCACATTATCTAATCACCTCGGTTCTATCTCAGGTATTAATGCGATCGCTGTACATCCCAATGGCAATACCTTTGCGACAGCTTGTATTGATAAATCGATTAAA
Organism: Pseudanabaena biceps; assembly: GCA_013361095.1. GTDB lineage: Bacteria > Cyanobacteriota > Cyanobacteriia > Pseudanabaenales > Pseudanabaenaceae > Pseudanabaena > Pseudanabaena biceps_B. The sequence continues at coordinate 2,746,106 of JAATWA010000001.1, read as the reverse complement.
CTATGGAACTTCCGCAGTGGTCAGCCAGTGCGCGATCTGGAAGGACATGAAGGGCAGGTATATAGTGTTGCCTATAGTCCTGATGGCAAAATATTAGCTAGTGCCAGTGCCGATAAAACTATTAAAATCTGGGACTGGCGCAAAGGGGAAGAGCTAAAGACCTTTGTAGGACATAAGGACAAAGTTGTATCGATCGCGTTTGCGCCTGACGGTAAAACCTTAGCCAGTGCTAGCTTTGATAAAACCATCAAGATTTGGGATGTGAAAACTGGCAAAGAAATCCTTACGATTACGGGGCATAGTGCTGCTGTGAACGCGATCGCTTTTAGTCCTGACGGCAAATTTATAGTAAGTGGTAGCCAAGACCAAGCCGTTAAAATTTGGAATGTCCAAGATGGCAAATTAGTGAATACTCTGTTAGGGCATACAGGCGGCGTACTAGCTGTCACCTTCAATCGTGATGGGAGTGCGATCGCTTCAGGCGGCATTGATAAAAATATTTATATTTGGAATGTTGCTACTGGCAAGGTGACACAAACCCTCAAAAATCACCAAGCTCCCGTTCTTTCCCTTAGCTTTAGTCCCAAAGATTCTACCCTTGTCAGTGGCAGCGCCGATCGCACTGTCAAAGTGTGGCAATTGCCATAGCCGCAAAGATGATGCCGTCCGCTACGCGGACGGCATCATCTTTGCGGCTTTCAATTAAGAGGATTTCAGCGCAAAACGCTGTAAAAGTTTTCTAGGTTTCCAGTCCTGATACAATCTAATACACCATCAACAAACCAAGTTTGATGATGTATCCCTAACGAAACTTTCTGAACTATGCGTCTATCTCAAATGCTCTGGGTCACTCTCCGCGAAGATCCCGCCGAAGCAGAACTACCAAGTCATAAATTACTATTGCGTGCAGGCTACATTAGACGAGTTGGATCAGGCTTGTACGCTTACTTGCCGCTGATGTGGCGCGTTTTGCAAAAAATTTCGGCGATCGTGCGTGAAGAGATGAACGCAACAGGGGCGCAGGAATGCCTCTTAACGCAACTTCAACCCGCCGAACTCTGGCAAGAATCAGGGCGTTGGGATACTTACACCAAGGCGGAAGGGATCATGTTTGCCCTGACCGATCGCGCTAATCGGGAAGTTGGTTTAGGTCCTACTCACGAAGAAGTGATTACCGCGATCGCCCGCGAGACAATTCGTTCCTATCGTCAATTGCCACAGCATTTATATCAAATCCAAACTAAGTTTCGTGATGAGATTCGTCCCAGATTTGGACTAATGCGCGGACGTGAGTTCATCATGAAAGATGGCTATTCGTTCCATAGCTCCGAATCCAGTCTTAAAGAGACCTATTACGAAATGGATCGCGCCTATCGCAAAATGTTTGATCGCTGCGGTCTGAAGTTTCGGGCTGTAGAAGCAGACTCAGGCGCGATCGGTGGTTCGGGTTCGCAAGAATTTATGGTGCTTGCGGAGGCAGGCGAGGATGACATTCTCTTTACTGAAGATAGTAGCTATGCTGCCAATGTTGAGAAGGCGATATCCTTACCACCTGATGCGATTCCTTCCCATTTCGATAAATTTGAAAAGATCCATACGCCTAAGTCTGGCACTATTGAATCTGTTTGTAAGTTATTAAAATGTGATTCTACTCAAGTTGCCAAGCAGGTTCTCTATCAAGTTGTCTATGACAATGGAACTACTGTTTTAGTTTTAGTTAGCATCCGTGGCGATCGCGATGTTAATGAAGTAAAACTCCAAAATGAATTGACTAAACTGTCGGCAAATTATGGCGGCAAGGCAATTATCAATCTCCAAGTTGCCGATACTGACCCCCAACAAAAATGGGCGCACTCTAAGCTTCCTGTTGGCTATATTTCTCCCAATCTAGAGGATAGCTACATCGATAAAGTTGCAGGTATCGCTCCCAAATTTCTACGCCTAGCCGATCGCACCGTTGAGCATTTACAGAATTTTGTGACTGGCGCAGATGAAGCTGATTATCATGTTGTCGGCGCAAATTGGGGTAAAGACTTCACATTGCCGACCGTTGTCAATCTTGATAAAGCAATGGCAGGCGATCGCGCCGAGAATGATCCTTCACAGATTTTGCAAACCGCGAGAGGTATCGAAGTCGGTCACATCTTCCAATTGGGAACCAAATACTCGCAAGCGATGAAAGCCACATTTACCAATGAGCAAGGTGAAGAACTTCCTCTAGTCATGGGTTGTTATGGTTTAGGTGTATCGCGCCTCGCTCAAGCCGCAGTTGAGCAGTCCCACGACAAAGATGGCATCATCTGGAATAAGGCGATCGCTCCTTACCATGTGATTGTCACTGTTCCCAATGTAGGCGATGCTAAGCAAATGGAAGTTGGCGAAAGTCTTTATATTGCTCTCAGCACCGCAGGCGTAGAGGTTCTACTAGACGATCGCGACGAACGCGCTGGCGTAAAGTTTAAGGATGCTGATCTCGTTGGTATTCCCTATCGTGTGGTTACTGGCAAAGCGATCGCTGATGGCAAAGTCGAAATCGTAAATCGGGCTACGAAAGTGGCGACATTAGTCGCGATCGAGTCAGTGGTTGACTATTTAAAAAACGAGTTAAGTAGCTAGGCGCAGTTAGATATAAAAGCCCTCACAGCCTGTGGCGATCGTCATAGGCTGTGAGGGCTTTTAGTTAAGTCCAGCAACTTATACAATAAGTTGACCACTAAATTATTTGCTTTATGCCTCCTCAATTGCCTCTCCATATTCAAATGATGCAGATGATCACTGGGTACTGGGTATCCCAATGTATCTATGTGGCTGCAAAATTAGCGATCGCCGATCATCTCGCAACACCCCAAACTTGTGAAGTGCTAGCCGCCAATACAGGCGCAAATCCTAAAGCTCTATACCGAGTTCTACGCGCTTTAGCTAGCGTGGGCATCTTTACTGAAACTGAACCAGAAACCTTTGCGATGACTCCCCTTGCCGAGTTTTTACGCAGCGATAGCCCCCAAACACTCTGTCCCACCGCAATCATGATGGGCGAACCAGAACATTATCAAGCATGGGGAAATTTGCTGCATAGTGTCAAAACAGGTGAGCCAGCTTTTGATCACCACTTTGGGAAAGGTGTGTTTGAATATTTTGGCGCAAATCCTGAAGCTGCCAAAATTTTTGAGAGATGTATGGATAACTTCTCAGAAGTTGAATTACGCGCGATCGCTCCAATCTATGATTTCTCTGAGTTCAAAGTATTGGTTGATGTGGGTGGCGGCTATGGGGAGTTATTAGCAGCAATCTTGCAGAAACATCCTGACAGTGAAGGCATTTTGTTTGATGAGAAATATGTAATCGACAATGCAACTAAGACCTTAGACAAGCATGGCATTAGCGATCGCTGTCAACTTGTGATTGGTAGCTTTTTTGAATCTGTTCCCACTGGTGGCGACGCTTATCTACTCAAGCATATTGTCCATGATTGGGATGATGAGAGAGCGATCGCCATTCTCAAAAATTGCCAGCAAGCAATGAATGAAGATAGTAAAGTTCTGGTCATTGAGCAGCTAGTTCCTGAAGGAAATGAGCCTGCGGCGGCAAAGATGCTAGACATCAATATGCTCGTCATGTGTCCAGGTGGTAAAGAGCGCACTGCTTCAGAATTTCAATATATTTTTGAGCAAGCAGGACTAAAATTACTCCGCATTATTCCCACGAGTGAAGATATTCACATCATTGAAGGCTGCAAAGCTTAAGTTATAGCTGTAGTCATTCTTGTGACACAAAACCAATTTTGGGGTTTGCAGCGCCTTATGCGCTGCAAACCCCAAAATTGGTTTTGTAATGAGAATTGCTGCCAAGAATCAAGTTGCGACGCGAAGCGCCGCAACTTGATTCTTGAGTTCTATTCAGATGCAGCATTCTTTCTCTCATGAAGACGCATCAAAATTTCTGTATGTACTTCGCGAGTAATTGGATAGAAGTAAGCTAAAGCTAATCCAATTACAAGAGCGATCGTGGGTAAAGGACCGATCGCTAAGCGAATTGCAAATAGCGCTGACTCAGGCTGAACTGGGGTAGGTTGGCAAGGCACATTTTCTTGGAACTTTGCCCAAGCCAGTCCTTGACCTAAAAGAAATAACCCCACCGCTAGCCCAAACTTTTGTAATAGCACCATAAACGCATAAAAAATGCCTTCACGACGCTGCCCTGTCTCCAACTCATCAAGATCCGTGACATCGGGAATCATCGACCAAGGGATTAGGTAAGCGGTGGAAACGCCACAACCTGCCATGATCGCCAGTACATATAGCCAGACTACTTGCCCTTCCTGCAAGAAAAATAATCCCGCCTGAGCAATAATCCAGATACCTGAACCCATAAAATAAGCAGCTTTTTTGCCAAATCTGCGGCTAATGGCACTCCAGACTGTCAACATTAACAGAGCTGTACCCTGAACTGCGATCGTGACTAAAATGAAATCACTCTCCTTTAGTTTCATCCAATTAACTACGAAATAGGGAATGATGGAAGCTGTGATTTGTAGAGCGAGCCATGAGCAGAAGTAAATCCCAATTACATAGAGAAATGGTCGATTATTAAACACAATTTTTAACTGCTCAATAAAGCTCATTTCTTCATGATTCTTAAGGGATTCTCCCTGAATACGTTGTCGATCGCTAGCGATCGCACGGTGCTTGATTCCCAACACACACCAATAGATGGAGATGGTGGAGATAAGCGCACAGACTGCTCCGAGGACAATATATTGAGTTCCGCCTGTGTCACAGCTACCTGTCTGTCGGGTGGGATCTTTAAAAAAGGCAAAAATCAATTGCGCTAAAAATAGCGAAACAATGCTGCCACCAATGGAAAAGGTAAAACGGAAGCTATTGAGACTGGTACGTTCGTTATAGTCTTGGGTGATTTCGGGAGTGAGCGCGGTATAGGGAAGATTAACCGCCGTAAAGAATGTATTAAAGACAATTCCAATGATCACGTAATACCAAAAGAGAACCACCTTGTCAGTGCTGGGTACGAGCCACTGAGCGAAGAATGATAAACCAAAGGGAATCGCTGCATAAATCATCCAAGGTAGTCTTCGCCCTAATTTTGATTTGGTGCGATCGCTCAGTACGCCAACAATCGGATCATTAATCGCGTCAAAAACTTTACCAATTAATAGAACTAAGCCTGCAAGAGCAGGACTAAGCCCTGCGACGTTAGTAAAAAAGAATAATAGAAAGAATGAGAGCAAATTAGTAGTGATCGCAGTACCCAAATCACCTGCGCCGTAGGCAAGTTTTTCGCCAAAAGTTAGCTTGGTCTGAGTAAGATCGTATGGGGACGGATCAAAGGAATTCGTAGAGTTACTCATTCTTATTCAATCAAAAACTGTTATTTAGAATTGATATAGCATAGAGTAAACCCTGACAGATGACAGGGCTAAACACTCACTATAAATGTAAGTTTTGTAAAACCCAAAAGATGATTGGCGGCGCTTTGCGCCGCCAATCATCTTTTGGGTTTTGAAGCTTTAAAGCCTATTGAGGCTTTGAGTAGTACAGAGAGATTTTGTAGCCCAAGAAAATTTAAGAAAGTGCAAAGCGCTGTCTTGGCTTTGTATAAGTTGTTAAACTAATTAAAAAATAGTCACTATGAACTCAGCAAATCAAGAATCGCTCATCCCTAATAACGCCAAACGAATACGCAACTTACTAGTGGCGATCGCTGCCATTGTTTTAACAGCCGCTCTATTTTTGGGACTGCAAAACCAGCGTAGTACGATATCGCTCAGTGCAGTGGCGGCGGCAGCGATACCAATTGACGAAGCGATCGCCAATGATAAGCCCACTGTGATTGAATTTTATGCAGATTGGTGCAGTAGTTGTCAGTCGATGGCAGCGGATAATCTATCCCTTGAGCAAGAATATAGCGATCGCCTGAATTTTGTAATGCTGAATGTGGACAACACTAAATGGTTGCCAGAAGTAACTAAATATCGTGTAGATGGTATTCCCCGATTTATTTTTTTAGATCGCGCTAATCAGACTATTGGTGATACTACAGGCGCAATTCCCCGTGAGATTATGGCGGAAAATATTGCGGCGGCGATCGCGGAGTTACCATTGCCCCACAACAGTATTAGTAGCGATCGCACTTCTCCTGTGTCGGAACCACAAGCTGCTGATGTTTCTCAACCAAGAGATCACGCTAAAAAAGTTAGTTAATACAAACCCCAAAACGGGATGAAGGCGCGAAGCGCCGCCATTCTATTCTTGCCATAAACAAAAAGAACAAAACGTTGCCTTGCAACGTTTTGTTCTTTTTGTTTATGGCGTTTGGCGAGTTATCTCAGGCATGGTCAGCGAATTTTGTAAATTGCTAGGATTGGTTGTCGGGACATTAGGAGAGGTAGCATTTGGCAAAGGTATGCTGATATTTTCAATCACACTGCTACCTCCATTGCTATTGCCGCTAGGACTAGGCGTGGGGCTACTACTAGGTGTGACGTTATTTCTATTAACATTTTTATCAATATTTTCAGGGGCATTTTCTGAACGACTCGCTGGTAGACTGCCACCCTTAAGAAAATAATCATAGGTTAACCGCGAGATCTGACGGATTAACTCATTGGCGCGTTGATCGTTATCAGGACGTTTCACCATTACCGCGATCGCATAGCGCTTGCCATTGGGCATATCCACAATCCCTGCATCGCCAACTGCTGAGCGAATATCACCAGTTTTATGGATGATTCGGGCATCATCGCCAATTCCCTTTGGTAAGAGCGTATTGGTAACAGGACGACGCATGATATCCATAAAGCGATCTCGGCTGCGAGGCGTAATCAATTTACCCTTATCAATCATCGATAGGAGCGATACCATATCCTGCGTGCTGATCGTATTTGTGCCTTCTAAATCGGGTAGCTTATTATTCATGACAATATTAGTTAGTCCCCAAGACTTGAAGCGCTGATTAAGGACTGTCAGACCACCAAGACGTTTAATGATCATGTTAGTAGCAGTATTGTCACTGATCATAATCATTTGCGTAGCTGTTTCTAGCGCTGATATTTTTGTGCCTACTGGTAAGCCTTGAAAATCCCCTGATTCCCCAACAAGCACATCCTCAGAAAGCTCTAGCTGCTCATCCAGCTTGATTTTCCCCGCATCGACATCTTGAAAAAATGCAATTAATACAGGTGCTTTGATCGTACTTGCGGCGGCGATCGGCTGATTTGAACCAATCTGAGCAAATGCACCAGAGTCGAGATCCACTACCATCATCTGCATTGCTAGATCCTTGTCTTTTGCAGCTAGCTCTTTAATTTGGCTGACTAAAGAGTTGGCTTCGGTCTTCAGCTCTAACGGCACTATATCCTGATTGTTTTTAGCCTCCGTCTCGGCGGCAGTAATTTGAGCAATCTCAGGTTTGGCTCGTAGTGATTGCTGATTTTGCCAAAAAGAAATTGCAGTGCCAGCAATTACACTCAATCCGATCCCTGCGATCGCTAGTCTTACAATTTGCCAACCTAAAGGTTTCTTGCTATTGGGCTTAATAGCAGGGCGTTGAGGGCTACTTATCTTTTTCCGAGGTTTGCCATCAAGGTTAGCAATAGGTTTTGCAAAATTATTAGGATCGGCTTCGATCCGTCCCTGTCGATTGGGTAAAGGTCGAACTTTATTCTCAAAATCTCGGCGGCTTTCAAAAGTAGGCTCAGGCGATCGCAAAAGACGAGATTTTGCATCGGTAGCAGAGGCGCGGGGAACTGTTTCATTAGTGTTGGTCATCGCCCGATTACGACGTTCGCGTAACTTCATCAAACGTTCTTCTCGGCTTTTGTCCATAGCGTCGGGCGATGAAAAGTTTCTGGGTTCCACTGCTGTTTTAACTCCGATACAAAAATGTCTCTAAAGATTTTCTCTAAGTACTACTCCCTTCTCATAGTGGTGCGGCGCAAAGAGCCGCACCACTATGAGAAGGGAATAATTTTTCCTAGTCCAGATGCGCCGTAGCCCAGTTGACTTGGCGCAATATTCCTCGCAACATGGCTACTTCTGACGCACTTAGATTAGCGCGATCAAAGATATGCCTAAACTTTCGCAATCGATGAGCGGCGGTATGCGGATAAACATAGCCGATCTTCAGTAACACTGCTTCTAGTTGTTGATAGCAAACTTCTAGGTCAGCACGATTGGCGAGGTCTTTGGCTGCTGACTCTAGCAAATCTTGCGCGATTTGGCTAGTCAAATTTTGGGGATACTTAGTGTTTTTCTGGAGACTATCTGAAATTAGCTGCAACTGATAGCAACATATCCCCACAGACTGAGCCAAATTAAGCGAAGGATAATCGGGATTAACGGGGATGCGAATGACTTGTTGGCAATGTTGAATCTCGGCATTGCTCAGCCCCCGATCCTCAGCCCCAAAGACGATCGCACTAGTTTTTGATTGGGTTAACCACTCTAGCCCCTGTGCAGGATCAGTTACGGACATTTCACCTCGATCAATTCGACCTGCCGTAGCGATCGCTCTTTGACAACCTGCGATCGCCTCTGACAAACTTGCGACTACTCTGGCATTTTCTAAAATTTCAGGCGCATGAACTGCCATTTGCAAAGCATCGACACTAAGGCGATCGCATTGGGGATTAACGAGCCAGAGTTCCGCTAGTCCAAAATTTTTCATTACCCTTGCTACCGAACCAAGATTGCGTTCCCCCGCTGTCTCAACCAACACGATCCGAATATTTGAGAGATTGAACATGGCTTTAAACTTAATATTATCGATGTCTGATCGAAGCGCTGCACTGAACTTGTCGAATTGTCAAAGCCCTCCTTTTCTCATAAATGTTTAGGACTGATATACACAAACTCAAATGATTAATTGCCTTCTCTTTGGATTTCTCTAATCTTGCAAATTAGCTCATGACGAATTTGCTTTAAAAGTATATTAATCTCCGATGATGAAACATGAGCCACATCTACAGTCACCCCTGAAACCTGTAATAAAAACTTTAAAATCTGATCGGGCAACATTAGAGACAAACCGTTTTTAAGCCTTATCTCTAACTTTCGTACTCCAGTCACCAAAGGATAGCTACAGTATGGCTTGAGTCCACTTATTGGCTGACCACCAGTATCAAAATAATTGAGGTTGATATATCTATAGGCGGGTGGTTGACTAGTATAACCATCCAATTCTTGTTTCACTAGTTGGGCGATATCAGCCAAATTATGAGCTTGTGCAAATTGTAAAAGTTGCTCCAAGGCTCTGGTTAGAGGTATCTTTTCAACCATATCTTCTAGCTCTAACTCAGTTGATAGTTCGACGAGGATATCGTCAAGATTTGTCTTAGGGTAGGGAGGAGGGATTGACATAGGGCGCACTAATCTTAGGGTAAATCATCCTGATTTTTAGAAACCCAACTCTAGGATTTTCAGCACCTTTGGCGATGAAAATCCTAGAGTTGGGTTTCTAGTGATAACTGCATAGCGATCGCCACGGGTTTTAGGTTTTATGCCTAGCTACTTACGGCAATTTTTGATCAAACGAACCACAAGAATTTTTGAAAAGTGTTGCTTTGCAACACTTTTCAAAAATTCTTGGTTCGGGTTTGAGAGCAAAGCTCTGTAAAGGGTTTGGTGACCATCTCTAGCATTTGTATTAACGGCAGAGGGCGATCGCGACTGTTAGAATGATTATCAAAATTATTTTTGCACAAATTCAATGGTTAGGTCGTCAATGATTAGCTCGGATCGCTCTGCTAAACAAGAAGTTACGCAAGATGAACCACAAAATGTAACTGAGCTAGATATTCCCAAACGAGGGATGCCCGTTACGATTATTACAGGCTTTTTGGGTAGTGGCAAAACCACTTTACTAAATCACATTTTACAGAATCAACAGGATCTCAAAGTTGCAGTTTTGGTAAATGAATTTGGCGATATCAATATCGACAGTCAGCTATTAGTTGCCGTTGACGAAAACATGATGGAGCTTAGCAATGGCTGTATCTGCTGCACGATCAATGATGGGTTAGTGGATGCTGTGTACTCAGTTCTTGAAAGAGGCGATCGCATTGACTACATGATCGTAGAAACCACAGGTGTTGCCGATCCCTTACCGATTGCCCTAACTTTTTTAGGTACGGAGTTACAACATTTAACTCGCCTTGACTCGATCTTAACTGTGGTGGACTCGGAAGCCTTTACATCTGAGCATTTTAATAGCGATGCTGCCTATGCTCAAATTATGTATGGCGACATTATTATCCTCAATAAAACTGATTTAGTGGCTGGAGAAAAGCTGCAAAAACTAGAAAAATATATTAATGAAGTTAAAACTAAAGCAAGAATTTTACGATCGCAGCTTGGGGTAGTGCCTTTGCCACTGATTCTAGATGTGCAGATTGATCAATCAGCGATCGCTTCTACCGATCAATCCAGTCATGAGTCCGAGCAGCACGAGCATCATGCTCACGCCGATCACGATCACGGTCATAGTCACACCCACGAGCATAGCCATGACGGCAACTGTGATCACGAGCATCACCACCACGAACATCATCATTCAGATCACCTCGAAAACGACGGATTTATCTCAATTTCATTTCAAAGCGATCGCGCCTTTGATCTAGACAAATTTCAAAACTTCCTCGACAAAAAACTGCCCATCGATGTTTTCCGCGCTAAGGGAATTTTGCGATTTTCGGCGATCGACAATCAATATGTTTTCCAACTCAGCGGTAAACGTTATGAACTCAAAACCGATGATCGCAACAAATCTTTAAACACTCAGCTAGTAATTATCGGGCGTAATTTGCAGCGCGAAGAATTGCTGTCGCACTTGAATGACTGTTTAGCTGAATAAAAAAGAACAAGAATTTTAAGGCGTTGCGAAGCAACGCCTTAAAATTCTTGTTCTTTTTTGAGGTCAAATAGTCTAAGCGTGAGCAGACAGACGATCACAAAGTTGATCGGCTTGAATTACACCTTCAACGCGATCAATCGGCTCTCCATCCTTAAATAAAACTAGTGTTGGCAAAGCGTAAATCTTGAACTGAGACGCAAGATCGGGATAATTGTCGGTGTTGATTTTCACAATCTGCACCTTATCTTTCATCGTTTCACTAACCTTGTCTAAAATGCCTGTCATTAGTTGACAAGGACCACACCAAGGCGCGTAGAAATCTACAAGTACAGGCAATTGTGAACTTCCTAATAACTCATCAAAGCTACCAAATTGCTTTTTAACTGACATGGGGCGATCGCTCCTCTAAAAACTTAATTCTATAACAATTGCCAGACAAGTAGATAGGGTTGCAGCGCTTCGCGTTGCAACCCTATTTTCGGTTTTAGGTTTTCCCTACAGCAATTTCTGATCAAACGAACAAGAATTTTTTTAAAAGTGTTGCAAAGCAACACTTTTAAAAAAATTCTTGTTCGGGTTTGAGCGCAAAGCGCCATAACGTTAACTCCAGAAATGAATAACACTTTTATTTTTGTTTGTTTTTTGTCGCAAAGGTTACATCACTAGGCTAAAATTACGATTGGCTATTACTCAATCTCCAATGATCTCTAGTAACGATTTTCGACCCGGCGTAACAATTGAACTTGATGGCGAAGTCTGGCGTGTAGTTGAATTTTTACACGTTAAGCCCGGCAAGGGTTCTGCCTTTGTCCGCACCACCCTCAAGAGCGCCATGACAGGCAAAAACCTTGAAAGAACTTTTAGAGCTGGGGAAATGGTTCCCCAAGCATCTTTAGAAAAAAGTTCTATGCAACATACCTATAAAGATGGTGAAGATTATGTCTTTATGGATATGCAGAGCTATGAAGAAGCCAACTTAACAGCTTCCCAGATCGGTAGCCGTGTCAAATACATCAAAGAAGGCATGGAAGTCAACGTTGTCAGATGGGGTGAGCGTGTTATCGAAGTAGAACTAGCTAACACTGTTGTCCTTGAAGTCATCGAAACCGATCCCGGACTCAAGGGTGATACAGCTACAGGTGGCACTAAAACTGCCAAGGTAGAAACTGGCGCATCGATCAATGTCCCTCTGTTTGTAAATATTGGCGATCGCATCAAGATTGATACTCGTGAAGACACGTATTTGGGGCGTGAGAATTAGGTGGAATTTAGCTTAGAGCAAGTGCGTGAACTAGTCACGATTCTAAATAAGACGGACATTACCGAGCTTACTTTGGAGTCTGGTGATACCCGTTTGAGTATTCGCAAGAGCGAAAATAGGAATGTGGCTACTGTCGCCTTGCCAGCAGCTAATCTTCCTGATATGCCCACGGTCAATGCGATCGAGACTGCTGTTAGTAATCCTGTGGGATCTCCTACTGCTACAGTCGCCAATTCGCTTTCTACGAAAAAACTGGTCGATATTACTTCACCAATGGTCGGCACGTTTTATCGATCGCCTGCTCCCGATGAAGCTGCTTTTATTGAAGTGGGCGATACCATCAAAAAAGGTGGCGTAGTCTGTATCATCGAAGCAATGAAGTTGATGAATGAAATTGAATCTGAGGCTTCGGGCAAAATCGTAGAAATCTTGGTAGACAACACTCAGCCCGTCGAGTACGGACAAGTATTAATGCGAGTAGAAGTAAATTAAAACTCAAAGAAAATAAATCACAAGATTTTTTTAAAAATCTTGTGATTAAGGTTTTAGCGCAAAGCGATGTATAGCTGCTGCCAAATACAAGTTCAAATACCCCTCAAGAATTGATGGTAGGCGCTCTGCGCCATCAATTCTTGGGGGTATTTGGTTTTAAAGGCAAAAATCTTTTTCTACCAATTGCTTTTCGCCATGACTTTAAGTAGTTTTCTCGTCTCAGCGCAACTCAAGCTTGGTCTCTCTTTTTTAACAGTTAGCCGTGACGATAAGTACCTTATGCTTAAACCGAAATATTTAGTAAGCTTCAGACAACGCGATGTGCAACAAAGAAATTAGGGAGAGACTAAGTTTTCAAACTGTAAAGGATCAAGGCTATGACGATTAAGCCAGAAACAAACAGAATGAGCAAGGATCTTACGGTTGATACGACTAGAAAAATGCCACATATCCCTAGCCCAGACCTTAGCAAAATGGAACCGTCCTACTAATTGAGCAATGACGGATTCAACCAAGCGGCGCACCTGAACAATCAGCTTAACCCAAGAACGAGGACGAGAATCCTGCATATTACAGCGCAAGGCAGTTTGAAGGTCAATTTCAAGTAATTTCAAGTCATATTGGAGAGATTGACTAAGATAGCCCTTGTCACCAATTAGGAGACCATGAATATCAGACACCAAATCCCAGACAGTTTCGCGTTCATCACCAGTAGCAGGCGTAAGAGCAAACTGAGTAATTACGCCTCGACCACTAATCAGAAGATGCCCGTGAAAGCCATAGTAGTAGATCTTTTTTGAGGCACAATAGCTATAATCAGCCACACCCTCAAAACTATGACAATGAGATGCTCGGCAGAGGTAGCATAAAGGTATGGGGACACCATCAACCAGATGGACATCATCGCTTACGGCTCCTAACTGCTCGGCTAGTTTTTCTTGCAACATGGCTTTGTACTGCCAGAGGTTAGCTGCTTGCCTAGCAAAGGTGGTGCGACTTTTCAACGATGGAAACCAACTGCTCCAATGGTTACGGAAATATTTCCAGATTCCCACGTCTGTATCTATACCTTGATACTCCGCGACTATCTCCATTGTTAGCACTTCGCTATCACTTAAGGCTGGGGCAAACCCTTTGGCTCTGACGCGATGCGTTTGCGTTATTTCTTTGAGTAGTTCGTCTACTTTACAAAAAACTGCAATGATAAAATATTCTATAGAAAACATAATTCTCACCGCCTATAGCGTTAGCTCTATTCTCTAACACTTTAAGCCGTGAGTTTTTTTTCGATTTCCGATTTCCTTAGTTGCACATCACGTTCAGACAGGCTTATTGATCGCCACCTTAGGTGAATAAATATATTGATATCGGTATTTTTTCAAATATTTTAAGGCGATCTCCTAGCTCTATTGTCCAGATAAACATGAGGTAAACACAATGAGGCTATCTAGAGCGATGCAAAATTAAGAGCCACGCATATTTTTGAGTAACCAATTAAACTTCGCCTCAGCTAACTCTAAATTACTAAGCATCGATTGACCAAAGCCTCCGAGGTGTGACTCTAAATCATCAAGCTCATACCCATATCCTAAGCGGCTGACTGTTCCGCGCAGGCGATCAGACAAGCACAAACATATCGCGCGGTAAAATCTGGAAGAAAAGCTGATGTCTTGCTGTAGTTTTGACAAAAGCTGCATTCTGGGTAGTGACAGCACCACACATTCTTCCAGCGATCGCACACTGGCAAGGGGTGGGCGCGTATCAATAAATGAAACTTCACCTACAATCTCACCGACTGAGATTTTTGCTAACTCTTTAAGCTCTTGAGATTCAATCACAACACTAAAAGAGCCACTGACCACAATATACAGAGCATCACTAACTTGTCCTTCCCGAATCAGTAGGCGATCGGGTTGGATAGTTTCTTTCTTTCCTTTCTGTACAAACCAGTCAAGATCACTATTATTGAGTTCACTAAAGAAAAGTAAAATTTTCTTCACATTTAACCTCTGTAACTGGTCAATAAACAAGATTGATATTCTTGCAGATTTTTCTACGAAAATATTGATTTCAAAGAAAAAATTAAAGAAACCTTAGTTATTAATGTTTTTCTAGGTAGATAGGCGTAATTAAAAAATATGTGGCTATAGCCATTCATGTTAGGACATAAAACCCAAACAGTATGAGACGGCGCTTCGCGCCGTCTCATACTGTTTGGGTTTTGATTTGTCTTGATACAAGTGGCTGCTAAAGAAGCTGATTCGCCCGCTTCGCGGGCGAATCAGCTTCTTTGGGTTCTAGTTTTTATTATGACAAGGTACTTACAGCACTTTGCTCTTTTTTAAAACCTAAGAGGATTTTTGAAAGACTGGCGAAGCCAGTCTTTCAAAATACATAAATCCGCAACGGATTAGATCAGACAAGCATCATTTTGAGACTGGCGGGGTTAGCTAGATCGCCTTCAAACAATAGCTTGCCATTGGCGTGAAGATGTCGAGCAATATGGTATATCGACTCAATTTCTTGAGGCTCTCCCATTGTGTGGGCAATCTCTTCTAAGTGAAGAGAGACAGCTGAAGCTTGTAAGGTCTCTACTAGCTTTTTCTGTAATCCCAAAACCTTTGCCCCTGCCTTCTTACCAGCTTCAACACCAGGTTGATGGTAGGCATTGATATTAACCAAAGAGGCATAGAAACTAACTGCTCTTTCATAGAGAGCAATTAAAGCTCCAACTGTTAGTTCTGACACAAAAGGAATGGTAACAGTAATTGAATCTCGCCCATTTTCATAGAGAGCGCTACGAGTTCCTTGCAAAAAGCCTAGCAAGTAGTCACCTGTGACAACTCCTGAATCGACTTCAGGATGTGGCTGAATTGAGTCTTGTAAAACTTCAATAAAAGTCGCAAAGAAATTTGGAACCCCTTCACGCAGTTGCTGTACATAGGCGTGTTGATCGGTAGAACCCTTATTCCCATAAACAGCAATCCCTTGATACACAGTATTGCCGTCCAGATCCTTCTCTTTGCCAAGGGATTCCATCACTAATTGCTGTAAGTAGCGACTGAACAACAGTAGTCGATCTTTGTAGGGAAGTACCACCATATCTTTTTCGCCTTTACCATTTCCTGTAAAGTACCAAGACATAGCTAGTAAAGCCGCAGGGTTTTGACGAATATCTTCGATGCGAGTGGCGGCATCCATCACACTTGCACCGCGCAACATTTCACGAATATTAATGCCCTGCAAAGCCGCAGGTAACAGCCCGACTGCGGACAGCTCTGAGGTGCGACCGCCAATCCAGTCATACATAGGGAAAGTGTCGAGCCAACCATTGGCGATCGCGTATTTATCTAAGGCACTGCCGACACCTGTAATCGCGATCGCTTGTTTAGCAAAGTTCAAGCCTGTTTGGGTAAATATAAATTCGACCTCCTTCATGCCATTCGCGGCTTCAGGAGTACCGCCTGACTTAGAAATTACTAGTACTAAAGTGGTGCTGAGGCGATCGCCTAATAAATCAATTACTAAGTCGATTCCATCGGGATCACAGTTATCAATGAAGCTGATTTTAAGAGGCACATCAGCTTTAGCAAAACATTGGGCTACAAATTGTGGACCTAAAGCTGAGCCACCAATGCCAATGGAAAGAATGTCGGTAAACTTATTGGCTGTGGGCGGATGAATGATCCCTGTGTGGACTTTTTGAGTGAATTCTTCGATTCGATCTAGAGTTTCGGTGATGTCCTTGCGTAGCTCTTCAGTAGGCGCAATTTCAGGCGATCGCAACCAATAATGCCCGACCATCCGCTGTTCGTCAGGATTGGCGATCGCCCCTGACTCTAAAGCTTTCATGTCCGCAAAAGCCTTGACAAACTTGGGTTGTATCTGTGTTACAAAATCTGGCGTAAACCTGATCCGACTGATATCCACATACATTCCCAATTCTGAATGATAGTACAGCCAGTCTTGATACCGTTGCCATAGTTCCACAGCCGAACTCATACAAACCTCACTTTGCTTGTTATCAATTTATGATTATCGTCTACGATGCCAATCGTAATTGATAAGAAGTAATCTTGTTTGAATTTATTCATACAAAAAAGATTGATGCAACGATTCTTATGGCTAACACTTTCCTGTCTTCGCCGCGCACCGCCAATTATTCACAGCAAGACTATGTGCTTACGTTAAGAAGTGCATCAAAACTGAGTTATTGATACCACCCAAGTGTTATGGTGATCCCATAGCCAAATCAGATATTCAGTGCAATGGGGTAATAAAAAACAAGATTGCACGTGCTAAATAATTTGTTCTGATTTGGAACTCAGAAGCGAGGTCTTAGAGATGAAACTTGTAATTCAAGGCAAAAATATTGAAGTCACGGAAGCTATCCGCGAATATGTCGAACAAAAAATCGACAAGGCGGTAAGTCACTTCCAGTCGTTGACCACTGAAGTAGATGTACATCTATCAGTGGCTCGCAATCCTCGCATTGCTTCTAGCCAATCGGCTGAAGTTACAGTCTATGCCAATGGATCGGTTATTCGTGCAGAGGAAAAGAGCGAAAATTTGTATGCAAGTATTGATTTAGTTGCTGATAAAATCGCTCGGAAGTTGCGGAAGTTTAAGGAGCGCAAGAGTGACCGCAATGCGCCAAAAACCAGTGTGGCAGTGCTTGAGCAACCTCCGATCACTCTACCCAACGACAATCGTGTGGTTGAGCTTCCTACTCAAGTAGTAAGAAACAAGTATTTTGCAATGCCTGCGATGTCTGTTGATGAAGCTCTTGAGCGCTTGGAGCTAATCGATCATGACTTTTATGTTTTTCGCAATGCTGATACGGGGGAAATTAATGTTATGTACGAGCGCAATCACGGGGGCTATGGCGTGATTCAGCCCCATGATGTTAAAAAACATTAGGTTTTGCATCTCTTTGAGTTGATTTAAAACCTTACAACGAGTGGTGGCTTCGCGCCGCCACTCGTCTTTTTTTGATCTGCAAAAGGGTTTTAAATTTGTTACGCTAGAGTCCTAGAGTAATAATTCATAAACAGCTAGGCGCAATTAAATATAAAAATCTAAAACCTGTGGTAACCGCGCAGCGCACACCCCAAGTTTTAGCTCTGTTTTTTAATTGCAACTATCTAATTAGCTCTTTACTTCCTTCTTAATTCTTGATTAATATGACTGTTAAATACGGCGAACAAGCGATCGCAGAGGCAACTCTTACTACTTTTCCTAATCCCAGAATTGGGAGAGACTACAGCGTCCAAATTAGTCTCCCTGAATTTACCTGTAAATGTCCATTTTCAGGCTATCCAGACTTTGCCACCATATACATTACCTATACGCCCAACCAAGTATTGGTCGAGCTAAAGGCGATCAAACTTTACATCAATAGCTATCGCGATCGCTTCATCTCCCATGAAGAGACTGTTAACCAAATCCTTGATGATTTTGTGAAAGTAGGCGATCCCCTAAAAATTAATGTCAAAGGCGACTTTAGTCCTCGTGGAAATGTGCATACAGTGGTGGAAGTTAACTACGTGAGACCACAGGAAACAATCTAGGTATATATTCGTCACATTCGGTTCTAGTGCAGTTGATTTATGAAAATACGCAAAAAATATCAGCCTTCAACCAGCGCTGAAATCAATCTAACAGCTCTGTTGGATGTGGTGTTTTCAATTTTGGCATTTTTTATTTTGATATCATCCGCACTAACCGTGCCAACTAGCATAGGTGTTGATTTGCCAATCACTGATCAAAAGACTAATGGCGAAGTTAACACTGATCCCAATGCTCTCAAGTCTGGAGATATATTTGTTATTACCCTTGATACATCTGGACAAATGTTGATCGATGGTAAAGCGATTCCCCCTCAACAGTTAGAGCAAGATATAAGAAGATTTTTAGGCAAGTCTTCACAGGGATTGGTTGTCTTGAATGCCGAGAATACAAGCGTTTCTTACCAAATGGTAATTAACCGTCTCGCTGAAATAAGAGCGATCGCAGGTAATCGTGTGGCGATCGCCACGTCTCGATCCTAACTAACTTTTCTCACTTACAAAAAAATGTTGCCGACTAACCCTAAAAGCCAGCTAAGTGTAAGTCAAGCAGACAAAAATGCTTCCAAATTTGCATTTAAACCTCTGTCTAATTACTCAGCAAAACAGTGGATGACTAAAGCAGGCAGTCTGGTTGCCAAACATCCATTTTGGGTGCTAGTAATTGGGTCACTGGGTATTCATGCCGTATTTGTCTTAACTACACCTAGCCCACTCAAAAAAGTCGAAGAAACCCCTGTCAAATTCTCCAAAATCCCCCTTGTGAATTTGCCTGCCAAAACATTATCTCCTCAGCCTAAACTCGATAAATCCCTCCTCACCGATCTGTTTGTTAAACCTTTACCTCCTAAATCAAACACAGCTCCAGACCCCTCTTTACAAATGTTAGACCTATCGAATCTTGAGCGACTCGAAGATCTGCCGCCAATCGCTGATTTACCCTTGGGCATTCCCCCACTGCTAAGCAACCCTAATGATATTGCTCCCCCACAATTCGTTAAACCTCAGTTTCGCCTTCCTTCTTCTGCCTCATCATCTACTTTGTTTCCAGATCGGATTGACAACAGCAACAGCGCTAACAATAGATTTACTAGCAGCAATATCAGACCTGAATTTCAAGGTGGCGGTATCAAGAACGAAACAATTGCGATCGCCTCTGCTCCCAGAAAATCTCAAACAATTAATCCAGACAATAATAATTTACGGAACGTCCCCAGCACCTCATCACAATCTCCTGTTTCTCGACCACCCGTAACTAGAAATAACCAACCTACTACTGCCTCACCTCGCCCGTCTCCACCTAAGACCGATGACACACCCACAGCAAGTTCGTCTATCAATCCTGTTCAAGGGGGAGATATTGCAGGAGGTAATATTCTCTCGTTTGTGGCAACTAATAAAAGGATTAAGAATCTAATTGACAATAATTTACTGATCGCTACACAAATCGCTCCTGAAGAAGCTTTAATTCCTAATCCTGAGCAGACTAGAGAAAAAGGAGTGTCTTGGATTCCACCCAAATTAGCTAATGTTGGCAGTAAGAAAGGAACTATTGTTTGTTATTGGATAGTTGCTCCTAATGGAGAGATTCAGCTTGCAGGTTATACCAGTGGCGAGAAGGATTTAGTAGACGCTGATCGTGAGCTAGTGGACATTGTTTTAGAAACAGCCAAAGGATACAAATTTAAGCCAATTGAAAATCCCCAAACTGGCATCTATCGACTTGTCACTGCCAAATATGCTTTTCCTTACCAGTACTGATGTACATAGCGATTTCTATCAGAGCTTTGCGCTATTTTAAAATCCAAGAAATTTTGTAAAAGACTGCTCAAGTCAGTCTTTTACAAAATTTCTTGACTGCGAATAAAGTAGCCTCAATAAACTTTATAGCTGTCGCCAAGGGTACTAGGACATAAGTGACTGGCGACAGCCCCATAAGGCAGTATCAACTAAAAAGCATGAGGTGGCGCAATGCGCCACCTCATGCTTTTTAGTTCCCAGTGAAGAATTAGGCGTGCGCGGCTTTGCCGCGCACGCCTAATTCTTCACTGGGAAGGGAATAACATCTATATTTAGTTAGCATATAGCAAAATCACCACCCAAAATAGTAATGGCATCGCTTCGCGATGCCATTACTATTTTGGGTGGTATGTCCTAAGTAACACTTATATTGCTGTAGATCGATGATATAAAAATCAAAAATCATACATATAATATCGAATCACCTATATGGGTGAAGAAATATTGCTTTAATTACTATGAAACTAAGATGGCTAAGATATTATTTTACGAGATTAAGTTCATACTGATGCTTAAAGATAATCGTAATTTTTTGATAAGTCTACAGGTGAAACCTTGTTGCCATATGCTTTTAGAAGTAATATGACTATTTATCTAGTAGTCTCATTAATCAATGAATATACCAATAGTATACTTTGTTTGATTAGTTGATTTCTCAACTTAAGTATAGTAACAATATCTCAGCAAATCTATAAATTAAATTAAATATTGGGAAGGATTTCTTTACTTATATATATTTAAAATATTTTCAAGATCTAATCTGATTGCATATAGCTATATAGAAAGTGAATTGGGAGCATCCCAATTAGGCACTAAGTATAAATACTTAAGAGAAAACACAGGTAAAATAGTAACAAATTAACCCGTCTAAGCAAATGACACCAGAAGAGCAAGCAAGACTCGAAGCCTGCACCAGAGAGATCGCGGAAATCCTGTATCGGAATGCAGAAACAAAAGATGCCGAGCAATTGAAAACGCTAGAAGGCATAGAAATAGCCGTGAGGGAGCAAATGCTGGAAAACGTCAGTCCAAACGTGGGAATTTTTTTATCGAAAAAAGCAGTGGGACAAAAGCAGGGAAAGAAAGAAAAGTAAAAAGCTGTATCGGCGAACTAAAGCTGAAGAGCAAGCAAGCGAAGAAGTTGCAAGTAAAAGCAAGAGCGAGATTAAGCCCACAACTAGAAAAATGCTGCCTATTGGTAAGTGCTAGTGAGTCCTACGCCAGAACCACGATTAATGTTGAAGAATTGACAGGAATCAAGATCGGTCACAGCAGTCAACAACGATTAGTCCAAAAGCAGGAATTTCCAGAAATGACAACCACAGAAACAGTAGAAGAGATGAGTATTGATGGCGGGAAAGTGAGATTGCGAACCGAGCAAGGAAAAAAGTGTGAGTGGAAAGACTACAAAGCTGTAAATGCTCAAGGGACAATCGCCGCCTATTTTCTCAATAATCAAGGTTTAGTTGATTGGGTACAAAAACAACCATTAGCCGAAATATTCTCTTGTCTTGGCGATGGACATGACGGTATCTGGAATTTATTTACAGCCATAGCGCCTTCAGAGCAAAGGTTTGAAATACTCGATTGGTATCATTTGAAAGAACACCTTTATAATGTTGGTGGTTCTTTGCGCCGTCTAACTAAGGCTGAAGATTTCCTCTGGCAAGGCGATGTTGAGGCGACTATGATTCTGTTCGCAGACTGTAAATTCAAACGGGCTATCAATTTTCTCGATTATTTACGCAATCATCGTCATCGCATCCCTGAGTATGGTTATCTACAGCAACAGGGGCTTACTATTGGCTCAGGCTCTGTTGAATCAACGGTTAAGCAGATTGGTCGTCGGATTAAGATTTCTGGCGCTCAGTGGAATAAGTCCAATGTTGCTCAAGTTTTGAAACATCGTTGCGCTTATCTTAATGGCTATTTCTATTCTTCTAAGTATAATTACTCAGTGCCTAATTGAGATGCTCCCAAGTGAATTTGGCTAAACATATTAAACTTTATCTAATAATATGTTTAATATGTTTAAAAATATACGACAATATATTAATAAATCTATTTGAGTTGTTCTCAGTAGCTTTATAAGGTTTCTCTTAATTTGATAAGTACCTAGACAAAATTAAATATACAATTCAAAGTCTGTGGCGATCGCGCAGCGATCATCATAGATTTTGAGTTTGTTTTTAATTAAATCCAGCTACTTAAAAAAATTTTAATTTTAATAATATCGAATTTCCGACAAATCCTATGGCAGAAAACTTGACTACTCCTCTAACAGGAAAAGTTCTTCTTCAAAAAGCAAAAGAGTTAAACAACTTACCCAAGCGTGAACAAGCTAAAAAATGTGGCTACTTTACTCGTGGTAAGGATGGTGTTGATCGTGTTAATTTGACTGAATTTTATGAGGCAGTCCTTGCTGCTAGAGGATTTGCAATCAATCCTGAGCAGAACAAAGATGGACGTGGACGTGAACCTACGTTTCGCGTCAGTGTTCATAAAAATGGTCAAATCGTAATTGGTTCTACATATACCAGATCGATGGGTTTGCAGGAAGGTGATGAGTTTGAAATAAAACTAGGATATAAGCATATTCATTTGATTCAGTTGAGTAATGATCAGTCTGAAAATGATGAGGCTTGAGCTTGGTAATGCTTGGTCAAAAATAATAGCTGAGAAAATTAAACGCTGTATAATATCAATATTCTTGGTCAACAAGCGTAATATTTTCTCGCTATTTTTTACTTTAATTTGGTGTCTATAGGTGTTTCTATCCATGCAACTAGTCGATACACATGTTCACATTAACTTTAAGGACTTTCAGGATGACCTTGAGTTAGTACGCGATCGCTGGTTGAGTAATGGTGTAACCCGACTAGTGCATTCCTGCGTTAGTCCCGATGAGTTTTTCCAAATTCAAGCGATCGCTGAGCAATTTCCTGAAGTAAGTTTTGCGGTTGGTCTGCATCCTTTAGATAAGCAACTCAATGAAATTGGCTGGAATCCTGAAATTGGCGATCGCATCAAGACTTTAGCAAGTAGCGATCAGCGAGTAGTAGCGATCGGCGAGACGGGCTTAGATTTTTTTAAGTCCGATCGCAAAGATGCTCAGATTGCGGCGTTCAAGTCGCAGCTCAGAACTGCGAGATCACTAGACCTACCTGTAATCATTCATTCTCGTGAAGCCTCAGTAAGCACTCGTGAGGTGCTGCAAGAAATTAATAATGAAGCACCAGAACAACCAATCAGAGGCGTAATGCACTGTTGGGCGGGGAATCCAGAGGAAACACAGTGGTTTGTGGATTTGGGAATGCATATCAGTTTTAGTGGCGTGGTCACTTTTAAGAATGCCAAGGACTTGCAAGAGTCTGCCAAAATCGTACCGAGCGATCGCTTACTTGTAGAAACTGACTGTCCATTTCTCGCGCCAGTGCCGAAACGGGGAAAGCGCAATGAGCCAGCCTATGTGCTGCACGTTGCTGAGAGCGTCGCTAAGTTGCGAGAGGTGGATCTGCTTGAATTAGCAGATCAAACCACCAATAATGCGATCGCGCTATTCAAACTTGGGTAGTGTAGCTGTCGCTATTCTAGCTAGAACAAAAAAAACAGTGTGAGGCGACGCTTTGCGTCGCCTCACACTGTTTTTTTTGATACATCTTATATTTTGATGCTTGGACGAATGCCGTAATTGCGATATCGCCAGTAATCCCGCAAAATTTGTCCGTGATCAAAGCACAGTTGGCTGGGTACTTGCCACTCTGAAAAAATTCCGACTGACTTGGCATCATCATCAGCTACTGGTTCCCCTACCGCTTCAGCCATATACACTGCACTAATCGTATGTAAGCGCTCATCTCGACTAGGATCGGAATAAATTCCCAGCAAATCGATCAATTCCACTTGTAGTCCGACCTCTTCTTTGGCTTCGCGCCTAGCCGCATCTTCCAAACATTCACCATAATCCACAAAGCCGCCCGCGATCGCCCAACCAAAAGGGATATTGAGTCGCTCAATCAACACAATCGGATGATCAGGGCGATCGCGCATAGCAATAATGATATCAACCGTAGGAACAGGGTTTCGGTAGGTCACTTGATTAATAAAATAGTTTGAATGATTACACTTCCGAGAATGATCATATAGCAAAGCTAGAGTTAGCTAGTGCAAACCAAAACCCAGAAGCGAGTTGCGGCGCTTCGCGCCGCAACTCGCTTCTGTATAGAAAAGCAAAACTTACTTGGCTATGCAGCGATAACTGTCGTCATTAACCCCTAAAGATTAAGAGGGCGCACAAAGTGTCGCCTCTTAATCTTTAGGATTTACAAGTTAAAAGAGTCGCAAAGCAACGCTTTGCGATATCTAGAGGGTAATTACAGCTACAAAATTCAGCTTGTTACTAGGCTATTATGCAGATCCTTAACCCGAAGCTATAAACATTGCTCGGCAGGAGAGTATTTCTTTGATTCCGATCAGTATAGAAATTGTGGAAGGTAATCCGAATCTTGCCTCTCTCTTGGGTTGGCATTTACAACAGATTGGCTATTCGGTATTTCAGGCAGTCAGTTGTCAACAGGCAAAAATCATATTTCAAAAGCAGCAGCCCAGCTTAGTGATACTGAGTACGGATCTGCCCGATGGTGATGGCATTGAGCTGTGTCGTTGGCTGCATAAGCAAAGAAACTGTCTCATATTTGTAATTTCGTCCCGCACCAATGAATCAGACATTGTGGAAGGTCTAAAAGCAGGAGCAGATGACTATTTGACTAAACCTTTTGGAATGCAAGAGTTTTTAGCCCGTGTAGAAGCACTTACACGCAGGTTACGCACATCTGCGCCGCCAGCCTGTCTAGACTATGGTGTATTAAAAATAGATCTAGTCCAGCGTCAGGTCAGGCTTAAGGGCAATGCGATCGACCTGACACCACAGGAATTTAGTTTGCTATATGTCTTAGCTCAGTCTGAAGGGTTGGCTTTAAGTCGTGCTGAGCTATTGCAGAGAGCTTGGCCAGACGAAATCAACAATCCTCGCACTGTTGATACCCATGTGCTGTCATTACGAAAAAAGCTAGAAGTTGATCCGCAACAACCCAACTTAATCCAAACAGTCCGCAATATTGGTTATCGGTTTAATCCTGAAGCATTAATGCGAACTGCACTACGTCCAAATTCTCAAAGTTCTAATATTCCCAGTAGCTCAGTCAGCGATCGCCCGCCGCAATTTACTGCACCGCCCAGTCGCTCATTTGCTAAATATTAAAAAGTCACCGCCTTTGGCGGTGACTTTTTAATATTTAGCTATGGCTAATCAAAACCCAAACAGTGTGAGGCGGCGCTTTACGCCGCCTCACACTGTTTGGGTTTTATGCCAAGAATAGCAACAGCTAAAAAAGGAGATGCTAAGCATCTCCTTTTTTAGTTTACCAACTAGATTTGACAACACCGGGTAACAAACCTTGGTGAGCCATCTCACGCAGGACGTTACGGCATAAGCCAAAATCTTTATAATAGCCACGAGGACGACCAGTCGCCCAGCAACGGTTGCGATGGCGAGTGGGGTTAGCATTACGAGGAATTTGTTGGATTTCGCGATGTACTGCCACTTTTTGTTGTTGTGTCAGTTCAGGGCTAGCAAACTTTTCTTTGAGTGCTTCGAGTTTAGTTGCATATTTTTCAACTAACTTAGCGCGCTTTTTTTCGCGCTCAATCATGCTTTTCTTAGCCATTGCGGTTCTATCAGGTGATGTAGAGGTATAAGTCTAAAAATTTAATACAATTCGCGACAGTTACTGATCATAACCTAAATCACTGATTTATAGAACATAATTTTTTACTTGCTGCCTTGCCACCAAAAAAAATAGTAGTGCGGCGCGAAGCGCCGCACTACTATTTTTTTTGGTGGCAAGGCGAAGCCGCGCACCCCTGATGATTTAGTGGGAAGTGAGAACTGTATTTAGAAACTAAATACAGTTCTCAATGTGCCGATAGTGATTGTGCTATTCGCGCTGTTGTTGTTGGGATTGAAAATTAACTGAACGTCTGGAGTGATGCTGATATTATCGGAAATAGGAATACGATAAAACAGTTCTACATTGGTTTGAGTGGCATTGCCAACTTTGCTCTCAATGAAGGGCTGCCCCACTGCGATCGCGCCCATTGCACCTTCTTTAAATAAGTTAGGAAAAGCCACTCCTGCCGACCATGTTTGCGGATTGATAGAGTCTCCTGTCGTACCTGTATTGATATAAGAGGGGATTGCTAAAGCAATATCCGTACCACGGTTACTAATATTGCCAAATCCATAGCGTCCAAACAGAGCCATACTCTTATTCAAAGCCCATTCAATATTCAATCCCCCTGTGTTGTAATCGAGATTATTCACGGCGGCGCGAGTATACTGCAAACGCAAGGCAAATGGACTTTCATCATTCCCATTTTTTGGTGCAAATTCTAGTTCAACTGTACCTTGATAGGTATCACCAAATAGCCCTTGATTGATACTTCCATTGGGTGCAGAAGCATTGGCTGTAGGGCTATTGGCATTAGCTGCCACATATCCTGCTCTGAGAGTAAAGGGACTCCCATGAATATTCCAATCAAGCACAGCACCCGCACCATCATTGACGGGCAAAATCAAAGGATTATTAATAAACATGCCGATCGCAAAGTCAGAGGATTCATTATTGGCAAAGCTGTTGGCATCCAGATGGTCATTCAATGACATCACTGCACCAATCGAGGCTCGTAAATTCTCACCAAGAGGAAAGTCATAACGCAGTCTTCCAAGGGTAAACGCTGTATCTACGCCGCTATAGTCAAGGCTGGAACTGCCAGCAAAGCCAGTAAAACCTGCAAAAACATCGCCGCCACCATCAAGGGAATTGCTAAGGTTTGTGCCGCTATTACCCGCTTCCAATCGAGTGATTAACAAATCTTTGCCCGTAAAGCTGGTATTTAAGTTGAGACGAACGCGGCTGAGCACTGTGGTATTGGCATTCCCTGCATTGCCCGACAGGGAATTATTGGGTGTAAATATTTCGGTTAAGCCTGAGCCACTCGCTGAGACAGATACGATCGCCTGACCTTCTAGTTTTGTGGTGGTAGAAAACTGCTGAGCTTCTAATTTGGCGGTTTTGGTATCTAGTGAATCCACTCGACCGCTCAATGTGGATAATTCTGAGGCAAATTCTTCTTGTAATTTTTGGAGAGTCGCTAAGTCTTCTTGACTAACTTTATCCGCTAAACCTGCGCTAATGATTTCATTGATTTTATCTAAACAAGCATTTAAACCTGTGGCGAATTCATAACGACTTGCGGCTTGGTTGCCGCGAAAGGTGCGATCTGGATAGCCTGCGATGCAGCCATAGCGTTCCACGAGGGATTGCAATGCCGTAAAAGCCCAATCTGTTGGACGTACATCGCTCAGTTGGGAGACAGAGGTGACCGCTTGACCAATCAAAGGCTTATTGGGGATAGATTGTGCGGAGACACTAGCAGTTTGGCTAGACATAAAAACGATCGCAGAAGTTGCGATCGCACTGACCAGAATTTTTGGCAATCTAGGGGACATAACTTTTAGAGTGAGGTTTAGACATTAGAAATTTTATTGCGAAGTTTATACAGTAATTTACCCTCAAACTCAAATCAAAAATTTTCTGGCAGAGCGCTGTAAAATAAGACTTTGCCATGATTTTTTAGTATTTTATTTGATTTAGAATTGCTATAACACTTTAAAAATAATTACCTAAAATGAGAATAATTATCAATAGTATTATCGCAAATGATCAAAATTTTGTTGCAAACTTTTTAAGTGGCTTGGTATCGTTATATACCAAACCCAGATTACTGTATTGTCCGCTTAGCGGGCAGTACAGTAATCTGGGTTTTATAAGTTTACTTATGCTTAATCCCTTGCCACTTAAGGATTAGCGAGTTTAATTATCCGATTGCGGATAGCATATTTGACGCTGTATTTTTCTCCTAAAATGCCCATGCTACCAAGAAAGAACTAACGATGTAGGTAAATGCTTCGATAAATTAGGGCAACCACATAAAAAAATTGCGATCCTTAACTATTGGACTTTGGACAAGAATGAAGCAAAAAAGATCGGCATTAAGCGAAAAGGCATAATGAGAGTTTCAACCAAAAACAAATCATCATCCCTCCCCCCATTATGGCAATAATTGTCACAGAGACAGAATTTCAAAAATTCCGTGGCGAGTTGCACAGCCAATTCAAGAATTTAGCAGACAGCACCATGGAGTTGTTGCATGCACTGTGTAGTAATAATAAGACAGCCAGTGTCGTGAAATTAAGTTTGAATCCACTATTTCGGCGAGGACACAGTGCGCTATTCAAAGCCATAGGAGCATTGTCATTTCGCGAAGTATCAAAAGTAGAAAATGGTGAGGGAGAAGATAGCCAACCGCGAGAGAAGGAAGAGATGCCATTACTCGAATTGATAGCCGAGGTAGTACAGAATATTAGACGACAATTAACTTGTCCAGTCGCGACAACTAACTTGTCCAGTCGCGACAACTAACTTGTCTGGTTGAGAGAAGAAGAGAAAAAAGCGAAAGCACTAATAGTCACTTACCGAAAAGCGATCGCAAAAAGAGATCCGCAATCATCGAGAGGAGAAAAGTAGACAAACAGCAGAAAAAGCCTTATGCCATTCCCTAATAGTTTTTAGGGAACAGGACAATGTCAGGTAAACATATTCACCCCCATCAAATCCAAAGCTATATGAAAGGGAGAGCAATCGGGCACACACAGCAGGAATCAGCGCAAGTCGCCAATATTTCTGAACGCAGTGGCAGGCGAATAGAAACAGGAGAACATCAACCGCAAGGAGGAGAAAAAAGGAAAGGGAGAACTCGCCCAGATCCACTGTCAGGAGTGTGGGATAACGAGTTAGAGCCAATGTTGGTCAAAGAGCCAAAACTAGAACCAACAACACTTTATGAATATCTAATCGAGAAATATCCCGGACAATATCAAAAATGTTTACGAACAATACAAAGGAGAGTACATCACTGGAAAGCCACAGAGGACAAACCGAAGGAAGTAATGTTTCCGATGGTTCACGCGCCTGGAGTAATGGGTTTGTCCGACTTTACCCAACTCAAAAACATCACTATCACGATTGGAGGACAAGAGTTTAAGCACTTACTCTACCATTACCGCTTAGCATACAGCGGCTGGCAATATGTTGAGATCGTTCAAGGCGGAGAAAGCTTCATCAGCCTATCACAAGGACTTCAGAACGCGCTAAGCGCTTCTGGTAGGTCGCCCCAAGAACATCGCAGTGACAGCCTCAGTGCTGCGTATAAAAATTCCGCTCATGTGGGTAAATAGGTGAAAGGAGGCACAAGAAGACGGCGGAGGAAGTCAAAATCAATCCAACGTAAATTGTAAGACCACTCAAACATGGCTATATAGAGATACAAATACTTTTTATGGATACCGCGAAATGGACGGAGAAAGTTGCGTACACCAACCCAAATACCCTCCATAGTATGAGAGTGTACAGTAAATTGTGTAAAGTCTAGGAAGTATACAGAGAGATAATCTAGACACACAATTACTAACACCAAAAAGATGAATATACGCAAAGAATTGCTAGATGAATTGCTACAAGAATGTAAAACTCCACCCGACCTATTCGGAGAAGGAGGAATTCTCAAACAACTGACGACCGCCTTGGTGGAAAGAGCATTAGAAGCAGAACTATCGACTCATCTAGGCTACGGCAAGCACGAACGCAGACCAGAAGGGCAAAGCAACAGTCGCAACGGCTACAGCCAGAAAACAGTCCAAGGAGACTTCGGCATAGCGGAAATCGCCATACCCCGCGATCGCCAAGGAGAGTTTGAACCGCAGATGGTGAAGAAAGGACAAAGCCGATTGTCAGGACTAGACGAAAAGATCATCTCCTTGTATGCCAGAGGCATGAGTGTCAGGGATACCCAAGCCCAGTTGCAAGAAATGTATGGTGTCGAAGTATCACCGACACTAATCTCCAATGTGACTGATGCGGTAATTGATGAGGTCAAGCAATGGCAAAATCGCCCTCTAGATGCAGTTTACCCGATCGTATTTATGGACTGTCTAGTCATCAAAGTCCGAGACAATGGTCGGGTAATCAATAAATCCCTGTACTTTGCACTGGCGGTGAATATGGACGGGTACAAGGAATTATTGGGGATGTGGATTTCACGATTGGGAAGGTGCGAAATTCTGGTTGTCAGTACTCACCGAAATTCACAACCGTGGGGTCAAGGATATTTTGATTGCTTGTATCGATGGTTTAACTGGTTTTCCCAAGGCACTTGAAACGGTATTTCCCAAAACTCAGGTACAGTTGTGCATTGTTCACATGGTGCGTAACTCGGTCGCTTTTGTCCCCTGGCAACAACGCAAGCAAGTCTGTGCTGACCTCAAGACTATTTACAGTGCGGCAACTGAATCGGAGGCAGAGTTTAATCTCGAACTCTTTGCCGAAAAATGGGACAAGCAATATCCGTCGATCTCCAAGTCTTGGCGCAGTCATTGGGCGAATATTATCCCCTTCTTTGCTTTCCCCCCTGAGATTCGCAGGGCAATTTATACCACCAATGCGATTGAGTCAATGAATAGCAGTTTGCGGAAGGTGATTAAATCTCAACAGATTTTTCCATCTGCTGCTGCTGCTTTCAAGCTAGTCTATTTGGCGATACGGAATATCTCGAAGAAGTGGACGATACCAATTCGTGATTGGAAGCCCGCATTGAATCGCTTTGCGATCCTCTTTGAGGATCGTCTCCACGTCTAGCTTCTAGACTTTACACATTTTACTTGACAGTCTCAATGATTGCAAATGAGCTTGTTCCAACCTAAAGCGTTCAGAACATTTGGCATTAAGCGTGTCAATTACCTCCTGAATGAAATTTTGGTAAGCAGCCACTGACTGAAACTCAAAGCTATTGCGAAGTAGCATTGCTTGCTCTAAGCGACGTTTGAAATATCCATGAGCAGACTCTATCGATCCGTTTTCATGGGCTATGCCAAGATTGTTGCGTGTCGGCTGTAAATGATAGTGAGTGCAGAGTTCTTCATAAAACTTGGTCAGTTGTTTTTGTTTGTGACCTCCTGGATTTTTATACGCAGCACTGAGGCTGTCACTGCGATGTTCTTGGGGCGACCTACCAGAAGCGCTTAGCGCGTTCTGAAGTCCTTGTGATAGGCTGATGAAGCTTTCTCCGCCTTGAACGATCTCAACATATTGCCAGCCGCTGTATGCTAAGCGGTAATGGTAGAGTA
This sequence comes from Pseudanabaena biceps, assembly GCA_013361095.1. Classification (GTDB taxonomy): domain Bacteria; phylum Cyanobacteriota; class Cyanobacteriia; order Pseudanabaenales; family Pseudanabaenaceae; genus Pseudanabaena; species Pseudanabaena biceps_B. Next base: position 2,714,818 of record JAATWA010000001.1, on the reverse strand, counting down.
AGTGCTTAAACTCTTGTCCTCCAATCGTGATAGTGATGTTTTTGAGTTGGGTAAAGTCGGACAAACCCATTACTCCAGGCGCGTGAACCATCGGAAACATTACTTCCTTCGGTTTGTCCTCTGTGGCTTTCCAGTGATGTACTCTCCTTTGTATTGTTCGTAAACATTTTTGATATTGTCCGGGATATTTCTCGATTAGATATTCATAAAGTGTTGTTGGTTCTAGTTTTGGCTCTTTGACCAACATTGGCTCTAACTCGTTATCCCACACTCCTGACAGTGGATCTGGGCGAGTTCTCCCTTTCCTTTTTTCTCCTCCTTGCGGTTGATGTTCTCCTGTTTCTATTCGCCTGCCACTGCGTTCAGAAATATTGGCGACTTGCGCTGATTCCTGCTGTGTGTGCCCGATTGCTCTCCCTTTCATATAGCTTTGGATTTGATGGGGGTGAATATGTTTACCTGACATTGTCCTGTTCCCTAAAAACTATTAGGGAATGGCATAAGGCTTTTTCTGCTGTTTGTCTACTTTTCTCCTCTCGATGATTGCGGATCTCTTTTTGCGATCGCTTTTCGGTAAGTGACTATTAGTGCTTTCGCTTTTTTCTCTTCTTCTCTCAACCAGACAAGTTAGTTGTCGCGACTGGACAAGTTAATTGTCGTCTAATAGTTAGAAAAAGCATCAGAAACGAGAACTAGTGATCAATTTTCATTTGAATCTCTTGCTTGTTTTCCCTCTCGTGCATAATAGACCTGTTGGGTAATAACGACTAAAATCGCTGAAACCCTCACGGTGATTAGCTTTCAAGACTTCTAGCTAGGAATCCTTGAAACCCGTACTCAGTCTATGTTGCAAGGTTTTTTGAACTTATTACCCAACAGGTCTAATACAGGTTAGGTAATTCAGTATCAGTACCTGTAGTTAGAGAGGTGATCTTGGATTTGTTCACGCAATTGAATGTGTTGAGTGTTGCTTGAGGGAAAGCAATCCGCCCAAACTTGAGTACGCGGATTGAATAGCGCCACAACCTCATTCGTAACTGGATCGATCGCCTCAATCTTGTCAGCTTTATGACTATTGCAAATAGAACAAGCTAACCAAAGATTCGACTCTTCACTGCTGCCACCCTTAGAAACAGGAATGATATGCTCAATCTCTAGATGTGCCATGACTAATTTTTGATGACTAAGGCAATAGCCACATCGGTTCTTAGCCATACTACGAACATTGCGATCAATCTCAACTGAAATATAAGGACGACTCATGAGACAGCATTTCTTCAATCCCCTGACGATTGAGCGCAGCAATTTCCTTAACTTTTTTTGCCAAAGGTTCGGGAAGTTCTAAAGCGATCGACTCAGACATATTGCCTCGTAGACAACGCTAAATTTTGATTGTTTGAATACAGTATAGCTCTATCGAAATAAGCAAACTCCTTATTACTTTTTGCGAAGTCTCTCAAGAAGTTGAATCCGTTTTTGTTGCCACCAATCATCACTAATCTCGATCGCCTCACCACTATCCAAACCCTCTAAAAGCAAAGTTTCCAGACGCACTTGAGCAACCCTCTCCGCCTCTTGACGCAGCAACCTTTAGCAACCTGCTCATCTATAAAAGCCTTTATAAAATTAGGAACAGAGATATTTCTGACAATTCAATTATGGCAATATTTGCCATAATTGAACTCTCAAACAGCGATCGCGATTCAAGTATCTGGATGTTTACCTACATCCTTTCCTTTTTAGCACTACCTAAATATTGCGCGCGCACCATAGTCGCTAAGGGTTTATAAGAACTAACTCCTCAGGAGTGAGACCTTCAAAACTAGCTAATTGGGAAGCCAATAACTCCACCGTAGCATCAGCAATATCGTTATTAGCAGCAGCGCGATCGCGTAGGCGTTGCTCCAAAACTTCCACAGGTGCTGTGCAGCAGACGATTTCCACAGGGATATTTTGTGCTTGAGCTGCAGCGATCGCTTCAGTTCGCAAACTAACACGATCGTACTTCGCATCGAGAATTACAGTGAAGCCCCTACTTGCTAGCAAAGTTCCTAATTCGGCAAGTCTGGAATAGGTCTTTGCTGTCATTTCTGGCTTGTATAGCTCATCTCCACCACGCTGCATTAAATCCAAGCCTGCAATCTGTTTCCGAATTGCATCCGATCGCAAATAGATCGCATCTTGTTTAGTGGCGATTTCTTTGGCGGTTGTGCTTTTGCCAGAGCCAGATACCCCCGACATGATGATCAACTTTCCTTGTTGGGGCTGCGTATATTCCCATGCCAGCTTGTAATAAGCTGAAGCTTCAGTTTGAGCATCGGCTTTTACGGTTGCAGGAATATTGGGATCATCTAATAAGAAGGAAGTTACCTTGGCACGAATATAGGCTCTCATGCTGCAATGGAGGGGTAATAGCACAGCACCTTCATAATCACCAGTGCGCTCTAGGTATGTATTCAAAAAGATATTTGCTAAATCTCTTCTACCACGGAATTGTAAATCCATTAATAGAAACGCCGCATCATACAGCACATCGCTATTTCGGAATGGCTCGTTGAACTCAATACAATCAAAAATCTGAATTTGATCTTGATAGAGACAAATATTTTTTAAATGGACATCACCATGACATTCGCGAACTTTGCCCTTAGCTATGCGATCGCTAAACAATCCCGCATTATCTGCAAAAAACTGCTCGGTATAGTTACGAGTCTGGTCAAACTGTGTCTGGGTTTGAGCAATGCCAATATATTTTGTAGTGGAAGCATAGTTGTCATTTGCTACGGCTCGCACTGATTCCATTGTGCCGAAACTATTGATGTGGTCATTAGTTAGAGCATTCTGATGGAAAGTAGCTAACTGTTCGCCGATCTGCTTGACATGATCAGCCGTGAGTCGTCCTGAACCAAACATCTCAATTAGCAAGTCGTCTTGCGAAAACTCTGGCATTGCGATCGCATATTCAACTGGTGTTCCTACTGCTGATTCGTCAAAGCTATACTTTCCATCGGTTTCAATAATTGGTAAAACGGAAAGATACAGATCGGGTGCAAGGCGACGATTGAGGCGTAGCTCCTCTTCACAAAAGTATTTGCGCTTTTCGAGGGTTGAGAAATCTAGGAAGCCAAAGTTCATTGGTTTCTTGACTTTATAGGCATACTGCCCCGTCAATAACACAAAAGAAATATGGGTTTGTAAAAGTTGAATTGGTTCAGTGACAGGATGAGTATAAAACTCTGGCGTGAGCATTTGCTCAATGATTGGCGGTAATGACATAGTTAATTTCAAGGTAGTTCTATCTCAAGAACGTTTTTAAGAAGCAGCCAAAGGCTGCTTCTTAAAAACGAGTTTCAAGAAATATTTTGAAAGTGTTGCAAAGCAACACTTTCAAAATATTTCTTGGTTCAGGTTTGAGCGTACAGTTCTGTAATATTTGTGTGGATTTGATTATAACGCTTTGCGCTCAGTTACTAAGATCAGGCTAGTCCATGCTCCCTTGACATCATAGGTGCGAATCATTTTCTGATTTACATTTGGCTCTAGTAGCCATGATATCGATAGACGAATTGGTTGGCGAGGCGCGATCGCAATGGGACAGGTGATCGTTGCGCGATCGGGCAGAAACAAGGTCTGCATAACGAGATCATCTTGCTTAAACTTAAGTATTTGCGAATTGATTGCATCGGGATTAGTGATGTTAGTGATCTGCTGATTGCCTATTTGCTCTGTCATAATTAGGCGATCGCCATCTTGTTTCCATTCAGTCATGCTCGGTAGAACTTCTGGCTCTAACCAATCAGCATCAATTTTAATAGCTTCCCCTTGCCACTTACCTAACAATTCTTGCGGCTGAAGGATAGGCGATGGCAATATTTTAGGAAGAGAATCATTACGAGATTCGCGAATTACAGTTAAGCGGCTAAATGCTCCGAGAGGATCATAAATAGGAATTATACGCAAACGGCGATCGCCATAAATTAGTCCCATCTCTGCCCCAAACTCAGCGTGGGGCGCAAACTGTAATGATCCCTGTGAAAATGCCCCATTCTCAAAAAAGGTTGTGCTTTTATTGAGAGTGCGATATTCCAAGACTAAATCTTGGGGCTGATCGTCATAAAAACGGCGCACCACTTGGCGCATGGTGCAATTGTCTTCCTTTAGCTCAAAGCTAGTTTCACTAGGAATATCTTCTAACATTTCACCTGTTATCGATAGCCTAGTAAAAGAACCTCGCCAGCAGCCGAGATTTTCTAACAAACATTCCCATTGCGATCTCATAGTTTCCTCCTACATCGGTTTGTGTTTAAACACGAAAGAGTAATGTTGGTGCGAAGCACCAACATTACTCTGAAAACCTTAGCCGCGAATAGCGCTGAAGTCAGCTAACTGGCGGCTGTAGTTGCGAATAAGCCCTAGTAGGTTTAGACGATTTTGACGGACTTGGGGATCTTCAGCCATCACCAGCACATCATCAAAAAACTTGGCTAGCACTGGCGCGAGCGCTTTAATTGCTTCCATTAACTGCTCATCACTGGGTTGACTCGGCAAAGCCGCGATCGCCTGATATAGATTCTGTTCCGCAGTTTCGATTAAAGTTTCGGGATTGATAATCGATTTTATATCTAGAGTCACGGTATCCAAGTTACCCTGTACTGCCAGTCGAGAAGCGCGTACAATTGGCTCCGAGATCGCACCGAGAGTTGCACCATCGCGAGACTGCTGCAAGAAATGGGCGCGTTCTCTAATTCGTGTTAGATTGCTCAAGCTTTGCAAAACATACGAACCATCTTCATTACCCATTACGGACTCGACGAGATCGTAATCAATGCCTTGCTCACCCAAAATTGTCTCGCAGCGTTGCTTAAACCATTTGTAGAGGCTTTCGAGAACAGTTTCCGCAGGTTTAGCCAAGAGATTTTTGTCAGCATAAATTGCGATCGCCGCCTGTAATAATTTTGGCAAATCAAGGGCAAATCCGCTTTCCCAGACAATCTGCACCACACCAGTGGCGGCTCGACGTAGCGCAAAGGGATCGGATGACCCTGTAGGAATAATCCCTAAGCCAAAAATGCCAACTAAAGTATCAATGCGATCGCTAATGGCAATAATTTTGCCCGCTAACGAGGTGGGCAATGAGTCACTCGCGCCCTTGGGCTGGTAATGCTCACGGATACCCGTTGCTACCGCCAAAGGCTCTTGACTGGAGAGCGCATAGTAATAACCCATTTGACCTTGCAGTTCAGGAAATTCCTTCACCATCTGAGTAACTAGATCGGCTTTGCAAAGCTGGGCGGTGCGATCAATCAAGACTTGATCAGCTTCAGTAATGGATAAGTTAGCAATTGATGAAATTACAGACTTGGCGATCGCTCTAATCCGTTCCACTTTCTCAGCAACCGAGCCAAGTTGCGCTTGAAAAGTTACCTTTTCTAGCAAAGGTAAAAATGTCTCTAAATGCACAGCGCGATCGCTGTCGTAGAAAAATTTGCCGTCAGACAAACGCGCCCGAATCACGCGCCCATTTCCCGCCGAAATCAACCGTGATTTATTGGGATCGCCATTGGAAATGGTGATAAAGCGAGGCAGTAATTGATCGGGATTGTCTACAGAATGCACTGGGAAATAGCGCTGATGGCTGACCATCTCGGTTTTGATGACTGGCTGTGGCAGATCTAAAAATTCCCGTTCAAACTCCCCAATCACCGCCGTGGGAAATTCCACTAAATAAGTAACTTCTTCAAGAAGGTCATCAGGAACTTCCGCTTTACCTCCAAACAGCTCAACAATACTGTGCATTTGGACGAGAATATGCTTCTGTCGCTCCTTGCCATCTACCAAGACAAAGGCTTCGCGCAAAGATTCCACATAGTCGGCGGCGGTGTCGATGATCACCGATCGCGGATGTAACACTCGATGTCCTTGACTAATGCGATCAGATTGCACATTCTCTAACGCGATCGGCAAAATCTTAGAATTAAATAAAGATACTAACCATCGAATGGGACGAGGGAACTTCAGATCGCCATTGCCCCAACGCATCAAGCGCTTACCTTCTAAACCCGTAATCCATGTGGGTGCTAATTCTTGCAAAATTGTCGCCGTCTCTCGTCCCACAATTTGCTGATTAGCAAAAACAAATGCGCCCTTGTCAGTTTCCTTAATAAAAATATCTTGAAGGTCAATGCCCTTCGACTTGGCAAAACCTAATAAAGCCTTAGTCGGTTCTCCCTGAGGGTCGCCATTGACAAAAGCCGAACCGATCGCTGGCCCTTTAATTTCCAGACTGCGATCGCTTTGCTGAATAGGCAAGCCTTCGATCAATACCGCTAATCGTCGCGGCGTACCATAAACATTGACTTTACTCGTAGTTAGTTGATGTTCGTCTAAATGTTTGGGTATGCGATCTTGCCATTGGCGCAAAGCGTCAGTGATAAAACTAGCGGGTAACTCTTCAGTACCAACTTCTAATAAAAAACTTGCCATAACTACGAGCTGAGGGACATTGTTCAGTTTAACGCAAGCAAAACCTATTTTTATAGCTAGGCGCAATTAAACCTTAAACAGCAAAAGCGATCGCGATCGCCACTTGTATCAGAACAAAAAGTGTAAGGCGGCGCGAAGCGCCGCCTTACACTTTTGGGGTTACTAGCCCAGAACCTCGATCGCAGCCTTTACGCCAGCACCGTAGGTAAAGTTGGTATAACCAAGCGCGGAAATAGAAGCTTCGAGGGCGCTGATTGCTGTCAAAATATCGCGATCGCCGACAAAGCCTAAATGTCCAATGCGGAAAATTTTGCCATTGAGATGATCTTGACCGCCAGCCATGACGATATCAAACTTCTTCTTAATCGTCGCCCGAATCTTTTCTGCTTCCAATCCTTCAGGTGGAACCACCGAAGTAATTGAAGCACTAGCCGCATCGTCAGGAGCCAAAAGCCCTAGATTGAGCGCTTTGATTGCCGCACGGGTCGCATCACGATGGCGCAAGTGACGAGCAAAGATATTTTCTAAACCTTCCCGTTGCATGATTTCTAAGGAAGCTTGTAATGCCATCACCATATTGACAGAGGTAGTAAAAGGTGTGGAATTTTTATTGGCATCCTTACGAGCCTTGCCCAAGTCCAAATAGAATCTAGGCAAGTTAGCAGTTTTGTATGCTTCCCATGCTTTAGGACTAACAGAGACAAATCCCAACCCCGGAGGAATCATGTAGCCTTTTTGAGAGCCAGAACCCACTACATCTAATCCCAATTCGTCAATGGGAATATTCATTGCGCCCAAGCTAGTAACTGCATCGACAATAATTAATGCTTTTTCGTGAGCCTTAACATGACGATTAATCGCAACTAAATCATTGAGAACCCCAGTAGATGTCTCACTGTGGGTAATGATTACAGCCTTGATCTCTTTGTTGGTGTCAGCCTCTAACTTGACCCGAAAATCTTCAGGATCAAGTGCTTTGCCCCACTCCGTTTTAATAACCTCAGCATTGATGCCATAGGCTTGACAGACTTCGACCCAGCGCTCACCAAACTTGCCATTGTCGCCGACAAGCACGCGATCGCCTTTACTCAAAAAGTTAATGATGCCTGCTTCCATGGCTCCCGTTCCGCTAACGGTGAGCATTAATACATCATTGGTGGTCTGGTGTAGCCACTTTAGCTTGGCGGTCACATCTGCCATGACCTTACTAAAATCACCGCTACGGTGTCCGATGGGAGCTTTTGCCAGTGCTAACAACGCCTGTTCGGGTACAGGTGTTGGCCCTGGAATCATCAACATCAACTTATCTTCCATGAGTCGAAATCTTTTAATGCTTGTTTAAATACTAGATCTAGCATTGTACGCATTAAACAAGCATTAAAAAAACAATTTTAAGATTTAGCGGTCATCAAGCTAGGAAAAAAGTTGTGCAATACCCAGATCAGACCCATATAGCAAGCGATCGCCATCAACATAACCAATATCAACAAACAGCGATCGCCTCTAATTTCAACAAAAAGCGATCGCCTCTCAACAAACCAACATCCTCAAATAGTAGTAAACACAAGTTAAAATCAAGAAAATCCCCACACACACAACTACTAAACTTTAAAATGAGATTTGAGTGGGATGAACGTAAGAATCAAATTAACCGCGCTAAAACGCGATGTGCAACTATTTTTAAGCTATTGCCCTGAGGTTGTTTGAGATAACGACAATTCAAACTCCTCATTAGTGCAGTACGAGAAATCAGGGCTTTCAGACTTTTAGTTGCACATCGCGTGCGCTAAACATGGATTTGATTTTGCTGACGCTTATCTAGTTTTCAATATGCCTATGGTTGTTGAACTTGACGTAAGAGAAAACTATGAAGAGGATCGATATATCGGTATTGGTTTACTTCAAGGTCGAGTGGTGGCTCTTGTCTATACAGAACCTGACGAAAAAACAATTAGGATTATTTCATTAAGAAAAGCTCTATCTTATGAACGCAAACACTATGAACGATACATCGAAGACTGATTGGGAAAGAATTGATGCAATGGGTGATGAGGATATTGATACATCTGATATCCCTCCACTATCAGCAGAATTTTGGGCTAAAGCAAAGTTGAGAAGTCCTAGACAAATTACGGCATCAGTTCAAATCGATCCTGAAACTTTCGCATGGTTTCAATCACAAGGAGAGAATGCGACTCAGCAAATGTCTGTCGCTTTAAAAATTTATGCAGAAGCACATAAGTCTTATGTCACAACGGCAAAAGCTTAGAATTTCTTGATCGCCTCTCAAAAAACCAACAACATCAAAAAGCGATCGCCCCTAATCTCAATCACAAAGCGATCGCCCAAAATATCCACATTTTTACCCACAAGCGATCGCACTCAAAAAACCAACAACATAAAAAAAGAAAATTACATGAGCTATGTTGAATTTAAGCAATAGCAAGTAAAATGTGAATATGTTGATATAAGGCTTCGTATATGAACGCTGTTAAAGAAACTATTTTAGTTAAGCTTGAACATTTGGAAGCTCTATCTGAACCTGTTTTATTGGAGGTTTTAGATTTTGTTAGTTTTTTGGAATGGAAACTAAATACAAATCAAAGGCTATTTTTGACAAGTTCAAGTTTGCCTGAGACTGCTTTGGAAGAGGATACAAGTTCATTTTTACTTGGGATTGCTTCATCTTTTACTAGTGGTTTATCCAATGAAGATTTGGAATGTTTACCAACTGATGGTGCAGAAAATCACGATCGCTATCTTTACAATGCTCAAGTATGACTGAGATGATTTTTGCTCATACTTTCTATTGGGTGGCATTACTTAGTCCACGCGATACTTCTCATAATCAAGCGATCGCTATCACGGCAAAACTCGGTAAGACCAAAATTATTACAACTGATGAAGTGCTTAGTGAAGTTCTCAACTTTTTGTCTGATAGAGGTGCAAAATTACGCGAACGGGCAGTAAATACGGTGCGGCAATTGCTCAATGCGGATTCAGAAAAGGTGACTGTATTATCTCAATCTCATACAACGTTTTTGGGTGGATTGGATTTGTATGAGCAAAGATTAGATAAGGGGTATAGTCTTACGGATTGTATTTCGATGGTAACGATGAAGCAAATGGGTATTAGTCGCATCTTGACTCACGATCATCATTTTACTCAAGAGGGTTTTACAATTCTCTTTTCGAGCGATCGCTAGTTTACTTTTCAGAAATTCAACAGCGATCGCCCCTAATCTCAATCAAAAAGCGATCGCCTCAAATATCCATACTTTCACGAACAGGCGATCGCACTCAACAAACCAACAACATCAGACAGCGATCGCTTATAACCTAAATCACAAAGTGATGTATTTAATAGACCTGTTGGGAAATAGCGACTCAAATCGCTGAAACCCTTACAGGAAATAGCTTTCACGGTTTTTAATCAAAAACCCTTAAAACCCTTACTCAGACTAGGATACAAGGTTTTTTGGGCTTATTACCCAACAGGTCTTTTACTTGGTTGCATTAGAGACATGGACTTTGAATGGGACAACCAAAAGAACAACGCCAACATTGCCAAGCATGGAATTGATTTTGAGTTTGCCAAGGAAATTTTTTCGGGTATTTGGATTTCAAAACCTGACAATCGCAAAGATTATGGCGAGTCTCGTTTTATTGCCCTTGGTGGCTTGGAAGAGTTTGTTCTCCTTGCTGTCTATACTAGACCTGTCGGGAAACAAAAGTAGCGTATAGAGGCAACTTCACATTTATTTCTGCACTTCAATCCATTGGTAAACACCAAAGCTATAAGTTGAATTAAGTTGTACCATAACCAAGGCTTGACATCGGTTATTATCATCCCAATTCCCCATGAATAAAGATGATAAACATAGAAAAGATTCTAAAACAAGATAGGCAGATACGAGCAACGACAGGATTAAATCAGCAAGCATTCGAGGGATTGTTGCCAAGTTTTGCAGAAGCCTATCAGCAAACTCTAGACAAGAAGAGACGATGGCGATCAGCAGGAGGGGGTAGGAAAGCAACACTGAAAACCAGTGCAGACAAATTGTTTTTTATCTTGTTGTACTGCAAATGCTATCCCACATTTGACTTAATGGGAGTTTTATTTGGCTTTGACCGCTCCTGCGCCCACGATTGGGTACATCGACTAATGCCCATACTGGAAACTGCACTGGGCAAGAAACAATCATTACCCGAAAGAAAGCTCGATAGCATCGAAGAATTTCTGGCAAAGTTTGGTGAAGTCCAAGAGGTCATCATTGACGGTACAGAAAGACCAGTGCAACGCCCAAAAGATGCAGAACGACAAAAAGAGCATTACTCAGGGAAAAAAACGGCATACAAGGAAACACACCACAGGCAGTACCCGTAAAAAGCGAATCATTTTACTGAGCAAAGCCAAAGCAGGAAAAGTCCATGATAAGAAGCAACTGGACGAAGAGAACTGGGTAAGCAACATTCCCGATACCGTAGTAATTGAGGGAGATTTGGGATATCAGGGCTTACAGAACGAGTTTGTAAATGTACACTTACCCCACAAAAAGCCAAAAGGTAAAGAGTTGACTGAAGTGCAGAAGCAGGAGAATCGAGAATTTAGCAGTCAACGAGTAAAATGTGAACATGCCCACGCAGGGATGAAACGATATAATTCTGTAACAGCAGTTTATCGCAATCGTGTACCTAATTTTGATGACCGTCTTATGTTGATTGCGGCTGGCTTATGGAACTTCTATTTAGATACTGCTTGAAAGTAGATAGAAAGAGTAAAATCTGCTCTGTCCTTTGCTTTTATTTCCCAACAGGTCTAATTGCTTGTGCAAAGCTTTGCAACAAGGGGCTTAAGCCCCTTGCCTAAACTCTTAAGCACAGAGAGTTAGCACTTTTTCGACAACTGTAGGTGTGACATCAAGATTTTCACCTAAAGCCACAAAACCACGCTTCTCAAATCGATCAATAATCGTTGGAATTACGTCTAGCCCTACACCATAGTCAGTCAGATGCGTCTTTACACCTACCGACTCAAAGAAGTCACGGGTTTTAGCGATCGCCTGATCAATCCGCTCTTCTTCAGATCCATCGACAAGACCCCAGACTCTTTCTGCATACTGCAATAACTTTTGATGCTTGCGATCGCGCTTCACATCCAGCATATTTGGCAGCACAATCGCCAAGGTTTGCGCGTGATCCAGACCATGCAAAGCGGTTAACTCATGCCCGATCATATGGGTTGCCCAATCTTGAGGCACGCCCACCCCGATTAATCCATTGAGTGCCATTGTGGCGCACCACATCACATTGGCTCTAGACTCATAATCATGAAGATTTACTAGAGTTTTAGGTGCTTCTGCAATCAAGGTTTGGAGGATCGACTCCGCCATCCGATCTTGTAAGAGCGCATTCACAGGATAAGTCAAATACTGCTCCATCACATGGGTATAAGCATCGACGATGCCATTACTGACTTGACGAATTGGCAAGGAGAAGGTTGTCTCAGGATCAAGAACTGAGAACTTTGGAAATACTAAAGGACTTGCAAAAAACAACTTCTCTTGGGTCGATGCTTTGGTAACCACAGAGTTAGTATTCATTTCTGAGCCAGTCGCTGGTAAGGTCAAAACTGAACCAAAGGGAACTGCTGACTTGACTGGAGATTGCTTCGCCAAAATATCCCAAGGATCACCTTCAAAGGGAACTGCTGCCGCAATAAATTTAGTTCCATCTAAAACAGAACCACCACCGACAGCCAGCAGAAAATCTACCTTCTGCGATCGCACTATTTCCACAGCTTTGAGCAATGTCTCTAGATGAGGATTAGCTTCGATACCACCAAACTCCAAAACTTCAAATCCCGCTAAAGCAGACTTAACCTGTTCATAAACCCCGTTAGTCTTGATGCTGCCGCCACCATAGGTAATCAGGATTTTGGCACTGGCGGGAATCTCTGCGGCAATATTCGCAATTTGTCCTTTACCAAATAAAATCTTAACTGGATTATAAAAAGCGAAATTTTCCATGATTTACTCAAATTTGAATTGCTACAAAGCGTCAGTAATACCAATTCACAAAATTGTTGTCACACTTTTGTGAATTAAAAAACAAACCCAGCAAGGGTTTGAAAAACTAAAAATGGCTCCGCTATTTTTAGTTTTGGTATAAGCAAGTAACGATGACTATGTGACACAATATTCTGCTAATTGCAGAATATTGTGTCACATAGTCATCGTTACTTTAATAATTATGTCAGATCTCACTCCTTCACAGATTTTGCAGAATCGTCTTAGCTACCAAGGTCGCAAGTTTTCCTTTCACGTTGATCGCCTTCTCTTACCCAATGGTGTCACGGGCGAATATTCCTACATCAAGCACCCAGGAGCAGGTTTAGCAGTTCCTATAACCAATGATGGCAAATTTATATTAGTAAAACAATATCGCTTTGCAATTCAGCGTTACCTATTAGAGTTTCCTGCGGGAACTCTGGAAGTCGGCGAAGCTCATGATGTAACCATTAAGCGAGAACTAGAAGAAGAGACGGGATATCGCGCTAATCAATGGCAATATTTAGGGGGCTTTTATATTTGTCCTGGTTATTCTGATGAGATTATTCATACTTATTTAGCGCAAGATCTGGAGAAGCTAGAAAATCCTCCTGCTCAGGATGAGGATGAAGAGATAGAAGTAGTCATGCTGAGTCGTGAAGAAATCGAAGAACTATTGCGATCGCAAAATGCCGATACGAGTCTTGATGCCAAATCAATTACTGCTTTTCATCTGGCTTTAGGAGTGAAAGTTTAATAAAACCCAATAATTGGTTGGCGGCGCTCCGCGCCGCCAACCAATTATTGGGTTTTATGTCCTAAATTTTAAGTAAGGATAGGCGGCGCAAAGCGCCGCCTATCCTTACTTAAAACTACTCAAAAATCTGTGATAGAAGACAAGAAAAGTCTGGCAGCAAAGGTGAGGTGAGGATATCGCTCACAAATAAAGTCATCGCTAATTTAAGGATGCCATTTTCGCGGCGATAAACTTGAACTTGCTTATTTCTCCAATCAGCAATCCAATATTCCAATACTCCCTGTGATGAATAGAGTTTTAACTTAACTTCGCGATCGCGCCTTTCATTTTCTGTTCCTGCGGATAGTACTTCAATTGCTAGATCGGGCGCACCCAATAAATGTCCAGAATTATCGATCAAAGTTTCATACTTCTCTTTGTTAACCCACACTACATCAGGGATTACATCATCCTTATCACCAAAGATTACACCTGCACCCATAGCAGTCTCGCCTAACTTAGTAGCGATCGACCAAACATCCAAAGCAGTAAAGAGCCGACCGCAAGTGGTTTGATGTTTCCAGTGAGGCGCTCTAGTCACAAAAAGTTCTCCATTAATAATTTCATAACGGTTGCCGTTGTCTGGCAGTAGCTCTAAGTCAGCACTTGTCCAGAGAAGCTTGTCTTCTGTGGCATCGGTTGAAATGTTGGGAGGTGCGATCGCTGGAGTCATGATGGTTTCCTAAGCGGAGCGGTGAGCTAATTATAGCAATACCCAAAAGACGAGGGGCGGTGCGAAGCACCGCCCCTCGTCTTTTGGGTATTGCTAAATAAAGCTTGTTTTAGGATCTTTATTTCTTAATCTTTAAAACTATTAGAAGCAAGGTCGAGAGTTACTTGACGAAGTTGCAAATAATCCATTGGATCGACCGCAGTTTTGCCATCGGGCTGAACCTCAAAATGTAAATGTGGTCCAGTACTTTGTCCCGTTGAGCCAACTTCCGCGATCGCTTGTCCTCTATTAACAGCTTGCCCCTTAGACACATAAACTCGATTGGTATGGGCATAAAGAGTCACAGAGCCATCTTCATGGCGCAACTCGACAATATTGCCATAGCCTCCATCTGTCCAACCCGCATCTGTAACCACACCATCCGCCGCTGCAAAAATCGGCGTACCAGTCGGAGCCGCAAAGTCAACGCCCTTATGCAGTTTTCTTTCGCCAGTAACGGGATGTACGCGCCATCCAAACCCAGAGCTAATCACGGCTCCCGTAATTGGCAATACAAAATTAGACACACTATTTAGATCGATCGCCGCAATATTTTGGGGCAACTGCATCGTCCATTGTCCGGGCTTTTGTGACTTGAGGCGCAAATCTCGCGGATTGAGTGTTACATCTGGCGAAAGCTCGACAACCATACGGGTAGTATTTGCATCAACCTGTCCCACTCTTACAGCTTGTACGCCTCGTCCTACACGCCGCCGTACCGTGGGACCTTGATAAACTAGCCCAGGCAAGTCTATTACGATGCGAGTGGGATTGTTAATCACAACGCCCTTGGGTTCGATATCATTTTTGACCGAAAACTCGATTTTGCTGTCGTTTAGGTCATAGACAAAGGTTTCGAGACGATTTGCCTGAGCCGTGGGCGTAGCGATCGCGGTGCTACTAGCAATACTTACAACAGCCAAAAACAATAGACGAAAATTTATAGGCTGCTTTTGATGCGATCGCTGCTGACCACATGACAGTTTGCCTAAATATCTGCCTAAATATTTGCCTAGAGAGTGGGAACGAGAGAGGAAGTTTTGCATTGAAACATTGCGCTGTAGGACGATTGAGAGCAAGCTACAAGCAGTACAATAATGCACTAAAAGCTTTGTAATTAAGACTTGTAGAGGGGGGGGACAGTATTTGAAATTTCGTATGACGAGAACGTTGGAGATTCTACATCACTTTTGAGGATATATAACAATTTGCGATCGGCAATCAGCAATTACAACTAAATAGCCGAACATATAGTGCTTTTCCAGCAAGCTGTAGCCAGCCAAATCAAGACATACTCCCTTCCCAGTTTAAAAATAGACATTAAAACCCAAGGATTAGCGTTGCGGCGCTTTGCGCCGCAACGTCTAATTTTTCACTGGGAAGGGAGTAAAACCTCAAAGGTGACTGCGGCGCAAAGCGCCGCAGTCACCTTTGAGGTTTTATAAAAGCGCAAAGCGCTGTATGAAATAAAAAATATACTTATTCATGCTATTTGGTGTTAAAAACTTCAGAAATAAATGAGACACTATATCCATCAAGACGTATAAGTAAGAAATTGTTTCTCACTTTGCTACCCTGTTTACAAGTTACAAGTCTTTGCTTAGAGTTACGCATGTTCAAACGAATTGCTCTGTTAATTACTTCGGCGGCTTTATCAATAGCAGTACCTATTGTCCAGCCAGTGTTCGCTGCCCAATCATCTAAACCTGCCCCGCCAGAGCTTGCAAATGCCATATCAGCAGTAGACAAAGCTGCCAGCAGTCAAGACCTCGAAGCCGTGATGAAATTCTATGCGCCAACGTTTAGCCATGCTGATGGGCTAAATCGCGATCGCTATAAGCAGTTACTAGCGCAACTATGGAAACGCTATAAAAGCATTAGGTATAATACCGAAATTGCCAAATGGGAACAACAAGGCGATCTAATTACTGCCGAGACTGTAACGACTGTGCAGGGTCTGAAGGGTGAAGAGAATGAAAACTTTAAGCTAGATGCTAAGGTTGTCTCCACGCAGACTTACAAAAATGTCAATGGTCAGTTACAGGTTATATCTCAACAGGTGCTTTCTGAGCAAGCTTCGTTGAGCAGTGGCGAAATGCCTCCTCCTGTGAGACTGAAAGTACCTGAGCTGATTGGTGTTGGTCGTCAGTATGTCCTTGATGCGGTTGTTACTGAGCCTTTGGGAAATAGTCTGTTATTAGGCGCAGCCATTGAAGAACCGATTGAATCTCAAAGCTATCTCAAAGACAATATGATAGATTTGCGTGCTTTGCGTGCGGGTGGAGTATTTAAAATTGGTCAAGCTCCCTTTAAAACAGGCGATCGCTGGATTTCGGTAGTGCTAGTGCGCGAGTCGGGAATTACGATCGCAAGTCAGCGCTTACGAGTCAGCAAAGATTTTACAGGCAATCAATACACACCTCTACCAGAGCCTGATACTTCTCCTAGCCGAGTCCGTCCACAATCCAACAATCAACAAACTCTATAAAAAAACTAAAGGTATGCGGCGCTTTGCGCCACATACCTTTAGTTTTTTAGAAAGCTCCCTTTGGGAGCTTTTTTTTACTTGACACGCTTAACGGTGAGCTTATATGCCCCTGAACCAGTGCGATCAAAAGCATTAACGATCGCTTGATATGTGCCTGTTACAGGCAACTCAAGGGTAATACTTGCTTGCTTACGGCTTGGCAGACCATTGTTTTCCTGCACAACTTGACGATTGGGAGCAAATAGAACTAGATAGGGATGAAAATCTGGGCTAATTAACTCAATTTGGACAACTTGCCCCGCCTGACCATTAAAGCTAAAGGTCTCAAATCGACTACCATCTCTTGCAAAAATGCGGCTTGCTGTGCCGAGAACACCATTTTTTTGTAAGAGAACTTGGCGATCGCTAAAGTTCGTACTCGTAGGAGTAGAGTTATTGTCAAAGCGAGTGGCAAGGGAGAAGGAACCCGTCTGCCCAACTTCATAGGAGTTGGCATAGAGAGTATATTTGCCTGTACTTGGCAGCGTCACCACAAGTCTGGCATTTTTTCCGCCTGCACTATCGTCATCTTCAGCAATTTTATTTCCTGCCCCATCAAACAAAACTAAATAGGGGTCAATGCCATTACCGCGCATTTCGATCGCCACTGTTTGTCCTGCCTGTCCTTGAAATTGATAGGCTTTGTAATAGCTGCCATCGGGCAAAGTTTCATCATTAGGAGTCAAGACCGAGGCGATCGCATTGCCGCCAATAGTTAGGAGAGTGGGGCTAGAAATAACAGGTCGAGGTTGATTATTGTTAGCGATCGCATCTTGTCTTACATTGGCAATAAATTGCTTCACAGTATCCGCTTCGATCGCTAAGCCAATGCCGCTATTGGCAGAATTGGTTGTAAAAATAGCGGTATTTACGCCCACAAGTTCACCGCGACTATTGAGCAATGGTCCTCCTGAATTGCCGGGATTGAGCGCCGCATCGGTCTGTAACAATTGCTGATCGCGATCAATGCGGCTAATGATGCCTGTGGTGAGTGTGCCTGCAAACCGTCCAAAGGGATTGCCGATCGCAAAGGCTCTTTGACCAACTTGAATCGATCCAGAACTTGCGATCGTGACTGTTGGCAAATTAGTTTTGACATCTTCTAAGCGAATAATTGCCAAGTCAGGGTTACGGCTACTAGCAACTACCACACCGCGAAATTGACGTTTATCACTGAGAATTACATTAACTACATTTGCGCCACGCACCACATGGGCATTGGTCAAAACTAATCCCTTGGGATCAATAATCGAGCCACTGCCATTCCCACTGCGGGACTGGATTGAGACGACAGCGGGGCTAGCTGACTTATAAACACGAATATTTGTATCTTCATCGGATTGCGCGAAAACTGGATTTGTGGAGGCGACGATAGGAAGAGTGGTGATCGCGCTCATACCACAGCAAAGAAAAATACTAGAGGCAACAAAGTTTGCAAACCCTCTATTCATATTTTTATTAATTTCTTTTGCCATCTTTTTTTTCACAAAACCATCCTCAAACGCAGTCTTTTTTTATTTGTAACTAAGCCACAGCCTAAGAGATGATTGCGGCGCATCGTGCTGCAATTCTCTCTTAGGTTTTAGCTCTACCAACGCAGACAAGAGACTTAAGCCCCTTGTTCCCATTATTGCATTGGAATAAATCCCAGTTTCTGGGCAATTTGCTGCCCTTGAGGTGACAGTGCTAGCTCGATAAATTCCTTGGCGGCAGGACTCGTAATCTTTTTTACTCCCAAAAACAAACTACGGCTAATGGGATATTTACCAGCTTTGACTGCAACAACATCAGTCGGATTGATGCCATCAATCGGGATAATTCTCACGATTTCTTGCTTTTCTAGTTGTGAGACTGTGGCATAGCCGATGCCGTTATCGCCTAAATTCTGTAAAATCGCTGTGGTTTCATCCTGTTTCCATGTGATGAAGTTAGGACTATCAGGTGCAAAGCTCTGACCGAGTAAAACAATATCTTGAAAAGCTTCTCTTGTGCCGCTTGTGGTTGCGCGGTTAATCACCTTGATCGGTAAGTTAGTACCACCAACTTGTGACCAATTAGTAATTTTTCCCTGATAAATATCGCGGACTTGATCCTTAGTTAAGTTTCCTTTAAATGGATTATTAATACCCACTACGACACCGATCGCATCTTTAGCGATCGCGACTAGTTGGATTCCTGCTTGGGCTTCAGCGGCTTTGAGGGGACGTGAGGTTGCCGCGATCGCCACAGTTCCATTAACCAGATTTTGCAACCCTTGACTGGAGCCACTCGGTTTGCCATCGGGTAAACCAAAAGTAGTCGGGATATTTGGGTTAGCTTGACTATAAGCATTCCGCAGTTCTTTGACCAAAGCTACCATCGTCGTACTACCATCCATCTCCAAAATGCTGGGATTTGGTAGAGATGTATCAAGACTTAAATTAGCAGTTGTGGGCGCAGGAGCATTTGTGGGCGTGGGAGTAGTTATGGGCGTGGGAGTAGTGGTTGCCCCAGTGGTTGCTTGTGGCGATACATTAGATGTTGCTGTAGGTGAAGGAGATGGCGCTACTGCTGATTTTTGTTGTGAAAAGAACCAGTAGCCGCCACCAGCAAGCCCCGCCGTCACTAGCAATGACAACCCTAAAACTGTAGTTTCTTTACCCTGTGACATATGCCCATGTTTCTAGAAGATTGTTAGCCTAACTTTAGCGTGAATTTTGCTTAAAAATTCAAAACCCTAGTAGCCGTCCAAAGCGCCGCAACTTCTCTTCTACTTTGGCGATCGCTACAACAGGAATGGCTAGAACTATTTAAGTAGCTAGGCATAATTAATTACAAACCAAAACCCGTAAAGTTGCGCCCCTACGGGGCGCAACTTTACGGGTTTTGGTAATTTATTTTGCACAAGCACTTAAGCTAATATCGAGTTAAGAAGTATTAACTATAGTCCTGTCGTGTTTCAAAAAATCCAATTTCAGATCAACCAAGCTTGGCGGCATCAGGTAGTGGCGATTCTCGCTAATCTTAAGGTAGCGATCGCGCTTTTATTACTGATCGCCCTATTCAGCATTCTCGGCACAGTAATCGAACAGGGACAACCCTTTGATTTTTATCGCGAAAACTATCCCGAACATCCTGCCCTATTTGGTTTTCTGTCTTATAAGGTGATTTTGGCAGTGGGACTACAGCAAGTCTATGCTAGTTGGTGGTTTCTGACCTTGCTGATTCTATTTGGAGCGAGTCTCACAGCTTGTACTTTTAATCGCCAATTACCGATTCTCAAAGCTTCCAAACGTTGGTTTTATTACACTAAGCCCCAAAGTTTTGCAAAACTTCCTCTTGCTACAGAGATTGTCGGCGGCGATCTCGTTAGTCTCGCTCAATCCCTACAAACTAAAAACTATCTAATCTATCAAGAAAGCGATCGCCTCTATGCGCGAAAAGGATTAGTTGGGCGCATTGGTCCGATTATTGTCCATGCCAGTATGTTGCTAGTTTTGGGCGGCTCCATTTTGGGATCTTTGACAGGATTTGTCGCTCAAGAGATGATTCCTAGTGGTGATACATTTCAGGTCAAAAACATTACAGAATCAGGAGTCTGGTCAGCTAGTCAAGTTCCTAAGGATTGGTCAGTCCGAGTAAATCGCTTTTGGATTGATTACACTCCTAAAGGTGCGATCGATCAGTTCTATTCTGACTTGTCGGTATTAAATAAAGAAGGGAAGGAAGTTGATCGTCAGACTATCCATGTCAATAAACCGCTAAAATACAAAGGTATCACTTTCTATCAAGCTAATTGGGATATAGCAGCAGTAAGATTCACCTTAAACAATAGTCCAGTTCTACAATTGCCTGTCAGTAAATTAGAGTCTCAAAATGGTGGTCGTCAGGTCTGGGGAACATGGATTCCCACTAAGCCCGATCTTAGTGCAGGAATTACTTTAATCACACCAGATTTGCAGGGAACTTTTCTAATTTATGACGAAAAGGGAACTCTATTAACCACAGTTCGTACCAACGGCAGCACTGAGATTAATGGCATTACTTTTACCTTGAAAGAAGCGATCGGTAGTACTGGTTTACAAATTAAATCTGACCCCGGTATTCCCATTGTTTATACAGGTTTTGGGCTACTGATGTTAGGTGTAATGATGAGTTATGTCAGTCATTCTCAAATCTGGGCTTTGCAAGTGGGCGATCGCCTATTTGTCGGAGGCAAAACCAATCGCGCTCAAGTTAGTTTCGAGTCAGAGCTAATTGAAGTCACTAATAAAATTACTCCCGCTATGCCTGTCAAAGTATAAAACCGACATAGGTGCGCCCCGCAGGGGCGCACCTATGTCGGTTTTATACTTGCCACCCAAGGATTAGCTTTGCGCCGCAACGCTAATCCTTGGGTGGCAAGGGCGTATAATTACTCTTCGCTAATTTGCATCCGTATTGTTTTGCCTGACTGATCGTTCCCAATCTGCACGGTCACATTTTGACTAGCTAACGAATCAAGGGAATTCAATAAATCCAGTAAGTTAGGAGTACTAGCTCCAGCTTCCACATAGAGCTGATCGGCGGAATATGACACTCGCTTCCATGTGCTGTATAGCTTGGCGATCGCCTGCTCTAGTTGAGAAGCTTGGCTCACCAAATCAGATGCAAGTTTGAGACAACCCAGTCTCAATGCCTCTTCAAGGGCAAGATCAATATTTACAGAACGCTGGGCGATCGCTTGAACTTGACTGGTATTGGATAAGTATTTGGTCAATCTTTGCGCGTCAGCCGTGACTAATTTAATATTGTCCAGATCTGAGCCATCAGCGATCGCCTGTTTAATAGGAGTTTGGTAAGCTTCAGGAAGTTTATCGATTTCCCTGACTAGGGGAGCAACATAGCGCGTAGGAATTGTATGCGCGGCAACCTTCTCTTTTAAATCATCGGGCAGATGATCAGAACTCATCGCTGTCCATTCATCAGAAAGTTGACGCACTTCTCGCCGCGTAATTTTTTCGCCATTACGCGCCGCATCGACAATCAATTGCTGGACTTCAGCAGAAGCTTGAGAAGTTTCGATAAATGCACGTTTGCTAAATTGTCTAATGTCGTCAGCGTCGAGCTGTCCATCAGCCATCAACGTATCGGCACTATTAGCAAGCTGAATCCAAGAATAAGCCTGAGATTTACTGATTTCGCGTTCTTGTAGCCATTTTAAAAAGCCAGTACCACGCCCCTCACCATTAGCCTTTTCGCGATCGCGCACCGTCCGCAAAATTCTACCGCGCCAAATTTCCGTCTGCAAATCAAAGCGATCGCATACTTGCCAAGCCCGATCAACTTCCTCCAAAAATTGTCCTTCTGCCAAGTCAGCATTATTCGGATCAGGCAAAGACAACGAAAAGTCACTGGGATCACTAATTAGATCGGGATTAGAATCAAAATCTGGCTCTAAGTTCGGAAAAGATTGGTTAGCTTCGTTAGGAATGCTGGTCAAGGGGAAATCGTTCACAGAGATTTAAGTTTAAGGGGTTAGTCAGCATTTGTCATTTTAACGCGAGTTCGCCCACTGTGATTTTTGCAACCTTTTTTGTAACCTTTAAAGATGCGAGTGGGACGCAGCTACACTGCCAAATATGCTTAACCAAGAGACTCGCAATGCCAATTTCAATCACGAATCGGCATAGTCCATTTCTTAGAAATATTCCGCATCGCCAAATAGATCCAGTTTGCAGGCAACCTCATCTGAGGGAAAAATCGGCGTTGCAGATTTAAACATGAAATATACAAACCCTAGAAATTTAGAGTTTGTGCTGGATCTTAAATTCCTAGACTTTAAAAAATCTTTGGTTCATACAAAACTCTATGATGCCCAGTTGAGCAAATCATCGACTTGACAGATTGTTTAGCTCAACCTCACATTCACCTCGCATTCAATTTAAGCTTGAACTTGCTTTCCTCCTTTTTTAGTTTTATTGCTATAGCAACCTAGATCGGTTAGTATTTGCGATAATTAAGCATATAAAATACGCGATCGCCAAATATGGAAAACTGGGAGTTTTTGTTACAGCGTAAAGGTGACAAGTCCTGGTTGCCCTTAGAATCTCCAACAGTAGAGATTTTGGAGGGGCAGTATCGACTAGCGGCGCGCTCCGACTTGGCAAATGCATCCGTAGGGATTGCCATTAGTTATCGTCCCCTCGCAGATGTGCGACATGAGCCAATTCAACAAAAACTTGTCAAACGGGTCAGCCATGATGGTCTGTTAATTGTCATGCCTTATACCAGTTTTGTGCCTGGACTATGGCAGATAAACTGTGCAGCAGTGGATACAGATACAGATTTAGGTGCGTGGGTAAAGACAGTTAAGTTTGATGTAATTCAAGTTTCGACGGACAGTTTTTCGGAATGGCAATACAACGATAACGAGGAAGATTTAGAATCCCCTGCGGAAATAATTACGGATACCCATGTAAATGCTCTTGGTATTACCCAAACTGAACCTGTTCCTTTAAGTTATGGTTCCCCCATTTTAGACATTGCCGAGCAGCGTTCCACAGAACTTGTTCAATCTATGTTTGATGAGTTTGCCATTTTTGGAGACGAATCGGGCGAGAGTGAAAATGGAGAACTTGCCACTACATCTTCTGCAAATGTAGTCGAACAGAGTGACGAATTGATTGTTGAAGCGATCGCGGTAAGCCAGTCTAATCAACCAAGAGCTTTACTGAGACTAGCGCAAACTCAATATATAGTTAATCAGAATAATCGCTTAACCCTGATCGGAGAAGCCTATACTAAGGGCGAAATTACGGTAATTCTTAAAGATCCTCAAACCCTCGATCTGGTTGTCGAGCAACGTTATCAGATTGCTAATTTAGAATCAAATCTTACAAATGGTGTTATTCCCTTCTCCTACGAAGTGCTAGTACCGCCACCATCAGAAATCCAAGTTTTAATTGGAGAAGTCCAGATTTATCCCAATCAAGACTTTCAGCAATACAGTGATTTGTTTATCATGCAGCAGATGATTGCGGTTTCTTATCCTGCTTCAAGGGTTCTGCCTGAGATGATTAAAGAAGCTCAAAAATATAGCGCTCAAGATTTATCAGAAGTGGTTGAGGAACTGCCACCAAGTCGAAACTTACCCAAGCCAACAGAAAAGCCAAACTCCAAAACAAAGCCAGCTAATGCCCTATCGCTGCCGCCATTGCCTTCGCGTAAGTCCAAGGCAAACAAGATAGAGTCCAATCTTCCCAAAAGTTCTTTATCATTACCGCCATTACCACCGATTGCAAATAAACAAAGCGGTTTATCAGAGAATCTCGAAGAAATTGATGAACTCCAACAAATAGAAGCAGAATTTGCGTTGACCGATCTATCTGCGGAAACTATTAACGATTCTATTTCTACAGATGAAGAGCCTGAGTTGCAATATAGCTTTGAGGAAGAACTTCCTCATAACTATGAGGAGCTATTAGAGCAGCAGCGCCTTGAGAATCTCCAAGACAATGCTCGGCTACCACTTTTGCCCAATTCCCGTGAGGTCAGTGGCTCACGCAATCGCAATAATCGATTTCTCAATAAGTTGCAAACTCTATCAGCAGATGCGATCGCTGCTCAAAAAGCTAGTCAACGCAGTGAAGAGTTACTACTTGAAAATTTTCCACCTAGCGATCCCGATATTAGTTCTGAAGATCTGTCGGCAGCTTCCATTGATTTAGACAATCCCTCTCAATCACCCCGAACAATTGCCGAATCTAGTAGTCTTGCTGAGCTTGATTTAGAGCTTGATTTAGAACTCGATCGCTTATTGGTATCTGAGCCAGATTTAATTTTAAATGAATATGTTTGGGAAGAGACGATTGATCCTAATAGTTTTCCGATTCAAGGAGTAATGACTCCCAGTTCTACAGCTTCGGCACTTTCGGAAACTGCTCAAACTATTCGCAATCTTCAAGATTCATCGCCCCAAGCTTTACCTGAACAAGAGCCAATTCCGATTCCAGAGATTCTCATTCCCGCAGGCGAATTAATTTCTGGTACGCCGATGTTGGTAATTGTCCGTTTACCTGCGATCGCACCTAAGTTTTTTGTGAAGTTTTGGATTAAGGATTTACAAACGCGCATGATTGTAGATGGGCCGCGTTGGTTACTGGATTTTAAAACAGTTGCCAATACTGAATTTATCGAAACTCAAACTAATGCATCGATTCCTTTAAGTAGTATTGATGTAGCGTTTGAGGCGATCGCGATCGAAGCACAAACTCAAAGAGAAAGTCATAAATCAAGAGTTGTTCGAGCCGTAGTTCCACCAAACTTGGCTTAAATCGTTAAAAAAGCGCGGCATTTTGCGCCACAATTTTTTTTACAGCGGTTTGCACTTAAATCCGAACCAAGAATTTTTTGAAAGTGTTGCAAAGCAACGCTTTCAAAAAATTCTTGTGGTTCGTTTGCTCGAAAATTGCTGTAGGTTATGGAAAAAGCTATATTGTGAATCTAGTCTTACTGATCAAGTACCTTCCTCGACAACGCTGATATGCAACTTAGCCCGCGCTTTAAACTGTTCTCCCAACCCATCGATCGCTACGCCATTGGTTTAGTGGTCATGCTGAGTATAGCGATCGCGATATTATTGTGGGTGGGCGATCGCACCGTGGCAGAGGTGCGCCAGTTTAGTTGGCAAGGTCAAAAAATTGATGCCAAGAACATTTCTTTTACGCTGGCGTTCAATCGCCCAATGGATCGAGAAAGTGTTGAGAAAAATTTAATTTTTGAGCCGCCCCTCGCGGGCAAATTCAGTTGGTCATCGCGGCGGATGTCCTATACGCCTCTAGCACCAGCCACTTACGGGAAATCCTATACCGTCAAACTTAGCAATGCTTATGATCGCTTTGCTGGAGAATCTGGGCAAAAAAAAGCGATCGCACCTTTTACTGGCACTTTCACCACTCCCAATCCTTACTTTGCTTATATCGGTTCGCAGGGTGAAGAAAGTGGTCGCGTTGTGATTTTTGATCTATTGCAAAAAGAGAAGCGCATTTTAACTCCTGCCAATCTCACAGTTTTAGACTTTCGGATTTATCCTGATCGCCAAAAGATTCTATTTGGGGCGATTGAGGGAGGCTCACAAAGCTTACTTGATCAGAAGCTTTATGAGGTGACCACAGGACTTGACCGAGAGGATCGGCTTACTTCTAACCCGCCTGAGAGCAAGCTCATACTTAGTAATGAAGAGTTTCAGAACTTCAAATTTGACCTTTCCCCCGATGGCAAAAATATTTTGGTGCAACGTCTTAGCCGCCAGCAAGTTGGGCGTTACGGACTCTGGCTGATTACTCAAAATCAACCTGCGCGAGCCTTAGACAATCAACCAGGGGGCGACTTTATGTTTACACCTGATAGCACTTCAGTGGCGATCGCTCAAGGTGAAGGTATCGCAATTCTAGCCCTTGAGACTAACGCTCCGCCCTTAGATTTTTTACCTAGATTTGGCACAGTGCTTAACTTTGGGCGTAGTGGTACTAAGGCTGCCACGATCAAATTTAATAAGGACTATACGCGATCGCTTTATTTGGTAAATAATCAGGGTTTACAAAAGGAACTGATAAAGATTAATGGTTCGATCTTGGGCGCTCAGTTTGATCCTCAAGAGAAGACAATTTATTGCTTACTCACCGATGTGGAACAGGACACTGCCAAAAATATTTTTCGGGAGAAACCCTATTTAGCGGCAATTAATCTCGAATCTGCCGAAATAAAGCGCATCCTAGAACTACCGCCACAAAGAGAAGTGCAGTTCAACATTTCACCCGATGGACAGTCAATCCTGTTAACTTCTGCAATTCCTAGCGAAAATGCCGCGATCGCTCAACCTATGCCCGACGATTCTGCTCAAGCTTCTCGCAGTTCTCGTAGTCCTCAAGTAACGATGCAATTGATTATTCTACCGATCAATAATTCTCAAAACCCAAATTTACCTCAGCCAGAAGTGTTACCTCTATTCGGCAAATCTCCCCGTTGGTTTCCATAATCGCCAACCTATGAAATTGCGTTCCTTAACTAGAAAAAAACAAGGGAAAGTTGCAGCGCTTCGCGCCGCAACTTTCCCTTGTCCTGATTTGATGAAATATAGGGATCAAGACACCAAAAACTTAACTGTGGTAGTCACAGGTATTGGCATGATTTCCGCGATCGCAAATGATCGTGAAAGTACTTGGCAACGACTTTTACAAGGGATTTCAGGGATTCAATTTGATTCTCAATTGCAGATTCCTGTAGCGAGAGTTAAGGATTTAGATGATATCCATTTCTTGCGATCGCAATATCTATTAGAAAAAGTGACTCTAGAAGCGATCGCTGATGCAGGTTTAGAAATTCCATTGGTTAATTGCGGCGTGGTAATTGGTTCGAGTCGTAGTTATCAAAGAGAATTAGAATTATTGCTTGACCAACCAGAACTAACCCTAACCGAAAATCAATGGTGGCAATGTCAGTCTGCCAATTTATCTGCACAAATTGCCAATTTGTTACAAACCCATAGCCCTGTGCTTGCACCAATGGCTGCCTGTGCCACGGCTAACTGGGCGATCGCTCAAGCTTGCGAATTAATTCGTTCTGGACAATGTGAACTTGCGATCGCAGGGGCAACCGATGCCGCGATTACACCCTTAACGATCGCGGGGTTCCAAAAAATTAATGTGCTAGCAAAGTCAGGTGTTTATCCCTTTAGCCAAGAGCGTGAGGGCTTCGCGTTAGGGGAAGGTGCAGCGATCTTAGTTCTAGAATCCTTAGAGTCAGCCCAGCGGCGCGACGCAAATGTTTATGGAACAGTTTTAGGATGGGGAATTACTAATGATGCTTACCATGCGACTAGCCCTAATCCTGATAATCACATGGCAATGCTTGCTATTGAGGACTGTCTGAGGCGATCGCATCTGACTGCTGCGGATATTGGTTATATCAATGTGCATGGCACAGCAACGTCATTGAATGATGCCCGTGAAGCGGAATTAATTCAAAAGATGTTTCCCCATAGTCTAGTCAGTGCCACTAAAGGAGCCACAGGTCATACTTTGGGAGCTACGGGGATGATCGAAGCCGCTTTTTGTTTATTGGCTCTGCGAGATCAGCTTGTGCCGCCTTCGGTGGGTATGAAAACTCCTGCATTTAATTTAAAAATATCAAATCAACCGCAGCGATCGCCTGATCTTCAATATGCCCTTAATTTCAGTTTTGGATTTGGCGGACAAAATGCGATCGTTGCCTTCGGTAAACTCCAAGAGTAATGGTCATCCTCTATGGTGATGGGGCGGTTATAGCTTTAGCCAGTAAAACCCAAGAGTATAGTTGCGGCGCTTCGCGCCGCAACTATACTCTTGGGTTTTGGCTTTGTCCTAACATTGATGACTATGGCTATATTTGAGACTGAGATCTGATCATTTCATTAAGACATACTACCTAAGACATAGAGTTACCGTTACAATCCAATGTAGTCGCCGTAACCTTAGCAAATTACGATCGCGCTAAAATAACCTTTACTATCACCCTCTCCGTCCATGATGAACAGCAACGCACTGCCCGTAAAGCAAGGTTTGTACGATCCACAATTTGAACATGATGCTTGTGGGGTCGGATTTATTGTCCATAAATCAGGAAAAAAATCCCATGCGATCATTGAACAGGGTTTAACAATTCTCGAAAATTTGGAGCATCGCGGCGCGTGCGGTTGTGAAACAAATACGGGCGATGGTGCAGGGATTTTGATGCAAATTCCCCATAAGTTTTTGGTGAAAGTTGCGGCGGCGGAAAATATCACTTTGCCAGCAGTCGGACAGTACGGCGTGGGTATGGTTTACGCATCTCCCGATCCTGAGTCTCGCAAGAATGGCAGAGAAACTTTTGAAAAACTTGTAGCTACTGAAGGTCTAAAAGTTCTTGGCTGGCGCGATGTCCCAACCGATAATTCTTCACTGGGTGCAACGGCTCAATCTAGTGAGCCTTTCATGCAGCAGGTGTTTATCGCTCGTTCTGCAAATCTTGTCGATGATTTGGCATTTGATCGCAAGTTATATGTAATTCGTAAGCTTGCCCACACGGCAATTCGCTCTTCAAATATTGATGCCTATTGGTATCCCTCTAGCCTCTCCTGTCGCACGCTTGTCTACAAAGGGATGTTGATGACCGCGCAAGTCGGGCAGTATTTTGCCCATGATTTGCATGATCCTGACATGGAAAGCGCACTGGCTCTAGTCCACTCGCGCTTTAGTACGAATACTTTCCCTAGCTGGGAGCGATCGCACCCTTACCGCTACATTGCCCACAATGGCGAAATTAATACTTTGCGCGGCAATACTAACTGGATGATTGCCCGTCAGTCGATGTTTGAGTCGGACTTGTTTGGTGATGATATTTCCAAAATCAAGCCCGTGATTAACATTGATGGTAGTGACTCGACGATTTTTGATAATGCTTTGGAATTGTTGGTACTCGCTGGGCGATCGCTACCTCACGCGATGATGATGATGATTCCTGAGCCTTGGACAGCCCATGAGTCGATGAGTGATGAGAAGAAAGCCTTTTATGAATATCATTCCTGTTTGATGGAACCTTGGGATGGTCCCGCCTCGATCGCCTTCACCGATGGCACAATGATCGGCGCTGTGTTGGATCGTAACGGTTTGCGTCCTTCTCGCTATTACGTCACTAAGGATGATTTGGTGATCTTCGCATCGGAAGCAGGGGTATTGAATATTGCACCTGAAATGATTGAATCGAAGGGTCGCTTGCAACCAGGGCGGATGTTCCTTGTAAATATGGAAGAAGGACGGATTGTTGCTGATGAAGAAATCAAGCATCAAATCGCTACTGAGCAGCCATACCGCGAATGGATTAATCAGCACATGGTGGACATTGCTAATCTCAAGGATGGCGATGCTACTGAGACCGAAGCGATTCCGCTCACTCAAAGACAAATGGCTTTCGGCTATTCCTTTGAAGATTTACGCTTGCTGCTGACCCCAATGGCTCGCGATGGTGTAGAAGCGATCGGCGCGATGGGGACGGATACTCCACTTGCGATTCTTTCCAATCGTTCCAAACTTCTCTATGATTATTTCCAACAGCTATTTGCTCAAGTAACCAATCCACCGATTGACTCTATTCGCGAAGAGATTATTACTTCCGCCGAAACTACCATTGGTGCGGAACGGAATTTGCTCAAGCCTGAGCCAGAAAGCTGTCACTTGATCGAGCTAAAAACTCCGATCCTCAGTGATGCCGAACTTGCGAAGTTGAAGCATATTAACGAAGGTGGTTTTAAATCGGTTACTCTTTCTACTTTGTTCAATCCTAAAGATGGAGTCAATGGACTAGAATCGGTGATTTCACATATTTGCGAACTAGCAGATCAGGCGATCGCTGATGGTGTAAATATTTTGATTCTAAGCGATCGCGGCGTGAATCCTGACAATGCACCGATTCCTGCATTACTGGCTGTGTCAGGATTACATCACCATCTCATCCGCACAGGAACCCGTACCAGAGTCGGGCTAGTTCTCGAATCTGGCGAACCTAGAGAAGTGCATCATTTTGCATTGTTGATCGGCTATGGTTGCGGCGCAATCAATCCTTACCTTGCTTTTGAAACGATCAAAGATATGATCGATCAACATCTCTTAGTGAATGTCGATTACAAAACTGCGGTTAAGAACTTCATCAAGTCAGCAACTAAGGGCGTAACTAAAGTTGCTTCTAAAATTGGTATTTCCACAATCCAAAGCTATCGCGGCGCTCAGATTTTTGAAGCTGTTGGATTGAATCAAGATGTGATCAAGAAATACTTCACTTGGACTGCCTCACGCATCGAAGGCGCAGATTTGGAAGTAATCGCCAAAGAAGCGATCGCCCGTCATACTCACGCCTTCCCCGATCGCCCTGCTAGTGGCAATACCCTCGATGTCGGTGGTGATTATCAATGGCGCAAGGATGGCGAAGCGCATTTGTTCAGCCCTGAAACCATTCACGCCTTACAAAAAGCCGTGCGTGAAGGCAATTACGAACTGTTCAAGAAATATTCCGCCCTCGTCAATGAACAAAATCAACAGCATTACACCCTACGCGGCTTGCTCGATTTCAAATCGCGTGAGTCGATTCCCCTCGAAGAAGTGGAACCAATTGAATCAATCTTGAGCCGTTTCAAAACGGGTGCGATGAGCTACGGTTCGATCTCGAAGGAAGCTCACGAAACTCTAGCGATCGCCATGAATCGCATTGGAGGCAAGTCCAACACAGGTGAAGGCGGCGAAGATCCCGAACGTTACACATGGACAAACGAGCAAGGCGATTCCAAAAATAGCGCGATCAAACAGGTTGCCTCTGGACGTTTCGGCGTAACTAGCCTCTATCTCTCTCAAGCCAAAGAGATTCAAATCAAAATGGCTCAAGGCGCAAAACCAGGGGAAGGCGGTCAACTCCCAGGCAAGAAAGTCTATCCTTGGATTGCCAAAGTTCGCCACTCCACCACAGGTGTCGGCTTGATTTCACCACCTCCTCACCATGACATCTATTCCATTGAAGACCTCGCTGAGTTGATTCATGACCTCAAAAATGCCAACCGCGCCGCCCGTATCAGCGTCAAGTTAGTATCGGAAGTGGGAGTTGGCACGATCGCCGCAGGAGTTTCTAAAGCCCATGCTGATGTGGTTCTCATCTCTGGCTACGATGGCGGTACTGGCGCATCACCCCAAACCTCGATCAAGCACGCTGGCTTACCTTGGGAACTCGGACTCGCGGAAACCCACCAAACCCTCGTTCTCAACAACCTCCGCAGTCGCATCGTTGTCGAAACCGATGGACAAATGAAAACAGGGCGTGATGTCGTCATTGCCGCGCTACTGGGAGCCGAAGAGTTCGGCTTCGCCACTGCGCCCCTTGTCACTCTCGGATGCATCATGATGCGCGTCTGCCATCTCAACACCTGCCCTGTCGGTGTCGCCACCCAAGATCCGCAATTGCGCGAGAAGTTCACGGGCGATCCCGCCCACACCGTCAACTTCATGACTTTCATCGCTATGGAAGTCCGTGAGCTAATGGCAAAACTCGGTTTCCGTACCCTTGATGAAATGGTCGGTCGCACTGAAGTTCTAGAAGCCAAGCAAGCCGTCGAACATTGGAAGCTCAAGGGCTTAGACTTCTCGAAGATTCTCTACCAACCCGAAGTCGGTGAAGATGTCGGTCGCTATTGCCAAATTCCACAGGATCACGGTTTAGACAAATCCCTTGATATGACTCTGTTGTTAGATTTATGTCAAGCAGCGATCGTTGATGGCGAACCAATCCATGAGACAGTTCCCATCCGCAACATCAATCGCGCCGTCGGAACGATCCTCGGCAACGAAATCACCAAGCGCCATTGGGAAGGATTGCCCGATGACACCGTGCATCTACATTTCCAAGGCACTGCTGGTCAAAGCTTTGGTGCATTCGTTCCCTCTGGTGTGACGATGGAACTCGAAGGCGATACTAACGACTACCTCGGCAAAGGACTAAGCGGCGGCAAAATCATTCTCTATCCAGACAAAGCTTCTACTTTTGTTGCGGAAGAGAACGTGATCGCAGGTAACGTCGCACTCTACGGCGCAACCAGTGGCGAAGTCTACATTCGCGGTATCGCTGGCGAACGCTTTGCAGTCCGCAACTCTGGCGTAAATGCCGTAGTCGAAGGCATCGGCGATCATGGTTGCGAATATATGACTGGCGGTAAGGTCGTGGTCTTGGGCTTAACAGGACGGAACTTCGCGGCTGGTATGAGTGGCGGTATTGCCTACATTCTCGATGAGTCGGGCGACTTCGCAACCCGTTGCAATACTTCAATGGTCGGCTTAGAGAAACTCGAAGATTCCGAAGAAATCAAGAATCTGCAGCAGTTGATTCAACAGCATGTTGACTATACAGAGAGTGCGATCGGTGAGCGAGTTCTTGCTGATTGGAATGCGATCGCTCCTAAATTCGTGAAGGTAATGCCCAAGGATTACAAGCGGGTATTGCAAGCGATTAAGGAAGCCTTAGAAGATGGTCTGAGTGGTGATGATGCCCTCAACGCCGCCTTTGAAGCCAACTCCCGCGATGTCGCCCGTATTGGTGGCAGCTAAATAACAAAAAACAAGGGGCTTGCGCCCCTTGTTTTTTGTTATTTACCTAAGTACAGGACAAAAAATTAAGGCTCAATAGGTGTTTCGGGGAGATGTTTCAGCTTAAATGCTTGAAATCCTTGATGTGCAATAGTTTTAGCCTCGGAGGTATTCGATGCCTGAAACACCTGCCATTAAAAGCATTGAGCCGTTTATCATGTTTGACCTCCCCGAAACACCTATAGAGCCAAAAGTATTTGTATCTCTATGTAGCCATGTTTGAGTGGTCTTACAATTTACGTTGGATTGATTTTGACTTCCTCCGCCGTCTTCTTGTGCCTCCTTTCACCTATTTACCCACATGAGCGTCATCTTTATGTGGGGCTAAAACATAAGCTAATACCCTTCCAGTCACATGATCAATAGCGTGCCATAGCCATCTTTGCTGTTTCTTGCTGCCAACAAAACTCCACATCTCGTCCATTTCTGCTTCTTCTACTTGATAAAGGTCAACATCAAGTGTTTCGATGTCAAGCTGCTCTAGCAGAGGATAGTTAACCGCTTCGATGTCTTCCTCTTTTTTTTAACTCTTTGATGACAGTATTCGGACTAATCTTTAATACTCGACTTGTATCCCTAATTCCACTGCCATTGACAGCCATTTCTGTCACTTGTTGTTTTATTTCTGTCCGATACCCTTGATAGGTGTAATCAAGAATAAATGTCTTTCGCATACATTCCGTGTTTAAGCAAATGTATCGTTTTTTGCCTGTGGCGCTTTGTCCATGTCGGTGGATGTCTACACCTCCGCAGGTTGGACATTCGACTGCTTCAAATACCATCTTTTTCCCCTACTTATTCGGTAGTGTGTCACATTTGTTGAACTAGGTAATTGATAAAAATGGCAAACGCATACCAGCATTTTTTATAGCCTATGCTTGTTATTTTCTCTCCAACAAATGTGAAACATTACCTTCTTGCCTATGTTACTATACTTTCCAACAAATATGACACATTACCGAATTCTGTCTAATTTCTCACCGTTTAGCCGAGCCTGATTTCTCCATTTTTGATTAGTTTTTGACCTCTCAGAGGAGTAATCTATCTTTTTCACTGTTTTTAAGTCGTTTTTTGCCATTAGTTCTCGTTTCTGATACTTTTTCTATTTCTAATTGATAGAAAAAGCATCAGAAACGAGAACTAGTGATCAATTTTCATTTGAATCTCTTGCTTGTTTTCCCTCTCGTGCATAATACAGGTTAAGCCCCTTGTGAAAATACTCTCTTCCCAGTCTAAAAACAGACATTAAAACTCAAGGATTAGCGGTGCGGCGCTTCGCACCGCACCGCTAATCCTTGAGTGGGAGGGAAATATTAAACTTTGGGCAACTGATATTGAGCAATAATTCGCTTCGCGAATTCAGGAACATGAGCCTCTAACTTCTTGGGATAGTTGCGGCGCACATAGAGGAAGTTACGGACAAAGTGAGAATCAATAGAAAATCTGCCATACTCCAACCCTTTTGGCCCCACTTTATTCACGACAAAGCTGATAATCCACGCTAACCAAATGGGAATTGTCATCACGTTGTCATAGGCTGTAATTCCCTGCTGCACAGCCGCACGGCGATCGCCACTGGATATGACAGGCTGAGTTTGCAACTGGTCTTTGACTAGTTCCAACATTTCCTTCCCTGTCTCATTGCGAACGACGATCCATTGCCAGCCAAAGGTTGCACCCATATAGCCCACCACAATATCCGCAAGAGCATTGGTATAGTCAAAACAAGTCATGCAGGAAGGAGCAAATACATCTTTAAGTTCTTTAGTATTTAATCCAAAGAATGGAACTTGCTCAGTGGAACCATCGGAATGGTTAAAATGGACATTAAAGTCTTGCATAAATTCATAATGCACAACAGTTTCAGGCGATCGGCTGGTGGTATCGAGAAACTTCTGTAATCCCGATCGCGTGACGTTATCCGTGCAAGGTGTTCCTAAAACATAGAGCTTTTCCAATCCCAATTCTTTCTCAACAGTTCGCAAAGCTTGAATTTGACAACCCACACCGATCGCTAAAAGTCTTTTGATACCTGACTGCTCGATTTGTTCTAATACTGACAGATTGGGCGAAAGTGTTGGCTTATTCACTCGCGCAGCTAAGATTTCTTCACGGGTACGCGCAATGATCGGTTGAGGTTTAAAGCGATCGTCTTTACTCGACTGCACACATACAACGCCTTCGACCAAGCCTTTTTCTAGCATTGCGATCGCCAAACTAGAGACAATCCCTGTCCATTGTGCGCCTTCAATCGGTTCAGTTTTACGGGCGGCGATCATTTCTTGATGCACACCAAAATATAACTCTTGTTCATTATCGAGATCACGCGATCGCCCGTGAGATTGAGTTTCTAGCTCATCAATATGCTGCGTGATGAAAGCGCAAGCCTCTTTGACATAATGAATGTAATAGGTATCGCAGAGTCCGCACTCGCTGCACAATTCTTTGGCAGGACGACGTTGAGTATCTACGAGGGCTTTTGCCTTGCGATGGGATGGGACAACCGACATTTTGTTATTTTTAACCATAAGGAGTTAGATAGATCATATCTTTTTTGGTTATTACCGCGCTTTGTGCTTTCTTAAAACCAGAAAAGAGAGGTGCGGGGCGAAGCGCCGCACCTCTCTTTTCTGGTTTTGCTACAACTAAACCCAAAAAAAGAGAGGCGGCGCATCGCGCCGCCTCTCTTTTTTTAGATTTTAGTTGATGATGTATTTGCCCCATTCGTCATGGTTGCCCGATCGCAAATACTTAGTTACTTCAAAATGTAAGCCACTATGGGGACGGCGTGGCTGCTTCCGAAGCGGCATTGAAGCCTCTTTAGGTGTGCGATTGCCTTTTTTGACATTACACCGCACACAAGCCGTAATAATATTTTCCCAACTGTCGCCACCACCACGCGATCGCGGCAAAACATGATCAAGCGTCAAGTCATCGCCTGTATGCCCACAGTACTGACAAGCATGGGAATCGCGATACAAAATATTACGACGTGTAAGCGGAATTTCTTTATAGGGAATGCTGATATATTGCAACATTCGGATCACGGTTGGCAGAGGCATTCCAGGGTAAATCATCTTGCCATTATGCTCAATCTGCTCGGCTTTGCCTTTTATAACCAACACAATAGCCCGCTGCCAATTGGTGATGTTCAGCGGTTCATAGGATGCATTGAGTACAAGGACTTTTGCCATTGCCTTCCGTCAGATTTACAAGATGCTAGCACAGCTAACCTAGAATCTGCATAAATCTTATATCAATATCAGCCCCCGATTTTGTCCGCCAAAGACTCTGTGGGTAAATTACTCCCTTCCCAGTAAAAAATTAGACATTGCGGCGCTTCGCGCCGCAATGTCTAATTTTTTACTGGTTTTTAATGTGTATTTTGATACTGGGAAGGGAGTATCAACAGCCACAGAGGTATTTGCATGAGTTTAAAAGCATTTACAGAAAGTAGAAAATTTCAAAAAGATATGGTTGCAGGTGGAGTAGGGTTCATCGGCTCCCACTATGTGCGATATGCCCTGACCCATCTCTTAGGAATGGCGGCGCTTCGCGCCGCCATTCCTAAGATGATTTGCCGTGCGATGGACGGCACTTTATTTCTAGTTTTTAATCAATTGGTAATGAATCGATTTTCTTAAATTCTCCATTCCAAGGCGCAAAGAATGGTAGAAACATCATCCCAGGAATGGCTAAAACAAGGGTAAACAGAAAAAACAGCGCCCAGCCCTTACCGTCACTACCTGCCAGCCAAGAGATTTGGTTAATCGCATTCCACGATGGCATATTCCGTTGGATAAATTGAGCCGACTCTCCAGAAAATGGTGAAGCAAGTAAATCTCGTCCAACTGCAAATAAGCTGGATAGCAAAGCAAATTGGGTTGCTGAAAAACTAGGGTTACATATCACCATCAGAAATCCTAAAAAGCCCGCTGTTCCTAAACCACTGCAAAAATTTTCTACATTAATTGCCGCTAATAAGACTAAATCATTCTTGCCCGCGATCGCGATCGCGTAGTAGCCAATATTGCTGATCGCTTGTAAAAAGCCAAATACCCATAGAGATCGGTTTACCCCAATTTTACTGAGAATCGCTCCACCAGCCAAAGTCCCCACAATCGTAGCAATTAGTCCAATCCCCTGTCGGACCGTGCCAATAGTGGCATCATCAAAAAGAGTTTTTAAAAAAGGTACTGCCATTTTGCCGACCATCGCATCACTAAATCGATAGAAGATGGTGAAAGTGAGAATCAACAATACTTGCTGTAGTCCCAGTCGTTGAAAAAATTCTTGAAAAGGTTTAATTACGGCTTCATCAAGAGTAGCGGGACGGGCTTCTACTTCGGGAGGTTCAGGAGCGATGATCGTGGCAATTAGTCCCAGACTCATTACTGCTGCCAAAATCACATATACCCAAGCCCAACCCACTCGGCTTGCCAGATTAAAACCTACATAGCCCGCAAATAAGAGTGCAATGCGATATCCCATTACCCAGATGCCAATTCCTGCGCCGACTTCTTGGACTTCCAGTACATCAGTGCGATAAGCATCGATCGCAATATCTTGAGTGGCACTGAGAAAAGCCAGAATCAAAGCGGCGATCGCTAAGATCGGTAAAGCACCTGTTCTTTCGGTGGGAAGTATATTGCCAATTGCAAACATTTGTAAAGCGATCGCCAAGATCGCCAGAATTAATCCGCCCTGTGTCAATAAAAT
The DNA here is from genome assembly GCA_013361095.1 of Pseudanabaena biceps. Taxonomy (GTDB): domain Bacteria; phylum Cyanobacteriota; class Cyanobacteriia; order Pseudanabaenales; family Pseudanabaenaceae; genus Pseudanabaena; species Pseudanabaena biceps_B. The sequence goes on along the minus strand of JAATWA010000001.1, from coordinate 2,677,377 downwards.
CCAGCCTCTGCGCCGTCCCAAAAATGGCGGTACAAAGCGATCAATCAGAGGCGACCATAAAAATTTCAGGGAATAGGGCAATGAAACCAAGCCCAGCCAACCAATCGTGCTTAGATCAAACTTAGCGCTGGTAAGCCATGCGCGAAATGCATCATCGGTAAGTGCATAGGGCAAACCTGACGCAAAGCCTAAGGACAAGAGCGCCGCCATTTTGCGACTTTGAAAAACCCGAAAAAACTCGGCGATCGTATTCATATTTGAGAATTAGACTACAATATATATGTAAGCGGAGACGCAAGTTTCCGTTCACTCCTCACACCACATTCCGCCTGAGCTTATGAGCAAGCAAAGGCGGTTTCTTATTTTGGGGGATATTTGCGGATTTGTCTTAACAATTCTGTTTTTCACAAAATGTGTAATTCTAGCTGTTATACTACCTACACGCAGTTTTTAAAAGTTTTAAAAGTTTTTAGTATTTAGGGAGTTAGCAAAGTATGTCATCAGCGATCGCCGTTACAGACTCTAGCTTTGAGCGTGATGTAATTAAAAGTGACATCCCTGTCTTAGTAGATTTTTGGGCACCTTGGTGTGGTCCTTGCCGTATGGTTGCTCCTGTAGTGGAAGAAGTTGCCGAACTCTACGATGGCAAAATTAAAGTTTATAAGCTTAATACCGATGAAAATCCTGCGGTAGCTGGACAATACGGAGTTCGCAGTATTCCTACCCTGATGCTATTTAAAGACGGTCAACGTTTTGATATGGTAGTTGGCGCTGTTCCTAAGCAAACACTATGTAAAACTATTGATAACTGTTTAGACAGCTAAATTTTTTCATTAGACATTGCATACAATCATAAAAAATAAAATGAGACGCAATGCGTCTCATTTTATTTTTTATATAAAGAATCCCCCAAAATTTTTAAAAGCACATTTATCTCAAACTAAGTAGTGGCTCCACAATCTAAGATTGTCGAAATTTTAAGTGCGGACGAATTACGACGGACGATCAATCGTCTAGCTTCGCAAGTGGTTGAGGCTAGTGGCGATCTGTCAAACGTGGTTCTTCTCGGTGTACATACTCGTGGTGTTCCGTTGGCTGTGGCGATCGCCAAGCAGATTGATATGCTTGAGGGCGTAAAAGTACCGATGGGAGCTTTAGACATTACTTTTTATCGAGATGATTTAGATAAAATCGGACTACGCACACCAAGTAAAACTGAGATTCCCTTTGATCTCAACGGCAAAACAATAGTTTTAGTAGACGATGTAATTTATAGCGGAAGAACGATTGGTGCAGCTTTAAGTGCCATTCATGATTATGGTCGTCCCAAGGTGGTCAGATTGCTGGCTCTAATTGATCGTGGACATCGTGAATTGCCGATCCATCCTGACTATGTGGGCAAAACTTTACCAACTTCTAAGGAGGAACAGGTCAAGGTATTTCTAAGTGCGGCGGGTGATGCTCGCGATGGGATTGAGTTGATTAAGCCCCTTGACTAGAGATGGTGAAATGTTTTGAGCAGCAGCGCAAAGCGCTACTAGCTACAGCGCTTTACGCTCAAACCCGAACCAAGAAATTTTTTGAAAGTGTTGCTTTGCAACACTTTCAAAAAATTTCTTGTGGTTCGTTTGATCGAAAATTGCTGTATAAACCAAAGAGAGTTGCGGTGCAAAACGCCGCAACTCTCTTTGGTTTTATGTCTCTAAGAAAAGAAGTATACTCCTCCCTTCCCAGTGAAAAATTAGACATTGCGGCGCTTCGCGCCGCAATGCTATTTATTGGTTTTTAATGTGTATTTTGATACTGGGAAGGGAGTATATGCACAATTAAATATAAAATTCAGAAATATTTGATGCAGGCGCAGCGATCGCTAAATGTTTTGACCGTAGTTTTTAGTTCCGTCCAAATACTTAGCTAAATTGAGAAAACTATGTTTCGTCTTATAAAGAGATGGTTTCGCAAGTCGAGAACAGTTAACAACGAGCCAATCAATAAGGTCAGCTTGATTGTTATTATTTTGATTGATATTTTTATCTTAATCAATGTTTTTACGGGACTAGCTGATATCAGTAGTTGGTACATGAGTCCTTCTCTTACCTATCCCTGCTATTCCGAATGGCAAAACTATCAAGATCAGACTACGAAAGAGAAAGATTACGAATTTATTAGGCAGACATTACTGTATCAACAAGGCGATCGCTCAAGTTTGCAGCGAGACTATCAAGTGAGTGGTCGAGGACGTTTAGGCAATGTTTCTCCAACCTGTTTGAAGTATGCAGGTTACAAGGATAAGATTAACAATCCTCAAAACCAACAAATCATTAAAACTCTCGATCAACAACAAACAGAAATTGATAGGCTTCTGCAAGCTAATGCTAATATTCGCGCTCAATACGATTCGACGCTATTAGAAAAAATGGCTAATCAGCCAGAAAATCAATCCATCAATCAAGTTGCGTCTGACAAAGCCAAACAACAATTAGATCAGAACAATCAGAAAATTGCGACTTTTGAAAAAGAAATTGCTAAGGCAAAACAAGAAGTAGTTACAAAACCAGAAAGTGTTAGTTTTATTGCCTTTCTTCAAGATAGTGCGGTATTTAGCGAGGTTGCATCAGGCTATTCAAAAGCTTGGTTTTGGTATCCCAGCATTCAATTTGCATTTCAGGCTCTTTTTCTTTTGCCACTAATCTTTATTGCTCTGCTTGTTCACAAATTTGCTCAAAGTAAGCAATATGGAACTCTCTCATTAATAAGCTGGCATCTTCTGGTCATCTTTTTGGTTCCTCTACTATTGAAAGTTTTAGAGTTTTTACAAGTAGGCTTAATCTTTCAATTTCTCCAAAATATTTTTCAAGTTCTCTTCGGTGGACTACTTTTCTTAATTAGTTACGTCTATATTTTACTGATTCCAGTATTGGGTTTTGTAATTATTCAATTCTTCCAAAGAGTCGTCTTTAATCCTAAAATCCAATCAGCTAATAGACTTCAAAATTCATCCTGTATCAATTGTGCAAAGAGGATTCGGAACCACGATATCCACTGTCCGCACTGTGGTCATAATCAATATGCTGAGTGTGGCAACTGCCATAATTCCACTTACAAAGGCTTATCATTCTGTCGTCATTGTGGACATTCTCAAGATACTTTATAAAAATAGGTGGCGGCGCGAAGCGCTGCCACCTATTTAAATCAAAACCCAAGAAAGAAGTTGCGGCGCTTCGCGCCGCAACTTCTTTCTTGGGTTTTGTGTCACAAGACTAGCGACAGCTATAGATTATGTCCCATGCGCTTAGGGATCGCCTCATTAAAGTTTTTGGTGATTTGCGATAGAGATACAGCGATCGCTTGTTCCCCATTTACCACAATCTCTAAATCACTAGCCGCCTCGCTGACATTACCGACATATTGCCAAGCATTGCCTAGCTGATTATTGAGATATGCTTCCCATGCAGTGCGATCGCTATTTTTAATCGACACCACAATCCGACTCGCACCTTCACCAAAGAGAAGTTGGGTAATATGCAAACCTTCAGGAAGAGCAAGTTGAATTTTGGCAGTGAGTTTGCCAGAGATAGAAGATTCAGCGATCGCTACAGCCAGACCACCTTCAGAGCAGTCATGGGCAGATTGAATCAATCCTTGGGCAATCCCTTGACGACAGGCGAGTTGTACTTTGCACTCCAATTCAAAATCCACGGGCTGAGGACGACCTGTAACTTCGCCAATGACCGAGGCGAGATATTCCGAACCTGCCAAACTAGCGAGATCGCTACCGAGTAAATAAATCGCATCGCCCACATTTTGCCAAGCCTGACCAACGACTTTAGTGACATCTTCCACTAAGCCCACCATACCAATTACAGGCGTAGGGTAGATGGGTTGTGAATTACCTTCCGCATCGATAGTTTCGTTATAGAGGGAAACATTACCGCCAGTAACGGGTGTAGACAATTCACGACAAGCATCGGCAATACCGCGACAGGCTTCGTGCAGTTGCCAATAACCGATCGCATTTTCAGGACTACCAAAGTTTAGATTGTCGGTAACAGAGATTGGCTCAGAACCAACACAGGATAAATTACGCGCCGCTTCAGCGACTGCTAACTTTGCGCCTTCATAAGGATCGAGATAGACGTAGCGGGCATTACAGTCAACGGTCGCCGCAACTCCTGCAAGGGCATCAATTTGACATTGAGCGGAACTTAAATCTCCCGCGCCAAAGCCTTGACTGCGTAAACGAATTACCGCCGCATCCGCTCCCCCGGGGAAAAGCACCGTATTATTTTGAACTTGATGATCGTATTGGCGATAGACCCATGCTTTGGAAGCGATCGCAGGGGTATCGAGTAATGTTAATAGCGCATCGTTTGGATTAATATCGGGGAAAGATGCGATCGCTGTCTTCTCATCCCAAGCCCAAGCCTTCTTAGCGTAGTCGGGCGTATCCGCAAGCTGTCGATGATAAATCGGTGTATTGTCCGCCAGAGCCGTCGCAGGAATCTCGGCAGCAACTTCACCATGCCAGAGAATGCGTACAATTGGTTCTGCAAGAACTTCACCCGCAACCACTGCATGAAGTCCCCAGCGTTCAAAAATCTCAATTAGTTCCGATTCTCTTCCTTTGTGCGCCACAAATAACATCCTTTCCTGTGATTCCGAAAGCAAATATTCATAGGCATTCATCCCTGTTTCCCGCGCAGGAATTTTATCCAAATCGAGAACTACGCCTACACCACCTTTCGCTGCCATTTCCGAAGTGGAACAGGTCAATCCCGCTGCGCCCATATCCTGTGCCGCCACCACTGCGCCTGTTTTGAAAGCTTCTAAACAAGCTTCTACTAAAGATTTTTCTAAGAATGGATCACCAACCTGTACCGCCGAGCGATTCTGTTCCGATTTGCCAGAAATTTCCGTACTAGCAAAACTCGCTCCCTTGATGCCATCGCGCCCAGTAGTAGAACCAACATAGATTACAGGATTGCCCACACCCGCAGCACCCGATTTGACGATTTCCTTGGTTTCCATAATCCCGATCGCCATCGCATTGACAAGCGGATTGCGGTTATAGGCTTTATCAAAATAAACTTCGCCGCCAACGGTGGGAACGCCGATACAGTTACCATAACCAGCGATGCCATTGACAATGCCGTTAACGCGACTACGCACCCAAGGATCGGACAGTTCACCAAATCTTAAAGAATTTAAAATCGCCACGGGACGCGCTCCCATCGTGAAAATATCGCGCAAAATACCACCCACACCTGTCGCCGCACCCTGATATGGCTCCACTGCTGAAGGACGATTATGGCTTTCAATTTTAAAACTAATGGCAATATCATCGGTAATCTTGACTACGCCCGCGTTTTCTCCAGGTCCTACCAGAATGCGATCGCCCGTTGTCGGAAATTGCTTCAGCAAAGGACGCGAATTTTTGTAGCAGCAATGCTCTGACCACATCACGCCAAACATCCCCAATTCGGCTTTGTTGGGTTCACGACCAAGGCGATCGCAAATCATCTGATATTCATCGAGAGTTAAGCCCTCAGACTTAATTTCGGCTGGGGAAAATTTGAGTGTGTTACTGGCGGTCATGGTTAATGTGCAACAAAATTTTGACTAAGGACTATGATCTTATCGCATTGACCCAGCCTAGAATGATTTCATGTTGTCCAAAAGGAGATCAACTTTTATGACCTTACAACTACTTGATCAAAGCGCGATCGCCCAAAAATTTAAATTCACAACCCAGCAATATCACCTCATGCATGAAGCTGGTGTTTTTAATGATGGCGATCGCCTTGAGTTAATTAATGGAGAAATTAAAATCATGTCCCCGATTGGTAGAAAACACGCTACTTGTGTTGCACGCTTGACCGACTTATTTGTTAACCGCCTTTTTCGTAAAGCTATAATCTGGCCGCAAAATTCAATTCGCTTAAAGGATAACTCAGAGCCACAGCCTGATCTTGCCATCTTAAAATTTCGTGATGATTTTTATGAAGGAGGATTGCCAACACCAGAGGATATTTTGTTAATTATTGAGGTTGCGGATAGTTCAATTGATTATGATCGCGATGTGAAAGCACCTCTGTACGCGGCGGCAGGTATTCCTGAAATGTGGTTATTTGATGTCAATAAGAAAGTAATCGAGGGATATTCTCAACCATCTCCATTAGGTTATAAACAAATCCATCGCTACGATGAAGGCGATATGTTGTCAATGCTTGCTTTTTCTGACGTTATTTTCAATTGGAATGAGCTTTTTTAAATTTGTGTCAACCCCATAAAAATGAAATAATAATGATTTGTGGATTGGGATATAATCAATTCGCAAATCATCCAAAGCTGGCGCGATCGCTAAGTCTGAATCAAGAGCAAAGGGAACATGAGGATGACGGTTATGTAGAAAAACAATAGGTCACGACTCATGGTAAAGGTCGGGCGGAGCATCCTGATTATGCGCTATTTACCAATGAAGGCGATCGCAAATCATTAGATATTCATCAAGGCTCAAGCCCGCAGATTTAATTTCGGCTGGGGAAAATTTGGGTTTAATACTGGCGGTCATATTTAAAGCGTTGACTATCATTGGCTTGCAAAAATCATCTTATCGCAACACTATATTTTTTTACTGTAGTGCAATAATCGGCTTCTTTGCAGATTTTGTCTCATCCGTTAAGATGTAAACAATAACCTGCAATTAAGTTAAAAATGTCATGTCCGATCGCCTGAAGTTTTTCCGCAGGCTGATGTCAGCTTTTGAAGGCACTTCTAATCCTCAACGCGCTGTCGAACGGGGATTTTATGTCAACTTGCCAAACAATCCTATTGAAGAAATTACTGGCAGAGTTGCACTCCGTCCTTCTTCAGTGCATTTGTTATTTGGTGGCATTGGATCGGGTAAAACTACACAGTTACTATTAGCACAACAAGCTTTAAATGAGTTAGAAGATATCAAAGCTATTTATGTTGATGTTAGTCTTGTTACTGATATTTCCGACCTTCAGGCTGGTGCTTTAATAGCGATCGCAGGACTTGAATTGATAACAATCTTGGGTGATATTGAGGAAAGTAAATTAAAAAGCAGCAAAAAGATAATTGAAAATGCGGCTTATGGTTACAACGAAACAAAAACTGTTCCATCTTTGAACGAAAGCCTTAATGCCTCATCTTTAGCTATATTGCAAGCGATATCTTCTTCTCCAAGAAAAATAGTTATAAATCATAAAGGATTACTCTCTACTGAAAAGCAGGAAAATAAAGATCTAGTTTTACAAGCTTTTTCTAACTTACATAAGGCTGTTCAAGAGAAACTAGGACGAGAAATTATTTTTCTTTTTGATGGCTTAGATCGATTGAGTGACTCGCAAGTTTTTATTGACTCTGCTTTAAATGACATAGTTGAAATTAAAAATGCTGGGATTGGTTCGGTTTTAGTTGGATCTGTTGTAACTATTTACAAGAAAAGAGAAAATATTACGAGTTTCGATAGTTCATCCTACTACTTGCCTTATCTTGATGTTTTTGAAAGTGTTAAAGCACAGGATTTTTTCGCAGATGTCATAAAAGTGAGAGATGCTGAAAATCTTATTAATCCAGAGGTAAGACAATTTCTGACTTTCAAATCTGGAGGAGTCCTACGAGATTTGATGTCTCTTTGCCAAGCTTCAATTGAGGAGGCATATATGGATGGCTCAGATAAGATTACAGAACAACACGCAAACCAAGCAGCTTTATCTCTAGCACGGTCAAAAATAATTGGATTAACAGAGTCTAATGTAAATATTCTTCGGCAAGTCCTGACTGGAGAAAATTTCTTTCCGCGTACAAGTGAAGATTTTGAACTGTTGCTGACAGGGCATATCTTGGAGTATAGACATCCACGACAACGGTTTGTTGTTCACCCGATATTAGCTCCAATAATCGAAAATGTGGTTGCGAGTGTGGCTAATGGATAATTTATTATCTTTTTTAGATATGAATAATAAACTATCTTCTATAGATGAGTTATTGCAAAAAATTGGAGCGAGACCAGATGGAAATATTTGGATGATTCTTGTTGTTGATATTAACGATATAGAATCAATAGTCACGGATTTACAAGATACTATTGAGATTTTTAGTGAATGTAATACGGGTACTATATCTGGTGAATCTGGAGCAAGAGATTTAATTAATCAGATTAGTAAAGCATCAGATCAATATCTATTACTATGGCAATTAGAGTCTTGGGATAGTAATGAGTGGAAAATATTTGATGCTTTAAGAAGTCGATTAGACAAAGAAAATAAAGGAGGACTGCTTGTGATTTCTGAGCAAGCTAATAATTTAATGATACACAATACTCCTAATTTTGTGAGTTGGTTGGGTGCAAGAATATATTATTTACAAAAAGATGCAGAAATACTGAGTGATGAAGAATGTGATCGCCGTCTAGCTGCCTTGCAAGAATGGACAGGTAAAACTAATGAGGATGTAATTGCTTTAGCTGAAAATCGTCAACTACCAACCGATCCAGAATATGGAGAGTGGCTAATTTTACTTAATCGAGGTGACTTGCTTGAGCGGCAAAAATAATTGGCAAAAAATCTGTGTAGATGTTCAAGAACGTTCTCTCAACAACACACACCTTGAAGTGAAAAATGCAACTTCTTTATGGGCAGAAATTTTAAAATGCTTAACAAATGCTAGTGATGAAAAAGTTTTGAAGGCAAAGCAAGATGAAATCCGTAAATTGCTTAAAAAAGGCGCATCATCTCAAATCAACAAAAAAGGCTATTCGGAAATTATGGGTGGAGGAAAAAACTTCAATCGTACCCAAGACATTGCCCATTTTAAACTTCACAATGGTTGCTGGTTTGATTTTGCAATCACTATCGATGAAACTTGTAAACCTGCTCAAATTATGGGATTTGATTTTGAAATAAGGTTTCCTCAAAAAGAGGGAGATACTAAAGTTCCTTTTCTAAGAATCGATCTCAATCTGCCAGACCATAACAACGATGAGCGAAATATACGCTTTCATCTCCATCCTAGCAATGACGATATTATGATTCATAGTCCACCAATGTCACCTCTGGAAATTCTGCATATGTTTTTGTATGGCATAAATATCCCAGACAAGCCACGCGCTTCTTAAAACATACCCAATTTGGCTTTACTAGGCAGATTGAATTTTGGCAGGAGAACAGAGGTCGTCAGATCATGTCAAAATTTTCATGATGAGAATTGCTGCTAAAGATGCATTTTATCGGCTTTAATAAAAAGTGCGATTGTCAAACAGCATAGGAACTCAGGGCAAAAATATGGGCATTGCAAGGCGACAATTCTTGCAGGCGGGATTGACTAGCCTGATGGGATGGCAATTACTCACCCGCGATCGCGTTGCTTTTGCCGCAGAGCAATATATCCGTCAAGCACAAGGGACAAAACGCAAGCGATCGCTACTGATTGGCATCAATCAATATGAAGGTAAAGATGAAAGCTCATTAGGTGGGTTAGCTTTGCGTGGCTGTATCAATGATGTGGAACTGCAAAAAGAATTATTGATCTATCGCTTTGGTTTTGCGCCACAAGATATCATCACCCTCACCGATCGCGATGCTACTCGCGCCAATATCACCAATGCTATTACCGAACAAATTGCGGAAACACTGCCCGATGATTTAGTCGTAATCCACTTTAGTGGCTACGGCTCGCGACTCGGTGATTACAATACGCTTGTGCCTGTGGACGGCGGTTCCCCACAAAACGCAGACAAAAATCCCGAAAGTTTGCGGGATATCACAGAGCAGGAATGGCAAGGCTGGCTCCAAGAGATTGCCACGGATCGGATTTTGAATGTTATTGACGCAGGATATTACTATCCCAATACATCGGTAGTTGGTAATTTCCGCTTGCGATCGCGCATGGGATTAAAACAATGGCAACCAGCTATAGCAAAAGATTCTTCTCCATTACCAACTGAAACAGCAGCTATAAAAGCGGTCACAAGTATTGGCACAACCCTCCGCGCCGCCAATGACAATATGCTTTGTCTGGATGCTCAATGGGCAGGGTTTAGCAGTGGCGCGTTTACCTATGCTCTAGTGCAGCAGCTATGGCAAATCATGCCTGCCACCACGATTAATATCGTCATGAGCAATGTGGTAAATACCCTTGATCGCCGTATTATGCACAATGATGATTTACCCATTGATAAGCAAATTGGGAATATGTGGTTAGGGGACGCAAGCAAGCTTAAAGCGATCGCCACTAAAACCTTTGACTTTTTGCCAGTTGTCGATTTGAGTGCCGATGGCGTTATCACAGGGGTTAATAGCGATCATCGGACTGGCGATATTTATTTGGCGGGGTTGCCGATTACAGTTTTAAGTAATTATGGGGTAGGCGCAATTTTTAATGTCACCACCAATGAACTCGTAAATGAAGCGGCTACTAATCAAGTAAGTGCTAATGCGTTACCCAATAGCAAAGCCACAGTGCAACTCAAGTCCTACAGTGGATTTAATGGCAAGGTTGAGATTTTAGGCGATCGCAATCTTAGCTCACGGCTAGAAGCAGGACAGCTAGTTCAAGAGGTAATGCGCTCAATTCCCCGCAATGTTAAGCTCGCGATCGCCATTGACGCAGGGTTGAGTAAAATTGAACGAATCGATGCCACGAGCGCTCTTTCGATATTGCCAAATATGTTTGGGGTGAATGCCAATGAACAAGGGGCAGACTGTCTATTCGGCACACAGTCCGCTAGCTATGGATTATTTACAATTGGACATATACCGATTCTAGGTTCCTTCGGCTCGGTGGGCGAGTCGGTCGGTGTAGCGATCAAACGACTTCAGCCTTTTCTGGAGAGCTTACTAGCAGCCAAATTAATCCGTATTACCGAAAATCAAGCCTCGTCACAGCTGAATGTCAGGGCTACTTTCAAAGCAATTGTTGGTGTTGACGCGCGATCGGTGACCCTTGCGAGTAAAGTTGCGGCTCGCGCTTCCTTGATTTCTGACAATAATCTCAACAACACAATTCGCACTAAACCGATAACCATTGGCGATCGCCTTGAGTGCCAGATCGAAAACTTTGGTGAATATCCACTCTATACCCGAATTTTCTGTCTTGATTCGCGCAGTAAGTTACTCACTCCCAACTTTATCTCGCCTCCCTATGCCAGTGATGGCATTATTCCGCCCGCTACAACCTTAACTATTCCCTATCCTAAAGCCCCAATAAATTGGTCAGTATCAGCGCCTAAAGGAGCGGTTGATGTCCATGTGGTGATTAGCAGATCGCCACTTCTGGAAGTGGCTAATAGTCTAGAAAAGTCGCAACGACAAGCATCATCTCTCAATGGCTTGATTTCTATTGCGAGTCCCTTACAAGTTGCTCAAGCCTTACTGATCGATCTTGATCGCGCTGGCAAACCTTCAAGTTTTGGTGTCGCCGTTAATGCTAGTGATACATGGATGCTAGATGTGCAGCAATGGGCAACTTTTAATTTCAACTACGAAGTTGCTTAAAACATAAAATATGATTGGCGGCGCTTTGCGTCGCCAATCATCTATAAAGAAGTGAGGAGAACGCGCAGCGTTCGGCTCACTTCTTTTGGTTTTAGATATCGTTAATCAATTGCAACAGCGCATCGGTTGTCACCTTACCGCTCATATCAGTACCTTCCAATAAGCTATCGGCGAGATCGCGCTTATGATGGTGTAGATCGACAATCTTCTCTTCGATAGTTCCCTTTGCCACAAGGCGATAAATAGTGACAGGACGCTTCTGACCAATGCGATGGGCGCGATCGCTAGCCTGATCTTCCACCGCAGGATTCCACCAAGGATCCATATGAATTACATAATCGGCAGCCGTGAGGTTTAGCCCTGTGCCACCAGCCTTAAGGCTAATCAAGAAGATATCACCTTCACCAGCTTGAAAAGCCTCTACGCGCTTTTTGCGTTCCTTGGCAGGGGTACTACCATCAAGATATTGATATCTAATTTTTTGGGAATTCAGATAATCACGAATGATATGTAAATGATCGACAAATTGGCTGAATACTAGCGCCTTATGTTTGTTATCTAATAATTCGCCAACAACTTCACCAAATAGTTGCAGTTTAGAACTAGGCAAAGGAATATCGGGTCTAACTAGCTTAGTATTGCAACAGGCGCGGCGCAATTTCATGATTTCGGCGAGAACTTGGAGGTGCTTTTGTCCTGCATTCGCATCACTGCCGCTCAGCTTAGCGATCGCCTCACGACGTAGGGCTTCATAAAACGCTAGTTCTTCTTTGCTAAGTTCCACTTGCAGAGTTACTTCAGTACGCGATGGTAACTCTTGCAGAACTTGGTTTTTAGTACGGCGCAGGATAAAAGGTTGGATCAGTTTTTTGAGTTGGTTACGCGCTTCTCGATCCTGCGATCGCTCAATAGGATTGGCATACTTAATATTGAAATTATCCAAAGAACCTAATAAGCCGGGGTTAATAAATCGAAATAGATTCCAAAGTTCACCGAGATGGTTTTCGATAGGCGTACCAGTGGTGATTAGCTTAAATCCACTCTGAAGGTTCATGGCGGCTTGCGATCGCTTAGTGGCTGTGTTTTTGATCGCTTGGGCTTCATCGAGGGCAATTGTCTGCCATTCTACTTTTGCCAACATTTCCGCAACTTCTTCTTGTTGTAATAGTCCATAGCTGCAAACTACCATGTCAAAGGGTTGTAAATTATCCAGTACCTTTTGGCGATCGCCCGTACCAAATACAATTACATTCAAGGTTGGTGCAAACTTTGCCGCTTCACTAATCCAGTTCATACAGACAGAAGTTGGCGCCACAATCAGAGTCGCACCTTTGGGAGCGCGAGACAAAATTAGTGCAAGGGACTGTAAAGTTTTGCCTAAGCCCATGTCATCAGCTAAGCAAGCACCCACGCCCCAATGGGCGAGTCGTGATAACCATTGAAAGCCCTCTAGCTGATAATCGCGCAAGTCAGCTTGTAGAGTCGAAGGAAGTTGTGGCTCAAAGTTCCTCATCTCCTTAATTTTCTTGACATGGGCTTTCCAATGCTTATCGACTTTGAGATCACCGATTTCATCGACAAAATCTTCAAGGGCAAGCGCTGCTAAAGGATGAAATCTAGTGCCGTTGCCTTGCTTTTCCGATAGCCGCCGAAACTCATCTAAGCGATTGCGGAATTGCTGGGTGAGCGCGATAAACTGCCCATCACCAAGGGGAATAAAGCGGCTCGGAGTTTTATCTAATAATTCTAGAAGTCGTTGCATATCTAGAACCTTATCATCACCGAGTTTCAACTCACCTTCCGCCGCAAACCAATCACGGCTTTGATTGATTGACATTCTAAAGTCACCAAAACCTGCGCGGTGACTGATTCGCATTTTTTCGCCCTCTGGCCATTCTAAGACAATGCGATCGCCTAGAGCTTGCAACTCCATGAGTAACTCTAAACAAAACTCTGGATCATCAATTGTCCATTCACTATCATTTTCTTCATAGTTTTCGAGGGTCGGACAGGCAGCGATCGCTTCATTAGCTAGTTTCTTCTCTTCCTTGAGATTTCGAGTCGCTTGTAGTCGTTTCCCTTCGATTTCCGCAAGTACGGTCGCGCCGCCCGTACCTGGACGATAGTAAGCTCCCGCATTGGCAAAGGGACGCGCTAACACCGCTACTTTCAGCCCATCTCCCGCAGGTAAAATATGGACATGGGGCTTGCTATCCGATGGCACTTCTTCAGCATCGCTGACTCCACCACCAATATCTGAATGCACGGTTACAATCGAAGAAATACCTTGAATAGCTGCCAGTACGCGATCTTTGGCGGCCGCAGGAATCTCTAAACGATTTTTTCTGCCGATAATATCCGTGATCTTACGGTGGGATTCATTAACTTGAATCACCTTGAGTCTAGTCGGGCTTTCTTTAGTTACAACAAAACTCTGTCCATCTTTAAGTTGTGGTGAAAATTCTAAAATTAGGCGATCGCCTCTCACAGCTTTGACCAGTAGCTCTGGTTCACCCTTAGCGATATCAACACGAGTAGTGGGAGAATCTTCCCAAAATACTAAGGGATGACCAACTAAGGCACAGATAGTATCTTCGTCAAACTCATATTGACTCTGCCCATAATATCCATGATAGGAATAGGCTTGAATATGAGAACATACCGTAAAATCCTGTGGGGTTAAATAGGGAAACTCATTAGTGTTTTCCTTGAGTCTCTTCACAGCAATATTTCGCCCTGAACTCCATACACCCTTAGCGTTGATTTTCTGTTCCTTGGGCTGGATGGTGCATATACCTTTATTAAAAGTAACTAGCCACACAAGACGCTGTGGGGAAGTATTAGCCGCTTTAGTCTGCTCCTGCGGCGACTTGCTAAGATTTAAAAGAGCATTAAGACTAAGTTCCCAAGTTTCTTGAGGACGAATTAGATTTACAATCGGGACAATTTTGTTTTCTTGTCGTAACTTTTGGGAGTGCTTTATATTAATAGGATTAGCAGAAACTTCTCCCAATAGAGCGGCGGTTTCCATCGTTAGCCAGTGATAATTAGCATTGACTGACTGCTTTAACAAAGGATTGAGAATTCTAGAAAGTTCTATTCTTGCTTTTTCAGGATTAACCCAATATAGACAAAGAGAACTAAAAAATGCCTCTAGACAATGGGTGTCAATATGATTATGAATATAATCATTAGTCAGTAAGTCCTTTTGAGGAATATCCCCCAATTGGAACTTAATTACCTTTTGCAATCGACTATAGACTACCTGTAACCAGTGATTTGATTGCTTAGACATGATTGTCGCATAGCCTTCGGCTTCGCGCATACTTTCAACAGATCCCTCTTGAATCAGAGCTAGTATAAAAAATAGCCCTGGTTCTCCGCTAAAATAAACTTGACGCTTGCCTGTGGCTTTTCTAATCATTTTCAAAGATTGACGGAACTGCGCGATCGCCAATTGACCATCACCTTTGAGAAAGTACATCCAAGCTAAAAAAGCTTCCCCTGCATCTTTATAGGTCACAGACAACTGATCATAGGCAGATTGAGCCATATCTAAGTCAGCCCGCAGTAGACTCTGTTCCATTAACACTAATAACAGTGAGTCTGTGCAGCGCTCTCTTTTATTCTTAAAGTCATCAATCAAAATGCTAATAGCTTCAGGAGTAGGCTTCAGCTTGAGCATTCCGTTACTCAATATCGTACTGAGGGCAACTTCGTAAAACTCAGCATTTAGAGTTTGAAACCAATCTACATCAAAGGGATTGTTACAGATTTGATATAAAATTACATCTAAGGTGACTTTTTGTTGAGAATAACCATAGCGATAGAAGTCTTCAAATTGCTTGTTGACAAACTTAATATCTTGGCGATATACACCAATGCGAACTTCTCGAATAAACTGCGACTCACTTTTAAAAGCCCGCATATCGGTTTTGCCGAAAGAAGGCACAGGAATGTATATGGCGATCGCTTGCACGATCTTTTCAAAACTTCCCGTTGCGATCGCATCGCGCACTGCAATATCCATTAATTGCGGATTGCATTGTGTTCCTTGAGAACGGTCTTGAGTGAGCAACCTCAATTTAATCAATCGTTCGATGTAATTCCTAGCCGCATTTGTTGATAAAACTTGATTGTCTGTATCCCTAATCCCCATGTAAAACAGGCACTCCAAGACAGTGTTGCGGTTAACTGGCTCATAGGCGATCGCAAATACTTGGATCATCTGACGCTCTAGCAACGATAGCTTGCGATAGCTAGTTGTAAGGTTGGCATAGAGTGGTGTTGAATCAGTTAGAGGATCAGGCATAAATGCGGGGTTATAGTAATTAGGAATTTATATTAACAAAAAACCAAGTTGATATTGTGTCACTGCTTCTGAGTAGCTAGGCGCAATAAATATAAAATTTCAAAAGCTGTGGCGCACAGGCAGAGTGTGCCGCAGCTTTTGACTAGATACTTAATAGCTTAAGTCATGTAGCAATGATTGAGATAGCAAAACCTAAAAATGTGGGGACGCGCAAAGCTCGTTCCTACATTTTTAGGTTTTACAGAAATTTCTAATGAATCACCCCGCCGCAAGCGGACAGGGTATCAAATTCTTTTTTACTAAAATATACTTACACCGCAGAGCGGTGGAGTATTTACCTTCTTATTTGAATAAACCACAAGAATATTTTTAAAAGTGTTGCAAAGCAACACTTTTAAAAATATTCTTGGTTCGGTTTTAAGCGCAAAGCTCTGTAGCTCCTGCTCCCTGATACTTATCCCATTGCCGTTAAAGAAGATCCGATGCCTTGAAAACAGATCCAAGACAAAAAGAAATTGCTAATAAATATTGCCAGTAACGCCGTGACCACAGCCGTAGTAGTGGACTCGCCAACTCCCTTAGCGCCGCCTGTGGTAGTTAGTCCCCATGTCGTGCCGATCGCCGCAATCATAACCCCAAAGATGCTGGACTTGATCATCGCCGCAATCAGATCCCAAGGCTTAAGTAAATTTTGAATGGAATTAAGAAACACCGTCGGAGAAATCGCGTACATAGACTGAGATAGCAACAAACCTCCTGCCATACCTGTTAAAAATCCCAAAATCGTTAAAATTGGCAACATCAATAAGCAAGCGATCGCCCTTGGTGTGGCTAGATAGTCAATGGGATTGGTGCGGAGCATATAGAGCGCATCGATCTGCTCCGTGACTTGCATCGTCCCAATTTCCGCTGCAAAGGCTGATCCAACTCGTCCTGCAATAATTACAGCCGTAAGTACAGGAATTAGCTCACGAGCAAGGGCGATCGCCAAAATACCACCAATCGCTTGCTGTGCGCCAAAGTTAATAAATTCTCTTGCTACTTGAATCGTAAACACGGCTCCCACAAAGGCAGCGGTAATCAAAGTAATTAACAATGACTCTGTGCCGACCATTGACATCTGCTCAAGAGTATTGCGCCAATGAAAGCGGCGGTAGATCAAAACATGGGTAACGATTTGTCCAATGAGTAGACAGCTCTGTCCAAGTTTAATTAACCAACTGCCAAAATTTCCCATGTTTTCAGTTTCCGATTTGGTTTTAGCCAGAAATTCTTTTTTATTATGAAACAAAATAGCAATGCTCAAACCAAAACTGAATCCAGCGTTTTCTAATATTTGAAGGGCTGGCAAAGCCAGCCCTTCAAAAGTCCAAAAAGAGCGAGGCGGCGCTCTGCGTCGCCGCACTCTTTTTGGTTTGGTTTGCTTTAGCTGGTCTTAAAGTAAGCAGTCCAGTTACAAACGTATTGCAGATGATCATACTTGCCTTGCAAAATCTGCCAAATTACTTCATGTGTCCATAGATAGGACACAAATATGACGTGATCTTTAGGTACGGCGATCGCTCTGTATAGATGAGGATTGGCTACTGTGGCGTAGATAATGCTATCGGAGCCATTAATTTTAACTAACGCTCCCTCACCGTCAAATTTATCGGAATATCGCTGGGGAACTGCAAATAATGCGTAGGAATGATGTTGTCCTCTCCAAGGCTCGATCACGACTATAGAGGGATTAATTTCATAAAATTTACCGTCACTACTCACCTCTGGGTGATCAATACAAGCCGCAGGTACTTTTTCCACAAATATAGAGATCACTGCCATCCAAAGAAAATAGAGAGCCGCGATCGCTCCTACAAACAAAAGACATCGCCGCAACCAAGGATTACCTAGTTTCTGCTGGCTAGATTTGTGTTTAGATTGGCGAGATGAGCTTGAGGACTTCATGGACAAGCGGAGGCAGTTACTTGCGGTATTAGCAATGCAATCTCATCAACATACTGTTGCAGTTCTTTGTTAGATAGATCGCTATTGTTGATCATAATACTAAAAATTACCTCGCTATAGTCAGTGGGCTTGACATAGCCAGACAAAGCAGTTGTACCCGTTAGTGTACCAGTCTTAGCATGGATTTTACCCTCCGCTAAGGTGTTTTTAAATCGACTTGTCAATGTTCCATTCACGCCCGCGATCGCTAAGGAGTTACGAAAATTGCGATCGCTAGCAGTCGATCTCAAAATCTCTACAATCGCTCTAGGTGTAGAGAGATTTTGGCGCGATAACCCTGAGCCATCCGCTAACAAGACTTGAGATCCAGAACTGGGAGTAATAACAGATTGTAAGTATTTACTGATTTTTTCTATGCCTGCATCAAAGCTATCATCGGAGTCTGCTTCAGGATAGCGATCGCCCACAGCTCTGAGGATTAGCTCCGCATAGAGATTCTGGCTCTCTCGATTAGTAGTACCGATCAATTCTGATAGGGGCAATGACTCTACAGTCGCCAAATATTTATAAGAGTTAAATTCTTTAGCTAAGTCTAGAAAAGCTTCTTTTTGATCGGGTTTTTCTTCTGGAGAAAATTTGTCTACTTTAATCCCTTGAGCTATTAGTTCTTCTTGCAGGACGTTTAAAAAATTTGCTTCAGGATCTGGAACCGTAACCAGCCCTGATTCTGGCGGAGCATCAACAGCAATTTGACCACCAACAAATAGTAATTGCTTAGGATAAGGTCGATTAACAGTTAGCTCATTAACCGATGACTTAGCTACTTGATTATTACTGGCTGCTGTCACTGTCTGGTTATCAACCTTCCAAGAGCGAGCAAATTTAGGATTTGACCATTCAAATATTGCGGGCTGACCGATGGAGCTAGGGCGCAATTTCCATTCCAACACATTGCCATCGATCGTAAAAGGAGAAGGTATCGCCGCATAGTCTTCCTGTAAGTCTGACCATTCCCAACTACCCGCTATTTCTGTACCTTTGCGAGTTGAGGTAGCCCATAGTCCACCTTTGATTTGCTTTACACCTTGTTTTTTGAGTTGGGTCACCAGAGATTTTAAATCCGTTGCCGATTTAAAGCTGGGATCACCTGCTCCCATTAACCACAGCCCCGACTCTAGTTCACCTTTGTTATTAGGCAAAGACTTGGATATCAGGCGAGTAGTAAATCGAAAGTCTGCGCCAAGTAGTTTGAGCGCGATCGCGGTTGTAAAAAGCTTAATGTTTGAAGCAGGCAAGAAGTAGCGATCGCTATCTAGATCGGCTAAAGTTCGCGGAATCGATTCATTGGTCTGGACAAACACTCCCACTCGCGATGGCTTTAGTTTAGGAGATTGAACTATTTTTTTTACTTCTTCTTGAAATTGACTCGGACAGAGGCGATCGCTTTTTGCATGAACAGGAAATGCAGCGATCAAAGAAATTGCCACAAGAACAACTTCCGTGAATATCGTTTTTGGCAAGGGACTAACTGTTATGAACAAGAGCGCTAATACATTAACATAAACGTCTTTTTATGGCAGAAAAATATGTGTTAAATCTTGTTTTTAAATGTGTAAGTACCGAGGCGCAACTAAATATAAAGTCCACAAATAAATTAGATGTTCACGATCGTCCACTTGATTTTTTGCAGTTTCCATCATCACCACTACCAAGAGCGTAAACCGTATCCGATGCCTTAACTTTTGCCATCGATCCGCTATGTTGAGGCTTTGAATAGTATCGCTACTCAAAACCCAAGAATTGGCTGGTGGAGCTTCGCTCCACCAGCCAATTCTTGGGTTTTGAGTAAGTGCAAAGCGCCATAGCACTTTTAGGATTTGATAAATCCCAATTTTTGTAATAATGCTGCTTGTGATTCTGATTGCTGACTATAGGAAAAACCCCAAGGCAGATCCGATGGAATGACTTCAAAGAATTTTTCTAAACAATAAGGGCTGCCATAAACAGCGATCGCTTCTAATTTGTCTTCAGATACTAGTTTTTTTGCCAAGTCAAAAGTTAGGTCAAGAATATTTGTCTCACCTCGAAATGGATTGCCACGATTAAAAATTTGGATAAACACTTTATCAAAGCGATCGCATTGCAGGTTTTGCAAAACCATATCGTCGGCAATAATTCTTTGATAGCTCCTAGATTGAGGAAGCGTCACCGCAGGCGATTGGCGATTGAGAAATTCTTCACAAGTAAGCAGATTATCCACAATTACTAAGTTGAGATAATTTCCAACAGAATTTGCTAGATCATCAGGCGATCGCAAATGGTCAATGGATGCAGAAACATTAATTGATTGGGTGGCGATTTCTTTAGCAATTTTTAGATTGTCAGGATTGCCCAACTTACTCAAATCCGTAGGAATTCCACAAACCTTCTGTTTTGCTTGCCAGATTCGCTCCACTGATGCACGAATGCGCTCACGGCTAATCTCTCCAGACTCCACCGCCGCCACCACCGCCAAAATTGTGGCAATCGGATCGACGGGCATCAATAAAATATCAGCACCTGCTTTCACAGCTTGGATCGCGATCGCCTCTGGACTATCTAAGCCTGAAACCCCTGACATGATTAGGGCATCCGTAGTAATGATCCCTTCAAATCCCATTTCCTTTCGCAAAATATCAGTCAAAATATGCGGCGATAATGTGGCGATATTTTGAGAATCTAGTTCTGGCACAAAAATATGTGCAGTCATAATCGCATCCACGCCCGCCGCGATCGCATTAAGAAAGGGGGGAAACTCTATTTCATCAAATCTTTGGCGATCGTGGGGAATTGATGGGGTTTGCAAATGCGAATCTACAGAGGTATCACCATGTCCGGGGAAATGCTTGGCAGTGGTTAAAACTGGATAATGTTTAGCCCCCGCAATAAATCCTCGAGTTGCACCCATGACTTCGCCCACGGTAATCCCAAAGGCGCGGACATTAATTACAGGGTTGTCAGGATTATTATTTACATCAACAATCGGCGCAAGCAGCCAGTTAATACCAATCGCTAATGCTTCCTCAGCCGTGATTTTGCCCATAGCTTCAGCATATTTAATCGATACTGCTTGCAGAGCCATCGGTGGTGGGAACCAAGTTGCGCCGCTAAAACGTTGTCCTACGCCTTCTTCGATATCCGCGGCGATCAGTAATGGGACTTTTGCCCATGACTGCATTTGCTCGGTTTTGAGAGCTATTTCTGGGGCAGAGCCACCCAGTAAAATGACACCGCCAACCCCATAGTCTCCGATTAGTTTCTGTAACTCGGATACCGATAATTCCCAGCTTGGGTATTGAATCTGGTGGTCGTACAACATGCCACAGGTACGAACAACAACCATTTGGGAAACTTGCTCGGTAATGCTGAGGCTATCAATATCGGGCAAAGGGATAGGCGGCATATTTATTTAAAAACGTATTCCTAAAACTCTAGCGCAAAATCTTGTCTTGTCATCGGTTGTGGCACTTCCAAACCTTCACCACCGATATATTTTAGAGGTTTGCCATCCACTGATAAATATACTTTTGCCTCAGGGTCAAGACTTGTAGCGGTATATAACACTTGGATAATTCTTCCCTGCATTGAGGCTGAGCCGCCACCTTTGGTGAACTCTGCGGAAAAGTTGATCCGAATATCTTTATCTTTGCTGGTCATGCTTAAAATTTTAGTATTCGCAGGAATAGCGCTGTAAAGCGATGATTCGGGAGGAGCTTCTGTGATCAAAGTCTTAACTACAGAAGTAATCGCCTCACTATTATTTTTAGCCTTGATCGCGATCGGTACGGCCGTAAGCTTATTTTTACTCGCTTCAATCCAGTAGATCGCTAATTCACCATTAACGGCTCGCTCCGCGGGTGGTTGATTGACTTGATTAGTCGCGGCAGGTGTAGAGGCAACTGGAGTATTAGGTTGGCTGTTAAAATTGCCATTGATGATTACTGCTGTTGCTGATCCGCCAACAATCGCGGCTGCAAGCAACCCAATCCAAGTACTTTTACCAAAAACAGGTGTTTTCATAGCTTTCCATCTTTCTAATACTTATGCTAAGTAGCTGGGCGCAATTGATCTAATGTTTAAGCATCTAAGGATCTGGGCATAATTAAAAACCAGCTCTAAAACCTATGGTGTATGCTGTGCTTGCGCCACAGGTTTTAGAGCTTAATATTTAATTGCGTCCATTTACTTAGAACTACAGCAAATCTTACTAGCTAAAGAATCGTTATAGGCTTTATTGACGTAGAAAATCAAACTTTAGCTCCCTGAACAACACAACTTTGCATAAAATCTTTAACTTTTGATAGATCTTTATCCCCTGCGGAACGCTCTACCCCACTTGATACGTCTACACCGTTTGGAGCTAATAATGCGATCGCTTGAGCTACGTTCTCAGGAGATAAACCACCCGCTAGCCACCAAGGTACATTGGGGCGAAAATCTCGCAACATTTGCCAGTCTAAGGTTTTGCCAGTGCCACCCGCCATATGCGGGTCATAGGCATCTAGAAGCACGGCTTCGACCACCGTACTAAATTCATAGGCCTGTGCTAAGCCAAATTGATCTTTGACCCGCAAAGCTTTAATTAGCTTGATTTCGGGTTGAAATTGATCGAGCCGCGATCGCAACTGGTGACAAAACTCTGGGGATTCATCTCCATGCAGTTGTACGCCAGTTAAGCCTGATTGGATCACCGTTTGGCAGATCTGATCGGCACTAGCGTTGAGAAATACTCCAATCAAATCTAGCGGCAAATTTTTAGAATTATCCTCTAAAATATCAGCCTGTGTAGAAACTAGACTGGATGTAATCATCGCGATCGCTTCGGCGCTGATGTAGCGTGGAGAGGACGGCACACAAATAAAGCCGAGAGCCTTTGCGCCCATCTTGGCGATCTCTTGAGCTTGGTCTAATTTAGTAATGCCACAAATTTTGATATACATACAAACCAACTATAGCTATTGCCATTTATGTTAAGACAAAACCAAAACCCTAAAGAGAGAGTTGCGGCGCTATAAGCGCCGCAACTCTCTCTTTAGGGTTTTACAATAGTCCATAGAAATTCCTACCATCAAAAATCCATGACCAAACTTTCTTCCAAATCTGCAATGTTTATGGCGATCGCGATCGCCTGCTGCGTCCCCTCTTTGCCTGCCCATGCGGCTTTATTTGATGGGCCAGTTGATCGGTTACCATCAATTCAGCGCAACTCCTTACGTCAAGGGCAAACTGTTGTCACAGGCGAGAATGGTAAGTATGTAGCGCGAGTGTTGGTTACAGCTTCGCCTAAAGCGGTATGGCAAGTCCTCACCGACTACGCCAATCTCTATAAATTCATTCCCAATATGACCTCCAGTAAAATTCTTGAAAATCGTGGCGATCGCAAGGTAATTGAGCAAGTAGATTCGCGGCAAGTTTTTCTGATATCTGTAGTGTCACGCACTAAACTCGCGATTCAAGAAACCAATCAGAAACAGATTGATTTTCGATTAATTGATGGCGATCTTTCTAAAATGGAAGGATATTGGAAAATGGAACCTGTATCTGATGTGCCACGCAAACCCCCAACTAAAATTTTAATCACCTACACTGTTGATGCTCAGCCATCTAGCTCTACACCTGCTAGTGCTTTTTACAGCATTTTCAAAGATGCTTTAGATGATACGCTTCAATCTATTAAGCAAGAAGTTAAAAGAAGGAACGGCTAACTTTTTATCGCAGAAATATTTTGAAGGTCTGGCAAAGCCAGACCTTCAAAATATTTCTGTTTGATACTATTAGGACTTACGCAGGAATTGATTAAGCCCTCACCCCTAGCCCCTCTCCCGCAGGAGAGGGGAACCAGAAAAAATAAGGTTTTCCACCCCTTCTCCTGCGGGAGAAGGGGTTGGGGGATGAGGGGAGACACTTTGCGTAAGTCCTAACTCTTTGACTTGATACAGCAAACCCAGAAGATGAGTTGCGGCGCTTCGCGCCGCAACTCATCTTCTGGGTTTGTGTCCTAAGCAAATATCTAAATCGTTCAGATTGCATCCCCTTAAGCTTATGTCTCAAATTATGCTTAATCTAGAACTTCAAGCAAGAGCAATAGAACTACGCCAGCTATTACAACGAGCTAGCTATGCCTACTATGCCCTTGATGCGCCGACGATGGAAGATGCGATATATGATGCGCTCTATCGAGAATTACAAGAGATAGAAGTTCAATATCCCCAATTAATCACTGCCGATAGTCCCACTCAGCGAGTGGGCGAAAAGCCTAGTAGTAATTTTGTTTCAGTACAGCACAATGTTCCGCTTTTTAGTCTTGAGAATGCTTTTAGCTCTGACAATGTAGAGTCTTGGCAAGAGCGTTGTCAGAAGGGTCTTGAATCTCAAGCGTTTTTAGATAGTGTTTGCGAACTAAAAATCGATGGCTCAGCGATCGCTTTGACCTATGAGCATGGAGTACTAACTCGTGGCGCAACTAGGGGTGATGGTACTTCAGGTGAAGATATCACTAGCAATATTAAAACTATTCGTTCCATTCCTTTACGGCTCAATTTAGAAAATCCACCCGCACATTTAGAAATACGCGGTGAAGCCTTTTTACCGATCGCCGTTTTTGATCAAATTAACCAAGAGCGATCGCAACAGGGAGAATCCCTATTTGCCAATCCCCGCAATGCCGCCGCAGGCACATTGCGCCAACTGGATTCGCGCATAGTTGCCCAGCGCCGTCTTGACTTTTTTGCTTATACAATTCATTTTCCTTCATCTTCTGCAAAAGAATCTGGAGACAAAGAGAACCTTTTAAAAATATCTTCTCAATGGCAAGCTCTAGAATTTCTGCAACAAATTGGTTTTCGCGTCAATCCTAATAAAAAGCTCTGTCAATCGCTTCCAGAACTACAAGAATATTATGACCATTGGTCAACAGAACGTCTAAAACTGCCTTATATGACCGATGGCATGGTGATTAAGCTGAATGAATTCTCTCAACAAGAAAATTTGGGCTTTACTCAAAAAACACCGCGTTGGGCGATCGCGTGGAAATATCCTGCCGAAGAGATGCCCACTATCATCGAGTCAGTGACCGTACAGGTAGGTCGCACAGGCACACTTACACCCGTTGCCGAGTTGCGACCCGTCTTATTGGCTGGCACAACTGTTTCGCGAGCGACTCTACACAATAGCGATCGCCTGACAGAGTTGGATTTGCATATTGGTGACACGGCGATCGTGCGAAAGGCTGGGGAAATTATTCCTGAAGTAGTGCGAATTTTGCCAGAGCTGCGTCCCAAGGGAGCGACTAGATTTGTCATGCCTAGTCACTGTCCTGAATGTGGTCAAGCGGTTGTGAAGCCTGAAAATGAAGCAGCTACCCGTTGTGTAAATTGGGAATGTCCTGCGATCGTTTGCGGCGCGATCGGGCATTGGGTTAGTCGTGATGCATTGGATATTAACGGCGTTGGCGAGAAATTAGTCAGACAGTTGGTAAATGCGGAGGCAGTAAGATCCGTAGCCGATCTTTACGAACTAACTAGCGAACAATTACAAAAACTCGATCGTTTAGGACAAAAATCCGCAGATAAGATTATCGCAGCGATCGCTCAGTCCACCTCTAAACCTTGGTCAAGAGTTCTTTACGGCTTGGGTATCAGACATGTGGGTAGTGTCAATGCTCAAAATATTGCTGACAATTTTCCCAACGTGGATTTATTAGCGAGAGCCACACCTGAAGCGATCGCCTCTATTTTTGGTATTGGCGAGGAGATTGCCCAATCCATTTCCGAGTGGTTTCGCAAAGAAACTAATCAAAATTTGGTACAACGACTACAAGAAAAAGGTTTGCAGTTTGTAAGTGCTAAAAATATAGAACAGGCGATCGCGATGAATCCTAATATTGCAGGTCAAATCTTTGTGGTGACAGGCACATTACCAACTTTGAAGCGAGATCAAGCCAAAGATTTGATTAAAGCGGCTGGCGGCAAGGTTACGGATTCTGTGAGCAAAAAAACTCACTACCTAGTTGTCGGCGAAGATGCTGGCTCAAAGCTAGACAAGGCAACATCTTTGGGTGTCAAATGTATTTCTGAAGAAGAATTACTACAGCTTTTGGAGAGTAACCCCCAATAAGAATGTGGCGGCGCTTCGCGCCGCCACATCTCTGAATACACTTAACTATTCGGTCGGCTCGAAAATTGCATCATCTTGTTCTTCTTCTAAATCAGGAGGTCTCTCGATCGCAATTGGTGCGGCTTTGACATGGGGTAGCGATGCACCTTCTAAACCTTTAGTGATGCGGGCAGGCGAATAGTCGAGAGTAACAAATAAAGGATAATGATGCTCTCCGCGATCGCTAATAATACTGCGATGTTTCCAAGGTAATAACCAATAATATTCTTCGCCGAGGGCAACTTCCACCTGTCGCCAACGCTGTAATAGAGACGCAAAATCTTCATTAGGACGATGGATAAACACAAAAATTTCTTGACCAGTTTTTACTTTCCAATCAGGATCACACATGATCAAGGCTAGATCGCATTGCAATTGCAGATGGCTTTGACTGAGATTAGAGCTAGTAAACTGAACCACAGGAAATGGAATCGAAATCAAGCTATCACTGGGGCGGCGCAAACTAGGAATCAACTCAAAATAGGGACGATATTCTCGCAACAACGCGATCGCCTCAAGGGGATTGCTGTAGTGACTGAGCAGTGAGTCGTACTGAAGTTGAAGATTACTCATGGCTTGATGGTGGGCAAATGCACGAAGAATGTAGAACCTTGAAGAGAATCTGGGTTTGGTGATTGTACTAAAATCTTGCCACTATGGGCATTGATAATGTAATGCGATAAATATAAGCCTAAGCCGCTACCTTGTTTTTGGTGATTGCCTTGACGGAATCGATGGAATAAGAAGGGTTGCTCTTCGGCGGGGATTCCAGCCCCTGTATCAGCGATCGCAATAACGACTTCTGATATGTCTGATTTTAAGCTAACTTGGATGCGCCCCGCCTCCGTAAACTTCAGAGCATTACCAATTAAGTTATTAAATACTCTCAATAACTCTAAGCGATCACCCTTGATCTGGGCGCAATCATCACTAACCAACCTCAGATCAGCAGTTAGCTCTAGATTTTTAGAAATAGCGATCGGGTTTAGCTCTTGTACTACCTGCTCTAGCAACTCTTTTAAGTTTAGTGGCTGTAAATTAATCGTCTTACTACCCGACTCATAGCGATAGACATCCAACAGTTTATTTACCATTTCTAGCAAATTGCGATTGCTGCGCCCCATAATCGTCAAAGCTTCAGAAATCTGTGGCGAAATCTCGCCCAATACGCCATCCTGCAATAAACCTAACATCCGATCTGCCGCCACTAGGGGAGTCCGCAAATCATGGGTCAACCTTGATACAAAATCCTGTCTCTGCCGATCAATGCGATCGCGCTCCGCAATGCTATGTTTCAACCGCAACAGCGATCGAACTCTTGCGAGTAGCTCATCAGCCTCAATTGGTTTCCGAATAAATTCATCTGCCCCAAGATCCAGCCCTTTAACAGCATTAGCGCGATCGTAGGCGGTGATCAACAAAATTGGAACAAAGGGCAAATCCTTCATGGCTCTGACCCGTCTCGTCACCTCATAGCCATCCATCACGGGCATCATCACATCCAGCAAAATCAAATCTGGTGGCTGAGCCTCAATCTCCTTGAGAGCCTCTTGACCATTGGATGATGTGATAATTTCGTATCCCTCTTCTTCAAGGATTGTGCTAACCAGAAATAGATTGTCTGGTACATCATCGACAATTAGTAAACGGTCAGGAGATTTCATTCAAACGCTCAGGCAAAACACAATATCTATCTATATTGATGTTGTCATGAAACCGCAATCATTGCAGTCATCCTGATGATAGAAATTATAAAAAGTACATTGCTGTTACTTGCCATAGCGGTTTTCATCTTGCCGTAGGCAAGATGAAAACTCCAAATCCTTACTGTGATTGTTATTTGTTTTGCAAATGAGTGCTTACTCATTTGCAAAACGCTATAAAATGGTGACTTAACAAACCTGCAATAAAATCTAGTTCTTACATCGCAGCATCCTTACGCATCCAGCTAAAACTGTCGTCTAAACCTGTCTAAAATAAATATGTGTCACCGTCTATTGCTCTCCCTAAGCACATTTTTATTGATCAGCAGTGGAATTGCTGGTGTATATGCAGAAGAGAATAAACCTATTCAGCAAGATGTTAAGCAAGAGAAGTATGAATATCCGCAGGAAGTGGGTAAAACCTTTATGAAAGGTTGTGGATTTACCAATAGTAAAAAGTTCTGTGTTTGTAGTTTTGATAAATTGCGATCGCAATATACCTTCGCAGAATTCCTCAAAATTGACACGTCCGCCAGAGAAACAAAGAAAGTACCTCAAGAAGTAATCAATATTTTTCAATCTTGTCAAAATGGTAAAATCTAAGATAGGTGGCGCTTCGCGCCGCCTATCTTATTAGGAATTAAATATGGCAAGTACAGAGGTTGTAGTAATTGGTGGTGGGGCGGCAGGTTTCTTTGGGGCAGTTCACGCAGCGCAAGCACCACAGACTAGAGTTACCTTGCTAGAGGCGGGACGGCAACCCTTAGCCAAGGTAAGAGTTTCAGGCGGTGGACGTTGCAATGTTACCCACCATTGCTTTGAACCTTCCCAATTAGTCCAAAACTATCCCAGAGGTGGCAAAGCTCTACGAGGAGCTTTTTCTCGATTTCAGGCGATCGATGTGGTGCGTTGGTTTAATGCAGAAGGCGTAAAGTTAAAAACAGAAGAAGACGGTCGCATGTTTCCCATTACCGATGATTCGGAAACGATTGTAGAAGCATTAATGTTCGCCGCAAAAAAAGCTGGTGTGTTACTGCGTAACAACGTTTTAGTACAGAAAATTGAACAGTTAGGCAACAGTAAGTTTGAAGTGATTTTGAAAAGTGGTGAACAGTTAACTTGCGATCGCCTGTTACTTGCTACAGGTAGTAGTCCATCGGGATATGCGATCGCGCGATCGCTCGGACATGAATTAGAACCTCCTGTTCCTTCACTGTTCACCTTTAATATCAAGGATTCTAAACTACATGAACTCGCAGGTGTGAGCGTAAATCCTGCCACAGTTAAGCTTTTAACTGCAAATTCTAATCCTGATAAGAAAAAATCTGCTCGCAATCAATTAGAACAGTCGGGAGCCTTGTTAATTACGCATTGGGGTTTGAGTGGCCCCGCCGTTTTGAAGTTGTCGGCATGGGCGGCGCGAGAATTATATGATTGTAACTATCAAGCCAAATTAGCTGTTAATTGGATTCCTCCGCTCAAAGTAGAAGCGGTGAAACAAATTCTATTAAATGCGAAAACCGATCAGCCAAAAAAGTTTATCTCTAATTATTGTCCCGTTGAAATCTCGCTACGTTTATGGGAATATTTGCTAGATAAAGCGGAAGTGGAACTCGAAAAGCGCTGGGCTGATATTTCTAATAAAGCAATTCAGCAAATTGTGAATGTATTAACTGCTAGCGAATATGCGATCGCGGGTAAAGGTGTTTTTAAGGAAGAGTTTGTCACTTGTGGCGGTATTCGCTTGCAAGATGTTAACTTTCAGACGATGGAAAGTAAGATTTGCTCAGGTTTATTTTTTGCAGGAGAGATTTTAGATATTGATGGTGTGACGGGTGGTTTTAATTTCCAAAATGCTTGGACTACTGCTTGGATTGCTGCACAGGGCATAAGCGATCACTCCATCTAATTTCTAACAACATGGGATAAACTGAAACATATAGGAGTAAATTTATGTCAGCTCGTGATCTATTCCATCAACTTGTAAAAACTGCTTTACAGAAAGAAAACTGGCAAATAACTCATGATCCTTATGGATTGCAAGCAGATAGCTTTGATCTAGCCATTGATTTAGGCGCAGAAAAAATCATCGCTGCTGAACAAGGAGAGACTAAAATTGCGATAGAAATCAAAAGTTTTTTAAGTCCATCAAAAATCTCCGAATTTTATGGAGCATTAGGACAATTTATCACCTATCGCCTAGCACTCCAAAAAATTGAACCAGACCGTATTCTATACCTAGCTGTTCCAGACAATCTATATGACAAATTTTTTGACACTACATTAGTACAAGAGCTTGTACAACAAAACACTGTTTATCTAATTACCTACGACATTGATCAGGAGACTATTGCCAAATGGTTACCATTACCCAATACCGTCAACACATTCAAAATCTATTAATAGAACGAGCCAGTCTTGCATGGGATCAACGTATTCAAGCTCAGACTATTTTTGATGCTGAACGAGACCATTACCAACTTATTTATGTTGGCTGGCGAGCATCTAAACGAGTCTATGGTGTTGTTCTCCATCTTGACATTATTGATGGCAAAATTTGGATTCAGCAGGATGGAACCGAAATTGGTATCGCAAATCAATTAGTGGAACTAGGCATTCCTAAAGAAAATATTGTCCTTGCTTTCGATCCACCTAACTTGCGAAAGTACACTGATTTTGCTGTTGGCTAGATCTCATAAAAAATAGGAGTTTATAGGGTGACTACTTTAGTAGAAAATTTAGTTCAAGTTATTAGTAAATTACGATCGCGATCGCATTTATCAATACTCAGCAATTGGCAAAGACAAAATAACCAAGGTGTTTGGGAGGATTTAGCAACGGTAAATTCTAAGCAAAATAAACCGATGTTATCTTTCTTACAACGAGAAGAAAATATTTATTTAAGACAAACTTGGCAAGTACCAGAAATCTACACAGGTTTATCAAAATTAGGTGCGACGATCCGCTTAAAGTTAATTTGGTGGGCAGATATTTGTGAGATATGGGTTAATCATCAAAAAGTGCAAGAAGGTGATTTGTTTGATCAGAAATGCCGAATTTTATTGGCTGATCATGCAGAACCTAATTATGAATTCAATCTAGAAATTAAGCTTAATAGTCCTAAGCATGACATTGGTGCGTTGCAGCTTTCAGAACTAGTTTTTGAATATCCTGATCAAGCCTGCGATCCAGATCAATTTGCTACTGAATTAGAGATTCTCCAAACCTATATTCCAGTTTTTACTAAATATCAAATTGATTTACAACCCTTAGAAACTGCTACTAATAATTTAATCTCTTTACTCTCTGGATCTGAAGCGATCGCAAGCGATCGCTTTTTCGAGAAACTAGCTAATATTCGCGAACCACTTTTGCAATATAGCGAATTTCTCAAACAACGCCAAATTTATATACTTGGTAATTCCCATATTGATGTGGCTTGGCTATGGGCGATCGCAGAAACTAAAAACGCAATGCAACGCACTTTTAGATCGGCTTTGAATTTACAAGAAAGTTATCCAGAATTAATTTTTAATCAAAGCACGGCACTTTCTTATCAATGGATGGAACAGGAATATCCTGAATTATTTCAACAGATTCAAACAGCAGTAGCGGATGAAAAATGGGAACTAATCGGGGGGATGTGGGTAGAGCCAGATGGAAACTTGCCTAGTGGCGAATCGTTAATTAGACAAATTCTCTATGGACAAGCATATTTTCTAGAAAAATTTCATCGGGAAGTCCAAATTGCATGGTTGCCTGACACCTTTGGATTTCATTGGCAAATGCCACAAATTCTCTTAAAAAGTGGATTTAAAGCTTTTGTCACTCAAAAATTAATGTGGAATGATACAAATAAATTTCCGCATCAGATCTTTTGGTGGGAAGGTGTGGATGGAAGTCGGATTTTTACTTATTTTAGTAATGAAATTGGTCAAGGGTTAGAGCCTGTCGCGATCGCTAAATATCTTGCCCAGCAAGAAGAAAAACATGATATTGCCGAAACAGCATGGCTGTATGGGGTTGGCGATCATGGTGGGGGGCCAACGGCGGATATGCTCGACATGGGGCGTAAGTGGGCGGATTCACCAATATTCTTTGCGATGCAACCTAGTACATTAGAGAATTTTTTGTTAGATTTGAAAGCAAATCTACCCGCAGATTTACCAGTTTGGCAAGATGAATTGTATCTGGAGTTTCATCGTGGCACTTTTACAACTAAAGCCGATCAAAAACGTCAAAACCGACAATTAGAAACTCTTTTAGGTAATGTCGAAAAATATAGTGCGATCGCTTCTTTAGTTAGTCATCTTGACTATCCTCAAGACCTGATAGAGAAAGCATGGCAAGGATTATTGTTAAATCAATTCCACGATATTTTACCTGGAACATCCATTCCCCAAGTATTTGTTGATGCCGATCGCACATGGACTGAGGTAAGAGAAATCTGCGATCGCCTACTTCCCGATAGTGACTCCAATAACCCTAATTTACAAGCATGGAACTTTCTCAATTGGCAGCGATCACAGTTAATTAGAGATAGTGATAATTCCTTATTTTGGTTAGCAAATGTACCAAGTTTTGGATTTGCAGAAGTAGCATCAATAAAAATTATCGAGACAGATCAGCCTTTAAGTATTGGTTCAGATTTCAATAATTTTTATCTAGAAAATCAATATCTAAAAGTTGAAATTGATCGCCATACTGGTGAAATCTCACAAATATTTGATAAGCGATCGCAATCTTCGATATTGCGTTCTGCTAGCGAGATACAGTTTTTTGAAGACAAAGGACAGTATTGGGATGCGTGGAATATTGATCCTGATTATGAAACCAAAAAATTAGAATCTACAACCTTAGAATCAATCGATATTACTGAAGATTGTAGCCTGTTAATTTCATTGCAAATTATCAGGAAATTTCGTAATTCAAGTTTTATTCAAGAAATCCAACTTTCTGCTTTTGAAGCCTTTATCACAGTTAAAAATTGGGTTGATTGGCAAGAGGAATATACTTTAGTCAAAGTTGCATTTCCTGTAAATTGGCGATCGCCCTACGCCACCTATGAGATTCCTATGGGAACAATTCAACGGAGTACTTTAGGGGAAACACCTGAAGCTAAAGCAAAATGGGAAGTACCCGCTCAATATTGGGCAGACATTGCATTTTCTCCCAACCAAGAGGGTTCTTTATCTCCTTCGACAGTAGAGAACTCTCTTGATTTCGGCTTAAGCATTCTCAATAATTGTAAATATGGCTATGACGCTAAACCTGATTGTCTGCGTTTAACCCTACTCCGTAGTCCAAATTGGGCTTGCCACCACGGCGATCGCGGTAAGCATGAATTTACATATCGGTTAGTTCCCCATCAGGGTGATTGGCGCGAAGCAAATATTGTTCAACTCGCTCAAGAGTTAAATAATCCTATTGTTTTACAGCGTTCACCAATTCCAGCATCTCAGCAAAGTTTTCTCAATATTTCTTCCCCAAATATTATTCTCTCGGCATTTAAGCGATCGCAGGATCACTCAGGTTGGATTTTGCGATTTTATGAAGCTCACGGACAGCCAACTAGCACAAATATCGCGATTAACTTAGTAGGACTAAATCTCATAGAAATTAAACAGATTTGGCAATGTGATCTTCTTGAGAAGAAAGAAGTATCTGTCTTAATGGAAGAGTCAAATTCGTTTCTAATTACCTTTAGTCCATACGAAATAAAAACTATTTTGATAATGGAATGATGCTGCGGTGCAGCATCATTCCATATCCAAAATATGAGGGGAGGCGCTTCGCGCCGCCCCTCATATTTTGGGTAAGCAACCCTTTTATTTAGTGAGAAACTTCTTTCCCATGTTGGCGCAATAATTCCATAAGCTCGTCACGATAATCATGAAATATTTTGTGTCTTTTAACAGCCGCACTGCGATCGGGAAGATTGATGTTGATTTCCTTTCTGACTGTACCCGGTCTCGAACCGAGAGCGTAGATGCGGTTCGCTAAAAACACTGACTCCTCTACATCGTGAGTAATCATAAAAATAGTAATATTAGTACGCTCCCAAAGGTCAATCATAAATTCATGCATAGTTTCTTTGGTATGAACGTCCAACGCCGAAAAAGGTTCATCCATAAGTAGAACTTTTGGCTCAGATGCTAAAGCTCTAGCGATCGCTACTCGTTGTTTCATACCTCCCGATAATTGCTTGGGTAAGGCTTGACCAAACTGGGACAAACCCACAACATTTAAGTAGTAGCTGGCACGTTCTTTACGGATCTTTTTGGGAACACCCAACAACTTAAGCCCGAATTCGGCATTTTCTAAAACGCTCATCCAAGGATAAAGGGTGTAGTGCTGAAAAATCATGCCGCGATCGTGTCCGGGGGCGTTAATTAACTGACCATCAACAATTACTTCGCCAGAAGTAGGGCGATCCAGCCCAGCGATCTGTCTTAATAAAGTAGATTTACCAGATCCTGAAGCTCCCACCGCACAAATATATTCACCTTGAGAAATAGTTATATTAATATCTTTTAAAACAACAAGCTGTCCATTCTTAGTAGGAAAGCTCTTATGGAGATTCTTGATTTGTATGTACATCCTTTTCTCCTAATAAAAAAATTTAGTAATTGTGTTGCGGGCGCTCCGCGCCCGCAACACAATTACATTTTTTGACTTGCCCACTTACAAGAAACCCGAATCATGGCTTGAAAAAAAAGATCGAAGGATAGACCAATCACGCCAATTACAATCAATCCCACAAAAATCTCGTCGGTTTTTAGAAATCTACCCGCTACACTGATGCGTCTACCCAAACCTTCCGTAGCAGCAATTAACTCTGAGACGATAACTAATTGCCAAGCAGCCGCTAAGTTAATGCGGAACGCATCAAGGATGCCAGGCAGGACATGGGGAAATATGACCTGAAGTAAGGCTGATCTCCTTGTACCGCCCAGAATATAGGTAGATTCAATTAACTCCTTAGGAACAAACTTGACAGTATCCATCACCATTAAGGAATTGAAAAAGAATACCCCGACAAAAATTAAAGTGATTTTTGGTTCTTCGCCAATGCCTAAATAAAGAATTAGTAAAGGAATAAAAGCTGGTGCAGGCATATAGCGAATCAAGCCAAATAGAGGCTCTAATAAGGCGCGAATGCTAGCAAAGCTCCCCATTAAGACTCCAATTGGAATGGAAAATAAACCTACCAGTGAAGCCCCTACACCTATACGCCATAGACTTGCGATTGTATCTTTTTGAATTTCGCCAGTACCCCACAATCTTACAAATGCAGTCGCCACTTGTGCAGGCGATGGCAAAAACTTCGCATCAATATTTCCAAAGGTGGTGATCAGCCACCATAGAGAAAATGGTAGAGAAAGCGAAGTGATGACTAGGGCGGTGTTGAGTCTAGGTGGTAATTCTTCCGCGATTTGCCAAAACACACTGGAGTTCACCTTGCGTGGTCTGATAAATTCACGAATTGATTCGGGTGTTTCCTTCATTTCGTTTAGGTCTTTTTAGCTTTCTGGGCATAAGCTTTGACAAAGCGATCGTCAAATAACTTGCTGGTGTCAGGAGAGGTCTTAGCCAACCCAACTTCATTTAAAAACTTACTCATTTCTTTCGCCGCAAACGATAAAGAGTTCATATCTTTACCTACTTCAAAAGCTTTGATATTTTCTTCAACCGTAAATATTTTGGTGCCATCAGCGTACTGTTTGTACTCATCCAAACTCACGCCCGCACGTTTTGCCATGATGTCATTGGCTTTAGCTGGATTTGCCTTAATGTAGTCAAGCGTTGCAAACCATGAATCTACTGCGGCTTGAACTTTGTCGGGATTAGTATCAACAAATTTGCGAGTGAATACCAAGTGATCGGAAATAGCCCCTGGAAATTCCTTGGAGCTAAATAGTTCTTTACTTCCCGCTCGTTTTAATGCTTGGGTCGTAAAGGGTGCAAATACTGCGACAGCATCTACCTGTCCACCGACAAAGGCAGTGGCAGCTTTACCAGTTTCGAGAGGTACAAATTGGATATCTTTCGGTGATAAACCAGCTTTTTTTAGCCCTAATAGCAGTAGAAAATGATCGACCGTCCCTTCCTCGGCGGCAACTTTCTTACCCTTAAGATCGGCGATCGAATTAATCCCTTCGCTAACAATAATTTTGTCGTTACCAGTGGAATTATCATTGACGAGAACAATTACCTGATCGGCTCCGCCAGCAACTGAGCTAACTGTATCTCCTAATGTTTGACTGTTGGCATCGATTTGACCTGCGGTTAAAGTGCTGATCGATTCTAAATAACCATCAAACCATTTCAAATCAACGGTGAGATTACTCTTCTTGAAAATGCCTTCGTCTTGAGCGACTTGCCAAGGAAACCATCCTGGCCAAGCACTAAACCCTAAGCGTAAGGCTTGACTAGGTGAGCTACTTGGTGTGGTGCTAGCCGTAGTTTGAATATTGGTAGCAGGATTTGTGCAACTAATAGCGAGAGTTAAGACGACACAAAATATGAGAAGAGAGGATAGAAGCGATCGCAATTTCATGGCAGTTATTTTAGAGAGTTGGTATTCAAATTAATAAAATGGAAAAGCCCAGAAGAAACTTTCAGATGGTAATCCTGAAGTTCCTCCCGGGCTTTTATCCCTCCGTGTATCCAACTAAACCCATAACATCAGTAGTAAAGGTAGTTGACCTGCTTCTCTCGGACCAGCACTCAGCTTTGAGGTAAGTAGTACTCTCTTGACCAAGTCGGAACCCTAGAAGCAATTAAATTTTTTCTGTAAAATTAATAATGTTGCTATTACTTATTAAGATTATATTTTTAATCAAAGAATTTCTACGAACATAAATTATCAATTAGACAATAAATTATTTGTGCTTGAATATACAAATCCGATATATTGTTAAAGATAACAATTAAAGAAAAAGTGATTTTTAATACAATTTGCATTGCTACTTTGAGGGTATTAATCTTTGTAAATAATGCAAGTTTATTCAACAAAAAATATTCGCTTCTAGGGTTCCGATTACACTCAATTCAAATTTTAAAAATTGTAATTGAGTGTGATGTCTGGTCCAAGAGAAGCAGCCATTTTTAATCGATAATAGTTAGAAATAATTTTAATTGGATTAGGAATTGGTCACACGGAGGGATAAAAGCCCGGGAGAGTCAAATGACAGCAAACTCAATGGCGAGTTACTGTTCAGGGCTTCCTGGGCTTTCGCTATTGTAGGTATGCTCTTCATATAGCAATCCGAAATGAGCTGTGAGAGTCGCACCCGTAGGGTGCGACTCTCACAGCTCTAAAAAAGCTATAAATCATTTTGGATTGCTGTAGTTATTTATTTAAGGAGTTAATCATGCTTACAAAATCAAACCTCGATCCAGAATTAATAATCTGGGATGAAGCTATTCCTGGTGGAACCTATTGGTCACGCCTAATTAAGAAAGGAACCACACTTCGGATCGCTGCACCTGAAGGTTCTAGGGGCTTATCTTTTCTTTGCTACAACGCAGATAACGTGATTGAGCGTTACAATGCTGCCGACACCGCCAAAATTCAATTTAATGCGTTCCTAAAAAAAGGTAAATTGCTGTATTCCGACATGGGGAAAGTCTTGTTTTCGATTACCGAAGATACCTGTGGAAGTCATGATACTCTCTCTGGATGTAGTAATGTCGCAACTAATTCGGCTAAATATGGAGAGGAGAGTTTCTATCGTAGCGCACGAGATAATTTTCTATTAGCCTTGGCGAAACGGAATATGGGTAAACGCGACATCATGCCCAATGTGAACTGGTTTGGTCATGTTGCAGTGGATGAGAGCGGAAATCTAGTTTGGGCTGAGCAGGTCGCTCAAGCGGGAGATTTTATTGATTTGCGTGCTGAGATGAACGTGTTAGCAGTGATTTCAAATACTCCACACGTACTCGATCCCAATCCTATGTACGATCCTAAGACCATTCAAGTCACGGTTTGGAAATCCCCTAAACCCACAAGCGACGATCTCTGTCGGACAATTTGCCCAGAGGCGATCAGAGGATTTCAAAATACGGATGCTTATTTTGAAGAGTTATCAATTTTAGCTCATTAGTTTAACTTCGCTCTATTAACCACAACATTCAATTTGGAATAAGTATATGTCAGCAACGTTAGTTGAACTCGATCCTCAAAAGGCAATCTTTAATCAAGTTCTCCCTGCTCGCCGTCCTTGGATGCATCTGATCAAGAAGGGGCAAACCTTACGCATTGTTGATCTTGGCGGTAATCAGGCAGTAGATGTATTGGTTTACAATGCTGCTGATACCAGCGATCGCTATAGTGCGCCTGATACGATCCGAATGCAGGGCAACATTTTTATCACGACTGGTACAAAGCTATATTCCAGTGATGGCAATGTACTGATGACAGTTGTAAAGGATACTTGTGGTAAACACGATACTTCTGGTGGAGCTTGCAGCCGCGAGAGCAATTCGGTGCGTTATGGTTTGGATAAGAAATGGCTACATGCCTGTGTAGAGAACTATCTATACGCACTCAAAGATTATGATATGGGCAAGAGGGATTTGGTGAGTAACATCAATTTCTTTATGAATGTGCCTGTGAGTGAAGATGGAACTTTAGAGATTGTTGATGGAATCTCTGACCCCGGCAGTACGGTTGAACTTCTGGCTGAGATGGATGTACTGTTCCTGATTTCCAATTGTCCACAAATCAATAATCCTTGCAATGCTTATAATCCTACTCCAATCCAATTGATGATTTGGGATGCGTAGCTAGACTCAAAATAGGTTAGATATGGGCAGTGCGAAGCACTGCTCATATCTATTGACTAAATCTACATCATCTTAATAATACTAATTATGTTCTCTAAAATTCTAATTGCGAACCGCGGTGAAATTGCTTGTCGGATCATTCGCACCTGCGATCGCTTGGGTATTAAATCTGTTGCCGTTTATTCTCAAGCAGATGCCTATGCCCTTCATGTATCGATGGCAAGCGAGGCGGTAGAAATTGGAGGAGCCTTAGCGGCAGAGAGCTATTTACGTTGGGAAAGAATTTTAGAAGCAGCGAAACAAACAGGGGCAGAAGCAATCCACCCAGGCTATGGATTTTTGAGTGAAAATGCGGAATTTGCGGAGGCTTGTGCCAGTCAAGGCATCATTTTTATTGCGCCTACGCCAAGTCAAATGCGGAGCTTTGGACTAAAGCATACAGCTAGGGAATTAGCGGCTCAGAATCAAGTCCCATTACTTCCAGGGACGGGGCTATTGACCGATGTGGAAGAGGCTCTAAGGGAAGCTGACAAGATTGGCTATCCTGTAATGCTCAAAAGCACGGCGGGTGGTGGTGGGATTGGTTTACAACTCTGTCGCAGCCAAGCACAGTTACCAGATTTGTTTGCGACAGTTCAGCGATTGAGTCAAAATAATTTCAAACAAAGTGGCATTTATTTAGAACGGTATGTGGAGTCGGCACGTCATATTGAAGTGCAAATTTTTGGCGATGGCAATGGACGAGTATTGACCTTGGGCGATCGCGATTGTTCGGTTCAACGCCGCAATCAAAAAGTAATTGAAGAGACGCCTGCACCTAATATTTCTGAGGCTTTGCGTCAACAACTTTACGAGGCAGCTTTCAAACTTGGGGCATCGGTCAATTATCAGTCAGCGGGGACTGTGGAATTTGTGTTTGATAGCGATCGCCAAGAATTTTATTTTTTAGAGGTAAATACGCGACTCCAAGTGGAGCATGGAGTTA
This sequence comes from Pseudanabaena biceps, assembly GCA_013361095.1. Lineage (GTDB taxonomy): Bacteria > Cyanobacteriota > Cyanobacteriia > Pseudanabaenales > Pseudanabaenaceae > Pseudanabaena > Pseudanabaena biceps_B. The sequence goes on along the minus strand of JAATWA010000001.1, from coordinate 2,637,924 downwards.
CCGAGACGGTTACGGGAATTGATTTAGTGGAATGGATGATTCGGCTGGCGGCGGGGGATGCTAGTTTTTTTGATGCTTACGAGCATTCTCCTCAAGGGCATTCTATCCAAGTCAGAATTTATGCCGAAGATCCCACCAAAAACTTCCAACCCAGTTCGGGTGTTTTAACTGATGTCAGATTGCCAGAAAATATTCGTTGCGATCGCTGGATTGAGACTGGCACTGAGATCATGCCCTATTACGATCCGTTGTTGGCGAAATTGATTGTCTGCGGAGAGACCAGAACCGAAGCGATCGCCAAATTACAATCTGCTTTGGGTAATACCCAAATCGCAGGTATTGAAACCAACCTAGATTATCTTTACCAAATCCTCCAAGCACCTGAATTTATAGCGGGGCATATCCATACTAAATTCTTGAATTCTTTTAGCTATACACCGCGAACCATAGATGTCTTAGAAGCAGGCACTTTCAGCACTATTCAAGACTATCCTGGGCGTGTCGGTTACTGGAATATTGGCGTGCCACCTTCGGGCGCAATGGACACCTTAGCCCTAAGGTATGCCAATCGTCTGGTTGGTAATCCTGAAGCTGCGGCGGCGCTAGAATTTACAGTGAATGGAGCGACCCTCCGCTTTAATGTCGATACGATCATCTGTCTGACAGGTGCGACCATGCAAGCGGAATTGGATGGTCATCCAATTGCCTATTGGACTGCGATACAGGTAAATAAAGGTAGCATTTTACAAATGAAGGCGATCGCAGGTAATGGGCTGCGATCTTATTTAGCCGTTCAAAACGGGTTTGACGTGCCTGATTATCTCGGTAGTAAGTCAACATTTACCCTAGGTAAATTTGGCGGACATTGTGGAAGGATATTACGAATTGGTGATGTGCTTAAACTCAATCCTTCTGACAAGCAAACAATTGATGCCGCACCACTTTTGAGTCTCCCCCCCGCCCTGATTCCTGAGTATCCACAACATTGGGAAATAGGAGTGCTTTATGGGCCTCATGGTGCACCCGATTTCTTTACCGATGATGATATCGAAATGTTCTTTGCCAGTAATTGGGAAGTGCATTATAACTCGGCGCGAACTGGCATCAGATTAATTGGAGCGAAGCCCCAATGGGCGAGAACTGATGGCGGTGAGGCGGGACTTCATCCTTCTAATATTCATGACAATGCCTATGCGGTGGGAGCGATCAATTTTACTGGCGATATGCCGATCATTCTCGGTGTTGATGGCCCTAGCTTAGGCGGGTTTGTCTGTCCTGCCACCATTGCCCTTGCTGAGATCTGGAAGATTGGTCAGCTAAAACCGGGGAATACCGTTAGATTTGTGCGTATTAGTCACGAACAAGCGCTAAAACAAAAAATCCAACAAGACTCTCAAGTTGCGACCTTAGAATTCAGCACTGCTGAAACTGAAAGTAGATCTACAGAATTCTCTCTCTCGCCCAGTTCGACCTTAAATATTGCCGCCTTGAGTAGAGAAGCGATATTGCATGAATTATCCGACAACGAAATTGCCGTAAAGTATCGCCGTTCGGGAGATGATAATATTCTCATTGAATATGGAGAACTCGTTCTCGATCTGAATCTTCGTTTTCGGATTCATGCTCTCATGGAATGGTTAGCCCAAAATCCTCTGGCTGGTATTTTGGAATTAACCCCCGGCATCCGATCGCTGCAAGTACATTACGATAGTCAGATCTTACCCCTAGAAAAATTGTTAGAGATTTTGATTATCGCTGAAACTGAGATGCCACCTGTTACGGATATGGAAGTGCCAACGCGCATTGTCTATCTGCCACTCTCTTGGGATGATGCCTCCACCAAATTGGCAATTGAGAAGTATATGCGATCGGTTAATCCCAAAGCGCCGTGGTGTCCCAGTAATATTGAATTCATTCGGCGCATCAATGGTTTAGAGGATATAGAAGCTGTTCAGCAGATTATCTTTAATGCTAGTTATTTAGTGCTGGGGTTAGGAGATGTATATCTGGGCGCTCCCGTGGCGACTCCTATCGATCCCCGTCATCGCCTTGTCACCACCAAATACAACCCTGCCCGTACTTGGACTCCCGAAAATGCGGTTGGGATTGGGGGCGCATATATGTGTGTTTATGGGATGGAAGGACCTGGAGGTTATCAGTTTTTTGGTCGCACGGTACAGATGTGGAATACCTATCGCCAAACTTCTGATTTTGAGGCGGGAAAGCCTTGGTTATTACGCTTCTTTGATCAAGTTCGTTTTTATCCTGTCTCTGAAACAGAATTACAACAGCATCGACAAGATTTTATTCATGGCAAATTTAAACTGCGGATCGAACATGAAACTTTTAGTTTAAAGAAATACAATGATTTTCTGGCAAATATTGCTGATGAAGCGGCTATTTTTAAATCTCAACAGCAGCAGGCTTTTGACGCGGAGCGCGATCGCTGGGTAGCCGACAATCTAATGATCGATGCAGATACCGTACCCGATATTATCCCTGACTCAGATGAATTTATTCTACCGCCCAATAGCGAACTAGTAATTTCTCATATTCCTGCCAATGTCTGGCAAATCTTAGTTCAGGTTGGCAGTGAGGTCAACGTAGGCGATCGCCTAATCGTTTTAGAATCCATGAAAATGGAAATGACCATAGTTGCTAATGTGACGGGTAAGGTCACAGAAATCCTCTGTAATGAGGGACAGATGGTGGCTGTAGAGCAAGGATTATGTGTAATTTTAAAGTCTTAGAATCTGGGTACTCTCCTGAGTTATAGCTTATGAGAGAGTGGCGGCACAAAGCGCTGCCACTCATCTTTTTTTGTCCTAAGTTAAATATAACCAAAGAAGCTGATTCGCCCGCTTCGCGGGCGAATCAGCTTCTTTGGTTTCTGGTTTTTGTTACTCCCTTCCCAGTAAATGATTAGGGTTGCGCGGCTCCGCCGCGCAACCCTAATCAACTAATCGCCCTCGCAATTCTCGGCATGATTCTTTACACCATGTTTGTGATGATCTATAAGAAAGTCATTTACTGGGCGCGATAAGTAACCTAAAGAAGACGAGGTGGGGCGTATTGCGCCCCACCTGTCTGTGCTTGCAGCGCTCTAAAGCCAATCAAACGGTGCAATCATAAATAAAATGTAACATTCTGACAAAACTTAAGTTATGTGCGCTAAGATATAACTCGTAAGGTAAAAGTATTTATCGGTTGTAGTAATTGTTTTCTGTACTGACAGTTTTTTTCTGTTTCATCGTGACAAGCTTCTCTCCGACATCTCTATCTCTACATAATCATTGACTCCTTGGAGAAAGCATAATGTCTATTTACGTTGGTAACTTGTCCTATGAAGTTACTCAAGACCACCTTAAGCCAGTTTTTGAAGACTACGGCAAGGTAACTCGCGTTCACTTCCCTACTGATCGTGAAACAGGGCGCGCTCGCGGCTTTGCATTCGTTGAAATGAGCAAAGACGAAGAAGAAGATGCCGCAATCACAGCCTTAGATGGCGCTGAATGGATGGGTCGTGTTCTCAAGGTTAATAAAGCCAAGCCTCGTGAAAACAACGATTCCTTTGGCGGTGGTAACAGAGGCGGCGGCGGCGGCGGCGGTCGCGGCGGTTACAACAAATCTGGTGGCGGCGGCGGTCGTTACTAAGATAAGTTGAAGGCTAGCTAAGCTGCTAGCCCTTATACCAAAAAAATAGAGAGAGCGCTAAGCGCTCTCTCTATTTTTTTGGTATGCTGAAACAAAATTTGCGGCAGGTTTTGCATGGATGCATTGCAACCATTAGGCATTGTGGTTCAGGGATCGTTAAGTGATGGCTTAGAAGTCAGACTAAATGGTGAGATTTCCGTTGAAGATATGTGTGTGGGTAAGTTTTTGGTGGTGCATGGGAGGCACAGAAGATTTTTTTGTATTCTTACAGATGTCACGCTCGGCACTGCTAGCCCTCGCATTCTCATGAATCCGCCAGATCCTGAAAATACTTTTTTGACTGAGATATTAGCAGGGACAGGAACTTTCGGAACAATCAACTTAACCCCCATGTTAATGTTTGTGCCTGCTAATCCTTTTGATCTCTTGACCCACAGAGCCGTAAGTCCTGATAGCGATCGCCTCAAGAAAAGTAAGCGCAAAAAAACAGCTATCCATAAAATTTTAGAAGAGGCAAATGATTTTCAACTGCTGCCAGTAAAGACAATTCCTAGTCATTTCTCGCAGGTTTTTGATGCAACTGAGCGTGACTTTCGGATTGTGTTTGGGTGGGAAGATGATCCGCATAAACGAAACTTTGCGATCGGGCAACCAATTGATATGCCAGTGCCAATTTGTCTGGATCTTGATCGTTTTGTAGAACGTAGTAATGGCATATTTGGCAAATCGGGAACAGGAAAGTCTTTCTTGACACGCCTTTTGTTATCGGGAATTATCCGTAAGCAAGCGGCGGTCAATTTGATTTTTGATATGCATTCAGAATATGGATGGGAAGCGGCGATGGAGGGGAAAAAATTTAGTACAGTTAAGGGTTTGCGCCAACTATTTCCCGCGCAGGTGCAGATATATACACTTGATCCCGACTCCACCAAGCGGCGCGGTGTGCGAGATGCTCAAGAGCTTTACATTAGCTATGATCAGATCGATGTAGAAGATTTAATGTTGATTCGAGAAGAATTAAATCTCTCCGAAGCCAGTTTAGAGAATGCAATTATTTTACGGAATGAATTTGGGAAAAATTGGATTTCCCGATTATTGGCGATGACAAATTCTGAAATTCAAGAATTTTGCGAACAGAAGATGGGCAGTAAGTCTTCGATCATGGCGCTTCAACGCAAGCTTACGCGCCTTGATGATCTTAAGTATCTGCGCCAAACTTGTCCCGAAAATTACATTAAAAGAATTTTGGACTCGATCGCAGCGGGTAAACATATTGTGATTGAGTTCGGCTCACAGTCCAATTTGCTCTCTTATATGTTGGCAACTAACATCATTACGCGGCGGATTCATCATTCCTATGTGCAGCAAGCGGAACGATTTTTACAGACCAAAAACATTAGCGATCGCCCTCAACAACTCACAATTACGATCGAAGAAGCTCATCGCTTTCTTGCTCCCAACACAGCTCGACAAACTATATTTGGTACGATCGCCCGTGAGATGCGGAAATATTTTGTGACCTTACTGATCGTTGATCAACGACCATCAGGAATTGATAATGAAGTCATGTCTCAAATCGGAACCAGAATTACCGCCTTGCTTAATGATGAGAAGGATATTGATGCTATTTTTACAGGAGTAGCTGGCAGTGGTAATTTGCGGACAATCTTATCAAAACTAGATTCCAAACAACAAGCTCTAGTGCTGGGTCATGCTGTGCCGATGCCTGTAGTGGTGCAAACTCGCCCCTATGACGAAGCTTTCTATCGTGAAATTGGGGAAGTTCCGTGGGAAGAAATCTCCACTCCAGAGGTTTTACGAATTGCTGAAGAAGCAAAAGCTGATTTAGGCTTCTAATCATAAAGTACGGCGCGAAGCGCCGTACTTTATCTATTATCTACATACCCATACGGTTTCCACGTTGCTCCATGCGTTCTGCACGGAACTTAGCGATTTGAGCTTTTTGCTCGGCAGTGAGGATAGCTTCCACTTGACGCTTGGTGTCTTCACCGATCGCTTTCATCTGTTGCTTTTGAGCATCTGTCAAGTTGAGTGACTTTTTGACTCCTCGACGATCTCCTGATTGCTTTGCTTGAGTAATCAGAGCGCGTTGTTCTGGTGTTAATAAAGCATCTCTGCGGGATTTAGCTCTTTCGTGAATAGCCTTCATCTCAGTTTTTTGAGCTTCAGTCAAGTTCAACTGTTTCCATTGCTCACCACCGCGAGGTTTGCGGTTTTCTGTGCGATTCTGAGTAGAACCTTGGGCAGAGACAAGACTAGGAAGGCTAGCCGCCCCAACGGCAACTGTTACACAGGCGATCGCGATAAACTTTTTGATATTACGAAACATTTGGTTTTCCCCTTGCTTAAGAAAGCAAACTTATCTATACAGGGGTTTTGACAACGGGGCTGATCAAAAGGTTCAAAGCTTCAAAATATATTTTGGCTAACCAGCGCAGCTCTTCAAAATTACGCCAATAACAATGCCTAAGCCCACAAAGCGTACAACTTGCCAAAACGGCTCTTGAAAACTACTCCAAGAAATTAAACGGCTTTCTATTTCCACTTCAATTTGTTCAAGACGAGATTCTAGTTCTTGTAATTGCTTTAGCAGTTCTTCTCTGTGAGTGTTGACGGGAGAATGTTCTGTAGTCGATTTAGAATTTGGCTTGCGACGAATTTTAGAGCCACTGTTTGGCAGCTCGCTTTGCTGAATTTGCGATCGCAGTTGTTCCTGTTGAAGTAATAATTCCTGCTGCTCAACTAAACCACGTTGAATTTGATGAAAACGTTGGTCAATTTCTTCGAGTAGTTCTTTTGTTTCTTGGATTTGAGCCGCAACATCACTCCAATCAGAAATTTTTGTCACAAAAATCACTCCGAAATTTGCCAATCAATAAATCTTCAAGCATTATAGCTGTCATCAAGTGTAAACCCAAGAAGTGAGTAGCGGCGCTACTCACTCATAACCCAAAGAAGCTGATTCGCACGCTTCGCGTGCGAATCAGCTTCTTTGGGTTATGGTTTTTATTATGACAAGGTACTTAGAATAAAAGCTAAAATTTATAACTGACTTCATACTCTTGCTAATATCAATTAACATGGCTCTTTTTAGTACCTTTTTCTCAAATTATTTCAGTCATTTCGCGATGGTAGGACTAATCTTGACCTTTGCGATCGCCCATAGTGGTCTTGCCGCATTGAGAATTTGGGCAGAAGAAAAAATTGGGGCAAGGTTATATCGAGTCATTTTTGCACTGGTGAGTATTCCCTTAGCGGTGGTGTTATTTATTTACTATTTCAATCACCGTTATGATGGCATTCAGTTATGGAATTTTCAGGATGTGACAGGGCTACATGAATTTGTATTAGTCTTGTCGGCGATCGCATTCTTGTTTCTTTATCCTGCTACTTTTAATTTGGGAGAAGTAGCGGCGATTCAAAAGCCACAGGTATATTTATTTGAAACGGGGATTACCCGCATCAGTCGCCATCCGCAGTTGCTAGGTATGAGTCTCTGGTGTATTGCCCATACGCTTTGGTTAGGTACTTCTTTTGCGCTGACAACGGCGATCGCGTTGGTTAGTTATCATTTATTTGCAGTGTGGCATGGCGATCAACGCTTATTTAAGCGTCATGGTGAGGCTTTCTTAGCACTTAAAGAAAGGACTTCAGTAATACCATTTTTAGCGATCATCCAAGGTCGTCAGCAGTTAGTTCTCAAAGAATTTGTGCGACCTGCTTATATTGGTATTGCCATCACAGTGGTGATATTTAGATGGCTACATCCAATCGTAATTACAGCCGCAGCAAATGTAAATTGGTAAGGAATCCTGACTTGATTCCTAAAAAGCCCCAAAAGATGAATGACGGCGCTTCGCGCCGTCATTCATCTTTTGGGGCTTTTTAGGAAATAGACTGCAAAAAATAGCTTAGGGCGGCACTCGATAAAGGAACGGAAAGATTGTCTGTACCACCAGGGGAATAAGCTTCAAGTAAAGCCGCGATCGCGGCAACAGGAATAGCGATTCCGAAATGCATCCAGTTAAAACCATTGGCAATTCCTAAAATCATCACCACCATGACTAAGCTAGTAGCAAACATGGCAAATGAACCCTCTAGACTGCGCTTATTGCCGAGATGCACAAAGGTGTGTTTACCATAACGTTTACCGATCAAAGCCGCCATGCCATCGCCCCAAGACATCACCATCACGCCGATCGCTGCGTATTGGGGAGCTTTTTCCCACAGTAATGTCACCAAAATTGTAATACTGAGGGCGTAGTAAAACACCCCATAGGTCTTGCGCCCCACATCGTTGAGCATCGGTAAAATGCTTGTGTAGTGAGAAGCCAGTGCGATCGCGCTAAAAATGACACCTGCGGTAATGCATAGCCATTGGGGAATTTGGAGCCACCAAGCGATTAGCAACACGTTACCAGTACCAATATGAACGACTTTACGAACAAGTTCAGGATCTTGATGCAAACGACGCAAAATTTCTGAGATTAAAAATACTAGTCCCAACCAGATCGCTACCGCCCCAAGTTGGATTGCTAGAGTGATTGTTTCGGAATTATCGCTAATTAGGGGCATAGATGATGGTGGGGCGAGCTTTGTTGATAAGGATTATCTATGGCGTGCGCGGTAGGTTTTGGGGTTGCGCTTAGCTTACATATACTATAGCCGCGGTCACTTGCATTAGGAATCAAAACCCAAGAAACGAGTTGCGGCGCGAAGCGCCGCAACTCGTTTCTTGGGTTGGAAGGCAGTAACGCAGCACTTTGCGTTCAAATTTGGTTTTTCGACAGTAGCCAATAGGTTTTCATCGCGCCTTTACCCTTGACTTCGATTTCACCTCGTTGAGTTAGGTCAAACTTATGTTTGAGAAGCTCATAGGTTTCGGCTGTAACTTGGATCTTGCCGATCTCTCCATGAGATTCCATGCGACTCGCCACATTTACTGTATCTCCCCAAAGATCGTAAATAAACTTTTGTGTACCGATTACCCCAGCAATTACTGCCCCTGTGTGAATACCGATGCGAACTTGGAGTTGTTTGCCCGTTGCATTACGAAGTTCAGCTACTTTATCGATCATCTCCAAAGCCATCAGCGCGATCGCTTCCGCATGATTGGTGGTCGGTACAGGAATGCCCCCCGCGACCATATAGGCATCACCAATAGTTTTGATTTTTTCTAAGCCGTGTTTTTCGCTCAGAGTATCAAAGCCAGAAAAAACTAGATTCAAAAGATCGACTAAATCTTGAGGCGAGAGTTCTGAAGATATCTTCGTAAAATTGACAATATCGGCAAATAGAACGGTGACCGAATCAAAGCTATCGGCAATGACCCCCTGAGATTGCTTGAGACGATCTGCGATCGCCTTAGGCAAAATGTTTAACAATAATCTCTCTGATTTTTCCTGCTCAATGTTGAGAGCTTCTTCGGCGAGTTTGCGTTGAGTGATGTCATCTAGTACGCCCAAAACTCCGATAGTTTTCCCATCAGCGTCAATAATGGGCAGTTTACTAATATCTAACCAAATTGATTGTCCTGAGCGATCGGGATTGATCTTTTGTTGGATTACATGGAGTTCAGGACTACGCGATTCCATGATTTGCAGATCACGTTGGCGGAAAGTATTCGCCAATTGCGGATTAGCGATCAGGTCATAGTCGGTCTTGCCGATCACACTTTCAGGGCTATCAATTTGTGCATACATCGCCCAGTTTTTATTACATCCTCGGAATACCAAATTCGTATCTTTCCAGAAAATCTGTTGAGGAATGCTATCAATGATAAGACGCAGATAGGCTTCCTGTTGCTTGAGGGATTCTTCGGCACGGACACGCGCCGTAATATCTTGAAAACTCCAGACCCGTCCAATAATGCGATCGCTCATTCTTTGGGGACGCGAATAGCGCTCTAATACGCGACCGTCATTTAGCTCCAGCAAATCATAGCTTTCAGTTTCAGGATGATTATAAAATCCGTGTGATCGCGCCATAAACTCGTCGGGATTACACATATGCACGGCTAAAAACTCCAGTCTGAGATTAGGATCGGCAATTCCTAAAATTTCTGAAGTGAGGTTAAACATATCCACAAATTGCTGATTGTAAGTGGTGATATGCCCCATACTGTCTACTGCCAAAATACCATCCGCGATCGACTCAAAAGTCGCTCTCTGTAAGCTTAAAAATTCCTCTAAGGTCGATTCCACCCGTTTCCGTTCCGTAATATCCACACCGACAGAAAGAATTTCGACAATTTGCTCATTTTCATCAAGAATGGGGCGATTTGACCAAGATATCCACACTAACTCGCCATCACTTCTCATGTTCTGGCTTTCTTGAAATATATATTGATCAGGAAGTTGTTCATGATTATCGATCAAGTTCAAAAGATGGCTACTGACCATCGCATCACTATCGCGAACAATCGAGCCTCTAATGTTTTTGCCCACTAGTTCTGATTCTTGGGAAAAGCCGAAGAAACTCAAGCCATACTCATTGATAAACTTAATCACGCCAACAGTATCGATGCGTAGAATGATGCAATTTGCCGCCTCTACGAGAGTGCGATATTTTGTTTCGCTTTGTTTGAGATCTTCAGTACGCTGTTCAACTCGTATTTCCAGCTCGGCTTTGCTCTGGGCAAGGGCAGTAAAGGAAATATGTAATTGCTGCGCCATTTGATTGAAACTATCGGCTAAAATCGTCAATTCACGCACATTAGCGGTTTCAATGGGGTGGTATGGCTGACCACTGGCTAAGTCAGCAGAAGCAGAAATTGTGGCAAGTAAATGAGATGCATCAATCAATTTCTCCACTGGCTGAGCAATCCATTTGGAAGTATAGAATCCTGTTAAGCTAGCCAGAACTAGGGCTAAAGCACATAAAACGATGGTGTTACGAGTATTGATATTAATGCGATCGCGAAAGTCTTGCTCGGACACCGCCACAATCAGTAACCAATCTAAGCCCGCCTCAGTGCGTAATCTGGTAACCTGCACATATTCCGTCGCCCCATTCCATTGCAACTGAATTTGTTGTTGACTGGGCATCTTCTCAAAATCCACATAGCGCTGTTGCAGATTTTGGAATGCTAAGCGCAATAAGGGATTCTGACTTTGAGAAGCAAAAATTCGTTGCTGCGGTTGCGGAGTTGCTAGACCTGAACTTTCTAGAGTGGATTCCGCCACGATCGCACCCGACTTTTCGAGAATGAAAGCTTGTCCAGTTTTAGCAATTTTGAGTTGACGCAAAAAATCCCCAATCTGTGACAGCGTCAAATCGATCGCTAACACCCCTTGTAAGTCGCCAGCATCGTTATAAATCGGTAAAGAAGCCGTAATCCCTAAAACTGGACGCGCCACAAATCGATAAATCGGACTCCAAATCGTCTTTCCAGCCCTCAGCGCTTCCCGATACCAAGGGCGATCGCGAGGTTCATAAACATTTACTTCAATTTTATTTAAAGCTATACCTTTCTCGTCAAGGCGATAGATAAATTTTTGGGGAAGAGTTTTAGCAAATGCGCCTAGAGCGAAATCAGGAAGTATTGATGCAAAACCCAGTTCCGCCGTGCGATGTAATAAAAAGTTCTCTTCCCCTCGTCGCTCTACCCCCATAAATTCACCCTTGGGATTAGCAGCATAGAAAAAATATAGACTTTTGGCTTGGCGCATCTGCTGCCAGAACAGCTTGTCTAAACTTTGCAAATTATTCAAATCAAGCAGCCCAACTCGTGCCGCAGAGCCATGAGACTGCAAGATCTGCAATGGTGCGTCAAAATATCCCCGCACATGGGCTTCGATTGTATTTGTTACTTCCTGTCCAATTTGAGGAGCGAGTTCCTTCGTTGCCTCCCGCCCATTTTGCACCGATAGCCAGCCCGTAATTCCCACCGCCGCAATAACTTGCATCACAAACGGCACAATCAGCAAGATCTTTAAAGACATCTGGCGATCGCGTTGAGATTGATTATCTATTCGGGACTGTTGCTGCATACAAAAAAGAGTTTTAGCTTAAAACATGGCATCGCCATGTTTTTAATTGTTATGTAACGAGGGCAATATCTTGCCTATGATAAATTGTTCTTCCCTAAAAATTACGACTCTGCGATATGTAGCTGTAGATAATATAAAGCTAAAAATGGCTCCGCCATTTTTAGCTTTAAAAGCTCTTACTGGGTTTGGTTTTTAATTCATAAAAGTGTGACAAAACTTTTGTGAATTGACATAACTCGTTAAGACCCCAAAGCCAAAAGAAAGTTGCACCGCCTTGCGGTGCAACTTTCTTTTGGCTTTGTTTTTTCTAATCTGACAGACTAGCGCTATATATCGCGGTTACAGAGCTTGGCATTCACACTCAAACCAAGAAATAAAAAATATTACTTCGCAATATTTTTTATTTCTTGCTCTTAGCGTCAGCGATCGCCTCAATCAATGCTTTTGCTTCCGCAGCTCCTTCCGACCTTTGAAATCCCCAAGGATAGGGCATCTTGCCACTCAACACCATGCGAATACCAAGAGGAAAAATGCTCAGCAATCCCTGTAAATCTCTGAAGTTATTGCCAACTACCCGCACCCCAAACTTACTTTCATCAATCCAGCCATCCTCTTTCACCAAATCCACCATCGTGTGGCGATGACGCTGCGCTGTCGAATCTGGCAAATTAGGATCGGCTAAGATTTCATGCTTAATTTGGGAAATTCGATCCAAGGGCTGCACTTCCACTGGACAAACTTCATTGCAGTTATAGCAGCGCGTACAGTCCCACACAAAACCCGACTCGTTATATTTCTCAACCCGTGACTCGGTAAGATCATCGCGATTATCTGCCATGACTCGATATGCTTTGGCTAGAGCATGGGGGCCAACAAAGCGATCGCTAACGGCGGCAGCATTACATTCTGAATAGCAGGAACCACAAAGAATACAATTAGCAGCGGCTTGCAACTTAGCGCGTTGGGCAGGAGTTTGTAAAAATTCAGTTTTACTAATTTGCCTTGAAGCTGTGGATACATAGGGATCAACTTTTTGAAGGTTATCCCAAAACTTAGCCATATCTACGATCAAATCTTTAATCACAGGCAGATTTTGCATCGGCTCGATCACTAACTCGGTGTCGCGATCGCTCATTACTTCACTAATATGCTTCTGACAAGCCAAGCCTGCTCGCCCATTAACTCGCATTGCACAAGAACCACAAATAGCATTACGACAGTTACGTCGAAATCCGATCGAGCCATCCTGCTCACTCTGAATCTTGATCAGAGCATCTAATACCGTCGTGCGATCGGGATCAACTTCAATGTGATAGGTCTGATCAGTAGGTGCGCTAGTACGCGATGTTTGGCGACGAAGCTTGACAGTGATGTTCATAGATAACTTCAATAGAAAAATATTTTTTAGATGCTTGTCAAAAATGCACATCCTTATGTGATAATTACAAAGCATTAAAAATTGCCCTCATGGCTCAGTGGTAGAGCATTCCCTTGGTAAGGGAAAGGTCACGGGTTCAAATCCCGTTGAGGGCTTTAGTTGTTTACAGAGATTATTATAACTATCGCCAGATGTACTGGGACATAAAACACAAGAATTGGTTGGCGGCGCGGAGCGCCACCAACCAATTCTTGTGTTTTACGAGAGAGCGCGAAGCGCTATAAAACATAGCTAAGCAATCAACTTTTTCGCCGCAGCAACTTGAATTTTTACCTGCTCTAAGCCAGTACCGCCGTAACTATTCCGAACTTTAACCACCTGTGCGGGGGCGATCGCCTCGACAATATCTGCCTCAAACTTAGGATGAAAGGTTTGCCAACGCTCCACTGATAAATCTTTGAGCAAAATTCCTTCACTGGTGCAGGTTTTGACCAACTTACCAACCAATTGATATGCCTCACGAAATGGAACGCCCTTGGCGGCGAGGTAATCAGCGACATCAGTAGCGTTAGAAAAGTCTTCCGCGACAGCTTCGGCTAAGCGTTTGGGTTGAAATTCGATACCCTCCTCCACGAGAATTGTCATCGCTTCTAGGCAAGCCCGAACTGTTGCCACTGCATCAAAGATGCCTTCCTTGTCCTCTTGCATATCTTTGTTATAGGCAAGCGGTAAACCCTTGATAATTGTCAGTAAACCTTGCAAATGTCCGAAGACTCGACCAGTTTTACCGCGTACTAATTCGGGAACATCAGGATTTTTCTTTTGGGGCATGATGCTCGAACCTGTACTGACGCGATCGCTAAGTTTTACAAAACTAAATTCTTGGGATGACCATAAAATCACTTCTTCAGATAGGCGGCTGAGATGCACCATAATCAAACTTGCTGCACATAGAAACTCCACCGCAAAGTCGCGATCGGAAACACCATCAAGGCTATTACGCCCGACCGAGCCAAAGTCCAAAAGTTCAGCGCTGTAATGGCGATCAATTGGATGCGGTGTTCCTGCCAAAGCGCCCGAACCAAGGGGGCAAACATTCACCCTTTCATAAATTTCATTTAGCCTTGTCCAGTCCCGTTGAGCCATCTCAAAATATGCCAACAGATGATGGGCGAGACTGATGGGCTGGGCGCGTTGTAAATGCGTATACCCCGGGATAAAAGTCTCAATATTCTGCTCAGCTTTATTGACTAGAGTTTGTTGCCAAGTTCTGAGATCGGTCTGAATTTTGCGAATCTGGTCGCGCAAGTACAAGCGGACATCAGTTGCCACTTGGTCATTTCGCGATCGCGCTGTATGGACTTTTTTGCCGACATCACCAATTAACTCGGTGAGGCGACGCTCTACGGCAAAGTGGACATCCTCAGCATCTACCCCCGGATTAAAATTACCAGAACGAAATTCTTGGCGGATTTGTTCTAGTCCGTTAACCAGAATTTCCCCCTCTTCGGCGCTGATGATTCCTACTTTCGCCAACATTCGCGAGTGTGCCTGCGAGCCTGTAATGTCGTACTCAATTAAGTTAATATCAAAACTAATACTGGCGTTAAATAATGCGATCGCGGGATGCAAGGCGGTTTCAAAACGTTGACTCCAAGGTTGGGGGGCTGTTGTCTGGCTCATACAAAAAACTATAGTATTTAACGGTTTAGTTTACTTTTTGACAGGATGCTTTACGCTTTTTTGTCATAGATTTATCATTTAACTTCTTTCATCAAGCTATTTCCGTACAGTACGGACATAGACCCTCAAAAAACAGTGGCGCACGCTGTGCGTGCGCCACTGTTTTTTGATTTGCCAGCTACTCAACCGATAAGTTGCGGCGCGAAGCGCCGCAACTTATCTATAGCCACAATTTGCGATATTGAGCATAATTGGCAGATTTCAGAGCTAAAGGATAGAATGGGGATTATGTTTACAATGTCTTAACCTAAATGTCAGACATATCTACCGCAGAAGCTCTACCGATCTTAGCGATCGCACCAGCTCAACTTTTACGGGGAAACGGAATCTTATCGCAACTCCCACAGTATCTATCGCGCTATGGCTCTAAGGCGCTAGTAATTGGCGGCAAGACTGCCAATCAAGTGACAGCCAGCTATTTGCAAAATTCTGAACTAGAAATCATTTATGCAGAGGCGATCGCTGATTGTAGTGATGCCAACTTAACCATGTTGCGTCAGGTCGTACAGCAAGAAAAACCTAACGTAATTATCGGCATCGGCGGCGGTAAAGCCTTGGACACCGCCAAACTAATTGCCCATCAGCACAAGTTACCGATCGCCACAGTTCCCACAACTGGCGCAACCTGTGCGGCATGGACAGCGCTCAGTAATGTCTATGATGCTCATGGAGCCTTTAGATATGATGTCACTCTTGCTTGCTGTCCTGACTTGATGATTGTCGATTATGAGGTGATTGCTAGCGCCCCTAAACGCACCTTAGTGTCAGGGATTGGCGACGCGATCGCCAAGTGGTATGAGTCATCGGTCAGCAGTGGCAGCAGTGATAAAACTATGGTGATCGCCGCCGTACAAGAAGCGAGAATCCTGCGTGATATCTTGTTCCAAAAATCTGCCGAGGCGATCGCCAATCCGAATAGTCAAGTTTGGCGCGAAGTTGTGGATGCCACAGTTTGTCTTGCGGGTGCGATCGGTGGCATTGGCGGTGCAAACTGTCGGACGGTAGCGGCTCACGCTGTTCATAATGCGCTTACCCATTTGCCTCAGACTCACAACCTTTTGCATGGCGAAAAGGTTGCCTATGGAATTTTGGTGCAATTGCGCCTTGAAGAGTTTCAAGGTAATCAACTAGCGACTTCATCGCGCCATCAATTGCTGAAGTTTTATCAGGAAGTTGGTTTACCAACTTCCTTAGCAGATTTAGGGCTAAGCCAAATTACTATTGCTGATCTAGAACAGATTGCCGCGATCGCCTGTCAGCCTGATTCTGATATTCATCGACTACCGTTTAATGTTTCACCAAGCCAAGTTCTTGCCGCAATGGTATCTACAACTAGCCCAATTTCTGTGAGTGTCTAAAGAAAAAAAGCCGCGCAATGCGCGGCTTTTTTTCTTTAAAACCCAAAAAGCTGAAAAGGCTTGCTTCGCCAGCCTTTTCAGCTTTTTGGGTTTTAAAGAAAGCACAAAGTGCTTTCTTTAACGAACGCTAGGCAACTCAATATTCATAGCCTGTTGTTGCATTTTTTTGAAAACGTTATAAAAACCATTAGCACGGGAAGGAGTAAGGCTAGCTACTAAACCTGTTTCCTTAATAAAATCGGGCGTGAGGAGTTCAATTTCTTTTTGGGTCAAGCCACTCATGCAAATTGATAGTAAACCCAAAAAACCTTTACTAATAAAAGCGTCGGAATCGCCAGAAAATACAACATGCTCATTGTCGTCTAGCTCAGCGACGACAAATACCTGCGAAACACATCCTTGTACTTTGTTTTCAGGAGTTTTTAACTCTTCAGGAAAAGCGGCTAACTTCTTTCCATACAAAATTAATTGTTCATAACGTTGCTTAGGATCGGTCAGCCTTTGAAATCGCTGGACAATGCGATCAATGGCTTCGGGTGAAGAGGTCGGAATTGACATTAGCTTTGCAAATATTTGAAGAACAGGCAAAAAATCTTAGAGTCATTCCAGTCTAAAGGATCTTAGAACATCTTGTGGGGCGATCAAGTCAGCGATCGCTTTATCGTTTGCAGACATTTAAGTCAATTGAACCTTTTGAATAAGAGTGAATGTCTAAATTAGCGTAAATCGTTAAACAGTCGATTCAACTAGATAGTAGGCGTAACTCTATGAAAAGCTTAATTTTGCCCATTTTTGCTGTGACTTCGCTCGTTAGCGCGATCGCCTTTCTCAATCCTAGTTCGGCATCAGCAGAGACTATTCGCGATCGCCAAATCAACCAGCAACAACGTATCTATAATGGTGTGCAACATGGCGAGATCAACCAACGGGAGTTAAAAAATTTAGAAGCACGCGAGGCAAAGATTGCTGCCCAACGTCGTGCTTATCTTAGCGATGACGATCTCAATCATAGAGAAAAAATCCGTTTGACTAATGCCCAAAATCGCACTTCTATGGCAATCTATCGCGATCGACACGACTAATTTTCATTCTCCCTTCCGACCCAAAGATTAGCGGTGCGGCGCTTCGCGCCGCGCCGCTAATCTTTGGGCTTTATGTTTCGACTTTGCTCGCTACAGCTATAAAACCAATTTTGAGATTTTCAGTGCCAAAGGCACTGAAAATCTCAAAATTAGTTTTTTGAAAGTGACAATGTTTGAATAAGATCGGGGTGAAATCCGAATAGCGACAAAAGTTAGCTGTGATTACATATCAGTACAATGTATTGAGAGTAAATCGTAAAACATAAATCATGATTCCAACCGTAATCGAACAGTCTGGTCGTGGCGAAAGAGCCTTTGACATCTTTTCTCGTCTGCTGCGGGAGCGGATCGTATTTTTGGGGCAGCAGGTTGACGACAGTATTTCTAATATCATCGTTGCTCAGTTGCTATTCTTAGAAGCTGATGATCCCGAAAAAGATATTTTTCTATACATCAATTCTCCTGGGGGATCGGTGACCGCAGGCATGGCAATCTATGACACCATGCAACATATTCGTCCAGATGTTTCTACGATCTGTGTTGGTCTAGCGGCAAGTATGGGTGCTTTCTTACTCACGGGCGGAGCAAAAGGTAAGCGTCTATCTTTGCCTCATACTCGGATCATGATTCACCAACCACTTGGCGGCGCACAGGGACAGGCAACCGATATCGAAATCCAAGCGAAGGAGATTTTGTATCATAAAAATCGCTTAAATGAATTGATGTCTTTCCATACTGGACAGCCAATTGAGCGAATTGCTGAAGACACGGATCGCGATTTCTTTATGGCTCCCGATGAAGCTAAAAATTATGGACTCATTGATGAAGTAGTTACGCAACGCCCCAAGTTTGAAGTTGCGGCTTAATGTTTTAATAAGAAGGCTCATTTATGAGCCTTCTTATTTATTTAAGGTGTGTGTGGAGTTTGATCTATGAAATTGTTTGGCACAGATGGCATTCGTGGTCATGTTGGTAGTTTTTTGACAGCACCCTTAGCGCTAGAAGTAGGGATTAGCGCGGGCAAAATTTTAAAAGAACGGATTGAGCTTGATCAGGCGAATAAAGCAAATGTGATTGCGATCGGGCAAGACTCCCGCACCTCAGGCGATATGCTTTCTTCGGCAATATCCGCAGGACTGACGGCGGCGGGTTGGGATGTGTGGCACATTGGGCTATGTCCTACGCCTGCGGTAGCCTATCTAACCGCAAATTCTCCAGAAATATTTGGCGGCGTGATGATTTCGGCTAGCCATAACCCTCCTGAAGACAATGGAATTAAGTTTTTTGGAGACAATGGCA
This sequence comes from Pseudanabaena biceps, assembly GCA_013361095.1. Lineage (GTDB taxonomy): Bacteria > Cyanobacteriota > Cyanobacteriia > Pseudanabaenales > Pseudanabaenaceae > Pseudanabaena > Pseudanabaena biceps_B. The sequence goes on along the minus strand of JAATWA010000001.1, from coordinate 2,619,398 downwards.
CAAAGCTTTGCGGTGAGACTCAGCAAGCGATCGAGGCTTTATTAGAGTCGAGGCTTCACGCAGATTTGGTTAATTCATCAACGAGCTGGGGTAAATATCACGAAAAAGCGCACTTAATTTCTGATTATCAAGAGTCGCTAGAGAACTCGATCGCTACGGATTTAAGTGGCTTAAAGGTGGTGTTAGATCTTGCTCACGGTTCAGCAACTCGTGTCTCTTTGGAAGTATTCCGCAACTTGGGTGCAGAAGTAATTTGTCTGCACCAAGAACCCGATGGCGATCGCATTAATGTTAATTGCGGCTCCACCCATCTTGAGCCTCTACGCGCATCTGTAAAAGAACATAATGCTGACATGGGTTTTGCCTTTGATGGCGATGCCGATCGCGTTTTGGCAGTCGATAGTAATGGGCGCATCGTTGATGGCGACTACATCTTGTATCTATGGGGACAAGAGTTGATGGAAAACAATCAACTCCCCGACAGTGCGATCGTCACCACGGTAATGGCTAATCTCGGCTTTGAACGGGCTTGGCAAAAGCTGGGCGGTAAATTTGTGCGAACACCTGTGGGCGATCAGTATGTCCATGCGGAAATGGTGCGATCGGGCGCAATGCTCGGCGGTGAGCAGTCGGGGCATGTGCTATGTCGTCACTACGCGGTCAGTGGTGATGGCTTATTAGCAGCTCTGCATCTGGCGGCTTTGGCAAAACAAAAAGCACCCCTTGCCGAGTTGATGGATCAAAGTTTCCATCCCTATCCTCAACTCCTCAAGAATGTGCGGGTCGAAGATCGAGAGTTACGTCGTAATTGGCAAACCTGTGATGCATTAGTGCAAGCGATCGCCTTAGCCGAACAAGATTTAGGCGATCGGGGACGAATTTTAGTGCGTGCTTCGGGGACTGAGCCACTAATGCGGGTGATGGTCGAGGCAGAGACTCTTGATTTGGCAACCCATTGGACAGACAGTTTGACAGGACTGATTGAAAAACAATTTGTTCGTTCTTTATAATTAATATCAAAACTACAAATGGCTATGCCATTTGTAGTTTTGATACAGCCTATTGAGGCTTTGAGTAGTACAGAGAAATTTTGGGAAGCGGCGCGGAGCGCCGCTTCCCAAAATTTCTCTGGGTTTTAATTAAGCGCAAAGCGCTGTATTAATTATTAGTTTTGGCTTTTATAGCTACAGTCATTTGTTTTAGGACAAATCAAAACCCAATAATTGGCTGGCGGCGCTCCGCACCGTCAGCCAATTATTGGGTTTTATGATCTAGTACACTTGGCGATAGCTATAATTCACAAAAGTGTTGTCACACTTTCGTAAATTGGGACAATTTAGACATTTATCATGTAAACAAGGTGCTTAAGCACCTTGCCTGAGTGTATGTAAACATGGTCAAAACATGGATAGTCTCGAAATAGAGCCAGCCGAAACAACATCGCTCCAGAATGAAGCAATCTTAAATTTATTTTATGACTTGCCTTTTATTGGCATGGCGATCACTTCGCCCGAAACCCAGCGTTGGGTAAAGTTTAACGATCGCCTCTGCGAAATTCTCGGCTATTCGCGTGAAGAGTTACCGAATATTACTTGGACAGAAATTACCCATCCTGACGATCTTGAGCTAGATGTTGCTGAATTTGGAAGAGTGATGCGCGGAGAGATTGAAGGCTATGTGATGGATAAGCGCTTTATTCGGAAAGACAGACAGATCGTTTATGCTTCCATTAATGTCAAATCAGTGCGGAAAGAAGATGGCACGGTTGATTTTTTTGTGGCAACGATTCAAGATATTAGCGATCGCAAGCTTGCCGAAGCCAAACAAAAAGAAATTGAAAAAGCCTTAGCTGAAAGTGAAGAGCGCTATCGTCAGGTGGTGCAAACTCAAATCGATTTTGTGATGCGATCGCTACCTGATACGACGATTACCTTTGCCAATGAATCATTGTGTCGAGCTTTAGGAATGTCGCTCGATCAAGCGATCGGGCTCAAGTGGATTGATTTTGCTCCTCCCGAAGAATTGCAAAATACATTGCACAAAATATCATTACTAAACCCGTTTAATCCCAGCTTTTCGGGCGAAAACCACGATAAGAGGGCGGATGGAAAAATAGGCTATACACAATGGATTAATCAGGGCATTTTTGATGATCATGGTCAATTGATTGGGCTTCAATCGACTGGACGCGATGTTACGGCGCTAAAACAAGCGGAAATAGCTCTCCAACAGCTTAACGAAGAACTAGAAATAAGAATTGAGCAACGCACTTTAGACTTGCTGGCAAGTGAAACCAAATTTAGAAGATTCTTTGACTTTGCACCGATTGGAATTGCGGTGGCGAATATGGCAACCTATCGTTTTGAAAGTGTCAATCGAGCTTTTTGTGAACTACTTGGCTACAGTGAAGTAGAGCTACTTGATTTGGCTTCTTGTATGAGCATCTCAGTAACTGAAGATTGGGAATTGGAAAGACCCTATGCCGAAGCGATGATGCGAGGCGAAAATAATTTTTATCAAATTGAAAAGCGATATATTAAAAAAAATGGAACAATTATCCTTGGAAGTCTTACTACAACTATATTACGCGATCAAGATGGTAATATCACGCATCTGATTGGAATGTCGCAAGATATCAGCGATCGCAAACAAGCCGAACAACTTCTCCTTAAGAGTGATACCCACCTCAAAGTTGCACAGCGGATCGGCAAGATTGGTAGTTGGGAATTTGAAATAAAGACAGGTTCTCTTAGTTGGTCAGATGAGATTTTTCGGATTTATGGGCTTGAGCCTAGTCCACAGCCACCAAGCTATGAAGAATTGCAGCAATATATTCATCCCGATGACTGGGAGCATTTTAACCAAACGGTGCGGAAGGCAATTGATTTAGCGCAGTCCTATGATCTTGAACATCGCGTGGTACAACCAAATGGAACCGTAATCCCTGTAATGGCTCGCGGTGAGATGATCTACGACGCATCAGGTCAGTTAACCCACATCATCGGCACAGCGATGGATATTAGCGATCGCAAGCTCGCCGAAGCCAAGATTTTAGAAACAGCCCATAAATTAGCCAACACAAATCGAGAATTAGAAGCTTTTTCCTATTCTATTTCCCACGATCTGCGAGCGCCATTACGTCATATGAATGGATTTGTAAATGCTTTGAAACAACAACTCCAAAAACATCATGAAGTATTAAATGATCCCAAAGTAGCTCACTATTTGCAAGTGATCGAGAGTAGTAGTCAAAAGATGGGACATCTAATTGATGGATTGCTGACTCTATCTCGTTATGGACGACGAACTCTAGATTCAAGCCAATTATCAATTCGGGAATTAGTTGATGAAGCGATCGCAATTATCAGTAGCGATCCCCACCATAATCCCGCTATTGAATTTGCGATCGCGGATTTACCAACCAAATTTGGCGATCGGCTCCTATTGCAACAGGTTTTTAATAATCTCATTGGTAATGCTGTGAAATTTAGCCAAAACCAACCCAATCCTTGTATTGAGATTGATAGTCTTCCCGATGGGATAATTAGGATTAAAGACAATGGCGTGGGTTTCCAGATGGAATATGCTGACAAGCTCTTTGGTGCATTTCAAAGATTACATAACCAAAGCGAATTTGAAGGTACGGGCATCGGCTTAGCGATCGTGCAGAGAATTGTCCAACGTCATGGCGGCTCCGTGTGGGCGGAAGGATATCCCAATCAAGGCGCAACTTTTTTTGTCAAAATTTAGATTTTAAAATATATGGAACCAACTCAAATTCTGCTAGTCGAAGATGATCCCAATGATGTTGAGCTAATTCAACTCGCTTTAGAGCAGTACAACTTTGTCAATAAAATTGATATTGCCTTTGATGGCGAACAAGCTGTTCATTATCTGTTTGGTCGAGATGGTCAGCCACCAACTAAGGAATTGCCAAAACTAGTGCTTCTAGATTTAAAGCTCCCCAAAATCGATGGTATTCAAATTTTAGAAATGATTCGCAACTCGCCGCGCACTCGTAATCTGGTGGTGGTGGTAATGACTTCATCAGCAGAGAACAATGACTTAAAGACTTGTTACGATTTGGGCGTAAACAGCTATATTGTCAAACCCTTAGATTTTCAGCAATTCATGGAAGTCTCGCGTCAAATGGGATTTTATTGGATGATGTTAAATCAATTTCCCGCGCAGGAATAAACCCAAACCAAAAAGCTTTCTGAGTGGCGGCGCGAAGCGCCGCCACTCAGAAAGCTATAACTTGTACGGAAACACGCACTCTTTTGTCATGTAGAACCACTCCTGTTCTTTGACGAGACGCTCTAAGATATTCACAGATACTTTAGATCACAGGAGGCAACTGGCGATGCAACCAACTAACCCCAATCAATTTACAGAAAAAGCATGGGCGGCGATCGCTAGAACCCCCGATGTGGTGAAAGCAGCGCAGCAACAACAAATTGAGCCAGAGCATTTACTAAAAGCTTTGCTAGAAGAAGAAGGACTAGCCTCGAGCATCTTTAGCAAAGCGGGGCTTAACATTCAAAAATTGCGCGATCGCATTGATGAATTTATCAACCGTCAACCCAAAGTTTCTAGCTCAAACACCTCAGTTTATCTAGGGCGCAACCTAGAAGTACTCTTTGATCGTGCTGAAAAAGAAAAGAAGAATTTCGGCGATGAGTTTATTTCCATAGAGCATATTCTCCTGCCCTATTGCAAAGATGATCGCTTCGGCAAGCTGCTTTATCAAGAAGTGGGACTCGATGAAGCAAAACTTCGCAATATCATTCAACAAGTAAGAGGCAATCAAAAAGTGACTAATCAAACTCCTGAAAACAAGTATGAGGCGCTTACCAAGTATGGTCGTGATCTAACAGAACTGGCTCGTGAAGGAAAGCTTGATCCTGTGATTGGTCGCGATGATGAGATTCGTCGCACCATTCAGATTCTGTCGCGACGCACTAAAAACAATCCTGTCTTAATCGGTGAACCAGGAGTAGGCAAAACCGCGATCGCCGAGGGATTAGCACAACGGATTATTAGCGGCGATGTGCCTGAATCTTTGCAGGATCGCAAGCTGATTGCCCTTGATATGGGCGGTTTGATTGCGGGTGCAAAATATCGCGGTGAGTTTGAAGAGAGACTCAAAGCGGTTCTTAAAGAAGTAACTGAATCCAATGGCAATATTATTCTCTTCATTGATGAAATCCATACGGTTGTTGGCGCTGGCGCAACCCAAGGCGCGATGGATGCAGGAAACTTGCTAAAACCAATGTTGGCGCGGGGCGAGTTACGCTGTATCGGCGCAACCACATTGGATGAATATCGCAAATATATCGAAAAAGACGCAGCCCTAGAGCGTCGCTTTCAACAGGTTTACATCGATCAGCCCAATGTCGAAGATACGATTTCGATCCTACGAGGCTTGCGCGATCGCTATGAGTTACATCACGGCGTAAAAATTTCTGATACAGCCCTAGTAGCGGCGGCGACACTTTCTAATCGTTATATTAGCGATCGTTTTTTACCTGACAAGGCGATCGATTTGGTTGATGAGTCCGCAGCCAAACTCAAAATGGAAATCACTTCCCAACCTGAAGAACTAGATGAAATCAATCGCAAAGTGATTCAGATGGAAATGGAATGTTTATCTCTCAAAAAAGAAACCGATCGCGAATCGGTGGAGCGTCTAGAAAAATTGCACAAAGAATTGGGTGACTGGAAAGAAGCTCAAACTACGCTCAAGGCGCAATGGGAAGCCGAAAAGCAAGTGATTGACAATATCCGCAAGCTCAAGGAAAGCATTGATCATGTGAATATCGAAGTTCAGCAAGCCGAGCGTGATTATGACTTGAATAAAGCTGCCGAGCTGAAGTACGGCAAGCTGACAGATTTACAACGTCAATTGGAAATCGCTGAGGTGAACTTTGAAGAAGCCAAAACCTCTGGGCGATCGCTATTACGCCAAGAAGTCACAGAAGAGGATATTGCGGAAATTATTTCCAAATGGTCTGGCATTCCTGTCAGTAAGTTAGTGGAATCTGAAAAAGAGAAGCTCTTGCAACTCGAAGATGTGCTTCACGATCGCGTAGTTGGTCAAGAGGAGGCAGTCACAGCGATCGCAGATGCTATCCAAAGATCCCGCGCAGGACTCGCTGATCCCAATCGCCCGATCGCCAGTTTTATTTTCTTAGGCCCCACAGGTGTTGGAAAAACTGAACTTGCCAAAGCTCTCGCCGCCTATCTCTTTGATACAGAAGAGTCAATGGTAAGAATCGATATGTCTGAGTACATGGAGAAGCACAGTGTCTCCCGCCTAGTCGGTGCGCCTCCTGGGTATGTCGGCTACGAAGAAGGTGGACAACTCACGGAAGCAGTGCGCCGCCGTCCCTATGCCGTAATTCTCTTTGATGAAATTGAGAAAGCGCATCCCGATGTATTTAACATCATGTTGCAAATACTCGATGATGGGCGAGTGACGGACTCCCAAGGTCGCACTGTGGATTTCAAGAACTCGATCATCATCATGACTAGCAATGTTGGTTCGCAATTCATTCTCGATATTGCGGGTGATGACTCGAAATACGAAGAAATGCGCGATCGCGTGATGGAATCAATGCGTTCTAGTTTCCGTCCCGAATTTCTCAATCGCATTGATGAGATTGTGATCTTCCATGCCTTGCGTCGTGTAGAATTACGCCGCATTGTCAAGTTGCAAGTTCAACGCTTAGAGAAGCGCTTGGAAGAAAGACGGATGAGCCTGAAGATTAGCGATGCAGCCCTCGATTTCATTGCTGAAGTTGGCTATGATCCTGTCTACGGCGCACGTCCACTCAAGCGAATCATTCAGCGTCAACTGGAAACCCAGATTGCCAAGAGTATTCTCCGTGGCGACTTCAGTGATGGTGACACCATTTTTGTTGATGTGGAGAATGAGCGTTTGGACTTTAAGCGTCTATCCGCAGATTTGATCAAAGTGTAAAGAATTACATTTGCGTTAAAAGTCAAGAATTGATTGGCGGCGCAAAGTGCCGTCCATTAATTCTTGGGTTTTAATTTAAAAACTTCTCAGCACAACGTACAAAAATCTCTACGCCAGTGGCTAAGGCAGCTTCATCAAAATTAAAGCGTGGGTGATGATGGGGATAGGCTAAACCCTTGTCAGGATTGGCAGAACCTAAAAAGAAATAGCAACCAGCAACAGCCTCCAAAAAGAAAGACATATCTTCTCCTCCCATAGTTTGGCATTCAGGAACGATGCCTGCGGGAGTTTCGATCACGGTTTCCGCAACTGAGCGCACTAATTCAGCGATCGCGGGATGATTAATTACAGGTGGATAGAGCTTAGTGTACTCAAACTCATAACTGGCTCCATGAGCATTACATACGCCCGCGATCGCTTCTTCTAGACGAGTCAATAATTTTGCGCCCACCTCAGGATCAAAGAACCTAACCGTGCCGCTAATTTTGGCAGAGTCAGCAATGATATTAGTTGCCGAACCTGCATGAAACTCGCCGATGCTAATGACGGCCGACTCAAGAGGGCTGACATTGCGAGAGACAATTGTATGGATTGTATTGACAACTTGAGCGGCGACTAAAATGGAATCAATCGTTTGGTGAGGAAGCGCACCATGCCCACCACGCCCAATAATCTTGCAATGAAAAAACTCTGTGGCTGCCATCAAGGCTCCACTGCGTACGCCCACCGTTCCAAGGGGCAGATTATTCCACAGGTGTAAACCGATCACCGCATCAACTTTAGGGTTTTCTAACACCCCTGCTTTGATCATTGGTTTTGCGCCCCCTGGCCCCTCCTCGGCTGGCTGAAAAATAATTTTGACCGTACCACTAAAATCAGACCGATGTTCCCATAGATATTTTGCTGTGCCGAGGGCGATCGCCGTATGTCCATCATGACCGCAGGCGTGCATCATGCCATCAATTTGCGATCGATAACTAACAATATTTTCTTCTTGAATCGGTAGCGCATCCATATCCGCACGGATCGCTAAAACTTTGTTATTGCCCTGCTTTTTACCTGTAATCGTGGCAACTATTCCCGTTTTGGCAATACCTGTCTGGTGAGGGATGCCCCATGCGGTTAACTTCTCAGCGATCACTGTTGAAGTACGGCGCTCTTGAAATCCCAACTCAGGAAAACGATGAAAGTCCCTCCGCCATTGCACTAAACTAGGTTTTAGATCGAGTATTGCGGTGCGTATTTGAAAGTTGGTATGGGTGGGCGAGGCAGTAGTGGCAAAGGACATAAATTTTTGAATGCTGATAGCAAAGCGAGAATGATCTATTTCCACTATAAACAATCTCAGTAGAAGATATAGCCGAGCAGGTAGCCATGAGGAGCGGCGCATAGCGCCGCTCCTCATGGCTACCTGCTTATAAAAATTTGATTGAGTTCTTCAAGCCCGTTGATTAAATTAGTAAGTTGTTCGGTGGGTAAATCTGCGAGCTTGTCAGCAAGGCGATCGCGAGTTAGTTGGCGTACTTGTTGCAGATGCTCTTCACCTGCGATGGTCAGACAAAGTACCACTTGTCGCCGCAGCTTAGGATGTTCTTTGCGGGTGACAAACTCTTTTTGGACTAAGCGCTCTACCATTGTCGAGGTTGATGCACTCGTAACTCCCAAATGTTCTGCGAGAACCGCAAGCGATGAACCCTCGTTATCTTGTAAAAAAGCAAGGGCGCGTAACTGCGAAATCGTCAAACAAGTTGATTTTTGCTGACGTACCTCAGCATGAATGCATCGCATCACCGCAGGAATAACGTCCATAACTCTGGCGGCACAAAGTTGCGAAGTAATTAGATCTGGTGATGCATTCATCTTGACTCTGAAGTTATATTAATGTAGTACTACTAATAGTTAGACAAGTTAACGATTAACATACAGCCAAAACTATCACATCTCATACCAATTCACAAAAAGTGTTGTCACATCATTACGATCGCTTGAAAACTATGCGGCATCCTCTCTTATCAGCATTAATATTAGTAACGGTTTCGATAGGAACCCCTAGTTTGCTCACCGCTTGTGGTTCATCCCAAGCCACCACTGGCAAGGAGCGTCGTCCCACCGTGCCAGTGGTGGTTACACCTGTGGTTCAAAAAAGCCTTCCCGTGCAGATTCGCAGTACAGGCGTAGTGGAGGCATATTCTACCGTAGCGGTCAAGACGCGCATTGGTGGACAGTTAGTTGAGGTCAATTTTAAGGATGGACAAGATGTAAAGCAGGGGGATTTGCTATTTCGCATTGATCCCCGCCCTCTAGAAGCCCAATTGCAACAGGCGATCGCCGCCCAAGCGCGTAACCAAGCCCAATTACAACAGGCGATCGCTAATCAAGTTCGCGCCGAAACCACGATCTCGCAAGCTAAGGCAAATAAAGATCGTGATGCTGCCCAGCTAAATTTTGCGGATTTTCAGCGTAAAAGCTATGACAGTCTCTATGCTGAGGGCGCGGTTAGTCGTACCCAAGCCGAGCAGTTTCGCACAAGCGCCAGTACTTCGCAGGCGACTTTGAATGCTACATCCAGTGCTGTCGATACCACTGTGGCGGCGGCGGAAGCAACTAAAGCTGATATTGAAGCAGCCAAGGCTAATCTGGCGGCAGGCGAGGCTCTGATTGATAATGCACGAGTGCAGCTTTCCTACACAGAGATTTATTCTCCCGTAAATGGACGGGTAAGCAGCCTCAAGGTCAATCAAGGTAACTTAGTCAAGGCGGATAGTGATGCGCCTCTAGTGACGATCAGCCAAGTTAAACCGATTTATGTAACTTTCACCGTTCCCGAAAAGTCCCTCCCCCAAGTTAAGCAATATCAAAAGCGCGGCAAGCTTAAAGTACAGACTGTAGTTCCTAACGATAACAAGCCAGTGGAAGGAGAACTTACTTTTATCGATAGTGTCGTGGATGTGACTACGGGAACTGTGCAGCTCAAGGCAACCTTTGCAAACCTAGACGATCGCATTGTCCCCGGTCAGCGTGTTGATGTAATTCTCAAATTAGCAGAAGAACCTAATGCGATCGCTGTTCCCTCACAGGCTCTGCAAACAGGACAGAAAGGACAGTTTGTCTATGTCGTGAAATCTGACAATACCGTAGAAATTCGTCCCGTTAAGGTGGGCAATAATATTGGTAATGAAGTGGCGATCGCGCAGGGGCTAGAAGTTGGCGAGAAAGTGGTAATTGATGGGCAATTTGCACTGTCACCTAATGCCCAAGTGGAAATCAAAGAACCTCAGCCTCCAAACGGTGACAAGAAGGAGAAAAGTGATTCGGCAGATAAAGCTAAGAAAGAAGATCGCTAACGCATATCCCATAGTCTCTAGGTAATTAAAGAATGAATATTACTCAACCCTTTATCCGCCGACCCGTCATGACGACCCTAGTCATGCTGGCGATCTTACTGTTTGGCATTATCAGCTATCGGGCACTACCCGTCAGTGATCTACCATCCGTTGATTTTCCGACGATTAGCGTCAGTGCTTCGTTACCAGGGGCTAGTCCTGAAACGATGGCTGCCTCAGTAGCGACACCTTTGGAGCAGCAATTTTCCTCGATCGCTGGGCTAGACTCCATGACCTCCAGTAGCTCCCTTGGTAGTACCAGTATTACTTTGCAGTTCAATCTCAATCGTCAGATTGACGGAGCCGCGCAGGATGTCCAATCCGCGATCGCCAAAGCTTCGCGGCAATTACCGCCGACATTACCCAATCCACCGCAATATCGCAAGGTTAATCCTGCGGATCAGCCAATTCTCTATATTGCCTTGAAATCAGAGGTCTTACCTCTATCGGAAGTGGATAAATACGCGGAAAACCTGATTGCCCAGAGACTATCGATGGTCGATGGGGTTGCCCTTGTGACGGTCAATGGTGTTCAGAAATATGCAGTGCGCGTCCAACTCGATCCTCAATCGTTAAAGACTAAAGCGATTGGTATTGATGAAGTGGCAACCGCGATCGCGCAGGGAAATTCCAATCAACCTACGGGAAGTATTTTTGGCGAAAAAGGTACGCTCACTATCGATACTAACGCCAGTTTAGATAATGCCGCCGCCTTTCGTCCTCTGATTGTTACCTATCGCAATGGTGCGCCAGTCCGCCTCGGTGATCTGGGACAGGTAATCGACAGTGTGGAAAATGATCGCCTTGCCAGTTGGTACAACGGCACTAGAGCGATCGTTCTCTCCATTCAACGACAACCAGGCACAAATACCGTAGCGATCGTGGATACGTTAGAGAAGCTATTACCGACCTTTCGCGCCCAAATCCCTGCGGCGATCGATATGGAAATTGTTTATGATCGCTCACAGTCGGTTCGCGCCTCCGTTGACGATGTGCAGTTCAGCTTGCTCTTAGCGATCGCGCTGGTGGTGATGGTCATTTTCATTTTCTTGAGAAACTTCTCCGCGACATTTATTCCCAGCGTCGCCGTACCCCTATCCCTAGTAGCCACATTTACAGTCATGTATAAATTGGGCTACTCCCTCGATAACTTGTCTTTGATGGCATTGACCTTGTCGGTGGGATTTGTGGTCGATGATGCGGTGGTTGTCCTAGAAAATATTGTGCGCCATTTAGAAATGGGCAAATCTCGTTATCAAGCCGCGATCGATGGTTCTAAAGAAATTGGCTTTACCGTTCTATCAATGACGATCTCGCTGGTGGCGGTATTTATTCCGATTCTATTTATGGGCGGAATTTTAGGCAGACTCTTTCAAGAATTTGCAGTCACGATTAGCGTCGCCATCTTGGTTTCGGGATTTATCTCGCTCAGTCTCACGCCAATGCTTTGTAGTCGCTTTCTGAGCCATAGCAATCACAATCATGGTCACGAAAGTCATTCACTCAACGGTGATAATAATGGAAATGGAAATGGAAATGGAAATGGAAATGGAAATGGAAATGGAAATGGAAATGGAAATGGAAATGGAAATGGAAATGGAAATGGAAATGGTCATAGAAAGCTAGAAGAACAGGGTGGATTCTTTCAACGCTTCTATGCATGGAGTTTACGCTATTCTCTCAAATACCACCGCGTTACGATGGCGATTTCGGCAACGATCTTGGTGGCGACGATTATTCTCTTTGGATTAGTACCAAAAGGATTCATTCCCAATGATGATATCGGGCAACTAGTGGCAAGTACCGAAGCCATTCAAGGAATTTCCTTTGAAGATATGACGCAACATCAAGCGCAACTTGCAGCAATTGTGAGCAAAGATCCCAACATTGAAGCAGTTAATTCCACGGTTGGGGCAGGTGGTCTGAATGCTTCCAGTAATACAGGCCGCTTGTTCATGCGATTAAAAGAACGGAGTAAGCGATCGCTCAGTGCTGATGAAATCGTGCAGGAACTTCGCCCCAAACTGGCGAAAGTAGTTGGTATTCGTGCCTTCTTACAAAATCCGCCCACGATTCGGATTGGCGCACAGCAATCTAAAGCTTTGTATCAATACACCATCTCTGATACAGACATCGAAGGACTCTATCGTTCTGCACCAGAATTAGAAAAAAAATTACGACAATTCGATAAGCTTCAAGATGTCACCAGTGACTTACAGGTCAAAAATCCACAAGTCACTATCGATATCAATCGCGATCGCGCCTCAGCTTTGGGACTAACTGCTAACCAAATTGAATCAGCCCTGTCATACGCCTACGGCACTCGTCAAGTTTCTAATATCTATGGCTCAGACAACCAATATTCGGTGATCATGGGCTTAAGTCCCGAATATCAAGCAGATGTGAATTCTCTTGAACTCCTATCAGTGCGATCGAGCAATGGACAATTAATCCCTCTCAGTACGGTCGCATCCTTCAAGAAAAGCGTAGGAGCGCTATCGGTAAATCACTCAGGACAGTTGCCTGCGGTAACAGTTTCCTTTAACCTCAAACCCAATGTTTCCTTAAGTGATGTTGTGGGAACGATCGAGCAGTATGCCCGTGAAGTTCTTCCTGCTTCTACTACAGGTAAATTCCAAGGTACAGCCCAAGCATTCCAAGACTCATTGCAAGGTTTAGGCTGGTTGCTGCTAGCTGCGATTTTTGTGATTTACATTGTTCTTGGGATTCTTTACGAAAGCTTTATTCATCCGATTACAATTCTTACCAGCTTACCTTCGGCTGGGTTTGGGGCTTTGCTGACGCTGCTGATTTTCCGTAGTGAACTGAATGTCTACGCCTTTGTCGGCATCATTCTTTTAGTCGGTATCGTGAAAAAGAATGGAATCATGATGGTGGACTTTGCGATCGGCGCTCGTAAAGAGGGAAGTACTGCCTACGATGCGATTTACGAAGCCTGCTTAGTGCGTTTTCGTCCGATCATGATGACCACTCTCGCCGCCTTAATGGGAACCTTGCCGATCGCCTTAGGTTTTGGCGCAGGTGCTGAATCTCGCCGAGCTTTAGGCTTAGCCGTAGTTGGCGGCTTGGTATTTTCACAATTGCTGACGCTCTACATTACTCCTGTCTTCTATGTCTACATGGAAGCAATGCAAGATCGTTGGAAAAGACGTAGCATTCGCAAAAAAGAACAGGGTCAAGACGAGCAGCAGACACATCCCACCAAGCCCCCTGTTTCCCTGATCCCTCCGTCTGTGATCAACAAATAATCAGCAGTGCGTGGCGACGCCACGCACTGCTAATTAAGTTACGGCGCGAAGCGCTGTAACTTAATTAGCAGCTCATTTGTGGACTACTTTTGTAACACCAAAATGCCCATCATGCCACTGGCGATCGCATAGTGTTGCGCTTGCCTAAACCCTGCATTTTTTGCCAACTGTACTTGCTCAGAGCCGATGGGAAACCTCGCTAAACTGGGTGCGATATAGGCATACTCTGCGGTCATATTAAAGCGATCGGCTAAGGGGACAACTACGCGATCAAGATAGAAGTTTTGGAAGGATTGAATTAGGCGATCGCTGGGGCGATGAAAATCTAAAATCGCAACCTTTGCGCCAGCTTTGAGAACGCGGTGTAACTCGGCAAGGCATTGGGGAATATCTACGACATTGCGTAAACCATAGGATATGGTCGCGCCATTACAACTGGAATCCTCAAAGGGTAACTCCAACACATTTGCCTGTTGCCATGCGATCGCCTTTTGCATATTAAGAGGATAGCTTTTGGTTTTATGAGCTGCGATCGCTAATAACTCCCTAGAAAAATCTACGCCGATCACTTTGCCCGTAGGTGCAACTTGTTTTGCTAAGAGTCTCGTCATGTCCCCAGATCCACAGCAAAGATCGAGCCAAGTTTCTCCCTGTTTTGGCTCACACCAGCGCAAAGCCATTTTCTTCCAGATGCGATGTTGTCCCAAACTCAGCAGGTCATTAAAGCGATCGTAGACAGGGGCAATCCGATCAAAAATTTGCTGCACATCGGTTTCTGAAGGTCGAGACATAATTGTTATCTTAAAATTGTCTGTTGCTGTAGCTAGTCTTAAACCCAAGAGAGAGTTGCGGCGCAACTCTCTCTTGGGTTTGGAAGCAATTCTCATTATGAAACCAGTTTATTGCTGTCTTGATCAAGACTATATAGCTACAGTCATCTGTTTTAGGACAAATCAAAACCCAATAATTGGCTGGCGGCGCTCCGCGCCGCCAGCCAATTATTGGATTTTATGTCCTAGTACACTTGGCGATAGCTATATTTTTAGTTGTAACGGGTTTAAAAGCAATTCCTGTAAGACCTAAACCCGCAAAAGCTTTGGGTGAAGCCTCGCAACACCTCAAACTAGGCATAATCGCTGAGTTGATAACTGGGCGTTGGTTTTGACATCATGCGACAATGAATACTAGATATCGATAGCAACAAATTTGCTTAACTATGCAAAAACTTTGGTCTAGTAAAAGCAGGCGATCGCACCCAGTGCCGCCAGAGGATGTCGATACAGCGATCGCCCCACCTTCTGATGAGTCCAATTCCGAGAATGATCACAGCGACAGCGACTCACAGGAAATTGATGCCCCTAAAATGATAGATGTGCCGATGTTTGGCAAATACCTTCCTGAATCTATCAAAACTTACTTACCCAGACAAATAAACATATCTTGGGATGGTACTTCTAATTGGCTAATATTAGCCCTAGGGGTCGGTGGCGTAGTGGTCGTGACAGCGTGGAGTTTGCAATATTTGATTGCGCCAGAAGCCACACCAGTGAGCAGTTTGAGTTGCAAATCAAAAATTAGTGGGGAATGGCAAACACCCTCTGGCAAAGTCAGCCTTCAGGAAAAAGATAACAACCAAGTATTAGGTAAATACGAATATAACAACTTTGAACGAGGCAAAGTTTCAGGGGAATTTACTGGGCAACAGTTTAATAATGTCATTAATTTTGAATGGCAAGAAAACACTGCTCAATCATCTCAACAAGGTAAAGGAATCTTTGTATTTGGAGAGGGCTGTAACGAGTTTTATGGCAGTTATGGCACTGGGAACAACACCAATAACTTTGGGAACTGGCAAGGTTTACGCCTCATCAATAAAGCTAAATAACGCTGTAAACAAGAAGTTTTCAACAACTTAGTAAATGAGTGGTACGCGGCTTAAGTCCCTTATTAAATCTAGTGAAATCTGCCAAGATAAGAAACCCATGAAAATCTGTTGTTTGCTAGGCATTCTATAAAAATATCCTGTACCTATGACGACCAATTCTCCTTATATATTTCTGATTGAAACTACGGCGATTACCCAATCAGATGTTAATACATGGCAAGCGATCGCGCAGTTAGGTGACTGTCTGCTGCCAAAAGTTGTGACGAGTGAAATTAAAGATATTGCGGATGGTAAATCTGAAGGTAATGAAGCCACAGCACGACAATTTCAAAAATGGCGATCGCAAGCTAATTGGCAAGATACAGATCTCAGCGGGACTCATCCAGAACTACAACCAAGGGCTAGTCAAAACCTTAGCCGTAAGGCAAAATTAATGCTGAGTATTGCCAAAACTGCCCTAGGTGTTGCCAATTCTTATCCTCAGAAATGTGTAGTCCTGATCTCCGATGAAGTATTACTGCGCGATCGCCTTGTGAAATTAGCTTGTCAAAATTTATGTCCCATTCCTTCAGCTGCCGCGCGGCAATGGTCGCGGACTAATCAAATACCAATCTCAGTACAAAATGCGATCAAGGCGATCCAAATATGGTCTGAATCGCATCAAGTGTCTTCAAATTTGCCAATTACAACACCAGCAGAATCTGTTGTCATTCAAAATTCTCATTCAAAATTCTTGAATGTTAGACAATTTGCGATAAGTCTTGTGAAATTTGGTGTAACAGCAGTATTTTTAGTTACGATTTTATTGTTAGGATGGCGAATAGCTAACCCCACGCAATTTCAACAATTTTGGAAGAAAACTGGTTTACCACCTTTACCCAAACTACTCATTGAATCTAATCAGCTACCGAAGGCTGAAAAATAGATACTCATAAAAGTAAGGGATTTGCGATTTAGTACAGTACTAAATATAAAACCAGAGTTAGTAGAGCGAAAAAGCCATCCCATTAACTCTGGAAATCTAGAAAGGTACTTGGGTAGACCAGCAATTCTCATTATAAAAATTGGTTTTTTGAAAGCCAGCCTAAGGCTGGCTTTCAAAAAACCAATTTTGGGGTTTGCAGCGCCTTAGGTACTACAAACCCCAAAATTAGTTTCATAATGAGAATTGCTGAGGGTAGACACCATTAAATATAAAATCCAAAAACCTGTGGTAAATGCTACACAATTGCTACAGGTTTTGACTCTAGATATTGTTGGCAAGTAGGGACCCAAACCATGGAAATAGGCAACACCAAATCAGAATCCTTTGAACTTATCGACAAGCTCAATGAAGTTGGCATTGCCCTGTCGGTCGAAAAGAACACTCCTAAGTTATTAGAGATGATTTTGCGGGCAGCAAAATCGATGTTAAATGCGGATGCAGGAACTCTTTATCTAGCGACGGAAGATAAAAAGCACCTCCAGTTTGAAATCATCATGAATGATACCCTCGGCATCATGATGGGTTTGCAGTTGGGAGAGCCGATCCCCTTTGAGCCACTTCCCCTCTACGATAAGTTAGGCAATCCTAATAAAAACATGGTGGCAGCCCACGCGGCTTTGTATAAACAAACCATTAATATTCCCGATGCTTACACGGCGGATGGTTTTGACTTTTCGGGGACAAGAGCTTTTGACACAAAAACTGGTTATCGATCGCAATCATTTTTGACTCTGCCAATGCTTAACCATGAAAATGAGCTAATTGGAGTATTGCAGTTGATCAATGCCAAAGATACCACCACTCATCAAATCATTGAATTTTCATTGGTTTCTCAGCGTATTGCGGAATCTCTCGCCTCTCAAGCCGCGATCGCTTTAACTAATAACAAACTCATCGGTCAGTTTCGTGAATTGTTTGAGTCATTTATTAATCTGATCTCAGAGGCGATCGATAAAAAATCACCTTACAATGGCGCTCACTGTCGCCGCGTCCCTACTTTGACGATGATGATCGCCGAAGCGGCTTGCAAAGCTGATTATGGGATTTTTAAAGATTTTTCATTAAACGAAGAAGAATTGTATGAAGTCAAAATTGCGGGACTGCTCCATGATTGCGGCAAAGTAACTACCCCAGTCCATGTGATTGATAAGGCAACTAAGCTAGAGACAATTTTTGATCGGATTCATTTAGTTAATACTCGCTTTGAAATACTTAAGCGCGATGCTGAGATTAGCTTCTTACATCAAAAAATTGCAGCGATCGAGTCAGGCAATCTCAGTATCATTCCAGAGCTTGAGGACGTGCTACAACAGAAGTTAGTTCAATATTCTAGCGATCAGGCTTTCTTGCATATTTGTAATATCGGCGGCGAATTTATGCGCGACGAGTATAAAGAAAGACTCGATCAAATTGCCCGATATCGTTGGTGCGATCCTCAAGGGGTGGAGACTAATTTCTTAACTGATAATGAGATTTATAACTTGAGTATTTCTAGAGGGACATTGACTCCAGAAGAGCGCAAGGTGATCAATGACCATATTTCTGTGACTATTGAGATGTTAGAGCAGTTGCCCTATCCCCGCAATCTGCGCCGTGTGCCAGAGTATGCAGGTGGACATCATGAACGCATGGATGGTAAAGGCTATCCCAAGGGATTAACCCGTAATCAAATGTCTTTGCCTGCGAGAATGATGGGGATTGCCGATATTTTTGAGGCGTTGAGTGCCAAAGATCGTCCCTACAAAAAGGGCAAAACTTTAACAGAATGTCTACAAATCCTCGGAAAGATGCGCCTCGATAATCATATTGATCCTGATCTGTTTGATTTGTTTATGAGCGAAAAGATCTATCTGCGTTATGCCAATGAATATCTCGATCCTGATCAGATTGATGAAGTTGATGAAAGCAAGATTCTTGGTTATTTCCCTCCTAAAGTAAATGCATAACTATCGGCCAGAAAAAACTTTAAAGGCTGGAAAAGTAAACTTTAAGAGTTTTCTTTGAGGTTTGATCTGAGATTCCAGTCAATCGGGGCATTTCTTTAGAAAATTTTCTAAAGAAATGCCCCGATTGACCTCACCATTTGCCCATTTAGCTAGATTTATCCTTTTTCCAAAGACACAAAATCAGCATGATAAAGGACAACGGCAGATAAATAGAATTCATAACTGCTCCAGGGGGGGTATGGGCAAAAACAATTGGTTTCATATGTCCGACCATTTCCCTTAACAATGTTTCAAGGATTAATAGTACGTACATCAATGGAACTAGCGAGCGATAGCGAAAGGCTACAAGCAGTTGAATTAATGAATAAATCAATTGAGCGCTTCCCCACAATGCGAAGGCAAAAATGATTCCATCTGCACCAGCTACGGAGAGATCGATACCTGCAATACTCCCTGCACCGCCATCGGGAGTAAAGAGATGGATACAACTACGGACAAAACTAATAATTGCAATCACGATAAATACATACACTGGTAGCTTCATTCCATGTATGGTTCGATCTACTTGATGGGGAAGCAACAAGTCAAAGATATGCTTCATAGTGGGGATAAATGTTTTAGAGATTACTAGAGGATACATTATCCTCTAGTAAGGGCTTCGCCGTAAAATAAGGAACCAAATTTTTGATGGCGCGGCTTCGCCGCGCCATCAAAAATTTGGTTCCTTATTAAATCGCATAACCCTAATCTCTAAATGGGAGAGGCGATCGCTAACTTGCAGACCTTCCTGACTTAATAATTGTTGTTTTTCCTCCAATAAATATGAGTCGATGCCAAGAGCATGACTATAATTTCTTATCCATTGCTTAACCTTGATATAGTAATTTCCATGTTTTGATGGAATCATTTAAAGGTTATAGCAATCATCCCATGAGACTTACTAACTACTTATCCAAAGATTGCTCAAGCAAAATCCTGAAAGGTATAGCTAGAAAGATGGTTAACTATTGTAAAATTTCAGTCATATTTTTAGCGATCGCCTTACCGTTTCTGCTAACTAACTTCTCCTTTATTCCCTTTGCCTTAGCGGAGAAAAGCCCTGCAACAATTGGGAAAGTCAGAATTTGGCCAACGAACGATACAACATTTTTAGTCAATCAACGTTTTGACCTGCGTATTGAAAACACTATTCCTGCAAAAACAACACCCACTTTGCAATCCCTCAGTATCAACGGCAAAGATTATACCAAGGCTTTTCAGGAACAAATCGCCAAAGAACTAGCAATGTCGGGAGGCAATCTCGAAGTGGGATTACCTTCTGACCCAAATCTATTTGGACAATCATGGCGCAATTTTAGCTTTGATAAAGCGGGAGCTTATGAGGTAATCGCCACACTGAAAGCTGATAATACTTCCATTACTGCTAAAAACACTTATAAAGTACAGCGATTTGAACTAGCAGGTGATCTCAAGAAAATCATTCTAATGATTGGCGATGGTATGGGTAATCCCTTACGCACAGCGGGACGAATTATGGCGCATGGATATAAAGATGGGAAACCCACTTCTCTTCTGAATATGGAAAAAATGACAGAACTTGGTTTAGTCAGTACTTCCTCCCTTGACAGCATTATTCCCGACTCTGCGAATACGGCGATCGCCTTGACATCAGGAGCAAAAACGATCAATGGTTCGTTAGGAGCTTTCCCAGACAACACTCCGAGCAATCCTCTCGATAATCCTCGGATTGAAACTCTTCCTCAATATATGAAACGCTTGCATGGTTGGGGAATTGGTTTTGCGACAACTTCCTTTGGCGTTGATGCGACACCCGCCTCGACCTTCTCAAATCTGGTTTCACGCCGTCAATACGATGCGATCGCCCAACAGTTGCTCGATCATTTTGAAGATGGCTATGCCCTTCCTGCTACAGGTTTTAAAAGTCTAGCCGAACTCAGTCAGCTTGTGGACGTAGCTTTAGCCCCCGGAGCGCGTTATTTTTTACCAAAGAATAAAGTTGCTGATTTTAAAGATAACGTTTCTCGTAAAGATGATAAAAATCTTGTAGAGATTGCCAAGAGTAAGGGCTATAGCATCGTTACTGATGTGAATAGTCTCTCAAACGCACCCAACAACAAACCGATTTTAGGCTTATTTCTTGGTGATTTTCGTCCTAAGTCAGCACTGGGAGCGCAGAATATTCCCTCGGTGCTAGATATCATGATTGCTAGAGGCAAAGCCACCATTGATGGACGTGGTGCAAAATCTCTGAAGCCACCTGTTCCCGAAGAATTTGCCAAGATTCCTACCTTGCCTGAAATGACCCAAAAAGCGATCGCTGTCCTAGACACAGTTTCGCCCCAAGGCTGGATTTTATTGGTAGAGTCTTCGCAAACCGA
Organism: Pseudanabaena biceps; assembly: GCA_013361095.1. Classification (GTDB taxonomy): domain Bacteria; phylum Cyanobacteriota; class Cyanobacteriia; order Pseudanabaenales; family Pseudanabaenaceae; genus Pseudanabaena; species Pseudanabaena biceps_B. The sequence goes on along the minus strand of JAATWA010000001.1, from coordinate 2,598,549 downwards.
TAAGCTTGCTCATTCTATCGATACCGATCGCGTGCTGTACGAAGTCCTGACCTTAGATAAATCCGTAGCGATCGCCCGTGAGTTTGCCCAGCAGGATGGCAAAACCCTAGTATTAGTCACCTCCGACCATGCCCAAGGTGAAACCGTTGCGGGTACGGTTGACACTCTGAGCATTAAGGAAAAAAGAGTCGATCTGAAGGATGCCTTACATGCCTTTGAGAATGCGGGATTCCCTACCTATAGCGATCAGGATAACAATGGCTATCCCGATGAAGCGAACCCTAATATCAAATTAGCCTTAGGTGTCTCAGCTCGTCCCGCCTATCGGACAAACTTCCTAACTGACGACTTCAACTTAAATCCTTCCAGCGAAAAAGATGGTTCCACCGCAAACCCCGATCGCGAACCTGATGGACTATTGTTAACCGCCGATTTGGAGCGTAAGGAAACCATTGCTAATCACACTGCTGATGATGTCGTTCTCAATGCCGAAGGAATTGGTAGCGCTTTATTTCGCGGATATATGGACAATGTGGAAGTGTTTCAACGGATGGCAGCCGCGATCTCTGGAGCAAAAGACCGTAGCGATTTACCTAAACTTTTAGAATAGATCAAAAATTAAATTATTGGTGCAATCACGATGATTCGTCTCAAGAAATTCAAGCTTCACAACTTCACACTTAGCAAACCAAAACCTTTTTGGTTAATGAGCCTAGTCGCCATTTTTGTATTAGCGATCGCCACAATTATTGAACCTGCCTATAGTTTCTTGGCACATCCCCAAGGTGACAGCTTTCTTTATGGCAAGGTTGCCGACACGCGCAATTGGTCAGGGGTAACAGGTGATAGTTTAATCAAAAACGCGAAAGTAACTATTAACTCGTTACCTGCACAAACTACCTACACCGATAAAAATGGACAATTCTGGTTTAACGGTTTGCGAGATATTCCCTACTCCGTCAGTGTAGATGCAAGCGATCGCCATTACTCCTTTAGCATCAATGTTGATGGCACGACAGGTAGCTTTTTCGATCTTGCTGCTGAGGAACACCACAACTTAAAAGAGCTTGATTACTAACGGGCAAATAAAGCCTCAAAAGAGAAGATCGGCGCGAAGCGCCGATCTTCTCTTTTGAGGCTTTATTTAGCTTCTCACAAACCATTTTTTATAGAGATCTTGATAAGTTCCATTTTCTACCAGTTTTAATAGAGCATCATTGATCTGACGGCGATAGGAGCTATTGGGAGAGAACACAATTCCATAGTTCTCATTTTCAAAAACACTACCAACAGTTTGTACCTTTCCTTTACCTCCGTGAGAAGCATAATAAAGTAAAACAGGAGCATCAAAGACAACTGCATCAACCTGTCCATTCAGGACTAAATCATATGCCGATTCAATTTGCTCTACTTCAGTAGTTTGAATATTATTCTTACGGAGATAATTTGCCGAGGTACTACCTGCGATCGTAGCAATATTTTTCCCTGGTAAATCATTCTCACTCTGAATACTTCCTTGAAGTTGTTGTACCGTCAAAGAAGCAGTAACCGTTGCCGTAAAGTAGGCAACAAAGACAACAGATATAAACATCCAAAATATAGCAATGACTCTACTCACCCAATTTTTAGGCATTTCCTCCGCCTGTGTCGCCAAGGTTGCTAAAACCCACCACAATACTGTGAAAATACTGGGGAAGTATGGTTGGTTCTCGACTAGACCTCCTTTATGATTGCGCTCAAACCACCACACAATATGCACAGGGATCAAACTGACTAACAAAATTAAGCCAACCACCTGAAATAGAGTCGCTGAAAAGAAATTGGATAGTAAACTAAATAGTGAGTTCCCGCCATTTTTAATGGGGACTAAAATCTGTAAGCCACCTTGAAAGAATGGATAGGAAAAATCAAAGTCTTTATTCCGTTCTTCTGTAATTGACACTGCTGCAATGCCAAAATCTGCTTGATTATTTTTAACTTGTTCCAACATGCCATTAACACTAGGCTGTACCGCAAGTGTATATTTGAAGCCCAGTTCAGTGGCGATGTTACGCAGTATATCCATACTAAAGCCAACGATTTCTGCCCCCTCTTCAAACACAAAGGGTTTAATCAGTCGTGTAACTACCCGCAGCGATTGATTGGGCTTCACATCTGCGTTAACGCTTGGCATTGCAGGGTTTTGGGCTAAGGCTGGGGGTAAGGCACTTAAATGGATTGTTAATATTACGGATAGCATCGTTGTCAAGCTAATTGCTATCCAGTGCCAGTATTTTTTGGGCATAAAAATAATAAACTGAAACTTTTTTCAAATGGTTAAATACAAACTTAATTTTAGTCATCATCTGTTGACTTAAGCACATTCTTGGGTTTTGATTTTTCCTAAAGCAAGTGACCACAGCAATAGAAAAATGTAAAGACTGATTTGAAAAGATTTGTGTAATCATCTCAAATGAGTAGAAAGTACCGTTCAATTCACTTAGGACATGATTATGGTAGTAATTACAGGCTTATCGGGCAACGAGATTTTTTGTTTGCGAAAGCATGGGCTATCCGCAGGAGATCTGGTTATTGGCAACAGTGTTATTTCACTTGGATTGATTAACAGTATTGGTTCTGGACTGAAAACCCTAGTTGGTGGCGAGGTTCATCAAATTACAAATATTATTCATGAGGGTAGACATCGCGCCTATGCAAGAATGCTTGAAGAAGCCAAACATCACGGCGGCGTAGGAATTACAGGGGTTTCTAATGAACTAATTTTTCACGGTACAAACGTAGAATTTTTGGCGATCGGTTCCTGTGTGCATCGTGAAGGGGAAAAAACTAGACATTTTGAATTTTCAACATCAGCCGATGGACAAGCTCTATACTGTCAAGTTGATTGTGGATTTACGCCCAAACAATTTGTATTTGGCAATGTCGCTTATTCAATTGGAGTTGGTGGAGGCATTTTAGGCAGTTTAAAAAGTCTGGCTAGGGGAGAGATTAAAGAATTTTCACGCATTTTTAATGAAACTCGTCATCTTGCCCTTCAGCGTATCAAATCAGAGGCAAGGGAAGTAGGAGCCAATGCAGTTGTCGGCATTAAGACATCGATTTTGCCTCTGGGCGCAATGCAAGAAATGGTGATGATTGGCACTGCCTCACATCATCCGCTACTACCAGACGTTTATCACCAAAATCCAATCGCCAGCGATCTAACCAATGAAGAAATGTGGAACTTGATTAATCAAGGGTATATGCCTGTGCAGTTAGTCTTAGGGGTTTCCGTTTACTCTTTGGGATTGCTAGGCGGCATAAGCTCGTTTTTCAAGTCTTTTGTACGCGGTGAAATTAGAGAGTTGACAACGCTGATTTATGAAGCTAGAGAAGAAGCCTTAAAGCATATTGCCGAAGATGCTCGGCGCTGTGGTGCGGATCAGGTGGTTGGCATCAAAACCTATGTTTACAATTTAGGTGGTGGCATTATCGAGTTCTTAGCCATTGGTACAGCCGTCAAGAAAATGCCAGATGTCAGAACTGAATCTGAGAACTTAATACCACAGGCGATTATCCGCGATCAAGATACCTTCATTAATACTGCGGATACTACTTCGGCTGTCTCGTTGAACCAACCCACAAACTCATCAGGCATTCTTGGCATAATTGCTGGTTTAGTAGTTTTCGCTTTCTGGTTGATATTTTTTATGCTTCGGTTTGTTCACCGCTAAGTTGGATTAGAGTGAGTAACCTTCAGCATGACCCATGACATCGCTCTTTCCTTTTTCCACAACGCCAAATTCCCTCACCGTTGTGTTGTTTATGAATCCCCCAATCCTGATGCGATCGCTGAGTTGAATATCGTAATTGCTAACCCACCACAGCAGGGACTAGCAGAAGAGGTAATTGACTGACACAAGCTGAATCCTGACGCACCACATAAGCTCCAAATACTCAGTAGCACTAGGCATCGCCTAAAAGTATTGTTTCTGATGCGATCGCAAGATCGTTCTAGTGAAAAGTTTTAACAGCTTAACTACTTATTCCCACGATGTTAAGCATTCTTTCATTGATGATAGACTTGTAGTTACAGTTTTAAGTACAGTCTTAGTAATTCTTTAGTAAATAAGGTCACGACATCAAGTTATGGATGCAGTTGCAGAAAAGCCCAGTGAGAGCAAGTCTAGTGATATTAAACCTAGTGATATCCTGCGGCAAGCTGATACCGAAAAATTAGCGCGGATTCGTCACACTTGTTCCCATGTGATGGCGATGGCAGTTCAGAAATTATATCCCGATGCTAAGGTGACAATCGGCCCTGCAACTGAGAACGGCTTTTACTACGACTTCGATCGCAAAGAGCCTTTTACGCCCAGTGATCTCAAGGCGATCGCGAAGGAAATGAAGCGAATCATCAAGTGGAATCAGCCGCTTGTGCGTCAGGAGTTGCCCCGTCCTGAGATGCTTACGGAAATCGAAAAACTAAATGAGCCTTACAAGATTGAATTATTAGCGGCTATTCCTGAAGGTCAAAATATTAGTCGCTATTTCATTGGCGATCCAGCCAAATTTGAGAAACAGCCTTGGTGGGATCTGTGTGCAGGCCCTCACCTCGGAAGTACTGGGGATATTCACCCCGATGCTTTCGCCCTTGAGAGTATTGCAGGAGCCTATTGGCGCGGTGACGAAAAAAATCCGATGCTGCAACGCATTTACGGCACGGCTTGGGAAAATCCTGAACAGTTAGCGGCATATCACGCCATGCTGGAGGAGGCAAAACGCCGCGATCACCGCACCATTGGCAAGGATTTGCAACTGTTCAGTATTCAAGAAGATGCTGGTGGTGGATTAGTGTTTTGGCATCCCAAGGGCGCAATTATCCGCAATACCATTGAGACTTTCTGGAAAGATACCCATGTCCAGAATGGCTATGAGTCGGTAACTACACCGCACATGGCGAATTTGGATTTATGGAAGATCTCTGGGCATAACGACTTCTATCGCGAAAGTATGTTTCAGCCGATGGAAGTTGAGCATCAGGTTTATCAACTTAAGCCGATGAACTGTCCATTCCATGTGTTGATCTACAAAGATACACTCCATTCCTACAAAGAGTTCCCAATTCGCTACGCCGAACTTGGCACAGTCTATCGTTATGAGCGCTCTGGAACCATGCATGGATTGATGCGTGTGCGCGGCTTTACCCAAGATGATGCTCACATTTTCTGTACTGAGGAGCAAATTGAGCAGGAAATTCGTGGCGTTCTCGATCTAGCAGAACTAATTCTCTCCACTTTTGGCTTTGAGAATTATGAGATCAACTTATCTACCCGTCCTGAAAAGTACGTTGGCTCCGATGAGATTTGGGAAAAGTCTACTGAGGCTTTAAAACAAGCTCTTAACCACAAAGGTTGGAACTATGTAATTGACGAAGGCGGCGGCGCATTCTATGGCCCTAAGATCGATATTAAGATCGAAGATGCGATCGGTCGTCGTTGGCAATGTTCGACGATTCAATTAGACTTCAATTTACCCGATCGCTTTAAGATGGAATATGTCGGTGAAGATGGCGCAAGACATCAACCGATCATGATCCACCGTGCTTTATTTGGTTCCGTTGAGCGCTTCATCGGTGTATTGATCGAGAACTACGCAGGTGACTTCCCTCTCTGGTTAGCGCCTGCACAGGTGAAATTAATCGCCGTATCGGATAGCCAAATGGAGTATGCGGAACAGGTTGCTGCCAAAATGAAAGCTGAAGGTTTGCGCGTTCAGCTAGACCATAGCGGCGATCGCATGGCGAAGCAAATCCGCAAAGCCGAAATGGAAAAAATTCCTGTGATGGCGGTCATCGGTGCAAAAGAAGTTGAAGCAAATACTCTTAGCATCCGTAGCCGTAAGCATGGCGAACTCGGTGCTATTCCTGTGGATGAAGTGATCAGCAAAATGAAAGCAGCCATTAGCGATCGCACTTGGTTCTAAATCCAGAATCACTAAAAAGGCAGTACTAAGCACTGCCTTTTTAGTGATTCGATGCGCTAAAAGCCCTAGAAGATGAGTGTCACTCATCTTCTAGGGCTTTTATGCTAACTCTTACTTTGCTAAAGATAAATTTGTAAATCAAGCTGTTCAATCAACTTTTGCTAGATTAATATGAAATCTAATATAGTGATATAAGTAGCTGGGCGTAATTAAACATAAAACTCTAAAACCTGTGGCGCAATCGCAATTTATTGACAAGCTAGAATTTCTCGTAAAGAGTCTTGGATTTAGTCTACTACCGCTCACTCGATTGCCTTTGCATTACCAGATATAGCTAGCGAGTAATCATGAACCAGTCCAAGGAGTCAAGAGTCCAATTTATCCGCATTGATCGAGGTATTAGTCAGTTTAATAATGACTATTACGCGGCGTTAGGATTGCCAATTATCAGTAGTCCCATCTATATTCGCCATGTTTATGTGAGCATCGCGCGGATATTGCATCCTGATATTTATGGATTTTCGGCTGAAGAAAAGGAAATTGCCACTCAGTACCTAGCCAAACTGGTAAATCCCGCTTACAACATTCTGATGAAAGAGGAGGAGCGTAAAGCCTATCAAGGTATTTTTAAGTTATTAGCAAAGCGATTAATGCAAAAATCACGGAATGTCCAGATTTTTTCGCCAAGTGCTTGTGAACTCATGCTTGCCCCCAGCGATGGAGCCTATGAACGCGCAGTATCGGCGATCGCTAAAAAGCAGTATGAATCAATCAAGACTATCTTGGAATATACCGCTCAAATTAGCGAACTTAATCTTGTTTACATTCTCTACAAAGAAGGCTATCAATACGGTGCGCCTGATATGCCTCCCGTGCTTTTGCCAAAGTCACCAATTAAAAGTAAGTTTACTCCCCCCATCTATCCGACTTCCTCGGTTAAAACTACTTCTAACTATCCATCAGCTACTAATTACCAAACGGCAAAAAATCGCCAAGATGATACCGATGCCACGGTATTCCAAACCAAAATAGAATCGGTAAATACTTCAAATAGCAGCGATCGCCTCAAGGTCTGTGAAATATATATGAGTCAAGGTGACTGGAAAGCTGCCTTTAAGGAATTACGCGAACTTCTTCAGGTGGAAACCAACAATAGCAAGGGGCATGCAATGTTAGGCGTGGTCTATAAAAATATTAACCAACCGCAAATGGCAAAAGCCAGCTTAATGCGATCGCTACAGCTTAATCCCCAAGAACCGCTCGCCCTAAAGCATATTCAAGATCTTAGCAATCCTACTCAACCTAATCCGACCAGCAAAACTCAAAATAAGCAGGCTAACAATCGAAATCCTCCAGCTCCCATCGTCGAGCCACAAAAACGTGGTTGGCTATCAAATTTGTTAGGTTGGGCTGATCCTGACAACCAAAAAAAATAGACCGTCAAACCCAATCAGAGTAGGGCGGCGCTCCGCGCCGCCCTACTCTGATTGGGTTTGCTATTACAGCAATTTCCGCTCAAACGAGTCCCCCAAAAATTTGAAAGCGTTGTCAGCAATTCAATTTTGGGGTTACAGCGCCTAAGGCACTGTAACCCCAAAATTGAATTGCTGAAGCGTTGTCGTTTGGTGACAAAATATAAGCCGAATATCTTAGTTAAACTTCTAAAAGTAATCTCTAACTTATAATGCCAATATGTTAGGCAAGCTACTCGACCACCGCTACCGCATTATTAGAGAATTAGCAGAAGGAGGCTTTTCACAAACTTACCTTGCTGAAGATACCCGCCTACCCAAAAATCCTCAATGTGTCGTCAAACATCTCAATCCCACCATTGACGATCCTATTTTTACGCAAAAAGCATTAGAGCTTTTTAAGGCTGAAGCCGAAACTTTGCAAGAGCTAGGTAAGCATGATTTAATTCCGCAACTCTACGCCTATTTTCAAGAAAACAAAGAATTTTATTTAGTTCAAGAATTTATCGAAGGACATCCCCTCAGTACCGAAATGCCTCCAGGCAGCCAAATGGCAGAAGCAAGAGTTGCTCAAATAGTAAAAGAAGTTTTAGAGATATTAAAATTTGTTCATAAATTTAATGTTATTCATCGCGATATCAAGCCCAGTAACTTAATTCGTCGTCATAGTGATGGCAAGCTGGTGCTAATTGATTTTGGAACTGTTAAGCAAGTACAAATGGAAGTTGCTAGTGCTTATAACAAAGCAAAGGTAACTTTACCGATTGGCACACCGGGGTATATGTCCTATGAGCAAGAGCGGGGAGAGTCTGTTGCTTGTAGTGACATTTATTCTTTAGGAATGTTGGCTTTACAGGCACTGACGGGTAAACATCCTAGCCAATTTCCACGCGATCGCGACAATGAAATTAATTGGCGCACCTATGGCAAAGTAACTCGTGAATTTGCCACTATCCTCGACCTGATGACCCGTTGTAATCCCCGCGATCGCTACCAAAATGTTGATGACGTTCTCAAAGATATTTCGAGATTACCAAAACTAAGCACTCTCTCTCCTAGAATTACCGATGATCGAGTCGTAAAGCCACAGGTTAAGAGTTATTCGCTATTTTGGATATCCGCGATCGCACTATCTTCCTTAGCGATCGGTGTATATATATTTAATTCTCAATTGCTTAATTTACTTAGAAATGGCTCCACAATTAGCGCTGCAAGTCCTAGCCCAGCACCTGTTAAACCAATAGAATCTGTGCCGCCAATACCACCCAAATTGGACAATGGAGTTAATTACGATCAATTAAAAATTTATCTCAAGGAAAAAAATTGGAAAGCGGCTGATTATGAGACTTATTTAGTGTTACTCAAAGCCGCAGGTCCCAACTCTTTCCGAGATGGCACGTTCCACTCTGATGAGCTAAATAACATTACCTGCGCCGACCGAACCATAGTTGATCAGTTATGGCGAGAAGCCACTAAGGATCAACAAGGACTATTTGCTCAAAAGAAAGTATATGAAGATTCTTCTAAAGATATTCAACTTACCTACGAGCGTCTGGGCTGGCTAAACTCATTAGGGGAGTCGTTAATTGACACTGCCTATAACCGCCAAACTTCAAGATGGGAATATATATCAGGTCGTCAACCCAATTTCAAAAATCCCCCCATTGGACATTTACCATTCTTGCTAAGAGAACCTAATAAAAATTTAGAGAATACGCTCTCTCTGTATCGATGTTTAGCACCGCCAAAATAGTAACAGCCTGTGCTATTCTATTTGCAAGGGAATAGGTAAAAATTTGAATTTAAAATTATAGTTGTAAATCTAGTGAGATAACGCACCCAGCTCGTTATCTGGCGTTTTTTAATGTTAATAATTAATACGAATTCACGAAGGTGTAACAACACTTTTGTGGTTTAAAAATAATACATATAGCTGTGGTCACTTGAATTGGACAAATCAAAATCCAAGAAGCGAGTAGCGCTGCTAATCGTCTTTTGATTTTGCATCCTATTAGTATTACTCCATTATTAATTATTTAACATATTTTCAGTAATGTCTCATTGTTCATGTTCCCCCATGAAAATGAGACAGGTCGTGAGGTGGAGTTATCCTTCGCTACATATTTAGATAGCGCTACCTCGCTTTCACTTTGCACATACAGCGCTTTGCGCTCAAACCCGAACCAAGAATTTTTAAAAAGTGTTGCAAAGCAACACTTTTTAAAAATTCTTGGTTCGTCCTATCCAAAAGATGAATGGCGGCGCTTCGCGCCGCCATTCATCTTTTGGGTACGCAATCCCAAATTATTTGCATAATTTCTTGTGTATGCTAGCAATGTGTTTTAGAAAAATCATTTAGCTACCATGTCCGATCCGAAAGTTAGTGCTGCTGTTGCAGCACTCTATAATACATATCCTTTTCCTCCAGAGCCAATACTTGATGAGCCACCTCCTGGCTATAACTGGCGGTGGAATTGGCAGACAGCCCATAGTTTTTGTACAGGACTAAAACCCGCTAAAGATAATATTCGTATTCTGGATGCAGGTTGTGGATCGGGGGTGAGTACTGAATATTTAGTCCATCTCAATCCTGAAGCTTCAGTAATTGGTATTGACCTAAGTGCAGGCACTCTGGCGGTGGCTCAAGAGCGTTGTCAGCGATCGCGAGCAACCAGAGTTGAGTTTCGTCAATTGAGCTTATTTGATGTGGATCAGATCGAAGGAGAATTTGATCTGATTAACTCGGTGGGAGTACTGCACCACACGGCTGATCCGATTCGAGGTATTCAAGCCTTAGCAAGTAAGCTTGCCCCAGGGGGACTATTACATATTTTTGTCTATGGAGAGTTGGGACGCTGGGAAATTCGGTTAATGCAAGAGGCGATCGCATTATTGCAGGGTGAGAACCGTGGTGATTATGTAGATGGCGTAAAGATTGGTAGAGAAATATTTGCCAATCTACCTGAACATAATTGTCTACTCCGCCGCGAAAAAGATCGTTGGGAAATGGAAAACAAACAAGATGCCTGTTTTGCTGATATGTATGTACATCCGCAAGAAATCAATTACAACATCAATTCTCTATTTGAGTTGATTGATGCATCGGGTTTAGATTTTTTAGGTTTTTCTAATCCTCAAGTCTGGAACTTAGATCGCTTAATTGGTAAAGGTCAAGATTTGCTTGAGCGATCGCAACATCTCACCGAACGTCAGCGCTATCGACTAATTGAGATTCTCGATCCGCATACGATTTCGCATTATGAGTTCTTTTTAGCGCGTCCCCCGATTATTAAGCAGACTTGGCAAGTAGACGCAGAACTTTTAGACGCTATTCCTGAGACTAGTCCTTGTATTTATGGTTGGCAAGATAGTTCAAATTTCTTTGACTATAACTATCAGTTTGCCAGAATTAGTGATCCTGAATGGAAGTTTTTGCTGGGTTGTCAAGACAATCAGCTCAAACAACAGACCGTTGCTCAGATTTTGGAATCTGAATCTGTCAATGCAAGTTTAGAAGATGTGCGATCGCTCCAAAAGCAACAAATAATTATGCTAAAGCAATCCACATAATAAAAAGCCCGCCGTTGCGGGCTTTTTATTATGTGGATTGCTTTATAGCTACAGTCATCAATGCTAGGAGAAACACAAAACCCAAGAGAGAATTGCGGCGCTTCGCGCCGCAATTCTCTCTTGGGTTTTGTGTCTTAACTTGGCTGGCTACAGCTATAAATGCTGGCAAAGCCAGCATTTAAAAAAATGTATAATGCTCAAACTCGGCTGGGAATTGGTCCTCGTCGATGTGGGCTAATAGAGTCTTGCAAAAATTGGCGCAAATGCTGCACATGAGGATTGTCGGCAAGGGGAGCTAGCTTTTCAAGGGCTTCGACTAGAGTCAGCTCTTGGTGATAAAGCAGGCGGAAGGCGGCTTTTAGGGATTGTTGAGTATGCTCATCTAGCCCTGCGCGATCCATACCCACGCGGTTGAGAGTCCGCACCCGTGATGGATTGCCTTCGACTAAAAAGTAAGGAGGCACATCGCGTTCAATGCGACTCATCCCGCCCACCATCGATAGGCGACCAATGCGGACAAATTGATGTACCCCTAAAACACCACTCAGTCGGGCATAGGACTCAATATGTACATGCCCTGCTAAAGCTACGCCATTAGCAATAATCACGCGATTTTCAATTTCGCAGTTATGCCCCACATGGACATATGCCATTAACAAATTACCATTACCAATGCGGGTAACTTCATGGGCTTCGTTGGCTCGATTAATCGTGACATATTCACGAATACGATTATCATCGCCAATTTCCACTAAGCTATCGGCTCCGACATACTTCAAGTCTTGAGAGTCTAGCCCGATCGCTGCTCCCGGATAAATTTGGTTGCGATCGCCAATTTCGGTGCGCCCCTCGACAATCGCATGATGTCCTATGACAGTATGAGCGCCAACTTTTACCTGCTCACCGATGACAGCATAAGCTCCAACTTTGACCGTTGGATGTAGTTGGGCATCAGGATGCACTATGGCTGTCGGATGAATAAATTCAGACACAGGCGCATGAGACACAGGCATAAAAGGTTTGGCTCGCTTGATACTACGTTAGATCTCTAGGATCACTAAATAACAATCGGTTTTAGAAGGCGTAGATCGCCCTCTAAAACCTAAAGATTGACTAATGAAAACATTAACTCGCCTTCACAGGCTAATTGCCCATCTACCTCGGCACGTCCATGCATCTTACCAAAGCGTTTGCGTGAAACTAACAGCTCGGTGGTAATGGTCAGGCGATCGCCTGGAACAACAGGACGACGAAAGCGGACTTTATCAATGCCAGCAAACAATGATAATTGGTCTTCCATGCCTGGTAATTTTCTTAACACGATACCGCCAACTTGCGCCATTGCTTCAACAATTAGTACCCCTGGCATAATCGGATGTTGCGGAAAATGACCTTGGAAGAAAGGTTCGTTGATGGTGACATTCTTGATCCCAGTGGCAGATTTATTTGGCACAAAGTCAATGATGCGATCCACGAGCAGGAAGGGATAGCGATGGGGCAGTAACTTCTGAATGTCTTCGATCATCAGAATTTTTTTAGCTTGGTCGCTATCCTCTAGCTCAGATGCTTGATCTGCCTTGAGATCGTCAGCGTTTAAAGTAGTTTCTTCGGTCAAAGTGGACATATTTAGATATTAATTTTGCAGTATTTAAAGCCAGTGCAGTTGTTATTTCTGACCACCTAGGCGAGTAGTTTTTAGAAATTAGTTCAGGTGTTGGGCGGCGATCGCGATCGCAAATTCAGCGTGAAGGTTATGGCTAGCTTTGTACGCCAAAATATGCGCCCTTGGTAAGAATCCTAGCAAGCTTATGTCACCAATGAGATCTAAAAGTTTATGCCGACAGGGTTCATTGTCAAAACGCAGTGGTGGATTAACCCAGCGATCACCATCACAAACAATCGCATTATCGAGGCTGCCGCCCCTAATTAATCCAGCTTGGCGAGCTTGATCAATATAAGCAGCAAGGGTAAAGGTGCGGGCAGGAGCAATCTCTTGGGCAAACTCTTCCGCAAAATTAGTAATCGTAGGGGACCAACTAAACCACTGCTCACCGATTGCCTTAGATGGAAAATCAATCCCATAGGTAAAGCGCAAAGTTTCCGCAGGAATCGCCGTTACAAAACTATCGCCACGGCGCACCGTCACAGGCTCGCTTAGGGCGACCAAGCGATCGCCCTCTACCTGTGCGGTAATTCCCACCTTGGCGATCGCCTCGACCCAAGGCAAAGCCGAACCATCGAGAATCGGTAATTCGGGACGATCTACCTCAATGCAAGCATTATGAACACCCATACCAAACAAAGCCGAGAGCAAATGCTCAACAGTCCGCACGCCAGATTGATCTTGGCGCAACTCAGTTGATAGTTGCGAAGCTGCCACCACTGAAGTATTTGCAGGGATCTTGGCATCACCATAGACAAAATAACGCCCACTACCAATCGGCGCAGGGCTAACGGTCACAGAGACAGGTTCGCCACTATGTAACCCAATCCCTGACATCAAAAATGGGGCGGCGATCGTCTGTTGGTATTGCATAATTAGAATTTTTCTCCCAAGCCAAAACTAAACTGAGTGCCGCCGTTAGAAGCTAGGCCATAGTCAACCCTGATCGAGCCAAGGGGAGACTGTACGCGCACACCGAGACCATAGCCAGCGCCGCTACCTGGTTTATTTCTAGCTCCTGCGGGATTACCTGGCACGCCTGACGCTGAGCCAAGATCAGTACCATAGTCAAAGAACAACACGCCGCCCACAATATTGAATACAGGGAAGCGATATTCCGCCGAAAATATCCCAAAACTACGTCCACTGCCAATCTTACCTTCATCCCAGCCGCGTACGGAGTTGCTACCACCAAGTTGAAAGGCTTCGTAGGGTGGCAAAGTCCCAAGTACAGTTCCACCTTGGATATTGAAAGCCAAAGCTTGTGTGCCTTCAGAAAATCTCAAGAAATTGACAGGTATAAAGTAGCTATAGCTAGCTCTAACTCGGTTCAGAAATACTGAGCCTAAGCCAATGGGAATTGACTGCTCAGTGGCAATCCGAAACACAGAACCAGAGGAAGGCTTGAGGGGGTTATCGCGCCGATCAGTGGCATAGGCAAATTGCAGCAATAGCAAATCATCCTGTCCAGTGCCACTTGCCGTAAGGGGATTGCCTAAGCTATCGGTCGGGGCAAGTGTATTATCGTTGCTATTCGTGACACTAACTCGCTCATACCTGAGTCCTAGAGACGCAGTTGTCGCAGGCCCTAGAGGACGGGAGAAACTAAAGCCCGTTCCCAGACGATTAATGCGTGGGCTGACGTTATCAACACCGATACCAATAGGGGTGTCAAAGATGTAACTAAACAAGCTGCGATTGAAAATATTGGCAGTAAACGAAGTGCGATTAGGATCGCCTGCTAGCCAAGGATCAGTAAAGTTGAGATCAAATAGTAATTCCCGTTCACCAACTTGAATGTCTAAGCCTAGCTTTTGGTTGTTACCACCAAGATTCTGTTGCTGGAAACTGACTGTACCAAACAAACCTGTCGAAGAACTTAGTCCTGCACCTGCGGCGATCGAGCCTGTATTACGCTCTTTTACGTTGACAGTTACGATCACTTTACGAGGATCAGTGCCAGGAGCAAGTCCAATGTTGAGGTCTTCAAATAGTCCTAAGGCAAAGACTTTTTGAAGATCGCTTTGGACGGTGTTTTTATTAAAAATTTCACCTTCTTTGATGGTTAGTTCGCGGGTAATGATGAAGTCACGAGTAGTGCCTGTAACTGGCTTACCTTGTGCATCTTGAGTTTTACCATCTTCATTAATAAAAGCAACATTGATGCCTTCAATTACTCCTTCTGAGACCACCAAATTGATCACGCCTTCGGGCGTTGCTTTAATATCGACCACTTGAGCTAGAACAAAACCCTGATCTTGGTAATACTTTTCTAACTCTTTGACACTGGCTTGAACATCTTTAAGGTTAGTGATTTTGCCAATCTGAGAACCAAAAATGCGATCGACAACGGCTTTATCTAGTACTTTTGTACCTTCGGTAGTCACCGCTTTAAGTACTGGATTTGGCAACACAAAGAAAGTCACTCGTACGCCAATTTCGGTGTCTTCTGGCTCAGCCTGCACATTGGAGAAGAAACCTGTGGCAAATACGGAGTTGATGTCGGACTGGAGTTGAGTACGCGTTACAGTACGTCCGGGCTTTGTTGAAATGACATCATAAATTTGCTTTTCCAGCTCAGGCGATAGTGGTGGTTGCCCTTCAGGTGTCTTGATCACCACTTCGCCGACCAAAACTTGAGTTTCACTGGGCGCAGTAGGGGCGGGAGTGGATGGCGGTAGAGTAAATGCGGGAGGAGTTGTGTTGGGAGGAGTTGTGTTGGGAGGAGTTGTGTTGGGAGGAGTTGTGTTGGGAGGAGTTGTGTTGGGAGGAGTTGTGTTGGGAGGAGTTGTGTTGGGAGGAGTTGTGTTGGGAGAAGTTGTGTTGGGAGGAGTTGGGCTAGTCGGAGGAGTCTCGCGAGGTGGCTCCGTTGGCTGCGAGGTTGGCGTTTGAGCAATCTCTTGCTTTGCGGGATCAGCCTTTGCCAGCAAAGGGTTTATTGATAATGTGCTGGCAGCAATGGCTGTGAATACGAGCAAGTTTATACGCATAGAGTCTTCCAAACACCTACAGAATTTTTTAATAGAAAACTATTGACGATCAAGTCAGAGTATAGAGTTTCTAAGCCTGATTAATATAGCTAGATATATAAAACCCGTTGCGGGGCTTTGCCCTGCGATCGCTTTTTGAGGCAGGTTTAATAAGTGACTGCTGTAAAACACACAAGAGAGTTGCGAGGCTTTGCGCCGCAACTCTCTTGTGTGTTTTGGCTTTGTCTTACCATAGACTGGTTAAGGCTATAGATTACTATAACTTTCAATATCCCCATAATGTTATGGATGAATAGGAATTTTCACCGCTAAAACGCGCTTGGTAACTTCTTGGTAGGCTTCAGCAATTTTGCCAAGATCTTGACGGAAGCGATCTTTGTCCATGATGCGATCGCTAGGATCGGCAATATTTTTATCCCAAAGGCGGCAGGTATCGGGGCTAATTTCGTCAGCGAGTAGCAATTTGCCTTGGTAATTAGCGCCAATTTCTACTTTGAAATCAACTAGTGTCAAGTTACATTGCTCAAAAAATGCTTGAAGATGATGGTTAATATCTAGTGCTAATTTCCTGAGTTGGGAAACTTGATCGGGAGTAGCTAACTCAAGCATGGCGATATGATCTTCAGTAATTAAGGGATCGCCAAGATCATCGTTTTTATAAAAGAATTCCACCAGAGGCTCGTTGAGAGTTTGTCCTTTTTCTAGTCCCAGTCTTTTGCAAATACTTCCTGCGGCAATGTTTCGGACTACTACTTCGATCGCTAAAATCTTGACGGCGGCAACTTGCATTTCATTCGGCGAGACTTGGCTAATGAAATGAGTAGCAATCCCGTTGGCTTCTAGGTACTGAAAAATATGGGAGGCGATCGCGCAGTTCATTTCACCTTTGTTGGCGATCGTTCCTTTTTTTAAGGCATTAAAAGCAGTTGCATCGTCCTTGTACTGCGACAGCAAAATATTAGGGTCGTCTGTCGTAAATAGGATTTTGGCTTTGCCTTCGTAGAGCTTAGTACCACTCATGGATATATCGCGTTTAGTAATTGTTTTCAGTATTCTATAGCAATGTCGGCCGTCACCCTACAGGGCTTTGCTGCTTGAGGTCGTGACTCTGGCGCGGTAAAGCAGTTTTTCGCCTTGGCGATAGCCGACATATTTGACAGTTACGCGATCGCCACATTCCCCACCATCCATTAGTTGATGTTGCTGCGGATCGTAGTCCACCTCAGCGCCGACAGAGCCGATCGCTTGAATTCCCCATTTTTGCAAGAGTAGATCGATGGGTCTTAGTAAAGGCAAAATATTTTTGGCGAGCATTTGAGGATTATTTTGGGCAGCATAAATTGCTGATGGTAGTTGCAAAATTAGGGATTCTAACTGTTGGATCGTTTCGCGCTCAAACTGCGATCGCAGTTCTTGTTTTTGATTAGCTAATTTTTGTTGCAGGTATTGGTATTCTTGGCGCAGATTTTCTAACTCTGAAGCTGATTTTGGAGCTAATAATGGTAAAGAATCTATGGAATTTGTTGATTTGTTTGATGGCTGAATATCTTCTATAAAATCAGTGATTAATTGATTTACACCAATCTGTAAAACTTGGGCAAGGTTGATTAAGTCAGTATATTTTAAGGCTGATCCATAGCCAGAGCGCAGTTTTTCGATTGCTCTTCTCGATAGTCCTGTGCGATCGCGTAAAGCTGACAGACTAGGTATATTTGCTAATTGCATTAACTGTTTGAGTTTTTCACGGTATTCTTCAGCGCGATTAGCCATATTTTTAGACCTTTTTGTTTTACGGAAACAATTTCTAGAGACAAAACAAGATGATTGACGTAAAGTTTAAAATAAGATTATCAAAACCTGAATTAATATTTCTGCTAAGGGGCAATTGAACATATGACTCCGATGACATTATTAGCTGAAGTTTCAGTGGATCGGCTTGTTCAAACATCGGATGAGGTCGATCAGTTAGGAGAAAGCGAGCGATCGCCAAATTTCTCTGTGGTAGTAGCAGAATGGATTCCAGACTGGCTAAAGTGTTGCTTGGACAATTCACAGGCGCAAGAAAGTCGGGAAGATGAAGATATTATCTGTCGGGCGATGAAATTTGCTTACCGACTGCACGACGGGCAATGTCGGGCTTCGGGAGAGCCTTATATATTGCACCCAATTGCTGTCGCAGGAATTTTAAAAGATTTAGGTGCAAGCAATGCCATGATTGCTGCGGGGTTCTTGCATGATGTGGTTGAGGATACGGAAGTATCTTGCGATCAAATTGAAGAGATGTTTGGCAAGGAAGTCCGCCAACTAGTAGAAGGGGTGACGAAATTATCAAAGCTGAGCTTTGAGAGTAAAACCGAGAGTCAAGCTGAAAACTTTCGTAGGATGTTTCTGGCGATGGCGCAGGATATTCGCGTGATTATCGTCAAACTTGCCGATCGCTTACATAATATGCGAACCCTAGAACATTTGCGTCCCGAAAAACGTGTATTGATTTCTAGAGAAACGCGAGAAATTTTTGCTCCTCTTGCTAACCGTCTGGGCTTGGGACAGATTAAATGGGAACTTGAAGATATTGCCTTCAAGTACATTGAGCCAGAGCAATATCAAATGATGGAATCTTTGGTTGCCGAAACTCGCGAAAGCCGCCAAGAACAACTAGTTGAAGTTACTAAAGTATTAGGCGATCGCCTTGCCTCAATCGGAATTGAGGATGTTGACATTAGCGGTCGCCCCAAGCATCTGTATGGCATTTATCGCAAGATGGAACGCCAGAAAAAACAGTACAACGAGATTTATGATATTCAAGCGGTTAGGGTAATCGTCAGCTCCAAAGAAGAATGTTATCGAGTTTTAGCAATTGTGCATGATCATTTCTGCCCAATTCCTGGTCGTTTTAAGGACTACATTGGTTTACCAAAACCCAATCGCTATCAATCTTTACATACAGCCGTGATTGGACCGAAAGGACAACCAGTAGAAGTCCAGATTCGCACTTGGGAAATGCATCATATAGCTGACTATGGTATTGCGGCGCATTGGAAATATAAAGAGAGTAACTCGACCAGCAAGCCTCTCAAGGGGGATGATCAGAAATTTACTTGGCTGCGTCAGTTGGTGGAATGGCAGCGGGAACTGAACGATCCGCAGGAATATCTAGATAGTGTCAAGGACGATTTATTTGATAGTGAGGTCTATGTATTTAGTCCTAAGGGCGATGTGTATTGTTTACCCCGTGGCGCGACACCCGTAGATTTTGCTTACCGTGTGCATACGGAAGTTGGGAATCACTGTTCGGGAGCTTTAGTTAATAATGTGATGGTCACATTGCAACGTCCTCTCAAGCATGGCGATATTGTGACGATTCTCACCCAAAACAATGCCCATCCTAGTATTGATTGGATTAATTTTGTAGCCACGAGTTCGGCAAAAAGTCGAATTCGACAGTGGTTTAAGCGATCGCGACGGGATGAAAATATTACTCTCGGGCGCAATGCTCTAGAACGAGAATTGGGTAAGAGTGGATTAGAAGCTTTGCTTAAGTCTGATCAGATGCAAAAGCTGGCGGAGCGATGTAACTATCACAATGTCGAAGATTTATTAGCGGGAATTGGCTATGGTGAAACTTCAGTCAATGCTGTAGTTAATAAACTGCGCGAACATCAACATGGAGAACGACATTTACCCCATGTTCATAAGTTTGAAAATCGCCATGAACCCGCCCATAACCATAATTCTAAAGCACCAATTTTGGGGCTAGATGGCATGGTTTATTCGATCGCTGGTTGTTGTAAGCCATTGCCTGGAGAGCCAATTACGGGAGTAGTTGCTTTGGGCAGCAATCGCGGCATCACGATCCATCGCAATGATTGTAATAATTTAGTTAACATTCCTAGCGATCGCCTGCTCCATGTGGCATGGAATCAGCACAAAGAAAATGAGCAAGTCGTTACCTATCCTATTGATATTCGTGTGGAAACGATTGACCGAGTGGGGGTATTGCGAGACATTTTGACGCGACTTTCTGACAATAAAATTAATGTGAGGCGGGCTAATGTGCAGACGAAAACAGGTAAAGCGGCAATCATTGATTTAAGTATCGATATTAGCGATCGCCATCAGTTTGATCGAGTCTGTAACCAAATCAATAAGATGTGCGATACGCTCTCAGTCTGCCGCCTAATCGGTGAGTGATAACCAAGGAAAAAATGGCTACGCCATTTTTTCCTTGGTTATAGAAAACTTATTTTTGAGTAGATAACGGGATAATATCGTGAATTTTCAAACCCTCGATCTGAGTTCAGTTATAACCCTAACCCGCGAAGAGTTTGTCAAAATCTGCGCGGCAAATCCTGACATGAAGCTAGAGCGAACTACCAAAGGAGAATTGATCGTTATGTCCCCAACAGGTGGTGAAACAGGGAGTTTTAACGCTGACCTTAATGGTGAGCTGTATGTATGGAATCATGGCGCGAAGCAAGGTAAAATTTTTGATTCTTCAACGGGTTTCAGTTTGCCCAAGGGTGGCGATCGCTCTCCTGATGCGGCATGGATATCTCTCGCAAAATGGGAATCCCTCACTCCCGAACAACGTCGCGGCTTTTTACCAGTCTGTCCTGAATTTCTCATCGAACTTCTATCGCCCAGTGACTCATGGAAGCACGGACTGGCTAAGATGGAAGAATATATGGATAATGGTTGTCTTTTAGGATGGTTGCTCGATCCTAAACACAAGCGCGTAGCTATCTACCGTCAAGGACAGCCTGTGGAAATTTTAGAAAATCCCAAAATGCTCTCAGGGGAAGATGTCTTACCAGATTTTGTTTTAGATGTTAGTAGTCTGTTGGGTTGGGGCTAAAGCATTTAAGATTGTCGAGTTAATTCCAAATCACCTTTGATTCTGCGATCACTTTACCAAAAATTTCATGTTAACATCGAGTCAACGTATCTCTCAGAGCTACTATGCAAACTACCGAAGCGCCAACTAAAACTACTGCCTCGTCACCCGTTTACCCAACTCCCATAAGTCTTCCCGATCATAAGCAACTGCCAGACTCAGACGGAACCTTTGTGAAAAATTTTCAGGAACACCCACAAAGTATTGTTTTAACTAGCTCGATCACCCCAGTCTTAGAAAAACTACATCCCGATGGTCGCTACTGCATTGGGCAAGATAGCGGCATTTATTGGCGACTAATGGAACCACCTGAAAAAGGAGCCGAAGCCCCCGATTGGTTTTATGTTCCTAACGTATCACCCCTTCTTGATGGTGAATATCGCCGTTCCTATGTCCTATGGAAAGAATTTGTTGCGCCCTTAATTGCGATTGAATTTGTCTCTGGTAATGGGGCTGAAGAGAGAGACGCAACACCGCCCAGTGAAGACGACAAAGCAGGAAAATTCTGGGTTTACGAGCAAGCAATTCGCATTCCCTTTTATGTCATTTTTGACGCATGGAGAGAGCTGCTTGAGGCTTATCACTTAGTCGATGGGCGCTATGTCAAAATGCAGCACAATGAACGCGGACATTTTGCGATCGCACCGATGGGTGTGGAACTGGGACTAAAACTAGATAATGATGTCTCTTGGTTACGCTGGTGGGACGAGTCAGGAAATTTATTGCTGACTGGTGACGAACGAGCATTAAAAGCTGAGGTAATGGCTGAGCAACAGAGAGTAGTTGCTCAGCAACAAAGAACGATCGCTGATCAAGAGCGTCAACAAAAAGAGAAATTAGCCAATTATTTAAGGTCAATCGGAGTTGATCCTGATGGGATCTGATGGCGCGATCGCCTAAAAATTCTTGTGGTTAGTTTGATCAACCCAAGAGAGAGGCAGCGCAAAGCGCTGCCTCTCTCTTGGGTTTTAATATTGAGTTCGCCACAGAGCCAGCCCGCCAATTAGTCCTAAATCGTTGGAAACGATCGCCACTTTATTAGATAAGTTGTTAGGTAAAATTTGCAATAAATTTAAGTCTATTAAGCGAGCATTGCCACCGCCGAGGTAGATCTTGTCGTAGTTAAAGAGTTTGAATAAAGAAGCGATCGCCTCCATTATTCTTGATTGCCAAATCTGCACACCGACTCGATCAAGAGCCGCTTGACCTAAAAGATCCTCGTAAGTGTGATGATCGCGCCAAATATGTTGACCGATTTCTAAGTTGGGGAGTAACTTGCCATCAAGAAACAATGATGAGCCGAATCCAGTCCCTAAAGTTATGGCTAACTCCACCCCTTGCCCTGCGATCGCGCCATAACCTTGCACATCAGCATCATTAGCTATCCTCAGAGGTTTGCCTAACTTATCTTGCAAGACCTGCATCAATGGAAAGCCATCCCAGTCAGGATGGAGATTGATTGCCCCCCTCGTCACGCCATTTTCTACTACGCTCGGAAACCCAATGGCAAGACGATCATAATCTCCCTGCGATTGGATCAACTCAAGTAATAAAGTAATCATGGTCGCAGGAGTTGCGGGACAGGGGGTGGGAATTTGCACTCGCGATGTTGCGGCTGTGCCATCTTCTCGAAAAGCGATCGCCTTGATACTGCTGCCGCCAACGTCGATTGCTAATGTTAATAAGCTCACTTGATTAAACTTTTCTTAATCGGTAATAGAATTAATTAAAGCAACTTGTGGCATTAGTTAATTGGCTAAGCAAAATTACCTAGAACATAACGAAGCGAATAATTAATGACATGAAGCAAAACTTAATATCATTAGTTGTTCCTTAAGAAAAAAAGGGATAAATAAATGGTTCCATCATTAATGTTAAGAACGTCATCGGAACTTGCTGACAAAGCTAGAGATGAAGTTTTTCAGCGAGGTTATACTGTTTTACAACTAGCTGAGCAATTAGGATTAGCTGTGCAATTAGTTGAAAATTTTTTAAACGAGGAAATAATCGATCGCAACACCTATGACTTGATTTGTGAGAAGTTAAATATTTCTGAAGATAATCTTACAGAAATTCAAGTAAATGAAGATCTAACAAGTGTCAATTCTTCTCAAGAAAAAAATAATAATCACTCAAATCTTGAAATAAACTCACGATTGGATTCACCATTACTAACTACTGAGTCATTAAGCACAGAGAACGCTAAGAATTCGCCAAAGATCACATTTCAATCATTACGACAAAGCATTACGGAGGGAATAGTCTGGCAATGCGATCGCTTACGGGTAATAAATACTAATACTTCTTTTTATTTACACGATCTATATACAGATATCAATGTTTTTGCGAGCTTATTAACTAATCAATATATAGATCTCCACGAAGCATTTGTAAACGTGCCTCCTGAACAATATGATCAATTTTATTTAGTAAAGTTATATCCTCCTACAATTACCGCCGAGCAAGCTTTAGAAGAAAATAAACATATTTTGTTAGTAGGTGGATTAGGCTTTGGCAAGACTACTTTGCTTAAACATTGGGCGATAAGCTGCATTGCCGAAAAGACTTTGCCTGAATATTTGCCCGTGTTTTTATCATTGCGATCGCTCAATATCGCATCAGATAATCCCTTGACATGGATTAGATATCAGCTTGCTAATTATGGACTTAAGGAAGACTTTTTAAATGAGCTTATTGATGGTAATGAATTAGAGAATTTATTGATAGAGGGACGTTTACTATTGTTGTGGGATGGTTTAGATGAAATAGACCCTAATCAACAAACTGAAGTGTTGCGACAAATCGCTAACTTTAGCGATCGCTATCCTCTCAATAGAATTGTATTAGCTACTCGTAATCCAGTTTATACCCATGTTTTACAATCATTTACTACTTTAGAGATTGCACCTTTTCAAAATAATCAAATAATCATATTTGCTACTAAGTGGTTTCAGCTTACTTGTCCTAACAAACCTAAACGTCTTGAAAAATTTCAACAATTAATTGCGACTAATCAACCACTTGCGGAGATTGCTAGCAATCCACTTTTCCTAACTCAAATTTGTCACTTCTTTAATAGTTATGAATATATAAAGCCTAACTTTTATCAAGATATTTTAAATTTGTTGCTAAATACTTGGGAACAGACTAAATGCTTACCTGCTAGTCATCAAGAATTATCAATTTCTCAAAAACAAAATTTGCTCTCCTATGTAGCGATCGTGGCTCTAGATCGTCATGGTTATGTATGGCAAAATAATCAACTTGAAGAGGATTTTCGCGATTGCATGGCAGCTAGCCATGAGTTATCGTCCAGAAATCTGGATATTGATCAGCTATTTCAATCGCTCAAGTGGCAGCATAGCCTCTTGTGGGAATGTGCTAAGGGAGTTTATCGATTTCCTCACACCACTCTCCATGACTATCTAGCGGCCTATCGACTCGCCAATATTAAATCTGCGATCGCGGAAAGATATTTACTAGATCGGATCTATATCAAGCGCTGGCATGGGGTAATCGTGATGACCATCAGCATTTCTCAGCAAGCGGACAAAATTTTGCAATTGATGAAGCGCAAAATTGATGACCTTGTAACTAAAGATCCGCACCTCCAATCTTTTTTGTCATGGGTCAATCAACAGTCTATTCAAATTCAAACACCCTATAAAGCCGTCACAATTCGCGCTCTATATTTAGACATCGACTTGGAAGATAATCGATCGCTTGATCGCGCTAGAGCTTTAGATATTGCCCATTCTCGTTCATTAGAAAGGGCTCGAACGCGATCGCTAGGCATAGACAATACGATGGAGACGGAGATAGATATTGACTACACCATCAATCTCGCGCTCAATCTAGATCTGGCTCTATATTTTGCCAATAATTCTATTTTGGAGCTAGCCTGCATTCTTGAACCAGAATTAAATCGCGGCTTACAATATCTACGCGAAAAGCTACCTAGTCCTTACAAGGAGAGGGAAAAATTTGCCAAATGGTGGCAAGCTAAGGGACTAGAGTGGTCTAAAAATCTGCGTAGTTTGATTGTGCAGCACCGTAAGGGTTCTCAAGAATGGAAATTTAGTGACAATCAGCTCAAGATATTACGGACATATCATGACGGTAATAAATTACTAATCGAATGCTTAAATAATGCTGAATACGTCAGTCCTCTGGTAAAAAGTCAAATCGAAACTTCTCTGTTGCTTCCCCAAAGTGAGTACAAGTTATTACAAATGTAAAACTAAATAAATAAATGGCGGCGCTTTGCGTCGCCATTTATTTATTTAGATTTACAAGGAGTTGCGGCGCTTCGCGCCGCAACTCCTTGTAAATCTTGCTTGGTTATATTAATGCAGCAATTCTCATTATAAAAATTGGTTTTGTGAAAGCCAGCCTACGGCTGGCTTTCACAAAACCAATTTTGAGGTTTTCGCAGCCGAAGGCGGTGAAAACCTCAAAATTGGTTTCACCGCCTTTAATTTAGTTTCATGTGATTTAGTCATGCTGTATACTGGAAAAGTTGTCAAAAATTTTCTGACTCAAAATTAGAGAATAATCATATTAGTAAGCGAATAACATCATGGCAGTCCCCAAGAAACGCACATCTAAGTCCAAGCGAGATAGTCGTAAAGCCGTATGGAAGCGTAAAGCCGCAGTTCACGCTCAAAAAGCTATTTCATTAGGTAAGTCAATCCTCACAGGTAGAAATGATGGTTTTGTCTATCCTATGGCTGAAGAGGCTGAAGAAGGCGAAGAGTAGGTATAAAAAAAGCGAGCTAAGCTCGCTTTTTTTATTAGGATATGCAGTTTATTTCCATGATGATGCTAATCGCCATATTTGATAACCAATCCCTAAGCCCATTAAGCAAGTAATTGTCAAGATGCCAATTACTTTCCATAGCTTTTGCCTTTTAGTTAGAAAATCACCCACAAAAGCGATCGCGGTTAATCCAGCCCATGCCATGATTGCCAAAAAAGTGAAATTAAATGGAGCATTAGTCAGAAAGATTAATCCACCCACAATTAAAAACCCACTGAGCAAATATCCCCATTTGAGCAGTCCAAAATCAGAAAAAGCACTAATGATTGGTAATGTTGCCACAATCGCAAAACCTGCGATCGCCAAGAATTTTTGATTAGGGACAGTTAGCAGTACCGACAGAAAGTAACTAATAAACGCATAACTTATCAAGATCAGCAGCAATAACAACCATATAAAATCATTGTTGTGGCTAGAGCTATCGGATTGAGTTCTGCTGAGTCTAAAGGAGCTAAATCTGGGAAGTCGAATCCTTGATAATCTCAGTTTAGAAAATGGCTTCAGTCTAGAGGCAACTAGTGGGGGTTCGTCACGATTATTAAAATCCTCAGTTGAGCGATTATTGGAAGTTTCCAGATCATCATCCATAATCTTCACCTAAATAAATCCGCATTTATATTTTTTGCAATATTTATAACTATCGCCAGTCTTGTTAGAACCAATGAATTATGAATTGCGGCGCATCGCACCGCAATTCATAATTCATTGGTTTTTATGCTGCAATATCCAAGTATAGCGTCAAGGTATTAACCCAAGAGACAGCAGTTCTCATTATGAAACCAATTTTAGGTTTTGCAGCGCCTAAGGCGCTGCAAAACCTAAAATTGGTTTCATAATGAGACTTGCTGCCCAAGAGAGAGTTGCGGCGCTTTGCGCCGCAACTCTCTCTTGGGTTTTGGTTAATACGAAGTTTCAGAAGCTACAATCATCGAGCCAACTCCGCTATTTGTAAAAATTTCTAACAACAGAGAATGGGGAACTCGTCCATCCACAATATGCGCCGCCTTTACGCCCTGAGCTAGCGATCGCACACAGCACTGAACTTTAGGGATCATGCCGCCGCTAACAATATTCTCATTCATCAGTTCCCGCGCTTTTTGAATAGTCAAACTGCGATAGAGCGTACTAGGATCTTTGTAATTGTGGAGAATTCCCGCAATATCAGTAAGTAAAATCAATTTCTCTGCGCCCAGAGCCGCCGCAAGCTCACCCGCCACCGTATCAGCATTGATATTGTAGGATTGACCAGTCTCATCGGTAGCCACACTAGAAACCACAGGTATATGTCCTGCTTCGAGTAAGGTTGTCAGCAAACTAATATTAATGCCACTCACCTCACCGACAAAGCCAATTTCATCATTTCCCTGAGGACGGGCGCGGATCAAATTACCATCCTTACCACATAGACCCACTCCAGAACCACCCGCAAGATTGATCATCTCTACAATTTGTTTATTCACCCGCCCGACTAATACCATTTCCACTACTTCCATCGTGGCGGCATCGGTGACACGCAAACCATTGATAAATTGTGGCTCAATGTTTAGTTTAGTCAGCCATGTGTTGATTTCAGGGCCACCGCCATGAACAAGCACAGGGCGGAGTCCCATAAATGACATCGTAACAACGTCTCGGATCACGTCTTGTCGTAGGCTTTCTTCTTTCATAGCTGCGCCGCCATATTTGACGACGATGGTACGCCCTGAAAATAGCTGCATATAGGGCAGAGCTTCACTTAAAACCTGAACGCGATCGCTGTCTGTTAGCATTTAACGCCTCGACTCATCTTAAAATGTTTAGATAACCTTACAACTTCGGTTACCTCATTACACAGGGTCAAAAAGGATCTTGTCATCATTAACTAACTTTTAAGCTAATTAGATGAAGTTATACACACCTATCCGCTAAATGCTCCAAGCATCTCCGAACTATTGTTAGTTAGGGTTATGCAATTTAATAAGGAACCAAATTTTTGATGGCGCGGCTTCGCCGCGCCATCAAAAATTTGGTTCCTTATTTTACGGCGAAGCCCTTACTCCTTTCCCACTAAAAGAATATGGGTTATAAAGTGAATGATTAGGGTTGCGCCGCTATTCCTTTTGGGATTTATAGGAGGTAATCAAGATGTTTTACTTAGCGTGTTAAAAAAATTAGTAGTTTGGGTAACATCTTGCTTGTTACAAACAAGCGCAACTACAAATATTCAAACTATTACAACAGTTGCCATAGACGGATGAGACCTACGTTAAGGTCTAAGATGAGGAGAAATCATGAAAGCAGTGCGATTAAATCTTGAAGATAGACAGGCTTGGCAGAAATTACAACATGTTCTGATTAGCCTAGCTTCCGATTATATGGATCTAGTAGCGGCTGAACAAACTGAATTTAAGTTTGAGCAGCAAGTTCTATCCATTGCTTTTACTCTAATAGTTCCCAATACCGATCGCGATCGCCTCAACGAATTCACTCAAAATATAGATCGCTATTTTAATCGCTTACAACTAGTAGGTGTAAGACGCATTGAATGGGAATTTTATGCGATTGGAGAAGATTTACCAATTTTGTCACAGGGGCGTGACATAGCCTATCTAGCTGCTCCCCCACCATTGTCCAGTAGCGCTCTAGCTACTAATAGTAATAGTCGCCGCTCTATTGTCGGGAATAATCGCAACAAAGGGATATTGGCTAAAGGAAGCTCACAAGTTGGCAACCTTGTAAAGCGCATCCAAGGTTGGTTAACGAGTCCTCAAACGATCGCGATCGCCAGAACCACTAGCCGCATCGCCATTCGTGATCCTAGAGGTTCATTAATTGCGGTAAAAGATCTGGCGATCGCTAAGTTCAATGACACAATTAATTGGGTCGATACCTTCCCTTGGGAAAATTGGACTAAAGAAAAAGCTCAACAAATCAAACGCCGTCATCAACGCAATTTAGTTCGCTCCATTATTGAAGATGTGTTGATTTTTGCCGTGATGGTAATAGCAGCTCTATGGCTAGTGGAATCCCTCTCGCCCCCGTCATTTAATCTAGCTTTGTTGCCACCACAGCACCATGACACCAACATGACTAGTGCCAAATATCGTTGTGGCAATCCTGCGGTAAGCCTCAAAAACTATGTATGTCTCAGTAAGGGAATGGGTTACAACCAAGTCGCAAGCATCTTAGGTGCTGAGGGTAAAGCATTAGGCTTTGATCAAAAATTTGGCGATCGCGCAGTGATCGTTAGC
Source organism: Pseudanabaena biceps (assembly GCA_013361095.1). Lineage (GTDB taxonomy): Bacteria > Cyanobacteriota > Cyanobacteriia > Pseudanabaenales > Pseudanabaenaceae > Pseudanabaena > Pseudanabaena biceps_B. Next base: position 2,569,947 of record JAATWA010000001.1, on the reverse strand, counting down.
TGGTCAACTCCTGAATTGAGCATGAACGCAACTTTTGTAAACGATAAGTTAGTGTCTAGGGCATATCGCCAGCTAACTGCTAGCAGGTAGCTCCCTTCCCCGTTAATGATTAGGGTTGCGCGGCTCCGCCGCGCAACCCTAATCATTAACTTTATAACCCATATTCTTTTAGTGGGAAAGGAGTATTAGCAAAAAAAAGACAGTATCGGCTGCGCTTCGCGCAGCCGATACTTTTTTGGGATTAAAAAACAGGTTCTGTGTTTTACACAGAGCCTGTTTTTTTAACATTCATCAAAAGCTTCAAGGTCAAGAAGATAACGATAAGGCTCAGCTAAATCGGAACCTTTAAAAGCTAATGATCGCAATATATGCCAATCATTTAACCCTTCAAAAGCATCAGAGTAATCATCTCTTTCAAGCCTATCCGCGATCGCTGCCACATCAGCAGCAGTAAATTTACTAGGATCAACATCAGGTGCTTCACCTGTGGCATTATCTGCGAGTTTAAGACTCATATCGCTCTATACAAGGCTTGTGAACGGAGAGAGAGGGATTCGAACCCTCGGTACGGAGTTACCTGCCGTACAACAGATTAGCAATCTGCCGCTTTCGTCCACTCAGCCATCTCTCCAATTTATTAGGAATTATATCTTATCAGATAGTGGACACAATGCAAGCTAATCATTAAATTTAATAAATTTAACTTTTGGCTGGGGCATTTCTACATACTGAGCAGCCTTAGCCTCGATATCCTGTAACTGTCCTAGAGCCAGTCCACAGGGAAAACCATATTTAGCTTTAACGCGATCGCTAGCAATATTTAATGCCTCACGCGATCGCTCGACAAAATCAACAAGGTCATATTCAGTATCTGGCTCAAAATATTGCTTAACAATTAAGGATGGCGAATAGCAAGAGTCCTGAGAATTGTCTGGCCAAGTAATTTGAAAGCGAATTTCAGGCATAGGGACATTGATTGGTTAGGTTTACAGTGAATAATTAAGTGTCGGCGCAAAGCGCCGACACCTCTTCTAAATTTATTTTTCTGTGAGTCTCCAGACTCCATCCCACGCATCTTCGGGAGGATTGAGTAATAAGTGCTGACAACGGGTAATGTGAATATTGGCGGCTTTGTTGTGGCTGTCTAGTTCTAGAACCTCGGCAAACGCAGCTACCGCTTTACTAAACTTACGACTGAGATAATGTTCGCGTCCCAATTGATAATGCTCAATAATTTGAGACTGATTATCACTAATTGGATCAGATTTTAATCCAATTAGCTCATAAATGCTCACAGGTCGATTTTTACCCTTAACTTGAATTCGATCAAGCTCCCTTACCCATAGGCGATCGCCACAGAGTTTGTAAGTGCTTTCACTAATGACAGCATCAGTGCCATATTGCTTGCTAGCACCTTCAAGTCGTGATCCCAAATTTACGCCATCACCAATCGCCGTAAACTCCATGCGTCTGGTGGAACCAATATTGCCACTAATCACCGTATCGGAATTGATGCCAATGCCGATCCTGATCGTTGCCATGTCTAATTCTTTGGCAGTTTGGGGCTTTAGCTTTTCGATCCGCTTAATATTAAACTCTTGCAAACGATGGCGCATATCGATCGCAGTTTGTACTGACATCCACGCATGATCGGGAATTGGCAAGGGTGAGCCAAACACCGCCATGATGGCATCACCGATATATTTATCCAATGTGCCTTTGTAATTAAAGACAGCTTCTACCATCGTCTCGAAATATTCATTTAGCATCATCACCACATCCTCGGCGGCGTAGGACTCTGTAATCGTGGTGTAGCTACGAATATCTGAAAATAATACCGATACTTCTTTGCGATCGCCACCCATTTTGGCATCACCACCCGCCAAAAGCTGTTCTGCCAACTCTTGAGTCATGTAGCGGTACATCGTACTTTTGAGGCGCTTTTCTTGGCTGATATCTTCCATGACCACTAGCGCTCCCCGTACTCCTTCGCCCTCGTCAGATTCGGACATGGTATTAATCGATATATTGATGCTGTGCTGCTCGCCATCGGTGGAACGCAATGTCTGATCAGGATAATATTGCTTGCGACTCTTATCGTCATTCCCAGTCAAACTGAGTTCAAACCATTTAGAGAAATTAGCGGTCTCAATATTTATTAATTCATAAACCGATCGCCCTTCTAAAACCACATTATTGACACCTAACAAATCGTAAGCGCGTTCATTGGCGGCGATGATCTTGCCATGTTTGTCAGTGGAGATCACCCCATCGGACAAACTTCGCAAAATATCTTTTTGCATTTGTTGCTCTTGTTTGACCTTGGCAAAAAGCTTGGCATTTTCAAGGGCAACCCCTGCTTGAACGTTGAAGACCTTCATGAATTCTTCATCATTGCCGTTAAAGCTCGCCTTGAAGCGATCGGGAGCGCTCGGCCAGTTTTGAGGGTTATATTCTGAAAACTCGCCGCGTTGAACTTTATTGACCAATTGGGTCACGCCAATTAACTCTTTATTTGAGTTAAAAATCGGCATACAAAGCAGGCTACAGGTACGGTAGCCATTGGCTTGATCGAATTTTTTAGAGTTATCAGCATCGGGATGATCGTAGAGATCAAAGGGAATGTTTAAGACTTCACCTGTAACTGCCACCCGTCCTGCAAAGCCCACGCCCATAGGGACGCGCAGCTCTTTTGTTTTTCCATCATGGTTAATGATTTGTGTCCATAGGTCATTGCGATCGCGATCAATCAACCATAAAGTACTGCGATCGGCATTCATCAATAATTTAGCTTCTTCCATTACCTTTTTTAAGGTAGTTTCTAGGTCTAAACTTTGCCCCAGAGACATGGCGGCTTTCATTAGGGCATCGGCGGCGCGTTGCTTTTGGGCTGCCGCATAGAAAGCTTGGGAGCTTTCTAAAATTAGCCGTATTGATGGCGTAAACTGGGCAAATAGTGCTTGGTCTTCTTCTGTAAACCCTACATTGTCAACTCGATTTTCTAGGGGTAAGCTGGGATCAATTATGTGCAGCTTATTAATTAGTTGCACCACTGCCACTAGTTGATCGTTGTCATTGAGAAGAGGCATTGCTAGCATCGAGTAGGTACGATAGCCTGTGCGATCAAATTGTTTTTTGGCTTGAGTTGATCGGGGATCATCAAAGAAATCAAAGGGAATATTAACAGTACGGCTGTAAGTCGCAACTTCACCTGCGATACTAGTTGGCTCTGTAGAAATGCGAATCTCAATAGTCTTACCCTTTTCGTCAGGCACATTTGTCCAGAGCTGATTTTTGTCAGAATCCAACAAGAAAATTGTGGTGCGATCCGCAGAAAGTAGCTCACCAATTTTGCCGCGAATCGCTTGGAGCATCTCATCAAGGATCACATCAAAATCTGTGTTGAGCATTCCCAGCGTTTGGTTTACGATGCGTAAACGCTGTTCAACGTCATTGACAACTTGACTGAATTTTTCGGGCGTAAGGGGAGCAAGAACGGAAGCAAAGTTACCGCTTGACGTAACTGCCAAACCACTGGTTGTTTGTTCCGTTTTATGGGGCGATCGCTCTATGACAAGAGAATTAGCGGTGAATGATTTGGTCGTGACAGACGAAGACTCGCTTTCGGCAATCACATCAATTGTGGATTTGCTATCGTCGTTTACGCGAGAGGGGGATGATGGTGTCATATCAGCACTAAAATTTTTGGTTAGTCCCAACTGAGAGAGTGTTTATGCTCATCGAAGCACTCTTTGAATTTTGCTTAGCTTAATCCACTGAAGTTTATTAATCCCTTCCCACCCAAGGATTAGGGTTGCGGCGCTTCGCGCCGCAACCCTAATCCTTGGTTTTTAATGTCTATTTTTAGACTGGGAAGGGATTAACATTGGATTAGTAAAGTTGGATAAAAAAACAACTCAGTAGATTCTTTTTGAATCGAGATACTTTATTGCTCTAATTAGCGGGGCATACTTAAAAACCTGATTCAAAACCTGTAGAGATCGCCACAGGTTTTGATATTTTGTACTTAATTGCACCTAGCTACTTACTGATACCGTGGCAAAACAGTTGTCTCTGAGCCGATACAAGGTTGACTTGTGCCAAACTGAAAAAATTATATTAGCACCCCTCAGATTGCGATCGCAATCTGAGGGGTGTGATCATCAGCAATTCTCATTGTGAAACTAATTTTTGGGGTTTTCAGCATCTTTGAGGCTAAAAACCCCAAAATTGGTCTTTTTGAAAGTTAGCTTAAGGCTAACTTTCAAAAAGACCAATTTTTATAATGAGAATTGCTGATGCGATTATCGCGATTCTTGGAAGGAGTGAGCATGATTCGATATTTGCCCCTTGTAGTAGGGACATTGGGTGGAGTTGCCCTATTAGCTAACCGTATGGTGACCGCAAATCTTACCCCTAGCCAGTCTCGTGCTGATGCCTTGGGAGTTTTGTTGAGTGCAGTTTTGATTTTGGTAGGTTTATTGTGGCAACAAGTCCAACCAAAACCACCTGACGCAGTAACTTTAGTTGGTGAAGAAGGTTTAGAAATTGCCGAATCGTTACCTGAAGCAATTAAAACTGAACTAGCATGGGCTTCGCATATTTTGTTAACGAATACGGTAACTAAGGTGGTAGCAGTTTATTACGATCGCCAAACAATTTTGCGAAGGGGGATACTAGGTAACAACAATCAAGTAAATATTGGCACGATCGCAGCGCGAGTAATGAAAACCCAAAAGCCCGTTTATCTGGTGAAATTAGAGCTTTATCCAGGACGAGTGGAGTTTGATTATTTGCCAGAAAATACTCAAGGTGTAATCGTGCAACCTCTGGGCGTAAGAGGAGTCATGGTGTTGGGCGCGAATATTCCGCGTAGCTACACTAAGCAAGACGAAAACTGGGTGACAGCGATCGCTGACAAACTCAACTATAATCTCGAAAAAATTGCCGAAATCAATTAGGAATGGGAATGGAATTATGCTAAATCGCTTCTTTGCGGTGACGTTATTATTTGTGACAACGGCTTTGAGTCTTTCCAAAATGCCAGAGTCAGCGATCGCCCAAATTCCGCAAGAGACTTCTGCCCGAGCTACTCTCAAGAAACCGAGTTCGGCGGTTATTTCTCAATCAAAGAGAGAGCTGATTAAAGAACTATTGGAAATTACGGGATCAGATACTAATGCGCGACAGTTAATGGAATCAATGGTGCGAGCCGAATTACCAAAGCTCGTATCCACAGTCTTGCAAAAAGTTCCTGCTCTCGATAGCGATCGCCCTGAGGTGCAGCAGCAATTAACCGAAGTCGTATCGCGGATGGCTAGCAAATATCGCGATCGAGTAGTTCAGAAAATCAATATTAGTCAAGTGGTTGAGCAGATTTCCTATCCTATCTATGACAAGTATTTTACAGAATCGGAACTGCGCGATATTCTTGGATTTTATAAATCGGCAACGGGTAAAAAGGCGATCGCCATATTGCCGCAAGTGGTAGGTGACTCAATGAGTCGCGCCAATGAAATTTTGATGCCAAAAATTACAAGCATCATGGGAGAAATTATCGCAGAAGAGCTATTGACATTGATGAAACAACGTTAAGCCCCTTGCAAAGAAAAAATATCCCGCCAAAATTACTAAATTTTAATTTGCGCCTATACTTTGTGTCTATACTTTTGTGTCTATACTTAAGTAGCAGAAAGTACTTTTTACGCTTACAAGTTACATAGAACTACTGGTCTGCCACAAGGAGCGCGACAACTCTGTAGTCCAAAACCCTAGAGAATCCTACGTTGCTCAACAGGCTCAGCAGCAAATTTTCAAAGTCACACAATCCACTTACGCAATTACAGACGCATGGCACTTTTAGATCGGCAGGGTCGTTTATTTGGCAAATTTAGCATTCTTGATATTGGGGCGATCGCCATAATCATGATTGTCTTAGTTGGTTTGCTTGTCGTCCCTGGCAATGGTGGCAGTTCGATCGCTCAGATGCTCACGGCTGAAAACAAAACCGTGCAAGTGATCATGAATGTACGCGGTTTAAGTGCCGTTGACCCACAATCCCTAGTTAAGGTTGGCGACAAGGTAAAAATTATCATTCGCAATCAGCCAAGGGGCGAAGTCACAATTACCAAGGTTGATATTGCTGTGCCGAAGATCGTTGCTGCAAAAGCAGATGGTACGGCAGTTTTCTTTGACGATCCTCGCGCCGTAGCTACTTCTCAATCCGATCTATCACTCACCCTCGAAGCAACCGCCCAAATCACCAATGACGGTGCAGTATTTGCCAGTGAGAAGGTCAAGGTTGGTACATCGATTGACATCGAAGGTGCTAAATATATTATTCGTGGTAGTGCAATGGCGGTGAGATATTAATGATGCAATCTCCATTTGCTCAAGGTTTTGTCCTAAAAGGGCGTTATGCGATCCTAGCGACGATCGGACAGGGTGGCATGGGGCGCACCTACTTAGCCCAAGATCTAGAGCGTTTTAACGAAACCTGTGTACTTAAAGAATTTATTCCGCCTCAAGATTCGCAGGAAGTAACGGAAAAATCGAAGGAACTATTTCGCCGTGAGGCTTCCGTACTTTATCAAATTCGACATCCCCAAGTGCCAGAATTTCGAGCCACCTTTGAGTCTGAAGGGCGACTGCTTTTGGTGCAGGACTATGTGGAAGGCAAAAATTACCGCAATTTGTTATTGGATCGTCTGGCTAAGGGGCTGACGTTTTCTGAGAATGAAATCTTTGCGTTGATGCAGCAGCTTTTGCCAGTACTAAGCTACTTACATGGTCACAATATTATCCATCGTGATATTTCGCCCGAAAATCTGATGTTGCGATCGCAGGATAACTTACCTGTGCTAATTGATTTTGGAGTCGTTCAAGAAACTAACGCTAAACTTAGCAGTCAAATGGGGATTCCTGCCTCAACGGTAGCTGGCAAAGCGGGCTATGCGCCGCCTGAGCAACTACAGTCAGGCAATGCCTACGCCAACAGCGATCTCTATGCCCTTGCCGTAACTTCGATCGTATTGATGACGGGCAAAGAGCCAGCAGAATTATTTGACAGTATTAACCTCGCTTGGAATTGGCAGCAGTTTACCAACGTCAATCCAGCTTTTGCAAGGGTAATCAACCAAATGTTGAGCTATAAGCCCACCAATCGCTATCGCTCTGCTGATGAGGTGATCCAAGCTTTACAGGTTGCTCAAGCTTCTTTTTCTGGCGCTAAGACTTACGCAGTTGGTCGCCAAGTTCCTTCGACTGTAGCCGCAAATTTACCGCAAAGAACTGTAGTGGCGGGAGCAAGCAATCGTGCGCCTGTAAATTATCGTTCTCAAACTCCCACCAACGATTCTAGTAATGGCGGTGGCATGAATTGGTTTTTAGGGATTTTAATTATTTTGGCGGCGGGTTTTGCTTCATGGGCGATTACCTCGATATTTTTTAGCCGCAATCGCGCAGTTCCCAATCCTCCTGAAATCGCGATCGCCTCTCCTAAAGCCTCTCCTACGGCGACTGGAGTTACTAATATCAATACCAGTCTTGATGTCAAGACGATTAGTGAAGGTTTTAATCGTGGATTTATTAGTGAGAAGATTGCCGCAGGACAGGTTGTCAATGTGCGATTTAATGCTGAAAAAGATGAGTTAGTGACGGTTTCTTTGACTGGTGCTGATTTGCAGATGACAATTCAAAGCGACGATCAGATCGGACTAGACCGCAAAGCGATCGACAATGCCACAGGCTATTGGCAGGGTAGGCTCAAAAAATCGGGTGTGTACTATATCAAAATCAAAACCACAAGCAATACTGAAAGCACTTACAAACTTGATGTGCAGCTAGAAGCTCCTATCAAACCTAAGCCTATTCCTACGCCGACACCCACGGTCACCGAAACTCCAAAACCAACTCCTACGCCTACTCTGACCCCTACTGAAACACCGCGATCGCCTGATCCGTTACCGACCCCGATACCCACTTTAACCCCGCGATCACCTGCTCCATCACCAGTTCCTACACTAACTGAGCCAGCCCCTGAGCCAACAAAGCCAACTTCAACACCCAGCAATTTAAACTTCTAATTAGTTTTTTATCAATGCAAATCTTAGATATCAAATTTCAAAAACTCCATCCCGATGCCCAGATTCCTAGCTATGCCCATGATGGTGATGCTGGTGCAGATGTATATACGGTAATTGAAGTTACACTGCAACCACTACAAAGAGCGGCAATACCGACAGGGCTAGCGGTTGATATTCCTATTGGGTATGAAATCCAAGTCCGCCCAAAAAGTGGGTTAGCCCTCAAACATGGAGTCACAGTTTTAAATTCTCCTGGAACAGTCGATGCTGGCTATCGAGGTGAAATTCAAATAATTATGATTAATTTAGGTAATGAAGTCTATCGATTTGAGAAGGGACAAAAAATTGCCCAGTTAGTATTAAAACCAGTGACCAAGGCTAATTACATTGAAGGGGATTTAGGCACTAGCGATCGCGGCACGGGTGGCTTTGGGAGTACTGGAGTCTAAAGATCATAAGAATTTTTTGAAAGTGTTGCAAAGCAAGACTTTCAAAAAATTCATTGATTTAGGTTTGAGCGTAAAGCGTTGTGATTTATGCAAAGATCAATAGCTAACCTATTTTTTTAAACACTTATAAGAAATGACCAAAAATGTATGGATATTTCCCGGTCAAGGCTCACAGGTTGTGGGCATGGGCTTGGATCTAGCGGAGGTGGGCAAAGATAAATTTGCAAAAGCTGAACAAATTCTTGGCTGGTCAATTTTAGAAAAAGCTCAGACCGATGCAACGGAGCTTGCTAAAACCCAATTTACACAACCCTGTTTGTATGTAATTTCGGCAATTCTTGCGGATGTATTGAAGTCTAAAGGCGCAAAACCTAACGCGGTGACTGGACATAGTTTGGGCGAATATAGTGCGCTGTACTGTGCAGCAGTAGTAGACTTTGCGACAGGTTTAGAATTAGTGAAGCAAAGATCGCTCTTAATGTCAGAGGCAAGTGGGGGTGCGATGACTGCCTTGATTGGGTTTGATCGCAATGTTTTAGAAAATGCGATCGCCGCAACAGTGGATGTCGTACTTGCCAATGACAACAGTAGCGATCAAGTAGTGATTTCAGGGACATCTGCCGCTATTGCCCAGATTTGTGAGCAGGTCAAAAGCAAACGAGCTATCCCTTTAGCGGTGAGTGGTGCGTTTCATTCGCCTCTGATGGCAGATGCTGCCGCCAAGTTTGCGATCTCGTTAGAAAAGACTATTTTTAATGATGCGGAAGTTCCTGTAATTTCTAACGTGGAGCCAAATGATGCCACGACTTCAGGACAGGTGTTGCGCGATCGTCTAATTCAGCAAATGACATCGCCTGTACGCTGGCGAGAGATTTGTCTGTATTTAGCAGATCAAGGTTATGGACAGGCGATCGAAGTTGGTTCGGGCAAGGTGCTAACGGGACTGCTCAAGCGTTCTGCACCTAGTTTAACGCTAGTAAATATCAGTACATTAGAACAGGCGATCGCCTTTTATAGTTAAAGCTACTTGTATCCCAAACAGTGTGAGGCGGCGCTTCGCGCCACCTCACACTGTTTGGGTTTTATGTCCTAACATGAATGGCGACAACTAAAAATTTAAAAGCCTAAGAAAAGAAAAGTGAGGCGATAGATCACTTCTCTTTTCTTAGCGAGAGCAATCAATTTTTATTAAATTCTATTCCTCACTTGTTGGGACAATCTTAGTCTTAAGCAACTCTGCGATCGCATCAGCATTCAATGGTTGAAACAAATAAAATCCTTGTCCTGCGTGACAATTATTTGACTTGAGAAACTCTAATTGATAGGCAGTTTCTACTCCTTCCGCAACTACATTTAGTCCTAGATTAATTGCTAGATCAATAATTGCTTTAACAATTTCACCATTATTACCTTCGTACTCATTATCTAATCTCAGAATAAATGACCGATCAATTTTGAGAGTATGAATCGGAAAACGATGCAAATAACTTAACGAAGAATAGCCCGTACCAAAGTCATCAATACAAGTATGAATCTGGAGATCGCTTAGTTCTGTCAAAATCTTAGTCGCAAGAGAAGTTTTCTCAATGAGAATTCTTTCGGTGATTTCGATCTTCAAACAAATATTATCTAAGTTTGCTTGTCTTAAGATCTGTTCAATTTGAGAAGTTAGATCTGACTGCGTGAACTGACGTGCCGATAGATTAACATTCATTACTAAATTTTGAGCATGGGGAAAGAGATTTTGCCATGTTCGCAATTGCATACAAGCTTCTCTTAATACCCAGAGATCAATCTCCACAATTAGACCAACATCTTCCGCAAAGGCGATAAACTCGGAGGGATACACTAATCCTTTTTCGGGATGTTGCCAACGGATCAAAGCTTCAAATCCTAAAATATGCCGAGACTTCAGAGAGACAATTGGCTGGTATTGCAAGCGGAACTCATTCCGTTCAATGGCTCTTCGCAAATCATTTTCTAAGCGTAATTTTTTAAGAGCTTCCGTATGCATAACAGGATTAAAGACTTCATAGCGATCGCGTCCTTGATCCTTAGCCCGATACATGGCAATGTCAGCATCTCTCAGTAATTGATCGGGTTGACTATATTCATCACTATTCAATGCGATGCCAATACTGGTACTGACAAATATCTCATTACTATCAATTAATATTGGTACTTTGAGAGATTTTTGAATGCGCTGAGCAACTTCAATCACATCATTAACATCAGTAACATCCTCAAGCAACATCACAAATTCATCCCCTCCCAATCTTGCCACGGTGTCCCCCGTCCGTAGGCATTCAATAAGACGATTTGCTACACACTTCAATAGCTTATCTCCTGCTAAATGCCCCAGACTATCATTAATCATTTTGAAACGATCTAAGTCTAAAAAGAGAACACCAAATTGCTCGGAAAGATAGCTAGAGTCAATAGGTGGACTACTAGTTTCGTCGTTTAAATTATGGGTTGCTATTAAATGCGATCGCCTGCGAGATAGATGTAAAGCATGACTTAAGCGATCTAAAAATAAGGCGCGATTGGGTAAACCTGTTAAAGCGTCATGGAAAGCATCATGTCGCAACTGATCTTCCATCTTTTTGCGTTCCTTTAGCTCATTTTGAACGCTTTGATAGAGTTCAGCTTGATGAATGGCGATCGCACATTGATCGGTAATAGCTTTAACTAAAGACATCTCGTTTTCTGACCAATTATGCTCGCGATCACATTGATGCAGACTGATTCCTCCTAGATAATTATTTTGATAAATTAAAGGCGTGATCATAATTGATAGAACTGAATGCTCTTGAGCAACCCGACAAATTTGTGGATCAAGATTTAAATCATTCTGATTAAATACAACCTGTTGTCCTTGGTGTAATACTTCGTGGTAGAAGTCAAAAAATTCGCAAGTCATGTCAGATATTAGAGCCTTATCCTTACTATTTTCGCTAATATATCTCACCCTAATTTTTTGATCTTCTGCCTTCTGAAAAATTAAACATCGCGAAACCTGTAATGATTCCTGTAGTAAATTGGCTGTTGTTTGTAAAACATCCTCTAAAACCAATGTCTCCCGCATTGATTGGACTATACGGTTAATAATTGCTTCCCGCCAAGCCTGTTGTTCGATACGGGCGATCGCTTCTTTTTGTTGACGACGTAGCTCAAACTCTTGCAGCGCTCGCTCCAACACTGACGGTAAGCGAAATAAGCGATCCTTCAGAATATAATCGGTCATCCCCGCTTTAATACATTCTACCGCCGACTCTTCCCCAAGACTACCTGTAATCAATATAAAAGGAATATCTTGTTCCGACTCTCTAACATATTTGAGAGCCTGTAATCCATTAAAATTTGGTAGCCGATAGTCCGATAGAACCGCATCATAGATATGTTCTTGCACATATCGCATACATTCATCGGCTGTAGAAGCTATGTCGTAAGTAACAGATATATTGGCTGACCTTAATTCCAACAAAGTTAACTCAACATCAAGTACAACATCCTCAACGATCAGAATGTGCAATGGTTTATGAGAGCTTTGAGCTTGGGACTCTTTGCTTGGATCAAACTCTGATGTCGAATTTCTCATAACTTATCAGGTACATAGCCCACGGATATTCTAAAGATATAGACTGAAATTTTCTTATGATGCTTGTTTTTAGCTATTAAATTTGTCTATGCTTGCAAAACCCCATCTAACGCTTGATTGTAGTAAGTATATATACAAAATTATACCTAAAAAAATACTTAGATTAGCAATGATCAACCTCAAACCAAGAATTTATTAAATATTTGATCATAAATTTACATGTTTTAGGTTAGAATAACAAAGCCCTAAGGGGGTATGGCGGAATGGTAGACGCTACGGACTTAAAATCCGTTGACCGTAAGGTCGTAAGGGTTCAAGTCCCTTTACCCCCATTATAAAAATCACGCTAGCAGATTTAATTACTAATTAAAGTACCTGTGGCTTAGCTTTAAAGGTTAGGTGACCATTCTTCTAATTTATAGACTCTCCAGTCTACGCTCATAATCCTTTTTTATGATTAGAGACAGCGATCGCAAATTTGCGATCGCTTAGTTTTTATGATCAAGATGTATTCCATAATGTTGAGATAGGGCTTACTGTAAAATTTTGGTAGTGAGGGGATATGTCGAGATTACTGGTTACGCAATATCAATCTGAAGTTGAGAAAATCATTCGCTATGGTGGTTCTAAAAAAGAAACCAGCATTCGCAATGCTTTTGAGCGCTTATTGAATGATTACTGCAAACCACGTAATTATTTGTTGGTTCCTGAATTAGATTTTAAAACCAAGTTCAATACGACGGTTTTTCCTGATGGCACGATTAAGGATGCGATTAGGCTGGAGCATGGCTGGTGGGAAAGCAAAGATCCGTATGACAAACTCGATGATGAAATTGAGAAAAAGCTTAACAAGGGTTATCCCGATGAAAATATTTTGTTTGAGGATTCTCAGAATGCGGTGCTGATTCAGCATAGCCGTGAGATTGGGCGGGTGTCGATGGGGGATGCGGATGCGCTCGATCGCCTATTAAATATTTTTGTTGATTATGAACGTCCAGAGGTGCGAGACTTTCGGGCTGCCATTACCAAATTCAAAGAAGACATTCCCAATATTCTTGAAAAATTACGCGAGACAATTCAGGTTGCAGAAAAGGAAAATCAACAGTTTCGCGATCGCCGTAATGCGTTTTTGGCGGTATGTCGGCAGTCGATTAATCCTGAGATTGAGATTTTTGATGTGCATGAGATGTTGATTCAGCACATTCTCACTGAGGATATTTTTACGAATATTTTCCATGAGTCGCAGTTTCATCGCGAAAATAATATTGCCCGTGAGTTGTCGGCGATGATCGATACGTTTTTTACAGGAACGACGCGCCGTAATACGTTGAAGAGTATTGAATATTACTATGCGGTGATTCGCCGTAGTTCGGAGAATATTGCCAATCATCATGAGAAGCAGAAGTTTCTGAAGGCTCTCTATGAGAATTTTTACAAAGCTTATAATCCGAAGGCGGCGGATCGGTTGGGAATTGTGTATACGCCGAATGAGATTGTGCGATTTATGATCGAGAGTGCGGATCATTTGGTGCATAAGCATTTCGGGAAGTTGTTATCGGATGAGGGGGTGGAGATTCTCGATCCTTGTACGGGGACGGGAACTTACATCACGGAGTTGATTGAGTATTTGCCAGCGCATAAGTTGGAGCATAAGTATAAGAACGAGATTCATTGCAATGAGATGGCGATTCTGCCCTATTACATTGCGAATTTGAATATTGAGTTTACCTATGCTCAGAAGATGGGGAGGTATGAGGAGTTTAAGAATATTTGTCTGGTGGATACGCTGGATCATTGTGGGTTTGAGGGGAAGCAGTTTGATTTGTTTGCGATGAGTGTGCAAAACACGACAAGGATTCAGAATCAAAATGATCGCAAGATTTCGGTAATTATTGGCAATCCACCGTATAACGCGAATCAACAAAATGAAAATGACAATAATAAAAACAGAAAATATCCTGCTGTTGATTCTCAAATAAAGTCTACTTATATCAAGAATAGTAAAGCTAGAAAAACAAAGCTTTACGATATGTATGCAAGGTTTTTTCGCTGGGCAACTGATAGGTTAGGTGACAATGGAGTTATCGCATATATAACAAATTCTTCATTTATTAATGCTAAAGCATTCGATGGATTTAGAAAAGTTGTTTCTGAAGAGTTTAGTGATATTTATATATTCGATTTAGGAGGTGATATTAGAAATAATCCATCGGGAGTATCTTCTGATTCAAATGTATTTGGAATTCTTACGGGGGTCGCTATTATGTTTTTAGTTAAAAAAACAGATTTAAAACAGAATAAATGTAAAATCTTTTACCATACAAGATCTAATAGAGAATCAGCTCAGTCTAAATTATCTTTTTTGAGTCAGTCTAAATTCTCCGATTTAAGCTTTGAGCATCTATCTCCTGATGAAAATCACAATTGGATAGACATAACAAACAATGATTTTGATGAGCTTCTTTGTTTGATAGATAGAGAGAATAGATTGGCTCAAACAGACAAAGAAAAATCAGTTTTTAAAACATTTTCAAATGGAGTAAAAACCAACAGAGATGATTGGGTTTACGATTTTAACCTTTCTGATTTGCAGGCAAAAGTGAAGTTTTTTTTAGATGTCTATAATTCTGAAGTTGAAAGATATATACATGAAAATAGACCTATTGACATCGATAACTTTGTTGATTACTCGATCAAGTGGAGTCGCGATCTCAAGAAAAAGCTCAAAGAATATTCCAAGATATCATTTGATGAAGCTAAATTCATTAGATCCTTTTATCGACCTTTTGTTAAAACATTTTACTGTGTTGAGCCTATTTTAAGTGACGTTTTAACTGGATTTCATAAAGAAATATTTGGTCAAAAATTGATTGAGAATAATAAAACTATTCTTTTGGCTGCTGGAGGTAGGGTGGAATTTTCTATCATTAGCACAAGTATAATACCTGCTTATGATATTTATTCTTTAGCTCCTGCTCAATGTCTTCCGCTTTATCGTTATGATGAAAAAGGCGATCGCATTGAGAATATTACTGATTGGGCTTTGGAGAGATTCCGCGAGCGTTATTTGCCCTCACCCCCAACCCCTCTCCCGCAGGAGAGGGGAGCAAGATTGGAGGAGAGTAAGGATGAAGGATTAGATCCTGATTTGGTACGTTTGGTGGGGGCTAGGAGAGATATTCCTGAAGTGTTGTTGCAGAAGGCTAAGGAATTACGGCAAAAACAAACTCCCGCAGAGCAGATGTTATGGCAATGTTTACGCTCAAATCAGCTACATGGCTCAAAATTTCGCCGACAACACAATATTGGTCAATATATCGTTGATTTTTACTACCACGCCGCTAAACTCGTCATCGAGCTAGATGGCGGTATCCATGAATTACAAAAAGACCGAGACAGCGATCGCGACACATACCTAAAAGCCAACGGCTTACAAGTCCTCCGCTTCCAAAACGAAGAAATCACCCAAAACCTCCCCAAAATCCTCCAAACCATCTCGCAATATCTCTTGTCTCCCTCTCCTGCGGGAGAGGGGCTAGGGGTGAGGGCAGAAACTCCCGTTAAGGAAGGGGTGAGGGCAGAAATCACCAAACTCGACATCTTCCATTACACCTACGCCGTCCTCCACCATCCCGCCTACCGCACCAAATACGAACTCAACCTCAAACGCGAATTTCCTAGACTCCCCTTTTACGAAGACTTTCATCAATGGGCATCATGGGGGAAATCCCTAATGGACTTACACCTCAACTACGAAACCATAGAACCCTACGGACTGCAAAGAGTCGAAATCGCCACCAAAGATAACCCCAAAGCCAAACTCAAAGCCGATAAAACTAACGGCGCGATCATCCTTGATGACAATACGCAGTTGATAGGTGTTGAGGCGATCGCATGGGAATACAAACTCGGCAACCGTTCCGCTCTTGAATGGATACTCGATCAATACAAAGAAAAGAAACCCAAAGACCCCACCATTGCCAAGCTGTTCAACACCTACAAATTTGCAGATTACAAAGAACAGATAATCGATTTACTGCAAAGAGTTTGTACCGTCAGCGTTAAGACAATGGCGATCGTTCAGCAAATGCCTTAGGAGAATCTACACAAATGTTTAAATCTCATGTTTGCAGTTCAAATGATTCTCATCTGGAATATGTCAATGAAGTTTTTGAAATTGGTGGTAAGTTTTATCTTGTCGAAAATATTCCTGTTACAGTTTGTTCTCGTTGTGGCGAAGAAGTTTTTAGTGCGGAAACATCTGAAGCTATTAGAGTTATGTTAAATGGTAAATCCAAGCCAATTAAGTCAGTCGTTTTAGATGTTTTTTCTTACCAACAAGAAGTAAAGGCTTCTTAACTTTTCTTTAAAAAATAAAAATACTAGTTGATTGAAAAAATTATGTACGCTCAAAAAATCAAGGCAACAATTAATGAAACTGGGCAGATTATTCCCCATGAATCAATTAGGTTAAATGCAGGAGAGGTTGAAATTATTATCTTGTCTGAGATACAAAATTTTAAACCATTGAGTTTACAGCAAATTGCAAAAATGCCTCTAGCAGAAAGACATCATTATCTGAAACAATTTATATATCATACAGCACAGGATTTTCAAGATGATCCAGAGCTTACTGAATTTGAAATTTTAGATGCGGTAGACTGGGATTTAATTAATGATTAATCCGAAAAGAGGTGAGCTTTGGCTAGTGGATCTGAATCCGACAATTGGACAGGAAATTCAAAAACAAGACCTGTTGTAGTGATTAGTTCAGATTTACTTTTGTCAATTCCTATGAGAATTATTATTCCTATTACTAGTTGTCAAGAAAAATTTGAAAACCGTCCTTTTATGGTAAAAATTTCTGCCACGCCAGAGAACAATCTTACTGCTGATTCTGCGGGTAATACTTTACAAGTTCGGAGTATTTCGACTGAAAGGTTTGTAAAAAGAATCGGCAAAATATCTGACGATATCTTAAAAGAGTTACTAGCAGGTTTAATAATTTGTGTTGACTATGAATCCTAATTTACAATTCAAATCTTACTAAAATTATTACTTTGTTTGAATCAGATCAAAATGAGTGAATTGATTACAAACTCGGCAACCGTTCCGCCCTTGAATGGATACTCGATCAATACAAAGAAAAGAAACCCAAAGATAGATTCCACCATAGCTATGCTGTTCAACACCTATAAATTTGCTGATTACGAAGAACAGGTAATCGATTTACTGCAAAGAGTTTGCACCGTCAGCTTTAAAACAATGGAAATCCTTCAACAAATGTCAACAGAATCATCATGAAAAATCTCCAATATCGATTAATTCAACATCTCGACAAAATAGTCATCGAGCGTAATCCCTACTATGCCTCGGCGGGTCATTTATTTGCTCGTGAATATATCCGATCGCATTTTGCCAAATTCGGTGAAGTTCTCATCCATGAGTTTGAAGTTAAGGGCAATAAACATCAGAACTTGATTCTGCAAATTGAGGCTAAAGATCGTAAACAGCGATCGCCCCTGATTATTGGCGCACATTATGACACGGTTCCTGCTTGCGTAGGTGCGGATGACAATGGCTCTGGTGTTGCAGTCCTTTTGGAATTAGCTGAACATCTATCTAATAATCCTGCCAAATATCCCATTCAGTTAATTGCCTTTGACATGGAAGAATATGGCTTATCTGGAAGTACAGCTTACGCGAATAAGCTCAAAAATGAAAAGCAAAAATTACGCCTGATGATTTCCTTAGAGATGTTGGGATATTGCGATCGCACTCCCAACTCACAGCGCTATCCCGCAGGTTTAGACAAGTTCTATCCTAATACTGGCGACTTCATTGGACTGATTGGCAGCATACCCACGATTCCCGATCTTATCCATTTGCAACATCACATGAAATCAACCGTGCCTTGTGAATGGCTTCCCGCAGGTTGGCGTGGCTTAGCAATCCCCGACACTCGCCGCAGCGATCATGCGCCATTTTGGGATGCTGGCTACAAAGCTTTGATGGTTACCGATACTGCGAATATGCGAAATCCTCACTATCACAAAAGTAGCGATCGCCTTGAGACTCTAGACTTAGAATTTCTTACAAACGTCTGTCAAGGTCTAATTGTAGGAATAACCGCCCTAAACTAAGGAAGATGGGACAAAGTGTCAAATCTTCACTTGTTGTATAATTTAAGATAACTATTTACAAATCTTAAAGATTACTTATGAGTGAAGTTAATAATCCTCTTTTAATTGGCAAAGGCTTACCACCGTTTCTAGACATCCAGCCAGAGCAAGTTATCCCCGCAATTCATCAATTACTTGAAGAAACTAGCCTAGGACTGTCTGATCTTGAAACCAATCTTCAGCCCACATGGTCAGGTTTAGTCGAGCCACTAGAAAAATTGACGGAACGCATTGGTTGGGCTTGGAGCGCGATCGAACATTTACTCAGTGTCAAGAACAGTGCAGAACTGCGTGAGTCTCATAAGGTTGTGCAGCCCAAAGTTATCGAATTTTTTAATCGTTTTAGCCAAAGTCAGCCCGTTTATAAAGCCTATAGAGCTATCTATGGATCATCTGATTGGGATAGTCTTGACTATGCTCAAAAACGAATTGTGGAAGCGGCAATCCGTGATGCGGAGCTATCAGGTGTAGGATTGGAAGGTGAAGCGAAAGAGAAATTTAACGCTATCCAAATGGAACTAGCGGAACTTTCGACCAACTTCTCTAACCATGTGCTAGACGCTACTAAGGCTTTTAGCATGACTTTGACCTTGCCTGAAGAAATTGTAGGCTTACCACCTAGTCTCTTAGCCCAAGCTGCTCAAGCCGCTCGTCTTGATGGTGATGCCAAAGCCACTCCAGAAAAAGGGCCTTGGTGTATCACCCTTGACTTTCCTAGCTATGTTCCCTTCATGCAGCATAGCCAACGCCGTGATCTGCGAGAGAAGTTGTATCGTGCTTTTGTGAGTCGTGCTGCCAGTGGCGAATTTGACAATTCTCCTTTGATCGATCGCATTCTCGAATTGCGTAAACAAAAAGCGAATCTGCTTGGCTATTCCAGTTATGCAGAATTGAGCTTGGCTCGAAAAATGGCTCCCAATGTGGAAGCGGTAGAGAAACTGTTAGAAGAATTGCGTCAGTCAAGTTACAACGCTGCGGTTGCCGAATTTGCGGAACTAAAAGAATTTGCCAAGTCTCAAGGGGAAGCCATTGAATTGAAGCATTGGGATACGTCCTACTGGGCTGAACGTCAGCGTGAGATTAAGTTTAACTTCACTGTCGAGGAGTTACGTCCTTACTTCCCATTGCCGCAAGTTTTAGATGGTCTGTTTGCTTTAGTTAATCGTCTGTTTGGTATCACCGTTGTTCCTGCGGATGGTAAGGCTCCTATTTGGCATGAGACTGTGCGCTTTTTTGAGATTCAAAACGAGAATAATGAGGCGATCGCCTATTTCTATCTTGATCCCTACAGCCGTCCTGCGGAAAAGCGCGGCGGTGCATGGATGAATGACTGCATTGGACGTGCCAAGGTAATCGAAGATGGCAAGCCCATTACCCGTTTACCTGTCGCTTATTTGATTTGCAATCAATCTCCCCCCGTTGATGGCAAGCCTAGCCTAATGACCTTTGGCGACGTAGAAACTCTATTCCATGAGTTTGGACATGGTTTGCAGCATATGCTGACTAAGGTTGATTATTCAGGGGCATCAGGCATTAACAATGTCGAATGGGATGCGGTGGAACTTCCCAGTCAATTCATGGAAAATTGGTGCTACGATCGCGCCACATTGTTTGGCATGGCAAAGCATTATGAAACTGGCGAAACTCTTCCCGAAAGCTATTTCCAAAAGCTGATTGATTCTAAAAACTACATGAGTGGTTCAGGAATGTTGCGCCAATTGCACTTTAGCCTTGTGGACATTGAGTTGCACCATCGCTATGAAGTTGGTGGCTCCGAAACTCCCTTGCAATTGCGATCGCGCCTTGCTAAGAACACAATGGTGATCCCACCTCTGCCCGAAGATAACTTCCTTTGCTCTTTTGGACATATCTTTGCGGGTGGCTACGCCGCAGGTTACTACAGCTACAAGTGGGCTGAAGTGCTTAGCGCTGATGCTTTTGCGGCTTTTGAGGAGGCGGGACTAGAGGATGAAATTGCGATCGCTTCGACTGGTCGGCTCTATCGCGATACTGTGTTGGCTCTTGGTGGTAGCAAGCATCCTATGGAAGTCTTCAAAACCTTCCGAGGTCGTGAGCCCATTACTGCTCCTTTGCTACGTCATAGCGGTTTAGCTAAGGTCTAACTAATTTCGTAGTTTTCAACTCATTCAAAAAAGAATAGAGGCGGCACAAAGTGCCGCCTCTATTCTTTTTTGAATCAAGACACAATTAGATTGCAATGTGGTAGTCCTAAACAAGTAAGGATGAGTTGTAGTGGTGAATAAAAAACCAGATAGCACCAATATGATTTTCTATTTTTTTAGAGAAAGAGAGAGTTTTACGAACTAGTCGAGAGATTCGTTGTCGCATCGTACAGTTAAAACGTTCAATATAATTGGTTTTCCCTGTTTCCTTTCCAACCGCGATATGCGGCGTTGCACAAATGAAGGATGAATGAGTAAATAAAAGACAACGAGTTTAAGCAATGAAACATAATGAAATGTCCAAAGTGCGGATCATCACATATTCGTAAGAATGGGAAACGAGGAGACAAGCAAAATCATATTTGCGCTGATTGTGGTCGTCAGTTCATCGATAGCTACTCAGTACTTGGGTATTCTCAAGATATCAAGAAAATATGTCTAAAAATGTACTGTAACGGCATGGGATTTAGACAGATCGAGAGATGCACCGATGTTAGCCATAATTCAGTCATCAACTGGGTGAGAGAAGTAGCCAAACCATTACCCGAGCATCCACCGATTGAGACTATTCCTGATGTTGGTGAACTAGATGAACTCCAGACTTTTGTTGGGTCAAAAAAAAACTTGATTTGGCTATGGACTGCGGTGAATCATTTTAGCCAAGGTATATTGGCTTGGGTATTAGGCGATAGGAGTAGTCAAACCTTTAAAACTCTATGGACATTGATTAAAGTTTGGCAATGCTATTTCTGGGTTACCGATGGCTACTGTGTCTATAAAATGTTTGTTAACTCGGAAGATCAAATTATTAGCAAAACCTACATGACTAGAGTTGAGGGTGAAAATACAAGACTGAGACATTATCTTGCCCGATTGCATCGCAAAACTTTATGTTATTCAAAATCGGAAGAAATGTTGAGACATTCAATTCGTTTGTTAATTCACTATCTTAAGTACAAATCAATTCCTAGCTTTTCTTGATTCATCTTTCATTTGTGCAATGCCCGATATGCCGCATGTCTGGGAACACAACAGAATATGCATTCCAAAAATCTGTATAAGCAACAGCACACTGACGATAAACACTGGGCAAAGAATTCCAAAGCTTTTGCGCTCCTTGTGCGGAGCGATCGCCGATATGAACGCCAACAATTTCGCGAGTATCAACATCAATGGCAAGCCAAATCCACTGTTTATTGCCTTTATTGCCAACAAAAGACCACATTTCATCACACTGAATCGTTAGTCTTCCTTTTTTTTTAGCGGATACATTTACTTGTTGAGGAATCGCCTCGTATTTACGATTGACATAATTCTGCAACCAAGTTTCAGAAACGTCACAAACTCTGGCAATACCTGCAAGAGGAATCTTCTCAAGTAAGAGTTTGTCAATCAAGGCTTTGGTTTCTTCAGAGATTAGTTTTTGCCGTGGTGCTTCAACAAACTGGCGACCACAGGCTTTACATTTATGATTTTGATTCCCGTTATGAATAAAACCATTTTTGACCACATCTTTTGAGTTACAGTTTGGACAATTTGGCATTGGTAATTAAGTGTCTTAGAGTTCTTTTATGATTTTATCCTTACATCTCGCGGACTACCTGCAATGTTAAGTCGTATGTCGCTAGCAACTTTTTAGAAAAAGTTACATTCTTTAGTGAGTACAGCGCTTTACGCTAACTTAAAACCCAGAAAGATTTTTGAAAGCGACGCGAAGCGCCGCTTTCAAAAATCTTTCTGTACTAATCAAACCATCAATAGGCTGCATCTAAGTGCAATTACAAAGCTTTGCGCTCAAAAAATTCTTGTGGGTCATTTGATCGGCTTTGAGCGCATTATGGCTCTGAAATGTAATCTAAAAACTCTGGAGGCGATCGCATTATGTTTTTTTCTAACAAAACTATCACAAATAAATTAATCACTACTGGAAGTCACTGGCTGATTACTTGTGCGCTAGTTGCCCTTTCTTTGACTCCATCTGTCCAAGCCCAAACCCGCAAGGTTAAATATGTCCCGCCGAGCAACCTAGACGCACCTAAAGTCTCAGTTCCTGGTATTAAGCGTAGCGCTTGCTCGTCTATTGAAATAACTTGCTTGATCGCCTTATTACCAGATTTAAAGGTAGATCAAGCTCCTGTCCCACAAACTATTTCTGAGCATCCCACAATTTATCTGCTTACGCCCAAAGTCGATGGGCGTGTGTATTTCCGCCTTGACGAAGATAATGGTTTACCAAGTCAACGTAAGAGGATTTATCGGAGTAGTTTTAAAATCAAAAATGAAGCTGGCGTGATTGCCTATAAGATGCCAGACGATGCTCCTAAATTGGAATTGAATAAAAAATATTCATGGCAGCTAGATATTGATGATGCCGAAAACACGCGCACAGTGTATGGATCGGTGCGGAGGGTGGAGCTAAGCAAAGATGTAGCTACTAAACTTGCCACCCTTACCAATCCCCTAGATCGAGCGGCTTTGCTTGCCTCAAGCAGTGTTTGGTATGAATCTTTGCAATCCCTTGCCGAAGCCCAAATCACTGTACCCAAAAATACTGAAATTCGGGATGAGTGGATTTCTTTACTAAAATCAGCCAACCTCGATCGCGTTATTCCTCATTCTCTAGTTTTACAAAAGTAACTAAACAACTGATGTTACTTGGAAGTCTGTAAAACCCTCACCCCTAGCCCCTCTCCCGCAGGAGAGGGGAACAAGAAAATATTGCGAGTTTTGCTCCCCTTCTCCTGCGGGAGAAGGGGTTAGGGGATGAGGGTTCCATGTAACATCAAAACCTAAAAGAGAGGGGCGGCGCAAAGCGCCGCCCCTCTCTTTTAGGTTTTGAGCGCAAAGCGATGTAAATGGCTATAGCTATACCTATAATTTAATCAGTGATTTAGAGATAGTTCATGGCAATTTACGATCGCCTTAAAAATGTCCTATGGAAATGGCGTGGCATTGCGATCGCTGCTCCAACAATATCTGTATTCGTAATCGGGCTAAGGCTAATTGGAGCTTTAGAGTCCCTTGAACTAGCAATGCTCGATCAATTCTTTCGATGGCGATCTCTAGAGCCAACTGATTCACGGGTGGTAATTATTGGCATTGATGAAGAGGATATCCGTAAATATAACTGGCCCATTGATGATCGCTTGCTGACGCAGTTATTAACTCGAGTCAAACAACAAAAACCAAGGGCGATCGGGCTAGATCTTGCTCGTGATCAGCCCATTGGTGAAGGCTACAAAGAATTAGAAAAACTCTTTAAAACAACTCCTTTTTTAATCGGCGCAACCAAAAAAGCTGATTTAGTGGATTCTAACTTTTCTGTAGCCAGTTCTGACATCAAGCCACCACCTGTACTTGCCGAACTAGGACAAGTAGGCGCAGTCAACTTACCCATTGATAACGATGGCAGGATTCGGCGGGGTTTATTATCTTTACAACTGCCTGACGGAAATCTCACTCTCAGTTTTGGTTTACAGATAGCTCTGCTCTATCTCGATGGTGAACAGGTAGTTCCCTATGAACAGGCTTTAAATCCACCCAGATTAGAATCTAATGATGGCGGATATAGTCGCGCCGATGTCGGTGGACACCAGTTTATGATTAACTATCGCCGATCGCAGGGCTATCAAGTAGTGCGAATGGCGGATGTATTGACAGGTAAAGTCGCGCCTAATCTATTTCGCGATCGCGTGGTGATGATTGGCGCAACGGCAGTAAGTTTGCGGGACTGGTTTTTTACACCCATCGATAGTGGATTGGGAAGTACTCGTGTTTTTACTTCGGGAGTGGAAGTTCACGCTCAGATTGTTAGTCATATTCTTAGTAGCACCCTTGATGGTCGCCCAGTGATACGGTCATGGAATGAATATTGGGAATCTCTGTGGATATTGGTTTGGGCTTTAGCAGGAGCGACTTTGATTTGGCAATGGCGCAATGTCAACACTAAAGATCGTGAGTTGCTAGTCATATTCTTGCGATCGCTGAGCGCATTTGTGCTGGCGAATATGCTCTTTTGGTCATGCTTGATCGCCTTACATTATGGTTGGTGGTTGCCCTTTGCACCTGCGATGATGGCGCTTTTGGGTGGGGGTGCGATCGTAACCAGTTATCTTGCCATCACTGCCGCGCAGATTCGGACTTACTTTAGTCGCTATCTCACCGATGCTGTAGTCAAGAGTCTATTGGAAACCCCTGAAGGTTTGAAATTAGGAGGCGATCGCCGCAAAGTAACGATTTTAATGTGTGACTTGCGGGGATTTTCGGCAGTCTCCGAAAATATGCCACCAGAAAAAGTTGTCGATATTCTCAACGTGTTTTTAGGAACAATGACCGAAGCGATCGCACCCTATCAAGGCACGATTGACGAATTTATTGGTGATGCAATTTTAGTTCTTTTTGGTGCGCCAATTCATCGTGAAGATGATGCTGAGAGGGCTGTAGCTAGTGCGATCGCTATGCAACTAGCTATGAAAACTGTCAATGAGAAGTTAGTCCAAATGGAACTTCCTGAAATTGCGATGGGAATTGGGATCAATACGGGTGAAGTGGTAGCAGGAAATATCGGTTCGCAGTCTCGCGCCAAATATGCAGTTGTCGGTAATCATGTGAATCTAACTGCTCGCATTGAATCCTACACCGTTGGTGGACAGATCTTGATCTCTGAAAGTACTTATCTAGAAGTAGAAGAAATCGTGAAAACTAATAGCTCTATGCAAGTAGAACCCAAAGGTGTTTCGCAGCCAATTTCTATCTACGATATCTGTGGGATTGACGGTATTTACAATCTCGAACTTCCCTCGCTCAATGACTCTCTCAAGCCCTTGTCAACACCGATTCCTTTTGCCTATAGAATCTTTGAAGAAAAGCATCTTGGCGCGGAAATACTTTCTGGTGAATTTCGACGAATATCAGCCAACGGAGCCGAGATTTCAACTAATCAGCATATTTCTTTGCTAACCAATATCAAAATTTCATTCCATGTGCGTCTCTCAAACCTAGAACTAGCTGGAGAAATCTATGCCAAAGTGTTGAAAAATCAACAGTCAAATCCTATCGTGATTGATCAATTTCTATCAAATAATGCTGACAACTCAGAATATTTAGTCTTAGAGAATAAACTCTTACTCCCCCATTCCCCAAGATCAAAATCTCTCATCCAAAATTTAATCTATATCCATTTCACAACCGTTCCCAATGACATTAAGGATTGGCTCAAGTCTATATAAAGTCAAAACCTGTGTCGCATCTCAGCATGCGCCACAGGTTTTGACTCTTACCCAAGAATGAGTGATGCGGCGCAAAGCGCCGCATCACTCATTCTTGGATTGCAGATATTAATGCAATTTTTCTTGGAATAGGTTAATCTCTTCTATAGAGACTTCATTGCCGATGTAGTGAACTTCTATAAAATCTCTTCCTACAGTCTTTTGTAGCTTTGTATAGTCCAAGAAAAGTTTTGAATGGCTAGCAAAGCCAGCCATTCAAAACTTTTCTTGGGTTTTAAGAAAGCGCAAAGCGCTGCATCTACTTTTGTAACTTGACATCACTTTATTGAGCTACCAACCCCTTGAGCCAGCTATCCCCACAATCCTTATATCTCCATATTCCATTTTGTAAACGTCGTTGTTTTTATTGTGACTTTGCGATTACTACTGGTGGTGAAGAACTCAAACAGAAATATGTTGATGTTTTATGCCAAGAAATTGCTTTGACAGTTGC
This sequence comes from Pseudanabaena biceps, assembly GCA_013361095.1. Lineage (GTDB taxonomy): Bacteria > Cyanobacteriota > Cyanobacteriia > Pseudanabaenales > Pseudanabaenaceae > Pseudanabaena > Pseudanabaena biceps_B. The sequence continues at coordinate 2,543,727 of JAATWA010000001.1, read as the reverse complement.
AGAACATCCACCTGAGCATTCATTGCAAACTATCTTCTTTGGGGGTGGCACGCCATCATTACTAAGTGTTTCGCAGTTAGCACAGATCATGCAAGCGATCGCGCAACACTTTGCGATCGCACCCAATGCCGAAATCTCTCTCGAAGCCAATGCAGGAACAGTTAGTTTAGAAACTTTGCAAGGTTATCGCAGTTTAGGCGTAAATCGCATTAGTCTGGGCGCACAGGCTTTTCAACAAGAACTATTGGATATCTGTGGGCGTGGTCACAGTGTTGCGGAGATCTATGAATCTGTCACTGCCATAAAAAAAGCTGGTTTCGAGAACTTTAGTCTTGACCTAATCTCAGGGCTTCCCCATCAAACGATGAGCGATTGGGAATTGTCCCTACAAACTGCGATCGCCCTACAGCCCACCCATCTATCGGTATATGATCTCACCATCGAAGAGGGAACCGCCTTTGGTAAACGCTATCAAGCTGGCGATCAACCCTTACCAACCGAATCTCTCACCGTAGAAATGTATCTCGCCGCCCATAAAACTCTCCCCGCCGCAGGCTATGAGCATTATGAAATCTCCAACTATGCCCAATCAGGCTATCAAGCCCGACACAATTTGACCTATTGGCATAATCAGTCTTTTTATGGAGTCGGTATGGGCGCAACCAGTTATCTAAATCGCCAAAGATGCGATCGCCCCCGCAAAATGCGTGAATATCTGGATGCATTTGCCCAGTGGCAAACAGAGGGAGTTGGATTTACAGCACCATCAATTGATCTAGCTGAAGAGTTAATGGATACCCTAATGCAAGGTTTACGACTAGCGGAAGGTTTGAGTTTAAAAGCTCTACAATCAACCTATGGCAAAGAACTTTGCGATCGCGCTTTAAGAATTTTAGAACCCTATCAAGATCAACATTGGGTCAATTTAATTAGCCAATCACAGGATCAGAAAATTGTCCTATCGCCGCCCGATGGATGGCTATTTTCTAACATCATCATCGCTGATCTATATAAAAATTTAATCAATTAGACAGTGATTTGCGTTCAAATCCGAACCAAAATTTTTTTTAAAAGTGTTATGTAGCTATAGCTACAACAAGGCAAAACCAAAAAGATGAGTGGCGGCGCAAAGCGCCGCCACTCATCTTTTTGGTTTTATGTCCTAATTGGACTTTGGAAAAAATTGAAGCAAAAAATGGATAAACGAGCCATTCAGTAAGCCCTAAATATTGGACATGAGAAATGGAAGCACTCATAATTCAGGAGTACGAAAATAGTAGTATATGCCAGAATCAGCAGAAATCAGGCAGAGATTTTAGGAGCAGAAGCAGGAGATTTGCATTTTTTAATGACAGGAAGGCGAGGACGAGGAGGCTGATTTTCTCCAGATTTGCGCCCAGAAGAATAACCACGGTTTTTGGGAGAACCGGCAGGGGAACCCAACTGAGAAATAATTCGGAACCAGTCCTGCTGAACCTTTGAAGGAGAAATGCGAGTAGAAGAAACGGGCAAGAGATGCTTCTCCCAAGGACGCGGAAGAGAAACCGCGAGGGAATGAGCCGCCCAAAGTTGGACATAAGCTAGCATCACAAACTTAACCCACTGCTGTTCATGCTCGACATTACTGAGTTTCAAAAGCGGTCAAAAGCAAATTCTGTTTTCCAAAGCGAAAAGAATGTTCGAGGTCAAAACGTTGACGGTATGATTGATAGGATTGCAGCGATGATAATTCGCCTCGTCGTTCACCAATGACGATGGCGTTGCACAAATGAAGGATGAATGAGTAAATAAAAGACAACGAGTTTAAGCAATGAAACATAATGAAATGTCCAAAGTGCGGATCATCACATATTCGTAAGAATGGGAAACGAGGAGACAAGCAAAATCATATTTGCGCTGATTGTGGTCGTCAGTTCATCGATAGCTACTCAGTACTTGGGTATTCTCAAGATATCAAGAAAATATGTCTAAAAATGTACTGTAACGGCATGGGATTTAGACAGATCGAGAGATGCACCGATGTTAGCCATAATTCAGTCATCAACTGGGTGAGAGAAGTAGCCAAACCATTACCCGAGCATCCACCGATTGAGACTATTCCTGATGTTGGTGAACTAGATGAACTCCAGACTTTTGTTGGGTCAAAAAAAAACTTGATTTGGCTATGGACTGCGGTGAATCATTTTAGCCAAGGTATATTGGCTTGGGTATTAGGCGATAGGAGTAGTCAAACCTTTAAAACTCTATGGACATTGATTAAAGTTTGGCAATGCTATTTCTGGGTTACCGATGGCTACTGTGTCTATAAAATGTTTGTTAACTCGGAAGATCAAATTATTAGCAAAACCTACATGACTAGAGTTGAGGGTGAAAATACAAGACTGAGACATTATCTTGCCCGATTGCATCGCAAAACTTTATGTTATTCAAAATCGGAAGAAATGTTGAGACATTCAATTCGTTTGTTAATTCACTATCTTAAGTACAAATCAATTCCTAGCTTTTCTTGATTCATCTTTCATTTGTGCAATGCCATGACGATTAGCCACATGGACTTAAACAGAGATTTTCCAGAATCATCAATACTCTCGATTCGCAATAAAGTAAAGGGAAACTTATGGGTGGGTGTAGCCTTCCCACCACGCATCAGCATATTCGCCCAAGCGGTAATCGTGACATTAACAATTCGTCCACGGCGATTTTCATATGAAAACTGGGTCACCGAACTTGGTTCATGCCATGTATCTGGCTCTTTGAGCGCAAACCGCGCCCCATACCAAGTGGGATGTCCTTTGCCCACAGGTGTTTCGGAAATTACGGGACTTTGATAAAACACCTGCTCGATTCCTTTCTGATTACTGTTTGATTCTGTCAATATCCGACTCATGTCTAAGGGAATTGTCCATGGCGCGTCTCCTTCTTGTCGTTCGGGTATCACCGCCAACATCGAATAGTTGTGTCCGATTGTTATCGGTTTATTGCCTTTGATCTGCGTCGGTTGATATACCATTCCTCGATCTGCCAGTGTTTTGGCAAATTGACGCTCTACGCTCGTGCAGTCTAGTCCTAACAGGTAAAATGGGCGTTGCTCTGGTTTCTGTACTACCTCGGCTATCAATTCGAGTAATGGCATCTCTTCCTTCTCTCGCGGTTGGCTATCTTCTCCCTCACCATTTTCTACTTTTGATACTTCGCGAAATGACAATGCTCCTATGGCTTTGAATAGCGCACTGTGTCCTCGCCGAAATAGTGGATTCAAACTTAATTTCACGACACTGGCTGTCTTATTATTACTACACAGTGCATCCAACAACTCCATGGTGCTGTCTGCTAAATTCTTGAATTGGCTGTGCAACTCGCCACGGAATTTTTGAAATTCTGTCTCTGTGACAATTATTGCCATAATGGGGAGAGGGATGATGATTTGTTTTTGGTTGAAACTCTCATTATCCCTTTTCGCTTAATGCCGATCTTTTTTGCTTCATTCTTGTCCAAAGTCCAATCCAAAACTACACTAATCTCCAGATCGGTGACTTCGGTTGCGGTGAAGCCAAACTCGCCGAATTACTTCCCAATCATCAAGTCCATTCCTTCGACCACATTGCCATCAACGCAAAAGTACAAGCCTGTGACATCTCCCATACCACTCTCCCAGATGCCACCCTCGATGTCGCCATTTTTTCCCTATCTCTCATGGGTCTAAACTACGCCAACTATCTCCAAGAAGCCCATCGCACCCTCAAAGGTGGTGGCAGTTTATTGATCGCCGAAACGATTAGCCGATGGATAGATAAAAAGCAAGAATTACTAGATGTGATCGCTAGTTCAGGATTCACAGTTGTGAAAGAGCAAACAAGCGATCACTTCCTTTACATCAACGCCACTAAGCCGCTAATCTCTCTAAATTGATATGCTAACCGAAGAATGCAACGTTTATCTTCAATCTCAATTTGAGATATTCTACCAAGATAAAAATGCTGCCTCAATCCCCTGTTCGCGCTTAACTTTAGCATCATGTTCCACCCAAGAAATTATTTGCGCCACCGTCAAATCTTCAACATGAATGGTGCAATCTTTAGCGATCGCCTGTAATACCTGCATCGCCGAAATTACCATGCGAGTGAGAAACTTTTCATGACTTGAGAGCTGAGCTGGTGTAACTACATCCTGTCTAGTATCTTCAAAATCAAGGTCTGGATATGGCGAAGTCCACTTCAAAAAAGCTGCATCTTCACCCTGATCTTTACGAATTAAAGAATCTTTCTCAATCCAATTCACTATTTGTTCCGCTAATATATCCTCTGTATGAATATCTAATTCTGCGGCAATCTTAGTCACGATTCTTAGGGATGAGACTGTAATGCGTGTCATAAATTTTTCCATGGTCGAAAGCATTGCGCCGTTAATTGCGTCGGCTTCTTCCAAGGTCAAAAACTGAATCGGGTCTTGAGATCTTGTCATAAAAATCACCTATAAACAACAAATGGGGGGACGCTTAGTGTCCCCCCATTTGTTTAATTTAGATTAACCAATAATTTGTAACAAACCCTTGCCAGTTACTAACTCGATCGCAATAAGTGCCACAAATCCAATCATTGCTAGGCGACCGTTAATTAGTTCAGCATATGCAGTAAATCCAAAGCGGCTCTCACCTGGCTCAACATACATTTTAGGTTCGATCGCCCAGTTGTTGAGGATGCCGCGCTCATCTTTAGTAAATGCTGTGCGGGCTTTGGTGGTTTGTTCGGTCATTAATCTTTACCTTATAAATACTTTGTTTTTTATCAATATTTAAGTAGCTAGATACGTTAGAAGGCTTTATTGATCACATCTACTTATTATCGCTACATGAATCTTAATGTTGTAACAATACTATCTTCTTATTGTCAAAATTTTACAAATACCTAAAGAGGGATCTAGAAAATAGCGATCGCTGCCAGATTTTGGACATTTATAGCCTTTTGGGGTTTTATAGTCACTTGTGGAACAGTGTGAGGCGGCGCTTCGCGCCGCCTCACACTGTTTGGGTTTTGATTTTTCCTACGCCATTCCCACTCAGAGATTAGCTGTGCTGCGCTTCGCGCCGTACAGCTAATCTCTGAGTGGGAATGGCGACAGCTATAAGAGAGCGCTATCCAAAAAATTCTATGGGTTTTGCATAGCGATTACCAGTAAAGTAGATAGGGCGATATGTAGCCTCTTCTACTTTGTGTTCTGTGTTTTTATGTCCCATTTCTCTCATTTATTTGATCACTGGCAGTCAACTCTCAACTGGATGCCTAGCCCTGAACAAATCGCCCAATTTGATAAGCTTTACGAATTTGTTTTAGAAGGCAACAGCAAACAAAATTTGACAAGGATTACCGAGATCGATGACTTTTGGGAAAAGCATCTGTGGGACTCTTTGCGAGGCGTGTTTACATTTTGGGATCGCGAAGACGTGAAGGTGATTGATATCGGTACAGGGGCAGGATTTCCGGGTTTGCCGATCGCGATCGCAAAGCCGTCATGGCAAATTACCTTAGTCGATAGCAAACAAAAAAAAGTTACCTTTGTAGAGGAAACGATTAATGCGTTGGGTTTAACTAATGCGATCGCCCAGTGGGGACGCGGCGAAGACATTAATAAATTGTCTCAATACAAAAAGAAATACGATCTGGCGGTGATCAGGGCAGTGGGTAAGCCTGACATCTGCGCTAGTTACGCCTTGCCATTTCTCAAAAAAAGCGGCACAGCAGTTTTGTATCGGGGGCAATGGTTACCCGAAGAAAGTGAACAGTTAGATATATTTTGTGAGCAGGAAGGTTTGCAAGTCGTCAAGCAAGATCGCTTTCAGACTCCGCTTACTACGGGAGTAAGACATAGCGTTTATCTTTCGCCGCGTTCAACTTCCATCTCGAACTCATAGGGAGAGGCAAAATTAGAGGAGTCGTATAAAAATCGGATAATCTCTTCTTCGAGACGATGGATATGATGTACCTCAATAGCATTAGCAAAGCGCAAAGCTGAGAGGTAACCATCTAGAAAAAGTCGCATTTCGTCGGTGGTACGATACCCCCGTTCTGACATTTCGACTAAGGAGTCGGTAATTTTTTGATAATGACGAATGGCGATCGCATCTTGAAGCATAGGTCAAGCTAGAATAACTACCGTCGTAGGTGGGTTCTGATGAGGTAACTAAATTTTTCCCCTTAAGTCTAACGAGCAATCATTAGTTAAGAAAATTCAATTTTTATATACTTTCAACACTACTATTCTAACACTTTGCACCATCAAACAAAAACAGGGACGCCTATGCGTCAGCTATTCTGATTATGAAACCAATATTGGGGTTTGCAGCGCCTAAGGCGCTGCAAACCCCAATATTGGTTTTTTAAAAGCCAGCCTACGAATGGCTTTCAAAAAACCAATGTTTATAATCAGAATTGCTGCCTATGCGTCCCTGCTTTTATCCGATTGATACCAACATACTCCTTCACCACTAATTCTTCACTGGGAAAGGAGTATGTTAAAGCAAGCAATTGCTTGTTTGGGAATTATGAGAGTTGCTCATAGATCGGCAAAACATCTTGCCAATTTGGATAAATTTGGTTTTGCCACTGCTCATAGGCGATCGCCAGCAAGCTTTCTCCGAGGGATAGATTGAGCTGCTCAGCATTAGCCGTAATTGGATCACAACTAATGCCATAGAGGGGAATATTTAACTGCTCAGCAATTGTCCTTGCTGCTACAACACCGATGCGTGTACCCGTAAAACTACCGATACCTGTAGCGATCGCCAAAAAAGCTAAGTCAGTCCAAGCAATATCATCCATAAACAAACTTAAGCAGTCATGGAAGCTTACAGATAATTCTCTGCCTAGTTCCCATGACTGCTGCTTGTGGATGATATAGCTTGCAGAGTTACGATCAGAATTTTGATATATTTCAGCGATCGTAATCTCTAACTTAGTGGTTGTTGTGTGTAAGGCAAGGGCAAAACTTGTGGTCATAGCTTACAGAATGCTGGGACAAAATCGCCAGAATTCAGATTAGAATTTATTGCCACCAGAGCCAGTATCAGCAGCGCCAGTATCGGCTGCGCCAGTGTCGGCTGCTCCATTGGATTCAGAGTCTTCAGAATCGTTGTAGCTGCCCATTGGTCTTCTGCGTCCAAAGCGCCCCATAGGAGTGCGCTTACGAAACTTACGCGCATACGCTTGGTTGCGAAGAGCTTTTTCTTTTTTCTGATTGCGGCGCTTAGCCATTTTAAACCGTTGTACCCCTTAGAGATTTAGTCTATTTAAGCTAACACAAAATGAGAGCCAGACAAAGACAAATTATTTTTTTAGTGTGCTGAGTAGCTTTTTTTAGGACATAAAACCCAAGAGAGAGTGGCGGCGCGAAGCACCGCCACTCTCTCTTGGGTTTTATGTCTTGATTTTTGTGGCTACAGCTATAAAACCTAAAGCGCCAGAGAAACTTTCGTTTCAAAACCCAAGAATTGGCTGGCGGCGCGGAGCGCCGCCAGCCAATTCTTGGGTTTTGATTTGTCCTAGTACATTTAGCGATAGCTAATTACTTAGTCGATCCATTCGTTGTCTTGTTTTTCATCGCGAAATAAAATTCGGTCAAATCCTTCATCTAGGCGTGGTGGATGATAGGACAAGGTGCGATACATGTCTACGACAACCTCTTCAGGAACTACCCGATCGCGAGTTTCATTGCGAGATAAGCAAATCCAAAGTGGCACATTTAACCAAATCCCTGTAATGGGCTTAAAGCCATGTTCTTTGGCAAGGGAAATAACATCTTTACGATATTCGCGCTTATAGTTTGTGGCATCATATATTACAGATTGTTGCGATCTTGCCGCATTTGCAAATTCCTGTTGTATCTGCGTCCATATCTCTGTCCAATCTCCCTGCTTGGCGGCAGATCCATATAATGATGCTCGAATAAGATCGGGGCTGATTAACTGGGTTTGACCATAGGTAAGACTGCTGCTACTTTTGCCATTCTGACTAGACGCAACTAGCATCTGCTTGGCGAGGCTAGACTTGCCACTCGCAGGTACACCAATCAGGATAATTACACTTGCCATGCGATCGCTGCAAAATTCTAAATAAGCCTTTCTAAACTATAGCAATCTTAAAATATGTCCACACTTTACGATTTCAAAATCACCAATATTGATGGTCAACCAGTTGATCTCGCGCAGTACAAAGGCAAAGTTGCTCTAGTGGTCAATGTGGCTTCTAAATGTGGCTACACCAAGCAATACAAGGGTCTAGAATCACTGTATCGCGAATACAAAGATAAAGGTTTCGAGATTCTTGGTTTTCCTAGCAACGACTTTGGCGCACAGGAGCCTGGTTCGGAAGCTGAAATCAAGAGCTTCTGCTCTCTTACCTACGATGTCAGCTTTGATATGTTTAGCAAGGTCAAGGTCAGTGGTGGAGATATTGCGGATACTTATAAATATCTGACAGAAACCACAGGGCAACAAGTGCAGTGGAATTTCAACAAGTTTCTAGTTGATAAGGAAGGTAAGGTCGTTAAGTATTATCCTTCGAGCGTTGCGCCTGAAGATGCTGGTTTGCGTAAGGATATTGACGCTCTCTTAGGTTAATTTTTACAGCGCGGTGCGTTCAAAGTTAAGAAAAGAAGAGTTTGCTAAGCAAACTCTTCTTTTTTATATAATCTGCCGAGGCTGTATTAAGAAAAATTTTTGAAAGGCTGGCTTCGCCAGCCTTTCAAAAATTTTTCTTAGGTTTTAAAAAAGTGTAAAGTACTGCAAGCGTGCTTTAGCTCACATAGCAACTAGCCATAATTCTGTAATCTAATTACAGGTAAGTAATCGCAATTGAATAATTAGCTCGGCGCAACTAAACCCGATACTCAAAAACTTGCGGTGATCGCCACAAAACTTGCTTTGCTATACCCATTAAAAAATTTTAAGAATTATTGTGAGTTAGTCTCACTTTTCGTTTATGACAACCAGAAAAAGCCCAGTTAGAAAGTCCGCGCCAACCAATACGGAGAGCAAGGTGGAAAAAGATTTGGAAAACAAAGCGATCGCAAACGCTCCCAAAGATATTCCAGAGAAGATTATATTAGCCTCTACAAAATTGGAAATAGATGCTCTTCCTACTGAACCAGAGGCTCATTCTAAATATTTATTTAATCGAGAACAAAGCTGGGTTGCTTTTAATAAAAGAGTTCTGAGCGAAGGTATTGATCCGCGCACACCTTTGTTGGAGAGAGCAAAGTTTTTTGCAATCTTCAATAGCAATCTTGATGAATTTTTTATGGTAAGGGTGGCAAGGGTCAAGAAAAAGATTGCCGAGCAGTTGGATATTGTCAGCGATGATGGACTAAATCCTGAGCAGCAGTTACAGGCAATTCGTGAGTCACTCTTGCCATTGATGATGATGCAGCATGAGTTTTTTGAAAATAAATTGCGTCCAGAATTGCATCAACATGGGGTCAAAATCTTAGACTATAAAGATATTGACAAAAAGCATCAGCGCTACCTCAAAACTTATTTTCAAGACAAGTTATTTCCTGTCCTCACCCCCTTAGCGATCGATCCTGCTCATCCATTTCCCTACATCTCTAACCTCAGTCTTAATTTGGTGGTGATTGTTGGCGATCGCGAAACCAAAGAACAAAACTTTGCACGGGTCAAAGTTCCCAATGTGTTACCGCGCTTTGTCAAAATCCCTGAAACCGATGAGCATACCTTTGTCCCGCTAGAGCAGGTAATTGCCCATAACCTTGAGGCTCTATTTCCGGGGATGGAAATTCTTAATTACTATCCATTTCGGATCACCCGCGATGCTCAACTTGATATCGAAGAAGAAGAAGCTGACGATCTGATTTCGGCGCTGCAAGAAGAATTGCGTAAGCAGAAATTTGGCTCAGTGGTGCGGATGGAAATTGCCAATGACGTGCCAGCCCAAATTCGTCAAGAATTAATTGATCAACTGGGTATTACGGAAACCGATGTCTATGATGTACCCGGCTTAATCGGTTTAGGTTCACTAATGGCGATCGCTTTTTTGCCGATGCCTGAGTATCAAGATAAACCTTGGAAATCAGTCACTCATCCGCGCTTGCGTCAGGGTGATGAACATGGCAAAAATATTTTTGATGTAATTAGCGAGGGAGATTTTTTAGTTCATCACCCTTATCAATCTTTTACAACCACTGTCCAGCGCTTTATCGAGGATGCCGCCAATGATGCTGACGTATTAGCAATTAAGCAAACCCTCTATCGCACCTCTGGAGATTCGCCGATCGTCCATGCTTTGATCAGGGCGGCGGAAAATGGTAAGCAAGTGGCGGTATTAGTGGAGCTAAAAGCGCGATTTGATGAAGCGAATAATATTTTGTGGGCGAAGAAGTTAGAGAATGCGGGAGTCCATGTCGTCTATGGATTTAAAAGTCTCAAAACCCATACTAAGACTGCTTTAGTAGTCAGACAAGAAGGCGATCGCTTAGTGCGTTATGTGCATATCGGGACAGGTAACTATAATCCCAAAACAGCAAGATTTTATAGCGATCTCGGCATATTTAGCTGCCGTGATGAGTTGGGCGCGGATCTTACGGATCTATTTAATTACCTCACAGGCTATTCTCGTCAACGGGATTACCGCAAACTCCTCGTTGCACCTGTAAATATGCGCGAAAAGTTCTTGCAATTGATTCATCGCGAAATCGAGCATCAAAAGAAGGGTTACCCCTCCTATATCATCGCCAAGATGAACTCCCTAGTTGATCCTGAGATTATCAATGCTCTCTATGAAGCATCACAGGTTGGTGTAAATGTGGATCTGATCATTCGTGGGATTTGCTGCATCCGTCCTAGAGTTAAAGGTTTAAGCGAAAAAATTAGAGTAATCAGCGTCATTGGTCGCTTTTTAGAACATTCACGGATTTTCTATTTTAGTAATGGTGGCGCGGAGCAGGTCTATATCGGCAGTGCCGACTGGATGCCTCGTAATCTCGATGCGCGAGTGGAAGTGATTACCCCCGTTGAAGATATAGCTCTGGTGCAAGAGCTAAAGCAAATCTTAGAAATTGTCTTGGCGGACAATCGCCAAGCATGGGATCTCGCAGCCGATGGAACCTATAGGCAGCGCATTCCTAAGGATGGCGAACCTGAGATGAGTTCTCAAAAACATTTCATGTCTCAGGGACGACCTGAGTTTGCATAAAAAAGTAGCTCCCAAAGGGAGCTACTTTTTTATGCAAACTAGCGTTAACTAGTACAAACCAAAACCCCAGAAGCAAGTTGCGGCGCGAAGCGCCGCAACTTGCTTCAAAACCCAAACAGTTCGAGGCGGCGCGAAGCGCCGCCTCGAACTGTTTGGGTTTTACGGTTGGAGACTTAACTCTTTGGGCTTAACGCCAAGTTTCTCAAACATTTCTACGTCATCTTGCCAATCAGGATTTGCCGTAGTCAATAATTTTTCACTAGAGAAAATTGAGTTTGCACCCGCAAGGAAACATAGCGCTTGATCCGAGACAGTCAGGCGATCGCGTCCTGCGGAAAGCCTGACAACTGCCTTGGGCATCAAAATCCTTGCTGTTGCAACCATCCGAACTAAGACTAAAGGATTGATGGCTTCGAGATCGCCAAAGGGAGTTCCCGCCACAGGAGAAAGAGCATTAATCGGCACAGACTCAGGCTGAGGTGTGAGATTGGCGAGGGTATGTAATAGATCAATGCGATCGCTGTCAGTTTCGCCCATACCCACAATGCCACCACAGCAAACTTGGATGCCCGCCTCGGCGACGTGCTTAATCGTATCTAGGCGATCGCGATAGGTGCGGGTCGTAATAATCTCTGGATAAAAACTCTCAGAAGTATCGAGGTTGTGGTTATAGGCTGTCAGTCCTGCTTTGGCGAGACGTTGAGCTTGGTCAGGTCGCAACATTCCCATCGTCACGCAGGCTTCTAAGCCCATTCCTGCCACAGCCTCAACCATCTGCAATACGCGATCGAACTCTTCGCCATCAGGAGCATTTCGCCATGCTGCTCCCATACAGAACCTAGTTGCGCCATGCTGCTTGGCTTCATTTGCCTGAGTGATCACTTCCTCTAAGGGCAGCAAAGGATAGTTTTCCACCTCGGTAGGATAACGCGCACTTTGAGGGCAATATTTGCAATCTTCAGGACAGCGCCCTGACTTGATATTTGATAGTGTACACATCTGCACCGCATCAACTTGATGATGCTGCCGATGGATCGACTGAGCCTCAAATATTAGAGATAGCAATGGTTGATGATAAATCTGGGTGACGGTTTCGAGGGAAATCAAGGAAATATTTTGGTTAATGACATGATTTTGGCAACCAATATTGTACCGCTAAGACATGGTTGCTATATAGCATAAAACCCAAAGAAGCAGGGCAACCGCATAAAAAAATTGCGATCCTTAACTATCAAGCATTCCGAAAATCGATAAGTAAAAATACTTAGGGTTGAAATCCTTACTGCGTAAGCCGTCTATTTTTTATGCGGTTGCCCTGCCCAAAGAAGCGAGTTGCGGTGCTTTGCACCGCAACTCGCTTCTTTATATGTGTACTAGGACATAAAACCCAAGAATTGGCTGCGGCGCGGAGCGCCGCAGCCAATTCTTGGGTTTTGATTTGTCTTAAAACCAATGGCTGTAGCTATAAAACAAAAAAAGAGTCGCATTTATGCGACTCTTTTTTTATCTATTTAGTGATTACTTCTTGTCTTTTGTGATCACCCTAGGGGCTTCACGGAAGAAGATTGCAAAGAAGAACAAACCGATCAAACAAGCGAAAATTAGAGTGTAGGTAATAGCTTCCATTGTTTTTTATGCCTCAACAGCGCGAGTAGTTTTATCGCCAACTTTTTGGAATGCGCCCCATTCAACTTGCTCTTCGCTGAGTTCTGGATCAACACCAGCAAACACATCGCGGAACAGAGTACGCGCACCATGCCAAATGTGACCAAAGAAGAAGAACAAAGCAAAAACAGCATGACCGAAAGTAAACCAACCACGAGGGCTAGTACGAAATACACCGTCAGACTTATTGGTTTCTTGATCAAATTCAAAGATTTCGCCTAACTGAGCTTGACGAGCATACTTCTTAACGTTAGGAGCATCGGCAAAGGACTTACCATTCAAAGCACCGCCAGCAAAGGAGACAGTTACGCCAGTTTGCTCAACGCTGTACTTAGACTCAGCACGACGGAAAGGAATGTCAGCGCGAACAATACCATCTTGGTCTTGAAGAACTACAGGGAAAGTTTCAAAGAAGTTAGGCAAACGACGAACGCTAAGTTCACGACCTTCGCTATCCTTGAAAATTGGATGTCCTTGCCAACCTTGAGCAATACCATCACCATTGTTCATCGGACCAACGCGGAACAGACCACCCTTAGCAGGACTGTTGCCAACATAGTCATAGAAAGCAAGCTTGTCAGGAATAGTTGACCATGCTTCTGCTTCGGTTAAGCCAGAATTCACACCTGACTGAACGCGACGAGAAATTTCTTGTTGGAAAGAGCTGCTATCCCATTGATAACGGGTAGGTCCAAATAGTTCGATCGGAGTCGCGGCTGAGCCGTACCACATAGTTCCTGCTACCACAAAAGCAGCGAAGAATACGGCGGCAATACTGCTAGAAAGTACGGTTTCGATATTACCCATACGTAGAGCTTTGTATAGACGCTCTGGTGGACGTACGGTTAAGTGAAACAAGCCAGCCACAATACCGACGATACCTGCGGCAATGTGGTGAGCAACGATACCACCAGCATTGAAGGGGTTAAATCCATTTGGTCCCCATTCAGGAGCGACAGGTGCAACGTGACCAGTCAAGCCGTAAGCGTCGGATACCCACATACCAGGACCAAATAAGCCTGTTTGGTGGAATGCACCGAAGCCAAAGCAAAGTAAACCAGAAAGAAATAGGTGAATACCAAACATTTTGGGCAAGTCTAATGCTGGCTCGCCTGTGCGGGGATCTCTAAAAAGTTCTAGATCCCAGTTTACCCAATGCCAAATTGCGGCGAGGAAAAGTAAACCAGAGAGAACGATGTGAGCTAGAGCCACACCTTCAAATGACCAAAATCCAGGATTGGTGACCTGCTCACCAGTAATTGTCCAGCCACTCCAAGAGTTGGTAATGCCCAATCTGGTCATGAAGGGCATGACAAACATGCCTTGACGCCACATGGGGTTTAGTACTGGGTCACTTGGGTCAAAAATTGCTAGCTCATATAGTGCCATCGAGCCTGCCCACCCTGCTACGAGAGCAGTGTGCATCAGGTGCGTGGCGATCAGTCTTCCGGGATCATTCAGAAGAACTGTATGCACTCGATACCAGGGTAATCCCATTGCAAATGTTCCTTAATCTATGTAGTGAGTAAGATCTTAAAGATTCTTAATTTTAATTTATAGTAATTGATCCTGCCTTAGGTAGACACTCAAAATACTTAAAGTAATGTGAGTAAATACCTGATTTAGAACCGTCATACCATTAGGGTTATTTTATTTGTAACATCATAATAAACTATTCCTTCCGATTGATTGCGATAAAACCTAAAAAGCAAGGGTAATGCTTCGGGCTGTTCTTATAGCTATAGTCAAGTAAGAACCCCAAATCGAGTGGCGACGCTTTGCGTCGCCACTCGATTTGGGGTTTTATAGCCTAAGCAAAACTATCATTGCTATAAATTTTGGTTGGTAAGTGCGATCGCGATATTTCCACAACGAGATCAGCCCTATCAAGCATCGGGGGCATAAATAATTCAGGCTGTAATGCTTTCCAAAAATATTCGACAAATTGCGTAATTTCCGCATCACTCAGACCTGACTTGCCTGATGCGAATAACTTGTGTTCAGCTTCACGTCGCCATTGCAAACTGTAATGATAATCTTCAGGCTTAAGCACAATTAGACTATCTAGATATTCCCAAAGCGGCAAGTAGTTAGCAAGCTCGGCATTGCATTGGAGGGCAAACTTGCGATCGCTTTCTGAAACAATCGGCGGAGCAAAATTATGAAATGCAGAAATTGGCAAAGGACGCATTCCCACAAACCAACCTTCAAACAAAACAATATCGACATTAGTAACGAATAATGACTCAGCGCGATCGCCCGCACCATTGTGCATTGACTTATCAAAACGCGGGATAGCAATGGGCTGATCATTATTGGTTAAGCAATTGCGTAATTGCTGCAAAGTCTGGATGCCCAGCTTAATATCGTGGGTTATTGGTGGCCCACGCCAAATTATTTGGGGACAGAGATCGCGTAGTTTTTGGCGATCGGCATAGGTTTTATATAGGTCATCAAGGGAAATACTCAAAAATTTTTTGCCCAGATGTCTTAGCAAAATTTCGAGGATAATTCCTAAGGTGGTTTTACCTGTGCCTTGTCCACCTAATAAACCTTGAATAAAGGTGCGCCCAATTTTTTGTTGCTGGTGGGCGAGACTTTGAGCAAGGGGAAGCCAATAGTTCCAGAGGATGGCAAGAATGGTCTCTGGGGGATCAATCTGGATATGGTGAATAGCTAAGTTTTTTAATATGTCTGGATAGGCTAAGTAAATTAAGTGCGATCGCTGAGCAATAACTTCCAGTATGTGGGAATTTAATCCTTGAAAGTGGTTATTATTTTTTCTGGAATAAGTTATCAATAAATCATTGTCACTAGGGGATAGGCGATCGCCTTGGATTAACAGTTCAAAAATTCTTATAGGTATGTTTTCGCGCATTTCCTTAGCCAGCGAGCCTTTTGCATGATTTATGCCCCAAGTCGGTCATACAAATTACAAATTTACAAAAATTAAGCTATTAATTAATCATTACTTAATCTAGAATTGACCAGGTGAGTAATTATACGCAAGCTCCTCACACAAATACGAATAATTATTCACCCATAATCACCTAAATCCAAATACCAAAACAACAATCTAATAACCATGAACTTGAAAGCTCTTTTGATCGTTGCTAGCCTTAGTCTATCTGCTGGATTAGTTTCTTGTGCTACTGAAACTCCTAAGCCTCCTGCCGCATCTCCTGCTGCAACTTCTGCTCCTGCCGCAACTCCTGCTCCTGGCAAAGAAAAGGCTCCTGAAGCTAAGCCTGACGCGATGAAGCCTGATGCTGCTAAGCCTGATGCTATGAAGTCTGATGCTGGCAAAGAAAAAGCTCCTGATGCTATGAAGCCTGATGCTATGAAGTCTGATGCTGCTAAGCCTGATGCTATGAAGCCTGATGCTGCTAAGCCTGATGCTATGAAGTCTGATGCTATGAAGTCTGATACTGCTAAGCCTGATGCTATGAAGTCTGAAGAGCCTAAAAAGCCTCAATAAAATAGCGATATCGCTATAACTATAAAAAAAGGATGTGGCACTTCGTGTTACATCCTTTTTTTATAGTTATAGCTGTAGCCAGCCAAGGCAGGATCTAAAACCCAAGAGAGCGTTGCGGCGCGAAGCGCCGCAACGCTAATTCTTCACTGGGAAGACGGTCTTGTTTGATTAGCATGGAGAATGCTTCGGCTAAGATTTAGGTAAATAATTTTGATGTTAATAGCCATGCGATCGCCTTCTTCACCTTCAACTATCAAGCCCCCGCAACCGCTAGCCACAAAAATTTTTCATTGGGTCAGCCTAGTTAGCCTATTTTTGATGATGACTAGTGGTTTACAAATTTATAATGCTAATCCTGTATTTGGTGGGCGCACTGGATTTCATATTCCTGCAATTTTGGGTCTGGGAGGATGGCTAGCAGGAGGAAGGCATTGGCATTTTGCGACCATGTGGATTTTTGTTTTAAATCTATTGTGGTATGGCATTTATGTAGTAGTTACGAATCGTTGGCGACATCGCTATGTCAGTGATAAGGATGTTAAAGCTTTATTGGTAAGCCAAAACAAAAAGCGTAAAAATTATGCTTGGCACCGACTGGTTTACACGTTATTGATCCCAATTTTGTTGTTGGCAATTTATTCGGGTATTGGGATGTATAAACCTGCCCAGTTTTATTGGATTGTCGATAGTTTGGGCGGTTGGGATGCCCTCAGAATTACCCATTTTATGACTGTTCCACTGACGCTAATTTTGGCGGGGATTCATTCGCAGTTGGGACGCAAGGTAGGCGGCGATCGCTTGCTAGATTCTATGTTTTGGACAGATTAATTAAGATAGTTGCGGCGCGAAGCGCCGCAACTATCTAATAGTTTTTATAGGCGAATCGACTTCTTTGAGCTTTAAGATTGCATTATTGTTGCTGTTTATGTTTTTAACTCATGTCCCAAGAACCTGACCCCAAGCCTGAGCTTCAAATTAATCAAGAAGTTGAAGATGATTTTGTGCCACGCCGCCGCTTCTTGACCTTGGCTGGTGCAGGTTTGCTGACAATTGGGTTTGGTAGCCTCGTTGAAAGTGCCGTGGGAGGTTTATCTGAGCCGTTAAATCAGCGCGTTGAGTCTCTTATTTTTAAGCCGCAGCAGCTATCACCAGAGTTTGCAATTAGTGCGATCGAGCCAGATAAACTAATCATCAATAGTTTTCGGGGTACACCTGCGATCAATCCTCTTACCTATCGCTTAACTATTGATGGCGAGGTCAAGCAACCACTCAACCTAAGTATGCAGGATTTAAAAAATTTGCCCTTTGTCGATATGGTGATTCGCCATGTCTGTGTGGAGGGTTGGGCGGCGATCGTGCAATGGGGTGGTTTAAGATTGCGTGATTTAGTCGCGATCGCCCAGCCATCTCCTAGCGCTAAATATATCTATTTCTACTCCGCTGATGGTTATTACGAGAGCTGGGATCTTGACTCGTCGTTACATCCACAGACCTTGATGGCTTATCAAAAAAATGGACAAGATCTAACGCCCGAATACGGCGCTCCCCTGCGACTGGCTTCTCCGATAAAGCTTGGCTATAAGCTCAGTAAGTGGGTAACTAGGATTGAGCTTCGCAGTGAGTTAGGGCAGACTCGAGGTTATTGGGAAGATCTGGGCTATGAGTGGTACGCAGGGTTATAGCTGTCGCCCTCAAAAGATATAGCTATCGCCAAGTGGACTGACCCAAGAATTAGCTGGCGGCGCTCCGCGCCGCCAGCTAATTCTTGAACAAATGACTGTAGCGATAAGTGGCGGCGCTCCGCGCCGCCACTTATCTTTTGGGCTTTTTTCACAAAGAAAAGGAGGTCAAGCTAAGCTTGACCTCCTTTTCTTTGTGAACAGATTTAAACTGCTTCTAAATCTTTTTCACCAGTACGGATACGGATAATTCGCTCTACAGGAGATACGAAAATCTTACCATCGCCAATTTCACCAGTGCGTGCCGCAGTGATGACCTTGTCCACTACCATATCAACTTGATCATCTTCGATGACAATCTCGATCTTGAGTTTTTGCAAAAACTCAACTGTATACTCAGAGCCACGATAGCGCTCTGTTTGTCCTTTTTGACGACCAAAACCGCGAACTTCTGATACAGTCATACCGACTACGCCAGCATTTACCAGAGCAATTTTGACTTCGTCAAGCTTGAATGGACGAATGATTGCTTCAACCTTTTTCAAATTAACTCCTCCACTGATTCTTGAACTTTAATACACTTGAATCGCTACCCCAATTTGTAGCCTAGCATACTTTTTATAATTGTCCTTGAGATTGAGGTTAGGCTCAGCAATTCTCATTATAAAAATTAGTTTTTTGAAAGTCAGCCGTAGGCTAGCTTTCAAAAAACTAATTTTGGAGTTAGGATTTGCGCTGCCAGACCCACCAACGAATGAACAATTTCTCTAATTCTATCCAAACAAACATCAAAGCGCTAAACCCAAAACAAACTGCTAACTCAGTTCCAGTTATCAAATGAGTACCAAAAAAGCGGCGAAGCGGCTCAATGTAAATTAGCCCTAATTGCAGAACCGTAGTCATAATCACCGATCCCCACACATAGGGATTAGTTCTGGGATCAAGCTCGATCATTAATTGCGTGTTGGAGCGAATGGCGATCGCATGCCCCATTTGAGCTAGACAGAGAGTGGTAAATACCATCGTCGCCCATCGTTCAGGGTCATAAATATCATCAAAGTGAGTGTTGGTATAGCTATAAGCCCAAACCATGAGAGAGATGGTGATAATTGCCAAAACAATACCAATTCGCACCATGTACGCCCCCATACCTCGCGCAAAAATACTTTCGCGAGGGTCAAAGGGTGGACGTTGCATCACATTGGGTTCGGCTGGCTCAACGGCGAGAGCCAAGGCAGGTAGACCATCGGTGACCAGATTCATCCAGAGGATTTGCAAGGGAGTCAAAGGCACGGTCATCCCAATAAAGGGTGCAGTAGCGATCGTGATGACTTCGCCGATGTTACTGCCAAGAATGTATTTGATAAAGCGGCGAATATTGGTATAGACAACACGACCTTCTTCTGTGGCGGCGACGATTGTGGCAAAGTTGTCATCCAGTAGGATCATGTCACTGGCTTCTTTGGATACATCTGTACCCGTAATCCCCATCGCAATACCGATATCGGCTTGTTTGAGGGCGGGGGCATCATTTACGCCATCGCCTGTCATCGCCACAAATTGATGTTGTCTTTGCAGAGATTGGACAATCCGCAACTTATGCTCTGGGGAAACTCTCGCGTAAACATTGACATCGCCCACTGCTTGATCTAGATCCTGATTAGTCATGACCTCTAACTGTTTGCCTGTCAGGACGCGATCGCCCATGTGAGCAATTCCGAGATCTTCAGCGATCGCCTTAGCCGTAAGTTGGTGATCTCCCGTAATCATGATGGGACGAATTCCTGCGGCACGGCATTGTTTGACAGCTTCGCGCACTTCAGGACGGGGCGCATCAAACATTCCTACTAGTCCTACCCAAGTGAGTTGACTTTCGTCTTTTTCAGTAAGTCCATCCGTGGAACCCTCAGGAAAGTTGCGATAGGCGAAGCCCAATACTCTCAATCCACGACTAGCGAGGTCGTTATTTTGCTCTAAAACCTGAGAGCGCTGATCTTCGCTCATCCAATGAACTTGATCGCCAATTTGAATATGGGTGCAACATTCGAGAGTTAGTTCGGGAGAGCCTTTACAAAACATGACATTGCCGCCATATTCACCTTTGACTAAGACGCTCATGCGCTTGCGTTCTGAAGAGAAAGGAACCTCTGACACACGCGGCATCCGATGTTGCCATTCCGAAAAGTCACAACCGCCTTTACTAGCCAATACCAGTAAAGCGCCTTCCGTGGGATCACCGATGATGATCCAGTCCCCATCTTTTTGCTGCAAGATCGAGTCATTGCAAAATACACAAGCCATCAGCAATTGCTGTACTTCGGGAATGTGATTAACTTCAAGGTCAGGCGCGTTAGGCGAATTTTCTAATGTTTTAAATTTTCCCGATGGCTCATAGCCATGTCCTGTAATTTGCAGGGCATTGTCTCCTGTGCGGATACTCTGCACTACCATTTTGTTTTGGGTGAGTGTCCCTGTCTTGTCGGAGCAAATTGTGGTCACAGAGCCAAGGGTCTCGACCGCAGGTAAGCGACGAATTAAGGCGCGACGCTTGACCATACGTTGAGTGCCGAGGGCGAGGGTAACTGTAACCACCGCAGGTAAGCCTTCAGGTACTACGGCGACAGCCATACTGAGGGAGGTTTTTAGTAAGTCACCAAAGTTACCTTTGTTGAGTAAGCCAATACCAACGACAAGGGCGACTAAGCCGAGAGATCCATAGACAAGGACATTACCCAGTTGCGACATTCTCTGTTGTAAAGGGGTATCCTCGGTCTCCACGTCTTGAATTAGGGTGGCGATTTTACCCAATTCAGTTTGCATCCCCGTTTTGGTTACCAAAACCTTGGCACGTCCCTGCACCACTTCTGTACCTTGATAAACACAATTGAGGCGATCGCCTAAGCTTGCATCTAGAGGCAATTTGATATCAGCATTTTTATTAACCGCTTCGGCTTCCCCTGTGAGTGCAGACTCGCGGACTTGCAGATTCTGCTCATCCAGCAATCTACCATCAGCAGCGATCTGAACGCCCGCCTCTAAGAACATCACATCCCCAGGAACTAAGTCTTTACCATTAATTTCGAGCGTGTCGCCACTGCGAACCACGCGCACTTTTGGTGAAGACATCCGCTTCAGAGCCGCGAGGGCTTTTTCGGCATTGCTTTCCTGCATATAGCCGAGAATGCCATTGAGCAAGACAATTGAGGTAATAGCGATCGCATCTTTAGGGAAGTCACCATCGCGAATATCTAGGACTGCTGAGACGATGGCAACTGCCATCAGCATAATCAACATGATGTTGGTGAACTGATCGATAAAAATTTGTAGAGGCGATCGCCCAACTTTTTCTACCAGTTCATTAGCTCCATAGTGAGCAAACCTTGATGATACTTCTTGATCACTTAGCCCTATTTGAGCCTCGCTTTGCAATGCCACAATAGCTTCATCAGGGCTGAGCGTGTGCCAAAGCGCTGTGGGATTTTCGTCAGTAATTGAGCCTGTCTCAATAGCCATAGATATTTATGGGTAAACGGTTGTAACCATGGTACTAAAAAATAGTACTTGTCAGTTTAAAGAATATTGAAGCACCGCCTCGCGATACAATTAGCCCATGAGTAGCAATCCATTTTTGCCCAAGAGTCTTGTGGGCAGACAGAGAGAAGTAGACCAGATCAGTCAGATTTTGGCGGCAGATGGTGATTTGTTGATTGCTGGTGTGGCGGGTAGTGGGCGCAGAACTTTAGTTAAGTGGGCAGCCAAACAAGCAGGGGCAAAGGTAATCACCGTAGATTGTTTGAGAGCCGCCGATGGCGATCGCTTTTTGAAATTATTAGCCGCAAGTTTGCTGAGTACCTTTGATCGCACCGAAGAACTGATCAAAATTAAGGAGTTACTTCTCGATCAACCCATTAGTTTTGAGATTGCCCATGCAATTGGGGAGAGCATTGATAAACAAGTAAAACCACAAATCACTTGGAAATTGAACAATGCGGGAGTCTGGCATTTGTTTGAAAATTTGCTGAGTCTGCCTCAGCAAATGGCGGAATGGCTAGATTGTCGAGTCGCGATCATGCTGCATAATTTCACCCATATTCGCTCATGGGATCGCAAAGGTGAATGGGAAGAATATTTACGGCGCGAAATTAAGATCCAGAGCCGAGTTAGCTATGTATTGATCGCCACTGTGCCAGAGCCTTGGATGCATAAGCTAAGTTTACACATGGTGGAGCTATCGCCTTTGAGTGATCAAGATCTGCGGGAATGGGTAGAGTCGGTGGGTGAAGATCATAGTTTAAGATTTGCGCCGATCGCCTTAGATTTATTTATGGAATATGTGCAGGGAAATCTGGGCGATGCGATCGCCTTGGAAAGACGAATTTGGCTCGACTATCGGACGCAAAAAACAATTAGCGCCGCAGATTTTTTGATTCAGCCTGATCATGTTCATCAAAATATGCTTGCCTTGATTGAAGACCTTTCGCCCACCTTTGAGTCCTTGGTGATGCTATTGCCTCCCACCCAAGTGAGGGTATTAGAAAGTTTGGCGATCGATCCCACTGTCAGTCCCCACAGTCGCGAATACATCCAAAAGCATCGTTTATCGAAGGGGGGCAGCTTGCAAGGAGCGTTGGACAGTTTGGAGCAGAAGGGGCTAGTCTATGGGGCGAAATATGGCTATCGGATCGCCTTGCCAACTTTACAGTTTTGGCTAAAGCGCCACTTGGGCTGAAGCGCCGAGCTAAAACTGAGATTCGATCGCCTGTAGTAATTTTTCTTGATCCCAGTTTTGATATAAGCTTGCGGCGATCGCCGCACCACCTGCGCCCACTCCTTCTTTGACAAAGCCCTGCTCATAGGCGCGTAACTTCGCAAATTTAGAATCACTAAAGCTGAGCTTTGTCGCTAGCAATGGCACATCGCCCACATTTTTAGCAAGCTCAAGCGTATTACCTGTGGGATCTTCGGCAACCCAGCGCGTTGTGCCGATCACGATCGCATCAGGATTCCAGACTAGATTTTGTTGTGTGGCGATCGCTCTGATTAGGGCATAGACTGCCAACATTTGCGTCCCTCCCGCTAGCATTACTCCTGCCTGACGACTAGCGGCGATCGCCATTCCCGCGATCGCAATTTGCATCGGATCACCAACGGCTGCCACAATTTCTAAAGCTGTCGCTGAAGGGCTTAAATGCTGCAATCCTGACTGTACGACTTGCCATTTTTGGTCATGGTTACAGGTGGGATGGGAGCTATTGACTTTATTTTTTGCATCGAGTCCAAGGGCTGTTAGCACCGCTAACGCCGTAGTTGTGCCACCCACCACACATTCACTCAAAATCACATAGGCTCCTGCTTGGGCTAGCTTTTCGCCCCAAATTAAACCTTGCTCAAATAAATGTTTTGCAGTAACGAGAGGCAAAGCCGCTCCTGTGCTTACACATTGGGCAGGCTTGCCACCCAGATCAATCGCTTCAATCGTGGGTGCGATCGCTAAGCCAGCATTAAAAATAAATAGGGGCAAATCTTGACCAGCGACCACAGCGCGAGAAATCAAAACAGGAGAAGCGCCTGCCGCTAATGGTGGCAAAGGAAAATTGAGATTTTTGCCTGTGACTAAAAATTCAGCATCAGCGATCGCGGTGTATTTGCGATCTTCGGGGGTGGCTCCTGCGGCGGAAATATTGGGGATTAGCCCTGTGGCGGTGAAACCCAGTACGCAGGCAAAGGCTGGACGTTGACCTCGATAGCGATCAAGCCAGATTTGGGCTTTTTGAGGTTCGGTGTAGATTGCAATCATGCCTTTTGCTGGCGACAGCGATCGCTACAATATTTGACTTCATCCCAACAGCGTTCCCATTTTTTGCGCCATGAGAAGGGCTTACCGCAGGTGATGCAGTCTTTGCTAGGTAAAAAAGATTTGTTGCCTTTATGCGCCATAACTAAATAAAAATTGAGGGGTGACGCAAAGCGTCACCCCTCAATTTTACTCTTTTCTAGCTGTTGCCTCACACTGTTTGAGGTCGGCGCATCGCGCCGCCACTTGATGCTTGGGTTTATCCTTTGCTAATGATCCAATTGCGACGAAAAAATCTGGCTAAGTCCGACTCATCGATCGCGAGACATATGGGGCGACCGTGGGGACAAGTATGCGGATTGCGAGTCTGTTGCCATTGCTTGAGCAGATTCTGGATCGCAAACATTTCTAGCTTTGTGCCATTCTTAACAGCGCTGCGACAGGCGGCGGTCGCTCTTGCCATTGTGGGATCTTCCTGTTGACTCATTTCTTGTAAAATTACCGCACAGTCTGGATGACCGACTAAAATCTCAGGTAGCGATCGCACAGCCCAGATATGATTGCCAAAGTCTTCTACTTCCATTCCCAAGGCTTGTAAATTCTCCAAGCCCTCTTTTCCGATTTTGACAATTTGTTTTAATAAAATCGGCTGTTCGATTGGTACAATTTGCCATTGATTCTCAATTTGCTCAAAGAGAACTCGTTCATGGGCGACATGCTGCTCCACTAACCAAAGCCCACCTTGATGCTCTGCCAAAATATAAGTATCGAGAACCTGTGCGATCGCTTTTAAAGATAGATTTGGCTGATTAAAGTTCTCTTTTTTTGCAGGCAATAAATAGGAAGTCTTGCGCTCGGCAGTACGCAATAAATCATTAGTGGCGCTATTGTAATTTAGCTTATTGATTGGCTGTGGAGACTTTAGCGCCTCGATAATGCATTGCTGTAAATGTAGCTGCAATTCTTCGATGTTTTGGATATAGGCTTCAATTTTAGCGGGATGTCGATTCCAATCAAGGCGATCGCAAGGTAATTGAAGATCGACAATACATACAGGAAATCGATTTTGCGGCAAAGAGCGCTCAAAAGATGACAAAATCGTTTGCTCTAATTCTGGGGATGCGATCGCCCTTCCATTGAGAATTACTTTGATCCAATCTGGACGGCGACGAGAGATATGGTCTGGTCTACCAATGGTGAGATTAATTATGATTGACTGATCTGAGGACGCGATAAAAATGGGGAAACTTCTGTAAATCAGACTATAGGGCTGAATGGAATTAATGAGCTGAGGCAAGATTTCACTAGCATTTTCTCCTGCCCAAATCGTCATCCATTCCTTTTGATCAAGATTTACTTGCCAACTAATTTGGGGATTGGCGATCGCCATTTGTTGGATTTGCAATTGTAATCGCCGCACCTGCTGTGATTTACTGGGCAGAGCTTGCAGTCGGCTAGGATATCGCGCAAATAGATTTTGAACTGTGGTAACGGTTCCTGTCGCGATCGCGATGACTTTAGGATTAGCGGATACATTGCCTTGTGGGTCATAGTGGGCTTGATAGCCCACGGGCTGCAAGGGCGGACGGCTACAAATATTTAGGTCAGCCAGTTGCGCGAGACTATAAAGAGCCTCGCCACGAAAGCCTAAAGTTTGAATCTGTCGCAAATCTTCGGCACTGGTGATTTTACTAGTGGTGTGAGGTGTAGCAGCTTCAGCTAAATCCGCGATCGCCATGCCACAGCCGTTATCACTCATCTGCACTGAGAGAGAATCTGTCCAAATAGAAATTACAATTCGTGTTGCCTTTGCATCGATCGCATTTTCCCCCAGCTCACGCACCACCGCCGCCAATGAGTCAATCACTTCGCCTGCGGCGATGAGATGGACGACTTCAATGGGGAGTAGGTGAATATTTTGCATAAGTCTATGGAGACAAGTCCTAACGTATTTTTACAGTTTATAGTGGCAAACCCAAAAGGGAGTGGCGGCGCAAAGCGCCGCCACTCCCTTTTGGGTTTGGGTTTTCGAGCAACTTGCAGTAAATTGTCATTGTGTATATCAACCTAATTTGCCGATATGACAATTAATCAACTAGCTGAGCAAGCAGTACCTCTTAGCGTAATCCTATTTTTTCTGATCGCTTTTGTGCTGCCCTTAGTCCGTCTCTGGCTAAGAACAGGCACGTTTGCTATGGCTTTTAGCCGCAACCGTGACCCGATCCAAAAAATTGTCGGCGCAGCGATCGCAGTTTATATGACTAGTCTATGTATATGGGCAGTTTGTTATGCACTTTTAGGCAAAGAAGCTTTGAGCATATGGCAAGTTCCTGCCCCTATTCAATCAATTGGTTGGGTGTTACTAGTTTTGGGCTTAGCCACAACGGTCACAGCTCAGGCCCAAATGGGTATTTCTTGGCGGATGGGGGTAGATCCAGAACCAACTTCACTGGTCACTTCGGGACTATTTCAAGTTAGCCGCAATCCTATTTATACAGGGATGTTGCTAACTTTATTTTCTTATTTATTTACTAGTCCTTGTCCTTGGCTAATTATGGGGTGTTTACAATTTGCACTATTAATTTCTTTGCAAACCAGATATGAAGAGCAAGCCCTAATTAAAACTCATGGCAATTCCTATTTAGAATATGCGGCTACTGTTGGGAGATTCTTTCCGAAATTTGGCAATCTAGCTGCACCATCAACCACAGCGATCGACAATTCATAAGTATAGGACTTACGCAAAATTCAAATTGCCCTCATCCCCCAACCCCTTCTCCCAGAGCGGGAGAAGGGGAGTAAGAAAATTTCTTGTTCCCCTCTCCCAAAAAGGGAGAGGGGCTAGGGGTGAGGGGCTTAGTAACTTCTGCGTAAGTCCTAAAGTAGCTAGGCGCTTTCTTAAAATCCAAGAAAAATTTTGAAAGACTGGCAAAGCCAGCCTTTCAAAATTTTTCTTTCACTATACAAAGCCGAAACGGTCTATATAAATCACATAATCCCAAAAAAATATGACTATTGCGGCGCTCTCTTGGGCAGAATTAGCATCACTCACAAATTTTCAAATAGATACCGTCAATGGTGTTACTAACGCACAATCACGATTGCGCCTATTTGGACATAGTGAAGCCGATGTGCGAGTCATCTTCTATCGCGACAACCATGCTTGGTGTCCTTATTGCCAAAAGATTTGGCTATGGCTAGAGGAAAAACAAATCCCCTATCGCATTGAGAAAGTCACCATGTTCTGTTATGGCGAAAAGGAAGCTTGGTATAAAAAAATTGTGCCTTCGGGAATGCTCCCTGCGATCGCTTTAGATGGCAAAATCATCACCGAAAGTGATGATATTTTAATCGCCTTAGAGAAAGTATTTGGCGCTCTTAATCATGGCATGACAGATGCAAAAGTCTTGCCAATTCGCCGCCTAGAGAGAACGTTATTTAGAGCATGGTGTGAATGGCTTTGTCGTCCATTTATCTCTGCACAGCATGATTTACATTATCGCCAAAAATTTGTCGAGGTAATGCAAAAAGTAGAAGCGGCATTAGGAAGTACGCCCAGCCCTTATTTTTTAGAAGATTTTGGAACTGCGGATGTGATCTTCACGCCCTATGTGGAACGGATGAATGCCAGTCTCTACTACTACAAAGGCTATTCGATGCGCGAAGAAAATCCGCATATGTCGGCTTGGTTTGATGCAATGGAAACACGATTAACCTATCGTGGCACTCAGAGTGACTTTCATACCCATGTCCATGATTTGCCGCCGCAGATGGGTGGTTGCTATGAAAATGGCGAGCCGCAGATGTTAATTAATAAGGATCGCGTTGATCATGGTTCTTGGTTCGGATTGCCCGATGTGTCCTATCCAGAGCCAGCAAATTCGCGGGAAGAGGCTCTGCAAAGGGTGATTAAGCATCGCGCTAATATTATTAAGGCGAATCCTGAGAAACAAATTTTTGATGAGGCTTTGCGTTGTGCTTTAACTTTCTTGATCACAAACGAAGTCTGCTCACCTCCACCGGAGTCTGACTTGGCGTTGAGGTATTTGCGCGATCGCATTAATGTTCCTCGCGATATGTCGATCTATGCAGCTAAGCGCTTGCGTGATGCTCTCGAAAAAACGGCATCTTTAGCAGGCGATCGGCAAAGCCCAGCCCTCCCAACCAGACATCGCCGCGATCAAGATCCCGTTGCTTTTCGCTAGAGTTTCATAGCTCATACTTGAATGGCGGCGCAACGCGCCGCCATTCAAGTATATTTTTTGGACGAATTACTTAATCAAATTCCGCAATGATCGATAACATCTGTAAATTCCTTGCGGAGAACTTCTCCACCGACTTTGCTAGTTGGATATTAGGAGAGGCGATCGCTTTAACAAAACTTGAACCATCGGAACTCTCAGTCGAACCGATTCGTGCTGACTCAGTGATATTTCTAGAATCAGCTAAAATCATTCTGCATCTAGAATTTCAGACTGAGCCAAACAAAAATATTCCTTTTCGCATGGCGGATTATCGACTCAGACTGTATCGTAAATCCCCTGAAAGAGAGGTATATCAAGTAGTCATCTATCTCACGCCCAGCAAGTCAGCACTGGTATATGAAACCACATTTAAACTAAAAGAACTAACCCATAACTTCCATGTGATCAGGTTATGGGAACAACCTACTACAATATTTCAAAAATATTTAGGACTACTACCGTTTGCGACGCTATCGCAAACCAGCAATCCTGAGGAGACTTTAAGGCAAGTTGCAATTCAAATTGAAAATATTGAGGATAAGCAGATACAAAGTAGCGTGGCAGCCTCGACCGCTATAATATCTGGTATAGCCCTAGACAAAGAAATCATCAAAAGATTACTAAGGAGCGAAATCATGAAAGAATCAGTAATTTATCAAGATATTTTATCCGAAGGTTTAGCTGAGGGCAGGGCTAAAGGTATTGCTGAAGGTAAGGCTAAAGGTTTAGCTGAAGGCAAGGCTAAAGGTTTAGCTGAAGGTAAGGCTGAGGGTAAGGCTGAGACAGCTCGTCAAATTGCTATGAATATGTTGCGTTCTGATATTTCTGTAGAGTTGGTTGCTCAGTTTACGGGACTCACTCTAAAACAAGTGCAAAGGTTGAAACTGCTTGCCGCAAAGCAGTCTCCTTTAGGCGAAGCATTGTTAGAGTAACATTTTTGACCTGTATTTTAGATTATGCCTAAGTTTAGATATCATCCACGATGCAGTAAGAAATGCACTAATCAAAGACGGCTGGGTAATTACGGATGATCCGTATGTAATTCAGTATCGTAAAACAACTTTGTACGCTGATCTTGGTGCTGAACGACCTATTGCTGCTGAACGATATGGGCAAAAACTCGTTGTCGAGGTCAAGAGCTTTATCGGAGCATCAAAAATACAAGATTTGAAGGAGGCTCTTGGGCAATACGATATCTATCACTACCTTTTAGAAGAAATAGCTCCAGACCGTAAACTATATGTTGCGGTTAGTTTAATCGCCTATAAGAGCTTTTTCAGGCAAGATGTAATTCAATTTGTTTTGAATAAACATCAACTTCCACTTATTATCGTAGATACAGAAATGGAGGAGATCAGACAATAGACCTGTCGGGAAACAAAAGTAGCGTATAGAGGCAACTTCACATTTATTTCTGCACTTCAATCCATTGGTAAACACCAAAGCTATAAGTTGAATTAAGTTGTACCATAACCAAGGCTTGACATCGGTTATTATCATCCCAATTCCCCATGAATAAAGATGATAAACATAGAAAAGATTCTAAAACAAGATAGGCAGATACGAGCAACGACGGCGTTGCACAAATGAAAGATGAATCAAGGAAAGGTAGGAAATGATTTGTATTTGAGATAGTGAATCAACAGACGAATTGAATACCTCAACATTTCTTCGGATTTTGAATAACATAAAGTTTTTCTGTGCAATCTGGCTAAATAATGCCTCAATCTCGTATTTTCACCCTCAACTCTAGTCATGTAGGTCTTGCTGATAATTTGATCCTCCGAGTTGATAAACATTTTGTAGACGCAGTAACCATCAGTAACCCAGAAATAGCATTGCCAAACTTTAATCAATGTCCATAAAGGTTTAAAGGTTTGACTACTCCTATCCCCTAAGACCCAAGCCAAGATACCTTTGCTAAAATGATTCACCGCAGTCCATAGCCAAATCAAGTTTTTTTTGACCCAACAAAAGTCTGGAGTTCATCTAATTCACCAACATCAGGAATAGTTTCAATGGGTGGATATTCTGGTAATTGCTTTGCTGCGTCCCTAACCCAGTTGATGACTGAGTTGTGACTAACATCAGTACATCTCTCAATCTGTCTAAATCCCATGCCATTACAATACATTTTTAGACATATTTTTTTGACATCTTGGGAATATCCAAGTACTGAGTAGTTATCAATGAACTGACGACCACAATCAGCACAAATATGATTTTGTTTGTCTCCTCGTTTCCCATTTTTACGAATATGTGATGATCCACACTTTGGACATTTCATTGTTTTTTATTGCTTAAACTCGTTGTCTTTTATTTACTCATTCATCCTTCATTTGTGCAACGCCGCAACGACAGGATTAAATCAGCAAGCATTCGAGGGATTGTTGCCAAGTTTTGCAGAAGCCTATCAGCAAACTCTAGA
This sequence comes from Pseudanabaena biceps, assembly GCA_013361095.1. Taxonomy (GTDB): domain Bacteria; phylum Cyanobacteriota; class Cyanobacteriia; order Pseudanabaenales; family Pseudanabaenaceae; genus Pseudanabaena; species Pseudanabaena biceps_B. The sequence goes on along the minus strand of JAATWA010000001.1, from coordinate 2,513,238 downwards.
CAAGAAGAGACGATGGCGATCAGCAGGAGGGGGTAGGAAAGCAACACTGAAAACCAGTGCAGACAAATTGTTTTTTATCTTGTTGTACTGCAAATGCTATCCCACATTTGACTTAATGGGAGTTTTATTTGGCTTTGACCGCTCCTGCGCCCACGATTGGGTACATCGACTAATGCCCATACTGGAAACTGCACTGGGCAAGAAACAATCATTACCCGAAAGAAAGCTCGATAGCATCGAAGAATTTCTGGCAAAGTTTGGTGAAGTCCAAGAGGTCATCATTGACGGTACAGAAAGACCAGTGCAACGCCCAAAAGATGCAGAACGACAAAAAGAGCATTACTCAGGAAAAAAAACGGCATACAAGGAAACACACCACAGGCAGTACCCGTAAAAAGCGAATCATTTTACTGAGCAAAGCCAAAGCAGGAAAAGTCCATGATAAGAAGCAACTGGACGAAGAGAACTGGGTAAGCAACATTCCCGATACCGTAGTAATTGAGGGAGATTTGGGATATCAGGGCTTACAGAACGAGTTTGTAAATGTACACTTACCCCACAAAAAGCCAAAAGGTAAAGAGTTGACTGAAGTGCAGAAGCAGGAGAATCGAGAATTTAGCAGTCAACGAGTAAAATGTGAACATGCCCACGCAGGGATGAAACGATATAATTCTGTAACAGCAGTTTATCGCAATCGTGTACCTAATTTTGATGACCGTCTTATGTTGATTGCGGCTGGCTTATGGAACTTCTATTTAGATACTGCTTGAAAGTAGATAGAAAGAGTAAAATCTGCTCTGTCCTTTGCTTTTATTTCCCAACAGGTCTAATGGATAAATTAACTGAGTACCCCAAATTAATTAAGCGTATCTTGGAGAAATACATAGAATTGTGTAACCGTTCTAATCAAAGAGATATAGAAACATTCTTGATTGTTGATGAGGCAAATGGTCACTATGTTTGGATGAACCTTGGGTGGCAAAATGGCGAACGTTTTACAGGTATGACTGTTTACGTTCGTATTCGGGGTAATAAGTTCTGGATCGAGGAGGATTGGACTGAAGAAGGTATCGCAACGGATCTGATTAGTGCGGGGGTTGCAAAAGAAGACATAGTGCTCGCATTTCATGAACCTAAGATGCGCCATTATACAGATTTTGCCGTAGCTTCATAACGTTGAAGCCAGCTTCTCAAAAGTGATTATCGAAATTAAATGATTTACTCATGTTACGCAGAAGCCTAAAAAGGTTTCAGGGACTGCCATTCCAAGTAAAATGACCCCACGGTTGTGAATTTCGGTGAGTACTGACAACCAGAATTTCGCACCTTCATTGAGACTGTCAAGTAAAATGTGTAAAGTCTAGAAGCTAGATGTGGAGACGATCCTCGAAGAGGATAGCAAAGCGATTCAGGGCAGGCTTCCAATCACGAATTGGTATCGTCCACTTCTTCGAGATATTCCGTATCGCCAAATAAACCAGCTTGAAAGCAGCCTCATCAGATGGAAAAATCTGTTGAGATTTAATCACCTTCCGCAAACTGCTATTCATTGACTCAATCGCATTGGTGGTATAAATTGCCCTGCGAATCTCAGGCGGGAAAGCAAAGAAGGGGATAATATTCGCCTAATGACTGCGCCAAGACTTGGAGATCGACGGATATTGCTTGTCCCATTTTTCGGCAAAGAGTTCGAGATTAAACTCTGCCTCCGATTCAGTTGCCGCACTGTAAATAGTCTTGAGGTCAGCACAGACTTGCTTGCGTTGTTGCCAGGGGACAAAAGCGACCGAGTTACGCACCATGTGAACAATGCACAACTGTACCTGAGTTTTGGGAAATACCGTTTCAAGTGCCTTGGGAAAACCAGTTAAACCATCAATACAAGCAATCAAAATATCCTTGACCCCACGGTTGTGAATTTCGGTGAGTACTGACAACCAGAATTTCGCACCTTCCCAATCGTGAAATCCACATCCCCAATAATTCCTTGTACCCGTCCATATTCACCGCCAGTGCAAAGTACAGGGATTTATTGATTACCCGACCATTGTCTCGGACTTTGATGACTAGACAGTCCATAAATACGATCGGGTAAACTGCATCTAGAGGGCGATTTTGCCATTGCTTCACCTCATCAATTACCGCATCAGTCACATTGGAGATTAGTGTCGGTGATACTTCGACACCATACATTTCTTGCAACTGGGCTTGGGTATCCCTGACACTCAGGCCTCGTGCCTACAAGGAGATGATCTTTTCGTCTAGTCCTGACAATCGGCTTTGTCCTTTCTTCACCATCTGCGGTTCAAACTCTCCTTGGTGATCGCGGGGTATGGCGATTTCCGCTACGCCGAAGTCCCCTTGCACTGTTTTCTGACTATAGCCGTTGCGACTGTTGCTTTGCCCTTTTGGTCTGGATTCATGCTTCTTGTACCCCAGATGCGTGGATAGTTCTGCTTCCAATGCTCGCTCCACTAAGGCGGTAGTTAGTTGTTTGAGAATTCCTCCTTCTCCGAACAGGTCAGGTGGAGTTTTACATTCTTGCAACAATTCATCTAGCAATTCTTTGCGTATATTCATCTTTTTGGTGTTAGTAATTGTGTGTCTAGATTATCTCTCTGTATACTTCCTAGACTTTACACAATTTACTGTACACTCTCTTTTTCGCTCTTTTGAGGGTGCTCAAATGTTCTGTCGCATTCGTGGATATAGCAATCCTAAATGAGTTGTGAGAAAATGGAGATAGGAAATATATTCCTAGAGGGCATGAAAATGACAGAAGAACTGCAAGAATTTATCGAAACAAATCGAGATGCAAGAGAATTAAAGAGAGGTGTATCGGTACAAATGTATCTCGAAGGATATAAGCATTGGCAGATCAAAGATATTTTGGGAGTGGGTTCGGGATATGTCAGTAAATGGACAAAAATATATGTGGATAAGGGATTAGAAGGATTATTGCTAGGATATAAAGGTAAGGTCGGTTATCTGAGCGAAATGCAAAACCAAGCAATAAATGCATGGTTACAGGCTAAGAATTATTGGAACTTAGTAGAATTACAAGAATATATTGAGGATGAGTACAACGTAGTATTTGAGTCTAAACAAAGCTATTACGCCATATTTGAGAAAGCTGGAATTAGCTGGAAAAAGACGCAAAAGCATAATCCGAAAGGAGACCCCACCATTATTCAAAAAAAAAAGGACGAGATTACAGAATGGCTAGAAAAGCATCGTCCTGAGATCCTTGCTGAGAAGTTAGTTATATTTTTTGCTGATGAATGCCATTTACTATGGGGAGATATTTGTGGATATGTGTGGGGCAAAAAACAAGAACGTATTGAAATACCCATAACTAATGAAAAAGAGCGACAGACTTATTATGGTGCTGTAAACCTGTATACACAGGAATGTGTAATTCAAGCGGCTAGTGCAGGTAACTCTGAAAGTACTGTAGCTTTTCTGAAATATTTACAAGACCTGAATGAAAACAACCAGATTGCTGTAATCTGGGACGGCGCTAGTTATCATCGTTCTCAAGAGGTAAAAGATTATCTTGCTCTAACCAATCATTCTCTTGACGAGTCAAGTTGGAAAATTACTTGTATACGTTTTGCACCTAACGATCCAAAACAAAATCCGATTGAAGATATTTGGTTACAGGCTAAGCGATTTATTCGTGAGTTCTACCATTTATGCAAATCTTTTACGGCAGTTAAGTTCTTCTTTGAGTTTATTACGCATCGACAAATCTTTAACTTTCCCAAACTTTTTACCTATGGCTTTTTCTCACAACTCATTTAGGATTGCTATATATCGACTCTCAGAAAGCAAGGTGTTAATGTTCTGGAGACACTCAAACAGGTGTTTCTTTGAAAACCTTTCTTTCCTGATCTCCAGCCTGAGTAGTTACGGATTCAAACTTAATTTCACGACACTGGCTGTCTTATTATTACTACACAGTGCATCCAACAACTACATGGCGCTGTCTGCTAAATTCTTGAATTGGCTGTGCAACTCGCCACGGAATTTTTGAAATTCTGTCTCTGTGACAATTATTGCCATAATGGGGGGAGGGATGATGATTTGTTTTTGGTTGAAACTCTCATTATCCCTTTTCGCTTAATGTCGATCTTTTTTGCTTCATTCTTGTCCAAAGTCCAATCCTGCTTCTGCTCCTAAAATCTCTGCCTGATTTCTGCTGATTCTGGCATATACTACTATTTTCGTACTCCTGAATTATGAGTGCTTCCATTTCTCATTTCCAATATTTAGGGCTTACTGAATGGCTCGTTTATCCATTTTTTGCTTCAATTTTTTCCAAAGTCCAAGTATTTGAGTTACCTTTTTTATCCAGCATTATCCATACCAACGGGAATGCAACACCGTGATGCACTACCCCTAATGTCAGCACATTAAACACTGTTTTACCGAATTGCCAATCGGTGCGGTCTATAGATATTACCCATGGCTCAGGTATTTTCATTACTTTTACTACCATCAGTGCGATGCTTTCATAGTCCACTTCAAAGTCTCGGAAAAATCTTTGTAACCGCTTATAATGCGATGCTACTTTCGCTTCACCACTAAATCCTGTCGCGATTTCGGCTAGGTTTACTGTCTTTACTCGCATTAGCGCAATTAGAAATGTGGATACAAATGCGAGTCTTGCTGCATTCCATTGCAGATGCTACTGCAACATTTCTCGGAATAGGTTAATCTCTTTGATAGGGGTTTTATTTGCGATGTGGTTATCTTTTATAAAACCCCTTCCTGTCTACTTTTGCAACTTTTTGTCCTGATACTTAGGGCTTTAGGTGAAAATCTTGATGTCACGCCTACAGTGGTCGAAAAAGTGCTAACTCTCTGTGCTTAAGAGTTTAGGCAAGGGGCTTAAGCTCCTTGTTATATAAGCAATTGTCTAAAAGGCTGGCTTCGCCAGCCTTTTAGTAGATATGGTCGCTATGGACTGGAATTATTTTAAAATTAAGTAGCTCAGCGCAACTTGAACTCAAAATAAATATGCCTAAAAAACTTTTGTTTGTCTGTCTCGGCAATATCTGCCGATCGCCTGCCGCCGAAAATATTATGAACCTTTTGATCGAGCAAGAGAATTTAGGCGATCGCTTTGTTTGTGACTCGGCGGGGACTGGGGGCTGGCATGTGGGCGCACCACCTGACAAAAGGATGAGAATGGCTGCTAAAGAGCGTGGCTTAAACTTTGTCGGTTCAGCAAGACAATTTGAGTCAAAGGATTTACAGGAGTTTGATTTGATCTTAGCAATGGATCGGGATAACTATCGTAATATTCTGTCCCTAGGTCCTCAAGGCAAGTATGCTGACAAGGTAAAGATGATGTGCGACTACTGCCAAAATCATACCGACAAGGAAGTTCCTGATCCCTATTACGGTCATGCAGATGGATTTAATCATGTAATTGATTTGCTATTTGATGCCTGTGGTGGGTTGTTGAAGTCGCTCAAGCCATAAAACCATAAGTAATCTGTAGGGGTTTAGCATTTGCGCTACTATTTTCCAACTTTCCACCAAAATCTCGATCTGCAAATGCTAAACCCTCTTCGCTATAACGGATGAATTTTCCCTGCGGTTTGAGGATTGGGGCAGATGCTAAGGTATAGGGCAGAGCATTCCCAATGTGAGGTTGTCTGTATATTGGTGAATTGTAGCGGGAATGCTCTGCCCCTACTTTACTTGACATATTGAATTGATAAATTTTGTCCTGTATTTAGGCACAAACGCAAAAGCTATAGCGCACGCTGCGCGTGCGCTATAGCTTTTGCGTTAAATGAATCCAGCGCTTTGCGCTGGATTCATTTAACGATTGAGCCGAAATAGTAAAAATTGAGTAAGTCGATTACTACTAAAGTCGTTGTCACTGACTAGGATCAAGCTTTGCGAACCATCGGATAACTTAGAACCGATCGCCATCCCTTCCAAATTATCTAACTTAATACCTAGGTCGGCTAAATCAAGCACTAACTTTTTACGGATAGAACGAACATTCGGCAAAGAACGAAAACTTTTCATAGCAGAAGTATCATTTGCGTCACCCGTAAAAATTTGCCAGATTTTAGCACTTAATCCATTGGCTCCATTAGATCGCTCAAGGGTGAGAAAATGCCCACCGCGATCAATCGCCACGATTTCGTTTACACCTCTCTGGGTGATTGGTGGCGCGATCGCTTCCACAGGATATCGATGTTCGGCGACGATGAGTGGTGCAATATTGCCAACGAGATAATGTAGAAATCGACTTTCAGAAGGCTGTTGGCTATCGGCTTGCGCATCTTGGGCTAAAGCATTTTCGGTAATCGCAAATACACGATAGGGATCGCCTTGAGAGTCTCTAATTACAGTTAAGGATTCAAAACCAAGATTATCTCTGACTCCTTGCGGCTCTGACTTAATTTCTGTATTACCAATTTGAGAATCTTTTTTGTCTGGCTCAAAAAGATAGCGTGACGGAATTGGCAAACTGCGTAACCTTTTGCCAGTGAGCAAATCAAACTCATCAATGAAGGGAGGGATGTTTTTGCTGGTCACTCCTTCGCTGGCAATGAGAACAGTGCGATCGCCTGTTAAGGCAATTCCTTCAGGATCAACTTCTCCTTGAGGATAGGTGTTGCCATTTTTATCCTTGAGAAAGTTCACCCCAATTACTTCTACATCATCAAGTTGTGGGCGCTCAGGATTGAACTTCAGCTTGAGGGCATAAAATCTCGCAGGTGCAAATTCACTACGATCATCAGAAATTGCATAGAAGATATTGTCAAAGCGATCGTAGGCAAGTCCCGACAAGCCACCAACGGGAGTATTCTCAAATTCTTGTTTTGGCAATCGGTACTCGTTGATAAAATCTAACGACACATTCAAGAAATTGCGATCGCTCGCCATCACAGGCAAGTTGGCTAAGCTGATGCTTGCCAAAAACACGATAAAGAAGCTCAATAAAAACTCTAAAACTTTCTGATATTGGCGCATATATTTACTCACTCGATTCACAGCTAGGACGCGCTACTAGATTGTTGTATGGTTCGATCGCGAAGGGAAGATCAGGATTTGTGAGCAAATGGCGATCGCATAGTTCAAACAGCGCTTGCTTGGACTGCACCAAACGCATTTCTGCCAAAAACTGACCTTCGGCATCGATACCTGTGCCGATAAAGTTTAAGAATTTCTTCAAACAATTAATATGGGATTTTTCTCTCAGATCTTCGCGGCTGGTAATCGCAAATAAATGCTGAATATATTGATATACATCAGCCAGCGTAACTACTTTGACGGGCTGATTTGCTAAGCGATCGCGGATTTGCTGAAAAATCCAAGGATTCCGAATCGCTGATCTCCCGATCATTACTCCCGCCGCGCCAGTTGCTTGTAAAACCTGCTCTGCCTTGAGATAGGAGGTGATATTGCCATTGGCTAACACTGGACAATTCACTGACTGGACAGCTTGACGGATCAAATCATAATGAACCTCGCCACGATATAGCTCCTTGACTGTCCGACCATGCAAACTCACCATATCGACTTGGTAAGTATTAATTAACTGCAAAAGCTTCTCAAAATTATCCGTTGAGTCAAAGCCCACCCGCATTTTCACGGTAAAAAGTCCCGAAATCTGCGATCGCAGGGCTTCAAAAATGCGTTCAATCGTCTCAGGCTCGCGCAACAGTCCCCCACCAACATTTTTGCGATACACACGCGGCGCAGGACAGCCCAGATTTAGATCAATACCCGCGATCGGATATTTGGTAAGTTGCTGAGCAATCCGTAACATATCGGAAATACTTTCGCCAATTAACTGAGCAAATACAGGTCTACCCGTCTCATTATGGGTGATTGATTTTAGGATGTTTTTATCGAGATGGGAGTTAGCATAAACCCGAAAATATTCCGTTACATAATAATCAGGACAGCCATACTCACTGAGCATTTGCATAAATGCGCGATCGGTTACATCTTGCATCGGCGCGAGGGCTGTTAGTGGTTGACCAGATAAAATTGGTGGCGGCAGTGTTTGGGGCATGACAACAGAAGCTTTTGATTGCACAGAAGGGGAATAGCGCCAAGCGCTGTTCCCCTTCTGTGAGTTTATATCAATTCAACTCTGGGTTTGTCGCTACGCTCGTAAGTGTGAGCGCTGAAGTAATCGCGCTGAGCCTGTGCAACGTTTTGAGGCAAGCGATCGCGGTTCGCGGTTCTCCTGCACAGACTGCCAAAATTTCAGTCCGCAAATCTGCATCATATTCATAGGTATGCCCTGCGATCAGGTTAGTGGTGAGGATACCTTGGAGATCGCTAATATTTTGTCCATTGGTGCATTAATCATGAATCGTCCCTAAAAAGATAATCGCGATCGCTTTTCTTCTATTTCTAAGCCTGTTTTCGATTTAGCATTTCAATCATCATCCTGATACTTTCGGCTTGGGTTTGGGCAACGATGGCTTGTTGTCTGGTGATTTCTTTGATTTCTACCAATTCAGCATGGAGGGTTTCGCGTTGTTCCCTTGCCTCTTCTCTGACACTGTTTATCTCAGCCTTGACGTTGGGTAACTCAAGATAAAAAGCCTCTATGAGTCTGCCTATTTGTTCACCTTGCTGGTCTATCTTGTCAGCGATCCGATCTACTTTGTCAGCAAATCGGTCTAATCGTTCATCTGTCCATCTTTCAGTCATTGGGTTTATCTCTGCGATCAATTTTTTAGTTTGGTATCACTAATTCGTTTGTATGCTGTATTTCCTTCTTGATTTTCTCGAATAGGTAATTACCAAGATTTGCGCCGTGGTTAATTCCTGCCCTGATGTCACAACCTGACTCGTCCTCGATCTGCACATCCCTGAGCATCTCTGCTTCCTCAATGTCAAATTCATCCTTAGTCATGACTTCGTACTTTATCAATATTGTTACTTGCGCTCAGTATTAGCTTCAAGTTCAGATAACACGACTTCAGCACACCATTGTCTGGATTCCTCAGGATAATTAGATTGTACTGCTTCGATTAGCTGACAAGTTTTGGGATAATCGTAAAATAGTGAAGATAATAGTTTTAATTCAGCTTTGCTCAAAGGTTCATGCTTATTTTGAACTTCCTTACGAGCCGCTTTGATATGGCGTTCAATAATTTGCTTTTTACGCTCCGACTCTAACCGCTCTTTTTCTATAGCTTCTTTACGCTTGCGCTCAATACTTTTTTCCTGTAAAAACTTTGACTTAGGGTATTTTATTTCGATATCCCATTTAGTTGCATATTTTGGGCGTTCCCAAAATTTTGCCAATTTGTCGTTAGTATGGGTTGACGATTTTCGCCTTAATAAAAACCACAACAAAATCAGCAAAAGTATTGCTATCAAAGTTGTAATCGTCATTTTAATAGCTCTGCACTACTTTCCAAATGAAAATTCTAACTCTTTCGCACTAATTTTTTTAAAACAAGATTTGCAGTTAATTTGTTTTTGCAAAGTTACGCTAGAAAATATAGTAAAGGAAGCGGCGCTCTGCGCCGCTTCCTTTGGGTTACTTCATCCACTCAGTGTGGAAAAACTCGCCTCTGGGCTTATCGGTACGCTCGTAGGTATGAGCGCCAAAATAATCGCGTTGGGCTTGAGTCAAGTTTTGAGGTAAGCGATCGCGTCTGTAGCTATCAAAGTAGTCGAGGGAAGCACTGAATGCAGGAATAGGAATTCCCAATTGTGCTGCCGCAACCACAACCTTCCGCCATGCAGCTTCTTTGGTAAGGATGGTTTGTTTGAAATCTTCATCCACCAACAGATTAGGCAATTGAGGATTGCGCTGAAAAGCCAGTTTGATTTTGTCAAGAAAAGAAGCCCGAATAATACAGCCACCCTTCCAAATACGCGCAATTTCACCGAGGTTCAAGTCATAGCCAAAATCGCGAGATGCCGCGCCCAAAAGTGCCATACCCTGAGCATAGGAACAGATTTTAGAACAATACAAAGCATCCCGCACCGCATCAATAAACTCTTGGCGATCGCCCTCATACTTTCCAGAGGTAGAACTAGTTAGCACCTTGGAGGCTGCCACGCGCTCTTCCTTATAAGAAGACATTACTCGTGCCGTTACAGCGGCAATCATGGTAGGAATGGGTACACCGAGATCAAAAGCACTTTGGACTGTCCACTTACCTGTCCCCTTCTGACCTGCGGCATCAAGAATCTTGTTGACTAGGGCATCACCTGTGAGGTCATCGATTTTAGAAAAAACATCCGCCGTAATATCGATCAGATAGGAGTCAAGCTCAGAAGTGCGCCATGCCGTAAAAGTCTCGTGTAACTCACTGGCGGTTAGTCCCAAGCCATTGCTGAGCAAGTCATAGGCTTCGGCGATCAATTGCATATCGCCATACTCAATGCCGTTATGCACCATTTTTACATAATGCCCTGCACTGCCCTTACCGATGTAAGTCACACAAGCACCATCATCAACCTGAGCGGCGATCTTGGTCACAATCGGCTCGATTTCAGCATAGGCAGACTTTTGACCACCAGGCATCATACTGGGTCCATTGAGAGCGCCTTCTTCGCCGCCACTAACACCCATGCCGATAAATTTGAGATTGAGCTTCTCTAGTTCTACGGTGCGGCGATCGGTGTCGTTATAGAGTGAGTTGCCACCATCAATGATGATGTCGCCTTCATCCAAAAACGGTTTCAATTCTTCAATGACCGCATCAACAGGAGCGCCCGCTTTGACCATGATCATAATTTTGCGAGGACTCTCTAAGGAATTCACAAAATCAGCGATCGTGAATGTGCCTTTAAAATTCTTGCCAGCAGCACGAGTTGCCAAAAACTTATCGGTTTTGTCACGGCTACGATTGTATACACTCATCGAAAATCCATTGCGCTCAATATTCAGAGCAAGGTTTTCTCCCATTACAGCTAGACCGATCAATCCAAAGTTTTGCTTGTCAGATGTCATAAAAATCCTCTTTATCCGTTGAAACATCGGCAGATATCGTGCAGATACCATTAGGTACAGGATTTTTGTCCTGCACTCGCGGATAAAGGTATGGTAATCGCTGATTTAGTGGGGATCGCAAATCCCTTGTAAATCCTTAAGAAAACAGTGGCTAGTTATGCGAGGACATCCAAAAACTCTCAAGAAAGTAGCGGCACTAAGCGCCGCTATTTTCTTGAGAGTTTTAAGTAACTGACCTATGCATACACCGCAGTTCGCGACTTCATACAAGCTGCCTGCACTATAAAACTCGTTTTGGATTGTTTCAGATCTATTAATCGTTACGATTAGTCATGGCGATCGCTAATACAAATCTCTATATTTTCTTCATGTTCAAATAATTATTAAAAGATTATTTTAAATATATATTTAGCTAATATCGCAATCGCGAAATCTTAATGACAATGCAAAGCAAAATTTCCCCTGTATTTCTTGAGTTTTTGTGCCTTGATATTAAGTGTATGAATAATTATTGGCAAGATCTAAGAACCTAGTAATTGTGCTTATGCCTTTAGATAGATAGTTTTTACGTCAAGGTCATTACAGTGGTGGAAGATCTTTAACTATTTACCGCACAAAGTTATATTTAAGTTATATTTATTGCTTGTAAGTGACTAAACGCAACTAAATTTAAAATCCTAAGGTCTGTGGGGTAGGCGCAGAATGCACCACAGTTTTTAGCTCTATTTTTTATATGCCCAGCTACTTACAGCATAATTTCAAAATTGAACGACAGTCACCGAGGGGATTAGTTAGGCTACCTAATATTTCATAAATTTTTGCGGATTCCTATTTTAGGTAGACATTAAGTATTTCTAACATTTTCCTAGTAGGGTCTAGTCCGCATTAGACACCTTAAATTTTTGGAGATTCCTATGAGCAAAACCAGTAAGTCAAGCGTACCAGACGTATCCGATGACTCTAATAGCAAATCTTTAGCTAAATCTGTCACATCAAAAACTACGGCTAAGGATATACCAAAATTAGAAGTACTCAAAGTTATAGCCCCTAAAGCGCAGGAAATTGTACAGGTTAGTGTTGCTGAGCAACCTACAGAAGAACCTGTTATACCTGCTACCAAAGTTATACCAAAGAAGATCAAGATAACTACACCATCACTCTCAGATAGAAGCGATACCCTAGTTAGTCAAGCTGATCGCTTACCAAATATCAAGACTACAGATACCCTTGACTCCTCAGCTGTGGCAAATAAAGTCTGTTTGCAACCAATTCCTCCTGCAACTGAGCCATTTCAATATCGAGCGATCGGCGTAGTGTTTGGTCAATATGTCCCCACGGAAGAAAATTTCTCTAAGGGGCATATTTTGACTGCTGATGGTTCGCAAGTAGACGCAGTACTACTCGGCAAAATTATCTCGATTGTCAAAAAACGTCTCGATAGCGATCGCCAATATCTATGGGTTGTATATCCACGGACTAATGATAAAGCGGGTAAACTGCATGTCCAGATTTCAGGTGTATGGGCTCCTGTGGAGTTAGGAAGAGCTGATATTCAATCTGATCCTGCTGTGGATGATGGATATTTTTCTATACGTGGAGAAGTTTCTAGTCAATCGATTCAAGAAAATTCGATCATTATCAAAGTCAGACGCAGTGAGCAGAAGTTTGACAAACAAAAAGATAAGGTAGTTAAGGAATATAGTAAGTTTAAAGTCCGTTTGACGGGACTGCTGCCAACGGATGCAGTGGGACAATTTTGGAGTGTAAATGTCCAACGTCAGGGGGATGTCTTGATGATTGTGGATGGTGAATTTATCGGGATTGTGCCTTATAAGGGTAAGCGTCATCAACAATCAAAGGGTCGCTTTGGCGGCGGTGGTAAGTTTGCTCCCAAAAAGTTTAGCGATCGCCCTTTCAAACCATCCTTTAGTGGAGATGATGGAGATAATCCAATTTATCCACCTCGTCCTCGGACTTCAGAAAATCGTCCGCCAGTACCACGCCCAATCATTAAGCGCAAAGATGCAGAATAGTTAAACGCAATAAAAAAGCGACGCTGTGCGTCGCTTTTTTATTGCGCTTAACAGCTAAGTGCTGACGTACAGCGCTTTGCGCCTTCTTAAAACCCAAGAGAATTTTTGAAAGGCTGGCTTTGCCAGCCTTTCAAAAATTCTCTTGTACTATACAAAGCCGCAAAAGACTGTAAACCCTAATGAAAGTTGCGGCGCTTCGCGCCGCAACTTTCATTAGGGTTGTAACACCATGCTCCATTCTTTGTTTTTGCTGTCCCAGAATGGCGCATCAGTCTCGCCGACAATATTGGGTCCCCAATAAGTACGAGAGCCATCGGTGGCAAAAGCAAAAATTACGTCACCTTTACCGATCGCAATTTTATAATTGGGCAAAGATAACAGCAAGCCTTCTTTGCCACCTTCATTAGGTGCAAAGTCCCAGTTTAGTGGCTCGATCGCTTGCCAAACATTTTGAGAAGTAATGCGTGAAAAGAGAACGATGCGTATGGAGCGATCGGTACGATTGCCGACCCTGAGGCTACCAATATTTTCGCCATCATTTAACTGTGGACGGACAAAAGTTGCTGGTAGAGGAGGAATAACGACTTTGGGTACTTCAGAGTTCTCAGTAATATCTCGGCTTGAGTTTGGTGTTAACTTTTGCCACAGAGACATACCAGTCAAGGAGATTAAGATTCCTAGACCGACGGAATAAGCATATTTGATATCAAGGGTTGGTATCACGGACTTAGATATTAATGCCTATTCTTTTATTTTACAGTTTAATAATTAGGTAATTGAGTATTACAACCAGTTTTTTTAACATCACAAAAAATCGAGGGACGGCGCTTCGCGCTGTCCCTCGATTTTTGTGTTCGACAAAGCGCTGTATTCTCAGCACCTTGTCTGTAAATTTTAGGCGTTAACTAATACTTTCCCGTTTTCAATCTTGGCGTTATATCGAGTCAAAGGAGTCTTTGCAGGCCCTTCTTTGACTGCACCACTAGCAGTAAACTCCGCATCATGGCAAGGGCAAACAAATGCCTTATCCGCAGACTTCCACTGCACGGTGCAGCCCTTGTGGGTACAAGTAGGATTAACGGCTACAACTTTTTTAGCATCTTGAGGATCGCGGATGACGATCACTTTTTTGTCGGCTGAAAGCAAACTACCTTCTTTGTCAAGTTGGGCGATCGTGCCGATCGCTTTGAAACTGCTACTAGGAGCAGCAGCAACACTTTCAGATGAGGCAATGGGAGATGAGGCTTCAGGTTGGGCTTCACTACAGCCAATCAAGGATGATGGCAACATACTGGCTAACCACCCTAAACCAAACCAAGAAAGCAATTTGCGGCGATTCAGGTTCATATTTTTCCTATGCGTCAGCTTAAATGTTTATCGAAAGATCGATCATTTCGATTTTAAGCGCGATCTCTATTAAATGGCGATCGCGAGATACTGGCATAGAGATAAACTTACTGCTTTTGCAGTTGTGCGCGGCTCCGCCGCGCACAACTTAATTTATGGGGAAAAGAAAAGCGGAAAGCGCGATATTCAAATTTTGGAGTCAAAAAAAGTTAAGATTCATTTAATCTTTTAGCGCAAAACCTATGGCTCGACAACTCAAAAACATTGCACCACATGGTGGACAACTGATCAATCGCCTTGCTTCAGAGGCTCAAAAAGAAGTTTTTTATAGCAAAGCTGATCACTTGCCAATTGTGCAACTAACTGAGCGATCGCTCTCTGACCTTGAGCTAATTGCGATCGGTGGATTTAGTCCCCTGACAGGCTTTTTAGGAAAAGCTGATTATGAGTCTGTCGTTTTAAATATGCGTCTTGCCAATGGCTTGCCTTGGTCAATTCCGATTACGCTGCCCGTTACTAATGAAGTTGCTGACACTTTAAAAATTGGCGATCTAGTACGTCTTAATGATCCCAATGGTGTATTCATCGGCGTATTAGAACTTAGCGAAAAGTATAACTATGACAAGCTCAAAGAAGCGATCCATGTTTACCGCACTAATGAGGATCGCCATCCAGGGGTTAAGGTCGTCTACGCTCAAGGTGATGTCTATCTGGCTGGTGATGTATGGTTGCTAGAGCGTCGTCCTCATCCATTATTCCCCACTTATCAGATTGATCCTATTGATTCCCGCGAACTATTCATCGAGAAGGGATGGCGGACAGTGGTTGGCTTCCAAACCCGTAACCCGATTCATCGCGCCCACGAATACATCCAAAAATGTGCGTTAGAAATCGTTGATGGTTTGTTTTTACACCCTCTAGTCGGCGCAACTAAAAGCGATGATGTGCCTGCCGATGTGCGGATGCGTTGCTATGAAATCATGCTGGAGCATTATTTCCCTTTAGATCGAGTGACCTTAGCAATTAATCCTGCGGCGATGCGTTATGCAGGCCCTCGCGAAGCCATTTTCCATGCCCTGATTCGTAAAAATTATGGCTGTACCCATTTTATTGTGGGTCGCGATCATGCGGGTGTGGGTGACTACTACGGAACCTATGATGCACAGCATATTTTCTATGAATTTGAAGATGGTGAGCTTGGCATTATTCCTTTAATGTTTGAACATGCTTTTTATTGCAAACGTTCTGAAGGGATGGCAACGACCAAAACTAGCTCGAGTCTGCCTGAAGAGCGCGTCCATTTATCGGGTACAAAAGTGCGTGAAATGCTCCGCCGTGGCGAATGTCCGCCTCCTGAGTTTTCGCGTCCTGAAGTTGCGGCTGAACTTGCCAAAATCATGCATAAAATGGCGATCGAAGAAGATTCATCAGGCTTCCAAATTTAAGTAAAACGCGATGCATCGCTTTTATTGCTAAGAAAAAAGTGTCGGTGCATAGCCCCGACACTTTTTTGCTACGAAGCGCTTTAAATTTCTAGAATCTTTTGATGAATTAGCGCTTCTTGTTTGAGTTGCTGAGTTTGCTTTCTGAGTAAACCCCGATCGCCATTTCTTAAATCATTAATCCACACATCCGCAATTACATCCGCATTATCTGGCAATTGCGACAGATCCCAACCCGACATTCCCAACGCTTCCATCAAATAAGCAACCTTGGGATCATAACTAAGTCCTGAGCATTGACAACCTTCGGCTGCCGCCATGATCAGCCCATGTAAGCGCATCCCGATCGCTAAATCCACACCATTAAAAATCCCCTTGAGACGACGCGGATCTTTTTGGGTGATTACTTGACTTTGGCTGGGGAATTTAGCATTTAAAGACTCACAAATTGCTTGCGCGATCGCCCTATCTTGACTGGGCTGAAAAGGAACTAGCAAGACATGAGCAGAGGTTTGAGCTTGTAACTTTTGTAATGCCTCAGTAATCGTGGCAAGGCGGCAGGATGTTAGCAAAGGATGCGATCGCAAAATTACCGCCACCTTGGGCGCAGCAATATCGCTAAAAAGATCACTGGGTGTAGCATCCAAAGCCCAAACAGGATCGGGAGCTACGATACTTGAGATTTGCCAAGATTCTAATAGCTGTGCAGACTGACGATCGCGAACTGATACTGCGTTACAACCTTGAAAGGCGCGTTTGCCGATCCACTTACTCACTTTTCTTTTGAGTGGTCCCACGCCTTGCGCCCATGCCACTGTCTGCAAACCTATCCCCTGAGCCAACCCCATTAGTCCGCCATAATAAATGGGATTTCGGAAGCTAGTGGCATCTTGCATTAAGCTACCACCCCCCCAAATAAATAAATCTGATCGCTTTAAAACGTTGATTAAGGCAAATACTGAATAGCGATCGCTTGCCTCAACTTGGTGCAGACTTTCGGTTGTTTTGGGAGAGGCAGACAATACAAGCGGTTGGATATCTTGGGGCAACATCTGTAACAAAGTAGCCAGTAGAGCTTCGTCACCACCATTGCCCATTCCGTAATATCCACACAAAACCGCACGTCGCATATTAATTAGTCCCTAGCAATGAGATATAGCAGCCATCTTAATTTTGAGTTTTTCAGCGCCTTTGGCGCTGAAAAACTCAAAATTAAGATGGCTGGCAAATGATGACAGATTTACTTCATTGTCTCTCAATTTGTATAGCTATAGTCAAGTAAGTTAAGCCATAAAGCCCAAAAGAGAGTTGCGGCGCTTTGCGCCGCAACTCTCTTTTGGGTTTTAGTAGGCTATAGCTAAACAGCATAGGCAGCACCAATTACTAAACCCAAACCCACCAACATTAGAATTGCTGTTAAATAGTCGGGATTAGTCAAAATACTGCTCGTTGGAGCCAGAGCGATCGCTACTCCCATAATGATCGCCATTGCGATCGCTAGCCACCACACACGACTAGCAGAGCGTGTAACTCGATAGGGCGATTTTTTAATGCTTTTAGAATATGGGGGTGAATAGGAGGGTTTTGAATAAACTTGAGTCTGTGGCGATCGCGGCTGAGTTTTGGGTTGATTAATCTTTACAGGGTTGTAACTTGAGCTATGGGGCGCGATGACCGTGTTAACTTTTGTTTTGGTTCTTACCTTCGTCGATGGTTTACTGACAAATCGTGGTTTTAATGATTTTTTACGTCGATAGACAAAATTTTCGAGTTTTCTGAGTCGTTTAAATAGAGTAAATAAAGCGATCGCAAACACACTGAAACTAGCGGCAACAATGGCGATCGTAATAAAAAATCCCATATTTTCTTGATTTGATAAAACATATGCCATAGGTGTTGCAACTCAGCTAAATTGCGTACTTACATTGCATAGAATTGTTTCATCTAGTTCCAAACCATACAAACTATAAATAATCGTCAAAAAAGCCATCAAAAACATGAAGCGAGAGCTTTTGCCAATCAATTCTTGGAAAACCAATAAAGATATTAAAAGCGTTGCATCGCAACGCTTTTAATATCTTTATTGGTTTGGATTTGAGCGATTATTCGCTCGTTTGACTGCTGAGGTAGGTCAACTCCACATTAGGCGCAAGCGTGATGACATCACCATTACACAAATCATAAGAAGAAGCCACCTTCATATGATGGTTGATGATTACTCCATTGACACTAGGTTTACCCGACAAGTCCCCATCAATAATTCGATATAAATAACGACCGCCCTCCCCAGGGACTCTCAATAAAACTGCATGTTGACGCGACACGAAGCGCGAATAAAGTTGAATATTATTATTCACATCCCGCCCAATTGTGTACTTTAAACCATCAAGTGCGAGCTTTCTACTACCTCTCGCATCTGTGATTAGTAGCGTGTGACTAACGTGTATTTCGCTCATTAGCTCACCCAAAAAAGATGTAGATATCGCTTACTAGCGAAAAGTATATGTTATCGGTAGGCATTTGATTTAATATCGCTCTACTTTACCCTACAAACAATACCGAAACTTCAAATGGCTCTGGGAGCTAAATATAGTATATGAACTTCAGGAGCAAAGGTGACAATATCACCATCTTGTAAATCATGGGAAGAAACTTGACTGAGTGCATTGAGGACAATGCCGTTTTTACTGGGCTTGCCATCAATATTGCCATCTAGGATGCGATAGGTCATAGGGCCTTTGCGCTGCTTTACTTTAACTAGTATTGCGTGATGGCGAGATACAAAATCAGAATTGAGGCAAATACTATTATCAGTTTCCCGACCTATTGTATATTTTTCCTCAACTAAGGGCATTTTGCGAGTCCCGCTATTATCGGTAACCACTAAAGTGGACTCTGAGGAGAGATTAACACTGATTTCAGTTTCTTCTTGGGGTTTTTTAGGCATATTTTAATTGTTTTTCCCTAATAATATTTTTAGCTAAGTAAGTCGCTGGGAACAATTAAATATAAAACCCTAAGAACTGCGGCGCACGTCCGCTGCCATCAGTTTTAGTTTTGACAACTTAACTTAACTTAATAAAAATCAAAACTTCAAGAAACTGATGTGCCAACTTTGTGGGCGCATCAGTTTCTTGTTTCTTTAGTATTGGTAACACTATATATCCGTGACGATTGCAAATTTACTCAAATTATTTTGGGGTATTTTTTGACAATCCAAAAAAGCAACGCCACTATTTAGGAATTATCATTATGGAACCAATTGTGGGATTTTTAGCCCCAAAGTCTCTGAAAATCCCACAATTGGTTTTTAGAAAAGTCAGCCTAAGGTTGGCTTTCTAAAAATCAATTTTTATAATCAGAATTGCTGCCACACTATTTTCTTTGGGGGCGATCGCAATAGCAGAGGCTATAATCGATGACTAATTAACTTAGATGAATTGGAGCCTAATCAGAGTGGACGTTACGGAGATCGCACGAGAGACTCAACTGTTATCACAACGCCTGAGCATCGCTCAGGACTATCTTTGACTTACCTGCGATCGCGGCAAAAATAGGTGACCTTGAACAAACTGCTGCCCAACCAGAATTTTGGGAAAATAGCGGCGAAGCCCAAAAGATAATGCGGGAGCTAGATGCCTTTAAGTCCTATCTCGAAAAATTTGATCGCTGGCGAAAAACTATCGAAAATCTAGAGGCGATCGCTGAACTACTCAGCCTAGAAGATGATCCTGCCCTTGCCAATGAAGCTAAACAAAGTCTAGAGCAACTACGCCAAGAAGTTGATCGCTGGGATCTCGAACAATTACTAGCGGGAACCTATGACAAATACGACGCAGTTTTGACAATTAATGCTGGCGCAGGAGGAACTGACTCCCAAGACTGGACAGAGATGCTACTGCGGATGTATACCCGATTTTGTGAGTCACAAGGCTACAAAGTAGAGATTTCGGAAATATCTGAGGGTGAAGAGGCGGGTATTAAATCAGTAACTTTGCTAGTGCATGGTCGCTATGCCTACGGCTATCTTGCGCCCGAAAAAGGAACCCATCGCTTGGTAAGAATTTCGCCTTTTAATGCTAATGATAAGCGCCAAACTAGCTTTGCTGGTGTGGAAGTAATGCCACTGCTAGAGGAAGATGTGCAGTTAGATATTGACCCCAAAGAGCTAGAAATTACCACTACACGAGCGGGTGGTAAAGGTGGACAAAACGTTAACAAGGTGGAAACTGCTGTACGAATCACCCACCTGCCCACGGGGATCTCGGTACGCTGTACTCAAGAGCGTTCGCAATTGCAAAACAAAGAAAATGCAATGCGACTACTTAAGGCAAAGCTATTAATCATCGCTCAAGAGCAACGCGCCCTGAAAATTGCTGATATTCGGGGAGACATGGTGGAAGCTGCGTGGGGCAACCAGATCCGCAACTATGTATTTCATCCTTACCAACTAGTTAAGGATTTACGCACAGGCGTGGAAACTACTAATATTCAAAATGTGATGGATGGTGATCTCGAACCGTTTATCCAGTCATACCTGAGGCAACAAAATCAGCCAATATGAGTCAATTAGTACACTTGCAAATTAATTTTGTATATAGCTAAGCGCAATTAGTTGTGGCGGGTGTGAAAGCAAATTGCTGCAAGTGTACGTCCCTAGTGTTTTTGGCGATTAATGGCAGTTAGTTATGAACGTAAATGATCTGAGGCATTCTAGTTATCTCAAAAAATATTTGATTTGTCTTTCTAAAAAATTAGGTGCTGTCGGCTGCCTATGTTTTTGTGTAATGACCACCGCGATCGCCGAGTCGGTTAGTAATAGCGATCGCTCAGCCGCTTTTGCTCAAACTTCACCAACCCTCATCCAGTTAAATAATATTCTTAACCAAGCGATATTTGGCGATGATCAGGTCACGCGCTATGCCGCAGCCGTCAATGCGATCGAAAATAAGCGCCTTGAAATATTTAAGACAGCAAAGCAAAACCCTAACTGGAACAGTGTCGCTAATCAAGCGGAGTCTCAACAAGTTAGAGTGTGTGACTTATCGCAGCAACCCGACTTTCTCCAAAATCTCTGCGAACAACTACGCAACTTCACTGAAGACGAAATCCGTCGTCATGGATTTACTAATAAAGAGTTTAATCAGATGACTCGCCAGCAAAGACAAGACGCAAGCCTGCGAAGTTTAATTCAATCTCGCCAGATGAAGTTGCGAGATGCCAAATAAAAAAAGAATCGCATTGCTTAGCAATTTTGGTCTTTTTCACAAACAAAAAAAGGTTGAAGCGGTGCTTCAACCTTTTTTTGTTTGCCAGCAATTCACATTATAAAAATTGGTTTTCAAAAAACCAATTTTGGGTTTTGCAGCGCCTAAGGCGCTGCAAAACCCAAAATTAGTTTCATAAAGAGAATTTCTGTTTGTTTGCGTTTTATTTGCGAAAAAGACCAAAATCGTCTATAAGAAACAAGGCAAAATCAGACATTCTCAATATTTGTCAGAATTATTTGCGCCTGTGCTATTGACAATGGACACTATCAGTCTATAATCCCTCCATTGTTTAGTATGCCCAGTGCTACAAAAGCTACAAAACTCGTAAAGACACGCTTATGTTCGGCTTAAAGTTTGGCGGAAAGTCTAAAAAAGGCATCGGAATTGAAATTACTTCCGAAAAAGTTAACCTAGTTCAACTGCGCCGTAAAGGTCAGTCTTCCTTCAAGCTAGTGACCTATG
Organism: Pseudanabaena biceps; assembly: GCA_013361095.1. Lineage (GTDB taxonomy): Bacteria > Cyanobacteriota > Cyanobacteriia > Pseudanabaenales > Pseudanabaenaceae > Pseudanabaena > Pseudanabaena biceps_B. The sequence continues at coordinate 2,491,721 of JAATWA010000001.1, read as the reverse complement.
CTAGCGTTGAGCTTCCTGAAGGCACAGTTGAAGAAGGGCGCATTCTTGATCCTGTAGCGCTGGGAGAAATTATTCGCAGTCTGCTTGCAGAAAAGAAAGTAAAACTAAAAAAGGTAGCGACTGCATTGCCAGGGCGCGAAACCGTGAGTCGTCTAATTCGGCTACCTGCGGAAATTCCTGATATGGAGTTGCGCGAAATGGTACTCAATCAAGAGGCTAGTCTATATTTGCCTTTTCCCCGTGAAGATGCTGATGTGGACTATCAAAAATTGGGTACAGCCCTTGATGATGATGGTATCGAGCGGATAGAAATTTTGATGGTGGCAACACCAAAAGAAGTAACAGATAGTTATATCAATGTACTAGAAATAGCTCAATTACAAGTGGATATTGTGGAGGTGAGCAGCTTCGCGCTGATTCGTGCCTTACACAATGAGCTGGCTAGGTATAGCACGATCGCTGAAGCTGTAGCGATCGTTGATATTGAATATGAGGCGACAGAAATTACGGTGACTGTCGATGGTGTACCTCAGTTTTCTCGAACCTTCCCCATTGGAACCGCGCAGATCCAGAACGCTCAACTGCGAGCGATCAATCTCCCTCCAAGACGCACAACAGATATGGAAATGTTAGGTTCTATGTCTGTGCCTGTGCAGTCAATGGATACAGTTGGTCTTGCGGGTGGCGGTGGTAGTACTCCCGGAGATGCAGCAATTATGCGCGTAGTTGGCGATCTGTCCGATGAACTACGAAGATCAATTGATTTCTATACTAGCCAATCCCCTGGTTCAGATGTAGTGCAACTGCTAATCGCAGGTCCTGGAGCTTGTATTGGACAGTTGAATGAATTCTTTAGCCAGAGATTGGGTATTGCTGCTAGTGCAATTGATCCGATCGCTACGATGGGCATCACCGTTGATGGAGAAATACCAATCCAAGATCGGATGTCTCTATCAGTTGTGCTAGGTCTAGGTTTGAGGGAGGTTTAAAAATAGCTATGTATACACTTGATATTAATTTTTTAAGCGATCGCGCTGCTAGTGAAGCTCAGTCCATAGAGAGACAGCCGATTGCGGATTCACAATTTCTGATCTATGGCGGTGCTGTAGCCGTGGTTGCCTTAGCGCTCGTCGGTGGTGCGTTCTTGGTTCTTAATGCTGCTAACGAGGGAATTCAGCAAGATATCTCCAAATTAACAGCCAAAAAGACAGCACTTACAGGTAAATTGACAGCACTCCAAGGTCAAGAGAAACAACTAAAAGAAATTCAAGATAGAACCGCACAGCTGGTAGCTCTATTTGTCGGGAACATACCTGTGAGTGCGCTATCTGACGAAATTAGAAAACGTACTCCCATTACCGTCCAAGTTGACACAATAACTCAGGCAACTGCTGTCCCTAATCCTCAAGCCCCCACTCTAACAGGATCGACCATATCTCTCAATGGCAAAGCGACTAACTACAACGAGCTAAACGACTTTTTGTTGTTACTCAAAGCTTCGCCACTTCTAGATCCTGTTAATACTAGGCTGGTTTCTTCAACTTTGCAGCAAGCAACCGCAGATAATAATTTCACCTTGGTTAATTTTCAAATCCAAACTGCTACCACACCAAAGAGTCCAGCCGAGATCCTACCTGAACTTCAAAAAACAGGAGCTGATGGTTTGGTAACTCGTGTCAACTTATTAAGGCAAAAGGGAGTAATAAAATAAAATGACAAATTTTGGAGCTACCTCAGGAATTGATGATAGCGCGGGAGGCGGTATTACTCTATTTGGAGTTACCTTAACTTCAAAGATTCTAGGGATTTTAATCGGTATAGCTGGAGTGGGCTTAGCGGGTTATGTTGCCGCAAACTATGTTATGCCGATCTGGAGTCAGGTTCAGACGGGGCAAGAGAGTATTGAAAAAAGCAAAACTGAAGTGTCTACATTAGAAGCTCAGGTTGCTAGTAAAGGTAATATCGCTACAAAAATCGAAGAGGCGAATCAGCAGAGTAATTTTGTACTTTCTCTATTACCTAACGTAGACAATATAGATACGTTGATCCGTGATATTCAAGAACAAATCCCTAAGACTATTGTGATTTCTTTACCTCCAGATTTCTCTTACGAGTTAGCAGGAACTTTAAGAGCATTTCAGCCAGTACCCTGCGTGATTGGTGTTCAATATGATACCTGCACCTTTACGATTGGGTTTGATGGCAAGTTTGAAGATGTACTCAATACCATCCAAAAGATTGAGCGCTTAAGACCTTTACTGATAGTCAAGGATTTAAAACTAACCAAAAAGACTTTACCAGTTACTACTTTTAAGTTTTCGCGCCCAATCGCTGCTGGCAAAGAGAAATTACTCATTGATAGCTTGCCGCCATTGATTGCTGCTGATTTTACGTTGCAAGCTTTTGTGCCTAAGACCGCAGAGGAGTTAAAGAAAGCCGCTGATGCGGCGGCGGCTGCACCACCCAAGAAGTAGTAGTAGATGGCAATAAGGGGCTTAAGCCCCTTATGTAGTCAGGGCTATTATTTTTTTTTGATTTAAAATTGACAAACTGTGGTATAATCTCGCACCATAATCATGTCAATTTTGCGTTGGTTCTGTTGTTGGTTGGTAGCATCTAGCCAAACTAGTTACAAAGATTTAAGAGTATTGAGTTCCATTCAGGAACTAGAGGAGTGTAATTTTATGAATGCTAAGAAGTTGAATCAAAAATTGGGTACTAAGTCTCTGGCTTTCTGGTTTCTGATTGCGATGAGCTATCCGCAGGTGTTGGCACTACAAGCTCAAACCCAAACCCCCATCTCTACTAATCAGTCAGATGTGGTGGCGGTAGCAAGTCGGATTACTGATATCAATGCTGGAGTAACAGGCGATCGCCTAAATCTCAAGTTAGACTTTGCCAGTAGCGATCGCCCACAGGTCACTTACACTCGACAAGGTAAGTCTTGGGTAGCTCTGCTCAATGGCGCACAGTTGCAGCTAGGTAATGGCAATGCAAGCTTTACCCAAACCAATCCTGCGCCTGGCATCAGTGCGATCGAGGCGACCCAGTATGCCGCAAACAAAGTAAGGATTCGAGTTACTGCTAATAATCCTGAAATGTTTAAGGATTTGATCAAGCGCCAAGATAGTGGAGATAGCTTAACTTTTAGTCTTGAGATGCAACCTACCGCAGTTCAACCCAATGTCCTCACTGCGGCAAATGCTCCTGAAGCTGGTATTGCGAACCGTCCAAACTCTGCTGATAATGATCGAGTTTTGATCGCTCAAAATTCTACTGGCTCGTCAGTTGGGCAACCACTGTTTGAGCCAAAGGTAACGATCACTGATCCTAATGGTAAGACTCGATCAGCTCAAATCACTGCTCAAAATACAACTCCTCCTCCTGTTGCTAATCCTGTGACTCCACAGTTACCAGGTCGTGTGCCTGGGGTTGTGCCTCCTTTTCGCCAAATCAAGACTCCACCCGTTGGCGATATTGCCACAACTACTTCAAAATTGCGTGCTGATATCGTTGAGCTAGGTACGGCTGAGCGTGTTCCGAGAATTACTCTTCGTGATGCTCCTGCGATCGAGGTTTTGACTTTAATTGGTCGAGTTGCGGGGTTGAGTGTTGTTTCTGCTGAAGCTCCTCTAGCGGCTGGTGCGACTGCTCCTGTGGCTGGCGCAACTACGGGACTAAAGCAACCTGTTAGTTTGTCCATTGAGAATGAAACTGCTCAAGATGTGTTCAACAATGTTTTGAGAATTACTGGACTAGAAGCCAATCGCATCGGTCAAACAATTTTTGTGGCGACAAAGCTTCCCGTAACTCTCAAGAATCTTGTTTCTAAGAGTTACCGACTCAATCAAATTACAACGGGTGAAGCTTCCGCTTACCTAATTGGTCTAGGTGCTTCCCGTGTTGTTAACCGTCAACGACCCATCCCTGGGGTACAGACTGCCACACTAGGAACTGCTGCATCAGTGGTTGTTAACGTTACCACTGAAGCTGTGCCAACATTAGAGACTGTCTCCATAACACCTGAGTCTGGAGCAACACCTCTATTAAAAGGATTGCAAGTAATCGCTGAAGAACGCTCTAACTCAATAACCTTAATTGGAACTCCACGACAAGTAGAATTTGCTGAAGCTCAAGTGGCAAGATTAGATCTACGTAAACGTCAAGTTACAGTCAATGTACGTGTTGTAGAAGTGAATCTAGGGAGTACTCAAACTCTTGGTGGTGGACTCACTACAACTGGAGGCAATCCAACTATCACACAGTCTAATACTTTCGTTGCCGCTAACACTATCGGAATTGGCTTTGACAGTAGTACACCTTTATCACTGCCAACATCAATAATTGCCGCTCTTTCTGCTTCATTGTCTAGTGGAAACGCTAAAATTTTGACAGATCCAAATCTAACTGTTCAAGAAGGTGAGTCTGCTACGATCGCATTGACAAATAATGTTGTTAGTAATATTACTTCTACTATTACACCTCCTATTCCTCCTTCTACTCAGTCTACAGTTACTACTACTGCTACATTTGCACCAGTCGGTCTAACTCTCGCAATTAATATTGAAAGGATTGATGACAACGGTTTTATCAACCTGTCAGTTTCACCAAGAATATCTAGCATTAGTGGTACTTTTCCCCTTGCTGCGGGTGGTGCTACTAATGTTATAAGCACAATTTCTGAAAGAGTTCTAAATTCTGGTAGAATCCGCCTACGTGATGCTCAGACTTTAGTCCTTTCAGGAGTTATTCAAGATTCTGAAATTGAAACAACAAGTAAAGTACCCATCCTTGGGGATCTACCTATTATTGGAGCTTTATTTAGAAGTTCCAGTTCAAGAAATAGTCGTAGTGAAGTAATTATCATCGTTACACCTCGCATCATTGATGACAGTCAGAACGCAACTTGGGGCTATACCTATCAACCAAATCCTGAAACTCAGAAGGTTCTGGATAGTAACCAACGCAAAACTCAATAGGTTTCGCATTTTCCTTCATCATTTACACTCCCATTCAAAAGCCTTGGAAATATTTCCAAGGCTTTTTTTGATTTTATAGATTATTTAAAGCCATATTAAGATTTAGCTGAACTATTCGATTTGGATGTCTTCGAGACTGTCAAGTAAAATGTGTAAAGTCTAGAAGCTAGATGTGGAGACGATCCTCGAAGAGGATAGCAAAGCGATTCAATGCGGGCTTCCAATCACGAATTGGCATCGTCCACTTCTTCGAGATATTCCGCATCGCCAAATAGACTAGCTTGAAAGCAGCAGCAGCAGATGGAAAAATCTGTTGAGATTTAATCACCTTCCGCAAACTGCTATTCATTGACTCAATCGCATTGGTGGTATAAATTGCCCTGCGAATCTCAGGCGGGAAAGCAAAGAAGGGGATAATATTCGCCTAATGACTGCGCCAAGACTTGGAGATCGACGGATATTGCTTGTCCCATTTTTCGGCAAAGAGTTCGAGATTAAACTCTGCCTCCGATTCAGTTGCCGCACTGTAAATAGTCTTGAGGTCAGCACAGACTTGCTTGCGTTGTTGCCAGGGGACAAAAGCGACCGAGTTACGCACCATGTGAACAATGCACAACTGTACCTGAGTTTTGGGAAATACCGTTTCAAGTGCCTTGGGAAAACCAGTTAAACCATCAATACAAGCAATCAAAATATCCTTGACCCCACGGTTGTGAATTTCGGTGAGTACTGACAACCAGAATTTCGCACCTTCCCAATCGTGAAATCCACATCCCCAATAATTCCTTGTACCCGTCCATATTCACCGCCAGTGCAAAGTACAGGGATTTATTGATTACCCGACCATTGTCTCGGACTTTGATGACTAGACAGTCCATAAATACGATCGGGTAAACTGCATCTAGAGGGCGATTTTGCCATTGCTTCACCTCATCAATTACCGCATCAGTCACATTGGAGATTAGTGTCGGTGATACTTCGACACCATACATTTCTTGCAACTGGGCTTGGGTATCCCTGACACTCAGGCCTCGTGCCTACAAGGAGATGATCTTTTCGTCTAGTCCTGACAATCGGCTTTGTCCTTTCTTCACCATCTGCGGTTCAAACTCTCCTTGGTGATCGCGGGGTATGGCGATTTCCGCTACGCCGAAGTCCCCTTGCACTGTTTTCTGACTATAGCCGTTGCGACTGTTGCTTTGCCCTTTTGGTCTGGATTCATGCTTCTTGTACCCCAGATGCGTGGATAGTTCTGCTTCCAATGCTCGCTCCACTAAGGCGGTAGTTAGTTGTTTGAGAATTCCTCCTTCTCCGAATAGGTCGGGTGGAGTTTTACATTCTTGTAGCAATTCATCTAGCAATTCTTTGCGTATATTCATCTTTTTGGTGTTAGTAATTGTGTGTCTAGATTATCTCTCTGTATACTTCCTAGACTTTACACAATTTACTGTACACTCTCGGGATAACGGATGTCAGATGGCGCAACTGTTGCATCTAGCAGCAATTTTCCTTGGTTTGCTGGTTCTGTTTCTCTCTGTTCCTTTTCTACATTCTTTTCTCCTAAGTTCTCTTCTTTCTCTTTCTTCTCTTCTTTTTTGTCCTGCTTTTCTTCTATCTCTTTTTGTCCCGATTCTTTGGGAGGCTTCACAATCCGTTCGTTGATTCTGCCCACGATCTCTAGGTTCAATCGTTTGCGGAAATGTACCATCATGCTTGCTTCAAATGGGGCTTTGTCGCTGTACTCTGACAAGCCTAGGAAATATTGTAAATAGGGATTCTCGCGGATCTGTTCCACTGTCTCTTCGTCGCTTGCCCCTAATTTCTCTTTGATTATCAGCGCCCCAAGTGCCATCCGAAATGGCTTTGCTGGCGCTCCTTGTCCTGCACTGAATTGTTCTGCATATGCACTCTCAAATTGTTCCCCCGGTACTAGTTCCGCTAATCTTACCCATCGATTTTTTCCTGACAGTTTCCCGCCAAATGGTAAGTAGAAATCCTCGAATGATAGCTGTCCTGTGGGGGATTGTCGGTACATGAAATTTTATTTGTGCAAGGGTTTTACTTGCTTTTGCTGCTTTTCCTTGCATTTTATCAGTTCTCGATCTCCTTGAAAACCATTGCTTGTATGCTTTTCTTGCTTTTTCAGCAAGCCCTAATTAGAGTCGTAAATTCCCCCTAATTCTTAAATCAATTCCCGAACTACTATTACCCAACTGAGCTTCAATAGAAGTAGGAGTCTGGGGAATTTGATATCTAAATAGCAACCCATAATTAGTCTCATTAACACGACTATCAAAGCCTTGATTAATCTCACGAGAGCTTTTTATAAAGGCTCCAACTGACCAGCCAGTACCTACTGGTTTAACCGTTTCCAGTGACCAAAGTAAGCTGTCATCAAGTTCTAAACTAGAACGAAAGCTCAAATCTCCTAAGTTGAGACTACTTTGTAAAAAGCTAATGGTTTTAAAGCTAGTTTTCTGATCCGCAAAAACAACCCCAGGGGTTACAGAAAAGCTCATTCCCTGCATCTGTCGCGATATTGTGTAAGACAAATTAACAAAAGATGCGTTATTAGAATTAGTGGCACTATTCAAAGAGACTCTAATTACAGGAGATTGAGTAGTCACAGCCGTAACCGCATTATTCTCACCAGTCTCCACACTACTCGTATTCCAAACGATTAGACCATTTAAAAAAGCTCCAATACTAGGCTCACTAGTTCCTAAAGTGTTGTTAGAGACATTTCCTGCCGAATTTGGCGCAACATTAAACCATAAACCAGAAGAAATAGAATAGTTCAAGTTATTAATCGATCCTGTCCAAGCAGCTTCTATACTCGGCAAAGAGACACTACCTAGATAACTAGAAAACTTTCCAGACTCCCGATCAATGCGCCTCAGTTCAATCCGATCAAAGGCGATCGCCAATCGCCGAATACCTGTGGGAATAGTTGTAAAGGAAGGATCACTAGAATTTATGCTGTCTACAAACTGACGACCATCGGGGGCGGTGAGGACAACTTCAGAAGCAAAAGACTCATTAGAAGGCAAAAATCCTGTTAAATCAGTGGGAATTTGTGAGTCCAGAAATGTAAGCGGACCAAACTTGTTAACATTTGTCCGCAGATTAGAGATGATCGTATCGCCTTGGCTTCTTTGAATATCTTGGTCTAAGAATTGAACCAATCTGCGGTATAAACCAGTTTTAACTTGGAATAAATTAGAACTAGAAGGAGTGATATTGCTATCAATTGCCAGATTGCCAGAAACCTGCTCCAATGGACTAGAGAGTGAGCTATACAGAAGACTAGTATTTAGTCGTTGGTTGATTTGTTGTCTCTGTTCAGGCGTTGCAGCAGTAGCTAAAGGTGTAAAGCTGACAACATTATTTTTAGCGCTATCATCGCGAAACTTCTTCGCTTCTTCTACTCTATCTTGTAAATTTTGAGGATCTAAAACCACAAATGCACTACCAAGAAGCATCCCCAAAGTATTATTAACACTCTGTGAAAAGTTAAGGCTACCTTTGTCAAATGAGTAACTAATTGACACCCCTAAATTAACAAATCGGTTATCAAACTTAGCCTTTATTTCTTTAGCATCGTAACTAATCATGCTTTGGTTAACAGGTCTACTGATATATAACCTTTGCCATGAGCTGTTACTCCGATTTAGCCTAGTGACTACCTGCGGTGTTCTCTGACCAAGATCAGCCCAAAAGAGAGAGTTAAGATAATAAAATTCTCTCTCAGATTGCTTAAGATTAGGGCGAGTGAGGATTTGCAGCAAGTCGAAATTATCAAACTTATCAGGTTGCAAAACTTTAATTCCTGCAAAAGAAGAGAACCCTTTAAGAGTTTGGTTACTAGTTCCCCCCAAAGATAGACCTAATTCAGCCAAGCCTGCTTCAGACACCACAGAACCTTCTCGGAAAGGAATAGATCCATTCCCAAATATAGCTTGTAAATTTACAGTGGGAAAACCTTGAATAACTTGAGGAGTATTTTGAGCTTCCAGATTTCCGAAATTTGATCCTCCACCTTGTGGGCTATTCGTCGAACCAGTTCCAGTTTCATTTCTAATAATAGTTACATTAGGCGCGTTAAGATTAATTCCTGAATTAATGACTACTGGCGATGCAATCGTTCCTGGTGGATTAATTATCTGACCTACGGTGGTCTGAACTGAAAACGTTGCGGGATTTTGGTTGTTTGTAATTTCAGGAAAAACTTCTGGAAGTGTAGTGACAACTTGGTTACCAGTCAACGCCCGTGAAAGAGTAATTACCGAACTGAAATTTAAGTCAGTTGCTTGCCCTTGCTGAATAACTCCAGCCTGATATCCCTGAGTCTCAATAACAATTCGGTTGTTAGGCAATACCCAATAAAACTGCTCATTCTTAGGGAAATAACCATAGGTTAATTTTACTATATTAGGATTTTTGTTGGCAAACCGAATATCAGTATCAAGATATCTCTCAGAGTTGCTGGGATTAAATATTGTGGGTGAAAACGTTAACTTGTCAGTTGGGTTAGTTAGCCATGGATAGCGGACAGAGGTAGTAGTAATTGCAAATTCAATTACTTGATTAATTTGTGAGGGCTTTACCTGCTGAGAGGAAGGAACTAAAGATGGATTTTGAGGCAGTACAGGATTGGTTTGTTCTAATATCTGCTCAGGGATTTTAGTGGGGTCAATAGGAATAGTAGGACTGGGCGGTAGAGATTGAGACTGTGCTTTGAGAGGAACAGTGATTACCAGCAGACATATTAGAATTCCACTCCCAACTTTGACAGATCTTGTCTTAAATTGGGGCATAGTTGTTTAATAATTTTGATATTTAAATCTTAATTTGCTGAATATTTGAATCTAATTAGTTTGAATTTAATTACATAGATTTGAATCTAAGTATAGAACAGCAATTTAGTCTAGACCATTCACGCCAGCTCCAGCTCGAATGATGCCGATGATTAGATCTAGGTTGGGATTAACTAAACCACCTGCTGCTGCATTAGTTAAAGTTTGGGCAGCAGCACGGCTAAATGTAGTATTTTCGGGGGTAACCTGAACGCCACCATCTGTACCTAAAGACAGTGACGTAACGCCATTAATCCCAGTGCCAGCGACAACTTCACCATATGCAGGTGTAACTATGAGATTACCCTGAAAAAATAGTCCTGCGGGTAAAATCGATTCACCTGAGACGGTAGTAATGGCAGTTGGTCCAGTAATATTTCTGGAAGTAAGATTACCAGTGCCTGGATCAAAATTTTCCATGACCATACCGCCACTTGTATAGGAAGCAGCTCCTGAAATAGAGGCTTGTTGAGCTTGAGATGAGCCAACATTGACAGAAAATACAGAGATTCCACTCAGTATAGTAAATAAGCTGATTTTGTTCAAAGATTTAGTTGCAAACATAGTTATGCTAATTTTTTGGATGAAAACTTGAATTAATAAACTAATCATGGGAGTTACTGTAATGTCTAAAACAATATTCTAAAGAAGACATTATCGGCAACAATTTAAAATCGTTACATACATAAATTAACCTAGACACTGGACTGTTAAAGAGGGATGAGTCGCTCAAAGTATTTCTGGTCAAGCTTTTCACGGTTTTGCAGTCAATCGCCATAAATCTTTGCTGGATAAGCCTTACAACTATTTATCACTTCTTTAGCAACCAGTGCCTAACTGACTACCGCCATATATTTAATTGCGTCTTGCTGCTTGAGAAAAGCTCAAAAAACAAAAAAAAGATAGGATAGATGCAATATCTACTCTATCTTTTTATTTTATGATCTTCTATCTATATGCAGAAGCAACTCATCTTATGAGAACTATTCTAGACCGCTAACACCAGCACCAGCCTTGATGATTGCTGAAATAAACTCGATGTTTGCTGAGCTATACGCAAGAGCACCAGTAACAGGATCATTGAATTCAGCACCAGCAGGGCCCACAATTACAGCTTTAGCTGAATTTGTCAAAATAGTTGCAGCAGCAGCAGTGAAAGAGGACGTGTTAGAAGCAGTAGGTGCAACAGATGAACCAACAGACAAAGAAGTGGCAGCAATGGAGAAGCCAAGCAAGTTGTAAGCAGGAGCTACTAATACTTGTGCATCAGAAAGTGTTGCGGAGGTGCCAGCGACTGGATCAGCAGGAGTTAGAACAGAACCAGTAGTAGGAACAAAAGCAAAACCTGCGGGCAATACTGATTCAGCCGAGACGGTGGATGTAAAGCCTGCGGGGGTAGTAAAGGTTACTGAGCCAGAGATGGAAGCTTGTTGTGCAGAAGCAGAGGCTACGCTAACAGTACCAGCTAGCAAAGCGCCACCAATCAGACCTAGAGCAGATAGACGCATTATTAAATCTCCAAAGATTTATTTGTGAGTATTTTGATTTGAAAGCATTCCTAGATATTAGTGATTATTAAAAATAACTAAAGTCTAGAAGTTAATGTGTTTTGAGATACCTAAATTTTGCGGTTAAATATTCTAAACACATTTGATTTAAGGATAACCTAGTTGGGTGTTTTAGTAAACAAATAAATTGTTTAAAATGATTGCCTTTTTTGTTAGGCAGTTGTGGACTAAATAATTTGATTGATTATCAAAATTAAACCTTTAAAAACATAAATAAAGTGATCTTAGACAATGTTTTGTCAAGGATTATTAAAAAGCTAATTTAAAAATAAAGTAGTAGCCTAATAAGGCTTATAGACGTGCAGCTTCTGTATATTGTAAATAAAAGAATCTAAACCAAAAAATTTCTTTACTAAGATTCAGAGCAGAACTTACTTTTAATTATCAAGAAGCAAGTTTAATAATTTTAGACATATAACTATAGTCAATTGTGTTGAAAATCCAAGAATTGATTAAAAGTTTTGAGTATTTCCAATCAATTCTTGGATTTTAAGTCATATTAAACATACTGACATTTATATATTTTGTATATATTTTGCTTGATTGACAATGAAATGTAAATCTTAAATTTAGATAACCGACTGGAGTTGCATTGTGGTCATGCAGAAACCTAGGATTAGCACTACTTCGACTCCAGAGCAAATTAGAGGCCCTGCTAAACGTTGAGGGATCGCACCACCGAAAAACATTATAATGCTACTAATTAATAGCCAAGATGAATTTAGTTGATACCAGATAACCACGCCTAAAATACCAACAATAATTGTAGTAATGATAGAAGGTATGGGGGGTATTTTGTATGCACTATTTGTATAGCGTATTGTGCCTTGGAAGACAGCAATTTTAGGCTCAAATTTTTTGTAATAGGTTAATATTTCAGCAGCAATTAAACTAAGAGCAACTAAAGCACTTAGTAATATTGAAATTGGTTGATTTGCCCAACCTAGACCAGCGTGAAAGCACAGACCATATGCAGCAATTATCGATAGTGGAGTTAGAATAACATGTCCCAAAAAACGTGGCTGACTGAGAGTCAAAAGAGTTTTTCCTTTGCCAATCCAACGTCCAATACTAATGATTAAATTATCGTAGACGATCGCAGTAATGATAGCGATGAGAATAATTAAACCAACTTGGTGAGATTCTGCATAAAGGTAATGCGCCCATATCAACAAAAATGCATGACATACTGTATATACAGGATACAAGAACATTGCCATTTCAGCCCCTTCCCTAGTTCACACCAAATAGTTGTGGACTTTTATGTATATTCAAAATTAACTAGGTTAATAGTTATACATAAAAATCATTGGTGTTATTTTAAACACAAATCTTAGGAATACTTAAAGCTATTGTTACATTTATTAATAATAGCGCTAAATATAAATATCACTATTCAAAAGAAAGTATAAGTTAGTAGGATGATCAAATAATCTGTATATACGCCAAATAGCTGTAAAACAAGGCTTGACATAGCTAATTACAAAGAAGGTAATCCGAATTCAATAGGGAAAAGCTGATTATATTCAGCCTGCATATTAGAATTTAATTGTGTCATTCGATACATATACTTTGCAGTGATGATGGTGGCTACATTTTTTCTTCGTGTTTGCAATATTTTAATCATTCTTTTTTTGCTTTACTAGTTTTGGAGTTCTACAAGCGACTCTGAAGAAGGCGTACAAACTTTCTTTTATGGAAAAATTACTGCTAAAGTAGAAATAAAAATTCGCCAGTAGTGACGCATTTTTGATACCCTGAATTTCAATATGGAAATCACAAACAATAGAATGCAACCATTGCTATCTAGCCTCTCCAGCAGCTCCAAAATACTGAAAAATTTTTGGTATGGTATCGAACATAGTGTTGCCATCTCCACTAAGCCCAAGACCATTAAATTTATGGGACATGACCTAGTTCTGTATAGAGGTACAGAGGGACAGATAATTGCATTAGATGGGCGGTGTGTACATCGGGGTAGTGAGTTGGCGGCAGGTTGGGTCGAAGGTAATTGCATCCATTGTCCTTATCATGGTTGGCGCTATGAGTCTGATGGAGTCTGTAGTCATATTCCTGCCAATCAGCCTGATGTTTCTATTCCCAAAAGAGCAAGATTGCAATCATACCCAGTACAAGAAAAATACGGTTTGGTGTGGCTTTTTTGGGGTGATTTGCCAGTTGAAGAATGTCCGCCGATACCGCCTTTAAAAGAGTTTGATGAGTCGGGATGGAGATCAGTACATGGAGATTTTGCATGGGACGGACATTACACAAGGGTACTCGCTAATACTATCGATATGGCTCATGCCCCTTTTGTCCATGCAACTGCTTTTGGCAATAAACAAGAGCCAATGGTGCAAGCTTATAAATTGGAACAAGGAGAATGGAGTGCGAGTGGCTTTATCACCTTTGAGACGAAGCCAGCATATTCTCTCAAGTTTATTTTAGGCAATGATCCACCTGCTGGCGTTTTTCGCGCTACTTTCTATATGCCTAATGTGTCTAGGGTTGATTTACAATTTGGGAAGTTTCAGTTTGTTCTGTTTTTGGTACATTTGCCCGTAAATGAGACTAAAACTATTACGAAGTGGTTGCATATTCGTAATTTTGTGACGACTCCTCTAGCGGATAGTTTTATGCGGCGGGATGTTGTAAAAACATTTGTTCAGGACAATAATGCTGTAAAAATCCAAGCAGGTGCAGCGCCTCAAGATCTCACGGCTGAGATTCATGCGCCTTCTGATGCGTTGGAGTTGGCTTACCGCAAATTCTATAATCAAGCAGTGCAGATGGGTTGGAGTTAGATATTTCCCTGCCGAAGGCAGGGAAATATCTAACTCGCTTACTTGAAGCGGATTTATAAAATATATTTAGGAATAAGAGGAATAAAAGTATGAGTGAGTCGATAAGTTGGTCAACTGAGGCAGAGACTAAGTTAAAGGAAGTTCCTTTTTGGGGTAGATTTTTGGTGCGGAGAGAAGTCGAAAAATTTGCGAGAGGAATGGATTCTAGGGAAGTAAGCTCAGAGATTTATGATTTGGCAAATCAGAAGTGGATGTCCATGAGCAAAAAATAATAAAAAAGGCAGCACAATGCGCTGCCTTTTTTATTAGGATTGGACTTTGGACAAGAATGAAGCAAAAAAGATCGGCATTAAGCGAAAAGGGATAATGAGAGTTTCAACCAAAAACAAATCATCATCCCTCCCCCCATTATGGCAATAATTGTCACAGAGACAGAATTTCAAAAATTCCGTGGCGAGTTGCACAGCCAATTCAAGAATTTAGCAGACAGCACCATGGAGTTGTTGGATGCACTGTGTAGTAATAATAAGACAGCCAGTGTCGTGAAATTAAGTTTGAATCCACTATTTCGGCGAGGACACAGTGCGCTATTCAAAGCCATAGGAGCATTGTCATTTCGCGAAGTATCAAAAGTAGAAAATGGTGAGGGAGAAGATAGCCAACCGCGAGAGAAGGAAGAGATGCCATTACTCGAATTGATAGCCGAGGTAGTACAGAAACCAGAGCAATGCCCATTTTACCTGTTAGGACTAGACTGCACGAGCTTAGAGCGTCAATTTGCCAAAACACTGGCAGATCGAGGAATGGTATATCAACCGACGCAGATCAAAGGCAATAAACCGATAACAATCGGACACAACTATTCGATGTTGGCGGTGATACCCGAACGACAAGAAGGAGACGCGCCATGGACAATTCCCTTAGACATGAGTCGGATATTGACAGAATCAAACAGTAATCAGAAAGGAATCGAGCAACTGAAGGCGGTTTTGAGTAACCCTAAATTAGCTTGGAATAAGGAATTATGTGTAAACGCAGTTGATAGCGCTTATGGCAACAAACAATTCCTATCGCCATTGCAAGAACACCAAAATCTCGTAACTGTGGCAAGGTCGCGTAGTAATCGGGTGTTTTATCAAAGTCCCGTAATTTCCGAAACACCTGTGGGCAAAGGACATCCCACTTGGTATGGGGCGCGGTTTGCGCTCAAAGAGCCAGATACATGGCATGAACCAAGTTCGGTGACCCAGTTTTCATATGAAAATCGCCGTGGACGAATTGTTAATGTCACGATTACCGCTTGGGCGAATATGCTGATGCGTGGTGGGAAGGCTACACCCACCCATAAGTTTCCCTTTACTTTATTGCGAATCGAGAGTATTGATGATTCTGGAAAATCTCTGTTTAAGTCCATGTGGCTAATCGTCATTGGTGAACGACGAGGCGAATTATCATCGCTGCAATCCTATCAATCATACCGTCAACGTTTTGACCTCGAACATTCTTTTCGCTTTGGAAAACAGAATTTGCTTTTGACCGCTTTTGAAACTCAGTAATGTCGAGCATGAACAGCAGTGGGTTAAGTTTGTGATGCTAGCTTATGTCCAACTTTGGGCGGCTCATTCCCTCGCGGTTTCTCTTCCGCGTCCTTGGGAGAAGCATCTCTTGCCCGTTTCTTCTACTCGCATTTCTCCTTCAAAGGTTCAGCAGGACTGGGTTCCGAATTATTTCTCAGTTGGGTTCCCCTGCCGGTTCTCCCAAAAACCGTGGTTATTCTTCTGGGCGCAAATCTGGAGAAAATCAGCCTCCTCGTCCTCGCCTTCCTGTCATTAAAAAATGCAAATCTCCTGCTTCTGCTCCTAAAATCTCTGCCTGATTTCTGCTGATTCTGGCATATACTACTATTTTCGTACTCCTGAATTATGAGTGCTTCCATTTCTCATGTCCAATATTTAGGGCTTACTGAATGGCTCGTTTATCCATTTTTTGCTTCAATTTTTTCCAAAGTCCAATTGTCAGTACTCACCGAAATTCACAACCGTGGGGTCAAGGATATTTTGATTGCTTGTGTCGATGGTTTAACTGGTTTTCCCAAGGCACTTGAAACGGTATTTCCCAAAACTCAGGTACAGTTGTGCATTGTTCACATGGTGCGTAACTCGGTCGCTTTTGTCCCCTGGCAACAACGCAAGCAAGTCTGTGCTGACCTCAAGGCTATTTACAGTGCGGCAACTGAATCGGAGGCAGAGTTTAATCTCGAACTCTTTGCCGAAAAATGGGACAAGCAATATCCGTCGATCTCCAAGTCTTGGCGCAGTCATTGGGCGAATATTATCCCCTTCTTTGCTTTCCCGCCTGAGATTCGCAGGGCAATTTATACCACCAATGCGATTGAGTCAATGAATAGCAGTTTGCGGAAGGTGATTAAATCTCAACAGATTTTTCCATCTGATGCTGCTGCTTTCAAGCTGGTTTATTTGGCGATGCGGAATATCTCGAAGAAGTGGACGATGCCAATTCGTGATTGGAAGCCTGCCCTGAATCGCTTTGCTATCCTCTTCGAGGATCGTCTCCACATCTAGCTTCTAGACTTTACACATTTTACTTGACAGTCTCCTTGTTTTTCAAAGATGACTGTGACGGGCTTTGCCGATATATTACGAATTTGGGCAGCTAAAGTAAATTTAAAACGATTTCTTAAGTCCCCACGAGGTGCAAAAAAGCCGCAAAAAAAGAAGACCTATGACCCTAAACATCCTCATCTGTCTATCTTTCGCCTACTTTCGGCTCAATAGCAAAAAAGTCACCTTAACAGGGGTAGCTATTACGCCTTATCAATGAACCTAAATTAGTCTATTCATGACTATTCCCAACCTATGACCTTCACATAAGTCCTTGAGAATATAGCCCGATCGCCCATAACAGGCTTGCCACAATAACCACAAATCATAATCTTCAAATCATGGGCAATGCAAATTATCGTGAAAATCTGCGATCTCATCGACTGAAATACCCCAGATTCTACGGGTTTAATTGCAGATTTTGATAAATCTTTTCGCGATATTGATCGAGAAAATTTGACCAGCCAACGATAATTACTTGATTATGGGTGAGCTTTTCAGGATTGATATCGTCATAACCAAAACCAATTTCTTGACCTTCGAGATCACAACATACTAAGCCTGCGGACTTGGCGATCGCAAGAGGTGCGACTGTATCCCAGAGTTTAACGCGGCGATTGAGATAGATATAGGCGCTAGCTCGTCCTTCCACTACTTCCATCACCTTTAACCCAAAGCTGCCTAGACTATAAAACTCCACATTAGGAACAGCAGCCCGAATTGCCTCACCATAGGCAAGATCATCTTTTTTACTGACAATAATGCGATCGCAGCTTGAGCTAACGGGCGGATGGGCATATCCAACTTCAGGAACGTTACCATTAGTAATAGTGAACAGACCATTTATCGCTGAGCCACCACAATAGAGGCGATCGCTCTTGGGTGCATAAACCCATCCTAAAATTGGTTGAAAGTCTTGCAAAATGCCCACCATCACCGAGTAAAACTCGCGACCATGAATAAAGTCATCCGTGCCATCAATGGGATCGATGAACCAATATTTAGCGCCTTTGCTAGCCAAATTAGCTTTTTGTTGCCATAGTTCTGGCGATCGCGAATTTTCTTCGCTAATCACTACATCATCAGGAAATAGAGCCTGAAACCTTTGGCTCAAAAATTGGTCAAGCTCACGATCTACATTAGTTACATAGTCATCAAATCCCTTTTGATCAATTTCAAATCCCAATTCTCTTAAATGAATTGCTTTTTGACCTGCTTCGCGAATCAGATTACAAATTTCTGAAAGTTGAGACGAGGAAATTATGGCAGGTGATGATAGGGAACTCATGAATTTTTAAATGATATGACTAGTCAAATTTAGGTGCTGGGACGAGAAAATACTCGAAAGTATAGCGATCGCCAAAATTCTTTGAATGGATAAGCCACAAAGGTAATCGGATTAATCGTAACAATAATATCGTAACAACCAATTTGAGCTAAAACTGCGATCGCCCAAGCGACAAAGGTGGGAGACATGACCCCATAAGGATTAAGGTCACTTTTAAAAGGTCCTAAAATCAATTTGCGAATTGGGCAAAACCCGTCAAGTCGCCGCAAAGTTACCAAATCACCGATTGCCCGTTTTGATAGCTCATATAAGGGGCTTAGAGCGATGTTTACTTCGGCTTCGGAGGTATTAACCCAGATTTCTTTATTAGCAATTTGGGCAGAGTTAGCTTCTATAAATAAATCAATCCAGCGAAATACTGAAAACGTATTCACTTCATAGGATTTGTAAATAGATTGGGAATCCCTTGCGCCGAGTACATTGACACCATGATTAAGAATAAGAATATCGATATGCTGCAAGCGATCGCGTAGTTCCGCTTCCTTACCTAGTTGCCAAGTCACAATTTCAGGACTATCTGGCAAGCTCTGCACCGTCGAAGTGCTGAGGGCAATCATGTTAGCCCCTCGTTTAGTAAGTTCTGTAATTAAGGCGCGACCCATAGTGCCAGATGCACCTGTAATCGCAATTTTTTTATCCTTGAAATCCAACTTTCTATCCAAAATTCAACTGTGTGCCTTATAGCTTTTGCCAGCCTAGTCGGGACACAAAACCCAAAAGAGAGTTGCGGCGCTTCGCGCCGCAACTCTCTTTTGGGTTTTGTCTTTGTCATAACTTCGACAACTACAGAGTTTATACCAAAACAAGGAATGGGTCAGCAATTCTCATTTATTTTTTGCGCCTAAGGATGTAAAAGCCCTTCCCAGTGAATAATTAGGTAGGCACGGCGAAGCCGCGCCTACCTAATTATTCACTGGGAAGTATATGACTCAAAAGATTGCATTTCTTGGCTTAGGTGTGATGGGTGCAGCAATGGCGGCTAACTTAGTCAAGCATGGCTACTCAGTAATTGGATGGAATCGCACCAAAGATCGTCCCGCGATCGCTACATTTACTGATGTGGGAGGGACGTTAGCAGAATCCTTAGAAGCAGCAGTCAGTAATGCCGATATTGTATTTTCTTGTTTAGGTGATGTGCCAGATGTGACGGAAGTATTAATTGGTGCAAATGGAGCTTTAAACTTTGCCAAGGCAAATACCATTTTTATCGACACTAGCACCATCGGCAGAGATGCTGCCAAATTAATCGGCAAAGTATTGATGGATGACGGTTTGCGCTTTCTAGATGCGCCAGTCTCAGGAGGAGATATGGGCGCACGCAATGGCACATTAACCTTTATGGTTGGTGGCAAACTAGACGATTTACAGGAATGTTTACCGCTATTTGAGGCGATGGGCAGTCACATTAAACATTGTGGAGAAATTGGCAATGGTCAAGCCGTTAAGCTCTGCAATCAGTCATTAGTATCCGTGTATATGTTGGCACTCTGCGAAACTATGCAAATTGCCGAAAAGATGAACATTGATCCGCAATTGGTGGTTGATGTGTGTGGCAGTGGTGCGGCGGGTTCATGGGCGCTAACTAATTTGGGAATGAAAGTTGCCACTGGCGACTTTCAAGCGGGATTTGCTATCAAGCATATGCTCAAGGATCTACGCCTCGTTAGCGAGATTAGTTCAGAGCCTGATGATACGGATCGGCTACCCGCGATCGCTTTGGCAATGAAAAAGTTTTTAGAAGCAAGTCAATTAGATGATGGTCAGGGTACAGAACAGGGAACACAAGCCATGATTCGGGCATATAAGTAGCTAACCAAACCCGAAATTGTCGTGCCGCCCGCTTAGCGGGCGGCACGACAATTTCGGGTTGAAGTTTACTTATTTAAAAAAGATTCTACTTCCTTTACATTTTCAGAACTGCCAATGATAAGTGGAGTACGAGCATGTAAACGATCAGGAATGACATCTAAAATCTCTTGAAGCCCTGTAGTCGCACGACCACCTGCTTGCTCAATTAAAAAAGCTAGCGGTGCAGACTCATAGAGCAAGCGTAACTTACCATCCTCATGTCCGACCATGCCGGGATAGAGGAACACACCACCCTGAAACAGAATTCGATGAATATCAGCAACTAGCGCTCCCGAATAGCGAGCTGTGTTTCCAACTTGGCGATGCATATAGCGGACATATTCTCGCATCGGTTCATCCCATTGCCAGAAGTTCCCTTCATTAACGCTATAAACAGAACCTTTATTGGGAATCTTAATATGCTCTTGAAAGAGAATAAATTCACCAATACTAGGATCGAGGGTAAAAGCATGAACTCCTTTACCCAAGGAATAAATAAACATTGTGCTTGTGCCATAGAGAATGTAGCCAGCACCAATTTGTTTGCGACCAGATTGCAATAAATCTAAAGCTTCTCCAGACTCATCATTGCCTTCCTGTTGACGAATAGAAAAGATAGAGCCGATCGCTAAATTTACATCGATATTGCTAGAGCCATCAATGGGATCATAGAGCAGGGTATAGCGACCAATGGGGCAGTTTTCGGGGATATAGTAAGGCTTTTCCATTTCTTCAGAAGCAAGGCGACAAACTAAGCCACTTTGCTCAAAGGCGCGTAAGAATACGCGATTGGCATAACGATCCATGTTCTTAACTGCTTCGCCTTGGACATTAACTTCACCAGTTACACCCAAGACATTTTCTACTAGGCCAGCTCGACTGAGATGGCGCGCGATCGTTTTACCCGCTAGCCCAATTCGTCCCATCAATGCGCTTAGGTCATAGGCTTCAGCCGAAAATGTCCCTATCTGTGAGAGAACATGCTGAGAAAGTGTCATAAAGTCTCGTCCGAGGACGATCTCATCAGCAGGATTGAGTTTGGTAGAGTCGAGCATGGATGCGATTACCCTAATTTTTCTCTTTTACTATATAGCAAGAAAAGAAATAGCTACTCCTTTCCCACCCAAGGATTAGCGGTGCGGCGCTTCGCGCCGCACCGCTAATCCTTGGGTTTTAATGTCTATTTTTAAATAACAAATCAAAACCCAAAAGATAAATGGCGGCGCTTCGCGCCGCCATTTATCTTTTGGCAAGCAGCCCTTTTATTGCCGTAAGTTAGGGCATTGTGCGAAAATATGACAAAATTCTCAGCAAGTAATAATCATGAATATTTGTTCTAGCTGCAAGAAAGATAATCCTAATACTTATCAGTTTTGTCAATTCTGCGGCACTAAGATTGTGATAAATATTTCTACTGATATTTCTACTGATATTTCTGCCGACCTTCCTGAAGTAGAAGAGCCAGACATTTTAGAAAATATTGTTTTTTCAACTTCTTCTACACCTACACAGCCATTTGATTTACAAAAAAATCTCGGTGAAATTAAGATTCAGGTTCAAGAATTAGCGATCGCGCAGTCCTATAACCGAGAGATTAATGAGGCAAATCACGTAGAGGAATTATTAGAACCTCTCAACTCAACTTCTATTCCTGAAGATATTTCGAGTTCAGATTTAGTGGGAAATTTGGAGATGTCCGTAGCTACATCTTCAACAGGGAAAATTCAGCACATTAGCTATGCTGGCAAAACTGACATGGGCAGGCAACGCGATCTCAATGAGGATGATTTTGCGATGATTTTCCAGACTCGGAGCATTGTTGGCAAAAGTCAAATTAGCGATCGCAGTAATCGCGGAGTTTTTATTTTATGTGACGGCATGGGCGGGCATGATAGCGGCGAAATTGCCAGTGCGATCGCGGTTAACTCCATAGTTGAGCAATTTCTCCCTTTTTGGGTGGACACGATCCCAGGGCAACAAAAACTCAAGGAGATTATTGGCAAAGCAAATCAAGAGATTTTCTTTAAAAATGAGAACGACAGTCGGCAAGAGTTGAATAGAATGGGAACCACCCTTGCTTTAGTCGCTTTGCATGATGCCAATCTAGTCGTGGCTCATGTTGGTGATAGCCGTGTTTATCGAGTTACAGCCAACGCTCAAGAACCGCAACTAGAGCAGCTAACTCGTGATCATGCAGTTTTTAATCAATTGATCGATCATGGATTTGAGGCAGAAGTTGCCTTGGCGCGACCAGATGCCTATCAGCTAACTCAAGCTTTAGGGCCCAACTCCACCAGTCTCCTAGAACCAACAATCAATTTTTATACCCTGACAGAGAGGACTTTATTTTTGTTGTGTTCTGATGGTCTATGCGATAACAATATCGTAGAAGATCATTGGCGATCGCATTTATTGCCTATTTTCAATCAAGAAATTGATATGCAAATTGGCTTAGACAATCTCATTGAGCTAGGTAATCAGATGAATGGTCATGACAATCTCACTGCCATTTTAATTTTATGTGTTCCTTAGAACCACAAGAAAGATTTTGAAAGCGTTGCTTTGCAACGCTTTCAAAATCTTTCTTGGTTCGGGTTTTGAGCGCAAAACGCTGTAAAGTTTGGTGTTGATCACTTCTTCAAAACTAGATAGTACAATTCACCATCGCCTTTGATTAGTCCTGCTCTCTGCTTAGCGCGATCGCCTGTTCCCATAAAAATATCGACACGCCCCGCCCCACGAATGGCTCCACCTGTATCTTGATCAAGGACAAAGCGTTGAACTGGACGAAGTTCTAGTTTGCCTGTAGTCGGATTTTCAAAGGGAATTTCAGTGTGGACTAGAGCAATACCACCAGAGGGAAAGATTTTTTTGTCAGTAGCGATGGAACGCTCCGCCGATACAGGAACATTGAGGCTTCCTGTGGCTGGTTTTCCGCCAGTTTCTCTAAAAAACACAAAGCTAGGATTACGGTTGAGATACATGACCAAATCCTGTGGATTTTCTTGAAAATATTTAATCAATGCTGGCAGATTAACTTCTTCTAGAGAAATCTTGCCATCACGAACTAGTTCAGCCCCAACGGAACGATAGGGTTGATCATTTTTACCCGCATAACCGACAGTCAAGAGACCACCATCAGGTAGCTCTAATCTAGCCGAACCTTGAACATGAATTAAAAAAGCCTGAAAGCGATCGCTAAGCCAAGCGACTTCTAAACCTGCTAAGCGCTTACTCCCTTCGAGCATTGCGCGGGTAGGATGCGGAGATTGCCACTGGGCAAAGTCGGGCGGCAAATTGTAAAGCGGATATTGAAACTCCTCAGTACGGGTGCGGCTTGCCTTATACACAGCTTCGTAATAGCCCGTAAACTGAACGCTACCTATACCATCTCGCCCAACGGATTGATATAGATCAAACTCCCGATTAACGGCTTGTTGGAGATCTTTGGCAGTGCGCGACACTTGCACAAGGCGGCGAAATCTTACTAAACTGCGCTCTACTTGCTCACGGCTGATGCCAGCGACTGGATAGCGTTTTTCTGCGGATGGGGTACGGATGTATTGAATGCTGTAGTCGATCGCTTGTAGTAGGTTTTGGCGATCGCAATCTAACAGGTCATCAGTAATATCCAGACTAAGGGGATTAAGTACACGGGGCGAAATCGGGATCACCGCTTGAGCAAGTTTTTGTTCGGCAGCTTGGGCTGGTGCTTGGAAATCTGTCTGCATATAGCAAGGTGGCACAGCACAAATCAAGCCCACCCAAGCTGCAAATAGTAAGTCTGCACCACGGTGCAAGTCACGATGTAAGCCACGAGGCAAGTGCGAACCAATCACCCTTAAAAACTCCTTGTTAGTAAATCTTAATTCTCAATTACTGCTTTGTAGAGTCGTGTGCGGCTCTACAAAGCAGTAATTGTGCTTACAGCATTTTGCACTCAGACCCGAACCAAGAATTTTATTGAAAGTGTTGCTTGACAACACTTTCAATAAAATTCTTGGTTCGTTTGATCGGAAATTGCTGCAAATGATAGCTCTGCTAGTCTCTCACAAAACGCCTAAGAGTTTGGACGAGAAGTATTGGGATACTTGACGTTAATACTAGCCTTTTGTTCATATAGACGATTTAGCGATCGCGGATCGATATTGAAGTGATAACAGACTTTTAACAATTGATTGAGCATAGCATGACGATATAAGCCTCTCTGTCGAAATCGCCGTGCGGAGGTGATCACTTTGCCATTCACTAGGTCAGGCTTAGAAAATTTACATAGGCGATCGCTTAATACCGTATCTTCAAAAATATCTAAATCAGGAACCTTGCCAATCTTTTCTAAAACTTGTCGCTTTACAAATGGACAATGATCAAGATAGACAATTCCTTTTTGTCTAACCCGCACATGACTAGAATACCAAGAGGTAAATCGCAGTAGCCAATGTTCCATATCAAAACTATGCTGAAATGCGCCCCAATCATTCCCTTTGGTGAGGCACTCCTCTATCATTTCTAGAGCATTAATTTCTGGAAGTAATGTCGCTGGATGATGTAACAGAACAATCTCTCCTTGGCTTAGTTCTATTCCCTCATTTAACCTTTGAGCGCGATTATGAGCTTGCGATCGCCATACACGCATTTGAGAATATGACAATGCAAAGTTTTCCAGAAACTCTTCAGTACCATCATCACTGCTACTAACAACAGCGATGACTTCTATTTTTCCCTGTTGATCGACCAAATTTAAAAGTATACGCTCTAGATAACCATGTCGCATTTCATTAAGACATGGCAGGATGATCGACAGACGCATGATAGTTTCTCTATACTTGTTAAATATTTAATAGCGCTTTTTCAAGGAGGCGAGGTTTAAAGGATTGTTTCCCCGCCTTCGGCGGGGAAACAATCCCGTACTTCACTAGACGGTGAAACGCTATAGACGCAATTAAGTATAAACTCAAAAAGCTGTAGCAGACGCTGCGCGTGCGGTACAGCTTCATATTAACTTTATCCATAGACACATGTAAGGCTAGCCAATATGACTAATCAAGAATCTCAGGAAAATTTAGCTGACAATGAGGCTGTAAACAATACAGTTGTAAGTAATGAAAGTGCATCTATTTTGATAGTTGATGACACCATCTATAATATTCAGCTTTTGTCTTTGATGTTAGTAAGACAAAAATATCAAGTCTATCAAGCAACTAGTGGACTAGAGGCTTTAGAAAAAGCCAACCAAATATTACCTGATATTATTTTGTTAGATATTCGGATGCCCGATCTTGATGGTTATGAAGTTTGTAAACGATTAAAAGAAAATCCCACCACTAAAAGTATTCCCATCATTTTTATTAGTTCAGTAGAAGAACCTTCGGAAAAAGTAGAAGCTTTTTCAGTGGGAGGTGTGGACTATGTAAGCAAGCCTTTTCAGTTGATTGAAGTGTTAGCTAGAATTGAAACACACCTTCGATTGTGTTCTCTTCAAAAAAAGCTCCAAGAACAAAATGAACAATTGCAATTATCTGCTGAAGTACTATCGCGATCGCTAAAACACGAACGCGAACTTAGTCAAATGAAGTCTGATTTTATCTCGGTAGTTTCTCATGAGTTTCGGACACCATTAACGACAATTCAGAGTGCTTCAGAGTTATTAGAATATTATGAATGGACCAAAGAAGAGCAAGTTGAACAGCTGCATCAAATTCAGTCAGAAGTTAAACATATGACTGAGCTAATGGAAGACGTATTGTTTTTAAGTCGCACCAATGCCAACAAGTCTAAAATCAACCTCACTCAATTTGACCTCTTAAATTTCTACGTTCAATTACTCAAAAAAATGCAGAAAACCTTTGCCAAAGACAATATTCTGCAATCATCGATATATATTGCTTCAACTAACACAACGATTGAAAATCCTCAGAGTCAAAGCAATGTCGAATTCGCTCCTGTAATGGTCAGAATGGATGAAAAGTTATTACGGCAAATTCTCACTAATTTAATCACAAATGCTATTAAGTATTCACCTAAAGATAGTCTTATTAGCGTACAGTTTGCGATCGCTCTAGATCAGGTTACTTTTGTAATTAAAGATCAAGGTATAGGTATTTCTGAAGATGATTTAACTCATCTATTTAGTGCCTTTCATCGGGGGAAAAATGTTGGTGTCTTACCGGGAACAGGACTAGGTTTATCAATTGTCAAAAACTGCGTAAATACCCACAATGGCACGATCGCGGTGCAAAGTACATTGAATATAGGGACTGAGTTTACAGTCGTTTTACCAATTTACAATAAAGCTTAATGCTTGACTAGAATCTAGTGACAGCGACTTATTACTACAAAATATCTTAAATAAAGAGTTGCAGCGCAAAACGCTACAACTCTTTATTGGGTTAACTATAACTATAGGTCTTAATTTATCTAGACTTGATTTGCTATAGCTATATAATACTTAAGTCGCTACCATGATTTGCGGGTTTTCCCGATCCAAGAGAACTTTTGAAAGACTGATTTTATCAGTCTTTCAAAAGTTCTCTTGGACTACACAAGACCCCACAGACTATAGGCGCAATTACTTAGAGATTTCATAGAAACACTACAAATCGAACATGAAAAAAATTCTCCTCATCGAAGACAACCCAAATGTTTTGCTGAATACCACTAAAATGCTTCAAGCTGAAGGATTTATGGTCATTAGCGCAGGCAATGGGCGTGAAGGGCTGAGTATGGCGCAACAAACAATACCTAGTTTGATTATCTGCGACATCATGATGCCTGAAATAGATGGTTATGGAGTAATTACAGCTTTAAGAGAAAATCCTGCGACAACTGCTATTCCGTTTATATTCCTCAGTGCTAAATCAGATAAAACTGATTTTCGTTTAGGAATGGAACTAGGATCGGATGATTATTTAACTAAACCCTTTACTAGAGATGAATTGTTGGGGGCAATTAATGCTCAGTTTAAAAAACAAGAAGTCATCAATAACTATTACAGACAAGAACTTAATAATCTTCGCAGTAACATATCCAAATCTCTACCACATCAACTCCTATTTCCTGCGATCGAAGTAATGGGGCTGTCAGATATCTTGGTAAAAAACTATCATGCAATGGAAGCCCATGAAGTTCCTGATATAGGTAAACGAATTCGTAAAGCTGGGCGAGATATGCATGAGATGGTAAAAAAGTTTTTACTGTATGCAGAACTAGAGTCAACCGAACAGAATCCTGAATGGCTTCAGCAAACTAAGAATAGCAAAGCCACTTTTATTGATATCGAGATTAACAATTGTGCCAAAAAGATTGCGGAAGAATGTAATCGTGTCTCAGATTTAATTGTTAACATCCAAGATGTGAGTATTAAAATCTCCGACTCTTATCTGAGTGTGATTACCAAAGAAATTATTGATAATGCCTTTAAGTTCTCGGCTGAAGGTAGCTCTGTTGAAATTATAGGGACATACGACGATCGCGATTTTTGTCTTACTGTCACCGATCATGGACAAGGTTTTGAGCCAGAACAATTGGCGGGATTCGGAGCATATATTAAGTTTGAGAAAAAGTTATATATTCAGCAAGGAACTGGGCTAGGTTTGTCGATCGCGAAGCGGTTGATCGAGCTGCACGATGGCAGGTTAGAGATTTCTAGTATTCCCTACGAAGAAACCTCAGTTAAAGTCTTTTTGCCGCTTATTAATCGTCTATAAGTGCCTACAACTCTCTTATAACTAGAATTTTCAGCGCCGCAGGCGCTGAAAATTCTAGTTATAGTTAATCTGTCCACGCAGAAAAGTTATTGCTTCTCCCTTTAGTAAAACCCGATCGCCGCGATCGCTAACCAATAACTTGCCAGTGCGTGCCGATAGCTGCTTAGCAACTAGATCAACTTTAGCGAGTTGTTTTGACCAATAGGGAGTCAAACTACAATGAGCCGAGCCAGTCACAGGATCTTCGAGAATACCCGCTTTGGGCGCAAAAAATCTGGACACAAAATCATAATCACGATCTGGATCAGCGATCGCCGTAATGATAAATCCAAATCCATCTAACTCTTCAATTTGAGCAGCCTGTGGTTGAAAATCTCTGACCGCCAATTCTGACTCTAGAAGTACAGCCAGAAAATATTCGGCTTGTCCCAAAATCTTATAGGGCGAGTTTCCCAACATCTTGACTAATACCTGTTGCGATCGCAAAGAACACTCTTGATAGAACGCAGCGGGAAAATCCATCACAATTAAATTATCTGCAAAATCAACTGTCAAATCACCACTCAAAGTTGTAAACACTAAGGGCTGATTAGGGACAATAGCAGATAGTTCTCTTAAGTAATGCGCGATCGCTAAAGTTGCGTGACCACAGAGAGGAACTTCTTGGGTGGGAGTAAACCAACGCAAATGGAAGTGATTTGGCTGGAGGCTAGATGCTAAAGGCTTGACAAAGGCGGTTTCTGACAGGTTGATTTCTGCCGCAATTTGCTGCATTTGGGCATCACTGGGAAATTCTTGGACTAATACCGTTGCCGCAGGATTACCCTGAAATGCTTGATTAGTAAATGCGTCAACGATCGCGATATCAAGTTGCATATTTTTTAAGGAATCGCTAGTTCCTCATTGATTACTTGACTATTGTAAATGCTAAAAAAAGAATCTTTTAATTCAGGAAACTTAGAGGCGATCGCGCCGAAGGTAACAATGACAAATTTATTATTACGGCGCTGTAATTTACTATTTGCTAAAAAATTAACTTTTTCATTACCCACTGTCACGGTCGCACTCCACTCAACAACCACTGCTCCAGTAGACTCGACCACAGGTGATTTCATCGCAAAATCTGTCTGATTACCATACATTCCCTTCACAATCACCGCTAGAGTATTATCTAAGCGATCGCTAGGAATCTCGCTGGGCGGCACAAATATATCTACAGAAACAGTGGCGCGTTCTCCTTGCTCACTCCATGTTAATAGCAATTCCCCAGTTTGGCTGTTATCGACCAACTTCCAGCCTTTCGGCACATCGATCCCTAAAATTCCTGAACTATGTTTGTAAGGCTCAAGGGCTTTGATCGCTAGTTCAGGTAAAGATGCAGCGGCGGGGCGAGGAGTTTCGGTTATTGCGGTTGGGGTGGGCGTAGCTGAAGCAACAGCAGTAGGAGAAACCTTAGTCGAATCATTGGCGGGCATCGAAAAATTCTTATTATCACCACCACAGGCTGTTAATAAAGCAGTCGCGATCGCGGATGCGAATAGAAGTGAAACCCTTTGCTCGAGAAACATAATATTTTCGTAATGTGGCACTCTACTATCAAGAGATTTTAAGAGGTTTGCATCGCAAACCTCTTAAAATCTCTT
This sequence comes from Pseudanabaena biceps, assembly GCA_013361095.1. Lineage (GTDB taxonomy): Bacteria > Cyanobacteriota > Cyanobacteriia > Pseudanabaenales > Pseudanabaenaceae > Pseudanabaena > Pseudanabaena biceps_B. The sequence goes on along the minus strand of JAATWA010000001.1, from coordinate 2,462,348 downwards.
GACCTAATTCATTGTGTCGCGAATCTAGCCAAACTGCAATGCTTGCCCCCGAACATCAGGATTAACCTTGCCATTGGCATAGACAACCTGTCCACCGACAATTGTGGTCACAGCCCAGCCCGTCAATTCCCAGCCCGCAAAGGAACTCCATCCGCACTTAGTTAATAGCTCCTCATTGCGAACAGGCTTGTAATTATGCAAATCTACTAATACTAAATCTGCATCCCAACCGACCCGTATCTCTCCCTTATTAGCAATCTTGTAGCCTTTGGCAACGTTGCTACTCATCCATTTGCTAACCTGATGTACAGTGCAGCGACCTTTCATTGCTTCTGTGAGCATCAGAGGTAATGAAGTCTCAACTCCCGTCATTCCCGATGGCACATTAGCAGGCTCTAGCAAAACGGTGTCCGCCGAGGATGTCTCGGGCTGAGCTTCGGGAGATGGCAAATGCGCTAAACCTTTCTCCTCTAAAGTATGCGGCGCATGATCCGTCGCAATAAAATCTATTACGCCATCGAGCAAGGCTTGCCACAATATTTCTTGGTCACGGGGCGATCGCAAGGGTGGATTCATCTGAGCAAGGGAGCCGATTTTTGCGTAAGCACTAATATTCATCAACAAATGCTGGGGTGTGACCTCGGCCGTTACCCATGCAGGTTTGTTGTCACGCAAAAATTCCGCCTCTTCCCCAGTGGACATATGCAAAATATGCAAGCGGCGGTGATATTTGTTGGCTAACTTGACTGCAAGTTTAGTTGCATTAAGTGCCGCCTGATTGTCTTGAATTAGTGAGTGTTTTGCAGGATCTTTACTATCCGCAAATTCAATCCGTCGCTGAGCAATCCGCGCTTGATCTTCGGCATGGACAGCAATCAGGCGATCGCCCTGCGAAAAAATCCGATCTAAGACTTCCTCTTGATCGACTAGTAAAGCCCCATGCATCGACCCCATAAATATCTTGATGCCACAGGTAGGATTCGCATTTAGCAAATCAGGCAAAACTTCACCCGTTGCCCCAATAAAAAAGCCGTAATTAACGACACATTTACTTGCTGCCCGACTAAGCTTGTCATCAAGCGCCGCCTGTGTAATCGTCAGTGGGCGCGTATTGGGCATTTCCAAAAAGCTGGTCACTCCGCCCTTCGCGCAAGCATGGCTTGCCGTTCGCAAATCTTCTTTATGCTCTAACCCCGGCTCCCGAAAATGCACCTGCGGATCGATTACTCCCGCCATCAGAGTTAAGCCTTGCGCCTCGATAATTTCGATTGGCTCATCAGTGCTTAGATCGGCGAGGTTGAGAGAAGGTGCGATCGCGACAATTTTGCCATGCCGAATATAAACATCACCGTCCAAAGTCTCATTGTCAGGCAAAATAATCGTGCTTTGTCGAATTAGTATGCTCAAAATAAAATTCCTGTCTTAAATCCACGTTAAAGATTTGGTTAATTAGAGTTCCACTTTTTAGAGTTATGTGTGAGTTGCCTGCTCTGTTGCACTAAGCGCAAGTTACTGAAGACATATTCCGTTTCTTAGTGAATACCCACAATTCTTAGTAAAGTTTATAGTCTACAGCTACATTGCTAGCATATCTGATATGTCGTTGAATGGCGCTCGTCTTTCGGTCGTCCTATATAACAACCAACAATTTCACGAGTCTCGGCATCAATGGCAAGCCATAGTTGTCATAAGTCCTAAGCGAATCGTGAATATACTGCCTTTGCCGAGTTCGCTTTTGACTTGAATATTACCATTATGGACTTTAGCGATCGCCATAGCGATCGCTAGCCCTAAACCCGATCCACCTTTTTTGCGAGAGCGATCGCTATTTACTCGATAGAAGCGATCAAAGATATGAGGTAAATCGATAGAATCTATACCAATTCCTGTATCTTGGATTTGGATGATCGCATAATGATCGAGATGCTCAAGAGATACTTCAACTTTTCCTTGTTCAGAAGTGTAATAAATTGCGTTGATCAGAACATTGAGCATAAGTCGATAGAGTTGTTCTTCGTTGCCAATGACATAGATTTTAGGTTCATTAGCTATTTTAAGTTTTAGCTTAATATCCTCTTGCAGAGCCAAAGCCGCGACTTCTTCGATTAGATCGCTGACAATTTCATTTAAACAACAAGGCTGTTTTTGTGAAGCGATCGCTGGTAAATCTAGGCGTGAAAGCAGAAGCAAATCTTGAACTAATTGCGAAAGGCGAATCGTTTGTCGATTGATGGTTTGCAGGACATCTCTGGATTCTATTTCTGGAATTGAATCACTACTAAGAACCGATTCGACCGTAGCTCGAATCGCTGCAAGGGGAGTCCGCAGTTCATGAGCTGCATCAGCTGTAAACTGCTGGATTTGGCGATAGGAGGCATATACAGGCTGCATTGCCATACCTGCTAAATACCAACTAGCGATGCTAACAATCAGAAACGCGATCGGTAAACTCACTAGCAATGTCAATTTTGATTGTTCCAAATGGTTGTCATAATCAGCAAGCGATCGCCCTACTTGCAGATAGCCCCAAGGTTTTCCATTACTATTTTTAAGCAAAAGTGAAATTTGATGATAGCGGTTTCCCTGTCGGTCTTCAATTGTTTGCCATGCATCTGATTCGACCCGAGGTGTAGTTCCGATTGGTTGTTTCCCAACTGTGGCAATCAAGGTTCCAGAGCGATTGAGAAATAAAGCATAAAAGCTCTCTTGTTGGATCGCGCCTAGAACATGGTGAGTAGTTGATTCTTGCTCACATTTCTCGCCGACAATACAAAGATTAGGAAGGATTTGTTGCACACTGGGAGCAATGCGATCGCTTTGTTGCAGCAAGGGTTCTAAACTGTCGTGCAATGTACCCGCAACCGACTCTAACTCGCGATCAACTGCCTGCCAATGAGCCTGTAACATCACCTGATAGATGCCAACTCCAGATAGGGTCAAAATAATCCCCATTACTCCAGCGTAACAACCCGCCAGATGTAACCGCGCTCCAAAAAATATCTTATTACGATTCATGAATTCAATCGATATCCCAATCCATAGATTGTCTCGATCCCACTATCACAATTATATTCCGCTAATTTCTTTCTTAACAGACGAATCTGTGCAGCGACAACATTGCTAGCGGGTTCCGCTTGAAATTCCCATAGTCGATTCATAATCTGGTCACGAGTAAGGATCTGATTTGGATGTTGCATAAAGTATTCCAATAATTGAAATTCCTTAGTTGTGAGCATGATTCCTTCAGCCATATCCTGCTGGTTAGCGATCGCTACAGTCGAATTACTGTAATCAAGGATTAAAGTTCCTACTTGTAAGATTTGTGATTGAACTTGAGTCGGTCGCCGCAACAATGCTCGCAGTCTTGCCATCAATTCGACCATCCCAAAAGGCTTGATTAGATAGTCATCTGCTCCCGAATCCAAACCCATCACCCGATCTTCTATCTGATCTTTCGCTGTCAGCATCAAAACTGGCAGCGAATTACATTGCGATCGCAATCGCTTACATATTTCCAAGCCTGATAAACTTGGCAGCATCCAATCGACAATTGCTACCACATAATCAACTTCAGGACTTGTAAGGTAGTTCCAAGCTTCTGCGCCATCTTGTACCCAATCGACAATATATTTTTCTTGCTTAAGACTACGCAGTAGAGCTTTACCTAAGTCCTCTTCATCTTCAACTAGCAATATTCTCATATGTTTAGTTACTCCTTTCACACCAAAAGAATATGGGTTATAAAGTGAATGATTAGGGTTGCGCGGCTCCGCCGCGCAACCCTAATCATTCACTGGGAAGGGATTACCAGATTAAAAATCTGAGGATGACATAAATTGCGGCAACTACTAGCTGCAAGATCATTACGGGAATACCGTAAGATAGAAACTTTTTAAAGGAAATGCGTTTTCCATACTGCTCCGCCACACCAGCAGCAACAATATTAGAAGATGCTCCAACTAGCGTTCCATTGCCGCCGAGAGTTGCGCCGAACATCATCGCATAAAACAAAGGTAGGACAATCTCTGGCAATTGTCCTGCAAAGTCGGGTGAGAGAATCTCTGATCCAGCTAAACCGACATTAACAACATATTGTTTGAGTAAGGGAACCATCGCAACGACGAGGGGAATATTTGGCACAACGCTAGAAACCAATCCTACAAAAAAGAGTAAGACAATTGAAGCAACAGCAATATTTTTGCCTAAAAGTATTGCTAATAATCCTGACATACTCGCGATTACACCCGTTTTTTCAAGTCCGCTGATAATCACGAAAATACACATAAAGAAAATCAAGGTACTCCAATCAACATCACTTAATATGTTTTTAACGGTATCGATTTTGCTGTGATGGGCAAGCATCAGAGCGAGAGCCGAGCCTAAAAAAGCGGCAATCATAAAGTGCAGCCATTCTGTAATCAGCAGAAAAATAACGCTGATAAAAGTAACCACCGTTACTATTGCTTGCCAAGTTAGCATTATTTATTGTCTCTAAGTAAGCTGTCGATAAGCGCTGAAAGGAATGCCAGTCCGTTTTTTGATATCCATCACTGATTTGAATTCACCACGTCGTTGCCGCTCTTCCACGATCGCGATCGCGACTGGAGACTCCATCCCCATCGCGATTAAGTCATCAGTGGTCATTGAGTTAACGCGCTTCCATGAATAGCTTGCTTCTTGGCGATAGTCATAGCTAAAAACCACCATTGACTCAATTTTTTTGAGCGTTGCGTTAGGGATTTCGAGAATGTCATGGAGTTCTTCTAGGCTTGTAAAAATATGCCCCTCCGATCTCAAGGAGTCAATATCATTGGCATACACAATTGGTAAACCCAGCACATTCACCAATTCATTTTTAGAGCAGCTATTAAAGTCAATCTTGGGACGATTTGCCGCGATCGCGGCAAATAGCTTAGGATCTTCAGGCAATGGTAGTTCTTTGGGATAAATCTTTGCTAAATATTGGGGCTTGAGCGCAAAGGCAGTGGCAATTTGTGCCATCCAGATCAGCCCTGCGAGAGTTTCAGAGATCGGCGCAAAAATAATGGCGGCTGCCACAAATCCTGCACCAATACCAATCCAAACGTTTGTACTAGCCTTAACGCCCGCATAGGCGATCGCGCCACCACCTAAGACTGGGACGAAAGAACACCAAAACCAAGCGGGGTTTTGATCAAACCATGAAGGTTGAGACATAGTTCTAAATATCTAAATATTTTTGAGTAACTTTTTGCGTTTTTCTTCGTACTCTTCAGCCGTGATAATGCCGTCATCATAGAGGCGCTTGAGGTCGCCAAGAGCTGCCGTAGAGTCTCTAACTGATGCTACGGCTGGGTTGCCCCCACCGTTAAATCTACGATTAAACTCCGTGTCGGACATGGTTAACAGCATAATAAACTCAATGAAAGCGACCAGATAAGGAATACCTGTCCAGAAGAACAGTAAATAGACTATTCCCAAGCCAGACTGCCCTAGATAAAATTTGTGCGCTCCAAACGCCCCCAAAAAGAAACACCAAAGAATTGCACTAGTCCTAGTCCTCATCAGTATTTTCCTCTTCGGTCTTCCAATGTAAATAATGTTGTAATGGATCTGTGAGCAATTAAATACCAGTTGCTTTTGTATGGGCATCACAAAGGCAAGGTTGCCTATTTTGTGGACTTAGTGAATTGCTTTGCTAGTAAGTATATTACGAGTATCCCTAATTTTGCTTCGAGTAAAACTATGTAAACTTGCAAATAAGGATGCATAGCAAGATTGGAGTTAAGGGCAAAGGCAAACATTCCCACGATCGCCAAGGGTGCAAACTTTAATTTCTTAGCGATCGGATTAGCTGACAAATATTTAAGACCAGATACCATCGTTTTTGCCTGATTTAAAATTCAATATTGCGATAGATTTCCGCGATCGCCTTAGCCTAATAATGAAATTTGCAAGACACAATAACAATCTCTTCGTTTGTAATTGTATATACCAAACGATGCTCATCATTGATTCGTCTCGACCATAAGCCTGATAGTTCATGTTTTAGTGCTTCAGGTTTTCCCAATCCAGAAATGGGATCGCGGTGAATGTCTTTAATGAGAGTAACGATTTTGCTGTAAATCTTCTTGTCTTGGACAGCCCATTGATTAAACTCATCAAATCCACGGGCTAGAAATGCAACTTTTCTCATAATGCAGCAATGTCAACGTAGACATAGTTTTCTGGTTGCTTTAATTCTTCTAATCCTTCCAATAGATTGCGGCGATTGGCTGCGGTTGAGAGCAAATATGCTGTTTCGTCACTTTCTATTTGTGTTTGTTCGACTAACAAGATTGCTTCGACAATAGTTCCTTCAGGAAGATTGATTATCGGCATTTCGAGCCTGCCATTTTTGACTATAGCTCTATATTTGATTGCATCCATAGCGTTTAGTTACAGTAATTTTGCTTGCATTGATTATGTCGTAAGTAGTTATTTCAAAACTCAATGTTGCGGTAGATTTCCGCGATCGCTAATTCGATATTTATAGACTCCAGTGAGATTGATTGATCTAAACCATCGAAATCACTATATGTCCAGATTTCGCCTTGTTTGCTATAGCGTTCTACAAAAACTTTGTTTTGACGGACTAATAGATATTCACAGAAGCTAGGAATAGAACGATACATCCGAAACTTGTCTGTGCGATCGTATTCCTCTGTTGAAGGTGATAGCACTTCCACAATCAAAAACGGATTTAAGACTTCATCTTCGCGATCGCCATTAAATTGTAAGGCTCCCTCAAAAACCATCGTATCTGGGTATACGCCACGCCGATAAGTGGGAATCCATAATCGTAAATCATTATTAATCGCTTCAAAGTTCGTATCTCGCAGCAGAAATTTAAGCAAAGCAAAAACATTTCCACCAACACGGCTGTGGTTAACAGTTCCACCCGTCATAGTAATAATTTCTCCATCGTGGTATTCACATTTTTCTTCAGAGGTATCGGCGATCGCACGATATTCGTCAAGAGTGTAACGGCGCTGAATGGTGGCAATCATGGAGTTGTAACTAAAAGACAACAATCATATTCTAGCGTTTATAGCTAAGTAGCTCACCTAAATTGTCTGGTCGCCAGCGTAGCTGGCGACCAGACAATTTGGGTTTTAAGTTTACTTATGCTTGACTACTTAATTGTTAATTCGAGCTATTAACGCTTGTTGAAGCTATAGCCAGTTATGTTAGGACAAACCTAAAACCCAAAAGAGAGTGGCGGCGCGTAGCGCCGCCACTCTCTTTTGGGTTTTAGGTCTTAGGCTACATAGCTACAAGTCGCTGTAGAATAAGGTTATGTGCGAATATTTTCTTAGGAGATGGGTTTGATTTCTTCAGCAGTGATTTCTGACAACTTAGAACGCGATCGCGAAGTAGATTTATTTGACCATCGATCGCAGTTTCCTGCCTTAGAAGTTGCTCACCGTCATTACTTTAACTATGGCGGACAGGGGGTAATCTGTGCCGATGCCCTCGACTCAATCACTAAAAACTTTCGGCATATTGAGTCTATTGGTTGCTTTTCCAATGCCGCAGGAGCTTGGATGATGGCAGAGTATGGTGCGACCAAAGACGCGATCGCTCAAGAACTGCAAGTTAGTCCCAACACAATTACCCTTACTGAAAACACAACCATCGGCTGTAATATTGCGCTGTGGGCGCTAGATTGGCAACAAGGCGATCGCATCTTGCTTTCTGACTGCGAACATCCTGGGATTATTGCTAGTGTTGTCCAAATCCAAAAGCGTTTTGGCATAGAAATTGATTATTTCCCTTTGACAAAGACCCGCAATAGCAGTGCTGATGGCGAAGATAGCATCTCGGTTGTGGAGTTGTTAGTACAGCACTTACAGCCCAAAACTCGCATGGTGATGATTAGTCATATCTGCTGGAATACGGGACAAGTTTTACCACTGAAGGCGATCGCTCAGGCTTGCCATGAACGCAATGTATTAGTTACTGTGGATGCCGCCCAGTCAGTAGGTGTGCTACTTTTAAACCTCGAAGATAGTGGGGCAGACTTTTATGCTTTTACGACCCACAAGTGGTGGTGCGCGCCTCTAGGTTTGGGCGCTTTGTATATTCGTCCAGAGATTTTTGATCAAATTGAACCTGTGTTTGTGGGATGGCGAGGACTTACAGGCAAATTGCCGATTCCCCAATGGCGGCAAGATGGAGCAAAATTTGAAGTAGCAAGTTCTACCTATGCCCTCTACGAAGCGCTCCGAATTGCGATCGCCAAAGCAAATAGTTGGGGCAGTCAATCCCAAAGATATGTACGAATTTGTCAATTAAGTAAGATCCTATGGGAGAAATTAGACGCTTTGCCACATATTGACTGTGTGCGCCAAGTTCCACCAGAGTCAGGGTTGATATCCTTTACAATTAATCGCGAACTTGCTAAAAATGAGATCGCCCAACAATCCCATTCTCTAATCGCCAAACACTTGGAATTAGAACATCAAATCCTGATTCGAGCCTTGCCTGAGCCTGACTGTTTGAGAGCTTCTGTTCATTATCTAACTTCGATTACTGATATTGATCGCTTAATCGTTATTCTTGAAACCCTGAGTATTAATTAGTGCCTTCCCATGTCTCTACCTTCCCCATCTCCACAATCAAATCCCAACCCCAAAGAGCAAACCCTATCGCGATCGCAGGTTTTAGTGGCGATGGCAGTCACGGCGATTATTTTCTTAGGGCTATCTAAGGTTTGGGTTTATTTAGCCAATATGTCGATGGTTCCTCTTTACTGGCAACCACAACATGCGGCGATCGGTGTGGGAATTGGATTGGGTGTAGCGCTGCTGAGTAGTGTAATTTTTGAGATATGGGAGAGTTATCGGATTGCTGCGACTGAATATTTGCAAATGGTTTTGCAACCACTAAAACCGATTGATTTAATTTGGTTAGGATTGTTGCCTGGGCTGAGTGAAGAGATGTTATTTCGGGGCGTGGCTTTGCCTGCCTTGGGGATGAATGGTCTGGCTCTAATCATTACCAGTGTGGTGTTTGGTGTCTTGCATATGGCAAATGCTAAATATATGTCCTATACGGTTTGGGCGATCGCTGTGGGAATGATGCTCGGTGCAGTGACCATATATACAGGTAATTTGTTGTCAGCGATCACTGCCCATGTCATCACCAATTCGCTCTCAGGCGTAATTTGGAAATGGAAGCAATCAAAATCAGTTTAAGAGGTACAGCGCTTCGCGCTAACTTAAAACCCAGAAAGATTTTTAAAAGCGGCGCAAAGCGCCGCTTTTAAAAATCTTTCTGTACTACTCAAACCATCAATAGGCTGTAATTATGACAACAGTAACGATTATTGGCTGCGGTGTAATCGGAGCCATGATCGCCTACGAGCTTCGCAATACAGATTTAGAAGTAACTGTGATAGAAGCCAATTCCCAACCTGCGATGGGGTCAACAGGTGCGGCTCTGGGTGTATTAATGGGAGCTTGCAGTAGCAAAGCCAAAGGGGACTTAGTGACTTTGCGATTGGCGAGTTTGCGTAAATACGATCACCTAATTACAGAACTAACTCAACAAACAAATCTCGATATTCTCTACAATCGTAATGGAATTTTAAATCTATATCGATCGTCAAATGCCGAAACCAAAGCGCGATCGCTAATTGAGATTCGCAAAGAACAAGGCTTTGAATTGCAATGGCTAGATCAAAATCATATTAGGGAACAGTTTCCGCAATGGCATACCGATGGCGGCTTAATGAGTTTTTGCGATCGGGCGGTGCATCCCACGCAATTAGTAAAAGCTTTAGTCACCGCCGCGATCGCTGATGGCGTGAAGTTCCATTGGAATGAGCCAGTAAAAAACTTAGCAGATATATCTGGCGATCGTCTGGTAATTACTTCAGGACTAGGCTCTAACCCTTTGATATCCTCAATCATCGGTAAATCCGATCTATTGCAACCCGTCGGCGGACAAGCTCTATTAGTAGAAATTCCTCACCTCAATTTGCAGACAGTAGTTCATTTTGAGAATGAAGATGGCTCGGACGTAAATGTTGTGCCATTGGGAGGCGATCGCTATTGGCTCGGTGCAACTGTGGAATTTGACTATGAACAGTTACCCCGTCAGGCAAATGAGAAGTTGCTGTTAGAACAAGCGATCGCTTGGTGTCCGTTGTTTGAGAAGGCAAAAATATTATCAACATGGGCTGGCGATCGCCCCCGACCACAGGGAGTCAGAGCGCCAATTTTAGGCTTTATGCCAAAACTTCCACATATTTTGATAGCCACAGGACATTATCGAAATGGCTTAATGATGGCTCCAATCACCGCTCAAATTACCCGTGATCTTCTGCTAGAAGGCGATAGCGACCTACCTTGGCAGCCTTTTTGCTTATAATGAATGGCGGCGCTTTGCACCGCCATTCGCTTCTATTGCATAGACTTTCTGGCAAGGCTTACAGCCTTAACGAAGCTATAGACACCCACAGGTAAACTGATTAACAAAATTGCCCAAGTTATGGCAAAACCAAAATCAGGTGCGCCGTAGGATAACTCGTAGATGCAACCAACAAAGGCGATCGCGGCAACGATAGAAATAAGCAAGATTAATTGAGCTTTTATATAATCGGGTGACATGGATTAGGATTTTATATTTAATAAATAACTGGGCATGATTAAATCCTAAACCGCTATGGCACATGTGCATCGTGTGCTATGAGGGGTTACATTGCTTTGCGCTCAAATCTAAACCACAAGAATTTTTTGAAAGTGTTGCTTTGCAACACTTTCAAAAAATTCTTGTGGTTCGGTTGATCAAAAATTGCTGTAAGATTTTATACTTATGAGCGAAATCACTCCTTTGCTGGTGATTACGTTCATAAAGTAAAAATATCGGCTTGTATCGTACTACTGCCACGCTGTTTTCGGGAATTACTGGGCGAGTCATAGACAATCATTAAAGATTTAGTATTTGAAGCAAAGAACGTTATACCTTCAGCATGATCTGTATCTTCTCCATAGGGAACTTTTAATACAGACTCTAAACTTCCTTCATTTCCCCAAGTTAGTGATTCTTCTCTATTAGTCAGAGCATTTTTCCATCGAAATACTTCTACTGGCCCATCAAGATCCATCGTTGGCCCCGCTAAAATTAATAGGTCTTGACCGTCCACGATCAAATCTCTTACCCCAAGACCGCCAAGCTGAACAAAGTGTTTTCTGTAGGGTTGATTTTCAGAACCAATCTTTTTAAGTTCGATGTTTGAGTCATTAATACTTTTGCACTCAAGCTCTAAGATACTTGTCCATCCACGCAATACAGGGCCGCGCAGACCAATAAAAATCTTGTTCTGACTTACTGCCAAGCCCTCAATATCAATCCCATTATCTTTTGAAGGAATATTTAGAAAAGATTTGAAATGTTTATCTTTTTTTAATGCGTCAATTAGTATATTTCCTGTGTCAGTGATTTCCAGTTGAGCCGATGGCGATGTCTTAGTCAAGTTGTAGTTGCTATCTAGTGGAATACGAGCTAGTAAATAACGATTTCTTTCAGTGGACACATCCACCAATCGCTTGATATTTTCAGCAGCAGTCTTTTTAGGATTTGGTTGCCTACGTTTTAAAGAATGTGAACCAACAATCCACAGAGAGCGATCGCTGCAAGCCATACCCTCTATATCTATTTCCTCGTCATCCCCACTGGGAAGTTTGACAAACTCAGAAATCTTCCATTGTTGATGATTGGTAAAAGTCGCGCCACCATCATGGGTCTCTAGCCTTTCTATCGTAGTTGTCTCATCACCACCCAGAAACAGGTATTTATCCACTGATACAACCGCTGAGAGGCTATCGCAAATCTCTTTAACTTTATTGTCAGAATCTCTAGGATTAAGGATGGAATTAAAATTCAAGAAAACTTGAGATAAGCTCATTTCTAATTCTCTAAAGCGATCGCCAATTCAAAAATGAAATGTAACGGGTTCTGATGAAGCAAAGAATACTTTGTGATAGGGGCGATAGTCAATCTAATCAATCCCTTTCAATCAAATCCCAACAGAGTAATAGCGGCACTTTGTGCCGCTATTACTCTGTTGGGATTTGCGATCAAACGAACCAAGAATTTTGTTAAAAGTGTTGCAAGGCGACACTTTTAACAAAATTCTTGGTTCTGGTTTTAGCAGAAATTGCTATAAAAAATGCGTGAAAGCTTTGCTAGGCGTTAAAAAAACTAGTTTTTTTAACGCCCGCTTACGTCCAGCTTGCAAGAAACCAATTTTGGGATTTTTAGCGCCGAAGGCACTGAAAATCCCAAAATTGGTTTCATAATCAGAATTACTGAGGAATTCGGGAGCGTGTATTTAAAAAATCTTAATTTTTTATACATTATCCAGATTCAATAATGCTCTGTAGGGCTGCTAACATATTAAGTATTAATAATTAATATAACTTTTTAATACACTTTGTTTTTAAATCCTGACAAGATTCAATTAGAGGAACGCTTCTTAGACCGTACGCGATCGCCAGTTCAGGCTCAATCTTTGAACGCGACCATAACCTCAACGTTTTCTCGCTCTTTACCAGTCACAGCATCATTACTGCAACATTGGCAGATGTGGCTGGCTTCGCTGTTTTTAGTGTCAGTCCCCGTTTTTTTTGAAGCCCCACTTGTGCGCCATGCGCCTTGGTTGAGCTTGATTTTTAGTGTTGGATGGCTAGCGATCGCTAAGCATCTACAAGAAGATATCAAAACAAGTTTGTGGGGGAGTTTAATTTGGGGATTTAGCCTCACATGGTTGTGTGGCTCTCTCTACTGGGGTTGGCTACGTTGGGAGCCAGCCTATCATGTCCCTGTGGAGGCTCTAGCCATGCCTTGGGCAATCTGGGCGATTAGACAAAATTCTCATCGAGTTGGTGGCTGGTTCTACATTGGCTCCCTTGCTGGAACAGCCATCACTGACTTCTATTTTTATATCACCCATCTGTTTCCTCATTGGCAAGCTTTGATGCAAGTTGAAGCAAATGTGAGTCTCGCCCAACCGATCTTAAAAAATGCCTTAAGCCTTGTCGAAACTCCTTGGGGCATGACATGGGCTTGTATCTTAGCTGCACTGCTGTTGACTACAGCCAATAAAGCCATGCGATCGCTTGATTTTGGCTATTGGGCTTTTGGCGGCGCTGTGTTAGGAACAATTTTTGTAGATTTACTCTTTTTTATAGTTGCAATCTCTAGCTAAAAAAGAGTCGTAGAAGAGAGGTCGCTTGGCGATCTCTTTTTTTTAGAAAATAAAAACCCAGCGTGGGAGCGCTGGGTGCAGTCAGTTTAAGGCTTCATTGATTAGTAGATTACTAGAACCTATCGACTCCTAGCCTCACGCGATCGGGTGAATATATTTTATATTTTGAGCTAAATGCTGGTGGGTTGATCAGATTTGTACAGCAGGGCTTCCCAATTAAAAACTACTTCAGGAAAAGTAAGAAGAGAAAAAAAAGCCTTTATTGCCAATTAGGACACCATGAATGTTAGAGACTAAATTCCAGAGAGCTGCTTGTTCATCACGATTAGCGAGCGTAAGGGCAAATTGAGTAACTATCCCTTTACCTCTAATCACGATATGTCCATGCTCTGCAACCATCGTTCTGAGATCTTGCGGACTCTGGCAATTCCAGTTAGTGGGATTTTTTCTAGTAGTAGTAGTCTCTTTAGAAGGTCATAAGTGGCTTAGACCGCTCTGACACTCTCTGCCACTGTGGATTTTCTACAAATTGACGACTACAGTCCCGACATTTATAGTTTTGCTTCCCATGGCATGTACTACCGTTCTTAACCACCCACGGATACCGACTGGCAGGATGGACAAGATGGCATTGCTTCAGACATTACCTACCTATGTATAAACCATCTTGATATTTTCCTTCATTCTTTCTTTTTAGCACTACTCCCTTGCCAGTGAATAATTAGGCGTGCGCGGCAAAGCCGCGCACGCCTAATTATTCACTGGCAAGGGAGTACCATATTTAGAACCTATGAAAATTATTACGATCGCACTGGCTGGAGGGAAAAGTTTACGAATGGGTTCTGATAAGACTTTATTAGAACTTAAGGGGGAAACATTGCTATGGAGAACTTGTCGTAATGCGGCAATAGTTTCAGAATATGTGTATGTTGTCCTCCATAGTGAAGCGCAGTATCAGCAAGCGATCGCTAAAATTTCTAAGCAGAAGTTTGGGGATTATCTAAATCGAATTTCTGTGGTGGTTGATGTGGTGCGAGATGGTGCTTTGATGGGATTTTGTCAGGGAATTCAGGCGATCGCTGTAGATTTAGATAGAGATTTACCTGACTGGATTTTGCTGCTAGCCTGTGATTTACCGAACCTTCAGAGTGATATTTTGCAGTCTTGGATTAATCAATTGGTTTATTTACCCGAATCTGCGATCGCCTATTTACCAGTTCATGATCGCGACCTGAGCAGATCTTCAAATAATGTTGATATTCATAAACAAAAGCAATGGGAACCTCTATGCGGATTTTATCGATGGAAATGTTGTGGTTCACTAATGGAGTTTATGACAAATGGTGGACGATCATTCCAGCATTGGCTAAGTACCCAGCATGTGGTTGAAATTCCCAACGTTGCTTCAGATATGCTCTTTAATTGCAATACTCCCCATGATTTTCTAAATATATAAATCAAACCCATATTGCCGTGCCGCCCGCGTAGCGGGCGACACGGCAATATGGGTTTGGTTTCTTAGCTACGCAAAGCAAGTTTTGCCTAGGACATAAAACCCAATAAGCGAGTTGCGGCGCGAAGCGCCGCAACTCGCTTATTGGGTTTTGCTCTGTTTGCTTTATAGTTTCAGGGGCATCGCCCAGACTCTCTTTTAGAAAACAAATGGGCAGTGCCGAAGGCGCTGCCCATTTATTATTTGTTCATATTGCGTTTGAGTCGCTCAAGATCCTCGTCCATTTCCCATCGCCGAAAAGTTTCTTCCAATTTATCGTTAGGATCTCGAAAAGGCGGCGTGTATAGATTATCCCAATTTAGTGGTGTAGTATTTGGCGATCTTGCCTTAGCCGTTTTTGCAGCTTCCGCAACCTTGACCTGTACTTCCTTACGACGCTCTTTAATCTGTACTTGCAGAGCTTGGCTATCGATCGCACGCTTTTTGACTAACTCCATCTGCGCCCAGACTTGGTTGCCTTGTCGCAGCAATGCCGCCTCTCTCTCTCTTGCAGGCTCCGCAAGATCTTGACGCTCAAAAGACTCAGCTTTGACGACGCGATCGTGCCAAATCCGAATTTCCTCAGCGATTTCCAAAATCCGATCTTGGAAATTTTTTTCTTCTTGCTTAGAGGTAACGATTAACTTGGCAATTTCTTCTTCCTGTTGTCGCAGCTTATCATCAAGTATCTGCAACTCGATCTGGGGATTATTGCGGATAAACTCCTCTAAGCGAGTCTCTAAAAATCGAGAAATGTCATCTAATAACCCCATGTGCTTTCCTTGAATGTTTACTGAAAATTGAGGACAAAGCCAGAAGATGAGTTACGGCGCGAAGCGCCGTAACTCATCTTCTGGCTTTGTAGGCTAAATCTAAAACTTTTGACCTACTAATATATTTTTAGTGTCTTTACCCCGTTTGAGAGTAACTTCCTGTTGGCTGACACGGCTTAAAACCCAACCCGAATCGCTAATTGATTTACCTAAACGAATAGACTGCACCGAGCCGTTCATATCAAACATCGCCGTCGAGCGATCGCCTAAATCTAAAATCCCCACCAAGGTATAGGATGGCGTGGGCTGACTTATGGCTTTTGATTCTGACTCATTTCTAGAAGCAATAGGTAATGGTGAATTGGCAGATCCACTGTTAGATATGGCGATCGCTCCATTGCTTGTCGCAGGAGGCAGCGCTAAGGGAGATGGCAAGTTACCGTTTAAGGTAGGGGGTTGGTAGACAGGCACATACATGGGCTGCTGCATACTCACCAGCGGATTTACACTGAGGGGCAATGGCATATTACCGCCAATCATAGGTGCTGTGATCAAGGGGATACCACTACCGATAGAATTTACCGCATTCGGGCTATTGGCTATGGTTCTATTTGTAGTGTTAGCTTCCGACAACATCCGCTTTATTTCTTCAGAATATTTATTGTTGTCTAATACATTTTTAGCGATCGGCTGAGGTGTGATTAAAGACTGACGACTAAGCCAGATGCCGTGATTGACTGTCCACATGATTGCAGCTATAAGTGCCGAGCTACAAGCTCCCACAATCAGCAAGCGATCTAATAAATTAGATTTAGCAATTTCTGGATCATTAGTTCCCGTAGGAATATGACTAGTTGGCTCTGGATTCTGCATGATATATGGCTGAATCCACAGAACATCCTGCTTAGAAATTGGCGGCAGCGAAATATCCGACATATTCATCTTGGTGATGCTAACGGTATCCTTAGAATTTGTTAGCTCCTGATCAGCAGGGTCGCCCTTAGAAATAGCTACAATATCTGAACTTGAGGAGTTAACAGAGCTATAGGAAGCCAAGTTTTTGCTAGCAAGAGTCTGACTATTTTTTTGCCTGAGCGATCGCTGTTTGGCGTAGCTTACATGGAGTGTATTTTCAACCTCTCCAAATAAATCATCCATTAAGTTATCAACGTTATCGTTGTAAGCGTCAACGTCTTGGGTTATGTAAATTTGGTTTTTATTATCTATGTTTTGCATTATCTGCCAACCCTTTTAACTCTATTAACTCCGCGATCGCTAGATTATGTTTAAAGATGTCCTTGAACGTCTTCAGATAATTTAGCGATCGCAATCTTAGCCAATGCACCATACTTAAAGCCTGTCTTATCGCGGTTTTCAATTTATTAAATAAAGAGTGGAGTAATGGTCATTTCCGCCAAAGGCGATGAAATAACCCCCTTTACCTCGTCTATTTGAAAAGCGTTATTTGAAAAATAAGCAAAATAATACTGGTAAGTGATACCACAGATTGCCTCTTATTGCCATAGTTTTGGGTTGTATTTAGCAAAATTTATTTTAATCACTTCCCCGCGAATAAAAAAGAAGGGGCGCATTGCGCCCCTTCTTTTTTTGCTTATAGCTGTGGTCACTTGCATTGGGGAAAATCAAAAACCTAAGAATCGAGTTGCGGCACGAAGCGCCGCAACTCGATTCTTAGGTTTTTCGACCTAATACTCCCTTCCCAGTATCAAAATACACATTAAAAACTAATAACTAGCATTGCGGCGCGAAGCGCCGCAATGTCTAATCTTTCACTGGGAAGGGAGTAAGAATGGCAACAGCTATATTTAGATTCTTATTAGGTCAGGGTAAACCGTTAGCATTTCATCATTGGTGAGGGTATAGTCATCGGACTGGGGTTCCCATAGCACCTCTATTGCCAAAAGGTTGTCAGTAGGAACCGAACCAATCACTGATAAAGTTGACTGCAACTCTTCAGATGAGCGTAAAACTGGTAACTTACTGAGGGTGTCACCAGCAACAGCAACTAGCATCGTTACCACAATGTATTCGGTAGGATCTTCAGGCTTAGAGTTGGCTTCGCTGGGTAAAGCAACGGCGATTTTGCTTTGAGATAGACGACCACCAACATTCCGCAATACTTCAGCACTTAACTTGCTTCTTTCTGACATTACCAAGCCATTAAATTTCTGCTCAGCAAGGGCAAATGTCGTATTTTCGTTCGCACTACTGACATATACCCAATATTCAGGATGGCGAATTAGGGCAAGGGCTGTCTCACGAGCCACACCAGCAATGCCTTCTGCGGAAGATGTATCAGACTCAAGGGCTAGGTGTGTTAGCTCTTGTTGGAGCGATCGCGCTGAAGCAAGTAAACCTACTTGAATCTTGGCAACACTTACCTTGCTATTCATACCAGTGACTCCCGCCCCCGATCCATTGCCTCGAAATGCTTGGAGAATTACGCCAGCCACGATCACTAATAGTAATAGTGAAAACAAACTACTACCGCCGCCAAAAAACATCGGTAAGAAGAAAAATCCACCGCCGCCACCGCCATAGTAGCTGCCACCACCACCGCTATAGCCTCCAGAGGATGGCGCAGAACGACTAGGAGCTGAGCGAAAGCTACTACCACCAAATGAACCGCCACCGCGTTTGGCAAAAGCTTCATGGGCATTGCCAAGTATAGTTGCAGCCACCAATGAAACTGCTACTAATGCGCGTGTCCATAGCTTGAGGTTATGCTTTACTTTTTTCATGAATTCTGGACTAAAAAACTTCATAGGGTGTCATGACTGCGAAAAAATACTATAGGTTCTATATCAATTCTATTGTAATCATCTGTAAAATTAGGTCAGACTTTCTTTAATTTTCTAATGCTTAAATCCCCAAGAGGTTCACGTTTGCTACTAATGTTTGTAGCTTTTGGGACAATCAATCTATCAGCGATCGCGATGACCATCACCTGTCCATTAGCCGAGGCTCAGAGTGGAATTCGAGTTCGTGCTGATCAATGGCTAAGGGTGGAGAAGGTCGTTGGTAATGTCACCTATCGCAATTTATATAACTACACAAGTCGTCCTGCTATTGTCGGCGATCTCTTGCAAGCTGCAAGTGATGAAATTTCGACAGGAGAAGGTAGCTCAGCGACCTTGAGTGTAGATACTGGGGCGGGTTTGATCTATGTGGCGGAAAATACAACCATTAGAGTTAAGTCTTTTCTGATGGCGGCAGACAGTGGAAGAATTACTAATTTATTTATTTCCCGTGGTAAGGCAAGGTTGCAAATCCGCAAGTTTACTAATAGCAGCTCTCAGCTAAATATTCAGACTCCTGCGGGGGTTAGCGGTGTGCGGGGTACTGAATTTATTGTGATTGCTAGACCGACGGGAGACACAGTGCTAAGTACGCTATCAGGTCGTGTTGCTAGCATGGCTCAAAATGTTACCGAACCAGTTCGGGCTAAGTTTGAGAATATGACATTACTGGGCAAACCACCTTCCAAGCCTGTCCCCATTAAAAATGACCCTAGCTTAAAATATACAATTGATAGAAAAACTTCCGCAATCGGTCGTTCAGTTTCATTAATTGGCTACACTAATCCATTCAATACTGTTAAGGTAGACGGATTAGAGCAACCCTTAGATCTTAGTGGTAAGTTTGCAATTCAGTTTCCTGCACCCTCAACTCTTAAGGTAAATGTGCAGGTGGAGACACCTCAGGGAAAAACACAATTTTATGAGATTCCCCTTCTCTAAGCCTATTGCTTATATTGATTGGCTGTTTCAAAGATTGCCTAGAGGAAAGCTCTTTAGGCTATGGCAAAGACTGATCTGGCGATCGCTACCTACAGTAATTGCGGTTATAGCTCTGCTGCCTGCCATATATCTTAATTTTTTGCAGCCCATTGAGTTTTGGGCATATAACAGTTTTACCAATTGGCGAGGCGATCGCGCTTGGGATGATCGAATAGTCATTATCGCCATTGATGATTTGAGTATTAGTAAGCTTGGGAGATTTCCTTGGTCGCGCGATCGCTATGCCCAACTTTTACAGAAATTACTACCCTCAGAAACCCGTGTCATTGGCTTTGACATTTTATGGTCGGAGACTAGCCCAGACGATCAGCAATTATCACAAGTACTTGAGCAATATCAAAATATCGTACTAGCCACAGCTTGGGATTATTCAGGAAAGTTTTTGCCGCCTGTGTTCTCAATTGCAAGTAATAGTCTAGCCAAAGGACATATTCTCAAGCGCGAAGATGCTGATGGAGTGGTGCGACAAGTAGACTTGCAGTTGCAAAATATTCCGACGCTGAGCGTGGCAATGCTATCTGCTTACAATCTATCGGCAGATCAGATCGTGCCATTGCCAGATTTACAAAAGCCTTTTTGGGTCAACTGGACTAATCGTGCCAAAACTATCCCACAGATATCATTTGACGATGTACTAGAGAACAAAATTGCACCATCGACTTTCCGAGACAAAATTGTTTTAGTGGGAGTGACAGCTTCAGGGATTGACAATCTAGTTACGCCTTTTGATCGCAATCCCCCTGCTAGTGGAGTGCATTTACATGGGATGGTTCTACAAAATATCCTCCAAAATAATTCTCTGAAGATCGCGAGTAGTCAAGGGATTTGGAGCTTTGCGCTACTGGGAAGCTTATTCTTGAGTCTGATTTTGCCAAGACGAAATCTATGGCTCAGTAGTCTTAGTGCGTTTTTCTTGTCGGCACTTTGGTTTGCGATCGCTTTCATCGGGTTTATGCTGAGCTATTGGCTAGCGATCGCCTTACCAATATTGATGATGTTGCTGACAGGATTTGCGATCGCTATCCAAGAACGTTGGCAAACTACATCAGCCTTAAAATCTGCCAATCACCAAATTCATTACAACAAAACCCACGATTTGCTGACAGGAATATTTAACCGCACCATGCTAGCGCAGAGGTTAGATAGTTTACTTAAAACTCCAAATTTAGTTGATCAAAAAAGTGATCATGATCTAGCAATTCTCTGGATTAACATTGATCGATTTCAAAATATCAACGATATTTTTGGTCATTCCAGTGGCAGTTCTTTATTAATCGAAATTTCTAAATTACTCCAATCCCTCGTACCAATCCCTAATCTTGTAGCGCGTTTTAGTGGTGCAGAGTTTGTGGTCTTACTAGAAAATCTTGATAGTAAGCAATCTGTAATGGCGATCGCTGACCGTATTCAATTAAGTTTGCAAACTCCCTTCTTGATTCAAGGTAATGAAATTTCACTCTCGGCAAATATGGGGATTCGCTTTCATCCTCTAGATTCATCCAACTCCCACGCTATTATTTTCCCAGAAGAAAACAAATCTTCAGACATGACCTCTTCAGAACTCCTTTTGAGGGATGCAGAAACGGCAATGTTTCAAGCGCAAAAACTTGGCAACTCTTACTGCAAGGTTTTTGAATTATCAATGCGAGAGCGCATCATCGAAAGATTGCAATTAGAAAAAGATCTGCGCGTTGCCGTGGCGATTGCCCAAGATCTAGATAGTCCCCAACAACAGTTTCAGACATACTATCAACCAATTCTTTGTCTCCATGAAATGAAAATTGTCGGCTTAGAAGCTCTGATTCGCTGGCAACATCCAGAACATGGATTAATCTCTCCTATTCATTTCATCCCACTTGCCGAAGAGACAGGTTTAATTGTTCCTATCGGTGATTGGATTATGCGAACTGCTTGCTCACAAACAAAAGATTGGCAACAGCGTTTTGCTAAAGCTAAAGACATATCAATAAGTGTCAATCTCGCTCCCAAGCAGCTAGCACAGGATGATGTCATCGAAAAATGTCTAAATATTCTTCAAGAGACAGGACTATCCCCTGAACACCTCAAAATTGAATTAACAGAAGGATCAATTATGGAAAATCTTGATTTTTCTTTTAGTGTTCTCCACAAATTGAGGCAAGCAGGAATTAAAATCTACATTGATGATTTTGGAACAGGTTATTCATCTCTTGCTTACTTACATAAGTTCACTTTTGACGGACTAAAAATTGATCGTTCCTTTGTTAATAACATTCATACAGATGTGAATGGCATGGAAATTTTGCGGGCGATCGTATCTCTAGCTCAGAGTGTAAAGGCACATATTGTGGCGGAAGGTATTGAAAATTTAGATCAACTAAACTATCTGCAATCTTTGCTTAGCGACGGTGACGGACAGGGCTTTTTTCTATTTCGTCCCCTTGATGTTTTGGCGATTGAGAAAATATTTGAGGCAGCGTAAATTTAATGCATGATTATTATCAGATTTTTAGTCAAACGCAACGACTGCGTGTTAGCGATGGTGCGATCGCCAATATTTTAGATGGAGTCCAAACCAGATCTCCTCAACTAATTTTAGTGTTATCGCAATTGGGCGACTTTGATAGCCTCGAATATATTTGGTGGATTCAAAGAGAGATTGCACGAATCAATGCTGAGGGTATCACCATTAGAGCGATTGGTATCGGCGATCGCCAATCGGGACAATATTTTTGTAAATTCACGGGCTTTGATCCTAATTGGATGTTTGTAGATACCACAGGGGAGTTACATCGTCAGCTAGGGCTTTATGCGGGACTGACTACCAAATTCCCGTTGCTGACATCAGCCCAAAGTGCGTGGGTGAACCTCATGCTGATGTGTGCAGGAATCGGTAGCCAAGGCACGTTAGCTGAAGTCCTCCGTGGCTATCGTGGCGATCGCCAAGCTCCACAGTTAATTGGTGATGATGAAATAATTAAAGCTGCGCCCCTGCCTGAGTTGAAAGGTTCGTTTTTTAAATGGGCAGGTGGGTCAGGTTTTCAACGCCCCTTTGAGCTAGCAACCCTACGATTGCGAAATATGGCTGAGGTTTTAGGCAATTGGCAAGCCTATGTTCCCGATGCTTCTTATATGACCCAGCGCGGTGGTACTTTCCTATTCGATGCCAATAATCAGTTAATTTACGAACATCGCGATCGCGGCGTTCTAGGGTTTGCTGCTAATCCCAGCTATCCACTTTCATTTTTATTTCCATACAGCGATTTGCCCTCAAACCAGCCACAACTAAAAATTTAAAACCCGTTGCGGAGCGCCGCCCCTCAATTCTTGCTATAACTGCCGTAAAAAATATCAAAGCCACTGCGATCGCAGTGGCTTTGATAAAAAATAAAAATGAATGAGAGCAAGGAAAAGTCAAGGCGATCGCCTAGACATCGTAGGTAGCCTTACCAGTAAACTTAACGCTTATAGGATTAGGATTGTCACCAATCTTACGGCTGACGCTATTCGCCGCAACACGACCAGCATTCACCTTCTCAGGGAATACACCATCCAGAGGATGTAGATAAACTTGGTCGCCATTAGGAAATTCGCGCCAGATTTTGTAATTAGTGATTTTAAATTTACGCAACTGTGTACCCAAAGCAAGAGCTTGCTCTTTCTTTGCTAAGTAGAGCAAGTTGTCGCCTTTGACCATAGTTGCCGCGCCACCTGTAGGCATTTCAAATACTTGTTCTTTGGGACTATTCCAAGAAATCAAGTATTTTTCTTCGGTGAAGGCTGAGTTGAGTAAGCCGCCAGTGCTACCGCCCCAGAGTGGGGTTTTGCCTGTGGGTTTAGGAGCTGTAAATGCTTCCACTACCTTTTCAACTTTCTCTTCGGTTACCTGTTCTTCTGACATTGAGATGTTCTCCCAAATTGCGTATACGCTTTTGATATCAACAGCAAAGATATCATTCCTATATACCCCTGCTTCAAGCTTACTTAATGTTACTTCATGAAGCTTGACAAAAATAAACTCAAATTTTATCCATCGCCACAAGACAAATCAAAACCCAAAAGAGTAATGGCGGCGCTTCGCGCCACCATTACTCTTTTGGGTTTCAAGAAAGAGCAAAGCACTGTAATTCTTTTGAGTAGCCTCTAAGAACTGATTAGGCGGCTTAAGTATCGCTCGATCAAAATAGCCGCCACAATATCATCAATGGGACGATTTGGCGATCGCATACCCTTCGGCACTAACCTCATTAAGCCCCTAGCAGGATAAATTTGCCAAAACCTCTGTCGCGCCTCCTCACTGCTATAACGCTCATCAACAGTGATAATTCGCAAATCTGGGAAAGCCTGCTGGATTTCACTCTTCCACTGTTTGGAAGCAGTCTGATCGCCAATTACCATCAATGAAATGGGATATGTCTCTCGTAAATTTGCAACTTTAGCGATCGCCTCAGTACTGGGAATGACCGCCTGAAAAATCAGTTTACGGTCTAAGCCCATAACAGCAACGCCACATTTTTGTTTTCCGGGATCAAAACCTAGCAGCACAGATATTCCTATCCCAATTTTCTAGATCAATTATTTAGGGAACTACAGCGCTTTAATAGCAATTCTCATTGTAGAAAATATTTTTTTGAAAGCTAGCTTAGGCTGGCTTTCAAAAAAATATTTTTAGGATTTCCATCGCCTTTGGCGTTGAAAATCCTAAAAATTGATTTCATAATGAGAAATGCTGGTGCTTTGCGCTGTACCTATAAATTTGTAAAAAAGTAGTTGCTACTATTGTATTGACAGACGCAATGACAAAAACAATAGAAATAGTTGCCGTTTAGATTAAGTTGCCACAATTATCCATAAATTTTTATAAGTACGGTAAGCAAATGCGTAGGTTAGGTTGTTTTACAGCTTGGGTTTGGTTAAGTATTTCTGTAAGCACTCCTTGCTTAGCGGTCAGTAAGTCTGCCGATCGTCAAGGCATTGATGCACATACTTTACAAGCGCCACCCTTCAACCTCACAGGCAAAAATGTATTTATTGGGCAGGTTGAGCTAAGCCGTCCACTACGCTTTGCCGTGGATAAACTTGCTAACAAGCTTCTCCAGCTTGATCGCGCGATCGTTCAGCCTTACGAAGTTTTTTTTCGTGACGGCAAGGCAGTTCCCAATCGTAATGTAGATGATCACTCTGCCCAAGTTGCCGCTGTTATTATCAGCAAACACAAAATTGAGGGTGGCATTGCGCCAGATGCAAAACTTCTCTCTTCTGCCTATTCGCAACGTCGTCAAGACGGACAGCCCGAAGCCTGCCTAGCGACTCAATATGTGGCTCGACAGTACAACAGCACCGTCCGCGCTATCAACTTAAGTTTTGGCGAACTCCTCAAAGAAGACCCACGCCCTAATCCAAAATTAGATGGCAATGCTCTACTTACCCTATGTGTTGACTGGATTGCTACCAAATACAACACCTTACCAATCATCGCAGGTAATCAAGGCAAGGGCGGTATTCCCATTCCTACGGATCTTTACAATGGTTTTACTGTGGGATTTACCCGTGAAGTTGATGGAATCTATCGCCAGCTTGATCGGGGTAATCTGATCGATGAGCCTTATATCGATCGCAATGGCAATGGTAAATACGATCTCGGTGAAGTTTTTACAGATTTAGATAAAAATGACGTATGGACATCTGGAATAGAAAGCCCCGTCAATCAAAGGCGATCGCTTGCGATCATTGCCCCTGGTAGTAACCTCAGTCTTCCTAACCTACAGGGCAAATTCAAAAATGCTAGTGGCTCCAGTTTTGCTACACCCCATGTAGTTGGCACAATTGCACTTTTACATGAATATGCTAACCGCCAAATTGCCAATGGCAGTTGGCGTAATGACGCCCGCAGTCATGAAGTAATCAAAGCCGTGTTGATCAATTCGGCGGACAAAATCAAGGATAGCGGCGATGGCAAAAATTTAGGAATGTCAAAAACTATTCTCGATACATTAGGTAAAACATGGCTTGATAGCGAAGCCTATACCAATCGGGAGATCCCTCTTAGTCTCTATCTCGGCGCAGGACAACTAAACGCCTACAGAGCTTTTCAGCAATACCAAGCAGGACAACAGGCTTCGGGAAGTATTAATGCGATCGGGTGGGATGCCAATATTGTGGAAGCTGCTCAGTATCAAGACTACATCTTTAAAAATCCCCTATTAGTAGATAGCTTTATCTCAGCAACATTGACTTGGGATCGTCAAGTTAGCCTTAATGACAAAAATAAAAATGGGCTATTTGATATCGGTGAAGACTTTCAAGAAGCGGATATTAATCATATTGAGTTGTACTTGATGCGATCGCAAGATACTGACATCTCTCAAAGCGTCTGGTCATCGGTTAGTCAAGTAGATAACTTGCAGCATATTTTTATAAAAATACCCGCCACAGGCAAATACAAACTCAGAGTAGTCTTCAAATCATCTCCAAATAACAATCTAAATCAGCGCTACAGCCTAGCTTGGTGGGCAAAAACATTATAGAAAAAGTGGGTGTAAAGCACCCACTTTTTTTATAATGTTTTTGCAGTAGCATTGAGCGGCGCAATGCGCTGTCAATTGATTCTTAGCTTTTGATGTTATTTAGGAGCAGCAGCATTAGGACGAACAAAAGCGGCATCCACAAACCCCAACTCAAACAATTGCTGATAAGCCTGTTGTCCAAGATCGCGAGTAGGCGCTTGACTACGAATTAACTGCACTAACAAAGGTACAGCGAGTTCAGGTTGATTTTTAGCACGGTAGACTACCGCAAGTTGATAGGTCGCCTCATCACGCAATTGGGCAGTTTGTAAAGCTTTGCGGCGATGACTGTCAGAGATACGATTGTCAATTCCTGAAAAGCTAGTGGTTAGCTCTTGGTAGAAATTAGATAATTGGTTGAATACTTGGCGGGCATCTTGCAACTTTGTGACAGCTTGATCATAATTTTGCTGGCTAATGGCAGTCATGGATTCTGTCATTAAACGTTGTCCACCTGAAATACTAAACACACTATTCTCTAAAGAATTTGGCTTGGTTAGCTCTAGTGGCTGAGGACTAGCAGGCATTGCAGGCTGAGTCTGAGGTTGTTGCGCTGAGACAGCTCTAGGAATAACGGTTCCTACAGACATTAGAGAAACAGACAAAAACAAAGAAGCTGTGGCAGGCAAAGCAAGCTGAAAATGGCGAGGCTTGGAGAAAGATGTGGACATAGTTACAGGTTGGGGATGCTCACAAGAAATAACTGAACTTAGGTAAATAATGAAAATTTAAACAAGTTGTAAAAAATCTTTAAATTTTCAAATGTTCACATAAAAACTTTTTGATATGTTAACACTCTGTGATAGACGAAACATCTATCTCAAAGTGTCCAAAATTCTCATTGTCAAAATTAGTTTTTAGAAAGTCAGCATATGCTGGCTTTCTAAAAACTAATTTTGAGGGTTTTAGTGCCTTTAGCGCTGAAAACCTCAAAATTGGTTTCATAAGGAGAATTGCGGCTAGATCGGCATTTGTAAAGTAAATGTGACATCTTGCATGATATGCTTAGCAACGGTGTAGGCAGCTACATCCAAGTTTTTGGATATCCATTTTGGTTACTTTAATTAAGTATCATTTCTTCACTTAAACTGCTCAAATAATCAGCAAATTTCGCTAAAAATCAACAGTGAAGATCATCCCCGCGAAAAACAGTACTCCACCTCAGACAGTTGTCAATATTCCATCTACATCGACTATCGATAGTATGGAAGACTACAATCGCCTGAAATTTAAGTTACTGGTATTTACCATTGCTGCTGGTGTCTTAATTGGCATCGTAGTTTGGTCTTACTACGGATGGAAGATTTCCCTAAGCTACGGCGTTGGGGCATTGGTTGGCACACTTTATTTCAGAATGTTAACCAAGAGTGTGGACGCATTGGGTGTCGAATCAAATCGTCTCGGTTTTGCGAGATTAGGTTTATTTGTACTTCTGATGGCGATCGCCGCCAAATCTGATCAGTTAGAAATTCTACCTGCATTTTTTGGCTTTCTGACCTATAAAGTGGCGGTATTAGCAATTATTGCCCAAGATTTGAGTAAACCATAAGTGTTTGGATTCATTGCTTGTAGATTTGACCTCCTATAGGTTGTACACCTCGAACATGATTGATCCAGTATCTTTTGGCTATTCAATGAGCCATCAAACCAGTCTTGCCGCGCTAGAAGTGGGCAAACACTTTTATTGGCAGTTCGGTAACTTTACGGTACATGGTCAAGTACTAATCGTGAGCTGGATTGTAATGGGTGCAGTACTAGTTGCTGGACTCATTGGAGCTAGCACCGCTAAAGCTGACCAACGTGTTCCCGCAGGTTTTCAAAATTTCATGGAATACGCTCTGGAATACGTTCAGGGCATCGCGAAAGACCAGATTGGCGAAAAGCACTATAGAGAATGGGTGCCATTTGTTGGTAGTCTATTCTTGTTTATCTTCGTATCAAATTGGTTAGGAGCGCTAGTTCCTTGGAAATTGATCGAATTGCCAGAGGGCGAACTTGCTGCCCCGACAAGCGACATCAATACCACGATCGCCCTAGCATTATTAGTCTCCTTAGCCTATTTCTATGCTGGATTGAGCAAGCGTGGTTTGGAATACTTCACCAGATATATCCAAGCCTCTCCCTTTCTCCTTCCTTTATGGGTTCTTGAAGATTTCACTAAGCCTCTTTCACTCAGCTTCCGTCTTTTCGGAAACATCCTTGCCGATGAGCTAGTTGTAGGGGTAATGGTTCTCCTCGTGCCTTTGTTTGTGCCTTTGCCATTGATGATTTTGGGGCTATTTACTAGTGCCATTCAAGCATTAATTTTTTCGACATTGGCAGCATCTTACATTGGTGAAGCGATGGAAGGACATGGTGATGAAGGACATGAGCATTAAGCTCGTTTAATTCAGATAGTTAATTCAAGCAATTGATTCGGGAAGCTTGTTTCCCATATACTTAAACACTTAAAAAAATAATCTAAGAAGGAAAAAGAACGTGATTGATCCATTAGTAGCCTCAGCATCCGTAATTGCAGCTAGCGTAGCCGTTGGTCTTGGTGCAGTTGGACCTGGTATTGGTCAAGGTACTGCTGCTAGCCGCGCCGTAGAAGGTATCGCTCGTCAGCCTGAAGCTGAAGGAAAGATTCGTGGAACCTTGTTGTTGAGCTTGGCTTTCATGGAAGCTCTCACCATTTACGGTCTGGTTGTTGCCCTCGTATTGCTATTCGCTAACCCCTTCGCCTAAGCATTTTTGACTCTATAAGAAATAGACAAGGGGGCTTGAGCCTCCTTGTTGCCCAACACACTTATGACAATTTGGAACCTTTTTTCAACTGTTCTCGTTGCTGCGGAAGCAGTAGAACATAAAGGCGGCTTGTTTGATATCAATGCCACACTTCCAATTATGGCGGTGCAGTTTGTTGTTTTTGTAGCGCTTCTTAACGTTATTTTCTTTAAGCCTCTAACCAAAGCGATCGACGATCGCGATGACTATGTTAGAGAACAGATTATTGGCTCAAAGGAGCGTCTCGAGAAGGCTGAGTTAGTTGTTAAGCAATATGAGCAAGAGCTATCTACTGCTCGTAAAGCAACTCAAAACATCTTGACGACTGCTCAAACAGAAGCAAATAAGATTCGTAAAGAACGTATTGATGCAGCGATCGCTGA
This sequence comes from Pseudanabaena biceps, assembly GCA_013361095.1. Lineage (GTDB taxonomy): Bacteria > Cyanobacteriota > Cyanobacteriia > Pseudanabaenales > Pseudanabaenaceae > Pseudanabaena > Pseudanabaena biceps_B. The sequence continues at coordinate 2,433,334 of JAATWA010000001.1, read as the reverse complement.
AGCTCAAGCAAAAGTTGCTAGTGCTAAAGCGGAAATCGAAAAGCAAAAGCAAGATGCTACAGCATCTCTGGACGCGGAAGTAGAGTCACTCAGTCGCCAAGTTCTAGAAAAATTACTAGGTAACTTAGTTAAATCCTAGTTTTGATATTTCTAGATAGTTTCTATCTAGATTCTGGCTGGTATTGAGTAATAGAAACAACCTTTATGATTAGAAATTTCGTCTTACTTGCAAGTGAAGCGGCAGAACATTCAGGATTCGGTCTAAACACCGATATTCTGGAAACTAACGTCATTAACTTAGTAATCGTTATCGGTCTTTTGATCTATGCAGGTCGCGGTTTCTTAGGCAAAATTCTCTCGGCGCGTTTGGAATCTATCCAATCGGCGATCGCTGATGCAGAAAAGCGCCAAAAGGATGCAACAGACAAGCTGACAGTACAACAAGGTAAGTTAGCTCAGGCAAAAACTGAAGCTGAAAACCTGCGTAAACAAGCCGAAACTGATGCTAAACATGCGGCTGATTCCATTTTAGCAACGGTTGATGCAGACATTGCGCGGTTGCGTGAAGCTGCCGATCAAGAGATTGCTACCGAACAAGATCGCGTCATCGTGCAGTTGCGTCAGCAAGTTGCCGATAAAGCTCTTGCTAGTGTGCAGTCATATTTTGATCGTGGTTTGAGTGAACAAACTCAAATCGAATTAATTGACCGTAGCATTGCCCTTTTGAGTTCTGACTAGGAGAAAACATGAAATCTAATTCTGTTAGTCAAGCGGTAGTTGCTCCCTATGCTGAAGCTTTGATGTCCTTAGCTCAAGAGCAAAATAATTTAGATGAAATCGCTAAAGATGTGCGCCTAATTGGTAACACCCTGAGCGATTCTGTTGAGTTAAGTCAACTCTTTGCTAGTCCTCTAATTGGAGCAAACGTCAAAAAAGGCGTAATTGAAGGTGTATTTGGTTCTCAGGTTAGTACTGTTACCAAGAGCTTTTTACTTCTATTAGTCGATCGCAAACGTATTGCTTTTTTAAGTGATATTGTCAATGAGTTCAAATCATTGTTGCGTGTAATCGATCAAGTTGCCCTTGCCGAAATTACTTCTGCTTTGAAATTGAGCAGACCACAAGAAGATACGATTTGCGATCGCGTCAAAGCGATGACAAAAGCAAAGAGTGTCGAATTAGTTGTGACTATTAACCCCGAGCTAATCGGTGGCGTAATCATCAAAGTTGGCTCCCAAGTTGTAGATGCCAGCATTCGCGGACAACTACGCCGACTAAAAAGCAGCCTAGCCGCAGGCGTTTAGAAGTAAAAAGGTAAAAGGAAAAGGGAAAAAGTAATTGCTAATTCCCTACCACCAATTACCAAAAGCTAATAGCTAAATACTAATAGCTAAATCCTCAAAATATTAAAAACAAATCGATCGCTGATAATTGGTAAAACACAACTATGGTTAGCATCAGACCTGACGAAATAAGCAATATTATCAAGCAGCAAATTGCTAATTATAACCAAGAGCTGCAAGTTTCTAACGTTGGTACTGTCCTGCAAGTCGGTGACGGTATCGCTCGTGTCTATGGCTTGGAACAGTGCATGGCTGGCGAGTTGCTAGAATTTGAAGATGGTACTGTCGGCATTGCCCTGAACCTTGAAGAAGACAACGTTGGTGTTGTGTTGATGGGTGAAGGTCGTAAAATTGCTGAAGGCAGCTCTGTAAAGGCAACTGGACGTATTGCTCAAGTTCCTGTAGGGGAAGCATTCATTGGTCGCGTTGTTGATGGTTTAGCTCAGCCTATCGATGGCAAAGGCGACATCAAAGCAAGCGAAACTCGTTTAATCGAATCTCCTGCCCCCGGCATTATTGCTCGTAAATCCGTATTTGAACCTCTACAAACTGGTATTACCGCGATCGACGCGATGATTCCTGTTGGTCGTGGTCAGCGCGAATTGATCATCGGTGACCGTCAAACTGGTAAGACCGCGGTGGCGATCGATACGATCATTAACCAAAAAGGTTTGGATTGTATCTGCGTATATGTAGCGATCGGGCAAAAAGCTTCTACCGTAGCAAACGTAGTAAACCAACTCCGTGAAAGCGGCGCGATGGAATACACGATCGTAGTTATGGCAAGCGCCAACGATCCTGCAACTTTGCAGTATCTTGCTCCTTACACTGGCGCAGCTTTAGCTGAGTACTTCATGTACAAGGGCAAAGGCACTTTGATTGTATATGATGACTTGTCTAAGCAAGCACAGGCTTATCGCCAAATGTCACTATTGCTTCGTCGTCCTCCCGGTCGTGAAGCATATCCTGGGGATGTATTCTACTTACACTCTCGATTGCTCGAACGTGCAGCGAAGTTGAGCGATGAACTCGGCGGCGGCTCGATGACTGCATTGCCAATCATCGAAACCCAAGCAGGTGACGTATCTGCTTACATTCCTACCAACGTAATTTCGATTACCGATGGTCAAATCTTCTTATCCTCTGACCTCTTCAACGCTGGTATTCGTCCCGCGATCAACCCCGGTATTTCGGTATCCCGCGTTGGTTCTGCTGCACAAATCAAGGCAATGAAACAGGTGGCAGGTAAGATCAAACTAGAACTAGCCCAGTACGATGACCTCGTCGCTTTCGCTCAGTTCGCGTCTGATTTGGACAAAACTACTCAAGCGCAACTAGCTCGTGGTCAACGTCTCCGCGAAATTCTCAAGCAGCCTCAATATTCTCCTTTGCCTGTAGGCGATCAAGTTGCGATTATCTACACCGCAATTAATGGCTACCTTGATGAATTGGAAGTTGATCAAGTTGGCGCATTCAATAAGGGTCTGCGTAACTACTTAGCAACCAGCAAGCCTAAGTACGGCGAAATCATCAAGTCCGAGAAGAAGCTCTCTGATGAAGCAGAAACCATCTTGAAGGAAGCACTTGTGGAATACAAGAAAACCTTCTTGGCTTCTGTCTAATTCATAAAACAAAGCAATAAAAAAGAGGGCATATGCCCTCTTTTTTATTGGAATTTTGAGACTAATTTATATCTGAATGATTTGATTAAGGCGATCGCACACTTGAGCAACCAAATCATTAATTAAGTATAAACGATTTATTTGTTATATTATTATCAAAAAGCTAAGTGAAAGTTGCAGAATATTTCAAATCCATGCAGCTTAGACCCGATCGCGTTGGCATAAAGTTGGAATGGATTGAAAAAGCGATCGCCAATCCTTTAAAAGTTGAGACTCAAGCGGATCGACGTAAGCGATGTTGGGTAAAGATAGAGGAAAATGAGGGTAGATATTTACGGGTTATTCTCTTGGAAGATGGTGAAACAGTTCACAATGCATTTTTTGATAGAAACTTCAAGGAGATAGAAACATGAAAATCAGATATTTTGCAGATACTGACACCCTTTATATCGTCTTTTCTCAAAAAATACCTGCGGAAACGCGAGATTTAGATGAGAACACCTTGTTGGATTTAGATGAGGATGGTCAGCTTTGCAGCATGACGATTGAACACGCTAAAGAAAGGGTAGGTATTCCAGAGATCGATTATCAACAAATTGCTGTATAGAAATTGTTGTTATCAGTCAAGAAACTGAATATAGTGAAACTTTATAGACAAAAAACAAATATTGAATGAATATGGAAAGTTGCAACACTTGGCAATGTGTAAATAGCTTTGCTCCTTGAATATCTGCACTAGGTACTACAGCTATTTCTGGACTTGCACTTTGGCTATCTGTAAGAGATAAGATAATTCGACTAGATTCTAGATTAAGTATTGTTCAACTTGCATGGAATGATTTGACAAAACTTACAACACTTAATCGATGGGCTTATGGGATTAGTTTTATAAATATAGGAGCAAGAGCTGTAACTATTACCAATTTTGAGTGGCACTATAAATCCCATCCATTTGGAAGGCTTCAAAGAAAAATAACATTTCCTCATATGGATCAAAGGTTTTCTCTTTTATGTGCAAAATTTCCAGTTAAGCTAACCGATGGAGAACAAGGTCAGGTATTTCATCCTATAGATTTCTTTAAAAGTATGGATAAAAGTGCAGACTTCTTATTTGCAGAGAATGCGTTTATAGCATTTTATAGAATAAGCACATTCAATATTTTTTTAACAACAAGTGTTGGAGAAACTAAAAGAGTTAAAATTACACGGGAATTAAGGAATGAAATTTGGAGGCAATACAAGGGGATTTCTACAATTACCGTATAGAGTTCGAGTAATCTTTGAACAATTTGATTGATGAGCTGATCTCATTGCTTTAACTTTTGATGAATGGGCGATCGCTGTTTGGTGATTTGAATGATGGGGCGATCGCGTTACTTTAATTTTTGATAAATAGGTGATAATGAAAGCAATTAGCTTAATTAGCCATAACCTTCATGCAATTTGAGTGGGACGAAACAAAAAATCTTGAAAATATTCGCAAGCATGAGATTGATTTTGCAGATGTCCCCGCAATGTTTGATAGTGAAATGTTGATAGAGCTAGATGATCGCTTTGATTATGGCGAAGATCGCTGGTTTGGGATCGGTTTTCTCGGTCTTGGAATAGCGGTATTAGTCTGGACAGAACGTAAAAACAACATCATCCGAATCATTTCTGCAAGAAGAGCCAACCGTCATGAACAGCGAAAATTTGAACATTACCTCTCGTACTAACTGGACAGCATTGGAAGCAATGTCAGAAGAGAATATTGATTACTCGGACATTCCACCACTTACTGATGAATTTTTTGAACGTTCAACTTTACGCATTCCCGTAGATCAAGCCCAAAACCTCGTTCAACTAGATCCAGATGTAAAGCAATGGTTTCAGAATCATGGAGATCAATATAAAACTTTGATTAATAGCGTGTTGCGCCAATATATAGAAAACAACAAAACTCAGCAGTCAGCATAGGTTTATGCTGAGTAATTTGATTGATGGGGCGATCGTATTGTTTTGTTGTTGTTGAATAGGCGATCGCTGTAATTAATTAGCTCAGGCTATAATCACCTTAGAAACTTTGCGCTGGAAGAGGCATTCTATGTCAATAGTTGTTACCCTTAATCCCAGATTAGAAGCATTGCTCCATAGTAGAGCCGCAAAACAAGGGCAAGATGTTAATTTTATTGCATCAGAATTATTAGCGAGTATCTTAGATTGGGAAGAGAAAGACTCACAAGAAGCTATTAAAGGCATTCAAACAGGACTAGATGATTTTGCGGCAGGACGATTTCGGTCTTTTCAAGATTTTGCTGAAGAACAACGCCACAAGTACAATCTGCCAGCCAATTCATGAACTACCGCATCGAAATCTCAAGTATTGCTGAAGCTGAAGCAGATAAAGCATTTTTACGACTATCTCAAATCTCTTCTCTTATTAAAGCAAGTCAATGGTATTCAGGGTTGCTAGAAGCGATCGCATCTTTATCTCAAATGCCTAAGCGTTGTCCATTGGCAAGAGAAAATGATCATTTTAGCCAAGAAATTCTTCAATTACTCTATGGTCGAGGACGTAATTCGTACCGAGTAATTTTCACTATTTTGGAAGGGCAAGACATCTCAACAGTCCGTATTCTCCACATTCGTCACGCATACCAGCAAACAATTGGTGAAGATCCAGAATCAGATGAAACTTAGGCGAGCGCATTATTTTGATTTTTGGTGAATAGGCGATCACTCTCATTTTTTATTTGCTTTATTTTAACTTTTGGTAATTTAGCCACAGTTTTCTAAAATCTGATTTTTATAATGAGAATTGCTGACTTTTGTAATTGAGAATACCAACCATCAATATTATGATTGGGAGCATCCCAATTAGGCACTAAGTATAAATACTTAAGAGAAAACACAGGTAAAATAGTAACAAATTAACCCGTCTAAGCAAATGACACCAGAAGAGCAAGCAAGACTCGAAGCCTGCACCAGAGAGATCGCGGAAATCCTGTATCGGAATGCAGAAACAAAAGATGCCGAGCAATTGAAAACGCTAGAAGGCATAGAAATAGCCGTGAGGGAGCAAATGCTGGAAAACGTCAGTCCAAACGTGGGAATTTTTTTATCGAAAAAAGCAGTGGGACAAAAGCAGGGAAAGAAAGAAAAGTAAAAAGCTGTATCGGCGAACTAAAGCTGAAGAGCAAGCAAGCGAAGAAGTTGCAAGTAAAAGCAAGAGCGAGATTAAGCCCACAACTAGAAAAATGCTGCCTATTGGTAAGTGCTAGTGAGTCCTACGCCAGAACCACGATTAATGTTGAAGAATTGACAGGAATCAAGATCGGTCACAGCAGTCAACAACGATTAGTCCAAAAGCAGGAATTTCCAGAAATGACAACCACAGAAACAGTAGAAGAGATGAGTATTGATGGCGGGAAAGTGAGATTGCGAACCGAGCAAGGAAAAAAGTGTGAGTGGAAAGACTACAAAGCTGTAAATGCTCAAGGGACAATCGCCGCCTATTTTCTCAATAATCAAGGTTTAGTTGATTGGGTACAAAAACAACCATTAGCCGAAATATTCTCTTGTCTTGGCGATGGACATGACGGTATCTGGAATTTATTTACAGCCATAGCGCCTTCAGAGCAAAGGTTTGAAATACTCGATTGGTATCATTTGAAAGAACACCTTTATAATGTTGGTGGTTCTTTGCGCCGTCTAACTAAGGCTGAAGATTTCCTCTGGCAAGGCGATGTTGAGGCGACTATGATTCTGTTCGCAGACTGTAAATTCAAACGGGCTATCAATTTTCTCGATTATTTACGCAATCATCGTCATCGCATCCCTGAGTATGGTTATCTACAGCAACAGGGGCTTACTATTGGCTCAGGCTCTGTTGAATCAACGGTTAAGCAGATTGGTCGTCGGATTAAGATTTCTGGCGCTCAGTGGAATAAGTCCAATGTTGCTCAAGTTTTGAAACATCGTTGCGCTTATCTTAATGGCTATTTCTATTCTTCTAAGTATAATTACTCAGTGCCTAATTGAGATGCTCCCATTATGATTAGAGGTGTAGAGTACCTAGATTGAAATATTTAAAGCGTCAACTATGCAAGTATTGGAAATTAATGGAAGCAAATTTCAGTCCGAGGCTTTAGTTGAAAAAATGGTTGCTTACGGTCTAATGCCACAACTAGTTAGAGAGATGACGATCGATCGCAGCACTATAGACATCAGCATCAGTGCTGAAGAGCAGCAAGCCGCAGCGCAGCAAATTTTTCAGCAATTGGGGATTGACTCAGACGAAAAATTAGGAGCTTGGCTAAAACAGCATGGGATGACAGTATCCCAGCTAATCGCTAGAGCTGAGCGATCGCTAAAGTTAGCAAAATTCAAACAAGAAACTTGGGGTTCGAGGGTTAACGCATCATTTTTAGAGCGAAAACAAAGCCTTGATCGCGTGATTTATTCTTTGATCTGTACAAAGGACTTTTGCGTGGCTCAGGAGTTATATTTTCGGATCAAAGAGGGAGAGCAGTCCTTTGACGAGTTGGCGCGAGAATATTCGCAGGGACCTGAGGCTCAAACTGGTGGATTGATTGGTCCTGTGGAGATTGGCTCGATCCATCCTAATTTAGCGAAGATGTTGCTTGCCAGTGATGTTGGACAGATGCATACTCCAACTGTGATTGGGGACTGGATTGTTTTAGTTAGATTAGAAAAGATTTTGCCTGTCACTCTGGATGAGGCGATGCAGCAAAGATTGATAGAGGAAAACTTTAGCAAATGGCTAGATGAGTCTGTAGCTCAACAGATGGAAACTTTTACACATCCTAAGTAACTAAACAAAGAGTCGATAGAAGGTGCTTTGCACCTTCTATCGACTCTTTGTTTAAAAGAAAGCACGAAGTGCCTCTTTTATTTGGTTTATTTTTTGGTTTATCGTACAAATTTGAGGCTTTCTGTGTTTTTAACAAAAACATCAGTGAATAGACTAATAACTGTGCGATCGCGGACTTTGATATTGGCAGTGAGAGACATCCCAGACTGCAAGCGGATATTGCGTCCATTGACATTTAGAGATTGTCGATCTAGCTGCACTTTAGCGGGAAATCGGTAGGTAGGATTAGCTTGCTCTGGTGGTAAGGCATCGGAACCAATCCAAATTAATTTGCCCTTGACATCGCCAAATTCACTAAAGGGAAACGAATCTACCCGTACATCAACCAGCATATTTTCTTTGACAAAGCCAATATCTTTATTGGTGATAAACACTTTGGCAATTAATTGATCGTCAGGTACGATTTTGAGAACACTTTCGGAAGTGTTAGTATTCGCCACATATCCCAATCCAGCTTTGAGATCAAAGACAGTCCCTGACACGGGAGCGCGTAACTCTTGATATTGCAATGCGACTTCCGCTTGTTTGATTTGTCCTTCTACTTCGGAAAGTCGTTTCTCATTGTCAGAGATCGCTTTACTGAATTGACTATCGATTTCAGCAATGCGTTTGGTATTATCCCCAATCTGCCCAGTTAACTCTTTGCGCGTGGTGTCAAAGGTATTTGTGAGTCGGTACTGTCCTTCCTCTATCGCCGCTTTGAGACGCGCCTCTTCTTTCAAAAGTTGATTAACTTCTGATTCCGTACTGATCACCTCATCCTGCTGCTTGAGATATTGAATCTTAGAAATACCACCCTGATCGGCTACATCTTTAATATCTGCGAGAATCTTTCGGCTCAGTGCTAGAGACTCTTGCCGACCTACACGGCGGATTTTGGTTTGATTTAACTGCTCAACGGACTGGGCAATACTGGCATCAGCAGCTTGCGATCGCGAACTAAGTTCGGCTTGATTAGCACGGAGACGATCTTGCTGATCGCCTGAAAGATCCGCGCCGCCACCATTGACTTGCATGCGATAGAGCTGTTGTTCTGAGATCAGCGCATCACGACTACGCGCTAAAGCCAAGACATCCGCAGGAATTGTCGCCACTGTGGATGTAGCAATCGGAGTGCGATCGCCACTAAGGACAGAGCGATAAAACTGGCTTTCTTCTTGGAGATTTTTGCGGAGTTTTTTGAGTGAATCGAGTTGAGCTTGAGCGGCTGTGGAGTCGATCCGCAAAAGTACCTGTCCTGCTTCGACCCGTTCACCATCTTTAACTAATATTTCTTTGAGAACTCCATTGGCTGGAGCTTTGATTTCTTTTACTGCTCCCATTGGTTCAAGCTTACCTTGGGCGGGAATCGCTTCTTCGATCTTGGCAAACGAAGCCCAAAGCAGTCCAAAACTAACGGAACCGAGCAATGTCCATAAAATTGCTTGTGTCCATTTTGGAGATTGCCTCAGTACCAGTGGTTGATCAAAAGACTGAACGGCGATCGCTCTAGTCTCACTAGTTGTTAAGGCACTACTATCGTTAGGATTTTGCGCTACGAGAGCATCTGTTTTTATTTGAGCATTTTCATTATCGCCATTGCGATCGCTCGCTTGCTTATTGCCATTTAACATATCAACTCACCTTTTTTATTTATTGCTGTACCAAAACCGAAGAGAGGTGAGGCGCAAAGCGCCTCACCTCTCTTCGGTTTTGGCTTTGCCTAACATTGATAGCTATATTTGAGCCAGCTAAAGGCTGCACTAGGTTACGACTCTCCCGCCGCTTCTTGTTGACGATAGAGAGTGTAATAGCGCTCGCGCATCGCCATTAACTCAGTATGAGTTCCCTGCTCTGCAACCCGACCACTATCCATCACTAAGATCAAGTCGGCACTGTGAATTGTGGCGAGACGGTGGGTAATAAAAAACACGGTACGTCCCCGAAACTCTTCGGCTAGATTAAGGCAAGTTTGACGCTCAGTGTTGTAGTCGAGAGCGCTAGTGGCTTCATCGAGAATTAATAGCTGTGGTTTTTGTAAAACTGTACGGGCGATCGCAATTCTTTGTCTCTGTCCACCTGATAGCGACGCGCCGCGCTCTCCGACCCTAGTTTCATAGCCTTGGGGCAGATCCATAATAAAGTCATGAGCGCAGGCAATTCTGGCTGCGTCAATGATTTCTTCGGGAGTAGCGTCGGGATTAGTGAGGGCGATATTTTCCTGCACAGTGCCATCAAACAGCAACGTATCTTGCAAAACCACACCAATTTGACGGCGTAACGAATAAAGCTCAACTTTGCTTACATCATAGTCATCCACTAAAATCCTGCCCGATTCTGGCTCGTAAAGTCTTGATAGCAGCTTGGTAAGCGTACTTTTACCTGCGCCACTAGCTCCGACTACGCCCACAAATTTACCTGCTGGAACTTCGAGACTGACATTATTTAACTGCAAATTGCCATTAGCCACGAAGCGGAAATTCACGTTTTCATAACGCACATGCCCTGTGATGGCGGGCATCGGAATATTGCGGCGACCTGCCTCTTCTTGCTCTTGAGGGTAATTGATAATGTCGCTCAGACGTTCGAGCGAAAGGGCTGTCTCTTGGAAGTTTTGCCATAGTTGGATTAGACGCAATAAAGGTGTAGTCGTATAACCCGCAATAATCCTAAAGGCAATCAGTTGTCCTAAGGACAGTTGGTTAGCTAAAACTAGATATGCACCCACCCACAGCAGGAGTAAGTTAGAAAATTGGTTGAGAAACTGACTGGTTGAACCTGCGGTTGTGGAAGTGACAACAGTTTTAAAGCCGTCGGAAACATATCGAGCATAGCGGCGCTGCCATTCCCAACGAGACTTGAGTTCAATGCTTTGCGCCTTCACGGTCTGAATCCCTGAAAGCACTTCCACTAAGTAGGACTGAGTTGACGCATTCCGCTCGGCTTTGCTGCGTAATTGAACCCGAATAATCGGCGCGACAATGAAGGTCAACAAAGCAAATAAAGGCACTGTTCCAAGGGCTACTAGAGTCAACAGCCAGCTATAGCAGATCATCACTACTATATATATGACCGAGAAAACCGCGTCTAAAACAACGGTAAGAGCTGTGCCAGTTAGAAATTGGCGGATATTTTCTAATTCCCCAATACGGCTGGACAGCTCCCCAACCGATCGCTTTTCAAAATAGCGTAAAGGTAATCGGACAAGGTGATCGATGGTTTCTGAGCCAAGGGTGAGATCGATGCGGTTGGTGGTGTTGACAAATAGATAGGTGCGTAAGGCGCTAATGATTGCTTCAAATACGGAAATGGTAACTAAGAGAATCCCCAGAGTATTGAGGGTGTCAGGGGCATTTTGGATGATGACCTTATCAATGATTACTTGGGTAATCAAGGGATTGGCTAAGCCCAATAGCTGCACAAAAAATGAGGCGACTAAGACGGTGATTAGGGTGTTTTTGTAGCGCTGTAGCGATGGCAAAAACCACGACAATCCAAATTTTTGCTTAGGCGTGTCCTTAGTGGGTTTGATTAATAAAATCTGTCCCGAAGCACCCCACAGATCAGCAAACTGAGCCGTCTTTTTGGTAACAATTCCCTGCTCAGGGATGCCGATCACTAACTCGCGATCGCTAGCTTTGTAAAGGATCGCAAAAGTATCTTGCCAAGGCAACATCGCGGGGGTGGGGACTTGCGCGATCGAGCTGGCGGGAATCGTAATTAATTGTCCATTCAGTCCCATTAGCTCCGCGATCGCGCCGCATAGCTGCAAGGATAACTTAGGAGTACGCAGAAATTGAGCATCGATCGCCCTCTTGACGACATGGCGATAAAAGGGAATTTGCCAATATTTCGCTAACATTTGAAAGCAAGCTAACGAAGCATCAACGGGCCCGCGACCGTAGAAATGGGGATAGTCTGTACCTTTAGGATCGGGGCGATCGCCCACCGATGGCAACTCAGGCGCATAGGGAATATCTAGAGCCGTTAGCATCGGCAACTCTTCAACCACTTCAGCTTTGACCGCAAAGGTATCGCGCAAACCGATTAGCCTCGCAGAACCGCCCTGTGGCACTTCTAGGAAATCATTACTGCCCAAAGCATTAATCGCCTCAATGCGATCGCCCACTGGAGCCGCAAAGTTTTCGCCGCCACTGACCAACCAAACAAAGTCGCGATCTAGTGCCGTCAACGATGTTTTGCCTGCCGCTAAATTCATTACCACCGCTTCAGGCAATGCTTCACGAGCTAGTTTGCCAAGATTTCCCAGTGCTTGCGCTCGGCGTGACATTTCGGCAGCAAGTAAATCAAACACTTCGATCGCACCAATTCGATTTATAAAAGCTGATTTAAAAGCAGGATCGCGATCGCAAAAATACCAAAAATCTTCTGCCCCAAGGGCTAAACAAGTACTTTCTGATGAAGCAATTACGGTTTCACAAGAGACATTACGAACTAAACTCAGCCAACCGACGATCGCACCTGATTTAAGGACTTCAACAGTGCTAGGGGCGGTTTCTTGAGGAGGCTGTCCTAGTAGTCGCGCTTGTCCATCCATCAAAAACAAAACCTGTGCAGGCATAGTTTCGCGCCGCAAAATCACCTGTCCCATGCGATAGCGAAGTGGTTGCAGTCTCTCGCTAAGCTCTTTTAAGATGAGGCGATCAATTGCTTTTAACTCTGGAACGCAAAGCAAAAAATCATAAATCGGATCGGTTTTGGCTGTCATGAAGGCATCTATGAAGATTTGAAACTCTAGTTAAGGCAAATCTGGGGGATTACCATTAGATTTACATTAGTACAAGTTAAGTCTTCTTAAGTTAAGCCTTCTTTAAGGAAAATTTTTGTCCGTCATAAGAACAAAGAGATAGTGCGTTGCACCATCTCTTTGTTCTTGAAGAAAGTTTTAGCTACAGCAATAACTGAGCTAATTAGAACAAGTCAAAACCCAAAATAGTAATGGCGGCGCTTTGCGCCGCCATTACTATTTTTAAGAAACACTTATATTGCTACAAGTGTTAACAAACTACACAGTTTGCTTTTTGTTTTTGAGTAAGCGTGTACCGCCCAATGCACCCGCAGCCATTATGCCCAAAACAAATCCTGGAACGGGAACTGGTTTGGGTGGAGTGGGTGGGATGACTGCTCCATCGAAATAGGCATCACTACCACCAGTAGGATCTATACCTTGAACATGGATACCAACACGCAGCTTGTCGGCAAGAATCAGGGATTCAAGGCTAGAAGCTGTGCCACTGTTGAAGATTACTGCAAGAGTTTGATTTGCATCAATTCCATCCTTATTTGAACCAGGACTATCAGCCTCAAGGACTATATTGGCATCTTTGTTTCCTGATGAGTTGTCAAATCCCAATGTTTGACTAAGTAAAGTTTTAACATTTTGACCTTGAGGTAGTTTGCCAGAGCCAGATTCAAAATTCACTCCAGCGCTTGTGCCAACAGCATTAATAGTTGCGACTGCAATAGGAGCGGTAGACAGTCCTTTCCAATCAAAATAGATTTGACCGATAAAAGAATTTACTGAGCCTACATTGGCAAATGTCCAAAGTGTCTTACCAGAAACGTTAGGGATGTCTGCGATAGTGAATGTGAACTGTCCGACGATGCCATCTCCAATTTTTTCGCTGATGTTGGTTGTAGGAATATTCTGAAAACCAAAGGTTACTGCTTCCACAGAATGTGCTGAGATGAGAGCTGCGGTAGAGATTGCTGAAGAGATCGCGGCACTACCAATAATATTTAAAAATCTTTTTTTCATTTGATATAAGCCCTAACTTAATTTAATTTGAGATATCTCAACCTGATGAGTTCCATACTATAGGAAATATATTTGTTATCCCTAGGTTAAAGTTATAGAAAAGTTATTAAAAAAGTTATCAAAAAATCTTTTCAAATAAAGTTTTGTAAATTTCATCTGTGTGTATTAAGTTAAGCGATCAGAATTAGTATGGGAAGCTTGCACAAATCTAAATCATGAAAAAAAGAGTAAACCTTACCTTTCCCAAACGCGCAATTAGTATTCCGATTACCTATCGGCTTGCCAAAGACTTTAACATTGCCGCTAATATTATTCGCGCTCAAGTTGCTCCTAACAAGGTCGGCAAAATGGTGCTAGAGCTATCAGGAGACATCGATCAACTCGAAGAAGCGATGGACTGGATGCGATCGCAAGATATTGAAGTCTCTTTACATGGTCGTGAAATCATGATCGATGACATCGCCTGCGTGGATTGTGGTCTATGCACAGGGGTATGCCCCACCGAAGCACTTACTCTTGCCCCAAAAAACTTTCAACTCAACTTTGTGCGATCGCGCTGTGTTGTTTGTGAGCAATGTATTACAGCCTGTCCTGTCAATGCCATTTCCATTAATCTTTAAAATTCAATACTAAAGCCGAAAAGGTAAGTGCTGGCGCTTTGCACCAGCACTTACCTTTTCGGCTTTGATTTGTCTTAGACATAGCAGTTCTTATAGCGATCGCCAAGTGAACGAGGACAAACCAAAACCCAAGAACTGGCTGGCAGTTCTTGGGTTTTGGTTTGTCCTAAAAAAATGACTGTAGCAATATTACTGAAAATTCAATTTTTATAATAGAAACTTTTCTTGAATTTGACTTCCAGACTCTAATATAATGATATGTAACAAATTTTTTACAAAACTCTGCCCAATAAATTTTGAGATATAACTCATGCATTTTGAGTTCTTTTCGTTGGACCTCATTCAGGAATGGACGCAACAGTATGGATATTGGCTAGTCTTCTTTGGCATCATGCTAGAGAATGCTGGTATTCCATTGCCAGGGGAGACAATTACTCTAGTGGGGGGCTTTTTATCTGGAAATGGTGAATTGCGTTACTCCCTAGTGTTGTTATGTGCTGTCTCAGGCGCAATTTTAGGTGATAGTGCTGGATATTGGTTGGGAAGATGGGGTGGTCTAGCAACACTAGAAAAAATTGGCAAACTATTTCGGATGCCCAGCAATGAAATTGAAATAGCTCGCGAGAAATTTTTAGGCAATGCCGATCGCGCTGTCTTTTTTGGACGGTTTATTGCCATTTTACGGATTTTTGCAGGTCCAATGGCAGGGCTTACAGGGATGTCATACTCACGATTTCTATTTTTTAATTCTACTGGAGCCTTAATTTGGGGTTTAATTACTACGGGTGTCGCTTACTTCGCTGGTGCTTTGATTCCCCTAGAGACTTTAGTGTCGGGAGTGGTGAGGACAAGTTCACTAATTTTAGGGATTGTTATTTTATGGTTTGCCATACCAATAGTATTTCGCTGGCTCAAGCCTAAGTTTGAACAATGGCGCAATAGCAATCAATCTGTTATTCATAATCAATCTAATTCTGAGCCGATCGCAGACGATAAAATTATGGTTAAACAGGCGATCGAGAAGGAATAACAAAAGTTGAGGAAGAGCAGTAAGTTGCTGGCTCTCTCCGTACAACAAAAAAGGCATTGTCTTTAGACAGCGCCTTTTTTGTTGTACGGAGAGAGAGGGATTCGAACCCTCGGTTGCTTTCACAACATTCGATTTCAAGTCGAACGCATTCGACCACTCTGCCATCTCTCCAAGCTTGACTATTCTAGAGCATGGTTACACCTAAGACAAGCAAAAACTGGTTTTTGCAGCAATTCTCATTATGAAACCAATTTTGGGGTTGGCAGCGCCTAAGGCGCTGCCAACCCCAAAATTGGTTTTTTGAAAGCCAGCCTACAGATGGCTTTCAAAAAACCAATTTTTATAATGAGAATTGCTGTGGTTTTTGTATTTCCAATGCTAAGAGCAATTGAGTGACGGCGCAAAACGCCGCCACTCAATTCTTGGGTTTAGAGTTGGCGATCGCCATACAGTCTATTGAGGTTTTGTGTAGCCCAAGAAGATTTTTGGAAGGCTGGCGAAACCAGCCTTCCAAAAATCTTCTTGGGTTTTCAGAAAGCGCAAAGCGCCATAACAACAAAAAGCGAGAGTTGGTATTTTGCAACAACTCTCGCTTTTTGGATTTAGGATTTAGGATTTGGACTTGCTGTAGGCAAAGTCCAAATCCTCATAAGTAAGGCTATGCCTTAACTGCGGACATCGACAATGTGTAATAGCCCAACTGATTAGGAACTCTCTCCCACTTGCCATCTAGCTTACCCTTAGACAAGTTCTTGGTGACGCGATCCTTAGCTTGACGGAAATTCTCAACTGAGAGATCTCCATATAGAGCTTTGACGACACTATCAGCATTGACAAACTCCCCTTTGCGTTCTTGCAATACCTTTTCGATCGCATCAGTCAAGGTGTTGCCTTGATAAAGAGGACGCATTACCAAAGAACTCATACGTCCAGACTTTTTAGACGGTGCTGCCTTAGAAGCGGCTTCAATCTTTTTAGTTTTGGGTGTTGCTACTTTTGCGGCAACCTTAAGAACCTTAGGTTCTTTAGGAGCTTTCACAGCCTTAGTTTCCTTCACAGCCTTAGGAGCTTTGGCTGCTTTTGCTGGCTCGGTTTTGACTGAGGCAGCACGTCCTCTCTTGACTGTTGAAGTAGGAATAGTCTTCAAATCTTCTAGGGATAGGGTGTAATAGCCAAGTTGGGTAGGAACTCGCTTCCACTTACCTTCACCTTTGCCCTTAGAAAGATTCTTGGTAACACGCTCTTTTGCGACTCTAAATACTGGTTCTTCCAGCTCTCCATAGAGAATATTGACTACATCATCAGCATTGACAGCTTGACCAAATCTTTCATCCATGATCTTTTGAATCGCTTCTGTCAAGGTCAATCCTTCATAGGATGGACGCATCGACAAAGATCCACGACGGTGACCTCTTCCTCTTCCCCTAGCAGCAGGCGTAGCGATGGGGGCTGCTTCAATCTTTGCGACTTTAGGTTTGCGGCCTCTAGTAGGAGCGACAGGAGCTTCGGTGACTACTGCAACCGTAGTAATTGGTGCGGGAACTGTAACGGGTAAAGTTTCTTTCTGTTTCTTAGCTTTAGGAGATTCAGCAGGCAAACTTCCTAACAGGGCTTCAACATGGGCAAGCTGAGCGCGAGCTTGAGCAACTTTGTCTTCATACTCAGCCAAGAAACCTTGTAAATGAGTCTGTAAAGCGAGTAAGGACGCGCTAAAACCTTCTGGCTGTAAGGTTACAGGTAGATCTATAGTCATATTGGGAAAACCAAAGAATAATAGTGATTGATTGTTTTAATTAGTTTGTTTCCTCATACTTTTGCTTATGATGGAAGAAACTCATTAATTCGTTCTATCACGTTTTGAGAGAACTCGCAATAGTTTAGAAAGAATTCTCATTGCTATGGTAATTTTTAGGGATTTATAAATCAATCAATAATTTGTCTAAAAAATCAAAAGTCCCTGCCAGTCAATGATTTGGCAACTTCGCTTTATAGCTATAGCCAAGTGAGTCAAGACAGACTCCTTTCTCACTCAATAAATTAATAGTGCGGGAAAGGAGTAAAACCCCAAAGAGAGTGGCGATACTTTGTACTACTACTCTCTTTGGGGTTTTAGCTTTGTCCTAATCTCTTCCCAGTGAACAGTTAGCGGTACGTGGTAAAGCCGCACATCACTGACTGTTCACTGGGAAAGGAGTGATATAAATGCTATCTATTTTTGGAGATCTAGAAGAAATTTTGCTTCAGCGGCGCGATCGCTTTGGGGATATTGCTCTAGCAGCTTTTGTAAATAACGAGGTTGCTCACTGAGAAAGAAGCTAGAAAACATTAGGTCGTCAATGTATTGGCTTTGGGGGAATTTAAGCTGTAACTCAGAGATAATGCTGTCGATACGTCGTTGATAGTCAGAAAGTATGCCATTCTCTTGCCGTTCGTAATCTTGGTAAGAATACCTTGAATCATTGGTTTTCAGAGGCTTACCAGTCATACCTGCGGGGGGATGGATACGTCGGGTTTCTGAGAAAGTGTGGTTTTCCCACTGATTAAGCAATGTGGAGGCAACCATGTATAAAGACTTTTCTCGAAGTTGGTTAGAAATTTGCTTGTCGTTGAGTAAGGTTTGATAGAGGGAAAGTGCGATCGCATTTTGACTACCTCCTTGATACTTGGCGATAATTTCTTCGTTACTGCGCTTGGAGGAGTCGCAAACCCACCATTTATCACAATCCCAGTCTATTGGCAATCGATAAGCACGAATACCATCCCATATTGGTAAATAACCGTTTTTCCATCCACCGATTCCTGCCCAATCAGAGGCGATTTGATACTGGGATTCTGGGGTATTTTCAGTTTGCCAGACTAGTAGCTTTTGCCAACGCTGTTTTTGTTCATTGAGTAAAGATTGTGCTTCTTTTTTGAATTTCTCTACTCGATTGTCTTCGCGCCACCAGCGACCTTGAGGATAGTAGTAGTCTTTGAGCAGAAAGTCGGGAATATTTGCCAATTGGATGTCTGCGGCAATCTCTAGGGCTTTGGCATAGTTGTGAGATCGCGCATATTGAACGGCGATCGCATATTGCAACATTGGCGCGAGGGGCGCATTTGGAGGCTCTTTCAGCAGGGTTTGCATCTGCTCAATGGATAGACCCACATCAAGAAGGGTGCGGACATGGGGAAAGGCGAGATAAATCGCATCGCGATCGCCCATTGGTTGCGCCATGATCTTGATCCAGAGACGCATCGCTCCGACAGGATCATTGTTTTCTTGCAAGCTGATGGCTAGGAAGTAATTAGCGTCATCGGCTCCTGAATGATCGCTATAAAGCTTTAGCCATTCTTGCCAAGCCTGTAGGCGGTCTTTTTCTGAGCGTTTGACATTACGCGACAGGACTTCTTGGCTGCGGGGTTGACCATCAAAATAGGAGCGGCCAGTCAAATCGCCATATTCTCGACAGGCTTGGGCAAATTTAGATTGAGGATATTTGTCCACCATTCCTAAGAGCAAGTAATAGGCATAGTCGCCCTTGGCGGCAAAATTTTCGTAACTAACGATTTTTGAGAGAGAATGCAATTGAGCCAGATCATTGTTCAAAATGTTTTGCAGCAGTTCTATCCCCAGTGCGTCACCATGTCGATCTAGTTCAGCGATCGCCCAGATGCGATCGCTAGCATTAGGATCATTGGCTAAGCCTCGAAAGAAGGCGCGGGCAAAGGGAGTGATTTTTCCTGCTTTGAGTGCGCCCAGACGTTCTACGAGGATGAACTCCTGCGCGTCTCCAGATAGTTTTTGATAAAAGGCGATCGCGTCTTTAATTTGGCGATCGCTCGGTTGACTGAGATTCTCGTACTGAATCCATTCTGGTACGCCCTTGTAGTCCTTGTTGGCTTCATAGGTACTCTTGCCATAGATGGCTTCATATCCTAGTAAGCGGGTTAAAAAATCAAGATTAAATTGACTGTAATAAACTGGCGAATCTTTTGGCTCTAGATTTGCTTTGGCTAAACTGATTAATTCTTGGCGGATCTTGGGATCATCTAGTCCAAATTCCTTTTCCCAGTCTTTGCTCTGAGCGTCAGATGTATAGGGAATGATGTCATATAAGCTGGGATAGGTTAACCGTCTTTGGATTTGTCCGCGCAGCCACAGTGTTGTGTAGGGTTTGCCGAGACTGCGAATTCCTTCAATTCCATAGGCTTGTCTAGCGGTTTCACGCGATCGTGCATAGTAGCTTAGTAAGGGATAGGCCTTGGCTCCATAGCGCTTCCAAACTGGATTAGCGACACCTTCCTTTCCCCATTTTTTGATGATGATGTCTTGGCGCACGGCTTGCGCGATTTCTTGCCATTGCGGATCGAAGCGGAGGCGATCGCGCAGTATGTCATCAATTTCTAGCTGGGAAATTTCTTCTGCACTGAAGGAGTCAGCTAGTTTGGAAATTTCCGCAGGACTAGGTATTTTCACTGTGCGTGATTGAAAGACTTCTGTCGCCTTAATCGCTACACCAAACGAGAAAACTGTAACGAACACAGACAATATATATAAATAATGCTTCTTCATATCGGTTTCTCAACTCACACTAAACAGGTTTAGCTAACAGAAGGCTCATGCCCTTTATCATTAAACTTGATTTGAGTGAGACAGAAATACTTCTCAGCAATTTGCAACAAACCATCAAAAATTTGCTATAGCTGTCGTCATTCTTGTTAGGACATAAAACCCAAACAGTGTGATGCGGCGCGAAGCGCCGCATCACACTGTTTGGGTTTTGATTTGTCCTGATACAAGGGCTATGGCTATAAAAAAGCCAAATGTTCTCAGATCGATCATCCTTAATAATTCAGTTCAAATATTTTCCATGAAAAAATTAGTTAGAAAATCCCTTGATCACCTAAATTCTTGGATCAATTTTCGAGGTTCCCCAGTTGCTATAGCTAGCTTAGTGGGTTGTTTGATACTCTTAATAATCTTGGGGTGGTTATTTGAAGAGGTATGGGAAAAAGAAGCGTTTAGTTTTGACACCAATGTTCTGCTCTGGATTCATCAATCAGCGAACCCACTTCTAGATTCGATAATGCTCACTATTACAGGTTTAGGAAATCCGCCAATGGTAGTTGCTTTTATTGTTGGCACTACATTTTGGCTTTGGAAAAAGCGAAAATATCTGCAATTGAAAATCTTTGCACTTATCTGCATAGGAGGTATAGCTTTTAATGTGGGGTTAAAACTTGTCTTTACTAAAACTCGTCCCCATCTATGGAATCAAATTATTGTCGAGACCACTTTTAGTTTTCCTAGTGGTCATGCTCTTGGGTCGAGCATAATGTATGGATTTTTAGCATATTTACTAGCAACAGAGTTCCCTCGATTTTCTCGATTAATTTATGCAGCCATGATTGGATTAATTTTGATGATTGGATTCAGTCGCTTATATTTAGGAGTTCACTGGCCGACCGATGTGATTGCAGGCTATCTAGTCGGATTTCTGTGGTTAATTACTTGTATCTACATCCTAAAGCGTAATTTAGTAACTCATGATGAAATTTAATTGAGAGACCGCAATTCTCATTATAAAAATTGGTTTTTTGAAAGCCAGCCTAAGGCTGGCTTTCAAAAAACCAATTTTGGGGTTTGCAGCGCCTTAGGCGCTGCAAACCCCAAAATTGGTTTCATATAGGACTTACGCAGAAATTGATTAAGCCCTCACCCCTAGCCCCTCTCCCGCAGGCGAGGGGAACAAGAAAAAGTTAGAATCTTGCGCCCCTTCTCCTGCGGGAGAAGGGGTTGGGGGATGAGGGGTGATTTCACTTCGCGTAAGTCCTATCATAATGAGAATTGCTGATGGAGAGAAGTCATCAAAGTAAAGCAATTTGCTTTGGGATAAAGAATGAAAGTTAACTAAAAGAACATATGACTTTCAGGTTGAATATTGATTTCCATCGGTACGGCTTGAGGATCGGCTGAGAGCGCAAACATAATCGCATTGGCAGCAGTTTCGGGAGTTAACATTTTGCTGCGATCTACTTTCAGACTGACATTATCCCAAAATGGTGAATCAATGCCTCCAAAGTAAAATAGGGTTACTTTAATTCCCAAACGGCGCAACTCATCTGCCATGCATTTACTAAATCCCACTGCGCCAAACTTAGAAGCACAATAAGCCGCAGCCATTGCCATTGGATGCTTACCAAGGATACCGATGACATTACAGATATGTCCGATCTTGCGATCCTTCATCACATTGGCGACAGCTTGACTGGTATAAAAATTTCCTTTGAGGTTGAGATCAAGCATTTGATCAATTTCCTGTGGCTCGATGCGAAGGAATTGTTTCATCACTCCCGCACCTGCGGCATTGACTAAGATATCAATCTGTCCAAACTTTGCGATCGCTTGTTGCACCATCACTTCTACTTGCTCATATTTGGTGATGTCCGTCGGAATTGCGATCGCTTCTACGTCATAGTCATCTTCGATGTTATTCACTAGTTCTTCTAGCTTGGAGGCATCTCTCGCCACCAAAACTAGCTTTGTTCCAGCCTCTGCTAGTTTTGGAATCAATGCTGAACCAATACCGCCTGTCGCCCCAACGACCACTGCAACTTTATTCTTCATTTTAAAAATTACGATCTGTTTACAATACTTTACATAGTATAGCTATTGCTGTTCGCGTAAAACCCAAGAATAGGTTGGCGACGCTTCGCGCCGCCAACCTATTCTTGGGTTGCGCTGTATTTAAAGCTTTCTAAGACCCTCACCTCTCCTCTTTTGGGTGAGGGTTGTCCGTAACATCAGTTTCTAACTTGTAATAAAGACTGCTTTAACTGCATAAAGTCAATGGGCTTACTAATACAAGCATCTATACCTATTGCTATGTATTGCTCTCGATCTTCTGTTGTCACGTTGGCGGTCACGGCGATGATGTAGGGGCGTGAGGCGCGATCCCACTCTGCGACAATTATTTTGCTGGCTTCGATGCCATCTAACTCAGGCATTTGGATATCCATCAAAATTACATCGTAATGTTTTTTCCTGAGACAAGCGAGGATTTCTAATCCATTACTAACGAGATCAAACTGATAGCCTAATCTCTGCAAAAACACCTGAATCAGCTTCTGATTGTATTGAACATCCTCGGCAACCAAAATGTTGAGAGGCTGTGTGGGCGATCGCCTACTTTGATTGATAATCGGAATTTCTTCAAGATTAGTCTGAAGTGATAATAGCGCGATCGCTTCTGGAGATGGCGAGATCAGAACTTGCTCCCGATCAACTGCTAAGTCCAACTCAAAGCTAAAGGTACTACCCTCGCCGATTTCACTAACTAGGCTGATGTCAGCGCCCATCTTTTTGAGAAGACTTTTACAAATCGCTAAGCCCAAGCCCGTGCCTTGAGGTCTAGCTTCAGTTTCGCCCACCTGCTCAAAGGGTAAGAAGATATTCTGCATCTCGGCAGAATTTATACCCATCCCTGTATCTGCGATCGCAAAGTGAATTAGACGCTTGGCGCTTTCAGATTGACTCACTGGCTGACTTAGCGTAACTGAAAAATTAATCTCTCCAGTTGAGGTAAATTTGATGGCGTTGCTCAGGAGGTTGAGGAGAACCTGTCTTAGTCGCTTTTTATCAGCGTAGACAGTTGCAGGAAGATCGGGCGAAAACTGAGTGTTAAATTTCAGTCCTTTTTGGGTGGCGCTGGTATAGATCATCCTCACTGTAGTGTCTAGAAAGTTAGATAGAGATAAAAGCTCTGGGGTAAGTTCTATTTTGTCCGCTTCGATTCTAGAGATGTCCAGCAGGTCTTCGATTAATGAAAGCAGGTGTTCACTAGACTGGCTAATAATTCCTAGATATTCCTGAGATTCATGGTCTAGGTTTGAGCTTCCTTGCAGGATCTGGGCAAAACCTATAATTGAATTAAGCGGAGTGCGGAGTTCATGGCTAATATTTCTTAAGAAAACACTTTTAGAACGATTAGCGCGTTCACAGGCAATCATTGTTTCTGATAGTTCTTGGTTTTTGGCAATTAGTTGTTGCCTTTGTAGATCGCGTTCCGTAATATCCTCGATCGCAATCAAGATCATTTGACTCTCATTGCCTTGTTCAATCTGACAAGCATTGAGTAACATCGTGCGACGACCGAGACGGGTAAAATCTTGAGTAACTTCATAATCTTGGACAGATATATCCAACAGCAAAATCTCGTTGAGTAGCGATCGCAGTTTTAGCGTATCCCAATCTCCATTACCAATATCAAAAATTGATTGACCTTCAGTTTGGAGAGGATGGACTTGAAAGACTTGATAAAAAGCTAGATTTGCCGTAATCACCTCTAGCTCAGCATTTAGCACCACTAAAGGCTGACGTAAAGTTTCAATAATCGCTCTAGCATAATTGCGTGATACTTCTAACTCGATGGTATTACGCTTGATCTGATCGATATCAATGAGACTAATCACGACTCCATCAATGTGATTGTCGGTGGTGCGATAGGGACGGATTCTCAGGCTAAACCAACTACCCGCGTGATCTTGGACATCCTGCTCATAGGGGATCAGGGTATCAATTACTGATGTCACTAACTCCCTGATATGGTGAATATCAAGATTTGTCTGAATGTCGCTAAAAGGTCGTCCCACATCACTGGGAATTAGGTTAAAGGCTTGCTCTGCCATCGGTGTAAATCGTCTAATTCGCAAGTCGCCTGACAACATCAAGATCGGAATATTGCTGCTGCTGAGCAGGTTTTGCATATCGTTATTGATCTGATGAAGCTGAATGTTTCGACTGCGTAACTCATCATTAATTGTGCTTAATTCTTCATTAGTTGCTTGGATTTCTTCTTTAGCAGTTTCTAGCTCCTCATTAGCACTTTGTAACTCTTCATTACTTGACAAGATCTCTTCACCAGCAATCTTGAGATCTTGGTTATTTGCTTCTTGCGCTTCAATAATTGAACGCAAATATTCCTTTGTCTTTTCTAACTCATGGGTAAGCCGCACCACTTCCATATCCCCCCTACTTGCACGCTCTCTGCGAGATCTGATCGGTGAGTTGGTGGGCGTAGAAGATAGTAAAGTTGGTAAGGGGCGACTCTCAAATATGACTAAAAAATATTGTTCGTTATTTGCCATCATCGGAATCACTTCCAACTTCACAAGGATGTCCCGCGATAGCTCAATGCCATCTTTAGTGATTGGTAAATCCTGCTGCTTGGCGTTATGAATCGCTGATCGCAACTCTAGGCGCAACTCCAAACGAGCCATCTTTAAAAGATTGAGACTAGCTTTGCCTGGAGCTAGCTCTAAATAGGGGTTGGTTTGTCCTCGAAATTGCAAAATTTCTAGCTCCGAGTTAACCACGACCCCCGCAGGTGCGTAGCGACTCAACACCACCTGATCGGCTAAATGTTCTAGGCTCACTTCTTCGGATATTACATCGCGTTTAGCTATATTTAACGGTTCACTCATGTGCGTCTTTCTAGCAAAGTTAAAACTCATCTTCGATTCCATGAGTTTACTCTTATATATACGATTCTTTTTGTCGGCGATCGCAAATAGATCGCTGGCATTGCCAATTCCCTCCGCACTACCCAACATCAAGAAACCATTAGCATTGAGTGCGTAATGGAAAATCGGCATTACTTTTTTCTGAAGCACAGGTTCTAGATAAATCAGCATATTGCGGCAGCTAATTAGATCTAGTCGCGAATATGGCGGATCACTGGTCAAATTTTGCCGTGCAAATACACATAATTCTCTAACGGATTTACCAATCTGATATCCGCCTTCCACAGGTGTAAAAAAGCGGCGCAATCGCTCTGGGGAGACATCAATCAGCAAGTTTTGCTGATAAATCCCCAATCGCGCCTTCTCGATCACCAGTTCACTAATATCCGTAGCAAAAATCTGAATCGGATTTTTGATCAGGCGATCGTCAAAAAACTCTAATAAGCTAATGGCGATCGAATAAACCTCTTCCCCTGTAGAACATCCCGCCACCCAGATCCTGATCGGTGCACCCAATGACTTATCCTGACAAATCGCAGGAAAAACTGTTTTTTGTAAAGCTATAAAAGAATCTGGATCGCGAAAGAAACTAGTCACATTAATCAAAATATCGTTGTATAGTTTTGCAACTTCACTGGGATGTGATTGTAAATAGGCGGCATAGTCTTCTATGTTTTGCATGCTGATTAAGTTCATGCGTCGTAAAATTCTGCGTCTGATCGTACCTTGCTTGTAATAACTAAAGTCCGCCCCCATCAGATTTTGTAATAGCTCAAAGATGATCTGCAAAGTGGGGATATTTTCTGCAAAATGGGCTAATTGATGATCAGGGTCATAGACCGTAATAGCCGTGTCATTGTCATTTTTGACTTGACTAAGCTTGACCAATTCGGCAGCAATCTCGATAGGTGGCAGCACAAAATCGACATAGCCCGAAGCCATCGCAATCATTGGCATCGTGGGAAATTCGGCTGACGCAATATCTTGAGCAAAGGTAATTCCCCCCGCCGCCTTAATTGCTCCTAGACCTGCTGTGCCGTCTTCATTGTTGCCCGATAGAATCACCGCGATCGCGCGATCGCCACAGTTAGCAGCAAGCGAACTAAAAAATCCATCAATGACCATATACTTTCCCTTTACTCGCTGACGGGGATTTAGTCTCAAGACATCTCGCTCTAAGGTCATCAAAGTATTCGGTGGAATCACATATACCGAATTTGGCTGGATTTTTGTGCCTTCACTTGCCTCATTGACGGGCATTTGTGTTGTCTGACGCAGAATCTCGCTCAATTGGCTGTCATATTGTGGAGATAAGTGCTGAATCAGCACAAAAGCCATACCTGTATCGTTCGGCAAAGCTCGCAATATCTGCGTAAACACCTCTAGTCCCCCCGCCGATGCCCCGATGCCGACAACGGGGAATTTGATTTGCAAGTTTTGATTGGTTTCTATTGTTAAATCAGATGTTAAATCAGAGGAGCTAGATTTTTCAAAGTTTGAACTTGGCTCTGAAGTCATTAGATTCTCTTCCCTTAGATTAATACTTAAACTGACTTTACTCTTAAAAACTATTTAAGAATTACTTTCTATAATCAAAAGTTTAAGAGATTCCCCTCACTCCCCCTTAAAAAGGGGAAAGAATTAAATTTTCTCTCCTTTTCAAGGGGCATTGAGGGGGATCTCGACAATGCTTAAATAGTTTCTTCAAGCATTTATTAAAAGTGATGCAAAGCATCACTTTTAATAAATGCTTGATTGGTTAATTGGAACTTGCTATAAAAACAAAAAGATAGTGACAGCGCAAAGCACTACCACTATCTTTTTGTTTTTAAGATCTATTTGACATCATTGAAACTAGCAAGAAACGTATAAATTCAATTTACACCGTGTGGAAGTAAAACTGGTTAACTTATACAACTTATACAAGTTATATAAAGAAACCCAATAACTGGCTGGCGGCGCGGAACGCCGCCAGCCAGTTATTGGGTTTCTTGTCCTAATCCACTTGGCGATCGCTATATTAGCTCACTCCATTTTTACTAAACCATTCTTGTAGACGTTTCCAGCCGTCCTCAGCATCAGCTTGGCGATAGGAAGGGCGATAGTCAGCATGGAAAGCATGGGGCGCTTCAGGATAAATCACAAACTCCGAACGGTTACTGACTCCCTTCAGGCGATCGCGCATTTCTTCGACCGTATTTAAAGGAATCCCTGTATCTTTACCTCCATAAAGTCCCAAGATAGGAGCTTGGAGAGTGGTGGCGATATCGATGGGATTTTTAGGTGTAAGAGCTGTAGACTCACCCACAAGCCTGCCATACCATGCCACACCCGCCTTGATTTTAGGATTGTGCGCCGCATATAGCCATGTAATCCGACCACCCCAGCAGAAGCCTGTAATGCCAATTTTTTCAGGCTCGGCTTTGGCGGATTTAATTGCCCATGACACCGTGGCATCTAGATCAGACATCACCTGTGCGTCAGGAACCTTGCTAACTACTTTACGGATTTCATCAATACTGGTGAGTTTGGAGACATCGCCTTGACGATAAAACATCTCAGGGGCGATCGCTAGATATCCTAGTTTGGCAAGGCGACGGCAGACATCTTGAATATAGGCATGAACGCCAAAAATCTCTTGGATTACCAAAATCACAGGAAAGTCTTTGCCCATAGTCGGTCTGGCTCGATAGGCGGGAATTGTGCCATTTTTGACTGGGATTTTGATCTCTCCAGCCACTATGCCTTGAGTGTCAGTGGTGATCACCTCTGCTGATATTGGCTGCACAGCGATCGCAAATCCAGCAGTAACGCTGCTAATGGCAATAAATTCACGGCGAGTTAGTTTTGACATATTCAAAAATCTATGATGGGTATAGCGCAAAGCGCTATACCCATCATAGATTTTCTTCTATTTAATAGTGGCACTTTGCGCTCAGACCCGAACCAAGAATTTTTTGTTCAGCACAAAGCGCTGTAGTTATAAGATGAATTCTGCGACAGATTTAGAATTTAGAATTTAATATTTATGATTACGATGCAAGTAAATGGTGAAGATCGTACCTGTGAGCCAAATCTAAATATGATAGAACTACTAAAATATTTGGGGCTAAATCCGCGTTTGGTCGCGGTGGAATATAACGGCGAGATTTTGCATCGTCAACTTTGGGAAAGTACGATCGTGCAGAATAGCGATCGCCTAGAGATTGTGACCATAGTTGGCGGAGGCTAAGACCAATAAGAGAGAAGCCGCGCTTTGCGCGGCTTCTCTCTTATTGGTCTTAGTGCAAAGCGCTGTAGTTACACAGGAGTCGAAAAACGGATCTTTAGATAGTCGTCTTCCATTTTTGCTCCAGCAGTTTGCAACACCGACAAAGCCTGTGGCAACACTAAATTACGGCGATGATTGCCAATACGGATATTTAGCTCATCGCCAGTCTTAGTCAATTCAATTTTTTCCTTTGGAATACCGGGCAGATAGAGTTCTAGGCGATATTGCTTGTTCTCTTCTACCACCCGCATCGTATTTTCTTTGTAATAAACCTGCGAAGGATCTTCAGAACCATACAAAGTTTCCTTGAGACGCTCTAAAGCCGCAAGTCCACACATCTCTTCCGCATAAAGTGGGATTTCCTTAATCGGCAAAGGATGAAAATCGCGATGAATTTGTTCGCAATACTGCTTCTGATTATCTTTCCATACTTTAAAGAACGGATCTTGAACCTCTTCAGGGATAATCCGATTGGCAATCACCATATCAGTGGCGACATTATAAAGACTGAGGTAAGAATGCGCTCTCAAGGACTCATTGATTACCATCTTTTCTGGATTGGTAACCAGTCTGACCGTAGTAGTTGTGTTGTCAGTGAGGATTTTTTCGAGAGCTTCTAACTCTTCATAAAACTCATAGGGAGCATCCATAACTTCTTTGTTAGGCAAAGAAAATCCTGTTACTCGTCTAAAAATTGGTTCAAAGACAGGGCTAAGCACCTGAGCCATTCCCTGCAAAGGCTTATAGAACTTCCGCATATACCAACCCGCGACTTCAGGCAGAGATAGTAAGCGCAAAGCTGTACCAGTAGGAGCGGAGTCAATAATTAAAACATCATATTCTTTTTCATCGTAGTGACGCTTAACTCTGACTAGCCCAAAAATTTCATCCATCCCAGGCAAAATTGCTAATTCTTCCGCCTGAACTCCCTCTAATCCTCTAGCCTGTAAAACTTCGCTAATGTAACGCTTGACCGCGCCCCAGTTCCCTTCTAGTTCACGCAAAGCATCTAATTCTGCACCCCATAGATTAGGACGCACCTGCACAGGGTCATGTCCTAGCTCAACCATAAAGCTATCAGCAAGGGAGTGGGCAGGATCGGTACTCAAAACTAGAGTTCTATACCCCAATTCCGCACAGCGCAAGCCTGTGGCGGCAGCGACAGAGGTTTTACCAACTCCGCCTTTTCCTGTCATTAAAATGATACGCATGGACGATGTAACTCTTGTTTTTTAAATTTTTGGTTTAGGAAGTGAGGATAAACTGCGTTAGATAACTTTGTAAATCTTTACATTGAGTCTAGATTCTAGCATTATGTTGTTTAAGCTAATTTAGATAAGCGATCGCCTCAAATGCTAATCAATGTGAAATAGAGCATTAACTATGAATCAGCAGTCAGACTCTCCCGTAGATATAAAGCATTTGCATCAGATATCCCAAGGTGATGTGGAGTTCGAGATTGAAGTTTTACAGGTATATCTGGAAGATAATCTTCAGAAGATCGAAAAAATTCGTGAGGCGATCGCTGATGAACACCCTGTAGAAATTATGCATGAAGCACATTACATTAAGGGCGCAAGTGGTAATGTTGGCGCTAGGCAGATGCAGAAATTGGCGACTGAGCTAGAAGATATATCTCAGTCTCAAAACTCAGATCTATTGCTGACCATTGTTGACAATATGCTGATTGCTTTGAAAAGCATTGAGTTATTTATTGAGGGGCTTGCTACTAAATAAATTTCCTGCGGCGTTCAAACCCAAGATAGGGTGGCGGTGCAAAGCGCCGCCACCCTATCTTGAGTTTAATTCATTCTCAGATTAACTCTAATAGTCTTAAATTAAGACTAAGATACTGATCAGCCTAATAAGTATCTATAAAAATATTTGTCATGAATCTGCCATCTATCGCCAACGAAGCGATCGCCGATCGCGCTCCTAATCGGATTAATTACGAACTAATGGATGTGGAGGCAATCCAAAAAGCGCTGGGGCGATCGCGTGCTTCTATATATCGCTACGCCAATACTGATCCCCAGCAGAGTTTGCTTAATTTGCCCTATGACCCCAATAGACTTAATCCTGAACTACGCCAAAGCGATCGCGAACCTTTGCTATTTCACCCAACGGAAGTATCGAGATTTGCGCGAGATGTGTTGAAAATGAAGCAGGTGACGATTCAGGTACAAGAATCCATCCCCAACGAAACCAATCGACTACTAAAAGAGATTTTGCAAGAATTGCGATCGCTAAATCAAGCGATTACCTCATTGCAAAATTAGATAAGTAGTTAAGCATAAGTAAACTTAAAACCCATATTGCCGTGCCGCCCGCGTAGCGGGCGGCACGGCAATATGAGTTTGGTTTATAACTATGCCAAGCGACTTAATAGGAATGGCACTTTGCGACGCTCCTATTTTTGTACAAGGAGATTTTGGAAAGGCTGGCAAAGCCAGCCTTTCCAAAATCTCCTTGGGTTTTAAGAAAGCGCAAATCGCTATGTATACAAAAAGATTAAAAAGCTGCGACGTACTCTCAGCGTGTGCCGCAGCTTTTTTGGGTTCAGCGCCAAAGGCGCTGAACCCAAAAAACAATTTTTATCATGAGAATTACGGGTTTAGTCACTTAGATTAGGGCAAATAGTAAAACTTATGTAAAAATGATGTCGTGTGGGCATCAAAGGAGTAAAAATTGTGGGACAGGCTCAATTACCGCCGCAAAAACCAGCTAACTCAGGGTTAGTGAAAACCCTTGGGCGTGTAGGTGCTGGACTAGCGATCGCTTTAACCGCAACTAGCTTGGGCGCTTTTTGGTATGGGCGCTATTTTCTCAATGAGCAGTTGTCACCACTTTTGCAAGTTGAACTAGGTAAAGCTCTCAAGAGACCTTTACAGCTAGGTAAGGTGGAGAGAGTTGGCTGGGCTAGCGTGAGATTTGGTAGCTCGGTCATACCACCCACCGCTCAAGAGTCCAACTTTTTGGCAGTAGAAGCCATTGAAGTAAAAGTAGATCTCTGGAATTACATCATCAGCCGCCAACTAACACTAGATGCCGTTGCCGAGCAACCACAAATATTTCTCAAACAAGATGCCACGGGAGTAATTCAATTACCCAAACTTACGCCGCCCGATCCTAAGCAAAAGACAGGATTTATCGATCTGCGGACAGTACTTTTTCAAGATACTCAGCTAACCATCCAAACCATCGGTAAGGGTGAGCTAGTATCCCTCAACAAAGTCCAAATTGATAGCAAATGGAGTATTACTGATCCTCAAAATCAGCGTTTGGAGATGAATGGCAAAGGCAGTGTTGTTTTACCTAACCTTGCCGCGATCGCCACTCCTCCTAATCCTGAACAATTAAAAAAAGCAATCAATCTCGCCAGTAGCAGTCAGGATGGAAGTCAGGGAAATGTCAGTTTTGTAGTGGATTGGGACTTGACCAAGGGACAGGGCAAAATTGACTTTCAGACACAAGATCTGCAAATTGCCGCTATTCAAGGATTTGCAATCAGCTTACCTGTAGAAGTGCAGCAGGGTAAGCTGAATAGCCAGTCAACGGTGGCGATTATTGCGGGACAATCTACGCCTGAAGTCTTAATAACAGCGCAGATTAGCGGCGGCGCACTGAAAGTACCGCAGCTAGTTAAGCCAATTACGGAAGTTGCGGGTCAATTTAGTTTTAATGGCAAAGAGGCAATCTTCAAGGAGTTTTCGGGAGAATATGGTTTATCAAAAACCACCTTTGAGGGAACATATGATCAACAAAAGGGTTTTAATCTAAACTTTGCTAGTAGCATTCTCGATATTGCTAAAAGCTTAGCCAATCTGGAGATCAAGCTTCCTATAGCGATCGCAGGTCAGATGAAATTAGCAGCAAAGCTAAAGGGTACATTGGAGAAGCCCACCCTCAGCCTTGATATTTCTACACCTAAAACTGTGAGCTTTGATCGGGTAGTTGTTGATCGACTGCTAGCGAAAATCGAATTGCAAGATGTAAAAACCTTACAAATCAAACAAGTTGAAGTTGCTTCAGCGATCGCGAATTTCACAGGCTCAGGACAGATTCGACTACCCAAAAAAGATCGACCTGCGGAAGTAGTGTTTAACTCCAATTTGGTAGGTGTTGTTGAGGATATTGCGAAGCTATACGACACAAAATTACCGATCGCAGTTGGACAAATTAGCAGTTCTTTACAGATTACTGGTGAACTTGCTAACCCTCAAATCCTTGCTCAAATTGATGCACCCAATGCCAAATTTCCTACAAAGGGAGAAGTATTGCTAGCTAATGGTTTGGCGACGATTCGCAATACCAGAGTCAAATTCCCGATTGGGGAGGTGGGCTTAGCAGGTACTTACAATGTTGTTAGTGGTGCATGGAAATCGCAACTAAATAGCAGTGGCATCCCTTTATCAGCATTTCTATTTAATCAAAAGGGCATCATCGAAGGCTTAGTCAATCTCCGTAGCGATCGCGGTGGTTTTGCCATATCTGATATTACAGGCGATGCAAATTTGCGCTTACCACAGGGGCTAACGGAAGTCCCCGATGCGATCGCGGCAAACTTAACATGGGATGGCAAAAATCTCCGAGTTCCGTCCCTACTAGTGGGCAACTATCTGACTGCTAATGGTCTTATCGATCTCGCCTTTGCCAATGATAATAACAATCAACTGCCCACAGGGATCGCGGGTATTAACCTCGATTTGATTTCCCGCAATGTCAATGTTAATCGTCTGGCTTCCCTTTCCACTTTTATTCCCAGCCAAGCATCGGGAATTTTTAATTTTCGTGGCAATCTTTCAGGGGCGATCGACAGACTCAAAATCGCGGGAGATTTACAAGTTGATGATGTCGATCTAGCTTCCTTTGGTTCGAGCTTGGCAAAACAAGGAATCGTTGCACCATCTCGTGGCTCTCTTAATTTTGATGGTTCGGTTAATGGTGATTTAGCCTCGCCTCGACTAGCGGGCAACTTGCGGGTAGCTAGCCTCAAGGTTAATCAAGTAGAGCTAGACAACCTCACGTTTAATGGAGCCGTCAATGGCATTGGTAGCGTTTTACAGGCGACAGGTGATCTGTTGCTAGCAGGGCTGCGCGTTGATAAACTAGCCTTTGATCCGCGACTGGAGGGCAAACTGAGCTTTAATGGCAATCAAGGTTTAAGCGTAGATTTGCGTGGTAACAAGCGCGATCGCCTCACCGCAAATCTTGATGCGGCTTTTCGTCCCGTTAATTTTAATGTGAACTTAGGCGAATCCACAGCGATCGGTAAGCGTTTAGAAAATGATCCTAATCGCTTACAAGTGGCAATCAATAATCTACCTCTGGCTCTAGTTGCCTCCCTATCAGGACAAAATGACGTTAGCGGTAAGCTATCCAGCAAGCTGCTGGTGAATTTTGGCAACAATCCCACGGCGATCGGAGAAGTTAGTATTGAGCGTCCACGTTTTGGTCGGATCTTGGCGGATCAGGCGATCGCGCAACTATCCTACAGCAATGGTATTTTTGATATTAAAGATGGGAGACTCTCAATCCGCCAAGGAGAATCAAACAACGAATACAAATTCCGTCTCACCTATAATCCCAAAATAGAAGATCAAATTACTGGGGCGGTGGAAATTAAGCAGGGACGGATGCAAGATTTGTTTGCTACTCTGCAATGGGTTAATCTCATAGACGTTACACAGGGTTTAACTTTTAGCAAATCAAGGGCTGTGGAACTGCAACCCCTAGAAGCGATTAAACTATTGGGTGAGCCACTATACAAACAGTTGCAATATCTCACCCAAATCGAACTAAGACAAGAACAACAGGAAATCGCAGATTCGACAAGCAACTATAATCTGCCGCCGCTTACTGACTTTCGGGGAGATGTTCAAGGAACAGTCAACTTTGCGCTCAATCAAAATCGCGGCATTCGTTTAGGATTTGATTTGACAGGCAAAAACTTTGCCTATGGTAAATTTGCAGTCGATGATATTCAAGTAGCAGGACGCTTTGGAAATGGCGTATTTGCCATCTCTAATGCTAATTTTCAATCAGGACAGAGCTATGGCAAAATTAGCAAAGCAAGGCTAAGAATTATCCCTACCTCTAATCCTCTATTCCGTTTCCGAGAACAAAGTGGCGAAATTGAACTCAAGGATTTCCCCATAGAATCTTTGCGCCCATTGCCTTTCTTTAGCGCGATTCCCTTTGACTTAACAGGTAAAGTGAATGGCAATCTCTCTATTAGTGGCACAAATTTACTTGATCTAAAAGTTGCTGGTAAATTGAGCCTGACCGATGGCTCCGTTAACCGTCAAGCGATCGACTTTATTGGTGTTAAATTTGCCTACGACAAGTTAAATATT
Source organism: Pseudanabaena biceps (assembly GCA_013361095.1). GTDB lineage: Bacteria > Cyanobacteriota > Cyanobacteriia > Pseudanabaenales > Pseudanabaenaceae > Pseudanabaena > Pseudanabaena biceps_B. The sequence continues at coordinate 2,398,957 of JAATWA010000001.1, read as the reverse complement.
AACTTTGATGCCACGATGAATGTCCAAGATAAGGAATCTGTTGTAGCTTCAGGTAATTTGGGATTGTTTGGCTTTTTTGATGTGAAGTTAGATGTCAAAGATGAAGGCATTAAGTTTATTAATATTTTCAATCAACCTGTCAGTTGGTTAGATGGTAAAGGAGACATTAATCTCAGAGCGAGTGGTACTTTGAGAAATCCAAAGGTCGAAGGCAAGATGCTTGTTGATAAAGCTTCAGTGAGAATTGCGGGCTTACCAGGTAACTTTACTGATGTCCAAGGGGAAATAGACTTTAATAACGATCGCTTGGTTAGCAAGATTACTAGTAACTTTAGCGAAGGACAACTAACTCTAAATGGTGTTCTTCCCATTAGTAATGTCGATTTGTTAAAAGTTGACACTCCTGAATATCAACAAGCGCTTGCCGTTAATGCTGATAAATTGAAGTTAAATATTCGCGATATTAGTTCAGATAACTTCAATACTCGGGTAATTGTTAGAGGTTCCCTATTAGACCCAATTCTGACAGGAGAAGTGGTCTTAAATGATGGTCGATTTGTCATCGGTAATGACGCTGACCCCAATAACAATGTTGCTAGTAGTAATAACGTCGCCAACTTTGGCTTTGATCGTCTTGCCGTGAAGCTAAGAAATATGCAGGTGACGAGATTCCCCTTGTTTAACTTTTTGGGCGAAGGTGACTTGGTGTTTAATGGCTCATTTCAAAGACCTGAACCAGAGGGCAAAATCAATATTTCTCGTGGTCAGTTTAATGCGATTTCCACCAGATTCCGCCTAGATCGTTCCTACGAAAACTTTGTAGAATTTAGACCTAACCAAGGGCTAAATCCAGTTCTCAATGTGCGGGTTTCGGGAGCCGTTGCCGAAATTACGCGCGTACCAATTAATTCCAATCGCCCTAATGATCTGTTTAGTCCTAATGAAGTTCCTGTCAGCAATTTGGGCGCTCAGAGAACTTTACGAGTGCAAGCTACAGTCACAGGAAATGCTCTTGCGCCTGATATTCGCCTTTCGAGTAGCCCTCCTCGTAGTCAAGCAGAAATCGTTGCCCTGATTGGCGGCGGTGTCTTACAACAACAGAGTGGCTCCGATCCTGCTTCAGCATTAGCTAGTTTTGCAGGTGGCACAATTCTTAACTTCTTGCAAGATGCGATCGGTGATGCGCTCAATTTGGCAGAGTTTAACCTTAGTCCTGTGACCACAGGCACTGAAGGCAGTCGCACAGGTACTTTAGGACTATCCGCAGAAGCTGCGATCGATGTGAGTAATAGTTTCTCTGTAGCGCTACAACGGATTATTAATGACTCTACGCAGCCAACTAATTTTTCAGTACGCTATCGTGTTGATCCCAATATTCTATTGCGAGGTAATTACAGTTCTAATGGTGGTACTGGTATATCTATTGAATATGAGAATAGATTCTAAAATTCTTCCAGTAAATTTACATCACGACGATTTCGGATCTAGAAATTGTTTGAGGATATAGGCGATCGCAGAGCTAAAAGCTTGTTGATTTGGCTGTTCATAGGATTTGATAAATATCTCTATTTCTTCTTGTGTTAATCCTTCGATTGCTTCTAAAGCTCCTTTAATTGCAGATCCACGCATAGATATTAATTTAGAATAGTTAAGATTTAAAGTTTTAATCGTATCAGCAGCTAATTGTTGTTTGTCTAGTTCTTCTGTAGGAAGAATTTCCACATCATATTCATCACCTTGTAGTATTGCTAGATATCGAAAGAAACCATCACAATCTGGTTGTAAGGGATTCACAGCAAGTAAATTATTCCCTTTCTTAATACCACAGTGATACACACAATGTAGGATTTTCTCGTATTCTGGATTTGACTTTTCTGGAATGCCACATGATGCTAAGAGATTAGTGAAATCTATTGCTAGAGCTAGATCCTTTGGCAAGTTTGGATCTTTATCATTTTGCGGTTGCAGATGCTCAATATGACTGATATTCCTTGTGATGCTCATACCACAGTAACAGCAGGTATAACCTTGCTCTTCCAATAAGGCATCATGTACTTCAGCTTTAATTTGACCTCGCAATGTTTTATAAGTTGGTTTCCAGTCATCATTTTCTTGTGATTTCCAGTCAGTGAAACTTTGCGGTTCTTGACCTTTATTGATATATCTCATCTTCCCAAAACTTCTTTCCGATGAATTAATACATCTGCCCTAGCAAATTCTGGCTCATCAAATCCAATTTCGCCTTTTAGATATTCTTGCAACTCTCTAGCTTTCGGTAAATTGCCATCATCAATCAGTCTGAATAAATCGCTTAAACCATCTTTGATTTTTTGACTACGCTTTGGAACTCCCATTTCATCTTCGAGAATGCGGTTGCTATCTCTGCCGTAGGTTCTGACGATTTCCGCAGTAACGCCTGATTCTGTATTAGCAAGTCGATAAATTTTACCGTCCTTAACTTCTCCTAATACCTGTGGTGAGTGGGTTGTAATTATAAATTGACAGTTGGGGAAAGTTCGGAGTAATGCAGGGATAACCATACGCTGCCATTTAGGATGCAGATGTAGCTCGATCTCGTCAATTAAGACTACACCGCTACCCTGTTCAGGTTTTTCCATCTCAGGATTAGCGATCGCCAATCTTCTTGCCAAGTCCCCAACCATCGCTAGTAAGTTTTTTTCGCCATCAGACAATTGATTAATAGTAAGTTCAGCACTGTTTTTTGTTACAGTCATGCGTAGTTCAGGACGACGACGGATTCGGAGATCTTTAAATTCTGGTAGAAAAGTATAAATTGCTTGACGTACAGATTCTAATTGTTTGTCTCGATAATTTGGGTTGTCTCTAATCAGTTCATTTTCTACTTCTTCGAGAGTCCTAAACCATTCAAAAAATTCGTTAAAAACTACTTGTCCACCAGAAAAAGCACGGTTGTATACATTCAGAATACTGTAACTTTTATCTTCTTGAAAATCTTGAACATTCCCAAAAAGAATATCGCGTTTAACTGAGTAGTAAACTAGTGTGGGTATTTGATCTGCACTAATAAGAGTTAGTGGACGTGGATATTGAAGTATTGCTTCAGATTGAAAGAGTTGAGATATTGCTTCAAATAATTGAAGTATTACTTCAGATAAAGGATTTTCTCTGCTTTTTTGTATAAGTAATTCTATATTTGCTGAATTAATAACTACTTCGATTCTAGCTTCAATTTTGTTTTGGATATTAATATTAGTGTCATCATCCGAGAAAACATTTAGAGACTCTCTATTAAAGTAAGTTTTATTTTGATGTGCCAGTTTTATTTGCTCAGCAAAATAATTTATAAAAGCACTTAGACATTCGAGAATGCTAGATTTACCTGAACCGTTATCACCAATTAGTATATTAAGTTGAGCATCAAAGCTTAGAGTGAGATCACTGACACCACGAAATGATTGCATTCTTAATTTTTTGATTTTCATACTTACTTATTGACGTAATTTACTATGAATATGAAGTATAAGATCGTCTATGTAATGAACTAAATAAAGTTGAAATTTAATTAATTGATTCCTGCTCAATTAATTTTACTGCATCTGCCAAAATCTCATCGCGATCGCACATTGCCGCTAACTCATCCGCCTCATAACGACCTTCAAAAGCCTCGATCGCTGCACTAGAAAGCGCAATATTATAAGCTTCTGCCAAAGTTTCACTAAGTTCTAATGTAGTAAGATAAGTTCCCTTAGCCTTACGACGCTGATTTGTACGCCGAATTTGAATTATTGAGTTGTAAATTGAAAGATCCCACGATCGCGTAGTGCGTTTTTCTACCTTTTGCTTAATGAGATGAACTAATAAAATAATGCTGTAGCTAAAAATTTTACTGATTTTGTCATCCTTACTCATCTCCGTCATTTCCTCAACCAAAACCATCGCCGCAGGAATATCCCCACAAACTAGCAATTCCTTCAGAGTCAATAATTCTTCCATAAAGACATCGCCTCGTTATTGAGTAAATAGATGGGGTGGCGATAAACACCACCCACAAACTTAGACAACTACAAAATTCACCAATTTCCCGGGAACCGCAATTACCTTCTTAATCTCCTTACCTTCGAGATACTTCTGCGCCGCTTCCGAACTACGCGCATATTCCTCTAGGGCTTGCTTGTCATTGCTGGCGCTAGATGGCACTTGGAGACTGCCGCGTACTTTACCATTGATTTGAATCACGAGGGTAATTTCATCAACGGTGAGTGCATCGGGAGCATGGGTGAGCCAAGGCTGCAAATGAATCGAGCCTTCGTTCCCAATTAATGACCAGAGTTCCTCAGCAATGTGTGGTGCAAAGGGAGCAAGCAAAGTTAAGAGAGTTTCGATACCTTCTAGGAAAGTAGCAGAACTCTTGTCTTCAGCATCTTGCAAAGCATTGCTCAACTTCATCATTTCCGAGATGGCGGTATTCAGTTGATAGCCGCCATCGAAATCTTCAGAAACCTCCTTAATAGCGATGTGAATGGCGCGGCGGAGATTCTTATCAACTTTTTTAGAGATGCCATTCTGCTTAGTTTCGGCAAAACTAGACACCAAGCGCCATACACGATTTAAGAAGCGTTGCTGACCTTCGACATCGGCATCTTCCCATTCCAAATCCTTTTCAGGAGGAGCTTTAAAGAGCGTGAACATCCGCAAAGTGTCTGCTCCGTACTTAGCGATCGCCTGTTCAGGAGATACACCATTGCCCTTAGATTTGGACATTGTGGCAAAGAGCGCTTGCAAAGGTTCGCCTGTTTTCGGATCTTTGGGATCTTTAGGATCGACTAAAGCCGAAGGAACCCATTTGTCCTTGCCGCCTTTGTTAGGGTTCATGTAGGTCAAGCCCTGTACCATGCCCTGAGTCAACAATCGCGTAAAGGGTTCATCGAAGTTAAGCAATCCGCGATCGCGCAAAACTTTGGTCACAAAGCGCGAATAGAGCAAATGCAAAATCGCGTGTTCCACACCGCCAACATATTGATCGACTGGCATCCAGTTATTGATAGCATTGCGATCGCCTATTTCTAGATCGTTCTTAGCATCGGCAAAGCGCAAGAAATACCAAGAGGAATCGATAAAGGTATCCATCGTGTCGGTTTCGCGCTTGGCGGCAGTGCCACATTTCGGACAAGGGACATTGATCCAAGATTCCTTTTGGGCGAGAGGCGATGCTCCGCGTCCTGTGAGTTCCACATCTTCAGGCAAGATTACGGGTAAATCCGCATGGGGAACAGAGACGATGCCACAGCTTGGGCAATGGATCACGGGAATCGGACAGCCCCAATATCTTTGGCGGGAAATCAACCAATCACGCAAGCGGTAGGTGATTTTGGCGGTTCCCCATTGTTTCGCTTCGGCGAGTTCGATGATTTTGATTTTCGCAGTTACGGAATTTAAACCGTCAAACTCTCCCGAATTGACCATGATTCCTGCTTCAGTGTAAGCAGATTCCCTCACCCCCTGCCCCTCTCCCATAGGGAGAGGGGAGTTAGAGGTGATAACAGTTTGAATTGGAAGATCGTACTGCTTTGCAAAAGCAAAATCGCGGACATCGTGGGCAGGAACTCCCATAACTGCGCCTGTTCCATATTCAAAGAGAACATAGTCAGCAATCCAGATGGGAACTTCTTTGCCTGTGAAGGGATTAACCACACTTGCGCCGATCGCTACGCCACGCTTTGGGCGATCATCGGAAGTGCGATCGATTTCACTAAGATTTTTGACTTCTTCGATGAATTTGCTAACAGCTTCTTTTTGCTCGACAGTGGTAAAAGTCTCGACCAAAGGATGCTCAGGAGCAAGCACAACATAGCTCACACCATAAACCGTATCGGGACGGGTGGTAAAAACTGTGATTTTTTCGTCACTGCCAACGATCTCAAAACTTAGCTCTGCGCCTGTGGACTTGCCGATCCAGTTGGCTTGCATAATCTTGACATTAGACGGCCAGTCGGTGAGCTTGTCCAAATCCTGCAAAAGCTGCTCGGCATAGTCGGTGATTTTCAAGAACCATTGACGCAATTTACGCTTCTCGACGATTGCACCCGATCGCCAAGATCTACCTTCGTTATCTACTTGCTCATTAGCGATTACGGTCTGATCAATTGGGTCCCAGTTAACCTTAGCTTCCTTTTGATAAGCCAAACCCGCTTCCAAAAATTGCAAAAATATCCATTGTGTCCATTTGTAATAATCGGGCGAACAGGTTGCTAATTCGCGATCCCAGTCGTAGGACAAGCCCACTGGCTGAAGCTGCGATCGCATATTGTCGATATTTGCATAAGTCCATTTGGCAGGATGGGTATTGCGATCGATCGCTGCATTTTCCGCAGGCAGTCCGAAGGCATCCCAGCCCATAGGGTGCAACACTTGATAGCCCTGCATTCTTTTGTAACGGGCAATGACATCGGTGATCGTGTAGTTACGGACATGCCCCATGTGCAGATCGCCCGATGGATAGGGAAACATTGACAGCGCATAGAATTTCTTTTTGTCTGCACCAATTGCATCGTTGCTTACTTTGTCAAGTTGTTTCTCTGCCCAAACTTTTTGCCACTTGGGTTCGATCTGCTGAGGAGTATATCTGCTGTCCATTACTTATCAATCAATATGAGAATATGAAGGTAAACAGTACTTAGTACCACTCACCTTCAGCAATAATACTAAATATTAAGACTCAACTACTCTAATCAAACTTAATTTATGTCATCCGATTACATAAAAGCTTGATTAATCCTGCTGATTTCTATCGTTGCCGCGATCTCTTTTGTTGGCTGCATTTACGAAATATCCTACAGCGCATCAGATTTTGGATTTGCGATTACTTGGGCAATTTTGCTAATCAGCTTACCTGTGAGTGTCTATAGTTTTGTCAAAGCAGTCAGTCTTGCCCGAAAATCTATGCAATAGGCTTATAAGTTAAACATTGGGGCGCTAAGCGCCCTTTCTAAAATATCTTGGCAAAAACATGATAGGAAAGGATGAACGAGCAGGCAAAGAAGCGTTGTAATGATGAATAAAACTCTAAATGGCTCCGATGTGGTTGTCCAACTTTTTAGAAAAGGATAGGGGCTTTCTAGCTAGTCTTGATACTCGTTGACGTAACGTACAGTTGAATCTCTCAATATAGTTGGTCTTTCCCGTTTCTTTACCCCCTGCCCTAGGACGTTTGCAATTCTCATTATGAAACCAATTTTGGGGTTTGCAGCGCCTAAGGCGCTGCAAACCCCAAAATTGGTTTTTTGAAAGCTAGCCGTCGGCTGGCTTTCAAAAAACCAATTTTTTATAATGAGAATTGCTGCTAGGTTATTTATGCTTAAGAAATAGGGTGATTTCATTTTCATTTCATCTTTTGGTCTTAAGCTTTAGTTAACAACTAAAAATTTAAATTTTATGAATTTCTCTAAATTAGATATTCTGTCTCATAGCTTAGGTTTAGTATCGATCGCCTCAATGGCAACAGTCAGCTTAGCTGCTTGTACTGCAACAACTAATCCAGAAATATCTGCTTCTAATAGTCCTGTTGTGGTTACACCTAGCCCTAAGCTTTCTACTCCATCGACAATGCATAACATGAATAATATGCATATGGGTAACATGGCGATGGATTTAGGACCAGCCGATGCTAACTTTGACCTACGCTTTATTGATGGCATGATTCCCCATCACCAAGGTGCTGTAGTTATGGCAAAAGAAGCTCAACAAAAATCTGAACGCCCTGAGATTAAAAAGCTAGCCGATGAGATCATCAAAGCTCAAACCAAAGAAATTGCCGAATTACAGACTTGGCGCAAACAATGGTACGCCTCGGCTGGGAATAAACCTATGGCTTATGATGCCAAAATGGGACACATGATGGAAATGAGCAGTGACCAGATCAATGGCATGATGATGAACCAAGATTTAGGGGCAAAGGATACCAATTTTGATCTACGGTTTATTAATGCGATGATTCCTCATCATGAGGGAGCTGTAACAATGGCTCAAAGTGCTGCCACTAAGTCCACTCGCCCAGAAATCAAGAAACTCGCGCAGGATATTATTTCTTCTCAGCAAGCAGAAATCAAGCAAATGCAGCAATGGAAGCAGGAGTGGTATAAAAAATAATCTTGCAATAAGCATACAGGACGCAAACAATGAATGGTCAAAAGCCCAATGATCAGGAAGGCGGAAACAAGTTGGGTTCTGCCAGTTGTAATTTCAATAGCGATCGCCACATTATCTGGTTCGAGAGCAGAGGCTACATACTTTAGCGAAGATTTTAGCCGTAGATGTACTGACTATCGCTGATTCAGTTAGGTTAGAACTTGCTTATAAAATCCAAAGTTCCCGTAGTTCCCGTTTTAGACAAAACGGGAACTACGGGAACTTTAGTTTGGGCTAAATCTTAATTCCTAGCTTTTAAGAACTCACCTTACGCAGAAAGTTTTAAGACCCTCACCCCTAGCCCTTCTCAAAAAAAGGAGAGGGGGAACAAGTAATTTCCAAAGAGATGAAGATGTTAGGACTTGAGGATTTCCATTGTCTTAACGTTGGGTTTTCTCCATTTACTACTTGATCTCCTGCTAGACGGAATAATATTTTGTTGTGTCGATTCTTTTGCTTTATCAACTTCAATGATGGGGCAGATGATTTCTGAATTCTCAGAGATTATCTGTTCACCAACCAGTAGAGATTCTAAATTAGATTGAAGAGTCAATAGCTGTTGTATCTGGCGATTAACTTCAGCAATTTTATCTTGAAGTTTTACCTTGACATGATCACAGGGTAATTCGCCTTGATCGTGAATAGAAAGAAACTCTTTGATTTCTGAAAGACTTAAGCCCAGCCCTTGAGAGCGCTTAATAAAGCTAAGGCGATTAAGTACATCTGTTGCAAATAATCTAAATCCACCTTCAGTACGTCCCGAAGATTCCAATAACCCTAACTCTTCATAATAGCGAATAGTTTTAATGGGAATTCCGCTTTCCTTGGCGATCGCCCCAATTTGTTTGAGTTCCTCTTGAGCTAACATATCTCTCTTCTCTCTCTATTTTTAGATCTTGAGTAGGGGCAATTCATGAATTGCCCTTACATTTAGAATTGTCTCAACCATTCTATCAATCACGCACATGAATCCCAAAATCAGCCGTGACAATTTTGCCATTGCGGTTAAACTGTCCCCAAAGTTTATATTCTCCTGATGTGGGGAACTTGGTCACGAAAGTAACTTTCCCTGCCAAGTCATCAGCTAATGCATGGGCATGAATATAATCAGATGCAGTCAATGGCGTTGATTTTTTGATGATCACAAGGTGTCCTTTTTCTCCCAAGTAGGGCTGCAAATCAGTAAGCGGCTGATTGGTAACAGTATCTTTTAGATCAAAGGTCAAGGTCACTTCCTCACTAGCTTTGATATGATCTGGAGAACTGATCAAGTTGATTTGCGCTGTTCCCAATGTCTTAATGCGATCGAAGTTAATCGGTGTAGCAGAGGGGCTTTCACCACCAACTTGTGTTTTTAAAACTGAAATTTGCTCTGGAGACTGTGCTGGCTTTTAGTCACTAAACAAGGTGTATTTTCCTGCCTGTGGAAAGCTTGCCGACACTTTAAATCTTCCATTGTTTTGATAGTTGGGATGAAGATGATTAAAAAACTGAAGATCGTCACTGACAACAATCAAATGCATCAGTTTCTCTTGAAATGTCTCAAAGGTTTTAACTGGTTCGCCATTGGGTTTCTGAACATCGATTAACAATGGGACAATAGTATTAGGAAGCATATTGAGTGGAGTCGTCAACTTTGCCTCGGCTACAGTAGTTTTTTCCACCGATGTCTTTTTGTCGTCGTGAGATGCTTCTCCATGATTATTGGTATGATCATCATGAGTGTCTTTGGCGATAGGTTTTGGCTCTTCAGCATTGGATAGAGTGGATACTTCAGAGCAAGCTTGAGTCAACACCAAAATAGAAGTCAGTGCGATCGCGGTAATTAGTTTGTTCATCGTAGTTATTCCTTGATTTATAATGCTTTTATGGGTGAAAGAACGATAGAAATATGCGTTCAGATTTGAGCGCATATTTCTGTAAATGATTAGGCGGCTGGATAGCCAGCATTGATCAGAGCTTCTCGAATTGCCAACTCAGATGCTTGAGTTTCGACCACAATCAGTTTTGTTTTGGTGTTGGCTTGAATTTCGGCATCAGCATCAACGTTTTTAATTGCGGCTGTAACTGTATCTACACAGCTAGAACAAGCAAGAGTAGGAGTCTTGAGTTGAATTGTCATGATTTCAAATAACCTCTATTGATTAACTAGAAAGAGAAATTGAATGATCACTTCTCTATCTGAAAACAACTCTACATTCTCTATTCGAGTGGAGAGTCAAGGGGTAAGACAAAAAAAAGAGGCGTTGCTTTGCAACGTCTCTTTTTGGGGATATCTGTTATGCCAATCCACAAAAGTGTGACAACACTTTTGTGGGTTAAAATCCAAACCCAGCAAGGGCTTTCAAAACTAAAAATGGCGAAGCCATTTTTAGTTTTGGTATTATTTTGCCTCGATCGCACCGCGAAACATATTCATGCCACAGGCAAATTCATAGTTACCTGCCTTGGGCGGCGTGAATTCGATGGTTGTGGTTTTATTTAATTCTAGATGCTGGGCGATGTGGAAATCAGCGAGTCGTACTTCTTCTAAACAGCTACTAGGATCGCGGCGCAGAAAGTTTAGACGGACAAGTTGACCCGCATTAACCACAATTCGCGAAGGTTCGTAACCACCATCAACGACGACGGTTACTTCCTGAATGCCAGATTCAGATTCGGCTTTTTTAGACTTAGGCTTGCTAAGGAGAAACCACCAAAGCTCTGCACCGATTAAGCCCGCACCAACCACAGTGACAAGGATTTTGTTGGTTAGCGGTTGATCGATCGCTTTGAATTCTGTAGGTTTACTAGTCTCAGTCTGCATATTGTGATCATCAGACATTTTTTCAGCGGCGATCGCGCCCGAGATAGCTCCGAATAGAAAGCCAATGCCAACGAGAGTTCCAAAAAAAGTAGCTTTTTTAAACATGATAGTTTTCCTTTAATTCGTAATTTGTAATTGCTAATTCCTAATTGCTAGCCTTAAAATTTTTCAATCGCAAAGCATTCGTCACCACTGAAACAGAACTAAATGCCATCGCGCCGCCAGCAATCACGGGACTAAGCAACCAACCGAAGAATGGAAAGAGAATTCCTGCGGCGATGGGAATGCCTAAGATGTTGTAGATGAAGGCGAAGAAGAGATTTTGGCGGATATTTTGCATCGTGGCGCGAGATAACTGGATGGCGGTGACAATGCCTTGCAAATCGCCTGAAATGAGAGTGATGTCACTAGCCGCGATCGCCACATCCGTACCCGTACCGATCGCAATGCCCACATCTGCTTGAGCGAGAGCAGGAGCATCATTGATGCCATCACCCACCATCGCCACAACCTTACCTTCATTTTGTAAACGCTGAATTTGCGCTGCTTTTTGGTCGGGACGGACTTCGGCAAAGACGCGATCAATGCCCACTTCATGGGCAATTACTTCAGCAGTGCGGCGATTGTCACCAGTGAGCATGACTACTTCTAAGCCCATCCGCTGTAAAGTGCGAATCGCTTTTACTGACGAAGGCTTGACCGCATCGGCAATACCCATCACACCTTGAATTTTGCCATTGACTGTAATCCAGATCGCAGTATTTCCCTTTGCCTCAAGTGTATCCCAAGTTTGTTCTAAGGAAGCTGTGGCAATTCCTAATTCCTGCATCCAGCGATAGGTTCCAATTTGAACTAGATGATCACCAATGTAGCCGCGTACACCACTACCTGCGATCGCTTCAAAATCTTGAACATCAGTTAAATTTACATTGAGAGCATCAGCATAACGCACGATCGCTTCAGCTAAGGGATGTTCGGAATAACGTTCCACGGTCGCCGCCATGCTTAACAATTCTAAAACCTTATCATCAGGCATTCCTGTGGTGGTTACAAAATGCGTGACACTGGGCTTGCCTTGGGTAATCGTTCCTGTTTTATCAAGAACAATCGTTTGCAAATTATGCGCCTGTTCTAAACTATCCGCACCCTTAATTAGAATTCCATTCTCTGCACCTTTACCAGTTCCCACCATAATCGATGTGGGTGTGGCTAAGCCCAAAGCACAGGGACAGGCGATAATCAGCACGCCGACAGTGGTAATCACCGCAAGGGTGACATTGCCCATGACGTTGTACCAGATGATAAAAGTGGAAATCGCGATCGCAATTACGATTGGTACAAAGAAACCTGTAACGCGATCAGCAAGGCGTTGAATGGGAGCCTTAGAACCTTGGGCTTGCTGCACCAATTTTACAATTTGCGCTAAAAAAGTATCCTTGCCAATGCGGGTAGCGCGAAACTTGAAACTACCAGTTTTATTGATGGTTGCGCCGATCACCTCATCACCGACTTGCTTCTTCACGGCGACACTTTCACCAGTCACCATCGCTTCGTCAATAGTAGAGCCTCCTTCAATAATCTCGCCATCAACAGGAATCTTTTCCCCAGGACGCACCAAGATCACATCATCAAGTTGTACTTCGGCGATCGCAATATCCATTTCGCGACCATGCCGAATCACTCGCGCTGTCTTTGCTTGCAAACCCATTAACTTTCGCATCGCCTCAGAGGTGCTGCCCTTAGCGCGATTTTCAAAGAGTTTTCCGAGCAGAATTAAAGTAATAATTACTGAAGATGCTTCAAAATAAACATCGGCGGTTAAGCCTTGTGAGGTAAAAAAGGCTGGATTAACCGTAGCAAAAATGGAATATCCGTAGGCGGCTCCCGTGCCAGTGGCGACTAGGGTATCCATCGTGGCGGCGTGACGTTTGAAAGCTTTGGCAGCATTGATATAGAAGGCTGCCCCACACCAAAATTGCACAGGGATAGTCAAGAGCAGTTGTAACCAAGAATTATGCATCCATGCAGGAATGAAGGGTAAGTTCAGTCCTGTCATCATTGGCAAGCCACCAATTACCAGAAATAAACTAATCGCACCACCAATGATCACCTTGCGATTGAGATCATGCTCTTCTTTGAGTCTCGCGGCTTGTTCCCCGTCATCATCAACTAAGGGATTTTCTTCTTTTAAAACTTGCGAAGAATAGCCTGCATCGGCGATCGCCTGTTGAATACGATTTACATCAACGACTTTGGGGTTATAGGTAACAGTGGCTTGCTCTGCCCCAAAGTTGACATTACATAACTCCACACCTGAGAGATTGCTAATCGCAGTTTCGATGCTATTGGCACAGGAGGCGCAACTCATCCCTCGTAATTTCAGCGTAGTCGTTTCCATGTTTACCTCTTGAAATTCTTATGGGATCAAGAAGTGCCGCGCTTTGCGTGACACTTCTTGATTGGATTGGATATATCATGCATTCTCCAGTGAGGTGGAGAGTCAAGAGGTAAACCAAAATATTTTCAAAGGTGGCGCTTTGTACAACTTTGCAATCCAATGTGTTCTGACCCACACTTTGGATATTTCATCTCTCTTGCTTCAACTCATACTTTATTATGCAACGCTTTTCTATTTACTTATATCTTTTAAGCGATCGCGATCCAATAATTTAACCTGTGAGCCGTGGATGGCAATTAATCCGTCATCACTGAGATGCAAGAATGCTCTAGAGAGGGTTGCCGAAATTGTCCCTAAAATAGAAGCTAATTGAGTTTTGGTAACATCTAGATGGATAACTTGATCACCATTAGCGCGATCGCTCAAATCCAATAAATAAGCCGCTAATCTTTGTGGTACTTCTTTAAATGACAGATCTTCTACCATCTGCGCCAATTTACGCGAGTGGTGCGCTAAACTCGTCAACATATTAATTGCGATCGCAGGATATTGATGGAGTAATTCCAGAAAAACTAACCGAGGAAAGAAGATTAATTCTGTGTATTCTAAGGCGATCGCCGAAGCGGGAAAAGCTTTGCCATCAAAGGCAGGAACCTCGGCAAAGTAATCGCATATTTTCAATAAGTGTAAAATGCGTTCTTTCCCATTGGATGCAGTCTGAAATACTTTCACACGACCAGTTTGGACAATGAAAAACCCTGTCGCTTCACTGCCCTGATGGAAGATTGTCTCATCCTTTTCAAAGGTTTGCAGTTGAGCAATCTGAGCTAAAGGAATCAGTTGCTCTGCCGCTAATCCTTGAAAAATCAGACTGTTTTGTAACCAATTGCTCAAATCGACTCTATTTAACATTTGCCTCAAAACCCAAAAGATTAATGGCGGCGCTTCGCGCCGCCATTAATCTTTTGGGTTTTATGTCCTAACAAGACTGGCGACAGCTATATAAGAATATTTTAAGGTTGTTCTTGACTTAAGTCAAAGACTAGTCCCCTGATCTTCTTTTATGCTGTCAGCATTAGAAAAGTAGAAAAAAGGAAATCCTATGGCAACATTATTTGAAAAACTTGGTGGCGCAGCAGCCGTTGATATTGCGGTCGATCGCTTCTACGAAAGAGTATTGCAGGACGATCGCATCAAACACTTTTTTGAGAATACCGATATGCAAAAGCAACGGATGCATCAAAAAGCGTTTCTCACCTATGCTTTCGGTGGTACTGACAAATATAGTGGAGCGCAAATGCGTGAAGCTCACAAGGATCTGGTGGCGCAGCAAGGTTTAAACAGCGATCACTTTGATGCGGTTGCCGAGGATTTGATGATCACGCTCAAAGAAATGGGCGTACCTGATGATCTTTTGGCAGAGGTGGCGGCAGTAGCGGCGGCTCCTCAACACAAAAAAGATGTCTTGAACGGCTAAGTATTTTGTCACAAGTGCTGCAAAGCCGCACTTGTGACGTAGAAAAAACAGGAAACTAAATATATGGCAACTTTTCAAATCAGCGATACCGTCGGCGAAATCGTTCGCGATCGCCCTTCTCTTTCCCGACTGTTTGAACAAGCCAAAGTTGACTACTGCTGTGGCGGCAAAAAGACTCTCGATGAGGCATGTCGCAAGCAAGGTATTGATCCGCAGACATTTCTCACCCAACTAGAGGCGATCGCTAATCCAACCCAAGATTCTGAGATAACCGTAGCGAATTTATCCCTCACCGAACTAGCCGACCACATCGAATACACCCACCATGCTTACCTGCATTCTGAGCTACCGCGCTTGGAGAAGATGGTAGCCAAAGTCGCGGCGGTACATGGTGAAAAAGAACCTCGCCTCTATCAAATCAAGGATATATTTATCGCTGTATCTCAAGAACTAGAAACGCATTTGCAGAAGGAAGAAAAGATTTTATTCCCGATGATCCGTCAATTAGAATCTAGCGCTACAGTTCCTTCTTTTCACTGCGGCACGATCGCTAATCCTATACATCAGATGGAATTCGAGCATGATGAAGCTGGTATTGCCCTCGGTCAATTGCGTCAACTCACTGATAATTACACTGCCCCTGACTGGGCTTGTAACACCTATCGCGCCATGCTTGATGGTTTGCTGAACTTTGAACAGGATATGCACCAACATATTCACAAGGAAAACAATGTGCTGTTTCCTAAAGCGATCGCGTTAGAACAAGTCAAAGCAAATCGAAACTAAACGGCTGTTGTATTTCTGAAACTTAGACCAAGGCAGGTTGCGCTTCTAAATTACAAGATGGTAATTCACAAACTTGTAATTTTAGGCGCGACACAATTCGCAATTCGTGGGGATAGCGAGGACGCGGATCGCCCACTAACCAGATCGGTGGAACCATCATCGCCTCATACCAATCAATTTCGTGTAAAACCCCTGGATTTGCTTTGAGTTCCACTATAGTTCTGGGTAAATATTCAAACACTTCATCCCAATCAATATCTACTATATTCATAGCTTTTACCCCTTAATATAAGTTGGTTAGATCAATAATCTGTTGTCAAAACTTAAAGACGCGATTATTTTTTGTATCTATTTTTACCAAATCTTAGGGCTATCTTCAATCGTATGGTCATAAGTCAACAAATCTTGACATAAACCCATTTTATTTTAGGTTTGGTTTGTCCTAATGAAACCAATTTTGGGGTTTGCCGCGCCTAAGGCGCGGCAAACCCCAAAATTGGTTTTTTGAAAGCCAGCCTACGGCTGGCTTTCAAAAAACCAATTTTTATAATGAGAATTGCTGCCTACCCCCTTCCCAGTAAAAGTTGTTAGGCATAGCGTCTTTCTCCATTTGTTCTCTCACCTGCTCGTGCAATGCAGTCATGATTTCCCGAAGTACTCCAGACTCTCGCCATTGCTTGAAGTGCCAATATGTAGACTTAACGATTGAGCGAACTCATATTTTGGGCAGGATAACGATCGCCTACGGCAACTCCTTGTGGTGCTACTACGTTAATGCGATTGATATCTTCATCTGTCAAAGTCACTGTAGCCGCACCGATATTCTCTTCAAGATATTTACGGCGTTTGGTTCCGGGAATTGGCACGATATCATCACCTTGAGCCAAGAGCCATGCTAGAGCTAACTGTCCTGCGGTGATTCCTTTTTCATTAGCGATCGCTTTTACCTGTTCTACTAATTCCAGATTCTTCGCAAAGTTCTCACCTTGAAAGCGTGGCGATCTCCGTCGATAGTCATCGGGAGCAAAGTCATCGGGGCTAGCGATCGCACCTGTTAGGAATCCTCTACCCAAGGGACTGTAGGGTACAAAGCCAATTCCTAATTCTCGCAATGTTGGTAAGATCTCATCTTCTGGATCGCGGCTCCATAGGGAATATTCTGTTTGTAGGGCAGAGATAGGATGGATAGCTTGAGCGCGACGGATCGTGGCGGGGGCAGCTTCGGATAGTCCTAAATATCTGACCTTCCCTTGTTGGACTAGTTCTGCCATTGCGCCAACGGTTTCTTCAATTGGTACGGTTACGTCAACGCGATGTTGATAGTACAGATCGATTACATCTACTCCTAAGCGTTGTAGTGACGCATCGCAAGACTGTTTCACATATTCTGGTTTACCGTTGATACCGAGCCATCCTCCTTCAACACTGCGGACATTACCAAATTTAGTGGCGAGGATGACGCGATCGCGGCGATCTTTGATGGCTCTGCCGACTAGCTTTTCGTTGGTGAAGGGGCCGTACATATCGGCGGTATCGAGAAAGGTCACACCGAGGTCGAGGGCATGGTGAATTGTCGCGATCGCTTCTTGTTCATCACCACTGCCATAAAACTCGGACATTCCCATACAGCCGAGTCCCAGTTCGGATACTTCTAGTCCTTGATTGCCCAGTTTTCTAGTTTTCATGGTTGGTTTCCTGTTTGGTATGCTCTAGGTTAACCGATTTGCTGCTCTTGCTGCCATTGCTCTAGCAGTTCTCATTATGAAACCAATTTTGGGATTTGCAGCGCCTAAGGCGCAGCAAATCCCAAAATTGGTTTTGTGAAAGCCAGCCGTAGGCTGGCTTTCACAAAACCAATTTTTATAATGAGAATTGCTGCCATTGCTCGTAAGAAATGCGCGGGAAGTCAAACTTATCTGTTGTCCGACAATAGTAAGATGGCGATCCCATTCTACCGATGGGCGTAAATCCATTGATATGGTAGCGATCGCCAATTAGGCTGTCCTCTACATGAAACATCACGACTTCACCGATGATGAGGTTATAGTCTCCTAATGGCTGTTGGCTATGCAGTACACATTCTAAACTTGCCTTCGCTTCAGCGATACGGGGTACTTTGACTCGTTTCGATTCAGCTCCATCAAGTCCAACGGCAGTGAGTTCGCTCTCTTCAGATGGGAAGTTGGCGGCGGAAATATTCATCGCACTTAATAAATCTTCTGTAACGAGATTAACGACGAATTCTCCATTAGCGATAATATTGGCAGCGGTATCTTTGGGACTGCCATCGTCTTTGTTGCCAATACTGATTAAGAGATACAAGGGATTGCTACCGATCGCGTTAAAGAAGCTGAAAGGAGCAAGGTTGATCACTCCTTCACTATTTTGGGTTGTTACCCATGCGATCGGGCGCGGGACTACCAGATTGGTTAATAGTTTGTAGTTGTCTTGGGAGGATATTGTGCTTGGATCAATATGCATAGCAAATGTTTGGTTGTCGGGTAAGAATTTATTTCAACAAGAAGAAGAAGTGACTGTGCAAACTTGCGTGATTCCTGAACGGAGGCAATCGCCTCTCATCGCACCACAAACCTATCATGTGGCGGCTGTCACCTTTGCCGCTAAACTTAGATCAGGGTAGTTCTAAAAAGGAAAAATTTATATATAGCAATCCTAAATGATTTTGAGATTAAATAGGTTGTGAGAGTGCGCCCCTTCGGGGCGCACTCTCACAACCTATTTAGGATTGCGATAGTTATAGTTAACGATAGGTGACGCGCAGAAATGCTTATAAGGCTACCAGACTATAGTTTAATATCCCGCTCAACTTTCCAGAAGCTTTGCGCCTATGACTCTATTTGTAGGCAACTTTGTCGTAATTGTCATCAGGTCTAAATTTTATGCAAAAGCCTCAAATACCATTGAATGAGAGCGATCGCCAAGCGGCTCTTGATCGTTACAACATTCTTGATACATTGCCAGAGCAGGAATATGATGACTTGACCCAACTGGCGGCAAGTATCTGCGGTACATCGATCGCTTTGATATCGCTGATTGATCGTGATCGCCAGTGGTTTAAGTCACGGGTCGGACTTGACGCATCGGAGACACATCGCGATATTTCTTTTTGCGGTCATGTAGTTGCTAACGATGAGATGTTGCAAGTAAATGATGCCCTTGAAGATAAACGTTTTGCAGACAATCCCTTTGTGGTTAGCGATCCTAATATTCGTTTCTATGCTGGTGTGCCTTTAAGGACATCCGATAATTTTACTTTAGGATCTTTATGTGTAATTGATCGCCAGCCACGAGACTTGACTCCTTTACAGATTCAACAACTTGAGTCCCTTAGCCGCCTAGTCATCAGCCAGTTAGAATTACGACGTAACAATGAAGCTGCGAATCTGCTTGTGTCTGTGCTGGAGTCTGCGAAAGAAGCTTCAATATTGCAACAAGCGATTTTAGATAGTGTTAATTTGGCAGTAATTGCTACTGACTTGCAAGGGGTAATTCAATCCTTCAACTCAGGGGCAGAGACGATGTTGGGCTATGCAGCCTCAGAAGTAATTGGTCAAAGCCCTGCCATCTTCCATGATATGAGTGAAATCATGGCGAGTTCCATTCAATTATCAGCCGAATTAAAACAAACTATTGAAGCTAGTTTTGAGGTGTTTATAGCTAAGGCAAAGTTAGGACAAGTGTTTGAGAGGGAATGGACTTACATTTGTAAGAATGGCGATCGCATTCCCGTCTTGCTATCGATTACAGCAATTCGTAATGACCAGAAAGAGATTACAGGATTTTTGGGGGTTGCCAAAGATATTACTTCTCAAAAGCAGGCTGAACGCGATCGCCTGCGCCGTCGCCAGACCGACAAATTGGTAGTTACCCAAAATCAAATTGCACGAGTTCTTACCGAATCATCGAGCTTTAGTAGCGCAGGCATACATATCTTACGGACGCTATGTGAAGAGTTGTCTTGGGACATTGCCGAACTATGGCTTACCAGTAGCTATCCTCGCAATTTAACCCTCATGACAAATTATGCCAAATCCACAATTGACTCGACGGAGCTAATTCAAACTCATCAAATGATGTCTATTGAATACGGCTCAGGCTTAATTGGCTCAGTTTGGGCAGAAGGAAAGGCTAAATATGTGGAGATTGATCAATATCCTAATTTTTATAACGCGGAGATTGTCAAAAAAGTAGGAATTAACTATGCGTTAAGTTTTCCTATCTTTGGTGAAAATGAAGCAATTTTGGCGGTGATTACGATGTTTAGTCGTCAGTGTCAGAATTGCAGCCCAGAACTACTCAGTGTAGTGGCGGCAATCGGTAGACAGATTGGGCAATTTATGGAAAAGCGCAAAATCGAGAGAGATTTGCACAAACAAAACTGGCGATCGCTATTACTTTCAGATATTGCCTTGCGGATTCGTCAATCCCTCGATCTCAAAGAGATACTAAATACTTCTGTCACTGAAATTCGTAAGTTTATTAGAGCTGATCGCGTTCTCATTTACCGATTTCATGATGATTGGATGGGAGTCGTTGAAGTCGAATCGGTCGATCCTAAGTGGCGCTCCTCTCTAAATGCTGATATTCAAGATACTTGTTTTCAAACGGGACATTGGCAAACTTATCAAGAAGGACGCAAGTCAGCGATCGATAATATTGCCGAGTCCGATCTCACTGAATGCTATAAAGAACTGTTAGCAAGTTTCCAAGTCCAAGCAAATCTGGTTGTTCCCATTCTCGAAAATGAGCAGTTGTGGGGATTGTTGATTGCTCATCAATGCTCAGCCCCAAGGCATTGGGAATCCTTTGAAACCAATTTGCTAAGCCAACTTGCTGATCAAATTGGGATTGCGATCGCCCAATCACGTCTGCTCGCTCAAGAAAAAGAACAGCTCAAGCTCTTGCAAGAGCAGAATGTAGCTTTAGAGATCGCCCGCGCCGAAGCTGAACAAGCAACCGTAGCTAAAAGTTCTTTCTTAGCCACGATGAGTCATGAGATTCGCACTCCGATGAATGCGGTGATTGGCATGACAGGACTATTACTAGATACTGAGTTAGATACTCGTCAGCGAGACTTTGCTAGCACAATTCGTTCTAGTGGTGATCACTTATTAAATCTAATTAATGAGATTCTCGACTTCTCTAAACTAGAAGCGGGTGAAATGCAGTTAGAGAATCTTGATTTTGATCTAGATGTCAGTATTGAGGAAGTTACGGAAATTCTCGCGCCATCAGCCCATTTTAAGGGTATCGAACTAGCCGCATTCATTCATCCCACTGTCCCAAAATATTTGCGTGGTGATGTTAGTCGTCTGCGTCAAGTTTTACTAAATCTGACAAACAATGCGATCAAGTTCACAGCCAAGGGTGAAGTTACCATTGAAGTTACGCTGCAATCGGAAGTTGAAAATGGCGCAATTTTGAAATTTGCGATTATTGATACTGGCATTGGGATTCCCCTAACTGCTCAAGCAAAATTGTTCCAGCCTTTTACTCAAGTTGATGCTTCAACAACTCGTCAATATGGTGGTACGGGCTTAGGCTTAGCGATTTGCAAGCAAATTGTCGAGTTGATGGGGGGAGAGATCAGCCTAGAAAGTGTTGCAAATAAGGGATCGACATTTTGGTTTGTAGTTCCATTCCAGAAACAGATTGAATGTCATCGGGATGATGCTGGTGCGGAAGTTCTAGAAGGGGTCAGAGCGCTGGTAGTTGATGATAGTATTACTAACTGCAATATTCTTTATCATCAACTCATTGATTTTGGAATGCGTGTGGATACGATCCAGCAATCTAATCTGACTTTAGATTATTTAGAACAAGCGAACGTTGAGCATGATCCATACCAGATCGCCATCCTTGATATGCAAATGCCTGATCTTGATGGAGAGCAGCTAGGCATCCAAATTAAAAGCTCTGCAAAACTAAAAGATATTCACCTCGTGATGTTGACATCTCTAGATCAAGGTGGAGATGCCACCCGCATGATCGAGATTGGGTTTGCGGAATATCTTCGTAAGCCTGTGCGTAAGATGCGGCTTTTAAATTGTTTAACTGAAATTATCTCTGGAATTAACCAAAAACCAGCTGTGCAATCGCCTGTTTTTCCATCAATTTTGCCTTCCAATCTCAAGGTTTTACTCGCAGAAGATAGTTTGGTGAATCAGAAGGTTGCGGTCAATCAACTTCAGAGTTTAGGATACAAAACTGATATCGCAGCCAATGGACAGGAAGCATTAGATTTGTTTACGCAAGTTCATTACGATATCATTTTGATGGATTGTCAAATGCCGATTTTAGACGGCTATAGCACCAGTCGCAAAATTCGGGAGCTAGAGGCTGAAGCTGACTACAGCAAATCCCCAGTTATTATCATTGCGCTTACGGCTAACGCTATGCAAGAAGATCGCGATCGCTGTTTAGCAACGGGTATGGATGACTATCTCAGTAAGCCAGTGCGTAAAGAGGAATTAGGGAAAAAGCTATCGCATTGGACACAGATAATAGCCAACCGTATTTCAACTCAGGCTGAGGTAGAACTTAAAAATTCTTTGCTGACGCTGAATATTGATGTATCTGATGATATTAGTCAAAGCCCAGATAGTCCTGAACCCAGTCCTGAAAATATTTCCAAAAAAAGCGTGGAAATAGATTGGCAGTATCTTGAGGAAATTTCTGGGGGCAATGAGGAGTTTAAGCAAGAGTTATTACAAGCTTTTGTAAGTTCATTACCTGAACATATGGAAGCATTAGCGATCGCAATTTCGCAGCAGCAATATCCTGAAGTAGAACGCGAAGCCCATTTTATCAAAGGATCTAGTGCAGCGCTCGGTATTACAGGCATTGCTAAACTAGCTAGCATATTGGAAGAAACCAGTAAAAGTGGCGAATTGCCTGAAAATGTCAAGGACATTTTAGCGGAAACTATCAATGGCATAGAACAAATCCAATGTTTGTTTCAATCAACCGATATATAATTTCTACGAATTAACATACAGTTACACCCATCGGGAGTTTTAGTATAGGTGAAAATATCAACCATTTGGCTAATTAGATCCAATCCTCGCCCCCCCAATGCATTAATATCAATGTCTTCTAGTATGGAGATCTTTTCGGTTAGATCAAAACTTGGACCATAATCAAACACCTTTACTTCAATTGCACTGCTAGAAAGAGTAGCCTCTAAATTAATAGGAGTATCAGATGGCATATCTCTGTGGGCGTGACGCACAGCATTAGTAAAAACTTCTGCTAGAGCCGTTTTGCAGCGTAGCCAATCAGCATTAGATACTGCGCTATGATCTAAACTTTCAAACCAATTCAAGACATTGGCTAGTTCATTAAGATCGGTAGTTACTTGTAATAGAATTGTTTGAGACACTGACAATCTGCCAAGATAAGTTTGCTATAAACTTATCTAATATATAGTCCCTAAAGTGATTTTGATGTTACAAATTCTGGTGATTGATGACGACCTTGTCATGCAGATGATTTTGAAGAACACTCTGCAAGCACAAAAATATGAAGTTATTGTAGCGACGAATGGAAGGGAGGGCATATCACTAGCTAAGCAACATCAACCAGCCCTAATTATCTGTGATTGGATGATGCCAGAAATCGATGGATTAGAAGTGTGCCGTCAAATTAAATTAGATCACAGTCTATATTCAACTATTTTTATCTTGTTAACTTCCAAAGGAGCCGTAGAAGACAAAGTTCAGGCTCTAGATAATGGAGCTGATGATTTTTTATCTAAACCAATCGATAAGACCGAGTTAATTGCTAGTGTTAGAGCAGGATTGCGAATCTATCAACTTAATAAGGATTTACAGTTACAAAAGCAATTACTAGAGGCAGAACTTGCGGAAGCTCGTGACTATATCCAATCTTTGTTACCCTTGCCTTTAAAAGGAGACGTGAGCATTACTGCCGAGTTTATTCCTTCTAGTCAACTGGGTGGAGATTGTTATGACTTTTATTGGCTCGATCCCGATCATCTAGCTATTTATTTGCTCGATACTTCTGGACATGGTGTCGGTTCAGCATTACTATCAATTTCAATTTTAAATCTTTTGCGATCGCAGTCCTTTGGCAAAGATAAGTTTTACGAACCTAGTAAAATTATGACCGAACTCAATCATGCCTTTCAGATGAGTCAGCATAATGGACGCTATTTTACAATGTGGTATGGAGTCTATAAGAGATCGCAACGGAAGCTGATCTATGCAAATTCTGGACATCCACAGGGAATTTTGATTGCGGGTAGCCCTGAAAATCACCACATCCAAGAGCTTCCTAGCTTGGATATTCCTGTAGGATTTTTTCCTGATATTGAGTACCGTAGCTCAGAAATATTGATCCCATCCGATAGTAAGCTTTACATTTTTAGTGATGGCATTTTTGAAGTCATGCAAGAAGATGGCAGGATCTGGGGAATGCCTAAATTTTTCAATTACTTAGTACAACAGTTTTCATTGAGCGAAGAAATTAGCGCAAGTTCAGTCCTGCAAAAGATCCATAGCGAAACTCCCAATGCAAAATTTGGTGATGATGTTTCGCTATTACAAATTAATTTTCCTTAGTTAGGACTATAAAGTTAGATCAAAGGCGGCGCGATCGGGCAAAATATCAAAAACTTTATCCATTTTTGTCAACTCCATAATCATTTTTACCTGATCGTTAAGAGAACACAAATACAGATTTGCGCCTTTCGTTCTGACCCGCTGCAATATTGCTACTATTGCTCCCAGCCCCGAACTATCCATAAAGGTAATATTGGCGAAGTCAATCAAAATTGTCTCAATACCTGTATCAATTAATTCACTGACCTCGCGACGGAGTTGTGTACCACCAGCATTATCGATCAAACCAGTGGGCGCTAATACTCTTGAAGATTCACTCATAGTTTATTTCCTGTGATTTGATGATTAATGATGTGCAGTGCAAAGCACTGCACATCATTAATCTTTAAGATTCTTTGGGTTGCCATACCGCCGCACGAATGATAACAGATAGTAAGCAAACATTATAGATTGCCCAGCTACTATTAATTAGATAAATCCAAGGATCGGGAAGGGTTCCCATCACAAAGCGAATTAGACTCCATGCCATACCCACAAAGGTAAGAATCACAATCGTTAATTGAGGAATGACTAGATTTAGATATTTACCTGACTGCCTTTGCTTTGGCGTAACTTGGAAGTTTAGGGGAGTGCGGGAGAATACACTCCAAACTGCTTGGATGAAAAGCGGGAATAATGCGATCGCATATTGTTCCGAGCGCCACAGTTCACCCGCAGGGATTCCCCATGTTGCTGCTAAAAAGGTTAATCGGTTGATGATAAAGGCGGGAAAGAAATGAATTGCAAAGTCAGCACCAAAGGCTTTGACTGGAATAATGCCAGTGAAGAAAAAGATAATTGGACAGAGGATAAATATCAATGTAAAAAAGCCAGAAAAATAGCTGTACATGGTTTGGAAGTATTGCAAACGCTGCCAAAAACTTAATCCAGTTTTAGTTAAGGGATTCTCTTGTACCAGCACTTGAATCGTTCCCTGCGCCCAGCGTAAGCGTTGTTTGAGAGTGGAAACTAAATCATCGGGGGCAAGTCCTTCAGCTAAAAGCTCATTGTGATAGGCAGATTGCCAACCCGCACCATGCAAGCGCATTGCCGTATTCATATCTTCCGTAATGCTGCTACTAGACATGCCTCCAATCAGGTCGAACTCGTCAATCCGCGTCGCATCTTTACCTAAAGCATCGGAGAAGTACTGCAAGCCAACGTTGAGCAAGGCTTCGCGCCGTAGCACTGCATTTGTGCCAGTGTAAAAAGCAGAATTTAAGCCGTCTTTGCCCTGCTGAATGGGTCCATAGAAGAGATGGGCGGAATGTCCATAGGGATCACCTTCAGGCAGATTGTAAAAATCCTGTGGAGTTTGCACAAAAGCAATCCGATTGCCTTCATGTTTTCCTGTCCATTGGTTATAGCTAAAGAAGTAGGGGAGAACTCGCTTGAGAAATTGCGGTTTGGGAATGTGATCGGCATCAAGGGTGAGAATAAACGAACCATTGGTATCGCCTGAGAAGATGGCATGATTGATGTTGCCAGCCTTTGCATGGTGCGGCTTACCTGCGATTTTAGTGCGGGCAATATAGCGACAACGGATCAGGTCACCAGATTCTCTCTGTTTTTGACGAATCTCCTTTTCGAGACGTTCATGCTCATCGAGAAGGCGATCGCTAACGCTAATTCCTGTGGTTGCCTTACCGCCGATAATCACAAAGGCATCGCGCAGGGTTTGTAAAAACTTAACCGCAGGATGATATTCCGTTGTGTTTTTGAGAAAATCATCAGCCTCTCTGGTGGTGGGAAGTAGTTCTTGTAGTTGATGCAACCTTGTCTCTAGTTCCGCCCGTTCATTCTCAATGCGAGCCGATTCTGCTTGAATTTTAGGCGATCGCAAATCTTCTATGGCTAACCTCTGCGACATGGAGCGCATATCCAAGGAGTTACCATCATCGAGAATATATATGCGTAGCTTGTTGGCAGGGTAATCAATCGCTAGAGCCGCCCTTACTGTTTCTTCCACCATCTCGACAGGTTCGTTATAGCAAGTGACGAATATATCAACTGACGGATATTCAATTACAGGCAAAATTGGACGCATTTGGTCGAGCGATCGCACTTCTCGTTCGAGGGGTCGCCATAGTCCGATCGTAAACATTGCGCCACCAACAAAGCTATAAATTTCCGCTATCAGTAGGGGAATCGAGAGCCAAAGTGCATCAAAGTTGACGGAACCTGTAATCCGCCAGATTAAGTACCATGCGCCTAAGATCAGATTAATTTCGGCGAGATAGCGAAATAGCAGGGTGCGCTTTTTGAGGCGCGATCGCATATTGCTAACAAAGCTAGGAGCATTCTCAAGAATCGTAGTGGGTGAAGCCATAAAAC
Source organism: Pseudanabaena biceps (assembly GCA_013361095.1). GTDB lineage: Bacteria > Cyanobacteriota > Cyanobacteriia > Pseudanabaenales > Pseudanabaenaceae > Pseudanabaena > Pseudanabaena biceps_B. The sequence goes on along the minus strand of JAATWA010000001.1, from coordinate 2,372,348 downwards.
AGTGTCTAAAAGTTAAATTAAGAAAAAGACAAGTAAAGCAAAGAGTTGAAACTGATGTTACGGGGAACCCTCATCCCCCAACCCCTTCTCCCGCAGGAGAAGGGGAGCAAAACCCATATTGTTTTTTCTTGTTCCCCTCTCCTGCGGGAGAGGGGCTAGGGGTGAGGGCTTTACAAACTTCCACGTAACACCAGTTAAAACTTGATCGGCGTATTAAACAACTGCTGCATATTTCGAGGCTCTACATATCCAAATTTAGGATCGGCAATACTCTCTTGATATTTTCTATTTGGATTTTGCATATTTAAAGCCCAATCACATTCTTTTTGAATATTGAAATAGATAACGGCTTGGACTGCTGGAGTATTGGCTAAATATTTAAAAGTGTTAGATAACCACTCATCTTTAGCAATCTGATCTTGGGTTTGCGGTCTAACATAGCTACTAGAGGCAATTTGAGTAATAAAGATGGGCTTATTGGGAGCGAGTTTTTGCATCCTCGCAATATAGGGGGCATAGGCAAATTCAGGTTTATCCCATAGTTTTCTTTGATTGATAGGACTAGGACAATAGCCCCAGTTATAGCCACTAAAGCCAACGATATCAACTTGAGCATCTTTAGGATAATAGTTCTCAAAGTCGTGTTCCTTAATAGGACTAAAGCCATTAGGTGCAAATACCCAAAGTACTGATTTGGCAGGAATGCTAAATTCTGCAAAGATTTGTTGAAATCTTTGATATGCGAGTTTGAAGTTGATCGGGTCGAGGCTGTAGGCTTCTCCACTAATATTCATCTCTTGCATTGGCGCAATAAACATCATCCGTCCCTCGCCTTTGCCTGTCCAATCAGCAACAGCTTTAGCAACTCTTCGCAAATCCTTGTCTAAATCGCCTCTCGCAATTTCGGCGGCAGTGCGGGTTGACTTGAGATTGATAAAAGCGGTGTAGCCATTCTCACGCAAGAGTTCCAATCGACGACCAATATTGTAGTCAGGATTTTCGTCTTGAATATCCATAAATATGCCAGCGATCGCATATTTTTTGCCTGTCCATTGATCAACTTGCTTCAACTCGCGATCAATCGTACTTTGTTCACCGATATAGCCACTGGTGTAGAGTCCTAGTAATACTGGTGGTTTAGGATTGATAGAGTCTTTGAGCAATACTGGCTCAGGCTTTTGAACAGTTGGATTAGATGGCTGATTTGCAAGCTGCACAGGTAAAGCTTGCACAGCATTGGGGCTACTTAAAAGAGGAACATTGCCTCTGGCTTTGTACAATAAGCTCTCTAAAACAATGCCGTTTGTGTTCACATCCATGACATTGTTTACGCCTAAACTGGCGTTCTCATATTTACCTGACAAATAACCGCGATCGCGATCGGCAACAAAGTTCATTGTGTCGCGTAACTTCGAGGCATACTCATCGGATTTGAGAACACTCCAACCAAAGGCTGATTTAGTACTCACAAATTTTAATTCGGGATAGGCTTTGCCCCGACTATCGATCGCTTGCCAAGGTTGTCCATTGACATAGGCACTGTAGTAGAGGAAGTAAGGCGATCGGTTAATCGAATCTTCGTTAATCGAAGTCACAATTTGGGTACGTTCAAAGCGCTGTTTTTGTAATTGATAGAGAGTTTCGGCTTGACGCTTACCCATGTCATTCCAGCCAATTTCTAAGCCCCATAGGACATAGGGATCATTGGTCAGATGATTGCTTGCACCAGAACTCTGGAGATCGCGGCGATCGACTTCTAAATTGATACCATCAACTTTTACAGTTTGCATTGGCGGGTTATTGAGGGCATTGGCAGCTTCTATTCCCCATAGTTTCAGAGAGTGGGCGGCATACTGCTCATAACCGAGTCTGCCTTCTTGGAGATATTGAAAGCGATCGCTAGAGTCGGGATGTCCACCATAGAGCCAGCCATCTTTGACGAGTTTGGTCAGTTGCCAGCGATTGACAATGTTATTAATGCGATCGCGATAAGCGGGATGATTTACGCGGATGACGTGCATTGCCCCCAAGAATCGCGCTGTATCGAGGGTTGACCAGCCACTAATACCATCGGGATCGGGCGTGTTGTCAAGCTGATACATCGCAGCGTTAACAGTGCTATATGCCTTGTTTGGTAAACCATGTTTGGGTAATGGCAACTTCTCAAAAGTGTTGAGTAAGGCGGTCAGTCTTTGTTGAAAAACTTCAGGCGAAATGATCCCTAGCTGTTGAGCAGAATGTAAACCGAGTAAAGCACTACCTTGATCCCAGAGGGTTGTCCAAGCATAGCGATCTACTGCATTGACCATTCCCGTCTGCGGATTGAAGTTATTCTCAAAATATTTCCATGCCAGTTTTGCAGCGATCGCATCGGTTTCTGATAGAGATATTTGAGAGATAGGCGCGATCGTTTGAGGTTGGGGCGTTGATGAATTAACTACGGGTACTTGAGGTTTTGGACTAATTGCGATCGGAGGCTGTTTTGATTCTGGAGAAGCTATTGGTTTTACAGGTATAACTACAGGCAGCTTAAATGGTTGTTTAGATTCTGGCGTAACTGGTCGGAGTTTCGTAGATTGAGTTCTATCAATTATTAAAGGAATATCGGCTGTGAGATTGGGTGCTTTTTGAGAAGTTGTCGTATTAGGATTTGCTGACACCCAATAGCTATCAGTTCCATTCGCAATAAATTTTGCAGTTGGAGCTTTATTCGATGGTAGTCCTCGGCTCAAGTCTTCAGATGCGATCGCTTGCCACCAAGGAGAATTAGCAGCCATCGGACGAATCAAAGGCTGCTGATCTGTGGCTCGATAGAGAATTGATTGCAAAATCAAGCTGTTGGTACTAGCAGTTTGATTATTTTCGCGGTTACCTGAGTTTTCATAGAACCCTTCGTAAAATCCCAGTTGCGGGTTATAAAGATCCGTAACTGCTTGCCAGAGTTCACGGGTATAAGGCTCATTGGGAAAGAGCGCATACATCGCAAAAGCAGTGCCTGTACTGACAATACGATCAATCTTAGCGAACTCTCCCTGATCATCAAGGTTCGCCCACGACTGTCCATTGCCGACAATGCTGCTATGGAGAATATAGGGTGGTGTATTAATTGCCGATGTATTGGCGGCGGTGAATATCTTAGTACGTCGATAGCGCTCTGCTTGAGCTTTAATTATCGGTTCCGTTAAAGCCCGCATTTGCGGATCGAGTCCAAAATCTAAGCCATACATCAAAAATGGTTCGCTGACCGTAACTTCGAGTTCACTAGATTTGGGAGCATCCATCCGTCGGATCGGAACTTCAAAACCTTCCACATTGGCTTTAGCATATTGATTGCCGACTACGGAGCGATCAACATCAAATCCCCATAACTGAAAGGCTCTAGCCGCATATTCGCTATAACCGAGACGAGACTCTGGTGTTACCCGTGATAGATTGCGCCCTGAGTCATCCTTAGTGACGATGCCATTTAAGAGCGTGCGATCGCGGACTACCCGCAAATAAGACCAATCTAACAAAGTGCGATCGACAGCATCGGTATATTCAGGATGACAGGATTTGAGACTATATAAAGCTGATAAAAATCTACCGATATCCGCCGCCGACCAACCCGTTCCGTTCATCGCAGAATTACCACCATAGTCCACAGGTTGTAATGACGCAGGATCGTAGGCGCGACTCGGTAACTCGCCACCGACAAGGGGCAATTGTCGCACCGTACCAATTAACTGTCGTACCCTTTGATCGAATTCACTCCAAGTAATGATATCTAGAACCTTAGCTGATCGGAGAGCGATCAAATAATCCCCCAATCCCCACAGCGTCACCCCTTTTAAATCACGGCGATCATTAGTTAAGCCTGATGCTGGAGAATTAGTCCGAAAATATTGCCATGCAGCTTGGGCATAACGGCGATCGCTGACCGATAGTGGCTGACTGAGCTTGGGACAAGGGCTAGATTCCTCGGCAACAGGTGCGATCGGTGGTGGTACAGCAACTGATTTAGCGATCGCAGTTGGCTTAGTCGAGGTAGAACTCGCTGGGGGAATAGGTTGAGAACTTGGCGATGGATTGGTATTTGCTGTTGGAGAAGGACTCGTGGTAGGAGTTGAGGCTATAGGAGCAGAAGTAGTAGAGGCTGCTGTCGTAGTAACTACACCCGCACGGTCGATGATCGGACGATTGCCTCTGGCTTTGTAATAGAGAATTTCGAGGATCAGACCATTGGTATTGCCAGTTAAAGACTTATTCGGGATTTTGGAGGATTCGTACAGCCCTGCAAAAAATCCATCATCTTTTTCACTGCGTAGTCCCTTGACTGCATCAAAGATCTTTTTGGCATAGTCATTGGTCGGATAAAGATAGCGCCAACCAAAAGCTGCCTTAGTGCTAATACTGCGAAATTGCGGAATTGGCTTGTTTTCATCGGTAATTGCCGCAAAATCGACACCGTTTGCATAAACTGTATTGTAAATAAAGTATGGTGGCGCATCAAGGTTGTCTTCTGTCACCGCCGTCAGTTGTCCCGTCTGCTCAAAACGACGCTTCTGCACTTCCAAAACTCTATTAGCATAATCAGCTAACTCTGGTTCCCAACCAAATTCAATGCCATCAAGAATGTAGGACTCGCTCACTACATAATTATTAGCATTGGTAGTTTGGTAATCTCGCGTATCTACAGGTATCTGCACTCCATAGATATCAACAAACTTAAAGGGTTCCGAAGATTTAGCTTTGTCTGCTTTAAATCCCCAAAGCTCATAGCCGCGCACGGCATATTCTTCATAGCCAAGCCGCCCTTCTTGGACAAGCATCGTTGAGCCATCACCTTTAACTGTTGCGCCATAGATTTGATCGTCCTTCAGCGATCGCGTCAATTGCCAACGAGCGAGAATACCCTTGATCCAATCGTTATATTGAGGATGACAGATACGAATGATATGAAACGCCGCTAGCAGCCTACCAATATCTAGAGCTGACCAACCGATCCCACGGGCGCTAGGGTTGTTGCCATAGTCCACCATTGCCAAAGTTGCTGTGTTATAAACCTTATTGGGGAGTGAATCTTCAAATAGCTTAAGTGAACCTAAAGAAGTCAAAAACTTATTGAGCTTATCGTCAAATTCCCCTTGTGAAATCAGATCTAACCAACGCGCCGTATTCAGCGCCACCAAGTAATTACCGATATCCCAGAGTGTTGCCGATGGATAGCCCCCTGTCGCATTCACAAACCCCGTCGCTGGCTGATAGTTCTTCGCAAAATATTGCCATGCTGCTTTGGCATAGTCCTTCTCCTCATTAGTAAGAGAAGCTGGCATAATTGCACAGGTTGCGCCCGAACTTTTGTCATTTTGTTTAGAGCTTTGAGGATTATTCTGGGCGATCGCTGTTGCAATCTGTACCTGTGACAACAAAATTGCCAGCATTACCCCAACAATAAACCCCGATACAAACCTGATCCAACGTGGATAGCTACTTAAGGAGAAATTCCTGCCCATACAGTTAAAGGTTGTCCTACTTTTTTATAGAGTAAACTTTCTAAAATTACGCCGTTGTTATTAGCAGTTAGTGACTTATTCGGTTCCCCTAAGGTTTCATAAAAACCGTTATACCAGCCCAAATCTGCTTTCAGATTATTTCTCACAAAACCAAACAGCTTTCGGGTGTAATCACTGTTGTATAACACATACCAACCGATCGCTGCTTTAGCGCTGAGAAAGCGTAAATCGTTACGAGTTTCGCGGGTATCCGTGATTGTTGCCCATGCGTTCCCATTCACAAATAAGGTGCTGTAGACAAAGTAGGGAGCGCGATCTAAGTTGTCTTCGGTAACAGCGGTGAGTTGTTTGGTCGCTTTATACCGTTCTTCTTGTGCAGCTAATAAGCGATCGCTATAAGCTTTTGGTAAAGACTGGAAGCCTGTCTCAATGCCATCCAGAATGAATGGCTCACTCAATACATAGTTATTCGCTTCCGAGTTTTGGAAGTCCCGCTTATCATAGGGAACTCCCTGTCCATAGAGATCAACAAAAGCAACTTGAGACTTCACATCTAGAGCTTTCGCTACATCTAGACCCCAAAGCTTAAGCCCATAAGCCGCATAGTTCTCATATCCCAATCTTCCTTCTTGGTTATAGGATTCTTTCCCTTTATTAACACTAGTTCCATACATTTGTCCGTCTTTAGTGAGGCGTTCCACTTTCCAGCTTTTCCAGACATTATTCGCATCTTCGCTAAGATTGGGATACTTCGTCGCAATAATCTTCAGCCAAATCGCCATTCTGCCAATGTCTATCGCTGACCAACCAATCTCTTCGCGCTTGTCCAACTTGCCATAATTGACAGGAATCAAAGTCTTAGAGTTATAGACTTTATTAGGTAGTTCCCCTTTATATAGTTGCAACTTGGCAAGAGTTTGCAATGACTTCCGCATCTTCTTCTCAAAGTCGGCTTCAGTTACTAAATCAAGTTCTTTCGCACTCACCAAAGCCGCGATCGCAGCCGATTGATCCCACAACGTCACAGCGGGAAATCCATCCGCAGAATTTACCAAACCAGTATCTTCATTCCAATTCTTCTCAAAATAGCGCCATGCTTGCTTAGCAGTTGCTAATTCCTCAGCAGTAAGTTGACCTACTTGAGGTGAAATATAGGGTGGATTACTAGTGCTTTGCTGTTCTAAAGGTACGGCTTGCCCTACTAGTTTGACCGATTCACTATCCAGTTTAGCGATCGCCTGAATTTCTTGTTTTGACAATGGATTAGCTGCGATCGCAGATTTTTGAGTCGGCTCTGGTGTTACTGATGATTTTGGGGTTACTGACGCGATCGCTGTTAATGAGTAAGACTGTTTTAGATTACTCGAAAGCTGTTCCATTCCGAAAATAATTGCGATCGCCGTAGCAACTCCTCCACAAGTTACCAAGAAGACCCATTTAAAAGATGGTGGCTCGAAATCAGAATTCATAGGATTTTCTCGCGCATACAGAAACTATCCACTGATTGTTAAGAATAAATAACGCTTTAAACTTTACAACCTAAATTTTAAATATACATTGTGAGCATATCTCATACATTATATTCATTATCGCAGTTTAGAATTTCATTCTTAGCTGTCCAGAAATTGTTTCATTCTGGAAACTTAGACCACCGCCAGTTTTTTGGACATTACTGTACAAGTATCCTAAATCCATCTCAATATTAGGCAATACTTTGACTGTACATTTTGCTTGATAACTATTTGCTGGTGTAAAACTACTATTAAGCCTTTGCTCTCCTGCATTAATCGCTAATTTACAGTTTAAAAAGTTAAATATATCGCCCTGCCAAGATAATTCGCTAGTGTACACCAGAAAATCTCTAGGCGAAAAGTAAATATTGGGCTGAGATTCGCGGTCATAAGACCAAGTAAATAAATTAGCAGCGATCGCAAACTGCCCAAATTTACGCTCTAAACGACTAAAAGACTGCTGATCGTTATTCCCATCGCTATAGTTACCCCAACGATATAACGAGAACAAACTGGTATCAGGATCGATTTGCCAATAAATATTGGGTCCAAATCTACGGATCTTAATTTGATTTTCAATTGTATCTACATTGAATTTATAAGGCTTCTGCTCTAAAAATCCAAATAAAGTCACCCCATTTGACACAGGCAGACTAGCATTAAGTTCAAAGTTTGCTGTCGTTGGCAAGCGATCGTAAACATCGATCCCCGCGCGTGCATTGAGATTAAAAGAACCAAAATTTTTCTCATAAATAAACTGTAATGGCAGATTATTTATTGATTTTTTACCTGCTAAGTCAAAGGAATTAAATCCTGTTTGCAAACCAATTATAGTTCCATCTTTAAAACGCCATTTCCAAGTTGGTTCAATAATCTGACTACGTTGTCCCGTCTTTTCGTCATCACGCTGAAAATTTGTTGTCATACTATCGAGAACAGCGTAATCCACCATAGTAGGTTCTATTTTTTTTGGTATAGCTGGCTTCTCAATTGGTAAAGGTTCAGGATCTGGTATTCGCAAACTAGGATTAAGTTTACTAGGCGACGCTAAAATGAAGTTCTGTTGTCTATCTAACAACTTTTCAAGCTCTTGTAGTGGTAAAAATTGCGAATTATCTGGAACTAGAAAATCATTTTTCTGTTCCTTTTGTTCTTGCAATACTTTTCTCTTAATTTGTTTATCCTGAGTGCTTGCCGAAGCTACTGAACTATTTATAGAAAAATAAATCGCAGACAGAAGAGATAGAAGAGGTAGAAGTTTGAAAAATTTATACAACTGCATTCATTTAAAAACTTATTTAAGAAGTTAAGAAAACGCTCAAAAACGTTTAAAAAGATTAGATTTTAATAAAGAGATAATTTTGTTCCTAAAATATTCGCCAACCCTGACAATACTAATTTATGGTCTTAATAATAGTCAACTAACAAGTGCTTTACACAGCAATTCTCATTATAAAAACTGGTTTTTTTGAAAGCCAGCCCTAGACTGGCTTTCAAAAAAAACCAGTTTTGGGGTTTGCAGCGCCTTAGACGCTGCAAACCCCAAAATTGGTTTCATGATGAGAATAGCTGTGCTTTACAGAAGTTAGTAACCTCTCAGTTGATTACGGTGGTAGGTCTTTGGGTCAGTCTGCCCAAGCGCAACCATTCTCCAGTTGATACAGTACTCCGTTTAATATTTCGCGTTTTGTCCAATCTGGCAGCTTTGCTTTCTTCCTTTTGGGTAATACAGATTCAATGATCTCCCATTCTTGATCAATTAAATCGCTGGTATATGCCATCTCCCAACCACTTTTACTTTTATTATAAGATCCCAAATGCTGTCTAAGTACTTGTGTAAAATAAATTACCAAAACCCATAAAGTTGCGCCCCGCAGGGGCGCAACTTTATGGGTTTTGGTCTGTAATTACAGGCTATTGAGGCTTTGAGTAGTACAGAGAGATTTTGGGAAGCAGCGCGGAGCGCCGCTTCCCAAAATCTCTCTGGGGTTTAATTAAGCGCAAAGCGCTGTAAATGCTTATTTACTTATAATTATGCGTGTGCGGCGAAGCCGCACACGCATAATTATTCACTGGGAAGGGAGTAAGAAAAACTTGCCTTGTCATAGCTGTTAATTTGTGTGGAAATCACTTCAGCGATCGCAATCTAAGTCTATACTCCTGACCTTATCGATAGACTTAAGGATTCCGTAGTTAGGAATACAAAACTTCAGTTTCGCTAACACTTACTCTGAATTTGCAGCCTTTTGCTAGCAAAAGGAATATCAAAGATTTTTTGAATTGAGAAGTTAGACAATGACAAATCACTATCCTGTTGTAATCGTCGGTGGTGGTCAAGCAGGGCTGTCCATGAGCTATTGCTTAAAAGAGAGAGGCTTAGCACACATTATTTTTGAGAAAAATCAGATCGCTAATGCTTGGCGATCGCAGCGTTGGGATTCCTTTTGTCTAGTCACTCCTAATTGGCAATGCCAACTCCCTGGATATCCTTACAATGGCGATGAACCCGAAGGTTTTATCAAAAAAGATCAGATAGTAGAATACATCGAGAACTATGCTAATTCCTTTAGTCCGCCTATCAGAGAAGGTGTGGAAGTATTATCACTAAAGCGAGGCGATCGCGGACTATTTGAAATTAATACTACCATCGGTGACTACACTGCCGATCAAGTGGTTATTGCCGTAGGTGCATACCATCAACCTAAAATCCCTGCGATCGCTGAGCGTTTGCCAGAGTCAGTTCTGCAATTACATTCCTCCAAATATAAAAATCCTGAATCCCTCCCTGAAGGCGCAGTTCTTGTAATTGGAACAGGACAATCAGGTTGTCAAATTGCCGAAGATATCCATCTAGCAGGACGAAAAGTTCATCTTTGTGTTGGTAGTGCGCCGCGATCGCCCCGACGCTATCGAGGTAAAGATGCCGTGGAATGGCTGGATCTCATGGGCTATTACGATCTTTCCATTGATCAACATCCCCAAAAAGAGAAGGTTCGGGCTAAGGCTAATCACTATCTCACTGGGCGCGATGGCGGTCGAGAGATTGATCTACGCCGCTTTGCTAAGGAAGGAATGCAGTTGCATGGCAGACTCAAAAGTATTACTAAACAAGAAAATACGACTAGTCTAGAATTTTTTAATGACCTCAAAAAGAATCTCGATGGTGCGGATGCTGTATCAGAAAGCATCAAGCTTACCATTGATAATTTCATTAAAAAGAACAAGATTGCCGCGCCAGTTGAGCTACCCTATGAACCCGTCTGGCAGCCAGAAATGGACATACCTGATCTGGATTTAATAGCTGCAAATATTCGTAGTGTGATTTGGTGTACTGGCTTCAAGTCAGATTTTGGTTGGATCGAGATTCCTGTTTTTGATGGCAAAGGTTATCCGGGGCATGATCGTGGTGTGACTGAAGTTAAAGGACTCTACTTCTTGGGCTTGCCTTGGCTCTACACATGGGGTTCAGGTAGATTCTCAGGTGTCGCTAGAGATTCCACCTATCTCGCTGATTACATCATGGCTCGCCGCAAGGTCGCTCATCCCCAAAACGATTGGGCGGTGGTAAATGAATTTTTATTAGGCTCATGATTACAGAACGTTGCCACCTTAAAACCCAGATTGTCGCCCGCTACGCGGGCGACAATCTGGGTTTGGTTTATAACTATGCCGAGCTACTTACCTAGTGATTTCGATAGGTATCTAATCTCCTTTTGATAGTTCCTTTACACAATGCGATCGCGTCACTGTCGATAAGAACAGAGTTCTCCTTTTCGTAACTATATATACAAAGTCTGAGGTTAGCTAGCAATTAATCTGAGTCGATAAGTAGTTAACCCATCTGTCTCTTAAGGAAAAAACAACGATGCCTGAAGTAACCACTCCCGCCCACCAAGCTGGTGATTTCTTTGTTAATTACGAAGAGAAAGTATTTGAAGATGTAAAAGCTGAGGCTGGGGAAAAAGCTCTAGTAACTTTCCACACCGTTGCTTTTGAGGGTTCTATCGGGTTTGTAAACTTGTTGCAAGCTACTCGTCTACTGCGTAAAGGATTTGAAACCTCTATTCTTCTCTATGGTCCAGGGGTTACCCTTGGCGTACAGCGCGGTTTTCCTAAACTTGGTGATGCGGCTTTCCCCGGACACCAAAACTTTAATGACCAAATCACTAAGTTCATGTCTGAAGGTGGCAAAGTTTATGCTTGTCGCTTTGCCTTGCAAGCTCTCTATGGTCATGGTGAACCTTCCCTAATTCCTGGTATCCGTCCCATCAGTCCCCTCGATGTCTTAGATATTATCTTGCTACACCGTAAGGATAATGCCTTCATTCTTGATACTTGGACTTTATAGATAGGATTAATCGTGGATTATTCACGCAAGATTAGAGCGGCGGCAGTCCAGATTAGTCCTGTGCTATTTAGCCGCGATGATACGACCGATAAAGTTTTACAGGCGATCGCGAAGGCTGCTAAAGAGGGCGCTCAAATTGTCGTCTTCCCTGAAACCTTCATTCCCTACTATCCCTATTTCTCATTTGTGCAACCACCAGTGATGATGGGAAAGGAGCATATGCGGCTTTACGAAGAAGCCGTGACTGTTCCCTCTATAGTGACTGAAGCTATAAGCCAAGCTGCGCGATCGCATAGTATTGTCGTCGTCGTCGGTGTAAACGAGCGTGATGGTGGTTCCCTATATAACGCACAGCTAATCTTTGATGCAGACGGTTCCCTTTTGCTCAAGCGCCGCAAAATCACGCCCACTTACCATGAACGCATGGTCTGGGGACAAGGAGATGGCGCAGGACTAAAGGTTGTAGACTCTGCGGTTGGGAGAGTGGGCGCTCTCGCCTGTTGGGAACATTACAATCCCCTCGCGAGATTTGCCTTGATGTCCCAACAAGAACAAATCCATTGCGCTCAATTCCCAGGATCTCTGGTTGGACAAATTTTTGCAGATCAAATTGAAGTCACAATTCGTCACCATGCCCTTGAGTCTGGCTGTTTTGTGATCAATGCCACAGGCTATCTATCACCTGAGCAAGTTTTGCAAATCACTCCAGATAAAAAGCTGCAAAAGGCTCTGATGGGGGGCTGTCACACGGCGATCATTAGTCCTGAAGGCACGCATTTGTGTCCTCCAATTACTGATGGTGAAGGCATGGCGATCGCGGATTTAGACTTCTCTTTGATTACCAAACGTAAGCGGATGATGGACTCTATTGGTCATTATGCTCGCCCCGATCTCCTAAAGCTCCATCTTGATGCCTCACCCTTTGCAGGGTTTCAAGTCGAGGAGATTAGGCAAGGATTAGATGAATTGATAAGTAGCTAACCAAACATTGTGGCGCACGCTACGCGTGCGCCACAATGTTTAAAAACAAGGGGCTTAAGCCCCTTGTTTTCACCAAACCAATATTGTCAAACGGTATAAAAGTAAGTCATGAAACCTCCTTTACCTCCATTTACGTTGGAAACTGCCAAAGCTAAGGTGCAAGCCGCAGAAGATGCTTGGAACACTCGCGATCCTGAGAGAGTTGCCCTTGCTTATACTGAGGATTCGCAGTGGCGCAACCGTGCGGAATTTTTTAGTGGTCGCGCCGCCATTGTCGAGTTTTTAAAACGGAAATGGGCAAAGGAACTTGATTATCGCTTGCGAAAAGAACTATGGAGCTTCATGGACAATCGGATTTCGGTCTGTTTTGAATATGAATGGCATGATGACTCTGGATATTGGTATCGTGCCTATGGAAATGAGAACTGGGAATTTGCGGAAAACGGTTTAATGCGCCGCCGTCAAGCCAGCATTAATGATGTGCAGATTCAAGAATCCGATCGCAAATTTCGTTGGGAGCGCGATCTTTAAATGAATAAACAACAACTAATTACGGAATTGCAGACTAAGGGATTGCAGCTAATTGATGGAAAAAACGATCCTCAATCTAGTGCCATTGGTCGCAAAGGTGGAGCAGGCCCTTCTGACCATAAGGCGATCGCCATTGAAGGAACTACAGTGATGGTTCCTATTTTTAATAGTTCGGCGGCTGAATCACCCTACAGTGCCGAGCTAAATCATTCCCATGAGATACTGCTGAAATTAGATAATGCCACGATCGCGCCCATTACCTTCCCGAAATCTCCCAAGTTTTATGACCTCACCACTAGCGACGGTATACCCTACTGGAAAATCGCACTGCTGCACAGCCACGATGTCTTAGCGACAACGGTTTTACAAAACTGCATCCGTTACAACCATACGGATACATCTTGCCAATTTTGCGCGATCGGGCAGTCTCTAGAAGCTGGTCGCACGATCGCTCGTAAAACTCCCGCCCAATTAGCAGAAGTCGCGGAAGCAGCCGTGCGTTTAGATGGTGTCAAAAATATGGTGATGACCACTGGTACTCCCAATACAAGCGATCGCGGAGCCGCCTATTTAACGGAATGTGTCAGAGCAATCAAAGCCAAAGTTGATATTCCCATTCAAGCTCAATGTGAACCTCCTGATGATTTCATTTGGTTTGAGCGGATGAGGGCGGCAGGAGTTGACACCCTCGGAATGCATTTGGAAGCCGCCGATCCGATGGTTCGTGCCAAGATCATGGCTGGCAAGGCAAGTGTTCCCCTTGATTATTATTTTCAAGCCTTTGAAGCTGCCGTAAAAGTATTTGGTTGGGGACAGGTTAGCACCTATCTTCTTGCAGGACTAGGCGACAGTGTAGCCACCTTGGTAGAGATGTGCGATCGCTTGATTAGTATGGGTGTCTATCCTTTTGTAGTGCCTTTTGTGCCGATCAGCGGTACGCCCCTAGCCAATCATCCGTCTCCTAGCACTGAATTTATGACGTCTGTCTATCAAGAAGTAGGCGCATTGCTCAAGCGATCGCAAATGTCTTCTGCTGATATCAAAGCAGGTTGTGCCAAGTGCGGTGCTTGTTCCGCGCTTTCGTTATTTGAATAAAAACTTTTTAGAGTTCCCACCAATGAGCAATCCTTCCTATATTTTCAAACTCGCTTCCACACCCGAAGAAATCAGCGCCTATTTTGAGCTGCGTAAAGCCATTTTTGTGGAAGAGCAATATGTATTTGAAGAGAATGATGTTGATGATATCGATGCGATCGCCTATCCCATCGTGGCAATTAATCCTGAAAACAATCAAGTCGTTGGCGTAGTCCGAATTTACGAAACTCAAAAAGGAATCTGGTATGGCGGACGACTTGGCACACATAAGGACTATCGGCGCGGTTGGCAGATTGGTAAAGGCTTGATCTACAAAGCTGTCACCACGGCGAATACTTGGGGTTGCGATCGCTTTTTGGCAACGGTTCAGATTCAGAATGTGCGCTTCTTTCAACGCTTGCATTGGGACTCTCTCAAGGAAATGACTATCTGCGATCGCCCCCATCACTTTATGGAAGCTGACCTAAATTTCTATCCCGCAGGTGATGAGATTCGTCCTGCCTTTCCTGAGCTAATTCGTGAGGCTTCTTAGATGTTGGCTGATCTCGCTAACCGACTTAGGCAATCAATGGGAATTTTGCATAAGCAAGATATTCAGGTCGCCGCTAGAGGTTTGGGCGATCAATGGAATCAGTCAATTCTATTGGGTGACGACTGCGCGGCTATTCCCGATGGGAATGGATATCTGTTGCTGGCTGCGGAGGGAATGTTACCGCAATTAATTGAGAGTGATCCTTGGTTTGCGGGTTGGTGCGCGGTGATGGTCAACGTCAGTGATATTTACTCAATGGGTGGGGAGGCGATCGCGATTGTCGATACGCTGTGGAGTGAGTCACCCGACTCGATTACCGAACTTCTGGCTGGCATGAAAGCGGCTTCGCAAGCTTATCAAGTGCCAATTGTCGGCGGACATACCAATTGCCGAAGCATTTATAAGGCTCTGTCCGTAGCGATTTTGGGACGCGCTCAAAACTTACTGACGAGCTTTAACGCCCAGCCCCATGATGTCCTATTAGCAGCGATCGATTTGCGTGGTCAGTATCATCCCGACTATTCTTTTTGGAATGCTGCAACTAATGCTGACCCACCGCGATTGCGTGAGAATCTAGCAATTTTGCCTTACTTAGCAAATTCTGGGCTTTGTGATGCCGCTAAGGATATTAGTATGGGTGGTCTGATTGGCACATTGTTAATGTTGATGGAAACTTCTAATTGCGGGGCAGTTTTAAATCTAGATCAGATTCCTATCCCAGCAAATGTGGACTTAGAGCGTTGGCTCACTTCTTTTCCTAGTTACGGCTTTCTGATGAGTGTGCGACCTGAAAAGGTAGCTGCTATTCAAAATTTATTTCACGCTCAAGATTTAGCCTGTGCTGCTGTGGGTCAAGTACAAAAATCGCCGCAAGTTATTTTGCGATCGCAAGATCAGTCACATCTCTTTTGGGACTTATCACAACAAGCTCTAACAGGATTTTCCCAAGCAATAAATTAGTGGTGAGGCGCGTTGCGCCTCATTTATTAAGAGTAGCGGCGCGTTGCGTCGCTACTCTTTTATGAGTTTTGTTTATTTAAAATTTTTCCTGCTAGCATCGCTGCTCCAAATCCGTTGTCAATATTTACGACCCCAACTCCCGTTGCACAGGAGTTGAGCATAGTTAACAAAGGCGCAAGTCCATTAAAACTTGCCCCATACCCAATGCTAGTTGGCACAGCCACAATCGGACAGTCCGCCAACCCCGCCACCACACTTGCTAATGCTCCTTCCATCCCCGCCACCACGATAATCACATCGGCATCAGCGATCGCCTCACGATGACTGAGCAAACGATGTATTCCCGCAACTCCCACATCCCACAGCCGCTTCACGGTAAACCCGCAGAGTTCTGCCGTCACAGCAGCTTCTTCCGCAATTGGCAAATCCGCAGTACCTGCGGTCAGGATCGTGATAACGCCTTGCTTTTGCATCGTTGATTTGCCGAGGCAGCAAATTTGAGCGATCGGAAAATATCTTAAGCCGCGCAAAGATGGCTGTATTTGCTCATAGACAGACATGGAAATCTTAGTTGCCATGACTAGAGGATTTTTGGATTCCATTACCCGCATGATCTGCACAATTTGGTCTGGAGTCTTTCCTAGTCCAAAAATGACTTCAGGAAATCCTGTGCGAAGGGTGCGATGGTGGTCGATTTTGGCAAAGTCGCCGACAGATTCGTAATGGAGATATTTTAATTTATCTAAAGCCTCTTCTGGGCTGAGTTGCCCCTTGGCGACTGTTTCTAACAGTTGCATCAAATTTTCTTGCATATAAATCTACATTACTGAATAGAGTATGATCACAAATGTCCTAATCTCAATATGACACTTGAGTGAAGGCATATGTTATTTCCGCATATAGGGAAAATATGCCTTTATCAAAATCGCGATCACAAAAACTATAAAAAATATGGGTAAACAAAGCCGCCTGCTTGCCTTTGTACTGGCAATTTTATTAGGGGCTGTGTATCTAATCGTAAATCATCCACCTAAATTGGGCTTGGATTTGCGAGGTGGCGCACAGCTTACACTCCAAGCAAAAATTAATCCCGAACAGGGAATTAATGAAATTACACCGCGCATCATGGAAACCGCCAAGTTTGTGGTGGAACAGCGCATTAATGGCTTAGGAGTTTCTGAAGCAACGATTTTGCTAGCGGGTAATGATCAACTAATTATTCAGCTACCTGGAGTAAATGATCCCGCTCAAGCAGAACGAGTGCTAGGGACAACGGCTCAGCTTGATTTTCGGAAGCAAAAGAAAGGCACAGAAAGTGAGCTGAGAGCAAGATTGCAAATTCAGCAGGCGGCGGCGATTCAGCGCGAAGTCCTCAAGGATTCTAATGATCAAAAGGCGATCGCTGATAATGAGGCGGCTTATAAAAAAAGTGTTGAAGACTTAAAAGGGATTTTCGAGCGCACAGGGCTAACTGGCAATATGCTCAAGGATGCTGTTGCTGCCCCAATCGGACAGGGACAAAACTCATGGCAAGTTGCGCTGACTTTTGACGATAAAGGTGGTGAGCTATTTGCCCAAATTACTGGTGAAGTGGGCGGGACTGGTCGCGCCTTAGGAATTTTTCTAGATGATAAATTGGTTAGCTCCCCCTCTGTGGGCCCCGAATTTCAAGGCAAAGGTATTACAGGTGGTAGAGCCGTAATTACGGGTAACTTTACCCTTGATACTGCTAATGAGCTAGCCTTGCAACTACGCGCAGGGGCTTTGCCCGTACCAGTGGAGATCGTCGAAAACCGCACAGTTGGGGCGACTCTAGGCGCGGATAGTGTCCTCAGTAGTATTTATGCAGGGCTTGCAGGATTATTTCTAGTTTTAGTCTTCATGGTGTTGTACTACCGTATTTTGGGTGTGGTTGCCGATATTGCCCTGATAACCTATGCCGTGATCACTTTTGCGGTGTTTAGCATACTGGGCGTGGTGCTGACTTTACCGGGAATTGCAGGATTTATCCTTAGTATCGGCATGGCTGTCGATGCAAACGTGCTGATTTTTGAACGGACTAAAGAAGAATTAAAAGCAGGACGTACCCTTTATAAATCTGTGGAAGCAGGTTTTTATCGGGCTTGGTCAAGCATTCTGGATAGCAACATCACCACCTTAATCGCCTGTGGCACTCTGTTTTGGCTAGGTTCAGGATTTGTGAAGGGCTTTGCGGTGACTTTGGGTGTGGGTGTGCTGACGAGTATGTTTACGGCGGTTACTTTGAGCCGATCGCTAATGTTAGTGATGATTAGCAATCCGAGCTTCCGCAAACCAGAATATTTTGGCATCAAAGCCTTTGGCAAAATTACCACCATTACGACTGAGGCGATCGCCCCAGAGACAAGCAGTGACAAGAAAAACGACAATACTACAGGTGCGGTGTTATGAAGTTAGATGTAATTAAAAATGCTCGCCTCTATGTTTCCATTTCCTCTGCTGTGATTTTGGCGGGGCTGGTGGCAATGGTGATTTCATTTCAGCAGCTAGGGTCACCACTGCGACTAGGCATTGACTTTACAGGCGGATCTAGTATTACCCTTGGCTTGGCTTGCGATAGTGCCAATAGTTGCGGCAAAAATATTGATATTGCGACAGTTCGTCAAGCGATCGAAAGCAAAGGTTTTACTAACAGCGTGATTCAATCCGTTAGCGGTAAAGATCTCAACGGTATCTCGGTACGCACAGCTCGCCTATCCACTGAACAACGGGAAAAGTTGCGGTCAGTACTGACCGAGTCTCTGAAGCAGTATGGCAATGTTGATCCTAAAAAATCGCAGATTGATGAAGTCGGCCCCGCGATCGGACAGCAAGCGCTTAATAATGGATTATTAGCTCTAGGGCTATCATTCACAGGCATTGGTATTTATTTAGCATTTCGCTTTCAACTGGACTACGCTAGCTTTGCCATTATTGCCCTGTTCCATGATATTTTTGTGACCGCAGGTTTTTTCTCCATCCTTGGTCTCACTTTGGGAGTCGAGATTGATAGTTTGTTTATTGTGGCAATGTTGACTATTTGCGGATTCTCAGTAAATGACACTGTGGTAATTTACGATCGCATTCGGGAAAACGTAAAGCTTGATGCGGGTGCTAATACGTTCAACGATTTAGTCAATGCTTCTATCAATCAAACGTTAGGTAGATCGATAAATACCACCCTAACTGCTACTTTGCCGCTAGTTGCCATCTTCTTATTTGGTGGTGCAACCCTACGCTTTTTCTCTCTAGCATTGATCATTGGCTTTTTATCTGGAGTCTATTCCAGTATTTTCAATGCCAGTATTTTGCTCTCATGGTGGAGAAACCGTCTATCAACCGACAATACCTCAAGGCTTGAGGCTAACTAAAAACAAAAAGAGAAGTCACTTCGCAGCTTCTCCTTTTTGCTTAAATAAAAAGCTTTAGCAGCGCTGCGCGTTGCTAAAGCTTTTTTCTTTTCGCTGAGCTACTTGGCGACTAACTTGGCGACTAACTTAGCGACAGCTTTTCTAGTCATAGGCTAAGATCTTGTTATTTATTATCCATATAACCAGATGCCCTTATCTCAGTCTTTGCCCGATCAATTAACAGGAGTCGCTCAGAAATTTACAGACTTGCGATCGCAACTTGTTAAATATAAATTAGATGCCTACTTTGTACCTTCTGCTGATGAGCATCTCAACGAATATTTGCCAGAAGCAAAGCAGCGCCGTCAATGGATTAGTGGATTTACAGGATCGGCGGGAGATTTTTTGATAAGCCGCGATCGCGCATGGGTGTTTGTGGATTCGCGTTATTACGAACAAGCGGATATGCAAGTAGATAGCACCTTGCAAAAAGTCTGTAAAGTGGGTTTGGAAGATCATCAAACCGTAGAAGAAGTTCTGGAAGAACTGGGCCAAAAAGCAAATCAACAATTACAAACCCTCCGCCTCGGTCTCGATCCCTTCACGATTACAGTTGCCCAATATCGCCGATTTGCCGAAAGATTAAGTGCTAATGGAGTAGAAATCGTGCCAGTTATCGAAAATCTGGTGGATGTTGTCCGCTCTCAAAATCCTTGGGCAAAGAGCGATCCCCTGCTTCCATTTGGTGATCAACCAGTAATCAGTCTTCCTGAATCGCTCACTGGAGAAGCGCTAGCTAAGAAATTGGAGCGTGTCCGTGAAGCGATGAACAGAAAAAAAGCGACGATTTTACCTGTAACTAAACTCGATCAGATTGCATGGCTCTACAACCTACGGGGGCGCGATGTAGAATGCAATCCTGTATTCATTAGCTATGCGATCATTACCAAAACTGAGGCATATTTATTTACTAATACCTCTCGCATCGATGAATCCGTGCGTCAAGCTCTCGCGGGACAGGTGCAGATTCTAGAATATGACCAGTATATTTCCACTTTGCGATCGCTGATTGTTACGTCTAACGATCAGGAAACAGAGCAGAAGGTACTCGTGGCGATCGCGCAGACTACCTATGGAACTTACCTCCAACTTAAGGATGTTAAAGCCAAAATAGTTGAAGCTGAACAACCTGTTGAGAACTTTAAGGCTCACAAGAATAGTGTGGAAATCGCCCAAATGCAGCAAGCTAATCTCAAAGCAAGCTGGGCAAAGACACTCACCCTTAAATGGATTGAAGAACAGATCGAAGCAGATAACTCTATCAGTGAACGAGATGTCGCCAATAAAATTGAAGGCTTATACAAGCAGCAAGAGGGTTTTTATGATCTCAGTTTCCCCACAATTGCAGGTACTGGAGCCAATGGTTCCATTGTGCATTACAGCAATCCTAATCCAGAATGCAAGCTGATCAAGGGTGAGTTGCTGCTGCTAGATTCTGGTTCACAATTCTATGGTGGTACTACCGATGACACTCGTGCGATTAGTATTGGTTTGCCTACTAATGAGCAATGCGATCGCTACACTGAAGTTCTTAAATCTCATATTAATTGTGCGATGCAGAAATTTCCTAAAGGGACAACTGGCAGTCAGATCGATGGAATCGCTCGATCTTCTCTCTGGCAAAGTGGCTTAGACTATGGACATGGAACTGGACATGGCGTAGGTGTATTCCTAAATGTCCATGAAGGACCTAATGGCATCAGTAAACGGGTCAATCAAACCCTTGATGTTGGCACGGTCAACAGCATTGAGCCAGGTTACTATCAACCAAAATGGGGAGGAATTCGTTTGGAAAATCTATATTTTGTTAAAGAAGTCAAAAAGATAGAAGTATCTCCCGATGCCAATGCAACGCCTTGGTACGAGTTTGAATCCTTAACTTATATTCCCTTTGACAAGAAGTTGATTGATCGCTCCAAACTGAACCCCGATCAGATTTTGTGGTTACAGAGTTACTATGCATCAATCATCGAGAAGTTATCGCCAATGCTCAGCGATGATGAAAATGTATGGTTACAGCAAGCCTGTCAGTTCTAAATATCTCCAAAGAGAATGGCGGCGCAAATCGCCGTCCTTCTCTTACTCCCTTCCCAGTGAAAAATTAGACATTGCGGCGCTTCGCGCCACAATGCTAGTTATTGGTTTTTAATGTATGTTTTGATACTGGGAAGGGGGTAAGAAGAACAGGGAAACAGCTAATTATTGGCAGTCCAAAGTGGTGTGCGGCGCACAAAGGCAAGAATACAAGCTCCAGTACTGATACTCAGCCATCCACAGATAAGAGTAAATATTGGTAAAGCCTGACTAGTAACTATCAGACTAGGCGCCTTGCCTAAACCAGAGAGAAATATGCTTAGCAGTAACAACACTGCGCCAACTTCCCAAGCTTGCAAGAAATTTTTAATATGGCTTGCTTGATCGCTTTGTAAACAGTTGGGAGCCACAAGACGTAAAAAGAATCGCGCGATCGCAGGACTCACTAAACAAACACCTAGCCACGCGATTATGCTTTCGACACCTTGCTGGGTCGGCAAAGGAAACAGAAATAAAAGTAAGCCGCCTAAAGTGATAAAAGTTGCTCCTGCCAAAATTCCTGCGCCCTGAGGCAACAATACATTCGCTAAACCCAAACTATCGCGTTCAGATTCTTGATTAGCTAGCTGAAACTGCTCGCGGATGGTTTCGCTTAATTGGTCGTCCGTTACCCCCTCTTTGGTCGTTACTGCCTGTGTAGTCATTGCCAAAGGAATCGTAATATCACGGTTATTTCCTGATAGCTGCATCCAACTTAGCTCGCCTCCAGTTTCCTGCAATTTAATTAAGGCTAGGCTAGAAAAAGGCTGCAAACTAATTACATAGTTCGCCGCAATTCCCCATAAGCCACTAAATTTAAGATGCAATATCTTTTCGGACGATCGCAATTGGGCTTGCCATGTAAAAAATCCCGTCAGTCCAGCCACCGTTAAACTGATCGTCGCGATCGCTCGCAAATTTAATGCAAAATCAAGCATTGTCCAAAAGAAAAAGCCCAAAACTATCAATACTAAGCTGTTAAATTGCCTCGGTTGCTGCGCCAAGGCTGACGGACTAACCAAAACCGTTTGATCGGAATAGGCAACAATACTTAAAATATCGGCACTAATTGGATCTACCAACTGTTTTTTTGCAGCAGCTTTAGCCTGTTTAGAGTGCCAAGTTAGGGCGCTAGCAATACCTGTGAGAATAGCGGCAGGTAAAATCCACCATATTGTCATCACAATACTGGTAACTCTAGTTTTGTCGTCATTCCCTGAGGCAATGCTAAGGGCGGCAATTAAGGCTAACCAATAAGTGACGATCGCGATCAGCTGCGATCGCGAAAATTGATAAGCTGAATTTTGGCGACATACCTGCACCAAAGACTTAGCCGTGAATACACCAACTACTAGACCGATAAGAGTCAAAAATGCGGCGATCGCTAAAAAAATTTCGCCAATAGGTTGTAATCGCATTAGGGCAAATAGCCAAATCAGCAAACCTGTAAACGCAAAGTTTGCTGAAATCGGATAAGTTGCCTGTCGCCATCCCCACCCAACTTTACCTGATACCAATTGTCGCTGTGTATGGGAAGGCGAAACTTGCATCGGCGATAAAATTTTATTAACGTTTGTTTTTAAAGATCTAGAAATTAAAGTTTCGCAAGAGTGCGTAACGGAAAGCAAATAATCAAACTCTTGATCAAACGGTGGCGATCGCCTCATGTTTAGCAAAAATCATCCGACCTGCCGAAGTCTGCAAAGCGCTAGTAACAATCACAATAATTTGCTTACCGAGATATTCACGTCCTTCTTCAATTACAACCATTGTGCCATCTTCAAGATAGCCAATTCCTTGAGAAGCCTCTTTGCCTTCCTTCAGAACTTTGATTTTGATCTCATCACCAGGTAAGTAGGTTGGGCGCAGAGCTTGAGCAAGATCGTTGATATTTAAAACTTCAACCTGCTGTAAATTTGCCACTTTATTGAGATTGTAATCATTGGTAATCAATGTGCAACTTAGCTCTTGAGCGAGGCGTACCAACTTAGCATCGACAGTATGCAGATCTTCAAAATCGGCGGAATGAATCGTAATGCGATCGCCATATTCTTCACGCATCGTGTTGAGAATGTCCAAACCTCTACGACCGCGTACACGCTTTTGATCATTAGAGCTATCAGCGATCATTTGCAATTCTTGAATCACAAAATGAGGAATTAAAAGTTGTCCTTCTAAAAAGCCTGTCTCCATCAAGGTTTGAATGCGCCCATCGATCACCGTGCTAGTGTCCAAAACCTTTGCCGAGGCAGTCCGTAAAGTGCCGTCAGCCAGTAAACTACTTTCGACATTGTTGGGATTAATCAGTCGCAACAAAGCGCGACCGTGCGTATCTGATAAGGTCATCCCCGAATAGGCAAAAATAATGCTGACTAAAATTGCTGTTAGAGGCTTGATAAAAGAAAAATCTTCGGGAATTGGAATTAAAAATAAAGGCGCTAACATCAAGTTAGCGACTAATAAGCCAAATACAAGACCGACGGCGCGACCGAGTATTGTCTCAATTGGCAGTTTTCTGACATTGGACTCGATCCGACGATAGGTATTCTGTACGATCAGCCCAGAAATCAGACCCACAATTGAGCCAACTGCCAATGTTACCCATCGGAAGTTTTCAACATTGAGGTGGGCGATCATTTCTGGAGGTACTAGGTCTATGCCATGAAAACCAGTACCTGCGCCTGCAAGAATGAATGTAAAAATGATAATAGCGTCAATCATAGGGCGGAACTCCGCTTAGACGAATAAATATAAAAATCTGAGATCAACACAAAACATGTTTTAGCCTAGAGCTTTGTTTGTGCTTTAACTAATACTCTTCCAGTTTTCTCAAGTCCTTAATTATAATTCTACACAACTCTAGGGATGCATATAGGCGATCACCGCCAAAGTTAAGCTAAGTTATCACGACTGTCAAAATAATAAAACCCAATAATTAAGTAGCGGCGCTTTGCGCCGCTACTTAATTATTGGGTTTTATTACTAAATGTAGACGCTTTACTCACTTCCCACTCAAAAAGATTAGCTGTGCGGCGCTTCGCGCCGCACAGCTAATCTTTGGGTTTTAATGTCTATTTTTAGACTGGGAAGGGAGTATTGCATTAGAACCAAGAAGACGAGTAGCGGCGCTTCGCGCCGCTACTCGTCTTCTTGGTTCTAACTTGTCTATTTTTGTACTGGACAGCCTTCCGTAAATTTTTGTCCATTGGGCATGATTGCACCACAGAAATTAGTTTCAGAAGTATAAGCATTGGTCAGGTCTGCGCCTTCTAAATTTGCACCTCGCAAATCCGCTTTATCAAGAATTGCGCCAATTAAATCGGCTTCTCGCAGGTCAGCTAGCTTCAAATCCGCAGAGGCGAAATTGGCATTTCGTAAGCTTGCTCCCCGCAAATTAACAAAGCTTAGTTTTGCCCTTGATAGATCACAACCTTGACATTCTCTAGTTTGTAAAACCTGTCGAATCGCGGGATTGGCAAATGCTGGGTTGGTAAATGTTGCTGAGGCGATCGCAGCTATTAATCCTGAAATAACCAAGCAAGAGTTGATTAGAGTTTTCATTTATTTGATTTGTAGTGATTTAGCCTCTTGTGCATTCAAGTTAAAACATAAATTTAGGAATGTAAAGTCAAGCTAACCCAAAGGGTGAGGCAGCACATAATATTTGCTAAACAAAAAATGAGAGGCGGCGCGATGCGCCGCCCCTCATTTGCTATATCCAAAACCTTGGTCATTTGTCACAAATTTATGCGATCGCAATCACAGGTAAGTAGATCTGATGTCACTGTCAAATCTAGCAAAAAAAATGATGATATCTATAAGTTCTTCGCTTACCAAATCCAGCTCATTCCATTGATTGAGTTAATAGCAGGAAGTCGCGATCGCGGTTATTCCTAGACAATTAATTCAATCAGGTTTCCCTTTCCTTTCAAGTTTTTCTTTAAGTTCAGTTTAGAGAGTCATGCAGAGGCAGTTATGAAAAATATATTTATCGCTACAGTTTTAACCATTTCAAGTTTTGTGATTTCAGGATTAGCGATCGCTAATCCTGTTAATGCTCAACCTCAGATCATGGCAGCTCTCTATCCAAACTCAACCGCTCCTCAAGTTGAAATTACTAACCAAAATGCTGAGATAAATCGCAATCAAATTATTGTTGCTGTTAATGCGACACCAGAGATGATCGCTATCACCACAGATTTAGTTTCTGGATATAGCTACGATCGCATAGTCACGATGAGTAAAGCAGACAGTATCGGCTGTTTAGTAAATGGAAATGGCTCGGTTAATGGTTCGGTGATGTGTGGTTTCATTGACCACGACTAAAACCCAAGAATTAGCGGTGCGGCGCTTGCGCCGCACCGCTAATTCTTGGATTTTATAGACTGGGAAGGAAGTAAGGTGGTGCTTGTGCGCCACCTTATGTTTTTTGTAGCTCTGTGACTTAGGCAATATCAGAATTATTTTTAACTTCTATAAGCTTTTGCAGACTAAATTGAGCGCGTTTAATTTGTTTTTCGCATAACTCTTCAATATCATTACGCACTATCTCAACGCCTCTTTGTGTATCCGTTGCGCGATCAAAGAAGACGATACTATCAACCTGCTTCATCCCCATCAAGCGAAACAGCATCTCAATAACGTTATATTCCCCACATTCAAGATCGGGATCGTTGAGCTTAAGGCGATCAATATTTGCTGGCGTAAGATCACAGTAAGCATAGATAGTGGTTTTTTCTAGCTCAGGGTTATCACGATTGCTCAGTGGGGTAATCAGCCAGCCAGCATCAAGATCTTGAATTACAAAATAGGTTGTGTGCTTTAATTTCTGGGCGATCGCCTTTAGCACTGAAGTAATCAAACTCACGGCACTAGCAGTTTCCTGATCGGGGGTACTTTGAATCAATAAAGACACTTGATGATCAAGAATTTGTGACTTGGTTAGCTCTTTAGGATTCATTTCGTGGTATCAACTGAACGACTTAATACAGGTTGAATATTGGCTAATTGCAATGATTCTAAAGCCTCAAAAATCGCCTCACGCATAGTTGTCTCCGTTTCACGACTTAACAAAATCTGACAATAATCTGCGATCGCTTTTTCCTGAGCCGCAGGAATCCTATTGCTATGAACATACTGAGTGATCTGCTTGATGGCTACTAGCCTTGCCAGATCGTCATTAACCATTAGTTGGGCAATTAGTTGATCAAAACGATCTTGCTGACGCTGTAACCATTGCGTAAAGCTTTGGCGGGCTAAAAGCACCAAAATCGTTAATACTGCACCCATTTGTAAAATACTTGCTGACGCTAGCCAGTGATTTTCTTGGCTTGACCATAGTGCTAAGACGGTATAAGTCAAAAAGATCGTAACTACGCCACTACCCACAGATAGTGGTAAATGACGATAAGGGCTTTGGAAAAATTTCTGAATTCGCCACAAAAGAACATTCCAGTTCCAGTTCTGCATTGCATAGGTGGTGATCATCGCCAGAATGCCGATACTAGTAGCGGTAATTAATTGCCAATTCCAGACCGTTAGTAATATTAAAAAAATTACCACCAAAGCCCATACTGGTAAGCTGCGTTCACGAGTAAGTCCAAGCCAAAGCGATCGCATTAACTGCGACGGAGATGGCGATGAATCGGTTGTTTCTTGATTTTGATAAGGTGAATTTCTGACCACTGTTTAACCACTTTGTCCCTAAGCAAATTAATTCCTACAGTATTTTTTACTCAAGCCTGAAGCAATAAACTTTATTAAATCTTTTAAAAAATTTACTGTACCTTCGTTTAATCACAACCTGCTGTAAGTAAATCTATAGCTACTTTACAAGATATTTTACGCTTTTCAAATCAGGTATTGTTGCTCCTCTTAATTTAATAACCCTTAGGATCGGCAATTTAATAAAACCCAAAATTGGTTCGGCGGGCGAAGCCCGCCGAACCAATTTTGGGTTTTACATACCCAATTGTCGTCTAGCCTCAAATAATCCTAAAGCTGCACTCACTGATAGATTTAAGCTACGAACTTTAGGATGCTCCATCGGTATATATACCGACGGATGTTTGGCAATTAATTCTACTGGTAAGCCGCTAGATTCACTACCAAATAACAACCAATCGCCATCTTGATATTGAAATTCTCCAAAGCTGCAAGCACCACGAGCGCTGAAGCACACCCAACGCGCACCTTGCGAAGCTTCGCGTAAAGCCTCAATATTTGGATGGACGGTAACATTTACATATTCCCAGTAGTCAATTCCTGCTCTTTTTAGTTGGCGATCGCTAATTTCAAAGCCCAATGGCTCTACGAGATGTAAATGAGTATTTGTCGCCGCACAAGTACGGGCAATGTTACCAGTGTTTGGGGGAATTTCAGGATAGATCAGGGCAACTTGAAGCATGGAAGAAAAAGATATTTAAACCCTGTGTTGTAAACAACACAGGGTTTAAATATACAGCGCTTTGCACTCCAAGAACCCAAAAAGCTATAGTCATCAATATTAGGCAAATCCAAAACCCAATAGAGAGTTGCGGCGCTTCGCGCCGCAACTCTCTATTGGGTTTTGGCTAGCTACAACTATAAAAACCAATTTTTATGATCAGAATTGCTGGGAGAGTTTAGCGATTAGTAGGATTTTCAATATCTTCGAGCGTCTGTAAAACTAGTCGCTTAGCTTGCAACTGCCATCCCCATTTTTGAATAGCGATCGCAACTCCTGTACCAATTACGGTGGCAATAAAATCTAAAGGTTGCTCCATTGATATGCCCAGCAACAACCCTAGCCCAGCTATACCCCAAAATGGCAAGGTGACCGTCTGGCGATTTTTTTCTACTAATTGACTTATATCATCAGTGGGGATCTCTGCTAATAATGCGGCTTTTGCTTGTTGTCGCTCAATATTAGTAAGTGATAGGCAAAACTTAGGACGTAATTTTTCGATTTTCCGAGCTGTTGTGCTGTACTGCACTAGCTCATCCTCTGCCATCATGATCAGTCTTTCTATTTTTGACATTATTAAACCGCGAATGTAAGTTGCAACTATAGCTATCGCCAAGTTTACTAGGATATAAAACCCAATAAATAATTGGCTGGTGGCGTTCCGCGCCACCAGCCAATTATTTATTGGGTTTTGATTTGTCCTAAAACAAATGACTGTAGCTATACTTTAAGCGCCTTGATCAAGGCTAGATAATTACAGTTATATAGCAATCTGAAATTATTTGTAAAAAGTTATACGCCCTTCCTAGTCTAAAAGTAGACATTAAAACCCAAGGATTAGCGGTGCAGCGCGAAGCGCCGCACCGCTAATCCTTGGGTGGGAAGGGCGTAACTACCTCAGCAATTCTCATCACAAAACCAATTTTGGGGTTTTCAGCTCCTTCGGTGCGGAAAACCCCAAAATTGGTTTTGTGATGAGAATTGCTGTAAGTGACTTAAGTCACTTCCGTTTCTGTAAAACTTTAGCTATGATAGTGAGTGTCAAATCACCACGACATTTGCACTGGAGAAATTTCAATGCTAGCGGCGGAATGTATCGATTCCAGAGCTGATTCAAGCACAGAGGAAAAGCGCCGAACGACAACACGCATAGCCATGCGTGTTCCTAGAAGCTGCTATGGAGAACCTATTATTTCTCGCCTCTCTTGTGAACATGGACTAACAGTGAATATTATTGCTGCTCTTTTAGGCGAAAGCCCTCAAGATGATGGCTGGTTTACATTGGAACTGACTGGGACAACTCAACAAATTCAAAGTGGGATTATCTACTTAGAAGAGTTGGATTTAGAGATTTGGGACAAAACAACCGTCGAAGACGAGAGCTGGTAAACAAAATAACAAAGAGCAAATCAAATTGACGGTTTGCTCTTTAATCAAAGATATTGATTCATTCAATTAATTAGAACATTCCACTTAGGTAAATTCCTAAAAACAGTAAATTTGTAAACTGAAAATAAAAAAGAGAGTGGTGCTTTGCACCACTCTCTTTTTTATTTTCTTGTGTTGATTTAAAAAAGCAACGCTTCTCTAATTATTCACTGCGAAGAATACTATTTATTGGGCTGAGGAGTTAGACGTAAATAAGGCTTAACAGGATTGAAACCTTTCGGGAATTTGACCTTGGCTTCCTCATCAGAGACGGAAGGTACAATTACGCAGTCGCCGCCATCTGTCCAGTTAGCAGGAGTGGCAACGCTGTAGTTGTCGGTTAGTTGCAGTGAATCAATCACACGCAAGATTTCGTCAAAATTGCGTCCTGTGCTAGCAGGATAAGTCAAGGTGAGGCGTAGTTTCTTGTTGGAATCAATAATAAATACCGATCGCACAGTGAGGGTGTTGCCTGTGGCGGAGTTGGGGTGAATCATGTCATAAAGTTCTGAAACCTTACGATCTTCATCAGCAAGAATAGGATAGTTAAGTGTAGCGCTTTGAGTTTCTTCTATATCGCTGACCCAGCTCTTGTGAGAATCAACGCCATCAACGCTCAAGGCGATCGCTTTGATATTGCGCTTGTCAAATTCACTTTTGAGCTTAGCGACAGTTCCGAGTTCAGTGGTGCAAACAGGTGTGAAATCTTTGGGATGAGAGAATAAAATTGCCCAACTATCGCCAATCCACTCATGAAAATTAATTGTGCCTTCAGTGGATGCTTGAGTGAAATCAGGGACGGTATCGCCTAAACGCAGTGTCATAGTTTTAGTTAAATTGTGTGAGTTCGGTCTTCTTTGTTACAGACTTAAGATACAAGATTATTGGGGAATTTACCAGTCTTATAGATCGGTATTCCCATAGCTTTACTGTAGATTATGTCACTAAAAATATAGGATTGTAAATCTACACGAGGCAAATCTTCATAAAAACTATGACAGTGGCATACTTGAATTAGCTATGGCTATAGCTATGGAAAAACATGGAAAAACCTATGTCAAATTCAGATTATTTAGACGAGCTAGTTTGGACGACAGAAGCCAAGATTAAATATAAAAATATTCCCTACTTTGTGCGATCGCAGGCACGTCAAAGAATTGAACAAATCGCGCAGGCATTGGGTAGTGATACGATTACGGCTGAAATTGTCGAAAAAGCAAGGATTGAGTTTGGACAGTGAAGAATGTAATGCCACAGCCAGCGCCACCAGAACAAGGTTCACAGGGATATGATCGCGGTTATCTCCTAACCGAACAGGCAAATCCCGACAGTCAAAATCTTGATCGCCTCAGCACCTTAGAAGTTGTCGAGCTTTTTAATCAAGAGGATGCCAAGGCTATTGCGGCGGTGGGAGAGCAAAAAGCCGAAATTGCCACTGCGATCGATGTGATTGCGGCGGCAATTAGCAAAGGCGGCAGATTGTTTTACATCGGCGCTGGCACAAGTGGCAGGCTCGGTGTCTTGGATGCCGCCGAATGTCCCCCCACTTTTTGCAGTAATCCTGAGCTGATCCAAGGAATCTTGGCGGGTGGGATGAATGCGATGGTACGCAGTTCTGAAGCCCTCGAAGATCGCGAAGATGATGGCGCAAAGGCGATCGCCGACAAAAATGTTAGCAACCTTGATGTGGTATTTGGCATCACCGCAGGTGGGACAACTCCCTATGTTCATGGAGCGCTCAAAGAAGCAAAATTACGGGGCGCTCAAACTATCTTTTTTTGCTGCGTACCGCCTGAACAATTTCCGATTCGATATGATGTGGAAATCCGTCCACTGGTCGGAGCCGAGATTTTAGCTGGTTCAACGCGCCTCAAGGCTGGAACTGCCACAAAAGTTGTCCTTAACACTATTTCGACAGGTGTAATGGTGCAATTGGGGAAGGTCTATGGCAATCGGATGATCGATGTATCAGTGACTAACAGCAAACTGGAAGACCGTGCCATCAGGATCATTCGGGATCTCACCTCCCTTAGTCGTGAAGAGGCATCCACTTTGTTAGAGCAATCAGGTAGACGGGTAAAGTTGGCTCTATTGATGCATTGGCGCAATGTAAATGCGGACACCGCAGCCCAAATGTTGCAAAGCGCAAATGGACGTTTGGGTGATCTAGTATAGCGATCGCCACTTGCCTCGATCTTCAGAAGAGTTGCGGCGCTTCGCGCTCGCAACTCCTCCAAGGGTTTTACATATCAATCAGAATTGAAGGGCGGCGCTACGCGCCGCCCTTCAATTCTTTGGTTTTGATTATGCTGACAATTCAAGGAACTGGTATAAGTTAGACAGACAAGTAAAAATGTAGAACTTATGACAGGCACAGAACTTCGTCAGGCGATCGCTGATAAATGGGATTTTTCTTACGATGTGCAGTTACGGAAAACACAGGGGAAAATCTTTTTGCAAGTGATGTGGCGCTATCAAGAGCAACAGTCTTTTTCCATGAGCCAAGCGGAGTTCATTACCCATCTTGACGCGATCGCCTCCTATTTGAGTGACTGGGGTGTCGCAGAGCAGGTACAAACATTTATAGAAACTACTAAAGAACGCCCACGTTTGGGCAAAGCAGTGAGTATTCCCTTGCAAATTGGTGAGCGATCGCTAGAATGGCTAATGGATACATGAGCAACCTAAGGTCTAGTCATGATTGAGCCTTAGGGACTTATGGTATATCTATGATTGATTTAGCGTAGATTTAGTACGTCTATAATAAATAAAATAAATAAATCTGATATAAATAGCTTTAAGTTAACTTTGTACAGTTAGCAGCAGTTAATTATTTTAAAAAGTATGATTTATTGCTGACTTTCAAGACTAAAGATTGTACCCTTAGGATGGAGTGTACATGGTTAAACTAGTTTTAAAGCTGTTATAAGCCTACTTTAACTAAACTTTGGCTATCAAAGTTCATAAATTTAAGGTTCGCCGCTAACCATAGTTAAGTCAAAAATGTCAGGACAAAAATATGAGTCAAGCAGGAGCTAACCCATGGGATCGCCAATTTGTTAACCTTGGGCGAATCATGCAGTTCTTGCGTGATGAAGACAGTATTGACAGCCTGTTAAGTGCAACCATTGATTATCTTCAAGATAATTTCGATTACAAACTAATTTGGATAGCTCTCTACGATTCAGAAAATCATCGCCTCACAGGAAAAGGGGGGATTACACCCGCGGGCGAACTCAAGTTTTTGAAAGAACGTTTTGCTCTCGGAGCTGGAGATCTGCTTGATCAGGTGATCTTGCAGCGCAAACCTGTACCGATCGCCGACTTACGCCAAGAAAAACGCAGTGGAGAATGGCAAAAGTTAGCTCAAAAATTTGATATCAAAGGAACTTTGCTCTGGCCGATTTACCATCGCGATCGCAGTTTTGGTCTGGTACTTCTTGGCTCAACGATTTGGAATGTTACAGCTCGCAACGATGAACGCGCCAGATTATCAGTCGTTTTAGGATCGCTGGGTGCAACTCTCAGTCGCCTTGATGCTGAGTGGCATACTCAAAACTCTAAGCGACCAGAAGAGCCACTATTGGAGATTCTGCACAAGATTCGTAATATCCCATCTCTCAATGATCGGCTTGAAGAAATTGTGCAGCAAACTCACGGTTTTGTGATGCCTGATCACACTAATATCTATTGGTTTGAGCGATCTCATCAATACTTTTGGCGACGAATTGCCAATCGGCAAGCAGGACCAAAGGGCAAACAAGTCGTTGATAATACCGCAGGTATCACTGTCCAAAATGCACCCAACCTATATCAATCACTATCTAAAGATCAAGTGGTGGTGGTAGTGGACGCTAAGTCCATGACTAAGGGAGAAATTAGCAATCGGGTTATGGAGCAATTTGGAGCAGTTTCTATTGTAATTGCTCCAATATTTTTTCAGTCAGAACTATTAGGATTTTTGTCAGTAGAAGGGGATGAACCGAGGTTATGGACTGATGACGAACGGAATTTTGTGCGCGGAGCCGCTCAGTTAGCCTCGATCACAGCTCCTTTAGAAGAAATGGAAGCAACTCTAGATCGGATTGCCGCCGACCAGATTCTCACCGCAGGTATTGCTAGAGCGATTTATTCTGATAGTGACTGGCAAAATGCGATGGAAAAAGCTGCGGAACAGCTATGTCAGAGGCTTGGTTTAGAAAGATTTTGGGTTGCCTCCTATGATAGAGACAATGATTTATTTCGAGTTGACTATCAATATCATCCTAAAAATCGCCGACCGATCCCCAATGTATTGGCAGGGCTTGCGCCCGTGGATATGCAGATGATGGAGCAGTCCACCGATGCTGCGACAGTGGAAAATCTTGATAGTGACTACAAGTTTTTATCATGGCGAAATTCTCTACTCGATCTTGATGTGCGATCGATGATAGTGAGTAGTACTTCGACGGGCAAGGCTTTAGAAGGGATTTTGGCTGTTGCTCACGAAGCTCCTCGCACTTGGGCGCGTCCAGAGCGAGAAATGGTGCAGGCCGTATCTCAGCAAGTGGGCTTGATCGTTCACCAAAATGAACTACAACGAATGTCTGATGAGCGTCAAAAATCGCATCAGGCTGTACAGTTTGGACTAGTGGCATTACAGCAAGCCAACACCCTTGAAAAATTACATCAAACAGCGACACAACTGATGGCTCAAGTTACGCAGTCACCCCTTGCGGTCATGGTAACTTGGCTTCCTGGTCGTCAGGGTGGACAAATTGCGTCAGTGTTTGCCAGCTTTGCTGAATATCAGTTATCACTGCATGACACTTTAATTGCGATCGAAGAAGATCAGTTGGTGCAGTGGACAATTCAAAGCGAAGGCATTTTGCCCCTAAGTATCCATGACTTACCAGAATCTACAAAGTCTTGGCTAAATGCGCCTGCTTTGGGACATATGCTAGTTACAGCTTTACGAACCTTGCCTGACCATCAACCCACAGGAATGATTTTGGTTGCCGATCGCGTTGGGCGGAGGTGGGTTGATCGCCAACTACAAGCCTTTAATATGTTGGCAAATCAACTCGCTTGGTCGCGTCGTCATCTACTGCTGGTCGATCATCTCAAGCATAATCGTCAAGAACTAGAACGTCTCAACTGGTATAAACATCGTCGTCTAGAAGATATCTATCGCACTGTGAGTGGTGGAGTGCAGCGTCTATTGGATGCTGATGCAAGGGCTAATGGCAATGGTGGAATTAATAATGTGATGTTGCAAAGCTCTCTCAAGCAGTTGCAAGGCTCTCTATCGCCGCTGCCACAAATTATCCGTAAAGAACAATGGCGCTTGCGTCCTAACTATGAGACGGCTCCACTGGCGGGGATGTTAAAACGAGCCTTAGAGCGTGTAGATTTACTGGTAAAGCAACGACAACTATGGTCACAGGTGCATAATCAAGCCAATGTGGTGATTGGTGGGGATGTCGCTAAAATGGAGATGATCTTAAATGAGTTGTTGCTTTTTGCTTGTGGCAGATCTGAGGTTGGGGGCAGGATCGATATTTGGTGTCGTCAAATTGATGAGAAGTTGTTGGAGCTATCAATTACTGATTATGGTGCGGTTGATGCTTCTTTATTACAGGAGTTACATCAAGGTCGAGCGATCGATCCGCTATCGCCTTCACTGCTGGATCAACCACCTGGACTACACCTTGCTATCTGTCAAACTCTAATGCAGGAAGCTGGGGGAGAGCTATCGCTCTATCAATTAGAGGACAATCGCATTCTTAGTCGCCTGATTTTGCCTCTTTCTAGTTCTTAAAAAGAATAGAGAGAATTGATGTTTTTTACCGATTCTCCGTATATTGCGATCGCCATCTGTTTCAAAGAATTAATGGGCTTCGCAAAGCGCTTTGCACTCAAATCCGAACCAAGAATTTTTTGAAAG
Organism: Pseudanabaena biceps; assembly: GCA_013361095.1. Taxonomy (GTDB): domain Bacteria; phylum Cyanobacteriota; class Cyanobacteriia; order Pseudanabaenales; family Pseudanabaenaceae; genus Pseudanabaena; species Pseudanabaena biceps_B. The sequence goes on along the minus strand of JAATWA010000001.1, from coordinate 2,337,595 downwards.
TGTTGCAAAGCAGCACTTTCAAAAAATTCTTGTGGTTCGTTTGATCGGAAATTGCTGTATTCAAGCTTGACGATTGACTTCCTGTTGTAACCATTGTTCAACGGGTTGACCATCTTTGCGAAGTAGTTCTATTTCCACTACTACAGATGACTTAGCTCCAACAGGAGCCATTTTCTGATTAAATCGAATTACATATTCTTTTGGATTATAGTTACGCTCTTTTAGCCAGTCCTGTACTTTCATTTCTGCAAAAAGTGACTGACCTTGCTCAAACATTCTGGCAATTTGCATTCTAATCGTAAAGGGATTGATTTGGGGCATAAATTTATTGCAACCTAAGAGAAGTATTAACAGCAATTCTCATTATGAAACCAATTTTGGGGTTTGCAGCGCCTAAGGTGCTGCAAACCCCAAAATTAGTTTTTTGAAAGCCAGCCTACGGCTGGCTTTCAAAAAACCAATTTATATAATGAGAATTACTGAAGTATGAAAGATATTGATGTCAATAAAACCCAAAGTTGTTTGGGTTTATATTTTACGCAAGCGTTAAATCGACAGTCCTAACTTTAAACCTAATAAGGCATGAGCAACCAAAAGCACCACGATCGCACTACCTAGATAGGCATGGGTATTGCGAAGGAATGACTGATTGCCACCAAACCCAGTTAGTGAAATCGTTCCATTGATGGCGAGTAAGGTCAAAACGACTGAGCCAGTGATGAAATGAGGACTCTCAAGTAAAGGCTTGCCTTGCATTACTAGTGATAGCAGTCCGCCCGTATAACCTGCGGCGAGAAAGGTCGTCATTAAGGGAGCGACTTTACGATGATCGGCTTTATTTTTAGTTGCGACTTCGGTGTCAGTAGCGGTACGTCCGCGCCATCCTGAGATCGCCACAAATGAACCCATCGCAAAAATTACGATCGCCATAAAAAACGGATGTCCCCAATGAGTTACTGGTGCTGGGACATTGAAAGATTTGAATTGGTCAGAAATGGGCTGGAGTGACTCAGAGAGTTTGGTCGCAAATTCGGTCATAAATTTAAGAAATGTTCAAGAGAACGGTATTGATAATTAAGTAGGCATAATTAAAAGCCAAAACCTGTGGCGCACGCTGTGCGTAAACTATAGGTTTTGGCTTTTATATTTAATTGCACCCAGATACTTACAAATTATAATAAAACTTTACAATTTATTTGTAATTCTCTTTGACTAAATTGATATTGACGTTTCTCTATATGGAAAACTTGATTAGCCACTTGCTTCTTGGAAGGAGAGCTATAAAACTGAACCGTCGTTTAGCTTGTCCAAACTTACCTTCAATTTGATTGCGAACCTTAGCATCTGAGAGAGTTTGCTTGCGAATATCCACCACATCATCGGGTACAGGTCTGCCCAAAGGCGGAGCCGTAATCCTAATACCCAGATTTGAGAAGCCCCAAATTTGTGGTGGTTCCCCATAGCCTTAGCAAAACCCAAAAGAGAAGGGGGCGGCACTTCGCGCCGCCCCCTTCTCTTTTGGGTTTTAGTCATGAATACCGATCGCTAAACGGCTGTATACAGTCGCCAGAGCCTGAGCATCTCCAACATTTCCTGGAAATAAAACTACGGGTAAGCCTGGAAAGCGATCATGATCTTCTGGAGTCTTGACCACCGAGCAACCTGCCAAAATCTGTCCCAACAGTCTCGCCGTTGGTAACTTTAAACCTGTACTTAAAACATCATTAGAAGTGATGCCCCCCTTGCTGATCAAGAAACCAATATCCGTAGGTAAATCTTGCACGATCGCCATTAACAGAGCCGATACAGATTGCCCAAACGCAAGACGGGTGGAAATGTCTGCAAATTCTAATTCTTTGCGACTGGTAAATACTACCGCAGTTTTACCTGCGGCATGAGCTTGTTGAAATTGATTGAGAGCTTCCTGTTTGAGAATTTGCGATTGAACTTCTACGTCCTTGAGAAGTCGTGCTACATCAATTTCCACAGGTACTGTATTGGGTGCTTTGAGCAGATTTTCTAACTGTTCGGTGGTTTTTTTGACATGGGAGCCGACAATTGCCACACCAGCTTTGGGCGATCGCATATATTTTGACATGTCTTCCGCAGCAATTGGCTGCGGCGGCAGTTTCGCCAGTGCTGTCAGCAAACTAGCGGCACTACGGAATAAAAAGCGTTTACCTGTGGAGGCGATCGCCAAAATATCTGAGGCAAATTGATTGAGATCCGCTTGATTTTCAGCATCAACTACACCGCATTGGTTATTATGCATTTTGGCTAAACGTTGCCGAATGCCCGAACGAATATCGCTCAGTAAAAAACGCTCTACATTTGCCGCAGGAATGCGCCCTTTAGTTTTCTCTTCCACATAATCAGGTAAGTAGCTATGTTGATAGCCAAATACAGAATCCTTGGCAAATTCTGTCTCATGGACTGGTGTTGGCACTCCATTAACGACTAAGTAATGGATGCTCGACTTAGTAAATCGTCCCCCCTCAAAAAATGCAGGCACTAGGAAATGTGCATCAAAATCCCCTAATTCCTCCGCGATCGCATCCGTCTCAATGGGATAATGCCCACGCAAAGTTGAGTCTGAGCGACTCACAATCATAAATTCGTGAATGTCTTCCGCTTGCAAGGCGAGCTTAAGGTTTTGGCAAACTTCGCGGGTCACGGCTGTAGCTTGTTCGGGAGTCAGCGATCTCGTATTGGTCAGTACAAATACAATTGGCGAAGCGTCAGCAAGCCCAATCCGCAAAGTTTCTACATCCCATTTTGTTAATAACAGGCAGCTATGGACGGTTTGCGAGCCTGTCGGATCGTCATCAAGGACAATAATTTTGGGCGATCGGGAAGAATTCGCAGCCATTGCTTTTTTAGAAAAATTAGTGTTTTTAGAAGCTTACAGCAATTTGCTTTCCACCTCGCCAACTAAGAATAAAACCTAAGAGAGTGGCGGCGCTTCGCGCCGCCACTCTCTTAGGTTTTATTCTTAGCTTGTGGCGCACGCGAAGTGTGCGCCACAAGCTAAAGCTACAGTCATTTATTTTAAACCCAATAATTGGCTGGCGGCGCGGAGCGCCGCCAGCCAATTATTGGGTTTTATGTCCTCGTAATAAAAAACAGCTAATTCGCCCGCATAGCGGGCGAATTAGCTGTTTTTATTTGACGAAGGGACGCATTAACAAATAGCCAGCCCCAAAAGATGTCAGGACAATTGCCATAATTGTTAAGGTCAAAACCCAGCCATTCAGACCCGTTGATTCTTTCGCATCTTCGGAAGCATCATTACGGAGGGGACGTGAAGAAATTTCTTCTCTGATTTCTAACTTAGGCAAAGGTTTGATGGGGCGTACTGGAGATGGCTCATCAAAAATTGCAAAGGAGCTTTCATAATACAGAGTCTCTCCAGCCATAGGCTCATGGCTGGTTTGAGTCGCTGACACAGTGGTAAGTTGTTTTGCCCTAGTGATCGCCTCTTGAATCGCGTTATTCGTCTGCTGTACAGTCGTTCGGCGGGGACTAGATGGAGTCGCAGGTTTATCAGTAGCAGGCTTAGCGACGGGTGGGAGACCTTGAGGCTGGGGATTATTTCGGGATGGTGCAGGATGAATCTGGGAGGAAGCACGAATACCTGCTAACACTTCTGACAGTTTTGATTCTGGTAAATTGGACTTTGTAAGTATCGCTTGAATGCGATCTGTAGATTGCGCGATCGCCTCAAATTCTTGCAGCAGCATTTGATTTTGACGAGTTAGCTGCTCATTTTGCAACTGAAAAAAAGATAGCTTGGCTTGAGTCGATTGCAACTCCGCAGCCAGCTCCCTATATACAGTAACGGGTACTGAGGCTTGGTAACCAGACTGAGAAGTCGTGGGTTTTAAGACTGGATTGGCTTGCATAGGCGACAACACCTTAGGACTGTAAAAATTTAGACGAGAATATACCATAGCACTGGCATACTTGTCGTAATTTTGAAAAATCAAGTTTGATAAATATAGCTAGCTGTAGCCAGCCAAGTCAAAGATAGAGTGGCGGCGCTTTGCGCCGCCACTCTATCTTTGACTTGGATTTGTCCTAACATTGATGACTATAGCTACAGTCTATTGCGGCTTTGTGTCGTGTAAGAGAATTTTTGAAAGGCTGGCTTCGCCAGCCTTTCAAAAATTCTCTTGGGTTTTAAAAAGCGCAAAGCGATCGCCATAGTTGTGGATTATGCCTAGCTACTTATTTTTGATATTTCAGTTAAGATTCATGCTTTTACTTCAGTTTAGCACCTCTCATTATTGCCGTAAAGCCAGACTAGCACTTGGTTATAAGCAAATCCCATATCAAGTTGAGAATCTCACCCCTGCCCTGCATATTTTACGGATCAAGCCACTTTCTGGTTTAACGACTGTGCCAGTGCTGTTACCTCAACAAAAAAATTGTCCTGCTATAGTTGCGGACTCCACGGACATCATTCAGTTCTTAGAGTCATATCAGCCCGATCCTCCCCTCTATCTAGATGATCCTCAACAACAAAAGGATGCCTTGCGCTTAGAAGAACATTTTGATGAGTCCGTTGGCAAAGCTACGCGCTTTGTCTATTACCAATTTCGCGCCAGTGCAGGTAAACAGATTGATCCTTCGCTGATGAGTCAAATGGTGATTGCGATTGTGAAGGTGCAGTACGGTATCAACGCTAAGTCTAGTGCCGTTGCCGCAGACACCATTGCCAATGCGATCGCTTTACTTGGTGAGTTTTGGCAAGACGGCTATTTAGTCGGCGATCGCTTTAGTGTCGCTGATCTAACTGCCGCCGCACTGCTCTCTCCTTTAGGGATCATTCCTGCTTATCGCCATGACTATCCTTGGCTATTTGAGAAGATCGCCGACATCCATAAACTTTGTCGCGAACCATTACCTAAAAATTGGTAATCTTATAGATGTCGCCATTACACAAAAAACAACGAGCAAGTTGTGACGCTTCGCGCTGCAACTTGCTCGTTGTTTAGACTGACGACAGCTTTAAATCTGTAGAAAGATTGCAAGCCCAAAGATTGCCAACAATTTGGTGTTAATTTTAAAAAGCGATCAGCGCGAGTATTTCTATGGCTGTTAATGTTAGCGAATCTTTGTTTGAGCAAATCCTCGAATATCTTCGAGGCAGATCAGACGCAAGCGATCGCACTGCTCAAAATCTACTTCAAACATTGGAAACACTTACTTCCAGTAATAATGCCAATTCGGCTACGAAGCTTCAACAAGAGGCTCATAAAATCCCTATTCCTGCTCAGTTTGGACAAAATTTATTTGATGCATGGAAAGAGCTAGCTGATTTACAGGTGGGAGAAAATTACTGGAGTTACCCCGTCATGTTTGAAGATATCGCTGAGATTATGGAGATATCTGTTGATCAGTTTGTGGAGTATCTCGCTAATGTTCAAATTGGTAGCTTGCAATTGATTCAGGGTCGTGGATACAACTATCAGGTCAATGGTCAACAAGCGGCTTCCTTAACATTTCATTCTGCCCCAACTCTCAAAAAAGCGGCGATTCCCAGTCTTACTGACAAAAAACAGAGTCCAGATATAAAGTCTCAAAATAAAGTGTTTAAAGTTGGCGATCGCGTAGTTGTAAATGCCAATCGTCAGCAATATGCCAATCACACAGGTGTCGTTGAGCAGGTAATCAGTGTTAGTTGTCGCATTAAGCTAGATAACGGCTGGACAGCATTTTTACCCAACCACTGTTTAGATCACGTTTAAACTACATGACAATGCTTGAACTAGTGATGAGTTGCGGCGCAACTCATCACTAGTTCAAGCAATACACACAAAAATATGACATTTGAAGAAGCGATCGCCTATACCGAAAATTTACTATCGCGACAAGATTTAGACGACTCACAACTAAAAGCAGAAATCACCACGTTAATCCAAACTGCTAATGGAGCGAGGGGCTTTTTTGTCTGTTTCTTAACGGGTGAATGGCAATTAGCGGACGCGCCTAGTCCCGCAATTATTCAAGCTTTGCAATCTGCACCAAATATGATCGCTGAACTTTTAGTTAAGAACTTAGTTATGTCTACAGCTATGGCAATAGCTCATCGTCGTGCAGACAACCAAGAACAAGCCCAAGGCTCTGACCTTGTCGCAAAGAGAACTTCACTTTTAATAAAGCAAGTTGATTTAATGGAAGTAAGTCAAATTTCTAAGCAAATGTATAGTTCCGCTATTTCCAATAGTGGAGAGTACGCATCTTTCTTAGAAAAATGGGGTTATGATCACGAACAAAAGCAAGCGATCGCAGCCGTGACAGCCAATGTCTGAGGCTGATCTATCACCAGAATTTCTTGATGCGATCGCTCTATTTAACAATGGAGAATATTATGCCTGTCATGATGCTTTAGAAGAGATTTGGCATAATGCATGGCAAAGCGATCGCGCTTTCTATCAAGGAATTTTACAAATTGCCGTTGGTTTATATCACCTCCAAAGTCAAAATTGGCATGGCGCAACAATTCTCTTGGGTGAAGGGACAAGTCGCCTACCAGCATATCTTCCTGACTATCAATCTATTGATGTGGAAACTTTGTTAACTGATAGTTTACTCATCTTAGGTAAGGTGCAGACCAATGGGAAAGAAGGAATCGTAGAAATATGTAAACAAATGGCGCAAGGCGATCTAAAGATTCCTAAGATCACGAGATCAAACCCATGAGTGGCGGCGCGAAGCGCCGCCACTCATGGGTTTCGCACTGAAGGAATAGCACCATAAAAACGATTTTTACAAAATATGACTTGGGAATTATCAGAGCTACTACGCGCGATCGCCACCACGATTGTAATTGGGATTCATGCTTCCCATAGTTGGTGGTTTGGAGTGCATGACACAACTAGCATCAATCCTGAGATCTTTATTAATACTGCTATCAATCAAGTTGGACGCTTCACCGTACCAATATTTGTAGTTATCTCAGGATTTGCCCTTGCTAAGTCTGAAGATAAACGCCCCTTCGATTTGCAAATATTTTTTCAGCGTCGTTTATGGCGAATCTTACCTCCTTATATTCTCTTTAGTCTGCTTAACGTGATTGGTCAACTTAAGTTTAGACAAGCAGATTGGTTAGATCGGCTACAACAGATTTGGCAAGCATTATCGACGGGGATAGGAGATTATCATCTTTATTTTTTAGGAATTATCTTTCAATGCTATCTTTTCTATCCATTGCTACGCCGCCTTAGTTTTACTGCAAAGCGCTTATATCTCTTGCTAACTATCTACTTCTTGCTCTTTAGCTGGAGTTGGCTCGCTGCAACTTTAGGATATTTCCCAAATCTAAAAATGAGTTTACCCGATGGTAATCATCTACTCTTTTGGTTGCCATACTTCCAGATCGGAATTTGGCTAGCCAAAGATCAGGGATGGACTAATAAGCTTGTGTTGCAATGGCGATCGCGAACTTGGGGATGTCTATTTATGATCGCTGCGATCGCGGAGCTTAGTGAATTTTATTGGGCGGCAATTGCTCACAATAGCGCCGAAGCGATTGGACATTACACTCGCCCATCAGTATTTTTGATGTCCTTGACGTTTTTACTATGGTCAATCTCATGGCAAACTTGGCAAATTAAAACTTTTTCGAGTTCTATCCAGATATCTTGGCAGAATGTTCAACCACAGATCAAAACTTTTGCCCAAGCAAGTTTTATCACTTACTTGATTCATGTATGGATTTTAAGATTAATTACTCCCTTTGAGATGATGGGCGGCTTGTTGTTTGTTCCCTTAGCAATATTCTCATCTTGGATAGTAGGGCTTCAAGTATGGACATTTCTCAAAAAGATTTGAAAAAACCAAGAGAGATTATAAAAGGCTGGCGCAGCCAGCCTTTTATAATCTCTCTTGGTTTTTTCAACAGGCGCAAAGCGCTGTAATTCTAAATTACTTCATTTACAGGAAAGCGATCAATTAATTGAGCTGCTTGCTTAGCAGATTGATAGATTTGGATTGGCAAATTAGGAACATGAGGAATTTGATAGAGCAAATCGATGGTTCGGCGCATCAGACGGACAATATCACCTTCATCAAGGTTAGTGTTTTGGCATAGCTCAAACCACTCCATTCCCAAAGCCCATTGTTCTACTAGTCCTGTCAATTCATAATCGAGCCACGCAGGAATATCCACTAAATGACGACGCTGTACTTGCATGAGCTGGCGGCGTACTTCTCTTAATCCATCGAGAGCATCTTCGACTGTTGGTGATAGACCAAACTTGATCCAGTTGTCGGGGCGACTATTTTCGCTGACGATCGCAGCGCAGACAGTGGCAAGGTGATGCGGCGCAAGATTATCTAATTCACCTGAGATAAGAGATAGGGCTAGCCAAAGTTCATTTTCACCACGCAGAGCCGCGACTACTTTTCCTGAGTCAGTGGGTTGGGTTTCTAAGAGACAGCCGTAGGATTGCAAAATATTGACTAGGCTCATAAATTCTTGCCAATGTCTTTGGCGGCGCTCATTGACCACCTTTTGCTGGAAGTCGATTTGGCGTTGTAGTTGTTCGAGACGATTGACTTTTTTAAATATTGCGCCGCGATCGCTCATTTTATCGACGGGATGTTGCTTCATTTCCGACTCGATCGCCAGCATTCGCGCCTGTTGGGTTAAGACTTCGGGAGCTAGTTCTGACTCTGGGAGTGGCTTGATGTTTTGAGCGATCGCTAAGCTGGTTTCATCGCCATCAATGGACTGCCCTGGACGCAACGGCAACTTGGCGGGATACTCAATATCGCCATCTAGCAATAAATCCGTCCCCACCTGCACAATATCTTTATAACCAATCGTATACCAACGATTATCACGACCGAGACAAACAAACCAAGGGAATTGACCAGATCCTTGCACCTTTGCCGCTAGGACTGCATGGACGATCAAGCCCTTATTAGTACGGATCGTCAGGGGTGAACCTGATAGCAGATAAGGCGCATAGGAAGCCAGATCATTCAATCGCATCTCTTCCGATTGCTGAGCTAACATCTTTAAAAGTCGTCGCTCCTCCCGCAAGCGATCGCGCAACTTATCATAGGCTTCCAATTGCTTCAAATCGACATTAGCGAGATCAGTCTCTAATTTGGCAATCTGTTCCATTACCGATTCGAGATTTTGGATCTGGGGTGCGAGGTTTAGATCGGCGAGATACTGCCCAAAACTACGCTCTACGAGATCCCGCGCTTGATCGAGAGAATGGGTTTGCAATAGGTTCATCACCATGCCATAGCTAGGGGCAAATTGACTAACCAGAGGATCTGCCGAGGAAGTAGCAAGGTGAGAAGCTTCTTTCGCGCCTTCAAAGGGAGTTTGGACTGTGACCACATAGCCAACTTCATCCATACCCCGTCGTCCTGCGCGACCAGCCATTTGCAGAAATTCAGAAGCATTAAGGAGTCGATGTCCGCGATCGGTACGTTTAGAAATGCTAGAAATTACTGTAGTTCTGGCGGGCATATTAATCCCTGCGGCAAGGGTTTCCGTCGCAAATACAACCTTAATTAATCCTTGCTGAAACAACTCTTCCACAAAGCCCTTCCAAGCAGGTAAAATTCCTGCATGGTGAGCCGCAATACCGCGATAGAGAGCGTCGATATGAGCAGGTTTGCCAATCTCAGGATTAGCAGCAATAAAAGCATCAATTTGGGGCTTTAATCTTAATGCTTCTTGGGGATTAACGAGAGAAACATTGCCTAAATCAGTAACGGACTTGTCGCACCCACGACGGCTAAAAATGAAGTAAATGGCAGGAAGCATATCGCGCTGTCGCAGATGAGATACAACCGCTCCCACAGAAGGCACAATCTTATGACGCTCTTCTTTAGTCGGTGGTTTATTGGTAAGCGGTTTTAATCGAGGATTGATCTTTTGATTAGAACTATCTAGTAATGGAAAGAAGCCTTTGTTATTGCAAAAAGAATGTTGTAAGGGAACGGGTCGAAAATCAGAATAGATTAGATCCGTATCTCCATGCACCTTATGAATCCAATCCGTCAACTGTTGGCTATTGGCAACTGTTGCCGAAAGCGCCACCAGTTGCACCCCCGCAGGGCAATACACAATCGATTCTTCCCATACAGTTCCGCGTTGGCGATCGTTCATGTAGTGACACTCATCGAGTACTACCACTTCCACCCCTGTGAGCGATGTCCCCACTTCTCCGATGGGAGTGCCATAGAGCATATTCCGAAATATCTCAGTGGTCATTACCAAAATTGGCGCGTCGCGATTCACCGAGGTATCACCCGTTAGCAATCCCACATTCTCTTCGCCAAATTGCTGCCGAAAATCTCGCAATTTTTGATTAGAGAGTGCCTTGAGCGGTGTTGTATAAAATACGCGGCGATTGCCTGCTAGAGCTGCATGAATTGCATATTCGCCAATTAGGGTTTTACCTGAGCCTGTGGGCGCGCAAACAACGACCGACTTACCTGCTTGCAAGGCGGCGATCGCCTGTAATTGAAATTGATCAAGCTCAAAGGGATATAGTTCTTGTGGGTCTAATGCTTGCACGCACTTCTGCCTGAGTAAATATATTTAAAACTTAGTTAGCAATGATGGTTATAGCGTTTCCCATGCTAGTGAAATACGGAGTTGTTTCTACAACCCTATGTATCTCGTTTACCTAAAAAGCGCTATAAATGCTTGGCTAATCTCATATATTATCCTACTGCTCAAAATAAGAATTACTTATTTGCAAAAACCAGCAATTCTCGTGATGAAACCTACGTTCAGGTTTCATCACCGAAGGCGATGCAAACCTGAAAACGAGGTTTTTGAAAGCTAGCCGTAGCCTGACCTCCAAAAAATTCATTTCCATAATGAGAATTGCTGGTAAAAAACCACCCCTTTTGATGAGCCTAACCATGAAAAAAGCACTACTTTTAATATTCATTTCGCTGATAGCTAGTTGTAGTAACGGCGAACCCACCACAATTTCTTCGACAAGCCCATCTTCTTCACCAAATATCACTACTCCTGAGCCGACCGCCACCACGTCTGCAACTCCAACTAACGCCAATCTTCAATCAGCTAAGGTGACAGAAATTCTGGATGGTGAGCAGGTGTTTATCCAAGATCGTAAAGCAGCTATTAATGATATTGCCAAATCACAAGAGCAAGTCAGGACGGGTGAAACAAGAGCCGAGATTGTATTTAACAATGATGCGATCGCGCGGCTAAGTAAGAATTCACTTTTAACAGTGGGCAAATGTGGCGCTCAATTACAGAAAGGTAGTGTGTTAATCAATGGTGCGGTTTCTGCCTGTACGCCTTCAATGAGTGCAGCAGTGCGCGGTACGACTTATTTGCTCGAAATTGACGAAGAAGGCAACGATCAGATTCAAGTTTTGGAGGGTGAAGTTTTGATCACCCGCAATGAAGCAGCAGATCAGATCCAAATCGTGAGGAGTGGGGAAAGATTTCGTAATTTTCGGAAAACTAAAAAGGCATTACTTCAAAAAATATCAGAGTCAGAGTACGAGGCAATATTGGTAAATCCACTCTTCAGAGGATACAGAAGAGATTTACCTAATCTCGGAAAGGTTAGAGCTAAGTTTCAAGTACTATTTCCCAATGCTAGACCACTTCTTGAGAAAAGAAATGATTTAAAAAACGATCTCAAACAATTAGAGCGTTCAGAGATCAAAGAAAAATTAGAGAATAGGAGAAAAGATGACGATAAACCAGCGCGTAATGAGGCGCGTAATGATGACGATAAACCAGCGCGTAATGATGTGCGGAAAGATGATGATGACAAACCAGCGCGTAATCGTAATGAAGATGAAAAATTAGAGCGAAAAAATGACAAGAAACCAGAGCGGAAAGAGAAGGATGAGTAAGAAAGCACCAGAGCTTATAAATCCATAATTTACAGTGCTATACCGTAGTATGATAGTAAGTAATAAATTTTAATAACCTACAGTTGGCTGGGTGCAATTAAGTATAAATCCTCAAAACCTGCCGCGTACGCGGCAGGTTTGGCTCAGCTACTTACTCATTAAAACTTATTTACCCTTCTAATGAAAATTACGGTCAGTTGTGGAACTTTCTTTAAAGAGTGAATATGCAATCTTGGCAATGCTGGAGTTAGCCAATCACTTTGCGCTCGATCAGCCTCTGCAAATTCGGCAAATTTCGGCTCAACAAAATATTCCCGATCGCTATTTAGAGCAGTTACTAGCCACACTCAAGCGTCAAGGTCTAGTCAAAAGTCAGCGTGGCTCAAAGGGGGGCTACATTCTTGCCCGTGAACCGCATAAAATCAGTCTATTGGAAGTAGTTCAAGGTATTGAGGGCTACGATGGAATCAGCGATCGCAGTAAGACCACCCATGATAGTGCTTCGATGGCGGTAATCTATGAGATTTGGGAGTCAGCGCAAATGGCCGCCGCTAAGGTATTAGATAACTGCTCGCTCAAGGATCTATGCGATCGCCAGCGCCAAAGTCAAATTGCAACAACTATGTATTACATCTAAATACAGCGCCTTGCGCTAACTTAAACTACAGAGAAATTTGTGAAAGCGCCGCTTCGCGGCGCTTTCACAAATTTCTCTGTACTACTTAAAGCCTCAATAGGCTGTATCAGCAGCTAAAAAAGATTGAGATGGCACTTTGTGTCATCTCAACCTTTTTAGCGTTTCATGGTGTCTTTAGACACGAATTAAGTTTGGGGTCTTAGCTTATGGTAAGTTGTTTTCCCAAACTCACAAAGCTTTTGCAATATTTTGATGGAGTCAGGTTATGAGCGCACAGGATCGCATTCCCGTAGGTATTATTGGTGCATCGGGTTATGGTGGGATTCAATTAGTTCGACTGCTGCTAGAGCATCCCTTGGTAAATATCACCTACATGGGCGGTAGTGGTTCTGTGGGACAAAACTTTGCGGATTTGTACCCTCACATTGCTCATGCTGTAAATCTGCCAATTGAAAATCTTGAACCTGAAGCGATCGCTGACCGATGCAAAATTGTTTTTCTATCCTTACCCAATGGCTTAGCCAGTAAAATTGCCCCTAAGCTCCTCGCTAAAGGCTGTAAAGTTTTGGACTTGTCCGCAGATTATCGCTTCACCGATCTGCAAGTTTATGAGTCTTGGTACAAAGAAGCTCGCACCGATCAAGAGGTGAACTCTAAAGCCGTATACGGTCTTCCTGAGATTTATCGCGATCGCATAGCCACAGCAGATTTAGTGGGTTGTGCAGGTTGCTATCCTACGGCGAGTTTATTGGCACTACAGCCTCTGCTCAAGCAAGGGCTAGTTGATCCAAGTACGATCATCATTGATGCTAAGTCTGGGACTTCAGGCGGTGGTCGTCAGCCTAAAACCAACTTATTATTGGCAGAAGCGGATGGCTCATTGGGAGCCTATGGCATTGCTAGCCATCGCCATACTCCTGAAATTGAGCAAATTTGTAGTGATATGGCAGGACAGGAGGTATTAGTACAGTTTACTCCTCACTTAATTCCGATGATTCGCGGCATTCTTTCCACCGTCTACGCCAAATTGCGCGATCCAGGGCTAGTGAAGGAAGATTTATTGACGATTTATAAATCCTTCTATCGCAATTCGGAATGGGTGCAGGTTTTACCTAAAAATATCTTCCCCCAAACAAAGTGGGCGCTAGGTACAAACCTCTGCTATCTGGGAATAGAAGTGGATAACCGCACAGGTCGTGTAATTGTGGTTTCCGCGATCGATAATTTGATGAAGGGACAAGCTGCTCAAGCGTTGCAATGCATGAACATCATGATGGGTTGGGAAGAGTCATTGGCTCTGCCTAAGCTGACTTTCTATCCATAATAATGGCGGCGCGAAGCGCCGCCATTATTATTTGGGGCTTTCTAAACAGCGCCGCCATTGCGATAGAAATCCTAAAATAAGTTGCGAGAGGCTTCGGCTTCGCTCAGCCAACGTATACCGATGGCTGAGCGAAGTTGAAGCCCTGTTTTTCTAATTGATAAGTGACGGCGCGAAGCGCCGCCACTTATTAATTATTGCTATAGCCCTTCATTTTGTCGGGGTTCATTAATCCGTAGGGATCGACCATTCGCTTGAAATTTAACTGATTGCGATCGACTACCTTCATGCCGCCATCTTCGAGAATATAGGTGTGAGGATTCGCAATAAATACCCCTTGGGACTCGTGATATTCAATAATTTCATTGAGGCGATCGCTATTTGTAAATCGCACCACTTGAATCGCCGCAGGGACTACCACTCCATTTACCCGAATAAATTCCAAATGCATGATCACCTCATCTCCGAAATGCTCGTGCATCTGCTGCACTTTAGCTAATTGCGGATCATTTAGAAATAAACTTTGTAAATAGGTGAGCGAACTGTCAGCAGCACGGGCATGCAAAGTCGTATGGTTCCAAGAAAACTCGACCAAGCTAATTCCCTTTCCAGATTCTTGTGAGTCTTTTTCATAACAAATCTCACCTCGAAACTCTTTAACTAAGCTATGAAATGGCTCGCGATCGCTCTCTGCAACCAGTACTAAAGCACAATGAGAATTTGTAGGGATATAACTTTGCAGAGCCGTAAAATAACTGGGAATTGGCGCAGCATGGACACTGATCATCTTTTTGATAATGCCATCGCTATTGCCTAGAGCCTGACCAAATCTTGCTGCCGCCATGAACTCTTTAAAGCTAATCACATATTCTGCCCAACCATAGGCTGGTGCAAGGGGAACTTCTAGTTCGGTAATTATTCCATTTGTGCCGTAAGCATGGTTAACTTTTTGAACGTCATCACCGCGCAACTCAATAATTCTTGGTTGATCCTCTAAGGTGACGACTCGCACGGCTCTCAAATTACCGCGATCGCGCAATTGACCATACAAAATCGACCCAATGCCCCCACTTCCCCCCGCAATAAAGCCGCCAACGGTCGCGCTTCTGACCGTTGAAGGAACCATTCTGGATTCCCAGCCAATTTCTTGAGCTTTTTTATCCAATGCGGCTAGTTTCACCCCTATTTGGACACAAGCAAGCCCTGCTTTAATCCATCTAATTTCCTGTAACTGCGATGTTTCTAAAATTATCCCACCCTTGAGCGGCGTACATTGCCCATAGTTACCAGTACCGCTACCTCTTACAGTCAAAGGCATCTTAAATTTCACGCAGGCTTGAGCAACTCTTAATACTTCATCTTCACTGCGAGGTCTCACCACTAGATCGCCGACTTTACCAGTCAACAGAGGTACAAGAACAGGACTAAAGTGATAGTAATCTTCTGAAAGTTTGGCAACTTGGGCGGTGTTGGTGATTAAATCAATGCCAGATAATTCTTGTAAGACATTTTCTAAAGACTTCGCGGACATTTGCATACTAGATTATTAAACCGTTAGATATCAATCATTAAGCCCAGTCTACTCCTTTTCCATAATTAGCAGTATGGCGCTTTGCGCCATACTGCTAATTAACGTCAGTTCGGGTTAAGCTCCACAAATTTATAAAACCAAACAACAAAAGCATCGCGGCGCGATGCTTTTGTTGTTTGGTTTTTGAGAAAGGGTTTGCGAAGTAAACCCTTTCTCAAAAACAGTTAAAGCCAAATAAATAACAGGCGACGCTACGCGCCGCCTGTTATTTATTTGGCTTTAAGCAAGCGCTGCTGCTACTTGCATGAGCTAGCAGTAGCTATTTTTTAGATTGTGGAAATCTCTTTTTCCTTGTCTACAGTCACTTTATCAATGTTTTTAACGAACTTTTCCGTTAACTTATCTACTTGTTCCTGTTGGCTTTTAGAATCATCTTCAGAAACTTCTTTTGACTTCTCCAACTTGCGAATTGACTCGATCGCATCACGACGAACATTACGCACTGCAACTTTGCCTTCTTCCGCCAGTTTAGAAACCATCTTTACTAACTCTTTACGGCGATCGCTTGTCAGTGGTGGAATATTCAGACGAATACTAACCCCATCATTATTAGGTGTCAGTCCAATATCTGACTCAGAGATAGCTTTTTCGATCGCGCGCATGGTGGAACGATCAAAGGGCTGAATTTGCAAAGTCGTAGCATCGGGAGAAGAAATATTAGCTAAAGCTTTTAGATTTGTTTCCGCACCATAATATTCCACCGTAATCCGATCCAAAAGCGAAGCATTAGCCCGCCCCGTTCGCACAGTATTGAAATTGTGCTGGGTCGCTTCTAATGCTTTCTGCATCCGCGCCTCAACATCAGTTAACTTCACAGGAACCTCCAACATATGTACCAATCGATTCTCCCATGATGACGCGACGAATGTTACCTATAACACCAAGATCAAACACAATTATAGGAATGCCATTTTCTTTGCAAAGCGCAAAAGCAGTTGCATCCATAACCCGCAAATCATTGATCAGGGCATAGTCAAAGCTGACCGACTGAAAGCGTTTAGCATCAGGATTCTTTTTGGGGTCGCTATCATAGATGCCATCGACTTTAGTTGCCTTAAGGATCACCTCAGCGTTAATCTCAGCCCCCCGCAAAGCCGCAGTTGTATCGGTTGTGAAGTAAGGATTACCCGAACCTGCGCCAAAAATAACCACCCGATTGTTTTCAAGGTGGCGAATGGCACGACGGCGTATATATGGCTCAGCGATCTCTTGCATGGCGATCGCTGATAAAACTCTTGTGGGAATCGGCTCATCAAGGTTTTCAAGGGCATCTTGTAAAGTCAGTGCGTTCATGACCGTCGCAATCATGCCGATATAATCAGCCGTTGCGCGATCCATCCCCTTAGCCGCCCCATTAATACCCCGAAAAATATTGCCGCCACCAACAACGATCGCCACCTCAATGCCATCATTGACAATCTCCGCAATCTGTAAAGCAATATCTTGGACAACTTCAGGATCAATCCCAAAACTGCGATCGCCCATGAGTGCTTCGCCGCTTAGTTTTAATAAGATTCGTTTATATTTTGGGCTTTTAGGTAAGCTTTCCAAATTAGTTTCGGCGGTTGTTGTTGCGTTCATGTTTCATTCCTAACTGATTGTTTGTGAGCCTTAATTGATGAATTTAGTCGATCGCGTACTCATTATCAGGACTAGCCTCGTACTCAACCTTAAGTAAAGAAGCATTAGAAAAATCAGTACCATTTAAATTTGCGCCATTAAAATTTGTTCCTAGTAAAAATGCACCTCTAAAAACAGCTTTATAGCAATTGGACTTACTTAGATTTGCTCCATCTAAATGCACTTTACCTAAATGAGCGTCCACCAGAAATGCACCATTAAGATTAGCATCATGGAGATTTGCTTCACTTAAATTGGCTCCACTTAAGTTGGCTCCACTTAGATCCGCTTTGGATAACAGAGCATCACAGAGGTTCGCCGCATATAAATTGGCATGGCAGAGATTAGAAGCTTTGAGGTTGGCATGACTAAGGTTTGCTTCACTAAAGCTAGCCCCACTCAAATTAGCGCCTTCAAAATTAGCGCCGCTTAGGTTTGCTCCATCTAGGTTCGCTCCTTTCAAAAATGCCTCGGAGAGATGCGCTCCCTCCAGATTAGCTCCAACTAAAGACACACAACTTAAATTAGCGCCAGTCAAATCCGCATTGGCAAGACTCACACCATTCAGATTGGCTCCAGTTAAATCCGCATCCCGCAAACTAGCCCGCTCTAATCTAGCGCCATGCAAATCAGCCTTAATCAGACTAGCACCATTTAGATCCGCCTCACAGAGATTGGTATCACTCATGCTAGCTCGATATAAAATCGTAGCGCTTAGCTTAGTGTTATACAGGTTTGCTTCATTTAGCGTTGTCCCAGACAGGTTGGCTTCAGTTAGATTGGCATTCGCCAAGTTGATTGCCGTTAAACCCGCACCGCTAAGATCTTCACGACTGAGATTAGTATCACTAAAATCTCGAAAGCCTTGGTTGTAGCGATCGATGAGTTCTCTAGCTTTCATTACTCTTTCACACCATATTTTATTTAGCAAAATTCAGCAAACCCTTACTTGTCCGATGGCAAAATAGCCCCCGTCATATTTGCTCCATCGAGATTTGTCCATAGCATGAACGCCCCTTTGAGGTTAGTCCATAACATGAAGGCTCCTGTGAGACTTGCTCCTGTGAGACTTGCTCTCGTGAGATTAGCTCGATTGAGATTAGCTCGATTCAAGCTAGCGCCATTAAGTACTGCCTCGTCCAGATTTGCACCTGTCAGATTCGCTTCATTTAAAATCGCATTGTGCAAATTGGTACGAATTAAATAAGCACCCCGCAGATCGACATTACTTAAATCGGCTCCACTTAAATTTGCGCCCATTAAGTTCGCTCCACTCAAATTCGCCCCAGTGAGATTGGCATTAGAAAGATTGACCCCATTTAGATTTGCCCCACTCAGATCAGATTTCATCAAAAATGCCCCCGTGAGGTTTGTCCAGCTTAAATCGGCTTCGATAAGATTTGCCTCATTGAGATTTGCCCAACTGAGATCGGAGCCGACTAGATTACCTTTTTCAAGGTTTACCCCGAGCAAATTTGACCAGCCTAGATTAGCTCGACTCAGGGAAACTCCAGTTAAGTTAGCATTGACCAAATCAACGGCATTGAGGTTTGCTTCGTTGAGGATTGCCCCTCTCAAATCGACTCCCTGCAACTCTGCGCCCACAAGATTAGCTTCAGTTAAATCCACATTTACTAAGCAAGCTTGACTCAGGTTTGCGCCACTGAGATTAGCTTTGATCATCAATGCGCCAGTAAAGTCAGAGCCACTGAGATCGGCTCCCAATAGGTTTGACTCAATAAAGAATGTGCCGTTTAGCTTCGCTTGACTAAGATTTGCGCCATTGAGACAAGCGCCTGTCAGAGTCGCGAGACTAAGATCGGTATTAATTAGAGACGCACTAGTTAAATTGGCAGCATTGAGATTCGCCGCTACCATATAGGCATGGTCGAGACAGGCTCTTTGCAGATCTGCCTTGATTAGATATGCCGAGGTCAGATTAGCTTCTGTGAGATTAGCTTCGATTAAGTTGGCTCGATTGAGATCTACGCCATGCAGAAATGCGCCTTTGAGATTTGCCTTAGCTAAGATTGCGCCTGCAAGTTTAGCTTTGCTCAAATTAACGCGCTGGAGATCTGCTCCCTTGAGGTTAATCCCCTCTAGGTTCGATTTGGTAAGATTTGCTTTGGTAAAGTCTGTCAGATTCACGCCTGCCTCATTTAAATTCGTTGTACTCGTTACATCTAAAGAAAATCTTCAAACATATAAAAAATGTTCCTTAGTTCTCCTTGATTTGGCTTGACAAGATGGCTGCGTCTCAATCTTTCAATTTATGGTATTTTTTCTAATCAGTGTGTACTTATTAGAAAACTGAAACTCAAAATCTACGGAGTATTTCTTGGTCGAAAGTAGGTAAATACTCTCGCACTTCAAAACCCTATATCAAATAGAATACATGAGGAAAATGGTGATGCGATCGCCTTGCAATATTTGGCTTAGATGCGACAGTTTAGATAACTAATGGCAAAAACAGATTATTTAAGTAGTTATGTAGGTAAGGTTTATTTGGTAGGGGCAGGGCCAGGTGATGCAGGCTTAATGACGCTCAAGGGTAAGTCTTTGTTAGAAACCTGTGATGTGGTGCTTTATGACGCTTTGGTAAGTGACGAGATTTTGGAGATGATTAATCCAATCGCCGAAAAAATCCACGCGGGCAAGAGGCGGGGCAATCATTCTTTATTACAAGAAGAAACCACGCAATTATTAATCGAAAAAGCACAGGAAGGTCGAATCGTAGTGCGCCTTAAAGGTGGTGATCCATTTATATTTGGGCGGGGCGGTGAAGAGCTAGCGGATTTGCGGCAAGCAGGTATTGAGGTGGAAGTCGTGCCGGGGATTACATCTGGTATTGCAGCTCCAGCCTATGCGGGGATTCCTCTGACCCATCGAGATTTTAGTTCTTCCGTAATTTTTGTGACGGGACATGAGTCGGCTGGCAAATATCGCCCTAGTATCAATTGGGTAGCGATCGCCCAATCAGCGGAGACAATTGTTGTCTATATGGGTTTACACAATTTAGGCGAAATTGTCTCGCAAGTGATTGCCGCAGGATTGCCAGAGTCCACGCCTGTAGCACTGATCAGACAGGGAACCAGAGCCGACCAGTCGGAACTAATTGGCTGTTTGGGCAATATTGTGCAGCTTGTGCAGGACAACAACTTTAAGCCTCCTGCGATCGCGGTTATTGGTAATATTGTAAACTTTCGAGATATCTAAAAACAATGTGTAGTTATGTTGGACAGACCCCAAAACCAAAAGAAATTTGTGGCGCAAAGCGCCCAAATTTCTTTTGGTTTTGAGGTCTTACAGCGCTTTGCGCTTTATTAAAACTCAAGAAAAATCCTAAAAGGCTGGCGAAACAATTCTTTTAGGATTTTTCTTGGATTACACTAAGATTTAACAGACTGTAGCTATAGGATTTAGATATAGTGCTAAACATCCAATGCATCTCAGGAGTAAAGGCTAATGGAATTAAATGAAGTAAGCATTCCTGCGGAGACGGCAAATAATAGCCGATTGGAGGTGCAAATACAGGATATTTTGGAAGCGATCGCTGCTACGGAATCCTTTGTAACAGGGCTTGATTTCTTGCAGTTTAGTAGCGATCAAAAAACTGTTTTTGCAGTGGAACGAGCGATCGGTGTCATTGGTGCTACAGCAAGGCGTTTGCCCATCAGTTTTATGGATCAATATCCTGAGATTAATTGGCGGCGGTTGACTAGTGTGGGAGATAGTCTAATGTTTGGCTATTTAGAGATAGATCTCAATACTTTGTGGGAGCTAACGCATCAAGATATTCCCTTTGTCAAAGATTTGATGAAAAAAGCAATTATTGAGATTTCCTAGCTACAGCTTAAGGATTAAAGCAAATCCAACCCTCGACCCGATCGCAGGTTTCAGGAATGCCGTAATTTGGCTGCTGTGAGGCGATCACGGTTTGGATATTGGCGAAAATGGCATCAATGGTATCTCCTGAAGGATCGGTGATTGCTTGCTCTGTGATTGCTTGACTAATATCTATGGCGAAACCATATTTTGCGGTTGATATTGGCGATCGCAATTGATTGAGCATTTCTTGGCGCAAGATTTGCATTGTTGCAGTTTGCTTTTGCTTGGTGTCAGATTTGTAGCTATGTTTGCCGATAAGTTGCCTAGCTAGCAGGGCGGGATAAATCTCGAAAACGATGCGCTGATCGTCGGTGGGATGGCAAGGTAAAACACTAAATCCTGCGGCAAGCATTCTGGGCGCACCTTCAAAAAACATTTTCCCGACAGGCACTCCATAGACTTTCATCGGACTAATTGCCCCCGCAAGCCGATCAGTTTCGCGCAGATGTTCGCGATCGCCATTGGCGCGACCTTGGCGATATTGATTGAGGGTTTCCACAAATTCGGGTTTGCTCATCTGTCCAATCAGTCCTACATATTCTGCCCAAGTTTTTCCCCACTGCATATTTTCGATGAGTCGGCGCGGTTGTCCCAACGGGAAATCCATCCCTGCAATCCAAACTGGCGATCGCGTCAAAAATCCCATAAAGTCTGGAAAGTTGGTGAAGCGATGGAAATGTTGAATATGCAAAGTATTAGCTTCTAGCCAAGCTTCTACCAAAGCGATCGGTTTAGCTTTGCTAGGAGCGCTAGTAAAATCAACTCCGTAAATCTTCATAAAACTTTTATAACCTAAATCCCAGAAGCTGTGGCGATCGCAGCGATCGCCACAGCTTCTGGGATTTTATATGTAATTTTTCTTAAAACCAGAAAAGACTTTTGAAAGGCTGGCTTTGCCAACCTTTCAAAAGTCTTTTCTGACTGCACAAAGCCTCAACAATATTTGCTTACTCCCTTCCCGCCAAAGAAATAGACATATAAAACCAAGAATTAGCGTTGCGGCGCGAAGCGCCGCAACGCTAATTCTTCTCTGGGAAGGAAGTAGTTATTTATTTCTGATTTTAATTTCAATTTTAGGGGCTGGAGCTTGAGTAGCTACTGGCGTTGGTGATGCTGATGGCGATGGTAGCGGCGTTCCTGTGGGTGGTGGCAATGCGATGTTCGGTTGATTTGGGGCAGGAGTCATCACAGGATTAGGAGCTGCGATCGCCGAATCCTTTAGACTCAACTTCAACTGATAGGGAACTTGGGGATTTTTTGCCGTTCCTCTGATTTGAATTGTATAAGCACCATCAAAAGCTAAGGGAGAATTAGCACTCAAAACATTAACAGCATCGGGTAAGGCGATACCTTGAGGATTGACAACTGTGATTGTCATGCCATCGCCCGTAATCGCCGAATTTAAAACCTGCCCAGACTTTGCTTGAAATGTGTAAGTATGACCAGCATTATCAACCATTGTTTTAGAAATTAGCAGCTCTTGATTAGCGACTAAATTAATTATTTGGTTGACTGGCTCACTTGAATTTGTCTTAGGCGGCTGACGAGGGATGGGATCAGTTGAGGTCGGTACAGCAGGAATTGGTGGACTATTGACAACTATCGTGGATGGCTTGTTTCGCATTGCGGGTATGGCAAAAGCAGCAATCACAATCATTGTCGTCAGTAACCCGCCAAACAAGAAAAATACGCCCGAATTAGAGTTACTTGATGAGGCACTCGTCACTGTCCGCCGATTACTAGAACTATTGTCACTAGAGGCATTATATTTAGCGACGCTGCTGGGATTAGACGTACTTACAGATCGCACAATTTTGCTAGTAGTTGCTTGGCGCTCCACCTCGGTCATCGTTGCAAAAGTAGTAATGCCTTGATTGACCTCACGCACTGACTGATAGCGCTGAGTATAGTGATAGCGAATCATGCGGGTTAAAACCATCGCCAAACCGTTGCTAACCTGAGCCTTATCTCGCCAAACGATTTCTCCAGTAGCAGGATCGGTGGGTAAATCGGTGGGTGCATAACCAGTGAGCGCCTTAATCGCCACCATCCCCAATGCATAAATATCGCTGCTGTAATTAGGACGACCCGCACATTGCTCACTAGGCATATATCCCGGTGTACCAATGGTCACGGTAAACCTTGACTCGCCATTGTCATCGGCAGTTATTTTTGTGTTGACATCCTGCATAGCTTTAACTGCACCAAAGTCTATGAGGACGACCTTCTGATCTTTTTTGCGGCGAATGAGATTATCTGGTTTGATGTCTCGATGAATCACCCCTTCGGAATGGACAAATTCTAAAACGTTAAGAACATCTTTGAGAATGTTGACAACTTCAATTTCCCCCAATTGTTTATCTCTGCTCGGTTCAGAAAGCTTCTGTAAGTCTATTGAAATTTGATCACGGGGTTCGTTATCGGATGCAACAGGCTCAGGTTTCGACACTTTCATTTCATCGTAAAGCGATCGCCCTTCGACAAATTCTTGGACTAAAAAGAATTGTTTATCTTCTTCAAAGTAAGCGAGTAACTGCGGGATCTGATCATGTCTCCCCAGTTTTTCGAGAGTTTCTGCTTCCGTATTAAAAAGCCGCCTTGCTTCCCGAATAAAGTTGGGATCATCACTGGCGGGTTTGAGTTGCTTAACGACACAAGGAGGCGAACCAGGGCGACGCATATCACGGGCGATGAAGGTCTGCCCAAAACCACCAGCACCAATTTTTTTGATTAATTTGTAGCGTCCATCAAGTACTTTGGCTGCCATAGCGATCGCCTCTCTAAGCTGTAAATATTATCTCGCAATGCATCAGTTCAGCATATCCCCATTAGCGATCGCGAGATAGTCGTATCATGTTTTTAGACAACAATATTTTTTTATTTCCTAAGTTAATGACTTTTACGGCTGATATCGATACTCAGGCTAGTTCCATCACGCAACAACTACAAGATCTTGACGATCATTTATCCAAGCGATCCATTGCTCTTGATCCTAGTGGTTATTTCATTATTTATATTGATCGTCAACAAAATTTGATCTGCGCCAAATATTACAGCAACATTATTAATAGTCACGGCTTAGCTGTTGATCCTGAAACGGGCAAACCAATTCCTGCTAAAGGTAAAGTTGATCGTCAAGCTGTCCAAATATTTACAGGACGAACCGCTAAAGAACTCTGTGTGGAAATCTTTGAAAAAACACAGCCCTGTCCTGTTACACTGTTTGACCATGCAGCATACATCGGACGAGAAGCCCAGCGTGCGGAGCGATCGCTATTGCTACAGCAAGAATATATCCAAGACTAATCCTAGTTTTCTCAGCACATACTTCGTCATCCCATTCATCAAATTAGGCATATAAGTCCAATGTCATCCCCGATCTTCACCTCAAATAATAGTTGGTGGGAAATTCAAGTTCTAACCGAGCAGCCCTTAGAAGAACAAATTTATTGGCGACTGCAAAATTTTGGCTGTCAGGGCATGGTAAGTCAGACCAAAGATGGACAATTTCGCATTAATAGTTATTTGCCCGTAGAGAAAGGGAATGTATTAGACTTAGCGGCCTTGGCGCTTTGGCTCAAAGAGGATGCGATCGCCTGTAATTACAAAGCACCCGTCACTGAGTGGGTGGTTATTAATGATGAAGATTGGTCATCTAGCTGGAAGCAACATTGGCATCCCCAAGAAATTGGCGATATGTTTGTGATTTATCCTGCATGGCTAGAGCCACCAGTGGATGGCGATCGCAAAGTTTTGCGCCTCGATCCAGGTAGTGCGTTTGGGACTGGCGCTCATGCGACTACCCAACTTTGTTTAGAAGCGTTAGAAATGCGGCTTTGGGGCGCGAAGCCTGAGGATAATCTCGTAGTTGCTGATGTGGGCTGTGGCTCAGGGATTTTGAGTATTGGCGCGTTGTTAATTGGTGCAAGTCAAACCTACGCGATCGACAATGACATTTTGGCGATTAAGGCAACTAATCATAACCGTCAATTAAATAATATTGCTGAAGATAAAATCTGGGTACAGGAAGGCAGTATTCAAGATTTGATTGCCAATATGCCTGCCCCTGCCAATGGTTTTACCTGTAATATTCTTGCCGATATTATTGTGGATATGGTTCCCTATTTCGACCAGTTAGTCGGTGAGACTGGTTGGGGAATTTTAAGCGGTATTCTCGTGGAACAAGTCCCGAAGGTAGCAGAAGCATTAGATGCCTATAAATGGGTGATCGCCACATTCTGGAAACGTCAAGAATGGGCTTGTCTCACCATCAGAAAATCAGAATATTAGAGCATGGCTCACGCGCTGCGTGCGCTACAAGCTAGTTGCGGCGATTCACGTCGCAACTAACTCTGTTTTATGGGTTGCTCTAAGTAGCTCGGAGTTATACACAAAACCCAGATTGCCATGCCGCTCGCGTAGCGAGCGGCATGGCAATCTGGGTTTTAAGTTTACTTATGGTTAACCACCTAAAGCAAAAGAAAGGAGAGCTTTGCTCTCCTTTCTTTTGCTTTAGGTGGGAACTAATTCGCCTGGGCGTAACTTCATCCATTTTCCCATCTCTGGTGCAAAGCTCTCACAACCCACCACATCCCATTCCATTTGAATATTTTCAGCATCAGTTCTGATATTGACATTAACAGTTGGGGAAATTGCCTCAAAATCTGGACTTGTCGTTAAATGCGGTTGTAAATGTTGACCTTCGACAGCGTGATAAGTAATGCAGCGATCGACATAGGTGCAGTTGATGCAGATACACATAACAGTTGATCCCAATTCATGCTGATATGCTAACAAAAAAATCGCGATCGCTATCCCATAGATATACAATACTGACTAAGTAGCTAAGACTAAAACCTGTGGCGCACGCGCAGCGTGCGCCACAGGTTTTAGTTCTGGTTTTTAACCATGTCCAGTTACTTAGCAGTTTTAAATCCTTAATAATTTGTTGCATTAAACACTATGGCACTCAAAAAAGGCACACTTGTTCGCGCAGTCCGTGAAAAGCTGGACAACAGCCTCGAAGCAACTGCCAATGACTCGCGTTGGTCATCCTATCTATTTGAAACATGGGGTGAAGTATTGGATTTTAGAGGTGATTATGTGCAAATTAAGTTTGGGAAAGTCCCAACTCCTGTAATTTGGCTTCACAAAGATCAATTAGAAGAACAAGCAGCATAAATAAATTAACCCAAGCCCATAAAGTTGCGCCCCGCAGGGGCATCACTGTTATGGGCTTGGGTTTTAATAAAGCGCCCAGCGCTGTATTACAGATTGAGGCAAATATGCTTTCATATCCAATCCATATAGCCATGCACATACCCGATGGCTATCTCAGCTTGCCTGTGAGCCTCGTTACGGGAGCGATCGCGATCGCCCTAGTTACGCTTTCTCTAAATCGTGTTCACTCAGAATATAAAGAGCGCACTGTTCCTTTAATGGGGGTAAGCGCCGCTTTTATTTTCGCTGCTCAGATGATCAATTTCCCAATTTTAGGTGGCACGTCTGGACACTTGATGGGTGGTACTCTAGCAGGTATTTTGCTGGGCCCTTGGGCAGGTTCTCTCGTGATGTCTGTCGTTTTTATTGTACAGACCGTGATGTTTCAGGATGGTGGATTGACTGCATTAGGAGCTAACATCACGATCATGGGCTTAATGGGAACCTTTGGTGGTTACTATCTCTATCGGTTGGTGAGATCTCTCGTAGGACGCAACACATGGCTAGGTATGAGTACAGCCACTGCGATCGCCTCATGGACTAGCGTAGTCGCAGCATCGGCTGTGTGTGCATTACTTCTAGCCTTATCAGATACTATGCCTTTAGTCATTGGGATGACAGCCATGTTAGCTTGGCATTTGATGATTGGCATTGGTGAAGCGTTTATCACTTTGGCTGTAATAAGTTTTATTTGGCGGACTCGTCCCGATTTGATTTACGAACCTCCCAATCAAAACTCGACAGACTCAGCAATTGATTAGACAAAGAATTTTGGAACAGCGCCAAAGGCGCTGTTCCAAAATTCTTTATTGCTCGTAAGTAGTTAAGCATAAGTAAACTTAAAACCCAGATTGCTAAGCCGCCCGCTACGCGGGCGGCTTAGCAATCTGGGTTTGGTTTATAACTATGCCGAGCTACTTAGTCTAAATTAACATCGAGCCGTTACTATACATTCCTGATGCAACTTCCTTATTAACTAGCGAATTTGCGCCAATTAGAGTTTGAGAAGGAATACGCGCATCCTTCCCAATTGATGCATAATCACCAATAAAGCAGGGAGCTTCCAAAACAGCACCTTCCGCGACATTAGCAGTTTTGGCAATCCAGATCCCCTTACTCTGCTGCTCAACGCGATCGCCAAAATCAAAACTTACCTTCTCTTCTAACACATCAATTTGCGCTTGAAAATACTTTGCAGGTGTTCCCATATCCATCCAATAGCCATCTGCCACAAACCCCATCATCTTGTGACCATTGCACAACACATCAGGAAAAACTTTGCGCTCAAAGCTTAAAGGTTCACCCGACGGATAGATGTCAAAAATCTTGGGTTCTAAAACATAAGTACCTGCATTAATTGTATTAATCCCTTGAGCGAGAAATTCTACAGCTTGCTCAGCATTGGGCTTTTCTCTAAAAGCTTGTACTTGATTTTGCGAATTTAGTTCTACCAAACCAAAAGGCGTAATGTCTTCCACCCTAGTTAAAGTAAGCGTAGCATCGGACTGATGAGACTTATGAAACTTTATTAAAGCCGTTAAGTCTAAATCAGTAAGAATGTCAGCATTGAATACAATCAATGACTCTCCTGTGAAATAAGGCTCCGCAAGCTTGATCGCCCCTGCGGTGTCTAGCGGTGTGGACTCCTCGATATAGCGAATTTTCACACCAAAGCGATCGCCATCTCCAAAATAATCAATCACTTGTCGCGCTTGATACTGCACGTTTAACAAAATGTCGCACACACTAGCTTCACGACAGCGATTAATCATCCATTCCAAAAATGGACGATCAACTAGAGGTAGCATTGGCTTAGGACAACCATAGGTCAAGGGTCTGAGGCGTGTTCCTTTTCCACCAGCAATAATTACAGCTTGCATAGAGTTGTTGACTTGCGGTATATGTTATTTGTTGAGCATTATAGAAGTATGGAGTGGTTTGTGAGCAATAGACCGATAACTGCATCCAAAGTTCGGTCAGCCGAAACCACTAGTGACGCTGACTTGTCCAATAATTCTCTGCAAACAGTGCAAGTCGAGGCGAACCCACCAACTACTACTAAAACTATTAATAAAGTTAAGCGCATCCCCTTCGCCAAAATTGGTTTTACCTTATCTCTAATACTTGCCGTTAGTGCTGGCGCTTCTTTGGGTCGTATTGTTCCGATTAATGCTCTAGATTGGCGAGGCTTGTTGACTGGGCGTAAGCCACAAGAAGTTTTGATGGAAGGATTGGGGCGCAAGCTAGAGCGTCCTTACCAAATTTTAGTTATGGGTATAGATCGGGTGCTAGAAGCGCCTCAAGGTTCGCCCGAGTCCTTTAACGGGCGAACCGATAGTATGTTTATAGCCAGATTTGATCCTAGCGATCGCTCCGTGCATATACTGTCAATCCCTCGTGATACGCAAGTACCGATTCCAGGGTATGGCATCACCAAGATCAATGCGGCTAATGTATATGGCGGTGCGCCCCTTGCTCAAAAAGTTGTCTCAGACACCCTGAATGGCGTACAAATTGATCGCTATGTACGGGTAGATACCCAAGGATTAGGCGCTTTGGTTGACGCGCTCGGGGGCATTGAGGTAAATGTCCCGAAGCGGATGAAATATAAAGACTATACCCAGAAGCTCAATATTGATCTTTATGCGGGTGTGCAAACTTTAAATGGTGTGCAAGCTGAGGGTTTTTCTAGATTTCGCTACGATGAGGAAGGCGATATTGGTAGAATCAAGCGCCAACAGGTTGTTTTAAGAGCGATCAAGGAAAAAATCGCCAGCCCCGAAGTTGTACTACATCTGCCTGATTTGATTGGTGTCATGCAAAGCCATGTAGAGTCTAATCTTAGTTTTGACGAGATAATGGCGATCGCAACTTTTAGCATGACTCTCAAGCCTGAGCAAATTCAATCTACTAGCCTTAAGGGCAGACCTAGTGAGCCTAACGAGTTTCGCTTTAGTTATTGGATTGTCAGTCCCGAAGATATAGATGAGGCGATCAACAATAAATTTGTTACCAAATAAAGATAAATAAAAAAGCAGCACTAGGTGCTGCTTTTTTATTTATTTGGACGGGCCAGGAGGGATTCGAACCCCCGACACCGTGGTCCGTAGCCACGTGCTCTAGTCCACTGAGCTACAAGCCCTTAACTTGCGAATCTAATAATAGCACAATGAGCAATATTGACAAGTAAAAATATTTTTATTTGTCAGTAGCTAAAAAAAACAAGATGCGATTGGCGGCGCGAAGCGCCACCAATCGCATCTTGTTTTTTGGTTTGTATAGGCAAAATCAATCGATAGTTAAAGGGGCGTGCTTTGCACGCCCCTTTAACTATCGGTTTAGGGTTAACTCTTTTTTATTGCCTAAGAGTCCCTGTGGTCGCCATACCATCAGCAAAATCAAAGTAACACCAATCAAAATTAGCTGGATTGCCTCAAATCTGCCACCATCAGCCCGCAGTTGTTCTGGTAAAAATCTGGGGATAGCATTGTAAAACTGGAAGACGGCAGCTCCTAACAAAACGCCGAGATTATTTCCTGCACCACCAATCGTGATAATTGTCCATGCTTGGAAGGTGATCAGAGAAATGAAGTTGTCAGGATAGATAGTGGTTAATTGCCATGCATAAAATGAGCCAGCCAGCCCTCCAATTGCTCCACCGATCGCAAAGGCTTGTAACTTATACCAAAATACGTTTTTACCTAGAGCTTTCACCACTTCTTCATCTTCGCGAATGGCTTTTAAGACTCTCCCCCAAGGCGATCTCACTAACCACTCCAAACGCCAATATACGATTGCCACCACAAAAAGTAAGAGGGCAGCGAGGACAAAGGAATAATATTGACGCGAGACTAGATTTACCAATGGTAAGGGAAAGTCCTGCACGCCCTTTGTGCCTTTGGTCAGCCACTCTTCATTATTGACAAACAGGCGCACCATTTCCGATACACCGATGGTGACGATACCTAAGTAGTCTTCACGCAATTTTAGAGCCGTACTACCAACCACAATCCCCAGTAAACCTGCGATCGCCGCCGCAATCAAAAAAGCGAAGAACCAAGGCACACCATTTAGGCTAAGTAGTACGGTTGTATATGCACCAATAGTCATAAAGGCGACATGACCGAAGTTAACTAATCCTGCAAATCCCCATTGCAAATTTAGCCCCAAACTAAACAGCGCAAAGATAGCTGCATTGATAAAGAGTGTTGTGACGTATTCGATCATGAATTAGTTGACTATGCTAGCGCTAGCGATACAGCAGTTCTCATTATGAAACCAATTTTGGGGTTTTCAGCGTCTTCGGCACAGAAAACCCCAAAATTGGTTTTTGAAAGCCAAGTATAACTGCGGTCACTAATAGGACATAAAACTCAGAAGACCAGTAGCGGCGCTTTGCGCCGCTACTGGTCTTCTGAGTTTAATCGTGACCGCAGTTATACCAGAGAAATTTTGAAAGGCTGGCAAAGCCAGCCTTTCAAAATTTCTCTGGAGTTTTAAGAAAGCGCAAAGCGCTGTAGCGATATAGTTAAGTTTAAAGTAATTGAGAATTGCTAGTAAGTTTAGGCTGGCAAGGTTTTAAAAATCATGCGTTTATGCATTAACCCCAATTGCCCTACCCCCAATCATCCTGACAATGACAATTACCCAACCTGTCAGGGATGTGGAACGCCACTATTAATTGATGATAGTTATGCAGTTACCCAATTATTAAGTGATGCGGGCGGCTTTGGGGTAGTTTATGAAGCCATTGATGCGACAGGCAAGCCTAAAATCCTCAAAATTCTCAAACAGGATTTGAACAGTGATAGTAAAGCTGTGTCATTGTTTCAGCAAGAAGCTTTTGTGCTAGGGCAGATTGAACATGCAGGGATACCCAAAATTGAAACCTATGTGCATCATCATCTGGAAGATGGCACGATGTTGCATGGCATCATCATGCAAAAAATCGAGGGATTAAATCTCGAACAATGGATTTATCAACGCCAAAAAAGTCCGATCGCGCAAAAACGGGCGATCGTCTGGTTGAAGCAATTAGTCGAAATTTTGGCAGTAGTGCATCGCAAACAATATCTACACCGTGATATCAAGCCCGCCAATATAATGTTGTCACCGTCGGGACAACTGGTTTTAATTGATTTTGGGACGGCGCGGGAGGCGACCCATACCTATTTAGCCAAAATTGGCGGGGTGCAGGGAGTTACCAGTATTTGCTCGGTTGGCTACACTGCGCCCGAACAAGAGAAAGGCTTTGCCGTGCCACAATCGGATTTTTATGCCCTCGGCTGTACGATGATTCATTTGGTGACGGGCAAATATCCTCTAGATACTTACAATCCCGATCGCGATGTGTTTGAGTGGCGATCGCAAGCTCCTGATATTTCTGAAGAATTTGCCGATTTAATTGATGTGCTAATTGCGCGTAAACCCACTGATCGCCCAATTAACTGCGAAGCTATTTTAAAGATCATCAAAGAGATTGAGCAAATTGATCAGCTTGAATCAAGCAGTAAAACTAAGGCAAAACGCAAACTAGTCAAGCGAGCTATTAAAGAATCCACTCGCCGACCCACTTCGCCAGTTTTGCTGACGGTATCGGTAATAGTGGCGGCAGTTATGGGGTTGAGCATCGGCACTGTAATTAAGGTTTCAGCGCTCGGTCAATTTGAAGAGATCAATATTCAGTTGCCTGTATTTCAACAAAAGCGCTTAACTCCTTATCGATTTTTGGAAGCCCATCAAGATGCGGTTTTGGATGTTGCCATTAGCCCTGACGGAAAGGCGATCGCCAGCGCCAGTGATGATGGCACGGTGAAAATCTGGGACTTGGTAGATGACAAACCTAGTCCCATTAAGGAAATTAAAGACCAAGGCGGTTGGGTGCGCTCAGTTCTATTTCTGAGCGATCGCCAGATCATCACCGCAGGTCAAGACAAAAATATCAAAATCATTGATATCGCTTCTGGGAAAGTGGTCAAGACCCTCAGCGGGCATACTAATTTAATTAATAGTTTGGCGATCGCTCCCGCCTTTGATCTGCTTGCTAGTGGCAGTTATGACAATACTGTGAGACTTTGGCAAATCTCAACGGGGAAGCTTCGCCAAACTCTCACAGGACATAGCGATCGGGTTTGGAGCGTGGCTATTTCTCCTGACGGTAAGCGGGTAGTTAGTGCGAGTCGCGATAAGACTCTAAAGATCTGGGATGTGGATACAGGTAAAACTTTACACGACTTAAAAGGACATACAGATGGTGTAACGGCGGTAATTATTACGCCCGATGGCAAACGGGTAATTAGTGGAGGTAATGATCAAGTAATTAGGGTATGGGATTTGGATTCAGGTAAGCAGTTATTTACGCTTACTGGTTTTGAGAGTGAGATTGGCGCGATCGCAATTTCCAGTGACGGTAATTACTTATTTAGCGGTAGCAAAGAGAAACCAAATTTTATTCGTATTTGGAATTTACAAACTAAGTCTGCCATTTGGGATTTAATCGGTCATGAAGATCTGGTTACTTCTCTGGCAATCAGTCCAGACGAAACGAAATTAGTAAGCAGTAGCCAAGATCGCAATGTCAATATATGGGATATTTCTAAAATCTTATCAACTACGCCCTTACCACCAAAAGAATAAACGTTATAAAGTGAATACAGCCTCTTGAGGCTTTAAGTAGTACAGAGAAAAGTTTCATTTCAGCGCAAAGCAATCTAATTAGCGGTGCGCGGCAAAGCCTTGCACCGCTAATTATTCACTCAGAAGGAAGTAAAACTCGTTTAAAACAAGAAAATGAAATCAAGATGAAATTATCTTATCTATTAAAACTAAACCGACCATTTACCTTTTCACCTTTGATATCGGATAAAAATGCAACTTTGTACTCACCTGTCGCTTTGCTCGGTAGCAACCCTGCATAATGCTTTCCATCAGCATCATATTTTAGATCTAAAGTCTTTTGAGTGCCATCAGGTAGCTGTACCTGTGCAGTTACCTTGGCATCAGGAATTGCTTCATGATTGTCGCTCTTTTGCAGAAAGAAATCAAGATGGATACTATTCTCTTCAGGCTCTGGAACTAACTCTAAATGATAGATTCCTGATTCAATCACCTGTCCTCCCTTTTTAGAATTATCACTCTTAGTTTCAGATTTTGCCATGCTAGGAGCAGAACTAACTTTAGGTGTCTCAACGGACTTAGCTACCGTAGTTATAGGTGTTGAGGTTGTAGTTGGGGTACTGTTACTACAGGCTGCTAGTACAGTTAAACTAGCCAAACTTAGACTGAGAAGAATCGGTTGAAATAATCGCATAGATTTCCTTGTATTTTAAAAAATCAAAAAAGTTAGAAGATGTGGCGCTTTGCACCGCGTCTTCTAATTGGAAGTTGGAATGATGTATTTCCCAAACTGGGAATACAAAGCTGGTAAAACCAGCAAGGTGAGGGCTGTCGAAGTAAACAACCCGCCTAAAACTACAACCGCTAACGGTTGTAGAATCTCTTTGCCTGCTCCAGTACCAATAACTAGCGGAACCATGCCCAAGGCTGAAGAGAGGGCAGTCATCAGGATGGCAACAAGGCGTTCTAGGGAACCTTCTACTAGTACCGTTTGTAAGGGTATTCCCTTGGCTAATTTAGTGTTGTAGTTATCCACTAACAGCAATCCATTTCTAGTCGCAACTCCAAAAAGCGTAATAAACCCTACCATTGAAGCGACTGAGATAATCCCACCTCCCAGTGCTACAGATATTACACCACCAACGAGAGCAAGTGGAAGATTAATCATGATCATAAAAGTAGCTGGGATAGATTTAACTGCGAAGTAAATCAAGATGGTGATGGCAAAAAAGGCGATCGCCCCTGCAAATAATAAAGTCTCAGTCGCGCGTTCTTGAGATTCAAACTGACCGCCGTATTGGATGTAATAACCAGAGGGTAATTGCACTTGAGTCTTAATGCGATCGCGAATATCTTTAATCACCGAGCCTAAATCTCGACCATTCACATTGGCGGATACGACAATCAGACGCGAAACGTTTTCGCGATTAATTGTATTTGGACCCTCACCAAAGGAAACTTTAGCAACTTGTGAAAGTGGCACTTTCTTGCCATCAGGCACATCTACCAACAGATTGCTGATGGTTTCCAGATTATTGCGCGAATCTTCTTTTAGCCATACAAGTAAGTCAAATACCTGCTGTTGCTCTAAAACTTGAGAGACAATATTACCATTCAGAGCCGTTTCAATAGTTTCTGCCAAATTCCCGACTTGTAATCCATAACGAGATGCAGCATCGCGATCGAAGCGAATCTGTAATTGTTTAATCGGTACTTGTGGTTCCACTTGCAAATCTACAATCCCATTGACGTTATTCATCGCCGATTGCACTTGTTGACCAATGGTTCGCAATTGCTCTAAATCCGCACCAAAAATTTTGACGGCGATCGCACTTCGTACGCCAGAAAGCACCTCATCAAGTCGATGGGAAATAAATCCGCCAATATTTACCGCCACCCCTGGGATTTTTGCAAATTCCTTGCGAAGAATTTCGACACTTTCCTCACGCTTTTTCACACCTGATTCACTGAGTTCCACATCTAGTTCGGCAAAGTTAACGCCGCCCACATCACTATCCCCAGGGGCGCGTCCCGATCGCAGTTGCAAAGCGTCAAAATGGTTATCATCTTTAAGATGTTCTTGCACAACCAAACTAACCTGATTAGTGGTTTCCAGTGAAACTCCAGGATAGAGAATCGTGGAAATAACCAGCGATCGCTCTTGAAATTCGGGTAAAAATACTCGACCAAGGGACGGCAAGATAATCATCGAAGCAATCAAAGCGGCGATCGCTACTCCCAAAACAATACTAGGGCGACGAATGGCGAAGACTAAAGCAGGACGATAAACCTGTTGAGATTTATGCGCTAACCAAGTCTCATCGGGAGGTAAGGGGCGATTTACCAAAAGTAAGGCACAGAGAGCAGGAGTTAGGGTTAGTGCTACTAGGGTCGAGGCAACAATCGAGAGCAAATAAGCGACACCCATCGGCGTAAAAATTCGACCTTCCACTCCCGACAGGGCAAAAATTGGCGCAAATATCACGGCAATAATTACCGTCGAAAAAAGAACACTAACGCGGACTTCTACTGAGCCGTTAAAAACGACTTCCAATGGCGGTAATGGTGTACCTGCAAGTTGATTCTCTCGCAAACGGCGATAGACATTTTCCATATCCACGATCGCATCATCTACCACCGAACCGATCGCTACGGCTAATCCTCCCAATGTCATCGTGTTGATACCTTGTCCTGTCCATGACAGCACCATCATTCCTAGCAATAGCGAAATTGGAATCGCGCTCAAAGAAATTACGGCGGTGCGCCAATTCATCAAAAACAGAATCAAAACGACGGATACAATAATCGTGCCATCCCGCAAGGATTCCTCAACATTTTTAAGGGATGCCTCGATAAATTCTTCTTGGCGAAAAGTAGTTTCAACTTTGACATCACTTGGCAATCCCTGTTTAATTTCCGCGATCGCTACTTCTACGGCTCTAGTAACAGAAGGAGTATCGGGAGCATCTCAATTAGGCACTGAGTAATTATACTTAGAAGAATAGAAATAGCCATTAAGATAAGCGCAACGATGTTTCAAAACTTGAGCAACATTGGACTTATTCCACTGAGCGCCAGAAATCTTAATCCGACGACCAATCTGCTTAACCGTTGATTCAACAGAGCCTGAGCCAATAGTAAGCCCCTGTTGCTGTAGATAACCATACTCAGGGATGCGATGACGATGATTGCGTAAATAATCGAGAAAATTGATAGCCCGTTTGAATTTACAGTCTGCGAACAGAATCATAGTCGCCTCAACATCGCCTTGCCAGAGGAAATCTTCAGCCTTAGTTAGACGGCGCAAAGAACCACCAACATTATAAAGGTGTTCTTTCAAATGATACCAATCGAGTATTTCAAACCTTTGCTCTGAAGGCGCTATGGCTGTAAATAAATTCCAGATACCGTCATGTCCATCGCCAAGACAAGAGAATATTTCGGCTAATGGTTGTTTTTGTACCCAATCAACTAAACCTTGATTATTGAGAAAATAGGCGGCGATTGTCCCTTGAGCATTTACAGCTTTGTAGTCTTTCCACTCACACTTTTTTCCTTGCTCGGTTCGCAATCTCACTTTCCCGCCATCAATACTCATCTCTTCTACTGTTTCTGTGGTTGTCATTTCTGGAAATTCCTGCTTTTGGACTAATCGTTGTTGACTGCTGTGACCGATCTTGATTCCTGTCAATTCTTCAACATTAATCGTGGTTCTGGCGTAGGACTCACTAGCACTTACCAATAGGCAGCATTTTTCTAGTTGTGGGCTTAATCTCGCTCTTGCTTTTACTTGCAACTTCTTCGCTTGCTTGCTCTTCAGCTTTAGTTCGCCGATACAGCTTTTTACTTTTCTTTCTTTCCCTGCTTTTGTCCCACTGCTTTTTTCGATAAAAAAATTCCCACGTTTGGACTGACGTTTTCCAGCATTTGCTCCCTCACGGCTATTTCTATGCCTTCTAGCGTTTTCAATTGCTCGGCATCTTTTGTTTCTGCATTCCGATACAGGATTTCCGCGATCTCTCTGGTGCAGGCTTCGAGTCTTGCTTGCTCTTCTGGTGTCATTTGCTTAGACGGGTTAATTTGTTACTATTTTACCTGTGTTTTCTCTTAAGTATTTATACTTAGTGCCTAATTGGGATGCTCCCAGGAGTATCAGCGTTCGGCTGTTTGTTCACAATTACCACAACCGATTTTTTCCCATTGAGGTTGCCGTCTCCTCGCTTTAGCTCCGAACCAATTCTGATGTCGGCAACTTGACTAAGTAATACTGGCACTCCTTTTTGCGATTTAATTACCGATTTCTGCAATTGTTCTGCTGATTCAATCCGTCCAATCCCGCGTATCAAAAGTTCTCGATCAGGACTAGTCAAGAATCCACCCGCCGCATTCACATTTGCTTTTCGGGTAGCTTCAGTAACTTCTGATAAGGTCACATCGTACTGCTGCAATTTAGCTGGATCGACTAATACCTGATACTGACGAATATCACCACCAAAGATTACAACCTGCGTTACTCCTGAAACAGCTAACAGCCGATTTTTTACCTGCCAATCAACGATGCGCCGCACTTCCATTAAGTTTGTTTTACCACCTTCTTCTATCGTAAAAGCAAATTTAGCGATCGCCCCAATTGGAGAACTAATCGGAGAAATCTGCGGTATACCTACACCTTTAGGTAACTGGCTCTGAGCCTGTTGCAATCGCTCTGTAACTAACTGTCTCGCCCGATAGATATCTGTATCCCATGTAAAAATTACTTTTACAACCGAAATGCCCACTGCCGAAGATGAACGCACCTTTTCTACACCAGGAGTTCCATTAATAGCGCTCTCAATCGGTCTTGTCACCAGCGATTCCACTTCTTCAGGAGCTAGCCCTGTCGCCTCAGTTTGAATCTCTACCTGTGGTGGCGCAAAGTTAGGAAATACGTCTAATGGCATCTGGGTTAATACCCGAAATCCCCATAGTAAGATTAAGATTGAGGCAATCACTACTAGCCAACGCTGCGCGATCGACCATTTGACAACGGCATTGAGCATGAATCAAATATATAGTGAACCGATAAGCTAACCATTGTTTCATAGGATTGTGAAACCAGAATGAAATTAGCTGAATTAGAGATTTATTAAGGTTTGTAAGCAAATAGGAGATTTCATCCTGATTTCACTGCTCTAAGTCAAACTAGAGTCAGGTTTACTACTCTCAAGCAGCTTATCTATCAATACGCTCGCTTGTACTAGAAGGCTCCCGCAAAATCACCATTTTTGTACCCGATCGCTTTCCTAGCCAAAAAGCAGCCGCAACAATAGCGCCGCCGCCAATACCCCCTGCTAAAAGTATTAGCCACCAGTTATTCTGGACAGACACTTCAGGTTTTACAGCCTCACTATGATCGTCCTTAGGCTTATTGTCACCACGCAAAGATTGGGCATATAGCTGATTTGCGCGTTGAGTAACAATGCGATCGCCTTCAAACAATCCACCTTTTACTTCCACTAACTCCCCTGAAGTACGCCCTAAAGTCACATCAACGGGCTGATAAGCTTTGCCATTTTGGACAAATACAAGCTGCTTACCGTTTGCTTCCACTACAGCCGCAGCAGGAATTGCTAGGGTTGATACAGACGCATTATCCGTAAGAATTTCGATATTGGTAAACATACCAGCCTTCAGTTGACCCTTAACATTGCCAATCTCCGCTTTCACAGCCACAGTTCGAGTTTGTCCCTCCACAGCCGAACCAATCACCGTAACTTTACCTTGAAACGATGTATTTGATGGCTGTCCCGCGATTTTTACTTGCACAGGTTGACCAATACGGATTTTGCTAATATCTTTCTCATAAATATTCGCACTAGCCAGAACTCTTTCATCATTTACGATTGTCATCAGCGGTTTACCCGCCTCTTCAACTGATTCACCGACAGTAGCTTCGCGATCACTTACAACCCCGTCAATTGGTGCAGCGATCATAATTGTTCCATTAGAGTTCGCACTAGCTTCTAGCTGATTTAATCGGGCGGAGTAAGCTGCCGTACTTAGTTCTACTCTGGTCGCAGACACCTGCACATCAGACTCGGCTCTTTCTAGTTGTGCTTGGGCTTCAAGCAAAGGTAAACTGCTTTCTGCCTTTGTTAAGGCGGCTCTTGCGGCGACAAATTTTGATTCCGATTCTTGTAACTGTCGTCTAGCGATCGCGCCTTTCTCTAATAATTCTTTGTCTCGCTCATAACGCTCCCTATCTAAATTTAACTCAGTCTGAGCCTGACGAATATCTGCTTCTACAACTAACCTCTGACGTTCTAGATTTTGTTTGGCTAAACGTAAATTTGTTTCAGCATTGAGAATATTTCCACTTGCCTCTGCTTGTTTCTCTAGGGCATTAACTCGTAAATCTGCTATTTCAGGACTAGACAGAATCGCCACAGGTTGTCCTGCCTTAACTAAGGCTCCTGGTTCGACTAGCAACCTAACAATTGTTCCTTTGATCGGCGTAGTTACTTTTGCTTGTTGATTTGGTAAAGTTTCGATCTGCCCTGTGGTTTGAATACCAAATCTAAGTGGCTGTAGCTTTACAGGTTCTACTTTAATTCCCAGTGATTTAGCAACTTCATCATCTACTGTAATCCCTGTACTTTGAGTTGCAGCGTTTTCTTTAAACTCGTCTCCATGACCAGCATGAGCCATTGCGATCGCTGGATTAGAAAGCAAAATCAAACTAAGAATCACTTTTATAATCGGAGCGCGAAGTTTCTTGGAGATTCTCATTTGCTTAATCTAATTTTTATACTCAAAATTTACTGCAAGAGCTGTATTTCAAGCATCTCACAACAAAATGAAATAGGCATGAAATGTCCGTACCAAGCTTTACGCCATGTTTGCATCTGCGCGATCTCTTTTTCTTGTGCGGCAATAATTTCGTTGGCTAACTTCCGTAATTCGGGACGCTGAGAATTTTTGTTGCTGTCCACATCCTTCACTTTTTACTTCAGCTTTAAATCCTCGCGCTGGCGGTAGGCTGAAGTTTAAGGCTTCTTTCGCCTCTTCTGCTAGTTGCTTGAGATTGGGAAGTTCTTTCATCCCATTACTTTATCACTTTTCCACCTTTGTTTTGTTGGTTTTTTTAGGTTGAGCAATTACCCAGAAACTATTCTACCCACTGACTACGGCAACTGGACAGGTTGCGCGATTTAGAATTGCATCCACTCGATGACCAAAGAACACTCTTCCAGTTGCAAGGCGAACCGAACTTCCCAACACAATTAGATCAACCTGCTCATCTCTGGCAAATTTGAGAATAGTTTTTTCTGGACTGCTTCCTTCTAAAATTCGATCTTGCACAGTTGCACCTAAAAGTCGTCCCACTTCAGTTTGATGTTCGACAATCTGTTGAGCCATTTCTCTGGCTGGAGCAAGAGTCTGCTGATCGTAAAGGGCGTATCCACTGTAAGGCAGACTGATAACATGAATCAAGGTGACTAAGGCTCCTGTTTGAGCGGCGATCGTGCTGGCAACTTCAACAGCATTTTTGCTGTATTCTGAGCCTTCAGTGGGAACTAAGATATGCCGAATTGGATGAGCATCAATTATCTGAAAGTCTCCCTGACGCTCTGAAAGACCCGACTTCACCACTAAAGTAGCACAGGGCGATTCTTGAACGACCCGATCAACTAGCAAATTAAAGAGGGACTGCCGCGTCCGCTGTTCACTAGCCCCCATCACGATCAAGTCATATCCCTTAGTGGCTTCCTTAAGAATCGCATCTACTTTGCTGCTGCCACTTTCCACTTTGGTTTGCAAGGTTTCAGGGTCAGGTAATTGTAGAGTTTCGGCGATCGCGGTGAATGCTTCTTCAAAGGCGGTTTCTTTAACTGATGCAGCAGATGGATTCTTACGATTAGGTTTTTTATCACTGGTGGCATAGAACGCCGTAATTTCCAGATCATTCTGCTGTGCTAAGTAACCTACCAACTGAGCGGCGAGTTGCACATTAGCTCCCCCTCGGGTGGGGAGCAGAACCCGTCGAATATTTTTAATAAAGCTGCGGCTTGCATGTTCTTCCTGCTGCAAGCGCTGCGCTTCCTCTTCATCGATCACAACTTTAGAAAGCGTCCAACGTAGTAATGGAGGAGCCATCAGAGAGGTAACGATCGCCACCATGACAATGATGGAATACATTTGTTGGCTCAGCACCCCCAAAGACAAGCCGATTGTGGCAACAATGATTTCCATCGCGCCTCGAGCGTTCATGCCTGATCCCATTGCCAAAGCTTCCCAATGGCTTAAACCACCCACACGAGAACCCAAGTAAGCTCCCACAAACTTGCCAAAACAGGCAACAGCCAAAACGATCATGCCGATAATGAAGGTCTGAGGTTCCAACAGTTGTAGCAAATTCACCTTGAGACCAGCAGAAGCGAAGAAGATAGGGGCTAAAAAGCCTGCTGTCATCATTTCCAGCGTATGACCAGCTTCACGGCTAAAGCGGCGAGATTGTCCCGCCAAAATCCCCATTACAAATGCTCCTAGGGCAGCTTCTATGCCTAAACTGTGGGTCAGCGCCGCGGCTGCTAGCGACAGGATTAGCACAGTGGATAACGCCGCCGTTGATCCCCCAATAGTGTCATCAACCCAGCGTAAAATCTTATCAACTATGGTTCGTCCCACCGTCAGTGCCAATCCTAAGAAGATGACGGCTCCACTGACGGCACTGATGACCGTAGTGAAGTTA
The DNA here is from genome assembly GCA_013361095.1 of Pseudanabaena biceps. GTDB lineage: Bacteria > Cyanobacteriota > Cyanobacteriia > Pseudanabaenales > Pseudanabaenaceae > Pseudanabaena > Pseudanabaena biceps_B. The sequence goes on along the minus strand of JAATWA010000001.1, from coordinate 2,296,095 downwards.
AACTGTCCACTGGTTGCCAGACCAGAAACAACTGAGAGCAGAATCCACCCGATCGTGTCATCTGTCATCCCCGCCGCCAGCGTCACTTGACCAATATCCCGCCGAATTAATTTCAGATCCATCAACACCTTGGCAATTACGGGAACTGCCGAAATGCTCATTGCTGTAGCAATAAAGAGACAGAAGACAAGACGTTGAGACGGATTTGCCAAAAAATCCTCTGGGATCAACCAGCCTAATCCAAAACCCGTTGTAAAAGGTACGACAATACCGCCTAACGAAATTAGGAGCGCTGTTCTCCCCTTACGTAAAATTAAGTTAAGGTCTGTTTCAATCCCAGTCACGATCAGCAAGAACAAAACCCCTAACCAAGAGACAACCGACAACAGGTCAGACTGAATCTGGCTTTTAGGAAAGATATGAGCTTGCAGATCGGGAAGAATTAAGCCAAATAAGGATGGACCTAGCAAAACTCCAGCCAATAGCTCACCAACTACTGGCGGCAGCTCGATCCGCCGCATGAACTCGCCCAAACCGCGTGATACGAGAAGGAGCAATGCTAGTTGCAGCAATAGTAGCAGCAGTTCGTGATGACCTAGTGGTTTAATAATTCCTTGCCCTGATACAGATGCCAAGAGGGGATGCACCAAAGGAATGAAAAAATTCATATAGATTTTGGAAATGACAAAAAACGCACTAAAGAAGTCTAGGGGCATGAGAGTTATTGAAGCAATCCCCCATCAGTAGATTTTCTAGGTACAATACAGCCTATTGAGGCTTTAAGTAGTACAGAGAAATTTATGAAAGCGCCGCTTCGCGGCGCTTTCATAAATTTCTCTGTGGTTTAAGTTAGCGCAAGGCGCTGTAGCTAAGCAAATAAGATAGAGAAAACATGCAAAATTGGGATGGACGCATTATCCAAACTTCAAAACCTACAATAAATAACAAAAAAGGGTGGATGCGCTTCGCGCATCCACCCTTTTTTGTTATTTATTCAGCAGATGCGGCGGCAGCAGCACGAGCGGCGGCGGCTTCATCGGGGTGGATACCCAGACGAGTTAGGTTAAAGCGTCCACGATTATCAACCTCGCGGATTTTGATTAAGACTTCATCACCAACGGCGACTTCATCTTCCACTTTGCCAACACGACCTTCCGCAAGTTGGGAAATATGTACCATTCCTTCCTTTCCAGGGAGGAACTCTACAAATGCACCAATGGGAATAATGCGAGTGACACGACCGAGATAGACATCACCCGAACCAACGCGGCGGGTCATGTTTTCGATGATACGCTTAGCTTTGAGCGCACCTTCACCACTCATCGATGAAATCATCACCGTACCATCATCTTCGATGTCAATCTTGGCTCCAGTTTCTTCAGTGATGCCCTTAATGTTTTTACCACCAGGCCCGATGATCATGCCGATTTGTTCAGGATCGATGCGAATCGTCAGCAAGCGTGGTGCATAGGGAGAAAGCTGAGGTCTTGGTGCAGAGAGCAGTTCCAACATCTTGCCCATGATGTGAGCGCGACCAGTCTTGGCTTGCATCACGGCGGCGCGAACTGTGTCCATAGAGATGCTAGTGATCTTCATGTCCATTTGCAGGGCGGTGATACCTGTATCAGTACCCGCAACCTTAAAGTCCATGTCGCCAAGGAAATCTTCAATGCCTTGAATGTCAGTGAGAATGCGAACTTCATCGCCTTCCTTAATCAAGCCCATTGCTACGCCGCTTACGGGTTTGGAGATCGGTACACCCGCATCCATTAGGGCAAGAGTTGAACCGCAGACAGAACCCATTGAGGTCGAGCCATTAGAAGATAGAACTTCTGATACTAGGCGCAGCACATAGGGAAACTCGGCTTTGGATGGGAGTACAGGCAACAGCGCACGTTCAGCTAAAGCACCGTGACCAATTTCGCGACGACCAGCCGATCGCATTGGTCTGGCTTCTCCAACTGAGTAGGGTGGGAAGTTGTAATGGTGCATATAACGCTTCTTCGCGTCAGGATGCAGATCGTCCATTTCCTGTGCATCGCCGGGTGTGCCGAGGGTGGCGATCGTCAATACTTGAGTCAAGCCACGATTAAATAAACCGCTACCATGCACGCGAGGAATCACACTTACTTCTGTCCAGATTGGGCGCACTTCATCAAGTTTACGTCCGTCAATGCGAACATTTTGCTCAATCACTTGCAAGCGCATCAACTTTTTGGTGAGTTCCTTATAAGTGGCACTGATCACTTTTTTGTCAGCAACCAATTTCACAGGATCTTCCTCGGGCAAAGCGGCGATCGCTTCTAAAAGCTCAGCCTTGATCGCATCGAGGTTAGCATCACGCACGTTGCGATCTTTCTCGCAACTAGCAACCACTTGAGCAACTTTATCTTTGACCGTATTGGCAATAAAGTTTTCCAAGGTGGGATCGGTTTCAGGGTTGACTATTACAGGTAGCGAAATCCCTAGCTCACTGAGCAACTCAGTCTGCGCTTTGATCAATTCGAGAACTGCTTCGTAGCCAAAGTCGATCGCTTCGATCATGTCGGCTTCTGGCAATTGATTTGCACCCGCTTCGACCATGATGATCCCTTCCGCAGTACCAGCAACCACGAGATCGAGATCTCCTGCTTCAACTTCGGCATAGGTGGGGTTGATGATAAACTCATCACCCACTAAACCAACACGTACCCCAGCCATCGGCCCCATAAATGGTAATCCAGCTACCAATGCGGCAATTGAGGCTCCTGTAACAGCCAGCACATCAGGTGGGACTTTTTCATCGATCGCCATAGTTGTGGCGACGATCTGCACATCATCACGCAACCAGTTGGGGAACAAAGGACGCATGGGGCGATCAATTAGACGGCAAGTGAGGGTTGCCTTTTCGGGTGGTCTACCTTCACGGCGCAAGAAACCACCAGGAATCCGACCTGCGGCATATAGCCTTTCTTCATAGTCAACTAGCAATGGCACAAAATCAACGCCGTCTCGGGCGGGGCCTCTGGTCGCGGTTACTAATATCGCGGTTTCTCCGCACTGGACTAATACTGAGCCACCAGCTTGAGGCGCAAAAGTGCCAATTCTTAATTTAATTTCCCTGCCATAAAAAGGGATAATTTTTGTTACGGCATCCATCTATGATCTACTTCCGTTTTGACTTTTTTTCTCGTTATATCTCGCAATGTTAGCACTGATGTAGTAGGCTCTGTTGTTTCTTTGCTTTTTGCCATGACTACAGCGCTTTGCGCTGGGTTAAAACCCAATCAAATTTTTGAAAGGTTGGCAAAGCCAACCTTTCAAAAATTTGATTAATCGCCATAGGCTGTGTGCTTGGGGCTTTAGGACTATGGCTAAACTGCTAGCATAGAAGCAGAGTTCAAGTCGGTAAATATGGCGATCGCTTCTAACAAAACTCAAGCCGAATTAACCCATCACGATCTCTACGAGCAGGATTTTTGTCTATGGATCGAGCATACGGTTAAGTTGTTATCAGAAAATAGACTGACTGAGTTAGACAGAGAAAATCTCATCGCAGAAATTACTGATATGGGCATTAGTCAAAAGCATGGGCTAGAGAGCAATTTGGAAGTAGTTCTCATGCATCTTTTGAAATATAAGCATCAACCCGAAAAGCGCTCAAACAGTTGGCGCTCTATCTTATTTGAACATCGCCTTAGACTACACAAAGCCTTCAAAACTAGCCCTAGTCTCAAGCGTCATTTTACCGATGAGTTTAATGATTGCTATGACACTGCCAGAAAATTAGCCGCCATTGAGACAGGTATTTCTATGGATGCTTTTCCCCTCACTTCCCCTTTTACCGAGTCCCAAGTTTTAGATGAAAATTATTTGCCTGAATAGGGGGCGATCGCAGTTAGGGTTCCGCAAAAAAATAAAACCAAAAAAGAGAGTCGGCGCAATGCGCCGACTCTCTTTTTATTCCTGTTCTGCTAGCTTCGCTTGCAGCAACGGCACATAATTGGTGTAGACATTGCCCAATCTAAAATCATCATCATCCAATACCTTTTGATGAAAAGGTATGGTCGTCGGTACGCCAGTAATTGCACATTCTCGTAACGCTCGCTTCATTCTTAAAATCGCCGCATTGCGATCGCTACCCCACACAATTAGCTTCGCAATCAAAGAATCGTAATAGGGCGGAATTACATAATCAGTGTAAACATGGGAATCCATCCGCACTCCAGGGCCACCAGGAGGCAAATAACCACTGATGCGTCCTGGATTGGGACGAAAATTATGATCAGGATCTTCGGCATTGATGCGACATTCGATCGCATGACCTCTGATCTCAATATCCTTTTGCTGGAAGCGCAACTTCTCGCCTTGGGCAACTCGCAACTGTTCCGCAATCAAATCAATTCCTGTAATCATCTCCGTCACAGGATGTTCAACTTGGATGCGGGTATTCATTTCCATGAAATAGAACTTGCCAAACTTATCCAGCAAAAACTCGACCGTCCCCACACCGACATAATTAATCGCCTTAGCCGCTTTCACCGCCGCCTCGCCCATTTTTTCGCGCAATTTGGGATTAACCGCACTGCTAGGCGCTTCTTCCAGCAGCTTTTGGTGACGGCGCTGGATTGAGCAGTCACGCTCACCCAAATGCACCACGTGACCATGCATATCCGCTAAAATTTGTACCTCGATATGACGCGGATCAACGACAACTTTTTCGATATATACGCCACCATTGCCAAAGGCAGCCTCTGCTTCCCCTTGCGCCGCCCGTAGCAAACGTAAGAGATCTTCAGGCTGATTGACTAATCGCATTCCACGACCGCCGCCACCTGCGGTCGCCTTAACCATTACAGGATAGCCAATGGATTCCGCGATTTTGATCGCCTGTTCTTCGGATTCGATTAAACCTTCACTCCCCGGAATAGTCGGTACACCTGCCTTTTGCATGGTCTTCTTGGCGGTGGACTTGTCTCCCATTAAACGGATCGAGTTAGGACTTGGCCCCACAAACATCAAGTTATGGTCAGCACAAATTTCAGCAAATCTGGCATTTTCTGATAAAAATCCATAACCAGGATGAATCGCCGTCGCATTATGGGTAATTGCGGCGGAGATGATATTCGGAATATTAAGATAGCTTTTGCTGCTCGGTGAGTCGCCAATGCAGACAGCTTCATGGGCTAACTGGACATGCAAAGAATTGCGATCGACATCGGAATAGACCGCAACGGTCGGGATTCCTAGTTCTTCACAGGTGCGAATGATGCGGAGGGCGATTTCACCACGATTGGCGATCAGTAGTTTGGCGATTGGAGCCATGTTTCAAGACGTTAATTGGTAATTGGTTCTGTGTTTGTAGAGTTAATGCCTTGCCTTTAGGGAGCATCAACTCTTATCGAAAATTGTTATTGGATGATGACGTAAGGCTTTTGAATTTTAACTTTTTTTGGACGGCTTCCCGCGCTTTGTTTTTAATTTGCTAAGTACCTCATCACAAGAAAAACCAGAACCCGAAGAAGCTGATTCGCCCGCAAAGCGGGCGAATCAGCTTCTTCGGGTTCTAGTTTTAAAGCTAAAGTTAGCTACAAACTTAAAACCAGAAGCAAGTGGCGGCGCGAAGCGTCGCCACTTGCTTCTGGTTTTAAGCAAAACAAGTTTTGCTATAGACAAGATTGTTCATAGTCGCGTAGGATCATAAGCCTCTAAAAAACCTCAAAGCTCACATGACCTCTGACACCATGCAGTTGCTTGTCGCTGAAGCCGTCACGGCTCTTGCGCCGACATTTACCAAAATCGATCTCCATGTCAAAAGCAATCTAGCAACGGTTTTACAAGCTTTTCGCGATCGCCGCGTGGGAGCGCATCACTTCGCCAGTGTGTCGGGCTATGGTCATGGGGATATGGGGCGCGATGTATTAGATGAAGTTTTTGCACAAATAATGGGTGCAGAGTCGGCAGCCGTGCGCGTGCAGTTTGTATCAGGAACCCATGCGATCGCCTGTTGTTTATTTGGAATTTTGCGCCCCCTTGATGAGTTGGTGTCTGTGGTCGGCGCACCCTACGACACCCTCGAAGAAGTAATCGGCTATCCGCTGACCTCTGATAGTAAAGGCACAGAATATGCTGGCTCCCTGAAAGACTTTGGGATTACCTATCGCCAAGTTGAGCTTACAGAGGGCGGTAATGTAAATTGGGAAGCTCTAGCCACAGCGATCAAACCGCAGACGCGCATGGTTTTGATCCAGAGATCTTGCGGTTATGCATGGAGACAAAGCTTGTCGATTGCAGATATTGCCAAAATAATTGAAATCGTCAAGCAGCAAAACCCCAACACTGTCTGTTTTGTGGACAATTGCTATGGCGAATTTATTAGCGATCGCGAACCCACGGCTGTCGGCGCTGATATCATGGCTGGCTCCCTGATCAAAAACCCAGGGGGAACGATCGCCACCGCAGGGGGCTATGTGGCTGGCAAAACTGAGTATGTAGAATTAGCAGCCCAAAGACTAACAGCCCCTGGAATTGGTCGCGAAGGCGGCGCAACTTTTGATCTCAATCGCTTGCTGTTTCAAGGATTATTTCTTGCGCCACAGATGGTCGGCGAAGCGATGAAAAGCAGTCACCTCGCCGCCTATGTGTTTGATAAATTAGGATACAAAGTTAAGCCCACACCTTTAGAACCACGCCGCGATATTATCCAAGCCATTCAACTTGGCGATCGCCAAAAACTGATCGATTTTTGCCGCAATCTCCAAAAGTTTTCGCCCATTGATTCCTATGTTGATCCCGTCCCTGGGGAGATGCCAGGCTATGCTAGCGAGCTAATTATGGCGGGTGGTACTTTTATCGATGGCAGCACCCTAGAGCTGTCGGCGGATGGCCCATTGCGGGAGCCATATACTGTATTCTTGCAAGGTGGAACCCACTGGACGCATTTAGCGATCGCCTTAGAAAATTTTCAAATCATTTAGAATAAGCGCAGAATTGAAAGAGGCTTCGACTCCGCTCAGCCAGCAGTTTAGGTTGGCTGAGCGGAGTCGAAGCCTCTTTATAATCATTGCATGTCATATATCCCAAAATTCATTGGCATAAAATTTGAAAAAACGTTTAGATGTTTTATTAGTTGACCTAGAGCTGGCTCCATCACGGGAACAAGCTCAAAAGTTTATTCGCGCTGGTTGGGTACAGGTCAATCAGCAGGTAATCGATAAACCAGGTACAGAAGTTAAGGACGATGCCGCGATTTTAGTCAAAGAGCGATCGCCTTTTGTGTCCCGTGGTGGTGAGAAATTAGCAGGAGCGATCGCCAAATTTGGGATGGACTTACGCGATCGTACTTGCTTTGATGGGGGTATTTCTACAGGCGGTTTTACCGACTGTATGCTCAAACAGGGTGCGATCAAGGTTTATGGCATTGATGTGGGCTATGGACAAGTTGCTTGGGAAATCCGTAGCGATGAGAGAGTAATTTTGCGGGAGCGCACTAATTTAAGGCATCTTACGCCCGAAGACTTATATCAACCTGAAGATATCGTTCCAGACTTTGCGGTACTAGATTTATCGTTTATTTCTTTAACTAAAATTTTGCCCGCACTCTGGAATTTACTGCGATCGCCTCGTGAGACATTGCTATTAGTAAAACCACAGTTTGAGGCTGGCAAAGGTCAAGTTGGCAAAAATGGCATTGTCCGAGAACCCAAAATCAGAGCTGAGGCGATCGCGCGGGTTTTGCAAACTGCTCAAGAATTAGGCTGGCAATTTCAGGGTTTAACGCCTTCGCCCATTCAAGGACGGACTGGCAATTTTGAATATTGGCTGTGGCTGAGTGATCAACCTTCAGAGCTAGCTACACCAAGCTTTGAGGATATTCTGGATATTACAAAATAGAATTTTCCCGCCTTTAGCAGGAAAATTCTATTTTGTAATATTACTGGCGATCGGCATTCTCCATCCAGAGCCGAAGGCACGGTCGGTAATTTTAAGCCCTGGAGCGGCTTGACGACGCTTAAACTCAGCAATTTTGACTAGCCTGACTACGCGATCAACGATCGCTTGATCCTGTCCCGACGCTACTATTTCCGAAGCTGAAAAATGCTGATGGATGAGCTTATCAAGAATGTCATCTAGAACATCGTAGGGAGGAAGAGAATCTTGATCGAGTTGATCGGGCTTCAGCTCAGCACTGGGCGGCTTTGTAATAATATTTACAGGAATTACTTCAGTCTTACCTTTTTTAATCGCCAACTCAGATTCAGTACGATTTAGCCATTCACAAAGTGAAAATACTCGCGTTTTCGGCACATCTGCGATCGCTGCTAAACCACCATTCATATCACCATAGAGCGTACAGTAACCAACAGAAACTTCTGACTTATTACCAGTAGAAAGTAGCAAATGTCCAAATTTGTTAGAAATCGCCATTAACAAACTGCCCCGAATTCGTGATTGCAAATTCTCTTCAGTAACATCACTAGGGCGATCGCAAAATAGAGCTTCTAAACTTTGGTCAAAGGCGGTCATCATCGGCTTAATCGGGATAGTTTGAGTCGAGATTCCCAAATTATTAGCCAGTGCGATCGCGTCAGAAATCGAATGTTCAGAACTATAGGGTGAGGGCATGAGGATGCCTAATACATTTTCTTTACCGATCGCTTCGGCGGCGATCGCTGCCACTAAGGCTGAATCAATACCACCACTCAATCCAATCACCACCTGACGAAACCGACATTTCTGCACATAGTCCCGCACGCCCAACACCAGCGCTGCAAAAATTTCCGCTTCATCACTCTCATAACCTGCATACTTAGAATTTATTGGACTCTGCCCAACCACATCTAAATTGACAGTTAATAAATCTTCCTCAAAAGCTTTGCCACAAGCGATCATTTCACCATCGCGACTAAACGCCATACTGCGTCCGTCAAAAATCAAGTCATCATTTGCCCCCACCTGATTTGCATAAATCAAGGGTAGATTATGGACGATCGCACTATGTTTGAGCATAGCTTCACGCAACTTTTGTTTGCCCACCGCATAGGGAGAAGCCGATAAATTAAGCAATACATCCAGTTGATTATTTTGAGTAAGCTCCGCCACAGGATCATCAGCATAGTTACGGCTGCTCCAAAATTTCTCATCATTCCAGATATCTTCGCAAATAGTTACGCCAATCCTCAGCGATCGCCCATCAGCGATCGCAAGATTGAAGACTTGACTACCACTCCCCACTGCAAAATAGCGATCTTCATCAAATACATCGTAGGTCGGTAGCAATCGCTTATGAAAAACCTGCTGCACTATCCCGTTTTGCAACAGCGCCGCACTATTAAATAGGGGCTTCCCTCCCTGATGCGCCAAATGATTGGGCGAAACAGTTCCCACAATTACGGCTATCTGCTTGGGCAGCTTACTAGCCAGATCCGCGATCGCCTTTTCCATGTCGCGCACAAACTGACCATTCATTAGCAAATCGCGCGGTGGATAACCACAAACTGAAAGCTCAGGAGTCAATACTAGCTCTGCGCCCTGTTCAGCTAATTTCTGGACAGAAGCTAATATGCGATCGCAATTTCCCACTAGATCACCGATGACTGGATTAAGTTGCGCGATACCAAAAGTTATAGGCGACATGGTGTTTAGTCTCAAATAGTAAAAGCCTTGCATTGCAAGACTTTTACATTATAGTTAAATTCACCAAAAATGCCAAGCGATCTATAGTGATCCAGCAATTCTCATTATGAAACCAATTCTGGGGTTTGCAGAGCCTTCGGCTCTGCAAACCCCAAAATTGGTTTTTTGAAAGCCAGCCTACGGCTGGCTTTCAAAAAACCAATTTTTACAATAAAAAAGCGCTGGGTGCACGCATAGCGTGCGCCCAGCGCTTTTTGTTGCTTATCTTAAGAAGCAAGCGTGCAACCACATGACTAATAAAATAATCACCATTTGGATGGAGCTAGGGAAAAATCCATCACCCACAACGCGAGATAGGACTAGTAATTGATTAGTCAGAGCTGCCAGAGCCACACCGATAGTAATACCTGAAAGGGAAATCAACAAAGCACGCCCAAATTTGTTCTCTTTGCGTGTTAACCAATAAATACTAACCACCAGCCCAAAGGATAGCCAAGTGGTAGAGGCTGGCACAAAGAAGCTAATCGCACCAAGTCCTGCAAAAATCCCAAGGGAAATATAAATATCTTTTTGGCTGGGCTGATCTAATAATTTTGATAGCCATGAGGGAGTGCGCCGTTGAGTATTATTTTGTAATGTAGGCTGCACAGCGGTAGCTACACGTTCAGGGTAGCGAATGCGATCGGGTACGGCGATTTTGCCTTCTTTGCGAGCGCGTAACCGATCCATGAGGATGGCATCGTAGGCTAGCTCGATCGCTTCTTGTCGAGATTCATCCCCCTCATATTCGCGCAATAGGCGATCGCGTGCATCACGCACTTCTTCAAAGGAGGCTTCGTCATTGACTCCTAATTTTTCGTAGGGAGTTGGTTCGCTCATTTTTCCAACTGTTGAATGTTTGTAGAGTTCTGTACGGATTCGCTGAGAAAGTGGTTACGCAACTAATCAGAAAATAGTATGCAGATTCACGTTTAACCATAGTATAACGTCTGCTTAAAAATACTTAATTAAAGTTTGGAATATCCTAAAAGTCCGTCCCCTCGGTACGGACTTTTAGGCTGTAGCCCTAAAACCCAAGGATTAGCGGTGCGGCGCGAAGCCCCGCACCGCTAATCCTTGGGTTTTAGGGAGTAACCTTAATGAATATTGCTATATTTTTGTAAAAGCCATGCTCCAACTTCTGATTGTGATTTTTCACGGCTAAGCTTTAGGGCTTCTTCGAGATCAGCGATCGCTAAGCCTCCTAATAAATTAGATGTAGTGATCTGCCGACTACCACCATTCTCCAACATTTCCAAAGCAATAATTTTCACCTCTTGAACATCAACTACCCAATACTCACTAGTCCCCAATTGCTCATAAAGTAGCCGCTTTTTACCTAAATCATCATTAATCGTAGAGCTAGATATTTCAATCACTAAATTTGGTACGGGTGATTCGTCAAGACTGACAATGGAACTACTACGAGGCGCAAGGGCAGCGGACTCCCCAATGTAATACGAGATATCTGGCTGGCAACCTTGAAATCCTGTTTTAACATAACTAGCATTGAGCAAGCCTTTGTGGGAAATATTTTTTAAGGTGCAGTACAAAAAAATCGCAGCATAGATAATGCCGTTATCTAGTGCGTGTTCAGAGCCGACAGGCATAGTTTCGATCCTCATTTGCTTAATTTGATTTGTGTCGTAGTAGCATCGAGATTCTGCATAGAGAGGATTGTCGAGAATCTGCACAAACTCGTCCCACGTTGCGGTAATCCACTGATCAGTGATGAGTGGCTTTGTCTGTTGTTTGATGGGGGGAGAGGCGATCGCTGTCATTTGTTAGGCTCCTAAAAATTAGCGCAACAGGATGAAAGATCCGAATTTTCGTTCATCCTCATTAATATTTTTGCAACATCTTGAACAAGTCTGCATTTTTTGTCCGATAATCCCAAAATTAATAGCAGAGAGCTTTTTGATGTTTCTGCCAAAATGATACCCGCCTCTGTCTCCACAATTGCTGTGCCTCGGCGGCGTTTGTGTGATGATGTCATATTTATAAGTTAAATCTGGTAAGCCCGATGAATTTAGACTTAATTGTTTCTAACATACTTAACCCGCCGATCCTGTTCTTTTTCTTGGGCATGATTGCAGTACTGATTAAGTCAGACTTAGAAATTCCGCCACCAATTCCCAAACTATTTTCTTTGTATTTGCTCTTAGCGATCGGTTTTAAGGGTGGAGTCGAGCTAGTCAAAAGTGGCATCAATCAAGAGGTGATTTTGACGATGACAGCCGCGATTTTCATGGCTTGTCTGGTTCCTGTTTATTCATTTTTCATTCTCAAAATTAAGCTTGATGCCTACAATGCGGCGGCGATCGCGGCGACCTATGGCTCGATTAGTGCAGTTACTTTTATTACGGCCAGCTCATTTTTAGGTCAACTCAACATCCCGTTCGATGGCTATATGGTGGCCGCCCTTGCCCTGATGGAATCACCCGCCATCATTGTGGGACTGATTCTGGTCAGTTTATTTACCGCCAAAGAAAAAAGCGAAAAAGGCGAAAATCGTGAATTTGCTTGGGGAGAAGTATTACGGGAAGCTTTTCTTAACAGTTCGGTATTTTTGTTGGTAGGTAGTCTGATCATTGGTTGCCTAACAGGTGAAAGAGGCTGGCACGTTTTATCACCCTTCACCCAAGATATGTTTTACGGTGTGCTGACCTTCTTCTTGATGGACATGGGCTTAGTGGCAGCTAAACGAATTAAGGATCTACAAAAAACAGGCTTTTTCTTAATTGCCTTTGCAATTTTGATGCCGATCTTAAATTCAGGAGTGGGCATCGCGATCGCTAAGCTAATTTCAATGTCACAGGGAGATGCGCTTTTATTTGCGGTGCTATGTGCTAGTGCCTCTTACATAGCCGTCCCTGCTGCTATGCGGATGACTGTCCCCGAAGCTAATCCTAGCCTCTATGTATCGACAGCTTTAGCAGTTACATTCCCTTTCAATATCATCGTTGGTATTCCTTTGTATTTATATGTAATTAACTTGTTTTGGGTGTAGAGCGCTCATGATTCTGCACTGATTTTTACCAACTCAAATATTTATGTTTATGATCATTTTTAATAGAGAAAAATTATGAAAGCGGTTAAAAGGATTGAGATTGTATCTGATTCTGTGGAATCAAGCAAGATCATCAAGGTGCTGGAGAGCGTTGGGGTTTTAAATTACACCGTAATCCGTAATGTCGTCGGTAAAGGCGTTAGAGGCACTAACTCTGGCGATTTGGACATGAGCATGTTAGAAAATGACTATGTGATTGCTTTCTTTTTGGCGGATAAAACTGATTTATTAGTAGAAAAACTTAAGCCCGTCACCAAAAAATTTGGCGGCGTTTGTTATATCTCTGATGCCATGAGCATTAATTAAATTCACAAACCTCAGAAGCGAATTGCGTCGCGAAGCGCGCAATTCGCCACATACAGACAAAGGCGGCGCATTGCGTCGCCTTTGTCTGTATGTGGCTTTAACGCGAAAAGCGGCGTTTAATTTGATTGGTCAGAGTGCTAACTTCAGGGATTTTCATTTGTAAAACGATCGCGCCAAAAATAGTTAAGCCAACACCACTTGCCATCGCAAGTCCACCGACCTCTCCCCCAAACTTGGCAACTGTACCCAAGCTATTAAAATTTTGACTGACGAGTTGATAAGTTCCCCAGCTTGCAACGCCTGCGATCGCACTGGCAACTACTAAACCCAATAGAGTAATGCTCCAACTTTTGAGAGGCATTTTATTTAAACGGCGATCGAGAAAGTACATCATCGCCACCATAGAGATTACGTTGACCGAAACCGTCGCCAATACAATCCCTGCCGCACCGAACCTCTGCACTAATAGATAGTCAAACAGTCCGTTTAAAAAAATATTGACAATACTAATTTTAAAAGGGGTATCACCATCACCGAGGGCGTAAAACACCCGCACCAGCACGTCACGCCCCAAATAGACAAACATCCCGACAGAATAAGCCATCAACACAACAGCAGTTAATTGCGAAGCCTCGGCATCAAAAGCATAGCGCTCATAAACTACCTGCGATATCGGCAGAGCCAGCGCGATCATCAAGGCACTGATCGGTAACATCGTCAGAGCCGCCAACATTAGACCTTGGCGAATGCGTTGCTTAAGTTCATCCCAATTTTCAGGATCTGTAAGTTTTGACAACACAGGAAATAACGGCACTAAAATCACATTTGACAAAATCCCTAAAGGAGTTTGCACCAGTAGCCCTGCATAGCCCATCGCCGACACCGCCGCCGCCGCATTGGGAATAAATGAGGCAAAAAATAAGTCTGTCCATACGTTAATTTGCAGCATTCCCGATGAAAAAGTAGCAGGGATCATGATCCGCAGCACTTCTTTAACTTCAGGACGCTGAAAATCAAATCGTAGCTTAAATCCACCCATGCCAGCTTTGATCTGCACGGGCAACTGCACTAGCCATTGCAACACTGCCCCCGCAAGGGTTGACCATGCTAATACTGCGCCGCCTAAGACCGCATTTTCGGGCAGTAAAATTTTGCTACCCATAGTCCAAAACAAGCCACCAATGCCAATCAATACCGTCAAGCTAGAAAAGATGGGACTCACTGAAGGCAGCCAATAAGCATCGGCAGCATTTAATGCGCCAAATCCAATGCCCACAAGTCCTGCTAAGACAGCCATCGGAGCCATAATCTGAAACTGCTGGATGGCGATGTCTTTGGTGATTTTAAGATTTTGAATGGTTTCAGTATTGATCCCTTGGGCGATCAAATCAGCTTCAGGGACAAATAATCCAGGGGCGACTAGATGCATCAACGGCTCTGCAAAAATCACTAGGGCAATGCTCACCAACAATAGAATTCCTGTAACGATGGTGGTGATGCTATCGATAATTGCTGCAACTTCTTGGCGATCGCGTTTTGCCAACACACTAACGATCGCGCTATGAAAGGGGCCATTAATACCGCCCAGCAAAATCAATAAAAACCCAGGTATCACATAGGCAAAGTTATACGCGCCGTAAGCAGTTCCGTTACCAAAAGCCGCCGCGATCGCCACTTGGCGCAAAAGTCCAAATATTTTGCTCAACAATGTGGCGATCGCCACAATTGTCGCGATATTTAACAGCGATCGCTTAGCAGACTTACCTGCGGATAGCGATTCCTGTGTTTCGGTGACGATTTCTTGTTCTTCGTTGCCAGCCAAAGTTGGTGATGCCCCTGAGAATTAAGATGTTTGGACTCTGAAAAATGTAGCACCAAAACAGCATTTTATAGATGTCAGCACTTTTTAATACCAATTCAGAGAAGCAATTTTGGAGTTTTCAGCGCCGAAGGCGCTGAAAACTCCAAAATTGCTTCTCTGAATTTCTATATGGCGCTTTTCAAAACCCGAATAGTGTGAGGCGGTGCTTCACACTATTCGGGTTTTAAGTCCTAACGAGAGTGACGATAGCTATAAAACCCATAAAACCTTTGAAAAGCTGGCGAAGCCAGCTTTTCAAAGGTTTTATGGGACTACTAAAAAACTCCGAACGTTGCACATAAAGTACGCGCGATCGGAGCTTTTAGAATATTTAAGAAAAGAAACTATTAGTAAAGAGCTTCTTCTTGGTGAGTCAAGATTTCGCAATCAGACTGAGCATAGGTTACGCAAAGAAGAGCGTAGCCAGCTTCGATTTGATCGTCATCCAAGAAGGACTGATCGCCTTGATCAATTTCACCCTTGAGGATTTTGCCTGCACAAGAAGAACAAGCACCAGCGCGGCAAGAGTAAGGAAGATCAATGCCTTGAGCTTCAGCAACGTCAAGGATGTACTCATCGGAAGGAACTTCGATAGTCTTATCAAGTCCATCAGCTTCGTTGATTAGTCTTACTTTGAAAATAGCCATGTATTCAATAAACCTCTTAAAGATTGCAGCCAAAATAATAAACACAAAACTAAAACTGAAATCAATTACAGGTAATCAGCTAGCTCGTATTCATTTCAATCACCCACAAGGGTATTAACACGCATCATATCGCTCTTGGCATCCTATCGAACAACTAGCTTTTTATTTCTGTCATTAGTCATAGGGGATAGTTATCGCCCTCTTTTTGGCGCATCTAAGTAGCTATAAGTCTCTCTGGACAAAGGATTTAGACATTTAAAGTGGTCGCCAAATCGATGAGTTTTCATTTGTATTTTAATTTATTTGATAAGTTTTTCTAATTTCATCCACAGTCATAATCACAAGTCCATTTCTGATATGAAAATTCAATCAATCAGAATAGGTAAATAGCTAGGCAAATATAAAACCTAAAAGAGAATTGAGGCGCGAAGCACCTCAATTCTCTTTTGGGTTTTATGTCCCGTGCAAAACCTATAGCTGTCGCCATTTGTATAAAAACCCAAACAGTGTGAGGCGGCGCGAAGCGCCGCCTCACACTGTTTGGGTTTTTATTTGTCCTAAATCGAGAACTCGATATATTTCAGTTTCTTGAGTTTTGCCCTTAAGCGCATACTTACAGACAAACTCAGTCTTGAAACTATCATTTAGCCGTTGCTTGGTCTCCTCGCTGATCAGGATATGGTGGGGTCCTCCATCAACTTCTTTGTTAAAACTTTCTAGGCGCGCAGCCACATTGACAGCATCTCCTAAAACCGAATATTCGAGACGCTCCGCACTCCCTAAGCTGCCTGCAATCACAAAACCAGAGTTGATACCGATGCCAGTGGAAACGGATGGAAATCCTTGAGATACCCAAACTTCATTCATTTCCTCTAATTTATGGGCGATCGCTAGAGCTGCCGCCACAGCAGATCGCGCATCATTGGTACGTGCCGCCTCATCGGGGTGGGGAATTGGCACACCAAACACTGCCATCACAGCATCCCCAATGTATTTGTCCACCATGCCACCATGCGCCAGCACTTCATTAGCGATCGTGCCTAAATAATGATTAAGCCAATTTAAAGTTTCACCGGGGGCTTGGGCTTCGACAGCAGTACTAAAGTTTCGCATGTCTGTAAATAAGACCGTCACATATACTTCTTTCCCTGTGATTCTTCCGTCATGCATAAATTGTTCGCGACTTGTCCAAATAATATCTACCAATTCCTTGGAGACATGGCGCGAAAATAACCCCATCAATACCTTGCGCTCTGACTGTTGAATGGCTAGTTGGTAGGCGGTTATCAAAGTGTTAGTAGAGATCAATCCGACGAGGGCTGGGAATAGAGGTATCCATAGAGCTTGGGCAAAGGCGAAGTAACCCATCCCCACTAAAGTCGCGACTAAAAATCCTAAAAGAGCAATATTTTTGAAAGCATTGGGAATCAATGCAGCAATGCCACCACCCATAATCGCCCAGATAAAAATCCAGATTTTCTCCAAATCATCTGACCAAACTCGAATAAATTGACGATTTTCTAAGGTGGCGCTCACTAATTGACTCACTATATTGGCGTGAATCTCCACTCCATACATCACATCCCCATCGGTAGTTACAGGCGTTGGATAACTATCTTTGAGACTTTCAGCAGTAACTCCGATCAAGACAATGCGATCGTGCAGTTTTTCAGGCGCGACTCGTCCGTTGATCACATCACTGGAGCGAATATGCTCAAAAAAGCGCGTATTCCCCCGATAACGAATCATCATCTGATAACCACTGTCATCTTGCTTGCGATACCCTCCATAGTTGGAAGTTAGCTTAGGTATAATCTGCTTGCCCGCCGTAAATTGGATGGCAGATGGATTAAATTCAATCTGTTGATTGTGGATTTTTTGCAAATATAAATTGGCAATCTCAAATGCAAAAGACCCTGAATCACCCACAATAGAAGCTCGTCGTACAATAGCTCCCTTATCGATGGGCAAATTCACGTATCCATAACGACTAATTTTTTCTAAATCCGCAGCAGGCTCAACACCAATGCGCCCTGCGACCGTGGCAATAAATTTAGCATTGACCACATTCCCTGCATTGCTGATGGCGGTGATGAGTTCTTCCCGACCTTCCAAAACGGGTATATCTAAATATTTGTCAATACCGATCACCGCAGGTTTAGCAACCGTTAGTTGATTAATCAATTTAGCAAACAGGCGATCGCTAAAGGGCCAACGAAATTCTTGAATATCTGCTTCTGAAATTTCGACAATGACGATGCGCCGATCAACAGGTTCATTTAGTTGCGATCGCACGAGGCTGTCATAAACCCCAAGCTCAGCCTGCTCAAACACACCATTTTCCCTAGCTATCAAAACTCCAAAAGACAAAGAAAATGTAATTGCACCTGAAATTAGCCGATGCTGGTACTGTTTGCAAAAGGAGCCGACATTAGCCAAGATTGATTTAAGTTTCATGGAGATTGTCAATAGGAAGGTCGCGCTATTTGGGAAATTTATCTTTTAGTGTTGTAGCGATAGCTAATATAGCTATCGCCAACGCAAGAATTGGCTGGTAGCGCTCCGCGCTACCAGCCAATTCTTGCGTTTTGATTCGTCGCAAAACAAATGAATGTAGCTATAAAACCCAAGAGAGATTGACGGCGCAAAGCGCCGTCAATCTCTCTTGGGTTTTGGGTTTGTCCTAACATAAATGGCTACTGCTATAGATACTTAAGATGAAGTTGTAAGGACAGAATTTTTTAATATCTTACATATATTTTCTTGTCTCGATACATCAGCGAAATTGCGCGATCTTGTTTACTCAAAGCTCAATAAAAAAGAGAGTTGCGGCGCAAAGCGTCACAACTCTCTTTTAGGTTTTAGCGATCGCGAGGAAACCGCGCATCGCCAATTATTTACAGACGCTTACTTCCAGTTTTTAGCAACGATTTCTGCGAGGTCAACTACACGTTGGCTGTAACCCCACTCGTTGTCATACCATGCCACAACCTTAACCATGTTGCCGCCCATAACCATAGTCAAAGGAGCGTCCACAATCGAAGAAGCATCAGTACCACGATAATCAATCGACACAAGAGGCAATTCGTTATATTCCAAAATCCCCTTCATCGCGCCTTCAGCCGCAATACGAAAAGCTTCATTCACTTCTTGTGCGATCGTCTTCTTCTCAACTTCAACCACAAAGTCTACCACCGAGACATTAGGAGTTGGCACGCGCAAAGCAATACCATTGAGTTTACCTGCTAGCTCTGGCAAGACCAACGCAACTGCCTTTGCAGCTCCAGTTGAAGTTGGCACAATGCTCAAAGCTGCGGCTCTAGCGCGGCGCAAATCACGATGGCTCGCATCGAGTAAGCGTTGGTCACCTGTGTAGCTATGGGTGGTGGTCATTACGCCTTTAACAATACCAAAGTTTTCCAAAATCACTTTGGCTACAGGTGCTAGACAGTTGGTGGTACAGCTAGCATTACTAATGATGTTATGGATGTCATGGTCATACTTATCAGCATTTACGCCAACCACAAAAGTCCCATCTTCATTTTTGCCAGGAGCCGTAATCAAAACCTTCTTTGCACCCGCATTAATGTGGCGGCTAGCTCCGACTTTGTCGATAAATACGCCAGTAGATTCGATAACTAAATCAATACCCCAATCTTTCCAAGGCAAGTTATCAGGGTTGCGATCGGATACTGTTTTGATGGTTTTGCCATTGACAGTAATTGTGGTGTCATCAGCGCTGACCTCAGCATCAAATTTGCCGAGCATAGAGTCGTACTTCAGCAAGTGAGCGTTAGTGCGGGGATCGGAAGTATCGTTAAGTCCAACTAATTCTATGTTTGTCTCTTTGCGACCAGCCCAGCATCTGAGAAAGTTACGGCCAATGCGTCCAAATCCGTTAATCGCTACCCTGATAGTCACTGCTCTTACTGCCCTTTATATAAATTTAATTTTTTACTTTAATCTGATGCTTATGATACCGAAAACCGTACCTAATTTATTGACTATCAAAGCAAATTTTTTTTGAGCCGAATTTGGTCATAACATTAATGACTAATGGTTTGAGTCTAGCTCTCAGCAATAACTTTAAAAGCCACAGCAATCCTAAATTATTTACGAAAAAATAAGGCTTCGGCTTTGTTCAGGCTTCGACTCCGCTCAGCCATCGTGTAAATTGGCTGAGCAGAGTCGAAGCCTGAACAACCGATATTACTCCCTTCCCAGTGAATGATTAGGGTTGCGCGGCGGAGCCGTGCAACCCTAATCATTCACTTTATAAACCATATTCTTATAGTGGGAAAGGAGTAACTTATTTAAAATTAGGGGTTTATTTAGACAAATCAAAAAAGCAGGATCAAGTTTCGGCTTGTATGGTCATAGTCATCTCGGACATGAAACCCAAGGGAGTTGTAGCGCGAAGCGCCGCAACTCCCTTGGGTTTATACACATAATACTTTTTTATTCACTATCTATTCTGGTAGAAACTAATCGTAAATCTTGAGGAATTGATTCTGTCTCTTCATCAAATTCTAAAAGTGTTTCTCGCATTGGTAAATATCCAGATTCTCCAAAAGAAATCAACATACGCTGCAATGCAATCCAGACCTCAATTTCAAACTCCCAATCATGCCGAGAGTTAGCTCGTCCCGCGATAGAGCGCAAAGCCCAAAAATAACTATTACGGACAATAGATCCCTGCTTGTTGTATTTAGGCACATCATCCCGATGGACAAATAGAACTTCATTGTCGATTTTTGATCGCATTAGGAATCTTGCAAACACAGCTTAAGCATTTTGAGAGAGAACTACTACTTCTAATAGAACTTCGCAAATTATAACAGGTATACTGAACAAACCATATCTGAAATACATCTAAGTCAGCAATTCTCATTATAAAAATTGTTTTTTTGAAAGCTAGCCTACGGCTAGCTTTCAAAAAAACAATTTTGGGGTTTACAGCGCCTAAGGCGCTGCAAACCCCAAAATTGTTTTCACAATGAGAATTGCTGCATCTAAGTGAAATAGCAAGAAAAAATGTGGGTTATCGTTTGAATTGTCAGGTGGAATCTTCAACTAATGCACTTCTATCTAACCTTTCAAAAGAGCGATCGCACTTAATATTAGCTCTGCTGACATTTTGAATATTTTGGCTTCTATTTCTAGGAATGCTGACTAAATCGAGGTTTAGAGAGATTTTAGTTGTTTTAGGTCGGAGCGATCGCTATTCACGTTAGGAATAGAGGAGCACATGAAAGAGTTACTTATCCCTTAACCTCTTTACGACCAATTTTACTTTGGGTCGAAGATACAGCCGCTAAATTGAAAGCCCATGATTTTGCAAATCATGAAATCGTCTAAACAATCGATAAATCAGATTAGACAGGAAGAGCAGGGGGAACAAAATCAAAAGGTAATTCATTATTAATCGCTTGAATTTGCTGAGCCTCATAAGTATTCACTTCATTAATATGAGGAATTAAAATTTGCTTGAGGCGATCGCGATAAAAGCGATGCAGACTATAATTTGGTGTGGCAGGAAATCCGCGCCTTTTTTTATGTTGACCACCCGCCCCAGGGTCAAAGCGCTTAATTCCTTGCGCGATCGCCCATTCAATCGGTTTGTAATAGCAAGCATTGAAATGCAAACAATCAATTTCCTGCACTGCTCCCCAATAGCGCCCAAATAACTGATCATCCTTGCGAATACAAAAGGACATTCCCACAGGTTGCGGATGATCTTCGATTTCACCAGCCACAAACACAAGGCGATCGCGAAAACTGTGGGCAAGATTTTCAAAAAACTTGCGATTTAGATATTTGCTGCCACCCCAAAATTTATTGCAATGGTCGTTATATAGCTCGTACATATAGCCATAGAAATAATGGGGAATCTCTTCACCTGTATAGACTCGCATTGTAATCCCTGTACTTTCAACCGACTTGCGTTCGCGCTTGATATTGCGGCGTTGATTGGCATTAAAATTTTTTAAATAATCATCAAAACCCGTAAATTCTTGATTTTCCCAAACATAACTATGGTGCATCCAAGTTGTGAAGCCACGCGATTCCAACTCATGCTTCCAATCAGGATCGACATATAAAAAATTACAGCCTGACATTCGATGTTTGTCGCAAAGGCGATCAATCTCGGCAAGCATCAGATCATAAATTTTTGATAGCTCACTGGGATTGTCGCTAAGGTCAGGATGCACCAGAAAGCGATAACCCACCGCAGGCGTGAAGGGAGCCATTCCCAGTAATTTTGGATAATACTCAATCCCCAATCGATAGGACAGATCCGCCCATTGATGGTCAAATACAAACTCGCCTTGACTATGCCCTTTCAAATACAAAGGCGCAGCCGCAATTAATACATCGCCTTGCCATACTAATAAGTGACTCGGTAGCCATCCCTGTTGAGCGATCGCGCAGCCTGAAGATTCTAGATTCGAGAGCCATTCCCATTCAAAGAAAGGAGTCGTTAAGGGCTTCGCCAGAACATTCCAAGCCTCAGCCTTGACTTTATTAACCGTATCTACCCAAGTCGTCGTATAACGCGGAGATTGTTGCAGCATAGTCAAAGTATTGGCAATGTTTAGATAACTTTTTCAGTATACATAGCTTAACAAATGCAAATTCCTGACCGCTATCAAAAATCAGGTAAATTCTTAATTTATGCCGCCGCGATCGCCTTGCAGGTTTCTATCACTGGAATGATCGCCAAAGTCTCGATCAAGCGGTGATGGTTGCAAAACGTCATTCGATAGATTTCAAAAAAGTGAACTCATGGTCAATCAAGGAAAAGCAACAGAAAAAATATCAAGACTTTTTAGATATACTGCACCTGCAAGATTAGAGATCTCCTTGAAATGTGGCAACTAGCGATCACTAGTTGCCTAATGTTGCTCTTCCCAAAAATCAACATTTAGCATCATGTCAATATCGTTTTCAAACTGCCATTTATCAGGAAATTGGTAATCAGGATATTCAATTTTGATTCGCTTTAAGGAAGTTTCAAAACAATCATCAAACATTTTTAAGAAGTGACGTTTGAGGCTCGGAGATTGCCTTAGAAGTGTTTTTAGTTCGTCGCGTTGCTCGAATATTGTTAATAGCCAGCCTCGATAACACTCAGGTATATCGACATAGCATCGTTTTAGAATATGTTCGATTAACCTTTTGAGCCTAGTCTCAATCTCACGTTTGTTACTGCCTGACAAACCTTCTAACTCCTCTATAAGATTTTCGACATCAAGATTGTGAAAATCACCCGCTTTTAATTGTGTGATCACCGTTTCTACCCACAAGTCGAGATCGCGATCATACAAAGTCAATGGCGGTGCAATTGTTTGGGACATTGGAGTTGCTCCTTCGATCGCTCATCTCAATTCATTCTAATCTCGATATCAACTACAAGCGATCGCTGTTTTACTTCCCTTAACTAGCGATCGCTAAATACTACAGCTCTTGCCAAAGGTTAAAATTTTAAGATCATTACCCATGTTTGCAAGTTTCAGTGGTTGTCTTATGTTGTTGAAGACTTGCCTGAGCATTGATTTAAAACCCGATGTGCTTCTTCAGTACAACACCCACATTGCTTACCTAATAGTGTTAATTCCGATAGCATGTAAAGCTAATCGAGCAATTCGGCTTGCCTAACTATAGCAATCCTAAATGAGTTGTGAGAGGCTTCGACTTCGCTCAGCCAACGATATACGCTGGCTGAGCGAAGTCGAAGCCCTATTTTTCTCATAAATGATTTAGGACTGCTATATTTACAATTACAAGCATAGGAGCTTCAAAGAGCTAGTCATCCTAAAATCCTGATTTTTGTCTTTACGGGGGATTTAAAAGCAACTTACTAGATAATTTTGCAAGCCAAGCAATCCGTAAATTTATGTAAACAAAAGGCTTCATACAATATGAGTTGGGTTAATGTATATACATGGCACAAGAGACAGAGCAACTCAATCCAAACGCAGTCCCAGCTTAGATATTAAAGTAAAACTTTTAATCAAGAAGGAGGAGGCAAAAGATGAGTTCAAGGTCAAAATCGGATTGACGCTTTGTTGCTCCCAGCGATTCTTTCGATCTTTACAGGGTAGTGCTTATTCTAAAGATCAGTGTAGTTTTGATAGCTTCGATAGCCTGTATTGTCATTAGGGTCTCTTAAACTTATGCCCATTGTTTATGTAGGTTTTGACCTAGCATGAAAGCAAAATGAGACAAACTCATACAGTTAAAAAGATAAGGGCTACAGCGTATAGTTAATCAACAACAAACGCGCCTCAGTAAACCTCTATTACAAACTAATTGAATTATTTTAAGACATGAGTCTAGCAGCCTTCTGCTAGACTCATTCAGTTTTTGGGGATAAAAAAAGGCGATCGCTTTACCGCTAGAAATCAACAAAAAACGAGGGATGGCGCGAAGCGTCGTCCCTCGTTTTTTGTTTTGAGTTTGGAATTGCCATAACTCTTGAATTTCTGCTTCCCTAGCGCCTTTGCTTTTAATGATCCATTCTTAGATAAAATAAAAGCTAATTCTTTATTTTCACAATCTTATACTCAGGGGTAAATGAGCATTGCGTAAAGTCGTTATCGCTGGCAACTGGAAAATGTATAAAACCCAGTCTGAAGCCAAAGCATTTTTCTCAGAATTTCCTACCCAACTCAAAACTACTGCCCCTAAAGCGGCGATCGCCAACCAGCAAATCCTCATTTGCGTACCTTATACAAATTTGGCGATCGCACAAACAGTTGTTCCTGCGATCGGGCTATCCAACCTCAGCATTGGCGCTCAAAATGTTCATTGGACAGAAAACGGCGCTTTTACAGGAGAAATATCGCCTCCGATGCTAGTAGAACTTGGCATCAAATACGTCATCATCGGACATAGCGAACGTCGCCAATTTTTTGGAGAATCCGATGAAACCGTAAATAAGCGACTTAAAGCAGCTCAAGCTCATGGCATTACCCCTATTTTGTGTGTCGGAGAAAGCAAACAACAGCGTGACACCAACGAAACTGAATCATGGATTTTTTCACAACTTGCTGCCGATCTTGTGGACGTGGATCAAAATAACTTAATCATCGCTTACGAACCAATTTGGGCGATCGGTACAGGTGATACCTGTGCAGCTAGTGAAGCTAACCGAGTAATTGGGTTAATTCGCAGCAAATTGACAAATCCCAACATAACAATCCAGTATGGCGGCTCCGTAAAGCCTGATAATATTGACGAAATTATGGCTCAGCCAGAAATTGACGGAGTATTAGTTGGTGGCGCTAGCCTTGAAGCATCTAGCTTTGCTCGCATCGCTAATTATCAATAGACCTTAACTATAAGGCTTTCTCCAAAACAAGTGCGATCGCACAAGCCCGACAAAACTTTAAAACACAAAGAAAATACACCATAAAAACACAGCCATATTTTAGAACTAGTAAGACTCATAAAGTATTACAATTGACTTTGTAAGATCAACCTTGTTATAATTATGTGCTGTTGATTAGAATACACAGCCGCAGATATACCAAATCATCACTTATGCCCACGATCCAACAGCTCATCCGCACTGAGCGCCAAACCATAAATACCAAAACAAAGTCTCCTGCCCTAAAAAGTTGTCCTCAACGCAGGGGAGTATGTACGCGCGTTTACACCACAACCCCGAAAAAGCCTAACTCTGCACTTAGAAAAGTTGCCCGAGTACGCCTGACTTCTGGATTTGAAGTCACCGCATACATCCCTGGAATTGGGCATAACCTCCAAGAACACTCCGTTGTGATGATTAGAGGCGGTCGTGTAAAGGATCTCCCAGGTGTGCGCTATCACATTATCCGTGGAACTCTCGATACTTCAGGCGTAAAAGATCGTAAGCAAGGACGCTCTAAGTATGGAGCTAAACGACCCAAGCCCGGTCAAGCCCCAGCAGCAAGCACTGGCAAGAAGAAGAAGTAAAGGCAGTTTACAACTTAATCAAAAAAGAGCCATTTAGTAATTAGTAAAATTAGTAATTCATTTTATAAGGTGAATTTAGTACCAAAATGTCCCGTAGAACGAAAGCTTCAAAGCGCATAACTCCCCCTGATTCGGTTTATAACAGCCGTCTTATTAGTATGCTCATCCGTCGTGTAATGTCACGCGGCAAGCATTCTGTAGCATCTCACATTGTCTACAAAGCTCTTGACACCATTGGTGAGCGCACAGGCAATCCTCCTTTAGAAGTATTTGATCGTGCGATTCGCAACGCTACTCCATTAGTAGAAGTCAAAGCTCGTCGTGTCGGCGGAGCTACCTATCAAGTACCTATGGAAGTCCGTACTGACCGTGGCGTTGCTTTAGCATTGCGCTGGTTAGTGCAGTACTCGCGCAACCGTGCTGGACGTAGCATGGTTACTAAGTTGGCAAACGAATTGATGGATGCTGCTAACGAGACTGGACAAACGATTCGTAAACGTGAAGAAACTCACAAAATGGCAGAAGCAAACAAAGCTTTCGCCCATTACCGTTACTAAACCTAACGTTATCGGACTATAGCTTGCCTCGCTATACTATTCTTAATATAAATTCTCAATTCCTGACAAACAAGAGGAAACTATTGTGGAACGCTCTATTGCCTTAGACAAGGTACGCAATATTGGTATTGCGGCGCATATTGACGCTGGCAAAACCACAACTACAGAGCGAATCCTATTTTACTCTGGCGTTGTTCACAAAATAGGTGAAGTCCATGATGGAAACGCAACGACAGATTGGATGGCTCAAGAGCGTGAGCGTGGTATCACGATCACAGCTGCAGCTATTAGCACCAGTTGGAAAGACCATCGCATCAACATCATTGACACTCCTGGACACGTAGACTTCACCATTGAAGTAGAGCGTTCCATGCGTGTGCTTGATGGAGTTGTAGCGGTTTTCTGCGCGGTGGGTGGTGTACAGCCTCAATCTGAAACTGTGTGGAGACAGGCTGATCGCTATAAAGTACCTCGCCTTGTATTCGTTAACAAAATGGATCGCATGGGCGCAAACTTCTTGCGCGTAAGAGAGCAGATTCGCAGCCGTTTTGGGTCTAATGCTGTGCCGATCCAACTGCCTATCGGTAGTGAAGCGGAACTAGTAGGGATTGTCGATCTCGTCAAAATGAAAGCTTATGTCTATAAAGATGAAATAGGCAAGGATATCGAAGAAATAGATATTCCTGCGGACTTAGTTGACCTAGCTAATGAGTGGCGCAGCAATCTACTTGAATCAGTATCTGACTCTGATGATGTCCTGATAGAAAAATATCTTGAAGGTGAAGAACTCACTGAAGAGGAAGTCAGAACAGGGCTGCGTAAAGGCACTTTAAGTGGCAAGATCGTACCGATGACTTGCGGTTCAGCATTTAAAAATAAAGGTGTACAACTTTTATTGGATGCTGTTATCGATTATCTACCTGCACCTAGCGACGTCAAACCAGTCACAGGCTTGCTTCCTAACGGTGAAGAGGCAATTCGTGAAGCCAAGGATGATGCACCCATGTCGGCACTTGCCTTCAAAATCATGGCTGACCCTTATGGTCGCCTTACCTTTGTGCGTGTTTACTCTGGCATCTTAAAGAAAGGTTCTTACGCCCTAAATTCTAGCAAGAACAAAAAGGAACGTATCTCTCGACTAATCATTTTGAAGGCTGACGATCGCCAAGAAGTTGATGAACTGAGAGCAGGTGATCTTGGAGCAGTATTGGGACTCAAAGACACCTTTACTGGTGACACACTTTGTGATGACAATGCCCAAATTGTGCTTGAAACCTTGTTTATCCCAGAGCCTGTTATTTCTGTTGCGGTTGAGCCGAAAACAAAGCAGGATATGGAAAAACTATCCAAGGCTTTGCAATCACTTTCTGAAGAAGATCCCACTTTCCGCGTCATGACTGATCCCGAAACTAATCAAACGATTATTTCTGGCATGGGAGAACTTCATCTTGAAATTCTCGTTGATCGGATGAAGCGTGAGTTTGGCGTTGAAGCTAATGTGGGCGCACCTCAAGTAGCTTATCGTGAGACGATCCGCAAAACTGTCACCGATATTGAAGGCAAGTTTGCTCGTCAGAGTGGTGGTAAAGGACAGTATGGTCACGTTGTGATCAACTTGGAGCCGACCGAGCCTGGCACAGGATTTGAATTTGTATCGAAGATCGTGGGTGGTGTGATTCCTAAGGAATTCATTAAACCTTCAGAGCAAGGTATGAAAGAAGCCTGTGAATCGGGGATTCTGGCGGGTTATCCTGTGATTGACCTCCGAGCAACCCTCGTCCATGGTTCATTCCATGACGTTGACTCTTCAGAAATGGCTTTTAAGATTGCTGGTTCAATGGCAATTAAAGATGCAGTAATGAGAGCCCAGCCAGTATTGCTAGAACCGATGATGAAAGTTGAAGTCGTAACCCCTGAAGACTACATGGGTGATGTGATTGGTGACCTTAGTCGTCGTCGTGGCAATATTATCGGCATGGAAGATACCGCTTCTGGTAAAACCGTTGAGTCAAGGGTTCCTTTGTCTGAGATGTTTGGTTATTCAACTGACCTTCGCTCATCGACTCAGGGTAGAGCAAGCTTCTCAATGGAATTTAGCCATTATGAAGAAGTTCCCAAAAATGTGGCTGAAGCCATCATTGCCAAAAACAAGGGCAAAAGTGAGTAGTCCTCTAAAATACTCCACAAATACTCTATAAATTAGAGTAGCAGTTACCCAAAATGCTCTATAAATTAGAGTAATAACCACAAAAGTTAAGGATAATTACGGAAAATGGCACGCGCTAAATTTGAGAGAACTAAGCCCCACGTCAATATTGGTACTATTGGTCACGTTGATCATGGTAAGACAACTCTAACTGCTGCAATTACCATGTCTCTTGCGGCGGCTGGACAAGCAACCGCTAAAGCATACGATCAGATTGATGCTGCACCTGAAGAAAAGGCTCGTGGTATTACGATCAATACCGCTCACGTTGAGTATCAAACCGTAGAGCGTCACTATGCTCACGTAGACTGCCCAGGACACGCTGACTATGTTAAGAACATGATCACTGGCGCAGCCCAAATGGACGGTGCAATTCTGCTTGTATCTGCGGCTGACGGTCCTGAGCCTCAAACTCGCGAACACATCTTGCTTGCTCGTCAGGTTGGTGTACCAAACCTCGTTGTTTTCTTAAACAAAGAAGACCAAATGGAAGGTGAAGAAGAACTGGTTGAACTCGTTGAACTAGAAGTTCGCGAGTTGCTTTCTTCCTATGACTTTGACGGCGATAATATTCCTATTACTCGCGGTTCAGCATTGGAAGCGGTTAAGATAATGACCGCTAATCCTAAGACTCAACGTGGTGAAAATCCTTGGGTTGATAAGATTTGGGCTTTGATGGATTCTGTTGATTCCTACATTCCTACTCCTGAGCGTGCAGTTGACAAGCCTTTCTTGATGGCTGTTGAAGATGTATTTTCAATCACTGGTCGCGGTACTGTTGCCACAGGTCGGATTGAGCGGGGAACTGTCAAGGTTGGCGATGTTGTTGAACTTGTTGGTATTACTGATACTCGTACCACCACAGTTACTGGTATTGAGATGTTCAAGAAGAGCTTGGAAGAAGGTCTTGCTGGGGACAACGCAGGTCTATTGCTTCGCGGTATTCAGAAGGCTGATATTGAGCGTGGTATGGTTTTGGCTAAGCCTAAGTCCATCAATCCTCATACTCAGTTTGAAGGTCAAGTTTACATTTTGACTGAGAAAGAAGGTGGTCGTAAGACTCCTTTCTTCCCTGGTTACCGTCCTCAGTTCTATGTGCGTACAACTGACGTAACTGGAACCATTGTTACCTTCACTGCTGATGATGGTAGCGATGCAGAAATGGTAATGCCTGGCGATCGCATTAAGATGACCGTTGAGCTAATCAACCCCATTGCGATCGAAAACGAAATGCGCTTCGCTATTCGTGAAGGCGGTCGTACCGTTGGATCGGGTGTTGTAACCAAGATCTTGAAATAGTTCTTAGATTTTCAACAATAAAAAAGCCTCGCTAAGCGAGGCTTTTTTATTGTTGAAAGAAATATTATGAGGGAGGAGTAGATTTGAGATATTTGTAGAGCCAGCCACAGCCACCTAAGCAAGTACGTTTATCTTCTTCTGATACATTAATATTTGTTCTTAAATATTCCTGTAGCCATTGGCAGCCGCGCATGAGAAGGTTTTCAAGATCGAGATTCCACATAATGATTTTGCGATCTTCTCCCGATGACACTAGGGTTTTGCCATTAGGACTAAAACAAACACTTCGCACTGGACCTTGATGACCATTAAATGTGCGTAAGAGCGTACCGTCACCACTCCAAAACTGAATTGTGGAGTCTTCACTAGCGGAGACGATAGATTTACCATCAGGACTAAAACAAACGCTAGTCACTTCGGCACTGTGACCATTTAAAGTTTTGATTAGTTGCCCTTCAATACTCCACAGCTTGACACTTTGATCCATACTTCCAGTGGCAATCATTTTGCCGTTGGGGTTGAAAGCAACTGTATAGACCTCCGCACTATGTCCGTCTAGGGTTCCCAGCAGTGTGCCATCCCAACTCCACAGATTAATGAGTTTGTCTTTGCTGGCGGAGGCTAGCATACTGCCATCAGGGCTAAAGTCAATGCTATACACATCTCCCGTATGACCTGACAAGGTTTGTAACCATTTACCATCAGCACTCCATACTCTTACTGTCCCGTCGGCACTACATGACGCAAAAACTTGACCATCGCATCGATAAACAACTTTATAAATTTCAGCGCGATGAGCACTGATCGTGTCGATTAATGTGCCATCAGTTCGCCACATTTTAATACTGGCATCAGCAGCAGCCGTGAGAATGGTGGAACTGTCTGGACTAAAAGTAACACAGTTGACTTTGTCATTGTGTCCTTCAAGAACAGCTTCAAGCGCTCCACTGGCATTCCAAAGATTAATAGTTTTATCCTTACAAGCAGAGGCTAAAAATTTAGAGTTGGGACTAACGGCAATGGCAAATACTTCGTCAGTATGTCCCATTAAGGTTCTTAAGGGTGTACCACGGATTGCCCACAGCTTCACAGTGGTGTCTCTACTAGCTGAGGCGAGAGTTTTGCCATCGGGACTGAAGGCAATGCTATGGACAACATCACCATGTCCTTGAAATGTATTGATCATGCCCTGTTCAATGTCCCAGACACGGATAGTACGATCAAAACTGCTAGAGGCAATCGTGTGATTGTCATAGCTAAAAGCTACGCTCCACACTTTGTCTGAATGTCCGTAAAATGTTTTGATTAAGATTCCGTCTGATCCCCACATTTTAACAGTGCGATCGCGGCTACCCGAAACGATCGCTAGACCGTTGGGTGCATAGGCAACACTCTCCACAAAACTATCATGACCACGCAAGTGTCTAGTGGCTACGCCGAGAATATTCCAGATAATGAGATTGCGATCAGCACTACCTGACACTAGAGATTTACCATTAGGATGAAAAGCTACACAGGTAACCCAGCGGTCGTGACCGCCGCGCAAAGTCCTGATAACAGTGCCATTACTTTTCCACAATCTAACGGTTGTGTCTTCACTCGCTGAAGCGATCATGGTGCCATCATGACTAAAGCATACGTCTAGGACGGGTCCTTCATGTCCTTTGAGTGTTGCGATCGGCTGGTCTAGGAAATAGCCTGTGCTGGGATCACGCTGCCATAGTTTGATCATATTGTCACGGCTACCTGACACCAGCAAGTTCCCATCTGGACTAAAGGCAACACTGGTCACCCAATTAGTGTGAGCTACTAAGGTTTGGGTCAATACTCCAGAACTGCTCCAGATTTTAATGCTGCGATCGCTACTAGCAGATGCGATAAGCCGTCCATCGCGAGAATAG
Organism: Pseudanabaena biceps; assembly: GCA_013361095.1. Classification (GTDB taxonomy): domain Bacteria; phylum Cyanobacteriota; class Cyanobacteriia; order Pseudanabaenales; family Pseudanabaenaceae; genus Pseudanabaena; species Pseudanabaena biceps_B. Next base: position 2,264,634 of record JAATWA010000001.1, on the reverse strand, counting down.
CAAACCTTATTAACCCAAAAACCATGTCCTTCTAAGCGGTTGTACTCATGAGTGCCATAGACAACTTGCTCTAGAGCCGTAATTGCCCGAATTTGGGTATTAGCTCTTAAGTTTTCTAAGGTGCTTTCATCAACTTGAGTAGTGAGCCGTTTTAGTTGGACACCACCAATCACGCCTGCAATCATTGCCTCAATGTGATTATTTGACAGATACAGAGCTTCTGAAGAAATGGTCATTGCCACAATTTTTTCATTGATCTCTCCCATCTCGGCGATCACACGTTGACGACGCTCAGCATCAAGGCTTTGCTCTAATTCGTGGCTAAGTTGTTCCAGACGATCAGCATCAGCAGCTCTTGCGGCAATTAGTTGTTCTCGTTCGTCAATTCGCTGGGAAGCTTCTAAAAAACCAACGTCAATTTTTGGCAATTCAATTTGACTTTTTGCCCATTCTAATGCTTCCGCAAGACGTGTCCCCCTTAGTAAAGCTGATTCATTAGTTTCTTCAGAACGCTGCCATGCTTGCAATGACTCTAGATATGGACAGTTACGAAGCTCTGCAAAATTGACTTTTTGATTGAGTTTAATGACAACAATTGATACGTCATCATCAGGAATTTCACTTTCTGAGAATAGATCTAGAGCTTTTTTTAAGCCATAGAGAATATCAATAGCAGGTTGTTGTGCTAGTCGAATTACGGTCTGGCGTAGAAGTGATAGCTCCCCATTTTCTGACCTGCCAAACTCTTCTCCCGATGGATTAGTTGCTTCAAATAGGCCGTCACTAAAAAATATAGCGACATCACCCTCTTCTAGCGATCGCGACATGGTTCTGTAAGTAGCACCTTCAACTCGTCCTAAGGCGATCGCAGGATTGGTAACCTCCTCGCAGCTATGACTTTGAGCGCGATAAATTATTGGACCTGGAATGCCAGCATTGCCCAAAGATAAATCATATTTAGTGAGATCTAAAGCCCCGTAACAGAGAGCAACTGCGTCATCAGTGCCACTTTTGCAAAGCAACTGATTGAGCGAGTTAAGCATTGAAGTAGGGTTTTGCAGTCTTCCTTGCTGACCATAGGCATCAAGCTGTCCTTTAAATAATGCGGCGTTGCACAAATGAAGGATGAATGAGTAAATAAAAGACAACGAGTTTAAGCAATGAAACATAATGAAATGTCCAAAGTGCGGATCATCACATATTCGTAAGAATGGGAAACGAGGAGACAAGCAAAATCATATTTGCGCTGATTGTGGTCGTCAGTTCATCGATAGCTACTCAGTACTTGGGTATTCTCAAGATATCAAGAAAATATGTCTAAAAATGTACTGTAACGGCATGGGATTTAGACAGATCGAGAGATGCACCGATGTTAGCCATAATTCAGTCATCAACTGGGTGAGAGAAGTAGCCAAACCATTACCCGAGCATCCACCGATTGAGACTATTCCTGATGTTGGTGAACTAGATGAACTCCAGACTTTTGTTGGGTCAAAAAAAAACTTGATTTGGCTATGGACTGCGGTGAATCATTTTAGCCAAGGTATATTGGCTTGGGTATTAGGCGATAGGAGTAGTCAAACCTTTAAAACTCTATGGACATTGATTAAAGTTTGGCAATGCTATTTCTGGGTTACCGATGGCTACTGTGTCTATAAAATGTTTGTTAACTCGGAAGATCAAATTATTAGCAAAACCTACATGACTAGAGTTGAGGGTGAAAATACAAGACTGAGACATTATCTTGCCCGATTGCATCGCAAAACTTTATGTTATTCAAAATCGGAAGAAATGTTGAGACATTCAATTCGTTTGTTAATTCACTATCTTAAGTACAAATCAATTCCTAGCTTTTCTTGATTCATCTTTCATTTGTGCAATGCCAATAATGCAGCATGGATAGCACCTGCAACTGATTTGCCAGAAGAATCGGCGATCGCTACTGCTAAAGTACCTGACTGCTCTAAGAACTGATAATAATCGCCACCAAGATCTACTGCTGTCCAAACTTCCGCAGCAATATCTAGCCCAGGATAAGCAGGTAAGCTTTGGGGCAGTAAGCTTCTCTGTAGCAATCTGCCACTTGACAATTCACTGGAAGTTTCTTTTAACTGCATACACTGATAGGCAGAGCAATCCTCAGATTAACATTGGCAGACTTGATATGGATTAGTTGAAATGATTAAGTTGCAGTTAAGCGCCTTTTGAGGCTTTCAATAAGTGCTGCTGCTTCACTTAAAGAGCATCATAACCTTTAAACTCAAATAAATTAATACAAATGCATCAATGCACCACTATAGGTTTGATTAATCACATTCAAGCGTTTTTCGGGTCATTCTTCCAGTCACAGGATTTTGACCTTTAGCAACTTGGCAAAGCTTTTCGCGAATTGGGAGTCTTAGGTCAACATCGGTAAAGTCTGCACCATCAATGATGACATTGTTAAAGGAAGTTCCATAGGCGAAAGAACCCTCAACAATAGCATTGGTCAGATTAGCCCGATCAAGGCGGGCATTATCTAGCGTGCTGTAGCTGAGGTTAGCACCTGTCAGGTTTGACTCCTTCATGTTAGCGGCAAAAAAACTAACTCCTTGAGCATTAACATTTACAAATGAGGTGTTACGCAGATCTGACTCATTAAATTGGTAGCCTAGAAGTGATCGATCAGAAAAGTCGGCTCCTTCTAAAAAAGCTTTGACATAAACGTCTGCAAAGACAGGTTCAGCAATTACTAGCACTAGGGTAAGACATAACAGTATGTGTATGACTTTGAGAATAAAATTGCGTAAATTCAAATTCATAACTAAGATTCACTGTTCCATGAACTATTTTAGAAAAAGCTACCTAATATTAGATATAAGTCTATGACAAAAGCAGTAGGCGATCGCGGGGAAATATTAGTTGCTAATTTGCTCAAGGCTAATGGTTGGCAAATTTTAGAAACTCAATGGCGCTGTCGATGGGGGGAAGTCGATTTAATCGTTTGCGATCGCCAGTGGTTATTATTCATTGAGGTAAAAACCAGAAATAATCATAACTGGGATAGTGACGGTCGTTTAGCAATTACTGCAAAAAAGCAAGCTAAGCTAATCAAAGCCGCTTCTATTTTTCTGAGTAACCATCCTCATTTAGCGGAACTTGCTTGTCGCTTTGATGTTGCTCTAGTACGTTGGCGAAAGCACAATCATGAAACTCCCAACGAAACTGTATTAGACATCTCACAATTTTACTTACAAGAGTATATAGAACAAGCTTTTGTTCCTTAGCATAAAGTGTCAGCGTATGAAAACCAACTGTGGTTATGAGAATTGCAGCCTAAGAATACTCATGTTCGCATAATCTAGAGATCGCTATAGAGTGATCAATCTGCTGCTCTTGTTCCTTTAGTCCTAGGGCTTGAATGTACTTCGGAACAGCCTTATCAACAGTGTAATTAAGCTCCAGTAATTTACGTGCATTGCGACCTAAACTTGCTTGTTTGTCAGGATTAGCTTTTAACAAGCAAATATAGTCCGCCAGACCTTGCGCGTCGCCATTTTCAAAATAATTACCGCAATTACCTTCATCAATAATCTCTCGCAAATAACTATCTTTAGGACAAATAGCCACTACAGGTCTTCCAGCCGCCAAGATGCCGTACATCTTAGAAGGCGCGACTGTATCTCCCACATTGGGCAAAATGCTGACTAAAGAGAGATCACAGGCTGTCAGCGAAAATGGTAGAACGTCTTTATCTTGGTAGGGCAATTGCAGCGCATTAGGTAAATCCCCTGAAGCGATCGCACATTTAATAATTTGTGAACCCACCCCGTTGCCAATAAATACAAACTTGATATCGGTGCGATCGCGCAACAATTGAGCACACTTAAGAATAGTTTTACTGTCATGACAACGCCCAAGATTGCCTGAATACAAAACTACAAAGCAATCAGTTAGATCGTACTGCCTAGCAAACCAATTGTCTGACTTCGCGATCGGCTTGATAAATTTAGGATCCGCCCAACTATGAATTACATGAATTTTATCTGCTAGTTTTTTATCCTTTTGAATCAATAACTCTCGCATAGGTTCACTAAGGACAATTAATGAGTCAGCTCTTTCCCAAACCTTACGATTTACAAACTCCCAAAACTTCACGATCCAATGATCAGGGGCTATTACCTTGAGGCGGACAGCTACTTCAGGATAAATATCATAAATAATGCAGCTATAGGTATGATGAAAAATTTTGTTGTAAAACCATCCAATGAGTCCTAAAAATGGCGGGGCAGTAGTTAATACTAAATGTGAGCCACGCATACCTTTGTGCCGAAACTTAACCACACAGCGCAACAAGAATAAAACACTTCCAAAAATTTTGTTGCGAATGCGTTTAGACATCAATTGGACAGATCCAGTTCGTCTTACAAACACCCCATTTTCACATTCTTGTCTTTTCACCTCCGTCTGTTTAAACGCATAGCCAGGCATCCCCGTAAATACACTGACATCAAACCCCTGTTCTACTAAAGCCCCAGCTAACTCATAGATAAACTGCCCAGTGGCTGCATAATCAGGAGGATAAAACTGGGTAATGATACTAATGTTAGTCTTTAGATGAGCTTTGCCTATCATTGGTTCTCTCATTAATTTGTCTCTCGTGGTCTTCACTCTTCTACAACTAGCCACGTATCAATGTTCTTGTGAAATTGCGCGATCACTAGCAGTACTCTTAGAATGCCCGTTATGGCAACTTTTGTAAGCTCTAGTAAATGATTCTGATTGATTATTACGATTATTCGTTCCATCATGATGTCTCTGAGACAACATAATAGCATCAGCAAATTCTTCTACTTTTGCAGTAATTCTACAAATGGCTTTCGCTGCGTAACATTTTTCGATAGGTGAGCCAACCTGAGGCGATCGCGACAATAAAAAATCCTGATAGAAATCTTAGGTGCAATGCCCAATCGCCGTCACTCAAAGTTTTGCTGTTAATTGAGAGCGCCGTAAATGCCTCACTCATATGGTAAACAGGATTAAATTGCGTGATTAGAAGTAGATCTTTTGATAAAAATGTGGTGGGAAAAAACGCCCCACCCAAAATCAACAAAGGTACTCCGACTGCTGCAACCAATGAATTTACATCTTCAGCTCTCCGCGCAAATTTAGTAGCAAGTACAAAGCCCATACCCACATAGGATGCAATACTTGCCAAGATCACTAAAATCCCTAAAGCGATCGAGCCACTAAATCGAACTTCCCAAAAAGCCGCCACAGTATAAATAATTAGGGTCTGTCCACAGCCAATCACGGCATAGGCAAAGAAAATGCCTAAGAAATAAGACACGCTATTTATAGGAGCAATTAATAAGCGTTTTATGGTCAGGTTTTCTCGCTCTGTCACAATTGTGGACATTGTGCCACCCAAACAGCTAAAAAAGAGAGCCGAGCCAATCAAAGTAGCAGGAGCTGCTAACTTAAATGACTCCGCAGTAGATATCTTTGAGCCTTCCGCTAGAACAAATCCATTGAGCAATAGCATTGAAATCGGGAAAACAACCCACAAAAGCATCGTCCGATAGGTGCGAAATAGCTCTAATAAAATACGCCGCCCGATCGCGATCGCTTCATAGATATAGTTCATATGAAATTTTTAGTTGTTTAGAGTCTTGTATGGTAATTATAAGTAGAGGTGGTACGAAGAAATACTGGTGTCTGTAAACAAATAACTAAATATGGGTAAACAAGTGGCAAATAAAGGCAAAATTACTCTGTGTTAATGCCCCAAGATTATTAATCATGTCATCTAAATTATTGTGTAGTGAACTCTCAACACCGTGTCAAAAAGCAAATATTTACTGATTAAATATCTCAAAAGAATTGCATTAGTGGCGATCGCAATTTATCTTGCTTTTCGATTGCGTCAGACCTTGCAATTATTATTGACCAGTTTATTTTTGGCAGGGTCAATCACACCAATCGTTGAGTACATGACTAGTTTTCGATTTAAATACCGTCGGTGGGAATTGGGCTTAGGGCGAACTACCGCAGTGATTTTGCTGTATTTATTTCTATTGGTAATGCTGATCTTGGCGATTACACCTGCGCCTCAAATTATTCTGGAGCTAGGACAGTTCTTTGTTAAGCTTCCGACTTTGTTAGAACAGATTCAAATCCCCAAAGGTGGTCTACTCAACCTCAATCAAGAGCAGTTAAATAAAATTTTGCAAACCCAGCCTCTGATTGAGCAAGCTCAAAATTTTGGCAAAGATCTTGTCAGTCAAACTTTTGGGTTTACTTTGCAGGTTTTCAATGCGATCGGCATAGGAATTTTGAGTATGATGATCGCTGCCTATATGGTGATTCATTCCGTCAGTCTTACAAAGCGTTTTTTAAACCCTTTTCCTGAAAAAATCCAGCAGGAAGTTTTAGTTTTAATCCCCCCAATCTCTAGATGCTTGGGTGCTTATGTGGTGGGCAGATTTGGGACTTCCAGCGTTCTGGGTTTCTGTACTTACTTAATTCTCTCAATTTTTGGTATTCCCTTCTCAGGAGCTTTAGGACTATTAGCTGCCATTACAAATCTAGTACCTTACATTGGCGGACTGGTTTCGCTAATTGCTATTTTTATTGCCGCTTGGGGCGTTGACTTTAATCGAGGAGCGATCGCGTTAATGATTTGTTTTTTCTTGCAGCAAGTTGAGGCTTTTGTGCTTCAGCCTTGGCTAGTTGCCCCATATCTCAATCTCGATCCCTTTGAGCTATTACTATCGATTATTATGGGTGCAGAGCTTTTTGGCATTGTTGGCGCGATTACCGCCCCACCGATCGCAGGTATTGGTCGCATCCTATTCAATCACTTCACCGCTAAGCCTGCGGACTAAACCACAAAGACGACGCTTCGCGTCGTCTTTGTGGTTTAGTAAACCTGAATCCATTCGTGAACTTCGTAATCAGTCCAAATGCCATTTTGCCAATAGGGATCGGACTCAATTAGTTGCCTTGCGATCGCTTCATCGGGAGCGGCATACACTGCAAATACTTTTGTCACATCCTGTGTAGGGCCAATGGTTAGTAATTTCCCAGCCTCATGTAAAGCTTTTAGACTATCAAGATGGGCTTGACGAAAGGGAGTGCGCTTTTCTAGAACTCCTTCGCAATAACTACCCCACATCACAAATTTTTTTAATTCGTTACTCACTTTTTTATTTATTTCCCTAAATTATTGAGAGCATTAGGACTTACGCAAAACCCAAAAAGACTGAGACGGCGCTCCGCGCCGTCTCAGTCTTTTTGGGTTTAAGATAATATACAGGCAGCGCTAGCTATAGCATCAAAATATTATTGAAAGAACAATTTATCAACAATAAGAGCAACAGTAGTAGCAAAGGCAGTTACACCAACTGCAACGAAAATATTCTGACCTTGGCTGACACTAAAACAAGCAACTGCGCCTGCTCCCAAACCTGCTGTAACTACAGCAACTACAGGATCTTTAGTCGATTTATTATACATTTTATAAATTACCGAATATTTTAGAAAGTTTAATTAATGAGTCCTAGACTACATCAGCCCATAAAAGTGGTGGCTACTTCTCAATAATTCTTCTTGCGAAGTGCTGTTTTCGTAATATTTGGTTACACATAAAATACTGATAAAAAAGTAAATTATCGCTCCAAATCTATCGTGACTCTGTCTATAGCCATATATAGCGATCGCTAATCTCGCTTACCAAAAGTTGTCACCAAATATCTGATAGATTTATATATGTTTACAAACCCAATTTAATAAAAAATTTTATGAGCTTACTGATCGTTGGTGCGACAGGTACATTAGGTCGTCAAATCACCCGTCATGCACTAGATCGGGGGCTGAAAGTCAAATGTTTTGTGAGGTATCCCAAAAAAGCTAACTTCCTTAGAGAATGGGGCGCAGAATTAGTCGCAGGAAATCTAAACAATCCTGAAAGTCTAGATGAAGCTTTAGAGGGGATCACCGAAGTTATTGACGCAGCTACAACTCGTGCAACTGGTTCCATGAGGATTAAAGACGTTGATTGGCTGGGCAAGGTAAATCTGATTCAGGCTGCCGAACGTGCCAAGGTAGAACGCTTTGTGTTCTTCTCAATTCTCAACGCTGAGAAATATCCCAATGTGCCACTCATGGACATTAAGTGCTGCACTGAGAAATATCTTGCCTTGACTGATCTTAATTACACAATTCTCAAACCCTGTGGCTTTTTCCAAAACTTGATTGGAGAATACGCGATCCCCATCCTTGAGAATCAAACCATCTGGATTGGTGGTGAGTCTTCGCCGATCGCTTATATGAATACCCAAGACATTGCCAAATTCGCAGTTCGGGCTTTAAGCGTCAAAGAAACTGAGCGTCAATCCTTTGCGATCGCAGGTCACAAAGCATGGCAACCAACTGAAATCATTAAACTTTGCGAAAGAATGTCAGGGCGCACCCGTAGGACTGCCAATATGCCGATTGGTCTACTACGTTTTGTTCGCAAAGTGGCTCTAGGCTTTGAGTGGGGTTGGAGTTTTGCGGAACGAATGGCTTACGCCGAAGTTCTTGCTAGCGGCATTCCGCTTGACGCTGACATGACAGAAACTTACAAGATTTTCGGACTAGAACAAGATGACATGACCACTCTTGAGTCTTATATGCAGGAATATTTCAGTCGCATCCTCAAAAAACTTAAGGAACTAGATTACAAAGAGCCAAAAATTAAAGCCCCTTTTTAAAGCTCATTCTTTAGACCTGAGTCTCAAATGTATCAATGCGGTCGAGCAACCCTAACAATTCGCATCAATGCTGAAAACGTTATATTAGATTCTAAGCAGTTAGGCGCAATTAAATATAGAATCTCAAAACCTGTGGCGCACACTCACCAAAGGTTTTGACTCTAGCTTTATAATTATGCCCAGCTACCTAAACAAACAGCTTCACAACAACCAAGTCCAATAATTAACAAATATGAGCAAATCACCACTAGACGCTTTCTTTGTTGGTAGAGCCACTGCCGAGGCTGTAATTGATCGTATTGAAGAAACTGTAACTGATGCCCTCAGTGCATTGGGCAAGTTTGATGCAGAACAACGGGAACAAGTTCGGATCTTTGTCGAAACCGTGCTAGAAAAAGCCGAACAGCAAAGGGAAAATGTTGCTCCTGATGATGGGGAAATTGACGCTGATGAATTACAAGAAACTATTGATAATCTCCGCGCTGAAATTGCTCAGTTAAAGTCGGAATTGCAACAGTATCGGGCTTAAGAACTTGTGGCGCATTAAGGTCAACTGACCTTGACTTCGACTCCACTCAGCCAAGGTCAGTTGACTTAAACATAAAAAAAGAGTGGCAGAGCTTTGCTCTGCCACTCTTTTTTTAGTCTTGATACAGCGCTTTACGGTTTCTTAAAACCAAGAGAATGTTTGAAAGGCTGGCGAAGCCAGCCTTTCAAACACACACAGACGCAGCAGACCATAGAAATAAAGCATTGCCAAGCAATGTCTTATTTTGTCTTTGGTGAAGGCGAAATACTAGGAGAACTTGAAGGGGTAGTTGTTGGCGAAATGGATGGCGATGGACTAGGGGCTGATGGACTAAGGGCTGATGGACTAGGTGCTGATGGACTAGGTTCTGATGGACTAGGGGATGCAGTCGGTTGAGATTTTACAGGCGGCTCAGCCTTTTTCTTCTCGCCCAAAATGCTAGGACTACCATCATCAAAAACCCCAGCAATACAAGAAATCATCAAAGTTGCCAAAGTACCTACAAATAGAGCTTTCCAACCCAAATCAGAAATATCTCGACGACGTGACGGGATCAACGCGATCGTGCCGCCCACAAAAATTCCTACGGATGCTAAATGAGCAAACCCAGATAGAGCATAGCTAACAATAATGACCGTGCGATCGCTAATCAGTCCATCTTTAGAAGCTTGAGCTAAAGCTTGATAAGGAGGAATTGCCGTCTCTAGCAAACGCCGACCAATAATCACCGAGGCCGTCCAAGAGTCATCCAATGATACCCCTGTTAGTAAAGTCAAAGGATAAAATAAAGCGCCTTGAATATTGGGTAGGTTAATTACTTTAAAAATATCGCTGACCGTAGCGAGTTGAGCAAAAATTTGATTAATCAGATCGACTAAGCCCACAATCAAAATCAAAATTGCTGCGATCGAAGCAGCCATTTTCAGCCCATCCAACGCGCCAATAATCGTGGCATCCATCGGACTCATCCGCTTCATCGTCTCGCCCCCTGCATTTTCTAGTTCCCCATCTTTATCGGATTTAGCCAACTTATCTTCCTGAGGAATACCACCCATGGTCACAGGCACTTCGGTTTCAGGGACAAGGATTTTCGATAACACAAAACAAGCTGGGATCGCAATAATCGAAGCGGAAACCAAGTGACCTAAAATATTGGGGAAAACTGGTTTTAAGAAGCTCGTATAAATTGCTAAGGTCGAAGAAGCCGCCGTCCCAAAACAGCAGGCTAAAATTGCACATAGTTCACTACGAGTCATTTTTGGCAAATAAGGCTTGACCACGATCGCCGCCTCAATACCAACAAAAATGTTTGCCGCACCACTCAAAGCCTCTGCACCACTTAAACGCATCGTCAAAAAAAACAACTTGGCAAACACATTGACAATCACTTGAATAATGCCAAGGTTTTCCAGCAGTGCCATAAACCCTGAAAAGAAAATCACCGCAGGCAATGCTCGAAAAGCAAACACATAGGCCAAACGGTTAGTCGTACAGTATTTCGCGGCGGCATTAGCCGCACTAGTAAGATCATCAAGCAGCACCTGTCCTGCGGCGCAAGTGCCATCTGGTCTTAGCGGCAATAAAGCGTAAGGCTCCTGACCTGTGGGTGGCGCAAGCAAGCGTCCAAATACAAATCTCGCGCCAGTGTCTGCCGAATCAAATAAAACATTCAACAAATCGCTAAACCATCGCAAACCCTCTCTAGTTTGAGGCTGCTGAAACACAAAATATCCCAATAATAATTGCAAGCCAATGCCCCAGAGAATGACTCGCCAAGGAATGACTCGGCGATCTTCCGAAAAGATCCAAGCCACAAAGCACAGTCCAAAAATACCGAAGAAAGATACAAAATTTAGGTAAGTCATGGGCAGTTGAGGTTGAAATTGGTCAAAGTTATAGGAAGCTCAACGAAAAGGGGCAGTGCTGCAAAATAATTTAAGTCACAGGCATAATTAAAACCAGAGTCAAAAGCTGTAGCTCAACGCAGCACAAGCCATAGATTTGGAGATTTTATATTTAATTTCGCCTAGCTACTTAACTTACCAAGTCAACCAAAAAAATATCAAAAAGTAAATTTATTTTATACTTGCAAAACCTAAGCAAAATGTTACAATGGTAAATGCTTTAAACCGTGTCATTTCGTTAAGAGAATAAACTGTGGCAAACATCAAGTCATCGAAAAAGCGTATTCAAATCGCTGAACGTAACCGTCTGCATAATAAATCATATAAGTCAGCAGTCAAGACTTATATGAAGAGCTACTTAGAAGCAGTAGCTACCTACAAGGAAAACCCCACTCCTGAAGCCCTCGAAACAGTCAATGCTAAACAGTCTTTGGCTTACAGCAAAATTGACCGAGCTGTTAAGCGTGGAATTTTGCACGGCAACACAGGCGCACGCCGTAAGTCTAAACTTGCTGTTGCTCTCAAAAAAGTTACTGCTGCTAGCTAAAGCCAAGCCAAAACATAAAATTGACTTATATATCGTTTATGATCTGTTATGGTCAACTTTCATGGCAGTTCAAAAAAGTTAGTTGGTTTTTAGGCTAGCTACGCAAGCAACACTTCGCTAGCAACCTAGGCTTAGGACAGGTTGCAGAATAATCGCTATTCCCTACAGTTTTTTACTTCTGCGATCTTGAGATCTTCTCAACCTGTCCTGCCTAAACTTATCTAATCAGAGCTTCACATGTCTAATCTTGACAAAGATAAATTTTTTAATCCCATCTCTAACTTTAGAGGCGAGTTTTCACCTAGGAACCTTGCTTTTGATGCAAATTTGCAAGAATTTACTAATCGTATCTCCATCATTTGTAGTCTAGAAACGGGTGGTAAAATAACGCCTCTTGAGGCTTATAACCAGATTAAAGAACTCTGGCATGATCTAGACCGATCAAAAAGCAACCTCTTGGATGATGAATAGGTAGAGATAAGCTATGTCACTAAGTAGCAAAAAATTAAATACAAAATCCTAAAGTCTTTGGCTCACAATGAACTTGTACCATAGGCTTGGGATCTGATTTTGATTATGAACAGCTACTTACTACATAGTTTTAATCATCCATTAAGCACTAAGGCTTAATTAAATACAAAACTCTAAAATCTATAGCGCACAATGTGCGGATGCCATAGGTTTTGAGTTTGGCTTTTAGTTATGTCCAGCTACCTACCATAGATATAAACCTTTAAAAGATTGTTTACAATCTTTAACATGGGTTTATACTAGAAAATAATTAACTTCATTTTGCTGACTTCTTCCATAGCATGACCATCCAAAGCAATCTTAAATCTTTGGAAGCTGAGGTTTTCATAGGAAAACTTTTTTTAAATCGCTTAAAATTTAGGGCAGAGATGTCCTTCGGCTTTGTTAGTGATTGTTTATCGCGTGCGATTGGCAGAATAGGCGAACTGTTCGTAGAACAAATTTGCTGCAAATCTTAGGATCATCAATGCCCTCATCTTTTATTTCTCTCGGTATTTCAGAAGCACGAGTTGCTAAGCTCGAATCAATTGGCTTTACAGAGCCTACGGCTATTCAAGAGCAAGCAATTCCACAACTGCTCGCAGGTGCAGACGTACTTGGTCAAGCGCAAACAGGTACTGGTAAAACCGCTGCCTTTGCTTTGCCAATTTTAGAACGTTTGGATCTAAACGACGACTCGTTACAAGCGCTAATTTTGACCCCTACTCGCGAATTGGCGATTCAAGTCGGTCAAGCGCTGCGTAGCTTTAATACAAAGCCTGGCGCAAAAATCCTCACCGTATACGGTGGATCTGACATCAGTCGCCAAATGATTCAATTGGAACGTGGCGTTCATGTTGTCGTCGGTACTCCTGGTCGAGTAATCGATTTGATGGAACGCGGAAAACTCAAGCTAGAGAAACTGGCTTGGTTTGTTTTAGATGAAGCTGACGAAATGCTCAATATGGGCTTTATTCAGGATGTAGAAAGGATCTTGATTACCACTCCTTCTACAAAGCAAAGTACTTTCTTCTCGGCAACCATGCCTCCTGCGGTAAAGCGCTTGGTCAAGAATTTCTTGAAGTCTCCTGTAACTGTCAAGGTTGAGTCCCAAGATTCGACACCAACCCGCATTGATCAACAGATTTATTTAGTTCCTTATCACTTGACTAAAGAAGAAGCTCTATTGCCAGTTTTGGAATTTGAAGCTCCTACTTCCGCAATTATCTTTGTCCGCACTAAGGATTCTGCGAGTCGTTTGACAGAGATTCTGCAATCTTCTGGACATAGTGTTGATGAGTATCACGGCAATCTATCGCAATCTCAACGTGAAAATCTACTACGTCGCTTCCGTAACCAACAAGTGCGTTGGGTGGTAGCAACTGATATCGCGGCGCGTGGTTTGGACATTGATGGTCTAACCCATGTGTTTAACCTCGATATTCCCGATGATCCTGAGCGCTATGTTCACCGTATTGGTCGGACTGGACGTGCTGGCAAAAAGGGAATCGCAATTACGCTGATATCTGGCAAAGAACGCTACAAGTTGCGTCAATTGGAGCAGCAAGTTGGTATGCCTTTGCCTCCGATCCCTCTGCCTAGCGTGGCGCAAATTCAAGAGCGTCGGATTGGACGCTTTACTGAGCAAATCTTACAAGCTTTGTCGGGCGAACGTTTAGCCTCGTTCTTACCACTTGTTTCGCAATTGGTTGAGGACTACGATCCTCAGGCGATCGCTGCGGCTGCTTTACAACTTGCCTATACACAATTGCAATCAGAAAAGGCTGAACAAGCTGCGTTGCAAGTGTTAGCTAAGCAACCTCACAATCCATCTGGTCGCGATCGCGATCGCGGTGGTGATGGTGGTTCTTATAGTGGTAATGCTGGTAAGCCCGTTAAGCGTGGACAAAGTGGTTATCGTGGTCGTGAAGGCGGCGGTGGCGGTGGTCGTGAAGGTGGCGGATACGATTCCCGTCGTCCTTCTCGCGATCGCTCATCAGCTCCTGTTAAGTACTAATCACTTGCTTCCCTGAGAATAATTAGAAGTGTGCGGCTTCGCCGCGCACTTCTAATTGTTCTCACAAACACTAGATTTCACCTGATTGCTTGATGTCTTCAGACTGATAACCAAGCAATAATATTGAATAACTAATCACAGCCCAAGCCGTTTGTAGAAAGTTTCTTGATTAAGAACTTTTGCGAAAGGCTTGGGTTGTGTATTTTAAATTCATTTATAGCTGTTGCTCTTGTTGTTAGGACAAATCAAAACCCAAGAATTGGCTGGCGGCGCTCCGCGCCGCCAGCCAATTCTTGGGTTTTATGTCCTAGTACAGTTGGTGATCGCTACTTCGATAGGTGGTCATAAAGTTCAAAGCTTTAGCGCACGCCCAGTGTGCGCTAAAGCTTTGAACTTTATGCCTAGCAGCTTATAAATCCATAGAAATAATGGATTAAGTCGTTTTCATACTTTAGGTTATGCAGTCTTTAAATACTTTTTCTAACCTTGATACTCAGCTTCGCAAAAATTTGACTGCGATTTTTTGGACAGGACTATTTTTTTGGTCAAGCATGGCATCACAGTTGCCAACTATCCCTCTTTATATCCGCACTTTAACGCAGTCATTTGACGAAATTGGTCTAGTGATGGGTTCTTTTGCAATCGGTTTACTAGTTTGTCGCGCTTATTTAGGTAAACTCTCCGATCGCAAGGGGCGACGCTACACGATGAGAATTGGTTTGATCGTGGCAGCGATTGTACCTTTGTGCTATGCCGCCATGCCATCTATTCCTTTGTTAATGTTTTTTAGAGCAGTGCATGGGATTAGTATTGCGGCGTTTGCTTCTAGTTATAGTGCCTTGATTGCAGATCTTTCACCCATAGAAAAGCGTGGAGAAGTAATTGGCTACATGAGTTTGGTCAACCCATTAGGATTAGCTTTTGGCCCCGCAATTGGAGGTTTGGTCTATGAAATGTGGGGCTATCAACTTCTCTTTGTCACTGCATCATTGTTTGCTTTTGTAGGACTATTGTTGACGACGCAGATTGAGACTGAGGGCAATATCGGCGATCGTCAAGAGTTAGCAAAGCGAGATCTGAATTTAGGATTTTGGACAACTTTTCTAAATCCTAGAGTGAGAGTTCCATCAACAATCCTTTTATTGGTGGGGCTGGCTTTTGGGACACTCAGCTCTTTTATGCCCATTTTGATGCAGCAAAAAAATATTGGTCTAAATGCTGGTGTGTTTTATATGGCAGCAGCCTTATCTGGATTTATCATTCGTTTTCCTGTGGCAAGACTGAGTGATCAATGGGGACGTGGCATCTTTATTTCCATTGGCATTTTCTTTTATAGCCTGTCAATGATCACCATATTTTTCGCAAGCCGTGACTACGCTTTTGTATTTTCGGGAATTGCCGAAGGTATCGGAGCGGGAATAGTAATTCCTTCTGTGATCGCGTTGTTAGCCGATCGCACAGTGCCGCAGGAACGTGGCTATATATTTGGCATGACTTGGATTGGTTTTGATGTGGGGATTGCCTTAGCGGGACCAATTATGGGCAAAATGATTGGACTAGTGGGGATCACCAATATTTTTGCGATCGCTACGGGACTTTGCCTTTTGGGACTAGTTATTTTTGGTACGCAATCAAACCAAACTGTAGCGGATTCCTTTAAATTTGCGATTGGTAAATCTCGCGATCGCTATGCGATAAAATCATCGGTAATTTAGAGATTTCCCCGAAGTTCAGGAGATTTAGCGATGATTAAGTTATTTAGAAACCCAAAAGAGGAGTGGTGGCGCTTTGCGTCGCCACTCCTCTTTTGGGTTTTATATTCTAGGCAAAACTTACATTGCTACACCCGTGGCTTAAGAATGATCAAGTTTTTGATTATGTTTGCTTTGGTGGGATTGACAAATTCTCTATTGCCGCTCCAAATTCAGTCAGCGATCGCGGCGGAGGGGATTGGGATCAGCACTCAGAAGCGCGGCAAAATAATTATTGGGGTCAAAGATAATCTGCCACCTTTGGGGTTTCGCGATCGCGAAGGTAACTTATCGGGACTAGAGATTGATGTAGCTCGCGAATTAGCCAAAGAACTAAATCTAGCGCTGGAGTTAGTTCCCCTAAAAAATCGCGATCGCCTATCGGCATTGCAAGACAATCAAATTGATGTGGCGATCGCGCAAATAACTGTGACTACAAATCGTTCGCGGCTAGTTGATTTTTCCTTGCCTTATTACACTGACAGTACTGTGGTAATTGCCAAGCGCGATATGTCTATCCAAGAACTGTCTCAACCATTAGCTATCGGTGTGATCAAAAATTCGGCAGCGATCGCGGTGATTCAGTCGCAACTTCCCAAAGCCGTGATTATTGGGGCTAGCTCCTATGGTTCAGGGTTAGCCGCCCTGAAATCCGATAAAATTAAAGCTTTTGTTGGCGATCGCACTAGTTTGATGCAATGGCTCTCCCAAAATACTGACTATGCAATTATTGGTAACCCCTTAGCAGTGCATAGCTTAGCGATCGCTTTGCCTCGTGGTTTACAGCATTTAGAGTTGCGCGAACAAGTATTTGCAGTAGTCAATAAGTGGCGTAAAAGTGGCTGGCTCAAGGAAAGGGCTACTTATTGGGGACTCTAAAAAACAGTAATGGCGGTGCTTCGCACCGCCATTGCTGTTTTTGAATTTAACTGCGATCGCCTTGATAGCCAGACTCGTTAGCTAATTCATCTAAAGTGCGTTCCCCAGAAAGCATTTTGCCATTGATTTCCCAAGTCGGAAAACCTTTAATCCCTTTTTGTATGCATAGTTCTGTCTGAGGTTTTTCTCCCTTAGCATCACATTCAACGTAGGGAATTAATTTCTGAGCTTCGCCAAATTTTTTCTTTTGATCCATACAATGTGGACACCAATAAGCGCCATACATCTTGGCATTGGTTGCCGTTAAGTGTTGTGCTAAACGTCCTGCAAAGGAGCTGTTGGTAGCGGCGATCTTACCTTGGCTGGCATAAATTCCAAGCGTAGCTGTGATCGTCACGATCGCCACAATTGCCCCTGTAAAGAATAAGTTGCCCACATCTTTCCAGCTATTGCCAAATACCGTTAACAACCAAATTGTCGTCATGGTAACGGCTGAGGAAATGCAGTAGAGACAAAGCTGTGGTGCGCCACCAATACTACCCGATGCTAGTAAATACATCAGGTAGCCGCTAAACACAAAGGTGGAGGAAGACACCATAAACATCAAGAAATTGGCTAACTCCTTGAGTTTGGCTTGAGCTTTAGGGTCATCACGTTTCAATACCATTGGCAGCCCTGCCAATAAGCCTATTGTTAGATATCCTAACGCTCCAAAAATCGGCAAAGGGATTCCAAAAATCTTGGCATATTCACTACTTAGTACCAAGTCGCAGCCACTACCTTGGACATCGCAAAGTGCAACTTTTTGTCCAAAGAAATGAGTTACGGTCAAATAAGTTGTGAGAGAAAAGCCAAATAATGCCAGAGCGACGATCGCAGGGCGCGACCACCGATGCAACCAAGGTTCAGATCGTTTTCGCATAGCTGTTCCAGACAATTTATACCTACCTGAATACTAAATTTTACCAATCACATCAACATTCCAGATGATTAGGAGCTAAGTAGATGGACGCAATTAGATAAAGCCCTAAAACCTGAGGCACACGCTGCGTGCGACTCAGGTTTTAGCTTTTGGTTTTTTAATTATGTCCAACTACCTATCAAGATTTTACCCAATCGATATTGGTGGCGATCGCAATATTTGCTCTTCAGCCATATGCTTGCTTTTCTTGTTAGCAATATCTAAGCGCACCGCATCGACAAAACGACTCACCCGAATAGGGTCAATCGCCTGCTGAATCTGACCATTGCGTTTGAGAGAGCTGGACACAATGATGCCATCGGCGTACTCCAACAACTGTGGCACATTGTCCCAAGTGGCTCCAGAACCGACCAGTAAAGGGGTATCACCACAGGCAAGCTTTGCCTCTCTGAGATCTTCGGAGGTAGGCGGATGTCCTGTTGCCCAGCCTGACAAAATCACCGCATCCGCCAAGCCCCGATGGATTGTGTCGTGAACTGCGGCGCTAATTTGCGGCACAGATATGGGTTGAGCGTGTTTTACCAAGACATCAGCAAAGATTTTGACATCAGTCCCTAGCTCACGACGGTAACGCAGGAGTTTGTAAGCATCACCTTCGATAATGCCTTGATCGGTTGCCATTACGCCCATCAGTACATTGACTCGAATGAACTGAGCGCCCACACAGGAGGCGATCGCTAACGCACTATGACCATCATTTCGCAAGACATTTATGCCGACGGGAATGCCGACCATCTGCTTAACCCGATGCACAATTAAGCTCATAGAGCTAACGACCGCAGGATCTACACGATCTTTGGTAAATGGAGCATCAAAAAAGTTCTCAACAATAATTCCATGTACTCCACCTGCGGCGAGTGCTGTAGCTTCCTGTTCGGCACGATCAATGACCTCTTTAAGGCTGCTTCCCCAGCGTGGTGAAGTAGGTAGGGGCAAAAGATGGATAACTCCGATTACGGGTTTTGGGGTATCAAATAAACTACTTAAATCCACATGAGTGACGCTTATAAAAAATTGGGATAAAAAGCTTTGTGATTAGCTTCTACAGAGCTTTGCGCTCAAACCCTAACCAGTAATTTTTTGAAAACGTTGTAAAAAACTCTTTTAAAAAATTAACTGTGTTTGATTTGATCGGAAAATGCTGTAACTCAATATCGATGTGACTCGATCATTCAGTGCATAATTTTATCGTGAATTCGATCCCGTCGTCTTAGTTTTAGGCGATCGCCCAAAGAATAAGCGTTAAATTGGGGGTGCGCGGCGAAGCCGCGCACCCCCAATTATTTACATATAGCCATCAATGTTAGGACAAAGCCAAAACCCAAGAGAGAGTTGCGGCGCGAAGCGCCGCAACTCTCTCTTGGGTTTTATGTATTGACTTGGCTGGCTACAGCTATACAGTCGTGTAGTACAAGAGAATTTTTGAAAGGCTGGCTTCGCCAGCCTTTCAAAAATTCTCTTGGGTTTTAAGAAAGCGCAAAGCGCTGTAGCGACAGATATAATCAGAAACGCTGATGGCTCTGAACAAAGATTTCAAAGATATTTTAGAGATAACCGTCCCAAATGACTAACCCTCCTAAGCTCAAAGCCGTTGTGGATATTTTGATTTTGTCCAATGGACCTGGGGAGCTAATGACTTGGGTTTATCCCTTTCTGAGAGCCTTAGAAATATTGCAGCAGAATTCTACTGATGATCTAGCAGTGCAGCATCGTATTTCGATCGCTCTTGCGCCTTGTCAAAACGCCAGTGGTCAAGAATCTCAACTTGCCCAAAGTTTTCCAAATGTTGATCGTGTATTGCCACAGGAAAAGTTTTTTGATTTTTTGCTATGGGGAAAAACTCCAAATTGGGATTGGACAAAGCAAGGTCTGGTTATTTTTTTGGGAGGAGATCAATTTTTTGCCCTCGCGATCGCTAAACGGTTGGGCTATAAAACCTTGATTTATGCCGAATGGGAGGCTCGATGGTATCGCTGGGTCGATTTGTTTGCCGTGCGTAATCAGGCGATCGCCGAGCGCATTCCTGTGAAATTTCGTGACAAGGCTCAGGCGATCGGTGACCTGATGGTGGATCAAGTGACTCAACCCGATCAAGAGCGATCGCCCCAGTCCATAGCAGCGCCCCAGATTTGTTTTATGCCAGGGTCTAAGGAAAACAAATTAAAAATTGGCGTACCTCTTGCCGTCGCGATCGCTGATATCCTCCAACAAAAGCATCCTAATCTAGAGCTAGTCATTGCCCTAGCACCAACTACATCCCCAGAAAAGCTAGCTGAATATGCTCAAAATAGCTTTCCCACCTCTGATAGTGAGGGCGCGATCGCGACCCTGCAAGGAGGTAACTTAGTAACAACCAAAGGCACAGTAATTAAGATTCATCAGCAATTTCCTGCCCATGACCTCATTAAAAGCAGTCAAATTTGCATTACTACGGTGGGCGCGAATACCGCCGAGCTTGCGTCTCTCAATCAGCCGATGATCGTCCTATTGCCGACTAATTTTGCTGACATGAAAATTGCTTGGGATGGCATTTTAGGATTACTAGCGACAACCCCATTGTTAGATAAGCTTTTAGGAGTCTTGATTAATTCTGTCTTGATTTCGCGAATTCAAGCCAAGGGGCAATTATTAGCTTGGCCAAATATCTGGGCAGGGGAAGAGATCGTGCCAGAACTTTTAGGTAAAATAACACCCACTCAAGTTGCTGAAAAAGTTTTGTTTTACATTGATCATCCACAAGAATTAGCAAAAATGCGCGATCGCCTCAAGCAAGTATGTGGACAGGCTGGCGCAGCTACAAAACTGGCCGCTATGGCGATCACAGCCACAAATATTAGATAGACGGCGCTTCGTGCCGTCTATCTAATATTTGTAACGCAAGCGGCGCTTGCGCAACAAATATTAGGGTTTTATATTTAATTCCCAAAAAAGCTACTGCTAATCAAGCAGTAGCTTTTTTGGTTTTTGTCTTCCCTTTGCATGAGAAAATAGCACAAACATCTTTAGAATTAACTAGATACGAGTATTGCTATGGGCTTTGCTGATTATTCGATCGCAGAGATTGCGGAAGATTACAAACTTACCCTTGAGTTTGTATTTGCCCTATGCGATCGCCTTGGGATCGCTTACCAAGATGCTGAAACCAAACTAGCTTTGGAAGACGCAAAAGCGGTAATCATGGCATCTGAAGCCCAAAATTCTAAAACAAACCCACCAGACAAGACATCTTAAAAACTAAAAAACGATCTTTAGTGACGCTTAGCTGCATCACTAAAAATTGGTATTTTCACCAAAAGTTCGTGCTACGAGTGTTTCACTGGCTTTGACCCTAGTTTTTAATTACACTCAGCTATTTATAGCGTCGCAATAAATCTTTGAGATCAGGTTAAATTCTTTTAGATAAACTTAGATAAATTAAGTTATTTCCGTAATTATGAACAAAAAATCTTTAAATTATCTAGCTGTGGCGATCGCATTTGTAATGCTCGCTTTCCAGCTTTTTACACCTAGCGTCAGCGCTTCTGAGATTCCTATTGAGCTACGGACTGTCCCCCTCAATGGAACCACCAATATTGTCTTAACTCAAAAAGATATTTCTAAGGGTAAAAAGTTGTTTTCTAACGCTTGCGCTACCTGTCACCTCGGCGGCGCAACCTTTACTAATCCTAACGTCAATCTCTCGCCTGAATCTCTCTCTGGCGCTTATCCAGACCGTAACAACGTGCTTGGTCTAGTGGACTACATGAAAAAGCCCACTACCTATGACGGCGTGACCGAAATTTATGACGTTCACCCTAGCCTTAAGAGTACTGATATTTTTCCCGTCATGCGTGGACTCACCGACAATGACCTTAAACTCATTGCTGGCTATATCCTGTATGAACCCAAAGTTAAAGGCATTAGCTGGGGCGGCGGGAAGATATACTATTAAGAATGTGCTTTTAGTCTAAGTACCTTAGCTTAATAAAAATTAAAACCCAAAGAAGCTGATTTGCTCGCTTTGCGGACGAATCAGCTTCTTTGGGTTTTATAGTTGTCTCTGCGCGTTTTAGCGTCACCTAATCATTAGGTAAATCACTAATTAAAGACTTAGTTTGAGTCGAGTCGAATTGAGCTTTTATCAGTTTTAATTTCAGTTGAATTTTAGTCGGTAGTTAACTATGAATATTTCTTCTTTTGTCAAAAAATGTGGTCTTTTGATCGCTGGTTTTGTGTTCGTAATGGGCAGTTTCTTTATGTCCGCATCTCCTGCGTCGGCTGATGTAGTAGTCGTAAAGATGGGTTCTGACAAGGGTCAATTAGTATTTGAACCCAAGGAAGTTACCATCAAGGCTGGTGATACAGTCAGATGGTTGAATAACAAGGCCTTCCCTCACAATATTGTGTTTGAAGGTCACGAAGAGCTTTCTCACAAGAAGTTAGTACAAAAGCCCAAGGCTGAGTTGGAATCGACCTTTAATGAAGTTGGTGAGTTTTCTTACTACTGCTCTCCCCACCGTGGCGCTGGCATGGCTGGCAAGGTAATTGTAGAAGGTTAATTTCTAAATTAGCTTTACAAAAAAGAGTTGCAAACAAAATTTGCAACTCTTTTTTATTACAAAAACCAGAAGATGAGGGGCGGCGCAGAAGTCGCTAAGACCCTCACCCCTAGCCCCTCTCCCTTTTTGGGAGAGCAGGGTGGTTTCATTTTCGGAAAGGCAAACAGGAAGGAAGTTACAGAAAAATTAGAGGGAGAAAAATCAGTAAGAATAAGAACAAGAGAGAATATCAAAAACTTGGTGAACTTGATTAGCGAGAACACGTTGCCCCTGAGGAATCGTGCGATAACCAAGACGGCGGACAGTAGTCATGATAAAGCAGTGAATAATAGCCCAAATAGTAGGAGCATTGCCGCCACGTCGTAAGCCAGTATCCTCTTGAAAAAGGACATCACGCACCCAATGCAAGCGATTTTCAATACCCCAGTGTAGGCGAATCGGGTCCAGAAACTGAGCCGCATTAAGAGCCAAATCAGAAATATAACCAAGGGACTCGAAAAAGGGCTTATCATCACGCCAGCCCTCGCGTTCGACATAAATCAAAGACTGTAGAGACGACCAATGTTTGCGTAAGTGAAGTGGAGCAGGATAGACCCAAACACGACGACGCACTTGCCGACCATGAGATTTGTCAAACTCTTCGGCATAACTAAGAGCGACCGTGTTTTGATGTAAGTGATCCAAAGCCTTGACCAGATTGGGTTGATTATTTTTGAGGGCAATCAAATAATGCTGTTCCTGCTCAGCAATTAATTTCACCGTATCTTTTTGGCAATGTAAGGCATCCATTGTGAAAGAGGCTGGTTGTCCTTGTAAGGAAGTAATCACTTGTTTAACTACTTCGATTTCGCTGATTTGCTTATTTTCAGATACAGCAAGGGCAATTACTTCTCCTGTTTCGTGGGTAAAGGCTGACACGGTACTGGTAAAGTTTTGCTTAGAATCGGTCTGATTGGTGACCGTACATTTGATGCTTTTACCGTCCATCGCTAGCCATTGCCCTGATTCTCCTGTATGACTATTTCGACACCACTCGTTAAATAGTTTGACTACTGACTCGATTTCTACCCCTTGAATGACACGGCGAAAGGTGGAGTATGAGGGGATTTGGCTCTCTGGTGCTAGCTCTAGCATTGTTTGTAGCGTTTGCCAATGTTTCTCACAGAAATCTGCTAATGGGCGATATCCGTGATAATTACACAATACTCCCAGCAAGGTTAAGCACATTACTAGCCACAAGGGATGGCGCTTACCTTTACTTTTTCGAGGGTCTGGGATCTGCTTTAATTGTTCTATAAAGTTCATGGTCTGGTTTTGCTTTTTGCTTAGCTTCTACCAGACCATTTTTTACTGTTTTGGCTTCTTCTCCTAACTCTTGCTCTTTTCTGTACTCTTTACACGATAGCCCTTTCCGAAAATGAAACCACCCTGCTTCTCCCGCAGGAGAAGGGGAGCAAGAAAACTTCTTGCTCCCCTTCTCCCGTTCTGGGAGAAGGGGAGAAGGGGATGAGGGTAATTTGAACTTTGCATAAGTCCTAAAGATGAGAGGCGGCGCGAAGCGCCGCCTCTCATCTTTAGGTTTTAAGTTGACGCAAAGCGCAGTAAAGCCTGTTGATACAAGAAAAAATTTTGAAAGGCTGGCAAAGCCAGCCTTTCAAAATTTTTTCTTGGGTTTTAAGAAAGCGCAAAGCGCGGTATAGATAAGTTAAGTTAAGAAATATAAGTCAAGAAATATAAGCCATGTCGAATATTTGGGAGTTAGATTATTATTCCCGTCCCTTACTGGATGCTAATAATAAAAAAGTTTGGGAATTACTGATTTGCGATCGCGATCGTAGTTTTGAATGGGTGCGGGAATGTCCATCAACTGAAGTCAACTCCGAATGGCTCGCCAAGCAACTTACCGACTGCGCCAACTCTACGGGGCAAACACCACTTAAGATCCGCTTCTTTCGTCCGAGCATGACCAACATTATTATGCGGGGTTGTAAGCTAGCGGGAATTACGGGACAGGCTTCGCGGCGAGTATTTACGATGTCGGTGTGGTTGGCAGAACGGATGGCAAGTATCTATCCCAATCGCGATGGATTTCAAGCGGTCGATCCTAATCCCTTACCTTTAAAAGTCTTAGCCGCTCAAGATCCGAAGCCAATTCCTGACGCGCTGATGGGGGAGAAATGGATCTCAGTATCGCTCAAGGCTAGAGATTTTAACGATGCTAATGAGTGGTCGATGGACTTTGGTGAACTTCTCGATATTAGCTATCTTGATCCTGAAACGATTATTTCGGGATTAATTATTATTTCGGCGCGCGCCGCCGCCTTAGCCGCTTGGATGTCGGGCGTTGATCCTGTATTTATTAAATTTGAGCGGAGTTTATTGGGCGATCGCACACAGATGCAGTTAGAGGCAAGTGCTGATGCGAGGTGGATCTTAGCTAATTTATTAGCGCCTAAAGATCAAACTGCGATCGCGCAGGGAGCCGCCTTTGAGAAATCAAAACAAAGCTCATCAGGATTTCATTTCCTAGCAGTACAAACCAATCCTGACTTGGAGCATTTCGCAGGATTTTGGATGCTAAAAGAAGTTATTTAGATACTCCCTTCCCACTATCAAAATAGACATTAAAAACCCAGAACTAGCGTGGCGGCGCTTCGCGCCGCCACGTCTAATTTTTCACTGGGAAGGGATTTTAATGCACGGCGATGCCGCGCATTAAAATCCCATAATTTAGTGTTGCGGCGCGAAGCGCCGCAACACTAAATTATGGTGTGGGAAAGGAGTAGAAAAAATTTCGGGAGGGTTTCTCGATCTTGAGGGATAAGTTTTTTTGCTAAACTACTAACACCTGAATATTTCTTAATAATTTTCCTTAGAAACTCCCAATGCGTATCTCTCTGAATTGGCTTCGTGAACTTGTTGACTGTGATCTCTCGCCTCAAGATCTAGAAGAAAAATTGACAATGGCAGGTTTTGAAGTCGAGTCGATCGAAGATCGCAGGACATGGGCTGAGGGAGTTGTGGTTGGTCATATTCTTACTGCCGATCGCCACCCTAACGCTGACAAGTTACAGGTTTGCAAAGTTGATATTGGCGCACCTGAGCCACTGCAAATTGTTTGTGGTGCAGCCAATGCCCGACAAGGTTTATTTGTGCCTGTTGCCACGATTGGGACTTATTTGCCGACCATTGACTTAAAATTGCGCCCCACCAAGTTACGCGGCGAAAGATCGGAGGGGATGATTTGTTCTCTCGCCGAAATTGGGCTAGCGAAAGAATCAAGCGGTATCCATGAATTTCCTGAAGACGTGATCATTGGCGCAGATGTGCGTCCTCTTTTAGGTTTAGATGATGCGATCCTTGATGTGACTTCGACCGCAAACCGAGCTGATGCGCTCAGTATGGTGGGAATTGCCCGTGAAGTAGCAGCTTTATTGCGTAAAGAAGTGCGCTTGCCTGTGGCAACCTCCGAGGCTCAGCTGAAGGTCACTAATTGGGTGACGGTCGAAGATCCTAAATCCTGCCCTGCCTATATCGGCACATTAATCAAAAACGTTAAGGTCGCGCCATCTCCCGAATGGCTGAAGCGACGGGTGGAAGCCGCTGGAATGCGGTCAATCAACAATATTGTGGATATTACTAATTACATCTTGTTGGAATGGGGGCAGCCTCTCCACGCCTTTGATGCTGATACTTTGGCGACAGGTCTTAATCTCGGTGTCCGCTTTGCCAAGGTGGGTGAAAAGCTGAAAACCCTTGATAATATCGATCGCAGCCTTAGCTCTCAAAACTTGGTGATTACCTCTGGTGACAAGCCGATCGCGATCGCGGGAGTTATGGGTGGAGCCGAAACTGAGGTTTCCGACCAAACCACCAATATTGTTTTAGAGGCGGCTCTATTTAGCCAAGTCACAGCAAGGCGATCGGCTCGCGCTCAGGGATTACGCACTGAGGCTTCGGCAAGGTATGAACGCGGTGTAAATCAAGCCGCGATCGAGTCAGCTTGCGCCAAAGCCATCCAGATGATCGGGGAATTAGCGGGCGGCGAAGTAATCGAACAAAGTATATTTGATGCTCGTTCTAAGGAAACTCGCATCATTGATTTGCGCCTAACTAAGGTCTGGCAAGTATTAGGAGAAGTTGAGCGCGAAGATGACGAGGCTCTAGCCTTGCTCTCAGAGGCAGAAGTGGAGCAAACCCTGAAGGTCTTGTCCTTTGAGCTAGTCAAACAACCCATCGAAGAAGGCAGCTATGCGATTTGGAAAGTAACCGTGCCGCCCTATCGCTATGCCGACATCGAGCGCGAGATCGATCTTGTCGAAGAAATTGCGCGGATCTATGGCTATGACAAGTTTGTCGAGACTTTACCTGCGCGGACTGAGTTTGGCTTCCTATCGGCTGATCAAGAAGGCGGCAGGATGATGCGGTCAGCCTTCCGCGCCGTTGGCTTAAACGAAGTGATGCATATGTCGCTATGTAGCCCTACTGAATCACATCAGGTGAAGATCAATAATCCTGTGGCGATCGAGTATGGGGCTTTGCGCGGTGATTTGCTAACTAATTTGATCGATGCTTGTGCTTTTAATATCAATCAAGGCAATGGCATCTTGAATGGATTTGAGATTGGGCGCGTGTTTTGGCTTGATGAGGCGGGAAGTGATGAAACCGATCGCATTGCTGGCATCTTTGGCGGCGATCGCACTGTTGGCGCTTGGCAACATGACTCTAAGCCCTTGAATTTTTACGAAGCTAAGGGACTACTTGATTCGGTATTTCACAATCTTTCCGTGACCGTAGAATATCAACCCGATCAAAAGGATACGCGCTTACATCCGGGGCGCACCGCTTCATTATGGATTGCAGGCGAGCGTCTTGGCACTTTTGGACAACTACATCCTCAATTACGTGCTGAAAAAGGACTTCCCGATGAGATCTATGTCTTCGAGCTAGATTTTTACACCTTGCTTGATGCAATGATGAAAAATTCGATTCCCACTTTCCAAGCTTTTTCTACCTATCCCAGTAGCGATCGCGATATTGCCTTTTTTGCACCTCTCAAGTTCACAGTTGCCGATATTCAACGATCAATGACCCATGTGGGTGGTGAGTTACTCGATTCAGTGACTTTGTTTGATCAATATATTGGCAAAGGTGTACCTGAAGGTTCACGCAGCCTCGCTTTTCGTTTGGTTTATCGAGCTAGCGATCGCACGCTCACCGATGCCGATATAAATCCTATTCATCAAAAGGTGCGTGATCTTTTAGAAGAAAAATTCCAAGCCTCTTTAAGAAGTTAAAAATTTATCTCAAACCATTAAAGTTGCGCCCCTGCGGGGCGCAACTTTAATGGTTTTGGTAATTTATTTTGCACAAATACTTAAAGCCAAAGAGAGTTGCGGCGCTTTGCGCCGCAACTCTCTTTGGCTTTATAACTACAGCTTGACAATGAGAATTACTGCTGCTCGGCGCTTCTGCGAAAAAAGCAGCAAATTTGCCGCTTTTTTCTCTTTTGACCCGATCGTACCTTGACGAAACAAAGAGCATATCTTCTAGAATATTTTTGAAAAACTTAACATTTGCCTCACACACCTATGAAAGCTTTTTGGATATTAGCCACGATCGCTAGCTTTTCAGGTGTAACTACGAGTTGCACTTCCAGCAGTCAAAATACCTCTCAAGCTCAAGTCCAAAACCAAAAACCTGCTGTAGCCGTAGATGTGGCGATCGCAAGTTTGGAGGCTCTTGAAGAGGAAAATAGATATACAGGCACAACTGCGCCAATCAGAGAAGTGGCGGTAAAATCGCGTCTAGAAGGGCGTTTGCTCGATTTGAGTGTGGATGTCGGCGATCGCGTTGAAGCGGGACAAGCGATCGCGCAATTAGATGATGCTGTTTTATCGGCAACTGTGCTGCAAGCA
This sequence comes from Pseudanabaena biceps, assembly GCA_013361095.1. Classification (GTDB taxonomy): domain Bacteria; phylum Cyanobacteriota; class Cyanobacteriia; order Pseudanabaenales; family Pseudanabaenaceae; genus Pseudanabaena; species Pseudanabaena biceps_B. The sequence goes on along the minus strand of JAATWA010000001.1, from coordinate 2,236,324 downwards.
GACGCAGAAGTCGCCGCAAGGGAATCCGAGGTGTCTCAAGCAAATGCCGCAGTGGGCAATGCGATCGCTCAAGTGGAAAGAGCGCGATTGGAATATCAACAAGCCCAGGCAGATGCTAATCGCTTTACTCAATTAGCTAAAGACGGCGCTGTATCTTCGCAAACTGCGGAAAATGCGACTACGTTAGCGCGAACTGCCGAACAATCATTGCGATCGGCTGAGCAACAAGTCAGTCTTCAGCAACAGACGGTGGGGGCAAGTTCGCAAAGGGTTTTAGCGCAAGAAGCAATTAGATTAAGGGAACAGGAGCGCCAATCCTACACTACGATTACTGCACCGATTAGTGGTGTTGTCCTAGAGCGCATTAGTGAAACTGGCAATCTTCTATTTGCTGGAAATGACGTTATAAAATTAGGTGATTTTAGTCAAGTTAAAGTAATTGTGCTGATTTCAGAATTGGAAATTAGCAAAGTTCGGTTAAATCAATCGGTTGATGTTCGTTTTGATACCTTCCCCAATCAAAAGTTTACAGGGACAGTAAGACGGATTTCGCCAGTGGCCGATCCTGTAGCGAGATTGATTCCTGTGGAAGTTGTAGTTCCCAATCGTGACAATAAATTGGGTAGCGGACAGCTAGCGAGAGTGCAGTTTTCAAGTGGTCAGGCTCGCCAGATTGTAATCGCCGAAACTGCCCTAGAAGTAGCAGGACGACCGACTCAAGCGACTAAAGATGCAAATACGAATGCAAATATTCAAGTAAAACCGAAAACTGATACTAAGCCTAGTACGAACGCTAGTGACAAAGGCAAGCCCAAAACTGGCACAGTTTTTGTGATTACGGGCGATCAGAAAGAACCAAAAGTAGCAGCGCGTAAAGTTATCCTTGGCGATCGCCGTGATGGCAAAGTCGTGATTTTCTCTGGTTTAAAAGAAGGCGATCGCCTTGTGATCAGAAGTGGTGGCAAGTTACAGGATGGTGATTCTATCAAGCTGAGTGTGTTATCGGAATCTTCTAAATAAAGATGTAAGGCGCAAAGCGCCTTACATCTTTATTTTTGTTAATTATTTTAAGAGATAACTATGAGCAACCAAAACTCTTCCAGTCCGAAGCCGACAGGATTTAGCATTAGTGCCACAGCGATTCGTCGCCATATCGGTACGCTGATGCTAACCTTAGCCATTTTTGTCATGGGAGCCTTCTATATCTCCCGATTGCAGGTGGACTTACTGCCATCAATTGTCTATCCCCGCATCGGCGTACAGATTGATGTTCCAGGGGTTTCTCCAGAGGTTGCCATTACCGAAGTTACCAAACCTCTAGAAGAAGCTTTAGCACTGACCGAAGGTGTGAACCAGCTTTTTTCTCGTACTCGCGAAGGACAGGTGCGGGTTGATTTGTTTTTTGAAGCAGGTAGTGATGTCGATCAGGCTCTTAATGACACAGTTGCTAGCTTTAACCGAGGTCGGAGCCAGCTACCTGATGTCGTCGAGAATGAAAGAATTTTTAAATTTGATCCGTCCCAATTTCCGATCTATGAGTTTGCACTCACATCGCCTTCTTTGTCATTGCCAGAATTGCGATTGTTTGCTGATGAGGAGTTGGGACGTGAACTAGCGATCGTGCCTGGTGTGGCGGGTGTTGATGTAGTTGGCGGTGTAAGGGAAGAAGTACAGGTAAATCTCGATCTGCCCCGCTTACAATCCGCAGGTGTGAGCGTTAATGATGTTTTGGATGCATTGCGCGATCGCAATATTGATATTTCTGGTGGGAGGTTACGCAATGGCACGGTTGAGCCACTGACTCGGGCGATCGGTAAGTTTAAAGATGCTCAAGAGCTAGAAAATTTATCTTTTGTTGTTGGCAATCCATCGGACACAACTCAATCTAGAAAAGTCTATTTGCGGGACTTTGCAGAAATTATTGACGGTACAGAAGAACAACGGGTTTTCACTACTTTAAATGGACAGGAAGCAGTGCGGTTACTAGTAACGAAGCAGCCCGATGCTAATACGATTGAGGTAGTCGATCGCGTCAAGGAAAAGATTGCGACCCTTCAGAACAATGGCTTAATTCCTCGTGATGCTGATATAACGGCGACCATTGATGAGTCAAAACTAATCAGAGCTTCAGTTGCCAACGTTACATCATCTGGGATTATGGGAGCCTTCCTCGCGGGAGGTGCTGTATTGCTCTTTCTTGGCTCAGTAAGGCAGACCCTGATTATCACTCTAGCGATTCCTCTAGCTACCCTTGCCGCAATTATTTGTATGGGCATTTTCGGATTTTCACTTAATCTATTTAGCCTAGGTGGTCTGGCTCTGTGCGTGGGTGGTGTCGTAGACTGCTCAATCGTGATGTTAGATAACATCCTCATCGGCATTGAGAAAATGCGTAAAAGCAATGGAGTTCAAGATACGATCGCTCAGTCCCAAGCCAGCAGTGCCGAAATAGAATCAGCGCTAGTTGCGTCAACCAGTACCAACCTCGTCGTAATTTTTCCATTTTTATTACTGGGTGGATTCTTGTCGCTACTATTCAATCAACTGATTCTCACGATTAGCTTTGGGAATATCGCCGCGATCGCGATCGCCATCACGGTAGTACCAATGCTAGCCTCACGTTTATTAGCCGTTCCTTGGTCGAGTCGGTTAAGTGAAACATGGTTTATGCGTGGGTTTCAGCAACGATTTGAAACTGCCACTTCGGGCTATGCAGGTTTTTTAGCAAGGATTATCCATTATCGTCTGTTGGTAGTGATTGCCCTGTTTGCTGTGCTGGGTGGTGGTGGCTTCCTCATGGCAAGACAACTTCCGCAAGAAATTATTCCTCAAGTTAAAACAGGTGATGTTAGCGTCAATGCTCAATTTCCCGCAGGTACAACCCTCGCCGAAAACCGTAGGGTGATGGAAATCGTCGATGAAATTTTGATTAAGCAGCCTGAAACTGCCTATGCTTTCTCCACGATTGGCGGTGGTTCCTTTGGCAATAACGTTACTTCTAATCCCTTACGCAGTGGTAGTACGATCACGCTCAAGCCCAATGCGGATCTTACTGGTTTTATTAGTCGTGTGAATCGGGAAATTGCCAAGCTAAATTTGGCAGGGATCCGAATTCGGGTTAACCCTGGACAAGTGCGCGGTATTATCGTCAATAATTCTCCTGTTCCTAGAACTGATATTGATGTCATTTTGCAAGGTAGCGATCCTGACCTATTGACGCAAGCGGGTACAGAAGTCCTCAGTGCCTTAGAGAAGTCAGTCAAAGGAGCAACTTTCCGTCCTGATACCGATGCCCGTCAGCCTGAAATTCAGATTATTCCTGACTGGGAACGTCTGCAAGCGCTAGGCCTCTCGACTCAAGCGATTGGTTCAACGCTGCAAACTGCGATTACAGGTTCGATTCCCACACAGTTACAACGCGGCGATCGCTTGATCGATGTGCGCGTACAGCTTAATCCTGAGTTACGCCAAAACTCTTCGCAATTGCAGCAAGTCCCCCTATTTGTCAGCAATAATCGCCCTGTCCGCCTCGCCGATGTGGCAACTCTGAGCGAAGGTCGCGCCCCTGGGGAAATTCAACGGATTAATCAACGTCAAGTTTATTTGCTACTCGGTAGCATCGAGCGTGGTGCAAGTCTCAGTAATGCGCTCCAACAAACTGAACAGGCGATCGCTGAGATCGACTTACCAGAGGGAGTAACTGTCTTGCCTAGTACTGCCAAAGAAGCTAACGAAAATCTCTCTAAATCTTTTTTAGTATTGGGTGTACTCGCTTCCTTTTTGGTGTTTGTGGTGATGGCAGTCCAATATAATTCACTGCTCGATCCGTTAGTAATTATGCTGACGATTCCCCTTGCGCTGGCGGGTGGTATTTTTGGTCTATATGTGACCAGTAGCTCGATTAATGTGATCGTGGTAATTGGGGCAATTTTGCTAGTTGGTATTGTCGTAAACAATGCGATCGTGATGGTGGAGTTCGCTAACCAATTACGAGAGGAGCAAAAATGCAGTCGTATTCAGGCTATTTTGCAAGCTGCTCCTATGCGCTTACGTCCAATTTTAATGACCACAATTACTACTGTAATTGGTGCTTTCCCTCTAGCGTTGGGTGGTGGTGATGGCGGCGAGTTTTTACAGCCGCTTGGCATTGTCACTTTTTCAGGATTAGCCCTTGCTACTCTCTTGACGCTTTTCTTGATTCCTTGCTCTTATGTACTGATCCATGAGTTGAGTTGGAAAAAAGTGCGTTGGCTAGTCCCTGCAAAGCTATCATCAAAGGATTAAAGAAAAATAGTAATGCTAGTCCTTGCTAAGTACCTCGGCATAATTAAAATCCAAAACTATAGCTGTGGTCACTTTTACTAGGACAAATCAAAACCCCAGAAGACGAGTAGCGGCGCTACTCGTCTTCTGGTTTTGTGTCCTCACAAGAATGATCACAGCTACAAAGAAAGATCCTGTTCCTTCCCAAAAAATTTTCATGATGTGCGAATGATTAAGGATTTTTGGTTTGTGCTTGAGGATGAAGCGGTGTAGGGTAACTTATGCATATCTACTTATCTGACTTTCCAGCTTTTCCTAAGAAATATGCCTTTTACCAGCGATCAAGAACCAGAACCCGAAAAAATTAGCGATCGCGTTGACGAAAACGTTGAATCCAAGCCATCTTCTTTCTCGCCAAAATTTCGACATATTTTAGTCATGTTGTTCTGTGGGGCTGTCATTAGCGGCGCAACAGCAAGAAATTGGCAAATCACTAATAATCCACAGGCTGGAGCAGGTAAGCTTTCGCAAAATTCAGGCATCCAAAAATCCACTACACCCCTACCCCTGTATGACCTTAATGGACTTCCAGTCCTCAACCCTGTTCCACCCGAAAATGCTGAAATTTGGGAATGTGAGGTAGCAGTAGTTGGCGGCTCCTTGGGGGGAGTTGCGGCGGCTTACCATGCCATGAAAACGGGAGCCACTACTTGCCTCATCGAGCTAACCCCAATGCTGGGTGGTCAGGTTAGTTCTCAAGGTGTTAGTGCGATCGACGAGTCATTACTAATGCGTCATCGCCAGCAATTTCCCTTAAGCTGGACACATTTTAAAAATGTAATTGCCAGTCAGCCAGCCCTACCCAAAAAGTATTCTTACCTTAAACCTGGGGCAGTAGTAGCTGACACCAATAGTTGCTGGGTTGGCAATCTCTGCTTTACGCCCTATTCAGGAGAGCTTGGTGCAGAAGAATTTTTACGAGAATCCCAACGTTCTGCACCAAAGAGTCGATGGGAAACACAGATTGCCTTTAAAGGAGCTAGCTTTAACGAACAAGGCGATCGCATCACAGCTATTTACGGGGTTAAAAGAATTCCGCGAGATCCCAATTATTTAGTTCAAGGTCGGCTCTCCCGCGAACTCAAAAGTTGGTTTAACTGGAACTCCGATGAGGTGTTTGACAAAAAGCCAATTCGCTTGCAGCCCCCCGCAGGCAAAAAAATGATCGTTATTGACTCCACCGATACAGCCGAGGTAATTGCTTGGGCAAATTTACCTCATCGTATTGGAGCCGAGAGCTTCAGCACCACAGGCGAAGTACATGCGGTTGCCGATAATCCTGAATGTACTCAAGCCTTTACGTTTCCCTTTGTCTTAAAAATTGACGATGATCAGGGGCAGTCACTCAAGGAGCTTAGCAAGATTGAGCCAGGGTTTTCTCGTGAAGAGCATCGCCGAGACTACGACTTGAGGCGATTTCCCATGTTTGAGGGCAATAGCGTATTCAACTATCGCCGTATCGTTAGCATGAAACGTGATGATCCTTTTCAAGCAATTCCCTCCAAGGGAGATATGACCGTGATTAATTGGAATCGCGGTAACGATTGGGGCATTATGAATCCGCCACTAATCCTAACGGAGCAACAAATTCGTGACTCTGGTCAACATCAAAATTGGCTGGGTGGTTTGAATACTAATGCTCTCAAAGATGGAGAAAACCATGCCCTACTATTTGCAGAATGGCTGATGGAGAAATATTCCTCTCCCAAATTCCCCTTACGGCTGATGTCGGGCGTTGATAGTCCTTTGCCCACCGAATCTGGGTTAAGCATGTATCCCTACATTCGTGAAGGTCGCCGCATTTTGGGTCGCAAAGCCTATGGTCAGGATGAATTTATGATGCGTGAGCAAGATATTCGCAATGATATGGAAGGTGGACGCAGCTTTAACTCGACTTCAATTGGGCTAACTCATTACGCGATCGATATGCATGGCTGCCGCTATCGCAATTGGGAACCATCAAAAGACGCAAGTTCTGCCCCCGCCAATGAAGATAAGGTGAAGCCCATAATTATCCCCCTTGAAAGTCTCATCCCACAGAAGATTGATAATCTCCTTATGGGTAGCAAGGCGATCGCAGTTACTCATATTGTTAATGGCGCAACTCGTATTCATATTGGTGAGTGGTCAGCAGGCATTGCCGCAGGGGTAACGGCTGCTTGGATTGCTTTGCAAGATGACCCGACTTTAACACCTCAATCAATTCTTGATCGCGGCAGGATTAGTGAATTACAGACGCTTTTGCGATCGCAAGGCGTTATCACCCAGTGGTAATCTCCAAAAAAAAATGCGGCGCAAAGCGCCGCATTTTTCGGGTTTCAGTATTATGCAGAAACCTCAACATTTTGAGCATGGACAAATATTGCTTTGACAAAATTCAATAAATTTTGCTGCATCTGCTGAGAGTCTGCCGAAACAATCCGATCAAGAGATGTGTAATAAGTTGCAGCAAGCTTAGGTCTGCTGCCAGAATTCACCATCCATAAACCATCAGCCAAACTAGACCGAATCTCAACTGTGATATTGGAGTTTTCTGGTAGTTCAAAGCGATCGGTAATTCCTTGAAAAGCTTTAATCCGCATTCTTTCATCTCCCTTAATCCAAACCGTAGCCACCAAATAGGGACTTACAGATTGCAAATCATTATGCTGAACAGATCGTGTCGCATAAACATAGAGTAACTGTAGCCAAGGAAAGGGATAAATAATTTCTAAGGCACTATAGCCCGTAGTTTTCGCCACAATATCTATGCTTGCAAAGTGTTTAATTGTAGGCAGCCAATGGCGGCTAAAGCTCGCCGCAACATCAGGATTGAGAAACAAATTACCCCAAACCTTATGTTGCCAAGGCTGCATATCCATAAAATGCATATATTCAGCAAATTGATAGGCAAGGCGCGTTTCACTTTGGGAGACTAGTGCGTAGATATCTTGCCAACAGAAATATGGCATAGAAGCATTTACCTCATCATGAGGCTTGAGGTAGTATTTTTTTGCTTCATTACTAGCTAGCAACTCTGGCTCAAGTAGGCAATAACAGTTGCTAATTAGCACTACATAAGTGGTCTTGGGCTGTGCCTTTGCATACTGAAATAGGGCATCCAAAGAATGCTTGCTTAACTCACTGTCTAATCGATGATCGCAGACTATATCAAAGTCTTGACATTCAATTAATATATCGGGCTGCACATCCCCTGATATATCGGGATAGCTACTTGCCCTAATAAGTGCTGAACTCGCTTTTCCCGATCGCTGAGTCAAAAAATCAACAAGGTCTTGTCCTAAATCGGGAATATTTTCCAGTAAATATTCCCAAAAAGCGGCGAATCGCTCTTTTTTATTTAAGTTGGGTGGCAGCAAAAAAATATTACTCATCGCTGGGCGCTATCTAGCCTCATCTTGCTAAATTAGACAAATTATCTAAATGAAAGTAAAGGTCTCGGTTTCCCCGTATCTGCGATATCAGTAATTCTCATTATAAAAAACTAACTTTGAGGTTTGCAGTACCTTCGGCGCTGTGAACTTCAAAATTGGCTTCATAATGAGAATTGCTAAGCAGGTCATGAGCTAAAGCAGGATTGTTTAAAATTTGTAGTTTTAATCATAGGTAACTAAAAATTAAAAGACAAAGCCAAAATTTGTGTCTTGCGCCATAGATTTTGGGGTTTTATATTTAATTTTGCCTAGCTACTTAAAAATATTTAATCTACATTACTTCAAATTCTAAGGTAAATTAAGCAACCATCGTTATAAAAACTTTTCGATTCAAGTCGTAATTCTCATCATGAAATCCATTTTTTGAAAGCCAGCCTTGGCATCGTGTCAAAACAACTTAAACAAGCAAGGGGCTTAAGCCCTTCCCAGTGAATAATTAGGGGGGCGCGGCTTCGCCGCGCCCCCCTAATTATTCACTTTATAACGCCTATTCTTTGGGTGGGAAGGGAGTAAGCCCCTTGTTAAAACTAGTGAAATCTTCAAAGATGAGCAACTTACTACTACAAAATGTTTAGGCTGGTCTTCAAAAAATCAATTTGTATCATGAGAATTTCTACAATTCAAAAGCTACATTTGACTGATTAGCGCATTTCTTACCTTAAAATGATGTTCTGAAGCATTAATTTTGCAACTTCGATCGCAGCTATGGTGGAAGTATTGACTAACGAATCCCAGCAACAGAGCAATTCAAGCAATGCAATTGTGGCGAATAGCTTGAGCAAAACCTACCGTACTGGCTTTTGGCTAAATCAAAAAATTAGTTCTCTTCAAGACTTTTCCCTGTCGATTCGCAAAGGCGAAACCTTTGGCGTACTGGGACCCAATGGTGCAGGTAAAACTACACTGTTAAAAATTTTGCTAGGCATAGTGCAACCAACGGCGGGATCTGGCGAAATTTTGGGATATCCCCTTGGCGATCGCACAGCCAAAAGGTACATCGGCTATCTACCTGAAAATGCTTATTACTATGACTATTTGACGGGCTGGGAATTATTAGATTTTATTGGTTGTCTGTTTGGTGTCGAGGCATCACTGCGCCGCCAACGCATTGCGGATTTGCTAGATCTGGTCGGTCTGTCGCAGTCGGTGGCTCGCAAAAAGCAATTGCGACAGTATTCTAAGGGCATGGTGCAGAGAATTGGGGTGGCTCAAGCGTTAATAAATGATCCTGATGTAGTTTTTCTTGATGAGCCGATGTCGGGGCTTGACCCTGTGGGGCGCTACCAAGTTCGCGAAATTATTTTGATGTTAAAAAATCAAGGTAAAACTGTATTTTTTAACAGTCACATTTTGTCGGATGTCGAACTAATTTGCGATCGCATTGGCATCCTCAACAAAGGCGAATTAGTGGCAATGGGAACGCTAAATGAATTGTTGGGTACTGAGCAGTCCTATCAGGTGAGTGGACATGGTGGCTCGGAAGAGCAACTAGAGCCTTGGTTGCAGCATTTAAGTTTTCAGGGTGATACTTGGCATGGACAGCTAGCTAAGGATTTACCCGAATTTTTGACTTACATTGCGGGTATTGGCGCTAAGGCGATCGCGATCGAGCTTGCTCGCCAAACTCTCGAAGAGTTTTTCATCGATCAAATCAAAGCATCACGGCATAAAGATTAAAGTTGATTGCGGCGCTGAGCGCCGCAATCAACTTAAGAATTTAATTAGCTGTACAAAACTGTTAAATTTAATTAATAATTAAGATAAGACTGTAGTTAACACTACTTTTACCTACCGTTTTTAAAATTCTTGTCAAGATAAGCACCCACTAAATCACCCTAAACTATATGTCTAAGAAGTCCACAGTTATTTCCCCCTCGATCCTGTCTGCTGACTTTAGCCGTCTCGGTGACGACATTCGTGCAGTTGATGCGGCGGGTGCAGACTGGATCCATGTTGATGTGATGGACGGTCGTTTTGTGCCAAACATTACTATTGGGCCATTGATTGTTTCGGCGATTCGTCCTGTCACCACCAAGATTCTTGATGTGCATTTGATGATTGTTGAGCCTGAGAGATATGTTGCTGATTTCGCCAAGGCTGGCGCAGATATCATCACTGTCCATGCTGAGCATACTGCTTGTCCTCACTTACACCGCAATCTCAGCCAAATCAAAGAATTAGGCAAGATGGCTGGTGTTTCCCTCAATCCTTCGACTCCCCTTAGCTTTATTGAGTATGTTTTGGATTTGTGCGACTTGGTATTGATCATGAGTGTTAACCCTGGCTTTGGTGGTCAGAGCTTCATTCCTAACGTAATTCCTAAGATTGCTAAGTTACGTCAAATGTGTGAAGACCGTGGACTTGATCCTTGGATCGAAGTTGATGGTGGATTGAAGGCAAATAACACTTGGCAAGTTCTTGAAGCTGGCGCTAATGCGATCGTTGCGGGTTCAGCCGTGTTTAATGCGCCTGACTACGCTGCTGCTATTAGTGGCATTCGCAACAGCAAGCGTCCTGAGTTAGTAACTGCATAAAAACTCAGCGCTTTGCGCCAAATAAAAAAAGCGTTGCAAAGCAACGCTTTTTTTTAGTTCAACATGGCAGTACATTCGAGGATTAGTTTTTGATTAGTGAGCGAATGCGGCTGAATCTCTAGAGCTTGGCGAAAAGTAGCGATCGCCTCGGGATAATTGCCGATCGCGGCATAGCACAAACCTAAGCCGTGAACTGCCCCGAAATGATAGGGATTAAGCGCGATCGCCTTTTGACAATCTTTGATCGAGCGTTTGTAATCCCCCTGCATATAAAACAAAACAGCGCGGCGATTCCATGCCTCCACAAAATCAGGCTGAGCATGAATTAATTGCGTCAACATCAATTCAGCCTGTCGAACATTGCCACTGTCCGCCATCATTTGACTCTGTCGTAAAACTTGCAAACCCTGCGTCCCCTTTTGCGTAAACCACATTTCCCACAAACCTTGAGTAGCGCGATCGCGAATATCCGCATCTTCGCTTTTAAGATCTTGCAATAACACTTCAATGGGTTGGCTCATTGCTTTCGACAAATAAATTTATTTTATAGTGCTTCCCAGCACTAAGTTATATTTTCAAGTTTGAACTAAAAGTGGCAGCAATTCTCATTATGAAAGCAATTTTGGGGTTTTCAGCGCCTAAGGCGCTGAAAACCCCAAAATTGCTTTTTTGAAAGCCAATTTTTATAATGAGAATTGCTGTAAAAGTGAGACTTGTGCTAGGTTTTTAAATCACCCCTAAGAAATATTTTATCGGTATGTCCATTAGCGAAATTAATGTGCAGGAGCTAGCTGCAAGATTGCAGAGCGATCGCCAAGATTTACAATTAATCGACGTTCGAGAGCGTGATGAAGTAGAAATTGCCGCGATCGCTGGTTTTGAGATTTTGCCGCTTAGTGAATATGGAGAATGGTGTGCGGAGTTTGCTACCAAGTTTGATCCGCAAGTCGAAACCTTAGTGCTATGTCATCACGGAATGCGATCGGCGCAAATGTGTCAATGGCTGATCAATCAGGGTTTTACTAATGTCAAAAACATTAGCGGTGGGATTGATGCCTATGCCTATCTGGTGGAGCCATCGATGGCAAAGTATTAGCAAGAATATGGCGGTGCGAAGCACCGCCATATTCTTTACTGATGCGTGAAGAAAGGCACTGAAAAAAATACGGCTAGCCCGATCACGGAGACAATACAAGTTGCGATCGTAATCGTGATAAATTTGCGATCACTAGCGCCATAGAACTTATTGGGCAAAGAACTCGCTAGTACTAATAGTCCTGTTACTACGAGAATGGCAATAAATAGAGTACGGTTCATAGTTATTAAAATTGAGCCTAGATATCAAAGTCTATAGCGCACGCGCCGCTATAGACTTTAACTCTATTCATTTTCTCGTAGCAATCTTCAGTCGAGACTAAACCTTATTCAATTATTAATTATCTATGACCGACTGGCTATGGCTTCAGCGATCGCTACCTCCACAAATTACAGGAGCCGATCTATGGGAATCTCTGTACATTAATGAGCCAATTACGGTTCTGCTAGAAAGCCCTGCATCAGTTCCATCAAAGTTAGCGCGGTACTCGATCGCCGCAGGAAAGCCCCGTCAAGTCTGGACTCCACCCGTTGGTGAGATATTGCCATGTCTAGAAAACTTGCGATCGCGTATGCAAGCTAATCAAGCCGCTAATAACTTACCCGATCATTTACCATTCACTGGCGGATATTTGGGTTGGCTAGGCTATGACCTCGCTTGGGAAATTGAGCGTTTGCCCTATACCAAGCCTGATAACTTACCTTTCCCTGTTGCTTTTTGGTATGAGCCAAACTGTTTTGCCGTAATCGATCATCACACCCAAACAGTTTGGCTCGCCGCTAGCGATCGCCAAGAATTAACAGAACTAAGCGATCGCCTCAACAATTTAGTAGACAAGGGACTTAAGCCCCTTATTAGAGCCTGTGAAGATCGTCAAGAGGCTAACCCCACCTATTCGCCAGAACAACAAGGCTATGAAGCAATGGTGAATCGAGCTAAGCAACATATCTATGATGGGGATATTTTCCAGGCTAATTTATCATTGCGCTATGGCTATCCTTGGCAATCGGATGGCTGGCAACTATATCGACACTTACAAAACATCAATCCATCGCCCTTCGCGAGCTATTGGCGGACAGATTGGGGCGAAGTAATCAGTGTCTCGCCTGAGCGTCTCGTCAGTCTGCGCGATCGCCATGCCGAGACACGCCCGATCGCAGGCACAAGACCACGCGGCAAAACCGCACAAAAAGATCAAGAGTTTGAGCAGGAATTACTCGCCTGTACGAAAGAGCAAGCGGAACACATCATGCTAGTTGATCTTGAGCGCAATGATCTCGGTCGGGTCTGTGAATGGGGAACGGTCAAGGTTGACGAACTGCTGACGATCGAGCGTTACAGCCATGTAATGCATTTAGTTAGTAATGTGGTGGGGACATTACGCCGCGATCGCACTCTAGTTGATCTAATTCGCGCTACCTTCCCAGGTGGCACAATCACAGGCTGTCCCAAAGTACGCTGTATGGAAATTGTGGAAGGGCTTGAGCCACAGCGCCGTAGCTTGTTTTATGGATCTTGCGGTTATATCGATCAACGCGGACATATGGATCTAAATATTTTGATTCGGACGCTCTTAAAAACTAACGATCATATTTGGGGACAAGTGGGCGCAGGGATTGTTGCTGATAGTGTGAGCGATCGCGAGTGGCGTGAATCATTGCAAAAAGCTCAAGCTCAACTAGCCGCACTTGGGCTACTGAGCAAATAATCAATGTCAGCGCTTTTTATAAGAGAGTAACGGCGCTTCGCACCGCCACTCTCTTAATAATTGGGTTTTAAGCTTCAACGGGCTGTATTTGCTTGAAAAGTTTTACGTTAGCGCCAAGCGCATTAAGAGATAATTAATATGATTGGTTAGGCGTTTAGCCATAATCTTAAAAAATCCAATAAAAAATATTACTAAATACCTGTGAACTACTACTTTCCTGCCGACCCTCCCTACTTTTTGTTTGCAATCTCTCTCATCGCTGGACTCGCCTGTGGACGATCTTTTGAGGTGACTTTACGCAATCTCGTAAATGTTTGGTCAAAGAGCAAATCTACACGCACAATGCTCGAACTCAAAAGCGCCAGCATCAAAGTCCCATACCTCGGCATGACTATTAGCATCGCAGTGTTTATGTCCACTGGGCTAGAAATATTTGGCTTACCAACAACTTTTGGATACATTGTGGCAGTTCCTGTGACAGTTGGAATTGCAGCGCTGATTTGGCGACAACTAGGACAAATGTTGATTGAACTAGAAAAAGGTGGATCGGCTGCCTTGGATCTTGACTCTTTTGAAGGTTAATTATTCTAAAAAGTATGGCATACTCCCTTCCCATTGAAAAATTAGACATTGCGGCGCTTCGCGCCGCAATGTCTAATTTTTCAATGGTTTTTAATGTGTATTTTGATACTGGGAAGGGAGTAGCTAATTCAGAGATTGCTAAAAGAGAGCTATGGTGCTTTACTCCACAGCTCTCTTTTAGCAATCTCTGAGCAAAAATTTCTTGATTTGGGTTTGAGCGCAAAGCGCTGTAATATTACTGGCTAAGCTATAAAATAGTGATGCATAGACTTCTGCCTAGACTATTCAATGGATGCTCAGGAATTTCTACAAAAATATCGGGCGGGGCAAAAAACATTTGCGAATGTTGAACTTGTTGGCGCAGATCTACAGTCAAGAGATCTACATAAAATCGATCTTAGTCACGCTGTGATGAACAAAGCTAATTTAGCAAGTGCAAAACTTTGTCGCGCAAATCTTACGGGGGCAGATTTAAGTTATGCCAATTTAAATAGCGCAGATTTACATCGAGCAAATATGCGCCATGCTAACCTCAAGGGAGCCGATTTACGAAAAGCCGATCTCCGAGGTGCAGACTTGCGAGGGGCAAATCTAAGCTGGGCAAATCTGCAAGAGACTTTATTTGAAGGCGCTCAAATGACAAACGTTAATCTTTACAATGCGAAAGTCTAACCGAAACTAAAAAACTTTAAAAGCTTGGCTTTGCAACGCTTTTAAAGTTTTTTAGTTTCGGTCGGAGCGCGAAGTCTTTTTAGGAATAGGAAATAAATAACTTGTGCAAATAAAACCCAAAACCGTTGCGGCGGGCTTCGCCCGCCGCAACGGTTTTGGGTTTTATTAAATTTTCATTCCTTAGCCTTCGCCAGTAATTGACAAGTCTTTTACCCATACATGGGGAGCCACCCCTGAAGGGGTAATTTTAACTTCTGGCTCCACATAGACGATCGCCTTAAGCAGTTCCAAAATATCCCCTGCCACAGTTGCCGACTCAATACTAATGCGATCGCCTTTATTGACTAACCAACCATCAAAGGGCAAAGAAAATGAACCCTGTGATGCTTGCACACCAGCGTGTAGAGCTTGGAGATCATCGATCAAGATTACATTTTCAGCATCTTTTAAACTATAGGACTTCTCATTCTCTTCTACAACATTACTGCGTTCAATATGAAAGAAATTAGGACTTACTGAAACCTTAGCGCCAATGCTAGCATTACCTGTGGGCTTCGCATTTAGCCGTTTTGCAGTGACAGAACTATGTAAAAAGTTAGTTAAAACTCCATTAGCAATCAATGGAGTACGGCGAGTGGGAGTTCCCTCTCCATCAAAGTCAGAAGCACTGATATTACCAACATGAAGCTCATCATCATTGACATTTAGTAAAGGTGAAGCAATCTGTGCGCCGATGGATTCGGGAGTAGAAAGACTATTTTTATCAAGAATACTTTGAGCATTAAATAGGCTAGAGAATGCTCCAATTAAGCTCAAAAATGCTTCTGGAGAAAATACCACTAAGTATTTGCCAGACTTGATCTTGTCGTAGTTTAAGTGGCTAATCGTCTTTTCAGCAGTTTCTGCAACACAGCCTTGAACATCTAGCTCCGCAAAACTACGGCTGACACGATAGGCTCCACCACTGCGAGGTTTTCGGTCTTCCTCTTCAGTTTTAGTGTAGAGATAAATGGAACTGTAGGCATTGCGCTCTTGACGCATTGCTCCATCACTATTTAGATAAAAGCGACTGATGTCTCTCTGAGACAAACCATTGTAAGGAATTCCTGCGATCGCTTCATGCTTTGACAATAAATCTTTTTCTGCTTCTAGAAGGGTTTCCACCAATTTCTCAATTGCAGTCTGTGGTTCAATTTGTGATTCGCGATTAGGAATAGAAGCGATCGCTTCAGGACTGAAATCAGGAATATTTTCTTTAGCACCGAAGAAACTAGCTTCGTGAGCGCTTTGTAATGCTAATTCTAGACCAAGGCGATCAATATTGGTCGTAGAGGTAACGCCGACAGTACCGTGATCATTCCATACTCGCACGATGATGCTGGCGCGATTGGATGCTGACACTTGCTTGGGTGCGCCACTATCGACTTCAGCACTAGTTTCATCAACAATCGCGCCGTAAATGTCAAACTTTTTGATTTCTAACTTGTTTGCAGTCTCTCTAGCATCGGAGACTAATTTTTCGACACTGAGTGCTGATGACATAGAAATTTTGTGAATATTTATTGTTAATTACTCATCATACTCCTTTCCTACTCAATAATTAGGCTTGCGCGGCTAAGCCGCGCAAGCCTAATTATTGAGTAGAATCAAATCACTGTATGAAATCAATTTGGGGGTTTTCAGCGCCGAAGGCGCTGAAAACCCCCAAATTGATTTTGTGAAAACCAATTTTTATAATGAGAATTGCTGATTATCAGTAAAGAGAGGGAATATATTTCCCTATAATCGGACACAAATTTGCAACTTGGCATAACATCTATCGGGATCAAGAAATGACAGAAACGACAGCATTGACATATGCCTACTACTCAGGTTGTGTAGCCAAAGGAGCTTGTAAAGAACTTCATGCCTCAACAACTGCGATCGCCCAAGCACTGGGCATCGAGTTAGTAGAACTCCACAAAGCAACTTGTTGCGGTTCGGGAACTTTTAAAGAAACCGACGAGTTAATGGAAGATGTCATCAATGCTCGTAATATTGCTCTAGCTGAAGAATTAAATCTGACCGTGATGACCCAATGTAGTACCTGTCAAGGGGTTTTAGGTCGCGTTAACGATAAACTTAAAAGCTCTGATTCCACACGCAAAGATGAAGTCAATGCCCTCTTAAATACTCAAGGACATAACTTTCAAGGTTCCACAGAAGTCTTACATTTACTCTGGATTTTAATTCGTGACTATGGCTTAGAAAAGCTAGCTACTAAAGTAACCCGATCGCTTGCCAAGCTTAACTGCGCGTCTTTTTATGGTTGCTATTTATTGCGATCGCAAACAGTTACTCGTTTTGATGATCCATTTAGACCAGAATCCTTAGAAAATGTATTTCGCACTGTCGGTGCAACTCCCGTTTACTACGAAGGTCGAGTGCAGTGTTGCGGCTGGCCAATTTCTAGCTATGCTCCTAAGGAGTCTTTCTCGATGGCAGGTCGGCATTTGACAGCAGCGATCGCCGCAGGTGCAGATTGTATTGTTACACCCTGTCCTCTTTGTCACCTCAATCTCGACTCGCGCCAGCCCGAAGTCGAGAGCGTAATTGGGCAGAAACTTGGTATTCCCATTTTGCATTTGCCGCAACTGATTGGACTAGCGATCGGGATCGAACCTAAAGTTCTCGGATTAGATCGCCATATCGTTTCTACAAAGTCAGTATTACAAAAGCTTGGTATAGCTAGCTAGAAGGGAGTTGCGGCGCACAGCGCCGCAACTCCCTTCTAGGGTTTTATAATGGCTACAGCCATTTCTTACTCACTTCCCGGTCTAAAAATAGACTTTAGAACTCAAGGATTAGCGGTGCGGCGCTTCGCGTCGCACCGCTAATCCTTGAGTGGTAAGGGAGTATGTTAGTAATATTTCAGAATGATCGCTTAAAAGTACCTATAATCTAGTTATCTGTAAGTAATTTTATCTACTGGTTTACCATTATGTCTTCGGAACATCCGCCAGTAATGTTGGTGGACGGTTATAACGTAATCGGACTATGGAAACCCCTGCAAGAGATGAGAGATCTGCAAGGGTTTGACATTGCGCGATCGCACTTAACCGAGACAATGGTCAACTTTAGTGCTTTTCATGGCTACAAAACCACGCTAGTCTTTGATGCCTATGTGCAAGCTACTCCCGCCCGAGCCGAAAAAATCACTAAAAATCTCAGGTTATATTTCACCGATCATAATGAGACTGCGGATACATATATTGAGCGTCAATGTGGCAAATACCGACGCGATCCGCTTAGACATTTAAAAAGAATTATTGTGGTTACGTCAGATCGCGCCCAACAACTGACGGCAGTCGGCTTTGGTGCAGAGTGGCTGTCAGCAACTGCCCTAGAGCAAGAAGTCGAGGCAACTTTGCGATCGGTGCAAAGCCGTCAAAAATCCAAAAAAGCTAATACCAGTAACTTACTTGCCAATCGTATTGATAGCAACACCAAAGCTAAATTAGCCAACTGGCGTAATAGCCTAAATTAATTAAAACCCAAGAGGGAGTTGCGGCGCTTCGCGCCGCAACTCCCTCTTGGGTTTTATAGTATATGAGGCGGCTAACCCTACTTCGCAACCGCCTTGTATCAGCGATCGCATTGGGATCGCTGTGATAAGCTAGCAGTGTCAGTGTCATTAACACGAATAAATATGGATCGACCTTCTCGCTCTGTTCCCCGTGCCGCACAAGCCGCCTACTCAGGGGATTCGTCATACGGACGCACACCGCCTCCAGACTTACCTTCGCTACTTTTAAAAGAGCGAATCATTTATTTTGGGTTGCCTCTCGTATCACCCGACGAATATAAACAGCAGCTTGGTGTCGATGTTACCGAATTGCTCATCGCCCAACTTCTTTATTTGCAATACGAAGATCCTGAAAAACCAATTTTCTTGTACATCAATTCTACGGGGACATCTTGGTATACGGGTGATGCGATCGGCTTTGAAACCGAAGCCTTTGCCATCTGTGACACACTCAACTACATCAAGCCCCCTGTACATACGATCTGTCTCGGTCAAGCGATGGGAACTGCCGCAATGATCCTCGCCAGTGGCACTAAAGGATTCCGCGCTAGCTTGCCCAATGCCACGATTGTGCTGCATCAGGCTCGCCGCCAAACTAGAGGACAAGCTTCTGATTTACAAATTCAAGCCAAAGAAGTATTGACCAACCGCGAATCGATGTTAAAAATCCTATCGCGCACCACTGGTAAATCTTCTGAAGTACTAACCAAAGACATGGATCGCATGTTTTACATGACTCCAGAACAGGCTAAAGAATATGGGCTGATAGATCGGGTACTTGAGAGTGCCAAAGATCTACCTACAGCAGTTCCTAGCCTTGTTTCTTAATGACGAATTAACAGTTTTCAATTCATAATTTTTAATTCGTAATTTTCAATTCCCAATTCCCCATCACCAATTCTAAAACTATGCCTATCGGTGTTCCTAGAGTTCCCTATCGCTATCCTGGCGATTCATACACGCAGTGGATTAGCATTTATGAGCGTCTGTCGATGGAGCGGATTATCTTCCTAAGCGGAGAAGTATCTGACGGAATGGCAAACTCGATTATTGCGCGTCTGCTTTACTTTGATTCTGAAGATCAGTCCAAGGATATCTATATGTATATCAATTCTCCTGGAGGATCTGTTTCCGCAGGATTGGCTATTTTTGACACAATGCAGCATATTAAGTCCGATGTGACGACAATTTGTGTCGGTCTAGCGGCTTCGATGGGTTCTTATCTATTGATGGCTGGCGCTAAGGGCAAACGTTATGCTCTACCCAATGCTCGCATTATGATTCACCAGCCTTCTGGCGGCACACGCGGTCAAGCTTCAGATATTGAGATTGAGGCGCGAGAAATTATCCGTATTCGCCAAAAACTCAACGCTGAGTATGCTAAGCGCACTGGGCAACCTTTGGAAAAAATTGAGCGCGATATGAATCGTGATTACTATATGTCTTCTCAAGAATCCCTTGAATATGGACTAATCGATCGCGTTTTAGAATCGCCACCACAATAAAAATTAACGCAAAAAAACGTTAAGGTTCAAAATCATCAAATTATTTCAAGTATCCTTGCGAAAGGATACTTTTTTATTGCTTTATCCCAGTAATGCTGATTATAGCTACAGTCACAAATCAAAACCCAAGAATTGGCTGGCGGCGCGGAGCGCCGCCAGCCAATTCTTGGGTTTTATGTCCTACTCCCTTCCTAGTAAATAATTAGGCGTGCGCGGCGAAGCCGCGCACGCCTAATTATTTACTAGGAAGGGAGTAGATTAAAATTTTCAGCTTTATCGCGATCGCGCTCTCTCACCCTCATAAGGATGTATGACAAATTCAGAACTACTACTTAAGTTATTGCTGCAATTGACTGTAATTTTGTCAGTTTGCCGATTGGTTTCTTATATCGGTAAACGTTACTTAGGGCAAACTGAGGTCGTTGGTGAAATGCTGGCAGGAATTATGCTCGGCCCCTCATTATTTGGGATGATCGCCCCAGAATTACAAAAGTGGTTATTTCCCAAAGCCCCAATTATTGCAGGGATATCACAATCGTTTCCAAATCCCTCAATGTCGATTTTGTATGCTTTAAGCCAAGTAGGACTAATTGTTTATATGTTTTTGGTGGGTTTAGAGCTAAATACTGAACTTCTCAGAACTCGTGCTAAGAGTGCAGGATTGGTATCGATCGCAGGAATTATTTCTCCATTTATCTTGGGAGCGATCTTGGCTTTTAGTCTGCATGGTGGCGGGGGATTATTTAGCCCAAATATTACAATTTGGGCTGCGGCTCTCTATATGGGGGCATCCATGTCGATTACAGCTTTCCCGATGTTGGCAAGGATTTTACAAGAGCGCGGATTAATCAAAACTCAACTTGGTACTTTGGTTTTAGCCGCAGGTTCATTAGACGATGCGATCGCATGGTGTCTATTGGCTCTAGTTCTAGCAAGTATCAAAAGCTCGATTAATATTGCCGTAATTGCGATCGGCGGGACTTTTTTGTATGTGTTATTTATGTGGTTTCTGGGGCGACCCATCCTAAGAATCTTTAGCCGTTGGACACGCCGTGATGGCGAAGTAACGGTGCAGACCTTAACTTTTGTGATAATTGTGATGATGCTATGTGCTTACTACACTGACTTTGTGGGAGTTCATGCTGTATTTGGAGCCTTTGTTTTAGGGACAGTGATGCCCCGCGGACATTTTGCGGAGTCTGTGCATAGGCACTTGGAGTACATGACCACCGCATTATTAGTCCCTATTTTCTTTGTGTTTTCGGGTCTAAATACTCAATTGGGTTTACTGAATACACCACAGTTATGGTTGACAACTATTGTAGTCATTGCGATCGCGGTTTTAGGAAAGGGGCTTGCTTGTACCCTAGCGGCTAGAAAATCTGGTGAACGTTGGCGCGAAGCGATGACCGTTGGGGCTTTGATGAATACACGCGGCATGATGGAGTTAATTATTTTAAATATTGGTTTGGAACAAGGTTTAATCACGCCTACTCTGTTTACAATCATGGTGATTATGGCGATTATGACAACCTTAATGTGTTCGCCGTTGGTCAATTTTTTAGTGATTCCCCAAAAATCATCAGATACAAATAGTGAGATTCTCTAACTCTTTACAAAAAGATTGGGATGCGGCGCTTCGCGCCGCATCCCAATCTTTTTGTAGTAGTGGCTTTGCCGCTACACTCCTAAATTATGGGAAAGGGAATACGCTTAGCGATCTCTTCTCTATAAAAGCAGAAAATTTGAGCGTTTATTGAAATACGATTGGGGTGTCTAAGTCTTTGCAGAAATTAAACTTGGCAGGAGTGCTTTCACTACCATCAGAAAAGACTGCCTTAATATATTGGTTACAGGATTCACTGTTAGTTGAGCTGTCCCAAACTAGTTTGGCTTGTTCCCCCGAAGCGATCCCCGACCCAATATCAAACGCACCCCAGTTGTTACCAGTTTCAGATACCAATAGATTGGTCATGGTTGCACTGCTACTATTTCTGGCGTAGAAGTACCATTGCTCAGCAGAGACGGAGGCAACATTTGCGACTAGACCAATAGCAAACAAACCTGCGG
Source organism: Pseudanabaena biceps (assembly GCA_013361095.1). Classification (GTDB taxonomy): domain Bacteria; phylum Cyanobacteriota; class Cyanobacteriia; order Pseudanabaenales; family Pseudanabaenaceae; genus Pseudanabaena; species Pseudanabaena biceps_B. Next base: position 2,214,835 of record JAATWA010000001.1, on the reverse strand, counting down.
ATACCAAAAGATTGCGCTTAAACGACATATTTTTAAATCCCCAAAATAATTTGTTCTATGACTATAGGTGTAAATAACTTGTCATTACAATCAGCATAAGAACTTAGTGGCGCTTAAGGCTGAGGCAAAACCTTTAAAAGCGTTGCTAAGTAACGCTTTTAAAGGTTTTTTGCCTCAGCTATCTATTTGAACTATTACCTTAAATTTATCTGTGGTTTTCATCATTCAGTCAATTCAATTTCAACCTTATCGGTTAGCTTTCCGTCAACCTTTTCATACGGCTTGGGGTAGCCTCGACTACCGAGAAGGATTTGTGATTGAAATCAGCGATCGCCCTTCTGCTCATGAAATACCTCACATCGGATTAGGAGAAGCTTCCCCAATTGTGGGTTTTGGGATGGAATCTTTAGCTGAAGCCGAAAATATTTTACTAATAGCTCAGCGATCGCTAATTAATCATGAAATTAACAATATTAAAGATATTGAGGATTTGCTAGATAGTTACGATCGCACTCCTGCGGCAAAACATGGACTAGAACTAGCTTTATTAAATCTATTAGCTCAAAAACAGGGGCAAACTCTTACTCAATTATTAATAAATTATTTTGGCGGCACTGTCCGCAATCAAGTCAGCATTAATGCCGTAATTGGCGCAATATCAGCAGAAAAAGCTGTGATTCAAGCAAAAAACTATCTAGCTCAAGGTTATCGCTGTCTCAAAATCAAGGTAGGCACTAAAGACTTTGCCGCAGATTTTAGTAGGGTAGAAGCAGTGCGATCGCAAGCTGGTAAAGATATTCAAATTCGCCTTGATGCCAATCAGGGATGGTCTGTAGAACAGGCGATCGCTAATCTAAAGACCTTAGATTTTTTGCAAATTGAATATGTCGAACAGCCAGTAATTGCCGATGATTTATTAGGAATGGCGGTCGTTAGGCGATCGCAATCTATTCCTATTGCCGCCGATGAATCAGTCCACAATCTCGCGCAGTTACAACAAATAATTAGTAATCAAGCAGCCGATATTATTATTCTCAAACCAATGGCACTTGGCGGTATTTTGACAGCGCATCGGGCGGCAATAATCGCTTTTGCGGCAGGCTTAGATGTCGTAATCACAAATACTATTGATGGTGCGATCGCTACCCAAGCAGCCTTTGACCTTGCGGCAGCTTTACCCATCAAACGCGCCTGTGGTCTATCAACAGGACACTTTGGGCAATAAGTGGCGGCGCGAAGCGCCACCACTCATCTAGGATATTTGGCGATCGCTATAAAAAATTAGCGATCGCCTCGATCAAAAATGGGACAGACTCACCATCCCATAGCCCCTCCAAACATCTTCCCGTCAACAATTGAAAATGCAAGGTAAACGCTTCGGGATAACCACTTGCCTCAAGGCAAATATCTTCAGTTTCGAGGGTGCAACAAATTTTTTCGCCGTCAGACATCTCCTCTGCCATCAATTGCATAGTCTCCGCTAATCTTGTTGCCAACTTACAAAAATCCTTAAATTCCCCTTCCGTCAGCTCGATCGCCCATGTGTCAGTCCCCACCAAACCTTTATAAGTATCTACATCTGAGCGAAATCCAATGCGCCATCCATCCCCACAGATTAGCTGTTTAGCCGTATTTTGATCCGTAAAATTTAACATAGTCCTTAAACAAATTGGCGGTGCTTCGCACCGCCAATTCTATATCTTTCAGTCGCTGAGAATTTCTGGTTGGGAAATTTCGTCCGACATTTCCATAATGGCGCGTAAAATTGGCTTCATCATGCGATCGTCGTAATCGTCCTCTTCGTAACGTCTGAGCTTAGCGCGGTTGGCAACCTGTACTGTAATCCGATAACGGTTAGAAGAAGCACCAATTAGCTCTTCAACGCGACGAATAATTTGTGATGAGTCAATGGGATAACGTTTTGCCATAAAACCGAGAACAAATGAGCTATCTAAGTCTAACGCGATCGCGCTCTTGTTGACTAGACCATCGCCACATAAACACTAAGAGAGTTGCGGCAATTCTCATTATAAAAATTAGTTTTTTGAAAGCCAGCCTACGGCTGGCTTTCAAAAAACTAATTTTGGGGTTTGCAACGCCTAAGGCGTTGCAAACCCCAAAATTAGTTTCATAATGAGAATTTCTGTACTCGTAGCTTCAATAGATCATTAATCCTTGTAATGTAATATGATGAACACGCATAGCTATTTGGGGCGGAATCTTCAAATCCATGACTGCAAAGAAAGTACTGGTAATTGATGACAGCATCATGATCCGCAAGATGGTTAAAAGCATTTTGTCTGGCAAGTATGATGTCTTAGAAGCTAGTGATGGTAAATCAGGATTAGATGCTGCCCGCCGCTCATTTCCTGATCTCATCCTGCTTGACTTCGTGATGCCTAAATATAATGGCTATCAAACTTTACAAGCAATCCGTCGCGTTGAAGGGCTACAGAAAGTCCCAGTGATCATGATTTCAGGGCTCAAAGAGCAAGTAACTGAGCATGTACCTGAGCCATTTACAGAATTTGATTTTCTCGAAAAGCCCTTTGAAGCTGATGTATTAGTCTCAAGAATTCAAAGCTTTTTGCCTCCTGAGCCAGCACATACTGCTGCTTCATTCATGTCTACTGTTACTACGAGTAGACAGGTTAAGCAAGATGAAGAGCCAAATCTGCAAATGATTCTAAATAGGCTAACCTCAACTGAGACTTTATTAGTGCAAGGGATTGAGAACTTAATTCAGCGCGAAGTTGTGGCTAGATTTAATGATCTCAGCAATCGTATCGATCACCAAGACAAGTGCATCAAAGTTTTAAGCGATCGCATGGAAAAAATTTCCGAACAAATCGATCATCAAAACAAAGGATTGATGGTAATTTTGCGAGAATTAAAATCCTTACAGAATAAATAAAATTCCATAAAGTTGCACCCCTGCGGGGTACAACTCAGCAATTATCACTATGAAACCAATTTTGGGGTTTGCAGGGCTTTAGGCGCTGCAAACCCCAAAATTGGTTTTTTGAAAGCCAGCCTACGGCTGGCTTTCAAAAAATCAATTTTTATAGTGAGAATTGCTGGATGTCACTTTATGGAATTTTATTTTAAACAACTAATTATTTACTAGCAACTCTCTCATAAACACTCTTGATCTGAGTCGCGATCACTTGCCAATCATAATTTTGTCTGGCATAATTCTGGCATTCTTCAGCACTCGGCATTTTTCTTTGTCCAGACAAAGCTTCATTCATCCCTCTTGCTAGTTGGTCGCTGCTACTTCCCTCAAGGACTAGATCCATAGAAAAAGGGCTTAAAATTTCTGGAATCCCACCGATTGGCGTGCCTAAAACAGGTGTACCAGCTGCTAAAGACTCAATCACAATTAGACCAAATCCCTCTAAAGATATAGTTGGTACAATCGATAACTCGGCGGCTCTATAGGCTGTCGGCAAGTCTTGATCCGCCACAAATCCTAATAGCTTTACATGATCCTGCAACTCCAACTCTGCAATTTGTGCTTGGAGATTTGTGGCGATCGCCCCCTTGCCTGCAATTAATAACAGCACATCAGGATGTTGCTCACGAACTGATGCGATCGCCGAGATTAAATTCTCAATTCCCATCCGTTTAGCAAGGCGGCGCACACATAAAATAATTCTGCGATCTTTCGGCCATCCTAACTTTTCTCTTGCCTGTGCGATCGTCATGTCTACATCATAGGTCGCCGTATTTGTCCCTGCTCCCACCACAAAAATTTTTGCAAGCGGCACATTATAAGTCTCATGCAATATTTGTCGAAAAGCTTCCGATAAAACAATAAACCCATTTACTCGGCTATAAACCAGTTTCTCTAACAACCATTTTCCAAAAGTTGATAAGCGTCCAGCCCCTTCTGCACGACTCTCTAAAGCCCAAGGTCCTTGAAAATGCATCACTAATGGCAACTTACCTAGGCAATCAAGTATGGGGAACGTATATAAAGCAAAATGTGTCACAACTAAATCATAGTCACCACTCGCCAACCTCCGATTAACAAATTTCCTAATACCTAGCGATCGCTGCCATGTGGAGGCATTTGTGGGTGCAAAGGGTTCTACTAAGCCCCCAGAGCTATGTCTTACACTCTCAGCTCCAGTAACTAATCCAGAAACCTCTACCCCCACTGTGGGTAAATAATTTATACAGTCATAGTAAACACGAGCTAAGCCACCCGCCTCATCCAAAAACCAACTCGTACCGATCTGTAATGTCTTCATAAAATTCTTTAATGCCGAACATACCTAAAACAAACGGGACATAGCTTCATGCTATATCCCGTTTGTTTATTTCTACAACTCTTAGTTACAGAGCTCAGCAATTCTCATTATAAAAACTGGTTTTTTGAAAGCCAGCCTAAGGCTGGCTTTCAAAAAACCAATTTTGGGGTTTACAGCCTCTAGGGCGCTGCAAACCCCAAAATTGGTTTCATAATAAGAATTGCTGTACAAAGATTTCTGAATTTCTTAAAATCAAGAAATCTTTTAAATTCTTGAACTGTAGCTGATGGTTGACATAATTAAAATATCAAAAGTTGTGGCAGACGCTGCACATTTGCCACAACTTTTGAAGCTTTATATTCAATCGAGACTACCTATCTAGTGAAAGAACTAAGCAACAGACTCGATTGCTTCTTTCTTATTACGCTTGAGAGCTTTGCTACCCAAGAAAGCAGCAGCCAAGGCGATGCCAGGAACGATCCCAGGAACAGGAACAGCTTTAGCTTTTACAACAAAGTCGTTAAAGTCTCTATCACCAAAGCGATCATTTAGTTTGATCAAAAATTCACTAGCATTACCTACATAGCTCGAACCAGCAGAAGATGAAGCAACTGCCAATGCAATGTTCAAGCTAGAGCCTTGTTTACCAGTGGAGAAATCATAGAAAGGAACAACATCACCTGGATTAGCCTTAACAGTTTCTAGAACAAAATAGTTTAGAGTAATTTTGCTTACGAAGGAGCAAACTGCACAGGTTCCAGGAAAGTCTGGCAAAAGAGATGTATAACCAGGAGAGGCTTCGGTGATACCGATAGAAGTTGTGGAAGGCACATAAAAGTTTGTTTGAAAAGATCCATTAGATCTTACAAAACTGAACTCATAATCTTGATTGCTATCAACAGTCACCGAGCTAGAGTCATTTCCAGTCAACGTAACGGAAGCAGCTTGTGAAGAAGTTGTAAATGCAGTCAAGGCAACAGTAGTAGCAGCTGCGCCCAAAATTAGGTTAGACAGTTTCATGTTTTTGCAATCAAATTAAAGTAGTTTGTACAATAGCGCCTTACATTTAAGTAAGCCACTATAAATATGAGTCAGTTAACGCTTTAATAACTTGCATGATCTAAACCTGTGATCATCACCACCCGACTGCGTCAAAGCCAAGTTACATAGTTACCAAAAATATTAATTTGCTATTCAGCAACTTACTGAAATGTGAGGTACTCACTTGGACTAAACTGCAATAAGTCATGGCTTTTTCTATGACCATCACCACCTGAATTGTCTATTTCAGGCTACTTATTGAGCAGTTAGCGCTTTATCAGTAAAAGTATGACTTTTCTTTGTCATCACCACTTAGTCTCGCTAAAACTAAGTTACTTAAACTGAATATTACCTATTGATCAAGACTCAACCTACCTAACTCTTAATCGGCAAGTATTTAGTAGAGGTATAGTTTGATTGCAGTTAACTTCCTACGGTTTAGCTGCCATGAAATCATAGTACATGAAAAATTAGAAATTACAACCGCAAAAGTTATGTTAATTTTCGTGAAATAGTTATTGCTAGGTTATATTTAGTTATATATAAGTTACTTCAAAATTTCTAAGAAACTCCAAAACATAGACACAATATGGCTTATACAATCGTGTCGAATATCTGTGAAGGGATTGCTGAATGTGTTCCAGCTTGTCCTGTTGCTTGTATTGAGCAGGGTCAGGGTGCAAATGAAAAAGGGACTATTTGGTTTAAGATTGATCCTACAGTCTGTATTGATTGTGGAGTTTGTTTACAGGTTTGTCCCATACAGGGTGCAATTTTGCCAGAAGAACGTCTAGAGCTAGTAAGAAGCTAGGTGCAAAGAAACAAAGAGATTGGCATCACGAAGTCATGCCAATCTCTTTGAGGTTCTTATCTTAACGAACTTGGCTATAATTATAAAGCTCGTGATAGGATAAAATTCAGAATTAAGAACAAAGACTTTTTGCTTGTAGCGGCTAATTGACTAACCTCTAACAAATATTTTGTTTCTAAGTAGCTAGTCGCAATTATATAAAAACCTAAAGCCAGTGGCGATCGCCACTGGCTTTGACTCTGGTTTTTTTAATTATGCCCAGCTAATTATGATGTTTGTGACAGCTAACCACTAAGTTGGTTAAGTCTTTGTATCGTACTTTAAGGCTGTAAATGTTACAGATCCTGTTGTCTACCGATGCGAAAGAGGATGCAAGAGTTTAGTTAAGAAAGTCGTCAAGGCTATCTTCTTAACTAAACTCTTGGCTTTTATTGCGTTGCTAAGTGCTGTAAAAAAGTGGGAATTTCTCCCACTTTTTTGTTTTTTAAAGAACTTGCACAAATGCTCACCCTATAAGCTTAGATTGTCAATTTTATGAGTCATCCCTTAATTCCGCAAATTTTGCAAATTGCCGAAGAAGCTGCCTCGCCTTTAGGGTTAGAGGTGGTTGATGCTGTGTTATATACCAATAAAAATCCTGTAGTTTTACGGGTTGATATTCGCAATCCTGACCAAAATACAGGGCTAGATGATTGCGAAAAAATGAGTCGTGCATTAGAGCCATCCCTTGATGAAGCTAATTTAATTCCTCATGCCTATGTATTAGAGATATCCAGCCCAGGTGCTGATCGACAAATACAAGGCGATCGCGAATTTATAGCTTTTAAAGGGTTTATGGTCAATGTGGTTGCCAATCAACCTCACGATGGCAAACAAAGCTGGATTGGACATCTCGTCTCTCGTAGTGAAACACATATCACGATTAGTATTAAGGGACGGATTGTGAATATACCTCGCGATGTAGTTGAGCGCGTCGAACTAGCTAAAGCTGAAGAAACAACAGTTGCTTAGTAGCTAGCTGCAGTTAAATATCAAACCCCAAAAGCTACGATGCATGCTGAGCGTGCATCATAGCTTTTGACTCTATCCACAACAGAATACAAAACTAAATCAAAATTAAAGAAGGGAAAATTTATGTCATTGTTAAGCCTACCCGGATTAGGACAAATGGTAGAAGTGATTAGCAAGGAGCGAAATCTTCCCAAACACGCAGTCCAAAATGCTTTGCGCGAAGCTTTACTCAAGGGGTATGAACGTTTTCGTAAAACTTACCGTTCCGATGGAATTAATTTTGAAGAGGAATACTTTAACAACTTTGATGTGGAACTAGATCTTGAAGGTGAAGGATTTCGAGTACTGGCAACCAAGACTATCGTTGAAGAAGTAATTGATGCCGATCATGAAATTGGCTTGTCTGAGGTTCTAGAAGTTGCTCCTGAAGCTCAGGCAGGTGGTACGGTTGTGGTGGATGTAACGCCAGAACAGGGCGACTTCGGCAGAATGGCGGCGATCCAAACTAAGCAAGTACTAGCTCAAAAGTTACGGGATCAACAGCGCAAGATTATCCAAGAAGAGTTTCATGATATTGAAGGTACTGTGTTACAGGGACGAGTCCTTCGTTTTGAAACTACTTCAGTCATCGTGTCAGTTAGTAGTGGTTTTGGACAACCTGAAGCTGAAGCCGAACTTCCCAAGCGTGAGCAGTTGGCTGGGGAGAGACCCTATCGTCCAGGGATGACTTTAAAGGTTTATCTAAAAAAAGTATTTGAAGGCTCTCGACGCGGCCCACAGCTATTGGTGTCAAGGGCTGATGCTGGCTTAGTTGTGTATTTGTTTGCAAACGAAGTGCCTGAGATTGAAGAAGAGATTGTGCGGATTGTGGCTGTGGCGCGTGAGGCAAACCCTCCTTCGCCTGCGGTGGGACCACGCACTAAAATTGCCGTTGATACCCTTGAGCGCGATGTTGATCCTGTGGGTGCTTGTATTGGTTCTAGGGGGGCGCGGATTCAGGCTGTGGTAGCTGAGTTGAGGGGCGAAAAAATTGATGTGATCCGATGGTCACCCGATCCTTCGACTTATATTGCCAATTCCTTGAGTCCTGCCAAAATCCATGAAGTGCGCCTCATTAATGCTGATGAGCGGATTGCCCATGTGCTAGTTCCTGAGGATCAGCTAAGTCTCGCGATCGGCAAAGAGGGACAGAATGTAAGACTAGCGGCTCGATTGACAGGTTGGAAAATCGACATTAAAAATTTGGCAAAATATGACTATGCCGAAGAGGATCGCAAAATGGAGGCGATCGCAACTAACGCTTTGCCTAGCCATGATGAATCTGAAGAAGATGAGGAGATCGAATAAGCGTGACTAAAAAACAAAAGAGAGTGATGGCTCAGTAGCCATCACTCTCTTTTGTTTTTTTTAGAGCTGTACAATTAGCGATAGTTGTAATTGCTTTTGGCAATTTTTTGAAGACTAGGAGTAAATTAAGTTTGCCTCTAAAGCTATATCGCCGTTGTGTTAGTTGCCAATGTGTCGCCCAACGAGATAACTTTTGGCGAGTGGTACGAGTGCCGATTGCCCAAAATACTGCTGCAAATCTTTTGATGGATAAAGCAAAAGTTCCAGATAGTAATGCCACTAGAGGTTTTCAAATTCAACTTGATTGCGGCATAGGGCGTTCAGCCTATCTCTGTCAAAGTCTATCTTGTTTGCAAATAGCCCAAAAGAAAAATCGTTTAGGGCGATCGCTACGGACACCAATTCCTCCAGAAATTTTTGAAATTCTTAAATCCCGTTTACAACTAACTGAAAATATAGCTGTAGCTAGCCAAGTCAGGACATAAAACCCAAGAGAGGGTTGCGGCGCTTTGCGCCGCAACCCTCTCTTGGGTTTTGGCTTTGTTCTAACAAGTTATACTCTCTTCCCACCCAAGGATCAGCGGTGCGGCGCTTCGCGCCGCACCGCTGATCCTTGGGTTTTAATGTCTATTTTTACAATGGGAAGGGGGTATCTGCGAATAATTAGCTACGCTTCGCGCCGCAATTATTCGCAGTATTTTACTTTTGAGTGCATTTAAGTCGAAAATAATTATCAAGATTATCAGCAGGAATTATGAGTAAGCAAAAAATCTTGGTTACAGGTGGAGCGGGCTACATTGGCTCTCATGCTGTAAAGTCTTTACAAAAAGCTAATTATGAAGTTTTGATTTTAGATAATCTGGTCTATGGTCATCAAGATATAGCTAAGACCCTCGGCGCAGAATTAATTGTGGGAGACACTAACGATCGCGCTTTATTGGATCAGTTATTTAGCAACTATGAAATTAGTGCGGTGATGCATTTTGCCGCCTATGCCTATGTCGGTGAGTCCGTGAGCCAGCCCGACAAGTACTATAGTAATAATGTCGTTGGGACTCTATCTTTGCTAGAGGCGATGGTCGCCGCTAATATTAAAAAGTTTGTGTTCTCTTCAACCTGCGCTAGCTACGGTGTGCCGCAGCAGATTCCTATTACCGAAGATCATCCCCAAGCTCCGATCAATCCCTATGGGGCAACTAAGTTGATGGTTGAACGAATATTGCAGGACTTCGACGTTGCCTATGGATTAAAGTCAGTAATTTTTAGATATTTTAATGCCGCAGGAGCTGACCCTGATGGCGAGATCGGCGAAGATCATCAACCTGAAACCCATTTAATTCCGTTGATTTTACTAACGGCTCTTGGTAAACGCGATGCGATCACAGTTTATGGCTCTGACTATCCTACCGATGACGGTACTTGTATCCGTGACTATATCCATGTAGCTGATTTAGCGGAAGCCCATGTGTTGGGGTTGCAGTATTTGCTGGATGGGAATAAGAGTGAAATTTTTAATCTTGGTAATGGTAATGGCTTCTCAGTTAAGCAGGTGATTGATACAGCCAGACAGGTTACGGGGCAAACGATTAATGTGCTGATGGGCGATCGCCGTGCTGGTGATCCACCTGCTTTAGTGGGCAGTAGTGTAAAAGCTCGCGAGGTCTTGAAGTGGCAGCCCAAATATGCCGACTTGGAGATGATTTTGCGCCACGCGTGGCAGTGGCATCAAAAGCGCCATAAATAAAGGGAGGCGCAAAAAGCGACTCCCTTTATTTGGTTAGTTTTTATACGTCCACACAAGTTACTCAATCTCAAGTGAATAATTAGTGGTGTGCGGCAAAGCCGCACACCACTAATTATTCACTTGGAAGGAAGCCGCTATAGCTTGTCAATTTTTTGGGCTAGCTCTATATCCAAAGCGCTGATGCCATCCGCATCATGGGTAACTAGATCAATCCTGACTTTATTGTATACATTGAAAAGCTCAGGGTGATGCCCCATCTTTTCAGAGATGATTGCCACTTTGCTGATAAAACCAAAGGCTTCCACAAAGTCACGAAATTTAAAGTTTTTTTGTAATTTGTCATCGACTACTGCCCAGCCAGCTAGCTGCGCGATTGCTGAGGAAATTTCTACTTTAGATAATTTTGTCGCCGCCATAATTAGCTCCAGTCACTAAGGTTATATATACAAAAAAGAGTGGCGGCACAATGCCCCGCCACCCCTGCTTTAGCTTGACTTGCAATACATTACTAATCAGCTATTTTTTAATTGGCTCGTCACGATACCACCAAGCAAGGATTTGCACCCAATTCCAGCCACTTTCTGCCATTTGCTGCGTCATTTCTTGATCTAAATGCTGACCATCAGAAACGGGCATATAGCCGCCTCCCCAACTAATCCAATTACGAGGTAAACGGGCGCGATAGTAACCCTTAAAACCCGGTCTGAGCATATAGCCTGCTGTGGAAGCAACCGCTTGATCACTGCGGCTATGGATTAGGGCGATCGCTCTGCCTGATTGGGCATCGTATCGATAAAAACCTTTGTAGACCTGATCGCGAGTATCACTTACTAAATCATAGGGAGCCTCTCCCCATTTACGTTGGCGCTGTGTATTAACGGCATAACTTCTGGCAGCGACAGCTTGAGCCATTAAAGCGTCCATGTGCCAGCTAGCGGGCATCTCACTAGGGACGACACTCCGAAGATATTCTTCAAGAGACAGTACATTAACAGCGATCGCTTTGTTATCCCAAGCGCGTAGCTCAACTTCGCCAGGATAAAGATTGCTGCCGACCTGCACCAAACCATTATTGCTAGGAGTGATGCGATAGGCTGAATTAATTGAGAATGTATACCACTGGCCTGGATCAAGGCGGCGGTTTGGCTGTCCTGAAGCTTGTAAGGTTGATGGCTGAGTTACAGCGACAGACATCTTGGAGCTGTTCTCTTCCTTAACCAACACCCTCAAGAGACCAGCGGCGGCAGCTTGCGAGACTCCTGCCATAATTACTAACATCAGGGACAGGATGAGAGTGTATATCCCTTTTGAAAAGTGTTTCATCATTTAGTTAGTTACTCAGAGCTGTAAGCAAATTAGATCAAGATTTAGATCAAAGGTTTTAAGATGATCTGCGGCTTTTTTTATTAGCCTCGAATATGGAGATAGTTTAGCAAACCAACTTGTTTTTGCTAAATATTATTTTCATGTAATTAAGTAGCCTTAACCCTACAGCACTTTGCACTCAAAACCTGTGGCACGCGCACAGCGATCGCCACAGGTTTTGATTTTATATTTAATTATGCCGAGCTACCTACAACCTATTGAGGCTTTGAGTAGTACAGAGAGATTTTGGGAAGCGGCGCTCCGCGCCGCTTCCCAAAATCTCTCTGGGGTTTAATTAAGCGCAAAGCGCTGTATCAGTGAAGCTTACAGTGCGGTGCAATTTATAAGTGCGGTGCAATTTTATAAGCCCAGTTATTACAGACCTATAACTTGTCTGCATTTGTTCCACCTAAAAAAAAGAAATTAAATTACACTGCTTTGCAATTTCTTAAAACCCAAGAAAAATTTTGAAAGGCTGGCTTTGCCAGCCTTTCAAAATTTTTCTTGGACTACTCAAGACTTTGCGCTCAAACCAGAACCAAAACCGAAGAAGCGCCGCAACTCCCTTCTTCGATTTTGGTTCTAAGCAGATATAGCTACTTATTAAAGCTTTGTAGCCTTTAGTACATAATGGTAGTTAGAGAGAGTAAGCGAGCAGTTGCGAAATAGGTAATTAAAATTTATTTTGATCACCTGTTTTGAGGAAAGTCCGGGCTTCCGCGAAGATCAGGCTGCTGGATAACTCCCAGTGCGAGCGATCGCGAGGATAGTGCCACAGAAAGATACCGCCAGATTTAAGTAAATTTACTTTTGCCTTGATCTGGTAAGGGTGCAAAGGTGTGTTAAGAGCGCACCAGCAAAATCGTGAGATTTTGGCTCGGTAAACCCCAGTTGGAAGCAAGGCGAGAGGATACAAGTCTACCGATCTTCACTCAAACTTGAATCCGTTGCTTAGGGTAATTGCTTAGTGAAAGCTTAGCGATCGCGCCTAAGTGTGTGCCGCAAGAGGTATTTGGTAACAAATATCCCAGATAGATAACTGCTAAGAGGGTTGATAAGACTCTTGAAACAGAACCCGGCTTATGTCTTGCTCTTTCTATTTTTATTGTGAAATCAATTTTGGATTTTGCAGCGCCTTCGGCGCAGAAAACCTAGAAAATTGCTAACAAAGTATAGCTTTTCGTGTTTTTTTTAATGGCTAGGATAAAATAAAGACTTTGCGTTTTAACTCTTGCAGGGATCAAAATTTCTGTAAGCCGCTTGTATTTGTTCTTATGAATTTTTTGAAGCAGAGACATTAAACCATGGGAATTAATCCCACCCAATCTTCTCCTTACGCTCAATCCAGACATTGCGTTTCTCAAAAATGGTTTGGTAGGGCAGTTACAGGAATTACTTTTGTCTGCCTCACTTCTGCATTAAGTGTGCGTTTCTACGCAGAACCACGCTTGAGTATTGGTACATTCATAGATCAAGACTTGCGATCGCCTAAGACAATAGTTGCTACCGATATAGATGCAACTAAACAGGCGAAGGAAATCGCTAAGCAGCAGATTGTGCCAATTTATCGCGATAGTCCCGAAATGAATATCAGCGCCAATAAACATCTTGAAGAGTTATTGGCAGTCGGAGACAAGCTCCGAATTTCTTCGGGTAACTTGCCCTATGTAGATCGCAAAACTCTCAGTGACGAGGTGCAAAGACATCTCAGAAAAATCACCGATTCAGATTGGATTTTATTACAGGAAAGAGTAAATCGTCAGGCTACTAATCCTAACAATCGGCCCAATGCGATCACTAGCCTGTTAGAACAAGAGCAAGACTTATTGAGTTTGGCTCTCGCTGAGTTAGTCATATATAAACTCAACACCAGCCCTCAAAATTATCAGAACCTGATCAACAAAGTAACTGAAGTTCGCCTCGCTTATTCGATGACCCAGCAACAAGTGGCAAGTGGGCCAGAAATGTTTCGAGATCGCCTGTTGGAGATGACAAATGAAGAATGGGAAGCTAATAAAAATTTAATTCGCCAAGCTCTAGTCGAATTACAAGCTTCTGGGATCATTGTTGGTCTGCCCGATAATATGCTGCAAAGAAGAATTAGCAATCTGGTTAATCTGCCATCAAATCTTGAACATCGCTTGATGGCGATCGCCCTGATTAAATCTTCTGCTAAGCCAAATATGATGCTGGACTATGTGGGTACTGCTGAGAGAGCGCTGAAAGCTTCTGAGTCGGTACAGACCCAAAGAATTTCCTTAAGGGCAGGCGATGTAATTGTCAAAGGGGGCGAAAAAATTACTGAGCGCCAATTTGTCATTTTAGATGAGCTAAAGATGACGCAACGACAAGTCAATGTCAAAGGCTTGATTTTGATGATCGGCTCCACGGCTCTAGCTTTTGGCATCTTTGGCTATGCAAATCGTCGATGGCAATACTTACTCAAAGTAAAGCTCCATGTTAAAGATCTGATGAATCTTGGCATTATCTGTGTCGGTAATGCCTTAGCAGTGGTGTTAATGGCTCCTAACACATTAGTGTTTTTGCCCCTAGCCAGTGTGGGGTTAATCATTGGCAGCTTTTATAGCTCACGTATGGCGTTGCTGATCACGGGGCTGTCATCAATACTATTTGCGATCGCCATTAGCTCTAGTTTGTTAGCTTTCAGTCCTGTGTTAGTAGGAGCGATGGCGGCAGCCGCGATCACCAATCGTCCACTTACGCGATCGCACCTTGCCGCCACGGGGCTGTTAATTGGTTTGATCCAAGCCACCGTATACCTTGCGATCGCGATCGTCACTGGCTCCCTCCCTCCTTTTCTGATGGCAATTACGGCTTTGCAATATGCCTCAGGTGGTTTAATTGCGGCGATCATTGCCCTAGGAGCTATTCCTTATCTAGAGCATATTTCCTATGCGCTTACGCCATTTCGTCTAGCAGAACTAGCTAATTTAGATCGCCCCCTTCTACGGCGATTAGTTACCGAAACTCCTGGCACATTCCAACACACTCTATTTGTGGCAAATCTCGCGGAAGCTGCGGCTCGTGAGCTAGGTGCAGACACAACGTTAGTAAGAACAGGTACGCTCTATCACGATATCGGCAAGACTTTACGCCCTGAGTATTTTATCGAGAACCAAATGGGGCAACCTAATCCCCATGATTTGCTTAATGATCCTTGGGAAAGCGCCAAAATTGTCAAAGAACACGTTTCGGGTGGTCTCAAGTTAGCGCAAAAGTATCACCTGCCCGAAATGTTACAAGCTTTCATTCCCGAACACCAAGGCACTATATCGATCGCTTATTTTTACTGTCAAGCCCAAAAGCGGTCTAATCATGTTGTAGATTCAGATTTTCGGTATGTTGGACCGATTCCGCAGTCGAGGGAAACAGGAGTTGTGATGTTAGCGGATGCCTGCGAGGCTGCTTTGCGATCGCTTGGCACAGATACCACCCTCGAAGCCGCCAACACTTTATTAATGCGAATATTTAAGGCTCGTTGGGATGATGCTCAACTCACCGACTGTTCTCTCTCTTGGGAAGATTTAGAACGAATTGCGCCTGTATTTATCAAAGTCTGGAAAGAACGCAACCACGGCAGAATCAAATATCCTAATCTTGCCGACAAACTTGATCCCTCTGGTTCCGCGTTACCTGATCATCTCTGTGATGTCAAGAATGCAGCTAAAGATTCAACCCCACCTCAAAAAATCGCCTTGAAATAATTTTTATCTTCCAAAGCCAAACAAAGTGGTGGCTCTTTGTGCCGCCACTTTGTTTGGCTTTGTCTTAATACGCTTGGCGATCGCTATAAGGATTGCTTACCAAAAAGAGTCATGTCGGCGATTTTCGCCGACATGACTCTTTTTGGTTTTATGTCTTGATACGCTTGGCGATCGCTATAAAATTCAAAAAACCAAGATTAGGATTTTCAGTGCCAAAGGCACTGAAAATCCTAATCTTGGTTTTTTGATGAGAATTACTGTAAAAGTCTAAGGGTGTCGTCGGGTTAAGAAAATGAATGGTATGCTAGCTTATATTTTTGTTAAGTTAATTAAAGCAAATTTAAACTTAGCTAAGCAAATTTTCAACTAACTTCTGGGAGTAAATGGCGTAATGAGGCGAGCGATCCCCGCACAATGGCTTAATCTAGGAATGCACCTAGTTTCTATGATATTTGGAATATTTGGGCTAACTCTTGTACTGCCAAATACCGAGTTTATTGAAAGCTTATCGGAAGCTGGTTTGCAAATCTTTTCATGGGGAATGCAAAATGGCGGTGCATCCTACATGATTTTTGGCGCGATCGCCGCATTTCTTTACGGCAAAAATACAATCGGGTTACAACGTACCCTCGCATTTTTTATCCCTGCTGTGGGACTCTCCGTCACTAGTGAATTGTTAGGAACTAGCACAGGATTTCCCTTTGGAGCTTACTCATATCTAAGTGGCTTGGGTTATAAAATTGCTGGCTTAGTACCATTTACCATTCCCCTCTCTTGGTTTTACATGGGTTTCTCAGCCTTTATTGTTGCCGCAACAATTATGCGTTTTGGCACAGGCTGGGGCTATCGATTAGTTGCGATCGCACTTGGCTCTTTGATGTTAACTTCTTGGGATTTTGTACTTGATCCTGCCATGAGCCAAACTGCATATCCTTTTTGGGAATGGCATCAAGCAGGGGAGTTTTATGGAATGCCCTACCAAAACTTTGTAGGATGGTTTGGCACTGGCGCATTGTTCATGACCGTTGCGTCCTTGATTTGGGGTAAAGATAACCAACCCATACTCAATCGTCAGCAAATTTTATTTCCTACGATTATGTATGCAGGCAATTTTATGTTTGCTCTGATTTTGAGCTTTAACTCAGGCTTTTATGTTCCTGCCCTACTCGGTATTGTTGTGGGAGCTTTACCTCTAGCATTGTTGTATTTCACAACTCCTAATGGTGAAGATTTTAGTGCAATCAACTCTGATCCCAATCCTGTAATCGCTGTAGATAATAGCGTCAAGGTAGAAACCGCCACTCGTTAGTTAATACACTTGGCGATCGCGCCAAACATCAGAAGTGATAATCTACAAAAAACTTTAAAGGTCTGGCTTTGCCAGACCTTTAAAGTTTTTTTTGGTTTTATAACGATCGCAATCAATCTTCGATCGCACCGAGAGCAACCAGCTTAGCTTTTTGGGCTGTACTTAAGCCTGAGGCTTCGGTAATATTTAGCCCCTCGTATGGACGAGGCTCCCGATAAGTTTGGATACATTCACCCGTTTGCACATCCCAAAGCTTGATTGTCTCGTCTCGGCTACTACTCACAATCAAATTACCGTCAGGCGAAAAAGCTAGCGCATACACAGTGCCAGTATGCCCGATTAGAGTATTTACCGCTTCACCACTCCGCCAGTTCCACACATGGATATTTGTGTCCTCACCTGCACTCGCTAGCAGCACTCCTTGCGGATCGCTAGCAATAGAGAGCGCATTTCCTTGATGCCTGATCTGCTCAGTTGTTAGTTCACCGCTTTGAGTATCCCATCTATAAATACTGCTGCTCCCGCAAATAAAAACCATATTTAGCTGTGAGGGCATCAACATCACATTAGAGGTAAACACTGTAAGTGGCTCTGATGTGTTTAGGCATTCACCTGTATCGGTATCCCAAATCTTGATGGTTTTGTCCCGACTGCTGCTGATGATATGGCGATCGTCTGGGCTAAAGATAATCGATAAAATAGCGGCTGTATGTCCTTCAAAACTACGGAAACATTCTCCAGTGACAATATTTCTAAGTTTGATGACTTTACTGGTTTCTCCTGTGGCTAAAAGTCTACTGTCGTGACTAAAAACTAAGGTACGCGCGAGATCTGGGTGTTCAGAAATTGTGGTGAGACAGTTGCCACTGCTGACATCCCAAAGTTTGATAGTACAGTCTTCGGCGCAACTAGCGAGCAGAGTACCACTGGGACTAAAGGCAACTTGCCAAACATGACCCGCATGACCATGCAAAGCCCTGATTCGTCTTCCTGATTGAATATCCCACAGACGGATGATTGAGTCATCACCACCACTAGCCAAAATGCTCTGCTCTAGGTTAAAGGTTACAGAACGAATTGCATTGGTGTATCCCTGCAAAATCCGAAACTGTTGCCCAGATGTAACTTCCCAAAGATTCATTAAATGCTCATTGGAAGTATTTCCAGAGATTTGCCCCTCATCTTGGGTGTCATTCTTATCTGTCCACGATCGCCCTATATGTCCTTGAAAGGTTCGCATACACATACCTGTATCGATCTCCCATATTTTCACCATTTCATCGCCACTACTACTTGCCAAAATCAAGCGCTCAGGATGAAAGGCGATCGAGCGTACCCAGTGGTTATGCCCTGTAAGAGTTTTAAAGCATTCAGCAGTTTTGAGATCCCATAGACGAATCGTGCGATCGCCGCTACCTGTCGCTAGGGTCGAGCCATCGCGACTAAAACTGACGGCAAATACGGTGTGGGTATGACCAGTTAAGATTTTGAGCGGATTGCCTGTGTCCACATTCCAGAGTCTAGTTGTTTTATCTTCACTACCACTGGCTAACACTTTACCGTTATGGCTGAAGGCGATCGACCAGACAATATCCTCATGTCCGTCTAATATACGGATGCAATCACCTGTGTCCACATCCCATAGACGCACCGTGCAGTCATCGCTACTGCTCGCTAACAAGTTGCCATTATTGCTAAAGGCGACTGCCTCCACAATGTCTTCATGACCATGCAAAATCTTAAAGCATTGCCCAGCCCTCCACAGCCTAACTGTGCGATCGGCATGACCGCTTGCCAAAATCGTACCGTCGGGGCTAAAAGCCGCAGACATAACTGCGCCAATATAGCCCTGTAAAGTATTCAAGCAATCTCCTGTCGATACATCCCAGAGCTTGATCGATTGATCAATGCTACTGCTAGCTAAGACTGTGCTGTCAGGATTAAACGCGACTGATACTACCCAGCCTTTGTGACCTTTATAGGTAAGTATTGGCTTGCCATCGCTCACGCGCCATAGGTGAATGTCGCCCTTGGTGTCGCCGATCGCTAGTAGTTTGCCATCACCGCTAAAAGCAACGGATAGGACACCGCCGATTACTTCTGCAAATACTGACTTAATGAGAGCAGTTTTGGAAAAATTAGCCCGATGTAATTTGACTTCAGGTAAATAAGCTTGTCGAATTGCTAAATATGAGAAATCTACGCCTGATAGATCAATGCCCAAGTAACAGAGCAAATTGATCAGATTACCGCCGCCATAGCCAAAGGTCGATTTTAGTTCGCCGTCAGGTCTTAGTTCCCGACGGCGTAATTCCGATATGGTCTGAAACAGTTCCTTAGCAACCATTTGTTTGCTACCCAAGCGCCCCATTAGCCTCGCGACTAGAGGCTCTAAAATCAGCCTGATTTGAGTCTGGCGAATATAGTCTTTAGCAGTAGCCTTGATTAAGGAATAATGTCGCAAATAGAATAATTGCCTGTTTAGCTTTGATTGAATACTTGGCAAGATCCCAATAGGATGCTCTTGGGTAATTTCTTGATAGATCTGATCAATTAGTAGATTAGTTACAAACTCCATCACTACAGGCTGTTGTGTAAAGCCTGCTCCAGTATGCTCAACTAGCGATCGCCTTTTGAGCGATCGCAAAGACATCATCAAGTAATTTTGCTCAATAGTCGGCACAATATCGGAACGAAGTTCGCTAGGTTGGACTGGTTCTCGATTGATTGCTAGCCAGAGCATAATTTGCTTTTCGTAGGCTGTAAGCCTCTGATACTGCTGCTCCAGCAGATTAGCAATGCCACTAAAAACAATTGACTTCTGCTCTAAAAATCGATTGATGCTGCCTGAATATAGGTCTTTAATTGAGGTGGCAGCAATTTTTAAGGCTAGAGGATTGCCTCGATACCAATCCACTAAACGATGTAACTCTTCTTCTTGCGATCTGATTCCCTTTGCTTCAAGTACCCGTTCGGCGGCGGACTCATCCAATCCGCCGATTTGCAAAGCTCGTACGGGTAAAATTTCGCCTTCTAAAGTTGCTACTTCCTCGGGCATCTCACGGCTAGTAATCACTAAACAGCTACGATGCGAGACCTCGCCTACTCTTCTCAATAGTGAGCCATAGCCATCATAGTCCTTGCGATAGGCTCCCGCTTGGGCTTCATCCTTGAGTACAGATTCAAAATTGTCTAGCACTAATAAACAACGATAGCGCTGTAAATATTCCATGAGCCGAGAGATCAATGCATTGATATCATCGGTGTCAGGTGTTTCTCGCTGTTGTGACAGAAAGTGAATTGCGGAAGTCAGCATTTCGCTAGGGGTTTTAGCATTATTTAGCGATCGCCACCACACAAAGTCAAACCTTCCCTGCAATTGTTGCGCCATTTTTACCGATAGCGCCGTCTTACCTAATCCGCCCATTCCTAAAATGGCAATAAGCCGACAGCGATCGCGATCAATCCATTGCTCTAAAGTACCTAACTCTGACTCACGACCATAGAAAAAAGTGACATCGACTACTTCACCCCAGTCTTGATTACTACTAGGTTCACGGTTGATACCTGGCAAAGTTGCGGCAACTTCGGAACTATGGGCTTGCTTATAGCGACGCAGAACATTGATTACCGTATTTTTGGTGACTTTTTCTTCTAGAGCTTCAGTCAGGTAATGCCACAATTTATGGCTGACTAATTTGATATAACCTGAGTCATAGCCAGTCTGCTTGGCAATTTCTGAATATGACAAATTTTGCCACACGCCAAGAAATACAGACTGCTCAACGCGAGTTAAGCTCCGCCCTAATAATGTTTCAACTAATTCTAACGCCTCATCGCCCGTCATAGATGCGCCTTAAATGTACGAGTATAGTACGAATATAACTTTTATATAACCCGCCTTTTGTCATTCTAAGGTGTTTTATGGTTTGTGGTATTTTGTTGTAAATCTAAAGCTCCGCAAGGTTCGCTAAAGTTTCGCTCCAATTTATAAAGATCAACAATCAAAAAGCTTTAATGAAAATCGCTCTAGTTCATGACTATCTTACGCAACGTGGCGGCGCTGAAAGGGTGTTTGAACTTCTATGCAAGCATTTTCCCACCGCAGATATTTATACCTCGATATACGATCGCCAAAACACTATTGATTTAGGCGATCGCCCCGTCCACACTACTTTTTTACAAAATATTCCCGCTACACGCAAATATTTTCGCCTATTCGCTCCTTTTTACTACTCAGCCTTTAGCTCTCTAAATCTTAAGGAATATGACTTAATCTTGAGTAGTAGTGCCAGCTTTGCTAAAGGTGTCCAAAAGCGCCCCAATGCCATTCATATTTGCTTTTGTCATAACATCACCCGTTTTTTATGGGACACAAATACTTATTTACGCGAATACGGTGCATACAGCGTTCTAAAACCATTAATTGAGTTGGTATTTAAAATCATGCGCCAGCAAGATATCACCTACGCGCAATCTCCTGATTACTACATCGCCAACTCAACCACAGTCGCCAAGAGAATTCAAGAAACATACAAGCGAGATGCAGTTGTGATCAACTATCCCATCGATGATCGCCGCTTCACTTTTGCCGATCAAAAAGATAATTATTGCCTTGTTTCATCTCGTCATCTCAGCTATAAACGCCTCGATATTATTGTTGAAGCCTTTAATAGCCTGAATTTGCCGCTGATCATCACAGGTGAAGGGCCTGAAACAACTCAATTACGATCAAAGGCGCATAATAATATTAAATTCCTTGGTCATGTCAGCGATCGAGATCGGTGTGAGCTAATGGCAAAAGCCCAATTTGTCATCGTCGCCGCTCTCGAAGATTATGGATTAGTACCGATAGAAGCTAATGCCAGTGGCACTCCTGTGATTGCCTATGGTGCAGGTGGAGTGTTGGACACACAAATATCAGGACTCACTGGTATTCTATTTGAGCAGCAGACATCAGCATCTCTAAAAAATGCCATAATCGAAGCGCAAGCAGTGCAATGGGACTATGCAAAAATCCGAGATCATGCCATTAGTAACTTCTCAGAAGCTATTTTTTTTCAAAAAGTTGACCAAATGATCGCTGAGATCGTCTCTCATTGATAAGTAGCTGGGCATAATTAAAAAATATTGTGATAAGGACAAAACTATGCATCTAAATGCTTCTAGGCTTGCTAAGCCTGACCTTGTAGAGCAAGATCCTGGATATGGAAAAATATTAGCGGTCTTTTCTCGTCGGCGTTGGTGGGTTCTAGGCGGCTTGGGCGTTGGATTAATGGTTGCAATGTTTATCAATATTAGTTCTAAGCCAAAATACACTAGTGTTATGCGTTTGCTGGTGGAGTCAACTTACAAGTCAAATGCAACCTCTTTTATTGACTCCAATGTGCAGATTGACTATGCAACTCAGCTACAGCTCTTACAGAGTACATCTATGTATGAGAAAGCTACAGACTTACTATCATCTCAATATCCTGGTATTAATTCGACAGAATTACAGACTCTACGAATTGACATGTTAGGTGGAAAAGAGAAACCGACCAAAATTGTCGAACTACAATACACTGCCCTAGATCCAGTTAAAACTCGTGAAGTTTTACGAGCTTTCAAAAAGGTCTACACCGACTATAACCGCGAACAGCAAGAAAAACGACTGCAAAACGGGCTTTCTGGTATCGATTCACAGGTTGAGAACGTGCGTAAAAGTATTGCCGAAGTTAGCAATTCCATAGAAGAATTTCGCCGCAAGAACAACTTGTTTGATGCTACCCAGAGAGTCACCGAAATCACCTCAAACTTAGCTGCGATCGAGCAACAGAAAGCCAATACTAACTTGGAATATGACCAAGCGACAACTCGCCTCAATTCTTTACAACAAAAGCTTAATCTATCGTCTCAGGATGCCGTATTACTGTCTCGGCTCAATCAGTCTCAACGATATCAAGCCCTAGTCTCAGAAATGCAGGGCATAGAAGTTGCTCTCAATCGGGAAAAAGCGAGATTTCAACCTTCTAATCCAATTGTAGAAGCTTTGGACTTACGGTTTAGACAACAACAGCGTAGTCTCGAAGAGGAGAGAAGAAGTATTTTAGGAGATGCCAGCATCTCTATATCTTCTAAGTGGAATGGGGATCAGCTAAGTGGTGTTGATGCAGCTTTAGCCAGTCAAATTGTCGAAACCCAGACTCAAATTACCCTTTTGCAGTCCCGTCTTACATCGCTTGGTGGACAAGAAGCCAAACTAAAGATAGAAATGGAGCGTCTACCCAAGCTGCTCGGTGAGTATGAAGCATTGCAACCAAAACTAAAGGTGCAACAGGAAACCCTAGCGACTTTACTCAAAAATCATCAAGAATTAAGTCAAGAAATTGCTCGGGGTGGATTTGATTGGCAGGTGGTCGAGGAACCGGGGTTAGGTTTTTCTGATTCTGGCGATAGCCTAAGGCGGAATATAATTTTAGGACTAATTGCGGGCTTGTTTTTGGGCGGTATTGCCGCATTTCTCCGTGATATGCAAGATGATACTGTGCGTAATTACAATGAGCTAGAACAGCAAATCGCCTCTTTGTCATTACTTGGCATGACTCCGCAATATCTATTTACAGAAGAGTCTAGTACTAATTTTTTACCGCAGTTTTTGAAGGGACAATCTGTGTCGCCCATGGCTATTGAAATCATTCAATGGCTGCCTTTTCGCGAATCCCTCGATCTGACATACAAAAATATCCAGCTTAGTACCTTTCCTGAAGATATATCTGTGCGATCGCTGGTAATTACTTCCGCCTTACCCGGTGAGGGTAAATCAACGATCGCGATTGGCTTAGCAACTAGTGCAGCCCGTTTGCATAAACGAGTCTTATTGGTTGACGCAGATATGAGATCGCCAACTTTGCACAAAAAGCTCAATCTGCCCAATGAACGAGGTTTATCGACTTTGTTGGCTAGTAAGGGCAGTATTGATAGCCGCGATGTCATTCAGACTTCCAATTCTACAATTGATATCCTGACCGCAGGACCGATCCCCAGTGATTCAGTGACTCTACTCAGCTCAGAATGGTTACAGAAGTTAATCGCTAGTTTTGAGGAGACTTACGATCTTGTAATCATTGACTCGCCGCCTGTGCTTGGTACGGTGGATACAATTCAAATTGCTTCTTGCAGTGGTGGAGTGATAGCGGTAGCTAGAATTGATCGGATTACTCGTGGTGAGTTCTCCCAAGCCATTTCTGTCCTCCAGAAGCTTAACCTAATTGGCGTAATTGCCAACGCAGTTAAAGATTTACCTCATTCCTATAAAACTGCGATCGTTAACCCACAGGAACAGAACGACGAAGATTAATCCAACAAGAAAGCAAAAAAGAAGGTTAACCCTTGAGGGTTAACCTTCTTTTTTGCTTTCTTGTTTAGATATACGCTATTTAGCGGTTGCCATAACACCCTATCCTCAAAAAGTCTATATTGCTTACTGTACAAGCAACATAGACTTTTGAGGATGCGTTCAGCTATTTACATAACTATAAATATAACTTTTATATAACTTTTTTTATTACATTTTAGTAACTTTTAGTAGTTGCTATATTGATGAGATTCATAGATAAGTAACTGTACGAAAGATTAACCATCAATCAGATAAATCTAGATTGATATCAGATTTTTTTGATTGCGTTCAATTTTTGCTGGCTTTTTCGTTAAGTAATTGTTCGCTAGCCTACCTAGCACAATGATTGACAGTCCAGCAGATGTGATGTGTAGAGTTCCCGCAACATTCCTACTACCTGCTGGAACTCTGATTCATCTCTAAAGAAGATTTTTTGTTTTTGTCGTTCCAAAAGTTTAAGAAAAATACTGAGAGGGATAGCATGACAGGTGTTGTTGTAAATAGATCACAAGTTTCTCAAGTTGCTGATAGTAGCCACAATCATCTTCTATCTCCTAATGTAAAGCTTAAGCAGAGGAAGCTTTGGATAGGTACTTTTATTAGCGATCGCCTTGATAGCTTATTTTTCCCTTTACCTTCCGATAGCTGGCTTACCAAATTTATTAGTCGCGATATTAGTTTAGTTAACGCTGATCCTGAAATTGGGGAAGCCAATCTAAAGCAACTGG
This sequence comes from Pseudanabaena biceps, assembly GCA_013361095.1. Classification (GTDB taxonomy): domain Bacteria; phylum Cyanobacteriota; class Cyanobacteriia; order Pseudanabaenales; family Pseudanabaenaceae; genus Pseudanabaena; species Pseudanabaena biceps_B. The sequence goes on along the minus strand of JAATWA010000001.1, from coordinate 2,190,120 downwards.
CTAACAAATGCATAGAACTTGATACATTTGTGCTTTTGGAGCTGCCCCGCACACGTGAACTGCCTCAAAGACGTAATGCGATCGCTTGGTCAGTTAAGCGCATAATTGACTGGGTTGCGGCTTTAGTGATTTTGATAATTCTTAGTCCTGTAATGTTGGTTTTAGCGGCAACGATCGCTTATACGTCAAGCGGTTCTATATTTTTCCATCAGTGGCGCGTGGGTCAAGGTGGGCGCTTATTCCAAATTATCAAGTTTCGTAGCATGATTTCTAATGCAGATCAGTTACATCATCAAGTTATGTCTGGACAGACTGGGTTACACAAGTGCGAAGATGATCCCAGAGTTACCTCCATTGGTCGCTGGATGCGAAAGTATAGCCTTGATGAACTGCCTCAACTATTTAATGTTTTGCGCGGTGAAATGAGTTTAGTCGGTCCTCGTCCTTGGGCTTTGTATGATGCTCTCCGCATCAGTGGTAATGGCAAACGAAGACTAAATTGTACGCCTGGTGTGACGGGAGCATGGCAAGTTAGCGCTCGTTCGACGATGCTTGATATTGATGCAGTCACTGATTGTGATCTGAACTATTTACGCAATTGGAATTTGTGGATGGATTTAAAAATTTTATTAATGACCGTACCAAAAGTTTTATCAGGTTTTGGTGCTTTCTAAATGACAAGTAATTATCACCTAAAGCCAACTTTGTAGTTTTCAGCGCCGATGTCTCTGAAAACTACAAAGTTGGCTTTAGGATAAATCGAAAAACAAGAATTGGCTGGCGGCGCTTCGCGCCGCCAGCCAATTCTTGTTTTTTTACACTTGCCGATCGCTATAAACCTAGATAGTGGCGAATTGGTAAAAGGTCTAAATATGTTTCCAATAAATCTGCCATGTTGTCATACATCTGTTGTTGATGCTCTTGCCAAGATGTAGGAGATGTTTGATGCTCTTGAATATTGGCCATTTGAGTTAGCGCTTGACGTACCTGTGCTGACTCAAATAATCCATGCAGATAAGTACCCCACACCCGATCGCCTTGTAATCCTTCTGCTTGTATAGCGCGATCGCTTTGAACTTCTAATAGAGGCAGATATTTAAACTTAGATAAACCACAATCAACTAAATTAGTTGATCCCATATGTATTTCGTAGGCAAGCCAGCTATCTAGAGATAGATCAGATTGCCAGATTGCTTGTACTTGTCGAACTTGTTTCATTGCCATAAATTCTGTCTTAATTGGCAACAATCCCAATCCTGCGACTTCGCCCGAAACTCCCGCCACTCCATCGCGATCGCTCAAAGATTGTCCCAACATTTGATAGCCGCCACAGATTCCTACAATTGGTACACCTTGACTATGGGCTTTTAGAATCACTGCGGCAAGCCCTGAAGTTCTTAACCATTGCAAATCGCTGACTGTGTTTTTGCTGCCAGGTAAAATGATCGCTCTTGCATTCTCTATTTCATAAGCAGACTTTACCCAAACTGTCTCGATCCCTGAGTCTAACTGCCAAGGTTGACTGTCTTGGGAATTGGACAGATGCGGAAATCGAATCCAAGCAATTTTTGCACCCGTTCCCTTTGCTTCAGCCTCACTACATAGACTATCTTCGCTCTCTGGCTGCAAATGTGAGGCATAGGGAAGTACGCCTAGATAGGGTAAGTGAGGCATATATTTAGAAAAATGATCGCCTGCATCGATAAATAGTTGCAAGTCACCCCGAAATTTGTTGACGATAAATCCCAATCCAGCCTGTCTAGCCGCCTCAGACATGAGTTGATATGTACCGATGATCTGAGCAAATACGCCGCCTTTTTCGATATCCCCAACTAAGATCCAGCGACCTTGTAAATGCATAATCGGGCGGAGATTGACGAGATCTCGATGCATTAGATTTAGCTCTACGGGGCTGCCCGCACCTTCAAGCAGAAGCACATCACAGCGATCACGCCAATATTCAAGGGTATCTCGTACCGTTTCCCAAAGAGTTTCGATGTGTCGATAATAATCAACAGCCGCAATATGTTGTTTTGCTTCTCCTAACAAAACTAGTTGTGAAGTTCCATTGCCTGACGGCTTTAGTAAAATTGGATTCATTTCGGCGATCGGGCGCATCCCACAAGCGATCGCCTGTACTGCCTGCGCTCGCCCAATTTCGCCACCTTCCATCGTTACATAGGAGTTGTTCGACATATTTTGGGCTTTAAAGGGAACAACCTTCACGCCATTTTTTCTGAGCCATGCTCCCAATGCTGTTGTCATCCAACTTTTACCAGCATTAGATGATGTTCCTAAAACTGAGATGGCTTTCATAAATGTCATTAAATATAAACGTTAGTCTTACCATTAAGTATCGAGCGCTTCGCGCTCGATACTTAAGAAAAAATTTGCTGACTTCCTTCCCACTAAATTAGGGGTGCGTGGCTTCGCCACGCACCCCTAATTTAGTGGGAATAGATTAATCAACATTTGCCATTCTTTGCGCTCGCTTGGCGATGTACTTAGTCAAATCGATAAAAGTATCGCGGCGCAAATAGGGATAGTCACCCACCCAGAGATTATATTGCGGGATATAGGCATCAGTAGTTTGGCGGCTAACTCGACCAAAGCGGCGATCGTTAGAAAATAGGAGCATATATACTGTTTGCTCAGGACGAATCCGCTTTAACTCCCGTTTCATCGGCAAGCGTAAGGTGGTTACAAAATCCGTCTCATCACCTAGTTCAATATTTAAAAAGCTTTCCGCATCGTAACTAATGTCCATATTTCCCCGCGCATTCACTTTTTCCGAACGCGCCAACACCTCTTGGGAGACATATACGTCTAAAACTTCTGCTTGCCAAAATCCACAGTAAGCAAAGCGGCGCAGTTTAGCATTGCGAATACTTGCCATCAACACAGGCTCTAGCATCCAATATAAACCGCCCAAGGCTGCACAGACAAACATGATTAGAGCGGCGAAGCTACTGGGATTATTTTCGTGAACGCGATTGTAAAGGATCGTGAAAATAATCACACTAGCGATCGAGATCGCAACTCGACGAAACACGTTCTGACCATCGCCCCAATAGTATTGATACTGCTCAGAAGTAGGAACAGCAGGAATAAGTTCGTCAAAACTTTTGCGCTTGAGTGGAGTAATCATAAATTTAGTTTAGCTTTTTACAGCACTTTGCGTTTTCTTATATACCCATAAAACCCCAAAGATGAGTTGCGGCGCTTCGCGCCACAACTCATCTTTGAGGTTTTATGGTAAACCCAAGAACTGATTGGAGGCGCACCGCCCCTCCAATCAGTTCTCGGGTTTTATTGCGCTTTGCGCTGTATGTCGAGGCTGCTTAGAAATTGCCATTAACAGAAAAATATAGCCCAGAATCTTGGAGATTTGTACCTGGATTATTGGCATTAACAATCGGAACTCCAAAATCAAGGCGAATTGACAAATTGGGAAAAGGTTGATAGATCGCCCCTAAACCCACGCTAAATAGAGTCTGAGGACTAGGATTGACAGTGCGATTATTCCAAACTGAGCCAGCTTCGGCAAAGGGAAGTAACTTGACGATCGCAACGCCATTGTCATCTCGCACCACAGGAAATTGCACTTCTACGGAGCCTTGAATGCCATTATCCCCAGTGATTTGATTTTGGCGATAGCCGCGAACTGACTGAGGACCACCAACACTAAACCGATTGAGAGATAAAAGGCGATCGCCTGAAAATTGAGCATTAAGCCTAAAAAACGCAAGGGTATCTGGATCTTCATTAAGGCGTTGCACTCGCAACGCTTGTCCAGTCCAATATAGAAATCGACCATCGGGCGAGCCATCGTCACGAATCGTTGCTCCAAGCACATTTAAGCCCGCACTAAACGATGAACGAAACGCCCATGCACCAGTGGTAGTGCGATTTACATATTCTTGGGTAAGACGTAAAACTCTTGCCTGTGACTCTCCATCGCCAATTTGATTTTGAAAACTGCCCGTCTGTCTTTGAAAATTAAAGGGCTGTCCATTAACGGCAGAGTTACTATTCTCGAAGGCTACACTAACTCCGAGGGCAAGTTCTTCTCGTGGCGATCGTATCACAGGTTGCCGATAGCTCAATTCATAAACTTGAGCGTCGGTGGTAATATTCAGAGCGGCAAACTCAGGCTGGATGACCCGACTATTGCTAATAGAAGTATTCAAGCTCAAGGTTCCACCCATGGGGTTGAGTGGATATTGGTAGCCTAAAGCATAGCTATTAGAACCATCAGAACGAGTATAACTAGCAAATGCTGAATCACCGATCCCCGTCAAGTTTAGCTCTTGGACAGTTGCGCCTGCTCGATAAATTCCCGATGAGACATTGCCGTAGTTATCTGTAAATAGATTGGTACTAAAGCTTTTGGCTTCCGAAAAGGTGATCTGCAAAACACTTTGATCAGGCTGTGAACCAGAGGCTAGGTTTGCTCTAACGTTAGAGAGTAAAGGATTAGAGCGAAGTAGTTGCAACTCATCTTCAAGACGGGTGAAATTAATTGGCTTCTCCGCCGCCAAGGAGGCTCGACTCCTTACATATTCGTCATTTAATCTTCCTTTCTCGTCTCCCGCTCTGCGGATCTCGACCCGTTCTAGAGATCCCTCTAAAACTCGAATCGTGACGACTCCATCCTTGATTTCTTGGGCTTCAATAATTGCGCGGGAAGTAATGTAATTTCGTTCTTGATAAATCTGAGTAACTTGATCGGCGATCGCTCGTATTTGCTCAAAGGTTAAGGACTTCTGGAGATAGGGAGCCGTTATTTTTTTGATTTCATCTGTGGTTAAAATCGAACTGCCTACTACCAGAATTTGTTTTACGGGTATTAATACTGCCTCTGATGGTTTATTAACTTCATCTTGTTTGGGCTTGGATGACAAGGTCGTTTCAACTTTTATGTTGTTTCGTGGGGCAACATTAGGTTTTGCTTCTAGACTTTCAACATGACTGGCGATCGCAATAATAGCCACAATAGGAACTGTAGCAAGCCTTAAATTATGACCAATGATTGCTTGTGGTAATTGACCAATAAAGCGATTCACGTTGATGTCCTCACACTATTATGTCGTCAGATTATCACAACTCTAACTAAATTAAATTCAAAGAATTATCTTAATTGTAATAGTTGTGAGATTTCAAAATTTAGGATTAAAATTTTTCGATTTTAATCATCATAGTCTTAATTATTTTGCGATCGCATCAGCCAAATTTGGCAACCTAAAAGTGTTTTTGAAAATTAAGCTTATAGCTATAGTCATTTGTTTTAGGACAGATCAAAACCCAATAATTGGCTGGCGGCGCTCCGCGCCGCCAGCCAATTATTGGGTTTTACAGTCTTTTGCGGCTTTATGTAGTTCAAGAAAAATTTTGAAAGGCTGGCAAAGCCAGCCTTTCAAAATTTTTCTTGGGTTTTAAGAAAGAGCAAATCGCCGTCTAGCTGAGATTATCTAGAATTTGACGAATGTAAGCTAGAATCAAACTCAAATTTGTTCTCAGAACTTTCTAAATTTTGAAGGTAGTAGTTATGACATGGCAGCAATCGATAACCCCACTGCATCGCATCTATAGCTGCTTGCCCTATATACTTCCGATGTCAGCAGCGGTGATTTATGGAACTGTCCTTTTCCAACAGATTCCAGTAACTATATTTCCGTTTATTCCGTTTATTTGGTTTTATGCCAATGTTTTAACCTTTCCGATTGTGCCTGTTTTGGGATTAACAGGTGAGTTTTTTCTGTTTATAGGCTTGTATTTTCTAGTAGTCAAAGATGCCCGTGTGCCTCATTTCATCCGCTTTAACGGTATGCAAGCGCTACTAATGCAAATCATGTTATTTATTATTCAACTTTTATTTCAATTTATTGAGCAGCTATCTAGTAATTCTTTGCCTTCATTGGTTAGCACAACCCTAGCTAATACAATATTTATTGGTACGATGCTTTTATGTGGCTATGCAATATTTCAATGCACCAAAGGTGAATATTCAGATATTCCCACATTGTCACAAGCCGCTAGTTTGCAATGTGATTTATAAGTAGCTACAGCGCTTGGCGCTTTATTAAAACCAAGAAGATTGTTGAAAGGCTAGCTTTGCTAACCTTTCAACAATCTTCTTAGACTACTTATTGCCTGTAATTCGTAAAAAGTCAAGGAGCATAAGCCCCTTAATTAAGTGAAAAAACTATAACCTTTTATGATAAGACGCAACTCTGTAGATTCTTTGAATAGACTATATGCCAGCTTGACTTATCTGCTACCAATCACAGCCGTAGTTATGTTTGGAGTGTTTCTATTTGTCCAGTTTCCTCCATTACTAATTCCATTTTTCCCCATTCTTAAACTAAATGAAGTTTTATCTATCTCCGTAATGGATTTTATTTCAATTCGTTTTATTGCTTGGTTTTGCTTATTTATCTTTGTAGTTAGAAATTATAAAGTCAATCACTTCATTCGTTTTAATGGAATGCAAGCATTGCTTTTAGATATCATAATTGCTTTAGTTAGTGCAGTTACTCAAATTTTAGAGGTGATTCTGGGACAAGCTTCTTTTTTCCCTTTCATATTTCAAATTATTTCTAGCGTTACCTTCTTAGGAATTACAGCAGCATTTTTTTATTCAGTATTTCAATGTATTCGTGGCAAGTATTCAGAAATACCCGTTATTTCTGAAGTGGCATATTACCAAATCCGATAATTGACAAGAAAAATAGGGCTTCGGCTCCGCTCAGCCAACGTATATCGTTGGCTGAGCGGAGCCGAAGCCTCTCTCAACCTATATTATTTGACCTGATACAAATCTTTCGATATTTGCATAATCTTGATGGATTTGAATGTTAGTGTATTTGCCATTTTCCTGTAAAAGCGATCGCACTATTTCCGCTTGACCTGACATCAATTCTATAATCCAAAACCCTCCTGAAACCAAATATTTTGGGGCTACATCTACTAATTCTCTAATGCTATCTAATCCACTATTGCCACCATCTAAGGCTAAATGGGGTTCGTGATTTACTACTTCTGGTTGCAAATTTAAAACTTCTAAACTGGGGATATAGGGGGGGTTAGAGACTATTCCTGTAATCTGATTAGTTAGATTTAAATTAGCTAATGGCTCAAACCAATTACCAAGGTGAAAGTTAATTTTTTGGTGGTTTTTATAAGAATTTATTTCGGCAATTTCTAAGGCATTTTCACTAATATCAATTGCATGAATTTGAGCGTGCGGAAATTGTTGAGCTAATGCGATCGCGATCGCCCCACTACCAGTACCTAAATCTACCCAAGTTCCATATTTGTAAAAGTCTGTTTGCTGATTTTGATTTACAAACTCGGTGATAATATCAATAATTAGCTCAGTTTCAGGACGTGGAATCAGTACATCGGGTGACACATTTAACTCTAGATCGCGCCAGATGACTGAACCTGTCAGATACTGCACAGGTACACGCTCAATCAATCTTTTTTGCCACAATTGATCGAGTTTTGTGACGAGTTGGGGTGTCAATTTGTGATCAAGATTAGATGATCGTAATCTTAGATCCAACTTCGTTAAACTCGTCAAGTTTAAAATTAGCCATTCCAATTCATATTTAGGCACATTACTTTGATTGGCGATTAAAAGACTGCGATCGTACCATTCCCAAAAATTCATAATTAATCCTCCCAAACAAAAAGCTCGCGTTGCGAGCCTTTTGTTTATTTTTTGCGCTTATTCATGTCTTCGAGAAAAGCCTTTTGATAACTGAGAAAGCTATTGCGCCAATCTTGATAACGGCGATCGCCATCACGCACCAACATTTGACGATACTTTTCCGACGAAATATATTGCTTTGAAGTTGACATAATACACACCCCTAATTTGTGCATATTGTAAATGAAATAGTGCTTTTTACCCACTCTAACTCCCCCTTTCAATGGCAGGGCTGTTTAAAGAATGAGCAATTAAGACTAAGTATCAGAAAAACATATCTTTATGAGGCTTAATCTGGGAATTCACTCTTATTTGACTCAATTTAGCCTTTTTCTTTTTATAAAAGTTACAGGGGTTTAATGAGATTTAGGAATTTGAGCCATTTATTAGCATTAAAGCTAATAGTCAACATTGTCTAAATTTAGTTTAATTAAGTCAAATAGTCTGAAGAAAATATTGAGAAATGTATTTACTCTTATTATCTTCGATTATCGAGTTCTTCAAACAGCTCTCACCTACTGATAGCCGCGATCGCATAAAAACAGCGATCGAAAAACGCTACACCTTACCTACTTAAGCCCATTAGAATAATTTCATATCATAAACATTAAGCTGATCTTAAACTTATTGATAATCAATCAATTTATTCACGAAGTTAAACATGACCATGTCAACTTATTAGATAACTCAAGGAGATCATTACTATGGCAGTCGAGAAAGTCAACTCTTCCTCTAGCTTGGCGGAAGTCATCGATCGCATTTTGGATAAGGGCATCGTCATTGATGCATGGCTAAGAGTCTCTTTGGTGGGAATCGAACTATTATCAATCGAAGCTCGTGTAGTTATTGCCTCTGTAGAAACATACCTCAAGTATGCTGAAGCTGTTGGTTTGACGACTAAAAGCTTAACCCAATAAGAAGTTTGTATCACCCGCTTAGCGAATGGTACAAGCTTCTTCTTAGTTTTAGAAACCATTTAAGTATTGTCTAGATCCCCCCAGCCCCCCTTTTAAGGGCGTTAACATACTTGATGCACTTTATAAATTCTTACCCTGTCAGCCCCCCCCTAAAAACTACCGTGTACACACAAGTCGAAAGACTGTACACACAAGTACTAAAACCCTTGCTGTACAAGCTTTCCAAAAAAGACACATATTCTCAATAATTTAAGCTTATTGAGAATATCGAACGAAGAATAAAGGTTTCAAGAACCAAAATTTTTCTAAATCGGGCTTATGCCTACTTGTGTGTACACGGTAGCCTTCCAAGAGCGACTGAGGGGGGTATTTATAGTTTGACTACAAAAGCATCGGTAACACCTTGGATATGCACGATCTCATCCTGCAAACCACTAGGCAATGGATCGTCAATATTCAAAACCATCACCGCTTCACCGCGTACCATGCGCCGCCCGACTTGCATACTGGCAATATTTACATTGAAGTTACCAAGTAGTGAGCCGATTCTGCCGATAATTCCGGGCATATCGCGGTGCAAGGTCAGCAACATATAGTGAGTTGGGGCGACGTTAATCGGAAACTCGTTAATGCTAGTAATCCGAATTTCTGACTTGCCAAGTAAAGCCCCAGTGACTGACTGTTGACCTTGACTGCCATGAGCAGTCAGATGAATCGAGCCACTGTAGTCCTCTACGGAAGGATCACGGGTTTCGGTAACATGAATACCACGCTCTTTAGCTTCGATACTAGCGTTAACAAAGTTGACGCGCTCACGCAATGCAGGAGACAGCAAACCCTTAAGCGCAGCGACAACTATCGGCTGACTTTCGCTATTAGCGATTTCACCTTGGAGCTTGACATTGAGTGTATCCACACGACCGCCAGCCAACTGCCCCACCAAGTTGCCCAACATTTCCGCAAGTTGTAAGTAGGGCTTGAGTTTTTGCCATACATCGGGACGCAATCCAGGGATATTCACTGCCGATCGCGCAGGTAAGCCGAGCAGTACATCACGAATTTGTTCGGCAACATCAACTGCCACATTGGTTTGGGCTTCTTCGGTAGAAGCACCGAGGTGAGGTGTCAAAATCACGTTTGCACCGAGTCCGCGCAAACCAGATTCGGCTTCGAGAGGCTCATTTTCAAATACATCAAGGGCAATACCGCCGATTTTGCCGCTTTTGATTGCGTCAGCGATCGCCACTTCATCGATGATGCCGCCTCTAGCGCAGTTGATGATCCGCACGCCATCTTTCATGATCGCAATGCGATCAGCGTTGATTAAATGTTGTGTGTCCTTAGTTTTAGGTAAATGTAACGTGATGTAATCTGCTTCACGCAACAAAATTTCTAACTCAACTAGATGCACACCTAGCTTCTCGGCACGCTCTGCGGTCAGAAATGGGTCATAGGCAAGAATACGCATTCCTAAGGATTTGGCAACGGTCGCCACATGGGAGCCGATTTTGCCAAGTCCCAGAATACCAAGGGTTTTCTTATAAACTTCAACACCAGTAAAGCTTTTACGATCCCACTGACCCGATTTGAGGGATGCATTTGCCGCAGGGATAAATCGTGACAGCGACATCATCATCGCGAGGGTATGCTCAGCTGCGGCGATCGTGTTGCCTTCAGGGGAGTTGACTACCACAATGCCCATACGGGTTGCCGTAGGAACATCTACGTTATCGACCCCAACACCAGCACGACCGATGATCTTGAGGTTTTTGCCAGCTTCAACAGCTTCTTTGGTGAGTTTTGTGCCAGAGCGAATCATGATCGCGTCATACTCAGGAAGAATTTGGATCAATTCTTCTGGACTAAGGGTTGTCTTTACGTCAACGGTGGCGACTTGCGAGAGGATATCGATACCAACTTGATCGATGGGGTCAGAAACGAGAACTTTGGGCATAACGATTAAAAAATGTACCAGTGCCTATAGCGGAAGGTTTGCAGCTACGCTCTAAATCCTAAACGCTATGGATAAACGCTAGATATAACGTAGCTTAGACACACTAAGACCACAATATTTGCTTACTCTATTAATACTAAGGCAAAATTAAGCAGTTATCTCTTAACTAATACCTAAAAGTTGCGATCGCTTGGTATTGATGCATAACCGAAACCCTCAATTAGAATCAATAGATATTCTTGTCATTTACTCTTATTTTTAAGCATTTTCAAGTTATAGTCATAAAAAATGAGAATTAACTAAGATTTAATGAAGCGCTTATATTTTGGGGATAATTTGCAGGTTTTGCGGGAGAGCATTAACTCAGAAAGCGTTGATTTGGTTTATCTCGATCCTCCCTTTAACTCAAATTCAGACTATAACGTGATTTTTGGTGGTCGCAAGTCGGGGGATGGACTTTGTACTATTTCATGCGCGACTTATCGAAAAAGATAACAGCGATCGCCAAGTCATCATTGAAGAAGATAACTTTGAGGAAGGATTAGTTAATACACTCATCGCAGCAGGAATCAAAAAAGAAGATATCGTCACCAGTTAGCAATCTAATAATTACTTTATAGATTTACAAAAATGAGCAATACAAAACTTGACAACTTTCAGTTTAATCATCAAGTCTTTAGCGTTACAAATCTAACCGAAGAAGATACAGAAGATAAAATCTATTGGCTTGATAAAAGTCCTCTCGATCGCCTAATTGCCTTGGAATATTTACGACAGATAATGTATAGCTATGATCCAAATACCACAAGACTTCAGAGAGTTTTTGAGATTGCTCAATTACCACCACGTTGAGTATTTGCTAATTGGTGGATACGCAGTTGGTTACTATGGCTTTGTTAGAGCAACTGGAGATATGGATATTTGGGTAAAAATTTCTCCAAATAATGCCGTTCAAATCGTTAAAGCTTTACAAGAGTTTGGTTTCGCAATGCCAGAGCTTTCTTACGAACTGTTTATGCAGGAAGAGAAAATTATTCGGATGGGAGTCCCACCGCTAAGACTCGAAATTCTCACTACTATCTCAGGTGTTGACTTTGCCAAATGCTTCCAAAATCGTTTGATAGATCAAATTGATGGAATCGACGTAAATCTCATAAATCTTGATGATTTAAAGATCAATAAAAAAGCTAGTGGAAGACTGAAAGATTTGTTGGATCTTGAGAATCTCCCCTAACATATAGGTCGCTAATACAATCTGTAAATAAATAACCTGATGCAAAACTTCGTAAATCAATCACTACAAGATCTACAACAACAAGTCCCCATTATCAGCGATAAAGTATTGGTGGATTTAGTTAATGGGATTCAAGTAAATGATGACCTCATCCGCTTTCGCCAAAATCGGGATTTTATTGGACGCTTATTTGATGGAGTTACAGGCAGCGATCGCGATCGGCAAAATAGTTTAAATCTCTTGCAACAAAGAACTCAACCACTCGGTAATGATAGAGATCACCTATAACAGACAGCTAGGATACTCTTTTACAATCCATTGCCAATGATGATGAAGGCTGACCAATAGAAAGGATGAGAAAAATCCTTGGAGCGAATCGTGGCGATCTGGGCTTGGCGTAAGGACTCCACCTTAGAGCGATCACCTGTTTTGACATTGCGATAAAACTCCTGCATCAGCGCTTGTGTTCCCTCATCACTCACTTGCCATAAAGAAGAAATTGCTGCCTTAGCGCCAGCCCTTTGCACTTGATAGCCAAAGCCTAAAATTTCAATTCCATTGCCCAATTTGCCAAGCCCAGTTTGACAGGCACTGAGAACGATTAAATCGACATTGGACATCGGCAAATCCTTCATTTCATTAAGCAAAATGCGATCGCCATTTCCGAAAATCAAAAAAGAATTTTCAGGCTTACCAATGTTGAACTCGGCATGGGTCGCCAAATGCACGATGTTATTATTTCGCATCAAGGATTCGGTGGCTTGGCGGCTGAAATCATTGTCGAGCAGCTTAGTGGTGTTGGGTAAAGCCGTGGCGATCGCCTGTACTTCCGTTAAGGATGCAGGCAAGCCCGCTTGACCGAATTTTTTACTATTGGGCTGTCCACCAAAGGCTCCCGCTACAATTCGTAAATCCTTTGGTGGATTATTGCCAAAGTTGCTCAGACTATAGGCAACTAAGTTGTTAATGCCATACTTCTCCACTAGCCACTGTTTGCCATCATAAAGCGCTGTAAGCGGCACATAGCGCAATAGTCCATCGGGAGCATAGAGAATCGTATTAGTTTGCACGAGATCGGCTTCGATGGGCTTAATTAAAATATCGTAGAGTTTTGAGGCAGGTTCGAGAACGTCAAGGGAACTATCATCTCGAAGGTTTACTCGAAAATCTTGAATTAATTGCAAGATTTGAGATTCTGAGATCTTAACAGAGCGACGGATCGGCAATTTATTAGGGATAAAGAGAATTAGTTCTAGGCGATCGCTTAAAATCAAAGGATAAAGCAGAGCCTGACCTTGGGGAAGTTTTTGGAGGTAGGCGGGAACGCGATTGAGTTCTGTTGGAGATATTTGTTGCAATTGCTGAGTAATCTTTTGATTACTATCGATGAGCGGTTGTAGAGATTTAAAGGGTCGGGAGGCGTTCGCTTGCGCTTGCAAATTCTCTTCAGGGAAAATATTAAGCCCTTGAGCCGTGCGATCGTTTCCTTTAACATTCTGCAAGTATTCTTGCAGTTCTTGTACCTTTAATAAATCCAGAATCTGTAATGCTTCCATCACTCGATCTTGTTGTAATAGCAAATCCGCCAAGATTCGATAGTTATAAGCAACAGTCTGTTGATAAGTTCTTTGCTGTTCTAGGGCAAGTACTTTCAACTCTTTGCGAATGGACTCAGTAACATTCACCGATTGTTTTAAAAAGGCGATCGCGAGTTGCGGATATTGGCTTTTAATCAGCGTTCCTAAATTACCAAGCAATTTGCTTTCCTGATTGCGATTTCCCACTTCACGGTAATATGTCAAAGCTGCTTGAAATGCCTCAAAAGCGCGATCTCTTTGGCTCGACAGGCTATAGACTAAGCCCAAGTTGTAAAAGGCATCAGCGACACCTGAGCGATCGCCTATAGCTCGAAAAATCTCTAGAGCCTGTTGATGGGAAGTTATCGATTTCTCAGGTTGCTTGAGGTCGAAATATAAACCACCTATTTGGGAAAGCATGGCTGCTTCTGATTTACGGCTGCCTGACTCCCTAAAGAACTCCAATAAATCTTGAGCATTTTTTAGCTGGACTTGAGGTTTAGCCGATGGAGAATTTGTATTAAATAACGCAATTAGTGACTCCGCCATTTTTTGGAGTTGCGGAGAGTTCTTGGTGAGTGCTGGTAATTTCTTCAAGACTTCCGTAACCTTGCTCGGTTCACCCAATTGCAGATAGACCCCAGCCAAATACATAGAAGCCACACCTTCTCCCTGCTTGTCACCTACGGATTCATAAAGCGATCGCGCTTCTTGGAGGCTATTTAAGGCTTTAGGATATTGACTCAGTGAGGTATAGAGACTTCCTTCGCCTACGAGAATACTGGCGAGGGTTGATTTATCGCTCTGCTTAGCATTAAGAACCTTGGTTAAATCTAGATAAATCGCCTTGGCTTGAGCGTAGGTTTCTAGTGCTTCACAAGTTTTTCCTTGCTCAAGATTCAATTCTGCAATATTTTTGAGATTGCGCCCTTCCCCTGCGCGATCGTCTAATTCGCGGTAGAGCTTTTGTTCTTGTTGATAGAATTCAATGGCTTTTGAATATTGATTGAGATTGCGATAGGAAGTGGCGACAGCGTTGAGCATTTCTGCTTCACTGGGACGATCACCCGATGTTTTAATCAATGCCAAAGCGTTGAGATTTAACTCAATCGATTTAGAATATTCCAATGCCAAGCTGTAGATATTCGCTTCTAAATTTAGGGCATTTGCCTCTCCTATAGGATTTTTGATCTCTCGGTAGACCGTACCGCTCTGTTTTGCTAAGGTGAGAGCCTGTTCCTTTTGTCCAATCAAGCTGTAAATGGAACTTAAATAAAATAGAATTTGCCCTTCAGAGACGCGATTTCCCTCCGCAATACTTAGTTTTAGTCCATTCTCAAAATATCCTACGGATTTAGGGAATTCAAATTTTTTCACATAAATCACACCGATAGTAGCAAGAGTTTTTCCCTCGCGATAGCGATCGCCGACTTCTTTACGAATCGCTAAAGAATCTTCTAGAAGTTTTAATGCATTATCAAACTGTTCCAAATTCTGATAAGCTCGTCCTAACTGGTACTGCACCTCACCTTCAGCTTTGCGAAAGTTGATTTTATCGGTGGCAGCTAAATTTTGAGGAAGCGATCGCAGGATGCCTTTAGCCTCTAACAAAGTGGCGATCGCCTGTGTTTCTTGCCTTAAGCTAATCTGGACAGCGCCAATTCCTGTCAAAGATTGCAATTCTCCTAAGCGATCGCCCAGTTGTTTAGAGCTAGCCAAAGCCTGTTGATATTCTTGTAAGGATTCTTTAAACCTTCCCTGATCAAACAGCTTTTCGGCTTGAATTAACTGTGATTCTATCGAGCTATTTTTAAGTTGTTTGGACTTAATCAAAGCTAATGATTTGCTATCCTCTAATCCATCAGGATTTACAGCAAAAGCTTGACTAAGCGTAGCTTCCCATAAAATCAGTGTTAGTCCGCAAATAAGAGTGCTAGATAGGCGATCGCCCATAGATTTGCTTTTCATAGAAAGTATGCCCTACGAAGATGAAGATATTGTACATTTTGGTATGCAATCAATCAATCTTCACACGCTTATACAAATCTCGTAAACTGATTTCTATCTGCATTGACACTAACCTAATTACAGATTCTTCTCCTTTGTGAGTCATCAATACCCATCTGTCCTGTGCCTCCTTGACATAGTGATCAACTTCATAACTATTTTGATAAACCAAAATATATTCTTGAAAGCTAGGCATAGATCGATATTGACGGAATTTACTATCATGATCATAGGCTTGGGTGGAGCTAGATAGAATTTCCACAATCAAACAGGGATTACTAACCTCCATTTGCCTTTGGTCAACAAAAACTGGCTCCCCTGCGACAACCATCACATCAGGATAAGTATAGCGACTATATTCAGGAAGCCATAGCCGCATATCGCTCATAAATATTTCATAGATTTGATCGCCAATTACTAACGGTAATAGCCGACAAAAATCCAAAGCAATTTTATTGTGATTTGCGGAAGCTCCTGCCATCGGGATAATTTCTCCGTTAATAAATTCACTCTTAAATTCTGCTTTGTCCTCTAGGGCTAGATATTCCGATGCGGTATATCGCTTAGTAGCTGCTAAAACCATATGCGATCGCCTCCTATACAAATTACGAATTACAAATTACGAATTTAAAGTATGACAAGATTAGCAACTGATTGCACAAGAACTGTATGCCATCAAAACCTACATTTTTGGTGATGGTCTCATTTTACTCATTTTGCGATCGCCTATAATGCTAACTAGTTAGCTAAGATACTTGTGAGGTAATTTCGATGCTAAAAATCGATCTCAAACATCTGCCCACCAGTGCCGAGTTACCCGATTCTGACGATATACCTGTGGATAACGAAGACCAGAATTTTTTACCAAATTTACTTTTATTCTTATTGGAATATATTTGGAAGAATCGTGATGATTGGTACTTTGGTGTGGATATGGGTATCTATCACACCACTGGTGTAAATCCCAGAGTTCCTGTAGTTCCCGATGGATTTTTGAGCTTAGGTGTGGAGCGCCGTAAAAATGGTAAGTCGCGTAGTAGCTATGTGATGTGGGAAGAAGAATATGTCGCGCCAATTTTGACCTTAGAAGTCGTATCTCACACATACGGTGATGAATACGAGAAAAAATTAGATATTTATCGCAAATTGGGAGTCAAATATTATGTGATTTATAATCCTCAATTCTGGCGCAGGGATGGACATTTGCCATTTGAGGTTTACAAATTAGTTGATGGCGATTATCAATTGCAGATTGTTGAACCCCTCTGGATGCCAGAAATCGGTTTAGGAATTGGACGCGCTGTATTGCCCAGTGATCGCTTTGGGCGTGAAATTTTAAGTTGGTTTAATGAGAAAGGTGATCGCTATCTCACTACCGATGAACAGGCTGATTTAGAAAATCAGCGTGCTAATTTCGAGCGACAACGGGCTGATGCTGCCGAGAAACAGGTGAATTTCTTATTAGCAAAGTTAAGATCGCTTGGTATTTCTGAGGAGTAAAACCTCACTATCAAAATCGCGATCGCGCTAAATGTAAAATAGGTATAGCTCAAATCGTGAAAAACTCTATGCCTGTACCTGTAGAACAGTTACTTAACTCCGAAATCCTTAAACCAGCCCGTTATCTTGGCAACGAGTTTGGCGCAGTGCGAAAACCTTGGGACAATGCGATCGTACGTTGGTCGCTTACTTATCCCGAAATCTATGAGGTGGGTGCGTCAAACTTGGGGCATATCATCCTTTACAGCATTATTAATTCTAAAGATGGGCAGCTTTGCGATCGCGCATATTTACCCGCCCCTGACCTCTCAGCAAAACTCCGCGAAACTAAGACTGATTTATTTGCGGTGGAGTCAAAGCGATCGCTACGGGAATTTGACATTTTGGGCTTTAGTCTTAGCTATGAGCTAGGCGCAACTAATGTTTTAGAAATGTTGGATCTGGCGAATATTCCGATGACATGGAGAGAAAGGAGTGAATTGAGTATTGAAGATTGTCCATTAATCTTTGCAGGGGGACAAACGGCAACTTCTAATCCTGAGCCATACGCTGACTTCTTTGATTTTTTTGCGCTTGGTGATGGGGAAGAATTATTACCTGAAATTGGTGAAGTTCTTAAAGATTCCAAATTAGCAGGCAAAACTCGCCGCGAAACCCTGTTAGCGCTTGCTAATGAAGTCGATGGCGTATATGTGCCTGAATTTTATAACATGGATATTAGGACTGGCGCGATCAAACCCAATCGCAGTGATGTCTCACCTCGCGCCCTGCGCCGTGTCGCGACACCGATGCCCGAACATAGCATTGGGCTTGTTCCCTTAGTCGAAACTGTTCACGATCGCCTGACTATCGAAATTCGGCGCGGCTGCACTCGCGGTTGTCGCTTTTGCCAACCGGGGATGCTGACTCGTCCCGCCCGTGATGTCGATCCTGAGAAGGTTGTGGATACGATTGAGAAGGCGCTGCGGGAAACAGGCTATAACGAGTTCTCTTTATTATCTCTCTCTTGTTCCGATTATCTGGCGCTGCCATCGGTAGGCGTGCAGATCAAAAATCGCTTCAAAGATGAACATATAACTCTCTCATTGCCTAGCCAAAGGGTCGATCGCTTTGATGAAAATATCGCGCATATGCTTCGCAGCGGTGATGGTCGTCAACAGCAGGGGCTGACCTTTGCGCCCGAAGCAGGGACACAGCGTTTGCGCGATGTGATTAATAAAGGCTTGACCGATGAGGAACTATTGCAGGGCGTTAAAACAGCCTATACCCAAGGTTGGGATAAAGTGAAGCTCTATTTCATGATTGGCTTGCCGACGGAAACCGATGAAGATGTAATTGGGATTGTCGATACTGTAGCTTGGTTGCAGAATGAATGTTCTGAAAAAGGGCGCAAGAAATTATCAGTTAATATCACCATTTCCAACTTCACTCCCAAACCCCACACCCCTTTTCAGTGGCATACTGTTTCTAGTGGTGACTTTGTACAGAAGCAGAAACTATTGCGCCAAGAGTTTCGCCGCTTGAGTGGAGTGAAGGTTAACTATACCGATATTCGCATCAGTGCGATGGAAGATTTTGTCGGACGGGGCGATCGCCGCTTAGGTAAAGTCGTGTATCGGGCGTGGCAACTGGGCGCGGGTATGGACGCATGGTTTGAGAATACGGAGAAAGCTTTTGGAGCATGGACTCAGGCGATCGCGGAAGCTGATCTTGTCTGGGATGCACCATCGCTAAAAATGCAAGACGATTTACCTTGGGATCACATTGATACGGGCATCGATAAGCAATGGCTGATCGAAGACTGGGAAAGGGCGATCGCTGCACAAGTGATTCCTGACTGCTCCTTTGGGGGATGCTCGGAATGTGGTGTTTGTGGATCGACATTTGGACATAACGAGGTGATTCCACCACCAGAAATTCCTCCCATTTCTCTAGAGAAGCCGCAAGTTCCCGTCAGAGTGCAGCGACTTCGCGTCAAATTTGGCAAGCTCGGCGATATGAGTTTGATTTCCCATCTCGACCTCTATCGATTCTTTCAAAGGGCGACGAGGAGGGCAGCGTTACCCGTTTCTCATACGGAAGGCTTTAATCCATTGCCCCGCATTTCTATCGCTAAGGCTCTGCCGCTCGGTCAAACTAGCAGCGCCGAGTTTGTTGATTTTGAGCTAACTAAGGTGATTCCCATTGAGGAATTTCAAGATAGGTTTAAGGCTCAACTAGATGCAGATCTACCGATCTATGCGATCGAGGAAGTACCTGTGAATGCACCTTCTTTAGATGCAATATTGGAGGTGGCGGAATACACGCTTACCTGTGCTTTTATCACTTCTAAAGAACGCAATGCAGCAGACATTATGGATATGCTGGAAGGCGCTAGTTATTGTGTACTCGCTGCAACTTCTATCCAAATGCCGAAGAAGTCTAAATCAGGGCGCGATCAGATGTTGGAACTGCGCGATCGCATTTTTACAATCAATGTCATCAATCCCGATCCTGAATTTCCCAAGATTCACTTTATGGGTAGCTGCAAACCCGACAGCAATCTCAAACCTGAGTATGTGATTTATATGATGAATAAGTACTTGATGGAAGAGGATGAAATTAAGTTAGTCAAGGTTCATCGCGAATCTATGCGTTAAGGCAGATTATAGAAACAGCTTTAACAAGGGGCTTAAGCCCCTTGTTAAAGCTACTTAGATGATGCTCATTCAAGATGAGATCGCTCTTATTACGCTCCTTGAAAGTAGTGAAATAAATTAGCGATCGCTATATCAGACGATTGTTTAACTACATCTACTTTTAAGCCCTTATGCCATAATTTTAGAGAACCTATAATCTTAATAAGATTTCAGGAAGTCACCATGATTGTTGAAACTAGCTATTCACAGACGATACCAAACTTAAATGTATTGCTTGATCGCGTTGTTAATGATCGCGAGATTATTTACAGCAAAAGTTAAAGTGGTGAAAATGTTGCCTTGATTGCTGCTGATGAGTTACAAAGTTTATTGGAAACTATGCATCTTTTGCGATCGCCTAAAAATGCTGAACGTTTGTTAAATGCTATTAGTCGCGCTAGGGCAAATGTAGAAGCTTCTCAAACACATAAAGAATAAATTCGGGTACTGTCATGCGTAAACAGATTACTGAATATACATCGCCTCTAGATGCTTTAGTAGCTTTAGCTAAGCAACTATACGGTTATGAGATTAAATATCAAACTGACTCAGCCGACTTTTTTGTGCAGTATCAGCAGGGGAATACGGGTGATGATGAAGATACTTTAGATTGGGCAAGTAGTTACCGTCATTATCTAGCTTTACGACAAGAACTAGAGAGTAAGTTAAGAAATGTCGCGTAATAGTTTTAGGGATTATTTCGATCAGGTAGATCGACTTCTGGAAGCTTACCCTAACGTCTATGTGGAGAATTATAACGCCACAATTCTATCTAGTGAGCGTGCTAATCTCAAACTGCGATTGCGTTTTTATTTCAAATATTTGTTTTCTATAAGTGAGGCTTTGATTGTTGTAGATGATCAAATTACGGTGATTGATTATCGCTATCATTTCCAAGATGGACAGAACAATCTAATTTTTCGATATGACAATACGCCCCATTTCCCTAATTTGTCGAGTTTCCCTCACCATAAACATTTGGTGGATCGTGCAGTTTCTTCTGATCAGCCAAGTATTGCGATGGTCATTCAAGAGGCGATCACTTTTCTTGAGGGAGTTGAAAGTAGTGATATAAATTAGCGATCGCCATATCAGACTATTGTTTAACTACATCTGCTTTTAAAGCTTTAGTCCAAAATAAAGGTATAATTTCAGTAAACGATCTTATTGTTCATAAATGGCTGTACCCACATATCAAGATTTTCTTTTACCATTATTAAAGATTGCTGGTGATGAACAAGAACATTTACTTAGTCAAACAGTTGAGTTCTTGGCAAATCAGTTTAACTTAAATGAGGAAGATCGAAAGGAGCTTTTACCTAGTGGTAGACAAACAAAACTAGCCAATAGAATTGGTTGGGCTGTTACATATCTAAAAAAAGCAAAATTACTAGAAAGTGGAAAGAGAGGAACATTCTACATTTCTTCGCGAGGGAAAGAAGTGTTGGAGTCTCAGCCTAGTTCAATTAATCGAAGCTTTTTAGAAAGGTTTACAGAGTTTCAAGAATTTCAAAATCTTAGGTCAAGTGATGATGTAAAGCTTGATGGTTCAATAATAGAAGATACAGATCAAACGCCTGAAGAAAACTTTGAGATTAGCTATCAAAAATTAAAAAAAGAATTAGGTGAAAAATTACTTGAACAAATCAAGAATTGCTCTCCAAAATTCTTTGAAAAACTTGTAGTTGATTTATTACTTGCTATGGGATACGGAGGTTCAAGAAAAGATGCTGGTGAAGCAGTTGGGAAAAGCGGCGATGGCGGAATTGATGGAATTATTAAAGAAGATAATTTAGGACTAGACTTAATTTATATTCAGGCAAAAAGATGGGAAGCTTCTGTAGGTAGACCAGCAGTACAAGCTTTTGCGGGTAGTTTAGAGGGAATGAAAGCTCGAAAAGGTGTAATGATTACTACATCTCAATTTACAAAAGAAGCACGGGAGTATGTAAAAATTATCGAAAAAAGAATTATTCTTATTGATGGAAATAAACTAACTCAATTAATGATTGACTTTGGTGTAGGTGTAAGTGAAATTCAAACTTATAAACTTCAAAAAGTTGATTCTGATTATTTTGATGAAGACATTTGATATATGTTGAGTTCAACTTGTTTAGATTTAGGTTGGAGTCTCATAGAGATATTGGTCATATCATGTTCTGCCATAATTCCAATTGAATCTACTTCTTCTATCGTCAAATATCTATAGCTTTGTGGAGGATGAAATCCATCCCATTCTTGTTGTAGTCTTGAAAGCTTTATTGGTTGATTAAATTTTTGTACATTTTGAACAAAAATTGCATAGCCAGTTGAAACTCCATCAAAGTATTCAAGAAATTCAGCTTTTTTAAGTCCTGAATCCTTATTGACAAGTTTCCAGAGATTATTTGGACTACTTTGCATAACTTCTTTTACTTCACAAGAACCTAACAATACTTTTTCAGGTGAACAAACATAGATAAAAAGAAAGTCACCACGATCAACTCTGGGGCGAATCCTCCTTAATTCTGCTTTTTTCGTTTCATTAAATATTAACTCAGCATATCTTGGCTGAAGGGATAACAGTAAAACGTATCCATCACTAGAAACTTTTATTGATTTGTTATTCATATTGTGTTCCCAAGAGAATAAATTTTAAAAAATATTTCATTTGCAACTAAACGGGGTGATTGTATTTGTGCATTGCTTTCTAAAAGTTCATGTATTTTGTCTAGAGAAACAGGGTTTTTAAATATCTCTGTGTTACTAAATCTAATAGCCATAATTTCATTTTTTGAAATTGGTTTTATATCTTCCCACTTAAAAATACCAAGCCTCCGAAATTTTAGATAAAGTTCTTCAGGATTGCCAATGGATACTTCGTCTAGTGTTGAGCAAGCACAAATTTTAGATCTCTTACTTGTATAAGCTCCATCTACATCGCTAGATACATACCACAAAATACGGGCAGGATATCCAAAATTCACAGGCTTTGGTTTGGAGCTTCTATAATACACCGATTCCCAATTCAATGCTAATTCAGATCTTGATACCCCAAATAAACTTTCTTTGGCTAGTTCTTCATCAAATAACTCTTTTGCCCAATGTGGTTTTATAGGAATTACAAAATTTGGAATGGTTAGATCAACAATCTTAGTTGGATACAATAGTTTCTCTAAGTCAAACATAAACTCAGGATTTATCCTTTCATCTGATGTCAGATTATCAGAAAACCGTCTACAGATACTTTTATACTCATCTGTAAGATCTAAACTAATATTAATTAAATGTTCTGACACCTCGATTGTTGATTTGGTGATTTTGGAGTTAACTTTAATCCAGTTTCCGTCTACATTATAGAATCCTGCATCTTGAATAACTCTAATAATAAAGTCATCAATTTGATTTTCAGTTATCCTAGTAAAATTTTTTCCTTCTGAAACTGCTAAATTAATTGTACGCCACACAATATGTCTAGCAAGTGTTTCTGATAAGGATTTGTAGTTAATTCTAAGTATTGGAACAGTTAGTTCATATTCATTTTCTCTGCAATATACTACTAAAGCAACAGGAATATTACTATCCCAAACAGCAATACATTCGTACTTGCTATTCTCAACAAGTAATTGAGAGAACTTAGTGTTAAAGTCAATTCCTCCTTCTATAGTAAAAGATTCTATAAGAATTTGCTTTTCTTCTGCGGCAACTCTTTTTTTCGATAGTTGAGTCCCCGCTAACTTCTCGGGCTGATATTCTGATTCCTTCTTAAGCTCGTCTAACTTAACTATTAACTCAGTAGGACTAACTATTAGAATTCCATGTTCTTTTTTTGTTTGATCCGAGTAAGACAGAAGATTTATATCTGTAGTTACAATAAATGTAGATTTTCCAGAGGCTATTGTTCGAGCTATCTGGCGAATATTAATATCTGTAATTGCAAGACCCTTATTAATTAACAATAAATTCTTCAATGATTCATAAATATTATCAAATCTATCAGATGTACAATTAATCTTAAAGAAACTATCTGCATATAAGCGCATCTTGATTCTTTCTTCTACTACAGATAGTTTATTAATCTCATTATATATTTCATCGGTAGTACACAATTCTAATTCGTCTTGAACCCAATCTGCCAGTAAATAAGCTGATTCTCGCTCATCTATAGCTTTTAATAAGTTCATTTGATAAAAATCAAAAAATACACAAGAGTCAAGAACTACAAAAGTTTTTGTACTTACAATAGTTGAAAAAAGATCTGGATGTCCGTGACTGTAAACCCAAGTTGTTACAAGTTTTCCTAACTTATTATTTCCAGACTTTTCATGCATAGGGACAAACCCAAACCTTTCCCACATACCATCAATACCGTAATCTTGACGACATATAAGATGGATATCAATAAATTCTCTTGTTATGTTTTTTATATGCTCTATGAGTTGTCTTGCTATGCCTTTACCCTGACACTCTTCTTTTAGACATAAATGATATATCCTAATCCGTCTTTCTTTTTTCTTAACTGTATATAGAAGATATCCAAGGAAAGCATCGTTTTCATTCAAAGCTACTAAAACAGTGCCTTGCCATATACGATCCTCAAAAGCTCCTTTAGGGAAAAGTGCGAAAGTCTTTGAGTTAGCTTTACCCAAAGCTTTTACTTGATCCGTATATTCGGAATTTCCCTGAATAGCCTTGATAAAAACATTTTTATTTTTCATTAATGTATCGTGTATTTTATACTTTTAGTTTTAATTTAGATTTTACAATCTATCTAAAGTATTTTAGCTTAGCATCATGACTTATTATTGTACATTTATCAGAAACACCTTATACATAAGTACTTCAATCAAGTGTTGTACGATAAACAAAAGCCTTAGATATACTTAAATCTTTCGTGGTCTAGAATTTGAGGAGAGGAAGCAACAGGAAGAAGACGATCGCCTACGTTCTCTAATTTCTAGCAAAAAACAAGAATTTGAACAATCTCTCACGGTCTAGCCTTAACCCATCATCTCTGAGATTACATATAATTTACTCAACCCCAACAATTAGGAGTTACCAATGCAACAATTAGCGAACAGTACATTGTTGATGCTCAAGGTCAACGTTTGAGCGTAGTTGTAGAATTTGACTATTATCAAAAACTACTTACTCGTCTAGAAGAACTAGAAGAAATCTATGCCTTTGACCTAGCCGAAGAATCACAGGATGAAACTATCCCATTTGCTCAAGCGCTCAGATAGAAATTGAGGAGGGGAAACAACGGTCAGAAGGTGATCGCCTACGTTCTCTAATTTCCACCAAAAAACAAGAATTTGAAAACACTTTAAGGAGATAAACAACCATGCTTAAAAGTTATGAAGCAACCTATGAAAACGGGCATATTAAGTGGCTATCTGAACAACCAGAAATCACCTCAGCACGAATTATTATAACCATCCTAGAAGAAACTAAACCCCAAATAAAACGACATTTTCCCATACCTGACATGGCTGGCAAAGTGAAAATATTAGGTGATATCGTCAGTCCCATAGTTGACGAAGAGGACTGGGAATGTCTGAAATAATTGTTCTCGACACCCATACTTGGCTATGGCTAATCAACTCCAACTTCGATCAATTTCCCTCATCTTGGCTTGAGCGCTTTGAGTTAGCCAATATATTAGCAGTATCTCCTCTATCTTGCTATGAGATTGCCTTAGCACAGAGTCGAGGCAGATTAGAGCTAACCTGTTCATCAGAAGAGTGGTTCACCAGAGCATTAGCTCCTGCAAAAATCGAATTATTTCCACTGACTTCAGCAATTACAGTCAGAGCCGTAAATCTATCCCCAATTCACAAAGATCCATTCGATCGCCTAATCATCGCCACTGCATTAGAATATGGCGCAAAACTTGCAAGTGTTGATAGCTTATTTTCTAAATATCCTGAGTTAGAAAATAAGCTCATGTGAATTCAGGAATATATGACTATGCTATTACAACGCATCACCATAGACTGGAATATCTGTCATGGTAAACCCTGCATCAGAGGTTTGCGCTATCCAGTTGAGATGATCTTAGAACTCCTCAGTTCTGGCATGACCACCGAAGAAATTCTTGAAGACTATGACGATCTAGAACGAGATGATATTTTTGCAATCCTATCCTATGCCACAAAACTTATTCAAGTAAAGAGCATCCATAAGATTCTTGTATGAAATTCCTCATTGATGCTCAATTACCCGTGCGTTTATCCCATCTTTTAAAATCAATAGGACATGATGCAATTCCTACCAAAGAATTATCCCTCAAATTTATATCTAAACATCATAAGCGATCGCCCAGACATATAGTATTGCGACAAAATTACTGCGTATTGGCGACACAATGTACATATTAAATTAAGCAAGAAGCAGAGTCACTTAATGTAAGGTTGTGTGGTGAAAGGTCAAAAACTAAAATTAGTGACAGGAATTAATCGTGATTTTATGGTGACCACTCCTCTAAAGATGACCGAAATTGACTTATCCAAAAAGTCTATTAGTTGCTACGGCGAAGCTCGATCTACCGTTACAGGTAGCCCACTGAGTGCAGAAGAACTGCGTAAAATTGATGCTTTTTGGCGCGCGTGTAACTACCTTGCGATCGGGATGATCTACCTTCGCGATAATCCACTTCTACGCAAACCATTACTTCCTTCTCACATAAAAAATCGTCTGCTTGGGCATTGGGGATCAAGCCCTGGCATGAGTTTTGTCTATACACATATGAATCGCTTGATTCAGAAGTATGATCTCAATGCCATATTTTTAGCAGGACCTGGACATGGTGCTCCCGGCATTTTAGGGCCTGTTTACCTTGAAGGAAGCTATTCTGAGATTTATCACGACATTAGTGAAGATGAAGAAGGACTGAAGCACTTCTTTAAACAATTTTCTTTCCCGGGAGGGATTGGCAGCCACTGCACTCCTGAAACTCCTGGCTCCATCCATGAAGGCGGCGAGTTAGGTTATAGCGTTTCCCATGCCTATGGTACAGTGTTTGACAATCCTGACTTGATCTCTGTGGTCATGGTCGGTGATGGCGAATCCGAAACTGGCCCCCTCGCGACGGCTTGGCATTCTAATAAATTTATCAACCCCATTCGCGATGGTGCTGTATTACCAATTCTGCATCTGAATGGATATAAGATTAACAATCCTACAGTTCTCGCACGGATTAGTCATGAAGAGCTAGAGAGCCTATTTATCGGCTATGGCTACCAGCCTTATTTTGTAGAAGGTTCTGATATTGAGTCGATGCACCAAGCGATCGCGGCAACCCTTGAGCATTGCATTAACCAAATCAGAGCGATTCAGCAAGAATCTCGTAGTACAGGGATTCCCAAACGCGCTCGTTTTCCGATGATTGTGCTGCGGACTCCTAAGGGTTGGACTGGCCCTGCGGAAGTAGATGGACATAAAGTAGAAGGTTTTTGGCGAGCGCACCAAGTACCCCTATCAGGAGTGCAAAACAATCCTGAACATCTGCAAATGTTGGCGGATTGGATGCAGAGCTACAAGCCTGATGAACTATTTGATGCTTCAGGCTCACTACTTCCTGAGTTAAAGGAACTCACTCCAAAAGGCGATCGCCGCATGGGATCAAATCCGATCGCTAATGGCGGTATTTTGCGCCGTGCTTTGAGGATGCCAGATTTTCGTGATTATGGCGTGAAGGTTGACAAAGCGGGAACCACAGAAGCTGAAAATACGCAACCGCTTGGTGTATTTCTGCGCGATGTCATGCTCAACAACATGGATAACTTCCGCGTATTTGGTCCCGATGAAAATACTTCTAACAAATTGCAAGCAATTTACGAAGTCAGTAAGAAGTTCTGGATAGCTGAATATTTGTCTGAAGATGCTGACGGTGGTGAATTAGCGACGGACGGACGGGTGATGGAAATTCTCAGTGAACATACCCTTGAAGGCTGGCTAGAGGGCTATTTATTGACTGGTCGTCATGGATTCTTCTCTACCTATGAGTCCTTTGTCCATGTAATTGATTCGATGATCAATCAGCATTGTAAGTGGCTAGAAATTAGTAAAGATATTGCATGGAGAGTGCCGATCGCTTCTCTTAATTTGTTGATTACTTCGACTGTTTGGCGACAAGATCACAATGGTTTTACTCACCAAGATCCCGGTTTCTTGGATGTGGTAGTCAATAAAAGTGCGGAAGTAACTCGCATTTATCTACCACCCGATGTCAATAGTTTACTGTCGGTGGCTAATCATTGTTTGCGAAGCACTGACTATGTAAATGTGATCGTTTCCGATAAGCAATCGCATTTACAATTCTTGAGTATGGAAGATGCAATTAAGCACTGTACTAAGGGAGTGGGCATTTGGGACTGGGCAAGCAATGATCAGGGTGTCGAGCCTGACGTGGTGATGGTTGGTTGTGGAGACATTCTCACTCAAGAGGCTCTAGCGGCAACCATTCTATTGTGGGAGCATTTCCCTGAATTGAAGATTAGATTTATCAATGTGGTGGACTTATTTAAGTTGCAGCCAAATACTGAACATCCCCACGGTTTAAGCGATCGCGATTTTGATTCGCTCTTCACTACTGATAAGCCGATCATTTTCAACTTCCACGGCTATCCTTGGTTGATTCACCGCCTTGCTTATCGCCGTGCCAACCACAAAAATCTCCATGTGCGCGGTTATAAAGAGAAGGGCAATATCAACACTCCTTTAGAGCTTGCCATCAATAACCAAGTGGATCGATTTAGTCTTGCGATCGATGTAATTGACCGAGTTCCTAAGCTCACAAACATTGGTTGCCATGCGAAGCAAGCGCTGCTTGATCAACAAATAGAATGTCGTCAATATGCCTATGAGCATGGTATTGACAAACCTGAAATTGTAAACTGGCGCTATC
Source organism: Pseudanabaena biceps (assembly GCA_013361095.1). Taxonomy (GTDB): domain Bacteria; phylum Cyanobacteriota; class Cyanobacteriia; order Pseudanabaenales; family Pseudanabaenaceae; genus Pseudanabaena; species Pseudanabaena biceps_B. The sequence continues at coordinate 2,161,652 of JAATWA010000001.1, read as the reverse complement.
CCCATTAAACCAAAAAAATCTGGACGATGCTTCGCATCGTCCAGATTTTTTTGGTTTAATAATGAGAATTGCGAACACACTCTTTTGCAAAATGCTATGAGCAGAGAATTATGAGCCTAAAACTATATCTACTCCGTCATGGAGAAACCTCCTATAGTCGCACTGGCGGATATTGTGGCGATCTTGATCCAGAGCTAACAGATAATGGTCAAAAAATGGCGATCGCCTTTGCCGAAGCCCACAAAGCGATCGCGTGGAATGCGGTATTTGTCAGTCCGATGAAACGAACGATCGCCACTGCTATGCCCTTATGCAATGCCGTCAATATAGAAATGCAACTACGCGATGGTCTGCGCGAAGTTCGCTATGGCAAATGGGAAGGTTTAACCAATGAATTTGTGAAAGAGAACTTTAGTAGCGACTATGTGCGCTGGCTAACGGAACCTGCATGGAATCCACCCACAGGAGGCGAAACGGCAGTGCAGCTTGCTAGTCGAGCTTCCCTAGTAATTGCAGAAATCCAAGAAAAATATCCTTCGGGAAATGTCCTAGTCGTTTCTCATAAAGCAACCATTCGCGTCATTCTTTGTAACTTGTTAGGAATTGATTTGGGACGATATCGCGATCGCATTGATACGCCTGCGGCATCCCTTAGCATTGTGCAGTTTGGAGCTTTAGGCCCAATGCTCAAAGTGTTAGGCGATCGCAGTTTTATGGATGCTGAACTGCGATCGCAGTCTGGTACATAAAAAAGGATATATTTTTAGCGCCTTTGGCGCTAAAAATATATCCTTTTTTATATGAGAATCTGTCCGTTATACAGAAGGATTCTTTTTATGCTACAGGCTTGAGACTGACATTAACAATAGTATCGTTATAGTCAAAGTCACCGCCGCCCGCGAGATCTTCAAATCCAAAGGTGTTGTTACCCAGCAAGCGAATGTGATCAACACCATCAGAATTTGCACCTAAGTAAGAGAAGTAAACGGTGGGATCGTTACTAAAGTTACTGTCCGAGAATGATGATGTGGAGTTGCTATTGATGATAATGAAAGGCGCAAAAATAGAGCCAGCATCAAAAATTCCTGTTCGAGTTACCTCTGATTGGTTTGCCACAACCAAGTCTTGAATTGAAGTAACGCGATTAGCGACCGCAGCCGAGGCATACTCCTGCGAGCCAATCTTGATGATATCGCCATTGCTCTTTTTGATGTCACCCGCAGCATTTTCAACTTTATAGAAACCAATAAAGTTATTAAAAGCAGCTTCGCGATTGAGTGTGAAGGTTGCTTCCACCTTAGAGAATAGAGTTTTATCCACGCTTCTTAAATCAATAACTTCACCTTCTCTATTATCTTGCAAGCCAGTTCCTAAAACCAAGTTTTTAGATCCAGCTTCGATGTTAATGATTAGGTTATTGAAATTGATTGTAAATGCAGTATCACTGACTTCGTTGAAGTTGAGGCTGGTCACACTTGACAGTGTAATCTTGTCAAAGGATTTAGTCTTGAAGATTGAGTCAGTGGTGGTAGTGCGATCGCTAATGCTAAAGAAGCGGAACTTCGCATTAATATCTAGACCAATTACACGCTCTAATCCATCAAGACTGAAGCCATTGGGAACATTGTTGATCGTAGAGAAAATCACCTTAGCGCGACCTAAGGCTTTTTCCTTGTAATCATTATCACTGGGTGAAGAGCCATCGATAGTACCTGCATCATCATCGACAAGGAATAAACCCAACTCGCTGACTTGATTAGATCCATTGCCCTTGATCGTGAAAGAAATAGTTGGTTTGTCACTATCGCCACCTGAAATCGTAATCGTGTCCTTGTTATTTTTCAATTTCAATGGTTTTGATGGCAATGGTGGTAATTCCAAAATACCTAATTTAGTGGGATTAGCACTATTGAAGTCATTGTCATTGATCAATGCGAAGGTATTTGGAGCGATTAGGGCAAGTCCCTCAAGTTTCTCTACACCTGTATAGCCAAATTTAGCAGCATTGGCAATCAGAGTCTTGTCCACAGCCTTGATGTTGAAGGTGATCAACTCCGAGGGAGACAGTTGTTCAATCGTTTTGCCACTTGGCACTGAGGCAAGGTTAGCAAGATTATTGATGTTAGTAGCGTTCTTTAAATCAATCTCATAGATCAGTTTATTGGACTCTGTAGTTGAGCGATCATCACGCTCTACCACCGCAAATTTGCCATTACCAAGAGAGACAGCATCGCCAATTTTGTCAGTTTTAGCAGTTCCAGTTCCAGTGATGTTATCAAGAACGTAGAGATATTCGGCTGTGACCGCCTTCGTGACAGTATCAAACTCCAGAATTCTCAAATTGCGAGAATTACTCGATGTACTATCGTTAGTAACGTCAGGATTGTCGAGCGCACTCTGAATGAAGGCGTAGAGTTTATTGCCTTCGATCGCCACGGCTTCAAAGCCGCGATTGTTGCGACGCTGAGCATAAACGGCAGGCAGTACTTCTGTACCAAAAGTACCTGCGGCAGCATCGGGTTCTGGAGCCGTCGCCGTGCCGATGGGAATGAAGCGATCGAGCAACTTCCCATTCACATCAAATTGGTAAATCGCAGGACGATATTCATCTACGAGCCAGTAATTGCCGTTCTTATCAATGACAATCCCTTCGAGATCAGCACCAAGGGCTTTATTCGGTAAGACATTTCCAGCTAGATCAACACCAATTTCATCGGTATAGGCAGTTCCACCTACACCTGCTTGCAAGTTAGGCAAGCCTGTCAGTTTAGTGACTCCATCCTTTTCAAACAAGCCAGTTCTTTTGGTGATTTCGATCTTGCCTGTGGTGCGATTTAGCTCAAAACTAACGATCTCTGGTTGAAAGTCTGGCAATAGGAAAGGACGATTTTGTCCTGTAGGATCACCATTGGGACCACGATCAGTATTGGCGACAAACTTTAAGTTGCCATTGGCAGCAGTGCCGACAAAAAAGAGTCCAGAGAAACCACCCAAGAAGATATCTTTAGGCGTGGCTTCAACAGTTGTCCCTAGCTTCGGTAAGTTCTGAAAATCGAAGTTGGTCAGCTTAAAAGGTAGTGGAGTTGGCTCAACAAGGTTGTTAAGTGCGACTGTGACCTGAGCTTCGCTAAATAAATTCTCTGCATCGCTGACTTTGACTTTGACATTAATACTAGAATTGCGCTCAAAGTCGAGGTCAGCAGTATCGGTTACTTTGATTTCGCCCGTAATCGGATCAATACTAAATGGAGAAATGCCATTGGCATTGAGGTCATTGTTGCCGCCTGTAATGGAGAACTGAAGCTTGTCTCCCGCCGCAAGATTATCGTCCGTAGCGTTGACCTTGCCAACTAATGTGCCGATCGCTGAGTTTTCATCAATCGTGAAAGTAACAGGCGCGATCGCAGGCGCGGCATTGACAGTGGTGTTGTTAGGAGCGTTAACATCGACAACTACGTTGGTAGCAGTGAGGTTGGCGATCGCAGTGTTTTTGAGGATAGCAAGCTGGGTCGCGCCACGGCTAATGATCGCATCAGCACCAGACTGGGCGATCGCTAAGTCGCTGAGTTGAGTTACGCCTTCTAGTTGGACGCGGATTGTGTCCACTACAGGATTGAAGTCTGTAATTGTGTTTGGATTTGCGGGAAGATCGACATTGGCGATCGAGAAAACATCTTTGCCGAGTCCACCAGAAATGGTGTTGCCGCCCAGTCCACCAAAAATTGTGTCATTCCCCGCGTCACCAAACACACTGTCATTAAAAGAGGCGAAAATTGTGTCATTTCCATCGCCACCTGATAATTTATTACCTCCGTTACCATCAGTTGCGCTTAGCTCATCATTGCCAGCTTCGCCAAAAAGTTGATCATTAGTGAAGGCAAATAGAAAATCGTTTCCATCCCCACCATTAAGGATATTCCCTCCAGCCACGTCTCCATTTAAAATGCTGTCAAGGGTATCACTGTTTGGAGTTCCGTTAACAATTGCCATTATGTTTATCCTCTTTGATTTTATTTTAAAGTGCCAATCCTGCGATCGCAAACTCTAATTACTGAAAATGACAAACCTCTTAAAAACAATCATTGAAAGAAAGTTTCGAGTAGGTTTGTCATGGTGTTTTACAAGGAATTTTTGAAAGGCTGGCGAAGCTAACCTTTCAAAAATTTTTCTTGGTTTTAAGAAAGAGTAAAGTGCTGTATATCCTACAGCACTTTACTTTTAGCCAAAGCTAAGCGAACGCAAAGTTAGCTACGGTCAGGGTGGTTGTATCAACGCCAGTGAGTGTGGCAAGTGTAACGCCATTAAATGCAATGGAGTTGCCAGTGAGGCTCAATTGAGCAAAGCCAACACCTGCTCCTGCACCTTGGATACCAATAACATCAGTACCAGCTTGGAAGTCGATTACGGTATTTGCACTAGCAGGGAAATCACCACCAAAGATCCAGAATTGGTCAGCGCCAGTGCCACCAGAGAGCAAGTTGCCGCCGCTATTGCCAGCAATGTAGATCTGGTCGTCGCCTTCGCCGCCTAATACACGACCATTGCTGCTATCGGAAACAGTGAAGATGTCTTTGCCAGCACCGCCAGAAATGCGGAAACCGCTTACACCTTCGGCAAAGAACTTATCATTACCCGATCCACCAAAGGCGCGATCGTTGTTAGACACATTAATGGTGTCATCACCGCTACCAGTATCGATACGGTTGCCGCTAGCCAAAGCAAGTGCGTTATTTTCAACAATGTCATTACCAGCGCCAGCAAAGACGATATCGTTGATACCATCAAAACCTGCGGTTTGACCCGCAGAAAGGGTGTCAGCCCCAGAGGTTGCGCCGCCAACTAATGCAGAGCTTTGAACAAGCTTGGCGCTAGGAGCAATCAAAAATGCAAGCTGACCACCTTCAGCAAGGTTTTGAGAAGCAATATTGCCATCTTTTAAGGAGTGGGCTTGAGTGTCAAACACTAAAATTTGACCGCCTTGATTACCAAACAACTTCGAGACATCAAGGATACCAGAGGTTTCCCAGCTACCCAAGTCAGTAGGGGCAGAGTCAGTTTGAGTGGCAGGAAGTCCAGCCGCTGAGCGATCAACTGTTGCAACACGGGTTACAGTTGAAGAAGGGTTAGCGTTAGTTGGATCAAGGCTGAAGATCGAGTTTGCGATCTTGGTAGTCTGGGCAAAGCCACTGAAAGCAGGATCTTCTTGAAGATAAATCTTGCCATCACCAGCCCAGTTAAGGTTGTCAACGCTGCGTGCACCAGTATCTTTGGTCACATTTCCATCGTTAAGGATGTCAACTTTTCCAACAATGTTACCTGCAGCAATGTCGTTAAAGTCAACATCAATTCTGTAGGTTGTACCCCAAGAATCTTGACCGCCAAACAAACTAGAGTTGCCCGTTGCATTGAAAGCAACTTGAGTACCATCCTTAGGATTGGTAGAGACATCTTCAACACGAACAAATCCAAATGCTCCAGCAGCAAATGCTAAAGAATCTTGCTTTGCTTGGGTCACAAAACCTAAGCTGTCATATCCTGCTTGACCAGCTTTGGTCACATCATACTGATCGATCTCGACAAATTTGCCATTTACAGAAGCATTGTTACCGTTGAATTGTCTAGGATCTTTAATAGTAGAATCGTTAGCAACCCAAACGTACAATTTGCCACCAGACAAACCGTTACGCTCTAAGAAGTTAGAGCTGCCTGCAACTTTATCACCAACATAAAGTGTTAGAGGAACTCCAGTAGCAGGAGAGCGATCATCGCCAATCAAAAAGGCAACCTTAGTTGTTGTACCAGTATTGATTTCTGTAACGTTCTCAAAGCCAGCGCGACCAAACCAAGGAACTGCATACAAAGTGTTGGTTTTAACGTCTAGGGCATATTCAGAAGCTTCGCTTGCAGAGGTTCCGCTTTCTTCATTAGCGAAGTAAATTTTATCTACTAGACCATTACCAGCGCCAAACTGATTTGCTTCAAACAAAGCAGCCGAACAAAAACGATTCAATCCACTAGGGGTATCTAAACCGTTAACGTTTGCAGCTGAATAAACAGCAGAGGAAGATACTACATTACCAGCACGGTTGACAATGGTGTTGAAAGCAAGCCCCGAATCAACAATTTGAAATGTTCGCTTATCAACATCAAAGTAGCTAACTCTAGCACCAGAGAGTTGTGTACCGTTTGCAAGTGTGTACTTATAAGCAGCAGTATTGCCTAACTCATGGTTAACATATAAACGAACAGTAGTGTCGTTAAGTGAGGTTGCTCCAATACCATCAAGAATACCGGGGGGAACATAGGTTCCAATTTTGTCACCCACGGTAAAGAGTGGATCGATGGTATATCCACCAAGTCCAATGGTCTGAGCAGGCTGAGCAGTATCAAATGAGAGAGTTGCCATAGGAGTATGTCTTAAATATCTATTTAGTGAAGATAAGTTAGTGAAGATCAAGTCGCAGTCTGACTTGATTGGATACTGCCACAACTTTCCAGAAAATCTAAGTATTACTAAATACATAGACTCTATTATTTTGACAAGCATTAATCAATGATTTTAAACATACTTAAACCTTATCCATTTCTTAACCAAAACACTGCCATTACTTAACCCAAGCATAATTATTTTGACCTAATAAAAAATACTAGAAAACAAAAAGAGAGAGACATCACAAGGCGATTCCTCTCTCTTTTTGTTTTCTATAGCGATCGCCAAGTGTACTAAAACATAAAACCCAAGAATTGGCTGGCGGCGCAGAGACAGCCAATTCTTGGGTTTTGATATGTCCTAAAACAAATGACTGTAGCTACAGAACTAATTCTTGGGGAATCGCTATCCATACACGAAACTTTTTAGCATCAGGAGTGATAAGAATGCCCATTCCCATATCTACATCTCTTTTGCATCCCGCGATCGCATCATTAACTGTGTCATAAACTTTTTCGGAAACAAAAATCTTACCTAAATACATAATGGCTAATTCTGTCCCGACAATTGTGTTGATTACCATCGAGCGAACTTGACTTAGTGAATTGAGGATCATGTCTTTGGCGTTGCTAACTTAATTTGCTGATAATCAGTATCTCGCTCAGCCCTGAATAGGAATGCGATCGCGCCTTAGTCATTCCTGTGATTATGTTTATAGGAATATGCGATCGCGATCACGTTTCCATGCAGATACAAACAAATAGGACTTACGCGAAGTGAAATCTCCCCTCATCCCCCAACCCCTTCTCCCGCGGGAGAAGGGGCGCAAGATTCCACCTTTTTCTTGTTCCCCTCGCCTGCGGGAGAGGGGCTAGGGGTGAGGGCTTAATCAATTTCTGCGTAAGTCCAAACAAAAAGAAGGAAGCGGAGCAAAGCTCCACTTCCTTCTTTTTGTTTGAGATAGAAATTACTCTACAACTTTTTCTTTAAACTGCTTGCCAGCCGAAAAAGCAGGAACGCGAGTAGCCGAGATGATCATCTTTTCGCCAGTACGGGGGTTGCGACCTTCTCGCTCTTTACGTTCCCGTGGCTCAAAAGAACCAAATCCTACCAATGTAACGCGATCGTCTTCAGCAACAGCATCAACAATGGACTCAAGCGCTAATGTAACGATCACTTCAATATTCTTTTTAGATACGGATACCTTATCGGCGATCGCATCGACTAATTCACCTTTATTCACAGATGTAACTCCTATAGGGCTGGAAAATTAACTTGAAACAAGACGTAAAGACGGAATCAATATACAGCACCTATGGCAGTCGTCAAGCGGTTTTGGTAAAACTTTTTACCGTAAAGGTCGCGCTGCACGCTGCCTTTACGGTAAAGCTGCTCTCATGTAGTCACCCCAAACCTTTGCGGCGACTGAGCTTGAGCCATTAGTTACACCCTCATCATTACCTAGCCAAACGGCTGTAACCAAATCACGGCTTGGCACTGCTCCAATAAACCAAAGATCTCGCCCTTCATCGGTGGTTCCTGTCTTGCCAACTACTTTTGCTTGAGGGATGGCGGCAGCTCGCCCCGTGCCATATTGGACAACTCCACTCATCAAATCCATCATTGTATTGGCGACATCCGCCGCGATCGCTTGACGTGGCTGGATTAAGGCACTCGCATCAAAAATAACGCGACAAGTCTGATGATCTTTGGGGTTAGCGCAGTCAGCGCTATCGAGAATACGCCGAATCGCATGGGGCTTAATATACTTCCCCTCATTGACAACTGTGGCGTAGGCTCCCGCCATCTCTAACATCTTCACCTCATTTCCACCTAAGACCATATTGCTAGACTCGTCTAACTTGGCAGTAATCCCTAAATCCCTTGCCATCTGCACAACATTACCCAAGCCCGCACTCTCAGCAACTCGCACTGCCACTACATTTTCTGAGAGAGCGAAGCCGCGATACATATCGATTGACCCACTGCCGCCATTGTGACAACCAGTGATTCCAGCGAAACCATTGCAGGAAAAAGTAGTATTGGCAGAAATTCCGCTTTTTAAGGCGGCGGCGTAGCTAAAGAGTTTGAAGGTTGAGCCTGCTTGGCGGAGGGAATTGGAAGCGCGGTTAAACTGGCTCGTCTGATAGTTGACACCGCCAGTCATTGCTAAAAGTGATCCATTCCTCGCATTGACAGTGACGATCGCGCCTTGACTAAACCCATACGTGCCACCATCATTGGCGACAGCCTCGCGGAGTGACTTGTCTGAGGCTTTTTGCATACCTAGATCAAGATTTGTTTCCACAATCAAGTTCCCTTCCTTGGCGAAATCTTCCCCAAGAAGATCTTGTAACTCCTCAAAGACATAGCTGTAGTAATAGGGAGCAACGGAGCCTTGGAGCTTAGTTTTAGCAGCTTCATTGAGGATTAAGACCGATCGCCTTGCCCGCTCCGCATCCTTAGCCGAAATCATGCCCAAATCTACCATGCGATACAAAATGCGATCGCGATATTCGATGGCACGATTTTTGTTTTTAAAGGGATTAATTGTCTCAGGAGAGGGGAGTAAACCAACAAGGGTTGCGGCTTCTGAGAGGGAGAGTTCGGAAGCTTCTTTCCCAAAATAAAGTTTTGCAGCATCTTTAAAGCCATAAACTCCATAGCCCGTATAGGCGCGATTGAGATATAGCCGCATAATCTCATCTTTGCTATAGGTGAAGGTCAGCTTAATCGCTGCCGCCGCCTCACGCCACTTACGCCCTGCGGAGTCATCACGTCCCACATAGGTCGTGCCTAGCAGGTTGCGGGCTAATTGCTGCGTGACGGTGCTAGCACCTTCTAGGCGCTCGCCACGACTGCGGACATTGGTAATAATCGCCCGTGCTACGCCTATAGGATCAACGCCAATATTCCAGCGAAATGAGGTGTCCTCTGAAGCAATTACGGCTTTGGGGATAAATTCGCCAAATTCACCGATAGACGCATATTCCGTGTGGTTAGCAATATCAGTTGGATCGAGGCGCTTGATGCCATCTCCTGCCACAACTTCCACTGGCCCTTGCTGGGTAACGGGTAATGGTCGCAGAGCAGGAACTCGGCTCAGTTCTAGCCCGATCGCAAAGACAATCATCCCTGCGATCGAGCCGATCCCAATTCCTGCGTACTGCACAGTGCGAATGTACCAAGGCGGCGGATCGAGGTAGCGAATCGTAGCGGCTTCAGCAAGTTCTGGAGGGCCGAGCGTGATTTTCATTTTGTGACGCATTGGCACAGCTTTTAGGCGCTGCTTATCGCGATAAATGCCGTTGGTTGAGTCCTGATCTTGCAGTATAAATTGCGATTTTTTTTGAGTGCGATCGCGAACTAATTGAGCGTGAATTTGGCTGACTAGCGGCGTTTGCACGACAATATCGCATTTACTGGTGTTACGTCCTAGCACATAGCGATCGCCCACCAAGTCATAAATTTCTGGTTTATCCTTTTGCGATCGACGTACCTCTAGCCTTGGTACAGATTCCTTCGGATTAATTTTTAATACGCCATTAACCACCTGAGTTAGTTGATAGATCTGGGAATTGATCTGAGTCATCAACTTAGATTTGGGAGGCTTCGTTTTAGATGGCGACTGTGTTGGTGGTTGTGATGGGGGCTGGGGCGTTTGTGGCGATTTCATAAATGGCTAAGACGTAAATTTTGAAAGCACAGTTTCCGAATACAGCGCTTTGTGCTTTCTTAAAACCCAAGAAATTTTTTAAAGGTCTGACAAAGTCAGCTTTTTTAAAAATTTCTTGTATACAAAGCCTCAAAAGTCTGTATGCCTGCAAATTAATTATGCACCCGATTTTTAAAAAAATTTAGGATAACAACAAAACCTAACTATGTTAAGCCTCTCCCACCCAATAAATTAGTGTTGCGGCGCTTGGCGTTCAACCCCGAACCAAGAATTTTATTGAAAGTGTTGCAAAGCAACACTTTCAATAAAATTCTTATGTTTCTCTGGATCGGAAATTGCTGTATGCCCCTTGCTGCATGGAATACAATCTGTTGCAGAATTGTGTAGCCCCAGAAAAATTTTAAAAGGCTGGCTTTGCCAGCCTTTTAAAATTTTTCTGGGGTTTTAAGAAATCACAAATCGTAAATTGTTAAAAATCTAGCAAACTCAAGCAAGTATGCTTTGATACAATGCGATGCTAATCTCAAAAATCCTGCCTTCGCCCCCTCCAGAAAAAATGCAACTGGCAAAACGACTTTCTCATATTCTGCCTTCCTTAACTCTAGCGATCGACGCAAAAGCTAAGGCAATGAAGGCTAGTGGAATTGATATCTGTAGCTTTAGTGCTGGTGAGCCAGACTTTGATACGCCCGATCACATTAAGGCTGCGGCAAAAACTGCCCTTGATCAAGGCAAAACTCGCTATACGGCTGCTGCGGGTATTCCTGAACTAAAACAAGCGATCGCGGCAAAACTTTTACGCGACAATCAATTAACTTACAAACCTGAACAAATCATCGTAACCAATGGTGGTAAACATTCGCTTTACAACCTGATGATGGCGATTCTGGACGAGGGGGATGAGGTGATCATTCCTGTCCCGTTTTGGGTTAGCTATCCTGAAATGGCAAAGCTTGCCGAAGCAACCCCCGTATTTGTGATTACGACCGAAGAAAGCGGTTACAAAATCACACCTGAGCAGCTAGAAGCCGCAATTACGCCTAAAACTAAGCTTTTTGTTCTTAACTCGCCTTCTAATCCGACTGGGATGGTGTACTCCCCTGCGGAAATTAAAGCTTTGGCGGAAGTTTTAGACCGACATCCCCATGTGTATATTGTCTCCGATGAGATCTATGAAAAGATTCTTTATGATGGCGCAACCCATGTAAGTATTGCGTCTATCAGTCAGTCTATGTACGATCGCACTCTGATTAGTAGTGGTTTTGCCAAGGCTTATTCGATGACGGGTTGGCGGGTTGGTTATCTGGCAGGATCGCAGGAAATCATCAAAGCGGCGACGATGATTCAAGGACATAGCACCTCCAATATTTGTACTTTTGCTCAATATGGGGCGGTGACGGCACTTAATGACTCGCAGGAATGTGTGGAAATAATGCGGCGAGCTTTTGAGGAACGCCGTGATGTGATGTATGAGTTATTAACTTCCATATCTGGGTTAACTTGCCCTAAGCCCGATGGCGCGTTCTATCTATTCCCTAGCATCAAATCTTTTAATATACCTTCCCTAGAGTTTTGCGACAAGCTTTTAGAGGAGTTCCAAGTTGCCGTAATTCCAGGGATTGCCTTTGGTTTAGACAATTGTATTCGCCTCTCCTATGCGACGGATCTAGAAACAATTCGCCGAGGATGCGATCGCATTCGTAAGTTTGTCGAAAAGAATTTCTAGAACTACCTCAACAAAATAAGGCAGTGCAAAGCGCTGCCTTATTTTGTTGGGGTTTCTGTGTAAGGATGAATTGGAATTGTTTTGTTTTCTGTATTTGCGGCTTCTAGCCATACAGTTTTAGCAAGAATTACTTCGTTGAGTGCTTGTTGTGGAGTTTCGGCGATCGCATAGCAATATTTTAAGTCAGGGATATCGGCAATATAGGCTTCGTCTTCTTCGCTGTAGAAAATGTTGATGTGATAGTCTTTCATGGTTACAATCCTAACTCTTGAGCGTTTCCCCATTCATTTCTGAGGCTAGTCATGACCTCTTTGAGTGAGTCGATATATCCATGTATGGAGTTTAGATAAATAGTCTCTTCGATCGCTGCCCAGTCTTCTTTAGAAATCACAACCACGTCATTTTCGGAGCCTTTAATCATGACAGGCTTGTGGCTTGTACTGAGATTTACTGATTTTTGGAGGCTGTAATTAAGCTTCTCAAAGCCAATTACTACACCAGATTTATTTTTCATCAGGATTACTTCATCGCCTGTTTCTTCGCAGATATATTCTTCATGAGGATGGCTAAACCAGACGGTGAGGGTGTTTCCTAGTTTGTCATAATAGATTTTTACTTCTGCCATAGTTTTTTATAATCTAATCTGAAGTGTTTAAAAGTTTTAAGATTATTAATTTTAGTGGTTCTAGATGTTGCTGTGCGACATCCCAAACTGTCTCTAGGTCTGCATCCCAATAGTGATGTATGAGAATATCGCGCATTCCTGCGATCGCTTTCCAAGGGATTTCAGAATTTTGCATCCTTACAGGTTGGGGAATCTTTTTGACTGCTTCGCCAATTAGCTCAAGAGATCTAATTACAGCATAGGTAGTTTTTTCGTCTTGCTCAAATTGTTGAAGACTTGTTATGTCAGCCGTAAATCGTTCTATTCTCTCAATTTCTCGGAGAATATCTTGCAAGAAATCATCAAGCGGTCGGTCGGTCATAGGTAGATGACCTCTGCTAAGATTTTTTCTTTGATTTGGGGTTTGAGTCCGTCTCTTGTGACTAGATCGACTCTCATTTTCAGGCGATCGCATAAATAGTCTTTTAGTTCGATTAAGTCAAATAAGCTTGGTTTATGAGAATATTCCACTAGGATATCTATATCACTGGCTGAGTTGTAATCGCCTCTAGCATAGGAGCCAAAAATTCCTAGTTGGTTAACATAATATTTTTCGATTAGCTCGGATTTTAGTTCATTAAGTATGTTTTGAATGTCTATTAGGGTTTTGAGTGGTGTACCGATGCTCTGGTTAGGAATTTCCGCAGCATTATCTAGAACGCCTAGAATGTAGCTCTCAACGGTGACATTGCTTTGATTAGCGATCGCAATCAGCTTTTGTTGTAATGATTCAGGTATTTCTATAGTTAATGGTTTCATTTTACAAATCCTTCCATGCTTCATTTTCTTCTTTGCTAAGCCAATCTTTTGATAATGATGATTCGATTAATGGAGGTTGCTCTCTAGTTTCCATGAAGTCATCTGAGAAGAGGTCGAGGCTATTCCAGAGGGTTTGCCAAAGATTGTTTTTGGGGATGAGAATGATCGCGTTGCCAACTTTTTTGATATAGACTTCTTCGCCGACTAGTTGAAAGCCGTCGGGCAATATGGCTAGTTGTTCGTTGCCTTGCATTCTGAGTTTGGCGGTGTTCATGGGTTTGTCCTCCTAGTTGTATTCTAAGTTAATCTCTATAAATCTCTCGAAATTGGCATTCGTGGCGGGGCGGTGCGCCACATGAGTTCTATCTCTTCGGGGGTGAGTTGATAGGCTTGGTTGATTAGGTCGCTGAGGCGATGCTCTAATCGATTGGCTTCGGCGCGATCGCGTTGCATGGGGATGGCATATTCTTGATAGGCTTCGTTAACGGCTTTGAAGGCTTTGGGGCTGAGGTCGCCTGATGTTTTGGGTTTACGATCGCGGATACCTTGCACAAAGTCGGCTTGGGTGAGACTGGCAAAGTCTTCTAGTTTTTGTCCGAGTTTGGGGATGTTATGGGTGCTTTGTATCCATTCGCATACTTCGCGGTTGCGTTGTTGGTTTTCTTTGGTAATGGCAATTAAGCGAGTGACGATTTCTTCGGTTTCGGTTCTTATAGTTGGGGTTGGTTGTGCGATCGGTAAAGATTCCATTAGAAAGTTTGCAGGATTTAAAGCGTCATCTTTCATATGCCCAAAGAACCTCCAAGCATACCACCACATTAAAGGAGCATTGAGACAACCAAGCAAATACAAATCTCCTGTCGGCAAAAAGTATGTTTTATCATTTTCATACAGCCCTGAGTCATCAAAAGAATATTGAGGATGAAATTGAATGACTTGATAAATTATCTTTGGAGCGCTAAACAAATTATAAAAAGCTGGAAATGCCTGATATTGCCACCAAAGCTGTTTACCTGCTCTTGCTTCTAGTTGAGGTATATGAGTTTGTAAATGTGTTTTGATCGCGGGATAGCTATCAATATCAATATCTTTATGAGGAAAAATAATCCACATATTTTCCCATTCTGGATTCCATCTTTTGATATCTTGACCTCGTAAAAAAGGTTTTATTAATTCATCAGATCTAGGATCGCTTGCTATGAGAGTTTCTCTAGTAAAATCATCTATCCAAAACGCATCATTGAATCCTGTTGTAATACCACGATAAGGCTTTACACCTGCAAAATCTTTAAGTGGAATTCCTACTGATTTAATTTTTTGCATGAGACTCTCAACGGCGGGAGATTCTAAACTCCATGCTTTTTCACTAAAGCGTGACCACACCACAGGAAAAGCATTTTGCCTCACATATTGCGACAGATTGATTTTCTCTAATTCCTTGCGTGGCACTGAGCAGATTAAGACTTCGCTATTTTCTCCAGTGGAGAGCAGAGATTCACCCCCCTCAGTCCCCCCTTTCAAGGGGGGAAGCTCAGAGCATTCTTGTTCTTGCCTTTCCAAAGGAGGAATCTCAGATAATTCTTGTCCTCCCCCTTCCAAGGGGGAGTTAGAGGGGGTTCTTCCCTCTTCTAATATAGACAGTCTGTTCTTTCGCAACGACACAATACAAGGAAACGTATCCGCATCTTGAAAAATTGGCGCATGACCAAAATCGATAATTTTCTCAAATAGAGTATACTGCGTAAAAAATCGCCGTAACGCCTCACCATAACCAGAGCGTAGCCATTTATTCGTCACGATATAGGACAAAATTCCATCAGGCTTAAGAATCTGCACACCCTTTTCATAGAAATAAGCATAGAGATCCGCCGCACCATCATAGGACTGATAATGCTTTTGTAAATAGGGCTTAATCGGAGAAATATATTCCTGACGCACATAGGGCGGATTGCCGATCGCCACATCAAACCCCCCCGACGCAAACACATCAGGAAATTCCTTTTCCCAATCAAAAGCGCGATCGCTCAACTTGCGATCATTAAGCAACGAATTCCCCACCTTAATATTGCGATCCAAATTCTCTAACTTTTGCTTCCGTTCCGCCGTATGCAACCACAACGACAGCTTCGTAATCCCCACCGACTCAGGCGACAAATCCACCCCATAGAGATTATTTGTCAAAATCAAACGCTTGATTTTATCTGCACTTAAAGCCTTTCCACCCAAACCCACAATTCGTTGATTGACCAGAATGTACTCATTAAATAGATACTCATAAGACGCAATCAAAAATGCCCCCGAACCGCAAGCAGGGTCAATCACTTTCAGATTTTGCAAAACCAGCAAATAGGCTCGTAAAGATTGCAATTCATCCTCAGTCTCAACCTCCAAACGCCTACGCTCTAAATACTCGCCTAAACTGACCTCCAAAATATATTTCGTAATATAAGCAGGAGTATAGTAAACCCCCTGAACCTTGCGCTTACTCTTATTTTTTGCCTCTTTCTTATCGGTTTTAACACCCGTCGCCTGTCGCTGTAGCTCTTCTAAATCAGCGATCGACTGCTCGAAAATATGCCCCAAAATATCCACCGATACTTCCGAATCAAAATCATAGCGCCCCAGTCTTGCCAACTGCTGACACCGCAAACTATCAATTTTTAAAACCTCATCCAAAATCGGATCGTACTCAAACAAACCACCGTTATAACCCTCAATTGGTGGATCATCATTGCCCACATCAATCCAGCGAAATATCTGCTTAAAATTATTCCAAGAGCTATTAAACGCCTTACCCGACTCATAGGCTTCCATCAAAATATTGCGCTTGTCAATCAGCCCCTTATCTTCACAAAAGCAAACAAAAATCACCCGATCTAATAACTTCTGTGCCTTCTCAATCAACACATCCGATGAATACTTAGTTTTATTCAGTTTGAGAGCCGCAAAATCTTCAAATAATTGTCCCCGCAACTGACTATATTCCGCGTACAACTCTTTTGTAATCTCTATTTCTGCCTTGGTTGAAGCCGCAAAAAGCTCGTCAATCTTCGAGAATTTCGCAGCTTTGTTAATTGGCAAAAAATTCTGACGACAAAACAGAAAATAGAATTTCCTAAACTCATTAAGATCCGCTAATTCTTCTAAAGCAAAGGATTCGTAATTGGTAAAATTTTTGCTCGTATGATAAAGCCGAATCTCCCGATAATTCGAGACAATAAACCAATCGCAATTATCCGTATTTCTGGCATAGCGCCAACCCTGATCCACAGGTGACTCAGGACGACTCGCTGTGCGCCGATCTAAATCTGTCTTTGCCCCCTTCAACTCAATCGGTGCAACAATCCGCCCCTCTAGTTTCCCCTTACCCTTTTTCCCTACGGCAAAAAATCCTAAAGCCCCATCCGCTGAGCCACCATCATCCGCAATTGCTGTTTCTGCGTGGACTTCCCATGTTTGTGCTTTACCCTGAATTAGCGATCGATAGCCCAACACATCCCGAAATAAATCATTGAGAAATTCGCCATGCAAAGAGACTTCCTTCATGTCGTCTAATTTTCCACCATGCAAAGAATCAATCCACTTCAGAACAATTTGATGAAGTTTTAACAAATTCTGAGGATCGCCCTGACTTTTGTAAAAGCTATCCTTTTGCTTTTCAAACGTTTTGCTTTGAAATAGTTGGTGATGACGTGGCTTAGCTATAGACATCTAAATGAATGCTTCGATCAATAATTAATGATTATTCTAACATTTAGCTAATTTTCTCTTGTTTTTATGCAGTATTCGTTACATCTTAAACATCACGACGAATGCTTTCAAAAGACACAACATCACCATTCTCAATATCTTGCTGTGCCTCCCGAAAATCCGCCATAAACTGCTCGCTATACTGCACATCAACCGTTAGCCTCAATCCCAAACTATCCAACCAAGCCGCTAACTCATACACCGATTGACTTTTATCACTTGCGCCAAAATCTTTCACCCATTGGCGATCGCCATCACTACCCAACGCGATCGCTACATTATTAAGTGCCAAAGCCAATAACTCAGGTTCAGGATCGGGTTCTTCCAAAATCGCTGTAAGATAACCTGCCGCCTCTTCAGGATCTTGGAACGCCTCGATCAAATAATCTCGAAAACTTCTACTAGACGGAGGATTGCTACTTTCCATAATCTCTTTAGTTTTCTAAAACAGGTTTGAGATAAATCGCGATCGCATTATGGCAAGAAAAGCCAACAACAACAACCGCAGTGATCAAAGCTTAGTCATATGATCGCAAAGCACCCACATGACTAATACTTAGTTAGATAGTTAATGTAATCCCATGCTTTATACCTATGCGATTTTGCTTGAACCTATCCCTCATACATTACCCGTGGGGATTACAGGAAAGCCAGTCCAATATCTGTCCTACGATCGCCTAGTGGCTGTAGTTGAGCCAGATGTGGATATTGAAGCCCTCAAGCTATTGCCAGAGCAGTCACTTATGCAAGTGATCGTGCATCACGATCGCCTTATCTGTGAACTATTTAGCGATCGCACACTTTTGCCTTTGCGATTCGGCACAGCATTTGTTTCCCATGAAGCGTTAGAAACTTATTTGCAAACAGAAGGCGATCGCCTTTTGGCTAGTTTAGAGCGACTAGAGGGCTATGCCGAATTTTTGGTTACAGGGCAAGCGATCGCGCCGAAAGTGGAAATGAGTAACCTCAAAGGCAAAGATTATCTATTGGCAAAGCGATCGCAATATTTACAACAAGAACAATGGCAATCGCAGTTACAACAAGAAGTAATCGCCTATTTACAGATTCTGATGGATAATTTGTCAGAGGATTTTAAATTAGATTATCAAAAAGTAGAGCCTCAAAGCGCAGAAGATATTCGAGTTTATGTACTGTTACCGCGATCGCAGGTGGAGTTTTTACAGCAGTCAGTGCGATCGTGGGAGCAAGAGCATTCCCATTGGCAAATCTCATGGAGTCAAGCGTTACCTCCCTATCATTTTTTGTAAATCCCCAAAAGCTATAGCTTTTGGGGATTTACAGCAACTTCCGAGCAAACGAATCAAGAACTTTTTGAAAGTGTTGCAGAGCAACACTTTCAAAAAGTTCTTGGTTCGGGTTTGAGCGCAAAGCGCTTGATGGAGATGCGCCGCCTCTCTGTTTTTTTTAGGACTTAATTGGACTCATGCCAATATTAAAACTGATGGCAATTCTTACTTCTTCACTCATATTCATATCCACACCATGCAAAAGCCAACTAGGAAACAACAACATTGTTCCTTCGTGGGGTTTATAGCTAATTTTGGGATGTGTCCAGAGATTAAATTCCACAACTGGCGGAATTAGCATTTGCGAAGCAGGACGAGGATCATTAAAAAATATTCCGCCGCAATTTTCAGGAGCTTTGAGATAGTAAACACCACTCAAAATCGAGTTGGGATGACTATGCACAGAATTAGAGGCAAACTTGCCATTAATAATCGCCCAACAGGTTGTGATATTGAAGGTAAACTTCTGCAAATCCCATTGCATAAAGTTAGCGACTTCTAATACATTTGCTTCAATAATTTTAGTAAAACCTTGAAAGCGATCGCGTTTATGTAAATCATTTACACTGTGCCATCCAAGGACATTTGACCATTTTTCTCCTTGGCGATCGCGTTGTTGTTCTGCATAAATTTCTTGTAGTAAAGTTTCGTTTAAACTCTGATAATCAGCGATCGTGAAGTGCCAAATAGGAGAGGGAAACCAATCATTTCTGGAGCCAGTCATAAGTTTTAGGATGCTTTTAGGGAATGTTAAAGATATAGCGCTTTTCAAGCAAGCGAGGTATAGAGGATTGTTTTCCCGCCTTCGGCAGAAAAAAAAGAAAGGTTTGTCTATCTATCTTCTAACAATCCAGCTTTTGCAAGCTCTAGATTGTACCCACTAGCGGGTTGACACTCCACGGTAGGAAATGTATAAACATATACAATTTAGTTTATTAATCTACCTCCTAATCATCATAATAGTCAATGAAACAAAGCCCTATTACGTTAACTCGGTCTGTGTTGTTATGGGCAGTGCTTGGAATCATCTGCGGTCTGTTTGCTGCAATCTATTGGATTGGATTGTCTCACCTAATGCAAGGATTTGAGAGTTGGGATGGACTTTCTCTGTTAATAGTTATGCCCATAGCAGGCTTATTAGTTGGTTTGGTCATTCACTGCTTAGGCAACCCTGGCGAAATTAGCTTAATTATTGACAATATTCACCTGAATAATGGCAGATTATCGATGCGCGAGAATCCTTCGATGATTCTGGCATCACTCATCAGTATTGCCAGTGGAGGCAGTGCTGGGCCAGAAGCACCAATGGTGCAAGTCACAGGTTCCATAGGTACATGGTTGGCAGATCGATTCCAATTGAGTGGTGAGGCTCTGCGAACGTTGAGTATTGCGGGGATGGCATCAGGTTTTACAGTTCTATTTGGCGCTCCACTGGGCGGCGCTTTTTTTGCCTTAGAGATATTGCATCACCAACAAGTTGCCCTTTATGGTGAGGCTATTTTGCCTGCTATCGTTGCAAGTTGTGCAGGATATACCATCTTTGTAGCCCTCACCCAGCTTGGTATTGGTCCAGTCTGGCACTTTCCTCAATACAATGTCACGAGCCTTTTTGATTTTTCCGAAGCGATTATTTACGGAATCTTAGGGGCGATCGCAGGGTGGATATTTATTGCAATATTTCGGGGTTGTGAGCGATTGTTTGAGTTACTACCTCACTCCATTTATTGGAAAACGACAATTACAGGACTGGGACTGGGTGGGTTAGCGGTTCTATTTCCATTGACTCGTTTTTTTGGTGAACATCAACTTGAGGCAATTATCGACGGAAACTTTACGATTTCCTTTTTGCTCATTTTGGCGATCGCTAAAATGCTCGCGATTAGCATAACCGTCGCAGGAGGCTGGCGAGGAGGCATTATCATTCCTCTATTTTTTACAGGAGCCTGTTTGGGAAAGATAATTTCCATGACCCACTTCGGAGCTAATGGAACCTTAGCCATGATTTGCATGATGGCGGCTCTCAATTCGGCTGTAACGCGAACGCCCATTAGTACAACGCTATTGCTTGCTAAGTTGACTGGACTTGGCACCTTTACACCAATTCTCTTTGCTAGTGTAGTTGGGTTCTTCTTGGCTCCTCGCCATCCTTTCATTACTTCACAGTTAAACACTAAAAAAGAAATGTAGTCGAACTAATTGAATAGTTGCTAAATAATTTCGGTAGTCCGCCAGATGTAAGGATAAAATCATAAAACAACTCTTAGACACTTAATTACCAATGCCAAATTGTCCAAACTGTAACTCAAAAGATGTGGTCAAAAATGGTTTTATTCATAACGGGAATCAAAATCATAAATGTAAAGCCTGTGGTCGCCAGTTTGTTGAAGCACCACGGCAAAAACTAATCTCTGAAGAAACCAAAGCCTTGATTGACAAACTCTTACTTGAGAAGATTCCTCTTGCAGGTATTGCCAGAGTTTGTGACGTTTCTGAAACTTGGTTGCAGAATTATGTCAATCGTAAATACGAGGCGATTCCTCAACAAGTAAATGTATCCGCTAAAAAAAAGGAAGACTAACGTTTTTTGGCTTGTTGTCGAGCGTGATCATGCTAAACACGACCGTAGATCTTCCGCGAATAATTCATGACACTAACAACGATTCAGTGTGATGAAATTTCGGAAACCCCTCTCTTTATCTAAAAAAATAGAGAATCATATTGGTGCTATCTGGTTTTTTATTCACCACTACAACTCATCCTTACTTGTTTAGGACTACCACAAATTGTAGTAGAAAGAAGTAGGTCGCAGATGCGTAATGGCTACGTCTGGTGATAGTTCGTTCAGAATCTTCTCTACATTGTGAGCACCAAGTAAAATCCCTGAGCCTTTATCTAAATGAGCACCAATGCTACTTAGGTTAACCACTCGCTGTATGCCCGATTGCTTGATAGCCTGTGCATAGTTATTGCCGAGTCTGCAATAGTAGGCAATTAGGTCAAGTTTCTGATCGAAATAGTTGTTTGGAGGAACCATACAATACGCAGCATCCGCACCTGTAAAAGTGGATACTAAGAAATCAACATCTTCCAAGGTTCCAATAGCAGCGATCGCGCCCAAGGCTTCAATCTCTTTTTGTTTCTCGGGATTGCTGCTGATAACAGTAACCCTATGACCTTTTTCAACTAACTCCTTTGTCAGTGGCTTGCTGATGTTTCCGAGCGAACCTGTTAATATCACTTTCATAAATAATCCTCTCTCATTTAGATTCTTTCTTGCTGTTGACATTAATTTGAATTACAAAGCCTGACCACCAGAGACTTCGATTCTCTGCCCATTAATCCATCTACTTTCTTCGGAGAGTAAAGCGGCGATCGCACCACCAATATCATCAGGAAGACCGACGCGACCCAAGGCGGTTTGGGAAGCAATCAAATTGTTCAGATCTAGATTGTCCCGTACCGTACCACCACCAAAATCAGTTTCTATCGCACCTGGAGCCACCACATTTACGGCAATTTGTCTGGAGCCTAATTCTTTAGCCATGTATCGAGTCAAAACCTCGATCGCACCCTTCATGCTTGCATAGGCGGCATAACCTGTGTAGGTAAAACGGGCAAGCCCAGACGAAATATTCACGATCCGTCCGCCATCATTGATCAGCGGAAGTAGTTTTTGGGTGAGAAAGAAAACACCCTTAAAGTGAATATTCATCAAGCGATCGAAATCATCTTCAGTTGTATCTGAAAAAGACGCATAAATTCCAACACCAGCATTGTTGACGAGGAAATCGAAATGCTCGGTCTGCCAGTTCGCTTGGAGAGATCGCTTCACTTCTTCAGCAAATCCATTAAAGGATTTAATATTGGAAGTATCCAGTTTCAGTGCGATGGCTTTTGCCCCAATCAATTCGATCTCCGCAACAACTCTATCGGCTTCTTCTTCGCTATTGTGATAAGTCACAATTACATCTACACCTTTTTTAGCAAGGGTTAAAGCGGTATTTTTGCCCAGCCCTCGGCTTGCTCCAGTTACCAGTGCAATTTTTGGTCTGTCCTTTGTCATCGCTTCATTCTCTATCTAATTTGTTTGGATGCATCGACTGTATGCGTAAATGCAAAAATTCAAAATACACAGACCTCGCGCTTTATTGCCTAATCCTCCAAGTCAAGATTTTATGCATACTATATAATGCTTAAAAGGAGATGATTATGTTAGTCGAGCAAACAATATGATGATTGAAATCATTAACCACAAAATAAATTTAAATGCGACAGCACAGATCCCACAGAATATTGCAAATCAATGCCAAGAACTAGCGACCTTAGTAACACGTCACACCGAAGGAAAAGGAAACGGTTTTCATAAAACAGCGATCGATTTACTAGAATTTCAGCGACAATCTTCTGCCCCCTCCGCGCTCCGTGGAGTTTCCGATCCAATTTTTGCCATTCTGCTTCAGGGTAAAAAAGAAGCTCTACTGGGTGAGGAAACCTATCGTTATGGTGCGGGTCAATACCTTGTGGTTTCGGTTGATTTGCCAATAAGTGGATTTGTGGTAGAGGCGACTCCAGAAAAGCCCTATTTAGGATTTAAGCTAAATTTAGATCCACTCCAGCTTTGCGATATTATTACTTCCCAAACCAGTCTAAATACAAGCAAAAAAGAGAAATCGGTGAGAGGCTTGTTTGTGAGCACTGTTGATGCTTCACTAATCGACTGCGCGCTACGATTGACAAAGCTTTTGGATACGCCGCAAGATATCCCAATGTTAGCTCCGATGATTATCCGTGAAATCTATTATCGGCTTTTGATGGGCGAACAGGGCGAACCTGTGCGCCAAATTGCCACGTCGGGAAGCAATATGCAGCGCATCGCTGAGGTGATCCAATTGATTAAGACTGATTTTGCTCAACCGATGCGAGTTGAGAATCTTGCCGATCGGGTCAGTATGTCTCCTTCATCTTTCCATTATCATTTCAAAGAAGTGACATCCATGAGTCCTCTTCAATATCAAAAGCAACTAAGACTATTGGAAGCACGTCGCCTCATGCTTGCCGAAAACTCCGATGCGGCAAATGCTGCTTATCAAGTAGGTTACGAGAGTCCATCACAATTTAGCCGCGAGTATTCTCGTATGTTCGGTGCGCCACCAATAAAGGACATTGAACGTTTGCGAACTGTTTGAGCGAATTTTCTTGCTGTGAAGTTATTTGCGATCGCGCCGAAAAGATACAGTCTGTGACAAGTGGAGTTTGGAGATCAAGTAATAGATGTATACTATGTTTTCGTACTTAGCGTCTGATTTTTTCCGAATTCCCCGTTTGTCTCTACTTAATTCTTTTTTTATTTGACTTTTACCTGAAAGCGTACAAAGCCATAGGAACTAGAAGGGGTTCCAGGCGATGTCGCAAATGGCAAAATCGTTGGAGAAGTAACTATGCTAACCACCACTATTCCATCAGTATTATCACTACTACTTAAACTACCTCCACTAGGTTTAGTGCAGTTATTTGGTGGCAAGACATTGGCTGGATAAAAATTGGCGCGATCGCTATCAAAAAGCCCAGTCAGATAGTTAGTTGGGGCGCTAGGCAAAGCAGTATTACTATTTGCAAAAGCTACGCCTAAGTTACTACCGCCACCAATAACGTTATAGGCTTGATCCACATAAGTTGTTTGAGCAGGAACTAAATCACAAATAGTGACATTTGTGACATTGGTATTACCGATCACCAAAAAGTAGATGGTGTATTCTAGGCGATCGCTTGGCTTAACATTAGGAACATCGACCGCACCTCGTAAATAGGTATCTAGTGGAGTTGGCCAGTTAGCCTCGTCATCGGCAGAAGATGCAACTCCATCATTAACAAAACCTGCGATCGCCACGTCATTAATAGCCGTAATCCGCTTTACCAAAACAAGTTTTGGAGTTGCAACGATCGTGCCTAACACAGTTGCAGTGGTGGGCTCGATCGCTGCTGTTTGAGTTTGAGTAATACTACCAGTTGGGGCAGGAATGCTTAGAGGGAGAGCATTATTTGTACCGTCAATATTGTCAGTTTTGACACCTGCGATCGGTAAAACATTGCTGCTGGCTGTGGGCTGATTGCTCAAAACTGTTCCATTTGGAACTGCGGCATTCACCTTTACAGGAATATCAACATTGATTACTCCACCCGCTTTTAAAGTTATAGTACTCACGAACAGATTCTCATTCCCCGCAATTCCTGTATAACTTGTATTTGGAGATGGAGTTGCGGAAGCCTGAGCCGCATTGACTGTAATATTAGCCGCAGCTAAACTTCCAAATAAGGTCACATTCGCAGGCAGGACATCGGCAATTTGGAAGTTAGTAACATCGACTGTTCCTGTATTGGCATAAGTGATGCGCCATGTTAGGGTGTCATTGGGGGTGACACTATTGTTAGTATCAGCATCTGTGGTCAGAGTAACTGACTTATAACCAAATATTACTGGAGTCGCAGCTAAATTGACTGATTGAGTAGCACTGGCTTCTTGTCTATTATTAGTGACATCGCCATTAGTAGGATTTCCATCAGTTTCAACCACTTGGCTAACTGAAGGAAAAGTCGCAACTGGATAAGGATTAACAGTATTATTTGCTAAATCTACGGTATAGAGATCGTTCGTACCATTGGCTATATAAGGCTGGTTTTGACTTCCGAGACTTGTGGATGTATCTCCTAATGTGACTGCGATCGCATTGCCCACTATTGTTTCTGTGACTTTAACAGCTACGCGCACTGTCACTGTGCCATTTACAGGAATATAGCCATTAGTTGCTCCTAATAAAGCGATCGTGTCTCCACCAGTACCCGCTGGGACTGTGACCGCTAGAGTCGTTGATGTAGCAATTCCTGAGCCATCAGGATCGACTGCAATAATCTGAATATTTTCAAATGTACCGCCGCTAATTGTGGCAGTACCTGGGATAAAGAATGCAGTTGGATCATTACCTACATTAGTTACAGTGAAGTCAAAATAGACCACATCACCCGTGTTAATCCCTGCAATACCTTGATAGGTTCCCGCATTGGTTACGGCTAGGGAAGCTTCTTGATTGCCCGATGAAGTTGCGGTAATACCTGCAACTTCCAGTACTGAGATGGTTACAGTGTTAGAAGTGACACTTCCTGTTGTGCCTGAAGTTGTACCTTCAAAAGTGCCTATGGCAGTGTTTGTAATGGGCGTATTCGGAGGAGTCGAGTCAGCCAAAACTGATTTAGCCAAAGTGAAGCAACTGCCAAGTATAAGGGCAGTAGTTAGTAATAAGCGAGTTGAATCTCGGAATAAAAATTTTGACATAGATCTGTTTTGGCTGAGAGATAACTCCATTAGGGCTAAATAGCAAATATTTAGCCCTAATGGAAAGAATTAATTTACTTTCACTTTAAAGCGGATGAATCCATAGGAATTGATCGGCGCACCTGCACCTGTGGCAGCAGGCACGACTGTACTTGCCCCAATATTAAACAAGACCGCACCATTAGGATTAGCAGTTCCATTACAAGGTGTAGTGGGTAAGGCTGTGGAGGATGCAACAAAGGCTACTGTATTAGCGATGGCAACCTTGATCGAAGGTACTAATGTTGAGTTAGTAGGATCAGGCAATGTTGTGGGAGTCGCTTGGCTATCCCATCCAAATAAAACGCCGTTACCAGTACCATAGGTATCTGGTTCAAAAGTGGTGTTATAGATAGGAGCAGTTCCGCTACTAGGAATGCGATCGCAAAGTTGAACATTCTTGACGTTATCAGAGCCATTGGAGAGGAAGTAGATTGTATATTCCACTAAATCGCCAGGTTTCGCACCTGAGATCGTGCCACTAGACGTAGTACATGGAGTGGTAGGCGTGCAATTGACTCCACCACGCAGGTATTGAGTATTCGGTGATGGCCATTTAACATCACTGTCATTATTGCCAATCACATCTGGCCCATTCACAAATCCTGTGATATCTGTACCATTGATATTTGTAATCCGCTTGACGAGGTTAAATCCAGGAACTTTACCGAGGATATAGTCTTCGACTTCACCCTTACCTAAAGGTGTGAGAGCCTGAGCCACAGGAGTAATCACATTGCCAATTACATTCAAGTCTGTGGTTAAACGGAACCTTGCATAGCGATCGCCAGCACTCAAACCAGCAGGAAGAGTCCAAGTCAAGGTTAAGGGAGAGTTAGTTGTACCTGTGGGAATCGGGTCTATGTTGCCACCAGGAGTTGCATCATAGATTACAGCTTCACTAGTTTGGAAAACGCCATCACGATTGAAGTCAATCCAGCCCACTAAGTAGGCGGAACTACCTGTGGTGTTAGTGACGTTAACAGTCGCAGTGTAAGTGGTTTGGTTGATATCAAAGTTAGGGAGCGTGACACCATCTTCATCGTCTGGGGTTGTGCCATTGCTATCGTCGCCGTTTGCTCCTACGGTCGGCTGACCATCATCTTCAGCATCAGTTACGGCTGTTCCGATCTTGATAGTATTATCAATCAGGTGACTTGCGCCGCTACCAGAATAACCAGTAGCAGAATTTAGCACCGTGCCAAAGGTGTTGGGAGCGTCACCATAATCAATCCCTGATGTGATGTTCACAGTTTGGGTATTGCTGGCTTCCTTACGGGAGAATGTCGTATCACCATTGACAGGAGCGCCATTAGTTTCCACAGTTTGATCGATGCCCGCCTTACCTGCGTAGCCAGTATTGGTGGGAACTCCTGCGGCATAGCCAGTCGTAGGAACTACCGTCCCATTGGCAAGATCTGAGGTAAACACATCACGATTAGCGGGGCCAGTGGAAGCAACATAATCTTCATTTTGTCCGTTAGCAACAGATGTATTCCCCAAAACAACCGTGGTTGTATTACCCACTTGGGTTCCTGTAATCTCAACAGCAACACGCACTTTTACTGTGCCATTGACGGGAATGTAACCATCGGTAGTTCCGAGAAACGCGGTCGTAATGCCGCCGCCACTAGGGACAGTGGTATTTAAAACTGTCGGCGCATTTGTTACAACTGAACCATCAGGATCAACTTCAATGACTCTGATCCCCCTTTGTGTCCCATTGGTGATTGTGGTGACATCGGGAATAAAGAAAGCTGTTGGACTGTTGCCTGTATTGGTGATTGTGAAGTCAAAATAGACGATATCGCCTCTGACTGTTTCTGTAGCAGTGCTTTGGTAAGGACCGCCTGTTAAGCCATCGGTAGTGACTTGGGTGGGCGTAGCTTTGGTAACACCTGAAGTGGCTACCGTAATCCCCGTGACTTCTAATACTGACAAGGTGACAGCGTTGGATGTCACGGTTCCCGAAGTTCCTGATGTTTCACCATCAAAACTACCTGTAGCGGTGTTGGTGATTACAGTGCCAGCCGAAGTGCCAGACGCTAGAGCGAGTTTGGAGAGAGAGAAACTCCCGCCGATTATCAAAGCGGATGTCAGGAATACACTGGTATAAAAACGAAGGCGAGACTTCAATTTCATGGTTGATTTTGGAGATATTAGGTAAATAATGGATTTAAAAATTTAAAGCAAACTAATCCCCACAATGAGATTCAACGCTTTCCCTCGAAGCGATCGCCCTAGGTATAGGTTCGGGAATAGAAATATGTGGACTGGCATAATAATGACTAGATGGAAATTTCATGGTTTTGACCTCATGTTTTAGTTTCTAATTGACTTTGACTTTAAATCTCACAAAACCGTAGGAACTTTTCGGTGTACCTGAACTAGTCGCGGAAGGTATGACAGGACTCAAACCGAATTTCACTAAGACAGCTCCTCTAGCATTGGTAGCTAAGCTACAAGGGGAAGGAGCGCCTGATTCGGCTGTATTTATCGCTAAGAACTTACCTGTATCGCTATCTGAGAGATTAGTGAGTGCGACTTTAACATTTGTCACTAATGTCGAATTTGCAGGATCAGGGAGGACTCCACCCGTACTATCCCAGCCTAAAAGGATTCCCTTTCCAGTTGTATAAGTGTCAACCTCAAAGGTCGTATTAGCAGGAATGGCATCGCAGATTTGAGCATTCTTGAGGTTCTCTGTGCCATTAGAGAGGAAATAAATTGTGTATTCTACCAAGTCTCCTGGCTTACCACCTGTGATCGTTGCTGCTGTGGCAGTAGTACAAGGTGTGGAAGCGTTACAGTTGACGCCTCCGCGTAGGTATTGGGTAGGCGTAGGCCATTTGGGATCTGCATCATTAGACAAACCTGAAGCTGTAACAGAAATAAATCCAGTAATATCTACATTATTGATGTTAGTAATTCGCTTAACGAGGTTAAGGCTTGGTACGGGATTTATTCGGGGGTTAGTCACCTGAGCGACGTTATTGTCGGTATTAGGATCAGAGGTAGGACCATACACAGTTACAAAGTTAGTGTATGAAGTCGGATTTGCCGATGGCGAGAGGTTGACCACATTTACGGTAAAGATCAGATCGCTTGCACTGGCTCCAGAAGTCAAACTAACACTGTAAGTACAGGTAATATCTGGAATCGTAGAAGAAGCAGGACAAGTCCAATTTATGCCAGCAGCAGAGACATAGGTTAGTCCCGTAGGTAATTGATCGACTAAAGTAATCGGTGCAACAGATGTACTTGACCCATTATTGGTGACTTTGATTGTGTAAACAGCTTGCTGACCAAGAACAAATGTACTAGTAGTTGTTTTTGTGACAGTTAAATCAGCACTACCGCTAATCGTTGTTGGATTGCTGGCTGTATTATTCGATGAAATAAGATCGTAGGCAGGAACATTGAGATTAGCAGTGTTAGTGATGCTATTCGTTCCCACTGGTGTACCTACGCCGATATTGACCGTAATATTGACGGCAGTGGTGCTACCTGATGCCAAACCTGACGCATTGGGATTTGTGCAACTTACGCTAGCACTGCCGATGGTTGTGCAAGTCCAACCCTGACCGATAAAGGAAGCTAAGGTCAAGTTTGCAGGTAAGGTATCTGTGATTGTGAGAGTTCCTGTGGCGAGTGCAGGACCAAGGTTCTGCACTGCGAGAGTGTAGGTTCCTTGACCACCGATCGCAAAAGTTCCGAAGCGAGTTTTAGTTAGTTTGAGATCGGCTTGTAATGGACTAATCGTGGTTGGGTCAGTGCTGGTGTTGTTACTACTCACTGGATCTGACACTGCACTAGATACAGTAGCCGTATTGGTAATGCTATTAGTTCCTGTCGGAGTAGCTGCACCTACTGTCACATTGAGAGTAATTGTGGCACTTGTCCCAACTACCAAACCCGCAGCATTAGTACAGGTGACAACTTGCGGAGTCCCATTTACTTTTGCTGGAGCCGTACAAGTAAAACCACCGCCCGTCGAACTCACAAAGGCGAGATCATTGGGTAATGTATCAACAACTGTAATCGTGCTAGGTACGGATGAAGGTCCATTGTTAGTAACTAGCAGTTTGTAATTAGCGCTTTGTCCCAGTACAAAATTGTCTGTGTGACTTTTGACAACAGATAAATCCGCACTTTGATTAATGGTGGTAACGACCACAAGAGAGTTGTTGTTGTTTGTGACGGTTTCACCTACTAAAGAAATGCTGGCACTGTTGTTAATAGGGGATACGGTTGATGTACCTACCAATGTATTGAGCGTAATGACAGAAGTGTCACTAGGCGCAAGATCGGTGTTGCTGGTACAAGTTACAACTTGAGCAGCAGCAGAACAACTCCAACCAGATCCAGTTCCAGAAAGGAAAGTTAATCCACTTTGTAAAGTGTCTGTGACCGTAATGGGATTAGTGGAAGCGATCGCAGATGTTGTTCCCTGATTGGTAACAGTCAGCGAATAAGTTAAATTTTGTCCTAAATTAGTTGTGGCTGGTCCCGATTTGCTGATTATTAAGTCTGAGTTCGCAGCGATCGGGGTAACGTTGGCGATCGCAGAAGTGTTGTTGTTAGTAGTCACCTCATTAGGAGTAGAAACTGAGGCAGTATTGGGAATAGCAGTACCTAAAGTAGCAGTACCCGAGACCGTTGCTTGTAGACTAATACTGCTTGATGCTCCTGCGGCTAAAGGTCCAGGGTTGGTGCAAGTAACTAATTGAGTCTGACCGCTAACTTTGGTCGGTGCGCTACAAGACCAACCAGAGCTAAGAGCAGCCGAACTACCTTGAATAAATGTTAAGTCCGCGTTTAAAGTATCTGTAACTGTAATTACGCCTGATGTTGATCCAGTTCCATCGTTCTTTACGGCGATCGTAAAGTTGGCTGTACCTCCCCGAATTACATTTGCGTTTGCAGGTGTCTTGGTAATGGTGAGATCTGCTTCGTTGTAAGAAAAACTAGCAGTAGAGATGTTGTCGGATGGATTTTCATCAGTAAAACCGCTTGCAACATTTACTGATGCTGTGTTCGGCAATGTTCCAGCATAGCCTGTCGCCAATGTTCCTTTAATGAAAAAAGTTGCGTTACCATCATTTTTTTTCAAGGTAACACTACCGCTTAAAGTGTTTCCCGAAAAACTCAAACTGCAAGTTGGTGTGCCATTGCCATTACCTCCCGCAAACGTACAAATTGAGTTGTTGTAAGAAGTTGCATTGTTACCAAAGCTGAGGCTCGAAATCTGTGAAGGGATAACGTCACTAAATGTAAATGTATCTGTGCCAGAACTGCCTTGAGTATGATCTGTAACTACTATCTGGTAAATAACCGTTCGATTGCTTGGTGTAGGCGATTGGAATACAGTTTTTGCGACTATTGCATCAGCTTTTGTTGTATTAGTAGGAGCGGTAACTACAACTGTTGCATCATAGTAAGTGTCATTTGCCGTGTTGGTATCACCTGTCGTACTAACAACTACTTTGTTTCCAGAAGTGATTGTAGAACTAGCAAAGCCACTTACTGTTCCATACGTTCCCGCAGTGGTAGGGCTAACGATAATATCAAACGAACTACTTACACCTGCTGCCAATGGTCCAGCATTAGTAAAGGTAATCGATCCTGCGCTTCCATCAGTAGCTGAAGAACTCCAACCATTAGTTAAAACTGTCCCACCTGCTGTGGTTGGAGAGAGCTTATAGGTCATGCCTGCTCCAGCAGGAAAAGTCTCAACTACACTAATTGCTCCAGTAGTGGGTGCGACACCTACATTCTTAACAGTAATGGTGTATTTGTTTAATCCAGCAGCAGTGAACGAAATCGGATTGCCAGATGAATCTAAGTGAGATTTTGTGACTTGTAAATCAGGGATAGGAGACACAACTGGAGCAGTATCTGTTGCGGTATTATTACTGGTACTTGGATCATAATTAGTTGTAGTTGCCGTAGCAGTATTAATAACACTAGGCAATGCACTTGAGCCGATCGCTACATTCAGTGTGACTATGGATGAAGCGCCAACAACTAGATTGGCATTATTTTGAAAGGTAACATTTTGACCGCTAGCACTAACAGTCCAAGGACAAGTGACAGTTCCAGACGCAATGCTGCAACCAGAGGGCGCTGTTGTGGCGGGGTAGCTAATTGATGCGCCAGAACCTGAAATATAACTAATTCCTGTTGGCAACTTATCTGCAATAACTATCGGACCAATCCCGTCAAAAGCACTGGAATTACTCACTGTTAAGGTATAAGTTCCCGTACTACCTACGATAAAAGTGGCTGGGCTATGAGTTTTGGTTAAGCTAATATTTGCGCCAGATAATACTGTTGTCGGATCGCTAGATGAGTTATTTGCGAGATTAGAATCAGGACTACCACTGGTTACAGTTGCAGTGTTGAGGCTATAAGTAGCGGCCGTTGCACCAACGTTTACTACCAGATTAATGGTAGAAGTCGCACTGACTGCAAAATTCGTGCTATTAGGATTAGTGCAAGTTACGATTTGACCAGCAGCAGAACAAGTCCAAGGATCGCTACTACTAGCCGAAACATAGCTAAATCCAGTTGGTAAGGTATCGACAACTGTTAGTGTTCCTCTCGCAGAAGTAGGACCATTATTTTTAACTTGTAATTGATAAGTGTTATTGCCAGTAGCAAAGTTACCCGTGTGAGATTTAACGATCTGTAAGTCTGTGGTGCTGTCGTTAATCGTAATCTGTGATGTACCAATGCCAAAACCATAGTCGGCATTATAGTGAAAACTTCCACCTGAAAAGTCATTGATCAAATGATTGACGGTGATTGTACTACTAGGTGGTGAGCCAATCCCAGTTGAGAGAATCTTAACCCGATATCTAGTGATAACATCATTACCGACTTTGCCATCTTGGGCTGCACCTAGATCTTGATCCAGCACTGGGCCGTCGCAAGTATTGGCACTCGTATTGTAGCCAACGTTAGACGGATCGGCTATCCATCCACAAGCATCAAAGTAGACCCCACTACTGACCACGCTTGGGTCAGAGCTATAGGTCGTTTTAACATCGACAAGTTGAATGAGACCATTTGGGAAGTCTGTACTAACAGTTAGCTGAGGATACGCCGTGGCAGTTTTTGTGGTTAATACATATTCCACAGTGTCACCGACAAATACGCTGCTCGGCCCTGAAAAACTTACAACGGAGTTTCGAGATTGAGAAAGAATTTTCTCAACATAAATCTGCTGAGAAACAGAAGTTCCGTATGTATAGCCAGTAATCCCTGATGCTAAGGCGGTGTTGGTGTCAACTGAGCCAGCACCCGCAGCGCTGGCAACTAGTCTATATTGCTGAACTGTTCTGTAGGCGGCTGAGTCTCTGGATACTACAATATTAAAATAAGCATCAAAGCAGTTGCTGGGAGTAATATTAGCAGAGCCAGAATTTGGTACTTGCTGGTGATTTGGCGGCTTTACTCCTGAAGGGAGACTAGGAATATTAACTGTGTCAATGTTTACGCCGTTGATAGCGGTGACGGTGACAAATGGATTAAATGCGCCAGTTCTTTGGTATTGGACGTTAATATTGGTGAGGGGGCTGCCACCAATTCCATTGGTATTACAGACTCTGGCGGCTAGTAAGAAGTTATTAGGTCCGACGTTAACATTATTGCTATCTAGCCCCACAAAATCCCAAGTGATTGGCTCTATATATAAACCTGCGGCATAGGCTGGCAAAGTAAACCATAGATTAATACCGCTTAGGCTGATGGTCAATACTAAAGTCATGATCACTGTGAATAGCGATCGCATTAGTTTTACGGCTCTAGTTTTTCTAATATTTTGGTTATCTTTTTGAATTTGTTTATGTTGTAATTTTTTTAATTTAAAGTTTGATTTAGGTAATAACGATCGCCCAAAAACAGATAATATTCCTTGCCAAAATAGGACAACTAATTTGCTAAATATTTGAAATTGATTTTGAAATTGATTTGGTTTCCGTTTGCTAGCCATTTTGGTTGATTCCCTATTTTTCTATTTGTAAGTCTTCTTGTTGTGACTCAAACTGAATTTCGACATCGCGGATATCGGTAAATTCAATCTCCACACGGCGATCGCTGGCATAGTCAATAGCCCGATCGCCTTGAGCCGCCCGTTGAGTTTCCCCAAGCGATCGCACAGTCATGCGTTCAGAGGCGATACCCTGTCGCATTAGGTAATTACGAACGGATAGCGATCTCCTAAAACCTAGTTCGCGGTTATATTCATCACTGGCTCTAGGATCGGTATGTCCTGCGAGATTAATGATGATTGTGGGATATTGCCTTAATACATCCGCAACCCGATCCAAAACTTTAGCGCTATTGGGACTGATATTGTCGCGATCGAGGGCAAAGTGAACTTGGCGTGGAACTGATAGGGTGATTGGCGTGGGTGATGTCGGTTGAGGGATTTGCGTGATTTGTGGTGGAGTGGTGCAGGCGGGAACTGGTAGTTGGATATTTGTACTGGGGGGAACTGACAGATCTGGATTGACGATGCGGGCATTAAAGGCTGGCTCGGATGTGCCGTACTGTGGATCGGTGGCGATCGCGCTGATGGTGTCGCCAACTTGGAGATTAGTTAGGGTCGCGCCAAATTTACCATTTGCGTCAGTTTTGACTGTGGTCAGATATTCACTGAGCGCACCATAGGGCAGACTGTCATCAACTTTACCTATGACCTGATAGAGATCAATTTCTGTGTCAGGATCTGCGGTTCCGTCGATATTGACTTGATTTGGTGTGAACATCGGGAATGCTCTAGCCAGAAAACTCGGTGCATTAATTGCGCCATTGGCGGTGTCAACCCGCCGAAAATTTGAATCACGCTTGATGTTAATGCCATCGCCTGTGACAAAATCGCGATCGCCTACATGACGCTGAGAAATTAAATCAATGCTCAAGCCACTGAGATTTGTAAAAGTATTTTTGCGAATGAGATTGCGATCGCTTTTTGGAAAAGCGGCGATCGCGATACCAGTGCCGCGTTGGTTGCGAATTTCGTTGTTGGTAATTTGATGATCGTTGCCCATTAGATAAATGGCGGCATAGTTGGTACTGCGATCGTTGAATAAAATACGGTTATCTCCGATCGCGATCGCGCCATTGGGTTTGAAGAGATAGACACCACTTCCATCATTGGCGCAGATGGTGTTGCCCTTGATTTTTAGATTGGCAATTTCACCTTCGAGATAAATACCGTGAGGCATTCCATCAAAGCCGTTGCTAGTAATTGCATTTTCAATAATCTGAGTTCCTGTGGCTCTAACCGATGTGACAATCCCACTGCCCTCGTGATAGGCAATCCGATTGTGACGGATGAACGTATCGGTACTATTAAATAGATAAACCCCAAAACTGGAAGGTTGTTTGGGCATTTTACCCATAGGTGAAATGCCTAACCAGTTGGCTTCAAGGATTACGCCTTGAGGTGGTCGATTGCTGTCGTAAAAAGGCGAAAACTTGGCGGGTTGTTGTTGCTCGGTCGTGTCAGGTGGTGGCGACTTGTGCGAAATGAAGATGTCAGCCGATGGTGTAGTAGTGGGGACACTCTCGATCGCATTAAAGCCATAGATGCTCAAGCCTCTGATTGTCACGCCATCAGCCACGATCGTCAAACCTCGAAAAATCTCCACGCCATCCATAGGTGCGATCGCCACAATAGGCTGTGGAATTGCTAACTCTTGGGCAAAGGAACGCTGAGAGTCATAACCTGATTGGGTCGTGCCATCAATTATGAGGTTTTGGCTAGTTAATGGAGGTAAGGCTTTTTGTAAAAGGATAGTAGTGCGATCGCTAGGCAAGTTAAATTCAATTTGTGAGCCTTGGCTCCTCGCAACCAATTGCAACTTCACTTGGCTTCGTTCTACATCGCTGAGTTGTTCAAGAGCGAGAGTTCCATTCGCGATCGCGATCGCTTCGCGCAAAGTTAATTCGCGATCGGGCTTGATGTCAACATCCTGATCGCTGTTAACTGTGATTTGATAATTTTGTTGATTTTGTGGCAATGACTGAGCGATCGCCTGACTGCAAATCTCACCGCTAAAGCCGATGAAACAAATCAACGTACCTACTACTTTTACTTTGCTGTTGTTTATTTTTTTCATGGTCGCTAATTCTTTAGATTGGAGAGTTGCTCTGGATCGATGACAAAGCCGCTTCTCTCACTAGTGCTGAGACCCATAGATTGCAAGAGTGCGGTTAGGGTGTCACCATTACTGGTCAACAAGAAGTTAAACGCTGAAGCAAGCCGACGGTTTGAGCTATCGGAAGGAGCATTAACGTCATTGATACTAAGCCCAGTATTATTTGAGGTTTCCTCATTACCCAACAACATACTCACGAATTGAGCTGGTGCAGCTTCAAAGGAATAGTTAAAGATGCGATCGCTATTAACAGGTGGTAATGCAGGATTTTCAGGACGCGCGATCGCTAGTAACAATTTGTCCGCTATCGGGAGTTGAGTTAATAGTTTCGTAAATTCAAGGTTAGGAATTTGGATAGAGTTGCTGAATTGTGTATTAGGAAGTGAAGCTTCTAACCAATTAAATAATTGGCGATCTCCTTCTAACAAGAGAGCCAATGGCGAATTAGAAGTATTGGATGTTGCTAATGGGATTGGGATAACAGTCGCACTAGCTTGAGTTGGTGTAGAAGTATTGGATGTAGCTAATGGAATTGGGTTAACAGTCGCGCTAGCCTGAGTTGGGGTAGAAGTATTGGATGTAGCTAATGGGATTGGGTTAACAGTCGCACTAGCTTGAGTTGGCGATGCAGGTGTTGCCGCAATATTAGTATTACTATCATCCTGATTGAGCGAGATATAAACCTGAGCCGTTCCTGTGGAATTTGCAGCGTTACTAGCACTCAGCAAAATCCGATCAGAGCTAACACCTTTATCCAATAGATAGTTTCTGACAGCAATTAACTTAAATGTTTCTAGATCCTGAACTCCAGAAGAGCTAAGCGCCGAACTGTTTTGAATCTCAAACATCAAAGCAGGATTTGTCTCTAACTGCCCAATCATCCGATCAAGCGTGGCATAGCTCAAGTCAGCGATTTTACCATCGTTGCCCACATTGACACCTAAAGAAGCACTAGGAGCAGATTTGCTAGTTGTCGAATTTATCCCAACTAAAGCAGCGTTGGCTTGGAGTGTAGGCGCAGCGTTAGGTAAGAGGCTTTGCAAGAACTCCGTCGTAGGTGATTTTGTAGATGTTGTTTGCAATCGAGTCGCGATCGCATTAAATACATCAGACTTACCAC
The DNA here is from genome assembly GCA_013361095.1 of Pseudanabaena biceps. Lineage (GTDB taxonomy): Bacteria > Cyanobacteriota > Cyanobacteriia > Pseudanabaenales > Pseudanabaenaceae > Pseudanabaena > Pseudanabaena biceps_B. The sequence goes on along the minus strand of JAATWA010000001.1, from coordinate 2,124,685 downwards.
TGAGCGCAAAGCTAATTGGTAAAGAACTAGTTGCCGAACTAACCTTCTCAGGATTACTGACGCTAGCTGTTGGCACACCCAAAGAGCGCAATGTCATCTGATTGCCGCCGACACCGCGATTAAGTAAATATTTTCTGGCGGTCATCATCCGATTAGCCGCAAGGTTATCGCCTGAGTTCATGTCTACAAGCGAGCCGATATATCCTTGAATATCTATGGAGAGATTATTGTATTCCTTCAAAATGGCGGCTAGATTCTCTAGAACTGCCATGTCATCCGCCGTCAACTCGGCATTGCCGCCTTGCTCGCGATCTTTAAAGGTCAGCGATCGCGCCACATTGAGACTGATAATTTGAGGAGTATTGGGAATCGCTGCCGCGACTTTTGGTACAGGTTTAGCGGCTTCGGCGATTGGCGCTTGTGGTTCGACAGGCTCTTGTTGTTCGCGTGGTGGAGTTTTTTGTAAGCCAAAGCCATCAAACAACTCATTAAGTTTGACTGTGATTCCTGCATATAAACCACCCGATGATCTGGAGCCACTAAAATCGCGATCAATATTTATAGCGCCACTGCTATAACCTGCGGCTAGTCGTAAGTTGGGGGTGAGATAATAGCCAACCTCACCGACTAAGCCTAATTCGCTATAGCCTGCGGTCGGTTGATTAAGAATCCTTGTCTCACCTACTAGCTCAAGGTTGTAACCAGCGCGATAGGTAACTCGCAATTGCGACAAGTTGGTGATCGATGTACCAATAAAATCTTTCGCGATCGTGGTTGTGCTGTTTCGCAGAGCTAGCTTCCCATAAAATTCCCATTGCCAGTTGGGAGCATAGATTCCTTCTAGGGCTAAGGTTTGATCGGTATAGCCACTACCGCCGCCGATCAGGAGCGAATCAGGAATAATACTGGGGTTTTGGCGATATTCATAACGCAACAGCACGTTGAATTTATCATCCTGCGGATCGCGGTAGGCAAGCCCCACTTTGAGATTAGAGATAGTTCCCAATCCAGATATCAATTGGTTAGCCGCACTAGATTGCTGATAGTTAAACAGCAAGGTTAGCGCAGGCGAGAGTTTACCCAGAGCTGAAGCTGTGAAAACCGTATTGCTATTGGTTTCGTTACCCCGATATTCATACTTTGCACTTGCCTTAAAGTCAGGATTATCAGTATATTCCGCACCAATATTGTAACTATCGCCATTTTGGAACGTTAAAGAGTTAGAAGATTGACCGACCGCCACAGGTTGCAAAAATGATGTACCTGTAGCTGTTGCTGTTGCAAAACTACCAAATATATGTTCGTAGCCAAAGTTTAACCGAAGCCCTGGTAACACTTGCCAGCGTTGATTAAGTCCCAGTGCGCCTTGAGTGGAAGTGGCGGCGTTATCTCCACCGACTACCGAGTAACGCCCCGTAAAGCTCGTATCACTACCGAGTTTATATTCACCCAGCAAGTCTGCACTGGTAATCGAACTTCCCGCCAACGGGCCCGACTGAAACCATTGCTGACCCAATCGCGCCGTCAAACCTTGAACAATTGTCCAATCTAGCGCTAATACAGTGCGATCGGGAATAACTGCATCCGCAGAGGCGGAAAGGCTAATTTCATTTTGGGCGGTCAGCTTTAGGTTGTCAGCAATTGGCACAGTCAAGCGCGATCTCAATTGAGTTGAGTTACTTGATAACGAGTTCGGTATTTGACGATCTTGGCGATCGCGATACAACAAATCAAGATTAAGTAGCGCCGCGCCAATATTTTGCTGCACACCTAAGCTAATTGTGCGTAAAGAGTTATTTACGGCTGACCCTGGCAATGCTTCTTGGCGCGGCGTGAGCAGATCGGCAAGGGAAGTGAGTGGACGCGGCGCAACTCCTAAGTTCTCTTCTTGGTCGTACTGGAACTGCACAATACTGGTGGGACTGAGTTTCGCGGTTAATTGCGTTCCATATCTAGTCTGTCCTGGCACAAAACTAATCGTGGCATTATTGGCAAAACCTGTCTCCGCTTTGCTGTAATAAAGTTTACCGAGAATCCCTGAAGCAATCTCACTGTTTAGCTCAAAGCGCATCGCCGAACCAGTGACAAGTCCTACAACTTCCGAATCATTTTGCGATCGCGCATACTCAGCAATCAGTTGCGTCTTTTCACCAAAAGAGATAAGCGCATTCGCACCATAAAGGATGAAATTACGCATCCCTTGACTTTCTTTAAAATAATTTGCCCCGATCCAACTTGGTGCGCTTTGACTACGATTAAGGTGATAGCGCAATTGTCCACCATAAATACTACTATCTTCACCCGCCTGATCATTCTGATAAGTGACTACAATCTGACGACGCAATAGCTGTCCGACATCGCCCAACTCAGTTTGCAATAAGGGCTGCCGAAATATCAAGGAGCCATTGTCATAATTAATATCGTAGTCTTTTCCCCGTACTAGTTCTTGTCGCGAAACCACCGTATTCGCGCTAAAAAAATCAATCAACTCCACAAAAACATTTTCACTACCATTTACCAACAGGCGACGGGTGAGAAAATAAGTGCCACTTGTCCCATTGGGCGCGATCGTATCGCGTTGAAAACCTTTGCCCACATTGCTATAAAAGCCCGTAACTTGGACATCACCAAGATTGAAATTACCCTTGAAGCCTTGAAGTTGACGCGAAATAGCACTAAATTGCTGCGATCGCGAAGTAAACTCTTCAGTGTTAAAATTCCCCCACATAAAGTAGTCTGTACCCGCGCCCTGCACTGGGGAGTTCCGCTCAAAGCGTAAATACAGACTGTCATAAGATGGGGTGGTTCTAGTTGAAGTTGAACTATCGCCATAAACTGGATACTGAGGATCGCAATATCTTTCTGAGACAGATAAGCTACTCTTTCCAGCACAATCTTGGCTAAGTGTGCGGCTGTTGTTAAACGCCCCTGTAAACAACCACTCACCAACACGCCCCGTCCCAAATACAGCGCCATAAAGATCAACTTGAGTGCGATTATCGCGATCAGTTGGCAAAAACTCTTGCAAACTGCGATAAAAGTCAGTTCCCCTAGCCCCCACTCGCAAGTCGATCACCCCAGTCACCAAGGAAGGTCGCAAATCTGTCTCAAACTGAACTTGCGTAAAAGCTTCCATTTGAGAATTAACGGCTCGCACGGTTACTAGTCCTGTCTTTAGCCCAGATTGTAGCTGAGCCGAAAACTTGCCTTGCTTAGCTTGGACTTGAAACCCTGGTTGATCTGGCGCAGCATCAGTCCCAATAAACTTGCCATCGCTAGCTTCTAATGTGACCAGCGCATCCCAATTGGAACGATTGCCATTTTCATCAACTAGTTGTCCATCAACGGTGGCATATGACCGACCATCAGCAGGAATACGTGCTTCGAGAGTGCTAATAACTAGCTTGATGGGAGTGCCTCTGACTTTTACACTTACAGAATTAGCAATAGCAGAGCTAGCTATTGAGTCTGAACTTATAGCGATCGCTTTCACTGCAAGTAAATTATCCCCAGCCTGTAAAGCTACGCCATACCAAGTTTGGGTAATAGTTTTATTAGTCTCATCAAGTTCAGATCTCCCGATTGAACTAGAGTCAACCGCTTTTCCATTTACCAAAAGTTCAATCTTCGTCCCGATTGGCATCTGGATCACCACGGTCGCGGCAGGGCTATCTAATACCGTACCAACCGTAGGAGAGAGAATAAAGATCCGAGATGATAACTTATCAGAAGTATTGAGAATATTATCTGGAGTGTCAGAGATCTTGGTAGTAGTGGGAGTATCAGAGAGTTTAGAAGTGTCGGAAGCTTTAGAAGGATTGGAAGTATTTGAACTTGTAGAAGTGTCTAGAGTTGGAGGAGGAGTATTAGGAGATTGAGCAATGTCTTTAGGCGGAGCGATCTCAACTGGCGAAAGAACCTTAATTTGATTAGTTTGATTAGCCAAGGGTTCTTGCTGAGTAGCTTCCGCAACAATACTTTTATCGATAATTGCGTCCGCTTTAACTGGTGAACACAAAAGCAAAAGCAATACCTGCGGGAAAGCAATAATTCCCAGCTTTAGAAGCAATACAGAAGTACTTTTCATTACTTTGTACCGATCTGTTTATTGTTGCTAATGCCACGAGCAACAGGAGTTACCGCAAAATTGACCCGATATAATCCTCCAGGCGCTAGTTTCACTAAACGAGATTGACTGTTCCGCTCAATGAAATACAAATTTGGAGCAAGCGTATAACCAGAAACAGAAGTTAGATCGATCGCTAAAGTTCTGCTACCAGAAAGCACACTACTGAGCGAGTAAAGCCCATTAACATCAGTAACAATCCGCGTACCATCATCCATATAAATAACAGCGTTTGGTACACCTGCTTCCCCTGGTTGTTGCTCCCCATCAAAGTTTTTATCAACAAATACCCGCCCGATTAAACTTCCGCAATCAGATAAAATCCCTAGTCGAATCCTCAATGTATGAGACACAGGCCCATCACGAACAATCTGCTTGTTGTCACTACGAACTCCCGATAGAGTAGCTCGATTGATTCCAGTACCACGAATCGCATCATTGGTAAGTTGCGCGGCATAAACAATATTAAGTATGCGTGCATCAGTCGCAACGGGAAATATTACATTGGGTCGAAAAATCAGACTGCGACCATTCTGTTCTGCGGTCACAGGAACTGCTGTTCCGCCAAATTCAGCTCTTACTGAACCCTCTGTGTACTGAAATCCAAGTGGTAAATCATCGCGAATTTCAGGCTGACTGATGGTGGTATTTGCAAGATTGCGAGCGGTTAAACGATAAATCACAATGTCGCCTGGTTCGGCAGCCGCGCGATCTCCTGTTTTTAAGAGCTGGATGCTCTGAGACTCGCATAAACCAACACTAAGATTGATGACAGCCAAAGAAATCCCCACGGTCGCAGCATCAGTGATATCAATCTTTCCATTTAATGATGTAGATCCATTATCCACTGAGATTGGATTCCCATCTAATGAAGCAGCTGTGTAGTTAACAATATTTCCCACTCGCGAGTTAATCGTAATTTTGATTCGCCGTCCACCGAGAGGTGAATTAGCTGGAGGTTTTACCACCAAAATGAATTCTCGACCCACATCAACTTGGCCTCGACTCTGATCAAGTAAAAAGCTAAATTTCCCCTGATCGCTAGTAGTTAAAAAGAATGGATTGGCATTAAAGAAATTGGGCGACAACCCTGCGATCTTGTTGCCAGAGACTTGGTTTCGCGGCACTGTGGCTGTTAGCGTAAGAGGTAAGCCAATATCGCCTGTAGAGTTGAGCAATTCATATAAGCCGACATTAAAACCTGAGTAATCTGGCAACAAACTTCCATCACAGGATGTCACCCGACCAAATGGATCAATTAGTTCTGTTTGCAACTGCGAAGAAGTATTGGTATATTCTCCTCCTGATGGATCAGAATAACCATAAGAAGCTGTATTAAAGATTTGTGTTTTTGTTGATGTTGTCTGCGCCCACACAGATTCACATAATTGCGTTGCCCCCAATAAAAATATCGCAGTAAGCCCTAAACTGCTTCGCAGAAAATTCTGTTTCACCCCGTAATTTTGTTTTTTCATCGCGAACACTGAACCTTAAACTGACTTAAAATTTTGATCTTTTGTAAAGACGCAATGTTGCGTCTTTACAAAAAATGACAACTAGCGAATGCGAACTTGATAGGTAGCGTTAACAACTGTTTTCGCAGGGAAGCTCTCGCCAAAATTCCATCGGACGTTAGTGTACATACTTACAGGTGCAGGACGAGTGACAATTTCACCGCTTTCCAGCTTGACCCGAATCGTAGGTTTCTCACTGTACGTTTTGCCACTATCAATACTGAAGGCTAACTTCGCTCCATCAAAATTGGGTAAGGTTGCCGAATTCGGTACATAAACTGAACCACTAGGAATTGGTTGAGTAACTACCAATTTCTTGATCTGGCGATCGCTAGTATTACTAGCAGTCACAACATAGCGAATAGTCTCACCAGGGCGCACTGAGGCATTAGTTGGCAATGGTTTCCACTCAACTTGTCCAGATGCAACTGCCAAAATCGATTGTCTTTCGGCAGCGAGTTTTAGTTGGACTGGAGATTGTTGCTGTGCAGTTTGCGCCACAGCTGATTCGCGTGACTGAAGACTAGCTAGTCCTGCGCTTACACCAGAAAAAGGAATGCAAGCAATGAGCGCGATCGCGCCTAAACCAATTATGTTTATACTTTTCATTTAGATCACTTAAAATAAGAATTTTAGACAGAGAACTATTAGCCTATTTAAAGCTAATAATTCTCTAACCTCATCGAACAGTGGAACTTAGTTCAGCTTGCGTTGGAAAGTGAACGTGCGAGTCGTTGCACCAGGAGCAACTGGCACTGATAAAGTGTCAATGTACTTAGTGATGTCAGTAGTCTGAGTTGTACCACTCTGCTCAGTAACAGAAGTCGTTCCTAAAGCACCAGAGAAGAAGGTGATTGTCGCACCTGTGCCAGAGTCTACGGCAGTACTCGTAACATGGCTGGTGGTAATAACGCCATTACTGTTGTTGATACCCCAGTTGTTGCCAGTAGCACCACCGATTACACCACTTTCAGTAATAATCACCTTAGTTGCATCCAAGATGACGTTGCCACTCCCTGCGGGTGGTGTAGAGATATTGGTGTATTCGATAACGTAATTGATGATGTTCCCAGGCGAAGGCGACTTAGCAGTGGTATCCAAAGTGCCATTGGTACCAGTTACTAATGGTCCCGTACCTTGCAAGATTTGAGATTTCTTGAGCAATCTTAAGAAGCCAGTGTACACACGATCAATAGTTGTGTTGTTAGATTCTGTACCAACCTGAAGAACTCCATCACCATTAAGATCGGCAAAGGCAAGAATTGGAACTGGATAGCCCTTACCTGAATCAGTGGATAGAGCAGTAGAAGGTAGATCAATATCAACAGTGTAATTTACCGATGAATTCCCTGGAATAGTAGGAATCTGAATGGCAACTCCACTAGTGAACACAAAAGTACCAACTGCACCAGTGACTTGGTATGTATAGACCGCTGTTTGCGCTCCATAGGTAAGTGTAGCCGTTGTACCAACTGGCAAATCAGTCACTACTGCTGGCGCAACAGGACGCACCAAGACGTTAGTCAGGGTTGTTGCTGGTGCATTCAGCGTATTGCTAAAACTAAGAGAAGGAGGATCAATCGATGTACCAGGGGCTGTGTTGGCAGCAATGGCTGTCGATTTGTTCGTAAAGTCATCATTGTTATCTGTTGGTCCAACTGCCGCAGGCGTATTCAGAGGTCCATTGAGGATCGCTCCTGCAGGAGCCAAGATTAACGCGGTATCTTCACCACCTAAACCTATACCTGAGTTATTGCCAGCGCTATCCACTCCATCATTAGTTGGATTGGCAACACCATTCTGAGCTGATCCAACTCCATTCGGTCCAGGACCTACAGAGCCATCGCTGTTAAAGTTGCTGGGTTGGGTGTCTCCAGATTCGTCATAAACTACCGTGGTTCCACCAACGCTCTGACCAAACAATTGAGCAATGTTATTTACAGTGCCTCCATTAACAGCACTCAATCCAGTTGTTTTGACTTGGATTAAGAAGCCTGTTACGGTTGTACCCTTAGCGATCGGGCCATCCTTGATAAAACCAACACGCTTAGTAGTTGATAAAGTACTAGGGGCTGTGGTTGTCCAGACAGCAGTGTTTCCGTTAGAAGTAGCAGTATCAGTAATGCTATAAACTACTGTCCAAGTTCCATCTGGCGGAGTCGGAGTAGCATTCAGAACAGTGCCTGCGGGAATAGCATCAGATACCAATACCTTAGTGACTGTACCACCAAGCTCAGTAACGGTAATAGGTGTACCTGTTAAATCAGCAGGTGTCAGCGAAGGACTGGCTCCTGCGGGAGCGGCACTATCCACCCTCAAACTCAAGTTATAAGTTTGCAGGTCATCATTGAAGACAGTAGGAGTACTATTATCAGAATAAGTACCCAATGTTTTCAAGATTGCCGCAAAGGCTTGAGGGTTGGCTCCAACCAAAATCGAACTAACTGCGCTAGCTTCGCGTTCACCATTGGTAGGCGAGCCAGTAGTTTCACCAGTAGTAGTATCAGGTGCATCCTTGGTTTGGAGATCAGTTGCAAGATTGGTGGTGGGTTGGTTTTGAGTAGCCGCACTGTTGTCATTAGGTGCTGTTTCACCCAACTGCACCTTAATGGGCGCCCCCGAAGTAGCGCTGAGATCAACCTTAACAGGAACGTTGACTTTGATGGTTCCACCAGGAAGGAGGATGGCATTAGTCGCATCGGTAAGAGTTCCACCAGTAATCTCTGGAGTACCATCACCGTTTAGATCAATATCGTAAGTAATGGAACCAGTCTGAGTGGCTGGACCTGTAACGACTGGGGTAGGAATCAGGACTTGAGTCGTGTCGTTACCAACGTTAGTAATTAAGAAGGCATAAGTCAGTATGTCAGTGGGTAAAACAGGAGTAGTAGATGTTGAATCACTTATTCCATTGGCAATAACAGTAATACCAGCAACTTCTGCAACTGTCGCTGTAACAGTATTTGAAGTTGCATTGATCTTTGTCCCAGGTTGACTTGGATCTTCGTATTCAGCTGTGGCTGTATTTCTGATAGGCGTACCCGCAGCCGTTAGAGGAACCAACTGTGCTGAAGCAAGTGGCGGCAAAAGCTGCCATACGCCACTCACGGATAGCGTTGCGGCAAGCAAACGGAGAAGAGCAGTACTATTCCCCGACACCCTTTCTTGATAACTTAACTTTGTGGTTTCCCTTGATTGACGCATTTTTCCCTCACCCTAAACTTAGAATTCAATATTAATTTGATCAAAACTAGCTGTCATCAATTTCATCCTTACATAGTTATTACAAAACAAGTAAATACAATAAAATTATTTACACGAATTAATTTGTTTAGTTAATCCTAAAGATATTACAAACCGTTTTTTATACGAATATTTGACTAGAGAAATATGTGTAATAACAGACTATTTTAATTAATTTCAAATTGTTTAATTTTCAATAATAGTGAGTAAATATTAGAGTAAGAACATATTAAATAATAACAAAAATCCAGATAGGACTAAATGAAATCAAGAGGAATAAATAAGTAACAATTAATAATATTAAATCTTGCTATAGTTCAGTTTGTAAATTACTTATTGCTTACTATATTGAGTCTAATAAGCATATATAGACAGGCTTTAGCCTTAATTACTCATTCTTAAATCTGCATCTAAATACGTCATAATACCCGCGATATAACACAACAATTTAACTTCACTATTTCTGACAACTTATTATATAAATACAACCCTTTAGTTTTCCCAATTCAACAAAAGATTTTCTATTTTTATTAATTTATATATCATTTATAGTTTAAAAGCTTATCAATTTAATTAAGACGCGTGCAAAAAAATAATGACAAATAATTTTAAGTGATTGTAAACTAATCGAAACAATTACTCTCCTGATTATTTTAATTAACGAAAAGAAGCAGAGTATTTTAACTATCGCAGTTTTCAAGATAGTGAGGACAGAATTAAATGAGAACGGTCATAGCATCACAATGAGAAAACCATCTCAAAAGATCATTCTTAGTGACGATATTAAATGCATCAGTGATAGCTTGATCTAGTTCTTGACGAGTGCGCGGTTGTCGAGAACGGACAAACTCCTTAATTTTTGACCATAAAAGCTCAATCGGCGATAGCTCAGGTGAGTATTTGGGTAGAAAAATCCCTTTTGCGCCCACAGACTCAACAGCTTCTTTAACTTTTGCATTGAGGTGAACATTGAGGTTATCCATCAAGACTATCGCTCCAACCCATAAGACTGGTACAAGCATTTTGGCAATAAAGATAATAAAGGCATGGATATCAGTTCTTCCTTCATAAGTCATGGTTGCTAATACTTGTTCAAGACAGATGGCGCTAATCATGGTGATATTTTTGCCTCGATTTTTGGGACGACTACCTTGCGCCCTCTCTCCAGACAAGGGTGCAGGAAAAAGCTGCTACTACGTGCAATTGTGCTGCGAAAGCGTGGGCATGACTTAGCTGAAAACTCCCGTTATCAATACCGATGTCGATTGCATCGAGACCTTGAGTCAGTTTTAGCTTTGTTCCCCACCCAAGAAGATGGCGTTAGATTACAAAACCGTTATCGAGACTTACGAGAAAACTTATTTCTATTCCTGGATGATCCGACCATAACACCAACCAATAATGCAAGTGAGCAAGCGCTGAGGTGGAGCGTCATATTTAGAAAAATTACTAATGGATTTCGCTCTGATTGGGGACGAAATCTATTTGCGATGATTCGCTCTATTGTTAATACTGGAAAGAGACATGATTTATCCACTTTTGAATCGATTCTTGCTGCTTTAAATCCCCTCAAGTCCTTATTTTCTCTAAGTTGAGCAATTACCAAAAATGCTACTCCACATAGTTTGCGTCATAGCTTTGCTAAGCATCTATTAGAAAATGGCTCTGATATTCGCACAGTACAGGAGTTGTTGGGACATAAAGACGTGCAAACCACAATGATTTATACCCATGTTCTTAATCGGGGTGGGAAAGGCGTAATTAGTCCGCTTGATCGCTAGGTGAAATAAATAGGACTTACGAAGAGGAAAGAAATGTAGGGACAATTAATGGATTATCCCTAAGATCACTTTATAGTCTGTTTACAATCCGTTGCCGATGATGATAAATGGTGACCAGTAGTAGGGATGATTGAAGTTACTATTTGTGCCATTCTTGATCATTGCTCTTTGGGACTTAGCTAAAACCTCAGTCTTACTTAAACTTGGATCTTGAATCAGGGTATAAAAAGAATCCATTAAGGCTTGTGTGCCACCGTCAGACACTTGCCAAAGAGAAGCGATCGCGGCTTTAGCACCTGCATATTCCATTTGATAACCAAAACCCATGATCTCTGTACCGTCGCCGAGCTTACCGCCTAAGCCAGTCTCACAGGCACTCAAAATCACCAAATCGACATTTTGTAATGACCATGTAGCTACATCTCGTAGGGAAGCTCGACTACCATCACCAAACATCACAAATGAATCATCGGGCTTCCCAATCACAAAGGCAGCATGGGTGGCTAGATGGATAATGTTGAACTGTTTAAATTTATTGACGGTGGAATTAACACTAAAATCGCTATCAAGGAACTTACTGGAGTTGGGTAACTTCGCAATCAAGTTATTTACTTCTCTAGCCGCAAAGGGTAGACCCGAAAAATCGAAGGTTTGTCCATTCACTTCAAATACATATTTGCCAGAAGTAAACGCACCCGCGAAAACATGAGGTGGATCGCTACGACGGCGATCGCTTAAATTTGTGAGACTTGCAGCCGTAATCGTATTAATCGCGTAGTTCTCTACGAGCCATTGTTTGCCATCATTGAGTGCCGCGATCGGGAGATAGCGCAACTGTCCATCAGGAGCATAGATAATCGTTTGAATGCCAGCTTTTTTTAAGTCGTTAGCGATCGGCGCAATGAGCCAGTCATAGATTTGTTGAGAAGAACTTAAGACATCCAGAGAGCTAGGATCGCGGACATCAGAGCGAAAGTTAACGATCGCCCTGTTGAGTTTTTCGCGGGTTACGGCGACAGTGCGGCGGATCGGACTACCATTGGCAGTTACTAAAATCAATTCTAGGCGATCTTCTAGGACTAAAGGATAGAAGATGGCAGCTTTGCTCGATCTCTGTTGCAGATTTTTTTGAAGAGCCGTAAATTGCTGAAGGTTGGCGGATTGAGTAGCGCGATCGCCTGATGAATTAGTTTGTTTTAAGATCGTGGCAACAGCAGGACTTTGGATGTAGCTGTTCAATTGCTGAGAGACGCGATCTTGAATATCCAATAGCTCCCGCAGGCGTTGAGATTCTTCCGTAGAACGGGCTGCTTGAGTAACTTGCAAGATATTGATAGATTCTTTGCCTGCCTGAATCGCGCGATTTTGAATAGCATTGTAATCAGCTAAAAAACTCTGTTCAGGGGCTAAAAATTCTATACCTTTAGCAGTTTCTTGGTTGCCGCGCACATTTTTGAGATAGTCATCTAGTTCTTGCACCTTGAGCAAATCGAGAACCTGTTGCGCTTCTAAAATGCGATCTTGTTTAAGTAGCAAATTAGCAAGATCACGATAGGTTTGCGCGATCGTCGAGGTAAAAGTTTTTTGATCACTAACTGAGAGCGAGCGCAATTCTTTGCGAAGTGACTCACGGATATTTACGGAGCGCTTATAAAAAATGATTGCTAATTCTGGCTGTTGCTGCTCTGCAAACAAATTTCCCAGATTACTTAGATCAATACTTTCTCCTCGAGGTTCTCCTAACTGGCGATGGAAAGTGGCAGCTTTTTGATAAAATTCTATAGCTTCAGGATAGCGTTTAAGAGATTTAAATACTAGTCCTAAATTGCTTAGGGTAGTAGCTTCTGTCGAGCGATCGCCTAGCGCTCTGACGATCTTTAAAGATTGCTGATAGTTGCGGATTGCTTCATCATTCTTTCCTAGGAGGCGATAGATTTCGCCAATATTGTTATGCGTGATACCTTGAGCGCGAATATCATTGAGTTCTTTATGGATGGTGAGGGCGCGTTCGTAATAGCTCAGGGCTTTCTGAAGTTTCCCTTTATCATCATAAATAGAACCAATATTACTCAAGAAAATGCTCTCCGCTTGCCGATCGCCAAGTTTTTGGATTTTCTGTAAAGCTAGCTCCTGAAATTCCAGAGCTTTATCTAGTTGTCCTAGTTCTTTGTAGACTACGCCGATATTGCAGAGCGTAGTTGCTTCTTGATTTCCCAATTTAAGCTCTTGAGATATCACCAACGAGGCTTTATAGGCTTCTAAGGATTGCAAATATTTACCTTGACTGCGATATACCCCTGCAATGTTGTTAAAGATGCTTGTCTCGATTTTGCGATCGCCTGTTATCTTTACGATTTCGAGAGACTTGCGATAAAATTCTAACGCCTTCTCAAACTCGCCTAATCGACGATAAGCAAATCCAATATTTAGTAAAACCCCTGCCGATTTTTGCTGACTATTAGTAGATTCATAAATAGCTAGAGCTTGTTGTAACCTCTCTAGTCCCCGACTGGGCTGCCCAATGGATGTGTAGAGATTACCAATATTGTTGAGAATTGTTAGTTGTTTATCAGTAGCTTTAAGAGCAATCGCTTTTAGCAATGCCTGCTCATAGTTAGCGATCGCCTGTTGCCATTGATTAGATCGATTGAATGTAAAAGCAAGATTTTGCAAGATGGTTACTTCTTCGAGTCGAACCTGCAAATTTTCCTTGGCTTCTGTTAGTTTAACGGCGCTAATCGACTTAGACGCATTTTGATAGGATGCGATCGCCTTTTCAAGCTGCTCCAAATCCAGATACACGCTACCCATAAAATTATGGGTTCTTGCCTCAGATAGACGATCATTTTCCTTTTGGAAAATTGCGATCGCCTGTTGAAATAGCTTTAATGCTTGACTATTATCTCCACCCCGTAATTTTTCTCTAGCATCAATGACCAACTGGAATCCGCGCTCTAAAGAACTTGATGGCGACTGTATCGGTTTATCTTGGGCAATCGGGCTTTGAGTAATAGAACTTTGAGTGAGTATTTCGGCGCTTGCTGAAGGAGCGATCGCTATAATCAGGGAAATTAAAATAGAACGATAAAGCATAATTCTAGAAATAGTCGCAAATAAAGGAAGTATAACCTGAAAAAAACAGAAACAATTAGCGATACAAAATGTCTTCAATTACTTCTATTTTTTTCAATTAGAAGGCTGTATTATTTAAATTTCATCCATTTGCTACTTGCGTATAACTCAGCAATGTCTAAACATAAAATTTGTACTTAAGTAGCTAGGCGTAATTCAAAGACAAAGCTCCAAAAATTATCACGCACGAATAGCGTGCATCACAGTTTTTGATTCTACTTTTTTAATTATGCCCAGCCACTAAATATTCTTGTTTGTTATCTTAATTTCGAGACAGCTTAACCAAATGTATACAGTAATAGAAGCGATCGCTACAGCCAACCCTCCCCATAAACTCACTCAAGCTGAAGCCGCCGACTTCATGCTCAAAACTGAGAGCTTATCTACAGCTATCAAAAAAAGAATCCCTTCAATTTATGCAAACTCAGGTATAGACTACCGATATAGCTGCATTCCTGACTACAGAGGCGATCTACAAACATTTGAACTCTATCCCAAAAATTGGCAACTAGCGCCACCGCCCACTAGCTTTAGCCGCAACCAACTCTATACTATTCATGCCCAAAACTTAGCTTTACAATCTGCACAACAGGCGATCGCCGAAGCGAGACTCATTCCCTCAGATATTACGCATATTATTACGGTTAGTTGCACAGGTTTTTCGGCTCCTGGAATAGATATTCATTTAATTCAAAAGTTGGGCTTATCAAAAACCATCTCCCGAACCATGATTGGATTTATGGGATGTCATGCCGCTTTTAATGGATTGCGGACTGCCCATGCGATTTGTCAAGGCGATCGCCAAGCAAAAGTTCTTTTAGTTTGTGTAGAGCTATGTTCATTACATTTTCAAGTCTCTGACAGCTTAGAGAACACAGTTATCAATGCCATTTTTGGGGATGGAGCTGCTGCTGCGATTCTAGCTTCCCATTCATTTTCTGAAGCAGAAGGAAAGCTTGCTTATACAGATGGATGTAGTCTTTTGATTGATGATACGCAAGATTTAATGAATTGGACAATTGGTGATACTGGCTTTCTGATGGGACTATCGCCACAAGTACCTGAAGTAGTTGCTAAATATTTACCCGATTATTTACAAGCCTTTTTAACAGATCATAAACTTACAGAACGAGACTTAGATTTTTGGGCAATTCATCCGGGGGGAAGACGAATTGTAGAAAAGATTCAATCAACTTTTGCCCTTAGCGATCGCATGGTGGCTGATTCCTATGAAATTTTACGCCGTTATGGAAATATGAGTTCTCCAACTATTTTATTTATCCTCAAAAGAATCTTAGAAAAGCATCAAGATCAACCAAGAAAGAGTTCTCAATTTGAAAATGGGATTGCTCTAGCTTTTGGGCCCGGACTAGCGATCGAAGGTTGTCTTATCCAAAAAATATGAAGTAAAATGAAGTGGTGCTTTGCGCCACTTCATTCTCTAGCTATACAAAAAAGATTGCGGCGCGAAGCGCCGCAATCTTTTTTGTATAGCTGGGACTTATTTTGATTTGTGCTTTTTGTATAGATGTCTCGCACTTGCGATCGCTCCTAACATGAGCAAGCCTCCCGTCGGCGAGAAGTCAAATGGAATCGATTGCACATTGGCATCAAAAAATTCAAACGTTCCAAACTCTTGACCTGTGTCATCACCAAAAAATAGGAACCCAGGGGTTGTGTAAGGATTAAAAGTCAATGGTGGAGAACTTAATGCTGGAACAAAATTATAGGAGCGAAGAGAACCACTAATTAGAGAAGTGCCAGACTCAGATAAATCATACAAACCACCATTCACCGTTAGAACGTAAGTCTTCTTGGTATTGGTAATTACAGCGCCAGATTCACCTCGTGTAAGACTACTATTCTGAGCAAAAACCAAAGTGTCTTCCCAACCTATTTCAATTCCCATATTACCCATGCCGATCGCCGTGACACTAAATGCAGCGCGATCATTAGAGTTGCTAGTTGTAGCTGTGAGTGCAAAGGTAAAAGATAAGGAATATTGATTGCTCTGAATAATTGGACTGGAAGAACCTAAGAAGCTAGTCGTCAAAGGATTGTAATTACTGTACCCTGCATATTCTGCGCTATTAGTTCCATCCGATCCATTGCTAACTAATCGAACTCCATTAGTGATAACAGTCTCACTACTAGCAACAAACCCTGATGTAAGAGGAGTGCCTGAAGATGATAAAGCTCCTAAGCCAATTTGTCCTTGCTGGCTAGGACGATTGCTAAGAGTGCCATTATAGAGGGTTAGGGCTTGGGTAGAGAGCGGTTGAAATACGAAGCTCAATACAAAAAGGCTAGGAAATATCCCGAAAGTTAAGTTTTGTTTATGCATGGGAATTTTAGGATTTGAGAAGGGTGTGGAGGAATTAACTCAGAGAGCGATCGCCAAGCGTATGAACCCAGAATGCAAGTGGCGGCGAGAAGCGCCGCCACTTGCATTCTGGGTTTTGATTTTGTCCTAAAACAAATGGCGACAGCTAAGAACTTTGAGGGAAATACTAATAGACTTGCTAGATTACTTTTTTGCCTAAGCTTTTACCATATCCCACCAATAAAAAAAGTCGTTATCATAACGACTTTTTTTATTGGTAGTTATACCAATCTAACTAACTTCTCGCTCAAGTCCCACATCCGCTTGGCTCTGTCATCATCACGAGCTTGGGGAGAGACGGTCTGCACAAAAGACTTACCATCTTCCTTCTGACGATTGCCCCAACTCCAATAGGCTCCCGATTGACGATATTCAGGATCAGCAACCACGGCGGCAACTCTTTGACCAGATAACTCCTGAGACACATAGCCCTTAGTAATATTCTTTTGGAACAAGGGAAATAGCTTTTGGAAGAGAGGATAGTGATTGCGGAACAGCGGTGTATCAGCCACGCAACCAGGGTAAAGAGAAGTGAAGGTGATTCCAGTGGAGTCATGGAAGCGGCGATGTAGTTCTCTCATGGTTAAGATATTACAAACCTTGCTTTCTTTATAGGCGCGAACTGGTTCAAATTTTTTGCCATTTGCCATAGAGATTGGCGGTTTAAAGCCTTGCTCAAAACCTTCGAGATTGCCAAGATCAGGTTGTGGTGGAATCTTGCCACCGAGTTCGTCAGGGTTATGGGTGACAGTTCCCAAAATAACCATACGCCGATCGCTGTAGGTAGATTTTTTCATATCCTCTAGCAACAGGTTGCACAGCAGAAAATGACTGAGATGATTGGTGGTCATCGTTAGTTCAAATCCTTCAGGCGATCGCAAAGGCTCTTTGATTAATGGAAGATAAATCGCCGCATTACACAATAGCGCATCAAGCGATCGCCCCGTTGCGCGGAAATTTGCCACAAATTCACGCACACTCACTAACGAACCAAGATCCACCTTGAGGATTTTGTAGCTGTCTTTAGGAATACCAACTGATTCGGCGGCTTTTTCAGTTTTTTCGATATTGCGACAGGCCATGACAATAAACCAGCCTTTATCGGCAAGGGCTTTAGCTGACCACAGCCCTACGCCTGAAGACGTGCCTGTGATAATAATTGTAGGTTTATAATGATCTGACATTTTTAAGAGTAAATTGATTAACTTTGCTTAAAATTTTACAGTGATTGGGGCTTGTCAGACAAATATAGCTGTAGCCAGCCCAAACCCAAGAGAGAGTGGCGGTGCTTCGCACCGCCACTCTCTCTTGGGTTTGTAGGCAAGGGGCTTAAGCCCCTTGTTACATGCAGATAAGCGTTGCTTAATTCATGCAAAAATCGCAATAAAACCCAATAATTAATGAACAGCGCGGAGCGCTGTTCATTAATTATTGGGTTTTAATTTTGTATTAACTATGAAGTTAGCCCCAGTTTAGAAAATGTAAGAGCTAAGATGATCGTGCAAACCTAGCCAGTAACCACTGGTGCTATGGAGGATGATATGCCTGACAATTTGCCAACAAACTTTTTGGATCAGTTACGCACAATGACCGTAGTTGTCGCTGATACGGGTGACATTCATGCGATCGAGATGGTAAAGCCACAGGATGCTACCACCAACCCTTCGCTGATTACCGCCGCCGCTCAGATGTCTCAATATCAAGAGATTGTCGATGAAACCCTCTTAGAAGCCAGACAAGAATTAGGAAAAGAGGCTTCGGCAGCACAGGTTGCCTCGCTTGCCTTTGACCGCCTTGCCGTTTCCTTTGGGATGCGAATTTTGCAAATTATTCCTGGACGGGTATCGACAGAAGTGGATGCCAGACTGTCCTATGACACGATCGCGACCCTAGAGAAAGCGCATTACTTAATTTCTCAATATGAAGCTCACGGAATTTCCCGCGATCGCGTGTTGATTAAAATTGCGGCAACATGGGAAGGAATCAAGGCGGCTGAAGAATTAGAGAAAGAAGGTATTCATTGCAACTTGACATTGCTGTTTGGAATGCATCAAGCGATCGCCTGTGCGGAAGCAGGTGTGAAATTAATTTCTCCCTTTGTCGGTCGAATTCTTGACTGGCACAAAAAGGATTCGGGGCGCGATAGCTATCCTGCGGCGGAAGATCCAGGGGTACTTTCGGTAACTCGCATTTATAACTATTACAAGAAGTTCGGACATAAAACCGAGATCATGGGTGCAAGTTTTCGCAACATGGGTGAAATTGTAGAATTAGCGGGCTGCGATTTACTGACGATTTCGCCTGCACTACTTGATGAGTTACAGCATACAGAAGGTGAATTAGTGCGTAAGCTTGATCCCGCGATCGCCTCCCAATCAGATATACCCGCGATCGCCATGGACAAAGCCACCTTTGAGGCGATGCACGCCAGCGATCGCATGGCTTCCGACAAGCTAGAGGAGGGGATTAATGGTTTTTCTAAAGCTCTAGTTGTACTTGAGGATTTACTCAAAGATCGCTTAGCCAAGCTAGAAGAACCAGCCCTAGCCGCAGTTTAAACTAAAAGCTGTGGCGCACGCACAGCTTTTAGTTGGCAGCAATTTTCGATCAAGCGAACCAAGAAATTTTTTAAAAGCGTTGCTTTGCAACACTTTTAAAAAATTTCTTGGTTCGGGTCTAGGCGCAAAGCGCTGTAGATACGCAGATAAATAAAAAGACCGCGCTAAGCGCGGTCTTTTTATTTATCTGCGTCTAGGACGACGTGCCGATCTCTTAGGTGGTGGTTCATCTTGATAGGGCGGTTGATAGTCATCATTGCGATCCCAGTCATCTAGATCGCTCACATCACCTTTATACACATTTCTTGACGCATCTATTGGTGCATCTAAAGGATCAACATAGGAATCACGGTACGACTCCCCATAATTGCTTTCTTGATCAAAATCAAAGTCTTGCGGTGGACGAGACTTAGTGCGCGGACGACGCTTAGGACGAGGAGCGCTGTATTCATCTTCGTAAATCCCGCGAGCTTGCCGTCCATCTTGGCGCTTGTCCTGCCGTAGATCTGGCTGACCATCTTGCCGACTTTGATAGAGCTTAGTAGCTTGCCGACCCGCTTGATTGAAAAGATTGCCCAACTTTTGATCGATCGCAAATCCCTTACGACTTTGGATCGAAATAGTGCGACTAATGCGATCGTGTAAAGCCTGACGTTTTTCCTCGTCCACAATTGCAAAAGCTGCATCAGCCGCAAAAGGAATCCACGCAAACACAATAAGAGTAGTTGTGATCGTCTCAATCAGAAAGATCGAACAGGAAAATACAAATATTTCGCGCTTGAGAAATGCTGCGAACCCAGCCGTCTTGCCATATTCTGCATCAATAACACGAATACTCATCAGCCATCTGCCAAAGCTCTGCCCCTGACTCCGCGCAGAAATAAACACCCGAAAAACAAACCAAGTCACCACAAAGGTAAACAAACGCAAAGGGCTAGAATTCGTTATGGAGAGCAACGAAAGCGTTAATTCGGAAATAAACCAACAACTTAAAAGGTCGATGATTAGCGCCCCAAGTCGTTGATTGACCGTAGCAAGAGAATAGCGGCTGTAAGCTGGCTCGAAGTCCATCATGCAAAAATTTCGTAAAGAGGCACAGACTGTAAAAAGTTGAAAAATGCATCTCGATTATAGACTGTTACCCATGTTACTTTTCCCGAACCTGAGAAGTTGCTTAATGATTACAGTAAGTCTCACGTTCGCCACTAATTTTTCATGCGTTTGGAACAGTTACAGGCTTTTTTAGCAGTTGCCGAAATGGGAAATTTTCAGCAAGCCGCGCAGCAATGCGGGGTCAGTCAATCTACGATTACACGACAAGTCCAAGCCTTAGAAGCAAGTGTGGGACTATCGCTGTTTCATCGACAGGGCAATGTGAAATTAACAGTTGGGGGCGATCTCCTATTAATTCATGCTAAAAAAATCTGTCAGATCTGGGCAAATGCTGAGCAAGAACTATTGGATCTCCAAGCGGGTAAACAAACTGAGCTATGTGTGGCAGGCATTCCTTCAGCTTGTGCTTACCAACTGCCACCCATATTACAAATATTTGCTCAAAGCTATCCCAATGTCCAATTGCGCGTCACCACATTAGGTAGCGATCGCGCTCTTAAGGTTCTCAAAGATGGCTTAATTGATATCGCGATCGTCATGAATAATCCATTCTTAACGGCTAGTTCTGACATGGTGGTAGAACCTCTCTACAAAGAAAAAATTCAATTATTGCTCCCAATCAATCACCCCCTTACGCGCAAAGTGTCTCTCACATGGAAGGATTTGCACAATGTTCCTCAAGCTGTATTTAAAGATGGTTATGGATTGCAGCGCCTCGTGCAAGATCAATTTAATCGTCAAGGGATTTGTCTCAAAGCGTCTCTAGAACTAAATTCTCTAGAAGCTTTTCGTGGCGTGGTCAAACAGGGAAGTTTAGTTGCTTTATTGCCTGAGACATTTTTAGTGGAGTTGAGCAATGATCCTAATTTGATTGTGCGTTCTCTCGGTGAGCCATCCCTAACTCGCGAAATCGTCCTAGTCACCACCAGCGATCGCATTCAAGTTCCGCCTATCAAGTACTTTTGTAAGCTAGCATCTCAAATGATTTCGCAAGATAGTTCCGTAATGCTCAAGAATGCTATCAAAACTCAGTCGTTTTGATTTAGTGAATAATTAGGCGTGCGCGGCGAAGCCACGCACGCCTAATTATTCACTGGGAAGGGCGTAGGACATTTGGCGACCGCCATACATATAAAATTCAAAAACCTATAAAGTTCTCAACAACGAGTTGATCTATCTGTAGCCCGCCATCCCGTTGCGATCATCATTCCTGTGGTGAATGCTGTGCGTTCACCACAGGTGTTTGGGATGTGCTTCTAGCTACTTATAACAACTCTCCTGTTTCTTGGAGAGAATGTAGACGGTGATACAGACCTCCTTGAGTGAGAAGTTGCTTATGGGAACCAATTTCAACTATTTGTCCGTTATCTAGGACTACGATTTTATCGGCTTCGCGTACTGTGCTGAGGCGGTGAGCAATGATAATTGTGGTACGTGTTCCTTGAATTCTTCGCATTGCTAGTTGAATCGATCGCTCTGATTCGTAATCGAGACTAGAGGTAGCTTCGTCAAAAATGAGGATGTCGGGATTGACAAGTAGCGCTCTAGCAATACCGAGCCTTTGTCTCTGTCCACCAGACAGTCTGACTCCGCGCTCACCGACAATCGTGTTATAGCCCCGTGGCAATAAATGTAAAAATTCATCCACACTAGCGATCGCGCAGGCTTCTTTGACTTGGGCAAAAGTAGCAGTAGGATTACCATAAACGAGATTATCGATGAGAGTTCCATTAAAGATATCGACTTCCTGATGCACGATCGCTAGACGTTTGCGATAGCCAGTGATATCGAGTTCTGTAATGTCGCAATCATCGATCAAGATGCTGCCGCCCGATGTCTCAAAATAACGGAAGAGCAGCTTAACTAAGGTTGATTTACCTGAACCTGAACGCCCTACTAGAGCAACGGTTTCATAGGGGTCAATCGTGAATTGAATCTTTTCTAAAACTGGTCGCTCGCGATCGTATCCAAAGGTGAGATTGCGAAATTCTACTTTGCCCTGAAAGCGATATTGATGATATTTAGCATCGGGATATAAGGCGATCGCGGCATCTTGTCCATCGTCTTGCTTCATAAATTCATGGAAGCGGATCATCGAGGAATAGCGACGAGCAAACACTTCAGCTAATAGACAAATTGGCTTGACTTCTGAATATGCCATGCTTGCCAAAGTGGAAATAGTGATGAAATGTCCAATCGACATTTTGCCGCCAAAAGTAGCGAATAGTGCGGCTCCAAACACGACAAATTGACAGGCTTCTAGCACTGTATCGCGTACCATGCCCAGCTTCACATAGCCAATATGAATTCCCCATAGAGATACCTTCGCTTCTCGTTCAAGGCGATCGCTTTGCCGCTTGTATTCCTTAGCCTCGTTAGCAAAAGCTTTGACTGTCTTAATATTGGTAATAATTTCAGAAGTACGACTTTCCGTATTTTCCTGATAAACTTCAAGGGTTTCTTCGACTTTGGTGAGGCTTTTGAGCTTCTGCAAGCTTCCCAATAAAACTACGATAAATGATACTAAAAAGAAAGCTGAAATCCACCAAGCGATTGCACAAATAATTACAAAAATCCCTAAGATCCTGATCACTTTAGGGATTAGCTGCCCCGCTATTTCAGGATATGACCACATATGATTGGCGAGTCCCCTCGCGACTCTACCCGCAATTCTACCTGGATTATTTTCGTCATAAAATTCTACGGGTAAGGTCAAAATTTTGGCGATCGCCTTTTGGCTCTGGTCACGGCGAGCCTTGAGAGCGACTTGCCAATGAAAGTTATTGGCAATCCAGACCTGTAGCGGCGCACGAATTACGGTGACGACAAAAATTAAAGCTGTTAAAAAAATCAGGGAACTTACAGTCGTTGACGACTGCCCAAACAAGGAAGCCATCGACTCCATCAAGTTATTAAGCTCTCGATCTAGCGATCGCCCTGATAAAATATTTGAAATCTGCCCCACTACATAGGGAACCGTGAGATCGATGATTTCAAATAGACTCGAGCCTGTAATGCTCCAAATCGCAGTTTTACGGTAGCGTTTAAAATAAAGTAAGATGTCTTGAAAACTTGCTGTCATATTTTGCTAAAGCTCCTATTTCCAGTTTACAGCGCCCATAACAATGCTTGAGTTAGCTAAATCCGAAAATACTAGCGGCAGTGCGTTGCAATTTCAGATCGAATGAACCAGAAGAAATTTTGTGAGAGTGCTGCTTTGCAGCACTCTCACAAAATTTCTTCTGGTTGAAGCGCTAAGCGCTGTATGTCTCAAAACAAAATAATAATCGGCAAATAAAATGCTGCAAATCACCAAGCATACTTATATTTCTGCCGAAGAAATTAGTATTACGGCAATCCGATCGCAGGGTGCGGGCGGACAAAATGTTAATAAAGTCTCCACGGCAATTCATCTCCGCTTTGATATTAATAGTTCTTCGCTATCGCCACTTTATAAAGAACGGCTTCTCAATCTGAGCGATCGCCGCATCACGAAGGATGGGGTGATCGTGATTAAAGCTCAACAACATCGTACCCAAGAACAAAACAAAGAGGATGCGCTGAAAAGGTTGCAGTTACTCATTCAATCGGCGGCGATCGTGCCAACTAAGCGCAAACCGACTAAGCCATCGCGTAGCTCTCAAAACAAACGCATAGAAGCCAAAACAAAACGTGGCGAAATCAAATCTTTGCGGGGAAATGTAAATCAATCGGAATAATTGAATGGCGGCGCAAAGCGCTATATAGCAGTCCTAAATCATTTATGAGAAAAATAGGGCTTCGACTTCGCTCAGCCAACGATATACGCTGGCTGAGCGAAGTCGAAGCCTCTCACAACTCATTTAGGATTGCTATAGACACTTAATTAATCTGAAAATTGATAAATAGGCAACTTAAAAAAGTTAGCTGAGCAGTTAGCAAAAACATATAGATAACTGCCTTTTTTTGAAAAATCGTCAAGATTAAGCCGATCGCTTTGAGATCAATAGTGGGGCCAAATACGAGGAAAGCTAATAAAGAGCCACCCGTAAAAGTTGCTGCAAACGATAACGCAAAAAAAGCATCTACGGTCGAACAGATCGAAACGATCGCCGCCAACGTCATCATTGCCAAAATTGAGCTAACTTGTCCTTGCCCTAGTCCCAAAATAATATCGCGGGGAACCCAGACCTGAATAATGGCTGCGATCGCACTGCCCATCACCAAAATCGCCCCCAGTTCGCGCATTTCCGCGAGGGTATTATCTAGCAACATATTCAAGCGATCGGGAAGAGACTTACTACTAACCTGCTGATTTATCGGCGCATATCCTCTCAAATCTAAAGGCTGGCTGACATCTTCCCCCAAAAAGAATGTCCCCACAGGTACAGCCCCCGCCTTTACCTTAGGTGCTGGCAAAGCTAGCGCTACATTGGGCTGTAAAATTGCGCGCAGATCCTTTTGAGAGCTAAATACCATCGACACGATAATGGCGATCGCCAAAGAAAGTACCACTCGCAAAACTGCAATTTCAGGCTGATCTCGAAAGGCCGTCCAAGTTGCCCAAATTACCACAGGATTAATAGTTGGTGCAGCTAGCAAAAAGCTCACCGCCACCGAAATTGGCGCACCCTGAGAAATTAATCGTCTCGCCACAGGAACGTTGCCACATTCACAGACAGGAAACATAAATCCCAATAAACTGCCCGCCAAGGCTCCGAGAAATGGATTTTTGGGTAGAAATTCGATGAGTTTGCGCTCGTCTACAAATATTAATAAAGCCCCAGATAGCAAGACTCCCATCAACAAAAAAGGAATTGCTTCAATGAGTAGACTTAAAAATAAAGTGAAGGCACTAAGCAGTTGATTCATAGGTTGCGCGGGAGCGCGGCAATAACAAAATGGTGATTAATAATTTTTAGCTTACAGCGCAAAGCGCTCAAACCCAAATCACGAGAATTTTTTAAGAGTATTGCAAAGCAACACTCTTAAAAAATTCTCGTGATTTGGGTGAGTGGAATAAAGCTGCAAATCTTAGTTTAGTTACAACTTTTGGAAACTATTCTCGTAAAATAGTTAATGTAATACAGCTAAGCTTTAATTGGTTGTCGTGGGTGACAGGACTAAAACAACGTAACTAACGCTTGATAGGACATTTTCCATGAATGCACAGGAACCTCAATTACCCAAAGCACCTAACTTGTCCAATAATCCTAAAATCAATCCCCCTAAATTAGAAGATTATCGGATTCCCGCATCCCCAGGGTATGGCATGCCTGAGGATCGTCATGTCCTATCAGCACCCGATCTTGGCGGAGAATCGGCAATTTTAATGGAGTTTGATGCGGCAGCACGTTCCGATCAATTCTCTACTGCCTTACAAAAATTAATTCGTTGCCGTGAAAATGTTGTGCCAGCTTTACTGGAACGGCTAGAAAGTGATGAAGTTTCGATTTCTAAAAAAGCGGCGATCGCCCTCGGATATTTGCGATCGCCATTAGCAATTCCTGCTCTCATCGAAGCCACTCAAAATCCCTATAGACAAATTCATTGGCAAGCAGCCTCAGCCCTCAGTTGGATTGGTAGCGCCGAAGCCATCAAGTCTCTAGTTAAGCTACTGCATCATCCTTCGATCCAAGTCCAGTCAGCCGTTGCCAAAGCTCTCGGTCGGGCAAGTTTACCTGCTGTTTCTCCCCTAGTAGAAGCACTCAAGCATAGCGATGACATGGTGAAAGTCCATTCAGCGCATTCCCTTGGGCAAATTAGCTCACCTTTGGCGGTGACAGCGCTAATCGATGCGCTCAAAAATGGTAGTAAATCAGTGCGTCTTGAGGCGGCTTGGGCTTTAGGACAAATAAAATCGCCCTTATCTGCCAATGCCTTAGCGAGTTTACTTACTGAAAATGATATTAGCGTGCAGTCCCAAGCTGTCCAAGCTCTAAAAAGTATCGGTATTCCCGCGATCGCCCCTGTCGCGACCATGCTCAATAATTCCTCAAGCCATACCCGCAGCGTGGCGGCAAGGACCTTGGGACAAATTGGCATGGAAGAGGTTGTGCCATTGCTAGCGAAGGTATTGCGAGAAGATGAGTACGCTTATGTGCGCTGTGACGCGGCTCTAGCTCTTGGAGAAATCGGCACTCATGACGCTGTGTTTTATTTGTCACAGGCAGTCAAAGATGAGGATCGCTCAGTTCGCAGTGCTGTTTTGAGGGCATTAGTACAGATTAATTCCCCTGAAGCGAAGGCGATTCTGCACATGGTCAAATATTCTGTTTCCATCCCCAGTTACTCAGTTTCCAACGCTAAAGACTTTGATAGCGAATCGGACTTTACGATAATTCAGGGATAGCTCTCCAAAACATGAAGGCGACGCGATGCGTCGCCTTCATGTTTTGGAGAGCTATCCTCATTGCCGAAACAACTGATTTACTAAAAAAAATTAGAAACGGAAATCATTCCCCAAATTGAAAGTCTACTACTCCCTTCCCAGTATCAAAATACACATTAAAAACCAATAACTAGCATTGCGGCGCGAAGCGCCGCAATGTCTAATTTTTCAATGGGAAGGGAGTAATTGTGGCTAAGGTTGCTTTTGGTCTAAGTCCCTAATATCTCTGGTACGAATCGGTTAATACTATTCAAAAACTAAGTTCTAAGTTTTCCTGATTAGGAAAACTTAGAACTTACAGCACTTTTCGCTAAAACCCGAACCAAGAATTTTTTGAAAGTGTTGCTTTGCAACACTTTCAAAAAATTCTTGGTTCGTTTGATCGGAAGTTACTGTAAAACCCAAAAGATGAGTGGCGGCGCTTCGCGCTGCCACTCATCTTTTGTTATATATATTGTAAGGAAACTTTTGAAAGCCCAAACGATTCAAATTTCCCAATCATTTTAGTAATAACGCTATGCGGAATCACAAATCTCTTCGTCAAGCTTTGCCAATTGTCTTACCAATCAGTATGTTGGTATTGACCGTTACTATGTCTAACTCAGCCGCGATCGCTCAAAATGTATTTGGACAAACAGGGCAAACTGGTGATCGCGGTCGAGATGGACGCAGTGGGCGTGATGGTCAAAATTTGCGGATTGTGATCGATGGCAAACCTGCGGCTTATGACCTGTCAGGAGCGGTGGGCGAAGATGCCGAAGATGGCACTGCGGGGCGGTCAGCCAGTAGTTGCGAACAACCCTATCGTCCTGAATATTCTTTAATTGGCGCATCGGGTGGCAGAGGCGGTGATGGTGGGAATGGCGGCACTGGTGGCAAAGGCGGCGATGCTACCATCTTTTATACGGATATTGCGGCACTCAAACAGTTAGAACTCCGTAATGTGGGTGGACGCGGTGGGCGCAATGGACGCGGCGCGAGTGGCGGTAAAGGCTGCTCCTGTCAAGAATCTGCATGGCGCGTTAACTACTGCACTTGGGAAACAGAACGCCGCCCTTTTAATGATCCAAAAGCAGAATGGAAGTACCATTCTAAGGAGTCAAGACTTTGCGATCGCTCACGCGATGACTCTGATTTTAACCATAATTCCTCACGGACTAATGAATATCGCCGTGATGACTGGCTCTATCGACGTAGTTACAGAGGGGTTTCTAGTTCTAATTCCTATACTTGTCAGAGTGGGCGTGATGGCGAGAATAGTAATAATGGGCGTAATGGCGAAACTGGAAACTATGGCAAAGTTACCCTCGTTCCACGTTTAGATATTCCTGCGGAAATTCCTAGCGATCGCAAAACAATTACGGCAGCACTCAGTAAGAAAGTGGGCTTAATTAAAAATATTTGGGTTGACCGCAGTGGTTTGGGAAGTCTACTAAGAATTAGTTCTGATGTACCAGATCGATATACCTATCTCAAGGATACGGCGAAACTCTTCTATCGCTTTGATTGGGCAGCGGCGATGACTCCATCGGCTTTGGGAATTGAGCTTGTAGAAGTTGGGGCTAATGTGGTTATCCGTAATGAGAAGGCAGAATTAGAATATGACTTACCTGGAACCTTGGAATATCAAGTTGTTCCTGAAAAAGATCTGCAAGTAGTAAAAATTACAGGTGGTTTTTCTCCCGATCGCGTTAGTTCTTTTCAATTGCAGCAAATATCAGGCATCGGCGGTGAGAGTCAGATCTTACTTAGCGATCGCGGTAATATCCGTGAGTTGCTCAAGGACGCGCAAATTGAGGTGCAGTGCCTCAGCAAGCAATCGGCAACAGGTGTAGTGTCTAGTGACTATGCTAAACGCCGCAGTATTACCTTCGCAATTCCGTCCAAAGCTAAGCCTAGTGATGGTGCGATCGTAAATGAAAATATATATACTTTGCCCATTGGTCGTTATTGTTCACCTTGGCTAAAATCGGACTACAATGCTGCCTACCAAATTTCGATCAAGCAAACAACTAAAAGTGGGGCTAAATATAATCAAAGCCTTGATTCCACTTTTGTGGTTGGTAAAAACTAATAATTGAATATCCACGCAAAGCATTCTAATACGGCTATTACGAAGCTTTGTGTCACATTTTCTTGTTTTTTATAGCAAACCGAGTTTCACTCAGGACATACAGCACTTTGCGCTTAAATCCAAACCAAGAATTTTTTAAAAGTGTTGTAAGGCAACACTTTTAAAAAATTCTATTGCGCCAAAACCAGAAGATGAGTTGCGGCGCAAAGCGCCGCAACTCATCTTCTGGTTTTGGTTTTTTACTTAAAAAGATCTTGCAAGTTATTGACTTTAATTCTCAAATAGGTTTAAGCTAGCCTCATTAGTTATTGAGAGTAATTCTTCTTAGTATATTGGCTATTTTATAGAAATTAATGAAAAAAAATTTGTTTTCGCCCATCAATCTTGCTGTAGTAGCAGGATTAATCTCTCTCATAAGCTTGACAGCTTGTAGTGAAAATAATCTTCAACCTCCATCTCAGACTAATGCAAGTCAAACAAATCTTGCAAAAGAACCAGCCAAAGATGTAAAACCTGCGGCAACTGAAGTAGCGCAGGCTCCCCTCAAAGAGATCACGATCGCCTTTGCCACTCGTCGTGATACTAAAGATTTGCAAACAAAAGTTGATCAAGTTTCTGCTATCCTCTCCAAGGAAATGGGGATTCCTGTAAAGGGCGTAATCGGTGATGAAACTGCATCCGTCGAGGCTTTAAAGGCTAATCGCGCCAATGTTGCTTTTGTGAGTGGTCGTGCTGCGCTCAAAGCTGAGCAACTATCGGGCGCAAAAATGTACTTAGCGGAAGTTCGGGCAGATTATTCAGGTGGCAAAACCTACAACTCGCTCTTTGTCGTTCCTGAAGGTAGCCCATTGAAGACTTTGGCAACACCTCAAGAAACTCTAGAGCAGTTGCGCGGTAAACGGATGGCATTTACTTCCCGTTCCTCTGGTTCAGGATTTATCTTTCCTGTCAGTGAATTGGTGGGTCTTAAGTTTGTCGATGACCCCGATCGCCTAGACCAGTTTTTCGGCAAAGTTACCTATGGGGATGGCTATAGCAGTGCCTTACAAGCGGTGTTGCGGGATCAGGCTGATGTAGGTGTAGTGTCTGAATATGCATTACTTCCACCTTGGATCAAGGCTGAAGAAGGTAAGAAATTACGGGTACTGCACTCAGTTCCCAATGTCCCAGCTCATGGAATTTCCATTGATGATAGTGTGCCTGTGGAGCAAAGGGAAAAGTTGATTAATGCCTTTTTGAAGTTGAATGAACCTGCAAATAAAGAGTTGTTCCTCAGTCTCTATAACTCCACCGAGTTAGTCAAAGTTGATCATGAGCAACATTTGGCAACTATGCGTACTGCGATCGCAAGGGCAGGGCTGAAGCCTTAGTTCTCTAAAGTTTTGCCTAGCATAGCTAGGCAAAACTTTAGATGTTTATATTTAGAAATTAGAACTTTAAAATTATGGAACCTGTATTAGAACGCAATTCACCTGCGATCGCCTGTCATAATGTCCGCACTGCTTATCAAGCTACTTTAAAGCGTCCGATTTTGAATGGAATTGATTTAAAAATCAATCATGGCGAGTTTGTCGCTCTATTGGGACTGAATGGCGCAGGCAAATCAACACTTTTGCGATCGCTAGTGGGATTAGTCCCTGTGAGCCAAGGCGAAATCCAAATCTGTGGCACTACAGTAACGTCGAAGCATATTGACGAAGTTCGGAAAAATGTGGGTTTTCTCTTTCAAGGTGGTGGTTTAGTCGATCAGCTTTCCTGTTTAGATAATGTTCTGTGCGGATGTCTGGGAGATCTGAATACATGGCAGAGTTTGTGGGGATTTCCGAAGCGCGATCGCCGTGTTGCCATGCAGTTATTGCAAAAAATGGGGCTACAAGAACAAATCTATCAAAAAGCCAGACAACTAAGCGGTGGACAACGCCAACGAGTTGCGATCGCTCGTACTCTAATTCAGTCTCCTCGCATTTTGCTAGCCGATGAGCCAACTACAGGATTAGACGTATCGGGAATTAATCAAGTAATGAGCAGCCTACAGGAAATGCATCGCAAAGGATTAACAGTGGTAGTCGTGCTGCACGATCTCGCACTCGCAGCTCAGTACGCGCAAAGAGCGATCGTTCTGCAAGAAGGGCAGGTCTGGTATGATGGGGACTGTCAAAATATGGACAGACAATTTGCTAAGTTGCAAAATCTATCCCTAGTTCAGTCCGCTAGCGCTGCATAATGAAATTTCTTGATCGAATTCGCCCCTATACTTCTAACCGTTACAACATCTGGGCTTTCAGAGCTTTAGTAATTATCGGTCTAGGTTGGGCTTATATCTGGTCATTACAAGGTTTAAAAATTGATCCTAAGTTAATCCAAACCAGTCTGCCTTACATGACAGATTTTCTGTCGCGACTTTGGCCGCCTGATTTGAGCATTTTAGATGTCGCAGTCAAGGCACTGATTGAGACTGTGCAAATGTCGCTCTGGGGAACGACGATTGGCGCAATTCTCTCAATTCCGATCGCCTTATTGTCAGCCCAAAATCTTTCGCCATTGTGGTTGCGCTGGATGGCAAATCTTCTCCAAAATGCCGTGCGTTCAGTTCCATCAATTATTTTGGGATTGTTTTTTGTCGCCGCGACGGGCTTAGGCGCTCCTGCGGGAACTTTGGCTCTAGGGATTTACACAATTGGTTATTTAGCGAAGTTCTATCAAGAAGCGATCGAATCCGTAGACAAGCGATCACTAGAAGCGTTGCAAGTGAGCCGCGCATCGTGGTGGCAGATTGCTCAATATGGCATCATGCCGCAGGTTTTGCCACTATGCCTCGGCTATACGCTCTATATGTTTGAATACAATATCCGCGCCGCCTCAGTTTTAGGTGTAGTCGGTGCAGGCGGAATTGGCTTCGAGTTAGTTAGTTATATTCGCGGGTTTGAATACAACAAAGCCATGACCATGATGTTGGTTTTGTTGGTAGTTGTGACTAGTATTGATACGCTCAGCAGTCAATTAAGGAATAAGTTCAAATCCGATTAAAACCCAAAAGATAAGTGGCGGCGCAAAGCGCCGCCACTTATCTTTTGGGTTTTGATTTGTTGCTATAGAATAATTGATATAGTCATCAAAGCTTTTCTTATGTTGTCTATCCAGAACAAAATGATGTTAGACACACTTACTCAACCAATTTCGCCACCAATTACTTTAGATCAGTTTCTCCTACAACCAGAAACTAAACCTGCGCGTGAATTTATCAACGGAATTATCATCCAAAAAACAATGCCCCAAGGAGAACATAGCTCGATCCAAGGTGAATTGACTAGCACTGTGAATGGACTTTTCAAAAAAGCACGCATTGCATGGGCTTTCCCAGAGCTACGTTGTACTTTTGGCGATCGCTCAATCGTGGCAGATATTTCTGTTTTCACTTGGGAGCATATTCCCACTAATCTAGATGGCACGATCGCCAATACTTTTAATCAGCCACCAGACTGGGTAATCGAGATTCTCAGTCCTAATCAATCTGTGAATCGGGTAGTTGTAAATATTTTGTATTGTCTCGATCATGGTTCGCAAATGGGATGGTTAATCGATCCTGCTGAGCGTCTAGTGATCATCTATCAGCCCAATCAACAACCGATCGCGATCGCTATTCCCGATCAGATGCTTATTGTTCCTAGCTTTGCTAATGCTTTACAGCTTAGTCTTAGTCAACTTTTTGATTGTCTAAAAGTAAATTAGAGCGATTCTTCTAGAGGTTGCAAAGTAAATTTAGAGAAAACATTCCATTTCTGCCCATCATGCGCTAATAAAGTCAGATTAATTGCCTCGAACTCAAAACTAATTTGGCGATCGCGAAACTCTGCCCAAGCTAGTTCAAAGTTCTCAGGAGTCAAATCTCGAAACCCAACGGTCATATGTGGCGCATACGGTCTAGAAGCATAGGGATCGAGAATGTCGAGATTATTGGCAAGGGTAGCCGCAATATCTACATAGAGTTTCTGCAAAATTGTGTTAGGTAGAACATTCAGGTAAATGACAAGAGGCGGGAAAGCGGCAAATCCTGAGAGATTGATCGTAAAAGGCGATCGCGTTTTGGCAAATTTTTCTAGTTCTATTTGTAATGGCTCTAGGCACTTCTTTGCTAACTCAAAGGGAGGAATGAGAGTAATATGCGGTGGGGATTTGAGTGTGGCTTTGGTTTTGTAGCGATCGCGCAAATCATATTGAATCTGCCTAACTTCATCTTGCATCGAAGCAGGTGGCAACAACGCAATAAAAAATCTTTGGCTCATATTGGCATTCGCTCATGTTGAGAATCTGGTGAAACTCGATTTTATAACAAAATCAAAACCCAAAAGACGAGTGGCGGCACGGATTGCCGCCACTCGTCTTTTGGCAAGCAATACTATCTAAAAAATTATTGTGGTTTATTTTCAAAGAGATAGAGGCTGCGCATTGTTCCGCCTCTATCTCTTTGCCTTAACTAAAGCGAGCGATTTCTATTCCATTTTGACGGATGACTAATTCTAGACTGAGGGAACTTGCAGGGAAAATCATTTCCTTGGCTACGGCTCGAATTTCGTAGGGAGATTTTAGTTGACCTACAAATTTAAACAGCTCCGTTAAAGCGTCAGGAGGAAAATTACCAACCTTACCTGTCAAGGGATCGGCGAGAACACCCTCACGCCGAGCGCGAAAACTGACTAGCAAAAATAACTGTTCAATTCTAGACGCTAATACTTGTGGTGGTAGATCGGGATTAAATTGTAAAGTGGCAATTTCTGAGCCAGCCGCAAATATTTGTCGATTTAAAGTAACATCAGCAGCGATCGCAATTCTAGTTTCTCGCTTTAAAAAATTACCTGCGGAAAGAATCCGAATCACATAGCTCTTACCATCACTAATCCGTTTGAGTAATCCTTCCACCTGATCTACAGTGAGTTGAATCACAGGCTCTTTAGGAGCTTGATCAGGCAGGAAATCGAGAAGATCGCGAGCATTCCGTTCTGCTTGCTGTAATAGTTGAGTGCTAGCTTGGCGCAATTCTGCTTGCGTGAGATTAGGACGCACCACCCCAATGGAGAGAATCTGATCAGAAAAAATTGCCACGTTGCCTTTTCGTAAAGCTTCGAGGCTAATCAACAACTGTTCACGGGCTGACTCTAAGGATGCAATTTCTGAACTAAGAGTAACCCTTTGTTTTTCGATATCAACTAAGCGCTGTTCTGATTCATTAACTCTTTCTTTGAGGGTTTCGCGATCGCGAGAAATGCTAGTTAATTCGCTGGCAATTTTTACCTTTTCATCGCGAAGTTGGAGACTTTCTGCTTGTAGATTTTCTTGTTCTGCGGTCAAGCTTTGGATGCGATCGCGAAGATCCATTTCCTGTTGTGAAGCTTTTTGTAAGTCCTCATCAGCTTTGGCAAATTTACTTTCCACGGCTTGCAAAAGTTTCTGGGTTTCTGACTGCTTTCGCACCGCTTGCACTAAAGACTTATTAATTTGTTCTAGGCTTTGTTGCGCTTTTTCCTGTTCAGTTTTGGCAGCACTTAATTCTGTTTCAATTTTTTTTTTCTGTTCTTGACTACTCGATAGTTCAGAGCGAATACTTTCCAGTCGAAATAGCCCGTCCCGCAACTGTCCACTTAGTAACAACAAAATGCCCAATGTAGATGCGGAGATCATGCCACCTGTGGCGATCGTCACGACTGTAGCAGTATCACGCGGTCTGAGATTAAATATGCTAAGCCGCGCTTTTCCAACCTTAGTACCAATGCGATCGCCCAGCGTCGCAATCATACCTCCTAAGATCAAAATCGCTAAAATCAGCGT
Organism: Pseudanabaena biceps; assembly: GCA_013361095.1. Classification (GTDB taxonomy): domain Bacteria; phylum Cyanobacteriota; class Cyanobacteriia; order Pseudanabaenales; family Pseudanabaenaceae; genus Pseudanabaena; species Pseudanabaena biceps_B. The sequence goes on along the minus strand of JAATWA010000001.1, from coordinate 2,090,568 downwards.
ATATCCAGCCATGTAACTCCTCAGTCTTCACGCTATTGATTTTAGCAGACAAGTCTAAAATCCCCAAAATGTAGAGTTGTCGCCCTAGACATTCAAATAATTAGGCTGGCGCGGCGGAGCCGCGCCAGCCTAATTATTTGCTACTGATTTTGGGTAGCTATTTACAGCCTGCTATGGCTTTGCTCAAACCCCAAGCAGTGTGAGGCGGCGCTTCGCGCCGCCTCACACTGCTTGGGGTTTTGATTTGTCCTGATACAAGTGGCTATGGCTATGCGAGGTACAAAGGATTGTTTCCTCGCCTTCGGCGGGGAAACAATCCTCTACTTCACTAGACTGGTAAACGCTATACAGCGCTTTTCAAGTAAGCGAGGTGTCCCCGCCTTCGGCGGGGACATAACCCTGTACTTCACTAGACTGTGAAACGCTATATATCATTAGCAAAGTGTTATATTCTTTGGATTAGTTCAGCTTTAGCTGTTCGCGATATGCCGAAACTTTTACAGCAAAATAGAGCCAAATATGGAAAAGCAACTTAAAGTTCAGCAACTAGTTGATAATTTGTCCAAAGCGATCGTGGGCAAAGCAGAAGCAATTCAACTAGTGTTAGTGGCTCTTTTTTCGGGGGGACACGCCTTATTAGAAGATGTACCAGGAGTGGGTAAGACTTTGCTTGCTAAGTCTTTAGCCGCTTCGATATCTGGAAAATTTCAACGGGTGCAATGTACTCCCGATCTTCTGCCCACTGACATTACAGGCACTAATATTTGGAATCCTCAAAAAGGAGAATTTCAATTTTTACCAGGTCCAGTATTTGCAAATGTGCTACTTGCCGATGAAATTAACCGCGCCACACCTCGTACTCAGTCAGCATTACTAGAAGTAATGGAAGAGGGACAAGTTACCGTTGATGGGATTTCCCGCAAAGTTCCCTCACCATTCTTTGCGATCGCGACTCAAAACCCCATCGAATATCAAGGCACTTTTCCATTACCAGAGGCTCAGCTCGATCGCTTTGCACTCTCCTTTAGCATTGGTTATCCTAGCGAAGTGGAAGAGGTGGAAATGTTGAAGCGGATGCAAGTGGGTAAAATTGGTTCCGCTCAATTAGAGCCATGCATTACTCCTGAAGAAGTTACGGAAATTCGTCAATTATGTTCACAAATGCCTGTTAGTGATGCAACTAGTGAATATATTGTTAAGGTGATCAGGGCTACTCGCAATGATGAAGAAATTACGCTCGGAGTGAGTCCTAGAGGTACTACAGCACTCTTACGTTCAGTGCAGAGCTATGCATTTATTCAGCAAGTTCTCAATCCCGATCGCAAGTCTGATTATGTCCTGCCCGATGATGTCAAATTCCTCGCGCCCTATGTTTTAGGACATCGAATCATGGCAGCAGGTAGGCGATCGCCTAAAAAGATTATTGAGCGTTTACTCAATACGGTAAATGTTCCTTAAAAGAATAAGGGCGGCGCGATGCGCCGCCCTTATTCTTTTATAGTCCAGCAAACCATTCGTAGCCATCATCTACCCAATAGCCCTTGCGTTGGAGCAGTTCATTAGTAAAGGTTACACGAGTTACCCATTTTGATTGTTTATAGCCCAATTTAATCGGCGCGGCAAGACGTAGCGGCGCACCATTTTCAAGGGGAAGCGTCTGTCCATTTTTTTGATAGGCAAGTAAGGTTTGGGGATGTAAAGCCGAAGCGATATCCCAGCTTTCATAATATTCATCAGCCGATTCAAAATAAACATACCGCGCTTCTGCTTTGGGTTGGACTAGTTTGGCGAGGTCATATAATCTCACCCCGCCCCACTGCACGATCGCCGCCCATCCTTCGACACAGACATGGCGGATCACCATCGAAGTTAAAGGCAGCGATCGCACATCACTCATACTCAACTGCATCGGATTATTGACGGCTCCATCAATTACTAATTTAAAAGAATTAGGATCAATTTCAGGCGTAAAGTTAAAGGAGTTCACTAACAGAGCATTTGGCTCGATCGCACTGATCGGAAATTCGGGAACAGGAGTTTTTGCTTGTAAGATTAATTCTTCAATACTTTGATTGAGTGGTTCAAAAATTGGTCGCACTTTCTCAGCGTATAGAGAAGTTCCACAACTTCCCAAAGCTAGACCAGCTCCAGACAATCCTGCAAACTTGAGTAACTGACGACGCGAAAATCGCCGAGGTAAGTAACTCTGTAAATCACGCTCTGAATATTTATTAAACTGCATTGTTTAGTACCTAAGAACCTTGGACTTAGCCATAAAGATGAGCGACTGATGTTGCGTGGAACCCTCACCCCCCCAGCCCCCTCTCCCAAAAAGGAGAGGGGGAGTAAGACTAGGTTCTTGTTCCCCTCTCACCTTTTGGGAGAGGGACTAGGGGTGAGGGTCTTATAGCCCTCTGCGTAACATCTGTTTTCAAATAAACATTGATCGAATCATTTTTAATCCGCCGACTCTGAAAGATAGAAAGATATGTGTGATTGAGAAAATCATGACGATGGGAATGGTCAAAAAATGGACAACTCGTAAATTTTGCCAAGTGCCAAACAAACCTGATATCCACGCAAACTGAGCTGGCTTATACATACAGAGTCCTGATAAAATTGCTAAAAGCAGAATAGGAATGATTGCTGTGTAGGCGAGGCGATGCCATGCGTAGTTTTTGCGCTTAGGATTTTTGGCTTGCAGCGCTTGTAAGTCTTTATCTGAGGCAAACCGATGTTTCCATCGTCTTGTCAGGAATATATAAATCCCATAGATAAATAGGCTCATCGAAAAGAACCACATCGCTGCAAAATGCCAATTTCTAGCGCTACCTAGCCCTCCACCTAAGACTAAAATCTTGGGAAAAACCCAACCACCTCTACCACCAAATACAGGATTAGCGTTATAAATTCTCATCCCACTAGTGGTCATAAAAATAAGAGAGATGAGATTGATTGTGTGGAATGTTTTGATGAATAATGCTTGCTTAGGAGATGGAGACGACTTTTTTGGAGTGGGGTTTATCCCTTCGGCAGAAATTGAACTCATACAATTAGCCTCTATGTAACTCTATATAATTAAAGCGCTTTGCGATCAAACCTGAACCAAGAATTTTTTTGAAAGTTTTGCTTTGCAAAACTTTCAAAAAAATTCTTGTGGTTCATTTGAGCGGAAATTGCTGTGGTTGGAGATTGTAGCAATTGAGTGGAAGTATCAATTGCTTGCAAGCTCTATAACATCAGCCAAGATGGAAATAAGGGCGCTAACCAAAGTTGGATCTTGACATCCCAACCAAGAATGATCGCGATCGCGGTTATGGAAATCATTGCGCCGCCAATTTTTTGTAGAAGCTGACTATGGGAACGTAATTTTAAGAATGATTTACTAAAATAACGCCCTGTATAAGCCAACAATAACATCGGAATCCCTGCTCCGATACCGTAAAACAATAACAGAATAAAAGCACTAAATATTTGTTGCTCAGCCACCGCTAAGACTAAGATGCTGCCCAATATCGAGCCAGCACAAGGAGTCCATAAAAGCCCTAATTGTGAACCCAAAACAAACTCTCCAGCTAAGTTTATTCTTTCAGGTTCTTTAAATTTAGGTCGTGGCAATTTTGCCATCAGGGCATAGCTCAAGCGTGGAAATACTGACAAGATGCCAAGAACTAGTAAAAATGCGATCGCTAAAGTTCTGATCCAATTTGCTAAATCCGTTAACCAAAGGCTAGTAATTCCCAATAAACTTCCCGCGATCGCAAATCCACTCGCAATGCCTGCAACTAACGCAACTGGCCCGTAGCGATGGGTTTGTAGTGATCTCCCAATTAAAATTGGCAAAATTGGCAAAATGCAAGGAGAAAAAACCGTTACCAAGCCACCGAGCATTGCTAAGGCGATCGCTAAAGGAGAGATTCCATTCATGCTGTCCCTAAAAGTTTTTGAATGGTTTGCTCGGTTTGAGAATACGCTCCCTCACCGATATGGTCATAACGCAGATTACCTTGGCGATCAGCTAAATACAAGTGCGGCCAATATTCATTACTGTAGGCTCGCCAAGTTTTAAACTCATTGTCAAGGGCTACAGGATAGTTGATCCCATATTTTTGCATAGCATTTCTCACATTGTTAGCATCGCGCTCAAAGGCAAATTCAGGCGTATGGACACCAATCACCTTTAAACCTTTAGCCGCATACTGTTCATGCCACTTAGTGATATAGGGCAATGTGCGTTGACAATTGATGCAGCCAAATGTCCAAATCTGAATCAAAACCACATTTCCTTTTAAGTCTTGAACCGATAGCGGCGAAGAATTTAACCATTGGGAAATCCCTTGAAATTCTGGTAATTTCTGACCGTTAGATTGAGCAACCTCCAAACTAGAGGGTATCGTCTCAGGTTTGTTTACGGGTAATACTGGGTTGGTTTTAGAGATGGTTGGCGCGTTATTTGCTCCAAACTGAGCAGCGATCGCAGCGCTGCCGATGCCCAAAACTCCCAACCCCACATAGGTCAAAAGTCGGCGACGTTGTAATAGTTGTTTATCCATTTAAGTTTCCTTAGTCTTTTGATAAGTTGCAGCAATTTTCGGTCAAACAAACCATAGGAATTTTGCTAAAAGTGTTGTAAAACAACACTTTTAGCAAAATTTTTGATGTTCTAATGGAACTCCCATAAAGGCATGATGTGATAGCAATCTGACTATTGCTTAGGTGCGTCACCCTTCATGGCGTCACCCTTCATCGCGTCGCCTTTCATGGCATCACCTTTCATGGCATCACCTTTCATGGCATCACCCTTCATGGCGTCACCCTTCATGGCGTCACCTTTCATGGCGTCACCTTTCATTGCATCGCCTTTCATTGCGTCACCTTTCATGGCGTCACCCTTCATTGCATCGCCTTTTTCACCTTTCATGGCGTCACCTTTCATTGCGTCGCCTTTCATGGCATCGCCCTTTTCACCCTTCATCGCGTCGCCCTTCATCGCGTCGCCTTTTTCGCCTTTCATTGCGTCGCCTTTCATCGCGTCGGCGGGAGTTGCTTGAGAAGCGGCAGGAGTTGCCTGTGGAGCAGTGGTGGCGGTTCCAGTGGGAGTAGTTGTGGCGGAGCAAGAAACAATTCCAGCAGTTAAAACTAAACCAGCAAGAAGTCCAACAAATCTATAGTTCATGATTGTATGCTCACTTAAAAAATTGGTAGGGATAAAGTAGATGGTTTTTAGAACTACTTTTCTTTTATACGGATCGCTTTGCAAATCGGATGAGTTAATTACTTCTAAAAAGTGCGAGGCGGCGCAGAGCGCCGCCTCACATAAAGCAGAGCAAAGCTCTGCAAAGGTTTTAAATACAAGGCGCTGTAATCATCTTTCTCTAATTGCCAGCAGCAATTCTCATTATAAAAATTGATTTTTTGAAAGCCAGCCTACGGCTGGCTTTCAAAAACCAAGTTTGGGGTTTGCAACTTAGGCGTTGCAAACCCCAAACTTGGTTTCATAATGAAAATTGCTGAATTGCCAGCTAACTACAGGACAAAAATCTGAAAACAATTGTGACGTAGGGGTAGAGCATTTGCGCCACAATTTCTTAACTGTTCGTTAGAATCTCGATCCGCAAATGCTCTACCCTTTCCGCAGTTGAGGATTAGCCTGTAATCGCGTTAAGTTTGGGGCAGAGCATTGCTGTATAGAAAACCTAGTGATATGGATAAACAGTTACAGCAATGCTCTGCCCCTACAGAATCAATTATTTTTGTCCTGTACTTAAAATTGCCAGATAGAAATAGGCTTTTAAACTTCGCCTTTCATTACCATTTCACCTGTAGGTTCAGGCATATCTTTATTGGGTTCGATGGTGATGATCACAGTTGTCGATTGTTTGAGCGCGTTTTCTAGTGGCACTTTCACAAAAACTTTGCCCTGTGCATCTGGACGAAATTGAGCGCAATCAACTTTTTTTCCATCAACGATCGCCCATAGTCGATAGCTATTTTCTAGAGGAATCGGCATGAGATTTTGAATGCTGATCATGGCAGTTTTTTCATTGGGGGCGATCATCACACTGCCAGAAGCCGCAGGAATCGCGCCCATCCCCTTGAGAGAAATCATGCGATTGTCAGCATCTTGCAACATCGCTATGGTGTGTTGATACTTTTGCAGTTCTAGATCTTTACTGGCAATTTGTTGACGCATTTGATAGTTGTCAAAGCCAAGGGTCACTATAGCGATCGCGCCAATGCTACTTAATCCGACGGTGACTAATTTCCAGATATCCCAACGCCAAGGCGATCGCTTGTTTTTGGCTACTGACTTTACTAATTGCTCTGGATTTGTAGCTAGAGGATCGACTAATAAATCTTCTGCTTTGATCGGAATTGCTACGGCGGCAATGCGATCGCGAAGATTAACATCTGGCAAGGATTCACTCAAGCCAAGGGGAAGCATTGCTAGAGTTGCTTGTAAGTGATCAATTTCAGCAATTATTTCGGGATGCTCGGCAATAAGTCTATGCATCTCGGTTACTTCTTCAGGTTCGAGGTCGCCCAGTACATAACCCGCTAATATTTCGACCCATTCAGGGGGATATTCTTGCTTTTGTATCGACATGATCACTCCAACGTATCCTGCAAACTTTCTCTTAATCGAATTAATCCATTTCTAGCCCAAGACTTAATTGTGCCAAGGGGAGTATCTAATGCTCTAGCAATTTCGGATTGGCTAAGTCCGTCAAAGTAAGCCATTTCTAAGACTTGACGATGTTTGTCGGGCAGCTTTGCTAGGGCTAGTTTTACTTTTTCTGACCGTTCAGTGAGCGATGCATTTTCCATAAGTGATAAATTTCTAATATCATGTTCTGAAGAAATGCTTTGTTCCCATTTTTGAAGATGTTGCTGTTGCGATCGCGTCTTGCGGAGTCGGTCAATGGCACGAGAGCGGGTCATGACTGACAAAAAGGTGGAGATTGCGCCTCTTTTACTGTCATAGGTGCTATTTCGGCTTAACAGAATAAAGATTTCTTGAGTTAAATCTTCCGCTTCTTGAGGACTACCTAAAATCCTCAAAGATAGGCGATACACCAACTCACCATAGCGATCGTAAAAGATGCCAAATGCTTGACTACTTCCCGAACGCCAAGCTTGCAGTATTTCTACATCAGTTTGCTCGGAAAGTTTCATAGGGAAAGATAAATAAGCATTGTTTCGATATTTATAACTGTCAACAGCCTATCTACAGTACGCACGCCAAGTCGCAATGGATGAGTTGCGGGGCTTTGCCTTGCGGTCATCTTTTGTGGTGCTTTTGATGAATATAGGGCTTTTCAAGCAATAGAGGTACAGAGAATTGTGGGAAACAATTCTTTGTACTCCACTAGACTGTGAAACGCTATAACTGCTTTAACTACTGATGGTATACCAATCTATAAAAGTATGCCAACACTTTTATAGATTGGTATACCAAACCCCGTAAAGGTTTTAGAACAAAAAGTTAAAGAACAAATGAACTTGGAAGTAGTGGGCGAATTAATTCCATAATTCGATCAGCATTGAAGTTGTTGGTAGCATGGGTTAGCGCTTTGGACAAACCTGAGCTAGATTCGGGGATTTGAGCGATCAATACATTCATAACTTCAGTGTCAAGATAGTAAGCTGCTTGATACATTTGTTCTAGCCACTGAGGAGACATCATCGCTAGATCTTCTTGAGATAGCGTATCGACAAGTTTTTGAGGCTGTCTTTCTTCAGTCGCGTAAATGTACTTTACGCCTAAGTGTTGAGTCAGTTTGTCAAAGATGCTCTTCTCCTGAAATGGCTTGCCGATGAAGTCGTTACAACCAGCCATCAGAACTTTCTCTCGCTCTTCTTCAAAAACACTAGCAGTTAAAGCAATAATGATCGTTTCCTGTCCATTAGGAAGCTCTCTGATGCGTTTTGTAGTTGCGTAGCCATCCATGACGGGCATTCGTAGATCCATCCAAATTAAATGTGGTGACCAACTTTCCCAGAGGGCAAGTGCCTCAACTCCCTGTGTAGCTTCGCGCACTTCAAAACCGACTGAAGTAAGAAGCTTGACTAATAAGAGGCGATTCTCCTTTATATCTTCAACAACAAGGATGCGGTAAGTTGGTTGTCCAGTGGCTAGACCAATCACCCTTTGTCTATGTGATTTTAGATTTAGGGGGACGGATTGGGGTAAGGCTACTCCAAGCTCAAAGTAAAAAGTGCTGCCTTGATTCAACGTGCTTTGCACATAAATCTGACTATCCATAAGTTGGATAAATTTTTGACTGATCGCTAAACCTAGTCCTGTACCTTGGTTGAATTTACTACCTGCTTGAGCTTGCACGAATACTTTAAATAAGCTATCAATTTCTGTTGGTGCAATTCCCACTCCCGTATCCTCAACGGCAAAAAGGATCTGAGATTTATTAGAAGCGGTTATTTCCTGTTGTTTAACTCTTAAAATGATGCTTCCTTGTTTAGTAAACTTAATGGCATTGCCGAGTAGATTGACTAGAACTTGATATATCTTTTTCTCATCAGCATGGATAAATTGGGGAAGAGTAGGATCGCGATCGATAATTAATTGCAAGCCTTTTGATTGGGCTTGGACTTGAAATAGTTCTTCGATAGAAGTCAGCAGATTTTCTAGCTCAAAGTCAGAGAGATTGAGTTTCATCTGTCCGCTTTCAATTTTAGACAGGTCTAAAACGTCATTAATTAATGCTAATAGATGCTTACCGCTACGATTAACGATCGCTAGATCTTCTTTATTATCATCGCTCAGAGAAGGATCGTAACTCATCAATTCTGTAAATCCTAAAATCGCATTGAGAGGAGTGCGGAGTTCATGACTCATATTGGACAAGAACATACTCTTGGCAAGATTGGCGGATTCTGCGGCTTCTTTAGCTTGCTGAAGTTCTAACTGGGCTTGTTTTATTTCTGTGACATCCTCTTGAACGGCAACATATACAGTTCCATATTCAGGGTGATCAAACCTAGAGGTATGCACTCTGCACCAAAAGAGTGTGCCATCCTTTTTTTTGTTATAGACTTCGTATTGCGCTTCGCCGTCCCGATCTATTTGAGTGACAATATCTTCCACGGTTTCGTCAGGCGTAATCTTTGTATCAACGTAATTAATGACACCAACGGATTGACCCGCAAGTTCTCCTTCTGCATAGCCAAACATTGCATCAAACTTAGGATTGGTATAACCGATCGTTAGATCTGATGCTTTGACTAAACATACGCCGCCAGCCATGTTATTCATGATGATGCTCTGAAGCTCTAGCGTCTTTCGAGCGTCTTTTCGCGCCGTGATATCTTGGATGTGAGCAATAATATGTAAGCGATTTCCTTGTGTATCTTGTACTACCGATCCATTCAGCCGAATCCAAACAATGTGTCCTTGTTTATGTAGGTAACGTTTTTCGCGTTGGTAAGTTGAAATCGTTCCTGCTAATATATGTTCGATATTGTCCCGATCTACTGCTACATCGTCAGGATGAGTTATGTCTTGAAAGGTTGACGCTAGCAACTCTTCTGAAGAATAGCCAACAATCTGGCACAGGGCTTGATTGACTTTTAGCCAATGTCCATCAAGGGAAAGGATTGCCATCCCTGTCGATGCATATTCAAACGCTTGGCGAAACTGTTCTTCGCTGTTTTGTAAAGCTATTTCAATATGTTGACGTTCTCTTTCAGCCTTCTTGCGATCGGTGATGTCACGTTTAATTACCGAAGCCCCAATAATTTTACCTTTTGGATCCTTCAGGGGCGATATGGTGCAAGAGATATTTATCAGTTTCCCATCTTTACGAACGCGCATAGTTTCATATTCTTCAATCGTTTTCCCTTGTCGAATCGTTTCGAGGATTTGCTCTTCTTCATAGATAAGGTTGGGTGGAAATATAGTGGTAATCGATTGTCCTATGATTTCTTCAGCCTTGTAGCCAAAGATGTTTTCCGCTGAATTATTCCAACTTAAAACGATACCATCTAAGGATTTGCTAACAATTCCCTCGCCAGAATATTCTACGATCGATGCCATATGTGCGAGTGATGTTTCTGATTGCTTGCGATCGCTAATATCGCGCAGAATCACTGTAAATACGGTTTCATCTCCCATTTCTAACCTAGAAATTGAGGCTTCAGCAGGAAACTCTGTTCCATCTTGACGACGACCCCAAATTTCACCCCGTTCTCCCATTCTTCGCGCTCTTTGAGCAGAAGCAATAGAGGATTGAGCAAATTGTTGGATATGCTGTTGATGGTCATTCCTAAACTGTTCTGGTAATAATAAGTCTAATGGTTGCCATAAAATCTCTTCTTGCTTGTAGCCAAAAATCTTTTCTGCCCCTTGATTAAACAGAGTAATACGTTGAGTATGATCAACTGAAATAATTGCATCATTGGCAATGTCTAGTATTCCTGCAAAACGTGCTTTTGATTTTTCTAAAGCTTCTGTCCTTTCAGCGATTAGACTTTCTAAGGTTTCATTAATTCTTTTAAGCTCCAATTGAGCTTTTTGTCGTTTGAGATCTATCTGATTAAGAAAACGAGCCGTTCCCCAGATCAGTATTGAGAACGTGAACACTACTGTAGTTGCTCGTATTGTGTTAGCAAATTCAACGCTATACCAGCCTAATTGATGCCCCTGAAAAGTAAGCCAGTTTATTGCTAAGGGAAAAATAAGCGCCCAAGGTAGCAACATTCTAGCCATCTTTCCACCGACTAGGGCGCTGGTTAATACTTGCATTAATCCTCTCTTAGGTCGGAGCCATAAAATCCCTACATAGAGGATAAAAAAGCTAAGGATAGTATTCAGTGCTTGAGTCGTGGTAAGAATGACTAATCGTGCCAGAATATCGACATGAAATATATGTCCGAAGAGAGCTAACAGAGAGACCAAAGCTGCAACACTACTACATATCTGAGCCAAATCAGTATCGCGTTTATGGTTTCGCCCTAGCAGGAACAGTGCTGTTCCCATCAGCACAAAATTGAAGGCAGTATTTACACCCATGCGTCCTGCGTAGGGAGTTCCTAACGATACGACATCGGGAAAGATCAATTGATCAATGTGCAAATCCCAACCAAACAAATACTCACTCAGCGTAAGTAGTGCGATCGCCACAATCGCCCCCGCAAATCCTTGAGAGACTCGATAATACAGTTTAGTTTGTTGGCGCTGCAACAATATCAAAGACATACCTGCAAATAAAAAGCAAATTGCCGTATTCACTTTCATCGTGGCGGATATGAAAGGAAATCCACTTTTGAGTAGGGATATGTTAAGTTGCCAACCGAGTAGGACGATTACTGCGATCGCAATGACGGTCAGCCCTGCAATATGTGAAATACGCTTATTCATAGACATTTGCTTGATATGAAAAAATTCCCTAAATAAAACTTCTGCGTAAGGTGAATTATTTTGTTAACTCCATAATCAGATCTGTTTTAAAATCTAGCACTAAACCTCTCAGAGCATTAGCGATCGCCTCTTGCGAAGGTGGGATCTGCGTAATTAAATCCAGCATAATTTCAGCATCGCAGTAATAAGCCGCATCATGCATTTGCTGTAACCATGCAGGAGACATCATTGCGATCGCTTTTTTCGATAATTCTACTTGTGTTGGAGGAGAGGGATTTATGGCAATAGACAGGAGGCGCTCGCTTTGACTTTGCTCGGATTGACCAGATTGATCAGATTGATTAGGCGATAGGATTTCCATCAAGGTTTGTAATAATTGCCTAATGCTGAACGGCTTTAACAAAAATGTGGTTGCATTCGCGTCTAGAGAGAGTTTACGGTTCTCAATCAGCCCACTCGTAGCAATGACTTTGACTAGGGGATTCAGGCTTTGCAAGGTATGAATGGTCGTCACGCCATCGAGGTTAGGCATCATAATATCCATAACTACCGCGCTGACTTCCTGTTGATGTTTGCCATAGACAGCGATCGCACCAATACCATCACTAGCCACAATGGTGCGGTAGTTATAGCTTTCTAGAGCCGCCTTGGTTACTTCTCGAATTGCCGATTCATCATCCACAATCAAGATTAACTCGCCATTACCTCTAGGGATTGAGGCTTCGAGGGTAGACTGGCTCACTGCTCCTGCGATCGCTGGCAAAAACACCTTAAATTCTGTGCTTTTCCCCGCAACGCTCTTTACTGTAATAAAGCCACCATGATGCTTGACAATTCCCATCACCGTCGATAGTCCTAGCCCTGTGCCTTTGCCGATCTCTTTGGTCGTAAAAAATGGATCAAAAATGCGATCTAATAACTCTGGCGGAATCCCTAGCCCCGTATCAGTCACCGTCACCACCACATACTCCCCTGCTTTGGAGGCTAAACTCATCAGCGCATTATCTTCCTCTAATTGCAGATTTTCAGCACCAATTGTCAATGCTCCGCCATCGGGCATGGCATCCCTAGCATTGATCATCAGATTCATAAATACTTGGTGGATTTGAGTCGCATCCGCCGAGATATTCCAGAGCGTTTGCGTAGGAATTTCTGCAATGATCGCAATGGACTTGGGAAAGGTTTGTCTAGGAATTTCGATCAATTCTAGGAGCAGGGCATCTAGTTGCAAGATCGCATATTCGCCCTCAGTATTGCGACTAAACAGCAAAATTTGCTTGACCAAGTCCGAGCCACGCCGCGCACTGTTAGACAGGATCGTTAATAGATTTGTGACACTTGCATCGAGATTAGGAATCTTGAGGGGCAGCAATTGCGTAACGCCCAAAATCGGGGTGAGAATGTTATTAAAATCATGGGCGATGCCACTGGCTAAGGTTCCTAAACCCTCTAAGCGTTGGGCATGATAAAACTGTTGTTCGAGTCTCTTTGTTTCGGTAATATCTTCTACAAAAATCAAAATGCCCCCCACTTCTCCCTGAATCTGAAACCAAGGCAGCACTTCCCATTTCAATAACTGCTCGGAACCATCGGGCAGAATAAAAGAATCCTGTTCACATTTTCTGGTTGCTCCTGCTAAACATTCTTGATAGACTTGTCGCCAAGACTCAGGAATATTCGACAAAATCTCATAGTGCGATCGCCCCATTACTGCTTCCTTAGAGTCAAGTTGATACATATCTATCCAGTATTGGCTGACGGCAATATAACGCATCTGGCGATCGAACATTGCCACACTTACAGGCGCATATTGGATAAATAAACTTAATTTTTCTTTCTCTTCCAGTAGGGCAATTTCCGCCTGTTTGCGATTTGTAATATCAGTTAAAACTGTATTTATGTTCCAATAGTGATTTGTTTCATCCCATTGAATAAATTTAGAAGATGACAGCCAACGTTGATCGCCATTTTTGTGATAGAAGCGATATTCGATATTATCACTACTTTGATTTTGCTGACAGGCGGTAAGGGTTTGAGCAAGGATCATTTCCAAGTCTTTCGGCTCAACTCGACTTGCCCAAAGATTTTGATCCGCCATCAATTCTGCTGCGGTATAGCCAAACAGAATTTCACAACCATCTGACCAATACTCAAACTCCCGAGTGTGATCGGGATAAAATCGATAATTGGTAATTGTGGCGATCGCCCGTTTCAGAATTTGGTTAAGCTTTTTCGCCTCCTTCACCTTAGCTTCAGTAACATCCGTAATCACAATACTATTAACGACAATCTCATCGAGTTTAAATTGTCTTAGCGACAACTTAACAGGGATTTCTATATTTCTATCTATCTTTCTTCTATCTATATCTTTATATTTAGTTTCTGCTGCACCAATCAAAGATAATTCTAGTGTTCGCGTTTCTTTTTCGTGACCTTGTTTCAATAATAGAGAAAAAGCATGGCGATCTTGAGGAGCAACAAAATTTTCTAACTGTGCGCCAATCAAATTTTTTAGAGGACAGCCTAGTAATTCAGAAAGTTGCTTATTACAGTATAAAATCAAGCCTTCAGAAGAAGCCGTGGCAGCCCCCTCACCCATTTGCTCAACTAAGCACTGATACACATAGTCCGCGCCATGTAGTGTAAATACTTGCGCCCCTTGCGATGTAGACACCACCACCGCATCAACTTCCCCCGAACGAATCGCCTGTAACGTTTCTTCTGTCACACTCAGCCGTTCCTTTGTATCTACCAATTGCTGCCTCAGGTTTTCGACTTCCTGACGCAATATTTCAAGATGATCTTGAGAGTTTTTCATCATCTTCCTCTCCAGTAGTATTTAAACTTCCTTTTGGGAAAAGATCCAGACCAATTAAGACCTTTTCTGTATTCGACAAATTGCCAATCATCTTTTGTAAAGGTAATGGTAAGTGTTTAATTAAAGTGGGAACTGCAATAATATTTTCGGATGTTAGAGCTTCCGCCTGTTGGTAAATATCGATCACTTCCAATTCATAGCGTCCTTGGAGGTGTTCTTCACAAATCTTTTTAATATTTCGCAGCGCCGTCACCGATTGAATCGTTGTCCCTGCGATGTAAAGACGCAAAATATAGTGCTTATCCTTGGATTCAGATAGGGACTGTTCAAAAAGTTCTGTAGTTGTGAGTTCTAACTCTTCTGGGTCAATCATTGTTATTGTCTTAATTTATTTTTACTTCCTAGATCTAGCTCCTAGACCTCGCTCTATTCATTTATAAGGGAAATGAGCTGTAGTCCCACCAATACCTTCTCTGTATTTGATAAATCACCAATAATTTTTTTAATTGGTTCGGGCAATTTTCTCACGAGGGTGGGTAAAGCCACGATGCTATGTTCGATCGCTAGTTGCGGTTCTTTACTGAGATCAATAATTTCGATGCTATATTGCCCCTGCAAATGTTTTTCACAAATATTCTTCAAATTCGCAAAAGCCACCAGAGATTTAGGAGTTTGTCCCGCTACATAGAGCCGCAATTGCCAAGTCTCTTTTTCTTTTGCTTCTTTTACTGGAGCAGTATCTTGGGATAAGTGATCTGTCATAGTTTTACCTAGAATTTGGTTAAGAGTCCATTTTAAGAGATTTCCCTCAATCCCCACCCTCATCCCCCAACCCCTTCTCCCGCAGGAGAAGGGGAGTAAGATCTTTTTCTTGTTCCCCTCTCCTGCGGGAGAGGGGCTAGGGGTGAGGGCAAAGAGCGTCAAATTTTATATTCTCCCCTTTTTAAGGAGGGCTGGGGAGATCTTCTAAGGGGCTAAGATGCCGCAATTTCCCCATAAAGGCGCGATTGGCTAGGGTTGCATTTTGATTCTCCTCCTCATCCTCTAGCCGCAATGCAAATTCCTCATCCCGACTGGCTAACTGCATTTGCAAGGCATTGATTTGCGCTTGGAGCAGTTGCTTTTCGCGATCGAAATCACGTTTCTGCAATTCAAAATTCTGTTGACGTTTTTTCACAAGAGCTTTTTCCGCCAGTTCTTGATTGATTCTTTCCGTACCCGTCAACACCTTACCATCGCCCAAATACACCTCCACCAAATTCACACCTTCACTGTTAACGATAAATTCGCGGACTTGGTTGGAGTGCGGCATACCACGAGATTTGAGGGCATAGAGAAGCCGATTACGCTCGCCATTGACCTTGATGGTTTGCACTTCTAACCAAGTATCCATCAGCGAAGAAACACCGACCTCGGTTTTCTCTTGATCAAGTTCATTATCGCCAGCCGTTAAATTGGTCATGAAAACGGTGATTTGCTTGCTCTTTAGGTAGTCAATCAACCGCATAAAGAAGCTCTTGGTTTGCATCACACTCCCACTTAAAATGAGATTGCTCATCGGATCGATCACGATCGCCCTTGGTTGAAATTTCTTGATCCATTGGTGAATTTTAAACAGCCGCATTTCCAAATTGTAATTGCTGGGACGTACCGCATCAAATTGTAATAATCCCTGCTCCACGTAGGGATTTAAGTCCAAACTAATCGAGCTTAAATTGCGAAGAATTTGTTGCGGTGATTCTTCGGTCGCCAGATATAAGCATCGTTCACCCCTCGCACAGGTTGCCTGAGCAAAATAGCCTGCCAGCGAGGTTTTGCCTGTGCCTGCCCGACCTGTGACGAGAATACTGCTGCCGCGATAGTAACCCTGACCGCCAAACATATCATCAAGTTGAGCAACCCCTGTCGAGATGCGCTCATTAGAGACCTGATGATTTAGGGTTAAGGAAGTAATTGGTAATACCGAAATGCCATCCTCTTCGATTAAAAAAGGATATTCATTATTACTATGGCGAGAACCGCGATATTTGACAATTTGAATGGTTCTGGTGGCAATTTCTTCAACGGTTTTTTGATCTAATTTGATCACACAGTCAGAGACATATTCTTCTAAACCTTGACGGGTTAACGTTTTTTCGCCTCGTTCTCCTGTGATGACTGCTGTCACACCTTGATCCTTTAACCAATGAAATAAACGACGCAATTCAGAGCGAACAATATTACTATTGCCCAAACCTGCAAATAACACCTCAATCGTGTCTAAAAGCACCCGTTTTGCGCCAATTTTTTTAATCGCATAACCCAGACGCAAAAAGAGCGCTTCAAGATCATATTCCCCTGTTTCTTCAATCTCGCTTGGGTCTATGTAAATATGATCAATTAAGATTTTGCCGTCAGCGATTAATTGGTTTAAGTTCCAGCCTAAGGAGGCAACATTTTTAGTCAGTTCTATGGCAGTTTCTTCAAAGGTGACTAAAACCCCATTCTCTCCGTACAGCGTTGCCCCACGCACCAAAAACTCCACACCAAACAAAGTTTTTCCACAACCCGCAGAGCCACAGATTAAGGTCGGTCTACCTTGGGGCAAGCCGCCGTCGGTGATTTCATCGAGTCCTTGAATCCCTGTGAGGCATTTGGCTAGCTGTAGGTCTTGATTATCTTCCATGAGAACCCGCAAATTAATTGAGCCGATCAGATAAGTTGTTGAAAGTGAATGTGGAACCCTCACCCCCCAGACCCTTCCCCCCCTTTTGGGAGAGGGGCTAGGGGTGAGGATCTTGGAAACTTCCAACATCAGTAAGTTATTGAAATTAAATCTGATGTTAGGTGGAAGTCTGTAAATGAAATAGGATTACTACTTATACTATAGATATATAATAGAATAGTTGCTATAGCCTTTCGTTTAAATAGATTTTTTGTTGTTTATCTTCATATTCAGGCATTAGAAATCATAGGGATTAACATGACTAGTAATGTAGTTACCAGCAATCGAGGTAATATTTTAGTTGTTGATGATTTACCCGACAACCTACGTCTAATTAAAGATACATTGAGCGAACAGGGTTATAAAGTTCGTAGTGCGACGACGGGGGCAATGGCACTTCGCGCCGCCGAATTGCCAGCCACAGAACTGATTTTGCTGGATATTAAACTTCCTGATATGGATGGCTATGAAGTTTGTCGGCAATTAAAATCTAGCGATCGCACTGCCGATATTCCGATCATCTTTTTGAGTGCGCTCAATGAAACCTACAATAAAGTACAGGGACTCGCGATAGGCGGAGTGGATTATATTTCTAAACCATTTCAAGTTGAAGAATTATTAGCACGAGTCGAAACCCATTTAACGATCCGACGACTCCAAAAAAATCTTCAAGAACAGAATGTACAACTCATCAATGAAATAGTCAAAAATCAACGCCTTACAGAAACCTGCTTTGCCGAAAAGGAATTGGCTCAAGTCACCTTAAAATCGATTGGTGATGCTGTTATTACTACCGACGATCAAGGGAATATTAAATACTTCAATCCTGTGGCTGAGCGGCTAACAGGCTGGACATCTAAGGAAACTGAAGGAAGGCAAATCTCTGAGGTTTTCATCATCGTTAATGAAGCAACACGAAAGCCAGTAGAGAATCCTATAGCCGAAGCTCTGTTAAAGGGGCAAATTGTGGGCTTAGCGAAACATACGATTCTGATTGCGCGTGATGGTACAGAATATGCGATTGAGGACTCAGCCGCACCAATTCGCGATCGCCAAGGAAAAATGATCGGAGCAGTCATCGTCTTTCATGATGTTACCGAATCGCGTAGTCTCGCTCATCAACTCTCTTGGGAAGCTAGCCATGATGCGCTGACGGGTTTAATCAACCGTCGCGGATTTGAGAAGCAACTAATTGAGGCGATCGCCTCTGTCCAAAATAGCAATCAACAGCACGCTCTCTGTTATTTAGATTTAGACCAGTTTAAAGTCGTTAACGATACCGCAGGGCATATTGCTGGCGATGAGCTACTGCGCCAAATCACAGCACTTATCCAAAGTGGAATCCGCACTAGTGACACATTGGCTCGCTTGGGCGGTGATGAATTTGGACTTCTGCTCACTCAATGTCCGCTCTCTCAAGCGGCTCAGATTGCGGAAACCCTCAAAGACTTAGTACATGAGTTTCGGTTTGTTTGGAATAACCAAACCTTTATCGTCGGCGTTAGCATTGGTGTTGTTGCCATTGATCAAACCAGTCAAGATTTGATGGAGGTTATGGGTGCAGCCGATGCAGCTTGTTATGCAGCCAAAGACAAAGGTCGGAACTGTGTGCATATTTATCGTCTAGATGATGGTGAACTAATCAGACAACGAGGCGAAAGGCATGTGGTTTCTAAGATTAGCCGAGCGCTGGAAACCAATCGTTTTTGTCTTTATTCCCAAAAGATTCTCTCTCTTAATTCCAATTCAGCAGCAGAGCATTATGAGGTTCTATTGAGAATGTTGGGCGAAAATGGAGAAATACTATCGCCCAACTCATTTATTCCCGCCGCCGAGCGTTATGGCTTGATCACTGAAATCGATCGCTGGGTAGTCAAAACTTTTTTCTCGAACTATCACAAATTATCTAAGCAACAAGTTCTGACTGATAGCTGGTATACGATCAATCTTTCTGGAACTAGCATTGGCAGCAATCATTTTCTCAAGTTTTTAATCGAACAATTTCCTCTCCACCAAATCCCTCCACAGAACATCTGTTTTGAAATCACGGAAACTGCGGCGATCGCTAACTTTGAGCAAGCCAGATATTTTATTAGCGAACTCAAAAAGATTGGTTGTCGCTTTGCTTTAGATGATTTTGGCAGTGGGTTGAGTTCCTTTGCTTATCTGATCAATTTGCCCGTTGATTATCTAAAAATTGACGGTGCTTTTGTAAAGAATATTAGTCATAATTCGATTTCTCAAGCGATCGTGGAAGGCTTTAATCGCATTGCCCATGCCATGAATCTGCAAACGATCGCCGAGTTTGTCGAGGATGAGGCGATCTTAGGAAAATTACGGGAGGTTGGCGTAGATTATGCACAGGGTTATGCGATCGCCCGTCCAACTCCGATTAACTTTAGGAATGAAAATTAAATAATCTGTGCAAATAAAACCCAAAATTGTTTGGGCTGGCAAAGCCAGCCCAAACAATTTTGGGTTTTATTAAATTGCTGATCCTTAGTTAAATTGCTCCGCCCAATTAGCAATCCAATTGAGAGTTTTGTGAACTAGTTCAGGAGTTGCAGCTTCGCAATAAAGACGTAGTAGAGGCTCAGTACCACTAAAGCGAACTAGTAACCAACTACCATCTTCTAAACGGAACTTAAAGCCATCGGGAGCTTTCGCATCAATTACTTTACGTCCCGCAATCTCTGTTAGTGAAAACTGCTGAAGTGTATTGACTAACTTTTCTCGCGCCGCCATGCCTGATAGCTTCTTGTCAATGCGATCGTAATGGGAAACAAAATTAGTTTTCTGTTGCAGATTGCTATAGAGAGCGCTCAAGTCCTGATCAGAAATTGCGATCGCCTCCAGCACATACAAAGCCGACAGCAAAGCGTCACGCTCAGGAATGTGATTGCCATAGCCAATGCCGCCCGACTCCTCTCCTCCCAATAGACAAGGAATTCCAGAGAGCATTCTCTCAGCAATATATTTATAACCGACAGGCGTTTCGTACACTGGCAAGTCAAATAGATTCGCCACCTTAGGCATGAGATCAGAGCCACTAATGGTCTTAATTAGCTCACCCTTAAAGCCGCGATGTTTGGCAAGATGCTCTAACAAAATCGGAATTAAAATCTGTGAACTTAAAAAATTACCTTCACTATCCACCGCCGCAATGCGATCGGCATCGCCATCAAAGACAAAGCCCACTAAGATTTTTTCGGGATTATCGCGATGATAGGTTTTTACTTCGCGAAACAAGTCAGCAATGTAACGCGGTAATGGCTCAGGCGCACCACCTCCAAATAGTGGATCGGTCTCACTATTAATCTCAATCAAGCTGGCTTGGTCTGCGACTGGCAACTCTAAAATTCTGGCTAAACCACTGGCGGCAGTGCCATGCATCACATCGGCAAATATGACTAGCTTTTCCTGCGCGATCGCCTTTTTGATAGACGGAATATCAACTTTTGCCCGCAGCGCTTCGCAATAACTAGCCCATGCGTCAAAGGTGGTAATTTTGCCTTTTTGAGGAGATTCATAGACAAAATCGCCACGTTCTAAAATTTCTTCGACCTTGGCAGTCACGTCAGGTGACACTGAGCCACCAAATGCACCCTTAATTTTTAAACCAGAATAGTTGGCTGGATTATGACTAGCAGTGATGACCAAGGCTCCTAAAGCCTTTCTCTCAAAGGCTGCCCAACTAAAAGCAGGTGTGGGAGCAAACCCCTCAGCAAGTAAGACATCAAAGCCGATCGCTGCCACAGACTCAGCCGTGCGTTGAGCAAATGCTTCTGACATAAAGCGGCGATCGTACCCAACGATAATCGTGTTGCTACCCGATGCGCCAAAGGTTTCTTTTAAAATGTGGGCAGCGATCGGGGCAACGGCAACTAAGCGATCGAAGGTAAAGTCATCCGCAATGATGCCTCGCCAACCGTCAGTACCAAATCTTACGGGAGGGTGCAATGTGAGTTTGCCTTGCATAAGTCTTTAAAAATTTCTTTTGAGTTAAAGTTTATCGCGAATTTATCCAAACCCTCACAGCGATTTCACCTATACTCCCTTCCCACTATCAAAATAGACATTAAAAACCCAGAACTAGCGTGGCGGCGCTTCGCGCCGCCACGTCTAATTTTTCACTGGGAAGGGAGTAGCAAGGCTAGAGAATCTCAGAAATGAGTTGCGGCGCTTCGCGCCGCAACTCATTTCTGAGTTATTGATGAGGCGCGAAGCGCCTCATCAATAACTCTTTGGCAGGAACGGAGGCGTTTAATTAATGGTCTTAGCGTAATTCTGAATTTCGCCAATCTCAAACACAGCCCCAAACTGTAACCCTTCCTTCGCGTATAGTTCTGCTCCCCCCTGTTGGCGATCGACTAGCGTCAGTACATGGGTCACCGTATAGCCAGCATCCCGCAACTTTTCCACTGCAAATAGAGCAGATTGACCTGTGGTCACCACGTCTTCTAGCACTACCACATTTGTTTTTGGTTCTAATACTGGTCCCTCGATCCAAGCAGCCGTGCCATGTCCTTTAGGTTGCTTACGAATGATTAAGGCGGGGATTGGTGTATTTTCATAGGCTGATACCACGCTAACCGCGCTCACAATTGGATCGGCTCCTAATGTCAATCCCGCCACTGCCCCAGTCCCTTCAGGCAACATCGACAATAAAACTTGCCCTGTCCATAGCCCTCCAAAGGGATGTAATGTTACTAATTTGCCATTGATGTAATAGGTACTTTTTTGTCCAGAAGAAAGGGTAAAATCGCCACTTTTATAGGCTAGTTTACAAAATAGATCGAGTAATTTTTCGCGATTTGAATGTTCCACAATTTTGATGCTTCGGCTTATTTAACTTTTGAGATGTTGCGCTTTTTTATTATGCACAGGGACTTACGCCCTTGGCGTAGAAAAATTTAAAGTTAGTTTTGCGAGAAATCCCTCAACTTAGAGCTGAATCTGCTACATTAGTCAGCGTCCAACTGTGAGGATATGTATTTATATGAGTACTAGGTTCTCTTGGCTAGCTTCATCATTGGTTGCAGCGGTATCGTTGCTAGCTACTGGTGCGGCTTTTGCCGATCCCCTACTTACCGATCAAGATCAATTTCCTCGAAACTTTCCTCCTACCTATCCACAGGTAGAGAATAAAGTTTTGGATATTACTTCTGATCCCAACTTGCCTAACCCCTATATTCAAACAACATTTAGGGATCAAATAATTGAGCGTCAATCTAATGCATTGCGTTCAATTCATCGCGAAATGATGGACTTGCAAACTCTCAGTGATGCGACTATTCGCACCCGTGATTTGCCTAGTTCTTATTGTTCTTCTTTGCTAAGTGAAGGGTTTAACGCTTGTTCTGCCCCTGAGGAACCAGCCCCTGCCGTTCCTTTGCCTAGAGAGCAGCCGCCAGCTGTAGCACCTGCTCCTGTTCCCGCCTTGTGGTAAGCGGTTAATTTATCCTAATAAAGTTTTTTGTGTTGGGTATTTATTGATTAAATTTAGATCAAGCAAAATAAGTAGCTGGGGCTAGTTAAAACTCAAAAGCCAGTGGCGATCGCCACTGGCTTTTAGATTTTATTTGAGTTACAGCCTATTGAGGCTTTGAGTAGTACAGAGAGATTTAATTGAGCGCAAAGCGCTGTATAGCGCTTTGCGCTCAAACCCTAACAATCTCGATTTGAGATTAATCCATTGGGCAATGTCGTTTTGCAGAGCTTTGCTTTAGCTAATTGAGATTCAGAAATATTGGAACTGGTGAGATCGGCTTCAGTTAAGTTGGTTTGATCAAAGATGGCGTTGTCAAAATTAGTCAGTAACATCTTGGTATGTTGAAAGTTGACATATTTAAGATTTGCGCCCGTCAAGGTTGCCCGACTCAGATTAGAAAAGATCATACTTGCGCCCGTTAAGTTAGCGTTACTCAGGTCAGCGTCAAGTAAATAGATATAGTCCAATTTTTTAATTGGCAGATAGGCTCCTGTTAGGTCACAGCTTTGACATCTTCTAGTGTTTTGTAACTTGACAATTTGATTTTGGTTAGCCGCCCATGCAGGCAGTGGAAACAGAAACAATATTAGTAGGGCGATCGCTAAAAAGACACGGTATTTCATAGCCAAATCTCTCTTATATAGTCACAATGACAGGAGTGTGATCACTGGGTTGGGTTTGTTTGCGGGGTTCCACATCGATCGCGCAGGCTGTGGCACGGTCATACAGAGCTTCCGTGAGGAAATGATAGTCAATTCGCCAGCCACGATTGCGAGCGAAGCCTCCTGATCGATAATCCCACCAGCTATAGTAACCGCCATCCTTTTCAAATTTCCGAAATACATCCTTAAAGCCAAGGCTTAGGACTGTATCTAAGGTTTCACGTTCGATATCCGTTGCCATCACCTTATTTTCTCTCCCCTTAGGATCATAAATATCGATATCGGCGATCGCCACATTAAAGTCACCGCAGATGAGGACATGAGCGTTTTGAGCTAGTAAAGCTTGTAAATATTCGCGTAATAACTTTAACCAACGCAGTTTATATTCATACTTCTCACTGCCCACCTCTGAGCCGTTAGGGACATACATATTCACAACTTGCACATCCCCCAACTTCGCTGTAATCAACCGTTTTTGCTCATCCAAGCTAGGATCGGCAATTTCGCCCAATATTGCCGAAAAGCCTGTTTGAATATTTTCTAAAGGCGATCGCGAAATTAAAGCCACGCCATTGTATGACTTCTGCCCATAGATATAGGTTTGACAACCCAATTCTAGAAATGGCGCATGGGGAAAGTCGCTATCAATCACCTTGGTTTCTTGTAAACACAATAGATCCACATCAGGGTTTGTTTGGAGCCACTCACATACATGGGTGATGCGGGTACGGACTGAATTAACGTTCCAAGTTGCGATTTTCATAATACCTTTTTAATAATTAAGTTGAAACTGTTGCAAAGCAACAGTTTCAACTTAATTATTATGGTTCATGCCACAATGAAAACAGTTATTTACTTTTTCTAAATTTTGAGTCTGTCCAGCATGATTTCTCATCACAATATTGCCGACCTAATTCGCGCCGCTTTGCCTAGTGCCAAAGTTCAAGTTGAAGATCCTAATCAGGATGGTCAACACTTCTCAGCGATCGTTGTTGCGGAGCAGTTTGAAGGTCTATCGATGATCAAACAACACAAGCTAGTTTATGGTGCGATTCAAGAGCATCTTGATACAGGAGCAATCCATGCCTTGCAACTAAAAACCTACAGCCTTTCTCAATGGGAAAGTATGCAGGTTCAAGTTCTTTAGTTATTAATTGGCGGCGTTCCACGCCGCCAATTAATCTTTGGGTTTTGATTTGTCCTACAGCGCTTTGCGCTCAAACCCGAACCAAGAATTTTTTTGAAAGTGTTGCAAAGCAACACTTTCAAAAAAATTCTTGTGGTTCGTTTGATCAGAAATTGCTGTAAGACAAGAGACTGTAGCTATAAAAACCAAGAGAGTTGCGGCACTTCGTGCCGCAACTCTGTTGGTTTTTATAATTTAATTTTTGTATATTTCAGCAAATTGCTTTTTCAACTGGGCAAGTTTTGGCAAGTCATGGGCAACAACATAGGGATAGGTGGGATTGCGAACAATAAAGTTTTGGTGATAATCTTCTGCTGCATAAAAACTCTCAAAGGGAACTAATTGAGTCACCACAGGTTGAGAGAACCTATTAGTCTGATTAAGTCGGTCAATATAGGCTTTGGAAGCTTGTTGTTGCTGACTAGTAGTAAAGAATATAGCCGAACGGTATTGTGTGCCGTAATCAGGACCTTGTCGATTTAACTGAGTTGGATCATGTGCTACATAGAAGTAGACTTCCAGAAGTTTCTCGTAGGATATTTGAGAAGGATCGAAGGTAATCATGATGGATTCAGCGTGTTTTGTCTGTCCAGTACTGACAGTCTCATAATTAGCTGTTTGGGCGCTTCCACCAGAATAACCAGAAACAACATTAGAGACTCCTTTAAGATGTTCAAATACGGCTTCCGTTCCCCAAAAGCATCCTCCTGCAAATACGGCTGTCATCATTCCTTTCTGAGTAGAAGGAGTTAAAACAGCAGGTGTTGATGCTTGAGACGCAGCGTTAATTGTTCTTCCTGAATCAAGAGAACTTAGAAAAAAAGATGCGATCGCAAAGCTACCGACAACACCGCTCAATATGTATACATTTCGCTGAAACATATTTATAGATTCTCCGTGAAAACATCTAAATCTCATTACGAGTTATCGAGAATTGCTTCCCCGCCTTTGGCAGGGAAGCAATTCTCGATAACTACATCTAATACGGAGAGCGATCGCTATTGGATGAAATAACCCATATCATTGTTGAGGCTTGCCAAAGACCTGTACCCAATAATGGCGATAGCGCGAGCTTGGTGCATTAGCATAACCAAAACCAATTTCCGTAAACTGGCTATTGAGAATATTAGCTCGATGTCCAGAGCTATTCATCCATTGCAAAATCGTACCTTCAGGTGTCGCTTTCCCCGCCGCTAAGTTTTCCCCCACAGCTCTAAATTTGTAGCCGCTAGATTTAGTGCGATCGCCTACTGTAGATCCATTGCGCCCTGTGTGGCTAAAGTAATTATTGTTCGCCATATCAACGGCATGGAGTTGCGCGGCTTTTCCCAATTGCGAAGATAGTCTGAGTGCAGGTAAGCCCACTTTTCGTCGTTCTAGATTAGTAAGTCTTAAGAGTTCAGATTCAAAGCTAACTGGATTAGTTAGTTGACTGATCCTAGTTTTTTGGGTATTCGGAATAATTTCCACTTTTTGTCCATTTGCCAAGGTTGGCTGTGGAGCTAAAGCGATCGCCGACACAATGCTCAATAAAGTAACACTGCAAAAATTACAAATCACTGATTTCATAAGTCCCCAAAAAGAATAAATTTCAGTAATATCAAATGCCTGAGTAGCTAGGTGCAGTTAAATATAAACCGTCAAAAACTGTGGCGATCGCTGTGCGTGAAGCATAGTTTTTGACTCTATTTTTTTATTATGCCCAGCTACTGATAAAACTCAATCCCCGCAATCACTATCTCATCAAACTCTTTAAAGGCGTTGCAAAACGATACTTTTAAGAGTTTTTTGACTTAGATTTAAATGCAAAGCGATATAAGTTGTCTATCGGTTTAGACTTTGGGGTATCTCGGCAAGTTCCTATAAAACCCAAGAGGGAGTTGCGGCGCTTTGCGCCGCAACTCCCTCTTGGGTTTTATGTAGCGCAAAACGTTGTAATGCAAACTAATTGTTGCTAAGTATTGAGGAGTTTACCGAAAGTCCATAAAATTCAATATCATATTAGTCATGAGATCTAAACTTCAAACCGTAATGAATAATAAATTTTGGAAATATCTAGGTGACTCACCATGAGTACATCTCAAGACTTTCAAAAGATCGGCTGTGCGGAATGCACCAAAGGGGCGGGGTTAGATTTTGAATTCACAATGGCATTTCAGCCTATTGTCAATACGCGCACTAGGGAAGTATTTGCTCAAGAAGCCCTGATCAGAGGAATGGCACAAGAGCCTGCCTTCGAGATATTGGGGCGCATCAATGATGAAAACAGATATCGCTTTGATCAAGCCTGTCGGGTTAAAGCTGTGCAACTGGGCGCAAAACTAGATATAAGGTCTTACATCAGCATTAATTTTCTTCCTAATGCTGTTTATAATCCAGAGTTGTGTATTCGCAACACCATTGAGGCTGCGGAAATATTTGGATTTCCGATTGATCGAATTATTTTTGAAATCACGGAGGGAGAGCAGATAGAAGATCGCGATCATTTGCGAGAGATTATTCAATACTATCGACAAAGAGGATTTTTGACGGCGATCGATGATTTTGGAGCGGGTTATTCAGGGCTAAATTTATTAGCTGATATTCAGACAGATATCGTCAAATTAGATATGGGTTTGATCAGAGATATTGATCAAAATAAAAGCCGTAGGGCTATTGTGAGGGGAATCGTCCAAGTCTGTAATGAATTGGATATTAAGGTAGTTGCCGAAGGTGTGGAAACCTATACGGAATTGCAGTTTTTGCAGTCACTAGGGATTGAACTATTTCAGGGATTTTACTTTGCTAAACCCAAGTTCCAAGAACTTGCCACCATCAATAATTTATAAAAATATAAGTGGTGCGAAGCGCCACCACTTATATTTTGGGTTCTTTGTCCTAAACAACTCTTTCATTGCTACTCCCTTCCCACTATCAAAATAGACATTAAAAACCCAGAACTAGCGTGGCGGCGCGAAGCGCCGCCACGTCAAATTTTTCACTGGGAAGGTAGTATGTATAGCTAGCGCAAGATGTACTAGGACATAAAACCCAAGAATTGGTTGGCGGCGCTCCGCGCCGCCAGCCAATTCTTAGGTTTTATGAAAGCGCAAAGCGCTGTATCTCACTCTATGTGTAGATGACGATCCCCCCTGCACCCCATAGTGTAAATTACTTAGTGTTTTTATAGAATTCAAGTACAAATCATGATCCATCAATTAGCAATGCGCTTAGGTGTGTCGTGTATGCTGCTCGTAACCTTACCTCTCGCCACAGATGAGATAGTTAAATATACCCAAGCCCCACATATTTTTTCTGGCGTTGGCGCGATCGCTTCATGTATTGGAGCTTGCATACCAGTTTTAACTTTATTCCGCAATTCTGAAGAGGCTTAATTTTTTAATTATCAAGCCCAGCGCCCCACCACGATTCGTACAGTTCCATCCTCCAATACTTCCTGCTGTTCGATCGCAAAGCCCTGTTGAGTTGCACTTTGTAAAACCATACTCGCCGCATACTTCTGGTTCACTTCTCCCACAAATTCTTCTACATTCATTGCCACACCCCACATATCGGCAACAAGTTCGTAGCGATCGCCAATTTTCCGAAATCCCAGATCATAGCCATTAGGCATGGAGATCACATATTCAGCATTGGTGGTATTGCCTAGATATCCGCGCACTAAGGTATTTTCTTTGACGGGATAACCGAGAGATGTGATTGCTTGTTTGAGCAGGTCGCCATTTTTGATTTCGATCGCGATCGTGGTGAAGTGAGACATGGTGGCAGCCTCTTTTTAGGTTGATATAAGTAGCGAAGCTGATTCTCTTGCGAATCAGCTTATTAATCTAGCTTAAGCGCAAATTTACGCAACTCTTGTAACAGTTGCTCATCATTGGAGGCGGTGCGTGCGCCAGACTCGGCAGCCCATTGCTTGAGCGACTCGATCTGTTGTGACGCGATCGCGGCTAATGGCACGGTCTCTTCGATGGCGCTGATGATGTCCTCGGTGGTGAAGTCTTGGCGATTACCAGAACTGCCTCGACCAAAGGCGCGATGGATACCATCAATAATTACCTGTTCGATTTCTGCACCGCTAAAGTTTTTGGTATGACGGGCTAGCAAGGCAAGGTCAAAATCTCGCAAACGGCTGGGACGCAATTTCTGTAAATGTACTTTAAAAATTTCTTGACGTTCGGATTCGGTGGGCAAATTTAAAAAGAAAATTTCGTCAAATCTGCCTTTTCGCAATAATTCCGCAGGCAAAATTCGCACATTATTAGCAGTTGCCACAATAAATACAGGCGAAATCTTTTCCTGCATCCAAGTGATCAATGTGCCAAGAACCCGCCGACTTGCGCCAGAGTCACCATCACCATTGGTATTTCCAAACGCCTTGTCAATTTCATCGATCCACAGCACACAGGGAGCCGTAGCTTCGGCGAGTTGAATCATTTGCCGCATTCGGCTCTCACTTTCACCCACATAGCTACCAAATAGCCGCCCAATATCCAGACGTAATAGCGGTAAGCGCCATTCATTAGCGATCGTTTTAGCTGATAGGGACTTACCTGTGCCTTGGATGCCCACCAATAGCACACCTTTTGGGGTAGGAATGCCGTAACGTTTAGCTTCTTCGGTAAAGGCATCGCGGCGGATGCGTACCCATTGCTTGAGGTTATCTAAGCCCCCCACATTTTTAAGAGATTCATTGCCTGTAAAAAATTCTAAGATGCCTGTCTGTCTGATCGCCTGCTGCTTTTCTGCCAGAATCACATCGATATCGGAGTCATTGACCTGTTCTTTGGCGGCGATCGCCTTAGCTAATACTCTTTGAATGCGGGTACGGCTTAGCCCTTGACAGGCTTTGACCAGTTGCTCCCACGCCAGATTAGAAAGATTGATCTTTTGTGGCGAAATTTTTTGCTTAATCAGATGGCTGATTTCAATGATGTCGGGCAATGGGAAGTCAATCGCCGTAATTTCTTCGGTAAGTTCGGGCGGAACTTCTAACACATGGCTGATAAAAATAATTGTGCGGCGATCGCGTTTGAGATCTTGAGCAAGATTTTTTAGCTCCCGAATAATCGCAATGTGGCGATCGTGGTGGGGATATTTTAAGATCGGATGGAGATCTCGCAATATATAGATAACGTTATCGCTGTCATTATTGGCTTTGTCCCGTTGAGCAATCCGCGACAGCGCCGCCATTACTGAAGTTTTATCGCTGCCGTTGTCACTCCAGCCCCGCGCAATATCCCAAAATAAAATCCTGCGATCGCCTCTTTGCGCTACCTCGATCAATAGATCTTCAACGGGTTCTTCTTCAGCAGTCACCACATAAATTAAAGGATATTTGGCGCGTAGCAATAGATCGAATTGTTCTATCAAAGCTTGATTAATCTTGCTTTTGTTGGTCATGGTGTTTCGATCTACTGACGACATAAACGCAGTATAGCAAAACCCAAAAATAAGCAAACACAACGCCTAGCAAACCCGCTGAAGCTAATTCTCCCGCTTTGCGGGAGAATTAGCTTCAGCGGGTTTGCATTTATAACCCTGAAAGATTTAAGATTTTTTGCCAATGGGCGGCAGACACTGGCACAACCGAGAGGCGACTGATGCGAATTAAGTCAAAGCCTTCAAAATCGGGATCTTGCTTGATCTGGGCAAGTGTCACAGGTTGCGGTAGCGATCGCACTGCCTTAACATCAACCACTGCTCTTTTAGGATCACCTAACTTGGGATCGACATAGGGGAAGCTAATCACCTCAGCCACACCCATAGCACGACGCTCATCACCAGTGTGATAGATCAAGGCAAGATCGGTGGGTTGCATCGTCCGAATATGTTTAAGAGCCAAATTGTTATTCACGCCATCCCAAATAGTTTGGCGATCGCGCTCTAGATCAGTGTAGGAATATACATCGGGTTCGCTTTTGAGTAACCAATAACTCATTTGTTCTGCTCTAGTTTATAAATGAAATTTTTAGTTTAGCAATTCAATAGCGGGAAATTTGCTAAATAGATAAGGAATTGAACGGCGGCGCAAAGCGCCGCCGTTCAATTCTTGGGTTTGTGTCCTAGCGACAGCTATACATTTATCTGTGCCTAGCAATTCGCTTTTGGAGTTTTGTCAAATCTCTGACACAATGGCTGTCTGTCTTAATTTTGATAAGCCCCTAAATATTAGAACCAAGCCAAAACCAAAGAGAGAGTTTGCGGCGCAAACTCTCTCTTTGGTTTTAGTTTGCTACGTTTTTTGTGGACTTGGACTATTTAATAATAAAAACTAATAAAAACCCATAAATTATGAGTACAGCTACTTTTATTCAAGATCAAACTGAATTTGAAGCTCTGCGGGCAAAGACCCCCTTACTAGTCGTAGATTGCACCGCAACTTGGTGTGGTCCTTGCAAAGTAATTGCTCCGTTTATTGATCAACTAGCAGAGAACTATTGCGATCGCGCTACAGTCGCCAAACTAGATATTGATAGCAACAAGCCATTAGCTAAAGAGTTTGGGTTAAAGAGTATTCCTGCGGTTTTGTTTTTTAAGCAGGGAGAGTTGGTCGAGAGCATGATCGGAGTCAAGACCTATGAAGAGTTCAGTAAAACATTAGATAAGTATCTATAAAACTCAAAAGAAAGGCGTTAATATACTTGACGCACTAAAGCGCTAAGCCCTCACCCCTAGCCCCTCTCCCGCAGGAGAGGGGAACAAGAAATCTAATATTTCTCCCCTTCTCCTGCGGGAGAAGCAGGGTGGTTTCATTTTCGGAAAGGGCTATCGTGTAAAGAGTACAGAAAAGAGCAAGAGTTAGGAGAAGAAGCCAAAACAGTAAAAAATGGTCTGGTAGAAGCTAAGCAAAAAGCAAAACCAGACCATGAACTTTATAGAACAATTAAAGCAGATCCCAGACCCTCGAAAAAGTAAAGGTAAGCGCCATCCCTTGTGGCTAGTAATGTGCTTAACCTTGCTGGGAGTATTGTGTAATTATCACGGATATCGCCCATTAGCAGATTTCTGTGAGAAACATTGGCAAACGCTACAAACAATGCTAGAGCTAGCACCAGAGAGCCAAATCCCCTCATACTCCACCTTTCGCCGTGTCATTCAAGGGGTAGAAATCGAGTCAGTAGTCAAACTATTTAACGAGTGGTGTCGAAATAGTCATACAGGAGAATCAGGGCAATGGCTAGCGATGGACGGTAAAAGCATCAAATGTACGGTCACCAATCAGACCGATTCTAAGCAAAACTTTACCAGTACCGTGTCAGCCTTTACCCACGAAACAGGAGAAGTAATTGCCCTTGCTGTATCTGAAAATAAGCAAATCAGCGAAATCGAAGTAGTTAAACAAGTGATTACTTCCTTACAAGGACAACCAGCCTCTTTCACAATGGATGCCTTACATTGCCAAAAAGATACGGTGAAATTAATTGCTGAGCAGGAACAGCATTATTTGATTGCCCTCAAAAATAATCAACCCAATCTGGTCAAGGCTTTGGATCACTTACATCAAAACACGGTCGCTCTTAGTTATGCCGAAGAGTTTGACAAATCTCATGGTCGGCAAGTGCGTCGTCGTGTTTGGGTCTATCCTGCTCCACTTCACTTACGCAAACATTGGTCGTCTCTACAGTCTTTGATTTATGTCGAACGCGAGGGCTGGCGTGATGATAAGCCCTTTTTCGAGTCCCTTGGTTATATTTCTGATTTGGCTCTTAATGCGGCTCAGTTTCTGGACCCGATTCGCCTACACTGGGGTATTGAAAATCGCTTGCATTGGGTGCGTGATGTCCTTTTTCAAGAGGATACTGGCTTACGACGTGGCGGCAATGCTCCTACTATTTGGGCTATTATTCACTGCTTTATCATGACTACTGTCCGCCGTCTTGGTTATCGCACGATTCCTCAGGGGCAACGTGTTCTCGCTAATCAAGTTCACCAAGTTTTTGATATTCTCTCTTGTTCTTATTCTTACTGATTTTTCTCCCTCTAATTTTTCTGTAACTTCCTTCCTGTTTGCCTTTCCGAAAATGAAACCACCCTGCCTTCTCCTGCGGGAGAAGGGGTTGGGGGATGAGGGGTACGTCAGATACATTAATGTAAAAAAAAGAGGGAGCGCAAAGCGCTCCCTCTTTTTTTTGAGAAGCATTGCTATGCAATGTTTCTCAAATTTGATTAGGCAAGCAATCGATCAAGATCTCCTTGTCGATCTAGATTGTGAATCGCGTCACAACCGCCAATATGTTGATCATTGATAAAAATCTGAGGAACAGAGCGCTTACCGTCAGAACCTCTCTCTACCATCGCGGAACGAGCCGATTCATCTCCATCGATCGCATATTCAGTATACTTAACCCCTTTTTTGTCCAGTAAATGCTTGGCTCTGATGCAAAAGGGACACATCCGCCATGTATAAATCTCAACTTTCGCCATAAGATAAATATTTTCCGAATTGTTCTATTTTTAATTATATAGCTGTAGCCACAAAAACTAAGAGAGAGTTGCGCCGCAACTCTCTCTTAGGGAATAGTTAGGAGGGTGCGGCAAAGCCTCGCACTCCTAACTATTGGCAAATTTTACCTAATAAAACGGGTTGCCGCGAACCTGTGATGCTGCTCAAATTGATAGCATGCTCTGTCAAACGCAAATATCCCAGCACCGCAAAGGCGATCGCCTCTTTAAAGTCACTATCCAAGCCCAAATCATCAGTCCGTTTTACTACTGTTGGGGCAAGTAAATGTGCTAAACGTTCCATCAAATAGCCATTACGCCCACCACCACCACTAACAAAGACCTCATCAGGAAATATGGGTAGAAAGTCTCGATAACTTTGCGCGATCGCCATCGCTGTAAATTCAGTTAAAGTCGCCAGAATATCGTAATTACTTAATCCCTGGCATTCACCTAAGCGTGATTCTAAATAGGCAGGGCTAAATAATTCTCTCCCTGTCGATTTTGGTGGTTTAGCGACGAAGAAATCTTGCTTTAACCATTGAGAAATTAAATCGAGATTTGCTTGCCCTTGACGAGCGATCGCACCATCACGATCAAAGGGCTGGTCAAAGAGTTTTTGGACTGCCATGTCGATCAACATATTTCCGGGGGCATTGTCAAAACCAAATACACCATCCAGATTTTGGTCAGATTTGCTTGGCGGTAAATAGGTGACATTACTAATTCCACCAATATTTTGACAGGCACGATATTTGTGAGTATCTCTTAACAGTAGCGCGTCGATTACTGGCACAAGTGGCGCACCCTCGCCGCCCGCCTCAATATCCGCCGTCCGAAAATCACTGATAGTTTGTATATTTGTTAATTCGGCGATCACTGCGCCCCGACCTAGTTGCACCGAATAGCCGAGTTCAGTTTTGTGATCTTCTTCATCTCTAAAGTCTGGCGGACGGTGAAATAGTGTTTGTCCATGAGAAGCAATAAAATCTGCGACGCGATCGCCTTTTTCGATAATCGCGATCGCAGCTTGGGCAAAGCTTGCGGCAATGCGATCATCCAGTTCACATATCTGCTGTAGCGATCTAGGCTCCCCTGCACAAACGGCTAATATTTCAGCTCTGAGTTCTGTAGTGTAGGGATAGGTATATCCTGCAATCAAGTTAGTGGAGATCTGATCTTGGCGATCGCTAATTTCCACTAAAGCGGCATCAATGCCATCGACTGATGTACCACTCATCAATCCGACCGCGAATATTTTATTGTGGGAAATTTTTGCAGTAGTCATAAGTAAATGTAAGTAGTTGTCCCAAGGGCAACGAATAATTAGGGGTACTTGGCTTCGCCAAGTACCCCTAATTATTCACTGACAAGGGTAAGTCAGGACATACAGTAATTTGCGAACAAACGAACCAAGAATTTTTTGAAAGTGTTGCAAAGCAACACTTTCAAAAAATTCTTGGTTTGGGTTTTGGCTTAAGGTTGACTGACTATAGCTATAGTTATCGTATATTGCTAAAAATCAAAACAGAAATTAATCTTTTTATCAAAATCTATGAGCGATCGCGCCACTCCCTACAACAGCAAAAGTGATCCTAGTTATGAACAGGGATCGCTCTTTAGTGAAGGCATTCAACGAAATTCACGGCTGTATGATAGTGGCGTAAGTTATGAGATGGGAAGTCAGTCTTTGCAAACATGGAAACAGGCGATCGCTAAATACCAAAATTCCATCTCCACAATGATCCCCACCTTTCAAACTTCTCTTTTTGACCTCCCTTCCAATCACTGCGATCCCCATTCAATCAATCCATTCAGATTACCCATTCAACCAGCCGAGTTCTATCGTTTGCCCAGTGATGATGCGGGAGATGCTTGTGTATACTTTGTTATAGATGTAGGATTTACAACTCAATCATCGGTACTATTATATGTAGGAGAGACTTGTCGTTCTAGTCAGCGATGGAAAGGACTCCATGACTGCAAACGCTATCTTCTCAACTATCGAGAACTGCATATCACCCACGACTTGCCTACCCAAATTGTCATGACCTTTTGGTGGGATGCTCCCAAAGCAACTCGACCTCGACAGCAGCTAGAGCGTATTTTGATCGAAAAGTGGCGATCGCCTTTTAACAAAGAGAACTGGAATTTTTGGGGGACTCCTTTTGTTAATTAATTCGTCAGTAATGATCAGCTAATGTAGATAGTAAGGAACGCTGCCTACCCTAATCTTGAGATCCTGACTAATTGGGCTAAGAAGATCGCCAATCGACTACATCTGTCTAATTCACACCATTTGCAAATTAAGAACTATGAATTCTCACAACTCAAAATCAAACCCTGATCAGATTGAATTATGGTTTGCTAAGTTTTTTATTGGCAGTATGGTTGCCATATCTCTATTGACCATTGTTCTATCTTTTTTGCCTGCATCATCAGAGTTACGAACTTCACCAACTAAAAGCACCACAGATCTAACTCAAACTAAAACCTTGGGCATCTTGAAGTCAAACTAAATCCCTAAGAGACAAAGCCCTCTATTAGCAAGGCTTTGTCTCTTGGGATATCTAAATCTACAGCCAATTCAACATACTCCCTTCCCAGTCTAAAAATAGACATTAAAGCCCAAGGACTAGACGTTGCGGCGCTTCGCACCGCAACGTCTAATTTTTCACTAGGAATGGAGTAAACCTAAGGATTGAGAGCGACGCATCGCGCCACTCTCAATGCTTGGGCTTTATAGATGCATCAATTGCTTAGCGCCTTCAAAAAAACAGCTTCAGTCTGGGCTGCGAGTAGATCCCAAGTAAATCTTTTCCTAAGATCCGATTGGGCATTAATAATCAAACTATTGGCATAGCTGGGATCTTGTAAAACGGCAATAATTCCCTCAGCCAAAGAATTGGCATCATTCACCCTTGTTACGAACCCTGTAACTTGATGTCGCACCACTTCAGGCAATCCCCCTGTGTCGGATACTACCAGCGGAATTTTGGCAGCAAAACTTTCCAGAGCAACGATCCCAAAGGGTTCGTACAAGCTAGGAAAAACTGCACAACTGGCAACCTTTTGGAATTTCCAAAAATCATTATCTGCCATAAATCCTGTAAACAGAACTTTGTGATAAATTCCAAGATCCCAAGCCTGTCTTTGTAGCAAAATTGAATAGGCATCCCCCGTCCCAATAATCACAAGGCGAACCTTATCGTGCATCGCGGCGATGACCTTAGGCATCGCGTTAAGCAAAACATAGATACCTTTTTCGTAGGTAATTCGTCCCACAAAATAGATGATTGCTTCATCGGGCTTAGCATACTGCGATCGCAGAGATTCAAGATCATGTTCATAGTCTGCTGCGATATTTTGCCAACGCTCTGCACTTAAGCCATTGTAGACAACATCGGTTTTGGTTGCTGGACAGTCAAAGGCGCGTTGCACTTCCCCACGCATATACTCTGAGCAGACAATCACACGCTGAGAAGCTTGAGTTAAGTGGATCTCCTTGTGATGAATATATCTTTGCGTGTCATTGTGAATGCCATGACAGCGACCATATTCGGTGGCGTGAATAGTTGATACGAGCGGAATCTGAAATTCATGGGTTAAGGCGATCGCTGATTCTTCTACCAACCAATCATGGGCATGAAGTAAATCGATTGGGCGATCGCTAAGAGATTCTGCTAAAAACTTTCTCGCAAAGTCCAGCATATTGGCATTCATCTGCACAACCCAATGGAAAAAGTCATGATTGGCTTCCACAGGAACCCGATAAACATGAATACCATCAACAATCGCTTCTAGTGGTTCATCAGCGATCGCTACCGTAATTAAATGAACCTCATGTCCACGTTTAACAACTTCAGGATATAGCTCTGCTACATGGCGAGAAATTCCTCCAATAATGCGCGGTGGAAACTCCCAAGCTAGAGCGAGAATACGCATAATATTTATTAATATTTATTAATATTTAAATTAATCAAAGTAATTGAGGCTAAGTACAAATTAGCTACAGAAATAGTTATGTAAGGCACTTTCTTAACTATATAGCAATCCGAAATCAACAGTCGCAAATTGAAGTAGATGGGCATAATTAAAAATCTGTCCTAAAACCTGTGGCGCACGCTGAGCGTGTGCCACAGGTTTTAGGGTTTTATATTTAATTGCACCATCGACTTAGAAGTCAAAGAAGTAGTTAGGTAGTGATTGATTGGAGATATGTTGCCGACATCGTATAATCTGTGATACTTTTCGTGGCGACAGTGTGAATTGTGACAGGAGGCAGTTATGACAGAAAATAAAACTACAGAGGTAATCGAGCGCTTATCTCAACAGGCAAAACAGACTTGGACAAAAGCACAGCCACAGTTGCAAGCGCTACTGCTGAAATTGGTGAAGAGTTTGTTGCCTGCGCTGCGTAACTTGCAAACTAAGCTCACCTCAACTCAAACTCCCGAATCTGCTACAAACAATACTTCTACAAATCCCACCTTAGACAAAGCTCTCAAAATAGGTAGCCAGCTCTCTGCTAAGGCGATCGCAGTTCTAATTTCAGCTCTTACCAAGCTGCAACAAAGCTTGAGCAGTGAAGAAGTTGTCCTAAATGAATCAGGCGAACCCGTCGCCATACTCAATGCTTCAAATGAGCCAGTCTCTCTCCTACCACCACAAGTCCAGCAAGAATTTGCTATTGCTTGGAAATTTGTCCAAGAACAAGTAACACCCAAGATTTTAGGGTTTTTACAGGTTTCTGTAGACAAACTTGATCCGATCGCTACGAATATCTGGCAAAAAGCCTCTACTAAAGCGGCGGCGACACCGTCTTTGGTTAGTTCTTGGGAAAAGTTGCAAGACAATGACGCTTGGAAGAAAACAGTGACAGCTACAGCTCCAATCTGGCGCTCTATCTCAGGAATCGCTCAGCAAGTACCTCTATCTTCAGAAGTACAAAGGATTTTCGATAAGCGTGCTGGGACGATCGCTCTAGTCACATTATTTTCATTACTAATCATTCTTAAGCCATCCCCTGCCCATAGCCGCAATGTTAAAAAAGTTGCCGCTGCCCCTGCTACCATCACTCAGCCAGTCAAAAAGCCATCTAGCAAAGCTCCTCAAGCCCAACCTCCTGCTGTCACTGATTTGGTCAAGCCAGAGGGTAATGATCTGCCTTTAACTGCCGAGCAAATTGCGATCGCCAAGATCCAAACTCAAGTTTCCGAAGTGGCTGATCAATATGGTGAAGCTCTTTTTAGCTCTGTTCAGACTAATTTTAAGCGTGGCAGATTAATTGTTGCTCTAAATTCTGGTTGGTATCAACTAGCGCCTGACCAACAAACAAAATTAGTCTCCGACTTACAAAAGCGATCGCGATCGCTTAATTTCCAAAAGTTGTTTGTGTCCGATGCCGAAAACAATCTAGTCGCCAGAACTCCTGTAACTGGCGATGGCATCATCATTTTGCGCCAATAAATTAGAAGCCCAATAAGCGAGAGGCGGCGCAGTGCGCCGCCTCTCGCTTGTTTTTTTTGAGCGATATCATAAGGCAACGATGGCAGATAAAAAAGACCCAAAAGAAAAAAAAGAACAGAAGGATCAACGGCATCCCCAATACACCAAAGATCGCCAGATCGTTAATGAATTGCTGGCACAATCTACACCAAATAACCGCCACTATGCCGACCTTGCGAGATTAATTATTCGTTATCAAGAATTCATAGGAGCGCGAGACATTCAGGCGGACTTACTCAAAGTGCTGGCTAACTGGCAACTGACTACAGAAGTGCTATTTGCCAAAACCAGAGAAATTCATGCGATCGGGCGGGTCTATATGTCCCAAGAAGAAGGACAAGATGATTGGGCATAAAGCCCCAAGCGAGTAGCAATAATTTTGCTGCTCGCTTCTGATATCAAGTACAGGGCTTTGCCCTGACTTAAAACACAGAATTTTTGAAAGCAGCGCTTCGCGCTACTTTCAAAAATTCTGTGTTGCAAAGCCCAAAAGAGTAAAGGCGGCGCGATGCGCCGCCTTTACTCTTTTGGGCTTACTGCCTATTAGTTTCAGCGATTTGCCACTGGGCTAATGTTTCATTCCAAACCAAAGTCATTCTCAACGTCTCAGGAAAAATCTCTTTTTTGCGTTGATAGGTTAGATCAATATCAACGATCGCTGAATTTTCTTTAATTTCAACCACCCTCGAGTCATTAACCATCACCTTATTGGCTGTCCACCAGTCTGTAAAAGATTGATAGCCCTTCGCCTGATCGCTTTGAAATTTGGGAGTTAAATATTGCCACGCCTTTTCTAATTGGCGATCGCGGATGAGTTGATAATATTCTTTGATAAATTGGTCAGGGGCTGGCTTAGTGACAGTCCGAGGAGATGCTGTGATAGTCGGAGATGGACTAGGCGTAGGTGTAGGTGTAGGTGTCGTAACCGTCACCCTCTGCACTGAGTCACTTGCGTTAAGACTAGCAAAAGCACAGTAAGCATCACTTACAAACTTAGAATGCTCTTGCAGTTTGGCACTACAACTATCTGCACTGGTGAATTTGCTTGCATAGACTTGAAACAATGGACTCTTGCCCAAATTAGGATAGTCAGGTATCCAAAATTTTCCTGCATCTTTATAGCCGCGCGATCGCAACTTTTCCACTTGCAGGTTAGCTTTTTCTTCTTCTTCAAAAGCTGAATCTGCCAAAAAATAAAAGGGAGTTTTCGTTCCTTGAAAGTTCGCGGCAAAAATTTTATTCCAGAAGGAAGTAATACCACCATTTTGCGACACTATTACACCCAAAGCAATCATTGCCCCGATCGCACCACCCGCAATGATGGTTGCAAAAATTTGGCTAATGACTTTTGAGCGGGAAGTTTTGGGAGATTTATAGACATAGAGAGATGGCTCAGGGTGCAAACCCTGCGGGGGAACGGCAGCGGCATAGCCCCTCGGAGTCACCGCCACAGTCTGCATATTGGAGATTGCAGAAGCAGCAACGGGAATTACTGGATTAGGTAAGGTTTGATTAGGCAAACTTTGATTAGCAATAGAGCCTTGCAGAGACTGCAACATCTCTTTTGCCGAGCTATAGCGATCGCGAGGATCAAACTGCAAAGCTTTATCAAAAACAGCCTTGAGTTCAGAACTAATTCCTGTCACCTGCGATCGCCAGAGTACCTCGCCCGTCTGCGAATCCGTGCCAAGCTGCTGTGGATATTTTCCTGTGAGGGCAAAAATTGCGGTGAGCGCCAAGCTATATAAATCACTAGCAAAAAAAGGTCTTCCCGCCGCCTGTTCTGATGCCATAAATCCCGGAGTTCCAATTACGATGGAGTGTACCTGTTGATTAGCACCACGAATCGTACTGACATTGAGCGTCTCTTTGACAGCTCCAAAATCAATCAGAACGGGTTCATCATTCCGCAATATGATATTGTCTGGTTTAATATCGCGATGGATAATTCCGCGATCGTGAACATAGCTCAAAGTATGCAAAGCGTTAACCATTAAGGCTTTAACCGCTTCTTCCTTCCATTTCCCATCACGTTCAATTTTCTCCGCCAGAGTTAGTCCATCAATCCATTCTTGGACTAAATAAAATAATCCATTCTCTGCAAAATTGGCATAGAGTTTAGGAATATAGCGACTTTCTTCTCCTAAATTTTCTAGTACTGCCGCTTCCCGTTGAAATCGCTGTTGCAATAACTCGTACATCTGCGGGTTATCAACAACGGGCTTGAGTTGCTTGATCACGCAACGGCGATTGGAGGGCATTTTGGTGTCTTCTGCCAAATAGGTTTCCCCAAAACCACCACTACCTAAAACGCTAGTGACGCGATATCGGTTATCTAAAAGGTTTGACATCATAAGTTTATATTAATCGCCTGTTGCGATCGTATAGGATCTAGCGTCCAATAAACCGATCAATAGCAATCCCAGTGAATAATTAGGCGTGCGCGGCGAAGCCGCGCACGCCTAATTATTCACGTAGCAACCCTATTTGTGGTTTGCTACACCTACACTAATGTTGGCTGCTGACTTGCCTGTTGACAGGAAATTAATTCAAGATGTTGCTTAATTTCTTGCTTGAGTTTACGAAAATCAGATTTTTGTAAGGTCAAGACATCGTCAATAGAATAAACCTCGACAATTTCCTCCCGCCCCTTAGCTTGGAAATCGCCAAGTCTAACAGGTCGCCAGCGATCGCTTAAGCCAAGACGCACTGAATCAGAAAATACTAAAAACCGATTTAGTTGCCTCGTCATTGTTTCCATTCTTGCCGCCAGATTCACTGCATCGCCAATGACTGTATATTCTTTTTTAATATGTGAACCGATATTGCCCTCTAACACATTTCCCTTAGCCAAGCCAATTCCGATATAAAGAACTCGCAAAGGACTATAAGAATCGGCTTGATTGCGTAAAATTTCTAGCTCAGTCAAAATTTCTAAACTTGCTTGCAATGCATCGTCAGCGCGATCGCCATCAAAATATGCCATCACGCAATCACCAATAAACTTGGTAACTTCACCGCCATGACTGACGATCGCTTTGGTGCAAATTGTAAAAAATTGATTAAGTAAATCTACGACTTCCGTTACCTGTAACTTTTCTGTAAGCCCAGTAAAGCTGACAATATCTGCAAAAAAGATAATTTTTTCTCTATAGCGTGGCTTCAAATCAAGGGGATTAAACCCAGATTCGATCGCCTGTAAAACTTCTGATTGAGTATAACTTGCCAAAATTGCATGGGACTCTCCCAAGGTTTGCAATAGTATTTTGATCGGTTGTAGCAAAATATCGTGATTTTCATCCAAAACAATCACTTCCATTGACCAGTCAGGAAATTGGCGCTGGGTTACATTTAGCTCAGATTTGAGACAAAGTATTTGGCTATGGCGCTCATCTTGCAAAATCTTGCTGTAAAGGCTGTCTATGCATTCATCTTCACCTTCTAATATTTGAAAGAAAATCCCCCCACAACACAGTAATACCCCTGTGATTCCACTTCTGGAGTTGTTGGTTTGCGATACTTTACCAATATTCTCAATTTCTCGTTTGGTAAGCGATCGCGAAAACTTACTTATATACGACAGCCTTTTCATAAATTTACAACAATTTTTTTAGCGATGTAACGAGCCAGCAATCACCTGAGATACCACCATACCGCCCCCTCTATTTACTTGTATCTCAAATCCAGACACAGGAGTTATCAGCAATACAGCGTATTGTTTGACCTGAAGATTTAATTGCGCCTAGCTAATCATCTGTATCATACAACACAGATATAGCGGTAGTTGGTTATGTTAGGACAAATCCAAGCCCAAAGTAAAGTTGCGGCGCAAAGCGCCGCAACTTTACTTTGGGCTTGGAGCGCAAAGCGCTATATTGATCACACTAAAGCATCATAACTAGCTTTAAAACCAGCTTCCTGCAAAGCTTTAACCGCAGTGACTTCATCTTGCACCCAAAACTGATTGCCTAAGCGCACTAACTTTGGCATATATTCGATCGAGGCAATTACAGGGATTTTGTTGGAAGTATCAGGCTCATTTCGACCATAGCTAGATTTGCCATAGCTGTTATTGCTATTACTACTATTGCTATAGCTAGGATTAGGATTTAAGGCTTTTTTGAGGCGTTCCAGAACCTGCCGATCTCTTGCTTGCTCACTAGTCAGTTCCACCTTAACCATGCGTACCGACTCAATTGGTTGCATATCATCAATAATTAATTGCGTTTGCTCATCACGCCGATCAATTTTGCCCCACACCATCACTCGCTTATCTTTTTCCAAAAGATGCTTGACCTTATCATAGGTCTTCGGAAAAACTACAGCCTCCGTGCTACCCGTAAGATCTTCAATTTGCAAAATTGCCATGCGATCGCCTTTTTTGGTGGTCACATCCTTGATATCCAAAATCAAAGCGATCGCAGTCACGGTTTTAGTTTCTAACGAATCTGGAATATCGCACAGACTAATAGGAGCCATTAATCTCGCCGAACGACTCACCCCATTGAGGGGATGGTCGGAAATATAGAAACCGAGTAACTCTTTTTCAAGGCGGAGCTTTTCTTGAGAAGAGTAGTCTTGTACTCGCGATGTCGTAGGAGCAATATCAAAGGTTTCTGTGTTATTACTTTCCCCAAAGAAATCAAATATATTTCCCTGTCCTGAAGCCAGCTCTTTGGCTCTCCGTGAAGCCCAGTCCATCATAGTATCGAGATCATTCATCAACTGATGACGATTTGACTCTAGCAAGTCGAGCGCCCCAGTCTGAATTAAAGCCTCTAAAGCTTTTTTATTGAGCGATCGCGAATCAAGACGACTACACAAATCTGCTAAGGACGTAAACGCGCCCCCTTGCTGTCTACCTTGTAAAATTGCTGCGATCGGTCCCGCACCAAGATTTTTAATCGCTGCTAGTCCAAATAGAATTTGCTGACCTTTCGGCGTAAAGTCTTCTCCAGAACTATTGACATCAGGAGGTAAAACCGAGATTCCCATGCTTCGACAATTGGCAATATATCGCTGCACTTTATCTTGATCCCCACTGATCGAAGATAACAACGCCGCCATATA
This sequence comes from Pseudanabaena biceps, assembly GCA_013361095.1. Taxonomy (GTDB): domain Bacteria; phylum Cyanobacteriota; class Cyanobacteriia; order Pseudanabaenales; family Pseudanabaenaceae; genus Pseudanabaena; species Pseudanabaena biceps_B. The sequence continues at coordinate 2,047,310 of JAATWA010000001.1, read as the reverse complement.
TTCCACAGGGTAGTTAGCCTTTAGAAATGCGGTCTGATAGGTGACATATCCGTAGGCAACACTGTGAGATTTGTTAAAACAATTTGAGGCAATATAACCACTATCTAATAAAAAGTTGTGATCATTTGCTAAGCCAATATCGAACACAGGCTGTATACCCAGTGACTTGCGGCTGACTATTTTCATTTTTATTTCCTGCAAATAAAAAAGCACAAGTAGCAGTCGGCGCGATGCGCCGACTGCTACTTGTGCTTTTTTTATGGTTCAAATCCTTCTAATTCAGGCACTTCAGCAACTAGATGTACACCTTGGATATATAGAGAACGTCCATATTTACCAACATTCTCTAAGCGCAACTTACCACCTTGCTTTTTAGCTTGGACAGCCATATCAATTGCTGCACCTACGCCTCGGCTGACAATCTTGGTCACTCCCTCAAAGTCTAGGACGATCGCTGCTAGCTTGCGGTCAATGAATGGCTGAACAGCTTGCCTGAAATACGGAACTGTAGTAACACTCAAAGCACCATTTAGTTTGAGAATAACTTGATCGCCATCAATCTGTTCGACGATCTTGAGTTCATCTTGTAAAAATGAGGAATGCGTCATGATTGGAGAATAGTTTTGGGAATAGACAGAAACTTACTCATACGGACTGTTGTACCTTGATCGGTAGATTCAATTTCGACCTTGTCAACCAAAGCTTTGATCATATGTATACCGAAGCCGCCATTTTTGACACCAATCTCAGATATCAAGTCAAAGTCAGGCGGCGGCACACTGTCAGCATCAAAACCCGATCCACGATCGCGGACCTCTACAATCAAGCTATTTATTGCTGCAAAAACTGCAATTTCCACATCAAGATCGGAAGTGCTGTACAAAATCGCATTTACCAAAGCTTCCGTAAGAGCTTGTACGACATCTTGCACAGAATCAGGACTAAACCCCATTTTTGTAGCGAGTACTTCGACCGCCGCGATGGGAATGTCCTCGATTCCCTCAACGGGTGGAACTGAGATTCGCAGCTTTAGAGGCTTCTCACTCATGGGGAGTCATTCTTTAGCTTTAGTTAGCTTTGCCAACAGTAATATACCACAGGTATTCAACCGACACTTGGTAAACCCGAAAAATTTCTTGATAATTATTACTCCCTTCCCAGTAAATAAGGGCTGTGCGATTTAATAAATTACCAAATATAAAACCAGAATTGTTAGGGCGGCTTTGCCGCCCTAACAATTCTCTAAAATCTTGAATGGTACTTTATTTATTCGCTCATCCCTGATTAGACGTGGTCAGCAATTCTCGTTATAAAAATTGGTTTTTTGAAAGCCAGCCGAAGGCTGGCTTTCAAAAAACCAATTTTGGGGTTTGCATCGCCTCAGGCGCTGCAAACCCCAAAATTGGTTTCATAATGAGAATTGCTGAGGTGTGGTGTACGCGCAGCGTTCGCCACACCTTATTTAATCGTGATTACCCCATCTTCTGACAGTCTCAGCGATCGCCGCCATTGAGCCAGAAGCAATGATTAGCAGTACGCTTAAGGCATTTAATTCAGGCGTAACCCCACCACTACGAAGGGATGAAAAAATAGCGATCGGCAACGTTGTCGCACCTACACCTGCGGTGAAGTAAGCAATTACAAAGTCATCCATACTCAGAATAAATGCCAATAAACTACCCGACACTATGCCAGGCAGAAGCTGAGGTAAAAGTACTCTCAAGAAAGCTTGAACTGGTGTTGCACCAAGATCGAGGGCGGCTTCTTCGAGTTTAGGATCAATACTGGCTAAACGACTTGAAACCACGACAGCGACATAAGCTAGACAAAATACGATATGAGCAATCACAATCGTGCCAAGACTAAGTGGTAACTTGATCGCCGCAAAAAACACCAGAGTCGCCACCGCGATCGCAATATCGGGAATGATCAAAGGTAAATAAGTTGCACCCTGATATAGCCTTTTGCCTGGGAAGTAATATCTCGATAGTCCCACAGCAGTCAGTGTACCGAGTACGGCGGACACAGCGACAGCGGTAAGAGCCACACTTAAGCTATTTCTCAATGCCGCTAATAAAGTCGGATTTTGTAAAAATTTGGCGTACCAATTCCAAGTAAATCCCGTCCATTGTGCCGAAGATGGGGACTCATTAAAGCTAAAAATCGTAAGTACCGCGATCGGTAGATACATATATAGGAAGGCAATGACTGTGTACCAAGTCTGCCAACGTTTGAGGGGGGGAACTTGGATCGAATTAGCCATCACTCACTACCCGACGATCGCCGTATTTGATTAACAAAGCTATTACTATGGTCACTGCTAAAATCAGCACCATACTTAAGGCTGAGCCAAAGCCTCGATTGCTGCCTGCTCCTAAAAACTGCAATTCAATAATTGAGGCGATCGTGCGGCTGCCAGGACCGCCCAAAAGCTGGGGATTGATGTAGTCACTAAAACTAGTGATCGAGACAAGTGATGTTCCCGCGATAATTCCCGAAGACACCTGTGGGACTGTGACTTTCCAAAATGTCTGTTTAGCATTAGCACCAAGGTCGGCGGCGGCTTCTAGTAAACGCAAATCGAGCTTTTCGAGAGAGGTATACAGCACTAATACCATGTAAGGCAGATAGGTATAAATCATGCCAATAATCACACCCTCAGCTTTGTTGAGAACATTAATGCCAGACAAGCCAATGAAGTTAAGAAAGGTGTTTAAGACTCCTGTGGGTCGCAAAATCGTGATCCATGCGTAGGATCTTAATAGTGATGATGTCCAGAGGGGTAAGACAAACAGTAACAACAAAATACTGCGCCAAGACTTAGGGGCAATCACCGCCAGCCAATAGGCGACAGGAAAACCCAGTAACAGACAAAATGAGGTGGTAATCATTGCATAAAGTAGCGATCGCCATACGACCACTAAATAGACAAAGTTGCCACCCACAAACTCAAATACTCGTTGGTAATTAGCAAAGCCAAATTCGGTCTTACCAAGGGGAACTAGGCTTTGGATAAAGATAAAAATTGTCGGGACAATCAAAAAAGTGACCAGCCAAAATCCGCTAGGAAAGAGCAAGGTAAATGGCTCCAGCCACTTCAATCGTTTTGATCGCTGGCTGATATTATTCAGGTCGTTGTCGGGTTCATTGACGTTATTGGCAGTCATGGCTAGTCATCAAAAATTAAAAATAAAGAACCCGTGAGTCCAGACCCTGCGATCGCAAATATCGTGATACTGATTCGGCAGAGTCACGACTCTGATAAGCACCTGCATTAATGTAAGAGCCACGCCCAGAGTTAGCTAAAAAAGCACTAGGAATATATTGTCTGACCCGTGACAGTAAAGATTGGTTGTTGACACCAGTTGGCACAGCAGCAACATAACGGAAATTAGTGCTTTGGCTTTGCTGTGGCAATGGTGGCTCGTTACTAAATCCATTAGAAGTAGGTTGAACATTTGTGGAGACGTAGCTATTAGCCGCTACCGTTGAGTTGTCAAAAGCTGTGGGAGTAATAACTTGAGGCGATGTTTGTACAAACCCAGCATCAGGTTGGACATAGGTAGTGGTGGGCTGCACATAACCAGACTGGGCATAGCCAGTTTGCACAATTTGAGTTTGGGGTACAACTGTTTGGGTCACAAATTGGCGAGTCTCAGGAACCATGACCTGCTGCCAACGGGGTACTAAAACTTGCTGAGTTTGCACTTGAGGAACGACAGTATTTGTGGTGATCTGTTGATACTGTGGTTGGGAATAGGTCTGTTGTGGATAGGAGGTATAAATCGATGCATTAGGCTGTGTTTCTGGCTGAATCACCACCTGTGATGAAGTGGAATTAGGCTGAATTACTACTTGTTGAGGAGACGGCAAATTAGTAACGGTGGCAGAGTTTTCGGGGAAAGGCACTTGAACATTGCTCTCCTTACCGCCCGATGATCGGAAATATTTTTGAGCTGACAGTCCAGATTGTTGCAAAGCGATCGCAAGGCTATCGGCGCTATTCTCTGAATTAAAAGTACCTGCTTGAATAACTGGCTGATCGTTGATTTTAGTCGGAAAAGCGTTAGGTGAAATAGTGCGGACTCTCTGTAAGGTGGCGGAGTCATTACCCGTAACAAAAATCACAAATTGAGCTGATGCTGGTTGAATAATCGCCAATGATGCGATCGCGCCAACCCCGATAATGCCAAACTTTGGAAGGCAATTCATAGCGGTACATCCTCACAGTTGAATGTAATAAGGCTTAAGTTTAGCTCAACTCGTCAAATTGATGCTTTTTTTACTCAAAATAATTCATTCAAACGTAGGTTCTTGATTTATAGATTTGAAAGGCTTGCTTTGCCAAACTTTCAAGCACTTTCTTATTTTTAAGAAACTGCAAAGTGCCTCAAACAGTAACAATGGTTATGTTGAAAAGTAAAAAACATGGAAAAAGTTAAAGCTAGTTTAAATGTCGCCATCTTTCTGATTTTGGCGAGCTTCATCGGTTTAGAAGTATGGAATTTGATATCACATTTCTTAAAATAGTCTTTATGCTTGTGAATCTTTGAAAGCTCCTAGAACCTGTGACGCACGCTCCGCGTGCGCTACAGGTTTTAGGGGGTAATTATGCTCAGCTACTTATTAGCGGCGAGTTACTTGATTCTTCGGTCTTAGAGACATACCGCGTAATATAAAAAAGTAATGTGAAATAAAATTAGCTGGCAGGAACACCTAAATTGAGGGTGCGATCGCGAGACAATTTCTATTAAAATCAAATTTCTGTAAGTAGCTAGGCTCAGTTAAACTTAAAATCCCAAAGCTTGCGTGTACGCGGCAGGTTTTGACTGGTATTTTCTAAATTATGCTTAGTTAAATGTAATTCTGCTATATCAATAAACTTTATAAGCTCCAAAAACACAAATGAAGACTTGGCTCCAACCCGCTCAGCGATTAGAAAAACTCCCCCAATATGTTTTTGCCCGCTTGGATGAGTTGAAGCTGCGAGCGAAAGAGCAAGGCTTAGATTTAATTGATCTAGGGATGGGCAATCCCGATGGTCCGACTCCGCAACCTGTGATCGACTCCGCGATCGCGGCTTTACAAAACCCTAAAAATCATGGCTATCCACCCTTTGAAGGAACAGCCAGTTTTCGTCGTGCCATCACCGATTGGTATCACCGCCGTTATAGTGTGCGGCTTGATCCCGAAGGTGAAGCTCTACCACTGATCGGCTCTAAGGAAGGGCTAGGACATTTAGCGATCGCCTACATTGATCCAGGTGATGTTGTCCTTGTACCAAGTCCCGCCTATCCAGCTCATTTTCGAGGGCCTTTACTAGCTGGCGGCGAAATCTATGAAATGATTCTTACCGCCGAAAATAATTGGTTAATCGACCTTAAAGCAATTCCTGAAGAAATTGCTCAACGCGCTAAGGTCATGTATTTCAACTATCCCGCAAATCCTACAGGGGCGATCGCACCGCGTGAGTTTTTTGAAGAGGTAGTTGCCTTTGCCAAGAAATACGAGATTTTATTAGTGCATGATCTCTGTTATGCCGAGCTTGCCTTTGACGGCTATCAGCCCACCAGTTTATTAGAAATTGAAGGTGGTAAAGATGTGGGCGTAGAGTTTCATACTCTGTCCAAAACCTACAATATGGCTGGCTGGCGGGTTGGTTTTGTTGTGGGCAATCGCCATGTAATTCAAGGCTTGCGAACGCTCAAAACCAACCTTGATTATGGGATTTTTTCCGCGATTCAGGTAGCTGCGGAGACAGCCCTCCAACTGCCCGATAAATATCTCGAAGAAGTTTGCGATCGTTATAAAGAGCGTCGTGATTTTTTGATTGCAGGACTCAGTGAGTTAGGTTGGGATATACCCAAAACCTATGCCACTATGTATCTCTGGGTTCCTGTCCCTAAAGGCATGACCTCAGCAAATTTTGCCCTTAAGGTGTTGGAGAGTACAGGCGTAGTACTTACTCCAGGTAGTGCGTTTGGTCAAGGTGGTGAGGGCTATGTCAGGATCAGTTTAATTGCTGATTGCGATCGCCTTGGTGAAGCCCTTGATCGTCTAAGACAAGCTGGCATCCGTTACCAGTAAGTGTTGATTTGTAATTACAGCGCTGTGCGCTCTCTTAAAAACCAAAAAAATTTTAAAAAAGCTAGCTTCGCTAGCTTTTTTAAAATTTTTTTGTACTACAAGGATAAGCGGTGCAAAGTAACGCCTATCCTTGAGATGATATAAGAATCAAATTATGGAAGCAGAATTAAAGATGTTGAGTTTGCTGTCTCTGGCTTTTGAATTTACTTCCCCAGGACCAATTGCCTTAGAAATTGGCCCCCTCTCAATTCGTTGGTACGGATTATTAATTGCTTCCGCAATTATTTTCGGAACAGTGTTAGCCCAAAATTTAGCTCGAAGACGCAATATTGATCCTGAGCTAGTTGGTGATTTGGCGATTTGGCTAGTTGTGGGCGCAATTCCCTGTGCGCGCTTTTATTACGTGCTGTTTGAATGGCAGCGCTTTCAAATGCAGCCTTGGTATAAAGTATTTGCAATCTGGGAGGGTGGCATCGCTATTCATGGGGCGATTATTGGCGGCGCGATCGCGGCAACTATATTTTGTAAACGTCAACAAATTTCTACATGGATGATGGCAGACATCATCATGCCTTCGGTGATCTTAGGGCAAGCGATCGGGCGGTGGGGTAACTTTTTTAATTCTGAGGCTTTTGGTGGCCCTACGGATTTACCTTGGAAGCTATTTATTCCCGTTAGTCGTCGTCCCCCCGAATTTGTTAATGAGGCGTATTTTCATCCTACTTTTCTATACGAATCATTGTGGAATGTAGGCGTATTTGCGATTCTGATATTTACTTTTTTACGCTTTCCTAAGCTCAGAACTGGCACAATAACCATGATCTACGCGATCGCCTACAGCCTTGGCAGATTTTGGATCGAAGGTCTCCGCACTGACAGTTTGATGATCGGTCAGCTTCGCACCGCTCAGATGATCAGCTTAGGATTAATTACCGCAGGAGTTTTTGGCTTGATTTGGTTATATGGATTGCGCCGTCGTTTTCCCGATACCACTCCCAAGGAAATCCCGTCCGAAAATCTATGACCAAACTGCCTCAAGATAACCCACGCGTAATGGTGGAAACGGCATTCCTTGCTAGCACCACCGCAATGCTATTTTTAATCAATTATTACTTTCCCCTCGGACCGCTATTACGAATGCTGTTCCCGTTGCCAACCGCACTTGCCTATTTGCGCTGGAATGGACGTGCCGCATCAATGTCTATGGTAGTAACAGCCTTACTACTTGCCATACTCATGGGGCCAACTCGCAGCATCCAATATATTGTTCCCCACGGAATTGTCGGAATCACACTTGGTTATCTATGGAAAAAAAAATTTTCTTGGCAAGTTTCCCTTAATATTGCCACATTGATTGGGTCTGTTGGCACAGCTTTTCAATTCGCCTTTGTATCAGTTTTGTTAGGAGAAAATGTCTGGAATTATTCAATTGTGCAAATTACAGGATTACTAAATTGGCTAATTCAATTATTTGGTTCTCTTGAACAGCCAGATTTTGCTACCATTCAAGCCTTTGCGATCGGAGCGATTATTTTTAGTAACTTTGCCTATCAGCTACTTGTACATATAGTGGCTTGGATTGTTCTAGATCGATTAGGCAACCCAATCCCTAGTCCTCCTAAATGGATAGAATCCTTACTAGCATAGATATAGCGCCAGCACTGAATCTCAATTCTTGGACTTGTTGCCAGTACAAAGTGCTATACAAATCTTAACTAATTTAGTGTTTATATCTTTTTTGAGCGGAGAGAGCTGTAAAATTTTTGCGAGTTAAAAAAGCTAATATCAAACGCTTTAAGCCACTCACATTGTCAGGATGTACTAGGTAAAGTACATTCATTGACACAATATCGACTAAGAAATTATACTCATTACCTAGATGCCAAAGATGAGTACAAACCTGAAACATTGGCGCAAATCTTCTTTTCATCGCGATCATGACCAATCCTGACGAATTAAACCCCAATACATTGACAAATATATCTGTATCGCTCTCTGATAGAGAACTTCAAGTAATTGAGTTAGTATCTTCTGGTTTAACTAACCAAGATATTGCTGTCAAATTAGCCATTAGCAAGCGTACTGTAGACAATCATATCAGCAACATCTTGACCAAGACTCAAACAGATAACCGCGTTTCCTTAGTGAGGTGGGCTTTACAGTGGGGGAAGGTTTGTATTGATGAAGTTAATTGCTGCATAATCAGCACTCAACCAATTAGTAATGTTATTTTAGAAGAGCAGGAATTAGAAAGTGCCTAATAGCGAAGTAGCTATTATCAGACAAAAGATTACTTATCAACCCGAAATTACTTTAGCTATGTATCGGGAATTAGCTTCTCATATAGAGCAAATTGAAAATATTTCATGTGATTTGTTTGGGCAAGAAAGCCTAGAATTTAGTTATTTGGGTAGTCAAATTGGTGGAATTTGGTTAGCATATCCACAAAATCTATCCCCTGATTCCAAAAACTTAATGTCGAATATATTAAATCACTACGGAAAGTGGAAAATATTTTCAGATGACAAAAATTCTATTCACTGACTTCGATGGTCCGATTATGGACGTATCAGAGCGCTATTACCAAGTTTATTTATATTGTCTAGCTCAACTTAGTGGATCGCTCGATCAAGTTGTAACTCTATCAAAATCTGAGTTTTGGGAGTTGAAGCGATCGCAAGTACCTGAAAAAGAAATTGCGAAGTTATCAGGTTTTGTAAACGAAGCACAAGCGAATACCTTTGATCAGTTGCGTCGTGCCACTGTCCACACAGATCCTTACTTTCAATATGATCGCTTGATCGAGAGCGCCATACCCGCCCTAGAATTAGTCCAAAATTCTGGACTCGATCTCGCTCTTATAACGATGCGCCGTCGTCATGAGCTTGAGCCTGTACTCGATCAATACAACTTGAGAAGGTTTTTTCCTAGCGATCGCATTTTTTGTCTTGATAATGATTATGTTAAAACCGTTGATGCTCAAGATAAACCCAAATTGATGAAAATTGCTCAAGAGACCTTGCCTAAATTTGAGCAACAATGGATGATTGGTGACACGGAAGCAGATATTATTTCAGCTCAAAGCTATGGTGTTCCCGTGATCGCTGTTCTCAGTGGCATTCGCAATCAAGTACAACTAGAAAAATATAAGCCCAATCAAATCTTTGCGGACTTAATTACAGCGGTTACAGAAATCACGACTAATTACTAAAAAACAAGGAAATTACATAAAAAACTCAAAAAACGTGAAGCGCCAACAATATGACTTCACGTTTTTAAAGCTTTGGGGATGACAAAAATAGCGAAAGCTCTATCTACTATTTATGTCAAAAATATCATCAGGGCAAATTTTAATGAAACAGAAACTTTGCTGGTTTGTATAAGTTAACTCTCCAAAATATACCTACATCTAGCAAATATAAGAGTACGTTAAAGCCCACCCAAAAATTCTTGCTTGGCAATTTTGACCATAACAGCTTGCTGACCTAAATAAAGCATGTGTAGTTCAGTAAGAAGTTGTTTGGCAGAGTCTAGATCAATGTTTTGGATTTGCTGGCAAAACATCATATGCGTAAACTGCTTCTCAATAGGTAAGTCACTCATAAGTACCTCTTTTACGATTCTGGCGATGACATCAAGCAATAACAACAACTGACGAATTAAAGTTAGCTATCAACAGTTAATTGCTACCCTGTCAACATAACTTAACAATACTTTAAAGTTATTCCATTAACTGTATCACTATAAACATTTTCTCTAGATGTACCTAAAGAAATATTTTCGCCTCAATCATCCAAAGGTATTCCTTATGAATACCATAAGGAATACCTTTGGATGTAAGTTTTGCACCCCAAAAGATGAGTGGCAGCGCGCAGCGCTGCCACTCATCTTTTGGGTTTTATGCCCCAGTGTTGCTCTAGCGCTTTACACTTTCTTAAAACAAAAGAATTGAGGGGCGACGCTTCGCGTCGCCCCTCAATTCTTTTGTTTCTTAGTGATTGCAATAAAAAAGAACAGACTCTTAACGAGTCTGTTCTTTTTATTGAAGATATCAGAGAGAGAGAAAACTATAGTAAGCCAGTATTTGCGCCTTGCTTGCCAGTAGCCAACTCAACTTTGATAATCTTGCCACCCATTTTCATGATGCGTTGCTGCTCAGCAAACCAGTTATCGTAAGATACTAATTTTGTGAAATAGGTATTTTGCAACTCTCGTTGTGTACGAATGCGAGTTTGGCTAGGTACACAAGCAGTGATTTTAAAAGTCCGCATAGCGGCGATCTCCTTCAGAGCCAGTTATTTGAAAATTAAATATAAAAATATTGGTGACGAAATAAGAAGCTTTATCTTCCTATTTCGTCACCGCACGCTGTGGGAGCGACTAGCTCAAGCCAGAGCTGATGTAGTCAAGGTAAACACCCAATTCCTTACCAGCTTCAGAACCAACGATACTAGCAGCAACTTCTTTGATTGCTTGAATCGCTTGAATGGTGGAAACTACAGGTACTCCAAGGGAGTTGTAGGTTTCTTTCAAGCCATTTAGTACGCGCTCGTCAAGAATCGAAGCATCGCCAGCCAACATAGCGTAGGTAGCGTAGCGTAGGTAGTAGTCGAGGTCACGAATACAAGCAGCGTAACGACGGGTGGTGTACATGTTGCCGCCTGGACGGGTAACATCTGAGTACAACAAGGACTTAGCAACAGCTTCTTTAACAATGGTTGCCGAGTTAGCAGCGATCGCGGCGGAAGCACGAACACGAAGTTCGCCAGTTGCGAAGTAGCTCTTTAGCTTTTCGAGAGAAGCAGCATCAAGGTATTTGCCTTGAACATCAGAAGAATTGATGACGGAGGTAATTGCGTCTTGCATTTTTGTATATTCTTTAGGTTTGCAATTAGTTTTTTGAATTAGGGATTCAGAACGCTGAATAGCTTAAATTCTGTTTTTAAACGTAATCGAATCTTGCAGTCAAATTTGGCACTAAATAGGCACAAATCGCTCTACTGCATTGCACCGATGACATAGTCAAAGTAGTAACCAGCTTCGGCTGCGTCTTCACCAGACAGCAAAGAAGCTGCTGCATTCTTAAGACCACGAACACCTTCGGCAACACCAGGAATAGGAGTACCCAAGGAGTTATACATTTCCTTAACGCCAACTAAACCGATTTCTTCGATGGGTGTAACATCACCAGATACTACTCCGTAGGTGACCAAACGCAGGTAGTAGTCGAGGTCACGCAAGCAAGTAGCGGTCATTTGTTCGCCGTATGCATTTCCGCCAGGAGATACAACATCAGGGCGCTTTTGGAAAAGTTGATCGCCAGCTTGCTTAACGATGCGTTCGCGGGATTCGGTCAAGGTTTGGGCAATGCGAAGACGACGCTCACCAGAGCTTACAAAGCCTTTGATACGATCTAGTTCGCCAGGGCTGAGGTAACGTGCTTCAGCATCTGCATTCACGATGGACTTCGTGACTACGCTCATTTAATTTGTCTCCAATCAAAAATGTGAATAAAAACGATTGATATGATGCCTAGCCATGTCAAACCAATTAATTTCTATTTGTGTTTTAGTAAACATTTCTTAGAAACTAATTTTTGAGGTTGGTCATGGAGGTTCTCTTTGTCAAAGCAATGATTACTAAGATATTTTGAAGCATCGTGTTGTCTACACGCTTTTCTTCATCACACTTCTTAACATTTAATATGTTAGCACCAGAGGTAAAAAGTGGGATCAATTAAGCTGTAAGTATTGCTATACCTAGGGTTGTTATTCCACCAAGGAGCATTAATCCTGCGGGTATAAATTTTTTGGTTTTGATGAGGCGAACAATAAAAACGATTATTAACAGGGCTACGATCGCCATGCCAGCAATTTTGCCCCATTCTTGATTTTGAGCAACGGCGATTCCTGCAACTATTAGACCGAGACCACTAATACTTCCTGAGATGAGTGATGCTTGACTTTGGCTCTTAGTAAACCCCATAAGACCACCAACGATCGCCACCACTCCATAGATGATGAAGGAAATCGCACTGGGGGAAAAGTTCATAGATGTTTTGAGTAAATGTTTTTTAAAGTTTATGAGTATGCAGCACTTTTTTAGATCGTTTTACACTCAAACCCGAACCCAGAATTTTTTTGAAAGTGTTGCTTTGCAACACTTTCAAAAAAATTCTGGGTTCGTTTGATCGGAAATTGCGGTAAAAGCCAAGAGAGGGGCGGCGCAAAGCGCCGCCCCTCTCTTTTAGGTTTCTGGCTAACTCAAGAATTTAAGTAGGCTGAACAAACAAATTAGTCATGATCGAAGCAATGCGATTGAGGTATGGGGCAGGATCTAGCGCCACCCAACCCTCTTGAGTGGGAACCATGACTTCAAAGTGTAAATGGGGACCTGTAGAGCGTCCTGTGGAGCCAACAATGCCAATTTGTTGACCTTGCACCACTCTCTGCCCCTGAGAGACATAAATTGCTTCAAGGTGGGCATAGCGCGTACCTGTTGAGCCGTGATCAAGTTCGATGAGGTTGCCATAGCCATCGCCCCAACCTGCAAATTCTACTATTCCTGATTTGGCGGCAAGTACAGGAGTGCCAAAAGAGGCTCCGAGGTCGATACCACTATGAAATGACCAGATAGTGGTGACAGGGTTCATGCGCCAGCCGTAGTTGGAGGTGACTGGAACTGCATAGGGCAGGGGGTAGCCACCTGTTTGCATAATTACCGCAGGATTAGTGAAGCCATTAGAAGCGATCGCCGCTGGATTGAAGGGGACGGGATCGGGTTTCCAGATTGCGCCAGGGACAAAGACAACTTTGGGACTGCGCTGACAGCCATTGCGCTCAAAAAGAACGTCGGCGCGAATATTATATTTTTTGGCAACGGTGGTGTAATTTTCTTCGTTTTTAAAGCGATAAACTAGACCATCCATTGGTGCGATCGCTAAGGTTTGTCCGACTTTGGCTTGACCATCTCGAGTTTCGGGGTTCAGCGCCATTAAGGTCGCGGTTTTGATGTTGTACTGTTTGGCGATCGCCTCAAGAGTTTCGCTTTGTTTAACTTTATGTTGGGTGAGATCGTCAAGAGTTGGTTTACCACATAGTTCTTCTGCTTCTTTGACATTGGACTCATCGGTAGGAGTGGTGGGCTTCGATGAGGTTGCAAGGGCAGATAGGGGAGATAAACTAGCGATCGCAACGATGAGTAGAAAGATTTTCCAAGAAGGCTTCATGGAGTGTTACTTAGCAAATAGTTAGGGTTAATTAGTTTAAGTTCGTGATTTAATAAAAAGTAACAAAAAATGAAGAATTGCAACAAAAATCTTCACATAAACAATTCAAATTTATTTTCGCAGCGATCGCGCCGTTATTAACACCGCCAGTCTGGTGATTTAGCAATTTATCGCTGTCTCTAGCAATTCTCATTATGAAACCAATTTTGGGGTTTGCAGCGCCGAAGGCGCTGCAAACCCCAAAATTGGCTTTTTGAAAGCCAATTTTTATGATGAGAATTGCTGGTGCTTCAACTTGTTGTTAGTACAAAATATATTTAATTTAAATATTTGACTTAATTTATCTGTGAACTCAATATGTCTCCTTTTTCACCCAGTGACATCGATAAATCTCAGTTACAGACATTTTTAGATATTGCGACAGAAGCAGCTTGCGCGGGTGGCGGCGTACTCAGATCCTATGTTGGAAATCTCCAAGAGAATGAAGTCGAGGAAAAACGCCCAGGAGATTTAGTTACAGTTGCGGATAAAGAATCAGAAGCAATAGTTTTATCAATTTTGCAAAGACACTTTCCTGAGCATGGAATTTTGGCAGAAGAGTCGGGAGTATTAGGAAATTCGGAGAGTCGGTATCTATGGGCGATCGACCCATTAGATGGCACAACTAATTTTGCTCACCAATATCCATTTTCATCGGTATCGATCGCTTTGCTAATTGATGGCATTCCCGCGGTGGGAGCCGTTTACGATCCTTTTCGTGACGAAATATTTAGAGCCGCGACTGGGTTAGGGGCAACTCGCAATCGTTTGCCAATAAGTGTTTCTAAAACTGTTGAACTCAGCCGCAGCTTACTCGTAACTGGGTTTGCGTACGATCGCACCCTTGTTGAAGATAATAACTACGCGGAATTTTGTCATTTCACACATCTCACTCAGGGTGTGCGTCGAGGTGGTTCGGCAGCGATGGACCTAGCCTATGTTGCTTGTGGACGTTTGGATGGGTATTGGGAAAGGGGATTGTCGCTGTGGGATTTGGCGGCGGGTGTGGTGATTGTGCGCGAGGCAGGTGGAGTTGTCACAGCCTACGATGGCAGCTCCCATATCCCAAAATCAGGGAGATTGCTGGCAACTAATGGTCATTTGCATCAACAGATGATTGATGAATTAGCGCTAATAAAACCTTTACCCTTCAAATTTCCTTTTGGACGTTAGTTTTAGGGCAAAGTGCTGTCATCAAACAAGAAAATTTCAGTGATGTTTTGTTGCTATTATTTAGGGAAATCTAAGTATTGACACTACCACGCAACCAATACACTAAATTCTTATGGTCTCAGCTACTTCAGGTGACGATAACAGCAGTCTCATACAAACAACTCTTGAATGGATTGCTAATGCAGGAATTAATGGTTTGGGAGTTTTGCCATCTGCGAAGCAGGTCGCTGAAGAACATTTGAGTAGGGCTGCCAGTGTTGAGGATGCCATTAATTCGATTATTGCTTGGAGAACAACCCATGCTGCTAGCACTGGTTTTATCACTGGATTAGGAGGTATTGCCGCAATGCCCGTTACTATTCCCGCAGGTTTACTTGCATCCTATGCCCTTGGAGCAAATACGGCTGCCGCAATTGCTTATCTTCGAGGCTATGACATTTACTCTGAACAAGTAAGAACAATGGTTCTGTTATGTCTAATTGGCAAAGCTGGAGAAGAAGTTCTTAAAAATGCTGGAATTACAATCGGTACAAAAGTGGGGCAAAACCTCGTCAAGAGAATACCTGGCAGGGTTCTCATTGAAATCAATAAGAAAATTGGTTTTCGGCTAATCACTAAAGCTGGTGAAAAAGGCGTAGTAAATGTCATGAAAATGGTGCCTCTAGTTGGTGGTGTTGTTGGAGGCACTTTTGATGGCATATTTGTGAATAGTTGTGGAAAGACTGCAAAAACTGTATTTGTCCAAGCGTCAGACAAATAACTACTTCTTTGCAACGGAAGGTTGGGAGCCACTAGCATCTACAACCCTTCTAATTTTCATTAGCCTTTGCCAAATGATTAATTGAGATAGGATGATAGATAATTATTATGATATTTGAGGGGTGATGCCATGACTTTTGAAGAAATGCAAGCTTTGATTTCGGATATGTTGGCAGTCCAAAGAGAATTACAAGAAAGTCAGTTGCGATATCAAGAGAGTCAATTACGCGATCGCGAGGATACTAATCGAAATCGTGAAGATATTTTGCTTTTAATTGAGCAAACTAGACAGTTATCGGCAGTCCAGAGAAGCATCCAAGAAGATCAAATCCGCGATCGTCAAGACATAGAGTTACTAATAGAGAGAGGTATACAACAGGAAAAGATGATCGATCGCCTGATTGGTTATAGCCTGTCCTATGAGTCTGACAAATTAGACTTAGAGCAAAGAATGGCAGAGCTAGAACGCAAAAGGGCAGAGCGAGCTAAATGATGACCAATCTAGCCGAGCCTCTAGCTTTTTTTCTCAACCGTCAGCCTTTCCATGAGGTAGCAGAGGCAATCTTGACGCACGATGTCGGTGTTGAGGGTCAGCATGGATGGCATCACAGCTTTTTTGAGGATAATTTCGCCGTCTGTAATCTGGAAGTAGCGATCGCCTATTTCTTGCCCCTGTTCATTCACTACCGATAGATAGGCTTTTTCGGTGTTGATTCTGCCAAATTTTGCTCCGATCGGTAATTCACAAAAATTGAGGCAATCCATTTCGGCGGGAAAGGTGATGTCATCGTCAGGATTTTCTGCAAAGCTGAATTTAATTTCTTCAGGCACTTTAACGATCGCGACTGTGTGAAACAGATCCATATCAGCGATCGCGCTGTCAGGCAGACTGTCAAAGCTATCAAGAGTTAGGCAAGTTTCCACATACTCCAAAGCGTGGGCTGTGCCATCAGGAAGATCGGGCTGACCACATTCCAGAACAATCGCAGGGCAGAACTCGCTAAAGGCATAGGATTGCAAGGTTTGGGGACTGGTGTAATGTACGGCGATTTTATTAAATAGTCTTGCCAAATGTAAGGAATGTTTATCTAGTTGTGTAATACAGCCATAGTGGGGATTGCGTCCTGTGTTGTTGTGAATATCGATGCTGGCAAATACACCCCGCGATCGCATTTCTGTGATTACTTGTTGCGCCATCATTTGCTCTGACGAGGCTTGCCCCTCAATTTTCCAGATGCGATTGTAGTCGGGCTGATCGGCTAAATGTCTTTGTTTAGATTTTGCGGCTTGGATATTGCCGATAAATAGAGATAGCGATCGCGGTAGTTTCTGGTTTTGATATTTGCGTAACAACTCGCGCATTGCCAACCAACTAGTTGTCTCATTGCCATGCAACAGAATTGATACAAATAAAGCTGGCTGGCGATCGCTTTTTAGGTGAATTAGCGTTGGGCGATCAAGTATTTTGTAAAGCTGATCGGAATCCAGATTAAGTAAGCCGTCGGGCAAGCGATCGAAAATATCAAGCATAAAAAGAATATTCATATAGAGAAGGCGCTACACGCCGTCTCTATTAAACCAAAAGGCACGCATAGCGTGCCTTTTGGTTTTTAAAAACAATTTAGGCGTACCAATCGGTACGCCTAAATTTAAATGCAGGATAAAGAATAATTGCACTTATCGAAAAATAAACAAGAATCTAGCTTAGTTAAAAATCAGGAATCAAAAATTAAGAATTAAAAATTTGTAATTCGTAATTGAATAATTCGTAATTAATAAGTTAGACCCATACTGCGGCTGGTTTCAGCACCAAGATAGACACGGACGCTTAGGAAGTCAGTGGGGCAAGCAGTTTCGCAACGTTTGCACCCAATGCAATCCTCGGTACGGGGAGAAGAAGCGATTTGAGCCGCTTTACATCCATCCCAAGGAACCATTTCCAAAACATCACAAGGACAGGCTCGCACGCATTGTGTGCAGCCGATACAGGTGTCATAAATTTTGACTGCATGCGACATATTGCTATTGCTCCAATCAATATATGTGCCTACTTAAAAGAAAAAAATAGGCACGGGATGTTTAAAACCAAGTTTATCGTAGAGGTTTACATTCAACGATGAGATTGTGAGATAACTTAAAACAAATTAATATTTCAGACCTAAAGACATTTTGTGCTTTCGTCAAAACCCAAATATTATGAGGCGGCGCTTCATAATATTTGGGTTTTGATGAAAGCTTTTAGAACGCTGGCGAAGCTAGCCTTCAAAGCCCAAATAGTGAGAGGCGGCGCGAAGCGCCGCCTCTCACTATTTGGGCTTTGAGTAGTCCAGAAAGCGCAAAGCGCTGGATTACCAAGCGGGATGGGAAAAGATCGCTTGCATGGTTTTGTTGCCGCGTAGTTGATTGGAGAGAGGTAAATGTCCCCTTGGAGCATCAATGCTCCAAATAAACTCATTGGGATAGCGGGTAAAAGAACCATCTTTTTTCCAGCCGATCTTCAACCAAAATTTTTCCCAACCTTTGCCAAGACTGAGCCAAATTTTGCGCTGTACCGAAAAGCCAAACTTGCCCTCAGAATAGACAAGCCAGAGTTGGTTAAGGGTCTGTAAATCGCTGATAGGGATTGATTTGGCTTCGGTAAAGTATAGCCATCCTCTCGTTAGAGCCTCAGGACTGGCAGCTTCACAGAGTTTTTTGCTAGTTAGGCGATCGGCTTCTTCAAACTCTTGCTTTGCTAGTAGGACTTGAATTTGCTGATAGTCGATCGCTTTGTCTGAGCGTAAAGTGACGACCCCAGTGGGGTAGTGGATCTGGACTAGCTCGATCGCTTTGGGCAGATCGCTTTGTAATAAAGTCTGATGAATTTTGCCATCAATCCATGTCACCTCAGTATTAGCTGCCTTACGAGTTTGGATAAATTCATCTAAAACCTGTAAGCCTTCTTCCCCTAAATTGGCTAATTCGGCGATCGCAGGTAGCTGATTTGCTTCTTTACCTGAAAATAACTTGTCTTTTAATGCGGTCAGCTTTGTATCCATCAGAATTTTATTAAAAATCGCCCAACTTTGAATTTACACCCTTAGCTCACCAAAAGAGATAAAAAAAAGCAGCACCCATAGGGTGCTGCTTTTTTTTTGCAAAATCTAATCGATAAAGCCCATTAAACTGGCGCTGTCGATCGCATTAGAAGCAACAGGACGAGTCCCACCCATTTGGGAATAGGTGTCATCGATAACTAATCCTAAAGAGCCAACGGGACGCTCACCTGCGATGTAGTATTTGTCAACGATCACAAAGCCGTCTTCCATCACAGGACGTTCACCTGATGACATAAAGGTGCTGGTGACATGGACACCACTGCTCACGATCGGACGCTCGCCGCCCATGGTGGTGTAGGTGCTGCTAACTACAAGTTTGCTGGCTTCAATCGGACGCTCACCTGAGCTATTGAAATATTCAAAAGCGCGGAATCCGCCATCAACGATCGGGCGATCGCCATAATGCTGGATAGTGTCAGTCACGGCTAGAGAACCTTTGTGCGCGATCGCGGCAGGCTCAGCTTCTTGCTTAACAGCTAGGGCGGCGATATCGACAGTGCCTGTCTTGGCTTCAGTTTCAGATTTGGCTTTGGTGGGGCGTGTACCTTTATCTTCTGGCTTGGCACTTTCTGGCTTGGTGCTTTCGTTGCTAATACTCATGCATTCCTCAAAACTTGATATTTAAAAACTTTACTAATTGCCTTTAGTCAATTATGACCAGTTTTGGGGCGATCGCCACATTCATTAGAAAAGTTATCAGTATATAAAACATAAAACATTCAAATACATAGCGAAGACAGCTTGTAACAACTCCCTAAGTTAAGCCAACGCTTCAGGGAATTACAAAACAAACCTAAATAAGGGTTTGAGATTCAAAAAAAATAGTGAGACCATTTTTTAAATTGGTATTGCTTACCATAAAATGTCTAAATGAATGAATAACCCTGCCGCAAGCAGACGAGGTATCTAAATTCTTTTTTGACAGAATATACTCACTCCGCAGAGCGGCGGGGAATTTACCCTTTAGCTAGATTAAAAAAACAAATGGCAACGCTACAGCGTTGCCATACACAGTTATGCTTAAAGCCAAAAGCCTGTGCATGTAAAGCGGGAGCTTACAGTCTGTTGAGGCTTTAAGTAGTATAGAGAGATTTGTGAAAGCGCCGCAAGGCGGCGCTTTCACAAATCTCTCTGGGGTTTAAGTTAGCGCAAGTTACAGTACCTTGCACCACAAGCTTTAACTCTGCTCCAGAACTTGTAAAAAAAGCACTAGAAATAAAAACTTTTGCAAATAGAATTCCTATTAAAAAGCAGTATCTATCAGCAAAAAACCTAAAGTTTATGTATTACTTAAAACATCTTTATCGACTGTTGGTAAAGTAGAATAATATTCTGGTGAAATGATTGCTAAATCAACCAACTCAAAGTTTAGGTTTTCTCAAATAATCATTCATTGTTAGCTCGTTATTCGTGCTAGCATACCAAAAAAATATTAAATTAAAAAATAACGGGTGTGACTCATAGCATGAAGCTTCTAAACAAAATATCTACATACTCTCTAGTGACGGCTGGTTTAGCCCTTACGTTATCTTCATCTCCTGTGCATGCACAGAGTTTCACTTTTGGCAATGCTGCTGGGCCGATATCTGGTGCAGGTGGATCCGCTGCTCAGCGTGGTCAAGGATTTCAACTTAATGTTGATAATATTTCAGGTACACCTACTAAACCCAAAGCAGTAATCAACTCGATCAAGTTTTTATCTACTAGTTCCAGCGACACTACTCCTACTGATAATTTGACCAGTACCACAATCAAGCTTTACATCTATGCAGGAGCAACTCCTCCCACACTGACCGATTTAAACTCAGGAACTACTGCTTTGTTTGCAAACGATGCAGCCAGTACGACCACTCCTGTCCTTACTTTCAACGATGCTGCATTTACTGGTAACTCTGTGAACGACAGCCGTACATTTTCCTTTAGTTCGCCCATTGAGCTAAATTTTGGTACACAGTATTACGCCCTCTTCAGCGAAAACATAGGTCTACGCACAGTAACTTCTCCTACTAATGCTGGCGGTTCTGATTATTTCAACAGCTCTGGGACATTAACAGCTCAAACTGGAGTAGACTCTAGATTTATTGTTTCCGCAACTGCTGTGCCTTTTGAGTTTGAGGCTTCGGGGGGTGTTGCAATTTTGGGCGGTTTGTTTTTGGCTAATAAGCTCAGAAACCGCAAGCAAAATGACAAGACCGATGAGCAATCATAAAAGATAAGGAAGGCGATGCCTCACTTATCTTTTTAAACAAAAAGCACCGCCTAGCGGTGCTTTTTGTTTACTAGCCGATCGCAGGCATTACTCTTGGTAGCTCTAGACGTTGCTGTTGCTGCGTCGAGGGGCGGCGAGTGCGACCTGAGAGACGGAAACTGAGGCTTTGTAGCTCGATGTGGAGTTGGCGGTTTTCTTTTTGGAGAGCTTCGATTTTTTGCTTGATTGGCACGATGCGCTCCGCAAACTTGGCGCGATAGATATTGGGTAACTCCTGCACCACTTGCTCCAACATCCGATTGCGATCGCTCATTTCTTGGATCGTTTGGCGCAATTCCACCGCTTCGCGATCGCGTTCTTGGATTATCTCTTGGGTTGCCATTAACTTATTTTCTACTAGGGCAAGCTTTTCAGCTAGCAGGCGCATCTCTTCTGAATGCTGTTCATGCTCCTCAGGATTTGGCAAAAAAGCTGTATTTCCTTTAACCAAGCGAAAAAGTTCTTCAGAAAGCTGCTGCACTAGCAGATCTTTTTGTTCTAGCTCGACCTTAAGTAAGTTGATTTCTTGCTGAAGGTTGGCTGTCATGTTTTCTGAGGGATTAGCTAGGGCAGTTGCGGTGGCATTCATAGGTGCAATTCGTTTAGGGAATTTAGGATTAGATGTATATCACACAAGTAATCGATTGGCAATTATCCAAACAAAAAATCAGCACAAAACTAGTTTTAGGGTTGTCAGCGCCTACGGCGCTGACAACCCTAAAACTGCTTTTGCAAAGCCATGCTATAGCTGTAGTCACTTGCCTACCCAAGGATTAGAGTCGCGGCGCGACTCTAATCCTTGGGTAGGGAGTAAGCAAAACTTGCTTTGCTATATATGGCGATTTTGAGGGAAAATGCAAAAATCAGTTTACACTTTTGGCAGTCAGCAAATTTAAATCTTGCTGGAAACCCAACATGACCAATGCAAAGAATCCGTTGATTTCTAATCAATTAGATGGAATTCCATTTGAAGCAAGTATCGAAGATCATGCATTGCTGATGGTTGCCCATGCCGCGATCCAATTACAAACTACCCTACTCAAAAATTCTATTTCCTACGCACAGTCCGTAAGTGGTAGCCTCATTCTCAAAACCACCCTCAAAAATACGATCGAAACCCTGATCAACGCCACCAATGCCGATGAAGGTAGTATTTTTTTGATTGACGAAGACGGAATAATCATGGAAAGCATCTTGGCAAGAGGCCCAGTGACTCGCGATCTTAAGGACTCGGTAATTTCTAAGGTGCTAGATGATGGTTTAGCGGGTTGGGCTTTGCGCCACCGTCAAATTGGCATTATCCATGACGCATTAATCGACGATCGCTGGGTGAATTTGCCCAATCAACCTTACACTGGGCGATCAGCTCTGGCGATACCTTTAATCTATGGCATTGATGCGATCGGGATAATTACGCTTACGCATTCCCAAACCAATCATTTTGATGAGGCGATCGCCTCAATGATCCAGTACACCATGGAAGCAATCACCGCAATTATTGTCAATGCGCGTATCCATTCTGAATACTATCCTTTGAGCAGCTAAACCTAAAGAATCTGTAGTCTCAAGAAAATAGAGAAGCCAACCAATTAGTTGTCCATCTTTAACCCTCATAAATCCTTTCCTTTTGAGGACTGCCAATTACTGAACAGATCTCGTTTTATCGATTAAATAAATCAGAAACAGTAGCAAAGCAATCGCATCGATCATGATCGCCACGCCTGCTTGTTGCCCTAAATAAGCCCTGCCGTAGGTCAAAACTAAAGTGATAAAAGTTAACTTACTCACAGAAGCGACGACTAATATCAATGAACGACTTGCTGACTTAAAAGCGCCATAAATTTGCATGGCTCCCACCAATGTAATCAATGCTCCCCAATTGCGGACAATAATTTCCGCAAGCGCTCCATCTAAAGAATCGCCAAATGTTGAACGTAACGCGGCTTGCGGTGCGATCGCTGCATAAAATAGCGTGCAAGTCAGTAACCCAGATATGAGCATGACCCATTTGATGTTGTTCGTGATCCGTTGCATGATTTTTTCCTTTAGTGATTGCCGATTTGTATCAAGGTCTGCGCTGTGTAAATCGTCCAGCTATCCATAAGCAGCAATAACAGCGTAAATACCAACAAAATCAAATACATCCAAGGTTGCGCTAGAGGACGCACATCTCTTGTGTCAATACCCGTTTTGGCTTCCACCTGCTGCACCAATCGCGCAAAACCCACCACCCGCATCGGCAACAAATAGGCTTGGTCTGAGCTTTTGCTCACAAAATAATAAACAATTCCTCCTTGCCCCGTAGTTCTTGGTTTCAGAGCTTTGATATCCGCCCAAGCCAATGACCAACCCTTACGAATAAATTTGGGAAACCATTGCGGATAAGTCAGCGTAATTCCTTGCTCATCCAGAATGACGCGATCGCTGAGCGCTCCATATAAAAAAATGAATCCGACCACCAAGCCAACACTTAACCAAGATGCAGGAACTGAGGAATGGGTAAAGTTGCTCAGAAATGGCAAAGGTGCGGTCAGGGCGATGTATAGCAGTAGCAGAGTAATACGAATTAATGGAGAAACCTTAAAAATATCTGTCATGGCGTTTTTAAATTAGGATTTTAGCTATGAAAACAAATTTGGTATTTACCTCGCCAGAGGCGAGGTAAATACCAAATTTGTTTTCATAATGAGAATTACAGCAGCAATTACTTTAATATTGCTTTTTGGGCTTACGTTAATAGATCATAGTTATCATTAACAATCAAAAACACATACATACAATACGGATGGTGTAAAACGTGGGTTGGCGTGTACGTGGCGTTCGTGGTGCAACTACAGTTGAGGCAAATACATACGAGGCTCTAGAGCGAGCTGTCTTAGAGCTTATGGAGGAGATCGAAGCCCAAAATGATATTGATCCCCGTGAAATAGTCAGTGCCACTTTTTCGGCAACAACTGATATTGATGTGGTCTTCCCTGCCAAAATCGCCCGATCGCGATCGCATTGGGAGAATGTGCCGCTTTTAGATGTGCAGCAAATGGCGGTTAAGGGTAGTTTAGATCGGTGTATTAGGGTCTTGATTCATGTAAATACTCCCCTAGAGCAGCACCAAATCAAGCATATTTACTTAAATGGAGCGCGAAATCTTCGCCCCGATCTTGTCTGCGCTCCCTAAAGATTGAGAACATCCCCGTCTCTCTCTATTTCTCGATAAAATCAGTTCAAACCTAAGATAATAGCCCTATGGTCACAAGAATTTTTCTGTGTAACGAGCAGACCGAACCAGAGATTCGCGATTTTATTCGTGAAGCGATCGCCGATATCTCTGAGGGCGAGCAGTATATCGTTACGTGGAACTGCGGCAATATCCAAACACTGAAAGTTGGCGATCGCGCCTACTTCAAGCGGATTGGTAGCGCCAATCAGGGCTATTTTGCATCGGGGGTGGTGGTTCCTGCTGACCGTGAATATCAACTCAAATTGCGATCGGCGCGATATCGCGAACTCAGCGAAGCCTATGACATTGACTCACAGGCAAATAACTTTAGAGTATGGGTGGCTTGGAGTGCTTGCACTAGCTTTGATGAAACCCTAAGAAATGACTATTTGCGGCAGTTGCCGAGCTTTCAAGGGATGCCTCTTGAGCCACAGTCCGATGCTGGCGTATTTCGCGAAGAATATGTGCAAATGCTCGATCGCGAATGGGAGCGCCATACCCAGAAAGCAATTCGAGCGGGGAAGGGAATTAGTTTGATTGAGGTTTATTACCGATGGGGTTTAGAGGATATTCAGCAAGGATTTCCGCAAGATGCCTTAGAGTCATTTCGCCAAGCCCTGAAGCTCAATCCTGAATTTATCAAGGCATATTTAGGCTTAGGTGATGCCCATGTCAGCTTACGCGAATATGGCAAAGCCGTGGGCGACTATGGCAAGGCGATCGCCATGCGTCCAGACAAGGCGCGGCTAGCCTATTACAAACGGGGTGAGATCAATCTATTGCTTGGGCAGTATCAGCAAGCGATGGCAGATTTTCAGGCAGTGATTGAGATTGACCCTAATTATGTCGATGCTCATTTTGCGCTGGGCAATGCTTACTTCAAACTTAAAAGCTATGAACAGGCGATCGCTTGTTATAGTCGCGTTTTAGAGCTTAGTCCTGATCGCGATTTGGCAGCATTTCGGCGGGGGCGATCGCATTACATTCTCAAGGAATATCCTGAAGCAATCCGCGATTTTAGCCATGCGATCGAGTTACAACCTAGTAACGTTGAGGCTTATTACTATCGTGGCTTGACCTACGCTCAGCCTAGTGTTGCTGATGAAACGCTAGCAGGGGACGATCTCCGAAAATCGATTATCCTGTTTCAGACCCAAGGCAAACCCGACAAAGCCAAACGCGCTAAGGAATTTCTAGCAACTTTAGCGATCGATTCTTTACCCAAAACCACACCCAAGAGTATTCACGCGATCGCTGCTTCTGAAGACATTGCGACTGCTACCACTAAAGAGGCGATCGCGACACCCATAGCCACACCGATGAGTAGTGATGATGTTGATGAGGAAACTAGCCCGCTCATCATTACCACCGACACAATCTCTACAGACGGGGTGATCGCGGCTTCTCAAGAAGCTATAACCAATGCTGAGGACAATAACGCGATCGCCGAAACTATCGAAAAGATTGTCGAGGTTGAGAAAATTGTCGAAGTTGAGAAAATTATCGAAGTCGAGAAAATCGTTGAAATAGAAAAAATTGTTGAAGTCGAGAAAATCGTTGAGGTCGAGAAATTAGTTGAAATCGAGAAACTGGTCGAAGTTGAAAAAGTTGTCGATCGCGTAGTTGAGAAAGTCGTTGATCGCGTGGTCGAAAAGGTAATTGAAAAGCCTGTTCCCTTCTCCATCGAAGATCCTAGCACTGCCGAAAAGTTAGCAATGATCTCAGTAATGGCGCAGTATATGCGTGATGGCTGGATGGTGCGATCGGTGGACAAGTCGCAAGTTGGCTACGACCTTGAGTGCCATAAAGATGATTTGCGCGAAGCCGTAGTTATCAAAAGTCTAACCAGCGATCGCGAGTCCTTTGCGATTTCAGCGATCGAGATCGAAAATGCGCGTACCAATAAAGACTTTGTGTTGTGGGTGGTAAGTGGCTCTGCCGAAAATCCTGAATTGCGCTGTTTGCGTGGACGCGAACTATTTGAACAATTCGACCTTGACCCTCTTGCCTTTGCTGCAAAGGTCAAGCAAACCACCGTGCAACTAGAGTTTGTGGCAGTTGCCTTAGAAATGCCCCAGTGATAATCGCTTCCAAACCCAATTTGTAGCGGCGCAAAGCGCCGCTACATTAATTAGCGACAAGAAGCGCTGCCTATCTCGCCAACGTCACCAGACGACGGCATGTTTCTACGTTAACGAAATCGGACTCGGTTCACCAGAAAACAGCAACATCTCACCAAAAAACTCACCAGTCTTAATCGTCAACAGTTCACGCTCTTATAGAGAATTAGGTTGGGGCATCTTTGGGGATAGCAACGCGAATTTCTGAATAGAACTTAGATGATCGCACTGAACACTGATCCGCAGAATTGCTCGAATTTTGAATTAATGTAGCTACCCGAAACCGTAAATTGGGATTACCATACCAAACCCGTTCTTCGATAATGCCTTGATCGATGACTGTATTAATGGTCAGCGATTCATCAGACGCAAACTGATATTCTCCTTTTCCCTGATCTCCCAAGATCAAGCCTTTATTAGCATTGTCAAGGTTAGGGACTGGAACCAGCAGAGCCTTACCTTTAGGTTTGTTGCTGCTCAGAGATTCTTCTTCCCATGTCAATCTCATTGGATGCGATGCTGTTTGTGGATCAATGCTATATTTCTCGCAAATCGCCACCACATCGGGAGCGTCAATCTCTAAAGTCGTAATTTCGATTACTGAACGAGTATCACTACCGTTTCCTTGCCCAAATTGATGATCGCTGCGTTGCGATCGCCAACGACCGACAAAAAGTTCAAGAAACTGCTGAATGTCCATTAGTAAGCAATTAAAAAGTAATAGAAGTTAATAAAATCCTATAGCAATTTTGCAGACAAAGCAAAGGGGGCGCAATGCGCCCCCTTTGCTTTAGACAGGAGAGATGACGCATAACGTCGGCTCTCCTGTCTTTACCTATAAGTAAAAGCGGCGCTTCGCGCCGCCTTTACTGTTTATGATCAAGCGAACCACAAGAATTTTTTTAAAAGTATTGCAAAGCAATACTTTTAAAAAAATTCTTGGTTCAAGTTGGCGCACAAAGCGCCATGTGTTTAGCGGCGAGGCACTAAACGCTCATAATCGAGATTTTGAGCCGATACTGTAGGCAAGCTAACAGGGCTAGCATTGATGCTACGAGCCATGTTCAAGAATATAGATGGATCGCCATTCTTGGGCTGTCTATCGGTTGCCACATAGCTGCGAACCGTATTTTGCCAAATTAGTTGAGGGAAGCCCAACTGTGCGCGATGGTAAGCATCGTAGCGAGGCGATTTGAGATTAAAGGGCATCTCGCCAATTCTTTGGCTAGGCAAAATACGACGACGTTGGTAAGGCAATACATCATCGCCAAAGGCTTCTAAGTACTCATCACTATCGAGCAATGCGTCGATGAAGCCGACAATACCCTTAGTTGCGACCACAATTGACCAAGCAATCTTTTCCTTTTCGCTGTAAACATCGCGACCGAGGACACGTTGCACGGTTTGTTCGACAAAGCGATAGTTGCTGTTTTTGTCATAAAAACTGCTTCTATAGGTTTGAGACAAAACTAGTCCACGCACAAACTGTCTGACCGAAATATTGCCAGAGCGCAATTGTGACTCTAGGGTAACTTCGCGATCGCTAGCAAAGGCATGGAAGAAAATTTGACGGTAAGCCGCAGAAATTAGCTCATCCATCTCTGTGGATGAAAGCAAATTCGCAGTGCTGTAGACACGAGGAGTATCATCGTTACCTACCGCAAAGCCAGCAACACGATTATTTTGCGATGCTGGAGCGTAATTCAACAAAGGAAGCGCCACGTTTGAGTCTCCAAAAATATTAACGAAAATTTATAAAAATACTTATTCTCAAATAAGTAACTGGGCATAATTAAAAAACCAGAGTCAGAAATTGTAACTAACGCGCAGCGATCGCCACAGCTTCTGGGTTTCATATCTAATTGCGCCTAGCTAAACCTTGAGGCTAAATAAGCTAAATATAATTGCGAGAGGCTAATCTCTAGTCAATGATAGGATAGGCGAAAATAGCTAGGCCTAGTTGCTTCATATAAGTTTACTTTTTTCATGGTTACTACTGTTGAATATCGCAAATTTGCCGATCGCTTTTGGACATGGCGAGGCTATGAGATTGGCTATTGTGCGGAAGGATTAGAACAAAATTCCGATCAACCCGCAATCGTCCTAATCCACGGCTTTGGTGCGTCAGTAGGACATTGGCGCAAAAATATTCCTGTTTTGGCGCAAAAAACGAGAGTCTACGCGATCGATTTAATTGGGTTTGGCTCATCAGCGCAGCCTCTCCCCACAGAACTCCCCTATACCTTTGAGACTTGGGGGCAGCAAGTGGCGGATTTTGTGCGCGAAGTAGTCGGCGATCGCGCAATTTTAATTGGCAACTCTATCGGTGCAGTTGTGGCGATGCAAGCAGCGATTTATGCTCCAGAGTTAGTCACTAAAACTGTATTAATTAATTGTTCATTGCGGCTTTTGCAAGAACAAAATCAACTGAATATGCCTTGGTATAAGCGTGTTGGAGTGAAGGCAGTCCAAAATATTTTAGGGGTGCGGGCGATCGCGCAGATATTTTTTAACCAAGTGCGTAATCGGCGAGCAGTCAGGAATATTTTGTCTCAAGCCTATAGCGATCGCAGTGCCATCACCGATGAGCTAATTGACATATTGCTAAAGCCAGCCCAAAACGCTAATGCT
The DNA here is from genome assembly GCA_013361095.1 of Pseudanabaena biceps. GTDB lineage: Bacteria > Cyanobacteriota > Cyanobacteriia > Pseudanabaenales > Pseudanabaenaceae > Pseudanabaena > Pseudanabaena biceps_B. Next base: position 2,018,710 of record JAATWA010000001.1, on the reverse strand, counting down.
GTTGATGTGTTTATGGCGTTTGTGCGCTACTCACAGGGGCCAAGACCTGAAGATTTACTAGCAATTTTGCCCTGTGAAGCGATCGTGTTGTGGGGCGATCGCGATCCTTGGGAACCTATTGCATTAGGAAGAGAGTCTTTTACTAAATTTGCTTGTGTCAAAGAGTTTATCGCGATCGCCAACGCAGGTCATTGTCCTCAAGACGAAGCTCCAGAATTAGTAAATTCAATTCTGGCAAAAATAATCGATAACGTATAGCTATTGCTGCTTGTGTCAGAACAAAGTCAAACCCAAAAAGATAAGTTGCAGCGCTTCGCGCTGCAACTTATCTTTTTGGGTAATGTAAAAATTAATAGTTTCTTTTGCCAATTGCTAGGCGGGACAAAATACTAGTAATCAAAATCATCACTACCAGCACTAAGGCTCCTGCCCAAGCAAGTTCTTGCTGATTTATAAATTGGGAGCCGCCAGGCACAATTGAAAAGTTATATACCAATACGCCTAAAGAAGTCGTCTCATCTAAGATTCCTGTTGACCAAAACTGACTAAATAGCGCTGTAAATATGAGAGGAGCCGTTTCTCCAGCAGCTCTAGCCACAGCAAGCATAGCTCCAGTCACAATTGCAGGAAGAGCCGCAGGCAAAACCACAAAAAATACTGTTTGAAAATTGGTAGCCCCAACACCAAAAGAAGCTTGCCTAATTTCTTGAGGGACTAACTTTAAACTCTCTTCACTAGTCCGAACAATAATCGGCAGCATCAGAACAGATAAAGCTATCCCCCCAGCCAGAGCCGAAAATCCTAATCCCAGAGCAAACTTACCCTTAGCTACAATAATTCCGTAGGTAAATACACCAACAACAATCGAAGGAACTCCACTTAGCACGTTAGTAGAGAAGCGAATCCAAAAAACAATAGGGTTAACACCGCCAAATTCTGATACGAATATTGCTGCCATAATTCCAAATGGAATACTAATTGCCGCAGCAATACCTACCATAATTAATGTACCTAAAATAGCATTGCCAAATCCTCCTCCAGAAATCCCTGGTGCAGGTGGAAGTTTGGTAAATACATCTAAATTAATACGGCTAGCGCCTTTAAATATGACATAGGTTAAAACCGCTACTAAAGGAATTAAAGCGGCTACCGCCGCCGCAATGGTTAGACCAGTCATCAAGTTGCCAAAGAGCAAACGTGGGGAAGAAGAGTCTTTTAATAAACTCCCCATAGGCACTTTGTTAGGTGAAGTTAAATTTTGATATTCAGGTTGCATAATAAGTTTTGGCTTTTTTATATTTGATTGTGCCTATTTGCAGCCGATTAAGGCTTTAAGAGAGAAATATGTAAAAGTGCCGCTTCGCAGCACTTTTACATATTTCTCTGGGTTTTAAGTCAGCGCAAAGTGCTGAAATTACTTGAGCTTTTGAACTCGCAAAATTAGCAGTTCAGCCAATATATTCACCAAAAGAGTTAGACCAAACAAAACAAAGGCTGCATACATAAGTGCCGAAATCTGTAACCCACCCGCCTCAGCAAATTCATTAGCTAATTTCGCAGCGATAGAATTAGAAGGAGCTAACAGCGAAAAATCAATTTTTGAGGAATTACCTATTAACATTGTCACAGCCATGGTTTCTCCCATCGCACGACCGAGAGCCAACATGATTGCACCCACAATTCCTGAGAAAGATGCAGGTATCAATATCTGAATAATCGTTTCCCATCTCGTTGCTCCTAAACCCATCGAAGCTTGACGCATATCTTTGGGGACTGAAGTTAATGCTTCACGAGAGATAGCAGCGATCGTTGGCAAAATCATAATTGCCAAAATCATCGCTGCGGGAAGCATTCCTGTACCACTTAACGGTGTACTAAATAAGGGTATCCACTTAAAATTGCCATACAAGAAATCACCTATGGGTTTTAGGAAAGGGATTAACACAAAAATTCCCCATAGACCATAGACAACACTGGGAATTGCCGCAAGTAACTCCACCAAGAAGACTAAAATACTTTGAACTTTTGACGGTAAAAACTCAAATTCTTCACTCAAAAAAACAGCAACACCAACACCTACAGGAACCGATATCAACAGGGCTATAAAAGAACTTACTAGCGTTCCATAGATCTGTGGTAGAACTCCGTATATATCTCTTGTCGGATCCCAAGTACTAGAAAATAGAAATCCTAAACCATATTCTGAGATAGCAGGTGATGCATCAATACCTACCTTAATAACCATGGATATTAAGATTACTGCAACTCCGATACCAAAAATCTTGGTTAATAAAACAAAACCTCGATCAAGATTCTGGGCGATTCTAGAGCGTTGAGGTAGCTTAATCTCTTGAGGTGAAATTTCAGAATTCATTGTGCAAATATTTAAAAGAAATAAATAATTCAAATACTGCCAATGGGCAAGCTCAGGTACTACTGAACATTGCCCTTTAGCAGTATTTATTTCAGATAAGATAACTTACCTTGATGCTTACAGCGCTTTGCTCTCAAACCCTAACGAGAAATTTTAAAAATTTCTTGTAGTTCCTTTGATTGCAAATGGCTATGACTAAGAAATAGTGGAGATCGCTGGAGTTAGCTTCGCTACAACTTCAGCAGGTAAAGGGATATAGCCTAGTTCACCGCTAAGTTTTTGACCATCTGTTAATGCCCAATTCAACATAGCTTTGATTGCTTCGGCTTTGGCAGGATCATCGTACTTCTTGTAAAGCAACAACCAAGTGTAAGAAACGATTGGATAAGCTGCTTCACCCTTAGGATCGGGTTCAAAAGCGATGAAGTTAGCAGGTAGCTCAATAGAAGCTAAGGACTTAGAACCACTTTCAGGATCTGCTTTGATATACTTGCCAGCTTTGTTTTCAATGGTCGCAAAGGAAATCTTGTTGTTGACAGCATAGCCATACTCAACATATCCAATTGCACCTGAGGTTTGTTGAAGCTGAGCAGATACGCCTTCGTTACCCTTTGCTCCAGTACCTACTGGCCATTGAATAGACTTACCTGTGCCAGGACCTGCTTTCCAATCAGCACTAATTGCGCTCAAATGCTTTGTGAATACCTCATTAGTTCCACTTCCATCAGATCGCGAAACAACTGTGATAGCAAGGTCTGGAAGCTTAACGCCTGGATTTGCTTTAGCGATCGCAGGATCATTCCATTTAGTGATTTTGCCCAAAAAGATATTTACGTAATCTTCACGACTAAGTTTCAAGTCTTTGATTTCAGGTAGATTGAAAGCAATCACAATACTACCAGCAGCAACGGGGATGAGTAGTGCTCCCTTAGCAACTTTAGCAATCTCTTCCTCTTTCATAGCTGTGTCGCTAGCGCCAAAGTCAACAGTACCGCCGATAAACTGCTTTACGCCTGCACCACTACCGACAGATTGATAACTGATTTGCACATTAGAGTTTATTTTATTAAAATCAGCAAACCAGCGCTGGTAAAGAGGAGCTGGGAATGAAGCTCCAGCGCCACTCAAGGAAACAGTTTTTCCACCTGCGATTTTTGAAACTGCCTCTGTAGTCGCGGTGGGTTTGACTGCGGCAGGAGATGTTGGCGCAGGAGTTGGAGCTGATGAAGTACAAGATGCTAAGGCAAAACCGATTCCACCTAATGATAGATGAATAGCCTTACGGCGAGATAGTTTAAAGCTAGGACGCATAATTTAAGAAGTTGTGAAACGATTTAAGTGTTCTTTCAAAGCAAGTTTAGGTACTTGACATATTTGTCATGTACATAGCGTTGTTAAGACTAAAAAGCTACTGATTTATTTGGTAGTAATGCACTTGACAAATTACAATTTGACTACCTTAATCCAAGCATTTAGTTTTTAATAAGCAACGCATTGAGATTATATAACATCAAGGTAAAGACAAGGTTAAGGTATGAAATCGTCTTTTGATTGACAGAAGAGGCATTTATATGTATTTTTGTTATCAGTGAAAGTGCATATAAGTTCAAACTTTTAGTTAATGTCAAAGCGAATAGCGGCGGGTAATCTAAGGCTATTAGGATTTAGAAGCAATTACTTATAGATATTCCTTTTATCACTTAAATTATATTTTTTTGAAATGTGCAATTAAATAGTATATTCGGGAGCCTTAATAACGAATTTAGACGAATTTCTTTGTATGTTTCTTGTTCAATCTCATTATACTTAATGTAACTATTAATAATATAAGTTCAAACGATTTATATTCATTTTTTTTAGCACATCAAGCACATTAATTTTATTTTAATGGTGAGACTAACTTATTGATATGTGTAAAAATTTAATGGATTGTTTGCATGCTAAAATAGTGAAGTATTAAGTATATCATTTCTAATTTATAGCGTTCCCAAGTCTAGTAAGGCATGAAGTTATTTTCCCGCCTACGTTAGAAGCGATACAAAAAAATTTTAAGTGTCTTCATGTGTATTTACGTCAACCTCGTTAACTGTTAAATTTCTTATTAAGATGAACAGCAACTCAAATTCTATGCAAAATGCAATAATTAATGCTGATAACGTTTCCGTATATTACGGATCAAGCTTAGCTGTTTCTGGGGTTAACCTTGCAATTAATACAAATCAAATTACTGCATTCATTGGTCCCTCTGGATGTGGAAAGAGTACAATTCTAAGGTGCTTTAACCGTTTGAACGATCTCATTGCTGGTGCAAGAGTCAAGGGCAAGATCACATTTGGCAGTCACGATCTTTACGATCCTAAGATGGATCCTGTAGCTGTCCGCCGACGCATTGGCATGGTTTTTCAGCGACCAAACCCTTTCCCAAAATCTATCTACGAAAATATTGCTTTTGGCCCTCGAATTAATGGCTTTAAAGGTACTAAAGGAGACATGGATGACTTGGTTGAACGCTCTCTACGTTCAGCTGCTATTTGGAATGAGGTTAAAGATAAGCTTAAAGAGAGTGGCTTAGCCCTTTCAGGTGGACAGCAACAAAGATTATGTATTGCTAGAGCGATCGCTACTGAACCTGAAGTAATTTTAATGGATGAGCCATGCTCTGCTCTTGACCCTATTTCTACTCTAAGTATTGAAGAGCTGATGCAAGAGTTAAAGCAAAATTTTACTCTCGTAATCGTTACTCATAATATGCAGCAAGCCTCACGTACTGCGGATATGACAGCCTTTTTTAATACCGAAATCGATGCTTCTGGTAAGCGCACTGGTAAATTAGTGGAAATTGATCGTACTTCAACTATTTTCAGTAGCCCTAAGCAAACTGCTACTGAAGAATATATTAGCGGTCGATTCGGTTAGAGATCGCGAATTAAAATAAGAGAGGTGGTGCTTTGCGCCACCTCTCTTATTTTTTGTACGTAATATTCAGTAAGCTCTAATTAGCTATGCAAAATCTGCGAAATCTCCTATTTGCTGCCCTCGGTGGCATCCTAATGGGACTAACGCCCGATCCTTTCAGTCAATGGTGGTTGGCTTGGATTGCTCTAATCCCTTTATGGATGCTGACCCAAAAGCTAAAGGTCAAAGAAGCGATCGCGATGGGGGCAATATGGGGATTTGGTTATCATGGTATCGCTCTATTTTGGATTACCACCGTGCATCCGATGGAGTGGATGGGCGTGCCTTGGTGGACGAGCTTTTGGATTGCTACTCTCGTTTGGCTATTAATTACGGGTTGGGGCGCAGTCTTGTCAGGACTATGGGCGGGGGGAATGTCGTTGCTGACTCAAAAACTAAATGTCCCCAGCCGTATAGTTATTGCTTGTGCGATGTTTAGTGGCTTAGAAATTATTTGGAGTTGGGGACCTTTATATTGGACAGCCTTAGGTTATACGCAGAGTCCCCATGACTTACTGTTGTTGCAGATTAGTCGTATCTCTGGACAGCAAACGATGACTGCGGCGATCGTGGCGGTCAATGGACTATTTGCGGAAATTTTATTGCATCGAACTTGGCGGGAACGAAGACGCTATGCGATCGCTGCACTCTCACTGCTGTCAGCAATGGCAATCTATGGCGCATGGTCAATGAATAGCGATCGCATGGCAAGCAGCAACGGTCAAGCGATCAAGGCAGGCATTATTCAAGGTAATTTTTCTAATCCGATGACCGTTAATCCTAAAAACTGGGATATCGCAGTTAGTAATTACACTAAAGGTTATGAGAAATTGGCGCAATCAGGAGCAGATATGATTGTGACTCCTGAGACGGCAATTTCCTTTCTCTATCCTGATTACAACCCTCGCCGCGAACCCTTTGATTTGGCTGTGGAGAAATATCGCGTTCCTGTCTGGTTAGGTGGCTTTGGCAGAACTCGCAATCCTAATACGGAAGATCCCAATAATTACACCAATAGCCTGTTTTTGATTGATGGTTCTGACAAAATTCTTGGTCAATATGACAAAGTACGTCTCGTTCCTGTGGGTGAATATATTCCCTTTAAACCAATCTTAGGTAGTTTGATTAAACGCTTATCGCCATTACGAGGGGAAGTCGAAGCTGGCTCTAGTGAGCAACTTGTAGATACACCTTGGGGACGCTTTATTGTCGGTATTTGCTACGAGTCTGCCTATCCCGCCACCTTCCGCTTTCAAACCGCCGCAGGAGGGCGCTTAATTCTTTCTGCTTCTAATAATGCTCACTTCGCTTCTTATATGTCCGCCCAGCACCATGCTCAGGATGTGGCAAGGGCGATCGAAAGCGATCGCTGGGCGGTGAGAGCTACTAATACGGGCTATTCGGGGTTTGTTGATCCCAATGGGCGCACTGTCTGGCTATCGGACGTGAATACCTACGAGACACATCTAGAAACGGTCTATTTACGGGACACAAAAACTCTTTATGTGATGTGGAATGATTGGCTCACGCCTTTGTTATGCCTTGCTAGTATCGCAATCTACAGCGCTTCGCGCTTAAACCTTAATCAAGGAAGATTGTGAAAACTTTGCTTTGCAAAGTTTTCACAATCTTCCTTTTTAGATATTTTCACATTCAGAAGCACAAATATGGAAGCGATCGCAGTTTTAGAGAAGGTTTCTTATATTTATCCCAACTCCAAGGAAACGGTTTTAAAAGATATTTCTCTAACGATCAATAAGGGAGAATTTCTTGGCATCATTGGCGCAACAGGTGCAGGAAAAACTACACTATGCTTGGCTTTAACTGGTATTGTCCCCCAATTTTATGGCGGTCGTTTTTTTGGCAAAATTGCGATCGCGGGATTAGATAGCCTAGATCATCCCGTTAGTGTATTGGCACGTCATGTGGGCATTGTTTTTGAAGATCCTGAAATCCAAATCACCGCTACTTCTGTCGAGAATGAAATCGCCTTTGCCCTCGAAAATCTCTGTGTACCAAGAGAAGAGATTTTGAGGCGGATTCCTATGGTTTTAAAATCAGTGCGCCTCGAAGGGTTTGAGAAAAAGAATCCACAAGAACTTTCTGGCGGTCAAAAGCAACGACTAGCGATCGCGGCGGCGCTTGCCCTCCAACCTGATTTATTAATTCTTGATGAACCAACTTCTCAACTTGATCCTATCGGCTCTCAAGAAGTTTTTGCTACGGTCAAGAGACTCAAAGAAGAATTGGGAATTGCAGTCGTAATGGTTTCCCATGCTGCGGAAGAAATGGCGGAATTTTGCGATCGCATTGCTTTACTTTCAGAAGGGAAGTTATTAGAGATCGGCAGTCCCAGCGAAATTTATGCTCAAGTGGATTTATTACAATGCAATCAATTACGTCCCCCTGAAGTTGCCCAAACCTTTAGCCAGATTAGCCAAAAAGGGATTGATATTCCCAAAATCCCTGTAACTCTCTCATCGGGAATCTCATCTTTAATCCAACTGCGATCGCAAGTCCCACCTCAGGAGCCGCCAGTATTTACTAATTCCCTTAGTAATAAACAAACTCCAGTTCTTTCGGTACGAAACCTCAAATACACCTATAGCAATGGCACAGAAGCCCTTAATGATGTTTCCTTAGATATCCATCAAGGTGAATATGTCGTCATCGTCGGACAAAATGGTGCGGGCAAAAGTACCCTCGTAAAGCATTTTCTCAATCTGCTCAAACCCACATCAGGAAAAGTTTTTGTCGGCGATCGCAACACTAAGGATTTATCAGTGAGTGATCTCGCTCAATCCATTGGCTATCTCGCCCAAAATCCTGACAACCAAATATTTAATACTTCCGTTGAAAAAGAAGTTGCTTTTGCTTTACCTTTTCTTGGTTACAAACCTAGTCAAGTCAAGCAAGAAACCGAACGCAGTCTCAAAGCCATGCGCCTATGGGAACAACGCGACCAACATCCATTATCTCTGCCCAAAGGAGAACGCAGTCGCATTGTGATTGCGGCACTATTAGCCATGAATCCTGAGATCATGATTTTCGATGAGCCGACCACAGGACAAGACTATCAAGGGGCTTCCGCAATTTTAGAAGTTAGTCGGCAATTGCACCAAATGGGCAAAACTGTAATTGTGATTACTCACCATTTATATTTAATGCCTGACTATGCCGATCGCGCGATCGTGATGGGTAAAAGCAAAATTCTATTAGATGCTCCCCTTCGCCAAGCTTATCATCAAGTCGATTTGCTGGAATCCACCTATCTCACACCACCGCAGTCAGTGATGTTATCGCAAAAGCTAAGTGAACTATGCGATCGCTCATATTCTCTAATCACGCCCACAGAACTAGCTAACTGCTTTGATTAAGGATTTGCCGACGAAACCGCTATAGGCATGATTTTGAGCGCCCCAAACCAAGAAAAGTTTTAAAAGCATTGCGAAGCAATGCTTTTAAAACTTTTCTTGGTTTGGGTTTGAGGGCAATGCGCTGTAAGGAATGAATGGAGTAGAATAAGCCATAAGTTTTTTTAATTGTTGCTGCTATGAGTCAAACTGATAATATTGAAGAACGCTTTCGTGAGCTAGAGCGCGAAGTCATGAACACACAGGCAAACAGCCAGCCTCAAAACCCCAACAAACGCGCTGAGCCAGAATATGTGGCGGTTGAGCAGAGCGTAGATGCTGCCAAAAACAGCTTAGGCAGTCTGGTTGCATGGATCAATAGTCTCACTGGAGCAACCAAAGTTGCCGCGATCGTTGTAACTGGACTAGTCGCCTTTACAATCCTAAATTTTGTGTTTAAATTAGTAACAGCCGCCATCTCCATCGGCATTATGGCTCTAATCGGATTTATTTTATATAAAGTATTCCTTGAGCCAAGTCCCAGTAAATAAGTGATCAAAAATTTTGCAAAAAACTTGATCCCAATTTCCAGCCTATCAGGACTAATTAGGACTAACTGCCATGACCATATCTCGCCGCCCTATTCAACCTAAATTGCGTTCCATGCCTCTGCGGAAGACCCCTTCGGCAATCTATATCCAAATGCACCAGCTAGCTAATGAAAAAGAAAGACTACAGGAAGAGCTAGTCCGTGTATGCGATCGCCAGCAGCAAATCATGAATCGCCTTGCCGAGTTAGACCGAAACCTAGCGCAACTAGATTCAGATGTAGAGAATAATGCGGTTAGTGCCGATATGTCAGAAGCGCAGTTTTTAAATAAAATCAAGGCGAAGCCGATTGAGAGAGTGAAAACAGTCCAGCATAAAACCTACGAAAGCATGACTATCGAATATTAAGTTACGTACAGTCTAAAGGAATGTTTTCCCGCCTTCGGCGGGAAAACATTCCTTTAGACTGTACGTAACACCAAAAAACTTTAAAGAGGATGGCGAAGCCATCCTCTTTAAAGTTTTTTGGTGTCTTAAGAAAGCGCAAGGCGCTACAGGTGCTTTTTTGTTTTTCTTTGGTCAGCTACAATACCATAGTAACAACCACAACATAATCAAAACAATATCAATAATGGGCAAAAACAAAGATAAAGCAGTTGACAAAGAGTTGTCCAACTCCATCAATATTGGTATTTCTGAAGAAGATCGCATTGCGATCGCTGAGGGTTTATCCAGATTGTTAGCTGACACTTACACTCTATATCTCAAAACCCATAACTTTCATTGGAACGTAACGGGTTCAATGTTTAATACATTACACCTAATGTTTGAAGCTCAGTACACCGAACTCTCCTTAGCTGTCGATCTCATCGCTGAGCGAATTCGCTCCCTTGGAGTCTATGCACCAGCAACATATTCTGCTTATGCCAAGCTCACTTCCATTCCTGAAACTGAAGGCGTTCCTAAAGCCGCAGAGATGATTAGATTACTTGTGGAAGGACAAGAGGCCGTCACCAGAACTGCACGTTCTATCTTTCCGATCGCGGAAAAAGCCAGTGATGAACCAACTGCTGACTTACTAACTCAGCGTCTCCAAGTTCATGAAAAAACGGCTTGGATGCTCAGAAGTTTATTGGAAGAATAAAAGATGTAGCTACAGTCAAAACCCAAGAGAGAGTTGCGGCGCTTCGCGCCGCAACTCTCTCTTGGGTTTGAGTGCAAAGCGCTGTAAAAAAGCGCAACGAGTTGTATTAAATCTATTAGGAGAAATCTATGATCAAGCTCTACGGCGGCGCGAGAAGTCGAGCCTCAATTGTGCAATTGTATTTGGAAGAATTGCAAGTACCCTATACATTTCAATTACTAGACATGAAGGTTGGTGAACATTTACAGCCTGAATTTCTAGCAATTAATCCCTTTGGCAAAGTTCCTGCCATAGACGATGATGGCCTGATCGTTTGGGAGTCGGGCGCGATTATTCTGTACCTCGCTGAGAAATATGATCAGTTAAAAACTTTACCAGAAAAGGCGATCGCTTCTCAATGGATTCTATTTGCTAATTCCACCCTTGCTAATGGGCTGTTTCTGGCTGAAATTCGCGACAAAGAATCTCCAAGATTGCTTTCTGGACTAAATAAGGTTCTCGAAAATCAGCTCTATATTACAGGTGATCTTTTTACAGTGTCAGATGTGGCTATTGGCACTATTTTGGGTTACGCAATTATGATGTTGCAGATGTCCTATGCCGACTACCCTGCGATTGATGCGTATGTAAAACGAATCAGCGATCGCCCCGCTTACAAAAAAGCAATTTTAGGAATCTCCTAAGCAAGTAGGATCAAAAACAAAGAACCGAGGGGTGGCGCAGTGCGCCACCCCTCGGTTCTTTGTTTTAATACACTTAGCGATCGCGAAGTGAAATCTCCCCTCATCCCCCAACCCCTTCTCCCGCGGGAGAAGGGGCGCAAGATTCTAACTAACTTTTTCTTATTCCCCTCGCCTGCGGGAGAGGGGCTAGGGGTGAGGGCTTAATCAATTTCTGCGTAAGTCCTAACACTTAGCGATCGCTGTATAAATACTGCAATTAAATACATAGACTTTTTTCTATACAATATATAAGAATAATAGACTTTACTCTATTAAAGTTTAACTCTAAGATACCAATAGTAACAAATCAATAGTTCTCAAGTTTTTTTCGCTAAGTCATGAGATGACTTAGCTTTTTAATCTGGATGAGTTGAGATTCTCTTTGAATTTGCAATCTGCAATTTAACTAAGGGCGATCGCAGCTTCGCTTTGCGCTGAATTTATAACCCCTTAAAAAATTAATCACTTTTTCTAACTTCCATTAAAGGAACAAAATAAGGAGAAAAATTATGTCTAATTTCGATAACAATATTTCACGGCGGCGCTTTATTGCTACAGCAGGGGCAACAGCTCTAGGCTCATTACTGCTTAAAGCATGTGGTAATCCACCTGAAGACAAGCCAACTACTACTACAGCAACGGCTGCAAAAGCAAATATTTCACCTGAACAAGTTCCTGAAACGACAAAAGTGAAGCTCGGTTACTTACCAATTGTCGAGGCTGCTCCATTAGTTATTGCTAAAGAGAAGGGATTTTTTGCGAAATATGGCATGACTGATGTCGATATTTCCAAACAAGCCAACTGGGGAGCCGCTAGAGATAACGTCAAAATTGGCTCATCGGCAGGTGGTATCGATGGTGGTCAGTGGCAAATGCCCATGCCCTATTTAATTTCTGAAGGAATCATTACTGACAATCAGAAAATTCCCATGTATGTGCTTTTGCAATTGAATACTCAAGGCAATGCGATCGCGATTTCTGGCAAGCATAAAGGCACTGGTATGGGTCTAAAAATTGACAATGCTAAGGCTGCATTTGACAAAATGAAGTCCGAAGGAAGTAAATTTAAAGCTGCCTATACCTTCCCTAAAGCCAATCAAGAATTTTGGATTCGCTACTGGCTGGCCGCTAATGGCATCGATCCAGATGTTGACACAGAGTTGTTGACAGTGCCAAGCGCCCAAACCGTTGCCAACATGAAAACTGGCACAATGGATGCCTTTAGTACTGGCGACCCTTGGCCGTACCGTATCGTCAAAGAGAAGGTTGGTTTCCTTTCTATGCTGACTGCCGAAATGTGGAAAGCACATCCTGAGGAATATCTTGCCATGCGATCGGATTGGGTAGACAAAAATCCCAAGGCAACTAAGGCAATGCTGAAAGCGATTATGGAAGCCCAACAATGGTGCGACAACTTCGAGAATCGTAAGGAAATGGTGCAGATTGTATCGAGTAGAAATTATTTTGATGTGCCTGTTGATGTTCTTGAAGCGCCAATGATGGGCAAATATGACATGGGTGATGGTCGGGTCATTGATGACAAGAGCCTTGCATCCCTATATTGGAAAGATGCCAAGGGAAGTGTTTCCTACCCCTATCAAAGCCATGATCTCTGGTTCTTGACTGAGAGTGTCCGTTGGGGATTCTTACCCAAATCTTCTTTAGCCACAGCTAAGGACTTGATCAAAAAAGTCAATCGCGAAGATCTCTGGCGTGAAGCGGCTAAAGAAGCAGGTATCCCAGCCTCTGATATCCCCACTAGCACCTCTCGCGGTATTGAAGAATTCTTCGATGGGATTAAGTTCGATCCTGAAAATCCACAGGCTTATCTAGATAGTTTGAAGATCAAGAAAGCGTAATTAAGATTTACACAAAATCAACTTGAAATCCTTATTTCACCTTAGGGGCAATTCATGAATTGCCCCTACATAATGTTCTTTTTCGTAAGCCCAAACAACAAAACAATCTATAAGAATAATGTGTGAGGAATATTAAATGAAAGAAATTTATCCTATTGCCAAGTTAGGCTTAATTGTGTTGGGGTTGCAACTATCTTATGGTGCGATCGCTGCTTCTGCCGAACCAAAATCAGAACCAAAAATTCTTGTTGATTCAAAAAATCTTGTCCTCACAGAAAGTTCAATTCCATCATCTTCTAGTAGCAATAAACCTGCTAATTCTGAAGTTTCTCAATTGAGTGCCGAAATTAGACGTGACACGATTGATACTAGAACAACTGCTCAGAATGTTACTTCTGTTTCACAGTTATCTGATGTTCGCCCCACTGATTGGGCTTTTACAGCTTTGCAGTCTCTCGTTGAGCGCTACGGTTGTATTGCAGGATATCCTGATAGCACATTTCGTGGCAAACAGGCTACCTCGCGCTATGAGTTTGCGGCTGGCTTAAATGCTTGTCTTGACAAGATCAATGAAATTATCTCCGCAGGACTTGCAGACAAAGTTGGCAAAGAAGATCTTGCCACTTTACAAAAGCTACAGGAGGAATTTGCCGCCGAACTTGCAACCCTGCGCGGTCGAGTTGATGCCCTTGATGCGAAAACTACCAAGTTGGAAGCGCAACAATTCTCCACGACAACCAAACTGAGTGGCGAAGCAATTTTCAGCGTGTCGGGCGCAACAGGAGCAAATCCTAACAACGGTGGCACAAACACTAACATTGTTTTTAATAACCGTGTACGACTGAATTTATTGACCAGTTTTTCTGGTAAGGACTTATTGATTACGGGATTGCAAGCTACAAATATCAATAGTCTAGCTGCACCTTTAGGTTATGCCGATCCTCTTGGCAGTTCTAGTAATGTGCGATTGGGATTTGAGAATCAATTCCTCAATTTCAATCCATCTAACTCCAATACGGCAGCCGCAAACTCGGTCAACCTTTACAAGTTACTCTACATTTTCCCTGTTGCTGATAAGCTGACGCTGTTTGCAGGTTCTAGTGCGGAAGTTTCCGATGCTTTCCCAGCGATCAGTCCTTTTGCCAGTGAAGGTCAAGGCTCTATCTCCCGTTTTGGTCAAGGGTTAAATGCTGCAACCCGTGTATCTGGAGGTACATCTGGTACGGGGCTAGCTGCTGCCGTTGGTTTCATCTGGACTATTTCCGATAAAGTTGACCTTCGAGCTTTATATGGAAGTGTTAACCCTGCGATCGCGGCTAACAGCCCTAGTACTTTGCTTGGTGCAGGTTTCTTTGGTGGCAGCACAATTGCCTCAGCACAACTGACTCTCAAGCCAACATCAACTCTTGATATTGGACTCAACTATGCCAACAGCTATCACCAGATCAACATTTTAGGAACTGGATTAGCTGCTGCCGATATTGGTGCAATTGCTGGAGCAGGGACATCATTAACTGACCCGATCAAGCTAAATTCTGTAGGTGCAACTTTGACGTGGCGAGTTGCTCCCAAGGTTGCCTTTAATGTATTAGGTGCTTGGATTTTTGCCAATCTCACTGGTGTTAATGCTTCAACTACATTTACTAGCTGGATGACAGGATTCCATTTTAGCGATGTCTTTAAAGAAGGCAACACGGCTGGGCTTATTTTTGGGCAACCTCTGGCACGGAGTTCAGTAGGTGGGCTTGCCACAATTCCTACTGGATTTACGGCAACTCCATACCATTTGGAAGGTTACTTCAATTTTAAAGTTTCCAAGAATATTAGTGTTACCCCAGGTGTGTTCTTTGTATTTAATCCAGAAGGCATCAATAATGCGCCCACGGCAACTGTTGGTGTAGTTCGCACCACGTTCACATTCTAAAAAGTAATTGATACATCCACAAGAGCTATTAGTTTTTAGCTAATAGCTCTAATCCAAATATCCCAGTTCATTCATTCAGGAGTAACAAGTTTATGGCAGCAAGTATTGGTAAACGTAATTCATCAAATTTTTTCGCCCAGTTATGGCAGAAAAATTCTCAAAATTGGCTACTTCCAATCATGGGAATTGTGGGATTTCTGCTCATCTGGCAAATGCTCTCTAGTGTCGGATTATTGAAGCTACCAAGCCCTTTAAATATTATTTCTGAAAAATCGACTCGTGACTTACTACTCTATCCATTCTTCGATCGCGGTGGCACTGACAAAGGACTCTTCTGGCAAACCCTTGCTAGTTTTGAGCGCGTGGCTAAGGGATATTCCGCCGCCGCCATTGTCGGTATTGGCTTGGGGATTTTAGTTGGGACTAATGCAGTTATTGATAAGGCACTCGATCCATTATTCCAATTTTTGCGCACAGTTCCACCTCTAGCGTGGGTTCCGATCGCATTAGCCGCACTCCGACAAAATGAACCAGCCGCCTTGTTTGTTATCTTCATCACCTCAGTTTGGCCAATCTTGTTAAATACCGCAGTGGGCGTTAAGCAAATCCCTCAAGACTATCGCAACGTTTCACGAGTATTACAACTCTCACGCCAAAAGTATTTCTTTAAGATTTTGATTCCTTCTGCGCTTCCCTATATCTTTACTGGACTACGCATTTCCATCGGGCTGGCTTGGCTCGCAATTATCGCCGCCGAAATCATCATGTCTGGTATTGTCGGTATCGGCTTCTTTATTTGGAATTCTTACACTAACGATAAGGTTGGCGAAGTTATTCTGGCTCTAGTTTATATCGGTGCTGTGGGCTTGATACTCGACCGTGCGATCAGCTGGCTTCAGAACGTGATTTTGCCTGAAGAACAGAAGTAGAGGTTGAGCATTTGCGCCCCAATTAAACAAATGCACTACAAAACATCGTCTCGCAAATGCTCAACCCTCGCTTTGGTTTACAGAAACCTATGATTGCGGCAGGTTAAGGGCAAAGCATTCCTGTTCTCAAACCCTAGAAAACATTTTGAATACTGGCAGGAATGCTTTGCTCCTACGAATTTTTTATAAATTTTGATGGTCATAAAAGGAGAATTTTAAAATGCAGGATTTTGTTTTAGTTGATCAAGTAGAGAGAACTTTCCCATTAGGTGGAGGTAAAGAATACATTGCTCTTAAAGGAATTGACCTCCAAATAAAGAAAGGAGAATTTATCTCTCTCATTGGTCACTCTGGCTGTGGCAAATCTACTTTGCTGAATATGATCGCAGGGCTGGACTTACCCACTGGCGGCGTGGTGATGCTCGAAGATGAGCGTGTATCTCGCCCCGGCCCCGATCGCATGGTGGTATTTCAAAACTATTCGCTCTTGCCTTGGCTATCGGTACGCGAAAATGTGGCGCTTGCCGTTGATGAAGTGCTTTCCCATTTGCCAAAAAGCGATCGCCATGAATTAGTAGAGCGCTATGTGAATATGGTCGGGCTTGCCCATGCGATCAATAAACCACCCACCCAGTTATCAGGCGGAATGCGTCAGAGAGTTGCGATCGCGCGTGCCTTAGCCGTCCGTCCTAAACTCTTGTTGTTGGATGAACCTTTTGGAGCCTTAGATGCTCTGACCCGTGGCAATTTGCAAGAAAAACTAATGCAGATTTGTAACGAAGATCAAATTACGGCGGTGATGGTCACGCATGATGTTGATGAGGCTGTGTTGTTAAGCGATCGCATTGTCATGTTGACCAATGGCCCCGCCTCGAAAATTGGCGGCATTTTGGAAGTGGATATTCCTCGCCCTCGCCAACGAATGGAAGCGGTAAATCATCCTAGTTACTATAGTCTTCGTAGCGAAATTATCTATTTCTTAAATCAACAAAAGCGCGTTAAGAAACTAAATGCGCGTAAGGTTGCCACCGTTGCTCGGCATGGTTTGGAAAAGGTCAATTTAGAGATTGGCTTTGTTCCTTTAACTGCCTGTGCGCCGATCGCTGTGGCTAAGGAAAAAGGCTTTTTTGAGAAGCATGGACTGGATGAAGTTTCTCTTGTGCGTGAAACCAGTTGGCGCGGTATTGTTGACGGTATTTCGGGTGGCTATCTCGATGCAGCGCAAATGCCTTCAGGTTTACCAATGTGGATGACGCTTGGTGGTAATGGTGCTTGCAAGCCCATCGTCACAGCATTGACCATGACCCGTAATGGTAATGCAATTAGCCTCGATCGCCGCTTTTATGATCATGGTGTGCATACTCTCGCTGATTTTAAAGCGATGTTGCAAAATACCCGCGATCGCCAGCACCGTATGGGTGTAGTTCATCCCTCATCGATGCACAATCTCCTGCTCCGTTACTGGCTAGCGGCTGGAGGCATCGACCCCGATCGCGATGTGGAATTAAAAAATATTCCTCCCGCCCAAATGGTAGTTGACCTCAAAGCAGGCAGCATCGATGGATTCTGTGTTGGTGAACCTTGGAACTTCCGCGCTGCGATGGAAAATATCGGCTTCACTGTAGCAACTGATTTAGAAATCTGGAATGGTCAC
Organism: Pseudanabaena biceps; assembly: GCA_013361095.1. Taxonomy (GTDB): domain Bacteria; phylum Cyanobacteriota; class Cyanobacteriia; order Pseudanabaenales; family Pseudanabaenaceae; genus Pseudanabaena; species Pseudanabaena biceps_B. The sequence goes on along the minus strand of JAATWA010000001.1, from coordinate 2,001,247 downwards.
CCTGGGAAGGTTCTCGGCGTTCGCGAAGATTGGGCAAACGCCTATCCTAATACGCACATTGCTCTCGTCAAGGCACTTCTAGAAGCTTGTATGTATTGTGCTGATCCCAATAATGCTGAAGAGATTCGCCAGATCCTCTCCCATCGCGCCTATGTCAGCACCAATGTTAATTATATCCACTTGGGTAACCCTGATGATGTCACCTGTGCGATCGATTCCCCTATGCGCGAACCTGCTCACCATCAGTTTTATGGCTCTGGTGTCAATCGTCCTAGCCGTTCTGAACATCTCTGGCACATTACCCAGATGGCACGCTGGGGTGATCTTCCCTTCCCTCGCAACTGGGTAGAAGTATTAGAGAAAACCTGTCGTGTGGGCGTATTCAGTACGGCGGCGCGTGAACTAGGTCTGACTGACATCACCTATAGCCGTAATGCGATTCAACTATTTGATGACATTCCCTTTAACGCTGAAGATCCAATCGCCTATCTCAACCAGCTAGAAATCAAGCGCAATATCACGATGGCAGAAATTGCGATGGAATCAATGCGAATGGTTGCTTAATTTCCCTACCCCCCCAGCCCCCTCTCCCATTAAGGGAGAGGGGGAATTAGAAAACATCTAATCTTGTTCCCCTCTCCCCTTTTGGGAGAGGGGCTAGGGGTGAGGGTCTGATTACTTCCACAAATCATAGAAATTCATTACAGAAAACCATGACCCAAACAACTCTTAACTACAAAAGCGAGATCGCCACAATTCCACCTCAAGAATCTTTCCTTCGCATTGAAAATGTTTCTAAAATCTATCCCACACCAAATAACGGCGAATATGTCGTTCTTCAGGATGTAAACCTTAATATCAAAGAAGGAGAATTTATTTGCCTGATCGGTCACTCTGGCTGTGGCAAATCGACGCTCTTAAACATGGTCGGCGGCTTCTCAAAGCCCTCTATCGGCGAAGTTTTAGTTAATGGCAAACTGATTACCAAACCAGGTCCCGATCGCATGGTTGTATTCCAAGGCTATGCCCTGTTACCGTGGCTAACGGTTTATGAAAATGTCATGCTTGCCGTGGACTCAGTTAATCCCAACCTCTCGAAAAGCGAGAAAAATGATATCGTCCGCCATCACCTTGCGATGGTCGGTTTAAGCGAAGCTGCCGAGAAGAAGCCAACTCAGATTTCAGGTGGAATGAAACAGCGTGTCTCCATTGCAAGAGCTTTAGCCATTCGACCCGAAGTACTAATTCTCGATGAACCCTTTGGCGCATTGGATGCAATTACCAAAGAGGAACTGCAAGAGGAACTATTACAAATCTGGACAGAGCATCGTTGCACGGTATTAATGATTACCCATGATATCGATGAGGCTTTATTCCTAGCCGATCGCCTAGTGATGATGACCAATGGACCCGCCGCTAGTATTGGTGAAATTATGCGAATTCCTTTTCCTCGTCCTCGCGATCGCGCTCAAATTATGGAAGATCCTCTATACTACGATTTGAGAAATACGGCTCTAGACTTTCTTTATAATCGTTTTGCCCATGACGAGTGATGCCCTCACCCCTAGCCCCTCTCCCAGTGGGAGAGGGGAACAAAATCATCGGATCGAGTTTGCCGATCGCCTTGCCGTAATCGCGACAATGCATCGCAAGGAATTAGCGATCGCACCTATTTTACAAGCATCATTAGGAACGCGAGTCACAGTTCCTCAAAATTTTGATAGCGACTTATTGGGTACATTTACCCGCGATATTGATCGCCCTACAAATCAAATTGAAACTGCAAAAATCAAGGCTGAGAAAGCTTTAGAGATAATTGATGCGGATTTAGCGATCGCTAGTGAAGGCAGTTTTTTTCCGCATCCCATGCTAGGTATTCCCTACAATCGCGAAATTGTCTTTTTGCTGGATCAAAAACATAACTTCAGTGTTTATGGCGAATTTCTCTCCACTGATACAAATTTTCGCCATCAAGAAATTTCTAGCTACGAGCAAGCCTACAATTTTGCGCTCAAAGTTGGCTTTCCCAGTCATGCGATCGTGCTGATGCCAAATGCCACAACTTCAGCAAAGGAGGCAATTTATAAAGGAATTACTTCAGAAGATATGCTCAAAGAAGCTGTCCATTCGTTACTAAAACAAGAGCCACAAATTCACATTGAGACAGATATGCGATCGCTTTTCAATCCGACTCGCATGAACAATATTGCTAAAGCTACAGAAGATTTAGTACGGAAGTTACAACAACTCTGTCCCAATTGTAATTTTGTGAATTTCGATGTCGTGAAAAAAACAAAGGGTTTACCCTGTCAGCTTTGTGGCTTACCAACGCCATCTATTCGCGCTCATTTGTATCAATGCGATCGCTGTCAGTTTCAACAGGAAGAGTTATTTCCTAATGGAATTAAAACTGTTGATCCCATGTACTGCAATTATTGTAATCCATAGAACGCACTCACAGATAATCCGAGATGGCAAAGTGAAGCTGAGTATCTCCTTAGATAAATTCCGATCAAACCCCAAAAGACGAGTGGCGACGCTTCGCGTCGCCACTCGTCTTTTGGGGTTTATTCCTAAGCAATCCTTTTATTGCTATACATATCTAATTATTCACTGGAAGGGAGTATGGCAAAACTAGATAAAATTTTGATTTTTCCGCTCAAGTCCCTTGATGCAATCGCTCTTAATGAAGTGAAAATTTCTGCTGGAGGTGCATTGCAAGGAGATCGCGAGTTTGCCCTATTCGATCAACAGGGAAGATATCTTAATGCCAAACGTAGCTCCAAAATCCATAGTCTTCGCAGTAATTATCCAAATTATGAATTAGGCGATCGCCTAATTTGCTTAGATGATGGTAGTACCTCAGTAACTTTCCATTTAGATCAAGATCGAGCTAACTTAGCCAATTGGTTAAGTCAATTTTTTGAGCAATCCCTAACGATTCAGCAAAATATTGACAATGGATTTCCTGATGATCCTGAAGCTTGGGGTGCGACGATCATATCTTTAGCAAGTTTGGAGTTAGTACAAAGCTGGTATACCGCTACGGGTAAGCTTGATATCGAGCAAATTCGTCGTCGGTTTCGGACTAATTTAGAAGTTGCTGATACAGAGGCATTCTGGGAAGATCGCCTATTTACTAAAAATGGTGAAACTGTTCCCTTTCAAATTGGAAAAGTAGAATTTTTAGGAACTAATCCCTGTCAGCGCTGCCCTGTGCCTACCCGCGATCCTTACACGGGGCAGGTATATCCAGAATTCCAAAAGATTTTTGTAAAACAAAGAGAACAAACTTTACCCACAAATATCGAGCGATCGCGGTTTAATCATTTCTATCGCCTTGCTTTAAATACGCGCATTCCCTTAACTGAAGCGGGTAAAACTCTCAAGGTTGGCGATTTTGTGAGACTAGGTGCTGTAAGTGACAGCACCTAGTCTTACAAAATCGCCACAAATAAAAATATAAATCCATTGCGGGGCTGCGCCCCTCTTTATGGCGGGTTTAATCAACAACTGCAACCAAATCCAAAAATAGAATTGCGGCGCTTCGCGCCGCAATTCTATTTTTGGATTTGGTTGCAGAGCCTTGCTCTAGTGCAATCCCTTTAACTGCCTAACAAGATGAATAATTTCTGGCAAAATCAACTGCTCGATCGCTAACTTCACAGCATTACTTGAACCAGGGAGAGAGAAAACTAGCTTACCTTTATAAATACCAGCCTCTGATCTCGAAGCGATCGCCCTAGATCCGACCTCTTGCCAACTTAAATAACGAAACATTTCCCCAAATCCGGGGAGGGTCTTTTCTAGCAAAGAGGCGATCGCATCGTAAGTAGTATCTCGCGGCGCAATCCCAGTACCACCATTGAGAATAATCGCATCAATCTCCGCGATCGCGGCTAGCTTAAACATCTGCTCACGAATTTGGTCGGGTTCATCCTTAACTAAGTCGTAATAATCAATTAAATGCCCCGCATTAGACATTGACTGCTTAATAAAGTTGCCACTTTTATCGGTGTCAGGATTGCGCGTATCGCTTACCGTAATTACCGCGCAATGCACTTGATAAGACGGCGGATCGGGACAAGGATTTTGAGTGGGTTTCATGATTTTTGGAATGTTTTGGATTTATTCAGTGACGACTCTCCTCTCAGTGAATAATTAGCGATGTGCAGCTTCTCCGCGTACCGCTAATTATTCACTGAGAGAAGAATAATTATGCCTAGCTTTTCTTTTTATGCCTTATTCAAGCTCATGCCATTAGATTCGGCATAACGATTCATAAACCGCAAAAAACGTTCCCATTCGACTTCGCCATTGAGTTTGTGGATGGCTTCGATGCCCGAAGACTTACCATTGACAAATTTGGCATTGACATTGCGGGTCACCATTTCGCCTTCTTCATCAATCATATACATTCCTAAAATCTCATTGTTACCTGCATTTTCACCAGTCATACAGTTAGGTGCTGCAAAGATAAACACAGCAACGCTGGTATCTCCGTCCTTTGACCTTGTAATTTTTACATCCGTAGCTTCCTCGTCAATTCCGCGTGCTAACTGTATTTTGGCTGCCATTGTTAAATCCTTAAATTAAAATTTTGTGTAGAACAATTAAAAAGTTTAAGTAGCTGGGCATAACTAAAAAATATAGCTAAAACCTGTAACGCTCTCTGTACGCACATCATAGGCTTCTTAGTTTTATATTTAATTACACCTAGCCATCTAAAAAGTTAATAAATTATGCTTATTCTAATATTTTTATCGTCACCACGCGACTGAAGATTAATTGTAATTCTTAGATATTGAGGTTATACCGCCTCAACCTTGCTTTGCTCACCATTAGTAGTCATCCCCAAAACCCAAGAGAGAGTGGCGGCGCTAAGCGCCGCCACTCTCTCTTGGGTTTTGGCTTTTGCATTGCTATATGAGGGACGTGATTACTAGCTTTATGTAGTTTTGGCAAGACTAGAAATGCCTGATTTTGTGTGGACAAATAAGAATTTTTGCTAATATGGAATCTTAATGGAGCATTATTTAGTCAGTAACACTAGGCAGTCTATTGGAATATGCATATCTCAACAAATTTTATAAAAAGCTTGCGAAGTAAGCTTTTTATAAAATTTATTAGGTTTTAAAAAGTCGCACAGCACTGAATTTAGGTGAAGTATATGGCGAGTAAAATTTATTTTCAAATACAAAGAGATGTAGTCCTCGCCGCTATTTTCTTGAGCGTGATCGCCTATACATCGGCGGCGGCTGCTGACAATACCAAGGATCGCCCCAACCAAAAGATGGGAACAGTCCGCAACTTACCGACCCTACAAACAAGGGCGCGTCCACCATTACAACCCGAAACTCTACATTTGGGGATGCTGGCAACCCAGTTTTTTGAATATGCTAAGGAAAATAATTGGGCAGCGATCGCCACAGTCCAACGCGGCAACTATACGATGTATAAATTACAACCAGGAGGTGAAGGTTTATACGCAATGCCCGATCGCACCTTAGTTTATGTACGCGGCTTTACGGCAAATGTTTATTTTGATAGCGATCGCCTAGTGGGAATGCGACTAACCACCGATAATCGCGATCGCCCACTGACCAGCAAAGAGCTACTGCAATTAGTCAGGGCTTGGTTTCCTGACGATATGCTCAGCGTCATCTATCAAGTTGCCCCATCTGATGCGCGAAAGAGCATAGTCGAAACACTAATTGGTACAATACCTGAAGCTTTTGGACAGGATTTAGGAAAAGTTAGCTTACCTTTTTGTCGAGCGATCGTCTTTCCTTCTCCAGTGCCTCTAAACACTTTGTCTACCTGCAATCCCAGCATTTAAAAGACTGAATACATTATTTTCATGCAAAAACGAGTTCTATCTGGCGTACAACCAACGGGCAACTTACATATCGGCAATTATTTAGGGGCAATCCGCAACTGGGTAGAAACCCAAGCTGACTATGAAAACTTTTTTTGCGTAGTCGATCTCCACGCGATTACCGTTCCCCATGATCCGAAGACCCTCGCCGCCAATACCCGCGACATTGCGGCGTTGTATATTGCTTGTGGCATTGATCCCCAAGTCTCCACTATTTTTGTGCAGTCCCATGTCTCCGCCCATGCTGAGCTAACTTGGCTGCTCAATTGCATCACACCCCTAAATTGGCTAGAGCGCATGATCCAATTTAAAGAGAAAGCGGTCAAGCAAGGGGAAAATGTAGGCGTGGGACTGTTGGACTATCCTGTGCTGATGGCGGCGGATATTTTGTTGTATCAAGCAGATTTAGTACCAGTTGGCGAAGATCAAAAACAGCATTTAGAGCTAACGCGAGATATTGCAGGGAGATTTAATGATCAGTTTCAGCCAGTGTTGAAAGTGCCTGAGCCTTTGATTCGCAAAGAGGGTGCAAGGGTGATGAGCCTCACTGATGGCACTAAAAAAATGTCTAAGTCTGACCCATCCGAAATGAGTCGCATTCATCTGCTCGATAAGCCCGATGAAATTACTAAAAAAATTAAAAAGTGTAAGACTGACGCAATTCGAGAATTAGCATTTGATCAAAGCGATCGCCCTGAAGCGAATAACTTGTTGGGTTTATATGCCATTTTTGCTAATAAGACTAAGGAACAGGTGCAAGCGGAAGCCGCCACATGGCGCGGTTGGGGTGATTTTAAAACAGTCATCACTGATGCAGCGATCGCGCATCTTGAGCCAATTCAAACTAAATATAATGAAGTAGTGGCGGAGACTAGTTATCTCGATCGCGTACTACAGGAAGGGCGCGAAAAAGCTGCTGAGACTGCTTTTAAGACTTTAAACGCGGTCAAAGATGCGATGGGTTATTTACCTGCAAGATAAGCGCGAAACAAAAAAATGCATAGTTGGCAAACGGTTCTTCCTTTCATCGAAGACTTGACTAAACAGGTGGGCGATCGCTTACTTGCGGATTTTGAGCAAGTAATAGTGGCGATCGCCAAAGATGATGGCAGTCTGGTCACTCAAAGCGATCGCTGGGCAGATGCTTATATCAAGGCGGCTTTAGAACAAGAATTTCCTGAGTTTGGGGTTTTAACCGAAGAGTCGAACCAAATCTTGTCCGATCGCGAATGGTCATGGGTCGTCGATCCCCTTGATGGCACAACTAACTTTGCGCGAGGTATTCCCATTTGGGGAATCTCGATAGGACTATTGCATCGCGGGACACCAGTATTTGGATATGTGGCGATTCCACCGTTACGTCAAAATATTTATGGCTGGCTAGAGGGTAACGATCCTCTAGGTAATCATGGCAAAGCTTCTGCTTTTTTGAATGGAAAGCAGATTTACTTGACGGAAGTTGCGCCCGATCCTCAGGCGTTGAATAATTACTTTTTTAATGCCTGTTCCCGCAGTTTAGAAAAGATGGGTCGCTCAAAGTTTCCTTTTAAATTGAGAATGTTGGGAGTGGCAAGCTACAACATTTTAACTGTGGCAATCGGTTCGACCATTGGCGCAGTAGAAGCAACTCCAAAAATTTGGGATATTGCGGCAGCTTGGGCGATCCTTAACGCGATCGGGGCAGTCTGGATTCCCCTTGAAAGCCAAAAGGCTATCTTTCCTTTACAAACAGGACGAGATTACAGCGATCGCAATTTTCCGACACTTGTGGTTAGTCACGCTGATCTTCTATCCATTACTCAAGACATCATCAAAGTCCAAGAATTTGTTTAAAAGGCTGGCTTTGCCAGCCTTTTAAACAAATTCTTGGGCTTTGATAAAAACAAAGGTGTTGCGAAGCAACACCTTTGTTTTTTGGTTCGGATTTGAGCGCAAAGTGCTACAAATTAGCGAAAAGGAATAACTTCAGCGCGAACACCTGACTGGGCAAGTTTTTGAACTAATTGATCGGCAGCAGGACGATCGCTATAGGCTCCAACTTGCAACACAACTTTGCCGCTTCTGACTAGCCGAAAAGCATCTGGCACAAAGGTTTTCACCTTCTGCGTAACCACCGTTGATGTTGTCGGTACAATCACACGATATTGCATTACTTTACCTGTGGCGGGATCGAGAGCGTTAGGTAGAGCCGCGATCGTCCGAGGATTGGCAGGGGTTGTATATTCTCGTTCAATGATGATGCTGACTGGGCTATTAGGATTGGCGTTGGGATTGGTAGAAATAACTGGGCTGGGTAATGGTTGAATAGGAGGTTGAGCTGGTTTAAATACAGTTGGCGCAGGCATAGGCTTAGATTCAATGGGAATAGCTGTTCCTGTATAGATAGGAGAGGGGGAAACCGTGGGAACGGAAGTTAAGGGAATAGAAGTAGAGGGAGGAGTTGGGGGCATGGCAGCGATCGCATTAGTAATCGGCGATCGCGAAGCTTTGAGGTCGAGAAGCCCCTTAACGCGGGAAGTTGTAATTTGATTGCCAACAGCCGCCAGAGGAATAGTGGTGGCGTTGTTAATATCAAATTCACGATTATTCCTAAAGGTATTATTTCCTAGGGAAATCGTAGTCCCTAAGTCTGGTCTAGGAGAACCACTGGCACTGCTGAGAACCACAAGTCCATTGCGTCGATTGTCCGCGATCGCATTACCGCGTAAAGTTGGCTGTGCAGTGTTGGAAATAATCACACCATCAACATTCCGAATAATATTATTGTTGACCAAAACAACTTGCGAATTTTGTCCAATTGAAAGTCCAAACCCAGTGTCCTCAAATCGATTGTCCCGAATCTCGCCCGTACTAGAGCCAACTGCTGAGATGCCACTTCCTCTATTGCCAGTAAATACATTGTTACTAATGTAGGCGTTACTGCGACCCGTCAAAAAGATGCCATCGTGGGTATTTCCAGTAAAGCTACTGCTGGTGACAGTGACGCTGCGACTCGACTCTAGCCATAGTCCATAGCCTCGTGGATTGGAATTAGTGATGGTAACTCCTTCAATTCGAGAGTCATTGGCGGCGACGATCGCAATATTTTGACTGGCAAAGGTCACACTCACAAATCGACCACCACCATTAATAACGACACTTCCATTAGCACTAGGATTACCGCGCAAGGTTGCTCCTTGAGGCAATCTAATTGGGAAGCTTTCGCCAGTATCATTACCATAAGTTCCATTACTTAATTGGAAGATCGTTCCTGCCTGAGGATTTGCCGCGATCGCAGCAGTGATTGTCCGAAAAGGCTGATTTTGATTAGCTATGGCTGCTGCATCAGAGCCTTGCGGAGAGATATAAACAATTTTTTGCTGAGTATTTTGCGCTCCTGCGATAGAAGGAGTCGTAAGGGAGAGGGCAAACACAACGTAAGTGAAACAGGGAAACTTATTCATACTGAGATACTCTCAAGCTATCTGGCGAACTTAGATTAGTAGACTAGCAGTAAGTTACTTTTGTTGCTATACCAATCGGGTGAGTCCAGAGACTCTCAGGTTTTTGCAGCGCCTTCGGCGCTGCAAATCTCCAAAGAAGAGATGATGTTCGGCGCTCTGCGCCGAACATCATCTCTTGGCTTTTACACTTGGCGACAGTTATAATTTGGTTTATGACACTAAAATATTGCTCTTTTCCCGAAACATTACCTAATCCCAATGCCCTTGGCGCGATCGTTGCCCTGCATGGTTGGGGTGCAAATTGTGATGACTTAATTTCCCTAGCGCCTCTCGTGGGACTTCACAATTATCAATGGATCTGCCCCGAAGCTCCCTTTGATCACCAAATGCCCAACGGCAAAATGTGGTACGACTTGCAGAGCCTCGATGAAGCAGGATTGGCAAAAAGCTGCGAACTGCTCACCCAATTCCTTGAAGATCTACCTGCCCTGACAGGAATTCCCTTAGAAAAAACTTTTTTATTAGGATTTTCCCAAGGTGCAGCAATGACCCTTGATGTCGGTTTAGTATTTCCATTTGCAGGATTAATTGCCCTCAGTGGATACTTGCACATTAGCGAAGATGAACTCCAAGAACTATCGAATATGCAATTACCACCAATTTTGATCGCCCACGGCACACTCGATCAAGTTGTTCCCATTGATATGGCGCGTAACACTCTAAATATATTTCAAAATTTAGGCATAACTGTAGAATACGAAGAATACGAAATGTCCCATGAGATTCGTCCTGAGACCTGCGATCGCATTCAGAAGTTTATCCTAGAGCATCAGGGCTAGATTTAAGAGACAGAGCAAAGCGCTGTCTCTATCGCGGCTCAAAAATTTCGCGCTCAGCACAATGTAAAATTTAAAGGTTTGTAATCAAGGATTGTCAGCTCTGAATAACTTTACTTTTGAACTACAGTGCAAATGTTGCCACACTGACGCTAGGGTCGGGCAATTTCATACACCTCATGGAGTAGTGCATACGCCCAGATTTATGCCCGTTGGCACACTCGCCAATGTCAAAACTGTCACCCCTACCCAGCTAAAAGACTGTCAAGCCGAAATGGTCTTGTCCAATACCTACCACCTCCATCTCCAACCAGGTGAAGATATTGTTGCGGAAGCAGGGGGACTGCATAAGTTCATGAATTGGGATGGCCCCATACTTACAGATTCAGGGGGATTTCAAGTCTTCAGTTTGAGTGAGATTCGTTCCATTAGTGAAGAGGGCGTTAAGTTTCGATCGCCTCGCGATGGCAACATGATCAACCTCACACCAGAGCGCTCCATCCAAATCCAAAACAAATTAGGCGCAGATGTGATCATGGCGTTTGATGAATGCGCTCCTTATCCAGCCACCTATGATGAAATAAAGCTAGCGGGAGAAAGAACTACTCGATGGTTAGAGCGCTGTATCAAAGCTCATGCTCGAAAAGATGATCAAGCTCTCTTTGGGATTGTGCAAGGTGGCGTTTATCTGGATTTACGCCAAAAATCGGCGCGTGAGCTAATTGAGTTTGACTTACCTGGTTATGCGATCGGTGGCGTGAGCGTGGGTGAGCCTCCCGAATTAATTGAAAAAATTGTGAAAGCGATTACACCACTACTGCCCGAAGATAAACCTCGTTATCTCATGGGAGTGGGTACTTACAAAGAAATGGCGCAAGCCGTTGCCGCAGGAATGGATTTATTTGATTGTGTTATTCCTACCCGTCTAGCGCGTCACAGTGTGGCTCTAGTTAAAGGCGATCGCTGGAATCTCAAAAATCAAAAATTTAAACGAGACTTTACTCCCATTGATCACGAATGTCCTTGCTATGCTTGCCAAAACTTCTCGCGTGCTTATATCAGCCATCTCGTGCGATCGCAAGAAATTTTAGGATACACATTACTATCAATACATAACATTACTGAACTTATCCGCTTCACCCAGCAAATGCGCCAAGCCATCATTGATCAAAATTTTGTTGAGCAGTTCGGTCATTACCTCACGGAATAAACCCATGATTCGCTTATCACTCTACTTTTTGCTATGGATTGGTGCGATCGCGATCAATATTTTGGCTAGCCAAAATATTGATCGTGTCAATATCAAGTTTATGTATTGGGAATCGATAAGACTTCCTCTAGGCTTAGTATTGACATTTAGTCTAGGACTAGGTGCTTTGATTGCTACTCTAATGCAAACATCCCTGAAAAAAATATCATTTCCTCAGGTCACCAAATCTTCACAAAATCAATCCTCAAAATCTTCTACAACAAATTTTTTCAATAATAAAAATAAGCAGACCTCTGCTAGAACAGAAGTACCTGAGAAAAAAAGGAATTCCCAAGATAGCTTTGATGACGAGTGGAATGATGACTGGGAATAGAATGTGTTCTCAAATACAATTCTAGAATTACAGCTTTGTTAACTTTTAAAAGCTGAAGTGTTGGCTTAGTGAGTAGATTTTGGATTTGCAAAATCATCAAAATCACACTCTGAGTTTCAAGTAAATACTTAGCATTTTAAAAGGTGTGAAATGGTGTGATGGTATGAAAAAAATTAAGAATTTGTCTGTTTTACTAGGCTTGAGCGTTCTAGCTACAGCTACTGGTGTAAATGCTGAGACACAAACTGTCCAATCTCAAGCTGCGACTAACCCAGCCTTCCAATCTTCCCTACCCGCTACGCAAGTCCAGCCCAGTGAGTCCGAAACTATCAGGGCAATTAATAACGAGTTTATCCGTCCTAAAGCCGTAGCGCAAAATGTAACTTCAGTCTCACAGTTGAGTGACGTTCGTCCTACCGATTGGGCTTTCACCGCTTTGCAATCCCTAGTCGAGCGTTATGGTTGTATCGCTGGCTATCCTGACAGCACCTTCCGTGGCAAACAAGCTACCACCCGTTATGAATTCGCTGCTGGTTTGAATGCTTGCTTAGACAAGATCAACGAAATCATCTCCGCAGGTTTGGCTGACAAAGTTGGCAAAGAAGACCTCGCCACTTTGCAAAAGCTTCAAGAAGAGTTTGCTGCTGAGCTAGCAACCCTCCGTGGTCGTGTTGATGCCCTCGATGCCAAAGTCGAGAAACTAGAAGCTCAACAGTTCTCCACCACAACCAAACTCAGCGGTCTCGCCTTCTTTAATGTGACGGCTGCTTCTGGGAACAATGCTGTTAAAACTGAAAATGGTGCGATTGCAAAGACACCAAATACAACCTTCAGTGGGCTGGTTTGGTTGACTCTAAATACATCCTTTACTGGTAAGGATTCTTTGGTCACTCAGCTAGCCGTTGGTAACGGTACTTCTCCTTTCAACGCATACACCCCTGGTAGTTTCTTTAACTCCACGGGTGTACCATTCACCGATCAAACTTCTGGAGCAGCAGCCAATACTTTCATATTACGTGAATTGTCTTACACCTTCCCAGTGTTTGATAAAGCTAGCTTAGTTGTTGGTCCTCGCATCAACTTCTATAAGTACTTTGATGGTATTCGCTTTATCTATCCTTGGAATACCACCTTTAACTCGATCAACAGCACATTGTTGAGTAATGCAAAGCGTGGTGCAGGTGCAGTATTCTTAACTCCCTTAGGTGATAAATTTGATTTTAAGGTTGGTTACTTGGCTGAAAGTAATGAGTTTAGCGGTCCTGGTATTGGCGGTTCAGCAGCCAATCCAAACCAAGGTCTCTTCGGTGGTAACAATGCCTTGACGGCTGAGTTAGGATTTAAGCCAAGTGATGCTTTTAAACTCCGCTTACTATACAGCCGTACCAATATCGCTAGTGCTTTTGGAGGTGTTGGTGGTGTTGGATTTACTCCATCTCTTCCTGGTACTGTGTCTAATGCAAACAATGGACAGTCGGATGTTTTCGCGGCTAACTTTGATTGGTTAGTTTCTAAAGGATTCGGCTTGTTTGGTCGCTATGGCTATAGTACTACCAACGTCAACTTGACTGCTGGTGGTTCTACCAATGTCGTTACGCAAACATTCCAAGTCGGCGCTGCATTCCCAGATCTCTTTAAAGAAGGCGCTCAGGGTATGATTTCCTTCGGAATGCCCTTTAACTTCACCAGTGGCAAGAGTTCTCTAAGCTCAGGTGCTGGTGATGGTGGTACACAGTACGATCTAGAGTTTTCTTATATCTTGCCCGTAACAAAGAATATCTCTCTGGTTCCTTCTTTCTACACCATCTTTAATGCCAACAATTTCAGCAGTAACCCTACTATTTATGTTGGTAACTTGCAAGCAGTGTTCAGCTTCTAATATTGCCTAATTTCTGACCACAAAAGGGTGTGCCAAGCACGCCCTTTTGTATTTGGAGATTTGCCATAAAATGCCAAGTAGTCACTAATACATTTGTTATGAGTGATGTTTGCTAGCGTTTAAACACTGTAGATCTTTTGTATTAGCTCTCTCCATACAAATCGCATTACATTCAATCTTTTTAGGTGTGAAGGCATGAGTCCAATTTATATTCCTCGTCGCAAGTTTCTTAGAGGTGCGATCGCTACAGCCGCTTTCGGTGCAACTTCTCAACTTTGGGTTGGATGTTCTGAACAAGCACCTCAAGCTACTTCTACTTCAGGCTCCCCTGCGGCATCTGGCAGCCCTGCCGCAGCTTTACTCAGTATTGGTTTTATTTATGTTGGTCCCAAGGATGACTTTGGCTATAGCCAGTCACATTTTGAAGGTGAAACCACAATTAGCAAGCTTCCTAATATTAAGACTGTAAGTGAAGCTAGTGTTGCAGAAACGGCGACAGTTCAAGAAACGATGCTCAGTATGATTAATCAAAATGGAGTATCAGTTCTCTTCCCCACGTCCTTTGGCTATTTCGATCCCCATATTCTCAAGGTTGCGGCGGATAATCCCAAGGTGCAGTTCTTCCATTGCGGTGGACTCTATGACGAGAAAAAACATCCTAAGAATGTCGGTAGCTATTACGGATACATTGATGAAGCACAATATATTGCAGGCATTGTTGCTGGTCTAACTACTAAATCTGGAAAGTTGGGATTTGTAGCAGCCAAACCAATTCCACAGGTAATTCGGAATATCAATAGCTATACTTTAGGTGCGCGTAGCGTTAATCCTAAGGCAACTGTTCAAGTTATCTTCACGGGTGATTGGTCTATTCCTGTTAAAGAAGCAGAAGCTTCTAACAGTATGATCGATCAAGGTGTAGATGTATTGACCTGCCACGTTGACAGTCCTAAAGTAGTTATGGAAACTGCCGAAAAACGGAAAGTTTTCTGTACTGGCTATCACACTAATCAATCGAAGCTTGCTCCCAACGGATATTTAACTGGTGCTGAGTGGAATTGGAGTAATGTTTACACCAAGTATGTGGAAAACTTTAAGGCTGGCAAATCCGTTGTTGATGGTGGTATTCCTCACTTGTTACGCGGTGGATTGAAAGAAGGATTCTGTAAGATTTCTGATTATGGTAGTGCCGTGAGTGCGGCAACTAAGAAGGAAGCTGACAAGATTGTTGCCAAGTTTATGGATGGATCGATGGTGATCTATGCAGGTGAGATTAAGGACAACACTGGCAAGGTGGTAATCGCCAAAGAGAAGCAGCTTAAGCAACAGGATATTGAGCTAGAGAAGATGGATTGGTTGGTTGAGGGTGTAATCGGTAGTATTAAGTAGCCTTTATCGAGTTACGGAGAATTGTTTCCCCGCCGCAGGCGGGGAAACAATTCTCTACTTCACCAGACTGTGAAACGCTATAAGTAGCTAGGCGCAATAAATATAGAATCCTAAAAGCTGTGGCGATCGCGCTGCGTATATCACAGCTTTTTTAATTAACATCCAAAAACTTGGAGTATGACTATGAGCTTACGCGATCGCTGGCGCTCGGCATCTGAAAATATTGTGATACCTATAGGAGCTTTACTTGCTTCTTTGGTGGTTTTTGGAATTTTTTGTGCAATTCAAGGAAAAAATCCGATCGCTATTTACGGAACTATATACCAATCCGCATTTGGCAATAGTTTCTCTTGGCAAGGAACTCTAGTTCGGTCGGCTCCCTTGATGCTGACCTCTCTATGTACAGCACTGCCCGCGATGCTGGGATTAACAATTATTGGCAATGAAGGCGCTTTAATTGTTGGTGGTTTGGGGGCAGTAATAGCGGGATTGGCTTTGTCTTCTCTACCACCTTTGATGGTTCAGATATCTATGGCGATCGCAGGCTTGATTGCAGGTGGGCTATGGGTGATGTTTGTGGGCGCGATCAAATACTATCGCGGCGTTAATGAGACGATCAGCAGTTTGTTAATGAACTATATCGCGATCGCCTTGCTAAACACCCTAGTCGAGGGGCCGATGCGTGATCCCGCCAGCTTAAATAAGCCTTCTAGCTTTCCCATTGACGCTGTGAATATGCTCAAAAGTATTCCTAGCACGCGCATACATTATGGATTGATATATGGGTTGATTGCTTGCGCGATCGCCTATTTCTTAATTCATCGAACTACGTTTGGTTTTGCCGTTCGCACAGTCGGTGGCAATATTCGCGCTGCCAAAATTGCAGGATTACCAGTTGGGAAACTTACCTTAATCGTTACCTTCTTGGGCGGTTCTTGTGCAGGGTTAGCGGGCATGGTAGAAATTGCAGCGGTACATGGTAGTGCTAATGCCTCTCTAAACTCTGACTATGGTTATAGCGGTATTCTTGTTGCTTTTATTGCTCGGCAAAATCCTTTAGTTGCTGTGCTAGTAGCCGTACTAATGGGAGGGATTTTGGCAAGTGGCAGCGCCCTTCAACGTTCCTTTGGTTTGCCAGACGCGACGGTTTTACTGTTTCAGGGCATCGTTTTCTTAGCGATTCTCTTTAGTGAATCTCTATATGGTCGTTTGGACTTTTTTAAAGATCGTGAGCCTGAAGTGAAGATAGACGCATCAGCAACTGTGGTTTAGTCAATTCATCAATTCTTATTATGAAACCAATTTTGGGGTTTGCACCGCCGAAGGCGGTGCAAACCCCAAAATTGATTTTTTGAAAGCCAGCCGTAGGCTGGCTTTCAAAAAATCAATTTTTATACTGAGAATTGCTGTAGTCAATTAAGAATTACCAATTAAGAGTTAAGAATTACCATGCCAGATGAAACATTAGGTTGGATGAGTGTACCTCTAGCGATCGTCGCAGGCACATTGCGAGGTAGCGCTCCATTTCTATTTGTGAGCTTAGGTGAGTGTCTGACCGAAAAGGCTGGCAAAATAAATCTTGGTCTAGAAGGAACATTGCTTACAGGTGCAATGACCGCCTATGCAGTTTCCTACTTGACTAAATCTCCTTGGTTGGGAGTTTTAGCCGCAGGAATGGCTGGTGTATGCTTAGGGCTAATTCATGCTTGGCTATCTCAACGTCCGAGGGTAAGTGATGTCGCGGTTGGCATTGCGATGATTATCTTTGGCAGCGGAATCGCTTTCTTTTTTGGCAAAGCTTTTATTCAGCCTAAAGCAATTCCTTTACCTGTATTGGAATTGGGAAACTGGAGTAGCTACTCGCAAGTACAGTCCGCCCTCAAGGTTAGCCCCTTATTACTAATTGGTATTGCGATCGCGCCTTTGATGCAATGGTTTTTTAGTTCGACCCGTTGGGGTCTGTATGTCCGTGCAGTTGGTGACAGCCCAAGTGCCGCTAGAGCAATGGGAATTTCTGTCGTTGGCGTGCGTACCTGTGCAGTCGTAGCTGGTAGCTTCTTGGCAGGCATTGGTGGCGCTAGCCTATCTCTGTACTACCCTGGGCTATGGTCAGAAAGAATTTCTAGCGGTCAAGGTTTGATGGCAGTAGCCCTAGTGATTTTTGCCAGATGGCAACCAGTTCAATGTTTATGGGCGGCTTTGTTATTTGGAGGAGCGCAGGCGATCGGCCCTGCATTACAGGCTGTAGGGGTAACTTCTTACTATTACCTGTTTAATGCTGCTCCCTATATATTGACCTTAATTATTACGATCGCCACCTGTTCGCCACGTCGAACATTGAGTGGTTCTCCTGGTGCATTAGGCACTAATGAGTAAGCAAAAAAAAAGAGATTCGGTGCTTTGCACCGAATCTCTTTTTTTTGCTCACTAAAAGTAAATAATTTACTTGATTAGTTTTGTGGATAAAGTCTTTTAATGAATCTATTGATTTGGGCTTGAGCGTGGGCTTTTGCCTGTGCAGAGTTAGCACCCACTAATGACATATCACTACTATTTGGAGGATCTACAACTTCAATTTCTTGTTGTTCTTGAACTTGAATATCCAGACCTGCATTATTAGCATCAAGATTATCAAGAACTGTATCTGTCATAGACTCAGAAAAAACATCAACCTTAATTTCGTTGACCACGTTCTCAAAATTACTGGTTTCAACGCTTGGATGATCCACCTCTGGATTTGACTGGTCGCCTTTTTGAAATGGCTCCGCATCCAAGTTACTAATCAAAGAACATGGTGGCACGATCGCACCTTTGGCAATGACAGAACGGACTATAGAACTAGAAGCGCCGATGCAAGCACCTTCCCCAATCTTGCTACTTCCATATACCAAAACTCCAGCTCCTAAATTTGCTCCAGCACAAATTTCCAAAACGCCATCTTGAGCATGAAGCACGACTCCCATGCCAATACATACTCCCGCAGCAATCAGAATTTTGCCGCCTTGATCGGCTTGGATTAATACCCCCGAAGCGATCGCAGCTGTTTGATCGATAACTACATCCCCACAAACGTAGGAGCGAAAATCTCCGATCGGTTCTAAAGGTGGTAAGTAGTTGGATTGCATTACTTTGTAAATTCTCTAATTCACTGACTTGAGTAAATAAAATCAAGCCAAATCATTTCATACAGGGCTTTGCGTTCAAACCCGAACCAAGAATTTTTTGAAAGTGTTGCAAAGCAACACTTTCAAAAAATTCTTGTGGTTCGTTTGATCGAAAATGACTATAGGGATTACTAGAGAACCTCGCCAAGCGAGGTTCTCTAGTAAATCTTACTTGGCAGGACGTTGGATAATGCCTTCAAACACGCGGCGCTTTGCCTTGGTATCAATACCCAGCAAGCGCACATACTCGTCACCATGCTCAGCCAAACAAGCTTCTAAAGCACGGATTACTTCTGACTCATTAGCCGCCGCGATCGGTGAGCAACTGTGCCATGAACTAGTACGAAAATGACGTTCATCAGCATGTTCAGTGCCAATCCGATAGCCTTGAGCTAAAAGTTGACGAATTCTAGCGAGCATATCAGCACTAAGTTTGCCAGCACCGCCACCATAGGAACCAGACCCATTGCTAGGACTGCTAACCTTAACGGCAGTACGAGTAACTACAGGCTGACCATCGGGGCGATGTACTAACAGTTCCAAAACGCGGCGTTTCACCTTGGTATCCACACCGACTAGGCGTACATACTCATCACTATACTCAGCAATATAATTTTCTAAGGCTGCGATCGCATCTCCTGCATTGCTAGAAGTAATTGCAGGTAGAGTTTGCCAAGACGTAGTACGGAAATGACGCTCATCGGCATGCTCTACACTGATGCGATGTCCTTGAGCTAGAAGCTGTCCGACAGTGACGCTCAAGTCTGATGTGTTACCACGAGGAGCTACATTGCTAGCAGCAGCAGTAGACTTAGCGCTAGTAGTATTACCACCAGACACAGCCTTGCCGTCGGCACGTTGAATGATAGTCTCGACAACACGGCGCTTTGCCTTAGTATCAACTCCCACTAAACGGACATACTCGCCTTCATGTTCAGCAAGAATCGCATTTAGCGCTGCTACAACGGCAGATTCACTAGTTGCTGCAATCGCCGCTCCAGTTTGCCAAGAGCCAGACCGAAAGCGTCTTGCATCAGCAAATTCAGTACTAATACGGAAACCTTGAGCTAGAAGCTGACGTACTTGACCAGAAACATCGACAGCAACCACAGTCCCATTTCCATTGGATGCAGCTTTAGGCGCACTGTAGCCATTGCTATTAGAAGTGCTAACTACCACAGGCTTATCGCTGGGACGTTGAATAATTGTTTCTGTAAGACGACGCTTTGCCTTTGGATCAACTCCAAACAAACGCACATATTGGCCTTGGTTTTCAACTAGAGCATTTTGAACAGCAGTAATTACGGTCTGAGCTTCAGATGTATGTGGAATGGCACAAGACTGCCATGAGCCAGTGCGAAATCGGCGTTCATCGGCATATTCTGCCGCAACATGGTAGCCCTGAGCTAAAAGTTGTCTTATTTGCTGCGCTAAATCCCCATTCATAGGTTCATTCCTCTGTGCGTTTTTACTTGTAAAATTTTGATTAATTTGATTAAAATCTTGCTTATTAACTGATGTATCAGTAGCATCAAAACTACTAATCGGGGGGGGTGAATTATGTTGTTGGCGAATTGGTGTAATACAGGCAATATCAGCAGCACAGTGATAACCTTGTCTCAAGGAATCGTTAATACCAACAACATGACTAGCAAAGTTTTGCTCTGACTCCCTTACGTTTGGTAGCAGATCAGCTTGTTGTTGCGTCGTAATCACTGCACCAGAAGGAATATATTTACCCGCAGGAATTTCTACGTCTTGGACAAGCGCATGTAGCGAAATAACGCATCCATCACCGACTCTGGCATTAAATACTGTAGAGCGGAACCCAACAAAGCAATTATTGCCAATATAAGCTGGTCCATGGATTAGCGCCATATGGGTGATTGAGGTGCTAGCACCTATCCAGACGGAATATTCTTTGCCGTCATCGCCAACCACGCGACCTTTTTCTAAACCATGAATGACAACGCCATCTTGTACATTGGTGCTATCACCAATATAAAAAGGACTGCCTTCATCAGCACGAATTGAAGTGCCAGGGGCAATCAAAACATTTGCACCGATGTAAACATCGCCAATTAAATTAGAAAAAGAATGAACGTAGGCAGATGGATCTATTTTGGGTTCTGCCAGATTCCTAGACCAAGGCGTAGGGGGGGCAGCAAAGCTACGGACTACCATAGTAAACTCGCACTTTTAAGCTTTATTTACATATCGAGACTTTCAAAATGCATGAAATCAAGAATGTAAAATCCTAAAAGCGCTCCTCCAAATAACAACTTAAGCTACAACATCGGAGAAATCTTATTTACTAGCGAGTTGCTGAAGATCTATTCAAAAAAGTAAGAAAAATCAAAATATTTATTGCTAAATTTCTATAGCATTCTCTCACTGTATTTCTTGCTGTAGAGAGTGCGATCGCTGAGACTCACTGTATCAATAATCGCGATTACCGCCGCATCAATGGGACGATCTTCGCTATTTGACACCTTTCTAGCACCACTCCCTCGGGTAAAAAGTACCCATTCATCTACACCAGCGCCAACTGTATCAGCAGCAACTTCATATTCTGAGAGCATCTGACCCTGCACATCAACTAGTTGCAAAAGCAAAAATTTAGTGCCAGACAAGTTGGATTCTTTGTAGGTACTGACGACCGTACCGCAAACCTTAGCAATTTGCATGTTGTTATAAGTACGTGAATTGGGAGTGAAGCATCAGGTGTTTTAAATTGATCGATTGATCCAGTAACCCTAAAGCGCGATCGCAACCTCAAGTAAGAGATCATCACCGCGCTAGCCGATTGTCAACTATGGACGATTCATAGGACGAATAGAGTTAACATTGTCACGGAACTGCTCTACTTCTTCGGTGTAACGAATAGGTAGTACATATTCGAGGTTTTCGTGAGGACGAGCAATGATGTGAGTGGAAAGTACTTGTCCGCCATTTACACGCTTTACGGAATCAGTACCAGCAGCAACAGAAGCTTGTACTTCGGATACATCACCACGGACGATAACAGTCACACGACCACTACCAATCTTTTCGTATCCAACTAAGGTTACGCGAGCTGCCTTGACCATGGCATCTGCTGCTTCTACAACGGCAGGGAAACCAAGGGTTTCAATCATTCCAACTGCGATCGCCATAATTAATTTTCTCCTATAAAAACAAGTAATGAAAATAATGAAAATTTAGTCTTTTGATACTTTTTTACAAAAATCTTTTTGAGATAATCGCAACACAATATCAATGAGGCAATATTAAAAAGCAAATTGCTCTACTTCTCGCGTATAGCGAATAGGTAGAACGTACTCTAGGTTTTCATGAGGACGAGCAATAGTGTGAGTCGAAACGACTTCGCCTCCATTTACTCTTTTCGCAGCCTCAACGCCAGCGTCAATGGAGGCTCTCACCTCAGAGATATCACCTCTGATGATGACAGTTACCCGTCCGCTACCGATTTTTTCGTAACCCACAAGGGTTACACGTGCTGCTTTGACCATGGCATCCGCCGCTTCTACAACTGCGGGAAACCCTCTGGTCTCGATCATTCCAATACCAATTGGCATAATTTAAGCCAGTATCCTTACGAATCTCTAAAAAACTGAGGTTCTCGCGATTTATCTATCAATCATATGTAGATGCACGAGCGCAACTATTGATCTTAGCTACGATCGGTTCGCTTAAAACATCAAATTTTAAATTTTTAATGCAAAATAAAAATGAGATGACGCTTGGCGCACGTTTGCCATTAACTTTTGGTGTCAGGCTATTCGCAGCTAATTTACGGAATTTTTTTGACCATCTGTAATGTTTTGTTGCTTATTCGTTACCTAAGAAGGTATCAAACAAGTATTTATTACTACAAGGCAGTTCATTATAAATCCGAATAATTAGAAAAAATGAATAGTATAAATATATTCAAATCTATCTTTATATACACGATAGCTACTGACGGTACATTTGACAATATAAGCCGTGATGATAAATCTAAATAACCTATATAAACACGGCTTATTCACGGAGTCTTACCCATATAGAGTGGTGTCACTGAGCAATTTGAGTATTTTTTAATGATAATGCCATTTTTTAAATCGGCTTATTTACGCCTCGCTACTTACTGCCTTCCCAGTGAATAATTGGTAATGCGCTACTTTGCAATGCATCGCAAATTATTCACTTTTTCTTAGCTACCGCTCATTAATGGAAATTGTTTCTGTTTCTGCGATTTCTAAATTAGGTAGTTGCACTAATTCACGCTCTTCAGCCTTTAACGCCATCATGGGGATATTTACAGGTACTGGAGTCTCAATCCAATATTCTGAGGTTGGTAAAGTTTCTTCCAAATCATCAAGGGGACGGGGAATAATCATCAAAGTATGGAATTCACCAATGCGCTCGGCTTCGTACATTCCTGCTTCGATCGCGATCGCTACATCGGCGACATTCCCCCTAATAATTGCCGTACACAACCCTGCACCGATAGTTTCATAGCCAGCAAGGTGGACATCGGCGGATTTCAGCATCATATCGGCGGCTCCGACCATGGCAGGAAAGCCACGAGTTTCTAGTAGCCCGATCGCTTGATTGCTGAGACGGCTATATCTACCATCAGTTAACTGACTGAGACGGCTGCTAATTGGCAATATCGCTTCTAAATTAGGATAAGGTCGAGGAATCACGATCGTAGAAACTAATTGCCCAAACTCCTTGGCAGTCTCTGCACCTGCCTCTACAGCCATACGAACATCGGTAATTTGCCCCCGCACAATTGCTGTGCAGAAGCCATTACCAACTTTTTCATATCCCACCAGTCTTACGGTTGCCGATTTCAGCATCATGTCTGCGGTTCCGACGATCGCGGGAAAGCTGATCGTGGAAACCATTCCCAAAGCGCTGCCTGATAGATCAATTCTTTGAGATGAGTCAATAGCCATTAGCCAATACTGAAAGAATAAAAACTTGTTTAGACTCCATGATAAGTCCAGAATTTCATTTTATATAGCTATAGTCATTTGTTTTAGGGCAGATCAAAACCCAATAATTAGCTAGCGGCTCTCTGCGCCGCTAGCTAATTATTGGGTTTTATGTCCTAGTACACTTGGCGATAGCTATAGCTGTCTTGAGCCGAGTTATAGCGCTTTGCACTGAATTTTGAAAGAGTGGCTTAGCCAGTCTTTTAAAAATTTCTTGTAATTTAAGGAACTGCAAAGCGTTGTATTAGATTAAGCGGCAAAAACTTCTGTAGAAAATAGTTTAGAGTAAATGAGTGAGTTAATTACCAGAGTCTGTTAGTAACAGTCTAGTAAGACTTTTAAGATGTTTTAACCCATAGGAATATGCAGCCTTTTGAAGTCAGACCTAAAGATGAATACATCTTAGTGATCGACGACACTCCTCCCAACTTACACTTATTGATTGCCATGCTTACTCGCAGAGGTTATGCGACACGCGGAGTAAGTGATGGTTTAGTTGCGTTGTCTGAAATCCCAACCAACATACCTGATCTAGTCCTACTGGATATCAATATGCCTAGTATTGACGGCTTTGAGGTATGTCAGCAGTTAAAGGCAAATGAACTAACTCGCGAAATCCCTGTAATTTTTATCAGCGCCCGTGATGAGGTAATTGACAAAGTACAGGCTTTTGAGATGGGTGGGGTGGACTATATTACAAAGCCATTTCAAATTGCTGAAGTATTAGCTCGCATCGAAAATCAACTTACCTTGCAAAGACTCAAAAGAAAGTTGCAAGAACAAAATGAGCAGCTTAAACAGGAAATCAATCAGCGCATCATTGCAGAGACAATGCTGCAAGAAGCTAATGAAAAATTGGGGCGGCTAGTTAATATAGATGGCTTGACGCAACTTGCCAATCGACGCTGCTTTGATCAGTATTTAGAGCAAGAGTGGCAAAGATTGGCACGAGAACAAATGCCGCTTTCATTGATTATGTGTGATATCGATTTCTTTAAAAATTACAACGATACCTATGGGCATATTGCAGGGGATGATTGTTTACGAAAAGTGTCTTTTTTAATTAAACAATCAGTGCACCGACCTGCGGATCTAACCGCCCGATATGGGGGTGAAGAGTTTGTGATTGTATTACCAAATACTGATATTGAGGGCGCGATCGCGATCGCTGAAGTTATTAGAGAGCAGTTACTAAAATTAGCATTACCCCATGACGACTCTAAGGTTAGTGAGTTTGTGACCTTAAGTATGGGTATAACATCAATAATTCCTATAGTAGATTCGCAGCCATCAGTCTTATTAACGTCTGCTGACTACGCACTTTATCAAGCTAAGGAGCTAGGTCGAAATCAGACCTATACCATTGGTTAACAAGAAATATGAGGCGGCGCGGTGCGCCGCCTCATATTTCTTGGGTTTTAAGCCCAATCATCTTCTAAGCCTTCATCACTTTTATCTAAACTAGAATCGCGTCTTAACAAGTCATCAATCTCTTGCCAATTGATAAAACTAGCTTCGGTATCTTGAACTAATTGTCCTTTGTGCAGACAAATAAGGCGATCGCACCATGTTTGGACTAAATCAAGTTGATGATTGATCATGATTGCAGTAATGGGCTGAGGGGATTGGGTTAGCTCGGTTAAAGTGTCTAAGAGCAAATGTGATAAGCCTCGATCTAAAGCTGATGTTGGTTCATCAAGCAATAATATTTCTGGCTCCATGATTAAGGCTCTGGCGATCGCCACCCATTGCCTCTGACCAAGAGACAACTCTAATTCAGATCTATTTAATAACTGGCGATCTATTTGGAGCTTGTCAATCCATTTTTGAGATCGCGCCTCTATTTCGCTCTGAGCAAAGTTTTGGAGGCTTAACGGATATTTGAGTGCTTCATGCACGGTCATACCCAATAAATTTGGCTCTTGTGGCACTAGCATCACCCGCCGCCGCAGAGACTGGGGGGAGATTTCTTGAATATTTTTACCATTCAAATAAATTGTCCCCACCGATGGATCGATTAAGCGATTGAGTAATCGCACAAATGTAGTTTTGCCTGAACCTGTTGCGCCAATTAGCGCAGTTTTGCTTCCTTGGGCGATCGCTACTGAAATATTTGACAAAAGTGTGCGAAATTTAGTCTGGTAACTAACCTGATTGGTTGAGATCGCGTTTGTGGGAGCGGCTACATTCGATATAAATGAAACATTTTGCATGATGTAACTGTCCTTTGAGGTTAGCAATCAATAAATTTCGAGACAAGATCAGAGTTATTTATAACGCTTTTGGGATTATGGAGAATAGTCAATATGTCTTTATGGAATTTCTTTAAGTTTTCGCAAACCCAAAAACGCAGTGCCGTTTTTTTGGTAAGTATATGTACTTTTTCCCTTGCTACTCCTAACTTAGCACCTGCATCCGCTCAAGCAACCAAAGCCACGGTTCAAGAAATTTTGGATGGAGATCAAGTTTTTATTCAAAACAAACGGGCTTCTGTTAATGATGTTGCCAATCAAAAGCAGCAAGTTCGGACGGGGCAATCGCGAACAGCTTTGTTATTTAATACAGGTGCTGTGGCTCGACTATCGGCAAATTCTGTATTAAGCATTGGGCAATGTGCGCGACTACGACGCGGTACGATTTTAATAAATGGGGCTGTAAATGCTTGCTCTGCATCGATCACCACGGGAGTACGCGGCACAACCTATCTATTAGAGGTTGATGAATCTGGCGATCAGCAAGTTAAGGTTTTGGAAGGTGAAGTCGTAGTCACCCGCAATGCCACACCGTTGCCAGATGAAGAGGATGAGCTTCCTGCCACCATACAGACACCAAAAAAGCCAAGCAATAATTCTTCTAAACCTAAGCAATTTTCCAACTTCCCCACCCTGCCTCAAGACTTGCCGCAGAGTGATCCTCAAAAATCCAGACCTTTACAGCCATTGGAGACTAAGCCAGTCCAAGACAAGCCAATTCTTCAAGTTCAGCCTAACTCCGAATCTAAACCACCTGATCAAGTTGTCCTAAAAGCTGGCGAAAAGGTAGCGATCGCCGAGAAGGGAGACTTAGGTATTATTCAGCAGATTGCCGAGAATGAGTTTGTGAGTTTATTGACTGGCAATTTGTTTAACGGATTTACTAATCAAATTCCTGGGATCAATAAAGTCAGAGATGTATTTAACGGACTGTTCCCTGGTGTAAATTTCCCGATTTCCCTACCAAACATTCCTTTACCAAATATTCCAATCCCTAACTTGCCTAGATTCCCATTCTAAATATTGTCCTTGACTTACAGCAATTCTCGTCACAAAACTAATTTTTATAATGAGCATTGCTCAATCGAACCATAAGAGAAATTTTAAAAGCGTTGCGAAGCAACGCTTTTAAAATTTCTCTTGTGGTTCGATTTAAGCGCAAAGCGCTGTAGCCGTCCTGTAGCCCCAAGAAAAAGGCGGCGCATTGCGCCGCCTTTTTCTAATACAGACGCTCTAAAACATAGTTAGTTAGACCAATTAGAGATTGCTTAGGTGGTGAGGATGGTAGCCACTCGATCGCCGTTAGTGCTGATTTAACATGACCCTTGGCTAATTCACGCGATCGCGCAATCCCATCACTGCCGTAGACATACTCTAGAGCCTTATCGAGATCGCCCACTTCACTCAACTCGCGATCGATCAGACCGCGTAACTGCGGATATTGCTCCATCGCAAATAACACTGGCGCAGTCAAATTACCCTGCTTAAGATCGGAACCCGCAGGCTTGCCCAGAGTTTCGGTAGAGCTAGTAAAGTCGAGAATATCGTCAACAACTTGGAAGGCGATCCCAAAATGCTTACCAAAATTAAATAGCTGCTCCGCTTGCACTTGGCTGACACCGCTTAAAACACCTGCTGCCTTGGCACTACCAGCCATCAAAGAGGCAGTTTTATAGAAGCTTTTTTCTAAATAATCTTCAAAAGTTAGGCTGCTATCAAAGGCTGTCAAGTTTTGACGAATCTCACCTTCAGCAAAATCAGTGATTACCTTTGACAAAAGTTTAACCACTTCGAGGTGATCTAAATTTGCCAAGTACCAAGAAGCTTGAGCAAATAGAAAGTCACCCGCCAATACAGCAATACGATTACCAAAACTACTGTTAACCGTGGGCAATCCACGACGCAAATCTGCCGAGTCGATCACATCATCATGTACCAAACTAGCAGTATGGATCATCTCGGTAATTTCTGCGAGACGACGGTGGCGAGTCGTAATATCGCGATCGCTCATCGTGGCACGAGACACCAATAAAACTAGCGCAGGGCGCATACTCTTGCCCTTTGCCTCAAATAAATGCTCAGCCGCCGCATATAAAATTGGGTGTCTTGCGCCTACCAACTGCTTCAAATTATCCGTAAGCATACGCAAGTCATCTTTGACTGGTGCAAAAAGTTCGGTGACAGAAGTAGTTGGAAGGCTCATGCGAATAAACCAGTATTAAATCAATTTTTACATATCTTCATATATTGTATGAGAATGTTGTAAGAGTTGAAGATCGCCTCGATTAGATTTCTTCAAAAAAGTGACTTAGATAGCTAAAGATACCTGTCACTCTGTGCTTACTATTCCTTTAGCCAGAAATTTCTAACGAACCAGCGATATAAATTTGGTTCACAAAAATTTCTTTTAAATCCACCACAACCATAGTGATCGCCATGCATATTAAAGAATAAAGAGGCGACTATTCGCTCTGCCCCTCTATTCTTTGGGGTTTGTCCTAATACAAACTGCGCTATTGTGAGTGATATATTATTTAGAAAATCGTAATCTATTCATATAGTTGGAAATTTGACTAATGATGCCTAGGCTACTCCTCATCGATGACGATCCAATAATTTCTGAAATGGTTACGCTAAACCTTGAACATGCTGGATATCAAGTCAGTCAAGCGAGTGATGGGATCAAAGGGCAGGCACTCGCCATTCAGATGATTCCTGATATGATCATCCTCGACTTGATGTTACCAAGGGTCGATGGCTTTACGATTTGTCAAAGACTACGGCGCGATGAGCGCACCAAGGAAATCCCTGTGATGATGCTCACAGCGATGGGGCAAACTCAAGACAAAGTTGAGGGATTTAATGCTGGTGCCGATGATTACCTAACCAAACCCTTTGAGCTGGAAGAAATGCTAGCCAGAGTACGCGCCTTATTGCGTCGTACCAACCGTATTATCGATACGGCTAAACATGGAGAAATTTTAATATTTGGTTCTTTAACCCTTGTTCCTGAGCGATTTGAAGCCATTTGGTTTAACAAAACTGTCAAGCTGACTCATTTAGAATTTGAGCTACTACACTGTCTGTTACAGCGTCATGGTCAGACCGTATCACCTAGTGAAATCCTTAAAGAAGTTTGGGGATATGAACCAGATGACGACATTGAAACGATTAGGGTACATATTCGTCACTTGCGAACCAAGCTAGAGCCTGATCCTCGCCATCCTAAATATATTAAGACGGTATATGGTGCAGGTTATTGTTTAGAGCTTCCCCACCAAGATGAAGGTAGTCAAAATTCAGCGATCGCTGAATAAATAGAATAGATAAAAGAAGAGGTGTTGAGCTTAGCTCAGCACCTCTTTACTTTGGAGAATTCAAAATCAAAAAATTACTGCTGTAGCGATCGCGCTATGCCTGAAAATAATTACAAACAGTTAGACACAATTAAATATAAAACCCTAAAAACTGTGGCGTACGCGCAGCGTGCAACATAGTTTTTAGATCTATTTTTTTAATTATGCCCAGCTACTTAGCCCGAAACATAAGAACTGAGTATCGAATGAAAATTTTATTTGCGGCGGCTGAAGTTGCTTCCTTAGCGAAAGTTGGCGGTATGGCAGATGTAGTGGGTGCATTACCCCCCGTTCTTCGCAAAATGGGGCATGATGTGCGGATCATTATGCCTTACTACGGTGTGATTCCAGACAAGCTCAAAGAAAATCCTGAATGGAAATGGAAAGGCTATGCGATGTTTCAGGAATTTGATATTTTTGAGACAGTCTTACCTGGTACGGATGTACCTTTGTATTTAGTAGGGCATGGCTCATTTATTCCTGCACGAATCTATGGCGGTGAGGATGAAGATTGGCGGTTTACGATGTTTTCTAATGCTGTCGCCGAATTTGCATGGAACTATTGGAAACCCAATATCATTCATTGCCATGATTGGCACGCAGGGATGATCCCTGTATGGATGCACCAAGTTTCAGATATTGGCACTGTGTTTACCATCCACAACCTCGCCTATCAAGGACCTTGGAAATGGTATTTAGACAAAATCACTTGGACACCTTGGTATATGGATGCCCATAACACAATGGCAGGTGGGATCAAGTATGCCGATCGCGTCAACACGGTATCACCAACCTATGCTCAGCAAATTTGTACTCCCGCCTATGGTGAAGGTTTAGAGGGAATACTATCCTTTCTGAAGCCTTGGGGAATTTTGAATGGCGTGGATACGGAGTTAGAAAATCCTGAAACCGATCCTGCCCTCGCCCAGAATTATTCCCTAGCGACAATTGACGATCGCATGGCAAATAAACTAGCGCTGCAAAAAGAATTAGGCTTAGTGCTAAATCCTGCGACATTTTTGATCGGCATGGTAGGGCGCTTGGTGGAACAAAAAGGTATTGATCTGTTGTTACAGATCCTTGAGCGTTTTTTAGCCTACACGGATGTTCAGTTTGTGGTGTTGGGTACAGGCGATCGCTATTATGAGTCACAGCTATGGCAAATCGCGGCGCGTTATCCCGGTCGGATGTCGGCACAGATCTTGTTTAATTCAGCGCTTTCCCATCGAGTTTATGCTGGCTCCGATGCTTTCTTGATGCCTAGCCGTTTTGAGCCTTGTGGCATTAGTCAGTTGATTGCGATGCGCTATGGTTGTGTACCGATTGTCCGCCGTACTGGTGGTTTGGTGGATACGGTGTCATTTCATGATCCGATTGAGCAAACAGGTACTGGCTTTAGCTTTGATCGCTATGAGCCATTGGATATGTATACCTGCATGGTACGCGCATGGGAGAGCTATCGCTACACCGAGGCTTGGCGATTATTGCAACAACGCGGCATGAACAGTAACTTTAGTTGGCAATCTTCTGCGGAGAAATATGTAAATCTCTATCGTTCGATCCCTGGGCTAGAAAACTCCTAAATCATTTAAAAGAATTGAGATGCGGCAAGAAGCGTCGCCTCTCAATTCTCTGGCAAAACTCAAAAACCTGTGGCGCACGCGCAGCGTGTGCCACAGGTTTTTGTTGTTTTTTATAATTGCGCCTAGCTATACTTATCAGGCTACCAACAGCTATACTAAAATTCCTGCAAGGCGATCACTAGATTATTACTTGTAAAATAACAAAAAATCTTATCCCATCGACCCGTAAGGCTACTCATCAATGCGCCAGTTTCCTGTTGTCCTAATTCCGCCAGAAGTACAGCGAATTGCTCAGTCCAAACCCCAAGCGCCTGAGTTTAATATTGAGGTTCCTAGCGTACCTTCCTATCGCCAACCCAAGCCAATTCATGTTCAGGAAGCTTTAATCTTAACTATTAGCCTGATCGTATTAGTTTCGTTAGTGACCTTAGCAGCTAAAGAGTTAGGAATAATCTTGTTAATTGTTGGGACTGTGGCAATAGTCTTTCGGGTGAGGTATCAATTTCAGTCTTACAAAAGAAGATACAAAAAGCACCAAGATATTTTTGAACGCTACTTATCAAAACTCGAAGAATATTCCCATAGAGAAATTCAATATCAACGAGAGCTAGCGGTTATTCATTCTCCCGAAAACATTCGTGAGTTTCGACATCAACAATTCAAGACCTTCTTTGAGAAGTTACCACTTAATGATAACGGTATTCCCTTAAATGAAAGTTCTAATCCTTTTGCAAACATTAGACTAACGCAAGAGCAAACTATTGAAGGAGTAATTTATTATTTTGGAATTACCCTTCAACAACATTTAGTGGGAACTCTTTATCAGGGGATGAAGCTATATATTCCCAGCATTGACTATAACTGGTCGCCTGCGCTTACTTATATCGATCCTGAGCTCAATTGTCATGTAGCGATCGAAATGAGTTCTCCATTGGATAATGCTGCTATTCTAATGCGAAATGATCTTGCAGAAAGATTTTTAGTAGATTCAGGTTGGGTAATTATTAAGTTTTCTGAGGAACAAATTTTACAAAATTCAACTGAATGCTGTAAAGAGTTTGCCAAAGTTATTAATCGTCTTAGTATTGATGAAACTATTTTGCCTAAATTTGCTGATGTTCCAGATTTAGTTCCTATTAAGCGATAACTAAGAAAAAAGCGATACTTTACATCAACCATCAAGAGCAAAAAGATGAGTGGCGGCGCAAAGCGCCGCCACTCATCTTTTTGCTCTTGAATTAGCTAGCTACAGATATAAAAGCTATCTCGAGCTTTTTATAATCTATATTGGCGATAAACTTCACTGGCGGCGCGATGTAATAGAGAATGCCGATAAACCAGCGATCGCATATCTTCGCAATAGCCACCACCAATCACACAGGCGACGGGAAAACCTTGGGACACACAGGTACTCAAGACCTGCATATCGCGGCGATAAAGTCCCGCATCGGTGAGGGCAATCTTGCCAAGGCGATCACCAATATGCGGATCGACTCCTGCATCATAGAGAACTAGGTCAGGCTTAAACTCTGTTAGTAAATCAGGAAGATAATTTGCAAGGGTGCGTAGATACTGTTCATCTTCCATTCCTTCTGCTAAGGGAACATCTAAGTCGCTGATTTGCTTAATGGAAGGAAAGTTGATCTGGCAGTGCATTGAGAAAGTAAATACTTCAGGCTCATCTCGAAAAATCAGCGCTGTGCCATCCCCCTGATGCACATCCAAATCAACTATCAAAATCCTTTTGACTAAACCCTCTTTGCGTAAAACTTGAGAAGCGATCGCTAAATCATTAAAAATACAAAACCCTGAACCATAGTTAGGAAAAGCATGGTGAGTACCTCCCGCCGTGTTGCAAGCAAGCCCCTGCTGGAGCGCTAGCCTTGCCGTCAAAATCGTTCCTCCCACTGCAATACGGGTGCGGTATGCTAACTCTGGACTCCAAGGTAAACCAATCCGACGCTGAGCTTTTGGGTCAAGATTTCCCGTCCAATAAGCCTCTACATATTCATGATCATGCACTAAGGCGATCGCCTCTAGATCGGGTAACTCTGGTGCAAAAAACTGCTCTGGACTTGCCACTCTATCGATCAACAGCATCTCATGCAGCAAACGAAATTTCTCCATTGGAAAGCGATTAGTATTCGCGATCGGTGCAACGTAGTTGGGATGATAAACGAGTGGTAAATCCATAGTTCTCACAAAAAAACAAGAACCGTGCTAAGCACGGTTCTTGTTTTAAGCTTTCACCAATTGTTTGTGCTTCAGCACTTCTGCCGCGCACATCTTGCCCGATAATGTCGCGCCTTCCATGCTGTCGATGTAGTCCTGCATGGTGTAACTTCCTGCTAAAAAGAAGTTGGGAATCGGAGTCGCTTGAGCAGGACGGAAAGGATCTTTGCCGGGGGCTTCACGATAGAGGGATTGCGCGAGTTTGACCACACTTGACCAAGTGACATTCAACTTATTAGAGGAAGGGAAAATCTCATGGACTTGAGCAATCATTTTTTCGACAATTTGCTCATTGCTCATCTTGATATAGTCATCCGCAGGCGTAATCACCACTTGCAAGAGCGAACCTTCTCCTTCCTTATAGTAATGAGTCGGGCTGGTAATTGCTAAATCCGCAAAGGTGGAGAAGTCCACTCTAGTTGCATAAAGCAGATTATCAATATCAGTTACCCATCCGTCAAAGCGTAACTGCACCGTGATTACAGGTACAGCGTCAAGCTTGTAGATATTGTCAAACTGTGACCATGCTCGCCATTTCTCAGGAATGATTCTCTTCACCCCCGGGATATCGACAGCGCAGATATACACATCAGCAGTCACAATTTCTTCGCCATCTTCTTTCCCAACAATTAAGCCCGTCACGCGAGTATCTTCGCCTTCCCCTTCAAAGAGAATTTCGCGGATACCACGGCGCAAATGGAACTTGCCGCTCCTTTCTTCAATATATTTAACGATTGGTGCATGGAGGAAGTCATTGGGAGAACCTTCGAGCATTCTCAAAATCGAAGCTTCAGTTCTGGATGCAAAAAACTGAAAAATAGTGAGCATACATCGTGCCGAGATATTTTCGCAGTCGATGAAGCCCAAACCATAGGCGATCGCATCCCACATGATCTCTAGACTCTTCTCAGAGCCGCCCATCGATGTAAACCAATCCTTGAAGCTAATATCATCAAGGGCGCGGATTTGTTTCATTGCCGCTTCGTGGTTCAGCAATCCTAAAATCAAAGGGCTACGGGCTAAGGCGATCGCATTTTGAATTTTGTCCTTGAGAGGTAATTGCCCTGTGGTCACAAATGCCTTTAAGCCATGAAAGGGCGCACCACCAAAATCACGAAAATCGAGTGCCGCCTGACTACCGCCGGGATTCACAAAAATATGCGTATGCTCTTTGAGTAATAAATGATCAAAACCGCCTGTCTTTTGCATCAGCGCAAACAGGTTGTAGTAGCAGCCAAAAAATACGTGCAGCCCCATCTCGATATGGTTGCCGTCCTTGTCTATCCAACTGCTGACCTTACCGCCCACAAAAGGACGCGACTCAAAAAGCTCTACTTCATAGCCCTGCTCGCTGAGTTCAACTGCCGCACTCATACCCGCTAAGCCCGCACCAATAATCGCTGCTTTCATGTTTATGCTCGACCCTTACTGTCGTTACCTTATTATTAAATTTTGCTTAACATATTGTAATCTTGTTTGGGTCATTGGGGGGATAGCGATTAGCTTTTAGCTTTTTGAGTGAGTCGTGTCAGACTGGTAAAAAACTTACGGAACTCTGGACATTTTTGTTTAGCTACCTCAGAGTCAAGTTGCCTAATAAAACGAGCAGTATGTAGTTGTTTAGAATATCTCATTCCTTCTTTTTGTTCTGAGGCTTGGATAATCGCGTTGGAGAGCTTTTGGTGATAGCTCTGGGGAAATGCAGGATCTAGCCCAAAATTTTCGGGATTGCGAAAGGATAGTTGGCGATCGCTTTTGAGCCAGTGCTGCATTGCCTTACATTTGTCGCGAAAGTCGGGATCTTTTGCTAAGGTTTGCTCCCAATC
Source organism: Pseudanabaena biceps (assembly GCA_013361095.1). Classification (GTDB taxonomy): domain Bacteria; phylum Cyanobacteriota; class Cyanobacteriia; order Pseudanabaenales; family Pseudanabaenaceae; genus Pseudanabaena; species Pseudanabaena biceps_B. The sequence continues at coordinate 1,966,841 of JAATWA010000001.1, read as the reverse complement.
GGCTATCACCCAAGATTCTAATTCTGGTTTGGCGAATCCGATAACGTGATTAACTGGCGGAATATTGGGGTTGTTTTTCCATACTTGATCGAGGAGATCTACAAATTCTTGAGTTTTCATTTGACAGAACTCGTCTGTTTCGCTAATGCCTTGAGGTGGATAGTCGAGATCGTCAAAAATCAAAATGAGATCGCACATGGGATCATTTAATCTGAATTTATGATTTAATCTCTCTTCAATTTCTTTAAGTAATGATTTACCCGTCAAGCCTTGAGATGCTCGATCAGTCTTAGGTTTTGCACCTAGTTTGTTAGGTTTTATGCCTTCCTTATTACTAACTGGTGTCACTCTTTGGAAGTCACAATTTGGAAATTCTCTGCGTAAGTAGGGAAGTAGTCCAGATATTTCCGATTGTCCTCCTCCTGCAAATACCCATACGATCACAGCGCCCAGCCTCCGACTTCAGGTTCACCCACTCGATACAGATCGCCAAGTTCCCATCCTTCATCTAGATGGTCTTGGAGTCTTTCTCTGGATAGGGTTTTGACATGGAATAGGGTTTGCTCTGGGTTGGAGGCTTCAAAGACATGGACATTTTCTAGTCGGTCTGTAAATTTATCCAATAGGTCGGGGCTATGGGTGGTGATGATCACTTGTGTTCTAGCGGCGGCGTTTTTAATCCATTCAGCGAGGTAGCTCAACCATTGAACGTGTAAGCCAACTTCTGGCTCGTCAATGACGATGAGGGAGGGTAAGTTAGGGGAGTTGAGGATGATTGCCCAACACAACATTCTGACTGTGCCATCGGACATTTCATCAAGGTATAGGGGACGTTTGGTATTTTGCAAATGCCATTCAATGCTAATTCTAGTTCTTCCTGTTCTGATGGGGCGAATGCGTTTTGTTTGTGGCACGATGTCGCGCATGATGACGTTGAGTTGGTCTTCAAAGTCGATGCTTTCTTGGATGAGGTTGTCTAGGACTAGAGCTAAATTTTCACAGTCAGGATTGAGATATTTCTCTGGAGATCCGATTTCAGGTTCTGCGTTACGAATCTCTTTTAGATTCATATTATTAGCACTATAAAATCGCCAATCAGATACTAGATTGATTATTTGACGGCGAATGTGGTATAGAGTTGTATGTTCTGTCAATTCTTGTACAGATTCTAGTAATTTTGGAATAACAGATAACCCAATTTCATTGTTTTGTATATTAGTTATCTCCGTATACTTTTTGATATCGTCAGCATGAAAGATGACTCCATATTTATTAGACTCATAAGGAAATTTGTAATAGTAAAAATCAGGATCATGGGCTTCCTCTGGAATGAATTCTGACAAATATTCTTCAACAATTTGTGGGAATTTTTTGTCTGAGCATAATATTGATAGGTATAAGTTATGCTTGAAGACCCATATATCTTCTATATCTTTATTCTCAATCGTACAAAAAGTAAATTTTAAATTTACTTTTTCAGGTGTTGGAAAGATTGTATTTAAAATTCTAGAATCACCTAAAGATGAGATTGCTTTAGTAAAACTAGATACGCTATTTGTCTCTAATGAAAAATCACCTGAAATGCTATCTCTTAAAAAATTAAGTAGTCCTATAAAGTTACTTTTGCCTGACCCATTTGAGCCAATAAAAATATTCAATCCTTGACACAGAGATAGTCCTTTCTCTAAGTCAAGATTTTTGTATCTTTGGGCATTAACATCGCTGATATATTTTATTGTCATAATTTTGATTTTAAATTATAGTTTTTTTGTTGACAAATATTTAAATGTTTGTCACGAAAATTTACTTATTAAAGCATATTATTGTGGAGGAGTATTTGCGTGTAGCGGTCTCCTAAAATATCCTGTCATACCTGTATGTTTAGCTTTTTGTTCACTTTCTTCTTTACTCCAAGTATCTCTATACAGTTCAATTACTTTATCTACTGAGAGTGTTTCTGTATCTCCTGTAAATTCCAACTCTTGCATATCATACCCAATAGCTCTTAATGCTTCTAACGAAGCAACAAAAACTTGTTGATCTTCATTTTCATTCTTCACTATTTCAAGAAGTGAAGCAACAGATTCTTTAGATCGCATCTTTCCTAAAGCATATGCAGCAAATGCTCTAACACCTAACTTACTATCTTTTAGCTTTGAGATTAGTTTAGAAGTTGCTCTCTGAGATGGTATGCCTATTTTCCCAAGAGTGATTGTACAGTACCAACGAACTTCTGCATCTTCATCTTCCAATCTCAGAATTAGGGAATCAATCGAATCTATTGCTTCTGAGCCTATTGACTCTAAGGCATGAGATGCGCGTCTCCGAACTTTTATATCCTCATGATTAAGTAACTGAGAAAGTGGAATAACCGAAGCAGAGCCAATTTTAATTAAAGTATCTGTAGCTAAATTAAGTTCATCATTTACCTTTTCCATAATTTGAATTAAATTTGGAATTGCTGGAAATGCTTTTTTGCCAATTTTTCCTAGTTCTTCAAACGCTCGATAGCGGGATTGCTGATCTGTAGATAATAATTCTGATGTGTAAAATTTTATACGTGCTTCAATTCGCTGTCTTTCCTTTTCTTCGGCAATAATCTCTTCAACTCTTTTGGTGTTTAATGTAGGCTGTGTAACTTCAGAATAGGCAATAAGATCTAATCCCATCATCCCTAGCCATTCTTTAACAGTTTGAGGGCGATCGCAAGCCTTTAGCTCTAGTCCCTTTAAAATTGCTGCTTCAACTACATCATTAACGTTTGGATTAATTTGTTTGGGAGTCCTTAATACGCATCCTTGTCTTCTAGATCTAGATCCTTCTGGCTCTTCATTAGTAGTAACCTTATATAGTGTTGCCGCTAATGAATATATATCTGATGAGGGAGAGCGCACTGTTCTGGATTCATACTGTTCAGGAGCAGAATAGAAATCAGTAAAAGCAACTGTATGTGTTTGTATTTTTTCTGGAGTAAATTCACGCGCAATCCCAAAATCAATCAGAATCGCTTCGTCAACATCTTCTCGCACCAATATATTACTAGGATTTATATCTCTATGTAATAGTCCATTATCATGAATTTCTGCCAATGAAGAAGACACTTGTTGTATATAAAGTAAGGCTAACCTTTCAGAAAGAATCCCTTTCCAAGACAGGCTCTCACCATTAATATATTCCATTACAATTCCCCATTTATCTCCTTCTGTAAGCACATCGTAGATTTTGACAATGTGGGGGAGATGACTAAATTTTGCTAACTGTCTTGCTTCATTTATAAAATCTTGTTCAATTTTATCGTAATCTTCTCTTTGCTTTAGTTTTTCATGAAGAAATTTGATGGCAACAGATTCGCCACGATCATTACTAGCAAGGTAGATATTACCCCATCCCCCACGATCTAGTTCATACTCAATTTTGTATTTTCGATCTTTAATAAAATGTCCTTTTTGCCAAGTCATAATCAAGTTTGAGCTTATATGTAAAATTTACTTTAAAGTATACCTCAAGCTAGCTTTTCAAGATATTTCAGGATTTGGATAACTATATTGGCGATGCTATACTCAGATAACATTTAATTTTCAAACTACTGCCAAACCTATGTCCCAGTAATTGTAGAAACCTCTTGATTTCCCATTATTAAATTGTAATTTTATTTAGTCTTGATCTTAGGGCTTATCTTTTCTCTTAGCACTTTTAAGTGATTGTTTAACCACCTTATCAAAGTCAGATATATATTCTCGATCTTGAATCACTCGATATTTTTCATACTCAGATGCAGCTAGATTTTTAGCAACTTCGGCAGATATTGAACCAGCATTAGTTAAAACGTCATAATCGTTAAAGCGTAAAAAAGCATCCAATTTATCGATCCAGTCCTGCATTTTTATAGGAATTTGTCGAGCCGCTTGGTTTTCTGCATAGTCTAAATACATGGTGACAATGCGCTCTAACTCTTTAATTTCTTTTTCAATCAGATAGTTTTTTGCTACTGTGACATCCGATTTGATGATTTTCCCTTCAGGAGCATTTTTCCATGTTTGCAACCCCATTTTAGGCTGATCAGCGCTGGCTCGACTTGCGATAATCTCTGCCGCAGTTTTCCCTGTAATAGCCCACTCCAACTTATTTTGGACTGTCTTAAAAAAGGTCTGAGTAGTTGGAGATTTTGAGTCATAGTCAATGCTACATTGCTCGTAAATATCAGTAATTTTTTGATAAAAACGCCTTTCGCTGGCGCGAATCTCCCGAACACGCTCTATTAACTCGTTGAAATAGTCTTTGCCAAAATGCTTACCTTGCTTGAGGCGCTCATCATCCATTACAAAGCCCTTGATAATGAACTCTTTTAAGGTATTAGTTGCCCAGATCCGAAATTGGGTTGCTTGATAGCTATTGACTCGATAACCTACAGCAATAACAACATCAAGGTTATAAAAATCTATTTGTCTCGTTACATCTCGGCTACCTTCACGTTGAACTATTCGGAAATTCCTAATAGTTGAAACCTGTTCTAGCTCCCCTATTTGAAAAATGTTTTGCAAATGCTCATTAATTGTGGGGACACTGACATTAAAAAGTTGAGAGATTTTCTTTTGACTCAGCCAAAAAGTTTCACTCTCATAAATCACCTCAATTTTTACTGCTCCATCAGGAGAGGTATACAGCAAAATATCGTTGAACTGCGGATCTGTACTCATTTGTAAACTTAGGCAATAATTTCTACAAAATTATAACCTCTCTCCAAAAGGCAAACTACAATGGGATGTTTACTATTTCCGAAGGAGCGATCGCTACTAATTTTTCAAAGAGATCGCCAACCAATCGAAATCAATAGTGAAATAAATTCTGCTCAGAAGTTGCTTGCACCTAAATATTGTCTATATCAATTAGGTTCACGAGTTGTCCTAAATACTAAAAATCTTGTCTAAAAAGAATTTAAGGATTTCTTGACTAACTTTTTGAAGCGTTTGAGTAGTTTTCGCTGCGCGATCGCGATGGGAAGCGCTACTTTTACAACGGTTGAGCTTACTTGGAGACTTGCCTCATTCCATGAGTTACGATGCACATTAAAGCTCTCTCGGCGCGAGATAGAATACAACAAAATATCTCTCAATCGAAAAGGCATAGCCCAATAGAAATGATAAAGCTCATTGGGATCATCAAAAAACGGACAATCAGTGAAAGCTTCTGCTTCTTGTCGGGTCGGAGAATTCGTAAATGCTAGAAAAATTTGATCTAGGGCTTCGCGTAATATTTTGGGAGAGTAATTTATATTGAAATCCTGTGGAGAGATAGTAACAAGATGCCGAACAAAAGTAATCACCGTTGACTGAAAATATTTTAGTCCCCAATCTAGAGCGGGTTGATTATGAACGTGCTTGAGGATCGGCTTGACAGAGCCGTCAGGCTGCAAAGCGTAACTTAGAGTAGTGCCTTCGCACCCTGCACAAAAGACCTCCATCGCTGATACATATCGATAATCAATATAGTTGCGGAGTCCTATGGAATTATTCAAATTAAAGAAGAAAGTCAGTACTTCACCTTTGTGAGTTAGTCCGCCCGATGGCTTATCGAGGGCAAAATAAAATCCCACAGGATTGCGAGAGCCAAAGATTTCAAAAGCACTTTCAAGAGAAAGCTGTAAACTACCACGCCAGCCCACATCCACTAAACCAAAGGCTTGACCGTCCAACATTTTTTCTTGAAGTAAATAAGCCTTCAGAACTTCACGCTTCTGAGCCGCAATCTCTAAAATTTTTTCTTGTAAAAGAGTATGGTTCTCTAATTTTGCCCTTAGTTCTTTTCTTTCTTTTGCAGAGAGATTTTGTTGCCAGCGATCGCGTGGATATCCCAATGGTTCAAAGAATAGCTGTGCATCAACAAAATCAAGACACATTCGCGCCAACAGACTCTCAATCGTAAAAATATCCGTATCGTCAAACATCCATCCCCAAAAGGCTTGACTAATCTTAGTTAAACCAGGCATTCTCAACGCTTGCCGACTGACATAGATATAACGAAGCTCCACTTCTGGATAAATTTTCGGCGCGAGTTCTTTAGCGATCTGCAACAGGATTTCGCCATCCCTTGCTAGGAAGTAGATTCTTGCTAATTGTTTGACTTTTGCTTGTTGCAAAATCCAAATCACATAGGCGGTCAAAATTGGTGCAGCTACAGAAGCGGCAATATCATCAATTACTAATGTTTTTTGATTTTGAGATTCCGTCAGTCTTGTATAACGGGAAATCCCTGCCCAGAGAGAAGTGATGCTATCTGTCGTATGAGCATACTTCTGACAAATTTGTTCGTAACGATTGGGATTAGCATCGCCAAAATATATAGATGAAATTCCTAAAGATCGAGGCTGTTCGACATCTGCATGATTATTGTTGCCCGTATGAACTAGATCTTGTGGCTTTAGCCGTAAGTCTTCTAAAACTTGTAAGAATAGATTGCCTTGACCTTTAGATTTGCGCCATTGACAAGATACATAGATGAGATCGCCATCTTGCCAAAATCCATGCTGCTTTAATCTTTCCTCTAAAAAGGTCGCAGGCAAGTACATATCTGATAGAAATATCACATTAGAGGAAGCGCTAGAAGAAGATTTTCGGGCTTTCTCAATCATTGAATAAGCTTTGGGTATGGCGATTAGATATTCAGTTTCAACCTCTAGTTCTAGCTGCTGAAGCTTGTTAATTACATCCTTCTCAACTTCCAGAGTATCTGCAATCTCTCGATATATTTCATCAAGGCTTGCTTCACCACCTTCACAAAATAAACGAGATCGCCTTTCCGCATTAATTCTAATTTCCTTAAAAGAACTGGCTGAGCAATTAATCCAACCATATCGCATGGCGCGATCGCCACAAATTTTAAAAATATCGGTCGGCTCAATCACTAATCGGGTCAAAAGTGTGTCGAAAATATCGAAACTAAATAACTGAGTCATACTGATTAATCACATTTAGTAAATATTATGGGCGACATTCATGGGCGGCGCAAAGCGCCGCCCATGATGCTTGATTTAAGCTTTGAAAAACACTGACAGCCAAAACTTATGTCTGACATCACTTACATAATGTCGCATTGCAATTTTTTTACTGGCAAATTGGTCGGGATAAATGAACTGATCATCGACATTCATAATGTATTTATGGCGATCGAGAGCAATTCCTTGATTACGTTTAATCGTCAAGTTGACAATTGTTTGCTCAGAAAAATAGTTGGGCGGTTCGCTTAGCTCTGCCAATCTCTTAACTGGTTCTTGCCAATCTAATCCGCTTTTAAACAAAATAAATCCCGCATTAATTGGCTCCCGTTGCTCTACTTCTTCATAGATAAGTCTTGAGTCAAGAGAGTTTTTACAGTCGGGTAAATAGTAGGTATGAGAATCTTTGGATTCGGCTAAATCGGCTAAATTGGAACCTCCTTGAAAGAACAAAATGTCAGAGTCAGTATAGAGAGTCGCGCCATCAATGGGAATTGACATTAAGGCGGCAAGCTTTTTTCCCATTGCTTGCTTTGAGGCATAGGCATACACCGAGTTTGGCAAATCTTCTCTTTGAAATTTGGTTAAAAGCTGCACATCTACGCAGGGATGAATGCTTTGAAGTAGGTTGATGCTATCTGGGGTATAGCTTCCGTCAGACATAATTGTGAACTGGTCTGGGATACCCACATATTTTAGAAAAGAGCGAAGACTAGCGACTTGTTCGGGTAAGTCGCGCTCGCAGGATAGGGCATAAACTTTAATAGGAACTTGTCTAGATTGCTTAATTGGCAAGCCAGCGATAACTGAAATACTTGCTTTATATACTGACCTGAGAAAACCCGCTTGGATTCTGGCGGTATGATAACCAATGTTGACCATGTATCTCTCGTTTTTTCTTCAGGTTTGTTTTGGGCTGACCACTACAAAAAAAATTATAGCTGTCGCCAGTCTTGTTAGGGCACAAACCTCAGAAGTAAGTTACGGGGCTTCTTGTCCTTCTTAGGTTTGCCAAGAATTGCATGGCGGCGCTTTGCACCGCCATGCAATTCTTGAATCTTTATCAAACTGTGACTAGCGCGATCGCCAGAGCAATTCTCAATATAAAAATTGGTTTTTTGAAAGCCAGCCTACGGCTGGCTTTCAAAAAACCAATTTTGGGGTTTGCAGCGCCTTAGGCGCTGCAAACCCCAAAATTGGTTTCATAATGAGAATTGCTGGCGATCGCCAGAGCAAATTTGCATTTTCTTTTACTGGTGTATAATCATCCAGTGTCTATAAGTTTAGTGTCTTCTCCCAGTTCTTGATACTCTTGGCACTTTATATAAATTCTGTCTCTAGTCTGTCTATCACCAATTTCAAAAATAGCTTTATCTTTATTTGAGTAAGTAAATCTCTTAAAGAAAATCATTTTTTGAAGCTTTAAAATCCCACTGGGTAAGGTTTTAGATTCTTAGAAATGTTGCAAAACTCTAAGGATTGGTAAGGTTAAAAGATCGCAGATCTTGCAGCGACAGGCTGAATACAACCTTGGAAAATTTGGAGTTTTATGTCTTCTTCTGTACTTGATTTTGCGGCGCTTGGCTTATCTGCTCAAATTGTTCGCGCTCTAACTGCACGCGGCTATACAAGCCCCACCCCAATTCAAGCTCAAGCGATCCCCGTAGTGCTGTCGGGTCGTGATTTATTAGCAGCCGCTCAGACTGGTACTGGTAAAACCGCAGGTTTTACTTTACCGATCTTGCAAAAGCTGTCAGACAAAGTGGTTAAGCGATCGCCTGCTGGCAAAATCGCTATCCGTGCTTTGATCCTTACACCCACCCGTGAACTTGCCGCCCAAGTCGAAGAGAGTGTGCAGATGTATGGTAGACATTTACCTCTGACCTCAATGGTAATTTTTGGGGGCGTGAATATTAATCCTCAAATTAATCGCCTTCGCGGTGGCGTAGAAATTTTGGTGGCAACCCCGGGGCGACTTTTAGATCATGTGCAGCAGGGTCGTTTAGATTTGTCTCAGGTTGAAATCTTGGTGCTTGATGAAGCCGATCGCATGTTAGACATGGGCTTTATCCGTGATATTCGCCGCATTTTATCTTTATTGCCCAAAAGTCGCCAAAATCTATTATTTTCGGCAACTTTCTCCGACGAGATTAAATCCTTTGCCAATACTTTGCTTAATCAGCCTGTGATGGTGCAAGTTGCCAGCCAAAATGCCACTTCTGATCTGGTCACGCAGAGAGTTCTGCCCGTCGATCGCGATCGCAAGCGAGATTTGCTGACCCATTTGATCAAGACTCACAATTGGTATCAAGTGCTGGTATTTACCCGCACCAAACATGGAGCCGATCGCCTCGTTAAGCAATTGCATCAAGATGACATTGTGGCGATGGCAATTCATGGCAACAAAAGCCAAGCGGCGCGTACCCGTGCGCTAGGTAAATTTAAAGACGGTAGTTTACAGGTGCTAGTCGCCACAGACATCGCGGCGCGGGGTCTAGATATTAGCGAGTTGCCCCATGTGGTGAACTACGAGCTGCCCAATGTGCCAGAGGACTATGTGCATCGCATCGGTCGCACAGGACGCGCTGGCTCGTCAGGTGAAGCACTGTCGCTAGTCTGCGTAGATGAGCGTAAGTTTCTCGCTGATATCGAGAAATTGATCAAGCGATCGCTACCTCAAGAAATTATTGCGGGGTTTGAGCCAGACCCTCGCGCTAAACCTGAACCAATCCAAGTTGGGCGACAACAGAAGCATCAGCCAAGGAGAGATTACAACCCTTCAAGGTCTTCATCTTCGTCCAGTAAGCCATCTGCAAAGCCACAAACATCTCAGTCACGCAAGACTATTGCCAAACCAACAATCAAATAAAAGTAAAGGGTGGCGCTTCGCGCCACCCTTTACTTTTATTTGATTGTTGGCACAAAGTACCGATACAAAAAGTAAGAAGCGAGTGGCGACAGCTATACTAGTTAAGTCTTGAAAGACTGATTAAAACATGGATTGTTTATGGGAATGCACCTTGGTCTCGAACTAATCGCAGCCTCGATTCAGCAACTGCATGAACTAGAACATATTGCAGCCACATCTGTATCATCTTCTCTGGGGATCGAAACCAAGAGTCTTAATCTGGAAGATGCTATTAAAGTTTTACAAGATAACCTGACCGAACTTCAAATCAATCAGCGATCGCAACTAGTAGAACTAGAGCGATATCAAGAACTGTTTGATTTTGCCCCCGATGGCTACTTTGTCACCGATGCCAATGGGTCAATTACCGAAGCAAATCGCGCTGCCATGCTCATGTTTGGCTCACTTCCCATTGGTCAAAATCTAGAAAACTTTGTTTATCCTACTTATAAAGAACAATTTCAAAGATTGATTGGGCAATTACAAAGAGGACAGAACATCAAAAGTCTCGACTTTAGGATGCAATTTCCCACAGGACAGCCCTTTGATGCCAGCTTTACGATTATCAGTATTCGCGATTTATCGGATGGAAAAGTGATCGGTATGCGTTGGTGGATTCAGGACATCACCCAACGCAAACAGGAAACAGACAAATTACAGCAGTCTCATCAAAGACTAGAAGTGCGCGTAGCGGAGATGAATGCCAAGTTAAATCTCATGGATCGCCAAATTCGGGTAGAACGCGATGAGCAACGTCGTATTTCTCGCAGCTTGATCCGTAACGAAGCCAAGCTACGCGCGATGATGCAGCATTCCTCTGACATTGTTAATATTTTAGATATCGATAGCACCACTCAATATTGTAGTCCTGCTATTTTTCGGACATTGGGCTATATGCCTGAAGATTTAGTCGGCAAGAAGTTTATTCGCTTTATTCATCCTGATGACTTGCCAATTTTCCAAGATTTCTTAACCAATTCGGTTGATACTCTCTCTGTCTCTTCCCCGATTGTGATGCGCCACCAGCATATTAATGGAGATTGGGTTTATTTAGAATCAGTTTGCTGCAATCTTCTCCAAGATAATAATGTGCAGGGCTTAGTGATTAACTCCCGTGACATTACAGAACGCAAACTCACTGAGTATGCCTTACAGGAGAGTGAACAACGCCTCGCTGCGATCGCCGCCAGTATGCCCGCTACCCTTTATAGATTAGCGATGAATGATGCGGGGAAAATTTCTGTGCCATTTATTAGTGATGGGTTGATCGATCTCGTCGGCATTGCGCCAAGGTATGCCATTTCTAATCCTTACCAAATATTAGATTTGATTCATCCTGAAGATGTTGATCAATTTAAAGCCTTGATTAAGGCGGGGTTTGATAAGCTCGCCACTTTCCGCCATGAGTTTAGGATTATCGCAATTTCTGGTGAGGTTAAATGGGTACAAAATATTGCGCGTTACTATCGTCTTGATTCAGGATTAGTCCTTGCTGACGGTGTTTGTATTGATATTAGCGAACGCGGAGAAGCCGAATCAAATCTGCAACGAACTAATGAACTGTTAAGAGCGATTATTAAGGCTGTACCAGTGGCGATCGATATTCTAAGCCCTGAAGGTAAAGTTCTATTGTGGAATGCTGCCGCCGATCGCTTACTTGCTTGGAATAATAAAGTTGGTGGCTATTCAACTCAAAATATTCCTGAGTCACAAGCGATCGCCTTGCAATCGGTGATTCTCGATACGTTGGCGGGTAAACCTGTAATTGGTATGCCTATGACTCTACAGTTACCTGATCGCAGTTGGATTTCGGTCAGCATCTCTACGGTTTTAGTTCATGATTCTCAAGGCAATATTGTTGGAGTATTACGGATCATTGAGGAACTAGGCGATCGCAGTTCTCAAGTCATTGAGCCATCAGATCAATCTTTAATAGCTTTAGTTGGGGATCAGTCTACGTCGATGATTCATCTTGGTGCAAATAAAGCCGAGCAACTATTATTTGAATATGAAGCAGGAGAACGAAACTTTGCAGGGGTAGATTTGCGCGGTGCTAACCTTATAGAAGCCGATCTTGCGGGGGGAAACTTTAGTGGCGCATCTCTCAATGGTAGTAACTGCCATCGGGCTAATTTGCAGTCTGCGAACCTGCGAGGCGCAGATTTACGCGGGGCTAACTTGCAAAGTGCCAACTTGCAAGGGGCAAATTTGCTAGGCGCAGATTTACGCGGCGCAGATTTACGCGGCGCAGATTTGGAAGATGCTGATTTAGCTGGGGCAAAGCTGGACTAGCTATTTCCCGAAACAGAGAGAGGCGGCGCAAAGCTCCGCCTCTCTCTTGCTATACCTCTTTATGTAGGTATAGCGGATGTCTCATCCACGTCTTTGGCTAGATTCGAGACTTGAAATCATTTGTTATATTTCTTAACATAAAGAAACAAAACAACGAGCAAAGCCATGAGTAACAGTTATAGAGTCGATGATCGCGGTGTACTTAACAATTTTGCAGTCGAACCAAAGATGTATGTTGAAGAAACCGAGAAAGCTGGTTTCACACCCTATGCAGAACTTTTGAATGGAAGACTAGCGATGATTGGCTTTGTATCCTTGTTAATTCTTGAATTTTCTACAGGACATGGTTTGATCTGGTGGCTTGGCAACCTATAGCCCCTGAATGTTCCTAATCTAAATGTTTGAGACAAAGTAAAAACGATTATTTGACCCTACTGCGAAGTAGGGTTTTTTATTGGTTTGGAAATGTATAGCTGTAGCCAGCCAAGTCAGGACATAAAGCCCAAGAGAGCGTGGCGGCTCTTGGGCTTTATGTCCTGACGGCGATCCAGTAGCTCGGCATAGTTATAACTAGATCTTTTGCCAAAGCTGAATTTCATAGCACAGGTGCTTATGGAAAAGATTAGATGCTTGAAGTCCTTCAGTAATCAACTTCTTGGTTTGTTTGCCTAAGAAGTAGCGCAGAACTTTATAGATTGGTGGAACTGCGATCGCAATGAGATTGGCGATATATTTCATTGTGGAAACCCCAAAGGTTTGAAAACTCTGCACACAGATATCCAAAGTTGGGGCAATATGAGCGGAAATATCGTCAGTCTTGATTAGCTTAAAGCCAGCTTTTTCCATTTCTTTATGCAGGTCAGAATTTACTAGACAATTAGAAAACATACCTTCACGATATTCGGGATCTTTCCGTAACATATCTGCTAGCAGTACATAACTGCCAGATTTCACCACCGTCGCTGACCCCTCAGCAATCATTTCTGGCGACATATATTGACTACTTTCGCTAAATAAAACTAAGTCATAGGTAAGCTGTGGAGAATATTTTTGAGGATCTTTCACAAACTCTTGAAAAGTGTCAACGTGAAATATTGCCTTACCGTGAGTACGTTCTAGAAAATCAGCTTCTTGAAGAGGATCGGGTGCTAATCCTTCTACTTTCAGTCCTTTTTCTAGCATTGCGATCGCATTGTCTCCATTACCACAACCGACATCTAGTACAGTGTGAATATCTGTGGGTAAAAAAGATAGAAGATGGGTTGCGTATTTCTCTTGAGCGACCCGCAACTGGCTGACGGTCAGTTCGTCTGAAGGTGCTGGAATTGGATCCCAATAACCATAGTGCAAATAGGAAGAACCAGTTAGATCTCGGTAATATTGGAGAGCAGCATTTTGGTAGCGAGTTACATTATTCATATATCTTTTAGTATAGCTGCTTGCAGTCTGTTGAAATTTTATAGCTGTATCTGAATTTATAACAAACCTCTTAACTTTAAATATCTATGTTTCCATCCTTCGCAAATTGGCTCTATTACCTTGAGCAATGGTCTAATACTTTAGTCAATAGTCAACTCAGTCAAGCCTCTTGGTCAAGTGTGGGCGTAGTCTTTTTGGCGGGACTGGTGACTAGTCTTACTCCCTGTACTTTATCGATGTTGCCTCTCACCATTGGCTATATCGGTGGTTATGAATCTCAAAGTACATGGAAATCGGCATTGCAATCAGCTTGGTTCTGTTTAGGATTTGCGATCGCCTTAACAGGATTTGGACTAGCAGCGGCTTTGCTAGGTAAGATTTATGGACAAACGGCTTGGGGTTGGTCAGTGGCTATGGGGCTAATCGCGATCGCGATGGGATTACAGCTATTGGAAGTAATTTCTTTGCGTTTACCTAGCTTTGGTAATTGGGAAGTGTCAGCAAGTTTACCGAAAGGACTGCGATCGCTACTTATTGGCTTGTCATTTGGATTTGTGGCATCCCCTTGTAGTACGCCTGTACTGGTGACTTTGTTGGCTTGGGTGTCAGGTTCAGGCAATTTGCTAGTAGGAACAGAGTTTCTGCTAGCCTATGCGATTGGTTCGGTTTTACCACTGGCGATCGCAGGGACATTTACAGGCGTGATCAAGAGTTTTTTAGAATTTCGCCGCTGGTCAAGTTGGCTCAATTATGCGAGTGGAGTTATCTTAATTGGATTTGGCACACTTTCTATTTTGAGCAAAATTCAAGTCTAAAACTACCGCTACAGTCATTTGTTTCAGGACAAATCAAAACCCAATAATTGTCTGGCGGCGCTCCGCACCGCCAGACAATTATTGGGTTTTATGTTCTACACCTTTCCCAGTCTAAAAATAGACATTAAAACCCAAGGATTAGCGGCGCGGAGCGCCGCACCGCTAATCTTTAGGGGACTTTAATAGTCGTTTGGGAATGCTAATCAGCTTTTTCCAAATCGCAATAATTAAATTCTCAATCTTGAGAACTAATTCATCGAACCAGAAGATTACGGTCATCATCGGATTATAGGCATAGCCCAAAATTGTGGCGTTGGCTTCAATCCATGCTCTCAAAGGGCGATCGCTTTCAAATTGAGCTTGTTGATATTCCAATAGATTTTCTTCAAAGATTAAGCCTCCTTCTAGAAGATCTTGAGATAGTTGGCTGGTAGTAGTTTCAAAACTCTGTAACTCACCCGATGAATTAAGGGCAGTCAAGTCAGGTGACTTAGTGAAGGCTACTGATTCATATTCTAAGGGAAGCGGCCAAGGACCATTATCATCACCAAAGAGATCTTCCATGGTGAGCCATGCTGATTCGGTTACTTCTATTTCTGATGTTTCTTCCAGAACTGAAGCCGATCGCTGATTACCAAAGAAATAATCAATCGCATCTGCTATCAATTTGCGTAAACGATCAAGTTGATCATCTAACTGAAGCGAGCTAGATGATTCGGTATCTTGCTCATTTAGGGAGACATCAGGAGATTTAGCTGGCGATCGCTCCAAGGTGTCAGACGATTGCTGAATAGACTGGAGATTTTGATTTCCATTTAGCTGATTTGACTCATTTCTACCCAGCGATCGCTTACTAATAAAATAGTCAATTGCTGCCGCGATCAGATCGCGCAAACGTTCTAGATTAGATGTCGCGAGGGGCGCTTTTTCAGCGATTTCACCTGTCGAGACTTGGTTAGAAAGTAAATTATCTGATGATGATTTTCTATTAAGTAGGCGATCTCCTAAAGCTGGGGGATTGCGACTAGGTTTAATTTTTTGGTGCTTTAATTTAGGATCATCACTTAAAGAGTTAGTTTGAGATGTTTCTATCCCTTTTAGTTCTAAATTATCAAGATCACTGCTTAAACTATTATTCTCAGGATCAGAACTTGAACTTGCTTGACTTCCAAAGAAATAGGCGATCGCCGCTTCGATCAGTCTTCGCAACTGTTCGAGCTTATCGTTTTTCCCTAGAGCGGTAACTTCTGCTAAGCCATTATTTTCTTTTAATGAGCTTGCATCCCTATCCTGAGCATTATTATTCTGTTCAGTTTGTTGTTGCCAAATCTCGGCAAAAATACGATTAGAAATCCTTACTAAATCTCGCTTTGAAGGTGCAGACTGAGACGAATTAGGATGGCGAATATTGGCTAGGCGATTCGATGGAGACTTAACTAGCGCTGTAATATTTCGATCTAGCTTGATTTTAGTGCGGTCAATCCAATTTAAAAATTTGACTAGAGGACGCAAAAGTAAGGGAGGTTCGGTGAGAGGGATATTGGGAACTTGATTTTCAGTTGACTCCTTAAAGTTTTCAATCTCATCAGAATTTATTTTTGATTCTGATAGTAATCCTGCACTTTCCTGCGATCGCAAACTTTGCCGCGCCTCATCTTTACTGCGATCGAGAGCAGGAAAATTACGCTTTACGTTTGAAGAAATCAAATACACAGGATATAGCGCCGCCCGAGCGACTTGATAGGCAAGCAATCGCGGCAACTCTTGAAAATTTAACCCTGAGAATAGGTCTACGATTTGTCCAATTTTTTGATCAAGCGATCGCCTTGCTTTGCGTCCTAATTGAGCAGGCAAAGAGCGATCAATCCAATTAAAAAGTCGGCTTTGAAATCTGGGCATGGATTTAATTTTGGCATTAAATTATCCTTTCACACCAATATTTGCCTCGGTCGGAATAATATAGCGTTGTAAAAAAATAAACACAATAAACACTGGCAGCATAGAAATCGCCGATCCCGCCGCAATTAAGCGCCAATCCTCAGAAAAAGCACTAGCTAAACTCGCAATCCCCCTCGGTAACGTGTAAAGCTCGACCTTATCGACAATTACCAATGGCCACAGAAAATCACCCCACATCGCCACAAAGGTAAATATCGCTAAGGTAATCAGTGCAGGGCTTGCCGCAGGCAACATCACATGCCACCAAATCCCCACACTAGAGCAACCATCCATCCGCGCCGCCTCTTCCATTTCTTTAGGAACGCTTTGGAATGCTTGGCGCAGTAAAAAAATACCAAAAGCCGAAATTACATAGGGAAAGATCAAACCTGCGTAGGTATTTTTAAGATTTAGATTTACAGCCAAAATATAAAGGGGAATCATCGTAATTTGAAAGGGGATCATCGTCGTTCCCACGATCGCCCAAAAGATGGGATCGCGTCCTTTAAAATCAAGCCTCGCAAGGGGAAAAGCCGCGAGAGAGCAGAATAGCAAATTTAAAATTACAGTAATGCTAGAAACAAGAAAGCTATTCCAGAGATAAAGATCAAAACGAGAATTTCTCCAGACTTTGATGAAGTTTTCAAAAGTTGGCTGGGCGGGCAATAGTTGCGGTACAGATTGAAAAATATTTTCGGTTGGTGATTTAAAGGCAGTACTGATCAACCAAAGTAAAGGAAATACCGTTAAAGTTGCGATCGCAATTAAGACAACAAATTGAGGAATATTGCTTAGGAAATTCGATGATGATTTCAGACTATTTTTGTTCATAGGGATTAATAAATTTAAAAGTCAAGATAGAAATAACAAAAATAATTAGAAATAGAAATACACCAATTGCCGAAGCATATCCCATTTCTAAACTAGTAAAGCCTTTATCATACAAATAGTAAACAACGGTTTTAGTGCTATTAGCGGGACCACCTTGAGACATGATGTAAACCTCTTCAAATACCTTCATTGCTCCAATTGAAGAAATTACTGCTACGAGAATAATGTAAGGACGCATCAAGGGAATCGTAATATCAAAATGCCTTTGCCATCCATCAGAACCATCGATCGCGGCTGCCTCATATAAGTCTGCGGGAATCGCCTGTAAACCTGCTAAATAAATCACCATATAGTAACCAACACCACGCCAAATCACTACAGAAATAATTGCAAAGATGGCAGTTTTGGGATCAGTTAACCAAGGGATTTTGACATTTTGTAATGAAATAGTTGACAGGAAATAATTTAAAATCCCATTTTGAGCATAAACCCATTTCCAAGCTATGCCAGCAACTACTACGGAAACAATTACAGGAAAATAATAAATCGCCCTAAAAAATTTAATACTGCGTAACTTTTGATTAACTAATATCGCTAAAGCTAGTGGCAAAATTACAAGACTCGGAACTGCAAAAATCAGATAGGTTAAAGTGTTTCCTAATGTTTTCCAAAAAGTTTGATCGCGCCAAAGATTTAGATAGTTTTTCCATCCAATAAAATTAGGACTACCTACAAAATCATAGTCAGTAAAACTCAGATAAATTGCTTGCAATACTGGCAAAAACGAAGTCAAACAGAGAAAGGCGATCGCTGGCAGTAGAAATAAGTAAGGAGTCCAAGAAAATTTCTTATCTAGTTTTTGCTTTCCTAGTTTTACATGGGGCTGCATAAAAAATCTCAAAAGTTAATAACTAGAAAATTTACAGCGCTTTGCGCCTTCTTAAAATCCAATAAAAGTTTTGAAAGACTGCTGAAGTGAGCCTTTCAAAACTTTTATTGGATTACAAAAAGACTCAAAAGACTATAGATATAATAAACTCCAAAAACCTGCGGTGCAAGCGCCGCAGGTTTAACCCAAGATAGAAGGGCAGCGATCCCCGCGCCGTCCTTCTATCTTGGGTTTTATATCCTAGTACACTGGGCGATAGCTATCAAAGCTCCTATAGAGATAATTTCAATCCATAATTCGTAATTCATAATATGTCCCGAAAAGGTGAATCAATCACACTATCTATCAAAGAACGCGATAAGGCTAATTTAGAAGCGATCGCAACCGAACTTGGCATGACATGGGGCGATCGCCCAAATATCTCTAAACTCGTCGAAGCGATCGCTCGTCGTCAAATCCAAATCTCCAAAAATAACGACTGGGCAAGCGATCGTATTGAATCCCTAGATCGCACTTTTAGACTATTAGTTGACTACGGAGAGTTAGAAAAAGCCCAGATAATCGCCAACTTATTACTAGAACGTAGCGAACTCGCGTCACCACTGCGCCGCAATATCGAACGCTTTCTCGATAAACCTCCCGAAATTTGGAGACATACCATTGATCGCTACATCAAGCAGCAACAGCCCTTTAGCCTGAGATATCTCGATGCTGCCGATTATCCCCATGAGTTCGCTATTCATTACGCCAAAGTCGCTCACCACGACAAACGGTTATATCTTGATTGCTGGTGTAGAGATATTGCTAGAGCTGATACAGTGATTGCTTTACAACATAACCGTTGCCTCAGACTTGATCGCATTCCCGCCGAAGCGGCAATTACACCCATTGAAGGCAAATGGAGATCGCAACTCGATCAAGTTTATGTCACTTTTAATTTATCGGGAAATCTTGCCCATGCTTACCAAGCGCGAGAAGAAGATATAGATAATACATGGCTAGATGCCAATCCCCCAATCCGTCAAATCATCCGTCAAATCAGCAATACATTTTGGTTCTATCGCGAGATGATGCCCTATGCCGAAGACTGCGAAATTATTGAGCCTGAAGATGTGCGTGAAAAGTTCAAAGAGAAAGTGCGATCGCTTTACGCAAAATATCATGACTAGAAGCGCCACCCTTCTATCTAATTCTAAAGTTTGCCAGCAATTTGTAAAAGAGTGACTTCCCAAACTAATCGAGGTTGCACATATCTACTGATTAATTCTCTCGCTTTGTCGAGATGTTGCAAAGTTGATAGGGATTTGTGATGTTCCCAAAGATAGTTTTGCAAATAATCAATTAGCCATAATTGCAAATCCACTTCCAACTCTTTGGTGATTTGCTTGGCGATTGTCATGGCACTTTTAGCATCTTTAGGGACTTGTCTAACAGAACTTAATAATTCTGAGGGAATACTTTTAAAACGCTCAAAGGAATCGATCGCCTGTCCTGCCGAGCCTTGGGCTAATGTCACCACATCTGCTGGGATTTCCGTATGTCCTTCTCGGACTAGCACCTCTTGCATCTGGGCTTGGTTGAGTCTAGTAAAAGGAATCCTTTGACAGCGTGAAACTAGGGTGGGTAAAATGGAACCTGCATCGGGGACGATTAAAATGATGGTGGCATAGAGAGGTTCTTCGAGGGTTTTAAGCAGACTATTGGCGGCGGGCTCAGCCATAGATTGCGCTTCTTCGATAATCACCACCGATCGCTTGCATTCTAAGGGTGATCGACTAACAAATTCACTAATTTCCCGCACTTGCTCAATTCTGATCTGGGGTAAAGCTCGCCGTTTTAGTCCTGCGGCTTCCGCCTCTTTAGCCGTTAACATTTTGCCCTTATCTAAATAGGTTGGCTCCACCCAGAGCAGATCAGGATGATTGCGATCGCTGAGACGATTGTTAGATTTACGATCACCTAGCAATACTTCCGCAAAAGCCGAGGCTGTCTTACTCCGTCCCACGCCACTGGCTCCCGCAAACAAATATGCAGGGGCAATCCGATCTTTGTGAATCGCAGCTTTTAATAAAGCGATCGCCTGAGTTTGTCCTAAAACCGCATCAAAGGGCGTAAAAGAATTAATCATTCCAACTTTGTTGTTGCGATCGCCATGACTCACTGGAGCGCAAACTCTTGCGACCACCGCCCCCATTATCCACATCAATGAGGCGACGACGTAACCACCAACGAATAGCCTCATCTACGGCGGCGGCTGGATCACTAGAAATTTCTGTCAGTTCCGCAAAAATCTCTGGCGAAATTTCCACAGAGGGCTTACGGGAGAATGATCTAGATTCGGTGGTGAATTCTGAGGTGATATTGATATCTTCAGGATTTAGTTCAGAATTGGCAATGTCTAGATCCGTTGAAATTAGAGACTCCTTGCGAATTTCCGCAATAACTTCGCTGCGCGTTTCATCATTGGGCAGATTTTTAATAAATTCTGGGTTTTCGCTGGTGCGGATAGTTGGCATAGGAGCGCTCTCAGCCTCATGAAATAGTTGAAGTCTCAACGCGATAAAAGTAACAGCAAGATTTATCGCCGCTAACACTAATAGGTTAACCGATTGTCCGAAGAGCAAAGATAGGACAGCGGTGAAACTAATTAGTAAACCAGTTGTAAAAAGATTGTAGCCAGTGATTTTGCGAGAAGCATTGAGCCTGCTTGGCTTAATAGTTTTACTGATCGATTCATTGCGACTGCGTAAATTACGGCTTTTCCCACCAAAAACAAAAATTAGGGCAACGATTATATAAATCAGCCCTAGTGCGAGAAAAAATCCGTTGAGCAACCAAAAATCTTGCATAAGTGTTAAATAATTTGCTTAATCACTGATTAATCATTCCACTCGCCGCGGGGAGGGACGACAGGATTCATGGTTAGAGGGCGGGAGCGATCGGCTTCTTTGATCGCGCGACGTTGTAGCCACTGGCGGATCGCGGTATCGATCGCCTGTTCAGGATCGCTAGTGACTTCACCAAGCTCTGCTAGCAGGGCAGGATCGATTTCTACACTTTTCAGAACCTCATCAAATATTGCTTGATTAGCTGATTGTTCTGGCGGTGTTGGCATAGCGTTATCTTCAGGCATATAAAATTTTATTGGGAGTTTATTTAGAATTTATTTGCAATTTAAGTAGAGACATCAATAGCTTGGCATAACTAAAAACTATTTCCCAAAGCTGTGGCGCACGCTGCGCGTGCGCCACAGCTTTGGGGATTTTTATGTTTATATTGTGCCAAGCTACTTTCTGATTTTACCGAGATTTGTTACCTTGTGAATGTACAGTGCGATCGCAATCTCGATTTTTAACTTCTAAGCCGATTAGGATAAACCGATTAGGACATACTCCCTTCGCCGTGAATAATTAGCAGTGCACAGCTTCATCGCGCACAATAACTATTAGGGAAATACGAGTAGCGGCGCGATGCGCCGCTACTCGTATTTCTGGGTTTTGATACTGTATTCTGAAATAAAACACAGATCATATTTGTATCCATGTCTTCACTTCAGGTTACCCGCGGCACTCGCGACATTCTCGCCCCCGAAATTTATTATTGGCAGCAGCTAGAGACAAAGGCGCGACAAATCCTTTCCCAAGCCGCCTATAACGAGATCCGCACACCTATTTTTGAGTCTACAGAGCTATTTGCGCGGGGCATTGGTGAAGCCACAGATATCGTCGGTAAAGAAATGTATACCTTCAATGATCGAGGCGACCGCTCTTTGACATTGCGTCCAGAGGGGACAGCAGGAGTAGCACGATCCTATATTGAGAATAAACTATTTGCCCAAGGTGGTGTGCAGCGACTCTGGTATATGGGGGCAATGTTTCGCTATGAAAGACCCCAAGCGGGTCGTCAGCGCCAGTTTCATCAATTAGGCGTCGAAGTATTGGGAAGTGCCGATGCCCGTGCCGATGCCGAAGCGATCGCGATCGCCAGTGACTTTTTGCAAGCAGTGGGTCTAAAAGATCTCGTTGTTGATTTGAATTCCGTAGGAAGTGCTGAAGATCGGGTTACCTATCGCCAAGCTTTGGTGGACTATTTCACGCCCTTTGCTGAAGAAATTGATGTGGACTCACGCGATCGCTTAACTCGCAATCCCTTACGCATTCTCGACAGCAAAGACAAACGCACCCAAGAAATTTCCCAAGATGCGCCCAGCATTCTCGATTACCTCAGCCCTGAGTCACAGCAACATTTTGAGCAAGTCCAAAGGTTACTCACCGATCTAAATATTTCCTATCGCATTAATAATCGCCTAGTGCGCGGCTTAGACTACTACACTCGCACAGCCTTTGAGATTCAGTCTAGCCAACTAGGCGCACAGTCGGCAGTCTGTGGTGGCGGTCGCTATGATCGCCTGATTGCTGAGCTTGGTGGCTCCGATGTGCCTGCGGTGGGCTGGGCGATCGGCTTAGAGCGCTTAGTAATTTTGATGCAGCAAGTTGCCGAACAAGCGCAATCAGCGATCGACTTTTATGTGATTTCCCGTGGTGAAAAAGCTGAAGCTAAGTCTCTATACATTGCTCAAATTCTGCGTCAAGCAGGTTTTAGTGCTGAACTCGATCTGAGTGGCGCAAAATTTGACAAGCAGTTTAAACGCGCTAGCAATGCCAATGCTAAGGCGGCGATCGTGATTGGTGATGCAGAAATTGAATCGGGGCAAATACAAATCAAATGGCTAGAGTCGGGTAATCAAGAAGCGATCGCGATCGCTGATCTTAACGACAGTTTTGAAGAATTAAGACAGAAATTGTAGTCATAGCTTAGACACTCATTTTGGATTGCTACCTAGCAGTAGCCAGTTACGTCAGAAAAAAAGCAAAACGCAGATATAGAGTAGCGCCGCTTTGCGGCGCTACTCTATATCTGCGTTTTCTATAACCAATAGGTTGCTAACGATACAATCTCCATTTTTGTGTGTTCTATAATACTTATTAATTCTTAATATACTCACTATAACCTCGCAAACTAATAGTAAATATTGTTGTTAGTCTTGTTTTGTTAATTAGCTAGGGATTTAAGTTGAATTGATTAATCATCAAACGTTTAGTAATCAAGTAAAGAAGCAAGAGTAATTACTATTTCTCAGTAAGTCTTTTGTAGCTAAACAAAATCTGAGTTTATTTATAATAAGTAGAGGATTTTATGTCTTACCACGGCGATATTTCTTCGAGCGCAGATGCAGTTGGAGTTGCGGTTGTTAATTACAAAATGCCGCGATTGCATACAAAGGCAGAAGTCATTGAGAACTGCAAAAAAATTGCCTCAATGATAGATGGCATGAAGGTTGGCTTGCCTGGTATGGATCTGGTAATCTTTCCAGAATATTCCACCCACGGCATCATGTACGATCCGCAGGAAATGATGGAAACTGCCGCAACAGTTCCGGGGGAGGAAACTGCCATCTTTGCCCAAGCTTGCATAAAGAATAAAGTCTGGGGAGTATTTTCTTTAACAGGTGAAAAACATGAAGCACATCCAGAAAAAGTGCCTTACAACACCCTAATTTTGATGAACGATCGCGGTGAGATTGTTCAGAAATATCGCAAGATTATGCCTTGGACACCAATCGAAGGTTGGTATCCTGGTGACTGCACCTACGTCTCAGAAGGACCGAAGGGGTTGAAAATCAGTTTGATCATTTGTGATGATGGTAACTATCCTGAAATCTGGCGTGATTGTGTCATGCGTGGTGCAGAGTTAGTTGTGCGCTGTCAGGGCTATATGTATCCCGCTAAGGAACAGCAAATCATTGTCTCTAAGGCGATGGCATGGATGAATAACACCTATGTGGCGGTGGCAAATGCCGCTGGCTTTGATGGGGTTTATAGTTACTTTGGACATTCAGCGATCGTTGGGTTTGATGGTCGCACCCTTGGCGAATGTGGCGAAGAAGAAAATGGTATTCAGTATGCCGCTTTGTCTAAGTTTGCAATTCGCGACTTCCGTAAGAATGCCCAATCACAAAATCACATCTTCAAGCTGATGCATCGCGGCTACACTGGGATGCTCAATTCAGGTGATGGCGATCAAGGCAAAGGAGAATGTCCCTTTGAATTTTATCGAGATTGGATTCTCGATCCGAAGAAGGCAAAAGAAAGTTCGGAGGCAATCACTCGTTCAACTGTTGGCACAGCAGAATGTCCAATTGTTGGTATTCCGAACCAACAGGCTATCCCTTCGGTAGAAAAAGCCAAGCCCGAAACTGTGCCAGTTTCCGTTAAAGGCTAGTTTCAACTAGATTACTTTTTCTCTCTTCTTTTCGGTTACATCGTAAAGCAATGAAGAAAACAAGGTTTTTATTGAAACTATTGCGAAGTAGCAGTTTCAATAGAAACCTTTTTCTTTGATAGCTCAATTCTCTATGTAATCGCGATCGCAGTTCTAGTTTTGCAGTCTTACGCCAGAAATTGCAATTAAAGCATCGCCACTTTCTCAATGGAGTCTCCTTTTACTGCTGAACAAACGCTAGATGAGGATTTTTTGCCTGAAGGTTAGTTATGGGGGATTGCTTTGATCGCTGTTAAAAAACTAGCGGCTTTAATGATAGAAATATTCTGAAATGACTTTAAAAGTCATACTTGAGGATTTCCTCTAAGATTTCGGGAGTAAGCCCTTTTTGTTGTGCTTCCAAACTAATTTCTTGAACTAATTTTGAAAATATAGGTGGATGTTCTCCTAATTTTACCCACATGGCTCTAACTCGAACTAGAGATGAGCGATTCATTTTGAGGGCAGTAATAGTGGCTCGACCGATCGCTGTTTTGCCTATAATTTCTGTTTTGGACTCGTCCTAACTAAAGTGATCTTGCCAAATTTGTTGTTGCGGGTGAAATAGCGGCACTAGATCGTTGTTGCTAGGATCGGGCGCAGTTTGACGATTTCCTTTGTGGCGATTGCAAGAAGGACAGGATAGAGCTAGGTTGGCAAATGTAGTTTCGCCTCCTGTGGAAATTGGTTGAATATGTTCAAACTCAAAGGTAACGGCTGTTAAAAATTCTGCTGTTTTGCAGTAGGCGCAGCATTCATGAAAAAGCTCTCGAATTTGTTTTTGTAAATGGTTAGGGATGTAGGCGCTCATGCAACTATCCTTTGCTCTAATCTTGGTTGCAAGAGGTTTAGAGTATATCTAGCGCGAGTTTTTAGAATAGTAAGATGATCAACTTTCTCTAGAAGGTCATCTAAATCATGAAGCTCACCTTCAGAAAGTGAATTTTGGGTGTTTCTATCGATTAGTTGATCTAGGTAATTTTGATCGGTTAGGGCTAATTTGCAACTAGCGAGGGCTTTTAATTCTTCTGTTGTTAAGCCAATAAGATATTCAGGATCTAAAGCGGGAGTAAGTCGAGAATAGGTATCTAAATCTAATACAACGCCAATGAGATCGCCTTGTTCGTTGGTTATGTACTGCACTGTTTTAGGCATAATTTAGCTCCTATTTTCATCAGTAAATTCTTCAGATATGGACTCAAGATCGCGTTTTCCAGATATCACTCGAATGATATCAATACCATCAGGACGTGGATAATAAAAGACGATGTAATCATCTATTGTGAAACCACGCAAATTGGCAGCAATCCAAGTGTAGTTTTTGCCCATATTAGGAAAACTAGCAACGAGCTTACATTTTTGGCGAATAGCATCAAATAGATTACTGGCAGCTTTTGGATTAATCTGTCCGATAAATGTGCAGATATCATCTAGATCGTTGACGGCTATTTTTGAGAAGGAGTAACTAGACATAATGAATCTTTTTTATTTTTGACTCATCTGCTCTAGTTTGACCTGTAATTGTTGAAATACTAATTCACCATCAACGACATCGCCTTGTTTGATTTGCTCTGTTCCTTCAGCAATTTTTTCCCTTAGTTCGCTCAACTTTTGTTGTTTGGCTTCATGTTCTTCTAAAAGTTGAAATGCAAAAGCTAGGAGAGAGTCAACACTCTGATACTTGCCATCTTGAAGTTTGGCACGAATAAAATTTTCCTGTTCTGGCTTTAAGGCAATGTTCATTTTCTCAATCCTGCGGAAGCTGGAATCATTAGCTAGTATAGCGTAACTAGAAGTTTGCACTATATCATGGCGATTATGTGCATTCATTCAATGGTGGCAAGCTATTGACGATCGCAACGGACTCGACACTTACTCGCGCGATCGCACTTTACGAGGTCAAGGATGTAGCGAGATCGCCCGTTCAATCTTTAGGATTATTGGTAATTCCGCTATCTTTGTCGCGGATGAGGAGATCGCGTTCCATGATATATTCTAGGGCGGGTTTGCCATTGACGATGTATTCGTAAGCTTTGAGGGGTATACCTGTAAGGGTGATTTTGCTGTCGTAGATGATGGCGGCTTTGTTGCGATTGGGGAATTTTATGCGCTCTACACAATAGTCTTTGAATTCTAGATAGAGTTCACTTTTGAATTCTTCAAATCGCTTTCACTGCGGAGATGTAGAACAGTCAAGAAAAATATGATAAATAATTATAGGTGCGTTTTCTTCTCTTTCGTGTTCGCTAGTCCACACATCAGTTATAGAAGATAGAACTTGAGCTTTTTGCAATAGCTGCTTTATGCCCAAATCTGGACTATCCTTAAAACTTCGCTGTAGCTCAGTTTCCCAATAAATTGCATTATCACTTTGTAAGTACCCTATCATTGCGGCTTCGGGATGTTCTGACGCATATACCCCTTGAACAAAACATTGCAATCCACCTTTACCAATATATTTGCCAATAGGATAACCATTTTTGCGTAATCGCTTCGCTTCAAAAATATACTTGGATCTTGGGCGACAATGACCGCTAACTACTACCAAATCTAATCTTCGTCTTCTTTTACCTTTGCGTCCTTCAACTGCAATTGGTTTCTCTTCATCTATGGAATATCGATCAAATCTTTCTGGAGTATATGGATTGTCAAGTCTTTTTTCTATGGCTTCCACTATTAATCCTGTAATTTCCTCTTCTACAAGATCACTATGGATTTGTAACAGAGCATCTTGATATCCCCAAGCAAGAAGCTGATGAGCATCCTGCCGAAATCTATTAATATAAACATTTAAAGTGAAAGAATTAAGATTCTCTGCTGTCATTATTTAGTTACCTCATGCAGTCTGCTTCTTACTGACAAAATTTCAGCAATAATGTCGTCAGCATCACTCAAAGCTTGTGTTCTAGTCCAATCAATTAAGCGTGGAGACTTACAGATATAAACTCTTGAATCCTCAAAAATACGCAGACTTCTCTGCACATATACCCATTGACTAAAACGTTGTTTTGTTTCCTCCTGAATATATGCAAGTAAAGAAGAAGAATCTCCCTGTGTTTTTTCAACATGTACATCAATAGCATAATTTGATTGGACAAACTCTACTGAACACGTAATTAATGTTTTGGATTGGGTCAAAGTAATACTATGTTTAAGCCCACCACCTTCAGTAAAAGTATCTAATTCATTTCTAAGATGCAAACCATACCTTTGAAGTTGATCTTCGCTCGGAGATAAAGATGCTGGAACAATTGATTTACCTTTATTAAACTGTAATTTAATAGCTAGAAATTCCCTGGCAATAATTCCAAGGTTACTAGGTATTGACAAGAGAAATTCAATTTCATCATCCAATAACTGCTGAAGCAAAATATCTGAAGTGGTTGTGAACTCCTCCAAATATGACAGCCTTTTCTGTAGTTTTGCAAGTTCAATAACTTGCTGACTAGAAAGTTCAGGTAGTGGAATTTCTTTCAAATCTCGCGGGAAAATCTTGCTGCGTCCAACACCCCAAGAAGAACTATGAAAGAAGAGAAAATATTGAATAATACTAGAGTTTATTAATATGGATATAGCACGTAAATAATCTGCATCAGTTTTGTCTCCCGCAATTCCTATTTGAGGTTCTGGAATAATGAAGTCAATATCGCTGTAAGCGCAATATCCTGAATTAAGAACTATATGCGGTGCACTAGCTACAGTAAAAGGAATACTTCTTCCTTTTCTAACAAAAAAAGAATCCTCATTGATTAATTGCAATGAAGCTTCTGGAATAGCAAAACGGAAACTAGATCGTGTCTTTGTATGAATATCGAACTTCTTATGAATATCAATTTTTTTCCAGCCTGACAATTGAGGTAATGGCTCAATTTGATCTACTGAACCTTGGTTTCTAAGTTGCAAGCCTGTAAAAAACCTCCATTTTTTTTTATTTGCAAGTTGCCCCAAAGTGGAAGGTAGTAATCTTAGCAAACGTTTGAGTCCTTTTTTATCTCTTGAACTTCCCCATAGTGCCATTTTCCATACAAAAATTTCACCTGTTGTTGCATCTTCATGTGAAATTATTGACATTTCATCTTCATTCAAAGTAATTGTCCACACAGGTAAGTTTTTACCTTTTTTCCAAGAACGATTTGTAATTTGATTGACAATTAAGGGTGCATAGTGAGTAATTTGAGGTTTTTCCACTTCGGTTTCTGCTTGACAATAAATCAGAGTTGCCGCAGGCTCTTGCCCTCTACCACCAAATAAAACATAGGCTAGGTTTGAAAAATTAGTAATTCTCACTATCACATGTCTTTCAAAGAAAGCCTGCCGATACCGCTTAGATTCCTGATTAAATAGACTTGTTGCATGGACTAACAAACCTACACATCCTTCGTAATTAAGTAGATTAACAACTCTCCAACTGAAAGCTTCACAAACTCTATTACCACCAACAGGTCTATTTTTAGAGTTGTTTTTAATCCACGAAAGAGCTTTTTTTTCTATGTTTTCCTTTATATCTTTTTGAGGTTTAAGCTCAATCCAAGGAGGATTTCCAACAATCCAGTCAAATTTTTTACCTTGTTCCCAAAAAATTGACTCGTCATCAAAAAAATCACATTCAAAGATTTGAGTATTGTGGAGTGAAGGAAACTTGAACTGTTTATTGCGATGCAAATCTGGGGGATCAATGTAATTCAGTAAAGTCAAAATCAAGCTGAACTCTGCAACATAGCAAGCTTCTCTATTTCTTTCTACACCATAGAGGCTGTCACATAAAATTCTCCGTAGCTCTGTGGGCTTTAGTTTTTTACTTACACTATTTGCTAACTCAAGCTCAATAAGTCTACGGTAAGCCAACACTAGAAAAATTCCCGATCCACAACATGGATCAAGAATTTTCATGCCTTTTTGTAATGGTTTAGATTCTTGTAGTTCGCATAGCAAATAATCTGCTACAGGTTCAGGGGTATAAACAGCACCAACTTTTTTGCCTGTCCCTTGAGAATGCAAAAACTGTTCGTAGATGGACGACAATGTTTCGACTGGGATATAAGAAAAATCGTAAGCGTTAAAGTCAAGATGCAGTTGTCCTGATGCAAGATCATCACCTTTAAATGCAGAAGCAACTAGAGCAACAGTTTCATCATTGCCTAATATCTCTTCTACATTTGAAGGTAAAGGAAAAATTTCCCCATTAAAACGAGTCTCTAAAAGCTCTGTTAACTTTAGCAGTCCTTCTAAAGTTGCGTTCCGTCCTAGAATAGTGTCTAAGTTTATATTGTTTTCTGCCAGCCATTCTCTTGAGAGAATCTGTCGATCATAGAGATAACGAATATAGACATACTTCCCTATCAAAGCATGAATAATTGAAAGCTCTACACCCCTACCCTCTAAGTATTCTTCTAATTTCTCTAGATTATTAAGTAGGTGTATATCTACTCTATTTTCAGGAGTAATGTGCTTTGACTGGGTTTGCCAAATTTTTCCAGAATCAATAGAATTAGATCCAAAATCAATAAGCTTCTCACGGATGTTTTCAAAAGTGAGCTTGGCAATATCTTGGATTTCACATACTAATCCCTTTTTCTCATTTTCTAAAGAAAAGTCAAATCCTGTATAAACTCTAATTTCATTAGGTAACAAAATAACTAGGAACGGTGTATTTCCTAAATTCCAAAGTCTCTGATGAATTTCTCTAGCTTCTTCCCTTGTCTGAGCTTCAGCAACATATACAGCAGGACGTGGAGGAAGAATTTTTTGTTCGGGTGGGCTGGTCTGAAAAACATAGGCTCCTTGAACTCCAGCTTTCTTAGCCGCACGAAAAAGATGCTCAGTCAATGGCTCCTGCGAAGACTCGTTCGTAGAGCGATAATTTTGTGACTGAGTATATCCGAGTTGGTCTAAGAGTTGAACTAAGTTCAAAAAACGCCTCCAGTAATAAGTTTGAGCATTTCTTATAAAGATATTGTAGCGATTCTAGGCTGTTTTTTGAATAAGGTTACGCTAATTAACTAAATAATTAGGCTTAAAATCTAAATTACATCTATAAACACTAGGCTGCTTGCTACACACAACATATAGCGGATGACGTGGATAACTTACTTTTGTAATTCCTAAACAGTGAGGTTGAATATTGTATTTAGAGCGCAACTCCAAAACAAGGCGATCGCGTTGCATTAACTTACCGTTATTTCCCCAACCAATAACAATCTTATCAGCTGACCTAATCGCCTTTTTTAAATAGCGATCATTTTGGAATCCTACAGGATCGATCGCTTGTTTGAGTTCTGATGGCTTTGCTGATCGGTAAGCAAATAGGTTAACTACTGTCAGCGAACCGAAACCCCAAAATTTTGCAAAATTAATACATCGGTGCAGCGTAGGGTCATCAATATCCGCGTCTGCCTTGCTCGGATTAAGCATAATAAAAGCCAGCTTTGGCTTCTCCGTATCCCATTCTCGCCATAGCGAATAACGGTAGACCCCCGTTTTATCTATGACTGCACCTTTTTTCATAGTTTTAAACCAAGCACGACGGTATAACTTCAGTTAGCAAATCAAAATTTGATGTATCCCTAGACATACTAAAATGACATTGAGAAGAAATTTCAATATTTTTTAACCTCTATCTATTTCATAACCAAATCTCTAGTCTGGAAACATCAAAGGTCAAAACAATACTATGGTCGCAACCCCTAACACCACAAACGCAGCCACTCCCGCTTTCTGTGAAGGCATTCAGTACTTTGGCGAACCGTTGGAGGGGTTCGATGAACTGGGGCAAGTTCCTGTGCTTAGCCCAGACAAATCTGGTGTAACCGATCCTCGCGATCGCGCTGCTGTATTTCAAACGCTCTTAGCGGCTGATGCCCTACGCTATCTCACCTTACAAGTTACAGCTAGTAAGGCATCTGGACACCCAGGGGGCTTTGCAAGTAGCGCCGAAGCCGTCGCTGCCTTCTATATGCTCGGGCATAAGAATATGCCCACCGAAGTCGGACATCATGCCCCTGGGTACTACAGCGCCATGTTCTTAGATCGCTCCCTCGAAGATATGGGAATTAATACTGTTAGCCAAATGCGCGAAAGATATCGCGAGAAACATGGTTTGCTCGGTCACTTGTCAGGCTATATCCCAGGGATTCTTGCCCCTGCTGGCCCCCTCGGACAAGGACAGCATTTTGCGATGGCAGCAGCGCTTTTACATCGTGACAAACTATTTCCTGTGACCTTAGGCGATGGCGGCTTAGGTGAGCCATACCCGATGAGTGCGATCGCCCATTTCCATACGGCTTATCCTGAAGTTACTAATTTTGTTCCCATTCTAGTTTGGAATGGATTTAGTCAAGAACATCACAGCATGGTTTCTACAAAAACTAATGCGGAAATGATTGCTTTTTGGAAAGGGAATGGATTCGATGAAGTGATTCTTGTGGATGCCAAGGATTTTGATGATCAAAATCAAACGGGCGATTATGTCGATAGTACTGCGTTCTCTCTCAAACAACGTTTAGCTTTTACCGAAGCTGTACTTGTGGGTGTGGATAAGGCTGCCAAACTTGCCTTTGGTGGAAAATTAACCGTATTTATCATTAAGCAACTCAAGGGCGCAGGTGTCCATGCACGAGGCGCAAAATCCCACAATCTCTACGCTCATCACACCATCGAAAATCCTGAGGTGATCGCAGGTTTAAAATCTCGCGCCCTCAATCCTGAAGCATGGCAAACCGTTAGTACTAATCTGCAATGGGCTGGCGGTGGTTCTTCTTCTAAAACTGCCGTTACGGAATCGGTACTTCCCTTAGTTGATTTAGGAACCTTGCCTCTCGAAGAATATGCGATCGCGGAAGCGAAGATTTCTACTACAGCGATGGGTCGCTTAGTGGGCTATGTGGGACAGACCGACAAGCGCTACATTGTCACCAATGCTGATGGCAATGAAGCTTCAGGAATCGCCAACATCAACCAAGCTCTCAAAATCAATCATCCTACTAAAGACGATCTCTACAACCAAGCCCCAGGGGGACAGGTTTATGAACCTCTCAGCGAAGATGCCTGTGCTGGTTTAGCGGTTGGCTTAGCACTGATGGGCAGCCGTACCCTTTGGTGTTCCTATGAGTCCTTTGCGATTAATGGACTTCCCATTTGGCAGACAGTTACCCAAGCGATGGCAGAGTTGCGTCGTCCCACTCCTGCCACAGTCTGCCTGTTTACCGCAGGCGCTCTAGAGCAAGGTCGTAATGGCTGGACACACCAACGCCCTGAAATCGAAGGCTACTTCGCATCCATGATGCGAAATGGCAATATCTTCCCTCTATTCCCTCTTGATGCTAATAGCATTCAGGTTTGTTATGACTGGGCGCTGAAGGCGGTCAATAAGGGCGTGGTAATTACCGCAAGTAAGTCGCCTTTGCCGATCCGTACTACGTTTGAACAGAATCGTCAGGCTCTCGAAGATGGCGCGATCGCTTTGCAAGAGACTGCTGGTACTAAGAAGGTTGTCTTTGCGGTCATTGGTGACATGATGCTTCAGCCTGTATATGAAGCTGCCCAAAAACTTGCAGAACAGGGCATCGGCTCCAAAATCGTTTCCATTGTTAGCCCTCGCCGCCTTTATCGCCCAACAGATGTGGCTTGGGATACTTGCTCTGAGGCAGATGGCAAGTTCCTGAGCGATACAGATTTTGATGCGATGTTTGGTGGCGATGCATTGCTTGGAGTAATCGGCGGCTCCTCAGCAATGCTAGAACCAGTGATGCTTCGCAGCAATTGTAAGCGCGATGTTTTCTCATGGAAACGTGGCGAAACCACAGCTTCAGCAGGACAACTGTTTGAGTTTAATGGCATGAATGCTCAGGCTATTTGCGATCGCGCTAAGCAGTTAGTTAGCTAAAGCTTTGCGCTCACATCCAACCTGAAACACATTTTCAGAGGCTTGCTGTGCAAGGCTCTGAAAATGTGTTTCAGGTTAGTTTAGCTAGATGATTGCCTAAGCCACTCCATAGCCTGTATAGGGT
Organism: Pseudanabaena biceps; assembly: GCA_013361095.1. Taxonomy (GTDB): domain Bacteria; phylum Cyanobacteriota; class Cyanobacteriia; order Pseudanabaenales; family Pseudanabaenaceae; genus Pseudanabaena; species Pseudanabaena biceps_B. The sequence goes on along the minus strand of JAATWA010000001.1, from coordinate 1,933,432 downwards.
CTTTTGAAAGGAGGATGTAAACCCAACACTATGTCTTCTTTGGGAATACCAAAATCTATTAACTCTTGTCCTACGTCAATATCGGTTGTATTTTGCTGGAGCCAGATCTTTCCATCTTTGATGTCAAAATGCAGAACAGTATGATAGACCCGCTTCAAGCCTTTCCAGGCAATACGCATCAGTTGATAGCGATCGCGCACGGTGTCAAAAATCAACTCACTCTGTACATCGTCTTGACTTTTAAAATGACTGTGCTTTTCCAGAAGATTTTGAATGTATAGACGGTAATTTTCTAGTTTATCCATTTGACTATCTCCTCAGCGATGGGTTCGTAAACAATCAGCTTTAATTGATAGCGATCAATCGATGCTTGGGCAAAGCTGCTTTGAAAAAATGTTTCATAGGCATCTAAGGGAATTGCTAAATAAAGTTGGCGATCTGGTTCATTAACTTCTAGCATAATTCTATAGTTTAGAAATTGTCCCAGTGCTGTGTGAAAGTCGCTAATGGCGGATGTGCTGATGAAGCTTTTAATTTCAACAGCAATTTTTTGTTGATCTCATTCGGCAGCGATCAAAAATAACCATCAAAACAAATCTCATCACCCATTAAAAATTTCAGATTTTCAGCCTTTTTAATTCATGCAACACTCAAAACATTGATTTGATTGAACAAATCCAAGATAACCTCTCTAATTACAGGTACTGATACCGAATTACCTAACTGACGATAAGCATAGCTATCTTTAGGGTGCAGGATAAAAGAATCTGGAAATCCTTGTAATCTCGCACATTCTCTTGGCGTAATTCTTCTTATTCTGCCATTATGGACTACCCCCAACTTATGAGCATCACTAGATACAAGGGTAATCGATATACTTTGAGGATCTAAGAACTTGAATACTTCAAAGGACATATTGCCAGCTACAGGATTATATCTTCCGTCTATCTCTTTGAGATAACCTTTACAAATCAAACTGTTTATAGTCTCTGCAAGATTTTTACGATCAAAAAAGGTTTTAATTTCGTCAATATTAAGCTTTTTTCCATCTTGATGTGTACCAAATTTTTTCTTTCGCCTATTAGCGATTAACTCATTCATAAACTCAACTTCTAAATCATTACATTCCCCTTTAATTCCTAGCTCCCATGAATGGATTGAATTCCCATTACGATGATCAATTAATCTATATCCATGCAGTTTGTCTGGATTATTCCCTGTGAATTTTAGCAATCTAGCTATAAAATCTTTAGAACAATCATACTTACTACTTGGATTTGTGTCTAAAATTTCAGCAACAACTTTAGTGTTATTATAATTAGCAAATGACTCAAATAATGTAAGTTGACTAAGTGATCGCTTAAATTCATGGGAATCAGTTGCACCCAAATCAGATTTCAGAGATAAAATTGGTTGTTGATTGTAAAGCCCTAAAATATATACTCGGACACGATTTTGGGGAATACCAAAGTTTGAACTATTTAAAATTAGATAAGATACCCCATAGTTTAAATTTTGTAATCGATCAATAATTGTCTTGAAAGTACGCCCTTGATCGTGACTAGTTAACCCACGAACATTTTCTAGTAAAAATGCTTTTGGTTGATATTCACCTAAAAGTTTTTCAATCTCAAAAAACAAGGTTCCTCTAGTATCTACAAATCCTTTTTGTTTGCCAGCGTAAGAAAATGGCTGACAAGGAAACCCCGCAAGGAGAAAATCAAACCTTGGGAATTGCTTAATATTATAAATGTCACCCTCTGGCTTCTCTTTATAATTAAGTTCGTAAGTCTCTTGAGCGTATTTATCTATTTCTGAAGACAATACACATTTAGTTTGAATGCCAAGATCGTGCATCGCTTGCTCAAAACCTAAACGTATTCCACCAATACCAGCAAATAAATCAATAAAACTAATCATTTTATTTTTCTTGAATGAAGTTTGCTAAAATTGCGATTTCTGCTTTTGAGTACGCAACTGTACAATGGCTGAAATTGCAAATAGTTCCGATAGCTGACGATCTTTGGAAGTTACCTGCACCATCAATAACATAGGCTATCCAAAACCCATTTTCATTCATCAATCTAAAGCGATTTTCTGCTTGTCCAGATTTACGCTCAATCACACTATTGGTCGTCACTTGAAAACTAACTTCTATGCCTATTTTCTTCCCATTCTTTTGGACAACTACATCAAATGGCATTCCATCATTCTTGTCATAGCCCTTGAGAATAATGGAACCATTTCTAGTTAATTGATAGTCTTGTGTTAAAAAACCTCGTAAGGTCTCCAGTACATAAGTTTGAGCAATTTGTCCAAGACTGTTGGTATTTGCTCCTGTGGTAATTCTACTGACATACAAGTATTTCTCACGAACATACTTGTCAATTGCTATCTCATCACCGAGTAAAACACCGATTTCACATTTTTCTAAGGCAGCTAAATGAGCGACATCTGAAGTTGCGCCATGCAAAAGAATCATGATCAGGTCTTTGTACAATGGAGATAACGGAACTATTTTAGTAATTGAAACACCGTCAATATCTAGCTTTGTGTTGCCTAATCCACTTATAGGCAAAACTTGAAATTCATATACTTCGGTCTTTTCTCGAAAAACATACCTCATTACTCGCCGATTTGTAACTGAATCGATTACAAAGGTTTCTGTAAACTCTCGTCCCAATCGCTTAATTAGTTCTCCGCCATAATCAGCGAGAATAACCAGATGTTTTAGAAACAGATTAGCGGACATTCCAGATGCTTTCAAGACATCAAAAACTTGATGAGGAGTGTTGCCAGATAATTTTAGGATACTAATAAACTGATCTTGGGTTGCAATTAGCTTGGGAATGACACTCTCTGCGGCAACCGTTGCCTCTAATTCTTTCGGCCACCACTTGACAGCTTTTTTCTCCAGTTCTGCAAATGTACGCTTGTAATTCAACTTCGCTTTCCCTTATTTACCATTGGTTATAGTTTACCAAAACCTGAGCGCGACCGCGATCTGATGGCAACTCATCACCTCATCCAGCAACAACCGCCCCTGACGCAATAGCTGATTAATCCCCGCATCATCAATATCCAAGGCAGGATCGTGTTTGTGAATTAAAGCAAGAATGCGATCGCTTACAGACGACTCATTCGCCTCCGAGGGTAAATACCGCAACTCAACCAATACAGGAATTTTCGATAGGCGATCGCAAATAAAAAAGCGGCACATTGTGCCGCTTTTTTATTTGCTTGAGAATAGATTAGATCTTCTTCAACCAGCTAAACATGGAGCGAAGCTCTTTACCGACAGACTCGATTTGATGCTCAGCTTCTTGACGACGCATGGCGGTGAAACCAGCTTTGCCAGATAGATTTTCGAGGACAAACTCACGAGCAAACTGACCAGACTGAATTTCAGAAAGAATTTTCTTCATTTCAGCTTTGGTGTCAGCATTGACTACGCGAGGACCACGGGTGTAATCACCGTACTCAGCCGTGTTGGAGATGCTATAGCGCATATTTGCCATACCACCTTCAACCATCAAGTCAACGATCAGCTTAACTTCGTGCATACATTCAAAGTAAGCGAGTTCAGGTTGGTAGCCAGCTTCGACAAGGGTTTCAAAGCCTGCCTTGACTAGCGCACACAAACCGCCGCAAAGTACTGCTTGTTCGCCGAATAAATCGGTTTCGGTTTCTTCACGGAAAGTAGTTTCTAAAATGCCGCCGCGTGTGCCGCCGATACCCTTAGCGTATGCCATAGCGCGATCGCGTGCTTGACCAGTGGCATCTTGATAAACTGCAAACAATGCAGGAACGCCTTGTCCTTGAGTGTAGGTGCGACGTACCAAGTGTCCAGGACCTTTGGGCGCGACCATGATCACGTCAACATCGGCAGGAGGGACGACTTGTGCAAAGTGGATATTAAAACCGTGAGCAAAGGCTAGAGTATTGCCAGCCTTTAGATTTGGAGCAATTTCGGTAGCATAAATTGCTTTTTGAGTTTCGTCAGGCAATAGAATCATGATTAGGTCAGCTGCTGCCGAGGCATCAGCAACGGTCTTCACGGTGAGTCCTTCGGATTCAGCTTTTTTCCATGAGGAGCTGCCTTCGTATAACCCCACGATGACATCCACGCCGCTATCTTTGAGGTTGAGGGCATGGGCGTGACCCTGAGAACCGTAGCCGATAATTGCGACTGTCTTACCTGCTAGAAATTCAAGATTTGCGTCCGTGTCGTAGTACATCCGAGCCATAGTGTGGTTATCTCCGAGACAAAAGATGGGGTGAATAGTTTTTTGTAAAGTGTAGTTTGGAAGATTTTTTGTCAATTGCCTTCAAACACTTTGCCTAGTCTATCAAAAATCGTCTCTCTAAAGAAATAAATTTGTTGAGAAAGTTAAGGCGGCGCTTTGCGCCGCCTTAACTACTGATTACCCCCAATAAAAAAGTTAAAAACTTTGCTTCGCAAAGTTTTTAACTTTTTTATTGGTTCGAGTTTGAGCGCGAAGCGCTGTAGGTTAAGGAATTAGGTCGAGGAACATGGCGGCGATCGCAGTTTCGGCAGCTTCACAAATACCGCGCTCGGTAATTAAACCCGTGACTAACTTAGCGGGAGTAATATCAAACCCATAATTTAAAGCCGTTGTTTCTAAAGGCGCGACCCGCACTTTTCCGATTTGTCCGTTATCCTGCAAACCCTGCATATACAAAACCTCATCGGCGCTACGAGTCTCGATCGCAATTTCCTTGACTCCATCCGCGATCTGCATATCAAAGGTGGAACTTGGTAGCGCCACATAAAAAGGGACATGATTGTCAAAAGCGGCTAGAGCCTTGAGGTATGTACCGATCTTATTAGCCACATCACCGCAGCGCGTGACGCGATCTGTCCCCACGATACAAAGATCGACTTTGCCATACTGCATTAACAAACCGCCCGTATTGTCGGCAATTAAAGTATGGGGAATTTTAGACTGCCCCAGTTCCCATGCTGTTAAATTTGCACCTTGATTGCGGGGACGAGTTTCATCGACCCACACATGGATATTGATGCCGCGATCGCTGGCTTCGTAGATGGGAGCCAAGGCGCTACCGCGATCGACGATCGCTAACCACCCTGCATTGCAATGGGTCAGAATGTTTACGGGTTCACCCTTGGGCTTAGTTTTAGCGATCGCCTCGATCAATTCACAGCCAAATTTGCCAATATTACGAGTGCCAATCACATCTTCATCTGCGATCGCGATCGCTTCTTGCAAAGCCACTTCTACTAAATCTTGTTTTTGCGTGCTTGCTTTTTCTAAAACTTTAAGTAGGCGATCAACTGCCCACATTAGGTTTACTGCCGTGGGACGAGCGCGACGAATTACGGCGGCAAGCTCTTTAATTGTTGCTAAATCGCCATTACTTTCTCTAGCTGCTAAATACACCCCAAAAGCCGCCACATTGCCAATTACACCTGCCCCCCGCACGGTCATGTCTTGAATAGCGATCGCTGCCGCGGCACTAGTTTTAAGCACTTTTGTAACCGAACGAAAAGGCAGTTGAGTCTGATCAATCACCACGAGATCGCCATTTTCTAACCAAAGTGCTTTGTAGGTAGAGTTCATAATTTTGCTGCAAATATTCTTGAACTATAGCAACTATAGCTATCGCCAAGTGTACTAGAACATAAAACCCAATAAGTGGCTGGCGGCGCTCCGCGCCGCCAGCCACTTATTGGGTTTTGATTTGTCCTAAGACAAATGACTGTACTGTAGCTATATAGCTGTCACTGCTTGTGTTATGAGTGTCTTGGCGTAATAAAAAACAAAACCCAAAGAAGCTGATTCGCCCGCTTCGCGGGCGAATCAGCTTCTTTGGGTTTTGTTTTTAGACAGCTAGGCGTAGTCCCAGAAAACTTTTGAAAGGCTGGCGAAGCCAGCCTTTCAAAAGTTTTCTGGGATTTTAAGAAAGCGCAAAGCGCTGTAATTTATCCAAGAAAATGAGAGACTAAAGGACGGTGAACTACAAATATTTGAGCTGCAAGTTTGAAACAACGATCTTTAGAGCGTCCTACAAAGCGTTCCTCCTATTGGCAAATGCGCGATTACGTTTATCCCCAACGTTTTCTAATTGCCAAAGCATTTTTGTGTACTTTGATCTTTATTGGCACAATGCCTCTGCTTGCTGATCTACTGGGGCGAGTAGCTCAAGCCTTAGGTAAAGGCGATGTCAATGGAATAATTCAGATCGCGATTTTTACTGTAGTCATGTTTGTATTTCGGGGATTGGGTCAATATGGTCAGGACTCGATGATGGCGCAAGCCGCCTTAAATGCGGCGCGAGATTTGCGCGTAGATGTTTACTCCCATTTACAGACCCTCGATTTAGAATATTTTGCCGAGTCTCGGACAGGGGATCTCTCCTATCGTCTCACCGAAGATATTGATCGCATTGGCGAAGTAATTGGCAAGTTTTTCCATCAGTTCATTCCGTCAGTGCTGCAATTAATTTTTGTACTGGCTTACATGATTTATCTGAACTGGATTTTGACCCTCACGACCCTAGCCGTTGCGCCTTTAATTGCTTTATTGATCGCATGGTTTGGCGATCGCATGCTCACGCTCAGCCGCCGCAGTCAAGATCAAGTCTCTAACCTCGCCGCCTTACTCTCCGAAACCTTCAGTGGCATTCGTCTAGTTCGAGCCTTTGCAACCGAGGCTTACGAAGTCGAGCGATTTCAACAAGAATCTGAGCAAAATAGCCGCCGCAAGTATGCCGCCGATCGCGTTCGCGCCATTCAATATCCTGTAATTGGATTCTTAGAAGCCGCAGGGATTTGCTTTTTATTTTTACTAGGTGGCTGGTTAATTTCTAATAATTGGTTAAAGCCAGAACAATTTGTCGCCTTTGGTGCGGGTGTCGCACTTTTGATAGACCCGATCGCCAACAGCACAGGCAGCTATAACGAGATCAAACAAGCCGAAGCCTCGGTTGATCGCATTTTTGAAATTTTTGAAATTCAACCCGTTGTCACCGAAAAGCCTAACGCGATCGTCTTACCCACAGTGACGGGCAAAGTGGAATACATTAACGTAGGTTTCCATTATCAAAACGATCGCTCTGTATTGACTGATATTAATCTCGTGGCAAATCAAGGCGAAGCGATCGCCTTAGTTGGTGCATCGGGAGCTGGTAAGTCCACCTTAATGAACTTATTAATGCGCTTCCATGATGTCAAATCTGGCAAAATTCTAATTGATGGCTATGATATTCGCGATGTGCAGATCAAGAGCCTGCGCCAACAATTAGCCTTAGTTCCCCAAGAAAACATTCTCTTCTCAGGCACAGTTGCTTCTAACATCGCCTTTGGTCAAAAGGATTACGACACTCAAGCCGTGGAAAACGCCGCCAAAATTGCTAATGCCCATAATTTTATTATGGAACTTCCCCAAGGTTATGACACATGGGTGGGCGAACGGGGCGTAAATCTCTCAGGTGGTCAGCGTCAAAGGATTTCTATCGCTCGTGCTGTCCTCCACGATCCCAAAATCTTAATTCTTGATGAAGCAACTTCTGCTCTAGATACCGAGTCAGAAAGCCTTGTCCAAGAAGCACTACAGCGCCTCATGCAAGGACGTACCGTATTCATCATCGCCCACCGTCTAGCGACCATCAGAAATAGCGATCGCATTATCGTTTTAGAACAAGGTCAAATTGTCGAATCGGGAACCCATGATGATCTGCTACAGAAAGCAGGACGCTACGCTCAATTGCATTCTCGCCAGTTTGATACAATAGGCTAAGTAGGTATAGAGCAGTATACTTTTTATGATTTTTATCAATCCTAAAATCGACTTTGCCTTCAAAAAAATCTTCGGCTCTGAAGATAGCAAAGACATCTTGATCAGCTTTCTCAATGCCCTAATTTATGAAGAACAGCCAGTCATCCAAAGTATAGAAATCCTCAATCCTTATCTTGCACCAAGAATTCGGGGTATTAAAGATACCTATCTTGATATCAAAGCAAATATTAAAGATGCTGATAATTGCGATCGCACTGTGATTATCGAGATGCAAGTCTTGAATGTAGAAGGATTTGAAAAGAGGATTTTATATAATGCGGCTAAGTCCTATTCCACGCAATTAACTTCTGGACAAGGTTATAGCCTTCTCAATCCAGTGATTGCCTTGACGATCACTGATTTTGTGATGTTTACAGAAATAAATAATGTCGCCTCAAGGTTTATTTTAAAAGAGAAAGATTTCCTAATCAATTATCCAATCTATGACATTGAATTGATATTTATAGAACTTCCCAAATTCAAGAAACAGCTATCAGAGCTAAGAACGATAGTCGATAAATGGCTATACTTTTTGAAAGAAGCTAGATATCTTTCTGATGTGCCTGAAGTTATGAGTACAGTCCCTGAAATTAAAAAAGCTTTTTATATTGCCAATCAAGTAAATCTAACTCGTGAGGAATTAGACGATCAGGAAAAAAGTGAGTTTTTTATCCAAGATCAACGTGGTGCTGTTACTAAAAGCCTCAAACAGGGCATTGAGAAAGGGCTTCAACAAGGCATTGAGCAAGGGCTTGAGCAAGGACTTCAACAAGGCATTGAGCAAGGACTTCAACAAGGCATTGAGCAAGGACTTCAACAAGGCATCGAGCAAGGCATCGAGCAAGGCATCCAACAAGGTATTCAGCAAAGTACAGTTGAGCTTGCTAAGAAAATGTTGAACTTAGTAGACGATCAAACAATTTGTCAAGTTACAGGTTTATCTCTTGCTGACTTAGAAGCTTTAAAAGCCTCAAACCTTTAGCGTAGTATGATTAAGACCTTATGATTTCGCCCTATCGTTAACAAAAATTTTAAGTAACTTTTTAGAATGTCTCAAAGCCCAACTCAAGCAAATCTATCAACCCTACTAGAACGTGGTGTTGTTGAAATATTTCCTAATAGTGAATCTGACAACTTGCGCGATCGCCTTCAAAAAAGCGATCGCCCACTGCGGATCAAGCTAGGAATAGATCCCACCCGTCCCGATTTGCATCTTGGGCATACTGTTGCCCTGCGTAAACTTCGTCAATTTCAAGATGCTGGACATAAGGCAGTTTTAATTATTGGTGATTTTACGGCTCAAATTGGCGATCCCACAGGACGTTCTGAGGCTCGTCCAAGACTTACTCCTGAGGAAGTTGCCTATAATGCAGAAACTTATTTAGAGCAAGCTAAGAAAATTCTTGATTTTTCTAGCGATCGCTTTGAGTTACGCCGCAATGGAGAGTGGTTAAATAAACTTGATTTGCAGCAAATTATTAACTTGCAAGCTAGTATGACCGTGGGACAAATGCTTGCTAAAGAAGGCTTTAGCGATCGCTACGAAAAGGGCAATCCAATTTACCTGCATGAATTTTTATACCCACTTTTGCAAGGTTATGACTCCGTCGCGATCGACTCCGATGTGGAGCTAGGTGGCACTGATCAAAAGTTTAATATCTTAGTCGGGCGTGATTTACAACTAAAAGATCCAAGTCGTCAAGGCAAGCCTGCACAGTTTGGATTGCTGCTGCCCCTGCTAGTGGGCTTGGATGGCGTACAGAAAATGTCTAAATCTCTTGGTAACTATGTCGGACTAACAGACGAGCCATTGAGTATGTATTCCAAACTAGAAAAAGTCCCTGATGTTCTGGTTGATAAATATTTCGAGCTGTTGACTGATATTGATCTTGCCACTCTGCCTGCAAATCCTCGCGAAAAACAAAAGCAACTAGCTATAGCGATCGTTGGTCAATACCACAGCCCTGAAGCAGCACTGCAAGCTCAACAGGATGCTGAAAAAATTGTGCTGGCAGGTAATACCACTGATCTCGGTGATATTCCCGAATTTGAACTTGCTCAAATTAATTTCCCTGCCCCACTGCATTATTTAGTTAAAGCTTCTGGACTCTGCAAAAGCAATAGCGAAGCTCAAAGCCAAATCAAAAATGGTGCAGTTAAGCTTGACGGCGAAAAACTAGGCGATCGCACTTTTGACTCTATTGAAGAGTTATCAGGAAAAGTTTTACAAGTTGGCAAAAAAAAGTTTCTAAGATTAATCTAGTCACATGTAAAACAAAAAAGGTCAAGCTCCTTAAGGAGCCTGACCTTTTTTAATGAACAAATCTAGGGATTAGTTGCTTTTTGTAGATTCCAACTCTTCTCTAACGGTCTTGAGAGTAGTAGAAATGGCTTGGAAAATAATGTCCGATTCCATCTTTGCAAGAGTTGCTTTTGCTTTTTCGGCTTCAGCACCTTGACCTTGAGACTGAGTAATCACCTTGTCTACAATGTAATTGTAAGATGTGATTGCTTGATATAGCTTGGTTCCGTCAACAGCCGCAGTTGCGATTGTATCCGATGGCTTGGCATCAACTCCAAAAGGAAGCATCAAAGTCAAGGAACCCACCAACTGTCTAACAGGGCGACCATCTTCAAAGTCCAATCCGATAGACAGTAGTTGATTAATGATGTCTTTTTGAGCATCACCAATTTCGGGTTTATTTTTGTCAAATTCTTGAGACTGTTTCTCCTTAAAGTCTGGGAGGCTACTAGTAATAAAGGGTAGTCTACCAGTCAGAAGAAAGTAGAATAGGTTAATAAGCCTACTTCTCTCATTACTTGGTGGTAATGCGGATATCAGAAGCAATAACCGCGACAGAATTAGGCCTTGCCCCCTGATAGTGATAAAGACTTTAGTTCTAGACATACTGTCATATTCACGTCTACCACCAACACCAGAACCACTGATTCCGTCAGCTCCTGAGTTAGATACAGGGTTGGCTCCTGCAAATACTGGTAAGCTTCCTGTAAAGCATAGCGTCGAAGCAAGAAATGAGCAGAGTACTTTTTTCATAAAATTAACATCAGTTATTTGGTTTATAGATTGACGATAGAGGCATAAAGTTTCTCAAGATGCCTCTATCGTTCCCCAAAGTCTAGATAGACTTACCTGCGAGTAAAGTTATAACCATAACTCACACCCAAAATAATTTGAGTACCAGCATCGCTGTTGTTGGTTACATCGGAATAGGTGAGTGTGAGGTTTAGAGGAATGGTGGGATCAGGTAAGAAGCCTAGACCAAAGTTGAGTCCTTGCCCTGACCATGCTGTGCTTACACCGAATTGTGGATCGAACTGATAGCCCAAGTTAGCAAACACACCAACTCCATCGGGACTGTTTGACTTACGATAAACGCCACCACCAACGCCAATAGTTGCAATCAATGGCTTGGGGCTGTCCAAGTTATCGGGATCAGTTAATTGTGAGATCGTAGCAGCACCGTAAACTGAAGAGCGAGTACCGCCTGAATCAGAGCCATAGTTGGCAAAGTTAGTCCAACCAACTGCCACACCGACTTGTCTATAAAAATCTTCATAAACCAAGCGGTGTACTTTGAGATCGAAAGTACCGTTGGAGCCAAATCTACGGATACTGTTCATGTTGAAAACGCCTTCAACTGCAAGTAAGCTGCTGGCATCACCTAAACCTGCACCAACGGAAATGCTGCCATCAAACGTGTCTCTGATGCGACCCGCGGTAGCACCAAAAAGACCGATGAATGCATCACCTGTTTCTAGACCAAAGCCAACAGGCGTACCAGCATTCAAGGAAGGGGTATAAATCCGCTTGATGAATACGTTTTGAGTCTGAGTGTTGATGGGACGAATTAGCAGCTGATTGCGCAGAATGTCTGGAGATGTTGAGGTTGCTGTCCCAGACTGAGCAATAACGCTACTAGATTTGGCAATACCTACTAAGTTTTCATCGGGCTTTGTAGATATGGAAATAGAAGGGCTAGGACTGAAATTTAGAGGAGTGGCACTGAAGTTTTCTGGTGAAGTTTTTAAATCTTTTGCTATCAGGCTTGCTTTCTTTTCAGCTACTGTAGATTGGGCGTTTGCTGGGGCAATACCACTAAAACCAAATACTACGCCAGCTAGTGCTAGCAGTAACTTGTTGACCGTAAAACTATTAGTTGACATTGATTATATTCCTCACCCACAAGCTAACTTTATCTGAATTTAATAACGCAGTGCAAACTCTAATAATTTAGACATAAATATTGGAGAGATGCAGCTTTTCTGGTAACAATATATCCTACTTTTCAGTTTTAAGGATCAGGATTTTGTCGTTGATTTAGAGTTACGACTAGCAAATATAGCGATTTTAAATGAGCTTGTCGAAGCGTCGAAGCTTCACAACTAATTTAAGATTGCTATGTGGTTGGCAAAGTCCAGAAATTCTCTTTGATAAAAGTTAATTTTTTGAAAGCCATCCTCAAGAATAGCTTTCAAAAAATTAACTTTTGGGTTTTCAACGCCCAAGGTGCTGAAAACCCAAAAGTTGGTTCCATAATGAGAATTTTTGGACACAGTTTTTAGATATCTCTGGGAATTTCTGAGAAATGTTATATACAAAGCTGTTAAAAGCAAATTTAAGGGCAGCTTTACGATCGCATCCTGAGATGTTGCCAAGAAATAGCCACCTTCTGATTGCGGTTTCAGGAGGGCAGGATTCATTATGCTTGGCTAAGCTTTTATGGATGCAACAGCAAAATCTTAACTGGAGCTTAACAATCGCCCATTGTGATCATCTTTGGCGCAGTGATTCGCAAGCTAATGCGGAATATGTTGAACAGTTCGCTAGGGATTTAGAAGTTAATTTTTGTATAAGGACTGCAAAAATTGCACCTAAGAATGAATCTGAGGCAAGAACATGGCGCTATGAAATGTTATTAGAGATGGCAAATATTCATAAATGTATGTATGTGGTGACAGGGCATACCCGCAGCGATCGCGTTGAGACTTTGCTATACAACTTAATTCGTGGCAGTGGAGCCGATGGTTTAGCATCTCTAACTTGGCAGCGATCGCTTAGCGATCGGATTAAATTAGTCCGACCTTTACTTAATATCAGCCGTCATGAAACCGCAGGATTTTGTGAAGAGAATCAAATTATGGTTTGGGAAGATAGCACTAATCAAAATTTAGACTATCGCCGTAATCGCTTACGTTTAGAAGTTATTCCCTATTTAGAAAAGCACTTTAATCCACAGGTAGAAACTGCGATCGCTCAAACTTCAGAACTTCTACAAAGTGATGTGACCTATTTAGAAGAACAGGCAAGTCAATTTTTTAAGGAAAATATTACTGTCATTTGGGATCAGCAAGCGCCACGTTTACATCGGCAGCTATTGCAGGAACAGCCTTTAGCATTGCAAAGAAGAATTGTCAGGCAGTTTTTATCAAGATATTTAATCCATCAGGTCAATTTTGAAGATATTGAGCGATTTTTAAGTTTATTAAAAGCCCAGAATCGATCCCAAAGTTCACCATTTAAAGGTCACATTGCTGCATTTGTCGATCATCCTTGGATCGTTCTGCAAAATCAGCAGTAGTAATATGGCGCTTTGCGCTTTCATACAATCTCAAATAGAATTACGGCGCAAAGCGCCGCAACTCTATTTTTTATTTGCCGCCAAGGGCAATCAACGCTAAAAAACTGCCACTATTCCACAGACAGTGCAGCAGCATCGAAGCTAGTAAGTTTTTGGAGCGCCAATAGATAAAACCCATCACAATCCCCAAGGTAGTAAGGGGAATAATATCGGCAATATTTAAGTGAGCAAGGGCAAACAGAAAACCACTAAAAGCGATCGCTGCCCATACAGGCAAAAACTTAGTGAGTGAGGGCAAGAGGAATCCTCGAAATAAATACTCCTCAAAGAATGGCGCAGCGATCGCGATGGTAATCCATAGCAAAAATTTCGGCAAAACATTTTGACTTTCAGTCAAAATTGGTAATAGAGGATTACCACCACCTTGTCCTTGCAAGAATTTTTGGCTAAGCAGCGACACCACTAGAACCAAAGGAACAGCCGCGAAGTATCCACCAAAACCCCAAACTATCCACTGAGGTTGCGTAAATTTGAAGCGAAACCAATCTTCGGTCAAAGGACGATAGGCGGCAAGACTGAATTGGAGAGTTGGCAACATGGGAATCATGGACAACACGTAAGGAATTAAAACCAGCAATGACTGAGCTAGAAAGTTGTCACTGGACAGCGATCGCAAACCAAATAGCTCAAATATCAATGGCAAGATAAATTGAGTCATCAAACAAAATGCTGTAAACCATAGCACCATGACTTCCCAAGTTTTTTCTATCCCCCAAGGGACTAGCCATTGAACTTGAGCTTGTTCCGTTCCATCTTTTTCACTTAGAGAATTATCGTGAAATGGCGAAGCTTTACGAAAGAAGATCCATTGGACTAGTAAATATAACCAAACCAAAATACCGATGCCTCCACCCACTAAAGGAATGGAATTAACGATTGCTAAGCGATTAATTGCCGAAGTTGCTTCTAGCTGAGATTGATTTATAAGTTCGGTTAGTTTCTCATTTCTCTGCTGGGCTTGATAAAGTTTAATTAGAGCAAATTGACGATACCAACCATCAAGGGTACGCCCTATTTGATTCTCAGCATTGGGAAATAGTAGCGTTGGCTCTGACCATAGTCCCTTGAGAATTTGTGCTGTTAATCCATTAGTAGTCATGGATTGCCCTTCTAATTCCACCACATTTTCCCAAGTACTAATTGCACCTTTAAGGTCTCCCGTTTGAACTTGCAGCAGCCCCATGCGCGTACTAATTTCAGCGATATTAGTGAGTTTTTTTTGCTTCAACTTAGAAAACATGTGTGGGTCATCCGCCTCTAACTCTGGCGATCGCGTTTCTATCTGCTTCAAAGAAAATTTACTTGTTTTAAGAACTTCACGATAGCTGCTTAGAGACTGTGCGTATAGATTTTGGCTATTTCCGTCTCCCAACAACACTTGGAGAATATCATCTGTAGATTTATCTCGAAAGCTTTCGGGAACCTGTGTAGCTTGCAAGATTAAATCAGTCTGTAATAGATCTAACTTGGTTTGTTCTTGAGGATTATTCCAACTCGCCTGTAAAGAAAGAACAATAAATAGAATAGAAATCAGGGTAAGAATGCTTAATAGTAATGATTTTAGAGTTGAAGGTTTAGCATTTACAGATTGATCATTCACAGGTTTAACATTCATTCCTTAATCTCAGGCAGCAGGACATTACAGCATTTTGCTGATCCTATCATTTTGGGCTAGTGAAGCGCAAACCCGCAATACCTAACACAATTAGGCTAATGCAGATAAATCTGGGTAAATCTCGTGGCTCTCCTAAAAATAAAGAACCAATGATTGCAGTGCCCACTACACCAATACCTGTCCAAACCGCGTAACCAGTGCCAATAGGCAGAGTCTTGAGCGCTTGGGCTAACAAAATCAAGCTAGTCGTAAGGGTAGCTAGGGTTAGCAAACTAGGTAAAGGTTTAGTAAAGCCATCCGTATATTTCAAGCTGCTTGCCCACACGACTTCTAATAGTCCTGCAATAATCAAATAAATCCAATCCATTAATTCCAATAAGTAGGTTGGCACAGTTAAATATATAGCTGTCGCTGTCAATATTAAGAAAAATCTCAAAAACCAGAGAGTGGCGGCGCAAAGCGCCGCCACTCTCTGGTTTTTTATAGAAGCGTAAAGCTCTGTAGAACAAAGCTTTAGCCAACTAATTGCTTAACAAGACTTGCGATCGCCTCAGCATTTATGGCATAAACTCAAACAATTGCCTAGCCGAAGCTATCGTTTCGCCGCGTTTCAAGGACTTATAGCGATCGCCAAGTGTACTAGAACATAAAACCCAAGAATTGACTGGCGGCGCTCCGCGCCGCCAGTCAATTCTTGGGTTTTGATTTGTCTTAAAACAAATGACCGTAGCTATATAACAATAAAAGGGATGCTTAGGGCATTCCCCCAAGATAAGTGCAGCAATTCTCATTATGAAACCAATTATGGGATTTGCAGCGCCTAAGGCGCTGCAAATCCCATAATTATTTTTGTGAAAGCCAGCCTACGGCTGGCTTTCACAAAAATAATTTTTATAATGAGAATTGCTGAGATAAGTGGCGGCACAAAGCGCCGTCACTTATCTTGGGGAGTATTTTGTAAACATTCTCAGTATTATATTGCAGGCAGATATATGTCAAAAATTGGCGTTGGTATCATCGGAACAGGATTTGGACAACTCATTCACATTCCTGCATTACAAATCCATCCCGACACCGAAGTAGCCGCCATATACCATCGCGATCGCAATAAAGCACAACAAATTGCTGACAAATTTGGAGTTGCCTATGCTTGCGATCGCCTTGAAGACTTGCTAGCTAACCCCGCAGTGCAAGCCGTCACCATCTCCACACCGCCTAGCTTCCATTACGCACAAGCAGCAATGGCGATCGCCGCAGGCAAGCATATTTTGCTCGAAAAGCCTGTGACTATGAATGCTCAAGAAGCGATCTCCCTCCATCAACTTGCCCAAGAAAAACAAGTCATCGCCGCCACCGATTTCGAGTTTCGCTGCGTTCCTCAATGGCAATATCTAAAGCATTTACTCGACCAAAATCATGTGGGTAAAAAACGTTTAATTAAAATCGAATGGCTGGTACAGGGTCGCGCCAATCCCAACCGTATTTGGAATTGGTATAGTCAAAAGGAATTTGGCGGAGGAGCATTAGGGGCGATCGGTTCCCATAGCTTTGACTATGTGCGCTGGTTATTTGGAGACATCAAAAGCCTTTGTGGACATCTGAGTACGCGCCTCAACGAGCGTCCCGATGCTGATGGCAACCTTCGCGCCGTTGATGCTGATGATTCCTGCAATATTCTTCTAGAGCTAGCCGACGGCACTCCCTGCAATATTTCTCTCAGTACGGTTACCCATCGCGGACGGGGACATTGGGTAACTGTCTATGGTGAAAATGGAACTTTAGTTTTAGGAAGTTCCAATCAATCGGACTATGTGCATGGATTTAGTCTCCGCCAAGGCAAACTCGATCGCGCTGAAATGGAAGTGATGCCAATTCCTCAAGAATACGACTTTCCTAAAACCTATAGTGATGGTCGTCTTGCGCCAGTGTTAGCAATTTGCGATCGCTGGATAAAGGCAATTCAGTCAGGCTCCCCCATGACTCCCAGTCTTTATGAAGGAGTATGGTCACAGATTCTCATGGACTTAACTCGAACTAGTCATCACCAGAGGCGATGGCTTGACGTTCCTTTGACTTGGTAATAAATAGAAGTGCGCGGCTTCGCCGCGCACTTCTATTTATTGATGCGGCGCAAAGCGCCGACTTAATTTATTGACGCTTTAAAAATTGATCAATTTTTAGAGCTTCTTGCAAGCCTCGCTTGATACAGTCACCCAAGGCAACACCACCGATAAAATTAGCGCTGATGTATAAACCTGCGGACTTTTGCAATTCTGCATCCACAGTGGCGAGACGTTGCAAATGTCCAATTTCATACTGAGGAATCGCTTTGTCCCACACATGGACAGCGATCGCCTTAGGTTCGACTTTAGTATTAGGCTTGAGCAGTGTTTTCTTTAAGTCCTGATGCACTGCTTGCACAATTTCGGCTTCTGATAATTTGGCGAGGGCAGGATCGAGCGTGCCGCCGATGAAATTGAGCAACAGTTGCCAACCTTGGGGAGCGCGTCCCGCAAATAGACTTGATGACCAAATCGTGCCTAGAGTTCGTACCCCTTGAGTACGAGGGATCAAATTCCCAAATCCTTGCATATCATAAATAAACTCAGTTTTAGGATATGCAAGAACCACACAAGCAACAGTCGGATAAAAAATCTCGCTCAAAGCTTGGCTAGCGTTGGGCAAATAGTCTTGTAATAGCTTGGCGGTGACATAGGCAGGCGTGGTCAATACCACCGATCGCGATCTCACAATTTCTTCACCCGTGGGCGTATCAAATTTAGAGATATAGACTTCGCCTTGTTTTTCGAGCGATCGCAGAGTCCATTTTTGCTTAACTGCCGTACCTTGCGCTCTCAACTTCTGCGCGATCGCCTCTGGTAGCATCTTAATACCTTGCCGAAAGGAGCCAAGTTCACCAGCTTTAACTTTGGGTAGATCGGCGTGGTTAGCTTTTTGGGCTTTGCGCTCTTTACTGGATAACAAAGCCCCCGCCACTAAGCCGCCATAGCTTTCTTCGAGGCGAAAGATTTTCCCAAAGGCAGCTTTAGCGCTGAGCTTTTTAGGATCACCTGCATAGACTCCTGATATAAACGGAGCGACCAAACGCTCAACCGCTTGTTTTCCTAATAGCCTTGAAAAAAACTGATCTACGGATTCTTCTCCAGCCATCGCAGGACGGGCAAATCCCATAGCACCCAATGCTAAGCGGATTTTGTTACCCCAGTTCAGCAGCTTAGTGGCGATCGCCGCGGGTGGACTCATGGGCAAGGCATTTAAGCGTCCATTGAGAAAAACAAAACGCGGCAATTTGCCATTGGCTAACACCAACTCATCCTTCAGTCCCACCTCAACAGCTAGGCGCAAGAGTTCAGGGGCGGGCTGAAAGCTATTAGGCCCTTCTTCCCATAGATATCCTTCCTCATTTTGCATCGACACGATCGCGCCTCCCACTCGATCCTGTGCTTCAGCAATTAGCACCTGACGCCATTTGGCAAATACGAGTTCGTGGGCGATCGCTAAACCCGAAATTCCTGCGCCAACGACAAGGACATCTAAGGTTTGACTTGATGATGGGTTGTCTGTTTGATTAGGAGTGGACGACATGGCAGTTATCAAAAATTTTTATTAAATACTTAGTTCACAGTTTACAGTGCTTTTTGAACTCCAAAAAAGAGAGGCGACGCAATGCGTTGTCTCTCTTTTTTGGAGTTTACAGCTACGGCGCAAAGCGCCGCAACTCTCTCTTGGGTTTACACGGAATGCTGAAACAAAGCGTTTAGATACACCTTGGCGGTACTGCGATAGTTTTGTGATGCATTGGAAGATGCACCAGAGCGATCGCTAGCGTTTTGTAACAAGAACAAAGACAAAGCCGCCGCAAATACACGATCTTGATCCCAGTCGGGATGTAAGTCTAAATAATTTTTGAGGGTTTCGTGCAGTTCTTCAGGAATCTCTGCCAATATGCTGACGGTCGTACTCATGCTGAAACCTCAACTTTTTAAACAACTTTGATTGGAATATCGCAACCATTGTTAGCGGTAGGGATTCAATTGTGTATTCAAGTAGCGGTTCTTGTCAACGTAACGAAATATTAAGTATGCCTGATATTTTGCCCATAACAAATTGAAGCAATCAGCTTTTTAATGAGTCTTTAGTTACATAACTTTACGATTTACAATATTTAAAAGTTTTCCCAAGTAAAGCAAACATTCTATTAACTGATCCTTAACCCATATACTGATCCCCTTAATCTTTTCAAAACCAGTTGTGGAAAACCCATAGTTATCTGTGGAAAACAGGACGATATCTGTGGAAAACCCTGTGGAAAACTTTTGAGTATCTAAAGTCAAAATTATTTTTTTCTTAATATTTGCAACATCACAATATCTAAATTTGTAAGACAAAAGGTGGCTTTTAGTATTATGATTATTGGCTTTTTGTTGTTTTTTATCACTTTTTATCTTTTTTTATCAGGCGATCGCCATGAACAAAAAAAAACAAGAGAGAAGAGCAGCACTTCGCACTGCCCTTCTCTCTTGTTTTTTATTGCTCGCTACAGGCATATACAGCAAAGCAAGTTTTGCTACATAAAACCGCAGAAGCGAGTTGCGCCGCAACTCGCTTCTGCGGTTAATGATCGAGCCAATTTTCGGGGACAACTACCAAAGTCGTTCCTTGTCGCCGCAGAATAATTACCTTTTGATGCGCCGCGATCGCCACTTGCGGATCATCGCAAATCGCTTTCCATGACACCCCCTCATGCTGCACCCTACCAGACTTACCTGCAACAATCTCCGTCAGTGTAAACCCTTGCTCTGCCTCGCGCAGTTGATGGGAATCTTTGGGAATAAATCGCCGTGAAACTACCGCCAATGCCCCTGAAATCAACATCCAAACTAAGATTTGCAAAGCTGGAATCGGTAAAATTAAGGCGATCGCTGCTACGGCTAGCGCCGCTAATCCCATCGCTCCCGCAATCAAAAAAGTGGGTAGTGGTACTAGCAACTCAATTACACAAAAGAGAATGCCAATAATTAGCCAGACTTGGCTAGAAGTTAGAACCATAGATCACTTATAAACTGGTGGGGCATTTATCTACTGCAAATAATACCAATTCCCAAAAGTGTGACCACACTTTTGGGAATTAAAACTAAACCCCAAAGCTGTTGGGAGGGAAGAAGCCCGCCCCAACAGCTTAAGGGGCTTCTGGCTTAATGAGAGTGCTGTTTGGTTTGGGACTGTTAATTTTGACTTTTTCCAAAACTTTCTCTCCTTCCAGAGTCGCTTTAATCACTTTATTTCGCGCAATCTCTATTCTTGAGGGTAATTTAGCGAGATCACCTTCCGCACCACTCACTTGAGAATCACTCGGGCGAGATGTTTTTGCGATCGCGCTACTATCTCCACTCGGAGTACTAGAAAGTAATCCACCCAATCCATTGATCAGATTGCGAATATTACTCCTGAGCTTAGGATCACCCGTGAGTTCATCAAGATCCGCCGTAATCTTTTTGGCATTGGCAAAGGTCGCCCTTGCGGAGTCAAGGGTTTCTCGCAAAGAGGCGAGTGTGGTCGGATCATTCAAATCTCCTGAGAGCTTACGGAGATTTGCCGAAGTCGCCGCCGCATTTGCCGAGAGTGTTTGCAGATTTTCGATAAACTTACCATCATTGAGCAGAGGCTTGGCGCTAGCCAGTAATGACTGCGCTTCTTTTGATGTTGCCGACAGGCTATCGAGGGTCAGAGCTAACTTTTCGCGATTGACACTGATTAACTCTTGGGCGCTATCGGCGACATTACCCACTTTTCCAGCCGCACCACTGATCGCTTCAGCCGTATCGCCAAACTTGACTATTTGATTCTCAAATGTCCCCACTACACGATTAGCGGAATCCGTTAATTTTTGGATGCTCTTACCCGTTGATTGGGCAACGATTAAGGTGTTATTGAGGTTGTCAATTAGGTTTTGATCGTTAATCTTCCGCAATGTCGCACTCGTATCTTTGAGTAGAGCCACAAAGCTAACTCCCCGTATACCGTCAAGGTATCCACCCTGACAAACGATTAACTGGCTGTTGCAGTCTTTAGCGAGAGGATTGAGGCTGGAGGTTAGTTCCAACTTTTCTGAAGGTGGAAAGATATCAATATTGGTATTTCCCAAAAAGCCACCCTGATTAGTCTCAGCAACGGAGCTTTTTGGAATTATTAAATTGGGATTTTCAACACTAACTAAAACTTCCACATTGTCCGATTTCACCGCTAGAGAGGTAACTTTACCCACTTCTACGCCACGAAATCTCACTACCGATCCTGAGTCTAAACCGCTAGCATCGGGTAGTTTGACCGTGAAGGTAAACTTAGAACTATTGAGTTGCAAGCCGCGCAGCCATAGCAATGTGCCTCCAAAAGCTACTACACCACCGATAATAAATAAGCCAAGCGCACCGTCGCGTAAATTTTTTCGCTGCACGAGCCTCATACCTCCTTAGTTAAAAGTTGAATCGGTCCTTCAGTACTGCCACTAAAAAATTGTCTGACATAGGGGTTATCTGTGTCATCAATTGTACTAACGTTTCCTGCATAGCGCACTGATCCACGATAAAGAACGATCAGCCGATCGCTAGTGCGGCGAATCGTACTGTCTTGGTGGGTGACGACTATATAGCTATCACAGACCTGCTGATCTCTAAGCGATCGCATCAGGTCTTCGATAATTGTAGAAGCGACAGGATCAAGTCCTGCGGTGGGTTCATCATAGAGCAGTACTTTTTTGGAGTTGCTCTTGGTGGTGGGATCATCCATAATCGCTCGCGCAAAGCTAACTCGCTTTCGCATCCCCCCTGATAACTCACTGGGATAGCGATCGCAAATATTTTCCAGCCCCACTAAGGCAAGCTTATGCTCCACCAGTCGATTAATCTCGCGCCGTGACAGTCGCGAATGCTCGAATAATGAGAAGCCTACATTTTCGGCAACGGTCAGGGAGTCAAACAGCGCCGCATTTTGAAACACCATGCCAATATTCACTCCATAACTCGACTCTTGAATATCGTCGGGAGAAACAGAGTTACCATTTACATAGATATCTCCTTGATCGGGGGCAAGCAATCCGCAAACTAATCTTAGAATTGTGGACTTCCCAGTTCCCGATGGCCCAATAATGGCGATCGCTTCGCCTGTATGGACGGTCAGATCGACACCATTGAGGACATTGTTAGTGCCAAAGGTTTTATGTATTCCTCGTAGCTCTAGTAATGGGGTCAAGACATTACTGCTGTTTTTAATTGGAGATCTGGCTGGTTCCATCATTGGCTATTGGGTGCAAGGACTGGCAAAAACCTCACTAAACAAAAACTAACATCTTTTAGAAACATTTCCTAAAAAAAGTCAGACGAGTTAGGGCAATTCTCAAAACCATTTTGGGGTGTTCAGCGCCTGCGGCGCTGAACACCCCAGAATAGATTGGCGGCGCGGAGCGCCGTCAATCTATTTAGGACTTACGCAGAAATTGATTAAGCCCTCACCCCTAGCCCCTCTCCCGCAGGCGAGGGGAACAAGAAAAAGTTAGAATCTTGCGCCCCTTCTCCCGCGGGAGAAGGGGTTGGGGGATGAGGGGAGATTTCACTTCGCGTAAGTCCTACTATTCTTGGATTTATATTTCTAAATTTATCCCTATGTCAAAGCCCTATCAACATATCCCGATCGCAGAATGTGGCGAGCCACTTGTGGCGATTACTGACCAAATCCCGAAAATCTTGCCCCATCCCTACATCAGCTTGGGTGCGCCCTATGGCGATCGCTCTCCTTTTTTTGTACGGCAAAGTATTTTAAACAAACTCCTGCAATCTCAAGCCTATTTGCAGACCATTCATCCTCATTGGAAAATTGCGATTTTTGATGCTTATCGTCCGATTTCTGTGCAGCAGTTTATGGTGGACTATAGCTTTGAGCAATTGGCAACTAGTCAAGGTTTAGCGATATCTAATCTCACAAAATCGCAAAAAGATACATTAATGACAGAGGTAATGAAGTTTTGGGCAACTCCTAGTCATGATCTCAAAACGCCGCCACCTCACAGCACAGGTGCAGCGATCGATGTAACGCTATTGGATTCCGAGTTTCTAGAAGTAAATATGGGTTCACCGATTGATGAAATTAGCGATCGCTCTTTGCCCGATTATTTTGCAAATTCCATTGATTCCCAAGAGATAAAATTTCATCGCGATCGGCAACTTCTCAATCAAGTGATGCGCCACAGTGGATTTCAAAGACATCCAAATGAGTGGTGGCATTTTTCCTATGGTGATCAACTTTGGGCTTGGGTTAGCGATCAAAATTTAGCAATTTACGGAAGAAAGTAATAAGCTTTCTTAAACCAGAATGAATGGCTTGCGAAGCAAGCCATTCATTCTGGTTTAAGAAAGCGCAAAGCGTTGACGCTTTGCTTCATAAAGTAACAAAGCTGCACAAATCGCCACATTAAGAGACTCTACGCGATCGCTTTGAGGAATGGAAACAGCCTCATCAGCTAGCTCGATTAACTGCGGCGACAATCCATTTCCTTCATTACCTAACAAAATTAAAGTTGGCTGTGTGAAGTCATATTCCCAGTAGGTTTTAGGCGCATTTGCTAACGTGGCGATTACTTTTACGCCTTGAGATTTCAGCTTCTGAATGTCATCCACAAGATCTGTGGAAGTTTGCATCGCGCAACGAAACCATTGCCCTGCGGTGGCTCTGATAATCTTAGGATTAGTCAAGTCCACGCTATCACTGCTGACTAACATTCCATCAATTTCTACAGCCACAGCCGATCGCACGATCGCACCAATATTCCCGGGATCTTGAATTGTTTCTAAAGCTAATCCCAAACTCTTAATATTGGCGACCTCTCGCGATGGCATGGTGGCTGCCGCGATCGCGCCATCAGGATTTTTAGTAGTCGCGATCACTTGGATCACTTCTTCTGAGAAGATTTCAACCTTAGCAATTTCTTCAGTCGCGAGGATCTGCTCATAGAGATCATGATTAGCCTCTAACCATTTTTCAGTACAGCCAAAAATTTCAAGGGGATAAGCTGTAGCGATCGCTTCAGTAATGGCATGGGTTCCTTCTACTAGAAATAAACCCTGTTCTCGGCGATCCTTGGCACTTTCACCGAGCGATCGGAGTTGTTTAACTAATGGATTTTTGGTACTGCTAATCAATTACTCTGTCCTGAAAATAATTATAAATTTCTCGCTCTTAATCTCTAATAAATTGTCACGCAGAGCGCGACAATTCATTACTTCTTCATGAATGTCGCTGTTTGTCTTTTTAATTGTTCCTTGAGACAGGAACGTTTCCAATCAATCGAGTCTCCTAAGGAATAGGGAATAGATGCATTTTTTTTAGATTGCTCTTTGAGAACTCGCCGTTGCCAATTTCTCAAATCATTGAGGGTGTAAGGTCTGTAGGTAGGTGTTTTCAATGTTCTGCTCATTTAAGTTCTTACTAAATTGTAGAGTACTAAAGACGATCGCAACATTACAGCGCTTTACGCTTTCTTAAAAACCAAGAAAATTTTTGAAAGGCTGGCAAAGCCAGCCTTTCAAAAATTTTCTTGTACTATACAAAGCCACAACAGACTGTACTACCAGCGATCGCGGCAATTAAATAGGGACAATGCCCCACGAGGTTTAGCCGCATTAAAACCCATAAAGTTATTGAAAGGCTGGCAAAGCCAGCCTTTCAATAACTATAAAACCTCAACAGACTATAAGCGAAAGCTGGGAAGGTAAGATAAGTAGGAACTCTACGCGATCGCACCCTTGAATGAATCGTAAATTTTGGATTATCGCCCTCATTTCATTTACTAATTCCCTTAGTTTTACGGTTCTAATTCCTGTTTTGTATCTCTATGGCAGACAGTTTAAATTAGATGACTTTCAGACTAGTCTGCTATTTGCGATCTATGCGATCGCCCAATTTTTTGCCACACCTGTGATCGGTAAACTCAGCGATCGCTTTGGACGCAAGCCACTCTTGATCATCAGTCTCGCAGGGACATTAATTGCCAACCTCATGGCTGGCACAGCCGCCAGCGCTATGGTTCTATTTTTAGCAAGATTTCTTGATGGCATCACAGGTGGCAATGCCTCCGTTGCCCAAGCCGTTATTTCCGATGTAACTACGCCCGAAAACCGTGCCAAAGCTTTTGGTATCAATGGAGCCGCCTTTGGACTAGGTTTCATTTTGGGGCCTCCGATTAGCTTAATTGCTCAAAAAGTTGCCCTCAACACACCCTTAGGAGAATCCTTTGGGGCTTCTTTTCTCGTATCCGCATTCATCGCCGCGATCGCCTTATTTATGACGATTTTCTTTTTACCTGAAACCCTCAAAGTTAAGGCGAAGAAAGCCCAAAATATTTTTGATATTGGTTTAGAAAATCTCATTAAAGGCTTATTTATGCCTAAAATTGGCATCTTATTGGTCCTTAATTTCTTAACAGGACTAACCTTTACTCTATTTACCTTTGCTTTTCAGCCCTATTTCATCGTTGTTCTCAAACAAAATAGTGATGCCCTAACGTTAATGTTTTTCCTATTCGGTGTGTTAGGCGTAATTGTGCAGACCATAGGAATTGCCAAATTAGTAAAGCGCTTTCAACTGGTGCAAATTTTATTTATGGGCTTATTGATTCGCAGTATATCTTTTGCCCTGATGCCAGTTTGGGAAAACATCTATTATTTTGTGGCAGTTTGTATTCTCTTCTCACTGCTTAACTCAGTCGTGCAGCCGATGATTAGTGCCTTAATTTCTCTTAATGCTAAGCCCGAAGAACAGGGGACAATTCTTGGCTTAAACTCTTCTTATCTCAGCGTTTCTAATGCTTTTGGCCCCGTAATCGCAGGGCTATTAGTCAATCAAGACTATCCTCATTCCTATGGGTATCCTCTTTATCTAGCGGGAATCTGCACGTTTTTTGTACTCATCCTCGCCTTTGTAAAACGCAAAAGTTATAGCTCTCAAACCCCAGTTGGGTGAACCGCACTCAATTGGGTACGGTTTTCCATCTCTCCACTAATTCAAACCTATTCCATAATTACTGTGTGAGCTAAAGGGAAGTAAGTAACATCTATCCAAAGCTACTTCTTCAAGCTCTCATCTACTTATCCACTATTTACCTACAGTTGTTTTGAATTAGTAAAAGGTGATCGATATGTTAGTACGTTGGCAGCCTTTGCAAGAGATGGAAGAAGTTCGTCGTCAATTTGATCGTCTGTTTAGTGATTTGGCTCAAGTCGATCAGGAATCTAGCAAAGGAAGTTGGGTTCCTGCAAGCGAGTTACGCGATGATGGAGATTATCTTACCCTTAGACTTTCCTTACCCGATGTGGTGGCAAAGGATCTCGATATTCAAGTAACCAAGGATTCTCTCTCGATCGCAGGGGAACGTCATGCCCAGCCTAAGGAAGAATCAGGTAAGGGTTACTACTATTGGAGCGAAATCAGCTATGGTAAGTTCCGCCGCGTGTTTGCCTTGCCCGTAGCGATCGAGAATGATCAAGTCAAGGCTGACTACACCGATGGCGTGCTGACTTTAACTTTACCTAAAGCTAGCGAGGTTAAAGCTTTTAAAGTTAGCGTCAACAGTGAGTTACCTGCTTCCTAATATTAAAAAGCCCGCCGATGGCGGGCTTTTTAATATTTTTATTACGGTTGGTTGCTATTGTATAGCTATCGCCACATATTGAGGTTCTATAAGTTTTGCTTACAACCCAACCGTCAAATATATCGTCGAACCTTTTAAACTCTGACTTGCCAGCGATCTGCGGAAATGAAGAAGAGATTCGCAGAGCCGTGCAAGAAGATGCGCCAGTATTTTTAAATGAGAACAACTTAAAATTAGAACAAATTACTGCCGCCTTTGCCTGTGCTTTGCATATGCATCAGCCCACCATTCCCGCAGGCACAAATGGAGCTTTAATTTGCAATCTGCAACATATGTTTGAGCATCAAGGCGAAGGTGATAACCATAATGCGGGAGCATTTGCGTGGTGCTATGGTCGGATGGGAGAGTTTATTCCTCAATTAGTCGCACAGGGTTGTCATCCTCGAATTATGTTGGACTACTCTGGCAACTTGCTTTGGGGCTTACAGCAAATGCAACGCCATGATGTTTTAGATAATCTTAAAAAAATTACCTGCGATCGCCAATATCAGCCCTATGTAGAATGGCTAGGAACAATGTGGAGTCATGCCGTAATTCCATCGACACCCATACCTGATATCAAACTACATATTCAAGCTTGGCAAAGTCATTTTGCTTCTATTTTTGGAATTGATGCCCTCAAACGAGTTAAGGGATTTTCGCCGCCTGAGATGCATCTTCCCAATCACCCTGATACGCTCTACGAATATATCAAAGCGCTCAAGGAATGTGGATATCGCTGGCTGATGGTACAAGAACATTCCGTAGAACGTCTTGATGGATCAAGGCTAACTCAAGATCAAAAATATATTCCCAATCGCCTCACTGCCAAAAATTCTCAGGGCGAGTCAATCAGCATCACTTGTTTGATAAAAACTCAAGGATCTGACACCAAACTAGTCGCTCAAATGCAGCCTTATCATGAGGCAAAGGGACGCAGCAAGCAGATGATTGGCGCAGTCGAAGTCCCATCGCTAGTTACCCAAATTGCTGATGGTGAGAATGGCGGTGTGATGATGAATGAATTTCCTCGCGACTATCCACTGGTATGGGATCAACTTAAAAATAATGGAGGCGAGAGATCAGG
The DNA here is from genome assembly GCA_013361095.1 of Pseudanabaena biceps. Lineage (GTDB taxonomy): Bacteria > Cyanobacteriota > Cyanobacteriia > Pseudanabaenales > Pseudanabaenaceae > Pseudanabaena > Pseudanabaena biceps_B. The sequence continues at coordinate 1,905,552 of JAATWA010000001.1, read as the reverse complement.
AGTAGTTGGCTTAAATGGAACTGAATATCTAGAAATGATCGAGGCGGCGGGAGTCAATCCCCTTGACTATCCTGAAGTCCAAGCAGTGCAGCAGCATAAGGTCTGGAGCAAGTGTGGACAGGATATTAGCACGGAAAATGTGGAACAGGCGATCGCAGAGTTAAAAGCTAATGATCATCAATTTCATATGGATGGAGCGTCATGGACAAATAGTATGAGTTGGGTTAATGGTTACGAAAATGTATTGGAGCCAATGAATCAACTCAGCGCCAAGTTCCATGAAAAGTATGATCTGTTAGTGGCGGCTGACTCTAAAGTAACTAAGCGATCGGATTATCAGCAAGCTTTGCTTTATAACTTGTTGGTTCAGACTAGTTGCTTCCGCTATTGGGGACAAGGCACATGGACAGATTATGCCCGTGAGCTTTATCGCCAAGCTCAGTAAATACAGCGCTTTGCGTTTTCTTAAAACCCAGATTGCTGTGCAGCCTGCTCCGCAGGCTGCACAGCAATCTGGGTTTGGTTTACAACTACTATTTATCAAGATCATTGAAGCGCGTCATCGCATTAAACAAATCTCCATCGGAAATGATCTGTTTACGTTGGGTGGCTTTAAACTCAGAAATGCGATCGCGTGCTACTGTCCCCGAGACCGTTTGCTTCTTGGGCGTTTGCCAAGCCAAAATACTATTCAAGCCCTCCAACGGTGCAAAGGAGACATTGTTAGGCGTAAAACGAAATATTTGCATACTTCCCCCACCCACAGGAGCGTTGTTTTGCTGCATATCTAACAGCATTTGATGTGCTGGAGATAAAGCATTAGAGACTTTTGCCCCGATCGCGACTTGAGCATTTACATATCCTGTGTTCATAAAAGCGCCCAGAGATAAGAGAGTACCTGCGATCGCAAGTAGATCACAATTTAGATGCCAAACTTTGAATGAAGCCATAGGATTATCCCTAAAATCTTGTGTGGTGAACTGCAACAGGGAGCGTTTAGCCAACTTCCATTAAATTAGCATTATGCAAGAAAGCTCTAGAGCTAAATGTCGGAATATTTACATATTTACCGATACGTCGCTGTGCGCGTTCTTAAAACCCAAGGAAATTTTTGAGAGGCTGGCTAAGCCAGCCTCTCAAAAATTTCCTTGGGTTTATCTCGATTATTGGCGAGGTAACGCATCGCGATGCCTCGCTCTTTTAGTTTGACTTCTATGGCTATAGCGATAAAACGCTATAGTATCGATATACTTTGAATTAAAAACCAAACTTAACCAAAACCCAAAGAAGCTGATTCGCCCGCTTCGCGGGCGAATCAGCTTCTTTGGGTTTTATTACGACTACCTACTTAATCAACAGCAGAAATGGCTTTGCCATTTCTGCTGTTGATTAAGTGATCGCCAGATAGATTTTAGTAGCTAGATTTTAGTAACGACACCATGCTAGAGACGATAAGTGAAGCAGAGCAACCTCAGAATATTCAAGAAGATCTGGAAACATCGGTCGCTTTAAATGGCGATGACGATGACGATATTCAAGAAGATGAAATCATTGATGATGTCGAGATGTCTCTATTTGATCATCTTGAAGAACTGCGATCGCGAATTTTTTATGCGCTAATTGCTGTTTTTGTGAGCATCATCGGTTGCTTTGCCGTAGTTAATAAAATTGTGGCATTGCTAGAAATTCCCGCCCAAGGTGTGAAATTTTTGCAACTTGCCCCTGGGGAATATTTCTTTGTATCGATTAAGGTAGCAGGCTATAGCGGTCTATTGGTGGCGAGTCCAGCATTGCTTTATCAAATTGTGCAGTTTATTTTGCCCGGACTAACCCGCAAAGAAAAACGGTCGATCGCGCCAATTGTTTTTGGCTCTAGTATTTTGTTTGTCCTCGGTATTGTGTTTGCCTATGAGTTGTTGATTCCTGCTGCTCTTAACTTCTTCATTAGCTATGGCGGCGATGTGGTGGAACAGTTTTGGTCAATTGACCGCTATTTTGAGTTTGTCCTGTTGTTGCTATTTAGTACGGGTTTAGCTTTTCAAATTCCCGTAATTCAAGCTTTGCTGGCCATGACTGGCATAGTTAGCTCTAAGAGAATGCTGGCGGGTTGGCGTTATGTGGTCTTGGGCGCAGTAGTTTTAGGGGCAGTCCTGACCCCTTCCACTGATCCGATGACTCAGAGTTTATTGGCTGGTGCGGTTGGTATTTTGTATTTCGGTGGCATTTTCTTAGTCAAGGCTATGGGTAAGTAATACTCGCGATCGCAAGTATTACTGATTAGTGGGAAAAATGGCAAATCAAAAAATCATAATTTATGACACAACCCTTCGTGATGGCACACAGCGCGAAGGGTTGTCACTGTCAGTGGAAGATAAGGTACGCATTGCCGAGCGCCTTGATCGCATGGGAGTTGCTTTTATTGAAGGCGGCTGGGCGGGTGCAAATCCCAAGGATGGCAAGTTTTTTGAGAGAATGCATGAGCAGCCTTTAAACAATGCGGAAGCTGTGGTGTTCTGCTCCACCAGACGGGCAGGGATCACAGCCAAAGATGATCCGATGCTTGTGCCGATCCTTGAGGCGCAAACTAAATGGATTACGATTTTTGGTAAATCTTGGGATCTCCATGTGATCGAGGGATTGCGGACTACCCTTGACGAAAACTTAGCCATGATTAGTGACACGATCGCTTATCTCAAAAGTTGCGATCGCCAAGTTCTTTATGATGCTGAGCATTGGTTTGATGGGTATAAAAACAATTCTGAGTATGCTTTGCAAACCCTCAAAGCTGCCTATGATGCAGGAGCAGCTTGGTTTGTCCTATGCGATACCAATGGCGGCACATTACCCGATGAAATTGGCAAGATCACCCAGACTGTCTACGACAACTTATGTCAATGGGGTAGTGCAGTCCCCAAAATTGGCATTCATACCCACAATGATGCAGGGCTAGCAGTTGCCAATGCGATCGCGGCGGTACAACATGGCGCAACGATGGTTCAAGGCACAATTAATGGCTATGGTGAACGCTGTGGTAATGCCAATTTATGCACCGTAATCCCTAATTTGCAGATCAAAATGGGCTATGAATGTATTAAACCTAGCAATCTCAACCAAATCACCGAAGTTTCCCGTCAAATCAGCGAAATTGTCAATCTTGCGCCCGATGACCATGCGCCCTTTGTCGGGGCTTCCGCCTTTGCCCACAAGGGGGGCATCCATGTCAGCGCCGTGCAGCGTAATCCCCTTACCTATGAGCATATTGCTCCCGAAAGCATCGGCAATCTTCGCCGCATCGTTATTTCTGAGCAAGCTGGCATTAGTAACGTCATTTCCAAAGTCGAAACCTTTGGCATTTGTCTCCGCAAAGAAGATGCGGCCTGTCGGCAAATTCTCCAAAAAACTAAAGAATTAGAGCAAATTGGCTATCAATTTGAGTCCGCCGAAGCTAGCTTTGAGCTATTAGTCCGTGAAGCATTGGGCGATCGCCCTAAGTTTTTTGCGATCAGCAATTTTTATGTTTATTGCAACACTGATAGCGATCGCCTTGATGGAACCGTAAATTCTCAGGCTACTGTCAAGGTAATCGTCAAGGATGTAGAACAGCTCACTGCCGCCGAGGGTAATGGCCCTGTGGCAGCGCTTGATCGGGCGCTCCGTAAAGCTTTAATTAGTTTCTATCCAGAAATTGCCAATTTCTATCTTACCGACTACAAAGTTCGCATTCTTAATAGCGATTGTGGAACTCAAGCAACCACGAGAGTACTGATCGAATTTAGTAATGGCAAGCGGCGCTGGTCAACGGCAGGAGTTTCGGACAATATTATTGATGCTTCCTGTAAAGCTCTTGGCGAAGGACTAGAATATGGACTTTTATCAGCTTTACGCTATGTTACGGGAGACCCTCATCCCCCAGCCCCTTCTCCCGCAGGAGAAGGGGAGTAAAACCCATATTATTTCTTGTTCCCCTCTCCTGCGGGAGAGGGGCTAGGGGTGAGGGTTTTACAAGCTTCACCGTAACATCAGTTATTTACGGTGAAAGGCGGTTGAACTACTTAATTGGTGAATGAATGCTCTGGAAATCCGTAGAAGATGAATCTTTGTCACTGGAATGGAATTGGCTACAAAATATTGCTCTATTTATAGTGATTAGCAATGTATTTATGCCATTTTTTGCGGCTCTACTTGCCTTAGAAGTGTTAATTCGGCGCGGATGGCAGGCGATCGCGACACCAGTTAATCAAGCTTATTTTTGGCTATCGCTATGGATGATCTTCACCACATTAATCGCTTTTAATCCTGCGATCGCCGCAGGAGGTTTGGCTAACTTTCTGCCCTATTTTTTACTAGCCGCTAGTACCAGCTACATTGTGCGGACACCTAAGCAATTTATCCATTTCCTGTGGTTGCTAGTAATTAGTTCTATTCTGATCAGCGCCTTTGGGATTTTACAAGCAATTATTAATCGACCTGATTGGATATTCCCTAAAGTGATTTTTGATAGCTATCCCATCCCGATGGGATTTAGCCCCGATCATCGGATTCAGTCATTTTTTGGACATTTTAATGAAACAGCGATCTATCTATTGATGATCTTGCCGATCGCTTTTCATTTTGCCGTCGGCAAAGTCAAGAGTATTTCCAAAACTCAGCGTATTCTCGCCTCGATCGCTCTTGGATTGGGGATTTGTGTATTGATTATGACGGGTTCGCGCAATGCTTGGGGATTGGCGATCATTGGTAGCGTACTTCTATCAATTTATTACCGACAATGGAAATTATTGACAGGCTTTGGGCTGCTGTTATTGGGAATTGGGTGGGCAGTATTTGGGCAGAAGTTTGGCTTAGGTGGAGAAGCATTGCGATCGCTACTACCGCAGGGGTTTGTCAATCGGTTACTCAGTACAGTTGATCCGCAAATGGGCGACTATGCCTCTACTGCTGATCGCTTGAATGCATGGAAATTTGCACTTTCGCTAATCTCACAACATCCATTCCAAGGTTGGGGTTTACGCAATTTTGCGGGAGTGGCGCAGTCTATGGGTTATGACCTGCGCGGTTTACCCCATGAACATAATTTATTTTTGGCGATCGCGGTTGGTTCAGGAATTCCTGCTTTATTAGGATTTTTAGCCATCACTGGCTGGACAATCTGGAAAGCCATCAAAACAGAGATTATCAAAGAAACCGAAGAAATGGTCGTGGTTGTAGCAATATCCATAGTTCTATTTCTCTGTTCCTGTTGGCTTGATCTGGTACTTTATGAGCCAAGGATTAGTATGTTGCTGTGGTATATGCTTGGCTGTCTTGATGGTATGGCTACTCCCTTCCCAGTCAAGAAATAGCAGTGCGGGGCGAAGCCCCGCACTGCTATTTCTGTTTGGATTCATCAAAATTAGGCGGCAGCTTGCATCGAGATATTTGGGCTTGATGCCAATTGACACGATCGGCGATCGCGTTGGAGAAATCACAGCTAACGAGAATGGCATTGCGAAACGAAGCGTTAGTCAAATCAGCGTGGCGAAATTTTGTCCCTGCCCCCGTTCGCCACAGATTAATCGCACCACGAAACAGATAGAGACTAGCAAAAATTTGTAATGGCTCGATCACTAAAAATAATAACAGAGCAGCCAATGGATTGAATTTCGAGGCTTCAGCGATCGCGTTAAAAGCGCCAGATACTAAATTTTTCGTAAAAGTCGATTCTAAAAATCCATAGGCAAAGGCTGTGGCACAGGAAATCAGAATTGCCGTCAAAATCCCTTCATTACCTGCGATCGTATAACTACCCGTAAAAGTAACCGCAAAACCCACCGCAAAAATCACGATCGCGATTAGCGCCACCCAATAGATGTTTTCACGATTGACATTTTCAGCGCCAATCACCAAGGTGACGACAAAAGCCATTAAGACAATGCTGGCAATCATCGCCATCCCCGCAAATATAATCGCCATCAAAAAGGTTAATCCCGTGGCGATCGCTCTTTGTTTTTGGCTCTTGCCCGTGCGAACATTAGCAAAATTGGCATCTTGCAACTGCGAAAAACAAAAATCACATCCACGAATATCTGCACCGCTAAAGTCCGCACCGATCAGGGTTTTACCTTTAAAGGAGCGATCGCGTAAATTTTGATTTGCAAAGCTGAGATTTTGGCTCATAACGCCTGTTTTAATGATTTTTAATTCAACTCGCCCAAGGTTGGCTTAGAAATATGTGGCATTCCCCAACCAAGCTTTTCACGCAATACCTTGAAAAATTCTCCTTTGTGGAGACGAATAAATCTAGCAGGATATTGCGATCGCTTTACTTCTACTCGATATTCGGGATAAACATAGCATCCTGCATTACCATCGACAACCAAAACCAACCGATGACGATTGGCAGGCATGATAATTGCTTTTTCGGTGTTAGCAAATACTAGCGCTCGCGATGCCATTGAGTGAGCGCAAATCGGAATAAGCTGAAATACAGGAATACCAGGCTCAATCACAGGCCCCCCCGCTGAGAGTGCATAGGCTGTCGAGCCTGTGGGTGTGGAAATAATCACCCCATCAGCAGCAATATCTACAGGTACATGATGACCAATCTGCACTTCAAAGTGACACATACTGGTCAAGGGTTCACGGTGCAACACCATCTCATTTAATGACAGAGCCTCCCACAACAGTCCTTGACTGTCATAAACCCGCACCGTCATCATCGATCGCTGCTCAACTACATAGTGACCCTCGACTACTTGAGCGATCGCCTCTTCCCATTCAGTCAAATAAGTTTCTGTCAAGAAGCCCATGTGACCAGTGTTCACGTTGAGCAAAGGCAAACTGAGGGGTGCAATTTGGCGGCAAGCAGATAGGACAGTGCCATCGCCACCCAAAGCCACCACAAACATCATGTCTTGATCAAAGCCCAATGGTACGAGGCTTTCGATCAAGGTATGGCATACAGGCGCATCTGGTTTACCGTATCCTAAAATACCGCCATTGCCTGTCGCCATTACGGTCTGAATATTACGCTTTTCGAGCCATAATTTCATATCCAAGGCGACACGTTCAGCGACAGGCTTTGCGTCGTTATATATAATCCCGACTTTTGGCACGCTCAATGACTACCTAGAGTATTCAAAATTTTGTGGGTTTGGTAATTATAGCCTTTAGCTCTTAGCTTTTAGCTTGTGATTAAGTTGCGGAAATATTAAAGTTTATTCAGGGATTTTCATTGAATGATGCATTTTTTTGTAGTTATAGCTGTAGCCAGTCAAGACACAGCCAAAACCCAAGAGAGAGTTGCGCTGCAACTCTCTCTTGGGTTTTGGCTGTGTCCTACCATCGATGATAGCTATATGACCTAAGTACAGGACAAAAAATTAATGGAGACAAAGAAGGCATCAGAACACTCAAAAAATTACCTACTCCTTTCCCAGTGAATGATTAGGGTTGCAGGGCAACCCTAATCATTCACTGGGAAAGGAGTAAGAATAAGGTAGAAAATTAAATGCTTCAGATTAATCGTCAGGTCTTAAGTTTGGTGTCTGCTCGTTTATTACTTGGTTCTGTATCACGAAGAAAGAGATAAAAAGCAAGAAGCATTGGCAGATTTTTGGAAAGCATCGGAACTCTATCAAAAGCAGAAAAATATAGAATGGTATAACAACTCTCGCGATAGGAGTAGAGAAATAGGAGGATGAGAAGAAAAAGCAAGGAAAAAGTTTAAAATAGCGATTAGAAGACGCATTTTGTCGCGATTCCTTTTGTGACTGAAGAGGTTACTTGAAATTTAATTGGGGCGCTCATTGCTTGCGTTAGCGGAGCATAACGCACAAATATTTAGTATTAAAAAGGTGCGTTACATTCCATTAACACACCCTACAAGATCGGCGATCGCACTTTTATCTCAATTTTATATAGTCTAATTCAGTAGCTCTCAGACACCAATAGATAGGCAATGGACTGTTAAAGAGGGATGAGTCGCTCAAAGTATTTCTGACCAAGCATTTCACGGTTTTGCAGTCAATCGCCATAAATCCTTACTGGATAAGACTTACAACCATTTATCGCTTCTTTAGCAACCAGTGTCCTTTTCCCTGACGCTCCTATTGCAAAATTAACTTTGCTTAGAAAAAGATACAAAAAGATATTTTTATTTACATATATAATAATTTCTTAAAGAAGCCATCAGCAAAATAAGCACACCAAATTCAATACTTGCCATGTCTCTAAGCACTCAAAATGAAAACACCCCCCATCATGTTGTTATTATTGGCGGCGGCTTTGGGGGACTCTATGCCGCCCAAAAACTAGGTAAATCAAAGGTTCCCGTTAAAGTTACCCTAATCGACAAACGTAATTTTCACCTCTTCCAGCCCCTACTTTACCAAGTCGCCACAGGCAGCCTCTCCCCCGCCGATATCGCCTCACCATTGCGGGCTGTCCTCGCCGAAAGCCAAAATACCAGCGTGGTTATGGGCGAAGTGCTAGATATTGATCCCCAAGCGCAGGTAGTTAAATTAAAAAATCACTTAGATATAAGCTATGACTCACTGATCGTGGCGACAGGAGTTAGTCACCATTATTTCGGTAACGATCAATGGTCAGAACAAGCCCCTGGGTTAAAAACCATTGAAGATGCGATTAATATGCGTCGCCGCATTCTGAGCGCTTTTGAGTCCGCTGAAAAAACCCATGACTCCAAATTTAAAGAAGCATTGATGAACTTCGTGGTGATTGGAGGAGGACCAACGGGAGTGGAACTCGCTGGAACCCTAGCCGAGCTTGCCCATCGCACCCTCAGCGACGAATTTACGAATATTGACACCAAGAAAGCGCGAATCATCTTGATTGAAGGAACCGATCGCGTGTTGCCTCCTTATCATGCTGATCTGTCTGAAGCCGCAAAACAATCCCTCCTAAAATTAGGAGTGGAAGTCAAAACTAGCGCGATGGTGACGAATATTGAAGATAATATTGTTACCTTCAAATGTGGTGAGCAGGTTGAGCAGATTCAGGCACAAACGATTCTCTGGGCGGCAGGCGTAAAGGCTTCTCCGATGGGTAAAGTATTAGGCGATCGCCTAAACGCCGAACTAGATCGAGTTGGTCGAGTGGTTGTGCAACCTGATATGTCGATCGCCAATTATCCTAATGTTTATGTGATTGGTGACTTGGCGAATTATCCCCACCAAGGCGATCGCCCACTTCCAGGGGTTGCGCCTGTAGCGATGCAGCAGGGTGAATATGTCGCGCATCATATCGAAGCGAAGGTACAGCAAAAGGAACCTAAGAAATTCAAGTATTGGGATTTTGGAAGTCTCGCTGTAATTGGTCGCCATGAAGCAGTTGTGGACTTCAAGTTTATCCGCCTCAAAGGTTGGTTAGCATGGTTTATTTGGACATTTGTGCATGTTTATTATTTGATTGAATTTGATAATAAATTGATTGTAATGATTCAATGGGGATGGAACTATTTCACCCATCGTCGTGGCGCGAGAATTATTACTGGCAAGTATTTACAGACCTTAGAAGAAATGGAAGGAATACGAGTGGGTAGTTTGTCTTTTGAAACTAGGGAAGCAGTAGAAGTTGCTTAATATCTAACTCTTCTTTCTGTAAGGACATAAAGCCCAAAAGATGAGAGGCGGCGCAATGCGCCGCCTCTCATCTTTTGGGCTTTATATCATAGCAATGAAATACTATTAGAGAATATTAGAAATAATATCCAGAATAATATTTCTAATTGGATCAACCACAACTACATTAGAGCCAATGACAAAAATATTAGTGTTAGAAGGTAAATTGACATGATTCACAACACTAATAGGCAGTAAAACCTTTTTGGCAATTCCAGGGGGTAAACCTTTACCGCGAGCTAGATTTTTCTTGATTCCAGGGGGCAAAGAATTCAATTGGGCAAAGATTTGCTGACGCAAACTTGCATTGATCAGATTGCTGTAGCTACCTGTACCACGAATAATTTCTACAATCTGATTACGTTGTAGCGTAGTTAGGGTCAGCGACTGGAAAGATACAGAATTTGTCGTGGTGGTAGTAGTGGTGGTGACTGCTTCTTGTTCAGGTTTATTCTTATTAGGCTTTTTTGCCTCGACGGTGCTGGCGATAAATGTGCTGCTTGCCAACGCTAGTAGGCATAGTAATGAAGCGCTTTTCGATGACCATTTCATAATTGCTCAATCTCCACAGTTATTTAGTTTATTAATCATTTGAGTTAGAGCATATTTGCACAGCTCCCCCCTTAGCTAATAGACTTATGGTTTTTAAATTAGTTCCTTTGATATAGCAATAATTGAGTTAGTTAGGACAAATCAAAGCCCAAAAGATTAATGGCGGCGCGATGCACCGCCATTAATCTTTTGGGCTTTGATAGCCATAGTCATTAGCGAATATCGTAGCCAAATAGATTAGGGTCGGCTCCATCGAGCTTGATATCAGCTAAACCATACTCTGCCCAACGGTGCGTCACCATCTCCGCCACATCAGGATCACTTTCTAAAGGATCTCCCCAATCGCGATCGGTTTCAGGATAAATTTTGGTCGTTGCATCAATACCCATCCGTCCGCCTAGTCCTTCTTTTTCACAGGCAAAGTCGAGGGAGTCAAAGGGATTATCGGGCAAAATAAACACATCGCGGGTGGGGTCAACCTTGGAACTGAGCGCCCAGACAACTAAACGCGGATCGCGGATATTGATGGTATGGTCAACTACAATCACAAATTTGGTGTAGGTAAACTGTGGCAAAGCACTCCAAAAGGCAAGTGCGGCGCGTCTAGCTTGACCGGGGTAAGCCTTTTTGATGGAAATAATGGCAGCTTTGTAAGAAAGCGCTTCCATTGGCAAGAAGAAATCAGTAATTTCAGAAACTTGTTGACGCAGAATCGGGGTGTAAATACGATTAAGGGCGATCGCCATCATCGCTTCTTCCTTGGGAGGCAAACCGCTAAAGGTAGTCAAATAGATGGGATCTTTGCGGTGAGTCATGCAATGAAATCTGATCAAGGGAGCTTGATCATTGATGCCACCGTAATAGCCCATGTGATCGCCAAAAGGTCCATCAGTTGCCACTTCATGGGGAGTGATTGTTCCTTCCAAAACATATTCGGCACAGGCGGGAACTTCTAAATCTAAGGTTTTACATTTCGTAAGCTGCACGCCCTCATTACCATAGAGTCCCGCAAAAATCCATTCTGATAAATCCACAGGAATCGGAGTCGCTGCTGCCATAATCAATACTGGATCAACACCGATCGCGATCGCAATTTCTAGTTTTTTCCCTGCTTCCGTTGCTTTGCGTAGGTGACGCGCACCTCCACGCACCGATAGCCACTGCACCGTCATCGTGTTTTTTGACTGTTGCTGTAAACGGTATACGCCGACATTGGGAATACCATTTTCGACATCTTTGGTAATTACTAAAGCAAGAGTTACGGCTCTCCCACCATCTTTGGGATAGGGTTTGAGAATGGGAATCTGATCGAGATCAACGGCATCGCCTTGCAAAACAACTTCTTGACAGAGAGCATTTCCAAATAGAACCTTTTGAGGTCGAGACTTGACCACATCAAAGAGAATCTTCCCAAATTCGATCGCCTGTGAGATTTTCTTCGGTGGCTTGGGGCTTTGCAGTTTCCCTAATTTTGTACCTAGAACTTCTAGTTCTGACTGCTCTCTCATACCCATCGCCCAGCAGACGCGCTCCACTGTACCCAGCAAATTCACCGCCACAGGAGTTTTATAACCCTTAACATTCTCAAATAGCAATGCGGGCCCTGCTGATTGCAAAAGGCGATTACTAATCTCCGCAATTTCTAATTCTGGATCAACGAGGGCAGTAACGCGATGGAGTTGTTTGCGTTCTTCGAGAAGTTTGAGAAACGATCGCAGGTCACGGGTCATAGGGCTGTGGGGAATGCTTAGGCAATTAGTCAGTAACCTATTGTAACTAAATGTTATGTTCATTTCCCGTGGATCCCCCGTTAATCTAATGCTACTGCATAAAAAATAGGGGCATTATATCCAGTTAGAAAATGTTCCGAATAGAGTGGCTTTGCTAAGACAAAAACAAAATAAGGTGCGTAGCGCACCCTACAAGATCGGCGATCGCTCTTAAAAAGAACATTGTGCAGTCGAAGTTGATCGAGTTAGATGTGCGGGGGCGTATCAACCTGTTCAGGAGTTAGTCGAGAAGGTTTTTGTAAGAAAGAAAAGGCAAGCAGAGGGGGGCGATCGTCGGTTTTGCAGGTAACTGCAAAATTTCATCAATATTTTGAAATCAATAATTTAACTAAATTGATTTAGTCCTATTTGATATTCATATCGTCACTCTCCTATAATCTTGCCGTAATTTACTACGAAAAAAAATTATGGGTTATAACAAAGGCGATAATTATGAGCAAAATATTTTCGATCTATTGACATCAAAGGGAATAATTGTCATTGGCTCAACTAGAGGTGGAGCAGGAAATTCAACTGATATAAAGTTTCTACACAATTTTCAGCAATGCAATCTAGAGGTTAAGCTCGATCTTGAGGCAGATTACGGACAGAAAATGTTGCGTTGGGATGAGGGGATTTGGAGGTGGTGCGTTAATGATGCTGTGACTTCGTTTTATACATCTGTTGGAGTTTTAGATATCGTCACTGCTAAAAACTTCATTCCTAATCGATATTCCATCCCCAGAGATAAAATTACTATGCTGGACAAAAAACAGGATCAAAAGGCTTTTGAAGACAAAGTGGAAATTGATATTAATAGTTTATATGATTTTTATGGGGGTAAAGATTGTTACTATATTCAGATTGGCGGATATGGATTTTATCACCTTAAACGAGATGTACTCTCATTAGGTACACCGCAGTTTGATTGTAAAATGAAGTTGAGATTAAGGGCTAAAACTATCCATAGCAGTCCAGTCTATAAGTATGGATTTTATGCAGTTTTAAAAGTAGATAAAAAGGAAAAAATTAAAAAATCTTATTTTGACATCGAACAAAAAGATGGGCGTAAATTTCCACCAATTATCTGATTTTTAAGACTTACATAAGAAGGACGTAATTTAGGGACAATTCATGAATTGCCCCTAAGATGAAATAATGGTTTCAAGGTAGTTTTACATAAGCCCTAATTTTGATGTGTTATCCAACTTAAAATAACGCAAGCTGATTAGATTGTTCCATTTGATTGTCTTTCTTTACAGACCTGTTAAAAGCATTTTCTCTATAGGAAAATGCTTTGGCTCTAATTAATTGAATGTCTTCAATAGAGTTAGTTATTTCCATATTATTTTTCATCGAATCTAACATAAGGATGGACTCACCAAGGGCTTTTGCAAGAAGAGGTGGAACAGCATTACCAATTTGCCGCCACTGTTGCGTTACTGTGCCACTGAAAAAATAATTAGCTGGGAAAGATTGAATTGCAGCAGCTTCCCTAGCTGTTAAATAGCGATTTTCAACTGGATGATAGTATGTAGTGCGACTAGTATTAATTGTATTTGCACAATCATAACGATCAAGCCGATTTAATTTGGCTTCTCTAAATCGCTCTTCATGAATATTTAACCAATCAACATCAAACCATAAACTTGCAGGTAAATATGCTAACTGATCTTTTTCATATCTGACACTTTTACCTTCGGGTATATGGCTGATTCTTTCTCTTTCTAAATCATTAGCTATCTGCGATCGCTTAATATCATGATTTAAGATTTCACCATTTGATTTTAGTAAATTATCAAAAGCCCATCCAACAGTTCGAGGTAAAGGTAAATCTTGATGATCTTGCTCTGAGTCCTTGAATACTGTATCTGGATAAATATTCTTTACACCGAATCGATTGCCTAGAAAAATAGTCCGTCTTCTTTTTTCTGGTACACCATAATGATGTGCTGATAGAACCTTGACATCGATTGTATAACCTAAATCTGTAAAGCTTTTAATGATTGCTTTTAAGACATTTTCATTTTTTTTTGATAACAGTCCTGTAACATTTTCAACAATGATGTAATCAGGTTTTAATGCTTCTACTATTCGGAGAAATTCAAGAAATAGAAAGTTACGTTCGTCTAAATGATCGTTTTGTCCAATTGTCGAAAAGCCTTGACAAGGTGGCCCGCCACAGATTAAGTCAACTTTTTGATGTTCGATTATTGCTTGAATTTGTTGGTTAGATATCTCCCGAATATCACCAGCGATCACATGAGCTTGTGGATGATTATGCTGAAAAGTTTCAATAGCGGCGTGATCGTGGTCAATTCCTAGCAAGCATGTCCAGCCAGCCATTTCCAATCCGCAAGACATTCCGCCTGCACCAGAAAATAAATCGATAAATGTTTTTTTGATATTAGATTTTTTCATACAAGCGAGTCTTTGTCGATTATTTGGAACTTTTATAATATTTTCTTATTCCGTAAGTTGTAACTTGATTGCTTTAGCTAATGCGTAGCCAAGACTTACAGGAACTGCGTTACCAATCATCTTGTATCCATGCGCTAAATTTTTATAATAAAAAGTAAAGTCATTAAATCCTGCTTGACGAAAGCCTAAATCTAAACCTCCACAGCCTTAGAACAGAGCTATAACTGATTTGCTAATTTAGTTGAAACAGCCTTTTATTGAAAAATTTTAAATATTGATCCTTAATACCTTAATTAAATCAGCTAATTAGCTAATTGTCAAATTATATGCTTAGCTAAGATATAGCTAGATAGAAAAATTCATTGGTAAATGATAAATGTCTCAAACACAGAGAAAGCCTGTATATGTTTTGCCAGAACACCACGATATTTTAAGACGTATAGCTTATGAACAGCGTTGTAATTTATCTGATGTGTTAGATGCTGTACTAGACAATGCTGAATGGAAGTCAATTGAAAAAAAAGCTAAGGATAAGCCTGTCCAAAGAGCCGCCGAAAGAGGCAGTTCCTATAAAATCTAGTACATATCAACAATTGCTCAATACAATTGAAGAACTAGAAACCATCATTGGAATTAGAAAAGGATTGAAAGACTTGGCACAAGGTCACGCTAGACCTCTGAACCAGTTTGTCGAAGAAATGCAGAAAAAACATGGAATTTCAAGTTAGGCTAACTCGTTCCTCAGAGCAACAAATAGAATCAATTTATTTATGACTAAAAGAGCGTAATCCTGAATATGCAAATCAATATTTGCTTGCGCCAATATCTTCTTACTTGACCTTATTCCTTGACTACTACATCATTTTTATCGCTTGACATACATATGCTTACAATCCCAGACTTCTAGCGGTTTCACAGTCTACATTTGCTCCTTCGGCATCACCGAGCTTTGCTTTTGCCATGCCACGATTGAAATAGGCTGGGGCAGCGTCAGGAGCTAACTCGATCGCTTTTGTGTAGTCATCGATCGCACCCTGATAGTCCTTGATTTCGGAGCGATCGTAGGCTCGGTTATAGTAAGCTTCTGCATAGTTAGGATCAAGGTTAATGGCGGCAGTGTAGTCAGCGATCGCACTTTGATAGTCACCATTTTCGGCGCATCTCATGCCTCGGTCATTGTAGGCGGCAGCAGAATCAAGTTGATCCATAGGTTGATGTAAACTTTCGGTGTAACAACTTTAGCGCAACTGCGATGACTTCCAATCTGAAACTACCGATACCGCCGATTTTGCGATCATGGTGGCAAGATTTTTATAATAAATTTTTGCAAATAATTAGTCCCTTGCAAGTCTGGCGCGAGGGTAGTCGCTGGTTGAATACTAGATTTTTGGGCGGTCTATTGGTTGTACTAATAGCAACTTTACCTTTTTTAGAAAATGCTCAGACTGGAGTAATTGGGGGAGCCGTAGCGATCGCATGGTTGATGTTGTGGTTGAGCGATCGCCGCGATCCCGAAGCTCCAGACTCTCAAGTGGCTCCTGTTTGGACAGCCATTCATTTACCGCTAATTAGTTATTGGGCGATCGCCTTAGTTGCCACGCTACTTTCACCTGTGAGGGTGGCGGCGATCGATGGCTTAATTAAGCTAACTATTTATATGCTGTCGTTTGTATCGATGGCGCGATTGATGCGGATCGGGTGGCGCGATACTTTGATCTCGGCTTACTTAGTTACGGCTTTGATCGCCAGTGCCTACGGAGTGCAGCAATGGTATCTCGGCGCACCTGAACTCGCCACATGGACAGATCCCACCTCCGAAGTGGCAGGAGTCACCCGTGTTTATAGCTTTTTAGGCAATCCCAATTTATTTGCGGGTTACTTGATGCCAGCCCTGCCCTTAGGCGCGATCGCGGCTATGTATTGGCGCAATTGGAGCATGAAAGCTTTGGGTGCGATCGTTGCAATTTTTGGCAGTTTTTGTATTGTGCAAAGCCAGAGTCGCGGCGGACTGTTGGGGCTGGCGGCAACGGGATTTACCCTAGTTTTGTTATTGGTATATTGGTGGGGTAAGCGTCTCCCGATCTGGACTTTACCGACAGCGCTCGGAGGTACAGCAGGTGCGATCGCCGTTGCCACGATCATAATACCCACTTTACGAAAGCGGGTATTTAGTATTTTTGGCACTGAGGACAGTAGTAATGCGTTTCGGGTAAACGTGTGGATGTCGGTGTTGAACATGATCAAAGCCAAGCCGATCTTAGGTATTGGGCCGGGAAATAAAGCTTTTAATCTTGTCTATCCTCTCTATCAGCGATCGGGCTATAGTGCCTTAGGTACTTACTCAGTACCATTGGAAATTACGGTAGAAACAGGAATCATTGGCGTAATCTGTTATGGATGGCTCATTTTTACGGTGTTTACTCAAGCTTGGATCGCGCTGAATGAGTGTAGAACAGCTCGCGATGTCAATGGTTTATGGCTGATTGCCGCGATCGCCACCTTAGTGGGAATGATGGTTCATGGTTTATTTGATACGGTTTGGTATCGCCCACAGGTGCAGTTACTCTGGTGGCTAGCGATCGCTATCATCACTAGTTTTTACACCGTGCCAACTAAAGCTGAGTCAGAACTTTGACTTGATAAATAAAAAGGCTCCTAACGCTGAGCGTTAGGAGCCTTTGTTATTTGGCGCTAATTTAGAAGAAGTCGGCAGTAATTTTAATTACGCCAGTACAGCTAGTATTTGGCTCTAGCACGGTCAAATTTTTCTTGGTATTAAGAGCATTGCGAGTCGCACTCCAAGGTTCTAGACAATAAAAGTCTTTGCCCTTGACTGTCCAAAATACAAGATAGGTAAAGAAGTCATCATAATCAATCGTGATTTTGAGATTACGGCTATTGTCAATTACAGAAGTGGAACGGCTGGATAAGTCTCCAAACACTGAGTCAATTTCATCTTGCTCAAAGTTAAACTTGCCATCAAACTCGAAGGACTCTTTAGTGCGATTATCTTCATAATTAGCAGAAGGAATCTCCACTGCAATTTGATTTTTATCACCACAAAGAAAGTAAGGATGAAAGCCAGCCGAGAAAGGCATTGGAGTCTCCGAAAGATTCTTATATTCCTGATGAATCTCTAAGGTCTTACCGCGCAAAATGTAGGTGAAAATGACTTGAAAATCAAAGGGGAAAACTAGTTTAGTTTGCTCATTGCTACTTAGCTCAACAATCAGCTCTGCTCCGCCTTCGTTGGATTGTGAGACTACAGTCCAAGGCAATTCTCGCGCAAATCCATGTTGTTTAATTTGATAATCTGTACCATCGACATTGTAGGTATTGTCAGGCAAGTTACCGCAAAGTGGAAATAGAATTGGATTGCCACCACGAACGCTCAAATCTGGATGGGCAAAGCGTTCTGTATCTAGGTAAAAAACTTCTTGTTCATCAATGCGCCAGCTAGTGATGATGCCGCCGCGTTCTGGAACAACTTCTATTTGAGAAGCTGCACTATCATCGGACAGAATATAGGTGTTGTACTGCTTTTGTTGAGAGGAAACTTTATACACAGATTTTGTCCTGTAAAGAAGTCAAAAATAAAATGACAAAATAAGTATACCAATCACCACAGCGCATGGCGATGTCACTCTTCTTAACCAAAAAACTAAGAGAGATTTGCAGCCCAAAGCGCTGCAAATCTCTCTTAAAACTATTTCTTGGAAGCCTTACAGCCAAAAGGATATGCCGTGTGATAAGTGCGATCGCGTTTGCCAAATAGTTTATAGCGATTGTCACGCACTTGAATATAAGTGGCATCGCCGATCGCCTTGATGGGCGACATAGCTCGATAAGCGGCAATAAACATTTTGCCCATTGGCAAAAGTTTTACTATTTCTTCAGCCGCCTCACTACCTTGCCACTTGCGATCGCGATCATTGGTATTAATCAAAATCATCCCCATTTCACAATCAGCAGCCGTAACCTCAAATTGCGCCAAGGTTGCCTCATCCTGCATAGGAATGTAGCTAAACTGATTTCCCCGATCAAACTTCTCTAACAGCCCAACAAAGTTGGAGCAGAGATTACATTTACCGTCATAAATGACTACATAGGGCATAGTTTTAGGAACTATTGTAATGTTACATCGCTTAAATCATTTGGTCAGCGATCGTTAAATCATCAAATTTGGATAACCGCAAAGCTTTTGCGATCGCTTTACAGTCCAAAAACAAGTCAGAGTATCCTAAAGTAAGAAAACATCACATTCTGTTTTTTGCAAACTTAGGAGATTCCCTATGCTGGCGAAGTTAACTTCCAAAAATCAGCTTACTCTTCCTAAAAGTATTACTAAGGCGATCGGCGATTCAGAATACTTTGATGTGAAGGTGGAAGGTGGGCAAATTGTTCTTACGCCTGTAAAGACTCAGCGTGCTGATGCGGTGCGTTCTAAGCTGGCAGCTTTGGATTTAAGCGAACAGGATATGGCGGATGCTGTAGCTTGGGCGCGTAAGGGATGACTAAGTTATTATAAAATGAGTAAATTGTGTTGTTAAATTTCCATTTTAGGAAGATTCAGTCATGATTGTTGCAAGTCCTTTGCTGACACTTGCGGAATATCTTACCTATGACGATGGGACAGATACGCGCTATGAGTTAGTTAACGGAGAGTTATTAACGATGGCACAGCCTACGGGAATTCATGGTGGCATGAGTGAATTTGTCAATGATTCTTTCCGTTTGGAGATTCAACGTTTGCAGTTGCCATTGATTTCTAAGCAGGATTTGATAGCGGTACAAACTGGGCAAGTTAGAGGGAAAATCACTTGTCGAGTACCTGATGTAGTGGTGATTACATCAGATCAATGGCAGGATATGCGATTTCGAGAAGCGGTATTAACGGATTCTGTTCCCTTATTAGTTGTGGAGATAGTCAGTGATAGTACGCGCAATATTGACTATCGCAAGAAGCGAGCAGAATATAGCAATCCTAAATGAGTTGTGAGAAAATGGAGATAGGAAATATATTCCTAGAGGGCATGAAAATGACAGAAGAACTGCAAGAATTTATCGAAACAAATCGAGATGCAAGAGAATTAAAGAGAGGTGTATCGGTACAAATGTATCTCGAAGGATATAAGCATTGGCAGATCAAAGATATTTTGGGAGTGGGTTCGGGATATGTCAGTAAATGGACAAAAATATATGTGGATAAGGGATTAGAAGGATTATTGCTAGGATATAAAGGTAAGGTCGGTTATCTGAGCGAAATGCAAAACCAAGCAATAAATGCATGGTTACAGGCTAAGAATTATTGGAACTTAGTAGAATTACAAGAATATATTGAGGATGAGTACAACGTAGTATTTGAGTCTAAACAAAGCTATTACGCCATATTTGAGAAAGCTGGAATTAGCTGGAAAAAGACGCAAAAGCATAATCCGAAAGGAGACCCCACCATTATTCAAAAAAAAAAGGACGAGATTACAGAATGGCTAGAAAAGCATCGTCCTGAGATCCTTGCTGAGAAGTTAGTTATATTTTTTGCTGATGAATGCCATTTACTATGGGGAGATATTTGTGGATATGTGTGGGGCAAAAAACAAGAACGTATTGAAATACCCATAACTAATGAAAAAGAGCGACAGACTTATTATGGTGCTGTAAACCTGTATACACAGGAATGTGTAATTCAAGCGGCTAGTGCAGGTAACTCTGAAAGTACTGTAGCTTTTCTGAAATATTTACAAGACCTGAATGAAAACAACCAGATTGCTGTAATCTGGGACGGCGCTAGTTATCATCGTTCTCAAGAGGTAAAAGATTATCTTGCTCTAACCAATCATTCTCTTGACGAGTCAAGTTGGAAAATTACTTGTATACGTTTTGCACCTAACGATCCAAAACAAAATCCGATTGAAGATATTTGGTTACAGGCTAAGCGATTTATTCGTGAGTTCTACCATTTATGCAAATCTTTTACGGCAGTTAAGTTCTTCTTTGAGTTTATTACGCATCGACAAATCTTTAACTTTCCCAAACTTTTTACCTATGGCTTTTTCTCACAACTCATTTAGGATTGCTATATAATGCGATTGAGATTCCTGAATATTGGATTATTGATTTTAGCGATCGCAAGGTGACGGTTTTATTTCTCGAAGATGGACTGTACGAAGAAATAGTTTATCGCGGCGATGAGGTGATTAAATCCTTGCTGTTTACTGAATTGAAGTTAACTCCATCACAAATTTTTAACGCTTAGCAAAGTATTCACATGAGTTGAATGTGTAAGAGGCGATCGCTTAAATCAATTGGTCAGTGATCGCCATACAATTAAATAATGGGTTTATATCGTGATGAACAAGGCACTAAAGCAATGATCACTGTAGAAACAATCGTAAATGAATTAAATTCATTGCCAGAGCCTCTATTAGCCGAGGTACTCAGCTTTATTCGGGGTGCTAAAAACAAATTTGTGCAACCATCTCAACAGGTAGAGTTTCAGCGTGTTGCTGGGTTGCATGAGGGACAAATCTGGATGAGTGATGATTTTAATGAGTCTTTACCAGATGAGTTTTGGTTAGGGGATGATGATTGTCAAAATTATGGTTGTATCTCCTAAATCCATTGAGCGATCGCTATATAATCAAGCAAGGAAAGTTTTTCAAGGCTTTAGATCATCAGCTAACAGGAGAAGTGAATGGAAACTCAAGCATTGAAAGTTTTAATCAAAGAAAGTGTTAGAGAAGTCTTACGCGAGGAGCGTCTTTTGCTTTGTCAAATACTGATGCCCTATGTGAGTGATGCTGAGCAAGCAGAAATTGATGCGGATTTTGGTTCTCCATCTGACTATGAGGATGATGAAGTGGTTGACATGACAAGTTGGGTGAAATATGGCGATCAAGTTTCGCAAGCAAGCAGTTAAGTTTTTGCAAAAAGCTTACGCTGAAGATGCTTCTAAAATCCAAGGTGCATTGAGACAGCTTATTATTACGGTTGAAGAACAGGGGATTATTCCCTTTAATGATCTAGATATCAAGAAGATGAAGGGAGAGTGGGAAGGGTTTTATCGACTTCGGGTTGGGAAAAATAGGGTTGTTTTTACGGTTCGGATTGATTCTGGTGAGGTTGATGTTTACACAATTGGCGCTAGGGGTGATGTTTATAATTAGCGATCGCATCATTTTGAAACGGTATCTTTTCAGTCATCAACTTTCTGCTATATCTAGCATCTGTTAATATACCAATATCTAGATAGTTAGTTCGCGCATCGGGTTTCTCACCCAAAAGTCATGACCAATCAGCCAAAGAAAGCTACAACCAGACGTAAACCTGCGGTACTAGAAAACAAAAATCTACCTGTCTATTTCCACTCCTTGGAATTAGAAAATGTCCTTTGCTTTAAAGATAGACACGAACTAAGACTATCAGATTCTGAAGGCTATCCATTGCAATGGACTGTAATTTTAGGAAATAACGGAGTAGGAAAGACAACACTCTTAAGATGTCTTGCTGGGTTAGAAATGAGGAGAGATCAATTTGATCCTACTGACAGATATCCTATCTTTTTTCATTCGTACAGTCCTTATAATTTTCCAGATTTTTCAATGACACAAGAATTAGAGGCAATGCAAAATGCAGGGTCTGTAATTTCTGCAATCTTTATCAGTGGTCAGAAGCTGTCTAACATAAAAATTCCAGAGTATACGAAAAAATGTAAATACCATCATATTGAAATAATTGTAGGGCATCACTTCTCTGGGTGTGATAATGAGTTAGAAGGTTTAACCTGCTATGGGTATGGAGCAAGTCGAAGAATGGCAGTTGGAGAGATTTCGCTTTTCAATAGTTTTCTCTCAAACACTTCGGAAAGTCTATTCTCTGATTACGTCTCTCTTGTCAACGCAGAAGAGTGGTTATTACAATCCGACTACACAGCCAAATCTTCTTCTGGAAAAGCACAAGAAAAATTTAAAAAGAGATTTAATCAAATAATTGAAGTTTTGAAGAAAGTTTTACCAGACATCACAGATATTCAAATTGCTCAAGCAGATGAAGACTATCCTAGACCTAGAGCTAAATTTTTAACCCCTTATGGATGGGTACATCTATCTAGTTTAGGACTGGGATATCGCACAACAATCTCATGGATGGTTGATTTAGTGGTAAGGCTATTTGACCGTTATCCTGATAGCGAAGATCCGCTTGCTGAGCCAGCGATTGTGTTAGTTGATGAGATTGACTTACATATGCATCCACAGTGGCAAAGGACAATTATGGAATTTCTGACTGAGAGATTTCCCAATACACAATTTATTGTTACTGCTCATAGTCCGCTAGTGGTGCAAGCTGCTCAAGATGCGAATATTGTTTTATTAAGGCGAGAAGGCGATCGCGTAATAATTGATAACAATCCAGAGATTATTGACAATTGGCGCGTCGATCAAGTTCTAACCAGTGTTTTTGAAATCCCCTCGGCGCGACCTCCTCAAATTGAGAAATTGTTAGCTGAAAGACAGACAATTCTTTCTAAAGCAAAGCTATCAAAAGCTGATAAAGCAAAACTGAAGGAATTAGAAGAAAAAATTGGTGCTTTGCCGACTGCCGAAACTCCAGACGATATCAAAGCGATGGATATCATTCGTCGTGCTGCCAAATTATTAGAAAAACCTGTTATGGAGGCAGTTGAGTGATTCGGATTCACAAGCCCAAAACACCGCCAGAAAAACTTGCTATAGATGGTAAACAAAAACGGCGATCGCATTGCATCTCATATTCTCGCAATCCATCAGCCTACGAAACAGGGACAAAAAAGTTTGAATTTGATAGGTCTATTTATGCTCATAAAACCGTCAAACAAGCACTAATCAAAGCTCAACACCAAAAGTGCTGTTTTTGCGAACGCTTAATCGGTACTGATGGCGATGTCGAACACTTTCGTCCGAAGCAAGCCTACAAACAAGCAAATGGCGAAGCTCTAAAATATCCAGCTTACTACTGGCTGGCTTATGAATGGGAAAATCTCTATCTTGCCTGTACTGGTTGCAACCAAAGACATAAGCAAAATTTATTTCCTCTCCAAAATCCAACCGCAAGAGCTAATAACCACAAAGAAAAAATTGAGCAGGAGCAGCCATTATTTATTGATTTTGGGAAAGAAAATCCTGAGGAGTTTATCGGATTTAGGGGGCAAGTTGCATATGCAATTGAAGGTAATCACAGAGGACAAGTTACTATTGATTCGCTGAAACTTAACGAACGGGCGTTACCAGAATCAAGACTTCAGCATCTGCAAAAATTAAAGCGATTAAATGAGATCTTGCTGTTAGCCAGTCACCGCCAGAATGATCTTGAACTACAAGAAATAGTAGTAGAGATAAAAGAAGACTTAAAGAAATACATATCTGATAATGCTCAGTTTACGGCTGCTACACGTTGTGCGATCAATTCAGATTTTCAGTATGTAATCAGTTAAATCATTTATCCACCAAACATTACGTTAAATTTTAACTTAATGCACGAAGCCCGATTGCAAAAGATAAAAGGTACTTATTATTTTAAAGGTTAACTAAATTATCGCGATGGATTACGGTTTCTTCGCCGTCAAAACCTAAGAGGCGCGGAATATCCTCTGATTGGGAGCCGAGAATCTGCTCAATATCGTTGCTGCTATAGTTAGTGATGCCTCGCGCAATCTCTTTGCCGTCGCGATCGCAGAGACTAACGGACTCATTCGCTTCAAACTTGCCTTGTACTTCCGTAATTCCCGCAGGTAATAGCGATCGCCCTTTCTGGATTACCGCATTCACAGCGCCATTATCTAGGAACAACTTCCCTTTTGTCACCATTCCGTAGGCGATCCAGCGTTTCCGTGCATTGACGGTTTTTGGTTGTGCTGCAAATTGAGTGCCAAAGTTACCGCCTTCTAAAATTGCCAAGAGGCGATCGGGAAATGCGCCACGGGTAATAACAGTCTTGACTCCTGCTGCTGAGGCGATTCTGGCGGCATCCAGTTTGGTGGTCATGCCACCAGTTCCCCATTGCGTACCACCCTTGTTAGAGCCAATTGCTTGTTTCTCACCGATCGCTTGGCGCAGTTCTTGCAGTTGAGGATACTCCACAAACTCGATGGGCTTAGCATCAGGATTTTGACGTGGATCATCGGAATAGAGGCGATCAACATCGGTTAATAAAAACAACCAATCCGCCTCAATCAAACTAGCAACCAAAGCGGAAAGCGTATCATTATCGCCAAACTTAAGTTCATCGATCGCCACCGTATCGTTCTCATTCACAATGGGAACAACTTCCAATTCGAGAAGTTCCTGAAAAGTGGCATGAACGTTCATATAGTGCTGTCGTTGAATTAGATTGCCGCGTGTGAGTAGAACTTGAGCGACAGGTTGTTGTAAAGAACCAAAAAAGTCATCATAGATTCGCATCAAGCGTCCTTGTCCAACGGCGGCGACAGCTTGCTTAGTGGCGATTTTGCTAGGACGTTTTTTTAATCCCAATCGACCACAACCGATGCCCACTGCACCCGAAGAAACTAAAACTACGCGATGTCCTTGCCGCCGTAAATGCACGACTACTTCCACTAATTTGGCGATCGTGGCTAGCTGAAGATCCCCTGATTCGGGCTGGCTAAGGCTAGACGTGCCAATTTTGATCACAATGGTCTGTGGTTGCATAGGAGAAGAGATGGAATTGTGCATAACCTAAAGTTTGGTCTCTATTAAACCGCCGCCCAGTAGCATGTCGCCGTGATAGAACACCGCCGCTTGCCCAGGGGTAATACTAAACTGCGGCTCATCAAAGACGATTCTGGCGCGATCGCCTAAGGGAATGATTGTAGCCGCCGCAGGTTCTGTGCGATAGCGCACTTGCACTTCCGCCGTAAAGGGAATATCTGTCGGCGCGATCGATACCCAATTTACTTGGTTGATCATACATTCCTTGTCATGGGCTTCTGTGCGATCGCCGACTACAACTTCATTTTTGACAGGATCAAGGGCAATCACATAAAGCGGATTGGCAGCAGCCACGCCTAAGCCTTTGCGTTGACCGATGGTGTAGTGATATGTGCCATCATGTTCGCCCAAGATATTGCCTTGAGTATCAACAATTTTTCCTTGGATTGGCGTGAGGTATTTATCGAGAAAAGCTCTCATGGAGCCGTTAGCTTCCACTAGACATAAATCCATACTTTCAGGCTTCTCGGCAGTAGCTAATCCAAATTCAGTCGCAATTTTGCGAGTTTCCACTTTGGTCGTCTCTCCCAATGGAAAGATGCAGCAACTTAGTTCTTCTTGTCCCACTTCGTACAGAAAATAAGACTGATCCTTAGTGCCATCAACAGCTCGTCGCAATTCATAGCGCCCCGACTCAGGATTAAAATTTAATCTGGCGTAATGTCCTGTGGCAATTTTGTGAATACCCAATTGCTCACGGGCATAGGTCATCATGGGCGCAAATTTGACGGCTTTATTGCAACGGGAACAGGGCAGTGGAGTCTCGCCTGCCGCGTAGCCCGTCACCAAATAATTAATAATGCTTTGTTCAAATACATCGCGACTATCGACAATTTCATGGGGAATTTCTAATTCTTCGCATAGACGCGCCGCGTCTACCATTCCCTCAGAGCAGCATTGTCCTTTGCCACGCATTAACCACAGCGTCAACCCCGTGACATCATATCCTGCACGATGGAGCAGGGCGGCGGCAACAGAGCTATCAACTCCACCAGATAAGCCGACAACGACTTTTTCTTTTGTTTTTACTGCTGTTTGCAATGAGTTTGAGGTTGTGTATGACATTTGCTGCGATCGAACCATTCAACCTCAATTGTATCGCAAAGCTAACGCCAAGAAGAGAGAGGCTGCCCGAAGGGCAGCCTCTCTCTTCTTGGCGTTTATGAAAGCGCAAAGCGCTGTACTTACTTAAAACCCAAATTGCCGTGTCGTCCGCCTAGCGGACGACACGGCAATTTGGGTTTATAACTAGGCGGAGATACTTGGTTGTTTTAATTGCTCAAGAGTCACAAATTTTAAGGCTGACTCATGGGTTGCTTCCAGACAAACAGGTGGAGCAACTCCCATTTCTAAAGCTTCTTTCCATCGTGAAGCGCACAAACACCAGCGATCGCCTGCTTTTAATCCAGGGAAGTTAAACATCGGTGCAGGAGTTTGTAGATCATTTCCTTGAGACTTAGTGTAAGCAAGAAATTCATCAGTAACTTCTGCACAGACAACATGGATACCCAAATCGCGATCGCCTGTTTGGCAAAATCCATCACGATAAAAGCCAGTTACTGGCGATGAGCAGCATAGCTCTAAATTACCGCCCAAGACATTTTTGATTACTGCCATAGTTTTTTTACTGCTTTCCGAGTGAATAATTAGAGGTGTGCGGCTTCGCCGCACACCTCTAATTATTCACGAGATAAAATAGAATGGCGGCGCGAAGCGCAGCCATTCTATTTTGGGTTTAGACTTGCTTGGCAATTCTCGGAGCAGGATTGCGAAATAGATATTGCAGATCCCTTTGTCGTTCGGCGACAGTTTCAGGCCCGTAGCCCCATAGACTTTTGAAATAAAAGAAGGAAATTCCTAAACCACGATTTTTGGCAGTTACAGCCTGAGAATAAACCCTAGACATAGGGATATTGCTGTTGCGTAGTCCAGACAGGATGCCAATCCCTGTAGAAATTTTATTTTGAGTTTCGATGATCTCAGGACGACTAATCTGAGATAAAAAATCATCAATATCAGAGCGATATACCTGCACGATTAACTCATCAACAAAGCCTTGGCGTACCCAAGTTAGCCAATCTTGAAGCTGTTGCTTGTAAGCAAAATCGTGATAGTTAGGAGAGACCGAAAAAATTAGATCAGGCTTCTTTTGTTTTACCGCCTTGCTGAGATTTGCCATAAACGCGGTGATTTTGTTAGAGCGCCAACGCACCCATTCAGGATCATCAACATCGGCAGGAGCATCTTTTTTGGTTTCTTGGCGATAGAGATTAAGGGTGTAGCGATCGTAGCCAAATTCTTTGGGCAAACTAGTGTGATCATCAAATTGAATGCCATCTAAATCATAATTAGTGACAGCTTCCAAGATCAGATCGGTGAGAAATTTCTGGACTTCAGGATGAAAGGGATTAAGCCAAGAAACTTCACCCGCCGCCGTTATTGATGTCTTATCTCCATTTCGCTGCTGAGTCAGCCACTCTGGTTTATTAACTGCTAGCTCAGACATTGGTGGAGCCATAAAGCCAAACTCAAACCAAGGCATCACTAATAAATTGTTTTGATGTCCTTGAGCGATAATATCCGCCACAATATCCTGTCCCTCTTTGCCGCGATATATAAAGGGTTGAATACCTTCATCTTGGGCAACTTTACTGGGAAACATGACATAGCCAGCATTCCAGACGACGGGATAGATCGTATTAAAATTAAGTTGTTTCAGTTGCTGCAATGATTCACCGAGTTTTTGCCGATCGCTAAACATCGAAAAATCGTTACTCGTGAGCCATACGCCGCGAATTTCTTCACGTTGTTTAGCTGGTGCTGGAGTCGGTGGCGCTTTTATTGGGGCGGGTTGAGTTAGTGATGGAATTTGAGGCTTTAGTTGGGCGATCGCTTGATCCTGTAATAGACCGATTGAGATGAGGCTATGTAAGGCGATCGTACATACAAAAGTTGCGATGAAAAGAAACGACAAAAAACGTTTGCGAGATCTCGACATTTGCCTAAAGCTATATCTGAGATTATGCCTAGGATTATTTTTTTGCCAATCTTGAGGCATAACAGTACGGATAAGCTGCATGAGTCGCATAAGTATAGATAATTAAGCTAAGTAAAAATACTGATCGCAATTTTCATTGTATAACTGTAGCGATGAACGTTTCGCAATGTGCTGTTGCTTCGGCGGATCAGCAATCACCAAGTTCACTAAGAGTTTGTGACAGAAATTGGTATAACAGCAAGAGTCTTTTTGCCGAGATGAGTTGCGGTAAAAAGACTGGCGATCGCTATAATTCTTGGGTGGGAAAAGAGTAAAACCCAGAAGATTTTAGAAAAAAGCGGGCTTAGCCCGCTTTTTTCTAAAATCTTCTGGGACTATGTTAAGTCTCAGAGGAGTGTGCCTTGATGCTCAAGCAAAACCATCGAGCTTGGATCGAAGTTGATCTAGCCGCCATCAAACATAATGTGTATCAGCTAAAGTCTTTGTTAGTTGGGTCAACCGAGTTAATGGCAATCGTTAAGGCTGATGCTTATGGTCATGGGGCATTAGATGTCAGTCAAATTGCGATCGCGGCGGGGGCAAACTGGCTAGGAGTTGCCACTATTCCTGAAGGTATCCAGTTACGCAATGCAGGGATCACTGCTCCCATCGTCGTCTTAGGCGCAACTAATGGCAATGATGAGATCAAGGCGATCGCGGAATATCGCTTGCAACCGACTATTTGTAATTCTAAGCAAGCTCTGATCTATCACGAAGTTTTAGATCATATTGGTGAAAGAGTTTCTGCTCACCTGAAAATTGATACGGGGATGTCAAGGCTAGGGGTGAATTGGCAAGAGGCGATCGCCTTTGTCAAATTGGTGCAGCACTTACCAAATTTAGAAATTAAGAGCGTTTATTCGCATTTTGCCACTGCTGATGATAGCGATCGCACCTTTATGCAATTGCAAGCTCACAGATTTGAGGAGGTGATCGCGGCACTCAAGGCGGAAGGTATTAATCCGCCCTACATTCATATTTGCAATACCGCCGCGATGTTGTGCGATCGCCAGATTCATTACGACATCGTGAGAACTGGGTTAGGGCTTTACGGGCTTTATCCTGCGCCAAATCTTAAGAATATTGTGGATTTAAAACCTGCACTCACTGTCAAAGCAAGGATTACGCAAGTCAAAGAAATTAAAGCTGGGACAAGCGTTAGTTATGGCAGATCATTCATTGCCCCACAGGATATGACTATTGCTACGGTGGCGATCGGTTACGCTGATGGGATTCCGCGCGGTTTATCAAATCTAATTCGGGTATCAGTAAATAATCAAAAAGTGGCGCAGATTGGCACAATCACTATGGATCAATGTGCGATCGATGTTACTAATGTCGCAAATATCAATGTTGGGGATGTGGTGACATTTTTAGGTGGTGATTCTGAAAATACTGCCGATGACTGGGCAAACTTATTAGGGACAATTTCATGGGAAATTCTCTGTGGATTTAAGCACCGCTTACCAAGAATTAATGTGTTCCAGCAGGTCGGGCTTAAAGTCTTTTAAAACTAAAACTAATAACCAGTAACTACCCTTTTGAAGATGTTATTGTCAACGAATTTATAAATTCTGAAAGCCATATTTTCTCATTAAATGTTTTGACCTACTTCAAAAATCAGCAAACTGTCAGTTATATGATTAGACTTGTAAAGTCTTTAAACGACTAAGATTTTTGATATTGATAAATAGCTATCGAGGATAAAAAATATTGGAAAACAACAATGTCCCAACCAGATCTTTTTTAGAAATTTTGCTCAAGAGCAAGACAGTCTCTAGACTGAAGCAAAATAATGGCTTGATGATAGGCTTAAAGATTGGCGGTATTCTATTCTTTTTATTGTTCTTGTCCATAGCTTTCTACCCAGAGAATAAACAAGAAAATAGTCTTGAAAGTCAAGAATTAAAAGATTTGATCTCTAAGACAAAAAATAGTATCGAGTCTGTAAAAAAGAAGACTGACCCATTTGTTCGGGAACTAATGATCCAAAGCGAAGCTAAGAAGCTTGAAATTAAACCCGATGAATACAAAAAGTTATTAGCTCTCCAAAAATCAAATCCAGACCTCCTACCAGATGTTAGGCGAGACAACTTACTAAGTCCAATTGTTTGGTTTTATCAAGATCTAAGCCCTAGCCAACGTTTGAAGTTGGCAGGGCAGGAGCTATTGTGGTTTTTTGGTGTGCTACCAAATTTAACTATCCTCTACGTGGGATGGAAATTTCTCCAAGAAATCCCTCAACGTGAACGGCAAGCAAAATACCAAGCATGGCAGGTAATTCATACCTCTCATGGACAACAAGTTAGCGGTGCTAGGATTGCAGCATTAGAAGATTTAGTGGAGCAGGGTGAATCTCTTTCTGGTCTAACTTTAGGCAATGGCGCAGATCTTTCAAAAGCTAATCTTGAGTACGCAAATCTTTCAGGAGCTAATCTTGAATATACAAATCTTTTAAGAGCTAAGCTTAAGGGTTCAGGACTAGAATACTCAAGGCTTAAGGGCGTAAACTTTTCAGGAAGCATGCTTAATGGCGCATATCTCACATGCGCTAATCTTGAGAGTGCAGATTTATTAGGAGCCATTTTTGAGGGTGCAAATCTCAAATTTACAAAACTTAAGGGTGCAAATCTCAAATTTACAAAACTTGATGGCGCAAACCTCAGTGGTGCAAATTTTGAGGATGCAAAAGAACTAACAAGAGAACAGTTGAAAAACACCTATCTATGCAATACAAATCTCCCTGATGATCTAAAGGATTTATCTAATCGAAACTGTGAGGAAGATGAAAAAGAATGGATTGATAAGTGGCATAAGAAGCTAAAAATATATCCATCTCCCCATAAGATATTACACAATTCCTTAATGGATGCAGAAAAAAATAGACCTGTTGAGTAATAACAATTAGAGGCGCTAAAATTATTTCGGCACTGGACAGGTGAAGCGTTATCAACGTATTTGCGTCTTTATTCATCAGTATGAAATGTGTGTTTCAGCACCTATCCCCGATTAACTGACCAATGCCTAAATCCTGAAAGCCTTATTTTCTCGTCAAATGTTTTGACCTATTTCAAAAATCAGCAAATCGTAGGCTAATTACTATAGCTTCTGACATTGAGAACAAAAGTGAGTTGAGCGCCCACCTAACTTGATGCGTAAAATTACAGATCCGCAGGCACGACAGGGCTGCCCCGTGCGCCGAAATACCCATGCCGTATCGATGTAATTACCCTTTACGCCTGCAATATCTTGAAAAGAACTAAAAGTTGTGCCACCTTTGGCAATACCATCACTGAGAGCGCGAATGATCGCTTGGTGTAATGCTTTTATCTGAGCAAAATTAAGGGAATTTGCAGGTTGTTGTGGATGAATCTTGCTCAAATACAATGACTCATCAGCGTAGATATTGCCAATTCCCGCCACAATTTCTTGATCAAGTAAAACAGTTTTAATCGGGCGACCACTGCGGCTAAGTTTTTGCTGTAAATGTTCTGGCGTAAACTGAGAATCGAAGGGTTCTAAACCCAGTTTTTGCAATCCTGTAATTATGGATTCTGTAGTTTGAGACGGTGGAACCCACCAAATTTTGCCAAAAGTGCGTTGATCGTCAAACCGTAATTCCTTTGGGACTGCGTTCTGTTTCGATTTACCTTTCTCTTTTAAAATCTCTTTGACAAATAGACGCACCCGCGTATGTTTACCCACGGGCGTATTGCGATCGCACCAAAGCAAACTCCCTGTCATCCGCAAATGTACGCCTAGCTTACTTCCATCGCTTAGATTAGCGATTAGATATTTACCCCGCCTTTGCCATTCTTGAAACTCTGCACCGATTAGAGCTGCCAAAAAATTCTCTGACTGTTCAGGATAGGCGATCGCCCTTGCCAATAGCACTTCCCCGCCTTCAATCTGCCAACCTAAGGTATTTTGATTTAAACCGACACGCACCGTCTCAACTTCTGGTAACTCAGGCATTATCTATAGCGCCTTGCGCTCTAACTAAAAAATTACTAATACCAAAACACAAAATGGCTACGCCATTTTGTGTTTTTAAGACCCTTACTGGAGTTGGTTTTTAATTCACAAAAGTGTTGTCACACTTTTGTGAATTAAAAACCAAAAAGGAGAAGAAGCGCAAAGCGCTCCTTCTCCTTTTTGGTTTTTGAAGAATCTAGGCGACTTCTTCGACTTCATCGATCGCAAAGTTGTTGGTTGCGATGTTGGAGTAGTTTACGCTGTCAAAACGAACGATCACTGGGTAGATGATGCCGCTCTTGTCAACAGAAGCTACAGTACCGACTTCACGATACCAGTAGGACTCTTTACGCAAAATGCGAACCTTAGAACCACGTGCAACTGCCATAGTTTTATCCTTATTCCTAAAGACTGTAATTTAAAAAATAAAATGATTACAGATATCGACTCTAGGTTACTGTGAGGCGATCGCCTATGTCTATTTCTAATCCGTTAAGTTTTATATAGAAGCACCGCAACTCCAATCAGGACAGAGTTTTCAGGGTGAGTACCTCGGTTTAATAAAAATCAAAACCCCAAGAAGCGGGCGAACCAGTTTCTTGGGGTTTTGCGCCCAGCTACTAGCTATTTCTTTAGTGCTAAAAAAACCAAAAAGTATGAGGCGGCGCGGAGCGCCGCCTCATACTTTTTGGTTTTAATTGACAACTACAGGTGTACCCACTGATGCCCATCGATATAGCCAAGCCGCATGGTCAGGCGCAACATTAGTACAGCCATGACTAACAGGTATTCCAAAACTGCGATGCCAATAAGCTCCATGAATCGCATAGTTGCCACTGTAATACATCACATGAGGTACATCAGGCACGTTGTAATCTTCGCCCTGCATCCTTGCGGTACGATATTTATTCTGAATGCTAAAAACCCCTGATGGTGTGGGCGTATCACCTTTGCCAGTAGAAACAATTACGCCATAAACAAGCTTATTGCCTTGCCAAGCTAGTAGTCTCTGACTACGCACTCTAATTTCAATCCAGCGCTTCCCAGAATTCTTTAATCTTTCAATTGCTCGTGCTTCCGATGAGCGTGAGTTTTGCGCGATCGCGGAGTCAGACGATTTGAGACTGACAAAATTAGTTAAAGCAGTCCCACTAATCCCTAATAACAAGAGGGTTATGACTGAAACCTTTGAAATAGATTGCCAGTACTTAAACATTTGTGTTGACAAATTCTTGTATCTATGACTTTGCTTGTAGTAATTATGCCCAAAAATGATTTGGATTACGCCAAAACGCTTAAGTACCTAGTCGTCATAAAACCAAAAATAGTTGCGGCGGGCAAAGCCCGCCGCAACTATTTTTGGTTTTATGAGATTTCCACAGCTATTGAGGCTTTAAGTAGTACAGATAAATTTATGAAAGCGCCGCTTCGCGGCGCTTTCATAAATTTATCTGGGGCTTAAGTTAGCGCAAGGCGCTGTAAGCTACTTACTTGTTGTAGTAATAGGCGATGTCTTTATCTTTTAGTGGCGCAAAGCCAGCATCTAATAATTTTTGATTAAGTTCATCTTGAGGAATATGTTTCGCACCAATGCGAACAATTCGCGATCGCATGGTGTTGGTGACTCCGCTGCGCTGACGGTTAGCTTCGAGAGCCATAACGCTATGGTAAAGATCTAGCTTGTTAGGATCAATTGGTGTGCCATCAAAGTCAGTACCCGCCGCGATCGCTACATCAATCGCATCAGCACCCGTTGTTTGAGAATTATCGGACATAGTATTTAAGTTTTAAATATTTATTTGAAATGATGTGATGAGGGGCAGCGCAAAGCGCTATTAAAACCCAGTCCTAAAACTTGTGGCGTGCGCCACAAGTTTTAGGACTGGGTTTAGCTACTTATCTAAGAAATACGCAAAAGCTCGACATCAAAAATCAAAGTCGCATTAGGAGGAATCACTCCACCTGCACCACGAGCGCCATATCCCAGATCAGGAGGAATGATCAACTTAAAGCGATCGCCAACACGCATAATAGATAGCCCTTCATCCCATCCTTTAATCACTTGACCAACGCCAAGCTTGAAGGAAAAAGGACTATTGCGATCGCGCGAGCTATCAAACTTGCTGCCGTCTTCGAGTGTGCCTGTGTAATGCACAATCACGGTATCGCCCTTTTTAGGAGTTGCGCCTGTACCAGCGGTGATCACTTGGTATTTCAGACCAGTGCCAGTATCTTTGATTTCGGAATCACTCATATTTGTTACAACTGTTTCTGCTATTTTTACTTCTGTTTGGTTCGGAGCGCCTGTCGATGGAGCGCCGACGCTGGCAACTGCCTCTTGTCCACCTGTAATTTGAGCAACTACAATGACCAGTATTGCAACTGCCATAATGCCAAAACTAATCAAAATTCCTTTCAAGGTTATCTCTCCAAACAATTAAGTTATGACTAGGCTTTTGGAATCTTACAGCGATTTCGCCCTAAATTTTTTGCGCTAAAAAAAGAGAAGCCACTCTGTGACTTCTTTTTTAACTTATGCCAGGAACGAGACTTGAACTCGTGACACGTGGATTTTCAGTCCACTGCTCTACCAACTGAGCTATCCCGGCAGGGTGCGTTTTTTAGCGCTTTATTAAGATAACACCAAAGGTAATTTTCGATCAATTAAAATAAAAATTTTTCAGCAATTTTGCTTTCCAAAACCCAAAACAGGGATTTTTCGCACCTTTGGTGCGAAAAATCCCTGTTTTGGGTTTTGGAAAGCTAGCTCTAACCGTTGCTTGCCTTGCCTCTTATTCCCAAACAATTAGCAGGGATAATTCTCATTATTTTGGGTCAGTGAATAGCCAGAGAACAGATCGCAATCCGTCCCTCACAGCTTTAGTCGGATTTTCTGATTGAACCTTTGAAGGAATAGTAATCGGATACATCTCGATCCCACGACTGCCTAAAACAATTTTGCCAATTACAAGTGCGCGGGGCATATGAAACTCAGAAGTCAACACATATACATCGGTAATCTTTCGCCTTTCCAACTCCTTGACCATGACCGTAAAGTTGGTGACAGTATCTACGGCACGATAATCTAAATAGATGCGATCGCGTGGTACACCAGCCGTATCAAATATATATTTAGCATATTCTTCAGGGCTTCCAGAAGAGACAAAAATTGGTAGTTGTGGGTGTTTGAGTGCAAACTGAGCCGCAAATTTTTCTCGCGTTGGCTCACCCCCCAAAACTAAGATAGCCTGCGGCTCTCTAGGTGGTGCGCTAAAACTCACAGAAGACAGACAGGGTATTCCTAAAATGATACATCCAGAGCCAATTAACCCAGATAATGTTGTTAGGGAAGCTTTACTAGAAAATGGGTTAATCATCATTAACGCTTTGCGAATGGGCAAAATATTATCTGTACGACGTAACAATATGCAACATTATTTTTACAGAATCCGCTTTTAGTGTTTACAGTGCTAAAAGCGGATTCTCTAAAGTAGCCAAACACAATTAAAAACTAAGTTTTGAAATTCTATATTTTACTGTGCTAGCTACTTAATACAAATTGTTGTTCTAAATATAGCGTTGTCTAGCAAAGTAGAGGGTTATTTAAAATTACTATAGCCGTAACCAGTTTAAAGATCTAATTCTCTTCGACCCTCGATCGCCTTAGCGAGCGTAACTTCATCCGCATATTCTAAATCACCACCCATAGGAATACCAAAGGCAATTCGCGTTACTTTAGTGAAAGGTTTTAAAAGTCCGCCCACATATAAAGTCGTTGTTTCTCCTTCAACACTAGGGGCGATCGCCATAATTACCTCCACAACTTTGTTACCACTAACACGCCTTACTAAACTTTGAATATTGAGTTGATCGGGACTAATGCCATCCATTGGGGAAATGAGACCGCCAAGAACATGGTATTTACCGCGATATTCACGGGTTTTTTCGAGAGCAATTAAATCGCGTGAGTCAGCGACAACACAAATAACCGTATTGTCGCGACTAGGATGGGCGCAAATTTCACAAATTGGCTCTGCTGATAAATGACCACAGATGGTACAGCTGCCCACCTGTTGCTTTGCCAAAATTAAGGCTTGAGCTAGGGCTTCAATCTCTTCGGTAGGACGCTTAATAATATGGAGGGATAAGCGTTGAGCCGTTTTTGCACCGACCCCTGGAAGTCGTTGCAATTGTTCAATTAGATTAGCTAAGGGGCGAGTGTACAAGGCAAACAGCAAAGAAATAACATTAACAATTTTAACGTTACTTACAGCGCTTTGGCTTTCATAAAACCCAAAAAGCAAGATGCGGCGCGAAGCGCCGCATCTTGCTTTTTGGGTTTATGTTCCGATTTGGCTGGCACAGCTACATTATTGATTTTTGCTTAGAAAACGATTTTGGAGTTCGTAGGCTTCAAGTTCCATGACATTGTTTTCATACTTCTGATTTGCTCGTTTGTATTCCACAAAATATCGATAGCCAAATTGATCTAAGCCGCCATTTTGTCTACATTGACGAACATGAACCATTTCATGAACTAAAATCGATAATTGGTTGATATCTTCGCCTTTATAGGGATCTCGTAAATATATGAGATCACAATAGGTTTGGGCGATCGATTCCACATTACCAAAATGTACAGCGACATTGCCTAATACCCAGCGATCCATCATTTGAGCGTTGTAGATTACAGTTATCCGATCAATGTAATCAATGAAATATCTTCTCAGGTAGCGCTTTTGAAGGTTATCAAGGGGGATACCTTGGGCATTTTTGGAGCGCATTGTTTTTGCAGAGGCTTGATAAGCGATCGAGCCAGCTTGTCCCCAAGCTTCCTCAATTAAGCTGGATTTTGAGGCAGATTTAGCAAAAAATTGTGATTCGGAAATACCAATCACGGCTACCAACGCTAAGGTAAGTAAAACCAAAAAGCTTATTCTATGAATGATATTCATCTGAATCTGAGCAGTCCTTGAAGCTTCAGTAGCAGTTCTTTCTATTTTACTCAAAAGCCCAGAGGGAGCTGCGACTTTGCCGCAATTCTCTCTGGGCTTTTAATTTTTTGCGATCGCGATTTACTATCAGAATTGATCGGCTGCGCGAAGAGCAACCGATCAATTCTTGGGTTTTAATAATTAGAATTCAACTCATTGGAAACAATGACTATCGTAATATTGTCGCGTCCGCCGCGTAGCTTTGCAGATTCGACCAAGGCTTGAGCAGCTTGCTGACAATTGCGAATACTTTTAAGTTGATGGGCGATCCGATCATCACTCAAGTCCTCTGTCAAACCATCACTACAAATCAAAAAGCGATCGCCTGGTTGCCATTCGACTTCACTGGCAGTAATTCCTTTAAGATCTTCACGTCCTAGACATTGCAATAACATATGTCGCCAAGGATGATTTCTAGCTTCGTCAGGATTAACGACACCAGTCTGAATAGCCCTCGCGATCCATGTATGGTCATCGCTAATCTGCTCTAGTTTTGCCCCCCGTAGACGATATAACCGTGAGTCACCAATATGGCAAAACCAAGGTTTTTCATCACGAAACATGAGGATAACCACAGTTGTCCCCATGTCAGAACGAACAGGATTAGCATTTTGATCGTTGATAATTGCTTGATTAGCTTTATCGATCGCCTCCTGCATTAAGTTCTGTGGTGTCGTTTCTGTTTCCCACTGGGCGGCTAGGTATTCACCGATCGCATCAACGGCAAGCTGACTTGCCACCTCTCCGCCTGCGTGTCCTCCCATGCCATCGGCAACTATAAAAAATCGTCCTTCAGGATCGATGTGATATGAATCTTGATTAGCTTTTCTGACGCAGCCTGTATCGGTTGCTCCCGCAAATAGACGCTTCATGTTAAATGGTGTGGCTCGCCGTATTTAATATACCAATTCTGGTCAAGCATTCCTTAGTTTAACCCTCACAGGCAAAAAACTACAGCAATATAGTTTATTTCAAACGCAAAAGAGTGCAGCGAACGCTGTGCGTTCGCGACACTCTTTTGCGTTTGACAGCAATTTTCGATCAAACGAACCACAAGAATTTTTTTAAAGTGTTGCTTTGCAACACTTTAAAAAAATTCTTGGTTCGGGTTTGAGCGCTAAGCGCTGTAAATTATAGCTACATAAAACCCAAGAATTGGCTGGCGGCGCTTCGCGCCGCCAGCCAATTCTTGGGTTTTAATTTGGCGATCGCTCTATGACTAATCTTGACTAGCGATCAGGACGATCAATGCGAGATAGTAGTCGCAATACTATTAGCAAAAAAGCTGCTGACATTCCCGCCGCGATCGCGGCGGGAATATACAAATCATTGATGAATAAAAGTGTGGCGCACAACAAGCAAGTTGCACTCAAAATGCCATAAATTGCACCAATACCAACATTACTTAGCCGCCGCAATAGGCGATCAGTTTCTTGAGACTTAACTCTGACTCGAATGTCTCCGCGATCGAGTTTTGCAAGGGTGTCATCAATGCGACGAGGCAAAGCGATCGCTGTATTACTGACTTGAGCAGCTTGCCGACCTAACTCGCCTAGAAAAGCGGTGGATAGATTGCCCGACTCTTTAGCATTACCATTTTCCATAAGATTTGTTGCGTAGGGTTTTGCGACTTCCATAAAGTTAAAACTCGGATCAAGCCCTTTGCCTAACCCTTCAAGGGTCGATATAGCTCTCAGGACAAAGGTAAATGTGGCGGGAAATCGAAATGGTTGGTCGTAAGCAATGTCATATAAATCATCACTAATTGCCGCCACCGACTGCTTTTCCATCGACTGTCCCACAAAGTTGTCGAGCATATACTGCACCGATCTCCTAAGCGGCCCAGTATCTCCCGTCACCTCCAAAGCGCCAAGCTCAATTAGTGAATTAATCACCGCTTCTGCATCTTTTTTGGCGATTCCAAAGAAAGTTCTTAATAGTTTATCGCGAGTGATGGATTGGATCTGCCCCATCATTCCGAAATCATAGAAAATCAGCTCTCCCTTCCCTGTCACTGCCAAATTCCCAGGGTGAGGATCAGCATGAAAAAACCCATGATTGAGCAGTTGTTCTAGATAGGCTTCTGCACCGATTTTGGCAATATTTTTGCGATCGATTCCTGCGGCTTCAAGGGCTTCATAATTACTTACCTTGATTCCTGGCATATATTCGAGGGCAAGTACTCGTCGCGATACATAGCGCCAATAAACGCGAGGCACAATGATACGGCGATCGCTCCGAAAGTTACGGCGGAAAGTATCAGCATTTTTGCCTTCGTTCAAATAATCCGCTTCTTCATACAAAATCTTACGACATTCTTCATAAATCCCCACCCAGTCGCGACCTTTGCCATGCTTAGTATGATTTTGGAAATATTGCGCGATCCGTTTGAGAATTCCTAAATCGATCGCAAATAATTTCAAAAGTCCAGGGCGTTGCACTTTAACAACAATTTCTTCACCCGTATGCAGCTGCGCCTTATGCACTTGTCCCAGACTTGCCGCCGCAAGGGGAATGGGATCGAAGTAGCAAAACATTTCATCAATGGGCTTGCCTAATTCTAACTCAATGATTTGCTTGGCTTTGGCTGCCGTAAATGCAGGAACTTTATCCTGTAACTTTGATAGCTCCTCAACGGATTCCGCAGGCAAGATATCGGCGCGAGTGGACAATAACTGTCCGACTTTAATAAATGTGGGTCCCAGTTGCAACATCGATTCGCGTAGCCAGATTGCTCGCAATCGAGTTCTCTTTTTAGCTTTGGCTTCTGTTTTCCCGCCGACATAGCTCCATTTTTTGCCATCTAGCCAAACAATCCAAGAAAAAGTGAGGACTGTACGCCAAATATCTATAGTGCGAGCAAACTCAGAGTAGTTATCACGACTCCAACGATAATTAAGTTCTGATGGTAAAGCCAACACAATTCACTAGGTCTAAAGATAGTGTTAAAAACTTGTAACAAACCTTTACATCTTAACCCGAATCTTTGCGTTTTGATGTTGCCTCATGCTTTAAACCAGATAATCGAGGGGCGGTGCTTCGCGCCGCCCCTCGATTATTGTGCCATCGCCACAAGCTGAAGTAATGCTTTTTTGCTGGTGGTTGAGAGGGGTAAACTTAATTGGCGATCATGTAAATCAAGACCGCTACAACCAACAAGAAAATTGTCAGATAAAAAACTGCACGTCCCCATACCAACACAAATAGACAGAACAAACTCCAAAATGTGGCTCTGTTGGTGTAGTTCCATGCAGGCTGCAAGCGGGAAATTTCTAATTTCTCATAGGCGCTAATGCGATCGCTTGGTAAAACCCTGTAATGCAATCTTCCAAATGGTCTTAGTAGTTTGAACTGCTCATAGCGATGGTGACTACTTTTCCAGCGATCACGAAGATTTTTGGTTTTGCCGACATACAGCACAATCCATAGAGCTGTAACGTAATATATCCCAGCATTTCGAGGTAATTCTTTTAATTCTGATACAGTCTTTGACGGCAACCAAAAAATTCGCAACCATTCTGTCATAGGTTATTTACTATCCTAAAACGCCTCTTCCCAGAAATTTAATTACTTCTCATCCATTGTCATGATAGTTGAGATATAAATGAAATGTTTGGTTTAAGCAGCTAGGCATAATTAAAGAACAAATTTAAAAGCTGTAGCTTTTAGGGTTTTATATTTAATGGCAACTAGCTACTTAAGTAATTTAAAACTATCTAATTAGGTTTTGCTCACATGACAGACTTTAATCGCGGCATCATGAAGTTTGAAAATGCCGATAGCCCCTTGTCAATTGTGCTTTCCAGCATTGTTGTTTTAAGTTCGATTGGATTTTTGATTTGGTGGGGTTTTCAAACAGCCTATCTCTAAAAAAATTAGAAAATCCCAAGAGGTTGATTTGTCTGCTTTACAAGCAAATCAACCTCTTTAAGTTAGGGTTTTTATTATATCAAGGCACTTACAAACCAGCAATTCTCATTATGAAACCAATTTTTATAATGAGAATTGCTGCTTACAAACAAAAAAGCGACGCATTGCGTCGCTTTTTGTTTGTAGGATAAGTTAGACAAACTTTTAACTAGCTTTAATTAGGCTAATAATTTTAATGACTAATATTCAACAAGATGAACAACTCGGAGCCGCCCTTGGCGCTATTCCTAGTGGACTCTTTATCGTTACCTCTCAACAAAATGGTAAATCTGCCACCATGCTTGCTTCATGGGTACAACAGGCAGGGTTTGAGCCACCTTCAGTTACTTTTGTGGTAGGTAAAGGTCGTCCCCTTGAAGCATTTATGACTGTCGGTAGTCCTGTGGTGATTAATGTGGCGGCTAAGGGTGATGGCAAAATTATTGGGCAATTTGCTAAAAGCTTTGCGCCTGATGTTGATCCCTTTGAAGGTGTAGCAACGGGAACCGCCCCTAGCGGTCAGTTTTATTTGGCTGACGCGATCGCCTATCTGGATGCGACGGTTACCAGTAGTCTTGATGCTGGTGATCACTTAGTCATTTTGGCAACGATCAACAATGGTGCGCGTTTGAATGATGTTGAACCTGCAATCCATATACGCAAAAACGGCTTTAAATATTAGGTTTACAACACTTTTAGTTTTTATTAAAAGTAAAACCCAAGAACTGATTGGCGGCGCAGAGCGCCGCCAATCAGTTCTTGGGTTTTTCGTCTTAACATTTGGCGACAGCTAAAAGTCACTAAGTATAAAAAACTATAGATTGATACAATGGATTTATTTATTAATAATAGATTTTAAACTATGAGTACTTTGTTGCCGAATAAAGCGATCGCCCCTGAGCTTGAGGCGGTCAAAAAGCGTTTAGAACAGGGCGGCGCACTGTTACCTGACTCTGACGACAATTTAATTGAGGTTGTAGGAATTCTCAAAAGCTATGGAGTGATATTAGGTGAATACTATCGAAATCTTACTTTTATTTCAGAGCATCAATTTTTAGTAATTCTGCCATTTTTTAAATTTTTTAACAACAAGTTTTCCCTCGGTAAATTAGGCAAACACCTATGGCACGATCGCATTAATTTTGAATTTGCCGAATACTGCATGAAGTCAATGTTTTGGCATGGCGGCGGCGGGTTAGATGCTTATTTGGATACAGAGGATTTTAAACAACGCGCTCAACTAGCGATCGCTGCCAAGGTAAAGGGCAATCCTTTAATGTCAACGATGAATAATCTATTTCCTGATTTCCTTTTGGAACAGGTGCGATTAATGACCTATTACAGCGCTCTCGGCTATTTCTGGTCATTTATGTCACCGATGTTTTTAATACTTAGCGATCGCTATGAGCGCGGAGAAATCAAAAGCATTCCTGATGTGGTGCAACATGTGCAGGATGGTCTAGTTGCGGCGGCGGCTGTGCCTTATACCTACAAAGTTGCGATCGCAGGTCAAGATTATGAGATTGTTCCTGCATCAGCTAATTTAAGTTTCTTAATGGATACGGCTGTTCCATATGTTGAGGCTATCTTTTTCCGTTCCTTCCCATTTCGTGGCACTGTTTCCTATAACGCCCAAGCTCATCAAATTTCCCAAGATATCTCTCAATTTAATTATGGAGTTCTCTATGCCGATCCCCTGCCCGTAGGCGGTGCAGGAATTCCACCTACTCTGTTGATGCAAGATATGCGTCACTTCTTACCTGAATATCTCCATAACTTCTATCTCCAAACATCGAGAGGTGAAGAGGATTTATTGGTTAAGATTTGTCTATCCTTCCAAAAGTCAATGTTTTGTGTAACTACTGGTGCTTTGCGCGGTCTGGCTCCCTATCCTTTTGAGACTTCAGATCCTCAAGAACAGCAAGCCAATGACAAGTTTTTAGCTCCTTGGTTAGACAGACTTTCGCAATCGCGTTTGTACACGCTTCAGTAGTTGCTTAGCTAAATTGCCCGCTACGCGGGCAATTTAGCTAGTGTTTAGCTTAGCTCGCGCATGGCGATGTCGGTGGAGAAAAAGAAGCGATCGCGCCCAACTACATTCACAAAACCAATCTGCTCCAACTTGTCCATTACAGGACTTTTTACCTCAGAGAAATAGAAGTTAATATTTAGGGATTTGAAAGCAGAAATAAGACTTTCAAGCATTTCTAGGGAGCTAGTATCAATGAAATTAATCGCGCTGCATACTAGCAAAATAGAAGTCACCTCTGGCTGATCATTTGGGCGATCGCTAATTGCTTGATTGATGAAGCTTTCTATATATTTAGCATTGGCAAAGTAAAGGTTCTCATCGATACGCATAGCTAAAACTTGAGGGCTAGTTTTGACCTCATAGTGCAAAATATCGCGGAAATTGGCAGAATCATCTAAGCGTCCAACGATCGCAATATGAGGCTGACTGGTGCGATAGAGGTGCAAGGCAATCGCGATAATCGCACCAAAGATAATTCCTGCTTGCACGTCCCATAACAGAACTGCGGCAAAGGTGCAGAGCCAAGCGATCGCGTCGGCTTTGTCATAGTTCCACATCCGCTTTAAGGTGGGGAAATCGATCAATTTATAGACAGCAATAATGATGATAGCGGCGAGGCAAGTCTGTGGCAAAAAGTAAAACCATGAAGTGAGAAACATCACCGTCACAATCGTAAATACGGCTGTAATAATTGAGGCTAATCCCGTATTTCCCCCCGCCGAAAAACTAACCATAGAGCGGCTCACCGCCCCTGTGACAGGATATCCTCCCGAAAAAGCAGCGCTAATATTGGCGATGCCAAAGGCAATCAATTCTTGATTAGGATCAATTTCTTCACCCCTCTTGGTGGCGATCGCTTGTCCTCCCGCAAACCCTTCCATATAACCAACGAGAGCGATCGCTAAAGCCGCCGCCAGTAAAGTTTGCCAAATTTCTTGGTCAAATATAGGCATGGTCAAACCTGACAGTCCCGCAGGAATAGCTCCCACAATCTCGACTCCTTCGGTTTGATCAAGCCGAAACCCAAAGGTGATCAAGGTTCCCAAAATTACTACTAGTAAAGGCGAACCTTTGGAAATCGGTAAAATCTGAGCTTCACTCCAGCCAAGACGCTTTAACTGATCAACGAGCGGCTGATTGAAATAGAGCAGAATAGCGACGCTGCTAAGT
Organism: Pseudanabaena biceps; assembly: GCA_013361095.1. Taxonomy (GTDB): domain Bacteria; phylum Cyanobacteriota; class Cyanobacteriia; order Pseudanabaenales; family Pseudanabaenaceae; genus Pseudanabaena; species Pseudanabaena biceps_B. Next base: position 1,861,328 of record JAATWA010000001.1, on the reverse strand, counting down.
CCCAGAACGCTAGTGGTGAGATTGATATGCGTCATCAAACTTAGAGTCTTGACCAAGGTTTCGATAAAGGAACCTGTCGCTGGGACTCCCAGCCCTAGCAGATGATCAAGTTGGCTCACAATCACGATGATCAATGCGCCACTGATGAAGCCCGAAATCACCGAACGACTGAGAAAGTTTATCAAAAAGCCCAGTCGCAATATCCCCATCACCACCGCGATCGCCCCGACTAGAAAAGCGATCGTCAAGGCTAAATTTACATACTCCTCAGTTCCTTGAGGTGCTAACTTCGTGATCGCCGAGGCAACCATTAGCGAACTCACCGCCACTGGCCCCACCGCCAGAACTTTGCTAGTCCCAAATAATGGATAGGCGATCGCAGGGACAATACTGGCATAGAGTCCCACCTGTGGCGGTAATCCTGCGAGCATTGCATACGCCATACTCTGAGGAATCAGCAGACTCGTAACTACAATTCCTGCGGTAATGTCACCAACTAAATATTGAGCTTGATACTTCTGTATCCATGACCAAGCAGGAAGAGATGGCAGTGGAGGGAAATCGGTCATGGGAACTCATTTTTAGTGGTTGTATAGCGATCGCCAAGTGTCCTAGGTCATAGAACCCAAGAATTGGCTGGCGGCGCGGAGCGTCGCCAGCCAATTCTTGGGTTCTATGAAAGCGCAAAGCGCTTTACTTACATCTCGTTACTAATTATGTAACCACAAAAAATCTTGAGGATATTTAGCGTAAATTAAAAGCAACCGAAATCTGAGGCTCTTCCTATGTTTACCTCATCAGCTTTGCGAGTATTGGCAATTTGTTCTGTAGTAGTTGGCGGTGTTTTTATTGCAGGTTATGCGCGTGGGAATAGCTCACCAACCACTTCTCCGACCATCTCCGATGGGCAGATCGCAAATAATATAAACGCCGCACCTACATCCACCCTCGCCTCAGTGCCTTCAAGAACTTATACTCCTCAAAATTCCCCTGTATCGATCGCCATTAATCAGAATGGAAATATTCGTCAAGCTGACTCTAGGGGCTACATCAATGTTGGCATTCGAGAAACCTACAAGATTGAAATTAACTCGCCTAGTTATACCAGTGCGGTGAGTGTAAAAATCGATGGAGTCCCTATTATTGATGGCTTGATCTGCGATCGCTCTGTCACCCTAGAAAGACCCTATGTGATCGCTAAACAATTTATCGTTTTAGAAGAAGGTAATCCGGGGCTAGATCAAAATGGTGGAGTTAATAATCCATCTCTAGGTTTAATTGAAGTAAAATTTGTCCCCCTCAAACGTCGGGCTGCGATCGCTTTAGAGTCAGTACCCAAGGCTCGAAATGATGCTCCTGCTTCATCGCCATCAATCGAAAAAGATGCAAAAGAAAGTGCTGGAGCAAGTCGTTCTACTGCGGTTGGCACAGGTTTAAGTGGCAGTTCTTCTCAGGAGTTTATGGCTACAAATGAATGGGTAGAAGCACCAGAGATAGCTCCCATTTACACCAAAAAATATCGCCTCATCGGATTTTCTCCAAATCCCGTCACGCTTCATAACATGACAAAGCCACGACCAACAGAGATAAACGATGCCGTACCTCCGAGACTTTAAAGCCCACCTTCCACTCGTATCAGAAGGAACCACGCAGGCAAACAGCAATTCTCATTAGTACATACATATAATCTCGAAGTAGCCCAACAGATCAATCAGGATATTCATGATACAGCGCTTTGCGCTTTCTTAAAACCCAAGAAAGTTATTGAAAGGCTGGCTTTGCCAGCCTTTCAATAACTTTCTTGGACTACACAAAGCCGCAACAGACTGTATCTACTTTCAGTTATTTATCGAATTCAAAGAAAAGATGGAATCCCTAGGAATCAGTTAGGATATTTCTCTCAAGAACTTAGCGCTATCTTCTGGCATTGCTGTATTAATATACATCCCACTTCCTAACTCAAAACCTGCGGCTTGCGACACTCTCGGCACGATCGCTAAATACCAATGGAAGTAATGGGAATGTCTTGCGTCAGTTGTCATAGAGCGAATAGTGTAATTATAGGCAGGGTTATTTAATCCATAAAACAGTTTAGAGAGGACTGTTTTGAGAGTATAGGCAAGATCGGCTATCTCCAGATCATTAATTTCACCAAAGCAAGAACTATGGCGACGCGGAAAAACCCACATATGGAATGGAGAAAGAGCCGCATAGGGAATGAAAGCAACAAAATGTTCTGTTTCTAAAATAATCCTTTCTTTTGCATTTAGCTCATCTCTGAGGGTTTCACAGAATATACATTCGCCCATATCATCAAAATAATTAGTCGCTTCAATTAGACGTTGGCGAATTTGGGAAGGGACGACAGGCGTAGCGGTAATTTGAGAATGGGGATGCTCCAGAGATGTCCCCGCACTCTCGCCATGATTCTTAAAGATGATGATACTTTCAATACGATTGTCGAGGTAAATTATGTTATAACGCTGACGATAAGCATTGAGGATATGGATAATATCCTTGATTTCCATTAGTGCGATCGTGGCATTATGGTCTGGATGCTCAATGAGAACTTCGTGATATCCCACTCCTGTAATTGAGCGATGAATTCCTTCACTATGCCGAATGCGATCGCCTGTGATAGAGAGCGCAGGATATTTGTTAGGGATTATTCTCACTCGCCAACCATGCTCATCTTCAATCCTCAGGTATTCTGCTTCCGATGGATTTTCATTACCTTTACAAAATGGGCAAGTTGATTTGTACATAGGCAAAACTGGCGGTATATCGGCAACCGACCTAGCAAACTCATGGGGACGTTTGGCTCTCTCAGTAGCAAAAATCACCCAATCTTTAGTGATAAAATTTTGACGAAGATGTGACATAACTGTTCAACAATTTGACATCTAGTTAATAACTACCACGCTTTCTGCTTTCTTAAAACCTAAGAAAATTTTTGAAGGTCTGGCTTTGCCAGACCTTCAAAAATTTTCTTGGACTACGCAAAGCCGCAACAAACTGTAAGCTAAATACTGATGATAGGCTGTGCTTTGCGCCACTTATCATCACTTATCGCAATTTCTAATCAATCCAGAATTTTTTTGAAAGTGTCGCAAGGCGACACTTTCAAAAAAATTCTGGGTTCGGAATTAAGCGCGAATCGCTCTATTTAGCGCTACCATAGCTACTGTGGCTGAAAACAGTCAAAATGTATAGAAATTTATGCGAATCTTATTAGTAGATGACGAAGAAGAACTTGCAGCACCCCTCCGAAGAATCTTAACCAATCAAGGCTATGTAGTTGATAGTGCTAATAGTGGCGATCGCGGTTGGCAATTGTCACAAACGGGTGAGTATGACTTGCTGATTTTAGATTGGATGATGCCAGAGAAATCGGGCGTAGAAATTTGTCAGCAAATGCGACAAAAGGGAGATCTCACCCCAGTTCTCATTCTCACCGCTAAAGATACGCTAGATGATCGGGTCGAAGGGCTAGATAGTGGAGCGGATGATTATTTAGTGAAGCCTTTTGAGTTGCGTGAATTGCTAGCTAGAGTCCGAGCTTTACTAAGGCGTAAACCTAATGCGATCGAGGTAATCAATGAACCAATAAAATTAGCCTATGGTGACTTAGAACTTGACCGTGACAATCAAATTGTGCGTCGGGAGCAAAGCATAATTGCGCTTACGGAAAGAGAATATCAACTTCTCGAATATTTTATCCTCCATCCCAATCAACTACTCAGTCACGAACAAATTTCCCAACATCTCTGGAAAGAAGGCGAAGACTCACCGACAAGCAATGCCCTCGCTGCTCAAATTAAATTATTACGCCGCAAAATTGATCGCGATCGCCCTATATCTCTAATCAATACGGTTTATGGTAAAGGCTATCGTTTTGGATAAAAAAAGAAGCATCGCTTAGCGATGCTTCTTTTTTTATTGATTTGCAGCGCGCCGCGCCGCAAATCAATTGTGGAGAACTTAAAAGTTATACAGCCGCGAAGTTAGCAGCAACAAAGTCCCAGTTAATCAACTTTTCGACAAAGTTGTTCATGAAGTTAGGACGACTATTTTGGAAATCGAGATAGTAGGCGTGTTCCCAAACATCCATAGTCAAAAGTGGAACTTGACCTTCATGAATCAACGGATTTTCAGCATTAGCAGACTTGGTGATCTTCAGCTTGCCGCCTTCTGCAACTAACCATGCCCAGCCACTACCAAATTGAGTTGCACCAGCATTCTTAAACTCAGTCTTAAAGTTTTCTAAGCTTCCAAAACTAGCATTGATCGCATCTAACAAAGCACCAGTAGGAGCGCCACCACCAGCAGGCTTGATGCCATTCCAGTAAAAAGTGTGGTTCCAAACTTGAGCAGCATTATTAAAAATACCTGCTTTGCCTTCTTTGTGGCTAATCTTGATAACTTCTTCTAAGCTCTTATCAGCTAGATCGGTATCTTTGATCAGGTTGTTAAGGTTGTCAACATATGCCTTGTGATGCTTACCATAGTGAAATGATAAGGTTTCCGCAGACATACCCGAAGCGGCTAAAGCGTCTTGGGCGTAGGGTAGAGATGGGAGTTCAAATGCCATTTTTGTATAACCTTTAAAGTTTGAAGTGATTTCTTAGCTTTAAGTATTGTTACAATTATAGACGAGATTGTAAATCGTAGTGGCTGTTACAGATTTAAATTCAGATTTAAATACAGCCGTTGTTAATCCAATTCTAGGGTTTCCAACGTATTTCTATTACTCCACAAGCTCAGCTAAATGAAAAAACGAGATCTTCTCCTAACTGGAGCCGCTATCATTGGTGGTTCATGGTTATTACAAACTTTAAGATCGCCATCTCTAAATATTGCGATCGCTTCAGATCCAGACCAACAAAATAAAGCAACTAAAAAGTATAAAGTCATGAAAACCGAAGCCGAATGGAAAGAAATTCTTACTCCTGAACAGTTTAATGTTCTCAGAAAACATGGTACTGAACGTTCCTTTACGAGTCCTCTGGACAAAGAATATGGAAAAGGTACATATTACTGTGCAGGATGTGAGCAAGCACTATTTGTATCTGACACCAAGTTTAATAGCCGTACAGGTTGGCCGAGCTTTTTTGATCCTATTGATGGCGCGATCGCTACATCTGTGGATAAAGCTTTGTTTATGAAGCGGACTGAAGTACATTGCAGTCGTTGCGGTGGACATTTAGGGCATGTTTTTGATGATGGCCCTCAACCAACTGGACAGCGCTATTGCATGAATGGTGTTGCTATGAAGTTTATCCCTGCCTAGATATTTGTGAGATATCACCTCACAAATATCATCTACAAAAAAGCCTCGCAATGCGAGGCTTTTTTGTAGATGATATTTGTAAACCAATTTTGGGTTTTTCAGCGCCTTAGGCGCTAAAAACTTCAAAATTAGTTTTGTGAAAGCCAGCCTAAGGCTGGCTTTCACAAAACTAATTTTTATAATGAGAATTGCTGCTTTTTTGTAGATGATATTTCAATTAATGGTGGCGCTTTGCGCCACCTAATTGAATAAAAGTGATTAGCGTGAAGGACCAAGACCAACAGCACCAGCGTATACAGCTTGGCTGCCAAGTTCTGCTTCAATTCTCAGCAAACGATTGTACTTAGCAACACGCTCACTACGACAGAGAGAACCAGTTTTGATTTGACCTGCGCGAGTGGCGACCGCGAGATCAGCGATCGTGGTGTCTTCAGTTTCGCCAGAGCGATGACTGATTACAGAACGATATCCATTCTTATCGGCAGTTGCGATCGCCTCTAGGGTTTCGGTCAAGCTGCCAATTTGATTGAGCTTAATCAAAATTGCACTGGCGCAACCTTCACGAATGCCACGCTCTAGGCGGGTTTTATTGGTTACAAACAAGTCATCACCAACCAGTTGTGTTGTGGTTAGTTGATCAGTCATCGCCTTCCAGCTAGCCCATTGATCTTCTTCTAAACCATCTTCGATAGAGATGATCGGATATTTGGCAATCAAGCCTTCGTAGTAATTGACAAACTCTTGAGGAGTCAACGATTTACCATCGATCGCATAGTTACCATCCTTAAAAAGCTCATTGGAAGCCACATCTAGCGCCAATGCAACATCTATTCCTGGTTTATATCCAGCCTTAGTAATTGCATCAATCAGCAACTCCAGAGCCGCTTGATTGGACTCAAGATTAGGTGCAAAACCTCCTTCATCACCAACGGATGTGGATAATCCCTTGTCGTGCAGCACTGAGCTAAGTGCCGCAAATACTTCTGCACCATAGCGTAGGGCTTCTTTAAAAGTTGGTGCGCCCACTGGCACAATCATAAACTCTTGAATATCAACGTTATTGTCTGCATGAGCGCCGCCATTGAGAACATTCATCAAAGGAACGGGCAGTACATTTGAAAGGGGAGTTCCTAAATAACGATAGAGGGGCTGACCGATCGCGGCTGAGGCTGCCTTGGCTGTTGCTAGAGAAACTGCCAAGATGGCATTGGCTCCAATTTCTGATTTGTTAGGAGAGCCATCGCGCTTGATCATGGTGCGATCAATTAATTCTTGATTAAGGGCATCTAATCCCTTTAATTCTGGTAAAAGCTTTTCGGTAATGTTGCGAACTGCAATTAAAACCCCTTTGCCACCATAGCGTTTCTTGTCGCCGTCCCGTAGTTCGTGGGCTTCAAAACTACCTGTAGATGCACCACTGGGAACTTGAGCAAGACCAATTGCGCCGTTTGCCAATTTGACTTCCGCTTCGACGGTTGGTTTGCCACGCGAGTCAAGGATTTCCCGTGCAGCGATCGCAATGATTTCTGTGCCTTTAGTCACTTTGAGCTATTCCTTTAATGATTAAGTGAAGCTAGTCGGTCTAATCTTACAGTTTTGCGCCGCCCCATTTCTCAAATGTTATGTTTTCATTAAAAAAGTTGACAAATTTAGCTAATTATGGATAAAAAACACTCAATCTAAAGCCCAAAAGAGTAATGGCGGCGCGAAGCGCCGCCATTTAGATTAAAAAAGCATTGTGGCGGCGCAAAGCGCCGCCACAATGCTTTTTTAATTAAAGTGACAACACTAAAGCATCTAGCTTTCTAATTCTTTCCACCATAATTTTCATCACATTGAGGGCAAAGTTAGGTGTCTGCTGCACCAAAAAAGTAAACCGTTTGGCATCTACAGGAACTAACTTACATTCAGTTTTAGCGATCGCGGTTGCACTTCTGGATCTTGATTCGATCAGAGCCATTTCGCCAACAATGCCGCCAGCACCAGTAACATCAAGGATCTTGCCATTGATAGAAATTTCTACCTCGCCTGCAATAACCACATACATGCGATCCGCAACTCCACCCTGTTCAAAAATCGGTTGTCCTGCGGAAATTATGATAAATTCAGGATCATTTTTAAACAAATCAATCGTAGTCAATGTTTTATTCCAAAAAGATATAAGTTTTAAGATATCGCTTACATTGACACAAATGGTAAACCTCTTTCTTAACCTTTTGTCCCTATGACTATAAGCACACCACGATCAAACCCACAGTTCCCAGAGCACCTGCTAGAGCTAGCTCTCAAGTCGGGAGCTGAAGCTGCCGAGGTGTATCAGTCAAACTCCTTTGCCCATCCTGTATTTTTTGAAGCCAATCGCCTCAAACAAATAGAAAGCATCGAATCTACAGGTTTAGGATTACGGATTTGGAAAAATGGCAGAGTCGGCTTAGCCACTGCCTATGGCGCGATCGCCGCCGCCGATCTAGTTGATCAGGCGATCGCCTTGAGTGATTTAAATGAACCCGCCGAAATTTTATTGCGTGACTCTACTATCACTGACTATCAAACCAGTAATAGCCAAGAAAATGGTCAAGAAATCAGCGTTGAAGTAATGATCGACTGGGGAAAGAAGGCGATCGCTAAAGTACTTGAACATTATCCTGAAGCAATTTGTGGCGCAGACTGGGACTGTAGCCGCGAAACCTTAAGAATCATCAATAGCAAAGGACTAGACTGCGGCTATACGGACATTACCGTAGATGGTTCACTGAGTGCCGAGTTGACGCGAGGCGACGACTTCCTTAGTGTTTGGTATGGTCAATCGGAACGGGGAAATCTAAATCCCGACGCGATCGCCCAAAAAGTTTTGCAGAGACTGAAGTGGGCAAACAAAAATGTCCCCATGAAATCAAGCCAAAAAACACCCGTAATTTTTACAGCAAAAGCGGCGGACTTACTCTGGGGTGTGGTAGCGATCGCGATGAGTGGTAGACAAGTCCAACAACAAACTACACCTTGGCTCGACAAAATTGGTCAGCCGATAATTTCTAATACTTTTTCAGTCAGCCAAAAGCCTAATTTCGGAGTTTATAGCGCTCCCTTTGATGATGAAGGGACACCCACCGAAGAAATCACTTGGATTGATCGCGGGGTTTTACAGGGCTTTTATGGAGATATTCGCACCTGCAAAGAGTTAGGTATTTCCGCCACAGGTAACGGTTTTCGTGGCGATTTGGGCAACTATCCTAGTCCGGGGTTGTTTAATCTCGCGATCGCTTCGGATCAGACTATTTCTGGAGATATTATCGAACTCGCCGCAACCTTAAAAAATGGCATAATTGTTGACCAAGTTCTCGGTGATGACAGCGATATTTCAGGTAATTTTTCGGTAAATATTGATTTGGGCTATCGAGTCAAAAATGGCGAAATCATCGGTCGTGTCAAGGACACGATGTTATCAGGCAATATTTACAAAGCCCTCAATCAAGTGATCGCCGTCGGCAGCGATCGGCAATGGCAAGGCTCTTTATATGCCCCTTCGATGATCGTAGAGGGATTATCAATTATTGCCCAATAAAAAGAAAGTTACGGCGCAAAGCGCCGTAACTTTCTTTTTATTGAGATCTGCTTACGGTTGCTATAATGTCAATAATCATCACAACAAGTAATCACAATTAAATACAAAATCCCAAAACCCGCTCAGCATTTGCTATAGGTTTTGGCTCAGTTTTTTAATTATGCCTAACTGCTGATAAAACTTGGGGTTGTAGCTCAGTTGGATAGAGCGATCGCCTCCTAAGCGATAGGTCGTGGGTTCGATCCCCGCCAGCCCTGTATTAAAAAAAAGCGCTAAAGTTTTAGCTGTATTTGCTAGTGTAGCTACGGGCGATCGCATCACAACGTTCATTATCTGGATCTCCAGAATGTCCTTCGACCCAATGCCAACGGATATTTGATGAATTGAGCGGATCGAGTTGTTGCCAAAACTCTTGATTTTTGACAGGTTTATTATCCTTTGTTTTCCATCCATTCTTTTTCCATCCCTTGATCCATTTAGTAATCCCATCTAGTACATATTTACTATCGGTATAAAGATCCACAGGGGCAGATTGCTTATGAGTAGACAAAAATTCTAGAGCAGAGATCGCGCCTTGTAGTTCCATTTGATTGTTTGTCGTTTCCCTAATGCCGCCACCTAGCTCTTTTGTACTGCCATCGGAAAAATGGATAACTACACCCCATCCTCCAGGCCCGGGATTTTTAGAACAAGCGCCATCGGTATGGATACTAATGATTTGGATTGAAGTGGAATTGATAGCTGTGGAGGGAGTGTTGCTATCGGCTTGGGGTTTGGGCGTAGAAATCGTTTTGATTTCTGAGACTGATTCTGAGGTTTTGACATTAGTTGCGGCGCTGGCTTGAGGGCGCGATCGCAAAATTTCTACAGCAACTGAACCTTGAAAATTAGGAATAGGCGGATGCTTAATTACCTTTACTTCGACTTGGGTGATTTTTTGATCTTCCAGCAGACTATCCGCGATCGCCCCGACCAATCGCTCAATTAATTTGAACTTCTCCGTCTGAATAAGATTCTCGATCTTACGAATGCAGGAAATATAGTTAACGGTGTCATCAATGTCATCGCTATGGGTTGACTTCTCAAAATCCACCCACAACGTTGCATCCACTTCAAACCACTGCCCTAATACATTTTCTTCGGGTAGATAGCCCACATATCCATAGGCTCTGACCCCTTTAAGGTAGATTTTGCTTGTCATAGGATTTTTTAAAGTCAGACTCTTGATCGTCTTTTAGGGAGGCTACTTATTATATAGCTGGCGCTGAAAACCCCACAATTGGTTTCATGATGTTCATGTTCATGTATCCTTATTTATTAACTTTTTAACAAATTTATATATCAAGCGATCGCTATGCCTCAAGCGTATGTGTTAGGACTAGGAAAGTCTGGAATTTCTGCCGCAAAACTGCTAAAGGCTGATGGTTGGCAGGTAACAGTTAGTGATAGCAGCACCAGTCCTAGCTTAGAACAACGCAAACAAGACTTAGAGCTGTTAGGAATCAACGTTGAACTTGGTAAATTTCCTGATTTTGAACAGCTCATTACATCGGGTTTTCCAGTTGACCTTGTCGCCGTTAGTCCTGGAGTCCCTTGGGATTGTGAAGTAGTTAAACAGGTGCGATCGCTAAGTATTGATACAGTGGGCGAAATCGAACTAGCTTGGCGCTACCTTAAACACATTCCTTGGGTGGGCATTACGGGAACCAATGGCAAAACTACCACTACAGCTTTAACGGCGGCGATCTTTCAGGAGGCAGGACTAAAGGCGATCGCCTGTGGCAATATCGGTTTTCCTGCTTGCGAGATTGCCTTGCAAGTATTACAGCAGCAAATACAGCCTGACTGGATTATTGCGGAACTAAGTAGCTACCAGATTGAATCCACTCAAACAGTTAAGCCTCACATTGGTATTTGGACAACCTTTACCGCCGATCACCTCAATCGTCATTACACCCTTGAGGCATATCGCGATATCAAAGCCAGCTTGATCGATCAGTCCACCCATGTGATTTTGAATGGCAATGATCCTTATCTCATGAAATTTGGTGCAGCCATGTGGCCAAACGCAGTCTGGACAGGAATTGATGAACAAATAGTCGAGGCTGTCACCGATGGCGCTTGCATTCATGATCGCTGGGTAAAGTTTCGCGGTGAGCCAATATTTCCGATCTCTAACTGGACTTTACTGGGTAAACACAACCGCCAAAACCTATTAATGTCGGTTGCCGCCGCAAAATTGGCGGGAATAGACGCAGCACATATTGATTTGGCAATTTCTAAATTTCAAGGTGTTCCCCATCGCCTTGAACATATTTGTTCCTACGAAAGAATTGCATTTATTAATGATAGTAAGGCAACTAATTATGATGCAGCCGAAGTGGGATTACGCGCTGTCAAAGCTCCTGTTATTTTGATCGCGGGTGGACAACCCAAGCAAGGTGAGGCGCAGGGTTGGCTAGAGCAAATTCATCAGAGAGCAATCAGCGTATTGCTGATTGGTGAGGCTGCACCACTATTTGCAGAAATGCTTGAAGATATCGGATTTAAAGATTATGAAATAGTCGAAACGCTGGAAAAGGCGGTTACACAGGCGGCGAATATTGCACGTCATCGTGTCTATAATCATCCTAGCCAGCCTTTGCCGACTGTATTATTCTCTCCAGCCTGTGCTAGTTTTGACCAGTTTGCAAATTTTGAACAACGCGGCGATCGCTTTCGGCAACTTTGCCAAAAGCTTAGTCAATCCAGCGATTTGTCTAGAAAATAGCCAAGAAATACCATGCTCCCATCCTTTTTACCCAGAGATGTTGCCACGATTAACCTGTTCAAGCGGCGAACTGTCCTAATCTGGCTAATTTTGGCTCTAGCGATGGTGGGCTTAATAGTCCGCCTAGTCTATCTACAAGTTGTCGTATCCCCAGACCTTCTAGAAAAGGCGCGTAGGCAGCAAATGTTTACGCTCCGTCCTTTTATTCCTCGGCGGACAATTACCGATCGCAAAGGCGAAATCCTCGCCATTGATCGCCCTGTATATACTTTATTTGCTCACCCGCAGCTATACAAAAAATCCAAACCCGACCAAGTGCAATCTCCTGCCGAAGTAATGGCCGCTAAGCTTGCACCGATTCTGAATCGCTCAGCCGATGAGCTTCTCAAAGTCTTAAGTCGGGATACTACATCGATTCAGGTGGAATATTGGCTGTCTGAGGAAAATGCCGATCGCATTTATAATCTGCGCCTTGAGGGTTTAGATTTGGTGCAGCAACGTCGTCGCCTTTATCCACAGCAAGATCTCGCCGCCGAGCTAATTGGCTATGTCAATGTTGATCATCTTGGACAAGCGGGACTAGAGCGCAGTCAAGAAAAATTATTAGAGCGTACTGACCAAAAACCTGAGGTGGCACAGGATGGGGCAGGAAAATTAATTCCTACACGCATTCCCGTAGGAATGATCCGCAGCGATCGCACCAGCTTACAAATGACCATTGACACCAGAATTCAGCGCACAGCTAGGCAAGTTCTCAAGCAGCAGATGGTCAAATTTAGTGCCAAACGTGGGGCTGTACTCGTTATGGATGTTAGAGATGGTGGTTTGCTATCCTTTGTAACTGAGCCGACCTACGACCCCAATAATTACTACAACTCTGACGTAAAGTTGTTTAAAAACTGGGCTGTATCCGATCTTTATGAGCCGGGGTCTACGTTTAAACCAATCAATGTAGCGATCGCCCTCGAAACAGGGGCTATTCAGCCTGATACGGTCTTGAATGATGAAGGCTCTCTCATTATTGGCGGTTGGCCAGTGGCAAACTTTGATTACGATCAAGTTGGTGCTGTTGGACCATTAAGTATCAGCCAAATTTTGGAGCGATCGAGCAATGTGGGCATGGTGCATATTATCCAACGTATGAAACCATCAATTTACTATGGTTGGTTAGAACGGATTGGGTTAGGAGACACAACGGGCATCGATCTTCCCGCCGAAGCCGCCAGCACTCTCAAGCCCCAAGAGCAGTTTATGGAGTATGTGATTGAACCTGCTACCACCGCTTTTGGACAAGGATTTTCGTTAACTCCTGTGCAGTTGATTCAATTGGAGGCGATGTTAGCAAATGGCGGCAAACTGATGACTCCCCATGTGGTCAAAGGGTTGATTAATGAAGAGGGAGAAGAGTATTTTCAGCCTAAGTTGCCCACTCCTCGCCAAGTAATTTCTTCGGCAACGGCTCAACGAGTTATCGAGATGATGACCAATGTGGTGGAGAAGGGCACGGGTAAACCTGCCAGAATTCCGGGGTATCGGATTGCGGGTAAGACGGGAACTGCCCAAAAATCTTCAAACGGTAGCTACGATGCCAGTGGCAAAATCACTAGTTTTGTAGGTATTTTCCCTGCCAATGAACCTCGTTATGTGGTGCTAGCTGTAATTGATGAGCCTATTGGTTCTGACGCTTTCGGCTCGACAGTGGCGGCTCCCATTGTCAAGACTGTGATTGAGGACATAATTGTCAGTGAGGGGATTCCGCCTAGCCACCCTGAAGAGGTGTTATCACAAGTGCCGACCTTACCAGATCCGTCGCCCACTCCTTCACCGACTTCAACTCCTTCAGCAACTTCCACCCCTTTGCCTCCAAACAAACCCAATCCTTAACAAAAATGGATAGCGGCGCAAAGCGTTCAATAAAAAAAGACTGAGGCGGCGCGATGCGCCGCCTCAGTCTTTTTTTATTGAACTATATTTAACGATCGCTGATTTTGATAGTAATTACTCCACTGCCATTTACCTTGAGCATCAATACTAGGCGAAATAACCTTGACATCTAAAGAATTTAGCCCAATTTCTTTAACGATTAACTCAGGGTAATGATCGCCATTAAGTTCTTGAAGACCATGCAGCGCATAGCTGCTCACACTATCGTTGATGTAAGATAGCGATCGCGTATTGGTGAGAATGGTCTCTGATTGCCAGTCACCACCTTCTATCTTTTTGAGCATCACTAAAATGCTATATTCCTGACGTTCTAAAGCCGAACGGGACAAGAAACCTTGCCAAGACTGCGGATCAAATCCCACAGGACGAATCGCATTGTCGAGTCGTAAACCAGCGATGATTTCTGGCTGATTGTCTCCATCAATGTCAGCACAAACTATCGAGGCGATCGTCACTTGTGCGATTGCAGTTGGTTTTGCCCCTAGCTTTATAAACAAATCTCGCGATTTTGCTAACACAAGAGGCTGGATTTTATTGGGGCAGTTAAAAAAATAACTGCGATCGCCTTGAGTATTTTTATCACCCGCATCTTTAGCTGAAATAGGGTGCGGCACAATCGTTAAATTGGGTTGCTTTAAAATATCGGGGCTGACTATTTTGGGGCTTGGATTGGTTTGCTCTTTTGGCGCTTGCAGCTTAAAGCTAGCGATCGCGCCAAAAGCATCACCGCCGCGCACCGCCTTGATCGAAAATGTTGTCAATGACTTCCCAAACTGCATCAGGTCAAAATTGCTGTCCACAGGAATCGACTGAATCACCTGATCTAAGCTTCCCGACCGTTCTACCAAATCCGAAGGAACAATACCTTCAATAGTGCTTCCATCGGGAGATGCTTGTAAAAACAAGAAAACTGCTACAGGTGTCTTATTCGATTCAAGCTTGCGATCGCTATTGTTGCTAAGACAGCCATGTAGACTAACCACTATTCCTAAAATCACTAGAGATAAGCAGCAAAGCAAGAAATTTTTTTGTCTAGTATTTCTAGATTGTCCAAGTGACATGACTTACAGGCAGTTTAAGTTATCTTTCGGGCAACAACAGAATACAACTATTTTTGCGCTTCCATAATTTCTGATAGCCGCTCAATTGCCAAAGTGAGGCGCTCTTGTGGATCGGGCTTAACTTCCTCGACTTTCAGATCTTCTTCTCTAACCTCTTTTCGCTTTATTGCGCTAAATGCACGAATGACTAGAAAAATTGATAAAGCGATTACTACAAAGTTAATTACAGATGCTAAAAAAACGCCATATTTAATGCCATTAATCTGGAGCTTCGCCAAGTCGTCAACCCTAGCCGCATTTAGGGCTGGATTCAAAATTAAAGGTGTCAGAATATCTTCAATTAGAGAAGTTACAATTTTACCAAAAGCCCCACCAATTACAACGGCAACAGCCAGATCAACTACATTTCCTCTGGTAATGAATGTATTGAAATCTTTCAAAAAACTCCTAGTAGATCGTTTAGTATTCCGAAAATCCATAGAAACAGCCCCTTTAAATATTTGCTTTTAATATTTCTTAAAAGCCTTTTCTATGGAACATCATAAAATGCTTTGATCGAAATATCACTGCGATCACCTTAAAAACAGCAATTTTCATTATGAAGTCAATTTTGGGATTTTCCCCGCTGAAGGTGGTGAAAATCCCAAAATTGGCTGTGAGTTAGTAAAGCGGCTCCATAGGCGGCTTCGGTTTGGCTGGCATCCCGCATCGGACTGTGTAGATAGCGATCGCGGATTTTTGTCCATACTAAATTTTTGGAGCCTCCGCCTGCGGTATAAATTTGGGTAGGTGAAGTAGCTCCCAATTTCTGTAATAATTCATAGCCCTGTGCTTCGATTTTTGCCATGCTCTCTAGCAAGCCATGCAAAAAATCGACTGGATTATCTGGACGGGGATCAAGACGGGGGATTAGATGGGGATCATTAAGGGGAAAGCGCTCTCCTTTTTTAGTAAGCGGATAATAATCAAGAGAACTAGTCACATTAGGATCAATGCGATCGCTGATTTCTTGTAATTGCTGATCGCTAAAGAACTGTTTTAAAACTGCGCCACCAACATTAGAAGCTCCACCCACTAGCCACAGACAACCATACTGTGAATGCTCTAACCTATGGCTATAAATTCCATAATCGGCATTAGTGATGGGGCGATCGCTTAAAACTTTTAATACCATTGTCGAGCCAAGGGAAGTAACTGCTGTACCAATATCAGGCGAGCTATGACCAACACAAGCAAAAAAGGCAGCATTGCTATCTGTCGTTCCTGCCGCGATCGCGCAATTATTCGGTAAACCTAACTTAACGGCTATTTCCCTCTGCACAAAGCCAACTGTCTCTGCGGGAGCCAAGACCTCAGGCAAAATTACTAGAGGATATTGAGCCTGCCAAGTTTGCAGCCAATTCGGATAATTTAGCAAAAATGCATCATAGCCAAGTTTAAGGGCATTGTGATAATCGCTTATGCCTAATTTGCCATGCAGTAAATAACCTAGCCAATCAGCTTGATGTAAAAAATAAAGCGATCGCCCCTGATCATCCGCTTGATCATTTACCTGCTCCAACATAGTGAGCAACTTGGCAAAGCTTGAAGTAGAGCTACAAGTCAAATGTTTTGACGGTGCAATTGTCTGGACTTGAGCGACAACTTCAGGCGGACAAGCATCGCTATAAATCATGGTGGGCAAAATTGATTTACCATCGCGATCGCAGAGCAAAACAGTAGCCGAAGTGCCATCAATCAATATTCTGAAAATATTACTTTTGATGGCAATTGGTAAATCAGCAATCACCTCGTACAAAGCGATTTTCCATGTTGCATAGTCGCGCAAATCGTAATTGGATTTGCTAGTAGCTACGACTTCATGATTTTGATCGATAGCGATTGCCCTTACGCCTGAAGTCCCAAAATCAATGCCTAAATAATATTTCATCGCTAATTTGTGGCAACTAAGTAGTTGTCTGTCGTGCAGCGCTTTGCGCTTTCTTAAATCCCTAGAAAGTTTACAAAAGGCTGGCTTTGCCAGCCTTTTGTAAACTTTCTAGAGCTACAAACAGCCTCAACAGGGTGTAAAACCTTAAAAGCTGTGGCGCACGCAAAGCGTGCGCCACAGCTTTTATATAGCTACTTATAAAGCTTATTTACTATCAAGAGGAATATGTTTGTCTAAGCAAGTTTTTAACACCTTGGGATCAAACAAAATAGGTAAGAAATGAATACTTTTGATTTCTTTAAAATAGAATAAAACAGGAAATGCAACCCAAAAAACTTTCCAGTTTTGCCATTCTTGATAGGGAAAGGTACGAAACTTTTCTTGCGATCGATAAACCTCTAAATCAGTATTTGTAAATACTAAGCGGATCGTAGCTGCTTGATAAAATAGAAACAAACCAAATATAGAAATCACTCCAAAAGCAATTGGTTGTATCCAAATTATCGGAATACTAGACAATACTAATACCGTTGGTATTGCATAACTTGGATTTAATTCTGTAGTTTGTGATGCAATATTTGATTCAATTAATGGGTTTGAACTTGTCATATTGATTTAAATAATTGATTTCTATCTATAGATATACATTTAATTGTAAATCTATCGCTCTTTTATTGAAGTGATAGGATGAATACTAAGTTGCTAAGCGCAATTAAATACGAAACTCAAAAATCTGTGGCGATCGCGCAGCTTGTGCCATAGATTTAAATTCTATTTTTTAATTATGTTCAGCTACTTATTCAGGTGGTTATGTAACTTAGTTAGTATATTGTTAACTGAATTACCTAACTAGTAAAGTGCCGTAATTCTCACCCAACAGGAAATGTCTATGAACTTATCCTCAACAAACTTATCCTCAACCATAAGTGAATTGTCAATGCCCTTGCATGAAGCCGAGAAAGATCCCAAGGTTTGGAATAATCTCAAGCAAGCGATCGCAACTAGCTCAGGATTTGATAAATGGCAACGATCGCGCCGTGACGGACAGCCAGTTAAAGGTGATCCCAAAGAAGTTTTGCCACCACAGGAAAGCGTACTTGATGATCTCGTTCGTAGCTACTTACGTGAGACACTAGAGACGTTAGCGTATTAATTGCGAGATTTTCTTGTGAGCGAAATATTTACATCACTGAGAGAGCAACTAGCATCAGAAGAAATTGGCGTTCGGATGAAAGCCGTTCATGCTAGTCGCTCTCTTAATATTACCGAACGATTTGAATTAATGACGATCGCGGCGATCGATTCTTACGCTCGCATTCGTTATGATGCAATTAGCCAAATTGGGACAGTTGGTACTGTTGATTTACCAAAGTCTTTAGAAATTTTAAGCGATCGCCTGTTTGTTGATCCTGAATTAGATGTGCGTGCGGCGGCGGCGGCTTCACTGGGTTCTCTACAACTTACCCAAGCCTTTAACCTTCTCAAAACTGCCTACGAGTCCACTAATGACTGGATGTTTCAATTTAGCATTATTGCCGCGATCGGTGAATTAGGCGCACCTGAAGGATTTGATTTTCTTGCCGAAGCTTTACACAGTTCTAATGAATTAGTCAAAATTGCCGCGATCGGCTCACTTGGCGATCTCGGTAATCCTAATGCTGTTGCTTTACTAGCACCACTGGCTGAAGATCCTGATTGGCAGATCAGACATCGCGTATCTCAGTCACTTGCCCAAATCGGTGGCGAAGCTACTAAGCCCATCCTTGAGAAATTAGCCAATGATCCTATACCTCAAGTTGCAGAAGCAACGCGATCGCTCCTTGATTAATTTTCATAGATAAGCTGGTAATTCAACAATTATTGAAGAGTAATATCATGAAAGAATCAGTTATTTGTCAAGATATTCTGGCAGAGGGTTTAGCCGAAGGCATAGCTAGAGGTATTGCTGAGGAGAAAAATCAGATTGCGATCAATATGCTGCGGTCTAATATGGCTAATGAATTGATCGCTCAGATTACAGGACTAAGCATTAGGCAAGTTGAGAAATTGCAAAAAGCTGTCACAGCGCCAGCTAAAAAGCCTAAAAGCTCAATATCTAAATCGCCTAATCAGTAGCATTGACTAATCTAATAACTAAAAAATGGAAGCTAATCATAGCTTCCATTTTTGTCTAGTTTATGAAGGTTGCAAAACTATTGGTTAACCAATAGTTTTGTTCAAATTAAATTAGAACGAGAAGGTGGTACGGATAACACCAACAGTAGCAGTGCCATTAGCACTGTTGTTGTTGGGGTTGAATACAAAGAACACGCCAGGAGTGATGGAGATATTCTTAGAAACACGGAAGCGATAAAGAGCTTCCAACTGATAAGTCTTACTGTTTGCAACAGCGCTCAAGGCATCTGCACCGTTAACAGTTAGTCTATCAAAGCTAAGTGGTTGACCAAACAAAACGGCAGCTAGGTCGCCCTCGCTGAACAAGTCTTTGCCAGATAGAGCTGCCATCCAACTGGTGAAGGTTGCATTAGCACTGTTAGCATTGCTGAAAGTACCATCTACAAAAGTGTAGGAACCCCAAGTGTTGAATGTAAACTTTTTGGTGATGTCCCAAACCAAATTACCAGTGATGGTATTGCTCTTGTAGCCAGTAATTCCTAGAGCAGGAACACCAGCAGGGAAAGTAGCTCCATCTACACCTAAACCGCTCTTGAGACCAACTACATTACCCTGTTGAACGGTGTATGCATTAGCATAGCCAACTCCAAGAGTGAAAGCCTCAGATGGTTTGTAAACCAATTGAGCAGCAGCCTTAGTATCTGCACCAGATACACCGCCTTGTCCAGCAGCAGCAGCAGCATTAGATGCACTGTAAAGAAGTTCAAGGTTAGCCTTGTCGTTAAGCTTAAAGTTCAAACCTGCAACTGCCAAACCAGTATCACCGCCGCTAGAAGCAATGCGGATCAAGGGGCTGAAACGACCAAAGCGAGAAATTGTACCTTGACCATCACTTTCGAGAGGATTCAAAGGACTAAGTACATCTTCTGGAGCGCCGATTGGTGCGATATAAGCTGTGATGCTGTCACCAACGGGGAATCGGTAGTACAAGCGGTTCAGAGTAAAAGTATTGGCAGCAGAACCGTCATCAAAGGATAGGCGAGTAGTATTATTGCCATTACCTAAGGCAGTTCCGATTGAACCAGCACCGCTAGGGGTGTTGCTAGCTTGTAAACGAGTTCTCAACAAATCTTTACCAGTGAAACTAGTGTCTAAATTAAGACGAACGCGATAGCTAAAGATTGTGTTGGTTCTGTCTGAGCCATTGGTTGCAGGAGGAGCATTATTACCATCAGAACCAGCAGCTAGACCGAAAATTGCTTCGCCGCGTAGTTTGGTGGTGGTGGAGAACTGTTGAGCTTCGAGCTTAGCAGTCTTAGCATCGAGGGCATCAACACGACCACGGAGGGTTGCTAGCTCAGCAGCAAACTCTTCTTGAAGCTTTTGCAAGGTGGCGAGGTCTTCTTTGCCAACCTTGTCAGCCAAACCTGCGGAGATAATTTCGTTGATCTTGTCTAAGCAAGCATTCAAACCAGCAGCGAATTCATAACGGGTGGTGGCTTGTTTGCCACGGAAGGTGCTGTCAGGATAGCCAGCGATACAACCGTAACGCTCGACTAGGGATTGCAAAGCGGTGAAAGCCCAGTCAGTAGGACGAACATCGCTAAGTTGAGATACTGAGGTTACGTTTTGAGAAACAGTGCTAGGACGCAATTGTACTTGTTCAACTAAAGTGTCAGCACTCGCAGCGCGAACTACTTCAGAGGCTTTGGAAGCTTGGGCATTAGCTGCGCCACTGATTAGGGCGGAAGCTGCAACAGCGGCAGAAATAACTACGCTGTAATTTTTCTTAGAAAGATTAGCCATTTAAATTAACATTCCTCACAATGTAATTAACTATACATCTAGATGCTGTATCTAGCCGTTTTAAATGTATCAATAGTAGCAGCCAAAAGTTAAGTGTTGCTCAACACATCATCTTCATTTTTAGTCGTTAATTCAATACATTTGTCGCCTATTTACCCATAAATTATACCTAAGGAATAGCAAGAGATTAGGGTGAGCGGGGCGATCGCACCGTGTCAAAACCTCAAAAGTAGCTAGGCACTAGACAGGATTAAAGTGAAATTGTGTTTTAAATAAACTAATTTGGCTTTTCTGCTGGATCAATTGAGCTAAAATGTTTTTGACAGGGAAACATTGTGTAAATTGACTCCGCAAATCTGTAAATCTCCTAAACTTCACAAAAAGCAAGCTAAAAGCTAGGGCGATTTACTTTAGGAATAGGTAAGAGCATCTCTGGAGAGAGCTATATCTATTGGAATATTGACTTAACGCTGTTTAAATTTCGCTATGTTGTCCTGCATCTGCATAACATTTGAACAATATGTAATTGCAGATTTAAATTGCTCACCCTAAACAATCGCTTAACCTTCGCCTCATGGAATTCTCGATCACCCAACTGTTAGACAACTTCTCCGATGACAAGCTAGTTACGCCCAAAGCGATCGAAAAAAAATTGGGAATCACTGAAGACAACAAAAGTGTTCGTCGTCTTCAGGTTGCCCTTGATGCACTCGAAAAAATTGGCATCCTTGAAAAAGATAAAGGACGTTATCGCCGTATCCATGAAGATGGTTTAGTGGAAGGAAGATTGCGTTGTTCTAGTAAGGGTTTTTGTTTTGCAATTCAAGATGTCGAGGGGTCTGAAGACATTTATGTGCGAGAGAGCCGTCTGAGCAATGCTTGGAATGGCGATCGCGTTTTGGTCAGAGTTACTAAGGACGGAGTGCGGCGGCGATCGCCTGAAGGTGAAGTGCGTTTGATCTTGGAGCGATCGAATCCTACTTTGCTTTCGACTGTAAAGTTTGTGGAAGATAGCTACCGTGCTGTGCCGTTGGACGATCGCTTATTGTTTGAGGTGGAGTTAGTTCCTGACGAAGAAAATCCTGATCTCAGTGTCGCTCTTGGTAAGTTAGTACATTTGGAGATGGTGCGTTTTTCTTTGGGCAATCATTTGCCAATGGGGAAAATTTTACAAATCCTTGGCGATGATGCTGAGTCAACCAATGATATTGACTTGGTCTGTTGCAAACATAATTTACCCCGTAGATTTAGCGCTAAAGCCCTAACAGCGGCGGCTAGTTTGCCAAGGGGCGTACGCAAGGCTGATCTGAAGCATCGCTTAGATTTACGCAAAACCTTGACCGTAAGAATTGGTAACGCGGCAGCTATTTCGATCGCGGCTTCAGAAACAGGATGGGATCTGGGAATACATATCCCTGACGTGGCAACCTATGTCACTTCGGGTTCACCTTTAGACTTAGAAGCTCGTAAACGACTGCGATCGTTTTTCTTGGGTGATACAGTTCTGCCCATGTTGCCTGAGATGAATGTATTTAATCAACCCGAATACTTAACAATGTCGGTGCTGATTAAGCTGAGTCCTGAAGGCAATATGCTTTCCTTTGAGATTCAACCCTCAGCAATTTTGGTAAAGGCTAATCTGAGTTACCAAAGAGCGCAGCAGATTCTTGATGGTAAGGTCGCCGTGGATGAGGACGCACCTAGTCAAGAAATTGACACTGAAGTAGAGGAGCTAGTACATCTGATTGCGAAGGTGGGTGCTTTGCTACAGGGTCACTCTAATGCCATTAGGTTAGTGCTGCCGCAGATTCCATCGCCAGAGGCTGATGAAGGTGTGCGCGGCTTGGTGGTAGTACCCTTGACCTTAGCGATCGCGGGTACTGTTACGGAAGTGATGATTTTGGCAAATACAGCGATCGCTTCGCATTTGCAATCATTGGGAATCCCCTCAGTCTATTTGCGTCAAATCCCACCCGATCAGGGCAAGGTTGAGGATTGGGCAAAGCTCCTCGAAAGTATAGGGATAACGGCTCAGTTAGAAAACCCTGAAATGATCCAAATTGGTGATGTTCATCAAATTTTGAGACAAATTGATCAATTAGAGCAAGACGCTACCCGCGATATTCTTAAATATTTGCTCCTATCGATGTTTAAAACTAATGAATATGTGGCGACTCCATCTCTACATTTTGGGCTTGGTTTAACAGAGCAACCTTATATTCATGGTGTGTTTCCTCAAAATCACTATGGTGACTTACTAATCCAACGGATTTTGCATACCGTTTTTGAGGAAGGACGCGATCGCCGTAGCATCAGAATTAAAGATGGCGTAAATTTGCGTAGCTCTAGCGCTCATGGACAGGTGAATTGGAGTGTTTTACCTCCTGAAACTGAGCGTCAGTTAATTGAGGATCTCGAAGTCGTTTTGCCGCAGTTAAATCAAGCTGATTCTCTGTATCACCGTTCAATTTCTGATCTCGATGGCTTACGAAAAGCTGAGTTTATGCGATCGCACACAGGTGAAAATTTCCACGGCATTATTACCAGTGTCCAGTCCTATGGCTTTTTTGTGGAGATTGAGTCTTTATTGGTGGAGGGCTTAGTTCATGTCAGTTCTCTTAAAGATGATTGGTATGAGTTTCCCTTGATTAATGGCAAAGGACGCGCTAGAGCTTCGACCCTGTTGGTGGGTCGCCGCAGTGGTCGTCAATATTGTTTGGGCGATCGCGTAGAAGTTCAGGTAAAAGGTGTGGATTACTATCGCCAACAAATCGACTTAGTGGCGGTTGTTCCTGCTAGTACATTGGCGGAAAGAGATCGCCAATTGACCAATGCCGAGATTAGCATTGACACTGAGGCAAGCGACATCGCCGAACTTGACGATGAAGATGAATATGATCTAGAAGATGGCGACGAATGAAGCTGTCTAGTTTGAACCACCACTCCTCCCCATGGATTTCCCACCATGTCGCTTTCTCGCCTATTGGTGACTTTTTTAAACCGTCTTCAGCCATCTGCGGAGACGGTTATGCTTGTGTCGGCGATCGCGGTTGGCTTGATCAGTGGTACTTGTGTCACCTTGTTTCGCAAACTGATCGTCTTTACCGAAGAGCTTTACTGGCATAGATTAGAAGCTTTTTTAGGTGTCAAGTGGTTTTGGGCAATCCTGCTGATTCCGATGATGGGGGCTTTGGTGGTCAGCCTAATCACCTCAAAATTACGTCAGCAAGAGGAACAGGTTTCTGGCAAACCTTCCCGAGACCTCGGACAAATTGCCTACACCAAAATCCCTCTAAAGACTGTAGCTGCTGCATTATCTCTTGGCTCAGGGGCTTCTTTGGGACCTGAAGGCCCTAGCGTAGAGCTAGGTAGCAATATTGGGGCAGTGCTAGGGCAAATGCTGCAATTCTCTAGCGAAAGAATTCGTCTATTAGTGGGAGCGGGAGCAGCCGCGGGGCTAGCAGCAGGATTTAACGCCCCGATCGCGGGCGTGTTTTTTGCCCTAGAAGTATTGCTGCGCGACTCCTATCGCACTGATAAATCTAGCCCCAACTCCGATGTGAGTGTGGTTGTCATTGCCTCGGTGATTTCGGCACTGGTATCTCAAATTAGTCTGGGTGAGCGTCCTGCCTTTAGCTTGCCTGTTTATGAGGTGCGGAGTTATTGGGAATTACCTCTATATTTGGGCTTAGGCGTATTAGCAAGTGTAGTAGCGCTATTGTTTACTCGCGCGATCGCCCAAGCCCAGCGATTTTTTGATGGCAAATGGAAATATGCCGAATTTATGGGAGAGCTATCTATACCTGTAAAACTGCTAATCGGTGGTTTTTGTGTAGGTATCGTGGCTTTAACTTTCCCTGAGGCGATCGGCATTGGCTATGAAACGGTGGAATCAATTCTGCAAGATACGCCCTTCACAATTCCGCTACTGTCGATTTTGCTAGTAATCAAATTGGCACTGACTGCCATTAGTTCTGCGAGTGGCTTTGTTGGTGGTATTTTTGCGCCATCAATTTTTTTGGGAGCCGTGTTGGGTAGTCTCTATGGACAGGCGATCGCTAGTTTTCTGCCCGCTTCCATCCCGATCGCGGCTTCGCCAGCCTATGCCCTTGTGGGTATGGCGGCAGTTTTGGCTGGCACTGTCCGTGCGCCTTTAACTTCCGTACTATTGCTATTTGAAATGACCCGTGACTATCGGATCGTTTTGCCATTAATGGCGGCGGTGGGTCTTTGTGCATGGGTGATCGATCAGACTGATGACTCCAAAGTTAACCGTAAGACCATGCAATGGGCAAACTTGCCTGCGGATATTGAGGTGCTAGAAAAAATCAAAATCGCCGAAGTGATGACCCTCAATCCTGCTTCGATTAAGTACACTATGCCTTTACTCCAAGCAGCCCAGTTCATCACCAGTGGCTACCATCACAGCGCTCTTGTCTTTGATGAAGTCAATCATTTGCAAGGTATTCTCACCACCCAAGATATAAAAAGATTGATATCTGCGCCTGTTAGCGATCCGCCCTTGGAAGAAATTACCGTAGAAAGTATCTGTACCCGTGAAGTAATCTGTACCTTTGCCGATGAGTCTCTGGCGGAGGCTCTCAAACGTATGGCAACTCGTGACCTACGCCAAATGCCTGTAGTTGATCGTCATCAACCTAAGCGGGTGATTGGTATGGTCGATCGCTTAGCAATTACGACAGCGTATAACACGGCGCTAACGAAGAAGGCGATCGCCGCCAGAATCACGACTATCAAACCCACTGTCCCAGCTATTATCAATGGATCTTCTAATACTCCAAATAATATTTCAAATAATAGCTTTAGCAATAATGCTAATGACAAGGGGAATGATAAGGACAATAATAGTCTGACAAAGGAGGTTGACATACAAAGTTCTGAGGTGGTTTCCTCCTAAAATTGATGCAGAACCATTGTATGAACTGTGCCTACAACTCATAGAATTAAGAACAAAACCTAGTCAGGTTTTGCAATTTTCAAAAATGGCAATGCCCCCATTTTTAAAAATCGGGATTAATACAGCGCTTTGCGCTTAATTAAAACCCAGAGAAATTTTGGGAAGCGGCGCGGAGCGCCGCTTCCCAAAATTTCTCTGTACTACTCAAAGTCTCAATAGGCTGTACCTAGTTTTTAATATCAGTAAATAGCCCAAACAAGGATGTCATGGATAGCGAAGAAATACTAATTGAATTTGTGGCAAAAAATGGCGATCAAGCCAGTGGTACATCGATCAAATCGATCCACTCCACCAAGATTAAAGACAGTATTCAAAGGCTTGCTAGCTTAGTTCAAAAAATTGCCGCAGAGACTTCTCCGAGCCATGCCAATGGGTTAGCTTTAGATGAGGTGGAAATTTCTGTCAAGCTGACTGAATCTGGTGAGGTAGTTTTATTAGGAGATGGTCAAAGTCATGGAGCGATGACCATGAGATTTCGTCGTTCTCATACGGCAACGGCGATCGCTAGTCCAGACATTGCACCACAGGCTATCAAGTCTAAGTCAGGAGTTGACTACACTAATCTTAAATCTCTGCTAGCAAGTGCTAAATGGCAAGAAGCAAATCTGGAGACATGGAATGTCATGTGTCAAGCCGCGCATAAAAACCTTGGCTCAGTATTGTCAGGTGAGGATATTAAGCGAATTTCCTGTGATGATTTACAGATGATCGACAGCCTATGGCAGCAGTACAGTCAAGGACGATATGGATTTAGCACTCAAAACCAAGTATATATGTCATCGATTTTAGGATAGTTCACATACTTTCTTTGAGTGATGAGCATTACAAAATATCCAACCGAATAGGAACTTAAGGGGTTAGCATCATGGATCAGGATAAGCAAAGGCAAATTACAGGATATTTTATTGAAGAGGCGAAAGAGCATCTCCAAACTATTGAGTCAGGGCTGCTAAATTTGCAAACTTTAATGGGGGATGCGGAAGCGGTTAACGAAATCTTTCGGGCTGCCCACTCGATTAAGGGAGGGGCGGCGATGTTGGGCTTTAGTAGCATTCAGCATGTAGCTCATAATTTTGAAGATTATTTCAAAGTCATTCGCGAAAACACTAATTTTCAGGTCGATCAAGATCTGCAAACTTTATTTTTACAGGCTTTTGATAAATTGCAAGAGCTAGTAGAACATTTGCAAAGTCCCTATGGTTTGACTAAGGATGCCGTAGACAATGTGATGGCAGGCTCTGACCAAATCTTTGAAAAACTCAAAAACCATCTCCAAAATCTAATTTCTGGTAAGGTTCCTGAGCAGAAAGCGGCGATCGCAGCGTCTACAAGGAATATTGAGTCATCAACTAAGAATGACACCAGAGAAATGCTTAGTATATTTCAATCGCAAGTCCCGCTCAAGTTGCGAAATATGTTGGAGTTATTTAAGCAGCCCGATAGTCCTCGTAGCCGCCAAAACCTCGAAGCTATTTGTACGGATTTACAGAAAATGGGCGATCGCTTTGGATTAGAAAACTGGAACGTGATGATTCAGGCAGTTAGGGCGGCTGTGACTAATCCTAATAATCAATTTCGAGTACTTGCGCCAATTTTGATTAAAGAAATTAAACAATCACAGGAGCAAGTGCTAGCCCAAAAATCTCAAGGTATTAAGGTGTCGCCAGCACTATTGCAGCTTATTCCTGCGGCTAAGCCTCAGACAACTGCCCCGATCGCATCCGAAAGCACATCCGCTGATGAGGTCAGTAAGATTTTTGGAGCAGTCATTGAAGAAGATAAGGCGATGAAAGGCTGGCAGACCTTTAGCGATCGCGTGGGTTGGCGAAATAATGGAACTTGGATTCCTGCTAATGCCACGTCATCGGGAAATATTCCCGATGGACATTTCCCGACGCCACTATGGTTGGCGGCTTGGCATCAGTCTAAAGATTCTAAGGCTAAGGAGTTTCAATCGCAGTACGCGGCTTTTTTAGCCAAGCTGTCTCAGTGTGATATCAATTAGGCATAGCGCCTTTTAAGCAGAAGTACAGAGTAAACAATCCCGTACTTTACTAGACTGTAAAACGCTATAAAAGCCAAAACCTAAGAGAGAGTGGCGGCGCGAAGCGCCGCCACTCTCTCTTAGGTTTTGGCTTTTAGTTGCTCAAACAATTTCTTGTGGAGATTTGATTTAAGTGAAGAGTGTGAAGAGTCTGTTTGCTAGCATACTGGCGCTTAGTGCCAGTATGTCTAGTGCTAGTGTTGCCATTCCTGCGATCGCTAGCTCTAATATTTCCAATCCTGAGCGATTAGTATCTCAGCTTTCAAATAATTCTAAGGTATCTCAGGGTAAGGAGTTTATCGCCAGTCCCGCATCCTATAGCTTTGCCAAACGTTCGCTAAGTGTTGCCAAGCTCTTGCCCCGTGAGACGCTTGGTTTTTTGATGCTTGATTTAGATCTCAATTCTTGGCAATTGTTTGGTCAGTCACCGCAAATCTCTCCAGTCGCGGCGATCGCCAAGTTCCTTGAAATGTCTGGTCTAGACTCACCAATTTCCTTTGTAAAAGATATTCAACCTTGGCTATCAACAGAAGTTGCGATCGCGGTTTTGAGCAGTTCTGAAGGTCAGGCTCTCCCGTTAATTTTATCGCCCATTACTGATGGAACTAAGTTTGATACGTTTCTAACTAAGCTAGATACTTTAAATCTTCCTAAACCAACAGAAACTCTATACCAAAACATTAAGATTTTAGAATGGCAATTACCTGCGGAGCCTCCCCAAAAAACAGAACCTGAATCTCCTGAATCGACAGATTCTGAATTAGAAGTGAATGAAGCTGCTCCTGTGCCGAACTTCAGTTTTATTCCTAAGCAATTTGCGATCGCTAAGTTGACTAATGGAACTGCGGTGTTTTCCACTAATCGCCAAGGCATTCAAAATTTGATTGACACCACTGAAGCTGATTCTTTAGCGGTCAATCCTCTATTTTTGCGATCGCTCAACAATCCATTGTGGAATCGCTCTTTGCTAGCGGGCTATGGAGATTTTAAGGAAATCGGTAAAATCTCCGAACTAATTGCCCAAGAAGTACCTGAAACATCAATTATTCCAGGGTTTAATCGTGCGGAATATTTGCAAGGGCTGCGATATACCCTTGGGCAATACAGCAGTTTTGATTTGTTTACTTGGGCAACACCCAAAGGAATCCGTAGTCAGAGCAATAGCTATTTTTCGGAAGTGCGTCCGCCGCAACCCAAAGATAAAGAACCTCGTGATCACTTGTTGTCCTACTTGCCTGCAAATGTCTATGGGATTATCTCTAGCCGTAACCTCAACCGTCAATGGCAGTGGTTTATTGAAGAGTCAAAGCTACAACCTTCCTATAAGATTTTTGTAGAAGGATTACGAATGGTTATCCCATTTCTTTTAGGGGGTGAGATCGACATTGACATTGAAAAAGACTTCATTTCTTGGATCGATGGAGAATATGCGTTGGTTGGTTTCCCTAGCCCAACTTCTCCCTTTGCCCAATTTGGTGGAGATTTTACAATGGGATTGTTGCTCCGTACTTCAAAGCCTGATGCTGCTAATTTAGCTCTTGAGAAATTAACTAAATATCTGCAAAAACAAGATCTACAAGTAAAAAAACGGCAGGTTGGCGTAATTCCCTTGACCAGTCTGGAATTTGCCGATAATACTGTCGCAGGTAAAACTCAGAGCGTGTTTGCATACGGTTGGCGCGATCGCCAGACTCTATTGCTCACTTTTGGGGCAGCTACGGCGGCTGAGTTTATTCCCATTCCCAAAGAGCCTCTCTCTAAGTCAGCGATGTTTCGCGAGATTATTGCGGATATGCCACAGCCCAACTTTGGCTATTTCTATCTCAATGCTAAGGCGATCGCCGAAAAGGGAGCAATGTTGTTTTTAACATTTATGCCTGATTTGATTCCTTCAGAAACTCCTAGCAATCAAAAAAATCATGAATCAGCAGAATTACCTCCAGAAATTCAGCGTGTGATTGATAAGTTAGGTGGTTTAGTTTTTGTTTATTCCGAAACTAGCGATCGCTTTCAAGCTGATTTTGCGATCGAACTAAAGCCATAACTGCAAAGTCCGCAAAGGTTGAGGCGGCGCGATGCGCCGCCTCAACCTTTGCGGACTTTTATGCTTTCACAAAACTGGTGACTAGGACACAGCTAAAACCCAAGAGATAGTTACGGCGGCGCAAAGCGCCGCTGTAACTATCTCTTAGGTTTTATGGTCAAGCGAATAAATTAGTAGGAAGGGAGTATATTAAGTAGCTAGGTGCAATTAAATATAAAATCTAACCTATGGCGCACGCCGCATAGGTTTGGAGTCTAATTTTTAATTATGCTCAGCTACTTATAAAAAATTTATGGTTTAAAAAATGTCTGATGTTTTGATGCGATTTCAAAAATTAGTTATTGCAAGTGGTAATGCTGGCAAAGTGGCAGAATTTCGCGCCTATTTAGCCGATTTAGGGATAGAGTTACTTCCCAAACCAGATAACATTGATGTCGAAGAAACGGGGCTTACATTTATTGCCAATGCCCACTTAAAAGCTTCTCAGGTGGCAATTAGTACTCAGGAATGGGCGATCGCAGATGACTCTGGTTTAGAAGTAATGGCTCTCAATGGCGCTCCAGGGGTATTGTCTGCTAGATATGCGGATACAGATCAAGCGCGAATTGATCGAGTATTACAGGAACTGAGTGGAGTTAGCGATCGCGAAGCTCAGTTTGTTTGCGCGATCGCGATTTCTGATCCGACTGGCAAAATCTTTGCTGATGCGATCGGCACTTGTAAAGGTGCGATCGCTATGTCTCCGCGTGGCGAAGGTGGCTTTGGTTACGATCCTATTTTTTTTGTGCCAAATCTCCAGCAAACTTTTGGTGAAATTGAGCCTGAAGTCAAAGCTAAAATTAGCCATCGCGCCAATGCTCTTAACTTGTTACGTTCCAAATTACAAAACTTATAAACCTCAAAAAGAATAACGCTGCTCTTCTTTTTGAGCCTTTAGATTTCTATACTATAGCTAATACAAGGGGCTTAAGCCCCTTGTATTAGGAAACATAAAGCCCAAAAATTGACTGGCGAAGCGGAGCTTCGCCAGTCAATTTTTGGGCTTTATGTTTTAGTCCAGTTGGCGACCGCTATAACTTGAACTGCTGTGGCGCGATATTGTTGCGAGTAATGATATCAATCAACTCTTGTTTTACTTCGGCTGCTTGATCGTGATCAATTTGGCAGGTTCCAGCATTGATATGTCCACCGCCTTCATAGCGCAACATCAACTCACCGATATTAATTGGGCAAGAACGATTGAGAACTGACTTACCAACAGCAAACACAGAATTTTGCTTCTGTTTCCCCCACATCATATGTATGGAAATATTGCATTCAGGGTATAGTGCATACACCATAAAGCGGTTGCCAGCATAGATTGTAGACTCATTTTGGAGATTTATAATCACTAACTTGTCATGTACTTCCGCACAGTTTTGAATCTGCTTTTTAAAGATTTGCTGTTGAGTGAGATAGAGTTCTACCCTTTCTTTGATATTGGGAAGTTCCATAATTTCTTCAATAGTTGAAGTCCGACAGGCTTCCACTAGCTCCATCATTAAGGCATAGTTAGAGATGGTAAATTCACGAAATCTTCCTAAGCCTGTGCGAGAGTCCATCAAAAAGCTGAGTAATACCCATCCCTGTGGGTTCAAAATGTCTTCGATGTCAAATTGGGCAGAGTCACACTTATCTACCGCTTGCATCATAGCTTGAGAGATATTAGGGAACTTTAATTTGCCGCCGTAATAGTTGTAGACGACCCTTGCAGCCGATGGCGCTTCACCCTCAATGATGTGATTTTCTGGAGTGTCATACACCCGCATCGTCTCACTCATGTGGTGATCAAACACCAAATAAGCACCTTCAATATACGGTAGGTTGGTCAAAATATCGCGATCGCAGACTTCTACTTTTCCATCCTGAACATCTTTGGGATGGACAAATAGAATTTCATCAATCATGTCTAATTCTCTAAGCAATACGGCACTGACCACCCCATCAAAATCGCTACGAGTAATTAATCGATATTTCTTGACTGTGGCTGACATAGTCTGAAGTTCCTAATAATATTGCAAAGATTACGAGTCTGCACATGAGTAGCTGAGCGTAAATAATAGTCAAGACTTGTGGCACACGCGCTGCATAAGCCACAAATCTTAAGATTTTATAGTTAATTGCGCTTAGCTATTTAACTATAGCAGATCCCATATTCTCAAGTATCTCGTTTTCTAATCCCGAAAAACACGCGATTACAGCCTCGCCAAAGGCGAGGCTGTTTTATAGCTATCAACAAGTGTACTAGGACATAAAACCCAAGAATTGGCTGGCGGCGCGGAGCGCCGCCAGCCAATTCTTGGGTTTTGATTTGTCTTAAGATAGATGACTTTTAGGGATAAATTTTTTGGCGAATATGTTGACTTGCCGTAATGAATTCTAATTCTAATTGCTGCAAAATCATATCCATTGTCTGTGCTTTACTAACAAGATCAGTACTTTTGCAAATAGAGCTTAACTCCTTACAAATAGAGTTCATACGAGTTAATCCCATAGTCGCGCATCCACCCTTAAGGGAATGATTCTCAAAGTTGATTTTATCTAAATCCATTTCTTTGAAATATTCTCGTATTCTGGTGATTGACTGCTGAGACTCCGTTATGTAGGACTCGACTACTTCCGCTAATGCTTTATGACCAATCGATTGTTCCAAGTAAGCTAGAGTGCTTTCATCAATTATGGGTATGTCTGAGATGGCAAAATTTGTTTGAAAATAATCACTAGAAGTTACAGTTGCTTGTTCTATTTTGTGAGTAGAAGATATTTCTGAGGCGATCGCATTGCTGGCGGATGAATTTAAGTGTTGAGATAGTTTTTGCAAAATTGTTGTCAAATCTTCAATTTTAAGAGGCTTAGTTAAATAATCATCCATTCCTGCAGCTAAAGCCTTATCCTGTGATTCTTTAAAGGCATTAGCTGACAAACCAATAATCCAAGGACTCCGATCAGCAAGTTTGCGGATATGCTGACAAGCTGTTAGCCCATCCATGATTGGCATTTGCACATCCATAAATATTACATCATAGGATTGTCTGGCTAGAGCATTGACAGCCTCCAATCCATTACCCACAGCGTCGCCTTGATAACCAAGACGCTCTAACATTAATAGGAGGATTCTTTGATTTACGGAATTATCTTCCACAATTAGAATTTTAAAAGAATGCGACTCTGCAAAATGAGCGATTGATGATGAATTTAGATAATGAGGTGAGATGCTCTCATCAATAGATAAGGCTTTGAGGAGCGCCTGATAAAGTCTTGATGAAGCAACGGGCTTAGTTAATAACGTTCCATAGTTAGACTCAGAGACATCGTCACTATGGATTGATGTTATGAGAATAATTGCTAAATCCGCAAAAATCGCGCTGATATTTTGGATAAAAAGCAAGCTATCAAATGACTGTAAATTACGATCAATTAAAACAACATCAATGTGACTAGACTCTAGATTTTGTAAAGCTTCTATCTCTGTGTTAGTAGCTACGACAGACATTCCCCAAGACTGTCCATAAAGCGTCACAATTTGCTGGATAGTGCGATCGCTGATGACCAAAATTTTCTTACCAGTTAATTCAGTTGCGATCGCCTCAGCTTCGATTTTAACGGCTTGCACAGGAATTGAAAATCGGAAAGTTGTCCCCTGTCCAACGATGCTCTCAACTTGGATATCACCACCCAGCAGTTGGCATAGGTCTTTGCTGATGGCTAAGCCCAGTCCTGTACCGCCATATTGACGAGTAATCGAGCTGTCGGCTTGATTAAATGGTTTAAAGAGTCGGGCGATCGCCTCTGTCGCAATGCCAATACCTGTATCCTGCACTGCAAAGTTAAGCTCATAGGTGAGACTGTCGGCATCGATCAGGCTTGCATCTACGCTAATTATCACTTCGCCTTGTTCAGTAAATTTGATCGCGTTACCAATCAAATTTACTAAAATCTGACGTAAGCAAGTGGAGTCACTAACTATCTGTCTAGGAACATTGAGGGCAATGATAGATTCTAGTTCTAGGGATTTTTCAACGGAGCGATTAGCTAGTAAATCAAGGATTTCGGCAATAAACTCATACAAATCAAAGCAATGTTTCTCAAGTTCGACATTGCCAGATTCTATTTGAGAAAAATCAAGAATTTTATTAATGACTGATAATAGAACCTCTCCACCTTGGTGAATAATCGAGACAAACTGTTGTTGCTGCGATGAGAGTGGAGTATCGGCTAATAGTCCTGTCATACCGATTACAGCATTCATCGGTGTCCGAATCTCATGGCTCATAGCTGCGAGAAAATTGCTTTTAGCTTTGTTAGAGGCTTCGGCAACTTTGGCAGCCGCTAATTTCTCTTCATTGAGCTTCTTTTCGGTGATGTCTTCAACAATAACCACAAATTGCAAAGGATGATGCTCCGCATCACGAATTAGACCGATACGGCTGATTGCATCAACGATCTTGTTGTTTTTATTGATGTATTGTTTCTCTAAAATTACGGTTGATTTCTCATTGTGAAGTAAGCTGTTTAAACTATTGGTCGTTATTTCAACAGAATTGGAATGAGTAATTTCTATCGCTTTTAGCTTTAATAACTCTACAGCGGCATATCCATAAATCTTGCAAATTTCTTGATTAACACTCAAGAAGTTGCCTTCTAAATCCATAGTCGCCATGCCTACAGGAGCATTATCAAAGGAAATTCTAAGTAATTCTTCACTTTGCCTCAGTTCTTCGTTCCTCTGTCTTACTTTTTCTTCTAAGAAGAAGTTACTCATCTGGAGATTTTGATATAGCTCAGCTTGTTGAATCGCGATCGCTAATTGTACAGATAATTGTTGGAGTAGTCGCGCTTCGACATCTTCCCAATTGCGGGTAGTTGAGCATTGATGGACAATTAACAGTCCCCATAGGGTGGCATTCTCTTCCGTGTAGATGTCTTCTAAGGATTCGAGAGATTTAGGTAAGAGAATGGGAACAACCAAGTTGGCTTTGACTTGAAATCTCTGTAATAACTCGATATGGCAAGGAGTCAAATTTGCATTGAGAATGTCATTGGCGGCAAAAATTCTACCTTGACGATAGATGCCACCTTTATTCTCTCGAAAGCAAGTATCAATAATATTCGTATTTATACTGGCATCCCAAGGACTATCGACGGCTTCAGCGACAATTGTGCCACTCAGGTTGGGATTAAATTTGTAGATGACCGTGCGATCGGCTGTCAAAAAATCTTTTACATCTCTAACGATCGCTGTATAGATCTTTTCTAGATCAAGTGATTGTCGGATCCGCAGAGCAATTTCTGAAATTAATGTCTCTTGTT
Source organism: Pseudanabaena biceps (assembly GCA_013361095.1). Taxonomy (GTDB): domain Bacteria; phylum Cyanobacteriota; class Cyanobacteriia; order Pseudanabaenales; family Pseudanabaenaceae; genus Pseudanabaena; species Pseudanabaena biceps_B. The sequence goes on along the minus strand of JAATWA010000001.1, from coordinate 1,826,435 downwards.
GACGCGATCGGTGCAATCGACTAAATAAAATAAATCGATCTAATAACCGATGAATACAGCGATGTAGCGAAATTACACTAATTTCTTCTTTGAGCAAATAGTCTGATGCGCCCAGCTTAATGACGTTAGCCGCAGAAATACCATCATCAATACTAGCAACCATGATCACAGGTAGTTTTGGTTCCGCTATGTCCTGTCTGATTATTTCTAAAAAGTCAATCCCATTGCCATCGAAGAGATTAAAGTCAATTAATATAATGTCTAGTTTTTGCGATCGCCATATTTCCAGAGCATTTTTAATATTGTCAGCTTCAAAAATCTCATAACTACTAGTCGGATCAGACTGAATGTAATATCGGTAAATAGCGGCATCTTGTTGAAATCGAGTTGCAATCAATACCCTGATTTGTTTGGGCAATGATTGTAAATCTTTAAATAGGATATCGCTACCGTAAAACATAGAAATTGACTAAATAATTTAGCTAAATGCTTTTAAGCCTTCGCCCTACATTATAGCTATACCGAAAATATTGTTTTTAAGCACCTTGGCTTAATAAAAACTCGAACCCAAAGAAGAAGATTCGCTCACAAAGCGGGCGAATCTTCTATAGGAAATATTGGCTGGTGACGCTCCGCGCCACCAGCCAATATTTGGGTTTTATGTCCTAGTACAGCGATAGCTATAACAGGAAATTTTGGTATTTTCAGAGCCTTTAGCTCTGAAAATACCAAAATTTCCTGTTTACCGTTTGGGAGGTGGCTCAGGGGCAGCAATTTCGGGCTGCACTGGTGCAGGTGGCGGCTCTATGGGGATGGGTTGCGCTGGTGTCGGCGGTACATCTCTGGGAGGATTAGTGGTCACAGGAGGTGGCTCAACTGGCTGCGGAGTGGCTGGCTGTGGAGTTTCTATGGGTGGCGCAGGATTTGAAGGCGGCTGTTTTGGCTCAGTGGAGACACTTCTAGCCGCTTTCGGTTCTTCAGGTCTGCGATCGCTTGAGTTGTCTCGCCGTTCCTCGCGATCGTTACTTGCTGTCCCTGAGGTATAAGTTATTTTTTTCTGGTTATTCTCTTTGGGGAGTTTGGGGACATCAGAACGACGAAATTCAATAGTCTTAGCTTCCTTGACAGTTGCCGAGATACCAAACTCAGAAGCAATTTGATTTAGATTGGCGAGTGGTGTATTAAATCCAAACAGTAAATTATTGTTGGCAATCCGTTTATCAATACTTTCCTTGTCAATGCGCTTTGGCTCAGAGGCTTTGCCATCGGCTTTTATTCTGATTTCTTCACCTTTATTCAAGGTTAAGGCGGTAGTTGATCCTTTGAGCAATACGGTTGTAGTGCCATCAAGGGCAATTACGTGACGTTCTTCGGCGGCTTTTGCAGGAATCTCTATATATACAGCGCCGTCGCTAGAGATTTCTCCAAAAGGAGTTTGCACTTTAGCGGTTGCCTTGACCTCAGTGCCGTAACCCGCAACTAAGCGCCCCGCCGTAAATTCCACTAAATTTTGGGGCTTGAGGGTAAGACTAGACTTGCCGCCAATGCGGATGATTGTGCCATTGCGTAAACTGACCTGAGCCGTTGAGGTTTCTTCAGTACTGATACTCTCATTAACTTTAAGGGATACTCCTACTGTCGCGGGTCTAGTCACAGAAGCATTGAGATACTTGACCCGTACAGGATAACTACGGATCTCGCTGATTTCGGCGATCGCTTCGGTAGGTATCGTCTCAGAGCTAAAGGGTTTAGCAGGCTGATTAGACATACAGCTAGGCAGCAATGTCACTGAGAGAGACAAGACCACAAGAGGCAAGATTTGCCGAGAAATTTTGAATAACTGCCAACACCGCATCGTAAATTTTTTGTAGAGTCTACAAAGCCAGTTTTTTCGCTATACTAGAAAGTCTGGTTAAAACCGTAAATCCTAATGTACTTATATTAGTTCTAACATCGTAGTTTGACCATAGCTAATAGTTTTCATCAAACCAGTAAGAGTCAAAAGCACATGGCAAAGAGTAATTTGCAGGTCATGCTGACCAAAAACGTTACAAAATTAGGTAAACTTGGCGATTTAGTATCCGTTGCGCCTGGTTATGCCCAAAATTTCCTCATACCTCAGGGTTTAGCAATTCGAGCTACCTCTGGTGTTGTTAAAGAAGTTGAAAGACGCAAAGAAGTTGAGCGTTTACGTTTATTGGCAATTCGTCAAGAAGCTGAAAGCCGTAAGACAGCCCTAGCAACCATTGGCGGCTTTATAATCAAGAAAAAAGTCGGTGAAGGCAACTCTATTTTCGGGACTGTCACCGATCGCGAAGTTGCTCAATTGATTACCGCAAAGTCGATGTTAGAAATCGATCACCGCGATATTACAATTCCTGAAATTAACCAGACAGGTACTTTTGATGTTTCCATCAAGCTCCATGCTGAAGTTTCAGCCACAATCAAAATCCAAGTTGTACCCGAATAATTTCTCAAAAAAGAGAGACAGCGCGATGCGCTGTCTCTCTTTTTTGTGGAGATATTAGACTTAAACTGCTTGCCTAGTCTTTACTAGGGCGATCGCTAACTTGATCGCCTCAACCATACTGGCTGGATCAGCAATCCCTTTACCCGCTATATCAAAAGCTGTGCCATGATCAGGCGATGTGCGGACAAATGGTAATCCAATCGTCGTGTTGACGGCTTTATCAAAGGCAAGCAGTTTCACGGGAATTAAGCCCTGATCGTGATACATCGCCAGATATGCGTCATAACCAAGCCCCACCCGATCGCGATCGCCCCAAGCTCTCGCAGGATTGATCCACATGGTGTCAGGGGGGATTGGATTAGTGAGTTGCACCTTAGGATGTTGCTGGCGATAGCTTTCTATTAATGGCTGCAACCACTCACATTCCTCGCGTCCCAGTTGTCCTTGCTCGCCGCTATGGGGATTGATTCCCGATATGGCAATGCGGGGATTGGTAATCCCAAAGTCTTGCCATAAACAGCGCTGCAATAGCTCTAGTTTCTGCTCAATTAACTCAGGGGTAAGTTGCTTAGTAACTTCACTTAAGGGAATATGCACTGTCGCCAGCAAAGTCCGTAATACCCAATCCGTATGGGGTGACTTCCCAACAAATAACATCCCGAAGTCGTTAACTTGACTGCGCTCGGCAAGTAACTCAGTTTGACCTGCGTAGTCATGCCCCGCCAGTTTCCATAGTGACTTGGCGATCGGTGCGGTGACGATCGCATCAAACTTACCCGCCATTGTCTCGGCGATCGCCGCATCGAGGTAGGCAAAACTTGCTGCCCCACTTGCGCGATCGCCAATCCCTAAACGAATTTCTGGTGTGGGAATATCGATGATTTTTAGATGATTGGGATTAAGCATCGGTAAATTGCTAAGATTCCTTAACAAGTCATAGGTTTTAGTCATGACTTGAAACGCGCCAAAAACTGTAAACTCGGCATCTATTGCCAGTAAAGTGCGATCGTTTAGAGCCTTGAGAATGATTTCCGTGCCGATTCCTGCGGGATCACCTATAGTGAGAGCTATGCGGGGTTTAACGTCAGCGCCAAGAAGCCGTGGAATGTTCATTGAAGAAATTCTCCAAAATTATTAGTACACGCGATAAGATCGTAATTCGCTTTAGCCCTCTTGATCACCACAACAATGTCAGTTGATATTTCCTTAGAAACTCTCTGGAATCAAGTTCTTGAACTTCTTGAAAACCAACTTAGCCGCCCTACTTATGAAGGGTGGATCAAGACGGTTGTGGCTGAAGAATTGACCGACGACCGTTTAACGATCCGCACGCCTTCGGTTTTTGCCAAAAACTGGCTTCATAAATATTATTTTCAGAATATCGCGGACGCTGTCACTGAAATCTTGGGATATGCCGTAGAAGTGCATATTGTCGCAACTCCTAGCGCTGAGAGTGTGAGCGGTCAGCCTGAGTTGCAGGGACTAGAAAATAATCCTGCTACTGTTGACCTAAATAGTTCTTTACAAAACCAGCAACCGAGCCAAGATGGTCTACTAGAAACTGCGATCGCTGCCGAAGCCGTTCATGCTATGGCAGCAGCGATCCCCAGCACCTCGACGACTAACAATGCCCATCTAGACAACAACGGCTCGGCAACCCGTTCCACTAATCTCAACGCTAAATATAATTTCAATCGCTTCGTAGTTGGCTCGACAAATCGCATGGCTCATGCCGCTGCCCTAGCCGTATCTGAGTCCCCAGGGCGCGAGTTTAATCCTTTGTTTTTATGTGGTGGTGTGGGCTTGGGCAAAACCCATTTGATGCAGGCGATCGCCCACTATCGACTGGAAATCGAACCCAAAGCAAGGATTGCCTATGTCTCGACCGAACAGTTTACGAATGATCTAATTTCGGCAATTCGTAAAGACAGTATGCAAAGGTTTCGTGAACTATATCGCGAGATCGATATGCTGATCATCGATGACATCCAATTTATCGAAGGTAAGGAATATACCCAAGAAGAGTTTTTCCATACTTTTAATACCCTTTATGAAACAGGGAAACAGATTGTCCTAGCCAGCGATCGCCCTCCCGCTCAGATTCCTCGTTTGCAAGAGCGACTATGTTCACGGTTCTCGATGGGACTGATCGCCGATATTCAAGTGCCTGACCTTGAAACTCGGATGGCAATCTTGCAAAAGAAAGCTGAATATGATCATCTTAAGATTCCTGCGGATGTGCTGCACTACATCGCGGCTAGCTACACCTCCAACATTCGCGAATTAGAAGGTGCATTGGTGCGAACTGTGGCCTATATTTCAATTTCAGGGTTACAGATGACTGTCGAAAACGTGGCTCCTGTACTAAATCCGCCCAAAGAGCCTGTGGAAGTATCGGCGGAAATGGTTTTAAGTGTGGTTACAGAAATGTTAAACATTGATCTAGCTGATCTCCTTGGAAATTCGCGACGACGGGAAATCAGCCAAGCGCGACAGTATGTAATGTATCTGATGCGTCAGCATACTAATCTGAGTCTGCCGAAGATCGGCGAAGCGGTTGGTGGTAAAGACCATACGACGGTTATGTATAGCTGTGAAAAAGTGGCGCAATTACAGTCAACCGATGGGGATATTGCTCAGTTATTAAGGCAGCTTAGCGATCGCATTTATCTAGTTGCTCAGACTAAAAACTGATTGGGAGATCGAAGTCATTGCTAGAAATTAATAACCTCAGTGTTAACTATGGCGGCATTCAAGCATTACAAGACATTAGCCTCAGCGTCAATGAGGGAGAAATTGTCACTTTAATCGGTGCAAATGGCGCTGGGAAGACTACAACTTTACGCACGATTTCTCGCTTAGTGACACAGCGATCGGGACAGATTATTTACAACGGCAAAAATATTACTCAGCTTAGACCCGATCAAGTGGTACAGGTTGGCATTGCCCACAGCCCAGAAGGGCGAAGGGTTTTAGCAAGGCAGACTGTATTAACAAACTTAGAATTAGGTGCTTTTTTACGGAGCGATCGCTGGGGTATTAAAGCCGATATCGAAAAGCAATTTCAAATTTTTCCGCGTCTCGGTGAACGCCGCGATCAGCTTGCAGGAACACTCAGTGGTGGTGAACAACAAATGCTAGCGATCGCTCGCGCCGTGATGAGCTGCCCCAAATTATTACTGCTAGATGAACCAAGTCTGGGACTGGCTCCACAGATTGTCCGTGAAATTTTTAAGACTATTGTTAACTTAAATCAGGCAGGGGTAACGATTTTACTGGTAGAACAAAACGCCACCCTTGCGCTACAAAATGCCAATCGAGGTTATGTAATGGAGTCGGGTATGATCACCATGAAAGGGCAAGCTTCAGATTTATTAATTGATGAGCGGGTGCGTCAGGCATACTTGGGTTAGCTTTAGCTGTGGCTCTCCTGAAAAGTTGTATTTTAACTTACACTCTATATAGAGCTTTTCAAGCAAGCGATGGATAAGAGGTTGTCTCTCCGCTTTTGGCGAGCCAACTATCTCGTACTTCGCTAGCCAGAAAGCACTCTATAGATACCTAGCGCGTCAGATTGTTTCGTATGATTGAGACCCTCAATAAGTTGCCTCGTTGGTTTTCCTTAGGCTTAACTTTTCCATTAATTTTTTTAAATGGATGGTTATTGCTACTACTTGGGCGAGAACTGCAACCCTTAGTCAGTATTCTCATTACAGCGACAGTTATTTCGTTTTTGCTAGACTATCCAATTCGTTTTCTTACCTCACTAAAGGTTAATCGTGGACTAGCCGCAGGCTTGGTCATTTTAGTGTTTTTTATGTTGCTGGGTACTTTGGCAATATTTTTAGTACCTTTGATCTTGGCGCAAGCAAATGAACTTTTGGTTCGTTTACCAGACTGGATTAAGTCTGGACAGCAACAACTCCAAACCCTTGAGACATGGGCGCTGGCTCAGCAATTACCGATTGATTTTAGTGGCACATTCAATCAGTTAATTGAAAAGTTAACAGGCGTATTGCGATCGCTTACTAGTCAGCTTTTTGGGATTGTGTTTGGTGCGATCGGTAGCATTGTCAATATATTCCTAACACTAATTTTTTCAATCTTTTTGGTGTTACGCGGTTCCTATTTATGGAATGGTCTTTTAAGCTGGTTACCTCCTAAATGGAATGAACGAGTTCGTGACTTATTACCTCGCAACTTTGAGCGCTTTATCGTCGGACAAGTAACTCTAGCGACAATACTCGGCATTACTCAGACTACAGCTATGCTGATTTTGGGCGTGCCTCTCGCGCAACTTTTCGGATTTGGAATTGGGCTAGCGAGTTTGATTCCCCTTGGCGGTTCTAGTACGATTCTTACCGTAAGTTTGTTGATCGCCCTGCAAAATTTTTGGCTGGGGGTCAAGGTTTTACTAGTTGCCGTAGCCATAATTCAAATAGTGGAAAATGTTTTGGGACCACGCATTGTCGGCGAGTTGACTGGGCTTAACCCTGTGTGGATGTTGGTTTCTTTAGATATCGGTTTCAAATTAAATGGTGTGCTTGGCTTATTGGTGGCTGTACCGATCGCTGGTTTCATCAAAGGCACGTTTGACACCATTCGTGGAGTAAATAACACCACTGAAACTAAGGTAATCAAAGAAGCGCGTAATGAAACCTAAGTAAATGGCTGTGCCATTAATAATTAAGGGTGCGCGGCGAAGTCGCGCACCCTTAATTATTAATGATTAAAAATTTCTAGGGTTTGACGGCTAAACTCGCGCAGATTAGCAGCTCCATCATCCATGGGCATAGTATCACCCAAAAACTCCCAGTTATTGACGGTCGAGAAGCGCCAGCGTTCGCCTTTGTAGTCATGTCCGCTTGCCTCGATCCCGATCGCTCGCAAATCACCATCCACAGGATCTTGATAGAGACGAATTTGAAAGAGAATGCTGCGAACTCTCAATCGCCAACTTACCCCTGGGAAATGGAAGCCCACATCAATTGAATCTGGATCGAGCAATTTGCGGGTGTCCGAGTTGTTGATCCAAGGTTTGAGGTCAGAACGCGCCGCAGGATAAATATTTTTAAATAAATTAACTATAGTGGCGATCTTTGTGGCTAGTTCGACGTTTCTAGCTTGTTCGGCTGCATTCACGAGCAAGATCCTCAAGTAAAACCAATTTAACGATTTTGCTAACAATAAAGAGATTGCGCATCTTTTGCTGCAAAACAAGATACAAGATTTTAGGCATTGCACAAATGAAAGATGAATCAAGAAAAGCTAGGAATTGATTTGTACTTAAGATAGTGAATTAACAAACGAATTGAATGTCTCAACATTTCTTCCGATTTTGAATAACATAAAGTTTTGCGATGCAATCGGGCAAGATAATGTCTCAGTCTTGTATTTTCACCCTCAACTCTAGTCATGTAGGTTTTGCTAATAATTTGATCTTCCGAGTTAACAAACATTTTATAGACACAGTAGCCATCGGTAACCCAGAAATAGCATTGCCAAACTTTAATCAATGTCCATAGAGTTTTAAAGGTTTGACTACTCCTATCGCCTAATACCCAAGCCAATATACCTTGGCTAAAATGATTCACCGCAGTCCATAGCCAAATCAAGTTTTTTTTTGACCCAACAAAAGTCTGGAGTTCATCTAGTTCACCAACATCAGGAATAGTCTCAATCGGTGGATGCTCGGGTAATGGTTTGGCTACTTCTCTCACCCAGTTGATGACTGAATTATGGCTAACATCGGTGCATCTCTCGATCTGTCTAAATCCCATGCCGTTACAGTACATTTTTAGACATATTTTCTTGATATCTTGAGAATACCCAAGTACTGAGTAGCTATCGATGAACTGACGACCACAATCAGCGCAAATATGATTTTGCTTGTCTCCTCGTTTCCCATTCTTACGAATATGTGATGATCCGCACTTTGGACATTTCATTATGTTTCATTGCTTAAACTCGTTGTCTTTTATTTACTCATTCATCCTTCATTTGTGCAACGCCAGATTTTATACCAAAACAAGAAATGGCAAAGCCATTTCTTGTTTTATAGCTGTACCCAGCCTAAAACCCAAGAGAGTTGCGGTGCGAAGCGCCGCAACTCTCTAAAAGAGTATAGCGGCGCGAAGTGCCGCTGTCCTGTTCTCCATCATGGCAGTACAATTCAAATCTTGGTTTTTTTATAACTTTTGGCTTTGAGAATTGCTGCGACTAAAAACGCATAGGAAATACAGCCAACTATTGCTAAAAACCAAAAACTAGCCAAAACGCTAGTATTCCAAAGAGCATGGAGCATTGACGCGCTAAGATAGCCGATCGCAAGGATTTGCCAACGTAAAGAAGGCTTGAGGATACTAAGCCCAATAAAATAACCAAAATAGCCGCTATAAGCCATGTGTCCTGCGACAGAACCAAGCACGCGGGGAATTAACAATTGCAAACCTGTCAACTCACCCATTTGCAGATTGCCGCCTTGATCTGCCACACCTTGAATGATATTTGGTACATATAGTCCCAAGGTTTCCGTTAAGGTAAATCCGATCGCTGAAGCTGCACCAATTAAAATACCGTCTAAAGGTTCGCTAATGCCTACCCGCGATCGCCATTTAGAACTGAGCCGCAGACCGATTAGCCATAGCCCAAAAATGGGTAAGGACTTGAGTAATTCTTCCATCAAGCCTGCGCCAAAAAACATCGCAATCAATACGTTGAACAAGTTACTCTGCTGGGTGGGAACAGTCCCCGGGAGAACTTGATAGAAGAACCATAAAAATATTTGTAAAATCGGACTCTTAACTATGGCAGCCGTAAAGAATGCCGCTCCTAAAATTACCCACCAAGGTTTATTTTTGCCACAGAGTTGATAGACAAAATAGTAAGCGGCAAGACTGATATAAATAGAAATTGCTAGATTAAATAATTGTGGCTGTCCCAAAAAGGCAAACATAATTACCACAAAGCCCACCGTTATGACTCCTGGTAAAAGATAGGCTTGTTTCCAAAGTTCATTACCCGTTGAGAAGATCGGCAATAATTTAGTTAAGGTGAGATTTGTAATTTGCGATCGCGGACGTTGCAAGTTGGTATCTGAATTTGTTACATCACAGTTTTCCAATTCAAAAATAAATTGTGGCGCATTTGCTAAACGAATGCGATCGCCATGTTTGAGCATATGACAGCCCTGTAAAAGACTTTCATTGATAAATGTGCCATTGGCACTATAGAGATCGCAGATTTCCCAACCGATAAATCGGTCTCGATCAAAAACTGCCCTAATCTCAGCATGGCGGCGGGACACAGAGCCAAAAATTTGGATGTCGATCGCAATTTCACAGCTAGGATCTCGCCCCAACGTAATCACCGCATCACCTAAAGTCATCACAATTTCAGCGCGATCGCCATTGCGAGGATCGGCATAAACTTGCTTGAGAAAAGCGATCGGTAAGTCGGGATTATCCATAGTGAATTAAAATCCAAATGAGTAATGGCGGCGCTTTGCGCCGCCATTACTCATTTGGATTTGTGGCTGTAAGTAAAAATTCTTTCGATATCTAATGCTGAGGCTGCTTGAGCTAACTGAGAAATATCATTCAAATCGTTGATGTAGGGCAAAACTCCCAGCACAGGAATAGAAGCTAGACGGGAAATCATCTCTGGTGGCGTAAACTCTTCAATTTCTGTAGGTGAATAGACTTGCGAACAACTCAACACAATTCCCCTTAGTTTGACTTTGCAACTATTGGCTAAAGCCACATTGGCGATCGCTTGAGAAATGCCGCCAAGGCGCACAGGTACAACTAAAATTGTCTCCAAAGCCCAATCGTGAGCCAAGTCCGCAACTATATATTCATTAGTTATTGGTGAACCTAGCCCGCCCAAAGATTCTATTAATAAGCATCTCTTTTGTTGTTGCAACTTCTGAAACTGTTGCCAAATTAATGCCAAATTAATTTCTTTTCCTTCCTTAATTGCCGCGATCGCAGGAGCAACTGGAGTCTCAAAATATAAGGGAGTAATTTCTGCGAGGGTTTGGGAGAGCGCAAAGGTCTGATCATAAAACTCGCGATCGCCGAAACCTGATTGCAATGGTTTATAGATGCCAAGCGAAGCATTTGGCTCAGGATCATTGCCATAGGTCAGCCAGTAACTGGCGAGAGCAGCCGTTAACACTGTTTTACCGACACCAGTATCACTGCCAACGATCAAGAGAGGTTTGAGGGATTTTGTCATTAACGCCAACAGATTGCAAGGGTTCTGAACTAGATTTTACAGCGCAAAGCGCTGTCCACAAAAAAGTAAGGCTTCGACGCTTAGGCAAGTCAAAACCCAAAAGATGAGCGGCGGCGCAAAGCGCCGCCACTCATCTTTTGGGTTTACTCTACACTTTCAAAAATGCTTTGGGGCTGTATGACTAAGGACAACAGGCGATCGCCATATTCACAAACAGTGTTAATTCGACTAACATAGATATCAGTTGTATTGAAATCTATGTAGAAAAAGTATGAGCTTAACTCTGACCACAGAAAATGTTGAAAACGTCCTTGATGAGTTGCGCCCTTACCTAATGTCTGATGGTGGCAATGTGGAACTAGTCGATATCGAAGGTCCTATTGTCAGATTGCGCTTGCAAGGTGCTTGTGGTTCTTGTCCCAGTTCAGCAATGACTTTAAGAATGGGCATTGAACGCAAATTAAAGGAAGAAATTCCTGAAATCAGCGAAATCGAACAAGTTTTTTAACTATAGCGATCGCTATTTGTTTCAAGACAAAATCAAAACTAAAGAACTGAGGGTCGGCGCAAAACGCCGACTCTCAGTTCTTAAAAAAAGAAATCGCGCTGGGCGCGGCTTCTTTTTTTTGTACGGCTACAGTCATTTGTTTTAGGACAAATCAAAACCCAATAATTGGCTTGTGGCGCTCCGCGACACGAGCCAATTATTGGGTTTTATGTCCTCGGACATTTGGCGATCGCTATAAATTATTTAGCGAGAGTTTTCGTGATCAATGAGACTTCGTACTTTAGAGAATGAACTTTGCAACTTTTGACTGTAAATGTTCATCGATTTCTTGGTTTCTTCTATCTTCTCCGCATCGACTTCCGCGATATTGCCCAATATCGCTTTTCCATAACTGACACTAAGCTTCTCTAAATCATCGGAAATCGCCATCATCGCTCGGACACCTATATTTGCCGTTGAGCCTTTAATAAAGTGGGCTGTTCCTCTGATTTTGATGAAATCTAATTCAGCGATCGCCTCTTCTAGTTGGATTAAAACTGGCGGAATCGAATCACAAAACATCTCTAACAGTTCTGCTTTAAATTCTTCATTGTTATCAACTACTTCATTGACATGTTCCCAATCAATTAAAGGAACTTGATAATCTGAATCGTAATTCTCTACTAACTGCTCACTAGATTTGACATCATTGCTAAGACTAGCTTCTGTGGTGGTGGTAATTTCCACCTCATGAGTTTCTTCTTTAGAGGCTGGAGCAAAAATTTGGGCTTCCCATTTCGCTAATTTTTGCTCTAAGGACTCTTTGCGAATTGGCTTACTCAGATAATCATCCATACCCACGGCAAGGCATCGATCGCGATCTTCTTTCATCGCATTAGCCGTCATTGCCACAATTACAACCTTGCTTTTAGGCGAGTTTAGTTTACGGATCTCCATAGTCGTCTCATAGCCATCTAGCTCAGGCATTTGACAATCCATCAAAATGATGTCGTAATCAATAAATTCCATCAGCTTCAGAGCTTCTTTGCCATTACCTGCCACATCTGCATCATAGCCAAAACTCCGCAGTTGATGGAGTGCGACCTTCTGGTTAATCAGACTATCTTCTGCAATTAGAATCTTCATCTTAGAGTGTTTTTGTATTTGTGAATTAGATGAGGTCAACAAACAAGATTGATCATTTAGTTTTGTGGTATTGAGATGGACATATCTAGGCGTATCGGGAATGATTTCCGTCGCCATCACAGCCATGAGAACGTCCATGAGTTTAGATTGCTTGACTGGTTTAACCAAATAAAACTCAAATCCTAGCTCTTTAAATCGACTAATTCCACCTTGCTGATTGAGGGATGTCAACATAATCAACTTGGTATCTTGCACAATCGGATCAGCCTTGATCTGTGATCCAAGCATTTCCCCATCAAGATCAGGCATCTGCATATCGAGAATAGCAATCTGATAAGGATCACCTTCCGCGATCGCCGCTTTGAGAATTTGAATTGCATCGGATGGACTCTGAATCGCATCCACTCGCATCTGCCATGCTGATATTTGATAGGTCAAAATTTTGCAATTGGTCTGACTGTCATCAATGACTAGTACACGCACATTCTGAAGTTCGACTTCGCGAGTCGGCTTGATTTTGGCGATCGCTTCAGCAGTCTGCTTGGCAAAGGGAATCGTAAACCAGAATTGTGAGCCTTTGCCTTCTTCGCTATCAATGCCAATGCTGCCTCCCATCAGATCAACGATCTGCTTGCAAATTGCTAAGCCTAGACCCGTGCCACCATACTTGCGCGTCGTTGAAGCATCCACCTGAGTAAATGGATTAAATAGCTTCTTTTGCGCCGCAGGTGAGATGCCAATGCCTGTATCAATCACCCGAAAATGAATCTTGGCTGATGTTTCTGTTTCTTCTAATAAAGATACTTTGATAATGACTTCGCCAGTAGCCGTAAACTTAATCGAATTGCTGACAAGATTAGTAAGTATTTGCCGTAGTCTGGCGACATCTCCAATCAAGTATAACGGGACATCTCGGTGAATTAGCGAAGCTAGTTCTAAGCCTTTAGTCTGCGCCAGCATTGCCAAGAGATCGGTCACTTCTTCAACAGAGGTATTCAGATCAAAATCAATCTCCTCTAGTTCCATCTCATTGGCTTCTAGTTTCGAGAAATCAAGAATTTCATTAATTAAAGTCAATAGATTTTCGCCACTAATGCGAACTGTCTCCACAAAGTCACGCTGTAATGACGAAAGCTGTGTATCAGCCAATAAACCCGTCATTCCCAAGACAGCATTCATGGGTGTTCGAATTTCATGACTCATGGTTGCCAAAAATGAGCTTTTCATCTTGGTCGCAGTTTCCGCCTGATAGCGAGCTTTTTCAAGCTCGAGGTTTTGTTGTGAAAGTTGTCTGCGTCTTTGGATTTCTTGCTTTAATAAAGTTGCTTGATAAAGGGCAATTCCCACTTGGTCGCTAATTTCAGAAACAAAGTCCACTTCAAATTTGCGCCAATGACGAGAATCTGAGCATTGATGCGCGATTAAGAGACCCCAGAGGTAATCGCTTTCCAAAATTGGTACAACCAGATTGGCACGGACTTGATACTGAGCCATCAAATCTTTATAGCATTGGGGCATTGAGGAATTGATCACATCATCATGCACCACCTTACGTCCTTGCCGATAAGATTCCCAAAGTCCTTCTCTAAAGCAAACATCTTTAATATCGGTTTCTAAACAAGGTATCCATTCTTCACCCACTGATTCAACGACAACCTTCCCTTCCCAATCTTCATTAATATATTGATAAATAACTACGCGATCGCAATTTAAGAATTGCCGAATTTCATCAACAGTCGTATTCAAAATTTCATCAATATTCAGAGATTGACGAATCCGTAAAGTAATCTTAGAAAATACGAGCGATCGCCAGTTTTGCAAACTCACTTCCTCTTCAGCTTGCTTGCGCTCTGTAATATCTAGCCCTGTGGCAATCACTAACGACGCCTTCCCATCGATATTTTTGAGTAAGGTCGTAGACCATGAAATGAGACGCTTTTCCCCGTCTTTTACTTTCCAATAGTTCTCATAGGATCTAGGAATTTCAGCACTAGTCGATGTTCCTAGATCTTGACTAACGACTGCTTGATCTTCTGGAGATAGGAATATCTTATAGAAGTTTTGATTGCGAACTTCTTCGTAGTGATAACCCGTGACTAACTCACACTCACGATTAAAGCGAATGACATTACCATTGAGATCCAGCACAATTACTAGTGCGTCTACATTATCTAAGATTGCCACTGTAAAATCACGTTCTTGCTCTAGACTAGTTGTTAAGCGACGACGTGTATCTACTTCATGATTGACCAGATAAAAGAGTAGCCCCAAAACTCCTAACGTAGAAATTAGTGTAAATAGAGATAATTGCACAGAGCGGGAGGCTGACGATTGAATTGATTGCCGTTGCTGCAATAAACTGATATCCCCAGCTTTGATCATTTCTTCTATTTGAGAGGTTATCGTATCTAACGAGTTCTCAAGATTGAGATTTTTGATTTTCTGCCGAGATGCTTCTAATCCTGATGACTGATGAATTTGTAGTACTTGGCGAGAGTCATTAATGTCTTTGTTGATTTTTTCGATTAGTAAGACAACATTTTGATCAGAGCTAATAGATAGCTGAGATGATTGACTAAGCGACTTTTCTAGAAGACTCTTTGTAGGTATTTCTCTTAATGTCGCTAAATCCAGTTCTAACTTGGTAACTAATATTTCGTATTTTTCTAAGCTGTTAGGAGATTCAGATAAAATATAATTTGATAATTCTGCTTTCAAATCTTTTAAATGACTGAAGGCTCGATTGATTTTGTCAGCACTATCTCGTTCCATAATCAAAGACTGATTTGAAATCTCAACATTCTTTAAATTGACAAATGCGATCGCGCCCACACTAATTACCATCGAAGCGGCGATACCAGTCCAGAGAGCAATCTGTCTGATAAATTTTCTTTTGGGAGAATCTGGCTTTGATGAGGCAAACAGTGTCGAGTGATTAATGTCAGCTAGGCTACGGCGAGACGAAACAATGTAGGCAACTTGCTTACTAAGTGCTTTGAGATTGTTGATCTGATCTTGGTTTAAATCTTTGGGTTGATGATCAATTACGCAGAGAGTCCCAATGGGGTATCCTTCAGTAGTTTTAATCGGTACACCAGCATAAAAGCGTATATATGGCTCATCAGTGACTAAAGGATTATCAACAAATCGTTCATCCTGTAATGTGTCACGGACTATAAAAATGCCATCTTGAAGAATCGCATGGGCGCAGAAACTAGATTTTCGCGAGGTTTCAGTTTCTTTGATCCCAACCTTTGACTTAAACCACTGGCGATCCTTGTCAATCATGCTAACCATTGCGATCGGGGTTTGGCAAATATAAGCCGCTAACTTAGTAACTTCATCAAAGCCTGACTCTGGTTCAGTATCTAAGATATTGCACTGATATAAAGCCTCTAATCTAGCTGGCTCATTTGATGGCTCTTTGGCTGGAATCATGGAATTGTCGATTGTGTAAACTTTTTTATCCAATGCTGCGCCTTTTACAGATCTTTCTGCTCAACTCCCAACCAAGAAGTTTTTGAACTAGGTTTAAAATTTTGATCTGCACTATTTCAAATCTATGCGACGATTCACACCCCTAGCTCTTGTTTTTTGTTCCAAAATCTGTGGCGCACACAGCAAATTTCAGATTTTGCTATTTAATTCCGCATAAAAACTTATCTCTAATATAGCAACCCTAAGTGAGTTGTGAGATTTTAAACTTGAAGATTATCAAAAACCTTACTATATCTAGATTTTAGGTCTGAATATATCGGCTTATAAAAAACAGTGAAGCGGTGCTACCCACCACTTCGCTATTTTTTTACACAAAAACTAGCGATCGCTCACCTGCGATTATCTCACCAATCCGATTAGTGGTAAATCCTTGAGCTTGAAAATAGGCGATCGCATCAGTAACCTTGGCAGGATCAACAATCACCGCCATACCGATACCCATATTAAAAGTATTGAACATATCTAGTTCAGGAACTTCGCCTTCTGCCTGCAACCATTGAAAGATTGGTGGAATTTCCCAACTGTGGCTGGTAATTTGCACTGCTTGACCTTCGTTCAGACATCTTGGCAAGTTTTCGGGCAAGCCGCCACCTGTAATGTGGGCGAGTCCGTGAATTCCTAAATCTGATTTGAGCGCCGCTAAAACTGGCTTGACATAAATTTGGGTAGGCGTGAGAAATATTTCTGCCAAAGTCAAATCTTGGGTTTCTGGAGAAATGGGCTTGGCTAATTTGTCATTCCAGCTATAGCTCTTTATTTCGATGATCTTGCGAACAAGACTATAGCCATTGCTGTGGAGTCCTGAACTGCCTAAGCCGATTACCACATCGCCCAGATTTACTTGTGTGCCATTGAGCATTTCTGACTTCTCTGCGATCGCCACACAAAAGCCCGCCGCGTCATATTCACCCACACCATAAAATCCCGGCATCTCCGCCGTTTCTCCGCCCAAAAGCGCACAGCCAGCCATCTGGCAACCGTCAGCAATGCCCTTAACCACTTCTGCTAATTGATCGGGTTCAAGCTTACCTGTGGCTAAATAATCCAAGAAAAATAATGGTTCGGCTCCAGAAGTCAACACATCATTGACGCACATTGCCACTAGGTCAACGCCAATGGTGTCATGCTTATTGGCAGCTTGAGCAATTTTTAGTTTTGTACCAACACCGTCTGTGCCTGAAACGAGAACAGGTTGCCGATAGCCTGTGGGCAGTTCAAAACAGCCGCCAAAACCACCGAGATCGCCCAATACTCCTAGACGATGGGTTCTTGCAACTGAGTCACGAATTTTGTCTACAAAAGTGCGACCTGCTTCAATGTCTACGCCTGCTTGACGATAATCCAAAACCTCTAATCTCCCAATTTCAGCAGCTTTCCGAAGCTTGCGTTGCAAGCCTCGGAAATTTTTTTAAATATTACGGCACTTTTCAATCAAACGAACCTCAAGAATTTTTTTGAAAGTGTTGCAAAGCAACACTTTCAAAAAAATTCTTGGTTCAGGTTTGAGCGCAAAGCGCTATAACTACTTACCTAACTCATCAGCCCGACGGGTTGCGGCAAGCACGGCTTCTATCATAGCGGAACGCAAGCCTGATTTTTCTAGCTGGGCGATCGCAGTGATAGTTGTACCTGCGGGACTGGTGACTTGATCCTTGAGTTGAGCAGGATGTAATTTAGTTTCAGTGAGTAATTGGGCTGTCCCCAAAACAGTCTGAGTAGCTAGTTGCATTGCGATCGCCCTCGGTAAACCTGCGGCAACCCCCCCATCTGCCATCGCTTCTATCATCAGCGCCACATAGGCTGGTCCCGAACCTGACAGCCCCGTTACCGCATTCATTAATGATTCGGCGACTTCAACTACCGTACCAACTGCCTGAAAAATCTTATGTACAGCTTGCATTTGCGCTGTGGTTACTAACGCATTTGGGGCGATCGCAGTTACGCCTGCCCCTACCTGTGCAGGTGTGTTTGGCATCGCTCTGACAACTGCCTTAGCAGGAAATAAATCCTCTAAATGAGACAAAGTTACACCAGCCAAAATTGACACAATGCAAGGAGCAGGAGCATCGACAAGACTAGCCGCCACTGAATTTAGTGACTGTGGCTTAACCGCCAACATCATCACCTCTGTCTCCGCAGCAATTAAATTATTGGGCGTAACTTGTACACCGTACTTCTGGCTTAAAAAATCACGACGCTCTGGCATCGGATCGCTAACACAGACATCAGGTGGCAGGTAAATATTACTTGCGATAAGGCGCGATAGGATCGCCTCACCCATTACACCGCCACCGATAATACTGAGCTTAGATTTCAATGTTCTACCAACAACTTACTTGCTTTAATTTACTAATTATTGCTAAGCAATTAACTATTGTGCAAAACGGCTAACTGGTGCTTCGGCTGCCCATGCTGGTGCTGGTGCAGTAGGACGTACGACGCGAGGCTGAGACATAGGAGCTTCGTCTAGTACGGAAGACTGCGACGTGACTTGAACACAAGAAGGAGCGAAGAGGAAAATGCTATCGCCAATACGTTCTTGGTGACCATCAAGGGCATAAGTACCACCAGCAACAAAGTCAACGGCACGTTGAGCTTGGTCTGGATCCATCATGGTCAAGTTAAGGACAACGGATTTGCGTTCGCGCAAAGCTTGGATGGCTTGAGGCATTTCTTCAAAGCTGCGAGGCTCCATCACCATAACCTGTGATAGTCCGTTAGCAGCACCAGGCATACCAATAACATTGCTCATGCTGTCAGAAGTTGTTCTCAAAGCTGTGGGACGCTCACGGTTGCGGCGAGGCTGTTCTTCGGGTTCGGCAGCGATCGCACCATTGTCTTCTTGGTAAATATCTTGATATTCACGGCTGGAGGCTTCATCGTACTCATATTCGTACTCTTGAGCTTCAGACAAACCAACAAAATCCTTAAGCTTTGTAAAAATTCCCATTGTATTTAACTCCTAGTGTTTGGCTCCTCTGTTTGGCTTGGACGAGGAGTATAGTTCAAAATCAAACTGTCTTTATAGAGGAGACATTTTAAATTAGTACCATTTGAGATTAAAAACTTAATCTACATCAGCCCATTTAAGTTGTCTTTACATTACAAAACAGTGTTGACAAAATATTTACTCGCAGACTGTAACCGATAACAGCCAAAAAAGCTAGATATGGTTATTATTTTTTTTAGATAAGACAAAAGAAGACTTTTATTTAAGCAATCCCATCGCTGACAAAGCATTTAAAGACTGAACTATGCAAAAGAACTATATAAAAACCGATTGATTTTTAACAAGTTTTTAATAATTGGGTAAGCTTGACTACTACTGAGGAATCCACAGTATGCAATATGTTTGAGCTTACCTCGTCTATGTGAGTCTAAATGATGCTAATCGTAAGCTTTGATGGAAAGGTTTGAATTTAATGTAATCAAAGTATTTGTCAGACCCTGATGTCACCTATTTATCTTAGTTATCGAAAAATATAGACATCACAACATTAAGATACCTGACTATGTATAGGATAATTGTGGATTCTGAGTTTGAATGTTTTTGTCTCTAGTTAAGGTGTTCCAAGATACAAAAAATAGTAGTTTGTTGTATCAATAAAACCTATATCTTGTTTTGCAATAATCCTTTACTTAAAGATTTTTGCGCTTTCTAGAGACACTTTACTAAAGAGAGGCTGAAATTTCTGTCTGAGACGCTAAACTTATAGCAGGTTTAGGTGATATTGACAAGTAAAAATTTAAAAAATAATTTTAGGGCTTTTATTAGCGTTGGCAATGGAAGCCCTAAAATTATTTTTTAGACAAGTTATTTTAGAGTTTAAAAATCTGATTGCCCACCCGAATCATAGATGCCCCTGCTCTTGCCGCGATCGCATAGTCGGCGGACATTCCCATTGAGAGTTCTTGAATACGATGCCATCCTAGCGATCGCAATTTTGCAGCTAGTTTCTCTACGCGACAAAATACCGCATAGGCTTGTTCGTCAGATAAACCGAGAGGCAAAATTGTCATTAAGCCCACAATATCGAGATTAGATAATTTAGCTAAATTAGGCAGATCGGCAAATAGTTCGGCTTCTGTCCAACCTGATTTACTAGGATCTTCGGCTAGTTTTACTTGTAGCAATAGTTTGGGTGACTTTTTTAGCTCCCCGATCAGGCGATCGCATTGTTCTGCCAGACTAAGACGATCAAGGGAATGAATCCAATCAAATTGCGCGATCGCCTGTTTTGCTTTATTACTTTGCAGACTACCGATCATGTGCCAAGTGATATCTGTTAAGTCTGCTAATTCCTCTTGCTTGATTTTGGCATCCTGTACTCGCGATTCCCCAAAGTCGCGCACACCTGCGACATAGGCAGCGCAAATCGCTTCAGCGGTAGTGTATTTGCTCACTGCAACCAGTCTTACAGTTTCAGGAATGCTGCTACGGATCTGATCAATGCGATCAGCGATCGCCTGATAAATCGGACTTTGAATTGCTTCAGAATTAGCTTCGGTCATGAAATATGGGTAACAAAATGGGGAGGTGGCTTTGGTTTGTGGAGTTAGGCGTATAAAACCCTAAAAGCTTTGACGCACGCTGCGCGTGCGTCAAAGCTTTTAGAAACCGAAGAATTGATTGGGGGCGCTTTGCGCCCCCAATCAATTCTTCGGTTTTGGGCATAGCATAAATTACTATAGCCTGAATTTTTTTTGCACAGGGCTGATTTTTCGTGTATTTTGAGTGGCACAATTACGCATCTTATCTGTTGGTTAATGAGGGTTTACTGTATGCGGTGTCAGCCTAGTTTGTTCGGTGCGATCGCCACAGGGATGACGGTTTTAGCGATCGCGCCGCCATTGTTTGCCCAACCTATGTCAAATCCTGTGGGACTAAGTGATTCATGGAAAATTAGTCAGCAGGAAATTACTAATCTATTACCACAGACCGCAGTATTGATTTATGTTGCCCCAAGAGAGAATTCCAATGGTGGCGATGGCTCCCCCAATAATCCCTATCCGTCTATTACGGCGGCGCTTGCCACTAAACCCGTAGCAGGCACAGTAATTCAACTAACTCAAGGGATTTATAGCTCGGCGACTGGTGAAATATTTCCGCTAAGTCTCCCCACAGGTGTAACCCTACGCGGTGAGCCATCGGTTAGAGGCGTTAATACGTTGATTAGAGGCAGTGGTAAATTTATTAGCCCTTCTTTTGCTAGTCAAAACATTACAATTCTTGCCAATAATGACGATGCTCGAATTGAAGGAATTACGGTGACGAATCCTATTACCAGAGGCTCCGCAGTATGGGTGGAGGCTGGTCAGCGCGTCATCATCTCCAATAATACTTTTGTCAATAGCGATCGCGAAGGTCTATTTCTGACAGGGAAATCTGATGTTGTAGTTAATGACAATGTATTTAGAAAAAATGGCGCGAATGGGCTGTCGGCTGTGGGCAGTAGTACAGGGGAAATTCGTAATAATATTTTTGAAAATACGGGCTTTGGGATGGCGATCGGTCAGAAGTCGCAAGTACAGGTAACTGACAACAACATTATCAATAATACTGATGGAATTATTATTTCCAACCTTGCGGCTCCGACTCTGCGAAACAACTTAATTTCCGACAATAAGCGTAATGGTCTAGTAATTCTCAAAGATCGTAAAGGCTATCCCACACCAAATTTGGGGACTTCTAGCAGCCTCGGCAAAAATATTTTCCGTAATAATCTGGGTAAGGATATCAACAATAATTCTGGGGTTACTCAAGTTGCGGTTGGCAATCAACTTAGCCTAGACAAAGTGGCAGGTTCAATTGCTTTTCAGGGCAATACACCCGCATCACCTGCACCAGAGTTGCCCAGTCAGCCTTTGCGAGCTATGGCTGTCCCTCCAATATCCCCTGCGATGCCGACTAATACTATTGAGATTACGCGATCGCCGCAACCCAGCTTTACGCCACCATCAATGCCACCGAGAGCTTTGCCCCCATCGACTAACAGCATTTTGATTGAGCCTTTGCCAGCAGTGCCTCAGTCAATGCCTCAGTCAATGCCTCAGTCAATTATTCCGCCAGAACCTGTAGTGACAACGATCCCCAAAACCGCGATCGCTTCTAGTTCTAATAACTTATTGACAGCCCCTACTGAAGTATTGATTGATCGCGAACCGATCCCCATCATTCCGCCGAAACTTGTAAGCCCACCGCGATCGCAACCTACTTCTATCCCCACTTCTATTTCGCCTAAACCGATCCCTGAGATTCCTCCTATCCCCACCACTGCTATACCTAATGCCTCTACTGTGCCTTACAACTCTAGAGTTGCAGCCCTAGTTCCCACTCCAGCGATCGATAAATCTCCCTATTTAGTGGTGATCCCCGCTAACGATCAGCAAACTCTCAATCGTGTCCAAAGTGCAGTTCCGACTGCCAAGATTATTCCTTCACGATTTGGCAATATTATTATGGTGCAGGGTTATCCCGATCGCGATCGCGCAGAAGTTTTAAAAACAATCATGCGATCGGAAATTGGTCTGGATGCCCGTGTAGTCTATCAAAATAGTCTTTGAGGCTTAAATTCTAAATGCTAGAGCCATTAACGCCCACCTCCTCGATGACAGAACCAATGATCGCTGCCCATGATGTGCATAAGTGGTATGGCAACTTCCATGTCCTCAAGGGTGTAAGTTTAACGGTCAATCGTGGCGAAGTAGTTGTAATTATGGGACCCTCAGGATCTGGTAAATCTACCTTTGCCAGAACTTTTAACGCTTTAGAAGAGTATCAACAGGGCAAAATCTTTATTGATGGAATTGAGCTATCTCCTGAAAATCATCGCAATATCGATGCAGTTAGACGTGAAGTGGGGATGGTATTTCAACAATTTAATTTGTTTCCTCATTTGACGGTTTTGCAAAATATTACCCTTGCGCCCGCTTGGGTCAGAAAATGGTCAAAGACTAAGGCTTCAGAAGTGGCGATGCAACTGTTAGAGCGCGTAGGCATTTCGCAACAGGCAAACAAATATCCATTGCAACTGTCTGGTGGACAGCAGCAGCGAGTGGCGATCGCGAGAGCTTTAGCCATGCAGCCCAAAATCATGTTATTTGATGAACCGACTTCGGCTCTCGATCCTGAGATGGTGCGGGAAGTTTTGGATGTAATGCGATCGCTTGCTGATTCGGGGATGACGATGGTGGTAGTTACCCACGAGGTGGGCTTTGCGCGTGAGGTTGCTGATCGCATTGTGTTTATGGATGGTGGACTAATTGTCGAAGAAGCGAAGCCTGAAGATTTTTTCCAAAATCCTCAAGAGGATCGCACCAAAAAGTTTTTGTCTCAAATCCTCTAGTTTCCGCGAAGCGCCGCGACCTTCTTTCGGGTTTATGCTTTAACTGTAGTTGGCTAAATCTCGAAACAATAAAAAACTGTGGCGCAAGCGCCACAGTTTTTTATTGCTCCTGACTATCGACAAAACTTAACAAGTTAGCAACTATTCCTTAATGAAATCTAGGTTAAGATTAGGTTAACGAAGCTCTGTTCAAAATAGGAGTAGCTATGCTTAATAACTCATTTCTATGTCCCAAATCTCGTTATTACGGCACATTTACTCCCGAAAACTTGATGTTCAATGCTAATTTGCAAGAGTTTTCCCATCGTGTCAGCATTATTTGCAGCCTAGAAACAGGCGGCAAGATTTCATCGCAAGAAGCATACTCACAAATTGCCGAACTATGGCAGCAGCTAAATCAATCAAAACGTAACTTACTGCAATAAATTTGGAGTAGCTACTTCTGAATAATTAGTGATGCGCGGCTTCGCCGCGCATCACTAATTATTCAGAAGTAGCGTCTATATAGTTAGCTGGGAATGAAGACTGCATTCCTAGCTAAAGCAAAAAGAGCTTGAGTTGTCGCGTCACGACAACTCAAGCTCTTTTTGCTTTCTGTAAAAATAAATGCCGATACTTCCCACCGCCAAACACTTTGGGGGATTTTAGATTGCGATCGCTGATGCTTATGTGAGGATTTGCCAACAATTAATTCAACTACTTAGTTTAACTTTCCCTCTTAGTGCTAATGTTGTTAATGGCTCGGATCTATGCGATCGCAACGCCCGAATCGTGTCAGGGTCGGAAGACAGCAGCACTAAGGGATGCTTGAGATAGGCGTAGTACCCGGGCTACTTTTTTAGGTTTAGCAATGGGTTTAGGAGAGATTCATGGGTCGGGCGAAAAAAGTTGTACTTGCGTATTCTGGCGGCGTTGATACATCTGTTTGCATTCCTTATCTCAAGCAAGAATGGGGTGTTGAAGAAGTCATTACCCTTGCAGCAGATCTAGGACAAGGCGATGAGTTAGGGCCTATCAAGCAAAAAGCACTTGACTCAGGGGCTTCTGTCTCCCTAGTTAGAGATGTCACTAAAGAATTTGTCACAGATTATGCCTTCCCTTCAATTAAGGCAAATGCACTTTACGAAAACCGCTATCCTCTCACCACGGCTCTAGCACGTCCCTTAATTGCCAAGATTCTGGTAGAAGCTGCCGAAGAATACGGAGCTGATGCTGTTGCCCATGGTTGCACAGGCAAAGGCAATGACCAAGTAAGATTTGACGTATCGATCGCCGCTCTAAATCCTGACATCAAAGTGCTTGCACCTGCCCGTGAATGGGGGATGAGCCGTGAAGAAACGATCGCCTACGGTGAAAAATTTGGAATTGCTTCACCAGTCAAAAAGTCCTCACCATTTAGTATTGATCGCAACTTGCTCGGTCGTAGCATTGAAGCAGGTCCCCTCGAAAACGCTTGGAATGAGCCGCCCGAAGAAATTTATGCGATGACCAAGGCGATCGCTGACACGCCTGATCAGCCCACCTACACCGAAATTGGTTTCGAGAAAGGACTTCCTGTTTCCATTGATGGCAAAGCCCTTGAGCCAGTAGAGTTAATCACTGTCCTTAATGCGATCGCGGGCGACAATGGCGTAGGACGTATTGACATGGTAGAAAATCGTCTCGTAGGGATCAAATCTCGCGAAATTTACGAAGCGCCTGCCATGTTGGTCTTGATCCATGCTCACCGTGATCTAGAAACTCTAGCTCTACCCTCTGACCTTGCTCAATACAAGCGTGGCATCGAAGAAACCTATAGCAAGATGATCTATAACGGACTTTGGTACAGCCCCCTCAAGACAGCACTTGATGCATTTATCGATAGCAGCCAAGAGAGAGTTACAGGTATTGTCCGCGTTAAGTTCCACAAGGGCAGTGCAATTATTGTCGGTCGTCAATCGGTTAATTCGCTATACGATGAAGACCTAGCCACCTATACTAGCGCTGATCAATTTGATCACAAAGCTGCTGAAGGCTTTATCTACGTTTGGGGTATGCCCATACGCGTTTGGGCGCAAAAAAACAGATAAGATTTAAGAGGAGCGCAATGCGCTCCTCTTAAATCTCCTGTTAGTAACGTATGACAAAAGTACCTCTGCCCGATGAGCGCATTCTCTTTAAAGGTCATCCTGCGATCATTGGCAGTGTGACAAGATTATTGATTGCAATTTTTACCTTAGGGATTGGTGCAATTTGGTTTTGGTTACGCTCTGTAAATACGCAATATTTGATTACGTCTCAGCGCATTGTGATTGAGTCAGGAATTTTCTCTAGAGATATTGAGACTCTAGAGATTTACCAGATTGATGATATTCAACTGGATAAGCCTCTCGATCAAAGAATCATGGGAACAGGCAATATTCGACTTCTAACCCGTGACCTTTCTGCGCCTAAATTACTACTGAAACGCCTACCTGTTGATGTGCGTGAGTTATATGAGCAGATGCGCCCCTGTATTCAGCAAGCTAGGTTTCGCTTTCATGTCCGTGATGAAGAAAATCCCAGAGAGGTTTTTTAGTTATAGCTGTAGCCAGCCAAGTTAAGACACAAAAACCAAGAGAGAGTTGCGGCGCTTCGCGCCGCAACTCTCTCTTGGTTTTTGGCTTTGTCCTACCATTGATGACTATGGATATAGCGGTGACCACGCTTTAACTCTCCTCAATTTCTTGCTTGAACAGGCTAAACTAGGTGCAACGTCTTCACTAGTGTCAAGTTTAGCAACAATGACTTCATCATCGATTTCAGTTCGCGAATTGCCTCTATTCCCTTTACCTGATTTGGTATTATTCCCTGGGCAATCTTTACCACTTCATATCTTTGAGTATCGATATCGCATGATGATCAATACCGTGTTAGAAAGCGATCGCCTTTTTGGGGTACTGATGTGGGATCCAGAAACAGGCAAACCTGCCAACATAGGTTGTGTAGCTCAGATCGTGCAGTATCATCGCTTGCCAGATGATCGCTTTAAGGTTCTAACGATGGGACAGCAACGTTTTCGCGTATTAGAATATGTGCGCGAAACTCCATACCGCGTGGGCTTAGTGGAATGGATCGAAGACGAACCAAGTAATGATGCACCATTTCTATTGGCGACAGAAGTTCGTGAATTATTAAATGATGTAATTAGGTTGTCTCAAAAGCTGACTGACCAAGAAATCGAGTTACCCAAAATTCCTCGAGGGCCGATTGAGCTTTCCTATTGGGTGGCTAGCAATTTTCAAGGGGCTAGTTTAGAGCAACAATCATTATTAGAAACCTGTGACACGGCGGCGCGGTTACGTCGTGAAGCCGAGATATTATCTTCCACCCGTAGCCAGTTAGCTGCTCGTACGGTTTTGAAGGATACGTTTAAAGAGCTATGAATTAATTACAGCCTATCGAGGTTTTATTAAGTAGTATAGAGATAGTTGTGAAAGCGCTGCGAAATGGCGCTCATACGACTGTCTCTGGGGTTTAAGTTAGCGCAAGGCGCTGCAATGCAATATTATCTGAAGATCGTAAACTTAAAAAAGTAGCTCTTTAAAATTTAATAGGTTTGGGAAAAAATGTTTGTTCTTTCGCAGAAACGACTCAAGCCAATCCCACGTATTCTCTCGATTATTATAGTGGCTTTGCTTTACTATGGCATGGCTGAGATTTCGCGCCATGTGGCGGCTACACCTCAAGACGTTACACCTGTTTGGCCGCCCGATGGATTTGCATCTGCGGCAATTTTAATCTTTGGATTTCAGCTTTTACCAGGGGTTTTAATTGGTTCATTTTTGGCGAATATCTGGGCATTTTTTAATGCCGATAGTTGGTATATGGAGATCTTTTCGATCCTTCAGGTCTTAGGCATTGCGATCGGGACAACTATCGGAACAGGGCTTGGCAATTATTTATTGCGGCGGAGTATTAATGGTCGAAATCCATTTAGAAGATTAGACGACCTTTATAAATTTTTGGGCTTTACAGGTGCTTTAGCGCCAATGATAAACGCCACCGCAGGTGTGCTTTGTCTGTGCTTGGGAGGACAAATACCTTGGTCAATATTTGGCACAGTCTGGATAACTTGGTGGGTTTCTAATGTTGCAGGAATATGCATATTTACTCCCGCAATTATTAGTTGGTATAAATTTTATGTCAATTCTACTAAACACAAAGAAAAGTTGCTTGTTAATTGGAAAACTGAAGCAAAAAAAATCAGATTTAGACGAGTTATAGAAGCGATTATTTTAATTGTTATTACATTGGAGATTAGCTTTTTATCTTTTTATCAAAATTATCCCTTGTCTTATACCTTAATTCCCTGTCTAATCTTTGCAGTAAATAGATTTGGTGATTTTGGAGCAACAAATTTAATTGTTGTAATCACAACGATTTCTGTTTTAGGTACTGTCAAAGGATTAAGCTCATTTGCTATTCAATACCCTGATAGTTCATTAGTTTTATTGCAATGTTTTATTGTTGTTGTTGTTCTGACCACGCTAAGCTTGATTGCCATATTATCTGAGAAGAAACAAGCGATCGCTAATTTACAAAAATCAAAAGTAAGATTGATTAATAAATCAGTTCAACTAAAAGACAATCAAGCAATTCTGAATGAAAATGCTTTGATTTTAGAGCAGAAAAATATAGCACTAACAGAGTCTAAAAAAGTTGCTGAATCTGCAAGTCTGGTAAAATCTGAATTTCTTTCCAATATGAGTCATGAATTAAGAACACCACTAAATGCAATTTTAGGCTTGACTCAAGTTTTACAAACCTCTAAAAATCTGGATCATGAAGAACAATCAGATTTAAAAACAGTTATTCAATCAGGAGCGTATTTACTAGAATTAATTGATGATATTCTTGATATTTCTAAAATTGAAGCTGGCAAAATGGAGCTTCAATTTCAAAACATTGATTTTTTGCAGTTTCTAACAGATCTAGTTAATACTTTTAAGGTTCAAATAAATCACAAAAATATTGATTTTGATTATCAATTTTCTCCAGATTTACCTCAATTTGTATATATAGACAGCAAAAGATTAAGACAAGTTTTATTCAATTTACTTAGTAATGCTATTAAATTCACCACAAAAGGTAGCATTATTTTGAGAGTTATTGCTAGCAAATCAAACAAATCACAACTAGAGCTAGAAAAAACCTTAATATCAATTAGTTTTGAAGTAGAAGATTCGGGTATAGGTATTGATGTAAAACGATTGGAATCTATTTTTCTGCCGTTTGAACGGGCAGAAGAAACAAAATTTAAGATTCAAGGGACTGGGCTAGGTTTAGCAATCAGTCAAAAAATTGTGATGATGATGGGCGGGGAAATTAATGTAAGTAGTAAATATGGAGTTGGTAGTATTTTCGGATTCACAGTTTGTTTAGAAATCCCTAAAACCAATATTTCAGATAAGCACGATATTCCCAACAAGTTAGCTAGCAATACAAATATATATGATAAATATTTAGCCCAAAAACTACCATTGCGTATTCTATTAGCTGAGGATAATCCTATTAATCAATTAGTTGCGTCTAAAATTTTGAATAGATTGGGCTATGAGATCGAGATTGCTGATAATGGGGTACAGGTTTTGGAGGCGATGCAAAATCGTAACTATGATGTGATTTTAATGGATATGCAAATGCCTGAGATGGATGGCATTGAGGCTACTAAACATATTGTTGGCAACACAGATTTAGCGTGTCGTCCCTATATTATTGCGCTGACAGCAAATGTTATGGATAGCGATCGCCAAATTTGCATGGATGCTGGTATGGATGATTTTATTAGCAAACCAGTTAATGTAGATTCATTGACTAAAGCTCTGTGGCGATCGCTTAGACAAGGTACTTAATACCAATTCATAAAAGTGTTGTCGCACTTTTGTGAATTAGAAACTAAACCCAGTGAGGTTTTTTAAAACTAAAAATGGCTCTGCCATTTTTAGTTTTGGTATAAGTACCTTGTTTGCGATTTATTTCAAGGATTTTTTTAGGATTAATAACCATGAAGATTGGCGTACCAAAGGAAATTAAAGATCGCGAGTTTCGAGTGGGGCTGTCACCTGCCGCAGTAATGACCTTAACCGCGCGATCTCATCAAGTTTTTGTAGAAACTAAGGCAGGGATCGGCTCTGGATTTAGCGATCAAGAATATATTCAAGCTGGGGCGCAAATTGTTGAAACTCCAAAGGAAGTCTACGCACAGGAAATGGTAGTCAAGGTCAAAGAGCCTTTGCCTGCGGAATATAGTTTATTACATTCCCAATTAATTCTATTTACCTATCTTCATCTTGCCGCCGATCGCCAATTAACCGAAGCCCTAATCAAATCAGGTGCAACCTGTATCGCCTACGAAACGGTGCAGCTAGATAACGGTCAATTACCTCTATTAGTACCGATGAGCATCATTGCAGGACGCTTATCGGTGCAGTTTGGAGCGCATTACCTCACTAAACAACAGGGCGGTAGTGGGGTTTTACTAGGAGGCATTCCTGGGGTTAAGTCTGGTCACGTGGTGGTCTTGGGCGGTGGTGTCGTTGGCACTGAAGCCGCCAGAATGGCGATCGGGCTAGGCGCAAGGGTGACAATTTTAGACGTTAATCTCAACCGTCTTGGCGAATTAGAAGCTCTATTTGGTTCACGGGTGGAGTTACTTTATAGCAATGCTAGTAACATCGCGACAGCGGTTATGTCTGCCGATCTAGTCATTGGCGCTGTCTTAATTACAGGTAAACGCGCACCGACATTGGTAAAACGTGAGCTTGTCCAAAAAATGCGATCGCATTCGGTGATTGTCGATGTGGCAGTCGATCAAGGGGGCTGCATTGAGACAGTTCATACCACTTCCCACAGCGCTCCTGTTTATGAGGAAGAGGGAGTTTTACATTATGGTGTACCGAATATGCCAGGGGCAGTGCCTTGGACAGCAACTCAAGCTTTAGTAAATGCCACACTTTCCTATACTTGCGCTTTAGCTGATTTGGGATTAGAAGCACTACAACGCGATCGCGCACTAGCTAAGGGATTAAATGTTCAGGATGGCAAAATTGTCTATGCAGCAGTTGCCGAAGCATTTCCCGACTTACCAAGGGTGTAATTACTATTGCGTAAGTCTTCGAGCTTTTGCCAAGCTCGACCACTACTAATAATCTCCTGTGCATGGGCGATCGCCTCAGAAATCTCCGCGTTCATGCCATACAGCCATAGATAGAACCCACAATTCCACAGGACAGAGTTGAGATATTCTGAGGGTTCGTTTTTGAGTGCGGAAATGATATTAGTGGCGATCTCCTCGGCAGTTGCGATCGCAGGATCAACAACACTAAATCCATATTGACGTGCTGAGATGGTCAACCGTTGAAATTGCTCGCCGTGATGAATTCCGATAATAGCGGTACGCGATCGCGGTAAATCCACACTACCCTCCCATCCCTTTACGGTCGCAAATTCGGTAATCCCATGTTGGGCAAAAGCCTCACAAATATTAGTCTCTGTGGGCGGATGGACAAAACCTGACACGATCAGTTGTTTGCCTTGGTAGGGTGACCACATTAGCTCAAGGGTCGCAAAGGGTGGCCGTTTGCCGATTTGCTCACGGTAGGTCACTAGGCTTTGGGCGAGGGGAAAATGTTTGGGTAAATACACAAAGCCAAAATTCTTAGTTTCCAAGTTTTGCTGAACTTGATCAATATTCAATTCTTGCCATTGACAGCCCAAGGCTTGCCAGATCTCGATAAAAGGTAATCCTTCCTTTGTGGGCATGCGATCGCCGCCATGCATTAATACAGGGATTCCCGCCGCCGCCAATACGATCGCAGTTATAGGACTAACGGGTGCTGTCTTCGATCTACCGTCATAGGGTGATCCCAGCACTAATACTTTTCGATCAGATGCGATCGCTTCTACCTTTGCCCCCAAAAGCTTATAGGCATCAAGCATTCCCGCAATTTCTTCGCTAGTTGGTCGTTTAATCCGATGAGCAATCATAAATGCTCCGATTTGGGCGGGTGTAGCAATTCCCTCCAACATCATGACTGTAGCGGATTGAGCTTCTTTGCGAGTCAAACTCTTACTGGTATGTGTACCACTTCCAACTTTACGCAAAAGTTCGCGAAATTCTGTACTCATTACTCTAAGGGGGGAATTTTGGGGCAAAAGTTGACTAGATGCTGAATTATAGCAATTTTTAAGTCTTGCAATGATACTCCCTTCCCACTCAAGGATTAGCGGTGCGGCGCGAAGCGCCGCACCGCTAATCCTTGGGTTTTGTGTCTTAACTTGGCTGGCTAAAGCTATAACTGGGTATGGATATTAATTCAAAAAAAAATAGAATTGCGCTCCTGCGGAGCGCAATTCTATTTTTTTGAAAGCTAACATAAACCCCAAAGAGAGTTGCGGCGCAACTCTCTTTGGGGTTTATGTTAGCTGGCGACAGCTCAGCGGTGTATTTTATGCTCGACGAGACATCAGACCGACAAGAGAAGATAAAGCTTTAAAACCACGCTTTAGTTTTTGCTTATTTTGCATCTTGCGGAGAATACTCACTACAGACTCTAAATCATTACCAGCGTCTGGAGGTTTTTGGGCGCGGATGGGATAAGAGGGAAGGATGATGCCAAAACTAATAGCAGCGTTACAAAATGCGTTGAGCATAGCGCGTTCAGGAGCATGGACACCTGAGGAAGATTGCGCTTGTAAGCAACCTTTGTCGCTACCTGTCGCCTCACGGGTAATATCACCAACAGATAATTTACAGCGCATGGTGATGTAGTCAGATACAGCTACAGGATTAGAAAAGCTGACTTGCCAACCATTTGGGGAATTATGTTGATGGGCATCAAGGCGAGAGCAGAGCATTTGCCAAGTTGCAAAAAATTCAGCCGAAGAAGTATCACCATCAATATTTTCAGAAATACCGAAAGAACGTGCTTTAGACGCTGACAGAGACAGAATAGGAGCAGACGCATCAGAGAAACGGGTCATAGAGACATACCAAAAACTCTTTGATTAATGTACGCTATTCAAAAGAATATGTCACTGCTCATTTTTTGGCAAAAAATAGTAAAAATAAGTTTAATTCTGGTTTTTAGACGTTTAAATAAGTCTTTTATCTATTTAGCTTGTATTTTTGAATATATAGCTGATCAAAAACAAAAAGATGACGGCGCAAAGCGCCGTCATCTTTTTGTTTTTGATCAGCGAAGCAAAAAGACAGAATGCTTTGCATGTCCTCTTTTTGCTCTGCTAATTACAATGCGTGAATTACGTTGGTGACTACTCCCCAAATATGGAAATCAGCATTTTCATCGATTTCAATAGGCTGAAAATCTGGATTTTCAGGCATTAACCATAACTTATCTCGATGTTTTCGCAAGCGCTTTACAGTTAATTCTCCATTAACAACCGCAATTACAACCTTGCCACTGATCGCCTCAACCGAGCGATCGACCACCAGCAAATCATTAGGGTGAATCCCCACATCCCGCATTGACTCACCCACCACCCGCACTAAAAAAGTTGCTTCTGGATGTTTGACAAGGTGACGATTGAGATCGATATTGCCTTCTACATAGTCCTCAGTAGTGACAGGTAAACCTGCGGCAACTGGGTTTAGATATAGTGGCACAAGGCATTTTGTCTGGCTCTTAGTTCTAAAAATTGACGCGATCGCAGTTGTTGGTTCGCTAACGGTTGGCTCTATATTTTGGACAATTTTAAATGTATTGTCGTTCGCTAATGCATTTAAAATTTCATCAGCAATACTAACTGGTAAACGAACTGCTTTAGTTGTCTCGCCATATTTGCCAGTACCAACTGGGCGACCTGCTCCCTCACGTTTCCCACCACGAGGCATAATTTTGTTCCTAAATGTCTTTATATATAGATTACAGTGATTTTCACGAAGTATATGAATATTGTACGCTAATTACTGCTTGGGTCAAAACTGATTAAGCGCATTAAAATAAAGTGAATAGGCATAGTTACAGCGCTTCGCGCTCAAACCCGAACCAAGAATTTTTTAAAAGTGTTGCTTTGCAACACTTTTAAAAAATTCTTGGTTCGTTTGATCGGAAATTGCTGTAAAGCGCTGTAACTAATTATTCTGTTAAACCAAATTCCTAAATAAATGATTGAACTTTACTACTGGCCGACTCCTAATGGTCACAAAATCTCGATCTTTTTAGAAGAAGCGGAACTAGAATATCAAATTTATCCTATTGATATTCGTGTGGGCGCTCAGTTCGAGCCTGACTTCCTCAAGATTGCTCCTAATAATCGGATGCCCGCAATTATCGATCGCGCTCCTTTAGACGCAGGGCAACCGATATCAGTATTTGAATCTGGTGCAATTTTGCAATATTTGGCGGAGAAAACTGGCAAGTTCTTATCAACTAATTTGCGCGATCGCACGGTTGTAATGGAATGGCTATTCTGGCAAATGGGAGGTTTGGGACCAATGGCTGGACAAAATCATCACTTTGCTCAATATGCTCCTGAAAAGATTCCCTATGCAATTGATCGCTATGTCAAAGAAACCAATCGACTCTATGGAGTGCTAAACCGCCAATTGGAAGGAAAAGAATATATTGCTGGAGATTATTCGATCGCGGATATGGCTTGCTATCCTTGGGTTCTGCTTTATGAACGCCAACAACAAAATATCGAAGAATTCCCAAATCTAAAGGTATGGTTAGACAAGATTCGCGATCGTCCTGCGGTTATTCGCGCCTATCAACAAGCTGAAGCATTTGCAGGACAACCAACAATTACAGAAGAAAGTAAAAAGATTTTATTTGGTCAAACGGCAAAAAATTCATAGCAAAAACTAGAATATGAGTGGCGGCGCGATGCGCCGCCACTCATATTTTGGGTTTTATTCAGTTTCAAGAGGAGCCATTGTCAATCCTGCTTGCTTTAACTGAGCGTGATAAAGCTCTGCTTGTTCTAAGTTGCCAACCCAAACGATCGCTAATCCTTCAAAATGGACTTGATTGGTCAATTCCCAAGCTGTCTGCTCGGTCATCTGGGGAATATACTTCATCAAGCAACTGGATACATGTTCAAAGGTATTGAAATCATCGTTCAACACAATCACCTTATATTTTGGATAAGGCTTGCGTACTATCTCTCTCACAGTATCTTTGACTTTTTCGGGAGTTTGCACGGCAGCAAATATAGCCATAATCTTAAAACTAATGCGTTGTCCCCTGCATTATCGCAAAAAGCGATCTAACTTGCATAGCTAACCATTTGAGCATCAGCAATTCTCAACCGCATAAAGTTGCTGCCTGCGGAGCGCAATTTTATGCGGTTGCGTTTGGAATTAATTCTTAAGTAAATCGATCACAGAGTCGGCAGCAGCTAGCCCTGAATTATAAGCAGCTTCAATATTTTTGCCAGCGCACCAGTCACCAGCGCAGACTAAAGCAAGAGGAACTGCGGTGGACAGACATGATACCCCCAAGGATTCTTCGGAGAGGGCATAGCGCCAACGGTGGACTTGCCACCATTCGGGACTAGCTAGCCAAGGAGCGAGAAGTCTGCCAGCTTGATTGAGAAGTGGTTTCCCCGCAACTTCTAGATCAGCTTCTTCCATCGATTGTCTGGCAAATTCGGCTGTACTTTGAAATACAAACACTGGTTGCGCTGAGCGATCGCTATGCTTGCTGCTGTCATGGCTAATCCAACTAAGAATGGGATCATCTACACATTGAATAGCTTGCCATTCTTCAGGAATATCATAGCTATTGCTATAACCTGCCATGATCGTCACACTGGGTGCAAACTTGACGGATTGTACTGCTTGCAAAAAGTTAGGTGCAGTGGAAAGAACTTCTTCAAAGAGTGGTAAAAACTGTGGCGCAGGAATAGTAGAAACGATCGCGGAAGTTTCGAGGATTTCTTGGCGATCGCTGATTAGTTGCCATTTGCGATTGTCGTGGCTAACTCCAACGATGCGATTGTTATTAATGATATTCAATTCACTCGCCATGTGCTTGGCGATCGCAGTCATACCCAGAGGGCAGCAATAGCGAGGATGACGGTTATCGGCTTCAGGAGGACGGAGTCCAGACGATGATAGTTGATAGACATTTCTAGTCCATTCTTTGACAATTTTTTTGTCTTCTAATTTGCGAATAAATCGACCAAAGTCATCGCTCTTAACTGAGATTAGTTGTGCGCCGTGATCGACCCAAGTACCTTGTAAACGTCTAGTTGCCATACGTCCGCCCACACCTGCGGATTTCTCAACAATACTTACATCTAGTCCTGCTTGCTTTAGCTGTTGGGCGCAGGTTAAGCCTGATATTCCTGCGCCAATCACGATTACGTCTTTCATATACTTTTAGTTTATGCCTCCTGAAGAGCTTAGCTTATGTTTATCGTGATCGCGATAAACATAAGCTAATTCAGTAATTTTTATAATGAGAACTTCTAAAGGTGTTACAGCACTGTGCGCTTTCTTAAAATCCAAGAAACATTTTGAAAGGCTGACTTCGCCAGCCTTTCAAAATGTTTCTTAATCTATAACTTGCAATAATTTAAAGCGTGTCCTGCATTTTTTCGCCATCATGATATGCAGCAAACAATACAGGACAGGTTTTACCCCAAGCGATCGCCCCAGTAGCATCAAGACAAATTGCCCCAAAGTCGCGATCGCGACTTTTTGCTTCATTAATCGATTTTTCGACTGCTTGCTGGAGACTTAGACCATCGATAACACGCACCACAACTCTCGTCGCAAAGCCTTCATCGAGAATGTCTTCGCCCACACCTGTGCAACTAACTCCCGCGTCCTTAGTAGCATAGTTACCCGCAGGAGTCGCCGAATCGCTGACTCTGCCAATGCGCTCAAAACCTCGTCCACCCGTAGATGTACCCGCACAAATATTGCCATACTGATCGAGTACCACTGCTCCGATCGTACCCATCGCCACATCTGCCATTTTGCGAGTAAAGTTGGTTTTGCGCTCTTCTACCCACTCGGCGAGGCGTTCATCGGTGAGTGGATTGTAAATAGGAATCCCTAATTCGCGGGCTAGCTCTGCTGAGCCAAGATCGGACAATACGCGATCGAGGCTAGATTGTAAGTGCTGCGCCATATTAATGGGATTTTTGACTCGCACCGTATTAATTACGCCGCTAAAACTTTGGCGATCGCCATCCATAATTGAGGCACTCATCCGCACCTGTCCGTCGGATTGCAATACTGAGCCTGTTCCTGCATTAAAACGAGGGTCATCTTCAAGCATTTGACAAGCTTTAACTACAGCATCGATCGCCTTGGTGCCATTAAGTAACATCGGATAGACAGTTTCAAGAACAGCAAATAATGATTTGCGGACGGGTTCATAACCGCCTTTGCTCTCTACGGTGCTTCCCGCGCCGCCATGAATAATGATTTTCGGTTGCATTTTGTTTTGTTAATTTTTTGATAGTCCTCAAGATGTAATGATGCGCCGAGCCAAGCACGGCGCATCATTAGGCTAAAGAACGTTACTTCTTTAACACTATCAATTTTTTACAGCAATTTTCGATTAGCTGAACCATAAGAAATTTTTTGAAAGTGCTGTTTCATAGCACTTTCAAAAAATTTCTTATGGTTCTACTTACTACGGCGAACTCGCACTACAAATTACCACTGCACACGATATGCACAAAACAATACACCTTGTTTTGTTGAGGTGATCTTGCCGCCCAAGGACTTGACAAGCTCAGTTATCTCGTCCAGTGGGGTGAGAAACACTTCTGCACCTAAATAAGTTTCTAAAATTGCCCAGTTCTCAGCAAACTCTAAATCAGGAGAAATCGCATCAAAAATTAAAATACCGTCAGGTTTTAGGACACGCTTACTTTCTTGCAATACTAGCTTCCAATACTCTATGGGAAAGTAGCAGCTAAACCCAGTCGCAATCACACGGTCAAAAAATCCATTCTCATAATTCAATTTATGAGCTGCTCCAAGTTGCACGCCCTTAAACAACTTAGAGTTAAGCTGCGAACCTCTTGAATTAAGAGCTTCTTTTGCGACAAAGCTAATCTCTTGACCATAAAAATACACTTCCCAATCTCGCCATGGATAAATCAAAAAGCTGACTCCACAACCAATATCCAAACATCTTTGATTCTTTTTAAACTGAGCTAACTCCCAAAAAGGAGAGGCGATTTTGCTACTTAATGTATGACTTACCCACTCACGAAAGAGCGGCATTGACTCCACCTCGGAGGGTAAATCAAAAGCTTCATTACGATATTCGCGATCGTAGCGTTGTTGGACAGTCGCGATCGCCTCTGTCCATTCATCATTTTGAGAAGTAAAAGCTTTATTCATTTTAATTAGCCTTCAGTTCTTTTTGAGCTTTGAGATACTCAAACACTGATTTGTCACCAATATCAGATGGAATTTCTTGAAATGCCTTACGAATCGCAAATATCATAAACAACACTGCCCAAGCTCCTAAAAAAACTGTTTCGATCGCTACAGTCAAAATATTTACCAAATGACCAAGAATTAGCACAGGTAACAAAGGTACTAAAAACTTAGTCTCAAAGCGGTTAAAACAAAAAGTCTCTTTAAAGAAAATCCCTGTAAGTGCCGCGAAACTAAATCCAATGCCAACAAGTGCGATCGGATGATCGTAAACAGCGATCGCTAAAGGCTCAGGAAAATAAAAAGCAACAATAATCGCCGCGATCGCGCCAATCGCCCAGAAGATTTGCAAAATCCGATGCAATAACTCTAGATAAATATGAATTGTCCATAGAGCCACACCTAAAGCGATGGAGAATCCAACATACAACCAAGTTAACCAGTTAAAGATCGCAGAATTAGCTGACTGAAATATTACCAAAGCAGCCCCCGCACTAAAACATAACGTAGCGATCGCTAAGGCACTGCGATAAACAACTACACTAAGGCGATCGCTTTTGGTAATCGTAAACTCACCAAACTGACCTTGATAAACTTCAGATGCAATTTCCATAAATTTCCCCGATTAATATCAATTACTAAGAGTATAGCTGTCGCTACAAAAGTTAAGAAATGAAACCCTAAAGCTGGATACACCCAAAAAAGCTTCATCTTTCAGGTTGTGATTTTTTCTGACTTTTTATGGCTGCAACCATACATTTGAAGATTTAAAGATACATCAATACTTTTAGTGATTGCCAAAATTACCATAATGCTTTACTATCTTGCAGTCAAAATCGAAAAAATTCGGATGACGCTGTACCGAAAACCTAGTAGGCAGCAGAGGAACTTTTTATGCGTATCTATTACCTAGCTGGTGTGATTCTTAGCGTTGCTTCAATTCTTAGTGCTTGTGGAGAGGGTGCACCCGTCGAATGCACTACTACATCAGCGCGAGAAGCTCGTGCTGGCATTATAAAAACTGCTAAGTTTGCCCCTGGGACAGATTGTGAAGCCATACGGCAACTAGCGGCAGAAGGTAAGCCGTTACCAATAATCGCTGATGGCACTACTGCTGCTGTGGTAGTACCAAAAACTCCCGAAACTCCTGCTGCTGCAACCTTTGCTACTCCCTTTGTGACTGGTCAAAAGACTCAAGAGTTGATTGCCACCACAGATAAGCAAGCTAGAGTACAAGAATTAGAACAGAAGATTGGTCTTGATTCTAAGCAATCGCGCGACCCATTTACTAGCGCGGTAATTAATCCTGTTCCTAAACTAGAAACCCTATTAGAAAAGCCTAAGGTTGCGCCCAACCTAAGACCTGCGATCGTGGTAAAAACTGCTCCACGAACTAGTATTGCGACACGACTACCACCAGTACCACCTGATACAAGAGCGGCAGAAGGTACAGCTATTACAGGGACGATTGAGATTTCGGGGACTATTTATGCAATTCTCAAAGCTGCGGATGAACCATCTTCGCGTTATGTTAAAGCTGGACAGCTTATCTCTAACGGTAAAGTGCTAGTCAAGAGAATTGATACCAATGCTGAGCCGCCAATTGTGGTTTTGCAACAAAATGGAGTTGAAGTGCTACGTCCTGTGGGAGCGCCTGTAGTTGGATCTACAACTGATACTGCTAACCAACCGCAACCAATCTCTGCTCCTACTCAGCCAACACCAACGCCTACTTCCTTAGTGATTTTCTAAAGCAATATATAGCTATTAAAACCCAATCAGATTGTTGAAAGCCTAGCTTTGCTAGGCTTTCTATAGCAAAGCTAGATTTAGCTATAACAATAAAAAACGGCGCTTTGCGCCGTTTTTTTGTTTACTTTTTAGGAGCCATTAACATTGTGATGTTGCGACCTTCGCGTTTGGGATATTGCTGGATCTCAGCAACGGATTCAAGATCACTTGCCATGCGATTAAGCAAGACCTCTGCAAGATCAACGTGTTGAATCTCGCGACCTCGAAACATTACCGTTGCTTTGACCTTATCGCCCTCCTTCAAGAAGCGCTCAGCATGATTAATTCTGACCTTGTAATCATGCTCTTCAATCTTGTAGCGCATCTTTACTTCCTTGACATCAGAAGTATGTTGTTTTTTCCGAGCTTCTCTTGCTTTTTTCTCTTGCTCAAACTTGAACTTACCGTAGTCCATGATCCGACAAACGGGTGGATCAGCTTTGTCACTGACTAAAACTAGATCTAACTCTTTTTCTTCAGCCATTTTTAAGGCTTCTTTGGGGGTAAGGATGCCGAGTTGCTCCCCCTCCATATCAATGACTCGAATTTTTGGGTATCTGATACGTTCGTTGATTTGAGGAAGATCTTTAATTGGCTTTTTAGTCATGAAATCTCTGTTATTTGGACTCTTTGGTATGTTGGTTGAAATTACTAATGGTTTACAAATTTAGGCATCTGTCTAGTGGTTCAAATTTGCAGTTACACATAAGTGGCTGGGCGTGATTAAAAACTTGATTCAAACGCTTTGATACATGATGCATGGCGCGATCGCTTTCAAGTTTTTACCTTTAATTATGCCTAGCTACCCAGTGAATTATTGATATATTACCACTAAACAAGATTTTGCTTGACATAAACGTTTAAGTATAGTACGAATTACCACCTAATGTGTCAAGTCTTAGGAGAGTATTTTTCGTAAACTTTGTTTAACTAATTCCGAAGTTACGACATCGTTAAAGCTCACATGACCGATCGCGGTTGGTAGTATAAAACGGACTTTGCCAGCTTCGACTTTTTTGTCTGTAGACAGACAAGCGATAATCGCGTCTTGATCAATATCCGCAGGTAAAGTCTGTGGCAGCTTGGCTTTAGCAATCAGACTAACCTGCTGAGCTTGCTCATCATTTGACCAAAGTCCAAGATCAACAGCGATCGCTCCTGCAATAATCATACCTAAGCCAACAGCTTCACCATGATTATAAAGTCGATAGTTTGTAACCGACTCGATCGCATGACCCACGGTGTGACCATAGTTAAGAATAGCGCGGAGATTGCCTTCTTTTTCATCCTTAGAAACTACATCAGCCTTAGCTTTGGCACAACGATACAAGATTGTTTGCAATAGTTCAGGTTTGATGTAGCGCAGTTGATCAAGGCGATCGCATTGTGATAACAGATCAAATAACTCGCGATCCCAGATTACGCCATACTTAATTACCTCAGCCATTGCCGACCGCAACTCACGAGCAGGCAGGGTTTTAAGTACTTCAGGATCAACCCATACTAAACGCGGTTGATAAAATGCGCCAATCAGATTTTTGCCCTGTGGGTGGTTGATCCCCGTCTTGCCGCCGATCGCTGAGTCTACCATTGCCAAGAGTGTCGTTGGGACTTGCACTAGTTCAATGCCGCGTAGCCAAGTGGCGGCAGCATAGCCTGACATATCACCAATTACGCCGCCGCCGAGGGCAACGATCGCTGATGAGCGTTCTAGGCGATGATCAAGGGCTGCATCATAAATTTTTTGCAAAGAAGTCGCGGTTTTGAAGCGTTCTCCTGCGGGCAAAATTAATTTTGCTACATCAAAACCTGACTCACTGAGGGACTTCTCAACCGTGGCTCCATAGTGATTATCGATGACAGGATTTGAAACAATGAGAATTTTTTTGCTTTTCTTGCCTAAGCCAATTTCTACTAATTTTGCACCCAAGTCTTTGAGGCTATGACTAGCGATCTCAATATCGTAGCTACGATTAGGCTGAGAGTCGTTGCGGAGTTCAACGTTAACGGTGGCGGAATCGGACATGTTTATAGGTAAATACTCTGAGTTTCTATCGTAGCAACTAAGTAGCTATAGCAAGCAAAACTAGAAAGGAGTGGCGGCGCTTCGCACCGCCACTCCTTTCTAACTATTACAACGCTTTGCGCTTAAACGAACTACACGAATTTTTTTAAAAGTGTTGCAAAGCAACACTTTTAAAAAAATTCGTGGTTTGGGTTTGAGTGTCAAGCGTTGTAAAAATTATTTTTGCATCGCTTGGCATAGCTCAATTATTGCAGTTTGTAATGTCGCCGTCTCATCTTTGCCATGCTTAAGATCTGCTTCCAAGCGCAATAAAATACTTAGCGATCGCATTAACTTTTGACTATTTAGCCCCTGTACTTCTTGCTTAAGAAAATAAACCCGTTTTGGATTACCGATTTCTGCTGCCTCAGCGATCGCCTTATCATCTCGTTCGCCAGACTCTTGCATCAACTTGATCCAGAGCCATGTGCGAAACTGCCCCACTAAAGTGGCACAAATCCGCAAACCCACTTCATTATTTCGCAATAACTCGGCAATCAACGAGAGCGCATGGCTAGTATCAGCAGATCGGATCGAACTAGCTAATTGCAAACTATTGTGCGCCGATACTTGAACTAAAGGCATAATTTCTTGAGCAGTCATGGGCTGAGTCTTACCATGATGAGATAGCTGCAATTTTTGCAACTCCATTGTCAAACGGCGAGTATCATTACCGATTGCATCAACTAACAAATCCACAGCGTCATTCGATAGTTTTAAATTAATTTCTACGGCACATTGTTTAACTAACTGGACGACTGCATCAGTCTTCCAAGGAGGAATTAAAGAAAACTCTAAAACCTTGGCATATTTTTGAATTAACTTAGTAGATTTAGCCCTACCATCTGGTTTATTTGATGCAGTAAATAAGAGGTGTGAATGTTCAGGCAAAACTTTAAAAGTTCTTTCTAATTCTGATAATAGCGAGTCAGAACATCGCTGGGCGATCGCTGTATCCACTAACCAAGTTAGCCGACTTCCCATGCCAAAAGGAGCGGTCACAGCTTGATTAAGCCCATCCATGATTTCTAATTCGCCAGTTGCCGTGACTTTAGCGTAGTTAAAATCTCGCCACATCGGATCAGTATAGGTATCAATTAGTTTTTTGACACCTTGGCTTATTTGATAGTCATCATCTCCCCAATAAAAGTAGACAGGCATTGTATGATTATTCCAACTATGTGGTGTGGTGTAGAGATTTGATGATTACAAGAAGCAAAGCAAACGGTGCATTAAGATCACGAGCAAAGAAATCTAATACAGAGCGAACTGATCACTATGCAATTTGGGGAAAAAGAAGTCTTGACATTGCATTCTCACTAGTGGTGTTAAGTATACTTTCTCCAATTTACTTAGGCATTGCTTGCCTGATTTTGGCTAGTTCTCAAGGATCTGTTTTGTATATCCATCCGAGGGTTGGCTTGGGAGGAAGGCAGTTTAACTGCATTAAGTTTAGAACAATGATCGATGGGGCAGAGCAATTACTTGAAGAATATCTTAGTTCTTGTCCGATTAGTCGCGCTGAATATGAATCATCTTTTAAGCTCAAGCAAGACCCAAGAATCACCAAAATCGGAAAGTTTTTGAGAATAACTAGCTTAGACGAGTTGCCTCAATTTTGGAATGTCTTGATGGGAGATATGAGTGTTGTGGGGCCAAGACCGCTAGTACAAGCTGAACTTATTAAATATGGTTCGGCAATTGATCGGGTGCTGAGTGTCCGTCCTGGCATCGCAGGGCTATGGCAAGTGTCAGGGCGCAATGATATTCCCTATGATAGGCGAGTGCAGCTTGATGCCAGCTATGTGAGATTAATGAGTCTAGGGCTTGATATGAAGTTAATTTTAAAGACGATTGGGGTAGTCATATTTCCTAAGGGAAAAGGTGCTTACTAAAAACCAAGAAGCAGGTTGCGACGCAAAGCGCCGCAACCTGCTTCTTGGTTTTTCAAAACTTGCTTTGCTATTTCGCGTGAGCCAATGTTCTCGACAATGATTGAAAAAAAAGAGTAATAGCGGCGCTATTACTCTTTTTTTTAACCTCGCCGACTCCGCGTCGTGGCGCGAGATGACAAATCGAATTCTAAGGCGGCAGCTGTACCCCACAGCAAGAAAGCCAGAATCCAGAAAAATTCAGCAGGCTCTCCACTTTGATAGGGTTTAGCTTTACATATATCACTAGTATTGATGCTGTAGTTAAACCATAGATCGCTTAAAAACATGGCAATACCTGCACCACCCAGTAGTCGCCAAGATTGAGCTGCTTTACCACCCCAAAAAGCCAACAATAGGATTGTTGCCACAATCAGTAACCAGATATCACCTAGCGCATAAATAATGTTGAGGATTTTGCCTGAATTTAGGCTAAACCCGCCACCTACGCCAAAGGTAACATAGGCTGCTAAAACAATGCCCACAAAAGCAACGGCTCCAACGATTGCCCATTGCTTAGGATAAAGATTTAGCCTGCGACCGATTACCGACATTGCCATACCCCATGCCAAAAAAACATAGGTGGCTGTAAAAAAGATGTCTGCGATCGAGGGGAAGGTATTAACTAGATCCTTTGCACCTTTAACTCCACCTTCAATTAAACCGCTTTGATATTGAAAATCTAAATATCCAAAAATTAAATTGCCAATTCCCCAAGAGATAATGCCAAGACCCAAGCCCAGCCAAACAATCCGCCCACTAAGGATTTTGGGGCTACGCCAGTTGCGTAAGCACAATAGTCCTGAACAAGCGATCGCTACAGTCTGAAAAATATATGTACCGATTCGATACCAGTTTGGTCTAACGATAAAATCCTTGACTACCTTTTCACATTCCTCAGGCTTGATGATATGAGGACCTTCAGTTGGGGCGCTCAGAAATAGGTAAAACATTAAAGCCATGGCTGCCCATGCGATCGCTGCCCAGACAATAGATTGGGTGGAAATCCCTGAGGGAGCGGAAGATTTGGCTCTACTCATATACCTTGAACCTTGACTACAATCATAGGAAATGTGATTTTTTAAATATGATTAGGATGGCAAATATATTACTGAAAGCACTCTAACGCGAGATAGAGGCAAACCATAGATTACATTAGCGCCAAAGTTTACCCTTGGGTATTTTTTGGAGCCAAGCATTCACAGATGCGGCTTCAGGTAATTCAGAGAGAGCTTCGATCGCGCTGTCAACAAAGCTAGCATTACCAAAATAGGAGTAGGCAAGTCGATGAACTTCAGTTAGCAGCATTTGCAATTTGCTTTCGTCCCAGTTGGGAATCTGCACACTGTTGAGCGGATTGATTGACAACACTGCTTCTACGGCTTGAAGATTTTCGACTTGGGCAAACTTGCCTT
Source organism: Pseudanabaena biceps (assembly GCA_013361095.1). GTDB lineage: Bacteria > Cyanobacteriota > Cyanobacteriia > Pseudanabaenales > Pseudanabaenaceae > Pseudanabaena > Pseudanabaena biceps_B. The sequence goes on along the minus strand of JAATWA010000001.1, from coordinate 1,781,656 downwards.
GCTGCATAAATTTTAGTAAATCCTGCTTAAAAGAAACTGATTGTCTTGCACCGAGGAGATCTTCGATATCCAAGTAGACAGCTTGCAATATCAGTAAACAGCCTTGAACTAGGTGTGTTCCCGCAGAAGAACTGACATTTTTAGTTGTAGAAATTTGGTCAAGCTTGACTCGTCCCCACACACTAAAGCGTTGAGGCTCCTCCAGTAGTACGCAAGCTTTGCCTTTGTTGTCAGTCAAGTCGCGCCACAGAGCTAGAGCTTCATCTCGATTATCGCCGAACATATTGAGCAACCGAAATGTTTGCCCCTGATACTGCAAAATCGGTATTTGTTGATCTTTATTTTGTGGGTTTTGGACGTTGACTATTTCAACGTCTTGGCGCTTCAGGATGAACATTTATCTACTGTTGACTTAACTGATGTTACCAGTAGCAACAAATCGTAGCTACCTAATGCCAAGGTTAATAATAATCCTAAAATCACATTTACACTTTGAAATTTAAAAGAAAACCAAAAAGTTAGCCTCTATATAAGTAGCTAGTAAGTATCTAGGCGCAAACTCTACAAGCTGTGGCGTACTCACAGCTTGCGCCACAGCTTTTGACGCTGGCTTTTAATTATGCTCAGATACTTATCAGCGAAAGCTGACTTTTAATCAAACTGTCTATAATTTTTATGGCAATTTTCATGGTGAAAGTGATTTTGATGTTTTAACGCTGAAGACTAAGTAGGTAGGCTATAAAACCGAAAGAAGCTGATTCGCGCGCAAAGCGCGCGAATCAGCTTCTTTCGGTTCTGTTCTTTATTGCCAAAGCAACGATTTTGGTGATGGGAGCAATATCAGCAAAGCGATCGCCATTAAAATTAGCCCCAACAAGTCTCGATATTTGTCAATTTCTAGCCCTTCATTGTTGACTAAGGGACTCGGTGTGGGCAGCGCAAACAACAGAAGACTATAGATTCTTAGCCAAGGCTGGATTAGGAAGGCGATCGCTAATAAGATGATGCGGGCAATTTTTGCTATCTGTGTAGCTTGGCGATGTCCAAACATGCCGATCGCCATATTGCCACCATCCAGCAAGTCAAAGGGTAGTAACTGCAAAGCGGCGATTGCTAGCCCAGACCATCCAGCTAAGGTTAAGGGCGAGAGAAGCTTGGGGATCGCTAGCGGATCAATATTTGCAGACAAACTTAAATTAGTAGCAGGGGCAAATAGTTGCAGGGTGTTGTGGATAATATCTACAAAAATTGAATTTTTAAGCTCAAAGCTGCCTAGATTGGGCAGCAGCAAAGGGGAAGACATCGGATCATTAATGACGGAATTGGTCGGCACGAGCAGCCAGTTACCAAGAATTAATAAAACCACCGAAACAACTAAACTTGCCAGATTGGGAAATACAGCAAGATCAAACAGAATGCGGCGCTGTTGGGGATGACTTTTATTAGGTAAAACAAGGTTAGTTCTGATGCTACTCAATAGCCCAAAGCCGCTCAAAGATGGCAATAGGATCGGCATCTCAAAAGGGAGTTGATATTTTTTACAGAGATAAAATTGGGCGATCGCCTTGGCGATGAGAGTGCTGGCTAATCCCGCTAGGTAGGGAATGCCGCCTTGCAGGTTAGCTAGAGTGAGATCTTCAAGTTCGGTGATTTTTGCGCCTGCGGCTAGGATGGCAAAGGCTGTCAGTATAATTGTGGCAATACTCAGCAGCCATCTTTGGCGAGAGCCATTAGATATAGTTGAATTAGAGTTAGGGATTAAGTAAAAGCAATATTGAGTTGAGTTTTCTTGGTCACTGGTTAGATTGCCAAAGCTTACTCCTGAATTTTCAAGGGGACTTTCTTGTAAATAACAAGTAAAGCGATCGCCAAATACGGCTTGAATATTTTGATTAATGGTTTCGTAGGCATATTTGTAATTGCGCGATCGCAGGTTGCCACGACAGTAGATTTCAGGATCTCGATATTCTAAGTCGCGCAATTGATAAATTGTTGGGGAGAAACAGGCTTTGAGTTGCTTGGCTTCTTTGTCTGTCAGTTTAGGAAGTCTCTGGTCATGAATATAATCAGAATCATTAGGATTGGTTGTCAGAGATTGCTTGCTATACCAAATACAAAATAAAAAAGTCACCACCACAAAAGCTAGGGGTAAGTCAGTGCGGCTTAAGGTGATCCAAGCGATCGCTAAACTTGGCAAGATAATCGCTACTAGCCATAGACCGAATATTTGCTTCTGACTCCTTACTAATCCTTGCAATCGCCAAGCTGTCACACAGCCCACCATCACTAAAATAGATACTTCTGCAAATCCCATATCCATCCCAATCTAGACTTATTTGATCAAGTTCGACAACTTTGGTAAGTAGCTAGCGCAATTACCAAAACCTGTAGCGCAGGCGCAGCGTGCGCTACAGGTTTTGGCTTTTTCAATTATGCCTAGCGAGCCGAAGGCGGGGAAACAATCCCGTACTCGCTATAACTAATTTAAAGCGCTGTGTCACTCACTTTAAATTAAGCTATTGTCAGCATCAACAGGAAGAAAGTAAGTGGGGCGCATCGCGCCCCACTTACTTTCTTCCTGTTATATCTCTTATCCCGTAGTGATGAACTCTCAATATGAGCAAAGACTTTGAATCGATCAGCGATCGCTTACCACCTCAGAATATTGAAGCAGAAGAGGCTGTCTTGGGCGGGATCTTGATCGATCCAGAGGCGGTGTCGAGAGTACTCGATACCCTACGACCTGAAATGTTCTATGTGGCGGCACATCAAGAGATTTTTCGGGCTTGTTTATTGTTGCATAACCAGTCTAATCCCACGGACATGATGAGCTTGACCACATGGCTCAGCGATCGCGATATGCTCGAAAAAATTGGTGGTCAAACTAAAATTGCCCAACTTTGCGATCGCACTGTGAGTGCGGTAAACATCGACTTTTATGCTCAATTAGTTGCTGACAAATATGCGCGGCGTAAACTTGCCGAAGCCGCCAGAGGTGTAGTTGACATCAGCTATAGCAATGAAATTGAACTAGCACAACTCCTCGATCAATCGGAACAAAAGATTTTTGCGGTCACTCAATCTCGCGCTCAGCAAGGACTAGTTCCTGCGGCAGATATTCTCACCAAAACCTTTTATGAGTTAGAAAATCGCTTTAATTCCCTCGGCACTGGCAACTCGACCGCCACAGGACTAATTACAGGATTTTACGATTTCGATGCGATGACCAATGGTTTACAGCGATCGGATCTGATTGTTCTCGCGGGGCGGCCGTCAATGGGAAAATGTCTAGCCTTTGATAGCGAAATAGTTTTAGCTGATGGCAGTATCAGCACTATCGAAACTATTTATCAGCAATATCAACAAAATCAAACTAAACCAAATCTATTGACTTTAGGAGCGAATTGGCGGCTTCTTTTAACGCAACCATCAGCTTTTATTGATGATGGTATCAAACCCGTATTTCGGGTGACAACGGCTTTAGGGCGACAGATTGAAACAACGTTGACCCATCCATTTTTAACGATCTCAGGTTGGCAGCAACTAGGTAAATTATGCGTGGGCGATAAAATTGCCGTTCCGCGTCAGATCGCGGTTTTTGGAACAGAATGTCGTCCTGCCTGTGAAATTAAACTCTTAGCCTATCTATTGGGAGATGGTTGTTTAACTCAAACCAGTCCTGAGTTTACGAATATAAATCCTAAAATTCAAGATGATTTTATTGGAGCAGTAGAACAATTCTCTTCTAGCTTAAAAGTAAGGAGTGAGAATCATGGCAATCGCGCTACAACGTTTCATGTTACCTCAAAACAAAGAGGTTTTGGGAATCCTTTAATTAACTGGCTAAGGGATTTAAAAGTTTGGGGTAAAAATTCTCACGGCAAATTTATTCCAGAATTTGTTTTCAGCTTAGAAAAAACTTTAGTTGCAATCTTTTTAAATCGATTATTATCTACTGATGGCTGGATGTCTGTTTTAAGTAGTGGTCAAGTACAAGCAGGCTATGCTACTGTCAGCGAAAAGTTAGCACGTCAAGTACAACATCTATTACTACGGTTTGGTATTATTGCCAAACTTAAACAGAAGTCGGTTAGATACAAAGAAGAAATTCGTTACTGTTGGCAATTAGATATTACTGATGCTTTGTCATTAAAAACTTTAATTGATGAAATTGGTATTTTTGGCAAAGAAGATGCTGTTGACAGAGCTAAATTAGCCTTAAATACTAAGCGCTACCAAACTAATACAGATTTAATCCCTCTGGAGATTTGGCATAGTTTGACAATCGCGAAAGGTGATCAATCTTGGAAGAACTTGGCAGAAACAGCAGGTATTAATGGTTCCAATATCCATGTGGGTAAACGCGCTCCTACCAGAGAGAGATTATTAAAACTAGCTACAGCCGTAAATTGTTTATCATTACAAAATCTTGCTACTAGTGATATCTACTGGGACAAAATTACTGCGATCGAGTTCGTTGGTGAGAAGCAAGTTTATGATTTGACAATTCCTGAAAGCCACAATTTCGTTGCCAATGATACTTGTGTGCATAATACGGCTTTTGGTCTAGAAATAGCCCGCAAAATGGCAGAGATCCATCGCTTGCCTGTGGCAATTTTTAGCCTAGAAATGTCCAAAGAACAGTTGGTTTATCGACTTTTGGCAAGTCAATCTAAAGTCCGTTCTAGTGATATGGGTATTGATAGTAATCGACTTCGCACGGGACAGATTAGCGAAAATGAATGGGGAACTGTCGCTATGGCAATTAGTGGACTATCGGAATTACCTCTATTTATTGACGATACGCCTAATCCGCCAATTACAGAATTACGGTCTAAGGCTCGACGTTTACAATCGGAAAAAGGAGGAGTGTTAGGTCTAATTTTGATTGATTATTTGCAACTAATGGAAGGCTCTGGGTCTGACAATCGAGTGCAAGAAATTTCGAGAATTACGCGATCGCTCAAAGCGCTTGCCCGTGAATTAAATGTCCCTGTAATCGCGCTATCCCAATTGAGTCGTGGGGTAGAAGCAAGAACTAATAAGCGTCCGATGCTTTCTGATTTGAGAGAATCTGGCTCTATCGAACAGGATGCAGATTTGGTGATTAATCTCTATCGCGATGAATATTACAATCCAGAAACACCCGATCGCGGAGTTGCCGAGATTATTATCGCTAAACATCGTAATGGGCCAGTAGGAACTGTTAAGCTTCTATTTGAGCCACGCTTAACTAAGTTTGAGAATATGGCTTCTAGTCGGAGCTAAGCGCCGTAGATAATTGGCTTTGCTACGCACCGCCAATTATCTACGGGGAAGGGAATAGATAAATAAAAATCTTCTTTAACGGTGACTCTATGACAAATTCTTGGGAAAATCCTAGCAATCCAACTGAGCCGATTACCTTAGTTATCTCCGAGGTAATTGAGCCAAATATGATGGAGGAATATGAAGAATGGACAAAAGGAATTAATCAAGCTGCCCAACAATTTGAAGGATTTATAGGAGTTCAGGTGATCCGTCCAAGAGATCATCATAATCCTGAATACGTTGTCATTGTTAAGTTTGAAAACTATAGCTATTGCAAAAGCTGGCTTGCTTCACCTATTTATGAGCATTGGATGCAGAGTTCTAAAAAATTTGTATCAAAGCGATCGCAACAGCAGTTACCGACTGGACTAGAGCTATGGTTTACTTTACCGACAACCAATCCGTCAAACTTAGGACAGCCTGCCTATTACAAGCAAGTTATTATTGGCGTAATTACGGTATATCCGCTCATCCTAGTCGCTAATTTTACTCTCACCCCCCTGCTTCAAGGACTACCATTTTTAATCAGTCTACTTATTTCCGTAACCTTTGTGTCGGCTTTACTAAGCTATCCAGTCATGCCCTATGTCACGAAAGTCCTTGGATTTTGGCTCTATCCCTCAGCATCAAAGCGTCGTCGAAAACGCTAAGCGTAAAAAGAACAGTGCTAAACATTGCTCTTTAATTTATCAATCCCACCACAAAAACAATTCCTTAGTCGCGATAGGTACTGGTTGCTAAAGAAGTGATACATGGTTGTAAGGCTTATCCAGTAAGGATTTATGGCGATTGACTGCAAAACCGTGAAAAGCTTGCCCAAAAATACTTTGAGCAACTCATCCCTCTTTAACAATCCAATGTCCTGACATGAGGAACTGATTAATTCTTACTAAAAAATTGTTAGGCACAATTAACTTATAAGCTTAGGAATAGGAAATAAAGCCCAAAACCGTTGCGGCGGGCAAAGCCCGCCGCAACGGTTTTAGGCTTTATTAAATTTTCATTCCTGAGGATGTTTGAAAATATGTCAATCTCTAATAACTTGTTAACTCTCACTTCGTGGCTAGCTGGTGAATTTAGCAACCGCGAGCAGTCTCTCGAACAACCTACTTGGTTTGTGAATCTAATTTGGTGGCAGCGTCCTATTTCTTTTACCGTATTAGGTAGCGTTGCTCTATTTGCCGAGCAAGCCAATGCCCTTAAAAGCGATCGCCCTTATCGTCAGCGCATTTTGCAGTTTGTCGAAAATGAAGGCAAAATTCAAGTCAAATATTGGGGATTTAAAGATCCTAGTTTATGGTCGGGGGCTGGCAAAGATCGCGATCGCCTAAATCAAATTACATTGAATGACATTGAACCTCTGGCGGGTTGTTTATTAGATGTGACTTTTTTTAATGCTAAATACAAGGCGGAAATGCCTAAGGATGCTAAATGTTGTTTTCAATATTTAGATGAATCACGGCAAGTAATCTTAGGATTTGAAGTGAGTGCCGAAGAATTTTGGAGTGGCGATCGCGGAGTTAATCCAGAGACAGGAACAGCGATCTGGGGAGCAATTATGGACTTTTACAAGTTTAAGAAAATCCAAGATTTTAGCCAAGAAATTAAGACATAAACCCCAAAAGATCAATGGCGGCGCAAAGCGCCGCCATTAATCTTTTGGGCTTTAAGAGAACGCAAAGTGCTGTAACTGGCAATTAGATTTCTTCTAAAATCTTGAACCTTACATGATTTAATGCTAGCTCACCAATCGAATAAGGCTGGGGTTGAATTGTCTCAAAGAAGATACCTTTGCCAATTTCCACATGATACCAAGGCAGTCCCATAAACCAGCGTGTTGGATAAGGACGATGGCCAGTATCGTCGGGATTAGATTCCATTGGGAGCCAACCAATACTGGGAATGTAAAACTCGATCCAAACATGGTTGTAATACTGATGGAGTGGTACATTCATCATAAATTCTCCATCATGGGGACATTTATAACGCCCAACAGTGCGACAAGCAATTCCATTGAGGCGGGTCAATGCTAGCAATAAGCCGACATACTCACCGCAAGAACCTGTACCTCGGCTAAGCACCTCCTCAGGGGTAGCGATATAAGGTGTAACTCGATAGGAGAGTTTGTCATATACATAATCACGGATGAGACGCATCTTCCGCAAAATATTTGTCTCATCACCCACTGCTTCCACTGCTGCTGCTTGAATAGCTGGATTATCCATACTCAAGCCATCATCATCAACTAGATAGCGCTTCTGCATCTCAGGTGAAAGTTCTGGCACAAATTCAACTTCACTTTCTTTCAGTTCATATTTAATTCCATGAAGTTCTAGAGTTGCTTTCCAGCCAAACATTTTGGACTCTTCTGGTTTTAGGTTCCCTAGCTTAAATGCTGCTACTTTTTGACCATCAACGATTTCTTCTTCAAAAGGAATGCCAATTGGCTCGATCGCTAATAACTTTTGGCGATAAGTATCTGTGGGATAAGCAACTCGCCATGTGAGATTGTAAATAGAGGTTGGTTCTTCAGAAGAAAGTTCTTCAAGATAGACCATTTCCACTCTGTAGCCAGTTGTTAATGTGTAGTTCAGTTTTTCATCTTGATGATGATCAAACCTTATTCGATGAATAAAGTTCTTCTCACGCATGGCAACCGAGAATGGCTCATCTAGATCATTGGGATTTTCGCGAATGTACTGTTCATCTGCTGAGTAAACTACATACAGAGCATCGCCCCAAAAGCCGAGTCCCGTGGGATTGGGAAATGGAGTTAGTCCCCTCTCGATCACTTCGCCAGTCTTAGCATTGAGCCGATATATCGTCTCTTCAGCGCGATCGCTAACCCATAGATCTTCCCCGATCAAAGTTAGGGCTTCAAAGCCTGCCCCTGGAGCATCCATAATTCTGAGGAGGGTGCGGGTGGCGCGACCAAACACAAAGATTTTGCCGACTTCCTTAGAACTCACATACACACCGCCTTCGGATACAGCAATCCCATCAATTCGATTAGGTAGCTCCATAAATGGTTGTAAATCAAAATCAACCATATTGCAGTAATAAATACTATTATCCTTAGTAATCCACAGGGTTTCACCAGCGATCGCTAAGCCAGTTGCATCTCGAAATTGCGAAGCTGTGTATGTATTTAAAACCATAGCCCCCTCAGTGTAGGGATCTATCTTTAGTAAATGACCTTGATAAGCATCGACACAAAGCGCGTAGGACTTATCTGGTTGAACATCGCTAGACTTTGGTTCGCTGCTGTCAGTGAGCCAAATTAACCCATGAATGTTATACGCGCCAATGGGATAAATCGTGCTTGGTAAGCTAGGCATAGGGTATTTAGGCTAATGAATAAGCAGGTGGTTTAGTAAATCTTAGGACTTTTTATAAGTTTTGATCTGACTTCAAAAGCAACATTACTTCCGTAGCGAAGATAACACTAGCTAGAATGGCACACTGAGAGATTAATTTTAGAAAGCACAGTATTTTTTTAAAATATTGCCTTAATTCAAAAATAGACTTGGCACAAAGTACCAAATCTATTTTTTTATAAAGTTTTGGTAGCTATACCTAACTTAGGACAGGGAACGATCTTTTTACCTGACCAATCGGTAAACGTAGTTTCATTAAGATAATGACGTGGCGTTTGTAGCATTAATTTCCATGCTTTATCCGCATCTATCAGATTTAATCTTTCTGGATAGTGAGTTAATAGTAACCTTTGCACCATCGGATAATAATCTGGATTCATCCCTGGGAAAATATGATGTTCAGTGTGATAGGAAAAATTGATATGGAGGGAATCAAATATTTTGGGTACACGAATAGAGACAGTGTTGACTAAAACATCATTGATACTAGTCATACGGCAGACCAAATGCTGAGTCAAAATGTAGAAAATAGCGATCGCATAGCCAATCCAAATTGGAAAAAAGTAACCAAACAATATCTTCAGGGGAGAAAAATGTAAGCTGGCTAAAACTGCTAGATGTATCCCAGCAATCACTAATGTTTCCCATGCGATCGCCATTCGGTCTTTTTCACTAACGCTGAATGTCGCTACAGGATATGTAGCTGCACGATTATTAAAAAATAAGATTGAAGTCAGATGACGAAATACATACATTCCCCAAATATGTCCTAAGCCAATTATTAATAGGATGGGATTAACTTCTGATGATGGAAGAAAAACATTTTGTAGCCATTTACCCCAAGTATTTGGTTGCGAATATGAGTAATTGCGATCAGGATCTTGTTCGGAGTTAGTCTTGTTATGATGTTCGCGATTATGAACAGCTTTCCATAGAGTTGGAGACATCCATAGCATTGCAAAGCCTAAGAGACTAAGTGCTTGACGGAGCCAAGGAGCGGTAATTACGGAACTATGAAGTAAACCGTGGGAACTAAATCCCAAAACAGCAATGCTATTCCCCATAACGATCGCGATCGGTAAATATAGCCAGAGATATTGCCAACTCCAATGATCTAGATATGAGGCGATCGCCCACCCCACGATCAAAATCATCAAGTTAATTAATAAAATCCAAACTTTATTTTGGTTAGGGATAAAGGCTTCCGATGGAAGTAAAGGACGCAAGGCTTTGGCATAGTCAGCCTGCGTCATCAAGTCTTGTTGAGCAACTGTATTCATTTATTGGACTGTCTAAAGTAACTAAGGCGATAAAAGCCCCCACATAGATTTATAGCAGAGCTAGAGTTAGCAAATACAAAGCAAACCCTAAGAAACGAGTGGTGGCGCAAAGCGCCACCACTCGTTTCTTAGGGTAGATGAGTAGAAGCGCTACTCATCTTTTAGGTTCTGAATTGCTAAAAATCACCATAATCGACCTGTAAACAGGTCAACCCCAGATCGCGCCAAACGCGCACCACCTGATCGCGATCGTCTAAGACAAAGGAGACGTTCCATTTGTCTAAAATAAATTGCTCATACATTTCCTTTTTAACAATGCTGTCTTTTCTGACATCGCCAGACTTTCGCATATGCAGCTCTTCAAAGGAAATATTATGCTTTGATAGCCAAGCAAGGGTTTGGGGCTTAAATTGATCATCTCGACCCGACAAAAAGATGACTTTTTTACCAGAAGTTTCTAGGATTGAGCGCACTGGTTCATTAACTTGATCGATTTCACACTTAGCGGCATCGTAAGGACTGCGATCGCCAATTAGGGCAAGTGTGCCATCCAAATCACAAATAATCACATCGGGAAGCTCAGGATTGTATATAGGTTTAGGCGATCGCGGTGGAGCAACGAACTGGTTGTACATATCGCGGATTACTTTTTCGCCAACGGAGTTAAGACGTTTTAAGTCTCGCTCAATACAAGTTTCCAATGGCACATGACGAAAATCCACTATTTCTAAAACCGCTAAACCCTTGATTAATTGCCTAATTCTGGCTTCATGCTTCGGAGAGAGATGGGTGTTATCCACAATGACGTGCTTTCCGTCTTCGAGAGCCGCCTTAATGATTACGTCTTGAATATCCAGTAAAAACCTTTCATTTCCCTTCGAGAAATAGGAATTATCCAGCATTAATCGCAGATCGTCTTTATTAACGCGCTTAATACTATTGGGTGATTTATCAATTTTGTTTTTTGCCCATGTGGATTTTCCCGAAGCTGGTAAACCGATGGTGAAATAGACTGTTAGCATTTTTTTGATGACTCTTATATATTTTTGGTAATTTCTACTATAATTAAATATAGAACCCGAAAGCTTGTGGCGATCGCTGCTCGTTCGCTACAGATTTTGACTCTAGTTTTTAAGTATGCCCAGCTACTTATTCTCGACTAATTTTTTTATTATTTTTCGTGAGGCAACCCGTGTTTCTCGCCGCCCCCAAACAAAGTCAAACCAGCGATCGCCCATTGGACTTGCCCTTAGATCTATTTCAGGCGATCGCCGATCTTAAAAAAGAGATGAATGCCGTGATCTTGGCGCATTACTATCAAGATCCCGATTTACAGGATATTGCTGATTATATTGGTGATTCTTTGGGACTGTCACAGGCAGCAGTAAATTGCCAAGCTGATGTAATCGTGTTTCTGGGCGTGCATTTTATGGCAGAGACTGCCAAGATCCTGAACCCTGACAAATTAGTGTTACTGCCCGATCTTGACGCAGGTTGCTCTCTTGCTGATAGTTGCCCACCCGATCGCTTTGCCGCGTTTAAAGCAGCCCATCCCGACCATTTGGTAATTTCCTACATCAACTGTTCTGCCGAAATCAAAGCCCTGAGCGATATTATCTGTACCAGTGCCAATGCGGTGGCGATCGTCAACCAAATTCCTGCTGATCAGCCAATTATTTTTGCCCCCGATCGCAACCTTGGGCGCTATGTGATGGAAAAATCAGGACGAGATCTGTTGCTATGGGATGGGGCTTGCATTGTCCATGAAATATTTTCAGAGCGCAAGTTAATCGACTTAAAGCTGATCCATCCTCAAGCGGAAATTATTGCTCACCCTGAGTGTGAAGCAAATGTTTTGCGCCATGCTGATTTTATTGGCTCCACCACAGGGCTTTTAAAATATGTCCAGAAAAGCGATCGCCAAGAATTTATCGTGGTTACTGAGTCAGGCGTAATTCACCAAATGCAAAAGGCAGCTCCGCATAAAAAATTCATTCCTGCGCCACCTACCAGTAACTGCGCCTGTAACGAATGCCCTTATATGCGTCTCAACACCCTAGAAAAAGTCTACCTAGCCATGAAAAATCGCACCCCCGAAATCATTCTCAATGAATCGATTCGCCAAGCTGCCCTCAAGCCCATGCAGCGAATGTTAGCAATGTCTTAAGAAATAAATGACAACGCATAGCGCCGCCATTTATTTCTTAATTTGCGCGCCAAGGGCGGCAGGCTCAGAGCTTCGACTCCGCTCAGCCAACTATATAAGCTGGCTGAGCGGAGTCGAAGCCCTGTTTTTCTCATAAATGATTTAGGACTGCTATATAGTCAATTGAAAGACCTCAAACGATAGTTGCGGCGCTTCGCGCCGCAACTATCGTTTGGGTTTGGATTTGAGCGCAACGCGCTGTAAATCCTAATTGTAAATATGAATATTTTTTTCGATCGCGAACTGTTTGTATTGTCGATGTCTATCCATCAACTCATCAAGCAGCTTCTGTACTAATTCCCAATCAGTAGGCGCATTACCAGTTTCAGCAACAAGTTGCTGACGGATAGTTTGAATTCGTTGCAGGTGTTGATGTGACATAGCAGTTTTGACATATACCCAGCAACCTTAATGTACAGGTAGGACTTGATAAAACTTAGTATCGTAGAACTCAAAAAACGGCAAAAGTTTTGGGATCATGATATTTCCCTTGATCGTCTTGGCAATGGCATACTGAAAGGTAACAGCAATATGCCAATAACAACTTACTTTCGATCTCTTAGCAGGAAAATTTATTAATGCTGATGTATACAGTTGAAATCACCCTCAAAAATAATCCGATCGCTTTGTCCGTGCAACGCAAAGAGCAAGAAAGTGCCGAAGCCCTCTATCGAGAAATTGCTCAGGTGATCGCTGATGGTAATTCCAAAATCTTGGAACTAACCTGCGAAAAGCAAGAAGGCAAAAAAGTTTCCGTACTATTGAGCGAAGTCTCAGCAGTGCAGGTTTCCGAAAAATCAGGGTCTTCTGCAAATATGGGCGCAGGATTTATCCGAGCCTAAAGCCACCATTACAGCAATTTTCGATCAAACGAACCACCAGAATTTTTTTGAAAGTGTTGCTTTGCAACACTTTCAAAAAAATTCTTGGTTCGGTTTTAAAGAGAGAGTTGCAGCGCTTTGCGCTGCAACTCTCTCTTGAGTTTTCTGTAAATTAGCGCTAGCGCTGTATTCATTTACTGAACAATTAATTAAGCACTTAACAATGCCCACTCAACAATCTGTCACCACCACCGCCATCACTGTTCGAGATCTCAGTTTTGCGTGGGCATCGGGCGAAACTGTTTTAGATCGTTGCACTCTATCAGTGCCGAGGGGAGAATTTTGGATGCTGCTGGGGACTAATGGTAGCGGTAAGTCCACTCTACTAAGACTATTAGCAGGCTTACTCAAGCCCAAATCAGGCGAAATCGAGATCAGCGATCGCCTTGGCTTTGTATTCCAGAATCCCGATCATCAATTGGTGATGCCCACCGTGGGAGCAGATATTGCTTTTGGGTTAGTATCTGAAAATCTAGACTATGACCAAACTATGCATCGCGTCAAAGACTCGCTCCGCGCTGTCAATCTAGATCAAATGATCCGCCGTCCTATCTATGCGCTCAGTGGCGGTCAAAAGCAACGAGTGGCGATCGCAGGGGCGATCGCGCGTCATGCCGAAGTATTACTGCTCGATGAACCCACCGCTTTGCTCGATGGCGAAAATCAAATCGATCTCGTTGCCTCAGTCCGCGATCTTGTTAGAGAAAAGAACCTCACGGCTCTATGGGTAACCCATCGCTTAAATGAGCTGGATTATGCCGATGGCGCATTTTTGCTAGAACGTGGTCAAGTGGTCGATCAGGGTGAACCGAAGCGGCTAAAACAAGTTTTGCTAGACCAAGTTAATTAACTTGAGATGGCGAAACCGCTGACTCAAGAAACCTCACACATAAAGCTCAGAATTCAATCACCATCAAACATATGACCGCGCCGTTTCACCATGTTCCTGTCCTTGCCGAACCCACGATCGCTGGTTTAGAAATTAAATCGGGCGGTATTTATCTTGATTGCACTGTCGGCGGTGGCGGACATAGTAGCCTAATTTTACAGAGTGCCGAAAATGTGCAACTACTGGGAATTGATCGTGATGAAATGGCGATCGCGGCGGCTGGTGAAAACTTAAAGGATTTTGCTAATCAGGTTAGCTTTTGGCGCGGCAATTTTTGTGAATATAAGCCCCTTCCTGCTCAGTTGTTTGATGGCATTCTGGCGGACTTAGGCGTAAGCTCGACCCAGTTTGATGTGGCGGAGAGGGGATTTAGCTTCCGCGAGTCTGGTGATCTCGATATGCGGATGGATAATCGCCAAACGCTCACGGCTGCCGAAATCATCAATCATTACAAAGAAGTAGAACTAGCGGATATCTTTTTTAAATTAGGAGAAGAGCGATTGTCGAGGCGAATTGCCCGTCAAATTGTCGAGAAGCGTCCTTTTAAAACCACGTTAGAACTCGCCAATGCTATTTCTTCCTGTGTTCCCGCTAGCTATCGACATGGCAGGATCCATCCTGCTACCCGCACATTTCAAGCTTTGAGGATTGCGGTCAATCGCGAATTAGAAAGTCTCGAAAAGTGGTTAGACGTTGCTCCCAATTGGCTTAAAGTTGGCGGCAAGATTGCGGTGATTACTTTTCATAGTCTTGAAGATCGGATTGTGAAACATCGGTTTCGCGAAGACGATCGCTTACAAGTAATTACCAAAAAAGTAATCATCGCCACCGATGAAGAGACTCGCGCCAATCCGCGATCGCGATCGGCAAAGTTACGCATCGCCCAAAGAGTAGATGCTTCGGAATGATTATATTCGCCATTTATTTATCTATGGGCGGTGATTTGCGCCGCCCATAGATGCAAGCCCAAAAACTGTAACGCGCGCGCAGCGTGCGTTACAGTTACAAAAATTTCTGGATCGTAGCCACAAGCTCTCGAAGCTTAACTGGTTTAGTGAGGTAATCATTAGCCCCAGCATCTAGACATTTTTGGCGATCGCTTTCCATTGCTAGAGCAGTTAGCGCAATAATCGGAATACTAGTAAAGTTTGGATCGAGGCGAATTTGCTTAGTAGCTTCTAGCCCATCCATAACTGGCATTTGAATATCCATTAAAATCATGTCAGGATAGTTAGCCTTGGTAAGATCAACGGCTTCTTGACCATCCTTAGCGATCAAAAGACGATAACCCTTTGCTTCTAGATAATTAGAAAACGTACTAATATTGGCTTCGTTATCTTCGGCGATTAAGATCAGAGGAGAGTTGGGAATAACTTCATCAGTTGGCGAAGAATCTAATTCTGGATTAGCAGATAGTCTACTGTTTGCCGCCATTTTAGGTGAGATAGAAGCATAAACAGTACAGGGTAAATCGATTGAGAAGCAACTTCCCACACCAAGTTCGCTGGTTAGACTGACCCTACCACCGTGGAGTTCCACAATCTGTTTAACGAGAGCTAGTCCTAAGCCAGTGCCCTCATATTGACGATTTAAAGCACTATCGATTTGAACAAATGGCTTAAATAACTTCTGAACATTCTCTGGTGAGATACCAATGCCTGTATCAATTACAGAAATGCGTAAAAAATGTTGCGGTGGTGAGTCCGCAGTAATTGCTTTAGGAGAGAGTTGGCTAACCTCTAAAGTGATTCGCCCTCCTTCGGGGGTAAATTTCACTGCATTGCTAAGCAAATTGATCAACACCTGACGAATGCGCCGCTCATCCACTAACAGGCTCGGCAGGTTCATTTGCAATTCAATCTCAAGCTGAATGCGTTTTGTTAACGCTTGTTGCTTGATAAAGGCAAGACTAGATTGATAGAGGGAAACCACATTGCAGATGGTGCAGTCCAGTTCCATCTGCCCTGATTCAATTTTGGCGATATCAAGAATGTCGTTGATTAGCTCCAGTAGATGATGTCCGCTACGTTCTATAGTTTGTAATGCTTTGACTTGTCGATCATTTACAGCGCCAAAGACTTTTTCTTGTAAGCCTTCAGTCATACCCAAAATCGCATTAAGGGGAGTACGGAGTTCGTGGCTCATATTGGCTAAAAACTCATCTTTGAGGCGGGTAGCGCGACCAAGTTCTTCGTTAGAAATAGCAAGTTGAGTATTCGTTTCAGTCAGTTGGGCTTCTGCTCGATGACGTTCGGCTAATTCTGCTTGTAATTGATTGAAAAGACTTGCTTGCTGAATAGCGATCGCTAACTGATTGGCAGTTTGTTTGAGTAAATTAATTTCCCAGTTTTGCCACTGGCGAGAGCCATCACATTGATGGGCAACCAGCAATCCCCAAAGGGTTTTGTTATGAATAATTGGCACTGAGAGTACGGCCTTGGCTTGGATTTCTTTAAGAAATTCGATTACGCTAGGTAAGACTAACTGGTTTTTATCTTCGCGATCATCAAGCAGAAATATTCCTCCTTGATGATAGTGATCGTAGCTCTCTTGATCAATAACACCTTCAGGCAGATAGATATTTAGAGTTTTTTGGTAATTAGGCAGAACCGCTTCCGCAATAATCGATCCTGTCCAATCTGAAGACAATTGACAAACCAGTATTCGATCTGCCTTTAAGATCTGAAGGACATCTTCAACTGTAGTATTGAGAATTTTTGATAGATTCAGAGATGACCGCATCCGTTTGGTCATCGCACCTAACAGTTGTTCCTGCTCGGCCTGTTGTCGTATCTTTAGTTCTGCTTGTTTGCGCTTGGTGATATTTTGAAACATCCCCACCACCCCAATAACATTACCTGACCCTTCTCTCAATGGGGCTTTATGTATTTCGAGCCATATTTGTTCACCATTAGGTAAAGTTGTAATCTCTTCAATGCCCAATTGAGCTTCACCAGATTCCATTACATCTCGGTCTTTGTCAAGAAAAGTAATCGCCTCTGCTTTTGTAACTGAAAAATCAAAATCAGTTTTGCCTATAACTTCATTGGATGATGGCAAACCTAAAGTTCTGGCAAATTGATAATTACAACCTAAAAAAACAGATTGACGATCTTTCCAAAACAACGGCAAGGGAACAGTGTTGACTACTGTTTGGATAAACTGTTGAGATTCTAATAGAGCTTTTTCGACAAGTTTGCGATCGCTAATGTCGCGAATTAGAAAGACGACTTCATTCTTGTTACATGGAGAAACGCGCACTTCTTCGTAACGAAGTTTGCCATCAATCCATACCTGCTGCTCGTAGGTCTGCAAGGTTTGCGTATTAAGTGCTTCCTTAAGGGCAGCGTATTTAGAATCTGCATGGGATGATATGACATCTGCCTGCAAAGCATCAAAAATACTTTTGCCAATTACTTGTTGGGGATCAACTAGATTCTTGTCTTGGGGAGAGGTAAGGAAGTCTATATATTGACCATTGCGGTTAACCCGAAATACCAGATCAGGTAATGCTAATAGAGTTGCCTTATTTCTTTCCTCGCTAAGTCTTAGAGCTTCTTGGTTAGTCTTGCGATCGCTAATGTCCATCACAATCCCAAACAATCCGCTCACTTCTCCTGCTTCATTATAGATAGGTTCGGCTTGAGCAAAAATGTACCCAGAAGAACCATCAGCTCGAATAATCTGTAGGTCAATTGCATAGGGTTCGCCATACTGGATGGCTCTATCTACGCAATGAGTAAGACGCTTATGTTCATTCAGTGGATGATAGTTGTTGAGTAGCTCTTCGTAGGTGGGTTCTAGCTGATTGGGGTCACGACCAAAAATTCTGAAGACCTCAGCAGACCAGATCACTTTTTGACTACGCAGATCTAATTCCCAATCGCCAAGATGCGCTATCTGTTGGGCTTGGCTTGCACGTAGCACACTCTTCTGTAATGCAGATGTACGTTGCTCAACACGGCTTTCAAGCTCTTTGTTAAGTTGCTGTAGCGCAGCTTCAACTTGTTGGCGATCCATCTCGATTAAGGTGCTTTGGTCTAGTAACCCCACAATGCGATCGCCATCATCTAGCACAGGTAAATGTCGAATGCGATGCTGTTGCAGTATGGCTAGAGCATCATTAATATCAGTAAATGTAGATTCTTGGATGGTAATGACGGGATGACTCATCATCGCCTGAATTGGCAACTGGTCTAAGGGTATGGGCTGAGTAACAATGCGAACAAGATCGCGTTCGGTCATAATCCCCATCAAACCTTTCTTTTCCGATAGATTTTCTACTACTAGCACATAGTTTGCGCCAGT
Source organism: Pseudanabaena biceps (assembly GCA_013361095.1). Lineage (GTDB taxonomy): Bacteria > Cyanobacteriota > Cyanobacteriia > Pseudanabaenales > Pseudanabaenaceae > Pseudanabaena > Pseudanabaena biceps_B. Next base: position 1,763,405 of record JAATWA010000001.1, on the reverse strand, counting down.
TTCCCCCATCATTGCGATCGCTGCCATGACTGATATATCTGATGACACCAAAGGCGGATTGCGGGCGATCGCAGACAGTAAATCTGTTGGGTTGAGGAGACTTGCAGTATTTGTCATAGTCATCTCTTCGGATGGTCTAATAGGTTTGAGATTATAGGGAGTAATTTTTTAATTTTACTGGCTTACTTATAGCCATTATCGACTTCCCCACCCCCAGAACAAGCTATTTAAAAAGGTTAAATCACATACCTTAACAATAGTATTTTTGAACAGCCATAGTGATTGTTTCACCATGTATAGCTATAGTCATTTGTTTTAGGGCAGTTCAAAACCCAATAATTGGCTAGCGGCGCGGAGCGCCGCTAGCCAATTATTGGGTTTTATGTCCTAGTAAACTTGGCGCTGGCTATATTTTGATTGTACGAGTTTTAATACCAATTTTTTGAAGTGAGCCAAAACTTCAAAAAATTATAGCTGTAGCAAACCGAAGAAGCGGGTGGCAGTGCTTTGCGCCGCCACCCGCTTCTTCGGTTTTGTTGTATGTTCATTCAATCTGTGCTGCCATGAATGCTGTAGTTTGGCGAAGTCCATTCTCGATCAAATCTTTCCCATAGATTTGCTAATCTTGGCTCACCCGCCGTATCTGCCAAGACCGCCGCCACCACAGCCCGAATCTTTAGTAAATCTCCAAAACTGGCACGGATAAAAATCTTGCCCGCAGCAACAGCTTTCTCAAGGGAAGATCTGCCAAACATGATGTTACGCAGAGTTATACTATTGCTCTCAAAGTCATTGCTAGCTTCACTATCCGCTTCACTAATCGCGATCGCTAAGTTTTGATCTAATTGTAAAAATAAACGCACATCATCGATCGCGATCGTGGCTGACTTTTCTGTCGCTACTTTAGCGATCGCTGTCCATGTATCGCCTTGGCGATCGCGCAAAATTTCAACTAGTTCCAATAATAAAGTAGAAAGTAAAGCCTCACGCTTTGAGTTTGAATCGGCAATAGTCATAGGTGTTTTTATTAAATTTGATTGGAGTATAGAAAATATAAAACTTAAGAGATGAGTGGCGGCGATTCGCGCCGCCACTCATCTCTTACTTTATTTTAGGAAAGTTGCATTACTCCACTCGATAGCCGAGATCGGATAGTTGAAAGCGCGATGATCGCCATTTGGGTTGGACTTTGACAAACATTTCCAAATGGACAGAACCCATAATCAACTTCTGCATTTGGATTCTTGCCTGTGTGCCGATCTCCTTGAGCATTTGTCCCTTCTTTCCAATCAAAATTCCCTTTTGCGAATCCCGTTCCACATGGATAGTTGCCATTACTCTCGTGATTTTTGGTTGCTCATCCACTTGATCAATACTCACAGCGACAGAATGCGGAATCTCTTCGCGGGTTAACAAGAGAATTTGTTCTCTGATTAATTCGCCCATAATAAAGCGCTCAGGTTGATCGGTAACTAGATCGGGCGGATAGTAATAGGGGCCAAGAGGCAGGCGATCGCACATCATACTTTGCAAGGCTGTCAATCCTTCCCCTGTCACCGATGAAAATTTGGCAGCTTGCCATCCATGCTCCGCCGCGAAGTTGTCATAGCTTGCCAAAATCTCTTCCGCACCTTCATCCAGCATATCAATCTTATTGATGCCCAGAATTGCAGGAACTTTGCTCTGTAATATTGTCTCGGCAACAAAGCGATCGCCTGTTCCCATAAAGACACTACCATCAACTACCAACACCGTTGCATCGACGGAAGAAATTGCGCCGATCGCATTTTTGACGATGGTTTGACCGAGCAAGTGGTGGGGTTTATGAATACCGGGGGTGTCAACTAGGACGATTTGAGCTTCGGGCAATGTCAAAATCCCTCGCAAGCGATTGCGCGTAGTTTGCGCGACGGGCGAAGTGATCGCGATTTTTTGACCAATGAGGGCATTGAGCAAAGTGGACTTACCAACATTTGGTCGTCCTACTAGTGCCACAAAGCCCGATTTAAAACCTTCGCCCGATTCTGGAATCATGAGTGCCTGCGATCGCTGTGCTGAAATAAATACATCGTTAAGTATACCTTGCATATATCAAAGAAAAGAATAGAGAGGCGGCGCGAAGCGCCGCCTCTCTATTCTTTAATACGCTTGGCAATAAAAATTAGGCTTCTAGCCATTTGTCTATTAAACCTGTGGGGGGCGTAACTTCAATTCTCTTTTGATCGATATCCACAAAAGGTACGATCGCTTCGACAAAGGGAATTAATTCGATTTCGTTATTATCAGGATTGCGAACTTCGAGCAGATCATTTCCTGCGGCGATGATACTAATCACTTCTCCTAAGAGCTTACCCGTCGGCTGATGATAGACATTACAGCCCACCAAGTCCGCGATCATGTACTCGTTGTGATCTAAATGGGGGCGATCGCTAGTGGGAATAAACATCAAATAATTACGCATTGCTTCAGCGCGATCGCAATCGTTAATTCCTTCGAGACGCACCACAAATAAATTCTTTTTGCCAGCAATTTCTCGTCCCGACAGTAGCATGATTTCCTGTGGTTCTTCCTTCTCCGATGCAGCAATCCAGCGTTTACCTGCACTCTCAAAACGCTCAGGAAAATCTGAATATGACAAGATTCTCATTTCACCTTTGAGTCCTTGCGGTGAGACAATTTTGCCAATCATTAACCAATCTTCAGCCATAAATTTCATCCTAATTACAGCGCTTTGCGCTAATTCCAAACTCAAGAGTTAATTAGGCAGCGCTTTGCGCCGCCTAATTAACTGAGCGTAATTAAAAACCAGAGTTAAAACCTATGGCGCACGCGCCATAGGTTTTGGGATTTTATATTTAACTGCGCTCTAGCTACTTATCAACTCTTGAGTTATTACAACATTCTTTCTATTTGGGCGAGGGCATCAAGGGCAGCGGCGCGTTCAGCATCCTTTTTACTAGGGAAACTTCGCATACTATAACCATAGAGACGCTCTCCAACATATACTTTAGACGCAAATTCGGGCGTGTGATCGGTTCCACCAACTTTTTCCGTGATATAGAGCGGCAAAATGTGACCGATATAAGACTGTACCCATTCCTGTAGTCGATTTTTAGCATCAAGATCGGCTCGACTATTGACCAACTCAGGCGGCACAGAGTCAAACAAAGCCTCCACCGCAGGACGCACCGCCTCCACATTACAGTCCCGATCCAGATAAAATGCGCCGATCATCGCCTCAAATGCACAGCTCAACAGATTATCGCTTTTCTGCCCACCATCGCGCACTGCCCCGCGCCCCAGTAATATTTGGCTATCAAGTCCTAAGGCGATCGCAAAATTTGCTAATTGAGTCTCATCAACCAAAGCGGCGCGACGACGAGTGAGTTCATCTTCACCTACATCGGCATGATGACGATAGAGATAAGAACCACTCAAAAAATTTAAAATGGCATCACCCAAAAACTCTAGCCGCTCGTTATCTTCCTCCAGATGCGGATTTTCATGGAGATAGGAGCGATGGGTCAAAGCCATTTTTAAAAGTTTTTCATCCCTAAACACAAACAGGTCTTTCATTCTCACTACCTCTCACGATCGACAATCGCGAAGGGAAATATTGCCATCGGGCAAGCTGGTCTGACAGAGCCTTGCCTCTTTCATCCAGCCCACATCTAGCAGGGCATATTTTAGATTAGCTCCATCAAAGTTAACCCCCCGCAAGTCCGCACCCGTCAAATCTGCACCCGTCAGATCTGCCCCTGACAAGTCTGCATTCCAGAGATTTGCACCGTTAAAACAGGCTCCCCGCAAGATGGCATTACCTAAAATTGCTTTACTGAGGTTGCTACTAATAAAATTAATATTACTCAAATTTAGCCCGCTTAAGTTGGCTAATCTCAGGTTTACCTCACTAAAATCAACGCGATCGAGATCAGCCGCGCGTAAGTCCACTTCACTTAAATTCGCCCCCTTTAAGTTTGCGCCATGCAAGCTAGATTCGCTCAAATCCGCTTCACTAAGATCAGCATTTTGTAAGTTAGAACGACTCAGATTAGCCCTAAACAAAAATGCATGGTGTAGATTTGCCATGCTTAAATCTGCATTAGAGAGATTAGTCTCCAGTAAATAAGCCCTTTGTAAATTGGCGCTTTTAAAATCCATGCCATGTAGGTTTGTACAGTTCAAAATTGCCATGCGAAAGTTAGCGCTATCAAAACAGACATTCTTAAACTTCACCCCGCTTAGTCCTGCGTAGCTAAAGTTGGTGCGGGTGATATTGGCATCACTAAAGTTTGCATCTAGCAATGATGCACCACATAAATCGGCATCAGATAGGTTAGCACCTGACAGATCGGCGTTACAGAGATTAGCTTCCCAGAGATTAGCAAAACCGAGATCAGAATTGCGGAGGATGGCATAACTTAGATCAACTTTACTTAAATCTAATCCCCTCAAATCCCATCCCTCAAAGTTACGATCTCCTAGGGAATAACGTTCTATCAAATTACGTTTTGTAGCAATGAGATTCCACATAAAAGTAATATGTTTCTATCTAAAAGAACGAATGCGTCTCTCTTGTTCGTTCATTTATACCAGCACAAGAAACAGCGAAGCTATTTTTTGTGCTGTAGCTTTAGCCATACAAGTCAGGATCTAAAACCTAATAGAGAGTGGCGGCGCGAAGCGCCGCCACTCTCTACTAGGTTTTAGGGCGGTAGCTATAAAACCTTTACAGTCTGTTGCGGCTTTGTGTAGTACAAGGAAATTTTTGAAAGGCTGACTTTGCCAGCCTTTCAAAAATTTCCTTGGATTTTAAGAAAGTGCAGAGCGCTGTAGAGATAATTGCATATTACTTTGCTTTCGCCTTTTGTTGTTGCTTTTCTTGACGTTTTTCGGACTGTTTAGCTTTTTCCTTGTCACGTTTTACGGCATCTTTGGCGGCTTTGGCGGCTAACTCGGCTTTATACTTTGCTTCTCTGGTTTCCTCTTCTCTTTTTTCTTGATAGTAGGCATAGTCTCCTGCATAAACACAGAGATCGCCATCACGAATTTCCACAATCTTATTAGCAACCTGTGAGATGAAATAGCGATCGTGGGAGATCACCGCCACCGTGCCTTCATATTCTCGCAGAGCTGCCTCTAACATCTCCTTAGCAGGAATATCAAGGTGGTTAGTCGGCTCATCGAGGATGAGAAAGTTAACGGGAGTCAGCAACATTTTGGCGAGGGCTAGCCTTGCTTTTTCGCCACCACTGAGGTCGCGAACTTGCTTAAATACGCTGTCGCCACTAAATAAAAATTTGCCCAGTACGCCGCGCACTTCTTCATGGGTCATTTTGGGGAAGTCATCATGGATGGTGTGAAAGACATCCTTGTGCAAGTCTAGAGCTTCGGCTTGGTTCTGCTCAAAGTAGCCCACCAGTACGTTGTGACCGAGATTAATTTCGCCTTCATTGAACTGCTCTTTGCCCACCACCATTTTTAATAATGTGGATTTACCTGCGCCATTGGGACCAAGGAAAGCGACGCGATCGCCTCTCTCAATTTCCAGATTTGTGCCTAAAAATAGGATCTGCTCACCGTAGGCATGGGTGAGATCTTTAATTTCTACAGTGACACGCCCACTGCGAGAGGCTGGCGGAAAGTGAAACTTCAAGGTGCGAACATCGCTGTCGGGAGCTTCAATGCGATCAATTTTATCGAGTTGCTTTTCTCGGCTCTTGGCTTGGGTACTGCGAGTTGCGCTGGCTCTAAAGCGATCGACGAACACCTGCTGCTTTTCGATATATTTTTGTTGACGCTCAAAGGCGGCTCCCTGTGCAGCCTTAGCTTCAGCTTTTTGGGCTAAATAGGAGGAATAATTTCCCAAATAAGTTGAGGAGACACCACGCTCAGTTTCTACAATCGAGGTACAGAGACGGTCTAGAAATTCACGGTCATGAGAGACGATCACCATCGGTGTACTGAGCGATCGCAAATATTTTTCTAACCATTCGATTGTCTCCAAGTCTAAGTGGTTCGTCGGTTCATCTAATAGCAACAAATCGGGCGATTGCAATAGAATTTTGCCTAAGCCCATTCGCATTTGCCAACCGCCGCTATATTCACTCACAAAGCGCTCAGCATCATCGGCTTTAAAACCTAAATCTGGCAGTAGCTTATCGATGCGGCTTTCTAGTTCATAGCCATTGTGATCTTCAAATTGGCGCTGAAAGCGATCCATCTTTTTGAGAATTGGCTCATAGTCTTCGCCATCTTGCAAATTTTCGAGATGGTGATGAACTTTGGCTAGTTCTTTTTGAATTTCGCGGACTTCCTGAAAGGCTTGCCACATCTCTTGTTTGACTGTGCGTGTCTCTTCGATGTCAAATTCTTGACTGAGATAGGCGATTTTGAGACTGCTAGGTCGCACGATTTGCCCTGCGGTCGGTTCGATTTCCCCTGCAATAATCTTTAGCTGCGTTGACTTTCCAGCACCGTTTACGCCGACCAAACCAATGCGATCGCCTGTTTTGACTTCCCAGTTAACGTCTTTGAGGACTTCACCAGTTGGATAGATTTTCTGTACGTGTTCAAGACGAAGCATAGGTTTGGAGGATTAACAAAACTTAACTTTTTACTAAGATTATCATTTTTTTGCGCTAGTTTGACGCTACAGACCTTTGCGCGTTTTTTAAATCCCAAAAACTTGAGCTAGTTGAGCATAGTTAAAAACCAGACTCAAAACCTGTAGCGAACGCTGCGCGTTCGCTACAGGTTTTGAGGATTGTCACCAATAGAGCCTTCGCTCAAGCCATCATCATCACCACATTTCTCTGAATACCAGTATTAAGTTCTTCAAGGGCAAAGGTGCGATCGCAGTCATGGATTTCGGCATAGCGACTATATCCTAGCTCTTGCAATAGCTCTTTGAGGCGATCGCCCGTTGCACCTGCGGCTTTGAGGCTAGTGGGATGCACTTCGATAATCAAATTTGGTCGGAGAGCCTTGATCATGTTGGTCGCGCCCAAAAGAAATGCACATTCACTTCCTTCCACATCTAACTTCAGCACGACTTTCCCTGTAAAGCTTTGCCATGCAACTAAATCATCAAATCTTCGCAATGGAACCTTAATCGAATTGTGTTGATGGGTGGCGGAATGTTCGGGAAATACTCCCGCCGAGCCAGATGTGCCAATTGGGACTAACAGTTCAATTTCTCCATCGCGATCGCCGACGGCTAGGTTGAGAATCTGGAATTTGCAGAGGGCATTGGCGGCTAATGATTTTTCCACCGCCTTAGCCAGTCGAGGTTGTGGCTCCACTGCCAGAACTAGCCCCGTTTTGCCGACTAGCTTGCTAGCCACGATCGCAAAACTGCCATGATTTGCGCCAACATCCAAAAATGTATCTCCCTCTGCCAGTAAATGCGATAACACATTTGTGTCGGACTCAGGTTCAGATAATTCATTGACAACTTGAAATAGTCGCATATCCGTCGGATTGAGAAATACTTGATAGTCCTTTAGTTGTAGATGTAAAAAGCGATCGGGTGAAAGCTGAGAAAATATTCCCGATAGAAATCGAAATAGACCGCGTCCACCTTTTAGCTTCTGTTGATTTGTAGTTTGGAAGTATATTTGGCAATACCAACCAAAGATTTTATATAGGAATGGCAACTGCTTTCTGAGATGTGGTTGCGATGTCCATTTTAAAACAGAGCGATTATAGAGCCAGTCATCAGGCTGGACTAGTTCGTTTTCTATCTTTGGGTTAGGAATGTTGGTAATCATCGAAATTTGGTTAAAGCCATAGACAAATCGATCATGAGTTTACGTCAAATTGCCCCAAAGGTTGTGCGATCGCAAGTTGCGTTTACATCGCTTGGCGCTTAAATCCGAACCAGTAAATTTTTAAAAGTGTTGCGTTGCAACACTTTTAAAAATTTATTGGTTCGGTTGATCGAGGACTGGTTTTGCTTATAATGTCTATACATCGCCTTTCTATTACAGTATGTCCTATCCCGTTTTTGTTCTTGCCTCAGCCTCACCAACGCGCAAAAAAATCCTTGAAAATGCGGGTATAAATCCCATGATTAGGGTCAGTCATTTTGATGAAGATGCGATTCAAGTGAGCGATCCCACTAGCTTGGTGTTGACTTTGGCACAGTGCAAAGCAAAAGCTGTCTTGTCAGAATTAGAGAAGGAAGTAGCAGGACAGCATTCCCTAATCATGGGATGTGATTCCATCATGTATCTAAATGGCATGATCTATGGGAAGCCTGAATCTAAAGAGGTGGCGATCGCGACATGGCAAAAGATGCGTGGCAACTATTGTGAACTCTATACAGGGCATTGCTTGATCGACACTAAATCGCAGCGTTCGGTCATGCGCTATGGCATCACCAAAGTGTATTTTAGTAATGCTAGTGACGCAGAAATTGAGAGCTATGCGGAGTCTGGGGAGCCTCTATGTTGTGCAGGATGCTTCACTTTAGAGAAGTTAGGGGGATGGTTAATTGATAAGATAGAAGGCTGTCATACTAATGTTTTAGGCTTGAGTTTGCCAATTTTGCGGCAAATGTTAGCTGAACTGGGCTATGGACTGCACTTTAGTAGCAATGGAACCATCATCCGATGAATACTACTAATCGGAATACGCTCTGGGCTAGTCTCGTTGTGGAAGAGATGTATCGCTCTGGAGTGCGGACTGTTTGCATCTCCCCCGGTTCGCGTTCCACACCGCTAGTTATTGCCTTTGCAGAACTGCGCGATCGCTATGCTGATTTTCAGATCTTGGTGCATATTGATGAGCGATCGAGTAGCTTTTTTGCGCTGGGTTTAGCGAAGGTAAAAATGGCTCCTGTGGCGCTACTTTGCACTTCAGGAACTGCGGCGGCTAATTACTATCCCGCGATTATTGAGGCTTACTACAGTCGGATTCCCCTTGTGATATTGACCGCTGATCGTCCGCCAGAGATGCGCGACTGCGGCTCAGGACAAACCATTGACCAAATTAACATCTATGGAAAATACGTTCGCTATTTCTTTGAAGTAGGAACCCCAGAGATTTTAGGTTTTCGATTGCGCTATTTGCGATCGCTCGTAGGGCGATCAGTCAGCATTGCGATGGGCAAAGGCGAAACACCCGCAGGAGCTGTGCATCTCAACTTTCCCTTTGCTGATCCGATGCCGCCAATTCCCATTCCCTCTGATATTCCTGAAGACTTGGCTTTGAGCAGTCCTGAAGCGATGATCGGCAATCCATCGGGTGAGGCTTATAGTCAAATTATTGCAGGTGGTCGATGCCTTGATATGGAAGCGATCGCCACGATTGCAGCGCAAGTCATTGAGCATCCCAAGGGTGTAATCGTGGTTGGTGTCTATGATTCGCCGCCACAGTTTTTGAGTGCGGTGCGGAGATTGGCGAGAGCAACGGGCTATCCATTATTGATCGAAGCAACGGGAACACATCGGCGTAATGAAATTGGACATTACGACAGCTTCTTGCGATCGCCAAATTTCTGCAAAAACCATGCACCTGAGCTAGTAATTCGCTTTGGGGCAATGCCGACTTCCAAAAGTTATTTACTTTGGATGCAACAACATATTAGTTGTCAACAAATCATTGTCGGTTCTATCAATAGCGATCCTACCCACGGGTTGACCCAAGCGCTGAATGTAGAGCCTGTCAGCTTTTGCGAACAGCTTGCCAATTACCTTGAGAACTACGCGCAATCAGGTTGGCAAGATATAAAATGGCGAATGGATTTTGAGCTAGCAGAAACGATCGCGGAGCAGACAATCATAAACTACTTAAAATCCATTGATGAATTGTTTGATGGCAAGGTTTATGCAGAACTAGCGCAGATTTTGCCTGAAGATGCTTATATCTATGTCGCGAGCAGTACACCAATTCGAGATTTGGATACATTCTTTCATAGCGATCGCGCAATTACGGTCTTAGCCAATCGCGGCGCAAATGGAATTGATGGCACGATATCCAGTGCGCTTGGTGCAGCGTGGGGATGCGATCTTCCTATGGTTCTTATTTGTGGTGATTTGGCTTTTTATCATGATTTGAACGGACTATTAGCTGCCAAAAAATACCAAATTTCTCTGACGGTGATTCTGTTAAATAATGACGGTGGCGGCATTTTTAATTTATTGCCAATTTCTAAGTTTACAGATACTTTTGAGGAGTTCTTCGGCACAGCTCACGGACTGGACTTTGCGCCCTTGGTGACCGCCTACGATTGCCAGCATATTTTGATTAAGGATTGGCAGCATTTGCACGACGCGGTGAATGCGTCTTTAGTGGCTAAGGGAACCCAAGTCTTAGAAATTAGAAGCGATCGCGAACAAAATAAAAAATTGCATTTGGCAATTTGGAATCAAGTAATAGAAGCCTGCGATCAAAGCTTTTGAGAAAATAGGACTTACACACAAGTTGCTAAGACCCTCACCCCTAGCCCCTCTCCCTTTTTGGGAGAGGGGAACAAGAAAATTTCTTGCTCCCCTTCTCCCGCTCTGGGAGAAGGGGGTGGGGGATGAGGGCAATTTAAATTTTGCGTAAGTCCCAAAAAAGAAAGAGAGGCGGCGCGAAGCGCCGCCTCTCTTTAAATAAATGCTACACCGCGAAAGAATGTGATGCTCGATTCATCAATAACCAATAAAGCCCCATCTGTTCAACAGTCCTATTAAAATCTTCAAAATCTACAGGCTTAACAATATAGCTATTGACCCCGAGTTTATAGCTTTCGACCACATCGCAATCTTGAGATGAAGAGGTTAACATCACAATTGGAATCGTCTTGGTACGGGGATCAGACTTTATCTGTTGTAAAACTTCTAAGCCATTAATTTTAGGTAGTTTTAAATCTAAAAATACAATTTTAGGATGATCTGTAATTCGCCGATTTATATATTCGCCACGACAAAAAATAAAATCAAGCGCTTCTGCTCCATCTACCAATAATTGAATTTGATTACTAATTTGATTACGCCGTAAAGCTCGAATTGCTAATTCAGCATCCGCAGGATTGTCTTCAACTAATAATATCGAAATAGGTTGTTCAGACGTTTGGCTTGTCATTAAGAGATTTCAAAAGGGTTAACACAAATCTTCAAATTAGGTAGCAAGGTACAATTAAGCATAAAATCTAAATATCTGTGACTCAGGCTGCACTTGCGCCACAGATATTTAGATTTTATTTTTTCAATTATTCCTGTTTGCTCATTGTAAGCCCAAAGTGTTTTCATTTTCGCTGTTTTCAATACCAATAAAGCTGATTTTATTCGTATTTACTTCCTAGTGACGCGGCGAAGCCACGCCCGCCTAAATTATTTACTCTAAGCATCAGCGATCGCGAAGTAAAAAGTTGCCCCTTGGTTGAGTGCAGATTCTGCCCAAATATTCCCCCCATGTCTTTGGATTATCTTGTAGACGATCGCTAATCCGATGCCAGTACCTTCAAAATCTCGTTCTAAATGCATTCTTTGAAACACACCAAATAGTTTGTCTGCATATTGCATATCAAAACCAGCGCCATTATCGCGAATAAAATAAGTTAGTTTATCGTTAATCCTTTGGTAGCCAATTTCTATACAAGGATGTTCAACTTTACCTGTGTACTTAATAGCATTAGAGATAAGATTAATCCAAACTTGAGTTAAGAGAGAGATGTCCGCTTGACAGTTAGGTAAGTCGGCAATAATTAATTCAATATTACGACTTGTGATCTCATTCTTAAAGTCAGCTAACACTTGGTTAATCAGATCATTAACAACAATTAATCGCTTAGAAATTTCTCGACGATTCCACCGCGAAAGATTTAGCAAATCATCAATTAACTCTCCCATACGTGTCGCATTGTCACGCACAATTTGGAGATAGCGTTTACCTTCATCATCTAGGCGACTTCCGTAGTCTTCTTGCAAAATTCGCGCAAATCCATTAACAGCCCTCAGAGGAGCTCGGAGATCATGGGAAACAGAATAGGAAAAAGCCTCTAATTCTTTATTGGTAATTTCTAATTGTGCCGTACGTTCCTTCACTCTTGCCTCAAGGGACTGATTGAGTTCATAGATTTGTTCATTGGCAGTTTTGCGCTGCAATTCTGCTGAAGCCCTCGCGGCAAATACTTGCAAAATATCTCTGATTCTGGGAATATCCTTAAGAGGTTGCTTATCAAATATACAGAGATTGCCAATCGCATTTCCTTCGGCATCCTTTAAAGCAATTCCCATATAGCTATCAACTTGCATTGTCACTAAGTCCAAATCATCGGGAAACATCTGTTGGACAGAGGTGTGACAAATCAGTTCGCCATCTCGTAATGCGACTTCACAGGGCGTACAAGCTGGTCGATAACTCATTTCTGGTTGCAAACTACCTGAACCCCAAAATGCTAAGCTATACAATATTTCGCCAATCAATTGCGTAACCATCGCAAATTCCACTTCTAGAGCTTCTGCAATGTGCTGTGTGAGAGCTGAGAAGAAGTCCGCACCCGTTACGGCTGAAGTCCCTGCCACTAAGTTTTTTAGGGTTGCTTCTGACCTGCTTAGCGCAGATTCCCGCGCTTTCGCTTCGCTAATGTCGCGCATGATCGTAGAAAAGTATTCTAAATTCCCATCGCTATCTCTATGGGCAATAATCATTTGAGAAACAGGTATTTCTTGTCCGCCTTGACCTAGAAACGCTGTTTCTCCAACCCACACTCCTTTTTGGATCGCGGTCGGAATTCCCTGCTTCTGCACAATTTCTAAAGCCCATTGGGGGTGATAGTTGGGAATACTCAACTTGGAGGCATCGGCATCGGGTGGTAAGTTTCTGATGCGATTTGCTTGGGCGTTATTCCAAATGACTCTGCCTGAGGGGGAAGACATCCCGATGATGTCCGTGGACGACTGCATAATCGTTATTAGGCGATCGCGTTCTTGTTCGGCTAGTCGGCGATCGCTAATTTCTGCTTGCAAAGCTTGATTTAATTCAGCTTGTTGTGCTAATAGACGCGCTTTGAGAATGGAAGTAGCAGCTTGAGTTGAAATTAGCTTAAGAATTTCAATACGATTTGGGGTGAAGGCATTGGTGATGAGATTATTCTCTAAAAAGATGATCCCAACTAAAACACTTTGATTGAGCAGAGGCATACATAGCAAAGATTTAGAATGATTCTGCACAATCCAAGGATCATTCTGAAAGCTACCATTGTGATCTGCCTCATTCAACACGATGCTCTCTTGTGTCCTCGCAACATAATGAATGAGAGAAATTGGAACATAAGTAATATTGTCAGATGATTTTGAGTCAAGGGGAATTGACTGCATCGCAACTACATTTTCATAATTAATCGTCTTGATTGCTTCAATACGCCAATGTTCTAGACGGGCTAAGCTTGAAGGATCTTCCGCAATCAAATCGGGGCTAGTAGGTAATAGTAAATAGCCTGTTTGCGCCCCTGCACTCTCAATCAAAATCGTCATTACCGATTTTAGCAATTGTTCGAGATGAATTTCTTTGGCGATCGCTTGAGTTGAACGGATTACTGTTTCGAGATCGATCGCAGTGACGTGATTGATAGTAGATGGATTAGAGTTAGATCGCTGCTGGGGGCGAGTGGTCACATTTTTAGTGATAGAACTTTCTAAAATTTGGGGATAGCACTTTTCTAAGTGTTGAACTTTAGCGATCGCACCCCACTTTAAATAGGCATATCTCGCTCCCTGCATATAGGCTTGCGCGATAAAGTTACGCCCTTGAGCTAGATAAAACTTAGCAGCTAGCTCGTTTGCTAACGCTTCTTCTTGGATATATTGATTCTCTTTTGCTAAAGCGATCGCCTGATCATACAAATCCATCGCCTCAATGATTTTTTCTTGCACCCTAGCCATCTCAGCCTTAACTAAATATAGGCGATGAGCAAAATTCGCAGGAGCATGATCTGCCCATTGAGCAAGTTTGGCTAGAGCCTCGCAAATTTTCTCATGACGTGAAATAGTTATATCTTCCGTTGTCAAATCTAAGGTTTTTAAAGATAAAAATGTTAGTGCTTGATAGAAATAGAAAACACCGAATAAAATTGATCCTCCTAAACTCATAATCGACTTCTCGGCAAGATCGACAATTACTAGCAGCTCTTCTGCATTTCCAAAATGGTAAGTGAGCATTAATTTATGCACATATACACTTCCCACAGAATAAGAATCTCCAGCTTCTATGTGGGTTGCCAATCGTTCGGTTTCGTTATAAACATCACCAATCAAAACTTGTGCATTAACGCTTTCCCCTAGCCAATTTAGGGCTGATTGACAACCGATTTGGTGAAAGTTTAGAGCCGTGGATTGATTTAAATGCGCGATCGCTTCGCCATAGGATTGCATATTTGTTTTAACTTTATCCAATCTCTCACCTGCGAAGTATTCTATTTGACAATAATTGAAAATACAGTAAGCTGCAAATTCTAAATCCCCCAAGGCAAGCCCTGACTGATAACCATCTAGTAGAGGTATAAGCATCTCTCTGATTGGAGCCTGCCAAGGGCGCACGAAATGATAAATCAAATTAAAGATTTTCGCTTTAAATTTTGTGACTTGAAAACGTTCCATTAATGCTAAGGCAATATCTGCGGCTTGGTTGCCCTGTGCAATCTGATTACTCACACATAAAATCAAGCCATAGGTGGAAAAAGCATAGGCTGTTTCGGCGGTGTTGCCAAACTCCAAGGATAATTCTACTTGTTTCAGCACAATGATCGGATAGAGCGCAGGGTTGCCAATGTAAGCCGCAGAAGCAATGTTACTAAGAATCTTCATGGCTGCCAATTTGGAGGGATCGCTCATGGCAGGTAAGGCGAGAGGATTGCCAATATCTACTAATTTTTTGGCGACAATATCAATATTCAGATGTGCGCTTGTCCTCTGGTCAGGCTCTCGGGGTAAATCTACTCCTAACTGAGTGAGCAAATTTAGGGCGATCGCGATCGCCTCTGTAAGCTGATTACGCGCTATTAATGATTGAATTTGAACTTCTACAAATTTGATAATTTCATAGATGGATGTAAGTCGTGGCGTAACTAACTCAATGATCTGATCTACTAGTGCAAATTCACCTGCCAAACTAGCGGCAGTGATTTTTTCTAAAAATAGCTCCTGCGCTAGTTGTGGTTGATCTTCCCAATGATCAAAAGCTAGTAGTTGTAAACCTGTCTGACAATACTGTACAGATGAGTTGTAGGCATAGGAAAGTCTTGCTCGATTTGCCGCGAGAAGATTTAATTTTGCTAAGTAATCTCGTTCTTTTTGTTCCGTAATTTGAGATTCGGCAAAACGGAACTGACCAACAATTTTAAAGATTTGAGCTTCAATTTGGTCTGAATGTTTATCAATATTTTGCAGCAGAATTTTGCCAATGCGGTAATGGAGAGATATTTTATCAACCTCATTAATCAGTAAATATACTGCTTGCTGAATACGATCATGGGCAAATTTGTAAATGATTTCAGGTGGCTGATTAGTCAATTCACTGCCGTAGTGAATTGATTGAGAAGCTTTACTCAATGGCAAAATTAATCCTGTCGCGATCGCTTCTTGAATCGTAGGAATGATTGATATATCTGTGTCAAAGAGCCGCGCAATGGTCTGAAAATCAAATTGACTACCGATGCAAGCCGCGATTTTTAATAACTGCTGGATGCGATCGCTTAGTTTTTGGATCTTCTCAGCCATGAGACTGACCAAGTTATCAGTAATGCCGCAGTTTTGAATTTGCGTAATCGACCATTGCCATTGCCTTGATTGATAATCAAAGCTAATCAGGCGATCGCTGTAAAGAGATTTGAGAAATTCATTCATAAAGAAAGGATTGCCACCTGTCTTTTGTTGAATTAACTCGGCAAGGGGTAGAGCTTTTATGGGTGAGCAATGGAGCGTATCGGCAATCAGTTCATTGATACTTGACAGATTTAGTTCTTGAAGATGTATGCGCTGAATAGTTCGATCAGCCTGTTGGATACCTTCAATCATCTGCATCATCGGATGCGCCGCATTCACCTCATTATCACGATATGTCCCCACCAGTAACAGAGATTTTTGCTGCGAAGAGAGGGCTAAAAGTTGCAATAGCTTTAAAGAAGATAGATCAGCCCATTGCAGATCATCAAGAAAAATCACTAAGGGATGTGCTGGCTGCGCGAATACTCCAATAAATTTTTGGAAAACCAAATTAAATCGATTTTGTGATTCACTAGCCGATAAATCTTCATTAGCGATCGCATCGGGCTGTTTGCCAATCATCAATGATAAATTGGGAATTATCTCTGTAATTACATGACTATTACTTCCCAAAGCCTCAATCAGAAGCGATCGCCATTTTTGCAAACTAGCTTCACTTTCGGTTAGTAATTGCGTGATCAGACTTTGCAAAGCTTGCACGATCGCTAGATAGGGGATATCTCGCTGATATTGTTCAAATTTGCCCGAGATAAAGTAACCGCGACTACTGGTAATTAACCTATGGATTTCATGGACTAGCCTCGATTTACCGACTCCTGAATATCCTGATATCAAGATCATCTCTACGTTTTGATTGGTCTGTGCATTAGCAACTTGATTAAAAGATGTCAGTAACCGATCTACTTCTATCGTTCGACCATATAACTTCTCAGAAATTAAAAATCGATCAGCAATATCCTGTGCTGCTAACGGGAAGACTTCTATCTGTTGTTGTGTTTGCCATTGACGGAGACATTCCTCCAAATCGGCTTTTACTCCCCAAGCACTCTGATAGCGTTCTTCCGCATTTTTAGCTATTAGTTTCTCAATAATCCTTGACAACATCAGGGGGACTTGATGATTGCGATGATGTGGGGCGATCGGCTCTAGGGCAAGATGATGATGAATTAATTCTAGTGGATCTTCATTGATAAAGGGCAGACAACCGACAAACATTTCATAGAAAGTGATACCCATTGAGTAAATATCAGTGCGATAGTCAAGCGATCGATTCATCCGTCCTGTCTGCTCAGGCGAAATATAAGCTAAGGTTCCTTCCAAAAGTCCTTGATGATCAAAAATCAACTGCTCTCTTGGCAATACCGAAGCAATGCCAAAATCAATCATTTTTAATTGATATGTTTCTGGATTGATAATGATGTTGGCGGGATTGATATCCCGATGAATCACATTTGCGGCATGGATTTGGGCAACTGCCTCACAAATTTGAATTGCTATGCCTAGAGTTTCCGTGAGACTTAGCTCGTTTTCTTCTAAAAAATCTTCTAACGACTTACCTCCAATATCTTCTAAGACAATCACAAAGCTCTCTTGACAACGTTGAAAATCATAGGCTTTGATGACTAACTCCGAGTCAAAAATATTAGTAGTTTCGTACTCTAGTCGATATCGCCCCACAACTTGCGAAGTTGGTATTTCTGCACTCAGCACCTTTAAAATTACTGGCAATTGATCAGCAACTCGCAACCCTCGATAGACCTGTGAGTTGGAACTCTCGTATATTTTTGCGATCGCCTGATAATCGGAAAGACTTGCCAGCATGGTTTAGGTGAGGTTAAGAATTAGTTTTATACATGCATACAATGAAATTTAGATAAAGCAAGTATAACAATTCTTTCTGAAAGTTAACTATAGCGACGATCATTTGTTTGAGGACAACTCAATTCTTGGGCTAGCGTGTGAGGTGGCGCTCCGCGCCACCTCACACGCTTTAGTTTATACTTCATTACGTTGTTAAACTAATGGCGAAATTTCTCATGACAACGTGGAGTCTGGCTAGTGCTTTGCTATTAGCAATTTCAACCCAAGCCCTTGATGGTCGCGCGATCGCCACCGTGCCACATTCGCTAATGAGCTATGCTACTCGCCCAGTCCTAGCCTCGGAGACGATCGCCAACACTCAGGGTGATCCCATCGCCACCGACGCGATCGCCACTATGCTTAAGGAGCTACAACAAGCAGGCTTGACCAATCCCGAACAAGGCGTGTGGATTCAGTCCCACGATGGCGCGATCGCCGCAGGACGTTTATCAAATCGTCCGATTTCTTCAGCATCGCTTACCAAAAGCGCGACTACCCTCGCCGCTCTGCAAAGATGGGGATCAAATCATCGCTTTATCACCAATATCCGCACCACAGGCAAAGTTGTTGGCGATACCCTCAAGGGGGATTTGTGGATCGAGGGGGGCGGCGATCCTCTATTTGTGTGGGAAGAGGCGATCGCTCTTGGCAATAAGCTCAATCAATTAGGGATTAAGCGCGTTCAAGGCAATCTGATTATTACGGGAAATTTTGCGATGAATTTTCAGGCAGACTATAGTGAGTCTGCTAGCTTATTGCGCCTAGCCTTTGACAGCAGCCAATGGGAAGGTGAAGTCGCCACTCAATACGCCACTATGGCGGCGGGAACTCCAAAACCCCAATTAGTAATTACGGGTAGTAATTTATATTCTCCCAAGCTTAGTGATAACAGCCAAATCCTAATTCGCCATTCGTCATTACCCCTTTGGCAAATTATCAAGCGGATGAATACTTTTAGTAATAACGACATGGCGGAGATGCTAGCTGAGCAATTAGGTGGCGGTAAGCAAGTAGCCGCGATCGCATCTCAAGCCACGGGAATTCCTCCCGATGAGATCAAGTTAATTAATGGCTCAGGTTTAGGTCAAGCCAATCAAATTTCGCCAAGGGCAAATGTGGCTATTTTGATGGAAGTTCATAATCGCGCCCAAGTGGAAGGCTTGACCCTTGCCGATCTTTATCCTGTCAGTGGTTGCAAATGTGGCACGATCGAGCAGCGCGGCTTGCCGAAAGGGGCGATCGTCAAGACTGGCACATTATCAGATGTGAGCGCTGTTGAAGGGATTATTCAAACTCAAAAGTATGGCGCTGTTTGGTTTGCGATCGTCAATCGTGGTGAAGGAAATATTGACACTTTCCATCAATCGCAGGATCGGATGTTACAAAATCTAGTTAGCAAATGGGGCTTGCCCAAGTTACCCAATGCTAGTTTTGTCGAAACTCCTTGGCGAGATAGCGATCGCAACACCACACCCTAAATCCAAGAAGTAAGTTGCGGCGCGATGCGCCGCAACTTACTTCTTGAGTCTTATGTCCTAAGCAAAACTTACAGAACCCAAAAGATGAGGGGCGGCGCATCGCACCGCCCCTCATCTTTTGGGTTCAGCAAGTTACCTATTGAAACTGAGCAAATCAGAAAAAGTTAGAAAAAATCAGAAAATGTCACTATAAATCAGTCCCACTTGTGATATCCTTTCACCCATTATTTGCGTCAAATTTGGGTAAATACATAGCATCAGGGCTAGGATTTACCCCTAGCTACTTATTCATAAGGGCGTAGCAATGTAACTACAGTAATTTTCGAGCAACCGAACCCCAATAATTTTTTGAAAGTGTTGCTTTGCAACACTTTCAAAAAATTATTGGTTCGGGTTTGAGCGCAAAGATCTGGATGATGCAGCGCCGACAAAATTTAATCTAAAAAATGATTGGTGTAGAGGAGTTTCATGAATTACTTTAAGGTCGAAAATTTCAAGGGCGCGAAGATGGCGATCGCCATAACCTTGTTGACACAGGTATCAATGCAAATAGCTAGTTTGGTGATGTCGCCATCCGCGATCGCCTTACCTGGTCAATCACCTGACGAAGTTGCTGACTGGATCAAAACCAATCCCGTGCTGACCCCTGCAAAGGGTGAACGTCTCCTGATTCGCAAGAGTGATACTCCAGCCCGTCGATTTCAGTTTCAGGCAAGTATTCTGTCTGTGGGAACAGTTGAAAAAAGTGGGGATGCTAACTTAATTAGAAGTGAACAGATTAGTTTTTTTGACATTGTAAATGGAGTCACAAAATCTCGACTAGAGGAGTCTTTGCGCTCGATTTATAATCCCGAAATTATGCGAGACTATGCGACTGCCTCAGTTGTTTATGCTTATCCCAATGCCGCGATGATCAGGCGATCGCAAGCTAAAAATGCTTCTCCATTACTCCGCGCCTTAAATGGACAATTGCGTCAGGGAAAGAAATACGCCTATTGGGTAGAAGTATTGCAGAGCGATCGCGGTAAGGCTAATTCTGGACAGCTCACGATATTTGAGCTAGAGGCTTTGCCAAGGATGCAACAAAAATTGCGCGATCGCGAAAAGTTCTAGAGAAGCCTAAAACTTAAGACTCATCAGTATTGCGATCGCGGATTGCTTGAATAGAGGCGTTACTATTTTTTATAAATTCCCTAACTTTTCTAGTTCTAATAGAGCTTGTTTGCGTTCCACTCCCCATCGATAGCCACTGAGAGAACCATTACTACCCACCACTCGATGACAGGGAATTGCGATCGCTAGTTTATTTGCCGCACATGCCGAAGCAACTGCTCGAAATGCTTTGGGCTTCCCAATTTGGGTGGCAACTTGTTGATAGCTTAAGGTACTTCCTACGGGAATAGCTCGTAATGCCTGCCATACCTGTTTTTGAAAAGCAGTACCCTGAATATCAAGAGGTAAATTCAGGCTGCGCTTAGGCATTTCGATCATGGAGACAACATCTGTAACCCATTGCTGAAATGTCAGATCGTCATCACAAAATTCTGCTTGTGGAAATCGCCTCTGAATTTCGCTCACTAATTCATCGGGATTGTCGCCTAAGGCGATCGCACAAACCCCTATTTCAGTCGCAGCAACCATTACCCATCCTAAGTTTGTCTTCTCAACTGCAAATCGAATCTCCTGATTCTTTGCTTCTCTATTGTTTGCGACAACCACCTCCCATCTTCGCTCTGTCGTGGTAAATTGTGTCATGGCTAAATACATTGTCAGTACTTTGATATCTTAAGTCACCTGACTTGCAAGTAAATATCTAATTCTTGCGATTTAATTTTAATGGCGATCGCCATTAAAAAATAATTTGAACTTGATCATGTTTTAGAGATGGCGATCGCCTTCAGCAAAGCTTTAGTAGATAGATTGTTGAGGCGATCGCGATATCTATAAACGCTATAATGTGAGGCAGTAAGAGATCTTGAGGTTAAAAATGACTACAGTATCAATCTTGCCAATATCAAGTGTTAGCGGTGAAAAATCTTATCGGGCGATCGCTGGAGATAAACAGGGGGTTGGTAAAACTGCGGGACAGGCTTTAGATGGTTTAACTGCTCAGTTAGGTGAATCAGGATTTACTGCGCTGCTGGTCATCCAAAGTTTTCATCCTGACCTATTTTTTAGTGCCGATCAACAAAAACGGCTCTCGGAGTTGATGGATTTATGGCGAGTAGCACGCGATCGCGGAGAAACATTACTATTAGAACAACAAGCAGAGCTAGATAATTTAGTTGATGCTGAACTAAGAGCATCAACTGTGCGCACAACCGCCTTAATGCAGTAACTAAGTCTATGAATCCTTATTACAGTGCGATCGCAGGACGTGCTAATCATTGTTGCGAATATTGCCATGCTCCAGAATTAGTTTTTAATTTTCCATTCGAGGTTGAGCATATCATTCCTCTATTTCGACAAGGTACAAGTGAAGAATCAAATCTAGCTCTTGCCTGTAGGTCTTGTAATCTTCGTAAAGGAACTTGTGTTAGCGCTATTGATTCTGATTCAAGTGATGAAGTTCAATTTTTTCACCCAAGACAAAATTTGTGGAGAGAACATTTTCAGATTAATATGGAAGCTGGTATGGTTATGGGAATTACTGCGGTTGGAAAAGTTACGGTGGAAAATTTAAAGATGAACAGTGCTGCTCAAGTAGCTGCTCGAAAACTATGGGTTCGTTTGGGTTTGTTTCCATAATACTTCTCCATTAGTCTGCTTAGTAACCTTCTGCAAACCTTTAGAAAATATATCGTTAAAGCGATCACCTAAAAATCACGCCTCACAGTAATAGCGATCGCCACTTCAAAAAAATCAAACTGCGATCGCCTTCCAAATACCCCAAATTTATCTATTTAAACTTGAGCTAATTGCTGATTGATTATAGATGAACGAGGTTGAATCGTTTTTTGAATTTCTTCCCCTGCCAACTCCTCGGCGAGGCGTAACTCATAAGCTTTTTGTAAATTTAGCCATAGTTCTGCGCCAGTGCCAAACCATCGACCTAGACGTAATGCAGTGTCAGCCGTAATACCTCTTTGCCCTTTGAGAATTTGCGTAATCCGATTTGTGGGTATATGGAGCGATCGCGCTAGTTCTGATGCACTAATTCCAAGTTCTTCTAGTTCATCTGCTAAGATTTCGCCAGCATGAATTGCAGGTCTTGCCATAGTTGTTTTCTCCTTTAGTGATAATCGATAATTTCGATATTAAATGGGCGATTTTCTGTTTCTATCCACTCAAAACAAATACGCCATTTGTCATTTATGCGGATGCTGTACTGCCCTTTTCTATTTCCGCCTAGTGCCTCAAAATGGTTGCTTGGCAAAGCTATTAAGGATTCTTTATTAGGTGAGGCTTCTAGAATTTCTAGGCGTTTGTATGCTTGTCTTTCAAACGTCTGAAATTCTTTGACGCGATCGCCCGCAGCAAATTTGGCTATGCGTTTGTCTCTATATTTTTGAGGCATAGGCAAGTTTTATGTGTTACGTCAAGCATAACACTTATATCGCAATATTGCAAAACATACAATTGATCGGCGATCGCTTGATTCGGGGGGATGAGTGGGGGATTGATGTGCAGTTATAATTTAGGCAATAGAGAATAGTATTTTGCTAAATTTATGAATAACACTTAAGGGAATTGACACTTATGCTAACTTTGCAAATTACAAAAGATCAGGTTTTTACTTTGATCGATCAACTTTCACTTAATGAACAGCATGAAGTTTTACAATATTTAGTCAAAAAAACCCGTGAGGATCTTGATGATACCCCTGATGATGTTGTTATTGAGGGCATTAAACAAGGACTCAAAGAGGCGATGAGTGGTCAAACTATTCCTCTATCTCAGATGTGGGAGGGGATTGATGTCGAGTAATTCTATCGAAATTTTTCTGACTTCCCGTTTTAAAAAAGATCTTAGTCAATTAGCTAAACGTTATCGTTCAATTCGTAAGGATCTAGAACCTCTGATTGAGCAGCTTAAATCAGGAGAAATTTTAGGTGATCAAATTTCTGGTTTGAATAATCAAGTATTTAAGGTTCGTCTCAAAAACAGCAATATTCAGAAAGGAAAAAGTGCAGGTTATCGGGTTATTTATTATGTAAAAACTGAAACCAGTGTGGTTTTGGTGACGATTTATTCTAAGTCCGACACATCAGATATAGAGAATAATGTGATCGAAAAAATTATTAAAGAATTTGTGGAGAAATAGGTAATAGCGATCGCCTTTAGAAGATAGATTGTTAATACGATCACACTTTACTTGAAGTAGAAATCTGCGGTATTTTGTCTCCCAGTAGAGTAATTAAATCGCAATTGCGTTAAAACTTTATGTTATACATACTTGCCCTCTAGGAAGAAGGATCGATTGGAGGCAGTTAAAATACAACCTAAGTTCTTTATATTAACCTATGTATACAATGATCTCGCCAGTTCTGGCTAATGTGGGCTTGCCTTTCACCATTTTTATGTTGAACATACCCCTAATATCTTCTATAGCCACCTTTGGGTTGGTAGGCATAGGAATTATCTTGTTGGAAGCATGGGGACTCTATAAACGAGAATCTCTCAATTGGCGAAGTGCACTTTGGAAATCGTTCAGTATAAATCTATTCTCCACTTTAATGGGATTTGAATTTTCGTTCGTATACACAGGCGGTATGAATGGATTTTTATTAATTATCAATTCATGTTTACTCAGTTGGTTCTTAAGTAGCCTTCTACTTGGTTTGCGAGCGGAGCGTCAAGATAGCCCTCAGTCTCTACCCATGAAACTTCTTACCAGATTGATCAGCTTTGTTGGGAGTTTAGCTGTATTTATAAGTGCTGGTATACTAAATTTCGGGATTGGGAACCGTATAGCTTTTAGCTTGAGTCCACAGAGTTTTACCATCAATAATTACATCACAGCCACGCTAGGATTACTGATAATAAACTTTCTTCTGACCTTGATTCGGAAAGCTTTTGGCTAATTCGACAATTGAAGGAAAAATCACCTTCCCAACTGTGTCGAACAGTTTTTTTGGATCAATGTCCGCTCGTATAGTTATATTCTCCTACCCACCTTGGTACTGGGAGGCTTTCTCCAAAACCAGCTTCGCCCGCCCGATAAACTTTGGTAACCGTGAACAGTTCGCTCATGTTGGTATTTGGGCGAAACTTGATTTCATGCTACTAGGTATATCTCCTAGGTATAAGTTCTTAACTGTCTGCTTGAGATGGCTTCACCTAATTCCCTAGATGAGCGAAACAGTTTACTATTCGTGAAAAGTCAGTTAAAGTCACTTTCCTGCGGTGATTAGGTAAGCAAAAATGGTCAACTTCGTTATTGAGTTCTGAGAAGTTATCGGCAATCGTAAAGACAAATATATCGTTGAAGCGATCGCCTAGAAATCGAGACTTACAGTAGTAATAGCGATCGCTTTGAGAAGATAGATAGAATAGGCGATTGTCACTTAACCTTGTAGCGTTTTGTATTTAAGTCAATCGATTCGATCATCTTGCCCATCAAATCAATCATTGTCTGCATAAAATCTAGTTGTGTAACCGCTTATATCAGGTAAGTAACTTATGAAAAATTTAGCGGGGAAAGAGGCGATTATAGCTGAGACAATTCAGCATTTCGACCAAATTGATGTTTTGGGCAATGTAGAAGTAATAGAAGAGAAGTTTGTGCCAACTATGGTGCAAAGATTTGAACGATAAGCATCCAGACCCCAATTCGAGACTTACTAAAGCAACTCTCTTACTTGTAAGTATGCTGACTGTAATGGCAGGATCAACAATTGCGCCTTCTCTTCCAGCCATGCAGGAGCATTTCAAAGATATTGACAATGCCACTCTTTGGGTGAAATTAGTTCTTACTTTACCTCCCCTATTTATTGTGTTTGGTTCACTGATCGCTGGAGCAGTAGTTGACCGTTTTGGACGCAAGCCACTCCTACTTGCATCAGTATTGTTATATGGGTTTGCGGGAGCATCGGGCTATGTGTTTGACTCCTTATGGCACATCTTGATTGGTCGGGCATTTTTGGGACTTGCAGTAGCAGGCATTATGGTCACAGCAATTACCTTAATTACCGATTACTACGATGGAGAATCCCGTGCTAGTTTTCTTGGTTTGCAAACGGGCTTTATGGGGTTAGGCGGAGTGCTGTTTCTCTCCCTCGGCGGGTTTCTGGCTGACCAAAACTGGCGGTTTCCATTTTTAATTTATTTGTTTGCTTGGCTGTTATTGCCTTTGGTTATTTGGGCAATTCCAGAACCACAACGCTCAACAATCCCACCCTCTAGTTCTCTTCCCACTTTTCCATTCAAACTACTAGCTTTTATCTACGGCGTGGCGATAATGAGTCAAATCATTTTTTATCTGATTCCAGTGCAATTACCTTTTTATCTAAAGGAGCTGGCAAATGCCAACGCGAGTCAGAGTGGTCTAGCTCTGGCTCTTAATACGCTATTTAGCGCCGCCGCCTCGTTTTTCTACGGCAAAATCAAACAGCACTTGGGCTTCTTTAGTATTCTGATTCTTGCCTTTGGGTTGATCGGTGCAGGCTTCAGCATCATCGGATTGTTTCATATTTATGCGTTGGTGTTTGTGGGATTGGCGATCGTTGGGATGGGATTAGGAGTACTGATGCCCAATTTGAATCTATGGATTGCTTCGGAAGTGTCTGATGAAGCTAAAGGGCGGTCTTTAGGAGGCTCAAGCACATTCTTTTTTCTAGGGCAATTTCTTTCGCCATTAATAACCCAACCAGTAAGTCAAGTCGTTGGTTTAAGGGCGACCTTCACTCTTGCAGGAGGAACAATGCTAGTTTGCGGTTTGTTACTAATGGTCTTACAGCGTCCAATTTGCAAGCTAGTTTCGACAAAATCAGCATGATTTTAAGTTCAATCACATGAAATTAGTAGAGCGATCGCCTAGAAATTACAACTCACAGTTATAGCGATCGCTTACCCCCTCAAATCGCCAATATAAGCCCCCATTTGTTTAAGTCCCTGCAAAACTTGGATACGTTCTGCCGCATTTTCAAGTAACCGATAAGTAGGCGATCGCGTATATTGAGGGACACTTTGTTTGCGAACGCATTTCAAAAACAATACTTCTCTTCCATTTGTAACCATTCCATAACAACTTGCCTGTAATTTAGGAGCGCTCAACAAATAAGTAAGTGCTTGGGGAATTCCTGCCGTAACGTCTAGCTTTGCGGGTTTTGATTCAATTACCAAAATCCAAAAACTATCTTGGATTACCAAAATATCAATTCTGCCTTGAACCGCCATAGCATTAGCTTCGTCAGCAACTTCGATATTGGTACTTACTTCTGCTTTTACCAAAAAAGGAAACTGATAGAAACCAGCCAAATCTAGCAATGGTGATACCACGACAAGCTTAACAATTTCTTCGAGCGGTGGTTCTTCTTGACTGAGATAAGTATAGTTGCGAGTGAGGCGATCTAGTCCTTGTAGTTCCGCTTCGGTTAGAGTCGGCGCATTATTTAACCATTCATCAAAAAAGCGATCGCTAGAGTCGAGTCTCAAGCCAAAGGTTTGACGGAGAGTACTAAGGGTAAGGCTACTAGCATTTGTAATCACGGTTAAATCCTTGTAGTAATTACATAAATTTTAGAATTCTAGACATTCTCTCTAGGTTCCAATACCTAATATACGATATATTTAGGAGCAAAAGGACGATCGCCTAAAAATCACGACTCACGGTAATAGCGATCGCCTCGTCAACTAAAGTCAAATTGATGTTCTTTAGCATTTGCTTTCCCCATTCGTACATGAGTTCCATAATTGGCTTTAAGGTTACACCATGAGCCAACAAGGAATATTCCACTCGCAGCGGTGATTATGATGATATTAGCTGAGATTCTCACTCTTTTCGGGCAGTAAAGGCTTTATATAAACTTAAAATAGAGTCTCGAAAAGAGATAGCTGAGTAGCTTGCGCTTCCTCTTTAGGCTTGGCTTTTTTGTTAGAAGTTTTTTGAGAAATCTCATTAGAGGATTTCTCTGCTTTCGGCTTGAGAGAACTTGGTTTATGAGGTTTAATTTCGACATGAGCGACCAACCACGTTCGCAAATTCACTGCTTGCTCGTTATCCAAGCTATTCAAGTCAAGCGCTTCTGGAAATAAAGGTGGATTGCGATCGGATAACCAATCTGACTGTTCGTTAAAATCAGGGCTTGCAAAAGGAATTGGAAATTCAGGCATTCTGGCTAAATAGGGTAAGACATTTTCTTGTTCGCGAAAAGTTGATCGCTGTCGTTCTAATTGCTTGACTCGTTTCTGTCTTGCCTGTTTGTAATCGAGCATTGGTGCAGGATAGCCGTACATCTGCAAATTCCCTCCCAGCTTTTCAATGGGAACTTCCAATAATTCTGGTAGCCAGCGCTTGATAAATTTGCCTTCGGGATCGCATCTAGCGATCGCTACTTCACTTGGATTGTAAATCCGCGTCCATGACTTATCGACACAGTGAGTAACTCCTGCTTGCATCGCCCATTGATAGTGGTCGATCGCGCAGTCGCCGTCAAGTAAATGCTGCATAAAATGTAAAGCTCCGTAGCGCCAATCCATTCCTAATAAATTGCTCAAAAAGCTGGAATAGATTGCCCGACTGCGAAAGTTCAACTCTTTCCAGCCCCCCGTGGCTAGCAAACACCTAGCCGCCGCATCCACTATGGGAAATCCCGTAAGTCCCTGCTGCCATTTTTGATAGCGATCAAGATCAAATTCCCATCCTTCATCGTCAAATATAGAGTATAGCGATCGCAGTTCTAGCTGAGGCATATAGCGAAACCTTTGATGGAATCCACTTCCCCAACGCAATCGCGAGATTAATTGCTTGCTACTGCGACGAATGCGAAAATCGGGATCGCTTGTAAAGGCTTTAGCAAATTGCACACATTCTCGAATCGAAATTGCCCCAACCTTGATATAGGGACTTAAACCAGTGGTAGCTTCGGCGCTTGGATAGGAGAGTTGCCAATAATAACTTTCAGCTTTGCTATTAAAAAATTCTTTGAGAAGCGATCGCGCTGGTTCCGTTCCTCCTTTTGGAATAACTTTGCGATCGCTTTTATGTCCTAGCTCTTCTAAGGTGGGCATAGGTTCACTAACAATATTGTCTGGTACGACTATTCTTTGGGGTGGCGGCGCGATCGGCGTATTCATATCCTCGTACCAGCGATCGCGATACTTTGGATAGGCAATTAGTTCGTCAATACTGGCTGGTGGCTCGAACCAGCGTATTTTCATTTGTCGTTCAGCTAGAGCAGCATTCAGCTTGGCATCTCTGACTCGGCAATAAATGCGATCGCAATCCGTATGGGCGTATATTCCCTCTGCTTGGGTTTCGGCTATTAAATTCGGTAAAATTTCTATGGGATTGCCAATTCTTAAAATCAACCTCCCGCCTAACTTCCGCAGGTCTAGATCTAGAGCTTTCAGACATTCCAAGGTAAAAGCAATCTGTGCTGGACAAGCTTCGGGATGATGTAGTAGCGATCGCTCAAAAATGTAAATAGGAACGACTTGACCTCGGCGAGATGCTCGTTGCAATGGGACGCAATCATAAATGCGTAAATCCTGTCGAAACCAGACAACTGTAAGCGGCATAGGATCATACTAAACATAGTTAACTAGATAATTTGCTCCCAAGCTTTCGGCAATTTCTTTTACATAAAAGGAACCTTGCCTAAACCCTGACGTAAAATCTTAGGATGGAGATCGTCGGTCAAATCGAGGATCGTGGAAACCTGATTAGTATGATCAGAGCCATCATCAATGATCAAGTCAACTAGCTTAGAGAAGCGATCAAAGAGTTCTATTTTTGGCAAATCGCAGACATCACCATACTTTGTATTTTTTGACTGATAATCAAGGTCTTCTATCTCAATATCTTCTTCAATAAGATTTGCTGACGTTGAAATGATTGGATTAGCTAAAGCCTCAATTAGAGCCTGTGATCCACGATGGTCAGGAACACGAATCCCTGTGGTTTTGCGCTTAGGATTGAGGACTAGCTTCGGCACTAGTTTAGTCGCTGGCAAAATGAAGGTAAAAGGACCAGGAACTAGACTTCGCATTGTACGATAGTTGACATCCGATACATTGGCATATTCGGCGATATTAGAGAGCGAAGAACATAAAAATGTGAGCGGTTTGTCATTAGACATCTGCTTGAGTTTCCGCACTCTCTGCACGGCTGTTTTAGACATCAGATCACAACCGATCGCATAGACAGTATCCGTGGGATAAAGCATAATCGCGCCATCGCGCAAAGCTGACACAATCTGAGTGATCGCGCGTGATTGAGGATTGTCTGGATGCAGTCGGTGGATTGTTGCCATAGGTTAGCCCTCGCGCTAAGTTTGATAAAACCAAACCCAGATTGCCTTCCGCTTAGCGGACAGCAATCTGGGTTTTTATGCTAGAGATATTCTCTATTGAGAAGAGGTTGTAACACTTCAGGAATTAAAATGCGTCCGTCTGTCTGCTGATAATTTTCTAGAATTGCAGTCATCGTGCGTCCGACTGCCAAACCTGAACCATTGAGCGTATGCAGAAATTCAGTTCCCTTTTTACCTTTACTCTTAAAGCGAATATTGGCTCGTCTAGCTTGAAAATCATGGAAATTGGAGCAGCTAGAAATTTCGCGATAGGTATTTGCCGCAGGTAGCCATACTTCGAGGTCATAGCATTTGGCAGCACCAAAGCCAATATCACCCGTGCATAGCTCGACTACACGATAGGGAAGTTTTAAGGCTTGCAAGATGGATTCGGCATCGTTTACCAACTTCTCATGCTCTGCTGCTGAGTTTTCTGGAAGCACAAATTTAACGAGTTCCACTTTGTTAAACTGATGCAAACGAATCAGTCCTCTAGTATCACGTCCATAGCTACCTGCTTCCCTACGAAAACAAGGTGTGTAGGCACAATGATGAACTGGTAAGTTCTCATCTTCAAGGATTTCATCACGATACAAATTAGTAACAGGAACTTCTGCGGTAGGAATCAACCACAGATCGTCTTCGGCACACTTAAATAGATCTTCCGCAAACTTGGGTAACTGTCCTGTGCCTGTCATGCTGGACGAATTGACTAAAAGTGGGGGCGCAACTTCCACATAGCCATTTGCTGTATGGGTGTTTAGCATGAATTGAATCAGAGCGCGTTCGAGGGCGGCTCCAGCACCGATCAAGTTCACAAACCTTGCCTGTGCAATTTTGACAGCCCGTTCAAAGTTGAGAATCCCTAATTTTTCACCAATTTCCCAATGGGGCAGAATATCGGTGCGAGTAGTTTTGTATTGATCACCCCAACGGCGTACTTCTATGTTTTCGGTTTCATTCGCACCAATAGGAGTGGTTTCGCTAGGCAAGTTAGGCAATGTCATCAAAATGGCATTGCTCTCTTCGCGCAGAGTTCTTTCTCTGGGTTCAAGTTCTGCTAGTTGTTGCTTGATTTCAGGCGATCGCGCTTTTAATGCTTCAATTTCGGCGGCGGGCGCACCATTTTTCATTTTGATGCCGACTTGCTTACCGATATCATTGCTTTCGGCTTGCAAATGCGATCGCTGAGTTTCTAAGGCTCTGACTTCTTGCTCTAGTTCGACCAATCTACTAATGTCATAACCTTTGCCTCGGCTGTTGAGGCGAGCTTGCACCTGTTCGGGCTGCGATCGCACGAGCTTAATGTCTAACACGGACTTTTATTTAACCTAAACGCACTCACAGCATCATACAGCGCTTTGCGCTTATTCTAAAGCCTAGAGATTTTGTAAAAGTGTTGCTTCGCAACACTTTTACAAAATTTAGAAATATAGCAAAACCCAATAATTGGCTGGCGGCGCGGAGCGCCGCCAGCCAATTATTGGGTTTTGTGTCTTAGTAACCTTGGCGATAGAAAAAGAGTGGCATGACTAGAAACTCAAAATGGTGGAAGTAATCAGGTTATTGACAAGCATAGAATTTGACAACGACCAAGATTGCATAATTCCTAATTTAGAAAAAGCGATCGCCTGAATCATCACCACAGGATACAGACCCAAGACCACTGCTAAAATTTGCTTCCATCGGGGCGCTTCCAAACTTCTATATTCTGAATTGCCCGAATGTGCCGAGAACCAACCTTCTAAACCAGCGGTAAAGGATTTAAATCTATAGGCATAAAAAATACTCTGTCCTATTTCCTGTAAACGATGTTTTTTTATAGCTCATACCCCCAAAAGAGAGTGGCGGCGCAATGCGCCGCCACTCTCTTTTGGGAATATAAAGTATCGTCATACTTCAAAAAAATTTATTAAACAAGGGGCTTAAGCCCCTTGTCTCGCCTCATAAAAGTAGCTAGATTCTATAGAGCTTTAGGATTAGCTTCGTAAGCCAGAATATCGATCAGGGCATCAGCTTCCGCAACGGCTAGACGAGCTTTTTGATACTCATCTTCAAACTTCATGTTTGATGTGGTCAGCCCTTGCATCAGCACAACTGCAAAATATTCACGTTTAGTCATACCTTCGACAAGGCTATCAGTGTCTCGGTTGTAACCAACAGGAAATGCGCTATCACTACGTCTAGTGGACATATGGAGTTTCCCGAAAAAATCTTAAAAATATCAAGGCATATTTTACAGCTTGAAAACCCAAAAAGCTAGTAGCGATGCTTTTACAACGCTTTTCGCTCAAGTCCGAACCAAGAATTTTCTTGAAAGTGTTGCAAAGCAACACTTTCAAGAAAATTCTTGTAGCTCGTTATTTAGGAATTTGCTTCCGCAAATTTGCTGGCTAGCTTGGAGATCGCAGGACAAGCCGCTACATTTTCGGTACGATTTTCGAGGGTATTCCAACTGAAGGGAGCCGCATTTGCTGCCGAGAGCCATAGTAAACGCTTGGCACGAGTCATCCCCACATAGAGGAGGCGAAACTCCTCCGCTTGTTTGAGATCATTGCAGTTCTGCCATGCTTCTTCGGCATTAGGCAAGCGATCGCCATGCACAAGCGATCGAATCTGCGCCCGCGCCACCTCTGGCAAACCAAAATCTCCTAAAAATTTAACTGATTCGGGTAAGTAAGCTTCTCCTGGGCAAATGCGTTTATGTAGAAAAGGCATAAATACTACATCCCAATCAAGTCCCTTCGCCTTATGGAGACTGATAATCGTTACTTGTCCACCCGTCATATAGCGACCTTCCAGATTTTCATCTTCGACAGCTTCAAAGCTCTCCGACTCGACAATATCCTTAAGAGATGCAATCACCGTTTGCATAGAATAATTGCCGATTAGTTCTAAATTGAGGCGATCGCCTAATTTATCGGCAGTGGCTAATAGCCCTGCTTCTTCGTCATAGAGAGCAAAGGCAATAAAGGGAATCAGGTTATATAAGGGAAGTTCGATTTTAGCGCGAAGTAGTCCAATACACTTGGCTTGAGTTTCCTGAGCTAATGCTGATAAAGCGGGATCTAAAAGAGTCGGATAGAGAAACTGCTCAGGATTACTAGCAAGGGCATTGAGATCTTGTTGAGATGAGATTTTTTGGCGGTCTTTGAGAACTTCTAAGGCTGATTTGAGATTATCGGGTGAGTGCGGACGCTCCATAAATTGCAAAATTGCCAACATATCCATCGGAACCCGCGATCGCCGATCACTTTGTTCGACATCATAGATTTTGATTTCATGCTTTTTAGTCAGCCATGCTAGAGACTCGGCAACAAAACGTCCTTGATTATGTTGACGCACTAAAATCGCCATACTCAGTGGGGGATCTTGCTCATGTAATTGCAAAATGCGATCGCCGATCATCGAGATTTCTTCTTCAATATCGATTACCTTATTCCCCAAATAAATTTCTAATCCATTCCCAATTGGCTCTGGATTAGCATTAGGCTGAGGATCATCAGCATCAACGGGTAAAATCTTTTGAGACCGAAAGGGCTTCTCTAATTTGGCATATTCCGAATGATTCACCCAATTTAAAACATAATTAGCTGCCCGCATCACGTTACTAGTGCTGCGTCCTGCTTGGTCAAGGGTCGATAGTCGTGATTGCAGATTGCAGCGATCGCAAAATTCATTAAAAAAGCGCGGATCAGCAGGAGTAAATGTCGAGTTAATCGCCTGATTAGGATCGCCAACTCGCATTAAGTTTCGCTCTACCCTTTCAGTTGTTCCAACATCTTCTCTATTAAAAGGAATGGCAGACTCTAGATTCTCTTCGCGCTCTGAAATCAACTTTTGAGAAGTAAGCGCCAGAATCTCTAATAACTGCGTCTGTAAAGGCGAAGAATCCTGTGCTTCATCTTCAAATACAGCAAAAATTTTCTCCTGCCAATATTTACAAACCCCCTCATTTTTAAGTACCCGCAAAGCGCCCAAAATCATATCGTCATAGTCGATCGCCATTTCTTGACGCAGCAACTTCTCATAAAGCTCATAGAGTCCCGCCGCAATTTCTAAGATATTGCCGCCATCAGGTGCTTCTATTTGCCGTAAATCCGTAGGACTTAATCCTGAACTTTTGGCTGTGGCGATCGCCTCTCTGGCGAGACTGGGCAATACATCGGTTCGCAATACTGTTTGTCGTCTTAACCGTTCTGAATCTTCGCCATCAAAGTTTCTTCCTTCGAGAAGGAGATTGTATAGTTTGGGATTTTCCCTCACCCAGAGATTAGTCGCATTCCGAATCAATCTCTGTTTTTGTGATTCGGAAACGATCTTAGTCTCGCCCAGCCCAAAACCTGATAGTTCGCGATGATTGCTAGCGATCGTGTAAGCCAAGCTGTGCAAAGTGCTGACCATAAATGCGCTTTGAGGCAAGCGTAGATTTTTTAAATGCTCAGATACTTTTTTGCGAATGTTGCTGACTGCCGAACGGGTAAAGGTGACGATTACCAATTGTTTTTGGCGATGAAGTTGAAATTTGGCGATCGCGATCGCGGCGGCGACTGCCATACCCGTTGATTTTCCTGCCCCCGGAACTGCGGAAATTGCTAACTCCCCTCCCTGCCATTCCGCCATCGTCTGCTGACCTTTGCGGAGCGTTTGGCTAAGTTGTTGCAGTGCTTCGGGCAGGGATGTAGTTGTGGGCATGGTCTTGTTTATATTTGATAATGGCGATCGCTAAGTTGGGCAAATTCTTCTTGACTATATCGAGGTTGACAGACTGCCATAATTATTGATTTTCGGGATTTTTGCCCTGTTTGGTATTGTAACTGACTAGAAACTTATCCTAAACGATCACTTAGCAATCTCATTTTCTACCGTGAAGGCTTGGGCGGAGTTTGGGTAGTTTGAGGTAGTGAACAAGTCGGCGATTTGGTTTGAGCAGATGGTAAGTAGGGACTGAAGGAATAGACCAAAACAGGGACAATGATATGGGTTCCGATATAGGTGAAACTTCTCAACAGACGGCGGGGAATCGCAATGTTAATTTTGTCATCATCATTGGGAAGACGAGAAGGCTCTAACCTTTTACCAGAAGTCGATTTGTTTGACATAATGAACCCATCATTAATATTTGTAGGTGTTGTTGCTTCGGCACAGTGCTTTTTTAATGAGCAAACTGCTATTAACTATAAATAACAGTATATACAATAAATAGATATACTGTCAACAATTATTTTGCCCAATTTCTCATTTGCTTCTAAAGCGTATATTTGAGATTATTGTTGGGACTTTGTGATAAATTTTTTGTCATAAAAAAGCTTGCGTAGAAAAAGTATTTCCTACGATAATTTTTCAAAATTTAGTCCAATATTAAAGATGATCGTTAGGCTATTTGAAAAATTACCAGTAGAAGCCAAGAATGTCCTCCTGCAAATCGAGTCAGGTGTTGCATTTGCTCACAAAAAGGATGGGAGTATATATCGCAACAGAGAAGAGAAGTTGCCAGTGCGATCGCCTGATTATTATCGAGAATATACGGTTCCGACTCCTGAGATAACAACGAGAGGTTCACGCCGTTTGGTTATTGGTAACGCAGGGGAAATCTACTATACTGATGATCACTATCTAACTTTTCAGAAAATCATCGAAGAGTATGACTAAGCACATAACCCAGTTACTTCCTGTTAAGCCTTTAGCTGATCGTGATTCGGTGGAGATCGCTAATGAGGCTGATGGCTTACAGAAGTTAGGAACTGAGATTTTTTATCTTGATGGTCGAGAAATTCGGGATAAACAGTCTTTTTTGCGGAAAGTCGCTGAGGTGATGCGATTTCCAGATTATTTTGGCTATAATTGGGATGCTTTGGAGGAGTGCATTACGGATTTAGAGTGGTGTCCTGCGACGCGATATATTTTGATATACGACTATCCAGAAGCATTTTCCAAAGTCGAGCCTGAAGAATGGAAGATTGCCTATGATATTTTGCGATCGGCTGTGGAATATTGGCAGGGGACGGATACTCCTTTAGAGGTTTTACTAATTGGTGAAAGGTAATTAAGTGAAAAGTAAAAGGTAAAAAGTAAAAAATAATCTCATATTTCCTTTTACTTTTCCTTATCTAGTAGCTCTACGGGTAGCAAGAATGAAAACCTTGTCGATGCCGATATGAAAGGCAAAGCGAGTGAGGCGATAGAAAGTAATCAGTGAAACGAGACGATGACTTATTCCCTTTGATTGCATTCTTGTCCGTGAATCCATCATATCGCTAACCCAATGCTGCCAGTCATTCCAATCTTTAGGAAAGACTTCTTCTAATTCTCTAGCAATGTATACGATTAAGCTTATATCCCACGATCTCTGTTTGTTTTGTGGGTTACAATTTTTCTTGTTTAATAAAAAAAGCTGAGATATTAAATTGATTAGCGAATAGGATATCCAATCGATGTGTTCATCAACTAGATTTTCTGGAGTTTTATGTTTCCAACTAGCTATTCTCTTTAATACCCAAGTTAATCCACAATTACCTGTACAAGAAGAAATTAATGCTAGAAGTAAAAGAATAGAGAGGTATCCAGATAAGATCCAAATACCAGCAAAAATCTTGCCGCAATTACTTAATAGAAAATTAGAAAAATACAAAACCCAATCTAAATTTACTACTTGATTCAAAGTTACAAGACAAGTTTTCAAGAGAAAAAAGGATAAGTATAACGTCAAGCTTAAGCCAACAGACACACACAGGAATTTGATTAAAGTTTTAACTCTAGTTAAGGCTCCAATCATCGCTAATGAACCAGTCATAGCTGAAGCAAAAATAAAGTATTCGTAGGGATCATCCCCATCGTAGCCTACGATCAAACTATATGCACAACCTATTAGAGAACCTAATAAGCCTCCATAAGTTGCGCTGACTAATAATCTGGCAAAGATTCTCGAGAGTTTTGACATTGTTAGATTCCCCCGATCGCCATGACAGATCTCAATCCGCTTAAAAACAGTTCCTTGGCATTAAGAGCACGACTACCCTCACCCGCAATCACATAGTAACGCCGCCTTGCGCCAGTGAGTTCTTCTGGAGTCTCATCACCCCACCGCGAAGTTACAAAACCCTTTTCTTCAAGTTTTTTCAGCGTCGGATATAGCGAACTAAACCCGATCTTGCGCTTGCCATTACTTGCCTTAGCGATCGCATCAATAATTTCTAAACCATAGCGTTCGCGATCGCGCACCGCATATAGAACCATCTCTTCAGTGGGCGTAAGGTCTAGGGGATCATCAGACTTTGTGCGTGCCATAACTTAATATACATACAATCTATAACTGATTATACATTAATTGAATATATAGTCTATATATTACATCGTTTTGTACTGTATGTTCCTCATTACAAGGTATCGCTATAATTTAAGGCTTATGTCAAAATATCCTGAAAGCTTTATTTGACCTTAGGAGTAATTCATAAATTATTCCCAATATTTTATTCTAAATCCATCCCTTTTCACCATCTCCCTATGCCATCTAATCTCCTTCCCAATCTCAATCGCCGCAAATTTATTTCCCTTTCTACCCTGTTCTTATTGGGAGCTTGTGGCGCACAAACCACTCAGTCCAATAGCTCTGCTGGTAAAAACAAAATTGTTTTTTGGACAATGCAACTAAAGCCACAGTTTGACAAGTATATGACTGATCTAATTGCGGGGTTTATTAAAGAAAATCCTACTGCTGAAGTGGAATGGGTGGATATTCCTTGGGGAGAGATGGAAACTAAGATTTTAAGCTCTGTGGCAGCAAAGACAGCTCCTGATGTCGTGAATCTAAATCCTCAATTTGCTTCAAAACTGGCAGAAAAAAAAGCTCTAGTGGATATGAACACAGTCATATCGGCAGCAGATCAAGCCAGTTATTTCCCAAACATTTGGAAAGCGAATCAGCTAGATGGCACTACCTTTGGGTTGCCTTGGTATGTCGCGACCGATATTACTATTTACAACCGATCGCTCTTTGAAAAAGCAGGGCTAGATCCTGCTAAACCACCAAAAACCTTTGAAGAACTCACCAAGGTTTCTGAACAAATTAAATCAAAAACTGGTAAGTATGCTTTTATGTTGACTATGGATGGGGGGCAAGTCCTAGAGTCGATGGTGCAGATGGGAATGAAGTTACTGAATGCTAGCGGCAAAGCGGCTTTTAACGATCCTGTTGGCAAAGCTGCCTTTGACTATTGGGTAAATCTATTTGATAAGCAGCTAATTCCCCGCGAAATTTTAACAGAAGGTCATCGCAAAGCGGTAGAACTCTATCAAGCAGGTGAGTTAGCAATTTTATTGACTGGTCCCCAGTTTTTGCAATCCGTTGCCAAAAATGCTCCTGAGACCGCCAAAGTAACTGATATTGGCTCTCAAATCACTGGCTCAACGGGCAAAAAGAGTGCGGCGGTGATGAATGTGGCGGTGCCGACTACTTCTACAAATCAAGCTCTCGCGGTTAAATTTGCGCTGTATCTCACTAACGCTGACAATCAACTCGCTTTTACGAAGGTAGAAAACCTATTACCATCAACTGTTAAAAGCTCTAGCGATCGCTACTTCACAGAGTCTAGTAAAGATTCACCTGTTCTTGATCGAGCCAGAGTAATCAGCGCTTCGCAACTCTCGCAGTCAGAAGTATTAATTCCACCTGCTAAGGGTATTGAGAAATTGCAAAAGATTATATACGAGGAGTTACAACTTGCGATGCTCAAAGAGAAATCGAGTGAAAAAGCGATCGCCTCGGCTGCTGAACGTTGGAATTCTCTTTAGTTAAAACCCAAAAGAGAGTTGCGGCGCTTCGCGCCGCAACTCTCTTTTGGGTTTTTAACTTGCTTGGATGTAGGTAAAATGCAAAGCACTGTAGATAATTTCGCTTGTTAATTTTTATAGTATATTTTTAAGATTTCCTGACAAATACGCTAGATTGAGAAAACTTCTGAAGGTGGGGTTTTACCCGTGAACAGATTAATTAATATTAAGGATATCAGTCGGAAATTGAATCGAAAGTTGAATCGAAAATTTTGGCAACGATCGCTTATTTCCAGTGCCGCGATCGCAATGATGGGTGCATTTGTCATGCTTCCAATTGGAGATCGTCGTGATATAGTGATCGCTCAACAAGTTTCGCAACAGGATGTAAATCAACCACCGCAACCGATACAGTCAATGCAAGTTAGTGGCTTAAACTTCCCATTGTGGGTTTGGGCGATCGGTGGTGTGGTGATTATATTTATATTTTTGCCGCAGATGGGATGGATCTTAGGATTGATCGTCATCGGTGAAAGGGAAGTCGGCATTGTCGTCAAGAAATTCTCATTTCGAGGTGATTTACCTCCAGGACAACTCGTTGCTCTAAATGGAGAAGCAGGATATCAAGCGGACACCCTCGCACCTGGCTGGTATTTTGGTTACTATCCTTGGCAATATGGAATTCGCAAAGAATCAGTAGTCGTCATCCCCCAAGGCGAAATTGGACTAATTATTGCCAACGATGGTAAGTCAATTCCCCCAGATCGCATTCTTGGCAAGACAGTATCCTGTGATAACTTCCAAAACGCGAGAGAGTTTCTCTTAGCAGGGGGTGAAAAAGGAAGACAAATCGGCATCTTGACCGCAGGAACCTATCGAGTTAATACAGCGCTTTTTTCCATTGTTACTTCGGCAACTGCTGCTGCTAACGGTATGTCCCCTGCGGACTTGAAGCTCTACTCGGTCGCCACTGAAAAGGTCGGTATCGTGACTACGCTAGATGGAATTCCGATTGAGGCAGGGGCGATCGCAGGAGCTGTAATTCCTGAACATGACAATTTTCAAAATGCTCAACTATTCATTGATGGCGGTGGTCGTCGTGGTTTACAGGAGCAGGTAATTCTTTCAGGTTCATGGAATCTTAACCCTTGGTTTGCCCAAGTGGAACAAGTAAAAATGACCGAGATTCCTATTGGTTATGTTGGTGTGGTGATTTCCTTTGTTGGTGGCGCTCAAGATGATGTAAGTGGAGTACTATTTACCCACGGACATTTAGTTAATGTCGGTGATAAAGGCGTATGGATAGAACCACTTTATCCCGGAAAACACCCCCTAAATACGCACATCATGAAGGTGGAACTAGTTCCCACCACTAATATTGTCTTGAACTTTAGCGATCGCACTGAAGATCATGGATATGACTCTAAACTCCGCGCTTTGAATGTGCGTTCTATCGATGGGTTTGCCTTCAACTTAGAAGTTGCCCAAATTATTCATGTTGGTTCCTTAGATGCACCGAGGGTAATTTCGCGAGTCGGTTCGATGCAAAATCTGGTTGATCATGTGTTGCGTCCTACGGTTGGTAATTATTTCCGTAACTCAGCACAGGCTTACACAGTGCTAGATTTCTTGATTGCCCGTAGCGATCGCCAAGCCGAAGCCTCCGACTTTATTCGTTCGGCAATGCAAGGCTATGATGTTCAAGCCGTTGATACTTTGCTTGGTCAAATTGAGCCGCCCGAAACCCTGATGCAGACGCTTACCGATCGCAAAATTGCTGAAGAACAGCGTAAAACCTACGAAGTCCAGCGAGTTTCGCAAACCCAAAGGCAAGAACTAGTGCGAGAAACTTCCCTAGCGGACATCCAGAGGGAAATTGTCACGGCTGAGCAAGGGGTTCGGATTGCGGAATTGCAAGCTAATGCCAAAGTCAAAGAAGCAAGTGGTGAAGCCGAAGCGATCAGAGTTACGGGTGAAGCTAAAGCTGATGCCTATCGCGCTGGTGTTGATGCCCTTGGCGGCAGTTCCTATGTGGCTCTGCAATTGATGCAAACTATTGGCGATCGCAATGTGCGGGTTGTGCCAGATGTGGCAGTCAATGGTGGCGATCGCGGCGGTGGTCTTCTCGATGGCGTATTAGGAATGCTGCTCTGGAATCAAAATAAAGAAGCAAAAGAAACAAAATCTGATAACCTCACCAAATTGCCATAATCGCTAATGATGTGGGTTAAGGGCTTCGCCGTAAAATAAGGAACCAAATTTTTGATGGCGCGGCTTCGCCGCGCCATCAAAAATTTGGTTCCTTATTAAATCGCATAACCCTACTCCCTTCCCACTATCAAAATAGACATTAAAAACCCAGAACTAGCGTGGCGGCGCGAAGCGCCGCCACGTCTCATTTTTCACTGGGAAGGGAGTAAGTAGTCAAAAAGTTTATCTTGAAAAGCTTGCTGATTGTAGATCACAATAAAAGGATTACTTAGCGCATAAAACCCAAGGGATGAGTGGCGGTGCTTCGCACCGCCACTCATCCCTTGGGTTTTATGTACTTATTTAAAACCCGTAAAGTTGCGCCCAGCAGGGGCGCAACTTTACGGGTTTTGGTTTGTAATTAATTATGCTTACAGCGCCTTGCGCTAACTTAAGCCACAGAGAAATTTGTGAAAGCGCCGCTTTGCGGCGCTTTCACAAATTTCTCTGTACTACTTATGCTCTAAAACAACGAAGAATTTTAAAGATTTCCCTTCCGTAGTTCTTCAGCAATAAAATTACAGGCTCTCGCGGTGATAGCCATTTCTGTCAAAGTGGGACTCTGCCAACCTGACGAAACCCAGCAAGCGCCATCAGTGACAAACAAGTTAGGGGATTCCCAAACTTGATTATGCTGATTAACTACAGAATTAGTTTCCGAAGTTCCCATTCTTGCTCCACCGACTTCGTGAATATAATATCCAGGGGGAGCAGAGAAAGCCATAGTTTCTTCCATTTGACTGACAAAATTGCCAAAGACTGGCACATGGAATATATCCGTCAACTTCATATTTTTACCGCCAGAAAGACTGATAATTTTGTCAATTTGATAGTGCATATGCTCTAGCATTAGCTGTTCATTTTCTGACCATGCACATTCTATATGAGGCACAGGGATTCCCCATGCATCGACAACTTGATCACTGAGCTGCACTCGATTACTATGGCGCGGCAAAACTTCACCGTGGGCGATCAAAAAACCAATTGACCCTGATGCTTTACGGACAATTCTTGGCAAATCAAAACGTTGCACACCGCCCCAAATTCCATAGCCACGCAAAAACTTTTCTTGTTGAGATTCTAAATTACTAAAGCAAGGCACAAAAAAACTATCACAGCCAGAAAGATCGAAGGGTTGAGATGGTGGCTGGATATTCGGCAACAGAAAGAAGGTGGAAGTTGAGACATGATCCATCAAATAGTTGCCGAGAGTTCCCGATGGATTAGTTAATCCCCCAAGTTGATATTCTTTAGTGGAATGAAGCAGAATTCTTACTGATTCAATAGTGGAAGCACAGAGGATCACCGTTCTGCCAAAGGCTTGATGAGTAGTTTTTTGATGGCGATCAATATAAGTGACTCCTGTAGCTTTGGAAGTTTCATGATCAAAAATGACATTGCTGACAATAGCATCCGATCGCAAAGTCACATTCCCCGTAGCGATCGCCGCCTTGAGGGAAGAACCAAGACTAGAATAGGCTGGCCAAGGTTTTTCAGAAGTGGGGCGATGTAAACCAAAACCACGGGAAGGAATGAGTCTGCGATCGCTCCAATTGGTTTCCACGATCTGCTGCATATATTGCTCAGCAGGAGTAAGGGGCAAGGTGGGCTGATAGTCGCCATCAGGTAGCTGGGCTAAACCTTCTTGGCTACCCCGCACGTCAAAAAAACGTTCTAATTTACTGTAGTAGGGTGCAAGATCAGCATGACCGATCGGCCAGTCGCGATCGTAGCCATCACGACTAGCGGCTTTAAATTCATAATCGGACATTCGTAATGTGATCCCGCCCCAAGTTAAGCTTTTGCCGCCCACCTGTCGCCCCCTTACCCAAGAAAATGGCTGATCGGGAGGTGTGGTGTAGGGATTATCTATTTCATCGGTAAAAAAGTCAGGATTGGCTTTCCAGTAACCAGGGTGCATCGCTTGATAGGACTGACGCTTGGAAATGGTGAGATTGTAGGCGCGTTTTGCCATGTCCCTAACCTGATTGCCAATTTCATTGGGGTTAGGATGGCGACCTGCTTCTAAGACAAGGACTTTGAGACCGCGATCGCCTAACTCTTTGGCGGCTATACCGCCATTGGCTCCTGAACCAACCACGATCGCATCATAAATTTCTGTAGCAGGGTGACTCATGATTAAAAATTACGTTTTAAAGCATCTAAACAAATGGACGTGATGTAATGATAGATAAATCTGTTAACAAAGAATTTAATAAATACCTATGGATAGTCTCATGGACAGTAAATTAGCGATCGCCTATCTTGGAGCCTTAGTTGTGCTTCTGGCTGGCGTTAGCTGGCTAGTGATCCGCCAGATTGTGAAAGCCCGCAGTCTCGAAAATGTTATTTCTAATCTGCAACCAAAGTTGCAAAAAGAAAAAGGATCCCCAGAAGATTACTACCAACTTGGTAGTGTCTACCTCCGCAAAAAGCTCTACGCTCAGGCGATTACCTTATTTAATAAAGCCCTCAAAGAAGGCGGCGATAATGTGCCTGAAGTCTATAACGCTCTTGGATTTTCCTATTTTTCGCAAGAACAGTACGACCTAGCAATTAAAAATTACAAAGAGGCGATCGCTTTACAAGATGGCTATGTGACGGCGATTAATAACCTCGCTCATGCCTATGAGAAAAAGAAGTTACTTCCACAGGCGATCGATATGTATGAGCAGGCGCTAAAGCTAGATGAAAAAAATGAAACTGCCAAGCGTAGGCTCACTTCTTTACGCAAACAGGTTGTGCCAACAGCTTAATCGTCTCAGCTCAATTCGCTGTACACAAACCCAAGAAGCGAGTAGCGGCGCTTCGCGCCGCTACTCGCTTCCAAAAATGCCAACACCTACATATCCAAAAAGCATGAGGCGGCGCAACGCGCCGCCTCATGCTTTTTGGATATGTAGGTGTAAACGAGGGGAAGCGCGTCGCGCCTCCCCTCGTTTTTTGGGTTTTGCTATGGTGACCAAAAAAACTACAATAAGCCTAATAGGAATTGAAATAAATCAGAATAAATTAAGACTGTGACGTATAAAGTTGGAATTCTCGGATTAGGAACAGTTGGTATGGGTGTCGCCAAGATTTTGCAAGATCCCTTGGGGCGGCATCCTTTGCTACCAGAGATTGAAATTGGGCGCGTAGGTGTGCGATCGCTAAATAAGCAACGTGATGTTGCGATCGCACCCACTGTAATTACCGATGATTTGGAAGCGATCGTCAATGACGAAACAGTAGATATTGTCGTGGAAGTAATGGGCGGCATTGAGCCAGCCAAGAGCCTCATATTAAAGGCGATCGGAAATGGTAAGCATATTGTCACCGCTAATAAAGCCGTAATTGCCAGACATGGCAATGAAATTTTTACAGCAGCCAAGCAAAAAGGCGTTTATGTAATGTTAGAGGCTGCTGCCTGTGGCGGCATTCCCGTGATTCAGGCACTAAAACAGAGCCTCGGCGCTAATCGTATTAGCGAACTAACGGGCATCGTTAATGGCACGACTAATTACATCTTGAGTCGGATGTATTTTGAGGGAGCCGATTTTGATGCCACCCTTGCCGAAGCTCAACAATTGGGCTATGCCGAAGCTGATCCCACTGCCGATGTGGATGGCTATGATGCAGCCGATAAGATGGCAATATTGGCAAGTCTTGCTTTTGGCGATCGCGTCAAACTTGAAGATATCTATCGCGAAGGCATACGCTCCATTACCAGTGCGGATATTGGCTATGCCAAAGAGCTAGGCTTCACCATCAAATTATTGGGAATCGCTAAACGAGCTAAGTCTAAATCTAATAACAATGACAGCAGCCTCGAAATTCGGGTGCATCCAACATTGTTGCCAATTCAACATCCCCTCGCTAACATTCACGGTGTCACTAACGCCGTTCGCATTGAAGGCGATCCCATTGGTGAAGTCGTATTTTCAGGCCCTGGAGCTGGCTCTGGAGCAACTGCCAGCGCTGTAGTTGCAGACATTATCAATGTGGTAGCTGCCCTCAAGTCTATGCCCAATCAAGTCAATCAGTTGATGGGTTGTTCCCATGAGCATTACGCCAAAATTGCACCGATCGCAG
The DNA here is from genome assembly GCA_013361095.1 of Pseudanabaena biceps. Classification (GTDB taxonomy): domain Bacteria; phylum Cyanobacteriota; class Cyanobacteriia; order Pseudanabaenales; family Pseudanabaenaceae; genus Pseudanabaena; species Pseudanabaena biceps_B. The sequence goes on along the minus strand of JAATWA010000001.1, from coordinate 1,718,810 downwards.
ATACGGTCACTCAGTTTTATGCGCGTCTATTAACCCATGACAAGCCTGGGGTAATTGGCGACTTGGGAACTGCTTTTGGCAAGCATTCGGTAAGTTTGAATGCGATTTTGCAAAAGACAACAGTTCATGATGGATTGGCTGAAATTGTGGTGGTAACTCAGAGGGTCAGTGAGTGTAATTTCCAAAAAGCGATCGCGGCGATTCGCGAGTTGCCAACTATGCATAGCATTCCTACGATATTACGGGTTTTATAAGGATAGGCGGCGCTTCGCGCCGCCTATCCTTATCTACTTATTTACAAAGCAAGCCCCAAAAAGCTGTAGCACGCGCGCAGCTTGTGCTACAGCTTTTTCTAGGGATGAATTAGCCATGTTCTTTGGCTTGGCTGCACGATCGCCTGTACTAGTGGCGACAGTTTAGCGATATCTTGTAAACCCTGCTCAGTCTGCACATTAATTCCTTGCTTATAAATGCTGTAGCCCTTAGTCCGCGCTACCCTAATTCCGCAGTAGTACTTAGACTCTAATCCTTGAGCAATTAGCTTCTCGCTCCAGCTATTAAGAAGCTCCTGTTGCTGAATGTCATCTAAATCTGAGATATCGGTTACTCGAAACAAATTACGATCTAAAAACCGACGACATAGATCCGCTAGGGTAGAGTCCTGACTACTTTGCCATTGCTGAAAATGATAAGCAAAAACAATATCATCCGAAGCAATATATTCCTCACAGGACATTAATTGCGGATCTTGAGTTAGCCATTTCTGCATATTGTGGTCACAAAACAAGCGATCGCCATTCTTCTCGGCAATTAACACCTTGGCGCGGCGAAAAATTCTCTCTAATAAAAATCTAGCGGTTAGATTCTTCGGATGATTGTAAATCTGCACATACATGAAATAGCGCACCGTAAGGTAATGCTCGATCGCGACCATACTTTTGCGACCAATGACCAAGCTTTGAGAAATTGGATCAAAACGCATTGCTAATAAAATTCGATCTAGATCTAACTGCCCATACTTTGCGCCCGTAAAATAACTGTCTCGTTCCAAATAATCTAAGCGATCGCAATCAAGCTGACCCGAAATTAATTGATAAACTAATGGAACACCATAGCTTTTGGTAAATACTTTTTCTAAATCACTAATTAATTCATCCGAAAAATCACGCAATAATTCTGCAATCTTGCCAAATTTGAGTAGTCGCACCGTCCAAATTTCGTGATTGCTGCCAAATACTTCCTCTGAGGCGTGGCTGTAGGGGGCATGACCTAGATCATGAAGTAGCGCCGCCACTAACACCACAGTACGATGAATTTCGAGGTAGGCATACTTAGTTGCGATCGCATCAAAAGCGCGGCGCGTGAGCGCCATTACACCTAGGGAATGCGTAAAGCGCGACCCTTCTGCGCCATGAAACGTAAAGTAAGCAATATCTAACTGATGAATCCTGCGGAGGCGTTGAAATTCGGGAGTATCTATTAACTGGATGAGTAAAGCTTCTGTGCGATCGCTACCATTAAGCGTAATTGCGCCATGAATAGGATCATGATAAGTACGAGATTTACTAGGGAGCATAGGTAGTTTGTATAATTATATTTTCTATAAATAGCTCAGGCGCAGTTAGTTTCCTTGCCAAGACCTAAGGAGAGTTGCGGCGCGAAGCGCCGCAACTCTCCTTAGGTCTTAGCTGGCTATAGCTATAAAATGCCAAAAATCGATGGCGAGGGTTTTATGTCTAGTTCTATTTCCATAGCCCAAATTACCGATACTCATTTATTTGAAGATATTGATCAATATTTGGTAGGAATTCCCACCGATCGCTCTTTTAAAGCAGTCTTAGCAGAAATTAAGCAAAATATTTCCAAAGTTGATTTGCTGCTCTTAACAGGAGATCTATCTCAAGATAGCAGTGCTGCATCCTATCAAAGACTTCGAGATCATCTAGATAAGCATGAGATCCCCGCCTATTGTCTGGCGGGCAATCATGATGATTGGCAAATCATGCAAACCCATTTGCCTAGCAAATATGTTCATTTAAAGCGATCGCTAAATATTGGTAATTGGCAAATTTTGTTACTAAGTTCCGTAGTTGTCGGCGCAGTGCATGGATATTTAGCAGATGCAGAGCTAGCTTGGCTAGACCAAAGTCTTAACGCAGCCCGCGATCGCCACATACTGATCGCTTTCCATCATCCTGCAATTCCCATCGGTTCACCTTGGATGGATGGCATTTGCTTAACCAATCAAGATCAATTTTGGGAAATATGCGATCGCTATCCACAAATCAAAGTTGTCTTAAATGGTCACGCCCACCAAGATTTTGACAAAATCCATCAAACTACCCATAATTCCGTGCGCTGTCTCGTATCACCGTCAACCTGCGTTCAATTTCAACCACAAAACCCTAATTTTCAAATTGATAATCAGTCTGCTGGATTTCGTCATTTGGAACTCTTTAGCGATGGCTCTATGCAAACAAAAATCCATCGCTTAAAACACAACAGATTTATCGCCAATCTCCATGCGATCGGCTACTAGTCACAACTCTTCCCACTAATCCTTGCGCTTACAGCCTATTGAGGATTTAAGTAGTACAAAGAAGTTTTTGAAAGTGCGGCTCCGCCACACTTTCAAAAACTTCTTTGGGTTTTAATTTAGCGCAAAGCGCTGTAAATTCATCAATGCTTAAAAATCTTAAAAATTTAGTCGTACTTTTTGTCCAACTAAGGCTACACTATTTGACTAAATTAGCTTTCATTCCAACCATCTAGTGTTGTCGCGTTGGTATGTCCCTATCCTTGCCACCTAGAAGTAGATCCCTGCCATCACCAGACGTAGACAACGCCTCAGTGATGGTGATGAAAGATCTCAAAGACCTGCTCAAGCGCATGAGTCAGGATCAAAATAAGATCCATGAGCTGCTGAGCTTTTTGGGTTACGCTCTCCGCAGCTTTAGTAACCTTAACCAGTTTTTAGAATTAATTCCCCTAATTGCCAGTCGCGTAACTGACTCAGATGGTGGTGCGCTAATTTTGTTTAAGGCTAGTGGACAAATGCGCCTAGAGTCTCTGCACTGCCCCGATCGCAATCAAGGCGGCATGAAAGCACAGCAAGTGCGAACTGCGATCGAAAGAGCCATTCAGCAAGTTCTTACAGGTAGTCCCACTGCCCTTGATGAGATGGTGAGCCGATATTTGGGGGCTGATGTGCATTTATTTGGAACATCGGTTTTAGTCAAAAATGTTGTGCGCGGTCGCCTCTATATCTTTAGTCGTAAACCTGACTATGTTTGGGCAGATAACAAGCGCACCCTAATGCGCCTAGTTGCCGATCAAACTTCTGTGGGTTTAGAAAATCATGAACTAACTACAGAACTGATTAAAAAAGAGCGTCAAGATCGGGAGATGGAGATCGGCGCCGAAATCCAAAGGCAACTGTTGCCGCGTACTTGTCCCAAAATTCAGGGCATTGATATTTTTGCAAAATGCTCTACAGCTAGTCGTGTTGGTGGTGACTATTATGATTTTATTCCGATCCAAAGAGGCGATCGCTGGGGATTTGTGATTGGCGATGTTATGGGTAAGGGTGTGCCTGCGGGCTTAATCATGACCATGACCAGAGGAATGTTACGTGCTGAAGTTTTAAATAATCATTCCCCTAGCCAAATTTTGGAACATCTTAATGAAGTGATGTATGAGGATCTCGAAAAGTCCCATCGCTTTGTAACCATGTTCTATTCAGAATATGATCCCAAAACTCAAATTCTTGCCTTTAGTAATGCGGCTCATACTCCCGCTTTGCACTGGCGAGCCAAATCTCGTTCTGTCCACGCCCTTGATACGATGGGCGCATTAATTGGTCTAGAGAGTGGCTCTAAGTATGAAGAAAGCAGTATTCGACTAAGCGCGGGAGATGTGGTGATCTATTACACCGATGGATTTACAGAAGCTGCCAGTCCCGAAGGCGATCGCTTTGATGAAGAAAATCTTCGTAAAGCCTTAGACTGGGCTTGTCAAAACTGTTTCCCTCTATCGGAAGACGTAACCCGTCCGCAAATGATTCTTGACTATATCTTCCAAGAAGTACAAAACTTCATCGGAGAAGGGCATACTCTTACTGATGACATGACCCTAGTAGTTTTGCATATCAAAGAATAAAAGTTTAGCTATAGTCATTTATGTTAGAACATATCAAAAACCCACGAGAGAGTTGCGGCGCTGAGCGCCGCAACTCTCTCGTGGGTTTTAATATAGCTATATTTAATGTTGAAGTGCCTGTTAAAATGCCAGTTCAACATTGCTGCAAAAGTTAATGTCAGAAGACGTTCTAGTAAATTAGCCTAATCAAAAATACTATGCTCGACCTAACTCAACAATTGATAACTAACACGGATCTATCGGTTCATATTGCTGCGATCGATTCTATTAGCAATTTACATTTTAATATTGCTGATTTACATTCACCCTTTCATATGGATTTACTTGCTCAACAATTTAAGCAAGATGTGGCGGGAGATATGGCCAAAGGCTGGAATAACTTTGTTAAATCTGGTCAAATTTGGGCTTTGATGATTGGAGTAGTAGTTGGTTATATGTTCAGAAGTATTACAAATGCTTAGAATCACGCAGTGATTATTGTATAAAGCAAATAAAAAAGCCACAGGATCCTGTGGCTTTTTTATTTGCTTTTACATTTAATGGCGGGGGACGGATTTGAACCATCGACCTTCGGGTTATGAGCCCGACGAGCTACCAGGCTGCTCTACCCCGCGTCGTTCGCTTATTTAATATAACATAATGTAATTTAAAAGCAAGCATTTCCAGAGAAAAGTTTTGTTGAACAAAACTTTTCTCTGGAAATGCTTGCTTTTCACCCCTCCGCAACGCCGTCTTACCTCAGTTGTTTGACCCGGTAAAACCAGGTGGAGCCAAAGAGCTACGCCTAACTTAAAGTTCCCAGATGCGAGTCTGGTATACTGCGGCGAAGACTGCTAAGACTCCTTAAAAACGCTTATCGATCAAGACACATTATCGGTAGTCACGCACGCCACAGACGGGCTTAATAGAAGTATACATTAGAGCGCTTGGCGGTTGACACGCTTTCTTTATTTTGTGAGGAGGCTATCGGCAATCCAATAGACTAAGGGGGCGATCGCTAAGGCTGGTAAAAAAGAAGCAACGCGTACTTTGGCTAGCTCTAATAAATTTAAGCCTAGTCCTAGTAGCATCAAACCACCCACACCCGTAATAATTAGCACTGATGGGGCATTGGCGGGATCGGGTAGGCTTTGGGCGAGATTACCTGCCAGAAGTGACAAACTGCCTTGATAGAGGGCAACGGGTATGGATGAGAACCCAACTCCAATGCCATAGGTGCTAGCAAATACAATCGAAATAAATCCGTCCAAAGCTGATTTAAGCGCTAAAAGGTTGTCGTCACCTCGTAATCCGTTATTTAGGCTGCCGATAATTGCCATTGGTCCGATGCAAAATAATAGACTCGCAGCTACAAAGCCTTCAGTAAACTTTCCTTTGCCCTTAAATTTTGCTTTTAACCAATCGCCTACGGATTCTAAACGCTTTTCAATCTGCCCTAATTCGCCGATTACACCACCAATGATTAGAGAAACAAGCGATAGGATAATGCCATCAAGTGCGCCCACTTTGACTCTAAGTAAGCTATTCGCCATATTTAGGCTGACAAATACGGTGATCAGCCCGATCGCTTGTTTGAGTATGGGTAATATTTGTGAAAGAAATCGTCCCCGCAGGACTAGTCCTAAACCAGTACCAAAGGCGATCGCCAAAACATTAATCCAAGTTCCACTGGTTTTTGTCCAAAAATCTAGCATTTACTTTTTGTATTCTTAAAATTACCAAAGATGCACTCTCAATCGATTATACGGGGGTGCTTTTGTCTTGTAGCTATAGCCCTCAAAAAACCAATAGAGAGTGGCGGCGCTTTGCTCCGCCACTCTCTATTGGTTTTAATTACCCGCGATCGCACTTACAGCATTTCATAATCATGCTTAAAATTGGGTTTAATATGGTGAATAGTTACACTTAGCAAAACATCTATGAATATCCGCATTGGCAATGGTTATGACCTGCACCGACTGGTTAGCGATCGCAAATTGATCCTTGGCGGCGTAGAAATTCCTTACGAAAAAGGACTACTAGGACATAGTGATGCCGATGTGCTGACCCACGCAATCATGGATGCAATGCTAGGAGCGCTTGCTCTGGGCGATATCGGACATTATTTCCCACCCTCTGATCCCAAATGGGCAGGAGCTGACAGCATCGTGCTCTTGCAGCAGGTACAAGAGCTAATCACCGCGCAGGGTTGGCAAATCAATAACCTTGACGCGACTGTAATTGCCGAAGCTCCAAAGCTAAAACCCCATATCAAAGCTATGCGCGATCGCCTAGCTCAAGAGATGAATTTACCCATTGATTGTGTCAGCGTTAAGGCAACTACCAATGAAGGAATGGATGCGATCGGACAGAAAGAAGCGATCGCAGTTCATGCAGTAGTTTTACTAGTAAAAAGTTAGCTAAGTAAATAACTAGGAGGGTGCGACTTCGCTACACCTTCTAGTTATTTACTGCAAAGGAAGTATCTTAATTTTAGGTTTTATATTCAAAGGAAAAGCGATCGTGAGAAGAAGTATTCAGAAGCGGAGCAAAGTCAAGCAATGGAAAGCAGTTGTATTATTAACGCTGATAGGGATATGTTCGCTATTGCTTTGGGGCTGTGCCGTTCAGCCTGAAGCTCTCAAAAACCGCTTAGTAATTCCTATTGATAGCGACATCAAAACCTTCAATCCGATTCTCGTTGCGGATGCCTATAGTGGCATTGTAATTGGCTTTACCTTAACGGGGATGATTTCTGAAGATCCAGTTACCCAAGATTTAAAACCAGAACTAGCGGAAAAATGGGAAATTCAAAATGATGGAAAACTACTAATTTTTACATTGCGTCCCGACTTAAAATGGTCTGATGGTGAGCCTCTCACCGCTGATGATGTTCTATTTACCTATCAAGATATTATCTTTAACGAAAAGATTCCCACTGGTACTCGCGATGTCCTGCGAATTGGACAATCACAGACCTTACCCAAAGTTGAGAAGCTTGATGATCGCCGTATTTCCTTTTCTTTGAACGAACCTTTTGCCCCTGCTCTACGAACTTTAGGCGGCATTGGGATTATGCCGAAACATATTTTTGCGCCGACTTTAAAAGTCGATTCTACTAAACCTGATCAGAAGTTAAAGTTTTTAGAAACATGGACACTCGCCACACCTGTCGATCAACTGGTGGGTAATGGTGCTTATGTGATTCAGGAATACCGACCATCGGAACGGGTGATTTATAAACCTAATCCCTATTACTGGAAAAAAGGTAGTCCCAAAATCAAACAGATTGTCATGCAAATTGTGGAATCTCCTGATACAGCTCTGTTGCGATTTCGATCGCAAGAGTTGGATATGTATCGGTTGCGCGGCGAAGACTATCAATTGCTTAAAAAGTTTGAAGCCCGCGATCGCTACAAAATCTATAACGCAGGCTCTTCTACAGGGCAATCATTTATGATGTTTAACCTCAACAAAGGTCGAAACCCTAAAACTAATGAACCCTTTGTCGATCCTGTCAAATCCAAATGGTTCAATGATGTCAACTTTCGCCGCGCTGTCGCCCATGCGCTTAATCGAGATGCGATGATTACTAACCTGTCGCGAGGCTTAGCCCAAACCCAAGATTCTCCTGTTTCTGTTCCCAGTCCTTATTACTTCCCACCCGAAAAGGGCTTAAAAGTATACGACTATCAACCTGAGAAATCCAAGGAAATTCTAATTGCCGCAGGTTACAAATATAACTCTGACAATCAATTACTAGATGCTCAAAACAATCCTGTTCGCTTTACTCTGCTAGCGCCTGCGGGAGCGAGAATCACTGTGGGAGAGCAAATCAAAAATGATTTAGAAAAAATCGGCATGAAGATTGATTTTAATCCCGTTGACTTTCGGATTATCTCTGACAAGTTAGATAACTCTAAACAATGGGATGCCACTATTCTTGGATTTACAGGCGGTGCAGAGCCAAACAGTTCTATCAATCTTTGGGCTGCTGATGGTGATTCTCATCTATTTAATAAAGGAGCAGTTGGAGAAGAGGCTCCCTTCCCTGGACGCGAAGTTGCGGACTGGGAAAAGAAAATCCACGAGTTGATGATTAAGGGAGCGCAGGAACTAGATGAAACCAAACGCAAAGCCATCTATGCCGAGTATCAGCAGCTAGTACAGGAGCAGTTGCCCTTAATCCATTTAACAATTCCTCTTTATTTAGTCGCCGTTCGCGATCGCGTTGAGAATGCTCAACCCACTGCTCTCGCGGGTAGCACTGGTGTAACAGGCGCACTATGGAATATCGATGAATTAAAATTAAGGTAATCATATCTCACCTAAGAATTAGTGTTGCGGCGCTTCGCACCGCAACACTAATTCTTGGGCTAACGAGGTTCCCAAAAAACAAGAGATGACACTTAATAGCTATCGCCAAGTGTACTAGGAAATAAAACCCAAGAATTGGCTGGCGGCGCTCCGCGCCGCCAGCCAATTCTTGGGTTTTGATTTGTCCTCAAACAAATGACTGTAGCTTTAGTGTCATCTTTTGTTTTTTGGGAACCTAATTTTTTGCTGTTTCTGAAAATGTAACACCGCTAAACCCTATTTAATCTGGGTGATATCTTGAAAAGCGTAGAAATCAAAATATCATCAACTAAAAACTAACAGGAATTTCAGGGATTTAATCATATGCGTCACTTAACTACTTTTATTCTCAGTCTTGCTGTTTGTATCCCTTCGGTTGCCGCGATCGCGCCTTCAGTGAAAGCGCAGGAAAGCACCGCTAGGTACTCAGAAGTCAAAAATGAGCGCGTCCTTACGGTCACAGGACGAGGAGAAAGACTCGTAAAAACTTCCAAAGCCCGTATTCAACTAGGCGTAAAAGCGGACGCTAAAACGGCGATCGCCGCCCAAACAGAAGTTGCGCGTCAAGCTAACAACATCGTCTCACGGTTGCAACAATTAGGTGTTGAGAAGTTACAGACCACCAGTATTCAACTCACTCCCACCTACGTTTATGAAAATAATCGCCAAACCCAAACAGGGTTTACTGCCCAAACTACTGTCAGCTTTATAGTTGCGATCGAGCAAGCGGGTAAAGTCATCGATGCGGCGGTTGCCTCAGGAGCTAATCAAATCGATCAAATTAGCTTTATTGCCACTGATGCAGAACTAAATGCAGCCAAGCAACTCGCGCTTCAAGATGCGGTCAAAGATGCTCACGCTCTATCAAATACAGTCCTAAGTGCTTTAGGTTTTACATCTAAGACAGTTAAATCCATTCAGATTGGTGATTCGGCGATCGCCTATCCAGTAGCGCAGCCCCGCATGGAAACCTTTGCCAAAGTTGCCGATGCTCTACCAATTTTAGGTGGAGAACAGAAAGTAGAAGCGACAGTTAATCTACAAATCACCTATTAATTCCAAATGAAACCCCCAAAATTTGTTTTTTTGAAAGCCAGCCAAGGGCTGGCTTTCAAAAAAACAATTCAAAACCCAAGAATTTATTAGCGGCACTCCGCGCCGCCAATAAATTCTTGGGTTTTATGTCCTAGTACATTTGGCTACAGCTATACCTTTGGATGACAAATAATTAAATCAATGGATTGTGCTGTATTGTTGATCTCAACTATTTGGGCGAAATAGCCTTAAAAAAATACTCGTTGGAGATAGAGACATCTGTGCTAGAGGTTCGCAAAATCTGTAAATCTTATGGTAAAAAACAAGTTTTACAGGACTTGAGCTTTGCTATCCAATCAGGAGAAGTTTATGGCTTGCTGGGACCCAACGGCGCTGGTAAAACCACCACGATTAGTATTTTATGTGGATTAATCCAAGCCGATCGCGGTGATGTGTTAATGCATGGCCAGAATGCTCAAAATTCAGGGCGCACCATGCGATCGCTAATTGGAGTCGCTCCCCAAGAAAATATTTTTTATAAAAGTTTAACCTGCACCGAAAACCTTCATTTTTTTGGACAACTGTACGGACTCAATAGAGCTACTTGTCAAAAGCAAGCCCAGCACTGTTTGGAGTTAGTGGGACTAGCCGATCGCGCTCAGAGTATTGCCGAAAAACTCAGTGGCGGCATGCAACGCCGCCTCAGCATGGCGATCGCCCTTGTGCATCAGCCACAATTGGTAATCTTAGATGAACCAACTACAGGCTTAGACCTCGAAGCTCGTTATGAAATTTGGGAAGTAATTCGCAATCTGCGCCGCCAAGATACGGCAATATTATTGACGACTCACCTGCTAGATGAAGCTGAGCGTCTCTGTCAACGCATTGGTATCATCAAACAGGGAAAATTATTAGCAGAAGGGACTCTGGATGAGTTGCGTAGCTATGTACCTGCCAAAGAGATTGCGACTATTTGTACGCCGACGGAAGATTTGGCGATCGCTAGAGCGATCGAGTTGGGCTTCTCATACCGACACTATGGACGTGAGCTAGCTTTTTGGCTACCCCAAGTATTAGAACTTAAAGAGATTTTGGAACGTTTTGACGGTATTAAGATTGATTCGATCACTCGTCAACCTGTGCGTCTTGAAAATATCTATGTGGAAGTAACCCAAGGTGTCCCGTCTGCGCTGGCTGCTGGTGATTTGAAATTGTAGTGACGCTTTAGGGAAATATATATTTATCCTAAGCAAAAAAAGTGTTGACACACTTTTTTTGCTTAAAAACTAAGCCCAGTATAGTTTTCAACATAGAAAATGGCAAAGCTATTTTCTATGTTGATATTACAGATCTAGATCCTGTATCTGACTTTAATGCCATGAATGACGTTGCCACCCCATCAATCAACTCCACTACACCAGAAGCCTATGTGCAATTTGGCGATCGCTACATCGCCTCTGGCAATATTCCCCTAGCAATAGCCAACTATCAAAAGGCTTTAGCGATCAATCCCCAATTAGCGCTTGCCCATGAACGTATTGGGGCAGTTAACCAGCAGCAGGGAAATTTGATGGAAGCGATCGCTAGTTTTAGTAAAGCGATCGCCATCAATCCCCAATCTTTAGACGCTCACTTAGGATTGGGCAATGCTTATCAACAGATGGGGTGGGCAGAAATTGCGATTACCCATTTCCAGCAAGCTCTAGAACTATTTCCTGAACGCTTTCTTCCCGAATACCATTGCCAATTGGGAAATAGCTTTATAGAACGCGGCAATATCGAGCAAGCGATCGCCTGTTATGAAAGAGCGATCGCCACATATCCTGACTATGTTGATAGCTATCGAGCGATCGCCAAGATATTTATTCGTCGGCAAGATCCTGAAGCCGTCAGGTCTATCTATGAACGTGCCGAAACTCACAGCCCTGAGATCCTAGAAAGCAGAGACTACAATGCTTTGGGCTTGGCTTGGATTCAAAAATTTAGTAACAAGATCATCAATCAAGATCCGATGACTGGCGATTTAGAGAGTCTCGACCGTGCGATCGCTTGTTTTGAAAAAGCGATCCAGATTACTCCAGACTATGCCGATGCCCATTGCAATATTGGGAGCGCCTTTGTGCAGAAGGGTGAGATCAAAAATGCCATCGTCGCCTACAAAGAATCGATTGATATTGACCCCAACTTTGCTCAACCCTATTTCAATCTCGGTATTCTGCTCAATAACATCGGCAAACTCGATGAGGCGATCGCCTGTTTTCAGTCAGCGATCGAGTTAGTCCCAAATTGGTCTGAGGCGCATCAATATCTGGGCAATGTGCTAGAGCAGAAGCAACAAGTCATCTAATACCAAAGCTAAAAATGGCTCCGCCATTTTTAGCTTTGTAAACCCTTACAGGGTTTGCTTTTTATACTGATTTTGGGATTTACACCGCCGCAGGCGGTGCAAATCCCAAAATTGGTTTCACAGCTTAAGGTTGCAATCTCGGTCTATTACCATTAGCATGAGTCATAATAAAAGCTGTAATAAAACTCAACAATAGAATATCTGACTCAAAGTAAGTAAATAAACGTATTAAATTTAAAGCTTCAAAACCTATGGCGCACGCGCAGTAAGTTTTAACTCTGGCTTTAGTAACGAGTCCAGCAATTTTTATAATAAAAATTGGTTTTTTGAAAGCCAGTCTTCGGATGGCTTTCAAAAAACCAATTTTGGGGATTTGCAGCGCCTTCGGCGCTGCAAATCCCCAAAATTGGTTTCATAATAACAATTGCTGGTAATGAGTCAGTCTAGGGTACATATTTAAATAAAAGATAGGAAATTGATTAAGGAGTGACACAATGCAGCAGCAGGGCAAAGCCCTAACTGTGCCAATCGGACTGATGGGTGCAGCACAGGGATTTAATCCAACAATATTACTGCTACTGAGTTCGATTGTTTTAGGGACTGCATCGACAACAGGATATTGGGTGTGGGGCTGGGATCACTGGCTCGTATTTGTTTGTAATTTTTCGTCACTATATGTGCTTGGCACAGTTATCCATGATGCGTCCCACGGTGTCGCTCATCCTAACCGTATTGTTAACGCTGCGATTGGTCATATTTCGGCAATATTACAGGGATTTGTATTCCCTGTTTTTACTCGCGTCCACATGCAGCACCATGCCCATGTAAACGATGAAGATGATGATCCTGATCACTATGTTTCCACAGGTGGCCCTTTATGGTTGATTGCGGCTCGCTTTTTCTACCATGAGATATTTTTCTTTCAACGTCGTCTCTGGCGCGATTATGAATTGTTGGAGTGGGCTATTAGCCGTTTGATTGTCGTTGCGACGATTGTCGTTGGCTATTATTGGGGATTTCTCGGCTATATGCTTAACTTTTGGTTTGTGCCAGCCGCTGTGATGGGTTTGTTGTTAGGCTTGTTTTTTGATTATCTGCCCCATCGTCCATTTGTCGAGCGATCGCGTTGGAAGAATGCCAGAGTTTATCCAGGCCGCTTTCTAAATATTTTGCTGTTGGGTCAAAACTATCACCTGATCCATCACCTTTGGCCAAATGTACCTTGGTACTACTACGAGAAAGCTTATTATCAGATGAAGCCTCTACTAGATGCCAACGGTTCACCGCAGACTCTAGGATTATTAAAGATGCCAGATCTAGCTGGTTTCTTGTATGACCTGTTTCTAGGTATTCGTTTTCATGGTCACTCTGACAAGAAGCAAAAACGTCAATCTAAAAACTTCAAAAAAGTCAAATCTGTAACTGAAAGCTAAAAATTCCCAAAAAGAGAGAGGCGGTGCAAAGCACCGCCTCTCTCTTTTTTATTTGGCGAAAGCGATAGAGCGTTTTACGCTGAGATCAAACTTTTCTCTGTACTACTTAAAGCCTCAAGAGGCTGTAACTAATGATGGGCGGCATTGCCGCCCATCATTAGTTATTCATTTATAAGTGATGTAGCTTCTAGAGATTTATCTAGTTGCATTCTGGTTTCCATCTGACGCATAAAATAGCCAGTCATCATTGCGGAACCGATTAAACCTGCCAGATTTTCGCGATCGGTTGTGATAGTTACATTGAAGCTTTGAGAAGGCAGAATGCCAATTAAATTCTGAATATTTTGACTAATAATTTGTTGCGCTTCAGGGCTGACGGACTGGGCAACTGTTGCTAAGGTTTCGGGAGTTTGACTTTTTAGATACTCAAGTAAAAGGTTATTGCTGGCTTCAATTGCACCAAGGTTAAACATAATTGATTACCTATATCTGTAATTCACTAAACCTATTCTTACCGATGCGATCGCCAATTTTCGAGTCGGAAAACCGTATCAAAAAAGGGGAGCAAATGCTCCCCTTTTTTATCTAGAAATCGTCATCATAGCCGCCACTACTGCTGCTCGCCGCCTCATTATCTTTGCGCGAGCCGAGTAGCTCAAGGCGGTCAACTCTAACTACAGGCTTTTGGCGCTCTTCGCCTGTGGTGCGGTCATTCCAGCGATCAAACTTTAAGGAGCCAGAAATGCCGATAAGACTACCTTTTTTGACATAGTTAGCTGCGACTTCCGCAGTTTTGTCCCATACTTCTAAGTCAAACCAATCGGGTGGCTCGTCCCGATTACTAGTATTGCGATTAACCGCGATCGCAAAGTTACACACGACCTTCCCAGATTCAAAATATTTGACTTCAGGATCGCGTCCTGCTCGTCCAACTAGATGCACTTTATTTAATGTCATAGGACAAGTATTAAAAACAGATTTTTTTTAGTATAGCTGTCGCTGCTGGTGTTGGGACAAAAGCGCCTATTGATTCTTGCGGTTGGAGAGCGATCGCACTGAGTTGATTACATGATTGGCGACTATATTGATTTGCTCAAGGTCATTAAATCGCCCAATCCCAAAACGGATCGAAGCATGGGCTAGTTCAGGGGAATGTCCAAGAGCTAACAACACATGGGAAGGTGATGTCTTCGCCGAACTACATGCCGAGCCAGATGAAACTGCTACTACTGGTTGCAAAGCCAACATCAGCGCCTGTCCATTAATCCCGATAAAACTGACATTGAGATTGCCCGCTAGTCTTTGAGTGGGATGTCCATTCAGCTTAATTTGCTCAAGTTCACTTAAGCGCTGCCAGAGATGTTGTCTTAAATGTAAGGCTTGCTTCTGTTCTGAAGCTTGATTAGCGATCGCAATTTCTAGAGCTTTAGCAAAACTAACTATTTGGGGAGTGTAGAGAGTGCCAGAGCGACGACCTCGTTCATGACCGCCACCATGTAACTGAGGCGCTAGATTAACTCGAGGATTACGGCGACGGACATACAATGCACCAATGCCTTTAGCGCCGTAGATTTTATGGGCAGTCAGTGACATTAGATCAATATTCATTGATTCGACATTAAGAGGAATCTTGCCGATCGCCTGTGCTGCGTCAGTGTGAAATAAAACTTGGCGATCGTGACAAATCTGACCAATTTCTGCAATCGGCTGTAGCACTCCAATTTCATTGTTGGCAGCCATCACCGACACCAAAATTGTATCGTCACGAATTGCTTGCTGGAGTTGCTGTAAGTCAACTAAGCCATCGGATTGCACATTTAAATAAGTAATCTCAAAGCCCAGAGTTTGTAAATAAGCACAGGGATCAAGTACGGCGCTATGCTCGGTTTGCACAGTGATCAAATGTCGTCCGCGCTGATGGTAAGCTTCGGCAACACCTTTAATTGCGAGATTATTGGCTTCAGTCGCGCCACTGGTAAATACAATTTCTTCTCGTGTGGCATTAATACTTTGAGCGATCGCTTCACGCGCTAATTTAACTGCCGATTCTGCTTCCCAGCCATAGAGATGCCCCAAACTAGCAGGATTGCCAAATACTTCTCGAAAGTATGGCAGCATTGCGTCTAATACTCTCTCATCCACGGGAGTGGTGGCATGACAATCAAGATAGATCGGTTTTCGCATAATTTTTATAGCGCTTTGCACTTTCTTAAACGCTAAGAATTAGTGGCGCGAAGCGCCGCACCACACCACTAATTCTTAGCGTTTATTGTCTATGAGGTAATTGGCGACTTGTTTTTTAGTTGTTTTTTTGAGGAGCGGCACTAGGAGAAGGCGTTTGGGCGGGATTAGTGAAAGGCTTTTGCTGAGGATTAATCGCAGCTAGGCGCTTAACCTCATCCTTGAATTCCGCAGGAGCAAGCTCTAGCCCCTTATCAAATAATTTCTTGGCTTCGTCTTGCTTTCCTTGAATTTGTCTTAGTTGCGCCTTGCCCACATAGGGACGAAAATCCTTGGCGTTATCCTTAATCATTTGATCATAAGTTGCGATCGAGTCATCAACTCGGTCTTGTTGGCGATACACTTCACCCAAAATCCACAAAACTGAGCTTGTATCTACGGTATTTGCTTGGACTTTATTAGCTGTTTCCGCAGTCTTGAGCGTATCTTGAAGGATACCGATCGCAGCTTCAGGACGCTTATCCGTTAACTCAATGCTCACCACGCTCTGTAATGCGGGAATATAACCAGGTTTGGTTGTTAAAATCTTGCGATACTCTGCCGAAGCATTTTTAGGATCTTTGAGTTCGATATAGGTACGCGCTAGGGTCATCCGATATTCTGGCTGATCGGGAAAAGTATCGGCTAAGGTTTGCAAAGGCTCTAAGGTATCCTTAACTTTTCCTAGTTGATTTCTAAGATTTACTAACCCAATTAAGGCAGTTTGATTTTTAGGATCACTTTTTAAGACAGCTTCAAAACCCTCAATCTGAATCTTGATCCGTTCTTGTTCTGAGGCGGCTTGATTGGATTTTTCAGATGCTTGCTGATTTGGTGGAGCAAATAGTCCGCCGATCAGTGGTGCGATCGACACTCCCAAAAATGACAGTGTAACTACGATCAAAACTCCATTAATAATCCATTGTCTTGCTGTACGTTGTGACACGATAAATAACCCTAATTCCAAATACATAATATAGCGCCAGTGCGACGCAAGCTGTAAAGGCTGTAGGCATCTACTTGCTTCAAGGATTAGCGGTGCGCCGCGCCGCTAATCCTTGGGTTTTATTGAATTGATTGGCGACGCAAAGCGTCGCCAATCAATTCAATTCTGTCTTTTTACTAACGCTTGCGTTTCTTAGTTGGCGCGAGCATCTCCGCTTGGGCGATTTCAGCATCAAGGATTGTTTGTCCTGTGGCAGCTAAAAACACATCATCGAGGCTAGGACGCGATTGGGACAGGCTAAATATATTGATATCAACTGCTGCCAAAATATTTTGGACTTCATTAATCGCATTGACATCAGGAGTCACAAACAAATTTAAGGCATTGCCTTGCGCCGAATTAATGGTGATGTTTTGGACGGAAGGCAACTGTTGCAAGATCTTTTGAGCATTTTCGGCTTCGCGGCGTTCGGCAAATTCGCGAATTCTTACAGTAATGCGATCGCCACCAACTCTAGCTTTTAACTCATCGGTTGTTCCCTCAGCAATGATCTTGCCACGATCAATAATGGCAACGCGATCGGCGAGGGCATCAATCTCTTCGAGATAGTGGCTACTGATTAGCACAGTCACTCCTGATGCTCTTAGTTTTCGTAAAAACTCCCAAATCGCAATCCGACTCTGCACATCCAAACCAACGGTCGGCTCATCAAGAATTAGGACTGAAGGCTGATGTAGCAATCCTGCGGCTAGGTCTAGACGTTTTTTTAGTCCGCCTGAATAGGTTCCCGATAGTTTGTCAGCATAGTCTTGCAACTGAAGTAATTCTAAAACGCTATCAATGCGATCGCTGATCTGCTTATAAGGGATGTGATATAGCGCCGCTTGAAACTCTAATAACTCTCGTCCTGTAAGCACTTTGTCGAGGGCTACTTCTTGCGCCACATAACCAAGGCGATCGCGAATGGCTCTTGCACTAGTTGCCCCTGCCACCTCAATTACGCCAGAGTCTGGCGTGGTCAGCGTGCAGATACACCGCATGGTTGTAGTTTTACCTGCTCCATTGGGGCCAAGTAGACCATAAATTTGACCTTGTGTAACATTTAGAGAAATTCCATCTACGGCAATAGTTTCGCCATAAGTCTTCCTTAAATTTTCAATTCGTACTGCCGATTGCATGGATATATCTAAATTATTACGTTTCGCCATAGCCGCTTTCCTAGCGTTTGGTTAGAAAACCAATTTTTTACTTGGTGCGCTTATATCAATCTATTTTAACTGCGAGAGTCTGTAAACCGCAATGAATCCAAACATAAAGCCGATTTGCCCATAGATATAGCCATTGCTACCTACATAAATTGCGGTGCTTCGCCCCGCAATTCACTTCTTGGGTTTTCAGAAAGAGCAAAACGCTGTGTAGCAGTCTTAAATCATTTAGGTAAGAAGCCCTGAGCTTGTCGAAGTGCCAAATCTCTCGCAACTCATGGAGGATTACTATATGTCGAAATGTAAGGTTAGGTTAACTTTAATTGCATTCATCTAAAGCATAATCCCAGTAGTTTTATTATTTATTTCATAGGGGAAAGACAAGAGACATTTTCAGAAATTAAACAAAACGAAATAAGTATATTTCTCAAGATTAAAAAGGGGTCAGAAGAAGATTATGCTAACAATGAATCGCACTTTAGATGAAAAAATTAATGATGTTGATCACATCCATTTGACTGATACAGATCTTGTGAATTTGGAGCATTTTGCCAACAGCTTTTCGGTAAGAGTTAAGACTTATAATCTTCTACGCGATCGCAGTGATGAAATTACTATTCAAGCTCTGAAACTATTGGCTCAGCAATATCCTGAGCTAGTTCAGAAGCAGTTGCAACGTTGTAAATATGATATGTCCAACATGATTCGTTATGCATCTATATCTATTTTGCGTGATGATGAACTGTTCTTTCGTGAAACATTGATGGATTGGTTGGCAAATATTATTAATTCCTATCAAATTGCTAAGGAATGTTCTACTGCTTACCATCTTTTACAAACCGCTGTTGAGACTACATTGCCTAATGAATGTGCAGCAATGATGAAGCCCTATACTGACATGGCTGTATCTTCTTTACTTCATGCTTAATTACCTAAATTGGTAGGTTCTAAAAATTTATTTTGAGGTGAGCATTTATACTCTCTCCGAATAAAGTTTTCACTTCAGTCAGATTTTGAATTTTTACAGTTTTTAAAAGTAGCTAAGCATATCTATTCAAAATCGCTATATCTTCGTTTTGAGAGAGTTTTTTGGAGAAAATGTCATGGATAACCACACCCCGATCACGATTAATCGCAACACTAACGAAGCAGACCGTCAAAATGCTCTCCGTCAAATCTACTCTCAAGTTTTAGAACGTCAACCCTACGAATTTGAACGCAAAGAAATTGCCAAAATTGAGAAGGATTTTCTTAAAGGGAAGCTAGGTATCCGACATTTTATTGGTGAGCTAGTGATGTCATCGCTGTATCTCAACAGCTTTTACCACGACTGCTCTAATCTTAAGTTTGTGGAATGGAGCTTTAAGCATCTCCTTGGTAGAGCGCTTCAGGGTAGCGAAGAAATTGCTACCTACATGAACCTCTTGATGATGGAAGGAGTATCGGCATTTTTCCATGAAATCCTTGGTTCTGAAGAATACCGTAAAGCCTTTGGCTGCTTCACAATTCCCTATGCCCGTGATGCCAAGCTCTATAACTCGCCTCGCAACTATCTCCAAACTAATCTCCTTCAACAGGAGCATGTTGGTCAACGCGGCAAGGTTATTCCCACAATTTATTGGCAACAGTTGGGGATGGACTGTGAAACTGGGACTTGTGTAATGCCTACGCAAACTATGGCTAAGTCACAACATCCCGAAGCCAACGTACCAGTCACGCGATCGCTGAGTGATGAAATTGAAGAACTTTTGCAGATGTTACAAAAGAGCGATGCCAAGCAAGTTTTACAGAGCATGAATGACAATCAGCGTTTACTGCTAAGAAATTTAGCCAAGTAGACAAGAATTATCTCTACAGTCATTTGTTTTAAACCCAAGAACTGGCTGGCGGCGCGAAGCGCCACCAGCCAGTTCTTGGGTTTTATGTCCTACTCCCTTCCTAGTCTAAAAATAGACATTAAAAACCAAGAATTAGCGTTGCGGCGCTTCGCGCCGCAACGTCTAATCTTTCACTGGGAAGGGAGTAGTACACTTGGCGGTTATGCCCCAATTAGCCTTATTGCTAAAATATTCAATAATGCCATTGCGTTGCAATTATATAGACATGAGTATTCAAGAATTTCGGCAAGGCGATCGCGCAACTGACAATTTTTATGCTGATCTTGGGATTCTCAAAAACTTTGCCGACATTACCTACAGCGAAAATTTTTATGCAGTCCCCCAAGACTGGGCTGTCATCGTAACTGATGTTGTCGAATCGACCAAAGCAATTCAAGCTGGTCGCTATAAAGATGTCAATCTTTTAGGAGCTTGCTCAATTATTGTGATTTTAAATCTGGTGGGAGATTTAGAAATTCCCTTTGTGTTTGGGGGCGATGGTGCTTCATTATTAATTCCATCACAGTTTATTCAAGATGCGGAACAAGCATTACTGAGTGTTCAAAAATTAGCCGCCGATGAATTTAATTTAGTATTACGCATAGGGATAGTGCCGATCGCAGATATTGAGCCTAACTATGAAATCAAAGTCGCAAAACTATATATTTCTGATAACTATAGCCAAGCAATTATTAAAGGTGGCGGCATCAGCTATGCCGTTAACTTAGTCAAAAATGTAGCGACAACTGATTTGTATAGCCCCAGAAGCCGTAACTCCTATGCGATCGCTGATTTTTCGGGATTAGAATGTCGCTGGCAAGATATCCCCACTCGCCATGAAGAAATCTTGAGTTTGATCATTCAAGTGACTGCGCCGAGTCAAAGCCAGTCAGATAAGCTCTATCGTGAAGTAATTGGTCAAATAGAGCATATCTATGGACGCGATACAGAATGCCATCCTGTATCTTGTGATAATTTGCAGCTTGCATTTCGAGAGAAAAATTTATCTTCCGAATCAAAAGTTTTTACCGCTTTCCAGAGCCGTATCAAAAAGTCTGTTTATCTATGGAAACTCATACTAATTAACTTACTCGGGTTATTTCTTATGAGATTTAATGTCAAAGTTAAAGGGTTTAACTGGGGCGATTATAAGGAGATTGTTTCTGAATCCACAGACTTTAAAAAATTTGACGATGCACTGAGGATGGTAATTTCAGGAACTTCTCGACAACGCTCTAAGTTAACCGAATATCTCCAAAAGAAATTTCAAGAAGGGCGTTTAGTCTATGGCTTTCATGTTTCTGATCGCGCATTAATGACTTGCCTAGTTTTTGAACGTGATGGACGACAAGTGCATTTTGTGGATGGAGCCGATGGGGGGTATGCGTTAGCCGCATTAGAAATGAAAGAACGCCTAAAAAGCTAGTCAAAACCCAACCAATGTGAGGCGGCGCTTCGCGCCGCCTCACATTGGTTGGGTTTTGATGTGTCCAGCTACAACAGTTTTTTTAAGAGCTAGCCACTGGCTAGCTCTTAAATTGATCACATTGCGCGGTAGGCTAATGGTAGTGAATATAGCAAAAGGAAATCTCCCGTGCTTTTATCAAAAGGCTTTGAAGTAGAAATCTACACCTCTACACCAACGGGGGATGTGGTGGGTTTTAGCGATCGCATTGTGGCAAACCTCAACGGATTTGTGCGTGAACCCGACAGCCGTAATGTGGAATATATCACTCCGCCCTTTCATAAATACGAGCCTTTGCTGATGGCTTTGGTGGAGCCACGCCAAAAACTCCGCAGCTATTTGCGATCGCTCGGCGACTACACATTGATGCCTGGAAGTACCTTAGCTTTGGGCGGTGTTGATCACTTCTGGCGTTCCGATCCTCAAAATCCTTACCATACTTACATTGAGCAAACCTATGGTACGGATGTAGTCACCGCCAGTATTCATATTAATGTTGGCATTCCTGATCTCGAAAATTTAATTGCCGCCTGTCGCTTGATTCGCCTCGAAGCACCTTTATATCTAGCTTTGAGTGCTGCTTCTCCATTTCTTGATGGCAAGGCAACAGGCTTTCACTCTTCCCGTTGGCAGATGTTTCCAAAAACACCTAAGTTAGTTCCGTTATTTCGCAGCCATCGTCATTTTGTAGAATGGACAGAACAGCAGTTACAGTTAGGGACGATGCAAAATGTCCGCCATCTCTGGTCATCGGTGCGTCCCAATGGTGACAATCGCCCCTACAATCTCAATCGTTTAGAATTACGAATTTCCGATCTGGTAATCGATCCTGTGGCTTTATTAGCAATTACCACACTTTTAGAAATGCGCTTACATCAGTTTCTAGAAGCAGGAATTGGCTCTAGCCTTGATCCCCTTGCTCCTAACTCTAGTAAATTTACGCCTGAAGAACTAGCGGCGATCGCTGATCAAAATGAAATTGCCGCCGCCCATAATAGTCTTGATGCAGTATTAACCCATTGGCAAACAGGCGCACAGATTACCGCGAGAGAATGGATTGCGGATCTATTTGCCGAATTAAAACCAAGGGCAAAGGATAAAGGTGTCTGGTGTTTCTTGTCGCCCTTACAAAAAATCCTTGATCAAGGTAATGAGGCGCAGCACTGGCTAAGTGCTTATCACAACGGGCTTTCACCCAGACAAATCATGACTGAGGCGATCGCTAGCGCTGAGCTGATGGACAATGAACTCGCCGAAGCTTTATTGCTGACCTAAAATATAAGTAATTGTTGCCCGCCGAAGGCGGGCAACAATTACTTTAAAGGTGAAATTTAGAACAAAATGCTATCTCCCCAAACAGAATTAAAATCACCAGTAACTGATTCGCATTGGCGGATCAAGTTGCTCTTTGATGGCGAATGTCCGTTGTGTGTGCGTGAAGTTAACTTTTTAAAACGACAAGATGGCGATCGCGGTTTGATTAAGTTTGTGGATATCGCCGCCGATGACTACAAAGCTGAGGATAACGCAGGAATTGACTTTGAAACCGCTATGGGTCGCATACATGGCATCTTGGCAGATGGCACAGTCATCCAAAATGTGGAGGTGTTTCGTCAAATCTATGATGTGCTTGGCATTGGATGGGTTTACGCAATCACCAAGTTGCCGTTAGTTGGGCGTTTAGCGGATGCTCTTTATGGAGTCTGGGCGGACTATCGCACTATTTTGACAGGTCGCGCTGATCTCAAAACGATTGTGGCTGAGCGTGAACAAAGACGAAAACAAATAATTGATAGCTGTGGCGATCGCTGTGCGATCGAGGAACAGTCATGATTATGGCTTGGGTGGTAATTGCGATCGCCTCATTTTTGATCGGCTTAGCAATTAATAAATCATTTCCCAGCGACTACAAATGGTTTATGCGTCTACGCCGCCCCAGATGGCTCACCTTTGAGCGAGCGATCCCTTTTATTTGGATTGGCATTTTTATTTGTGGGATCACCTCAGCATCGGTAATATGGCAAACCACACCTGCCACCGCTAAGACTTGGCTGCTCATGTTTGCCTATGGAGTTGTCGAGATTGCGGTTTTGATATACACACCTGTAATGACGCGCCTCAAAAATGTTAGGGCTGGAGTGATCGTCGGTGCGATCGGTTTTATGTTAGGACTGCTCTTAACGGCTCAGGTTTGGCAAGTTTCCAGCCTTGCAGGATGGTTTTTAGTTCCCTACTTACTTTGGAGTCCCGTTGGTACATATGTGACTTGGGTGATGGCAAGGTTAAATCCTCCTGAAGTCTAACTCAGTAACTTTTTGATAAATCCATAGATTCTCTTCATAAAAGTCTCCATCCATTGAATTTAATATGGTCAAGAACTATTTAAGATGAGTGAGTAACTGCGGTGCAGTTACTCACTCATCTTAAATAGTTCTTGACCATACTATAGATTGGCTGGCGGCGCGGAGCGCCGCCAGCCAATTATTGGGTTTTATATCCTAGTAAACTTGGCGATCGCTATACAATCCCAAAGAGAAAGTTTTGGTACAAAATGCTGTAACTATCTCTTTGGGTATAGCCATTTTGCGAATTGGTGTAAGTCCCATAAATGTAAAATTAGAACTAAGTAATTTAAAAAATCTGCTCATGACAGTCAAACACTTAAAAATCCTACACCAGCATAGTCAGGTCATCAGCAAGGATGGTAATGATGTCATTGAAGGATTAATTAAAAGTCCCAAAAGCCTGCCACCAAAGTATTTTTATGACGATCGCGGCTCGGAATTATTTGAGCAAATTTGTGATTTGCCAGAATATTACCCCACGCGCACGGAGGCGAGTATCTTAGGGCAATATGCCGATGAAATCGCTGCTATTACTGGATCTTGTGAACTTGTGGAATTAGGTAGCGGTAGCTCCACAAAAACTAATTATCTTTTAAATGCCTATCAAAAAATATCGCACAACACTTCAATCGCTGAAGCCTTTAGTTACATTCCCATTGATGTTAGTGGTGGTATTCTCAAAACTAGCGTTCTGCATCTACAGCAAAAATATCCAGATCTAACGATCGCTGGATTAATTGGAACCTATGAAGAAGCTCTACTATATCTAGACAAAAATCATCAGCGATCGCGCATGATTTTCTTTTTAGGAAGTTCTATTGGCAACTTTAATGCTGCGGAATCTGACGAGTTCTTAGGAAAAGTTTCCCATGCTCTCACTAAGGGTGACTACTTTCTATTAGGTGTAGATTTACAGAAATCTACGGAGGTTTTGGAAGATGCTTATAACGATGCACAGGGTATTACAGCCGCATTCAATCTAAATATGCTTTCCCATTTAAATTGGCGATTTCAAGGAGATTTTGATTGCAATTTATTTGAGCATAAAGCTATTTACAATCAAGTTGATCATCAAATTGAGATGTATTTATATGCAAAGTCAAAGCATGAAGTCTCTTTAGATATTCTCGATTTAAAAGTGCAATTTGAAACTGGTGAAAGAATTTTAACTGAGATTTCTCGTAAGTTTAATTTAGAGGATCTTCAATTACAATTGCGATCGCAGGGCTTACAAACGGTTAAGTTCTGGACAGATCCACAGCAATTGTTTGGTTTGATTTTATGCCAAGTTAAATATTAATCTAGGTATTGCAGCAAAGCTGCGATACCTAGATTAATGCGTGTTCTCTATATTAAAACTTTATGATCAGTAATCAATCAACCCAGCCGCCAGATCTTTATCATTGCGATCGCGATCAGATTTTTGCATATTTTCAGAGAGCTTGGGAAATAGAAGATTGCTTAATGAAAAGTGTAATTGATCCTAATACTTTTTATACTAATCCAGACTCTTTACGCAATTTACTGATTTTCTATTTAGGGCATTCAGTAGTATTTTATATAAACAAATTAATACGAGCAAACTTAATCAATAAAAGAATTAATTCGCATTTTGAAATATTATTTGAAATTGGAGTTGATCCCGAAAAACCTGACGATATTTCTGGAGTTTTTGCTAATTTAAGAGAGACAAATATTGATCAAGTTTGGAAATATCGCCAACAGGTATATGAGTGTATTTCTGAATTAATTAAAAATTTAAAAATCGATTTACCAATTAATCAACAACATCCGCTTTGGGCTTTAATGATGGCGATCGAACATCAGTATATTCATATTGAAACTTCCTCAATGCTATTGCGCCAACTTCCCATTGACAATCTGCATCGTCCCAAATTTTGGCAATATGCACCTTCAGATTTGCCATCTAATCTGAATAGGATGGTAGAAGTCAAAGGTGGAAATGTAAAGCTAGGCAAGCCACTGGAATCTAGTATCTATGGGTGGGACATTGAGTATGGCGATCGCGTGGTGGATGTTGAATCTTTTTATACCAGTAAATATCTGGTTACAAATAGCGAATTTCTAGAATTTGTAAAGTCTGGAGGCTATGAAAATCAAGACTATTGGCAAAAATCAGCATGGAAATGGAAGATTGATCATAATATCCAACATCCTAAGTTTTGGATTCCTAAACATGACTTGCAAGGGACTGTCTATGAATATCGAGCTATGTTTGATGAGCTTCCACTACCTTTTAGTTGGCCAGTGGAAGTCAATTACTATGAAGCGATCGCCTATTGTCGCTGGCTAGGAAATGACTATCGCCTCATGACTGAATCAGAGTGGAACTTAGCAACTTTCTCATCTCCACAACCTAGTTCCACATCTAGCTACAACCTCAACTTGAAATTTGGTTCGCCTAGTCCCACTGGCTTCTGCGATCGCGACGTTAATGACGATCAAGAAATATCCGACCTACGCGGTAATGTTTGGGAATGGCTAAGTGATCATCTAACTCCCTTAGAAGGCTATCAGCCTCACTATCTATACGAGAACTATTCTGCGCCATATTTTGACGACAAACATCAGATGATGGCAGGGGGATCATGGATTACAGGTGGAACAGAAGCAGAAAAATATTATCGTAATTGGTTTCGTCCTAATTTCTATCAGCACGCAGGATTTAGGGTTGCAGTAAGTACCTCGCGGAGCGAGGCACTTACAAGCTAATTTGGTAATCTTTCGCCAATCTTAGTTAGATCGATCGCATACCCCCCCGTGACCAAATACACCACATCCGCGATCGCACCAATTTTGCGGCTAAGACCACCAAGGCGATCGCGAAATATTCTGCCTAACTTATACTCTGGCACTAATCCCCAACCCACCTCTTCTGACACAAAAGTGACATCCACCGTACTAACATAAATTATTTCTAACAGAGCATTCTCCATTCTTATCCAAGATTCTTCATCCTCTTCCAGCAGATTTGCGACCCATGTGCCAAGCGAATCTACCAACACATAACTAGAATTACTTTTAATCTCCGAAATACTTTGGGCTAGCTCAATAGGAACTTCTAAGGTTTGCCAATTGTCGGGACGGCGATCGCTATGTTTTTGCAATCGCACTTCCCATTCTGGATCATCGGCATAGCGGGTTGCTGTAGCAATGTATATGATATTTTTTTGCGATCGCATTGCTAAATGTTCCGCCCATTCGCTTTTGCCTGAACGAGTTGCACCTGTTATAAGGGTAATCATAGTAATAATACTCAAAATCAAAGTATAGCTACAGTCATTTGTTTTAGGGCAACTCAAAGCCCCAATAATTGGCTGGCGGCGCAGAAATTATTGGGGTTTATATCCTAGTACACTTGGCGATCGCTACATGTTCTGCCCACGTAGTGGGCGGAACACTTTCTAATTTTGGGACGATTTCATGAATTCAATTAGCGCTGTTTCTAACTGTGTTGATATTTCCACTTTCCCCGATCGCAGGTGCAAATCTCGCTGTGGGAAAGGAATTTCAATCTGGTGTTGATTGAGAACTTCATACATAAGAAAGTACAAATCGCTCTTGAGCAAAAACTGCTTATCGGGTTCAGCAGTCCAAACTAATAGCTCAAAGTCTATAGAACTGTCCCCAAATCCTTTAAATAGTAAACTAGGAGAGGGAGAAGCTAATACTTTAGGGTGACTACAAGCAGCTTCCAATAAGACAGTCCGAACCTGCTTCGGGTCAGAGCCATAGGCAACGCCGAAAGGTAAATGCAATCGTGAAATCGGATTACCATGACTCCAATTGATTACTTCGCTATCTAGAAAACGAGAATTTGGTACAATAATGGAAACTCGATCAAGGGTGCGAATCTCTGTACTTCGCGCTCCAATGCGTTCAACATTTCCATTGAGGTCGCCAACCTCAATAAAATCTCCAACTTGAATCGGTCTTTCAAATACCAATATCAAGCCACTACCAAAGTTTTTAGCAATATTTTGTAAACCAATACCCAAACCAATACTCAAGGCACTGGCGAGAATAGTAAGAGAACTAAGATCGAGTCCCCATATCTGCAACAGGACTAATGTGCCGATAAAAATCAGAATATATTGGACAATGACTGCGATCGCCTCTTGAACGCCGCGATTTATTCCCGCAAGGCTAAGCACCCGTTCTTTGAAGATGCCGATAATTGCTTTAACAAGAAGAATTAAGCCAAAAACTAAGGCTACCAACACCGACAAGTTAATAATTGAATAGGAACTACGCCCAAGCGTTAATACTGGTGAAGTGAAGCTAGCTGACAAAACATCGCGGATCTGCTGACTAATAGCACGAGAATCGGGGAAGAGATCGGCGATATAAAGAATGCTAGCAAAACACACAGAAATACGGGCGATTGACAAGATAATCGCCAAAAATAAATCCAAGCCTCTGGTACTTGATTCGAGATCCGTGCCTGCTAGTTTTTGCTTGAGTATGTGCGATAAATATCGCCGCAGCATTCCCAATCCCCATGAGATGGCGATCGCTCCCAGAATAATAATGATTGGTAAAATTAGCATAAGTTTAGAAGCTGATAGTTACGATGATGCAGATGTTACGGGGCTTTGCGCCACAGCACTTGGTAATACAAGAGTTTGCTGCGGAATACCGATCGCCAGTCCTTCCTCTTCCATCCTCAACTTAAGGCGGCGGCGAAATTCTCTCGATACAGCCCATTGCTGGAGAGGCTGAGTTTTAATCCAGATACGGATAAGCATACCTGAGTGCTGTAAGTCATCAATCCCCAGAACTTCAGGAGGATCAATGATTTTTGAGCGCCAAATAGATTCTTGATAGATTTCTTGAGATAAATTTTTGAGTACACCCAGAGCGTAGTCAGGGTCAGTATCATAGGCAACTCGAATTGTGAGATCGACCCTCGCCCAATCTTTCGATAGATTTTGGACGATCGAGATCGAGCTATTGGGAATCGTGATTAACTGCCCTTCATTATTGCGAATTTGTGTGACCCTCAAATTCATGTTTTCCACCAGTCCGCCCAGATCACCAATCACAATTACGTCACCCACCGCATACTGATCTTCCAGAATAATTAAGAACCCATTAATCACATCTTTAATTAGTCCCTGAGCTGCAAAAGAAATGGCTAGACCAATGATTCCTGCACCTGCTAAGAGAGGGACTAGATCAAATCCAATTGACGAGAGAATAGTCAAAAAACCGAGGCTGAACCAAATGATCCCCGCCACGTTTTTTAGCACCCGTGAAACTGTAGAAACTCGCAAGTCCATTCTTTGATAGGGTCTCAACATTGCAAATTCTCTAGCTTTTAAGAATCCAGAAAATCGCTCAATTAGCAAACTACTAATCCGAATTAAGAGATAGGTAAGGAAGGCGATCGCGATTACTTGTAATGGAGTTGACAATAAAAAGGGTTGTAGCCATCGGCTATAGGGAAACAGTCCCAAAACAGTAAAAATACCGCCTCCCAAAATGCCGACATAGGTTAGCTCTAAAGCGCGACATTGGAGATCGCGGAGATTAGCTTTTTGTTGTTGGGCTAGTTGATGTTGTAAGTCTTGCACCACAACGACTTCAAGATTAGATTCAGCTTCATTTTCGATGCGCGATTCGATCGCTTCTTGTTGTCGCTTCAAACGTCCTTGCCAATGGGTAATCAGCTTCAGCCCTACAACCACTACGGCAATGATTGCCATCGCCATTAAGCCGCGACTGAGCAGAAATTGTGGCTGACGTTCTTGCTTGGCTCTGATCAGCGCATCCCGCAGAATTTGTACAATTTGGTTAGCCCAGCCCTGCGGATCGCGCCCTTGCAGTTGAGCATCCATAGTCGTTACTGTCATCAGATAGCGATCGCCGATTTCAATCGTAGGCTGATCACTTTTTTCGTCAATCACAATTTTAATTGGTAGCTTATCAGGCTCAGAACTGCCATTAAAATTGCTATTGACAATGCGATTAAGTTCTTCTTCAATTCCTTGCGATCGCTGTGCTAAGGGAAATTGTTGATTAGCAGCAGGGGCAGCTAATAGAAATAATTGATAGCCATCAAGTCTGACCACAGCATGATCAATCCGCGCCGTATCGCTCGGTCTGTTACCCGTTATCCAATTTAACTTTAATAATTCTGTTTGCCCCCAAGCGCTGTGAGGAGGTATCAAGACAATGGTGAAGGCGATCGCGCCCATTAACATAGGAAGAGTTGACGCAAAGCGCCAACTCTTCCTAGTACATGACAATTTTTTCCAAAAATCTGTTTTGATTTGGATAAATTTATTAAGCATGGGGAATACAGTCTACTCAACGTAACGTCTTTTTTCATTTGCACTGTCCGCTTGGCGGACAGCAGATATGCGTTTTACATCAATTCACAAAAGTGTTATCACACTTTCGTGAATCGGTGTAAGCCCCAATAAGGGCTTTTATAGCTATAGTCATCAATGTTAGGACATAAAACCCAAGAGAGGGTTGCGGCGCTTCGCGCCGCAACCCTCTCTTGGGTTTTATGTCCTAAGCAACCCTTTTTTTTGCTATCCCATTTCTTAATTTGGTATTAGATTCTTCTCAATACAAATAAGTAGATGGACGTAATTAATTACCAACCCAAACCCATGGAGTTGCGCCTCAGTGTGGCGCAACTTCATGGGTTTGGGCAATTTGGTTTTAGAGGATCTACTCCTCAAGGTATAATAGCCATCTGTGTGAGTCTTAAAGGTGTAATTTGAAAGTCCTCGTGGTTGGCAGTGGCGGTAGAGAACACGCCCTAGCTTGGAAACTCCTACAATCTCCCAATATTGATCGCGTCTTTTGCATCCCTGGAAATGGCGGCACAGCGACTATGGCAAATTGCCAAAATGTCTCCCTCAGCATTGATGACTTTGAGGGAATGTTGCGTTTTGCTCAAGTTCAAGGGGTTGGATTTACGATTGTTGGCCCCGAACTGCCTTTGTCTTTAGGTATTGTCGATTATTTTCAAGCCGCCGAAGCACTGATTTTTGGACCAACTCGAGAAGGCGCTCAGATAGAAGCAAGCAAGTCATGGGCAAAGACGCTCATGGAAGAGGCAAATATTTCCACGGCAGCAAGTGCAACTTTTGACAACCTTGAACTTGCTCAAGCTTACGTGCGATCGCAGGGCGCACCGATTGTGATCAAGGCAGATGGCTTGGCAAGTGGCAAAGGTGTCACCGTAGCCATGACCCTCGAAGAAGCCCTAGAAGCCCTTGATCGGATCTTTGCGGGACAATTTGGCTCCGCAGGGGAAACCGTAGTAATTGAAGAATTTATGACAGGTCAGGAAGTCTCAGTCCTTGCCGTGACTGATGGTAAGACGATCCGTCCTCTCCGTCCTGCTCAAGATCATAAGCGTCTTGGTGATGGCGATACAGGACCAAATACTGGTGGTATGGGAGCTTACGCCCCTGCCCCGATCGCGACCACCGAGTTGATGGCAAAAGTACAAACTCAAGTGTTAGAACCTGCGATCGCCGCCTTAAATGCGAGAGGCATTGACTACCGAGGCTGTCTCTATGCGGGACTGATGATTACACCCGAAGGCGAGCCAAAGGTGGTGGAATTTAACTGCCGCTTTGGTGATCCTGAAACTCAGGCGGTTTTACCATTGCTAGATACCAATCTAGATGACTTACTTCTGGCTTGTGTGGAAGGCAATTTAGCCCAATTTCCAGAAATTAAGTGGAAAAATCAAGCCTCGGTCTGTGTGGTGATGGCAGCAGGAGGCTATCCAGACAAGGTGGAAATAGGACATTTTGTTACAGGCATCGGTAAGGCGGAAGATACAGGCGCGTTTGTGTTTCAGTCTGGAACCAAGCTCAAGAATAATGCTTTGGTTTCTAATGGTGGTCGTGTTCTGGGTGTAACGGCTTTGGGCGATGATATCCGCGATGCGATTACTAATGTTTATAGCGCCGTTGATTTTATCGCCTATGACGGAATGTATTACCGCAAAGATATTGCTAGCAAAGCACTTTCTTAAATCCAAGAGAAATTTTAAAAGGCTAACTTTGCCAGCCTTTTAAAATTTCTCTTTTACCAAACAAACCAAGGAAATTTTTAAAAGTGTTGCAAAGCAACACTTTTAAAAATTTTCTTGGTTCGGGTTTGAGCGCAATGTGCCGCAAAATTAATCAGCCATGCTGAGATTTACTGTAATAGTTAATTTTAGAGAAGAATCAGTATTAGAGTCATGGATCTGTTGTAAGTAGCGATCGCCAATTGGCTCAGTCAAAACCCTTGACAGTAACTGCAACAACTTAGAAGCACCATTACTAATTTCTTGGCTAAAGGACTCTGGCATCACAGGCGTATTAACAGGCGAAGAAATTGCCACGGACATTGGTGTGAGCGCTACGGGGGAAGCAATTGAGGTTGGATTGGTATTGACATTGAGCGATCGGTTGCTATAGCGGCGTAACACCACCTGTAAGTTATTTTTAGTAACGCGATCGCCAAAGGCATCAGACAACATCTGCCATAATTTATAGCCAACATCTCGAATATAGGCAGCATCATAGCCAGCATTTTCAGCAATTTCCGAGTAGGTTTTACCCTCCCAAGTTTGCCTAAAAATTGCCTCTTGAATTGTACTGAGACTTTTATTTCCTAATACGAAATCTACAATATTGAGTGCGTCTTCAATAGTCATTGTTTCCCTCACATTTCACTGATTTTTATATCTAGACAAAGATTTTCTCTCTAGTCATTTAGCGAGTCAAAACACTTTATTTTTAATAAAATCTTTATGCTAATTGATGTCTTTAGTTAAAAGACTTAATCGGAAACTTTCTAATTAAATCTCCATCTAATTAGAAATCACTAGGTAAACAAACTAATCGTTTGTACTCAACACATCTACCTATGATTATTTCTGTTCCACAATCAGAACTTTTATTTACACAATTACTCAACACCCAACCGTTAGACTCGCCAATAAAATTTTAGAAATAAATCTAAGATTAATCTAGATAACAACGTAGAAAACAGAATGTTTTTTATGCTGTTCTTGTTGACACAGCCAAGTTAGCACAGTTTATTTAAAATGGTTAAGTCTGGTAATTGTAGGTATGCAAACCTCAAAAACATTTAATAGCAAGGTTTTCAGAAATAATTGTCTATATTAGATCTAGTTCAAACTTGTTTTTAACGATAAAATCGCTGATGATTAATGACATCAATTAAGACAATATCAAGCAAGTTATAGGAACAGAAAAAGTCTGATCTTTTTCTCCAACATTTTCTGGCATACTCATTTTCAATCAAAAAGCAATGACGGCGCTTCGCGCCGTCATTGCTTTTTGATTGAGTGGCAGCGCTTCGCGCCGTCACTCAAATACTTGCAAATAAAAAAGGGAGGCAGCGCTCAGCGCTGCCTCCCTTTTTTATTTGCAAAGGCAAATTTTTAATACTTAGGAATAGAAGGATCGACTTGCTCGCTCCATGCATTGATGCCGCCTTGGACATTGATACCATCAACACCAGCTTGCTTCAAAATACCTAGCGCCTTCATCGAGCGACCACCCATTTTGCAATGAACAATCAGCTTCTTATCACCAATTAGAGACTTGACCTTTTCCACACCGTTACCGTTTTCGATTTCTGGTAGTGGCACTAATACGGTGTTAGGGATTTTGCCAATTTCCCATTCATTGGGATTACGCACATCGACGATCACATATTCCGCAGCGCCAGCATCAATAATTGCTTTAAGCTCGGTCACGTTAATTTCAGGAATTGCTTGTTGTGCTTCCATTTCAGTTTGTTTTTGTTGGGGAATGCCACAGAACATCTGGTAATCGATCAATTTTTCGATTACAGGGCGAACTGGGTTAGGGCGAAGCTTTAGCTCACGAAAACTCATTTTTAAGGCATCGTAAAGTAGCAACCGTCCGCTTAGAGTATTACCTTTTCCAAGAATAATCTTGACGGTTTCAGTGGCTTGAATCACGCCAATAATTCCGGGCAGAATCCCTAACACGCCGCCTTCAGCGCAGGATGGAACTAATCCAGGTGGTGGTGGCTCTGGATAGAGATCGCGATAGTTGGGGCCGCCTTCATAATTAAAGACTGTAGCTTGCCCTTCAAATCGGAAAATTGATCCGTAAACATTGGGCTTATTTAGCAGCACACAGGCATCATTAACGAGATAGCGCGTCGGGAAATTATCTGTGCCGTCGACAATAATGTCATAGGGAGCCATGATCTCTAGAGCATTAGCTGACGACAGATGCGTGTTGTATAAATCAATCTCACAGTAGGGATTGATTTCCAAAATCCGCTCCTTGGCAGATTCGATCTTAGGCTTACCAACGGTACTAGTACCATGAATAATTTGACGTTGAAGATTGGAGGTATCCACCACATCAAAATCGACGATGCCAATACGCCCGACACCTGCGGCGGCAAGATATAACAATAATGGCGCACCTAGTCCACCTGTACCAATGCATAGTACGCTGGCAGCTTTGAGTCGTTTTTGTCCTTCTACGCCAACCTCAGGCATGATCATGTGACGAGAGTAGCGCTCGTAATCATCTTGGGTGAGTTGAATTGTATTTAGGTCTGGATTGAGCATGATTAAGTAAATCGCACTTGAATGATATTGCCGATCGCGAAATTGCGATCGCCTGTGCTGATTAGATTTGTGTTTATATTTCTATTGTAGATTCCTAGTCTACGATTTAAAGCAATGTTATATCTTTGAATTGAAGTTGGCTTAAATGCTATAAGTAGCTGAGAATAGTTAAAAGCCAAAGTTAAAACCTGTGGTACACGCGCAGTGTGCGCCACAGGTTTTGGGGTTTATATTTAATTGCGTCTAGCTATATTAAATTCGATCTAAAATTTACAAAAGTTTAAATTGTCAAAATCTCCACTGTGTCTGAGCGCACGCCAACAATAGAGAAACTATGGAAATTCCTTACATTTATTACATTCCCATCTATCCTGACGATGATAATTGTGAAACCTTAATGCACCTATTTATCGGTGAACCGGGGCTTGACACAGAAATTTTAAACTTACTAGAGACTCTTGATAAGCGCGAACAGGAGGGTGAAGCTGTTGATTATGTCCACGAACTTGAAGATAAGTTTGAACTCAAGCGGGTTTCAGTCCGATTTTTACCACGCAACCGCGATCGCGCTGTCCCAATCATGACTTAACGTCGATCTGTATAAAAAAACAAAAAACTGTGGGACACGCGCAGCGTGCGCCACAGTTTTTTATTTTTTATTTAATATTTCTTAAAAACATCTATGCTGCCTAGCGAATTGCTCATGCACCGAATGAATGGCGAAACCGTCATTCCTAAAAGATTGCAGCTAGATGATCCACACCTAAATGCGATCGCATCGGACTTAATCACAATTTTTGAGAGCGCGAAGGGACAGCCCCAGAGCGAACTCGATCGCCTATTGCAAGAGCTAGAAGGGGACACACCCGACTATCGAGTTAAACGGGGCTTAGCGCATATTCTAAGATCTAGTTTTAGCACCTTTGAAATTATCAGTCCACTGGAGCCGCAAGAATTACGTCGCCGTATTTTTGAATTATCAGCGCAGGTTATACCTAGTCAACAAGCCACGGAGCAGACTCTCGCAAAACTTGCAGAGATATTGACAGAAGAACTTAAGCGAGAAGTTTTACCTGTACAAATTACCAAGGGACTATATGCGGATTTGATAGAAAATCGAATTCTCACGCAGTTTGATCAACCCACGCCTGAAGACTTAATCCATCGATACAATCTTTCTCAAGTACAGGGGATCTTCTATCGAGCTAGTCAGATGATTCTCAAAGTTCATCGTAACGATCCTGGGGAATACAAACTACTTTTTCGCTACCTCAAGTTATTTCAACTAATGTCTTACATTGAGGGAGATGTAGATTATGGCTTTACGATTTCCGTTGATGGGACGACCAGTTTATTTAGTACCAGTACTCGCTATGGCTTAGCGATCGCAAAACTTTTACCTGCACTTCTTCATGTCACCAAATGGAGCCTTCAAGCCACCCTTGTCGAAAAAGATCCTTATTCCAAACAAAAGCGGACAGGGCTGTTTACCCTCGACTCGGAATGTGGATTGGTTAGCCATTATCCTGCGGGCAAAATGTATGACAGTGCGATCGAGTCATCGTTTGCCGAGCGTTGGGATGATCTAAAAACTGAATGGAAGCTAGAAAGAGAGGTGGATCTGATTCCTATCCCGGGGAGTGTGATGATTCCTGATTTTCGATTAGTGCATCCTGATGGGCGTAATTATTTGTTAGAAATTGTCGGCTATTGGCGACCTGAATATCTCCGTAAAAAGTTTGCACAGGTGAAGCAAGCGAATTGTGAAAATTTAATTTTGGCGATTTCAGAACGACTCAATTTAGAAAAAGCTGGCGTAAAGGTAAATGAGACAGATGCATTAACGATTTGGTTTAAGGACAAACTATCGCCCAAGGCAGTTTTACAAGCGATTTCTGGAAATTAGCGCGAAGCGCCGCCAATAATTAAGCGTTGTGCGGCTTCGCCGCACAACGCTTAATTATGCTCCACTTATTGAATTGCAGGAACTGCGGGATTATTGGGAGAATTGGGTTGCTTTTTAATTTTCATGTAAGCTTCTACGGTTTGGACTGCTAGGGGAGCCGCGATCGCACTACCACCGCCACCACCTGCATTCTCAGCAAATACTGTCACTACAATTTCAGGATTTTCGTAGGGCGCATACAAAGTAAACCATGCATGGTTGAGGCGCGGCGGATCTTGGGCAGTTCCAGACTTGCCAGCCAGTGGTACTTCTGACGAGTTTAGAGATGAAGCCGTACCAAACTCGAATACCGATTTTAAAGCTCTCTGTACCGCCGCCAAATTTGGAGCGGATATATTGAGCGATCGCCGCCATTCCTTGGCATCCTTATCTTCAAGCAATAAATGTGGCTTAATCCGAAAACCGCCATTGGCGATCGCGGCTGTCATCATCGAGACTTGTAACAGATTAGCTTGCACATCACCTTGCCCGATCGACATATTTAAAGTATTACCCACATACCAAGGTTCACCGATGACTTCTTTTTTCCAAGCTTCATCAGGAACAGTACCTTTCGTCTCCTCTTCCTTAATTTCAATACCCGAATAATCACCATAGCCAAACTTACGCGCCCATTCCGCCAGAGTCTTTTCACCCACACGCATTCCCACTTGACCAAAAAAAGTATTGCTGCTGTAAGCCATCGCTTCCGCAAATCCAATTGTGCCAAATCCCGCCTTATTGTGATCCCAGAACTGGAAGTCACCGACCTCAAGATAGGCATAGGTCGGCAAGAGATCGTTAATGCCAAAGGATTTACTTTCTAACCCAGCAGTCATCGTGACGACTTTAAAGGTACTAGCAGGCGGGTAAACCTGCAAAACCCGATTTACAAAGGGGTGGTCTTTTTCCTGTAAGCGTTTCCATACTGCATCAGAGATTCTGCCAGAAAAAAGATTGGGATCAAAGGCAGGGTGGCTTACCATCGCTAATATTTCGCCATTATTGGCATCCATCGCCACGATGCCGCCCTGCTGTTCACCTAAGATTTTTTCAACGGCTTTTTCTAAATCTAAATCTAGGGTCAGCTTCACAGTATTACCTGACTTGGGTGTTTTTTGACCCAAAATCCGCAATACTTTGCCCAGCGCATCAACCTCTACTTGCTGTCCGCCCCATTCACCGCGTAGCTGATTTTCAAAGGCATATTCTACACCTGCTTTACCGATAACATCTCCAGGGCGATAGCCTTTTTCTCGCAATTTTGGTAAGTCTTCGGCAGTTAATTCACCTGTGTAGCCCAGCACATGGGCAGCCACATCGCCGTTGGGATAGTAACGCACGGCTTCGGGTTCAACTTTTACCCCAGGTAATTCGCTGCTGTACTCAGATAGGATGGTCACTAATTTGGGACTAATCGCACTGGAAACCCTAATTAGGTTAGGAGAGTTGTAACCTTCCTGCTCAAGTTTGTCGGAGATCGTCTGGGCGGGGACATTTATTAGCTTGGCAAGGCGTTCAATAGTCGCGCCCCACTTGTCTTTGGGCTGGGCGATCGGCCAGAGGTAAACTACATGGGCTAAACGACTGGAAGCAAAAATATTACCTTTGCGATCAAAAAGTCTGCCACGTTCTGGAGGTTTGGGGATCAGTCTAACGCGGTTGTTTTCGGCGAGTTGTTGGTTGCGATCGCCTTCAACTAGCTGTAAGTAAAATAGCCTCCCTCCCAAAAGTCCAATTAGGACTGCCACGCTTAACAAAAATAAAACTGCGGCGCGGATCCCTTTCCCCATAGTGCGGGTGTTTTCGGTGGGGTTAAAGGGCGAAATTTGTCTTTGCGTAAAAGTCATGCTAATGATGAAATATTTTTGGGAAGGTTTTTTCGCTAGAATAGAATCTATATCTATTGTATTGCGATCGCGAATTTAATTAATTCCATTGCCGATTGGGTCAGCAATTTTATGCACAAGTTACTCAGAGGAGTTAAAAGGACGTGATTGTGACACCTGTTCGTCCCGTTGGACGTAAGTGGAGTAATCTCAGTTTTACTTCAACCCTCTATCTTGCTCCAGTGTTGGATCTATTGCTGGATGAAGTGCCACCAGCATGGCAGCCTGAGTTGAGACTAGGTTTACAAGAAGCTTTGGTTAATGCTGTTAAACATGGCAATTCTCTAGACCCTTGCAAACAAATTTCAGTTAGATGTTCGAGTATTTCCCAGATGTATTGGTGGATCATCACCGATCAGGGGCAAGATCCTCCCAGTGCAAGTGGGACCGATGGAGATGAACCAACTCCTTGTCATGATCTGGAGTGCGGTCGGGGTTTTTATATATTACGCAAAATTTTTGACAGTGTGAGTTGGGACAGTAATAGTCACCAGTTGACGCTAGGTAAAAAAATTGATAGTTCTGCGAAGCCGTTGCTTGAATAACAAAGCCGCGCCCCTGCGGGGAGCGGCTTTATGGGTAATCTACTTACCATTTACTGATCATCGCATCAGTTAAATGGGAGGCGGCGGCTTGTACGGAGGCGATCGCCCTTGTGTAGCCTAATCTAGTAGGTCCTAGTACACCCACCGTACCAACGGGTTTGTTATCACACAGGTAATTGCTGGAGATAAAAGCACAGTTTTGAATTGGCTCAATGGATATCTCAGAACCGATTTGGATACTGACTGCGTTGGCGTTTGGATGAGGCTGTTCGACAATTAAAGCCATTAACGAAGCCCGATCAGCTTCCATGAGATTCACAATACTTTGGACTTGCTGCAAATTAGAAAATTCTGGTTGACGCAATAATTCGGTTAAACCGCTAATAAACATTTGTCCTAAGGCAGTGCGATCGCATAGGCGCATGAGTTGTTGTAAAGACTGCTGCAACAGCACGGCATATTGTTGAAATCCTTGATCTAGATCATCGAATTTCAAAGCATTGTTTAATTCTGACCAGTTTTTGTCGCGTAAGTGAGCATTTAAAAAATTATTGAGAATATTTAATTCACTCTCTAAAATTTCTGGCTTAGTTTCACTAGGCAAATCCATAGTTACAGATGCTGTGTGATAGGTGTCGCTAACCGCGATCGCCATGATTTTTTGATAATCCACCATTACTAATTGCACATGCCTAATTCGCATAGACTGCATATTTGGGGCAGTAATTACAGCAATGCAACCGCTTAAGGTTGCCAATATCTGGGCAACATCTCGCAATATGCTGTCAAGACTTGACTTTCCAAGATGATCTTTTTTGCTTGCTCTAAACTGATGGGTGCTATAGGTTAGCTCACTAGCAGGGTCGATCAGTTCATCAACATAAACACGATAGCCCGAGTCAGAGGGAACTCGCCCTGCCGATGTGTGTGGCTGAAACAACAACCCACTGCGATCGAGCATATTCATCACATTACGGATCGTGGCAGGGCTAATATCAAAGTCATACTCAGATACTAGCGCTTTAGATCCCACGGGTTCGGCAGTATGAATATAGTGATCGATAGTTGCCCACAGAACTTTTTGCTCTCGATGGGTGAGATGTGTTTTCATATCTTATAAAATCTATAAATATATAAAAGAAAAAATAATTATCAAAGTTTTGTTGTTAAATTTAATGACAATAAATTCAGCTCACTACTACAATACTCATAATCTCCATAAATCTAGTAACAAGTTGTACATCAAGTCAGTTTTGTATCTCGTGAAATAAAAGCTTGTTTACCCGCCGTAGGAAGGTAAACAAACTTCTCAATCGTAATCTTTACAGCAATTCTCATTATGAAACCAATTTTGGGTTTGCAGCGCCTAAGGCGTTGCAAACCCAAAATTGGTTTTTTGAAAGCCAGCCTTAGGCTAGCTTAATACTCCCTTCCCAGTGAAAAAAGACGTTGCGGTGCTTCGCGCCGCAACGCTAATCCTTGGGTTTTAATGTCTATTTTTAGGCTGGGAAGGGAGTAGCCAAATGTCTCTTGAAGAAATAGAGTAAATAACCTAACTTTAGGATAGCTAGAGCTTAGCAAGCCAATTCTTGAAATTGAGTCCAATCCTGCAATTAATGTTTTAGAGATCCCCACGATTACGAATCTTCATGGAAAAATCAGAGCAAACTCCAGCAGTTGAACCGCAATATCTTTGGGCCGTCGGACTAGATCCCGATACATTCCCGCCTGACTCATTGATACGCGATCGCTACCGTGTCTTATCCTCGCAAATTGTCATTGATACGGATGCTTATAGCCTGCCTGAATTACCACTTGAGTTCCAAACCTATGTAGTTTCCTATTTAAAACTATCGCGGCTCAGTCTTCATCTGCCCCGTCCCTACAGCCTGTTATTGCTTGGTGAAGACATTCACTTTTCAGAATTGTTTTTGTTAGAAAATGTACCAATTGATCGTGATGGCAATCTCTGTCCGACCTTAGCGGAGGTATGGGGACAAGCTTCAGCATTGCGTCAAATCAGTCTGTTGTGGCAGGTTCTCAATTTATGGCAGCCCCTTGCTGAGCAAAATATGGCGCGTACTTTGATTGATCCTAAGTTGGTTAGGGTTGATGGCATGTGGGTACGCCTTTTAGAATTGCAACCAGATGTAGCCGCAGTGCATATTTCTCAGTTGGGAGATATTTGGGTGCAGTGGCTAGATTTGGCTAAACCTGAAATTGCTGAGCCGATCGCTGAGTTTTTCTATAGCCTCGGTCGTGGTGAATACGATATTAATAGCGCGATCGCTTATCTCGATCAGCTTGCCATTAAGACCATGAAAGATCAGCCTTTAACCGTGAGGATTGCTACCGCTACTGATGTGGGAAGGCAGCGCGATCACAATGAAGACGCTTGTTATCCTAATTTTAAGCACCAAAGGCGCTCCGAACAAGTGGAAGGGCTGCGCGATCGCCTTGCGATCGTTTGTGACGGCTTAGGTGGACATGAGGGCGGCGAAGTAGCTAGCTCTCTGGCGATCAAGACCCTTGAGCAGCAAATAAAAACGCTACTAAATCAAGCGGAAAATGATCCAGACTTCTCCGCGCAAGGGTTTATAGCGCAACTAGAAATGGCAACTAGGGTAGTTAACAATCAAATTGTGGCTATCAATGATCAGCAAAATCGCCAAGCCCAACAGCGTATGGGGACGACCTTGGTGATGGCGGTGATGCCGCGCCCAATGGGGCAAATGAGTAATGAAGTCTATGTTGTCCATGTCGGGGACAGCCGCCTATATTGTGTTACCAAAGATAATCTGCGCCAAGTCACCCTTGATGATGATGTAGCAACCCGTGAAACGACATTGGGGTATAACTTCTATGCCTATTCATCGCAGCGCATCGACGGCGGAGCTTTGATTCAGGCATTAGGCACACGCGGCTCAGAGATGCTAGTGCCGCGTGTGCAGCGATTTTTTATTGATGAAGACTGTTTATTGCTGTTATGTTCTGACGGTCTCAGTGACTTTGAGCGCGTTGAACAAATTTATCAAGACTATTTGCTGCCTGTAATTACTGAAGGCAAATCTCTAAAGCAGAGTTCCCAAGATCTAATTGATCAAGCCAATCATCTAAACGGGCATGACAATATTACCGTAGCGCTGATGCGTTGTCGTTTAGCTCCCCCTGATGCGGAGGAAGATCTATTAAATGAAGGTGATCTGCCTAATTCCGAAGCTCTCATTACCGAAGAGGCGGATACCGAAGATATTCAGCCAAATATCGATAGT
Organism: Pseudanabaena biceps; assembly: GCA_013361095.1. Lineage (GTDB taxonomy): Bacteria > Cyanobacteriota > Cyanobacteriia > Pseudanabaenales > Pseudanabaenaceae > Pseudanabaena > Pseudanabaena biceps_B. Next base: position 1,677,169 of record JAATWA010000001.1, on the reverse strand, counting down.
GAGGATGCGGGCGCTCTTGCTGTTGCTGAGCCAGTTATCTCTGAGCCAAATGCTGCTGAGGCGGATTTGCCTAATTTAGATTTTGCTAAAACTGAGTTTGCTGTTCCCAAGCAGACTAATACAGGGTTTATTGTGGCTTTGATTGTAGTGGCGCTGATTTTGGGTAGTGGCTTTGCAGCGATGCAATTTCCTCAAGTAAAAGATTGGGTACAAAAAAATTTACCAGTAGGTAAAAGATAAAGCCAAAGTTGGCTGAGCAAAACAGAGAATGCCAAACAAAGAATAAAGAGGCGGCGCAAAGCACCGTCTCTTTATTCTTACAATTTTTTTGTCTGAGATTGTAGTAACAGAGTTGCTTCTGGAGCAGGGACAGGACGACTAAAGAGATAACCTTGTACGGCATCACAATTATGCGATCGCAAAAAGTCTAATTGTTCTTTGCGCTCAACACCCTCCGCGATCGCCCGCAAATTAAGACTATGAGCCATGGAAATGATTGCAGATGTAATTGCCGAATCCTCCGCATTTTGGGGAATAGCACGAATAAAACTAGCATCAATTTTAACTTTACTAACGGGGAGAATTCGTAAATAGCTAAGTGAAGAATAACCAGTTCCAAAATCATCAATGGATACGCGCATTCCCATCGATTGTAAGTTTTTTAAAACCTTGACCGTGTTTTCTTGATCTTGCATTACCAAACTCTCAGTTATTTCTATCTCTAAATACTGCGGCTGCAAATCAAGATCCGTCAGAACTCGCATGATGCGATCGCAAATATCAATAACTTGAAATTGTTTCGCTGAAAAGTTAACCGCCATTCTGATCGGTGATAACCCCTGCTCTTGCCATAGACGATTTTGAGCGCAGGCTGTTTGCAACACCCATTCGCCTAAACGCACAATTAAGCCATGCTCTTCGGCGGCAGGGATAAATTGATTGGGAGGAACCCAACCAAGTTCAGGATGGAGCCAACGCGCTAGAGCTTCCATGCAGTCAATTTCACCTGTGATCAGATTGATTTGCGGCTGATAAAAAACTTGAAACTCATTACGATCAAGGGCTTGACGAATTCCATTCTCGATCGCCACATATTCTTTGACCTTTGCTCCGATCGCATGGTTGTATAACTGATAGTGATTGCGTCCACGTTCTTTGGCTCGAAACATGGCTGTATCGGCATTTTTCATGAGCGACTCTTCATCCAGACCATCGCTGGGGTAGAGACTAATCCCGATACTTGTGCCGATGTAAAGTGGCATCTCTTCCACAAAAAAAGCAGATTCAAAGGATTGAAGAAGTAATTGAGCAAATTGTTGAATTGATTGCACACTCTGTAAATGAGGCACAAAAATCATAAATTCATCACCCCCCATTCTTGCCAAAAATGTCTCCTCAATCATGCATTCACTCAATCTTTTGGCGACTTCTTGGAGTAGGCGATCGCCTGCGGCATGCCCCATTGTGTCGTTGACTAACTTAAAGCGATCTAAATCTAGAAATAACACCGCCAACATCGGTGGAATTGACTTTATGTCTAAGGATGGATCTTGATCAAGATGAAATTGCAGTTTCCGATGGGTATGAACTAAAGAGCTGGCAAGGCGATCGCGAAAGAGGACTCGATTGGGCAAGTTAGTAAGAGAGTCATGAAAGGCAAGATATTCAATCTCTGCTTTTGCCTTTTTACTCTCCGTAATATCATTAACAGTTCCTTCAAGAAATAGAACATTCCCCGCCTTATCATAGACAGCATGGACATTTTCAGAAGTCCAGATGATTGAACCATCCTTACGATAAACTCTCGCTTCAAATTCTTTAACTTCTTCTTGACTAGTGACTAATTGGAGCAGTAATTGCCGACAGCTCGCATTAACATAAAGCTGACTTTGAATGTCCGTAAGATTTTCGATCAAATCATCGGGAGAGTCATATCCATAGATCTGGGCAAGCATAGGATTAGCAATTAAAATTTTGCCATCCATAGAAGACTGAAAAATTCCTTCGATCGCATTCTCAAAAATACTGCGATATTTGGCTTCGGCTTGTTTTAGAGCTTCTTCAGCACGTTTCTTTTCAGTAACGTCATTGATTAAGATCAATTCACATCGGCGATCGTTATGAATCAGAGTATGGGCTGTTACTTCCACTAAGATCTGGCTACCGTCTTTCTTGCAATGCCGCCAAATCTCGGGAAGACTAAGTCCCGAAGACACCTTAGAAATAGCTTCTAAGAGTTGAGGGATATCTTCGGCAGGACGAATATCCTGTAAAGTCATCGATAAAAACTCTGCTTCACTAAAACCATAGTGAATGATCGCCGCTTGATTTACCGCCACAAACTCTAAAGTATCCATGTCATAAATCCACATGGGATTGGGATTATTTTCAAACAGATAGCGGGTGCGACTGTTCATATCCATCTGATTTTTGGCTGACTGTTCCCAATCTGTAATATCTTCAAATCGATGGACAAAATGAGGCAGCTCTTGTAGTCCGCCTAAATTAAGATATGTACTTTGTAATACTTGTACGATTTGACCATCCTCACGCAGATATCGCACATTGATGTAGCAGTGATCAAGTTCTTCTGATAGCAGTCTCTCTTTGAGAAAGTAGTAAGCCGACAAATCATCAGGATGACAGATATGCTCATATTTAAGTTGACTAACGTGAGCGCTGTTATATCCCAACAAATCACAAAAAGATAAGCTAACATTTTGAATCTGATCATCTATAGATGTTTCAAAAAGTCCGACTGTGCTATTTTCAACGCACTTAGCAATACGCATTAAATTTTTGAGACGCTCTTGTTTGAGAATCTCTTGATAGATCGGATTCAGATTTCTATATCTTTCAGCCAATTTTTTTACCTTGTCGGCACTATTTACAGCTCAGTTTTATGTCTTATCGCAATTTTTTTCAAACCCACCACAACTAAAAATATAAAACCCTTGCGGAGCTTTGCCCTGCAACCTTTTTTGTGTTGTGACTTATGTTAAACGCTGCGCGTTTAACATAAGTTTTGGGATCTTATATTTAATTGCGCCTAACTACCTACATTCACAAGTATTTATGAGTATTTACAAGAGTCTACTCTCTTCGCAGTGAATAATTAACGGGGCGCGGCTTCGCCGCGCCCCGTTAATTATTCACTGCGAAGAGAGCATGAAATGTTAGCTAAATAAATTTTAGCGAAAAATCAATAATTTGTGTTTCAGATAGTGGCACTGGTAAAAGCTGAATGTCTGCGCGATCGCTGTATTGTTGTATTTTTTTAGCAATCAATTCTGTAATGCCACCTTCAGTCAAGAAATATGGTAGTACTTGTATTTTAGAAATATTTTGGGTTAATAAGCTCTCGATCTGAGTCTCTATTTTTGGCTCACTCCCCCAATAGGCAGCGATCGCCTGACTTTGATGGGCTAAGTTTTCAACAACTTGGTTTGCGCCTTCCCGCCGACTGCCATGCGCTACTAAAATGCGACTCGCTGGCTCTGCTTGATTTGCGGCATATTTATAAAAATGCTGACTTATGACTTCCGAAATTTGCGGATGTGTACCTAAATGGGGCGCGATCCGAAATTTAATTTCGCCTGTAAACTGATTTTGCGAGATCGTCACTTCTTCAGGAATATCGGCGCTGACATGCACGCCTTCCAGCAAAAACAGAGGCAAAATTACAATTTCAGCTCCACCTGCTTTAATTACCTCGGTGGCAAATTGAGCTAACTGTTGCGAAAGGCTGAGTTCTTGTCCTTCTAAGCATCCGCCTCCAATTAAAGGAAATTTATCGCCAAAAATTGGCGATCGCGCCACAGTCAATATATTTTGCAAGGCTAACCAAGAACGGCGATCGCTACTGCCGTGGGTTACATAAAAAAGCGCTACGGCGTTCATAGATAGTCTCTTAAGTATAATTATGGAAGACTGTCTAAGCAGCCATCGCAATTATAACGAGTAACGCATATCGAAACTATTTACGGAAAAACCCAAGGACTGAAGGCGCATCAACTCAAGCAGTTGGATCGACTCTATCGATCGCGCTTGCCACAAGATAGCCTCACCACACCCGAACTAGCGCAACGACTCGCCTCTGTTAGTGCTGAGCTAGACGAGTCAATTTGTGTTTATATCAATCGGCGCGGACAGGTGATCCGTGTGGCGATCGGCTCCCCAAATCAAACTAAAATTCCACCCCTAGAGTTGCCTCGCTATGGTAGCGATCGCCTCAGTGGGCTGCGTTGCATTTGTGCCACCCCAGACGTGTTGCCGCCAAATCCCACTGACTTAACGGCAATGCTGATGCAGCGTCTTGATGCTTTGATTATTTTGCCTGTCAACGCTAAAGGCTATACCGAGCGTGGCTATTTGGCGCATTTACTCCCCGCTAATGATGCAGAGTTGCCTGAACAGCAGGAGGCTTGGCGCGTCAGCTCGATGACGATTGACGCAATCTCAAAACAAGATTTTTTAGAATTGGTTGAGGGACTAGAGGAAGAATTTAGCCGCAATTTTGCAGGTCGCGCCACCGATGACAATCAAGATCGAGTGATGTTAGTAGGCTTGATGCATCAAAAGGAAAAGTCCGACTCAATGCCCTTTGCGATGATTGAGCTTGGTCAATTGGTAGAAAGTGCAGGGGGCAAAGTTCTTGATGCTCTTTGGCAAAAGCGCGAACGTCCTCATCCACAGACTGTCCTCGGTGAAGGCAAAGTCTTAGAACTGGCGATCGCCGCCCAAACTAAGGGCGCAAATTTAGTCGTATTTGATCGTGAATTAACGGCTTCGCAAACTCGTAATATTGAGCGCATGATTGGCTTACGGGTTAGCGATCGCACCGAAGTCATCCTCGATATTTTTGCTCAACGCGCCCAGTCATCGGAAGGCAAATTACAAGTCGAGCTAGCTCAATTAGAATATCGGTTGCCGCGCCTTGCAGGGCATGGTCAAGCCCTATCTAGACTCGGCGGCGGCATCGGTACTCGCGGCCCTGGAGAAACTAAGTTAGAAACCGATCGCCGTGTGATTCAAAAGCGGATTACTTTTCTTCAGCAACAGGTCAATCATCTGCAAGCTCAGCGATCGCGCATTCGTCAAAAGCGGGTTGATCAAGAAGTTCCTACTGTGGCGATCGTTGGTTATACCAATGCTGGTAAATCGACCTTGCTTAATGCGATGACCAAAGCCGATGTCTATGCGGCGGACAAATTATTTGCCACCCTTGACCCCACCACGCGCCGCCTCACGCTCACAGGTGCAGATGACCAACTGCATACCGTTCTGCTTACGGACACGGTAGGCTTTATCCATGAGTTGCCCAAATCCTTGGTCGATGCCTTTCGCGCTACCCTCGAAGAAGTTTCTGAAGCTGATGTATTAGTCCATCTCGTTGATGCGTCGCATTCATCGTGGGAAGATCAACTAACATCAGTAGATAAAATTCTCAAAGATATGCCGATCGCCGTGGGGCCAATCTTATTAGTTTTTAATAAAATTGACGCAGTAGCAGATCCCAAAGCTATTCTCGATAAATATCCCGATGCGATCGCGATTTCGGCACTTAAGCGCCAAGGCTTTGAGCAAATGAGTAAATCTTTGCTGAAGTTGCTCGAATATGCGATCGGTGATTTGTCTTAAAAATACTGTCATGGCAAAAATATCTCTATGCGATCGCTGCAATTTTTATGCCCATAGCCCACTTCTGATCTGTGCTGTGCATCCCTATGGACCACAATGGGGAATGTGCAGCGATTTTGTATCTGCCGAGCTATGGGAACCTGAAGAACTCAAAATTTACGATCCTGACATGGAGTCAGAATATGGTTGGCATCCTCTATTTACGGGCAAATGCCCTGAATGCCGCACCACTTTTTCACGAATGCGCCTGCCCCCAAAGCAATGGCGATGTAAAAGCTGTGGCTGGGAAGATGATCTTTAGCTCCAATAAAAAGCCCACCTTTGGTGGGCTTTTTATTGGAGATTATTCTTTGCGATCGCTCCCATACACATCGCGTCCCTTAACGTTATTAATCGTATTTAGCACCGCCGCCGAAGCCGCCATAATATCTCGCTCTTCACCACCTAGATAGAGCCGACCGTAACTCCCCACCGCCACAATTTCCAAAATATTAATTGAAGCCGCTTTTTCTGCTTCGTTAGCAGCAAGAGCCGCGTAGGCGGCAGGTTCTACTTCCATAATGTAAAGTGTTTGACCCGACAACAGCATCTGTCCCCGCCGAAAGCGATTAATTAGCTGGGTTTGATGAGCATCAATATTACGAATAATTTGACTAGATAGTAAACGCGGCTTAATGCGATCCTCTTCAGTTACGCCGAGCATTTCTAAAATGGCGCGTCCTGCGGCTTTCGTTTCGCCCTGACTGGAGGAGTGGATTTCCAATAGTCCATACAAACGTTCGACGATCTGCACCCCTGGTCTCACCGATGTCGCCTTGAGCGCCACATCAGTAATGCGATTAATTTCAATCCCTGGAGAAATCTCGATCCAGAGTGAGGTGTCACCTGGTAGTGGCAAAAATCCTTGGGCAGTTGTTCCCAAATAAGCAGCGTGTTGTCGTTGCAAGTTGTCCAGATAGACGTAACTGCGTAAATCGATACCCAAAGAATTTTTCTCCCGCTAGATATTCACCCAGAGGGTCATTTTACTACGCTATAGCTATAAGGACGTAAAACCCAAAATATGAATGGCGGCGCAAAGCGCCGCCATTCATATTTTGGGTTTTATAGTCCTGCTTGCGCCTTAGCCACTACCTGACCATCTTTAAACTCAATAATCGCGTTACTACCCTGCGGGTTTTTCCATGAATAAACTGTTCCGACACCATCACTTGAGCTATTCTCAGCGATCACTTTGCCCGCAACTCCAAATATATTTTCTACTTGAGCGACGGTCATACCTTTTTGGACTAGATTAAACTTTTCTAAAGTAATTAGCCCTGTATCCGCCAGCAAATCTTGATTTGGTCTAGCCGTTGGTGACACATCAATACTCGATGGAGTGGGAATGATTCTCTGGGTGGGCATTACATTTTTGGGCAGCGTAGCAGGTTTCTTGATAGAGCTAAGCGCTGGATTGGATGGCTCAGTGTTATTTGAATTAGCTGAATTTATTGAAACTTCACGCTTGACTGTCAAAGCTCTTACCGATGCACCGATGCCCAATCCTAATAAGACTATCGATGCTCCAACTAGGAGTAATTGCCAGTAGGTATTGCTCGGTGATATTCCTACGCTCTGTGTGTTAGTCACCTTTGTGAAGGCGATACCATTACTCAAAACATTATTTTCAGGATTTGTACCTAGTTCCGTTGGGGCGATGTGTTGCCGCGCGGCAGGATGAGCAGGCGCAATTTTATGAATAGCTTGTTGTAATACTGAATGCTTAGAGAGTTGTGGCTCTGGCGATCGCGTTTCTATAGGCAAATTGTCACTTGATGTTATATCTTGCGCCAGAGATAGTTTGGGAAGATATTTGGGCGACTCAATCATAAATTGCTCCGTCCACAGTAAGCGCTGTTCGTGTATTTCTTCATCGTTGCGCCAACAGTGAATCCTAAATTTAGCCACTGATTCTATCTGCAAATTTTGCAGTTCGCTACTCAGTAATGTCAGCAGTTTTTCTTTGTCTATGGCGGAATTTGTCCGAATTTGTATCTCTAAGCTGCTATCAACAATAGCGACTTCAACGGCAAGATGCTTAATATTGAGGGGTTGTAATTCTTGGCGAACAATCTCGGCGATCGCTTCTGGCTCTTGTTGATCAGCAAACTCAGCTATCGAAAGCATAATTGACTAACTGTCCTACGCTGACTAGTTGAAGTAGGTATAAACTACTTTTTATTATCATAATCTTAATACCCACATTACACTCGCCAGCTCAGGTCTGCGATCCGCTAAATTGCGTGACCATCACATGATATGCCTGTAGCGAAATATAGCTATCGCCAAATGTACTAGCACATAAGACTCAATGATTAGCGGCGCAAAGCGCCACACCGCTAATCATTAGCTATAAAACCCAAGAGAGAGTTGCGCCGAAACTCTCTCTTGGGTTTTGACTTTGTTCTAACAGGATGATCAACCCTAAGTATTGCGCTATACACTAAGTAAGTAATTTTCGCGTCACGGCATTACAAAGGCGGCAAATCCTGATAGGGTTGATCTGGAACCTGCAACTCAAAGTTTTTGTAAGCTACAGAATTCATGAAAGTACTGGTAATTGGTGGCGATGGTTATTGCGGATGGGCAACAGCTTTACATCTAGCGAATAAGGGTTATGAAGTTGGCGTTTTGGATAATTTAATCCGCCGACATTGGGATAATGAGCTGGGTGTTGCTACGCTCACGCCGATCGCATCTATTCAAGATCGTATTTATAAATGGCAAGCTATTTCAGGTCAAAAAATAGACTTGTTCATTGGCGATATTACTAATTACGAATTTTTGCAAAAAACATTTCGTTGCTTTGAGCCTGATGCATTGGTGCATTTTGGCGAACAGCGTTCTGCGCCATTCTCAATGATTGATCGCGAACACGCAGTATTGACGCAAGTAAATAATGTTGTCGGTACGCTTAATTTGCTTTATGCAATCAAAGATCACAATCCTGACTGCCATCTAGTCAAGCTCGGCACTATGGGCGAGTATGGCACGCCTAATATTGACATCGAAGAAGGCTATATCACCATTGAGCATAATGGGCGCAAGGATACTCTTCCCTATCCTAAGCAACCTGGTAGTTTTTATCACCTTAGCAAGGTTCATGATAGCCATAATATTCATTTTGCTTGTAAAACTTGGGGCTTACGCGCAACCGACCTCAATCAAGGTGTGGTCTATGGTGTCCTAACTGAAGAAACTGGAACCGATGAATTGCTAATTAATCGCCTTGATTATGATGGTGTATTTGGTACGGCTCTAAATCGCTTTTGTATCCAAGCGGCGATCGGTCATCCTCTAACGGTCTATGGTTCTGGTGGACAGACCCGTAGCTTTTTAGATATTCGTGACACGGTGCGATGTATTGAATTAGCGATCGCCACACCTGCCGAAGCTGGCAAAATGCGCGTATTCAACCAATTTACTGAGTTATTTTCGATTCGCGATCTGGCTCTTATGGTTCAGAAAGCAGGTCAAACCCTCGGTATTAAGGTAGAAGTGCAAAGCATTGATAATCCTCGCATTGAGGCTGAAGAGCATTATTTCAATGCCAAAAATACTAATCTTCTTGATTTGGGACTACAACCCCACTTCCTATCCGATGCTTTGTTAGACTCGTTGCTAAACTTTGCCGTCAAGTATCGCGATCGCATCGATCAAAATCAGATTTTGCCCAAAGTCAAGTGGCGCGGCTAAAGTCCCGCAGGGAGCAGCTAAAAAAAATGTAGCTTACGCTGTGCGTGAGCTACATTTTTTTAGGAGATCGCAACGCGCTAAGTTGTCATTAGTCCTTGAGATAGAAGATTTAAAACTATGAAAGGAGTATCTTAAGTTACATAAATCAGTAATTGTCAAGTCCTTCTTACCGAACCAACCATGACAGCTTTTACAAAAACTTTGCGCGTTTTGGTGGTAGATGACCACGAACTGACCCGATGTACATTACAACTAGCCCTCTCTCTTCAGTCCTGCATTAACAATGTCGAAGTCGCTACCAATGGTAAAGAAGCGATCGCTAAAGTACATAAGCTTGAACCTGATGTCGTAGTTATGGATCTACACATGCCCATCATGGATGGATGGGCGGCTTCTTACGAGATCAAAAAACAATTTCCGCAGGTTAAAATCGTTGCTTACTCAGCCGCCGATGGGGGCAAGGCACAAGCCCTTGCGAATGGCGCAAACATTGATGCTTTTTGCGACAAAGGCGCTTGTACGCGCAGTTTACTAGAAGCTATTAGAAGTGTTGCTTAAACCAAGAATTGCAAAATACTAGCCAATAACAAAAAGAGAGTCAGCGCGATGCGCTGACTCTCTTTTTGTTATTGGTGGTGCGCTGCTTCGCCGCGCACCACCAATTGAGTAATAGCCGTGTGATGAGGACTTCAGGCTATTGATATTTATCTTGGGTTGGATTTTGGGGTGGAGACAATAACTTTGCGGCGATCGCACCACCAATGAAACCAAATAGATGACCTTCCCACGAAATGTATGCTCGTGTTGGTAAGACACCCCAAATCAAACCGCCATAAGTCGCCGCAATTGCAATAGAAATAGCGATCGCCACAAAACTACGCTCAAAATAACCACGAAATAACAGATATCCAAAATAGCCAAAAATTACACCACTCGCCCCAATATGCACGGAATAGGGATCACCGATTAGCCATGTACCTAGCCCTGCGACAAGAGCTGATATAGCTGATACAAAATAAAAATCCTTAATATCTCGTATCATCACCAGCCATCCCAAAATAATAAATGGAACAGTGTTGGAGATTAGGTGATAAAAACTACCATGCAGAAATGGGGCAAACAAAATGCCACGTAAACCAACTAATTGTTTAGGTATAATCCCAAATGCATTGAGACTACGATTAAAAATAAACTGATTAACGATAAAAACTATCCAAAAAAGTGAAACGACGAATGCCAAAATCTGAATATGGGCTTTTAGCTCTCCGCCAATAGTTTGGATCTTTTGTTTCATATTTTTGATCAGACTCTTTAGATATCTATAGCTTACCCCAATCGCAATATTACCTAAGGCTTCTCGATAATACGGATATTAACGTACTGATCATTCTTTACCTTTTCTGTGATCCGTTTCTCAACTTCTTTTTCTTTCTCCTTTTCAGAATCATTGAGAAACTGTGCAAACCATGAGCAGAAAGCGATCGCAATAACCCCTAAAACTTCCATGTTAATTTTATTAAAATCAATGTATACAGAATATTACATTGGTTAAATCATGAACGTCAAGCTAATTACTCTTAATATTTTAGAAGTATTGTAGAAATTGTTTTTAGCAAAACTTCAAAGGGTAAAATCAGAATTCATCAATTTTGATACTTTCATTACATTTTGTTTTGAGTACAGTCATGTTGTGTGCTATGTTGTTACATGGCACAAGAACTGCCATATTAATTTGATCAATCGCAGGTAGCACCTAATCAATAGCTCCAACTTAAAGTTAGCAAGGTAGCGAACAAGTTTTTTAAACAAGTTTTTTGTATCGGCTGCTCTAGTCACCTGCTGAAGATTTCATAGCTTAGAGGTTTTCTATAATTATGTCCATTCGCCTTTATGTTGGCAACTTGCCAGCAGAATTAGATCGCCAAGCTCTAGAAAAAATTTTCAATGAATCAGGTGATTCAGTATCTCTCAAAGTCATAACTGATCGCAAAACTGGCAAATGCCGAGGTTTTGGATTTGTGACCGTAGGTTCTGATGAAGCTGCCGATACAGTCATTGAAAAATTTAACGGTTATGAGTTTAATGGTGCTGTACTCAAACTAGAGAAAGCCTTACCTCGCACCAAAGGTAGTGGTGAGGATGGTTCTGCTCCAGAAGATAGCTCTGAATCTGCTGTCAGCTCAGACGATGACTCGCCATCAGTAAGTAATGTTGCTGCACCAGTTAAGGCTGCTGCAAAGCGCAAGAAACGCAGTAATAATAAGAAAACTACTGGAAGCACAAGCTCTGCCAGCAGCTCCACAGAAGCACACCAACCTGATCCACGTTGGGCTCAAGATCTTGAGCGTTTGAAGCAACAACTCCTTGAAGCTCAAGGTGCAGCTAAGTAAGTTTTAAGTAAATTTGCAGAGCAATAAAAAAGAATGACGGCGTTTCACGCCGTCATTCTTTTTTATTGTGTATAAAACCTGTGGCGCACGAGCAAACACAGCGTTTTATATCTATGATCACTTGCATTAGGACAAATCAAAACTCCAGAAGTGAGTAGCGGCGCTTCGCGCTGCTACTCACTTCTGGAGTTTTGTGTCCCCACAAGAATGGCAACACTTTTAAAAAAATTCTTGATTCTGGTTTGAGCGCAAAGTGTTGTAATAAAAATTGCTACCTTTTTTCTGTGGTGGTGGTGGGCACAGCCTTTGGATAGTAGGGACGTTCGTCTGTTAGAGGAGGACGCAACCAAAATCTCAATGTATAAAATATTAGCTCTTTGACTTCAGTCCATACACGCTCTGATCTGACAAAAGATTCGGCATTGAATAAGAAATACCTAGGCTTTAGGTTAAACCTTTTACCAATTGGCCAAGGACATTCTTCGACAAGATTTTTATGGCTATCCGATGGATAGGTTGCCGTCGTGAGAGAGGCATTTAAATCTTGATTTCTAAAGGATAAAAATGTGCGCGTAGCTTCAATAGGAGAAGTAATTACTAAAAGTCGGCGGCTATTACGAGGATCTTCTCGGAGTAGTTTGTTTTTTTCCATAGACTTGATTAATCTATCGATTTCATCACCGCTAGTTCTGATTGATCTTCCTGCTGGCTCAATAATTATGAAGGGTCTAATTTGTTCTATGTTCGCTAAGCTGAGCAAAGAGGCACACATCTGATCGGCTTCGGTTAGGTCAACTTGTCCAAGTCCGTCACTAGTACTATCGCGATTGGTAAAATATGTCTCAAGACGAGGGTCGTATTGTAAACCTGTATTAGGAGTTCCAGCACGACTAGCGATCGCATTTCTGACATCCTCCTTGGTGCGGCTGGGAGGTGCTTCTGGGGGAGTTAGACAGGGATAACCTTTGGTCGGTGGATAGCTGGTACGTCTGCCTCCACTGAGGATGATGTAGGGTTTTTGTTGCATATCTGCCGCGTTCCAGAGTTGGACTGCGGCTTGTAATCGCGGTTCGTAAGGAGGATTTTCGGCTAATACAACGATCAAGTCATAAACACCGCGCTTAAATTCAGCCAGCTCTTGATCTGTGAGGTTCAGCACGGGACGGCGATAGGATTGCTCAACCGCATTAACGCCTTGCTGCTCTAGGTAACAGGTAAATAATTCTGATGTGGCGTTGTTGGTGGCGATCGCAAATAGTAATAGGACGATTAATAATTCTTTAGTAACTGTCGCAATTCTATCGGAATCTCCCTTATTGTCTACCTTTTCACCACTTTTAATTTTGAGATCCTTGAGTCGAAACGTATAATTAAAAAACATTAACAGCAATAAAATTCCCGTTAATGTGAAGGGAAAAGCCAAAAAGTCAACAACTATCTTGGGGATGGGATCTTCTACAAACCTGAAATTAGCAAAAATAATTGCTATTAAGGCTGTAAATATAACTAATCCAAACAGGCGAAACCAGTCTTTAGGAATTGCCTTAAACAAAATGATAAGGACTGGAATCGCTATAATCCAGATCAGAATATTGGTTAGTAGATCAAACACTCTTCCTCCAAAATTAGACTTAGGATGGGTAGCTCTCTTCGCTAAGTTCTAGGTCATCCAAATATTCCAGTGCCATATGCTAGTCAATCAGGTTGCAGATGTAAAGAGGTTTGATCTTGTTTTATAAGACTTTTTCTGACTACAGTCACCCAAGAGAGTTGCGCCGCCACTCTCTCTAAAGTGCAAAGCACTGTAAATCTTTTGTTAAACTCTAGTTTTAAGCCTCAAATCCTATGTCCGCCAAAGAAGAGTTACGTTTACCTAGTTGGTTGCGCCCACAGATCGGCAAAGCTAGTGAAATTTCTGAAGTTCAGCAAATTATCAAACAACGCGGTATTCATACAATCTGTGAAGAGGGTCGTTGTCCTAATCGGGCGGAGTGCTATTCCCAGAAGACCGCGACTTTTTTGCTAATGGGCCCCACCTGCACGAGAGCTTGCGGATTTTGTCAGGTCGATAAAGGTCATCAGCCGATGCCCCTTGATCCTGAAGAAGCAAATAAGGTGGCTGAGGCAGTTAGCTTACTCGGTTTAGATTATGTGGTACTGACTTCGGTGGCGCGGGATGATTTGGCAGATCAAGGGGCTAGCTGTTTTGTGGAAACTATGCAAGCCATCAGAAGCTTGCACCCTAATGTCAAGATTGAAGTACTGACTCCCGATTTTCGTGGCGATCGCCGTTGCATTGAGACAGTGGCGATCGCGCAACCTGTCTGCTACAACCACAATATTGAAACGGTGCGGCGGTTGCAGGGAAAAGTGCGCCGTGGCGCAAAATATGATCGCTCTTTGTCGGTATTAGCTATGGTAAAAGAGATCGATGCGCGGATTATTACTAAGTCGGGGTTAATGGTGGGTCATGGGGAAACTGTTGAAGAATTAACAGAAACGATGCAAGATCTAAATTCTGTGGGTTGTAGCTCTCTTACCATTGGTCAATATTTGCGCCCATCCCTTGAGCATTTACCTGTGCAGAAATATTGGACTCCCGATGAGTTTGAGGAGTTAGGGGCGATCGCCAAACAAATTGGATTTACCCATGTGCGATCAGGAGCTTTGGTACGTAGCTCCTATCACGCCAGTCAGACGATATAACATCGCATAAGGGAGAGTGACGGCGCTTTGCGCCGCCACTCGATTCTGGGGTTTTGGCTTGTACTAGCTAACTCTATACTTTGCTAAGTAGCAGATCGCAATTAAACATCAAAACCCAAAGAAGCTGGTTCGCCCGCTTCGTGGGCGAACCAGCTTCTTTGGGTTTTGATTAGGTACTTATAACAAAAAAAATAGCGGTAAATGGCAACGTCAGTAAATCCATTTTCCGCTAACTCTTGTTCAATGAAACAATTGAGACGCATATATAACTTCTCACGAAGCGAAAAGAGTTTTCATCAGCTAAAGCGCTTATTTGAAACGCTTTCTATATCAGCATTTTGGCTTGATTAAGAAGAATGACTGTACCAAATACTTTCAATGCGATCGCTGATTTCTAAGGCTTGGCCGTGATTTTTCGACAAAATTGTGACATGACCGAGCTTACGACCCACTGAAGATTGCTTTTTACCATACCAATGCACATGGGTATCAGCAAAACTAGCGATCGCCCTACGCTTATCTAAATATTGGGGGCTATCACAGGTGGTATTTTCAAAACCTAACAAATTAACCATTACCGCTACAGGCGTAGCCATAGCCACTTCACCTAAGGGATTAGCACTGACTACCCGTAGCAATTGCTCAAACTGTGAAGTCTGACAGCCCTCGATCGTGTAATGACCAGAATTGTGAGTGCGCGGCGCAATCTCATTAACGCTAATTTCGCCTGTGGCAGTAAGAAAGAACTCAATCCCAAATACCCCGATCGCATCCAGAGTATTCACAATTTGGGTGGCAACTACTTCTACCTTTTGTCTGACATCATCAGAAATCCGTGCAGGGGCGATCGTGCGCCGACAAACTTGATCAATCTGGAGTGTCTCCACAACTGGATACATAGCAATTTCTCCAGTCTCAGTTCGAGCGACTATAACTGCTAGTTCTCTTTCAAAGGCAATAAATGCTTCTGCGATCGCGGGCATTTTTTGCATACTGTCCCAAGCCAAACGCAAATCGGTTTCGCTACTAATTAACCAAGTTCCTTTGCCGTCATAGCCATGCCGTCTGGTCTTCAAAATTAATGGATAGCCTAAGTTTTGGGCAGCAGCCAAAAGCTCTGCATCATTTTCCACGTTATAAAATTCAGGCGTGGGAATGTGATGATCGTAAAAATGTTGTCGTTGTTTGAGCTTATCGACAGATATCGCCAAGGTTTCGAGTCTAGGCAAAAATAAAGCATGAGTATCAGAATCATTGATTAATTCTTGCAAGGCTGACAAATCGACAAATTCATTCTCAAAAGTAATTATTTGGCAATGTTCTACGAGTTTAGCAGTGGCGATCGCATCCGTAACTTTGCCATAAACCACGCGATCGGCAATAGCTACAGCAGATTCGTCGGGACTTGCAGCCTGTACTGTAAGTTCTAGTCCCATCTTTTTGGCAGCGATCGCCATCATCCAAGCCAGTTGACCACCACCGATCACCCCGATTTTTTGCCGAGTCACCACTACACAATCCTTAAATCTGAATAGATCACAATATACCGCGCGTTGCGGTGTCATAAAACCAGACAAAATTTTTACAAGTGCTGCAAAGCAGCACTTGTAAAAATTTTGTGTAATAACTACAATCACTACCTAAGATATTGATTGGCGGCGCACCGCCAATCAATATCTTAGGTTTACTCTTTTTAGCTTGCCGAAGGCAAGACGACCGTAAACTTTGTACCTACATTTACCTCACTTTCAACAGCGATTTTGCCTTGATGCGCTTCCACAGACTGCTTCACTATATATAGCCCCATACCTAAGCCCTTAATATTGCCCACATTATCCGCCCTCAAAAATGGCAAAAATAAGTTATTTAGATACTCCATAGGCATTCCAATACCGTGGTCGTTAATTTTCAAAACTAATTTATTCTTCTCACAATTAATTTCTACATTTACAGTACCTCCATCATAGGAATACTTAATGGCGTTAGATACAAGATTCATGACTATATGCCATAGCAACTTTTTATCAACCTTTAACCGAGAGTACTTACCATTACCTTGAAACTTAATTCGACATTTACGAATATTGTCTTCTGTCTGAAAACTATCAACTAATTGTTGACAATAGGTAATTACATCCACTTCTTCAGGATGAAACGGAAACTTCCCCGTCTCAGAGCAGGAAATAAATCTGACCTCTTCAAGTAGCCAATTGATATCCTTGATTGCTGATTGGATCGAAGCTAGATTTTTAGCGCGACTCTCTTTAGTTAACTGCTCTTCAAAATTTTGTAATTTCCAAATTAATAGCCGAATCACTGACATCGGTGTTGAGAACTCATGGGAAGTCATGGCTAAGAGTCTCGATTTCAATTGATGAAGCTCTTGCTCTTTTTGTAAAGCCTCCTTCAATATCTGATTTTCCTGATATTTATTTAAAGCCAAGATAATGCTCATATTCACTTCCGCATATCGGAGCGGCTTAGTGAGATACCCATAGGGGGAAGTAGACAACGCCTGTTCTAATGTGTCGGGATCACTAAATGCAGTTAAGTAGATGATTGGGACAGTTGTTATTTTCTGAATTTCATGGGCAGCAAGAATCCCGCTATTTTTTCCTCTCAGTTTGATATCCATCAGTACAACATCAGGAGCTTGTCTCTGAATTGAAGCGATCGCATCATTACTACTATCAACAATTTCGACTATTTTGTAGCCCAGATCCGTTAGTCCGTCTGAAAGTGCATTTGCAGAAACAAGCTCATCTTCTACGATCAAAACTTTTGTAGTCGGTTTAGTTGCTGTCGCCATGATTTTCATTTGCTATGTGTTTCGCTAATGATTGATTGACTAATTTTAGTTTTTTGTAAATCACATTTCATCTAATTTATATCACTTACCTTAAATTATAGATTATTTAATTCGTCTATTGTCTCAGCATTCTATAGTTTTAGTAATTTTTTTGCATATCTTTAATCGTGAAAGCTCATATAAATTGCTCTTATAAAAATTAAGGTAGTCCTAAACAAGTAAGGATGAGTTGTAGTGGTGAATAAAAAACCAGATAGCACCAATATGATTTTCTATTTTTTTAGAGAAAGAGAGAGTTTTACGAACTAGTCGAGAGATTCGTTGTCGCATCGTACAGTTAAAACGTTCAATATAATTGGTTTTCCCTGTTTCCTTTCCAACCGCGATATGCCGCATGTCTGGGAACACAACAGAATATGCATTCCAAAAATCTGTATAAGCAACAGCACACTGACGATAAACACTGGGCAAAGAATTCCAAAGCTTTTGCGCTCCTTGTGCGGAGCGATCGCCGATATGAACGCCAACAATTTCGCGAGTATCAACATCAATGGCAAGCCAAATCCACTGTTTATTGCCTTTATTGCCAACAAAAGACCACATTTCATCACACTGAATCGTTAGTCTTCCTTTTTTTTTAGCGGATACATTTACTTGTTGAGGAATCGCCTCGTATTTACGATTGACATAATTCTGCAACCAAGTTTCAGAAACGTCACAAACTCTGGCAATACCTGCAAGAGGAATCTTCTCAAGTAAGAGTTTGTCAATCAAGGCTTTGGTTTCTTCAGAGATTAGTTTTTGCCGTGGTGCTTCAACAAACTGGCGACCACAGGCTTTACATTTATGATTTTGATTCCCGTTATGAATAAAACCATTTTTGACCACATCTTTTGAGTTACAGTTTGGACAATTTGGCATTGGTAATTAAGTGTCTTAGAGTTCTTTTATGATTTTATCCTTACATCTCGCGGACTACCAAAATTAATCCAAAACTTCAGCAACACTAAAAAAATGTTGCTGAAGTTAATCGTCTAGCTGTAGCCCAAGCCAAAACCCAATGGAGGGGCTGCGCTTCGCGCAGCCCCTCCATTGGGTTTTGGCTTTGTTCTAACATCGATGACTATTATTTGCTCTAACAAGATACAATAATAAATCCTTGCTTCTGGAAATTAAGCAAACAGAAGCCAAATAATGCCCGTAAGGAAATAACAAAATGACTCTAAAACGTTTGTACGAGACCATGTATATCCTGCGCCCCGATCTTCCTGATCAGGATGCCGACGCAGCGATCGCTAAATATCAAGACTTTCTAGTACAGCAAGAAGCTGAAGACATCACAATTCAACATCGCGGCAGAAGAAGACTGGCTTACGATATCAAAGGTCATCGTGAAGGGATCTACATTCAACTAAATTACGTTGCGATTCCTAAAACTATTGAAACCTTAGAAAAATCAATGCGTTTAGGCGATGACGTAATCCGCTACATGACCATCAAGCTTGAGCCAGAAGCTGAAGAAGAGAATGCGGAAGAAATTCCCGATGCAGAAGCTCCTGTTGAAGCCGTTGTTGCTGAATAGATTTTATTAATTATCCATAAAAAGACAAGTTGCCGCGCAAAGCACGGCAACTTGTCTTTTTATGGATCTAGCTTTTATAAATTAAAAAAAAGCCATAACCTTAAAATGTGTTATGGCTTTTTTTATTCTGAAACCTTGTCAACAAGACTTACAGAAGTCCCCAGAAGTGAAGTACGCCTTGACCACTAATAAATTCGATCGCTAATGCGGAAACAAATCCGATCATTGCCAAACGACCATTCCAGTTTTCAGCACCAGATGTAAATCCCCAATTCCATACATTGCGATTATCTTCAGACATGATGATTTTTCCGATTAGTTTGGTTACAATACTTATATAAATTTAACAGAAGTCTAAACAATTCGCAATTTTTCTTCACATTTTATATCTTTAGACATATAGCAAAACAAGTTTTTCTAAGTACAGCAAACACAAAAGATGAGAGGCGGCGCTTCGCGCCGCCTCTCATCTTTTGTGTTTGCTGTACCGCGATTGTAGTGGCTTAAGCTCACAAAAAATTAAACTTCTGCATCTTTAGGTGGACTTGAAATTTCTTTTAAAGACTTACCCATCTCCTGCTCCGACTCGCTTAGAGACCATCGATAAGAAATTTTAATGCCATGATAATCGCAGATATCCTCAACTTGCTTTTGTAAGGCATATGCCTTGCGTAAGTTAATAATTGCCGATTGAAGATGTTCTCTCGAAGCATTCATTTTAGTAGCTAAATGTGGCTGCTTCATCTCATTGTGCAGTGCTGGTAACGTCTGACGCTCAAGCAACTGAAGTAATAGTTCGTAATGGATATGGGATGGAACAGGAAGTGAACTCACAAAGACCTCGATCACTGTAAAACCAAAATTAAAACTTACATGTATATTAAATTTGACGCTTGGTAGTTGGTTGTATAAAGCTCCTCAAGAAACAATTTGAGGCACTTCACGTCAACCTCGACCACCAAGACTCAAACAAATCTGAGACTTAAGATAAATTGTAGAGGATAAACTTATGCCACTTTCAATGGCATCTCTGAGACTAATATTTCTGCTGACTTTTGGTATATCTCAAATTGGTACATTAACCGACTCATCTGTTGCACAGGCTCAAAATCTCACCAGCTCAGGGGCAACACAAAATAGTCAACTTGCTCAAGTCAATACCATTATATTCGTCTCGCCCAATGGTGCAGACTCTAACTCAGGACTAAGTGCCGACCAACCATTAAAGACGGTGACTGCCGCTATTAGCCGCAATCCTCAAAGTGGCACGATTATTCAGGTCGCTAACGGCAACTATACAGTAGAAACAGGTGAACAATTCCCCATCAAAATCCCTACAGGTGTAACTCTACGCGGTAATACGGCTAATCAAGGTCAGGGAATTATTATTTCTGGGGGAGGTACTTTTATCAGTCCTACCTTTGCTCGCCAAAATATCGCGATGCTTGCAGCCAATGGTTCACGAATTGAAGGCATCACTCTTACCAATTCAAATTCTCGAGGCTATGCATTATGGGTTGAGTCAGCCCAAAACGTCACCATAGCCAGTAATACCTTGGTTAACTCTAATCATGACGGAGTTTTTTTAACAGGTGAAACATCGGCTAACGTTACTAATAATATTTTCACTCAAAACGGCGCTAACGGGCTCTCAGCTCTAGGTTCCAGCACAGGACAGATTCAGTCCAACACCTTTGATAACACTGGCTTTGGCATAGCGATCGGACAGAACTCTAAAGTAGCAGTCATTGCTAATAATATTGTCAACAATCGTGGTGGCATTGTTGTCTCTAACCTCTCCACCCCTTCATTTCGCAATAATCTTATTGCCAATAACCGAGAAAATGGCCTAGTCATCCTGAAAGATCGTAAAGGTCAGCCCACCGTGGATCTCGGAACGATTAACAACCCTGGTCAAAACATCTTCCAGAACAATAAACAGTCAGATATTAATAATGCATCAGGAGTAACAGTTACTGCGATCGGCAACCAAGTAGATCCCAAGCGCATCATCGGCTCAGTAGAGATTGTTCAACCTACATCACCGATTTCTTCACCCACTACCCCAACAGTTCAAGTCACCTTCACTGACGTTCCCTCAAACTATTGGGCACAAACATTCATTCAAGAATTAGCAGCTAGAAATATCATCAAAGGATTTCCTGATGGAAGTTTCCGTCCCAATGCTCCCGTCACTAGGGCTCAGTTTGCCGCCCTACTTAGCCAAGCTATGAACAAACCAGTCTCTCGCGGTAGTGTTACCTTCAAGGACGTTGTCTCGACATACTGGGCAGCTTCTGCAATCCAAAAAGCCTACACCACAGGATTTATGTCTGGCTATTCTGCAACCACATTTCGCCCCAACGAAAATATTTCTCGCGTTCAAATTCTTGTCTCCCTAGCCAACGGACTAGGCTATGCCCCCACTAAACCTAATGAATTAACCTTGCAAGCCTTTACCGATACAGCCACCATTCCCGCCTATGCCCGTAACAGTGTTGCAGCTGCAACCGAAAACGGTATGGTCGTCAATTACCCAAATCTAAAACTTTTAAACCCTAATCAACCAGCCACAAGAGCTGAAGTTGCTGCCTTCATTTACCAATCCCTAGTGAGAGCAGGGCAACTAAAAGCTGTTTCCTCACCTTACATAGTCAAATAACCTACTGTTTGTAAACAACCAACCTACAAACAGTAGGTTATCAAAAGCAAAGAGAGAAGGAATAGACCACCTACTCCCTTCCCAGTATCAAAATACACATTAAAACCCTTAACTAGCATTGCGGCGCTTCGCGCCGCAATGTCTAATTTTTCACTGGTAAGGGAGTAAGAAGGAGAGACAAAAAACTTTTTTATGCAAAAGGGTTGACAAACGATTGTAACCTTGCTAACTTAATAAAGCGCTGAAGGGAAGCGACGCGAAAGCGAAGCGAACCGAACTGAAAGGAAAAGCGCTAGAACCTAGACAACCAAATAATTTGAAAGCTTTAAGAAACCAATAAACCTCGTCAAACAAATTAAAAGACTGGATTATTGAAAGATAACCAGCTATCCGACAGGATAAGCGAAAAGCTTAAAAAAGTCAAACCCATCCGAAAGGAAAAACACTTTAGAAAAGTAGGAAGCAATTCTGAAAGTATAAAGACACCATGGAGAGTTTGATCCTGGCTCAGGATGAACGCTGGCGGTATGCTTAACACATGCAAGTCGAACGAAGTCTTCGGACTTAGTGGCGGACGGGTGAGTAACGCGTAAGAATCTACCTATAGGTTCGGGACAACAGTTAGAAATGACTGCTAATACCGGATATGCCGAGAGGTGAAAGCTTTAGTGCCTGTAGATGAGCTTGCGTTCGATTAGCTAGATGGAGTGGTAACGGCACACCATGGCGACGATCGATAACTGGTCTGAGAGGATGACCAGTCACACTGGGACTGAGACACGGCCCAGACTCCTACGGGAGGCAGCAGTGGGGAATTTTCCGCAATGGGCGAAAGCCTGACGGAGCAATACCGCGTGAGGGACGAAGGTCTGTGGATTGTAAACCTCTTTTGTTAGGGAAGATAATGACGGTACCTAACGAATAAGCATCGGCTAACTCCGTGCCAGCAGCCGCGGTAAGACGGAGGATGCAAGCGTTATCCGGAATTATTGGGCGTAAAGCGTACGTAGGCTGTTTCATAAGTCTGTTGTCAAAGCGCGAGGCTCAACCTTGTAAAGGCAATGGAAACTGCGAGACTAGAGAGAGATAGGGGCAGGAGGAATTCCAGGTGTAGCGGTGAAATGCGTAGATATCTGGAAGAACACCAGTGGCGAAAGCGTCCTGCTGGATCTCAACTGACGCTGAAGTACGAAAGCTAGGGGAGCGAATGGGATTAGATACCCCAGTAGTCCTAGCCGTAAACGATGGGTACTAGGTGTTGGTCGTATCGACCCGATCAGTGCCGTAGCTAACGCGTTAAGTACCCCGCCTGGGGAGTACGGTCGCAAGATTGAAACTCAAAGGAATTGACGGGGGCCCGCACAAGCGGTGGAGTATGTGGTTTAATTCGATGCAACGCGAAGAACCTTACCAAGGCTTGACATGTCGTGAATCCTCTTGAAAGGGAGGAGTGCCTTCGGGAGCACGAACACAGGTGGTGCATGGCTGTCGTCAGCTCGTGTCGTGAGATGTTGGGTTAAGTCCCGCAACGAGCGCAACCCTCGTATTTAGTTGCCATCATTAAGTTGGGCACTCTAGATAGACTGCCGGTGACAAACCGGAGGAAGGTGGGGATGACGTCAAGTCATCATGCCCCTTACGCCTTGGGCTACACACGTACTACAATGGTCGGGACAAAGAGTCGCAAGCATGCGAATGCAAGCT
This sequence comes from Pseudanabaena biceps, assembly GCA_013361095.1. GTDB lineage: Bacteria > Cyanobacteriota > Cyanobacteriia > Pseudanabaenales > Pseudanabaenaceae > Pseudanabaena > Pseudanabaena biceps_B. Next base: position 1,653,938 of record JAATWA010000001.1, on the reverse strand, counting down.
AATCTCATAAACCCGGTCTTAGTTCAGATTGCAGGCTGCAACTCGCCTGCATGAAGGCGGAATCGCTAGTAATCGCAGGTCAGCATACTGCGGTGAATACGTTCCCGGGCCTTGTACACACCGCCCGTCACACCATGGAAGCTGGTCACGCCCGAAGTCGTTATCTCAACCCGTAAGGGAGGGAGGCGCCTAAGGCAGGGCTGGTGACTGGGGTGAAGTCGTAACAAGGTAGCCGTACCGGAAGGTGCGGCTGGATCACCTCCTTATAGGGAGACCTATTTAGTTCTAGACCGAAACAATACAGTAATAAGTCAGGACTAAGTCATCCCAAGGTCGTTCGAGATTTATTGGAAAGCTTTCAAATTACGTCAGGTTCTGAATCAAGCTACAGCGAAAGCTAACAAAAGGGCCATTAGCTCAGTTGGTTAGAGCGCACCCCTGATAAGGGTGAGGTCTCTGGTTCGTGTCCAGAATGGCCCACTTGAGAACTTTTTAGAGGCACCGGAAGGGATCACTAAGAAAAACTCTGGGGATATAGCTCAGTTGGTAGAGCGCCTGCTTTGCACGCAGGAAGTCAGGAGTTCGAATCTCCTTATCTCCACCAAACTACTAAAACCGACAAAAGCGACAGCAAGAGTTTAGCAACTCATCTAGTTAGGTAAAACCTAAACAACTAGAGAGACTGCTAAATTCTAGCGAAAGCGAGAATTTAGAAAGAACCTTGAAAACTGCATAGTAATAGTAATAAGAAGCAAGTAGATCCAAAGTGGAAACACAGAGGTCAAGCTACAAAGGGCTCACGGTGGATACCTAGGCACAAGAAGGCGATGAAGGACGTGGTTACCTACGATAAGCTGCGGGGAGCTGGAAGCAAGCCCTGATCCGCAGGTTTCCGAATGGGGCAACCCTATATACTGCTCGTTGAATAAAATAGACGAGAAAGAGCGAACTCAGCGAATTGAAACATCTTAGTAGCTGAAGGAAGAGAAAATAAATAATGATTTCCTAAGTAGCGGCGAGCGAACGGGAACCAGCCCAAACCAGTTGGCATGACCGACTGGGGTTATAGGACAGCAACACTGTACAACAGAGACTAGATGAAGTGTTTGGAATGACACGCCAAAGAGAGTGAAAGCCTCGTAATTAAAAATCAAAGTTGGCAAGCTGTATCCTGAGTAGCACGGTACACGAGAAATTCCGTGTGAATTCGCGAGGACCACCTCGTAAGGCTAAATACTCACTTGTGACCGATAGTGAACCAGTACCGCGAGGGAAAGGTGAAAAGAACCCCGGAAGGGGAGTGAAATAGAACATGAAACCGTGAGCTTACAAGCAATGGGAGGACGATTTAACGTCTGACCGTGTGCCTGTTGAAGAATGAGCCGGCGACTTATATGCAGTGGCAGGTTAAGGGGAAAATCCCGAAGCCAAAGCGAAA
>JAATWA010000001.1:1165000-1650000 GCA_013361095.1 Pseudanabaena biceps | reverse complement strand
TCGCTATATAATGGAAAAGAATGGCGCTATGCTTTTTTAAAAGCAAATCATAAAAATTATAAGTATTGTTGGAGAAATTGCCTGAATGCAACTCGTCGCGCTTCAGAACCTACTAGACAACACATCATTTGCTGTGCTTTTTGTGACTATGCTCATCTTTTGGGTTCATGTCGCTTTCTCACAAATACCCTATTTACGATCGCTCGGTAATGCAGGTATGGCGATCGCAAACCTTTGTATTGCGACACTATTAGGAGCGCGATGGATAGATGCAGGCTATTTCCCATTAAGCAATCTTTATGAATCGTTATTCTTCTTAGCATGGGGCATTACGACTATGCACATTGTCGTTAGCCGTCTCGGTAATAGCAGCGCTAATGATACAGCTAAAAGATTGGTTGGCGCATTCACTTCACCTCTGGCAATGGGAATTACTGCCTTTGCTGCCCTTGCCTTGCCATCGGGAATGCAAGTTTCAGAGCCGTTGGTTCCCGCTCTAAAATCTAATTGGTTGATGATGCACGTTAGCGTTATGCTGCTCAGTTACGCAGCCCTGATGACGGGAAGCATTTTGGCGATCGCTTTTTTGATCGTCACAAGAGGTCAAGATATTGTTTTACAGGGTAGTTCCTTTGGGACAAATCTTCGTAGTCTCAAGGATATAAATAATAAAGTCAACTCCAGTGCCGAGCCTCTTGCAGCTTTTTCTGTAGACACAATGGGCAGTAGCAGTGTTAGTTTGTCATCCAACACTGCTACTGCCATTGCTGAGCCAATCTCCCAACTAACTCAGACCCTCTCGCTACGAAGACTAACTATTGGTGAAACCTTAGACAATCTGAGCTATCGAGCGATCGGGCTAGGATTTCCATTGCTGACCATTGGCATTATCGCAGGGGGAGTATGGGCAAACGAAGCATGGGGTTCCTATTGGAGTTGGGATCCTAAAGAAACATGGTCTTTAATTACATGGTTAGTATTTGCGGCTTATCTACACACTAGAATCACTAAAGGTTGGCAAGGAAGGAAACCAGCTATTTTAGCTAGCCTTGGTTTGCTAGTGGTATGGACTTGCTATCTTGGTGTCAATTTATTGGGTAAGGGTTTACATAGCTACGGATGGTTTCTTTAAATCAAGAAGGCTAATAGCGGTGCTATTAGCCTTCTTGATTAGAAGGTAAGCACAGTGCGAATTGCATCTCCTCTATGCATCATTGCAAAGGCTTCATTAACCTCCTCTATCGGCATCACATTCGTAATCAAACTATCAATATCAATCTTTCCTTCCATATACCAATCTACGATCTTCGGTACATCCGTCCGCCCCTTTGCACCACCAAAGGCAGTTCCTTTCCAGACGCGCCCTGTGACTAGCTGAAAAGGTCTGGTGCTGATTTCTTGACCTGCGCCAGCAACACCAACAATTACGCTCACTCCCCAACCTTTATGACAGCATTCAAGAGCTTGACGCATCGTCTCAGTTCTACCAATGCATTCAAAAGTATAGTCGGCTCCTCCTTTAGTCAGATCCACGAGATAAGGAACTAAATCGCCTTCCACTTCTAAAGGATTCACAAAATGCGTCATTCCCATCTTCTCAGCGAGGATGCGCTTTTTAGGATTGATGTCTACGCCAACAATCCTATTTGCTCCCACTAGCCGACTTGCTTGGATGACATTTAGTCCAATTCCACCTAAACCAAATACAATCACATTTGAGCCAACTTCCACTTTAGCAGTATTGATTACTGCGCCGATGCCAGTGGTCACGCCACAGCCGATGTAACAGACTTTCTCAAAAGGTGCGTCATCACGAATTTTAGCCAGAGCGATTTCGGGAAGGACTGTATAGTTGGCAAACGTTGAAGTTCCCATGTAATGATGAATTTTTTCACCGTTAATAGAAAATCGACTTGTTCCATCGGGCATTACCCCCTGTCCTTGAGTAATGCGAATTGCTTGGCAGAGGTTAGTTTTACCACTTAGGCAATAGGAACAATTGCGACATTCGGGGGTGTAGAGGGGAATCACGCGATCGCCTGCTTTGAGAGAGGTGACACCTGCGCCTACTTCAACAACTACACCAGCTCCTTCATGTCCAAGAATGGCGGGAAATAGTCCTTCAGGATCGTTTCCTGAAAGTGTAAATGCATCTGTGTGACATACTCCTGTAGCTTTAATTTCTACAAGGACTTCACCCGCTTTGGGGGAATCTAATTGGACTGTCTCGATTGAGAGGGGTTGACCTGCGGCAAAGGCAACTGCGGCTTTTACATCCATGAATCTTTTTATCCCTGAGTTTATGAATGACGAAGTGTAGCTATAAAGAGTTACGGCGCGAAGCACCGCAACTCGTCTTCTGGTTTTGTATCCTAACAAGAATAGCTACAGCTATGACAATCGTAAATTAACTTGAATTATCGCAAGATTTGACGATCGCAAGGTTTAAGATCTAGATGTATCCAACTACTTTGTCCCAGTCATGGAGATAAGATTATGGCGATCGCCTCAATAAATCCTGTCACGGGGGAAGTTCTAAAAACCTTTATACCTCTGACTGATGATGAACTTGAACAGAAATTAGCCCTTGCTGATCACACCTTTGCGACTTATAAACACACTAGCTTTGCTGATCGCGCTCAATGGATAAATCAAGCCGCGAATATTCTTGAAGCAAAGAAAACAGAATTCGCAATTATCATGACCCTTGAGATGGGTAAAACATTACAAAGTGCGATTACTGAGGTAGAGAAATGTGCTAACCTCTGCCGTTTTTATGCAGAACAGGCTCCGATTTATTTAGCCGATACCCCAGCAATTACCGATGCTAGCCGTACCCTAATTCGCTATCAACCCTTGGGTAGCATTTTGGCAGTAATGCCTTGGAACTTTCCATTTTGGCAGGTGTTTCGATTTGCGATACCTTGTTTGATGGCGGGAAATGTGGGATTGCTGAAACATGCTTCTAATGTGCCGCAATGTGCCTTGGCGATCGCGGATATTTTTCATAAAGCAAGAGTTCCTGAGGGTGCATTTCAGACATTGCTGATTGGTGCTGAACGAGTGGCGGGACTGATAGCCGATCAAAGAATCAAGGCGGCGACGTTGACAGGGAGTGAACCCGCAGGGCAAAGTCTCGCCGCGATCGCAGGGCATCATCTCAAAAAAGTAGTTTTAGAGCTAGGCGGTAGTGATCCTTTCATCGTTCTCAAAAGTGCCGATCTTGAACGGGCTGTCAGTACCGCAGTTACCGCTCGAATCATGAACAATGGGCAGACTTGCATTGCTGCCAAGAGGTTTATTCTCGAAGAGGCGATCGCTGATCAGTTTGTTGAACAATTTGTGCATAAATTTAAAGCCCTCAAAGTTGGCGATCCGATGCAGTCCGACACAGATGTTGGCCCGCTTGCCACGCCACAAATTTTGCAAGATCTGGAGTCTCAAGTCAAAGCTAGTGTTGATGCAGGGGCGAAGGTATTAGTAGGAGGCTATCGACTCAAACAAAGTGGTAACTTTTATGCGCCGACGATTTTGGCGGATATTCCCTTCGGTGCGCCACCCTATCAGGAAGAATTCTTTGGCCCCGTTGCCTCAGTATTTCGGGTTAAAAATATCAATGAGGCGATCGCCCTTGCCAACAGTACTCAATTTGGTTTAGGAGCCAGCATCTGGACAGAGGAGCCAGAGGAAATTGAACTCGCGATCGAACAAATTGATGCAGGGTCAGTCTTTGTCAATGGGATGGTTAAATCTGATCCGCGTATTCCCTTTGGTGGGATTAAGCGATCGGGCTTTGGTCGTGAATTAGGAATGGAAGGTATTCGCGAATTCGTGAATATTAAAACGATTTGGATTCGGTAAATCCTAATTTAACTATTTCGTGCATCACCAGTTATGCACTGAGTAGATAGTATAGCTACAGTCATCAATGTTAAAACCCAAGAAGCGAGTAGCGGCGCTTTGCGCCGCTACTCACCCTCTGGTTTTACAGCAATTTTCGACCAAACGAACCACAAGAATCTTTTGAAAGATTCTTGGTTCGGGTTTGAGCGCAAAGCGCTGTATGTCCTAACAAGAATAGCTACAGATATATTTAAAAATTATATTGAGAACACTATGAAAACCGCAGATCTATTAGTTAAATGTTTGGAAAACGAGGGGGTGGAATATATCTTTGGACTCCCAGGGGAAGAAAATATGGCGGTTCTAAATGCCCTTGAAAATTCATCGATTAAATTCATTACCACTCGCCACGAGCAGGGTGCAGCCTTTATGGCAGATGTCTATGGCAGGTTAACGGGCAAACCGGGGGTCTGTCTATCTACTTTGGGTCCAGGAGCTACAAACTTGATGACGGGAGTAGCTGATGCCAATCTTGACTGTGCGCCCTTGATTGCGATTACAGGACAGGTCGGAACAGATAGAATGCATATTAATTCTCATCAATATCTGGATCTAGTGGCGATGTTTGAACCCGTTACTAAATGGAATGCTCAAATTGTCCGTCCTAGTATTACTCCTGAAATTATTCGTAAAGCTTTCAAAATTGCTAGTTCCGAAAAACCGGGGGCAGTTCATATTGATTTGCCTGAAAATATCGCTGATATGGAGGTGGTTGCAGAACCACTACTGATCAGAGGCGATCGCCATCCTATGTATGCCTCCTATCGCAGTCTCTCAGAAGCGGCTTTATTGATTGCTCAAGCTAAGAATCCATTAATTTTGGTGGGTAATGGGGCGATCCGTTCACAAGCCCATCAATCTCTAACCGACTTTGCGACTCGTTTAAATATTCCTGTCACCAATACTTTTATGGGTAAAGGCGTGATTCCCTATCGTCATCCTTTGGCGCTATGGTCAATTGGTTTACAACAGAGAGATGTGATTAATTGCGCTTTTGATGAAACTGATTTAGTAATCGCAGTTGGCTATGACTTGATTGAATATTCACCGAAAAAATGGAATCCTAAAGGCACAATTCCCATTATTCACATTGCTGAGTTGCCTGCGGAAGTCGATAGTAGCTATATGCCACAGGTGGAGATTGTCGGCGATATTTCGGACTCTCTCATTGAAATTATGCATCGCGCCGATCGCTCAGGTAGTCGCGATCCCCACGCGATCGCACTACGTCCTCAAATTCTCGCCACCTATGAGCAGCACGCCCATGACGAGGGCTTTCCTGTCAAACCCCAAAAAATTATCTATGATTTACGTCAAGTCATGGCAGCCGAGGATATTGTGATTTCGGATGTGGGGGCGCATAAAATGTGGATGGCGCGGCATTACCATTGCGATCGCCCTAATACTTGTATCATTTCCAATGGTTTTGCCGCTATGGGTATCGCCATCCCAGGGGCGATCGCGGCAAAGCTAGTCAATCCTGAGCGCAAAGTTGTGGCGGTCACTGGTGATGGTGGCTTCATGATGAATATGCAGGAACTAGAAACTGCGACTCGGATTGGTACGCCCTTTGTGACGATTATCTTTAATGATGGCGGCTATGGATTGATTGAATGGAAGCAACAAATCCATTATCAAAAGTCAGCATTTATCAAGTTTGGGAATCCTGATTTTGTAAAGCTGGCTGAAAGTATGGGACTAAAAGGCTATCGAGTTACTTCCGCAACTGGTTTACTCCACATTCTTAAGGAAGCTTTGGCTCAAGATGTACCTGCGGTCATCGATTGCCCCGTTGATTATCGGGAAAATATGCTCTTTTCGCGTAAGGTCGGTGATCTATCTTGCCCAATGTAAAACCAAAACCCAAGAGAGGATTGCGGCGCTTTGCACCGCAATCCTCTCTTGGGTTTTATGTCCTGAATTTGCTAGCTACAGCTATAATTCACAAAATTGTTGTCGCACTTTTGTGAATTATAGCTGTAGCTAGCAAAGCGCCGTCCCTAGCTTTTTTACTGTTGCATGGCGATAAATTCATCAACTAAATTTAAAAGACGCTCAAGAGCATCATTTAAATTCACTGACTTCACAGGAAACCCGTGAGCGACACGATTTCTGATTTCATTTAAAGCGATCGCCCTTTCAAATTGATTGTGTGAGATTTTGGCTTGATTATGAAGATGTTGAATCATCAAAATTGTGGGCAAGCGATCAATAGGAATCAAGGTGTATCTTGCATGTCTTCGCATTAATACTTCTGCAAAGATCCATAGTGATAGAAAAGCCGCTTCATGCTCTCCTATGGAAATTAACCTTGCAATTCTCTCTTTACGGCTTAAGATCTGCGATCGGCTAATTTTATAGTCAGCAATATCCTCTTCTGCGATCGGAGTAGCATCTTCTTCGGTAATCAATAAAAATCGCCAACCGCTTTGTTCTGAGACCGTTTTCGCGATTTCACAATAAAGATCAATGGATGAATTTGTCGCGACTTGCTTGACATCAACTATAAATCCCTGACTTTCAGATAGTTGCACCAACAAGTCTGGTCTATGTCCTTTTAAATCAAATGGTATTTGCTGGATAGTTGGCTGATGGATTACGGTATATCCTTGAGCGCCATAACATTCAGCAATTTTTTGTTTGAGCAGACTATTCAAAATGTTGGTAGCGATAATAATTGTATGGAGAATTAGTTTTTGGGAAGCTTATTTGTGGTGAGTTTTCTCAAAACTACAGACTGTTGAGCTTTTATGTATTCAAAACCTAAGTTTTGCAAGGCTGGCTTCGCCAGCCTTGCAAAACTTAGGTTTTGATCTCTCTTACATGAAATCGCGAGGATCAGTAATATGTCCTGTGATGGCTGAAGCCGCCGCCGTATAGGGTGAAGCAAGATAAATCTGTGCTTGTTTATTTCCCATGCGTCCAGGGAAATTACGGTTAGTAGTAGAGACACAAACTTCGGCTTCGTTAACGCGCCCAAAAGTATCTTGAGGTCCTCCTAAACAACCTGCACAGGAAGGCGAAGCTGGCTCAATACAACCCGCTTGCAAGAAAATTTCTGAGAGAGTCAAGCCATCAATTTTAAGGCTAAATAAATCGTTATAAACTTTTTGGGTGGCGGGTACAAGATAGGTGGGAACTTTGACCTGTTGACCTTTGAGCAGTTTGGCAGCGTGATAAAAGTCTTCGGTTTTACCACCAGTGCAAGAGCCGATATAGACGCGATCAATCTTCACATCTTGAACTTCGCGAACAAGGGCGCGATTGTCGGGCGAGTGGGGCTTAGCGACAACGGGTTCAAGTTTTGAGACATCGTAATGCTTGACATAATAGTATTCAGCATCAGCATCGGCATAGAGTGACTCAAAAGGCTTGTCGGTTCGCGATCGCACATAGTCAAAGGTGGTTTGATCGGGGGCAATCACCGCATTTTTACCGCCAGCTTCGATCGCCATATTACAGATGGTCATCCGTTCTTCCATAGTCATCTTCGCGATCGCCGATCCTTCAATTTGCAAGGCTCGATAGTTAGCACCACTGACGCTAATGTCTCCGATGACTTGCAAAATCAAATCCTTAGCCAATAAGTAAGGTGGCATTTCGCCATCAAATACAAACCGCATCGAGGCGGGGACTTTAACTAACAGCTTGCCTGTACCTAACACAAAAGCCGCATCGGTGTTGCCGATCCCTGTCGCAAACTGACCAAAAGCGCCTGCGTTGCAAGTATGGGAGTCCGTCCCAAATAGCACTTCTCCAGGGCGAGTGTGACCTTCTTGAGCGAGGGCAATGTGACAAACCCCTTTGTAATCAGGGTTTGCTTTGAAATCAGAAAGATCAGTAATATCATAAAAATATTTGATATCTTGCTCTTTGGCAAAATCTCGCAAAATATCAATATTGCGGTTAGCCCTAACATCTTTGGTAAAAATGTAGTGGTCGGGAATTAGGACTAATTTTTCTTTGTCCCAAACTTTAGCGTCCTCACCAAATTCGCGCTTAAATACACCAATCGTCCCTGGTCCACAAACATCATGGGTCATCAGCAGGTCAGCATTCACCCAAATATTTTCGCCAGGGCTAACGTGACTTTTGCCTGACGCTTTCGCCAAAATCTTTTCGGTGAGTGTCATTCCCATAGTTGTGATGTCCTTTCGTAGATGTCGATTCCTACTTAATTGTGTAAATTAAATTATAGTCTGAGTTCGGAAGTTTTTGGAAATCCCCCTAGATTAAAAGTGCGTTGTCTTTCTATGCCGACAGCGCATTAGAGTTTATTTCCCCGCCAAAGGCGGGGAAATAAACTCTAATGCGTGAACGTTGATTAGCAACAGCCACCACCGTTGTAATGCCAAGTGGAATCGGTGATAATTACTTCTTGAGGAAATTGGGAGCCGAGTTTTGTGGCGGTTTTGTCGCAAACGGCGATGGGATTACCGCGCAAGAGAACATGACCCGCATGATCATCTAAAGACTCTTCTCTACCTTGATAAATCGCAGTTTTACCTGTGAATATACAGGCTCCATCGCTAGGGATAGGAACTTTAAAAGAGACAGAATCGAGACTTTCTAAAAGTAATGGATGATCAAGATTGAAGCTATAAGTATCAAGAAGTCGATAGGGACGGCGATCGCGAATTTCTACCTGTCCGAAGCCCGCATCAACTAGGTGCTGGGTATAGTCGCTGTAGGTGATTGCGCCAGAAATACACATGGCGCGTAGTCGTTCATCAGCTTGGAGATGAGCTGGAATCTCACGAGTAGCGATCGGATCGCTCATGATCAATCTACCTTTGGGCTTGAGAACTCGATAGACTTCTTTAAGAGCTTTTTGCAAGTCCGCAGGCTCAAAGATGTTGAATAAACAATTTTGAGCTACCACATCCACTGAAGCATCAGGAACAGGTAAATTAAAGGCATCTCCCTCAAGAATTTTGACGAAACTAGTCTCAAACCAAGGATTTTGTTGGGCGGCTAGCTGTAAGTTACGGGTCGCCGCCTCGCGCATCTCTCTAACAGGATCAACGGCAATCACGGCGGCGGGGCGACGACAAAAATAAGCAAACTGTAAGGCTTCTAAACCACCACCAACACCAATATAAAGAACTGTTGGCAAGCCTGTAAGCTCTGTGGGATGAATCGTTGTACCGCAGCCATAATTCATCTGATAGATAATTTCAGGTATCTTCAGGTCGGGGTATTGCATGGGAGGCGTGCTGATGCAACATAAGCCAACTTGAGGGGTTGCAGCCGCTTCTGCATAAAACTTGGCTGTAGTTTCGAGATAGGTCATAGGTAGTGATTGAGTGATTGACTTTAATTATGACGATTTATAAGTAGCTAAGCGCAATTAAATATAAGCTTCCAAAGGAGTAGCGATCTCTCTCTATTATTAATAGAAGCGGCGCATCGCGCCACCTCCATACTTTTGCGTTTAACTAAACTTAGTTAAGAACTTTAAAAGTGATTGAGTGCGCGGTGTGAGCAAAGTTTTACGATATGCCTCGGCAGCTTTTTTGATAGCCTCAGCTTGGGTGGGATAGGAATGGATCACAGTGGATAAAGTGTTTAAGCCCTGCTTTGCCACGATCGCTAAGCTAACTTCACCGATCATTTCGCCAGCATGACGCGCCACAATCGTCGTCCCAAGAATGAGATCGCCTCCTTTTTGATGCAGAATTTTCACGAATCCATCGGTCTCACCATCAAAAATAGCGCGATCGACGGAAGTAAAAGGAATCTTAATTTCTCCAGTTTCTATACCTTGAGCATTTGCTTCAGCAGCATATATTCCCACATGAGCAATCTCAGGATCGGTAAAGGTCACCCAAGGCATGACCAAATTGCTAACTTTGCTGCGTCCTAAACCAAAGGGAGAAAAGAGCGTATTTTTGATCACAATACGGGCGGCGGCATCAGCGGCATGGGTAAACTTCCAAACAGAACAGATATCGCCTGCGGCATAGATTTTAGGATTACTGGTTTGCAAATAGTCATCGACAATTACGCCACGTTGTCGATCATATTTCACACCCACTGCTTCTAGATTTAAGCCTTCCACATTTGGCGATCGCCCTGCGCCTACCAAAATTTGATCGGCACAAATAGTTTGCAAGGTCCCATTTTGTTGATAATAAATTATCTTCCCTGATGCTGTTGTTTCTACGCGCTCCAATTGAGCATCTAAAATCACATTAATTCCTTCCTGCAATAACTGTTTCTGCACAATTTCGGCGGCATCGGCATCTTCGCGATCGAGAAGATGGGAGTTTTTATGGATCAAAGTAACGGCACAACCTAAGCGATGAAAGGCTTGAGCCAGTTCGCAGCCAATGGGACCGCCGCCAATTACAGCGAGACTTTTGGGGCGATTGCAAAGGTTAAATACAGTCTCATTGGTGAGGTATCCTGCTTCTGCTAAGCCTGTGATTTGAGGACGGCTTGCCCTTGCACCTGTGGCGATTACTGCTTTCTTAAATCTTAATTGCTTTCCATTTACTTCCACAGTCGTATCATTAACAAACTTCGCGGCTCCCAGAAATACATCGACTCCCAAATTACGGAACCTATTAGCGGAGTCATGGTGGCTAATCCCTGCCCGAATTTGGCGCATCCGTTGCATTACTGCCGCAAAATCGATATCAACATTTGCAGGAGTCTGTATGCCAAATCTTGCCGCGTCATTTATATCCGCAACCACTCGTCCTGAGCGAATCACACATTTAGATGGAACACAGCCGACATTAAGACAATCACCACCCATGAGATTCTTTTCAATCAGAGCGATTTTTAGCCCTAAGCCTAGCCCTGCGGCTCCTGCGGCAACTACTAAGCCTGCGGTTCCAGCACCAATTACTACAAGGTCATAGCATTTCGCAGGGTTAGGATTTGTCCAGTCGGAGGGATGCACATGGGCAAGAAGCGCTTGATTATACTCATCCATCGGTTGGATGAAAGACTCAAAGTCATCTTCTAGTTCGGTCTTTTGATCGGTTTGCTGCATGGAAATTTCAGATTGTTTGCTTCAGTATAAATACAGTATCCAAGAATTAATTGGCGGCGCGAAGTGCCGCCAATTAATTCTTGGGTTTTAAGAAACATTGCTGCTGTTTAAAAATTTATTGCAACTACATTATGTATTTTTGTATACTGATAGATTAGTCGGATATAAAAAACGGTAATTATCACTGTGAGTCAGCATCCTCTTGAACAGCTAAATCGCTATGATGCCAAAGCCAATGCCGAATATTACGGTCGTCGCCCTTGGCTAGCGATTGGTCGGATTTTTAAAATAATATATTTTACAATTAGTTTTGGGCTAGCCTTTGGCTGGGATGTCTTGACTGGTAATACCTCAAGCCAGCCCAAACTAGCGGAGCAACTCCGCAAAATCATCACCTCCCTTGGGCCCACTTATATTAAAGTCGGACAGGCACTATCAACTCGTCCTGATCTGGTACGAGTGGACTTTTTAGAAGAGTTAACAAGGCTGCAAGACCAGTTACCAGCATTTTCAAACGTCGAAGCTTTTGAAATTATGCAGTCGGAGTTAGGTAAACCCGTTAATTCGGTGTACCGAACTATTTCTGAAGATCCTGTCGCAGCCGCAAGTCTTGGGCAAGTTTACAAAGCTACGCTCTATTCAGGTGAAGAAGTTGCCGTTAAGGTGCAGCGTCCACGTTTAGTTCCCACTCTGACCCTTGACTTATTCATTTTGCGTGGGTTAGCAGGTTTGATTGGCCCACTCTTGCCGCTCAATTTGGGTAATAGTCTAGAGGCGATCGTTGATGAATTTGGCTTGAAGCTGTTTGAAGAAATTGACTATAAGCATGAAGCCACTAATGCTGAACGCTTCGCGGGTTACTTTCGAGATGATCCTAATGTCAAAGTTCCGCGCATTTATCGCCAATTCAGCACCCATCGAGTCCTCACCTTAGAGTGGATTAATGGCATCAAGCTCAATGAAATTGAACAAATTAAATCTGCTGGCCTAAATACCGATAACTTAGTGCGTATCGGTGTGATGTCTGGGCTACGTCAATTGCTTGAGTTTGGCTTCTTCCATGCTGACCCACACCCTGGTAATCTCTTTGCCACCTACGACGGCAAAATGGCATATATCGACTTTGGCATGATGGATCAGTTGGATCTGCAAACTAAAGAACAATTAGTTGATTCGGTTGTGCATTTGCTCAATAAAGACTATGACGAATTGGGGCAGGACTATGTGAGATTAGGATTTTTGCAGCCCGACATCGAGATGAAGCCAATTGTGAATGCGCTGGAGTCAGTTCTGGGCGACATCATGTCCGAGAAGGTAAAGGACTTTAACTTTAAGGTGGTAACTGATCGCTTCTCCAAAGTTATGTATGACTATCCCTTCTGCTTACCTGCTAAGTTTGCGCTGATTATCCGATCCGTAATTACTCAAGAGGGTGTGGCTCTCAGTCTCAATCCTGAATTTCAGATTGTGCAGGTTGCTTATCCCTATGTGGCGAGACGATTGCTGACTGATGAGTCTGATAGTTTGCGGTCAAGACTATTAGAAGTTCTCTTTAAAGATGAGAAGTTCCAATGGTCAAGATTAGAGAATTTACTCGCGATCGCTAAATCAGATGGTCAGTTTGACATTATTCCTACAGCAAGTATGGGCTTTAAGTTCTTAACCTCCAAGGATGGCGAATATATTCGTCGTCGCATCTTATTAGCCCTCACCGAAGATAATCGTTTGCACACCGAGGAGCTAATGCGAATCTGGCAAATGATCGGTGCAGATATTGATCCAGCAAAGTTATGGGATATGGCAGTTAAGACTTTGACAGGGACGATACCTAAAGCGATCGCCGCTGCGTTACCCTTTGCCGCCTTCCAAAATATTAATTAAATTTAGCTTAATTCAAGCCACATAAAAAGAGAGTAGATGCATTGCATCTACTCTCTTTTTATGTGGCTTGAATTAAATATCCACAGCGATGCTCGCCATCGACCATCCAGTGAGTCCTTTCCACAGGACAATCGAGAACCGTCGCAAACATCTCTAGCTCATGTCCACACACACTAGGAAAAGATTCAGCAACATGGGCGATCGCACAGTTATATTCCGTAAAAATAAAGTTTTGCGTGTTCTCAACAGAAAACCATTCCGTCACATAGCCCTCAGCGCGTCGAATTTCCGCAAGTTTCTCTAGTCGTTGCCTGAGGGAACCACCACCAAGTTTAGACTTATAGTCTTGGGCTTTGCGTTGCCATTGCTTATGCAGTACCTCAGACACCTGATCTTTCCCCAGAGTATCAATCAATGTATCTAAGAAATTGACCGCAAATTGATTGTAACTATCAGGAAAGCGATCGCGTCCTGCCGTAGTTAAAGCATAGATAAATTGGGGTCGCCCCATTCCTATTTGCTCAGAGGTGTGATAAATGAGTCCTTCAGCTTCCAAATCCTTTAAATGTTTACGAATTGCTTGGGGACTAATATCTAACTTTTCAGCAAATTCCTGCGCTGTTACCTCAACCCTCTTGAGCAGGTGCTGCAAAATATCGTTTTTAGTATCATTTCTAGTGTCACTTTTCCCATCGCCTCTAGGATCAGTTTTATGGTCATGCAAATCAATAGGAGTTTTCATCGAATTTGCTCCTGCAAATGTAACAAATCAAATTCTGCACACAGCAGAATTTCAGCTTAAAAATTGACTTTGACAACTCATGTATTGTTAATGTAACCTACAATAAGTAAAGAAACAAGCAAGTTGTTTTAGTAAAAATTTTTTATTAAGTTAGGTAGGCGTAATTAAATATAAAACCCAAAGAAGCTAGTTCGCCCGCTTCGTGGGCGAACTAGCTTCTTTGGGTTCTGGCTTTTATTGTGCCAAATTACTTACCCTGCAAATTTATACTTTGCATAAATCTGCTTACAAAAGATTCAAAATTTAATTAAGGAGCATCGACTGACATGACTGCAACGGTTCAAGCACTTGTCAACCAACCATACAAATACGGATTTGTGACCGAGATCGAGTCGGACACGATCCCTCGCGGTCTAAGCGAAGATGTCGTACGCATGATTTCGGCAAAGAAGAATGAGCCAGAATATATGCTGGAATTTCGACTCAAAGCCTATCGCCAATGGTTGAAGATGCAAGAACCCGTTTGGGCTGAAGTCGATTATCCTAAAATCAACTACCAAGATATCGTTTACTACTCCGCGCCCAAGCAGTCAAAGAAGAAAGCTAGTCTTGATGAAGTCGATCCTGAGTTGCTTGATACCTTCGAGAAGTTGGGTATTTCTCTATCAGAACAAAAGCGCTTGGCTAATGTTGCAGTAGATGCCATTTTTGACAGTGTTTCCGTTGCTACTACCTTTAAAAAAGATTTAGCTAAGGTCGGTGTAATTTTCTGCTCCATTTCGGAAGCGATGCATGAGTATCCCGAACTAATCAAAAAGTATCTCGGTAGCGTTGTTCCGATCGCAGATAACTATTTCTCGGCACTAAATGCTGCTGTATTCAGTGATGGCTCCTTTGTTTACATTCCCAAGGGTGTAAAATGCCCAATGGATTTGTCTACTTATTTTCGGATTAATAACGGGGATTCTGGACAATTTGAGCGCACTCTCATCGTTGCTGAGGAGGGAGCTTATGTTAGCTACCTCGAAGGTTGCACTGCGCCAATGTTTGACACCAATCAACTTCACGCGGCGGTAGTCGAAATTGTCACGCTTGATGACGCTGAAGTTAAGTATTCCACTGTGCAGAACTGGTACGCTGGCGATAAAAATGGCAAAGGTGGTATCTATAACTTCGTCACCAAGCGTGGCTTATGCCAAGGCAAAAACTCAAAAATCTCTTGGACGCAAGTAGAAACGGGTTCAGCAATTACTTGGAAATATCCTAGTTGCATATTAGTAGGTGAAAATTCTGTTGGTGAGTTCTATTCCGTTGCCCTGACTAATAATAAGCAGCAAGCAGATACAGGCTCCAAGATGGTGCATATTGGCAAAAATACCCGCAGTAAAATTGTTTCTAAGGGTATTTCGGCTGGTGGTTCCCAAAATAGCTATCGCGGCTTAGTGAAGATTTCTCCTAAAGCGGAGGGTGCCAGAAATTATTCTCAATGTGATTCAATGCTGATTGGTGATTGCTCACAGGCAAATACTTTCCCCTATATTCAAGTTCAAAATAACACCGCTAGGGTTGAGCATGAAGCTTCCACTTCTAAAATCGGAGAGGAGCAACTCTTCTATTTCCAACAACGCGGCATTGCGATGGAAGATGCGGTTTCGATGATCATTAGCGGCTTTTGTAAAGAAGTCTTTAATGTATTGCCGATGGAATTTGCGGTGGAAGCAGATAAGCTTTTGGCTTTGAAGCTAGAGAATAGTGTGGGTTAGTAAAACTGCTGGCAATGTTAATTACTAATACATAATTGTCGGCACGTCGAGCCGACAATTATGTATTAATTTGGACAAATCAAAGCCTAAAAGGACTGATGGCGGTGCTTCGCACCGCCATCAGTCCTTTTTATTAAAACCAGTCGCGGGGTGAAGCCCGCGACTGGTTTTGTGGTGCATTTGATCAATAACTGCTGTCAGTACCAAACCTATCTTTTCAAGAAAAATACACGGACACTTTAATCAAGAAAGATCTTGTTTAATCGAATTTTTAATGCAATTATCTAATTATAGATATTTACGGACAAAATTTAATTTATTAAATAAGTCTAATAAATCTAGGCTTGTTATGCAATAAATTTAGCATACACAAGGTATCTACAATTAACTACTCAAATATTTGGTCACAAAAAAATGACAAGTAGATAGAAATCCGCAGAAATCACCGGTTCTTGCGCTCAGATTTGAAATGGGGTAGCTATTCCTAAGCAATGGATTTATCTCTGTCAAGATTGATGGAAATAATTTGAATGCTACGGTTAAGAGTGGATTAAAGAACAAGGATTCATAGACTAGAGTCTAGAACATTTATAGCGTCGAGATTCATACTGCTGAACGAAAGGAGTGAGTAATGTTTGTCAAACAGTCTGAGCTGACCTATGCAGAATATATTGACCGTGAGCGCATTAGTTCGATTAAGCATGATTTTGTGAATAGTCAAATTTTTGCGATCGCGGGATCGGATGCCAATCATAATTTAATTATCTGTAATCTAGTTGCTTCTATTCATCAGCGATTGCGTGGTACAAATTCACGTCTGTTTGCCTTAGATATGAAGCTAACAATCAATTTGGCAAATAACGCGACCTATTATCCTGATGTGATGGTAGTTGGCGATCGCGATGATGGAAATTATGTAATTCGGAATCCATCTTTGGTTGTGGAGGTGATGTCACCTTATACCGTAATGCTAGATCGGCGAGAGAAGCGTTTTAACTATCAGAAGTTAGAATCTTTGCAAGAATATGTTTTGGTTTCGCAGGCTGAGATCAACGTGGAAGTCTATCGCAGAGATCAAGATGGCGGTTGGTTGGTGCAGTGTTTGGATGCGGGTGACAGTTTACATTTGCGATCGATTGATTTGGCGATCGCGCTTTCCGATATTTATGAGGATGTGGAGTTGAACTGAAGTTATGTCTAGTGATGAGTTACTATCGCGCATTTCTATTGAGCCGAATATCTGCTCTGGCAAGCCTTGTATTCGAGGGCATCGTATCTGGGTTTCCCTGATTTTAGATTTGCTAGCTAGTGGAGAAACAATCGAAGAAATACTTGAAGAGTATCAAGGGATTGACAGATTAGATGTTTTAGCTTGTGTTGGCTATGCTGCGGAATTGATAAGAGGTGATTGTAATGATTAAACGAATCTCAGAAATATATCAGGCGACTAGGACAATTAAAAAAGTTATACAAAGCCGCTTGATGATCCCTAGTAGGGGTTGGATGTGTAAAGTAAATAAAGGCTTAACTTAGCGTAAATTTCAATCCCTTTTTGTTAGGGGTTAGTTACCTAAGCCTAAAGGTAATGACAAACATATAAGTTCTTATTTTACCGTAAGACTGCTGGATTATCTATTAACTTAGATTAATCATGCATATAGAGTAGGGTACAAGCTTGATATTATGTCTTATGCCTGTACCCCGAAGACTCGCACCTCTAGGATACCATGCAAAGACTGTCTCTAGCTGGATTTTCTATGGCTATATAGAGGCAGCTTATGAATGATTTGAATGATATTTATCTAAAAATTGAGGCTTGTCAAGGACTTATCTCCCAGACTACATGGCTTTTAGATTATTTAACGCAAAGCGTTGAAGATCTATTTGATGTAGAGAGTTTAGTCGAGCAATTGCAACAATTCCTTGGGATTGTTGAGGAAACTTTAGAAGAGTTACTTTGCGCTGATGTTACAAGCTCAGAAGGGGATCAAATTCCGTATAGCAATATCTAAAGCAATGTTCTGATCAAATAAGGAGGGAAATTAGTTTATTCCCTCCACAAGATCGATTTATCTAAAAACTTAACCAAATATTTGGTAGATAACCATGAAGATTAAATTGCTTTCTACTTGGTCAAAGTTTTCTTCGGAATCGGAAATCTCTCCTAATGTGAGACTAGTGACTCATCAGCGTGAAGTATGGGACGCAATAATTGATCCAAAGATTCAAGTTGTTTTTGATACTGCTTTAACAGGTGATGGTAAAACATTAGCTGGACTTTTACCTGCTGTTAAAGAAAAAAGATCTCTTGATAAAGCACTATTTGCATACCCTACTAATGAACTAATTCGAGATCAAAATAGACAATTTAAGTTATGGAGTGACAGGTTACAAATTAATCCTAGAGTTGGACAACTTAACAGTTCTGAATTGTCTAGCCTTATGCGTGAAGAAGGATTGAGTAAAGCTGAAACATTGCGAACTATTGCTTCAGACAAAGATATAGTTCTAACCAATCCAGATATTTTTACTTTAATTCATCGGCTATATTACGACCGAAGAAGTGCTAATGCAGCAACGATTGCACAGACTTGGTTAGCTCAGTATCGTTATATTATTTTTGACGAGTTTCATATTTTTAGTGCGCCTCAAGTTGCAAATGTCCTTGATGGTATTGCATTTATTCGAGCAAATTCTACTGAAAAATTTCTCACTAAGTTTTTATTTCTTTCTGCTACACCAGATCCTTTACTGGTAAATGCTTTGACTAAAGCTGGCATTTCTTCAAAAGTAGTTGTAGGGAGCTATCAGCATGGATTACAGGACAGTATTACTCATCGTCGAATCTTGCATGAAGTACAACTCGAATTAGTTTCTAGTCAGCAAAGCCTTGGAGGAATCGAAAAATGGATAAGTGAAAACTTGCAATCAATCAGTGAGTTTTTTGCTCAGTATCCTGAGTCTAGAGGGCTAATTATTGCAAACAGTGTTTTTGCTGCTAAGCGAATTGTCAAGATGTTAAAAGAGTCTTCTATCTGTAAGTTAAGTATTGGTGAAAATACAGGCTTAACAGGTGCAGAAGTCCGTAAACAATCAATGACTACTCAGCTTATTGTTGCAACCTCAACAGTTGATGTAGGCGTAGACTTTGAAATAAATTTCTTAATCTACGAATCATTAGATGCAGGTTCCTTTATCCAACGTTTGGGAAGACTTGGGAGGCATAGCGGATTCTCTGCATATCAAGCGATCGCTTTAGTCCCCGATTGGGTACGCGATAAGTTTGCAGCAATCTATACCGATGGAACTGAAATTGATCGAGAAAGCTTTTTTAATACTGTTCGTGAGCAAGTCTATCAAAAGCCCCAAGAATTTCAAGGTTATATCAACCGTTGGGGATCTGCATTATCTTCTCTTAGATATGATCGTTTAAGTAATGAAAAACTACAATATCAAACTTTAATAGAAAGATACTCACAAGAAGCTAGTCGCCTTATTAGCAAAACACCTAATTCGGGAATATTAAAAGTTTTGGATAGCCATAAAATGATTAAGGTGGATCTGGAATCATTTAGAGGTTCTGGACAACTAGATATATGGATGCATGATCCTGAAACTAAAGCTATTACCAGCATGAATTTACTACGGTTACTTGCAGGGACTGACTTTCGATTGGTTGAAGAGCATCAAGCTCGACAAATTAGTGAAAACTTAAGCTGTCCATTCTATAAGAATAATTTAGGACTGTATGCCATTGTCGAAAATTATCTAAACACTTATGAAAAGGTAGAGCTTCATTTCAGTGACTATTTAGATCGGCTGAATATTAACGAAGCACGAGAACGTAAAGGATTTCGGATTGAAGCTTGTCATTTGGCAATTCAGCAAATCAACAAAAAATTTGAATATTTACCGCTTACAACTTGTGTTGCTGATCCAGTTGAATTTAGCAACGTTGCAGCCTTACGCCGTCGATACAGACTACCTGCATTATTTGATTTGCAATTAGTACGCGATCATGGCGGAACAGATTATCCTGTAGCATTTGGTTTGGATGCGCTGCTTTTGGATAGTCTACTGCACTGGAAAAAGTCTGGTGGAATAATGATTGCATAGGGAGATTAAAACAATGTCAGAGTTTGATGAATGGCAAAAGCCAGAAGATTATGGAGTTTCAATACCTCCAGATTCTCAAGAACCTCCTTTAGTCCGTTTAGCATTAGATGTACTGATTGAGTCAGAAGATGCAGTGCTACGAGATTGGATTGAGAAAGTTTTACCCCATTTGCTTGATTATTTCAGTCTCACACCTGCTAAAGGGATGAGTCTAGAAGCAGCACAGGAACTAGCGGCAAATATTAAACCAGAAAAACAAGAAAAGGTAATTAAGAAGCTAGTTGAACATAAAGATCAAAGTCTTGCAGTTCATCTGCTAAATGCTGCTGTTGGCGGTTGGACACTTGTAAAATTAGCCAATCTGGAAGGGATAGAGCAAAGACTTTATTTAGCAGGTGTAACACTACATGATCTGAACAAAATTGTTCTGAAGCAATTAGGTAGTGTGCGGATGGATGGTAAAGGCTGGGAGCAATATAGAAGAGGTTTTGAAACTTGGGGTGATGCTTTAGGTCTTTGGGAATTTATACCCCGTGATTATTGGCAAGATGTCGCTTTTCTGGCTCAAAATGCTGAAGATGGTAGAGGGCAAAATCTCACGTTGGCGAATTTTCCTGATTTACAAATCAACCCAGCCCGTTTGATCGATCTTTCTGAATTTGTTAATTTTGCTGATGTAGTAGCTTCAATCGCTCACCATCCTCAAGATTTAGAACAGAATCATCATGTTAAATCTGTTATCAGAAGAAGGTTAAGAGGAGATTTTATCCTTCGCCATCATCGAACAAATGAAAACAGAGGGTTACTAACACAAGCCATTCATAACGCTGTACTAGAAAAAGTTAAGGTTGTTGGATGGAAACCATTTCTCTTTTTCCCAGATGGAGTTACTTACTTTGCACCAAAAGATAGTGCAGAACCTGATTTATCAAATCTTACTGAGTCTGTACGTCAGTCTATCCTGCAAACAGTAGCAAAAGGTTTAGGGGATTTAATTTCTCGTCAGCCCAAAGGGATTATTAGTCATAGTCCCGATATGCTTGAGGTGGCTACAGTTGATATCGCAGCAAAAACTTTAATTAGCCAAACCTTCACACTTTTGGGTGATAAACGAACTCCAGTAACGGCTACAAGAAGGGAAAAGATTCTAAAAGATTATCCTAACCTTGCTGATTTAGATTGGGAATACCCTTCTAATCTTCAAGTTGATCGTCTAGCTGAAGGAGTTCGAGGCTTAGTTGGGGTTTTAGAAGCGTATTATGCAACTTCTCAGGAGAGAGCTAGTCAAGCGCTCCTTAAGGCTCTTGGTCTAGATGATTGTATAGAGGCATTGCAACGAATACCTTCAGCAGGTGGTGTGCCTCATGGTTGGTACTACATTGCTGGACATTATATGCGCCGTCAGCAAAGTGGACTAAATGACATAGAACTTGAAAATGTTATGTTAAATGCTGTTGATAAGGTTATAGAAGATTGGGGCAAACCAACAACACAAGAATCTTTTGCTTTCTTAGATTTCTATATTTCAACAGTTTTAAACTTGAGCCAAAGTCAAGAAGCGCCTAACTTTGTTGGTGAGTTACAGCGCTATCACATGAATAAAGCTAGTCGTAAACGCGATCCTATGTGTGCAGTTTGCAATAGTGCATTTGATGTGCGAGAGGAATTTTCTAGTTATACGAATAAACGTGTTACCTCACTAAAAAAAGAATCACTTCGAGGTATTTGCACTGTTTGCCAAGCTGAGCAATTACTCCGAAAACATTCGATGGAACGAGGGCTTTCGGCTAGTGATGAAGTTGTCTATCTTCATTTTTATCCAGACTACTTCTTTACTCCTGAAACCGCTTCGATCATGAGTCGTGCATATAAAAGCTTTGCTCAAAGCGTATTTTCTGATTTAGACAAAGAACTTTCTAAACATAACTACGATCCAAAACTTATACCTCGCGCTGATGTTTTTCGTGTCAATGTTGATCCAAATGATAACCAAAAGCGCCGATTGGACAAAGTGGAATATCCCAGAGGGCAAATGCACGGGTATTACCTTTTGGGTGTTCCATTTCTTGGCAAGAAACCTACAGATACAGAATCTTGGTTTATGCCAGCGTTAATAGCGCTTATTGCTCCATTAGCTCTAGGTGTCAAGACAATAGCAAGTCGTGCGACTATTCCACCTTACAATTCGGGAGCAGATTTTAAAGAAACAGCAATACTAGATGGAGTTCATAATTTCTGGATGCATGGAATGAGAAATACTCGTTTTCGTCTAGATGAACTATCAACAGCGATTCCTGCAATGTTTTCATTTTATGCTCTGACTGCTCAGGCTTATAGAGATTCCAGAAAATTTCCAGTATGGAATGCTCTTAACACAGTTTCTCAAAATCTAGACACTAATCCGCTATATGTTTTTCATTATGCGGACAAAATCCAAGAAAATCGTAACAAAGAGAAACTAAAAACTAATGATCCATCAATTGGAATTGCATTGGACTTATTACAATATCACCAATCACTGGTGAACTATTATGGAGGTATTAATGACATGGCAATGATCGAAGAACTGGTTGATATATATGCTCGTTTTTACCGAGCGAAAGGTAAAGCAGCATACGCTAGGCTTAGACCTTTAAATATTGCCGCAGACAAAGTTTTAAGGAGTCAGGCTAACACTAGTCAAGAAGACCTTCAGTTAATGATTGAAGGATATTTGCTGGCACTTGTTGATGGGATTCTTGGCAATACCATTGATGGATTTGTCCCCAAAGGCGCACCGCAAGAGAAGCAAAAACTTGTCGAAGATTTTGCCAAATTCTTTTTGGAGAAAATCTTTTATGGGTATTGCCAAGGTGAGCGATCGCTTTTACGGCAAAACATCAATCTCATCCGCCATGCAGCCGAAGCTTGCTATATCAAAAACTATCTAAAAAAAGCTGAAGAAGCACCACAATCCTAAAGGAGATAATCTCATGTTTGAAAAATACAAGTCACACTTCCAATCTTCTATTCCTCGTATCCCTGAAGCTAAATATGCTCACATTGTTGTTTTGCGAGAAACAGACTCCTATGCGGTCTTTAAGACTGATGGGGAGTTAAATGTTGCACGAGTCCGATCTGGTCTGAAAGCTCCAACAACGGTAATTAGCCGTTTGGTACTTTTTAAGCGTAAACAAACGACTCCAGAACGTCTGACTGGACGTGAGCTACTGAGGCGCTATGGTATCCATGATTCGATTAAAGCTCAGTACAAGAGCATGAAAGATAAGGATCTTGGTGACTGCGCTTACAATGAAAATCCTTGTGGTGGATGTCCAGATTGTGTAATTTATGGCTATGCGATCGGCGATTCAGGATCAGAAAAATCCAAGATTTTCATTGATTCAGCCTATGCCATCCCTGCCTACGAAGAATCTCATGGAACATTTACTCTCAATGCTCCGTATGAAGATGGCACGATGACTAGAGGCACTGATACAACTAATCGATTCAGTGAACAAGATCATGTACTTCCCGAGGTTCCTTTCCCTAGTGTTGTTACTCTTCGCGATCCAAGTCCTAACTCATTTCTTTATGTCCTTAACAATCTATATCGGACTAAGCGTTATGGCGCTCAAACTACACGCACTGGACAAGTACGGAACAAAATTGTAGCTGTGATTTTTGCTGACGGTGAAATTTTCAGCAACTTACGACTGACGCAGAAGTTACACGATCTGCTTGGAGATGCTTGTCTACCTTATGCTCCAGATGTACTTAAAAGCAAGACAGAAGAAGCAATTTCGTCTTTAATCAGGGAGGATGGCGTTTTATATGAGTTGGTAATAGGAGAACCTCTTGCAGCACTTCAAAACGAGGCTGAAGCTATCCTTTCAGACGAAACAGCTTTTAAAGCATGGCTTAACGCTCTTTCGCAAGAAACGCTAACTTATGCTGAAGCATCGAAAGTCATTAAGAAGAAGTAGGTAAACCATGCATATTTACCGTCTTTGCTTGACTTTGCAAGACCCTTTGTACTTTGCTACTCGTGAACTTGGGCGGCTCTATGTAACTGAGCATTATTTACATAATTACGCTCTTACCTACGCTTTAGGATTTGCGAAGAGTAGTTACCATGATATGGAGCATATTCCTCACTATGAAGAAGATATTGCTCCATTGAATCAACAGAAAAATTCTATCTATGTTACTCCTGCAAGAGCGATTGACTTTAACTATGTCACGCATACTTATAAATGGGCTAACTTGAATTATCACGTTGAGATGGAACAAATCAGTAAGAATATTCCCACTTATGGGCGTATTCGAGAGATAGCACCAGAGAGTAGTTTCGAGTTTTTCATACTTGCAAAAAAGCCATTACTACGAATTCCTAAATGGATTCGTTTGGGAAAATGGATGAGTAAGGCAGATCTGAAAATAACACAAGAGCTAGATGTCTCAGTTCCTAAAAATGGAGATTTTACGGTATACCATCCACTCAATCCTCTTGATGTAATGCCTAACCACCAAGTTTTGAGCTATGACACCGTAAATATGCCTCCCGTTAGCCTGATTCGCAATGTCAGTATGAACGGACATTTTTATGATGTTGACGGCTTCAAAATCCCTGCTCGTATGGAATATCGCTTTAAGGTATAGATGAATGCTTGCTAGACAACCAGAACTAACCTACTCAGAATATCTCGCTTACGAACAAACCAGTCCTAAAAAGCATGAGTTTATTAATGGACAAGCCTACGCAATGGCTGGCGCGAGTGAAGATCATAATTTGCTTGTTGGTGGATTATTTTCCAGAATTTGGAATCATTTACGCGGTAAACCTTGTCGTGTCTTTTCTTCAGACATGAAACTCACGATCGCTGCGGCAGATAACGCCACCTACTATCCTGACGTAATGGTGGTATGCGATCGCACAGATAGCGATCCTTACATCAAACAAAAACCTTGCCTATTAATCGAAGTTCTATCTCCTTCCACAGCCATGCTAGATCGGCGAGAAAAGCTTTTTAACTATCAGAAATTGGAATCTTTGCAAGAATATGTCTTGGTTTCTCAATCTGAAATCAAAGTGGAACTTTATCGTCGCGATCCTGAAGGTTGGTTAGTCCAATCCTTGAATGTAGGAGAAATCTTACAGTTACAGTCGATTGATTTAGCGATCGCCCTTTCAGATATTTATGAGGATGTCGAGCCGTGAAAAAGCACAGATCTGGTCGGATCGGATTTTGGAGCGATCGGGAATTTTGGATTAACTACCAAACCCCCTGCGCTTTCTCTTCTGTTTTGCCGCCGATCGCCTTGTACCACTATTAGCGATCGCGATCGCCAATACCCGCTTTTTCTGATATTGCTTAATTCGCGCCGCCAAAGGATGCGTAGAATCGACCTTGAGATGAGTTATGGATATAACCTCTATTCCAAATTCCTTATCCTCATCTTCGTATTCCTCCTCATCTTCAGATTCCAGTTCGTGTCGAATCGCAAACATAATCCCACCCATATCACCCGTATACACAATTTCATCAACATGAAAAATACCATCTTTGTTTTTCATTCGACTATTTTGTTCATACAAACTCCTGAGACCATGTACGTTAAAACGCACAGCAATCGGTAGATTAACTTCGAGATCCCGCAAAAGAGATCGCGTTTCTGTAGGATCGTCAATCGTCGATGAGGTAAGCAAACTTTCAGTTGCGGCTTTAGCTTTGTCTATTTCTGCATTCATAGTGTTGGATGATTGGTGATCGGTCTAGCTGCCAAAACCTCTTTTGTTTCTTTTAGGTTTTGCCGCCGCTCGCCTTGTACCACTATTAGCGATCGCCAAAGCCAAACTCCGCTTTCTCTGATATTGCTGAATACTATCCGCCAGAGGATGACTTGGATCGACCTTGAGATGAGTAATAGAAATGATAGTTTGTGTTTCATTGTCAGCAGAAGAAACATTGCAAAGAATCCCGCCCATATCTCCTGAATAATGTAGCTTTTCAATTGCAAAAACTTTATCTTTGGTTATCTCTAGGTCAGGTAATTGTTGTTGTAAACCCTTTATTCCATGTTCTGTAAAACGGACAGCGATCGGTAGACTCGCCTCCATCTCTAAAAAAAGTTGGCGTGTTTCTACTGGAGCATCAATAGTTGATGAAGCCAGCATTTTTTCGGTCATGTCATCCATAGTTTTTGGGTGATTGGTAATTGGTCATTATTCAAAGAGTAAAAATTTATGCCTCATAGTCTTGTTGTTAATTTTATGCCGAAAACATCGATTTACCCAGAATATCTGACGGGGCGGCATATTCATGCGCTTTTTTTAACATTGGTGAGTTCGGTTGACAAAAAATTAGGCGATCGCTTACATGGCGAGAAAGCAAACAAAGGATTTGGATTGAGTCCGATTCAGCCAAGAGCGGGTCGCTCTCTGGTGTGGGACTATAGCCGTGATATTCCAGCCGCAAATCCTTGTTGGTGGCGGATTACATTATTAGATGAAGTTCTATTTAGTAAATTAACAGGGCTTTGGCTCAATCTCAACCCCGATCGCGCTTTTCATCTTGGTTCTGCTGATCTCTATATCACCAGCATTCTCGGTACACCGCAATCGAGTCAACCTTGGGCAAATTTTGCGACTTATCAACAAATCTATGATCGCGCTTCTGAAACTGAAAAAAATATCACCTTTCACCTCGCCACCCCCACCGCCTTCCGTCAGGGCAAATATGATTCGCCATTGCCGACTCGCGACAATGTATTTAAGAGTCTATGCGATCGCTGGAATACCTACAGCGAAATTCCAATCAATCCCGAAATTATCGAATATATCTTTCCCAGCCGTTTTGATATCAAAACAGAAGTAGTCAAGAACTATGACAACCATAGCTTTATCGGTTGTGTTGGTGAGATTGGCTATCGAATTCTTGGTGATACTTCGCCAGAAGCGATCAAACAGATTAACGCTCTTGCTGATTTTGCTCTATTTACAGGTATTGGCAGAAAAACGACAATGGGGATGGGAATGGCGAGGCGCGTATGAATGAACCGATCGCGATCGCCTCTCTCAACCAATATGCCTACTGCCCACACCGTTGCTGGCGTATGTTTTGTGCGGGTGAGTTTGTTGAGAATCATTACACAATTGAAGGAACGGATTTACATCAACGGGTGCATATGGTTGGCGAAAATCAACGAGAGGAGACTTGGCAAATCAGGGCAATCTGGCTGAAGTCGGAGCAATATGGCTTGATTGGCAAATCTGATTTGATTGAAGAAGTTGATGGTAATCTCTATCCCATTGAATATAAACGCGGACATAAAGGGGAATGGGATAATGATGCGATGCAAGTTGTAGCTCAAGCGCTCTGTCTAGAAGAGATGACGGGAAGAAGCATAACGAAGGGCTATGTTTATTATGCTCAAACGCACCAAAGACAAGAAATCGAGATTACGGCTGAGTTACGAAATGAGGCGATCGCAATGATTACCGAAATCTCACAAATGATGGAAACAGGCAAGATGCCGCCTGCAATCTATGGCAATCGTTGCAAAGGTTGCAGTCTGTTTAGTCAGTGTGTACCGATGGCAAAGGAAAAGGTTAGTAAATATAAGGAAGGAGCTTAAAAGCAATGGGAACGGTTTATGTAAGTCAAGATGACTCGTTTATTGGTAAGACCGATGAACGCTTGACGGTGAAGGCTGAGAAAAGGCAAATTCTAGATGTGCCACTAATCAAAATCGACGGATTGGTAATCCTCGGTCGTGCCACAATTTCTCCTGCGGCGGTGATAGAACTGCTAGAGCGAAAAATTCCGATGTCGTTTATGACAGGATCGGGACGCTTTCTGGGACGTTTGGAACCTGAGCTAACTAAAAATATTTTCGTAAGGCGATCGCAATGGGGCGCAGCAGGGGAAACACCGAAGGCGATCCATATGGTGCAAGCTTTTGTGCGTGGCAAGTTAAAAAATTATCGTGCGTCATTAATGCGGCATCTGCGCGATTATCCCGATAATGATTTACAGAAAGCAATTGACGATCTCGAACGGGCGATCGATTCGTTAGCGACCATTAAGGCGATCGCGAGTTTGCGTGGTGTAGAAGGGCATGGCAGTGCTGTCTATTGGCAAGCTTTCCCAAAATTAATTCGCGCCGATGGTTTTAGCTTCACCACCCGCAATCGCCGACCGCCGACTGATCCTGTAAATGCGATGCTGAGTTTTGGCTATTCCCTACTGCGTCACGATGTTCAAGGGGCGCTAAATATTGTCGGTTTCGATCCCTATCTTGGCTATTTGCATACAGAGCGCTATGGTCGTCCCAGTCTCGCTCTTGACCTAATGGAAGAGTTTCGCCCCTTGATTGTTGATGCGATCGTGTTGTCGGCTATTAATCGTAAGGCGATCACGCCGAAGGATTTTACTTCTGAACCTCTGAGCAAGGCAGTTTCTCTATCTAATGATGCAAGAAAAGTGTTTTTGACGCTTTACGAGCAGAAGAAACAATCAGAATTTAAGCATCCTGTGATGGGTCGTAAATGCACTTATCAGGAGGCTTTTGAGCTTCAGGCAAGATTGCTGGCTAAGTATCTAATGGATGAGACAGAGAAGTATCCGCCGTTGGTTTTGAAGTAAATTATGTTTCTAGTCATTTCCTACGATATCTCCGAAGATAAACGCCGTAATAAGATCCATAAGATTCTCAAGTCCTATGGGCAGTGGATGCAGTTTAGTGTGTTTGAGTGTGAGCTTACTGATGCTCAATATGCGAAGTTGCGATCGCGTTTGAGTAAGTTGATTAAGCCTAGTGAGGATAGTATTCGCTTTTACTTTCTTTGTGGGTGCTGTCAGCCTAAAATAGAACGTATTGGCAGCGAGCAGGTACGAGACGATACAGTATTTTTTGCTTAATTTTTAGTTCATGGTTTGCGCGAGTTGGCGGGTGTTTTTGGAAATAGTATGCAATTTTCGGGTTTACAAGTCCTGGCTGGTATGTTTTTGAATGCGATCGGGCGATTGAATCGGTTCGCGGAATCTTGCAATGTATTGATATATCTAGGTTTTCAATGGTTGCTATCAGTTCTAAAGTCGATGCAGTTAGCCAATTTTTGCTACAATTCTCATGGTTCGCGCAAATGCACCTTGAAAATCAAATATGATATGCTTTCTGAGCGCGGACGGCTTCAAAACCTCTGAAACCCTTTTAGGGATTGAAACTTGCCATGAAGTCACGCTTACCCTCCCATCCAATAGCTTCAAAACCTCTGAAACCCTTTTAGGGATTGAAACGGTTTGCTCATAATTTGCATCCCCTTTACGTTTGTGGCTTCAAAACCTCTGAAACCCTTTTAGGGATTGAAACATGTGAAATTTTTGGGCTTATTCAACACAGAACTAGGGGCTTCAAAACCTCTGAAACCCTTTTAGGGATTGAAACTTCCGCATTCTGTGCCGCATATAAAGCATTAATATCGATGCTTCAAAACCTCTGAAACCCTTTTAGGGATTGAAACCTATTTAAGTAATGTCTCCAGAACCTTGACCAGTAGCTTCAAAACCTCTGAAACCCTTTTAGGGATTGAAACTCTGAGAAGACAATGAAATATTAGGGGAAGATAAGCTTCAAAACCTCTGAAACCCTTTTAGGGATTGAAACTGTACTTGCTCTGCTTATTCATATCCTCATTCTGTAGGCTTCAAAACCTCTGAAACCCTTTTAGGGATTGAAACTTAGCATTGTGCTGGCAATGTCCTGCGATCGCTGATTGCTTCAAAACCTCTGAAACCCTTTTAGGGATTGAAACATCCCAACTGTAAGCCCTGATCAATCTCTATTTGGAGCTTCAAAACCTCTGAAACCCTTTTAGGGATTGAAACATTTCACCATTGGCGACTTTCCATCTGATTAGCTGCTTCAAAACCTCTGAAACCCTTTTAGGGATTGAAACATTTCACCATTGGCGACTTTCCATCTGATTAGCTCTAGGCTTCAAAACCTCTGAAACCCTTTTAGGGATTGAAACTCGTTGGGCTGGCGATCGTAGGGTTTAGTTTGTTGGCTTCAAAACCTCTGAAACCCTTTTAGGGATTGAAACAGTATAAAAATGAACTACATCGCCTTTGTCAAAGGCTTGCTTCAAAACCTCTGAAACCCTTTTAGGGATTGAAACATCGAAAGAGACAGTGCTGTAATCAAATCTGAATTAAGGCTTCAAAACCTCTGAAACCCTTTTAGGGATTGAAACAGCATTAAATCAATCATTGCTTGAGGTATAGAAGTGTGCTTCAAAACCTCTGAAACCCTTTTAGGGATTGAAACATGATCCAGTAGCTCATACAGCTATGCTCACTAGCGCTTCAAAACCTCTGAAACCCTTTTAGGGATTGAAACTAAACCTCTTTTTAGGGATACGGGCATACTCTTTTGCTTCAAAACCTCTGAAACCCTTTTAGGGATTGAAACATGCCTTAAATTTGCTTAAAAACTGTATCTTATTGTGAGCTTCAAAACCTCTGAAACCCTTTTAGGGATTGAAACTTATCAGGTTTCTAGCTTGGGTCGGGTGCGATCGTTGGGCTTCAAAACCTCTGAAACCCTTTTAGGGATTGAAACAACAAAGAAGCGCCGAAAGCTGTAGATGGTTTTAGCTTCAAAACCTCTGAAACCCTTTTAGGGATTGAAACTTTTTGATTCGCCAAATCAAAATCAGGCAATGGAGGCTTCAAAACCTCTGAAACCCTTTTAGGGATTGAAACTTTACAAAGCGACTCAATTGGTTGAGGTTTAATATGCTTCAAAACCTCTGAAACCCTTTTAGGGATTGAAACTTGTTTCTTCAATCGACTTTCTGCCACGCTGTCTAGGCTTCAAAACCTCTGAAACCCTTTTAGGGATTGAAACCCTATAGCTGCATTTCCTTGTTTGATACTGAAAGCGGCTTCAAAACCTCTGAAACCCTTTTAGGGATTGAAACAGGGTTCGCAGCTTTATATAACCTAATCCTTTGCCTTTGCTTCAAAACCTCTGAAACCCTTTTAGGGATTGAAACGCAGAAAATCTAAGCCAGCTTGATAATTAGAGCCGGCTGCTTCAAAACCTCTGAAACCCTTTTAGGGATTGAAACTTAAGCTGCTTGAAAAGGTTGAAATCTTCTTTCTCAGCTTCAAAACCTCTGAAACCCTTTTAGGGATTGAAACTCATCAGGCATATGCAGTGCGATCGAAATAGCCAACGGCTTCAAAACCTCTGAAACCCTTTTAGGGATTGAAACTAATCCGATTTTCTGGAAGATACTTGGTAATTGCTTCAAAACCTCTGAAACCCTTTTAGGGATTGAAACTTGTGTTGTTTAATTGCTCAAATTTTGCTGATGTTTCAAAGCTTCAAAACCTCTGAAACCCTTTTAGGGATTGAAACCAGAAGTCGCAGACAAGCACGATCGCGTATTGAGCTTCAAAACCTCTGAAACCCTTTTAGGGATTGAAACGAGAAAGCTTTGGCAATCGAGCTAAATCAAGACGCTTCAAAACCTCTGAAACCCTTTTAGGGATTGAAACGTGGATTCAGCCTGTCTGAAAGCGGTTTAAAAGGTGCTTCAAAACCTCTGAAACCCTTTTAGGGATTGAAACATCTAAAATTGTTGCAATGAAAAGGGCTTAGATAGCTTCAAAACCTCTGAAACCCTTTTAGGGATTGAAACAGCTTGTATGTAAGCATCAAGCGCTGTCTGTAAGCTTCAAAACCTCTGAAACCCTTTTAGGGATTGAAACGAACCATTTTTCGCCTTAGCTCTAACAGGTTTGTCGGCTTCAAAACCTCTGAAACCCTTTTAGGGATTGAAACATTGGGTTAAACACAAAACCATTGACAGCGAAACAACAAAGCTTCAAAACCTCTGAAACCCTTTTAGGGATTGAAACGGAACTCGTTCTTAAATATAAACACTTATATAAATAGGCGGCTTCAAAACCTCTGAAACCCTTTTAGGGATTGAAACCATACAAGTATGGACGGCGATCTCATTTGTCCAGGCTTCAAAACCTCTGAAACCCTTTTAGGGATTGAAACATGCGATCGTCCATTGCCATTACTACTCGTTTCAGGCTTCAAAACCTCTGAAACCCTTTTAGGGATTGAAACTTCTTTCACTAAACATAGAAACAACGGACGCTGAAGGCTTCAAAACCTCTGAAACCCTTTTAGGGATTGAAACCTAGGGGGAAACTGAAAGGGGGCGCTACTCCCCAGCTTCAAAACCTCTGAAACCCTTTTAGGGATTGAAACGTAAAAAGCTCATCGGATGACCCGATCGCCACACCGTAGCTTCAAAACCTCTGAAACCCTTTTAGGGATTGAAACAGAAGTTACAGCCTGCAAGCAAGCATTATTTCTAGGCTTCAAAACCTCTGAAACCCTTTTAGGGATTGAAACGAGGTAAATCCTGCACTTCCCATGATTGGATCGGGTGGCTTCAAAACCTCTGAAACCCTTTTAGGGATTGAAACTCGGTGTAGCTGCTAATGGCTTTGGGTGCTGTGGAAGGCTTCAAAACCTCTGAAACCCTTTTAGGGATTGAAACTAGCCAATGGCGCATACTGCCACGTTGGAAAATATCTATCGCTTCAAAACCTCTGAAACCCTTTTAGGGATTGAAACGATATTGACCGCGACTAATTCAGGTGTGGATTATGAAGCTTCAAAACCTCTGAAACCCTTTTAGGGATTGAAACATTTTCTTACCAAATACATATCGACAGGTGCTTGCGGCTTCAAAGCTTCAAAACCTCTGAAACCCTTTTAGGGATTGAAACCATGCTTTTTTATTTCTGGAGCAGATAAATCTATCAAGCTTCAAAACCTCTGAAACCCTTTTAGGGATTGAAACAGATTAAAAAGCCTTGTTCTGATTCATTAGTCTTGCGCTTCCAAACCTCTGAAACCCTTTTAGGGATTGAAACTTTGGTTGTGACCTTATACCAGCCCTTGGGCAAACTAGCGGCTTCAAAACCTCTGAAACCCTTTTAGGGATTGAAACACATCTAATCAAATACTATGAATAAGCATCCTTTTAAGAGAAGCTTCAAAACCTCTGAAACCCTTTTAGGGATTGAAACGAATGTGCGATCAAATGGATATACAAAAATCTATAAGTTTCAAAACCTCTGAAACCCTTTTAGGGATTGAAACAAACCTTGGGCTAAGCCTTGGCACTCTCAAAGTCAGAGGCTTCAAGCTTCAAAACCTCTGAAACCCTTTTAGGGATTGAAACCATTCTGGTTCCTTTGGTGGTAAAGATC
Source organism: Pseudanabaena biceps (assembly GCA_013361095.1). Classification (GTDB taxonomy): domain Bacteria; phylum Cyanobacteriota; class Cyanobacteriia; order Pseudanabaenales; family Pseudanabaenaceae; genus Pseudanabaena; species Pseudanabaena biceps_B. The sequence continues at coordinate 1,617,303 of JAATWA010000001.1, read as the reverse complement.
GTCCCCAGATTGCTTCAAAACCTCTGAAACCCTCTTAGGGATTGAAAACTTTTAACAAACCTAGTAAGAGTTTTCAAAACTAGAAATGACGTAGCCATTTTTAGTTTTGGTATTAATTGTGATTCTTTATATGAGAGATCAATATTGCTATGGCAAATAAATTCTGAGATTTGCTTATCCCATATTTAACTGTATAAATACTAAAATTTGCCTCTATTTGGGTTTGATCGCCTAGCACTCTAGGTTTATTGACAATGTGACGTGATCACTAATAATGAGTAAATACACTTAGCGTACAAAAGTTAACAGTTTTTCGGATATACTCCGCTAAACTTTTGGCTACATTAATTCTGATTTTTAGTGTGAGGAGGACAAGGCGATCATTTCTACAAACAGTTCTAGCCATAAAAACACGACCAGCAATTTACAAAACAATCTACAGCCTATGCAATCGACGATGGATCTCGGCACAGTTTCACCTACTATTGAGCCAATGTCACCAGAGACTAATGCCCCAATCCTCCGCATTATTGGTAAAGCACCCCTCTCTGGTCATGTTCCTATCAGTGGCGCAAAAAATTCGATTCTGGCTTTGATGGCTGGCACATTATTATCTTCTGAAGGCTGTCGAATTCGCAATGTCCCTAACCTCGCTGATGTGAAGCGTATGAGTGACATTCTCGAAACCCTTGGTGTCAAAATTTCTCGCAGTGGCGAAACCCTTGACCTTGATACTAGCAATCTGACCACCAACTCTGCACCCTACGAATTGGTCAGCAAAATGCGGGCAAGTTTCTTTGCGCTTGGTTCATTATTGGCGAGGTTAGGTTCCGCAAAAATGCCGCTTCCTGGTGGTTGTGCGATCGGGGCGCGTCCTGTAGAGCTTCATGTACGGGGACTGCAAGCATTAGGTGCATTTGTACAGATTGAACATGGGATTGTTCATGCCCATGCAATGAGTTCTAACGGACGTTTGCAAGGAGCAAGAATTTATATGGATTATCCCAGTGTCGGGGCGACTGAAACCTTGATGATGGCGGCAACCCTTGCTGAAGGTGAGACGATTATCGAAAATGCAGCCCTTGAGCCTGAAGTAGTTGATCTTGCTGATCTTTGTCGGGCAATGGGCGCAAAAATAAGTGGCGCTGGCACAAATACGATCGCGATTCAGGGTGTCGATAGACTACATTTTGCAGATTTCACCGCTATCCCCGATCGCATTGAAGCGGCAACTTTTATGATTGCCGCCGCGATCACGAGATCGACATTATCTATGTCTCCCGTGATTCCTGCTCACCTTACCGCTGCTATTTCCAAGTTGCAAGATATCGGCGTAACGGTGCGGATTGATTCTGAAGATATGATTACCGTAATCGGCGGCGATCGCTATCGAGCAGTGGATATTGAAACTCTTCCTTACCCTGGATTTCCTACGGATATGCAGGCTCAATTTATGGCTTTGCTGAGCATTTGTGAAGGTAACGGTGTAGTTACTGAAACCGTATTTGAGAACCGTCTGCAACATGTTGCTGAACTCAATCGCATGGGTGCAAATATCCGTCTCAAAAATAATGTTGCTGTGGTTACAGGTGTTCCTCAATTATCAGGCGCTCCTGTAATGGCAACTGATTTACGCGCCTCAGCCGCTCTAGTCATCGCAGGTTTAGCCGCCGACGGTGAAACAACGATTACAGGTTTGCATCATCTTGATCGCGGTTACGATCGCATTGAAGAGAAGTTACGCAATGTCGGCGCAAATCTCTATCGCACAACAGCAAACACCGCTGTGTAAAACCAAAAGACCTTTAAAAAGATAGAATGGCTTTGCCATTCTATCTTTTTAAAGGTCTTTTTAACTGAAGAGAGAGTAGCAGTGCTTCGCGCCGCAACTCTCTTCTGTTTTATACCTTGATTTGATTTATTCTAGCCATAAGTCATACTAATTAAAAACCCATAAAGTTGCGCCCCACAGGGGCACAACTTTATGGGTTTTTAATTAATTACGTCTATCTATTTATCTATTGTTAGACTGGGAGAGGAGTACTTTTGGTGTTGGTCATCATTTTTACTCAAATTTCAAGTACGATTTTATAGCATTAACTTTTTTGCCTGAGATGCCTGTGCCAAAACCGCTACAACTAATGTGGGCTTTGTCTGGACTATTGCTAACGATCGCTAGTACCTTCATTCGTCCCTCTTTGCTATTACCCTCCCTCAATGATCAGGGAAGTAATGTTGCGATCGAGTCAGTTAGTGTAACCATGCAAATTGGAGCTGTTTTGCTGACGGGTTGCCTAGGTGGACGCAATGCTGCGATTTTATCGCAAATGGCTTATATCATACTGGGATTAAGCGGTTTTGGAGTTTTTTATCAAGGTGGCGGGCTAGATTATCTTAAGTCTCCCGCTTTTGGGTATTTATTAGGTTTTTTGCCTGGGGGATGGCTCTGTGGTTTTCTGGCTTTTCTAAGACCCCCAAGTATTGAACGAATGACAATTAGCTGCTTTGGCGGACTATTAGCAATTCATTTAGTAGGCATTATTTATCTAGTCTCGACTCAACTTCCTAATTTTAGTAATATTCAAGCTTCCTTCTGGCAATACTCAGTGCAGGTACTATCAGGACAGTTTTTAGTGGTTTGTGCCACCATTGTAATCGCTACTATTTCACGCAAGTTATTGTTTTATTAGAATAGAAAAGAAACACGCGATGTTTCTTTTCTATTCTACAGTGCGGCGCATCGCACCACTATTACTTTTACAAATTAGCAGAAATTCTCATTATGAAACCAATTTTGGGGTTTGCAGCGCCTAAGGCACTATAAAGCCCAAAAATTGGTTTTTAAAGCCAGTCGTAGGTTTGCTTTCAAAAACCAATTTTTACAATGAGATTTGCAAGCAAATTAGAAAACCAATAATTAAGGTTCGCATATTGGTTTTCTAATTTGCTTGATGATTAAAACGCTACGAGACATTAGGCAATAGAAGATCACACTTTTTAGCAGAACCTATTCTACCTTTCTCATAATTAGCATGATGCTTCCATGTACGAGACCCTAAAAATGGAGGTAAACTAACCTTTGCAGAGGCTTCAACATCAACAGTTTGCCCTAAATAGCGAACCTCGGATGAACTATCCTCATTATCAAGATAAATTGCATTTAAAACCTGTAAAGCTAGATGGAGATGTAATTCTAAATCGTCAATGCGATTCTGTAACCTAGCAATAGTAGCTTCTTCAGTACTCATTACTTTAACCTCTATCGTCAGGTATTTATTCCTGATTTCGCAATTTAAATTTATGTTCCATAGATTAATCTTTTTACCTAGTCCCTTCATCCTACAACAGCATGAAATGGGGTTCTCAAGCTTAATTATGAGAAGTAATTATCTATAAACACAAAATCCAAAAGATGAGTGGCGGCGCGAATCGTGCCGCCACTCATCTTTTGGGCAATTCTATCTTTAACTATTTCATTCATCGTAAAATCTCTAAAAGTGCATAAAACATGATGACGATGAGAAGCCCATTAAGTAAATATTAGATTTTGAACCAAATGCGATCGCCTCAAAATTCATGAGAGGCAGGTTAGAAAAATTTATTTTTTTTAGAATTTTTTAAAATTATTGTCCCTTAATAAAATACAAACAACCTGATTTTATCAAGACTATTTTATAGCTTTTCTGGCTTAGGATTAGTCATAGAAACATAATATTTAGCATTTGCCTGTGGAAAACTTGTGGAGAAGTCCATTTTTTTTGTGGATAACTCTTAAATAGCTGTGGATAAACTTGGGGAAAATGTGGAAAACTTTTAATGAGTATTTATACCCTGTGGATAACTAGCCACTTTTTCCACAGAGTTATCCACAGGTAAAAAGCTCCAAATAGATTGATACATAAGCTTTTAGTTAAGTTTTCCACATTTTCCACAGCCCCTACTACTACTATCTAAGATCTTTTATTCTTTAAAACCGTAATAATTAGATCAAACGAAAAAATAATGAAAAAAATTACTCAAGAAATATAATTTTTTATCTTGCAAAAAATGTCAACGATGGTATGATTAGCTCCCACTAACTAAAAATCAGATATTAGCTCAGACTTAAAAAAATCCTAAATTCAAAATTTAAAGTTCTCATTCCATGTTCCGCAATTGCTCAATTCTTTTCTAGTTTGAATTTACCTAAAACTTCCAATTAAAAATCTCTATTTTCTTCTCAATCCACTAGAAATTTAAGCTGTAACCTTCTATCTACTTTTTATCTTTAAATATTTTTAGAGAATGGAATAAAACTTTAAGATTGATTGTATTCCTAGAACCTAACCTACCGTTCAGTAGTTTCCCAAAATTATTTTCAGTGATCCAGCCAATATGCGATTAGTCTGCCCCCAAAACCAACTTGCTGCCAATCTTGCCCTTGTCGGTCGTGCTGTCGCCTCTCGTCCTACGCACCCCATCTTGGCAAATATCCGCATTGACGCCGACATTGCTAGCCAAAGTCTGGGTATGACAGCCTTTGATCTCAATCTTGGCATTCAGGTGTCTTTCCCCGCCCAAGTTATCGATGGTGGGGCAATTACTTTACCCGCTAAGCTTCTCAATGACATCGTTTCTCGACTTCCTGATGAAGATATCACCATCAGCGTGGACAAGGACAACACGATGGTTTCCATTGTTTGTGGGTCAGGGCGTTACCAAATGCATGGTCTAGCTGTTGAAGAATTTCCTGAACTACCCCAGATTGGTGAAGATGGTCAAACCACCTATTTGCCCGTTGAATCGATGTTGAGTGGGCTGGCATCGACTTTGTTTGCTACTTCTGCTGATGAAACTAAGCGCATTCTTACGGGCGTACACCTTACTTCCGATCGCGATCGCTTAGAATTTGCTGCTACTGACGGACACCGACTGGCAGTAGTGCAGACAGGATTTCTTGATGCTGATGAACCACCTGTGACTAGCGATACGGTGACTACCAATCTGGAAGTGACTATTCCTGCTCGAGCTTTGCGGGAACTAGAAAGAATGCTCAATCAGCAGACAGAAGGTGCGATCGCTGTAAAGTTTGATCAATCAAACATGATTTTCCAGAGTGCTAATCAAATTTTGATTTCTCGCTTACTTGATGGCAGTTACCCTAATTACCGTCAGCTCATTCCCAATCGTTTTGAGCGCCAAGTTACACTAGAGCGAAAGTTATTCCTATCGGCATTGGAAAGGATTGCCGTTCTTGCTGATCAAAAAAATAACATTGTCAAAATTTCTATTGACTCTACTGGACAAGAAATTTCTTTATCTGTGGAAGCTCCTGATGTCGCCGCAGGTCGTGAATCTCTGCCAGCACAGGTATCAGGCGAAGATGTAGAAATTGCCTTTAATGTCAAATATTTACTAGATGGTCTCAAGGCTTTACCTAGCAATGAAATCCAAATCCAACTCAATAATCCCACTAGCCCTGCGGTACTTGTGCCAATTGGGGCAATGAAAATGACTTATTTGCTTATGCCTGTCCAGATTCGTAACTAGGTAATACCAATCCACAAAAGTGTGACAACACTTTTGTGGATTAAAAACCAAGCTCAGTAAAGGTTTTAAACAGCAATTCTCATTATAAAAATTGGTTTTTGAAAGCTAGCCTACGGCTGGCTCTCAAAAAACCAATTTTGGGGTTTGCAGACCCTAAGGCGCTGAAAACCCCAAAATTGGTTTCATAATGAGAATTGCTGGGTTTTAAAGCTAAAAATGGCGGAGCCATTTTTAGCTTTATCTTTGGTATAATTCGCGATTAAATAATAGAAAAGCGGCACTTTGCGCCGCTTTTCTATTATTTAAAGCTCGTGAGCGGAAACTGCGTAATTGCAGCAATTTTGAAATCTAGCCTACGGGTAAGGACAAAAAACAATTTTTAAAATGAGAATTGCTGCTTTAATCGTAAATTGCTAGATCGCAGATAAAAATCCTGTAAACTTAGTTGAAGTATGGACTTTTTACTACCGCCTCCAAATCATTTGCCGCCTAGCACCTCCGCAGAGGTGCGACAGGTTCGACCTAAGCCAGTGTTGGCTAGCAATATGGCTAGCTTCTCAACTGGTTTGCAGTCGGAATTGCCCCTTGAGGTGCGATCGCAGCTACAACTTTTTTTAGAGTCATTGCCTGATCCCGACGATATTGCTCGTCAAATTACCACCGACATAGTTGCACAAGCGGGCGCGATAAAGCCCAATAGCTTACCTAAAATCAAGCCCAAAGACAAACCTCGTCTCATTTCACCTAAAACACCGCCACAGGGGGATTTATTAAATGTAGTTAGCGATCACCAAGAATACGACATCAATACGCAGGTATTTGTGGCGGAAGGTAATGTGACGATTAACTATAGAAATTCAGTTCTCAAAGCGAATCGGGTGCAGTTAAATACAGAATCGCAGGAAGTGATCGCCGATGGCAATGTTTTATTTACAAGGGGAAATCAAAAAATAACTGGCGCAAAGCTTACTTACAACTACCGTGACGTTAAGGGAGAATTACTGAATGCTACGGGTGCAGTCGATCTTGGCACTTTAGTAAGTTCAGAAGTATCGCGATCGCCTTCAGAGTTAGCCTCTAACTCGATCACTGTATCGGTTGCGGGGACGGGAAACTCTAATGATGGACAGGTGCGTCGTTTGGGTTTTATTGCTGAGCGTTTAATCATTGATGGTGATACTTGGACAGCCGAAAATCTGCGTGTTACTAATGATCCCTTTAGTCCACCTGAACTGGAACTCATCACCCGCAAAGCTACCCTAACCCCAATATCACCAACCCAAAATCGTCTTGATTTAGAATCCCCACGCATTGTTTTTGACCAAGGTTTTTCCCTTCCATTACCGCTTAACAGCATTACCATTGATCGCTTTCAGCGATTTGCTCCCGCCCTAATTGGCTTTGACCGTCGCGATCGCGACGGAGCTTTTTATCAACAAAGCTTTGATGTAATCACTCAACCAAACCTGAGTTTCCAGTTGTCACCGCAGCTACTCATCCAAAGAGCTTTTTCCAGTGGAGGCGTGTCAGGATTTGATTTTTTGGGAGTAGTAGCAACTTTAAATGGCGCGTTTGACAATGGGCAGAATTTATCCGCAAGAGCCAGCTTTTCAGGGCTAAATTTTTCGCGCTTAGACTCGTTACTGCGTTTTAATGCTAGTTATCAGTTACCTGTGTTCGGTGACTATACCTTACTGTCACAATATGCCTTCCGCGATCGCATTTTTAACGGCTCTCTAGGATTTCAAGATGTAAATAACATCACTGGATCGACATTAATTTCTCCAAATTTTGTCCTTGGCGATTCTCAAGTTAATTTTAATTATCAAATTGCTGCGCAAGCGATCAGTGCCTTACGCGATGATATTCAACCAATTAATACGATTGGTACATTAATCCGTGTCCAAAGTGCGGCGGTATTGAGCCGTTCGTTTCCATTATTGCGCGGTATACCTGCTGCTGCCGAAAAAGATCAGGGATTGCGGTTCTCTCCTAACGTGATTGTGCCGAAATTAGACGCTTTTGTTGCCTTGCAGGGGGTTAATTCTTTGTATTCTAATGGAATTAATCAAGCCACTTTATTCGGAACCTTGGGCTTGTCGGCGGAAGTGGGTAATTTCGTAAAGGACTTTTTGGATTACACCAGCTTGTCGGTGAGCTATACCCAAGCTTTTTCTACAGGGCGATCGCCATTTCTGTTTGATCGCATTGCCGATACGAGATCGCTCACCGCAGGCTTAGTCCAACAGATTTATGGTCCTATCCGCTTTGGTATTCAGCAAAGTTGGAATTTAGATACAGGTAATTTATTTGATGCTGCCTATTCCTTAGAGTATGCGCGACGTACCTATGCAGTGGTAATTCGCTACAATCCCACTCAAGGCTTAGGAGAGTTTTTATTGCGAATAAGTGACTTTAATTGGACGCGCCCCCCTGCCAATGTGACTAATATTCAAAATGGAGTTGAACAACGTGATTAATCGCTGGACAAGGGATTGGATCGACCCAAAGTTGGATAAATTTCCAAGTTTTAGCCTGTTTTTCGAGGGATGGTGCGAGGATTTTATGATACGCACTTGTAGCTTTTAGGACTTTGAACTCACCTTAGTATCGTTACAAGCATCATAATTTTTAATCAATGATTTTTTGCTGAAGGATAGTTTAAAATCTATGATATTGATAAAATAACTTAAAGCCAAAATCAGCTTTTAGCAACTTTTTAACACATATTCCCGCCCCAACATGGCGATATACTGATAACCATCAAGGTATATCTACTTAATTAACATAACCAATAGAGTCAACTGCTAGAGCAATAGCTCAACCAGTGACTTAAAATAACAAGGATTTGGGATTTGTCGCGCTCAGCACAACAGATCCTAAACAACTAGCAAAAACTAGCACTACTAGCCAAAGCAACAGTTTACAGATTAGAGAGGCGATCGCAAATCATGGTGATGATTGAAACCAAAGCCGAACGCATGGTCATAAATATGGGACCTCACCACCCATCCATGCACGGTGTTCTCAGACTTATCGTCACGCTAGACGGCGAAAACGTAGTCGATTGCGAGCCAGTATTAGGCTACTTGCATCGCTCAATGGAAAAAATCGCCGAAAATCGCACGATTATTCAATACTTGCCCTATGTGACCCGATGGGATTACCTCGCGACCATGTTCACCGAGGCAATCACCGTCAATGCACCCGAAAAACTTGCTAACGTCCCAGTACCGCGACGCGCTAGCTACATTCGGATGATCATGCTAGAACTTAGCCGCATCGCCTCTCACCTACTGTGGCTCGGCACATTCGTCGCAGACATCGGCGCACAAACCCCATTTTTCTATGTCTTCCGCGAACGGGAAATGATCTACGACCTGTTCGAGGCAGCGACAGGAATGCGGATGATGCACAACTATTTTCGCATTGGCGGCGTAGCTGCCGATCTACCCTATGGCTGGATTGAAAAATGCGAAGATTTTTGTAATTATTTCACACCTGTTATCGACGAATATGAAAAATTAATTAGCAATAATCCTATTTTTCGTAGACGGGTTGAGGGCTTAGGCACAATTACTCGTGACGAAGCAATCAATTGGGGCTTGTCAGGTCCCATGTTGCGCGGCTCAGGTGTAAAGCTTGACTTGCGTAAGGTCGATCATTATGAACTCTACGATGAACTCGACTGGGATGTGCAGTGGGACAATGGCGGCGACTGTTTAGCCCGTTACCTCGTTCGCGTCCGTGAGATGCGCGAATCCACAAAAATGATCCTGCAATGCCTCAAGCAAATTCCAGGAGGGTCTTACGAAAACCTCGAAGCCCAGAGAATGTTGGCGGGACCTAAGAGCGAATGGAACTCAATGGACTATCAGTTCATTAGCAAAAAACCATCGCCCACCTTCAAAGTTGCAGCAGGTGAGCATTATGTTCGGGTGGAAGCACCAAAGGGTGAATTAGGTGTCTATATCATTGGTGAAGATAGTGTCTTCCCTTGGCGTTTCAAGATCCGTCCACCTGGATTTATTAATTTGCAGATTTTGCCAGACCTTGTGCGCGGCATGAAACTCGCCGACATCATGGCAATCCTTGGCAGTGTGGATATTATTATGGGTGAGGTTGATCGCTAATGTACGGTGGAATTGATTTACAGAAATCTTTAATCGAAATCTTATCAGGGCTTGGGCTACCGGCAGACGTTGCCAAACTGATTTGGATGGTACTGCCCATGGCAGTAATGATTCTAGGCGTGACTGTGGGCGCGTTGGTCTGCACATGGCTAGAGCGCAAAATTTCCGCTGCTGCCCAGCAAAGAATTGGACCTGAATACGCAGGACCTTTTGGATTGCTGATCCCTCTTGCTGACGTAGGTAAACTTTTAATTAAGCAAGGTACGATCCCCGCTAAAGCCGATCCTTTGCTATATACGATCGGTCCTGCTCTCGTATTTACATCTGTCTTTATCTGTTACTTGGTGATCCCCTTTGGTCAGAATTTGATCATTTCTGACATTGGTACAGGGATGTTTTTTATCATCGCAATTTCTAGCATTGCGCCGATTGGTTTGCTAATGGCAGGCTACTCTTCTAACAACAAATATTCACTGCTTGGTGGGTTGCGGGCAGCCGCGCAGTCGATTAGTTACGAAATCCCTCTGGCTCTGGCAGTACTTGCTGTGGCTCTGATGACTAATGGACTCAGCACGATTGATATTGTCAATCAGCAAGCCGAGTATGGGATTTTGTCATGGAATATTTGGCGACAACCAATTGGCTTCGTGATTTTTATCATCGCTGCCCTTGCCGAATGTGAACGCTTGCCCTTTGACTTACCCGAAGCCGAAGAAGAACTCGTTGCAGGTTATCAAACTGAATATTCAGGGATCAGATTTGCCTTCTTCTATGGTGGTTCCTACGCTAACTTATTGCTGGCTGGCTTACTTGCATCGATCCTTTACCTCGGTGGCTGGGAGTTACCATTCCCTATTGACAGAATTAGCGATGCTCTAGGTATTGAAGCAAATACTGCATGGTGGCAAGTTCTGGCAGCTTTCATTGGTTTAACGGCAACCCTAGTTAAAACCTATGCCTTTATCTTTTTTGCGATTCTCTTGCGTTGGACAGTTCCCCGTGTGCGAATCGACCAACTGTTAGATCTGGGTTGGAAGTTCTTGTTACCCATTGGATTGGCTAATCTGCTAATTACCGCAGCTTTGAAGTTGGCTTTCCCCTTTGCGTTTGGTGGATAAGCCCTCACCCCTAGCCCCTCTCCCAGAGAGAGAGGGGAACAAGATTTTTGAATTTAAAGCAGAAACTTAAACCCAAATTACCACAATGCTGAAATTTCTCAATAAAGTTGGTGACTACACCAAAGACGCGATCCAAGCGGCGAAATATATCGGGCAAGGAATGTCGGTGACCTTTGACCATATGCGTCGTCGTCCGATTACGGTGCAGTACCCTTACGAAAAGCTGATTCCCTCTGAGCGCTTCCGTGGAAGGATTCACTTCGAGTTTGATAAGTGTATTTCCTGCGAAGTCTGTGTGCGCGTATGCCCGATTAACTTGCCTGTAGTTGATTGGAAATTCAACACCGAAATGAAGAAAAAGGAACTCAAAAGTTACAGTATTGACTTTGGAGTATGTATTTTTTGTGGTAACTGTGTGGAATACTGCCCCACAAATGCCTTGTCGATGACCGAAGAATATGATCTGTCTACCTTCGATCGCCATGAATTGAACTTTGATAGCGTCGCCCTCGGACGGATGCCCACCAAGGTTACTGAAGATCCATTTGTGACCCCTATTCGTGAGCTGGCTTATTTGCCTAAGGCTGTGATGGAAGGGCATGAAGTGCCACATACAGCCAGACGTGCAGGGCTGCGTCCTGAAGAAATCGCCGAATCGACTACTGAAGCTAAATAAGAGACAAGCTAAATATGGCTTATAGCCATATTTAGCTTGTCATGTAAGTGATACCAATTCACAAAAGTGTGACAACACTTTTGTGAATTAAAACCAAACCCAGTAAGGGGTTTCAAAACTAAAAATGGCTTTGCCATTTTTAGTTTTGGTATAAGATTATTGCAAGGAGATTTTAATGAATAATATCGGTCTTGGTGATGGCTCACAAACTGTGTCGCTAGTTGTGTTGACGGCGATGCTGATTGCTTCGGCTATGGGCGTAGTATTACTGCAAAATATCGTCTACGCAGCATTTTTGCTTGGGGCAACTTTTATTAGCGTAGCGGGACTATATCTGTTACTTAATGCTGATTTTGTCGCCGCCGCACAGGTTTTAATCTATGTCGGTGCAGTTAATATATTGATTTTGTTTGCAATCATGCTGGTAAATAAGCGTCAAGACTACAAAGAGGTGAAGTATGGAGCTTTACGCAGTGTGGTAACTGGAGTGGTTTGCCTCGGACTATTTGCATTGCTTGGCGTGACGGTAACTTCAACTAATTGGGCAATTTCTCCCGCGATCGCAAAGCTACCTTCGACAATGGTGGTATTAGGTCAGCATTTCTTTAGTGATTACTTATTACCCTTTGAATTAGCTTCGATATTGCTATTAGTAGCTCTAATTGGTGCGATCGTCTTAGCCCGTCGTGAGCTTGTACCTGATGCTGTCCAAGTAGGTCAAGTTGAAGAAGAATCTCTCGAATTGTTGGAAAAGCCAAAAGAGCAACTTATGGCTGCTAAATAAAGTTTGTTAAGACCCTCTCCCAAAAAGAGAAGAAAGAAGAAAACCATAGTAAACAGATATGTCTTTAGAACCTTTTTTGATTATTGCTGCTGCCCTGTTTTGCATTGGTATCTACGGCTTGATTACCAGCCGTAATGCTGTTCGGGTATTGATGTCTGTAGAATTAATGCTTAATGCTGTGAATCTAAATTTGATGGCATTCTCTAATTTTCTCGATTCTGCAAGCATTCGTGGGCAGGTATTTACTATTTTTGTAATTTCGATCGCAGCTGCGGAAGCGGCGGTTGGTCTGGCGATCGTATTATCTATTTATCGTAGTCGCGACACCGTGGATATGGAGCAATTTAATTTACTACGTTGGTAATTAAAATCTAAGAAAAGGTTTAGAAAGCTGGCAAAGCCAGCTTTCTAAACCTTTTCTGTTACTAAACTAAATTTTTTTAACAAATCATGTCAGAATCTCATCCCTATCAAGACCCAGTTGCTCAAATCCTCAAGGTAGATACGCCAACGAATTGGCAAGATGTTTGGATTGATTACCCTACTCAGTATGGATTAACCAAAGCTGATGTTCCTGAACTGATTCGTTTAGCTAAGGACGAAGAACTTACAGATAGTGAATCACCATCAATCTATTCAGGAATTCATGCCCTGAGAGCCGCCGCACAACTAGATCCTGAAACAACCTTTAATGAATATTTAGCCCTGTTAGCAAAGTTCCCTGATGATGACTACCTCCATGAAGAGATACGAGGAATGTGCATACAGGTAGGGGAAATTGCGATCGCACCACTTAAACAGAACCTCAATAATAATCAGATTGATGTATGGTTGCGCGTATCAGCAGCAAATGGATTAGAAGAAGTTAGCAAAGCCTATCCAGAACTTCGTGAGACTTGCATACAAATACTAAGGGAAGAACTCCAAAATTATCGCGATCGCAAGAAAGACATTCTCGACTCCACTTTGATCACCAATTTAACCGAGTTGAAGGCGATCGAAGTCGTTGATTTGATCGCGGAAGTATTTTCTAATCGTGAGCTTGATGAGTTTATAACGGGTTCTTGGGCTTCAGTTCAGGTAGAGTTAGGACTAAAGCAGGAGTCAGATTTCTCGTCTAAACAGCTAGCACCCAAAATGCCAGACTATATGCTGGCTTGGCAAAAAGATCAACGACAAAGAGAGTTTCAGAAACCTTTAAATGAAATAGTGCTACCTCCGAGACCTGTCGCGAAGGGCTTTGGTTCTAGCAAAAATAAGAAGAAAAAGAAATAATCGATCAATGAATATCGCAGCCTTTCTCATGCTAATTATTTATAAGCAATGAGATGAAGCAGTCATTAAGCGCAACGCGCTATTTTTTTTTGGTGGTATGAGGAATAATGGATAGAATATCAAACATTTTGCAGGAAATTTGGACTCGGCGCATAGTCAGATTTATCTTAGTGGGCGTTTTAATGACTCTGATCAATGTCCTACTGATTAGCATTTTAGTTGGTATTTTTAACCTGAACACACCATTACTGCGATCGCTAGGCAACGCTTTTGCGACCGAGATTTGTCTATTACTAAGTTTCTTTTGCTATCGCCAATTTGTTTGGGAGTCCGCGCAAATAGAGTGGCAAGATGTTTATCTGCGAGAATTACCCAAATATCATTTATCAGTAGCCTCTGTAATTGCAATTAGAGTTTTACTGCTGTTTCCCTTATTGGATTGGATTGGTATACACTATACGCTCAATACAATGATTGGCATCGCTTTGGGGGCAATACTAAGCTATAGTTTGAGTGATAAATTTGTGTTTAATGTTCCTAGATAGATTTTGCTGACCACGAAAATCACGAAGATAATTTCTAAATTCTCGACTAGTTATCCCTACATTTTGCTAATTGCTTGGAGTATTCCTTTGTTGCTATTACAAGGAAGCCACCAAAGTTTGTTAGCTCATGATGAAGCTTATTATGCAACTCAAGCACGCTGGATCGCTGACGGACAAGACTGGTTTAGTATGCAATGGTGGGGAGTTCCCATTTATGATCGGGCGATCGGACTGCAATGGTTAATCGCGATCAGTTACAAGTTATTTGGCATATCAGAGCTATCAGCTCGTTTACCTAATGCGATCGCTTCACTTGTCAGCATTTTATTGACCTACAACATTGGGAAGCAATTACTAAATTCAAGAACCGCCCTATTAGCAGCTTTTCTATTACCAACCATGTTCTTGTGGCTACACAACTCTCATGTGGTATCACAGGATATTGTATTAACCACAGTTGAGCTATTAGGAATTTGGGCTTTACTCAAAGCAAATAGCAGCAAATCTGATCCTCATCGGTTAGGTTTTGGAATACTGGCTGGCATGACTTTAGGACTAGGATTTTGCCTAAAAAGTTTTATGGTCGCCCTCTTCCCGATCGCACTTTTGCCCTATGTATACGCAAAAAAAGTGTGGCGAAATTTAGGTATATATGTGGGAATTGCGATCGGTGCAATATTGCCAATTACTTGGCTATGGGCTAGTTGGCAACGCTATGGATTATTGCCATTCCAACAAATGTTTGCCAAGATTTTACACTTACGGGGTACTGATCCTAATTTATATAATCCTGACAACTCTTGGTTTTACTATTTTTGGAATTTACCAGCTAATACATTACCTTGGGGAATCTTGGCGATCGTAGGAGCATTTTGGATCTGGCAGAAGCGAACAAAGTTTGACAATATTTCTTTATTGCTGGGATATCCTCTCTCATTTTTCTTGATACTAACGCTGTTCTCAACTCGGATGCCTTACTACTCATTACAAGTTTTACCTTTTTGGGCATTGTTCGCCGCCTATGCCTTAGAAAGACTTGCTACAAAACAGTGGTTTCGTTGGCTAGTTAGTGGATTGGGGTTGCTCTTGATATCCCTCGCCAGCCTGTTCACCTTAAACATCTTCCCAACACCTTTACAAATGCAACCCTACATCCTGTTTGGATTTTTGGCAGGAATGGGATGGCTAGGATTAATTAAACTAAAGCCTGCCTTATATTGGCAGTTTGCAATTTTAATACCGATATGGTTTGCCATTGCATTAGCGGGGATGGGGGGAGTTTTTAGCGATCGCTCACCAGAGATGCGAATGGCTTTACAACAGCCGCTAGTATCTAATATTTTAGAGAACCAAGTTGTTGACTTTGTAATTCAAGATGAGCTAGATCCGACTGACCCTTTAATTTGGGCAAAAAATGCAGATCATCCTACTTGGCTTTTACTGAGTTTTTATACCCAAAAATTAGGTAAGCAAATGCAATCAATTAACGAACTTCCAACTAGTAGTTATGCTTGGCTAAGTCCAAAGATTGCAAAAAATTCGTCAACAGAAATAATTACTTCTATTAAAGAATGGCGTTTAGTAAAGATAAAATAAAGAGCTGTTTATAATTAAAAATTAGAATCAAAAATTGCAGTAAATGTATAGTATTTACTATATTTTTCTGGGATTTTATATTTAATCTTATCTAGCTATTTAAACAAAAAATAAATTTTAGAGTCTAATGCAAGAAACATATAAAAAACAAGTTTGGCAACATTTTGAAGAGTTTGCAAATTATCTTGATCGCTGGCGCGATCGCAATCTGTACTACTACCAAGACATAGAAAAATTACATCAGTTTTTGATTCCTCAAAACTCAAATGTACTAGAAATTGGTTGTGGTACTGGAGAATTATTGGCTGCTACTAAGCCTAACGTGGGTGTAGGAATTGATTTCTCGGAAAGCGTAATAGCGATCGCGCAGCAAAAATATCCCGACTTAAAGTTTTATGTTTTAGATGCAGAACAACTTACTCATGAACAACTTTCATTTCCTAATTTTGACTATATTATTCTGTCAGGCACAATGGGCTATTTGAGTAATATTCAAGCAGTTTTAGAAAATTTACAAGCTTTCTGTCATCCTCAAACAAGAATTATTATCTCATTTCATAATTATCTATGGGAACCTTTACTATGGCTAGCAGAAAAAGTTAGACAACGGCGACCTCAACCATTGCAAAATTGGCTAGCAATGCCAGATATTATTAATTTTTTAGAAATTACTGGCTATATTCCCATTAAGCAAAGTCGGCGTTTTCTTTTCCCAAAGAATATACCTATTATTGCTAAATTAATTAATCAGTTTATTTGTCATTTACCCCTAATTGATCATCTTTGTCTAACCCACTATGTTGTTGCAAGAAAGAGATTTGAGGAGAGTTCTAATCAATCAGTAACTAGTAGCTTACCAAGTGTAAGTATAGTCGTGCCAACCCGCAACGAATCTGGCAATATCAAATCGATTTTTTCGCGTATTCCAGCCTTAGGAAGTCACACAGAAATTATCTTTGTTGAAGGCAACTCCACAGACGACACATGGGATTCGATTCAATTAGAGCTTGAGAGGCAACCTACTCATCCCCAATTTTCTTATAGAGCTTTTAAGCAGACAGGAAAGGGGAAAGGTGATGCGGTGCGATTAGGGTTTTCCCATGCAAAGGGGGATATTTTGATGATTCTAGATGCGGATCTAACAGTTGCACCAGAGGTACTACCACAGTTTTTAACAGCGATCGCTTCAGGTAAAGGTGAATTCATTAACGGTTCGCGGTTGGTATATCCGCGCAGTGATGTAGCTATGCCTTGGTTAAATACTTTGGCAAATAAGTTTTTTGCCAGTCTATTTTCTTTTTTACTCAACCAAAGGCTCAAAGATACACTTTGCGGTACAAAAGTACTTTGGCGGAGAGATTATGAGCGTATTGTTGCTCAGCGTCACTACTTTGGTGATTTCGATCCTTTTGGTGATTTTGATCTACTATTTGGGGCAGCAAAACTAAACTTACACATTGTAGAAGTGCCAATTCGCTATCAACCCCGCACCTATGGAAGTTCCAATATTTCCCATTTCCGAGAAGGTATTATTTTGCTAAAGATGTGTGTTTACGCTGCCCGCAAAATTCGATTTTTATAGATAATTATTGGTGCGCGGTAAAGCCCCGTACCGATAATTATTCACTGCTTAATATCTAAATACGTGATGTGCAATAGAGGAGATCGGGAAATAGTCACAACCCTCGCCCCCTGAAGTTTGAAGGCTTGCTCTCTTCCTAGTTATTTAGTTGAACATCGCGTATGGTATGTAGCTCTCTACTTCCTACATAATCTCAAGTTGAGAATCATCACCCACAAGAAAGCGTAATGCTTGGGGACGCTTGGGTGAAACTTTCATTGATACACGCTGACCGATGACGCTATCGACGATGCGTTGATGAATGCCTGTAATTTTAGAATCACTGAGAACGACGCTATGCTCAATGTCGGTGTCGATGATGGAGACGCGATCGCTAATACTGGTATAAGGACCGATATAGGCATGTTCAATATGACAATTTTCGCCAATGATCACTGGCCCGCGAATTTTGCAGCTAATTACCTTAGAGCCTTTACCGATCGCTACACGACCACTAATATTGCTGTCACTGTCGATTTCTCCCAAGTTTTGAGATTTTAATCTCGCATCAAGCACAATTTGATTAGCGGCGAGAATATCATCTTTTTTGCCTGTATCGAGCCACCAGCCTTCTAGTTCGGAAGCTGATACATTCTTTTGAGTATCAATCAGTTTTTGGATTGCATCGGTGATTTCTAGTTCACCTCTCGCTGACGGAGCGATTTGGGCGATCGCCTGATGAATTGTATTTTTAAAGAAATAGACCCCAACTAGAGCGAGATTTGATTCGGGTTGTTTGGGCTTTTCGACTAATTTGATCACTTTACCCTCAGCATCAACAGTGGCAACGCCAAAGGCAGTAGGATCGGAGACTTGGCGCAATAAAATCAGAGCATCTAATTGTTTTTGCTGGAAACTTGCCAAGAATTTATTTAAATTTGACTCGATCAGGTTGTCACCGAGAAACATGATGAAAGATTCTTCGCCAAGGAATGGCTGGGAGATCTTGACAGCATGGGCTAAGCCTGCGGGTTTATCTTGGAGAATATAGGTAATATTTGCACCGAAGCGATCGCCATTTCCTGTTTTACTTTTTACTTCATCACCAGTTTCGGGGCTGATGACAATGCCGATATCGGTAATACCTGCGGCGACAATACTTTCGATGCAATACCAAAGGATTGGTTTATTGGCAACGGGTACTAACTGCTTTGCGCCTGTATAGGTTAGTGGACGTAATCTTGTACCTTTGCCACCAGAGAGAATTAGAGCTTTCATATTTTTGAATGGTAAATGCTAGATGAAAATCACGAAGTGATTTTATCTAGCTTGAATATAGGCTGCAAGTGCTTCTTGCCAAGAACGCATCTGAAAATCAGTGATTTTGGGTAACTGATTACTAATTAAGGCTGAGTTCATCGGTCTGGTAGCTTTAGTAGGAAAATCTGAAGCAGGAATAGCGGCTATGGGATGCTGAATATTGGCAAGACTAAGGGCTGCACTGGCAAATTCATGCCATGAACAACTCCCAGAATTAGCGCCATGAATGATCCCTGTTGCACCTGCTTGCAAAAGTGCATCTAAAAGTCTGGCAACATCATAGGTATAGGTAGGTGACATAAAGATGTCATTGACAACTTTGAGTGGATCGCCTGCCTTCGCTTTTTTGATCATTGTTTCTACGAAGTTGCCCCCTTTACCGCTTGCTCCAGCTTTGCCGAAGACACTGGAGATTCGCAAAATGAGCGATCGCGTCGTGGTTTGTTGGACTAGGTATTCCCCAGTGAGTTTGGATGTGCCGTAGATATTAATTGGATTAGGCATATCGGACTCAGTGTAAGGAGATGGGCGATCGCCACGAAACACATAATCGGTACTGATATAGACGCAAAGAGCGTTGATATCACGACAAGCTCGCGCCACATTTAATGCGCCGATCGCATTGACATTAAAGGCTGTGTCCACTTCCTGCTCACAGTCATCGACGCGTACATAGGCGGCGCTATTGATAACTACATCAAATTTCTGGGTGGTTAGAACTTGATCGACAATATCAGCCTGTCTAATATCAATATCAGCACGAGTTAGAGCCGTGAGTTGATAGCGATCGCATTGCGGCAAAAAATGACTGACAATATCTGAGCCTAATTGTCCATTTGCCCCAATCAGAGCCACTTTGAGAGGTTGACTCATCGCGCGTACCACTGGTTGTAATGTTCTTGGAATACTTTCTTATTCTTGACCGCTTGCCACCAGTCCGAGTTTTGTTTGTACCAAGCTACGGTTTGAGCCATGCCGCTTTGAAAGTCCCATTTGCGTTGCCAGCCGAGAGATTCGGTAGCGCTAGGATCGACGGAATAGCGGTAGTCATGCCCAGGGCGATCGCTGACAGATTGCATTAAGGATTCGGGGCGATCGAGCAGCCCTAAAATAGTTTTGGCAACCTCAAGACCATTGACCTCCATGCGCGCCCCAAGGTTATAGGCTTTACCACTTGTCCCTGCATGCAGCACAGTATCAATGCCTGAGCAATGATCTTCGACATAGAGATAATCACGGACGGCGGAACCATCACCATAAATAGGCAAAGATTTTGACTCTAGGGCATTGGTGATGAAGAGAGGAATAATTTTTTCAGGATATTGATACAGCCCGTAAGTATTCGAGCCACGGGTAATCACCACATCTAAACCATAACTAATGCCATAGGAAAAGACTAAATGCTCTGCTCCTGCCTTGGATGCGGCATAGGGACTACGCGGTGATAGGGTGTCCGACTCTAGGGAATGGCGATCGCTACCGACAAGATCTCCGTAAACTTCATCGGTGGAAACATGGAGGAAGCGTTTGATTTGATGTTTTCTTGCCGCTTCCAATAATAGTAATGTACCTTCGATATTGGTGCGAATGAAAGGTAGTGGATCACGCAGACTGCGATCTACATGGCTTTCGGCAGCAAAGTTGAGGATCGCATCGACACCAGTTACAGCTTTGTCCACATCTTCAGGATTCGCAATATCGCCTTCAATGAAGGTAATGCGATCGCGGACATCTTTGAGATTATCTAAATTGCCTGCATAGGTGAGCTTATCTAAGACTACAATCTCCCAATTGGGATGATGGGTGAGGGCGTAATGTACATAATTAGAGCCAATAAAACCAGCTCCACCTGTAACAAGAACTTTTTGAAATTTTTCTATTGGACTCATGCAAATAACTCAGCTTCTTTTAGTAATTTACCAACTGCATCTTTAGCGGACAAAATGGGAAGTTCGTCAAGTTGCCATGCGATCGCTAACTCAGGATCATTCCACAATAAACACCTTTCCTCACTAGGAGCATAGTAATCTGTGGTTTTATAAGCAACTTCGGCAATGTCAGACAATACGACAAATCCATGAGCAAATCCTGCGGGAATCCATAGTTGCTGATAGTTTTCCGCGCTAAGAATATAGCTTACCGATTTTCCAAATGTTGGAGAACCTTGTCGCAAGTCTACGGCAATATCTTGAATTTTCCCTGCTAAAGTTCTCACTAATTTACCTTGAGGCTTGCCAATTTGATAATGCAATCCGCGCAACACATTTTTTTGCGATCGCGAATGATTGTCTTGGACAAAGGTGAGATCTAAGCCTGTTTTTTCGACAAAAGCTTGGTGATTGTAAGATTCATAAAAAAAGCCTCGCTCATCCCCAAATACCCTAGGCGTAATTAGTAAAACATCAGGAATTGCTGTGATTTCAACTTTCATGCAAATATTTCGTGACATTAGCCATAAAATTATGCCTTAAAATCCATCTCTCGGAGGAATTGATCGTACTTACCTAAGAGTAATGAGGCATACTTATGGACAAATCCCTATAAATTATCAGGCTAGACACCTTGAGATCACCATCTCAAGTAATACCCATACAAGAAAGCTCAGATTTAGATTGGCAACTTATCAGAATCAGTACCCTACAATATTAGGGACTACGCCAACTTATTCGCTCTCTGCCATTCTGCTTCAGGGCAACCGCATAAAAACATTGAAATCCTTAACTATCAGGCAGTCTAGAAATTAGCAAGTAAAAATACTTAGGATTTAAATCCTTACTGCATAAGCTGTCTATTTTTTATGCGGTTGCCTTGGGAGAGCAAATAAATTTTGAGGCTTTCATGTTGGTATAGTTGATAGAAACTGATTGGAGTCATCAATTGTTGCGCTCAATGCACGTAGTTCTAAGCAAGACCAAAAAATTAAAAAGATTTCTTCCTGTTAGTGATCCACAGTGGGCTAAGTTCGATTTACTCAGAACTTTGGTTCGGCGAGATTTGGAAGCTCGTTATAAGGGTTCAGTTTTGGGAAACCTATGGCCATTAGTCAATCAGTTATCCCAATTACTGATTTATACATATGTGTTTGCGATCGTGCTTAAGGTAAAACTTAGTTTACATGGTGTGCCAGATAATAATTTCACTTTTGGATTGTGGCTTTTTGCAGGTCTATTACCTTGGATTGCATTTACAAGTGGGTTGACACAGGCTTCTAACTCAGTCATAGCGCAGCCCAATTTAGTCAAAAAAGTTGTGTTTCCTCTGACATTGTTACCTCTAGTACCAGTTTTATCGGCCCTTATAGAAAGTTCTTTTGGTCTAATCCTACTGATTTTTTTTGTTGCTTTAACCACGCATACCTTACATACAACTCTTGCTCTGTTACCCTTGGTTTGGCTTTCTCAGATTCTTTTGACTATGGGACTAGGTTATCTCACAGCAGGCTTAACAGTGTTTTTGCGGGATATCCCACAGACCTTGGGAGTAATTTTAAATGTTTGGTTTTATATGACACCTATTATTTATCCTGCTTCGGCAATACCAGAATCATTTCGTGGTTGGGTATTTTGGCTAAATCCAATGGCTGCAATTTCTGAAGTTTATCGAGATATCATCTTGATTGGTGAAATAAAACATTGGAGTGAATGGGGAGTAACTTCAGCAATATCTGCTATCGTATTTGGGCTTGGTTTATACACCTATAAAAAGCTAAGACCAGCCTTTGCCGATGTACTATAATTCTTAGCTTTGAGTATTAATTATAAACTTTTGAGGATTAATAGTTAAAATATGGGATCAGAAATTGCGATTTCCCTAAATAATGTATCAAAGTGCTTTAAGCAATATGCTCGTCCTGTGGATAGGTTGAAAGAAATACTACTCCCAAGTAAAACCTATGCTCAAGAATTTTGGGCGTTACGGGACATATCATTTGAAATAATGAAAGGTGAAACCTTCGGCATTATCGGGCGCAATGGTGCAGGCAAGTCAACACTTTTACAACTAATTTGCGGAACGTTAACCCCCACTACTGGAAGAGTACAAGTCAATGGCAGAGTGGCAGCATTACTAGAACTTGGGGCAGGATTTAATCCTGAATTTACTGGGCGCGAAAATGTGTATATGAATGGTGCAATTATGGGGCTTTCCAAATTGGATATAGATGCACGCTTTGATAATATTGCTGCCTTTGCTGATATTAAAGATTTTATCGATCAGCCTGTAAAAAACTATTCTAGTGGGATGTATGTGAGGCTTGCCTTTGCTTCAGCTATTCATGTTGATCCAGATATTTTAATTGTTGATGAGGCTTTGGCTGTAGGGGATATGTACTTTCAAGCAAAGTGCATGGCTCGTATGCGGCAAATGATGGAGTCTGGAGTTACAGTATTATTTGTCAGTCACGATACAGGCTCTGTGAAAGCACTTTGTCAGAGAGGTGTTTTTTTGGGAAATGGGGAACTCAAACAAATAGGCAAAGCTTCGGAGGTTGTTGCTACATATATCGGCTTGATGCATGAAAATATGAATCAAGAGTTGACACAATATATAGACAAAAATCAATTCAAAATAAATGAAAAAGATTTTAATACAAGTTCCGAATCATCTCAAGAAATTACTAGTAAATCAATACCATCTAAAATATTCGTGTCTGTCGATCAAGTGATGGATATGGCTGTGGGTAGTTATCGCTATGGAGATGGTGGAGCGCAAGTATTAGATATAAAGCTACTAAATAGCCAAAGATTGCCGACAACCGAACTTGAATCAAGAGAAGACTTTATAATTCAAGCATCGATTTTATTTAATAAAAATTTACCAACTTTTTGTTTTGGTTACTTAATTAGAGATATTAAAGGAATTGATCTAATCGGTACTGTCACATCTATCGAAAAAATTGATATGCCAGCCGTTAAACATGGAGATGTATATGTTGTGGAAATGCATTCTTCAAACATGCTAAATTCAGGAGTATATAGTTTGACATTTGCTGTAGAATTTCCAATTTTAATAAACCAAAATCACATATTCTTAGACTATATAAATGACGCTATAGTATTCAAAGTTCACGTTGCTCAAGATCCACTTGATCGTTTTACTGCTAAGATTTATACCCCAGCTAAAATTAAATGTTTGCAAGTAAATATTTAAATATGAGATAAGTAACGGCATCTAATCATGAAAAATCTTAAAGAAAAGTTCAATTATTTTATTCATGAATTTGCTTGTGTCGAAACCAAAGATATAGGAACTGGTACTCGAATTCTGGCTTTTACCGTGATTTCCGATGATGTAAAAATTGGGGATAATGTTGTCATACATCCTCATGTAACTATTGAAGCAGGAGTAACTATTGGTGATGGAGTGGAGATTTTCCCAGGTGCTTATATTGGTAAAGAACCGAAGGGAGCAGGAGGAATGGCAAGAGCCATTTCATTCGCTAAGAAAACTGTAATACATGAGAATTGTTCCATTGGACCGAATAGCATTATTTATTATGATGTAGAAATTGGCAAAAACACCCTTATTGGAGATAATGCTTCTATTAGAGAACAGGTAAAAATTGGGGAGTTCTGTATTCTCAGTAGGTGTGTAACAGTCAACTATAATACTACAATTGGAAATCGCACTAAAATTATGGACTTAACTCATATTACAGGTAATTGTGAAATTGGTGATGATGTATTTATTAGTGTTCTTGTTGCCACGACCAACGACAAAGCAATTGGTCAATCTGGATATGAAGAAGAGCGGATTCAAGGTCCAAAGATTGGAAATAAAGTTGCTATTGGTGTAGGAGCAAATATTCTTCCTGGGATAAGTATTGGAGAAGGGGCTATTATAGGATCTGCATCTGTAGTCAACAAAGATATTCCTGCTGGAAAGATGGCTATTGGTAATCCAGCAAGAGTAATTAGAAGCGTGAATAAAAATAATAAAGATGAATAAGAGCCATCAAAAATTTTGTGTAAATCAAGATTTTTAACCTCTGGCACTGGTCTTTAAATTATCCTATTTATTGGTTGAAAATCCGTTAGGGAGATTCATAATTAAATGGCGTAGAGAAAGCAAGTACTTATGAAATAAGCTATTCATGGTTAATAAATGTAAAATCATCAATCTTCCCAAAATCACCGATCCACGTGGCAACTTAACCTTTATAGAGGGTGGGAAACATATTGATTTTGATATTAAGCGAGTTTATTATTTGTACGATGTTCCAGGTGGTGCTGAACGCGGTGGTCATGCTCATAAAGAGTTACAACAATTAATTATTGCGATCGCTGGGAGCTTTGATATAGTTTTGGATGACGGATATAAAAAAAAGCGGTTTCATCTAAATCGATCTTACTATGGACTTTATATATGTCCTATGGTGTGGCGAGAGCTTGAAAACTTTTCATCTGGATCTGTGTGTATGGTTTTAGCGTCTATTCTTTATGATGAATCTGACTACTATCGAGATTACGAGGATTTTCTTATGTCCGTGCGGAGTTAGTCATCATGAAAGTGCCATTTTTAGATTTTCATTCTCCCTATCTTGAATTAAAAGCAGACCTTGATGCTGCCTATCTGCGAGTTATGGAATCAGGTCATTACATACTTGGCGGAGAAGTCGATGCTTTTGAATCTGAATTTGCTACCTACTGTGAAACCAAATATTGTATTGGAGTGGGTAATGGTTTAGAAGCTTTACATTTAATTTTACGGGCAATGGAAATTGGAGTTGGTGATGAAGTAATTGTACCAGCCAATACTTATATTGCCAGTTGGCTAGCTATTTCTCAGGTGGGAGCGAATATCGTTCCTGTGGAACCTGACGAAAAGACTTATAACATTGACCCATTATTTATTGAATCTGCCATTACTAATCGCACTAAGGCAATTATGGCAGTGCATCTATATGGTCAACCTGCTGATATGGATGCCATTAATGAAATTGCGGCGCGGCATAATCTCAAAGTAATTGAGGATGCGGCTCAAGCTCATGGTGCGAGATATAAAAATCGTCGTGTTGGTAGCTTAGGAGATGCGGCTGGTTTCAGCTTTTACCCAACCAAAAATTTAGGGGCGATCGGTGATGCTGGAGCGGTAACTACTAATGATGATGAGTTAGCAGATAAAATTCGACTTTTACGAAATTATGGCTCTCGCGTAAAGTACGAAAATGAAATTCAGGGTTATAATAGTCGCCTTGATGAACTGCAAGCAGCATTTTTACGAGTAAAGCTAGCCAAGCTAGACGATTGGAATGCTAGGCGTACAGGTGTTGCAATGCATTACTTGCAAACTTTGAGCAAAAATCCTAATTTGACTTTACCCTTTGTACCTGAATGGGCAGAACCCGTCTGGCATTTATTTGTCGTGCGTCATCCTAATCGGTATAATTTAGAGCAGCATTTGCAGCAAAATGATATTTCTACATTAATCCATTATCCAGTCCCGCCACATCTATCTAATGCTTATTCAAAAAAACACGGCAATTTAAGAGCTTTTCCTATTTCTGAGCTTTTAAGTAAAGAAATCCTGAGTTTGCCAGTAGGTTCTCATATAAGTAAACAACAAATTGATGTAGTGACCAAAGCCATACTGGAGCATATGTAAATGAGCGACAATGTTCCTTTGATTAGTGTTGTATTAATTACCTACCAGCACGAAAAGTATATTGCCGAAGCAATTCAAAGCATTTTAGATCAAACCTTTGAAAATTTTGAGTTGCTCATTGTCAATGACGGTTCTACCGATAGAAGTGATGAAATTATTAGAAATTTTACAGACAGTCGAATTACATATATTTATCAAGAAAATCAGGGACCAAGTGCTGCTACAAATAAAGGAATATTAGCATCTAGAGGTAAATACATAGCTCTAATGTCTGGAGATGATGTTTGTTATCATCAAAGATTAGAGGTTCAGTATCAATATTTAAGTGATTCTGGGAAGAAAATAGTTTTTTCTTGGGTTGACTTTATAGATGGTGACAGCCAACCATTTGTAGGTCAACATTTTGCTCAAAGTTATTTTAATCATCCTAATAGAACTCAATCAGAAATACTGAATTGGTTCTTTATGAAAGGTAATTATTTGTGTGCTGTTACTGCTCTAATTGAGAAAAGAGTCCTATTAGAGGCTGGCTTGTTTAACCTATCTTCGATTCAGATACAAGATTTTGCGATGTGGATAAAGCTAGTTAAGAAATATGATATATGCATAATAGAAGAGCAGTTAGTTAAGTATAGAATTCTTCCTAAAGCTGGTAATTTAAGTGGCAATCCTGCAAATTCAATTCGCATCATTTTTGAACTACATCAAATATATAGAAATTTATTAGATGATATTCCAATTGAGATTTTTAAATCAAGTTTTATAGGACTAATAAAAAATCCTCAATTTGTAGGAGATTATGAATATGAGTTAGAAAAGGCATTTCTGCACCTAAATCATAGTGCTATATGGTCTCAATCTATTGGTGCTGAGAAACTATTTTCATTGCTACAAAATGAAAATAGTTTGATCGTAGCAAAGTCTAAGTACAACTTCGATCTACCAAAATTATATGAATTAAATAAGGATGTTGATCTCACAAACATTAAGTCTCAACTTCAACTTCAATATACTCAATCAGAGTTAGAGCGATCGCAGTCTCAACTCCAATATACTCAATCAGAGTTAGAGCGATCGCAGTCTCAACTCCAATATACTCAATCAGAGTTAGAGCGATTACAATCTCAACTTGAACAAACTCAGTCAGAGTTAAATCGATCGCAGTCTCAACTCCAATATACTCAATCAGAGTTAGAGCGATCGCAATCAATAATTCTAACTATGGAAGATAGTAAGTTTTGGAAATTAAGAAAAATGTGGTTTCTTTTGAAAAACATTTTTCCACAAATTAAAATAAAGGCTCAGTAGGTGTTTTAGGGAGGTACTTTAGTTTAAATGGCTAAAATACTTAGCGAACAATGGTGTTAGTCTCGGATTTCTTTGATGCGCCAATTAAAGGATGAAATGCACAAACCCTAAAAATTAGAGTTTGTGCTGGATATTATTCCTAGTCTTCAACAAATCTTTAGTCCATACTAAACTCTGCAATGCCAATTATTACAGGCTACCATCTAAGACAAAATTATTAAAGCAAGGTTGCCAACTAATCTTCAGTATTAAAACCCAAGAATTTCTTAAAACCGAACCAAATTTTGCGCATTTTCCAAAATTTACTAGTTTCCATACTTGCAATGATCGAGCGGTAATATTCTGGATTTTTTTGAGATTTATCTAATGCTTGATTGATTGATTCTTGTTGGCGATACCAATGAAAATATGATCGATCAAGATTGCTACTATCAAAGGGATGAGGAAAATATTTCTGCAAATCGCGATCACATCGATACCGTATTCGACTTTGAAGGGGTATCAATTCTCCATTATCAAAGAAATTGTAATGACAGGGGAGACTTTTGAATTCGGATTGCCCCATTTGTTCGCATTGTTGCTGATACCAATCTAGTAATAAAGATACAACTGAATTAATCACTTTATGTTTCTCTTGCATAATTATTTGGGAACTAGAAAAGTGATAGAAACTCAGAGGTATCCCATTAACAAAAACTCCCTCTTGAAGATTTCCAGTTAGATTGCGATTAGTCAAATTCCAATTAGCTACATTGTAGGCAGGATTGCGTAAGATAATTACTTGGTCGTAAAAACTAGGAACTAAATCGATCCAGCGCTGATCCGTGAAAAGACCATTGGCAGTGTCATCGTAGCAAAAGTCAAGGCAGCGCTTCGACCACCAGTTTAAAAACTCTCTGCCTTGAGGAGAATTTTTTACTCCTAAAAAGCCTAAGTTAAAAACACCATGTCTAAGAAAACAAATTTCATTGTCTACAACTGCTTCCTCTGACTCTTCTGGTTCTAGCTGATGCGGAGTTATTAGTATACTACCATGCTCAAACTGTTGGAGTAATTCGTCGAGAGGAGAGAATATCGCTGTGTCTGGATCTAAAAAGATTATGCGATCGCATTCATAACGCTTAAATATTTCTTGAAAGGCAATTCCTTTAACGGCAGTACATGTCTCTACGACTGAATGCTTAAAAACCCATTGTTTTAGATTGGGAATCTCTAACTCCTCTATAAGGATAATCGAATCAAAAGGTTCGTCCTCAATATTGACAAAAGCAGGAAGAGTATCAGATAAAATCAAGTGAAATTGAAGCTCAGGATGAAACTTTTTAATAGATGTAGCCAACACTCTAGCTTTAGGTATATAGCAGTTATTGCAACTGGTAAAGACATGGGTTTTTGAGTCAGTATTTTTCATAAAGAGTTAATTATTACTAAGTCGATCTAGGATATTTACTTTGGCTATCTTACTGAATTTTTAAAACTCAATAATATTCTTCTAAATTTCCAAAATTTACTAGTTTTCATCCAAGTAATTTCAGCTTCTAAGTCTTCGACTTTTTGTCTAATATCGCGTAAAGTATCCAGCTCTTGATTCTTTTCCTTTAATTCTTTTGTCTTTGTATCTTGATATTCGGCAAAATGAAACTTCATTCTTTTTAAAACATTGATTACCGAACTAAGTTCTTGTTCGGGTGTAAAAAGTGATTGGTAAAAAGATATTAATTTTTTCGTGTTTTTAGTCCAATTCAAATTGTCCAAGGCAAATTCTAACCCTTTTTTGGCTATCTTCTGCGCTAAATCTCGGTTATCTACTAGTAAGTCGATCGCCTTAGGTAAAGATTCGCGATCAACTGAGTGCAGGATCAAGGCGTTTTCTAAGTGTTGCAAGTGATGAGCAATGTTTGTATTGGGGATGATTATGGGCTTACCTAGGGCTAAAAATTCGGGAATTTTGGACGGAAACCTATAGTCGTTAAACTCATCTGGCTCGCCAGGTTGAACTAAAATATCTGCCAAGGACAAAATAGTTGGAATTTGTTCGCGACTTACCCACCCAAGTTCTACGCAATACTTTTTTACCCACATTTCATCTGGTCGCAATAGTTGCAAATTAGCGTCAACTCCAGTGCGGACTAGAATCGTAGGCTTTCCTTCCAAGTTGCGTTGCCCTACTGCTAAATAAAGACCTTTAACATCTTCTTGGTTGGCAATGTGAGCGTTACCCGTATAGCACAAAACAGTTACATTGTCAGGAATGTTTAGGCTAGCAGCTAATTCTAAATTGCGATCGCGGGGATAAAACTGAGTATGATCAACTCCTGGGAACAAAGTGATTTTCGGAATCGAATTTGGCACAAAATCTTTGAGTTTATCGATGATTACCGTAACACCATCGGCAGTATGTAAAAATTCTTGATATCTACGAGGATGGGAAAAGTTATGAGGGACTAGATGCTCGTTCTGTGCAGAAAATTCCTTTAGCTGCAAATCGAAAAAACGTTTGATAATCGCTTCTTCATTATCTTCTAAATGCACCACTAACTTGAATTCATATCTAGAAGATAAATCATTACAAAAAATCCTCACATCTTCACGGGGCGTCCAAGCATGAACTAAATCTGGAGGTTCACAGTTATTAAATAATGTTTGGATTAATTCGATTTCATTGTATTGAGTTACATTGTATAAATTCCCTTTCAGGCTATTAACAGAATTTTTATCGCAAGGCACAGCAACAACGCAATCAAATCCTGCTTTTACTAGTTCATTGGCAAAATGATGAACATGAACTGAACTATTGGATGGAAAATCACTACTGGATACCATGAGAATATTTTTTATCATCGTGTCCCCCTATAAACATATACTCTGTAATCGAAACGTATAAGAATACTAAAATTTGAAGAGCATTCCAACAAAAAAATTCCATTAACCCCACCGAAAAAACTAGATGGATATATAAAGTAATAGATTTTTGTGTGTTTAATAACCACAAAGACGTTTGACTTAATTACTAAGACATCATACCCAACACTGACAGAATTTTATTTTCAATTAATCTATATATGAAAATCATAATATTGCCGAAAAATTGAAGAGCAAACGAGCATATTCTATAATCTAATTTTACATCTAACTGGCGTTACTCTCTAGATCACACTAAAGCAGCAATCATAAATTCAAAAAGACTTTGCGTCACTTTTATTCTGAATGATATTAGCGAATTTTATCTAAATTTTACCTAGTTAAAATTGCTTATAAACTGGCGATCACAACCAACACAGGTGCTATTTTGCTTGTCGTCTCATTTATCATTACTAACCTTTCAATTGTGCAACTTTACAATCCTTTTCAAACTAAAGACCAATGTTATGGAGCTTCGCGCCACAACGTTGGTCTTTGGGTTATGGTGTCTATCCTTATACTGAGAAAGGAGTACGAATCAGTATATAAGCACTATCTAATAGCCATAAACTATTGGACAATATTCACATATCAGCCTACATTAAAAGCTGCTCCCTCTAACACGAACTCTTTATTGTTAGAAAGAATAGAGGCTGACTCGTTAACTGAGGCAAATATGAATGTACCAGGTCTAGCGCTATTTTGAAAACGATTATATTGGGTGCCTATACCTGAGCCAGCGCTGTAAACGGAGAATGCAATACCTTCTTCTATAAAGTTTTTGAAGTTGGTCCGAATATTTGCAGCCTCTGCTGCTCCTGCAAATAGATATGTACCTGGAATAGCACTATTCTGGAATCGAAAAAGAGGTTGCAGTAAAGGATCGCTCCCTTGATTACCCACATTAAATGCAAAACCTTCTTCTTTAAAGTTTGTAAAGTTAGCCCGAATATTTGCAGCCTCTGATGCTCCCGCAAATATAAAAGTCCCAGGGAGAGCAGTATTTTGAAACCGTTGAATAGGAGTGCCTAGGTTTGGTGCTGGGGTGGGAGCTGGAGTCTTCGCTAATTGAGAAATATCAGCTATAGCACTGTTAAATGAAGTAGGGGTCAATCCTGTAGAAGGGGATAAATATGAAAAGACATTTGGATTCGTCTGCTGAATAGCAAAATTCCCTCTATAATTTGGAAAAGCAGTTAGATTTTTGGAGATAAAATCAAAAGAAACATCTTGATCAATGAATGAGAAGGTGTTTACTCTATTTTGAGTAACTTTCCAATCTATTATAACTACGCTGGTTCTAGTGTCAGGATCAAAGATATACAAATGTCGATTATCAAGCTGAGCAAAAGTCACTTGGCTTGCTGTTTGACCTGACTTCAAAAAACTAAAACCAAAACGTAAAACGTCACCAATGGTTCCACCATTCTCGATGATAATACTCGAAGTGCCAGAAGGTGCAATGTATGTATCCGCTCCTAAACCACCAGCCAAAACTGTAGGACCGACAATTCCGCCTAAGCTACTTGCCGTTAATTGATCATTGCCAGAAAGCCCTAAAATAATTTGACCTTCAGAGCCTGTAAAAGTCTCACTCGAATTAGTTAAAGTTACGATTTTGTAATTGCCAATCGTCATTTTTTAAACCTATTTTAAAGAGTTATCAACATTTTTTTATCGTACATATTCTACAATATATTAGAAATAATTTTGATATATTGTCTCATTAACTGCATTTTAAATTTAGAATTTTTGCCTAGAAATTTGTATTGCTATGTGCAAAAAATACTTTCAAAAATTTATCTAATTTTTATAATAGGGCAAAGTGATGTATAGAATCATACAATCTATAAAGACTCACCAAATGATGACTTATGCTATAGCAATTTTCATGCTGGTGCTTTACAGGTAAGGGGCTTAAACCCCTTGTACAGTTAGTTTAGAAAAACTGGATGTACCTCACTAGACTGAAAAACGCTATATTTTACGATTTAAGTATAGTCTTCTTACATATCCCAAGAAGCACTTTAAACACAAACCATAATGTTTATGTTTAAAAAACAGGTGCGCTGGATACGGTTAAATACAGGCATAGTCAAAACTTTCTCTGTCCCGATTCAACTTTCAACAGCCTCTATAGTGATGTCATAACTTTATAGTATGGGAAGTAGTAAATTTTTGCGTCTCAGAAAAGCTCAGTTAGCATTCAAGCAGATATTAGGAACTTATGTTATGCAGAAGTCTGAGGTTCTTGCACCAAGGTAATCTCGAAAAGGCAAATACTCCAAGGTTTAAAGCTTTAATTGAAGGTATCCCTAGTTGCTCGAACCAGATTGTTTTGCTTAACATCAGTTAGAAATATAGAATGAGAATGTAAACCAGTGAGTAAACTTTATATGCGGAAATTTGTAAAGCTAAATAATCTGATCGTCATACTTAAAACTAAAGGTTTACGACACGCATCAGCCAAAATACTAAAAAAGATTTATCTAAAATTAAATGATTCGTTTCTCGATATTGATTTCTCATCTGAAGCCTTGTCCTTCGATGTTGCTTATAGTAAGTGGTTAAATAAGAACTTTCCTAGAGAGGCAGATTTTCTCAAAATGGCTGAAATTCTAGAAATATTCAGCTACAAGCCAGTTATTAGCATAATTATGCCCGTGTTCGATTCTTCCGAACAAATTCTACGAGAAACAATTAAGTCTGTAATAAATCAGGTTTATCCTTACTGGGAGTTGTGTATAGCTGATGCTTCAGCCAACTACTATGTCAATTCAGTTTTACAGGAATATGTAGCAAAAGATTCGCGTATTAAAATAGTTTCTAAAACGGAAGATGGAAATATTTCCCAACCATTCAACTCAGCCTTAGATATAGCCTCAGGAGAGTTCATCGCTTTACTAGCTCATGATGATTTACTAACTAGGGATGCTTTATACGAAGTAGCTTTATTGTTGAATAGACATCCACAGGCAGACATGATCTATTCAGACGAAGATAAACTTTTAGAAGATGGTAGCCTGAGTGACCCTTTCTTTAAGCCTGATTGGTGTCCAGACTCACTCCTTTCTAGAATGTATACAGCTAATTTGGGAACATACAGGCGTTCTATTGTGACAAATATTGGCGGATTTAGGGCTGGTTATGAAGGCAGCCAAGATTACGATTTAGTGCTAAGGTTGACCGAAAAAACAGAAAATATATTTCATATCCCTAAAATACTCTATCACTCGCGTTTTTATCCTCATCCTAAATCTAACAATAGCTACAATGATGACGCTCAAAAGGCGATCGCAGATGCTTTACAACGAAGAAATGAGTCAGGAAAAGTAATTCCTATCTCCGATGGATATCATATAGTGAGATATGACATTAGGGATTTTAAGCTTGTTAGTATAATTATACCGACCAAAAATCTTGGTAAAATTCTAAATAAGTGTTTGATATCCATCTTTGACAAAACCCAATATCCAAGCTATGAAGTTTTAGTAATTGATAATGGCAGTGACGAACGAGAAACATTGGAGATACTCAATTACTGGAAACTCAAAGAACCTAATAGATTCAGATGTGAAAAACTAGATATTCCTTTTAATTATTCTAAGATTAACAACTATGCAGCTAATCTTGCTAAAGGTGAATACCTATTATTTTTAAATAACGATACCGAAGTGATAACTAATGATTGGATCGAGGCTATGGTCGAACAAGCTCAAAGAACTTCGATTGGAGCAGTCGGAACTTTACTTTTGTATCCAGATAATACGATTCAACATGCGGGCGTAATTCTAGTATATGGGGTTGCTGGTCATAGCCATAAGAACTATTCCTATGGCTCAGATGGATACTTTAAGCAGATTCAAACAATAAATAATTATTCGGCTGTGACTGCAGCTTGTTTGATGTGTCGACGTGAAGTTTTTGAAGCGGTGGGAGGTTTTGAAAAAAAACTGGCAGTAGAATTTAATGACGTTGACTTCTGTCTTAAGATATGCAAATTAGGGTATAGAAATGTTTATTTGCCTCACGTTGTTCTCTATCATTATGAGTCAAAGAGTAGAGGTTTAGATAATACCCCCGAAAAGTTAGAGCGATCAGTTAGAGAAATCGAATATATGAAATGCAAATGGAAAGAGTTTATTGATCGCGATCCTTGCTATAGTCCCAATCTAACTAGACAATCTGAAGACTTTAGTATAAAAATATAGGTATTAACTTGGGAAAGTGGTTTCTTGAACGTATGACCTAAAGGATATGATTTAGGAAGATATCCAGTGTTGGAGATAGAAATTATTGATAGTCAGTACCACGCTATTTCAGGTAATTTTTTGATTGGTGATCATTTTAAGATATAATTATCCATGACTTCTTTCTCTATTATTTTAGTTAACTATAATGGCTCAAAATTTTTACATGAGTGTCTAAATTCCATACAAAAATTTGGTGAGTTTAATAATTGGGAGGTCATAATTGTAGACAATGCTTCTACTGATAATAGTATTAGTATAATTATAAATAATTTTCCCTCGTTTAAACTGATTTGTAGTCATACGAACTGGGGGTTTAGTAAAGCTAATAATCTTGCTGTTAGAAGTTCGCAGGGTGAGTATTTATTGTTTCTAAATACCGACACAATCTTAACAAAAAATACTCCAGAAGTTTTGTTAAATCACTTAAACTTAAATAAAAACATAGGAATTATTAGCCCTCGAATCACCTTTGAGAATGGAAGATATCAACTATCCTGTGGTGATTTACCTAATTTATTGTCTGAGTTTATAGACAAAATTAGATATGCTTTTGATAATGAGTTCTATGACTTTTTATCTACATTCTACGATCGCCAATATTCAAAAGTACAGGAAGTCGGCTGGGTAACTGGTGCTTGTATGATGATGCGTCGCGATGTGTTTGAGCAGATAGACGGATTTGATGAAAATTTCTTCATGTACTTTGAAGATAAAGATATTTGTAAACGAGTTAAAGACCTAGGCTATAAAGTTGTTTATTATCCTGAAACAACGATCATTCATCTGTTAGGGGGTAGCTCTCATGGCATTAAAAAGAGCGTAAATAAATACTATCGAGATAGCCAGTTATACTACTACCAAAAACATCTTGGTAAATTTCAAACAAATATTCTGAAGTTGTATCTAAAGCTTTCAGGCAAAGTCTAAAAACAACTATGCGCGTATTACAGCTAATTGACGATGCAAGCCTAGGCGGTGGTCAAATGCACGTCCTATTACTATCCAAGTATCTGCAACTTGAGGATATCGAAGTAGAGATCGCCACCGAAGCAACAGGCTGGCTAGTGGATCAAGCCCAAATATTAGGAATCCCTACTTATGCGATCGCTATATCCAACAAGCTCACATGTCAGTCTTTTCAAAACATTTATCAGCTTTTAAAATTTCAAAAATTTGATGTCATTCATACTCATGGAGGCACAGCAGGTTTTTGGGGTAGATTGGTCGCTGCTAGTTTACAGAATAAGCCCAAGGTTATTCATACCTATCACGGATTGCATTATCTAAATACTACTCAAACTAAATCCCCACAACAAACAATCAAAACAGCTATTTTTCAAAAAATAGACCAGTTACTTTTACATATTACTGATCGCGTTATTTGTGTATGTTGTTCTGACTATGAAAAGGCAATCGCCGCTAAAGTAACATCTCCAGCAAAAACATCAATCGTCTATAACGGGATTGAAATCGACAAATTTTCTGATCCACTGCACAAAGAAACAGCCAGAAAAATATTTGATATTTCCCCAACTGAATTTATATTTGGCAATGTGGGCAGACTTCACGAACAAAAAGGACATAAATATCTATTACAAGCCTTTTCAAAAGTAGCCGATCGCGCAAGGTTACTAATTATTGGCGATGGCGATCTAAAAGATGTATTAATTAAACTTGCTGATGATCTACAAATTAGCGATCGCGTTACTTTCTTAGGTGCGCGTTCCGACATTTATGAGTTTCTATCTGCGATCGATGTTTTTGTGATGCCTTCACTCTGGGAAGGTCAACCGATCGCTTTACTAGAAGCTTTGGCTATCGGTAAGCCCTGCATTATCAGCGACGTTGATGGGATTCCTGAAGTTATCACTAACGGTGTGAATGGTTATCTTGTAAAGCCCAAGAATGTCGAAGGACTAACGCAAGTAATGAACGAAGCGATTAACAATCCAGAAATTCTTCAGCAATTTGCCGATGCTGGAGTTAATACAATTACCGAAAAGTTCTTAGCTCAAAATATGGCAAAGGCGATCGCTGATATCTACACTACAAAAACAACCAAGTCTTAACTTATTTGTCTTTAACCTCTGAGCCTGATCTTAAAGTTAGCCCCGTTGCCGAGGTGTATAGTTTTATAGCGATCGCGCCGAGCTGCTTATATGATTGGTTATACCGATTATCAAAATAACTTTGTCATGTTGATAAATTAAAGACTTCATCAGTTTTGGTTTTCAGATGCCTGAAATGTCTTATACCTCAGGTAATCGGTAGTTAGACAAGCATTACCAAGAGTGATCATGAGTGATTTACCTATTCTTCAACGTACTGATGGTCGGGACTGGGATCAGCTTCGTCCAGTGAGTTTACAGAGAGCATTTACTCAAGCACCTGCGGGATCTGTGTTATCAAAATTTGGTAATACCCAATTAATCTGCACAGTTTCCATTGAAGAAGGTGTACCCAAATTTCTTGCGGGTAGTAATCAAGGTTGGTTAACTGCGGAATATCGAATGATGCCTGCATCAACGATTCCGCGCCAACAACGTGAGTTTATGAAGCTGTCAGGACGTACTCAGGAAATCCAAAGGTTGATCGGGCGTAGTTTACGCGCGGCTCTCGACATGACTGCGATCGCCAACTACACCTTTAGCGTTGATGTTGATGTACTCCAAGCTGATGGCGGGACACGCACAGGCGGCATTACAGGCGGATTTATTGCACTTCAAGATGCTTGCGATCGCCTTTTAAGTGAGGGCAAAATTTCTCGATCTCCCATCAAAAATTCTGTGGCGGCAGTGTCCGTGGGGCTATTGGATGGTAAGCCTATTTTGGACTTGAATTATCAAGAAGATGTGGCGGTGAGTGTTGACCTCAATGTGGTTATGGACAACACAGGTAAATTAATCGAGGTGCAAGGTACAGGCGAATCGGATACATTTTCGCGATCGCAACTAAATCAAATGTTAGATGTTGCCGAAAAGGGTATCCACGAATTACTGCAATATAGCCAGACATAAGCATAAACAGACTGTGTTGGCGTGAATCTAAAAAAACTTGGCGGCGCATCGCGCCGCCAAGTTTTTTTGATTTTATAGTTGTTTGAGATAACTTAACAAATCAGCCATATCTTGCGAACTGGGTTGAAACTGTGGCATTGGTGGAGTTTCGCCACTTACAACTTGTTGAATTAGTTGTGCGTCAGACTTGCGATCGGATACACCATGCAAATTGGGTCCAACCTTGCCATTAGCCCATTGACCATGACAAGCAACACAGTTCATTACAAAAATAGAGCGACCCTGCACGGGGTTGCCTGACAGATTTAATACTGACTGGGTATATACATCAATAGGTGGTCGCATTAGCCACACCACTACAGCAACTAGGATCGCGATCAAAATCACTGCGATCGCAATCATCTTTGTCGGTGACTTTACCTCGGAGTCTATTAGTACTGGATCTGTCACTGTATTTGACATGGGATTCAACTCTGTATCTGCTGTTATATCTGTCACCGAGAGTCCATTTTTTATAAAGTTTACTCCTATATCTACTACAGGGTATTAACTTGTCTGAGCTAATACCTGTGGCGATCGCCACAGGTATTAGAGGTTTATCTTTAAATAATTGCGCTTAGCTATTAGTTCTGTGAGAAGTAAAAAATTTACAACTTAAATATTAATAACATATCTTAAAGAAAGTATAAGTACTTAGCTCAATGTCATAGGTTAAATAAAGGCTAAGTTTTGCGATTACAGCCATTTTTGCGGTCTGTAGCCAAATAGAAGCGATGTAGATCGC
The DNA here is from genome assembly GCA_013361095.1 of Pseudanabaena biceps. Taxonomy (GTDB): domain Bacteria; phylum Cyanobacteriota; class Cyanobacteriia; order Pseudanabaenales; family Pseudanabaenaceae; genus Pseudanabaena; species Pseudanabaena biceps_B. Next base: position 1,578,901 of record JAATWA010000001.1, on the reverse strand, counting down.
GAGTGTCTGCCCCGTCACGTTCTATAATTCAAAAGCACAATAATAAAAAGTTTTTAAACACAGGAAAAGTTAATTATGGGAGGCAATGATCGCTTGCTTAGGGCTGCAAGAGGTGAAGTACTGGATCGTCCGCCAGTATGGATGATGCGCCAAGCAGGAAGATATATGAAGGTATATCGGGATTTGCGTGAAAAATATCCCACATTTAGAGAGCGATCGGAAATCGCTGAACTTGCTGCTGAGATTTCACTCCAACCATTCCGCGCTTTCCAGCCCGATGGTGTGATCATGTTTTCCGATATTCTTACTCCCCTCGCTGGTATCGGCATTAATTTTGACATCATTGAAAGCAAAGGCCCATTGATCGAGTCGCCAATTCGTACTCAGGCTCAGGTTGATGCACTTACTGAGTTTGACCCTGATACTTCTGTTCCTTTTATTCGCAAAATCTTAGCTACGATCAAAGAAGAAGTTAAGGATCAAGCGACGATTTTGGGCTTTGTGGGCGCACCTTGGACATTGGCAGCCTATTCTGTGGAGGGCAAAGGCTCCAAGGATTATTCTGTGATTAAGTCAATGGCATACAAAGAGCCAGCAATTATCCATAGCTTTTTGACTAAGTTAGCCAAGATGATTGGTGCGTATGTAATCCACCAGATCGAGTGTGGCGCTCAAGTTGTGCAAATGTTTGACTCTTGGGCAGGACATCTATGTCCTACCGATTATGCGACTTTTGCGTTGCCCTATCAAAAGATGGTGGTTGATCAGGTTAAGGCAAAGTATCCTGATACGCCGATGATCCTTTACATTAGCGGCAGTGCAGGGGTGTTAAATCTAATGCCTAAATCGGGTGTTGATATTGTTAGTGTTGACTGGACTGTAGATCTTGCTGATGCTCGCAATTTGCTTGGTCAGGATATTCCTGTACAGGGTAACCTCGACCCCTGTGTGTTATTTGCTGAGCAAAGCTATATCAAAGAGAGAATTTTGGAAGTGGTGCAGAAGGCAGGTAATAAGGGTCATATTATGAACCTTGGTCATGGCATTCTGGCGACTACACCTGAAGATAATGCTCGTTTCTTCTTTGAAACTGTTAAGGGGCTTAGCTATTAGAGTATAGCTATTACGCTTTGTATTACAGCGCTTTGCGATCGTATGTTCTCAGTAGGATAGCAGCGCAAAGCGCCGCTATCCTACTTTGTAGGTTTCAATTTTAGGACAAAACCAAAACCCAAGAGGGAGTCGCGGCGCTGCGCGCCACAACTCCCTCTTGGGTTTTGAGTAATGGCGGCGCGAAGCGCCGCCATTACTCTTGGAGGTTTTATAGATGTTGCTATTCTTGTTAGGACACAAAACCAAAAGATGAGTTGCGGCGCTTCGCGCCGCAACTCATCTTTTGGTTTTGTGTCCTAATATTGAGATTGAAGTGAAGAGAGATTAATGTAAACTTTAGGGATAATTTTTGAATTTAATTCAAACAAATTTATGGACTCAAACAATCCGAGACCTGATGATAGTAGACCTTCCCTATGGGTGGAAATTGGCAGGGGGTGGGAATGGGTAATTTTTTCGGTAAAGATGTTGAGCCGTGTGGGTGGTCCAATAGAAATTGTTACAACCATTTTTAACTCAGTCAAAATTTTGGTTGCTAGAACGCTCAGACAGTGGGGAATCGGAGATAAATAAATCTATGTTTAAAGATTCACAAGAATATGCTTTTACTAAAAACCTAGAAGAAAATTGGCTGACAATCAAACAAGAGTTAGAACAAATTAGCCCTAATGATTTTCTAGATTGGCCTGAGAAATATTTATATGGAAAAGGCTGGCAAACCTTTGGTTTGTATGCTTTTGGCATGAAGTTACAAAAGAATTGTAAACTTTGCCCTGAAACAACTAAGCTCATTGAGAATATTCCTGACATGGTGACAGCAGGATTTTCTTCTTTGTTGCCAAATACTCATATTCAGGCGCACACAGGTTACCCTGAAGGTTTGCTGCGTTGCCATTTGGGGCTAATTGGTTGCGATGGTTGTAGTTTGCGAGTTGGTGAAGATGTGCGCGATTGGCAAGAGGGTAAGTGCTTAGTTTTTGATGACACGACGGAACATGAGGCTTGGAATCGAGGCGATCGCAATCGGGTTGTGTTGTTGTTAGATTTTAGAAGTAAAGAGTTGGAAGCAAAGCTGAAATCTAAGCCAAAAAACCAGACTCAAGACTCAGAAAGTCCTGCTAGTAAAGGAGTATGGCAAAGTCTTAAGTCTTGGTTGTCAAAGTAGTTCATCAAACTTGATGTGAAACATCACCAATATTAGATCTAGCCAAGCATAAGTATTTATGCAAAATAAATTACCAAAACTCGTAAAGTTGCGCCCCGCAGGGGCGCAACTTTACGAGTTTCGGTTTGTAATTAATTATGCTTACTGTTCCTAGAACTAATTGACTGGTGGCGCGAAGCGCCGCCAGTCAATTTTAAAGTACAAAAAAAGTAGGGATGGTGCTTGCACCATCCCTACTTTTTTTGTACCTTATATTCTAGATTTGAGGAACAAAACGCTCTTTTACAGGGAGAGCAGTGTACTCAGAGACAATACGACGGAACTCGTCGCCATCGAGAGTTTCTGCTTCAACTAGCAGATCAACCACGCGATCGATCGCTGCACGGTTTTCATACACGATTTGCAAGGCAGTTTGATAACACTTCTGCACGATTTCGCGAACCTGTTGATCCACCTTTGCAGAAATATCTTCAGAATACTGGGAACCGCCGCCCATGCTACGTCCGAGAAATACTTCCGAACTTTGACCTTCAAGGGCAAGTTGACCAATATTAGACATTCCAAAACGAGTGACCATCTGACGTGCCATGCCACTGACCTGTTGTAAGTCGCCACCCGCGCCAGTAGTTACTTCCGCAGAGCCAAATACCGCTTCTTCAGCAGCACGTCCACCGAGAGCAGCCGTGATCCGAGCGAGGATTTGACCACGAGAGATTAGAGTTTGCTCTTCGTCAGGAGTAAACCATGTCAATCCAGCCGCTTGACCTCTAGGAATGAGAGTTACCTTTTGAACGGGGTCATGATCCTTCATCAACGTACCTACGATCGCGTGACCAACTTCGTGATAGGCAATCAAGCGCTTGTTACGGCTATCGACGAGAGCTTTACCTTCCAGACCAGCGATGATTCTATCTACTGCATCATCGATTTCTGCCATCGTCATCGCATCCTTACGGCGACGAGCGGTGAGAATCGCAGCTTCATTGAGTAAGTTCGCAAGGTCAGCACCTGCAAATCCAGGAGTACGTCTTGCGATCGCTTCTAGAGAAACTTCAGGACTAATTTTTTTGTCACGAGCATGGACATTGAGAACTTGCAAACGACCTTTGATATCAGGTGGATCGACACCGATTTGGCGATCAAAGCGACCTGGACGTAACAGTGCTGAGTCAAGCACATCAGCGCGGTTAGTTGCCGCAATCACGATTACGCCAGAGTTACCTTCAAATCCATCCATTTCCGTGAGGATTTGGTTGAGGGTTTGCTCGCGTTCGTCATTACCGCCACCGATACCAGCACCACGTTGACGACCGACTGCATCAATTTCATCAATAAAGATGATGCAAGGTGCGTTTTCTTTAGCTTTTTTAAATAGGTCGCGGACACGGGATGCGCCAACACCAACGAACATTTCGACAAACTCCGAACCAGAAACAGAGAAGAAAGGTACACCAGCTTCACCTGCGATCGCCTTAGCCAAGAGAGTCTTACCAGTTCCAGGAGGGCCAATTAATAAAACACCTTTAGGAATCTTTGCGCCAACGGCTGTAAAACGTTCGGGCTTCTTCAAGAACGTGACAACTTCTTGAAGTTCTTCTTTAGCTTCTTCAATACCAGCGACATCATCAAACATTACGCCTGTTTGAGCATCCATTGCAAAACGTGCTTTGGTTTTGCCGAAGTCCATTGCTTGTCCTGGTCCACCCATTTGGTTGGAGCGGCGGAACAAGAAAAATAAACCTGCAATTAGGGCAACAGGGAAGATTAGGTTACTAATAAATCCCCAGATTGCGCCATTGTTGCTAGGTGGATAGATTGCCAAATCTACACCGCCTTCGTTGAGCTTATCCATTAGCTCAGGTGCGTATAGTGGCAAATCGACTCTAGCGCGTTGCTCTTTACCTTCAATTTGGGGATCGGTTGCTACAATTACTGCCGTGCGACCACCATCAAAAATATCTACCTTGCGTACACGATGTTCATCGAGATATTCAAGGAATCTTCCGTAGGCGATGCGGGTATTTGCCGCGTTCACAGTGGGACGACTAGGGGCTGGACGGGCAACTAACGTCTGCCAGCCAAAAAAGCCGATGATTGCTATGGGCAGTAACCACAGCAGCGCAGTTCTCCAAGAGGATTTCATATAGCAAAAAGCCTGATGTTCAAAATAATTTCTTAACTAAACTTAACTTACCATGATCCTTAATCAATGGGATCGCGCGATCGCAAATATCTACCCAAAGGAAAACCTACCAAGAAAACAGGCTTTGGACTGTCGTAAATCCACAAAATAATAGGTCGAGCTTAGTGGAGCTGAGTATTTCATTGATTTACAGTAATTTCCTATAAGAAGAACCAAGAAATTTGTTAAAAGTGTGGCAAAGCCACACTTTTAACAAATTTCTTGGTTCGGATTTGAGCGCAAAGGCTGTAAATTTGTGAGAAGCAAAGCTATAATGCCGTGTCGCCCACCACGCGGGCAGCACGGCATTATTTATTGCTCTTGAGTCTTGGCTTCTAACTCCGCAATTCTTTTCTCCAATTTCCGCACCGTATGTAATAAGTCTGGAAGCTGTCTTTCTGCTACCACAATCCGCTTCCAGTCCTTTTCAGGAACCACAGGATAGCCCATCATAGTTACCCCTGCGGGAACATTACTGGGAATACCAGACTTTGCACCGATAATTGCGCCATCGCCAATATGAATGTGATTGGCAGCTCCAACCTGTCCTGCCATCACCACATGATGACCGAGACTAACTCCACCCGCTAAGCCGACCTGTGACGCTAGCACTGAATGCGCTCCCACTTCCACACCATGACCAATTTGGACAAAGTTATCTAGTTTCGCGCCTTTGTGAATGATGGTCACGCCCACCGCAGGACGATCTACGGCACAAGAGCAGCCAAGTTCCACATGATCTTCAATAATTACATGACCGATTTGTGGCACTTTGTACCAAGTTCCATTGGGAGAAATCTCAAAGCCAAATCCATCACCACCCAACACAGTACTGGGATGGAAGAGACAGTTTGACCCAATTTGAGTGCGATCGCCAATTACACAACTGGCATGGATGGTTGTATTTGCGCCAATTTCTACATCGTTATAGATCGTGACATGGGGATAAATAGTAACGTTATCGCCAATTTTGACGCGATCGCTAATTACTACATAGGGTGCGATCGCTACATTCTCCCCTAACTGCACATCTTCTCCCAAAATCGCGGTGGCATGAATGCCGACAGGGGGAGTGGGGGGCTGGTAAAACTTTTCTAGAACCTTCGCAAATAAAATACGCGGATAGGCTGTACGAATGCAGGGCAATGGTGAGGGAGTTTTGAGATCGAGAATCACGGCGCTGGCTTGAGTGTCCTTGAGATGAGTGACAAACTTTGCCGATGACACAAAGGTAATTTCTCCTGTTTGCGCTTTGTCAATTGCGGCTACGCCTGTGATCAGAGGATCTGTGCCATCGGACTCAAATTGGCAATCGGGCAAGGTGGCAACTAACTCGGCGGCGAGTTCAGAGAGTTTAAAACTAATCGTTTGGATCATGGTTCTGATTTCATTCAAGAATGCGCGATTTCCATAATATAGCAATGCCAGTTTTACTAACAATTTGCGGCGCAAAGCGCCGTTCAAAACCCAAGAAATTGATTGGTAGCACCCAAAAGATAAGTGGCGGCGTAAAGCGCCGCCACTTATCTTTTGGGTTAGATAAAAAGAGTTCTAATAAATTGCTTCTTTAGGCTTAACGAGATTGATGGCGCGCAATCCTGAAATTACCCCCGTACCAATTACGGAGCCAGATAAACCGCGCATCGCATTTTCGACAGGAATAATCGGGATCAGCATATTCCAAATTGGTTCTGGCCAGTTGAACAGATAGTAAGTAAAGGGAACTTGACTGAGATGGGCTAGTCCGCAAATTGTCCAAGTACCGCCAAATATACCGATCGCGACCATGACAAAGTTATGGCTGCTGATCATCTTGGTGAATAATGTCCGCGTGGGTAACACAAACAGAATCAGTGCTGACCAATCAATAAATGCACCTGCGATAAAAGTACGCACAGGAATCCCATTCCGCGCGATCGCCAGATAAGCATAAGCCGCCAGCTCGATCGCAAAGAGAACTATTAACCCCAAGTACCAATATTTACGCTTCGGCGCGATCGTCATTGCTCCTGCGGCAAAACTCGCAACTACGGCTCCCCAAATCGCGATCGCAGGAACCCCTGCGGTGTAAGGCGCTAGCAATGCACCAATAAATGTACCAATACCACTTGCCAATGCCCCCGCGATTGGACCAAGTATCCAGCCTAATAATGGATAGATGCTCTGACTCAGGGGAATGCCTTTGCCTGAGCCAAGCACAATCGAAAAAGGAATAAAGGCTAAAACCGTAGTAACCGCCGCCAACACGATGATATAGGCGATCGGGGTTCCATCGATCGCCGCCCCACCGACAGCTTTAACTTCACGTTCTATACCCTCAGGGTTTGAATCTTGACTCATAAGTAGTTAAGCATAAGTAAACTTAAAACCCAGATTGCCGTGCCGCCCGCTACGCGGGCGGCACGGCAATCTGGGTTTAGTTTATATCTAATAGCTTAACTACTTAGCATTTTTAACTCATATTTAAACCTATTTTTCTGATTGTCAAGCCGAAACCAGAGATTTTTAAAAACGTTGCTTGGCAACGTTTTTAAAAATCTCTGGTTTCGCTTCAGCACCTCGCTACTTATCGAACCTTGGTAAACGTTATGATTATTACTGTGGCTAAACCCTGTAGATAAACCTATGACTCAAACATCCCTTCCGCCGCTACCTATCCAAAAACCACAAAGCGATCGCCTATTTCCCCCAGAAAGCCCAAACCCTACAATGTGGTCATCGGAATTTCTCCAAGAAGTGCAGGCGCTCACCAAAAGACTATTTATCCAACTGCGTCGCCGACCGACTACTTTGATTGCAGGCGTGCTGCAACCATTGATGTGGCTCTTGCTATTTGGAGCTTTGTTTAGTGGGTTGCCCAAGGGTTTAGTGGGAGATGGTCAAACCTATGTGCAGTTTTTAGCCGCAGGGATTATTGTTTTCACCGCCTTTAGCAGCGCTCTCAACTCAGGTTTGCCAATGCTGTTCGATCGCGAATTTGGCTTTCTTAATCGGATTTTAGTCGCGCCATTAGTTTCCCGATTTTCAATTATTGCCGCCTCCGCGATTTTTATTATTGCCTTGAGCTTAGTTCAAACCGCAGCGATCATATTGGTGAGTGTTTTGATGGGCGCGAGTTTACCTAGTGCTAGCGGATTAGCGGTGATGTCGCTAATTTTGATGCTGCTGATTGTGGACTTTACGATGTTGAGTCTGGGGCTTTCCTTTGCCATGCCAGGACATCAAGAAATGCTTGCCTTTATTTTTTTAGTAAATTTACCGTTAATGTTTTCGAGTACGGCGCTGGCACCACTTACTTTTATGCCGACATGGTTGCAATGGATCGCGAGCCTTAATCCTTTGTCTTGGGCGATCGAGCCAATTCGTTATGTCTACAGTCACAGCACATGGGCTTGGGATAGCGTGATATTTCTTGCACCTTGGGGAGAGATGACCATGCTCAAGGCAACGATCGCTTTGTTAAGTTTTGGCTTGTTTGTCGGCATCTTCATTCGTGGGACTTTGCGTCGAGGCATAGCATGATTGCCGAATCCGATGAAGTTCCTGCTTTGCCTGAGATCCAACCATTTACAGATAATTGGTCATATCTCAAAGCTGAACTAGCGTGGCTCGATCGCGTTTTGATGAGAGCGCTATCTAAACAACGACAAAGTAACCAAGAAGTTGAGCGGGTGGCAAAGTCGGCAATTGATCGCTCGACTAGTCATTGGTGGAAAGGATTCATCGCGATCGATCCATCTAAGGGTGGCAGTGCTGTGCCGAAACAAGTTCCGCAATCCCATCATCCCCTTGGTCGTTATGGCGCTCGCTTGGTGGCAAGTCGAGATCAAGACATCAGGTTAGCCATTCCCACGCTGTGCGATCGCCTCGAATTGGGAATTTTCGAGCGCGATCTCTTGATTCTCTGTCTTGCGCCCGAAATCAGTCGCCGCTATGAGCGCATTTATGATTTCCTCAACAATGACAATGCTAACTGCAAGCAACCGACTGTAGATCTGGCGTTACGGTTGTTTTGTCACTCTGATGCTGATTGGCGCAGAGCCCGCACTAGCGTCTCTCCCACATCTCCCCTCATCAAACGTAAGATTATTCAACTCTATTTACCTCCTACCAATACTTCGCGATCGCTGCTTTCTAAGATGATGGCAATCAGTGAAAAAGCTGCTAATTATTTTCTGAGTGAAGATTTATCGATTGACACCATAATTCCTAAACCTAGAGCCAAAAAATAAAAGCGATGCACAGCATCGCTTTTATTTTTTGGCTCTAGGTTTGATCGCATCTACTATTCTCGGCTAGTCGCATTGAACCTAACAGGGTAGAAATAATCACGCATTTCTTGCGATCGCTATTTTTAGAGATAAAGGTAATCTGCCCCTTCTCTCCTAGACCATTGGGAACGCCTTGAGACTTAAATTGCACCCGAAATATATCTGGTTCGGGAATATCCGTCAGTTTAGTCAAGGTTGTACGCGCTGGATCGGTTGGGCTATCAGCAATTTTCACATTGCTACTAAAGTTTTGCCAAGGTAGATTATTCCAATAATCGGCAGTTGTGGTTGTCGTAGGTGCAGGATGGACGGCATACTGAGCGGCTGTGGGGGTATTTCTAAAAGTGGCTTGCCACATAATCTGAGAGCGTTTAGCGTTGCTTTGAGCTAAACGCATTGTGCTAAAAGCTTGGGTTTGTGCGGAGCTAAGGCTTTGATTGGTAAAGAATCCTAACCAAGATGGAGCGGTGATCGCCGCTAATATTCCAACTATCAACATCACCACTAAGACTTCTAACAGCGTAAATGCATATATCGAATAAAGGCGATCGCGCCTTCTTTTGCGATTTCCCCGTCTCATCCAAAACATAACTTTTAGTGGGCTTTAACTATAATTATCTGGTAATCATAATATTTTTTTAATAAATAAGGTGTGTCTGTGGAAACAATAAATCAAAGATTTTTTAATTTGCTCCAAGTGGTTAGGTGCAATTAAATATAAAACCCAAAAAGATAGGTCGCACGCTGCGCGTGCGACCTATCTTTTTGGGTTTTAATTTGTATCTTGGTTATTAAGTGCAAGTAGTAGGCTCTGAACCTGTTACCACGGCTCCTAATAGTGTCCTGATGGAAATCCATCTCTTTTTTTGGCTGCCAGATACTTCTAAATTAATACAAATCGGATAGGTTATCTGATTACTAGGATCATATACAAAACCTCTCGAATCAAACTCGATATAGGACTTCCCTGCGTCAGCATCGCTAACAGGCATGACAGGTAGAGTTGTTGTTACACTTGAGATCGTTACTCCTGGCTCTAAGGATTGCTGACCAGCATTAGACCTCACATTATCTGATCTAAAAGCGTTAGTGGTTAAACCAGTTTTAAAAATAATTCTGGATCTATTTGCATTACTCAAATTACGGATTTTGGCATCTGATTGAGCAACTTTAATAGCCTGAAAAATCTTAGTTTGCGAAGAATTAATGCGTTGGTTATTTACAAAGCCCAACCAAGATGGAGCAGCGATCGCACTCAAGATTCCCACAATAATCATCACGACTAAGACTTCAATCAGGGTAAAGCCTAGCAAAGATCGTGAATAGCGATCGCGTTGTTTTTTAGATTTAGATATCATTATAACTACACCTTAAATTTATTAATTCTTCAAACCGATACCACTACGACCAAAACTACGCACATCAGCCGTCGGGAAGAATGTAAGGTTGTTAGCAGTTGGTTTCCGTGAGCTGCTAGAAACTACTGGAGTCGTTAAACGTGCGATCGCATTACCACGCATATAGAGCCTAACCGTCACATTTTCTGGAGCAACACAGGCATAAAAACTGCTAAGTCCCGCAGGATTTGTTGCATCAGAAAAATTGGCTGGAATTCTCTGAGTGACAGTACCCGACAAATTGGTTTCCGAAGCAGGATTGGTATTGCCAACACCGATGGATGGATCATCACAATTAGAATTGATACTAATACCATTAGAGAGAACTGTGTTTGCACCAATAGGGATTTTGATCTCTTTGGTTGTATTATTACCATCGTAAGCAACATCCGCAAGAGCCGTATCATCCATAAAATCAACTAAAGTCGTAAATGGATTTGTACTGAAGTCGAAATTATCAAATTTCTTCCACCCTGACGCAAGACTAGATAAACTACCTGCACTAGCAAAGTCAGGACGAGTAAAGCCTTTATCAGGCACGATGAAATAGTAAGTATTATCGACTGTCACAGGAGAAGTGATCAGTGGTGAAGTTGAGGTAGCTCGCTTAGCAAAACTGGTTGGGCAACCTGTGGGAGGGGTAGTAGTGGTAACACCGTTAGTAGTAGTGCTAGTAATAGATCCTGAGTTATTGCCACAATACCAGCTATATCCATCCTTAAGTTCCCATCGCAGTATTCGAGCAGTATTTGACCATGTATTACCAGTCAAACTCGTATCATTTTTAAGATAGTACGCAACTAAAGAATAAGTATAAGTATCTCGTCCAAAAGAAGCTCCAGTACTACCAGTTAGGGAAGATTTGCAAGCCGCCAAAATAGTTGCATCGCCCGAATAGGGCATACAACCAATAACTTCTGATGTACCCGTTGAAGTATATTTTCCAGTTGCGTTGGGGTTGAAATTGTATCTTTTCCAAAATACTAATATAGGCGTACAGGTGTTAGAAGTTGGGTTACAGTCTGAACTAGTGGATGTACTTTGAGTATGTGGTAACTGACTATTAATAATGGACAGAGAATCTGCACCATAAATATAAATCGCTTCTTGCAAATCATCTGATATGTAACTAATCGCTGCTTGTAGTTCTTCTTGAGCATTGGACTTGGCGGTTTCTTTACGATCGCTATCTAGCACACCGATCAAAAACCCCAGCAAAACCGAAACTAGTAAAGACGCAATCAAAGCCGCCACGAGTAACTCAATCAACGTAAAACCAAAGGTTAGCCGATCGCGTCGATTGCGTTTAACAGGATGTTTTGGCGATCGCAACATATATATCGATATGTATTGCGATATGTTTTTACGCCAAGAACTAACTATTTTTTTGAGAATTCCTTTCATATCACAAGATTCCTAATAAATTCCAAAGTAGGGGCTTAGCCCGCAAAGCGAGAAAATTAGCTTCTTTTGAGTTTTATTTTTATTAAAAGTACTTACTTCACAACTATTTCGAGGTAATTAGTTTGAGCCAATACCTTTCTGGATATTGGTAAGACTAGAATTTACAGTCGGTAATATTTGAGATCGGATGGTTACTAAAGGACAAATAACAGAACTAGTAGCTGAAAAAGCAGTTCCACCAGAATTACAGTTTGACTCAGTTCCTTTGCGCAGGTCTGTACTACCCGACAATGCAGAAGCCCGATAGATCCTGACCGCTAGCCAAAAACCTTGACTTTTTAATTCGTCAGCATTTGATGATCCACTTCGCATTGGTTGGATAAACAAATCCTGCGGATCATCAACGCTAAAGCCATTACCGTTGGTGTCTACACAACTTCCAAGTACTGATGTACCTCCCAAGACCGTGTTTGTAACATTTTGACAAGTTGATGAACCCGTAAGCGCTGTTGAACGAGTTGGTGGAGCAATAGCCTCAAATGTGTATTGTCCTTGAGCATTGGGAGTGTTTATGACTAGTGCTGTCGGGTAGTTGAGCGTATTAATTACTCCACCTCTAACTGCGTCAACGTATGACCTTGCTGCTTGAGTGGCCTGATCGATACGTCTAGCATTAATTCTGGCGGAAGTGGAGAGTGCGATCATCGGCGCGATCGAGACAATCAAAATACTCACTACAGCAACTGCAATCAAGGACTCAATTAATGAAAACCCTGATTCTTGTCTTTGATCAGGCGATCGCTGCATCTTGTCGAGGTTGGCAAGTTGCTTGATCAGATAGATCGCGATCGCATTGTGCTCAATGGTTTGATATTTCATGGTTTTGGAATTTAAATTTGACATAACCCACCATCATCAAAAGAACAAGAACCCTATTTTTAGTCTAACTTACAGGTAAAAATAAGCTTGAGTTAAGGTGTATAAGAGATCGCAGGATCATCACTATTTAGGGTTACTGTTCCATACTTCGCATTGTTGCAAGCATTACGGCGATCGCTACCACGCAAAACCCTCTTGGTGTAAGACTTAGGAGAAGAAGCACCTGTCCTATTAGCAATAGGATCGGCTGGTTCTAGAGCGCAGAGCAATGTCTCGACCCAAGCATCGTCAGCACTTACTTCTCTAAAGTACTCATTAGCACCTGAGATTGGAACTGCAAAGCGCTCTGCAAAGCGATCGGGCGGCTGGGTGAGCAAGCCCACATCATAGCCCCAGAGTCTGATTGCTGGAGTGTAGTAAGGGATGCTTCCACCTGTGCTAGTTGTATATGTTAAATCATAGCTACTGAGTCCATCTTGTCCAGTTTTAACTCCAGTTCCTGGTTGAACTGGATTCATAAAGACTGTCAAGGCATCAGCAGTACCATTACTCAAAGGCATGGGAAAGTATGGTGCAGTTGCAAAACGACTCTTAGTGTTTTGGATAAAACCACCTGCGATCTTAATTGGGATATTTTCCCAATTCTCTAGAAGACGGACAAAGTTTGCTAGTCCACCGCCAGTTTCACCGATTGGTTCGGTCGCACCAGTGGTATTAGTACCAACAGCTTTACTCGATAATGTGCTAGATGAGATATATGGGACTTCAGCTCTAGATGGAGTATTACCAGCCACAAAATAAACATTGATCTCTGTTTTTGCAGTAGGACGAATCATCCATTGTCCTTTATTTGAGCTTGGTGTACCGTTCATGCCCGAACCACTTACCACTGGTATACTGCTTGACCCACTTGTGGCATTAGGAACTTGGAGTTGCATTACTGGCAATACCGCTGGCTGATCAACCGATGTCATCGCCACAAATAGAGTCTCTTTAGTAACAGGATCGATTTTACTAGCATCACCATATAAGCCTAGGAAGCGAACACCTCTAAAGGATGAGTACTTATCTTTGGTGGTAAATACAGAAGTGTTGTCTTCTGTTAACGTAGTCGTACCAGTTGCGCTTGTATAACCGAGGAAGTTACCTGTGATGATGTTTGGAGTTGTTGCCCCTGTTATCAAATTGGGACTACTGGATGTGCCGCCAGAGAAGATAAAACTAGGTTCATTAGCTACTCTAGTATCGTAGCCTTTAATACCATCAGGCAAGGTGAAGTTTATTGGTGAACCTCCAGGAGTCAACGATAATTGGAATGTCGCCCCAGAACGATTAATGACATACAAAGTAGTATTACCGTTAAGTTCAGGAGGTAATTTGTCACCTGACAAAATAATCCGCTTACCCGTAGATAGTCTGGGATCTTCATCATTAGTTACTACATCTTGTTTGCCACATGGCTCCGCGATTGTAGAGCCGTTCGATAGAAGCTTACCTGGTTGTCCATTATTAAAGCTGAGACACAACCTCGCATCTGCTCTAGCTGATACCCAGAAGATATTATTAGGATCGACTCCATCTAATACGATTTTCAAACCGCTAAACTCAATACTCTCATCTGGTGCACCGCGCATAATGAAGACAGGACTAGGACCGCGCCTCACGCTAGTTGCTGAACAATCAATGTCAGCATCAGTCAACGGATTAGCACAATTAGCCCTAAAAGTAAGAGTGCCATTTAAGACTCGAACACCACCGTCTAACTTTCCTAGACTTCGATCTATACCGCCTACTTTCTCTAGATCTTTGAGATTAAATACATGAACCTTATTATTGGCATAAGTATTGACAGCTCGAAGCACAGGATTAATGGCTGGGGGCGTAGCGGTACTAGTTAAGGTTCCAGAAGTAGAAGGTGATAAGCCAAAATTACTAAAGACTTCACCCGTAGTGGTATTGCCAGGGTTTAGCTTTGCACTAAGTATACCTGTCCCACCAGTTAACGTTGTCCCAGTACCAGTTGGCAAAGTGCCGACAAAGGTTCTAATTGCCTGACCAGCCTTATCTGTAGCCTGATCGCAAGTACCACTACTGATATCAGTTTTGCTTATCGAAGGACGCTCGATCGCTTGATAGTTATGTGTTTTGCCAGTAGCACCACACACCACAAAGCTACTAGCTGGTTCAGTCCCATTACCATTAGATACGGCTTGACTTGCATCAGCTGATGGGAAGTGAGGGTTGTAAGGAAGATTGAGATTGAGGGTTGTTGTGCCTACAGTATCGGGGGTAGTCGTTGTGCCTAAAGGATATGTAGCATTTTTACTAAAAACATAAGTTTTAGATGTGCAAAGCGCATCTACAGTCCCATCAACCAGATTAATACAAGGAGTATTTGGCAAAACTAAAGCTCCTGTACTACTGAGATTAGCCCTTCCAGCCCCACCGCCTATTCTAGGAAAACTGAGGTTATTAATAAATAGATTTTTGTCCGTGCTATAGCGAACATTTAATCCTTCTCCAATAAAGTTTCCATCACTATCACTTGTTCGATACCACAATGTGCGGTCTTGCGAATCAGGTCTAGACGTTGTCATTTGGTTAGAGCTACTGGTCAGAGCTTGTGTAAAGTCACCAGGCAACATCGGGATCTCTCCAGCCAAACCAGATCGAGGTGGAATATCAGGGAAGATATCAGTTGATTCACCTGCATCTGGAGTGAGATTATTATTAATATCATTACCCCAAACATAGCGACCGCCCTGACTGCCACCACTAGATGGAGGATTAAATGGACGGAATTTGATATCTCCAGACGCATGTTCAAAAGGATAAGCCGCCGCTGGTGGTGCAATCATTGAAAATGGAGTATTTCTGGACAGCCCATAAAATCTAGGGAATAGCTGTGGGGGAATAATAATAAGAGGTTTAGGTGTTGGCGTTGGGATTGGTGTTGGCGTTGGTGTTGGGATTGGCGTTGGTGTTGCGATTGGTGTTGGTGTTGGGATTGGTGTTGGTGTTGGGATTGGCGTTGGCGTTACACAAGTAGCATTAGCCACAATCGCCTGATCATCGTTGTTTGTATAGACATCACCACTAGCACAAGTAGGATTATTATTAGGGCTATCAGTCCCAATCTTTCCACGACGGATAGATTTGTTAGTCGTCGTTGTCGAATAACTGCCAGGGCTACTATTAGCATAAATAGCATTGCCTTTAAGATTATCGATACTGAGTCTAAACTCTTCATCAGCACTTTCATTAGCACTATCACGCACGACCAAGACTGTAAGTTTCTTGATATCTGGATCATTAGTTGTGCTTGTAGGTCCAGTCCAACTGACAACTGTGCAATAAGAGTTGTTAGTCGATGTTGGACAGGTTGCATTTTCAGGATCAACTGTTTCGGCACTGTTTACACCATTTGCCAACGGAGGGTATACATCACCAAAAAGAATAGGAAGTTGCACTCCATTCTTATTAGTCATAATCACCGAAGCAGTGTCACCGTTATAGAAGCCACTGAGATAGTCAGTCTGAACAGTACCTGATGTAATAAGCTGCTGTTGAATTCCTAAAGTACCTGTACCTGATGTGCCAAGTAAGATCGCCGTACCGCCCGAAGTTGCAGATAACTTAAATGTACCGCCAGAAACAGACACAACATAATAATTTGTATTTGCGCTTAGCCCTGTGGGTAAAGTGCCATTAATCGCCGCAACTTGGACTACTTCACCGTTTATGTAGTTACTGCCCGTCGCCGTGATTACATTTGTTGAGCTGTTGCCTGTGAACAGATATTGTGCATAAGGGAACGCATCACCGACTTTACCTGCAAAGGCTCCTGTAGTAGTGACAGGAACTAGCGTAACCTTGACTCGCACAGATGCTCCCGAAGCTATTTGCGCACGGTTATTAAGCCTGACTGCAAAGTTAAAACGTCGGTAAACCGCATTGTTATCACTTGGATTGCCTTGTCCAGTGATTGGTGGAAGACCATTATTGTTATCGTCACTATTAGTAACGCTTCCATTACTAATAGGAATAGTATTACCAAGATCATTACCAGTTCCCCAAAAAACAGCAGGCAATACTTTAGATCCGATCTGAGCTTCTAATGATCCGCCCGTATTGCGATCGCGTCTGCGTCCTTCCTTAAGATTGTCTAAATTGTCTCCCTGATAATTACCATCTTTATCAATGTAACCGAGTTCAACTGATGCAGCCTTCTCAGGACAAGGAACTGTACCATAACTGGACTTATTACCATCATCAAAAGGCGTTGACAAATTGCCCATAACTTGAGGATAAGTAAAGCCAGTTGTCGCATTATCACCGTTTTTGACACCGATAGGCATTGGCCAAGATACATTAGTAGACAAAGAAGAGTTATCACTACAACTACGAGCCAAGATCAGTTGTTGGTTGCCATCTTTGTAGATGTCATTAAAACGCAAGAACGAAAGACGACGAGCAAAGCGAGAATTGTCTGGAGAAATATAGCGAGGTGCGCCTGTAGGGGTGCTTATTGTACCATTTGCATTAAAGCTCGGTAACGTAGTTGTGCCAGCACCCTGCTTGCTCCAATCAGAAAAAGTACATTCACTAACAGGGACTTTGCTACACACCTCCATTCCATATTCACCAAAGCTAAGACGACGCTGGATTGGTGTTACGCCGTTGGCATTGTAGCTAGAAAGATTTCCATTAGTCCCACTCTCTGGAGTACCGAGCCATAGATCAGAGCTAGACCCAGTTCCACCATCAGAGTTTTTAGTGCTCAGCCATAAACTACTAGTGACAAAGTTGTTATTAAAGAATCCATTACGTCTTCTATTGAGAACATAACTACTATCTTTAACTCTTTCAGTATTTGGATTAAGTTGTGACTGCCAATTAATGCTAGTGGATGTGTTGGCATTGTTTCTGAGATCGTAATCACCATCAGTGCGATAGCCATCACGATAGCTAGCAGATAGAACTGTGACTGCATCTGCCAGCACTGTTGCTGGTCGCCATTGATCGCCCTCCGAGCATCCTGTGCTGGATTGAGGGCGACAAGCAAAGTTGGCATCTAATTTGTCGGTATCTCCATTGTCCGCATGGCGAGTATAAAAATTGTTCCAAACGGTAGCTATATTAGATACATCTTCATTAAGCAATTTAGTAAATTCTTCGTGGGTATGCTTATTGAAGCTAGGTGTAGCTGAAGGGTTAGTTGGATCGAACTGTGCTTTTATATAAACTGGCAAATTAGAAACTAGAGCTAGTCCTTTCTCGCCACTAGTTGCTTCGCTAAACGGATAACCAGCATAATTGGTGTCAGAAACAGCAACAGAACCACTTACATCAGCGAGATTGCCTGTTGTAAGAGAGCTGCGCCAGATTCGGTAGCCATTGATTAGGCGGATGCTAGAAGGCTTTCTCGTTGGATCGATCAGAAAATCGGTTGAGCTAAGAGTTTTACGCTTTGCATCAGTGGTTTGTATAGGATTGCCAGTATTAGTATCCTTGTCATAGTAGCTAAGGTCTTCGAGGGCATCTTCACGAGTGGCATACACTAGTCCACTATAAGGTAGTAAATAGTCAGTACCGAGTCCTGAATTGTTGCCGCCAACTATCTTTGAGCCTCTCAATCGATCCATATCGATGTCAGTAGCTCGAATTTCGAGTGGTTGGCGTTGCTCTAGTTCTAAGTCATAGATATCGCCACGATTTTTAGTTGCGATCGCCAAACCATTATCGGCAACTGTTGTCCCCCTTGGAAGGTTGCCCACAGCCGATTCGGTCAAAGATTCATTACGGTTGAAAGATTTCGCTTCTCGACCATTAAGGAAAGCACTTTCTCGGAATGCTCCATGCGGAACTTGAGCGCTAGTGAGCGTGGCCGTATTTGCGATCGTAGCGAGAGATAATGTTGCGGAAGTATCACTTGTATTTGCTAGTGCGATCGATTTATCAAGGATTTGTAAGGCACAGAGATTAGCATCGAGAGTAGATTGCTGCGGTAAGGTTAATGTCGCTGTCGGAGTATCAATTAATTTTGTGATCACATCTCGCAATGTCTCATTGGCAAATCTACCATTAGGGAAGATCAGGTTCGCCTGATATGCAAGGCGATCTTTAAGTGATGCCGTTGACAGGGCAGGGTTTCTAGCTGTATCGCTAAAACCAGTGAAGACTCCATCGGTTGTTTTAGTGATGCCTGTAAAGTTGATATTTGCGGCAGTCTGCCCCACCTTATATACCAGCCCATTGTTAGAACGCCCGTTAGGGTCAGGATTCCAAGGAGCTGCTGTTGTTCCGAAGGGGGCATTTTTAGCGCTAACAGCATTTGTTGGGTCGTAATAGCTACTAACACAGGCAATTGGAGCTTGATATTGATTTGCGGCTCCGACTGGGTTATAGGCATCATATTTGTAATGATAGATAGCCGTAGCGCGCATTTGCAGATCGCCTTTGCGAGCAGTAGGAGAAGTATCGATACCTGTCATGGGCATCGAGTCTGGCCAAACCACATAGTTTTTAGTTTCTGTTTCACCATCTACAGTTGGATCTGTGGTAGTCGATGGTGATCCAGATATTGCAAATTTAGTTTCATCAATCGCTGTGATTGGATTGTCAATCGCTTGACCATTCCAAAGCGGCATACTCGACTCATTCCAAGTCGTACTGGTTTTATCAGCAACACCAGTACGGAAGCGCGGTAAAAATGTATCAGCAGGACGACGACTATAGATACCAGCATTAGTGACTACTCGCAAGCCACCAGTGCGTGGTGACAACTCGGAAATTAATGGCTTGGTGGTATCAGCAAGATTAGGTACCGCGGGATCGAGGGCAGCCGAGATTTCCCAGAACCCACCCCGATCAGTTACGCCAAGGCTGCTCAGGGTAATTGATCGGGTGTTGCGATAGCGATCGCCTGCACCAGTTGGATTGTCCCAACTGACTCCAGTAACATTCCCTGTATTAATAGAAATATAGTTGGGTTCATCGCTACCAAAAAATTCTAATACGTTGGTGTTGGCATTTTTCTTCAGCCACTTCGCAGGCAAACCATTTCCGACTAAAACGCGATCGCCTAATGCGGATTCATTAGCTGTAGCGACTGTGTCAGGATCAGTAGCCGCAAGATTTAGCCGATTGGCAGTTGAATTTAGAAGTGTAATACCTGTAGTGGTATTCGTAATCGCGCCTCGACCGTCAAAGGTCGCAGGTGATGTGAAGATGTACGATCCAAGTGCTTTCCCAAAGGTAGCATTGGTATAAGCAGGTAGCATCCAATCAACTGGTGGCGCAAGATCATCAGGCTTGCCCGTCACCGCAATTCGAGTTAAGAGGGTGGAGGTTGCTGCATTGAATGATTCAACAGTAGTGAAAGGAATGTCACTAAAATTGACTCTACGGGTGCGCTCACTAAAGTAGGTGGTCAATGCTGCACGTCTAGCAGTATTAACTTCAGCAATAGATAGTAGAGCTTCGTCTTGAATCCTCTTAACGACATCTTCCTGAACGGAAGTTGGATCGGCTTTTATGGAATAACTAAGATTGCTAGAACTAAAGCCTGATGGTAATGTAAAAGACCCAGAGGAAGTTCCATTTACCGAAATCGTACCATTAATTCTGACAGCTTCATCTACCAGAGCGGAGATGCGATTGTTGTAAGCAAAGTCATTGAGAGCAATTTTGGAACTGAGGTTAGAAGCACTTTTGTTATTGCTGTTTATATCTACACGACCACCAGTAACAGTATCTGGCGGAACGCCAACACCAGCGCCAGAAAATAGATCGACATTAACTTTATCATTGCCTGTCGTTAAAACAGTAGTAAGAGCGTCTCCTTCTACTACTTGCCCCGCAACGACAATCTCACTATTACTTTTTGCGTAGTAACAAGATCCGAAAAGCTTTGGATCTGTCGTCGATTGAGGCAAAGTAGCAGTCGAGCCTCCAGAACTACTAATTTGATAAAAGGTAATAGGACGACTTGGTAATGCACCGACCATTAAGCTACCTGCGGTATAAATTCTTCCATTAATGCGGAAGGTTGCAGGATTAACTAGTTCTAAATC
Organism: Pseudanabaena biceps; assembly: GCA_013361095.1. GTDB lineage: Bacteria > Cyanobacteriota > Cyanobacteriia > Pseudanabaenales > Pseudanabaenaceae > Pseudanabaena > Pseudanabaena biceps_B. Next base: position 1,558,415 of record JAATWA010000001.1, on the reverse strand, counting down.
TCCTTCAAAGAATACGGCATTGTTATTTTGAGGAGATCTAGCTCTATCTTGTTGTAGCTCAACTGCACTAATCGAAGTTCTTCCTTTATAAAGTTCGTAGAGGCTATAGGAGCTGGAACTGGCTGGTGGAAAACTTGCTTGATCGGTAATAGGAACCGTGACCGAGTAAATAAAGAAGGCTTTTCGGAGTTTGTTATCGCTAGTTGGACTCCAACCACTAGCATTCGCAGCGTTAGTGCTGCTACCGCTACCACTAGCCTGAATACAGGCACTTGACAAGGTCGTCTCATCCATTGGCAATGCTCGTGACTCAATCGGCAAAACAGGTCTTGTTGAGGATGCACTGGAAGGACGAGCGCGGAAGAGAATGCTGTACAACCCATAGGAATCGAATTTACCATTATTATCTGTATCAATTGGGACTTTCCACGCAGTTGATACGTATTCTTTCTCTCCGATTGTATCTCCGTCTATTTTGATAGCGTTGCTTGTTCCTGTTGGGAAGTTATAGACTAGCTGCAAACGAGTTTCATCACTGAAGGTATACTTAGGATCAGTAAAGACGCTATCTAAAGTGTCTTCAGGTGGGGTGATACGGGGTAAATTGCCATCAATTAAAAGTGCGTCAATTTTGGCTCTAGCGCGATCAATTATCGGTGTAGCGGCGCTTCTGAATACTTGTTCAGTTCTAGCATTTGATGCTGTCTGAGCGCGTTCTGACGATCGCGATACGGTGGTTACGACTAATAATGTGACTAACAAAGTCACCAAAGCCACAGTTGGTAATACAAAGCCCGCCGCATTGCCTCTGCGATTTCCTTTGGTCGCGCCAAGCAATTGGCGGACAAATCGCCGACTAATCCGAATCGGACTACCGATTTTATTGAGCCATTTTCTTAATTTGGCGATAAATTCGGCAAAGAAACGATTAATTTTACGGCTTTGTTTAGAATCAGACATACTCTTTTACCAACCTGACTGCAATATATTACCCAAGCAGGTTGCAAAAGTTGCAAAAATTCTAAATCGTCTTAGAAAATTACATGACTATTTTTGATGAAAGTGCTAACAGGTTAAAAAAAACGTTAGAAGTAAATTCGTATAAATTTTATATAGGATTAGCGATCGCCCTAGCTTTACATCTGTTATTAATTAGCTTGCCGTTTGCTTTTCAGATTGACATAAATTTATTTAAGGCTTGGACTGTTAATTTAGTCCAGCAAGGCTTTGGTAATTTCTATAACTATTCAAATTGTGACTATCCGCCCGCCTATCTATACATATTGTGGGCGATCGGTAAGACTTATCGGATTTTCGATCCTAATTTCGAGCATACTGGCAGCATATTGTTGATGGCGATGATCAAACTGCCGCCAGTGTTGGCGGATATTGGTTCGGCTGTGTTGATTGCCAAAATCCTTAAGCCACGCACCACAGAGCATCAAGCCTATGCGATCGCCTTAATCTATGTCTTTAACCCGTTGGTTATATTTGTGTCGGCAGTGTGGGGGCAAGTAGATGGTGTGCTGGTTTTTTTAATGCTGTGGGCGTTTGATCTGATTCAAAAAAATTATGTAATTAGAGCAGGATTGCTAATTGCAACGATGGTGATCGTGAAACCGCAGGGGCTATTTCTCGCGTTATTTTTGCTGATTTCTCAATGGTTTCGTCAGGCTTGGTGGAAATGGTTGGTTATCGCCTTTGGTGGTTTAGCCATAACTTGGTTGATTATCTTGCCTTTCTATGGAATTGGGGCAAATAGCTTGGGTGTAAATAATCTATTAACGCCATTTATATTGCTATATCAACGCTTGCAAAGCACCGCAAATTATTATGATTTTGCCTCCGTCAATGCTTTTAATATTTGGGGATGGGCAAATTGGGTGCGTGACTATACGATATTTGCAAAAATTAGCTATAAGTTAATTGGCTTGGCATCTTTGGGCATCCTTACGGTGTGGTTGGGGATCTTTTTGTATCGACAACATGGTCACTTTGCAGCCAATTGCTTAGCGGCGGCGACAATGCTCATTGGTTGCTTTATGTTGCCCACTCGAATGCATGAACGTTATATGCTTTACAGCTTGGCTTTTATGGCGATCTCGATCGCGGTAATTCCTGTTGTTAAATGGATATATTGGGGCTTTACGGTCACGGGGGCAGTAAATGTAGGGTATGTCTATCTGCGATATAACTATGCATCTCTATATAATGCGATTCCAGAGACATGGCTGCAAACTGTAATTTATGGAATTAGTGCCTTCAATGTAATTTTGTTTTTCATTTTGCTGTTTCAAACAATCTGTTTTCCGAAAACCGAATCAGTGGCGGCGCGGAGCGCCGCCACTGATTCGGTTTGACTGGCGAAATGTACTACTCAAATCCTCAAGGGGCTATAACTCAGGCGTAAATTATGAGCGATTTTTTATCTCTATCTGTAGTGCTACCTGCTTATAACGAAGCCGAAAATATTGGGCGGGTGATTGCGAACGTGGTGGATTATTTGGGCGATCATGGGATTTGCTATGAAATTATTGTGGTAAATGATGGCTCGACCGATAAGACACAGGCGATCGTGACAGAATTAGCGATCGCCAATAGCTGCATTCGCTTAATCAATCATCCCCAAAATTTAGGTTATGGCTCTGCTTTACGGAGTGGATTTGACCAAGCGTTGCATGAATATATTTTCTTAACTGATGGGGATGGTCAATTTGAAATTAATGATCTTGATCACTTTTTGCCATGTATTCACAATGCTCAAGGAAGTTTATTATCCAAGATTGTGATTGGCTACCGTGTCAAACGGGCTGATATGTTTTTGCGATCGCTAAATGCTTGGCTTTATCACATTTTTATCCAATGGGTTCTTGGCATAAAGGCTCGAGACATCGATTGTGCATTTAAATTATTTCCAAAAAGTATTTACCAATCAATTAAGCCCATCAAATCGAACGGAGCCTTGTTTAGTGCCGAGTTTTTGCTAAAAACAAAAGAGTTCTCGACTGTTGAATTACCTGTAAAACACTTGCCGCGAAAGTTTGGGTCAGCGACAGGTGCAAACCTTAGTGTGATCTTGAGGATGTTTTGGGAATGTTGGAAACTAAAAAAAGATTGTCAAAATGATCGTCAAATCCAATTAAATCCAAATACCTTGTCGGGCATAAACCACATCCGCTGATAAAAGTCACTGGGCGATATGGGGAACCCGAACCAAATCGGCGAAAAAAAGATCTGCGCGAGCATGACGATGGCAATAATTGCATAACCTAAATAACGAGTGATACCTTGACGGTCAATCATTTTAGTAACTAGCCACGCCAAAGCCATAAAGCTAAACACAGCAGCAGACATATAGTGATAAATAAATAGACAACGCTTGACTAATAGCCAAGGCGCATAGTTAGCGAAGTAGCCTAAAAGTAAGTAGCTGCTCTGAGGACTAGTTATCTGAGGATTAGTTAATTTAAGAAAACGCGAAGACAGTGATGCTCCTGTAATAATTACTATAGATAGAGTTGATAACCACCACAAAATTGGATTGCCGAGCGCTTGAATTACCGAAAAATACCCATTCTGATTTTGAAAATAGTAGCCGATCGGTCTAGCCGAGACAGCCCAAGAAATTGCCGATGAACAATAGGGATGGGATGGCTGGGTTGGATCAATAGTGGTTACGGCGCTGGAGGAATGCCACCAAATAATATGTTGATGGACTCGGATTAAAGCTTCCCAAAAACTAGAAATTGCGCCAAAGTCAGTCTTTAGGGAAATACCTCCCGAATTTAGCATCAACAAAGGAATCCACTGCAATACATAAAAGGCGATCGGCACAATCACAAAAGCCAGAAGATATTGCCACCAATGCAACTTAATTAGTTCTGAAAGGATGCCAGTCTGCCGAATATGTTTAGGGGAAAACTTAGCGATCGCCCAAATAAATAGGATTAATAAAAATAACAGTAAACCAAATCCTAATCCATTCCATTTCACTGAAGCAGAAGCTCCTAACATCAAGCCCGCGCAACACAGTAAAAATGTTCTTGGTGTTGTGTCTTCTTGTTGCAGCCCTGCCAACAAGAATATCTGTGAAGCCATACCGAAGACTACTAAAAATACATTAATTAATCCCAATCTTGATTCCACGAGGAATAAGCCATCACTCAGTACAAATAATCCTGAAAGGAGAGCAAAAGTACGCTGATAAGTAAGGCGGTAGGCAACGCCTATAGTTAAAATTGGCACAACTGCTCCAAACAAGGCACTGGCAATCCGATAGCCTATTTCATTATGTCCAAATACAATAATGCCCAACATAATTAAATATTTGGCTAGCGGCGGATGACCTTCCCAAGTAGCTACACCTTGCAAATATTCCTCGGCATATTTGGGGAAATACACTTCATCAAAGACTGGATAAGCAACATAATCGAGGTGCCATAGCCTTAAAAATAAGGCGATCGCAAAGATTCCCAGACTTCCTAAAACCAAATACAAATCCCAAGTTGATTGTTTAGGCAAATGGCTCGCTAGATTTTGGTCTAAATTTTGTTCTAAATCATTTTTTAGCTTCTGCATAATCTTCTTGAGTCAATTCTTCTTTTTGACTAGAGCCATACCATGTACCCACCACAACTAATATCGCTAGTCCTAAGCTACTAGCTAATAAAGGTCGCACATCATGGCTACTAGTTACTTGTACTCCCGTACTACCCAGTAACACAAAGGGAGCAATTCCCAAAGGGGTCCCCAATAAAGTTCCGATCAGATAGTCTCGGTGCTTGATGGGACTCAATCCTGCGGCAAAGCTAACTAACCCGTAGGGAATTAGGGGAAATAGCCTCGCGGCAAAAGCATAGCCAATTCCACCCGATACTAAATTTTTACTTATGTTTGATTCACTCTTGTCACTTGGAATCCATTTATTACCAAGCCAACGCGCCAAAACAAATCCCATAAAAGCTGATGTTAAAGCCCCAGCTGATGTAAGTAGTAATCCTTCAAATCCGCCATAGAGCGCTCCACCTGCAATATTTAAAGCGGTCACAGGTAAAATCAACAAAGTAGCGATCGCATAGGCGATCACAAAAATTACTGATCCCCATATTCCTGATGTTTTCACAATTTGCTGAATTTGACTAAACCAATCGATATGGATAAAAGTAATCCAGCCCGTAATGATTGTGAGAATAATAGCGACCACAACTAAAATTTTTTTCTTCATTATTTACGTTGCTTACGTTAAATTAAGATATCATTTTTCTGAAAAAGATAGTTAAAATTTACTAAAAATGGAATGTCCTCTATGTGAGAGTACAGAGTTTCAAGATTGTGGAAAAACAATTGCAGGCGATCGCAAATATCGGTGTGAAGTTTGCCAAAATTTCTTCACTAGTCGCATTTTTAATCAGACTTTAGATGATCAACGCCCAAAATTATGCTTGCCTGACATTAATTTTATAAATGAAGCAGGCGATCGCTTTCAAAAAAATCAAGATAATCGAGGTATTTTCTCTAATCCTTTAATTTCTAAATTAATTGCTATTGCCAAATCATATCTTGTCACCCCAAAAGCCATAATTGCTATCGCGCTTTTGTATCAAATTATTCTAGTAGCAATGATGGCGAAGGCTCTAATGCTCAACTACCCAAACCTCAAATGGGAGGATGCTCTAAATCGATTTAGCTACAATGATGCCCATCACTATATTTTCCTATCACAGCATGGCTATCAAAGTGCAGGGGAAGGCGTAGAATTTATTGTCTTTTTCCCCTTCTATCCTTTGCTAATTCGCTTATTGACACCCATTTTTGGCAATCCTTATTTAACAGGGTTAGTAATTTCAAACATCGGTTCGGCGATCGGACATATAGCCTTTGCGATGTTTCTTTTGGAAGCAGGATTTGAGAAGCGCAAAGTGTGGCAGATTATGGGACTTCTCTTTCTTACGCCAATTGCGATCTATTTCAATATGGTTTATACGGAAGGCGTATTTTTGGCAACAACAGCTTTGTTTCTCTACTTTTTGGAAAAAAGACAATACTCTTTAGCCGTTATTGCTGGTTTTTGTGCGGCACTTACGAGATCTCTAGGATTGCTCTGTATCATTCCCTATCTTGCACATTTCCTAAAAAATAAACTATGGCAGACCAACAAATACGCCCTATTTCAATCCTTAGTTATACCAATGGGAACTATGATTTACCTTTCAATTAATGCTTGGGTATTTGGCGATCCCTTTTATTACAAAGTATTTATGAAAAATATTTGGAATAAAGAAGTATTCAATCCAATCAATCAATATATTTACAATACAAGCAGCATGATCAAAGGGGATTGGCTGGACAGCATAACGACTTATATTGATCAGGCTTCAACAATTTTATTGCCAATAGTTGTAATTCTTTATGTTTATTTGATGTTCCATAAAAAGAAAAAAATATCCTATGAGTTATTATCATGGACTGTTGCTCAGTGGGTCGTTATTGCTTCTCAATCTTTTTGGTTATCGAATGCTCGTTATATCGGTTTGATTTTGCCTTTTTATATCATGCTCGAAGAAATTATTGGCACATTTGTTATTTCTTATGGGATCGTGGTAATCGTATTCGGATGGTTAGCAATATATGCCATTGATTTATTTGCCAGATCTCAATGGTTATATTAGTCGCAATAATTCACCAGCCTAATTTGACTGACCAATATACGCCCCAGATATTTACTAAAACAGACGCAACAATCAGTATCCATGCCAAAACCTTAGGCATTCTCTGTAAACCACTGGCGATCGCCAAAAATAGAAAAGGTAAATAATCGAGAGCATAACGATAACCAAACTGAACCCACCCTGTCGCCGTGTAGATCATTGCTGGCAAGGAGATGGCAAAGGCAGATAACCCAGCTAAAACCACTAACACATCCAACCAATTAGCAGCTAACAATGCAAAAAATGCAGGCGTGGTTAGCCAAATATTCATCCCTTCAGGATTGGGGCGCACAAAGGGAAACTTAGGCAGAAAATCAGGCATTCCCATAAAAATTAGCTTGAGATGTTTGGGAATATAGGCGGTATTAAAAAGACCATACTTCTTAATTTCGGGCGCTTGCACCGATGAATAATAGTTTTGGAGCATATAGCCCGACTCCCTCGGATCGCCAAACCTTGCCCAATTAAACCAAGACTGTAATCCAAAAAGCGGTGCGAACCCCAAGCCAAAGCTAATTCCTTTATAAACCCAGCGCTCTGGACGTTCCCATATGAGCCAACCCAAGAAAAATAATGAGCCTAAAACAGTGGCTTGGCGGGATAAGAAAGCTAATCCCATGCAAAATCCAATCAACGCAAATCTTCGTTTCCCAAAAAATTCTACTAATGCTAACAGCATCCCCAATTCTGCAACAACATGGGCATAGAACCAAATTGTGCCAATGATACTAGCGCTGTAATGAACCGTCCCGAACCCGTAAAGAATGCTTAATCCAATCCGTAAAGCCCCTTGGAAACCCATCTTGCCTAGTAATATCCACACCAAAAACACATCGATCGCTCCTACCAACATACATACGCGGATTTGTTCGGTAGCAATTCCCCAGATTGCCACAAAAGGTACTAATAAAATTGAAGGTAAAGGAGGATTAGGAAGATAAATTTTGTCTTGCCAATAAATTAAATCCACATAATAAGAGGGCAAATTCCAGATATCGAGCCGTCCTTGCAAAAATCCCCATGCTTGATAAACAAAATGCTTATACCAGTCTGGATGTGTAGGATGGGAAGCGAAGTAAATCCCAAAGGGAACCAGAATCCACACAGCCATTGTCAGCAAAATATGTTTTGCAGTCGGTAGAGATATGGACATATTTGTAATTGAGACTGGAACTATGATTTTGGAAGGGTACTTTTTGAAACCACTCATACTTTTTTAGAGCTAATAAAGTATGAGTGGTTTAGTGGTGGCATAGATAATTGCTCTAATCACAACCCCGATCGCAAAACTACTAGCGCTGACTATACCGAATAATCGCCAAATTTCTTTTTGAGACAAGTCTATATATATGAGTTGTTTACCCACTAAGGTGATAGCGCCTGCGATCGCGCCGATCGCAACACTAGTCAGTAAGTTTAAGGGGGGGTGCGTTTGGGAGATGATCAAGGCGATCGCCACTGTAAAAGCGATTGTGATCACTGTCGCCATAATTTCGATTTTAGATAGCTTTTTGTCTGGTGCAGACTCATAACGTATATCTTGAAAACCCAGCCAATAAATGACGAGGCAAGCGATCGCGCTGGCAATGGTATAGGTGAGGTTAGATGATTGCCAATAAACGGTAGCGACTGAGGCGATCGCGGCTAACAGTCCACCCAAGCTTTGAGGTATGGCAAAGGTTCCCGCCACACTCAGCGCCAGCAGTAGGAAGGAGTTCAGATAATTGTTAGCCCACATTGATTTACATAGCTCACTGCCCAAAAATCCATAGGCGATCGCGATCGCCACCATCGAAATGAGCAGACGATAGCCAATCTCGATTTTGCCAAGCTTAAGTGCCATAAAATACCACCAGATCTTTTAAATATTAATTAATCCCAAAATAAACTATACCCCTTTGCCCCTCAAGAATTAGTAGTGCGGCGCTTAGCGCCGCACTACTAATTCTTGGATTTTAATAGCGATGTGTACCTAGCGCTTTGTCTGCTAATCTGAGAACTGGTATCTAATATACAAAATTGCATCATGGCCGATCGCCAAATCCTCCTTGACTTTGAAAAGCCAATCGTTGAGCTAGAAAATCGGATCTCCCAAATTCGCGAACTCGCCAATGACAACGATGTCGATATGGTGGAACAGATTCATCTGCTAGAGCAACGAGCAGAGCTTTTGCGGCGAGAGATTTTTTCGGGCTTGGGTGCTATGCAAAGAATGCAGATTGCCAGGCATCCCCGTCGTCCTAGTACCCTCGACTATGTGCAGGCAATTACTGATGAGTGGATGGAGTTGCATGGCGATCGCCGAGGAAATGATGACTCGGCACTGGTTGGTGGACTTGCCCGCATTAGCGATCGCCCTGTAGTAATTTTGGGACATCAAAAGGGACGCGACACTAAAGACAATATGACCCGTAACTTTGGGATGGCTTCTCCAGGGGGCTATCGCAAGGCGTCACGACTGATGGATCACGCTAACCGATTTAGCTTGCCAATCATTACTTTGATCGATACGCCTGGGGCTTATCCTGGGGTGTCGGCGGAAGAACAGGGACAAGGAGAGGCGATCGCGGCGAATTTGCGCCAGATGTTTGGGTTGCGCGTGCCGATTATCTGCACTGTGATTGGCGAAGGCGGATCGGGTGGAGCCTTGGGCATCGGCATTGGTGATCAGATCATGATGTTTGAAAATTCAGTTTATACAGTTGCTACGCCCGAAGCTTGTGCGGCGATTCTTTGGAGAGATTCGGCTAAGGCGGGTAAAGCGGCGGAGGCTCTCAAAATTACGGCTCCTGATCTATTACGTTTAGGTGTTGTCGATTATGTAATTGATGAGCCTCTAGGCGGAGCGCATCGATCGCCACTACAGGCTGCTGAAAATCTTAAAGCCGCGATTATGGAAAATCTAGAGCGTTTGAGTAAACTAGATGTCCAAGCGTTACAGGAGCTACGCTATCAAAAATTCCGTAAGATGGGCGTATTTCTGGAGTCCTGAAGTTATTCGTTAAATATTAAGGATGGTTTCCCCGCCTTCGGCGGGGAAACCATCCTTGTTTATAAAAGCGCTATAAAACCCAAGAAATTCTTGGAGGCGCATCGCGCCTCCAAGAATTTCTTGGGTTGGCATAAGTTATATTTTAGGTAGTTCGCTGACCAATCACCTTCTAGAAATTGTCATGAAACCAACTGTCAGTCTTTTGCATACCTCTAGCTATGAAATTGCTTCACTAATGCAAGCTTTGGAGGCAGTACTGGAGCCACTAGGAGGTATGTCTAGCATCGTTAAAGCAGGCGATCGCGTTCTCCTTAAGCCCAATTTGCTGACAGGCTCTCGACCAACTAAGGAATGTACTACTCGTCCTGAATTGGTTTATTGCGTGGCTAAAATGGTGCAAGAGGCGGGAGGTAAGCCATTCTTAGGGGATAGTCCTGCTTTTGGGAGCGTTAAGGGAATTGCCAAAGCCAATGGACTTTTACCCCTTGCCGAAGAACTGGGAATTCCGATTGTCGAATTTCATGGCAAGCGTTACGAAACCCAAGGCTCTGGAGAGTTACATAACTTGCGGCTGAGTAAAGAAGCGATGGATGCTGATGTGGTGATTAATTTGCCCAAGGTGAAATCCCATATGCAACTAACGCTCACCCTCGGAGTCAAAAATTTATTTGGTTGCGTCCCTGGCAAAATGAAAGCTTGGTGGCATATGGAAGCGGGTAAAGATGTGGAAAGATTCGCGCAAATGTTAGTAGAAACAGCGCGTACCATTAACCCTGAACTGACGATTCTCGATGGCATCATTGGGCATGAAGGTAATGGCCCTAGTGGCGGAGAACCAAAGAATTTAGGGGTTCTGGCGGCTTCCTGTGATGTATTTGCCCTCGATCGCGTTATGGTAGATATTCTCGGTGTAAAGCCTCAAGATGTACCCACCGTAGCGGCAGCGATGCGATCTGGGCTATGCAGTAAGGATCTAGATGCGATCGCTGTCATCGGCACACCAATATCACAACTGCAAGTTAGCGACTGGAAATTGCCGACTACTATGCTAGCCATTGACTTTGGAATGCCTAGAGTCTTACGTTCCACCTTCAAACATCTCTATATTAAATTCATCAAAGAACCGCTCAGCAACTATGCCCGTATTTAATCGCCAGCCACTCATTTTGGTAGTTGAAGACGCTCCTGATAACCAAGTTTTGGTAGAGCAAGTGTTTCAAGATTCAGGATATTTAGTAACTTGTATCCAAGATGGACGGGCGGCTTTGGATTGGCTAGAAACTAATCAACCCGACTTGATTTTGCTAGATCTATCTCTGCCTGAAGTGGATGGTTGGGAAGTTGCCAGACAGCTCAAAGCTAGCGATCGCACTGCCAAAATTCCCATTGTGGCGGTGACAGCCCACGCCATGAAGGGAGACAAAGAATCGGCGATCGCATCGGGTTGTGATGATTATCTGACAAAGCCTTTGGACATAGATTTGCTAGAAGCCTGTGTCAAGCAATGGTTAGACAAGCAATAGCGGATTACTATCACTTACTGGTTATGGGGCAGAAGTCCACATTTAGCTTCTAGCTTGAACTAATATTTAAGTAGCTAGGCACAATTAAATATAAAACCCTAAGACCTATAGTGATCGCTGTGCGAGTGCTACGGGGCTTAGGGGCTATCTATCTATAAAAATGAGAAAGATTGCAGAATATATGCCGCAATCTTTTTCGCAAATATTATTTAATCTCATTTATTTATTTATAAAAATTTAGGAAACTGTTTTATGTCTGGTCGTATTGGCGTAATGCTGCTCAATCTAGGCGGTCCAGAAAAGTTAGAAGATGTCTATCTTTTCTTGTATAACTTATTCGCCGATCCAGAGATTATTCGTCTCCCCATTCCCTTTTTACAAAAGCCGATCGCTTCTCTAATTGCCGCTAGCCGTGCGCCGATTAGTCAAGAAAATTACGCGATGATCGGTGGTGGCTCGCCTTTGCGCGTCCTTACCGAGGAGCAAGGCGAAAATATTGAGAATGCCCTACAGCGTCGAGGTGTGGAAGCAAAAGTCTATGTGGCGATGCGCTATTGGCATCCCTACACTGAAGAAGCGATCGCCCAAATTAAAGAGGATGGGATTACTCAGCTCGTCGTACTGCCGCTTTATCCGCAATATTCGATTAGTACAACTGGTTCTAGCATCAAGAAGTTAGATGAACTTTGGGAAGCTGATCCCGCATTACAAGCGATCGACAAAATTACGATTGAGTCTTGGTATGGTCGGGCTGGCTATATCAGAGCGATGAATGAGTTGATTGATGGCAAGTTGCAGGAATTTGACGAGCCAGAGAATGTGCATATTTTCTTCAGCGCCCATGGAGTCCCTGTTAAATATGTCACTAAGTATGGTGATCCTTATCAATCAGAGATGGAAAACTGTGTCGATGGAATTATGAAATCTCTCCGTCGCGACCATCATCGCTACAATGCCCATACCCTCGCTTACCAAAGCCGTGTGGGGCCAGTAGAGTGGCTACAACCCTATACAGAAGAAGCGATCCAAAAATTGGCAAAGCGTGGAGTTAACGACCTTTTAGTAGTTCCCATCAGTTTTGTGTCAGAGCATATTGAGACTTTGCAAGAAATCGATATTGAATATCGAGAAGTTGCCGAAGAAGCTGGCATTCACAACTTCAATCGGGTTCCTGCGCTGAATAGTCATCCTATTTTTATTAACGATCTCGCCGAACTAATTGTGGAGTCACTAGGTAAAAAGGAGAAAACGGCGATTGCGGTTTAAATCCATCAATAAAAAAGGGAGGCGCTTTGCGCCTCCCTTTTTTATTGATGCGAATGTCTAGCTTTGGCTAGCATTCCATGCTTTGGTGCAAAAGTCATCGCCATCAGAAATAGTAAAGTTTGCAAAACCACGATACAACCGCCCGTTGAGCCATCTATGTGATAACTAATATAAGTTCCCATCACACTAGAAAACATTCCCGAAGCTATTGCAATTAGCATCATGTGGTCAAAGCGATCGCTTAATAAATAAGCAGTTGCCCCAGGAGTAATCAACATCGCCACGACTAGAATAATACCGACTGTCTGTAAACCTGCTACGGCAGTTAGTGATAGTACAGATAGAAGGACATAATATAGAAAAGTAGTATTTAAACCAATAGAACGAGCATGGGTAGCGTCAAAGCAAAACAGAACTAAATCTTTGCGTAAAATCGCTAGGGTAACTAGGGTAATCACGCTAATAATCACAGTTTGCAGGATGTCAGCATCAGAAATCCCCAAGACATTACCAAAGAGAATATGCCCTAAGTCAACGGTACTTTTGACCTTAGAGATTAACACTATCCCAAAGGCAAATAATCCCGTAAATACTAAACCAATCACCGTATCTTCTCTAATGCGCGTATTCGATTTGATAAAGCCGATCGCAACTACAGACCCGACTCCAAATACAAACGCCCCGATTGCAAAGGGAATATTCATCACATACGCAAGAACTACACCGGGTAATACGGCATGGGAAACTGCATCTCCCATTAATGCCCAGCCTTTCAAGATCATGAAGCAAGATAGCGCGGAGCAGACAATTCCCACCAAGGCACTAATCCAAATCGCCTTTACCATAAACCCGAACTGCAAAGGCTCTGTAAACCAATTTAATATTTCCATGATTATTTCTATAAAATCTTTAAGAAATCGCCACAAGAAGTAATAGGCGGCGCATTGCGCCGCCCATTACTTCTTGTGGCGCTACGACTACCACACAATTACCTATTCTTGATCTTTACTTGCAAAAGTACGAGACAAATTCTCTTCAGTAAATACTTCCGAAGTCTCGCCATAGGCGAGGATTGTGCGATTTATCAACACAACTTGGTCGCAAAAAGTGGTGATTGAATCAAGATCATGGGTAGAAATTAACACCGTATAACCAGCATCGCGAAGTTCCATTAATAGATGAATCATCATCTTTTCGGTTTTGATATCCACACCCGCAAATGGCTCATCTAAAAGTAGAACCTTGCCCTGCTGAGCTAAAGATCTGGCAAAGAAGGCGCGTTTTTTCTGTCCACCCGACAGCTCACCAATTTGGCGATCGCGTAATTCCCACATCTCGACTCGCTCTAAACTATCACGCACCACCGCGCGATCGCTTGCTTTAGGCATCCGTAGGAAATTCATATAGCCATAGCGCCCCATCATCACCACATCATAGACACTCACAGGGAAGTTCCAATCCACTTCTTCCGATTGAGGAACGTAGGCAACAAGGCTTTCTTTTTGAACAAGACGAATTGGCAATCCATTAATTAAAATTCTGCCAGTGATGGGTTTTACAAATCCCATCACTGCTTTAAATAGAGTGGATTTACCCGCGCCATTCATACCCACTAGACCGCAAATCGTGCCTGCGTTGAGTTGCAGCGAAGCGCTATGCAGAGCGATTTTGCCATGATAGGCAACGGTTACATTCTCAATATCAATATTGATGGTACTCATAGTTCTCTCCTTTAAAAATTTTTTGATTAATCTGTTTTTAAACCAGCTATTAAAGTGTCGATGTTGTATTCCACCAGTTTTAGATAAGTCGGTGTCTTACCGTCGGGCGGTGATAGAGAATCCACATAAAATACACCTCCATACTTTGCGCCTGTCTCCTTAACTACCTGCATCTGCGGCGCATTACTGACCGTACTCTCGCAAAATACCGTGGGGATTTTTTTTGCTCTTACGGTTTCAATTACTTTCTGAACTTGTTTGGGAGTAGCTTGCTGCTCCGCATTGACTGACCAAATATAAACTTCCTTTAGTCCATAGTCACGCGCCAGATAGGAAAAAGCGCCTTCACAGCTAACAAGATATCTTTGGTCGGGTGGGATTACCGCGATCGCCAGTTTTAATTTTGTATCGAGATTCTTAATTTGCTGGCTGTAGGCTTGAGCATTTGCCTCGTAGGTAGCGGCATTGACTGGATCTATTTTACTTAGCGCCTTACGAATATTTTCCACATAGATCAAGGCATTTTGCGGCGACATCCATGCATGGGGATTGGGCTTGCCTTGATAGCTATCTTCCGCAATATTCACAGGCGTAATTCCTTCACTCAAGGTCAGGCGCATTACTTTAGGAAAACTATTATAAAAACGATCTGCCCAACGTTCTAAATTTAAGCCATTGTCAAGAATAAGATCGGCTCCCTGACCACGTTTTAAATCACTAGGTGTGGGTTCATAGCCATGAATTTCTGCTCCCACCTTCGTAATCGATTCCACGATCGCTTTGTCGCCCGCCACATTTTGCGCCATGTCTGCTAGCACAGTAAATGTGGTGAGAATTACTTTTTTGCCTTGGCGATTTGCTTTTGTCTCAGAATTATTTGGCGCGTTGCATCCACTCAGTCCCGCGATCGCCAATAGGGACAGGATTAGCAAATAGTTTTTGAGGGATTGAGAAACCCAAGTGAAACTAGATTTAGCAGCCATGATTATGTTTCATAATCGTTTCATTTTTTAGAATATAACACATGGCGCTAAAAAATGAATCGATTATGAAATGCCAGCAATTCTCTTTATGAGAAAAATAGGGCTTCGACTCCGCTCAGCCAACGATATACGCTGGCTGAGCGGAGTCGAAGCCTCTAACAACTCATTTAGAATTACTATTTTGCTAAAAAAGGTGCAGTGCGTAGCACTGCACCTTTTTTAGCAAAATAGTAATTCTTCGCGATCGCTTTGATTCATATTCTCAAACGAGCCGCCATAGGCACTTTGAATATTTTTAGAGGTCAAAACCTGTCTTGGTGTGCCACTTGCCACCAAACGATGGTTGAGCAAAAGTAACTGATCATAGCGATCGAGGGTGTCGCCCCATTCATGGCAACTAATTAATAGGGTTTTATTTTCTTGTTTTAGCTCTGCATAAATTTGCCACATCAGCGCTTCGGTTTTCTTGTCAACCGCCGCCATCGGCTCATCTAACAACAGCACATCAGCTTGCTGCGCCAAAGCCCGTGCCAAAAATACGCGCTGTTGTTGCCCACCTGAAAGATGCTTGATCGGGCGATCGCGCAATTCATATAGCTCTACGCGCTCCAGAGCTTCCTGCACAATTTCCTGCGATCGCCGACTATGCTTGCCCCACCAGTTGGTGTGATGGATGCGCGACATCATCACTACATTCCAAACCGTTACAGGGTAGTCCCAGTCAATTTGCGATCGCTGTGGCAAATAAGCAACTTTTTGACGCTGCTGTTTGAGGGGCTTACCGCGATAAAAAACTTGCCCAGTTTGGACGGTGATCAATTTGAGCATGGCTTTAAGTAAAGTGCTTTTACCTGCGCCGTTTGCGCCAATCAATCCCACGATGGAGCCAGAGTGAATCTGAAAGGAGATATCTTCTAGGGCTGAGACTTCCCGATATTGAACGGATAGGTTCTGCACTTCAAGCATAGATTGCTCAAAAAAATGATAATCGTTTTCAAAATTATACTCAATAAATAGCCTAGAAACAAAAAATAGCGGCGCATCGCGCCGCTATTTTTTGTTTCTAGGCTAGAGCCGTCCTAAATCATTGATGAGAAAAATAGGGCTTCGACTCCGCTCAGCCAACGTATATTGTTGGCTGAGCGGAGTCGAAGCCTCTTTATGAATTTATTCTGCGTTTTGAGTTGCTTTGACTGCATAGTAGCCAAGCAAAGTGGCAACGGTGAAGCCAGCAAAGAAAAGAGCAAACAAAACACTGATGCCGCCAGTAATACCGACTTGAGCAAGGATACCTTTGCCAGTCAAAACTTCATTCGTAAAGCCAGCAACTAATCCAATCATTGCCATGCGTCCGTTCCAAGTTTCGGCAAAGTTGCTAAAACCAAATACACCTGCCCCTGTAGGATTGACATTAAGACCAACTGGCTTACTTACTGTTGTGGATTGATCTTTGTTGCTTGCAGAAGTTGTCGTTGATGCCATGATTAGTTACTTTTCTACGAAAGTTTTATAATTATTAATAAAACATTACGTTTAATGTAAACAAATGTAAATATACCGTCAGAAATATGCCTTATTGCTTAAACCCTCTTTGCCAGAAGCCGAATAATCCTGCTAGCAGTTTGGGAATCAGCAGATTTTGTGCGAATTGTGGTAGCAGATTGCAGCTTAAGGGCTTGTATGAGCCGATCGCACTGCTCGGTCAGGGAGGTATGGGACGGACTTTTAGGGCAGAGAATTTAGGAAGATTGGGACAACCCTGTGCGATCAAACAATTTCTGCCGCAGTTTCCCCAAGCTCAAAATCCTCAACTGATGCAAAAGGCGATCGCTTTATTTGAGAGAGAAGCTGCCCAACTTAAAGATTTAGGTTCTCATCCACAAATTCCAGAATTGATCGCGTATTTTGAAGAAGAAGGATATTTATATCTAGTTCAAGAATTAATCGAAGGGGAAAATCTTAGTCAAGAACTACAATTTAATGGCATTTTTAGTGAAGCTCAAATCGAGCAACTATTGGAAAATCTGTTGCCAGTTCTGCAATTCATCCACGATCGCCAAGTGATTCATCGCGATATTAAACCCGAAAATATTATTCGGCGTTCTCATTCTTCTGTCTCTAATAATCTAGTGCTAGTGGATTTTGGAGCTGCCAAAGTATTTACCAGTAACACTAATCACACAGGTACATTAATCGGCAGTGCCGAATATATTGCTCCAGAACAGGCAAGAGGAAAGGCTGTCCCCCAGAGTGATCTGTATAGTTTAGGAATTACTTGCATTCATTTGCTAACGGGACTGTCTCCCTTTGATTTATATGATGATTTGGGCGATCGCTGGATTTGGCAAGAGAAGCTAGCAACACCTATTTCTGAACATCTGGTGATCGTGCTTAATCGTCTATTAGAAAGAGCGATCGCCAATCGATATAGCTCAGCTAGTGAGGTGCTAGAAGCCCTTCATGCGCCAAAACCAGAAAAGAGCGATCGCGATCCTGCTAACTTGATAGCTCAGTTACAATCCGCACTCAGCCTCGGACAATGGCAAGAAGGAGACCAACTGACTAATCAAATCATTCTCGAACTAGCTCACAAACAAAAAATTTCTGAACTTAGCGTTAAAGATATTCAACAAATCTCTGGAGAAATCTGGCTAGCGATCGATCAAGCATGGATTCAGTCCAGTAATAGTCGCTTTGGGCTGAGTATTCAGAAAAGAATCTGGAAAAGTCTGGGGGGGAAATTAATCTATGAAGCAAATAACTATTGGGAATTTGCGGCGACCTATGAGAAGTTTGCCGATCGCGTTGGCTGGCGCAAATCGCGTTGGGTCAATCTAGCGATCGCCCCAAAAGTATGGCGAAAGTACGAAAATCTAATCTTTGCGATCGCGGCTCCCTATGGTCATTTACCGAGTTTATTGTTTTGGGAAGGATGTAATTTGGTGGATGCTGTTTTTTTTCGATTAGAGATTGGGAAGACAAATTTCAACAATTAATAGTGCGCGGCTTCGCTGCACACCCAACAGGGGAAAACCCTGAATAGATTTTTAAAAGGCTGGCAAAGCCAGCCTTTTAAAAATCTTCTTGGCTACACAAAACCTCAACAGACTGTAATGTATGGAATATTTTCACCTGTCGCACCGACCGTAATAAAAAGTTAGCCCATAATTCGCTAATTCCACTACAGAAGTATTCGCAAAACTTTTTATATCATTCATAATGAAATTATCAGAATTGTCATACTTTTATCTATGTCACCAACCACTTTAGAAGTTCAGCCTCAAGCTCAATTAGATCAACACATCTCCACTGATACCATCACCGAATTTAACGAATATGTGATGAGTACCTATGCCCGCTTTCCGATCGCCCTAGAGCGTGGTGAAGGCTGCCGTGTTTGGGATGACACAGGCAAGGAATATTTAGATTTTGTCGCAGGTATCGCAACTTGCACCCTCGGACATGCCCATCCTGCGATGGTCAAGGCTGTCACCGAACAGATTCAAACTTTGCACCACGCCTCTAACTTGTTTTATTTTGCATCTCAAGGTCAATTAGCTAAATGGTTAGTCCAAAACTCCTGTGCTGATAAAGCCTTTTTCTGTAACTCTGGCGCAGAAGCCAACGAAGGCGCAATCAAATTAGCGCGTAAATATGCTCATACCAAGCTTGGCATTGATGATCCTGTCATTTTGACCGCCAATGCTAGCTTTCATGGACGCACCCTCGCCACGGTCACGGCTACTGGTCAGCCCAAATATCACAAAAACTTTGCGCCCCTAGTCCAAGGTTTTGACTACGTTCCTTACAACGACATCACGGCTCTAGAAGAGGCTGTCGTCAAATACGAAGGTAGACTTTGCGCGATTATGCTCGAACCCTTGCAGGGCGAAGGTGGCGTTAACCCTGGCGATCGCGCTTACTTTGCCCGCATCCGTGAAATTTGCGATGAGAAAAAGATCCTGTTGATCATTGATGAAGTGCAAGTTGGCATGGGACGCAGTGGAATGCTTTGGGGTTACGAAAATCTCGGCATTCAGCCCGATGTCTTTACTTCAGCCAAGGGTTTAGGTGGTGGCATTCCCATCGGCGCGATGATGTGTAAGGCTCACTGCAATGTCTTTGAAGCAGGCGATCACGCTAGCACTTTTGGTGGTAATCCCTTTGCCTGTGCCGTGGCTCTATCAGTTTGCAATACGATCGTCACCGATAACTTGATCGCCAATGCTAGAGAACGTGGTCAACAGTTGCGGACTGGACTACAAGCAATTTGCGATCGCTATCCTCAGCACATCGCGTCAGTTCGCGGCTGGGGCTTAATCGATGGTCTCGTCCTGCAAGAATCCAGCAACATCCAAGCCCGTGATGTGGTTGCGGCTGGCATTGAGCATGGTTTGCTATTAGTGCCAGCAGGCGTGAAGGTAGTCCGTTTTGTTCCTCCATTGATCGTTTCCGCTGCTGAGATTGATCAAGCTCTAGCCATCGTCGAACAAGCGATCGCAGGTTTTGCTTCCTAAAACCGAAAAGGTGAGTGGCGGCGCGAAGCGCCACCACTCACCTTTAAGCGCTATAAGCTGCCTATTTGCCAATGTTGACGAAACTCTTGGACAACGCGATCCATGCCTACGGAGCGAGAGGCTTTGAATAAAATCCGATCGCCACTTTCGATTTTTTGTAATAGTGTCGCGGTAATTTCTTCATGGGACTGACAGGCGATCGCATATTTAAGAGATCCATTTGCACCCGCCAAAATAGCGTCAGCTTCACCATCCGCTAAAATGATTGCCCCCACAATCCCTAATTCACTAATAGCTGCACCGACTTGATGATGCAACTGTGGTGATAATTCTCCTAATTCTTTCATGGTGCCAAGTACTGCCCAGTGGCGCTTAGCTGGCATATCCGCAAGTTGTCGCAAAGCCGCCAACATACCTTCAGGCGAAGCATTGTAAGTCTCGTCCAGAATCTGCACATCTTGAGGCAAGTCGTATAACTGCGCTCGACCAAAGGGAAGATCCAGCTTGCCTAGTCCCTGTATAGTTTTTTGCCAGTCAAGATTTAGGGCTTTGAGAACCGCAAGACCAGCTAGAAAGTTAAGCGCATTATGGCGACCGGGTAAGGGCAACTCCCAAGTTAGTCCTTCCACAATTAACTTGTTTTCAATTAATTCTCCATTTACATCACCGATTCCCAATCCATAGGTAATTGTTTTACCGTACCAAACCTTGCGGGCAGTTTCTAGTAACAAGGGATTGTCAGCATTGAGAATGGCTGTGCCGTTGGTGGGAGTTGCTGCTAACAATTCACATTTAGCTTCGGCGATCGCTTCCCGTGAGCCTAATCTACCAATATGCGCTGTGCCAACATTGGTAATCACACTGACTGTGGGCAAAGCGGTTTTAGCGAGACGGGCAATCTCGCCGAGTCCGCGCATTCCCATCTCTACGACCACAAAATCATGGTGGTCGGGGTTGATCGCTAATAAAGTTTGGGCGACACCAATATCATTATTATGATTGGCTTTACTTTTATGAACTCTGATGGACTGTTCCTGATCATCACCCTGCGGCAAAACGTAGCAAGACAGCATACTTGCCACAATTTCTTTGGTAGTAGTTTTGCCGACGGAGCCAGTTATGGAGATGACGGGGCGCGAATATTGCGATCGCCACCATCGCGCCAGATCTTGGTAAGCCGTTAAAGTATCGGCAACCGCCAGCAAAGGTAAGCCCTGAGATGCTTGAGAACCAGCTTCAGAATTAATCCAGTCATGACTTACGATCGCCGCCACCGCACCCTGAGCGATCGCCTGAGCCACAAACCCATGACCATCAAAGTTTTCACCTGTGAGTGCAACAAATAGTTCACCCGCCTTTAGCTTGCGACTATCAGAAATCACACCTCTGATTTTGGTTTGGGAAGTTGCGTCAATGTTGGCAACTGTTGCCGAGGTGATCGCGATCGCTTGGCTAATCGTACAAATACAGGTCATGCTTGATTCTAAATTCTTAGCTATTTCTCAAAGAACATTATCAGGCTTCAGGCAGCACATCATCACCAAACATTTCATTTAAAGCCGTCAAATAAGGCTCAAATTCTTGCATATAGAGATCCCCTAAGTGGTCGTGCATTTCTTGTTCCAGCAGTCTGAGCAATGTCCGCACCAACTCCCAACTTACTTTTAGGGGTGGATAGAGCATGATACAAATCGGAAAAAGCTCCTGCTGAATCGGGCTCACGCTTTGTTCAAGCACACAAAGACAGAGATAAACCTGAAACATTTCAATGTCACGCAGACTAGAAATTCTGACCTGTGGCAAACTCAATACACCGCTATGGCATTGATAATCTGAATGCATTACCAGAGTTTTTTGGGATACCCCGATCGCAATGGAGGTAGTTAGGGTCAAAAGAGAACGTACCGCCTGCATTTTTGCATCGTCATATTCCAAATATCCTGCGGCATCATAGCAACGCTGCAAAGGCATATATAGATGATCATCAATTACTTTGAAATAAGAACTGACCACTAGCTGTTCTAGAGGAGCGAGAGATTCTAGTAGGATTTGTCCACTGTAATGGAACTGCATACTCACAAAACCGATCGCTCGTGGATCGATTGATGTATATTTTTTGCGAATCTTACCTACATTTGAGGCGATCGCTACCGATAGTTGTCCAGTAGTAGGAAGTTGCGTTTTGCTTTCAAAATAGTGGCTGTCTTGTCCCTCGGTCGCTAAATCGAAAGAGAAAATCCGACTTTGAGCATTATCCGTATAGATTTTAAAGGTTTGCTCAAATAAATTGCGGGAATCTGTGGCGATTTGCCAAGGATCGATTAATTCATCATCTATTCCATGAGACCGATTTTGTCCTATCAGTAGATTTTCTGTTCTTGCCCATGCTTGAGCAGTTGCAAATCTTAGAGAGTTTTGTAAATGCGTTGCAGTTTCAATGCGCCCCTCTGAAGATAAAATTTCTTCTAAGCTATGAGCTTGTAGCTCTGATTTAGCAGAGGATGATTGCAAGTTTTGGATATACTTTTTTGCCCAAATATTCGCTAAGGAAGGAACAGGAACAGGTGTAACGCCCCCAAAGTCTTCAGCAAGACTATTTGCAACAGCAGGATTGCTCATTAACACTCCGAATATTAAAAACTTTTATTAAATTCAATACATTATATTTTGTCCAACTGAAATGTTTAAGGTTTCGTTAAAAATATTTTTCTGAGCAAATCTCCAAATTGTTTTTTTAATGAGAATTGCTGACTTAGCTATATTGTCCCTTTCTGTGAGATTCTGGTATCAATACAGACCATGCATGATTTGCATAAGTAATTATGAGTTCGATTCGTGTTGTCCTAATTGAAGATCATGACCTGACCCGAATGGGCATGAAGATCGCTCTGCAACAGCAGGTCGATCTTGTGTTTGTCGGTGAAGCGGCTACGGGCGCAGAAGGTGTGTCATTAGTAAACAGCCAACAACCTGATGTCGCGATCGTGGATTTGGGCTTACCTGACATTGACGGCGTAGAAGTAACACGCCAAATTAAGGCGGCGGCAACCGAAGCAGGGCGCTCTACCAAAGTTTTAATCTTGACCCTAACCGACAGCCAAGAAACTGTACTCGCCGCCTTTGCAGCAGGGGCTGATTCATACTGTATCAAAGACATAAGTTCTGAAAACCTAGTCCAAGCCCTGAAGCTGACTGCCGAGGGTAACTCATGGATTGATCCCGCGATCGCTAATATTGTGTTGCAGCAGGTACGCCGCCGCGAAGCAACTGTAGAAATTGATGCGGCTGAGGCGGACTACAAACAGGTTTTGCAAGCAACTCCGTTAACTGAGCGTGAGTTGGAAGTGTTGTCAGAGATTGTTAATGGCAATAGTAATGCAGAAATTGCTGAGCGTCTTTACATCACTGTTGGCACAGTCAAGACCCATGTTAGAAACATTTTGAATAAGCTCTGTGCCGACGATCGCACTCAAGCGGCAGTTCGCGCCCTTCGCGCAGGACTAGTTAAATAAAAAATCCAAGAAATGAGCGGCGGCGCTTTGCGCCGCCGCTCATTTCTTGGATTTTTTATTTACGTCAAGGCTAGATCTTGAGCGATCGCGATCGGGTGACTCAGATCTAAATCGAGAGGATTTTTAGCAAGTTTGGCGATCGTCAGCCCTGTAGCAGGATGAATCCAATCCGCAGCAATCTCGGCTAAAGGTAATAAGACAAAGGCGCGATCGCTCATTCTTGGATGTGGCAATACCAATTCGGGCGTATCAATCAAGCGATCGCCATAGAGTAATAAATCTAAATCAAGGGTTCTTGCACCCCAACGTTCACGGCGCTCGCGACCAAAAGATTGTTCAGTATAAAAGAGCGATTGCAATAGCTGGAAGGGATTAAGTAGGGTTTGTAAAACTGCACAACCATTGATGTAGTCGGGCTGCGGTTCAGAATTGGGCAAAGTAACTGCTTTGGTGCGATACCAACGGGACACTTTAATCAATTCAATTTCTGGATGGTTAGCGAGTTGGGCGATCGCCGCTTGGACAATTTGTTGGGAGTCACCGATTTCACTGCTCAAGTTACTACCTAAAGCGATCGCGCAAAGCTCTGTCATGAAGTTTCTATCAATAAAATTAAGGACGCGGCAATGCCACATCCTCATCTAATTATATAGAGACAGCCTCGCCATCTGATGCAAAAAAAGCGACGCTAAGCGCCGCTTTTTTGTTTTTTAAGAAGCCTCGAACGCTTTAAAAATTATGTCCCTTCAGTCCAAGAGTTAAGGTAATGCACTTGCTCAGGAGTCAAGGTGTCGATGGTGATACCCATTGCTTGCAACTTCAAACGAGCAATTTCTTGGTCAACATCCTTAGGAATTGGCACAACTCCAGCAGGTAAATTGCCCTTATTCTTAACAAGGTACTCACAGGCAAGAGCTTGGTTAGCAAAGCTCATATCCATCACACTAGCGGGATGTCCTTCCGCAGCAGCCAAGTTGACGAGACGACCTTCACCAATGACGATGATCGACTTGCCAGACTTGAGTTGGTATTCCTGAGTGAAGTTTCTAACAAAACTTGCTGATTCGCTGAGATTATTCAACGCAACTAAATCAATTTCTAGGTCAAAGTGACCAGAGTTAGCGACGATCGCACCATCTTTCATGGTTTCAAAATGCTCATGACGGATAACGTGCTTGTTACCAGTAACCGTAATGAAGATATCGCCAATTTTGGCAGCTTCGGTCATAGTTGTAACGGTGAAGCCATCCATCGCAGCTTCGATGGCGGCAACAGGATTGATTTCTGTAACTACTACGTTTGCACCCATACCACGAGCGCGAAGAGCGACACCCTTACCACACCAGCCGTAGCCAGCTACGACGATTACCTTGCCAGCCAACAAAATATTGGTGGCGCGGATGATGCCATCCAGAGTGGATTGACCAGTACCATAGCGATTATCAAAGAAGTGCTTGGTTTCTGCATCATTAACAGCGATCGCAGGGAAGGTCAACTTGCCATCTCTAAACATGGCATTTAGACGAACGATACCTGTGGTAGTTTCTTCGGTTGTACCAATGATTTCAGGAAGTTGATCGGCATGATGTAGCACTAAGTTTGTGGTGACATCGCTACCATCGTCAACAATGATATTAGGACGGTGAGCCAACGCCATTTCTACGTGGCGATGATATGTGGCGTTATCTTCACCCTTAATCGCATATACAGAAATTCCGTGATCATAAACAAGAGATGCCGCAACGTCATCTTGAGTAGAAAGTGGATTACTAGCAATCAATACAGCGTCTGCACCTGCGGCTTTAAGCGCGATCGCTAAGTTAGCTGTTTCTGTGGTGACGTGGCAGCAAGCAGCAATACGAATACCTGCGAGGGGCTTTTCTGCTTCAAAGCGATCGCGAATCTGACGCAATACAGGCATTTCGCGGCTAGCCCATTCAATGCGTTGTTTACCTAAGGGTGCAAGACTGATGTCCTTAATCTCGTATTTAACAGATACGGTTTCAGGTGCAGTTGTAGTAGTCATGTATAAGTTGAAATTTTTACAAAATTTAACTTGATTATATGCCACTAATTTCTATTTGTGACTGTTGCCATGAAATAGATGAGTTGCGGCGCTTCGCGCCGCAACTCATCTATTTCATGGCGAATATCGCGAGGCAAGCTCAAAAATAGTCTCAGAGAAGTCCATCGTAGACGTATTTTCATTATTTAATCAGAACTTATCGATTAGATAAACTGGGCTTAACCCGACAGTGTCGATAAACACATAGGATCATAAATGTCTACCTCAAGCTGATATGACATATACGTTTTCAAGTTTTGACCTCAATTGCACAGCTTCACTAAGTGACTGGCGGCGATCACTCGAAGAGCTTTATCGCGGTCGCACTATGCACCCTTATAAAGCTGGGCAGATCGTTCCTATGTATCCCCATGAAGTATGGGTGGTTTGTCGTGGTGTAGTCCAACTAAATACTTTGCATCCATCGGGCGATGAAGTTTTGGTTGGTTTTGCAGTGCAAGCGATGCCCTTTGGTTTGCCCCTCACTAACCTTGAACCTTATCAGGCGATCGCTCTTTCAGATGTGGATTTGATGCGATTTACCCTAGCAGAATTAGAACAGTCTACTCAGCTTTATCAGGGGATTTTGCAGCATCTCAATCGTCGCCTTCAGCAAACAGAGTCCTTGTTAGCCCTAGTTAGTAACAAGCGCGTTGAAGAGCGACTTCGCCAAGTGTTGCTGTTGCTAAAACAGGAAGTTGGTATTGCTGTGGATGATGGCACTCGGTTGACTGTAAGGCTGACTCATCAACACCTAGCCAGCGCTATTAGCAGTACGAGAGTGACTGTCACGAGGGCGATGCGGCTATTGCAAGATGAAGGATGGCTCAAAATTGATCGCGATCGCCACATTATTTTATTGTAGCGAAAACCTAAAAGAAAATGGCGGCGCGATGCGCCGCCATTTTCTTTGGGAATCCAGCATAAAAAAGGGTTCGCTTTGCGAACCCTTTTTTATGCTGGTAGCGAAATCTTTACTTCTTAAGAATAGTTACCACTAGAGCAGTGGTTTCAGTTACGGGCTTAACACCTTCAGGATAAGGAATTTCACTAACGTGAATACCCTTACCAATTTCTAGATGAGTAATATCAAGCTCAAAGCTATCAGGAATTAAACTAGGAGAGCAGGACACACGCACATAGTTTTTAATCGTGTCTACAGAACCGCCGCCGACTTTCACGCCAACAGGGACACCGACAAAGTGCAGAGGAATATCTACTTCAATCTTCGACTGCGATTCGATCGCAAAGAAGCTGAGGTGATAGATATCATTTTTGTAGGGATGGTTTTGTACTTCGCGCAATAGGGTTTTGCCCTTAAAATCACCATCAGTTACGGTTACTTCGATCATTGTGTTATTGATCGTTGCTTGACGTAATAGAGTTGTGGCTTCTTTAGCATCTAAAGATATCGAGATTGATTCTGCTCCTTTGTGTCCATATACAGTTGCAGGAACTTGACCATTACGACGTAGGGTGCGGTTATTGGCAGGAGGACGGGTAGAGGCGTTGATTTGTAATAGCATTTTGGTATTTAGTAATAGGTAATGGCTAGTAGCCGTTAGTACTTAAGTAGCTGAGTATATTTAAAAACCAGTGACAAATCCTGCTGCTTGCGCCACAAGGCTTGTTGGTTTTATATATTTAATTTCTCAACAAACCGCGCTTCGGCCCATGAATTGGGTCTTCAACGATGATGGTTTGACCTCGGCTTGCGCCCAGAGAAATGATGGCGATCGGGATTTCCATAAGGTCAGCCAAGAACTTGAGATAGGTTTTGGCTGCTTCTGGTAAATCTTCGACAGTCTTGCACTCGCAAGTATTTTGCTTCCATCCTGTGAGGGTCTCGTAGATGGGGATCGCTCTAGCAAAGGCACGGGCATCACTGGGGAAATCGCGTACCACCTTGCCATCGAGTTCGTAAGCAGTGCAAACCTTGATTTCATCAAGATCATCAAGGACATCAAGCTTAGTTACGGCGAGACAATCAAGTCCATTGATGCGAACTGCATAGCGACCGATTACGCCATCAAACCAACCACAACGGCGCTTGCGTCCTGTAGTTGTGCCGAACTCGGCTCCGCGATCGCCAATTTGTGTGCCTATTTGATCATGCAACTCGGTGGGGAAAGGACCTTCACCAACGCGAGTGGTATATGCCTTAGCCACACCAATTACGCGATCAATGCAAGTTGGCCCAACACCTGCACCGATGCAAGCACCACCTGCGACGGGGTTGGAGGAGGTCACATAGGGATATGTGCCATGATCGAGATCTAGCAAGGTTCCCTGTGCGCCTTCAAATAAAATATTGCGTCGTTCACGGATTGCTTCGTCAATCTTGAGGGAAGCATCAATCACATGGGGACGCAGGCGATCAGCATAGCCGCGATATTCCTCAATAATTGCGTCAGCATTGAGGGATTCTAAATTATAAAGCTTTTGCAGGACAATGTTTTTCTGTTCGATCGCCCAGCGTAGCTTTTTCGCAAGGCGTTTTTCGTCCATCAAGTCGATCATCCGAATACCAACGCGCTCGGATTTATCAGCATAGGTAGGACCAATGCCGCGTCCTGTCGTTCCAATCTTATGTTCGGCGCGTTGTTCTTCCGATGCACGATCCAATACCCTGTGATAGGGCATGGTGACATGGGCGGTTTCGGCAATAAACAAGTTTTCGGTAGATATGCCCAGAGTTTTTAAGCGATCCACTTCTTCGAGAAGCACCTGCGGATCGATCACTGTGCCACTGGCAATGATACATTCCGTTTTGGGATACAGGATTCCAGACGGAATCAGATGTAACTTGAAGGTGCGATCGCCGACAACAACCGTGTGTCCTGCGTTATTACCGCCTTGGTAGCGAACAACGACATCTGCGGAGCGGCTCAGCAAATCGGTGATTTTGCCTTTACCTTCGTCACCCCACTGTGCCCCAATAACAATTACATTAGCCAAGAGTATTGCTGCTCAATAAAATCTCACAATCATCAATCTTCTCAAAGGTTTGTGTAGATTGTCAATGTCTAATTTGATTTTTTCAATAAAATTCAAGAATTAATTTAGGGATACGTGACAAAGCCGCGCTTCACAAGCCCCAAATAGAGTTGTGGCGCTTTGCGCCACAACTCTATTTGGGGCTTGTGCTAAAGCTACAGAGCTACAACCCAAGGGGCGGCGCTTTGCGCCGCCCCTTGGGTTGTAGCTCTGAATTGTCTGGCTATAGCTACATTCACTGGTAAGGGAATATTTAGTAGGTAAAGAAATCGTTACAATATAGCTAAAGTTATTTGTAATTAGTAAATACCTATGGTTCAGATGACATCGCCGACTTTTTCACGTCAAGACTGGCTCAAGGGATATGAGACTCTAAAAACTGAGCAAGCTTATTGGGTTGATGAAGTTGAGGGATCAATTCCCTCAGAACTTGAGGGAACTTTATTTCGTAATGGTCCCGGTCAGTTTGATATTAATGGGGAAGAATATGGGCATCCCTTTGATGGCGATGGCATGATCTGCGCGATCGCTTTTAAGGATGGCAAAGCACATTTCACAAATCAATTTGTGCAAACACCTGAACTTTTAGCAGAGCAGAAAGCAGGCAAAATTTTATATAGAAGCGTATTTGGCACGCAAAGATCGGGCGGATGGCTAAATAACATATTTGATGTGCGAATTAAGAATCCTGCCAATACCAGTGTGGTGTATCACGGTGGAAAGCTACTGTCTCTATGCGAAGTGGGACTTCCATACTCCCTTGATTCCCAGAATTTGCAGACATTGGGCGTAGAAGACTTTGGCATACTCCCCAAGGATCAGCCCTTTACGGCACATCCAAGGCGGGATGATCGCACGGGTGATTTATGGTGTTTCGGCGTAAAAACAGGTTTGCAGTCTACCATCTCGATTTATCGATTTACAGAACAGGGCAAACTATCAACGGAGTCAGAGGTAAAGGTTGCAGGATTTTGCTTCTTACATGATTTTGTGGTTACTCCCAATTATCGAATTTTTATTCAAAATCCTTTTAAATTTAAGTCCGTACCTTTCCTATTGGGATTTGCAACGGCAGGAGCTTGTCTAGAATTAGATCCCCACAAACCAAGCCAAATTTTGCTGGTGGATCGGCAGGGTAATCTGCAAACTCTCGATACTGAATCTTGCTTTATATTTCATCACTGCAATGCCTACGAGGAGGGCGATGAGATTATTTTAGATTCGGTTTGCTATCCTGATTATCTCAAGGCAGAACCTAACTCTAGTTTTCGAGATGTTGATTTTAGTGAGATCCCTTGTGGGCATCTATATCGCTTTACGATTAATCCGAAGCTAGGCACTGTAACCCGTAGGCTGGTGCTGGAGCGTTCTTGCGAGTTTCCTGTGGTGGCTCCTCGTTGTGTGGGACAGAAGCATCGCTATACCTATCTTGCCACTATTGCTAAGGAATCTGAACCTGCACCTTTTCAAGCGATCGCTAAGGTTGATTTGGAAACGGGCAAGCATGAGATTCATAACTTTGCGCCGCGTGGTTTTGTGGGTGAGCCAATTTTTGTGCCACGCGATCGCCGTGCTGATAGTGCGGAGGATGATGGATGGGTCTTGACTTTAGTATTTGACGGAGAACGTAACCGCTCAGATTTAGTAGTGCTGGATGCTCAAAATATTGCGGGTAAACCTGTGGCAATATTGCATTTAAAGCATCATGTCCCCTATGGATTTCATGGTAGCTTCACTCCCAATGTTTTCTAAAAAACAAGAAGCGGCGCATTGCGCCGCTTCTTGTTTTTTAAGTGCTTGTGCAAAATAAATTACCAAAACCCGTAAAGTTGCGCCCCTAAGGGGCGCAACTTTACGGGTTTTGGTTTGTAATTCATTATGCCTACTCCTTTCCCATTGTAAAAATAGACATTAAAACCCAAAGATTAGCGGTGCGGCGCGAAGCGCCGCACCGCTAATCTTTGGGTGGGAAGGGAGTAGCTACTTAGAAAAGATCTAATGGGAAATGTCCGTGAGTGCCGCTATAGCCATCGGTAAAATCGGTGTGTAAAGATATCAATACGCCTCGATAATTTCCTTTGTAATTGTCGGCATGATAGCGGCGACTGCGGGGATTATATTTTAGATAAATTCCATCAGCGATCGCGGGTAAGTCGGCTTCAGGCAACTCATAGCGAAAATGGTTTGCGTAATTTTGTAAAACTTGAAAAGCGGTGGCGGTGCTATCAGCGCAGATCCCAAAAATGTGATAATCGGCTTGCTGGGTTAAATAGTCTAAGGCTTGGCAAATTTGCGATCGCCGTTCGATCGTTGCTGATTCTTGATCTAAGTCGCTTAGTTCCCAGAGAATGCGCTCAGCATCAGCGATGGTTAGATTATTGCTCACGGGTTTCTAAGTTAAGGAAGAGCTAGATTATATTATGAATATTAACGAAGAAATTGCTCACTTGCGTGATCTCTTGCCCGCTTCTTGGCGAATGATCACATCAATTAAATCCAAGCCTGAGCAGATAGAAGCTATTTCCAGTTCGCAAATTTTGCCTTGGCAGAAAGGGGCGCAAATAAATATAAATTTTCGGTTATGGCGACAAATGCCCGAACCCCAGCGAGACTTACTTTTACTCCATGAGGTAAGTTGGCGACTACAAACCCGATGGCTACAACTAGGCGTTTATCAAGGTATTGCGGCGACTGCTGTAGTGGGCGGTATCGTCGAAGCGGTTCAGGGTGACGTAACAGGGATAGCGATCGCAATTTTGTTAGGAACAATCGGTGTTAATCAAATTTTGCGAGGTAATAAAAGTTCGCAAATAAAAGTAATAGCTGATAACGAGGCGATCGAGGTTGCTCAAAAACGAGGATACCGCGAAGCTGAAGCGGCAACTGCTTTATTAGATGCGATTCCTGCCGTCGCCAAATTATCGGGACGCAATAGTCCTGAGTTTGCCGAATTAATTCGTTGTCAAAATTTACGAGCGATCGCAGGACTATCAAAAACAACAGTCCCCGAAACTGTGATTAATGATTTCTAACCAAAAAACCAAATAATTTAGGAGGAGCGCAAAGCGCTCCTCCTAAATTATTTGGTTTTTTGGTTAGACAATTATCGATCAAACTAACAAGGAAATTTTTTTAAGCGTTGCGAAGCAACGCTTAAAAAAATTTCCTTGTTTTGGGTTTAAGAGCTAAGCATTGTAGGCAGCTAGACATAATTAAAAGCTAAGCCCAAAAACTGTGGTGCAGTCGCAGCGTTTGTCACAGTTTTTGGGCTTTATATATGCATAAATTCTCATTATGAAACCAATTTTGGGGTTTGCAGCGCCTTAGGCGCTGCAAACCCCAAAATTGGTTTTTTGAAAGCCAGCCATAGGCTGGCTTTCAAAAAACCAATTTTTATAATGAGAATTGCTGTTATATATGTTAATTACTTTTACGGCAATTTAATTTTTGTGCTAGATTTGAAGTTTTATATTCAAAGTTAAAAGTAGCCAAAAACTAGAATATTTACTACTCAAAATTAAAAGGTTTTATATGGGTAGCTGCCGAAATGCACTAGAAGAGCTAGTGATAGAAGAAGCGGAATCTCAGTACAAGCGACTGGGGAATGACGTAAAAAAGCGCGTTGATCTGAGCGAAGTCATTGCTTATACACTCAACCGTCTTGCCCCAATGTATGCAAATACTCAACGGGGATGGGTACAACAACGTAAAAAAGCTGCTCAAGAATTGAGTCCTGCGATCGCTAAAACAGTTCGCAATGGCTTTCTCAGCACTCAGAGCGATATGCTCAGACAGCATGATCCGATACCTGCCCACGAGTTAATTAGCCAAGCGCGATCGCTCTCAAAACTGCGTAAATTATTTGACAAAGAATATCTCAAATGGAGAGACGTACCTGAAATTGTGCGGGATGCTCTACACTCGGGCTTGTCCCAAGGTCATGCCAAGGGTTATGTCAGTCTAGATCGCCGCAACTCCCTAATGGCTCGTAGCTATGCTCTGCGTCGGCGTAGTTCTGGGGTTTTGTCCAACGCAAATAATCCCACTCGTTCTGAAAAAGATGTATTAACAGAGCTAAAGGACTTTGAGTCCTATATGTCGGGGACAACTTATCGATATAGCAATATTCTAGAAAGCTTAGTAGAAGCGATCGTGGCGCGGCGCGTACAGCGTCTTGACCCAGTCTTGCAGCAAAGAGTAAGCCCTGATGATGTCGCCGCCTATGTTTTGAATCGGTTGCCACCGATGTATGCGACTAGCCTTAAAGGATTGCAAAATCTTCGCCAAAGAGTGAAGTCAGAAATGACTAATCAAATTATCAGCATTGTCAAAGAAGCTTTGACAAAAGTTATTCAGTCTCCTGAGCGAGCAGCTTCACCCTTGCCCTTTGAGAAATTTAATCTGGAACTAGAAGATACCTTGGTCGAGTTGCGAGAAATGCTCGGACGTGAGGATTTAACTTGGCGGAATGTGGCGGAAGTAGTTGAAGAATGCTTGCGATCGCCAGCAGCAAAGGAGGTAAAGCCAACATGGAAATCAAAGTTTGATGTGTAATTAGGACTGCTCACGATTGCTATATAGAGTTTTTCAAGCAAGAGAGGTATAAGGGCTTCGCCGTAAAATAAGGAACCAAATTTTTGATGGCGCGGCTTCGCCGCGCCATCAAAAATTTGGTTCCTTATTAAATCGCATAACCCTAAAGGGTTGTTTCCCCGCCGAAGTCGGGAAAACAACCCTGTACTTCACTAGACTAGGAAACGCTATAGTAACAATAGTAAATTTATTGATATCTAAACCTAATCATTCCTATGCTCAGCCCTATTTTGCAAACCAAGATTGAAAGCCAGATCAGCAAGAATAAAATCATGCTTTACATTAAGGGAACGCCGCAGCAACCTCAATGTGGTTTTTCTGCTGCTGTTGTCCAAGTGTTTAATACTCTAGGTCAGCCCTATGAGTCTGCCAATATTCTTGAAGATAATGACTTACGTGTAGGTTTGAAGGAATTTTCTAGCTGGCCGACTTTTCCTCAAGTCTATATTGATGGTGAGTTTGTTGGTGGTTGTGACATTTTAATGGAATTAAATAATCGTGGCGAACTCGCAACGATGTTGAGCTAGTAATAAAAATGACGCTTTGCGTCATTTTCGATCAAAACAAAAAGAGAGGGGCAGCGCACCTCTCTTTTTGTTTTGATCGCGATCGCCTGATTTAAAGCACTTTTTCTAGAGCTTTCTTAGTTCTTTTCCATGCCCAAGAGCCAAGGATAAACACAAGCAAACTAAATACAACTAGTACAATTTGAAAGCCAATTTGTTGCTTACCATTATTTTGCGTACCAAATATACCTGTCAAAAAATCTAAGGACACGGCAATTAAGGCAAGCGGCAAACTAGCAGCAATATTTTCCCCATTGTTTAATAGACCAAAAACTTTACCACGCATATTTTCGGGCGTATGTTCTTGAATGGTCGTTCGCATCGGTAAGACAATCAGAGCGCCATTGATACCGATAAAAGTGCCAATCCCCCAAGCCACCCATAGATTAGTCACAAATGCGTACATCATCAACCCGATCGCCATGCCCATAAACCCTAAAAATGGTAAAGGACGATGGGTAAATTTCTTTCCAAATTTGCCTAATATCAATGCGCCGATCGCTAGACCAACTCCCACCGAAGCTACAAAAGAGCCAAACTCTTCGCGATTGCCTGTAACCACTTCAGCCAGGTTAATTGACAGTTTTTGCATTGCCCCTAAAACCGCATACAGCAAAATCATCTGCAACATGGCTCCCCCAATCAGATGATTGTGCCGTACATATTGAAAGGCTTCCCTGAGATCGGTCCATAAACCTGAGCCGAGCTTTTTAGGCTGGATTACCTCATTTTTGGGTAAGGCAAATAGAAACAAGCCAGAAATTACATACAAACTACCCAGCAACACTTCACGGCTATAGGCTGAGGCTTGGGGAAAAACTCCCAAAGTAAAAGCCAAGAGAGGAGCACCGATCGCAAAACCTATAATCAACGACCCAACCTCGGTAATCGTAAATAAAGCATTGGCGGGTAGAAGATCCTCTTTGGGAACTACAAGGGCGATCGCAGATTGTTCGGCGGGGGCAAATACATTGGTAAAAGTGGAAATAATAAAAGTAATCAAAAGCAGCACTGGCAAAGAACGCGGTGCAAAGGGAATCGCAAAAAGGCAAGCTGCTCGTAAAAAATTACATAGAATCAGGACTTCTCGTTTGGGATTCCAATCCACAAAAATACCTGCGATCGAACCTAAAAATATTGCAGGTAAAGTCATTGCGATCATGATCGATGACTCGCGCTTGTTTAAGTCTGCGCCGCCATCAGCTACGGCAAGGGCAATTAGCAAAATGAGGACAATTTTATCGACTAACTGAGCAAGTATTTGGGCAAGCCACAATGCCAAAAATTGACGATTACGCAGGACAACTAAGTATCCAGCAGGAGAATTTAAATCAGGTTCCGACATTAATTTGATTGGCTTAATTAGCAGGCTCTTGCACTGAAAATTTAATTGTGCTTGGGATTATGAGGTTTGATAAAGAACCAGATTTTTTGTGGCGCGGCTTTGCCGCGCCACAAAAAATCTGGTTCTTTATTTTACTGCGTGTCTCTTAGCTACTTGATGTGACGATCCTATTTTAGAATTGATCGCGATCACTAGATCGAAAAAGAGAACTAATCCAACTAATTAGTTCATCTATTTTTTGCAATAAAGCTCGTTTAATTCCCCTAGAAGTTTTGCTAAAATCATAGTAAAACAAGATCGCAATCATATCTTCTATAGTGAAGTATTTTAAATAAGATACACCCTGATCAATTCTGGCATCGCTATATTCTAAATAAACTTTTTTGCCAATTTGCTCTGACAAATTCCATTTGTTAGCAAAATACGCTTGCATTTCTTTTTGATAATTATCAAAACTATTCTGATTGTTTTGGATAGAATCTTTAGCAGAGTTTTTTAAGAACAAATCAATATATTTAGAAGCGATTTCTGCTCCTTGCATACCATGTCTAATCCCCTCACCGCCTAAAAAATTAACCGTAGAAACTGCATCTCCAATTGCAATTACTCCATCTCGATAATAAACATCTTGCAGTCCACTAGAATATTCTAAAATAGAGCCATGAATCTCAATTAGTTTATATTCATTTAGTTGTAAATAATCCTTGATAATCGCTTCTGTATAGTCTCTTAAAGGTTTTGATTCTTGAATAATTTTGTGGGGTGCATTAATCCATGCTGAACCAATCTTTAATTGATGATTATCCATTGGAAAGATCCAAGAATATCCCTTAGGACTCCATTTATATCCTAAGAAAAATATTAATGAATCAGCATATTTTTGATAAGCCTGAGGATCTACTTCAATTAAGTATTCAATCCCCGTAGCTTTATAAAAGCTAGGTCTATCTTTTTTATGAGGATAAATAACGGCTCGACTATAGCCTGTGGCATCCACAATTAGTTGGGTTTTCACCGCCACAATTTCTCCATGTTTTGGCTTGAGTTCCACGATCATCTGATCAGCCTCTTGGCGGCATTTCAAATAACGATGTCCTAGCCAAACTTCGCCGCCATGTTTCTGGGTGTCCTTAGCTAGAAACTCGCGCAGTTTCATAAAGTCAAAGACTATGCCTAAGTTTTGAGGAGCTTGCCACTGCCGATATACGTTACTAGCTACTATCTCTAGTTTGCGCCAATGACTAGCTACAACTGTTTCAGGCAGATCAAATTTCTCTAGTATTTCTAGTGGACTAGCGGCGCTCGAAAAGTTATTGATCGCGAAGGATTCATGCTGCTCAACGAGTAAAACCTTATGACCTAATTTTGCTAATAATCTTGCACAGTGACCACCTGAAGGCCCTGCACCAATAACAACAACCGCAAATTCCTGCATATTTGATGATTTAAGACTTTTTCTAACCGACGGTTGACGATCGCCGTCTTGATGTTTCGATTTTTTCGGAACGCTTGTTTTTAGGGCTTTGGCGATCGCTACGCGCAAAGGGAATTACATCTGCCGCCGACATCTCCCTTGCTGCTCTGATTAGCAATCCCGCAATGACTAAGCAAGATATAGTCGAGCTGCCGCCATAACTCAAGAAGGGGAACGGTAAACCTGTTGTCGGTAAAACTCCTGTGGCAACACCCACATTTAAAAAAGCTTGTACCACAATCAAAGATGTCGAACCAAGAGCGACTAAACGGATGACGGGATCTTTGCATTTATAAGTTACGGCTAGTCCGATCGTGCCGTAGATGATCACTAACATCAGTAAGCAAATACCGCCGATTAAGCCAAATTCTTCTGCAAAAATTGCAAAAATGAAATCTGTATATTGAATTGGCAAAAATAGCTTTTGCTGCGATAGTCCAAAACCGCTTCCCCAGATGCCTCCAGAACCGATCGCCATCAAACTCTGCACCAACTGATAGCCATCTCCCGCTTGATCTTGCCAAGGATCAAGAAAAGACATAATCCGTCGCCGTTGATATTCCCGAAAGCTAACGCTAGCAAAGGCAACTAGTCCCCCTAAAATCGCAGTGCCAAATAGTTGTAAGGATGGCAGCCCTGCGCCTAGGGCGATTAGCCAGAGAGTAATGCCACAGAGTGCGGTCACACTCAGACTGGGCTGCATCAAAATTCCGCCTAGCACCACTACAAACACACTGAGCCAACCGATTCTTGCTCTCCAAGGAGTACGGCTCCAATTACCAAATAATTGAGATGCTTGCAAAATCAAAAATGGCTTGATCAATTCTGAAGGCTGCAATAGAAATGAGCTAGAGCCTAGAGATAGCCAACGAGTTGCGTCATTGCGAGTTGTCCCTAGTCCGGGAATGTGGGTAGCGTAGAGTAGTCCAAGGATAATGAATAAAAATATTGGCGTAACTTTTAAGATTGCCTTTAGGGGCAAATGGATAATCCCATTAAAAATTAGCAACCCGATCGCCGCCCAAGCTAGCTGATATTTAAAATACAAGGTGCCATCTTTGAAAGCGATATCAGCAACAGGATAGGATGCCGAAAATAGCACCGCCATACCCGCAAATAACCATAAAAAAGTTAGCCATCTGAGGAGACGGGCTTCGGGAGCCCATTTATCGACGGTGCGATCAAAAAATGGGAAAATCTGAAAAAATTTAAGAAATTTCACAGGACGGGGTTAGCTCGTTGGCGGTGATGATATTTTAACCACGATTTTTGGCGATCGCTTAAAAGTCAAGATTATTTCTAGCAGTACAGCAGTTCTTATAATCCAAAAAGGTGACGCAACGCGCCACCTTTTTGGATCTACACCTTGAGCATAACTTGCTCAACCACCGTAGCCCTTGCCCAACGATCGGCTTCGAGAATATCTTCTAGATCTGGCTTACTCACGCAATTATGGCGATCGCATACATATTTAATCAGATCCGCAATCTGGACATAGCGAATTCGTTCTTCTAAGAATAAAGCTACTACCTGCTCATTAGCGGCATTTAGCACCGCAGGCATAGTTCCCCCTGCGCGACCTGCGGCGTAGGCAAGTTCCATACAAGGATATTTCTGATGATCGGGGGCGCGGAAGGTCAGGGTGCCGCATTTAACTAGATCGAGGCGTTCCCATTGCGTGGGAATGCGATCGGGATAAGACAGAGAATAGAGTAAGGGCAAACGCATATCAGGAATGCCAAGCTGGGCAAGTACAGAAGTATCGGTTAGCTCAATCAGCGAGTGAATAATGCTTTGAGGATGAATCACGATCTCGATCTGGTCATAATCAATGCCAAATAGATAATGGGCTTCGATCACCTCTAATCCTTTATTCATGAGGGTTGCGGAGTCGATGGTGATTTTTTTACCCATCGCCCAGTTAGGATGCTTGAGGGCATCAGCGACGGTGACGCTGGCTAGCTCCTCGGTGGGGCGATCGCGAAATGCACCACCTGAAGCCGTCAGGATAAGCCGCCGCAGTCCACCCTCTGGCACGCCCTGCAAACATTGAAAAATTGCGGAATGTTCTGAGTCGGCGGGTAATAACTTTACGCCATGTTTTTTCACCAATGGCACGACCACTTCACCACCTGCGATCAAGGTTTCTTTATTAGCAAGGGCAATATTTTTGCCCGCTTTGATCGCTGCGATCGTGGGCAGTAGTCCTGCACAACCAACAATGCCTGTCACTACTACTTCGGAGTCGCCATAGGCGGCGACAGTTTCCACGCCCTCGGCTCCTGCTAATAAAATCGGTTGCACCGACAGATCGGCGATCGCATCTTTTAGGTCTGCTAATTTTTGTTCACTAGCGATCGCTACAATTTCGGGCTGAAATTGGCGTATTTGTTGAGCTAGTAACTCAATATTTCCCCCTGCTGTCATTCCCACAATTTGAAATTTATCTGGATATTCCGCCACAATGTCTAGGGTTTGTGTGCCTATCGAGCCAGTTGAGCCAAGCAGGGTAATGCGTTTCATAAGCAGGGGGATTATTAATATTTATTATTTGTTATTTAATTCTTACAGCGCTTTGCGGGCTGATCTCAGCCAATAAACTTTTTAAAAGTGTTGCAAAGCAACACTTTCAAAAAGTTTATTGGGATTTGTTTGATCAAAAATTACTGTAATTCAATTCTTACGCAATTCAACCACAACTTACAACGCTTTGCGCTCAAGCTCTAACCAAGATATTTTTAAAAACTTTGCATCGCAAAGTTTTTAAAAATATCTTGGTTTTAGGACAAATCAAAACCCAAGAATTGGCTGGCGGCGCGGAGCGCCGCCAGCCAATTCTTGGGTTTACACTTAGCGATAGCTTTTGCTTAAATTTTTACTAGAGGCTTAGCGTCAGCCCTGATCGGAATCGAAATACACATCCCTTCCTTTGCCATCACGGCCCCCGCAAATCTTTCTTTGGCTAATCGTCCCACCTCGTCTAATTGATCATCAGTATGGAGAGGATCATGATGAAAAATTACTAAAGTCTTGACCCTAGCGGCTTCTGCCACCTTGATCGCCTCTTGCCAAGTAGAGTGTCCCCAGCCCACCTTTGGGCTTTTGCTAGACCAATATTCCTCATCAGAATAGGTAGCATCCATAATCAATACATCGGCATCGCGTGCCAAATGGATTAAGTTCTCATCAATGCGATCGCTAAAATGCTCAGTATCAGTAGCGTAAACTGCCACGCGATCGCCACAACTAACGCGATAACCCGTCGCTTCCCCAGGATGATTGAGTAATCCCGTCTCCACAGTCACCCCATTACCAAGCTGAATTACACTTGGCACTTCCACATCAAAAAATTCTAAACAGGATCGCATCACCCCCAATGGCACAGGAAAATTTGGGTGGTGCATTTGTTCTTCGAGGCGATCTTGCATGGTTTGCCCTGTGGGAGCAATTTTTCCATAAATCTTAAAAAGATTGCCATTGATAAATGCGGGTGTAAAGAAAGGAAACCCTTGCACATGATCCCAATGACTATGGGTAAAGAAAATACTTGCCTCAACGGGCATTTGCTTAAGTAAGCTTAGCCCTAACACCCTGATTCCTGTTCCCCCATCAAAAATAATGCGCTCACCTTGGCAACACATTTCTACACAAGGAGTATTGCCGCCATAGCGCACAGTGCTTGCCCCTGGTGTCGCTATGCTACCGCGCACGCCCCAAAAATTAATTGAAAATTCACTGTCGGGAATAGACATTAGCTAGCTCAGTGTCAGAGAATTTTGAACCATTAGGTTAAGTATAAAAAATCTAGAAAACCTTTGAAAAAATCATGAATAGAATCTCTAACAGACTTGTATCTACGATTTCTTAATACTAAGCGTAAATCCAAAATCAATCAAACTAGATTTGCGTATATGCTAACTCTATGTCTTGGTTTGTGGCTATCAGCTTTTAGTACTAGCTACTCCCCTCCAATTGAATAATTAGGCTGGCGCGGCTTAGCCGCGCCAGCCTAATTATTCAATTTTTAAGATTTAGTAAGTTGTTTGACAGGTTTGTGAATGTGACTCAATCAATGGTGAAGCTTGATACCCAGTCTAAATCTTTAGGCTTAGCGATCGCAGGCATGAAGTGCGCGGGCTGTGTGGCAACGGTGGAAAAACGTTTGCTCAGTTGCGAAGGAGTGAAAGCCGCCAGTGTAAACTTATTGACCGAAAAAGCGACTGTAATTTATAGCGATGCGAGCGATCCACAGCAATTAGTGCCGCAATTAATTGAGGCGATCGCCAAGGCGGGTTTTGCCGCGCAGTTTATTGATAAAACTAACCAACGCGATCGCGCTGAGAATTTATCTCATACCAATGCTAATTGGCTAAAAACTAGCCAAGAAATCGCTATTCCTGCGGGATTGGTAATTTTGGCGATCGTTGGACATCTTGGCTTGATCGGAGTCACAGACTTACCTTTAGTCGGAAATATGTATGCTCACTGGGCGGTGGCAACCCTCACCCTGAGCTGGGTCGGTCGCCCCATCTGGTGGGATGGCTTGAAGTCACTGTGGTATCGCGCCCCCAACATGAACTCCTTGGTGGGTTTAGGCACAATTTCCGCCTATGTCGCCAGCACGATCGCCTTATTTGTGCCGCAATTAAACTGGCAATGTTTTTTTGAAGAGCCTGTGATGTTGTTGGGCTTTGTGTTGTTAGGACAAGCTTTGTTAGAACGCGCTAAGGGGAAAGCCTCTAATGCGATTCGCGCCCTGATGGAGTTACAGCCCGACCGTGCCAGATTAGTGATTACAAGTAGTGACGGTGACTTGCAAGTATCTACTGCCGTCGAAGATCTCCAAATAGGCGATCGCATTATTGTTTTACCTGGGGAAAAAATCCCCGTTGATGGCGAAATTATCATCGGTAGCTCTAGTGTCGATGAATCAATGCTCACAGGGGAATCCATGCCTGTCGCCAAACAAATGGGAGCGCGAGTCACAGGAGCCACACTGAACTTGACAGGGGCAATCACAGTGCAGGTTTTGCAAACTGGCTCGGAAACAACTTTGGCGCGAATTGTTTCCCTTGTGGAGTCCGCCCAAGCCAGCAAAGCACCTATCCAATACTTAGCCGATCGCGTGGCGGGTTACTTTGCCTATGCGGTCATGGCGATCGCTGCTTTGACTTTTTTAGTTTGGTATGGATTAGTTCATGCCGAGATTGTGTTTAGTTTACGACTGGCGATCGCGGTTTTAGTCGTGGCTTGTCCCTGTGCTTTGGGTTTAGCCACACCAACAGCGATTATGGTCGGTACGGGAATGGGCGCAGAAAAAGGAATTTTGATCAAAGGTGGAGCTAGTCTCGAAAAGATCGATCAACTGTCAGCAGTGGTTTTTGATAAAACTGGCACACTTACCACAGGCAAGCCCGAAGTCACCGATGTGGTTACCAATGACTTAATCGTGTTTGGACGCACAATCATCGACCAAACTACTTTTAGAAGTCTGATTGATCGCGAAGTTCCTGCTTCAGCTTTGAGAATTTTACAGCTAGCGGCTAGTGCGGAGGTGGGCGCAAACCATATCCTCGGTGCAGCGACGATCGCTAAAGCTGAAGAGTTAAATATTGAGTTATTGCCTACAAAGTCTTCTCAAATTGTCGCGGGTGGGGGTGTAGAAGCGACACTCACCACTGGCGAAAAAATCTTAGTCGGTAATAGTGCTTGGCTGAGCGATCGCCAAGTGAACATTTGCAGTGAAATGTTAGAGCGATCGCAACAACTTGCGGAATTGGGGAAAACGCCAATTTTTGTGGCA
This sequence comes from Pseudanabaena biceps, assembly GCA_013361095.1. Taxonomy (GTDB): domain Bacteria; phylum Cyanobacteriota; class Cyanobacteriia; order Pseudanabaenales; family Pseudanabaenaceae; genus Pseudanabaena; species Pseudanabaena biceps_B. The sequence continues at coordinate 1,516,351 of JAATWA010000001.1, read as the reverse complement.
ACTTTTGGAGCTAATACAAACGGTAATAATCTTGAAAGCAGCCTAGAGGTTGGCATGATCGCGATGCGCGATCGCCTCAAACCAGAAGCTCCCGAAGTTGTGCGTCAAATTGAAGCACTGGGCTTACAAGTATGGATACTCACAGGCGATCGTCAAGCAACTGCTAAGGCGATCGCCGAGCAGCTTGGTATTCCTGCGGAACGTGCGATCGCGGAAGTTAAGCCCGACGGCAAAGCTGAGGCGATCATGCGATTACTTGACGAAGGACAGCAAGTGGCGATGATCGGCGATGGCATTAATGACGCGCCTGCTCTAGCTAGCGCCACTGTGGGCATTGCGCTCAGTTCAGGCACTGATGTGGCAATGGAAACTGCGGATATTGTGCTGATGCGTCATGACATCAACGATATTGTGGCGGCGATTAAACTCAGTCGCGCTACCTTTAGCAAAATTCGCCAAAATCTATTTTGGGCTTTTGGTTACAACATTCTCGCAATTCCTGTTGCCGCAGGGATTCTCTATCCTAGTTTTGGAATTTCTCTCAATCCCACGATCGCAGGTTTAGCGATGGCTTTGAGTTCTATTAGCGTGGTCATCAGTTCTCTGGCTCTAAGAAATCAAAAATAGGCTTCGGCTCCGCTCAGCCAGCGATATACGCTGGCTGAGCGGAGCCGAAGCGGTCATAGCTAAAAGAGAGTTATGGCGCGAAGCGCCGCTACTCTCTTTTTTACGAAAGTGTGACGAACTCTTCGGCGGCGGTGGGGTGCATCGCCATTGTATTGTCTAGGTCTTTTTTACAGCCTCCCATCGTGATTACCAGCGCCATGCCTTGAATGATCTCGGCAGCCTCTTTGCCCACCATATGCAATCCTAAAACCCGTTCCTCTTCACCGACCACAATCAGTTTCATCATCGTTTTTGCCTCACCGCCCGCGAGACTGTAAAACATGGGGCGAAACTTGGTTTTATAGACTTTCACGCGATCGCCATATAACTCGCGCGCTTGTTCTTCAGTTAAACCAACCGTCGCCGCCTCAGGTTGTGAAAATACGGCTGAAGGGATATTAGTATGGCTGATAAATCGGGGTGTATGCCCGTAAACTGTATCGGCAAAGGCGCGACCTTCAGCGATCGCCACAGGAGTTAAGTTGACGCGATCAGTACAGTCGCCGATCGCGTAAATGTGAGGCTGATTGGTGGAGCTATCTTCTCTAACAGCGATCGCATTATTAATAACTTTAATTCCTGCATTCTCCAAATTTAAAGGCGCAAGATTTGGTTTCCGTCCTGTTGCCGATAGGACTGCATCAACGTTAACGATTTGAGGCTTACCACTGGCATCATTGAAGGTAATCGCTAGGTTGTTTTCCTCTTTCGTAATCGCGAGGGTGCTGCTGTCAATGCAAGTCTGCAAGTTAATGCCATGATGCCCCATCCCTTCTTGAACATTATTTCGCACATCATCATCAAAACCACGCAAAATTGCGCGATCGCGAATTATTTGCGTAACTTCGGCTCCCAGTCCCCGCATAATCCCTGCAAACTCGACACCGATATAACCACCGCCAATCACCGCAAAGCGCTGTGGGAATTTCGGTAACAGAAACATTTCTTTAGAAGTAATCGCGTGTTCCATTCCCGCTAAGTTGGGCTTTGTGGCTTCGCCGCCAACGGAAATCAGAATACGCTCGGCAGTAAATTGGCGATCGCCTACGGCTACGGTGTGAGCATCCACAAATCGCGCAAATCCCGAAATCAACTCAACATTATTTTTCTCGAGGAAGCTAATGTGCAGTTTATTTAATCGCATTACTTCCGTTTGAATGGCATCGCGAAGTTTTGCCCAGTCAAAAGTCCCTGCGGGTATCGTCCAGCCATAGCCTGCGGACTCATGGGAAAAGTGAGAAAAGTGAGAAGCATAAACCATCAACTTTTTGGGTACACAACCGCGAATTACGCAGGTTCCACCGACTAAATCTCCTTCCGCGATCGCCACTTTTGCGCCATATTTTGCGGCTCGCTTTGAGGCGGCTAGTCCACCACTACCCGCCCCAATCACAAATAAGTCGTAATCAAAATCAGACATAACTTTTTTATATTAATTTTAGATAGCAGCAAGCAAATGGCTGAAGCCCCTTGTCAGCCCTTTTTTAAATTATGACCGCAATTTTGGGAATTTCAGCGCCTTTGGCGCTGAAATTCCCAAAATTGCGCTTGATAGTAAAACTTTGTGGCTTAGCTATTCATAGCAATTTCCGAGCAAACGAACCACAAGAATTTTTTAAAAGTGTTGCTTTGCAACACTTTTAAAAAATTCTTGGTTCGGATTACAGTGCTTTGCGCTGTAATGCATCACGTTAGATAGATTCTTTCTACATCAGAAGCCGCTAAGGGTTGGTTAAATAGATAGCCCTGTCCGTATTGACAGCCTATTACTTTTAACCATGCTAGCTGTTCTTTAGTTTCAATACCTTCTGCAATCACGGCTAAACCCAGTTGATTACTCAAGGCGATGATCGTATCCACAACATGATAATTACGACCCTCAGTTTGGATTTGGTTCACAAAGGAGTGATCAATTTTGAGATTGTCGATGGGGAAGCGGTGCAGATAGCCGAGAGAAGAATAGCCTGTACCGAAGTCGTCAATGCTGATTTGAATTTGGCGCGATCGCAGTTTTTTAGTAATGGCGATCGCGCCTTCTGCATTTTCCATGATCGCGCTTTCAGTGATTTCCAGTTTGAGCTTCGCAGGATTGACTAGAGTTTCTGCCATGATGCGATCAATGTCAGAGAGTAATGTCGCACAAGAAAACTGACGTACTGATAAATTGATACTCATGGTGAGATCTGTCCAGCCCTGTTGCTGCCAGATCCGTAGTTGTTCACAGGCTTGTCTAAATACGACCATGCCCACAGGCACAATTAAGCCTGTGGTCTCCATGCTAGGGATAAACTCATCGGGAGAAATCATGCCGCGATCGGGATGTCTCCAGCGCACTAAAGCTTCAAAACCTGCTAACTTTTCCGTTGCTAAATCGATAATTGGTTGGTAATGGAGAATAAATTCTTGCTGTTCTAGAGCGCGTTGCAGATCGTTTTCTAAGGTCAAACGATTGAGCATAGTCACATGCATTTGTCGATCAAAGATTTGATGACTATCTTTGCCACGCAACTTGGCTTGATACATGGCAGTGTCAGCATCTTGTAAGAGTTCTTCAGGTTGCTGATCGCTATTTTTGCCGAGGGCAATGCCGAGACAAACAGTGATATAGATTTCGCAATTGGCCACCAAAAACGGTGGCATAAAGCTTTGGAGAATCTTGTGGAGAAATGGCTTAAGAGTTTGCTCATCTTCAATTTGATCAACCAAGAAGCAAAATTCATCCTCTCCCATGCGAGCGATAACTTCGCCATCGGCTAAATTTTGCTGTAAACGTTTGGCGATCGCCACTAAGAGCTGATCGCCCACCGCATGACCAAAGGCTCCATTCACTAACTTGAAATGATCGCAGTCTAAATAAATAAGAGCTAGGGATGAGTTACCTGTATCTAAGCGATCGCGTAGAGCTTGCAATAAAAATTCGCGACTAGGTAATTTAGTGAGCGCATCTTGAGAGATCATGGTTTGCAATTGCGATGTCCGCTGTTGCACCATTGATTCTAATTTGTTATTAAAGGTCGCTAATTCTTTATATTGCTGATAGATGCGAATCATTGATCGCACTCTGGCGACTAACTCTAAGCGATTAACAGGTTTACTAATAAAGTCATCGGCTCCTGCAAATAGACATTGAGCGAGATCTTTTTTGGAAGTTAAAGCCGTCACGACAATAATCGGTACGGCGCTCCATTGCGGCATTGCCTTAATCCGCCTACAGAACTCAATACCGTCCATATCAGGCATCATCACATCCAGCAGAATCAAATCAGGCTGAAAAGTCTCTAATGCGGCGATCGCATCTTTGCCACTGGCAGAATAATGCAACTGGTAATCTTGATTGGATGGATCAGATTTATTTGACTCTTCAGGTTGCCCCAATAGCGCTTCAATCACATCAAAATTATCGGGTTCATCATCAATGACTAAAATAGATGGATTGTTCATAGGGTGAGGATTACCTGAAGGGACTAGAGACAACAAGACGACGAAGCCAAAATTCAAAAGAGCTTTGTGGCGCGAAGCACCGCAACTTGCTCTGATTTTAGACTTGACTGGCTATAGCTTTAGAACCGAGAAAAATTGGTAGAGATATATATACAGTGGTTTCTTTTTCGTAAACGCTACTAATAGTCAACTTTCCTCCCGCAAGCTCAACAATTTTTTTGACAATTCTTAAACCCAAACCAATACCTTGCTGCTCATAGTTTTTACGTTCAAACTGCATCAGAGCTTCAATGCGATTAATCTGCTCAGGGGTCATGCCTCGACCAAAATTCTGCAAGGAAAAATTAAAAGTATTGTCAACTACCTTGCTTTTAAATGTAATGGGCGTTCCTGCGGTCGAAAATTTAATTGCATTTTCCATCAATTCTTGAAGAATGATCAGAAGATAGCGATCAGATATGGCAACTTCTGCTCTCTCAAGATCAAGTTTTAGATCGGCAGTCCGCATTGCCTTTACAGCGCATTCGTGAAACTTTTCTTCAACTACTTCGCTAGTAAACAAGCTATGCGCTGACTTAAAGGACATTTGATGCTTAGGAGAAACTTCTAGCTCTAGATAAATTAAAAATTTCTTTGTCAAATCTTCTAGTCGCCTTGCTGATTCTTCAGCCCAGCTCAGCATCTCGCGAATTTCCCCAAAATCCATGTTTTCGAGACTTTCGTTAAGCAAGCCGATCGTGCCAATAATGCCATTTAGAGGCGTATTTAGCTCGTGCGACATCCGTGAAGCTAAATTCCCCCGCAATTCACTGAGAGTGCCTTCGAGAATATTGATCGTATTTGATTGCAGACTATATAAGGTCTGGATACTATCATATTGCTGCTTAATCCGTAGCATCGAGCTTACCCGCGCCCTCAGCTCTATACCATTGATTGGCTTACTGATAAAGTCATCAGCTCCTGCGGCTAAGCAGTTGGCAAGATCCGTCTTGGTACTAAGAGCCGTCACCATAATGATCGGCACAATTTGCCATTTGGGACTAGATTTGATGTATTGACAAACTTTGATGCCATCCATTTCAGGCATCATCACATCTAATAAAATCAAATCTGGACGAAAAGATTCAAGATTGGCGATCACGTTTTTTCCACTAATTGCATAATGCAATTCATAAATGTGATTGTCCAGCAGAGCTTCGATTACGTCAAAATTGTTTGGCTCATCGTCAATAACCAAGATTGAATGTGTACTTGCCATTGCGCCGACCGTATAAGGATCTAAAGTTCAACTATATCTCTAATTACAGTCTGTTGCAGCTTTGGGTAAAGCAAAGCTGCAAACTAAAAAACCAAAAGAGAGTTGCCGCGCAAAGCGCGGCAACTCTCTTTTGGTTTTTTAGCTGCTAGACAGAGGTATAAGCTTCTAGATATTCAATAACTGAGGGCAATAGACGCTCAAGCTGATCGCTAAGGAGATCGCTATCTTGTAACTGTTGCTTGCGACCTGCTACTTCTAATTCTAGACAAACTTCAGCCATTGCTTTTGCCCCGAGCATTCGGCTACTACCTTTGAGCGTATGTGCTAAATATTCCACCTGAGACGCATCACCATCCGCGATCGCTTGTCTTAACTTGGGAATTAAAGAGGGACATTCTTCATTTAAAAATAGACTGATCATCCGTTTTGGTAAATTTGCGGAAATACTGGCAATTTCCACTAAAGCTTGCTCATTAAACTCACTATTATCAGTAACCTTATCTGTGGGCGTTGCGATTGGTGTAGGCTGATTTCCCCAACGTTCAAGGATTCTTTGTAAGGTGTCAAAGGAAACAGGCTTGCTGATGTAGTCATCCATACCTGAGTCTAAGCACATTTCGCGATCTCCCTGCATCGCACTAGCGGTCATCGCAATTAATTTAGGACGTAAGGGATTTGTGGAAATATTTGCCCAATCACCCACAATTATTCCTGCCGCCTCTAATCCATTCATGCGGGGCATCTGCACATCTAAAAACACAAGATCAAAATCATTCGCCTTGAGTGCATCTATCACCTCGATCCCATCATTGACGATCATAGGTGCATATCCTATTTTGGCAAACATCGCCAAAACCAACTCTTGATTAATCGCATTGTCTTCGGCAATCAAAATCCGCAATGGTAATTTTTGAGATAGATTTGTCGGTGAATTTGTTTGGCGTGAGATGTCTCGTTGGATTTCAGGGTTGACTCTCGACGGTGCTTGATCAGTGACCGTTATAGGGATTTCAAAGAAAAAAGTTGAACCTTGGTCAGGAATACTTTCTGCCCAAATTCGCCCCCCCATCATCTGCACTAGTTTTTGACAAATCACTAAGCCCAATCCTGTACCACCATATTTACGCGCAGTCGAGATCGAGGCTTGGGTAAAGGGCTGGAATAACTTTTGGATTTGGGCAGCAGAGAGTCCAATACCTGAGTCTTTAACTGTAAACCGCAACAATAAATCTTGATTGTCTGGGCTTGATGTTTGTGGTGATACGGAGAGAGAAACTTCGCCGCTATGGGTGAATTTGACCGAATTATTGGTCAGGTTTAGCAAAATCTGCCGCAGCCTGATCGGATCTCCCAAAATGTATGGTGGTGTTTGATCATCGATTTGATAATTTAGGCTAATTCCTTTGGCTTCTGCTTGTTTACTTAGCAGATTGCAGGTATCGGCAAGCATTCCGTAGACATCCACGGGCAAGGATTCTAGTAATAGTTTTTGGGATTCTAGTTTAGAAAAGTCGAGGATATCATTGATTACTTTTAAAAGAATTTCACCACTGGTCTGAATTGATTGGACAAATCGACTCTGGTCTAGATCAAGGGTGGTGGTAGATAGTAACTCCGTCATGCCCAGTACTCCATTAATAGGAGTGCGGATCTCATGGCTCATCATTGCCAAAAAGTCGGACTTAACTCGCAGAGCAGCTTCAGCAACTTCCTTAGATTTTTGTAAGGTAGCTTCATATTGCTTGCGATCGGTAATATCGCGAAATCGCCAAACGAAGCCTAAAAATTTGCCACTAGGAGAGTTTACCGAGCTACTAAAGTATTCATAGGTAAGATCTTGATTGACTATTTCTCCAAAAGTAATTTGCTCAGGCGAGTCATAGGTGTCTTCGAGTACTTGGGTGATCACTTGCGGGAAATTTGCTTCTTCTAATAACGGCAGCAAGGGTAAATCCTCATTGCTGGGGTTAATCGTGATGGGATCGATACCCCAGATCTCACACATTTTTTGATTATAAGCAACTAGCTTTCCCTGCTCATCTGCCGCAATTACGCCCTCTAGACTGGCTTCTAGTTGTGCATGGATCAATGCATAGGCACGCTCTAATTTATGGTGCTGCTCTTGGAGTCGGAGTAGCGATCGCACCCGCGCTCGAAATTCGGTGGAGTTAATCGGCTTGCTAATGAAGTCGTTAGCCCCTGCTTCCAGACATTTTGCTAGGTCTTCTTTCGCGCTGAGTGCAGTCACCATAACGATGGGGACAAAATTCCATTCAGGTATTGCTTTGATCCTTTGACAGACCTCAATACCATCCATCACGGGCATCATCACATCTAGCAAAATCAAATCGGGCTGAAAGTTGTCTAAGTTGGCGATCGCATCTACCCCATTGGAGGCATAGTGCAGTTCATATTCTTGATCGTTGAGCAAAGTTTCAATGACATCAAAATTATCAGCTTCATCATCAATGATCAAAATGGATGCCCGATTCATTACTGCTTCTCCTGAATATTCATGTAGCTAGCTGATGCTTTTGGGGAAGGTATACAGCCCAAAAGATACAGAACGATGCGTCAGCTCTGGGAATTTTTTGTATGCGCTAGATTTAGGTTGCGATCGCTTTAGCAGACAATATCTCATCACAACCTTCGCTGCAATCGCCAAAGAACTTAGAACTAGAGCCAATATTAACCCATGACTTCTGTTTTATAGCGATCGACCAATGTCTTAGGAGCAAAACCAAAAAAGCCATGCTTAGCATGGCTTTTTTGGTTTGATTGTCTTTTACGGGTCTGACGGGGCTCGAACCCGCAACTTCCGCCGTGACAGGGCGGTGCTCTAACCAATTGAACTACAGACCCATCTGTATGTTTTCCTTTCAGAACGCTTATTCTAGAAACTCAAGCTGTTTGGCTTTATGTATCTGTTTATTTAAGCGATCCTTATTGTCTAGATTTAAGTTACTTTTGTCAATACATTTACAAAATATTTTCTGGATTAAGCAATCAGACGCAATTTATAGGTGTTGCTAAGTGTAGACATAAAACCCAAGGTTAGCGCCGCACCGCTAATCCTTGGGTGGGAAGGGAGTATGTAGCTGTCTCCATTCTTGTGAAAACCTAAAAAACAAGAAGCGAGTAGCGGCGCATCGCGCCGCTACTCGCTTCTTGTTTTTTGATTTGTCATAATGCAATTGATCGCAGCTATAAGTTGAAATTTTCTAGTCACCAAATCTGAAATCCTCCAAAATGGTTGCAGACCTAGAAAGTGTGCTAGAAAGAAATAAAGCCAGTCAAGATAATCTCGCAAGTTAATTGGATTGTCTTGGCTAGACAGAGATATCAATTGAGTTAGCAATGCATTTTATTGACCGAGTTACAATACAAGTCAAATCTGGCGATGGAGGCGATGGATTAGTTGCCTTTCGTCGGGAAAAGTATGTCCCTGCGGGTGGGCCTGCGGGTGGCAATGGCGGCCATGGCGGATCAGTGATTTTGCAAGCTACAACTGATCTCCAAACCCTGTTGGATTTTCGTTTTGAGAATATTTTCAAAGCTGAAGATGGTGAACGCGGCGGCCCTAGCAACATGACAGGACGCAAAGGTAGCGATCGCGTGATCAAAGTGCCTGTCGGTACGGTAGTGATGAACGAAGAGACTGGTGAAGTTTTGGGCGACTTGACAGAGGTTGACCAGACTTTATTTGTGGCTAAGGGAGGTAAAGGTGGTCTAGGTAATAAATACTTCCTAAGCAATCAAAACCGCGCCCCCGACTACGCCTTACCTGGTTTACCTGGAGAGGAGCTAACTCTTTATCTAGAATTAAAATTAATCGCTGAAGTGGGGATCATTGGCTTGCCCAATGCTGGTAAATCCACACTAATTTCGGTAGTATCGGCAGCTCGCCCTAAAATTGCCGATTATCCGTTTACCACACTTGTTCCTAATCTGGGAGTAGTTTCTAAGCCTTCAGGTGATGGCATTGTGTTTGCGGATATTCCCGGACTGATCGAAGGTGCGTCCGATGGGATTGGCTTAGGGCATGACTTTTTGCGCCATGTAGAACGCACTAAGTTATTAGTGCATCTCATTGATGTGACCCAAGATGATCCCCTCTTGGCTTATCACACGATCCAAGAAGAGTTGGCAGCCTATGGGCATGGACTCGCTGATAAGCCACAGATTTTGGCTTTAAACAAAATTGATGCGATGTTGCCTGAAGATGTCGAGGCGATCGCTGAACAGTTTGATTTACCAATTTTGGCAATTTCGGCAGCCTCTAAAAAGGGACTAGATAAGCTATTGCAAGCAGTCTGGAAACTATTAGAGCAGTTTGATCGAGATAATCCATAAAAAAAGCGGTGCAATGCACCGCTTTTTTTGTCATGTTTAGCTACTTACTTGAACATATAAAAATTACCAAAAGCCGCGATCGTACTATACTTTTTAGTCCCCAAATCAGTCGTGTAAATGCTGAATAAAAAGAAGTTTTGTGGAGTTGTTAGCTGTCCCACTAATGCTTCAATTATTGGCTTTAGTACAGGTTTACCAACTGGTATTGCGACACCACACAACTGTTTAAAATTACCTACTGGAATATCCAAAGAACACAAAAAATCTTTGCCCATTTCCGAAAACTCTTCGCTTGCATAGTAAGAGTAGCGCTCCTTGCTAGGATTACTGATAATCATTACTACGGCCACTAGAGCAGAGACAATTAGGAGAGGTTTTAATTTCATTCTATTTTGAACTAAGAATTTCTGTAATGTATCTACTAAGTAATACCAATTCACGAAAGTGTGACAACACTTTTGCAAATTAAAAAACAAACCAAGTAAAAATTTGCAAAACCAAAAATGGCGGAGCCATTTTTGGTTTTGGTATAAAAATAAGTTACTTATGAATAAGCATCAATCAAGCCATGTTGTAATGCATAGCGCACTAACTCTGTGCGGCTGCTTGTGCCAGTTTTACTAAATAACCGACTGACATATTTCTCAACATTGCGGATCGTTGTGCCGAGCCGCTTAGCAATTTCTTTGTTCATCAAGCCTTCCACAACGAGTTCCAATACGCTTTGTTCGCGAGGTGTAAACTCAATCTTGATGGGTGGTGGTGTCACATTAATAGCGGGCTTTTGCTTGAGAAGAGCCTTGATTTCCGCCAGTTGCCCCGCTAAGTCAGTTATTTCTGAGTTGTTACTATTAGCCGTAACCGCTTGAATTGCTCGTCGCGCAATCAAATTTTCGGCGATCGCCACAAGCTCATCAGGATCAAAAGGTTTAGACAAGTAAGCATCACAGCCAGCGTTGTAGCCCTCAATGCGATCTTTTGTCATGCCTTTTGCGGTTAAAAATACCACAGGCAAATTCAAAAACCGCACATCCTCGCGCATTTGTTTTAGGAACTCATAACCACTCACCTGCGGCATCATGATGTCCGAAATCACTAAATCAGGGGTCGTTTGCTCTAATAATTGCCATGCATCACGGGCATTATTGGCAACCTGCACAGCAAAGCCACTATCTTCCAGATAAGCTTGCACTGCCTCTCTGAGACCAGGTTCATCATCTACAAGCAGGATATGTCCTGACATACTTGTCCTTCTTAGCTATTCGTTCATTTTGAGGGCGCTATCTTAACCAATATATAGCAACAGGCAAAAATTACTCAAAGCTTTATTAATAAGCTAAGGATCAGAAATTTAATAAAACCCAAACTTGTTTCGGCGGGCGAAGCCCGCCGAAACAAGTTTGGGTTTTATTTGCACAAGTTATTTAATTTTCATTCCTAACTTTCAAAAAATCAGTTCTTATAATGAGACGTGCTTATTAACTGTAAAACCCCAAAGACCTATAGCTCACACTGCGCGTGAGCTATAGGTCTTTGGGGTTTACAAAAGCGCAAGGCACTGTGTTGCTTTAATAGTCATCTCTAACGGCAAACGTAATTGTTTGCTGTGTCACCACATTGATTACTGTATTTGGCTCAATCACGGTTACCTGAGGAGCCGTGACATTACCCACTAGCACTGAGGCGGCGGCTCCGCCAAGAATATCTATAATCTGCACATTGCCACGCAGTACACCGCCAAGAACTGCTCCTGCGGCTCCACCAATACCCGCATCAGTCAAAATTGACCCTGCGGTGGTTTCGCGAGGATCTTTAACATCATTAATCAATGCTGACTCTGCTTGTAGTTTTACTGTTGCACCGCGACTAGTAAACTTCTGAGCGACAAATTTAGAACCGCCGTCTACAGGTATAAACTGCCCCTCAATTACCGCTCCCGCAGGAATTAATACAGTCCCATTGCTACCCGCAATATCTTGAGAAACTAACAAACTTGCATTTACAGTTTCTCCTTTATTGATATAAAGAGTATCTGGGCGGTTGAGCTTAGTCGCGATCTGTTGTCCAACAGGTAAACTTAAGGTCGAGCGAAATACCTGTGCGACTTTAGTCTGTGAAGTTGAATCTGCGCGAGATGAAGAAGGGGAAAATCTGGTTTGGTTGAACTGGGACTGGTAATTAGACTGCGATCTATAACGCGCAGAGGCGGAGCTGGGACTTGTTGCAAATGTGGCTACAGCCATACTAGCTGCCAGCCCTAATGAAATAGCTGCTAGTTTTGAAGTGTGTTTAGCGCTCATAAATACCTCTGGCAATACCGATAGAGTTCTATCTAGATAAGACCAGTGCCATCATAGGTTTGTTCCAATTATTCATATTTCAGGAATGCTAATAAAATCCTAAAACCTTTGACAAAACTTGCGTTGCTTAGTGCATAAAAAACCAGAAGTAGGTTGCGGCGCGAAGCGTCGCAACCTACTTCTGGAATTCAGTTTTGTGATAACGATAACTCTAGCTTTGCTGTAGGTTTTGGCAAAGAAAAAGCGGCGCTATGCGCCGCTTTTTCTTTATTTGTTGTAGGAATTGAAATTACTTAATGAAAAGCATTTCTTGGTATGTAGGCAATGGCCATAGGTCATCCGCTACTTCACCTTCCAAGCCATCCACAGCAGCACGCACTGTATCCATTAAAGGACGAACAGTATGCGAGAGAAACTGCATATGATCCTCAATGGAGTTAAAGTCATGGCTACTCAGTGCAGCACTAAGCTTACTAGTAGATTCCATCATTGACTTGGTGAGAGATGCAACCTTCTCAATGCTTTCTTTGTCGAAGTCAACCCCAACTTCCTTGAGACTAAGGGAAGTATTAGAAAGATCAGCTAGATAACGAGTCGCCGCAGGGTAAATCAAGGTTTTAACCATACTCACAGCCAACTTAGCTTCCACTTCGATGGACAGAATATACTGCTCAGCGTAAGTTTCAAAGCGACTAGCAAGTTCAACAGGTGACAGAACTCCCATCTTGCTGAACAGCTCTTCAATGTAAGATTCTTTAAGAACTGGAAGCGCATCAGCTGTGGTACGCAAATTAGCTAAACCACGCTCGACGGCTAGTTTGTGCCATTCTTCAGAGTAGCCGTTGCCATTAAAGATGACTGCTCCATGCAGTTCCATTACTTCCTTAAGAACTGAAGCTATGGCATCACTTAGGCTCAATCCCTTAGCCATAGCTGCTTCTAAGCTATCTGCCATCCAGTTTAGAGAGTCCGCCAAGATGGTATTCATCGCAACCAAGGGACCTGCTACGGATTGGTTAGAGCCAACAGCACGGAACTCAAAACGGTTGCCTGTGAATGCAAAAGGCGAAGTACGGTTGCGATCGCCTGGATCTGTTGGCAAAACTGGCAGAGTATCTACGCCAATATTCATCAATCCTTTGCCAGTAGAACTTTTCAGCTCACCTTTGCGGATCTGCTCAAACACATCTTCAAGTTGTGAACCCAAGTACATGGAGATGATCGCAGGAGGTGCTTCGTTTGCTCCGAGACGGTGGTCGTTACCAGCAGTCGCCACAACTGAGCGCAGCAAAGGTCCATACTTATGGACACCACGGATGATTGCACCACAGAAGACTAAGAACTGGGCGTTAGAGTGGGGAGTGTCACCTGGATCGAGTAGATTGCCTTGAGTTGCATTGCCGACAGACCAGTTGACGTGCTTACCAGATCCATTGATACCTGCAAATGGCTTCTCATGAAGCAGACAGACAAATCCATGCTTCTTGGCAGTAAAACGAAGCATGGTCATCAACATCTGCTGGTGATCAGTTGCCACGTTAGCAGCCTCAAAGAATGGCGCAATTTCAAATTGACCAGGAGCAACTTCGTTGTGACGAGTTTTTGCAGGAATGCCAAGGCGATATAAACGCTCTTCAACATCTTGCATGAAAACTTGAACACGCTCAGGAATTGCGCCAAAGTAATGATCATCAAACTGTTGACCCTTAGCTGATGGCTTGCCAAACAATGTACGCCCAGCCAATAACAAGTCTGGGCGAGCATTAGCAAAGTTAGCATCAACTAAGAAGTATTCTTGCTCAGCCCCACAGCTAGAGTTTACAGGTGCAACTTCTTTCTCGCCCAAAAGCTTAAGCACTTTGGTGGCAGCTTTGTTCATTGCCGCATTTGAACGCAACAATGGGGTTTTCTTGTCTAAGGCTTCGCCAGTCCAAGACACAAAAACCGTAGGAATACAAAGAGTGGAGCCATTGTCGGTCTCCATGATATAAGCGGGGCTAGTCACATCCCATGCTGTGTAGCCGCGTGCCTCAAAGGTGGAACGGATACCACCATTAGGGAAGGAGGAACCATCAGGTTCACCTTGGACTAACAGTTTGCCTGCAAATTCTGAAATCGCTGAACCGTCGCTCTGAACTGAAATGAAGCCATCGTGCTTCTCGGCGGTGGCGTTGGTCAATGGATAAAAGACGTGGGCATAGTACAAAGCCCCCTTAGAAATAGCCCAGTCTTTCATTGCTAATGCGATCGCGTCGGCTACTGAGCTATCAAGAGGTTCACCCGTTTGAATCGTTTTCTTGATCGACTTAAAGACTGTCTTAGGAAGACATTCTTGCATCTTGCTCAGAGTAAACACATCGGTTGCCCACATTTCTTCCAAGCGCTTCGGTGCTTTTTTAGGCATCGGCTCACGGTTGGTGATTTGATAAATGGCTTGAATGCGTGACTCGTTTCCGCTCATGATTATTTTTAGGAAATATTTTTTGGTTTAGCCCATAATACTCAACATAGATATTGTAAACGGGTAAACAAGATACCAAATTAATTCCACTTGCTTGGTATAGGACAATCGCAATTTACCAAATTTTAAATTTAGGAATCTCATATGCACTATTCGCCGCCTTGGCATCTTTCAAATGGGTTTCTCATGACTATATATACAGCCCTAAGGCTAAGTCGTAAGTGGGAAGATTTCACCCTAGAAACTGAACCCATATACAAAGAGCATATTTTTACAGGTGCAGGAAATATTCCGATCTTTGGTAAATATGCAATCCCCTCTAACCCTAAAGGTACAGTGGTGGCAACCTATGGCATTACTGGCGATTTAGATAATCAATGGTTTCTAAAGATTCTGGGTCGCAAAGCCTTCAGCCTAGGTTTTGCTGTAGTCTTGTTTGACTGGCGAGCGCATGGTAAAACCGCCGAACTTTCACCAGCTTTAACCTCTGACGGACTATACGAAGGCGAAGACTTTATTCGGATTGCTAATGGCGCAAAACAACTAGGATGTCCTTCCCAATTTTGGCTTGCTGGTTATTCTCTAGGAGGGCAGTTAGCTCTATGGGGCATTAAGGCAGGTGAAAATATTGCTAATTGGGGTCATGACTTAGAAATTACAGCCGATGATATCGCTGGTGGAGCTGTAATTTGTCCAAGTGTGGACTCAAACCGATCGCTTACTTATTTGATGAAGAGTGAACTAGGAAGATTCTTAGAAAAGTCGATCGCCCGCGAACTAAAGAAACTAGCCCGAAAAATGGCTAAAATTCATCCCGGAGCCATCGATAGTAGTGCGGTGGAACGAGCCAACAGCATTTGGGGGTTTGATAACGAATTAACGATCGCTAAACTAGGATTTAGTAGCGTTGAGGAATATTACGATGCGAGTTGTCCTCTATATTTTTTACCCCACCTACAGAAACCAACTTTAATCCTATATGCGATCGACGATCCGATGTTTGACCCGTCGCTTGTGGCAGATTTACAAAAAATTGCCCAAGAAAATCCTTCTATTAAATTAATGCTTACAGAATATGGTGGTCATGTTGGCTATGTCAGTAGTAAAAAATGTCAGCATCAATACGGCGATCGCGATCGATGGTGGGCGTGGAATCGGTTCTTTGAATGGATGGCGCTGGACTGTTAAAGAGGGATGAGTCGCTCAAAGTGTTTCTGGTCAAGCTTTTCAAGGTTTTGCAGTCAGCCGCCATAAATCCTTGCTAGATAAGCCTTACAAGCATTTAGGATCAGAAATTTAATAAAACCCAAACTTGTTTCGGAGGGCGAAGCCCGCCGAAACAAGTTTGGGTTTTATTTGCACAAGTTATTTAATTTTCATTCCTTATCCCTTCTTTATCACCCAGTGCTGTGTCCAGCTACTTGGCTGTAGGTTTAGGGAGAGACTCTTACCGTAGTCTCTGTAGTTACTTGACTAAATAACTCGCGGATATCCTCGTTATACATACGGATACAGCCATGAGAAGCTGCTTGTCCAACAGATGCACGATTAGGTGTGCCATGAAATCCTGACCAATCTTTGCCATTAGTCCAAAAGCCGATCCAGCGATCACCTAAGGGGTTTTCGGGGTCTTTGCTAGGAATAACAATTCCAGTGAAAGGGTTTTGCCAAGCAGGGTATTCAATTGTTTGTAAAACGCGATGATTACCCACAGGTGTACTCCAACCCTCGCGTCCCACAGCTACAGGATAGCTCTTTAAAGGGATTTCTCCATGAAAGGCGGTAACTTTACGTTTGCTAATACTTACTTCTAGTCTGGTCACTTTAGATAGATCTCGATCCCACAATTGGCGATCGGGATTAATCGCATAGAGTGATGGAATTGCTGGTAATTTTTGCTGATAGGACAGGGCTTGGTGCAGTAAAACCGCCAGTTCACTTTTGGTAATTGGACTATTGGGGTTGATAATTCTCGGATCAGGATAATTGGAAACTAAACCCTGCTTTGTAATTGAGGCGATCGCAGGAATTGCATAGCTGGGAACCTGTAATGCATCCCGATACATTGACAATAAATAGGTTTGGGGGGTTGTAAGCGCATTAGGATTGAGATTTAGTTCCCGCGCGATCGCAACTAAAGCCTCTGCTTTAGTCGCAGCCTCCTCTAATCGTGTGGTAATTTTGGGAGCCTTAGGATTATCAAAGGCAGCCTCTAATAATTTAGCAAGTTCCTTACGAGTAATAGAGCGATTGGGCTGAAAAAGATTGCTCGAATCAGAGGGAACTAAAATATCTCTGATCGCATTCTTTGACAGCAGGCTTTCAACAAACGATTTTGACCAATGCCCCTGCAAGTCCGTAAATAGGAAAAAATTAGATCTTAAATTATTATTTTTGATATTGCTCTTATTAGAGGTTTCTGCGCAGCTAGCATCACTTATAGCAGAAACTTTAAATGGCATAACAGCAAAAATATTAATAGAAACAGCAAAATATATAAGAGAAGAGGAGAACTTATACATTTGGTGAAATTTCTTCGGCATAATGTTAACGCTATTTTGACCAAAACAAAGATCAGCTTTGCTAAGTATAGCCTGCACTCTTAAAACAGCAGCAGCGACAAAGCAAGTTTTGATTAAGACATAAAACCCAAGAAGAAAGTTTCGGCGCGAAGCGCCTCAATTACCTTTGAGGTTTTACAAACAAAAAAGCCTCCCGCAAGGGAGGCTTTTTTGTTTGTAAAAATAACTCAAGGCTAAGAATTAACCATTGATAGCAGGAGCAGACATTGCAACAGGAGCAACATCAACAGCAGCCAAATCAAGTGGGAAATTATGAGCATTGCGCTCGTGCATTACTTCCATGCCCAAGTTGGCGCGGTTGATTACATCAGCCCAAGATGGTACAACACGACCTTGGCTATCAGAGATAGATTGGTTAAAGTTGAAACCATTCAAGTTGAATGCCATTGTGCTTACGCCCAAGGATGTAAACCAGATGCCGACTACTGGCCATAGTGCCAAGAAGAAGTGCAAGCTGCGGCTGTTGTTGAAAGAAGCATATTGGAAAATCAAACGACCGAAGTAACCGTGAGCTGCAACGATGTTGTAGGTTTCTTCTTCTTGTCCGAACTTGTAACCAGCGTTTTGGCTTTCGTTTTCGGTGGTTTCACGGATCAAGCTGGAGGTTACCAAGGAACCGTGCATAGCACTGAACAAGGAACCACCGAATACGCCTGCTACACCCAACATGTGGAAGGGGTGCATCAAGATGTTGTGTTCTGCTTGGAATACGATCATGAAGTTGAAAGTACCAGAGATACCCAAAGGCATACCGTCAGAGAAGGATCCTTGTCCGATTGGGTAGATCAAGAATACTGCGGTTGCTGCGGCTACTGGTGCAGAGTAAGCTACTGCGATCCAAGGACGCATACCGAGGCGGTAAGACAATTCCCATTCACGACCCATGTAGCAGAAGATGCCGAGTAGGAAGTGGAATACTACGAGTTGGTAAGGACCACCGTTGTATAGCCATTCGTCGAGGCTGTCTGCTTCCCAAATGGGGTAAAAGTGCAAGCCGATGGCGTTCGATGAAGGAACGACTGCGGCGGAGATCATGTTGTTGCCGAATAGCAATGAACCAGCAACTGGTTCGCGGATACCGTCGATGTCAACGGGAGGGGCTGCTACGAAAGCGATTACGAAGCAAATGGTGGCGGCGAGTAAGCATGGAATCATGATTACGCCGAACCAACCTACGTATAGACGGTTGTTGGTGCTGGTGATCCAGTTGCAAAACTGATCCCAGATTGATGCGCTTTCGCGTCTTTGTACTGCTGTGGTCATGATTGCAAATAAACCTGTTTTGGGATGAATTAATTTATAAAAATCATATATAAGCTTTCGCTCATACAATTAATGTAGTTCAATTATTGAGTAATGTAAACACTTAAATATTAAATCTATCTATAGTTCAATGCGACCAATGTCTATCCCGCCCATTTAGAAATAGCCGATCATTTTTACTTCGGTTTCCAGCACTACACCATAGCGATCGCTGATTACCGATTGAATATGTTGAATTAGTGCAAAAATGTCGCTTGCCTTAGCATTTCCTGTATTTACAATGAAATTAGCGTGCAACTCTGAGACTTGGGCATTACCAATTTGATATCCTTTTAGCCCCGCATCTTGAATCAATCTAGCCGCAAAATCAGATGACGGGTTACGAAACACACTGCCACAGTTTGGTAAATGGTAAGGCTGTGTAGTATGACGAGCCTTTAGCTTAGTTTCAGTATTAGCAATAATTACCTTTGGATCACTACCAGTTTGAAGTTTAAAAGTTGCCTCTGTCACCAGTTGTTCTGAATTTTGAAGAGCCGAAGTGCGGTAGCTAAAATCTAAGTCTTGAGAATAGACCAAACAAATCTCACCAGTCGATAAGTTAACTGTTTTTGCCGAAACAAAACAATCCGCTGCACAGCCACCTTGCGCCCCTGCATTCATGACTACTAAGCCGCCGACCGTACCAGGAATACCCACAGCCCACTCAAATCCAGTCCAACCATGACTGCCAATTTGCATCGCCAACCTCGCAACTGGTTCACCTGCGGCGGCGGATACTTGACCAGCTTGTGTGTCAAAGGTGATACCGCGCAAATGTCTGGTACAGATCACCAAGCCTGTTAATCCTCTATCGCTGATCAATAAATTGCTACCAGCTCCAATAATAGTGACTGGTAATTGATGAACATTTGCCCAAGCGAGACTTTCAGATAGCTCCAATAGTGTACGAGGAAAGATGAAATACTCAGCTTCACCACCAACTCGTATCGAGGTAAGACCCGCTAAGGAAACATTTTGGCGGATTTGCTGATGCTGAATTTGCGGATCTGACATAGATTAAAAAATATAAGGTAGTCGTACAAGATAAATTGCCCAAAGCATCAAAGTTTCGCCCCTGTGGGCGAAACTTTGATGCTTTGGTTTGTAATTAATTACGTCCATCTATTACATAGATTGATGTGTAGGTGGTTATCCAAATCTACCCACTACCTACAAGGTTTATACTTTTGCGCCTAACTCTTGCATAGTTGGCGCGATCGCCTGATTGAGATTACCAGCACCAAGAAATACTGCCAAATCTCCAGATTGCAGATTTTTGACGAGAAATGACTGCACATCACTAGTCGTGGGTAAGTAATGTACTTGATTGTGGATTTTAGAGATTGCCTTGGCAAGATCATCGCCTGAGATCTTGCCATCATTGGGTTCGCTGGCGGCGTAAATATCCGTCACAATCACCATGTCAGCGTCAGTAAATGAGTGGCTAAACTCGGATAAAAATCTGAGAGTACGACTATAGCGATGCGGTTGGAAAATCGCAACGACTCTGCCATCTGTGTTTTGTTGTCGGGCTGAGGCTAACGTTGCCACAATTTCACTAGGGTGGTGGGCATAGTCATCAACAAAGGTAATGCCGTCATGCACTCCCTTAATTTCAAAACGGCGGCTAGCACCTAAGAAATCTGGTAATGCATCCGCGATCGCTTGCCACTCAATACCGACATAACGAGCTACCGCGATCGCAGCGAGGGCATTGCTGAGATTGTGTTTGCCAAGTTGTCCCATACAGATTTTGCCTAACACCTGACCACGCTCAATCACTACAGCCTGAGTATCTGAAGGGTTGTACTCTACATCAGACACAGAGTAGTCGGCGGTGTGATCATTCAAGCTATAGGTAATATCTGAGTGGATATACGATTTGACCGTTGGGCAGTCGAGGCAGCCAACTACAACTTCACAGCGCTTAGCAAAGGTCTGAAAAATATCAATTACCTGTTCGAGGCTATGGTAATGATCGGGGTGATCCAATTCAATATTGGTGATTACACCGATGTGAGATAAAAATTTAACCAAAGTACCATCGGATTCATCAGCTTCAGCTACTAGATACTTGCCTTTACCCAAGCGCGCATTTCCTTGCCAAGCGCTGACTTCACCACCAATGACAATGCTGGGATCTAGTCCTGCTTTAAGCAACAAAAAACCAACTAGACTGCTAGTTGTAGTTTTGCCGTGCGTACCTGCTACTGATATTCCTTGAAACTGACCAATTAAAGCAGCTAATAAATCTGAGCGATGAAGAATACTCAGGTTATTGGCTAAAGCAACTTGAAATTCAGGGTTTTGTTGATTGATCGCTGTGGAACAAACGACTTGAGGCGGATTTGCTAAATCGATATTGTCTGCATGATGTCCTTTAGATATCTTTACGCCAAGATCCTGTAGCTTTTGAGTGATGCGATTGCTACTAATATCGGAGCCAGAAACTGTAAATCCTTGCTTCGCTAAAATATAGGCGATCGCTGACATCCCGATACCGCCGATGCCTACAAAATGAAACGGTCTACCGCTGAAATCAACTGGATTCAGCATTTATACTTTTTACCCACCAAATAACAAGCATCATCATACCAGATCAAAAGTGTCGCTTTGCCTAACCTTGAGATCTTAAAGAGATCTAAACCATCAGAGACTCTAAGCCTTCGGGATCAAGAATGCAGAGAACATCACGATCAGGCGCACGTTGGATTAAATTTTTGCGCTCTAGTTTTCCTAAAACACGAGTAACAGTCTCCCTTGCTAGTCCACTCAAACTACTAAGCTCACGGTGGGGAAGGTTAGGAATTTCCATGCCTTCACCAACTTTTGTACCTTGCCCCTCTGCCAAAAACAACAAAACATCGGCAACCCGAGAAGTACTATCTGCTTCACGAAGGCGCAGCCGTCGATTTACTTGACGTAATCGTTTAGCCATCAACCTTGCAAGATGTATCCCCGCAGTTGGCTCAGTTTCGATGAGATGTACAAAATCTGCTGCGGGAAGACTGCCAATAGTCGTCGGAGTTAGGGTAATTACATCGGTGGATCTTGGTACTTGATCAAGGGGAGCCATCTCACCAAACATTTCACCAAAACCGAGAATGTTCAAAGTAATTTCTTTGCCATCAAGGTTATAGGTGCGGATTTTTACCCATCCATCCAAAATAAAATAGACGGAGTTGCCCCAATCGTTTTCGAGCAAAATTACTTGATCGGCTGGATGATTACGCGTGACCATATGAGCTGTTGCCCTAATTACTGCCTCCTCTGGCAACCCCATAAAGAAAGGGGCGGACATAATTTTTTGCTGAAGATCAGTTCCATCTCGCATAGTGGCTACTCGTAGCTCTTAGGGTATGAATGCAGTAAATTTTTTATAGATCGCTGAGGGAAATCAAAAACCAGAGTCAAAAACTGTGGCGATCGCTTTGCACACACCACAGTTTTTTAGATTTTAGATTTAATTACGCTTTGCTACTTGCAAAGTTTATTTTACTCATAACTTTATCTGAATTTGTGGCGATCTCGTAAACGTAAATAGAGCAGTTACGCCCTTTCTAGTAAATAATTAGCGATGCTTCGCTGGAAAGGGCGTAATTTAGGGCGTAATAATCTTATGCAGTCTTGAAGCTAGCGATTTGAAGATTCCGACAGGTTGTTCACTATCTATTGGAGCGATCGCTGATTCTACTTCAGTAACAATTTCGGCAGGAAGATCCAAAATCCTGACTAGCCTTTGATACGCAGCCGCTTCATCTAAATTGATCAGTGGCTCATCAGGGCTACGACGGCTAGCTTGGATCACCTGATAGCCAAGCCTGAGAGTCATTTTTCGATCTTCAATACTTTTAATATTAGGAACAACTTCTTCTAGGGGAATATTTTGAACTAAGTATTCCTTGAGCCTGACTTTTAGAGCATCTCGCTCTGCTTCAGATTTGGCAAATAATGTGGCAAATTCCTCAAGCATCAATCGAATTTCATCAGGTTCAAGTTTGCTATCTGCCCAAGCCATTGCCGCTACTGCACGCAACATATCCATCTGACGCGGATTAATCGGAGGTGGAGGTTCTTGAATTGACATAGATTTACCTTAGATCAAGTTTTGTCTGCCAATAAGTAGACGTAATCCAGAGGCTATGGGGCGTGCCACAGCTTTTGATGCTGTCTTAACTACTTATTCACAAATCATAGATGAAACTATCAACCAGTCTGGATTACTTTATTACTTTATTAATGTTTAAAAAATAAAGTACAGCGCTCTGCGCTTTCTTAAAAATCAAGATAAATTTTGAAAGCAGCAATTGTCATCACAAAACCAATTTTGGTGTTTTCAGCGCCGAAAGCGCTGAAAACACCAAAATTGGTTTTGTGAAAGCCAGTTTTAATTACTATCTTGAGCTAAAAATTTACGTTTAAGTGTGTCAGTGTTACTGGCACTCAAATCGACTTGAATTTCTAATCGTTGCTTTTCGTCACGAAATAGTAAAACTGCTTCGCCATTAGATTGAATAATGCTGCCAAACTGGGGATCGGTAATTTGAATCTTTTGGTAAACGATTTTTGGCAACGTGATTCGCAATTGATAGTTTTTTCCTGACGATGACAATATATCAAGCTGTTGGTTGAACAGATCTAATTGCAAGTAACCGACAGAAATATTGCGCTCATCAGGACTGTCGGGCTTGAACCAGTACAACGTAATGCCGCGTAAACTCGAACCTTGAATGACAAAGGTTTCGTCAAGAGCTTGCTTGCTCCAATTGATCGCATTGCGATCGCTACCTTCAAATATCGGTCGTTGTTGCCACAAAATTTCTTGTCCAGCGAGGGACGACCACCACTGTGAAATCCGAGCTAGGTTAGCTTCAGCAGTAGCGTCAGTATTACCAAGAGTCCAAGTAATGGTTGAGTCCATTAGTTTTTAGCGCTTATTTGTCATTTGCGTAGAGAATAAAAGGATAGCAGATGCATTGAAGGAGATGGAAGAGTTATGTTTGGAATTGGCTGGCCAGAGGTAATCGTGATTTCAATCGTAGGCGTAGCCATATTTGGGGCAAAGCGCATCCCCGAAATTGGTCGTAGTGTGGGGCAAGCATTACGGGGCTTTCAAAAGGAAGTTCAAGGAAAAGGTGAAGACGAAACCACAGACTAGACATATTGAGATACTTACAGCGCTTTTTACACTCAAATCCGAACCACAAGAATTTTTTTTAAGTGTTGCTTTGCAACACTTAAAAAAAATTCTTGTGGTTCGTTTGATTAGAAATTGCTGTAATTTATTGCGAAATGCTGTAGCATTTCGCAATAAAAATCGCCATGAGCAGTAATCTGGATATCCCGCCCTTCGGGTAATTCTTCAAGAAAATCGTCTAGAGACTCATCCGCTATTTGCAGACTTTCATTTAGTGAACTGCTTTTATCTTCAGTTTCAATTGGTAAAACTTCTGAGATAGAAAAATTAATCTTAAGGTAGCTTTCTGGCAGATGAGGCATTTTACTTGCCCATTCGATCGCGACAACACCCAACGGAAAATCACCATCGCGCCCATATTCTTCTAAATGTAGACTTGGCACTTGAGATGGTTCTAGTCGATAGAGATCTATATGGTAAAGCGGCAACCGTCCATCGATATATTCATCAATTAGAGTGAACGTAGGACTGCATATGGTTGTGTTTATACCAAGGGCGCGACCAAAGGCTTGCATAAAAGTTGTTTTGCCACTGCCTAGATCTCCTTCAAGCAAAATAATTGTACCTGCTGTCACAATCTGCGCGAGTTGCGTAGCGATCTCTTGGGTAACGCTAAGATTCTTGGCATAAAGGTGGATCTTTACAGGCTCAGTCATAATTCGAGTAAACTTTTTTAATTAAGCAAACATTATTTTCATTGCTATAAAGTTTTAGAGCTTTATATTTAATCGTGCTTAAATACTTAATGTCAAATAGTAATGATTAGATTGTTGTAGGCTTACATTTATATTATTGAGCTAATTTCGGCAAAGTTTTTATGGATACGGATATTCTTCAGTCACTCACGCATCTTGATCAAAGTGGGAATGCTCAGATGGTAGATGTGACCCAAAAGCCGCAAACAGTAAGGCGGGCGATCGCATCATGCGAGATATCCATGAGAACAACAACATTAGATGCCATTCAAGCTGGCAATACTACTAAGGGTGATGTTTTAGGCACTGCGAGGTTAGCAGGAATCATGGCTGCCAAGCAGACTCATAATCTAATTCCTATGTGCCATTCTCTAAATTTAACCAGTGTCGATGTCAAGATTAGTCTGGACGAAAATATTCCTGGTTATCTCATTGAAGCCGAGGTTAAAACTAAAGCCGAAACTGGGGTGGAGATGGAAGCAATGACGGCTGCATCTGTTACAGCATTGACCATTTACGATATGGCTAAGGCTTTGGAAAAAACAATGGTGATATCCAATGTCAGATTAATACATAAGAGTGGTGGCAAGTCGGGGAGCTTTAATGCCCCAATGGGTGCTTATTGCGACATATAAAAATCTAAGTAAAAAGGAGTTGCATAGCAACTCCTTTTTACTTAGATTTTTACTCCCGATTTACGGGCAAGCCAGATCTCCCAGTTACGCAAAAAGCTTGATCTTGCCTTAAATATAGAAGAGATGGAGGGCTTAAATAAAAGCTCATCACAAGGAGGCTGGACTAAGATTGTAAATAAACCTAGGCGATTACCCACGATGGTGTCCGTAAATAGGCGATCGCCTACCATTGCCACCTGAGAAGCTGGTAGCTGCATTGATTCTAATACCTGTCGGACTATGCGTCGTGATGGTTTACCTGCTCGACTACGATAGGGCAGCCCTAAGCTTTCGGCAACGCTCTGAATGCGGCGATCGCTAAAATTATTGCTGGCAAGCCAGATCGCATAACGTGGACGCATTAACTCAACCCAAAGCCGAATTTGCTCTGAAACTTCAGATTCATCATCCCCAATTAACGTGTTGTCCACGTCAAGGATTAATCCCCGAAGTCCTTGTGCTTCCATCAACTGGGGTGTGATCTCAAAGATTGGGGCTGACAGAACTAAATCAGGAGCAATGAGTTGCCAAGGTTTCACAAATATTTTAAAAACGTTAAATAAATAATTAGGCTTATCTTACAGCTTATTACAGTCTTTTGCGGCTTTGTATAGTAAAAAGAAATGGTTGAAAGGCTAGCAAAGCTAGCCTTTCAACCATTTCTTTTAGTTTGAATAAAGCGCAAAGCGCTGTAGCTATGTAGCAGTTATTGTTTAGGTGTTTTTTGCTGGATTTTTTTGTCAATCAACTGCAAGGCTTTTTCATGCTCCTCTAGAGTGCGACTAAAGATATGGCTGCCATCAAACTTAGCGACAAAAAATAAATAGTCTGTTGTGGCAGGGTCAAGAGTTGCTTTTAGGCTTGCTAATCCCACTGAGGCGATCGCGGTAGGTGGTAAACCTTCATTGAGATAGGTATTGTAGGGTGACTCTGTACGCACCTGCTCTAGGGTCAGGGGATTCTCAGGAGTTTGGCGAATATTTAAGCCATACTCAACAGTAGGATCTGACTCTAGACGCATATTTTTTTTGAGTCGGTTCCAAAACACACCCGATATAATCCGCCGCTCAGAATCAATTACGGCTTCTTTTTCAACAATACTAGAAAGTGTAACCCAATCTTTGAGGCTGATTTTTACCTTAGGATTGCCTGATTGATTTTCCTTATATACTTTCAGGGCAACTTGCTCAAAGCGATCAAGCATCAAATCAATAATTCGATCAGGTGTCGCCTCTGAAGGCAATATTTGATAGGTATCGGGGAAAAGAAATCCTTCCAAACTGGCAATGTCATCAGGGAGCCAGTCACGCCTTTTAGGGCTAACCCGTTGAGCAGCCGCTAAAAAATCTTTAGCCGTAAAAAATCTTTGCGCCTCAAACAACTTTGCCATCTCATTAATCGACCATCCCTCAGGGATCGTAAATTTCACTTCTGTAGATTTAGCCGTCTGAATCTGACTGACTACTTCCTGCAAAGATTGATTGGCGGTAAAGTCATAAGTCCCCGATCGCAGGGCTACATTTTGACTAGTTCTGAGAGACTGCCATTGCAGTAAAAGTCTAAGAGCGAAGCTAGAGCGAATTATACCCGCATCTTCTAACTCTTTAGCGATCGCCTGAGTTGGCATTCCCTCAGATATAGTCAGTCTAACTTGAGCGTTAAAAGTGCTAGGCGCTGCGCTTGCCCAAATCCACCAGAAGCTACTAAGTAACCCAGTAACTAAGATTGTTGTAGGGACAGCAGCACCATAAAACAGCCAATTAAACTTCTTCTTCGGCATCTTCTGTGCTGAGAACATGATCTAAATATTGCTCAACATATGGCTCAAGAGCAGCCATTTCTTCGGGAGATAAGATCTCAGGCTGACCATCATCACCTAATCTCGCAATAAACATCAGTGGATCAAGCGCTGTAAATACCGAGAAAGCTTGCTCTTCATAATAGAAGTGAGCCAACTCTTGAAACTCGCCGCAATTTCCATCTTCCTCGGTGTCGATTTCGATGATGTCTTCTTCAGTTGGTTCAGGCAATTCCCCTTCGACTGTCAATGTATAGGCAGAACGACGTAACGTGAGGTTTTGTTCTGATAAAACAGCCTGAGCTGTTGAAAAGATTAGATCGATTTCTTCTTCGGTAACATCGACCAATTCAGTCTCATCATCATCATCGGTTTCTTGCCATGCAAAGATTTGCACAGAAAAGTCTACTGGCTGTAACAGCACATATTCGGTGCTGTCCACTTTGAACGCGGTTTCAACAGTACAAGGCAAGTTCTTACCTGTGTCATCCGTAAGTATGATCGTCGATCCTTCCATAGATTGCTGTTTTGTATCCTATAGCACTACTAGCTCAGAGAAACCCTGTTGTATAAGGCTTTTGGCGCTTTTAAGCATTATGACAGCAAAGGGGACAATTTACAGAAAAGTCGCGCTTTGTCAGGAAGTCTAAATTATGAAACTAGTTTTGAGATTTATAGCTTTAGCAATCAATAGAGAGATGGGCGGCGCGAAGCGCCGCCCATCTCTCTATTGATTGCTATTTCAGTTGACTCTTGACTGCCAACCACTGCTGCAAAATCAAAGCCGCTGCTTTACGATCAATCATTTCTTTGTTATGTCTTGTAGAAATTCCTTGCGATCGCATCATTTCCTCAGCTTCGTAGGAGGTTAAGCGCTCATCGACAAATTCTAAATTCATGCCAAGAGCTTTGGTGGCATTGTGAGCAAATTTTTGAACTTGTTTAGCTTGGTAGCCTAGTGAGCCATCCATGTTGTAGGGAAGTCCAATCACTAAAGTGTCAATATTCCGTTCGATGATTAGCGATCGCAGTTCTGCCATATCTTCTTGCCATGACTTGCGAATAATTGTGGTGATGCCATGAACGGATATGCCAAGGCGATCGCACCCCGCCACACCGATTCTTTTTCTACCAACATCTAACCCTAACGCTGCATATTGCATAGCTAATTTTGACTATATTCTTGAATGTTTTGCCAAACAACATAATCAAAAATATAGTCGAAAGTAGCTATGCACAATTAAATATAAAATTCTAGCCAAAACCCAAGAGAGAGTGGAGGCGCTTCGCGCCTCCACTCTCTCTTGGGTTTTGCTTAGCGCTGACTTTTTGATAGGGAGTAAGCTAGCTGCTTTGAAATGGTTGAACTTTTTGGATTAGCATTTGCGATCGCGCAATTATATTGGTAGTGCGGTCATCTTCAGATATGGTCTCAGAAGCAAATAAATCACTGGAAATTCCCACCGCGATCGCACCTGCACTTAAAAATTGATCAGCATTTTGAATAGTAATCCCACCAGTAGGAATTAGGGGGATATTGTGTAAAACGGGTTGTAGAGCTTGTAAATAATTGACTCCACCAACTAACTTAATTGGAAAAACCTTGACGGCAGTGGCTCCTGCTTGCCAAGCCTCGACAATCTCAGTGGGCGTAAGTGCGCCTGCAATAACAGGAACATTATTTTCTACACCCTTAGCAATAATCTCCGTATTGGTATGTGGCGTGAATAAAAAGCTACAACCACAAGCGATCGCTCGATTTGCCATTTCTACATTCAAAACAGTGCCTGTTCCGATCTTACAGTCAGGCAATTCTTGTTGTAGTTTCGGAATGAGTGACTCAGCCCGATCTGTATTCCAAGCTATTTCGATTAGTTTAATGCCGCCAGCAGCAGTCGCAAGTGCCATTTCCCGCGCAACGCTAACGTTGTCAGCACGGATAACCGCAATAATGCGATGTTGTTGCAATAAACTGAGCCAAGGATTCACAAAAATTTTATGCAGAGTTTTGAGCGATCGCCAAAGATCATGACATAAATTTCAAAGTTTGCCGCATTTTGCGAGTAATTCTCATTGCAAAAGCACAGAAAGATAATTGGCGGCACGAAGCGCCGCCAATTATCTTTCTGTGCTTTTGCAGCGCCTTCGGCGCTGCAAACCCCAAAATTGGTTTTTTGATGAGAATTGCTGTTTATTGTTGCCATAAATAAATATTTACAGCATCGTATGTTATATTAAAAAAGCTGGCAGCTTGGCTCAGGTGGTTAGAGCGACGGTCTCATAATCCGTAGGTCCCGGGTTCAAGTCCCGGAGCTGCTATAAATTTCCCAAAGAAAAGGTGACGTTATCCATGCGTTGCCTATTCTTTTATGGCGTTCGTGATACTATGTAGACAATTTACTCCCTAACGCAAAGGACAAGATTATGGGATTACTCGATCGCATTGGTATGGTGGTCAAGTCCAATGTAAATGCAATGGTTACGGCTGCTGAAGACCCAGAAAAGATTTTGGAGCAATCAATCATTGATATGCAAGAAGATTTGGTGCAATTGCGCCAAGCTGTCGCTCAATCAATGGCTGCTCTCAAACGTCAGGAGCAACAATATAGCCAAAGTGCATCTCAAGCCCAAGAATGGGAAAAACGGGCGATGTTAGCTCTCCAAAAGGGAGATGAAAATCTAGCTAGAGAAGCACTAAGCCGCAAGAAAACCCACGGGGACTCTGCGGCAACTTTAAAAGCAGGACTAGATCAGCAATCAGGTCAAGTAGAACTACTCAAGAAAAATTTAATTGCGATCGAAGGCAAAATTTCTGAGGCGAAAACCAAGAAAGAAATGCTGAAGGCGCGGATGCAGTCTGCAAAAGCTCAAGAAAATCTCAACAATATGCTGGGCAAGGTAAATACCAACTCCGCCGCTGCAACTTTTGAGAGAATGGAAGAGCGAGTCTTAATGGCTGAAGCCAAAGCTAGTGCTAGCTCTGAGCTAGGCATGGATAATTTAGAATCTCAGTTTGCTCAGCTAGAAGCTGGTAGTGGGGTGGATGATGAGCTTGCTGCGCTCAAAGCCAAAATGATGACTGGCAGCCCTGCCCCTCAAGGCGCATTGCCTCCCTCGGATGCTGCTAAGCCAACTGTCGGTGCTGCGATCGATGCCGAGCTAGAAGCTCTACGCCGTCAAATGGGTTAAAAACTAAAGAAAGAGATGCTTAGCATCTCTTTCTTTAGCTTTGGTCACTTGCATTAGGATAAATCAGAACCCAAGAAGCGAGTGGCTATGCGAAGCACAGCCACTCGCTTCTTGGGTTCTATGTCTTGGAAAGAATGACAACAGCTTCAGAAAGTCAAAAAGAGAGTGCCAACGCTTGCGTTGGCACTCTCTTTTTGTTTTTTAAGCGCTGAAATATTTGGCAGTAGGATGATGCACAATCAAGGCGGTAGTTGACTGTTCAGGATAGAGTTGCTCACTCTCGTCCATGATTAAGTCAACACGCTTAGCATCTAGTAAATCTAAGAGTTTGTACTGATCTTGCATATTTGGACAAGCAGGATAGCCAAAACTATAGCGAGAGCCATGATATCGCTGAGCTAAAATATCGCGAATATTATCAGGATCTTCAGATCCAAACCCTAGTTCATGGCGGATGCGTGTATGTGTCCATTCTGCAACTGCTTCTGCCATTTGTACCGCTAAGCCGTGAAAATAGAGGTAATCAGTGTACTGATTAGCTTTGAACAATCCTTGAGCAAATTCTGTGGCAACATGACCAACAGTGACCGCCTGCAATGGTAGTACGTCAATGACGCCTGAATCCTTATGGGAAAAGAAATCAGCTATGCAAAGCCGACGCAATGATTTTTGGCGAGGGAACACAAATGAATGAATCGGCTTGGTATTGCTGTTGATCCTATCTAGATCCTGATGTTTGTATACATGGACAGTATTTCCTTCTGCTAGCACAGGGAAATATCCATATACAGAGGTCGGAGCCAGTAACTTTTCATTGATAATTCGTTCTTTCCATAACTCTAAAACTGGATAAGCCTTTTCTTGCAGAAAGTCGTTATATTCCTCGCGAGATTGCTCCTGTGGCTTGCGAAACTGCCATTGACCTGCAATCAATGCCTGTAAATCGAGGTTTTGAAAAAGTTCTTCATAGGGGATGTCCTCACCTTGCAAAACTTGAGTTCCCCAGAAAGGTGGCGTGGGTCGAGAAATATCGGTAGCGATCGCCTCTGAGCGCACTACATCAAGATAGCGTTCAGCAAGTAAAGCTTCCTGTTTAGCTTTTTCCTCAGAGGCACTAATCGCATTAGCTTCATCGCTGATAGCTGCATCATCAATAGTAAGAGATTCATCTAAAAAGCCTTGTAGATTTTCCCATTTGCCCTCCAATTTTGCGGGCATATACTTGTCCATGAAGTTAAGATCTGAAAAAGCATCCTTACCATAGATAACTCGTCCCTTATAGGCATTTTGACAGTCGTTATAGACAAACTTTGGAGTTAAAGCCGCACCGCCCAGAATCACAGGAACAGTGATTCCGCGCTCATTAAATTCTTTTAAATTATCTTTCATAAAGGCTGTCGATTTCACCAGCAATCCACTCATGGCAATACAATCGGCTTTATGCTCTTCATAGGCTTTAATGATATTTTCCACTGGCTGCTTGATGCCAATGTTCACAACTTTATAGCCATTGTTAGACAGAATAATATCCACGAGATTTTTGCCAATGTCATGGACATCGCCTTTGACCGTTGCAATCAGAAATACGCCTTTATTAGAACCTTCTGCTTTCTCCATAAATCTCTCTAAGAAAGCAACGGCAGACTTCATCGTTTCCGCCGATTGTAGTACAAAGGGCAATTGCATCTGTCCCGATCCAAACAGCTCTCCCACAACTTTCATACCATCGAGCAGAAACTGATTGATGATGATCAGTGGTTCATATTGCTGGAGCGCTTCGGTAAGGGCATCATCTAAACCAATGCGATCGCCATCAATAATATGATTCTTTAACTTCTCTTCGATGGAGATATTCTCATCAACAACCTTGACGCGCTTAGCCGAGATACCTTCAAATAGCTTGGTAAACTCACCAAGGGGATCGTAGGTGCAGATATCGCCATCAAATTGACGTTGATCATAAATTAGTTGTTGGGCTACTTCTAGCTCTCGCTCAGCGATGCGATTAAGCGGAACAATCTTGCTAGCATGGACAATTGAAGAGTCCATACCCATCTTCATCGCCTCATGTAAAAATACTGAGTTAAGCACAATGCGTGAAGCCGCATTTAAACCAAAGGAAACATTGGAAACCCCCAATAGAATATGGGTTTCAGGCATTGTTGCTTTGATGAGACGAATTGATTCAAGTGTAGCGGCGGCATTCTGACGATCTTCAGCAATTCCTGTAGAAATTGGCAGCGCTAGGGTATCAAAGAAGATCTCACTAGCTGGCATTCCTAACTCTTCGGTAGCTTGTTTGTAAGCGCGATGGGCAATCTCATATTTCTTAGCCGCTGTTCGCGCCATACCATCTTCATCGATTGTACCGATCACGATGCCCGCGCCGTATTGCTTGGCGAGTTTCACTACTTTACAAAATCTCTCTTCGCCATCCTCATAGTTAGTGGAGTTGAGAATACATTTGCCGCCAGCAACTTTAAGCCCAGCTTCCATCTTTTCCCATTCGGTGGAGTCCAACATTAATGGCAAATTAACATTTGTCACTAATCGTGAAACTAACTCATGCATATCTCTCACGCCATCGCGTCCCACATAGTCCACGTTGACATCAAGAATATGTGCGCCTTCTTTAACTTGCGATCGCGCGATCGCAACTAGACCATCCCAGTCCTCAGCATTGAGTAAATCGCGAGTCTTCTTAGATCCACTAGCGTTGAGCCTTTCACCGACAATCAGGAACGAATTATCTTGAATATAGGGTTGAGAACTATAGATAGAAGCGGCGGAAGGAACGACTAAAGGATGACGCTGTTTGGGTTTGAGAGTTTTAGCAGCATCGGCAAGGGCTTTAATGTGAGCAGGAGTTGTACCACAGCAACCACCGATTACTTGTATTCCTAAATCTTCAACAAAATGTTGCAGATGTACGCGCAAATCATCGGGAGTGAGGCGATAAAAAGCTTGGCCACCCACATTTTCAGGCAAGCCAGCATTGGGGACACAGGAAACCACAAAGGGAGAATGTTCGCTCAGATAGCGCATATGCTCCTTCATTAAGTCGGGACCCGTAGCACAGTTTAGACCGAGTACATCTATTTGATAGGGTTCTAAAATCGTGACTACAGCAGAAATATCAGAGCCGACTAACATCGTCCCAGTAGTTTCGATTGTCACTGATACCATGACGGGAATTCTGGCTTTTCCCTCCTGAGCGATCTTGGCAAAAAACTCTTCGATCGCATTTAGAGCGACTTTTATTTGTAAAACATCTTGACAAGTCTCAACTAACAGTAAGTCCGCTCCCCCGTCATACAATCCTTCAATCTGTTCGATAAATGAATGCTTCATCTGATCAAAATCTATATGAAGCAAGGTTGGCAACTTGGTAGTTGGACCAATTGAGCCAGCCACAAAACGAGGCTTCTCTGCTGTCGAAAATTCAGCAGCAACAGACTTAGCTAGCTCAGTTGCTTTTTTGCTAAGTTCGTATGCCATATGACCGAGGTCATATTCATTTAATACAATTGATGTGCCGCCAAAGGTATCTGTTTCAATTACGTCCGCGCCAGCTTCTAAAAAATCGCGATGTACTTTGGCGACGGCTTCAGGCTTTGTTATTACAAGGTATTCGTTACAGCCTTCATATTCTGCACCACCAAAATCTTCGGCAGTCAGGTTCTGTACTTGTAAGTTTGTACCCATCGCGCCATCAAAAACAATGACAGGGCGATCGCTGCTATGAAGACGTTCCAGAAACAGACTCATGTAATTTGACCCTAGGCTAAGAAAGTGACTCTAGGGGCATATTATACCAAAATATAAAGAAGGGAAGAGCGCTTTGCGCTCTTCCCTTCTTTATATTGAGTTCGGTTAAATTTACAATCGAGAGGCTAATCTTTCAAAATCAGCTTGCGTGCTAGAAAGCATTCTGCTACGGCTATCTTGAGCGCGATCGCTACTCAAATTTGGGACGAGGTTTCGGGCTTGTAAAGCCATGTGTAACTGTAAATGCGCGACATACTCACTTAGATCGCCTTGAACGTCGATTTGTTGGATCGCGACAAATTTATTAGTCACCGTGTTACCTCTCATTTAGTTATGTGAATGTAAACTGAATATTGTTTTTATAGGAACAAATCCTGCGATTACTGATGTTCAGGAAAGTTTATCTATAACTTTTGATATAGAAACTATCATACAAGTATTCCTCTCATATCTACCTTGATACGAAGCGTAATCTTTTGATGTAATACTTAACAATCCATAAGTGATTATTACCAAAACCCGTAAAGTTGCGCCCCTGCGGGGCGCAACTTTACGGGTTTTGGTAATTTATTTTGCCAAGCTACTTTATAGAGCCGCAAAAGCTGTTGGTAGCTATTGCGGCGTTACTGTATTCTATTATTGGTAAGTCTTGCAAAGTAGTTCGCGCTAACTGAAGTCGATTGCTTTGAGACAAATTTTTCAAGATTACCGCTAAGATTTTCGTTTTTAAATTTTTAATATTTTACTTAATTCTTCCATCATGCTCAAACGCACCGTCTCTACCTTACTCGTGATACTTGCGCTTTTTCTGACTAGCTGCGCTAATACACCTACCAGTGGGCTAGTGCCATTTGCAGATAGTAAGGATGGATATCGATTTTTGTATCCCAATGGTTGGACAGAGACTAAGGGCAATTCAGCAATTGATATTTTATTTCATGACATTATTGAACCCTCTGAGAATGTATCCGTTGCGATTAGCAAGCTAGAAACAGTCAAAACTCTTGAGGAGATTGGTGATCCAGAGGCGATCGGTTTGCGCGTACAACAAAGAGTGGTAGCGCCTGAAGGTTCGGGGCGTGAAGCTAAGTTGCTTAAAGCGACTCAAAAAGAATTAGGCGATCGCAACTATTACATTTTTGAATATGCCGTACAGCGATCGCAGGGTGAACCTCGCCATGATCTTGTCACCGTCGCCACAAATCGCGGCAACCTCTACACAATGAACATATCTAGCTCAGAGAAACGCTGGGATAAAGTCAAAGACTTGTTTTTGAGAGTTGCTAAATCCTTCACCATCGACGAATAGCTATATTTCCTTTTTGATTCGTTTAGATTAAGTAGATGGACGTAATTAATTACAAACCCAAACCCATAAAGTTGCGCCCAAGAGGGGCGCAACTTTATGGGTTTGGCTAATTTATTTTGTACAAGTACTTAATATGTCGCAACTTCTCATAATCGATGACGACCCTACGATTAGAATGACTCTTCAGAGATTTCTGAAGAGCCAAGGTTATGACGTGGTGGTGGCTAAGGATGGTGATGAGGGACTGGCGATCGCTAGAGAAATCCATCCATCTTTGATTATTTGTGATTGGATGATGCCAATTATTGATGGATTAGAAGTCTGTCGTCAGATCAAGAGTGATTCTCAACTAGCTAATATCTATTTAATCCTATTAACTGCTCGTGACCAAGAAGGGGATTTGGTCAAAGGGCTGGAAATGGGAGCCGATGATTTCTTGAGCAAACCTCCTCGCATTAATGAGTTACGGGCGCGAGTCAGAGCTGGTCTGCGGTTATATCACGCGACCGAAGAAATTCAACGTCAAAAACAACTAATTGAACTGGAATTAATACAAGCGTCACATTACGTGCGATCGCTCTTACCTGCCAATATAGAAGGGAAAATTTCTATTCAATCGAGCTTTTTACCATCAACACAGCTTGGTGGTGATAGCTTTGACTATTTCTGGTTAGATGAAGACCACCTTGCTTTGTATCTTTTAGATGTATCAGGTCATGGCGTTGGCTCGGCGCTTTTATCCGTATCGGTTTTAAATATCATGCGGAGCCGCAGTCTTAGACGCAGCACTTCATCACAGGACACTACTAATTTCCATAGTCCCAGAGAAGTTCTAACGGATTTAAATAATACATTTCAGATGTCTGTACATAATGAAATGTATTTCACGATTTGGTACGGTGTGTATAACCAAAAAACGCATCAATTACTTTATGCCAGTGCTGGACATCCACCTGCTGTATTGATTTCCAATGAAGAAATCCCCAAAATTAAGCTATTAAAAACCGCAGGATTACCAATTGGTATGATGCCTGAGATTGAGTATCGTCATCAGAGTTGTGAAATCGATACTAGTAGTCGGTTATATCTGTTTAGTGACGGAGTGTATGAAATACCTCAAGAGGATGGAAGTATTTGGGGCTTTAATGCTCTTATGGATACTTTTATTAGGACTTCCAGCGATCGCCAATCCCGCATTGAACATATATTAAGTTGCGTCAAATCCGCCGCTAACCATCGACCTTTTGAAGATGACTTGTCACTGTTGGAAGTAGAGTTTTCCATATAACAAAACCCAAAATACAAGTGGCGGTGCTTCGCACTGCCACCTGTATTTTGGGTTTTGTTATAAAAAGGTTCGCCTGCTTTGCGCGTGAACCTTGTTACGTTTTTGATTTTTATTTGGTTGGCGCAACCTTTACAGGAGCAATATCGGTTGAAACATCGGATAAAGATATCCACTTACCCAAGGCATTGCTAATCAAACTGTCGATCGCATACTTACCACCACCGTATACGGTGAAAAATGCAAAACAGACTGCATAGATAGATGACAACTCGATAGATGGGATAGAAAATCCACCGATCAAAATGTGGTGATAGTTGGCAACTAGCATTGTCGAAAACAAACCTAAGGCGGCTGGGCGAGTTAGGAATCCTAGAGCCAATAAAGGAGAAGCAACTGTCTCAGTGATGGCAGCAAGATAGGCAAAGAAAATTGGGAATGGTAAGCCAATCGCTTCAACATAGGCTTCGGCAAACCCAGGGATATCGCCTAATTTATCTAAACCGTTGTGAATCATGACTGTGCCAAGCACAACTCTGAGGAGAAGCAATGATGCTTGAGTTAAAGAAACTGGAGCCGAATCTGAACCTAAAATTAAACGAACTACCGAAGCGGCAAGGCGAGTTGTGTTGTTCATGTCGGTGAATTTATAAAATCGATAATTGACGTTTATCTAAAATGACGAGCAACTCTTTAACAAAACTTAAGATATTGCAATAAATCATTATTTATATATATTAATCTTAACATAAGTTTTTATAATGTAAATATAGTGGTTAGGGATAAAAACTAAATACTCCCTTCCCAGTATCAAAATACACATTAAAAACTAATAACTAGCATTGCGGCGCGAAGCGCCGCAATGTCTAATTTTTCAATGGGAAGGGAGTAACTTGTGCAAATAAAACCCAAACTTGTTTCGGCGGGCGAAGCCCGCCGAAACAAGTTTGGGTTTTATTAAATTTCTGATCCTTAGGAGTGGGGCAAAGTGCCGCACTCCTAAGTCTTGGCTGGGTAAGGAATAATCGTTGAATAACCGAATATTTTGGTTGTGCTACGATCGCAAGCTAACTGATCAGAGAGATAAAAAAATAGCAACGCCATTTTTTTATCTCAAAACCTTACTAGACTTAATTTTCAATCATCTAAAGTGTCACTACACTTCAGGTGGTTCACACTACATTACGTTCAATATAATTAAACTTTTTTGAGCAAAGCTTATGTCTGCATTGCCCGCTATTGCCGTTCTTGCAATTCTAATTTTGGTTCACGAACTTGGTCACTTTCTCGCCGCGCGATTACAAGGTATTTATGTCAATCGATTTTCGATAGGCTTTGGTCCCGTACTGTGGAAATATCAGGGCGAGCAAACTGAGTACGCCCTGCGGGCAATTCCCCTTGGCGGCTATGTTGGCTTTCCTGATGACGATGAAGAAAGCGATATTCCTGCTAATGATCCTAATCTGATGAAAAATCGACCAATTTTAGATCGGGCGATCGTCATCAGTGCGGGAGTAGTCGCCAACTTTGTATTTGCATACTTAGTACTACTAGTAATGACCTTGAGCGTGGGCATCGGCACAGTCGATCAGCCAGGAGTGAGAATTACCAAAATACTCGACACTAACGCTCCTGCGGCGATCGCGGGTTTACAGGCTGGAGACGTAGTGCTATCGGCAAACGGAATAAAATTCGATACTAGTTTAACTACTCTCGATCGCTTCCAATCGCTGATTTCTAAAAATGCCAATCAAACCGTTGATCTGCAAGTGATGCGTGACAGCAATCTGCTGCAAGTACCGATTTTGCCCGATGGGGAAATTGGCAAAGGTCGAATCGGAGTCAGGTTAGATTTTACAGGCAAGCCCCATCGTCGTGCTGTTAATAACATTGGTGAAGCTTTTGATAACGCCACCCAAAGTTTTGAGCGTCTAGTCGTGATGACTGTGCAAGGATTGAAGCAGCTAGCTACTAATTTCCAAAATACAGCTTCGCAATTATCAGGTCCAGTTGCGATCGTGGCGATGGGATCTGAACTCGTTAAGTCCGACGCGGCGGCTCTTTTTGACTTCACCGCAATTATTAGCATTAATCTCGCGATTATTAATATTTTGCCTTTACCAGCTCTTGATGGTGGTCAGCTCGTATTTTTGGCGATCGAGGCTTTACGCGGTGGCAAACCTCTGCCCGAAGAGTTACAAAATAATGTTATGCAAGGAGGTTTAGTAATTCTTCTTGGTTTAGGTGTGGTGATGATTTTCAAAGACTCATTTAATTTGCTTCAGCAGAGTGGTTTAAGCCCACTTTAAAAACTCAGAATCACCGATTACAGTTTGCTGAGGCTTTGTGTATTACGAGAAAGCGTAAAACGCTGTAGCTATAAAACTAAAAACCTGTAGCGATACAGGTTTTTAGTTTTAAGACAAATCAAAACCCAAGAATTGACTGGCGGCGCACGCCGCCAGTCAATTCTTGGGTTTTATGTCCCAGTACCCTTGGGGACAGCTATACAGGTTAAATTAAAGAGATGACACTTTGCCTCAGCTCTTTAATTTTGTGAGAAATTTACGACTTTGACTTTTTACAACTTAATGTCAAGATCGATACAAACACAAAGTTTTTTGACAACTTCAAGCATAATAGTTAAAGAAATAATAAGTTTTTCGATCAATTCGATACATCACCCATGTCTCTCCTCATTCGTAACGTCGCCATCATCGCCCACGTCGATCACGGCAAAACCACTTTAGTTGATGCACTCCTAAGACAGTCTGGCGCTTTTCGTGAAGGCGAAGCCCTTGTCGAATGCGTGATGGACTCCAATGATCTAGAGCGTGAGCGCGGCATTACTATCCTTTCAAAAAATACTGCCGTTCGCTACAAAGATACGCTAATTAATATTGTTGATACCCCCGGACACGCTGACTTCGGCGGTGAAGTTGAGCGTGTTCTCGGTATGGTTGAGGGCTGTTTGCTGATCGTTGATGCCAACGAAGGACCTATGCCTCAAACTCGCTTTGTCTTAAAAAAAGCGCTAGAAAAGGGCTTGCGTCCGATGGTCGTGATCAACAAAATCGATCGCGAATTTGCCGATCCCCATGTTGCGGTTAGTAAAGTATTAGACCTGTTCATCGAGCTTGGTGCTGATGATGACCAGTGCGACTTCCCCTACCTATTTGCCTCGGGTATGGGCGGCTTTGCTAAAGAAAAGCTAGAAGATGCTAATGTCGATATGAAGCCTTTGTTTGAGGCAATCTTACACCATGTGTCTCCACCCGTTGGTAATCCTGATAAGCCTTTGCAGTTGCAAGTTACAACTCTCGACTATTCAGAATATTTGGGTCGGATTGTCATCGGTAAAATCCACAACGGTACAATTACCTCTGGTCAGCAAGCAGCTTTAATTTCTGAAGATGGCACGATCACAAAGGGCAAAATCACCAAGCTATTAGGATTTGATGGACTAAAGCGCGTGGAGATGCAAACCTCCTCCGCAGGTAATATTGTCGCTGTTTCAGGTTTTGCTACCGCTAACATTGGCGAAACCATCACCTGCCCCAATGAGCCTCAAGCATTGCCAATGATCAAAGTGGATGAACCCACTTTGCAGATGACTTTCTGTGTTAATGACTCACCCTTTGTTGGTCAAGAAGGCAAATTGGTGACAACTCGCCAAGTCCGCGATCGCCTCTTGCGTGAACTAGAAACCAACGTAGCTCTGCGTGTGCAAGAAGATCCTGAATCTCCCGATCGCTTTGCGGTATCTGGACGCGGTGAACTGCACTTGGGTATTTTGATTGAAACCATGCGCCGTGAAGGCTATGAGTTCCAAGTTACCCAGCCTCAAGTTATTTTCCGTGAAATCAATGGTCAAAAGTGCGAGCCTTTTGAGGCGCTTGTGCTGGATGTGCCTGAAGATGCTGTCGGAGGCTGTATCGAACGCCTTGGTCAACGTCGTGCCGAAATGATCGACATGCAAATGTCGGCTGGTGGACGCTCTCAACTAGAGTTTGTTGTTCCTGCCCGTGGACTGATTGGCTTCCGTGGAGACTTCATGCGTGCAACCCGTGGCGCTGGCATCATGAACCATAGCTTCCTCGATTACCGCGCTTCGGCGGGTGAAATTAGCGCCCGTCGTAATGGTGTGCTGATTTCCTTTGAAGAAGGTACTGCCACTGAGTTCTCCTTGAAGAACGCGGAAGATCGCGGCGTGTTCTTTATTAAACCTGGTACAAAGGTTTATAAGGGCATGATTATCGGTGAAAATAATCGTCCTCAGGACATGGAACTGAACGTCTGTAAGAGTAAGCAGCTTACTAACATGCGTGCGGCAGGTGCTGATGACATCGTGCAGTTGCAAGCACCAATCGAGATGAGTCTCGAACGGGCGCTTGAATATATTGGGCCCGATGAAATTCTTGAAGTGACTCCTGAATCGATTCGCTTACGCAAGTTGACCAAGAAATTTGCAAAGCGCTAATTTCTATAAAGATTTAGCCACCTTTGGCGGCTAAACAAACGTTAGATTTAAGCAAATTTTTGAGAGGATGGCTTCGCCATCCTCTCAAAAATTTGCTTAAATCTAACAGACTCTATACAGATAAACCATCGAATAAAAAAGGGTGCATTGCACCCTTTTTTATTCGATGGTTTATCTTTGCTAAGATGATTTCTAAGGTTTCAAGGTTATCTGTCTTAAATATCTATGCATCAAGTTGTCTTAGAACTATCTGGAAGTCGTAAAGTTCATGTTATTTCAGAACATGCTACTAAAGAGGATGCATTGGATAAATACATAAAGTTGGTCGAAGCCAATAAGGGTTCGCCAATTACACCGAAAGGTAAGTATTCAATTCGTACAAAGCCAGCATAAATAGCTATCCATTCATGCACCTATCTGAATGCTATCGACTTTTAGGCGTTCCCCGTAATGCTACCTTAGATGATATTAAGGTGGCTTATCGGCGTTTGGCTCGTAAATATCATCCTGACGTTAATCAAAATGATCCAACTGCGTCAGATAAGTTTCGGCTGGTGCAGGAAGCTTATAAAATGCTCAAGGATTCCGATCAGCAGGACTTGTCTAAAGATTTATTTACCTCCAGTACATCCGCCAAAAATGCAGAGCGATCGCAGACTGTATCCGTTCCACCTCCTCAAGCATCTACTCCTAATAAGCCACCTCAGCCACAACCTAAAATCAAGATCGAAGTAAAGCAAGTAAATAATCCGATTGATCCTATTAATAGTGATCCTGAGCTAAAACTCAAATTAGATATGTTGCGGCGTGTGCAGGATCTGCTGAAGCAAAAAAAATATGTGGTCGCGATCGCTGTAGTTGAGGGAATGAGCGAACGATTTCCTAATTCGCCAGAGGTAATTCATTGGAAAGCGGTGACATATCATCGTTGGAGTAGTGAGTTGATTTTGGCGCGTAAGTTGCGCGAAGCAGAAATCTATCTCAATAAAGCGATGGTTACTGATCCTAAAAATCGCGAACTGATTTTTGAAGTCAAACGTGATTTGCAGAGAGTGCAAAATCTTAAAAATGCTTCCCAATAATCTTATGGATAACTGTCATTTCTATGTTTGAAGTCGCCTCTATTTTATTAAATTTATCCCATGCTCCTAATATAGAAGCATCTGGGAATTT
Source organism: Pseudanabaena biceps (assembly GCA_013361095.1). Lineage (GTDB taxonomy): Bacteria > Cyanobacteriota > Cyanobacteriia > Pseudanabaenales > Pseudanabaenaceae > Pseudanabaena > Pseudanabaena biceps_B. The sequence goes on along the minus strand of JAATWA010000001.1, from coordinate 1,474,417 downwards.
ACCTATTCTCTTAGCCCATGAAGTACAAACCTCAGAGGAAATAGGTGGAACCATCCATATCGAACCAAACGATCGCCCTGTGGCTGGTAAAAAATCTAGAATCTGGATAGCTCTGACCAAACGGGGTGGAGAAATCATTCCTTACGCCCAATGTAACTGCACAATGGATGTGCGATCGCTAACTAATCGCAACATTAAGTTTCAACTATCCAACTCCCTAGCAATAATTGAGAGCTACTTGGGAATACCCAGCAAGGAAGTGATTTTCCCTGAAGTTGGGAGATATGAACTAAAATTAAGAGGCTCAGCCAAGAATGGAGAAGATTTTCCACCCTTTGAGCTGACTTTTATGACTAATGTTGGTAGGTGATGTTAGATTTATTGCTAGTCGCAGCTTTAGGTTTTTTGGGAAGCTTTGGTCATTGTGTGGGGATGTGTGGTCCCCTGACTGTAGCTTTCTCACTTTCTAGCAAGGATAGCAATTCTGTTAAATGGCAACAGAGTTTATACTTCCATCTACTGCTAAATATTGGCAGAATCTTGAGCTATGCGATCGCAGGAGCAGCCATTGGTGCGATCGGGTCAGTGTTGGCGGCGGGAGGACAGTTTGCAGGACTAGAGAGCGACTTACGTCGTTGGCTAGCTATATTTACAGGAGTTCTTCTAGTCTGGATGGGAATTTCCCAAATTCAGCCTTCAGGAATTCCTAATATTCCTTTTCTCAATCCGATGGCACAGATCGGTCTCCATCAACGTTTGAGCAATGCGATGATGCGCTTATCCCTGCATTCTCATCCACTTACGCCTGCACTGTTAGGCATGACGTGGGGATTGATTCCCTGTGGATTTCTGTATACTGCTCAACTCAAGGCAGCAGAAACTAGCGACATGATACAGGGAGCGCTAACAATGCTAGCGTTTGGGATTGGAACTTTACCATCGATGCTTTGTATCGGCGTATTTGCAGGAATGCTTAGCCGCGATCGCCGTAGTCAGTTATTTAGATTAGGCGGATGGATTACTCTGACCATCGGTGTTTTGACGCTATTACGCACCAGTGACATGGTGGACTATACAGGGCATGGTGGATTGATATTGCTGATGCTGGCCATCGCGGCGCGTCCCCTTAGTCAAATTTTTAAGTTCTGCTCAGCTTTAATTTTCTATCGGAGAGCGATCGGAGTCGGCGCATTTGTCCTATCCCTAGCCCATGCATTCCACAAAATTGATCATACTTTGCAATGGAAGTTTGATGCTCTCTCTTTCATGATTCCACAGCATCAGATTTCGATTTGGCTAGGCGCGATCGCGATCGTTTTAATGACTCCTGCGGCGCTAACAAGCTCTGATTGGATGGTGGCAAAGCTCGGTAAAACTTGGCGCTATTTACATTTACTATCGGTTCCTGCTTTAGTACTTGCTTCCATTCATACTATTGCGATCGGTTCTAATTATTTAGGCGCAGTAGAATGGACTGCTAAAAGCTGGATTTTGACGATTTTATGTGGACTGATTACAGTAATTACTTTGGTGATTAGAGTTTTGAAGTTTGGCGATCAAAAATTAAACAGAACTTAGATCAATCAAGAGAGAGGCAGCGCAATCTATGTTAGGACTTACGCAGAAGTTACTAAGCTCCTCACCCCTAGCCCCTCTCCCAAAAAGGGAGAGCAGGGTGGTTTCATTTTCGGAAAGGGCTATCGTGTAAAGAGTACAGAAAAGAGCAAGAGTTAGGAGAAGAAGCCAAAACAGTAAAAAATGGTCTGGTAGAAGCTAAGCAAAAAGCAAAACCAGACCATGAACTTTATAGAACAATTAAAGCAGATCCCAGACCCTCGAAAAAGTAAAGGTAAGCGCCATCCCTTGTGGCTAGTAATGTGCTTAACCTTGCTGGGAGTATTGTGTAATTATCACGGATATCGCCCATTAGCAGATTTCTGTGAGAAACATTGGCAAACGCTACAAACAATGCTAGAGCTAGCACCAGAGAGCCAAATCCCCTCATACTCCACCTTTCGCCGTGTCATTCAAGGGGTAGAAATCGAGTCAGTAGTCAAACTATTTAACGAGTGGTGTCGAAATAGTCATACAGGAGAATCAGGGCAATGGCTAGCGATGGACGGTAAAAGCATCAAATGTACGGTCACCAATCAGACCGATTCTAAGCAAAACTTTACCAGTACCGTGTCAGCCTTTACCCACGAAACAGGAGAAGTAATTGCCCTTGCTGTATCTGAAAATAAGCAAATCAGCGAAATCGAAGTAGTTAAACAAGTGATTACTTCCTTACAAGGACAACCAGCCTCTTTCACAATGGATGCCTTACATTGCCAAAAAGATACGGTGAAATTAATTGCTGAGCAGGAACAGCATTATTTGATTGCCCTCAAAAATAATCAACCCAATCTGGTCAAGGCTTTGGATCACTTACATCAAAACACGGTCGCTCTTAGTTATGCCGAAGAGTTTGACAAATCTCATGGTCGGCAAGTGCGTCGTCGTGTTTGGGTCTATCCTGCTCCACTTCACTTACGCAAACATTGGTCGTCTCTACAGTCTTTGATTTATGTCGAACGCGAGGGCTGGCGTGATGATAAGCCCTTTTTCGAGTCCCTTGGTTATATTTCTGATTTGGCTCTTAATGCGGCTCAGTTTCTGGACCCGATTCGCCTACACTGGGGTATTGAAAATCGCTTGCATTGGGTGCATGATGTCCTTTTTCAAGAGGATACTGGCTTACGACGTGGCGGCAATGCTCCTACTATTTGGGCTATTATTCACTGCTTTATCATGACTACTGTCCGCCGTCTTGGTTATCGCACGATTCCTCAGGGGCAACGTGTTCTCGCTAATCAAGTTCACCAAGTTTTTGATATTCTCTCTTGTTCTTATTCTTACTGATTTTTCTCCCTCTAATTTTTCTGTAACTTCCTTCCTGTTTGCCTTTCCGAAAATGAAACCACCCTGCTCTCCCAAAAAGGGAGAGGGGAACAAGAAATTTTCTTACTCCCCTTCTCCTGCTCTGGGAGAAGGGGTTGGGGGATGAGGGCAATTTGAATTTTGCGTAAGTCCTATCTGTAATAGAAAGCTTAATGGCGGCGCAACGCGCCGCCATTAAGCTTTTTGGGTTTCTATAGCTGTTGTGCGGCAAACGTATCACATTGGTCAATGTTGCCCGCTTCTAGACCGCGCTTAAACCAAGTAACCCTTTGTTGAGAAGTACCGTGGGTAAATGACTCAGGAATTACGTGTCCGCCTCTTGATTGCTTCTGTAAATAATCGTCACCAATCTGTGTAGCTGTGTCGAGAGCTTTGGCTATATCCCGATCGCCAATTAATTGGCGTTGAGATGCAAAATGTCCCCACACTCCTGCTAGACAATCAGCTTGGAGTTCTATACGCACAGAAAGTTCATTGGCTTGGGTTTTAGAGGAGCCAGATTTGAGCTGTCTCACCTTACCCGATGTCCCACGCAAATTTTGGATGTGATGACCAACTTCGTGGGCGATCGCATAGGCTCTAGCAAAGTCAGCATCGTCGCCAGCCGTAGCTTCTAGATATTTAAAGAAACCCATATCTAGATAAACTTTGCTATCCGCAGGACAATAAAAGGGGCCAGCGGATGTTTGCGCTGATCCGCAGGCAGAATTAACCGAGCCATCAAACAAAACTAATTTGGGTGGTTGATAGTTTGTTTTTAGTTGTTGTTTAAAAATTTTCGCCCATGTATCCTCAGTGTCGCCCAGAACTGACTTAACAAAAGCCGAATCGCGATCTTTAATCGGGGTTTTAACTAATGCTTGAGGTGCGGGTGCAGTTTTAGTGCTGGTAAGAAAGCTCAAAATCTGGGCGGGATCAACTTTAAAAATTAATCCAATAATTACCGCGATCGCCATGCCTCCAGCACCTAATCCTCCCAGTAGATTAGCTGAAGACGAACCAGAGCCTGATGAAGAGCCGTTACCACGCTCATCTTCAACATTGTCGCTCTCGCGCATTTCATCCCATTTCATAGTGTTAATCCTGTGGTAAAGCAGCTTGATTAAGCAAAATATAACTCTTTACGCTCCAACCAAAACTGCATTTTTCCTTTTAAAACCCAAAGAAGGGAGTTAACTCCCTTCTTTGGGTTTTAAAAAGCGCAAAGCGCTGTAATCCTCATCTACAGCAATTCCGATCAAACGAACCAAGAATTTTTTTGAAAGTGTTGCAAAGCAACACTTTCAAAAAAATTCTTGGTTCGGGATTGAGCGCAAAGCGCTGTAAGAATTAATGACGCGATCGCCACAATTCTAGAAAGTCATTTATTTCTTGAAGTAGCCACTCCTTCTCAACGCGACTTAACCCTGAACCAAACTTATGAGAATAAACTCCTTGATAGAGACATAACTCCATGACAGGCTGATTATTGACTTCGTAGGAGCTTTTTAGCTCCGCCAGCCTTAAATCTTCGGTCTTGCCCTGCACTAAACGCCGCACTCCCAAAACATCCCAATTAATCTTAAAAGTTTGATCATTAATCAGCACATTTACTTTGCCATATACCGTTAATAGGCCTACATACGTCATGCCAGCCCCTACAATCCAAAAGGGAATTGAGAACAGTGCAAATATTCCTGCTCTAGCAGCAAGAGATGTCCAAATAACGAGAAATCCATCCCACAACAGCGCAAATAGTAAAATACTGATTCCATCACCACGCCATCCAGAAGGTGGAATATTAACTTCTATAAATTCATCAGTTTTTTTGAGTTCAATGCGACTTCCTAAAGGCTTAGAATAGCGCACTCCAATAGACTGGCGATTACTGAGAGAAGTAAGCAAACGATAAGCATCTAGCTCTTGGGATTTACTTGCAAAGGATGCCTCATTCTGCAAAAAATTTAAAGCTTGACGTGCATTCTTAAATCGATCCTCGATCGCAGGTTCAATCATTTGCTCTAGCCAATCCGCAAAATGATTAGAAATACTGACAAATTTACGGAAACTAATTTTGAGCTTAACTTCTGGTAAGTCCGCAGGCGATCGCCCCGTTAGTAGAAATAGAATAGTTGCTCCCAAAGCATATAGATCAGTTGCTGGTACAGACTTTCCTCGAAATTGCTCAGGAGGCATATAGCCATAGGTTCCCACTACCGTACTACCGCCCACATGACTATTGCGATAGGTATCTTGCACCGCCCCAAAATCCACTAACATCACTTTTCCGTCAGATTGTAAAATCAGATTTTGCGGCTTAATATCACGATGGATCACAGGAGGCTTTAAGCCATGTAGATAGATCAAAATTTCTAAAACTTGTTCCGCGATCGCCCGAATATCTGCCTCACTACCATGCCATCCCTCCATGATTGCTTTTGACAGCGATCGCCCTTCCACTAACTCTTGAACAATATAAAAACCGCGATCATTCTCACTATCTATCTGGAAGTAGTCTAAATAACTAGCGATCGCGGGATGATCAAGTTGGGCTAACACCTTCGCTTCCCGTTCAAATAGCTCTAATACCTTCCAATCATTCATGCGCCGAAATGTCAGCGCTTTTAAAGCTATGCGATCGCCAGTTTGCAAGTCTTCAGCACTATAGGTAATACCAATCCCACCCTCACCGAGAATGTCAGTAATGCGATAGCGCGATTGTACAACTTCACCAATTTGATGTATTTCGATCACGACTTTTTACCCTAGGTATTTATAGGATAACTTGCACTCAAACTCAAACCCATAAATATTTTGAAAGCTTGACTAAGTATCTGGGCAAAATTAAACCCCAAGAGAGAGTTGTGGCGATTGCGCCACAACTCTCTCTTGGGGTTTGGCTAGCTAAAGCTATAGCTCTCCAAAACCCTTCTTCTTTTTCTTCTTCTTGCCATAGGCAGGATTGCCCGATGGAGCTTGATTGCCACCCATACCAGGGAATCCGCCGCCCATATTGGGCATCCCTGGGAAGTTGGGCATTTTGCCTTGTCCCATTTGCTGCATTAGCGATCGCATCTTCTGGAAATCGGCAACGAGCTTAGTCACATCCTGTAACTTGTGTCCTGAACCACTGGCGATTCGTTGTTTGCGACTAGGACTTTTTGAAATTAGATCAGGATCTTTGCGTTCCTGTTTGGTCATCGAGCTAATCATCGACTCACAACGCTTAAGTTGCTTTTCAGCTTCTTGTATTTGCGCGTCATTGATTTTCATTCCCGGAAGCATCTTCAACATTCCACCAAAGGAACCCATGTTTTTCATCATGCGGGTATTCTTCAGGAAGTCGTCAAAGTCAAACTTGGCGCTCATGATCTTTTCTTGAAGCTGCGCCGCATCGGTGAGATCGATCTCTTCTTGAGCCTTCTCCACCAACGTCAGTACATCGCCCATGCCCAAAATCCGCGAAGCCATCCGTTCAGGATAAAAGGGTTGTAGTGCTTCAACTTTTTCACCGACACCGATAAATTTAATCGGCTGTCCTGAAATCTGCCGCACCGATAGCGCCGCCCCACCACGAGTATCGCCATCCATCTTGGTCAAGATCGCGCCCGTAATCCCAATCTCGTCATGGAAAGTGCGGGTCAGAGTCGCCGCCTCTTGCCCTGTCATCGCATCGACAACCAGCAGCACTTCATCGGGTGCGATCGCATCCTTGACGCGCTTGAGTTCATCCATCATGTCGCGATCGATCTGCAAGCGTCCCGCCGTATCGACAATCACGGTATTAACGCCTAATTCCTTAGCCTTTGCTAAACCTTGACGGGCAATCTCCACAGGGTCAGCATCTGCGCCCATTTCAAAGACTGGCACATTGATTTGCTTACCAAGGGTGATCAACTGGTCGATCGCCGCAGGACGGTATACATCAGTCGCGACCAGTAAAGCCGTGCGCTCTAATTTGCGTAAATGTAAAGCTAATTTGGCGGTAGCAGTCGTTTTACCCGTACCCTGCAAACCCGCCATCAAAATTACAGTCGGCGCACTGACAGCTTCGGCGAGTGGGACATTTGCCTCGCCCATCGTCCTTACCAATTCGTCATAGACGATCTTGATAAATTGCTGATCGGGGCGCACCCCTGCGATCACATCAGCCCCTTGAGCCTGTTTGGAGATTTCTTCAACAAATTCTTTGACAACTTGTAGGTTGACATCTGCCTCTAATAGCGCCCTGCGTACTTCACGAATTGCGCCTTGGATATTAGAATCAGAGATTTTGTCCTGTCCGCGTAACTTTTTCCAAGCCGCCTCAAATTTATCGGCGATTTCATCAAACATATCTAGTTTTGCTTTTGCTTTTGGTTCTAACTACTAATTTACCGTTACCGCCGTGACATTGATCGCGATCAGGCAAAATTGCGATGGCGATCATAATTTTTAGAGATTGAGTTGGGGCGATCGCGCAACCTAAAAATCAGACAAGAGATTAGCTCCCAGAATATAAGCATAGAGACTAGATGGACAAAATTCAAATTCTACCCCTTTATATTGAATGCCTCTATCTGAGATAGTTTGACTAGTTACCAAAATTGGCTGAGATATATTAGGATGCTTATTCACAAATTCAACGCAATTATCAAGTTCAGCAAGTGTTCTGTAAGGGCGATCGCTCCACTTCACTTCAACAATCCAAGAGGGTAATTGATTAACCTTATCTAAGTGAACGATATCAACCTCCCCCGATTTCCATCGTGCATAATAAAGTTCAGTAATTTCACTGTGCTGCCATTGACTAAAAATTGCAGTTTCAGTCATAGCTCCCATAGCTTCAGAATTTGCGTCAAGTTGTCCAAACAAGGCGGCTCTCATGGATGGATTGGTTAAGTAAACCTTGAAACACATCGCTCTCTTGAATCTCTTTGCATTGTTATCTATTCGCTCAACTCGACGAATTAGGAATGCAGCCTCAAGATATTCAAGATAACGCTTGATCGTATTCTTTGCAACACCAGAGGATTTGGACAATCCATCTAGACTTACTTCATTCCCAGAGTTATAAGCTAGTGTTGTAAACAGTCTATTTAATTCTTGAATATCATTGATACCATAAAGACTTGGCAAATCTCGAAGTAATACCTTATCGATAATGTCACTTTTGATATACTGACTGGGGTTTTGCCTGATAGTTTCTGAAAAAACAGCCTCTGGATAGCCACCAAAGTTTAAGTAGTTTATGAACTCTTCATTGAGAGCTTTGATATTTGTAACAGAGTATTCATTTTTCTCTAAATCAAAATCTTTAATTGTCGTTAATTTTATAAGTTCAGATTCTCGTCCAATAAACATCAAGTACTCAGCAAAAGTTAGTGGTGGCAAAACATAATCACTAAAGCGACCAGCCCCAGACTCATTGCTTTTTAACCTTAGTGCCGCCGCCGCAGAACCCGTAACAATAAAGCGATAGTCTGCATAGGAGTCAACTAGAGATTTAAGATGTACTTCCCAATCACGCAAATACTGAATTTCGTCAAAGAAAACAAACAGTTTTGCATTTCGTTTATGCTCAAAAAGTTTCTGAAAATAATTAAGTATCCGTTCTAAATGTAGTCCCGTATAGATTGGAGTTTCAAGAGAAATGTATAAAATATTTGTTGCTTCTACACCAGAGTCTAAGAGTTCGCGAATGGTGTGATAAACCATAACTGTTTTACCAACGCGCCTTGGCCCCATTAAAACGATCGCTCGACGAACATTTGAATCCAAAATATTTTCATAAAAAGTCTCGAAGTACTTACGTCGAGGTGTATTTTCGTAAGTTATTTTTCCTTCTTTACCTTGTTCCCACCAAGGGTTATCAAACCGAAGTCGGGATAAAATATCTGCTTCTGAAATTTCAAGCATGGTTTTAAAATAAGATTAGTCGACTAATCTTATTTTATCTTGATTTTACAATCGAGGTCAATCAACTAATCTTATTTTTTGTCTTGTAAGTGTAGCGATCGCAGTATGTAGAAATTTAAATGTGAAGAAATCGCCTTACAGCATCTAAAAATTCAAGCTAAAATCATCAGTTAAGTTTGAAAGCCATGTTGCTGATTTTAGTGAGATTGAAGTTTGTCTAAGGTGTCTAGTTCCTCGGTTGGGAATGCGATATGTGATCAATGTGCTTGAGAGTAAGTTGGTTGAGCGATCGCAACAGGTGAAGAAGGCTATGTATTAGTTGCCAAAGTTTTTAAATAGGGCAAATGAAAAGGAGAAAAATTTATTCAGAAACCTAAAAAATCAAATGCTATGAGAACAATATAGATCTGTGACCACTTTTGTTAAAGCATACAATCCCCTTTTTTTAATTCGTAATCTAAAATATTAGTAGTATAAATAATAGTCTTATGCCACAAAAAATAAGTGAAATCTTTGGAATTCTTGATGATGATCTAAAAAAAGAAGGCGTATTTAATGGATTTATAGATTTCGATTCAAAGTTCTATGTTGATCCACACCTTCTTGGCATTACAAAAGTTCTAGAACTTGAAAACTCCTATGGAAACTTTAAAAATCATTTTGCAGAAATTGTTCGCATTTTAGAGAACGCAAAAAGCACTGATGATATATTCTTTCGTTCTGCACATAAACGACTAATATTTCCAGAATCGCAATTTGTATCCTTGGGCTATTCTACAGAAGGAAACTCAGGTAGTGGTATTGGGGAAAAAATAGCTTTAGGATTAACAAAAACAGCTTGGGAAATTATTAAGGTAGGGATATCTGATCCAGTCATTTTTGAGTTGGTAGGACTTATTGAAGAAAATATTGGTGCAGATCGAGTAAGTGATATGGCAATCCACGTCATTATCTTAGACTTGCTAGCTTATTCAGAGCGTGTCGCAAAAAATCTAAATCTAAACACAATAAAGGTTAAAGAACAAGGTAAAGAATTCTTACTCCCTGCAATTCCAAATAGTAATCATCCAACTGTGTTTATCCCTAGCGAGATTCTTACAGATCTTCCTGTAGCAAATGGCGCGGGTGATATTGATCGTGTTTGCGCTCACAACGAAGATTTGCGTAACCGTGTTAATGAAATTATTGGAGATTCGTTTAAAGATTCTAAAGGGAAGCCTCGGAGACCTTCAAAGCGAGAGTTGAAATATTTGCTTTTGCATAATCCTGAACTCTTACGAGAATTGGTTGAACAATACAAGAGAAATCCCGCTGAAAAATACGATTTTGATAAAGATCCATCAGGACAGATTATCTGGCACGATATTGCAAAAGATTTTGCAAATCGCTATCCCCTTTCACTAGAGGTACAGAAAGTAACTCCCGACAATATACTTCAAGTGGTTCTACAAATATGTAAGCATTTCAAAGTTTTAGTTGAGGATAATGGCTTATCTATACATTTATGGAATGACTCAGACAATTTGAGAAATGAACGTTATGCACAGATGCTATTTTTTGGTATTGCAGACGCTTATTGTAAAGCTCATAATTTAGATTTAAATAGAGAACCAAACGCAGGAAGAGGTCCAGTTGACTTCAAAATTTCTAGCGGCTATACCTCACGAGTCAATGTCGAAATTAAGTACACCTCAAATAATATTAAGTCAGGTTATGAGAAACAACTTCCCATATATAATGCTGCTGAACGTGCGGAACACAGCATTTTTTTAATTATCAAAACAACTGATACTTTCAAAGCTTTAGAGGAACTAATTAAATTTAGCCAAGCTGAAGTAGCTTCTGGGAAGAGAATGCCAGAAATAGTTGTTGTAGACGGTAGGATTTTTCCTTCTGCAAGTAAAGTTCGATAGTCTCAGAAAATACATTTACATAGATTAGATTTAGGGGTGATCGCTTTTTGATGGGTTAGGAATTTAGGCGATCGCGGGTTTTGAGATTGAGTTGAGAGCGATCGCTTTTTGATGGATTATGTTTTAGGCAATTCTGAGGTTTTAAAAAGGAGAAATAAGTCTGATGCAAAATCGAATAACTATTCATCCAGACATTTGTAACGGCAGACCGATTATCGCCAACACCCGAATTACCGTGCAAACAATCATGGAGTTTTTGGGCGCAGGTGACTCCATCGAAGAAGTGCTTGAAGAATATCCATCCCTAAAAAGAGAAGATATTTATGCCTGTATGCAATTTGCCGCAAAACTGATGGCAAATCACTACGAAGTGAGAAAAGTCGCATGAATGGGTTTCTATTTGATGAGAACTTACCTGCCAAAGTTCTATTTATCCCATCTTTGCCCATCATCCATGTTTCAACTTTAGGCAATAGTCCAAGTGATTCTCAAATTTGGCAATACGCAAAAGATAAGAATTTAGTGATTGTTAGCAAAGATGTAGACTTTTCAGATCGACTAATGCTTGACTTGTCTCCGCCCAAAGTAGTCCATTTACGCTTTGGAAATATGCGAAAAAGTGTATTCCACTCATTCCTAGCAAGTGTTTGGACTCAAATTGAAGATTTAGTCACTGATCACAAGCTAATCAATGTTTACTTGGATCGGATCGAAGCCTTCAAATAGGTAAAGATTTGGTTTTAGGCGATCGCGGGTTGTTGAGATTGAGTTAGGGGCGATCGCTTGTAGCCATCACAACTATAGAAACTGGTATAATCCAAGAGTCAGTTGTAGCAAATTCGAGCCATGTTGTTTGATTGGGATGAGGAAAAAGCCAAAAGCAATCTTGCTAAGCATGGAATCTCTTTCGATGAAGCCACTTCTATATTTGACGATCCATTGTTTTTAACCTTTGCTGATCCAGAACATTCCCTTCAGGAACAACGTTTTCTTATTATGGGAGAATCAGCCAGAGGAAGATTACTAGTAGTTTCTTACACAGATCGCAAAGAAATTACACGCCTAATTAGCGCCCGTCCAGCCACTCGCAAAGAACGTAAAGCATATGAATCAGAACTTTGAAATGGAAGATGATTTACGCCCAGAATACGACTTTACTCAACTCACTGTTGTTGCTCGTGGGCAAGGTAGAAAGCGATCGCCCCGCACTGTACAACTAGATCCTGATGTCGCCAAACTTTTTCCAGACTCAGGAGCAGTTAATGAAGGCTTACGCTTATTAATGAGACTGATTAAACAATCTCCATCTCATCCAAGTGAACAGTCTTTAACTACGTCCAACAATTCGTAAATATTGCCTTTCACATATTTTAAGCGATCGCGGGTTATTGAAATTGAGTGGAGAGGCGATCGCTTTTTGATGGTTTGTATTTTAGGCGATCGCGGGTTTTGAGATTGAGTTGGGAGCGATCGTCTTATCTTAAAAAACGATGCTAATATGAACTTAATCCACTCTGTATGGAGTCAACTACATGTCTAATATTACTTACGATGAGCTTTTTGTGGCAATGTTAACCTTGCCACCTCTATACAGAGCAATGCTTGCAGAACATCTCCTTAACAGTCTTGACGCAGTTGATCCTCAAATTGAACTAGCTTGGGGTGCAGAAGTAACAAATCGTATAGAGGCGATCGAAGCAGGTAAAGTCGCATTAATTCCAGCAGATCAAGTATTGCAGAAACTAAGGAATCGATAATGTTGCTAGAATTTGATCCTAATGCACAATTAATTGGAACTTGAGGAAGCAGCCTCATACTATGACAGCATTAATCGTAAACTAGGCAATACTTTTATTGATGCAGTCGAACGGACACTGAATCGTATTGTTCAGTTCCCCGAAGCATGGACACCAATGGTTGAAAGTACAAGACGTTGCCACATTGACGGATTTGCTTATGGCATTGTTTACAGAGTTTATGGTGAGCGTATCCAAATTTTAGCTGTAATGCACTTGCAACGTAAACCGTGATATTGGGAAAACAGAATTTAAGAATAAATTTTTGAGTTTTGAAATTAGAGGCGATCGCGATTTGTTGAGATTGAGTTGGGGGCGATCGCAACTTTTTACTTGGTATGATGACAATGTAGAAGATAACAGGCTGTCTATCGGAGATAATCCCAAAATGACAAAATCAACTTTATACGCAACAGCTAAAGTCTTACCAGGCAATAAAATTGAGATTCAATCTGCAAATTTTTTGGTAGGACAAACTGTTGAAGTTATTATTCTAGTTCCAGAAGTTACTCCTTATTTGCCTATCAGCGAAGAACAAAGTTTGACTTTAGAACAACGCCTTGATTTTCTCAAATTACCGATCACCGAACGCAGTCAAATTCTCGAAAGTCAAGCTGAGGAGATGATTGCCCACTATCAACAAGAAACTGGTTGGCAGGATTTAATGGTAGGTGACATCGTTGATTATTAATCCTGAAACACCCAAGCGTGGAGAGATTTGGCTCATTAACTTTGATCCTACAGTTGGTGCTGAAATCAAAAAAGTTCGTCCTGCGGTTGTCATTAGCTCAGATGCAGCAGGAAAGTTGCCGATCAAACTCGTTGCACCAATTACAGATTGGAAGCCATATTTTGCTAAAAACTTTTGGCACGTTAAGATCGAACCAGATACAGAAATTGGACTAACAAAGGCTTCTGCCATTGATGTTCTTCAGCTTAGGGGTATGGATTTGCAAAGATTTATTCGCAAATTAGGCAACATATCCGAGTCTAAAATGGCAGAAATAACGGTTTCCATTCTCAGTATTATTGAATACGAAACTTAGTAGAATTATAGCGATCTCGTTTTGTAGAGATTGATTTGGGGCGCTCGCTTTTTGATAAGTTATGATTATGCTGATTTCTCTGGGTAATTGATTGTGAAATGGAAAGAAGTTTGTGAAAACAAGCAACTCCAAGATTTACCCTTCAAAATTGAATCGAATAAGTGGGGGCAAATCGTCATGAGTCCAGTCAGAGCATCTAAGCCTTTGAGCGTTTCCATAGGCGGTAGCCAATAAAACTTGCGATCGCTATTAACAGGATCACAGCGATAACTTTAGTAATTACATCAATGTATTCTTCGACTATTTTGTAATTGCTGCCCAAAAAATAGCCTGCATAAGTTAGCAGTCCCACCCAAACAATCGTACCAATGGTGGAATAGATAAAAAAGGGAAGGATTGACATTTTGCTAATCCCTGCGGGAATTGAAATCAAAGTGCGAATCCCTGGAACAAGGCGACCAAATAATACCGCTTTGGAGCCATACTTCTGAAACCAAATCACTGATTTTTCGATATCTTTGCCAGAAACTCCGAGCCATTTACCATAGCGATCAGCAAGTGCTTCTAGACGCTCTTTTCCCAATAGCAGTCCTGCATAGTACCAAGGAATCGCTCCTAAAATTGTGCCGATTACCCCTGCCGCGATCGCAGGAATTACTTGGATTTTGGTGTCGGCAAAAGTGGCGGTATATCCTGCTAAGGGCATGATCAATTCGGAGGGAATTGGCGGAAATAGATTTTCAGCAAACATCAATAACCCAATCCCTAGATATCCTAGGGAGTTCATTGTATTTATGATCCATTCCTGCATTGTGTTTACCAAATTGATGGTGATAGATGTATGGAGTTAGAAAAGCAAATAATCTTGCTGAAAAGTACCTGCTAATGCGCCGACACAGCGATCGCAGATATGGGGATGCTCAGCCGACTCACCGATGTGGGTGGAATAGTTCCAGCAGCGAGGACATTTGTCACCATCGGCTTTGACGACGGCGATCTGTAAACCTTCAACTGTACCTGTGAAATCGGTATTTGGTAAACTATCGACAATCTCAGCTTGGGAGACGATAAAGAGATAACGTAGTTCCTCACCGAGGGAAGCTAAATAATCCTTTTGAGTTGGATCGGACACAGATAGCAAGACCTTTGCTTCTAAGGGAGCGCCGATGAGTTTGCCTGTTCTGGCTGATTCTAGAACTTTATTTACTTCCGATCGCACTTCGCGGAGATATTCCCACTTGGTTGCTAGTTCGGGCTTATACCATTCAGGATGCACAATGAACCAACCTGATTGAAAGACAGACTTAGTGGGGGCAGGGTAGGGTAAGTATTGCCAGATATCTTCGGCGGTGTGAACGAGTACGGGGGCGATCGCTTTCGCAATTGCTTCAAGACAGTACATCAACACCGTTTGGCAACTGCGGCGGCGGGCTGCGTCAGGCGCACTGATATAGAGACGGTCTTTGGCAATGTCTAGATAGAAGTTAGACAGGTCAACCGTGCAGAAGTTCTGAATGGTTTGGAAGAAACGCGAGAACTGGAACTTCTCATAGGCTTCGGTGATGTCTTTGGTGACTTCAGCGAGACGATGCAGGATGTAGCGATCGCTTTCGGTGAGATCGGCATAGGGAACTAAATGTTCAGCAGGTTTAAAGTCAAAGAGATTACTGAGCAAGAATCTAGCTGTATTGCGAATCTTGCGCGACACATCAGACATTTGCGCCAAAATTGTCTTGCCAATCGGCACATCGCCGTTGTAATCGACACTCGCCGCCCAGAGACGAATTACATCCGCACCATAGGGAGGCTCTTTCTTCTGGTCTTTGCCACCATTGATCACCACCATCGGATCGACAATATTCCCAAGGGATTTACTCATCTTCTGTCCCTTCTCATCAAGGACAAATCCGTGAGTTAACACCGTCTTGTAAGGTGCATAGCCATTGGTCGCCACGCTGGTTAGGAGCGAAGATTGGAACCAGCCACGATGTTGATCGGAGCCTTCGAGATACATATCGGCGGGATAGTTCATCGCATAGGGAACGGTGCGCGAATTATGGCTCTCACCACCGAGTACGCCTGCCCATGAGGAGCCAGAGTCAAACCAGACATCCATCGTGTCCGTACCCTTACGATACTTGCGACCATTATTTTTATAGGATTCAGGAAGCAAGTCTTCTACTTCTCTTTCCCACCAAACATCGGAGCCATGTTCACGGATGAGTTCTTGAATATGCTGAACAGTTTCTTCTGTGAGCAGAGGTTCATTAGTTTCTTCATCATAGAATACGGGAATCGGTACGCCCCAAGTGCGTTGACGTGAAATACACCAATCCGATCGCTCTTGCACCATTGAGGTAATCCGATTCTCACCGATCGCAGGAATCCAGTTTACTTCTTTGATCGATTTCAAAGCTTCCTCGCGAAAACCGTCAACGGAGGCAAACCATTGCTCAGTGGCGCGAACAATCACAGGCTTCTTAGTGCGCCAATCGTAGGGATATTTGTGGTTATAGGCTTCTTCTTTAATCAGGGTTCCATTAGCGGTCAAGATTTCGATGACCTTAGCATTGCCCTCTTTAAGAACGCTCAAACCTGCCAATTCTTCGCCAGCATCTTCATTAAAAATACCGCGATCATCAACGAGGGAAATCATGCCTAAATGATATTTCTTGCCCACCACAAAGTCATCCTGACCATGATTGGGAGCCGTATGCACTAAGCCTGTACCTGATTCAGCAGTGACGTGATCGCCCAGCACGATAGGACTGGGGCGATCAGCGATCGGATGCTTTGCGATCGCACCTTCCAGTACATCACCCTTGAATGTATATTTCACTTCCAAAGCTTGCTCAAAGGTTGCTGCTAACTTCTCAACTAACTCCGTTGCCACGATGTAATTTTGCTCACCCGCCGCGACAATGCTGTAGCTGAGATTAGGATTAGCACTAATTCCCAAGTTAGCGGGAATTGTCCAAGGTGTAGTTGTCCAGATCACCGCATGGAGATTAGGAAGATCAGCGATCGCCTTCAACTTTTCGCTGGATTGAGTGACAGGAAAAGCGACATAGATACTAGGTGAAATATGATTTTCAGGATATTCCAATTCTGCTTCTGCCAGAGCCGTATGGGAACTGGGCGACCAATAGACAGGTTTCAAACCACGATAGATATAACCCTTCAGAGCCATCTTTCCGAATACGCTGATTTGCGCGGCTTCGTATTCAGGCTTGAGAGTGTAGTAGGAATTCTCATAATCACCCCAAATGCCCCAACGTTGAAAGCCCGTTGCTTGCTCATTAATCGTTTGCAATGCAAATTCTTTCGCCTTTTTCCGCAATTGCAGAGGAGTTAAATTAGCACGTTCCTCCGCCTTCATATTTTGCAAAACCTTAAGCTCGATTGGTAAGCCGTGGCAGTCCCAACCCAATACATAGCGGACTTTATAGCCGCGCAATAGCTTATAGCGATTGATAATATCCTTTAAAACTTTGTTTAAGGCGTGACCCATGTGAAGCGTGCCATTGGCGTATGGGGGGCCATCATGGAGCGTAAAAATATCACCTTTGTTATTAGTGCTTAAGTCTTCGTAAATACCCTGCTCCTGCCAAATTTTTTGAATCTCTGGTTCACGAATAATTGCATTTGCCCGCATCGAAAAGTCAGTTTGCGGCAAGTTAACGGTGTCTTTGTATTCGGGATTACTGGCTAGATTCTCAGATTTGGCTTTGGGAGCAGATGTCATGTTTCTAAACTAGGTCAAAGTTTGCTAAGGTTTATCTCCTATTATGGCGCAATATTAAGCAAACAGCGATCATTTTGTGATGATGGTATTTGTGGATGGCGATCGCCTATCACCACATCTACAGTGCGATCGTTCTCATTTGGAAATCATTGAGGACTGTCTCACCAATGTCCTTGATGGAGCTAATCACCCGACCTCACCTATAAAATCATCATATTACTAAGATTTACTCACGTTAGGCTATAAATAGATCATCAAAGCTAAATTTTCTAGAATTTACTTCGCATGAGTAACTGCATTTGTCTTGCTTGCGATCGCGCTAATCCTTTAACCACAAAATTTTGCACTCAATGCGGCGCGAAGTTACAAATTCAAGAACGTTATCGAGCTTTGAAGGTAATCGGACAGGGGGGATTTGGTAAGACTTTTTTGGCGCAGGATGAGTCGAAGCCATCACAGCCGCGTTGTGTGATTAAGCAGTTTGCTTTTGAGACGATAAATCCTAATGCGAGTCAAGGCACTTTGGATGTCGCAGTCAGGTTATTTGAGCAGGAGGCAAAGCGTCTTGATGATTTGGGTAAGCATCCGCAAATTCCTGAACTTCTATCTTTTACAATTCATGAGGGTAAGCAGTACCTTATCCAAGAGTTTATCGATGGTGAGACTTTGGAACAGGAACTAGCGCGAATTGGTGCTTTTAGTGAGCAGCAGGTGCGGGATGTGTTGGTGGAGGTGCTGCAAATTTTGGAGTTTGTGCATGGCAAGTCAGTAATCCATCGCGATATTTCGCCAGACAATATCATTCGGCGGCGTAGCGATCAAAAGTTGGTGCTAGTAGATTTTGGGGCGGCAAAGCACGCAACGGCGACGTTATTGGCAAAGACGGGGACAGGCATCGGGAAGCCGAGTTATGGCGCTCCTGAGCAAATGTTGGGTAAGTCGGTATTTCAGAGCGATTTGTTTGGGTTGGGTGTGACTTGTTTGCATTTGCTCACGAATGTGGAACCGTTTACGCTCTATGATGTTTTGGAAAATGAATATCAATGGCGACAGTTTTTGAATGGGAAGGTGGTTAGCAATGAGTTAGGGAAGTTATTGGATCGGTTGACTTCTTACAGGGTCAAGGAAAGACCAAGTTCAGTTATAGAGACTTTGCAAGTATTGCAACCAAAAGCGACTCCAGTTAAGCCAGCACCATTACCCATAAGATCATCACAACCAGTACAGGCTCCCACATCAACTTCGAGTAATTCCCTTGTATTGGACTGCGGGAATGGTGTGAAGTTAGAACTTGTGAAAGTGGCTGGGGGGAGTTTTAATATGGGAAGCGATAGAAATGATAATGCAAAGCCGATCCATCGGGTGAATTTGCGTGAATTTTTGATTGGCAAATATGCTGTGATACAGGCTCAATATCAGGCGGTGATGGGAAATAATCCGTCAAACTTTAAAGCCAGTCAAAATCCTGTAGAACAAGTCAGTTGGTATGATGCCATGGAGTTTTGTCAAAAACTATCGCAAAAAACAGGACAGCAAGTGCGATTACTGACAGAAGCAGAATGGGAATATGCTGCGAAAGGAGGTAATCAAAGCAAAGGTTATGAATACGCAGGGAGTAACAATCTGGATGAGGTGGGATGGTATTACAATGCTGGCAGTAAAACCCATAAAACCCATCCTGTGGGTCAGAGAAAAGCGAATGAGCTTGGTATTTACGATATGAGTGGTAATGTTTGTGAATGGTGCTTAGATGACTGGCATGATAGCTATCAAGGGAAACCAGATCACTTAAAAAATAATGGTCATGAACCTTGGGGCAAAATGAACTTAAACAAGAAGAATAATCGTTTTCACCTGCTGCGCGGTGGTTCGTGGCTCGTCAATGCTCAAGGTTGTCGGTCTGCGTGTCGTAGCTACTACTTTGCGAGTTTTCAGAGCTCCAACTACGGTTTTCGGGTTGTATGTGTTGTGCGGTGAGGACTCCTTTGTTCTTTTCCCTTTAGCTCTTTGCACTTCTTCGTTAGCCTATTCGACTTTGGCGATCAAATTTTGAACACGGATTAATGGGATTAAAGGATTTTACGGAAATAGAGGTTTCGGAAATAATTGTAGGGGTTTAGCATTTGCGCCACAATTTATAAATTATCACCACAATCTTGATCCGCAAATGCTAAACCCTCTTCGCTGTCACCGATAAATTGTCCCTGCGGTTACAGGTTGAGGGCATAGCATTCCCAAATCAAGGCAATCTGTAAACGCATAAATCTCTGTGGGAATGCTATGCCCCTACACATTTACGAATCTACAAATTCAAATTTTTGGTGGTATATATTGGGTGATTTCAAAATAAAAAATCCTGTAGGGGCAGAGCATTACCGCCACAATTTATAAATTCTGCGATCGCGATTTTTGTGGAGAGATTAGCGATCACATTACAAACTTTAAATTGCTACAACTAGTTTACCTTTTACTAAAATAATCATCGCAAATTTTTCATTTTTTCTTCCTATGCAAATTATTTGGACTAAACACGGTGAGGAGCGACAACAACAATGGCAGCAAAAGCGACCAGACATTACCCGTGAAGCAGTCGAAACAGTTTTGAGCTATCCTGAACAAATAGTATCTGAAAATGATGTACTCGTTGCACAATCTAAATTTGGCACAGGACTACTCAGAGTCGTCTTCATCGAACTAGGAAACTCAAAGAGAATCATAACCTTGTATTGGACTAGTCAAGTAAAACGCTATTGGCAGGAGAATAATCATGAAAGTTAAATACGATGCAGAAGCAGATATTCTCATTTTCATCTTGCAAGACGATTTGCCATACGATGCAATATCGGAGCAAGGCGGCGTAATAGTTAGCTACAACGAAGCCCAAGAACCCGTCAGTATTGAGTTTTTAAATGCCTCTAAACGTCAACTGTTTAATCCTAGCGAAACCAATTTAGTTGTTTCCAGATAATCAACAGATGTATTTTCAGCGTAAGAAAATTAGGTGTTTGCGCGATCGCGATTTTTGTGGAGAGATTAGCGATCGCCCCGCAAATGCCTAACTTCCACTATTTGTTTATTCTCATTTATGCTTTTTCATAAGCAGCAATAAAATCATCCCGCGAGATTCCCGATTGCGTACAGATACTTCTAAGTGTAGAACCCTTGATCAGCTTATGATTTGGCATAGTTAGAGGAGTCGTTGTTCCATCAGCATTTTGTCTGACCATCGAGATATGCTCCTTCTCTCGTACTATCGAAAATCCAAAACTCTCAAGCACCTTAATTACCTTTGATTTAGGCGCATCAACAGGAAACTTAGCCATTACACACTTGCCTCAGCCACAAAAGCCTCAAGCACTGAAGACTCAGACTCTAAAACTGATCGCCCAAAAGTTTCCACATGAAACAAGATCGCCAATCGCACATCATTGAGAGCCTCTTCATAGGAATCTCCCTCACCAACCACAACCCCTTGAATACCTAGAGGATAAGCCACATAACCCTCTGGATGCTTTTCTACCACAATTTTGATATGTTTCATGATTAATTGACGTAATTAGAGATACCTATAATAACCCTTTTGTTTTTTGGGCAAGCACTCATCAAGCAGCACTTTCATAGTCATGTGCCAAATAATATTTGATCGACAGATTCAAAAACTTCACCACTTTTTCTTTCTGCACAGTTGGAAAGTCATCTAAAAATTCCTCCAGAGAGTCCCCTGCTTCAAGATAATCAACCAAATTCTTTACAGGAACTCTAGTTCCCTTAAATACAGGTATTCCAGAGAGAATTTCAGGATCTCTTACAATTAATTGATTTTCCATTTTGTTACCTCAATGTTAGATCTCTCATAACCTAGATCATACAACGAAAATATGAAATCATAAATATTGTGATTGTTTGGGATTTTGTGCTGAAAGGCGAAAACATTGCTAGATTTGTAACAGCAGTACCACAACGTAGCAGGAGGCAAAAAACATGAGTAAGTTTCAAATGTTTGATTCCGTTACCTTAAATCAAGACATTCAGCTTCACTCTGGTGGAATTGCCCCGCAAGGGACTGATGGTGCGATCGTGGAAATATTTAAAGATGGCGAAGCCTACCTAGTCGAACTATTTGGTGGATGGCTAAAGTTCACCACTGAAGGCGAAATGATCGAAACATCTCAAGACGATCCCGAAGCATTTCGTGACACCCTAGATGTAGAGACGCTCTATCCCCATCAAATAAATTCAATAAACGCTCATCAACAAAGCGACAAACAGAAAGTAAAGCAACAACTTTTAGCATTACTAGAACTACTTCCAGAAGAATCGATTCTGCAAGTTAAAGACTTCACAGAATTTCTTTGCTATAAGAAACAGGCTGCATCAACCTCAGTAATTTCCCAAAAATGATAAACATTGCAACCTGTGTCAAACGCTATTGGCATGAGAATAACCATGAAAGTTAAATACGATGCAGAAGTCGATATTCTCAATACCACAAGCAAAAAACAGCTAAGGAAGATATTACTCAACCAACGTTGCCAAATTCCGCATTCTATCTGGCAACAAAAAAGTCAAGCTATATGCGATCGCCTATCCCATTGGCAATTATTCCAAGAGGCACAAAATATTCTCACTTTCACTAGTTTTCGCCAAGAGCCAGACTTAGCTTACCTCTGGCAAAACTTTCCTCACAAAAACTGGGGATTTTCGCGTTGTGTTGACCAAGACTTAGTGTGGCATCAAGTCGCGATCGCTGATTTTGTAAGCAATATGCGATCAGGAACTTTTGGCATTCTTGAGCCTTGTTCAGATTTGCCATTAATGGATTTAGAGAATATTGATCTGGTTTTAATTGCTGCCTTGGCAAGCGATCGCCGAGGTTATCGTCTGGGCTACGGTGGCGGCTTTTACGATCGTTGGCTGCCAAGTACTAAGGCTAAGAAGGTAGGCGTGATGTTTGATGAATTTTATGTGGACGCATTACCTAATGATCCTTGGGATGTCAAATTAGAAGCGATCGCAACAGATTTACGGCTTATAGCGATCGCCAAGGATACTAAGAAATAAGACCCAATAATTGGCTGGCGGCGCGAAGCGCCGCCAGCCAATTATTGGGTCTTGATTTGTTCTAAAACTCTATACCTGCTTGAGCTTTAACACCTTGCTCCCTAAAAGGATGCTTGACAATTTCCATTCTAGTTACTAAATCTGCAACTTCAATCAATTCAGGGAAAGCGCCTCGTCCTGTCAAAATAACGTGGGAATCTTCGGGTTTTTCTTTTAGTCCTGCGATTACAGTTTGGACATCTAGATAACCAAGTTTAATCGCAATATTAATCTCATCCAATAGCACCAATTTATATTCTGGGTTCTTGATATAACTAAGCCCAACTTCCCATGCCTCTTTGGTTTTCTGAATATCGCGATCGCGATCTTGGGTTTCCCATGTAAATCCTTCACCGAGGGCTTGAAATACTAGCTGGTCTTGCCACATTGAGAAGGCATTCTTTTCCGCAGGTTCCCATGCGCCTTTGATAAATTGAATGATCGCAACTTTATATCCATGCCCTAGCGATCGCAACACCATCCCCAAAGCGGCTGTGGTTTTGCCCTTACCATCGCCTGTGTTAACAATGATCAATCCTTTTTCGAGATTACGCTCGGCAACTCTTTGCTGTTGAATCTCTTGGCGGCGTTGCATCTTAACGCGATGTTGTTCGGTGGTAAGTTCAGTCATAGTTAATTTCGATCACAAAAAGGCTTTAAGTATTTTATCGTAATCTTTAAGTGCAGGGGGAACAGCATTCCCAAGATTAATGTATATTTACCCTTACCAAGCTTTACGATGCCTTCAAAACGATGAAATTTTTCACAAGACTTGCTTTATAAATCTTGTGAAAATCCCTAAGTTCCATTAATACGGCTAATTATGTTTAAGAAGATCTTCTCCTTTGGTTTGCTAGCCTTTGTCCCTATCTCAGTCATTGGTCACTTGCTAGGTTGGGACTCGACATTAGTATTTGTAACTTCAGCGATCGCGATTCTGCCCTTAGCCGGTTGGCTCAGCATGGCTACTGAAGAGATTTCTGTGGTTTTAGGCCCATCTTGGGGCGGACTGCTCAATGCGACATTTGGTAATGCAACGGAACTGATTATTGCGATCGTGGCGCTCAATGCAGGATTTACCAGTGTGGTCAAGGCTAGCATCACTGGCTCAATCATAGGCAATCTTTTACTAGTGATGGGCTTATCCATGTTTCTCGGCGGTCTCCGTTATAAAGAACAAGAATTTCAGCCCACGATGGCGCGTCTCAACGCTTCAGTGATGAATTTAGCGGTAGTAGCGATTTTATTGCCAACCGCAGCTAACTTTACGAGCGCGGGCATCAGCCAAGAAATCATCCAAAAGCTATCGATCTCCACTGCGATCGTCTTGATTGTGGTCTATTGTTTGACCTTACTTTTTTCAATGAAAACCCACGCCTATCTCTATGATGTGGGAATGTCTGAAGCCGATGATGCGGAAGCCGAATCAGGGCATCCCCAAGAAGTAAATCTTAAGTTATGGATTTCAGTTCTATTTGGAGTGACTTTATTAGTTGCTTTGGAGTCTGAGCTATTAGTGGGAACTCTAGAAGAGGCAACGGCTCAACTTGGCTTAACTGAACTATTTACTGGTGTGATTTTATTGCCAATTATCGGTAATGCTGCGGAGCATACAACCGCAATTACAGTAGCCATGAAAAACAAAATGGAACTTTCGGTATCGGTCGCCGTTGGCTCCAGTATGCAGATTGCGCTGTTTGTCGCACCGTTATTGGTTTTAGTAGGATGGTTTCTCGGTAAGCCCATGGATTTAAACTTCAATCCCTTTGAGTTAGTTGCTGTAGCCGTGGCAGTATTAATCGCCAACTCTATTAGTTCCGATGGTCGCTCTAATTGGTTAGAGGGTTCTCTGTTAGTAGCAACCTATGCAATTTTAGGTTTTGCATTTTACTTCCAGCCTGTTCCTGTTTAATTCCCATAACATTGGCAATCAAACCAAAAATGAGAGGTGGTGCAAAGCACCACCTCTCATTTTTGGTTTGATTGCTATTAGCGGCGGCTTTGTAAGAAACTAGATCAATAGTTCCACATACTTATAGCAAGTTGCTTTCATAATGAGAGTTACTGCCAGCTAAGTAAGTACCAAAAACCAGAAGCTGATTCTCCCGCAAAGCGGGAGAATCAGCTTCTCTGGGTTTTGGTTTTTGGTACGCTTACCTACTTAAATAAAAATAAAATCATAAAAATTATGCAAGCCGAGTCAAATACTATCGAGTTAGGAATGGAGGTAAATCGCCGCCGTAATTTTGCGATCATCTCCCACCCTGACGCGGGGAAAACCACACTTACCGAAAAATTATTGTTGTACGGAGGAGCCATCCAAGAGGCAGGCGCAGTTAAAGCCAAGCGATCGCAGCGTAGTGCTACTTCCGACTGGATGGAAATGGAGCAACAACGGGGGATCTCGATTACCTCAACGGTAATGCAATTTGAATATCAACAGCATTTACTCAATTTGCTCGATACCCCCGGTCACCAAGACTTTAGTGAAGATACCTATCGCACCCTTGCCGCTGCCGATAATGCAGTCATGCTCATCGACGCTGCCAAGGGCTTAGAAACGCAAACCCGTAAATTGTTTGAAGTCTGTCGAATGCGATCGCTGCCTATTTTTACATTTGTAAATAAGCTCGATCGCCCTAGCATGACTCCTTTGGAATTAATCGATGAAATCGAACAAGAACTGGGCTTAACTACTTATGTAGTTAACTGGCCAATCGGCACTGGCGATCAGTTTCAAGGCGTATACGATCGCCGCCAAAAATTAATTCATCTTTTTGTAAGAACTTCCCACGGCAGCAAAAAAGCTACCAAAACAGTAATTACCATTGATGATCCTGAAATCGAATCACTGATCCCGCCTAATCTATACGCTCAGTTAATAGAGGACTTAGAACTGCTGGAAGGGATTAGTGGCGAACTAGACCTTGAAGCGATTCATCACGGTAAGGTTACACCCGTATTTTTTGGTAGTGCCATGAATAACTTTGGTGTGGAGTTATTTCTAGAAGCATTCTTGGAATATGCCCTCAAGCCCACCTCTCACCATAGCGATCGCGGTGAAGTTTCTCCCATCGCGCCCGAATTTTCAGGGTTTGTATTTAAACTACAAGCAAATATGGATCCCAAACATCGCGATCGCATCGCTTTTTTGAGAGTCTGCTCTGGCAAATTTGAAAAAGATATGGTGGTCACTCATGCTCGCACAGGTAAGCAAATGCGCCTGTCTCGCCCTCAAAAGCTATTTGCCCAAGATCGGGAAACGGTGGAAACTGCCTATGCTGGTGATGTGGTGGGCTTAAACAATCCTGGCAGCTTCGTCATTGGCGATACGGTCTGTGTTGGCTCAAAGCTGCGCTATCCCGATATTCCTTCCTTCTCTCCTGAGTTATTTGCCTATCTCCGCAATACCGACCCTGCTAAATACAAGAGCTTTAATAAGGGCATCTCCGAACTACAGGAAGAGGGCGCGGTGCAAATCCTTAATTCAATTGACGAAAGTAAGCGCGAACCTGTCTTGGCAGCTGTAGGACAATTACAGTTTGAAGTCGTCCAGTTTCGCCTTGCTCAAGAATATGGCGTGGAGACTTATCTCGATATTCTGCCCTATTCAGTCGCTAGATGGGTTGTCGATGGGTGGGATGCTCTGGAGAAAGCGGGACGACTATTTAATACCCTAATCGTCAAGGATCGCTGGGATCGTCCTGTGTTGCTTTTCAAAAATCAATGGAATCTAGAGCAAGTTAAGTCAGATCATGCAGATCTAGAGCTAAGTCCGATTTCTTTACCTCCTTCGTAATTTACAGCGCTTTGCGCTATAACCCTAACCAAGAACTTTTTGAAAGTGTTGCTTTGCAACACTTTCAAAAAGTTCTTGGTTCGTTTGATTGAAAATTGTTGTAGAAATCAAATACTACGCTTCACGCGTTACTTGGCTATAAGAGAGAGTTGAGGCACTTTGTGCCGCAAGCTTTAATCAGAAAGAGAATGTCGGCGCGAAGCGCCGACATTCTCTTTTCTAGCTATAGCTTTTAAGTGATGGTAATCACGATTACAATGACAATTTATAGATGAAATATTGTCAAAAACCTTGAAATCTTTACTCAGTAAAGATTTCAAGGTTTTTGGATTATTTAACAATTTGTTAACTTTTATGTCGCTAGACTTAATACAAGTTAACAATTCTTGTCTACAATAAACATAACGAGTAAGTATTTATCCTCATTATGTCTGTCGCAGAATTCCCTTGGCTTACCACAATCCTGCTGTTACCCCTTGTAGCAGCCTTCGCAATTCCCTTCATTCCAGACAAGTACGATAAAAACGTGCGATCGTATGCGATGGGCGTGGGATTTATAGAACTATCGCTGATTGTTTATGGTTTTTGGAGTCAGTACAATCTGCATGAAGCAGCATTCCAAATGTCCGAGAGCTATAGCTGGATTCCGCAACTAGGATTGAATTGGTCTTTGGCGGTTGATGGATTGTCGATGCCCTTGATTTTATTGACAGGCTTAATTACAACCTTGGCAATTTTTGCGAGTTGGAATGTCAAGCAAAAGCCAAGGCTGTTTTACTTCTTGATGTTATGTCTCTACAGCGCCCAGATTGGCGTATTCGCGGCTCAAGATTTATTGCTGTTCTTCTTTATGTGGGAATTAGAGCTAATTCCTGTTTATCTGCTGATTTCCATTTGGGGTGGGTCAAAGCGACTTTATGCCGCGACTAAGTTTATTTTGTACACAGCGATCGGTTCGATTTTTATCTTGGTTTCGGGCTTGGCAATGGCTTTTTATGGCGACAACGTCACCTTCAACATTGCAGAATTGGGAATGAAGCAATATCCGATCGCCTTTGAGTTATTTGCTTATGCAGGTTTCTTGATTGCTTTTGGTGTCAAGCTACCGATCTTCCCTTTGCATACATGGTTACCCGATGCTCATGGTGAAGCTTCAGCTCCAGTATCAATGGTATTAGCAGGGGTATTGCTGAAAATGGGGGGATATGCGCTGATTCGTTTCAATATTGAAATGCTGCCCAATGCCCATGTTTACTTCGCACCACTTTTAGCGATATTAGGTGTAATCGGTATCGTCTATGGAGCGATGGCAGCCTTTGCTCAACAAAATCTCAAACGTCGTTTAGCTTACTCTTCAATCTCGCACATGGGCTTTATCCTTGTCGGTCTGGCTTCTTTTAATGCGATCGGAGTCAGTGGTGCGGTTTTACAAATGCTATCGCACGGACTGATTGCAGCAGCTTTATTCTTCCTTGCGGGGGTTACTTACGATCGCACCCACACCTTGATGATGGATGAGATGGGTGGAATTGCGAAGGTGATGCCCAAGTCATTTGCTCTAATGACGATCGCAGCAATGGCTTCCCTTGCGCTCCCTGGAATGAGCGGATTTGTGAGTGAGTTAAATGTTTTTCTCGGCATCACGACCAGTGATGTTTATTCCTCTAGCTTCAAGCTGGTGATGATCGTGATTGCCGCTGTGGGTGTGATCATTACGCCAATTTATCTGCTGTCAACTTTGCGCCAAGTCTTTTTTGGGAACACTAATCCTGCTTTGAACTTTGATAAATATGTTAGCGATGCAAAACCCCGTGAAGTATTTATTGCTGCTTGTTTGATTGTCCCCATCGTCGCGATCGGGCTTTATCCTAAGTTGGCAACTCAAACCTATGATGTAAAAACCGTGGCTGTAACTAAGCAGTCTCGTAGCGCGTTTAGTCTAGTTGCTCAATCCAATCCTCGCCTATATTCATCGGGATTAATTGCGCCGCAACTAATGCGGACTGCACCGCAGCCTTTATTGGGCATGGTTGAATAAAGTAAAATCTGCACAGACATAAAAAAGAGCGCAAAGCGCTCTTTTTTTATGTCCAAACCCCAAGAGAGCTTTGCGCCGCAAAGCTCTCTTGGGGTTTGGTTATAGCTTCTTTTGAATTGGTATAAGATGAGAAACAATTTGCTCAAATAATTTAAGGACGGCAAAATGAAACCTTCTTCAGTTCCTAAAAGTTCTTCCACTTCTCCTTTATACTTTCCCATTGAGCAATTAACAGGATTGAGCGAAGAAGATAGCGCCAATCTGATCAATCATGGTATCACCACAACCCTACAATTACTTCAAAAAGCAGGACGCAACCCATCTCAAAAAGAAGCTCTTGCGATCGCGCTGGGAGTGAGGGTACAACTATTGCTGAAATGGTTAGCGATCGCTGATTTGGCGCGTATCCCTGCGGTGGGTTTACAGTATAGCGGCGTAATTTTGCATAGTGGTGTGGTGTCTACGGAGCAGTTAATTCAAACTCCATTAGATAAGCTGCATACTCACATCATGCGTTTACAAGTAAAAAATTTTCAACGCGCCGATTTATGTCCCAGCATGGCGGAAATGGCTATTTGGATCAAGCAAGCTCAACAACTGAAAAAGAAGTAGTCTCAAAACCCAATAAATAAAAGGCTGGCAAAGCCAGCCTTTTATTTATTGGGTTTTGAGAGCTATAAAGCCAAATAGAGCCGCAAAGCGGCTCTGTTTGGCTAGATTTACACTTGATTGGCTAGCCAGTCCATTACTTGATCACCGAGCGACACTCCATTAAGGCGATCAATTTCGCGTACACCTGTAGGACTAGTGACATTTACCTCAGTCAGATAGCCGCCAATCACATCAATGCCCACAAACATTAAGCCATCACGCTGAAGAGTCGGTGCAAGTTGGCGACAAATCTCCAGCTCGCGATCGGTGATATCGATCGCGACTGCACTACCACCAGCTGCCATATTGCCACGAAATTCTCCAGAGGTTGGCACTCGATTAACTGCTCCTATGGGCTTGCCATCGAGAAGAATAATCCGTTTGTCACCATCTTGGGCTGCGGGCAAATACTCTTGCACCATCACAGGAGTTTTGCCAATATTAGTGCTGATCTCAATCAACGAATTAATATTGCGATCGCCTGTTTCTAAAAACAAGATGCCTTCGCCGCCTTTACCACCCAGTGGCTTCATGACGGCTTTACCCTGCGATCTCACAAAATCTTTAATGGTTCCTTTGTCTGCTGTGACAATTGTTTTAGGAATTGCCTCGGTAAACTGTAAAGCGTACATTTTTTCATTGGCGGCGCGGATACCTGCGGGGGTATTGAGAACTTTAGTAATCCTCGTATCCACATAATCAAGAATGTAAGTGGCGTAGAGATATTCAGTAGTAACAGGAGGATCGGGACGCATCCACACAAACTGCATTGTTTCGAGGGGCTGAAACTCGCCCTGCGAGATCTCGTACCAAGGTTGGGGGACTTGCCATTTACCATCAACTAAAGGGATGGGATGGATTTTGACAGGTTGTAAAAACGCCCATGCTTTGTTGTCTCTGAAGCTGAGGGTTTTCATATTGGTGATAAAGACCTCATAGCCTTGGCGACACGCCGCCTCCATAAGCGCCACGCTAGTGTCATGGGCAGGATCGAGATTGGCGATCGGATCGATGATAAATGCTAATTTCATGTAATTTTAGGATAGATCTGTTAAGACATAAAACCCAAGAACTGACTGGCGGCGCTCCGCGCCGCCAGTCAGTTCTTGGGTTTTCAAGTGACTGTAGCTACTTATAGAGCAACCATGAGAACTTGCCAATACCCATACTGAAATATAAAGCGATCGCCGTGACAAATAGCAGGGTCGATCCCGCCATTAATAGGTAATCAGACTTGGCTAATGCTGATTCGTAAAGATAAGTGCGATCGGAACTACCAGAGAATGCTTTTGATTGCAAAACAATTTCTAATTTTTGAGATTTTGAAAGAGAATTAAGAATTAAAGGAACGGCAACCTTGGCATAAACCTGAGCTTTTTTGAGCCATCCCATCTTTTCTAGATTTAAGCCTCGCAATCGTTGGGCTTCAATAATTGATTGGATTTCTTCTAGTAGTAATGGCACAAATCGCAGTGTCGAGGAGAAAATAAACACCACTTTGTAAGGAATCTTGGCGCGAACCATACCCACAGTCATCTGATTTACATCGGTCGTAAAAATTGCCAATGGAATCAGTAAAATCATCGTCAAGGTCTTAAATACAATATTTAGTCCATACAGCGTTCCCTCTAGGCTCATTTTTGCACCGCCAATTAACCATAGTTGCGGCGGTAGACTAATTAAAGACGTTAGTTCTGATTTGTGGGTAAGTAATTTAACCTGTTCGATATTAAAAAATCCCATGCTTAAAATCAGAAAAAGATAAAAGGGAATCATCACCTTCAAAATGCTTCCTAGGTAATTAAGCCGCACTCCCGCCACTAGACAAGCAATAACCACGCTGAGCAACAATCCCCCACCAGCGATCGGGCTTTCCCACACAAAAGCCATAATTGTAATCGTCAGCACCAATACTGATTTAGATCGAAAGTCTAAACGAGTGAATAGAGAGTCATATTTAACTGTTTGTAACTTCATATCCTGAAATCGTTGATTCACTATAGTTATAGTCACTTGTCTTACAGCGCTTTGCGCTCAAACCCAAACCAAGAATAATTTTGAAAGCGTTGCGAAGCAACGCTTTCAAAATTATTCTTGGTTTGGGTTTGTGTCCCAGTACATTCGGCGGCAGTTATATAGAAACCCAAGAGAGAGTTGTGGCGCGAAGCGCCGCAACTCTCTCTTGGGTTTTATGTCTTGACTTGGCTGGCTACAGCTACATTAGCGCAATGTGCTACGCCCTTCCCAGTGAAAAATTAGACGTGGCGGCGCGAAGCGCCGCCACGCTAGTTCTGGGTTTTTAATGTCTATTTTGATAGTGGGAAGGGAGTATCTACTTTTTGGTAGATTATCTTTGGCATTTTGGGACAGACACTATATATTTAACCTTGGTTAAAGCCTCAACCGTTTATATACCTATGCCTACCCAAAACGATATTCCCGTTGCTCAACGAATCAGCGACCCTGAGCGATCGCCCAAAAAGCAGCCTGTCGTCAAGTCTCGCTCAGTTACGCGATCGCTACAGTCCGTTCCTTGGTGGGCATATGGTTTGGCTGTTCTTGCCTTCCTATCACCAATTGTCAGCACCCGCATCTGGTTTGCTTTAAACAGCAGTGCTAGTCAAGCGATCGCTACCTCTGCGGCGATGTCACAGACGACAACATTACCTGAAGTAAAACCTTCAGCTCCTGCGCCTGTCGCGCCCTTCACCAGTCAGACCAGCGCATCTAAGCCAAGTCTTGCCCCATCTGTTAGCGCTAGCCCAGTCCCAGACTCTAGTAACCCACCCGATTTATTTGGTCATCATGCTTTTACCGAAGCGCCAGCTAATAAATTAAGAGTGATCTCTAGAGCTAGTGATGGTTATCAAATTCGGTTACATGAGTCAGCTGCCAAGAGCTATCTAAAGATGGAAGCTGACGCAAGAGCTGACGGTGTTGAGTTTACAGTTATTTCAGGCTTTCGGACGATCGCGGAGCAGCAAGAACTTTTCTTTGAGATCAGTAAACAGCGCAACCAAACTCCTGCGGAACGAGCGAAGGTGAGCGCTCCTCCCGGACATAGTGAACACCATACGGGCTATGCTCTTGACATTGGTGATGGTGCAGCTCCTAGTGCTAATCTGTCAACTAGTTTTGAAAAAACAGCAGCGTTTCAGTGGTTACAAAATAATGCGGCTAGGTATGGCTTTGAGATGTCTTTCCCGCCCAATAATTCTCAAGGCGTAATGTATGAGCCTTGGCACTGGCGCTTTGTTGGTGATGAAGATAGCCTTGCTACCTTTTACAAAAAATCTAACCGCACTAACCCTTTTATTAAAAAACCGTAATTTATAGCTACAGCCGCTATTACCGTTTAAAAATTATGAGGCGGCGCTTCGCGCCGCCTCATAATTTTTAAACGGTAATAGCGGCGCAAACACTAAGTAGGTATTCGTAATGAAATATAAAACCCAAAGAAGCTGATTCGCCCGCTTTGCGGGCGAATCAGCTTCTTTGAGTTCTAGGTTTTATTATGCCAAGGTACTTAAGTTAGACACAGAGATAGATAGCGCTTTCTTGGTAAATGCGGTATTGCATACTATATCGAAGCTGAATTGCCCATTAAATCTTGCCATGAACGTTACAGCCACAGATTTGTTGGCGATCGCCATATTTACAATTACGATGATGTCTCTGGTGGGAACGATGGTGGGCTTATCACCCATAGTGCCTAGCGCGATCGCCATCACTCTTTTGGGAACATGGGGTATTGATATTGGTTATTTTCAGGGGAAATTTGGAGCTTATACGCAATCTTGGCTGAGGGCGCGATCGCCTAAATACCGCGAACGAGTCTCTTATCATGAGGCAGGACATTTCTTAGTGGCGCATTTATTGGGTTTTAAAGTCACTAGCTATGCGATCGCGGGGATCGTGGGTAAATCTTTGCAAGAAGTTCTGGCTGATGATGGCTTTAATGGAATCGAGGGCGGAGTAGAAATTGCCACGGTTGACCCTAACGCCATGAGTTCAGGACTAGCTACAAATTTGCTAGATCGCTACAGTACTGTCTACATGGCAGGAATTGCGGCTGAGCAACTGATGTGTGAAGGTGAAATGGAAGGTGGTTTGGATGATTTACAGCGTTTACGGAAAGCGATTTCCCACCTACCAAATCCGATGACACAGGAACGTTGGGCAATTCTCAATGCGCGTAATTTATTAAGTGAGCGACGTTCTATTTTGACGACCCTAGCTCAACAAATGTTAAATGGAACAGATGTTGATGAATGTTGTCAAACTATAGATCGCGCACTTCAAGCAGAAGTTGTGAATTTGTAGTTATGTAGCTGCTGCCATTCTTGTTAGGACACAAAACCCAAGAAACGAGTAGCGGCGCTTCGCGCCGCTATAGCTATACCAAAAAGACAAGAGGTGGCGCATTACGCCGCCTCTTGTCTTTTTGGCTTTTTGTTAAGCATTGATGAAAACCGCGATAAAATCTAAATTGAATAGTAGCAATTTATTTAGAAACCCCGATCGCATGATTTTCCCTGAGTATTCTGACTTTATTAAGCTTGCTGACAAGGGCAACTTTGTGCCTGTATACATGGAACTAGTCGCCGATCTAGATACCCCTGTATCAGCTTGGTATCGCGTATGCCAAGGACAACCCTATAGCTTTTTGTTGGAGTCAGTTGAAGGTGGCGAAAGATTGGGGCGCTATAGCTTATTGGGCTGCGATCCGTTGTGGGTACTAGAAGCAAGAGGCGATCGCACTACCCAGACTTTTCGAGATGGTCATGTCCAAGAATTTATTGGCAATCCCTTTGAGCATTTAAAAGATTGCCTTGCCCCGATTCATCCTGTGCATTTGCCACAGCTACCGCCCAGCTTGGGTGGGCTATTTGGTTATTGGGGCTATGAGTTAATTAATTGGATTGAGCCGAAAGTACCTGTTTATCCTTGTAAAGATGGGGATGTACCCGATGGCGTGTGGATGCAGGTGGATAGTCTATTGGTGTTTGATCAGGTCAAGCGCAAAATTTGGGCGATCGCCTATGCTGACTTGAGTAATGGTGAAAGTCCAGAGAAAGCGTATAAATCTGCAAGCGATCGCCTGAATGTACTAGTAGACAAACTGCGATCGCCCCTTGATCGTCAAAAAACTGCAATTACTTGGACAAATCCCCGCCTACAGCCTCCTGTCAGCTATACCAGCAACGTTACCCGCGAGAAATTTTGTCAAGCAGTCGAGCAAGGTAAAGAACATATCAAGGCTGGAGATGTTTTTCAAGTCGTGCTTTCGCAAAGGTTAACCACAGAGTTTAAAGGCGAACCTTTTAGCCTATATCGATCGCTGCGAGTGGTTAATCCTTCGCCCTACATGGCATTTTTTAACTTCAAAGACTGGCAGTTAATCGGCTCTAGTCCTGAAATCATGGTCAAAGCTGAAGTGATTGATGGAGTCTCTCGCACGGTTTTACGCCCGATCGCTGGTACAAGACCGAGAGGCGCAACCCCTGCTGAAGATGCCGTTTTAGCGCAAGACTTATTAGCTGATCCTAAAGAAGTTGCGGAACACGTCATGCTCGTGGACTTAGGGCGCAATGATCTGGGGCGGGTCTGTAAAAGCGGCACTGTCAAAGTAGATGAACTAATGTCGATTGAGCTGTATTCCCATGTGATGCACATTGTCAGTAATGTTGTTGGCGAAATTCGTGCTGAAAAGAATGCTTGGGATTTACTGCAAGCTTGTTTCCCTGCGGGAACTGTCAGTGGTGCGCCCAAAATTCGAGCGATGGATATCATTTATAACTTAGAAGGCGATCGGCGAGGTACCTATGCAGGAGCCTATGGTTATTATGATTTTGAGGGTCAGCTAAATACGGCGATCACGATTCGGACAATGGTAACTAAGGACGGGACAGCTAGCGTGCAAGCTGGCGCAGGTGTAGTTGCTGACTCTGATCCTGAAAAGGAATATCAAGAAACTCTAAACAAAGCTAAAGGAATGTTGGAGTCGTTACGCTGTCTAGGCTAAATAAATTGATGATGTTGTAACAACGATGAACTTTATCAAAAGTCTAAGCTCAACACTAATGTTTAATCGCCAAGCGATCGCCTTAATTCTCTTAATTATTGCTGGATTTGTTGGCAACTATTGTCGTTGGACTTTATTTTTTGATATTGATTTTATATTTGGCTCGATCGCTGTTTGGATTGTGGTTTGTCTCTATGGCGTTAGATGGGGAACCTTCGCAGGATTTATTGCAGGATATTGCACCTATGTAATCTGGCATCATCCCTATACCACCATAACTTTTACTATCGAAGCATTATTTGTGGGATGGCTATTTCATCGTCGCCAGCAAGATAATATTGTTCTGCTAGATGGTCTTTTTTGGCTATTAATTGGAATGCCATTGATATGGTTATTCTATGGGGTTATTCTCGGCATTGATCAAACTCAAGTTTTGATTATTTTAATGAAGCAACCTGTCAATGGCATTTTTAATGCACTCATGGCAAGTTTAATGCTTACACATTTGCCAATTCATGATTGGCTAAAACGTCCTCCTGCCATTAGCACATTATCATTACAGCAAACTCTTTTTAATTTATTAGTTTTATTCGTTTCAGTCCCTACGCTTTTATTAATTGTTCTTGCCAGTAATCAAGTTATTGATGACATCAAAAATACGGTTCGCTTAGATCTAAATGATGCATCACGTTATTTAACTGTCGAAGTACAAGGTTGGTATGAAAGGCGATTAGTGGCGTTAAGTGGACTTGCTGAATTAGCATCAACTAAACCGATACAGGACAATTTAATTCGGCAAAGAGTTTCATTTATGCGACTCAACTTTCCTGATTTCAAAAATATCTACATATTAGATGAGACAGGAGCTAATATTTTCAATTTTAATAGTGATAATACGATAGTTGAAAGTATTTTTAATCAAAATGATTATTTCGAGCAGCTTAAGCGATCGCCTCAATTCATTCTCTCGCCCGTAATCCTTCAACCAAATAAATCTAACTTTCCGATCGCATTATTAAGTATACCGATTCAACTTGATGGCAAACTTGTAGGTGCTATTTTAAGTGAAATTGATTTAAGTAAAATCACAAGTTTATTTCAGACAAATCTCAATGAAGAAAATTTAGGAATACTATTACTCGATCAACAGCAAACTGTCGCTTCTAGTACCAAGTCAGAATTAATTGGTACTAGAAAATTTAATTGGCGTAAGGATGGAAAAATTACTCAAATTGATACTCAATCTTATCACTTGCTCCCCGTCAAAATTAGCTATCTAGTGATGGTACAGTGGCAAAAATCTCAGTTTGTTAAAGAGTTTAAATTAAATGCAAATTTTCCTTGGACAATGGTTGTCCAGATCGCTGCTACTCCTTATGTCCAGCAAATTGAACGTATTCATACTCGCAACATGGCGATATTGATATTAGTGTCAGGATTAGCGCTAATTTTGGCAACCCTAGTTAGTCGTCAACTAACTAAACCTCTACTTCAGTTAGCAGCAATCACCACCGACTTACCAAATAAACTTCTAGATCAAGAGCCAGTCAATTGGCTACGTAGCTCAGTGACGGAGTTAGTCTTATTAATCAAGAATTTCCGAGCTATGTCTTCTAGTTTGCAGCAGAAATTTCGAGAAATTAATCAAGCAAATGAACTTTTAGAGTTGCGTGTACAAGAACGGACTCAAGCCTTGAGTGAACAAAATAAACGTATAGAAATTTTTGCGGAAGTCACCCTAAAAATTCGTCAATCCATTGAATTGAGAGAAATTCTGAATAGAGCAGTTATCGAAATCCATAAAATCCTCCAAACTGATCGCGCATTTATTTACCAAATTAATCTCGATCTAACGGGAAAAGTTGTAGAGGAATCTGGCGTTTTATCATATCCAGCTTTAATAGGTTCTCAAATATTTGATCCTTGTTTTCCTGCTTGCATAAATGATTATATTCAAGGACGTATTAGTGTAGTTAATGATATCGATAATTCAGATCTTAAACATTGTTATATTACCTTTCTTAAACAATTTGATGTCAAAGCAAATATTGTTGTGCCAATCTTACAAGTCGATCAACTTTGGGGATTGTTAGTTGTGCATCAATGCGATCGCCCACGTCAGTGGCTACTATTTGAAATCGAGTTTTTATTACAATTAGCTAATCAATTGAGTATTGCTATATTTCAAAGTGAGCTTGTTATTAACCTCCGCAAAAATGAACAATCCTTACAAAATCTCAATGAACAACTCGAAAACCGTGTAGCCCAGCGCACCGCTGATCTAGAATTAGCCAACAAAGATCTAGAATCTTTTTCCTATTCTGTTTCCCATGACTTGCGTGCTCCATTACGTGCAATTCATGGATTTTCCAAGATATTACAAGAGGACTATGCCGATTGCTTAGATGCCGAAGGCGATCGCTATCTCAACATTGTGCGTGACAATGCCCGCCGCATGAGCGAACTGATTGACGATCTGTTAAATTTGTCGCGGATGCAGCGCCAAGAAATCTCACGGCAATCAATCGTTGTCGATGACCTCATCAAGCAAGTCTTATGCGGCTTTGAATCAGAAATAAGCGATCGGCAAATTGAGTTTATAATTGCTGACTTACCTAACTGTGAAGCCGATCTTTCTCTGTTAACCCAAGTTTGGATTAATCTGATATCCAATGGCATTAAATATACAAGTAAAGCTGAAAACGCTCAGATTGAAATTGGCTGTCAAGTAATTGATAACAAAAATACTTATTTTGTCCGCGATAATGGGGTGGGATTTGATATGCAATATGCTGACAAGTTGTTTGGAGTATTTCAAAGAATGCATCTTGAGCGCGATTTTGAGGGTACGGGTATTGGACTTGCGATCGTGAAACGGATTGTCCAACGCCACGGCGGAAATCTTTGGGCTAACGCCGCAGTCAATCAAGGTGCTACGTTTTTCTTCACAATACCCAATAAGTAGTTCCAGTAACCTGTTAGCCCCTGCGTAGAATCAATACTAAATTCCGTCACTGGTTTTATCCTAGTCTCTTTCCCGATTGTGGTTCCTACACATCGCAGTAGGAAGCCAGAAATCTTAGAAGAAGAAATAGTTATGGAAGTAGAATAGCGACAACTGAAGGTAACACATCGCAAAATTTGTTGGTTTTGAAAAAATATAGAGACGGTGCAAAGCACAGTCTCTATATTTTTTTTCAACAATTCTCATTATAAAAATTGCTTTTTTGAAAGCCGGCCTACGGCTGGCTTTCAAAAAAGCAATTTGGGTTTTGCAGCGCCTAAGTCGCTGCAAAACCCAAAATTGCTTTCATAATGAAAATTGCTGATTTTTTTCAAAAAGATCTTGCAAATATATTTGAGTTGCTATATATTTAGATTAGACCCATCCTATTCCCCCCCGTGTGGGTCTAGTATCCCCGAAAGGGCAATTACTTCCGAAAGGAGTAAGCGCAAATTGGTAGACCTAAAGCTATCCGCTACACATACGGTATGGTGGCTACTGATGCCGAAGGGATATTTTGTAATCCTACAACTAAATAAAAAAAGAAAGCTCGCATTGCGAGCTTTCTTTTTTTGTAACAAGGTTTCGTGTAACGAACCCTTATTGGTATAACAATAAGGGTTTTCAAAACTAAAAATGGCTCTACCATTTTTAGTTTTAGTATTAGCCGCCAATTTGAGACATGGTACGAAAATAACTTTTCTGTTCACCAGTACCCCGATCGCGTTCTTTAAAATTAATTTCTTCTTTAAGATTTAGCAATTCTTGCAAGGCTTGGCGTAACTCAGCAAAACCCTCACCTTGCCTTAGCATTGTTTTTAGATCAATTTGTCCTGCCTCATTTAACAAACATGGTCGCAATAAACCGTCAGCAGATAGGCGCACTCGATTACAGCGATCGCAAAAACACTCAGACATTTGACTAATAAAGCCCAAAGTCCCCTTTGCATTGGGAATCTGAAATACATCGGCTGGCCCGTTACCTTTACATTTGCTAGCATCTAAACCATAGCGATCGCCTATTTGTTGGCGCAAGGTTGCCGAATCCACCCAACCCTTATGGGTAAACAAACTGTCATTACCGATGGGCATAAATTCTATAAAGCGAATATGCCAATTGCGATCGATACTTAGGGCTGCTAAGTCCAATATTTCGCGATCATTTACATCTGGCACCACCACCACATTTAATTTGAGCGGATCGAAACCCACTTCATGCGCCGCCAAAATTCCCGCCCATACTTTTTCCCAGAGATTACGTCCTGTAATTTGCCGAAACACATTGCGATCGAGGGAATCAAGACTAATATTAATGCGCCGTAAACCTGCTTCATATAGAGGCTTGGCTAAATCACTTAATAAAAAACCATTAGTCGTCATTGACAAATCTTCGACACCTTGTAAATTCGCGATCGCCTCTACCAAGTTCACCAAATCCCGCCGCAGCAGAGGCTCACCACCTGTCAGTCGAAATTTCTTAAAGCCAAGCGGAATAAATACCTCTTTTAATAAGTTAATTAGTTCAGCATTAGTGAGACTTTCTTGAGCAAGAATATAATCGACTTCTGAGCCTTCAGGCATACAGTAGGTGCAACGAAAATTGCAGCGATCAATCAAACTGATGCGAAGGTAGTCAACAGTATTCACAGATTTATGTCCTCATGACT
Source organism: Pseudanabaena biceps (assembly GCA_013361095.1). GTDB lineage: Bacteria > Cyanobacteriota > Cyanobacteriia > Pseudanabaenales > Pseudanabaenaceae > Pseudanabaena > Pseudanabaena biceps_B. The sequence goes on along the minus strand of JAATWA010000001.1, from coordinate 1,434,816 downwards.
TGCATTGGTCTTCGTTATATCTTACTGAAGAGAATAGAGGCTGTGCTTTGCACAGTATCTTTTGCACAGTATCTATTAGTCTTTGAAACTTAGAGGCTTTACTTTGTCCTACAGCGCTTTGCGCTCAACCCCAAACCAAGAAGATTTTTGAAAGCGTTGCTTTGCAACGCTTTCAAAAATCTTCTTGTGGTTCGTTTGATCGGGAATTGCTGTAAGTATTATGATAAGAAAACAAATGATCAAGATGTGTTAAACCATGACCTCACAGTACGCCTATATACGCGGAACATTCGTCCCTCTCGAAGATGCCACAATTAGTATCCGCACCCACGCATTTCTATATGGTACGGCGGTATTTGAAGGGGTAAAGGCGTATTGGCTACCAGAAGAAAATCGCATGGCAGCATTTCGTCTAGAAGAGCATTACCAAAGACTAATTCAAAGTTGCCGCATTATTGGCTTACAGCATCCTCTAGATGTTGCCACTATGGTTGACATTACCAAAGAGTTATTGAGCCGAAATCAATGCAACTCGGCAACCTATATCCGCCCAATCATCTATAAATCTGATTTGCGGATTGGGCCGATTCTCAAAGTACCTCACACCCACGATGATTTTTGCTTGTTTAGTGTGCCAATGGATGGCTACCTTGATACTAGTAACGGCATTAAAGTGGGGGTGTCGTCTTGGCGGCGTTTAGATGACAACGCGATCCCTGCTAGGGCAAAGGTGAATGGTGCCTATGTAAATACAGCCCTTGCTAAAACCGATGGTTATGCCTGTGGATTTGATGATGTGGTTGTCTTAACCAACGATGGTCATGTGGCTGAAGGCAGTGCCATGAATCTATTTTTGGTGAGAGATGGAAAGTTAATTACTAGTTCGATTACTGACAATATTCTTGAGGGGATTACCCGCAGTTCTATTATTGAGTTAGCGGCTAGGGAATTAGGGATTGCAACCTCGTCACGGACGATCGATCGCACTGAGCTATATATTTGTGACGAAGCATTTTTTGTGGGAACTGCCACTGAGCTAGCACCGATCACTAGTTTTGACCATCGCCCTGTGGGTGATGGCACTGTCGGTGAAATCACCAAAAAGCTGCGCGATCTATATAGCAAAGCTGTACAAGGATTATTACCTGACTATCAACATTGGCTTACCAAAGCTTAAGCAACAAAGGCGCGATGCGCCGATAAAAAAAGCGTTGCTTAGCAACGCTTTTTTATTTCTTTTACAGATCAAAACCCAAACAGTGAGAGGCGGCGCGAAGCGCCGCCTCTCACTGTTTGGGTTTTGATAGATTGGAGAGCGACAGCTACAAAAATGCTGAGGGGCTGCCCCATTCGCCAGTAAAGACAAAACTAGATAATGGCTGCCGAGCGCGAGGTGCAGTTTCGCGTTCTTGTAAGTCACTAGGTAAATTACTGGTCTCACCTGTATAGCCGAGCGCGATCGCGGCAACAGGTTTTGCAGTCTCAGGGATGTTAAAAGTAGCGATCGCCTTCTCAGCATCAAAACCGCCCATTTGATGGGTGACTAAACCCAAAGCGGTCGCCTGCAATGCTAAAGTTGCCGCCGCTTGTCCAGCGTCATATTCGCCCCAAGCATTAGGCTTACCATTGTGCTTGAAGTTTTTTTGAGCAACTACTAGTCCCAATACTGGCGCAAGTTGCGCCCATGATGCGTTAAATGGAATTAGACAATCCAGCATTTTTTGATAATTTACCGTGTCATCTTTGGTGGCGACGATGAATACCCAAGGTTGATCATTAAAACAAGAGGCTGACCACCTAGCCGCTTCAAATAGTTGTGCTAATTTTTCTGGCTCAACTAGTTTGCTGTCAAAAGCACGGGGACTCCAACGCTGAGCAATTAGGGGATTGATCTCATGGTCGGTAATTGCAGGATTTTCCATTTTAATTTTATCCAGTAAAAAGGGAGTAGGTTCTTGCTGAGCAAGAACCTACTCCCCTTTTACTCTATTTTGCTTACGCAATGTATGTTTCTCAGCAAGCATAACTAAATAATAAAGTGGCGCTTTGCGCCACTTTATTATTTAGTTATGAAACTAATCCCGTCAGGGGAGAACTGGCACTGGCATAGACTTTAATCGGAATCCGTCCCGATAAATAGGCGGCTCTACCCGCCTCCGTTGCCATGCCCATCGCCCGTCCCATCGCCACAGGATTATTGGCACAGGCGATCGCGGTATTAACCAACAAAGCATCCGCACCCAACTCCATCGCGGCGGCGGCTTCACTAGGCACACCAATCCCCGCGTCAACCACCACAGGCACTTTAGCTTCTTCGATAATAATCCGAATATTTGCAGCGTTATTCAGTCCTTGCCCTGAGCCGATGGGCGATCCCAAAGGCATGACGGTGACACAACCGATTTCTTCGAGAGTTTTTGCTAGACGGGGATCGGCGTTGATATAGGGCAGTACGGCAAAGCCTTCTTTTACTAATTGTTCGGCAGCTTTGCAAGTGCCGAGGGGATCGGGGAGTAAATATTTGAGATCGGGAATGACTTCTAGCTTGACAAAGTTATTATCTTCTTGTCCCAAAATCTTTGCCATTTCACGTCCTAACCTTGCCACGCGCACGGCTTCTTCGGCAGTTTGACAGCCAGCCGTGTTGGGCAACAGCCAATATTTAGTCCAATCGATCGCTTCACCTAGTCCTTCATGCCCCGCCGCATTAGTCTGCACGCGCCGCACTGCCACAGTGACGATTTCGCAACCACTGGCGGCGATCGCCTGACGCATCATTTCAAAGTTGGCATACTTGCCTGAGCCAGTCATTAAGCGCGATCGGAATTTACGTCCTGCAATTTCGAGGAGAGCGTCAGATGGCTCAGCAGGGGTGATTTGGCTAGTTAATGTAAACAAGGAGGAGGAAGCAATCATATCAATCAGTTAAAAGAAAACTAAAAGTTTTTGGCAAAAATTTAAGGATATAAAACAGTTTGCGGTTTGATGGCACAATTTTTTATTAAGATACTGTATGTCTCTCGTGATATTCCAATTTTTTATAAGTAGCTAGGCATAATTAAATATAAAATCCCAAAATCATTAGCGCACGCTGCGCGTACGTCAGTGGTTTTGGCTCTAGTTTTTAATTATGCCCCGATACTCAAGTATTCCCTATAGCAAGTAGCAATTTAGTTTCATGGCTAACCTTAAATCAATCCGCGATCGCATCGGCACTGTTAAGAATACTCGAAAGATAACTGAAGCAATGCGTCTTGTCGCCGCCGCAAAGGTCAGACGCGCTCAGCAACAAGTGTTGGCAACTCGTCCTTTTGCTGATCGCCTCGCTCAAGTTCTCTATCGTCTCCAGCAACGCATCACCTTCGAGGATGTTAGCTTACCTTTACTTGATATTCGTCCTGTCAAAACCGTTGGTCTTCTGGTAATTTCAGGCGATCGCGGGCTTTGTGGTGGTTATAACTCAACGATTATTCGTCGTGCTGAAGCTCGTGCTAAAGAGCTAAAAGAACAAGGTATTAATTACACCTTTATTTTGGTTGGACGAAAAGCAACTCAATACTTCACACGCCGCGATCAACCAATTGCTGCGAAGTTTACGAACTTAAACCAAATTCCTAATGCGGCTGAAGCCAATGCGATCGAAGATGAAATTACCTCAGCATTTTTGGCTGGTGTGATTGATCGCGTTGAGTTGATCTACACCCGTTTTGTCTCTCTGATTAGCTCTCGTCCTGTTGTCCAGACCCTGCTGCCCCTTGAGCCTCAAGGGCTAGAGCCTAAGGATGATGAAATCTTCCGCTTGATCACTCGTGGCGGTAAGTTTCAAGTTGAGCGCGAAAAGCGAGAAATCACGGTTAAAGAGTTGCCAAAAGAACTTATTTTTGAGCAAGATCCAGAGCAAATTCTTGATGCGTTGTTGCCTTTGTATTTGAGCAATCAAATTCTCAGAGCATTGCAGGAGTCTGTCGCTAGTGAACTCGCCGCACGGATGACCGCCATGAACAACGCCAGCGAAAACGCGGTTGATCTGATCAAGTCATTGACTTTGCAATATAACAAAGCTCGTCAAGCTGCAATTACTCAAGAAATCTTAGAAGTTGTCGGTGGTGCAGCCGCCTTGACTTAAATAAAAAAAGAGGGTGACGCTTTGCGTCGCCCCTCTTTTTTATACCTATCGCTTGCAAAATAAAACCCAATAATTTATCGGCGGCGCGAAGCGCCGCCGATAAATTATTGGGTTTTATTTTCTAAATATATTTATGAGTAATTTTTAAAAAATTCTTTCTAAATTTGGCATATCAACTGATAGCTAATAATTTTTATCGGTTAACTAAAATATAAAATAGTGTTAGAGTATTTTTAAGGGAGAAATAAATTAAAAATACACAAGATAATCTAAAAAATAATGTTCAACTTCATGCCCAGTTTGCCAATCGCGATTCCTCAAGTGCAAATTATTGCTCAAGCTGCGTTTCTATCTGCCTGTGTCTACTACACAATCTACTATGCCAAACTGTGTGACTTACACAACTACCAACACAACGGGGAAATCAATATCATCTCTATACGTCAATCGTCGAGATCAAGAAGGTAAAATCAGCAAATATTCCTTGGGGTCATTGATGAGAACTGGAATTTTAAAAAGTGGGGAAAAAGTTTCATTTGTTATGTGTGACAACTCCTTTGTGAATGTTGAAGCAAAGTAAGAATAAGTTTGAAGATGTGCGGCGAGAAACGCCGCACATCTTCAAACTTATCAGAAAGATATAAGTATAAAATCATTTGATGCAGCCTCAACAGCTAAATATCGATCCTGTATTGCATCAATCTCAACGGGAGTTTGTGGAACAACAACTTCAATTAAGAACCGAAACACAGCCTATATGCAAGAACAACATCTATAACTCCAAGCATTTAGCCTGTAACAACATCAAGATGAAATGCTATCAATCGAGTCGCGTATTTACACAAAATTCGTTCAGTCTGGATTGCTAAAGAAATCTCTTTCTCCATTCATACATAAAGCCTTCAACGAAGGCTAGCGATCGCTCCTTATAGCGCTTAGCGCTCAAATCCAAACCAAGAAAAACTTTAAAAGCGTTGTTTCGCAATGCTTTTAAAGTTTTTCTTGTAGCTAGCTAATGCCAGAGCAATTATCAAGGGATGATAACTTTTCTGATCGTTTATGCCAGTTATATTGAGTATGATTAGAAATTAACATCTTAATAAATTGACATATTTGTAGATTGACATATTTGCGCTTTTGACAGATCGGCCATGATGTCAACTACTAATGTGCCAAATTTGGCAACTTCTTCCAATTATTTACTCTTATTCTATGACTGCCCCACTGAATTATCTGATGTGCGCCCCCGATCACTACGATGTAGATTATGTGATCAATCCTTGGATGGAAGGCAACGTTCACAAATCTAGCCGCGATCGCGCTGTAGTGCAATGGCAAAAATTGTATGGAGTCCTCAAGGATCTGGTCAATGTCGAGCTAGTTACACCCGCCAAGGGCTGGCCAGATATGGTATTTACGGCAAATGCTGGTTTGGTGTTAGGCGACAAAGCCGTATTGAGTCGTTTTTTACACAAAGAACGCCAAGGCGAAGAGCCATATTTTAGAGAATGGTTTGAATCTAAGGGTTTCACTGTGTATGAACTGCCAAAGGATTTACCCTTTGAAGGTGCTGGTGATGCCTTGTTTGATCGCTCTGGCGGTTGGTTATGGGCTGGTTATGGCTTTCGTTCGGAATTAGATGCTCATCCCTATTTGGCGAAATGGTTAGATGTCGAAGTTCTTTCTCTCCGTTTAATTGATAATCGCTTCTATCATCTCGATACTTGCTTCTGTCCTTTAACAGGTGGATATTTGCTGTATTACCCACCTGCTTTTGATTCCTATTCCAATCGTTTGATTGAAATGCGGGTTCCTGCGGACAAGAGAATTGCGATTGAAGAAGCAGATGCGGTGAATTTTGCTTGTAATGCGGTGAATGTCGATCGCAATGTGGTGATGAATAAGATTAGCGATCGCCTTAAACAGCGCATTACTGACGCTGGATTTAATGTGATCGAAACGCCGCTAACCGAGTTCCTGAAAGCAGGTGGAGCCGCTAAGTGCTTGACCTTGAGAACGGTGGAAACTCCTCTTAGCAGTGAGCAAGCAGAAATTGAGTCAAGTGGTGTAGAAGCAAGGATTGTCGAATTAACAGGACATTTGCTTGATTCTGGCATTATCAATCGCGCCCTTGATCTAGTGACTGATAACGGTGGTAGTTTCCAAGTATTAGAATTTAACCTTGGTGAACAGAGACAAAGCACATCTTTAGCTAGAATCCGTATTTCTGCGCCATCCCACGATCTGATGGAAACGATCATGGGCGAACTGATTGAAATCGGAGCAGTACTACAGGATCGTGATAATTGCGCGGCAAACCTTGAACCTGTACTTCAAGATGGAGTTGCTCCCGATGATTTTTATGTAACCACAATCTATCCTACTGATGCCTGTGTTGATGGCGAGTGGATTCGTTGCCTTAATCAGCGTATGGACGGCGCGATCGCCATTAGTCATGATGGTAAGACCGCAACTTGTAAGTTATTGCGCGATCTGGTTGTCGGTGAGCGTGTGGTAGTGGGTTATGACGGCGTGCGAACAGTCCGCAAACCTGAATCCAGAGATAAAGCGAAGAAAGAAGAGTTCTCCTTTATGGGGGCAGGTGTATCCAGCGAACGTCGTGTGGAACTTGTAGTCGAACAAATCGCATGGGAACTTCGCCAAATTCGCGATCGCGGCGGCAAATTAGTTGTCTCCTGTGGCCCTGTGGTTGTGCATACGGGCGGCGCTCCTCACTTGGCTTACTTGATCCGTGAAGGCTATGTGCAGTCGATGCTCGGTGGCAATGCGATCGCAGTTCACGACATGGAACAGTCGTCAATGGGAACTTCTCTTGGAGTCGATCTCAAGCGTGGTGTCAGTGTCAAAGGCGGGCATCGCCATCACCTGAAGGTGATTAACTCAGTTCGTCGCTATGGCAGCATCCACAAGGCGGTTGAAGCTGGTTTTGTGAAGACTGGCGTAATGTATGAATGCGTTAAGAACGATATTCCCTTTGTACTTGCTGGCTCCATTCGTGATGATGGGCCTTTACCTGACACTGTAATGGATTTGCTAGAAGCTCAACGCTTGTATAGTGAACAAATTCGTGGAGCAGACATGATTTTGATGTTGTCATCGATGCTGCATTCCATCGGGGTGGGCAACATGACTCCTTCAGGAGTGAAGATGGTCTGTGTGGATATCAATCCTGCGGTGGTGACCAAACTTTCTGATCGCGGTTCCGTTGAGTCAGTGGGGGTTGTCACCGATGTGGGGCTATTCCTTAGTTTGTTGGTACAGCAGTTGAAGAAGCTTGATAGTCCTGTGGCTGTCGGCGTTTAATCAAAAAAAGTGCAGTGGGCGCGTAGCGCCCACTGCACTTTTTTTGATTAGGACAAAACAACTTCTATCTTTTGCGACTCTAAAAATTCGCGAATGCGTTTAATTTGGAAGTCACGAGCATAATCTAGGACTTGATTGGCGAAGGGACTAAAAGTTGGATCGGCAGCTTTTAGCGATATGACTTCATCCTGAATTGCTAGAATATCGCCGATACGAGCTAATTGGATTAGCTTATCTACTGTATGACTTGGTGGTGAGACTAGAGGAAGATCAGTATTTTGTTTTATTCTATTAGCCTGATTAAACTTAGAGATAGTTATTTCCTCATAGTTCCATTCCAAATTTAGTAATGATTGAATGGCTTGAAATAGAGTGTCAGGATTAATGGGCTTAGCAATAAAATCATCACAGCCCACCGCAATACTGAGACTGCGATCTTGGTTAAAGACACTGGCTGAAACCATAATGATCGCAGTCTTCGCAAACATCGGTAATTGTCTTAGCTGTGTAGTAGTTCCATGACCATCAAGTTCTGGCATCACCATATCCAAAAGGATTAAGTCAGGGGTGAATACTTGAGCTTGTTTGAGGCAATCATAACCATCCACTGCTTCGGCAACGATAAAACCAAGAGGCACTAGTAAATCATGAAGTACCAAGCGATTTTCAGTTTTATCATCGACAATCAGAATTTTGCGGCGATCGCCTATATAACCGATAATGGCGCGACTATCGTCAATGGTAGGCGCAATAGTTGGGTTAGGAACCTCAGCTAATTCGATCTCAAAGGAAAAGGTACTTCCACCATTGACAATGCTTTCTACATGGAGTTGCCCACCCATCATTTCTACAATTTTTTGACAAATTGGTAAGCCCAGCCCTGTGCCAGAATAACGCCGAGCGCGATCGCCTACCTGTTGGAAAGGCTGAAAAATATCCTCTAATTTATCAAGATCAATTCCCACACCTGTATCAGCGATCGCAAAGCGAATCATGTAATGCTGTGATCTACTAGGTTGAGCATTGACAGTGAGGGTGACCTTACCACGGTCTGTAAATTTAACCGCATTACCTAATAAATTGATTAAAACTTGGCGTAAACGCTTTTCATCACCATAGACATTAGGTAAGGTCGTGACAGGCTGATAGATGAGTTGCACATCCTTAGCCCGCATCTGCAATTGAAACATATCAATAATACTTTGCAGCAACTTATTAAGATCGCATTCACTAGGATTCAGTTCTAACTTTTTCGCTTCAATCTTAGAGAGATCAAGAATATCATTAAGCAAAGTTAGTAAATGTTCGCCACTGCGCTGGATAATTTCTAATCCTTCTCGATGTTTTTGGGGATTATCACTACGTTTAAGGATTTGAGCATAGCCAAGGATCCCATTGAGAGGTGTGCGTAACTCATGACTCATGTTGGCAAGAAATTCACTCTTAGCGCGATTTGCCATGTCTGCGATCTCTTTGGCAGATTTTAATTCCTTCTCAACTTGTTTGCGATCGGTGATATCTGCGCCAACCGATAGAATTTCAATTAACTCGCCTTGGTCATTATAAATTGGCTTGTTTGACCAAGTTACCCATACCCGTTTACCATTTTTACAAATATTCTCATTCTCGTTAAGTTGATATTTTTCAGGCGAATGACAAATTTCAGTGATCATCTTCTGGAGGTCTTCGCCCGTCACATCTTTTGCTGAGACGATGGTATCTAACACATATTTATCAATAACTTCTTCTGCTTGATAACCAAAAAACTTTAAGCCATAGTCATTTAAAAAACAAATCTTACCTTGGGTATCCCATCTCAAGATAATGCAATTTGCCGACTCCACCAGATCACGATATTTCTTTTCACTCTCTTTGATGTTCTCTTCGATGATTTTGCGATCGCTGATATCTTTAATGGCATAGATCGCAAAAATCTTCTCTCCAAACTCAATAGATTCCGAAGAAATCAGTCCTGTGATAATCTTGCCGCTTTTAGTCAAAAACTGGGCTTCATAATTAGAGACTCGACCCTCACTATCCAAAATTGCCAACATTTGATCACGTTTAAGTAGATCGACCCAGAGATTTAAGTCTGATGGGTTGGCTCCGATCGCTTCTTCTCGGCTATAGCCAGTAATTTCGCTCCATTTATCATTAACATCAATGTGCTTACGAGTTTCTGTAGACAACAGAGTCATGCCATCAGGACTAGATTGAAAAGCCTTAGCAAACTTTTCCTCAGATTCCCTCAAAGCAGATTCGGTAAGTTCATGCTGCCAAATTTCTTGCTGAAGAGCATAGGTACGCTCATCTACTTTCTGCACTAATAGCTGCGAATATTCCTCCAGTCGCGTATGGGAGCGTTTCATTTGGCGACTCATTTGATTGAAGGAGTTAGCTAAGACTGATAACTCCCTGACAAAACAGGAATATTCTACTTTTTGGTCAAGATTACCATTGGCGATCGCTTGGCTGGCTTGGCTGATCTCAGTAATAGGAAGGCTGATGCGGCGAGCAGCAATAACACCCAAAACTGCATTGAGCGCTAATGCCATTAAACATAAAAAGCCCGTTGAGATCGTATTTTCTCGGATCTCAAATAGAAAGTCTGAGGCAGGAACAGCAACCACAATTCGCCAATTTAAACCGATTACTTCCGATTCATCTTTCAACTTCCCAACTTGTAAAAAATATTCTTCTCCTCCAAAGTTAATGCTTGACTGCTGAATTTGAGAATCACCCTCGATCGTTTGTGAATTTAACCATTTAGCTATAGTTCGGGTTAAGGGATCTTGGCTTTGCTCAGCTAAAAAACGTTCTGACTTATTTACCTGTGCAGAGATTGCAACCGATGGATCAGAAGTAGCAACTAACTTTCCTGATGGTTCGACAATCAGGATTTTTCCCGATGGACTAACTTTTGTCGTTTGGAGAAACTGGTTAACATCTCCTAACAACATCGATACACCTAGCACTCCGCGAAGTTCACCATTACTTTTATAAAGCGGTTTAATCGTAGTGATAGCAGGTTCGTTAGTAATTGAGTCGGTATAGACCTCAGTCCAGATACTTTGCTTTGTTTCAAGAATGCTCTGATACCAAGAGCGGTCAGTTATATTAAAAGGACTTCTAGCTTTAAGTAATGTTTGGGATTGCCCCAAGTTATTGGTAGCAAAGGTAGTTGTGGAATTCTCTATGGCGAATTTATCATTAATTCGTCTTGCACCTAAATATGCCCCTGAAGTAGTAGCAAGATAAATATTATTGATATGGGGGAAGCTTTGGAGTTGATGCCAAAATTGGGTTTGGACTCTCTCTTCATCACTGGCCTCAATTTGTTCTAGATTGATGCTATTGGCGTTAAGTTGATTGAGGGTGTAGGGAAGTTCTAAATAAGAATGTAAGCGATCTTGTACCTGCTCAGTAGCCTTACGATGTAGCTGACTGGCTAATAGAGAAATGGCATGATGTCCATTCCGAAAAGAAAGCCAGCCAATGATTCCCACAATCACAAATGTATTTAACAAAAATGGCACGGTAAGCAGCAGACTGAGAGGAATCCGAATGCGATTATGGTTGCATGGCTGTATCCTTGTCACTGGATTGTTGGGGGCTATGGGGCTATGGTCAAGATGCTCAAGGGACATGGGGTTATAGTTGAGGTTGATCGAGCCTGTGACTTTTTACGTTTAATCAAAACCAAGTCTTCTCAAGGCAAGCTTACGGCTATGCCAGACTTGAGTTTCTTGGGGAGAAATTTGAATAGCTTGATCGTAGGATGCGATCGCCTCTTCTAGCCGTCCTGCTCCACTGAGCGCGTTGCCACGACTGTACCAAGCAAAATGGTCTTCAGCGTTAATTTCTAAAGCACGCTCATGACTAGCGATCGCCACATCATAGAGTTCTAGTTTGCTGAGTACCAATCCGCGATTGTTCCAAGCATAGTAATCATCGGGGCGAATTTCTAGGGCTTTATCGTAGCTAGCGATCGCCTCCGTATAATTTCCCCACTGCTCCAGAGCTTTGGCGCGACCATACCAAATCTGATGATCCCAAGGCTTGTATTCGAGAGCGCGATCATAGCTAGCTACCGCTTCTTCGTATCTGCCAATGCTCTCAAGGGCATAGGCATGGCTAAACCAACCCTGCACATAGTCGGGTTTGATGGCAAGAGCTTTTTCGCAATAGTCAATCGCCTCTTCAAATTTACCAAGAACACTACAAACTAGGCCTTTGCCGCCGTAGGAATAGTAATAATCAGGCTTATGTTTCAGAGCTGAGTTATAACTCTCGATCGCCTCTTCATAGCGTCCTAGCATACTTAGAGAAGTACCAAGATTGTGCCAAGCTGCATAGAAGTCCTCTTTATAAAGGAGCGCCTGCCGATAATCTTCAACAGCTTCGGTGTGGTGATCCGATAGATCAAGGGCTACGGCTCGGTTATACCAAGCTAAATGATTATTGGCACGAATATTTAGCGCCAGATCACAGTTGGCGATCGCCTCTTTACATCGATTGCCCGACACCAATAGACCACCCTGCTCTAGTAATAGCTCAATCCGACGCTCAGAAATAAGGGGCTGCGCTGTAATTAGCTTTTGAAGACTCTCGTACTTTTGATCCCGCTCTTCTTCACTAAGGTGAGCATAGACTTCATAGCGATCATCATCCACCCAACGAAAAGCCTCTTGCCGCAACAATTCCATATCTGTGGGAAATTCAAACACCTCCACAGGTATTTCAAATAGTTCAGGATAGCTATCGATAAAAAACTTAAGGGCAAATAGGGGCAGAAGAAATACAAAAGTAATTGGGAAATTTTCCTTAAGATTTGATTGTACCAAGCTGAGATGGGCAAGCGGTCTTGGCACATTTTTAAGTCTTTTGCCTAGAGCTGTGTTATCCACCAGATCTTTGATATTGCTCTCTAGAAATTCTTCAATGCCAGTGACAAGTAAGATTTGAGCATCTTGAAATTCTGATGTCTCCGCAAACATCTCCTGAAAATCGGCTATGGCATGGTTGAGCCTGAGTAGCTGAACTTGGCGATCGGGCAAGTCAGCATTGACTCTTTTGATGATCTGCTCACCTTCTGCTGGTGAGCAGCGCACAAAGCACATACCAAAACCCGATGCGCCCTTTAAGTGCGTCAAAAGGTTTTGATATTCTGACTCTGGATTTTTTAGAGCATCCTTATCCCAAGCGTTTCCAGCGTATTTCATGGTTCTCGCGTCTAACTGAGTCCTAGTCACAATCATATCAAAGTTCTCAGGCTCTAACCTACAGTGTTAACGCATCCCCTGACATAATCCCATCCCAAGGAAAGCGAGGTGGCTCTGGATAAAATCTTTTTATACAACCTCAGAAAGGACGACGGCGCAAAGCGACCTTCCCCTTTTCTTTGGTTTACAGCGCAAATTGCTGTAAGTAGTTAAACATAAGTAAATTTAAAACCCAGATTGCCGTGCCACCCGCTTAGCGGGTGGCACGGCAATCTGGGTCTGGTTTATAACTATGCTCAGCTACTTGTAGCAATAACTACAGATCTAGTTCGGTCTAGTCTTAGCTAATATTGACTTAAGTAGATAGGCTTATTTACAGCGCTTTGCGCTCAAACCCGAACCAAGAATTTTTTTGAAAGTGTTGCTTTGCAACACTTTCAAAAAAATTCTTGGGGTTCGGTTGATTGAAAATTGCTGTAAATACAAATCTTCAATAGATATGACGCAGATGTCCGTGTGTCATATCTCTCTGGCTACTTAGCGGAGTGCATCGCTTCGCTAAGTAGCCTAAACCCCAAATTAATTACCCATTAAAAACTTCATGACAGATCGCTTAGTTCGCTCCCTTACCGCCGATGGTCGAGTTCGTGTCATCGGTGTAAATATCACCACATCCCTTAACGAAGCCCATCATCGCCATAAGTTATCCCCCTTAGCCACAGCCGCACTGGGTCGAGCCATGAACGCCAGCTTGCTGCTTGCCTCCAACATGAAGCGAGAACAAGCCCGAGTCAATGTAAGAGTTGCTGGCGAAGGTGGATTAGGACTCGTATATGCTGATGCAGGATTTAATGGCACTGTGCGCGGATTTGTGTCCAATCCTGAGTTTGTACTGCCTACCCTAGAAGATGGTCAACAAGACGTTAGTCAAGGAGTTGGACAAACAGGTTTTTTGAAAGTAATGCGAGATATCGGTTATGACGAACCTTATAGCAGTACGGTGGAGTTAATTGCGGGAGATGTTGCCAATGATGTGGCTTGGTACTTAGCTTCTTCTGAACAAACATATTCCAAATTAATTTTGACTGAGGCGATCGCCTCAGATAATAGCGAAACTCCTGTTATTGTGTCGGCAGGACTGCTGTTGCAAATTATGCCTAAGGCAACGTTACGCGCCGCTAAGACATCTAACCTCACGCAGGAGCAGTTGCTGGTGCAGTTAGAAGCAAAAAGCGATACCAAAAACTTTCAAAATTTACTCCTTCAAAACAAAAGTATTGAGGATGTAATGACTACGATATTTGCGGATATGCAGCTCGATATTTTACCAATGACTAAAGAGGTCAAATTTCATTGCCCCTGTAGCTTTGATCGGATGTTGGCTGCTATAAAAATGTTCGGAGAAAAGGATCTCAAGGTAATGATCGCCGAGGACAAAGGAGCCGAGGCAACCTGTCATTTTTGTGGTGAGATCTATCACGCGACTACCGATCATTTGACTACTTTGCTGCAAGAGCTACAGGTCGAGTCCGTCTAGGTTGTTTAGGTTGCGATCTCAAACTGCCTCATTAATTACAAACCAAAACCCATAAAGTTGCGCCCCTACGGGGCGCAACTTTATGGGTTTTAGTAATTTATTTTGCATAAGCACTTAGTTGCGTTCCTGCGAGGCGCATCTTTAGCAAACAAAATTGATTTGGGAATCAGCACAAATCGCTGTAAGTTTTATTGATAAGTTTTAATTTAATCACTCCTCACAACCATGACAGTTAATGCACAGATCGGCATCATCGGTGGCAGTGGACTCTACAAAATGTCCGCTCTCACAAACATCCAAGAGGTTAACATCGAAACCCCCTTTGGCAAGACTTCCGATGCGCTCATCTACGGCGAACTATCGGGTACACCTGTGCTATTTCTGGCAAGACATGGGCGATCGCACCATTTGTTACCCACCGAAGTTCCCTATCGCGCCAACATCTATGCCCTAAAAAGCCTTGGCGTGGAATATATCATTTCGGCATCAGCAGTTGGCTCTTTACAGGAATATGCAAAGCCCCTTGATATTGTTTTGCCAGACCAATTTATAGATCGCACTACTAGCCGCCAATCTACGTTTTTTGGAGAGGGAATTGTCGCCCATGTTGCCTTTGGTGAGCCGATTTGTAAGTCTTTGCTGTCGGTAGTAGCTTCGGCAGCAGAAGGTGTGGATTTAGGGCGCAACAAAGTCCACAAAGGTGGTATTTATCTCTGCATGGAGGGACCTGCTTTTTCTACTAAGGCAGAATCTCTGCTCTATCGCAGTTGGGGCGCAAAGGTAATTGGCATGACCAATCTCACGGAGGCAAAGCTTGCCCGTGAAGCAGAAATCGCCTATGCCACGATCGCTTTAGTTACCGATTACGACTGCTGGCATGAAGATCATGAAAGCGTTACTGTGGAAATGATCATTCAGAATTTACAAAAAAATGCTCTCAATGCTCAACAGGTAATCCAACGCGCTGTTGCTAAAATTGCGGCAAATCCACCGAAGTCTGAGGCTCACCATGCTCTCAAGACTTCCATCTTGACTGATCTCAGTCAAGTCTCAGGGGCTAGTCGCGATCGCCTAAAAGTGATCTTGCAGAAGTATCTTTAAACATCAAAATCCAATTTCGGTGTTTCCATTATCTCAGGTAATGGAAACACCAAAATTGCTACTTCCTTCCCAGTGAATAATTAGGACTTATGCAAAGAAAAGAGATGTGAGGACAATTGATCGCTGGAAACCCCTCACTGGTTATGTGATGGTGGAACAGATGAAGTCTATCGATTACAAGTCAAGAAAGGTAAAGTTGATAGAGGCTGCTCGCAAAGCACTGTAAGCGATCGCATAATATTAAATAGTTGTCCAAAAAATTACTTAAACCGATAAAGTTGCGCCCTACAGGGCGCAACTTTATCGGTTTAAGTTTGTAATTAATTATGATAATTCGATTATTTCAACCGCAAGATAGCGAACAAATTGCTCATATCTTCCACGACACGATCCACGAAATCAATATTCGTGACTATTCCCCTGAGCAAGTAAAAGCTTGGGCTCCCGATGATCTCCATATCGATGACTGGGCAATATCTTGCACCAAAAAATTCACCTATGTTGCTGATGAGTCAGGGAAAATTCTTGGTTTTGGTCAGTTAGAAGCTGATGGTCATATTGACTGCTTCTTTTGCCACAAAGAATATCAGCGTTGTGGTGTCGGCACAAGACTATACCGAGCGATTGAAGCTAAAGCCATTGAGCTAACAATACATCGCTTATTTGTGGAAGTGAGTATTACCGCCTTAGCATTTTTTAAAAGTAGAGGCTTTCGGATTGTTAAAGAACAACAAGTCATTGTTCGCGGGGCGCAGCTCACTAATTTTGTAATGGAGAAATTTCTTGATAAATATTTAGATAGATCTGAACCCTTTGTAGTGGCGACTTTTTATCACTTTGCTGATTTAGCGAACTATCAAACTTTGCGATCGCCCATTACTAAGTTTTGCAATCAACATGATATCAAAGGTGTGATTTTACTAGCTCCAGAAGGAATTAACGCTACGGTTGCGGGCGATCGGCTTGGTATTGATGCGCTTTTAGAATACTTACGAGCAGAACCAAGCTTACAAAATCTAGAACATAAAGAGACCTATTGTGATGTGATTCCCTATCAAAAGCTGCGGGTAAGACTTAAAAAAGAATTAGTTAAGTTTGGCATCGATAATATTGATCCCAGTCGCGAAGTGGGCATTTATGTCGAGCCAAAGGATTGGAATCATTTGATTAGCGATCCTGATGTGGTGGTGATTGATACGCGCAATATTTATGAAGTGGAATTTGGCACTTTTGCAGGAGCTATTAATCCCAATCTTGATTTCTTCCACGAGTTCCCTAAGTATGTAGAAGAGAACTTGCGATCGCCTGATCCTGAGCAACACAAGTCGAAAAAAATTGCTATGTTCTGCACAGGTGGGATTCGTTGTGAAAAGGCAAGTGCCTATATGTTGGCGCAAGGTTTTGTAGAGGTTTATCACCTTAAGGGTGGCATTCTCAAATATTTAGAAGAAGTTCCTCAAGAAGAAAGCCTTTGGCAAGGTGAATGTTTTGTGTTTGACGATCGCATTACGCTCTAACCACCAAATAGAAAAGCGGCGCTTCGCGCCGCTTTTCTATTTGGTGGCTAATCTGTTGTATTCCCAATCCAGATTCTCACTCCCCACATCGCTACTAATAAAATTAGCAAAATGATATCGCGAGGCAAAAACTTGAGGGGATTCCAAACTAGCAAATGGGTATTAGGACTAGTAAAACCGCGTACTTGCATCGCGCTAGCAGTCTGTTCTGCCCGAATAAAGAGATTATCAATTAGACGCTCCGTAAGGATTAGCCAAATTTGAGTAGTTCGCTTAAAGCCCAGTCTTTTCCAATTGATTGATCGCGTTCGCATCGCTCTACCAAGATTTTGAACTTCCTCGAGAACTAGTGGCACAAATCGCAGCGCAAGGGTCAAGGTCAACACAATCTCAACTACTGGCACTTTAAAAAATTTCAACGGCGAACTAATCGCCGCGATCGCGGCGGTAATTTCTTCGGGAGCCGTGACCAGTAAAAACAGAGTCGGCGCATAGAGATAGGTAAAGATTAAAGTGCAGACTCGAAGACCTAAATCAAGGGATTTACGAGTAATTGTGATGTTGCCAGCTTTCCAAAGAACGTAGCGATAGGAATTTGGTTGGGGTAGATTAAGCGTGAGCGTCGGTGAGGTTTGAGCTTGCTCCGTAGTTTTTACAATTTCAGGAATCGGACGGCGCGGCTGAATGGTGACATTAAACCCATCGGGTGAAATTGTGGCGATCGCCAGAGTCATAAAAGCTAGTAAAAACAAAATTCCCATTTGCTGTTTCCAAACTCGCATTGGGATACCAGACGCAAAGGTTAGCAAAATTAGTAATAGTGCGATCGCAATCCGCCACAGGTCATTGGCTTGAATGGGACTTAGCAAAAAAGTCAGCAAACCCAATAATTTTATGCGCGGATCGATTCGATGGAGCCATGTAACAGGCTTTTCGAGATAGAGTCCAATGGGTAGCGATCGCAGTATATCCACTATATTTTGATATTTTTTGGCAAGCTTAATCTTAAACCGAAATCACTTCAACCGCGAAGAATTGCGCGTTCCCTTACTTCAAACGATAGCTTATACCAAAACTAAAAATGGTGGAGCTGTTTTTAGTTTTGCAAACCCTTGCTGGGCTTGGGTTTTAAGTCACAAAAGTGTAACAACACTTTTGTGACTTGGTATTACTCAGCCTTAATCCTAAAAAAACATTAATCTCCCTTATCTTTGGTAAATTGCAATTACAGCGCTTTGCGCTTAATTAAACCCCAGAGAGATTTTGGGAAGCGGCGCGGAGCGCCGCTTCCCAAAATCTCTCTATACTACTCAAAGCCTCAATAGGCTGTATTTGAAGATTAAGTTTTTCTAGATTTTTTATCTAATAAGTAAGAATGCTCACGGTTAACACATCGCCCTTGATCTGACTGTAGTAAACTAACCTATTAAAAGTGTATCAACAGTAAATTTAGCGTTCAAACGCGACCTATGGACTTTGCATATCAATACGCATGGCTGATTCCCTTGCTGCCACTCGCCGCAGCATTAATCATCGGCTCAGGACTGATTTCCTTTAACAAATCCACTAACAAACTGCGATCGCTTTGGTCAATTCTTAGCGTTTCCGCAACAGGCGGTGCAATGGTAATGTCTTTTAACCTACTTTGGAGCCAGATTCAGGGACATGATCCCTATCTGTATACTTTTGAGTGGGCGCAAGCAGGTACATTCCACCTAAATATGGGATTTGTAATTGATCACCTCACCGCCCTGATGCTGGTGATTGTTACCACGGTTGCTTTTTTGGTGCAGATTTACACTGATGGCTACATGGCTCATGATCCCAGCTATGTCAGATTTTATGCTTATCTCAGCTTATTCACCTCCTCAATGTTGGGTTTAGTAATTAGCCCCAACCTAGTCCAAATCTATATTTTTTGGGAACTAGTAGGGATGTGTTCTTACCTACTGATCGGCTTTTGGTTTGATCGCAAGGGGGCAGCCGATGCTTGCCAAAAAGCTTTTGTTACTAACCGCGTTGGTGACTTTGGTCTTTTGCTTGGTTTATTAGGTTTGTACTGGGCGACAGGTACATTTGAGTTCACAGAAATGGGAGCAAAATTAACGGAACTAGTTGAATCTGGTTCTTTGAGTGTATTTTTAGCCACTCTATTTGCAATCCTCGTATTTATGGGGCCAGCCGCTAAATCTGCTCAATTTCCGCTCCATGTATGGTTACCCGATGCGATGGAAGGCCCTACGCCAATTTCCGCATTGATCCATGCCGCGACAATGGTAGCTGCGGGCGTATTTCTGATTGCGCGGATGTTCCCTGTATTTGAAGAAATTCCTGCGGTGATGAATACGATCGCTTGGACAGGCGCATTTACTGCGTTTCTCGGCGCAAGTATTGCGATTACCCAAAATGATATTAAGAAGGGACTTGCCTATTCCACCGTTTCCCAGTTGGGTTACATGGTCATGGCCATGGGCGTTGGCGCTTACAGTGCGGGGTTATTTCATCTGATGACCCACGCCTATTTCAAGGCGATGATGTTCCTTGGTTCGGGATCGGTGATTCATGGCATGGAAGAAGTGGTCGGACATGATCCTGATGTAGCTCAAGATATGCGAGTAATGGGTGGCTTACGCAAATATATGCCCATCACTGCGATTACATTTTTTATTGGCACTCTCGCCATTAGTGGGATTCCACCCTTTGCGGGTTTTTGGTCAAAGGATGAAATTCTTGCTTCCACCTATAAAGCTAATCCCGCACTTTGGGCAATTGGCTTTGCAACAGCAGGTATTACCGCTTTCTATATGTTCCGTATGTATTTCACCACCTTTGAAGGTGATTTTCGCGGTACTGATAAGAAGCTTTTAGCAGTAGTTAAAGCAGAAAACTCCGTTGGGAAAGAGCCATCTGCTGACAAATCCCATGACTCACATCATGCCAGCAAACCCCATGAGTCACCAATTACGATGACTCTGCCTCTGATGGTGTTGGCAATTCCCTCAATGGCGATCGGTTTGGTCGGTACACCATTGGGTAATTACTTCGAGTATTTCATCCACGCACCTTCAGAAACAATTACTGAAGTTCCTGTTGAGGGCTTTACTCCTGAGTTCTTATTGATGGGTGGTAGCTCGATTGGGATTGGCTTGATCGGTATTTCCTTAGCAATCCTGATGTATATGCAAAAGAAAATTGATCCCAGTGCGATCGCGAAATCCATTGAGCCACTGTATAAACTTTCTAAAAACAAGTGGTACATCGACGAAATTTACAATGCTGTCTTCGTGACTGGCTCACGCCGTCTGGCGCGTCAAGTGCTTGAGGTTGATGCCAAAATTGTTGATGGTGTCGTAAACCTTGCTGGCTTTGTGACTGTAGTTAGTGGTGAAGGCTTAAAGTACTTTGAGAATGGCAAAGCTCAATTTTATGCGCTAGTTATTTTTATCGGTATTCTCGGTTTTGTAATCGCGACTTCGATATAGATTCCTCAGTCAAGAATTAGCGTTGCGGCGCAAAGCGCCGCAACGCTAATTCTTGACTGGTTAGAGTCTACAAATAATAAAAGGCGGCGCTTAGCGCCGCCTTTTATTATTTGTAGACTCTATTCATACTTTGATGTAGCTGCTGATTGCACATTTCTCGACTAGTCGCAGGCGCTAAACACGCAAAGCCCTGACACACGATCGCGATCGCATCAGAGTTTGATGAATTCTGCGATAAATGTTGATCAACACGAAGCATCGCTGAAGGTAAATATTGCTGATTAAGCTCGGCGTAATAATCAGGCTTAGTCCGCACAAGTGTATGGTTACGAAACCAGTCAAAGGCGACTAATAAACTAGGACAAGTGACAGGATTGTTGGTGATCACATGACCAAAACGTTTGAGTCCCAATTCAGCCCGATCTAAATATTCTAATTTTTCTGTCAGGCTAGCCAGTCTTACTAAATTGGCGATCGCGATGCCATTGGGGGAAGGCGTAGCGTTATCGCGATAATTTCGCTCTCGCAATAGCAAGTGTTGGCTAGATTCACTGGTGGTATTGAAATAGCCCCCAGACATCACATCCCAAAAATCACGATCAAACTCAGATTGAACTGCGATCGCCTGTTGTAAATAGAAATCTGCTTGCTCAGGAATGGCTTGATGCAAATCCAAAAGAGCCTTAATTAATAGAGCATAATCTTCAGACTGCGCCACTACCGATGCTTGACCTTCATAGTTAATGCGCTGTAATCGCCCTTCAATCCATTGATTTTCAAGAATAAATTTAGCCGCATTAACTGCTAGCTGCTTATAAATTGGCTTTAAAAAAGCTCGGTAAGCCGTTGCCAATCCTGAAATCATGAGAGCATTCCAAGCTGTGATTGCCTTGGTATCAGTTACAGGTGGCACACGTCCCTCCCAGTCAATCTCCCGAATATCTGTCTGACTCCGAGCCACAGGAAAAGCATCCGTAGCCCGTGAATATTCGCCATAGCGCCGTTGAAATAATTGAGTCAAGCAAGTTTCTATTTCTGGTGATAGTTCTCCTCCCTGCTTACGCTGCAAAACATTATGCTCTTCAAAATTGCCATTAACCGAAATCGTAAATTCTTGAGCGAGCATTTCTAAATCAGTAGCACTAAAAATCTTTTTTAGTTCGCTGTAGCTCCATACCCAAAATTTCCCCTCTTTACCTTCGCTATCGGCATCTTGAGATGCATAAAAACATCCTTCTTCCGCTAGCATTTCTCTCTGAAGCCATGTTGCAGTTGCTTCACAAGCACGGGCGATCGCGGGTTCTTGTAGTCCAGACATCCAGACATTTGCCAGATATTCCATGATCAAACCATTGTCGTACAACATCTTTTCAAAATGCGGTACTGTCCAAGTTTGATCCACCGTGTAGCGATGCCAGCCCCCAGCTACATGGTCAAATATGCCCCCAAGCGCTAAATCCAAACCTCTTTGTTGAGCTTTATTCTTAAATACGGTTGTGCTGGTTTGCTCATTTTCAAACCGACTTGCCATTAATAAAAAATTGGCATAGGGAATCATCGGAAAACAAGTTCCATAATCACGATTAGTAACGACTTCAGCACATTTTATGGTTCCCTCAGCGAGCGCTTGATCGCTAACAATCGGCACAGGAATGAGCTTGTTTACTTGATGGAGATTGCGAACAATTTGATTCTTATACTCTTTAATATCCTGTTGGCGATCGTGATAAATCTCCCGAATGGATTGCATAACTCGCAAAAATCCTGGTCGCCCATAGCGTGGCTCAATAGGGAAATAAGTACCACCATAAAAAGGAACTAAATCGTCTGGAGCCAGAAATAAATTTAAAGGCCACCCCCCACTTTCGCCCATTATCTGCACAGCTTGTATATAAATGCTGTCTAAGTCAGGTCGCTCCTCACGATCCACTTTGATTGCTACAAATTGCTCATTCATGTAGTCGGCGATCACCGTATCAGAAAAAGCCTCATGTTCCATCACTGTGCACCAGTGGCAGCTCGAATAGCCAATCGACAAAAAAATCGGTTTATTTTCTGATCTTGCTCTGTCTAGCGCTTCGTCGCCCCAAGGATACCAGTCAATCGGATTTTCAGCGTGTTTTCTTAAATAAAGACTTTGCGATCGCGCGAGACGGTTTGACATAGTAAAAATTTAGACTATTGATCTTGGGGTAACAATGAGTTTAACGCTTTCATCCTAATGAAAACCAAAGAATCGAGGGGAGGCGCAAAGCGCCTCCCCTCGATTCTTTGGTTTTGCAAAATAGAGTTGCAAGGCAAAGCCCTGCAACTCTATTTTGCTTATATCTATAAAATTAAGCCTTGAGAACTCCCCTTAACTCGCCAGCCCTAAAACTTTGAGTATGAAGATCAACATAGAGACCGCCATCGTTTAACAGCTTAAGTTGCTCATCGGTCAAAGTATACTCACCTTTGACAGTACCCCCTAATCCATCGGAATTAGGCTGAACTTCCAAAGCATATTGAAAAGCGCCATTTTGCTGTGATGTGCCACGATGAATATGAACCCCAGAAGTAACATTAGGGTTAGGTGGAACCGCAGGATCAGTGGCATAGTTGCGAAGAGGACTACTCAAATAATTAAAACCTCCGCGCACAATCAAACGATTTCCATTAAGCGCAGCCCCGACTACACCTATAGCGTTGGATGAAGCTGCACTAGGATAAACATTTTCACCTAGTAAAATCGCAGAAAATCTTTTTAACTGAACACTTTGGCTTGTAGAATCGCCTGACTGAGAGATTAGCTCTGATTCAGCTTGTTTTTGATAGTTAACCAAATCAACTTGATTTGAAGAAAGCTGACTATTTGTAGCTTGAGAGGGATTAGCTGTGCTAATTGCAAATAAGCATGTAACAACGCTTAACAATAAGCTAATTAAGAGCTTTTGGTATCTTTTCATTGATTTAGTTATTGTTTTTCTAGTGTCAAAACCCGTAGCTGAAACGTATGCTTTTTCCCAATCTAAGTAACCATAGACTTAAGCACTTAATCATAAGATGCATACATATTCGTATACGTATCTTAGCTAGTGCCTAGATTCATTTCTGCGGAATATATCTGAATATAACTTTCGTGATTTTTGCAAAATATTTTGTCGGTACAGCGCTTTGAGTTTTCTTGTACTACACAAAGCCTCAACCTTGACTTGACATAAATCAAAAAAAAAGATTGGAACGCCGTTTTAATCTTTTGGGGGCTTAACTCAACCTAAAATTAATCTGAATTAAGCGTGGCTTATAAAGTTTTATTAAGAAAAGTAAAAAACTTGACTTTGAGATAAAACAAATCAAGTGACATCAATTTATTGCACAGTAAACGATCCAGCTAGACAAGACTATTCTAAACAATTGTTACAAAGACTCCAGAGCGACACAAGCCTAAATCTATAATTACGACATCGTGGCTTGGCGACTCTTGTAAAGCAGTAATTATCTCATTCATAGATTCCTCGATATGAGAGAGCCAGCCTAATCGTTTAATCTACTTTGTCTTAACAGTCTGAGAGAGGAAAATTTACATGACAATGACTCCTCAAAAGCCAGACACAGAGGTAAAGGTTGTGGTTGATCGTGACGTAGTACCTACTTCCTTTGAGAAATGGGGACAACCTGGTCACTTCGATCGCACCTTAAAGAAGGGACCAAAGACCACCACTTGGATTTGGGATCTTCATGCCAATGTGCATGACTTTGACAGTTTCACAACCGAAGAAGATACTGCCCGTAAGATCTTCTCTGCTCACTTTGGGCATCTAGGTATTATCTTTATTTGGCTCAGTGGTATGTATTACCACGGCGCAAAATTCTCTAACTACACTGGCTGGTTAGCCGACCCAGTTCACATCAAACCCAGCGCTCAAGTAGTCTGGAACGTTGTTGGTCAAGATATCTTGAACGGCGATGTGGGCGGCGGTTTCCAAGGTATTCAAATCACTTCTGGTTTGTTCCACCTTTGGAGAGCATCTGGTATCACCACCGAGTATCAACTCCTCTGCACCGCAATTGGCGGTTTGGTGATGGCAGGTTTGATGTTCTTCGCTGGTTGGTTTCACTACCACAAGGCAGCTCCTAAACTTGAGTGGTTTAAGAATGCTGAATCGATGATGAACCACCACTTGGCTGGTTTACTCGGTTTAGGATCTCTTTCTTGGGCTGGACACCAGATCCACGTATCGATTCCTATCAACTACTACCTTGATAAGGGCGTACCTGCTGATCAGATCCCTCTTCCCCATGAGTTCATCACCAACCCTTCTTTGATGGCGGACATCTTCCCTAGCTTTGCTCAGGGGCTAACACCTTTCTTCACTTTGAACTGGGGTGTTTATGCAGATTTCCTAACCTTTAAGGGTGGTTTGAATCCTCAAACTGGATCTCTCTGGTTGACTGACCAAGCTCACCACCACCTTGCGATCGCGACACTTTTCATCATCGCTGGACATATGTACCGCACCAACTGGGGTATCGGTCACAGCATGAAGCAAATCCTCGAAGCTCACAAGGGGCCTCTAACTGGTGAAGGTCACAAGGGTCTATACGAAATCTTGACTTCTTCTTGGCACGCACAACTAGCTGTTAACTTGGCAATGTTGGGTTCTTTGACCATCATCGTTGCACAGCATATGTACGCGATGCCTGCTTACCCTTACATTGCGATCGACTACGCTACCCAAGTTTCTCTATTCACACACCATATGTGGATTGGCGGCTTCTGTATCTGTGGTGCTGCTGCTCACGCAGGTATCTTCATGGTTCGCGATTACGATCCCGCCAAGAATGTAAATAACTTGCTTGATCGGATGTTGCGTCAACGCGATGCCATCATTTCTCACCTCAACTGGGTCTGTATTTTCCTCGGCTTCCATAGCTTTGGTCTTTACATCCACAACGACACCATGCGTGCATTGGGTCGTCCTCAAGATATGTTCTCCGACACCGCAATTCAGTTGAAGCCCGTCTTCGCTAACTGGATTCAAGGGATCCATGCTGCTGCTGCTGGTACAACTGCTCCTTACGCAACCTCTAGCGTTAGCCCCATCTTCGGCGGCGAAACCCTTGTTGTTGGCGGTAAAGTTGCTGCTGCTCACATGGCTCTCGGTACGGCTGACTTCTTGGTACACCACATCCATGCGTTCACCATTCACGTTACTGTCCTCATCTTGCTGAAAGGCGTGCTTTATGCCCGCAGCTCTCGCTTGATTCCAGACAAGGCTGAACTCGGTTTCCGCTTCCCTTGCGACGGTCCTGGTCGTGGCGGCACATGTCAAGTTTCGGCATGGGATCACGTTTTCTTGGGTCTTTTCTGGATGTATAACAGTATTTCTGTTGTAATCTTCCACTTCTCTTGGAAAATGCAGTCTGACATCTTCGGTACAGTTGATGCGGCTGGAAATGTAACTAACATGGCTGGTGGTAACTTTGCACAGAGTGCGTTGACCATCAATGGCTGGTTGCGTGACTTCTTGTGGGCGCAAGCTTCCAACGTAATTCAATCCTATGGCTCGGCATTGTCGGCTTATGGCTTGATCTTCTTGGGCGCTCACTTCATCTGGGCATTTAGCCTCATGTTCCTATTCAGTGGTCGCGGCTACTGGCAAGAACTCATTGAGTCGATCGTATGGGCACATAACAAGCTCAACGTCGCTCCTGCTATCTCTCCTCGCGCTTTGAGCATCACTCAAGGTCGTGCAGTAGGTCTAGCTCACTACCTCTTAGGTGGAATTGCTACAACTTGGGCATTCTTCCTAGCCCGTTACGGTGCACTTGGGTAAACTGGCTTAAATTTAAACGGAGAAATTGAAGTAAAAATGGCAACGAAATTTCCTAAGTTTAGCCAGGCTCTCGCAGAAGATCCAACAACCCGTCGGATCTGGTATGCGATCGCCACAGCGAATGACTTTGAAAGCCATGATGGTGTCACCGAAGAAAGTCTTTACCAAAAGATCTTTGCTTCGCACTTCGGACACTTGGCAATCATCTTCCTGTGGACATCTGGCAACCTGTTTCACGTAGCGTGGCAGGGTAACTTCGAGCAATGGATCAAAAATCCTCTCACTACACGTCCCGTCGCTCATGCGATTTGGGATCCTCACTTTGGTAAGGCAGCAGTTGAGGCTTACACTCAAACTGATCTTGCTGGCCCCGTAAACGTTGCTTACTCTGGCGTTTACCACTGGTGGTACACCATCGGTATGCGTACCAATGCTGAGCTATTCACTGGAGCGATTTGGATGCTAGTATTTGCTGCCGTCCTGCTTTTCGCAGGTTGGTTGCACCTCCAGCCCAGCTTCCGTCCTAGCCTTTCTTGGTTCAAAAATGCTGAATCTCGCCTAAACCACCACTTGGCTGGTTTGTTCGGAGCTAGCTCTTTGGCTTGGACTGGTCACATGGTTCACGTTGCGATTCCTGAGTCTCGCGGTATCCATGTCGGTTGGGACAACTTCTTGAGCGTTCCTCCTCATCCAGCAGGTCTTGCACCTTTCTTCACTGGTAACTGGGGTGTCTATGCTCAGAATCCTGATACCGCAGGTCATGTGTTTGGTACATCTCAAGGCGCTGGTACAGCAATCCTGACCTTCCTTGGTGGTTTCCATCCTCAAACCGAGTCTCTTTGGATGACTGACATTGCCCATCACCACTTGGCGATCGCAGTATTGTTCATCATTGCTGGTCACATGTACCGCACCAACTTTGGTATCGGTCACAGCATCAAAGAAATCTTGAATGCTCACAATCCTCCTAAAGGCACTCCTTTTGGTGGTGCGCTAGGCGCTGGACACAAAGGCTTGTATGACACCATCAACAACTCTTTGCACTTCCAACTCGGTCTTGCTCTTGCTTCTTTGGGCGTAATCACATCGTTGGTTGCTCAGCACATGTACTCGATGCCTTCCTATGCGTTCATCGCTAAGGACTTCACCACTCAAGCTGCTCTATATACTCATCACCAATATATTGCTGGTTTCTTGATGGTCGGTGCATTTGCTCACGGTGCGATCTTCTTCGTTCGTGACTACGATCCCGAAGCTAACAAGGACAACGTGCTTGCACGTATGCTTGAGCATAAAGAAGCAATCATCTCTCACCTTAGCTGGGTATCTCTATTCTTGGGCTTCCACACCCTCGGCATCTACGTTCATAACGACGTAATGCAAGCGTTTGGTACTCCTGAAAAGCAAATCTTGATCGAGCCTGTATTCGCACAGTGGATTCAAGCAGCTCAAGGTAAAGCTCTCTATGGCTTTGATGTACTACTCTCCAATGCATCTAGTATCCCTGCTAACACAGGTGCTGCTTACCTACCTGGTTGGTTGGCTGGTATCAACTCTGATAGCAACTCCTTGTTCCTCACCATTGGACCTGGCGACTTCCTAGTTCACCATGCGATCGCACTAGGTCTTCACACCACCACCTTGATCTTGGTCAAGGGTGCATTGGATGCTCGTGGTTCTAAGCTCATGCCAGACAAAAAAGACTTTGGCTACAGCTTCCCTTGCGACGGTCCTGGTCGTGGCGGTACTTGCGATATCTCGGCATGGGATTCCTTCTACCTTGCCATGTTCTGGATGTTGAACACAATCGGTTGGACAACCTTCTACTGGCACTGGAAACACCTCGGTGTATGGCAAGGTAACGTTGCTCAGTTCAACGAATCCTCTGTCACCATCATGGGCTGGCTCCGTGACTACCTATGGCTCAACTCTGCTCAGTTGATCAATGGCTATAACCCCTATGGCATGAACAATATCTCTGTTTGGGCTTGGATGTTCCTATTCGGACACCTAGTTTGGGCAACTGGATTCATGTTCTTGATCTCTTGGCGTGGTTACTGGCAAGAATTGATCGAAACCCTAGTTTGGGCGCACCAACGCACTCCTCTTGCAAGTTTGGTTCAGTGGAAAGACAAGCCTGTGGCTCTCTCCATCGTTCAAGCTCGTTTGGTTGGCTTGGCTCACTTCACGATTGGCTACATATTGACGTATGCCGCCTTCCTGATCGCCTCAACAGCAACTGCTTTCGGTTAATCTAGCTTGCTAGTTAAGTAAAAAAGTCCCTCGCAGCAATGTGGGGGACTTTTTTATTGGGCAACTATATAGATAGTGACGCGGGTTGTCTGGAAATTTGTTTTTTCGTCCAACTATGTAATGAGATCGCCTTCAATAGCAACTTCACAACTTTTGAACATGGCTGTCTGCCTCCTTAAAGTATCTTTAATTCTTGTTTTTTTGATCTTCGATTAGAGAGCGTAGGCGATCTCCTTCTTCCTGCTATTTCCTCTCCTCAAGTTCTAACCGATCGCTTGAGTAAATGGTATAGCTTCATCTTGGAATTCTTCGGCTAGGTCAAAGGCATAAATTTCTTCTAGTTCTTCTAGACGGGCAAGCAAATTCTACAACTACGCTCAAACGTTGACCTTGAGCATCAACAATGTATTGTTCGCTAATCGTTTGCATTGTTAACTCCTAATTATTGGGGTTGAGTAAATTATAGGTAATCTAAGGGATGATGGGTCAGGGCAACCGCATAAAAAATAGATGGCTTACGCAGTAAGGATTTCTATTCTAAGTATTTTTACTTGTCAATTTCTGGAATGCTTGATAGTTAAGGATCGCAATTTTTTTATGCGGTTGCTCTGTATGGATGCACCACTTCTGCTTGAGTTTTTACTAAAGGATATCAAGCCAGAGTATGCGTTATCTTTGTTTGCCCAATGTCAAAAATTTGCGATGCTAGATGGCATCATGACTCCCGAAGAAGTGTGAGTAATTGAAATGATTCATCAGAAGTTTGCTTAAACTGGATTATTGTTTTTGAGCTCTCGGCACATTTACCAGCAAGAATTGAGGGGTTCAGGTACTAACTAATAACTATCAATCGATAAATGCTTATTGCTATATTATGTAAAGCGCCTATGGCGCTTTGTACTTAAGCTTAGAGATATTTCCCTTGACTACTGTTTCGCTATCCCAACGAGCCATTCAAATTAAAGAATCACAAATTCGCGAAGCCTCTCGCTACTGCGAAAGGTTTGGAGCTATCAATCTTGCCCAAGGCTTACCAGATTTCCCAGCGCCAGAAGCACTTAAGGAAGCGGCAAGAGAAGCGATCGCGGCAGATATCAACCAGTACGCTGATAGTTGGGGATGGTATAAGCTCCGAGAGGCGATCGCCGAAAAAATGCAAAGGGACAATCACATCGTCGTTGATCCCGAAACAGAAATTACAGTATGTTGTGGCGCTACGGAAGGTCTAAACGTGGCTCTGATGTCAATAATTGATCAAGGCGATCGCGTCCTTGTATTTGAGCCATTTTATGAAAATTACGTTCCTAACCTTGCCACCGTGGGCGGAATTCCAGAGTTTGTGACCTTGCAACCACCAGAATGGCAAGTCACCCAAGAAATGCTAGAGCCAATCTTTAAAAAAGGACTAAAAGCAGTAATCATAAATAGTCCTGCTAACCCCACAGGCAAAGTCTGGAACAGAAGTGAATTAGAAATAATTGCCAAGCTTTGTCAGCAGTATGACGTATACGCAATTACCGATGAAATCTACGAATATATAATTTATGAAGAAGAGCATATTAGCCTCATGGGTATTGAGGGAATGCGCGATCGCACCATCGTAGTGAATGGATTTTCCAAAACCTTCTGTATTACAGGTTGGCGTTTAGGGTATGTAATTGCTAATCCAGAATTAAGTGCTGCCATTCGTCGTATTCATGACTTCATTACGATTAGCGCTCCTGCCCCTCTTCAACACGCTGCCCTAACAGCAATGCAATTTGGTCGCGAATATTTCATCAATTTAGCGGCAGATTATCAGCGTAAGCGGGATAGGCTTTACCCAGTTTTGGCAGAAATTGGACTCTCACCCGTTTTGCCCAAAGGTGCTTACTACATTTGGACTGACAGCTCTGTGATTGCTAAGGATGCCGAAAGTGCCGCGTTTAGGCTAGCAAAAGAAGTCTTAGTGGCTGCCGTTCCTGGTACTTGCTTTAGTCAACCCGATCGCCAACGAGTTAATGGATTAAGATTCTGCTTTGCTAAGAAAGACAGCACGATTGAGTTAGCAATTAGTAATTTACTTAAACTAAAACTGTAGTTAGATTTAAGACTGGTAAATTCTAAATTTTAAAATCAGAGTGAAAATGCATAAGGCATAACTTTGTTAACAAAGGTTGAGTTTTACAATCTTTATCAAAAAAGTTAAGAGGC
This sequence comes from Pseudanabaena biceps, assembly GCA_013361095.1. GTDB lineage: Bacteria > Cyanobacteriota > Cyanobacteriia > Pseudanabaenales > Pseudanabaenaceae > Pseudanabaena > Pseudanabaena biceps_B. Next base: position 1,404,245 of record JAATWA010000001.1, on the reverse strand, counting down.
TGGGCATAATTACTTATATCAACACAAGAAATAACTTTGTTATTTCTTATGTTGATACCTTTGTTAAGTTTAATTTTTGAGAAAATTATTGTGTATTTTGCCCTTTTAAAAGTTTTACAAAATGTTTTTATTGATTTATATGCTTACAAAATAAAACTATGTCTATTAATAAAGAATATATTAATTCTGAGATGCTTATTTTCTATAATAGCTATCCAGAATTTAGCGATTTACCAACTTTAGATATTAATGTGTTTCAAGACTTAAGAATATCAATTGATGATGATTTATTATTTTCAGATCTAGTAACAATTTATCTAAATTCTGCGGAAACATTGCTTGACACCATTCAAATCTCTTTTGTTAACTATGATGCTGCTAAATTCAGTATTTCATGCCACTCTTTAAAATCAACTAGTGCAAGTATTGGTGCAAGAAAGTTAGCCTGTATCTGTAAGTATTTAGAAGAAATAAGCAAATCTGGTTCAATTTCTGTCTCTAAAGAATATTTAAGTTTAGTTTCTAGTGAGTACGATCAAGCAGTCATTGCTATAAAAGATAAAATAATCCAATTTATGAAATAGTCTTTAAAAAATTAAGACTTTAAAAGATTATTGTTCTAGCTTTATGAAGGGAATCAAATATAAAATCAAAAAATATTTCGTGTAATCTGAATGTGAATCTAAGAATTTGTTTTTGGTTTAATACTCCCTTCCCAGTGAATGATTAGGTTTGCGCGGCGGAGCCGCGCAAACCTAATCATTCACTTTATAACCCATATTCTTTTAGTGAGAAAGGAGTAAGTATACCCAGATCCTTCAAAGAAGAAATGTTATAGACTAAAGAAACCGATATAGGGTGGGAAAACTTATGTACAAAGTTTATAACTGTGCTGCTTTTTTAGCTTTGTCTGGTGGGGGAGTTAAGTCCTATATTGATGGACTTTTAGATGCTTTACCTGAAATGTATGATCCTGATCTAATAACATCCTTGAATAACCTAGATCAAAGTAAATATCAGCTACTGCATATACATGAAGGTGAAATGTTAAGTAGTCTTACCAACCTTTGCCCCGCCGTCTACACATTACATAATCATCATCCCTACTGTCCTAGTGGCTCAAAATATTTTCCCACAAGGCATGTAGCCTGCGATCGCAAAATGTCAACTATAGCCTGCACTTGGGGACATTTAGTCGATGGTTGTGGCAGTCGCCGCCCTAACAAAATTGGCGATAACCTCAATCGAGCTTACAGAGCCTTTCAATCTATTCAAAAATTAGGGATTACAGTCATTGCTAATAGTGACTATGTGCGATCGCAACTAATATTCAATGGAATTGATCCCGACCAAGTTGTGACCTTACGATGCGGCATTATATCTCCAAAATCATCTCATGAACCGCTTACACCAGAGATACATGCTCAACAACGTATTTTGTTTGTGGGGCGTGTTGTGCCAGATAAGGGTTTGGATTGGTTGCTACGGAGTATGGTAAATATTTCGCCGCATATCCATCTAGATATTGCTGGAGAAGGCTGGGATTTAGAAAAAATGAAAATCCTAGCTAAAACTCTGAAATTGACAGAACGAGTAACTTGGCATGGTTGGTGCAATGGTGAAAAATTAGAAGATTTATATCGCCAAAGTCTCGCTGTAGTTTTTCCAAGCCTCTGGCCAGAACCCGCTGGACTAATCACATTAGAAGCCTACGCCAGATTTCGTCCGATCATAACTAGTAAAGTTGGAGGCATTCCCGAGCATGTGCGCGATCGACAAACCGGCATATTAGTTAAGCCAAACGATGTTAAGGAATTATCTACTGCCATTAATTTACTTGCTAAGGATGTTGATAAAGCCAGAGAAATGGGAATCGCAGGAAATAAATTATTCCTGCAAGAATTTACTCTTTCCACTCACGCTTCAAAGCTCCGTGAAATATATGATCAGGCGATCGCCAAATTTAATCATAAAAATAATTAAAATCTGCGGACTTGCTTTGCACTTAAGGATTGGCGCTGCACTGCCAATCCTTAAGTGCAAAGCAAGTAGTCATTTCTTGTTGACCTTACTAGTAGAGTGTCAACCGTCATTTAACAGGCAAGATAAAAGGTTTGTCAGCCAAATATACTCGCGTTAAACTCATAAACAGCACCAGTTGATTTACACTTGACGGTCTACTAGGTTGAGCAATTACGGCTATAGAGCTAAATATTTTTCTTGGATTGTGGATTTTTGGCAAATATTCTAGGCAATTTGCGTAAAAGAACCTTCCATACATCGTATCTCCATCCAGACCAAGCAGTCATATCAAGATATTCATAAAAAAGCTTTTTCATCGGATGGCGATAGTATTGCCAAGGTTTTGTATCCTGTATGAAATGAATTATATATGGATTCTTGGCTATATCTTCAGAATAATCTCCATACCTTTCAGTGAGAGCATCAATATTTTCCTGCTCTTCTTCTAGACCAGTTTTAAATTGCCGATTCCACTTAGGATCAAGCTCTTGCCATTTATTCCATAACAGAGTGTTCATGGCTTCTTGGTTGCCAAATAGCTGCACTTCGCGAGGTTTGCGAAGATAATCTATGACTGATGTTGCTATATCAGACTCTCTCCACTTGTCTAGATTAAATACTAAAACACCAGAATTAAAATAACTATGATCTGGAGGTATTTCAAATAGTTGATAATCTTTGACCCCTTTAGAGATAGTTCTAATAGTAAAATCTTGGACAGCTAGAAAATAATTATCTCCCATATCGATGTTCCATAACATACTGAGATCCTTCAACACTAGCAAGTCACAGTCTAAATAAATAGCTTTGTGCAAATCCTGAGGGAGAAGCTGAGGGATCAGAAGTCGATGAAATATTGCCTCAGTAAAATGGTCTGAGAGAGGAATCTCGGTAAGTTGGGCTTTCGTACTAATAAAATTGACTTCACATCTAGACAAATCAATAGATTTAATTATCTTTTCGATATTCTTACTTGTAATTCCAGCATCAAGAATATATAGATTTAGCTTTTGGTCAGGGGGTAGATGTTTTAGGATTGAACATGCAGTTACTGCGACTGGCATTGCATAGTTGTTGTCAGCAACAAAAACCACAGTAATTATATTTTCGTTGTCATGATTGTGTATCATTACTTTAAGTACTTTAAGTAGGGTTTCCTGAAAAAGTCTACAGAGCGAATTTAAAGGCAATACAGCTTTACAAATAGTATTTTGTCGCATATTTCCCAAATTTACCCAGCGATTTTCCACGGAAGTGCAAGGGTTTTGAGCCTCTAGACGCTATAACCTTGCACTTGTTATGGCACAAAAAGCTTAAAATCTTTATTTAGCAAGCTTTTATACTTTTTCAGGAAGCCCTAAGTAGATTGAATTGCTACAGCCCATTGAAGCTTTAAGTAGTACAGAGAAATTTTTGAAAGTGGCGCAAAGCGCTGTATTTGTATATATTTTATACCTTGAACTTAGCCTTGAGTCTGTAGTTAGCAACACGCTCTAAGGATGAGTAAATGTTTGAATTAGCTACCACAACGACGCACTATAGCAGAAGTTCCAGCCAAGGGCAACCGCACGGATTTCTTAACCAATCTGTTAAAAAACTTCCCAGTTAGAGATTAGACGGTGCGGCAAACTACCGATATTCTCATCAAAAAGTTAGGCTTATACTCAAGAAAGAACCCACTACAAAATGAAGGGCAACGGCAATAAATCGACAATTTAATAGTAAATCTGCTCGATCATGATTTTGACCGATAAAAGTGCAAAGCTTCCAAGTGATCGGTAAACTCACAAAAATACTGGCTGTCCAGATCGGAAAAAGCTGTGTCACGATCGCTAAGACTGTGATCGCATAGATCAACCCACAGAGCCAAGGCAAGAGCTGTGCCGATCGCTTTGTCCCTAATTTCACCACAGGTGATCGCTTGCCAGCGGCAAGGTCATCGGCAACTTGGTTAAAGTGCGAACAAAATAAAATTAAGCTGGTAATAATGCCCACGATCACCGAGGCCGCAACACAGGCATAGTCAAAGGTCTTGGTTTGACTGTAGTAGGCAGCTGATACACCAATTGGACCAAAGGCAAAAAAGCATAGAACTTCACCCCAGCCATGATATCCCAAGCGAAAGGGCGGCGCTTGATAGATGTAACCCAAAAAGCAAGCGATCGCCACTAAGCTCACAACGAGCGCGTCTTTTTGAATCCATGAAATCGCCAACACGCCGCTAATCCCAAGAATTAAACAAGCATTAGCGATCGCCAATATTAAATTCTTTTTACCTGTGAGATTCACCACCGAATGCGCCTTATTCACATCAATGCCTGTGTCTGCATCAAAAACATCGTTGCAGAGGTTTTCCCACACTAATACCAAGACTGCCGAGACCAGAAATGTGAGAAATATCCCCCAACTGATCTCACCATTCTGACGATAGGCGATCGCTGTACCCGTCGCGATCGGTACAATGGAAACGCTATACATGGGCAACTTGATTGCCGCCATCCATAATTTACGCGATGTCTGATGAGATAGCTCAGAATCGATGAGACTTTTGACCATACTGGCGATGAAAGGATTAGAGAAATTTGAGAACGTGATCCTAACTTAGAACAAAGTAGGAAATGTCAGGGATTTTGACAACTAAATTTAGTGAATTATTAAGCTTTGCAAAGTAAGATGGAGATAAGTAAGCAAATAACTTAGTAATCATAAACATTAAATATCTTAAATATTGGTGAAATATGCGGGTTGCGATCGCTGGAGGAGGGTTGGCAGGATTAGCCTGTGCCAAGTATTTAGTAGACATGGGACATCAGCCAATCTTGTTAGAGCGTAGTAACGTTCTCGGTGGGCTAGTGGCGGCATGGAAAGATGCCGATGGGGACTGGATCGAAACGGGGCTACATAATTTTTTTGGCGCTTATCCAAACATGTTGCAACTCATGGGTGAGTTAAATATTCTTGATCGCCTGCAATGGAAGCGCCATGCTTTGATTTTTAATCAACCCGAAAAACCGGGGGTATTGTCATGGTTTGATGTCCCCGATCTTCCTGCCCCCTTTAATATCATTACCTCGATTCTGCGTAACAACGATATGCTGACTTGGAATCAAAAGATCCGCTTTGCGATCGGGCTGATTCCTGCGATCGTGCGTGGTGACAAATACGTTGCCTCCATGGACAAATACACCTTTGAGGAATGGCTGCAACTGCATGGCATCGGCAAAGACATCACCACCGATATTTTTATTGCCGTTTGTAAATCTCTCAAATTCATCGATCCCGATGTGATCTCCGCAACCATCCCCCTCCGCGCCCTTAACAAGTTTCTCCAACAAAAAGACGGCTCCAAAATCGCCTACCTTGATGGCGCACCCCCTGAACGCCTTTGTCAGCCCATCGTCGATTATGTGGTGGCTCGTGGTGGCGAAGTGCATACAGGCATAGCTCTCAAGGAAATCGTCACCAATCCAGATGGCAATGTCGAGAAGTTAATTATTCAAGGTACGGACGGTTCACCTAGCCGCGAGATTTTCGCCGATGCCTATGTGTCCGCAATGTCCGTGGATGCTTTTAAAAATTACATCCCTACCAATTGGCAAGCCCAACCCTATTTCCAACAGCTCGACAACCTTGAAGGCGTACCCGTAATCAGTGTGCAGCTTTGGTTCGATCGCAAGCTCACTGATATTGACCACACCCTCTTTTCGCGATCGCCACTGCTCAGCGTTTACTCTGACATGAGCAACTCCTGCAAGGAATATGCTGATCCCGATAAATCGATGCTAGAGCTAGTCTTTGCTCCTGCTGCCGATTGGATTGATCGCCCCAATAGCGACATTATCGAAGCCACTCTCAACGAACTTGCCAAACTATTTCCCCAGCATCTCCCTAGCCCTGCTAAGGTACTCAAATCCCATGTCGTCAAGACTCGACACTCAATTTATACCGCTACTCCTAACCGTGAGCAATTCCGTCCCCAACAAGCCACACCGATCGCTAATTTCTTTTTGTCAGGTAGCTATACAGCGCAACCCTTTTTTGGCAGTATGGAAGGGGCGGTACTTTCTGGTAAGCTAACAGCACAGGAAATCCATAAAGCAAGTCGAATCGCAAATCAAAAAGCAAGTCAATCTTCTGGAAGTAAAGTCCTTGGTCGAACCTCTAACCAAAACCAGTCAAATCCATCTGTCGTCAGTGCCTAAGCCGATGGGAATGCGTCAGCCAGTCAATCTGGATGAAGCCTATGAGATCTGCCGTTGTATTACTGCTAAGTACGCTAAGACTTTTTACCTTGGCACGATGCTTATGTCAGAAGCAAAGAGGCGAGCGACTTGGGCTATCTACGCTTGGTGTCGTCGCACCGATGAGCTTGTTGATGGAATGCAAGCGGATAGTACCGATGCAGAAACTCTATTCAACTGGGAGAAGCAATTAGAAGCAACCTTTAGGGGCGACCCGATCCATGCCTCCGATATTGCCCTTGCTGATACAGTCAAACATTACCCGATGCCGATTCAACCCTTTAAGGACATGATTTCGGGAATGCGGATGGATCTCAAATACGATCGCTACCAGACCTTTGATGACTTGCATCTCTATTGCTATCGGGTCGCGGGAACCGTCGGCTTAATGTCGGCGGCGATCATGGGCTTTGAAACTAAAGATCCTTCGATTATTTCCACAGCGACTGAGGCGGCGATCGCCCTAGGGATTGCCATGCAGCTCACTAATATTTTAAGAGACATCGGTGAAGACGCTCAACGTGGCAGAATTTATTTGCCCCTTGAGGATTTGCATTATTTTGACTACACCGAAAAGGATTTACTGAATGGCGTGGTCGATGAGCGTTGGGTGGAGTTAATGCGTTTTCAGATCCAAAGAGCGCGGCAATTTTATCAATATGCTGAGGATGGTATTTCGGCGTTATGCAAAGATGCCCGATGGCCAGTGTGGTCGTCACTGATTTTGTATCGCAATATTCTCAAAGCGATCGAGCGCAACGAATATGAAGTTTTTATTCAAAGAGCTTTTGTGCCAAATCGCAGCAAGATTTTAGCACTGCCTTGGGCATGGCTAAAATCTCAAACATTGTAGATAAAATACTCTAATCATACAATCCTCAAAGCTTGTATGCATTTAGACTTTGAGTTTAATTAACTGTAAGTAAAGTCACAATATAAAATTTATAGCGCTCTCTACTGGCATCAATCAACTCAACAGAAATTGTGCCTCCATATTCATGCAATAATTTTTGAATTTTTAACAGCCCTGTTCCTCTGGAGATTAATTTGCTTTGTGATCCCACTGGTGAAACATTCAAGTTTTGTAGTATAGATAATATCTGTGATTTAGGAAGTAAAGAGCTTAATTTGCCGATGATTATAGTCACTCTCCCGTCCACAATCCTTGCTTGAATAACACCAGTTCTCAGATTGCTATGGGCAATGCGATTAATTAGATTATGGACTACATATTTAATTCCTTCATAATCACCATTTACCTCCACATTTGCAACAGAGTTATCCACAATTAAATTGCTGTTTTGGCTGACAAATACTTTTTCTGACTCCCATCTTACTTGCTCAATAATTTTAGTTATAGAAGACTTAGAAATCTTTGATAATAAACGTACAGATTCAACTTCAGAATGGGGATTTTTGTGTTGAATAATCTCAGCAACTGATTTAGCAATTTGTGTCCCTTCAACAATCATACTTTCCAGATTCTGATGAATTTGCTGAATATTTCTTTTAGCTCTAGGATCTGAAGAAGAAATCCTTGGGAAAATATTTTCTTCTAATTTCTTTTGAGTCAGCTTTAAAAAACCGAGCAAGGAAGTTATAGGCTTATTCAGCTTTTGAGATATTTCTTCTCTACTTGTAATGATATTCTTATCATCGGTAGTATTAGATGTTTCTAAAACATTCACAGAACTGCTGTCGGATGTATACAAAAAAATAGTTTTACCCAAATAACGCGTTGGGGCATCATCGATAGTAATCTTATGGAAAACATTAGATATTTTTGCAAAGTATTCTTTTTGAAAAATATCTATGAATCTAGTTTGATATATTTCTTGACTATATAAAGGTATTTCCTTAATTACATTAATTATCTCTATAGGGAATATTTTTGTATACGATATACCGATAGAGTCTGCAACAGAATTAGAGATTATTTCTGAAAAATTAGCATTCATTTTTAATACTAATTCGTTATGATCAACAAAAGCAAATCCTTCATTTGTAGTTTCTAGATAGCTATGTAGTAATTCATTAGACTCGTTAAACTCGCTGGATGTAATATCAGGAAGTTGATTTGCCTGTAAACTCAGATTTTTAAATCTAGACAAAACATGATTTAAAACAATCCCTAATGAGCCAATCTCATCTTTATAAGTTGTTGGAAATCTCACATCTAGACCTTCTTTAGCAATAGATAATGCTACGTCTGTCATTACTAAAATTGTACGAATCCTATATTTAGCTAATACATAAAATATGATAGTTACTAATAAAATTATACTTGTTGCAATTAATATAATCTTGCGAAAATAACTATTGACTTTATAAAATAGTAAATCTTGCTTAATCTCAGTTACGATAGCAATATTTAAGTTGCTAATCCATGCATAACTACCAATTACCTCATCACTATTATAATTTTTATACAGTCCAGTTCCTCTTTCTTTAGCTAACGCTTTTTCTATGCCATAACTAAGAGGAATACCTTCCTTGCTGGACAAATCCTGTGGTTGACCAAAAACAAGAAAGATATTGTTATTTAGATTTCCGACTAAATAAGTCTCAATATTTCCACTTATTCCTTTAACAAAAAAATTATCAACTTGATCAGTTCTTACATTAATTAATATATTAAATCTATTTCCCATCTCATCAAATATTGGGTTGACAAAAACAATGATGGGTTTATTATTTTTAATTGACAAGTAAAAGTTGGGATTAGTTACTTTATCCCTGACATCATTACTTTTTAAGTTGTTAGATTTAATATTGTCTTGAAAATTTTCATAAGTCTTGTTTTGTTTATTAACTTGACTATCTGCAAAGGCTAGTATTTTACCATCACTATCAAGTATCAATAAAGAATCAATATTTGAATATCTTTTTGTAATGTCATCAAATGATTTATTAATATTTTTGCGAATCTTAAGAGATTCTAATTCGTTATATCTGTTTTTAGAAATAAGCAAAGCTTTCTCTCTAATATCTGATGCATTACTGATCATAAAAGCTTTATTTTGGCTATCAGAAATCCATTCTTTTAGCCACAATTCCTGCTCTAATTTGACGCTATTAACCCTATCAAAAAAAGAACTTTTTTGACTATCAAGATAATTTAAATTTGATAAATATACAATTAAAATTATTGTTGTTTCTGACAATATAAAAAATGTTACAGCTGCTTGAAATGTAATATTCCTGTAAAATTTTTTATTTGTTTTTGGAAATAGTAGCTTTTTAGTTAATCTACGAAGTAATCTCATAACTTAGTGATCAACTCTTTGATCGTTAACTAATCTCAAAGCATTATAGTCTATTTAACTAAAATTTATAATCGCTATTTGACGTATATTGTCATACGTTTTAGTAAAAGAGAAAAGTGTTTTTGTTGGTAAGTGGTTGGACACAAATAAAATTTATAGATCTTGACTATGAATTTTATATTTAATTTTGTCTGGCTTTATAAACCAAACCTGAATAATTACAAGATTATAGAAATAAATAAGTTAAAACGTAGTCTGTTGAGATTTTTTATGATTAAGAAAAGGTGAAACTCTATATATATTTCTTGTATAACTCTAAAGTGCTTTTAGCGATGCCAGACCAAGAATATTGTTGAGCAGTTTGATAAGCATTAGTACGCAGTTTTTCTAAGTAGTTGTGATCGCTAATTAGTTTTATAATTGCATCTTCAATAGCAGAAGTGTTTCGAGGCGGAATCACGATCGCATCAAAGTCATGTTTGACAATTTCCGTAGGTCCAGGAATCTCTGTGACAATTGGAACTAAACCGCAAGCCATTGCTTCTACTACAGCTAATCCAAATCCTTCAGAAAGTGAAGGGAACAGATGGATTGAGTGCTCGGCTAATAAGTGTGGGAGTTCACTATTTTGATAAGTTGGTACAACATGGATTCGGTCAGTAATTGCAGGATCAAAATCTGCAAGCACTCTTTCTTTGGGAACTATCGTGCCTAAGAAAGTAACTTCAACATTAGGGAAGTTTTTCAAAATTGAGTTTAAAGCAGGCACACTATAATGTATTCCCTTGCGGGGTATATAACTTCCAATGTGAGCAATGCGAATCTTTGAGTTGTCTAAAATTTTAGGCATTGGCAAATTAAGTAGAGTATCTGAAATCCCATTCTTAACAATCTGTGTGCGATCGCGATCGACTTTGAGTTGTTTCACGGAATACTCTAAATCGTAATCATTTAAAAGCAGGACTAAATTTGCTAAACGCAAAGAATTATCAACTTCCCATAAACGAAATCCTCCATGATAGAGCGGATACTTCCAACTAAGTTTCATGTTGCCTCGTTTTACTTCTTCCAATAGCTGAAGGTGCACAGTATGTTCTAGGCCATGACTTCTAGTGACTAGCAACGGAACAGTTTTAGAAGACTTTTTTCTTTGCCATAATTGACTTAATTTTGCCCAAAGCCAAGCATCACCAGTGGAGGCGTCCAGAATATCGATTTCTCCTTTATTGGCTAAGGAAGCGACTTTATATGCGACAAACTCTGGAAATAATATAATTTTGGCAATACCGGGTAAGAATTTGGGAAGATCGTCAAACGAAAAATAGCTAACTTCATGTCCTAACTTCTTGTATTCCTCTCCAACTCGCCAAGTCACTCCAGGAGCACCCAAGTTAGGATCTAATTCATGATGGATAGTTAGCAATATTTTCATTAGGTTTGGCTCAGTTGCTCAAATATAGATTCTATCTTTTGAAAGTTTTTCTGCGTATCAAAATTCATCTCAGCTAATTGCCTAGCTCTAATTCCCATTTGCTTACCTAAGCTTGGGTTGTTAATTAATATTTGTAGCTTATTACTAAGCTCTAAGCGATCGCCAGGGGGAATGAGAAAACCAGTCTCGCCGTCTTTGACAATTTCTTTAGTTTGCGTGAGATTACAAGCAATTATAGGCAATCCTGCCGCCATAGCCTCAATAAACACTAAACCAAAAGCATCTCCATAGGTAGGCATAACAAATGCATCAGCTTTTTGATATAGCTCATACCACTGAGGAGTATAAGCAGTCACTTGATTGTATATATGCACATTAGGATGGATGCAATCGATCTTATCTAAAGTAACAATATGCAAAACTGCTTGGCTAGCAAATTTATCTAAAAAGACTTGAAGTAAGTCCTCTCCACCTTTTCGCTTGAAATCACCACCAACAAATAAAATCTGATAGGGCTCTACGCTAGGTTGATTATATCGCTCTGAAAATTGTAGAGACTTTATATCAACGCCAGGAGGAATTACTTGAACTTTTTCAGGCTGAATATCATAGTCATTAATTACAGAATTACGCGCCCACTCTGTCCAAGTTAATATTTTTGCAGACCTTTGATAAATTAATTTTTCTATGTATATGTTTGGTTTATAAGTCCACTTAAATTTATTGTTGCCAGATTCTAAAGCAGCTTGAATATTGGTCATATCAATACTGACCACGGTGGGTGTATTTTTTAGCAAATCAAGAGAAAAACAGGCTAGCGCTTGAGTATGAAAAAACAAAACATTATAACTATTAAGCTTAGATTTTCTAGCTATTAATCTTCGAGCTAGTAGTCCATAACTAATCTGCGCTCTCAAGCGAAATAAATCTAAATTATGGACTTGCAAAAATTTATTTGGAATTCTAAAATTTAGAATCTTATTAATAATTTTAACAATCAGTTCTTTTTGTTGATCATTCCAGCAAATATCAACATGGCATAAAGATGAGGTAAAGTAATTTTGCATAGTCATTATGTGGGTTTTATGTCCCATTGATGACTCCGCGATCGCCAAAACTTTAGCACTATTCATCTTATTCACTTACCTTAAGCAACATATTTACTGGTCAGAAAGCTGTAATGAATTTAATACTGCCCAACGCTTATCAACATTTAAATCTGGACTAGTGGTTTTGTCTGACAACTCAAGAGCAGGCGCATCTGGCGCGATCTTAGGATAAGGAATTGCCAATATCATCTGCTCGTATAGCCATATAGCAGGATCAAAATAACCGCTAGGTGAAAGTGACTCCACTAAATCTCCTGTTTCTATTTCTCTTTCTTTGGGGTAGTCACCTTCTGGTAAAGCATCTGATAGCAATATTTTTTCAGATTTATCAATCACTAGTCTGTAATTGAATTGGACTAATGTGCGATCGCAAGTCAAGGTCATAATTGTAGAAGCTTTAGCGGTTACGGAAAGAAATGTACCGACATGGCGCACACTAATCACCCCTTGCACAGGAGTTAAAGTTTCTAAGCCTTCAATAAACTCTTTAAAGTCAAAGGTTTCAGTTGCATCTACAGATTTAGCAATTTGGGGGATATATAATTTTTCCATGAGATTTGTTTACACCAACTTAACAACTAAGTGACGATTTGGTTCTTTTCCTTGACTGAAGGTTTCAATATCAGAAAATTCTTCTAGAAGCTGATGAATATGTCGTCGATCTGGGGACGACAAGTGATTGATTATAAAATCAGTCTTCGTTTCACGAACTTGACAAACTGCATTGTCCGCTAATCTTTGAAGATCTGCTAATCGTTTTTGTCTATAGCCGTTTAACTCAATGGTATAGAAATTATGAATTTCTTGAGGTGTGGGAGCAACAGTATGGTTATTCAGCAATATACTTGCGAGATATTGCAAAGCGTCAAGTACCGCGCCATCTTGACCAATTAATCTCTGAGTTTGCTGCTCATTGAGACTGTCAGATTTGATCTCTAACCAGTAGTTTGTTGGACTATCCTGCTGATGTATATCAACTTCTGAAGAAAAAACTTCTGAGTTACCATAACCCATTAAAACTAGAAGTTGCTTTAGCCAAGTCGAACCTATTGATGCATCTTGCATATATGCCACCTAGATAAATTACAGGTAAGGATCATCGATTCGACATCACTTATAACTAACGTTAAGTGTACTAGGAATTAAACCCAAGAAATGAATCAAGGCGCTTTGCAACTTCATTCATTTCTTGGGTTTTGGTTTTGTCTAAAGCAAGTGGCAATCGCTATAAACCGAAAACAAAGATAAATAACATCAATGCCTTTGTTTAGTAGTTAATTTTTTTTCTTCTTTTTAGAAGAGTTAGGTTCAAACGGTAAAGCTGATTTGGTAGGAGATTTGGGATCATCATCAACAACAGTTGAACTTGCCTTAGTATCAATCGTTGTTTTACTAGCATCAGATTTATTATCTGAATTAATTTTAGATTTAACGCTAGGCTGAGAAATCGTTGATGAGTTGGCGGATACTGCTACTAATTTTTGAAGATTTTCGGGAAGTGGCTCCTTCGCAACAATAAAAGCTTGTAGGGTTTGAAATATGTTAGCAATCAACATATAGAGCATGACACCTGAAGGCAGAGGGAAAAACAAAAACATTCCAGAGAAAATGATTGGAGTGAGTTTGTTCATTGTTTCTTGTTGAGATGCCTCGGGGGCTGGGTTGCTAGGCTTTGGCGTAGAACCACTAGAAATAGATTGGTTAGCATAGAGACTAATACCAAAACCTAAGACCATGACAACGATGTCCCAGTTAATACTGCCATCCGCATTGGTAACACCAGTTTTACCAAGAGCTTTAATAAACAAAAATCCTTTGTTTGAAGCTAGTCCAGGAACTGTAACTTGCACTGTGGCTTCACCAGCCTGCTTAGCGATTAAAGTACCATCTTCAGAAACTTCTGCGAATTCTTGACCCTTAGTAACTTTTAAAACAGGATTTAATTCGATATCTGGATACTCAGCCGAAAGAGCCTTGAAATCTTGACCTTGAGAAGTCTGCAAAATAATTTTTGATTCTTCGCCGACTCGTAACGTGGTTCCGTTTAATGCTGTCGCTAATACTGGGTAATGGACACGATCAGCAAAATAAACATTTTGACTAGGGGACGTAAACGCTTGGTGTTGAGCCTGAGCATCCGAAGCTGTGATTTGAAAAGTTAGGGAGTAATTGATATCAGCAAATGGCGATCCCCTTAAGGTAGCAAACAATGCAAACAAAATCGGTAACTGAACTATGGCTGGCAAGCATCCAGACAAAGGATTGCCAAATTCTTTAAAGTTTGCCGAATTAACCTTGGCTAGCTCTTCTTGCTGCTTAGCAGGATCACTCTTGTATCTTTCTTGAACTTCTTTAATCCTTTGTTGCATCACAGGATTAGCAATTTTCATCCGCCGCATACTGCGAAGCTGATTAGCGCTAACAGGAAACAATACAAAACGTACTACCAAAGTCAAGGCTATAATTGCCAGCCCATAGTTTGGAACGATGCCGTAGAAAAAATCTAGGAACGGCAGCATTATATTGTTAGAAAGAAAACCTACACCGAAGTCCATTGTCTAATTTACTGTTGTGTTTGCATCAGAATGGTAGCTAGTGATCCACCAAGAGCTAAAGGTACCATGTGGCAGCTTTATTTGATATGTTAAACCTTTTTAAGCATTGCCGCTAATCGCGCCGCTTACTTCCTGTGCTTTGAGGCTTAGTTTTGATTCAATATATTCATAGGTTTCGCGAAATTTTGGCATGGCTTTCAGCTCTAAACGAGAACCATCTTTGAGGGTGAGAACCATATCACCCCAAGCCCCTAAACCACGAGGCACTGTGACTATTTTAGATATTTCAGCATAGACAATGTCTGTACGATTGCGTCCCATCCAACCACCTGTCACGGTGATACGACGATCAGTGATGCGATATCTCAACCAAAGCGCTCTAGCGATCGCGGCAACGCCGAAGGGAATTGTGATTACAAAAAAACTTATTAGCACGCTAATAATTAGATCGCCAATATGGGGCGCGCCTTCGTAATAAACAGTCTCATTAACTGCCATGCTGCAAAACCCTTGCTTTTGTTAATAAAATCATCAGATCATCACAAATTTCTTGATAACTCGGTTGACTTTGTGTTGTCACAGTTACCACAATTTGCAGATTGCCCCTTAATTGTGACAGAAGTTGACGAAAAATAGCGCGGAGTTGACGTTTAAATCGATTACGGCTAACCGCCAACTTACTGACTTTCTTACTCACAACTATACCAATTTTGATATTCGGCTCGTTCTGAACCACCAAAATTTTTAGGTTTAAGTACTTGCCTCTGAAGCGATCGCCGTTGGCATATATTTTTGCGAAATCTTCGCGCCGCCGCAGGCGATTTTGATTAGGAAGCACCAGAAAGTCAACGATTATATTAAGTTAACAATTACTAATTGTGTAAAGTCGGACTAATTTTTACTTTAAGGACGGCTTTAAACTATGTTCACATTCGAGTAGTCTATACAGTTGTCAAGCGGACTCGACCTTTGCTTCGCCGAGCTCTGACCACTCTTCGACCTGTAGGAGATTCCATTCTTGCACGAAATCCAGAGGTGCGCTTTTTCTTGCGGACACTACCGCGCAAAGTACGTTTAGTCATAACTGTTATTTACTTACTTTCAAAGGGTGTAATTTTTACAGGCTTCTGATTATAACACCTGTGTATAGCTTTAATGATAAGCCAACAATTCTTACTATAAAAATTGTTTTTTTGAAAGCCAACTGTAGGATGGCTTTCAAAAAAACAATTTTGAGATTTTTAGCGCCTTTGGCGCTAAAAATCTCAAAATTGTTTTCACAATGGGAATTGCTGACGATAAGCTCCAAACAAATCAAAAAATAAATCCCTTTGTCCCCATAGCATCCAAGTCCCGCCGATCGCCATAAAAGCTAACACAAGCTGACGAAACTGCTGTGGACTCATATGCTTGAGAATTTCTTTGCCGACGAGGTTTGCGGGTATGGCAGACAAACCGATCGCGAGTCCTGCAACTATTTGTTCTCTGGACATTGCGGCAAATGCGCCGTAGGTAATGATTTTAACCAGATGGATAATTGTCATGTGAGTTGCCTTAGTCGCCAGCATTTTCTCTTTGACTAAGCCATAGCGCAGATAAAAAGGGTTTAGTACGGGACCAGTTGTACCCACTAACCCCGACACATAGGCTTTGAGAAAACCTGCGGGCATGATATGCCAAGCTTTAAGCTGAAATTTTGATTGGACGATTGTTTGACTGGTAACCTCAGGATCTTGATCAGCATTACTTTTAACTTGATCAGTTTTTAGCTCGGCGCTTTTCTCAGGGCTTTTTTCTATCTCAAATAAAAAGGCACTAGCAATCAGAAAAACACCAATTACCAATTGCAGCCAATCTAGATGGATTTGGGTAAAGGTATATGCGCCTAAGATAGCCCCTGCGATCGCGCCAGGGGCATACCACATTGTCAGTTGCCAATCAATGTCGCGCCAAAATATCAAAACTCGATGAGCGTTTCCAAAAAACATCCCAATTGTAATTACAGGAGGAACGGATGCGGCTCCCATTAATAAATTAACCATAGGAATCAGCACAAATGGGCTGCCGCCACCTGCCAATGTACTTACAATCCAAGCAAAAAAGCTAACAACACTGAGGATCAAAACTAATATTGGTTCTGACATTGGCAAAACAATCCGTTGTTATATAGATAATGTTGATTCGCACATCACGTTAATATAGCTACCTAAAGTCTATTGATACTTTGTGTAGTCCAAGAAAATCTTTGAAAGGATGGCAAAACGCCATCCTTTCAAAGATTTTCTTGGGCTTTAAGAAAGCGCAAAGCGCTTTATCTCAAGGATCGAGTTTTGAAAGCCATACATGAATTAATACATGAATTCAGAGAATCGAATCTACTTGAAAGAAATCGATCAAAACTTTTTGTCGCAACTACGCGAAATTGACTGTGCTTGTCTGGGCAGTTTTTGGAGTCTCGAAACCTATCAGCGTGAAATAGATAACCCTAACAGTCTTGTATTGGGACTAGTAACTGAAGATCATGAATTATTAGGCTTTGGCTGTCTTTGGTCAATTCTCGAAGAAGCACACATCACAATGTTGGCTGTCCGTCCTGAATATCAAGGTCAGGGATTGGGGAGAGCAATTGTTTGGGGTTTACTCAAAAAATCTCGCGATCGCAATTTAGAATGGGCAACTCTGGAAGTGCGAGTTTCTAATCAGGCAGCGATCGCACTATACAAAAGTTTTGGCTTTCAAGAAATTGGTAGAAGACCAAATTATTACGAAGTTACGGGGGAAGATGCTCTGTTGCTCTGGTGTAAGGGGCTACACACTCAGGAATTTGCAACCCTCCTAGAAAATTGGCATGATGAAATTTCTGTAAAACTATTAGCTAAGGGCTGGAATTTATAGTTTTTGATCCTATCTCCAAAGATAAGGCAACGCTTTGCGTTGCCTTATCTTTGGAGATTTTGAGAAAGCGCAAAGCGCTATAAGGGCTTTACTTATTGCGATAGAATTGAGCTAAATAGCTGAGCATAATTAAAAACACCAAGCTATTTGAGTTTATGAAAAATTAAGTCGCTTTAGGTTTAAAGGTCTAAAAACTGATGGGACTAATATCGGACTGGGCAAAAAAAGCTATCACTGCGGCGATCGCTAGTCTAGGAATTTACAACATAGCGATCAGCAATGCTGAAGCTCAACTGGGTAATGTTGTCGTTTACATAGCAGGAAATAATCCTGTAACCCTAGGCATTGCTAGACAAGTTGTGACTAATCCTGTGGTTGCTTTGGTAAATGGCAGGACATCAATTGTGACAGGATCATTTGACTCTTCAACTGCCGACTATGTTACTCGCGAATTGCAACGGCGAGGCGTAGCTGCTCAACAAGCTTTTCAATCCCCTCAAACCATTCAACCTAGCCAGTCAATCAACACTTCTCCCTATGTAACCCTGCCAAATTATCTGCCCAACAATACCTCAACTAATAGTATTGAGAACTCATCGCAGTATCGTTACATCACGGCAGTTCCTGCTAGATCTGGCTCTTCATCTTTGGCGCAGATAAGACAGTTTGTCCCTAATGCATTTTTAGCAAAGTCAGGTCGCGGTGATTATATCTATGCAGGCGGATATACCAATCGAGATGCCGCCGAGTCTTTAAAACATTTCTTGCGATCGCAGGGAATTGACGCTCGTGTACTGTATTTCTAGATTTTGAATTAATTGCAAATACAACCTTTAGGCTAACTATGGACTCGGTATTAAGACAAGGTAGTAAAGGTATCGCTGTAATTGAGTTGCAGCAACTTTTACAAAACAAAGGATTTTATAGTGGCAAAGTTGATGGTGATTTCGGTAGTGGCACTACTAATGCGGTTCTAAAATTTCAAAAAGCAAATGCCTTAACGACCGATGGCATTATGGGTGATTCTAGCTGGACGAAACTACGGGCGGTAAATCCTACAACACCTTCAGCGTTACCAAGCTTGTTACCTGGCTCTAAGGGCGCTGCCGTTGCTAAAGCGCAGCAGTTACTTAAAGACAAGGGATTTTATCAAGGACGTGTTGATGGTGATTTTGGGGCGGTCACAAGAGATGCGATCGCGGCTTTTCAACGAGCCAATGGATTGGCTGTCGATGGCAAAGTTGGCGATCAGACTTGGAAAAAATTACAATTTACTGCGATCGCATCACCGCCAATCTCAGCTCCAACAACTACCCCCACATCAGAAATTCCTATCGGTTCCATTTTTGTGCCACCCTTGACCGAGGTGATCATTGATAAGCCTATAAACACTATTCCATTTGCAAGTGCCATTAGTCTGGTGGATGCGGCAAACAGCTATAGCCGCGCTAAACTCCCTAGTCAAACCGCAGCAATAAATAATTTACAAACAAACACCAATCCTGAAATTTTGCAACAATTTTTGCAACGGTGGCAAATCGCCTCTGGACTGACGACTCCTGCCACTTCCTTGCAAGATGCTTTTAGCAACTATAACAGCGCTCAAATGCTTAACCAAAATCTTGCATTGCAATGGTTACAGGGGCAACTCTTGCCACAGGCGATTGTCAAGTTTCGGGAAGACTGGTCAAATTTAACTACAGGTATTGACCTAAAAACGCCCCTGAATCCAATGCCACCTATTGCACCAATTGCCGCCAACAATCCGCAAATACAACTGATTAACCTCACTGATGCCATCAAGGGCTATACGCGATTGTCCAATCAAGTCACGGCTCTAGAAAAACTGCAAGCCAGTATCCCTGAAACGACAATGCAACAATTTTTTCAGCGATGGGCTTTGGCTTCAGAACAAAACGCGATCGCTGTTTCCTTGCTTGAAGTGTTTAAAGACTATGACGGCAAGAAATTTCCTAGCCAAGTTACAGCTTTGCAATGGCTTGAAAAAGAATTAACTACCGCAAACCTAGAGCAATTTTCGCAAGATTGGCTAGCCTAGCTCTATCCATAAACCCAGAATATGAGTTGCGGCGCGTAGCGCCGCAACTCATATTCTGGGTTTATGCACTAGCAAATAAATTTCAATAAAAAATGGTGCGAACACCATTTTTTATTGAAATTTGACTGCCCCTTGCCGCCTTACGATCCAACCATCCGCAGTCCACTCCACTACTGTAGATGGCGCTCCACTGCCCACAATCTCATGAACATTGCCACTATCGCCCAAGGTCATCACCGACGGGAAAGTATCACTAATTTCGCCCATACTGCGTAAAGGTGGTTGATTGCTCAGATTCGCGCTAGTCGTCAACATTGCGCCTGTCTGCTGCAAAATTGCGATCGCGGTTTGATGATCAGGAATTCTCACGCCTAAGGTTGTAAAACCTTGATTTAACTTACATCCGCGATCGCTAGCAGGTAAAACTAGCGTGACGGCTCCTGCAAAATACTGCTCAGCAACCTTTTGCCAGACCAATAAAGCTGGATGCTCAATATCTAGAAAAGGCAAAAACTCTTGCCAACGTGATGCCATCAAGATCAAAGGCTTATTAGGCGATCGCTGTTTGAGGGTGTAAATATCACCACTGCGATCGGGGCGTACCGCTAGAGCAGGCACTGTATCTGTCGGGAAGCTCACCAATTGCCCTGATCTGGCGGCTGCGACTAGAGACGCTAAAGAGACTAAACCCACAATTTTCTAATAATTCCTAAATATGGCTGTTTTTTTGAATTACAGCGCTTTGCGCTTTCTTTATAGATATCAAAACCCAAGAGAGAGTTGCGCCGCAACTCTCTCTTGGGTTTTGATTATTAACTTACTAATTGCTAGTCGCGATCGCAGCATCTGAAATCAAACGTAAGTCTACTTCCTTGTTTTCTAGTTCTGATACGACTGCAACGATCCCAGGACCAAAAAATCTTGTTAACTTTTCTTGCTTTTGTTGCCAAGTTTCAAAATCCATCAAAGGCGACTGAAATCTCAGTACTAAGCTATAAGCGCCCTTAGTAGCCTCAGCTTGAGAAATTTCTTCGTAAATACCGATTAATAAAGGACGCTCCTCGTCAGTGGGACTCATACCCAGCTTTTCTAAAACCTCATCTAAATGCGCCTTGATCCCATAGCGATAGCGAGTTACATCCTTGCGTAACTGCTTTTGAGTTGAGGTTTCTTGGCTTTTACGCAAGCTCACCACCTCATCGGATGCAGCCACAATTATATTTGCGGGTGTAACTTCTGAAGATTTAAAGGCAAATCCCCCTAATAAAATCGGGAAGCCGTAGAAAAAGCCCACCAAATTTAATGTGGAGTTACCCTTGGAATAAGCCCAAAATCCAATTACAAATAGGATGCCACCAACATATAAACCCACTGAAGCAAGAGATATTTTATTGAATTTAAACATGATTAAAAATTAATAATACTTAACAAATGTATCTGCTAAATGTACTTGTTTTTTGAATAATTTATTGATGGTCATTTGCCGCCCAAGAATTTAGTGATATGGCGCAAAGCGCCGCACCACTAAATTCTTGGGCTTTACTGTCTGCTTTTAGAATAGGTAGGGAGTATTACAATAGAAATTATCTAAGCAGCAAAAAATTTTGCCGAGTTTTCCATCGTTAGACTATAAATGTATAAGTAGGAATTACACTAAACAAGAAAATCTGAGAGTTATTAATCACCTCCCAGACTAAGTTTTCATGATTCTAAGTAGCTCAAATCACCATTTTTAGATTTGACAAGCTACAATCATCTAGGTGTAATTCCCCGTAGCACAAAGTTTTAGAGAGTACGGATCTGAGGAATCTGGCATGAGCAAAGCAGCCATCGACCTACCTATTGATATTAAGTTGCCAATTGGCAAGCTTGCAGGAAATCTTGAAGAAATTGAAGAAGACCTTGAAGACTTAGATGATGATATCGAACTTGACAAAGACGATCTCATTGATGATTCAGATGAAGATGTTGATTCTGATGATGACCCTGACAAAACTGGTAAAGCAAGGGGGGCTAAAAAAAGAGCTAGCCAAACTAAGAAAAAACATTTTACAGAAGACTCGATTCGTCTATACCTGCAAGAAATCGGTCGTATCCGCTTACTCAGAGCCGACGAAGAAATTGAGCTAGCTCGTAAGATTGCTGATTTACTCGAACTTGAACTGAAGCGCGAAGAAATCGCCACTGAAGTTGATTGCCATCCTGATGATGTCAAGGAGTCAGATTGGGCAGTCAAAATGAGTATGCCCCTTGGCGAGTTTCGCAAGCGTCTCCACTCTGGTCGTCGAGCCAAAGACAAAATGGTGCAGTCTAACCTGCGTCTAGTGGTATCGATCGCCAAAAAATATATGAATCGTGGATTGTCATTCCAAGATCTTATTCAAGAAGGTAGTCTGGGATTGATTCGAGCTGCCGAGAAGTTTGACCACGAAAAGGGTTACAAATTCTCGACCTATGCGACATGGTGGATTCGTCAGGCAATTACCCGTGCGATCGCTGATCAATCTCGAACAATCCGCCTGCCTGTTCACCTTTACGAAACCATTTCCCGAATTAAGAAAACTACTAAACTTCTTTCCCAAGAAATGGGGCGTAAGCCAACGGAAGAGGAAATCGCCACCCGCATGGAGATGACGATCGAAAAACTGCGATTTATTGCTAAATCCGCCCAGTTGCCGATCTCGCTGGAAACTCCTATCGGTAAGGAAGAAGACTCGCGCCTCGGTGACTTCATCGAGTCTGAGGGTGAAACTCCTGATGATCAGGTTGCTAAAAGCCTCTTACGCGAAGACCTAGAAAGCGTGTTAGGAACTCTCAGCCCTAGAGAACGCGATGTCTTGCGTTTACGTTACGGTTTAGACGATGGACGTATGAAGACTCTCGAAGAAATCGGTCAAATCTTCAACGTCACCCGCGAGCGTATTCGTCAAATCGAAGCTAAGGCTCTCCGCAAGTTACGCCACCCTAACCGCAATAGTGTTTTGAAAGAATATATTCGTTAATTCTTTCATATCAAGCAAAGAAGGGAGGGGCGATCGCCCCTCCCTTCTTTGCTTTTGGTACAGCTATATAGATAACCGTACTTACCTAAGCGTTACGATTAGTGACATAATGTATGTGAAAACTTAGGAAAAAATTGAATACTGCTATGTCAGAGGGAAAAGGATTTGGCTTTGGTTTAGGCAAAATGAAGGAACTACAAAATGCCTTTCAAAAAGCCCAACAAATTCAAGAAGGTGCTAAAAAGCTGCAAGAAGAATTAGATGAATTGCGTTTAACTGGCACATCACCTAATGGCTTAGTAAAAATTACTCTAAGCGGAAATCAAGAGCCTCAAGATGTAGAGATATCTCCAGAAGCTTTGAAAGAAGATGCGGAAATTCTGTCTGACTTGGTACTTGCTGCTCTAAAAGATGCTTATCAGCTTTCTACCAGCACAATGAAGCAAAAAATGGAAGACCTCACTGGTGGCTTAGGTTTGCCCGCAGGTTTCTAATTTTTCTAGTGATGTGTGGTAACGCACATATCTGGAACGCGACTAAAATTTTTATTTGATAAGTTTTATGATTAATAATCCCGCTCTGCGCGTACAGCGTCGTAATCAACCTGCCGCAGTGATTCCTACACAGCAAGAAGTTTCTATCCTTGACTGGTTAGAGTCTACAGGTCGTTTAATTGCTAGAGAAGGTACTGAGTCAAGCTTAAAGTTTGATGATGAAGCTGAAGAACTAAGCGAACTCATGCTTGGTGATGATTCTAGCTATGCTGATGACGATGATGATGATGATGGCGATGACGATGTTGATTAAGTTGATTCAAATCCACTAATCACTTAGCCCTAAAGACATAACGATGCCCCACGCAAAGCGTGGGGCATCGTTATGTCTTTAGGGCTATCAAAAAGATTGCTACTCCTTTCGCACTAAAAGAATATGGGTTATAAAGTGAATGATTAGGGTTGCGCGGCGGAGCCGCGCAACCCTAATCATTCACTGGGAAGGGAGTAAGTAATCTTTTTTGTAGAATTTTGTATTTATTTAGCCCGCAGTAGTCTGGACTAATGCCAAAAAAACAAAAATTTCCACATCTGATCGGTTCTAAGTGGACGGCTATGCAAGAAACCTTTGGCTGGCGGCATTTTGTGGTGGTAAATCGGAAAAATGAAGGGGAGTTGGTTTTTGCAGAAATTAAGGCAACTTGTGATGATTCTGTGAGATTTTGGCTAAATGCTAAAGCTCTCCAACGGCGATCGCTATGGCAACCTGGCTGGAAAACATTAAACGAAATGTAGCAAAGCGCTGTTATAGCTACCTTGGCATAATAAAAAAACAGAACCCAAAGAAGCTGATTCGCCCGCTTTGCGGGCGAATCAGCTTCTTTGGGTTTTATTTAGCTACACCCAAAAGAGAGTTTTTAAGACTAAAAATGGCGTTGCCATTTTTAGTCTTGGTATTTAGACTGTGGCGAGAGCTTTGATACCCATGATTTTGATGAAGCGATCGAAGTTAAAGTGCTTTGCCATCATTTCGCAAATTGTGGTTACCTTGATGCCTTCATGCAAACGTACTTGTCCTAGGCAGCCTTCAATAATACTGACTGTACTAAGAGTATCTTTGTTAACAGATAAGACGGGTACGCCTAGCTCCATTGCCTTGTGAGCGACTTCATCACTAATAAAAGGACGACCCGTTAAAATTAGGCAATTGGTAGAAGTTTCAAGGGCGGCAAATTGCAAATCTATACGACTGCTACCTGTAATTACGGCTTTGTTATAGGATTTGCGGAAATAACTTTGGGCGGAGTTAACGTCCATCGCCCCAATTTTTAGTTCTTCCACCATGACTTTGTTAATGTCAATATTTTCAGGACAACAAAGTATACTTGCGCCTAGTTGTTCGATCAGCTCAGACACACTTACACTGCGTAAAGTCCGATTTTCGGGCATGAGCGCAAACACAGGAATGCCTTGTTTTTCTAGGTAAGGGTGTAGTACTTCAAGGGCGGTTTCGTACTGTTCATCGGGAATATCATTAATTACGACTCCCAATAGTTGATCGCTAAAGCGTTGTTTTGCCATCAGGATGTGATCTACAACTAAGAGCGAACCAAATCGCATTACCAACAAAATTGGGGCATCTAAATGATTGGACATTTCTTGTAATGACAAACCAAAAATTGTGCCTTCGGCCGTGTTAGCAGGTGCTTCTAACAGTACTAGATCGCCTTCAATGAGTTTTTTGTATTCTTCTAATTTGATCGTATAGTCATCTTGATCTTCACCAGATAGACGACGTTGCAGAGCTGAGCGATCGAGGTTAAGAAGAGTGGGGCGCAGAAGAGATTGCGATAAATTTAGAGCCTGTTTGATAAATTCCACATCAGCTTCGCCGCGCTCTGCTGACTCAGGTAACTCTTTGGATGTAAAAGTACCAATGGGTTTACCGTAACCAATTTTGTAGCCTCTGGCCTGCAAGTTATACGTTAGACCCAAAATTGTTGCTGATTTTCCACTGCCTGATCTAGTGGAACCGATTAGCAAATGCTTAGCCTGTGGCACGTTTTGCCCTCTAAATTATTACAAACTTGACAAGATTGCATTAAAATTCAAATCCTGTTTGGTTATTGTAACTGATGGACTGTAGTGGATAGTTTTTGATTAAGGTAATCTCGCATGGTAAGAATGCAGTTTGTGCAATTTTTGTAATATAGTTGTCACCTTTTGTTGTAAGACAAAATCCAAGCCAAAAAATTGAGAGGCGGCGCGAAGCATAGTCTCTCAATTTTTTGGCTTCTGTCCAAATCCGCTTGGCGATCGCTAATTGAATACGGGAAACAATCCTATAATTCATTGGGCATAGAAAACGCTATATGCTTGTTTCAAGTAAGGCAATAAATTGAAAATGAGTGTTAGTCAGTCTATGGTGGATTTAGGCGATCGCCAAATTTCAGGTCAAATTATTCTAGAAGCCCGTAACATTGTGGCGGGATATGTAGATGGGGTGGATATTTTGCAAGGGGCAAACTTGACCGTCTATGAAGGTGAATTAGTAACGGTAATTGGCTCTAATGGTGCTGGTAAATCGACCTTAGCAAAAACAATTTTTGGCTTAGTGCCAGTGCGATCGGGAGAAATCTTATTTGGCGATCGCTCTTTAATAGGACTTAAGCCCGAACAAATTGTGCGTTGTGGGATTAGCTATGTGCCGCAGATTGCCAATGTGTTTCCATCGTTGAGCATTTCTGAAAATCTTGATATGGGAGCTTATACTCGCGAAGGCAATATTACTGAGGTCAAGAACAAGATCTATGAGAATTTTCCTGTGCTAGCCAAGCGGCGCAATCAGAGAGCAGGCACATTGTCAGGTGGGGAGCGCCAAATGTTGGCAATGGGCAGAGCGATGATGTTGGAGCCGAAATTATTGATTTTGGACGAGCCTTCTGCCGCATTATCACCAATATTGGTTAAAGATATTTTTGATTTGATTCAAAAGATTAATCAAGGCGGAACGTCAATTATTTTGGTGGAGCAGAATGCGCGTAAGGCTTTAGCGATCGCTGATCGTGGCTATGTAATGCATTTAGGTAAAGATGAGTTTACGGGTAAGGGTAGCGATTTATTGAATGATCCTGAAGTTGCTGAGTTGTATTTGGGGATGGGTAATTTTAAGTAGCAGTGCGCGGCTTTGCCGCGAACTGCTTATTCTGGGTAATGAAAATTACTCAAAGGCAACTGCATTTCTAGATTAAATATTTCGGCAAAGGTTTGCGCGATCGCCTGTTTCACATTCCCTAACTCAATATTAGGAACAAAATCTTGTAGATTACAAACTTGGCAATCCGTAATTCCACAGGGAATGATCCGATCAAATCCTGATAAATCCATACAGACGTTTAAGGCGAAGCCATGCATGGTGATCCATTGACTGACTTTTATTCCTACTTGGGCGATTTTTTTGGCGATTTTTTGATCTTGTCCAGCGTTATTTATCCATACTCCTGTCAAGCCTTGAATGCGCTGTGAACTGACACCGTAACTAGCAAGAACTTGTATGATTACTTCTTCTAGTTGCCGCAAGTACCAATGTAGATCGCGCTGATGATGATCAAGATTTAAAATTGGATAAGCTACTAGCTGCCCGATCGCATGATGAGTAACTTCACCGCCGCGCTCGATGCGATGACATTCGATATTTGGGTCTTCGGGATTAAATTTGAGAAATTCTAAACTAGAACCTTGCCCCAAGGTATAGACCGCAGGATGTTCGAGTAGTAGTAACACATCGGGTAAGTCTATTCCCTCTCGTTTAGCTTGTTTGCGTTCTGCGACTAGCTGTTTTTGCCATTGCCATGCTGTTGAGTATGGAATCGGGCGATCGCATTGATAGAGCAAACAAGTTTTGGTCATGGTGTAAGAATCTCGAAATATCTATAAATTACAAACCCAAAGAAACTGATTCGCCAGCGAAGCTGGCGAATCAGTTTCTTTAGGTTTTATGGCTAAATTAGGAGGCACTTAAAATAGATAGTGCGGCTACATATTGGGGATCTTCATTAGTGCCGAGTTGCTTGCGAGTAATCGGCTCGGTCAGAGCTACTTCGACATTAGGAATAATGCCGCGCTTGTGGATGTTGTGATGGAGAGGAGTTTCGTATTTGGCGATCGTTACAGCTAAACCTGCACCATCTTCTAATTCATATAGAGACTGGATCAAGCCTTTGCCGTAGGTTTTTGTGCCGACTAACTGAGCGCGATTATTTTCTTGCAAAGCGCCTGCGAGGATTTCGCTAGCGCTAGCTGTGCCGCCGTCAGTCAGTACAACTAAGGGATCATTTACAATCGCATCGCCCACTGCTGCAAAACTTTCTTGAATACCATGCCGATCAACGGTATAAACCACTGTTCCTTGAGGAATCCACATTCTCGCAATTTGTAAACCTGCATCAAATAGCCCCCCGGGGTTGCCGCGTAAATCTAAAACATAGCGATCGGCTCCTTCAGATTTGAATTTTTTGAGGGTTTTTGCCATATCAGAGCTGGCATTCCCATTGAACTGATTTAAGCGGATATAGCCAA
This sequence comes from Pseudanabaena biceps, assembly GCA_013361095.1. Taxonomy (GTDB): domain Bacteria; phylum Cyanobacteriota; class Cyanobacteriia; order Pseudanabaenales; family Pseudanabaenaceae; genus Pseudanabaena; species Pseudanabaena biceps_B. The sequence continues at coordinate 1,376,592 of JAATWA010000001.1, read as the reverse complement.
CCTTATGATTTTGCTCTTGGTTGATCTTTGCCATAATCGGATTAACAGCAATGCGATCGCGTTTGATCACCACATCTAGTTTCTCAAAACCTTTTCCATTGATCAGGGGACGCTCTAGGCTAAGTTTGACTTCGGAGCCGATCGCCCCACGCATTCTGGTCGCACATTCATCTAGGCTTAAGCCCTTAGTGGGAATGTTATCAATACTAATAATGCGATCGCGCGATCGCACGCCAGCGATTTCCGCAGGAGAGCCTTCAACGGGAGAGATAACCGTGACATAGTTATCGGGTTCATCAACGGCGATCTGTAAGCCCACACCAGTTAGAGCGCCAGAGGTGCTGGTTTGCATACTCTTAAACTTATCTGGTTCGAGCAGTCTCGTAAAAGGATCGTCTAAGGTTGCTAACATTTCGCGAATGGATTGATAGGTGTCTTCGCGGCTGTTAAATTTGCGATTCACAAATTTGCGACGTACTTTGTACCAATTTTGATTATTAAAGTTTTCATCAACATAGGAACGATTGACGATTTGCCATACATTAGTCAAATATTTTTGTTCTTGCAGATAGTCAGTAACGGCTGAATTTGCGCCACTCATCCAAAAAAACTGCAAGGCGATCGCCATCAATCCTGTTAATAACCAATAACCAATACGACGCTGTTTGATCATGCTCTGTTTGCAAACTCTTGATGCAGAAAATATTTCCCCTATCCTAACTAATTTTATACCAACACAAGAAATGGCAAAGCCATTTCTGACTCCCTTCCCAGTGAATAATTGGCGGTGCACGACTTCGCCGCGTACCGCCAATCTAGAATGGTAATTGAGCTAGCTTGGCTTTGCCAAGCTAGCTCAATTACCATTTCGATAGGTTAGGCTATGCAGCTTTGGCGAAAATTTCAAGCCGCCATAATTTTTTATACTTGTTTACCACTAAATCTCAAGGGAATCCTTGACTTTCAGGGGATTGCTCTATTTGCGCCCCTAATTGGCATTTTGATCGGCAGTGCGATCGCCACTTTTGATTGGGGATTAGCGCTAGCCAAGCCTAGTGAAAATTTCTTGTATTTGCGATCGCTGTTAGTGATTTTACTCGGTCTATTAATTACAGGAGGCTTACACCTAGATGGAGCGATGGATACGGCTGATGGCTTGGCAGTGACTGACCCAAACCGTCGCCTTGAGGTGATGTCAGATAGTAATACGGGAGCTTTTGGTGCGATCGCCGCGATCGTAATTTTGTTGCTAAAAGTAATTGCTCTAGCAGCTATTACAGATCACCGATTTTGGATTTTAACGAACGTTTGGGCTTGGGCGCGATGGGGACAACTCCGCGCAATTATGGCTTATCCCTATCTCAAAGCCACAGGCAAAGGCAAGTTCCATCAAGCGGATTTGCATGATTGGCAAGTGTGGTTAGTGGCGATTTTATTAGTAATAGCAAATTTGGCGATCGCTTGGTATCTACAGGCTGGGATTTTGGGAATTAGCATGACTGCGATCGCGGTTATTGTGACTTGGTTACTGGGCGTATGGTTTGCGCGTCAGCTTGGTGGACATACTGGCGATACTTACGGCGCGATCGTGGAGTGGACTGAAGCTTTGAGTTTATGCGCGATCGCCATAGCTTATTGATAGGCAGTGCTTCGCACTGCCTATCAATAAGCTATAAAGGTTCTTTTTCGTTTTGCCAGATCGCTCGGACAATCTTGATTTCGTCGTAGGTATATTCTTCGCGCAGATGATCAAAAAGATTGCGGAGAGAATCACCACCGATTGCTTCGATCGCTTCATAAATTACGGTTTGTCGTTCAGGGGAGACAAGGCGATCGCAATTAATCGCATAGCCAGACTCAATTAACTGCACTAAATGTGTCCAGACAGTTGCAGGTTTTAGCCCGCGATCGCGGGCGATTTCGTCAATGTCTGCACCATTTTCATACATGGCGAGGGTTTCTCTCTGGGTGCTTGCCTTCGAGATTTTTGATTTTGGAGCAACTGATTTTTGCTTAGGGTCTGCATAGTCGTCTTCACTAGTTTCGGCGGGGGGATATTTCTCATGGTGTTGGCGAATAATCGCCATGAAATCATCGGCATACTGCTCTAGCTTCTTGTCGCCAACGCCCGATAATTTGGCAAAGTCCTTGCGGGTGGTGGGTTGTCGTTCCGCCATTTGATTGAGAGTGGCATTGCTGAAAATCACATAGGGCGGCACTTCCTGCTCATCGGCAAGATTTTTGCGGAGGAGTCGCAATCTCTCAAAGAGAATATCTACATCTACCGATCTATCTGGAGTTTGTTCTCTTTCTGAAGCGATCGCAGGTTCAGCTTCTCTCTCTATCGGTAGCAATACATTCTTCTGTCCCCGCATTACTTCCCAACTACGATCATTGAGCTTGAGAATCGCGTATCCATCGGTAGTTGGGGTGAGATAGCCTTGATGGATTAGCGATCGCGAAAGTTGTCGCCATTCATCAAGACTACGATCTTTGCCAATGCCGTGAGTGGAAAGTTGATCATGTCCATGCTGCAAGATCTTTTTATTAAGGGAACCACGCAATATATCAATAATATGTCCAGCCCCAAATCTCTCCTTTGCTCTCGCCACGCAGGACAAAAACTTCTGAGATTCCACTGTCCAATCTTCCATTGGCTTAGGGGTGAGACAGTTGTCACAGTTGCGGCATTCTCCTGCAAAGCCCTCGCCAAAATAGCGTAATAGAATCGTGCGGCGACAAATTGCGCCTTCGGCATAGTCCACAACTTGCCTGAGTTGCTGTTGCGCGATCCGTTGTTCTGCTTCTAGTGGCTCGTTGGTATGACGGTCAACTTTTTGGGCAATCAAATATTTGATGGTTTCTAGATCTTGATAGCCCATAAACAGTGTGCAGTGTGAGTCTTCACCATCGCGTCCAGCCCGTCCTGATTCTTGATAATATCCTTCAATATTTTTAGGTAAATCATAATGAATTACAAATCGCACATCAGGTTTATTAATCCCCATGCCAAAAGCGATCGTGGCAACCATGATCTGCACATCATCACGAATCCAGCGCGTTTGATTTTCTTCTCGAACCTTTGGCGTTAAACCTGCATGATAGGGAATTGCATCAATTCCATCTTCGCGTAGGCGATCGCTAATTTCGTTAACCCGCTTACGACTCAAGCAATAGACAATTCCTGAACCTTGAGATCTTTTTATTTGCTGTAATAGATTTATATAGGATTGCTCTGTGCCTTGTTTGGGAACAACTTCATAATAGAGATTAGTACGGTTGAAGCTGGCAATATGGATATAGGGCTGCTGTAGTTGCAATTGTTGAGCAATATCTTCGCGCACACGCTCGGTGGCGGTGGCGGTCAATCCAATCACAGGTACATCGGGATAAATTTGACGCAAGCGGCTGAGTTGGCGATATTCAGGACGAAAATCATGCCCCCATTCTGAAACGCAATGTGCCTCATCGATCGCAAATCCTGCGATACCAATGGAATTTTTAATGATATTCAAAAACTCTAAAAACTGTTCTGCAAATAGACGTTCAGGCGCAACATAGACTAACTTAATGGTTCCATTTAAAATTGCTTGCGATCGCTGTTGTGTTTCTCTATAGGACAAAGAGCTATTTAAGAAGGTCGCGCCGATGCCATTTTCTTTGAGGGCAGTCACTTGATCTTGCATCAAGGCAATCAGTGGCGAAACGACAATAGTTATTCCTGTTTTGATCAGGGCTGGCAATTGAAAGCAAATCGACTTACCGCCACCTGTGGGCATGATCGCTAAAGTGTCTCGCCCTGCGAGATGAGCTTCGATAATTTCACGCTGTCCTGCGCGAAAAGAGTCATAACCAAAGTATTGCTTTAGTGCTTGTTGTAGAGAGTCACTAGTTGGCATTGTCATTTCACAAAAGCTATGGGTAATCCCAGCGTTATAGCGATAGCCAGTTAAGTCAGGTGCTCAAGCCCAAGATATAGTTTCATCTTGGGCTTTGCCTTAACTTTAAATGACTATAGAGATAAATATGGGGTTTTTAAAAAATTTAGCATTTTCAATAAAAAAGAGGGGACGCATTGCGCCCCCTCTTTTTTATCAGAAGATTTAGCTGGCAGAGCCTAAACCAACGTAGGAACCGTAGAAAAATAAACCAACAACCACTAGTACACCAGTACCAGCAACGGTTGCTACCAACCAAAGTGGAATACGTCCATTTTGAAGCATGAATGAAACCTCCAGATAAAAATAGTTTTTTGTGAAATTAAGTTACGCAGCAAACAGCAAAGCGTGACTTTGACTAATTAAAGAAATAGCTAGAAAATAGAAGAACAGTTACAAAAATAAGGAGCAGACCTAGATATAGAGAAGTACGATTTAACTCTACAGGTTGGCTGTTAGGATTCTTGGGAGCCATAGATTTGAGTTTTGGGTGTTATTAATTGAGATTTATTTCTAAATTGAATCAAAAAGAATCGAAACTTAGTTATTAGTCTTAGCAACTAAGAAACTTAGCAACTAAGAAACTTAGCGACTAATAAACTGCATCGCCGCGATCGCGCCGATAAAAAATACAGTAGGTACGCCTAGACCATGCACTGCGAGCCAACGGAAGGTAAATACAGGATATTGAATTGGTTGATTGGGATTGTTGCTTGCCATAGTGGTTAGTTACTAAAGGTGCGTTGATTTTAATCTGAGGTTTAAGTTAGAGATAATTTCTACTTAGTAGAAATACTACTTAGCAGGAATATCTTTAGCAGGATTGAAGCGATCGGTTACTAGGGGAGCAGACTGACGATCTTGAGCATAGTATTCGTTGGGGCGTGGTGTCCCAAAAACGTCATAGGCTAAGCCTGTGCTGACAAATAGCCAACCTGCCAAAAACAAAGCGGGAATAGTCAGGCTATGAATTAGCCAGTAGCGGATGCTAGTAATAATGTCGGAAAATGGGCGTTCTCCAGTAGTACCTGCCATAACAGTCCTCTTAAATGTGTAATGTAAAAAAGTCTTTATCTTAAATAATAATTTACTATTGTACCTACTTGGCTGCGATCGCAAAGGTAATCAGCAATTCTTATGCATTTTTTGACTAAGCAAGCTTAGCAGTTCTCATTCTGTCCAGATTTAAGAGGCTAGCTCTTTGCGCTAAAACATAAAGGCATTTCTAAGCAATGCGCTAATAAAAATTCCTGATCGCTTAATACTTGAGTAGTTGCGCCATCATAGACAATTTTGCCCTCACTAAGTACCACCGTGCGATCGCATAACTCCAAAACCAAATCTAAATCATGGGTAGCGATCAGTTGAGTTTCGGGAAGAGTCTGCAAAAGCTGAATTAGTTGGCGGCGCGATCGCGGATCGAGTTGAGCGGATGGCTCATCAAAAACTAATACTTGCGGTTGCATCGCCAGTACTCCCGCGATCGCCACTCGTTTTTTTTCGCCACCTGATAGATTTTGTGATTGACGCTGTCGATATTTGTCTAGGTCTAAACCAACTGCCACCAGCGATTCGGCAACTCTAACTTCTAAATCTTGCCCCCGCAAACCTTGATTCATACAGCCAAAGGCGACATCTTCCCAAATTGTGGGCATAAATAGCTGATCATCAGGATTTTGGAAAACCACACCTACAAAATTCCGAATCTCAATTAAATTACGCGGCAGGACTTGCCTTTCTCCAATCACGATTTCACCGCATTGAGGGCTTAAGATTCCATTGAGATGTAGTAATAAAGTAGACTTTCCTGAACCATTTGCGCCCACGATCGCCACTTTTTCAGTTGCCTTAATTTGCAGGTTAATTCCTTGCAAAGCCCGAATTCCATCGGGATAGGTATAACTGAGATTTTCAATGGAAATAGGATTGTGGTGCATAAAAGACTTGACCGATCAAGATTATGATCATAATGCAGACCATTGCGAGGCGATCGCGCCATTTGTAACCAATCACCTCATGGACAACAGGAATGCCTTGATAGCCGCGAGCTAACATCGCCTGATAAATGCGATCGCCGCGATCGTAAGTACGGATAAATAGCATTCCCAACATATTGCCTAATACTTGTCTTTGCCAAGGGCGATCGCTACGCCGCAAATTATAGAGATTTTTGGGTGCGAAGTTGCGGGCGGTAGCGGCTCGACGCATTGCCTTAAATTCGTTAGTGAGAACTCCGATATAGCGATACATCGAGGCAAAGATGCTCACCAAAAGCGGCGGCATTTTGAGAATGACTAGGGCTTGTAATAGTAAGGGAATGGAAGTGCTGAGGGTAAGAATATTTAAGAGAAGTAGAGATAGAAAGGCTTTGATCGTGACGCTGCCTAAAATAATCAATCCATTGCTAGTAATTTGCAGCCACCCCCATTGCCATAGCGTTACACCGCCGCCACGAAAGACTGTCCCCAATAAAATCGCACTGCCAAAGGCTAACTCAATCGCCATGCGCTTACTCAGTTCGCGCCAATTAACTTGACTCCAATAAAGTATGGGCAATGTGGCGATCGCATAAATTCCCCATGTCCACCATTTGCCATTGGGAGTCAGGGCGATCGCAAATACGAAGGCAAAAATACAAAGTACACGGGTATGGACTGCTAATGTTTGCCAAATATTAAGGCGATCGCTTTGGTGGGAGATAGATTGCTCGGAAGATTCGATCAAATTAATATGAAGCAGCATTACTTTTTAGAGCGCACAACTAACTTGCCCAGTCCCCATGTCAAGCCAAATACCACTAATGTGCCTGTGATTCCTGCGATCGCTGTAGACACTCGCTTCTCTTCAATTGCTTTGACCGAATATTCTGCAAAAATTTGTGCGGGTGGAAGCTTTTTAGCGATCGGATCTTCGACGGATTTTTTGGAGAACTCCAAGTCCTGAGCAACTCGATCTAGTCCATCGGGATTTTGACTGGCAAAGGGCGAAATAAAAGCCGCAATAATCAAGGCGATCGCTAAACCCGTAAAAAACAAAGCCCGATTTTGAGAAGATTTATTTGTCATCAATTTGTCAATACAGCTTGTTGAGGCTTCAAGTAGTACAAAGAAGTTTTTGAAAGCGCGGCGGAGCCGCGCTTTCAAAAACTTCTTTGGGCTTTAATTTAGCGCAAAGCGCTGTAATTAGGTTCAATAAATTTAATGATTTCTTGGGCAGCGATCGCAGGGCGTTCTAGATGTGGCACGTGACCATTATTTTTAAGCCAGATTAACTGATTGCGGGGAATAATTTCTTGAAACTTATAGGCATCTTTTGTGCCGAGAATGCGATCTTGATCGCCCCACAAAATCAAAGTTTCCTGTGACAAATATTTTAACTGCTCGGCAAAAGAGCCGTAGCCGCCACTTTTTGTAAAAGAAATTAGGGACTCACTCCAACGGGGCATCGCCAAGTGCAAAGATGCACAAACCTCAGCATCGGGAGTGACAAAAACAGGATCGGCATAGGCTTTGAGGCTAACCTCTCGGCGTACTTTGGGACTGCGTAAAAAATTAGTAGCCAGCCGATCTAGGGGCGAAATCAAAAACTTTCCCATCACAGTGCCAGAGCGCATTCCTGCACTGCCAATCAAAATTAATTTCTGCACAACTTCAGGATAGGTCAGCGCAAAGTCGATCGCCGCCGCTCCGCCCATAGACGCGCCCACCAAAACAATTGGCTTCGCGATCGCTGTTTTCCAAAAAGCATAGAGATGTTCTTTGATCGAAGCGGGACTAACGCGGATATCTTCCAGTCTTTCAGTCAGTCCAAAGCCAAATAAATCCATCGCCCAAGTCTGCCGAAAATTAGCAAGTTGCGGCAGAAGGCGACGAAATTCTAATAGAGAGCTATCAAAACCATGAAGTAACAAAATGGGGGCGGCGGCTTGGTTAAGGTCACGACCAGTCGATCCATCGCAGACATAGCTAGTCAAAATCACTTCATCGGCAAATGTCGTGGAGACAAGACAAAATTGGATATTGTCGAGCATCGCGATCGATGTTGACTCACTCAGTAGCGATCGCTGGGAGGTAACTTCTGTGGGTAAATTTGACATCTGGATTTGACATCTACAGATTTATTTCTGGCTCGTTGACAATTTCATTTTGGCAAGGGTTGCCCCTGTAATCGTGGCATAAAACGGCGTAAATTCCATAAAAAACCAGAAAATACCGTATAAACTGCCCTTGCCGCGAAAAAAAGCCAAAATTGCGATCGCCATAAAAGCGATCAATACAACATTTACTAGCACCCATAAAATCAATTGCCATTTTGGTGATTTTCTCTCTACACCATTCCACAACACCAGATATTGTAAAAGCCCCAATAACAAGCCCGCAGCTACTAACCAGAGCGAGTTCACCGCTAATTGAGGAATACGGTCAACAATATTACTTTCCGTAAATGAACCATCAGCATTAAGCACAAATCCAAATTGAGGCGTATAAGCTAGGCTCGTAGCCGCAAAACCCACCCAAGTCCAACCAAAACTACTGACTAAAATCCACCATGCCGAAGCTTTGACAAATCGCCGCAAAACGAGATGTTGCAGTAAGCCAACAAAGCTGCCCACAGATAACGCACCACCGACAATACCCACGGTCACCGCACAGTTGAGGCTACCTAGTCCATCGACACAGAGATTTAAGTTTACGAGGCGATCGCTCAGGTAATGAACACCCGCCAAGCAAATCGCGATTCCAAATATATTGCCGATCAGTGCGCCCACTATGGTGGCGAGTACCCAGCGCCACCATAGACCAACAGAAGATAAAGGGCGTTGTTTTTGCATCATGAGTTCATTAGTCAGTTTGGGCTACAGCGCGTCTCTATCAGCAATTTTCATTCTATAGCCAAACCCAATAGAGTGGCGGCGCTTCGCGCCGCCACTCTATTGGGTTTGGCTATAGAAGTCAATTTTAAGTTTTTAGCGGCAAAGGCGCTGAAAACTTAAAATTGGCTTCTAGAATATCTCTAGATTAACTCTTCGGTTACGATTTTACGCAAAATCTCAGTAACGGAAGCCGCCATGCGGGAGTCAATATCCAAGGATTCGCGCACAGGATCTTTAAGATCAAGGACAGCGCGTAAGGTCATGTTTACAGACCGCAGTTTTGGTAACGGCAAGTCATGGGTTCGGGCAAGGCGATCGACAAATTGAATACAAGCGGTATAGGTAAGCTCAGTTTGTTTGCGTTGATCGCTATAACCAAAGCCCATTTTAGAAATTACTACAGGATCGCCAATAAAATAGGACAGCCCTAAAGCTGCGATCGCGGCATCCACATATCTTGCCGTATCCTGTCCCATCGCCCGAATTAAAGTACTTAAACTATGCCATTGGGCATCAGGTAAACGATGGGTCGGGGGAATATGACGATGCCACGCCATCTGTGACACAATTCGGGTTAAGTCGTAGGCAGAGATGAGATTGTCGCCTTTGTGGGGTTTCTTTTCGCCAGAGATAATCGATTGACCCGTAGGACTCAATAAATACGGTATCTCAAAATAAGGACTTTCCCCATAGCGTCCCCGAAAAGATAGATTTTTATTGCCTGTAATATCTTTGAGCCAATCTTCTAGTTCTAGGGGTGTGGCAAATTGTTTACAGCCCGCAGCTAAATTATTGGAAGTCATCTTATCGGTTTCTTTATAGGCACAGATGCGTTCTGCTAATTCTAAAAAAGTAAAAGTTGTTGGCTTGGTTGGGGTGTCTGTAACTAAGCAATTGGCGATCGGTTGAATGAAATCAGCAGCATTAGCTTTGCCAATAGTCTGTAACAGAGGCAAGATTTTAGTGGAACTCCAAAATTGGACATTGCGTAAAGGATTACGCCCGATCCAACGGGATAGCATTTGTCCATTCACGACACTGCCAATGCAAATACAAGCCTCTTGGATGCTGCTATGTAAAAACTCTAAGCCAACATTTTCAATTTTAGGAATCTCCCCAAGCGCAGGATAAGGACTGAACTTTACTCTTATCTGCGAACCCGCTAGCATGGCAACTTCGCCATAGGAAATCACGTTTACCCCGTCTGGTAAAGCGGCGAGACGGTCGGCATAAAAAGGAATGTGATTTAACAAAGGTGAGGGCGCGAAATTCCTTCCTAATAAGCCTTTTTTTGTACCCGCTACACAACCATTAATCCCCCGATCAAGAAAACCAAGATAGTTATGGTCAGCTTGCCCCATATTTACAAATATGCGCTGTGCATTAGTAAATTTTTGAAATAGGCGATCGCCGACTCCTAGAAGATCTAGCAAATGCCTGACGACTAGAGGCATCTGTAATAACTGATTGGTAATTACCCGTGAATTAGCATCTAAAATTGTATCGATACTTAGGGCATTAGCAAACTGGACAAATGCAGCCTCAGATAGTTTTCCGTAAATGCCATCAACTTCCCCATCATACAGACCGAGTTTTTGTAAATATGTCTGAGCTTTAGTCAAATCCTCATATGCAAATTTTATCTCCAATCCCAACGTCGCCATAAAATCATCCTATTTCAAACAAGCCTTAACTAATTACTCTATCGATAAGAAGAGCGATCATGATGTATCCGTCATCTCAATATGTCTATTATTTATTAAGTAGCTAGACACAATTAAATATTAGCTATAGCCATCAGGGTATTGGTCAGCTAAATCGTGATCAACGTATTTGCGTCTTTTGTATCGTTATGAAACGAACGTTTTAGAACTTATCCCCCATTGCTTGACCAGTGCCTTAGCGATCGCGCTATATTTCTAAGTATATTAACTTTATGTTATGTAATTTTATGTCTAGAACTGAGGTTAAGCTATGTTAACGACAGAAGCTTCTACACAGATAAATGTTAGACAGACTTTAATCCAAGAAATTGATCAGACTTCAGAATCTCTTTTAAGCGAAGTTCTAGACTTTCTTTTGTTTGTTAGAGCAAAACATTCAGCAGTACATCTAGAAATACAAACAGATGTTGGTGAGTTGGTAGAAGATGATGATGCTCCTAAAGAAAAAATCTTAGAAGATTTACGACAGTCTTTAGAAGATGCTAAAGCTGGTAGAGTTCATGACATTGCTGAACTTTGGGATGGAGGGAATAAATAATGTTAGAAGTTACTTTGTCGCAACAGTATCAAATTTCTATCCCACAGGAAATTAGAGATTTGTTAAATTTACACGGAGGGCAAAAATTGGAAGTATGGGGAATATTGCTGATGTTATCCATTGCATAAATTTTAATAGCGATCGCGCTAAACCCAAATCAGATCAAGTTCCATTAGAAAAGCCTGATTCTCAACAAAATAAGCAAATATCCAAAATCAAGAAATTGCAAGATCTTGGCTTAACAGATGATGAGATTGCAGAATTGTTAGAGATTCTTTTAGAATGAATTATAGGTGCAAATTTACGAAAAACGGCTTAATCAGTAAATAGCTAAAGATTTCCAATAAATACAGAGAGTATGCGATGACAGTATCAACAGAAAATCGACAAAAAATAATTCAGCTAGTTGAGCAACTGCCCGAAGAATCACTAACTGAAGTGATTGAGTTACTTAACTCTTTGCATGAACGGACTAGTCAAGCTAAGCCTTTGCCATCAGCTAATTCTGAAGAAAAATTATTACAAATCATTCATCGCAAAATCTCTCAAGAAGATCAAGATAGACTCGATTACTTACGCCAACTCAATGAGAACGGTGACGATATGACAGCAGCAGAATATCAAGAACTGTTAGCTTTTGTGTCTCGCATCGAAAAAGAAGACGCAGAAAGAGTATCGGCAATTTTTCAATTAGCCCAAATCCGTAAAGTTGATCCACTTAGCCTAATTACCAAGTTCGCGCCACAAAACCGAGACGATCGTGCCATCCGATAAAATCTCCGCAGCAACCAGAAGATATGTGGCAACAAGAGCCAAAAATTACTGTGAGTATTGCCAATGTCCTGAAAATGTTAGTACGCAGAGTTTTACAGTCGAACATATTAAGCCACGCAAAGATGGTGGAGAAAACATCGTTGAAAATTTGGCTTGGAGTTGTTTTGGTTGCAACAGCCACAAACATACAAAAACTGTAGCGATCAATCCAAAGACAAATTTACAGGTCAGCCTATTTCATCCACGCCAACAAAATTGGACAGATCACTTTTACTAGAACGATGACTTCACTATGATGATCGGTAAAACTGATATTGGTCGGGCAACCATAGAGGCTTTATTTTTAAATAGAGAAGGTGTCGTAAATTTAAGACGTTTACTCTGTCTGGCTAACCTTCATCCACCAATTCTTTAGAAAAATAGATTTACTTAGTAGCTAAACAAACCAATTAGCATCATGTGCTACACATTGCGCGATCGCCATGACGCTATAAAATGTATTGCGAGTTACCTAAGAAATACAAGATTTTATGCCCCGCCGTAATGACATCCAAAAGATTTTGCTGATTGGCGCTGGCCCAATTGTGATTGGGCAAGCCTGCGAATTCGACTATTCGGGAACCCAAGCCTGTAAGGTTTTACGGGACGAGGGCTATTACGTGATCCTAGTTAACTCCAATCCCGCTACGATCATGACCGATCCCGCCACCGCCGATCGCACTTACATTGAGCCGATTACCCCCGAAGTTGTCGCGCAGATCATCGAGAAAGAGCGCCCTGATGCGATCTTGCCGACGATGGGCGGACAAACAGCCCTGAATACAGCGGTTGCTCTAGCAAAAATGGGGGTTTTAGAAAAATATGGCGTGGAGCTAATTGGCGCAAAACTCGAAGCGATCGAAATGGCTGAGGATCGCAAGCTGTTTAAAGAGGCAATGGAGCGGATCGGTGTTGCCATGTGTCCGTCTGGTTTGGGGACAACTATGGAAGAGTCCCGTGCGATCGCCCATGAGATTGGCTCCTATCCGCTAATTATCCGTCCAGCCTTTACAATGGGCGGAACTGGCGGCGGGATCGCCTACAACCAAGAGGAGTTTGAAGAAATTTGTGCCTCTGGTCTGGAAGCTAGTCCTGTGTCTCAAATCTTGATCGAGCGATCGCTGATTGGTTGGAAAGAGTATGAACTAGAGGTGATGCGCGATCTCGCCGATAACGTGGTGATCATTTGCAGCATCGAAAATATTGATCCGATGGGCATCCATACAGGCGACTCGATTACGGTTGCACCTGCTCAGACCTTAACTGACAAAGAATATCAACGCTTGCGTGACTATTCTATTAAAATTATTCGCGAAATTGGTGTGGAAACTGGCGGCTCGAATATTCAGTTCTCGATCAATCCTGAAAATGGCGATGTGGTCGTCATTGAGATGAATCCTCGCGTATCGCGTAGTTCGGCGCTAGCATCGAAAGCTACAGGTTTCCCGATCGCAAAATTTGCTGCGAAACTTGCCGTGGGTTATACCCTTGATGAAATTTCCAACGACATCACCAAGAAAACGCCTGCTAGCTTTGAGCCAACGATTGATTATGTAGTTACCAAAATTCCTCGCTTTGCCTTCGAGAAATTCCCAGGATCTGAGCCAGTACTAACTACGCAGATGAAATCCGTCGGTGAAGCGATGGCGATCGGGCGTACTTTCCAAGAGTCGTTCCAGAAGGCATTGCGATCGCTAGAAGTTGGTCGCTTTGGTTTTGGTGGCGATCGCGAAGAAACATTGCCTGATCTCGATAAAATCAAGTACAGTTTGCGGGTTCCTAACCCCGATCGCATTTTCTCTATTCGTGATGGATTTTTGTCAGGTTTGTCAGTCCAAGCCATTTTTGAACTAACCAATATTGATCCTTGGTTCCTGCAAAAAATGCGTGAAATCACTGATATGGAACTTTCGCTCAAAGGTCGCAAGCTTGATAGCGTTCTCAAAGAAGAGATGCTCGAAACAAAGCGGATGGGCTTTAGCGATCGCCAAATTGCCTATCTCACAGGTACAAATGAAGATGCTGTCCGCACTTATCGCAAAGATTTGGGTGTGATTCCTTCCTATAAAACCGTTGACACCTGCGCGGCTGAATTTGAAGCGCTCACTCCATATCACTACTCTACTTACGAAGAAGAATCAGAAGTTCTGCCTTCCACAAAGCGGAAAGTGATGATTCTTGGTGGAGGTCCTAACAGAATTGGACAGGGGATTGAATTTGACTATTGCTGCTGTCATGCCAGTTATGCGTTACGCGCCGCAGGTTTTGAGACAATCATGGTTAACTCTAACCCTGAGACTGTCTCTACTGATTACGACACTAGCGATCGCCTCTATTTCGAGCCATTGACTCGCGAAGATGTCTTGAACATCATCGAAGCCGAACAGCCTGAAGGTGTCATCATCCAATTTGGTGGACAAACTCCGCTCAAGTTGTCGGTTCCCTTGCTGAAATATCTCCAAGATACAAATTCCACAACTAAGATTTGGGGAACATCGCCCGACTCCATTGACATCGCTGAAGATCGCGAACGTTTTGAGGCAATCTGTCAAGAAATTGGCATTATGCAGCCAAATAACGGTTTAGCACGTTCTGAAGAAGAAGCAGTAGTAATAGCCCAACGAGTTGGCTATCCTGTGGTCGTGCGTCCTAGTTACGTTCTCGGCGGACGTGGTATGGAAGTGGTTTACTCCGATGCTGAATTGGAAGACTACATGCGCCGCGCCATTATCATCGAGCCTGAACATCCTGTACTGATCGATCATTTCCTTGAAGGCGCGATCGAGGTCGATGTCGATGCGATTGCGGATCAACTCGGTAATGTCACCATCGGCGGCATTATGGAACATATTGAAGAAGCAGGGATTCACTCTGGTGATTCTGCTTGTTCAATTCCCACATTCTCTTTACCTACCGAAGTTCTTGTCACGATCCGCGAATGGACGATTAGCCTTGCCAAGTCTCTCAACGTCATTGGCTTGATGAATATCCAATATGCTGTCCAGTTAAATAATAACAATCTCAAGGAGAGTAAGGTCTTCATTCTTGAAGCCAATCCTCGCGCCTCCCGCACCGTTCCCTATGTCAGCAAAGCAATTAACGTTCCCCTCGTTAACTATGCATCGCGAATCATGGCTGGCGCAACTCTTGCGGAACTTGGCTTAACGGAAGAGGTGATTCCTAAACATATTTCGATTAAGGAAGCCGTACTTCCCTTTGCTAAGTTTGCAGGAACCGATACGATTTTAGGCCCTGAGATGCGATCGACGGGCGAAGTCATGGGCATCGACACTGAGTTCGGACGAGCCTTTGCCAAAGCTCAACTTGGCGCAGGCACACATATTCCCCTTGAAGGAACTGTATTTATTTCGGTCAATGATCGCGATAAGAGCGGGATTTCCACCATCGCTGAAGCTTTCATTGCGTTGGGCTTTCAGGTGGTCGCCACGGAAGGCACACACAAGATCCTGCGTCGGAGCAATATCGAGTCGAAGCAAGTTCTCAAAGTCCATGAAGGTCGCCCTCATATTGGGGATTCCATGAAGAATGGTCAAATCCAACTGATCATTAATTCCCCTAGTGGTGAAGAGGCAAAAACCGACGGTAAGATGATTCGCCGTACGGCTCTGGCTTATAAGATTCCTGTGATTACGACTCTTGCAGGTGCAAAGGCTACGCTTGCCGCGATTCGTTCTTTACAAACTGGTGCAATTTCTGTAACTGCGTTGCAGGATTACGCCTAAAAAGTCGGTAAACAAAAGTCTAGTAATGGCGGCGCGAAGTGCCGCCATTACTAGGCTTTTATGTTTTTAACCATCGCGTAGTGCCATCTTTTTGATCAACTAGCGTAATTCCCTTGGCTTTGAGACTATCGCGGATACGATCGCCTTCTTGATAGTTTTTTGCCTTCTTTGCCTCAATTCTTTGCTGAATTAATGATTCAATTTCTACTTCACTGATGCTTTCTTGCGTGACTTGGCGATCGCTCACATTCGCCGTAAAGCCCAAAACATTAGTCATATAGCTCAAAGCTTGCCAATCTTGAAAGAGAACGTCAGAAATGGCAACTGTTTTTCCTGCATGGGATAGAGAATTTCGCTCTGAGCGTAATTTCTTGGCAATCTCAAATACATAGGACATCGCCACAGAGGTATTAAAATCATCATCCATCGCTTCTTCAAAACTAGCGATCGCCTGAATTATCTCTGAGCGGGATGATATTTCTAGATTTGACCATCCAAACTTCTCTCCAAAATCTGCTGCAAATAATATGCCATCACGAATGGTTTCCCAGCCTTTAGTTGCTGCATTAATTGCTTCTTCTGTAAAGTCAATCGGTTGGCGATATTGCGCTTGCAAAATGAATAGACGAATTGCCATTGGATCAAAATGAGCCACTAAATCACGAATTGTGGTGAAGTTATTGAGTGACTTCGACATCTTTTCGCCGTCAATATTCACAAAGCCATTGTGCATCCAAAATTGCGCTAATGGCTTGACATAGGCAGCTTCCGATTGGGCTATTTCATTCTCATGGTGCGGAAATTGTAAATCGATGCCTCCCGCATGAATATCAATGGTTTCCCCCAAATGCGATCGCACCATTGCCGAGCATTCAATATGCCAACCAGGTCTACCATTTCCCCAAGGTGATTGCCAAAAAGGTTCGTTAGGCTTGGCGGCTTTCCAAAGGGCAAAGTCAAAGGGATAGCGCTTTTGTTCTTCCTGCTCGTCCACACGACCACTTGCGCCTGCCTGCATATCTTCTAGCTTGCGCCCTGAGAGCTTGCCATAGCTAGGGAACTTCTGCACGGCATAATACACATCACCGCCCGATGCATAGGCATAATCCAGATCAACCAACTGCTGAATCAGTTCAATAATTTCGGGAATTGATTCCGTTGCGCGGGGATATTCATCGGCTTTAGCAATATTTAGCTTTGCCATATCTTCATCGTAACTGGCGATATATTGCTCAGCGATCGCCTGCATGGTTGTATTATTTTCCTGCGCCTTTTTTAAGATCTTGTCGTCTATATCCGTAATATTTTGAACATACTTAACTTGATATTTGGTCGCTAAATAGCGCCGAATCATGTCCCACACTACATAAGCTCTGGCGTGACCCAAATGGCAATAGTTATATACAGTCACACCACACACATACATTTTCACAATCCCTGATTCGAGGGGAATAAATTCTTCTTTGCGTCTGGTGAGTGTGTTGTAAATGCGAAGGGTCATGAATTTGAGTATGGTTTAATGATCAAAGAAGGCGCGAAGCAATTATACCGCAAAGCTTCACAGCGCTCTGAGCTATCGTCAAACCCAAGGAATTTTTTAAAAGGCTGGCGAAGCCAGCCTTTTAAAAAATTCCTTGGAGCCTTTGTAATAGAACCCTAAACATGTTTATCTCTTTTCAAGATTGTCTCAAAACTTTATCTGTACTGAGCTTAGCAAACCTGCTGATTGCTGATCATGTTTTGGCACAGATTCTTCCTGATCAGACTACAGGCACACAAGTTATTCCAAACTTGATAATTCAAGGGCTGTCCAGTGATCTAGTGCAAGCGGGAACTTTGAGGGGAGCGAATCTATTTCATAGTTTTTTAGAACTAAATGTTGCTAGCGATCGTGGGCTTTATTTTAGTAATCCTGCTAGTGTTAGCAATATTTTTGCAAGGGTGACAGGAGCTAATCCATCGAATATTTTGGGAAGGTTGGGGGTATTAGGTAATGCAAATTTATTTTTATTAAATCCGAATGGAGTTCTCTTTGGTGAAAATTCTAGCCTAGCGATCGCAGGATCACTATATGTCAGCACTAGCGATCAGCTTCGTTTTGCCGATGGCACGACCTTTAGCACCAATAATCCTGAGTCTTCAGCATTATTGACTTCGAGCATTCCTGTGGGGTTAGGATTTGGGACAAATTCGGGTGTAAACGCAGGAGGAATTACGGTACGATCGCAATCAGAACCGCTCACTCCTCTACCCTTACCTTTGGAAGTTACCCAAGTAATCCGTAAGCCTGCGGGCTTGATCTTGTCTCCCAATAGCACAATTGCCCTGATTGGCAGTGCCGTTAATCTTGAAAATCAAGGTTCTCTATTTGTATTGGGCGGTGCTATAGAACTAGGGGGAGTGCGTAGCGGCGAAGTGAGCTTAATTGCCAATGGTCAGAAATTTGCGATCGCCTATCCCAATGTTTCTCAATTCGGTAATGTCAAAATATCAGGGGAAGCCAGCGTCAATAACATCGGGTTACAGCAGGGTGATATCCAGATCGTGGGCGATCAGGTTAGCCTATTGAACAATGGGCTAGTTTTATCTTCTTCATTAGGAGAGCAGTTTAGTGGCAAAATTTCTATCCAAGCGCAGCAACTAATCGAGTTAGTTGGCTCCAATAACTATGCTCAGTCCGTATTGGAATTAACTTCTAATAGTCCTAATCTTGCTGAAATCAATGGATTGATTAGTTTTGGTGCAGGAACTAGCAATGGCGGCGATATTCAACTTAATGCACCTAATCTAAATGTAAGTAATAGCTCTTTTATTGTGTCTTCTATTCTGCAAAATGGAAGAGCAGGAAATATTGAGATTACAGTCCCGCAATCATTAACCCTTGATGCAGGTGCGATTTTTAGCGGTACAGCGGCGACAGCAACGGGATTGTCGGGTGATATTGAAATTCAAACAGGAAAATTGTTCATCCAGAATAATGCGGCTATTTCTTCGTCCAGTTTAGGTTTGGGAAAAGTTGGTGGAGATATTTTGATCAATGCCACGCGATCGCTAGAGATAGTGGGCAACCAGCCTATTTTCTCTACTCAAAATATTGTGATTTCAGGAGGGATTTTTACTACGACTCGCAGTAATGCTAGTGCTGGCAACATCAATGTCACAACACCTCTCCTCTCCATTAGCAACGGCGGCGTTTTGACTACAGAAACTCAAGGCTCTGGTAATGGTGGTACGGTAACTGTGAATAGCGATCGCCTTGAGATATCGGGGCTTGATCCTAGTAATCAATTGCCTAGTGCGATTTTGGCAGTCGCTCGACAAGGCACGACGGGGGATGGCGGAAACATCAATCTCACTTCTAAAATTATCAATATTCAAAATGGAGCAACTGTCAATGTCGCTAATTTAGGAATAGGGAATGCGGGAAATTTACAAATTGTTGCTGATAACTTGTTTTTAAATCAGCAAAGTAGCCTACTCGCTTCTAGCATTTTGGGTGAAGGCGGTAATATCAGTTTGCAAATTAGCGATCGCTTACTATTACGCAACAACAGCCACATTAGCGCATCTTCACAGGGCAATGGTAACAGTGGCAATATTCAGATTAATTCAGGACTACTGCTCGGTGTAGAAGATAGTCAAATTAATGCAAATGCCTTTGGTGGTAATGGAGGCAATATTTTGATCAATACCCAAGGACTATTTTTTGCGCCCAATCAAATTACCGCTAGCTCGATATTGGGACTAAGCGGAAATGTGGCAATTTCTACCCTTGAGATTTCTCCTAAAAATACATTTGTGTCATCGGTGGATAATTTTGTGCAAGTCGATGCGATCGTGGCGAATAGTTGTCTAGCAAGGCGTAATGCTATGCAGGGTAGTTTTGTGGTGACAGGTTCGGGTGGGCTCTCTAAATCTCCCTACGATCTGATCGTTGCTGAATATGCGGCAAGTGAAATTCTGCCCCTGCGTGACTCTGACAACTCCATGCATGAAGCTAAACCAACTTCTGCACAGGTCAATCTCTCCAATCCAAATAATAAAAAAAGCTGGGAAATTGGCGATCCAATTGTGGAAGTAAAGGATCTGGCAAGAGCAAAAAATGGCGCGATTTTGCCTGTGATTACCTATGCCGATGCTAATGCCTTAGGATGTTTTAAAAAATGAGTTGCGCTGCAACTCATTTTTTACAGTAAGAATTTTTTTGAAAGTGTTGCAAAGCAACACTTTCAAAAAAATTCTTGATTCAGGCTTGAGCGCAAAGCGCTGTCAAACACTTGCTTTTTGGAGAAAATAATAATTTGTCTCAGAGTTATTTAGATCTAGTTCGGGATTTACAAAACCAAATAGTAACCCTGCAAACGTCACTATCTAATCAAGACGAACTTGCGATCGCCTTGGTCAAAGATTGGCAGCGATCGCAGAAAGAGATCCAAACTTTTTTTCAAACAAAAATTGTGAATACTGCGTTGGAAGTAACTCCGCAAAATTTATCTTTGCAAGTAGAAATAGATAAACAACTAAAAATGCTAGGCGTAGACTTGACGATGCTGCAAACTTCTCGTAATCCTGCCACTTGGCAAAAACGACATCAACAAGCCTGCGATCGGCTAACTCGACTACAGAGATACTGCGATTGATCCACACCAAAGAAGCTAGTTCGCCCGCGAAGCGGGCGAACTAGCTTCTTTGGTGTTTATATTTAATTGCGCCTAGCTACTTACGCCAATAGTAAAAGTTTTCATTACTTCAGTGCAATTTAGGACAGCATACCCTTACTATATCTAATAGATATTAAGATAAACATAGTAAAAACTCTATAGTAAAATCTATGAACCTAGAAACAACAGCTTGGTTACTTCCTTGCTATGGATTGCTAGGCGCGGGGCTAACACTTCCTTGGTCATTAAGGATAGTGCGGCGTACTGGCCCTCGTCCTGCCGTTTACCTAAACATGTTAATGACAGTCCTTGCCCTAGTGCATAGCTGTTTACTTTTAAAATCAGTCTGGGGCTTACCCGCTCAACAGTTTGAGTTTACTTGGTTCCAGTCCCTTGACTTGAGTATTGGCTGTTCTTTGGAAATTTCTACGATCAGTGCAGGCGCTTCAATACTGATTGCCACAATGAGCTTAATTTCACAAGTTTATGGACTAGGATCACTGGAAACTGATTGGGCGATCGCCAGATTTTGTGCGCTAATTGGCTTTTTTGAAGCAGCGATTACAGGCATTGCTTTTAGTGACTCCTTATTTTTTAGCTATGCTTTGTTAGAGATGTTGACCCTCTCGACTTATCTGCTAGTGGGCTTTTGGTATGCACAGCCCCTAGTCGTGACGGCGGCAAGAGATGCATTTTGGACAAAGCGAGTCGGTGATTTGTTTTTGTTGATGGCAGTTGTAACCCTCTCCAACCTCACTGATAGTCTCAACTTCTCCGATCTAAATACATGGGCAAATGCACCAGAAACGATCGCCTATTTTGCGGAGCATCAACAATTCGGCACATTGCTAGGATTAGCACTAATCGCAGGGCCTCTCGGTAAATGCGCCCAGTTTCCGCTCCACCTCTGGCTGGATGAGGCAATGGAGGGACCCAACCCCGCTTCAATTTTGCGGAATTCTGTAGTGGTGGGCGCAGGAGCCTATGTACTAATCAAGTTTCAGCCTGTATTGTCATTATTTCCTGTCGCCGCTCAAGTTACTGTGTTTTTGGGCGCAATTACGGCGATCGGCGCTTCTTTAGTAGCGATCGCCCAAATAGATATGAAACGCGCTCTATCGCATTCCACTAGCGCTTATCTTGGCTTAGTTTTTATCGCTGTGGGGATGCAGCAACCCGACTTAGCTCTGGGGTTACTTTTTAGTCATGGTCTTAGCAAGTCATTACTATTCCTAAGTGCAGGAGCAGTCATGATGACCACGATAACTCAAGATCTTACGGAAATGGGCGGTATCAAAACGCGGATGCCTGCAACTTTAATTGCTTTTATTGTCGGTTCTCTGGGGTTAGTGGCGATGGTTCCCTTTGGAGGTTTTTGGACACTCTTACGTTGGGAAGAAACCTTCTGGAATAGTGACACTTGGCTAATTGCGATCGCTTTACTCGTCAATGGCATTACCGCTTTTGGCTTGATGCGACTATTTGCATTGGTGTTCCTCGGTGCTGTCCAACCCAAAACCCGTCGCGCTCCTGAAGTAGCTTGGCAAGTTGCCATCCCCCTCGTAGCCCTCACGATTATTACTTTGCTAGTGCCGATTCTGTTGCCTTCATGGGAATTTGTCGATATTGACTTAGACACAGTTGATATTTGGGGAACTGCGGTACTGGTTGCCTCTGGATTCTTAGGATTTGGACTTGGCGCATATATCTACGTCAAACCCTATGAGACAGGCAGCTCTGTACCCATGTTACCTGTGGTCACACGTCAGGCATGGAAAGCGGTACAGGATTTGTTAGCCTATGACCTTTATGTGCAGACTATTTATAAATACACTGTGGTTTTAATTGTAGGTGGCGGCTCCAAGTTCTTATCTTGGGTCGATCGCTACCTAGTTGATGGCTCGGTAAATTTTGTCGGCTTCGCTTCAATTTTTAGTGGCGAAAGCTTGAAATATACGGTGACAGGTCGATTACAGCAATATGTGCTGACGATCATGTTTGGTCTAATTTTGATCGGCTTTGCGGCTTTTTATAGATGGAATTAGCTCTAATCACCCCTTCAAAACCAATGGCGATCGCCATACAGCCATCTCCTATCAAAGAAACCACAAGAATTTTTTTAAAGTGTTGCAAAGCAACACTTTAAAAAAATTCTTGGTTCGGGCTTGAGCGCAAAGCGCCAGTTGAACCTTTTAAATCACGACAAACTTTAATATCAAATTTTTAAGAAATTATGCTTAGCATCTTAATTTGGTTACCGATCGCAGGGGCGGTGATAATCTCACTACTTGGCAAAATAATCGACGCAAAACAAATCCGCTATATCTCCCTCGCAACTGCGATCGCCACCTTCGGATCGTCATTGTTTTTGCTAACTAGATTTGACATGGACTCATCAGCAATGCAAATTCGTGAGTCCTTGTCATGGCTAGACCAAATCGGACTGAGCTATCACTTGGGCATTGATGGTTTATCTTTCCCCTTGGTCTTGCTCAATGGATTGTTACTAATTACAGCGCTTTACCTCAGTAGCGATGTGCCACGCCCACGCCTCTATTTTCCATTGCTACTACTGCTAGGCGGCGGCGTTAACGGTGCATTTCTCTCCGAAAATCTTTTGCTGTTCTTTCTGTTTTTTGAAGTAGAACTAATTCCCCTTTATTTATTGATTGGTATCTGGGGCGGTGAGCGGCGAGGTTATGCAGCGACTAAGTTCTTAATCTATACCGCAATTTCAGGGGTGCTAATTTTAGCAGCCTTCTTTGGCATGGCAGCTTTTGGTAGTGGGGAAGGTATTCCTTTCACTTTTAACTATCTGGATCTGGATCTCACGGCTGTTCCTAAAAACACCCAAGGATTACTGCTGCTATTGCTATTGCTTGGTTTTGGTATCAAGATTCCGATTGTGCCATTGCACACATGGCTTCCCGATGCCCATGTGGAAGCTTCTACGCCTGTCTCCACCCTATTGGCAGGAGTATTGCTGAAATTGGGAACCTACGGACTATTAAGATTTGGCTTGGGTTTATTGCCTGAAGCTTGGCAAGCGATCGCGCCATTTTTAGCGGGATGGGCGGTGGTCAGCGTCATTTATGGCTGCTTAACCGCAATCACACAAACAGATATGAAAAAGATGGTCGCCTATAGCTCCGTAGGTCACATGGGCTATATTCTCTTAGCTCTCGCCGCCGCTACTCCCTTATCTTTGGTGGGCGCGACCTTCCAAATGGTAAGCCACGGATTGATCTCAGCTTTACTGTTTATTTTGGTGGGCATCGTTTACAAAAAAACAGGAACTCGTAATATCAATTCTCTCAATGGTTTACTCAACCCAGAGCGAGGTTTGCCCGTCACTGGCTCACTGATGATCTTGGCGGCGATGGCAAGCGCAGGCACTCCAGGGATGGTGGGTTTTATAGCTGAGTTTGTGATTTTCCGTAGTAGTTTTGCGGTGTTTCCTGTGCAGACTTTGCTCTGCATGATTGGCACAGGCTTAACGGCAGTTTATTTCCTAATCATGATCGATCGCGTATTTTTCGGTCGCCTTGCCGTTGAGATTGAGGCAAATCAAGAACCGATTAATAAATTTCCCTTTGCTAGATGGGAAGAGCGATTCCCTGCGATCGCCCTTGCTTTGATTATTGTATTTTTTGGGCTATTGCCTAACTTTGCCACAGGACTAATCGAAAACTCGGCAAAGGCGATCGCGCCTAACCAAACCCAAATTGCTAGTAGAGAATAATTGAATAATTAAAGGTGCGCGGCTTCGCCGCGCACCTTTAAGGGCGGCGAAGCCGCCCGTTACTCAAGCAGAAATTTGTTTGGGGCGATTTTGCCAATAAAAGGCGATCGCAATATTAAGCCACTTAAAGAAGAAATAGAGAATGGAAAAAACTATGAAAAATAAAACTGTGCCAAAAAAGAAGTTATGACTTTCCAAGTTGCTAATGGCTTCTTTAATCACAAATCGGGGTTGCGTAAATACATCCCAGCTATTTAAACGATTGACTCTGCCCCAATAGACAGCGATCGCACAAATAAAGGTAATCGTAATTTCTGTCCATAGCGGATTTTTGATCAGCTTAATCTTGGTTAAGTAATTTACAAGATTAATCATCGACACCACATAACATTGAAACCCAATCAACAGAAAAGCCATATATTGCGGGATTAAGACAAAAATTATTCCGTTGCTAGAAATGTCTAAAGATCGCGAATCATCCACAAAATGAATAATATCGGTGATGATATAGGGAGCATTGGGTAGGAATAGAATAAACAATCCTAGTCCTAGCCACCAGACTGGATTTTTAGATAATCGTTTTGAAGCTCGATTAGTAAATAAAATATAACTAAGCACCAGTGGAATAATCGCTAAAAAAAGATTCCATCCCATCCATCGAAAATTTCCCAAAAACTGTGTAAATGCTTCTGTCATTCTTTTTTACTTAAATTTGCTTGCTAATCTGATTGGCTAGACTGTAATTGCGCCAAGCGATTCATACAGCGCTTTGCGCTTAAACCCGAACCAAGAATTTTTTAAAAGTGTTGCAAAGCAACACTTTTAAAAAATTCTTGGTTTGGGTTCTCAGAAATTGCTGTAACTTTTTAGATAACATCCTATGAACAATAGTTTCCTAATTTCGCAGGAATGGTTAATAGCGATCGCTTTAAACACAATTTTAGGCGCGATCGCTTTGCTATTGCCTCGCAAGGTCTTGACTACCTCAGGGATATGTCACGCATGGGCTTTAGGGATAATCATTTGGGGCTGCCTTGGCTGGCAAGGTTACTTAGTGATTCTAAGCTATTTGATTGTTGGTTCGGGGGTGACTCGCATCGGCAAAGAGATTAAAGAAGCCAAGGGCATTGCGGAAAAACGAGACGGAGCCAGAGGCCCAGAAAATCTTTGGGGGTCGGCGGCAACAGGAGCGGTTTGCGCGATCGGACAGGCGATCGCCCCCAACCCATTATGGTTAATTGGCTATGTGGCAAGCCTCAGCACAAAACTAGCTGACACCACCGCCAGCGAAATTGGCAAAGCCTATGGCAAAACCACGTTTTTAATTACCACATTTAAGCCTGTTGACGCAGGCACAGAGGGAGCCGTTAGTTTAGAAGGCACTATCGGTGGTGTTTTTGGCTCCTTAGTTATAGCGCTAATTGGTTGGGGTGTGGGCTTATTAACTAGCCCTTGGCAAATACTTTGGTGCACGATCGCTGCTTTTATTGCGACCAATATCGAGAGCTTGATAGGTGCAACCTTGCAAGAAAAATATGATTGGTTAACCAATGAATTGGTGAATGGGATTAATACAACTATTGGCGCAGCGATCGCTGTGTTAATCGCTTTCTATAGCGCTTATCCAGTAAAGTTTTGATGATTTTGAGGTTTTCAGCGTCTGCGGCGCTGAAAACCTCAAAAATGAGAACTGCTGACTATGACAGTAACTTTTTGAGGTAATGCATGACCGCACAATTACTAACTCCTAAAATCGAAAATCCCCAAGTCTTGAGATTCACAGTGGAGCAGTTTCACCTCATGTATGAGCGAGGCATATTTGCTGATAGCGATCGCTTTGAATTAATTAATGGAGAAATTATCGCGATGTCACCGATTGGTAGAAAACATGCGGCTTGTATCAATCGTCTGTCAAAACTATTAGAAAAAAAATTAGGCGATCGCGTTATTGTGTCAGTGCAGAATTCGATCCTGCTAGCTAACAAGTCACAGCCACAGCCAGATATTGCGGTTTTGAAATATCGTGATGATTTCTATGAAGACGCTTTGCCAACACCTGCGGATATTTTTTTAATTATTGAAGTTGCGGATAGCTCCCTTGAATACGATCGCGATGTCAAAGCGCCACTCTACGCAGCCGCAGGAATTCCTGAGATGTGGTTATTTGATGTGAATACCAAAATGATTACGGGCTTTTCCCAGCCATCAGAGCTAGGTTATAAGCAAATCTATCGCTACAATCAAGGCGATCGACTCTCAGTACTTGCCTTGGATGGTGCGATATTTGAATGGCAAGAATTATTTTAATTGCCGAAATTTTTAAAAGCGTTACTTCACAGCGCTTTTAAAATTCTCTTACTCCCTTCCCAGTCTAAAAATAGACATTAAAACCCAAGGATTAGCGTTGCGGCGCTTCGCGCCGCAACGTCTAATTTTTCAATGGGAAGGGAGTAGTTCATGTTTGAGCGCAAAGCACTGTAATATTTGATATTTATATTTTAGGCAAAATATCATATTCGTTAAGTTTCACAAAACGCTAAGCCCTAAGTTGTGGACTCATTCCAAAAGGTAGTTTCTTTTGATACAAAATATCCGCTAGGATTCTATAACAAAGCAAGTTTTGCTTAGGACTTAAAACTAGACGATGAGTTGTGTCGCAACTCGTTTCTTGGATTTTGGTTTGTATTACCTAACTCTAGCTTTGCCACACAATCAGCAGTTGCATATAAAAAAGGTTTTAAAACCGTTGAAAAAAATTATCAAAACACTGCGGGCTGACTTCGCCATCATTTTTGATCGCGACCCTGCTGCGCGTAACTGGCTGGAGGTGTTGTTATGCTACCCCGGACTGCACGCCATTTGGTTATATCGATTTGCTCATTGGTTGCATCTTCTCAATTTGCCTGTTATCCCACGGATGATTTCGCAATTTGCGAGATTTTTGACAGGAATTGAAATTCATCCTGGAGCAAAAATTGGCAAAGGTGCATTTATTGATCACGGCATGGGTGTGGTGATTGGTGAAACAGCGATTGTTGGCGAATATGTGCTGATTTATCAGGGCGTAACTCTTGGTGGTACTGGTAAAGAGTCTGGCAAACGTCATCCCACTCTTGGCGACAATGTGGTCATCGGTGCGGGAGCGAAGGTATTAGGCAATATTGAAATTGGTAGTAATTCCCGCATTGGTGCTGGCTCAGTAGTTTTAAAGGCTGTCCCACCCGACTGCACTGTGGTTGGTATTCCTGGACGGATTGTGCATCGTCATGGAGTCAAGGTGTCAGCTTTAGATCACTTTCAAGTACCAGATCCCGAAGGAGATGTGATCCGATCGCTAATTGGTCGTGTGGAACAGCTTGAGAGAAATAGTGAAGCGCACATGTTACATCCGATCAATAGCTATATCATTGATTCAGAGTTACTCAAAAATGTCCGTCCACGTCACCTCACACCTTCAGATCATTTTGAACATTCTGAAGAGTATGAAGGCTTTTCTGAAGGCGCAGGTATCTAAGTATATTTCCTCATCAAAGGTGAGCAAATAGATTGCCTTAATTTAAACTTTCAATTAATTTCAGATTATAAATTCGGAAATATGGCTTTGAATATTGGCGATCGCGCTCCAGATTTTAGTTTGTCTGATACCTATGGCAATGTAATTACACTTTCTGCACTGAAAGGAAAGCGAGTGATTTTGTACTTTTATCCCCGTGATAACACTCCTGGATGCACTAAAGAAGCCTGTGGATTTCGAGACCTTTATTCTCAGTTTCAAGACCATAACACCCTAGTCTTTGGGGTTAGCACCGATGATGCGAAGTCCCATCAAAAGTTTACCGAAAAGTTTGAACTGACTTTTCCTTTACTTTGCGATGTCGATGCGGCGGTCGCCACTGCCTATGATAGCTACGGTCAAAAGAAAATGATGGGTAAAGAATACATGGGTATTTTTCGGAATACCTTTGTGATTGGAGCCGATGGAAATATTGAAAAAATCTATCGATTGGTTAAAGCAGAGCTACATCCCGCCGAAGTTTTAGAAGATATCCTGAGCCGTAATTAGCAATATGTTTAAGGCAACATCTTGGCAAATTCGCGATCGCCAGTTTCATTGGGGCGATCGCACCTACATCATGGGGATTTTAAACATTACTCCCGACAGCTTTAGCGATGGTGGACAATTTAATAGTCGAGATGCAGCTCTGGCTCAAGTAGCGAAAATTTATCCATATATTGACATCCTCGATATTGGGGGTGAGTCTACCAAGCCCAACGCCCAATCCGTTAGTGCCGAAGCTGAGTGCGATCGCATTGTGCCAGTCATCGAAGCAATTCGGTCAGAATACCCCAGCTTGCCGATTTCGGTGGATACGACTAAAGCGAGTGTTGCCAAAGCCGCGATCGCCGCAGGAGCGGATATGCTCAATGATGTATCCGCAGGTCGATTTGATCCTGAGATGCTGCCCCTTGCGGGTAAGTTAAAAGTGCCGATCTTCTTGATGCATATGCTGGGGACACCAAGCACTATGCAGGTTAATCCTCAATATCAAAATGTAATCAGTGAAGTTAAGCAGTTTCTAAGTGATGCGATTTCTATTGCTAAGGCTTGCGGCGTTCCGACACATTTAGTAGGAATTGATCCAGGGATTGGTTTTGGGAAAACACTCGAACATAATTTAGAAATCTTAAAAAATTTACAAGAATTTAACACCATCAATGCGCCTTTGTTGATGGGAGTATCGCGTAAAAGTTTTATTGGCAAAATTTGCGATCGATCAGAACCAAGTGATCGGCTATTTGGTACGATTGCCGCCTGTTGTGCTTGTATTGCTGGTGGTGCTGATATTGTGCGGGTACATGACCCGATCAATATATTTGATGCTTGCAAAGTTAGTGATGCCATACATAGATAAAAAAGAGAGTTGCAGCGTAAAGCGCTGCAACTCTCTTTTTTACCAGAAGATGAGTTGCGGTGCTACGCGCCGCAACTCATCGATCTGTCAGCGCCGAAGGCACTGAAAACTCTAATCGCCAAACCCATGAGCGCGGATTAGATCAAAGAATTCTTTTTTCATGTAGGGGTCATTACGGAATGAACCGCGCACGATGGAATTAACCATTTTGGTTTCAGGCTCTTTAACTCCACGCCAAGTCATGCACATATGCTGTGCCTTGATCACAAAGGCTAAACCCTTAGGTTTGATCAGGTTTTCAATTGTGTCAGCAACCATGATTGCTGCTTCCTCTTGAATGTGGGGACGGCTCATTACCCAATCGACAATCCGATTAAATTTGGAAATGCCAATGACGCGATCGCTAGGCACAATCCCAATCCATGCTTGACCAACAATTGGCACAAAGTGGTGAGAGCAAGCCGAACGCACGGTAATCGGACCAAGGGTATAGATCTCATCTAACTCCTTAGCATTGGGGAAATCAGTAACCTTAGGCATAGGATGATAGCGCCCCTTAAACACTTCATCAACATACATTTTGGCAACTCGTCGGGCAGTTTCTTTGGTGTTGTGATCATTGGCAGTATCAATAACCAATGAGTCAAACACACTTTGCATTTTGCCTTCGATTTCTTTCTTCAGTTCTTCGCGCTCGAGTTCGCTGATGTGATGTGCGATCGAGTCATTGGCAAAAAAAGGATCGCCAGCCGCAACTACTCGTTCACGAATAATTTGCGAAATTGCTTTTCTAGTTGATAGAGGTTCGAGGGCTTTTCCATTTTTGGAATCATTTTCAGAAAGGTTACTGGTAGGGCGAGAAATACTGATCGTCATGGTGTGATACTTACTAGATATCCAGTGGATTAACTTAAAAAATTAGAAAACAGAAAAATACTAAGAGACGGGCAATTACGCATCAAAATTTCGTGTTTGAGTTGAATCTAGGCAGCTAGTATAGGAACACATTTGACTAGCAATTCAAACTAAAAAAATTTAATATATTCTCTATATTCTCGTATATTTGCATATCTCTGAGTTTTATTATGTCTTTCAAAAGATTGAACTTGTGCAATCTTGATTTGTTGTTCTTTTACAATTTTAGACTATTCCTTCATGGCTTATCCGTTTCAGGGTTAAGGTTCAGTTAATTCCATTCTTAAGGTATAGCAAGAATGGATAGCTACAAACCCCCAAAGAGAGTTGCAGCGAGAAGCGCTGCAACTCTCTTTGGAAACAAAGTGGGCTTTAGCCCCTTGTCTTTAAAACAATCCCGCGTTGGGCATAAGCACTAAGTCATTAACGATTGCATCATGAGGAAGCGTCACCAATGTCATAATCGCGTCGGCAACCGACTCAGGACGTAACATAGCAGCGCGATTAAAGCTGGGTGGCACTTTGTCGCCAAGGGTATCCCATAGGGGTGTATCCACAGATCCGGGACAGATGGACATAATTTTAAGTCCGTGGGGTTGTTCTTCAGCCGCGATCGCCTGAGTTAAGCCTAATAATGCAAATTTACTAGCGCAATAGGCTGCCCAGTTAGGAAATCCCTGCTTACCTGCGATCGAAGCCACATTAATAATCGTGCCGCTTTTTTGCGATCGCATCGTCGGCAATACGGCTTGCAAACATTGAAATACGCTGGTGAGATTGAGGTCAAATAGCTTTTGCCATTCTGCAAGAGGCATATCAATCAATTCGCCTATGTAAGCCATACCTGCATTGTTGATCAAAATATCTACACCACCCATATCAGTGGCGATCGCTTGGATCTGGGTTGCTACTTGCTGGACTTCGCTAAGATCAATGGCATAGCCCTTAGCATTGTGACCTGCGGGGAGTTCACTAAGAACGCGATCGGGGTTACGGCTAACGATGCTGACCTGTGCGCCCAGTTGCAGCAATCGCAGCGCGACTTCTTTGCCAATGCCACTGCTTGCCCCAGTGACGATCGCTTTCTTGCCTGCTAATTTTTCCATTGATTTACCTGATAATGTATCTGTATTGTAAAAACCAATATTTATGTTTGCTGCGCCGAAGGCGCAGCAAACATAAATAATTGAACTGCTGTAGTCTATGTCAAAAGTCTATGTCAAAAAAATTAGGACGGAGCTTTTGGGGGCTGTGGCTATTTGCCAATGTTATTGGTGGTATTTGTTTACCAATACTAGTTTGGCAAGCGCCTTACACGATAAAGTCACAAATTTTTTTAAATGAAGTGCTGCAAAGTATAGGTATCGCGATCGCCCAGTCCTATGTGCTGCGCGATCGCTTTACTAAAGAAAAGTGGTGGTTGCCATTAACTTTATTTGGTTGGCTAACAGGTTTATGTCTGGTTCATTTTGTGCCAGCACTCGCCTTTCAAATAAATCAACAAAATTTGCCATTGATCACGATTTTAGTGGCAGATTTTGCCATCATCGGGGCGACTGTGGGCATTTGTCAGTGGCAATTACTCAGAAAATTTCGGGCAGGGGGGCTATGGCTAGCAGCCAGTGTGAGCGCTCTGTGCCTTAGTGCTTTTGGGATTTATCTTGGTTATATGATCAATTCTTCAATATTAGCGATTATTTTTCAAAGCATAATCTATGGCGCAATCACAGGCTTAGCTCTAATCAAAATTTTGCGATCGCCAAAGCTACTCCCCAAAACACGTAAATAATCACAGTGCTTTGCGCTCAAATCCAAACCAAGAAATTTTTTAAAAGTGTTGCCAAGCAACACTTTTAAAAAATTTCTTGTGGTTCATTTGCTCGGAAATTGCTGCAAATAGCGGCGCATTGCGCCGCCATTTGCCTATTCGGGGTTTAAAGAAGTTTCGCAAAAACGTAGATCGCGCTTGAGAAAAGTTTTTTCACCCGTATCTGTCTCTACCGTTGCCCTTATCAAGCTAGTCTTAGTGACCAACAACTTCGCCATGTAATAAGGACTATCGGGTTCTAGGACTAATACGCGATCGCCTATTTGCAAAGGGCGAATTGTTGGTACAGGCATAAATTTTTTAGGCTCTGCGATTGTCGCTTTTGGCTGATCATTGGATGCTTGAGTGCGCGATATATCAGCTTGATTTTTGATCAGGTTATCGATATAAGCCTTGAGTTTTATTTCTAAGG
Source organism: Pseudanabaena biceps (assembly GCA_013361095.1). GTDB lineage: Bacteria > Cyanobacteriota > Cyanobacteriia > Pseudanabaenales > Pseudanabaenaceae > Pseudanabaena > Pseudanabaena biceps_B. The sequence continues at coordinate 1,344,492 of JAATWA010000001.1, read as the reverse complement.
CGGCTTCAATCTGCACAAAGCGATCGCGTTCTAATAATTCACGGTTTGGCGATCGCAAAATTTGCTGGATCCCCTGTAGGACTAGCTGCGACTCTGACAGTCCTGTTTCTGAAGCCTTGGCTAATAGCTCACTATAAAGTTGACGCGGTATTTCTACAGTTATGGCTTGATGGGTTGACAGAATATCAGAGTGTTCCATAAGGAGGATTATTGATAAGATTATGCTTGGCTACAAAATAAATATGATTACTAAGTAGTTAAGTATAAGTAAATTTAAAACCCACAAGGTGTGACGTACTCGCTGCGATCGCCACACCTTGTGACTCTGGTTTTTAATTATGCCTAGCTGCTTATGGAGATCGCTATCAATGCCAACTTAAAAGGTAATGCAGGAATTTCTATGTCTGTCGAAGTCGGTCAAAAAGCTCCAGATTTTACTTTGCCTAGCGATCGCGGTGATATCACGCTCAGCCGCTACATCGGTAAAACTAACGTTGTCCTTGCTTTCTATCCCGGTGACTTTTCGCCCCTATGCACTAGCGAAATGCAGTGTTTTGCCGATGACTGGACAAAATTTCGGGAAGCAGGAGCAGAGATCCTTGGGATTAGCACCGATCCCATTGAGAAGCATATTGAGTTTTCTAAAAAATTAGGCTTGCAGTTTCCATTGCTCAGCGATCGCAATCAGGAAGTTTGCAAAAAGTACGGTGTGGCAAGTTTATTTGGCAGTAAGCGAGCCTATTGCATCATTGATATTAACGGGATTGTCCGTTATAAGCACGTTGAGTTTCTGCCCGTATTTAAGCGCGAAGATAGCGAGTTGTTAGTGGTGCTACGCAGCCTCAAGTAATTATAGACAGGCGCGGCGAAGCCGCGCCTGTCTATTTATTGAGCAGGTGTAAACCCAAAATTTTGGGCATAAAAACCAAACTCGCCATCAAGGGCGCGTTTGATATTTTCAGCTTTGCGGAAGCCATGCTGCTCCCCTTCAAAAGCTACATAAAGAACGGGCAGACCTTTTTTCTGTAAAGCCGCAACCATCATTTCTGCTTGATTTGGTGGCACAACTTTATCTTCTAAACCTTGGAAAAAGGCGATCGCACAGGACAGCTTCTCCGTGAAATGGATTGGCGATCGCTGAATATAGAGTTCCTTTTGTTCAGGATATTTGCCGAGCAGACTATCGAGATAGCGCGACTCAAACTTATGGGTATCCGTAGCAAGGGCTTCGAGATCACAAATACCGTAGTGACTAGCTCCTGCTTTGAAGTCATCGCGGAAAGTCAAAGCGCATAGTGTCGTGTAGCCTCCCGCACTGCCACCCGAAATCGCAAGGCGATCGCCGTCGACCAAGCCTTTTTCAGCCAAATATTTCGCACCATTGGCGCAGTCATCGACATCGACAATTCCCCAATTACCCTTAAGGCGATCGCGATATTCGCGTCCGTAGCCTGTGCTGCCGCCATAGTTGACATCTAGTACCGCAAAGCCGCGGCTTGTCCAATATTGAATGCCGAGGCTCAAGCTACCTGAAGTGGAAGCTGTGGGACCACCATGACTTTTGACCAGTAGCGGCGGCTTTTCCGTAGATTGAGCTTGGAAATCTTTATTCTTAGGTGGATAGAATAAACCATGCGCCGTTTTGTCATTTTCTGTGGGAAACTCCACAGGCTGAGCGGCGGAAATGTAACCAGAGTCAATTTGTAAATCGGAAGCAGCGCGAATCTTTTGCCAAGTTCCTGTGGATATCTCTAATAGAATAATCGCGGTTGGTTCAGTTGCCGAGCCACCATGAAATACAACGCGATCGCCTTCACAATGAACGCTAGAAATAGAAGTAAATGGCAAATCAATTTCCTGTAAGCCTGACGCTAAATTAGCAGGATCGAGAATTGCTAAGTGAGATATTCCGTATTGAGTATAGGAACAAATGACTTTGCGATCGCCTGTAAAGTCATAGGTAGACATCCCAAATACCCATTGTGGCAAGCCAAATTCAGCAGACATCGGGCAAAGAGATTGAACTTGAGAGAAATCTTCCACTGAGGTGCTGTACAAATTCCACCAGCCTGTGCGATCGCTCACAAAGTAGAGCTTGCCATCGGGCGACCAACGAGGCTGAAAGATGGACTCGTCAATGCCGCCAGCCACAAGTTGTGGATTCTGAATTGTCAAAACACCAATATCGGATTCTACTAAATCAGCGATCCAAAGTTCTGTGCCATCCCAAGGCATATTGGGATGATTCCAACTCAACCACGAGATTTTGTCGCCACTGTCATTAAGGGAAGGCGATGCATAAAAATCTGCGCCTGTGACTAACACTTGTAAGTCTTCGCCATCGCTAGTATTTACCGCCACTAAACTGTTAATTGGCTCGCCACCCGCGCTATGGTCTTCACGCACACAAATTAATTTTCCGTAAAGGCGACTCCATACAAAATCAGCATAGCGATAGGCGCTTTCAGTGGTTAAGGGTTTGCAATTACTGCCGCCCACTTTGCGATAGATGCAGCGATCGCTAAAGTTTGAGAAGTAAATCCTTCCATCTTCTACTAAATATTCGCCGCCGCCATACTCATGAACTAGCGATCGCACGTTAAAGGTGTTAGGAGTCATCTCGCGATAGTTTCCTTCTTTGTCATAGCGCATAATCAGGTTCCGCCCCCCTTCGGTTGGTCTGCCTTCATTCCAATAGACCTGACCATCATCAATGGCGATCGCGCCGAGACGAATGCTGTTAGACACGATTAAATCGGAACTAATGGGTGATTTCCAAGAGCCATAGGGAGCAATAGTCATAGGAGATATTTACTATATATTTTGAGAGATTAGACACAGTATTTCATTATATAGCGGTGGTCACTTGCATTAGGACAAAACAAAACCCCAAAACGAGTAGCGCCGCTACTCGTTCTGGGGTTTTGTTTTCTAACAAGAATGTCAACATAAGCTAATGTTGCGTCTCCAAGCGTAAAACAAATTGAGTGGTAGCGCGAAGCGCTACCACTCGATCGTGATCTTTAAACGCCAACCTTGCCAGACTCCAAAATAGGATAAACCCAGTGAGGACGCATCAGCATTACTGTATCAATGACATGAACAACTCCATTGTCTGCCTCAATATCAGCAGCGATTACCGTGGCGTTATTTGCCTCAAAGCCATCATCTGAGATATTCAAATCAATTTGAGAACCTTCAAGGGAAATTAAGGATTTAACACCTATTAAATCTTCTCTTTTGTATTTTCCTGCAACAACGTGATAAGTGAGAATACGCGAGAGTTGGGGAATATTTTGAACTAGTGTGGTAATTGTTCCGTCGGGTAATTTTGCAAAGGCGGCATCATTGGGAGCAAAAACTGTAAATGGACCAGGGCTTTGTAAGGCTTCCACTAAACTTGCGACCGTTACGGCGGTGACTAGCGTAGAGAAGCCTTCATTATTAACAGCGATATCGACAATTGTGGTCATAATTTAATTCCTTATGTAGAGCCGTTAATATTTTGCGGCGCGAAGCGCCGCAAAATATTAACGATAGTTTTGATCTTGAATCATGGCAATTTTGGCGGCTTTGTCCATGCCATATTTGGGATTGCAGAACCGATTCAGTTGTCCCTCGAAATAATGGCGATTGGCTAAAAGATGTTTTGGATTAGGATCGTCCAAGGGATAGAGTAAAGCCGCTCTTCCAGCTTGAATTACTGCCGAAGTGACGTTATACATCGATCTCTGAAAACTGACGGCTAATTGAATCAACATATCGTCTTCGCCACGACAATATTGCTTGTAATAGTCCACTAGATATTGCGGCAGGAAGTGATACATATCCTGATGCAAGAGCGTGGGTGGAATCCCTGCGGAGCCAACAGGGAACTTGTCAGCGTATAAAATCCCGAAGTGAAAATCACTTTGCTCGGTGGGAACTTGATGGGCTTGAGCGTTGTAGGACTTAGTTCCACGGAATGGGGAAGTACGATAAAAGACTGCTTCAACATAGGGGAAAGCAGCTTCATACAACCAAGTGAACCCCTTTGATTTGGGGACAATATCCAGCCATTCGCCGCCGATGTTTACACGGTGATAGATGGGACGACCCGCGATCGCAAAGATACCATTGACCAGAAAATCCATCGCATCGGGAACGCCTTTAAAGCCACCTTCATCATAAATATCCGACATCTCGAAAAAGACGGGAGCCATTACTTCCCAAAACAGCCCTAATACCGAAGTCATGGTTGACTGGCGGCATTGTTCCATAAACATCTCAGGGAAAAGTTTATATAGCCCCAACATGAGCGGATTATTTTTAAAGAAAGCACGAATGGCGCGATCGCAGTTTTGACGATATTCCTCAGAGTCCATATAAGGCTCTAACTCGCCGCCCATGCCACGATGCCAGAGCATCGACCGCATACATTCCTCTGCAAACTCCATGTTGATGCGATCGTGATAGAGATGATGGAAAATCTTGGGAAGTTTAGTTTTTAATTCTCCCTTTTCCATAAATTCCAATAACTCAGGATGAGCGGTTGCCTGACCGCGCCAAAAACGCAGATCAGCGTCATCACCCGCATAGTGGTTAGGCAAGTCGAGATATTCTTGTGGAATGAAGTATTTAAAAGCAGGGAGTGGCTCTAAAAAAACTTGTTCAGCGATGTATAGCAAATCTCGCCAGTAAAAATCCATCGGTACAGCGTAAGCCTTATACAGTCCGATTATTTGCATTAGATTTTCTGGGGTGTCAGGCAACATCGAGCCGCCAGCCTCTAAGCGATGAATGATATCGGCATAGGGATGAGTGGATGGGGGTAATTTAGTGATTGGTTCGGTTAGCGTAGCAGTCATGGTTTATACCTCATTTTCAAGTTCAAATTCAATATCTTCGTAAATGGAACTAATGGGAACAGTGAGATTATTAGTAACAGCAACGACAGGAACGCGATCGCCGATTAACACTGCACTTGCCTCACTCCAGCGCACTAACCAAGATGGTTGAATGCCCAAAATGACGATTAATGCAGTCAAGATGAGAGCTGGTAATTGTTCTAGTCCCGACACCTTCGGATAGTAAGCGGTTGCATTATCCAATTTGCCAAAACAAGTACGATTTAGCAGAATCACGAAATAGACAGCAGTAAGTCCAGTACCAATAATCGAGAAGATCGTAGGAATTGGGAATTTGGCAAAACAGCCTTGGAAAATTAGAAATTCAGAAATGAATCCTACCAATCCAGGGATACCAGCGCTCGCCATGCCGCCCAAGATGAGTAATGCACTGGTACTCGGTAAGCCCCGCAAAGGATTAAGCAATCCATTTAGAACATCTAAATCCCTTGTGCCAACTTTTTCCTCGATTACGCCGACTAGATAAAACAATAGAGCTAGAACAATGCTATGGCTAACCATTTGAATGATGCCACCCACCATGCTCAAAGGGGTTGCTGCCGCCGCCGCCAAGAGAATATAGCTCATGTGACCGATGGAACTGTAGGCAACCATGCGTTTGATATCCCTTTGCGCGATCGCTACTAGCGCTCCGTAAAGAATGCCTAAACCTGCCCAGAGCGCAATATAAGGTGAGAGCAAAGCCCAAGCATCAGGAAATAAACCCACACAGAATCAAAACAAGCCATAGGTTCCTAACTTAGCAACAATCCCGCCGAGCATCATCACTGTTGGGGTGGTGGATTCCACATAGGTATCGGGTAGCCAAGTGTGAAATGGCACAAATGGAGATTTGATTGCAAAACCTAATAACAAGATAATTAGAAGTGTGATTTGAACTTCTAAAGGTAATGAGATAGTTTGCAATGTCACATAGTCAAAGATCGGCGTAGGGTTGGCTGGCATCCAACCTAGCGCAAGGAATCCCGCTAAAATCAAGATCCCAGAAATAGCTGTAAAAATCAAAAATTTTGTCGCCGCATAACCGCGTTGCACTCCACCCCAAACAGCGATAACTAGATAGAGGGGAATTAGTTCTATTTCATAAAACAGGACAAACAAGAGTGTGTTAGTTGAAAGGACAGCACCGCTCACGCCTGCATGAATTAGCAGCATCAATATATAAAAAAGTTGTTTGCGTTCTTTGATTTGGCGATCGCAAAAACAGACGACCAGCCAAGTCAGGAAACCATTCAGCACCACCAGAGGTAATGACAATCCATCGACTCCGAGGCTGTAGTTTAGTCCAAGATTTTCTAGCCAAGGTAAATTTTCAACTAATTGGAAAGTGGGAATCGTGATGTCAAATTGTTTGAGCAGTAAGCAATCTAAAAGCAGGATCACGCTCGCCACGATCGCCGCGCCTTTTTTCGATTGATTTTGTGGTAAGAGGGCGATCGCTAAAGCACCGATCACTGGTAGCCAAATTAAGACGCTGAGTATATTAGGCATAGTTTTTATTTCAAATTAATTTTATAGTGTTGTCATTTTGCCTACGGCAATAATGACAACGCTGGATTTAAATTGCGACTCGATTGAATAGCAGTAAAAGTAAAATACCGATGCCAACCATAATTGTTAGAGCATAAAGTTGAAACTGCCCAAAGGTGCTGTAGCGCAGGTTTTGTCCACTAAATAGAGTCGCTAATCCAAATAGATTGCCAACGCCATCGACAAAAAAGCGATCAAACCAAGACAGGGCATGAGACACCACATCCACTAAGCCGACAATCGTAAGTTTGTAAAGTTTAGGAGTGTAGAAGTCATTGGCAAAGAAGTTTTGCAAGTTGACAGAAGGAAGCTGAATTGGTTTAGTCACCTGTTGATTGATATAGAGATAGCCGCCGATCGCTAGCCCCACTAGACTAGAACCTGACAACAGCAAAGCATCAGAGCTATACGCCACTGACCAATCAGTAATCACGCCCCATGCAGTCAGCAAATGGGGAACATGGAGGACGATACCCGCAAGGATCGTCATCGGAAGGACAATTAGCCATAGCGGTTCAACAGATCGCTCGGTCATTTGCTTGGGTTTACCACCCCAAATCAGACCAAACACTCTGATTAAGCTGAAAGCCATCAATCCATTAATCAACAACAATAACTCTGCTAAAGCGGGATTCTTTTCCCAAAGAGGAGAAATCAAATCTACCATTGCCCAAAATCCACCAAAGGGAGGGAAAGCAATCAAACCGATCGCTCCGACTAAAAAGCACAGTCCCGAAATCGGACGACGGCTCCATAGCCCGCCCATTTGAGTTAGGTCTTGGCTAACTACATTAGAAATAATGCTCCCTACGGACATCAACAACAGCGCGATCGCCAAGGCATGAGACAACATCAAGAGATAGGCGCTATGAATTTCATCAACACCAACGGCAATAAAAATCAATCCCATAAAAGCACTGGTCAAGTAGGAAAGTGATCGCTTGACATCAATTTGGGCAATGGAAATTAAGACCGCGCCCAAAGCTGTAGCCGCACCAACAGCGATCATCACCTGTTGAGTAATTGGTGATAAAGCCAAAAGAGGCTGCAATTTTACCAATACCCAAGCGCCTGTTGCCACAACCACAGAATTTCGTAGAACCGTACTCGGTAAGGGGCCTTCCATCGCTTCGTCTAGCCAAAGATGGAGGGGAAACTGAGCGCATTTACCCATCGGTCCGACCATCAAAGCCAAGGTAACGAGGGTGATTACGGTTGGATCTACGTCAGTCGTTTCCGCCCATGCGGCAATTTCGGTAAAGTTCCAAGTCCCAGCCAGAGGCAATAAGCCGACCACACCAACTAGCAAAAACAAATCACCAACCCGCTTAGTTAAAAATGCATCTCGCGCTCCCGTAACTACCAGCGATTGGTTGTACCAGATGCCAACTAACAAGTATGTTCCTAAGGTCAGAATTTCCAGAATTACATAGCTAAAAAATAGAGAGTCACAGAGAACTAAGGAACACAACCCCGCTTCAAAAAGTGCGAGTAGTGCGTAAAAGCGTCCCCAGCCCCAGTCCATTTCCATGTAGCCGACAGAATAAATCTGTGCGAGGAGGTTAATACCGACAATTAGCACGATCGCACCAATCGTGACATCGGAAATCTGCAAATCGAGTGTAAAGTCTAAGCCGCCTACAGTTAACCAAGGAAAAGACACCAATTTTGCTGGCTGTCCCCAAGCTGCGCTCAAAGCCGCGATCGCATGAACCAATGAGCAGAAAGTCATAAATATATTGACGTAGCCTGCTGGTCTTGGCCCCGTTTTGCGGGTGACGGCGGGGAACCAAGCAATCGATAGCATCGCGCCGATCAGGGAATAGCAGGGTATCAGCCAGATCGTATCCAGCCAGTTATTTATCATATGAACTCTATTTATTTACTAAAAACCATAATTAAATTTCTATGATTATTGCAAAGATTAGTCTAAATGGAAACAGTCTTAATCATCAGTGTTTATCTATGGATATGATAAGTTTTGTCTGGAGGGCATAGGAGTAACGTTGAGTTAAGAGCCTTGCTAAATATGGGATTAAAGTGGGGATTATATTCCTTCATTTGAAAGGCGATCGCTTTTCAATATAAATAGGACTTACGCGAAGTGAAATCTCCCCTCATCCCCCAACCCCTTCTCCCGCGGGAGAAGGGGCGCAAGATTCTACCTTTTTCTTGTTTCCCTCGCCTGCGGGAGAGGGGCTAGGGCTTAATCAATTTCTGCGTAAGTCCTAATAAACAAGTGATCGTCCTTTCAAATTACTAAACAGCGATCGCTTTTTCAGCTAACTTTCTAGGCGTAGTAACCGATTAAAGCCTTCTTGCTCAAAGTGGCGGTCAGTAGTTAACGCTTCGGTAATTCCTCTCTGTTGCATCAAAACGAATCTGACTGAATCGCATACTCCTTCCCACTCAAGGATTAGCAAGTATGTTTTATCTTGTCTCAATGTTAATAATTCAATCAAAAAAGGCATAATGTTTATACTAGTGTTTAAACATTCATCCTGTGAAATATTGCTATGGCTGAAGTAGTACTCGACATCAAAACATGGGGCAATAACTTAGGCGTCCGACTTCCCGCCGCGATCGCCCGTGCTGCTCATCTCCACGTCAACCAACGAGTAAAACTGTCCGTCGTCGATGGTCAAGTTATTATTGTGCCTGTAGTTAATGAGCCATTAACCCTTGAAGAACGCTTAGCCAACTTTGATCCAGCCCGACATGGTGGTGAAGTTATGGCAACATCACAGAGACTTGGCGCTGAACAATGGTGAAAAAACTATGGATACCCGATCGCCAAGATATTATTTGGATCGATTGCAATCCACAGGTTGGACAGGAAATGAAAGACGTTCATCCTTTCTTGGTAATATCACCACAAACTTTTAATGATAAAACAGCGATCGTGATTGGCTTACCGATGACAACTGCCGCATACAATGCCGACAACCCTTTTGCAGTCTCCGTAGGTAAAGGTTCAGGACGTAAAGCTGATAAAACTAGTTATGTTCTCTGTCATCAGCCAAAATCTTTTGACTGGAGATTACGAGGCGCAAAACCACATCCATTAGGAAAATTGAGTAATGATTTGTTTGTTCAAGTATGCGATCGCCTTAATCAAATTATTCAGTTATAAATTGGATTGTCTTTGTTTCAGTTAATTTCTCGTTCAATGATCAAAATTCAAGTTGTCCGATCGCTTGCCTATTGGTATTTACAGAGTGGATTTGCTTAAGATAGATCAAAGTTGCTTTGCGGAGTAAAACCGATGACCGCTTATACAATTAATCTCGAACCGATTGTGAAACTGACCAGAGAGCAGTTTTATGAGCTATGTGCGGCAAACCCCGAACTTAAACTAGAGCGTAATGCAAATGGAGAACTCGTCATTATGTCCCCCACTGGTGGTGAAACTAGCGCTTGGAATTCTGATCTAAATACTGATTTAAATATCTGGAATCGTCAGGAGCGACTTGGTAAGGTTTTCGATTCTTCGGGTGGGTTTTCTTTGCCTAGAGGGAGCGATCGCTCTCCTGATGCGTCATGGATACCTATCGAGAAATGGAACGCACTCACTACTGAACAACGCAAAAAGTTTTTACCGCTATGCCCAGACTTTGTGATCGAGCTTTTATCGCCAACAGATTCATGGATTAAGGGCTTAGCAAAGATGCAGGAATATCAAGATAATGGTTGTCGTTTGGGGTGGCTAATCGATCCTGAAAGTAAGCGTGTGGCGATTTATCGTTTAGGGCAACCTATGGAGATTCTTGACGCACCATTAAATTTATCTGGTGAAGATGTTCTATTAGGTTTTGTATTGAATTTAGAGCATATTTGGTCATTGCCACAGTGAGATTGTGAAAGCGCAAAAATAATGTTTAAATTGAGTGCTAACTGATGAGCTGAGTAATGGATGCAGTAGAGATTCGATCGCTAGAAATTAATCATTATCCCGTAGCAGGAGTAGATGAGGTTGGGAGGGGAGCGCTTTTTGGGGAAGTTGTGGCGGCAGCGGTGATCTTGCCTGTGGATAGATTGCATGAATTAGAGGAATTGGGGGTGACTGATAGTAAGAAACTATCAGCTTCTCGACGGAATCAATTAGATTTAGTGATTCGGGAAGTAGCGATCGCCTGTGAAATCGGTATTGCATCAGCACTCGAAATTGATAACACTAACATTTTGGCGGCGAGTTTATTGGCAATGGAACGCGCGATCGCAAAGTTATCGATTCAACCTCAGCTTTGTTTGATTGATGGTAATCAAAAGCTGCGATTTCAACTGATTAAGCCGATGTTGCAAACTACCGTGATTAAAGGTGATTCTCTGTCAATTTCGATTGCGGCTGCGAGTATTGTCGCTAAGGTGTGGCGCGATCGCCGTATGGTCGAACTTGCCGAAATCTATAGTGGGTATGATATTGCCACTAATAAGGGCTACGGCACTGTCAAGCATCGACAGGCGATCGCGCAATTAGGTTATAGCGATTTACATCGTAAGACTTTTAAGGTTAAGTAGTTTACTCCATACCCAGAGAGGTATGCCGCCCGCGTAGCGGGCGGCATACCTACATTGCACTGCGTGTGGAAGGGGCTAGAGTTGAAGGAGATAAAAAATTTCTATTAATTTGCCAAACTTTGACTTTGCCATCAATGCTGCCACTAATCAAGAACTTGGAATCTTCGCTAAAATCAACAGAACTAACTCCGCGCTCATGACTAGATAGAACTTGAAGCGATCGCATAGTTTTTAAATCCCAAATTCGGATAGTTCTATCAGCGCTGCCACTGGCAAGCATGGCATCATTTTTGCTGAATGCAATGGAATGTACTTCGCTAGTATGTTCCCCTAAAACTTCCTTAGGCTCACCTGTTTTGGCATCCCAGAGTCTCACCGTGTTATCTTCCATTGCGCTTGCGATCAGATTACCACTGTGGCTGTAAGCGATCGAGCGCACAGGACTGCCCTTCTCAACTATGGTTTTAACTATCTTGCCCGATTGGACATCCCATATCCGAATCCCTCCATTTTGTGAGCCACTAACTAAGGTCTTGCTATCTGGAGTGAAGGAGACATCATAAACCCAAGATGGTTCTTGTAATAATTTAATCAGTTTACCTGTCTCGACATTCCAAATCCTAATGGAGCGATCGCTGCTAGAGCTAGCAACTAGTTTACCGTCAGGACTAAAGATACTGGTATAGACTCGTTCTCGATGTCCTTCAAGGTTCTGTAAAATTTTGCCTGTGGTCACATCCCAGATAATTACTTCATCTTGATCGCTGCTACTGACTAATTTTTTGCCGTCAGGACTGAAGTAAACGTCATAAACTCGACCCCGATGTCCTTTGAGGGGCAGCAGTCTTTTTCCTGTGGAAAACTCCCAAAGTTCAATATTTCTATTAGAACTTGCCGCAGCTACTAATTTCCCATCGGAACTGATCGTTACTCCATAGATCGGTTCGCTAGCTTCTTGAGAAGGAATTAAGTCTCTAATAAAAGTGAATGCGGAAATAGAAGCTATGGATCTATTCTCTAGGAGTCGTTCAGAACGTGTTGATCGTGCAGGATTGCCCACAAATAGAATTGCTGAGGTAATCGCGATCGCGCTGATGGTAATTGCACCTAAGCCAAAGTGCCAAGGCTGTATATATTTCCAAAAGCTTAGTTTCTCTGGGCTATTTGCATTGGGTGCTAATTGGGAATCTCTGACAGCATTAGCATGAGAAGTGAAATTAACTGGCGTAATCCCTGTCGGCAGAGCGCCATTACTAGCGGATGTTTTATCCTTGAGATGTGTAGAAAAGTTGTTTTGGGAGTCAGTAATGATTTGGATAGTTGATAAGCTATGGTTAACAGTAGAAGTAGGATAGCGATCGCAAAATTCTTTAACCGCTTCATAGGCGGCTTCGGCGCTACTATATCTTTGACGAAAGTCAAATCTCACCATTTGCGATAAGATGTCCGCGAACTCAGGATATACCTTGGGCGCATGTTGCCTCCAGAGGATTTCAAGGTTCTCATCTTTACCCAAATGACTGGGCATAATTCCTGTTAAAGCTTGAATCCCAATCATGCCGATCGCATAGATATCACTGGCAAACTTGGGTTCGCCGTGGGCTTGTTCACTGGGCATATACCCCGGAGTGCCGATGCCCACGGTATAGTCTGAGGGATTTAGTGTAAATCCTGTGGCGATCGTCGTGGAAGTTACAATTTCTTTGACCACGCCAAAATCAATTAAAAACAGTTGTCCATCGCGCCGCCGAATAATATTTTCTGGCTTGATATCGCGATGAATTACTTTGTTTTGATGCACAAAACTAAGGACAGCTAGCAGGCTTTGTAATAGATTAGCGACCACAAACTGTTCCCAAATCTTTCCCCTCAGGAGTTCATGGCTCAGGTCTTTGCCATCTACATATTCTTGAACTAAATAAAATTCTGCTAATTCCTCAAAGTGAGCAAATAACTGGGGGATTTGGGGATGTGTACCGAGTCGATAGAGAACTTGAGCTTCAGTTTCAAATAAGCGTCTTGCGATTTGCAACACATTAGCTTCTTGACTGCGCGGACTCAATCTTTTGATCACCCGTTTAGGGCGATCGGGTAAATGTAAGTCCCTTGACAAATAGGTTTCGCCAAAGCCACCGCCCCCCAAGCGATTGATAACCTCATAATGACCACCGACTATTTGCCCTGTTATCAGACTCATAAGCTATCTATCAGTGATATCTTTTTGGACTTGTTTATTAAAAAACTTATTTTGAGATTTTCAGTGCTGAAGGCGTTAAAAATCTTAAAATTGATTTTAGAGAGAGAATAGCTGCTCAATTGATTATGAGTAAATTATCTCATCTTCTTTGCGCCATGCTGGATCGACGATACAGATAAATACTATTGGCTCGTTCCCGATGTTCTTCAAAAATTGCTTGGCATCGGGGGGGATATATACAGCATCACCTGCTTCGATCTCACGCACTTCCGCGTTTATATACATTTCTCCCTTACCACTCAAGATGTAATACACCTCAGAGGTAATTAGGGAGTGCGGTTGAGAAGTTTCACCCACAGGTAATATCGCATGCGCGAGACTATAGCGCAGATTGATATCCTGTTTGTCTGGGTGCAACAGTTCTCTCAATATCGTCGAATCACCAGCAATAAATTCTGGACAGTCAAACAATTTCTGAATCAACATAGGGCGTTATCAGTTTTGTTTAATTGATTGAACATCCTTTGTCGCAAATCCATGAGCCGATAGTTCTTTATTCAGCGCGATCGCATTCTTGACGCGATCTACAAATAGAACTCCATTAAGATGATCCATCTCATGCTGAATTACCCTTGCGAGTAAGCCCTCAGCAATCAAATGCTTCGGTCTACCATCTTCATCACGGTATGACACCTCAACGCGATCGGGACGTACCACATCCAAAAATACTTCAGGAATACTCAAGCATCCTTCTTCCCCAGTGATCAAGTCGCCACCCGAAGACTTGATTTCAGGATTGATCATCACTAGGGGCGGTTTGCTTTCGTCTTTGAGTTCAATGTCAATTACTAATAATTGCTTATTGATCCCCACTTGCGGAGCCGCTAGACCGATGCCATCGTTGCTATACATGGTTTGCAGCATATCAGCAATGATTTGACGAATCTCATCATTAACTTTGCTGATCCGTTTCGCAGGCTGACGTAATACGCGATCGCCGAGGGTATGCACCTGTAGGGGTGGATTTTTGACTTTTTGTTTGGGAACTTTGATAGAAATTGCAGGCATTACTAATCAGCTTGTAAATCTAAGCCTATATATGGATTACCTCCATTTTGGCATAGTTTCAGTCAAACCCAAAAATACAGAGCCTTTAGGATGGGGTGATCTCGTAGGTCATGAAGTCATGGGCGGGGATCGTATTCGCAAAAATCATCCTTGCCTCTTTTACCAAATCTTCCAATAAAATTGGATTGCCAGGGGCATAGCGAGGACTGAAATGGGTCAGGATTAATTGCTTGACATGGGCAATTAGAGCCACCTGCGCCGCCATTGTACTGGTTGAGTGCAAGCGTTGAAAAGCCATGTCTGAGTCTTGGTGAGCAAAGGTAGACTCATGGATCAGCACATCTGCATCTTGAGCCAACTCCACTGAGCTATCACAAAAAATCGTATCCGTACAGTAGGCAACCTTGCGGCCGATCTGCGGCGCTCCACAAAACTCTTTGCCATTAACTTTCCGTCCATCGGGCAATGTCACCGTTTTGCCCTGCTTTAGTTCCCCAAAAATTGGTCCTGGAGGAATATTCATGGCGATCGCTTTATCGACATCAAACTTACCCGCGCGATCGCGCTCGACTAAACGATAGCCATGAGCTGTCACCTTATGTTTGAGGGGTGCTGCCATCATATAAAATTCGGCATCTTCACAAACTAGCCCTGCTTTGACCTTATGCACTTTGATCGAATAGGAAAGGCGAGTTTCGCTGTAGCGCAAACAAGCATCTAGATATTCCCCTAATCCCGAAGGTCCATAAATGTCAATATGGCTGACATTTCCTGCCATGCCACAACTGGCTAATAGTCCAGGTAAACCAAAAATATGATCGCCATGCATATGGGTCACGAAGATTTTGGAGATCTGGCTAATTTTGACATCACTGCGTAGCAGTTGATGTTGAGTCGCCTCACCACAATCGAGCAGCCAGACTTCGGCGCGTTGAGGTAATCGCACCGCGACGCTAGACACATTGCGTCCGCGTGTCGGTACACCTGAGCTAGTACCAAGAAAGGTGATTTGCATATCTAGTCATCTACAAAAATCTCAATGCGGCTGTTGTTATTACTCGGTTTGCCCGATAGAGGCTGATTAGCGCCATAACCAACCACTAGCCAATAATAGGTTTGTTCGCCGCGCAATCTGGCTAAATATTCTTTAACGGCGGCGGCGCGTAAATATGACAGGGTTAAAGGATCGCCATCGTTTGCCATATCGCCATGCCCGTTAATTCTAACGCGCTTGCCTTTAGCAAGGGGGAGTTGCGCGGCGACCTCATCAAGTACGCGAAAGCTTTCAGGGCGAATTGTTGATTTATTTGCTTCAAACAGTGCGGCGGCAGAGAGGGTAAATTGTTGTTTTTTATAATTTAAAAAATCAAGGGAGGGTTGCCATACTAAATCTGGACGCACGATTGCGATCGCTAGACCAGCAACTGTACCTGCGATCGCACTCACGCCCAAGACGACACTGCGAACAATAAACGTTAGAGCAGGGTTGCTTGTCTGCGGTGATTTGCTGGGCGAGCCACCCGAAGATTTACCTATTGACTTGTCTGGAGTCGGTAAATTTGCCACTGTTATTTTTTCTTTGCTTTTGCGCTAACGGTTGTGTCGATTAGTTCCAGCTCACTTTCGCGAAATGACACAATTTTTTCCCAGTTGCCACCACCAAAAATCACGGCAACTCGTCCATCGGTGAGTCTTTGCACTTGCCCTTGAAACCCGTAGTAGGTGTCACCTTCATTAATAACCCGTACCGCAGAACCAGGAAAAATAATCGGTTGCATACTTTTTTCTAAACTCCTAGCGATCATTTTGACTAGGTTCATTCTATATCCTTTGCCGATTAATCAAATTTTTTATACCAACATACTTCCTTCTCACGCAGAGGATAATTAGCGGTGCGCGGCTTCGCCGCGCACCGCTAATTATCCTCTGCGTGAGAAATGGCAAAGCCATTTCTTAAAAAGGAATTGAGGGACGGCGCACCGCGCCTTCCCTCGATTACTTGGCGATCACTATAAAATCTTGGGCATAAAACCGAAAATAGAGGCTCGGCGCAATGCGCCGAGCCTCTATTTTCGGTTTTATGCCATAAAATTGAGATGAATCAAATTATGTGTTTACTCAGTGAATAAGGCATGACCGCGATCGCTAATATCTCCAATATTGCCTCCAATAGTGCGCCAAATCTAACCGTCAGGATTTTTAACTGGCAAGCGATCGCCCAAGAGTTTATCGCCATCGTTGGCGATCGCTATGTAGTCCGAACTCGCGAAGAATTGCTTGCCTATGAGTGCGATGGACTTACCAGCTATAAACAACAACCTGCGTTAGTGGTATTGCCAAGCAGCACTGCCGAAGTTTCTGAAGTACTCAAAATATGCGATCGCTACAAAATTGCCTTTGTGGCGCGTGGTTCAGGGACGGGCTTGTCGGGAGGAGCTTTGCCATTGCCTGACTCAGTGCTGATCGTCACTGCCCGTATGAAGAAGATCTTGGATGTAGATTTTGACAATCAGCGAGTGGTTGTGCAGCCTGGGGTAATTAATAATTGGGTAACTCAAGCCGTAAGCGGCGCGGGATTTTATTATGCTCCTGATCCTTCCAGTCAGGTGATCTGCTCCATTGGTGGCAATGTTGCTGAAAACTCAGGGGGTGTGCATTGTCTGAAATATGGAGTCACCACTAACCATGTCCTCGGTGCAAAAATTGTCCTACCCAATGGCGACATTAAAGAGATTGGCAGCAAAATCCCTGAAACACCGGGATATGACCTCACAGGGATTTTTGTCGGCTCTGAAGGTACTTTGGGCATCGCCACAGAAGTAACGCTAAAAATCTTAAAATCAGCAGAATCCATCCAAGTGCTATTGGCAGACTTTGCCACTGTGGAGCAGGCTGGCTCCACAGTCTCCGATGTGATCAGTGCAGGGATCATTCCAGGAGGGATGGAAATCATGGACAACATGAGCATTAACGCGGTTGAAGATACGGTGGCGACTAATTGCTATCCCCGTGATGCGGCGGCGATTTTGTTGATTGAAATTGATGGCTTAGCGATCGAGGTTGCCGAAAGTGCGAAGCGAGTGGAGGAGATTTGCTATCAAAACGGAGCGCGAAATGTCACCTCAGCAACTGATCCCGAACAGCGCCTCAGACTATGGAAGGGAAGGAAAGCCGCTTTTGCGGCTATGGGTCGCCTTAGCCCTGATTATTATGTGCAGGACGGCGTGATTCCGCGTACTAAGCTCACCTATGTGTTGCAAGAGATTGAGAAGCTCAGCGAAAAATATGGATATCACGTTGCCAATGTTTTCCATGCGGGGGATGGCAATCTACATCCTTTGATTTTGTATGACAATGCTCAAGCGGGCGCTTTGGAAACCGTGGAGGAGCTGGGGGGAGAAATCCTCAAGCTCTGTGTACGGGTTGGAGGTAGTATTTCGGGAGAACATGGTATTGGCGCTGACAAAAAATGCTATATGCCAGAAATGTTTAGTGCATCGGATTTAGAGACGATGCAATGGGTACGAGATGTCTTTGATCCTAAAGCGATCGCAAATCCTACTAAAATCTTGCCGACTCCCCGCACCTGTGGCGAAGGCGCAAAACCTAGTCATGATGCTAAGTACAAGTTAATGGAGCGTTTTTAGAGTTTCAAAACTTTGTTGTGGATATAGCCATTGCCAAATCTACTAGAACATAAAACCCAAGAATTGGCTGGCGGCGCGGAGCGCCGCCAACCAATTCTTGGGTTTTGATTTATCCTAAAACAAATGACTGTAGCTACAAAAACACCGCAAAAGTACTGTATTACTCAGTTTTATGGCGATCAGTGAATGTAGGATTCTATTAAGTCTTGGATGATTCCCTATGAAATCAAAAATCTTAGTCGCGATCGCCTTATTTTTCATGACTTTGACAATTTTAGTCACTTGGGCAAACCCAGCTAAAACCACTGAAATCAATCAATTTGCACCTGTTCTTGGTTGTGCTGTCAAACCACCCGTCAACACTTCACTACCTGCGGCTTTGACCTCCATCCCCATTACATTAGATCGATTTCGGAAGCTAATTCTCACTCCAGAATCTCCCGCTTTAGCTGCTCCAAAAACCAACAAGATTTATAAACCCAAAGAAGTTATTGCTCTCGCGGCAGCTTCTAATTATGGCGATCGCTATCTTCAAGACATAACAGGTCAGCCTGCTCAAAGAGCGCCAATCATTGTTCTTCACGAAACAGTTGCCCCTGCGAATATTGTGATTAATTACTTTCAAACCTTTCAATCTGATGAGGATGATCAGGCGAGTTATCACACTTTAATTGCGATCGATGGCACGATTATTTACTTTGTGCCACCAGACAAGAGGGCTTTTGGGGCAGGAGATTCGGTGTTTGCTGATGCGCTAGGTAAAGAATCAGTGCAAACCAATCCTAAATATCCCAGTTCCGTTAATAATTTTGCATACCACATTTCCTTAGAAACTCCTGCCGATGGAATGAACGATGGTACTAGTCATAGTGGTTATACAGAGTCCCAATATCGATCGCTAGCATGGCTAGTCGCTAAAACCGATGTGCCAATCGAGCGCATTACGACCCATCGAATTGTGGATCGTTCTGGTTCTCGTATCGATCCGCGCAGCTTTAATTTCAGTATTTTCCAAGAACGTTTGATCGAATATCCCCGCACTTCAGAAATTTTTATTGGTTGTCCTTTGCCATAGCAATTACAAAACATATAGCCGCAGCCATTCTTGTTAAGACACAAAACCAAGAAGCGAGTTGCGGCGCAACTCGCTTCTTGGTTTTTGATTTGTCCTACAAGTGACGGCAGCTATAAAAGAGGGCGGCGTTTCACGCCGCCCTCTTTTATGTTTGGTAATTAATTGATTCTTGCTTAATGCTTCTTAACAAGCATTTTGAGCCTATATCTCCCCATAAAATAGACACTGGTCGTAAAATAGGCATTTAGAACAGATATATCATCAGAGAACACAGCACAAAGACTATGGTAGCTACTCCTTCTAAACCCGATGTAAGCCAGTCAAACCAAAAGGTTAACGGGACTGGCCGACGTGACAGCATCTTGACCCCACGCTTCTACACCACTGACTTTGAAGCGATGGCAAACATGGATATCTTTGATCTTAAAGAAGATTATGAAGCAATCCTTGAGGAGTTCAAATTTGACTATAACCGCCGCCACTTTGTCCGTACTGCTGATTTCAACCAATCTTGGGATCACATTGACCCCAAAGTAAGAGAGCATTTCCGTGTATTTCTAGAAGGCTCCTGCACATCTGAATTTTCTGGGTTTTTGCTTTACAAAGAAATTGCCGTCAAGATCAAAGATAAGAATCCTTTGATGGCAGAAATTTTTAGCCTGATGAGTCGTGATGAAGCTCGCCATGCTGGTTTTTTAAATAAGGCGATGCCTGACTTTGATCTACAGCTTGACTTGTCTACTCTTTCTAAAACTAAGAAGTACGTCTACTTCGCGCCAAAGTTTATCTTTTACGCTACCTATTTATCTGAAAAAATTGGTTACTGGCGCTATATCAAGATTCACCAACATTTCCTTACCCATCCAGAATATCGGATTTACCCAATCTTCAAATTCTTTGAAAATTGGTGCCAAGATGAAAGCCGTCATGGTGATTTTTGTAGCTTGCTGCTCCGTAGCGACAAGAAGAATATTAATGGTTTGAGAGCAAATCTCTGGAGCAAGTTCTTCTTGCTGTCGGTATTTGCCACCATGTATCTCAACGATATTTGCGTTCGTAATGAGTTTTATGAGTCCATTGGTATGGATACTCGCAAGTATGTTGAAGAAGTATTGCGTGAAACCAATCGTGACGCAGCAAAGGCTTTCCCTGTGATTCTCGATCTAGAAAATCCTAAGTTCTGGGATTGCTTGAAGAAGTGCGAAGAAAACAACGCCAAGCTGGTGAAGATCGATAACTCTAATGCTCCTGAATGGTTGAAGAAGGTACAGAAGTTGCCTCACTTGGCTAACAATGGTTTGCAGTTCTTGACTATGTATCTCCAGCCCTCTATTCCTACTCCTAAAAACGTAGTTTTATAACCCAAAAATCGTCGGCGCAATGCGCCGACGATTTTTTTGGCTTCGGCTCCGCTCAGCCATCGATAAATTGCTGGCTGAGCGGAGCCGAAGCCTCTAGCAATTTATCGAAACTCAAAAGAATAAGGGCGGCGCGAAGCGCCGCCCTTATTCTTTTGGGTTTTAGTAAAGCGCTTCGTGCTTTACTAAAACTGTGGTTTGGTGGGTGGTGGGGTGATAAAAATAGCGATCGCATTGTGAACTGGCGCAAGCTTAGTCACATCGCGATTGAGAACATTGCCACCTAAAAATAAAGTTGAAGAACTACCACCGTCAAGATTGAGGGCATCCACTGCACCCAGCTTCTTTAAAACTTCGGCGGTTTGTAAAAGATTTGGTGCAACGCCGCCAGTTACGGCTTGAACTGTGGCTAACAGTAACTTGCCTTTGTCTTTAGTAGTCGCGATCGCACTGCGATCGGCAGCCTGAGTATCAAACCCCGCTTGAAAGTTCTCGATCTTGCCATTGAGAACCAGAGCGCTGTTTTTTAGTAACAAGGGGCCTGCACCGATAAGGTTAGGAAAACTCGCAAATCGATCAGGGATAAAGGCTTGGCGACCGCGTAAAGTCATACCAACGGGAAGCTGGGTTACGGCTTCAGGCGTTTGTCTGGCGACTAATACATAGCCATCATTGGGAATAGCGATCTGACCAACGTTGACTGCACCACCTTTATATTGAGCTACCACGCGATCGCCACGCACCACGACTAGAAGTTCATTCTCTGTTATTGGTGAGTAGTTGCCACCCCAAGTGGAGGTATAACGGGCAATTCCCTTTTGGACATAGCCGCTATTGAGATTGGTGAGGTTGATTTTTACCTGATTGCCTGTGGTGATTTCTTCAGAAAAGTTAAGGCGGTCAATTAAAGTATCACCATTTTCATTCCAAGCGATCGCACCTCTGACTAGGGCTGTTCCCGATAGCCAGCGATTGCCTTCACGGATTGCGCCAACGGGTAAGCGGCGAATGCGATTAAAAAATCCTGCGTTGATTGCGCCTACTGCCTTTGCATCTTCTACCATCTGCGGCACGGTGGTCAATCCGAGCATACCTTCAGGGGAGTTATTGGGATTACTCCAAATTGGGCGCAATTTTAGACGTGGAGATTTGAGATCGACTTCTAATGCCGTTACCGCAAACTTAATAGTTTTAGGATCTTTGGCAGTTTTTTGGGGAGTAGGAATTTCGACAATGCGATCAATTTTCTTTAAGCCATCCGCCCACTGCACGGTTAAATTTGGCGGGGTATAGTCACGGCGAATGTCAATTACGAGGCGCGGCGATGGACTGCTCAGCATTTCCGTAACAGGAATAACCGCCGCATTGGTTTGAATCTGAACTTGAGTTAGTTTGCCCTGCGGTTGCAAGGTTACAGATTTAATAATATTGCCCGCGATCGCATCGGCACTTGTGGCAAGATTTGCCGCAGCCTCGGCGGAGACAATTACATTAATCACATTGCCCTGTTGGGATATCCGCCAAGGGGTGCGGCGACTAAGATCAATAACTACGCGATCGCCCCAAGATTGTTTGCTGCGCCTTACGGACTGCATCGTGGCATCGGGAGTATAGATATTGAGGTTATTTCCAGAAATCTCGGTGCGCCACTGGTCAGCAAAGGGTTTGAGATCGAGATAACGGAAGCGTCCTGTGTTATCAAAGGCAACTTGGGAAAATATGGGACTAGAAAACCAGCGCAATCTTTGGCGATCGGCTTTGTCGGAGTCTAATAACTGTACTCCCAAGCCTCCCGTCAACCAATCTTCTTGAACATATAAGCGCTGCTCACCTTGTTCTACTTTTCTGAGCCAGCGCCCAGACCAAGTCTGTCCATTTAGCTGAATTACACCGCCATTGTCGGCAATGGTGACGGCGGGGGCATTGTCGGCAATTAAGATTTGGCAACTAGCGGCAAGTAAAAAAGTTAGCGGACGCAATATCGTTTTCATGGTGCTAATCAGTTAAGGCGCAGGATTAAAATACCGCAAATGGACTTGATCTACTTCTGTCAAAATTTCTGCATCTAGCAGAATATCTACACTGTCGATATTTTCTTTGAGTTGTTCCATCGTGGTCGCGCCAATAATTGTACTGGCAACAAACCATTTCGTACGCACAAATGCTAACGCTAAATGGGTGGGCGATAAATCATATTTTTGGGCGATCGCCACATATTCCGCAGTTGCCGCCTTGACATTTGCCTTCGAGTAGCGCTGACCAAAACTAGGAAAAAGCCCAAACCGACTGTTATCTGGGGTTTTATCTGCATATTTGCCTGATAAAAAACCAAAAGCAAGGGGACTATAAGCAAGTAAACCTACGTTTTCGCGATAACAAGCTTCAGCGAGATCTCTGTCAAAAATACGATTGAGGAGATTGTAAGCATTTTGAATGGCGATAACGCGGGGAAAGCTACCAGCTTTAGCTTGGTGACTAAATTCACAAACACCCCAAGCTGTCTCATTACTTAAGCCCAAGTGGCGGATCTTGCCAGCTTTGATTAATTCGTCAAAGGTTGATAATTGCTCAAAAATTTCCATCATCGGACGCTCTTTACTGGGATCAAAACCAACCTGTCCAAACATCGGCACATTGCGATCTGGCCAGTGAATTTGATAAAGATCGATGTAATCGGTTTGCAAACGTTTGAGGCTATCATCGACGGCTTGCAAAATATTTTTGCGACTTAAAGCCGCGATCTCATCGTCACGTACCCATTTGTAATTACGACCTGTACCAATAATTTTGGTGGCAATAATTAACTCATGGCGCTTTTGCTTGATCTGAGGCTGGGCAAGCCAAGCACCAATATATTCTTCGGTATCGCCTTGAGTCTCAGCCTTGGGCGGCACAGGATACATTTCCGCCGTGTCAATAAAGTTAATTCCGCGCTCTAGAGCGTAATCTAACTGCTGATGTGCCTCAGCGATCGTGTTTTGCTGACCGTAGGTCATCGTCCCTAAGCAGATTTCTGATACTAAAAGATCGCTAGAACCAAGTTTGTTATATTTCATGATGGATATTAATTATTGACTTTCTTATATTTCAACCCGAAAAAAACGAGTTGCGGCGCTTCGCGCCGCAACTCGTTTTTTGGTTTTAAGAGCGATGCTTAACTTTGAGAAAGGCGATCGCCTCAACATGGGAAGTTTGCGGAAAAAAGTCAATCGGCTGAATCCGAGTCAACTCATAGAGCGATCCCTCACATAAAAGCTTGAGATCCCTCGCCTGCGTGGCAGGATTACAACTGACATAGACAAGGCGATCGGGAGGATTTTCTCGTAAATATTTAATTACTTCAGGCTCACAACCTTTGCGCGGCGGATCGAGAATGACGATATCAGGTTTCAGATTGAGCGTACTGATTAGCTCTTCCACTTTTCCTGTATGGAAAACCACATTATCAATGCCATTGAGTTCGGCGTTGAGCTTACCCTGTGCGGTTGCCTGTGGTTGGATTTCGATCGCGATCGCCTGTTTGACCTGCTCTGCTAATGGCAACGCGATCGTGCCAATTCCAGCGTAAGCATCTAAAAGAATTTCCGTTCCTTCGAGTTCGAGTTCCGCTTCAATGAGATTGAGCATCTTCTCTGCTTGCTCAGTGTAAACCTGAAAGAAAGTATCGCCACGCAAGCGGAAAGTTAATCCCGCAAATCTTTCTAATAAATAATCTTTGCCCGCGATACAGCGCGTTTCGCGCCCAAAAATGGCATTGGTTTTATCAGGATTACAGTTAAGAATTACGCCTACAACTTTGTCATAGCGTTCTAGCCAAGTCTGAGCAAATACCATTAAATTTGGTACATCCCAATCCCTTGTGACCAGTGTGATTAAGATTTCTCCTGTCGATCGCCCAATGCGAAGCCCTAAATGGCGCAACAGTCCTGTGTGGTTGTTCTCATCATAGATTTCCCAGCATTGATTATGGATATCCATCTTCAGTTCGGCAAGCATTGGGTCAAGCCGTTCGTCTTGGGCGGGGCATTGATTGAGATTGACGATTTTATGACTTCCCTTTTGGTAATAACCTGCCTTGAGGTTACCATCGCGTCCCGTTGCTAGGGGATAAGTAACTTTATTGCGATAGTGCAAGCTATCCGCCGCGCCCACAATTGGTGACATTAGCTCTTCGAGCATTTCTTCCGAAAATCCACCAATTCTCTGTAATGCTTGCAGGACAATATTTTGCTTGGTTCGCAACTGAGCGGCGTAGCTGACGGATTGCCACTGGCAGCCTCCACATTTGTCAGCAACGATGCAACTGGGACGAATGCGATCGCTAGATGGTGTGAGAATCTTTTCAATACTGGCGGTAGCAAAGTTCTTTTTGACAAACTCTAACTTCACGGCGAGGCGATCGCCTGGAACGCTGTTAGGGACAAAAATGGCTATGTTTTCATAGCGTCCAACTCCATCGCCACTATCTGCGAGATCATCGATAGTGAGCGTAATTTTTTGTCCCTGTAGCAGCATATTTTCTTAAAAGCAATTTTAATTTCAGTATGTGAATTGCCATAGGCGCTGCATCTACTGAAATTGGTTTTCTATTGCATCATACAGTGCTTGCCATATCCAAGACAAAAGCCGCAGCGCTTTGCCCCCCAAACCAAAACTCACAAAAAATTTAAAAGCGTTGCGAAGCAACGCTTTTAAATTTTTTGTGAGACTAACGAGCTTCTGGTGTGGGTGTAACTCGCTTTGGCGAAGGGATCAAATAAGCAATCACGGCTCCACCGACAAACCCCGCCACATTGCGAACAATCGGAACCCATTCACTGGTGCGAGTTACAACTGGTCCCAAACCGAAGGAAATAAACAACATTCCCCAGAGTGGTGTAAAAATCAACGCCCACTTCCAAGCAAAGATTTCACCATCTTTACGAGGATGCCCTGCAAACCCAAAGATAATGCCGCCCACAATCGAGGTAATCAAGGTCAAAATCCACTGCTCTTGAGGTATTCCGGGGACAACCGCACAGCCATCTTGATCTAGACAAGTGGCGATCGCATCGATCGCCGACAAGATGGATTGGTCATAGCCCTGCTCACGCACATAAAATTGATTGCCATAGCGAGATTGCAGCTCAATCCAAAAACTGCGCGATAGTAATGGATACACACCATCACCAACGCTGAAGTTTAACAAGTTGCGCCCACGAGAGTCGGCAACTAACATCACACTGCGCTCGTCTAGTCCCCAAAACTCCTTAACAGCTCGTCCAGGGGTGCGGTCAACTTGAGTCAATACTCTGAGTTTCCAACCTGTGCGATCTTCAAACTTTGTTAATTTTTGATCGAGGGCTAATTCTTCCGCTTCATTCAAAAACTTTCCTAAATCGATCACATTGGAGTAGGTTTCTGGCAGTAACTCTGGTGCGTCAAAGGCATAAGCCGCAGGTATCTGCGTAAAGGCGATCGCGAATATGGTTGTGATCGGTAGAAATATGGCGATCGCAATTATTCCTAATCGCTGGACTAAAGTATTTAGGGTAGGTTTAGTCATGATTTTTATTAAAGGTTTATCTTAATATTTCTTAATATCTTGTCAATAGTATACTCCCTTACCAGTCTAAAAATAGACATTAAACGCCAAGAAGTAGAGGGCGCTGCTTTGCCGCGCCCTCTACTTCTTGGCGTGCTTCTCGTCGCCTTTCGCTTTTTGGAAGTGACTAAAGCTATAGTTAGGGTTCTGCAATTTAATAAAAAACCAGATTTTTGGTGGCGCGGCAAAGCCGCGCCACCAAAAATCTGGTTTTTATCTTACGGCGCAGCTTTTAAGAATACTTTCCCTCATTATTATTTCCTATGGCAAGCCCAATTCAGTGGTATCCAGGTCATATCGCCAAAGCTGAAAAGCAATTATTAGAAAATCTAAAATTGGTTGATGTGGTCATTGAAGTACGCGACTCGCGTATTTTGATGTCTAGTAAACACCCCAAAATCGAAAAATGGGTGGAGGGAAAGTCGCATATTTTAGTTTGCAATCGCATTGATGCCATCTCTACGCCCGTTAAAACTCAGTGGATGCGCTGGTTTATCGACCATGATCGTATGGCATATTTTACCGATGCCCAAGCGGGCAAGGGGATGATCGATCTGCTCAAGGCGGCGCAAGTCGCAGGGGAGAAAGTAAATGAACGGCGGCGCGGTCGTGGAATGTTGCCTAGACCAGTTAGAGCCGTGGTAGTAGGATTTCCAAATGTGGGCAAGTCAGCGTTGATTAATCGACTGCTCAAGAAAAAAGTGGTGGCAAGTGCCAATAAACCGGGGGTGACTCGACAATTGCGCTGGATCAGGATTTCCGATGAGATCGAGTTACTCGATACGCCTGGGGTAATTCCGCCTTTGCTTTACGATCAAGACGCAGCAATGAAGTTAGCAATTTGCGATGATATCGGTCAGGCTGCCTACGATAACGTCTTGGTTGCGGCGGAGGCAGTGGATTTGTTAATGAATCTAGGAGCCAAACTCAGCGCCCGTTATCAAATTGATCCCCTGACGGTCACTTCAGGTATTGAATATATCCATGAAGTTGCTGCCCTAAATAAATTTCAAGGCGATCTCGATAAAGTGGCGCGGCTGATTTTATATGATTTTCGCAAAGGCAAGCTGGGAGCGATCGCTCTCGAAATGCCACCTAATCTCAATTAAGATTGCGGCGCTCCGCGCCGCAATCTTAACTTTTTTGTTGCTGGGATAACCTATGCCACGCATACCTAAACTCACCTACGATCGCGGGACTCTTATTCTGCATCCACCACCCAAGGGCAAAGCATGGATTGAATATGCCACTTGGGATGATCGCATTGAGAAGTTTCGCCTTCCTGCCCATTGCTATCGTGAGTTGATCTTGACCCTGCGGTCAGAAGGCATTGCGATCGAAGACAAATCCCGCGCCTACCGAGAACTGGATTTAATTGCCCATAGTCAAATGGAGCCATATCCCCACCAGAGCGAGGCTCTAGCTGCATGGCAGAGAGTCGGCAAACGTGGAGTTGTCATTTTGCCGACCGCCGCAGGCAAGACCTATCTGGCGCAACTAGCGATGCAAGTTACTAATCGCAGCACCTTGATCGTTGTGCCGACTCTAGACTTGATGCATCAGTGGTATGCCAATTTATTAGCCGCTTTTCCTGATGTAGAGATTGGACTACTCGGCGGCGGATCTCGCGATCGCACAGCGATTTTAGTAGCCACCTACGATAGCGCCGCCATTCAAGCCGAATCATTGGGCAATCTTTACGGCTTGATCGTCTTTGATGAATGCCATCATTTACCGACAGATTTTTTTAGAGTGATTGCCGAATATGCGATCGCGCCCTACCGATTAGGATTAACTGCTACTCCTGAGCGAAGTGACGGTAAGCATGATGATTTAGAACAATTAATCGGTGAAGAGGTCTATCGTAAATCCGCCGAAGACTTGGCAGGACAGGCGCTTGCCGATCATAAAATCGTCCAGATTAAAGTCTCTCTTTCCACACAAGAACGCGATCGCTACGATGCGCTGATGCAAACTCGCAATCAATTTCTCAAAGAGTCCAAAATCTCCCTCGGCAGTCTCGAAGGTTGGCAGAGATTTGTGCAAGCTAGTGCGCGATCGCAAGCAGGTCGCCGTGCCATGCTCGCCCATCGCCAATCCAAGGAATTATCTTTAGGCACAGAATCAAAATTGCGTATCCTCGCTGACTTATTGGCACAGCATTTCAACGAGAGAATTTTAATTTTCACCAACGACAACGCCACTGTCTATCGCATTTCGCAGGAATTACTAATTCCTGCCCTCACCCATCAAACCCCTGTAAAGGAACGCCACGAAATTCTTACATTTTTCCGAGAAGGCAAATATAAAACCCTAGCCACGTCCCATGTTTTGAACGAAGGTGTCGATGTACCTGATGCCAGAATCGCGATCCTTCTATCAGGTACAGGCTCCGCTCGTGAGTATATTCAAAGATTAGGTCGAGTATTGCGGCGCGGCAGTGATGCCAATAAACAGGCGATTCTCTATGAAGTAGTGACAGAAGATACTAGTGAAATGCGAACTTCCGAAAGGCGCAGAGGTGTTGAGCGATCGCCGTCAAAGCAACCAGAAAAAGTAGTTCAAATTGGCATTACTTACGATCAAGATATCCACAAAAATCAGCCGATCGCAGCTGAATCTTCTAGTGAATACATATAGCAATACCCAAGAATGGAGTGGCGGCGCAAAGCTCCACTCCTCCATTCTTGGGTTTGACAACAATCCATGATTTAGAGAATTCCTTCCTTTTGTGCCATTGAGATCATTAAATCCACCACACGGCAGGAATAACCCCACTCATTGTCATACCAAGAGACAACCTTAAAGAAATTAGGATTTAGCTCAATGCCAGCACCAGCATCAAAAATGCTCGATCGCGCATCTCCTCGAAAATCTGTCGAGACAACCTCTTCATCTGTATAACCGAGAATGTCCTTCAAGGCACCTTCTGAAGCAGCCTTCATCGCCGCACAGATCTCTTTATAGCTAGTGGATTTGACCGTCTTAAACGTCAAATCCACCACCGACACATCAGGCGTAGGCACGCGCAAAGCCATTCCTGTCAGTTTCCCTTTCAGCTCAGGCAAAACCAAAGCCACCGCTTTCGCTGCACCTGTGGAAGAAGGAATAATATTTTGACTAGCACCACGTCCGCCGCGCCAATCCTTTTTGCTAGGGCCATCTACAGTCGGCTGCGTGGCTGTCATCGCGTGAACAGTGGTCATCAATCCTTCCGCAATCCCAAAGTTATCATTGAGAACCTTGGCGATCGGCGCTAAACAGTTGGTGGTACAGCTAGCATTAGAAACAATCAAATCAGTTTCAGGATTAAACTTAGTGTGATTGACCCCAACTAACAATGTTGGTACTTTTTCGGGATCTTTAGTGGGAGCGGAAATAATTACTCGCTTTGCACCCGCGTTAATATGGGCGATCGCTCCCGCATAATCAGTAAATAAACCAGTGGACTCCACCACATAATCGGCTTTTAGTTCGCCCCAAGGCAATTCCGTCGGATTCCGAATCGCAGTGCAGGGAACAAACTTACCGTCGATCTCAATGCCATCTGTTTTAGCAGCGATCGCACCGTCATAGAGTCCATGCGTTGAGTCATGTTTGAGCAGATAAGCGAGGTTATCAGAAGGAACTAGATCATTGATTCCGACAATCTCGATTTCGGGATGCTTGGCAGCAACACGAACCACTAATCGTCCAATTCTGCCAAATCCATTAATGCCAATTCTGAGCTTAGACATATTTTGCTTATCCAACATATCTATAGTGCTTCGCGATTATGCTAACCCAAGTTTTATGATCTAAAAATGCTAAAACCTTAATATGTCAAGATTTGAATATATGGATGTGGGTGGAAGGAGAAATAGAAGAGAGAAAAAAGATGTGGTCTTCTCATCGGATAAAGCCCAAAGAGTAAGCGCCGCCTCATACTCTTTGGGTTTTACGCAAAATCGCGTTAAAGTAGTCCTACATCTAAATATTCAGTCTATTAG
This sequence comes from Pseudanabaena biceps, assembly GCA_013361095.1. Lineage (GTDB taxonomy): Bacteria > Cyanobacteriota > Cyanobacteriia > Pseudanabaenales > Pseudanabaenaceae > Pseudanabaena > Pseudanabaena biceps_B. Next base: position 1,314,619 of record JAATWA010000001.1, on the reverse strand, counting down.
GATGACAAAGATTATGTCTCGTTTACCTCTTACCTTAGCAACCGCCTTTAGCCGCCGCAACGCTCTCAAGATTATTAGCGGTCTGCACAACTTTGATCGCCACTCCGTGAAAATGGTTGTGCAAGCAGCCGATCGCGGTGGTGCAACATTTGTAGATATCGCGGCTGATGCCGAACTAATTGCGATCGCTAAGGCTAATTGCTCCTTGCCTGTTTGTGTATCCGCAGTCGAAGCCCACAAATTAGCAGAAGCAGTTGCCAATGGCGCAGATCTAGTTGAAATCGGTAACTACGATAGCTTCTACGCTCAAGGTCGTGTATTTACCGCCGATGAAATCATTGCTCTAACCGCAGAAACCAGAGCTTTATTGCCTCACACTGCGATTTCCGTCACCGTTCCTCACACCTTGCCCCTCGATGAGCAAGTCACCCTCGCCGAGAAACTCGAAGCGATCGGTGCTGACATCATCCAAACCGAAGGTGGTACAAGCTCGGCTCCAGTTCATGCAGGTATCCTCGGTGCGATCGAAAAGGCATCGCCTACCCTTGCTGCTGCCCATGCCATCAGCCGCGCAGTTTCGATCCCCGTAATGTGCGCTTCTGGCTTGAGCAATATCACTGCTCCTATGGCGATCGCTGCTGGCGCGTCAGGTGTTGGTGTTGGTTCGGCTGTTAACCAGTTGAATGATGTAGTTTCGATGATCGCCACCGTTCGCGCTCTTAGAGAAGCGATCGACAGCAATGTTACTAATCAGGTAGTTGTGTAATCAATATTTGCTTAATTTCTAGCAACTAAGAGGCGATCACGATGAATTTTCTAAAAGTTCAAAGCGATCGCCTTTTTCATAGAATCAATAAACTTCATTGTGACTACCAATATCAATAAGAAGAATTTCTTCTGAGTCTAAATCTGGATTTTTCTTAAAACTGAAGACTATTCGGCAGTCATACTCGACAGTGCAAGCCCACGCACCAGATAGCTTCCCTTTCAATTTGTGGGTTTTCAGAGCAGGATGAAATGGGTCAGCCATCAACATTTCTAATCGTTGAGCTATTTGGCTTTTCATTTCGGGATCGCGGCGAATTAAGGCTTTAAATGCTCGTTTGAATGAAGATGTTGATACAAGAGTTCTCATCGCTCTAGTTCCGCCATAATATCAGCTACAGAACCTCTAAACACTTGACCTTGAGAGTATTCCTCGTTTGCACGCATAATATTGGAGGCGATCGCATCTCTACGTCTCTCTGTAATTCGATGAGCGATTAGTTCAACTAGGGTAAGTTGTTCATCGTCAGACATTTCTTCAACGGATTCAAGGATTTTGTCAAAGCTATAGGTTTGCATCTTTGTTAATGGAGCTAAACTCTGCACATACATTTTAATATTAGCCTACTTAAATTTCGCGATCGCCTTTTCCATAAAATCAGCTAGCCAAAAGCTACAATTAAAAAATTAGATATAATTTGGATATGAAGTTTGAGTGGGATAATTCAAAAGCGATTACTAATTTAAAGAAGCATGGTGTTAGCTTTGAGGAAGCTCAGACTGTCTTCGATAACCCTCTAGCAGTCATCTTTGATGATGCAGCGCATTCTATAAATGAGTATCGAGAAATCATAATTGGTCACTCGTTACGAAGTCAGTTACTAATAATTTCTTTTACTGAGCGCTCCAATAGTATTCGTATTATTAGCGCTCGTCCCGCTACTCGAAAAGAACGTGAAGAATATGAACGAAACTCCCTTTAAAAATCAGCCAAATTCTGATGATGAGCTTCTAGCTGAATATAGCCTTGACTATCAGAAGGCAAAACCAAATCGCTTTGCCAGTCGTAGTGAAGTACAAAGTTTAAGATTTGTCGTTTTAGATGAGGATGTAGCGCAAGTCTTTACCACTCCTGAAGCAGTTAACAAAGTCCTAAGAGCGCTGATAGAATCGATGCCTCAAACATCAGTGTGATCGCCTCTCTCATAAAATCAGCTAGCCAAAGCGCGATCGCTTAACCTTGCAGCTAAAATAAAGTGAAATGGGCAACTATCAATTTACTGATTATTTTGAAAATGAGGTCTTACAAAAACGACCCTGCTTGCAAAAAGAGTGGTGTATTCGTGTAATTGAGAATCCCATACGAGTTGAAGAGCAAGAAAACAATAGATTTCGATTTTTTGGAGCTATTGAAGAGATAGATAATCGTGTTTTGCGTGTAATTACGCTAGAAGATAAAGTCACAATCCATAATGCTTTCCCAGATCTAGGATTTAAACTATGAAGATAAGCTATTACCCTGAAACTGATTCCTTGTATATACATTTATCAGATAAACCTAGCGCAGAAAGCTCTGAAATTTCTGAAGGTGTAGTTGCAGATTACGACTCTAGTGGAAATTTGGTGGGGTTTGACATTGATAATGCTAGTCATAAGGTCGATCTTAAAGATCTAATCCTTGTTAAGTCATCTACAAATATTCTCGAAATTGCTGCATAGTCTCACTTAGGGTAGAATAATTGCCTTTCCCATAGAATGAGCTAATTAAAAGCGCGATCGCAGCCAAGGAACCTGCGATTTTAATTCTGAGTTTGTAAGTATTAATAGTCCACAGGTTCGTACTGAATGATTCTTTGTATCCCACAATTTGAACAGACAAGTCGAATCACATTTGCAGACTCTCCTGTAGGTGCTACTCCCTTATGCTTAAATACCTGAGCATTGGATGAATCACACTCAGGACAAGACGTAGGGTATGATTTCTCTTCTTTGTGTTTTTTTAATAAGTCTAAAAACATCGGCAAACTCGCAGTAACCATCTTAGAAAGCATTAGACTTTTATCTTTAGTATCCTTGACAGATTCCTCAAGATTATCAGGAAGCATTAACCTAATATCTCTAGCTTCCTTAACAGCTTCCTCAATAATAGCTTTATCAAGCTTTGGTTCCAGAAAATTTGAAGCATATTGAATGAATTTATCAGATGAATATATATGAATTCTTTGACCTGTTTTCTCCATAAATTCTTTGATTAGTTCTGGTCGTGAACCAATTCTTTTCCCAGAGACATCTAACCACCAATCTTCTTGATTTTCGTCCGTTATGAAGATAATTGATTTTTTCTCTTTTACTGCATAATCAATTAGTTGAAACCAAAGAACCACATCACCGTATCTTTCAGGCTCAGGCTTATCTATGTTTTTAAATCCAGGTGGAATCTTCATTTTAAAGCGTTCAGAAGCCGATTTGTATTTATCTTTTAGATCTTCTTTACCATATGCTGACCCTATTTTGCCATCAAAAATATTATCTAATACATCTCTATACGGATCGTTTATTAGTAAGTCGCTAGGATGATTATCTTTACTCTCTTTCAGTTTATTCTTTATTATTTCTATAGCATTAGATAAAGTGTCTTTAATGAATTTCGTGTCAATGTAAGAATGACGTTTAAATTGACTTAAACTCTTTGTGATTTCTTCAATTTTAAAGCTTTTATCTAAGTCAGATATAACCTTATCGTAGGCATTTAGTTGACCTATTATAACTTCTACACGATTGCTTTGATACTCATATGCAACTTGATGGCTTATCCAAACTCTGCCATTAAGCTTAGTCAAAATCTCAATAAATTTTTGTCTAGTTTGTGGAGTGAAACGATATACATGTAACAGTATATTCGCATCAAAGCTAAATATACTTTCATCCCAAAGTTTCTTGAATTCTTCTTCTGTAAGTTGGTAGTACTCAGAGAATAAATTTTTCATGCTGCCAAGTGCTTAGTAAAATCGATTATATCTTTACAATGCCAGACATTACCTAAATTCATTACCAAAGGACAAAATAAAATAACCTTGTGAGGGGATAGATGTTAAATAGAGATTGCATTTAATTTTCTTGTGAACAACCATAACTATTTAATAGTACACTAATCTTAAATTTAGTTTGTGGTCTAATTGTAAGATATAAAACTAAGTTACCACAGTATCATAAGTCTAATGATAGAAGAATATATTCGATGGATACAGAGGTTTTCTAACTTTGAGAGAGCATTCCTTTTATTGCAAGACTCACTTAAAACAGAACCACTTTCCATTTTAGAAAGAGCAGGATTGATTCAGTTTTTTGAGATGACCTTTGAACTTGCTTGGAAACTGCTCAAGGACTATGAAGAAACAGAAGGATTTATTGTTAAAACTCCTAGAGAAGCGATTAAACAAGCATTTCAGTCAGGTTTAATCAGTAATGGACATGACTGGATTGATGCACTCCAAGATCGCAACTTAACGGCGCATACCTACAACGAAGAAACAGCGATCGCTGTCGAAGCAAAAATTAGAAACAAATATTTTCAACTTCTCGCTGAAGTGTATGCCTATTTTAAGAACAAAATAGCAATGCTATGAAATATGGATTAATTGAGCGAGATTTTGTTTATATCAATGAAGCGATTCGAGAATTTCCTGAAATTGCGGAAGTAATCTTGTTTGGCTCACGGGCAAAGGGGAATTATAAAACAGGGTCGGATGTGGATTTGGCGATAAAGGGCGATCGTATTACCTATGAAATTACAGCGCGATTTGCTAATTGTCTGAACGAAGAGAAGCCATTACCGTATTTTTTTGATGTCGTGCATTATGAGGCGATCGCTGAACCAAAGCTTAAGGAGCATATTGATCGCGTTGGCATCAACATCTACGCCGAAAAAAAAACTGAAATCTAAAACAGTTCGTTCCAATTGAACGTCACATCAGGAAAAGCAAGAATTGATAGAGTATCATTCTCATCGTAACGTCTGATTAATTTATATCCATTTGCCGATGGTTGGGAATATCCCTCGATCGCCTTTCTATTCACATCAAACAACCACATTTCAGGAATCCCTGCCGCCGCATAGAGGGGTGCTTTGATATCGCGATCGTAATCAATGGAACTATCAGCAACCTCAATAATCAACAAAATATCATCAGGTGTTGGCAATCTATCAGCATAGAAGTCTTCACGACGTTTGAGAATGGCGAGATCGGGTTGTGGCTCTGAGCCATTATCCAGAAGAATCGGATTTTGTGACCAAACCTGCACTATGCCTAATAAACGACTAATAAATAATTCTTGTAAACGAGTCACACAGACTGCGTGTTTTCTACCACTTGGGGACATTTTTGTAATTTCTCCGTTAATTAATTCGTAGCGATCGCCATCTTGAAAAATACCAGCTTCGTGCATGAGGTGATATTGCTGGGTCGTCAATAGGAACTTATTCGCCAACTTATTCTGGTTTTGCGTAAGCAATTGAACTGTCATAAGATTAGAATTAGATTACTTGGGATGATGTTACCAATCATAATAGCTCAATCTATAACACTGCTAGAGAGTAAGCCCCTTCGGGGCTTACTCTCTAGCAGTGCGATGAAAATAATTAGCGATCGCGGAAATCATGACAGACACACATAAATTTATCTGTTTTACCCAAGGGGCAATCGATCTCCAAATTAATGGAGCTTTGGGAGTTCCCTTTAACAATCTAAATCGCGATCGCGCTGCTAAGTTACCAGAAATTTGTCGATTTCTATATCAACAGGGATTAGATGGATTTTTGCCAACTCTCGTTACGGCTTCTATTGAGCAGTTCCATCGATCGCTATTTTTCCTAGCCGAAGCGATCGCCAATCAAGAGCAAAATCCCGATCCTCTCCAAGCCAAAATCTTGGGCGTACATCTTGAAGGCTCTTTCTTACATCCCGATAAGCGGGGCGCACATCCTCAGCAACATTTACTGCCGCTTAATCTCGATACATTAAAGAAATTATTAGGCGACTACACCGAAATTATCAAAGTTATTACCCTCGCCCCCGAACTCGATCCATCAGGCGAAACTATTAAATATCTATGCGATCGCCATATCATCGTCAGCTTAGGTCACTCTACGGCAAATGCAGAACAAACGAAAATGGCGATCGCCCAAGGTGCAACTATGGTCACTCATGCCTTTAATGCCATGCCAAGTCTGCATCATCGTGATGTTGGTTTGTTAGGCGAAGCAATATTAAGCGATCGGGTATGGTGTGGACTCATTGCCGATGGTGTTCACGTTTCACCACAAATGGTAAAACTGCTCTATCGGATGACAGATAAAATTTTCCTAGTCAGTGACGCTCTAGCCCCACTAGGATTACCCGATGGCGTTTATCCTTGGGACGATCGCCCAATTACGGTGACCAATGGTACGGCAAGGCTGCCAGATGGCACACTTTCAGGTACAACTGTTCCCTTGCTTGATACTGTTCATAATCTGGTCAAGTGGCAAATTTGTGAACCAGAGCAAGCGATTAAATTAGCGATCGCCGTTCCCCGTCAAGCGATTAACTTGGATGATGAGGCTACACCTCTGAGGCTAGCTTGGTATCAGACAAAATCGGGGCAACTGATTTGGCAGCACCGTTAAACTGTGAATTAGCGATCGCCTGTGGCTGATGCATTTTTAAAATCATCGACAAATTCTGTTTCAGCTTGGTTCTTGGCACAACTGCATCCACAAAACCATGCTCTAGCAAATATTCTGACGATTGGAAACCTTCAGGAATTTTTTGCTTAAGGGTTTGCTCAATGACACGACGACCTGTAAACCCGATCAAAGCTTTTGGTTCTGCCAAGATCAGATCACCAAGCATCGCAAAACTGGCAGTTACACCACCCGTAGTTGGATTAGTCAAAACTGCTATGTATAGCAAATTTGCCTGACGATGACGCTCTAAAGCTGCGGAGGTCTTTGCCATTTGCATTAAGCTCAAAATTCCTTCCTGCATCCGCGCTCCGCCAGAAGCACAAAAGATCAAGGCAGGGTAACGCTTTGCCGTCGCAGTTTCGAGCATACGGGTAATTTTTTCACCCACTACTGATCCCATACTGCCACCCATAAAGCGAAAGTCCATCACCGCAAGGGCTGCATCACAGCCGTCGATCTTGCCAGTACCAGTGATTACACCATCGCTCAAACCAGTTTTTTGTTTATATTCTTTGATGCGATCGATGTAGGGCTTACGATCTTTAAAACCTAATGGGTCACAGGAAGTTAAATCTGAGTCCATTTCTTGCCATGTACCAGCATCAATTAATTGAGCAATGCGTTCGTAGGCATTGACTTGGTTGTGATGACTACATTCTGGACAAACCATCAAATTAGCTCTTAAGTCTTTGACATAAGTCAAAGCCCCACAACTGGAGCATTTATGCCACAAACCATCAGGAATTTCCCTTTCTTGAGATCCTTGACTGAGACTAGTGCTTTTGCGGCGATATGTCTCACCAGCACGGGAGCGTGTTTCAGCAAACCAATCAAACAGTGACATAGCGACTCACGGTTTACACAATAGGCTTCTAATTGCCAATTATTGATAGAACAATCAACTGTAGCTAAAAGTACAACTACACCTATGTCATCATACAGCGCTTTGCGCTTGCAGTGTAGCGATCGCTAACAAAGCCAAAACCCAATAGAGAATTACGGCGCGAAGCGCCGTAATTCTCTATTGGGTTTTGTTATCCCAAAGTATCGCTAGGCTTTTTCTTAACACGCTCAACTTGCGAATACTTCTCGACGGCCTGAGTCAATTCAAATAAACTCTGCTGTAATGGCTTAATCGCAATTTGAATATCTTCATAGGTTGCTTCTTCAGACTCATGCAGATTCTTGAGTGCTTCCATGTTCTTCAGAGGTTCTTCGCGCATACTCTGGCTAATTATAGTAGGACCATTGTCTCTAAGAATTTCTTCGACAGTACGAATTAAGTTAGAGGCTTGGTTACGCATATTGGCAAGTTCGCGACGGGCTGTGTCTTCATCAGCGTAGACCTCGGCTTCCATCCGCATTCTCTCAATTTCACTAGGGCTTAAGCCGCCCGTATTAGTGATGCTAATGCTCTGTTCAACACCCGTATCGATATCTCTTGCTGACACCTTAAGAATGCCATTAGCATCAATATCGAAGGAAACCTCAATTTGCGGAATGCCACGCGGTGCAGGTCGGATACCTTCTAACTCAAATTTGCCAAGGCTCTTGTTGTCCTTAGCCATAGCCCGCTCACCTTGAAGAACATGAATTTCCACGGCTGATTGGTTGTCAACTGCCGTAGAAAAAATTTGTGACTTACTGGTGGGGATCGTAGTGTTACGTTCTAAATTTTTAGTAAATACATTGCCTTGAGTTTCTAGACCAATCGACAGAGGAATGACATCCAGCAATAGCAGATCTTTAACTTCACCGCCCAAAATTCCTGCTTGTACGGCAGCTCCGATCGCCACGGCTTCGTCGGGATTGACAGATTGATCAGGCTTTTTGCCGTCAAAAAACCTTGATATTGCGTCCTGAACTGACGGAATGCGGGTTGAACCACCAACCAGAATAATTCGATTAATTTCTTTCGGTAGCAGCCCCGAGTCTTTTAGTGCCTGTGCCGTTGGCTCAAGGGTCGCTTTTACTAAATTGGCAGTAATTTCATCAAACTTAGAACGGGTGAAATCTAGCTCAATTGTTTTGGGTCCCGCCTCATCGGCTGCAATAAATGGCAGACTGATCAAAGTGGAAGGAGCGCTAGAAAGCTCGATTTTAGCTTTTTCGGCGGCTTCTTTAAGACGTTGTAAAGCTGTTTTGTCTGCTGATAAATCAATATTTTCTTTTTGCTTAAAGTCAGCAATCAGCCAATCCACGATCGCGGCATCAAAATCATCACCGCCCAAATGGTTATTGCCCGAAGTTGCTTTAACTTCAAAAATGCCATCACCAAGCTGCAACACAGACACATCAAATGTACCGCCGCCAAGATCAAACACTAAAACTATTTGATCTTGCTCTTGCTTATCCAAACCATAGGCAAGGGCGGCGGCTGTCGGCTCATTGACAATTCGTAATACTTCCATGCCAGAAATGGCTCCAGCATCCTTCGTCGCTTGACGTTGGGTATCAGTAAAATAAGCGGGTACAGTAATGACGGCTTGAGTAACCTCCTCGCCTAGATAGTTTTCAGCGTCCTGCTTTAACTTTTGCAAGATCATTGCCGAAATCTCTTGAGGGGTATAAGTTTTATCCCCAATTTGCACATCGACAGTATCATCTTTGCCTTTGACTGCCGCATAGGGAACGCGACGGCGCTCATTCTCAGTCTCATTCCATCCGCGCCCAATGAAGCGCTTGATGCTATAAACGGTATTCACCGAATTGGTGACGGACTGACGCTTGGCAACTTGCCCGACAATACGCTCGTTGCTATCTTTGACAAAAGCAACAATACTCGGCGTGGTGCGTCCTCCCTCTGAGCTAGAGATGACAACAGGTTTACCACCCTCTAAAACAGAAACACAACTATTTGTCGTGCCAAGGTCGATTCCAATTACTTTCGACATAATCGTCAGTTCCGTTAAAAGCTTTTTGTTAGTTTAGCTTGCTAATTTTCTGAATAATGTACCCTATTAATGGTTTTCAAGATGCAATCGCGATCGCATCTTGAAATATTTAAGAGTTAATGCTTACTATTGAGCCTGATCAACTAGATTGTCAGCATTATTTTCGGAGGGTTTGCTGCTATCACCATCGATTTTTCCAGATGATACTTTTACCAATGAGTGACGTAAAACGCGATCGTCGCTGACCAAATATCCAGGGCGTAACTCTTCAATAATTGTACCTTCCTCATATTCGGGCGAAGTTTCTTGCATAATTGCTTCATGAAAATTAGGGTCAAATTCTTGACCAACACATTCCATTCTGGCAACTCCTGTTTCTTTGAGGCACTTCAACAGTTGTTTATAGACTGACTGATAACTTTTATGTATAGCAGCCTCACCATCATTTTTAGGTGTAATTTGTAGTTGCGCGCGCTCAAAATCATCAACTACTGGCAAGATCTTTTTCAGAATCTTGGATGTAATTGTTCCTTCTTGCTCTTCTTTGTCCCGTTCTGTTCGCTTACGGAAATTTTCAAAGTCAGCATATAAACGTAAATACTGTTGTTTGCGTTCGTCTAATTGTTCTTTTAGTGCGGTGGATTCAGCAATCAGCCCATTAATTTTTTCAAGCGTTGCTGCTGCTGCCGCACTAGCTTTAGTGGGTTCAGGGTTGGCTTGATTGGCTGTTACTGTTTCCGCTGTTAGCTCATCAGTTTTTGGTGTTTCTGAATTTGCGATTTGATTTAACTCATCGGTTGCGAGTTGTTGCAGCCGTGATTCAAGAACCTCATCATCTTCATCAATGAGGTCATCAGAATTTAAGGTGGTTTCTTCTTCGATCATTGCAGTAGTACTCTTTTCGTGTTTTTCAGACTAGCAGTTAATTGCTAAGAATTGACACTTAACCGTTGGTTTTGACTAATTTTGATATTCATGTTGATTTTACTCTTTATCTGAGACATCGTACATAGCGATCTCCAACCCAAAGAATTGAGGATCGGCTTCGCGCCGCTCCTCAATTCTTTGGGTATGTAGTGCTTTTCAACCAAGCGATGTATAGAGGATTATTTCCCCGCCTTCGGCGGGGAAATAATCCCGTACTAGAGTAGCGATTACTGCAAGCAATCAAGTGTTGATTTTGTAGTATTGCCAGTCATTGCAACGTTGCCAGAAGCTAGAGAACAAAAATATTTGCGAATATTTGGCGCAAGGTTAGACACGTTGCTAAAGTCAGCGGCTTCAATACTACCGATGTTTTCAACGATCGCACTGCGGAAGTTAGCGCCATTCAAGTTGGTTCCTGCTAACTCAATTAAAATCAACCTCGCCGCCGTTAAGTTAACAGAGCTAAGATTGGCATTGGAGAGATTGGTTAGGTTTAGCTCAGCCGATCGCAAATCTCCCAAGCGTAAATCTGCATCCTCGAGGTTTGCGCCACTTAAGTCAGTAGCACTCAAGTTTGCCTCTCGCAAATTTGCTTTGGTAAGATTTGCTTTACGGAGGTTGGCTAATAATAAATTTGCCCCACTTAGATTGGCTCTGTTTAGATCAGCTTCACTCAGATCAGCTCTCATTAAATCGGCTTTAGTCAAGTTGGCATTGGGGAATTTAGATTGCGACAAGTTGGCGCGTAATAGATTAGCTTCAGAGAGATTGGCTTCAGCAAAATTAGACAGGGTAAAATTTGCATCAATCAGACTTGCTTTACTCAGATCTGCACCGCGTAGATCTGCTCTGATGATATTCACCCCATTCAAATTGGCATTTTTAAAGATTACTTGACGCAAATCGATCTTTTCTAGCACTGACCCGCTCAAATCGATATCTCTAAAGTCTAGATCTTGAAAGAGATCTCCTTGACTTCCTGTCAGTTGCACATACCGAAAATTGCGCCGCCCCTCTGCATACTTTGCCAGCAAAGTTGCTAGTGTCATTCGAGTTAATTTGGGGGTTGGTTTTGGTGTAGAGATGGGAGTAATCTGCGGTGGACTAGAGATTACTGGAGGAGTGGGTGATTGAGTAAGAGTGGGCTGGGGTGGCGATGGATTTTTTTTGTTAATCGACAACATAAAGCCAACTAATACCAAGATCGTAATTCCTGCCAATCCCCCTAAAATTATTTTAGGAGCTGACGAAAAAGATGCTAATTGTTGCTTGATGTTTAATTCTAGAGCTTTGAGCGGCTGATTGAAGGGAGAATGCGTTTTTCCTTTGCAGTGAAGAATTAGCCGATCGCAGATTATCCGCGTTTCATCATCGGGAATATTGGCGATCGCTTGGAATACTGGCGAAGAATCAGGATCTTGAAAATCGCTGTGCAGGAAGATCAAATTTTTATTGTCTTCGTGAAATGTTTCCCACAGAATTGGTTCCTTAGCTAAGGCTCGTAATGAAAGAGAAATTACTTCAAAGGAAAATTCATCAAGGAGATCCCCAAAATCATCCAGCGATCGCGTTGGCGGTTGATAGTTGGGATGTCCAATCTCAAGAGGAGGCATACCCAGCAATGCAGGAACATACATCCCATCATAGTCAACTAGTTTAAGTTCTCCTTGATCGTCAACCATGATGTTGCCATGCTGTAAGTCCCCATGAGCAATGCCTATCTGTTGGAGATCCTTTTGTAATTGTTTTAACTGCCGATCAAGACGCAGTAGTACCTGTGAATCATCAATATTCTCACCAATGTAGCGATCAATTTCTGCCCCCTCTACCCAATCCATTTTGAGGATGGGATACCATTTCCCTTTCACCAAAACGCCCTTTGCTAAAAACTCAAAATTAACTAGATAAGGAATTGGATGTTGACGGAGATACTCACTAATTAATTGGTAGCGATGCTGCACATTAGCTTGGGGTGTACGAGTAAAGCACCGCACCGCCCAAGATTGATTGCCTTGAGTAAGTTTATAAACTGTTGCAAAATTTCCAGACCACAACAACACTCTTCCCCGCGCAGTTTTAGCGGTGCTAGCTTGCTTTAAATCCGCGTCCGCAAAGCAAAGGTGCGGGTTCTGCACAGCGATCGTAAAATCAATATTTAGTGGCCAAGTCTGAATATCTGTCATGAATCACAAAATTTTGGAAGCATCCTGAATTTCTAGACATAGCAAGGTGGTATCGTCATTCACGATTTCATGGCGATCGCGCAATTCACTTACCCATCTGACAAATGTATCCTGTGAGTTAATCTGCTCCAATTTTACCCAAGGATTCAAACTTGCTTCTAGTTGCTTAAAAATCCAACAGGCGATCGCATCCGTAGTTAGGTAAAAGCGATCGCCAATTTGAGCATGACCAAGCGCTTTCAAGGTATTGATATTGGTTAATTGAGCATAGCTGCTAACAAGTCTAGGACGATTATTAAATTCTTGACTGTTGTGCAGAGGAAAACTCTCTTGTAAGGTGCAATCGCGGACTACAAATAGGCATGAATCGCCGACCGCTAAAGAAATCCACTGCAAATTAGAAGAAATTTCAAGACTCAGAAAAGTAGCAAAAGCGCCCTGCTCCGCTTTGCGCTTGGCAAACCAAGATAAATTTTGCTGACTTAACCATTTCTGCCAAATAGTTTGTAAGCCCAATAGCCACGTTGTCAAATCGTTATGCAAGCTAATTCGATTATCCTGATTTACAAAGGTTGTGACCAACTTCTGCGCCCATTCTCTAGCAAACGAAGATTCGGTTGCGCCATCGGATAGGGCGATCGCGATCGTGCCATCATGCTCTGCATATTCCCAAATATCCTCACATTCAGCAAGTTCATTTCCCGCTTTTTGGATCGCAAAGCTTTGGTTTAGACAAATCCTGTGAGATGGCTGCTCTTTTTCGAGAGTTAGTCCTAGTTTTGTTAAGGAGCCATAGAGGTTGCGATCGTTATATTTCTGATGGTTTGCGGTAATTGCTTTAAACCCAAAGTTGGCATACCCGTAAGGAGTTTGCCAACTAGCAAAAGACTTTTTATGAATAGGGCTAAGCACAATAACTATCGCAACTAGCAATTTGAGCAGCAAATTTAAGGTCATACCTTAGCACATAGCTCAGAGCCGAACCAAAATTTTTGGTTCGGCTCTGAGTGTAAAAAGCTGTAATTGTTACTACTGCTTGTAAATAATTAGGTGTGCGCGGCTTCGCCGCGCACACCTAACTACAGCCTATTGAGGCTTTGAGTAGTGCAGAGAAATTTTGGGAAGCGGCGCGGAGCGCCGCTTCCCAAAATTTCTCTGGGTTTTAATTAAGCGCAAAGCGCTGTATTTACAAGCAGTAACTACTTAATTTTATTAAGTTTAGACGATCGCTAGAGATGCTAAAGGAGCAGGAATTGCGTCACTAGGAGCAGAAAACTCACCACTTACCACAAACTCAAGTCTTAACTTTAGCCAACGCATTGTGTTGGGATCAGTAGTAATAATCGCGGCGGCTGGTTGAGGGATTTGCTTTTTAATGCTTGCCATTTCAGGAGCTTCCAAAAAAGCAGGCTGCTCAACTAGCCAAAAATTAATTTCCATATTACGAGCTTCAAAATTGCGGCGACGCTCATTAAGGGTCTCATTTAAAGGTTTCCCTTCGTCTTCACACAAATATTTACGGCTAGCAGCTACAAAATAATATTGTTGGGACTGTGACATAAATTTCTTTTTAACTGATTAATGACTATAGGAAATCAATCTATGCTATCGCTAATTTATTGCAAAATTTAACTTACAGAACTTTGCAATAAATTAAGCTGCGGCGTTAACTCCAACATATTGTTTAAAACAATATCCGCACCATTTTCCTTCATCAAATCTCTGTAGCGATCGCGCAGATTATCTGGCACATGGGGTGGAATTACTCCCACAGCTAAGTAATTATAGCTAGGGTCAAAATCTCTGGCTTTTACCACCGTCAACATATCCGCCACGGTATCACCGACATACACAACTAGATCTGCCAATATCTGATTTCTGGACTCGATTTGTTTTACTGCAAGTATTAGACCACTAGGATCGGGTTTACCTGCCGCATCTTCCATGGCAATCAATACAGGTTCGGTCATCTCTAGGCGCTTCAATACATATTTAGCTGAAGCTCTCGTTGCCCCACTAAAAAATCCCCAACCGATTCCTGCACTAGTCAACTCTTGAAAATATTCTTGATTGGCAATTAAAGGCTCTGAAGCAATGTAACCATCTGACCAGTTAGGCTCATTGCCACGATAACGACTTTGAAAGAAGCTTACTATCGACTCATAGGAAACTTTCGACTCTTGATCTAGACCATGAAAATATCTCTTAATCAGCTCCTGAGAAGCCTCCCAGTCATTGTTCCAAATCCCTTCTGCCTTCAAATTGTCAATTTCTTCAGAGGTAGGTCGATAGGCAGAGTTTGTAAAATATTCGACTGTATCCGCTAACGCGCGACGGTAAGAACCAGAAACATCTCTAATGACACCGTCAATGTCAAATATAAATACTTTGATATTTTTTTGACCTAAAAAACTAGAGTCAACTTTAGGGGTTTCAATCATGTTATATTGCAAGATCGCTACTTTAATATGTAATTTAACTTTTTTTGGAGGTAAGTAGTATTGTCTCAGTTTATCCTAAAAATCTTATGGTTAGAGAATAACGTAGCTCTTGCCGTCGATCAAGTCGTTGGCAAAGGTTTCAGTCCTCTCACCAAGTATTTCTTTTGGCCCCGCGATGATGCTTGGGATCAACTTAAATCAGAAATGGAAAGCAAGCCTTGGATCGCCGATCAAGATCGGATTGAGATTTTAAATAAGGCAACCGAAGTAATTAATTACTGGCAACAAGAGGGTAAAAATCGCCCTATGACTGAAGCTCAAGGTAAATTTCCCGATGTTATATTCACGGGTAGTAACTAAACAAAAAAGGGACGCATTGCGCCCCTTTTTTTTGTTTAGACAAACTGTTGATTAACGTTAATTAACAATGTCTTTTTATTTCAAAATTAAGCATCAAGCTCAGGCATAGATAGTACAGCCTCAGTTTTGCGATCAATACCCTTCTCAAAACCAGCAACTGCTGCGCGAGCGCGACCAGCGTGCCATAGGTGACCAACCAAGAACATGAAGGACAATACGAAGTGAGAAGTAGATAGCCAAGAGCGAGGAGATACGAAGTTAACTGCGTTAATTTCGGTAATAACTCCACCCACTGAGTTCAAAGAACCAAGAGGAGCGTGAGTCATGTACTCAGCAGCACGACGTACTTGCCAAGGCTGAACGTCATTCTTAAGCTTGTCAATATCTAAGCCGTTAGGACCACGAAGAGGCTCTAACCAAGGACCACGGAAGTCCCAGAAGCGCATGGTTTCACCACCGAAGATGACCTCACCAGAAGGAGAACGCATCAAGTACTTACCAAGACCAGTAGGACCCTGAGATGTAGCAATGTTTGCACCAAGCTTTTGGTCACGAACAAGGTATGTGAAAGCTTGAGATTGAGATGCTTCAGCTCCAGTAGGACCGAAGAATTCACTAGGATAAACAGTATTGTTAAACCATACAAAGCAAGTGGCTATAAAAGCCATCAAGCTCAAAGCACCAAGGCTATAAGCAAGATAAGCTTCACCAGACCATACCAAAGCGCGACGCGCCCAACCAAAAGGTTTGGTAAGAATGTGCCAGATACCGCCAGCAATGCAGATTAAGCCAATCCAAATATGTCCGCCGACTACATCTTCAAGGTTGTCAACACCGACAATGTTGCCTTCGCCACCAAAGGGAGAATTTAACAAGTAGCCAAAGATAACAACAGGATTAATCGTTGGGTTAGTGATCACCCGAACATCGCCACCACCAGGTGCCCATGTGTCGTAGAGACCGCCAAAAAACATCGCCTTGAATACGAGCAGAAGCGCACCAAAACCTAACACAATCAAGTGATAACCAATGATATTGGTCATTTGGTTCTTGTCTTTCCAGTCATAGCCAAAGAAGGATGAATAGTTTTCAAGAACTTCTGGTCCACGTAGAGCATGGTAGACGCCACCAAATCCAAGCACAGCCGAGGAGATAAGGTGTAATACGCCAACTACGAAGTAAGGGAAAATATCCACAACTTCACCACCAGCGCCAACGCCCCAGCCTTGGGTAGCCATGTGAGGAAGCAGAATAAAGCCTTGCTCGTACATTGGCTTTTCAGGAACAAAGTGGGCAACTTCAAATAATGTCATTGCGCCAGCCCAGAATACGATCAAACCAGCGTGAGCAACGTGAGCGCCCAGCAGTTTGCCAGAAAGGTTGATGAGACGTGCATTACCAGACCACCAAGCAAAGCCCGATGTATCTTGTGTACGTCCACCAACTCCCAAGTTATTTAAGTTAATGGTCGTTGTCACGAGAGGGAATCTCCAAAAAACTTTTTATAGGTTTAAAGTGCAAATAATTTTTTAGCTATCAGGTACCAACTTAGTAGCTGAACAGCGTCTAGAGGTTTGATGAAATCCATCATAATCTAAAAACTAGTCTAACCGCGTTGATCTCTGATAGCTAATAGTAGATTTTTTACAGCGCAAAGCGCTGTACAAAATATTTGGAGAAATTACAGTGCGTTACCGCGAGGCAATACTTCTTCAGGGAAGATAAATCTTTCTGCGGGTTGGTCTTGAGGAGCCATCCAAGCACGGATACCTTCGTTCAAGAGCAAGTTCTTGGTGTAGAAAGTTTCAAATTCTGGATCTTCTGCGGCGCGAACTTCTTGAGATACGAAGTCATAAGCACGCAAGTTTAATGCTAGACCGACGATACCAACGCTGCTGAACCATAGTCCAGTTACAGGTACGAATAGCATGAAGAAGTGCAACCAACGCTTGTTGGAGAAAGCGATACCGAAGATTTGGCTCCAGAAGCGGTTAGCTGTAACCATGGAGTAGGTTTCTTCAGCTTGAGTTGGGTTGAAAGCTTTGAAGGTGTTAGAGCTGCCGCCTTCGCCATCTTCAAACAAGGTGTTTTCAACGGTTGCGCCGTGAATTGCACAGAGCAGTGCGCCACCGAGGATACCTGCTACGCCCATCATGTGGAAGGGGTTAAGAGTCCAGTTGTGGAAACCTTGTAGGAACAAGATGAAGCGGAAGATGCCAGCTACGCCGAAGGTAGGGCCGAAGAACCAGCCAGACTGCCCCAAGGGGTACATCAAAAATACTGATACGAATACGGCGATAGGACCAGAGAAAGCGATCGCATTATAAGGACGAATACCAACTAGACGAGCGATTTCAAATTGACGCAGCATGAAGCCGATCAGAGCGAATGCACCGTGTAAAGCCAAGAATGTCCATAGACCACCGATTTGACACCAGCGAGTAAAGTCACCTTGGGCTTCAGGTCCCCATAGCAATAGCAATGAGTGACCGACGCTCAAAGCAGGGGAAGATACGGCTACAGTCAAGATGTTGCATCCTTCAAGGAAGCTAGAAGCTAGACCGTGGGTATACCAAGAAGATACAAAGGTGATACCTGTAAACCAACCACCAACTGATAAAAATGCTGTTGGGAATAGTAGCAAGCCACTCCAACCAATAAATACAAATCTGTCGCGTTTTAGCCAGTCATCGATGACGTCAAACCATCCTCTTTCGACTTGCTGGGATCTACCCATTGCAATAGTCATAATTTTAAATCCTGCTTTAATTACTAGTATTTATATGGATTTGAAAATAGCTTAACACATCTTTACGTTTGACTTATTATGAAATGCTTAAAAACCCAAAACTCTCTCTAAGTAAAGATTTGAGATGACTTCTAGAATGTCAAATTTGAGCGGCAAGTATTAAAAAAATGTTAAGACAACATACTTCTACCTCTCTAGGGATAGCTAGTAATGTAATAAGTATATTGATCATCCATCCATACTGATGACTTATTTTTTGTCATCACATCTCAAGGCTTAAAGTTAGGATCTAAGTATTTTTTGTACAGGTCAAAAAATCGGCATCAGCAAATAGGTATAAATACTTATTTGCTGATGCCAATTTAAATATAGTGCTTTGATTAACTACCAAAAAAATACAGTCTATTGCATTCTTCTTAAAGCCAAAAGAGTGATAGCGGTGCTTAACGCCACTATCACTCTTTTGAAATATTAAAATCGGGATGATAGGATTCGAACCTACGACATCCTGCTCCCAAAGCAGGCGCGCTACCAAGCTGCGCTACATCCCGTCGCAGTTACCTATGTTACTACACAAAATGCAAAAAGCAGCAAAATTATTTTGCAAAATACAAAATAAGGAATTAATTAGAGCTTGCTAGTCAAGTCAGGACATAAAATCAGAAGATGAGTTGCGGCGCTTTGCGCGGCAACTCATCTTCTGATTTCTATCTGTAGCTGTCGCCATTCATGGTAGTAAGACATAAAACCAAAACAGTGTGAGGCGGCGCTTCGCGCCGCCTCACACTGTTTTGGTTTTGATTTGTCCTTATACAAGTGACTATAACTCTAGCTTTGCTAGGTAGCTCAAAACCTCAGAGAGTTGCAGCGCTTTGCGCTGCAACTCTCTGTCTTAATATTGATGACTTATATTTTTAACTTTGAGATCTGCTTGTAAAAAGTCGATAAATTGCTGGGCAGTTCGTCCTGACTGTCCGTTATTGCGAGTAGCCCACTGCAAAGCGCGAAAATCTAGATCTTCTTCTGAGATTTCAATACCTGCACGTTTGGCAAGGTGATGTACGATTTTAAGATAAATTTCTTGATCGGCTTGGAGAAAAGTCAACGTAAGTCCAAAACGATCGCTTAGGGATAGCTTTTCTTGTACGGTGTCCCAAGGATTGACTTCTTGCCGATCGCTAAGATCTTTTAAACTGGGGCGATCGCTAAAGTATTCGCGCAATAAGTGACGGCGATTGGAAGTTGCGTAGACCAAAAGATTATTAGGTTGTGAGGAGAGTGTCCCTTCTAAAACTACTTTGAGAGCTTTGTAATCTTCGCCTTCTTCCTCGAAGGATAGATCATCGACAAAAACAATAAATTTTTGTGGAGCTTCGCGCAAAATTTCGGCAATAGTCGGTAAGTCTTTGAGATCATTTTTGGTGACTTCAATTAGGCGTAGACCGCGATCGCGATAGGCGTAGATTAATGACTTAATTAGGGATGATTTGCCAGTGCCACGACTGCCATATAGCAATGTATGTAACCCGTGATAACCCGCTAAAAAAGCGTCTGTATTTTTGTAGAGAGACTGCCTTTGTGTTGCGTAACCGATTAGATCAGATACTTGCACCAAATCTGGATATGCAATACCTTCTAAATGTCCAGATCTCCAACGGAAAGCATCATATTCGGTAAATATTCCCGTTCCCGAATGCTTGTAATAGTTGGCTAAATCAGGTAAAAACTTTGTCCAATCATCATTGGCTTGAAACTTGAGAATTAGCGATCGCTTTGCTTCTGAAAGTTTGGACAAATTACTAGTTGTCGTATGCCAAGCTACTAAGCGATCGCCACAAGCCTCTATCAAGTCAACTAATTTTTCTCCACCCCAAAGACTTAGCTCCTCTAAAATTTTGAGATCGCTTTTGGTAGCCGTAATTAATGAAGCAGATAAATTTTCAAAATCTGTTGTTTGAGATTGTCTACTAAAAGGATTATCTGAAGTTAAGATTTGGGCAATTACATAATCCCGCCAGTTATAGCCCGTTGAGGCGATCGCTCTAAACCATTTTCCGTAAGCAACTAAATATGCAAGTCGGCGATAGTTATTTTCATGACCATCGGTGACATAGTTAGCAAGGCTATGCATTAGTTTTACATAGGCTTCCCATGCCTCTTGGGTCAAAATATTTTGATAGATTAATAATGAAGCAATTTTTACTTGCTTACTATAAATTAATTGCCGCGTCTCTTCGAGCATATTTAAATTATGGGGGATTTGTTTAACTTGTAGTGCTTTGTGCCAAACCAGCTTGAAATTCTTTCCATGTTATCCCCTGTTGGATGTAGTTCGGTTGATGGGGGGTGTAGGGAGTAGTGAGGCGATCGATGGTTAGGATTTCGGCGCGATCGGATATTACTGGTATATCAGGATCAAAAGCAGTTGCATGAACTAAGGAGCTAGAAAATCCTTTAAAGATCATTATTTCATCTAGTTCGCCGTCAAGTTTGAGCTTTACTAGTAACACTTCATTAGGGTGATTGTTGCTGTAGGTTTCCAGTAGCTGACCCTGACTGATTGACATATTTTTATATTTTTTGGATTTTATTAGATTGTTCCTAAAACCGAAGAGAGAGTTGCGGCGCGAAGCGCCGCAACTCTCTCTTCGGTTTTGGCTCTATATTTACCTAAAGATGGGATGAGGAGCCGCGATTTATTAGGTCTAATAATCATAGGGATTTTTGGGTTC
Source organism: Pseudanabaena biceps (assembly GCA_013361095.1). Classification (GTDB taxonomy): domain Bacteria; phylum Cyanobacteriota; class Cyanobacteriia; order Pseudanabaenales; family Pseudanabaenaceae; genus Pseudanabaena; species Pseudanabaena biceps_B. The sequence continues at coordinate 1,293,843 of JAATWA010000001.1, read as the reverse complement.
AGCGATCGCAGTGATGTTGTTAGCGACAATAACGACTTGACGTTTACTGTTATTTGTATTTACTGCCACTTGACCTTCTATTTTTAGCCAGCGATCGGGAGGATACATAGAACGACTTCCATTAATCTGCACAGGCAAACTGACAGGATAAACATCTGCTGCACAGCAAGTAATGATAAATCGTGTAATCAAAAACATATTGTCGGGCTGATCAGGAGCATGAACCACAAAACCTGTGAGATTGACCTTTTGACCGACATAAGCATCAGGCTCTGGATAAGCGCTAATGGTGCGAACCCATTCCACTAGAGTTCTTTCTTCAGGGCGATTGCTAGCACGGAAGGATTGGGGAACAGTTCTTGCATCAGCGACACTATCAATTACGCCACGATGGATTGCTTTTTCACTAGTGAAGGGACGAGGATTAACCAATAGCGCCACGATCGCTACTGCCAAAAGTAAACTGCTGCTCAAGGATGGCTTGAGTAAAGTAACGTGCTGTTGATTGTTGTAGGTGCGTCTCCGTTGACTGACGCGCCAAGCCTCGGCTCCTCCCACGATGGTGAGTCCAATCCCCGCAGTGACGGTGAGAGGAATGTAGTTGGGATGGACTAATAAAAATAATTGTCCAGTGAGCCATAGTCTGAGTAGCGTGATGCCCCAAGCCGCGATCGCGCAAGACTCTAACCAAGGTAAGAACTTTTGCCAGTAATTGAGGAGGCGCGATGGAAGAACAGATCTAGGTGACATGGAACAATTGTGCTTAAAAGGATCACGGCTGTTTTACAGCGCTTTGCGATCAAACCCGAACCAAGACTTTTTTTAAAGTCTTGCAAAGCAACACTTTAAAAAAGTCTTGTGGTTCGTTTGATCGCAAAGCGCTGTAAGTAGTTCACTAGAACTTATGCCGCCCGAGTAGCGGGCGGCATAAGTTCTAGTGAACTACTTATAATCATGCACTAAGATGAGGGCAAGTTAACTAGGCTCACAGGATTTGTATAATGCTCCAAAATTTTGATTGGAAAAAGTTGCAAAATGGCTCTGATATCCGTGGTGTCGCGATCGTAGGAGTACCAAATGAGCCTGTAAATCTTACCCCTGAAATCGCTAATATTTTGGGTAAATCCTTTGCTAGTTGGTTAATACATAAGGTAAACAAACCAGCTCATCAACTAATAATTTCGGTAGGTCGCGATAGTCGCTTGTCAGGGCCAGAACTGATGCAAGCAGTAATGGATGGGATGACTTCTCTGGGAGTGAGTGTGTATGACTTTGCGATCGCCTCAACTCCTGCCATGTTTATGAGTACTGTCACGGATGGATTTAAGTGTGATGGCGCGATCATGTTGACCGCTAGTCATTTACCCTTCAATCGCAATGGCTTAAAGTTTTTTACGGCGCAAGGTGGACTAGAGAAGACCGATATTAGCGAGATTCTGGCGATCGCGGAGATGAATCAGTTTGCGATCGCAACTCCTGAAGGCAAAATCTCACAGCATGACTTTATTGCCGTCTATGCTGATCAATTTGTAACCAAAATTCGCGAATCGGTGAATCATCCAGAATATTATGAGCAACCTTTAAAGGGATTGAGAATTATTGTTGATGCGGGGAATGGTGCGGGAGGATTTTATGCAGGAAAAGTATTAGAACCTCTGGGGGCAGATATTACAGGTAGCCAGTTTTTAGAGCCAGATGGTACTTTCCCAAATCATGTTCCCAATCCTGAAGATAAGACGGCGATGGCTTCCATTTGTGAGGCTGTTATAGAAAATCAAGCAGATTTTGGGATTATTTTTGATACGGATGTCGATCGCAGTGCGGCGGTTGATAGTTCAGGAAAAGAGCTAAATCGAAATCGTTTAATTGCCCTAATTTCCGCGATCGTGCTACAGGAGCATCCAAAATCTACAATTGTGACTGATTCGATTACGTCCGATGGCTTGACGAAATTTATTGAGCAGGACTTGCAGGGTATTCACCATCGCTTTAAGCGTGGTTATAAGAATGTGATCAATGAGTCGATTCGTCTAAATCAATCAGGGCAAGAGTCTTGGCTCGCGATCGAGACTTCTGGACATGGCGCTATGCAAGAAAATTATTTCCTTGATGATGGAGCTTATTTGGTGAGTAAGTTGTTAATCGAGCTTGCTAAATCCAAATTAGCAGGTAAATCCCTTACCGATCTCATTCTCAATTTACAAGAACCGATTGAGAGTGAAGAGTTTCGGATTAAGATTTCGGCGGATAATTTTAGACAGATTGGCGATCGCGTAATTACGGATTTACAAGCATACGCGGCTGAGCAGTCTGATTGGAAGCTTGTACCCAATAATTATGAAGGTGTGCGAGTTTCGTGTAATCAAGAAGAAGGATGGTTTTTATTGCGTCTTTCTCTCCATGATCCTGTAATTCCTGTCAATATTGAATCGAATACACAAGGTGGCGTTGCTCAAATTGCTAAGCGAATCTATGCTTTTCTGCAATCTTGCCAAGCCATAGAGTCCCTTGATATATCCGCGATCGCAAGTTACAGCGCTTTGCGCTGACTTAAAACCCAGAAAGATTTTAGAAAGCGGCGCGAAGCGCCGCTTTCTAAAATCTTTCTGTATCAATCAAACCATTAATAGGCTGTATGTAGCAATGTGAGTATTGCCTTAAACAGTTGCGGCGCAAAGCGCCGCCATTATTTGAGTTATAAATAAGCACTAGGATCAATCGGTTCGCCGTTGGCGCGTAACTCAAAATGTAAATGTGGCCCTGTCGAAAAACCAGTTGAACCCACCGCAGAGATCGGCTGTCCCTTAGTTACGACATCTCCATCTTTCACATAAAGTTCACTACAGTGACCATATAACGTTGTCATGCCATTACCGTGATCGATAATCACCGCATTACCATAGCCGCCATACCAATCAGCATATATAACCCTTCCGCTTTCACTGGCGTAGACTATGCTGCCATAGTCTGCTCCAAAATCTATCCCTGAATGGAAGCGCTCTGTGCCGAGAATCGGATGGGTACGCCACCCAAAGTTGCTAGTTATAGGTCCAATCGTGGGATACATTAACTGCCCTGTCCCCGGAGGCAAGACTAGACCCGAATAGGGCTGTACTTTTGCCAAGATAATTTGTGATAGGCGGCGTGAATCTTCCGCTAGGCGATCTTCGGCTTGGGTGAGGGCTTGGCGATCGCTTTTGAGGCGATCAATAGCATTTTGTTGAGCGACAACTTCTGATTCGATATTCGCTTTTTGATACTTTAGTTTTTGAGTTAATAAATCAAGCTGATTTCCTTGAGCAACGACTTGATTACGTTGTTTTTCTACGCTCAGAGATCGCGTAGTTAACTCTTCGAGTAGTTGGCGATCGCTATTATATATACGCTCAATCTGACGGCGGCGATCGGCAAACTGATTGAGATCGCGACTGCTCAGCAAAGCCACCCACCAGCGTTGTAGTTGTTGGCGTTGTAGATAACGCAGTCTTGCAGATGTGGCATCCCTCCTTTTATTGAGGTCATACTCTAACTCTTGAAGCCGCATACTTAGCTTTTGCAATTGCTCCCGAGCTTGCCGAATCTTGGTTTCATTGTCCTTAATCTGAGCATCGGTGACACGGACATTACGCCTCAAAGCCTCAAGGCGCGACTGAGCGGGTTTGGTTAGTGCGTTGATTTGTTGTTGTTGCTTTTGGATGATTTGTCGTTGCTGTTCGACAAAGCCTTGATAATTTTGTAATTCTTCAACGGACTGAGCTTGAGCTGGCATTATTCCCACCGTTAAGCTAATGGCGATCGCCATGATCGTTAATACCAGATACCGATAGCAGGATGCTATTTGCCAATCATGGCGATCGCACATTTGGTTCACCAGACACATACAAACTAGGGCAAGATTTTAGCTGTATTTGCCATCAAATAAAACCCTGTAACCAATAAAAATCTTTTTTTGATTTTCTGGCTAAATAACTGAGTGTATTGAAAACCCATGATCAAAACCTGCGGTGCGGGCTGCGATGCCACAGGTTTTGACAATACGCAGCCACTTGGCTCTCAATTTGTTTTAACTTTTAATAATATTTCTGTGCTTTTTTATACTAAATAGTAGATATATAATGAACACATGACATACTGATTTATAGCTGTTATCACTTAGGACTCATCGACATGAAAACTATGTCTCATCGAACTAAATCCTCCTCCACAAAGAATCTCCATCGATCCGCGTCACCTCAATGCCTAGTTCCTCAGCCATCGACTTGGGTAAATTTGCTAGAGCCGCCCACCCCCAATTGTTATGAAGAGGCGCTGTTAATGTGTCAATACCCCGACGGACATTGGGCTGCATGGATTCCTGATTTTGGCGAAGTAAAGTTGCATTCTGGACAATTTTGTCGGATGTCATGAAATTTACAAAGAGATAAAAAAGAGAAGTAGCATAAAGCGTCACTTCTCTTTTTTTTGAATTTATCTAAAGATGCTGAACAATCACTATAGAATTGAGAAGCCTTAAACATCAGATAAAGATGACTAAAACTAAAAAGATCCATTTATGGATTCCAGAGCTTTTTAGCAGTAAGGGAGGAATTCAGGTTTTTTCGGGTTTTTTCCTGCAAGCTATTCAACAGCTTTATCCGCAGGCTAGTTTAAACATCTTTGTCAAAAATGATACTCCTGCGATCATTCAAAAAAATATTCACCAAGATTGCGATCGCGCTACTCCCGTTAAATTTCATGGCACTGGCATAACGAAATCTCCTTTCAGAACGATCCTCTTTGCCTTAATCCTAATTATCACGGCGCTCACCCAAAAGCCAGACTTGGTGATCATGACTCACCTAAATTTTGCACCGATCGCCCTATTACTCAAAAAAATAATTGGCATTAAATATGTGGCGATCGCCCACGGCGTGGAAGCATGGAACATTCAAAATTCTATACTTACAAAATCTTTGCAAAATGCCGATCTCGTTCTTGCAGTCAGCAGTTACACCCGCGATCGCCTCTACCAAGAGCAGAGTCTAGCACCTCAACAAGTTGGCATTTTACATAACACGTTTGATGCTGACCATTGGCAAATCGCGCCTAAACCACAACATTTGCTTGCCAAATATAAATTAGAGCCAGATCAAAAAATTATTCTCACCGTGTCGCGGCTAGTTGCATCAGAGCAGTACAAAGGTTATGACCGTCTTCTCGAAGCAATGCCAGCGATTCGTCAAGTTATTCCTGATGTGCATTACCTGATTGTCGGCAAAGGTAGTGATATTGATCGCATTAATCAAATTATTCTCCGCAATGGACTCCAAGATTGTGTTACGTTGACGGGATTTGTTCCCGATGCAGAACTTTGTGATTATTACAATCTTTGCGATCTATTCGCGATGCCGAGTAAAAGAGAAGGATTTGGCATTGTCTATTTAGAAGCCCTAGCCTGTGGTAAACCAGTGTTGGCGGGAAATCTTGATGGTGCGATCGATGCTCTCTGTAATGGTCGAATAGGAGTCTTAGTTAATCCCGATGATACAGAAGCGATCGGGCAGGCAATTATAGATATCCTGCTAGGGCGTAACGAAAATAAAATTATTTGTCAGCCAGAGATGTTGAGAGAAGAAAGTATTAATGCTTTTGGATTTATAAAATTTCAAAAAAACATATTTAGTTATTTACTAAAATTTTTAGATTAAATTAGGTTGACAATAGCTTTTTTATAGAGCTTTTTACTTTACAGTGCCTTGCGCTAAATCCAAAGTTAAATAGTGAGTGCAATTAAGTACAAACCTCTAAAACCTATAGCGATCGTAGCGCTTTTACCATAGCCTTCAGGGGCTTATACTTACGATTAATTAATTATGTTGTCAATGTGTTTGGACAATTGTAATTGCCATCAATATTGGGTATGATTATTTTATTACAGTAATTATCAAACTAATAAAGCTTTATTAGTTTGATAATTACTGTAAGTTTAAGGCTAAAAAAGAAATAATAATTTATTAGAATCAATCCCTGTGATTAATCATAGGGAATTAGTTAGGCGTAATTAAATATTAAACCTTGCAAACTTTTAGCAAACGCGCAGCGATCGCCATAGATTTTGATTATGGTTTGAGATATTCCTAGCTATTTATTGATTTTATAAATTGTATTTTGGTGAAACTTAAACGCAAGTTAGCCTAATGTAAAAACAAGCAAAATAATGTGTGGAATTGCGGGGTTTCTTTCTCAATCTGGCAATCATCAATCTGATAAGTATGTACAATTAATGCAGACATCTTTGCAGCACCGAGGTCCTGATGATCGCGGTGTTTACTTGTCAGAAGATCGGACTGTAGCCTTAGCCCATACTCGTCTTTCCATTCTTGATCTTAGTCCCAATGGACATCAACCGATGTCAGCGGCTAATCAAAGATATTGGATTACATTTAATGGTGAAATTTATAATTTTCTCGAATTAAGAGAAAGACTAAAAGGTGAAGGGGAAACTTTTGTTTCGCATACAGACACAGAAGTTATTCTGAAACTTTATGCCAAATACAAAGAAAATTGTGTCAAACATCTGCGAGGAATGTTTGCTTTTGCAATTTGGGATGATCACGAAAAAGTGTGTTTTATTGCTCGTGATCCTTTAGGTATTAAACCTCTTTACTATTGCCTACGGGACTCATGCCTAATATTTGCTTCTGAGTTACGAGCTATTCTTTCTACTGGGATAATTTCTAAACAGTTAAGTCCTATCGGTTTATATTCTTACTTTACAAATGGCTCCATTTCAGAGCCTTGGACAATCATCGACGGAATTCGCTCTCTAGAAGCGGGAAGTTATTTATTATGGAAAGAAGGTCGAATTCAACACAAGTCATATTGGCAAATTGATTTTAGTGCCTCTGCAAATTTTGCATCAAATAATCAATCAATTAATATTAATCAATCAATTGATAAAGTTCGACAAGCATTGATTGATAGTGTCCAACACCATTTTATTAGTGATGTGCCTGTGGGCATCTTTTTGAGTGGTGGTATTGACTCAACCGCACTCGTGGCGATCGCGAGGCAAACACAAACTAACGAGTTACGCACTTATTCTGTTGCTTTTGATGAAGAAGCTTGGAATGAAGGGAACATTGCTCGTCAAGTTGCCCGTGAATTTGGAACAGTGCATACTGAGTATGTATTGACTGCTGATATTGCTAAGAACTTATTACCCGATTACTGGCGATCGCTTGATCAACCAACCATTGATGGATTCAACACTTTTTGTGTGGCTAAAATTGCCCATGAAGATAACATGAAGGTAGTGCTGTCTGGCTTAGGTGGTGATGAAATCTTTGGCGGTTATGGCACATTTCAGTCAGTACCCCAAATATTTAGAAGGCGACAAAGATTGGCTTTTGTAAATGCGATCGCCTCGCTTTTGGGGCGTGGGCTAGAAAGTTTTTCTAATTCACCCAAATATCGAAGATTAGGTGCATTTCTATCTAAAGAGAATTCCATCACTAACGCTTATGCCTTAGCAAGAGGGGTTTTTTCAGATCACGAATCTTATCAATTAGTCAAGTCTTATCTTGGCGATAATATTGGCAATCAGTTACGCCATGAGATTAATTTATCTCTAGATTCAGAAAAAATTGTCGATCAATATCAGCGTTTTCCCACTAACGAAGACCAAGTTTCGTATCTTGAGTTGAGTCGTTATATGCGAAATCAGCTATTGCGCGATAGTGATGTAATGAGTATGAAATGGGGATTAGAGCTGCGTGTACCATTTGTTGATAGCACCCTCCTATCAGAAATTAGTCAGATTCCTGCGGGCATCCGTTTGCAAAAAAATAAAAGTCTACTGACAAAGGCGATTCCAGAAATTCCTGACTATATTGCCAATCGTCAAAAACGCGGATTTACATTACCCTTTGAAAAATGGATTAACAAAGAACTGCGCGAGTATACGATGGATATTAAAGTGCCAATCTATATTCCTTTACCCCCGAAGCAATGGTATAGACGTTGGAGTCTCGTGGTTTTACAAAACTGGTGGCAGAGTATTTAAAACATGAAAGTTCTGCATATTATTCCGTCAGTTGCATCGGTGCGCGGTGGCCCTAGTCAAGCCATAATCCAAATGGTGAGTGCGTTGCGATCGCAAGGGATTGATGCTGAGATTGTCGCAACTAATGACAATGGCAAAGAGCTATTAGATGTGCCACTCTATCAACTTACCGATCAGCTAGGGGAATATGACAATGTTCCCATTCGGTTCTTTCCGCGATTTTCGCCAAATATTAATGCTGTGCGGGAATTTGCTTTTTCATGGTCACTGACAATTTGGTTATGGCAACATATGGCTGATTATGATTTGATTCATGTTCATGCGATTTTTTCCTATGCTTCCACGATCGCGATGGCGATCGCCCGTTTCAAAAAAATCCCTTACATCAATCGTCCCCTTGGTCAGCTTTGCGAATGGTCTTTGCAGCAGAGTAAGCTTCGCAAGGATATTTATCTAAATGTTATTGAGCGTTCTAACCTATGGCATAGTCAGTTTTTACATTTCACCGCCGATCAAGAAAAATCTGAATTTGAACAATTGGGATTGGATATTCCTAGTTTTGTGGTTCCCCACGGCGTACATATTCCCAATCTCATCGCTGAGGCGCGAGTGCAAATTCATCAACTTTTACAAGTTCCTGATCACTGCCCCATAATTTTATTTATGTCACGCATCCATCCCAAAAAAGGGCTGGAATATTTGATTCCTGCGCTGGGGAAGCTGAAAGTGCAAAATCAAGATCTTAATTTTGTGCTGGCGATCGCAGGTAGCGGTGAACCAGATTATATTTCTAAAATTAAAGACTTAGTAGATACTCACGACCTCAGCGATCGCACTCATTGGGTTGGCTTTGTAAAGGGGGCAGCCAAAAATATTTACTTACAGGGAGCCGATCTTTTTGCTTTGACTTCCCATTCTGAAAATTTTGGCATTGCGGCGATCGAGGCTTTGGCGGCGGGGACACCTGTCCTGATTACCGATGGTGTGGCGATCGCGCCAATGGTAAAAGAACAGCAGATTGGATATGTAACTAAGTTGGAGATAGAAGCGATCGCGCAATCCTTGCAAAATTTTCTAAAAAACTTTGATCAGAAAGAATCTGCTGGCGATCGCCAGAGATTTCAACAGGTGATTAATGATAAATATAGTTGGCGATCGATCAGTTCTCAACTCATTAAAATTTACGAAACCATAGTGTATAAAGTCTCTTGAGGCTTCAAGTAGTACAGAGAAAAGTTTAAAAGTGCCGCTTCGCGGCACTTTTAAACTTTTCTCTGGATTTTATTTCAGCGCAAAGCACTGTAAGCGGTAATGATAGGCGGCGCGCCGCGCCGCCTATCATTACCGCTTTAGAGTTTACAGTCTTGATATAGCTTCTTAAATTTTTGCTGCTGCGTATTGTGATCAACGATAGGACGGGGATAATTGCGGCGATCGCACTGATGGGGTGGAATGTTTCCACTCAAAAGCTCAGCAGTGGTCAAGCCTCGAAGTTCAGGCAACCATCGCAAAATATACTCCCCTTCAGGATCATATTTACGCGCTTGCGAGGCAGGATTAAAGATTCTCAAGGGCTTAGGATCCATTCCACTAGAGGCGCTCCATTGCCAACCGCCATTATTAGCAGCTAAGTCACCATCCAGAAGCTTTTGCATAAAATATTTTTCGCCCCACTGCCAATTAATGATCAAATCCTTAGTTAAAAAACTAGCCACAATCATGCGACAGCGATTGTGCATCCATCCTGTTTGGTTAAGTTGGCGCATAGCCGCATCTATGATTGGATAGCCTGTGCGTCCTTCACACCAAGCCATAAACTTCTCTTCATCATCTTCCCAAGGAAATTTCTGCATCTGTGGACGATAAGCCCCCGTCTCTAATTGGGGAAAATAAAAGAGAACGTGTTGATAGAACTCGCGCCACGCCAGTTCCTGTTTCCATGTGGTCACGCCTGCGGATTCTTCTTCACTACGGACTAATTGCTCTGAGGCGATCGCAGCTTCCCAAACCCGTCTAATCCCGACTGTCCCGAAGCGTAAATGGGGACTGAGACTAGATGTGCCTGTCTCCGCAGGAAAGTCTCGACCTGTCTGATAGCGCAAAATTCCATTGCCATTGCAGAAGCTTTCTAACAATTCCAAAGCCGCTGCTTCTCCAGATTTGGGTAGCGTAATATCATTGATAAATTTCAATTCTCGCAGACTCGGCAAAGGAATGGTCGGTAGATTGTCGTAGCTATCTAAACCTGTGATTTTTTGAGGTTGATTATAGGGTTTTGGTTTTGGTTTACTTTGCCAGTTGCGCCAAAAGGGAGTATAGACCTTGTAAGGTTCGCCTAATTGAGTGGCGATCGCATCGGGAGCAATCAAGCCAATATCTATAAAACTCTGAACTTTAGTTCCTAATTCTTGTAAAGATTCGGTAGCCTCGCGATCGCGCTTAAGTGCAAAGGGTTCCACATCCTGATTAAAAAATAGATGACTTGCATTTACAGTTTTTGCTAATTCACAAATGGAACTAACTGGCGACCCATGCATAAATAAAAGTTCGCTACCCAAGCGCCGATAGTTAGCCTGCAACTCGCGCAAGCAACCCAGCATAAAATCGACTTTACTACCTTCAGTCACACCATCATCAAGAATGTCTGGATCGAAGATAAAGACTCCTACCACACAACCGCGATCGCCTACCTGCGCGATCGCCTCGCTCAGTGCAGGATTATCATCTATTCGCAAATCTCGCCGATGCCAAACTAAAGCGATCGCATCTTTATTCGTCGGTAAAAAAGTCTGAGTCAATTTTTTTAATCTCATACTGGGAAATAACTGATAAGTAGCTAGGCTTAATTAAAACCTTGTTCCGCCCGCTACGCGGGCGGAACAAGGTTTTAATTAAGTTACTCCTAGATTGTAGTCAATCATGAACTGGGTAAATCGGGTGTGCATTCTTTTACCAGAGTTAAAAGGCGATCGCTTTAAATGATGTTAAACAAATGCTTGGTTTATGAGATTTTAACTAAATCGCTATTTGCATGAAGTAAAATGAAATCTAAAATCACCAAAAATGAAATATGGTATTGAATTTAAGCCAAAAGCAGTTAAGGATTTACGGAGTCTACCTAAACAAATACAGAGTGAAATATTAGAAAAGATTCAGCTACTGGAAAATGATCTGGCTGGCGATGTGAAAAAGCTAACCAATTTTACGCCTGAATATCGATTGAGAGTTAGCAACTATCGCGTACTCTTTGAGATAGAAGATACAAATATTGTGATTTATCGCGTTCAACCTAGAGACAAAGCCTACCAATAAATTTATCATGTTTAACTTAAATCCAGAATTGATTACTAAAGATGGTAAGCCAATGTTTGCGGTGATTCCATACGAGCAGTTTTTGGCAATTAAGGAGATGTTGGAAGACTTTCAGGATTTGCAGGATTTGAGAGCCGCTAAGCAAGAAGAATATAATCAACCCGTGATCGCTTTAAATGATGTCAAACAAATGCTTGGTTTATGAGGCGATCGCACCTGAAGTTAGACAACGTATAATTTTAGTAATAAATTAGGAAATCAAGATGATCGTTGAAACAATCTATGCACAAACATCTCCAAGTTTGAACGTGTTGCTCAATCGTGTTGTCAATGATCGCGAGATTATCTATGTCAAAAGTGAGAGTGGTGAAAATGTTGCTCTGATTGCTGCGGATGAATTACAAAGCATTTTAGAAACTATGCATCTTTTGAGATCACCCAAAAATGCTGAACGATTGCTAAATGCTATTAGCCGTGCCAGAGTGCATACAGAAGAAGCTACTCAAACACCCGATCAGTTACGCAATGAGTTAGGACTATTCAATGAGTAGTTCGCCTGTATTTAGGTTGGCTATTTTTGATCAGGATTTTCGTATAGATTTAACGCATTGGATATCTGTCGATCGCAAAGTTGCTTTAAGAGTAATGGATTTAGTTGATGCGGTCATGCGTGATCCTTTTAGTGGAATTGGGAAGCCTGAACCATTGAAATATCTTGGTTCTGGTATTTGGTCTCGCCGCATTACCCAAGAGCATCGCTTAGTATATTTAGTTGAGAAGGAATGTATTAAGTTTTTACAATGTAGATATCACTATTGAACAGATCGCCTCGGGAGCATCTCAATTAGGCACTGAGTAATTATACTTAGAAGAATAGAAATAGCCATTAAGATAAGCGCAACGATGTTTCAAAACTTGAGCAACATTGGACTTATTCCACTGAGCGCCAGAAATCTTAATCCGACGACCAATCTGCTTAACCGTTGATTCAACAGAGCCTGAGCCAATAGTAAGCCCCTGTTGCTGTAGATAACCATACTCAGGGATGCGATGACGATGATTGCGTAAATAATCGAGAAAATTGATAGCCCGTTTGAATTTACAGTCTGCGAACAGAATCATAGTCGCCTCAACATCGCCTTGCCAGAGGAAATCTTCAGCCTTAGTTAGACGGCGCAAAGAACCACCAACATTATAAAGGTGTTCTTTCAAATGATACCAATCGAGTATTTCAAACCTTTGCTCTGAAGGCGCTATGGCTGTAAATAAATTCCAGATACCGTCATGTCCATCGCCAAGACAAGAGAATATTTCGGCTAATGGTTGTTTTTGTACCCAATCAACTAAACCTTGATTATTGAGAAAATAGGCGGCGATTGTCCCTTGAGCATTTACAGCTTTGTAGTCTTTCCACTCACACTTTTTTCCTTGCTCGGTTCGCAATCTCACTTTCCCGCCATCAATACTCATCTCTTCTACTGTTTCTGTGGTTGTCATTTCTGGAAATTCCTGCTTTTGGACTAATCGTTGTTGACTGCTGTGACCGATCTTGATTCCTGTCAATTCTTCAACATTAATCGTGGTTCTGGCGTAGGACTCACTAGCACTTACCAATAGGCAGCATTTTTCTAGTTGTGGGCTTAATCTCGCTCTTGCTTTTACTTGCAACTTCTTCGCTTGCTTGCTCTTCAGCTTTAGTTCGCCGATACAGCTTTTTACTTTTCTTTCTTTCCCTGCTTTTGTCCCACTGCTTTTTTCGATAAAAAAATTCCCACGTTTGGACTGACGTTTTCCAGCATTTGCTCCCTCACGGCTATTTCTATGCCTTCTAGCGTTTTCAATTGCTCGGCATCTTTTGTTTCTGCATTCCGATACAGGATTTCCGCGATCTCTCTGGTGCAGGCTTCGAGTCTTGCTTGCTCTTCTGGTGTCATTTGCTTAGACGGGTTAATTTGTTACTATTTTACCTGTGTTTTCTCTTAAGTATTTATACTTAGTGCCTAATTGGGATGCTCCCGATCGCCTCTCAAATAACTACATCACAAGCGGATCGCTATTTGCTAAAAGTAAAATGGCGATCGCTTTAAATGATGTTAAACAAATGCTTGGTTTATGAGATTTTAGCTAAACCTAGATTAAGATGATTTGAGATTACGATCGCAGGAACAACTTTGATGATTCAAACAATTGCACCACCATTGACTTTATACGATCGCGATCTTGATTTGTGGTTAGAAACAGCGATCGTCCAATTAAAAGCAGGAGACTTTCATAATCTTGATGTCGAAAATTTGATAGAGGAGTTAGAAGGTTTGTCAGGCAGTAATAAGCGCGAGATCGAGCATAGGTTAGAGCGTTTGATCGAGCATATTCTCAAGCGATGTTATGTCAATATGCCTGAATGTTATCGAGGTTGGCTATTAACAATATTTGATCAACGTAGGGATATTAATAAGCTTTTTCGGCAATCTCCAAGCCTTAAACGTCACTTTGTAAAAATGTTTGATGAATGCTTTGAAACTTCTTTAAAGCGGATCAAGATTGAATATCCTGATTGTCAGTTCCCTGATAAATGGCAATTTGGGAGTGATATTGACATGATGCTAAATGTTGATTTTTGGGAAGAGTCAAAATAGACAAATAGCGATCGCTTCTCAAATAAGCGCAAGGCGATCGCTTTACGCTTTAAATGATATTAAACAAATGCTTAGTTTATGAGATTTTGAGATTTTAGCTAAATCGTTATTTGAATAAGTGCAGTAAAGGCGATCTCTATTTGGATATGCAGTAAAGGTTATCGCCTCAAGAACAAGAGTCATCAACAAACTGCTATTTGTTTAGCTGATTTGATAGAGTTACGGTATTTGAATTATGATTTACTTGAACGACTAGATGAAGTAATACTTGCCGAACAAATCTTTGCGAACTCTAGATCAATTGATTTGGTTTCTTCTAATGCGAAATTAATTTGGTTAATTCCTGATATTGCTTCTTCTTGAATTTTTGAGCCTAGTGTACGTAATTCAACTGTGATAGGCTTCCCTTTCCTTATTTCATCTGTTAAGTTATTTAATTTTTTTACTGTCTCTAATCCAGAAGAGTATAGAAATGACAACTTTCGATAGTTGACAATATATCTTTGACGAATTTCTTTTAGATTGCTGTCTGAAATCTGAGTACTCTCAAGCTTGATAATGATTTGTGTTGTTTTCTCCTTAGCTCTTGCTAGAGTTTTTATCGAATTGGGGTTTTCTATATCATATTTATCTTCTTGAATAGATTTGAACTGATCACATTCTAATGATCTTCTATTACTATTAGCTGCTACAAAAATTATTCCACAGACTATCAAAATCCCTATCCCCCAGAAAATCACAGGTAATTTGCTTTTGTTTTGCTCATTAATAATTTTAGATGCAATTGAAAATCCGCAATGTGGACAATCAGTAGCTTTATCAGAAACTTGATTACTACATTCGGGGCAGGAAATAATCGCCATAAAGATATTTAGACTGAAAATTCATGCATAAATAGTATCATTGTGACCCGCGTTATAGATGCTAGTTTGGATACTTAGATGATCGCCTTTTACTTGCACCGAGACTAAATAGGCGATCAATTACAATGAAGATATACTTGAACAAAATTGTAAGGCATCAAAAGTATGACTAGCTTACTATTACAAGCATTTGAAAAAGCGCAATCCCTACCCGAATACCTGCAAGATGAATTTGCTACCCAATTTCTTGAAGACATAGAAAATGAAATGCGTTGGTTACAAACTTTATCTCAACCCCAGCCAAGTAAGCTAGATCAACTTGCTACTAAAGCTTTAAATAATTCAGTCAATGGGAAAACCAAGATTTTAGGCTTCGATCAGCTATGAGGTCGGAATTAGATGAAGAATTTATCAAACTTTTTGCCAAACTACCCGAACGAGTTCAAAAAGCTGCTCGTAAAAACTATCAACTTTGGCAGCAAGATCCCAATCATCCCAGTTTAGAGTTTAAAAAGGTAAACGCTAAACAGTCCGTTTACTCGATCAGGGGCGGTATCGGTTGGCGTGCAGTGGGAGTTAAACAAGATACTCAATCAATCATTTGGTTTTGGATTGGCTCTCATGGTGAATATGACAATTTACTTAGAGAGTTATAAAGTCTAGCCTTTTACTTTCCCAGAGACTAAAGAGGCGATCGCCTCTTGCTCTCGATCTGTCCAATTAAAGCCATTGCTCAAGTCATATTCAAATAAGGATAGTTTCACAATTTTCGCTAAATTACTAACCTACAGCAAACTCAGTTGCAGAGCGAACTCTAGCAGGTTGAAAGCCTAAAACTATATCTTGGTTAGGTACACCTAATTTCACTAACTCGTAAGCAATACCACCTTCAGTACCATCATATTGAATCCAAATCTTCCCATCCTTAATATCCAGATGCAATAAACATCCGTAATCTCTTATATCATTACGTTTCCAACCCACATAGACTAGTTGATAATGGTCATGCTCCACATCAAAAATTGTCTGAGCCTCAACGTCCTTTGCCGATCGCATAGAACGAGCTGCTCTTGCCTGTATTAGCTGTTGAATATATTGTCTATAAATCGCTACTTTATCCATTGTTCAATGCTCTCCTTATTTAGAGGTGCGATCGCCTCATTCAGCGCAGGATTATCATCTATTCGCAAATCTCGCCGATGTCAAACTAAAGCGATCGGGTTTTGATTACTTAAATTCCCTAAATTTCTAGCGGCTTTAGGCATAACTTCATAAGTATTTTAAAAATTTTCATTATTTGTATAAATGCCAGTTTAGCAAAACGCTAAACTTAGACAAGCGCAAAGAGCTAAACGCTCTAAAAGTTTATGATATGGAGATTTTTGCCATGCCAGTCAAAATCGCGATCGCGCAAATACAACTAACTCAAGGGCAGCGAGTCACCCTTGAAAATATTAACTGGCAAGAATTTGAAGATATTCTTGAAGACTTAGGTGAGCATCGCCATTCACTAATTGCTTATTACAAAGGAGTCTTAGAAATTTGGATGCCATTGCCCGAACATGAACGCGCTAAGGTTTTGATCTCTAACTTACTGGTTATTTTGTTGGAAGAATTAAATTTAGAGTGGGAATCTCTAGGATCAACAACCTTTAAAAGTAAAGCAATGCAAGCGGGGATCGAGCCTGATGATTGCTTTTACATCAAGAATTACCAAGCGATGATTGGCAAAACGCGTCTAGATCTTGAGGTCGATCCTGTCCCCGACTTAGCGATCGAAGTAGACTTTACCTCAATCACCCAAATTAGCGCTTACGAAGCCCTAGCCGTTCCTGAAATTTGGCGATATAAAAATGGGGAATTAGAAATTAGTCTGTTTGAGGATGGTAAATATATCAGCTCGACTGTCAGTACAGCTTTCCCCTTAGTACCAGTCATTGAAGGATTTTCTTTATTCTTAGACAAAAGCAAAGAACTGCCAATCAGTGCCTTACGGCGAGAATTTCGGACATGGTTGCAACAGCGCAAAAATTGGTAAGAGTTCTGCAATTTTCGACTTTTGACATTACGACACAGCACTAATGTCAGGAAATCTTAAATATTACCCACCTCAAACATAAATTATCAGTAAATAAATGCTCAACATTTCAAAGTTTGTGCTTCGATAGGACAGAGGCATTGACCTCCGCCTTAGAGTCAGCAAATCGGCATTAAGACCAAGTAATCATTCAGGAATAATTCTATGCAAACAAATGTTGCTCCTCAAACCAGCAATATTACGGTAGAAGACGATCGCACAGGTTTAAGTATCGAAACCCTCAAGCGTGCCTTTGCCGACAACCTATTTTATATCCAAGGCAAACTTGCATCCATAGCCAACTTCACCGACTACTACATGGCGCTGTCTTACACCACACGCGATCGCCTATTGCAGCGTTGGCTACAGACACTCAAGGTCTACCACGAAGAAGACATCAAGACTGTTTACTATCTCTCCGCCGAATTTCTGATGGGGCGACATTTGGGAAATGCCCTGATCAACCTTGATCTATATGATTCAATCGCTAAGGCAGTTAAAGAGTCAGGACTAGATCTCACCGAATTATTAGAACAGGAGCCTGATCCCGGACTTGGAAATGGCGGTCTAGGGCGCTTAGCCGCTTGCTTCCTCGACTCCCTTGCCACATTAGAAATCCCTGCAATGGGTTACGGTATCCGCTATGAATTTGGTATTTTCAACCAGTCAATTCAGCAGGGCTGGCAGGTAGAGATTCCTGATAAATGGCTACGCTGTGGCAACCCTTGGGAAGTTGTGCGCTATGAGTCCACCGTTCAAGTCAAGTTTGGCGGACACACCGAAATTTATAACGACGATCGCGGTCGTCCCCATACCCGTTGGATTCCTAGCTTTACTGTAGAGGGTATTCCCCACGACACCCCTGTCCCTGGCTATCAAACTAATACCGTTAATACATTGCGTCTCTGGAAAGCGGAAGCAGGCGAAGACTTCAACTTCCAAGCCTTCAACTCGGGCGACTATGACGGTGCTGTGGCAACCAAGATCAAATCGGAAACCATTTCCAAAGTTCTCTATCCCAACGACAACACGCCTCAGGGTCGTCAGTTGCGCTTAGAGCAACAATTCTTCTTTGTGTCATGCTCACTGCAAGATATCATTCGCCGCCATCTCCACAAGTATGGTCACCTTAACAATCTTTCTGAACACGCCGCCATTCAGCTAAATGACACTCACCCTGCCATTAGCATTGCTGAGCTGATGCGCTTGCTAGTAGATGAGCATGATTTTTATTGGGATGAAGCATGGCGAATTACCCAAAGTACCTTTGCTTACACCAACCACACCTTGCTCCCTGAAGCTCTAGAAAAGTGGGAAGTATCTCTATTTGAGAGCCTGTTGCCACGCCATTTAGAAATCATTTACGAAATCAATCATCGTTTCTTGCAGGATGTCCAAACTTGGTTTCCCGATGATGAAGAGATCCTCACTCGTCTCTCAATCATTGAAGAAGGTGGTAAGAGAAAAGTACGGATGGCTAACCTTGCTACCATTGGCAGCCATGCCGTCAACGGTGTAGCTGCATTACACTCCGAACTTTTGAAGCAAGATGTTCTCAAGGACTTCTACAAGTTATCTCCTGAGAAATTTAACAACAAAACCAATGGCGTAACCCCTCGCCGTTGGATGTTGCTAGCTAATCCTGCGTTGTCTGGATTGATCACCGAAAAAATTGGTGACACTTGGCTTAAGCATCTCGATGAACTTCGCAAACTAGAAGCTTTTATTGATGATAAAGACTTCCGCGATCGCTGGTGGAAGATCAAGCAAGCAAATAAGCAGAAACTTGCCGATTACATCCTCACTCACAACGCGGTTGAGGTTGATCCCAACTCTATCTTTGATATTCAAGTCAAGCGTATCCATGAGTACAAGCGTCAACACCTAGATTTACTCCATGTAATCGGGCTGTACCTTCGCATCAAGCAAGACCCAAGCATCGAGATCACTCCGCGCACTTTTATCTTTGGTGGTAAAGCTGCCCCAGGATATACGATGGCGAAGCTAATCATCAAGGCTGTCAATGCAGTCGCTGATGTGGTCAACCGTGACCCTGATGTGCGTGGACGGATCAAGGTCGTATTCCTTGCTAATTTCAGTGCCTCCCTCGGTCAGTTGATTTATCCTGCGGCTGACCTATCGGAACAAATCTCTACCGCAGGTAAAGAAGCTTCGGGAACTGGCAACATGAAGTTCACTATGAATGGAGCTTTGACCATCGGTACTCTTGATGGAGCGAATATTGAAATTCGTGAGGAAGTTGGCGATGAAAACTTCTTTCTCTTTGGATTGACGACTCCAGAGGTGCATCAAATGAAAGCCGATGGCTACAATCCAATGGACTACTACAATAGCCATGAAGAACTTCGCAATATTCTCGATCGCTTGGGTATGGGATACTTCTCTACTGGCGATAAGGACTTGTTCAAGCCTTTGGTAGATTCTCTGAATTACCATGACGAATATATGCTTTTGGCTGATTATCAATCCTATTCTGACTGCCAAGAAAAGGTCAGCCAAGCCTATAAGGATAAGGAACTCTGGACAACGATGAGCATTCTCAATGTGGCGCGTTCTGGTAAGTTCTCTTCCGATCGCACCATTAAGGAATACTGCGATGACATCTGGAAAGTATCACCTGTCAAGGTTGAGTTAGAACCCTATGATCCATCCAAGGCAGTACTTAATGTCGGTGGCTAATCCTTAAAAACCTCCATAAAAAAGGCTCGCTTAGCGAGCCTTTTTTATGGAATGTGTGGCAAAACCCCAAAGAGAGAGTCTCGCCGAGACTCTCTCTTTGGGGGTTATTGCTGCAACTCTTGCAGAACTCTTTGATACTTTTCTAAACGTTGAAAATCTTTAGTTGTTGGATTAGCGATGCGGCTAAGATCCATATTGTGGCTTACGTCTGCAATCTTGACCTGACGTGCGATCGCATTGGACTTAACCCGCACAATATATTCTTCATAAATTTCACCATCTACTTTGGTAATGGCAGCGATCTCATCGGTAATATAAGTCGGAAAACCTTGACGTACCAAGTCTGAGATCTTCAAAGCAGAATCTTCGATCGCGTCATGTAGGACTGCCACAATTTTGCTCTCCACTGTATCCATCTGCGCCATGACCGTTAGAGGATGAGCAATATAGGGCTTGCCAGCTTTGTCTAGTTGCCCTGCATGGGCTTGATGAGCAATCTTGATTGCGAGGGCTAAGAGGATTTCTAAATTAGAATTTGATTCAAAAGTTGCTTTAGGGTTTGACATAGTAACGGATACAGGTAAGAGCGATCGCGATTTCATCAGCACATTGCTGGATGGCGACGATATCTGACAGGCTAATGGCATTAGCTTTACGCCAGCGTAATGAAAAGATGCCTAGCACTTGCTTCCGAAAGGTAATGGCGATCGCTAAATTAGTTTTATGGCTAGAATCTGGCTCAGCATTTAAAGAAGTTTGTGATTGTCCTAAAGCGATCGCGGTTTGCACTAAAGAGTCACTCGCCAAATCACCGATAGAATCGCCACACATAGCTTGAGTATCAATCAACTGTCCATCTTCAACAAGTTGCAAAATTACACCGTCAGCTGCAAAATTTTGCCAAAATGCACTTGCTAAAGGCATTACACAATCTGCTAACTGATTAGATTTTTGGGCAATTGTCACAATCACCGACAATAATCCATTTTGAGCTTGCGATCGCCGCAATTCCTCAGATCTTTGCTTGAGCAAGTCATAGGACTGAGCTGCCTCAGAGATAATTTGTTTAAGTTGCTCAGGCTCCCAAGGCTTAGTGATGTATTTATGGACTTGACCTGAATTAATCGCATCGATTAAATCCGTAATATCTGTGTACCCAGTCAAGACAATCCGCATCGTATCAGGAAAGTCGGATACAGTGCGACTGAGAAATTCTGTTCCTTTCATTTCTGGCATTCGCTGATCAGAAATAATCGCTGCCATTTCCCCCTCATTCGCCAGAATCTCTAAAGCTTTGAATCCACTGTCGGCACGAAACACATTAAATTCACGGCGAAAAGTGCGATATAACAAATCAAGATTATCCTGCTCATCATCTACCACTAAAAGTTTTGGTTTTTTGGCTAGAGTGGCTTTATTAGGCTCAATCGCAGAAAACAGAGAAGATGTCATGGCAAGTTTTTGGGAGTACCGACTGTAAACACAGCAATGCTATCAAAAATACAAAGGGCGCAAATGCGCCCTTTGTATCAAGTATCTATCTACATCATTTGTCTAGCGAATGGTGTAGGAATCTTAGCTTTTACTTAATTAAGCTTTAACAGCTTGACGGCTAACTTGCTTCAATTCGCCCTTAGCGTACTTACCAACAAAGTCATAAACGCTAACTTGCTTGATCTTGCTAGCTTGACCAGCAGATTCAAACTGAACATAGCGATCGGCACATACTTTTTGCATGTACTTGATCGAAGGCTTCAAGAAGTGACGTGGATCGAATTCCTTAGGATTCTTAAACAACGCTTCACGCACTGCTGCTGTGATTGCAAGACGGCAATCGGTGTCGATATTGACCTTACGCACACCGCACTTGATGCCCTTTTGAATTTCTTCAACAGGTACGCCATAGGTTTCAGGAATTGCGCCGCCATACTCATTGATCATGGCAAGTAGATCCTCAGGAACTGAAGAAGAACCATGCATCACAAGGTGGGTATTAGGTAAGCGATTATGAATTTCTTCGATACGGCTGATGGCAAGAATTTCGCCAGTAGGCTTGCGAGTAAACTTATAAGCACCGTGGCTAGTACCGATCGCGACTGCCAGAGCATCAACCTGAGTACGCTCAACGAAGTCAGCAGCTTCATCAGGATCGGTGAGAAGTTGCGAATGATCCAACGCACCTTCAAAACCATGTCCATCTTCAGCTTCACCCTTACCAGTTTCAAGGGAACCTAAACAACCTAGTTCGCCTTCGACACTTGCTCCAAAAGCATGGGCAACTTCGACAACTTTAGAAGTAACTTCCACGTTGTACTCGTAGCTAGCAGGGGTCTTTGCATCAGCTTCCAATGAGCCATCCATCATCACACTGGTAAAGCCATTTTGAATTGCCGAGAAGCAAGTCGCAGGGGCATTACCGTGATCTTGGTGCATCACGATGGGGAGATGCGGATAGGTTTCGACAGCAGCCAAAATCAAGTGACGTAGAAAATTTTCGCCCGCATAATTGCGTGCGCCACGAGAAGCTTGTAGGATGACAGGGCTGTTGGTTTCATTAGCAGCCTGCATGATCGACTGGATCTGCTCCATGTTGTTAACATTAAATGCAGGAATTCCGTATCCGTTCTCAGCCGCATGATCGAGCAGCAGACGCATTGGTACTAAAGCCATATATAAAATCTCTCCTAGACTAAATCGAGCTTGTTTCGATTGTTAACAATCTTAAATCATTTTGAATGCTTAATAAAATCAAAAAGCGATCGCTAATTTAGCGATCAACTAATTTTGGTATTTGCAACGCCGTAGGCGTTGCAAATACCAAAATTAGTTTTTGAGAGTGCAGAATAGCTCCAAAAAAATATTTATAGCTGTTGCCATTCTTGCTAGAACGTAACCCCAGAAGACGAGTAGCGCCGCTACTCGTCTTCTGGGATTTTGATTTGTCGTGACCAAATATCTAAATAAAAAAGGCGCTAAGCGCCTTTTTTATTTAGATATTTTTTTCGCTTAGTTCGCGGGTCATATAGTCAAAGGGGGCAGCTAGCCAGTCTGCGGATTCGCCCACTTGTTCAAATACAAGCTGCTTCATGATTTGAATACCTTGAACAGTGGGACCAATGGGAACTCCCAAGGAGTTATAGGTTTCACGCAAACCTTGTAAAACTCTTTCATCAAGGACATCATTGTTACCAGCGACTAGGGCATAGGAGGCATAGCGTAGGTAGTAGTCCATGTCGCGCAAGCAAGCCGCAAAACGACGGGTAGTATAGGCATTACCGCCTGGACGGATCAAGTCGGGGACTTCTTCAAATAGCTGTGAGCCAGCTTTGCGGACAATTGAGGCGGCGTTGGCGGTAATTGCGGAAGATGCAGCTAAGCGAGCATTGCCTGTTGCAAAATAGGCTTTAAGGGCATCCATCGCATCGCGATCAAAATATTTACCAGTGGCATCATAAGCACCGATTAGGGTGGCAATTGCGTCCTGCATATAGTTTTCTCCGTGAGTGGGTTTTAAATAAATGTATCTGTAACGTATTTGTAAAGTTTGTAAAGTATATATAACTTAAACTTGGCTAAGCATTTCAGCATGGTTAAATAACTAGCTCCAAAACCTGTATGACACGCTGCATGAGCGGTACAGACTTTGAAGTTTTATATTTAACTGCGCCGATTTACTTATCTATATTTTTAGATAGAAACCAAGAATATTTTACTGCGATCGCAGTGCTTCTCTGGCATTAGTTATCATGTTAAAAGCTGATTTTTTGAAAGCCAGCCTACGGCTGGCTTTCAAAAAACTAACTTTAGGGAATGCGCTGCAAACCTAAAAATTGGTTTCATAATGAGAATTGCGCCCTAAACCTAGAAAATGTGGGAATTACGTCACTGCGAGGTAAGCTTAGATACTAAGCTTAAGTACTAGGTTCAAATAATAAATATTTAGATACTTAAGAAAAATACTTGGGTGTAATTAGAAACCCTTGTGAATAATTTTTACAGAGCAATGTCTGAACTTGAACTTAATGCAGGGCTAGATGTATGAAGTGGGTTACTAGTCTTTCGACAAAAATATCGCTAGAAGCCGCAGTGCAGGATTTATCACAGCAGGTGTTGAGACTGCTTGGCGATCGCTCACTTGACTTGGGGTTTTTGTTTGTTTCCACCGCCTTTGCGAGTGACTATCCTCGTCTACTACCTCTGCTAGCCGAAAAATTGCCTATTAAAAAATTAATTGGTTGCTCTGGAGGCGGCATTGTTGGTAACGGTCAAGAGTTTGAAGACAAACCTGCGATCGCTTTATTAGTAGGACATTTACCTAACGCTGAAGCACATATATTCCATTTAGATGATAACGAACTACCTGATTTAGATAGCTCTCCTGATAAGTGGGAAAAGCTTACTAATGTTGATCCATCAGTTTCACCAAGTTTTGTCCTAGTGGGCGATCCTTTCTCGTTCCCCATCAATGACTTAATTCAAGGGCTAGATTTTGCCTATCCCAATGCAGTGAAGGTGGGAGGCTTGGCTAGTAGTGGCGGTATGGGGGCAAATGCCCTTTTCTGTTTTCATGGCGAAAATCAGTACAAACTTTATCGCTCAGGACTCTTGGGTGTAGCTCTCTGGGGAGATATCACCATTGAGCCTGTGGTGGCACAAGGTTGTCGCCCCATCGGCAAAATATTGCAAGTATCCGAATGTGAACGTAATCTGATTTTGGGTCTAGAGGGTAAGCCACCTCTAGGTTTATTACAAGATACGGTGGGCGATTTAAATCAGAGCGATCGCGAACTTGCTCAACATTCTCTCTTTATTGGCGTAGTGATGAATGAGTTCAAGGCAAATCCATCGCAGGGTGATTTTCTGATTCGCAATATTATTGGTGTTGATCCACGCTCAGGGGCGATCGCTGTGGGCGATCGGATGCGTCCGGGGCAGCGTATTCAGTTACATTTGCGAGATGGTAAAGCATCCGCAGAAGATTTAGAAGAAGCGATGATCAATTACACCAATCATTTGAGTGTGGCTGCGCCTAATATTTCTCCCACTGCGGCTTTGATGTTTTCTTGCATGGGTAGAGGGGAGCGTCTATATGACAAACCAAATTTTGATTCTGAGCTGTTACAAAAGCACCTTGGCTTGATTCCGATGGGTGGATTTTTCTGTTCAGGAGAAATTGGTCCTGTTGGTGGCACAACGTTCTTACATGGCTATACCTCGGTATTTGGAATCTTGCGACCTAAAAACTAATCTCAAAAAAGCCTGCCTAACGCGCTTGATTGAAAATTTATACCTCTGACTTCTAAGTATGGGTATCTGCTTAGGGTTGTGCGATTTAATAAGGAACCAAATTTTTGATGGCGCGGCGAAGCCGCGCCATCAAAAATTTGGTTCCTTATTTTACGGCGAAGCCCTTACTTGTTTTTTGCGATTAGTAACAAATACTCAGCTATTAAGGATTCCTGTGCTAGCTTATGGATACAGCGCTTTGCACTGTATTGAAAATTACAGAATTTTTGAAATGGCTACATAGTAGTAGTGAATAAAGTTTTAGAAATTCAGGGAATATCTAAGGATAAATTGAATGTTTGACTGGCATTGTCTGAGCGAATCTGTAGGGAGTGTTTTGGGCAACTTCTCGCGATCGCATTGTGTCTCGATCTGTGCTTTTCTTGTACCCGCAAACTTGATCGCCACTTCTCAAATCATGTTGTTTACAGTTTTAAAGCGATCGCCTCTACAAATTTTTACAATGACTTTTGCCGCCTCTATCTATGCAATGCTCATGATTTTGCATGTGGTTAGCTGGCTAATTGTTGGTGTGGTAATGGCTCCCACGTTTATTTTGCTGTTTTTAGGGGTTACTTGCCTCACGATTAATGCGATTGCTTTCTGGATAAAAATTAGCAATATCGAATTTGATTATCTCGGCGTTTATCGTAAAGTCGTGCAAAAGCTATCATTCAAATCAGATGACGCTCCATTTCGGGCATAGATTTATAGCTATAGACTATGACAAATCAAACCCAAGAACTGACAGGCGGCGCTCCGCGCCGCCTGTCAGTTCTTGGGTTTTAATTTGAGCGCAAAGCGCTGTAAGTAACTACTTAGTTACTAATGGCGGTTTCTTTGCTGAAGGCAAACTGATTGAGAATGCGATCGCAAATTTGACCACTCGATAGACCGAGAGAACTGAAAGATTGTTCTGGAGAAGCGTGTTCTACCAGAATATCGGGAACCCCAATTCTAAAGACAGGTACAAGAACATTCTCGTCACTTAAAGCTTCGAGAACGGCGCTACCAAATCCACCCATGAGGCAACCTTCTTCAAGAGTAACGACTTTGCCGATCTGTTTCGCCAAGGGCAAGATTAGCTCTGTATCTAAAGGTTTTGCAAATCTAGCATTTACCACACTTGCACTGACCCCATGCTCATTTAGCAATTCGGCTACTTGTAGTGCGGGGTAGACCATCGAACCATAGGCTAAAAGCAACACATCATTCCCTTCGCGCAAGATTTCGGCTTTGCCAATTGGTAATGGTTCCCAATCTTGTTCTTGCATGGGTACACCGATACCATTACCACGGGGATAACGCATGGCGATCGGCCCTTGATGAGTGATACCTGTAACGATCATGTCCTGCATTTCTGCTTCATCCTTAGGAGCCATCAACACGATATTAGGAATACAGCGCAGATAAGCAATGTCATACATCCCTTGATGCGTTGGGCCATCTGCACCAACGATGCCAGCTCGATCTAAACAGAGAAAGACAGGTAAATTTTGAATGCAGACATCATGAACAATCTGATCAAAACCGCGTTGTAAGAAAGTGGAGTAAATCGCGGCTACGGGACGCATTCCTTCACAAGCCATACCTGCGGCGACTGTAAGTGCGTGCTGCTCGGCAATTCCCACATCAATAAATTGATTGGGAAGTTGGGCT
This sequence comes from Pseudanabaena biceps, assembly GCA_013361095.1. Taxonomy (GTDB): domain Bacteria; phylum Cyanobacteriota; class Cyanobacteriia; order Pseudanabaenales; family Pseudanabaenaceae; genus Pseudanabaena; species Pseudanabaena biceps_B. The sequence goes on along the minus strand of JAATWA010000001.1, from coordinate 1,267,266 downwards.
TGAAATTTATCTAACCCAGTACCTGTAGACATAGCGGCGGTGATTGCCACAATCCGCTTATCATGCTCGGCTAGCTTGATTAAAGTATCAGCGAAGACTTTGGAATAGCTGGGAGGTTTAGGCTTACTCGAAGTAGAAGCTTTAGCTTTGCCAGTCTTAAGGTCAAAGGAATTTTGAGCATGATAACCAACGCGATCGGCTTCCGCATAGCTATAGCCCTTACCCTTTGTCGTAGCTACATGAACGATCACAGGTCCTTCTAATGTATGCGCCATTTTGAAGGTGTCAATCAATTCGCGAATATTATGTCCATCAACGGGACCAATATAAGTGAAGCCCAATTCTTCAAAAACAGCTCCCAGCTTATTTTGTACCATTGTCAAAATCTTGACATTATCCTTGATACGCTCAATTTCTGGGCTGATTTGTTCGCCGACAAAGGGAATGTTCCGAATCTGTTCTTCAAGGTTGTTGGTGAGAAATTTCATCGGTGGGCTAAGGCGCATTTTGTTTAGATAGCGAGGAATTGCGCCAACGTTAGCCGAGATAGACATTTCGTTGTCGTTCAACACTACCAATAAATTGGTTTTGGGAAGATGCCCTGCATGGTTGATCGCCTCTAATGCCATGCCACCTGTCAAAGCGCCATCACCAATAATTGCTACAGTTTTAAAGTTTTCGCCCTGTAAGTCACGGGCGATCGCCATGCCTAAAGCCGCCGAAATACTAGTAGAAGCATGACCTGCGCCAAAATGATCAAATTCACTTTCGCGGCGATTGAGATATCCTGCAATCCCGTCTTTTTGGCGTAAGGTATGAAAACGGTTGTAACGTCCAGTCAGTAACTTGTGAGGATAGGCTTGATGCCCTACATCCCAGACAACTTTATCGCAATCTAGATCTAGGGTTTGGTATAAACCTAAAGTTAACTCGACAACACCCAGCCCAGGACCTAAATGTCCTCCTGTAGCGGCGATCGTTTCGAGATGTTTTTGACGGATTTCACGGGCGATCGCTTCTAATTGCGAAATCGTTAGACCGTGTAATTGATTGGGGTGAGTAATGTCGCTTAAGCGCATATTGCCTGATTTCTACAATGATGACTTACCTAAGTGTAACTGAAGCGCAGCCATTGCAGAGGCAGTTTTCACCGTCTATATTTTGACCAATCTCGCACAAAAAAAGTAACATTGCTAGGCAATATTACTTTTTTGTGAATAGTTAAGCTGGGGACGAGACTCGAACTCGTGACCTACTGATTACAAATCAGTTGCTCTACCAACTGAGCTACACCAGCAAATTTTGACCTCATTAATCATAGCAATAATGCGATCACTTTAGCAATAGTTAGTTCTTTGCGAAACCAGTTTAGTGGTATGCAGCGCCTTTGGCGCTGCATACCACTAAATAAGGACAGCTATAGAAACAGATTTTTAAAAGCCTTGCTGCGTCTAGATTTCAAAAAGGCAATCTTGATATTTCTGGCGCTTTGGTGCCAGAAATATCAAGATTGCCTCCATAATGAAAATTGCTGTAGTTGACGTTGGCAGAATATCGCTACAAAATGCTTAATGTAAAGTTTTGTTCTGCTCAGAAATAATGCTTCATTCTCGAAGCCTTCAGAGATTCAGCATAAAAAACATCAGAAATATATTGCAAACGTAGATTAATTATCAAAAATACATGGCTAGGACAAGCGATCGCACCCAACAAACCAATCATTACCAAACCTTGAAAATTAGCTACAACGCTGTACCTGCTGATGTTAAAAAAGCCTATCGCTTACTAGTCAAGGAATATCACCCCGATTGCAATCATCACCTCGATAATCATGATGCGATCGCCTCGATCAATCTCGCCTATGAAGTTTTAAGCAATCCTCAATCCCGCGCCCATTACGATCGCAGCCTTGGCATCAAACATAGTCCCAATGGTATATCTCAGGGCATCAAGCGATCGGCAACTAAGCGAGAAGTCCATCTCAATGAAGATCAAAAGCTCGATCGCTGGGCTAAACATGTTTATGAACCGATCACTGAGATGCTAGAAGTTATTCTTGACAGCCTAGATGAGCAGATTGAGGCTCTTGCCGATGATCCCTATGACGATGGATTAATGGAAGATTTTGAAGACTATATTGATGAGTGTCGTGGCTCCTATGCCAAAGCTCAAATCTTTTTTAGGGCATTTCCTAATCCTGCTTCAGCCGCAGGTATTGCCAGCTATCTATATCACTGTCTCAATGCAATTAGTGATGGTATTGAGGAACTTAACTATTTCACGCTCAATTTTGACGATCGCCATTTGCATACTGGTCAGGAGCTATGGCGTAGGGCTGAAGAACTGCGTTATTACGCGCAATGTGGAATGGAAAGTTTGCAGAGAAATTAATAGATGGTGCTTCGCGCCATCTATTAATTTCTCTGCATAGCCAGAGTTACCAAATTTTCCAATCATCCCAATCGAGATTGAAAATAGAAGTATTGGGGAAAGCTGTAGGGTTATTGGTTTGGGTTAGCTGCTGCTGTAACTTCATTAATAGGGGATTCACTCTGGGTAAATCCATGACTAATTGATAGGGAAGAATTCCTTCCGATAGCGATAAAACAGCAGTATTAGCGGCGGCGGCTCCCACTGACCACTCATACGAATGCACCCGATATCCTGCGGCGACGATATAGCTAAAGGCAATATTTTTGCCAGAAACAATTAAATTATCGATCTTCTGAGGAATTAGCGATCGCAATGGGATTTGTCCGGGGTAAGCAGGAGCGTGACCATTTCGCACCCCTTCGCGTTCAGTATTACCAGCCTTTTCGACGGGATATTCACTTAAACAAGGATGGAAGTCTAGGTAGTATTGAGCAATCCCGACTGCATCAGGATAGATCGTAGAACGGCTACGGCGTTTGATTTCTGAGGGTGGAGTGTCATTTCTGATTGTGGCAGTTGTCCCTAAACCTGCTAGCGATCGCCATAGGTCGCGATATTTCTGCTCCGAAAGATTATTGCGATAGAACTCAGATCCAAAATCCACTTGTGATACATCGACTTCAGACATGGTAAATCCATCAGGATAGCCATAGGAAGGACGACCGATAATTCGTCGTGATTCGCGAATGTAAGGATATTTGGAAAGCCCATACGCTGTTCCCATCGGTGAGTTTGCGCCTGTGAGTAATCGATGATTAGGAAATGGCTTTTTCCATCCAGTATTTTGTTGGGAATCAGTTGTGCCAGCGACTAGCCAGTAATAGTAGCCAAGGGCAATTTCTTCTCCACTTTTCAAGGTTTCAGCACGTAGTCCTCCCATCCATCCATTAGGTTGTAATTGACCCATTTGCTGTAATTGCTCTCGGGAATAAATGAGATTATCTCGATCTGTGCCTGGACGATAATCATTTCCCCAAACCCAGTTCTGCATTGAAATATCTCCCACCTTCATGGGTGAAACTCCAAAAGCATTGCGTTTGACATTTTCAGACTTAGCACTTTCATCTTTGTTAATCTCAGCCTTTGCACTCCAAATACGGCGATAGGTGAAAATTGTGTCGAAGTTGGCAAGATTGGGCTTAGGGTCAGAGCCGTAGTAAGGAGAATAACGATCATAAAACTGGGGCTTTGTTTGGGGCTGTGGCTCCGCAGTCTGTTCCATTGCAAAGGTATAGGTAAAGCCCTGAGTGCAGTAACTATCGTTTTTAGTAACGGGTGAAGATGGATTGAGGGGCGATCGCGGATCAATTCCCAAACGATAGGGAACATCAGCAAGGGCAATAATTTCTCCTGTTTCGGTGGAGTCAATCACAAACCAGTCACTAGGACGCTGAATCTTAGGATCGGTATTTTTGAGGGGGACAAAACGAATAACTTCTTTCTGTAATCGTGATGAATTTTCGTAGCGATAGGCTTCTTCAATAATTGTTGATAGTGGAGATGTATTTAATGGCGGTGTATTGGGGGCGGGGCGATGTTGAATGGCGATCGCGCTATCAATCAACTTGCCATCAGCACTTAGTTCTAAATTCTTAATGACGGTATTAGGAAACCATTTGAGTTTGCCGTTGCCTTTCTGTTCTGCTTGTTGCAGCATTTCCATAAGAATAGATTGCGCTGTATTGGGAATAAAACAGGAAACGCTAACCCAACAATCTCCTGCATTTAATTTGCCATATTCCTTTTCAATGCGCTTCCGAAATTCTGTATAGCCCTGCGGAAAGAACCATAGACTGCGTTGTTTTTTGGCTTCATCCAGCGCCGATGTCCCTTGCGAGGTTAGCTGTCCACCCACCCAATCGGTAATCTCCGTCATGCACACAGTCCGTCCTGCTAGTAAGCCTTCATAGGCGGCGGCTGTACCTGCGACTCCCCCCCCAACGATCAAAATTTCGCAAGCTTCGTTACGGGTTGGTGTTACTGCTACAGAAGTTTGCGCGATCGCGCGATCGCTGAACATTATTACTGAGATGGCGATCGCGGCTGTCGCATATTGAGAGATAGTTGGGGATGTATATTGGTTTGGCATAAAAGTGTAATTTTAACGGTTCTGATTTATCGATGCCTGTTCAATCGATAATTATTTAGCATACTCATAACACCTTCTAGCGGGAATTTATCCTATAAGACTTTTTAAGTTTAGGCGGCATATTCCCCACAATCAGCGATCGCCTATCCAATTGCCAGATTTACAAGTCACATCGGTAAGTCTCGCAAGTAGAAAAAGCGATCGCCTTTTCTCTCCTTACTCTTAACTCTTCCCCAATATCTCGCCAATGGTGAAAAGCTCAGATTAAGCGGCGTAGCTATAAACAGGTGTTTGAATTACACGCTTTGGTGCTTGTCCATCCAAAATAATTTGTTGTAAAAATGCCACAGTTGATGGAGCAAAAAATTGTTCTCCTGTTTCTTCGTTTACACGGGCAGGAACATTCTCAATTAGGATGAATTTGCCATTGAGTTCTAATGAGTAAGTTACGCGCTTTTCGATAAGTTGTTCTTGATCGTTATTCATTGTTTTTCTTCCTTACTGTGAAGTTGCTTTAGATCGGTAAGTCTCGCAAGTAGTAAAAGCGATCTCACTTTCTCCTATCGCTCTTAGCTCTTCCCAAATATCTTAGGCTAATGAGAAAACATCAGTAGCGATCGCCACACTTATAAATCTATCAGCAAGCAACTAGATCGCTTTCTCTAGTTTTTCTCAACTAACTCACCTTGCAAATATTTATGAATAATATCCTGAGCAAAGTTAGTTACTGACAAACCAAGACGATTAGCCAGATTATAAATCCTGTCAGAATCTTGTTTGGATATTTGCAACTCAAGCTTTTGCATCTCAACTTGTTGTTTTGCAATCTCTTGAAATCTTTGCATCTCAGATTTAACGTTGGGAATACTCACCCAATCATCATTCTCAATACTTTCTAATAGATTTTGTTCTTCTTGATCTAAATTCAAATTGATAACATCTGCGGTTAAATTTTCTGACATCACTAATCTCCTAAATACTTCTTTTTTATCTTTCGACTTGGGAAAATTGTCTTCAAAAAAATACTGGATTCGTCCACAACATAAGGCACACAGTAAACATATCCTTTAACATTAACTACAAAAACTGATTGATTGGGATACTGCTCAGAGTTCGGATGCTTAATGCTATCTAGCAAATATCCATTGGCGATCGCTTCGACAATATCTTCAAATGATATACCTCGCTCCCGTTGCAATAACTCATTTTTAGCCTCGTTCCAAGTATAAAACTGCATCAGTACTGAATAAGGATAAAATAAGGCGAATTATCTAAACTCACCTTAAGATTATAATCAAAAAAGTTAGAATCTATACCAGCGATCGCCTATCTAAATCATCAGATTAACAATTCAGATCGCTAAGTCTCGCAAGTAATAAAAGCGATCTCTTTTTCCTCCATCACTCTTCAACTCTTCCCAAACATCTTAGGCTAATGAGAAAACGTCAATAGCGATCGCCTATCGAGTCCCCCATAACTAGCGATCGCTTCCTTAGTTTATGATAAAAATATAGACTGTGATTTGTATATAATTCATATCAAATTTATGGGTAGAAGAACTAAACTCATTACGCAAGGAAGCCCTGCACGATTTGTTAACGAAAAAATGTAGCTAGATTCTAGATTTATTTTATGATGTGATCACGGAATGGACACATACTCGTATCCGTAGCGAGTTAGATTTTGCGGCGGAAGATCCTGATAATATTCGCGATATTCTAGCGCAGCGCTATCACGGCTCTCGCTATAGCTTTGGTTATCCCGCCTGTCCAAATATGCAGGATCAGTTCAAGCTCTTAGATTTGCTTGATGCGAAGCGCGTTAATCTAGTCATGGATGAGAGCGAACAACTCTATCCCGAACAGTCAACCACGGCGTTAATCGTGCATCATGCGATCACTAAGTATTTCAGCGCTTAATAAACTGGTATTCAATTATGTTGAAATCCCTCAAAATCGAAAACTTCCGTTGCTTTCCATCCTTTGAGATGCAACAACTTGGCAGGTTAAATCTCATTGTTGGCACTAATAATAGTGGCAAAACTTCTATATTGGAGGCTATGCAACTACTTCTTGATGCGCCATTTACTTTTGATTTTGAAGTGCTAGGAAAAATAATTACTGGTAGAAGTGAGTATGTTATGAATGACGAATACCAAGACAAAAATTTGGTAGTTCGTCACCTTTTTTATAACCATCAAATTCACATTGACAGTAAATTTGCAATCAGTGGTAAAAGTTTTAGTGGTAATCAAACAGAATTAATTATTTCCATCGAGAATATAAAAACACAACATACAGATCAAGAATCACTAGTCTTATGTGTTAAACGTCTGATAGATTTTATGGAAATTGGAACGTCAGTCAAACTTTCTTCAGAAGGAATGCTATCTCTCAAGACATTGCAAGATACGGTTAATAGTTTAATAAATCATAGCAAGTCAAATATCCAGTTTGTAAATTCATCATCATTAACTACTGAAAAAGCTCTTGATTTATTTGAAGATGCAGTACTCACGCCAGAAGAAGATCTTGTTATTCAAGCTTTACAGATTATTGAGCCTCGAATAAAGCGAATTGCACCTCTTATCGGAAAAAATGGATATAAAGGCACACGCGGTAGTTTTATTGTCCAAACACCTGAAAATCAGCGCATACCAATTAGTAGTATGGGCGATGGAATGTGGCGGATTTTGGGACTTATCTTGGCGATTGTAAATGCGAAAGATGGAGTGTTATTAGTTGATGAAATTGATACGGGGCTACACTTTACAGTCATGTCTGATATGTGGAAAATGCTCTGGGAAACTGCAAAGCGTCTTAACGTGCAGATTTTTGCAACTACCCATAGCAATGATTGCTGGCAGAGTTTAGCGGATATTGCCAATGCTGAAAACCCAAGTGAAGATGGGATTACAATTCATCGAATTGAAAAAGGTAAGCCAAACAGTATCGTTTTCACCGAGCGACAAATTGCGATCGCCGCAGAACGAAATATTGAGGTGCGGTAGAAATGGCTTTAATCCATAAAAACGTTCTACTGGTGGAAGGCATACAAGAAGTTCGAGTTATTCCAGAACTAATCGAGGCAAATGGCATAGATTGGGGAACAAGGAAAAATCCTATTGTCTACATTCGCGATAATGTTGGTTACTCAAATTTGAGCGATCCAGATCTGATTGCTACGGAGCTACAAGAATCGGGGCGTTCCGCGCTTGGTATTGTGCTTGATGCAGATGAAAAACCATCAGATCGTTGGCAAAGCATCAGAAATGCCTGTCATAAAAGTGTGCCTGATTTACCCGCAGATTTACCAGAAAACGGATTGATTTGTGATGCTCCTAATGGAATTAAATTTGGTATTTGGATGATGCCAGATAACAAAGAGAGCGGTATGCTCGAAACATTTTTAGCCTGTATGATTCCCAATGAAACCGAGATGCTATGGCAGTTTGCTCAATCATCGGTCGAAGCATCCAAAACTCAAGGGGCAAAATTTACAGGGTTTCAGATTGACAAAGCCAATATTTATACTTGGCTGGCTTGGCAAAATCCCCCAGGGCGGCAATTGCATCAAGCTGTGATGGAGAAAATACTCGATCCCACGCATCCCAATGCTCAGAAATTTGTGGCTTGGTTTAAAGAATTGTATGGGTTGTAAGCGATCGCCCAAGCAATAAAATTTCACTCCTTATTCCAAACAGTCAACCACTCCCTTGTGTGGGCATCATGCGATCGTCACACCTATAAATTTCTCAACCACTAAAAGGCGATCTCATCCTGTAATAACCGCAACTTGACCTTTATTTGCGGAATCTAGAATAGCTAAAAGCTTCGGCGCTAGTGGTTTTAGAGCCGCTAAACTATTTGATGGTGCTTGCAAAACCACTATAGCAATATCGAACTGTGGCAAGTTCTGTTGGAAAGATAAATTGCGATCAACTGTCACAAATACATCAAACTCTTCTACAGCAAGAGCTAAAAGCTTCCCATTTTTGACTCCCGCCCATCCCATCTGCGGAACTGTTCTCACTTCATAGCCAATAATCTCTCTAGCGAATCGGCGATCGATACATTCATCCAAGAGAATCCTCATATTACGCCGCCAAACTAAAAAATGATCTTCCTAACTCTTCTAAAAAGTAAATAACCTGTTCCCTAGTTACAGTTGGAAAACCATCCAAAAAATCATCAATGGATTCCCCTGCTTTGAGATAATCCAAAAGAGTTTGCACAGGAACTCTGGTATTTGAGAATACAGTCGTACCACCCATAACTTCGGGAGATCGGCTGATAAACTGCGAGTCTCCAAACATAAATTTGTGATATTTAGATATATTTAGTATTTTAGCAATTTATTGATAGGCGATCGCTACACCCATAAACTTCTCAACCACTAAAAGGCGATCGCGTATACTCACAAATACAGACATTGCTATCGGTTTGCCTATCAGCAGCTATCAAACTGCCATAAACCAAAGAAATTAAAATGCAAATTACTACATCGTGATTTCAAATACCTAACTGACACAGGTAAGATATTAACAGTAAGTAATGATTTGGGGCGCATATCCTGTCTATGACTGACAAAGAACAAATGAACCTATTTGATCTCACCCCATCGGCAATCCCTTTGGCGGATCTTCCCCATGCAGAAGGCTCCACAAAATCTCCAGAGAACTCCAAAAGCACTCGTGCGAGTAAAAAAAATAATCTCGCTCCCGCCACACCCTTGCCAGAGCATGAACAATTTGCCAGTTTAGACGCATTGCGCGAAGTCGCCTGTAATTGCCAAAAATGTCCCCTTGCTTCCACCCGCACCAATGTTGTGGTCGAAAGAGGCGATCGCAAGGCAAAAATCTTGATCATCGGCGAAGCACCAGGAGAGCAGGAGGATCTCTCAGGGCTACCCTTTGTCGGCAAATCTGGACAGCTTCTGGACAAAATTTTAGAATCTGTGGGACTAGACACCAACAAAGATATTTATGTTTGCAATACGGTTAAATGCCGTCCTCCTAATAATCGTGTTCCCACGGAAGTCGAGACAAATACCTGTAAGCCCTATCTGCTAGAACAAATTCGCTTAGTTGACCCCAAAATTATCTTGTTAACTGGTGCAACTTCACTCAAGTCTATATTGGGCGAAAAATTAGGGATTACCAAAGTTCGCGGTCAATGGTATGAGTGGGAAGGACGACTAGTGATGCCAATCTTTCATCCTTCGTATTTATTGCGAAATCAAAGTCGTGAACAGGGCAGTCCTAAGTGGCTGACATGGCAAGATGTTAAGGCTATTAAAGCTAAGTATTTAGAAATTATTGGTGACGATAGCGCAGTTGATGATGACGAGGAATTTTAGTGAGTAACGCCAGAAAAGACTTAGAAGAAATGGTGGACACAGCCCTGTGGGAGTGGTTATCTCCCCATGCTGCAAGAGCGAGAGTGATTGTGGTTGGGGCAAAGTTAGATTTAGTTGATGTGGGAATTGCCATGACTGAAGATAATTCCCAGTTAGTACAGTCATGGATTGAGGACAGTTGGTTGCGCCACCCGACTGCCGAAGAGCTGAGTGACTGGAATGCTAATAAAGAAAAAGAATTTACCAGTCTTGTCGTACCGCCATTTGTGTTGGTTAGAGTTAACCCATAAAAGTCAAAGCTTCAAGGGATTTGAAGCTTTGACTTTTATGGAGCGAGGCTACATACCAAAAACCGTAAAGTTGCGCCCCTAGGGGCGCAACTTTACGGTTTTTGGTAATTTATTTTGTACAAGCACTTATGGAGTTTTGCTAACAAGCTCAAATAAAAAAAGAGAGGTCAGTGATAACTGACCTCTCTTTTTTTATTTACAGTAACCAAAAGAAAAAGCCTAGGTTACTTTCCCTGTTTCGTTCCTAGGCTTTTTCTTTTGTTCGCTCCTCACACCCCATTAATATACAGTGATATGTTGAAAATGTCTAGTAGTTTGTCTAACAATTCTCATTATAAAAATTTATTTTTTGAAAGCCAGCCTCAGACTGGCTTTCAAAAAATAAATTTTGAGGGTTGCAAGTGCCTTCGGCGCTGAACCGCTCAAAATTGGTTTCACAATGAGAACTGCCATAGTCTGCCAACAATTCTCAAGGAATACTTGATCATTAGGAATGTGCATAAATTCCCAAAAACTATGGCACACAGCGCGTGAGTCACAGTTTTTTGGGCTTTACATTTAATTGCGTCAAGCTACTTATATGATCATTATCTTCAGTACACTTGACAGCAATAGATGTTGACCAATGTACTTTCTGCGATTACAACTCTAAAAAACGGGCTACAAATAGATTTTGCTACAGTTTCCTTTTGATTTTAATGACTTACCTACACCAGCCTATCTTGTAGGAGGATGGGTGCGCGATCGCTTATTAAATCGTCAAGGTCGATATTTAGATCTAGATTTTGTATTGCCAGAGAAGGCGATAGAAACGGCTAATACGATCGCCCGCAAGTATAAGGCAGGATTTGTGGTGTTAGATGCAGAACGCCACATCGCTAGAGTTGTGTTTAAAAATGGGACAGCAGACTTTGCCCAACAGATGGGTAATACCTTAGAAGCTGATTTGGGACGGCGCGACTTTTGTATGAATGCGATCGCGATCGAATGCCATCAACTAGCCCAAAATCCAGAACAGTTTATCGATCCTTTTAATGGCATCGGCGACTTAAAGGCTAAACAAATTAGGATGGTTGTCCCTGAGAATTTAGCTGAAGACCCATTAAGGATTTTACGAGGCTATCGACAAGCAGCACAATTACAGTTTGAAATAGAAGGACTAACCCGACAAGTAATAACTAAACTTGCCCCAAGCCTAAAACTCGTTGCTGCTGAACGAGTCCGCACAGAATTAAGTTATTTGCTTGCAGTTCCTAACTCAAGCAACTGGATCATCGAAATCATAAACGATCGCATCTTAGAAAGCTGGTTGCCAAGACAACACTTAAATTTAGAACGGTTTGCCAAGATCGAGTGGTCGATCGCATTATTATTGGCTAAATTTCCTAACCTAGAATTATTTATCACTAGAAATCTTGCAGGCGATCGCGACGCTCTAGAAATCATCAAATTAACCGCCTTAACTAATAGTGCAACCAGCCTAGAAATATTAGGACTAAGTCGATCTGAACAGCGCTGGAGTACAGGGATTTTGCGTTATCTGCCACAGTTTATCGCCCTGTTAGATCAAGCTTCGCCCACGGAGCAGTATAAATTCTTTCAGGTAACTCTAGAGTTTTTCCCTGCGATCGCAGCGCTTGCGATCGCCAGTGATTATTCCATAACGACAGTTGCCCCTTGGCTAGAACGCTGGCTCAATCCTGACGATGCGATCGCCTATCCCCATACATTAATTACGGGTGACGATTTACGTCAGAGTCTCGGAGTTGCTCCCAGTCCTCGAATTGGCGAGTTTTTAGAAATGGTAAAAATCGCTCAAGTCGAAGGGAAAATTCATACCAAAGCAGAAGCTTTATCGATGATCCAATCAATTATTGACGATATCTTGTAAGTAATTAGACACAATCAAATGTAAAAAACAAGAGAGTGGCAGCGCGAAGCGCTGCCACTCTCTTGTTTTTTATGTCCTGACTTGGCTGGCTACAGCTATACAAGTGACTCATAGATATAAAAAAATTAAAATCCTCACCGTACAACGATACGGGTTTTGATTTTTTTAGAAAGGAATATCGTCATAGTCAGGAGTACTAGCCGCAGGCACATAACTAGTTGACATAGGAACTACATTATTGGGCGGCTCAGAATTGATGATAGGTGCAACATTTTTGGGCGTAGCTGCATTAGAGGGAGTACTGGCACTTGTTGAAGGGGACACTGTACTGAAGTTATTGCCACCACTAAAACCATGAACACGCTGGGCAACTAGTTCGGTGCGTTTTTCTTTATAAGTACCGCGATCGACTGTATCAAGGCGGAGGCGACCTTCAACCACGACTTGATCACCCTTATGATATTTTTCTACAATCTCGTCAGCAAGATTATTCCAGCCCACAACCTTAATTCGATAGGGAGCATCTTCGCTACGACTACCAGCAAATTGAACCAAAAATGAAGCAATCGAGCTTTGATTATCAGGGGTGCGGCGTAATTCGGGTTCAGTTAGCAATTCTGCCATCAAGACGATAGAGTTCATAAGGTTTTGGCAATAGCTTCTAGCGGATTTGTATTAGCAATCATATCGCGATCGCCTCAACAATAGACGTTATAACAGCAATTCTCATGATGAAACCAATTTGGGGTTTTGCAGCGCCTTAGGCGCTGCAAAACCCCAAATTGGTTTTTTTGAAAGCCAGCCTTAGGCGCTGCAAAACCCAATTTTTATAATGAGAATTGCTGACGTTATAAAGTAACAATTGACGTTGCACGGCAAAGCCGCGCAACGTCAATTACAGAGCCTTGCGCTAACTTAAACCACAAATTTCTCTGTACTACTGAAAGCCTCAATAGGCTGTATTACTTGGGAAGAGAGTAATAATAAAATTTTCTGATTTTGAAAAGCACTAACATCTACTTACAGGGTTATGATGTTTGGTGCTAAGTAGCTTGGCGCAATCAAACACTAAGAGCTATGATTTCCAAAATACAAGTCAAGCATCTATGCTGACAATCAATGCAATTATCATTAGTACGATCATTCTCGATATTGGGATTCAGTCTGTGATTATCGACAGAATATTTCGAGCTAAACAAGGCAACAAGCAGCGGGAAGAAGTGGAAGAAGAGAACCTTACTCGCTATGAGTCCAATACATCTAGCGAGCAGCCTAAGGGCTGGGAATTTAAAATTTTGCGTACTAACAGCGGTGGTTTTCGCAGTCGCCGTGTCCTTACTAAAGTCTGTGCAGAAGAATCTCAAGCAGGTTGGATTTTACTCGAAAAGCTAGATGATCATCGACTACGGTTTCGTCGTCCTGTGACTGCCCGCGATCGCGATAATCAATGCAAAATTGATCCCTACCGCACCCGCTACGGCATCTCTGAAAGTGTCGAAACTTGGACTACGATTATTGTCTTATTGTCGATTATGAGTGGGGCGGCATTTTTTGGGTTTATGGTAATGAATCGCTTTTTTGGTGATTGGCAAACTCGCTCTGTCCAAAGTTCTCCTAGTGTGCGAAGTAATGGCGAAGTCCGCCAACCACCGACATCAAAACCAAATCCCACCGTCACCCCACAATAAGTATCTACTGCCTTTCTAGAATTAGTGGTGCGCGGCAAAGCCGCGCACCACTAATTCTAGAAAGGCAGTAGTCTTGGTATTAGCAATTAATCTAGGATTAGGAAGTTTTTTATGAAAGCAGTTTTGATGACCGCCGCAGGTGATCCCAACGTTTTACAACTAGCCGAAGTGCCAGAACCTACTATTCAATCTCCGAGCGAAATAATAGTTAGACTGAAAGCCGCAGGGATCAATCCAATTGATACAAAATTGCGAAGTCATGGCACGTTTGCCCCCGATCAACTACCTTCAATACTCGGTTGCGATGGTGCAGGGATCGTGGAAGCGATCGGCGCAGAGGTTACTAAATTTAAGGTTGGTGATCATGTTTATTTTTGCAATGGTGGACTAGGGCTAAAGCAAGGTAACTATGCAGAATTAACCACTATTGACGAGAAGTTTGTAGCTCACAAGCCTAAAAATATTAGCTTTGAAGAAGCTGCCGCTATGCCTTTGGTGCTGTTAACTGCTTGGGAGGCTTTGTATGATCGTGGAAGCTTAAGCTCGTCGGTCAATCAAAATGTCCTAATTCATGCAGGTGCGGGTGGAGTCGGACATATTGCGATCCAACTAGCCAAGCTGCGTGGGGCAAATGTCTGTACAACCATTGGTTCAGAGGCTAAGGCAAGATTTGTTAGGACTTTAGGCGCTGATCTAGCGATCGCCTATAAGCAGACTGACTTTGTAGAAGCGGCACTCTCATGGACAAATGATCAAGGCGTTGGTCTTGCCTTTGATACAGTTGGTGGCAAACTAATTGAGCAAACATTTCCTGCGGTAAAAATCTACGGTGATTTGGTGACAATTTTAGAACCACCTGCCGATATAAGCTGGAAGGTAGCCCGCACGCGCAATCTTCGCTTTAGCTTTGAACTGATGCTAACACCGATGTTAGTTGGTAATACCGACTTGCAAATCAATCAAGCCCAAATCCTATCTGAAGGCTCAGCCTTAGTTGAGTCAGGTAAGTTAAGCGTCCATGTCAGCGAAGTATTTCAGCTTGCTGAGGCAGCCAAAGCCCATCAGTTACTTGAGACAGGTTCTATGACAGGCAAGATTGTTCTGGCAATTTAAGCATTTATTGCGATCGCCATTGGTGCTGTTAATACCAACAAAAAGTAATGGCGGCACGGAGTGCCGCCATTACTTTTCGTTAAAAAAAGAGAGGCAGTGCTTAGCACTGCCTCTCTTTTTTTAACGAAAAATAGCTAGTTGCGCCATTTGTTTTTCGTTAATAATACTTAGAGTCTGCCTCTTAGGATCGATCACGATCCAGCCTTTATTTTTAAGCTTGTCTAAAACCTTAGAAGTATCTTCAGTGGTTACTTCCGATAAGTCGGCGATGTCTTGAATTGGCAAATTGAAAATATCAATTCCCGCCTCAGTCTTATTGCCATAGGTTTCAGCCAATCCTGTTAAAATTGTCGCAATTCTCACCGCAGGTACTTGTTGGCGTAACTGAGTACGTTGATTAGTTTTGCGTAAGCGTCTTACCATTAACTGCAACATCCGATGATGCAGTTTCGGATCTTTAAACAAACACTGAATAAACTGTTGAGCAGGAATACTCAACACGCGCACAGGTGTAAAAGCAACTACATCCGTAGAGCGAGGCGATTCGTCAAGAATTGCCATTTCTCCAAAGAAGTCACCATTTCCGAGTACCGCCAGAGTTGTCGCATCTTGATTACGCAAAAATCTGACCTTCAGCCATCCAGAGAGAATGAAATATACAGCATTGCCCCAAGCATCTTCCATAAGTACTGCTCTTCCCGCAGGGTAATCTCTTTCCACTGCTTCAGCGAGAAGCAGTTCCAAAGTTTCAGCACCAGCAGTGTTGAATAGCGGAAAAAGCTCTTTGAAGATATCCGTTTGCATGGAAATTTTGAGGGGTATTGAAAAGACTTATCTAATAATTTAAGAGGTTAGCGCAACTTTGAGACGACTAAGCGCCCATAACTTCGTAGCCAGCATCGACATAAATAATCTGTCCAGTTACCGCACTAGACAGATCGCTACCCAAGAAAGTTGCCACATTACCCACATCATCAGGAGTGACTAAACGACGCAAAGGAGCTGTTTCTTCATAGTGGTGCAACATTTTATGGAAATCGCCGATCGCGGCTGAGGCAAGGGTACGAATTGGACCTGCGGAAATAGCATTGACTCGAATATTCGCGGGGCCCATATCGGAAGCTAAGTAACGCACATTCATCTCCAATGCAGCCTTGGCAATGCCCATAACATTATAGTTTGGTACTACCTTTGCGCCACCAATATAGGTCAGGGTGATTACACTACCACCATCTTTCATCAAGGGTTTGGCGGCGCGACATAGATGAATTAGGGAGTAAGCACTGACATCTAGCGCTAATTGGAAACCTTCGCGAGAAATATCTGTAAAACTACCAGACAAATCCTCTTTGTTTGCAAAAGCAAGACAATGCACCAAAATATCAATCTTTTCCCATTTTTCGGCAACTGCCGCAAATAGTGAATCAATCTGAGCGTCATCCTGCACATTGCAAGGCAACAAAAAATCGGGAGTTAACTCATTGGTCAACTCAGCGACCTTGCCTTTATTGCGATCGCGATCGTCTGGCAAATAAGTAATACCTAACTTAGCTCCAGCTTGATGCAATTTTTGAGCAATGCCCCAAGCGATCGAGCGATTGTTGGCAATCCCAGTTACAAGAGCAGTTTTTCCGCTCAAATCTAACAAACCTGTCATGTATATGTCCTAACGTAAACCAAAAACAAGCTTAGCTTAAAAGCCCATACTCGCGCTTGCCGCTAACGGTGCTAGCGCTCTTTGCAAGAAACTAAGGGCAAGGAATGCCAACATGGGGGAAAAGTCCATCCCGCCCAAAGGAGGAATAATCGAGCGAAATAAGTTGAGATAAGGATCAGTGATCTGGCTCAAGGCGGCAAAAGGTTGTTTGTACCACTCAATATTGGGGAACCAAGTGAGCAGGACGCGAATAAATAGCAAACCTAAGTAAATTGAGATAAATGAGCTAAATGTACCGAGGATAACTGCCATAAGAATTTTGGGGTTGTGGAGGGTATTAAAAACTTTAGAAACCGATTAGATACTATTCTACTGAATAGCATAAACATCAGGGATAGCGATTTTTATTTGTCATCAGAGCTATTAGCTCGAAATGACTCGGTTGATGCTTTTTTGCGACCATTTTTATCCTCAGCCACAACTAGCTCTTGGCTTACAGAGTCGATCGCGGCGTTGAGCTGTGCAATCTTCTTTTCGAGGTTACGCCGCGCAAATTCATTAGAAGTCTGAGGTTTATCAAGTGTTGGCTCTCCACCAGCACGACGACGATCTAGGATGTCGTCTTCTGGCTCAGTTAGCTTAATTGCCACCAAAGCGCCAACCGTACCGCCAACTAAAGCGCCGAAGAGAAAACCTCCCCAAAAGTTACCTGAGTTATCTGCCATAGCTTTGACCTAATGTTCTCAACGACCTTAAATAATGGCTAAAGAAGTTTGGCACATCATATCATTTTGGTTTGTCATCCAACACATTGCTATGGCTAAAAAAAGAATTGCGGCGCATTACGCCGCAATTCTTTAAAAATTAAGTGTTATATAGCTATTGCCATTCCTGTTAGGACTAAGACCCAAAAAATGTGAGGCGGCGCGAAGCGCCGCCTCACATTTTTTGGGTTTGATTTTTCTTCAATGAAGTATCTACAGTTTATTCGGGAAACTTCTGAGGAAATTGCTCAGTTTGAAAATTAAGTGTAACTACTTGACCGTTGCGGCGAACTTCCATTTGGATTTTGTCGCCAACTGAACGATCTTCTACCAGTTGAGTAACTTGATCTGCTGACAAAATTTCTTGATTATCAAACTTGATGATGACATCACCGCGCTTAGCTCCTGCTTTTGCCGCAGGTGAAGAATCAACTACTTTAGTAATCAGTACACCTTTTTCTTCGGCAATCTGAATACCGAATTCGCGATCTTGGTTAACTTGACTCTTGACGTTTGGATTTAGCGTTATCATCTGGATACCAAGATAAGAACGGCTAACTTTGCCATTCTGGATCAATTGTTTGGATATCCGCTGAGCAGTCTCAATTGGAATTGAAAAGCCTAGTCCCTGAGCGCCTTGAATAATCGCTGTATTTACGCCAATCACTTCACCAGATTGATTGAGCAAAGGACCGCCAGAGTTACCAGGGTTAATCGCTGCGTCGGTTTGAATGAAGCTCACGCGCTTGTCAACACCAATTTGTCCACTTTTGCGACCGATCGCACTGATAATACCTGCGGTGACAGTGTTATCTAAGCCTAGCGGATTACCGATCGCGATCGCCCAGTCTCCGGGTTGTAAGTTTTGAGAGCTGCCAAGGCTGACTATGGGCAAGTTGTCAGACTGGACTTGAACGACTGCAATATCAGTTAGCTCATCGCTACCAATGACCTTACCCTCAATTTGGCGACCATCTTTGAGGATAACTGTTACCTTATCTGCACCACTAACAACGTGAGCATTGGTAATAATGTCGCCCTCTTTATTGATGATAAATCCAGAGCCAGTACCACGCTCGACCCGTTCCTTAGGCATCCGTTGTAATTGATCGCCAAAAAACTGACGGAACATCGGATCTTCTAAAAAAGCTTCAGGGATTTGGGGATTTGTGGCAACTGTACGTGAAGCGTTAATACGAACTACGGCTGGCCCAGTGCGATTGACAGCATCAACCACATAATTGCGAGGAACCGCAATCGATTTATTTCGATCATCCTGTGCGATCGCTGGAGAGATTGAAGCGACTTGAGGTAGAGGTGTAATTGCGGTCACATTTGGCGATCGCACTCCTGACACAACTGCCCAAGCGCCTAAAATCACACCCAGTAGTAGCATTGATGCATAAATCAAAGGTTGCTTGTAACGAGATTTTTTATTAGGTTCTCTCATAGCTATTTCCGCGACCGATAATGTCTAGATTTTACAAAATATTTTTAATAGTTTGATGGTTTACCAACAGACGGAAAACCGCCATTAGGGTTTAAAAATTGCTTGCGATATTCTTAGCAAAGAATCACTTAGTACTCATTGATTTTGGTACAGGTACAAGTGGTTCTTCCATAGCAATAAGAACGGATTCTTCAGCAACTGGCTTAGAGGGTCTTAAGCTGTTAGCAACAGGACTAAATTGTTGATTGGGACTAGGTGAGAGTATAGAACCGAGAATACCAATCATCGTGGCTGCGGCAACTCCAAGACCTGCTAATTTCCACTTACGACGCTGCGATCGCTTGTCAATCTCACTAAGGACATTACTAATCATTACCTCAGTTTCCGCCTTAATCGAGGAGTTGGCGGGTAATGGTACAGGTAGATCAATTAGTAATTGACGCAGCTTAAGTTGTTGTTGATAGAGGCGACGAAAATCCACATCATCGGACAGCCATTGCTCAACAAGCTGCTCTTCAGCTTCATTTACTTCACAGTCAATATAAGCACTTAGTAGTTCAAAGCGCTCTTCTGAAGTAGTCATAAAATTATCAAAGATTTGGTTAGCACTCATGATTTGTATACGCCCCTGATTATATATTAGACAAATAGGGTTGTAACTGGGCTTGTAGCTTTAGTCTTGCTCTGGCTATCCGTGATTTTACTGTGCCAAGGGATACACCTGTCAATTCAGAAATCTCTTCATAAGATAAACCCTGAATCTCTCTCAAGACAATAGTTTCTCTGAAACTCGCAGGTAAATCTTTAATGGCGGCGCGGAGTTGTTCATAAAACTCCTGCGTAGACATATTATCAATAGGACTAGGAGCCGAGCTAGGCAAGTCCCAAGTCATTTCATCGCCATCGCCAGACATAAACGGCGCATCAAGGGAAACAGAGCTACCAACTCGTTTGCGCTTACGCAACTCGTCATAAAACAGGTTAGTGGCGATCCGACTCAGCCATCCGCGAAATTTTTCAGGCTCTTGCAAACGCTTGATATTGCGATATACACGCAACCATACTTCTTGAGCCAAGTCAGCGCGATCTTGCCAATCAGGAGCGAGCTTATACAAAACTTGATCGACATAGGACTGATTACGTCGCATTAATTCTGCAAACGCAGATCGATTAGTTTGCGCTTCAGTTTGGCATAGTTGCACTAATTCAACGATGGGGAGCTTATCAACGGACACGGAGTTGGAGGGACTGTACCCCCCGATGCTGGTTGACCAAGATAGGCTATAACTCATCAATTACTCGCTCCTACTGAACTTGAGTTTGAGCTAGATGAAGATCACCAAAGAAATTAAACTTAGGATGTCTATGCCTCTATGCTCAAGTTTCAGGACGGATAATTAAAAAAGTTTGTTCCTACCGAAATAGCGCTTTTGTTAATATAGGTTTGTCCTAGATATGAACAGTAAAGATATTTCAAAAGGGATGATATCAGTTAGTCTGTACATTTTTGCGAATCCACAGAACTGCTGAGACTTTTGGCTTGTTTTTATTTAAATATCTTGTTGCGTGCTTAAACTTTGGGGGGAAGATTTCACATGGCGTGAAGGGTTCCCAAAACCTAAAGTTTGGAGCCGTGCTGACCAGCGTAAGCTTTAACTGAATTACCTTGTACAGCAGGAATGGCTCGGTCATTTTAAGGAGCGTGGTTAAGCTATCAAAAACAGCCTTTTATAGTAAGCTGAGCCATTTCGTCAGCATTAATTAATCACCGACCATTAAGAAACTAAGATTACAGCGCTTTGCGCTAAATTAAAACCCAAAGAAGTTTTTGAAAGCGCGGCTCCGCCGCGCTTTCAAAAACTTCTTTGTACTACTTAAAGCATCAACAGGCTGTAAGACCAAAATAATTCAAACCATTGCAGACAAAAATTAAATGAAACTTAAAGTCGTTATTCACGAAGCCGAAGAAGGTGGTTACTGGGCTGAAGTTCCAGCGATCGCTGGATGTGCAACCCAAGGTGATACGTTTGAAGAACTTCTCCAAAACTTATATGAGGCAGTTGAAGGATGCTTGTGCGTAGATGTTGATACCCAGCTATTTGCAAATCAGAGCAATATTAGGGTTGTGGATATTGCTGTATGAAATCAGTTTCTGGCAAAGACTTCGCTAAAATATTGGAGAGGAAAGGTTGGGTACTCTTGAGAATTCAAGGTAGTCATCACATTTACGGTCATTTTGATAATGCCAATAAGATCTCTATACCTATTCATGCCAACAAATCTCTAAAAATTGGGCTTTTGAGGCATTTTATGAAACAGGCAAATTTATCAGATCAAGACTTGTAAGCAAGAAAATCAAATCTAGAAAACTAGTTTGGTGACCAGAAAAATTAAGTATAAAAGTATGCAGCGATCGCAGTGGATATCAGTTTTTACAGGCATTGTTGCCGTAATTTTGGGATTGGGCTATTTGATTTTGGTGCAAGTTCTGGACTGGCGGGGCGGCGAGATGTTACCTGCTCCAGTTGATCTTTCTAGGAATTTACCCAATGGATTAGAGACGGTGGTTGCCGCTGCCTCTAATCTATTGGGTTTGGTGTTATGAAACTCACCCGCAAAGGTCATTACAGCGTTAAGGCAATGCTTGATCTAGTGGTTTGGGCAAAGCGTAAACCAGTTTCTGTCCGCGAAATTAGCGATCGCCAGTCTATTCCTGCCCCCTATTTAGAAAAAATCTTGATTGCCCTGCGTAGAGCTGATCTAGTTGAATCGACTCGGGGGGTGCAGGGTGGCTATAAATTAAAGCGATCGCCCAAAAACATCTCTTTAGGTGAAATCCTAACTGCCGTGGGCGAAGACCCCTATCCGTTACCAAGACTCAAGCCGCAAGAACAGCTTGCCTCTGATTGGGTAACATTTGCCCTCTGGCAAAGACTTGATCGTAAGTTTAAAGATGCCTTATACGGAATTTGTCTGGAAGATTTGTATTACGATGCCCGCAGTTGGCAAGCCTCACAGGGGCAAAGTGCAGGATTTATTGTGTAGCAATTAAAAAAGTCGGCACTCCGTGCCGACTTTTTTAATTGCTCAGCCACTTAGGGCTTAGAACGGATTTGACGCATAAGGTTTGCCATCTCGATCGCACTCATGCCAAATTCCCAACCCTTATTACTCTTGATGCCTGCTCTCTCCAGAGCTTGCTGCATCGTATCCGTCGTCAATACCCCAAAAATAATCGGTACACCTGTCTGATAAGAGGCTGCCGCTACACCCTTAGAAACCTCATTCGCTACATAATCAAAATGGGGAGTATCGCCACGAATAACAGCCCCCAAGCAAATCATTGCGTCATATCGTCCTGAAGCGGCTAACTCTTTAGCTACCATCGGAATTTCCAAACTACCAGGAACCCATGCATAGTCAACTTGATTACCACTTTCGGAAACATCTACGCCATGACGCAACAGTGAATCTTGACAACCTTGCAGAAGCTTACCAACAATCAGATCATTAAATCGAGCCGTAATAATTGCAAAGCGCAAGCTATCTGTATTGGTAAAGCTACCTTCAAAAACAGTCATAGGATTACTTTATTTATCTAGTTAAAAATTTGTTTAGTTATAGAAGTGCGCTGCAAAGCCACGCACTTCTAATTGTAGTGACTATTAAACACAAGAGAGCATTGCGTCGCCACTCTCTCTTGCGTTTTGGCTTTGTCCTATGTCAATAAGAAACAAAGCTATGGTGGCGGGCTTCGCCCGCCACCATAGCTTTGTTTCTTATTGAATTTTCATTCCTACGCAACGAAGGAATTTAAAATACCAATTACGATGACAAAGGCTAGCCAAATTAAAGAACCAAGGAATAGTAAAGGCTTAGACTGATTCCAAGAACTAGGCGAGGCATATGCAACAGGTACGCCGATCACCAAAACAAAGGAAAACAATACAAAAGCTGCTAGCAATAGTTGGAATAAAATAGTCACTTTTTTAAATCTCCGAAATTTTAAATCGAAATATTAAGACAAAACCTTTACACCAAATTAGCAGAAAATGCGTCTCTCTTTAGAGTGCTCCTGCGGCAGTGCGATCGAGAATACCTTCAGAAAGATGGGTCGTAATATTACCAGACTGCAAAATAGGACGAGATTTTGAGCCTTCAGGATAATCAATCACACTTACGCCGCCATTACCTTGCTTAAATACCCAGAATTGCTCAGGGGTAAAGTCAAATAGTAAACAAAGTATGGCTTTGTTTACGGCATCATGGGCGACAACTAAAGCGGTCTCACCAGCAGGAACTGAATCGACAATTTTTTGCCAAATCTTGGCGACACGATCCCATACTTCTTGGAGATTCTCGCCTTCAGGCATTTGGATAGACTCAGGCTGCGTCTGCCAGAGCGCTAATTGTCCAGAAAATTCAGCCTCGATTTCATGTTCAAATTTGCCTTCCCATAAACCATGCGAGATTTCCTTAAGCTCGTCAAACAGCTCTAGTTTGATCTGGGGATGCTTGCTTAAAATTTCTAAAGCGGTATCTTTAGGACGCAGCATAGGGCTACTAAAAGCCTTGTCAATTTTGACTTTTGCTAAAAACTCACTAGCACGGCGGGCTTGAGCATGACCGTTGTTATTGAGAGGAACATCAATTTGTCCTTGAAAACGCTTTTGGCGATTCCACTCAGTTTCGCCATGACGAACTAGCAGGAGGCGTGGTCCATTATGATTTTTGCGTAGCGGCGGTAGTGGTGATCCTGATATTTCCATAAGGTGGCTTGCAAGGTTTACCGATTCTAGCTGTACGCCTTTATTGATCGCCGCTTCTTGGAAATTGAGGACAGTGATCGCGCAATTAACTTGTTGAATCTTGTGGTAAAGATTAATCGGAATGCCGATCGCGGAGCAAATTAGCGCCCGATTGATGCCACTATGCCCTACTAGCAGAATTGTCTTGTTTTGGTGCTGCGCTAAAATATCTGCCCACAAAGATTTGGCTTGTTCAAATAGATCAGCAATGGGGTAGCGATCGCCTAATTGAAATTTGTCTGGTTCATCTTGCCAGAGTTGGTATTTTTCAGGAAATTGCGCTTTTACATCACTGGCTATCATTGACTCCCACTCGCTGAGGTCGATTTCTAGTAAGCCATCATTAGTAAATAATTCTGGAGGTTGCGAATTTTCGGACAGAATTAGTTTGGCAGTTTGCTGCGCTCTAACTAAAGGGCTGGCATAGGCAACATCGATGTTGAGGTTTGTTAAAGCTTTTCCCGTCAGCTTAGCCTGTTGCTTACCTTTGTCAGTTAAAACTGACTGCAATTCTGGGCGATCGTAATTGCCTCTTCCTTGAATTTTGCTCAAGATATTAAAATTGCTTTCGCCGTGACGAACGATAACTACTCGCGTACTCAGAACTGTATCCTCAATTTTTATAAGGTTTAAGAGAAAACTAGGCTTTCTTCAAATAATAGCTGTAGCCAGTTAAGTCAGAACGTAAAACCCAAGAGAGAGTTGCGGCGCTTTGCGCCGCAACTCTCTCTTGGGTTTTACGTTTAATTGCGCCTAGCTACATATTGCTCTGCACCTAATTAATATTAAAACACTATTAAGAAATAGTTACGCTTTAGGCTACGCTATAATACTACGATAGGTTTAGTCTAGCTTCTAGCTCAATGTGCCTAGTAGCTGATTAAATAAATAAGCTTACAGACCATAATCATAAACTTGATTTATCAAGTACACTGCTTTATCCGCAAGCTGATCGCTGTGGATAAATGGTGTAAGCAACTTCTAGATAGTTTAATAAATGTCAGTCTAAGAAAGAAAGTAACTCTAGCTTTTAACGAAATCTCGCAAACTTTTCACTAACCATACTCACATTCCATCTGGATGGATACTGAATCGATCAGGCTTGTGTTTGTAGGCGAGGCTTATTAATCAAGATCTGCAAGATTTTTTAGGATTTAGTTTTTAGTCAAGGGTGACTAGGTATGACCATCAGTTTTACTCAAATCATGCCTACCCTAAAAACTGTCAATTAAAAACTAGGAGTAGCCTAGTTTTTATTAAATTAAGTCGCTGGGCTCAATTAAACATAAAACTCTAAGAAATGTGGCGCAAGCTACGCGCGCGTCATATTCCTTAGCTTCAGTTTTTATTAACTACGCCCAGCGACTTAGGTTAGGCGTAATAACAACTTAAAACTTTTATTGTCCGCAGATCGAGCTGTAAGGGTTTTAAACCTAGTTCATAATTATGCCTAAGTACTACTTATCCAAATCATTCCAGACATAGCAATACGTCTCGTCATCGTAATGCCAGAGCAGGCAAAGCAATCAGTTACTAGCTCGGTACATGGCTTAGTACTAGATTGTCGCGATAAAGACCATTTTGCAATCAAAATTTTTTCGTTAATTTCGTTATTGGTTGGTTACATTTTCAAATCCTTTAATCCAGCTTTTCTAGACTGTTGATTGAGGAGCAGAAAATATTTTTTATAGACTTCGGATAAAAAATATTTTTTAAATAAGTTCTTAGGCTGGCTCTTTTGAATCGAAGAAATTCTGAGGAAATTGAATGCCAAAGCAAATAATTATTGCCGAGCAGTATCGTATTGCTGCTGTGTTTAGTGAAGATCAAATTGAAGAAATTGTTGTTGCCGCAGGAACTCACCAAGTTGGTGATGTCTACTTAGGCGTTGTGGAAAATGTTTTAACTAGTATTGACGCTGCGTTTGTAAATATTGGTGATGGCGATCGCAATGGCTTTATCCACATTACTGACTTAGGCCCGCTCAAAATGCGGCGTTCTTCGGGTGCAATTAGCGATCTGGTTGTACCGCAACAGCGTGTGTTGGTGCAGGTAATGAAAGAGCCAACGGGTAATAAAGGCCCTCGTTTGACTGGCAATATTTCTTTGCCAGGACGTTATGTGGTGCTGCTGCCCTTTGGTCGTGGTGTTAACCTGTCACGGCGGATTCGTAGTGAAGCTGAGCGCAATCGTCTCCGCGCCCTTGCGATATTGGTGAAGCCTGCGGGAATGGGCATTTTAGTGCGAACTGAGGCGGACGGAATGCCTGAGGAGCAGATTATTGAGGATCTCGATAACTTGCAACGTCAATGGGAAACCATTCAGCAAGATGTAGCGACGACGCGCCAGCCCACTCTGCTCGATCGCGAACGAGATTTTGTGCAAAGGGTATTGCGTGATTTATATAGTAATGAAGTTAATCGCATTGTCACCGATTCTAACGATGGGTTACGCCGCATTAAGCAACATTTATTAAATTGGGGGGATGGCAAGATTCCTAGCGGTTTGATGCTTGACCATCATCGCGAACGCACGCCAATTTTGGAGTACTTTCGAGTCAATGCGGGTATTCGTGAAGCTCTCAAGCCCAGAGTTGACTTGCCTAGTGGCGGCTATGTGATCATTGAGCCGACCGAAGCTTTGACGGTAATAGATGTGAATTCTGGCTCTTTTACGCGATCGCAAACTTCTCGTGAAACAGTGCTATGGACTAATTGTGAGGCTGCCGTTGAAATCGCTCGTCAGATCCGTCTGCGAAATATTGCGGGTGTGATTGTCGTGGACTTCATCGATATGGATACTCGCCGTGATCAGATGCAGCTCCTTGAATACTTTAATAAGGCTTTGCGATCGGATAAGTCCCGTCCTCAAATTGCTCAACTTACGGAATTAGGACTAGTTGAGCTAACTCGTAAGCGACAAGGACAGAGCGTTTATGAGTTATTTGGTCGTCCCTGTGCTAGTTGTGGCGGTTTAGGGCATTTGATGCATTTGCCCGGTGAAGCGGCTGGACAACCTGTGGATGTGACCTCGCGGGCTTGGGAAGCCAAGCAATCCAACCAGCTTGACTTTACATCTGACTATGACGATGGGGACTCTGACTCTGATTTAGGCGGTGGGCTAGAGCCTAATTTGGTCAATCATCCGAGCTACCAAGAGCGTAGTAATTTGCGTAGACGTGGTAAGCGGGCGATGCTCAAGGATTCACGCGATGCTCGTGAATCGGAGAAAGTTACACCTGTTGTTGTAGAGACGCGATCGCGTATAGAGGCTCGCTTTGAGCCGAGGATTGAGCGCGATGTCGTCGAAAGAAACGTGCCCACCAAGATAACACTTCCTGCTATTTCGTCTAATGTTTTACCTAGCGTTTTACCTAATGTTGCACCGACTGTTGTTAGCAATGTGGCACCCGATCCAAGCCCTGAAGTAGTAGAAGAGGATGAAGTTGTCAGCACTGTTGCGATCGCAGCAGAAAATTTAACGGAACGACCTAATAAGCGCGAGATTCGCACTAAGGTCATTGAGCCACCAGAGCTAATTGTGGTGGAAATGACTGAAGAGGAGCAAGATGTTTATTCTTTGATCGGGGTGTCTCCTTTGGTATTAGCAGATCGCGAAGTTAAAGACCCTCGCAATGTGATTGTTACTGTGGCTTTGCCCGGACAAGCAGCTAAGCCTGCTAATGCTTTGCCGACTTCAAGGCAATCAGAACGATTTGAGCAAGATCGTTTTCGATCAAGCCGCCCTAACTCCTCTAGTGATGACTCTGATAGCGCTGATAACGTTGATGAGGAAGGTAGCCTAGAGCCAGAAGTTTCGGAAATCATTCAATCTGAAGATGAAATCATCACTCCAGACATTGAGGTCACTAGCAGTGAAGATGCTAGTCCAGCAGAAACTAATGCGGTCATTTCTAACGGCATAATTTTGCGTGCGAATCGACAACAGTCAGTAGTTCCGAGCTATGGCGATCTTGATACTGAGTCTAAAGCTGATTTGCCCAGTGTTTCTAAGGAGTCTGTTCCAATTCAATCTCCTGTGGCTTCACGGCGCAAGCGTTCTTCAGCTTCATAAGTAGCTACAGCGCCTTGCGCTAACTTAAACCCCAAAGAAATTTGTGAAAGCGCCGCGAAGCGGCGCTTTCACAAATTTCTTTGTACTACTTAAAGCCTCAATAGGCTCTAAGCGTAATTAATTACAAACCAAAACCCTTAAAGTTGCGCCCCTGCGGGGCGCAACTTTAAGGGTTTTGGTAATTTATTTTTCATAAGTACTTAGCTATATAAATCCAAAAGAGTAATGTCGGCGCAAAGCGCCGCCATTACTCTTTTCTAAGCATCGACTAGCAGGGTGGAAGGGAGTAAAGATTGCTAAAAAATCAAGTCGATGTCTAGCTTCTTGAGATTAATTGCGTGTAGCTTGTAGCCTGAAACTTCAGCCACTGCGATCGCTAATAAATTAATGTCAATGGGTGCGATCGCGGTCACTTCACCATCAATAATCAAATTGCCAATATCATTACCGCGTAAATCTAGAAGTATTAATATCGTTTGGCATTCGTTGTATTTGCTAGTAATAGCAAAGCCCCAAGGTGTAGCTGCCATTAGTAGCACATCATATTCTAAGGGAATCCTCAGTAATCGATAAGGTTTGACATCCAATAAATAGATATTGCGGCGATTGTCGGCTTCTAATAAAAGGACGCGATCGCGGGTGAATGTGGCAATACCAGAGGCAATCTGCATGGGCAGAGATAGCCGATACATGATGTTGCAACGGCGCGAAATCACGATCGCCCGACTTTCATTAGTTTCAGGTTTATTGGCGATCGCTAAGAGATGATGTTGATCGAAGGCAATAATGCAACTTAAGGCTCTAGCGGCAAACTCCAGACGCATGGCTCGACCATAAACCAAATTGCGTATTTCTAACTGGTTGCCTGTGGATATCGCAATCCAATCGCCATGGGGTGAAATTACCCAATTAAAAGTTTGATCTTGCGAAAATTGATATAAAAACTTAGGCTTGCCCTGCACAAATTGATAGATTGATCGCTTAGTCGATACAAATAAAGTCTTTCGCGCAAAGGCGATCGCGGTGATCTCATACTCAGATTTAATAATTTGCTCTTTATGATCAAGCGCCAGACTATGCCAATGCAAAAGAAATTGGGAAACACTATAAAAACGAGACTTTTCTGTGCCAACGAGACTAATAACTTTTTCAGGTATCTCTGTTTGAGCAAAGTATTGAGATTTTTGAGCAAATAAAATTGTGGTGCAGCTTTCAGAGCTTACAGCCGTTTTGATTTTACTAAAGTCTTCAGATTGTAAAACTGCGGCTAAATCTAGTCGCATTTCACTAGAAGAGCTATATCGGCGTTTGGGTAACTTTTCGAGGGATTTTATAATTATGCTCGCTAGCGATCGCGGAATACTATCAGGAATCAGCACCCGATAATTGAGATGAGCATTCATTAGTTCTGTGGGCATTCCCGAAAAAGGACGCTTACCCACCAGTAACTCATACAAAATAATCCCCACCGCATATATATCTGAACCTGCGGAAAACTGACCATAAAAGCGCTCAGGAGCCATATATCCAGGAGAGCCAGTATTGTTTCCCTCAGAATCACTCTCTTGACTAAGACGGGCAATTCCAAAATCAGAAATCTTGGCAAGCCAGCCCTTAGAAGTAATTTTTAGTAATACATTTTCAGGTTTGATATCACAATGAATAATATTGGCAGCATGGGCATGTTCTAATCCCAACAAAATATCATTAATCAAATCAAAGCATTGCTTCACTGATAAGTTTTTGGTGTGGTTCATCAGATCCCGCAATGTGCCACCCTCACAGTATTCCATCACTAAATAACGATAATTTTGGTGATGGACAAGAGCAGTGCAAGCCACAATATGGGCATGTTGCAAAGTCAATAAAAATCGCAATTCCCTCAATAACTTGCTAGTGGGAAAGCGTTTATGCTCTAGCTCTTTGAGGGCAACCAGTTTGCCAGTATCACGCAATCGCGCACACAAAACTTTTCCAAACTGACCTCTGCCAACTAAGCCTAAGATCCGATATTTAGAAAAGTGTGATGCGGATTTTTCGTTCATCATGGGGGCAAAATTAGGGCTTAAGAATTTCAGTTGCCACGGTAAAGACAGAACTGGTGACAGCTATAACTCTAACAATATTCTTTAAAAATAAAACGCTTAACATTTCGTAGCAAAACAACTCGCTAGAAGTCCAAAGATTGTCGATATTATGGTAAACAGCGATATATAAAATGTAATATTTCTTAGATTAATTCTTAGCCAAATCTTATGAGTCAAGCTTCTGCATCCAACGATGTCCCCAGTATGGGTCGTCGCCAATTTATGAACCTAATTTTAGGGGGATCTGCTGCCGTTACATCTCTTGCAGCACTTTATCCTGTAGCTGCTTACTTTGTACCTCCTTCCCGTGGAGGTACAGGCGGTGGCGTGGCAGCTAAAGATGCTCTTGGTAAAGACGTACTCGCCTCCGCATTTTTGGCAACTCATCAAGCAGGCGATCGCGAACTTGCTCAAGGGCTTAAAGGCGATCCTACCTACATAGTTGTGACTGAGAACAAAGAAATTGAATCCTATGGCTTAAATGCAGTCTGTACACACCTTGGCTGTGTTGTTCCTTGGAATGCGGCTGAAAACAAATTTATTTGCCCATGTCACGGATCTCAGTACAACAACGAAGGTAAGGTTGTGCGTGGTCCAGCTCCCCTATCGCTTGCCCTAGCCCATGCTTCCGTCGAAGATGATGTTGTGCAGTTCAGCACATGGACGGAGACTGACTTCCGCACCAATGAATCACCTTGGTGGTCTTAAAAATTTAAACGCAACTCCCAAGATAATTTTTGAAAGGCTGGCAAAGCCAGCCTTTCAAAAATTATCTTGGACTACACATTCGCACTAATCTTTAATTCACATTTGAACTCATCCATGAAAAAAGCTTTTTCCCTCGTCAATCGTTTGCTTGTGGGAGCCAGTCTATGCGTCCTCACAAGCTTGACTCTAATGTTTGGATTGAATGTTCAATCGGCTCATGCTTATCCTTATTATGCTCAAGAAGCTTATAAAACTCCTCGCGAAGCCACTGGTAAAATTGTCTGCGCTAACTGCCACCTTGCTCAAAAAGGAATTGAATTAGAACTGCCTCAGTCAGTGTTGCCAGACACTGTATTTGAAGCCGTTGTTAAGCTGCCCTATGATCATAGTGTCCAGCAAGTCACTGCCGATGGTAGCAAAGCAGGCTTAAATGTAGGTGCAGTTCTAGTTTTGCCTGAAGGCTTTAAGATTGCTCCTGAAGACCGTTTATCTGAAGAATTAAAAGAAAAGACCCAAGATATTTATTACCAACCCTATAGCGATGATCAAGAAAATATCGTCTTAGTTGGCCCTATCTCTGGTGATGACTACCCTGAAATCACTTTCCCAGTGCTTTCTCCCGATCCTTCTAAAGATAAAAATGTTCACTTCCTGAAATATGCTGTCCATGCTGGCGGCAATCGTGGTCGTGGTCAGGTATATCCTACTGGCGAAAAGAGCAATAATAATGAATATACTTCCACGGTTTCTGGTCTAGTTACTCAAATTAGCCCCATTGCGCCTAACGAAGATGAAGGTACTTATGGTGGATATGAAATTTCAGTACAAACTACTGATGGCAGCATTGCTACCGAGACTGTCCCTGCGGGTGCAACTTTGCTTGTAGAGCCAGGAAGTGAAGTGAGAGTTGGTTCAGCTTTAACTACTAATCCTAATGTTGGTGGTTTTGGTCAGCATGATGGAGAAATTGTGCTTCAAGATCCTCGCCGCATCCAATGGTTGTTAGCATTCTTTGCTTCCGTTATCGTTACCCAAATTTTATTGGTGTTGAAGAAGAAGCAAGTCGAAAAAGTCCAAGCTGCGGAAATGAATTTCTAAGTTGGGATAATTAAATCAAAAAATATGGCGCACTCTCGTGAGTGCGCCATATTTTTTGATTTATAGCGATCGCCAAGTGTACTAGGACAAATCTAAACCCAATAAGCGGCTGGCGACGCGGAGCGTCGCCAGCCGCTTATTGGGTTTTAAAACCTCAAAACTAATTTTTTGAAAGCCAGCCTTAGGCTGGCTTTCAACTTAGACCACTACTTAGCTCGCGGTAATCTTGGCATATTAGATTCTTTGGCAAGAGGGCTAAGTATTTGATTTAATTCTCGCAATTGTTCAGGTGTTCCCATTGAGATCAAAACATCGCCTTCTAAAATTTCGGTATTACCATCGGGTCCTGCGATTAAATTGCCATCAGAACGACGAATCGCCAAAACTAGGACACCTGTTTGCGATCGCAAGCTAGCTTTTTTTAGAGTCATACCCACATAAACAGGATTATCGATGCGATATTCTTCGATATAAAAAGAGCGATTGTTGCCTGCGATGATGCCATCTACAAAGTCCATGACCTGTGGGTGCAGAGCCACAGCCGCCATACGTTTGCCACCTGTGATATAGGGCGAGATTACCTCATCGGCTCCACCGCGCCGTAATTTTTGCATCGCCTCTTCGGTACTGGCTCTAGCGATCGCCCTGATTTGGGGATTTAAAGTTTTAGCAGATAGCACTGTATATAGGTTTTCGGCATCAGACGGTAAAGCGGCGACAATACAAACAGCTCGCTCGATTCCCGCAAATAATAGGGTCTGATCAAGGGCAGCATCCCCTTTTACCGTTAGATATTCTGATTGTTCGGCTTGAGCGATCATTTCTGCATCGCTATCAATAACCACAAAAGGAATACTCCCTTCAGCCCTAAATTCGGCAGTTACTTGCCTACCTGTGCGTCCAAAGCCACAAACTATATAGTGTTTATCCAAAGAGTTCATAATTTTTCGTTGCCGCCTTGCCTGAAAAATGTCATAGATATGCCCATTCGCGATCGCATTGGTAAACTGAGCCACGATATAACCAATACTGGCCACCCCCATAATGATTAAAGATAGGGTAAATAATCGTCCCTGAAAATGTAGAGGATGTGTCTCGCCATAACCAATTGTGGCAAGGGTAATGATCGTCATATAAAGCGCGTCAAACCAATCCCAACCTTCGATCAGGTGATAGCCCAATGTGCCGATCGCTACCAGCGCGATTAAAATAGCCACATTGATAACTAAGGTGCGTTGGTATTGCTCTATTTCACGTTGTAAGACAAATGGCTGTAACTGGCGATAATTAGACAAAACTTTAAAAGACATGTAGGTGCATCACTTACCGCATTTGGGGCTAGAAATATAGCGATGACTGCTATAGCGGGGACTAGCTTTTAAAAAACTAACAACATTAATTAAAAAAATGTTAAGCTTTTATTTAATATTAAGTGGCTAAGCACAGTTAGATATAAAATCCCAAAATCTGTAGCGAACGCCCAGTGTCCGCCAAGGGTTTTGACTCTGTTTTAATTATGCCCAGCTATTTAATCAGCTTATAGATTGTTCTAGCTAGCTGAAGTATAGGATTAAACACAACACCAGCAATTCTCATTATAAAAATTGGTTTTGTGAAAGCCAGCCTTAGGCTGGCTTTCACAAAACCAATTTTGGGGTTTGCAGCGCCTTAGGCGCTGCAAACCCCAAAATTGGTTTCATAAGGAGAATTGCTGATACAACACCAATCGCAAAGCTTCTATACGACTCATTGGCTAAAAAGCCTCTATATCTTGCTAATAACCATCTATTGCATTGGTATAGTTTTGAGAAATAAATGCTGCAACTCATGAGACAAGTATGCCACCAGAGCAACCTTCAGACACCCAAATTAGCCGCGCTGTAACTTCTCCCTATCGTTCTGCTGTTGATATTAATGATGATAATTTAGAGAAGTTTCATGTGTGGACTGGATATAACACTCATACTGATATGAGTAGCAATACAAAGTTCCAAATGCGGGACTTTCATATTGATTTGGGCATGGCGGTAATTGGGTTTGGTGTGATGTGCGGTTGGGAATTGCGATCGCGCAAGATTGACTTCAAGGGTAAAACTCATATTATCTATGAGTTAAGAGGAGATACTGATCCGCAGGTTGTGCCGATGTTGCGCCAAAATTGTAGTGATGAAATGGCAACTTTTTTGCATAGCCGTTTGATTAGAACCTTGGACTTTTTGCGTTCTTGTTCCAAGTTTTCGGGAATTCCTCATGTACATATTATTTCTTTGCGTAATCACTATGTGATGAGCGCGGTCTGGCGACCTTATCAAAATAAGGTTTGGATGGTTCCCATTGATCAGATTGAAGGCTTATCTTTTACCAGTCATTTGCTTTAATCCACAAAAAACAAATAAAAAAGCTTGGCGAAGCCAAGCTTTTTTATTTGTTTTTTGTGGATTAAAGCGCAAAGCGCTGTAATGAGACCCAGAGAAAAGTTTAAAAGTGCCGCTTCGCGGCACTTTTAAACTTTTCTCTGTACGACTTAGGTTTCAAGAGGCTGTAAAGCGTAACTGTACTTTAAGCAATTAAGAATCAAAACCCAGTAGCGCAAACGCAGCTTGCGCTACTGGGTTTTGGTTCTTAATTCGGTTTGTGATGCTGATGCCAGTGTTGAGCAATATCGATACGGCGACAAATCCATACGTGATCGCGGCTCTGGATATAGTCTAAAAATCTCGCTAAAGCGGCAGCTCTCCCTGGTCTACCAACGAGCCGACAATGCAAGCCAATACTCATCATTTTCGGTGAAGTTTCGCCCTCAGCATAGAGGACATCAAAGGCATCGCGTAAATAGGCAAAAAACTGATCCCCAGAGTTAAAACCCTGTGATGTGGCAAATCGCATATCATTATTGTCGAGGGTGTAGGGAATAACTAGATGGGGTTTGCCATATTCATAATTCCAATAGGGAAGATCATCGGCATAGCTATCAGAATCGTAGAGAAATCCGCCTTCTTCGACCACTAAGCGCCTTGTATGTTCGCTAGTCCGCCCTGTGTACCAACCTAACGGACGAGTACCTGTGACTTCTGTGTGAATTGCGATCGCCTTTTGTAAATGTTCGCGTTCTTGCTCTGGTGCAAAATATTTGTAGTCAATCCAGCGATAGCCGTGACTGGCGATTTCCCAATCGGCTTCTAACATCGCGGCGACGGCTTCAGGATTGCGTTCTAAAGCCATCGCAATACCATAGATAGTCACAGGGATTTGGCGATCGCCAAACATACGATACAAACGCCAAAATCCCGCCCGACTGCCATATTCATAGCAAGATTCCATATTCATATGCCGTAGTCCCTGAAAGGGATCTGCCCCGACTATCTCAGAGAGAAATGTTTCCGAACTGCTGTCACCGTGCAGAATACAAGTTTCGCCACCCTCTTCGTAGTTAATTACAAACTGGACGGCAACACGAGCATTATTTTTCCATTTAGGATCGGGGGCAAACTGCCCGTAGCCAAGCATATCTCTGGGGTAGGTCATGGTTATTAACAAATATTTTGCAATGTAAAATAATTAGCCAACAGCTAGTGTTAATCGCCATCGGGCAATTTCGATGATTTCGACGATCGCCTGTTTTTGTTCGATCTCAGTAGAATTTTGGAGTCGCTGCTCAAAGGCGGCGATGATGCTGTCTTTAGTGTGATTTCTGACCGCAATGATAAAAGGAAACCTAAATTTGTCTTTGTAGGCTTGGTTGAGACTTTGAAAGCGATCGTATTCAGCAGCCGAGAGTTGATCAAATCCGATGGTTGATTGCTCTAGGACTGATGCTTCTGCCATTCTGAACTTACTGCCCAGATCGGGATGAGCGCAAATTAGTTTTAATTGCTGAGGATTATTCATTTCCAAGACAATATCTGCCATGACTTGATGTAAGTTTGGGACATTCTCAAAAGGACGCGATCGCCACGCAGAAGCGGCGATTTCAGGTGTGTTTTCAAAAATAGAACCGATCGCCGCCGTAAATTCTGTTTGGCTCATTTGATTGAGATCGGCGATCGTGTACTTTTTAGATGAACTGGTTGATGCACTCAATGTAAAGGACCTCCGCTAATAATTTTGGCGATCGCTTTAGTCACATCTAAAGGACTTTCCTGAGACAGTTGTTGATACCATTGCTCAGTTATTTCGGGATCTTTCCCATGAATTACTTCGGCGCGATTTCGAGCTTTATTCACAATTTCCGTAGTGCGGACTTTCCGCTCAGCCTCATAACGTCTGAGGGCATCAGGCACACTTAAATTTGTCGATATCAAATAATTTGCCAATACCCACCCATCTTCGATCGCTTGACAGCCGCCTTGCCCCAGATCAGGACAAGTTGCATGAGCGGCATCACCTAGCAAAGCCACTCTTCCCTTGACCAGTTTGGTGAGTGGTCCCACGTCGTTAATTTCGAGACGAGCGACAGTTTCAGGCTCTATTTGATTGATTAATAATTGCACTGACTCAGCCCAGCCTTGAAAATGGTGTTTTAGTTCCTGTTTGTAATTAGTGCAGTCATTGACAGTACCCTGTGACAATGACACATCAAAAAAGAAATAAAAGCGATCGCCTGACACAGGCATGACCGAAGCTCGTTTATGTTCACCTACATAAATTGACCAAGTATCTACGGGCGCGAGGGCTGAACTCATTGGTACTAAACCATTCCAATTTACATAGCCAGCATATTTGGGTTCAATACTTTCATTCAAAACATATTGACGCAAAAGAGAACGAATTCCATCCGCCGCCACTAATACGTCACCTTTAGCGACACTGCCGTCTTCAAACTTAGCAGTTACATCACTAAATCCTTCTATTACACCAATACATTTACTACCCAGTGTCAATTTGCCGCCCACGGACTGAAATGCTTCAAGCAGAACATTTTGTAAATCTCGCCTTGCGACTGGATAAGGGCGCTGTCCTACCGCATCGATCAAAGGTTGCAGTGAGATATGATTAAGAATATTTCCTGAGAGATGACGATACTCCATATAATTCATCTGTCCCCCGATCGCTGCTAGCTTTTCCCCTAAGCCCAGATGGTTAAGGACTTTCACCCCATTTGACCAGAGAGAAATTCCTGAACCAATGGGACGCAACTCTCTCACCCGATCATAAATTTCTACTTGGTAGCCAGCTTTTTGCAGAGCGATTCCTGTGGTAAGTCCGCCAATACCTGCACCGATTACAATTGCTTTTAAGCAATACATCGCTGTAAACCTATATACGTTGTATACAGTATACGTCTCTATACAAAAGGCGCGAAGCGCTGCTTTTTTCTTTTTATAGCTGCCGCCACTAAATTTAAACCCAAGAATTAAATGGCGGCGCGAAGCGCCGCCATTTAATTTACAGAGCCAACCGCATAACGCGACGCATATTTTATAGGTTTTGGATCTTGATGAAATTGCAAAAAAATATTGCGATCGCCCAGATATAGATAAGATTGTGAAGTTGTCTAGCGCTCAACCCTATGGATTTTAAAAACATCATTCGCGATATTCCTGATTTCCCCCAACAAGGCATTATTTTTCGGGATATTACCCCACTTTTAGCTCATCCTCAAGGGCTAACAACCGTTATTCAAAGCTTTAAAACAAAATTTGCAGAATTAAATATTAATGCGATCGATGCGGTGATTGGGATCGAATCACGGGGATTTATTTTGGGCGCACCTTTGGCAATGGCTTTAGGCTGTAGTTTTGTGCCAGTGCGTAAGCCTAAGAAGCTACCCTCAGCTGTGTTTCGCGTCGAATATACCTTGGAATATGGAACTGATAGTTTAGAAATACATCAAGATGCGATCGCGGCAGGACAGAGGGTAATTATTATCGATGATGTGATTGCGACAGGTGGAACTGCCGCCGCTACTGCAAAGCTAGTCACACAATCTGGTGCAGAATTAGTCGCCTATGGTTTTTTAATTGAATTAGACTTTTTGAATGGTAGATCAGCTTTGCCAGAAGTACCCATCGTGTCACTGGTTAATTACTAATGTCTAGGCAACTCTTTTCTGGTTAAAAAACAAATGAGTTGAAAAGCATAGCTTTTCAACTCATTTGTTTTATAAAGGGCGAACGATGGGAATTGAACCCACGTATGGTGGAATCACAATCCACTGCCTTAACCACTTGGCGACGCTCGCCATCTAACGGATATTTATTGTAATATCGATTCGGACATTTACACAAGCCCTTAAAAAAAATTTCTAACAAATCGCCCTATAAAACCAGAAGTGAGTTGCGGCGCGAAGCGCCGCAACTCACTTCTGGGGTTTTGATTTGTCCTAATGCAAGTGACCACAGCTACAAAAGCCCATCTTTATAATGAAAACTGCTAAAAATTGTTGTTACGATTAGCCAATGACGCAGATATCTCTCAAAAGTCAATTTCGTGCAATCTGGACGACTCTATTAGGGGCTGAGCCGCAAACCTACGCCGATCGCTTCGCAAAATTAACGCAAGTTGTATTTGATGACTCCCTTAAAAATCTCCAATCAAATCTCCAGCCATTTGACCACATAGACTTAACCGTAATCGCGATCGCCATCGGTGCATATTGGCATCAAGACTTACAGCAAGTGCGATCCCGTCTCCTAGAACTGCAATCCCATAGCAATGCTGATATACAAGAAATAGTGCTTGCCTATGCGATCGCCTTATCCTGTCGTCATGAATTTAAGCCCCGCAGCTTTATTTCCCAAATTTGCCATGATTTTTCCCAACGGGGATCGCTAGGTCGTAATGCCACATCTCCTCAATTCTGTCTGTCTCAATTACGACTAGCTCAAAAATTTGTTGACCAAGGAACCAGTGCTATTTCCGCGCATCAGTCCCTTGATCAAAACGATGTGCTATTAGAGCCAATCGCCAGCAGCCTCTACTATTTTCTGAGCAGCCCCCATAGTTGGCATCTCATTACTGAACGCGCCCAACGACATCCCCTCAAACAATATCAACCAGTTGTGACCATGCAAGTAAGTGCGATCGCCGCCGCCTTTTTAGGCGATCGCGTGGTGATGAAATATGAGCAAGAAATTGTCACTGAAGGAAAAAGATTAGGCGATCGACTATGGCAAGAATGGGCAGGAGTTTTTAATGTGGCTACAAATTAGCAAGGCTTTGCAATTCAAAAAATGGCGAAGCCATTTTTTGAATTGTTTTTTGATGCTAAATTTAGATGATTAGCTAGTCATAATTAAAATCAGTGGCGTACGCTGCGCGAGCGCCACTGATTTCAGCTCTAGTTGCTAACTATGCCTATCTATTTAATAAGTCAACAGAAATAATCAAGATATGCAATTAATTGGATTTTTATTGCTAATTGCCTACATATTTGGCGTGGTCAGATTTGTACAAGGTTTTCGGAATACCAACTTTGAAGGTAATAAAATCGGATTAGGCTTACTATGGCCAGTTCTGTTTGTGATGAATAACAACTATCGCAAAAATTTCTTTAAAGCACTCAAAGGTTCCTAATGACTTGGTGGAAGAGACTTAGAGCCAATCCCCTAGCTTGGGTTGGGATCGTGATTTTAACAATTTTTTATGCGTCCGCACTATTAGCTGATTTCATTACACCCTATGGGGTTAATGAACCAGCTAAAAACGGCGCACTATTACCCCCCACGCAAATCTATTGGAGCGATCGCCAAGGTCAGTTTATTGGCGCTCATGTCTATCCCACCACCCAAGGCAAAGTTGACCTCGACACAGGCGATCGCGCACTAATTGTTGATTACTCAAAGCCTTCAAAAATAAAGCTTTTATCCAATGGCAAACTATTTAACATCAGTGGTGAAGGCAGATTAAATCTACTAGGAACTGACGAACAAGGGAGAGATCAGCTTACCCGCTTACTCCATGGCGGTCGCATCAGCCTGCTCATTGGTTTTATCGGTACAGCCATCTCTTACACCATCGGCTGTATAGTTGGTGGCATTTCTGGCTATGTGGGTGGCTGGTTAGATGTACTAATCATGCGGTTTGTCGAAATTCTTATGTCTGTTCCCTCAATTTATCTATTAGTAGCATTAGCTGCTATTTTGCCGCCACAAATTAGTAACACTCAAAGATTCGCTCTCATCATCGCTATCATTTCCTTTGTGTCATGGGCTGGATTGGCGCGAATAATTCGAGGTCAAGTACTTTCGATCAAAGAACAAACCTTCGTAATGTCAGCCCGTGCGTCGGGAGCAAGTCCCCTAAGAATCATCCTCAGCCATGTATTACCGCAAACAATTACTTTCATTATTATTTCAGCAACCCTCGATATTCCCAGATTCATAGTAGTTGAGGCGGTACTTAGCCTTGTCGGTTTAGGAATCCAGCCTCCCGATCCTTCTTGGGGCAATATGCTATCTTTATCGACTAATGCATCGATTTTGATTCTCCAGCCTTGGCTAGTTTGGTTTCCCGCCCTAGCAATCGTACTTACGGTGCTATCATTTAATCTCTTGGGAGATAGTTTGCGAGATGCCCTTGACCCTAAAAACATCAAATGATATTCCCCGTCCTGCCGAAAAAATAGGCGTGATAAAGTGAATAAATTAGAGGTGCGCGGCATCGTGATTTCGTGGATTGATACCATTCACTGGGAAGAGAATAACCCTAAAAAAATCTATAGATGGATTTTTTGGAAGCCTCAAAACATACTGCTAAAAAGCTTTTGCAATTAGGTAGTATGTGATTATGATCTAAAGAGTTTTGTATTTTCAGTGGCGGGTTTTTGCTCTTTCGTCATGTCAATCTGAAAGTTAGCATCAGCAACATAGGAGTATATTTAGCGTGCAGTATTTAGCGGAACTTCAAAAAACTCAAGCAGCTTTTGGATTAGGTGGTAACTCATCTGTCCGTTTGCTGGCGCGTAATACAGGCGAAAATATTTGGCAGCCAATTGGCGGTAGCGATCAGATCTTGCCAATTCAAGACTCCAGCCAAGCTAAAGACTTTAAAGATGGACAGATGGTGATTGCTGAAATAACGGGTAGCAATCAAGTTCAAAGTATCCAAGATGCGTCTAAAAAAATTGTCAATATTTTGCAGGTTTTTTCGCGATCGCAGGACAAGTATAAATCTGCCGAAGAAGAAGTAGAACAGTGGAAGCAGTCTCTTAATTTTCAGAGCCAAGAGCTACATCGACGCGAACAAGAGTTAGAACAAAAAGAATTAGAGTTAGACCACCTTGATACCAGACGACAAGAAATAGAGGAGTTAGAATCTAAGCTTTCCCAAGAACGTAGTGAAATTGAAGAAATACGAAAAAATATTGACTCAGAGCGAGGTCAGTTTGAAGCTAAAGCCGCAGCTTTAACCACTGAACAAGCGGATCATCTTAAAGCTTTAATTAGCCAATTATCTTCTGGCTTTACAAATCCAGATTCCCTCAGAGACAGGATTCATAGCGCTCTAGATCTAATTAATAAACGCCAAGAAGTATTAACAAGGTTTTGGCAAAATCTAGATAGCTTAAAAAGTGAGGCTGAAAAGCAAAAAGGGCTTCTCCAAAAATCAACAGAGGATCTAGCAACACGCAAAAATCAATGGCAGCAAACTCAGGTAGCCTTAGCTGATGCTCAAGCTGAGCTTAAGGCACAGCGAGGTATCCTCAAACTGCAAGAAAATAATATGGCATTGTCAAGAGTACAACTTGATGCCCAGATTGAGCTATACGAGCAGACCTCCAATGCGATCGAATCATTTGGCGGCCCTGGCAGCATGGAAATACTGAGTCCAGAGGAAGAAAATCGCCTACAGTCAATGTCTGTAGAAGAGCTTGAATCCACTATCAAAGCACTTCAGTCAGACTTTGATAAATTATCTAACTATATTGGCGCTCAAGAGGATGAGCTGGCAGGATTAGAAGGTGAAATTGCAGATCTGCAAAGTCAAGTAGAAACTGCCGATCAGTTTGCAA
This sequence comes from Pseudanabaena biceps, assembly GCA_013361095.1. Classification (GTDB taxonomy): domain Bacteria; phylum Cyanobacteriota; class Cyanobacteriia; order Pseudanabaenales; family Pseudanabaenaceae; genus Pseudanabaena; species Pseudanabaena biceps_B. The sequence goes on along the minus strand of JAATWA010000001.1, from coordinate 1,225,806 downwards.
GGATCGAGCTAGAAAGTAATAAAGAATTTGCTGAAGAACAGTACAAACTACTTGAGGAGAGCGTCTCAGGCATGAGACGCGGTATGCAAGAACGATTATCCTTACTAAATCAGCAAAAAGCGATCTTAGACCGACGTAAAGGTATGACTGTTGAAGTAAATCCTGCCCAGAGTCTAATGCCACTGCTCTCTCAGATAGAATCTCAGAAAAATCGCCAAGAGCAAGAGCTTCGTAAAATGGAAAGCCAAATTGAGGCGGTACGCAACTATACGCAGCAACAGCAAGAACTGCTGTCTAAGCAAACTCAAGATCATTTACAACAGGAGCAAGCCATTCGCAATGTCGAGTCCCAATGTCAAGAACGCAGTAAAATATTTGCGGAATTGCTAGGGCAGATTAGCGCTCAAGAGCAGCTTTTACGACCTGTGCAGGATATTGTCGATACTCTAAGACCCCAGCTAGAAGCGGCATCTCAAGATTTAGGTGGTATGTCTAACACCAATAACTCTTCACAAGTTCTAGAAGATTTGCAATCAATCATCCAAAGCTTGGTTACTGCATAAATAAAAAACCAGGGTTGCTCAGCAACCCTGATTTTTTATTTATGCGGTAAGCTCTAATTTTTTAGTCTTCAATCTTGACAGAGATAATTTTGTCGCCACGGCGAATTGCTTGGGCAACTTCGGTGTCTGCGGTATAGCCAAATGCAGCATATTGACCATCTAGAAATGACGCATCTCCAAGAGTGACGAAAAATTGGCTAGTGGCGCTATTAGGATCGTTGGTGCGAGCCATCGAAAATACTCCAGCTTTATTGTGCTTAATTACTGGTTTTTTACCACCAGTTAAAATGTTGCCAACAGTCGCTTGAGTGTCTCCTTCTGCCCAAATTTCTAGCTTGATGCGATCGCCTGAGCCGCCAGTGCCATTACCATCGGGATCGCCACCTTGAATTACAAAACCAGGCTCAACGCGATGAAAGGTAAGACCGTCATAAAAACCATGCTTGGCGAGGTCAACGAAATTTTTTACGGTGATGGGAGCATGTTGATCATCTAGCTCAGCATGCATGGTTCCCTTAGCAGTCTCGATTACAGCACGGATCATAAATAAACTTACCTGAAGTTTTTAAAGGTTATAGAAGCTCAAGAGCAGCTTAAAGTATAGCTTGTCTATAACCCCAAGCATTAGTAATACTTGACTACTGAGGCTTTGTGTATTGCAAGAAATAAAAAAGCTGGCGAAGCCAGCTTTTTTATTTCTTGTGTTTTAATAAAGCGCCAAGCGCCTAGCTGCGGAGTTCAAACAGAAGCCGTTAAAGGGCGATAGGTACGATAGTTGATATCAGGGAAAATATTATCCATATATTCCACCTTCTCAAGCCATCCTGCATCGATCTGACCACTTTCAATATCCTCAAATAGCTTCTCTAAGCGCATTAAATGCGATCGCGTTCTTCTAATGGCATAGGGAACCATCGTACCAGTTCGCATAATGAACGCCCAATCTGATGATTGCGCTAAGAGTAACTCCCTCGCCGCTTGATTTAAAGCTCTCCATTCCAACTCATCAGCAGGTTCGCGATAGGAGAGATGGATCATCCTTTCAGCCCCCTTATGCAGATGTTGATAAACCCAAGCATTAGTTTCGTTCAGCCAATACTCATGGAAGCCCTTGTAGCCCCAACTAGACTGGGCAGGGCGGGAGACTTGCTGAGTTGGGTTGTTTCTGAGATAGTCTGCCAAGTGAGTCATCTCAAAGGTTTCTTGATCGAAGTAGGACTTACGAATCAAGAAATCAATAAACCAAGGACCTTCATACCACCAATGTCCAAACAACTCAGCATCATAAGGCGATACCACTAGGGGCGGACGACCCATCATGTCTTGCAGATACCCAACTTGACTTTGACGGTTTTGCATGAAATTAGTCGCATGTTCAGCAGCCTTTTCCTTAGCCCAGTAAGGATCGTAAAGCTGTTTAGCATCTAGCCCAAAATCGCGTCCAGTAATGCGGTGATACTTCACGCCCGTATTTTTTCGCTGACCATTAGGCATCACAAAGGGTTTGATATATTCGTAATCTGCTTCCCATCCAAGATCTTTATAAAACTCGCGATAGAGCGGGTCGCCAGGATACCCCACCTTCGATGACCAGACTTGCTGTGATGACTCATGATCGCGAGCAAAGGCTGCTACACCTGTTTCTGTAAATACGGGGGCATAGGTTCCAAATCGAGGGCGAGGCTGACCATAGAGAATGCCATGTCCATCAGTTAAAAAATAGCGCAGCCCCACATCGGCTAGCATTCGCTCTAGCCCATCATAATAGGCGCATTCAGGTAGCCAAATACCATTGGGGGCGCGTCCAAATGACTCAGTATAATGCTCGACAGCTACTTCTAGCTGCGCCCATACTGCCTCTGGATACATTTTCATCAGCGGTAAGTAGCCATGAGTTGCGCCACAGGTGATGATCTCTAAGTTGTTAGTATCTTGAAACTGCTTAAACGCGCTTACAAGATCACCATCGTATTTTTCCCAAATTTCACGGATTTCGGCAAATTCTTTGACATAGTACTCAGCGAGATACTTGACGTGACCATTATGCTCATTGTGAATCACCTCAAGTTCAACGAGCTGTTGCAACAAAGCAAGATGTTTGTCATAACGCTCTTGTAGCAGAGGATCTCTTAACATCGACACCAAAGGCGGTGTCATGCTCATGGTCATCTTAAAGTTAATCCCATCTCTCCTGAGTCCCTCATAGACTTTAATCAGGGGAATGTAAGTCTCGGTTATCGCCTCGTAAAGCCATTCTTCTTCAAGCACATAGTCGCTTTCAGGATGACGAACGTAGGGTAGATGGGCATGTAAGACCATCGCGAGATATCCAATGCTCATAGATCTTCTTTTCCTAAAAAGTCTTTAAATTTAGCCAATATTGCTGAAAATGGCAGAAAACTTTAGGTGGCAATATACGGAACTTGTTAAGTAGCGGAGCTTAATTAAAAACTTGAATTAAAACCTATGGCACACACAAGGCGATCGCCGCAGGTTTTGGGGGTTTATATTTAGTTGCGCCTAGCTACTTGTGAGCCGCATATCTAATTACCTAGATCTACCAATTAACACGATAAAATTTTCCTAATTGAAATGGCAGCTGCTACGTTCCATTTTTCTGGTAATTTTTAAAGTAATTTTAAGCCATTGGTGTACACAGTGTAATTGTGTATACATACTCATTGCGATCGCCAAATTGGTTAGGAGTCCTGTCTTAATTCTCATTATCAAATGAGCAAAATTATTGATGGGGCAAGCTGTCCCATTCTCAGTGAATAATTAGGGATGAGCGGTTTTGCCACGCATCCCTAATTATTCACTTTAATAATATCTATTCTTTGGATGGAAAGGGAGTAGAGTGTTTTTGCAAGGTGTACTCAAGAAAATTTATATATTTTTATAGCTACATTGTTAAAAAAAGATTACATAAATAAAACTTTCATTTCTAGGCGTTAAATAGAGTAAATTGACGCAAATAAAAGATATTAAAAGATTAGCCCTAGTGAAACTGATAATATTCCCTCTTAATATCGGCATAAATAAGCAATAGGTAGGAAATATATATCGAGCAAAATCATTCTATAGACTCAAAAAATTACTGACTGTCGGGGGGGCAGATGTGGAAAACCCATCTTTAGATATATTTATCTCTAAACTCGATTTTTGTGAATTTTGCAAAGTTATATTACCAAACTGATGCTTGACAGAGATGTTGGCTATATGCATTAACCAATGTTTAGGGTGGAGATGCATAAAACGACATTCTTTGCTGTTCATTATGAACTTGTTTGTTAGAAAAGATCAAGGTAACTTATAAGACGTAATTGCTCCTTGTCGGGTTGATAAACTTTACATCTGTGTAAGGTTTTGTTCCTCAACTCGCCATGTTCTCACACACTTGATTTATTTAAGAGCAAAGCTAGTTTAGAGGAGGCAGTTTTTTGAAAAAGATATCTTCCAAAGACGAGGATCTAGTTACCAATGTTTCCCTACCATTGGTGAATAAGATGTCCTCTTTGAAGGTACGTCGTTCACTGGCGGTACTAGGGTTTGTCCTATCCGCAGGAACCGTCGGTATGTTGGTAAATCAACAGTCGGCAAACAATAGTTTTAAGGTTGCGCCTGTTGCATCATCGCCTCGTACTTTGACTGATGTAATGGCTCAGAACCAAGAGCGCAAGTATGAAATGGCGAGAACGGCGATCGCATCGGGGGTCTGGGATCAAGCTCAAGGCGTAATTGTCCATGAGGTGCGTGAAGATGAAACCCTCTGGAAATTGACCCAAGTTTATCAAGTTGATGCGGCGGCGATCGCAGCTTCTAATGGCATAAGTGCTGGCACAGAATTACAAGCTGGAATGAAGCTAGTGATTCCACCTGTAAATGGTCTAGTGCATAAGGTTAAGTCTGGAGATACTCTAGAAGCTATCTCTGAGTACTACAACGTACCCAAGAGTGAAATTATTAAGTTTACATCCCTAACTTCGGGTGACTTTTTAGCTATCGATCAACCTCTAGTGATTCCGGGGAATGTATCTAAGCTGATTCAAGTTAAAGAAGATCATGTTAAGCGTCAGTTAATAGCTGAGCGAGAGCGCTTGATGCATCGCTTGCAAGAATTAGAGGGGAAAAAAGCAACAGCAACTCTCGTTAGCAACCCAGCTAAGACTAATGACGTAAATGCGATCGCTAAGCAGCCTAAATATGTGGCTTATCGAGTTCAAAGTGGTGACACTATTGAGACAATTGCTCGTCGATATGGCATTACTCAAAAATCAATTATTGAGGCAAATAAATTAGAAAATCCTCAATGGCTAGAGCTAAATCAAGAACTAAATCTACCTCAAAACATAGGTTTACCAACCGTACAGACGGTTGCCTCTACTAATGAAAAACCCATCAAACAAGTTCCTTCACCCATAGTGGGCGAGCTAAATGTTATGGGTAGTGCTACTTCTCCAAAAGTATTGGAGCAAGTCAGAGTCACGGCTGCAACTCCTATGACCTTGCCAAAGGAATTAGTTACAAAAATTGCTGCCGCCAATCGTGTTTCACCTTGGGACGGTTTGGTACAGCTAGCAGGTAACCAATCAACAGTATTGCCTAGCCTTCCTGCTCAAGAGCAGCTCGGTAGTACACAGACCAAAGCTGATCCTTTTCAGCCTAGTCTGCCTGTTGCTAATGAGCCAGTGACTAAGGTTGCGGCAGCACTATTCCCCTTTGCCCCTGAACAGTTGTTGGGTGATTTGGGTGGCAATAGCAAGAAAGGGACGGCTACCTCCACAACTGCTTTGAATTTACCTCCGAGGTCTTTGGCGACTCCGTCAATTCCTGCGGCGATCGCAGCCGAACAGTACGGTGCAAATCTTTCTATTCCTGCGGAAGTCAGTTCTTCTCAGCCAGTAGCTGAGAAGAAAATCCAGTTTCCTTTGAGAATTGCCGCAGCCCTATCTGTGCCTCAGATTCCTGTGAGCTTGTTAAAGGAGCAGCAAATTAGTTTGCAAAATACACCCGCAGAAAAGCTCAATCAGCCTGCACCTGAACCGATCGCAAAGTCTTCTCCAGTAGCCGCGATCGCGACTCCCAGAATTCCTGCTAGTCCATCTGTAGAACAGAATAGTAGTCCTATATCCGAGCCAATTTCTGCTACTTCTCAACCTGCTGCTGAACCTAATGTGCAGATTCCAGTAAGACTAGCCGCTAGCCTAGCCCCTAAAGTGCCTGCATCTGAGTCAGTTGAGCAGCAAGTGAACTCTACCGCTCAACCAAATCAAGTTGCATTACTACCCGATCCTGAAGTTAGAATGACTTCACTGGAAGTGAAAAGGCTAGAAGTTGAGGTTGATCAACTTAATGCGAAGGTGCGAGATGCTGAAATCAAGGAAGCAGCTCGCAAAGCTGAAGAAGCTAGAAAGCTAGAAGCAGCCAAGATTGCTGCTGCGAATTTAAACGCTAACTCCAATCCTGATCGCGATTTTGATGCTAGCCGAAGTGCGATCGCTAATCCTGGCGATCGATCAGGAGTTGCGCCGCAGCTACCTCAACTTACCGCTAGCGCGTACCTCCCTGATGTCCAAGATTATGGACTCTCCACTGGGTTTATTTGGCCTGCCGATGGCGTATTTACCTCTGGGTTTGGTTGGCGTTGGGGTCGAGTACACCAAGGAATTGACATCGCTGCTCCCGTTGGCACACCAATTTTGGCAGCCGCATCAGGTGTAGTTGAATATTCCAGTTGGAATGATGGTGGATATGGCAACATGATCGATATTCGTCATGCTGATGGCACAATCACCAGATACGCGCACATGAATGATCGATTTGTTAAAGAGGGTCAAACAGTCACTCAAGGACAATTGATTGGCGAAATGGGTAGTACTGGTTTTAGTACAGGCCCGCACTTACACTTTGAGATTCGTCCCAATGGTGGTAGTGCGATCGATCCTATGACTTTCTTGGCAAAGGCTACTAAATAAAACAAGAAATTCAGTCCAAAATCCCAGAATAGAGTTGCGGCGCAACTCTATTCTGGGCATAAAAGCCAAAAACTAATGGCGCACGCGCAGCGTGCGCCATTAGTTTTTGGCTTTTATGCCCAGCTACCGTCACCACTTGTATAAGACAAATCAAAACCCAAACAGGTTAAGGCGGCGCGAAGCGCCGCCTTAACCTGTTTGGGTTTTAAGAATAGCGACAGCTATACAGCAATTCTCATTGTGAAACCAATTTTGGGGTTTTCAGCGCCGAAGGCGCTGAAAACCCCAAAATTGGTTTTGTGAAAGCCAGCCTTAGGCTGGCTTTCACAAAACCAATTTTTATAATGAGAATTGCTGACAGCTATATATGCCTATGCTCAGTCTGTCTTTTTCTGCTACAGTTATGACAATAAAAATTCTTCGTAAATATAGGAAACGTTGATGGCAACGGACTTACAGAGCTTAACTGCTCAATTGCAATCTCTAGCAGAACTCGCAACAACCTCAGTAGGAGATGTGCAAACACCTGAAGAATTAGAGCAGTTAAGGATCGAATACCTCGGCAAAAAGGGTTCTCTGTCTCAGATATTGGGCGCGATGGGTAAGCTATCAGCTGAAGAACGTCCTCAAATTGGGGCGATCGCCAATCAAGTTAAACAAACATTACAAACTCAACTAGAAGAACGCAAAAGCTCGATTTTGCAAGCTGTCATTGCTCAGCGCTTAGAAGCCGAGACTCTCGACGTAACTATGCCTGGAATATTTGATTGTTACCAAGGCCGACAACATCCAATTCAAAGCACCATTGATCGGATGTTAGATATTTTGGTGGGTATGGGATTTACAGTTGCTCAAGGACCTGAGATTGAAACTGATTATTATAATTTTGAAGCTCTGAATACACCCGCAGATCATCCAGCCCGTGATATGGCAGATACGCTCTATTTGAGTGATGGTAAGCTACTGCGATCGCAAACCTCCTCGGTGCAAATTCGCTACATGGAAGAAAATGAACCACCTCTGAGAATTGCTTGCCCTGGGCGTGTATATCGCAAAGATGATATTGATGCCACCCACTCGCCAATTTTCCACCAGATTGAGCTTTTAGCTGTCGAAGAAGGGCTAACTTTTGGGGATCTCAAAGGTACTGTCAAAACCTTTGTCGAGGAACTTTTAGGAGAATGCCCAATTCGATTTCGTCCTAGTTACTTTCCATTCACCGAGCCATCGGCGGAAGTTGATGTTATGTGGAACGGGCGATGGCTAGAACTAGGCGGCTGTGGCATGGTCGATCCTAACGTATTTAAGGCAGTTGGCTATGACCCAGAGTTAGTAACAGGTTTTGCTTGGGGATTTGGCGTAGATCGGGTTGCCATGGTCTTACATAAAATTGATGATATTCGTCGCCTGTTTACAAGCGACCTACGTTTCTTGCGACAGTTCTAGAAATTTACTTAAGCGTGAGCAACACTATATGCAGAAAGTCTTCGCATTCTTCCAACGCTTAATAAGATCTACTTCTTTTTGGCAAGAAAACTACGTTTTTCTGCGCGAATTTAAGTATTTTTGGGGAATTGCTGTTTTTGCGGTTGTCTTTTCCTTTTTAGCGGCCATCTTTGAAGGTGCAGCACTGGCTGTAATCAATTCATTTCTACAAGTTTTAACTACTCCTGACAAAGCATCGATTAATCTCGGTTTGCACTGGTTGAATGATTGGGTATTTGGCTCATCTTCTAACATGGGCGATCGCATCTCTCGCCTTGGATTTCTGGTAGTTCTGTTGGCTTGGTTGCGATCGCTTTTTGCTTACCTAGGACCTGTATACGCCAAACTGACCGACGCTTCCTTTGCTGATCGAATGCGGAAGTCGATGTTTGAGCAATTAATCAGTCTCAGTCTTAATTATTACTCTCAGACGAGATCGGGTGATTTAGTAAATGCTCTTAACAGTGAAATTGCCACTATTCAAAGAGGATTTGGTGCTGCCTCCGCTTTTGCGATTAGAGGCTCAACTTTACTAGTTTATATCGTTGCCATGTTTTTAATATCTTGGCAACTTTCGATTACATCTATAGTGCTTTTTGGAATGTTATCGGTAATGATATCGAGCTTTGTTGTACGGGTAAGAGAAGCGAGTTTTCCTGTTTCACACGCTGGATCTGACTTTACCTCTACGGGGATTGAATTAATTAGCGCGATGCGAACGATTCAAACTTCGTCAACCCAAAATTTTGAGAGAACTCGCTTTTATACAGTTTCCGAAAAAGTTAAAACTGCATTATTTCGATTAAATAAAGCAGTTGATCTGATTCGTCCTTTAGCTGAAGCAATTTCTACGACGATTTTAATCTGCGTGATTGTGGCAGCTTTTAATATTTTTGTAATGAGTGGTCAGTTGCAAACAGCTTCTCTACTGACTTTCATGTTTGTTCTATTTAGAATGATTCCTCTAGTTGAGCAAGTAAACGGTTTGAGGGTTGAGTTAGGTAGTTATGGAGGCTCGATTGACAAACTCAAAAGTATTTTAAGAACTGACGATAAAATTTATCTTCAGGATGGCGAGTTAGATTTTATTAGATTAGAGAAATCGATTGAATTCTCTAATGTTGATTTTAGCTATAACAGCCTCGACAAGCCCGTATTACACGGCATTAATTTATCAATTAATCGTGGTCAAACCACTGCTCTGGTGGGAAGCTCAGGGGCTGGGAAAACCACCTTAGCTGATCTTGTGCCTCGATTGTATGATCCTACCAGTGGAGAGATTTTTGTTGATGGAGTTAACTTAAAGGATCTGAGAATCAAATCGTTACGAAGCAGAATGGCAATCGTTAGCCAAAGTACATTTATTTTCAATGCTTCTGTACGTTACAACATTGCCTATGGTGTAGATAATATTGATGAAGATCTAGTAGTCGAAGTTGCTCGGCAAGCTAATGCCCTAGATTTTATTTTAGATATGCCTAAGGGTTTTGATACTGTTCTTGGCGATCGCGGTGTGCGTTTGTCTGGCGGTCAATGTCAGCGAATTGCGATCGCTCGTGCGTTGCTTCGTAAACCAGATATTTTGATTTTAGATGAAGCCACAAGTGCGCTTGATTCTGTAACAGAGCGCTTAATTCAGGAGTCTCTCGATCAATTGTCTAAGGGGTGTACTGTGATTGCGATCGCCCATCGTCTTTCAACTATTGTACGCGCTGATAAAGTGGTGGTACTGGAGAAAGGTAGAATAGTGGAAGAAGGCACATATCAAGAACTGATCGAAAGAAAGGGAGCTTTATGGAAGTATCATCAGATGCAAAATTCTTCCGAGTAATTCTAGGTCGATATCAAAACCTAGTGCTTTGTGCCGTCACTCCCTTTTGAGAGCGCTTCCTAGTGAATAATTGGCTGTAGCTATAGTCATTTGTGTTAGGACAAATCAAAACCCAATAATTGGTGGCGGCGCGGAGCGCCGCCACCAATTATTGGGTTTTATATCCTAGTCCACTTGGCGATAGCTATAGCCAATTATTATTTACCATAGCTTTTTAAGTTAAATCTCAGAGTTAAATTTTAAACTTATGAATGATCAAAATACTGCTTCTACAAAGGAATTAGTAATTGAAGCTGGAAGGACAGAGAAGCAATATTGGAAAGATTTGTGGCGCTATCGAGAACTATTTTATTTTTTGGCGTGGCGCGATATTTTAGTCCGTTACAAACAAACTGCGATCGGCATTGCTTGGGCGCTGATTAGACCATTTTTAACGATGGTTGTATTTACTGTCGTCTTTGGTCAACTTGCCAAATTACCCTCTCAAGGAGTTCCTTATCCAATCCTAGTATTTGCGGGGATGCTGCCTTGGCAATTTTTCTCTAATGCCTTAAGTGAATGTAGTGGTAGTTTGGTTGGCAATGCCAATTTGATTTCTAAGGTTTATTTCCCTAGATTGATTGTTCCCACCAGTGCTGTGATTGTTAGTTTTGTAGACTTTTTGATTTCTGGGATGATTCTTTTAGGGTTAATGGCTTGGTATAACTTCGTCCCTGATTGGCGAGTTTTGACCTTACCGATTTTTATACTGATTGCCTGTGCAGCTTCGATGGGAGTGGGATTATGGTTAGCAGCTTTGACTGTGCAATATCGAGATTTTCGATTTGTTGTTCCTTTTATTATCCAATTCGGATTGTATATTTCACCTGTAGGTTTTAGTAGCAGCATCGTTCCTGAACAATGGCGCTTACTTTATTCGATCAATCCGATGGTCGGGGTAATTGATGGATTTCGATGGGCGATTCTGGGGGGACAAGCTACTCTATACATCCCTGGATTTTTGCTTTCATTAGCATTAGTCTTTGTATTGCTATGGAGTGGTATTTGGTATTTTAGGAAGATGGAAAGAACGTTTGCTGATGTAATTTAAAGAAGAGACAACGCACAGCGTTGTCTCTTCTTTTATGGTTTTTTACAGGTTGTTAAAAACTTTTTTAATAGATATGGTTGTGCGCCGAAATGCACATGAGTATAAGACGCATGGGCTTGATACTTTTGCCAACCTTCAGGAGAATATTGCAAACTCGATTCGTAGCCTTGCAAAGAATATAAAGGGAGATCGCATGACTCTGTTAAAGATGAGCGATGAAATTCATGCCCCCAAACTAAATCTCCTTTATTTACTAATGGACTATCCTGCAAAGCGATCGCCTGTCGATAGCCCAAGGTTAACCGCTTGCCCATTTTCGCCGCAGTTGGGAAGATATTTACCATTGGGAAAGATTTCTCTTCAAAATCAACAATGCGATCGCATAGATACATCAAACCGCCACATTCGGCATAGGTGGGCATTCCTGAAGCGATCGCCTTATGAACTGATTCTCTAGCAGATTTATTTTCAGCTAACTCCGCCGCAAATACTTCAGGGAAGCCACCACCAAAGTATAAACCTTGGATATTTTCTGGTAATTGGCGATCGCTGATTGGACTCCAAGGAACTAATTCGGCTCCCATTTCTCGAAACAAATCGAGGTTGTCGGCGTAGTAAAAACTAAAGGCTTGATCTTGGGCGATCGCAATACGAATTTTGCCCTCATCCCCAGCCCCTCTCCCAATGGGATAGGGGAGTAAGACTTGCTCCCCCTCTCCTGCGGGAGAGGGGGCTGGGGGGTGAGGGCTTCCCATCAATGGCAATAATTTCTCCCAATCAAAGCAAGTTTCGCCTAGATGCGCCAATCGCTGAATAATGCCATCAAGATCGGACATTTCGGCAGTAGGAATCAGTCCTAGATGGCGATCGGGAATGGCGATATTATCTTGACGACGAAGAACGCCTAAAATTGGCAAATTTAATGGCTCTAGGGCTTGGGTTAACAGTTCTAAATGGCGATCGCTACCTACGCGATTGAGGACTACTCCCGCAATCTGAAGACGGGGATCAAAAGTACGATAGCCATGCGCGATCGCGGCAACGGAACGCGAGGTACTGGCACAATTGAGAATTAAAACTACTGGCACATTCAGCAATCTCGCAATATGGGCAGTACTGGCAGTGTCATCCTTACCCGTTGCACCGTCGAATAGTCCCATCACTCCTTCAATCAGAGAATATTCGGCATTTTGAGAATGTTTGGTAAAGCAGGATCGCACGTAGTCTTCAGAGGTTAAGACGGGATCAAGATTGCGGCAAGGTAGTCCTGTGATATGGGAATGGAACATCGGATCGATGTAATCGGGTCCAACCTTAAAGGATTGCACTTGATCAGATGGCGATCGCGCTTTTAAGGCTGCCAGTAGCGCCAAAGTTACTGTGGTTTTGCCAACACCACTACGTTCACCTGCGATCACAATTGCCATGTCTTAAAGTCCTATACTAAAAACAGTGACGAGTTTTGGGTAGGCAGTGCCAAGCCCCACTTATCTAAAACTCTAGATCACCACCAAAACAGTATAGATGTGGAACGTTGTCATGGTTCTTCTGAATGTTGATCCTCCGTCTACGCAACAACATAAGTCTGAACGGCTTGCCAAGCCAGATCCTCACCTTGCCACAGCCAATACCTTGCTAGAGCAGATTATTGCGGAAACTAATGAGGCGGAAGCGATCGCTGTTGCCGAAATTTTTGCTGCCCTGTCCACTGAAATCGATAGTCATGAGCCGCCCTTGGAAACAGATCTGCACCGCGAACAAATTGATTTTTTAGTCCGCCTTTTAAAATACTACTGGCGTGATCGCCCAGATTTCTATATTTCGGGGAATCTCACCGTTTATTTTAATCCCCAACAGCTTGCCAATAAAGACTTTCGCAGTCCCGATGTCTTTGTGGTGATGAATACCGAAAAGCGCGATCGCCGTAGTTGGATGGTCTGGAATGAGGGTGGCAAATATCCTGATTTAGCGATCGAGTTGCTATCAAACTCCACCGCAAAAGTTGATCGCAACACCAAAAAGCAACTATATCAAGATGTCTGGCGCACCCCTAATTATGTCTGGTTTCACCCTGAGACTTTAGAATTTGCAGGTTTTCATTTAGTTGATGGCAAATATAAAGACCTTACCCCAACAGAAACAGGTTTACTATGGATTACTCAGATAGAGCTATTTCTAGGGGTGCATGATGGTCAATTACGTTGGTTTACCGCCGAGGGTGAGCTAATCCTCGCTCCTGAAGAGTACGAGCGCCAAATCGCCGAACAAGAGCGACTAGCCAAAGAGCAAGCTTTGCAAAGGGCGGCACAACTTGAGGAGATTTTGCGATCGCATGGCATAGATCTCTAATCTTCGCCAACGAAAATCACAAATTTTGTAAATCCGAAATCTGAATAAAATGATTGCTAATCCTCAAGTTGACTTTGCGTACATAACTCCAGACGAATATCTAGAGATGGAAGAACAAAGTGATATCAAGCATGAATATGTCGATGGATATGTGTATGCGATGGCTGGCTCAAACGATTCCCATGTGACGATATCTAGCAACGCTTTTATGCTGATTCGCAATCACTTGCGTGGCTCAAAGTGTCGCGTTTATATCTCTGATATGAAGGCAAAACTTGACTCCCTGCGGCGATTTTACTATCCCGATGTGATGGTGACTTGCGATCCTAGAGATACTCAAACACCGAATCACAAAAGTTTCCCAAAGCTGATTATCGAAGTTCTATCAAAATCAACGGAAGCCTTTGACCGTGGTGATAAATTTGCGGATTATCAACAAATAGAAATCCTCGAAGAATATGTTTTGATCAATACCAGCCGCCATCGCCTTGACTGCTTTCGCCGTAACGCTGAGGGGCTTTGGGTCTTAAAGTCCTATGCGGGAGAAGAGGATAACTTCCAATTAACGAGTATTAACTTTGAGGGTAAATTTGCTGATCTTTATGAAGATGTAGCTTTTTAGGCATAATGGTAGCTTCTAAGCACTGCCATTTGGATCACTAATGCATCGTATCGCCACAATTTCAGGAAACTGGAACCAGTCCACCGACAGCGTTGTTTTTGTTGAGCAGCAACCTGCACCGATTATTATTATTACCTCCGCCGATACGGATATCCAAACCCTTGCGGCTGCCACAGCGAAATTACCCGAAGATTTTCCGCAGATTCGGGTGGTGAATGTATTGCAATTGCAGCAACAAATAGCGATCGACACCTATGCAGAAGAGGTTCTATCTCAAGCTAAGGTAATTATTGTCAGATTGATTGGGGGACAATCCTATTGGAGTTATGGATTGGAAGTAGTTAAGGGAACAGTGCTGAATACAGGTGCAGTTCTAATCGTGTTACCAGGGGATGAGCGTCCTGATCCAAGTTTAACTAGTCATTCGACAACTTCTCTTAGTTTAGTAAATCAAGCATGGCAATATTTCATCGAAGCAGGGGTTAATAATTATCAAAATCTATTGAAGTTTGTTGCTAAGGAATTTGTAGGTATTACCGCAGAATATGAACTTCCACAATCAGTGCCTCGGATTGGGATTTATGAGACCCTTACCCCCCAGCCCCCTCTCCCATCGGGAGAGGGGGAGCGAGTAGCGATTCTTTTTTATCGCGCTCATTATTTGTCTGGGAATACGGCAGCGATCGCTGCTTTGTGTGAAGCATTGCGAGAACGCAATTTAGAGCCTTTACCCATCTATGTTTCATCCCTCAAAGAACCCGATGTGCAAGCAGAGTTAATTCGCTATTGCTTACCTGAATCTGGACAAAAAGTAGATGTAATCTTGAATACGACTAGTTTCTCTTTAGCGAGTCTCAAAACTGATACGCCACAGGTTGATCTTTGGGAAGCTTTGAATGTGCCAGTATTTCAGGTAGTTTTTAGTGGTGGACTTAAGAAAACTTGGGCAAATGGAACTCAAGGATTGAATCCTCGCGATATGGCGATGAATGTGGTGTTGCCAGAAGTTGATGGCAGGATTATCACTAGAGCCGTTTCCTTTAAAGCGATGCAGGGACAGAATCTAGCTTTACAAACGGAAGTATTAACCTATGAACCTGTACGATCGCGAATTAATTTTGTGGCGGATCTGGCGGCGAAATGGATAAAGCTAAAGCATACGGATATTTGCGATCGCAAGATTGCGCTGATTCTCGCCAATTATCCTAATCGTGATGGCAGATTAGCTAATGGTGTGGGTTTAGATACGCCAGCTAGTTGTTTAGAGATTCTTAAAGCCTTGCGAAGTTCAGGATATAACGTTGGTGAAATCCCTGAAACTAGTGATGAACTGATGATGCTGTTAACGACTGGTGTAACCAATGATCGCGAATCCTTTGGAGTGCGTCAGGTTAATCAAGCTTTAGCGTTAGAAGATTATCAAGATTATTTCCAGAATTTACCTGAACCTGTGCAAACTGGAATTAGTAACCGATGGAATGAGCCAAAACAGGAAAAAGAATTTGCGATCGCAGGTATGCAATTTGGCAATATTTTTGTCGGTATTCAGCCATCTCGTGGCTATGATCTCGACCCTACTCTCAATTATCATGCGCCAGATTTAGAGCCGACCCATGACTATATGGCTTTTTATCATTGGGTGCGCGACAAATTTAACGCCCACGCGATCGCCCACATCGGTAAACATGGCAACCTCGAATGGCTCCCAGGGAAAAGTGTGGCGCTATCAGAAAATTGCTATCCTGAAGCTGCTTTTGGCGCAATGCCTCATTTCTATCCCTTTATTGTCAATGATCCTGGGGAAGGCTCTCAAGCAAAAAGGCGATCGCAAGCAGTGATTCTCGATCATCTCACGCCGCCGATGACTCGCGCTGAGCTATACGGTGGTTTGCAGCAATTGGAAGGTTTGATTGATGAATATTACGAAGCGGAAACCCTTGATCCTGCGAGATTGCCAATGGTGCGATCGCGACTAACAGAGCTGATCAAACAGGAAAATCTGCATCAAGATTTAGGAATTTCTTTAGATCGTTTAGAAGATTCCCTCAATACTATTCTCACGACCGCCGATGGTTATCTCTGCGAAATTAAAGAAGCACAGATTCGGGATGGGTTGCATATCTTCGGGCAATGTCCAGAAGGAAGACAGTTGAGGGATTTAGTCGTAGCGATCGCCCGTAATCCTACGGCTAATCGGATAGGTTTGACTAGAGCGATCGCGCAGGATTGGCAGCTAGATTTCGACCCGTTGACTGCGGATTTAGGTGAGTTACTTGCAGCAAATTCGCATCCAAGTTTAGCTAATTGTCGAATTATTGGTGATGCCGTTGAAGTTATAGAGGAATATGCGGCGGAATTGGTAGATGCCCTCACCCCTAGCCCCTCTCCCGCAGGAGAGGGGAATAAGAATCTTAGTCTTGCTCCCTCTCCTGCGGGAGAGGGCTGGGGTGAGGGTCTTGCAATTCCAAAAGAACTAACATGGATTCGCGATCGGCTTCTCCCCTCTCTCTACAAAACCAACCAAGAAATTACTAATCTCCTGCGCGGACTCAATGGTGAATATATTGCCAGTGGCGCATCAGGAGCGCCAACAAGAGGCAGACCCGAAGTACTACCCACAGGACGGAACTTCTATTCTGTCGATATTCGTGCTGTACCCACAGAAACCGCTTGGGATATTGGTCGAAAGGCTGCGGATGTGCTGATCGAAACTTACACTCAAGAACATGGTGAATATCCGCAAACTTTGGGGCTATCGATTTGGGGAACTTCGACAATGCGAACGGGAGGCGATGATCTTGCAGAAGCTCTTGCTTTATTAGGAGTACAACCAGTTTGGGATGGCGTATCGCGGCGCGTGGTGGATTTTGAGATTTTACCTTTATCAATCCTCGGTCGTCCCCGTGTCGATGTAACTCTGAGGATTTCGGGATTCTTTAGAGATGCGTTCCCAAATCTGATCGATCTATTTGATAGTGCGGTGAATGCTGTGGCAAATCTTGATGAACCTGCTGATCAAAATCCCTTAGCAGCAAAAGTCCAATCAGAATCTACACAATGGCAAAGAGAAGGATTAACTTTAGAACAGGCTGAAGAGCGATCTCGCTATCGTGTATTTGGCTCGAAGCCAAGCGCCTATGGTGCAGGTTTGCAAGGTTTAATCGAGTCGCAGAACTGGGAGAGCGAGCAGGATTTAGCTAGGGCATATATCAATTGGAGCGCCTACGCCTACACCAGCAAATCCGAAGGTAAATCTGCTCCCGAAGCTTTTAATCAACGCCTCGGTAATATGCAAATCGTGCTGCAAAATCAGGACAATCGCGAGCATGACATTCTCGATTCCGATGATTATTATCAATTTCAGGGTGGTATGACGGCGGCTATTAAATCTATATCTGGTAATGCTCCAGAAGTATATTTTGGTGATAATTCACGGACTGCTCAGCCCAAGGTTCGCAAATTGAGTGAAGAGATTGCAAGAGTCTATCGATCGCGTGTTGTCAACCCCAAATGGATAGCGGGAGCGATGCGTCACGGCTATAAGGGTGCTTTTGAGATGTCGGCAACTCTCGACTATCTATTTGCCTATGATGCTACGACTAACTGCGTTTCGGACTTCATGTATGAGGGAATTGCGGAAGCCTATATTTTTAATTCTGAAGTCCAGAATTTTATTAAATCTAGTAATCCTTGGGCGTTGCGAGATATGTCGGAACGATTGCTAGAAGCGAATCAGCGCGGGATGTGGCAAGATGTTTCATCGGATATTCTGGATAGGCTCAAGGCGATCGCCAATGATGCTGAAGGTGCGATCGAATCGCAAATAATTTAAATGTTATACAGCTTATTGAGGCTTTAAGTAGTACAAGATAAGATAGGATAGAACGATACAAAAAGAGGGTAAAAATGGCACCTTACTCAGTAGATTTCAGACAAAAGATCGTAGCAACCTATGAAGCAGGAAATACATCTATTCGGAAAGTAGCAAAGCAATTTCAAGTGGCAACGAAAACAGTGCAAACACTGGTGAAGCAATACCGAGAGACAGGAGAGCTAAACCACAAACCATTAGGGAATCAAATCGAAAGTCCCCTTAAACAATGAAATTGTTAAAACAATCCGTCGGCTTAATTGTAATTTTGGGAGCGACGGCGACGGGTAAGACCAGCTTAGCGATCGCCTTAGCCAAACATCTCAATGCACCAATTTTAAGCGCTGATTCACGTCAAGTTTATCGCTACTTTGATATTGGTACTGCCAAGCCCAGCCTACAAGAACGCCAAGGCATACCCCATCATTTGATCGATATTATTGAGCCTGATCAAACTCTGACCTTGGCAGATTATCAAGATCAAGCTCAGACTTTAATCGCCAAATTTCACTCAGAAGGAATCACACCAATTTTAGTTGGCGGATCGGGACTCTATATCAAGGCAATTACCGCAGGGCTACAAATTCCTAGAGTGCCGCCACAAATGCATCTGCGATCGCAATTTGAAGAATTAGGTCAAGCCTATTGCTACCAAGTTTTACAGCAGGTCGATCCAGTCGGCGCTTCTAAAATTCATGCAAATGATCAAGTCAGAACCATGCGATCACTAGAGGTTTTTTATACTACTGGGCAACCGCTATCAGCTTTACAATACGAAAATCCCCCCGAATATCCAATTGTCCAGATCGGTTTGGAATGTGATGATCTTGATGTTTATCGTAAGTTAGTGAGCGATCGCACTGAGCAAATGCTTGAGCAGGGATGGATTAACGAAATTCAAGAGTTACAAAGTCGCTACGGTGCAGACTTACCGCTTTTAAAAACTTTGGGCTATGGTGAAATGTCAGATTATTTAGCTAATAAAACTGATCTAAAGACCGCTAAGGAGCTAACTGTTACGCATACCTGTCAGTTTGCCAAACGTCAGCGCACATGGTTTCGCGGCTCTGGCAATGGTAAGTTGCCAATTAATTGGCTGCGATCGGGTTGTAATTGGGAATCTGCGATTGATTTGCTATAAAAAGAAAAAGGGGCGCAAAGCACCCCTTCTTCTTTTTATAGATCAGCAAGTATCGCTTTGCGATCGCTATATCTATTTGATCTTGTCCATGATCGAGAAGATCGGTAAATACATTCCGACGATAATCGAACCAACCATGCCGCCGAGGACAACAATCATTAAAGGTTCCATTAAACTCGTTAGTGCCTTTACCGCCTCTTCAACTTCGTTCTCATAGAAGTCAGCTACCTTCATTAACATCTTATCGATTTCCCCAGTTTCTTCACCGATGCTCACCATCTGTAAAGCCATCACAGGAAATACTTCCGTTTTTTCCATCGCAGGGGCGATTTGCCCTCCTTCTCTAACTGCATTTCTTGCCGAATCGATCGCATTGGAGATAACTAAATTACCCGCCGTTTCCGCCGTAATTTCGAGGGAACTCAAAATTGGCACACCTGCTTTAGATAGCGAACCAAAAGTACGCGCAAACCGAGCCACCGCAGTTTTGACGACTAGATCGCCAAACAAAGGCAACTTCAAAAACAGACCATCAAAGTACAACTTACCCGCAGGAGTTGCATAAACACGGTTATAAACAAAGCCCGCACCAACAAAGGTGATCGGAATAATTAATACCGAAGGACTCTTGAGGAAGTTACTGATATTTACTAAGATCTGCGTAAATGCTGGTAGCTCACCACCCAAGCTCTTAAACACACCATCGAATACAGGAATGATGAAAATACACATCGCGAGGAAGATCAAGACTGCGATCGATGACACCACAATTGGATAGGTCATTGCTGATTTGATTTGGTTAGTCAACCGCGCCGAATCTTCTAACAGAGTTGCCAAACGTGATAAAACATCATCCAGCACACCACCTGTTTCCCCAGCCTGTACCATCGCGCAGTAGAGCTTGTCAAAAACTTTTGGATGTTTACGCAGGGCATCAGAGAAGTTAGTCCCCTGCTGCACATCGTCTAGAACTTCTGTCGGTGCAATCTTTAGCTTAGGGTTAGAACATTGATCGACCATTACGCCTAAGCCTCGCACCATCGATACACCAGCGTTAACTAAGGTTGCTAACTGTCTGGAAAACAGTGCCAAGTCCTTAACTGTCACCTTTTGCAGCGATAGGGAAAATGAAGCCATATCAAAGCCGCTCTTTACCTCTTTGATATCTTGAACGACAAAGCCTTTCTGTCTCCAAGTATCACGAGCTTCTTTGACAGATTCTGCAACCATGATTTGTTGCACTGCCTTTCCCTTAATGTCCTTCAGATTTCCCTTAAACTTTGCCATGAGCGCACCTCGTTAATAAATAGTTATGGGTAAATATGGGTAAAAAACTATGGACTAGCCACTAATAGATCGTGACTTGACCATATCTTGCGATCTCAAATCCCCAGTTGCCTTACGCTTCATGACAGGAGCAGGGTTAGGACCCACCACACGCAATAGCTCTTCAGGACGTGAAGTTTTGGACATCGCCGCCTCAAAGGTAATATCGCCATCCAGATACAATTTTGCTAAGACCGACTCAAGGGTCTGCATCGATTGATTGCCACCTGTTTGAATGAAGCCATACATCTGAGCAGTTTTACCTTCACGGATCAGGTTAGAAATAGCAGGCGTGACGATCATGATTTCTTGAGCCATAACA
This sequence comes from Pseudanabaena biceps, assembly GCA_013361095.1. Lineage (GTDB taxonomy): Bacteria > Cyanobacteriota > Cyanobacteriia > Pseudanabaenales > Pseudanabaenaceae > Pseudanabaena > Pseudanabaena biceps_B. The sequence goes on along the minus strand of JAATWA010000001.1, from coordinate 1,205,231 downwards.
CGACCAAACTGCCCCGGTTGAGGATTGTGGCGCTGTACGAGGGTTTGACTTAACACCGCAACCAGAGAGTTAGAGAGTTGAACACGGATCTGCCCCTGTTGCTCAGGCGGAAATACATCCACCATGCGATCAACGGTTTGTGATGCAGAGCTAGTGTGTAATGTCCCAAATACTAAATGTCCTGTCTCGGCCGCGGACACTGCCAGCTGAATCGTCTCTAAGTCCCGCATTTCTCCTACCAGAATTACGTCAGGATCTTCGCGCAATGCTGCCTTAAGTGCGTTAGCAAAGGTTTTTGTGTCTTCTCCCACTTGACGTTGGTGAATTACACTTTTTACGGATTCATAGACAAACTCAATGGGATCTTCAACAGTGAGGATATGCTCAGCACGGGTTTTGTTGATGGTTTGGATCATCGCCGCTAGGGTTGTTGTCTTACCTGAACCCGTTGGACCTGTTACCAGCACTAGTCCACGCGGCTTTTCGCTAAGTTCCCGCACAATTGGTGGCAAGTTCAGATCATCCATATCAGGGATTTTGGAAGATAGCGCCCGTAAACAAGCGGCATAGGTTCCGCGATCTTTATAAACGTTAACTCGAAATCTGGCTAACCCTTTTACACCATAGGAGCAATCTAATTCCCAAGTTTGTTCGAGAGCTTTGCGTTGATTGTTGTTTAACATCGCAAAGATCAAGCGTTGGCATTCTTCAGGTGAGAGTGGATCGCGATCGGTGCGGGTCAGGTGACCATTGATACGAATATAAGGTGGCAGTCCTGCGGAAATATGAAGGTCAGAACCTTTGCGTTCTACTACTTCTTCCATCAAGTCTTCGATGATGTAATCCATTACCATAACTGATCATTCTCCTGAGTTAATCCTAGTAAATGCATGATTCCCTATTTGGTTCTTAAAAACTGCGCTTGGCAAAGTTTTTGTATCACTAACTTTTTGAAGAACTTTATTGCGATCACTTTGCGATCGCAATAAAGTTCTTGATTTAAAAGGTTCTTGGTGTTGTGCAGTAGGGACATTCAACACTTTCGGGCGTAAGCATGGCATCACAGTTATCACACTCCAAGCCCTTGCCTCGTCTTGCTCGTTCTTCTGCTTCGCGACCTTTATCGGTGTAGACAACTCGCAAAACTTCATCAAGAGTAGTTGCGCCTTCTCTTACCAAGTCAAAAGCATATGCCATTAAGGTTTTCATACCTTCCTGTACCGCGATTTCCTTGATTACTTCAGTGGTTGCCCCCTTGTTAATCGCACTCTGTAGGCGTTCGGTCATTTTCATGATTTCATATACGCCTGCTCGACCCTTGTAACCTGAGCCATTACATTTCGGGCAAACCCTTTGTCCGGGAAGCATGGCTTCGCGGTTGACGATATTGGCTCGATAAAAAGTCTTTTCGAGATCGGTGGGAGGTAAGCCAAAGCGATCGAGTTCTTCTTGGCTGGGATTGTAAGGGATGCGGCAGTTATCACAGACCTTTCGTAATAGTCTTTGAGCCAGTACACCGATGATGGCAGTACTTGCCATAAAAGGTTCGACACCCATTTCTTCTAGACGAGCGATACAGCTAGGAGCGTCATTGGTGTGCAGGGTAGTTAATACCAAGTGACCAGTTAGTGCAGCTTCGATCGCTGTTTTTGCTGTCTCTGCATCACGGGTTTCCCCCACGAGAATTACGTCAGGATCTTGCCGTAAAAAAGCGCGGAGAATGCTCGCAAAGGTCATGCCCTTTTCCCGTAGCACCTGACATTGAGTTAGTCCGGGAAGATTATACTCAACGGGATCTTCAGCAGTACTGATATTGATCCCAGGATCATTACATTCGGCGAGAGTGGAGTACAGAGTCGTAGTTTTACCTGAACCTGTGGGGCCTGTCACCAAGATTAGTCCGTAGGGACGTTGGGCAAAGCTTTGCATTAAAGCTAGACTTTCAGGATCGCTGATCAGTTTGTTAAGACCAAGTTGGGTATTGGAGTTGTCTAAAATCCGCAAACAAACTTTTTCGCCGTTTTGAGTAGGGCAGGTATTGACGCGGAAGTCAACGCGCCGACCTTGGAAGTTGCGCTTGAGTTTGCCGTCTTGGGGAACCCGCTTTTCAGCGATATTCAGGTTAGAAATAATTTTGAAACGAGAAATTACCGCATTGATAATATTTTTGGGTAAGCGTTTGTTCTCGCTCAGAAAGAAATATTCGCGCAATACGCCATCCTTGCGAAGACGAATACAAAGATCTTTTTCCTGTGGCTCGATGTGGATGTCGGAGCAACCTTCTTTAAGCGCTCTGACGAGTATTTTATCGACAAGGCTAATGATTGGTGCGGAATTTTCCCCGCCGACCATTAGTTCATCACCTTGATCGGAATCGGCTATATCTTCGCCAAAAACGTCATCCTTGACTTGAAGATCTTCATCGCTAATCGCTCCTTCACCCTTAGAGCTTTTGTTGATTTGGAACTGGACGATGCTGTCAAAGGTGCGATGAAAGTCTTCACGGGTAATTACCCGCTTGATGACGGTCAGGTTTTTGATGAGACGGGCTAGCTCATCTTGAACTTTGAAACTATCAGGAGAGACGATCGCAACTGTAATACTGTTTTCAGTTTTGACTAGGGGCAGCATCTCGCAGTCGCGGCAACTGGAGATCGGCAGAATATTGGAATCTAGTAAGGCACTGAGATTAGTAATATCAAACTTTTCAATTTCAATATCAGGATCAACAGGTTCGATACCAAAGAGAACCCGAAGCTCAAAAAGTTGCTGACGTTTGTAATAACGGGTAATGTCTGGGGCTAGTTGCTGCCCTAGAAGTTGTTCTAGAACATTGAGGAATGGAACATTTTGTTCTTGACTATCTTTGACGGCGCGATCAAATTGGTCGGAGGTGGCATGACCCGCTTGAATTAATTTGCTCTCAAAGGGAGTGCGACCTCCGCGCTTAGCTAGAGCTTTGGTTCTGTTTTTTAAATTTACGGCAGTGGTTGGCGCTTGATCTGATGTATTCATAGCCCAAGAGTTCCTAAGATTTCATTACCCAAGATGATGCTAACTATATGCGATCGCCTAGCTTTGATCATCTAGTTTTGATCGCTAGTTTGCATGAGGCGATCATAGCTGTTTGCATAACTATATGGGGCAAAAATAGCATAAGTGTTTCATACTTTTTACAAAACAAATTAAATATTTGATGCTACTCCCTTCTCCACGCAGCAAATACCAAATCCAAAAATCTGTGTCGCACGCGCAGCGTGCGACACAGATTTTTGGGTTTAAATTAGGGCTTTAAGGATTTCCAAGGAATCTGGGGGTTTTGACCGAGCATTTTGGATATCGCGATCGCACCTTGTTTATTGAGGTGGCTCGGATCAGAAAAAAGCTCAGCTTGAGATTGAATTGCGTGGGAAATATCGATATAGGTAAATCCTTCTCGCAGGGCTAGCGATTGCATTTTCTGATTAAAAATAGACTCCAAATTGGTGCGAATTACATCTAAATAAGTGGAATGTAATGGCATATTCACGACCACAAGCTCAATACCATTGCGGCGACAGAAATCGATCACATTGGCAAAAGCATCAAACTGTGCGCCACTGGTTTCAAAATCGCGATAGTCCAGATCGTAATCGCCAGGCACTTGAGGATATTTCTGGAAATAGGTATTGGGATCAAAGGTGACATCAAAGGAGATAAAACCTTTAGGCGTGATGACTGTGTGCTGAGTCGGTAAATTGGACGCGATCATGGTTTCGCTATTGCTAAACAAGTGCGTATTGAGATCAAAACTCTTGACGACGGAAGCGCGGACATCTTGCCGTTTTGAGGTGGTCGCAAACACACTGGATAGAGCTTGAGCGATCGGATTAAAAGATGGCGTTGTAGTTTCTACTTCGGTGACTGCAATATTAGCGTTGTTGGGATTATCAAGGCTGGGTTTGTCTTTTAAGGTTTCCTTTAATTGCTGATAACCAGTGGATGCGGTGATTTCATCATAGGTAATGTCATTGCGCTTACTATTAAAAGCCCTTAATCCATCTGCCCAAATAATCATGCGTGGCAGTTGGGAACGGGTGAGCATTTGCGTAACTTGCAAGTTCACAACCTTAGCAGTCGCGCCATCAATACCTAGATTAAAAACACTAATCCCCTTAAAGCCTTTAGCAATTAAGGCTTTTTCTAAGGTTTCTGGCTCAACACCTCGCAAAGCTCTAGAGCTACCTACAATCAAGACATCTGGCGATCGCCCTTTACTAGTGGTGTAGCTATCAATTAGTGCGAGCTTTTCATTCAGAGATGAAATATTAAAGTTGAGGACAGTTTTTTGTTTGTTCCCTGAATTTTTGGGCTTTGTTTCGACATTAAGTTCGCTGGGTTTGACTTCAGCCGCTATGGATTTGGTTAGTTCTTCAGATTGGGCATAGTAGCTGAGGGTACGGTCGATCGCGATCGCTGTCATCACTCCCACCGCCAAACTAATCCCTCCAACGGTCGCAGAGATATTTTTAAAACTGCTTGACTCGTCTATAGATTTTTGTCCTAGCCAGCGAAATTGCCATACAAACTTACCAATAGGCATCAAGCGATCAATTAAATCTGCGCTTAAATTTTTATAGTTATTAGGTTCAAGATCCTGTGAATTATCTACCTCACTTAGCACCTCAATACTTGGCTCTATTGAGGCATTGAGTTGATCGTCATTAAATATTTCTGCGTTAGACTGCGCCGTGCCGATCGCTAATAAGTCAATTTCAAATGACCAACTTGGTTTTTTTTCGCCAATAGCCCGATTGGATACCGTCACTGATTGAAAATATTCAGCAGCCTGTAAATTTCGCAAAGTATCCAAAATGGGAATGGCAACTTCTGCTTGCAAAATCGGACTGCTGGTTTCGCACAATAAGTTAAGACAATTGTTTTGCAAGAGTAGCTTTAATCGAGTTTGAGCCAGTTTGGGCAATAAATTCGATTCTTGCTGTATTTTGGCAAGCAAGTCATTAATAATTTCCGCCGCCGCGATCGCTGCCTGTGTGATCGGTAAGTCAATGCCCAAAGCCCACGCATTGCCTTGCAATTTTAACCGACGAATCCCCTCTGCAAATAAGACTGAGCCTTCGAGATCCTGAGTACTAAGAGCGATCGCTTCTAGGATTTGAGAAGCACAATTTACCTGTCGTTCTTGACTATAGATATAGAGACAATCACCTTTTTGACGAGTGCGAGAAATCTTAAGTCCTGCTAATTCCTCAGAAAACACTTTTGTTGCCGACTCTTGCACCGTAGCAGGGGAATCTATTTGTAAGTTTGCATCCAAGGAGATTGTTTCCATTTGGTGTCGGTCAGTCAGCAGAAGAAAAATTTTGCTACAAGGTTAGCATATGTCACTAATACTGCCGATTTCTTAAAATTCAAAAAATGAAAAGTGTTATGGCAAAGCAAGTTTTGCTGAGGACATGAAAACCCAAGAAGTGTGGGGCGGCGCTTTGCGCCGCCCCACACTTCTTGGGTTTTGTTTACCATATTTACAGCATCAATCAGTAATTTTGCCTATGTCTTTAGACTGAAATTTCATACAGAGCTACTATATTTATCGCAAAGCTGTAATTAAGTATCTGAGCATGACAAAAAAAGGCTCAAACCCTGTAGCATACGCTCAGCATATGCTACAGGGTTTTGTGGTTTATATTTAATTGCGTTTGACTACTCATCGCTATCCAAAAAATCGAATTACAGCAACAAATCCGTATCAATTTGAGATTTCAAATAAGGTTATTTGACCTGACTTTATACAAGCTTTGTAATACAGCCTACGCAAATTATTGCGAGTAAACGGTAAACTTAAATCAAAGCTGAAATTTAGGTTGGATTTGTGAGATCTCGGATCGAGCGAGTCTTTTCCGAAGACTGGCTAAACTACTATATCGATCTCTTTTTGGAGCGAACTGACTGTGACTATTTACGTTGGAAATTTGTCTTATCAAGCTGCTAAAGATGACCTAACAAGCGTCTTTTCAGACTACGGCACTGTTAAGCGTGTGCAATTGCCCACTGACCAAGAAACGGGTCGGGTTCGGGGTTTCGCCTTCGTAGACATGGAGGATGATGCTCAAGAAGAAGCGGCGATCGCGGCGCTAAACGAGGCTGAATGGATGGGACGAACCCTGCGCGTTAATAAGGCTAAGCCCCGCGCTGAGCGTAGTAACGATCGCCCTAGAGGTCGTGGTTACGCCTAAGCCTAGTTAATAGCAATCATTGCGATCGCGAACATTATTTTTAAAACTACTGTTTGCGATCGTGGTGAAGACTTTATGATCAAGCCCTATGATCAGGTTCTATGATCAAATATTTCCAAGCTCTAAAGTTATTCTGGTCAACAGCGATCGCTGCTGAGCTTGAATATCGGCTAAATTTTGCCATATCGGCGCTGAGTAGTATTGGCGGCTTGGCAGGTAGTTTGTTTGGCTTGTTTTTGTTTTATCAAGCTGACTATACTTTTGCGGGCTGGCGCTGGGAAGAAGCGATGATCGTGTTGGGTATGTTCACGATTTTAGAAGGATTTTCTACTACCTTTTTGGCTCCTAATCTCAGCAAAATTGTTAACCATGTTGAGAATGGCACTTTAGATTTTGTACTTTTAAAGCCGATTAGTAGTCAATTTTGGCTCTCGACAAGAGCTATATCACCTTGGGGATTTCCGAATCTGTTTTTTGGCTGCGGTATTTTGATCTATGCAGGTCAGCGATTAGGACTATCGCTAAGTAATTATTTTGTAAGTTTAATTCCCCTCATTTTTGGGTGCGTCAGTCTTTACAGCATTTGGTTTATGCTGGGCGCGACTAGTATCTGGTTTGTCAAAATCTATAACGTCACCGAAGTATTACGCGGCTTGATGGAAGCAGGACGATATCCGATGGCAGCCTATCCCGCCTCCTATCGCTTCTTTTTTACGTTTGTTGTACCGATCGCCTTTTTAACCACTGTTCCATCCGAGGCATTATTAGGACGTGCTGAGCCTGTTTGGATTTTGGGTTCGATGTTTTTAGCGATCGCCTTACTCTATGTCTCAAATAAGTTTTGGCAGTTTGCGCTTCGGTTTTATACGAGTGCATCTAGTTAAAACATATGCCGATCGCTCCTTATGTTATTTCACGTATTGCTACTTCAAAATATATGCGGTTTAATTAAAGATGAAATTTTCATTTTTAATTAATATTACTAATAGCCTGAATGTCAACCACAGCAAGCATCTATCCCCCCCCCCACTAAGTAAATTTACGCATTGGCTAATTAGTGCATCGTCGCTATTAGTGACTACCTTGTCAACATCCCTTGCCATTGCGCCAGCAAGTCACGCCCTCAGTCTGACCTACAGCACTCAATTTGGCTCTAATGGATCTGCTGATGGACAGTTTCTGAGTCCTCAAGGCATCGCCTTAGATAGCTCTAGCAATATTTTTGTTGTTGATGCGGGCAATGCTCGCGTTCAGAAATTTAACAGTAGTGGAGGTTTTCAAGCCAAGTTTGGTACTGCTGGTTCTGGCAATGGTCAGTTTAATTCCCCATCTGGCATCGCCTTAGATAGCAGTGGCAATATTTTTGTTAGTGATACGAGCCTTAATCGTATTCAGAAATTTGACAGTAGTGGAATATTTCAATTCACTTTTGGTACGTCTGGTTCTGGCAACGGTCAGTTTGATCTCCCATGGGATATCGCCTTAGATAGCATTGGCAATATTTTTGTTGCTGATACTATAAATAATCGCATTCAGAAATTTAACAGTAGTGGAGGTTTTCAAGCCAAGTTTGGTACTGCTGGTTCTGGCAATGGTCAGTTTAATTCCCCATCTGGCATCGCCTTAGATAGCATTGGCAATATTTTTGTTGCTGATCGAAACAATAATCGTATTCAGAAATTTAACAGTAGTGGAGCTTTTCTAGCCGCATTTGGTACGGCTGGTACTGGCGATGGTCAGTTTGATAATCTATTGGGCATCGCCTTAGATAGCACTGGCAATATCTATGTTGCTGATGCGAATAATTTCCGCGTTCAGGTTTTAGACAGTAGCGGCAACTATCTCACTCAGATTGGTACAAATGGGACAGGTAATGGTCAGTTTAGTAGTCTGAGTTTTCTTGCTGTGCAGAACAATAAACTTTATGTTACTGATGATGATAGTCTTGGAGGAGGCGATCGCGTGCAGGTATTTGACATTACTGGGGCTGCGCCCGTTCCCTTTGACTTTTCGCCCAATTTGGCGATAGGCGCATTAGGCGCTGCCGTCATCACTAAGAAACTGCTCAAAAAGAAGAAATTAGAATAAAAACAAAAAAGCGCTGCAATGCAGCGCTTTTTTGTTTTTATCAGCAGATACCTCGACCTTATACCCACGCTGCCTCAAATACTCCAAACTAGCTTCAACATCAACTTCTTCGTCCTCTTCGATCACCGTGATCCACTTAGATTCATCATCTTCATCCTCAAGACGCGCGATCGCTCTGGCTTCAGACGATTGAGCAGTAAGTTCTTTCCCAAGAGTTTGATAAATTTGCCATTTTTGAGACTTAGACAAAGCTTGGATGATCGTGAGAATAGAATCAAAAGAAATTTGGGTAGTGGCAGTCTCATCAATGACTTGCATAATTGTCAATTTCTTCGAGGTTTATGAATATATAGTAACTCTAAATAATTTTTACCAAATCATAGTCATGTCAAGCACAAAATCAGGTAAAACATCCTCACCCGATAGAGACTGTGGCGACTTTAAAATCTCTTTAGACAGACCGATGCGATAAACTTCCACTTCGCGATCGCGGCGATTGATTAACCAACCTAACCTTGCGCCATTATCCATATATTCCTGCATCTTTGTCTGCAAAGTCTTGAGACTATCGCTAGGCGACATCAACTCCATCACAAAATCTGGACAAATCGGCGCAAATCGCGATCGCTCCTCCATCGTCAGTGCTTCCCAGCGCTCCTTCATAATCCATGACGCATCAGGAGAGCGATCGCTACCATTGGGCAGCCTAAACCCACCCGAAGAGTCAAACACAATCCCTAACTTAGTACGACGATTCCAAAAGACCAAATCAGCATTTACATCAGAATTACGAGCGCTAGTCTCACTACCTGCGGGAGCCATGATCGTTATATCTCCTTGAGAATTGCGCTCAAATCTAAGATCGTTATTGTCATGACATAGCTGAAAAAACTGCTCATCTGTAAGGTCGATTACCGATTGGAGGCTAATGGTTAAAGAATTCATACTTACTAAGTAGACTGTATGTATACTTTGAAAATACAGCCTTTAAATATTTTACATAAAATTCATGGTTGCGTTACCTGATCGCCTCTTAATGAGCTACGAAGAATATCGCGATTGGGAATCAACTCAAGAAGTTCGCCATGAATATATCAATGGCGAGGTTATCGTTAAAGCTGGCGGCACAAAAAACCACAATCGGATTTCGCTTAATTTTTACAAAGTATTAGATGATTTACTGGGTAAGTCATTGGATCACCAATGTGAAGTTTATATCGCCGATGTCAAGGTGCAAGTCGAGCCAAGTCGCAAATATTTTTATCCCGATGTCGTGGTTACCTGTGACGAACGAGATCGCGATCCACAGCTAGTCATGTTTCCCTGCCTAATCATCGAAGTACTTTCCCCATCCACAGAAGCCTACGATCGCGGCTTCAAGTTTTCGCAATATCGCCAATTCGATAGCCTCCAAGAATATGTCCTAGTCCAAACCGAGCAGCCAGTGGTAGAAGTATTTCAGCGCGAACAAAACGGGAAATGGTGGTTTGAGGAATATGGGCTAGGCGATCGCTTGTTGCTAAAATCTCTAAACTTAGAAATTTTAGTTGACGATCTATTTAAACAAATCCAGTTTTCGCAGAATTAAAACTCAAAGCGCAGGTCGTCCGCGTATCTCGCAACTTGCGCTTTGAGTTTTAATTATTGAGAAATAACAAAACGCAACCTCAGATATATCGAGCTTTTGATATGCTGAATAGTAACTGACTGCAAATTTATAAAGAACTATGCCTAGATCGCAACGTAATGACAACTTCGTCGATCAAACCTTCACTGTTATTGCCGACACGATTTTAAAACTTTTTCCTGCTAGTCAGAGAGAAAAGGAAGCCTTTGCTTACTATCGCGATGGCATGTCGGCTCAAGGCGACGGCGAATATGCTGAAGCCCTAGCTAACTACGAAGAAGCCCTTAACCTTGAAGAAAATTCCTACGATCGCAGCTATGTGTATTACAACATGGGCTTGATCCATGCTAGCAATGGGGATCATGACAAGGCTCTGGAATATTATGAACAGGCGATCGACCTCAACCCTCGGATGCCACAAGCCCTTAATAATGTTGCCGTAATCTATCACCACAAAGGCGAAAATGCTCAAGACGAAGAACAGTCTGAAGATTACTTCAACATTGCTGCCGAGCATTGGGTAAGAGCAATTCGCCTTGCGCCAAATAACTACATTGAAGCTCAGAACTGGCTCAAAACCACTGGTCGAGCCGATATCAACTTGTTTTTCTAGCTCCCCTCAGCCTCCCTTAAAAAGAGAGAAGAATTGACTTCTCCTTCCTAAAACCCAAGAAATTTTTTAAAAGGCTAGCGATGCCAGCCTTTTAAAAAATTTCTTGGGTTTTAGGAAAGCGCAAAGCGCTGTAATGCCCTGCAACAGATTTTATCCAAGTTTATTTAAAAAATCATGATTGATAGAGAACAAGTTCGCCACGTTGCCCATTTAGGGCGTTTGCAATTAACTGAAGCTGAAGAAATTTCTTTTACGAAGCAATTAGATAGCATTTTGGATTACTTTCAGCAGCTAAACGAACTTGATCCTTTGTTAGAAGGCGTTGAACCCACAACCAGAGCAGTTAACACGGTTAATATTACTCGTCCTGACATATTGCAACCCTTTGGCGATCGCGAAGTTTTGCTTAATTGCGCCCCTGACCGCGATGAAGACTTTTTCCGTGTACCTCAAATTATGGGTTAGTCCATAGCAAACCAATAGCAGTTTATGTTGTCTAAAGTTCAATAAGTAATTCGACCTAATAAAAACCAAAACCTCAAGAAGTTAATTCGTCCATCAATGTAGATGAATTAACTTCTTGGGGTTTTATATTTATTTGCACCAAACGATTTACTAGAATGAAAAATGCTGTATTATTCTCTCAAATAAATTTTATAGCAAAGCTAGAATCACCTAGCACGAATCAAACGCCAAGAAGGGAATTGCTGTGCTTTGTGCCGAAACTCCCTTCTTGGTATTTATATCCTAAGCAAAAATCACTTTGTTATAGAATATGACTAATTTGGACTTGTCTTAAAATCCTGTCACTATAAAGCTTAAAGTATGAAAGCAACTCCAAAATGGTTACATATATTAGTTAGTTTAGTATTAGTTTTAGGTATCTTTTTTCGAGTTATTAACATCGATCAAAAAATATATTGGTCTGATGAGAGCTTTACTTCCTTGAGAGTATCTGGTTATACAGAAAAAGAAATGCTTCAACAGGATTTTCAAGGTAATGTTATCAACGTTAAGAGTTTCCAAGAAAAATATCAAAACATTAATAATGAGAAAAATGTTGTTGATACAATAACGGGATTAGGTCAAGAAGAAGCTCAACTTCCACCACTATATTTCTTGATGGCAAGAATTTGGACTCAGTTTTTTGGGGCTTCGGTAGCAGCTATTAGAAGTTTATCTGTTGTATTTAGTTTGCTAGCGATCGCGGCTATTTACTGTCTATGTTTAGAATTATTTAAAACTCATTTATCAGGGCTAATATCAGTCCTAATAATGTCAATATCTCCCTTTCATATTCTTTTTGCTCAAGAAGCTCGTCCATATAGTCTGTGGACATTAACAATTATTTTGTCAAGCTTATGTCTGCTGAGAGCAATGCGTATTCAAGACAAAAAATCTTGGCTTTTATATACTTTGACGACAGCTTTATCTCTTTACTCTTTTCTGTTTTCTGTTTTCGTAATAGCAGGACAAGCACTTTATGTAATTACTATTGAGAAGTTTCGTATTTCTAAAATAGTAACTAACTATCTCAGATCGACTATTTTGGCTGGATTGTTTTTCATTCCTTGGATTCTAGTAATAATAAACAATATTCATCGCTCTTACAGAGGAGTTGCATGGCTGACAAATACCCCTAAAATAGCTCTAGCACAAAGATGGATTATTAACCTTGGTCGTACTTTTGTAGATTTTGGGTTAAGCATAAATAATAACTTAGTAACTTTCTATAGTCTATTAATTTCTATACTAGTTATCTATTCTATTTATTTTCTTATTAAAAACACTCCAAAAAAAACTTGGCTATTTGTAGTAATTACAACAAGCTTTATGTTAATAACCCTAGGAATTCCAGATGTCATTTTAGGTGGTCAGAGGTCAGCTACCTGTAGATACATGATCCCTTTATACATTGGCTCTCAAATATCTATTTCCTATCTTTTTAGTAAGCAATTATTGTCTATTTCTGTAAAATTTTGGCAAAATAAACTATGGCAGATACTACTAGCTACATTATCTTGTCTTAGCATTTACTCCTGTATCATAATTAGTCAATCTGATAATTGGTGGAATAAAGAATTTGAAGAAATTTATAAGCCATCAATTATTTCCTTAAGTCCTCAGCAACAAGCAATTAATGATATTAATAAGTTAGATAATCCATTGCTAATAAGTGATGCTGATACAGGCAAAATCATGTCATTGAGTCATCAGCTGGATTCCAATGTAAATCTGCTATTAGTAGTTCAGCCTGATAAGCCATTTAATATTCCTACTAAATTTAAAGACATATTTGTCTACTCTCCTTCAAAAAGTTTACAGAATTGGTTATCCAACAAGGATGGTTATACTCTAAAAAATTTCAAGGATTATGAAAACAGCGGTATCTGGATATTAATAAGATAAAGTCTATTGAGGGATTAAGTAGCACAGTAATAATAAATACTAAGGATTTACAATAACTGCTTCTATCGCTGCGAAATCTTTTTCCTGACGAATATCCCTTCCCAATGAATCGATCAGGCGATAGACTTTTATCACGACTGAGGTCTAGCTCTTCAGTGGCAGCAAGTTCTGCAAGAGGAGATTGTCGAAAAAATTCGGAAAGTTGGATGTGGGATTGATTAATGCTCAATGTTTGCTTAGTTGATCGCCAAACCTGCATAACGTAACGTGAGTTCGGGATAAGGACAGGGACAAAAAAGGGAGAAACCGATAAGCTGAAAACAAGAAAAACAATCTCAGCGAGGTAACTCCCATGACTAATAGTTTAGAAGCCCTGTTCTGGGATGTCGATGATTTTTGGCAAATATTTGAACCAAAGTGGCAGCAGTTATTGCTAGGCAATGGATTACAGCAAAGACAAAGGTCGCGATGTCTGTGCCTGAGTGAAATCATGACGATTTTGATTAGCTTTCATCAAAACCACTACCGCAATTTCAAGCACTTTTATCAAGACCATGTGTGTAAATATTGGCGAAAAGAATTCCCAAAACTACCTAGCTATAACAGGTTCGTTGAGTTTATAGGTTCAGCGATGATGCCTTTGTGTATATACCTCAAGCAATGTTTTGGCAAATGTACAGGTATCAGCTTTGTTGACTCTACCTGTCTCCATGTTTGTCATAATCGGCGGATAAAGCAACACCGTGTCTTTAAAGAAATCGCCGCAAGGGGCAAAACCTCTGTGGACTGGTTCTTTGGCTTTAAATTACATCTGGTGGTGAATGAATGTGGTGAACTCCTGAACATCCAGATTACCCCAGGCAATGTCGATGACCGTAAGCCTATTCCTGATTTGCTCAAGTCACTGTTTGGTAAAGTATTCGGCGATCGGGGCTATGTTTCTCAAGATTTGGCAACACAATAGACCTGTTGGGTAATAAGCCCAAAAAACCTTGTATCCTAGTCTGGGTAAGGGTTTTTGATTAAAAACCGTGAAAGCCATTTCCTGTAAGGGTTTCAGCGATTTGAGTCGCTATTTACCAACAGGTCTAATTATTACAAAACTTTGGCATTGAGTTTTTTGCTAAACCCAAACGCAATATGAAAAACCGTTTGCTGCGTTTGACTGACAAGTTATTGAGCCGCAAGCGTTCAATCATTGAGACCGTCTTTGACCAACTCAAAAATATTTCCCAAATTGAACACTCCCGTCATCGTAGTCCGCTCAATGCCATGATTAACGTCATTTGTGGACTGATTGCTTATTGTCATCAACCCAAAAAGCCTTCACTTCATATGGAGTGGGCTTTACCTCCTTCTGCTTAACCCGAACTCACGTTTGTTAATACACTTTGCGTCAGCTAATTTCCTAATTGGCGACGAAAATCTCTGGGGCTGAGTCGCAGAGGGTTTTGGGTATCCCAAATACCTAACTCTTGCAACCTAGCCTTAGACTGCGAACGACTAATTCGAGCATCGTATTTAACATTAGGTGGATAGGAATCAGCGATCGCTAATCCCTCCGACACTAAATATTGATTAACTAATAAATTATCTTTCCAAATATAAGCAAGCAGTCGATCAGACTTATCTTTCTGCTCCAAGTCAAACTCTAAGGTTACTTTCTGCTCTTTGACTAAATCTGACAATCGTTGCCGAGCGCGATCGCCCCAAGGGGATTGCTCTTTTAAGGGCGCACTAATACCGATAAGCCTAATGCGCTGCACAGGCACATTGGGATTGTTAGCAATTGAGGCTTCCACAGTCTGACCACTAACTACACGACTGACTACCCAAATTTCGCCATTAATTCGATCCTTGGGCTGCATAAAGGCAATGCTCAGATTAGCAATCACCAAAAATACCACAAGCAACATAATTAAAAGCATCGGTCTTTTTGAAGACGGCGCGATCGCTGCTCTTTTGCCTGTTTTAGAACTCATTGGCTGCTGCATAAAATTCAAAAGTATAAAGGGCGTACAGCGCCCTTTATACTTGCTCTAATCATGATCTACAGGAATACCAAACTGAAACCAGTAGCGCTTACGTTTAGCAAAAAACTGTCCAAATTGTAGCTGATATACTTCATCTTCATCTTGAGTTTCTAGATCCAAATCTGACAATGCATAGCCAGAACAAATCAAAGCATATCCCTCTTGCTGCAAAGACTTAGATAAACCGATCACTTCACTCTGATCGATTTTGCCAGAATTTACCCGCATCGCACAGGCTGTACAAGCACCATTACGACAGGCAAAGGGTAAGTCAACGCCTTGAGACTCCAGAGATTCGAGAATGTACTGATCGCCTTCAATATCAGCTTCATAGACTTTATTAGTTTGGCGATCGCGAATACGAATGTGATAGGACATAAAACTATACGCGAGTGGGAATCATGCCCGTTTGTCTAGCGTAGTCAAATAATCCACCCGCATCAATGACAGGGCGCACATCACCGAGCGACTTTAGGTTAAAAACTTTGCCCGTTGTTTCATTGATAATTACATTGTTGTCAAAATCAATGGTTGCTTCTTCGCCAGTTTTAAATTGGTCAATAAGACGATCTACTGACTCCCAAGGATATAACTCACCCGTAGCTGTGCAGTTACGGAAGAAAATGCGGGCATAGGACTGAGCAACCACAGCATCTAGTCCTGCTGCACCAAGGGCGATCGGTGCGTGTTCGCGGGAAGAACCACAGCCAAAATTCTCACCTGCCAAAATGATCGAGTAAATGGTTTTAGTTTCTCCATCGGCAATAAAGCGATCGTAGCGATCGGGCAATCCGATCATCGCATAGCTACCTAATTTCTCATATTCATCGGGCTTTGAAGGCACGAGAGTGAGATATTCAGCAGGAATAATTTGGTCTGTGTCGATATTGTCATCTAAGACAAATACCTTGCCCTTTATTACTTTACTCATAGTTATTTCGTATAAAAAGTTGGATTGAAAATCCTGATACAGTCGGTTTTATCTAGTCCAAGAAAACTCCAGAAAAGCAAGCTTCGCCAGATTTTCTGGAGTTTTCTTGCTTTTTTAAGAAAGTGCTAGGTGCTGTAAAGCACTGAGTGTGATCTTTATTCTTAGAATTAAGGCGGCGGTGCAAAGCACCGCCACCTTAATTCTAGACTTTAGTCAAAATAGAACAATGTCACAACTTTGCGCTGCTCTTCGGCATCTCGACAAGTTTGTAATAATGTCTCACTGCCATGAAATGCAAAACAAATTAGCTGCTGACACTTGGAAATGATTTCTTGGTTGCATACCGTACTTGCTTCGGCTAGGGACAAGGTGTCATTTTCGCTATGTTCGATTAAATGAATCACATTCTCTAGCTGTTCGCGTGACTCATATGGTTGTCTGTCAAGGCTTTGAGGCAAAATGACAGTCAGCAAATTGGGGTCAGCGCGTAAAGCCCCACGAATTGCCGCGAAATTTGTACCTGTCGCCCCAGAAGTGATGATGCTATTGCCAGAAAGAGCCAAGGCATAGCTGAGCAGTTCGATCAGCAGTTGGTGAGTTAATGGCACGTGACGGGAACCTAAAAACGCGATCCGCTTAGAGCCTTGCTGCTGGATCGTCGCAAGCTCCTGCAAAAAATCGTCTAGCTTGGGCAGATTAATTGACTGAGTCAAACAAATCCCTCTCGATTACTACTTACTGAACGAACATTTACACAATATCACTTTGCCCCTAGCTAAGCAATCTATAAAATATAGAGGTCAGCAATCCTAATTGTGAAACCGATTTTGGGTTGCTCAGCGCTAAAGTTGCTGAACAACCCAAAATCAGTTTTCAGAAAAATAATTTTTATAATGAAAATTGCTGATAGAGCGGCTACAAGATAAACATAATGAAGAGCTATGAAAAAATTTAGTTTGCTTTTA
Source organism: Pseudanabaena biceps (assembly GCA_013361095.1). Taxonomy (GTDB): domain Bacteria; phylum Cyanobacteriota; class Cyanobacteriia; order Pseudanabaenales; family Pseudanabaenaceae; genus Pseudanabaena; species Pseudanabaena biceps_B. The sequence goes on along the minus strand of JAATWA010000001.1, from coordinate 1,188,329 downwards.
ATCGCTGGGCTCTGTTTTTCTAGTTCAATCGCGATCGCGTCTTCTCCAGATCTTCCTAATCAGCCCCAGCTGATTGCGACATCTGTTAAATCAAAGAAACAATTAGCTAAAGAAGTATTGATTGAGTTAGGAATAAACAAGAAATACGACTCATATTTCTGGAACAGTGTAGACATTTCGACAGTATCGGGAACTAGAACTAAATTTAGTGTGTGGCTGCAAAAAACTTTAGTACGAGTTGCAGGTTGGGAATATGTCGAAGCTGATTATGTGACTAGATTAGAGTCAGATTTTTCAGAAATGGAACTTCAAGAATTATTGAATTTGGCGAAACGTCCATTAATGAAGAAGCTCTTGCGGGCAGAGATACAAGCTTATGAAGACACTGGAGAGAAGAGAGCTAAATTGCTTTTTCAAGCATGGGACGACTACACCTCAAACAAAATCCCTATACCAAGAGACGCCTTTTAAAATAAAGATGCGCCGCACTTTTATAATGTTGCGCTCAAACAAAAAGAGCCACGCAAAGCGCGGCTCTTTTTGTTTATCTAGCTACAGGCTACAGGTTCGCCGACTTCTTTGGGAGTTGCAAAGGAAGTGCCGCAACTGCAAGATTTGCTAGCATTAGGATTGCGGAAGCGAAAGCCACCGCCTAAAAGATCTTCGGTGTAGTCCAGTTCCAGACCTTGTAACTGCGGTAAATTGCTATTGTTAATTACAATTTTTACACCGTTGCATTCGTATTGATTGTCATCGCTTTCAAGTTGATCGGCAAAATCCATCAGATAGGATAAACCTGAACAACCGCCTTGCTTAATGCCTAAGCGCAACGGGGCAGAAGTAGCACGTTGGCTTTGAAGATTTTTGACACGGGCGATCGCTGCGTCAGTTAATGTAATCATGCAAAATTTCCTAATTTATGAATCGAGCTAGTTGCAATATTAGTCTTCTAATAGGACAAGCGCAATACTCGATAGAGCGACATTTGTGTAACCAGCAACTTTGACAGCTTTATAAAGGGGCTTTGTGAGGATGCATTTATGCAGACCCAATAAGCGTAAGCCTTGGTCAACTAGTAGTCCAGTTTTGAAATGAAAATTGCGATGTAGTTTTACGGCTTTAGCAAGATTGGACTTGGCTTTACAGCAACCCATGAGATTTCTCCAAATAATTATAGTTTTTATAGATATATGGCGCTTTGCGCTTTCTTAAAACCCCAGAAGATGAGTTAACTCATCATTTCTATGTTAGCTCTAATTTTTATTGTGGTTACGGAAGTAGGGGGCTTTCTACCAAAAAACTACGCAATCTTCTTGTGATTAGCTCTCGGCTACCCATGCGGCGACCTAGTTCTTTTTCTAAAGCTCCTACGGGGGTAAGATTTTGTGGCGCACGGGGATCGCGAGTGGGGTGAGAAGCATATTGCGGAATCAAGTAAGTGCTTTGATCGGCGATCGCTTTAGCCCGATGAAGATCGAGACCACCATCCAGATCGATGCGGATGATGCCATGCAAATCATGATATCCCAGTTTTTTATAGTTCAATTCTTGACTACCCGATCGCAAATACCAACTGAGATTAGATCCATTAGTATTAGAAATCCTAAAAATCGGTGTGCGTTCGCCCACTTTTAGCGATCGCAAAACTTGAGCATTATCGCCCTTGAGATATGCCTTACCCATCGTTTTGACATAGCCGATTGTGTCATAGGGCGTTTGATAAACGCGATAGAGTAAGGGGCCATCACGGACAATTAAGGTGTTGTCTTGAATTAGTTCTTTATCTAAAGAGAGTGCATTCGCAATTCGTAATTCCTCGTCCAGCATTTCTCCTTGTACTAGTTGCGAGGGTGTGTCGGGTTGATTATTACTACTAGTGAGACAGCGATCGTATCGCAGATCACCACGACCACTCATCGGACAAGGGATTTCAGTTATGGGAGGCGTAAGGTTGCCACCAAGGGCAATGATTCTGGTAACTTCAGTCGCAACACACTTGGCTCGACTAATGCGACGATCAACTAGAACTGCACCGACAGAAATCGTCGCAAAAGCTCCATAGAGAATTTCATCATCACGTCTTCCCAAGAAATTCGCATCAATTCGCAATCTGCCATCGATAAATAGAATTTGATGGGGAAGCTCAGGAGCGATCGCACTGCGGATTGGTTGCCACTCACTATTAGGAAACTCAAATTCTGTATTTACCTTGTCATTGCTGGGAATCTCTTCAGGATTGATACTGACAGGTGCATCATAGCCAATATTCCAAGGCTCTAGGCGAATATTGTATTCACTCCAAAAGTTTTCTGTTAGGGCTTGTCCGAGCTTAGTTGTCATTGCGGCTTATCATTTGAGCTTTACTTCTGATGATTGATGAAATGGTAGTTGAGTTGTCACCGAATTGCTATCAGTATTAAATAAATCACAGGAAATGGGGAGACGACTAATATTTTTGTTGCTACCAATTACGACGATCGCCGAGCCTTTAAGGAGCTTTTGATTGGGATCGGGATTAATCTCAAATTTTTGATCGTGGCTGACGGCGATCACGCTCACGCCATAATAAGCCCGAAGTTTTAAGTCAAGGATGGTCTTGCCATCAAACTCTTCGGGAACCATAACTTCGACAATACTATTGTCAGGATCAAGCTCAAAGCGTTCCAAAATTCCTCTTTGGGTAAGCGATCGCGCCAAGGCTCTTCCCATTTCTGCTTCAGGATAAACTACCAAGTCCGCGCCAACTTTTTTGAGCAAGGTTCCATGTACTTCCGATGAAGCCTTGGCAACAACGTGATTTACTCCTGCTTCCTTGACATTGAGGGTGGTAATCACACTCTCTTCCAAAAAATTACCGATCGCTACGATCACAGTATCGATTTCTAGAATCCCTGATTCTTTTAAGGCAAGGGGATTAGTTGAATCTAGCTGAATGCAATGGGCGGCGAGGTTATGCGCTCTGACATAGTTAATACTTTCTTCTTCTTTGTCGGCGGCTAATACTTCATAACCGAGTTTGTCAAGGGTGGAACAAACTGAACGCCCAAATCGCCCTAAGCCAATCACGGCAAATTGTTTGTTGTCATTGCGTAAACTCCGAAAGAAGCTCAAAGAAGATATATCCACAAAATTTTCCTAAGTTTTACTGATTGGTTGATTTTATTATCAATTTGTAAGTAACTGGGCGTTCACATACTGATAATGTTATTCAAAACTTACTAGCTTCAGAGAGTTTTCATTAAAAAAAGTTGGTTTTGTGAAAGCCAGCCTACGGCTAGCTTTCACAAAACCAACTTTGGGGTTTTCAGCGCCGAAGGCGCTGAAAACCCCAAAGTTGGTTTCATAATGAGAATTGCTTTTTCAAAAACTCTCTCAAGTTCAGGGCTAAATTCTATAAATAATCATACCTACTTAATATAACTTTACAAGATATAATAACAATGCAATTATGCTGTGAAAGCTCTGATTATTTTGCCTGTTGAGAATCCACAAATGTTTAAATCGCCGCGAAGGGCTTTTCAAGTCGATGACTGGTTGGGATTATTGACAGTAACTATTATATTTAGCCTATGGTTTGTCAGTCTTGCGAATCTGATCACAATTTCTATAGGGGATACCTCTTGGATTTGGGTAACTGTGGCGATCGCGGTGCGCTCTTACCTTCACACAGGACTATTTATCCTTGCCCATGACTCAATGCATGGCAATTTGATTCCCCGCGATCGCCGTCTCAATGACCTAATTGGCAATATTGCGGTCAGCATCTATGGATTTCTGCCCTATGAGCATTGTCGCAAAAACCACACCGATCACCATCAATACCCTTCTCAAAGTGGTGATCCCGACTTTCATGGGGGACTGGCACATCCATTTTTTTGGTATTGCAAGTTTATTCGTGAATACTTTCCCTTGCGATCGCTATTCACTTTTTTGATTAACATGAGCATAATTTTTTGGGGATTGATTATTGTTTTTCATGTTTCTATGATCAACTTAGTTTTGTTTTGGCTTGTCCCTCTAGTGCTTAGCTCCTTGCAATTATTCTATTTTGGAACTTATTTACCCCATCGCCATACTTACAATAATCCCAACTTTTCTCCTCGATTAGTAAGCAATGTTTACTTGAATGTGTGGTCATTTGTGAGTTGCTATAACTTTGGACATTACCATTGGGAACATCATGAATATCCCAAAACTCCTTGGTATCGTCTGTCTAAGATTCACGGTCAAGAATAAGAGAAGTCCTTAGGGCTTCTTAATAATAGCGGTGCGCGGCTTCGCCGCGCACCGCTATTATTAAGCTTCAGGGCGTGGCGCTGTAATATTCAGGACGTAATTCTTGTAATTGGACATTTGTGTAATAGAAGTTAAGAATGCGATCGTAAGTCCAGCCCATTTGAGCAAGATTATATGATCCAGTTTGACTCATGCCCACGCCATGCCCCAACCCCCCACCAACAAAAGCATATCCTTTGAGAACTTGGGCTTCATAAATTGGTTCTAATCGGAAGAATGTGCTGTCAGGCGGATCAAATGCATCAATGATTTCATCTTTCTTGATATAGATTTTGTCATTATCCGTAGTTACTTCCATTTCTAAAACTCTTCCCGATGGCGATCGCTGAGTGACTTGGAGTTTTTTGATAGCACTGAAGTTAGTGGTCGTATCACCTGAAAACCGCAAAAATTTCTTTAGGGATGTTTGTAATTCTTCTAATGTGCCAGTCTTTCGCCATCTTAAAGAACGCCAACCCACCTCATTAAATCCTTCTTGACGATCTAGAAAGGATTTTAAACTCTTGTCATCTTTAATATTTGCTGATCGCTGATTATCAGGACGATTAGCCAGATCTAGCACTGACTGTAAATAAGGTCGGGCTGTGCCATCCCAGATGTCATTGTAGTTAGCTGTAATCCCACCTGTTGTTGAAGAATAGAGAGCATCGATCACCTGATTATTGTAAGTAAGCACTAAGCCTCTCGTGTCAGCGATCGCGCGATCGGCGACTTCCGTGGTGTCTTCTAAACCTCGATAAACTTGGCATTGAGTATCTGCACAAAGCTCATAGTTATCCACTTGAAAGCGATGCAAACTCGCTAAAACATAGGTACGCGCCAGAACAGCTTGGGCTTTGACTGCGGCATAGGGTGCGTTATAGCCAATTTCATGGGGAACAACTCCACGCACATAGGTTTCTAATGGAACATTATTAACTAGGGTAAAACTCTGATAAGCATTAGGTTGTATCCGCAATGTACCTGCATAGGGGCGATTACTAATCTCATTTTTATTTTCTTTTTTATAGCTAACCTCAACGATTCCGTTACTACTACTAATATCAAATTGTTCGCGATTATATCGAAAATCTCCTGCAACTACAGAGGCGATCGCTTGTTGAGAAAGAATGCGGCGATCAATTTGCACAGTTTGATTTCCCTGTGCTTTCAGCGTATAAAACATCAGATATCGCAACAAAATAGAATCATACGCATCACGCTTTGCCCATACTTGCCAACGTTTTGGCTGAGAAATTTCTGTCTGTATTCCTTTCTCTGACCAATGAAATGCGCTAGCAGCCGCATTCTCAAAGCTACGATGATTGCTCAATACCAACTTTTCTTCAAGTTGGGGAATCGTAAAGTTTTTCTTAGCAATTTCGACAACAAGGCGATCGCTACTAATGGTCTGCGTACTTTGACCGTCAGCCGAGGGAAAGGTAATAGTTAGTCTTCCTCCTGACGGAGCTTTTATAGTTAGACTATCCTGCGGATTTTCTCCAAACCGTTGAACAATGCCAATTTTTAGAATAGGATTTGACTTGGTTGAACTGTTTTGTAAAGACGATTGGGCTTGTCCAAACTCTCCTACTGTCAAACAACAAACAGTCACAAGACTTGTTTTGATTAAGGTTTGGCGAATAACACTGAAGGTCGCTGTCATGTTGTCCCCAATAGGTCAGAAGTTTAGATATTCTACACCTACTCCCTCATCAAAGCTATCAATAATTAGGGTTGCGCGGCGGAGTCACGTAACCCTAATTATTGATAGGAGAACTTTATCAATTTCCAATCAAACAAACCGCAATAATTTTTTAAAAAGTGTTGCAAAGCAACACTTTTTAAAAAATTATTGGTTCGGGTTTGAGCGCACAGCTTTTTACCCACCTACTTATTACTCATAAACGTGGGGTGGCTATTGGGTGCTTTTTGAGGAGCGATAGACTTCGCGCTAACTTCCTTTTGTGAAGGAGCTAAAGCTTCTAATCCATCGACAAAAATTTGGATTTTCGGGCCAGTTGCCGCAAGTCGAATAATTATTCCATTTTGAACTCGCTCTTTATCAATCTGTTGATCGTTTATATAAGTTCCATTTGCCCCAATATTTACAACTTCCCAATATAAAGACTGACGATGTAACTCGACGTGGTAACGCGAGACAACTGAGCTATACAAAATCACATCATTATCACCAGATCTTCCAATCCGAAGCACAGATTCAGACTCAAACTTCCATGTTTGGATTGGTGTAGATTCGATTGGATGTAGAAGGTTGAGCGTAATCACGGCTTTATTTAAGAATGGATTTACAAAGGGAAATAAATCATTGGCTAAGAAGTTTTGACTTGAGAATGAAGGTTAAACTTTGTATATGCAACTGTATACGCAAAAGTTTATCATCAACCGCCCATAAAGCCGTGTATTCAACCCAAGCCCACCTAAGCTAATAAAGTTGCGCCTCTATGGGACACACTTGAATTAGCTTGGGTATGTAATTTTAGATAATACCCAATCACAAAAGAATGCCAACACTTTTGTGAATTAAAAACTAGACCCAACACAGGTTTTATAGCCGTAGCCAGCCAAGTTAAGACACAAAACCCAAGAGAGAGTTGCGGCGCGAAGCGCTGCAACTCTCTCTTGGGTTTTGGCTTTGTCCTAACATTGATGACTATGGCTATAACATAAGACATAACACAGCTATTTCTTATGCTGGATAACTACCTACGAGATGCGGATTGGTTTTTTAGACTGATCGTGTTGCAAATGTTCATGGTTTTGAATTAAAAAAGCGATCGCTTTTTTAAAATAATGTCCATTGCTAGACTGAAAAACTAGCTGATTAAGATCGACTCGACTAACTCGTTCTTGCATCTCCGCAAAAAAGTCTTGATTATTGATGAGCTTAAGTGATATCTGTGTATATTCGGTTGGCGTTTTGGCAACTAGATCCCCTAGACCTAACTTTTTCATCAATTTCGCTCCTGCACGACTATACCAGCGTTTCCCTTCAAATAAAACCGTTGGCTTCTGAATATATAGACCATCAATGATCACATTAAACCCGCCAAAATGATAGGAATCTAGACAAATATCACCTTCCTCCATAATTGACATATATTTAGAGTAAGGAAGGTATGGATAAACTTGAACATGATCCTTTCCTAGTACTTGAGTAACCTCATTGGCAAAGGGTAGAAAGTCATTTTTGCGTATTAGCCCTCCTCCTGAGAAAAATCTAAATAAAATTGATTGCTTCGACTCTTGAATTAATTTTTTAAGCAAAACTAAGAGTGGATAGTTTACTTTTTGAGCATACCAAGGACAGTTAATAATAAATTGGGATTTATGGTTATTATTATCTTGAATTACTAATGAGTCTATGCGTTGGTTAGGTTGATAGTTAGGATAGTTATTGATTGCACCTAAGCCATTTAACAATATTAATCTCTCCGAATAATTAGCTTCAGTATTTCGAGTTACTTCCGCATCAACTCCACTAATAAAATAATCAATCTCGCTCCCAAAGGTGCTAACAGGATGTCCTAATCCACAAATTTGAATCGGTGCAATCCTCATATTAGACAGCAAAATGCTTTCCGATGTCATGCCAATATCAGGATAATAAATAGCTGCAAAGTCATTATTCTGAATAGCACTAATATCTAAGTTATCATCGCTAAACTTTAAATATTTTACTTCTTGAAAATACTGTGTATCAATCTCTAACTGGCGATCGCCTAAATGAACGAGCGTAAGTTCATAATCATCCTTTAGAGACGCAATACAATCAGATAAAATCCGATAGACAGAATGCTGGGGGAACCAAAATCCAGTTATTATGGCAATCTTCCGAGGATTCGGCTGATTAGAAATGATGATATTTTTGATGAGTTGACTATTTTGAATTGATTTATTTATCTTTGCTTTGAGTAAGCGATCGCTATCGCCGTCAATGTAAGTAGCACCAAAATAGAGATCATCGATTTTATAAAAATTAGTTAAGCGATCATCTTCATAAATTATATGCTCACGCAGATTTTGATAGACAACTCTATTCACCAAACCTGTACGATAAATCTCTAAATAACAGGAATACCACAGGCAAGCTAATTCTGTACTAGCATCAAATAAATCTTTTCTTTGAAATTGAAAGCTATTTCTAGCAGAGCATAAAGTTAAGATTTTGGCATAATTTTGAGGTTGAAATTTTAAAATCTCTAAATAAGAGTCAGTAGTTTTAAAGTCAGAAATCGCCACCAAATTAGAAATAGTTAAGTTGAACTGAATAAATTTAGTTACATAGCGATCGCTAAGAATATAGTCTGGCTGCGTAAAAACGTATAAAAAACTTTTCAAAAAAGCATTTACAAAATATTTTGATTCAGTATTTAATTCTAAATAAGTTACTTGATCAAAGTGTTCTAAGACATCTAATAAGGTCTGAGACACCAGATCGTGATTTTTGGATAAATAGCCTTGTAATAATTCTAAGGCATTAAAATTAATGACATCGGAAGTCTGCGAAATCATAATTTGTAACTAAAAGTGCTACTTTGTAGGATTTATCATCTTTATAGTATTTTAGAGATCTACGCAGTTTTGTGTAACCAATTAACACAATATTTTGTAATGTATAGCTTTAGTCAGCCAAAACCAAAGAGAGATGGACGGCGCGAAGCGCCGTCCATCTCTCTTTGGTTTTGGCTTTGCCGTTGTAAGGCTTTGTGCGTTTTTAAAAACCAAGAAGCGAGTTGCGCTTTGCGTCGCCGCTTATCTTTCAGCTCTAAGAATTAGTGGCGCGGTGCAAAGCACCGCGCCACTAATTCTTAGAGCTGAAAGATAAGAAAAGGAGTGTTTTTTAGTCAGACTCTAGTTTTTGCCAGTGCTGACGATAAATCAACTCTAGTTGATTGCCAAACTTAGTGAAAAGTCTAACTTGCTGATCTTGGAGTGCCAAGAAGAGTCGATGAAAAGCAGAGGTAAAAAGTGCAATAATCAGCCCCGTTGCCGTCGTAATTAGCGCCTCCCCAATACCTTGAGTCAGAGAACCAGATTTAGTATTTGCCGCCACATCGCCAATTTTTAAAGACCCAAAGGAGATGATCAACCCTGTTACAGTTCCTAATAGTCCTAGTAGCGGAGCAAGGGTGATAATTGCTTCTAGCAGTTTTTCACCCTTGAGCATTGCCGCCAGTTCCTCATCAGCATAACTTTCTAAGGCTAAACGAAATAACTCAGGATCTGGATCTTGCAAGGATAAGGGAGCATATAAAAATCTTCCCACGGGGACTTGATTGGACTTTTCCGCAAATTCGGCTGCCAAATTAAGATCCTGTTTCGCGATCGCCAAAATACTTTCTGCGGTTTTCTGCTCTTGGCGCATAATCCCAAACCAAAAGATCAGCCGTTCCATGATCCCTGCCAAAGCTAGCACCGATAAAATTGCAAGGGGATACATGACGTATCCACCTGCCTTAATCAGATCAATCACTTAAGTTTGACTCCTTAGACTCACGTTCTCGACTTAATTGGTTAATCAATGATAAAACCTTGACTCCCCTTTCAAAGGAGCGATCTTCATAAAAAATAATTTCAGGTACACGGCGCAGCGACAGTCTCTGACCAACTTCACGTTTGATAAAACCAGCCGCCGAAGCAAGAGCTTCCATCGTTTGTTGGCGGGCTTCTTCAGTGCCATAAATGCTAACAAAAATTTTTGCGTGCTGGAGATCGCCTGAGACTTCAGCCTCAGTAACACTGACCATGCCCATACCTACACGATCATCTTTGATATCTTTAAGCAACATATTGCTGACTTCTCGCTTAATTAGCTCAGCGACACGGGCAACTCGTCTTGTAGTAGCCATAGATTTGATTTACACAGTTAAAGTGTGATTCTAATGTAGTTTTGATAATAATTTTTACAATTGTGATAAAAATTACAAGCTTTCATAGTAACGGCAATCTTGGCAGGGGCCATCGGGGTTAACCGCGCATCGAATGTAAGGCGATCGTGCATTGTATTTGCAACTAACTTTACCGATCACATAACCAAATCCTTCGATGCAGACCATATCGGCGGGCGGGAGCGCTTTGAGTCTTGACGATATGGGCAATGCGATCGCGGTATTGATCAGTCTCTGGTATGACTGGGAGCGATGCAACATCCATAAAGACAAAACTGGTGGCATGATACCTAGCATTAAAATAATTAAGACATCTAACATATCGTAAATCAATCTAAAAACTAAGCAATATCTAATCCCAGCATAGCTCTTAGAACTAGAGATACACCAATAAATCCACTAACTAGAACCGTAATCATGGCGATCGCGGTAACTGGTTTTTTGAGTAATGGAATAATTGGCGCAATGACAATCGACAATACGCCACCAGTAATTAAGGCTAAAAATTTAGGATAGCGGAGCAAATTTAGAATAAAGTTCTTCACGGGACAGTAAATTTTATAAACGACAAGTAAATCTCTTACAGCATTCTACAAAAAAGCTGTGAAGCATGGTGAATCTAAAGCCGCAAAAGAAAAGAGAGAAGCAACGCTTCTCTCTTTTCTTTTGTAGATCTCAATGACTTATTCACTGGGAAGGCAGTAAGTGCAATTATTCTCTACTTACAGCGCTTTGCGCTCAAACCCAAACCAAGAATTTTTTTGAAAGTTTTGCTTTGCAAAACTTTCAAAAAAATTCTTGCGGTTCGTTTGATCGAAAATTGCTGTGTGAAAATTTAGAAAGGAAATGTCAAGGTGTCAGGAAATAAGCGATTAGCTTCGATCAAAACGCCAGCGGTGATGGTCATCCATACAGCAGCTAAGACAGGAGCAGATGATAAAAAACCTTTCAATGGAGTTCTCCTTATTTAAGAGGTGTAATTTAATAACTGTAATAATTGTGGATACTACAAAAAACTATCTACCAATTTTAAAAGCTCTGATATAAAGAGCTTTTAAAGCAAGCGAGTTACAGAGGATTGATTCCCCGCTGTAGGCGGGGATCTCGTACTTCACTAGACTGAGAAACGCGATAAAGCCTTTAAAATTGATGAGTAAGCTTAGCGAGGAGAAACAGTAACTTCGTTTTCAGGAACTACTAGTTCACCAGTACCCAACTCTTTGATCGCTGCAAGAGGCCATGCAAAACCAGTCAACATGCATTTGATAGCAAGAGGAAGGTCGATCAAGATTTCTTTTTGAGCTGCGGTAGCAGTATCTTTACGGATCGCAATTATATAAGCGCGACCAACCCAGCCAATCCAACCAGCAATGTACAAGAACATCAAAGCAGGAATGGTAAATTCGCCAGCGCGATCCCAACGACCATCAGTGATCAAATGGGGTAGACCATCTTCACCGCAAAGCAAACCAGCATTGGCATACTTAGCAAATCTAGCTTCGGTCTGGGCAATTTTGCCATTGAGATATGTCGCAGGAGCGCTACCTACGGCAAAGTTTTCTAGACGAGCTTTGTAACCATCGACTTCTGTTTGTAAACGGTCTACAAAAGCTTCAGAGTTAGCACAGGGTGTCAAGGCGTTGAATGAGAAATCTGCATAGGCAGCAGGGGTTGCAGCAAGGCTAAAGCCAAACCACACACTAATCATGAGAATGAGAGCAAAAAGTCTTTTCATAGACTGACCTTATTTACCTTGGTTATGATAGGCAAAAATAACGATATTTTAGTTTGAGAACTTAGCCACAGATCGTATATCAGCGATCGCGCCTTGGTAAAGCAATCTTCACATCCTGTAAAGTAAGTTATTAATTGGGGGCTATTAAAGCAAAAGAGAGTGGTGGCGCTTCGCGCCGCCACTCTCTTTTGCTTTAATAGAAATTTAATCGCTAAAATTTAACTATGCCAACTATTCTTGCGATCGAATCTAGCTGCGATGAAACTGCGGTAGCAGTAGTATGCGATCGCCAAATTCTTAGTAGTGTCGTTTCTTCGCAAATCCAAACCCACGCCCTCTATGGCGGTGTTGTTCCTGAGATTGCTGCCCGTCAACATGTGGAGACGATTAATCCTGCGATCGCTCAAGCCTATGGTGAGTCTGGCAAAACATGGGCAGAGATCGATGGTATTGCGGTAACCACGGCTCCTGGATTAATTGGTTCGTTGATGATTGGGGTTACGGCGGCAAAAACCTTGGCGATGCTCCACAAAAAGCCTTTGATTGCTGTGCATCACCTTGAGGGACATATTTGTTCGGCTTTGTTGGCTGACCCGACGTTAGAGCCGCCATTTTTGTGTCTATTAGTTTCAGGTGGACATAGCAGCATTATTTTAGTCAAAGATTATGCCGACTATCAGGTAATGGGTAAAACTCGCGATGACGCAGCAGGAGAAGCTTTTGATAAGGTTGCCAGATTGTTAGGTTTAGGATATCCAGGAGGTCCAGCCATTGATAAGATTGCGATCGCAGGCAACCCGAAAGCCTACAAATTACCACAGGGGCGCATCAAAGATTTTCCCTATGACTCTAGCTTTAGTGGTCTAAAAACAGCCGTATTGCGACTTACCCAAAAGCTCAAAGGTGACCAAGACTCAGAACTTCCGATTGCTGATATTGCTGCTAGTTTTCAAGAAGCTGTAGCCTCAGCCCTTGCCTCACGCACTATAAAATGTGCCATTGAGTTTAATCTTTCAACGATTGTGGCAGTCGGTGGCGTGGCAGCAAATAGTGCTTTGCGATCGCGGTTGGTGACGATGGCTTCCGAGCATGACATCCGTGCTATTTTCCCGCCCTTAAGTTTATGCACAGATAACGCAGCCATGATCGGCTGTGCAGGAGCGATCCATCTCGCCCGTGGCGAAACTTCTTCGATGAATATTGCAACGCGATCGCGACTCAACCTCGAAGAATGTCAAAGCTTGTATAACTAAAACCAAAAAACTGTGGCGCACGCGCAGCGTGCGCCACAGTTTTTTTAATGTATAGCTACAGTCACTTGTTTTAGGACAAATCAAAACCCAAGAATTGGCTGGCGGTGCGGAGCGCCGCCAGCCAATTCTTGGGTTTTAAGAAAGCGCAAAAAGCTATAACTATGGTGTTTTGTTAGATGATCGATGGAACTACTAACTCTTGCATAGCCTTATGAATATCCTCGGTAAGCTTACGCGTACATTCTTTAGCCGCCGCACGGCTAGACTGATATTCAGCTAGATGCTTAGAAACAGAGAGTGGTTCGGCAACAGAGAGCGTTAACTTGCGATCGCCAAAGCTGATTTCCTCTTGAAACACCGAATTTTCATTGCGATCGGTAATCCTTTGTAAAACACTCCACATCAGCTTTAATACTTCGATATAGCGGCTAGGGCTAGGATGTTGATGCACATAGTCGCTAGTGACACCAATAATGCTTTCCGCAATTCGCATATGCCAGTTGCTATAGCTCGCTTCTAGGGCTAATTGATTGGCAAAACCGCGCTCTATGGGTGATAGCTGCTCAAGATCCTTAATATCGTTACGGAAAATGCGATCCCATCCTGCTTGCTCTAAGCGGCGACAACGATCAATTGGTGAGCCTTTTGCCTTGAGTCCAAAATTCATTTCTGCAACACTCAAAATGCGATCGGCTAAATCTTGAAGTCGGCTCGCCAAGTCATCGGCGCTAGAAGTTTTGTCAGTTTCGCTATTAATTTTAATTTTAAGATAGTCATCATAGAAAATTTTGTAATAGTCGCTAACCCATGTCACCAAGTAACTGCCTAAATCGTAGAGTCTTGAGTAGCGATTCTCATCGGTAATTGCCGATTTATCCATGCCACATTCTTTTTCGATAGTGGTGATGGTGTGGTCGATTTTACCCCAAGCTTCCGTTGAATATTCGTATTGAATTCCCACGGGAATAATCAGCATTTCTTCACTACGCCCTTCTTTAAGCAGATCTTCAGCCGCCCAAAATCCGATCTGGGCAATTCCTGGTTCTAACTCGGCAACGGTTTCACTTTTACCATTAGTGCCACCTTCAGGAGCCATAGACAAAGGAGCTTCGCCATGGGTGATCTGCTTACGCATTAAACTCAAGGCTGGGCGATCGAGCTTGCCACGAAAGATTGAAATACCACCCAAAGCTGGGAATAACCAATTGATATAGTCGCCTGCCCATAAAGAAATACCTCGATCATAAACGAACCCACTATGGGGAGTTTTTGCAAATTTTATGCCCATCTTGCGTGCTTGTTCTGGCACAGCATAGGTCAATAAATACAGCATTCCAAAGGGATCATCAGTGGTAGGATGCCGAAATGCCAGCATATAGCGAACTTTGCCATCTTGAAATTTTTTGGTGGCTTCAACTAAGCGATCAACATAGCGTGTTTCAATCTGGTTGATGCCGCACTGCCAGCGCAACCAAAATGGCGTTAATATCCGTATGACTTGCAATATAAATTTATTGATCTTGGGCGGATGAACTTTGAGAGGTGGTTGAACGCGAGTCAGATCTACAGCCATGATTTCTATTGTATGTATAGCAATACGAATTAAAACACGCGAAGTGTGTCTTCGTGATTGAACCAAAAAGGTATTATGTGCGTCTTCTAGATTATGGTACAATCGCGCCCAATTTCGTTTTTTCGCTATCGTAGACTGGCAAGCATATGAGACTCCACACACGCATACCTCTTTCTAGTTTCGCCTTGGGACTAGTATCTCTGGTTGGTACTAGTTTTTGCCATATAGCTAATCTTAGCGCCCCTGCTAGCGCTCAGTCTTTTCCCAGTAGTTCTAATGCTAGTACTCAATATCTTGTCTATTTACCTGATGTAGCCAGTCTCCCGCGTGCTAGAGCGATCGCCCCTGATGCATTTACTAGCCGATTAGATACGGGCGTACAGGTTGTCCAGTTAGGACGCTTTAATAATTTAAATCTTGCTCAAAAGCGGGTCGATCAGTTTACTCAAGCGGGCTTAGTGGCACAGATTACAACAGTTCAAAGTAAATTTACAAGTTTTCCATCAGCACCAAGTTCTACTCCGCCGATTCCTAATAACACACCAACTTCATCTTTACCACTGCCTGTGGAGTCGATTCCAATCCCCAATTCACGGACAAACGATTCCTTACCTGGTGTGCCTAATTCAGATTTTCCTAATAACTCTATCGAGATTGTGCGATCGCCACAGCCAGTACCATCAGGACAACCAATCCAAACTACAACCATTCCACCGATTGCTAGCCAAAATGCTCCTAGGGACGCGCAGTTGCGATATTTTGTAATTATTCCCACAGGGTTAACCTCAGAGTTGCAGAGGGTACAAGCGATTGTGCCAACGGCTCAACTGAGATCTTCCTATCGTGGCACTTATATCGAGGTACAAGGTTATCCCGATCGCCCTAGCGCCGAAACCTTAAATCTCACAGTTCGCCGCCAAGGTTTTGATAGCCGCGTTGTATTTTTCTAGTCTTCAGACAAAATAAGGGGCTTGCAACGCAAGCCCCTTATTTTGTCTGAAGACAGCTTAAAACCCATAAAATTGCGCCCCACAGGGGCGCAATTTTATGGGTTTTAAGCTGTTACTCTTCTTTGCGCTCTAGCGATCGCCACCATCGACTGAGCGGAAAATAGACTACAGGCGACCACAAACTACTTAAAATCGCAGAGCTTAGGGCAATTCTTTGTTGTAATGTCCATACGTTGGCGATCTCTGCCCCAATAAACGTTAGCTGCACAGCGTGCATAGTCTCGACAATCACCGCCATTCCAAACACTATCAAAGCGATCGAAATAAAATCTTCTTGAACATAGCGCTGTTTTTGCAAAAGTGAGGTGATACCCGCCGCGATCGCTAGCCCAACGGTGTGAGTAGGCGAAACTACTGTATCCGTGAATGTCATTGCATCCTGTATCATGCCCAGCGCAACACCTGACATCACAGCCAAAAATACAGGACGATTGACACTCCATGCAACTAGCCAAATTAGTAGCCAATTAGGTGCGATGCCTGTCAAGGTCATACCCGGAAATCTGGTATACATCGCCATGATGCAGACTACTAAAGATCCAAACGTAATCAACCAGTTTAAAAGCTTTATAGATAAGGGAGTCTTGCGATCAATCATTTACACAGAATATACAGGATTATTTCTATAGCGATCAGCAAAGCGATTGCGTCTCCTTTGACTACTTACAACGCTTTGCGCTCTAACACCAGAACCAAGAATTTTTTTAAAAGTTTTGCTTTGCAACACTTTCAAAAAAATTCTTGGTTCGTTTGCTCGGAAAGCGCTCTAACATTTCCTAAAGAACTTTTTTAAAAGGATAAACTCTTACATAGTCTAGTAGTCCCAAGGGAGTCGAGAATTCTACGATCGCCTCAGGGGCGGGCTGCTGATCCAGATTAATTGACTTAATACGACCAACAGGAACATTTTCAGGAAATAGAGCGCTAAATTGTGAGGTATTTACGATATCTCCAACCTTAACATCAGGATCTCGCTCAAAAAAAGCTAGCACGGCCGTATTTTGACTTTGCCCCTTCAACATTCCGCTAAAGCGACTACGACTAACGACCACACCAACTTGACTATTAGGATCGCTAATCAACAAAATCTGACTACTATTAGGCGATACATGGGTAACTCTCCCCACTAATCCACCTGGAGCAACCACCACCGATCCTGCCTTAATTCCATCGTTACTACCCTTACCAATTAACATTTGGTTCCACCAAGAGTCAGCCCCGCGACCAATCACTGTAGCCCATAGACCACTATCCGTAGGACTAGGTCTAACATTCAGGAGTTGTTTCATCCTTTGGTTTTGCGACTCTAGTTCCGTCAATCGATAGCGCAATTCGCGGACTTGAGCATCTTGCAATAACTCTTGCTTAGGCACTATCGATTGAAAAGGGCGGCTAAAAAATTGATAGGTTTCCATGATTACTACCCCTTGAGTCTGGCGGATTAACCATGCCAAACCAATTCCAGTAGTAACAACAGCAGTCTGAAAGCCGTAGCGCTCCCACCAACTACGAATTGATTCCATGAAAAATTACCTATAAACTTTTCAGACGACTGGTAAGAACACGACCAAGATTTTTGTAATCTTCTAGGACGCGACCAGCACCAATGACCACACAATCTAAAGGCGCAGGGGCAATATGTGTAACGATTCCTGTTTCATGACTGATTAAGGTGTCGATACCGTTGAGCATTGCTCCGCCCCCTGCCAACATAATGCCGCGATCGATGATATCTGCCGCCAGCTCTGGAGGGGTACGCTCTAAGGTTCGTTTAACAGCTTCAATGATCACTGATAGTGGTTCACTCATACTTTCACGGATCTCTGAAGACTTAACAGTGACAGTGCGAGGTAAGCCTGACAGTAAGTGTAGACCTCTTACTTCCATTGAAGTTTCTTCTTTGATCGGATAAGCGGAACCAATTTTAATTTTGATTTCTTCAGAAGTGCGCTCACCAACAACGAGGTTGTGAACAGTTTTCATATACTTCATGATCGCCTCGCTGAGTTCATCACCAGCAACACGTACTGACTCGCTCAGTACGATTCCTTGCAAACTCATAACTGCAACTTCAGTCGTACCGCCACCGATATCAATAATCATGTTCCCCGTAGCTTCGGTCACTGGCAATCCAGCCCCAATTGCCGCCGCGATCGGTTCATCAATTGGATAAACTTCACTGGCTCCAGCGCGACGGGCTGCATCCATGACAGCTCGCCATTCCACGCCCGTTACACCACTAGGGATGCCGATCGCAATGCGGGGGTTAAAAACACCCTTTTTAACTTTTTGGATAAAAGAACGTAACATTAACTCAGCAGAGTCAAAGTCAGCAATAACGCCGTCTTTGAGGGGACGCACAGCGATAATGTCTCCAGGAGTACGACCGATCATCTTATTTGCTTCGTTCCCAACTGCGTAGGCAGTTTTGTCGCGCTGATCGATCGCCACGACTGATGGCTCTTGAAGAACAATGCCTTCACCAGAAACATATATCAACGTGTTGGCAGTGCCGAGGTCAATGCCGATGTCTTTCGTAAAATGGCGTAATAAACCCACAGTCAACTCTTCCAGTGGTCAAACTAGCTATATTTCCTTAATACTTTATTACGTTTGTTGTCATTTAGTCTACCCTTCTTAAATATCCTGAGTTTTTAACGTGTGGCTAAATCCTGCTTTTTGGGCTAATGGCAACCAAAAGAGGGTGACTTTGTCTATTTTGTCTGTTGAGTGTTTACAGCGCTTTGCGCTTTCCTAAAACCCAAGAGAGAGTTGCGGCGCTTTGCACCGCAACTCTCTCTTGGGTTTTGTCTTCGTCCTAATTACAAACTCAAACGCATAAAGTTGAGCCCCTCTGGGGCTCAACTTTATGCGTTTGAGTTTGTAATTAATTACGTCCATCTACTTAAATACTGAAGTTTTGGCTCAACATAGATCTGAATTTGGTTATAGTGAAGTCATAATTTGTAACGAAGAAGCAATTCCCCAATGAGTGATTGGCTAGAACATACAGTCCAAACCGAAGTCGCTATTCCTGTGGATTATGCATGGTCGTTGTGGTCAGATTTGCAAGCGATGCCCCGTTGGATGAAATGGATTGACTCTGTGGATATCACTGATGATCCTGAAATATCAGCGTGGAAGCTTGGCACAAATGGTCTAACTTTTACTTGGAAGTCTCGGATTCTTAAACAAATTCCTAATCAGATCATTCAATGGGAATCAATCGGCGGCTTGCCCAATCGTGGGGCTGTGCGATTTTATGGCCGTCCTAACAACACAACGATCGTCAAGCTCAGTATTGCCTATGCGATTCCTGCGATCGGACAACTTATGGACAATCTTTTTTTAGGCAAAGCAGTAGAATCTACTTTGCAAGCAGATTTGGAGAGATTTCAAGTCTATGCTCAAGAAGATTTTGCGAAGTCTTCTAAATAAGTACCTGCTTACAAAGCCCATTTAAGTTTTGTATATTACAAATAAGCCGTCAAGAAGACTGTAAAGCAATCTTCTTGACGGCTTATTTGGGTTTTAAGAAAGTGCAAAGCGTTTTATTGGTATTTAGAAGATAGAGCGCTGTCCCTCTGGGCTAACGCCAATGATCGTAAGTTGGCAATCTAAAACAGAAAATCCATACTTATCAGCGACTTTTTTACTAATTGTCAAAATTTGATCGTTTTTAAACTCAATGACCCGATTGGTTTTGACGCAGACTAGATGATGATGGTGATGTGGTTTTGGCTGGTTGATTTCGTAGTGCTTGTGATCTTCCGTTAGTTCTAACTCTCTCAATACCCCCATTCGCGCCATCATCTTGACGGTGCGATAAATTGTAGACAAGCTAATATTTTCACCCTGCAATTTTAGTCGCTCATATAGGTCTTCAGCGCTAAGATGCTGCCCCTCAGGTAACGTCTGAAATGTGCTTAAAATGACCTCACGTTGAGGTGTCATTCGACAACCTTTTGAATTTAGTTCAGCCTTAAGAGATTCAGGTGAATAGCTAGTCTCCGCAGAAGTCATGGCATTATCAATAACGCTTGCTTCTTGAGAATAACATACGGCAGGATGAATTATGCTATGGTTATCAACCTGTATAATCCAGAAGTTACTAGCTATGCCATCCTTGCCGCGAGCGATTATTCATCGAAAAAAAGTCGATGTAGTTAAGCGTTTTCATCCTTGGATTTTTTCGGGAGCGATCGCAAAAATGCAAGGAGAGGTAAGCGACGGCGATCTCGTCGAAGCCTATAGTCAAGATGGAGAATTTTTGGCGATCGGGCTATGGGGACTGGGCAGCATTGCGATTAAAGTGTTGTCTTTTGAACCAGTTAAGACGATGGAGCAGCTATTGCGCGATCGCTTGCAACAGGCTTTTCAACTCAGACAAAGGTTGGGACTAATTAATAATCCTGACACTAATTGCTACCGCTTGATTAATTCTGAGGGTGATGGTCTCGCAGGACTAATTATTGACGTTTATGGCGATACGGCTGTTGTGCAATGTCACTCCTTAGGGATTTATCGTTATCGTCAAGAGATAGCGGAAATATTAAAGAATATTTACAATCAACATGATAGCGATCGCTTGAGGGCAGTCTATGACAAAAGTTCGTCTACCCTTTCTCGTAAGTCACAGATGCAATCGCAGGACGGTTTATTGCTTGGCGAAAAGTCGTTAGAACAAGCGGAAATTCTGGAGTACGGGCATCGTTTTATTGTGGATTGGGAAAAGGGACAAAAGACAGGATTTTTCTTAGATCAAAGAGAAAATCGCCGTTTGTTTGGACAATATGCAAAAGGTAAAAAGGTTTTAAATACCTTTTGCTACTCAGGAGGGTTTTCAGTCTATGCCATGCGCTCAGGGGCGAAAGAAGTTCATTCGATTGATAGCTCAGTGAAGGCAATGGAATGGACAGATCGAAATATTGCGGCTAATTGCGAGACTACCGATCAATCACGACATACTTCTTTTACAGGAGATGTGTTTGATTTTCTTAAGCAGGTGGATCAAGACTATGAAGCGATCGTGCTTGATCCACCTGCTTTTGCTAAAAGTTTGTCCGCTAGACACGCGGCGATGCAAGCCTACAAGCGCTTAAACTTGCAAGCTCTCTCAAAATTGAAAAGTGGCGGTTTGTTATTTACTTTTTCCTGTTCGCAGGTAGTAAATGTGGAAAATTTTACGGGAGCCGTGACGGCGGCAGCGATCGAGTCAGGGCGATCAATTCAAGTTTTACACCATTTAACTCACCCTGCGGATCATCCCACCAGTATTTTTCATCCTGAAGGCTCATATCTAAAAGGCTTAGTTTTGAGCGTAAACTAACAAAAAAGAGGCGGTGTTGAGGCAGCTCTACCGAGATATTGAAAAACTTTTTAGCCCCTACAAGCTTGATACATATAGTTTTGAGGGTAGTAGTAGCAAACCTTGATAAAACTTTTTTATGCAAAAGGGTTGACAAACGATTGTAACCTTGCTAACTTAATAAAGCGCTGAAGGGAAGCGACGCGAAAGCGAAGCGAACCGAACTGAAAGGAAAAGCGCTAGAACCTAGACAACCAAATAATTTGAAAGCTTTAAGAAACCAATAAACCTCGTCAAACAAATTAAAAGACTGGATTATTGAAAGATAACCAGCTATCCGACAGGATAAGCGAAAAGCTTAAAAAAGTCAAACCCATCCGAAAGGAAAAACACTTTAGAAAAGTAGGAAGCAATTCTGAAAGTATAAAGACACCATGGAGAGTTTGATCCTGGCTCAGGATGAACGCTGGCGGTATGCTTAACACATGCAAGTCGAACGAAGTCTTCGGACTTAGTGGCGGACGGGTGAGTAACGCGTAAGAATCTACCTATAGGTTCGGGACAACAGTTAGAAATGACTGCTAATACCGGATATGCCGAGAGGTGAAAGCTTTAGTGCCTGTAGATGAGCTTGCGTTCGATTAGCTAGATGGAGTGGTAACGGCACACCATGGCGACGATCGATAACTGGTCTGAGAGGATGACCAGTCACACTGGGACTGAGACACGGCCCAGACTCCTACGGGAGGCAGCAGTGGGGAATTTTCCGCAATGGGCGAAAGCCTGACGGAGCAATACCGCGTGAGGGACGAAGGTCTGTGGATTGTAAACCTCTTTTGTTAGGGAAGATAATGACGGTACCTAACGAATAAGCATCGGCTAACTCCGTGCCAGCAGCCGCGGTAAGACGGAGGATGCAAGCGTTATCCGGAATTATTGGGCGTAAAGCGTACGTAGGCTGTTTCATAAGTCTGTTGTCAAAGCGCGAGGCTCAACCTTGTAAAGGCAATGGAAACTGCGAGACTAGAGAGAGATAGGGGCAGGAGGAATTCCAGGTGTAGCGGTGAAATGCGTAGATATCTGGAAGAACACCAGTGGCGAAAGCGTCCTGCTGGATCTCAACTGACGCTGAAGTACGAAAGCTAGGGGAGCGAATGGGATTAGATACCCCAGTAGTCCTAGCCGTAAACGATGGGTACTAGGTGTTGGTCGTATCGACCCGATCAGTGCCGTAGCTAACGCGTTAAGTACCCCGCCTGGGGAGTACGGTCGCAAGATTGAAACTCAAAGGAATTGACGGGGGCCCGCACAAGCGGTGGAGTATGTGGTTTAATTCGATGCAACGCGAAGAACCTTACCAAGGCTTGACATGTCGTGAATCCTCTTGAAAGGGAGGAGTGCCTTCGGGAGCACGAACACAGGTGGTGCATGGCTGTCGTCAGCTCGTGTCGTGAGATGTTGGGTTAAGTCCCGCAACGAGCGCAACCCTCGTATTTAGTTGCCATCATTAAGTTGGGCACTCTAGATAGACTGCCGGTGACAAACCGGAGGAAGGTGGGGATGACGTCAAGTCATCATGCCCCTTACGCCTTGGGCTACACACGTACTACAATGGTCGGGACAAAGAGTCGCAAGCATGCGAATGCAAGCTAATCTCATAAACCCGGTCTTAGTTCAGATTGCAGGCTGCAACTCGCCTGCATGAAGGCGGAATCGCTAGTAATCGCAGGTCAGCATACTGCGGTGAATACGTTCCCGGGCCTTGTACACACCGCCCGTCACACCATGGAAGCTGGTCACGCCCGAAGTCGTTATCTCAACCCGTAAGGGAGGGAGGCGCCTAAGGCAGGGCTGGTGACTGGGGTGAAGTCGTAACAAGGTAGCCGTACCGGAAGGTGCGGCTGGATCACCTCCTTATAGGGAGACCTATTTAGTTCTAGACCGAAACAATACAGTAATAAGTCAGGACTAAGTCATCCCAAGGTCGTTCGAGATTTATTGGAAAGCTTTCAAATTACGTCAGGTTCTGAATCAAGCTACAGCGAAAGCTAACAAAAGGGCCATTAGCTCAGTTGGTTAGAGCGCACCCCTGATAAGGGTGAGGTCTCTGGTTCGTGTCCAGAATGGCCCACTTGAGAACTTTTTAGAGGCACCGGAAGGGATCACTAAGAAAAACTCTGGGGATATAGCTCAGTTGGTAGAGCGCCTGCTTTGCACGCAGGAAGTCAGGAGTTCGAATCTCCTTATCTCCACCAAACTACTA
>JAATWA010000001.1:0-1160000 GCA_013361095.1 Pseudanabaena biceps | reverse complement strand
TAATTCCGCAGGTGCAACAATATTGTTGTCATAGATGATATTCCATCCTTTGAGTTGAGCGCGATAACTCAAGTCCATATCTTCGGCTAGGGTGTCAGCCTGCCAACCACCAGCATCGATAATTGCGGCTTTATTCCAAATTCCTGCCGTACCGTTAAAATTTAAAAAATAGCCATTTTGACATCTAGCCTGTTGCTCGATCGCGAAGTGTCCATCAATTCCTGTCGATTGCAACTTAGTAAGCAGAGAATATTCTGAATTGATATGCCCCCAGCGGGTTTGCACAACTGCTACTTTTTCGTTGGTCGCGTCGGTATAGTGGCGTATTGTGTCCTTGAGCCAATTTACTGAGGGGATGAAATCAGCGTCAAAAATAGCGACATAATCGGCTTTGACCAGAGGCATAGCATCTCGTAAGGCTCCTGCTTTGAAGCCTGTGCGATTGGTTCTATGAATATATTCAATCCAAAAACCTTGATTTTGGTACTCTTGAACGGTCTCTTTCAAAATATCCTGTGTGTCGTCAATTGAGTCGTCAAGCACCTGAATTTGCATCCGATCGCGGGGATAATCTATGCGACAAACTGCATCTACCAAACGACGCGACACATAGCGTTCGTTAAAAATTGGTAGTTGGATAGTGACAATCGGTAAGTCATCTGAATTTCTATAGTATTCAGATGAATCAGTATCTATCTCTAGGACTTGATTGCCAAATGTATTTGTAAAGCTCTTATCGAGACGGAATTGATCAAATTCGCTAAAATTATTTACAGCGATTGAACTGCTCGACGCTGTTGCTGTTGCTTGAGCAGATTGATATTGAGGAAATTTTGGAATAAAGATTTGCTTACGCCAAGAATTATTACGCTTGTGAATGGCAGTGAGCCAATAAGCATTTAGCCCATAAAACAATAGCCACACTGCTGCCACAGTGTTAAGAATGACTAGGATTGAAATTAGTATCAGAATAGCTCTTGACTCCTTCTTACCACACGAAGCAATACTGTGAAAATTAACCAAAAAATGGTGGCAATGTACTAGACGCAAATACGGAACTATTTGCGTCAGTCAAATTATTGCTTTTACCATACTTAAGAAATATTACGATGCTTGACCTATGTTTATAGAAAAATTTATGAATTGTGCTACTCATTATTGTATGGCTGTCGCTAGACGTAGTTAGCAAAAAGCTTAGATAACTATTGCTTTGCATATCAGATTTACAGAGCTTTGCGATCAAACTAAAACCAATAGATTTTGGTGAAAGTGTTGCTTAACAACACTTTCACCAAAATCTATTGGTTAGTTTAAGCGGAAGTTTTTAAAAGACTGGCTTCGCTAGCATTAAAAAAACAAATTTAGGGTACTTGAGATTTTTGAGGATTTAGCTTTGGATTGGCTTCTATGAATTTTTGCATTTCTTGCAAAGCGATCGCGGCGGCTTCTTGTTGTGCGGCTTTGATGCTTTTACCCTGACCTTGCCCCCACAAGCGATCATCAAACCAAACCTCTACAGAAAAAGGCTTGTCTTTATCTATATTTTCGTTACTATCGGTGGTTGGTACGTTTCTATATTCAGGCAATCTTTTCCAAATGCCTTGGGTTAACTCTTGTAGAGCCACTTTGTAATTACCTAAAGCGGGAATGGCAAGAAGAGATTCAGCAAAACTTTGCATATGTGGATCTAACCATTGACGAATGTAGCTTAGATTTTGTGTAGCAATATATAAAGATGCCATTAGAGCTTCAAGAGCATCAGCAAGTAGCGATCGCAGAGCTTGAGAATCATTTTTAGCCGCATTTGAAACTACTACATATTTTTGGAGATCATAAATACCTGCGATTTTAGCGAGGGTTTGATCGCTGACTAAATGCGATCGCAAAGCTGCTAAATCCCCCACTGAGCGATCGCCATAGCGTTCTTGCAAAAATAAACTGACTGAGAGCCTCAACACACTATCGCCAACAAACTCTAACTGATCGTTGTTATAAGTGCTAGAAAAGCTGGGGTGAACCAAAGCCCGATCGATTAATAGCCAATCAAACCCAGATGGGTGAATTGCCTCTAGTTTTGATTGTTCAAGTCCTAGTTTTTCTAGTAAACGAACTAATTCTCGATGGCGGCGCGGATCAATGGTGGATGACATGGGAGTTTGCAGATACAATTACAGCAACTTTACAAACATGATCGTAGTTCATCGTAACCATGACTAAAAGGTTTTTATCTTCGCTTTATCTAGCTGTTCTATTAACTGTAACCACTATTTGGATTGTTGCTTGTCAGCCTAGCGGCAATGTTTCTACCGAGACTAGTACACCTACTGCGTCTAACACCACAGCAACAGGGACTAGTGGCGGTGTCAAAGATACTTTGCGACTGGGGGCTTTACTGCCTATAACTGGTGATCTGTCATCGATTGGTTCGCCAATGATTAGATCCATTGATTTCTTGGTGGAGACTGTTAATCAATGTGGTGGGGTGTTGGGTAAGCCAATTACCTATGTTAAAGAAGACGATCGCACTGATCCCCCAGCAGGTGCCGAGGCGATGACGAAGCTCGTCAAGGTCGATAATGTGGGTGCTGTAGTAGGATCTTTTGCTAGTAGCGTCTCTACAGCAGCCTTAGCGATCGCAGTTCCTAATAAAGTGGTCATGGTATCCCCCGGTAGCACTAGTCCTGTATTTTCTGAGCGTGCTAAGAAAGGTGAGTTTAATGGCTATTGGTATCGCACTGCGCCACCTGACACTTATCAAGCACTGGCACTAGCCAACTTAGCCTATAAAAAAGGCGCAAGAAAAGTTGCCACTTTAGTAATTAATAATGACTATGGTGTGGGTTTTGAAAAAGCCTTTGTGGAAGCTTTTGAAAAGCTTGGCGGCACAATCGTTAATAAAAGCAAGCCCACTCGTTATGATCCCAAAGCAACAACCTTTGAATCTGAAGCTAAAGGCGCTTTTGGTAGTAAACCTGATGCAGTAGCGGCGATCCTCTATCCCGACTCAGGTGGTGCAGTAATTAAGGCAGCCTTTGAGCAGGGTTTAACTAAAGATGTGCAAATTTTGCTCACCGATGGCGTAAAAACCGAAGATTTCCCTAAATTAATTGGCAATACCCCTGAAGGTAAATTGATTTTGGCAGGGGCGATCGGAACTGTGCCTGGGGCTGATGGTAAATCTCTTGATGTATTTAGCAAAAGATTTAAGGAAAAAACTGGACAAGAAGTCGGTGCTTTTGTTCCACATTCCTATGATGCGGCGGCTCTAGTAGCGATCGCGGCGGAAGCTGCCAAAGATGGCACGGGTGACGCGATAAAAGGCAAACTCCGCGAAATTGCTAATGCCCCTGGACAAGAGGTTACTGATGTTTGCGAAGCTCTCAAGTTAGTAAGAGCTGGTACAGATATTAATTATCAAGGCGCAAGCGGTAATGTTGACCTTGATGAATATGGTGATGTCAAGGGTAGCTATGACGTTTGGCAAGTACAACCTGATGGCAAAATCACTGTAATTGATCGGGTTTCTCCATAAACCACAAAGTAAAATTGCGGCGCTTTGCGCCGCAATTTTACTTTTAATCATGCCCAGCTACTACTCCCTTCCCAGTCTAAAAATAGACATTAAAACCCAAGGATTAGCGTTGTGGCGCTTCGCGCCGCAACGCTAATCCTTGGGTGGGAAGGGAGTAAGGCTCAAAAAACTGCTACTGTTTTTATAAAAATTTAGGCAAAGCTGAATATTAGAGCGAGACGAAAAGTTTTGCTTCTAATGTCACAAAGCCGCGTAAACAAATTACTACATAGCACAAAGGTATTTATGGCAATTGAACTTAAAGCTGCTGCTCCCCAAGAAGTCTCTATCTACATGCCCTATTACAGAGAGCCAAACAAACGACAGGCTCTCCCCTATGCTATATCTCTATATAAACAAGGTGAGATTGCGGGTGAACGTCATATTGAAGGCAGCACCGCTGTTTCATTTACGGCAGTGTGGCGAGTGGCAAATTTGCCATCAGATCTTGTGTTATGTCGCTTGACCTTTGATGGTGATGCGGACATGAGTTACGAAATGACCTTAGAAAACTCAGAATTTGTTGGCTACCTCATCGATGTTGTCTCTAGCATTCGCGACAAGGGGTATGTGGATTTTCCACAAGTATTTTATGGCAAGCTATTTAGGATTAAACTTGCTAGCTCTGAAGGTAATTAAGTTCTGATATGGAATTTAGGACTGTAACTTTGAGTTAAAAGTTGGGGGCATAGCACTCGCAAGATTATCAATTAATGTATAATCTTGCATTCAAATCTTGCAAAAAAAAACAAAGTCAGCTAAAGTCCTGATGCATCTTGCTATAAGGCAAAAAAATAGTCAATTTTAAGGGGACTACATTGTGACATATGCCGCCCAACGACTTGAATACCCAGAACGAAAATCGGAGCTGATCGCTAAAAAAATTGATCCGATGATTGTTAGAGCTGCTAAGCAAATTTATCGATATTATGCTGATTCTTATTCAACTCAATTACCTCGCCCAATGGGTGTGGCAATTAACCGTATTGATATGAATGGCAAGCTCATATACTCACAATTAATTTTGCTGCCACAAGAAAGTTTTGTACCTATAGAACTAATTGAATTATCTGATTATCATTAAAATCAAAGAATGAAGGCTCGAAGAATTTATTTTTTATACTAGTTGAAAAAAAGTTTGCTCTTAAGTAACAGGTAATTAATAATGCCATCTGCAACTTCTTCGGTATCTGTAACAACGTCAGTTAAGTTTCAACAAAAACTCAAGGAAACTAAAAACTTTGGTGATGCATTAGTTGAAGTTTTTGCTGATCTTGCTCGCCTCGAAATCGTAACTTGGGTTGCCCATGATGGCGACGCTGACCACAAAGCTGGCAATCGTCTCAAAACAACGATTAATTTGATCGATGGTGATATTGAAAATGAGCTAGGGGCAGACTTTCTGCAAGGATCTCCCTATGCCGAATTGCGCGATTTTCATGAGTTGCAGGTGCAGAAAGGTGCAGAAACGATCGCTAATAATCTCAAAACTCTCGTAGGTATTAGTCAGAAGGTGACTGATTTGCTAAACCATAAAAGAGACGAAGAGAAGTTTGCCATTGGAGCCGATGATAATGCTGACGATTTTCGTCGCGATCGCTTGCCGAGTTTGGTCTAATTCTCCAGTTAGTAAAGGGCGCGTAAATAAGTGGCAGAGCAAGCAACTAACCACCTAAAGAATCAGGAAAAGACTAAAGATAACCCTAATCAAAGTAATACACTTAACCAATTTAGGGAGACTCTCAAAGACGTTTTAGATGAAATTACTGCCCTAGAAGTAAATACGATCATCGTCAGTAAAATCGTGATGTCTAAGTTTGATGCGGTAGTTTTTTACGATGATCTTTTGCAAAGACTGACCTACCAGACTGAAGATGGATTGCAAAATGTGAAGCGATCGCTGCTAGATCGTAGTAATCAACTTAAGCAAAAGGGTGCAGCGATATCTCCATCAGAGATGGAGAAGTATAACCGCGATCTAGAGATCTATAGACGAGCTGAACGGACTTTTAATGAACGCAAAAATGCGATCGATTCTACAGATATCGCCCAGTTTAACCGTGAACAAGAATGCTATGCAGATCTAGCTAACAAAGTTTTAAAGCTAAATCTGGAACGTGATGATCAAGGCGTTATTAAAACTGATGCCCAATTAATCTGCTATTTTCGGAAGCTGTGGGAGATTGAGCAAATGGTATTAAATGGCGAACAGACCTATGCTCAAACTCGGTTTCAATTGGATGGAGATTTAACTAACCGTTTTATTGATGGTTTGTTTATACCTAGCAAGCAAAAAATTGATCCCAAATCGGCGCAACTGATTGTCCAAATTCACCATGATGCTTTAGAAAATGCTCAAGGGCAATGGTCAAAACTTATTGAAACTTGCCTAAATCTTGTGAAGAATTTGATCCCCTATCGCATTCAGAAATAGGTAGGGATTGTCGATGCCCCTTGCAGCTTAGGAGTGTTTGTCGTGGCTAAACCTGATTGGTTGGCTATAGTTGATGATGAAGTGGTGTTGCGGCTTAGCCCGATCGCACTATCCCAAATTGAGCAGGAGCGCCAACAAAGCATAGCCGATGGTATTGAACAGGAAATTATCTATAGATTAGATAGCGCTAAACTATTGAGTGTTTTGGCATCTAGTCTGGGTATTGCCTCATCGCGTCATGGGGCGATTATAGTTTGGACTTATTTTGATGATGATGCAAATTTAGCGCTTGAACAAAAAGCACAAACAAGTCCCATATTGCGGACATTGCTCTCCCTCGATGGCGACTTAACTCAAAAAATTTGTCAAGACATCCTACAGCACCCCCATGCCGATCGCATTTTGGCAGCGCATAGCTATCTGATTAGTCAAATCTCGCGGCAAATAGTGACGGCGATCGCTGATTATGTTGCTCAAAAAACTCAACCGATTGAGATTGCCGTTATATCTTTTACTGCCGCGATCTTTTGGAGTGATCTTTTCGCAGTTATTGGTAAACGCTTTAACTTGCCGATAGAAGCTCTGAATACTTTGACTGCTCAATCTACGCCAATTATTGTGACTGTATTGGTTTTGATTGTCTGGTGGCTGGTCAAAGATATTCCTGTCTCCAGAGCTATTCAAAGAAAAATCAAGCAGTTATTTCAGAATTTAATAACAACTTTAGAAAAGCAATATTTGCAATATATAGCGATCGCCGCGATTGTAATTTCTGTAATTTGCTCAATGGGACTTGACTGGATTTCGGTTGATCCTAATTTCCAAATAATAGTGGCTGATCTAAAGCCTTGGACAGAGGCATATTTACCGATTGCCCTAGTGAGTTTACGCAAGCGTATTGCCGCAATGCTTGGTAAAGTCTTTTTGCGGATTCCATTTGTAGTGAAATTAATTTTTGGACGTTTTATTAGATGATGGATAGCAAAGCAAGCTTTACTTACACACAACCGAAAAGGCTAATGGCGACACAACGCGCCGCCATTAGCCTTTTCGGTTGTGTCGGACAAGGTTCGTGACAGTTATAATTACGCAAAAAATCAATAAATCTTCATAGCCATAAAAACAATGAAACAAGTTGAAATTTGGCGATCGCAAGCAGCTGCAACCCTTGCTTTTCTGGTTCCTAAGATTAGCGGTACTGTTCCTAACGAACGCGATGGATTAGTCGATGATTTGGTGCGATCGCTTAATAATTTGCCTCCTCGACCCGCTAGCCGTCAGCCCTACGCGGGTATTTTTCCTGCGGCAAATCTTGTCACATGGCGCGGTCGAGCTGCGGCAACTCTCAAAGTTTCAGTTCCCAAAATTCAAGATATTGAAGGTAGTGTTTTTGATGGCGCGATCGATGACTTGATTCGATTTATGCGTAAACTGCCTGCTCGTCCCACAGGGCGATCCCCTTATGCAGGACTTTTCCCCGCCGCCGACCTTGCCACATGGCGAAAACAAGCCTCGCAAAATATCACAGCGGCGATCGCGGCAATTTCTGATCCTAGTTATACTGATACCGATAATAGAATTGACGACTTGATCAGGGTGATGAGTGGTTTACCCCTGCGTCCTGCAATCCGTAAGCCCTACGAAGGACTCTACCAAGCTCCTAACTTAGCGGAATATCGTAAATTAGCGTCTCGCCGTCTACAGCAACTAATCACCGAACTCAAAGACGATTTCAACCCCAAAGATGTGTTAGTGGATGGCACGATTCGGATTTTGAATAATTTACCTCCCCGTGCCGCCGATCAAGAACCCTACTCAGGTTTGTATGCTCGTGCTGAAGTTGCGCCCACATTGATCACCCAAGAACAACTGATTGCGATCGCGCCCTACTCTGATCGAGATCGGCTAGGAGCATTACTGCCTTTCCTCAATACCACCATGCAACGCTATGCCATCTCTACGCCTCTTCGCAAAGCCCACTTCCTCGCTCAAGTAGGACATGAAAGTGATGGCTTTAATACCAACGAAGAATATGCCTCTGGCTCAGCCTATGAATGGCGCACCGATTTGGGGAATGTACGAGTTGGCGATGGGGTGCGCTTTAAAGGTCGTGGCTTAATCCAAGTCACAGGAAGGTCAAACTATGACGAATGCGGACGAGCCTTGGGCGTAGATTTGATTAACAATCCTCAACGGTTGGGTGACTTTGACCTCGCTTGCCTGAGCGCAGGATGGTACTGGGACACCCGCAACCTCAACACCTATGCCGATAGCGATGACATCCTTACTATTACCCGCATCATCAATGGTGGACTTAATGGTTTAGATGATCGTCAAGACTATTTGGATAGAGCTAAGAGCATTTTTGGAATTTAACTCAAACCCAAAGTCGTAAAGTTTCACCCCGAAGTTGCGAAACTTTACGACTCTGCGGTAATCAAGTACTTACACAAAAGAAGCTAAAATCATGCCCTATAGTGACTTTACTACTCTTGATAAGGTTCAAACTACTTTCAATCTAACCCTAGAAGAAGATCGTAATTTATTTAAAACTTTAGAAGGTGTCATCCCCTCAGACTACTTGCAACAAACTCTCACAGAATATTTACCTTTAGCTACAGCAATCAATACAGAAAAATCGCGTTCTGAATTTCTGATCGCTCCAATCCTTGCGGAGTTGAGGCGCTTGGCTAATTATCAAATCAGTCTTTTTTCTGGCACAGAGTTTAATGTTGACAAGGAAAAGGGGTTAGCAGGCTATTGTGACTATCTGATTAGTTTCTCCAAAGAACAGTATTTTATCCGATCGCCAATCATGGCGATCGTGGAAGCGAAGAATGAAAACATCAAAAATGGCTTAGGACAATGTATTGCCGAAATGGTTGCCTCCCAAATTTTCAATCAACAAGAAGGTCAAGATTATAATGAGATTTACGGTGTTGTTTCTACGGGAACTGTTTGGAAGTTTTTAATCTTAAGGGATAACCAAGTTTTCATTGATTCTCAAGAATATTATGTGAATCAAATTGGCATGATTTTAGCAATTATGCTTTTACCCATTCAGCAATTTTTAGCAAAGGCAAGCTTGTGAGGGCAAATTCATG
Source organism: Pseudanabaena biceps (assembly GCA_013361095.1). Classification (GTDB taxonomy): domain Bacteria; phylum Cyanobacteriota; class Cyanobacteriia; order Pseudanabaenales; family Pseudanabaenaceae; genus Pseudanabaena; species Pseudanabaena biceps_B. Next base: position 1,150,891 of record JAATWA010000001.1, on the reverse strand, counting down.
ACTCTGCAACCTTTAATCTCTGAAGAAGCGATTCCCAACAGGATTCGTATCGCCGAGCCAAATATTCTTCCAGAGATCGACTATCCTGACAGCGATGGAAATCCTATGTCTGACAATACCGAGCAATATCGTTGGATTGTGATTATCAAAGAAAACTTAGAAATTATGTTTGCTGATGATCCAAATGTGTTTATCGCGGGGGATTTGTTATGGTATCCCGTGCGTCATACCCAAAAACGTGCTGCCCCCGATGTAATGGTCGTACTTGGTCGCCCTAAGGGACGAAGAGGCTCTTATAAGCAGTGGTTAGAAGATAATATTGCGCCCCAAGTTGCCTTTGAAATTTTATCGCCCAGCAACAAAGATCGCCGAGGGATTGATTCTTTAGAAGACAAGTTTGAATTTTATGAAAATCATGGCATTAAAGAATATTACATCTACGATCCAGATGATCTCGTACTAGAAGGCTGGCAAAGATTTGGCGATCGCCTAGTCAAAATTCCATCAATGATGGATTGGGTCAGCCCGCTTTTGGGAATTAGATTTGATTGGACAACTGGACAAGAGCTAGTATTATCGCGCCCTGATGGACAGAGATTCCTATCTTCGATCGAGTTGGATCATCGATTACAGCAATCAAAAATTCAAGTTTGGCAAGAACAACAACGCGCCGAGCAAGAACGCCGACGCGCTGAAGTCCAGCGTCAACGCGCCGAACAAGAAAGTCAACGCGCCGAAATCCAGCATCAACGCGCTGAGCAAGAAAGCCAACGTGCTGAGCAAGAAAGTCAACGCGCAAATCGTCTTGCTGAGCGTTTGCGAGCTTTAGGTATAGATCCTGACGATGAACTTTAATCTTGACGGTAATCTTGGGCTATGTGGAGCGCATCGCACAGGCAAAACTACATTAGCGATCGCCCTCTCTTCTCATCTAAATATGCCATTTGTCCGCACCACCACTAGTCAAGTTTTTGCGAAGCTGGGACTAGATCCTGCTGAGACAATGGACTTCACCACAAGGCTATATGTCCAAAATCATGTATTAGAAGCTGCCGAGCAGATTTGGCAAAGCTCTGCTAGTCCTTTTATTAGCGATCGCACTCCCATCGACATGATCGCTTACACTCTCGGCGACATTCAAGGCAAAACTGAGGTGGATTTTGACTTACTTAATCAATATATAGATCGCTGTTTTACAAGTACCAACCAATTTTTTCAAAACCTAGCCATCATTCAACCTGGTATCCCACTTATCTATGAACAGGGTAAAGCCGCATTAAATGCCGCCTACATTGAGCATATTAATGTGTTGGTAACTGGACTATGTAGGGATTCGCGTCTCAAGGCTGATGTATTCTGCAATCCTAGAGAGGCGATCGCCATTGATTTGAGAATTAGCAATATCTTGAGGTCAAAATAATGATTGCTGTACCTAATAATCCCAAAATCTCGCCCGATGAATATTTTGAATGGGAAGCAATGCAAGAAATCAGGTATGAGTACATTAACGGTGATGTATTTGCGATGGCGGGAGGAACAATTGACCATAGTACAATCGCCGCTAATTTGATTGCCTTATTGCGCCCACACGTTAGGGGGCGCAATTGTCGCGTATTAGGCTCAGATGCAAAGGTGGGAATTTCTAAAAATGGTGAGTTTTTCTATCCTGATCTATTGGTGACTTGCGATGATCGCGATCGCAATTCGGCAAAGGCTGTGTTTTATCCAACTCTAATCATTGAGGTGTTGTCGCCTAGCACTGAGGCATACAACCGAGGAGCTAAGTTTGCGCGTTATCGACAGTTAACTAGCTTATGTGAGTATGTATTAGTTAGTTCAGAGAGACTTTGCGTTGAGGCATTTCGACTAAATGAGCGCGGTAAGTGGGAGTTAACGCCTTATGGCGAAGGGGATTTGCTAGAGCTTGCCAGTATTGATTTTGAATGTGCGATCGCCGCGATCTATGAGGATGTGGAATTTTTAGAATAAAATTTAGGTGTACACTTAGATGTACATATTAAATCTAAACAAATGCTCTACAACATTCCCATCACTGAGGCGCGTCATGAGCTAACCTCTTTACCCGAAAAGCTAACTCAAGAAGGAAGTACGCTTGCCATCACTCGCAGAGGCAAGCCTGTTTTAGCGATTATGACATGGCAACATTACGAAGCCATACTCGAAACCTTAGAAATTTTGGGTGATGCAAATTTGATGATCAACTTGCGTCAAGGGATTGAGGAAGCTAAATCAGGACAGGGGCTAGATTGGGAAGCGGTCAAACTAGACTTAGCTCTATGATTTATCGCATTGTCATTCAACCAACAGCATTCAAATTGTTGCAAGAAATCAGCGATCGCCGTATTCGTCAAAAAATTAGCGATCGCATTGATAAACTAAAAGAGTCACCTGAGTTACAAGGTAAGCCTTTATTAGGGGAATTGGATGGCTTTTATAGTGCGCGTGCAGTCGGACAAAGATATCGCATCGTCTATACCATTGAACAAAATCAAGTCACTGTAACGGTTGTAGCTTTGGGGATTCGCAAAGATGGTAGTAAGCAAGATGTTTATGCTTTAGCCAAGAAGCTATTGAGGCTCGGACTTCTTGAGGAGTCAGACCAAAGCGATCATTAGAGTTTGCAGCATAGTCATTATGCAACAGCAAAACCCGTATATTGCCTAACTTTGGGATGACGAAAGCCAAGTACAATATCGCTCTTGGCGACACCTGCATCAATCAAGTCGGTTACGATACCGTCTTCGGTGTCATCGTATTGAATCCAGATTTTGCGATCAATCAGACTCAGATGAATGGGGGTATTGTGAAGGTATGTATCGCCATCCCAGCCTATGTCTAGAACCAAATATTGTCCTTGAACATCATCAAATAGCACTTGAGATGTATACGCATCAGGTAAATCTGAGCGATACTTTGCATGGTTTTGAAGAACTTGTTTAATGATTTTGCAATATTTTAGCTTGGTATCCATTGCACAATCACCTCGCTTTCATTATCAAAAACTACCAGTTTAAGTATCTGACTTTCCAGTAAGATTTGCCCTAATTGTATCGTAAAAACGCTGTTAAAAGTTAGCCGAGAAACAGCAAGGTATAGATCTCGATTGATTCCAGTTTGCTTAATAATTTGACTGTACAGCACATACTGACCTAGGGCTTGTTCTAAGTCTCTGACATCGGATTGCCCAATAAAACTTTAACCTCAACCACAATTTTCTGAATACCTCTCTCGGCACTGATAAGACGCTCTGCGCCTAGATCGGCAGATAAACGCTTTTTTCCAATTTTTAACGGAAATGGATCATGGGTAATTGTCCAACCGTCTTTCTCTAGAGCCTTTTTGACGGTGTTTATGGTAAATGTCTTTTTCTGGCACAGGTTTATGTCACGGTTTGATCATTACTTGTTGATAGTCTAAACACATAAGACTTTCATAGACAAAAATCTTTTCAAGTTGGGTAAGTTAATCCTGTGGGGATGTACTTACTTTATTGAGGCTTGGAGGCGATCGCTGAAAGATATGTTTTTAAAAAAAAATTTGTTGCAAAGATTAATAACTTTAAAGCTGCGCGATCGCCGATTAAGTAAATCTCCAAATGAAGATATTCATGGTTTTACCCTGATCGAGTTATTGGTAGTAATTATTATTATTGGTATTTTGGCGGCGATCGCACTACCATCATTTCTTAATCAAGCTCAAAAAGCGAGATTCGCTGAAGCTAAAACTTACATTGGCACAATGAGTCGTCTACAACAATCCTATTATCTCGAAAAAAGAACTTTTACTGATGATATAGGTAAACTGAACTTGGGGGTAAATACATCAACCGCTAATTTTACTTATTCAGTGATCGCAGGCGATATCAATGGAAACATTAGCCCAGTCCAACTAGACCAAATTGTAACCAATGTCGCAACGCCTTCATCTGCCAATTTAAAGGCTGTTATTGCAGTTGTCGGCATACCTGGGGTAGTCAGAATAGACACAGTTTTTTGTATTGCCAATGCTCCTAATATAGCTATTATCCCTCCTGGATCGCTTGACGCAACTTTGCAAACTATGAAATGTCCCCCCACATTTTCTCTCGAATAAAGACTTAAAAAATGGGGTAGTGCAAAGCACTACCCCATTTTTTTTGACTATCAAAAAATATTTTTTACAGGAGTGATAGCATCCTGTTTTTTTGTGGGTAAGTTACTTTCACAAGCAAACAGCTAAACAATCTTGACAGCAACGGGAATAAAGAATCATGAAATCTGAATTTAAGACTAAGCTTATCCAACACATGCTCAACAAGAAGAATGGCGAAAAGGGCTTTACCCTGATCGAACTTCTAGTTGTTATCATCATCATCGGTATTCTTGCCGCGATTGCGCTCCCTTCTTTCCTAAACCAAGCTGCAAAAGCTCGTCAATCTGAAGCCAAAACCTACACTGGTTCTGCAAATCGTTCTCAGCAAGCCTATTTTCTAGAAAAGCAGCAGTTTGCTCCTGACCTTACAAGCTTGTCTTTAGGTATTCCTGCAACAACCACCAACTACGGCTATGCAACTCTTGGAGCTTCCAAGGGTGTTACTGGTACTGCTGCCAATGCTATTAGTACTGCGCTTGCAATTGATGCAAACTTAAAGTCCTACGGTGGAGCCGTCAACATTGCAACTCCTACAGGTACTGGTGAAGCTACAACCCTAGCTACTCTGTGCGAAGGTGAAAAGGCTAAGGTAAACGGTGGAGCTACCTCTTTTCCTATAGCTGCTGGTGGTGTCTCACTTTCCACTTCTGCAGCCCCAATCTGTCTCACTGCAGCTAGTGGTGCTGGTTTCGTTCCGATTCAATAATTTAAGAGTTGATTGTGTTTATGAATTGCTAGGCAATGCATAACTTGAACATATAAAAGGGTGGGAGGTTTCCCCTACCCTTTTTTTTAGTCAAAATAATACCCCAATATGACAGATCTAAATAATATACTGATAGAGGTAATTCATGAATTACCTCTATCAGTTCTAGATAGATTTATAGATTTACTTTTATGAATACAGCAGTTTCTTCAATAGACTCGAGTGATACAAATGCCTTGCAGCAGCAAGCATTAGCAAGCTTTATAAGTGGTAAGCATTCTGAATCAGCTAGTCTGTACGAGCAAGTGATAGCTTTAGATACTACAAACAAAACTAATTATTGGTATCTAGGACTTTCGCAATTATTACAAGGACTAGAAAATGATGCTCAAATGACTTGGTTGTCAGCAATAGAAGACGCAGAATTTGAGCAAATTGAACAATTGACTGATGAACTAGGTCAAACTTTAGAAAAAGAAGCGCAAAGGCAAGAAAGTTTGGATTTAGAGCAAGCTGCGCTTAAGATTCGCTACCATTTATGTGATATTAATCCCTACAGCCTAACTAACTTTATATCAATTATTTTACTTTCTCTCAAACTCAAAATATTTACTTCCTCAGCCTTAGTTGATTTAGGCGTTGTTGACTTACTCAATACCGAAGAATTTGTTCCGTTGAGTGAAGAAATTTTATTAGAAATATTAGATAAGATATTAACTATTAATACAATTGATGAGATTATTGCCCAATTTATAGAAATTATTTGTTTGTCTCACATTCATTATAAGACAGCCATCGTTAATAAATTTTTAGAAGTAAGTACTAGATTGGCTGATGAAAGTAAACTTGAGATAGGAATCAAGATTTTAGAAATAGGTTTGTGTATAGATGCTCAAAGTTTAGAAATATTAATGTATCTGACAGATCTATATCGTAATCTCAAAAAATTTGAAAAATCCATAGAAATTGCGCGACAGCTATATAAAGTTAAAGTAACTTCCGATAGCAGCAAAACAATTGATAAAGTTCTATCATGTCAATGTCTGGTTCATGCATTAATCAGTGATTGTACTTTCTGGGAAGAAACACTTAAGGTTCATCAAGAGTTTGAGTCATATCTCGAAAATTTAGTTAATGAAACACCTAATGATTTATCTCTACAAGGCTCTTATATTCATTTAATAGTAACGGGTTTCTACTCTCCATACTTTACTGATTATCCTCAAGAAAATCATTTGTTGAGAAGCAAACTACGTCAGTTAGTAAGTGCTAAATTTATTGCTACGGAAAAAGAACGAATCAATAGCTATAGAAAACTTCAAAGTATTAAGAAACAGACTTATTCGCCAAATCGATTGCTAAAGATTGGTTATTTATCTGGTAATTTAAGTAGGCATTCTATTGGATATTTATCTAGATGGCTAGTTAAATATCATGATCGAACTCAATTTGAGCTTTATGGATATTTTGTTGGTAATCGAGAATCCGATCCGATACAGATTTGGTTTGAGCAGCAATTCTATAAATCTTATAAAGAACTCTCTAATAATCCATTAAATCTAGCAAGTCAGATCGCTCAAGATGGGATCGATATTTTAGTAGATTTAGATAGTATTACTTCAACAGTTTGTTCAATTGTTTTAGTCCTAAAACCTGCTCCTATTCAGTTAACTTGGCTAGGTTGGGATGCTGTAGGACAATCTACGGTGGACTATTTTATTGCCGATCCATACGTTTTACCTGAGGTAGCGCAGGAATACTATACTGAAAAAATTTGGCGATTACCACATACCTACATTGCTGTGGATGGATTTGAAGTCGCCACACCCACTATCCGCAGAAGCTTATTGAATATACCTGAAGATGCAGTAGTTTACCTTAGCGCTCAAGCTGTTATGAAAAGACATCCAAACTGCATCAGGATGCAAATAAAAATTATTAAATTAGTTCCTAATAGCTATTTACTAATCAAAAGTATTACAGGAAATCAAGACTCTCTAAAACTATTCTTTAATCAAATAGCGGAATCAGAGGGAGTAAGTAATGATCGACTAAGATTTTTGCCATTTACTAACAGTGAAGAAGAGCATCGAGCAAATTTGAGTATTGCTGATGTTGTTTTAGATACATATCCCTACAATGGCGCAACCCACACGATGGAAACTCTATGGATGGGTATCCCTATCGTTACGCGAGTTGGCGAACAGTTTGCAGCCCGAAACAGCTACACCATGATGGTTAATGCTGGTCTTTCTGAAGGGATTGCTTGGACAAATGATCAGTATATTGAATGGGGAGTGCGATTAGGAACTGATCTTACTTTGCGCCAACAAGTTGCATGGAAACTGCATCAAGGTCGGCAAACGGCTCCTCTTTGGGATGCGCGACAGTTTACGCAAGATATGGAAAGTGCCTACAAGCAAATGTGGGAGATATATCTAGCAACCAATGAGCAAGACATAGAGCTAGATCCTGAAGGCGATCGCGCTTTATTTATCGCTGAAGCTGAACTTCAGAATAGCCAAGGAATTAGACTTGCTCAACAAGGCAAGTTAGATGCCGCAATTGCTTCTTTCCAAACTGCCATATCTTTGGATACCAATCTTGCTGATGCTTATTACAATCTCGGTATCGCTTTGAGCGAAACGGACAATATTGCTCAAGCATTATTAAACTTTCAAACAACAGTTAAGTTAAATCCTAACCATGCCAATGGTTTATACAATTTGGGATTGACTTTAGTAAAGCTAGGAAAACCAGAGCAGGCGATCGCTTACTATTCCCAAGCCTTAGAAATTTTGCCCAACGATATCCAAACGTATCACGCATTAGGCAACGCTTTTTTTGCACAAGACAAATGGGATAAAGCTATTGAATGTTATCAATCTGCTTTGAATATCGATCCTAACTTTATTGCGATTATTGGCAGTATGGGAGCAGCACTATCAGAGAGAGGACAACTCCAAGAAGCAATATCATATTTACAATCAGCACTTGAGCTAGATCCTAATAATGCTGAAGCCTACTGCAATTTAGGACATGTTTTTAGTAAAACCAAGCAATTAACAGCCTCTATTAGTTGTTATGAGAAAGCCATACAACTCAAGCCTGATTTCGGTCATGCGTATTGGAACTTCAATAACGATATACTATCTAATTCTGAATATCCTTTACATTATAATTATCAACTTCGGCGGCAAATATCCGATCAATTTGTTGAATCTTGTGGCAAAACGGAAAAAGTAAGAGCCTTAGTAAACTTCATTAACAACTATACCCAATCGGGAATGAGTGATGTTGCTAAGCCTATACTCACAGAATTAGAAAACTATGTCTTTGAACATTATGATCGTCTAACTAATATAGAAATTCAAGCTCTCTACAGTAATTTTTTGTTCATAGTTTCTAGCATTCGAGATAGTTCAGAGCAAAGTACTAAGCTATATAAGTTAGTAAGTAAACTTTACATAGAAAAGATCGTTAAATCCAAAATTTCTTTAGATTCCAAAATGGAAAAACTCCACAACGATCAACACATTAGAGAATCTCTAGAATTATCCCAATTAAGAATCGGGTTTCTGTCACCCCATTTCGCAAGGCATTCTGTAGGTTGGTGCAGTTTTGATGTAATTCGCGAGCTTTCTGAACTTACGCCACATATCTATCTGTATGATACTGCTGAAGTCAAGTCTGATGATCGCACTAAAATGTTTGAGCAAATTGCTGAGAAGTGTTATTGGAAAGACGGTAAAGTACTCAATGGTATTGAAAATAGCTTTTCCAATAGACTAGAAAAAGTTATTGCAGATGTATTGAATGATCAATTAGATGTTTTGATAGATTTAGATGGTTTAACGATATCCCTCAACACCCATGTACTATATCGTCGCTTAGTACCTGTTTGTATTTCTTGGTTAGGCTTCGATGCTCCTTTTGTCTCTTCTGAAAACTATTGTCTTTGTGATTGGTATACTCACCCATCAACATCTGACAAAGACTATCTAGAAAAACTAGTCAGATTGCCTAATGCTCACATGGCGATCACAGGCTTTGAATGTGTATCCATAGATCGAGATAAAGAAAGGAAGAATCTAGGCATTTCGCCAAAGCAAGTCGCTTATTTATTTGCAGCCCCAGCCCGAAAGTTTAATCGCGGTATAGCAAGAGCCTGTCTTCAAATTATCCAGAAAGTTTCTAACAGTGTGTTGTTACACAAGGGTAGTGGAGACATAGAAGCAATCCAGTCCATTTATCAAGAACTATGTGATGAAATGGGTGTGGAGTCTCAAAGAGTTAAATTCTTACCTAGCTATAAAACAGAAGAAGAGCATCGTTCCTCTTATTTAATAGCAGATATTTGTCTTGATTCTTATCCCTATAATGGGGGCAGTCATAATCTTGAAGCGTTGTGGTTTAATTTACCACTTGTAACTAGAGTGGGAGAACAATCTTTTGCGAGAATGGGGTACTCATTTTTGCAAGCTCTTGGTATAAATGAAGGGGTTGCCAGAAATTGGGAAGAGTATGTGGAATGGGGAATAAAATTAGGTGTAGATTCAGTTCTAAGAAACTCAATTAAAAATAAATTAACTCGATCTAAGCAGCCTGAAACATTAGCACCTCTCTGGAATCCTAAGAAGTTAGCAAATGATATGTATAATTTATTGAGAAACTTAGTCGATGAGAGAGAATCCATACATAAACAACCGCCAGTTTGACAAACTCTAGGCTAATCTATATCTCTCAAACTAGTTTTCCTTAATCTTTAAAACAATCCTAAGTCCAACAAGTATTTAAACTATAAAAATGAATAAGAAATCTGATTTGGAGGGAATGAACCACACCGCTAAAGAAACTTTTGATTTACTTATAGCTAATGGTTATGAATGTCATTCCATACAAAAAACAGGTGCAATCGGTCAATCAGTTCTCAACTGCAATTCTTTCTATGAAAATTATATTGCTTTTCCATTACTTCCTATTCATTTCTTTACCATCGTCCTCAATGGTGAACCTTTTATTCGCTATCACATTGATGTCTTGAAAGAATTGCCATTTAAATGGCACTGGCATATTGTTGAAGGCGTTGCAGACTTAAAACACGATACAGCATGGAGTACAAGACATGGCGGTCACATCGCTGAAAACATCCATCAGAATGGTCGTAGCAACGATGGCACTACAGAATATATAGACGAACTAGCGCAGCTATATCCAGAAAATGTCACAATCTATCGTAAACCAGAAGGAGAATTTTGGGATGGTAAAAGAGAAATGGTTCAAGTCCCTCTTGCAAACATCACAGAAGAGTGTTTGCTTTGGCAAGTGGACGTAGATGAGCTATGGACAGTTGAACAGATTTGGTTGTCACGACAATTGTTTATTGAAAATCCAGAAAAAACTGCGGCTTATTATTGGTGTTGGTATTTTGTTGGTGAGAAGTTAGTTATTAGCACTCGTAACTGTTATGCCCAAAATCCACAACAAGAATGGTTAAGAACTTGGCATTTTAAACCTGGATATATTTGGGCAGCCCATGAGCCTCCTATTTTAGTAGAGTATTTATCAGAAAATGACATCAGAGATGTTGCCAGAATAAATCCTTTTTTACATGACGAAACTGAGAAACACAATCTGATATTTCAGCATTATTCTTATGTACTTCCTCAGCAATTGAAATTTAAAGAAACCTATTATGGGTATAAGGAAGCGGAGTCACAATGGATAAAATTGCAAGAAGCTGAAACATTACCCTTGTTTTTAAGCCAATATTTATCATGGGTTACAGATGGGACAAGGGTTGATCGCGCTGAATCTTTAGGAATAGTTCCTATTGCTCAGAAAGATAATCAAACTGATAATTGGAAATTTTTATCTTCATCAGAAATGATAGAAAAATCTCTTCATACTAAACCAAAGAAAAAATTTCGCCCCATTATTGCTATAGATGGAGTCTTCTTTCAATTATACAAAACAGGAATCGCCCGTGTCTGGAATTCCTTACTAGAAGAATGGTCTATCAATGGCTTTAGTCAAAATGTCATCGTACTTGACAGAGCAGAAACAGCGCCCAAGATCGCTGGCGTTTGGTATCGCACTATACCTGCATATGACTATAACAATACTGATAGCGATCGGCAAATGTTGCAACAAGTTTGCGAAGAAGAAGGTGCTGATTTATTCATTTCTACTTACTACACTACCCCAACTGAAACACCCTCAGTGTTCATGACCTATGACATGATTCCAGAGGTGGTCGGGGCAAATTTTGAGGAACCCATGTGGCGTGAGAAACATAACGGTATTTGCCATGCCTCTGCTTACATCACAATTTCAGAAAACACAGCCCAAGATTTAGTAAAATATTTCCCCACAATTTCTTCGGATTTAGTAACAGTAGCTCATTGTGGGATCAGCAAAACTTTTGCACCAGCAAATTTGCAAGAAATTAACTTCTTCAAAACAAAATATGGAATATCAAAGCCTTACTTTATTCTGGTAGGCGCAAATACTGGTTATAAAAATATTGAGTTGTTTCTACAAGCTTTTTCTCAACTTCCCACCAAACAGAGTTTCGAGGTGGTGATTACCAGTCACGGAGTGTTACCACAATATGAATTTAGAAGCTATACGTCAGGCAGTACCGTGCATATATTACAACTCAGCGATGAGGAGTTGAGATTAGCTTATGCTGGCGCGATCGCCTTGGTATACCCATCAAAATACGAAGGATTTGGATTGCCCGTACTCGAAGCATTAGCCTGTGGTTGTCCAGTTATCACTTGTCCTAATTCATCTATTCCAGAAGTAGCTGGAGAAGCTGCGATATATGTGCAAGATGACGATGTTAATGGATTAGCTAATGCTTTTTGTGATGTCCAAAAGCCCGAAGTTCGCTCAGTCCTAATTAAAGCTGGGTTTGAACAAGTGAAAAAATTCTCATGGTCAAAAATGGCTGAAACAGTTAGTTCGGCATTAATCAACGCCACTCTGTTACATTTAAATTTGCGCGATATTAATTTAATTGTTTTTCCAGATTGGTCTGTTGACGAAGAAATTCTTGGTCTTGAATTAGCGCATGTAGTTAAGGCGATCGCCACTCATCCCAAGAGCAGCCAGATTACTTTACTTATCAATACTAACAATATTGACGAAGATGATGCCAATCTTCTCTTATCCAGTGTCACAATGCACTTGCTCATGGAAGAAGAATTAGAAGTTCCTGAAGACTTTGCAATCGCTACAGTGGGACATCTTGAAGAGATTCAATGGCAAGCATTGTTACCTCGTATCCAAGGGCGGATTGAATTAGAGAATGAGGACAAAGAGCTAAATATTACAGCAGCAATACCAAGAGTTTCTATTTTGAATTTATAATTGCAAATACTCTATTTAGCCCTATTAGTGATCGTCCAATTAAAATTTGAAACTTAAAGAGGAGATCGCCTCTTCTCCCAAAAAATACTTAAATGAATCTGGCGTTGCACAAATGAAGGATGAATGAGTAAATAAAAGACAACGAGTTTAAGCAATGAAACATAATGAAATGTCCAAAGTGCGGATCATCACATATTCGTAAGAATGGGAAACGAGGAGACAAGCAAAATCATATTTGCGCTGATTGTGGTCGTCAGTTCATCGATAGCTACTCAGTACTTGGGTATTCTCAAGATATCAAGAAAATATGTCTAAAAATGTACTGTAACGGCATGGGATTTAGACAGATCGAGAGATGCACCGATGTTAGCCATAATTCAGTTATCAACTGGGTGAGAGAAGTAGCCAAACCATTACCCGAGCATCCACCGATTGAGACTATTCCTGATGTTGGTGAACTAGATGAACTCCAGACTTTTGTTGGGTCAAAAAAAAACTTGATTTGGCTATGGAGTGCGGTGAATCATTTTAGCCAAGGTATATTGGTTTGGGTATTAGGCGATAGGAGTAGTCAAACCTTTAAAACTCTATGGACATTGATTAAAGTTTGGCAATGCTATTTCTGGGTTACCGATGGCTACTGTGTCTATAAAATGTTTGTTAACTCGGAAGATCAAATTATTAGCAAAACCTACATGACTAGAGTTGAGGGTGAAAATACAAGACTGAGACATTATCTTGCCCGATTGCATCGCAAAACTTTATGTTATTCAAAATCGGAAGAAATGTTGAGACATTCAATTCGTTTGTTAATTCACTATCTTAAGTACAAATCGATTCCTAGCTTTTCTTGATTCATCTTTCATTTGTGCAATGCCTGAATCTACTAAAACCAATTTTCATCTAAAATCTGATCGAGACTTGTAAATGTTTAGCAGTTTCTTCTACCCACAGTGCAAAATCTGAATCATAAAGCTCCTGAAGTGCTTCACTTGCCACACTTGATTTGGTTTCAGAAGTTGTAACCATTGCTTTACATCCTTAGATTTAACGAATATCTTAACGTAAGAGTCGCAGGTCAAAGCCCCGCAATAGTTTTTTATTCTTGTTGGTGGCGGGTTTGAAGGAAAATTAGAGTAGCATAATAATTGGGCAAAGCCCAGCATCGTCAGTTGATTGTTCAATGAAAAGCAAAGAAAATTATGTCTTTTAATAAATACAAAAGTATTGCTGATGTTTTACAAGAATTTCCACTCACTTACACAGAGAGAAATTTCATTGAACAAATCCAGATTGAGATTGATCCATACTTTCAAAACAGATTAGATTTTATATTGAAAGAAGGTGTAGTTTTTAATTCAGAATATGCCATTTGTGAAAGTATCATTCACCCTGTTCTTGTGGAAATATGGCGAAAATATGCTGACAAGTTATTGCTTTGGAGTCATCAACCCTTAAATTATGATGAGAACTTATCAGGTATTCCTGATTATATGGTTGCTCAACGTTCTACGAGGGGGAAAATTATTTTAGATAAACCCTATCTGATTATAATAGAAGCTAAAAAAGATAACTTTGAGGAAGGTTGGGGACAGTGCTTAGCAGAATTAATTGCGGCACAGAAATTAAATGGTGATCAAAATAGTCGCTTGTTTGGAATAGTATCTAATGGAAAAGTATGGGAATTTGGATTGTTGCACGCAACAGAATTTATTAAGAATGTTAAGTACTATGTGCTAGAAGATTTGCAATCATTAATGGACGGATTGAACTTTATATTTATCAATAGTTTTGAACAGCTAGATAAATAAGCCAAAAAGGTTATAAAAACCAATTTTCATCTAAAATCTGATCGAGACTTGCGATCGCTGTTTCTGGGAAAATATCCAACGGTAAGTCCGTAGCAGTTGCGGCAAGTTTTCTCCCGTCTTGATAACATTCATCAAATACCTTCTTTAAAAATGGTCTTAAACTAGGACTGTCTTCTAACTCATCCTTAATTTGTTGGCGAAAATTAAGGATTTCTCTTTTCCAGTGAGACTGATTTCTAGTAACTTCAGATTGCCAATACCTGAGTTTTAATAAATGCTCAAACAATCTTTTTAACAAACTTTTAAGCTTCTTTTGATCACGCCGACTCAAATCTAAAACCTCTTCAATTAAATTTTCTAAGTCAATATGCTCAAAATTACGATTTTGTAAATGTTTAGCAGTTTCTTCTACCCATATCGCAAAGTCTGAATTATAAAGCGATCTCAACTCTTCGCTAGCAACACTTGATTTTGTTTCAGTAGTTGTACTCATTGTTTTTAATCCTGAGATTTGATAAATATTTTAACGTCAGATGAGAGTCAAATTTATAGCGATCGCCAAGTGTACTAAGACATAAAACCCAAGAATTGGCTGGCGGCGCGGAGCGCCGCCAGCCAATTCTTTAAAACAAATGACTGTATCTATATAGTCTAGACAAAAAAAAGAGGAGCGCTTAGCGCTCCTCTTTTTTTGTCTACTTAGACTCGATTAATAATCGAAGTCTCCACCAGCGCCCATAGCGCCACCGCCACCAGAAGCCTTATCTTCAGGCTTATCGACGACGATACATTCGGTGGTCAAGATCATGCCAGCGATCGAAGCTGCATTTTGTAATGCAGAGCGAGTCACCTTAGCAGGGTCTACGATACCCGCAGCAAACATATCTTCAAATTCGCCAGTACTAGCATTGAAGCCAATATTGAAGTCCTTCTCGCGAATGTTTTCGGCAATTACTGCGCCATTAAAGCCAGCATTTTGCGCGATGCGCTTAACAGGAGCCGAAAGTGACTTCGATACAATTACTGCACCAGTCAACTCTTCACCAGTCAAGTTGGCGGTTGCCCAAGCGTGAAGCTGAGGAGCGAGGTGAACGTAAGTTGTTCCACCACCAGGGACGATACCTTCTTCAACGGCTGCTTTAGTTGCGTTGATGGCATCTTCGAGGCGGAGCTTACGATCCTTCATTTCGGTTTCTGTTGCCGCACCGACCTTGATTACGGCTACGCCACCAGAGAGCTTAGCCAAGCGCTCTTGTAACTTCTCTTTGTCGTAGGAAGATTCGGTTTCTTCGATTTGACGACGGATTTGTTCGATGCGAGTCTTGACTGCGGCTTCATTACCATCAGCAACGATGGTGGTGCTGTCTTTGGTGATGATTACGCGGCGAGCTTTGCCGAGTTGATCCAGCTTGACTGCATCAAGACGCAAGCCAGCATCTTCGGTGATTACTTGAGCGCCTGTGAGGGTTGCCAAGTCTTCGAGCATCGATTTACGGCGATCGCCAAAACCGGGAGCCTTGACCGCAGCAACATTAAGCACACCACGAAGACGGTTTACAACCAAGGTTGCGAGAGCTTCTTTCTCGATGTCTTCAGCAATGATGATTAGAGGACGACCAGAGCGAGCAACTTGCTCAAGGACGGGAACTAGTTCTTGAACTAGAGCAATCTTCTTATCGGTGATCAAAAGCATTGGTTCTTCAAAGGAAGCTTCCATACGCTCAGCATCGGTGACGAAGTAAGGAGAGATATAGCCTTTATCAAAGCGCATACCTTCGGTAACTTCTAGTTCAGTCACCATGGATTTACCTTCTTCAAGGGAAATCACACCTTCGCGACCAACTTTATCCATTGCTTGAGCAATCATTGCGCCAACTTCTTCATCGTTACCAGCAGAAATGGTTCCGACTTGAGCGATCGCCTTAGAGTCTTCAATGGGCTTGGAATGTTCTTTGATCTTGTCAACCAAAAATGCAGTTGCCTTATCGATACCACGCTTGAGAGCGATCGAGTTAGCGCCAGCTGCGACATTACGCAGCCCTTCTTTTACCATTGCATGAGCCAATACGGTAGCAGTGGTGGTTCCATCACCAGCCGCGTCATTAGTCTTAGAGGCAGCCTGACGAATTAGAGCAACGCCAGTATTTTCAACGTTATCTTCTAGTTCAATTTCCTTAGCAATGGTGACACCATCATTAACGATTTGAGGAGAACCAAATTTCTTTTCGAGTACGACGTTACGACCTTTAGGTCCAAGGGTTACCGCAACGGCTTCCGCCAAGATGTCCATACCACGCTCTAGGGCGCGACGTGCATCTTCGTTATAAATTATTCTTTTTGCCATGATGTTTTTTTATTTAGTAATGGGGGATGAGTAAACATTTTTTAGAGCGCACAGCACTCCAAAAAGTAGATTATGAAACGATCGCTAAAATATCTTTTTCGGCTAGTAGCACATACTCGTCTGAACCGAGTTTAATGTCAGTGCCAGCGTACTTGGAGTAAAGAACTTTGTCGCCAACTTTGACTTCTAGGGCTTGGCGATCGCCTTTATCATCGAGTTTGCCAGGTCCTACAGCAGCGATTTCGCCGACTTGGGGCTTTTCTTTTGCGGTTTCAGGTAAGAAAATTCCGCCTGCGGTTTTTTCTTCTTTTGCGCTTACTTTGATAAATACACGATCAGCTAAAGGCTTTACGGTAGTTACGTTTAATGTTGTTGTTGCCATTGGAATTCACTCAGTTAACTAGCGTTTAGGGCTTTGTATAGAGTGTTTTAGCACTCTAGGTGACTGAGTGCTAATTTAACCGAAAGGGTTGCAAGGACTATAGTGTGGTTTACCGAACTCAAAAGAGTAATGACGGCGCACCGCACCGCCATTACTCTTTTGGCGGCGTTGCACAAATGAAAGATGAATCAAGGAAAGGTAGGAAATGATTTGTATTTGAGATAGTGAATCAACAGACGAATTGAATACCTCAACATTTCTTCGGATTTTGAATAACATAAAGTTTTTCTGTGCAATCTGGCTAAATAATGCCTCAATCTCGTATTTTCACCCTCAACTCTAGTCATGTAGGTCTTGCTGATAATTTGATCCTCCGAGTTGATAAACATTTTGTAGACGCAGTAACCATCAGTAACCCAGAAATAGCATTGCCAAACTTTAATCAATGTCCATAAAGGTTTAAAGGTTTGACTACTCCTATCCCCTAAGACCCAAGCCAAGATACCTTTGCTAAAATGATTCACCGCAGTCCATAGCCAAATCAAGTTTTTTTTGACCCAACAAAAGTCTGGAGTTCATCTAATTCACCAACATCAGGAATAGTTTCAATGGGTGGATATTCTGGTAATTGCTTTGCTGCGTCCCTAACCCAGTTGATGACTGAGTTGTGACTAACATCAGTACATCTCTCAATCTGTCTAAATCCCATGCCATTACAATACATTTTTAGACATATTTTTTTGACATCTTGGGAATATCCAAGTACTGAGTAGTTATCAATGAACTGACGACCACAATCAGCACAAATATGATTTTGTTTGTCTCCTCGTTTCCCATTTTTACGAATATGTGATGATCCACACTTTGGACATTTCATTGTTTTTTATTGCTTAAACTCGTTGTCTTTTATTTACTCATTCATCCTTCATTTGTGCAACGCCCTTTTGGCGACAGCTATACCAATCAAGCGAACCCAGAGAAAATTCAAAAAGCGTTGCGAAGCAACGCTTTTTGAATTTTCTCTGGGTTTGAGCGTAAAGTACTGCAATATCATCGTGCAGGTGCTATGACCTGAAAGTCTTGTGTAAATAATGCCAAAACAGCAATTCTCATTATGAAACCAATTTCAGGGTTTTCAGCGCCTAAGGCGCTGAAAACCCTGAAATTGGTTGTGCGAAAGCCAGCCTTAGGCTGGCTTTCGCACAACCAATTTTTATAATGAGAATTGCTGATACCAAAACTAAAAATGGCTTTGCCATTTTTAGTTTTGGCATTATTTACTGTTCAGCCATATTATCGATTTTTTCGCGGATTGAGAGTTGGACTAGGGCGCGAATTAGGGAAAATCCTGAAAGGCTAGCTCCCATAAAAACAGCGATCGCCCAGCCAGTATAGACAGTCGTGCCGACCAGTAACACCGCACCTGCTAGAGCTAAAAATCCTGTTAAGCAAGCATAGATGAGAGCTTTGACTGCAATATTAATCCGTTTGAGAGTGCGATCGCTTTCAGAAGATTTGACTTGAATCATCAACTCACCGCGTTCAATCCTTTCTTCTAAACGTTCCAATAGAATTTCCATACGACTAGGCTTATTTAACTGATAAACCAAAAAATCCTTAGCTTGTTGGGCTAAGGCTCCCAAAGCATTCCCCCGACCTCTCGCCAAGACAATACTTTTGACAAAAGGCTGAGCAGCTGTGGTGAAGTTATATTCAGGATCAAGAATACGAGCGATGCCATCTAGGGTGGTGAGAGACTTCAGTAGATAAGTCATTTGTGGCGGTAATCGAAATGGCTGCTTCTCAAAAATTGCAACTACTTCTCCTTTAATTTGTTCAAATTCATAGATGTTTAAGGGTCTTTCTGTGAAGCGATCTAGTACAAATTTGAGCATTCGTTTAATCGGACTCATATCCGCGATCGGTTCAATGAATCCCATATTCATTAAAGTATCCACGACTTCATTAGTATCCTTCCTTAACACCGCAAAGAAGGTCTTGACCATTTGATCCTTTGCCATCGTTTTTACTTCTGCCATCATGCCGTAGTCATAGAAAATCAGGCTACCACTGGGACTGACGGCTAAATTTCCAGGGTGAGGATCGGCGTGGAAAAATCCATCTTGCAGCAGTTGTTTGAGATAGCAACAAATTCCTAGTTGGTTAATCTCTTTAGGGTCAAGTCCACAGGCTTCGAGGGCTTGGCGATCGTTGATTTTAATGCCAGGGACATATTCAAGGGTCAATACTGTAGCAGTGGAATAGTCCCAATACACCTTCGGTACAACTATGCGGGGATAGCCTTCAAAATTTTTACGGAAGCGATCGGCATTTTGTCCTTCGATCGCGTAGTCTATTTCTTGATAAAGAACGGTAAAAAATTCGTTATATATTCCTTCCAAATTATATTTTCTTGTCCAAGCAAAATAGCGATTAAAGAATTTGAGAAGTTTGCCAACGGCAAGTAAATCTAGATCAAACAGTCTTTTTAATCCTGGACGCTGTACTTTGACCACCACTTCTTCGCCCGTGTGCAGAGTGGCTCGATGCACCTGCCCTAGACTGGCGGCAGCTAAAGGGATTTCATCAAAATCGCGGTAGATGTGATAGAGCGTTTTGCCTAGTTCTAGCTCAATAATTTCTCTAGCTTCTTTGGCGCTAAATGCTGGTACTTTGTCCTGTAGCTGTGCCAAATTATTAATATATTCTGGCGGCAACAGATCAACACGGGTGGATAGAGATTGACCGATTTTGATGAAGGTTGGACCCAGTTCAAGCATATTTCGGACAAGCCACATAGCGCGGTTGTTACGTGTGCGCGATGTGGCATCTTTCCAAAACTGATCCCACCAAATGAAAAATAGAAATGTAAAAGCTGCTAAAAAAACTTCACGTTGACGAGCAAATGAAGAGCTTTTGATCCTCTGCCAACGTAGTCTTGTGGATGGTAATTTGGCGATCGCAGTCATATTTTGTCAGTGTTGACAATGCTAATTCGCACTGGTTTATTTATCTTACCCAAATTATCGCTCAAAAGTAGAAATTACTCTCTTCCCTGTCAGCAATTCTCATTATGAAACCAATTTTGGGGTTTGCAGAGCCTTAGGCTCTGCAAACCCCAAAAATTAGTTTTTTGAAAGCCAGCCGCAGGCTGGCTTTCAAAAAACTAATTTTTATAATGAGAATTGCTGCTTCCCTGTGCATAATTAGCGATGCGCGGCACAAAATTTTTGATATTGTTATCTCACTGGCAATCACCAGAACCCTTACTCGCATAGCTAGTAAGTAAAAAGCGTTAGGCTCAGACTGTATAACTTTTTAAAATCACTACTAGAGGTAACCTAATGGGTGAAATCACCAGAGATGAAATTCGCGAACGCTTAGGCAATATTGATCAAATTCGCGATATCATTTTCGGCTCACATCTACGCGACTACAATAGTCGGCTAGACAAAGCAGAGTCAGATATTTCTGCAATCCAGCAAGATGTAAGCGATCGCTTTGCTGACTTAAAAATATTGATCGCTAGTGAACTACGCCTTGCCGTTGAGTCTATTGATAAGCGCCTAAGAACGATTAGTGCGTCAAATCAAGAAGAAACTGCTGATCTGCGTCAACAATTCGACCGCATCAATCGCAAATTTACCAATAGCATTGAAACTCTTGATGAAGCTGTCGAGTCTCAGCGAACATCATTGCGTGATGAATTATCTGAAACTAGAGAGAGTCTACAAAATGATAATCGTGAATTGCGATCGCTTGTTTTAGAAGAATTAGAACGCCACTTCTCAATGCTCAGAGAAGATAAAATCTCAAAAGATGATATGGCGGAGTTATTATTTGCCCTAGGCATGAGGCTCAAAGGTACTGAATTTGTGCCAGAACTTCGTGATGCGGTCGAAGAAAAAGTTGAAGAGCAGTATGAGCGGATAAATATACTTGAAACTCAGGCAAAGCTTGATAGTTCAGATGCATCTAGAGCTGCAACAAAAACGACAACAACATCCCGTTCTAAAGCCAAGCCTTAGAATTTTACTTATTCCTTTTCTAGTGAATAATTACAGCGCTTTGCGCTTTCTTAAAAAACAAGGTAATCTTTAAAAGGCTGGCTTTGCTAGCCTTTTAAAGATTTTAAGCTAAAGTATTTAACAACTGAATATTGCTGGGAAAAAACTGTTACTACCAGCGTTATCTACTTAACATTACAGCGCTTTGCGCTAAATTAAAATACAAAGAAGTTTTTGAAAGCACGGCTCCGCCGTGCTTTCAAAAACTTCTTTGTACTACTTAAAGCCTCAACAGGCTGTAGCAATATGTCAGAATCTAAAAATAATCTTCAGAATGAAAATTTAAATGAAGTTGAAAGACTGCTATTTTTGCTTTCAGATCTAAATATTATTGATAATGCTAAGTCTAGCGATGGTCAGACACAAGAACCTCCTCAAAAAAATTTCGATAATCCTAAATATCCTTTTACGAGCCTGTTAGATGAGCTACCTTTTTTAAGAGATGTTCAGCCAGATCAGTCAAAAAAACTTGATCGATTTGAGCAGTCTCAAGAGACTAGTTCTAAAATTACACCTAACTTGATTGAGCAAATCTCAGAAAGCCAAATAACAAGTTCTGTAGAGCTTGATACTATAAATGCTATTCAAAACTTTTTCCTAGATAACCTGACCACACCAATTTCTAGGTCTTCAGATTCATCAACTCTTTCATCATCAGTATTGCCATCAGAAGATGACAACGCCTTGCATATGCTGCAAGATATGTTGGCTTCTCCAGAGCTAGAAGATTTAAAAAACTTTAAAATTGCAGTCGAAAGAAAACTAGGGGTAGTTGAAAATCAAGTAAATAACCCTGAATTACGTCACAAAATTGAAAGTATAGAAAGTCTAATCGCTGATGCTGCGCTCAATTTTAATACTATCAACTCCAAGCTATTGGAAATTGGGGCCAAACAAGCGATTGTTCCTGCGGAAATTGCCAATGTTCGAGAGCGTCTGTCTGAGCTAGAGCATAAAATCTATCAACCTGACGAATTAATACAGCTCATATTGCCAATTATTGTAGAGATATTGAGGATTAAATCTAGCCAATCGCGAGAGGAGATGTGTCAAGTAATTACGCCAATTATTGCTGAAGTAATTTTTGAGCGATCGCAGTTAGATAACGTCGCGATGAGTCGTGCTATTGCCGATATTCTGCCCAATGCGATTAGCGAACAAATTCGTAACAGTCCCGATCAAATCGCCAAAGCGATCGCTCCCGAAATTGGCGTAGCGATTCGGGAACAGATTCGCCTTGATCGTGATGCCATCATTTATGCCTTAGCACCAGAGATGAGTGCAGCCATCAAACAACAAATTGTTTTAGAACGAGAATCGATGGTAGATGCCCTTTATCCTGTGATTGGCAGTACGATCTCCAAATATTTTGCGGAAGCAATTCGTTCCATTAATGAAAAAGTTGAGCAGACATTTAGTGTTGAGGGCTTCCAGCGCAAACTCCGTGCCAAAATGCAAGGGGTTTCTGAAGCAGAACTAATTTTAAGAGAATCAACTCCCTTTGAGATTCAAGCTATTTTTTTGATTCATAATCTGTCTGGATTAGTGATAATTGATATTCAAAAAAGCAATCTTGACACTGAGTCTGAGCCTATTGATTCAGATATGTTGGCAGGGATGCTAACGGCTATTCGTAGCTTTGCTAATGAATGTATATCTCGCTCTGAAAATACATCAGAAATTGATGCGATCAACTATAGTGGCTCCAAAATTTTGTTGGAAGTTGCGGGATATTGCTATTTAGCCGTGATTATTCGCGGTGAGCCTAATGGAAAACTGATTAATAAAATTCGTGATTTATTTGGGCGCGTCATTCAAACCTATGGCGATCTTTTTAAGGATTTTGATGGCGATCCTAATATTATTCCTGTCGAAGTGGAGACTGAACTTAAGAAATTAATTCAAGCGGAGTTGCCTCAAAAGTCTCAGAAATCTTTCAAGCCCATACTTTTTACTGTTATTGCATTATCATCTCTAATTTTTGTTCCGATTGGCTTTTATCAATATCGATTGCATCAAGAACGTCAACTTGAGTCCAAAGTATTAGAAGCCTTTGCTAGTAATCCTGAGTTGTCAATTTATCAACTTAAAGCGATCACTAATGGAGATGATCTGCAACTGTCGGGTAAATTGCCTGACCACTTACGAAATCTTGCCGTCCAAGTTGCGACGGAATCCGTCAAGACCGATAGGGCAATCCATAAAATCGAAAACAAAATTTACAGTGTCAATGTTTTGCCAGCCCCTACTCTCGTAGCTGCGGAGGTGAGAAGGCTGACCAAGGCACTAAACTATACACAGGGAGTGCAAATTAGTAGTCAATTTCAAAACGGCAAAGTCATCATTACAGGACAAGTCGAGCAGCCTAGTATGATTTCTGCGATCAATCAAACATTTACTAATGTCGCTGGGGTTTCTTTAGTCAGCAATGCAGTTACAATTAAGCCCCCCCTATTTTTAACTCGAATTTACTTCGCGTCTGGAGAAACCACTATTCCCGCAAGCGATTTAAGTAAGTTAGTAGAGATTCAGGCTTTTTTAAGTAATTATCCAGACTACGATTTGAAAATATTGGCTTACAATGACGGGCTTGGCGATCCCAGAATCAACTATCAACTCGGTGTAAAAAGAATTCAGACAGTTCGGACTATGCTGATACAAAAAGGTATAGTTGCCAAACGATTACATCTTTCTGAGATAATAGATCCAGCTGTTCCGCAAACATTAAGATGGGTGGAATTTCAACCGATTTTAAAAACAATATCTATCTCCAATTCCAACTAAATGCTTCCACCTTCTAAAGTAATATCTCAAAAAATATGTCTTATTGGTGATTTTAGTGTTGGTAAAACTAGCCTAATTCGTCAATTTGTAGATTGTCAATTTAGTGACAAATACTTGTCAACAGTTGGGGTTAAAATATCGCGTAAACTGGTAGTTATTGATGAAGATAAAAATACTAATCAACAAAAAAATCAACAAAACAATCAACAATTACAATTAGTTATATGGGACATAGAAGGAAGCAATCGATTTCAAGGAATATCGCCTAGCTATCTGCAAGGAGCCAAAGGTGCGCTGATTGTGGGAGATGTAACGAGAGCGTCAAGTATCGAAAATCTTAAAGATCATATAAGTCTATTTCAAACAATCAGTCCTAAATCATCTTTGATTATTGCTTTAAATAAAATTGATTTGCTTGATCAGCAAGATCAAATCAGCTTGTTTCAATCAATCACTACAGAATTTAAATCCTTGATCTCGGTATATATGACATCGGCTAAAACGGGTCAAGGCGTTAGTCAAATATTCCAGTCATTAGCTAAACATATTTTACTTTTAAAATAATGGAGAACAGTAACTTTTTTAATGCTTGAATATTCAGCTAAAATTTCTTGGTTGACGCAACAAATAATTAAAATATTCTATTCTTCCATCTCCTGAAATTAATATTATGAAACAGTCAAAACTTCTCAAAAAACTGCTTACTGGTTCAGAGCGCTCTTTTATCTTAGTTGATCGAGATTTTATAATCATTGATGCATCTTATGGTGTGGAGATATTTTCAGAGACTCCCCTTGAGAGCATACTTCAGAAAGATATTCGCGATGTATTTCCAGAAATAGTTGGACTTGAAGAGACGTTTAATACTATTTTGCTTAATCAAATAACGAGCTTTGAAATCAAAGGAGTTTGTCGCTCTAATGCTCTTGAAAAAACTATTTATTCTAATCTCTATTTTATTGGTACAAACGAAGTAGAAGAAGAAGATAAAGGCATTGTTATTTGTATTGAAGACGTTACTGAAATGATGGTTATGTCTCAAGCCTTATTGCAAAGAATTAATGAGTCAGAGCTGCTTGCTAATGCATTAACTGCCTCAAATCAGTCTATAGATAAAATTATTTCTGCGATCGCTGATGCTTTAGTTGTGACCGATCATCATCATCATATAAAAAAGATAAATCCTGCAACTCTAAAAATGTTTGGTTATTCGTCTGAAGAATTAATTGGTAATTCTATTACTATATTATTTAAAAATCCTCAAGATATTAACTTGTTGAATCAAAGAAAATCAGAATTTCAATATCGTGATTTGATAAATTTATCAGCCGATCAATTAAATATAGAAATACTTTGTATGTCAAAGTTACAGTCAGAGATTGTAATTGCATTTTCATGCTCCGAAATTAACGATTATCCTGCTATCCAAGATCAAGTGTCTAGTTTCGTCTATGTCGGACGTAATGTAACGGATCTTAAACGTAAAGAACAAGAATTGTTAGATGCTAGAGTATCTGCTGAGAAATCTAATCAAGCGAAAAGTATATTTTTGGCTAATATGAGTCACGAAATCCGTACTCCTATGAATGGAGTATTGGGAATGACCGATTTATTGCTAAGTACTAATTTAGATGATCGCCAGCAAGATTTTGTGGAAAATATTCGTCTAAGTGGTAATTTACTACTTAGTCTGATTAATCGTATTCTTGATTTGTCAAAATTAGAGCAGGAGGAATTAGAGCTTGAATGCCTGCCTTTAAATTTAGAAAAGTGCTTGGAAGAAATTCTAGATTTGTTTTCTTTCACAGCACATAATAAAGGATTAGAAATCAATGCTTTGTTAGAAGAAGATTTGCCCCCCATATTGATGACTGATACGACAAGACTGAAACAAGTCCTAGTAAATTTAGTCGGCAATGCGCTTAAGTTTACGGCTCAAGGAGATGTTTTAATTCAAGTAAGTCGCGATCGCGGTTGTGAGGTACTTCAAAATCCAAATCAAATATGCTTACGATTTTCCATCATCGATACAGGGATTGGGATCACTCCCGATAATCATGACAAGCTTTTTAAACCTTTCTCACAAGTTGAGGCTTCCACTAATCGACGCTTTGGCGGTACTGGTTTAGGCTTAGCGATCAGTCGCCAGCTAGTTGAGCTGATGAATGGTGAAATTGGGATTCTTAGTCCAGTCAAAGATGGGCAAGGTACCTGTTTTTGGTTTCGGATTCCCTGTATTATTCCTTCCGATAGCGCTGTAGTTCCACAATTTTCAGAAGTTCAACGTAATGCTCTCTGTGATTCTAAAATCTTGGTTGTAGAAGAGAATCAAAACTCGCGTAACGCGATTCGTAGCTGCTTACAAAAATTTAGTGCAGAAGTGATTGAAGCTAAAAGTATTGCGGAGGCGATCGCTTATCTCGATTCTACCGACCGTCTCGACGTAGTTCTGATCGATTGGCGATTGGTCGATGCCCATAGCGCTGAATTAATTAAACAGCTCCATTACAGAGACAAGTTTGCAGAATTACCATTTCTGGTGATGGCAAATGCCAATCAACAAAATGAAATGCAAACATTAACGGATCAAGGTTTTTGGGGATATGTAACCAAGCCTTTTAAGGCTCATCGCCTTTTAAAGACTATTGCCGATGCAATTGTTAAACAAACTTCATCTGTAAAAGAAGATGTAAAAAGAGAAGTTTTGAATTTAAGAGAAACTGAGAATAGTAATATTCAGATTCAAGTTGAGCAAATAGTTGATCAGAAAAGCAATGATTTACAACCAAGTAGTCTCAAAATTTTGCTTGCCGAAGATAATATTGTCAATCAGAAAGTAATGATGGCTTATCTCTCTAAAATTGGGTGCAAAGCTGATTTAGCAGAAAATGGACAGCAGGTATTGCAGCTAATGCAAACTCAAGATTACGACGTGATTTTAATGGACTGTCAAATGCCTATCTTAGATGGTTATGCCGCCACCCAGGCGATTCGTCAACTTGAAAAAAATTCTTCACAATCTCAGCACGTCATTATTATTGCTATGACCGCCAATGCCTTTACAGAAGATCGAGATTACTGTCTAGAAATCGGCATGGATGACTTTGTGAGTAAGCCAATTCGTATGCAACAACTTAAAGAAATACTAGAAAAGTGGAGTTCTGCGTGGTGCGCTGTTTAATTGCGTCCAGATGCTCAAAGCACGGAACATCCTTAGGATATGCCTTTCCCATCCAAGCATTAGTGGTGCGGCGCAAAGCGCCGCACCACTAATGCTTGGGTTTCACTGTCTATTTTTAGACTGGGAAAGGAGCATCAAAGGATATAAATTTTGCTAAAAACCTCACAACATGAGACTTTTGTGACAAAATTTATAGGCACAATGTCAAAAAAAGTCTTCGTCTAGATAGCCATGCTCAAAGCTGGAATTGTCGGACTACCCAATGTGGGTAAGTCTACGTTATTTAATGCCTTAGTTGCCAATGCCAAAGCGGAAGCAGCCAACTTTCCTTTTTGCACAATCGAACCTAATGTTGGCTCGGTGTCTGTCCCTGACGATCGCTTGATCACCCTTGCCGAAGTTGGTAAATCTGCTCAGATCATCCCCACGAGAGTTGAATTTGTGGATATTGCGGGACTGGTCAGAGGTGCAAGTAAGGGGGAAGGGCTAGGGAATCAGTTCTTAGGAAATATTCGTGTCTGTGATGCGATCGTTCACGTTGTGCGCTGTTTTGAAAATGACGACATTATTCATGTAGAAGCCTCTATCGATCCTGTTCGTGATATTGAGATCATCACCCTAGAGCTATCTTTGTCAGACTTATCTCAAGTTGATCGTCGCATCGACCGCACCCGTAAAGCAGCCCGTGCCGATGCCGATGCTAAGGTCGAGCTAGCGGCTCTGGAAAAAGTGCGTGAAATCCTTGATGCTGGGAAGCCAGCCCGTCTTGCCAATCTCACCGATGAGGAGAAAGAGGCGATCGCGGTATTGCAGTTGCTAACACTTAAGCCCACTATTTATGCTGCCAATGTCTCTGAAGATGATCTGGCGACGGGTAATGCCTATGTTGATCGGGTTAAGGCGATCGCGGCGGCTGAAAATGCAGAAGTAACAATTGTTTCCGCACAAGTTGAAGCAGAGTTATTAGAACTGCCCGATGATGAGCGTCAAGATTTCTTGGAGTCACTGGGTGTCAGCGAAGGCGGCTTAAAATCTCTAATCCGAGCCACTTATCATCTGTTAGGACTACGCACCTACTTTACTGTGGGGCCTAAAGAAGCTCGCGCGTGGACAATTCATGCAGGTATGAAAGCACCTCAAGCCGCAGGTGTTATCCATTCTGATTTTGAAAAAGCATTTATTCGCGCAGAAACAGTTGCTTTTAAGGATCTCGTTGAGTGCGGCTCGATGAGTGCCGCTCGTGCCAAGGGGTTGCTACGCAGTGAAGGAAAAGAGTATGTCGTCCAAGAAGGTGATGTAATTCTCTTCCTTACCAGTGCTTAAAAACTAAAGAAGAAACGCGAAGCGTTTCTTCTTTAGTTTTGGTTTGCTATAGCTACTTAAAACCCAAGAGAGAGTTGCGGCGCAAAGCCCATAAAACAAAAAGCCCTAGCTATTAGCTAGGGCTTTTTGTTTCGGAATACTTTAGGATCTTTAGGTCACAGTCAACTGCTGGAAGGATCTCAGGATTACTAGTAAGTTAAACTAGCGAACTAGAGATAATTAGCTAATAACCTTACAGAACAGCCCCAGCACACAGCTCGGAAACCTGAAGACCCATACGTTTACCGTTACTACTATCTGATTGCATGGGCATCACCTCCTGTTTTCTAAATGTTTATTGTTAGGTTTTTTGATGACTGGCATCAAAGGTTTATTCAACCTAGTCGCTAATATAACCGACTAATTTAGATTTAGCAATATCTACTCAAATTTAATTGCTTTACTCGTTAGCGACACCTTGTGCGGTCAACTTCTCTGGAGCTTATAGCCTAAAATCTAAATCCAGTAAGGTTTTTGTCTTAAAATGGCAACGCTATTTTGAGATTTGGTATTACTCACACTGATATGATGACTAACAAATATAAGCATCGAGACTGACGGTGATGATCGACACCAAACTAGCAGCCGAAGTAAATAATAGCCAAGACTGGGCTTGGAAATTCTGGCAGGTCGTACCGCTTTATCCCTACGGACAAAGAAAAACTATTCGTCAAGAAGTTGTCAAAGAATCAGTTTGGACATTCGATCAAATTCAGGGAATCTTTTATGTGGTTGTGCCAATTCGCATGACCGTAGTTAAGTTAGAAACTGGTGGACTGCTGGTATACGCACCCGTTGCACCGACTCCAGAATGTATTCGGTTAGTAAATGAGTTAGTTCAAGAACATGGTGATGTCAAGTACATCATTTTGCCAACAGTATCAGGAATTGAACATAAAGTATTTGTCGGCCCTTTTGCACGCAAGTTTCCTCAAGCAGAAGTATATGTCTCACCGCATCAATGGAGTTTTCCGATCAATTTGCCCTTAAGTTGGTTGGGTTTACCTTGGAGGCGCACCAAAATCTTACCAAAAGATAGTCAGCAAGCGCCTTTTGCTGATCAGTTTGACTATGCTGTTCTTGGCTCGATTAATCTCGGACTAGGACAGTTTGCCGAAGTCGCGATGGTGGACAGGCGATCGCAGACTTTGCTAGTCACCGATACCATTGTCTCAGTACCCGAAAAGCCTCCTGAAATTTTACAACTTGATCCCTATCCGTTACTTTTTCATGCGCGGGATAGTGCTGCTGAGCCAATCATCGATACAGAAGCAAGTCGCATTCGGGGATGGCAACGCACTTCTCTATTTCTGTTCTTTTTTCGACCTCGCGTATTGGAAACAGTTCCTTTTTGGCAAGCCCTAAGTGACTTAGCCAAAGCCCCAGAGCGATCGCAAAAAGCTTTTTTTGGACTTTTCCCATTTAAATGGAAAGAAGATTGGTATCAATCCTTTGAGAAGTTGCGGGGAAATGGCAGAATTTTCGTTGCGCCGATTCTCCAAACTCTTATTCTCAACCGCGATCCTCAAGCGGCGATCGCATGGGCTGATCAAGTGGCAAGTTGGAACTTTGTACGGATCATTCCTTGTCATTTTGGCAATGCGATCGCGGCAACTCCCAGTGACTTCCGTCAAGCCTTCAGTTTCTTAGAAAAAGATTCTCAATTTAAAAACAGCAATACTCTTCCTGAAGAAGATTTTGAAGTCTTAAAGCAGATCAATAAGATTCTGCAAGATAATCGCATTATTCGTTCCGCTCAGGAAAAAATCTAAACAATAAAGATCCGATTAATAGAGATGAAAGAATACTTGAAAGTCAGTGAAGTTATTGACTGGCAGCATCCAGAAATTATGGAGCGTGCCAAACAAATTGCATTGAGATTTGACACACCAACGGCGATCTCACAGGCTTGTTTTGAGTGGGTGCGAGACGAGATTTGTCATAGTTGTGACTATCAAATGAATCCTGTAACGTGGCGAGCCTCCGATGTTCTTCAATATAAAACGGGGTATTGCTTCGCTAAGAGTCATTTACTAGCAGCATTATTACGAGCCAACCAGATTCCCGCAGGATTTTGCTATCAACGGTTGAGTATTGATGACAAAGGTGCGCCTTATAGTTTGCATGGTTTTAATGCTATCTATCTGCCTGATATTGGTTGGTATCGGGTTGATGCAAGAGGCAATAAAGCGGGAGTTAATGCTCAGTTCACTCCACCTCAAGAGCAGTTAGCTTACAAGATTCAGCTGCCTGAAGAGGCAGATTTTCCAGCGATTCTTGCGGAACCGTTCCCGATTGTCGTCCAAGCGTTGCAAGCAAAAAGTACTTGGGATGAGATGTTGCGTAACCTTCCAGACATTTCGTTGGAGTGCGCCCAGATCTATAGTTTGGTCTAAGTTTTACAGCGCCTTGCGCTCAAACCCGAACCCAGAAAACTTTTAAAAACCTTGCGAAGCAAGGCTCTCAAAAGTTTTCTGGTGATTTTTTAAATAAAAAGTTGCTGTAAGCAATTTTTGTGATTTATTTGATTATCGACTACCTAGCTTGGCAAGCTCTTGGCAAGCCTTATGATATTGCTCCTCAATTTGTGTGAGTAGATCCGATAAACCTTCCCGATCGCCTTGCTTACCTTTAAGTTCAACTTCCAAACATAGTTTGCCTAGCGATCGCGCTCCCAAAATGTTGCTACTTCCCTTTAACGTATGCGCCGTGTAACTAACTGCTTGCAAATCATGATTGGCGATCGCGTGGCGTAGAGTTTCCAAAAGAACGGGCGCTTCTTCAGTTGTAAATAGATGGATCATGCGACCAATTAATTTGGGATTGATTTGGTCGAGATTTTTAATGGCAGCAGGGTCAATCACTGAGGGAAGGGTATCTTGAGGCGCTTTCTCTTTGGACTTTTTGCTGGCAGCGATCACGTTGGGATCTTGAAGCCCTGTAGCCCATTGCTCGATCGTGCGCTGAAGCGAATCCATCATGATCGGCTTACTAATGTAATCATCCATACCCGCCTGCAAACACATCTCGCGATCGCCTTGCATCGCACTAGCAGTCATGGCAATAATGATCGGGCGATCATAACCTGTATGCAGTTCATGCCAATGATTGACTAGATAGTTGGCGGTTTCTAATCCATCCATTTCTGGCATCTGCACATCTAGCAATAGCAGGTCATAATGCTGCACCTGCAAAGCCTCTAGCACCGCTAAGCCATTGTCCACCACATCGGGCTGATATCCCATTTTGATCAGCATTGCCATCGACAACTCTTGATTAATCAAGTTATCTTCAGCGATTAAAATTCGTAACGGTAGGCGATCGCCTAGACGTAAGGTATTACTGGTATTTTTGGCGATCGCGTCTTGTAAGGTGTAGCTGGGTAGGTCATTGGCGATTTGGGTGCTAATCGTAAAGGAGAATGTCGAACCCTGATCAGGCTGGCTATCAACTTGGATTTTTCCGCCCATCGTTTCTACCAACTTTTGACAAATCACCAGTCCCAAGCCAGTGCCACCATATTTACGCGAGGTCGATACTGAGGCTTGAGTAAACGGCTGAAATAGCCGCTGCATCTGAGCATCACTAATTCCAATCCCCGTATCTGTTACTGAAAATAGCAATTGAAAAGGATAGTCAGGACGAGGAGTTTTATCGCCCACTAAACGCACTCCTATCTTTACAGAGCCTATATCTGTAAACTTCAGAGCATTAGAAACTAGGTTTAACAAAATCTGTCGCAGTCGAGTCACATCACCAATGATAAACGGTGGCACATTCGACTGCATCGTCACTTCAAATTTAAGATGCTTCTCCTTAGCTTTAGGTAGCTGCACATCATAAATATCCCTCACTACTGCCCGCAGGTCGAGGGGCGAATTTTCCAATTCCAATTTCCCCGATTCAATCTTTGAGAAGTCTAAAATATCATTGATTACCGAAAGCAGCATTTCACCGCTAACTTGAATTGTCCGCACATACTTTGCTTGCTCATCATCAACATCAGTGCCTGCGAGTAGCTGTGTCATCCCAATTACGCCATTGATGGGAGTGCGAATTTCATGGCTCATCATTGCCAAAAAAGCAGCCTTAGTCTGGACAGCATTTTCTGCTTCCTCTTTGGCTTTGCGGAGATCTTCTAATAGTTGCATCTGACGAAGTTCAGCTTGTTTTTTGGCAGTTATGTCGCGAAAGCACCAAATTAACCCAAAAAAACGATTCTGCTCGGAACTAACGGGGCTAGTGTAATAGTCAAAAATGCGATCGCGATAGACAATCTCGCCGCGCCTAATCACATCAGGATCATCATAGGTCGTCTCTAAGAGATTGCTTAATACTTCAGGAAGGTCGGACTGAATTAAAAAAGTGCTAAGTAACGACCCAGTAGAGTCCGCAGAATTGGAAACATCTTCCATGAACAGGCTATGGGGAATATCCCACATTTCACAAAAGCGACGATTAAAACTAGCAACTCGCCCCTGTTCATCGACCGCAAAAATTCCATCTATTGCAGCTTCCTTTTGGGCGTGGAGTAGTAAGTTTGTCCGCTGCAAGTCCTTGAGCATTCCTACGCGATCAAATATAGCTTGAGATAGCTCACTATTTTTTTGAGCAAGATGCCTTTGCAAATGTCTGATGGAGAGGTGTAAATGTAGTCTTGCTAAGACTTCTGCAAGTTGTAAGGGTTTAGTAATGAAGTCTGCGCCGCCCACTTCAAAGGCGCGAACTTTTGCCGTAATATCGGGATTATCGCTAATAAAAATGATGGGAACTTCTTCAGTCGCGATATCGGCTTTGAGAATCTGACAAACGACATCGCCTCCCATTTCGGGCATATTTAAATTAATTAGGAGCAAGTCAGGGTAATAACTCTGGACGCATAGCAACGCTTCACTACCATCTCTAGCGGTCTTGACAATATAGCCATGAGCTTTTAAGGATGATGCTAGCTCCTGACGAATATCGGGATCATCGTCAACCACAAGAATCGTTGATTGAGGAAAATCGACCACATCTAATTGCACGACTCGATCACCTAATTAAAATTCCTAATCATCCTAAAAACTAACAAGCATTTGCATCTCAGCAATTCTCATTATAAAAATTGGTTTTTGAAAGCAAGCCTATAAATTGCTTTCAAAAACCAATTTTGGGATTTTCAGCGCCAAAGGCGCTGAAAATCCCAAAATTGGTTTCATAATTTAGAATTACATTTGAGGGCTTCACAAACAAGGTTCTTAAGCACCTTGTTTGACGAGATAAGCGTTGCTTAACTCATGGAAGAATTGTTGCGCTTAGTAATACCGCATTTATTAAACACTTGTCTAATAATATAACTGTTTTTTTCATGAGCATAGAGTTCTAGTCGATCTTTCCCGAAATTTCTTGTAATACCAATAACAAAAATGGCAACGCCATTTTTGTTATTGGTATTACAAGGCAAGTTTTGGTCTATAGCTACTCCCTTCCTATCCAAGGATTAGCAGTGCGGCGCGAAGCGCCGCACTGCTAATCCTTAGATGGCAAGTCATTTGTTAAGACAAATCAAAACCCAAGAATTGGCTGGCGACGCTCTGCGTCGCTAGCCAATTCTTGGGTTTTATGTTTTAGCACACTTGACTATAGCTATAGAGCTATAGAACATAAAACTAGAAGATGAGTTGCGGCGCTTTGCGCCGCAACTCAAAATAAAGCTCAAAGCGGATGTGTATTAGCGACCACCAACGGTAATCGCGTCAACTTTAATGTGGGGCTGACCAACCGTCACATATACACTGCCACTGACTGAGCCACAAAAACCTGCGGCAAGTTCCAAGTCACGCGAACTCATGGAAATTTGCTGCATCACTTCTTTAGCATCACCGATTAAAGTTGCACCTTTGAGGGGCTTGGTGATTTTGCCATTTTCCACCAGATAGGCTTCGTCCACGGCAAAGTTAAATTGACCTGTGGGTAGCACACTTCCACCACCCATTTGTTTGCAATAAATGCCCTTGTCTACAGAAGCAAATAGTTCCTCTAGGCTAAATTCACCTGCACCGATGTAGGTGTTTCGCATCCGACTGGCGGCGGCGTAGGCATAGCTCTGACGGCGACCACTGCCTGTGCGGGGATGTCCTGTTCTCATTTCTCCAGCGCGATCGCTGATAAAGTTTTTCAAGATTCCATTCTCAATTAAAAGAGTGCGCTGGGTGGGCATTCCTTCATCATCCATATCGATAGTGCCGAAAGCCTCTTCAGATCGTCCTTCATCCCATGCAGTGAGATTTTCGTGCGCGATTTTCAGTCCTTTCATTTCGGCAAAGGGAGTCGTTTTCGCTTCGATGCCAGTGGTTTCGAGTAAATGTCCACAGGCTTCATGGAAGATGACGCCGCCAAATTGATTTGCCATAATCACAGGATAGGAGCCAGATTCGACATAATCGGCGTAGAGCATTTGGGCGGCTGCTTCGGCAATTTCTTCAACTATAGGTTCGTAGTTCCAAGTGCGGAGATAGCTGGGATCACTTGTACCACCGACCCGCTTATTAATTGATGAGCGATTAGTTCCATCCGCGCAAAGTAAGTTAGAACCAACGGATTGAGTGAGGCGAATGTCTCTCGCAAATGTGCCATCACTTGCGGCTACAAGGATCTCTTGCCAATCACGAAAATAGCCTGATCGCCTTGATTGAACATGGGTTCCTTTTTTGGCAAGGAGTTGATTTGCACCTAGCAAAATTTCTCCCATTTCACGCATGGGGCTGCATTGCGAGAGCCAGCTATCTTTGCTCTTTTTGATGGCGTAGTCACGGAATAGTTCTAGTTGAATGGAAGGAATAACTGACTTGGCGGAAGGAAGTTGCAACCCTAAGATCGAAAGAGCGCGTTCGAGGGCAGATTTTAGTCCTAAAAAAGATAAATCATTGGTGCTGACATAGCAGTCAGATTTGCCTTTAAAGGCGCGAATCCCTGCTCCTGTGGATAGACGTGGCGCAATACTGGTGATGGTGTCATCTTCAGCAAGACAGCTAATGTAACTGTTGCGCTCTAAAAAGAATTCTACAAAATCGGCTCCTGCTGCCCGACCTAAGCCCAATAGGATTGATAGTGGTGCTTCCCATGTTTCGTCAAAGCGATCGCTGACGAGATCATATTGCAAGCTAGATAGCTCTTTGGTCTGGAGCAGGTTAGTTTTCATCTTGTGCTTTGTTACTGATTACTTAAGTCTTCTGCAAGTGTAGCAAATAGACTGATTAATGGTATTTGGCATAGGTTTCTTACAGTAATTCTCATTATCAAAATTGGGCTTTGAAAGCTAGCCTTCAAAAACTAATTTCGAGATTTTCAGCACTTTTGGGGCTGGAAATCTCGAAATTAGGGTCTTATTGAGCATGGCTGGGGAGCTTGGCTTGATGTGTTATAAAGTGTCACCTCAAGCTAAAATTGATCGCCGCTATAAAATTTTAAGCAGGGGGGATTTTAAGTGATGCAATACTCTGGAAACATATAGGAAAATATCTTGCGAAATAAATTTTTGTATCGAAAATTTTAAATATTTCAGTTGATTAGCTAAAGTTTTGATAAATACTCCCTTCCCAGTGAATAATTAGGCGTGCGCAGCAAAGCCGCGCACGCCTAATTATTCACTTTATAACGTCTATTCTTTGGGTGGGAAAGGAGTAGCTAGGCGCAATTAAACATAAAATTCCAAAAACTATGTCCCACGCAGCGCGTGTTAGCCTGAGAACTATCCAAATTCTCCGCCAGAGCCACAACATTCACGAGTCATTACAGGATATTTGTGGTGAGGTTTTGGAGTTGTCTAATGTTTTACCTAATATCATTTGCGTGGCTTTTTTTAAGCTAGATTCTCTCTGTAAATTATCAGAGCTAGAGCCGCGTCAAACTAATTCCCATTTACAAGGCAAGATTATTGCTGAGGCGATCGCGTCTAATGTTGCCAATATTTCTAGTATTAATGAGTCTTCTCAATCTTTGATTCCAAATAATTTTGAGTATAGTCTTGAGAATATTTTGCTTGACTCAGGGGATTTAGCAGATTTCGCAAGTTTGCCCCAAATATTTGAAGACAATCCTTATTTTATTGTGCCAATTGTGCTGAAGGCTCCAGAAACTTGCCTTTGGGGATTTATGATTTTGCGTCAGCGATCGCCTCTTGGGTGGGAGCAGGAGATTGTTGAGACCTTGCAACTGGCGGCGATGCAGGTTGCTTTTGCCTTAGAGCAGGAGCAAATCAAGGCAAATTTAAGTCGTCACAGTGAAGATGCAGAAAATGCCTATACAAATATCTTCCGATGGATGGAACAATATCGGAGTTTAGTAGAACAGATTCCTAATGTCACCTATGTATTACCGATCGCGAATACAACAGAGTTCGCCCAAAAGTTCTCTTTTATTAGTCCACAGATAAATAATCTATTGGGGATAACCCATTCATTTTGGCAAGATAACTTTTTACATGGCTGGGTTGATTATGTGCATCCAGAGGATCGCCAAGGTTTTCAAAAACAAATACAGCATACGATCGCTACTGGCGAAGAATGTAACTGCGAATATCGGATGTTGACTGCTGAGGGCAAGGTAGTTTGGGTGCGCGATAACGTTCGCGTTGGTTTGGCGATTGATAATCAGACTCCTATTCTATTAGGTTCATTATTTAACATTAGCGATCGCAAAGTCATTGAACTAGCTTTGCGAGAGAGTGAAGCCAGACTAGAGGAAGCACAGAGAATCTCTAAAATTGGTCATTGGGAATGGCATATTTTGCGTGATGAGATTAGCTGGTCTAGCGAGCTATTTCGCATTTTTGATCTCGATCCTGCATTCGGAACTCCCAATTATGACGCATATCTGCAACTGATGACCTTAGACTCCCAAAAACGACTTGATGAAGCAGTTCAGCTGACTATTAGTCAAGGTAAGTCCTATCATATGGAACTAGAGCTAGCCAGATCAGATTCTGCTAAGCCATCTCGTTATATAGAAGCGATCGGTCATGCGGAATATAATCAAAATGAGGAGATATCTAGACTTTATGGAACGGCTCAAGATATTAGCGATCGCAAAAATATGGAAGCGAAATTAGCCGAGGCGAGAATTGCCGAAGAAGCTAATCAAGCAAAAAGCAGATTTTTGGCAGTAATGAGCCATGAAATTCGTACCCCCATGAATGCCGTAATTGGCATGACGGAGATCTTGCAAACAACTTCGTTAACCCCACAACAGCAAGATTACGTTGCCACCATCAAAAACAGTGGTGAAATTTTATTGTCAATCATCAATAATGTTTTGGATTTATCCAAAATAGAATCAGGAGCAATGCAAATCGATGCTAGTCCTTTTGCATTGTCGCAATGCATCGAAGAAGTGCTGGATCTGATGGCAGCAAAAGTTTTTGGCAAACACCTAGAATTATTCGCGTTGATTAATTGCCACCTACCACAGCAGATCATCGGTGACTATGGTCGCTTACGTCAGGTATTGGTAAATCTAGTTAGCAATGCCATTAAGTTTACAGAATGTGGTGAAATTGTGATTTCTGTAAATGCGCGATCGCTGCCAAAATTTAGCACTGATGTAGATTCAGTATCATGGTATGAACTTCTATTTGAAGTTCGCGACACAGGGGTGGGTATATCTGCGGAGGCGATCTCGCGACTATTTCAAAACTTTAGTCAAGCCGATATCTCTATCAGTCGCCAATATGGTGGCACTGGTTTGGGACTAGCGATTTGTAAACAGCTTTGTGAACTGATGGGCGGTGACATCGCAGTCCAAAGTGAGGTGGGGATCGGCTCCACCTTTAGTTTTTCGATCCGAGTACAGGCAATCGCCGATGTTGAAAATACTCCCACTAGTAATGGGAATGCGATCGCGCCCCAGATTGCTATGCAGCATATTTTGTTAATTCATCCCAGCCAGACCTGTCAAATTGCGATCGCGCAATATCTCCACCCACTTAACATTGAGCTTCAGTTTGCTCAAAATCTCAACCAAGCTTTCCATCTCTTGCAAACTACCCAACGCTTTGATGTTGTTATTATTGATTTAGATACTTCCGAATTTAATGGTTTGGAACTTGCTCAAGATATTCAAGGTGTCCTACCAGATCTAAAGTTAATTGCCTTAAGCTCTATTCCGACTGTTGTAGAAACAAATTACTTTGCCGCTCAGCTAACTAAACCCATTTCCTCTAATAAGCTATACCGCGCCTTGTCAGATAGCTATGCAAATCCAATCCTTTCTATAAACTCTATCCCTCACAACACCTACCTATCAAGTACAGAATTTTCTAAAAATCATCCTCTACGGATCTTAATTGCTGAAGACAATCCTGTTAATAAAAAAGTTCTATTACTAATGCTAGAAAGTCTTGGTTACCATGCCAAGGCAGTCACCAATGGTGCTGAAGCCGTTAAAGCTATCGATGAGACTTCCTATGATGTCGTGTTTATGGATATCCAAATGCCGATCATGGATGGATTAACCGCAACTAAGCAGATTCGTCAGCGCTCAGATCGACAGCCTTGGATTATAGGATTATCTGCCAATGCTTTTGAGGAAGCGCACAAAGACGCTCAATTAGCAGGCATGGATGAATATATTACCAAGCCCTTGCAGTCAGATAATTTGACACAAGTGCTGCAAAAAGTAACCCGATCCCAAGGGGCAAATTTCACCATATCTCAACCAAATAAAGCATCTTTAGATATCAAAACTCTCAATAACCTCGCTGATTCTATCGGCTTTGAGAATCTAGCTAACTTAATTCAAGACTATCTGGCAGAGTCGGCAAAAGCGATCGCAAAAATACAAACCGCTTTTGCCTCTTTAGATATTCAGACGGTGGATTTTGAAAATCATGCCCTAAAAGGCGGCAGTGCTAGCTTTGGGGCGATGAAAATGTTTGAAATTTGTAGCAAGATAAAATCTCTTTGCAAAATTGTTCTTAGTTCCACTTCGGAAAGTTCTCAAGCATTATTAGAAATGGAACAAGCACTACAGAATATATCCACTGAATATGACGCTCTAGTCAAAGCATTACAAGTTTACATTAGCCGCTAAGAGTTGTGGCACTGGTCAGCTAAAGCGTGATCGACGTATTTCCATCTTTTTTGTCGGCATGAAATGGGCGTTTCAGTACCCATCCCTCATTAACTGACCAGTGCCTGACACGATCGCTTTGTGCTTTTGAGTTGCCATGCTTGTAAAAAATTAGAGTTATCTTCTGCCTTTAAAGCTAGTGGTTAATCTGTCACATTTGTTGACAGGTTGCCATAGATAACAAATCTCGCTTGGTTTTTATTGGCTGTCTAAGCCTATAGTAAATCTGGACGACGTTGTTTAGTGCGTAAAATTTGTTGTTCTTTTCTCCATTCGGCAATTAACTTATGATTGCCCGATCGCAATACTTCGGGAACTTCCCAACCACGAAAAATAGGTGGTCTTGTATATTGTGGATAATCCAATAATCCATCTTCAAAACTTTCAAATTTAAGAGAATCTTCCTTCCCAACTGTGCCAGGACGCAAGCGCACCACTCCATTAATTAGCGCCAAGGCAGGAATCTCGCCGCAGGTCAGCACAAAATCACCGAGGGAAACTTCGCGAGTTACCAAGTGTTCACATACCCGTTCATCAACTCCTTCATAGCTGCCGCAAATGAGAACTAGCTGATCGAAATTAGCGAGTTCCTTAAACATATCTTGTCTCATTGGCTCACCTTGCGGAGTCAAGTAGATAATTTCGCGCTTAGGCAAAATTGGCAATGACTCCACCGCCGCAAAAATTGGATCGGGCTTCATCAACATACCCACGCCGCCGCCATAGGGTTCATCGTCAACGCGATGGTGTTTGTCGGTCGTGAAGTCTCTCGGATTTGTCAGGTATACATCGGCAATTTGATTAGCGATCGCTTTACCCAGCAGACTAGTTTGCAACGGCGAGGTAAAAAATTCAGGAAACAGAGTGACAATATCTATACGCATAAATAAATTCTATAGTAGAGGGCAGCGCTACGCGCTGTCCTCTACCTGTAATGTAGCGATGTTGTCAGTCTCGGAAGTCGAAAAAATAATTTTAGATTTGGTCAAACCTTTCGACCCTGCAATCGATAGTGAACTTTTGCCCTTATCTCAAGCGATCGCCAGAGTTCTGGCAGAGGATGTCAGCAGCAAATTGGACTTTCCCCATTGGGACAACTCGGCAATGGATGGTTATGCATTACGGTATGCAGACTTAGAAGATTTGCCCGAATTAAAACTCGCGATCGCGCCCGATGAAATTTCCGCAGGAATTTCTAGATCGCGCTCCCTAGCTACTGGTGAATGTATACGAATTTTTACAGGCGGAATGCTCCCTAATGGCGCAGACACCGTGATTATGCAAGAAGATGTAGAACCTATCGATAATTTTTTATATTTAAAAACTAAGCCGACTCACGGCGAATATGTGCGCCACAAAGGTCAATATATTCAGGCTGGCACAACCTTAGTTGACTCAGGCACAAGAATCACTGCCACGGAAATCGGCGCTTTAGCCGCAGCAAGATGTCCACAGGTGAGAGCTTATCGACAACCCAAAATTGCGATTATTTCTACAGGTAACGAGCTAGTAAACCTTGATAGTTCACAACCACTTCAGGCAGGACAAATTATTGACTCCAATATCCATGCCCTATCAGCACTAATCACCCAAGCAGGTGCGATCGCGATTCCCTTTGGGGCTATTCCTGATGATCTGGAGTCCCTTGAAAAAGTGATGCAACAGGCGATCGCTTCGACAGATATGGTCATTTCTACAGGTGGCGTGTCGGTTGGTGACTATGACTATATAGATGGGCTGCTCGAAAAACTAGGTGCAGAAATTTATGTGCGCTCAGTGGCGATCAAACCAGGGAAACCTCTAACGGTGGCAAGTCTGGGCAAAGTCCTTTATTTCGGAGTCCCCGGAAATCCAGTTTCCTCAATGATGAGTTTTTGGCGCTTTATTCGTGGGGCGATCGCCAAATTAAATGGCGCAAATTCAACCTATTGGTATCCCCAATTTATCAAGGCGACGACGACACAGGACTTACACGCACAGGGACGACGGGAAACTTATCTGTGGGGAAAGTTAACCTATGAAAAAGGTAATCCAGTTTTTCAGCCTGTCTCAGACTACAGCTCAGGAAATTTTATTAGTGCGATCGGCGCTAATGCTACTGCCGTAATGCGAGTAAATCAAACCTATGTATCTGCTGGTGATGAAGCGATCGTCATGTTTCTTAATGGCTAAAGGCGTTACTTTGCGCCAATAATTAGCAAAATACCCATAAGCTGATTTGTCCGCAAAGCGGACAAATCAGCTTATGGAGATAATATTTAAAAATTTCCCTAATAGCGATAAATAATAGTTAACGCTATAATTTGAGGGGCTGAGACAGAAGAAAATATCAAGATCTATGTGTAATTGACAACTATTGGTATCAGGCAGATGTCCACAGGGTTTTTCTATAAAGTATTAGACATATTTTCTCGCTGCTTGGATTATTGCGGATGTTTGTCCTATGCCATTAGATAAAGAGAATCTAACTAATGAAAATTTAGTGGCACTCTTAGATGAATATAAAATTTGTCCATCGGATTTTGTACAGCAGAAGATTATAGAAATTCATATGGGATTAATTAGAGAAGCAATTACTTCTCTTCCCATTTCTCTACTCAGTCAGACATGGAATAACAATGACCCAGAAACAGGCGAGCGCCGTGTCTCTAATCGCAGAACCGCAGAAAGACGATCAAGTGATAATGAATTGTTAGAAATCGGTAAGCAAGGATTAAAAAAAGCTCTAACTCATTACAGCCCTGATCTAAATTGTAGCTTTTTGGAATTTGCGCGATCGCAGATCAATCAGCATCTTGAAAGCTTTTTGCAAAGACAATATCTTGATAGCCGCAATGAACCTACTGCAAATGAAGAGGTCGATCCGCAAACAACCATCTCCCGCAAGCAAGAAACTCTAGAAATTTTGCAAGCCTATCGCGCTAGTCCTACGGTGAGGCTGCGTAATAAATTAGTTAACCTAAATATCGGTTTAGTCCGCCGCGAAGCCTACCACTGGAAAAATCAATGCCAAGAAAGTTTTGAAGACTTGATGCAGGTTGGTTCAATTGGATTGATCAATGCGATCGAGCGTTTTGATGTCAGCAAAGGTAATGCCTTTAGCTCCTTTGCCGTGCCTTATATTAAAGGCGAAATCCAGCATTATCTCCGTGACAAAAGCCCCACGGTGAGGATGCCTCGCGCATGGCTG
Organism: Pseudanabaena biceps; assembly: GCA_013361095.1. Classification (GTDB taxonomy): domain Bacteria; phylum Cyanobacteriota; class Cyanobacteriia; order Pseudanabaenales; family Pseudanabaenaceae; genus Pseudanabaena; species Pseudanabaena biceps_B. The sequence goes on along the minus strand of JAATWA010000001.1, from coordinate 1,108,429 downwards.
GCAACTTACAACCAAGGCTGTAAGTTTATTCGCAATAGGCGTACTGAAATTGGGCGCGAGCCATCAAGTCATGAGGTGGCGGAGCATCTGAGTATTACCGTGCATGAATGGTATGACATTAAACTAGCTTGTCAAAACCGATCGCCTATTAGTCTCGATACTCCAATCGATCAAAGCGAAGATAACTCAACTTCCCTTGGCGATCTCGTCACTGATCAAAAATATCAAAGTTTTCAACTGGCCCAAGAAGATAATCTGCGTTTACAGCAAGCTCTCGATCTATTAGAAGATCGCACCCGTGAAGTAGTAGAGTTTGTATTTTTAAAAGAATTTACCCATCGCGAAGTAGCCGAGACTCTGGGGATTAGTGCTGTCACGGTTTCACGACAGCTTAAAAAAGGCTTAATTGCCCTCAAAAAGATTTTGGCTACACCCATTGAATAAAAACTATGAGAGGCGGCGCGAAGTGCCGCCTCTCACTATTGAATATTATTTCCTTCTCAGAATATTGTCATATTCAGCGTGTGAACCTATCCAAAACTAGATGATCTCATTCTTCCTGTCCAAATCCTTTTGCTTCAGTTTCACCCCTGATATTTCTTTTCTTTGATTCTGGGAATCTCAAACAAACAACAAAGAAGCGATCGCCTATGGCGATCGCTTCTTTGTTGTTAATAAAAATTTTGCTTTGCAAAATTTTTATCTAAATAGCAGTTGTAGCTTGCACTCTGGCGCGAGCCATCCGCAAGGCTTGCTCAGCTTGAATTTTGCCTTGCTTGTCTTCAGCCTTAATACCAGCCAAAGTTTGCTCAGCTTGTTCCAGCTTTTTGCGAGCCTCTTCAGGATTGATCGTGCTGCCCAATTCACCACTACGAACCAGAACAGTGATTTCGTTTTCTTCGACTTCGGCAAAACCACCTGTTAAAGCGATCGCAGCCCAAGCCTTATCTTTACGAAAACGCAATACGCCTGTTTCGAGTGCTGAAATTAGAGGAGCGTGATCGGTCAAAATACCAAGTTGCCCTGTAGAACTAGGCAAGATCACTTCCTCTGCGACAGTATCCAAAATCGTTTGATCTGGGGCAATGACTTTTACAGTTAGGGTCATGATCTATTTACCAGCTTTAGCTTTCAACTTTTCAGCCTTTTCGATTACTTCTTCGATGTTGCCAACGAGGTAAAAAGCTTGCTCAGGAAGCTCGTCAAACTCACCCTTAAGGATGCGATCGAAGCCACTGATGCTTTCTTCGAGAGTGACATACTTACCAGGAGAACCAGTAAATACTTCAGCAACGAAGAAGGGTTGAGACAAGAAACGCTCGATCCTACGGGCGCGGGCTACAGCCAACTTGTCATCTTCAGAGAGTTCATCTAGACCCAAGATGGCGATGATATCTTGCAGTTCTTTGTAACGTTGCAAAATTGCTTGTACGCCACGAGCAACGCGATAATGCTCTTCGCTAACGATCCCAGGTTGTAGCATGGTCGAAGAGGAATCGAGGGGGTCAACCGCAGGATAAATCCCCTTAGAAGCCAAGCCACGGGACAACACAGTGGTCGCATCCAAGTGAGCAAAGGTAGTTGCAGGAGCAGGGTCAGTCAAGTCATCAGCAGGTACATATACTGCTTGCACAGAGGTGATCGAACCTTCATTTGTGGAGGTAATACGCTCTTGCAAAGCACCCATGTCTGTTGCTAGGGTGGGCTGATAGCCTACGGCTGATGGCATACGACCAAGCAGTGCTGATACTTCAGAACCAGCTTGAGTAAAGCGGAAAATATTATCGATAAATAGCAATACGTCTTGCTTAGAGACATCGCGGAAATATTCAGCCATAGTCAAAGCTGTTAAGCCGACACGCATACGCGCACCAGGTGGCTCGTTCATTTGACCATAGACTAGGGCGAGGTACTGAAGTACTCCCGACTCTTTCATTTCGTTGTAAAGGTCATTACCTTCGCGGGTGCGTTCGCCTACACCACCAAATACAGATACACCAGAGTGTTTCTTAGCGATGTTGTTGATTAATTCTTGGATTAATACGGTTTTGCCTACGCCAGCACCACCAAATAGTCCAATTTTGCCGCCACGACGATAGGGCGCGAGAAGGTCAATTACCTTAATGCCCGTTTCAAAGGTGGTGGGTTTGGTTTCTAAGCTAGTAAATGCGGGAGATGGACGGTGAATTGGGAATTTTTCTTCGGTAGTAACAGGACCTAATTCATCGATAGGTTCGCCTAATACGTTGAAAATACGACCAAGGGTGTTGGGGCCAACAGGAACTGTAATTGGTGCGCCTGTATCGGTTACATCCATACCTCTGACGATGCCGTCAGTGGTACTCATTGCAACAGCACGAACTTGGTTATCGCCTAATAATTGCTGTACTTCGCAGGTGACATTAATGTCTTGTCCTGCGGAGTTTTTGCCAGTAACGACAACGGCGTTATAAATTTCGGGGACTTTGCCACTGGGGAATTCGGCATCGACCACAGGACCGATGATCTTGGTGATGCGCCCGACGGATACTTTTTCTGCGGTTATTGCCATGCTTGCTGTTAACTCCAGCCTCTTATACTTAGATTCTAAAAAATTTGCGATGAAATGACGTGCAAGAAAATGCAATAGGTCAAACTATATAAGTCTAACTTTTTTTGCGATCGCATATTAAAGATAACTGTGTCTCAAAATATCATTTAATGGCGATCAAGAGATCGCTGGTTTCCCGAAAACAATTAGATTTTCTGAATATGAGTCAACTAATTTTATATATTGCAACTAGCTTGGATGGTTATGTTGCTCGTAGCTCTGGGGCAGTAGACTGGTTATTTACAGATCAAGACTATGGCTATGAGGATTTTTATTCGACTTGCGATCGCTTGATAATGGGGCGCAAGACCTATGAGCAGATCCAATCATGGGGCGATTATCCTTATCCTGAGAAGTTGGGTTTTGTATTTTCGCAGACTATTAAATGCGATCGTAAATGCGATCGCGATGAAAATGTGACTTTTATTTCTGGCGATCTAGTCAGCTTTGTTAAAGATTTAAAGTTACAAAGTGGTAAGGATATTTGGCTAGTGGGTGGAGCGGAGATCGCTAAGACTTGTTTAGAAAATAAGTTAATCGATAAGTTGATTTTGTCAATTCATCCGATTGTTTTGGGTGAAGGGCTGGCGCTCTTTTCTGCACCTTTGCCCACTTTGAACTTAAAGTTGGCAGATAGCCAAACTTTTGACACGGGGTTAGTGCAGCTTACTTATAATTGTTTGCTTTAGGTTTAAGCGCTTTGCGCTAAAAGACAAAAAAAAGGTGGTGCATTGCACCACCTTTTTTTTGTCTTTTAGCTTGCTAGATCAAGAGCGCGATCGCCATTAACTTCTTGCAAATCTGGCTTGCTTTCTACAACCTGAATCTTGGGTTGAAGGATAGGCGGATTGGCGAGATAATCTGCCAACTGCGCTTCTATTTGTTCGCGGACAATGGAGCGATATTCTAGGAAATGCTCGCCTTGAGCGCAGACAGATAGATAGCTGGTGACAACATTGGGATAACGCTTCATTAAGTCAAACAAATTAATCCAAAATTGGAAACGGGTTTTGCGAACAAAACCTTGTCGCCAGCAGAGGATTAGGAGAGCTTTAATTGCAGTCCAATCAGTTCTCTTTTTAGCGTCGGTTTTCTCGCGCTTAATCCGCTTATATTGCGACTCGCCGAGAATTACGAAGTGGCGGTAGGTGCGATTGAGAAAGACTAATGGATCGTAAAGAGTCCAGAAGGCATGAACATACTCAGTGGCAATATCTTCTAGCGGACGGGTGGGCATGAAGTTCATCAAGGTGGCTTGATGACCATTGCTGTTTTGCTTAATCATGCGTCCTTCTTTATTCAGGCGATGCCATAGCCCCGTATCAGGTAGGGCTTGCAGCATACTGAATAGGGCGGTGGGGACGGCTGTTTGTTCGACAAATTGGACAATGCGATCGCCTGCTCCTTTCTTTTCACCATCAAAGCCGATGATGAACCCAGCCATGACCCGAATCCCTGCCTTAGCAATATTAATCACTGAATCGGAAAGCGGATCGCGGTTGTTTTGAAACTTTTTGGTGAGCGCTAAACTATCGGTGTCAGGGGTTTCGATGCCGAGGAAGACGGAGCCGAAGTTGCATTCCACCATCATTTGCATCATTTCGGGATCTTGGGCAAGATCGACTGAGGCTTCGGTAGCAAAGGAGAAAGGATAATTACGCTCCTTCATCCAAGGCTTTAGTTCTTGCAACATCACCTTCACATTGCGCTTGTTGCCGATGAAGTTGTCATCGACCATGAAAATACTACGTCTCCAACCGAGATCGTAAAGGCATTGCAACTCGGCAAGAATCTGAGCAGGTGTTTTGGTGCGGGGCTTACGTCCATAGAGAACGATGATGTCGCAAAATTCGCACTGGAAGGGGCAACCGCGAGAAAACTGTACCGACATTTCGGCATAACGGTTCATTTCTAATAGATCAAAGCGGGGGATGGGTGTATCCGTAACCGCAGGTTTTTCGCCATTGGATCGCAGAATGCCACTGCGATCGCCTCTTTCGATGGCTTCCACAAACATCGGCAGTGTAATTTCGCCTTCATCCAGAATTAAGAAGTCTGCTCCTGAAACCTTCGCTTCTTCAGGTAGAGCCGTGGGGTATGGCCCTCCAACTGCAACTAGTTTGCCGCGTTTCTTGGCTTCTTGGATTTGCGCTAAGAAATCTTCCTTTTGGACGATCATCGCTGAGAGGATCACTACTTCCGCCCATTCCCATTCGGCTTCGGTGATATCACGGACATTGCGATCGACTAACTTAAATTCCCACGTCTGCGGCAAGATCGCGGCAACCGTAACCATGCCCAGAGGTGGGAGCTGAGCCTTATAACCAACTAATTCTAGTGTTTTCTCAAACGACCAAAAGCTTTTGGGAAATAACGGATAAACTAGTAAGACGCGCATTATTTGTGGTTTAGGGTTATTTTAGTTAATTTTGGGTTAGCAATATTATAGAGGGTGACGTAAGGAGTCAACCATGATCAATGATCAGTTAGATTTGCAGCAAGCTTTAAATAGTGTCAATCGGGCTTATGTGAGGGTGAAGCCAGATCGCGATCGGGTTGAGATGTTTAAGGCTAACTTGATTAAGTTGGTGGATCTCAGTGATGAGTCAAAATCAGAGGAGTTTAACAAGGGGCTGCTTACGAATTTTTTGACGAAGACTTATTACGAGGATAAGTATTTTATTAATGTCAAAGAGAATAGTGATCTGGTAATCCACAATGACAAGGATGTGAAAAGTACGGCTGGGGTGATTTTTGAGACAAAGAAGCCGACTAAGACGGGTAGTGTGGAGATGCCAAACGATATTTGCTAAAATCAAGCCAAAATAATAATTGTGTTTGACTAACCAGCAAAATGCTTCAAGACTTTGATTTTCAACAATTATACTCACCTGACTTCAAGGAAGATAGCGTGAGGGAAGTCTTGATTTTGCCTATTATTCATAGGCTTGGTTACAAAAACACACAGGTTGTCCGCAGTAAAACACTTCAGCATCCTTATTTTGAAAATTGGTTCTAAAAAATGTCCTGTTAATTTGGTTCCTGATTATCTCTTCAAAATTGAAGATAGTTATGCTTGGGTTTTAGATGCAAAAGCTCCCACAGAAACGATGACATCGGGAGATAATCTTGAACAGATTTTTAGCTATGCGATTCATCCAGATCTGAGGACTAAATTTTTTAGCCTCTGCAATGGGAAAGAATTTATTTTATTGAGGCAAGATGAATAGAAGTTGATTTTAAAATCCCAGTTTGTAAAAATCATGTTCTTTATTAAATATTCGTTATGAACTTAATTTTAAAGAATCGTAAATTAATCGAAAAAAATAGCTATGTTCGCAAAGCCGATCCAAAAGTAAATTATTGGTTTGATTTTACTTTTGAAAAACTAAAAAGATATATTGGGGAGCTAGGAGATGGTTTTTATCTGATAATTGCAGGCAATGAGAATGAAGAAGGAGATTTTTATGCAATACCTTTCATTTTTATCAAAGATATATTTATAGATCAATACTTGTCTAACGATAAAATAGGGAAAGTAAGGTGGGTAGGCAGCATAACAGGTCATAGTCTAGTTTTGAGAACTTGCAATATTATTAAGGATGTGAGTATTTTTTATGGAAATCCTAGTTTCCTAAATAGCCAAGCAAGTTCATTCAGTGAAAGCTTTAATTTATCTGATAATGAATTTAATGATTACTCCATTGAAAATCGTAAGATAGAAATTAATTCAAGACAAAAACAATCTCTTTTCAGAAAAAAAGTAATGAATAATTTTGCAAGTAGATGTTGTATAAGTGCTATTACTGAATCAAATATGCTTAGAGCTAGTCATATTATTCCATGGTCTCATCGTATAGATTGTAGATTAGATCCTTCTAATGGAGTATGTCTATCGGTTACTTATGATCATCTATTTGATCAAGGATTTATAGGTTTTAGTGATTCTCTTAAAGTTGTTGTCACACCAGAATATAAAAGATTTAGTCTGCCATTGTAAAAAATATTAGAAGATATAAGAGATAGACAGGCTGAATATCCAAAGATACATAAAATTAATCAAGAATATCTTGTCTATCACAGAGAGAATATACTAATCACTACTTAAAATATACTCTAATTCTTTAAAATCAGTAAATTTATCGTTTAATTATTGAAAGTATGGATAAGTGCAAATTGAAATATGCTGGCGAAGTCAAACAAGGTAATGGACAAACTAGCTTCAAAAAACGTCAAAATCCCTTTACTGTTCTATCAGGACAGTTAATCATCAATTTCAGGAAGGTTCGCAAACCCAAATACATAATGAAAGCTGCCCTAGGCATGAATACAGGGGATATTATTATTCAAACCTGTGAAGGAATTATTGCCAAAAATAATGGCGCAACCCTAGAGCAAATCAACGATGAATTAATTATCAAAGGCTTAGAACTAGGCTTTTTAGATCTTTTGAAAAAAGAATACTCTGATCTCACGCCATTTTTGCTAGATACATTTGACTATGACGAGAAAACAGAACTATTCACCATTCGCAAAGATCAAAAATTCAAAAGTCATGTTGATCTGAATTTGAGAGTCAAATATTACTTGTATTCTTATCTGCGCCGTCAAGATTTAAAAAAGAAAATATCTAGCTTCGATCAAATTGTGCTGCATATTCTACCCTTGCTCAAAAATGGCATTACGCCCGAAGAACAAACTATTCTTAATGTCTTAGAAGATATTGCCGAGCCTGTAGGTACAGAACATTGGCGATTAAAACAGGAAAGGCAATTAAAGTTGTTTGTTTAGTTTGTTTTTCAGACATTTTATCATTGCTTAGTAATGTTTTAAAAAAGGCGATCGCCATGCTGATACGAGCGAATCAGAAAAGGCGATCGACGATTTAGTTTATCAACTTTATGGGTTGACAGAAGAAGAGATTAAAATAGTGGAAGGAGAGAGGTGATAAGGAAAATATGTTAATGATGTGAATTGGAATGAAATTCTTGAGATTTCGCTATAATCAAGACATTTAAACTTATTAAGAGATCTAAAATGGTTACATTAGAAGAAGCAATTTTAACAGTTAATCAGCTTTCGATTGAACAAAGAGAAATGCTTTTAGAAATCATTAAAAACCAGATGATTGAAGCTCGCCGTGAGGAAATTGCTCAAGATACAAAAGAATCGATCTCTGCCTTTCATCGTGGAGAGCTAAAACCTCAACCCATAGAAGACATCATTTCTGAACTACAAGCAACTTTGGTAGAGGACTAATGAGAGAACTAGTTTTAACGCCAAAATTCAAACGAGCATTTCGGAAATTTGTCAAACGCAATTCTCATCATGAATCAAAACTGATTCAAATATTACAACTGATGAAAGAAGATATTTTTGCAGCACAGTTAAGTACCCATTCACTGCAAGGGAAACTATTAGGATTAAAAGCCTGTTTTTGCGGCTATGACTGTAGAATTCTATTTACTATAGAAATTTCTCAAGAACAGACAGAAGTAATAGTTTTACTCGATATTGGTACTCATAATGAAGTCTATTAGCGATCGCCATGCTGATACGAGCGAATTAGAAAAGGCGATCGATAATTTAGTTTGCAAACTCTATCAACTCACCTATGACGAAGTAAAAATCATTGACCCAGAATTTGAAATAACAGAACAAGAATACACAGCAATTAAAATAGAGTAAAACTCTTGATATGACCTTAAAAAACAAAAAGAAAAACATATGAAAACTACAAACTCACTACTTACTCGAATCACCCAAACTGCTGGACAATGCGGCGGTCGTCCCTGCATTCGAGGAATGAGAATCCGCGTCACAGATATATTAGAAATGCTCGCCGAAAACGTCAGCATTACTGAAATATTAGAAGATTTTCCTGACCTAGAACTTTCTGACATTCAAGCTTGTCTGGTCTTTGCCGCACGCCGTACAGATTTCCCGAGACTAACCGCATGAATATCTGGATTGATGCCCAACTTCCACCCACACTCGCTAACTGGATATCCAGCAATTTTGACATAACAGCAACGTCGCTAAAAGAAATCTCACTACGAGATGCCAAAGATATCGAAATATTTGAAGCGGCAAGATTTACGAATGCAATCATTATGACAAAAGACAGTGACTTTATAGACCTAGTATGTCGTCTAGGAACACCACCTCAAATCTTATGGATCACCTGTGGCAATGTCACCAATCGCAACTTACGGCAACTTCTTACCGCAACTTTATCAGCAGCACTAGAGCAAATTAAACAAGGAGAAGCGATCGTTGAGATAAGTAATAAGTAGCTAAAAAAGGCGATCGCCATGCTGATACGAGCGAATTAGAAAAGGCGATTAATAATTTAGTTTGCAAACTCTATCAACTCACCTATGAAGAAGTAAAAGCAATCGATCCAGAATTTGAACTAACAGAACAAGAATACATGGCAATTAAAATAGGATAAAAAACATGGAAAAAGTTATTAATAAAATCTCTCTGAAACAACAAACCAGCGACTTCCACTACTGGCAACAACAAACACCCCAAAAACGACTAGAAGCACTCGAACAAATCCGCCAAGAATATCACCAATATAAATACAATGCTCAACCAAGATTTCAAAGAGTTTATACAATTATTAAACGACAACCAAGTTAAATATCTTGTCATTGGTGGTTACGCTGTCGCAGTTCATGGACATCCCCGCTACACCAAAGATATCGACATTTGGATCGAAATCAGCGAAGAAAATGCTCAAAAATTAGTAACAGCGTTAACTCAATTTGGATTTGAAAGCTTAGGCTTAACATCCGAAGCCTTTCAAACCCCTAATCAAATCATTCAACTTGGCTACCCCCCTAACCGTATTGATTTAATCACAAACCCTGATGGTATTGATTTTCAAACCTGCTATGATTCCAAAATCGAAGTAACCCTTAATGATGTACCAGTTAAATTTATCAATCTCGACAACCTCAAAAAAAATAAATTGGCCTCTGGGCGACTACAAGACCTAGCCGACTTGGAAAAGCTGCAAGAAGAGTAAAGCGATCGCCATGCTGATACGAGCGAATTAGAAAAGGCGATTGATCGCTTAGTTTACAAACTCTATCAACTCACCTATGAAGAAGTAAAAATCATTGATCCAGAATTTGAATTAACAGAACAAGAATACATAGCAATTAAAATAGAGTGAAAATCTTTATATGAGCTAAAAATACAATAAAAAGAGGAAACCACAATGTCACAAATCAACACCCAAATCGATCCAGCAACCACCGACAAACTCACATATATCCAGCAGCAAACCAACCAGACACTAGCAGACGTTTTGTGCTATGCCATAGACTCTTACTACCAAAAGCTCAAACAGGAACACAAAAAAACACCCTTTGAAATCCTTGAAGAATCAGGCTTTATCGGATGTTGCTCCATTGAAAGTGACTTATCCACAAATTACAAACAAGTCCTAGCGATCGAACTTGAGGCTAAATATGATCATCGCTGACACAGGATTTTGGTTAGCCCTAGCCGATCAACAAGACACTCATCATCAAACCGCTAGGCAAAAACTAAGAGAAATTGATGAAAGACTAATTACAACATGGTGTGTTGTCACCGAAACCTGCTATCTATTACTCAAAAGAAAAGGAGTACTTGCTCAATCTAAATTTATGGAGTCACTAGCAAATGGAGCCTTCGAGACATTTAATCTGCAACCCTATCACGCCCAAAGAATCGCCCAACTCATGCAAAAATATGCCAATCTCCCAATGGACTTAGCCGATGCTTCGCTAGTCATTCTCGCAGAAGAACTAGGTCACGGTCGCATCTTGTCAGTAGATTATCGAGATTTCAATTCCTATCGCTGGAAAAACACCCAACCATTTCAAAACCTTCTAAAGTAAATTAAAATTCTCACTGCTAAAAAAGGCGATCGCCATGCTAATACGAGCGAGTTAGAAAAAGCGATCGATTGGTTTATAAACTCTATCAACTCACCTATGACGAAGTAAAAATCATTGAGCCAGAATTTGAACTAACAGAACAAGAATACACAGCAATTAAAATAGAATAGCAGGTAAAAACAATGACACTCGCCGAAATACTACCCGCCGCCCGAAAACTGACTGTAACAGAAAAAGTTAAACTAATTCGGATTCTTGCAGAAGACCTAGATACACTTGAAGACATCCAGACACCAAAAGCCTTAAAAGATAAAAACTCTTCCAAAGCAGTTACAACAAAGAGTAAAAAACAACGCCCATTTGGTTTATGTGTTGGAGAATTTGTTGTTCCTGAAGACTTTGATGCACCGCTACCAGAAGAAATTTTGAATGCTTTTGAAGGAAAATGAAAATTTTACTAGACACACATATTTTCTTATGGTTTATCAGCCGAGATCAACGACTACCAAAAGATGTGCAAGAAATTATTCAAGATTTAGACAACGAAATTTATCTAAGCGTCGTTTCGACTTGGGAAGCTATTGTTAAATATCAATTAGGCAAATTACCATTACCCGAATCCCCTGAAATATATTTTCCTAAACACTGCGATCGGCATCAAATTCTTAATCTTGACCTCGATCAAGCTAGTGTAACTCAACTAACCAAACTCCCATCTTTGCATCGAGATCCATTTGACAGAATGCTTATTTGTCAAGCCTTACAAAATGACATGGTGATCGCCACAGTAGATGAAGCAGTTCGAGCTTATCCAGTCAATTTGCTTAAACTATGACAAACTGCTAAAAAAGGCGATCGCCATGCTGATACGAGCGAATTAGAAAAGACGATTAATAATTTAGTTTACAAACTCTATCAACTCACTTATGAAGAAGTAAAAGCGATCGATCCAGAATTGAACTAACAGAACAAGAATACACAGCAATTAAAATGGAGTAAAGATTATGACACAACAACTATCACCAATCTTACAAAACCTACGTCATCAGATGGAAATACTCTATCAAGATAGATTAGATAGTCTAATCTTGTTTGGTTCGCAAGCTAGAGGCGATGCAAATGTAGATTCAGATATTGATATTTTAATCGTATTAAAAGATGAAATTGACTCATGGACAGAAATAAAAAGAACAGGAGGTATTATTTCGCAAATATGTCTAGACAACAGCATTCTAATAAGTAGCTTATTTGTATCTGTAAAACAGTTTATAACCCAAGATACAGCCCTATTTCGCAATATCAAAAAAGAGGGGAAATATATATGACAGATGAATAAGAACAGCTAATTGTAAAAGCCAACAACAGTATAAAAGCTGCTCAAATATTATTTAATGAAGAAATTTATGACATTTCGACATCTAGAGCTTACTATGCCATGTTCTATCTTGCCGAAGCATTTTTAATTAGTGAAGGATTATCATTCTCCAAACATTCAGCAGTCATCAGTAAATTTGGACAAACATTTGCCAAGACAAATCGCTTACCATCAGAGTATCATCGATATCTAATCGAAGCAGAACAAGCCCGCATTAGATCTGACTATGATGCAGCCTTTAATCCAACCGAAGTCGAAGCAAAAGAGAACATAGAAAGAGCAATTATGTTTTTAGAATTAGCAAATCAATACTTAACATAAAAAGAGGTTAAAATATTCAAATAGAGCGAAAGTCTTGATATGATTTAAACAAAATCAACTTACAGTAAATTAAAATTCTCACTGCTAAAAAAGGCGATCGCCATGCTGATACGAGCGAATTAGAAAAGGCGATTAATAATTTAGTTTACAAACTCTATCAACTCACTTATGAAGAAGTAAAAGCGATCGATCCAGAATTGAACTAACAGAACAAGAATACATAGCAATTACAATAGAGTAAGAGGCAAAAACAATGAAAGCAATAGCAGGACTAGATCGCATTACTTTCGATCCCAAAATTATGGCAGGTCAAGCTTGCATTCGCGGAATGCGGATACCCGTATCAGTAGTCATCAACCTCATCGCCAACGGCTTATCAACAGCCGAAATAATTGAAGACTATCCCTATCTTGAACCAGACGATATCAAGCAGTCTCTCAGATATGCCGCTTGGCTCACCCAAGAACGAGTCATCTTTTGGCAAATCCCCCAAGCAGCATGAAATTCTTAGGTGATATGGGCATCTCTCCCCGCACAATTGCACTTTTGAGAGAACAAGATTATGACGCAATCCACCTAATTGAAGAGAATCTAGAAAAGATGACAGATCCCAATATTTTAGAGAAAGCTCGTCAAGAAGGACGAATACTACTTACCGTAGATTTAGACTTTGCCCAGCTATTAGCAATTAGTGGCGAAAGCCTACCCAGTGTTATTTTATTTCGTTTAGGAAATGTAAGGCGAGAAGTAGTTAACCGTCATTTGTTAGCAATTTTAAATGACTATGCCACAGAACTTACAAATGGTGTAATTATCTCTGTCAGCGATGTTTCAATTCGACTGAGGTACTTACCGATTTAATTATGAACATCAAAAAAGGCGATCGCCATGCTGATACGAGTGAACTAGAAAAGGCGTGCGATTAGCTTTATAGCTTAATAGAAGAAGAGATTCAAATAGAAGGAGAACGGTAACAATGAAAAATCTGTGCAAACTAAAAATCAAAGTAGATAAAGGGTAGCTTCTTGTCGGGGCTGAAGACACTTACTAAAAACAAACTCACAGGCACTAAAAATAACTTTACTTGCCAATGTAGTTGCCACTTAGCGCGATCGCAGCGATAGGCGATCAGCGACACAACAAATAGACCAAATAACAACAGAGCAATTTGTCCTGATGTAATACCTAACGACTCCACATAAATTTTGATGCCAAACTGTGGATCGCTTTGATAGCCCCAGAGTCTTTGTAAAAACATATTTGTATCAATCCAATTTGGCAAACGGAAGGGAATCCAACCTAAAAAAACCACCAACTGCGTAATCACAACAGCGACGATCTGCATGGGCAGAGGCTTCCAGATTTTATGTAAATTTTCAAACACTTTACAAACTTCCATCCAGACGCGGTGAACCACCAACGCTATCCCATGCCATGCCCCCCACAGGATGAAGCCCCAATTAGCGCCATGCCAGAGTCCCACCAATAGCATCACAATCATTAAATTCAAACAAGTACGCCATAGCCCCCCCCTAGAACCACCAAGCGGAATATAAAGATAATTTCGCATCCATGCACCGAGGGTCATATGCCAACGCCGCCAAAAGTCAGAAATACTTGTCGAGAAATAGGGAAAATCAAAATTTTGAGGAAGCTTAAAACCCAACAGCAAAGCGCTACCCCTTGCCATATCGATATAGCCACTAAAGTCGCAATAGATCTGAATACCATAGGCAAATAGCGCTAGCCATAGATCGACACTGCCAGCCCGCTCTGTATTCCGAAAGATAATATCGACCAGCCTCGCCATATTATCGGCAATGATCCCTTTTTTGATTGCACCACAGGCAAAGAGCCAGATCCCTTCGACAATATCAGGCAAAACAGGACGCGATCGCGTGATCAGTTGAGGTGCAAACTCTTGATAGCGGGTAATAGGACCCGACAGGAGCTTCACAAAAAACAACTTGTAAGCCGCAAAACTGAGAAAATTCTTCGCAGGGCTATTACCGCGATAGGTATCCACTAAATAGGCGATCAACTCAAACACAAAAAAGCTGAGGGTGATTGGCGGCACAATATTTGCCTTAGCCCAGATTGCCAACGAACTCCCCACAGGTAGACCTGTAATGTTGCCAATCACCGTTGCGACAAAGGGAATGTACTTAAATCCAAACAGTAGCAGCACATTAAAAAATATCCCCACAAAAAGCAACCACTGCTTTAGGAATTTATCTCCTTTGCGAATTTCTCCTCCCAACCAAAAATTAACAGCCAACATCACTAGCAATAACCAGACATACTGTCTCTGGATAAATGAGTAAAACATTAAGCTTGCTGTCAAAATAACTAACAAGCGTGCTTGCACATTTGGTAAGAGCCAATAGACAATCGTTGTAATGATCAGGAATTGAGCATAATCAAGGGATAGAAAATCCATTTTTATGCCCATCAAAAACTGGGAAAAATGGAAAGCAAGAAAATCCATGACTAGGAAACTACTTCTGGTTCAGGTCGCGAAATTAGCGAAACCTCCTCGAATTGGTTATGCTCCACAGATTTTATGGGAACCCAACTTGGTAAGGTCGAGCTAGCTTCTTCTACCTGCAATTGGACACAAGGAATTGTATCCGAAAGTATGGAGCTTGCCATCATGCCCGTATGAATCTCAACATGAGCCGTCGATACCGCTTCAAAGATTAGATTTTGTCCGGGGAATACGACTCTCTCGAAATACCACTGGGGGACATCAGTAATTCTGGCAATTTGGATTTTGCTAGTAGCATTTACATAGGAGCAGACAATCTTCTTATCGTGTAAATCAGCAGGTAACGGATCAAATATGGACATAATATTTTATGTGTAAAGTTTTTAAACGAAATTGATAAGGCTTTTGGAACACAAACTAACTTAAGTTAATCGCTATCCCAAAATATTCACGATTTCTCCCCAGTATACCCTGCCGATATGTTCAGGATTAATAAGAATACTAAGTGGCTGGGCATAATTAAAAACCAGAGTCGAGACCTGTAGCGTATGCTGCGCGTGCGTCACAGGTTTTGAGGTTTTGTATTTAATTGCGACTATCTACTTAGCCTCACTATTTAGCTTGTAGATAAAGCTAACACCCATCGTGAACTAGCGATTGTAAACACTACTACCAACTAAGGATTCAGGATTATGAAAAATTGAGCGAACTGCCCGAAACATCCCAAATCGACAAATACCAGTCCCAAAAGCAATTCGCATTAATATTAGGGTCGGGACTTCGCGGAGTGATTTGATAAATCCTGAAACTCCAAACTTCACTAGTCCTGAAGGACGAATTATGCCTTGCCAAATCGAATCTAGCCATGAAGGTAAAGTCTCCTTAGTCCAGTCCGCTGTCGCCACGTCTCCTTTGACAAAATTGGTTTCTCCCAACACTTCTGCAAAGCCTTCGATACTGGCAAAGGCGGGATGTGACCATTGATCGAGCAGTTGCTTCATGATCAGGCGTTCGACAAAGTTAAAGGGAGTTTGGCGATCGTCCCGTTGATTCCAGTCAGCAACTACTAGGATGCCATCTGGTTTCAGCACGCGCATTAACTCTTTGGCAAATACTGCCTTGTCGGGCATATGGGGACCTGCCTCGATGCACCAAACTACATCAAAACTCGCGTCAGGAAATGACAAACTCATCGCATCATCTACCTGAAACTTAGCCGTTATTTCGGGTGCTGTTAATTCTGTTGCTCTCTGGACTTGCTGTGGACTGATGGTTATACCTGTTACGTCAAACCCATAGTCTCTAGCCAAAATCCTGCTGCTGCCACCAATGCCACAGCCAACATCTAGCAAACTCAGTCCCTTTGCAACTTGGTCAAGTCCACCCCACTTGACCATCTCCCTAACAAAATCAACCTTTGCTTCCCGAAAATCTTTGGTTTGAACAGGTGAGCCATAATGCCCAAGATGAATGTGGTCGCCCCAATAAAATTCTAAAATGCCATCCTGTGTCCATTCGTCATACGATCTCGCTACGGAGTCGGTTGACTCAAAGGGGCGAGTGGTAAGCACATAGACAATGACACTCGTTAAAAAAAGACCTAGAGCTATTTCCAGTGTGATCAGTGGATTCATTGATAGTTTTATGGTTGAGGGCTAAATTTTTAATCTTATTTACATAAGTTTACATTGGATCGGAGAGTGCTAGATAAAGTGCCTGTAGGCGCAAAGCGGCTTGTACTTCACTTATAGCTGTTGCCATTGTTGTCAGGACATAAAACCCAAGAAGCGAGTTGCGGCGCGAAGTGCCGCAACTCGCTTCTTGGGTTTTATAGCTGTGGAAATCTTTGTCCCTGTAATTGTTTGACTAAAGTTAAGATATATGAAGACATATGCAAGGGGTAGGATCAATATCCTCAAGGTTAAAAATAATAAAAATTTCATTTCATAGCTAGATTTTCTAAATTTAATAAAATTCATTTACCCACAAATTTCTATGCAAGCTTTAAACTCCAGCATTGCCAAACCCATGACTAGCTCTGCTAGCGATCGCATCTTATATATTCGGCTTCCCTGTAATCCGATTTTCCCGATTGGTGTGGTTTACCTATCGGATCACGTCCATAAGGTTGCGCCACATGTGCAGCAAAATATCTTTGATTTGGGTACTGTGCCGCCCCTAGATTTTTATGCTGCATTAGATCGGGCGATCGATAAGTTTCAGCCTAACTTATTAGTATTTTCATGGCGCGATATTCAGATCTATGCCCCTGTTGGTGGACGCGGTGGTAATCCTCTTCAAAATGCCTTCGAGTTTTACTATGCCAAAAATCCTTTTAAAAAATTGCGGGGGGCAGTTAATGGTTTACGCTTGTTTACCTCTTATTACACCGAGCTATGGCGTAACTCCCAACTAATTAGACGTGGCTTAAATCGGGCTAGACGCTACCATCCAGAAGCGAGAGCCGTTATTGGCGGCGGAGCTGTCAGCGTATTTTATGAGCAATTAGCAAGTATTCTGCCCAAAGGAACTATCGTTTCTGTTGGTGAAGGCGAGTCTCTGTTAGAAAGGTTAGTGCAGGGTCAAGAGATTGATAGCGATCGCTGTTATGTGGTGGGTGAAACCCAGCCTCGCGCAAGATTAATCCATGAACAACCTGCACCGATTGAAAAAAGTGCTTGTGACTATGACTATATCGAGTCGATTTGGGAAGATTTTAACTATTACTTCCGCGATCACGACTTTTATATTGGTGTGCAAACTAAGCGGGGCTGTCCCCATAACTGTTGCTATTGCATTTATACAGTAATCGAAGGTAAGCAGGTTCGCATTAATCCCACCGATGAAGTAATCAAGGAAATGCGCCAGATTTACGATCGCGGCGTGCGTAATTTCTGGTTTACCGATGCTCAGTTTATCCCTGCTAAAAAGTTCATCGATGATGCCGTAGAACTTCTCGAAAAAATCAAAGCTTCAGGAATGACGGACATCCATTGGGCGGCCTATATTCGAGCAGATAATCTCACGCCTTACCTCTGTCAGTTGATGGTAGAGACAGGCATGAGCTACTTTGAAATTGGTATTACGAGTGGCTCTCAGGAGCTAGTTCGCAAGATGCGAATGGGCTATAACCTCAAATCTGTTTTACAAAATTGCCGCGATCTCAGAGCCGCAGGTTTTAATGAACTAGTATCCGTCAACTATTCCTTCAATGTCATTGATGAAACCTTAGAAACTGTGCGTCAAACGATCGCTTATCACCGTGAATTAGAAGCGATTTTTGGAGCCGACAAAGTAGAGCCAGCAATCTTCTTTATTGGTTTACAACCCCATACTCATTTGGAAGAATATGCTCTCAAAAACAATTTCTTAAAGGAAGGCTATAACCCAATGAGCATGATGCCTTGGACGGCTAAGAAGTTGTTATGGAATCCTGAACCGATGGGTGCTTTCTTTGGTGAAGTCTGCTTGGAAGCTTGGCAAAGAGATGACGATGACTTTGGGCGAACCGTGATGAATATTCTCGAAGAGCGTCTTGGTCGCGCACCATTGGAAGAAGCTCTCGCTGCCCCAATGAAAGAATTAGTTAGTGCCTAACCAACAATATAAAGATAGAGGCGGCGCAATGCGCCGCCTCTATCTTTATATTCAAAGTAAGAATTCATAAAACTAAAAATGGCTCCGCCATTTTTAGTTTTATGAATTCTTACTTTTGATCACAGCTTCGCTGAGAGCCACCCATTGAGCAACATTAAGATCTTCAGCTCTTACTTGTCCATTAATTCCCATTCCTTCTAAAATCTCCACTAGGCGATCGCGATCAATTTCGGAGATGAGATTATTGCGGAGCATTTTGCGCTTAGTAGCAAAACCAAGTGTCAGTAACCGATCTAAAAACTTAGGATCACTAGCAACCGTGATTGGTGGACGGGGCATAATCCGTACCACAGCCGAATTAACTTTTGGTGGTGGATAGAAAGCCGTAGCTGGAACATCACAGATAAACTCACAGTCGGCAAGATATTGAATACGCACACTGAGAGCATTGTAGGCTTTATGTCCTGCTTTAGCAGCAAGGCGATCGCCAATTTCTTTCTGAACTAGCAGCACGATCTGTTCAAATTGTTGAATTGGCTCCGCGAGAGTTCCTAATAACTTTTTAAGAATTTCGCCAGTAATGTTGTAAGGGATATTAGCGACGACCTTATTCGCAAGCGCTGGCAAAGGAATTTCAAGAATACTGCCTTCAATGAGATGGAAATTAGACTGCTTCATGGTTTTTCGCAGCTTTTCACAAAGATCCCAGTCTATCTCAACAGCCGTCAGCATCTCGACCCTCGGCAATAATAGGCGGGTGAGATTACCAGTCCCTGGCCCGATTTCTAAAATGCGATCGCTTGGTTTCAACTGCCCCGCCCGCAAAATTTTATGCAGCACTTCGTCACTTCGCAGCCAATGCTGACCAAATTGCTTGCGGGGACGGATTTTGGTAGAGGTAGGAATGGGATTTTCAGAAATTGGTTTATCGGGATGGGACATTGCGATCGCTTGCTAAAACAATTAAGCTTAGCGCTGTAACTACACAGTTATTATCGCTAAATTAAGTAGCCAGTACCTTGTAAATAATTTATAGCTATAGACATTTATGTTAGGACAAACCCAAAACCCAAGAGAGAGTTGCGGCGCTTCGCGCCGCAACTCTCTCTTGGGTTTTATGTCCTGATTTAGCTTAGTGGTGCGCGACCACTAAATTATTAAGCTAATAGCGCACGCTGCGCGTGCATTATTGGTTTTGAGGTTCTATATTTAATTGCGCTAGCTGATTAGCAGTAATTACAGCGCTTTGCGCTCAAACCCAAACCAAGAATTTTTTTTAAAGTGTTGCTGTGCAACACTTTAAAAAAAATTCTTGTGGTTTGTTTGATCAGAAATTGCTGTAAGTACCTTGGCATAATTCAAAAAACAAAGTCAAAGTGCAAAGTCCATCCTCATCTTTTACTGTTCGTCACGCCAACTCTAGAGATGTCGGTCATTTATCTGACATTTTGACAGAGAGCTTCTATCGTCATAGCGATCGCCCAGTTAACTTCCTGATGCGCGGCTTCACTAACTTGGTATATCCGATTTTACGCTATGGCATCATGCTCGACCTCAATAGTCGCTTTGGCGAACAAACCCCTTGCTATGCCTGTTTGGTGGCGACTCATCCTGCTAATAAATTTCAAGCGATCGCCTCCCTAGAAATTTGTATGCGCTATGTTCCTGTCCATGCCAGTCGGGGATTTTGGCTCGGTCGGGATATGCAACAACATCCTTATATTTTTAATTTAGCGGTGCATCCCCATTGGCGGAGGCGTGGTGCAGCTAAACAACTTTTGCTAGCGGCGGAAAAGACTGTTAAGCAATGGGGGTTTTCGCGTTTGTATATGCATGTACTTGAAGATAATGAAGGCGCTCGCTATCTATATGATCACCTTGGTTATCGTTTGCATGATCAAGAGGGGTATCTCAATTATTGGTTTCTAGGTTTTCCCAGACGCTTTTTATTACAAAAAAAGTTTTAAAACCCAAGAATTGACAGGCGGCGCGGAGCGCCGCCTGTCAATTCTTGTCTTAGGACACTTGGCGATCGCTATAGGATGAAAAAGCGTAAAGCGCGGTAATCAAAATCTCTGTTATGCTTTGGGCGCGACTCTCGGTACTATATGTCTGAGATGTAATTTCGTTCTCTGCAACTGTCCGACTTATTGAGATTGAGCATATGGGCAAAATATTTATTGCCGCAGGTTATGGTGGTTTTGAAGGCTCATTTCGTGATCTAAGCGAGATGACGGGTAACACTATCGAAGTTGCGGAATTAGTCGCCGCTAGAGATTTAGTCATTGCCGAATTACGATCGCGGGGAATAGCGATCGCCGTTCCTAGTGATGATTTGAATTTGGCAGAAACAATTGCTTGGATCAATGCCCGATCAACTCGTCAAGATGTGGCGCTATCTCTACAGCTAGACACAACGAATATCACCGAACTGCGCGGCACAACTGCCTACTACATCACCCACAATGCCATTCGTAAGCGACAGGCTGAAATCTTAACCAGTGCCTTAACTAAGCGTGTCCCTGAAATCCCCAATCGAGGCGCTAAGGTCGATACGATCGCGAGTATCGGTAGCCTTAGTTTTTGCCGAGAGATTAAGATTCCCTCGCTCTTATTGGAGTTAGTATTTGCCAACAACTCACAGGATCGCTTGCTAATGCAAACTAGGCGACGCGACTATGCGATCGGAATTGCCGACGGTTTGCAAGCATGGACTACGGAAAACGCCAGCACGATCCCCGTACTTGCTCCTTCCAGCCGCATCAGCCAAAAAGCGATCGCCTATCCTGAAATTAATATCAATCTCAATGGTCAAAGCTATGACGAAAAGGGAATTTTGGTTTCAGGGAATGTGTTAGTCCCTGCGGATTTAGTGGATCGTCTTGGCTTTAATCTCGACCAAATTCCGATGGCTTGTCGTTTGCGCCATCAAAGTATTGTCTATGTGCAGGCGATCGCATTACGCGAGTTAAATGCATCTGTATCTTGGGATAGCACCACGCGCACCCTTTGTCTTAAAACCATTTTTAAGGTTTTTACAGGACAGATTGATCAGATCATGACCACGGGTAATGCGTCTGAAGTGCAGCTATTGATGTTTCTCAAAAACAACAATGAAGCGGCTCTTAATAAATATGGTGACCTACCTCGGTTATACCGTGAAGAGGGTGAACTAGAGGGCGTAAATCACGATATTGCTTTTTGCCAGATGTGTATTGAGACAGGATTTTTAAGGTTTGGGAAAGACATTCAGCCCGAACAAAATAATTTTGCGAGTCTAGGAGCTGCGATCGCCAATTCGCCAATTTCGCAGACCAATACCTCTGGAGCAAGTTTTGCATCGCCGCAAATGGGCGTAAGGGCGCATATCCAACACCTCAAAGCCTATGCTTGCAATGCTCCCCTATTCCAGCCCTTAGTCGCGCCAAGATTTCATTTAGTAGCTAGGGGCATTGCCCCAAAGTTAGCCCAATTGACAGGACGCTGGGCGATCGATCCCCTTTATGATCGCAAAATTTTGGCACTCCTCCGCCGCCTCTACGAATCCGCAGGCATTTTTTAAAATTTAGAAGCGGCGCGATGCGTCGCCAAAAACGAAAAGAGTAGAAGCCACGCATCGCGCCGCTTCTACTCTTTTCGTTTTTTTTGCTTGCCAATTCACGGTACGATAAAAAACGAAGACTGAGAGAACTGTATGGTGCATCAACTGCCAACTGGCGCAAAAGATTTACTTCCCCTAGACGTGGCGCAAAAACGTTGGATCGAGAGCCGCATTCAACAAGTTTTTCAGTCATGGGGCTATCAACGCATCATCACCCCCACCGTCGAACATTTGCGATCGCTGACGGCTGGCGGAGCCGTCGATCCCGAGTCGGTGATCCAACTGCACAGCAATAGCATCGATATTTTAGGCTTGCGTCCCGAATTTACGGCTTCGATCGCCCGCGCCTATGCCGCCCGTCTTGGACAAAATGTGGCAACCTGTCCGCAACGACTCTATTACAACGCCAATGTTTTTCGTCGATGCGCTAACAATAGCTCTGAAGAATCCTTTCAAGCGGGTGTAGAGCTATTGGGTGCATCAGGCTTACTAGCTGATGGCGAAATTTTGATGCTCCTTGCTGAAAGTCTTGATCGCGTTGAACTGCAAGATTGGCAAATTGTATTAGGGGATGTGAGATTAACAGGGGTTTTACTAGACTTATTGCCAGAGCAATATCGCGCCAAATTACGTCAAGCCTTGGCTAGTCTTGATCGGATAGCCATTACCGAAATGGACTTGCCCGCTGATGTCAAAAGCTATGCCCTAGAGCTAATCGATCTACGCGGTAAACCGAAAGATGTAATTAGTCGCTTGTCCAATAGTGCGTGGACTTCTGGGCTAACGGGTGAGATCAATTATCTCAAGTCTCTCATTGAGCTGTGGGAAAGTACAGGAGTTGCGTCAGGCGATCGCTTGATTCTTGATTTGAGTCTGATGCAAACCTTTGACTATTACACAGGCATTGTTTTTGAAGTAGCTTGCCATAACTATGTAGTTGCCCAAGGTGGTCGATACGATCGCTTGTTGGGGGTATATCATCCGCACAATGTAAATTATCCCAGTATCGGCTTCTGCCTCAATCTCGAAGAATTACAACAAGCCTTACAATCGCGCTTGCCCCAGACGCTCCCCGCCACTGATTGTCTGGTAGTAGCTAAATCCTCCGAGGCAATGCAGTTTGCCTTTGCCCATGCCGCGAAGTTACGTCAAGACTCAGCAATGGGTGCGATCGAGCTAGAGTTAGAATTTCGGACAACCGATGCTGTCCGTGACCATGCGCGATCGCGAGGTATTGCTCAGATCGCATGGGTAAGTAGTGATGGTGCGATCGAGCTAGAGAGTCTCAATTAAGGCAGTTTGCTCTACCAAAACAAACCCATAAAGTTGTAACCCGTAGGGATACAACTTTATGGGTTTGTTTTAATTATGTTTATCTACCTAATAATTTATGTAAATTGAGGAAAATTAGAGTAATCTATTCAACCAATCATCAATTAAAGCAATTCGCAATCAGATGAGATTTCCTGAAACAGCAAAATCGAGCGTGAGTTTAGCCTTTAGTCTGGGACTAATTGCCGCAGTTGTGGCGCTTGGTTGGCAGTACGTTATTCTGCCCTATAGAAAAAGTCCTGACAGACCTACTTTTGCTAACGATCTGAAAACGATGCCTGCGCCCAAATCTCCGATCGCCGCAATTAAAATTGAGCCAATTCCTACACCCACAGTAAAAGCCAAGCCCAAAACAACTGAGGCAAAATATCAGGGTAAAGTTAATGCAGGTATCGGCTTAGTATTTCGTGCTGATCCCAATCAATCGGCGCGAAATGTTGGTGGTGCTGATTTTAATGCCAAAGTTGCTGTCATCAAAGAAACCCCCGATCGCGAATGGGTACTCGTCAGAAACGAAAGCACCAAAGAAGAAGGCTGGGTAAGATCAGGCAACATCACCAAAGAATAAAGTAAAGCCTCCTGTTATAAGGCTTTACTTTATTTCAATCATCAAAATAATTAGCGGTGCGGCGCACCACTAATTATTTGTCTGAATCCAAGAACTGACTGGCGGCGCTCTGCGCCGCCAGTCAGTTCTTGGATTGTCCTAATTGATGTTGAATGAATTATGAAAAATGTAACAGAAAAATTAGAAGGTCACCCACTAGAATGATTCTCTTAAGAAGGAATCACCTCAAAAGCATGGAAACCCTCTCTGTGCTTGAGTTTTTACTATCTTTATTCTTCAGGAACAATGGGAACTATGCCAATTATCTCCAGTCAAAAGGGTCATAGTTTAACAGGAAACCAAGTTCATGAAATCTCTTACAAAAATCTATCTAGGCGCTGCGATCGCTACTTCAATTTTGACTTCTTTCAGCGCGATCGCCAATGCGGAAACCGTTAGTCAACCAGGAAGCTATGTGGGTGCTGGTCTTTCACTACAAAGCTTCGCCACCCAACCTTCCAACGTTGGCGCAAACTTAGCTGGACGCTACAAATTTGAAGGCGTTCCTATTTCTGCTAGAAGCTCAGTTATTTTTAGTAGTGATGGAACTTCCGTTGTGCCAACTCTTTCCTATGATTTGCCTGTAGGCGATCGCACTAATGTCTATCTCGGAGCAGGTGCATCGTTTAAGGTTGGTGGAAGCAACAGTCTTACAGGAGATCAAACAGCTTTTGCCCTACAACCAGGTGTAGAAGTCAGCCTCAATGACCGTATCCTCCTTTACAGTAATGCTGTAATTCCTTTTAACGGTCAAACCAACGGTTCTGCTGGAACTTCTTTACAGGCTGGTGTAGGCGTTCAGTTTTAATAGGCTAACTCACTCAAAAAATAGTGATGCGGCGCGAAGCGCCGCATCACTATTTTTTGGGAAGCCCAATTGGAATAACGGTGTAGCGCTTTGCGCTACACCGTTATTCCAATTGGGCTTCCCAAGATTCACAGCCTTGACATAATCCATATGGATTAACAGCACAGCGAATAATTTCAGAATGGGCGTTATAACGACAATTGGCATCTCCAATCACCCAACGATTATTAATAAAGCTTCTCTCTAAATTGTCTGGATTTAGTTGAACATAGACTAACATGCTAAATAAGTGGTATTTTCCCCTCCGAAACTGATAGCGATGGCGGCGCTCTAAAACAGTGTATGTCTTGCCTTCTAAGTCGATATAGTTCCCTGGTTGTGGAGTCCAGTCTAGATATATCTTGCCGAGAGAGATATCAGGATGAAGAGTCCTAACTTCTGTAGGAACTGTCAATGCTTCCATATTTTTTGCTGATCATGTTTTACTATTTTATACCAACACAAGAAGCAGCTTTACCATTTCTTGTGTTACAGCGCTTTCCAAGAACTTTTTGAAAGTGTTGCAAAGCAACACTTTCAAAAAGTTCTTATGCTACTTGCTCGTGGGCTTGACCAGTTTGTAGATTCCATAGCCCTGTGTAGATGCCATTGAGAGCGACTAACTCCTCATGGGTTCCCATTTCCACTACCTTACCTTGATCCATTACATAGATGCGATCGGCATTACGGATTGTGGATAAACGATGGGCGATCGCAATGGTTGTGCGATTTTTTGTGATCTGATCTAAGGACTTTTGAATAGCAGATTCGGTCTCATTATCTACTGCTGAAGTTGCTTCATCTAGGATTAAAATTGGCGGATTGCGTAACACGGCACGGGCGATCGCAATGCGCTGACGCTGACCACCTGAGAGCTTTTGACCCCGTTCACCCACAATCGTATCGTAACCATCGGGCAGAGCCTCAATAAAATCATGGGCTTCAGCAATTTTGGCGGCTTCCACAATCTGTTCAACGGTGGCGCTAAATGATCCGTAGGTAATATTTTCTAAGACTGAGCCATGAAATAGAAAAACATCTTGACTGACCCAACCAATGCTCGATCGCAGAGATCGCAATTCTAGTTCCCGAATATCAATACCATCTAAGAGAATTTTGCCCGATTGAACTTCATAGAGGCGTAATAGTAACTTAACCAAGGTACTTTTGCCAGAACCCGTTGCGCCGACGATCGCGGTAGTTTTATTGGCGGCAATTTCTAAAGATAGATTCTCGACTATGGGGAAATTAGCCCGATAGCCAAAGGTGACATCCTGTAACTGAACTGCACCACGAATAGGAAGTTGATTAAGAACTGGTGACGGTAGAGATTTTGTGCCTGAATGGATCGCGATCGGGGTATCTAGTAAATCTAAAATTCGATTGGTGGAAGCCATTGCTCTTTGATATTGGTCTAGGGTTTCACCGAGACGAGTCAACGGCCAAAGCAATCGCTGAATCAAGTAGACCATTACGGAATAATTACCAACAGAAAGTCTTTGGGCTTGAACTTCCAATCCACCAAAATATAAAATTGCGATAAATCCACCAAAAATCAAAATTCTAATTAATGGTACAAAGGCAGCACTATAGGCGATTGCCTTGCGATTACTTTGCCGATAGCGATCGCTTTCCTTCTCAATTCGTTTGCGTTCATATTCTTCAGTGACAAAAGCTTTGATCGTGGTGATACCGCCGATATTGTTGGCTAGCTGACCATTGAGCTGTCCCACTTTTTCGCGAACTTCAGCATAACGTGGCGCGAGGAATTTCTGAAACCAAATCGAACCCCAGAGAATAAATGGCATTGGCAACATCGCTAACCAAGCCACATTGGGCGTGATCACAAAAAATGCGCCGCCAATCAACAAAACTGTTGCCGAAACTTGAATTACTTCATTAGCGCCGCCATCGAGAAATCGTTCCAATTGATTGACATCATCGCTCAAGATCGACATCAATCCGCCCGAACTACGTTCTTCAAAAAAAGCTAGTTCTAATTCTTGCAAGTGTTGATAAGTATCTAAACGCAAATCATGTTGCAAGGTTTGGGCAAGGTTTCGCCATTGCAAGGCATAGGCATATTCAAAAATTGACTCCAAAGCCCAAATCACGCCACTAATTGCTGACAGCACAAACAACTGTGCGGCGAGTCCCTGCACGCCCAAAGGGTTTGCCCAAAAGTTCTCTTTTTGTAGCACTAAATCGATCGCTGCACCAATTAACACAGGCGGAGCGAGGTCAAAAAATTTATTTAAAATCGAATAGGTGGTGGCGCTCCAAATCTGAGGACGATATTTACTGGCATAGCGCATTAAACGAAGAAAGGGATGGGGTTTTGACATTGAAGTTAAATTCTAATTTAGAGTTTAGTTCCGCAGACTTTGCAAAACTGAGCATCGACATCATGTAATGATAGTCCACAGCCCAAACAAGTGACTTCTTGCAGATTGGTGATTTTGTCGGGAACTGGGGTGGTGACGCGATCGCCTTGATTAGCAGTCATGATCAAGCGCTTAAATAGTTCGCTAAGTTGCACAGGAATTAGCGCGATGCCTGTAAGTACCATGATCACAGTCGTCAATTTACCTGCATTTGATTGAGGCATCACCTCGCCATAACCAACTGTCGTCATGGTGAAGACCGAGAAGTAGAAGGCATCAAGGAAGTTATGGAATTTAGGATTTGTGGAATGTTCTATTTGAAAAACTAAACCTGAAAAGACAAATATGATCGCAAAGAGCGTAAATAAAATCCTCAATAGAATCGCAAAATCTTCGTTCTTGTTAACAAATAGCGATCGCGACTCCACCAAACGGATCAAGCGCAAAATCCGAAACCACCGCAGTAATCTTAAAAAAGCTATATCAATCGCCCCTAAAAAAAATGGCAAGATTGCCACAAGGTCAATCAAGGCATAGAGACTAAATAGATATTTTAGTTTTCGTTCGGCACACCAGAGCCGCAAAAAATATTCAACGACAAACACTTTTAAAATGATGTCGTCCAGCAGATTTAAGCGGTGACGAGTTATCTCGGAGATCTCAAAGGTCTGAGCCACAAAGCTTGTCGCCGAAGCAATCACCAAAATCGCGATCGCCATATTAATGAGCTTGCCAACAGGCGTTGCCAAGTCATCAAGATAAAAGTTAATTTTCTGACTGAGTTTTTGGTCGGACATACTTTTAAATGCTTGTGCAAAATAAATTACCAAAACCCGTAAAGTTTCGCCCCGCAGGGGCGAAACTTTACGGGTTTTCTAGCTACTTAAGTCATTGCTTATCGCTGTAATGTCACGGTTTCCACTAAAGTTATAGCTATAGCCAGTCAAGTCTAGGGCATATATAGTGATCTTTGCATGAGTTGGGCAACGATTCGCTTATCCCATAGAACAAGGGGCTTAAGCCCCTTGCCTAAAAAAGCAGTAGAGAGTGGCGGCGCTTCGCGCCGCCACTCTCTACTGGGTGACTATAGCCATACATTAGTCTAAGTAGCTAAGCGCATTAGGATTTGTTGAATCAGTGGAAATTTTATGTATCAGTAACGGACATGGTGAAGATCTCATCGCAGCCCGTATCTGCATTGAACTAGAGAAATTAGGAGTGTCAACGATCGCCCTGCCTATGGTGGGTGCGGGTCGAGCCTATGAAAAAGCAAATATCAAAATAGCAGGACAATTAACACAGGTAATGCCCTCGGGGGGATTTGTCCGCATGGATAGCCGTCAGCTAGCCCGTGATGTCAAAAGCGGCTTAGTGGGGCTAACCCGCAAACAGTTAGGCTTTGTGTGGCAATGGTCGCGAGAAAAGCGCGGTAAGCGGATGATTTTGGCGGTAGGTGACATTGTGCCGTTGTTATTTGCATGGTTGCCATCCCAGTTTGGTGGCTGTAACTTCGCCTTTGTAGCCACAGCCAAAACAGAATATTACTGGCGCGATCGCAAAAGTGCCTTACCCCATGTCAAGAAACCCTTTGGCGGCTCGATCTTTTTTCCTTGGGAAAGGTCATTAATGAGTAGCGATCGCTGTAAAGCCAACTTTGTGAGAGACTCCCTGACTGCCGAAATTTTAAATCGCGATTTTAAGCTGTCCGCAGTTTATTTAGGCAACTCCATGATGGATGGACTCGAACCCAAGGGAATTGACCTTGGCATTGGCGAAGATGACTGGGCGGTAGCGATTTTACCTGGTTCGAGATCGCCTGAAGCCTACGAAAACTGGTTAACTCTGATGCTTTGCGCTCAGGTAGTTTCCCGCACCATTCCCCATGATGTGCATTTTTTAGTCGCGATCGCCCCAGATTTAGATATGGAAGCGATCGGTCAGATGATTTTACAAAAGGGCTGGTTACGTCTTGATGAAACTACTTTTAAGGTACAAAATGCCCGAATGCTATTGTTACGCGATGGCTTTGGCGATTGCTTACATCAGTGCCATCTCGGTCTAGCTATGGCAGGAACTGCCACCGAGCAGTTAGTCGGTCTCGGTAAGCCCGTAATTACGATCGCGGGTAATGGCCCTCAATTTACGCGTAAGTTTGCCGAAGAACAGGCTGATTTATTAGGTTGCTCGATTAACTTGATCGATAAACCTGCTCAAGTTGCCGATGTACTAGGTGAAATCTTGCAAGATCCTGACTATTTTCAAGAGGTTTGTCGCAATGGCGAAGAACGCATGGGCAAAGCAGGAGCTTCGGCACGGATTGCTAAATATATTGTGGAGCATAAATAAAGCGCAAACAAACCCAAGAATTGGCTGGCGGCGCGGAGCGCCGCCAGCCAATTCTTGGGTTTTGATTTGTCTTAAGCCAAAAGACTGTGGCGCTTGCGCCATAGTCTTTTTAAGAAAATAAATCTTTGAAAAAGAGAGAAATCTCAGCGCGATCGCTGACATTAAAAAAGTCAAGAGGAACCACTCCATCCATATGGCGACTGACTACGCCAAACCCTAATCTAGCTCGGCGATAGTTGATCACAAGCGGGCTATTAGTTTCTAGAGGTTGACGTATCCACGCATCAAAACTCGTCACTTGACCCATGCGATCGCCCATAGCTCTGACAATGGCGGCTGAGCGTGGATCGGGCAATCCTTTAGATGAGAATACATAGGCGCGTTCTAACAGCTTCTCTCGCAAGTTGGGATTAAGCCACGCCGCAATCAGCATTTCTGCGGGAGTTTGTGGATTTTGTTTGACGGCTGCCAAAGCCTCAGTGTTATTAGCGATCGCCTTCGCCAAAAGTATCGCCGTCGGATTGCCTGTTTGTTGGAGTTCTACAGTCGCACTAGGAATTCCATTCCACCAGCGCAATGCTGCTAATCGCGTAGCATTGCCAGCATTACGGCGATAGAACTCTTCTACCTTAGTGACTATTTGCGGATATAACATCCTGAGCGATGCATCTGCCCAAATAGGGCTAGTGATAAATATGGGATCGTTAACTACTTCTGTCACCATCGCCGCGATCGCCTCTGGGGTTTTGCCTTGTCTCAAAAGGCTGACTCCCAAACCAAAGGAAAGCGATCGCTTATTGGGAACTAATTGTAAACCTTGTCGAAAATAAGCTTCTGCCTCTTGATTGGCGCTGGGTGAATTTTGCTGAAGGCTCAGCCATGCGGCGGCATTGTAGCCAGCTTCGTTATTAGGGTTAGCCGCGATCGCAGTTTTAATCCATGCTAGTCCGTCTTTTTTCCATGTCGCCGATATATCTAAATTGGGATAAGTAATTGCTAGATTTGCTAGATTCCAACCTAATTGATAGGAATAATAGGGTTCCCAAGGAGCAAGTCGATGGGCAAGTTTCAGCCGATCTTGAAATTTATCTACTGAAGCGATCGCCTCGGGTAAAAATTCTGCTTTAGCACTTTCCAGATCAGCTCCTGCCCTCGCTAAATGGATAAAACCGACACTAGAAGCTTGCCAAGCCATATTCACAGGCACTAGCCAAGCAATCGCCGCCACTAGATAAATGCTGGCAATAATTGCTAGCCAACGACGCGGCTGGTTTTGATAACCAATCGTAATTAATTCGCCTGTATACATTTGTCCGAGATAGGCGAGGCTAGCTAACACGACCACTAAACTGCCACTGATTGCAGGCACATCAAGCTGATAGTCGGTAATCGCCAAAATCCCATAGCCGAGCAAACTGCCAAATAGTCCGTAGGTGATCGCCTGTTCTTGGCGATGAGCTTGCCATCGTGGCGATTTGTGTAACTTAATAAATAGACTGGCGATCGCTACTAATAAAAACAGAAAAATAATTATTGATCCAATTCCTAACTCCGCCCAGAGGTGAACGGGGGTGCTGTGTAATTGAAATAAAAGTTCTGCTTCTCTTCCTGCCCATTGAGGTCGATATGTCTGATAGAGCATTATTGCTGAGCCAGCCCCTGCACCAAATAGCCAATGGTCTAGTCCAATGCGCCAGCCCACATCCGCTGCGATCGTTCTGAATAATAGTTCTCCTGAACCCAACGCAGGATTGCTAAAACTGGCGGCTAACCCTGTAATAAGTAAACGCAGACGATTATTTGCCGCAATCAAAAATCCTAACAACGCGATCGCGCCACTGCCTCCTAGAGTCACTAGCCATCGATTGCGGCGACTATGCCACAGAGCTACACCAAAGCCATAGATCACGATCGCGCCTAGCCCCAAAAAACCGCCCCGTGAGCTGGTGGTATACAAATCAATTAGCCCTAGCCCGATCGCCACTAACCACAGCGATCTCCAAGCCCCCTTGTGAGCGATCGCTAGACTGACAAATATTGGTAATACCAACATTAAGAAACCCGCAACATAGTTTTGATGCCCCATAGGAGCCCAGTTGCGGGATTCCAAATCGGAGAAGTCATAGGTTAGATTTAGCCCCCATTGATTGAGCTTAGCAAAATTAGCTAACTGAGGAAGCCATGATTGGGTGATCCATAAAAATAGACTTTCAATAATTACCGCAATCCCTAAGAGTCCCTGAAATCTCAAAATCGGCAATACGATTGAATCTTGACTAGTTTGTGCGGATTCATTAAGGAATGAGGATTCAGGTTTAGGGATGTGTAAAAAGTTATTAGTGACATATAGTGCTGCAAAATAACCAAAAGCAGTCAGGCTGTACCACATCCCCTGATTAGGAAACTGCGAAAATATTGTTGAAAGACATAGGGTAACTACGCTCGAACCAATTACCCAGTCCAATCCATTTCCCAATAGATAAAATGGTTTATCTTGTCGCCATAGGTTTAATAAACCCGCGATCGCAAAACAGAGTAGCCCCATTTGCCATAGCATTACCCAAGGGAAAGTCACCATTTGGGTGCTGCTATCTGGTAATAACGTAAACAAAATATAGGCAGCAATACCAAGCTGGATAATTAAGCGACCCGTACTCATAGCCCCATACTCATAAAATTTGGCAACCTACAGCGCTTTGCGCTCAACCCCGAACCAAGAATTTCTTAAAAGTGTTGCTTTGCAACACTTTTAAGAAATTCTTGTGGTTTGTTTGATCGGTAATTGCTGTAACTAGGTCAGCATATTACAGCGCTTGTCTCTAAAACTAACTGCCAAAAGTTTTTTAAAAGTGTCGTGAAGCCAGCCTTTTAAAAAACTTTTGGTTCGGGTTTGAGCGCAAAATGTTGTAATCGTCATATTAGGCTACAGCGCCTTGCGCTAACTTAAACTACAGAGAAATTTGTGAAAGCGCCGCTTTCACAAATTTCTCCGTACTACTTACAGCCTTAATTAGGCTTTAATCGTCAAAAAAAAGATATATTATGGCGATCGCTATTGCTAACACCAATTTACAAAAGTGTAGCCATGCTTTTGGTAATCATAGCTATAGTCATTAATAAATATTTATGCTGAAATCAATCCAAAAGAGAGTTGCAGCGCAACTCTCTTTTGGATTTACGGTTAGTCATCTCGCAATTTTCTGTAATAAATTATGGACGAGGTTCCACCATTCTTTTCCTTTGGAGACAATCTAGAGGTTGAGACAATAGCCGCAGCAATGTTCTCAAGCTCTAGTCCTGAAGAACTATTACAAATATTTTTAGTCGATTTAGGGGACAAATTAGGGGCTGATCGGGTTGCAATTTATCATTTTTGTAACTCGTCGGATGATTTAGAAGTAGGCAAAATTCTTGTAGATGCCGTTACCCCAAAATTCTTGAGCCTCAAAGATCAAGGTTTATCAATTAATTATTTTGGTGCAGATTCACTACAAAACTATCCTCGCGATCGCCCATTATTAATCAACAATATTCAGCAGATTACAGACAAAACCATTGCCAATCAACAGGTATATCAGCAGTGGCAACAAAGCAATGTGCAATCAATGATGTCTGTGCCAATCTTGTTGGACGCTCTCGATTCAGAGAGTCCGATGTGGGGAATTGCCCTAGTCCAGCAGTGCGATCACCTTCGGCAATGGCAGCCAAAAGAAACATTTTTATTAATGGAGCTAGCTCAAGTACTGGGTAAATGTCTACGGAAATGGCAGTTGCGCCTACAACTGCCGTACATCAGTGCTAATCAAATAAACTCAATAGATGCGATCGCATCGTCTGATATCGATGATCAACTAATTGAGGGGGATACCGAAGACCTAACTGCCATTCGCACCACAATTTCTGAAGCGATCTCATTCCCAATCGAGACATCCCAAAAAAATAATAATGATCAAGCTGCTCAAGAGATAGCTTGGACTAGTGACTGGCAACCCACAGAAGATGAAGAAAATCCTATCTTTGATCGCGATAGTGAGCAAAGTATTAATTCTTCTATCAATAAAGCGATCGATGTTGCCATGCAAAAACTAGACTGGCGGATGCAGAAAAGCCAGCCCTATCCAATGCAGTTTGGCTCTATAGATAGCTCAGATGTGGATGATATCGACGCAGAGTCAGCCACCATCGAAAATATATTGCAAGAGCAAGGACAGCCTAAAGTTGAATATTTGCAACAACAAATCTCGGAGCTGATCACAATTATTGAAGAAAGATCCCTAGAAATTGCTGAACTGCGATCGCAGATTCAACAATTAATGAACTCGCAGCAAGAATTTCGACAGATTTTGTCTGACTTGCAAGTAGAAAGCCTCACTCAAGATGTGCAGCAAAGACTTATAGCAATATATCCCGCTATTGAGAAGACCTAATCGCGAGTGACTACTGCTTCAACACAAACTTTTTTAGGCGCATCTTGAGATTCACGTTCCTGCACAGAAGCGATCGCCCAACGTAGGGGTTCACCATGTTTTGCTAGTTCTTGCTCAACGGTTTTTGCGATCGACTCTTCACTTTCATTAATTTCAATTTCCGCAGTAATGAAATGGGTAGTCATGATAATTTTTGCTTAGTAGTGATTCTAAAAAAATAATTGTATCTTTTTTTGCTAAGTATCTAGTTGCAATTAAATACAAAACCCCAGAAATTATGGCGCAAGCTGAGCTGATGCCATAATTTCTGGGGTTTTAATCAGTAATCCTCATTATAAAAATTGGTTTTTTGAAAGTCAGCCTACGGCTGACTTTCAAAAAACCAATTTCGGGGTTTGCAGCGCCTTAGGCGCTGCAAACCCCGAAATTGGTATAAGGAGAATTGCTGTGTTTTAATGGGTGACCTGGGATTCGAACCCAGGACCAGCGGATTAAGAGTCCGATGCGCTACCACTGCGCCAGTCACCCTAAGTTATGCTTGCTTCCGCAAAAGAGCGATTTATATCTTAGCAAATGTTTGCTCAAATGCATAACAAAATCTCAAGATATTAGCAATTCTCATTATGAAACCAATTTTGGGGTTTGTGAAAACCAATTTTTATACAGCCTATTGAGGCTTTAAGTAGTACAGAGAAATTTGTGAAAGCGCTGCTTCGCGGCGCTTTCACAAATTTCTCTGTGGTTTAAGTTAGCGCAAGGCTCTGTAATGAGAATTGCTGTCAAGATATAGCAAAGCGAGAGTTGGCAAACCCAGTAAAAGAGTTGCGGAGCTTTGCTCCGCAACTCTTTTACTGGGTCTATGTCTTAAAAACTTTCTTTGTTAGAGCGATCGCCCAGATGACTCTTTAGTAATTTATAAGTCTTGTAAATTACTAAAGACGAGACTTAGTCTGTAACACGATAGATGTAGCACTTTGACTCTCGTCAAGCTTGCTGAGCAACTTAGTTATATTCGCTTCTTGACTCTTACTAAAAGCTGTGTGATTTTTAAATCCTTCCTTTAGCAAATTACTACGTTCTGACTTAGCAGCTTGATCTTGAGGATTTTGGGCAAGCCAACTTGTATAAGCATCGATCGCATCATACCAATAAGCACTCTTGGTATAGATTCTAGCTTTTTCCAAATCATTCTTAGCCGTCGCGATCAATTTTGAAATAGCAGGATCTTCGTCCCGACGAATGGGGGCGTTCACGTCTACTTGCGAAGCCCCACCATTGGTCTGCCAACGAATTTGCCAACGCTGTACTTTCCCAGTAGATAGCGCAGGTGCATTTTCTGGCAAAGTGAACTTGTATAGTCCAGCCTTATCGGCAACACCTTCAGCTATAAACACAGATTTGGCTGAGCGGCCGTTGCCATCACGCAAGAAAAAAGTAATCTTGAATGAATTTTTTCCGTCTACACTAGGAGGAATAGCAGTAGCAGCGGTGGTGGTAGGCGCAATGTACCAATAAAAAGTTGGGCGAGCCGCTAAAGTCTTCGCTCCATCTTCGGGGACTAACATCGTAATCTGAGGTAAGTTGCCTCTAGTCGCGCCACCTGTGCCTGCGGATCTTGGCAAGCCAAGACCATACTGAGCATTTGCGGTACTAACTATGCTTAAGGAGCCTGTAAATACCGTGAGGGCGATCGCGCCTAATGTACTCAGAGCTATATTTTGAGATTTAAGAATGGGATTAGAGAGCTTTGTTGAAATCATGGTTGTAATAATCTATAAGTTGTTTTTAGCAACCCTAGTGGTGGTTAATGTCAGACTGGCTTAATTACTACTAAGTCCTATCATGCCTTTAGGTCGAGAAATTACACTAACAAGTTCCGTTAAGCAAGAATCTTTATATTTATAATTATGTTATAAATGTCAGCTTTTCTAACTAAAACAATTATGCTCAGCTACTTAAAAATACAAATTTTACTTAAAACCAAAAAAGAAAAGTGATGCTTCACGGAACTTTTCTTTTTTGGTTTTAAATAAGCAAAGACTAGTAATCCGTAGGCGCAAGATCTTAAGTAACAACCTATTTCTCTTCTATCGATTACAACCTGACTAGCTCGTTGTACAAGTATTGCCGCATCACTACTTCAAAAATCAAACAGCGATCGCACACTCAACCCAAAAAATCATGATCGCCTCTTCACAAAAATCAAACAGCGATCGCCCTTCAACCCACAAAACCATGATTGCCTCTACCAGAAAATCAAACAGCGATCGCATTCCCAACTCTCAATATCAAGATCGTCTCTCCAAAAAAATCAAATAGCGATCGCATTGAGAAGTATTTCGTTAATGATTACTTGATACTCAACTCCTTTTTTTTCTGCTTCAGCTTTTGCCCAAGTAATTATTTTAGGATGTAGCTGAATAGAAATTGATTGATAATTTTCTGTTTCATTTTTAATTGAATCTTTGCGCTGTGTGAGGTTAATGCCAAATTGTTGCTTAATAGCTTGTTCAGCAGCTATTACTTCTGATTCACTAATTCTTCTAGCATTAGCAAAAGGAAATTCAGTTTGATTCGGCATACTTTTTTCTCTCCGATTTACTTGCAGGTCTAGCACTGATAATTCTAATTATCTTTTCTCTCATTGTAAAAATAACTACCAAGACACGACTTTCATATGATATTCCAATAATCCATTCTCTTTTTTCTATTATTGAATGAGTTGGATCAGGAGCGACTAAAGCTAATGGATCTGTCCAAACGGTTGTTGCTTCTTCAAAGCAAATCTTGTGCTTTTGTTGATTTTGCTGTTGTTTGTTTGCATCCCATTCAAATCTCATGTTTTTAGCTTATACAACTTAATTATAGCCAATGACTAATTTTTAACATGCCGACTGCCGAATAAGCGTCACTCCACAAAAATCAAACAGCGATCTTCACCTCAACACCCAAAAGCGCGATCTCCTCTCTCTCAAAATCAAACAGCGATCGCCCACATTTGTGATAGTTTGAGATAAAGCGATACACGCTGAAATACATGAAAATCCCGAATAGCAATCGCGCAGTCATTGAGCCGTCAAAGCTAACTGAATATCTGCTCAATAGTGAGCATAAGCGCGGTGGGACAAAGGCTAAATTATTGATTCTGTTTGGATATTCACTAGAAAATTGGCAGCAGTTAGAATCTGATATTCGTAGATTTCATCTTGGGGTAGATGCTAATGTAGTTAAAGAAGCTGCGTATGGTGTGAGATATGAAATTCGTGCAAATCTGCTGACTCCGATAAATAGACAGTTATTTGTTAAGACGGTATGGCAAATAGATAAAGGTACAGATTTTGCTCGCTTAATTACTTTAGTTCCTGATTAACAATATTTGGAGGCTGTGATGAATTTTCCACTTTATTCGGATGTAATTCTATTAACTAATTTGCCTGAAGAAGGTGTTTATGCGGGAGATATTGGAACGGTAGTAGAACGGCATGATGTAATTGGTTTAGAAACTGGTTATAGTGTTGAGTTTTTCGATATGCTTGGCAATACGGTTTCAGTTGTAACTTTGCCAATGAGTCGTTTCCGTTTGCCAACTCGTGCGGATAGACCGTCAGTTAGGCTTATGGCTAGTGCAGCATAAGTTGGATGCGATCGCCCGCTCAACACCCAAAATCGCGATCGCCTCTTCAAAAAATCAAACAGCGATCACACTCTCAAAATCAATATTCATCAATCAATCTCTCGTATTCGTTATGTAAACCGATCCAAAACCAGTAATAATCATCTCCTTCTTTTAAAGCTAAAGCTCGATATTCTCTATTAATGCGAATAGACCATAGATTTTGATTGACTTTTTTAAAGTGTAGAGATGGATAGAAGTGATCGCTTATCCAGATTTGATAAGTTCTATTGGCTTGTAATTTGATGACTGGTGGCAAAGCTGCGTAAGCTTCCCAAAAATCAGGAGTTGTTAATGACTTCATCCAGTTTTTTTACGCGATTGGCGGAGATATGGGCTTTTGCTCGTTGAATAATTTTGTTTAATTTACCTTGCTCTGAGTCTTTCTTTATTTGCCTGTCCCAGTCATCTTCTGAGCGTTCTTGTAGCCATGATAATAATGCTGATGTTTCGTCATCAGACAATCTAGCGATCGCTGTTTTAATCTCTACTAGAGTGTTCATAAGAGAATTAATTTGTGATTACAAGTATGTTTAGTTTGTTAAATCTTAACATGAGGTAAAAGATCTCCGATTCAAAAAATCAAACAGCGATCGCCATCTTAACTCCCAAAATCACGATCGCCTCTCCCAAAAAATCAAACAGCGATCGCCCCATCAACACCTCAAAATCACGATCGCAACTCCATAAATATCAAACAGCGATCGCCCTATCTAAAACTGCAACTTCCATTTTTAACTTTGCACCAACTTCATCTTCAGCTATATCTAAATCATAATCCATTTGTAATCCGAGCCAAAATCTGGGGGACATATTGAAATAGAATGCCAACCGAATTGCCGTATCTGTAGTAATTCGTCGCTTGCCATGAATGATTTCGTTAATACGTCGGGCGGGAACTCGAAGAGCTAATGCTAATTGATTTTGGCTCAAGTTCATCGGCTTAAGAAATTCTTCTAGAAGAACTTCTCCTGGATGGATTGGGCTAAGTTTATCTTCGTTCATTTTGATTCCTCAATGATAATCAACAATTTCCACATTGAAAGCGTCATCATTTTGCCATTCAAAGCAAATACGCCATTGATTGTTAATCCGAATGCTATATTGACCTTCACGATCGCCACTTAGTCGTTCTAATCGATTTGCTGGTGGAATACGAAGTTCTTGAAGTGTGGGTGACTGATTTAGCATACGCAATTTTCGCAGGGCTACTTGCTGAATTTCTGATGGCAATTTACGCGATCGTTGCCGCTCAAAGATTTTTTGAGTTTCTTTATCCTTAAAGCTTCGGATCACGGCTAAGGAATAGTAAGGTTATATTCGTATTGTATAACGGGGTGCGTTAAATGCAAAGGGTTATGTCAATGTAAATTTTGTGAATAGCGATTGCCACTCCCAACACCCAAAATCACGATCGCCTCTACCCCAAAATCAAATAGCAATTGCCATTTAAGAATTTAAAATATTTTACTGGGTTACTTAAAAATTATGAAAAAATGTCACTATAAAAACTATTTTTTTTGATGACCAATTAAAACTTCAGAAATTTTGGGATGATAATCATTGATACTTCTTTCGATAAACTCTGCACAAGAAATAAAATGTTTATAGACTTCCTCAACCCTTATTTCTATAGCAATTCGCTGTGCTACCAAATCATCCAATTTTTCTCCTAACATAAACAAAACCTTCTTCATAACAAACCAGCGATGATGAAAATAGCCTAAAGCAGCGCTTGATATAGCAGCAGAGGATTTGACATCAAGATTACCTAACTCAAAAATTACTTCCAATCTCCTAATAATTACATCGCAGTAGTCGAATTCAAATGAGCCATGAGACCATTCACAATATTTTAAAGCTACTAAAAACCAAAGATCTTTGTCAGTTGCATACATTTTCCTTAAAACATTTTCATCAATTGCCCTACATAAAATCCATAAGTCAGAATCATCTTGATTCATCTTAATAAATCTTGCAAAATCTTCTAATTGCTCAAGATTCCAATCAGAAATATTTTGTAATTTTTCTTCCCATTCTTTAGCATTAGGACTAGGAGTTAAATTTTTTGATTCTGATAAAATCTTAAGAAGTGTTCCACGCAAAGAAGTAATACTTTTAAATCTTTTCTTTGGTTCAAATTCTGTACATTTCTCAATTATCATTCCCACAGGATGTTGTATTGCATATCGCTGGTAAGGTACACGACCATAGCTAGCAAATAAGTCATGCAATATACAGCCAAAAGCGTATATGTCTACACTAAAAGTAGCATTATGAAAGTCTTCGACTTGTTCTGGAGCACAATATAGAGCTGTACCCCAAGATGAATCTACAGATGTTAATTTTGTGGTAGCACCTGTAATGGGAAGTACTAGTCCAAAATCTGATAATTTCCAACTATTTTGATGCAATAAAATATTTTCGGGCTTTAGATCCCTATGAACGTATCCTAGAGAGTGAAGCTCTTCTAGAGCATTTAATACATCAGATAATGCTGCTAGAGGTATATCCCCAGTAGTTTTTGATTCTTTGATTTTTTTAGCGAGGTTTTGTTCAGCTAAAGGCATAGTAAACCAAGGCGCATCAGCATCTAGATCTGAATCAAGAACTGTTATAAAGCAATCACTATTTAATAGTTTTTGAACTTTAACCTCTCGCTGAAAACGTTTTTTTAATTTTGGTAGTTCGGACTCTTCTAGGATGTTAGGAACAGGATCAAATACTTTTCTAGCAACAATCTCTCCTGTCGCCAACTCCACTCGTTCCACTCGACCAAAACCACCACGACTAATTTGATTAAGTACTTTCATAAATATTTAAACAACTACCTTGTGTTTGCTTTCAAGCTTTTTGAGTTCTTATACACTCTCAAGCATCACTTGTCTTTGAGCGAAGACCATACATCGACCTGACCTCAAGTATATTACGTGGTTTCCCCCCTTGCAAGAACACACTCATTTGGGACTTGTCATCGGCATAGAGAAAGTAGACTGTGTAGGTGATGTTTCGACGATTTCAATTCAGAGATCGGTAATTTTGTCTAGATTTTAGGTGAAACCCGATCGCTAATTTCTGGATAAAACCGATACGAATCAGTTCAACTAAGCCATGTATCATTTAATCTGTAATAGATCCGCAAGAAATCCGCCCCATTGATATGAGCAATCAAACCTCAAAAATCACCTATACCTTTACCGATGAAGCTCCAGCCCTAGCCACCTATTCACTGTTGCCCATTGTCCAAGCTTTTACGAGAGCCGCCGAAATCGAGGTTGAACTCAAAGATATTTCTCTGACTGGGCGGATTATTGCGAATTTTGCGGAATATTTAACCGAATCACAGCGTCAACCTGATGCCCTTGCCGAACTGGGAGACTTGGCGAAATTACCTAGTGCCTACATCATCAAGCTCCCGAACATTAGTGCCTCCCTGCCACAGTTAACGGCGGCGATCGCAGAGTTACAAGCCAAGGGTTATAACATCCCCAACTATCCTGCCGAGCCTCAAACTGACGAAGAGAAGGCGATTAAGGCTAAATACTCTAAAGTGTTGGGCAGTGCGGTTAATCCAGTTTTGCGTGAAGGCAATAGCGATCGTCGTGTCGCCTCAGCTGTCAAAGAATTTGCTCAAAAGCATCCTCATTCCGTTGGCGCTTGGTCAAAGGATTCTAAATCTCATGTTGCCCACATGACTGAAGGCGATTTCTATGGAAGCGAGAAATCGGTGGTACTTCCCAAAGCAGGTGCAGTCAAGATTGAATTAACTAAAGCCGATGGTTCTATTCAAGTTCTCAAGGAAAAAACTACTGTATTGGAAGGTGAAGTAATTGATGCTTCGGTGATGAGTGTCAAAGCTTTACGGGCGTTTTATGCTCAGGAAATTGCTAAGGCGAAAGAGGAAGATATTTTACTATCTCTCCATGTCAAGGCAACGATGATGAAGATTTCTGACCCGATTCTATTTGGTCATGCGGTGACGGTCTATTATCAAGATGTATTTGAGAAATATGCGGATATCTTCGCGACATTGGGAATCAATCCGAATAATGGATTAGGTGATGTTTATGCCAAGATTCAATCTTTACCTACTGAGCAGAAGGTCGCGATCGCCGCAGATTTGGAAGCAATTTATGAAAAGCAACCACGTCTGGCGATGGTCAACTCTGATAAGGGGATTACTAATCTGCACGTTCCTAGCGATGTGATTATTGACGCATCGATGGCGGCGACAATTCGTACCTCTGGCAAGATGTGGGGCGCAGATGGCAAGGCTTACGACACTAAGGCAATGATTCCCGATCGCTGTTATGCCACTATTTATCAAGCCTGTATCGAATTTTGTCAGGAAAATGGAGCCTTTGATGTCACCACGATGGGCAATGTCGCCAATGTCGGCTTGATGGCTCAGAAAGCGGAAGAATATGGCTCCCATGATAAGACTTTTGAAATCCCTGCGGATGGCGTGGTGCGCGTTAGTGATGAATTAGGAACTATTCTCATTGAGCATTCTGTCGCTAAGGGTGACATCTGGCGGATGTGTCAAACTAAGGATTTACCAATCCAAGATTGGGTTAAGCTTGCGGTCAATCGGGCGAGAGCGACGGGAAATCCGACGGTTTTTTGGTTAGATGAACATCGCGCCCATGATGCGAATCTGATTACTAAGGTCAAGACCTATTTGTTAGATCATGACACCGCAGGGCTAGATATTCAGATCATGTCACCTGTGGCGGCGATGAAATTTACCTGCGAACAAATTAAAGCGGGTAAAAATGTGATTTCCGTAACTGGCAACGTATTGCGGGACTATCTCACGGATTTGTTCCCAATCCTCGAACTCGGTACGAGTGCCAAAATG
Organism: Pseudanabaena biceps; assembly: GCA_013361095.1. GTDB lineage: Bacteria > Cyanobacteriota > Cyanobacteriia > Pseudanabaenales > Pseudanabaenaceae > Pseudanabaena > Pseudanabaena biceps_B. Next base: position 1,066,082 of record JAATWA010000001.1, on the reverse strand, counting down.
CTCTCGATCGTGCCATTGCTAGCAGGTGGGGGACTGTTTGAAACGGGTGCGGGTGGCTCGGCTCCTAAGCATGTTCAGCAGTTTCTCGAAGAAGGACATTTACGCTGGGACTCTCTTGGAGAATTTCTAGCGATCGCGGTTACGCTCGAAGACCTCGGACGGAAAACTAACAACGAGAACGCAAAGATCTTGGCTGAGGCTCTAGATCAAGCGAACAGTCTCTATCTCAATAACGATAAATCACCATCTCGGAAGATTGGCGGTATTGATAATCGTGGCAGTCATTTCTATATCGCGCTGTACTGGTCGCAAGCTCTAGCTTCACAGAACCAGAATTTAGATCTAAAGTCAAAATTTGCACAGCTAGCACAAACTTTGAAAAACAAAGAAAGCCAAATTCTTCTCGAGTTAAGCGCTGTTCAAGGTCAATCCGTAGATATCGGTGGTTACTATTTCGCTGATCCCGATAAAGCTAGGCTAGCGATGCGTCCTAGTCAAACTTTAAATGAGGCGATTAATTTTCTCCACTAAGTATCACGTTCATCAATCAATATCAAGACACAAAATAGCTAAGCCATTTCGTGTCTTGGTGTTATAAAAATTACTAATCCTAATCCAATAAATGATGGTGCATGAAACCTTAACCTTCCAGACCCTTTCGCCTTTTTGGAGGATGGCTAGGGGAGAGGGTTCCACGTAACATCATTTATTAATAGATCTTTTGTAAATTACAGCGCTTTGCGCTCAAAACCGAACTAGGAATTTTTTTAAAGTGTTACTTTGCAATACTTAAAAAAATTCTTGTGATTCGTTTGATCGGAAATTGCTCTAAGTGGAAGGCTGACAGTGTTAAAGTGAGACTCTCCTCACACTGATCAAATTTCTTAAGTAAAAATAAAGGTCTTCACCCACAATCATAAGGAATAATGGTTAGGGAAAATCAATATATCACTGTCTTTTTTAACCACTGCAATCATCAAAATTATTCAGGCTTTTCAGGTAGTTAGCAAAGCAGTCAGGTTGAAAATGTCCAATCTATGGTCGGTCTTTCAACCATGATTAGACATTTTAAGTAGCTAGTCGTAATCAAATATAAAATCTCCAAAACTAGTGTCGCGATCACGATACTAATTCTGACAATATTTTTTAATTGCGCCTAGTTGCTTACGAAGTTTTGAGATTTAGTTGATATTTGTATTGAGAATCCGCAATTAAACAATTAATTAACAATTAATCTAATTAGTTTGCGATTTCAATTTATTCTTCAACTTAAATTTAAGATTTTTATTAGGGTTTGTGATTGCAATTCTGGGATGAAGCGCCTGTGTTTGGATTGAGAGATTTATTTCTGTTAAGAGAGTCATAAATTTAGATTGATAAATCAAGTACACCTAACAGAACAATGAGTGTAAATACTTAGTCTAATTCTGTAAAGTCTACATCTAGATCCCATTAGCAACTCTTTGACTTTTTTAGTTTGTTTGTAATAATATGTAACCTCAGATATAAGAGATAAAAAAGTTAATCCTGTATTATACAAACCAGAGCTAAATCTATCTGTATATTATTGACTCAGCTTCATAAAACTTAAATAATGTGGTTTTAAGATGTTTAGCCAATAGATATAAATTTAATAAACTTTGATCAATTTTTCCCAAGTTTTCAGTATCCTATCTTTTCTTGGTCTATCTCTATGGATTTGGAGAAGTCTTTCTGAGAACGCTTAGTTTAAAACCTTTAGGAGCGATATGTCTGAAGAACCAGTAATCCAAACCACACCGAAAACAGTGGATAGGCAAGCTAACAAGCAGGTCGGTCTGTCTGCTGACATGGTTCGTACGTATTTGCATGAAATCGGTAAAATCCCTCTCCTTAGCAACGAAGAGGAGATAATTTACGGAAAGCAAGTGCAACAGATGATGATGCTATTTGAGGAGCAAGAGAAAATTGCTCAACTTAGCGATCGCTTACCCACAGAGCAAGAGTGGGCAGATGCTGTTGGTTTAGACTTAAGTGTTTTGCATAGTCAGATTCGGATTGGTACTAGAGCTAAACGCAAAATGATTGAGGCAAACCTGCGTTTGGTGGTTTCCGTTGCCAAAAAGTATCAAAAGCGCAACTTAGAGCTTTTAGACTTAGTACAGGAAGGAACTCTAGGATTAGAGAGAGCCGTAGATAAGTTTGATCCCACTAAAGGCTTTAAGTTTTCCACTTATGCTTACTGGTGGATTCGTCAGGCGATTACGCGCGCGATCGCACAGCAGGCAAGGACAATTCGGTTACCAGTCCATATCACTGAAAAGCTGAACAAAATTAAAAAAGCTCAGCGTCAACTCTCTCAGGATTTAGGTCGGGTAGCAACAGTTGCCGAAATAGCCTATGAGTTAAATATAAAAACTGATCAAGTTCGTGAATGTTTATCGCTATCGCGGCAGCCAATTTCCCTCGATTTACGCATTGGCGATAATCAGGACACTGAACTTGCAGAACTCCTAGAAGATACAGGGCGATCGCCTGATAATTATGTCGAGCGTGAGTCTTTGCGTACCGACATTCAAAGTCTGCTCAAGGAATTGCCTGAAAAGCAACGTCAAGTCATGATCTTGCGCTATGGACTAGATGATGGACAGGAAATGTCATTGGCTAGCATCAGTAAGCATATGGATCTCAGTCGTGAGCAGGTAAGGCAACTGGAGCGTCAGGCGATGGACTATCTGCGTAAGCGCAAAGCGAGAATGCAAGAATATCTAGCTAGCTAGATAAATTTTGTTTAAGATTGCTTATAAAACCAAAAAAGTGTGAGGCGGCGCTCTGCGCCGCCTCACACTTTTTTGGTTTTATAACGGCGACAGCAATACAATAGCTATAGACCTTAAAAATTTGCAATAATCTAGAGTTAGTTCTTAGTTATTCTTTTACCTAATTAAAGTCATATACCTTTATGCCGCTAAAATCTACAACTCGCCACATTCAGATTTATGCTGCCATTGTTGAGGAGCAGAATGATGAACTCATCGATAGCGAAAACACTTTGACAATCGATGTTGATCCAGACAACGAATTGAACTGGTCAGATAGTGCTTTACAAAAGGTATATCGCAAGTTTGAGGAACTAGTGGCTGACTATAAGGGCGCAGACTTGAGCGATTACAATTTGCGTCGCATTGGTTCAGATCTCGAACATTTTGTGCGATCGCTGCTGCAACAGGGTGAAGTTACTTACAACCTTAATTATCGATCGCTCAACTACAGTATGGGCGTACCGCAAATTATCAATACTGAGGCAGAGTCTGCTAGCTAGTGCCTTGACTGCGATGCGATCGCCTCAGCTTCCCTATCTAAAAATTCTATCTAGCAACTTTTTATCACTATGTCTGAAACTACTGCGTCTAGTCCTGAGCAAGCAGCAGCTAAGCCTGCTGCCAAACCCAAAGCCGAAAAACCACCTGCGATTGAAGAGTTACCCTTTGACGAATTTATCACTACTCATTATTTACCAGCTTTGACTAAAGCCTTTGGTAAGCAAGGTGTCGCTGATCTGACATTAGACTTTGGAAACTCTCAAGTACATGGTGTTTGGGCGCAAGGATTGCGTCAATTTACTGTTTATTTTTCTAAGGCAGATATTAATGCACAAAAGGCTTTTTCCTGTGCTGATGGTGGGCGATCGCCTAGTACGATTGAGCCATTTTTGATTGATGAGCGCAAAGCCCCTTTAGATTTATTGGTGTTTGGAGTGATTCAGCGCTTGACTGCTCAAAAGTGGTTGTCTAGCAACTAAAAAAGATAGGTGGCGGCGCTAAGCGCCGCCACCTATCTTTTTTAGTTGCTACTACTCCCTTCCCAGTGAAAAATTAGACGTGGCGGCGCTTAGCGCCGCCACGCTAGTTCTGGGTTTTTAATGTCTATTTTGATAGTGGGAAGGGAGTAGTGATTGCGCCAAAGAAAAAATAAGCTTATTTTTTCTTTGGCACAATCACTAATACATTATTTTGAAGTTCTACCTTCATGCCTAGTTTATCCACTTCCTGAGAAACAATTTCAACCGTTTTTTTGTCAGATGCATTTTGTAAAACTAAGCTCCACGCGCCAATTTGAGCATTTTTTAAATCTCGATCTTCTTCTAGCCATGTGGCAGACTGTCGAGATAAATCTGCGACTAACTTCGGATCATCAATCAATTTTTTGCCAGATTCCCTAGCAATATCAGCCCATTCTGCTGCCTTGAGATAGGACTCCCTTGCCCCTTTGCCATCTCCTAAAAACAACAGTTGATCAGTTGCTTTGTACCGCCAAACACTATAAGCACTAGGCTGTATAAAAGGATTTAGCGATCGCAGCCCTTTGCTATAGATATCATTAGCCGCACGGGGAACTCCCGCAAATATCGACACACTTGATGACAAATAGATATAACTACTGATAAATCGCGGGTCACGCTCAATAATATTTTCAAAATAAAGGGGGCTAAGACCATAGCCTGTTTTAAATTGAACTCTGGCTGTATCATCCCCAAAGTATTGTAGAAATTGCAGGAAAGCAAAATCAGCAATCATGTTGTTGAAGCCTAAACCTCTTGATGGCAACTGAAGAATCAATCGTAATCTTGATTCTTCATCTCTGACGGCTTTGCGCGTATCCTCTAGAGTCTGTCCATTTAGACGCTGATTAAGTCTAGGAAACTGGAGACTCAGCGCAATTCCAGCAAAAACAGCGATCGCTCCCAAGTTAATTACTAAATTACGCAACCACATCTCAACTAATTTCCTTCAGCAGAAATAAATGAATCTTTGCTCAGACTCTCCACTAGCTTACTACTTGGTGATCCATCAGCAGGACTAATTGAATAGAAATTCTGCGCTCTGATAATCGCATTGCGAGTTTCACCAGTCAGCACGCCATCAGCTTTGCCAGTGTAAAAGCCACGTTTAGTTAATAGATTTTGAAGTTCTAAAACTTGAGAATTACTAGCAGTAGTTTGTGGCGGTGCAGCCTGAGGTGCGGTGACAGCAGTTGGTGGAGTAACTACTTTAGGAGTAGGAGTTGCCACAACTGCGGGAGGTGTTGCTTTGGGAACAGCGGAGATAGGAGGTTGAGTGGGTTGCGGCTGGGCAGTAGCAATGGGAGCAGGTTGCGGCTGGGCGGTAGCAATGGGAGCAGGTTGCTGTGGTTTAGTTTCCACACGAATACTTGGCGTAATGATCGGGCTAGGCTTCACCACTACTACAGTTTGACGAGTAGGAGCGCCAGCCTCTAACGCGGCGATCGTTTTTAAGCCCGCAATCCCATCGGCAGTTAAGCCATAGGCTTTTTGAGCGGCAATAACTGCTTCAGTAGTACGAGAGTCTAATACACCCGTAATAGAACCACTGTAGAACTTGCGATCGGTAAGCAAATTTTGTAAGTTAGCAACATCATTATTTTTGACCGATGGAATGGTTTTTGGGGGTGGAGTTAGACTAGCCGAGGCTCTGGGAATACCACCATCGCGTTGCAAGGCGGCGATCGTCTGTTTGCCTGCAATGCCATCTTGGGTTAATCCATAGGCTTTTTGGGCGGCGGCGATCGCATCGGTAGTTCTTGAACCCTTGATGCCATCTAGAGATCCCTCATAAAAACCGCGCTGCTTTAATAAACGTTGTAAAGCCAGAATATCTTGATCAGGATTTGATACTAGGGGTTTGGCAGGGGTTGACTGATCGCGATCAATATTGTTGCTGTTAGACTCTAAAGCAGCAATAGTCTGACTTCCCGCAATGCCATCGGCGGTTAAGCCATAATTTCTTTGAGCAGCCACAATGGCAATGCGCGTTTGCGGCCCTAAAATTCCATCTACAGCACCGTTATAAAAACTACGTTTGGCTAGTAATTTTTGCAGGTTTTCCACTTCAATGCTTTTGACAGGAGCAGTACTTGCTTTGCTTCCATCCGACTCTAGGGCTGCTAGAGTACGCGGTCCCGCAATACCATCGGGGGTGATGTTATAGGCTTTTTGCGCTTCAACGATCGCCTGACGAGTTTGAGCTCCCATCAGCCCATCTACAGTACCCTTATAAAAACCGCGATCGCTCAGCAGTTTTTGGAGGTTCATTACCGATGCTGAACTAACAGCATTGTTAGATTGACCAGCTACGCTGTCGGTTTCAGCTTTAGTTTTAGTGATGCCATCTTCAAGGGAAGCGATCGTTTGACTACCAACAATGCCATCGGTCGTAAGTCCTAGCGATCGCTGAGCGCGGAGAATAGCATTTTTTGTTGATCTACCTGCAACCCCATCAATTTGACCGGGATCAAAGCCATTTTGGGCTAGTAATGACTGGACATAACGAACATCAGAGGGAGTAGTGGCTTCGGCTAGCGCAAGGGTTGACCCTAAAACGAGGAGGATTGTCGTACTCGAAAGAATTACTTTCAAGCCCAGTTTGGCAGATTTATTGGTTAGTTGTTTTAGCCAAATAGGGAATTTGAAATTATGACTTACGCCACTATCTAGTTCATTACTTGCATCGAAGTTAGCAGTTGCTGGGCTAATAAATTCTTCTTGGATATAAGCTAGAAGTTCCATGATTTAGTCCTTAATTTGGTGAGAGGTATATAGTTTGAAATTTAGCTATTTAGACGACTTATCGTTGCCAAAAGATCGGAGTTATTAACTTTGATTGGGTGGCGGTGCGATCGGAATGTTTTGGCTAGAGGCTGGCGATTGAGAGGAATTTTTTGGTAAGTAGTCAGACTGAAGATTGATTTGAACGTTATTAGTAATCGGGTTTACGGGGCTAGAGCGAATATCTTGACTGCCTGAAATAGTCTGGTTTGGCGGACTAGAAGTTGCTGGATTAAAAGTGAGACTTTGATTCATATCTTGCCCTCTTAATGCGTTGATTAACTCAGGACTCAAATCACTCGTTGCCTTCTGCCCGTAGGCAAGTTGAGCGTCATATATACTTGAGCGCGTTGCCGTGTTGTAGGAACCATTTAGCTCTCCGTTATAAAAACCACGCTCTTGGAGTAACGTCTGAATTTGGAGGACATCAACTGGATTAGGCAATCTATTGATCGCAGGTTGTGTGAACGGCACATTGTTGCCGCCTGCTAGCAATGACTGTATGGTTAGTGGTCCCGCAAAACCATCCTCAGGAAGTCCATAGGCTCTTTGGGCTTTTAAAATTGCATTCGTAGTCGTTGATCCTTGCTGGCTATCAATCTCACCGCGATAAAATCCTCTTCGCTTTAGCAATAGTTGTAGGTTGCCCACCTCATCTAATTCTGGGTTTTGCGGATTGATTAGCTGATTATTTTGAGGATTAGTTGATCGCACAATTACTAAGGAACGATTAGGACTTTGTGTAATCTGGGGCGCAGTTTGGGGTGCAGTTTGGGCATATCTGACTGAGAAGTTTCGTAATAACCGCAAAGTATTCTCCCCAGGAATTCCATCAGCCACTAAATTCGGTTGCGTTTTTTGAAAAGCCATGACCGCTTGCTTGGTATAGCGACCATAAACGCCATCAATTTCGCCCACAGCAAAACCGCGCTGAGATAGTAAAGTCTGAACTTCCAACATATAGCCTGTGTCACAGAGGTATAAGTTATTACACCAAGGCGCAATATTTACCGATGGCTCTAGCAAATAGGCGGCTGTGGCAGGGGCAAGATTGACACTCAAATTACTAAAACCCGCCAAGGCGATCGCCGCGATCGCCGAGACATTACGTTTGAGGTCGGTAAAGTTTTTACTAGGATTGGTGAGACATATGCAATCGCGGCGGTTGCTATGCTCATTTAACTGGTCGCAAGTAATTAGATCGATGTCTATCGATTCCTGATTGGCTTGTTCATACGCCCATGCATCATATATATATGCTGCAAGTTCCATAGTGGCTACCAAGATAATTGCGGTCTATCCTATTTTAAATGATCTTTTCTGGTTTCTTATGTCAAAAAATGTAACTTTTATGATCTAAGTAGCTAGGCATAATTAATTACAAACCAAAACCCGTAAAGTTGCGTTCCTACGGAGCGCAACTTTACGGGTTTTGGTAATTTATTTTGCACAAGTACTTATACAGTTCAAAACCCAATACAGCGCCTTGCGCTAACTTAAACCACAGAGAAATTTGTGAAAGCGCTGCGAAGCGGCGCTTTCACAAATTTCTCTGTACTACTTAAAGCCTCAATAGGCTGTAATTGGCTGGCGGCGCTCCGCGCCGCCAGCCAGTTCTTGGGTTTGATGTCCTAGTAAACTTGGCGATATAGCAAACCAAGTAAGGATAAATCTTTGAAATCTTATTTATACTTTTTTAGGCTAACGGTTTTAGCGATCGCGTCCACCCTCACCTTTAGCTGTTCCAACCCATTAATATCTGCGACTAATCTTGATCGAGTCAGGATCGGGACATTTAATTTAGAAAATTTTGATGGTTTGAACGCGGCTAAGGTCAAAGCTGTTAGTCAAATTATTGAGCAGAATTTTGATGTAATCGGATTACAGGAAGTGAGTCCAATTGGTGCAGAAAAACTTAAAGAGAAGCTAAATCAGTCGCACAAGTGGGAATTTATATTAGGTGAAACTGGAAATAAACAAAGATTAGCTTTGTTCTATCGCCAAGATTTATTTGGAGCAGAGAGAATTACAGAATGGAGCGATGTCAATATTACGGGAACTTTGCGATCGCCCCTTGTCACTCACTTAAAGCCTGCTAATGCTCAGGGTTTTGACTTTACGCTAGTAGTTGTGCATCAGAAAGGGGGTGATGGTAAAGATGCCGATCAAATTCGTCAAAATCAAAGCGATCGCCTCCGAAAAGCTGTTGATCGATATCAGCAAGATGCTCAATCTGATCCTGATTTAATTATGTTGGGGGATTTTAACAGTCCCTCATGGGCGGATCAAAATCGTGGTTTAAGGAATGCGCCGCTTACTTTTTTGACTAGGGAAGTAGAAACAAATCAACAAGAAAACTGCTTAAAAAAGCGTGGACAGCCAAAGTTTGCCGATGGTCGGATCAGGTTTTCTAATCGGGGAACTGGTTGCGTAATCGATCATATTGCGATTTCCCAAGCACCCAAAGGCGCAGCCGAAGAATATATTCCCCAATCTATCCAAATTCTTGATCCGCAAAAAGATCTTGGCTTTGATAGCGATCGCCGCTATTTTGCCGAAATATCCGATCATGCACCTGTGCGGGCTGTTTTTCGCCTGAAATAAGCCTCATATGTTTGAAGTCACTTGCATTAAAACCCAAGAAGTGAGTAGCGGCGCAAAGCGCCGCTACTCACTTCTTGGGTTTTCGCTTGGCGGAGCCAGTACCCAAGATGCGGCAAATGCTTCTAAAAGCAGACTAAATCATAGATAATGTGAATGTTATCTACATAATTACAACTGTGCCATTCTTTCGTCAGTACATTGCACCGCTAATTATTTTTGCAATCTTTTTGTTTACTCTGGTTTTAGTTAGCTCCCGTGCTTTTCTGCCCGATGACATGGTTGCACCTGCGCCTGTCGGCATGATTTCGCCTATCTCCATTTCTGTGTCTCAACGCTAATTATCATGACCGAACTTACTTGGCAGCGACGACATGTAATTTCTCTCTCTGACTTTACAATCAACGACTACGAAACCGTTATCCAAACAGCCGTTAGCTTTTTGGAAGTATTGTCGCGCCGTAATAAGAAAGTGCCAACTTTGCAGAGTAAAGTTGTCGCTAACCTGTTTTTTGAATCCTCAACTCGTACTCGCAATAGCTTCGAGCTTGCTGCGAAACGTCTATCTGCCGACACTCTAAATTTTGCCCCAGGAACTTCTTCGCTCTCTAAAGGTGAGACGATCCTTGATACGGCGCGAACTTTTTTGGCGATGGGAACTGACATTATGGTAATTCGCCATCAGTCTGCGGGTGTGCCGTTAGCGATCGCCCGCGACATGGATGCTTTGAGCGGCAAAGTGGCGATTCTAAATGCAGGTGATGGCAAACATGAGCATCCTTCCCAAGCTCTCCTAGATTTGCTCACTCTTTGCATATATCTCAATCCTCAATCTCCGTCTGCCAAGGATCTCAAGGGTAAAAAAGTGGCGATCGTTGGTGATATTTTGCATTCACGGGTAGCGCGATCGAATTTGTGGAGTCTGCTGACCAATGGCGCAGAGGTGCATCTAGCTGCACCACCGACATTACTACCACCAGAGTTTGCCGAATATGGCGCTAAAATCCATTACTCCCTTGAGCCAGCCCTTGAGGATGCTGATTTTGTGATGACCTTGCGCTTACAAATGGAACGAATGGGACAATTCTTAATCCCTAGTTTGCGTGAATATCATGCCAGATATGGCATTACTCGCGATCGCTTAGCTAAATGTGCGCCAAATGTGCAGGTTCTGCATCCCGGCCCCGTCAATCGTGGTGTCGAAATTAGTTCAGATTTGATGGATGATCCGAGGCTAAGCCTAATTGATAAACAGGTAACTAATGGGGTCGCGATCCGCATGAGCTTGTTGTATCTACTAGGTACAGCAATTTAGAGAAAGAGGTCGCTTCGCGACCTCTTTCTCTAAATTGCTGTGCGCGGCTTTGCCGCGCACAGCTAATTATTCACTGTAAAACATTTAATAAAGCTTGATTTTGTTCGTCAGTTCCAACTGTGATGCGTAACTTGTCAGATAGCCCCGCTTGATTGAAGTAGCGTACTAAAATTCCTGATTCTTTAAGTTTTAAATAAAGTTCTTCAGCATTTTGTTTGGGCGGTGTCGCTAGCAAAAAGTTTCCGTGAGATTCTAAGGTCTTGAAGCCGATCTCTTGGAGATCTTGAGCCAGTTTAGCGCGGGAGACTTTTACCTTTGTCGCAGTTTCATTCTTATAATTTTGGTCATACATTGCGGCTGTCCCCATCGCGATCGCGATCGCATCGATGTTGTAGCTGTCCTTGACCTTAAATAAACCTGATAGTAGCTGGGGATTGGCAATCCCAAAACCCAAGCGCAAACCTGCTAGGGAATAGCCCTTAGATAGAGTCCGCAGCACAATCACATTGTCAAACTCGCCCACTAACGATAAAGCCGAAGATTCCGCAAAATCTACATAGGCTTCATCGATCGCCAAAATTCCTGACACTTGACTTGCCAATTTGCGTAAATCGTCCAATGGCACAATGTGACCAGACGGACTATTAGGGGATGCAATAAAAGTAACCGCACCATTAGCAGCAACTAAATCAGCAATCGGTAACTGAAAATCTTTACCATAGGGAACTTCTACAATCTCCGCAGGTTGCATTGCTGACAAAGTGCGATACAGCACATAGGTCGGCATCGGGTAAACGACTTTGCGATCGCGTCCTTCCGCACAAGCCCTAATTAAAATATTCAAAACATCATCGCTGCCATTGCCCACAATTACCCAATCCTTCGGCACATCTAGGGCTACGCTCACAGCTTGACAAAATTCATGGGCAAAAGGATCAGGATAGCGCCGTAGAGCATCGCCATCAATATGTTGTAAAGCTGCGATCGCTTTAGGGGACGGTGGATAAGGATTTTCGTTGGTATTTAGTTTGATGACTTTGGCTCCAGACTGAGGCTGTTCCCCCGGAACATAACCAGTCATTGCATCAATGGCAGGACGAAAATAGCTCATGGTGTGAAGTAAAAAGGTAAAAGTAAAAAGTAAAAAATTGGGTCAGCCTAATCATTGTATCGCTACTTAAATATAGCTTTAACCAGCCAAAACCCAAAAGAGAGTTGCGGCGCGAAGCGCCGCAACTCTCTTTTGGATTTTGGCTTTGTCCTGACATTGAGGACTATGGCTATAGCAAAAAGGGCGCTTTGCGCCCTTTTTGCTATGTTTTATCCCGAAAACTTGGTAATACCTCGTTACAAAATGCCTCAGTCGCCTTAGACCGATAGCGATTAGGATTCCTAATTTGTAACAACATCCGCTTGATTACAACCCCCTCAATCTGAACCCGTTGCAAAGCTCCCATCTGTAACTCTTTTTCGATCGCCGTCACCGACAAAAATGCAGCTCCTAATCCTGCCTGCACAGCATTTTTGATCGCCTCGATCGAATTTAGCTCCATCGCGATCGTTAATTGGCGCGGATCGACACTGCTATCTAGCAACACCCGATCAATGGCTTTACGGATGGTCGATTGCGAATCAAGGGTAATAAATTGCAATTTATACAACTCCTCAATTGGTAACGCGCCCACCTGAGTAAGCGGATGAGAAGTTGGTAGAATTAGTGCTAGTTCATCTTCGGCATAGGGTGTAATCTCTAAAGAATCTAATAAGTCGGCAGGAATTTCACCGCCGATAATTGCTAGATCTACTTGCCCATTTGCCACACTCCAAGCCGTTCGCCTTGTAGAATGAACATGGAGTTGTACCGAGACTTCGGGATATTTCTTACGAAATAATCCGATCATTTGAGGCATTAGATAAGTTCCTGTCGTTTGGCTAGCGCCTATAATGAGAGTCCCACCATTAAGATTTTGTAAGTCATCAATGGCGCGGCAAGTTTCTTGACAAAGACTTAAAATGCGATCGCCATAGGAAAGAAGTAACTGTCCTGCTTCTGTCAACTGCGCTCTGCGTCCGCCGCGATCAAACAAAGGCACATCTAGCTGTCGCTCTAGATGTTGGACTTGCAAACTAACGGCAGGTTGAGACACATACAGGCTATCAGCAGCACGTTTAAAGCTACCTTCAGCAGCGATTGCTTTGAGAATGCGTAATTGGTCTAGGGTGAACGGTATATCGATCATAGAAGCAGCGTGAGAAAAGATGAGTCGGGAGGTTATTCAGGAATTTTTAAGTTCAATGGGAGTTGTGGGGATTGCCCTCACAAATCGCCGTATGCGTCCTTACTTTTACGGGCTAGATACCGTAATGGATCGCACAAAACAAGCATTAGGACAGGGGGTACTGCAAGTTGTTGAAAATGTACCAGATGGATTTGAATCCTTTGAATTTCATTTTGCTGGTCATGTCGTCTTTATCTATAAGTTAAAGCATGGATTAGTGCTACTGGTGCTTACAGATAGCGATCTGAAAGCAGTTGAGTATCGGCGAGGGATTACCAAAATTAAGTATTTGCTAGAAACAGATACTTACAATACAGTCGCACACTTTAAGCTCTTACTAGGTTCAGTGACACAGCATTCTTTGCCTAGCAATAGCTGGAATGCTACTAGTCCCACAGAAATACCACAGCCGCAGTCAACTACACAAAACTTGACTAATTCTGTTGCTACTCCTGCGACTAAAGTTCCTAGCCAGAATGCGGCGGCGATCGCTAGCACGACTCGCTCCAATACTCAGACTGCGCCATCCCAACGACAGTCAACTGTGACTCCTAGTACGCCGACACCTTCCAGAACTCAGCCAAATATATCTAAGCCTCAAGTACCTCCTGCATCTGCTAAACCCAGCCCTATCGCTGAGACCACCACTGCCAACAACAATCTAGCTGCGGCAACTAGCTCTAATAAGTCAGTATCAGCGAAAACTGACACGCAAGAGTATAAGTTAGATGAACTTTTGGAAGCTTTAAACAAACTAAGCGAATTTACTACGCAATATCTAGGTAAAGTCGTTGTCACTAATTATTGGAAATCTAGTCGTCCCCAGACAGCCGCATGGCTAACTGAGATTGAGATCGATCGCAGTGGTCATTTGTCTCACCCTAAGCAAAAGGCGATCGCCTGCAATTTAGATCAGCATCACCAAATTCAGGAATGGGTAACCAGCTATGTCAAGCGATGTAAACAAGTAATTCGCAATTTTGATCAAATGCTTGAACAAGATTGCCTCACCAGCCGTCAAAAGCAAATACTTTTTTAAGCCGAAAACCAAAAAATGAGTGACGGCGCGAAGCGCCGCCAGCCTCTTTTCGGTTTGGCTTACGGTCTTTTGCAGCTTTGTGTAGTACAAGAAAAAATTTGAAGGGCTTGCTTTGCAAGCCCTTCAAATTTTTTCTTGGGTTTTAAGAAAGCGCAAAGTGCTGTACTACGTTGTCGAAAATCCCCAAATTGGCTTTTTTGAAAGTCGAGGCATGATATAAAAAAACAGACCTATGGCGCACGCGCAGCGTGCGCCATAGGTCTGTTTTTTTATATTTAATTGCGCTTCGCTACATACAAAGCTGATGCTTTTAAACTGATGAAGTTGTTTTAACAATAATTATTAACTTTTATACCGAACTTTTCTTTACAAAACTTCTAAAAAAAGCCAACACTTCTATATTTTTATTTAAAGCAGTTAGGTTTTTTAGAAATAGTAATTAAGTAAAGAACTAAAACCTCATCTCTAATTGCTATAAGCAATTTGGCTTGAACTAGTCTATGCATACACATCAAATGAGTTAGACTATTATTTAATAGTAAGGGGAACAATTGTAGAGGCAAGCTAATAATGGCTAAGCGCGTGAGAATTGAGCCTATTGCCCAAGTCGCAGACATTGCAACAAATGGTGCATTGTTATCTGGCTTAATGGGAGAGGAGCTAAATATTTTAAAAGAATGTGGTGGGCGCGGCATGTGCGCGACTTGTCACGTTTACATTCAAGAAGGTATGACAGCTCTCAGCCCTATGGGCAAAAGGGAACAACGTACCCTAGAAGTGATTACCACCTGCAAGCCTAACTCCAGACTTGCTTGTCAAGCAAAAGTCATGGGCGAAGGTATTGTTGTTGAACTACCTGTTGGGATGTATGTTCAGTCGATTCAAGATATCGCCGCCTTAATCGGAAGACGATGTGAAAAGCCTCTGCTCAGTCCAATTACGGGGCAGACATTAGTTGAAGTCGGACAATTAATTACGAGATCAGTGGTACGTCAGCTTGAAAACACCAACTTTAGCGTGGGTGAACAGTTGGCAAATACCAAAAGAGCCGATATTTTTGAGACAAAGTAAGAATTGAGCGATCGCCCAAGTCTCTTTTCTCCATCTATACAACAATGTCGCACTAGCATCGCTGAATTAAGAATCAACATTGAACTCAAAAAAATTTCGGATAGGAGTATTGACTTATGACTGTTGCTGTAGATCGTCCTAATAGTGCTACTAGGGCTAAGAGAAAAAATAACCATTACAGTCTGCAAGACTTTTTTCTACCTAATCTTGACAAAGGAATTATTGAAGATTGGAATGGCTCCAGAAATATTCTGACCAGTGAAGATTTTATCATTGGGCTACAAGAAGGCTTGGAAGATGAAGTTGGCGAAGCTTCAGCAGCAGTCATGTACTCTATTGGCTGTGAATGGGGATTACAGGACGCATTATTTTTTACGAAATGGTTTGAGCGCGATTTTGGGCGGAGTATCCGCCAAACTAATTTGCCATTCTTACTAGAGACTTGGTGGTGGCCATTCACATCTCAGGGCTGGGGACGCTGGCAGGTGGATATGAGCGATCGCAAGCAGGGGTTTATGTTCATTAGTGTGTTTGACTCGGCAGTAGCTCGTAGTTTAGGGGATGTGGGTAAACCAGTTTGTCATCTATATGCGGGGCTGTTCTCAGGTTTCTTTACTCATTTAGTCAACAAAGAGTTGGAGTGCATTGAAATTCAGTGCTATTCGATGGGCGAAAACTACTGCAAGTTTCTTCTCGGTGGTAAAAATCGCATTGATGCCGCTTCATTTTGGCTTAATGAAGGTGCAACTACTCGCGATATTGAAGGTCGTCTACGAAATGGAGAATTTCTAAAATGAGTACTTCAGATTGGCGATTGCAGCCATTGCAGACCTTTTGGCAAAATGTTAATTGGGAAAATCAAGCAATCGCCCCTACCCGAAACCTTAATGGAAAAGCACCCGAATCCTTAAGCTTTTTAATGTCTGTAAAAGACTATTTTCGTGCGATTTCTTGGACTGGCATTCTCGAAATCGCCTCCACCAGTGAACCCAAAATAGTTCATCCGCCCATTGATGAAACTCAAGAAACTCTCGAAGACTTTCTGGATGATATTTCTAATTTTTTCTAATCCTAGAATGCATGAGGTATATCCTCAGTGCTAAAACCTTAACGATCGCAACATAAATAATTATGATTCCGAAGATTCAAGAATTAATCAACCAAGCTCAGGATCGCTATCTAGCCTCCGATGAGTTGGGAATGATGGAAAGTTATGTTAGTTCCTTGCCTGATCGCTTAAAGCTCTACAAACTAATACGCGATCGCGAGATTGATATTTTGCAGGCTGTCGCCGATCAAGTCCCATCAGAATTGCCAAATATAACTGAGCAAGACCTCGAAACTGGCGTGAGAAACTTAATTTTGGTGGTGCGTTACTGCTCAATGGCAATGTTGCTTAATGACGAAAACTTCCTGAAGCAAAGATTACTGAATTGGTTAGAAGGAATTATGTCTATGCGTGATATGCGCCGACTCAATGAAACCCTCTACAAGTTGCTCAATCAAGTTATGCGCCAACAGTTGAGTCCTCCTCAATTGGCTATGATTCAGCCTTTGATCACCGCTGCTCAAGTCACGCTCATCTACTAGAGACAAACCACCATGATTTCTGTTGCCGACCTCATCAAGGAAAATCGCATTCCCTCTAACTTTTTTGACTACAATTCCTATGTCAAAGGAGATCTAGAAATTGGGTTATTAGAAAATCGACGCGGCGATCGCATGATCGCTGTTCCAGACACATTAATCTCTTCCCTCTACTCAGGACTAGCCAAAGAAACAGGGCAAGCTTCACGATTGGTTTTATTTAACTGTGGAAAATGGTGGGGTAAAAACTTCTATACCCGCTTTACCGAATCCCTCGAAGAATATTATTCGCAGTCCCTTGCCGAGATGGATATGATCACCTTCATTCAAAGTCTTAAGGAATGTTGGAAAACTCATGGCTGGGGTAAGTTTGAATTTGATCCCCAATACCAGACGCAGGGTTTTGTCTTTATAAAGACCTACAATTCGCCTTACGTCCGTAAGATCGAAGGTAATACTCTACCAACAGGTTATCTAGAGGCGGGGATACTGACTTCCTTCTTTAGTCGATTAACTGGTCGGGAGCTATTGGCTGTTCAAACTACCTGTGAGTCCCTAGGTGCAGAATGTAATACCTACATTATTGGCTTACCCGAAAGACTGGGGATTGTTGAGTCTTTTCTTGCCGAAGGTCTGTCCCACGAAACAGTTTTGCAGAGATTGCTCAAATAAATTTATCTCTCCATAAAAAAAAGCGGTGCTAAGCGCCGCTTTTTTTATGTTTAATCGCGATCTTTCGTCTGAGCAGCTCTGACTATTTTTTGTTGCGATCGCCAAGCTTCTCTCAAATATCCAAAATTTTTCTTGAATTCATTGCTACCCCACCAACTGCCAACTCTACCTTCATCCCAAGAAGCAGAAATAGCTCCATAACTTAGTCCTACAACACCAATGCCTAAAAACAACATACTTAGGAGTACCACTGCCGAGGTTGGTAAATCAACTATATGTTTGCTAACCAGTACATAGCTAACAATAAATGTAGTGAGTCCTAACCCCGTAGGAATGCCGCAAAATATGGTGGCTCGTCGAATAATACGCCGATTTACTTCGTCAGGAATACCGAGTGAGTCATTACGCTTAGGGGTAGAGGCTGTCTTAACTTTGCTTTGATTAGTCGTTACGTTCTTGACAGGAGCCTTCTTAGAAGTTTTATCACTAGAGTCTGCGGGAATAGTCGTTGACTTTTTAACTTCCTTAGATTTCTTGGCACGATTATTCGGCTCGAATGGTATACGTTCTGTGGTGGGTTTACTCACTTTACTCCTCACTTTAGCAATATCAGTTACCTAATTCTAGACTCTCCAGTGCTAGGCAATACCTAAACAAAATCAAAGAGTTGAGTTGCGGCTCTTTGCACCGCAACTCAACTCTTTGATTACGCAAAGCGCTCCTATGGCGCTTTACGCTCAAACCCGAACCAATAATTGTTTAAAAGTGTTGCTTTGCAACACTTTTAAACAATTATTGGTTCGTTTGATCAAAAATTGCTGTAAAACAAAAAGAGAGTTGTAGAACTTTGTGCTACAACTCTCTTTTTGTTTTTAGCTATTAGCCTCTGATACCAAGGCTTTGGATCAGTTGCTTGTAATGAGCGCGATCTTGGCTCTTAACATAAGCGAGTAAGCGCTTACGTTGACCGATGATTTTGAGCAAACTACGGCGAGAAGAAAAATCCTTTGGATGTAGTTTGAGGTGAGTTGTCAACTGACTGACACGCTCGCTAAGCAAAGCTACCTGTACGTCAGAGGAGCCAGTGTCGGTGGGATGCTTTTGATATTCAGAGAATATTTCTAGTTTGCGTTCTTGCAAAAGTGCCATGGTAAAAACTTGAACGTGTTTTGAGGTGTACGTGACTAAACTCGACAATTAACGCGCTGAGGCGTTTTAGCGCGTGTTTCCCAACCTCACGATTGGGCATTCCTAGTTATTCCCAGATATTTGGGTTTGTGCCACTTATCACAAGTTACTTTCTAATGGCAAGCTTGCAACAGATCGACTTCCTAGGCGGTTTCCGTTTCTCAGTAGTCTCTGAGTAGAATGAATTTCTTAAAGTATTAACTTTCAGACAGACTAGCTTATCACGTTGAATGTAAATGTTTCCTAATTAAATTAAAAAGCCGCGCATAAAAACCCAGAAGCGAGTTGCGGCGCAAAGCGCCGCAACTCGCTTCTGGGTTTTTCGCAACTCTAGTTTTGCCATGTCAACCAGCACGCGCAGTCTGTATGACTATTTTTATAACCAGAAGAAAAAGAGAGTTGCAGCGCGAAGTGCTGCAACTCTCTTTTTCTTCTTAGTGAGCGGAGCCATTGCCATGATACTTGTCGGAATCGTAGAAACCATTGCGAGTACCAAAAAATAGGCAGCTAATGGTAAATAAAATAGTCAAGACTGGAAGAATCACCTTGAGATCTAGCATATTTTAGATTTTGAGAAATAAGATTATAGCTTCTAAATTTTAAGCACAACTACATCGCAAAAATGTAAGCCATAGTTGTTTTCTTAAGGTTCTCACTCAAACTTATAAGTAGCGACGTGAAACGTCGCTACTTATAAGATCGGATTTTCAGAACTTTCGGCGCTCTCACCGCTAGGGCGATAGCTCTGCTCAAAAGCATAGCGCACAATCTGAGAACGATTTTCTAAGTTGAGTTTGGTCATAATGCTACTGAGATGAGTTTGCACAGTGCGAGGACTAATCTGCAAGCGCTTACCAATTTCTTTGTTGGTAAATCCTTGTACCACTTGCCAAAATACCCTCTCTTCGGAAGGGGTAAGAGTAGTCCGTGACACTGGAGCCGTGGGTTGTTGAAATAACCGCATATGCTCGCTAGGAGTGCGATGTGGCTCACGCTTATGCGGTGAAAAGAAGTCTATATCGGTTTTGCCAATGGTCATGCGATCACCGCTTTTTAGCAAAATTGGAAAAGTAATTCTTTGACCGCGCATGAAAGATCCATTACGGCTGCCAAAGTCTACCAGATAGAAACTGCCAGAATCATTGTTATTATTACGATTTTTGGCATCGCCCTTAATGGACGAGTCAAAGCTGTCGCTTTTGGCAGCACCAACGATTTGTAGGGTGGCATGATAGCGAGAGACCCATTTATCAGTTAAAACAATTGAGTTGTCGTAACCTCTCCCAATTGTCCAGAAGTCTGCATTAACGAGCGGAATCATTTGCTGTCCTTCATCTGCATGAACGATCAGATAAGGATGGGGGTGTAGAAGTGTCACTGAACTGTTAGACAACTTTGTTGTGTGCATCTCAATCAATTGCCAATATAACCTATTTATATATTGTGAGACGAGTTATTAAGATTTTGAGTTCCTTTGTTAAATTCGTGGCTTTTGATGACATATTCCTTATAAAAAATGTTTTTGTGGAAAGATAATATTTACAGACCTAATACAAAGTTGATGACACAATCGAAGTTGCTGTATTGGTTCGGGTGTGATATTTATAATTATAAATATGTAGTTTCTGTTACTTTTTTGCTTTAATTGCAAATCTTAGAAATTCAATGATTTCTTATTAAAAAATAATGATTTGGATTGTGATCATTTTACAGTTAATAATTAGTACAGGATTGCTATATGCATCGTGGCAAGTGTGGCTACTAAAGCGATCGCTCTCGGCAACAGTGCTGACAGTGGATGGCTGGACAGAAGCTTGTGAGAATGGTCTGCAAGGCTCGAACCCCGGTCTGGAGATCGCCCGCGAAGGAGTGGGTTCAGCACGTAAGCAATACCAAACATTGCAAAACCAATTAGCAAAAATTCGTAATTTGCTATCTTTTCTTGCTCGTGGTGTATCCTTTGTAAGCAGTCGTTGGCAACAGTCTCGTAAAAGCTCATCAAGGACTAGTGCAAACTCATCAACTAAAAAGTCGTCAGGGATCAAGCAAAATGTCAAGCGGCGCAGGTAAGTTTTTAGGTGGATTGATAATCGGTACAGCGATTGGTACGGCGGCGGGTATTTTATTTGCACCGCGATCGGGTAAGGAAACCCGCCGAGCTTTACAAAACTCGGCGCAGGACTTGCCGAAGCTCGCTGAAGAATTAGGCTCCAATGTGCAGTATCAAGCCGATCGCTTGACCGAACAAGCACAGCGTACTATTGATGAAGCGTTGATAAGATTGCAAGAAGCGATCGCCACAGGACAAGAAGCTAGCCGTAAGTTGCAGGATGAGTTAGCGCTGTCTATTGGTAGTTCATCAAGTAATATGTCTATCGAAATTAATGATCTTTCTGATGAAGATGACATACATGAAGATTAAGCCCTTAACAAAAGACTTTCAAAAGTAATCTAAAGAGTAAACACCTGTAAGAAAACTATGCCCGAAGCGATCTTTTTGCTAGGATTGTCATTTTTGTTAGTGGTTGTTTGTCTAACGATTCTCTTATTGACAGCAATTCCTACTTTTAAAGAGTTGTCCAAAGCCGCAAACAGTATTGTTCGTCTGGCTGATACGCTGACTAGGGAGTTGCCTGCGACGCTCGAAGCGATTCGTATGACAGGACTAGAACTAAGTGAATTAAGTGATGAGTTAAATCAAGGCGCAAAGAATGCAGGGGAGGCAGTTAAGCAAGTTAATGATGGGATCAAAGGAGTCCGTCAAGGTGCTTCTAGTGCGTCGATCGCCACTAAAAGTGCTTTTGCAGGGATTAAGGCTGGCATCAAGTCCCTTGGTCGCTCGCGCAGACAAAGACGAGCTGATCTCTATCAAGAGAATCTACGCAGCGATGACCTCTCCATTGGAGATTTAGATAGCTCTAGTGAAGGGGAGGATAATCTTAGTCAAGAAAAACTGATTACGCCCGATGATATACGTCCTAAAGGATTTAGGGGGGATTTAAATCCTGAAGATTAAAAAAGAGTGAGCGCTTTGCGCTCACTCTTTTTTAATCTTTTTAGTGATTACAGCGATCGCATACGCCGCTAACTGTGACTTCATAGCTATCAACTTTTAAGCCTGAGCGAATTTGCTGGAATCCTAAACCTTCAAAAGCATTCCAAGCAATATCTTCAATTTCCCCGCAACAACTGCACCGAAAATGATGGTGTGGCTCGACATTGGCATCATAGCGACATACGCCTTGCTCTAGTAATACCTCGCGCACAAGTCCCGCATCGCGCAAAGTTTGTAGTGACAAATAAACCGTAGCCTGTGATGAGGTGGGGGCGTTCTGGTTTAAGTCGTTTAAAATTTGGTCGGCGGTGGGGTGATCAGTGCGATCGCACAAGTTTGCATACACAGCAAAGCGCTGGGGTGTAACTCGTAACCCCTTTGATTTCAGTATTTGAACAACCCTATCCGCTTGCTTTTGCATGATTAAATTTTCAAGTTTTAACTAACTACTTAGTTGTCTAGGACACAATCATACCATCTCTACCTAAGAACAACAAATTTATTAAACTTTTTCTAATAACCAAGTAATTCTAGCTATTGACTAATTTATAAATAAGAATTATTCTTAAATAATTCTATCGAAACAACCAATTAAAAACATGGCAGTTATTGAAACCGTACCTCATGTCGTCTTTAAAACCCGTGTTCGTGACGAATCAGTAGAAGGTTCTAACCCTTACCGTTGGGAAGATAAGACCACCGCAGATTTATTTGCTGGTAAAAAAGTAGTTGTTTTCTCCTTGCCAGGTGCATTCACTCCTACCTGCTCCTCAAATCACTTGCCTCGTTATGAAGAGCTATATGAAGAATTTAAGTCTCTCGGCGTAGATGCAGTAATTTGCGTATCTGTTAACGATGCCTTCGTAATGTTCAAGTGGGGTAAGGAAGTAGGTGCTAAGAATGTATTCTTATTGCCTGATGGTACTGGCGAATTTACCCGCAAGATGGGAATGTTGGTAGACAAGTCCAATATTGGTTTTGGTCTTCGCTCTTGGCGCTATTCGATGTTGGTCAACGATAGCAAGATTGAAAAAATCTTCGTTGAACCAGGTTTCTCGGACAACTGCCCTACCGATCCTTTTGAAGTCTCTGATGCAGACACCATCTTGGCTTACCTCAAGGGTACTGCCTCTACTGGCGTATCCGCACCACGTTTAGCTTTCGTTGGTTAATGATTAAAGAAAAGGGTTGCCAAGCAGCCCTTTTCTTTGAAGAAATTTTGGTAAAAACTGTGGCGATCGCTAACAGTAATTGAATAAGTGAATTAATTTGAGTGGGGCTGCCATGAGACTCTCTAGCAAAAATCTTGACCAACGCCTTGAGACTGTCTACGATGCGATCGTAGTTGGCGGTGGCATGGGTGGACTGTCAGCAGCGATATATTTGGCGCGTTATGGGCTGAAATGTTTGATTGTCGAAAAAGGCAAAGGCCGATCGCTCTGGATGCAAGATTTGCGTAATTATGTCGGACTTGACCCCACCACCCCAGGGCGCGACATTTTGAATCATGGTACAAAAACAGCATTAGACTGGGGAGCCGATCATTTGCGCGGCTATGTGGAAGATGTCGTCGATGAGGGCGAAACTTTTGCTGTGAAAGTAAAAGTTGGCAAAACTAACAGTGTTTATCCTGTATTTCGCAGCAAGTATGTAATTGCAGCTTCAGGAATTATGGACAACTTGCCGCATTTGGAAGATATGCAAAATGTCTATGATTATGCAGGTTACACGCTTCATGTCTGCATGATCTGTGATGGTTTTGATATGTGGAATCAGAAAGCAGTTTTGATTGCGAATACAGAAGGACAAATTGGCGCTGCCTTTGTATTGAACTGGTTTACGCCTTATATCTCCGTGTTGACTCATGGTTTATGCGAAGTCAGCGACAAGACTAAGGAGAAGTTAGCCGAACATGGCTATCCATTGTACGAAGCCCCGATCGCCAAGTTTCATGGAAAAAATCATCATCTTAGTGGCGTAGAACTAACCGATGGCACAATCATAGAAGCGACTACTGGTTTAGTGGGAATGGGTTCGACCTACTTTCACCACTATCTCAAGGGTATCGAAGGTTTGGAATATGATGGTCAGAATCTAGTTACCAACGATATGTGTAAGACTAGCCATGATCGCATTTTTGCCCTTGGTGATTTGAAGAAAGGCTTGAACCAAGTCTCGATCGCTGTAGCTGACGGAACTTTAGCCGCCACCCAAATTTGGCGAAATATTCGCAGAGCTAGCCCAGCTCGTAAATGGGAAGACAACATCAAAATTCCCACTACGGTTTAAAAAAGAAGCCTCGCAATGCGAGGCTTCTTTTTTAGGCGATTTTTATTTTGCCTATGACAAAATAAAAACCGCGCTAAGATTGGGTGAGACGAGAAGGACTAATAGGGGCTAGATGCGCTATGAACCTTGCGATCGCACAAATACAGAATCAACCTGTAAACCTATATGGGTTTATCGCTCATTATGGAGAGTATGAAATTAATTTGTTTCGCGGTAATGATGCGATCGCTTCGCCCACATTTCCAAATTTGAGCTTAGATGCTGAGCAAGTTTTGAGTGGTATAATATGAATCTGTTGATCCTCAGGATTCAGATAAGAAGACAGAATTCAACAGATAAATCAACAATAAATATATTAAAAACTTAATTAATTATTAATTTGAATATCATGCTTAATCAACTCGAAACGATAATAGAAGAAGATAAGTACCCAAGAGATCTGGAGATTAAAGAGGAAGAACTAGGAGAGATTGATGATTTTAATGAAACACCTCCAACTGACATAATAGCTTTTAATGAATTAAGATCTTGTGCTGATCTCGTACGAATGTACAAAAATCAACAACTTGATATTAAGCCTGATTTTCAACGTGATTTAGTATGGTCAAAGACTAGTCAAACACTTTTTATAGATTCATTGGTCAAACAACTCCCTATTCCTAGTATGTGCATTAGTCTTGACTATAAGACTGGGAAAAGATTAGTAATTGATGGACTTCAACGTATGTCAAGTATTATTAGCTTTTTAAGTGATGATACTTGGACATTATCCAGTCTTACGGATATCGATGAAAGAATATCTGGAAAAACAGTCAAATCAATCCGTGACAAACATGAGGAGATTTATAATCGTGTAGAGAACTTAACAATCCCAATCACTGTCTTACGGTGTGATTATGCCAAAAAGAAGCATAT
The DNA here is from genome assembly GCA_013361095.1 of Pseudanabaena biceps. Taxonomy (GTDB): domain Bacteria; phylum Cyanobacteriota; class Cyanobacteriia; order Pseudanabaenales; family Pseudanabaenaceae; genus Pseudanabaena; species Pseudanabaena biceps_B. The sequence continues at coordinate 1,041,467 of JAATWA010000001.1, read as the reverse complement.
GCAATACCTATTCACAATTTTTCATCGTCTAAATACTGGTGGGAACAAACTAAATAATCAAGAAATTCGCAATTGTATTTTCCAAGGAAATTTTAATAATCTGCTGAAGAGACTGGCAAGAACATCAGAATTTTGTAAATTTTTAAACCTAGAAAAAAACAAATCATATAGACTTATTTATGAAGAGCTTATTCTAAGAGCCTTTGCAATGGAATCTGATTACCAACATTACAATGGACGCTTAGCTCAATTTTTGAATAACTTCATGAATGAACATCAGAATGATGATGAAAATACACTTAATGAAAAAGAGTCTCGCTTTCTAGATGCCATTGATCTTATCTTTACTCATATTCTTGATAGAAAACCTCTCCCTAAAATCAGTAAAGCAACTACAGAAGCAATTTTGGTTGGTGTTTTGCGTAACCTAGACACATTGCAAAACTTGGGAGATATTGAACTTCAATCGCGATTCAACCGCTTAAGGCAACATGAAAATTTCTCGCTTGAGAACCTTAAAAGTGGGTTAAGCCATAAAGATAATGTGATAAATCGCCTAGAGACGGCTATAGAGATATTTTCATAGCATGATTATCAAGAAACATATTCTAGACTCACTCAAATATTTTGATGAGCGTTACAACGACTCTCTGACTTCTGCATCCCCAAACAACTCTATTTACTACTCGAAACTAGCTCTACTAGAATATTGTGGATGGATAGAGGAGTCTATGGATTTAATAATCAGACGTTCAGTTAAGAACAAGCTCATAACTCAATATTTTAGAGATAATCTTGAAAAACAGATAATCCGTAAAAATCATGGATTTCATTACGAAAATAACTTTCTGCCAATGCTTATTAAATCTGTTGGACTACAAAAAGCAGAGAAAGTTCATTCATTCTTGGATACTAATAATCACTTACAAATTCTGAAATCTGAACTTGAAAGTGTAAAGGGAAGAAGAGATGACGCTGCACACACAAGAATTACTGGTACAACGCCTACTTATGACACACCTTCAGTAGTTATTGCAAGGTTGCAAAGAACTTATCCAATCTTAAAAGTTATGTACAGTGAAATTTGCAAGTTATGATCCTCCACAACTAAAATTATTCTAAATTTTTCTTATTCTAGTGAACCTCTGGTTACACCTAGTTGATTTTGCAACTTTAACTTCTTCCAAAGCTTAGAGCCAGAAATTTTGCCAGCCAAAAGTTGTTGATAACGGCTAATCGTTTCTAATACTTGCGCAGGCGACTCATTGACAAACTCTAGACGGAAATGTCGCACACCAATTTCTAGAAAGCGTTGTACAAATTCTGTACCTGTTTGAGCTGTGCCATTAAATACCGTATTGCGACAACCTGCGTCAGCTAATAAAACATGTTCGGCTCCCGTGCAATCGCTTATTAGCATTAGCAAATAAGGCGGCGACTGCATTGGATCGATCCACACCTCAAGAAAATTCCAATCATCCTTCACTGGGTCGAGTGCGGGGGATAACATGGTATCGATTGTTTGCATTTACTTTAACCTCGACCAATTAATTTGAGAGATGGCAAAGCGACATTAGCTTTTATCGATGCGGTATATGGTCAAAATTAAACGAAAAATCTTAGGTTTCTACTGTTCTGTAAAGGATGCGCTAAAATTTATGGCTGTATCCGTGTAAATCTCCACAGAATATAAAAAGCAGTGAGGCGGCGCAAAGCTCCGCCTCACTGCTTTTTGGTATTAAACCTGATGCAAGCCCATCATAAAAAACATCAAAATTCTTTTGAACAAAGAAATTTGTAAGATTAGTAGTCCAAAACGACGTAAGCCTTTGAAAAACCAATTTTGGCTAGAAAAAATGCGGTTTGAGATGTCAGTTAGCAAAATAACACCCAAATTATCCCATTTTCGTCTAGCTTCATAAATCTTGAGTACCTTAATTGAGCCTACGTCTTGATTGTTTTGATGCGCTGTTTTTAAAACGTTAGCCAAAGCATTAATATCGCGAATTCCCAAATTCATCCCTTGACCTGCGATCGGATGAGTTGTATGCGCCGCATCACCAACGATCGCTAATCTTGGCTTAATGTAAGTTTGGCTATGCATCCAGCGCGGCTCATAGTTGGCACGGGTACGCGACTCGATCTCAATACTTCCTAGCTGTTCCATTAAAGGTTTGCCAAAGCGAAGACACATCTCTTGCAAAAAATCTGCTTCATTGAGGGCTAATAACCTCGGCGTTTCTTTTTTAGTTGCTGTCCAGACCACACAAGCGCGATCGCTACCTAAAGGCAAAATTGCAAAAGGACCACTGGGTTGAAATCGCTCGTAAGCAAAGTTTTGATGCGGATTTTCTGACTTGATGGTGGTGACAATACAGGTTTGCTCGTAGTGGCGCTCGCTGGTTGTAATATTCGCTAACTGTCGTACTTGCGATCGCCCACCATCAGCACCCACCAATAATTTTGTCTCTAAGTATTGATCGCCAATCTCCGAACTGACTTTGACGCGCATCACATCGCGATCGCTGACATATTCAATATCAAGGACTTGGGCAGGGCAAATTAATTCTATATTTTGACATTGCCTTGCAAATTCCCAGAGTGAAGCTAAAGTCACGGAGTTTTCGACAATGTAGCCCAAGGCTTCTTGCCCCATGTCTTCACGGCGTAGCTGCACTTGATAGGGAAGATCTCCCTCTGATATCTGTATTTTGTGCATTGGTGTAACACCTCGGCGCTCCATTCCACCCCACACACCGATATTTTGCCAAATTTGGCTTGATCCATAGGCGATCGCACTGGCGCGACCATCGGCGCTAAATTCTCCACGCAAAAAGTTGCTATGGCTCTCAATAATTCCTATTTTGAGGCTACGATTTGATTTGCAGTTTTTGTCTCCCAGCGCACAGGCTAGACTTGCGCCCACCATACCTGCACCGACTATTAGTACATCAAACATTGTTAAATTCGTTTTTTATAGTGTTTTTTGAATAGCTGCTTAGCTCTAATTTCTATTATCGACAATTTGTAAAGAAATATTGCAAAAATAAAGGTATTTTTAACAGGATCTAAAAGCGCTAGCCTAAACCTCAAAACGACGTTGCCATTAAACCTATAGCTGTAGCCAGCCAAAACCCAAGAGAGATTGGCGGCGCGAAGCGCCGCCAATCTCTCTTGGGTTTATAGCGCTTTCATAAAAACCAATAATTAGCGGTGCGTGGCTTTGTCGCGCACCGCTAATTATTGGTTTTAATCAAAAGTTATTTCAGTACAACTAAAGATTTAGAAAAAGCTCATAGAAGATGTGCTTTAGCCCCTTGCTGTTTAACTTAGAGGCGATAAAAAAATCAACAAACAACAAAGCTATCGACTGATATGGTATAGAAGACAATAGAGGTTTTCCGTTTACGTCTTGCCGACAGACTTTGGCTTCCGTCATCAAAATAGCTAACACAGCAATTTTCGATCTCAAGAACCACAAGACTTTTTTAAAAGTCTTGGTTCAATTTCGAGTGCAAAGTGTTGTAAATGCTAACTGAGAAACAGAAGCACTTGCCTGAAGGTGGGAGAATTTGGGATAAGAAAGAAAATTTTTGGAGAAGGTTGGATGAGTTCCCCAGCAGTACTGTCAGCGTCATTGATCCAGATAGTGAATACAGAGAGCGATCTGCGTGCCGCTAATTCTCGTTTGCGATATCGTCTCAAGCTCGTTGAGGATTTGTGGGAATCAGTTCTGTTAAGAGAAAGTGGTCAAGAATTGGTTGATTTATTGCGCCAACTGCGAGCCATGTGTTCACCAGAAGGACAAGCGCCTGAATATCCCGCCCAAGAAGTTTTAAAGGTAGTTGAAAGTCTAGATTTACATCAGGCAACGACGGCGGCTCGCGCCTTTGCTTTATTTTTTCAACTAATTAATATTGTTGAGCAAGATCATGAACAAGAACAAACCAGTATTCATCGGGTTAGTCCGATTAATAGTGAAGCTGAGTATGCGACGGGGACTTTTCGGTGGTTGTTCCCCACATTAAAAAAATTAAATGTGCCAACTCGTCAGATTCAGAAAGTGTTGGACAATCTTGATATTCGTCTGGTATTTACAGCTCACCCTACGGAAATTGTCCGCCACACCATTCGGGAGAAGCAACGCACGATCGCGAAGATGTTGAAGGAGCTAGATCGGATTATTGGCTTCAAGGGAGATGAGATTGTACCGCAAGTAATATCCGAAAATTGGGAAGCAGCCTCATTGCAAGAACAGATTGCTGAGGAAATAAGGCTTTGGTGGCGGACAGATGAGTTAAACCAGATCAAGCCGACGGTTTTGGACGAAGCCGACTACACCTTGCATTATTTTGAAGAGGTTTTATTTGATGCGGTTCCTGTGCTTTACGATCGCATAACCTCGGCGTTGAGTGTTACTTTCCCAAAAATGAAATTGCCCAGCTATGACTTTTGTAAGTTTGGCTCTTGGGTGGGCAGCGATCGCGATGGCAATCCCTATGTCACTCCCGATGTCACATGGCAGACTGCTTGCTATCAGCGCAATCTGGTAATTAACAAATATATAAAGTCCATCGAGCATCTCAGCCGCTTGCTGTCGTTATCACAAAGTCTCAGCGATGTTTCTCAAGAATTACTAGACTCCCTTGGAGACGATCAATTACATCTGCCAGAAATTTATGAAAAAAATTCGATTAAGTTTCGCCAAGAGCCTTATCGCCTCAAGCTGGCTTATGTGCATGAACGACTAAAACGTACTCGCGATCGCAATCAAAAACTGCGCCATAGTGGTTGGCAAGCCTCAGACATGGAGTTGTCTACTAAAGGTCAAGAGCATCAGCTCTATACCCATGCTTCAGGATTTTTGGCAGAGTTAAATCTGATTCAGGCCAGCTTGATGGAAACTAAGCTCAATCCTAAGCCCCTCGAAAACCTCATTCGTCAAGTTCATGTCTATGGCTTTCATTTAGCTCACCTTGATATTCGTCAAGAAAGTACGCAACATAGCAATACGATCTCGGAAATTGCGGAATCACTTCAGCTTTTAGATCAACCCTATGACGATCTCACGGAATTGGCAAAAGTAGAATGGTTGACCCAAGAGCTAAAAACTCGCCGCCCGATGATTCCCGCTAAACTCAACTTTAGTGCCAAAACCAACGAGATTATTGAAACTTTTCGGATGGTTGCCAAGGTACAACAGGAGTTTTCCTTTGATATTTGCAACAACTATGTGATCAGCATGAACCGTAGTGTCAGCGATATTTTGGAGGTATTGCTACTAGCCAAAGAAGCAGGGCTTTACGATCCTGCGACGGGCAAAGGTTCTTTGAGCATTGCGCCATTATTTGAGACGGTTGAAGATCTCCGCAGCGCTCCGCCCATCATGACTGAGCTATTTAATCTGCCACTTTATCGAGCGTATCTCGAAAATCATAATCATTTGCAAGAGGTGATGCTCGGCTATTCTGACAGCAATAAAGATTCAGGCTTTTTAAGCAGTAATTGGGAAATTTATAAAGCTCAACGGGCGCTGCAAGATGTGTGCCAAAAGTATCAAGTTGATCTCCGTATGTTTCATGGTCGTGGCGGATCAGTCGGACGCGGCGGCGGCCCCACCTATGAAGCAATTTTGGCGCAACCTGGGCGTAGCATCGAAGGACGGATCAAAATTACAGAGCAGGGAGAGGTGCTGGCTTCTAAGTACTCGCTTCCCGAAATTGCTCTTTACAATTTAGAGACGATCGCCACAGCCGTGGTGCAGGCTTCTTTACTGCCCAGTAGTACTGATACCCTTGATTGCTGGTTGGATACGATGGAAGGAATTTCAGTGCGATCGCGCCAAGTTTATCGCCATCTAATATATGAGCAGCCAGATTTGGTGGAGTTTTTCCATCAAGTTACACCGATTGAAGAGATTAGCCAGTTACAAATTAGCTCTCGTCCCGCCAGACGCGCAGGTAAACGAGATTTGGCAAGTCTCAGAGCGATTCCTTGGGTGTTTAGCTGGACACAAAGCCGATTTTTATTACCATCTTGGTATGGCATTGGTGCGGCTCTTGAGGAATTTCTTAAAGAAAACCCTGAGGGGCATATCTCGTTGTTGCAATATTTCTATAGCAAATGGCCATTCTTTAAAACGGCGATTTCTCGTGTAGAGATGACTTTAGCCAAGACTGACCTGCAAATTGCTCATCACTATATGCGAGAGCTAACCAAGGAAGGGCATGAAGAGTCTTTTGTGGCGATTTTTGCAGAAATTCTTGAGGAATACCAGCGCACCTTGACTGTGATCCAATCGATTACAGGACAAAAACAAATGTTGGATAGCGATCGCGATCTTCAACGTTCTGTGCAGTTACGCAATGGCTCGATTGTGCCATTGGGCTTTATTCAAGCATCTCTGCTAAAGCGATTGCGCCAACACCGCTCTGATACGGTTGATTTGCGATCGCGCTATTCCAAAAATGAACTGCTGCGCGGAGCCTTGCTGACTATTAATGGTATTGCCGCAGGTATGAGAAATACGGGCTGATTTTACTTTTAAGAAAGCATCCTTGGGGTGCTTTCTCTTAGGAAAGTTAGAGCGCAAAGCGAGATGTATCCATGTTACGATTTTGGACAAACTGAGCGTGTTTACTGAGCGTGTGTGAGGAATATGAGCCCCAATCGTAATTTCCACGATCCCATTCGGGTTGGTGTTATAGGTATCGGTAATATGGGGCAGCATCATGCAAGGGTTCTCAGCTTGCTTAAAGATGCAGAACTAATCGGTGTTTCAGATGTAAGTGTGGAGCGTGGACGCGACACAGCCAGCAAGCACCGAGTGCTTTATTTTGAGGACTACCGCGAACTTTTACCTCTCGTCGATGCTGTATGCATTGCTGTGCCAACTCGTTTGCATTATGACGTAGGCACAACTTGTCTCAAGGCTGGTGTAAATGTGCTGATCGAAAAACCGATTGCCGCCACTATCGCAGAGGCTGAGTCATTAGTTAAAATCGCCACTGAACAAAATCGAATTCTCCAAGTTGGACATATTGAGCGCTTCAATCCTGCTTTTCAAGAATTAAGTAAAGTTCTTAAGCATGAAACTATTTTGGCGATCGAAGCCGATCGCATGAGTCCATATTCCCAGAGAGCGAATGATGTCTCGGTCGTATTTGACTTGATGATCCATGACATTGACCTCGTTCTGGAGTTAGTTCCTTCAGAGATCGTACGGGTTTCGGCTCATGGTAATCGCGTCTCCCCAGAGTCGAGCTATCTTGATTATGTAACTGCTACGATTGGATTTGAGAACGGTGTGATCGCCACGCTGACTGCCAGCAAAGTTACCCATCGCAAAAAACGCAAAATTACCGCCCATTGTCAAAATTCTCTCACTGAGTCCGATTTCCTCAATAACGAGATCCTGATTCATCGTCAAACTACCGCCAATTGGACAACTGATTACGGTCAGGTCTTGTATCGTCAAGATGGCTTTATAGAAAAAGTTTATACCAGCAATATTGAGCCACTACACGCTGAACTAGAGCATTTCGTCGCCTGCGTGCGAGACAAAGCTCAGCCCTCGGTTGGCGGTGATCAAGCCCTCAAGACTTTACGGCTAGCTAGTTTAATTGAGCAAACGGCTCTTGATGGTCAAGTCTGGCGCAGTTGTGATTTGGAGTTACGCGAAGTAGCAATTTCGGGAGCTTATTAGCTCTGAATTGATGATTTGCCGCCAGAAGCAGTGTCATAAAAATGTACTTAGATCGTAATGCATTAATTGCATCCCAGAAGCTAACTAAGTATCTACTGATACATTTACCTAAGGATGACAAATCCGAATATCTTGCTAAAGGAGGTTATACTCTAGATAATTGGCAACAATTAGAACAAGATTTGCGACAGCAGACGTTATCTTTAGAAGCTCAGCCAACCGTTAAAACTCAATACGGACAGAAATATCAAATAATTAGTTTCTTAAACTGTCCTAATGGCAAAGTTTTGAAGATAAAAACTATTTGGATAGTAAATAATCAAACAACTCAATTCGTAACCTTATTTCCTGCATAAGGAGACATTAACAATGGCATTTCCTTTATTTTCTCAAGTTCAATTAACCCAAGATATTCCTCAATTTGGTTTAAAAAAAGGGAATATCGGTACAATTGTCGAACATTATTCTATGACTGAAGGCAAAGAGGATGGATACAGTCTAGAAGGATTAATTGAACAAGATACGGTAGAGGTAACTGAATCGCAAATTGCCATCATTGTACGGGAATTGATTTTGCTGAAGAATTAGACAATATATAGAGTTTGCTGTTGCCTGACGATACAACGGTCAATAATGAAAATTCGTAAAATTGATAAAAATGAACGCCTTGAAATTCTTAAGGGCGATTTGTATGCATACTCACGTTGGACTAATCAAGACTTGCCGCGATCGCACTTAACCGCGATTAATCCTGATGAAGTATTAGTTGCTGAGATCGATGGCAAAATTGCGGCGGCATTGCAATGCTTCAGTTTTCAGCAGTCGGTGCGAGGTAGCCTGAAGGCAATGGGAGGCATCGGCGGCGTGTGGACATATCCTGAATATCGCAACCAAGGCTGTGTGAAAGCATTGATGAAAAGTGCTTTTCTGGAAATGCGAATGCAAGGAATCAGTGTGAGTATGCTCACGCCTTTTAAAGAAAGCTTTTATGAATCACTGGGCTATGCGATCGCTAATTCCACCAACGAAATCAATATTCCCATCGCCTCTTTATCGCAATATTTAAAAACTCCTAAATCCTACAATTTGACTTGCGATCGCCTTGCAGCTACGGAAGCTAAAGATATTTTGTCAAATTTTTTATATGAGAACCTGCGATCGCAAAGCCTTCAGCCCCATAGTCACGGCTTAGTAATTACTGATTTCAACTATGAGCAATGGTGGCATTTGCATCGCCAAAAACTTTGTGTGGTGATCAAGCGCAATCATCAACCTGTAGCAATGGCAATCTATGCGATCGACAGTAGTGGTAATTTGCCAATGAGCGATCGCCAGATTGAAATTTCATCGATATTTTGGACGGATTTAGAATCACGCGATCGCCTGTTTTCTTTTTTTGCCAGCCATCGCGATCAAATCCATAGCCTAAAAATGCCATTGCCATTAGATACAAATGTCCATACATGGTTGAGTAATGCAGGAAAATTACAGGCATCACTGAGCGATCCTTGGATGGTGAGAATTGTTGATATTGTCCAAGCTATGCATGGTTTACCGATCACTTGTGAGCCGTTTATCTTTGCCCTTAGCGATCCACATTGCAATTGGAATGATGGTATTTTTCGAGTCGATGGCGATCGCGGAAGTCTCATGGTCAAACGCTATAACGGTGATAATCCTAATTTAGCGATCAACTTTCGCGCCACCATTGCAGGGATCTCAGCCTTGATTTATGGCACGCATAGACTTGACGAACTTGTGCATAAACAATGGATTTCCGATCTAAATGCCACCACTTATAAGTTTTTAGAAAATTCCTTTACACCATGCGTGATTTATAATCCTTTTAAGTTCTGAACCATCAGAAAACACACCTTAAGGGCGTGTTTTCACCCATCAAAAGCATGAAAGAAAAACTCACTCGCAGTCAAGAACGAGTGCTACATCTCCTCCAACATCACGATCTCGCTGTATCCGCGCAAGATATTCATTCGGAGTTACGCAATAGCGAAAAAAGTGTGGGTTTAGCAACAGTATATCGATCGCTAGAAGCTCTCAAATTACAAGGCTTGATCAAGGCGCTAACTTTACCCAATGGCGAGACAATTTATAGCGTCACCCGTGCCGATCGCCATCATCTCAATTGCCTTAACTGTGGTCAATCTTTACCGATTGATAGCTGCCCCATTCATGATTTGGGCAATCAACTTGCGAAGCAACATAAATTTCAGATTTATTATCACACCCTCGAATTTTTCGGTATATGTAGTCAATGCCAGCAGGAGTCAGCATAAACAAGGGGCTAAAGCCCCTTGTTTATGCTGACTAAGAACTAGATTTTCTGTGGCGCGGCAAAGCCGCGTCACAGAAAATCTAGTTCTTGATTAAATCGTAGAACCTTAAACCATGAAAACTGTACTTGTTCCTCTATTTGAAGGCTTTGAAGAAATCGAAGCAATTACGATTATCGATGTGTTGCGCCGTGCTGATATTGAAGTGGTGACGGCAAGCTTAGAGACAAAAACTGTGATCGGCGCTCATGCGATCGCCATTTCTGCCGATAAACTTCTTGATGAAATTGATGCAAGTAAATTTGATGCGATCGCTTTGGCTGGTGGGGCTGGTACTTTTCGATTGAGAGAAGATCCTCGCCTTGCTCCAATATTAATTGCCCATGCCAAAACCAATAAACTGCTGGGGGCAATCTGTGCCGCGCCAACTGTTCTCTCTGATGCAGGATTACTCAAAGGTAAACGTGCCACATCTTTCCCATCGGTTAAATCTCAATTAGAGCTAGGAGAATATTTAGAAATCCCTGTGGTGGTTGATGGCAATGTCGTCACCAGTCGGGGAGCGGGAACAGCAATGGCGTTTGCGCTCAAATTAGTGGAGATTTTGCAAGGTAAGGCGATCGCCAATAAACTCGCCACAGACATGATTGTTTAACTGCTGAAAACTCAAACCCAGAATAGAGACAAGCGGCGCAAAAAGCCGCCTGTCTCTATTCTGAGAAAGTCTAAATATTTTTCTTTTATCGGCTAAGTTCATGGCAATTTGCCAATATAGGCGCGGATTACAGGGGTAAAAATCTTGACGACCTGTTGATAAACTTCTCTTTTAAATCTGACAATTGAATCTAGGGTCTTATCGATCGCCATAAACTGCACTACTCGAAACTCGCGATCGTGAATATCTAATTGGCAATTAGTGGCAGGATGATCCCAATAAAAAGCAAACCAGCGTTGTCTTTGTCCACAATAATTAGCCCATTTTCCCGATAGCTTTAGGGTCGGTGGGAAATCATAGTAAAGCCATTCAGGATGAACATAGGCTAACACTGCGTCATTAATGCCCACTTCTTCATATAGCTCACGTAATGCGGCAGCCTGTGGATCTTCGCCCTCATCGATTCCACCCTGTGGAAATTGCCAAGAGTCAGGCACACCAACACGTTCGCCAACAAGGACTTCTCCTTTGCGATTAAATATAATAATTCCCACATTAGGGCGATATGATTTTTCTGGTGTCATAGATTTTCATGTAAATAAAGAAAAAGCATAACATCGCTACTAGCTATAAAAAAGGCAGCGCTAAGCGCTGCCTTTTTTATAGCTAGGGCAGAGTACTAAGCACCGCCACTCCCTTCTAGGATTTGAGCTATTCCTTAAACTAGTGCTGTCGCTAACTGAGGTGCAGTTTTTAGTTGGCGCGATCGCTTGGGAGTTGGCAAGCCCACCATTTCCGCATTGCTAGCTCCAGGGGGAACCATCGGATAGCAATTTTCATCGCGCTTAACGCGAAAATCAGCAAATACGGGGCCATCATAGGCAAGAATCTCGGCAACCGCCGACTCTAGATCACTCGGGTCAATTACTTTAACGCCCTTAATGCCAAAAGCTTCAGCAAGCTTCACAAAGTCAGGCATACCTACTTCCATATTAGAAGACGCATAGCGCTCATCATAAAAACTTTCTTGCCACTGACGCACCATTCCCTGCCAACGGTTATTGACTACGATCACTTTGACATTGATGCCATACTGAGCAAGCGTGCCCAGCTCCTGAATATTCATCTGAATGCTGGCATCGCCGCTAATACAGATTACCTGATCATTAGGAAGTGCCACTTTAGCCCCCATCGCCGCAGGCATTCCATAGCCCATTGTGCCAAGCCCTGCACTAGAAATCCACTTGCGAGGGCCAGTTTTAATTAACTGAGCCGCCCACATTTGGTGCTGTCCGACATCAGTGGTGAAATAAGCATGGGGCGCTTGCTTCCCAAACTCATTAATTACTTGTTGTGGTGACAATACATTGTCATACTTGGGAACTTCGAGCGGATAATCCTCTTTCCATTCATCAAGTTGGGTTAGCCAATCTTGAGTTTGAATGTTCTCTTCGTAGCTGGTGACTTCAAGCAGCGCTTGCAATACTTCTTTAACATCACCTACGATCGGCACATCGGGTTTACGATTTTTGCCAACTTCCGCAGGATCGATGTCAATGTGAATAACTTTTGCCTCGGGCGCAAACGTATCTAAACGACCTGTGACGCGATCGTCAAATCTTGCACCAACCGCAATTAACAAATCGCAACCTTGGACAGCAAAGTTAGCATAGGCAGTGCCATGCATCCCCAACATCCCAAGGGAAAGATGATTATTTTCGTCGTAGGAGCCTTTACCCATTAAGGTTGTGGTGACTGGCAACTGAAAACGCTTAGCCAAATCAGCAATCTCCTTGTGAGCGTCAGCCAATACAGCCCCCCCACCCACATAGAGCAAAGGACGTTTGGCTTCACGAATTAAGGCGATCGCCGCCGCAATTTGATGTAAATGCCCCTTAACCGTGGGTTTGTAACCGGGTAAATCAATCTTAACTTCAGAATTGTACTCAAAGACTCTCTGGGCAATATCCTTAGGAATATCGACCAGCACAGGGCCGGGGCGACCAGTTCCTGCAATATGAAAAGCTTCTGCCATAATCCGCGCAATATCTTCAGCGCGACGAATCACATAGGAATGCTTCACAATGGGAAGTGTAATCCCCCAAATATCAGTTTCTTGGAAAGCATCGGTACCGATCGCATAGGATGGCACTTGTCCTGTGATGATGACCAGAGGGATAGAATCCATTTGGGCGGTCGCAATGCCCGTCACTAAATTAGTGGCTCCAGGCCCCGAAGTTGCCACACATACCCCCACCTGTCCAGTCGCACGGGCGTAGCCATCAGCAGCATGGACGGCTCCTTGCTCATGGCGTACGAGGTAATGCTTAAGCTCCCCTCTAGCTTCAAACTTATAAATCTCGTCATACACTGGTAAAATTGCTCCACCAGGGTATCCGAAAATATGTTTAACACCTTGTCGTCTCACGCTGTCAATGAGAGCAAATGCACCCGTTGTTTGCAAAGTAGCCTCCTCTGGACTTGTTAAATCAAATTATTACAATCAAACAAAAAATGTTTCAGTGAGACATTTTTTAATATTTATTCAGGTGCTTGTTGTGAATCTTTTGCGAAATAGCCTGCTTCACTCATACTAAAACCAAAAATGGCTCCGCCATTTTTAGTTTTAAAAAACCTTACTGGGTTTATTTCTTAATTCATGAAAGTGTTGTCACACTTTCGCGAATTGGTACTACTACAAGTATGGAGCTAATCGCAAGCACCTTAGGTATGGAATTGTGTATCAATTGTAGCGATCATAACATAGACAAGCTAACCCATAGCTGCTATGGCGATCGCCTTATTAATTATCAGTACAGCATCATATTTGTTGCGACAAGCAGAAGCGAATAGCGGCGCTTTGCGCCGCTATTCGCTTCTGCTTGTCGCAACGATAATTTAATAAATATGTAAGATTTGCCCCACAAAAGAGATCTTTACACTACAGACTATAGACAAGTCGCATTTGAAAATATAATGACCTTTGTGTCCCTATTGTCATAAATTCTCTACATAACGACCCATGAGTGCAAATTCAGAAAAAGATATTCCAGTCAATATCTACCGCCCTGCTAGCCCGTTTACTGCTAAGTGCGTTTCCAATGAAGTACTGGTTAGACCAGGCGCTGTTGGCGATACTCGCCACATTAAGTTTGATATCTCTGGAGGCTCTCTTCGGTATTTAGAAGGTCAAAGTATTGGTGTCGTCCCCCCCGGTGAAGATAAAAATGGTAAGCCCAACAAACTGCGCCTCTATTCGATCGCTTCTACCCGTCTAGGTGATGACCTTGATGGCAAAACTCTATCTTTGAGTGTCAAGCGCCTAGAGTATCAAAACGAAGCAGGTGAGACCATCAAAGGCACTTGCTCTAATTTCTTAACCGATCTCAAACCTGGTGATGACGTTAAACTTACAGGTCCCGTTGGCAAGGAAATGTTGTTGCCTGACGATCCTAATGCCACGGTGATTATGATCGCCACAGGTACAGGTATTGCTCCTTTCCGCGCTTTTCTATGGCGTATGTTTAAAGAAAAACATGAAGACTACAAATTTAATGGTCTAGCTTGGCTATTCTTTGGCGTACCTACGGATACTACAGTTCTTTACAAGCCTGATCTTGAATGGCTTGCCTACAAGAATAAGCGAAACTTCCGCTATGATGTCGCCATTAGCCGTGAACAAAAAAATGCTCAGGGTGAAAAGATGTACATCCAAAACCGTATGGCTGAGTATGCTGATGAATTGTGGGAAGTAATGCAAAAGCCCACTACCCACACTTACATGTGTGGTTTACGCGGGATGGAAGATGGCATTGCTGAATTCATGACCAAAACTGCTGCTAAGAGTGATGTAGTTTGGAAAGACTTTGAAAAGCAAATGAAACGTGACGGTCGTTGGCACGTTGAAACTTACTAACAAAAAAGGGCGCTAAGCGCCCTTTTTAAGACGAAGACAAAACCCAAGATAGAGTTGCGGCGCGAAGCGCCGCAACTCTATCTTGGGTTTTGTCTCGACTTGGCTGGCTACAGCTATAATCAAACCGTTAGACTTAGAGGCACAGAGGAAATATTAAAAGTGGAGTTACTCTGGCTGCTTGTAGGAATTGTGATTGGGGCGATTGCTGCCAATGCCTGTTGGCTTAGCTGGAACTATGCTAAAAATCAACGTAGTCTTAAATTTCGTATGCGATCGCGATCGGGTCAGCAACTCAAGTCACTCCACAGTTTTAAGATTTGGATGCGAAATGTCCAAATGAACATCCAACAAGATCCACCAGTCTCCTTAACTAAGCCCTCACTAATTAACTCTGTTACCGCTCTATTATGGGAAAAAATTGTTGAATCGGCTCCTATTGGTTATGTCCAAGTCGATCAAGATAATCGCCTAGCAGTTTGTAACCAACGCGCCGCAATGATGATGGGTATTGTCAATCATCAGCAAGGATTACAGCGTAGTCCATTTTTATTGCAATTAATCCGTTCCTATGAGCTGGATCATTTAGTGGAAACCACGCGATCGCGTGGTTTGGGGACTCAAGTTGATTGGGTGTTTCATCCCGCTATTCCTGATCCTGCTGATCCTGTACCACAGCAGGGCAGACCGATCCGCGCCCACAGTATTTATCTGGAACAGGGACAAGTTGGTATTTTTTTAGAGGATCGCAAAGAGGCAATCTTGATCGCCCAACAACGCGATCGCTGGACATCGGATGTTGCCCACGAACTCAAGACTCCCCTTACCTCAATTCGTTTAGTTGCCGAAACTATTCAACCCCGTGTTGATCCATCTGCCAAAATCTGGATCGAGCGGCTTCTTGGGGAAATCGAGCGGATCACTAATCTTGTTCAGGATTTACTAGAACTTGGGCAGATGGATGTTGGTCATGACCCGATCTTAAATTTGAGTGAAGTGAATATCGCGAATTTGGTACAGTCAGTCTGGACGACCCTAGAGCCGATCGCTGCACGTAGAAAAGTAAACCTTACCTATATTGGCGATCCGCAGCTAACTGCTTTCCTCGACGAGTCGCGTTTTTATAGACTAATGGTTAATCTGATCGACAACAGCATTAAACATAGCCCTACCCTTCAGTCAATTATAATTAAGGCTAATGTGTTAGATAACCAGCTTCAGATCGAGACTATTGATGCTGGCGACGGTTTTCCTGAAGATGCTTTACCAAATATTTTTGATCGCTTTTATCGCATTGATCCATCTCGCACAAGGTCGGGAATGGATCGAGGTGGTAGCGGCTTAGGGCTAGCGATCGCCTCGCAGATCGTTAATCTCCATAAAGGCATGATCTTTGCCAAAAATCATCCTGAGACTGGGGGAGCATGGATTACAATCACGCTACCATATCAAAACCCACTGATAAGTCATTAGCTATGAGCGCAGAGAAACTTCTGAAAGAATATGCTTCTGGTCGGCGCGACTTTGCTAACTCAAATTTAGTTAATGCCAATCTATTTAACAGTGATCTGATCGGTATTAACCTCACCAAAGCTGATCTTAGACGCGCAAACCTAGTCTTGGCTTATCTAAATAAAGTGACCTTCAATCACGCCAATCTATCAGGTGCAAAACTTGGCGGAGCTACCCTCAACCAATCAATCATGATGAATGCCAATTTGAGCGAAGCCGATCTGCATGGCGCAATGCTCCAACGTGTCAATTTGTTTGGGGCAAATCTATCCTTAGCAAACCTAATGGATGCCAATCTCAGTGAGGCGGATCTGCGGAGTGTCAATTTACGCGGCGCTAATTTGCGCTGTGCAATTTTGAGTGCGGCCCTGATGCGCGAAGAGCGAGGCTATCCGCCGACGACACTGAGTGGGGCAAATTTACGCAAGGCCGATCTCCGTGGTGCAAATCTCAGTGGTGCTGACTTGTCAGGAGCCGATCTGTCATGGGCTAACCTCAGTGAGGCAACTCTCTCAAGGGCAAATTTGCAAGGAGCTAATCTCAGTGGCGCGATCGCTGTCAATGCCATTTTCACAGAAGCTAATCTCAGCAGTGTCAATCTTACGGAAGCTAATTTTAAAGGTGCTAATTTAAATAGAGCTGATCTCAAAAATGCCAATTTATTGCTTGCTAATTTGTTTGGCGCAAACTTAACTAAAGCCAATGCCAGTATGGCGACGATGACCAATGTGGGACTCATTCAGGCGACGCTCACGGGCTGCGATCTATCGCGATCGCTACTAGATGGAGCTAACCTCAGTCAAGCAACCCTTGTCGATGCTTACCTAGTCCGCGCTAATCTGGATAGAGCCGATCTCAGTGAGGCGGTTTTGACTAGGGCAGAAATGAGTGGTGCGACAACTATTGGTACGATCTTCAATGGTGCAACCATGCCCGATGGCAAAGTACATTCCTAGATCCCTAAGTTAGCAATACACCCAAAAGAGTATGGAAGATTTCAATCTTCTAGAAGAAGTTATCGACAGTTTGGAGCAAGACCCCAATGCTTTGAGGATCAAGCGCCTCATGCTGTTTACCTGTCATGATACTTGGTCGAATGATGTCAACGAGGTTAAGGCGTTGCATATGCGCCAACTTGTGCGTGAGCTAATGGTGATGTTTCCCGATCTGCGTACTCTTAAACAGATGCTAAATATTCATGTGAAGCAACTTAGCAAACAATCAGACTATCTACTTGCCGCCGACAATATCATCGATAGTATTGGCTTTCTCTATACTTTGCGCGATGAAGGTAATTTGCCTGAAAGCTTCTTAAATCCACAGGCAGCGATCGCGAAGGCGAGTAATCTTAGCAACCAAAACACTCACTATGAGAAGAATGAGTCTGACACGATTCCCCATCGTCATAATTTAAAATATCTCACCAATTTGTATGACCTAAGGGCTGATATCTCTCGAAATATTAGTCCACTCCATGCCAAAATTCTCCTGTTTTCGAGTCTCAATCATCGATTTAGCCCCCAAGAACGCGACTGGTCGCCGCTATATACCTATGACCTAGATGACTTGATGCAGCTTATATTTCAAACCTACGAGACGTTTGATAGTTTGGAGCAGCAATTAAAACAAGTGAGTCTTACCCTCGATCAACCCGAAGATGCCAAGCGCGCTTCGTCGGTGATCTTGCAAGCCTTAAAGCCCTTCTATTAGTTTTTTTGAAAGGCTTGCAAAAAAAACTAATGCTGTATAAAACCCAAGAGAGAGTTGCGGCGCGAAGCGCCGCAACTCTCTCTTGGGTTTTATACAGCATAAATGGCTATACTCCCTTCCCAGTGAAAAATTAGACGTTGCGGCGCTTCGCGCCGCAACGATAATCCTTGGGTTTTAATGTCTATTTTTAGACTGGGAAGGGAGTAGCTATCTATAAACCTCAAAATTAGTTTCATAATGAGAGTTGTTGGGCTAAGTGAAACCCAATTTTTTTAGCGAGACAATGAATAGTCTAAAAGCAAATCAGGAACTAAGGGGGCTGATTTATGGCGTTTGTGGAATGATGATTTTTAGCATTACTTTACCTGCGACACGTATGGCGCTGATGGAGTTTGATCCCATATTTGTAGCGCTAGGTCGGTCAGTGGTAGCGGCGATCTTATCTCTATTTCTACTAATTGCGACTCGTCAGCCAGTTCCTAATTGGCGATTTTTGCCTAGCTTTTTAATCATGATCATTGGTGGCATTGTGGGATTTCCACTGTTGTCAACCTTGGCTATGCGTGATGCTTCAGCTTCCCACGGATCTGTAATTGTGGGGCTACTGCCTCTAGCAACTGCTTTTTTTGGGGTTTGGCGAGCAGGAGAAAGACCATCTCCAAACTTTTGGGTGTTTGCGATCGCGGGTACTATTCTGGTGGTGAGTTTTGCACTGTTATCAAGCAAAGGCACATTGCAGTTGTCAGATCTGGCTTTGCTGGGGGCAGTTGCAACTGCTAGTTTTGGCTATGCTGAGGGGACGATTTTGGCGCGCACCTTTGGATCTTGGCAAGTAGTTTGCTGGGCGTTAGTATTTTCTTCTCCTGCTCTGTTACCGATTGTTTTACAGCATTTACCTCAGGTAATTCCTTCATTTAGTAGTAGTGCTGGCTTAGGTTTTTGGTATGTCAGTTTTTTTAGTATGTTTTTGGGTTTTGTGGCTTGGTATCGCGGCTTGTTTTTGGGAGGAATTGCCCGTGTGGGACAGTTGCAACTGTTTCAGCCATTTCTAACAATTTTGGCATCGGCTTTGTTATTAGGTGAGTCGGTGACGTTCTCTAACTTTGGCTTTGCGGTTGGTGTAATTGTATGCGTAGCTTTGGGGCGGCGGCGCGTTGCTACTGAGTAGGAAACCAATTTGGGGATTTTTAGCGCCTTTGGCGCTAAAAATCCCCAAATTGGTTTTTTGAAAGCTAGCCGTAGGCTGGCTTTCAAAAAACCAATTTTTATAATCAGAATTGCTTTTTCTGTTTTAATGAGGTAAGTATGTTTATGAAAATAAATGGATAGACGGAAGTTTTTAGCTGGAGCAGCGATCGCGGCGATTAGTGGGGGATGTCAATGGTCAAATCCTCTCGAACAGCGCGATCGCCTCAAAATATTAGGATTACTAGGGGCAATTCCTAGCAAAGTAATCAGTCAATTTGAGGCAAATTATCCGCAAAAAATAGAATTTAAAGCTGAAAACTTACCATCAAAAATTTGGCAAGAACTACAAGATTTTAGTAAATCAGAGTCAACCGCATCCAAACCTCCCGCAAACTTACCGCAGTTAGTGAGCATTGGCGATGCGTGGCTAGATCAAGCGATCGCGCGATCATTAATCCAACCGTTAACCCCAGAACTCCTCGCCAAAATGCCCTACTGGTCGCAGCTAGCACCTCGATGGCAACAAAGTGTCACCCGTAATAATCAAGTTTGGGGAATTCCCTATCGTTGGGGAGCAACGGCGATCGCTTATCGCCGTGACAAATTAGATTTTAGGATTCAGCAATGGTCAGATCTATGGCGACCTGAACTAAAAAATAAGCTCACCCTCCCTGATGACGCTCGTGAAGTAATCGGACTTGCCTCCAAAAAAATGGGACAGTCCTATCAGCCATCAGAGCTTAGTGACTCACTACGCCAAGAACTAAAAAGTTTACATTCTCAAGTATTAACCTATTCTTCTGAGCATTATTTGCAGTCACTATTGTCCACTGATACACTTGCCGCGGTGGGCTGGTCGAGTGATATGTATAAAGTTAAGCGCCAAAACCCTGACCTTGAAGTTGTAATTCCTCAAGATGGCACAGCCCTATGGAGCGATGTTTGGGTCATTCCTAAGGGTGAAGTGGCGATCGCGGTTGGTGATTGGATGAATTTTTGTTTAACCCCTGCGATCGCGGCTCAGATTACGGCTTTAACTGATGCGGTCAGTACTTCTAGCGATTTAACCCAAGTTCCTGATAGCGTCAAAGCTAATTCTATTAAATTTTTCGCGCCCGAAGTTTTTGCTAAGAGTGATTTAATTGAGCCGTTATCACCAGCATTGCTCACGCAATACCAAGATCTATGGACAAAAATGCGATCGGGAAGCTTGTAGCTCTGCAAAACCAAACAGGAATAGTGGCGCAACGCACCGCTATTCCTGTTTATAAGAAAGAGAAGCGGCGCGTTACGCCGCTATTCCATGTGACATAAAAAAGAGAAGCGGCGCATCGCGCCACCTCTGTTTTTTATGTCACATGGGGATAGTTATAATCGCTGCGCTTACGCCAATCAATTTCATGATTGACTGCCTTAATCAAACAATCTTCGACAATAAATGGAGCATTGCGCCAAGTAATATCATCCCGTTGCAAAATCCAATTCACCTGCTCTAGCGCTTCCTCTAACTCCGCTTCAAAACGAGCCAAGGGCAAGGGCATTCTTTCGAGATTAGGCGACTCCACACATACAGCGATCGCTTCTTTTAGCGCCGTTACGACTTCCTGACCATAAACCTCACGCGCTCTTAGCCTCAGAGCTTTGTACCCTTTCTCAGAAGTAGCATACATAGGAGGCAGTCGATTGAGAACATAGGCTGTAGTTTCTCCTAGATCAACAGTCTCCGCGATCGCAGGATGCAGCTTTTGGATTTGATGATAAGCGAGGGAGAGGACTAATTTTTCTAGAACATTACTAAATTGATAATTAACATCAATCATGTAAGTATGGAAGTCCTTGGCCTTGCGGTCATCTGACTCATCATCAATCGAGGTTTTGAGATGTCTCCCTAGCCATGAGACTTGCCCGATCGCGGTGTCGTCATGCTTACCTGTCACGAGGTAAGTATTGCTGACTGCACTTTTGAGCTTAATTGTCATCAGGGCATTTTCCAGAGCATTAGGAATATCCCGCCAAGACGCATTTTCGGCTCCAAAAATCTGTTGAAGCGCCGCTAGCGATCGGGCATGGCTGGCAACTTCTTGAGATGGCAGTGGGCTATTGTCTCTCAGTGCGTCTGGCTTCACGCTTACTAGGGCGCGACGTACTGCTGATTCAATCTGAGGACGCATCTCGGTAATTGCTTTTTTGCGTTGCCGTAGCCATCCTGACTTAGAAGTGGCATACATTGGTGGTAAGCGATTTAGTGCATAGGCTGCAACTTCGCTCAAATTAATTTGTTCGCGGCGATATTGGGGTAAGTGAGAAATTTGCAGATCAATTTCGGAAATTACCAATTCCTCTATAGCATTTTTGCAACTCTGCATCCTAAGCGCCCCCCCCAAAAAACTTAATGTGAAGTTAAATTGCTATTGTTTACAAAAAAATATGGCGATTCGCCCTATCAAAATCATCTATTTATCTATCTATTCATTATATGAGGTGCGGGGCATAATTAAAATCCAAAGACCTGTGGTATGTGCATCTCATCATGAAAGCAATTTAGGCTTTTTGAAAGCTAAGGGGCTAAGTACCATAGCTACAGTCATACAACCCCAGAATTAGCTCGCGCCGCAAGCTAATTCTGGGGTTGTATGTACTAATATGTCCCTGCGTTGCGAGGGTTGGGCAAATTTTTATAATGAGAATTGCTGTATAGCGCACGCTGGGCGTGCGCTATAGGTTTTAGAGATTATATTTAATTCTTACGATCAAGGCGATAGAGCCAGATTGTGAGGGCTAGCACACCAATTTGTAGAGCGAAGCTACCCAAATTAGCTTCTAGCTCGCCATTTCCCGCAATCAGACGTGCGAAAAATACCACCGCACCGATAAATCCTGAGCCTGCAAAAGCAAAATAAATAAATATTCGTAAACCACGATAGGGCGATTTAGCTTCGCGCCTGAGGCGATCATATTGTTGGGGATTTAGTTTAGCCATTGTCAATATTTTGAAGATTCAACTTAAGTAGTTTTATAGGTCTAGCCACATAAAACCAAAGAGAGAGTGGCGGCGCTTTGCGCCGCCACTCTCTCTTTGGTTTTATGAAAGCGCAAAGCGCTGTATTACTTACCGATCGCAAGGCGATCGCATAGCCAGATTGTATTTCCAGTAATTAATCTCGATGGATATTGATTGGAATCGCCTTGAGGAGCTAACACGGCTTTGAGAGCTTTAGCCTTCGCAACTCCTTCGATCATAAATAAAATTTCCTTTGCCTGATTAATCAAAGGCAAAGTCATCGTAATCCGAGGTTGCCCATCTTTGCTGCCAACGGTCACAAGGCGATCGCGCACTTTTAAAGCATCGGTATGGGGAAATAACGATGCTGTGTGTCCATCGTCTCCCATCCCTAACAAAATCATGTCAAACTGCGGGACTTCACCTGCGGTAACACCAAAAAACTCTTGAATATGTTGCTCGTATTGGGTCGCCGCGATCGCAGGATCATCTTCGCCAGTGGGAATTGCATGAATATTTGATGCAGGTATAGCTACTAGATCAAGCCACGACGCACGAGTCATACCTTCATTACTTAGAGGGTCGGTAACTGGGACATAGCGCTCATCGCCCCAAAACACATGCACCTTTGACCAATCCCATTCTTTCTTAGCTAGGAGTTCATACAATACGCGCGGCGTACTGCCCCCTGCGGCAACGATTGTAAATTTGTCGCCCTTGGCGATCGCCTGATCATAGGCAATTTGACATAGCAACAATGCTCTAGCCGCAATTTCGGCGCGATTATTCCAAGTCTCTACCTGTCTAGCCATAAAAAACCTCTTCAAAAATAAGCACAGAGTATCAGCTACTTATAGCTGTCGCCAGCCCAGTCAGGATATAAAACCCAAGAGAGGGTTGCGGCGCGAAGCGCCGCAACCCTCTCTTGGGTTTTGGCTTTGTCCTAACATTGATAACTATAGCTATATATATAGCTGTCGCCATTCTTGTTAGGACATAAAACCCAAATAGTGTGAGGCGGCGCTTTGCGCCGCCTCACACTATTTGGGTTTTATGTCCTAATACAGGGCTATATCAAGACTGCGACATCTATAGTTTTGTGAATATTTCTATCAATATCTAATCAATCTCTCTTGTGAGAGGTGTCTATTATTTCATTTTGTGTGATTTTTAATATTATTAAGGTGCAAATGTACTAACCTATAAATTGTTAGGACAACATTAAGGAAAAGGTTAATAGTTATGACACCTGCTATAATTCGCCTCTTCTGGGACTCTGTAAGCAAAGCACAGCCCAATCTACTGCTAAATCTTGATGATGATGGACTGATGAGCTGGCTCGTTGATCAAGTAAAAGAGCGATCTTCTCTCGATCCTCATCAACAAAATGACCTTAGCGATTACATTAACGATCGCCTACCATTGATTCGCGAAATGGCATATGAGAGCTAATTATTGCTACTGCCTATGGGTCATAAAAGTCGCACTGGATGAAAGGATCGATAGTTCAAAATGTTAGAATGGCTCACTAAGCTTTGAGATCGTTGATTCCATCGCTCTACAACCTACTCATAGTGATTTTTAGCGTATGGCATTTGCAAGAATTGTTGACTTATTGCGCGGAGAACAAACCAGTGGACATATTGGTGATAACTGTACTGTCCGAGGCTGGGTACGCACAAAGCGCGAAGGTAAAGATATAGCTTTTTTAGAACTGAATGATGGTTCTTCATTGCAAGGTTTGCAAATTGTATTGCCGCAAACCATTGATAATTACGAGTCTTTAATTAAACAGATTACAACGGGTACTTCCATCGAAGTTTCTGGAACTCTCGTTGAGTCGATGGGCAAAGGGCAAAGGGTAGAAATGCAAGCCACAGCGATCGCGGTATTTGGTAATGCCGATCCTGAAACCTATCCTTTGCAAAAGAAACGCCATTCCATTGAGTTTTTAAGGACAATTGCCCACTTACGCCCACGCACCAATATGTTTGGTGCAGTATTTCGGGTACGCAATGCCTGTGCCTACGCGGTACATAAGTTTTTTCAAGAGCGCGGATTTATATGGGTACATACACCGATTGTAACTGCTAGTGACTGTGAAGGCGCTGGCGAAATGTTTGGCGTAACTACCTTTGATTTGAATAAAGTTGCCGCCGCAGGAAAACCCGTTGATTTTTCGCAAGACTTTTTTGGAAAGCCAGCTTTCTTGACGGTAAGTGGTCAGTTAGAAGCGGAGATTATGGCAACTGCTTTTTCTAATGTCTATACCTTTGGTCCTACTTTTCGTGCCGAAAACTCTAATACATCGAGACATCTTGCCGAGTTTTGGATGATTGAGCCAGAGGTTGCCTTTTGCGATCTCGAAGGTGATGCCGACCTTGCGGAAGACTTTCTCAAATATATTTTTAACTATGTTTTGGAAACCTGCCCTGAAGATATGGAGTTTTTCCAAGAACGGGTGAGCGATCAGGTGATGGTCAATGCTCGCAAAATTGTTGATCAACAATTTGAGCGGATTACTTATACTGAGGCGATCGCCATTCTTGAAAAATCCAGCAAGAAATTTGAGTTCCCTGTGTCATGGGGCTTAGATTTGCAATCAGAACATGAAAGATTTTTAGCGGAAGAACATTTTCAAAAGCCTGTAATTGTGATGGATTATCCCTTAGGAATTAAGGCTTTTTATATGCGCGTCAATGATGGCACGGCTAGCGATCGCCAGACTGTCAGAGCGATGGATATCCTCGCTCCTGGGGTTGGTGAGATTATCGGCGGCTCTCAGCGTGAAGAAAGACTGGATGTATTAGAAGCAAGAATCCGCAGTGTGGGTCTAAATCCTGAAGACTACTGGTGGTATTTAGATTTGCGCCGCTATGGAACTGTTCCTCATGCGGGCTTTGGATTGGGCTTTGAGCGTCTTGTTCAGTTCATCACAGGGATGGGCAATATTCGCGATGTAATTCCCTTCCCGCGCTTCCCTCAAAGCGCCGAGTTTTAAAACCCAAAAACAGAGAGGCAGCGCATTGCGCTGCCTCTCTGTTTTTTAATCGTATCTTTTAGGATCTTTCTTTTCTTTCTTCTCAGAAGGATCTTTTTTAGGCTTTTTAGACTCTTTATTACCCTTTTGTTCTTTTGACATTATTTTCTCCACTATATATCTAGAAGCAAAATAAATGAGAATTTATTTGGCTATCTTGCTTATTATAGCGTGTCTATAAATACCAAATCAAAAAAATCATTCTAATGTAGTTTTAAACACGAGCGTTTTATCAGTTGAAATTATAAACTTTAATTGAGATCGTTATTAACTAAATTATCAATGTTATCGACTTCACTTGATTAAAATTAACTGAGTGAAGCTAAAGACAGACGAGCTTAGTACAAAACTTTCTCTTAGGAAACATCTAATATCTTTGGAATCAATCATTTATTATGCTTCAGATTGTCAGTCAAAGTAACTCTGAAATTAAAATATCTGAACCAAAAACAGGATTTTCAACAAGGTTAATAGGCTTTTTATGTACCTTTATATTTGGGATTGTTTTTAGCTTTATCCCGACAACGATAATTATAATCGAATCTTCTAAAGTTGGTGTTCTCAAGATTAATTGCGATCGTATTGAACCTAAGCAAGTAAGTTGTCAAATTTCTAAATCTCAATATTTTAATTTACTACAACAAAAGCCATTTAACTACAAGCTTGTAAACTCAGCTAAATATAACGTTATTAAAGACACAGATAGTGAAGGCGATATTATTTATCGATACAATTTTTCACTTCTTACAGAATATGGCGAGAAAGTCCCATTTTTGAGCGTAAACTCTACAACTGCTAGTACAGTTGTAGAGTCACTCAATTCATTTATGCAATCTAAGCAAGAGTCTTTTAATTATGTGTTAGATGATCGCTCATCCAACGATTTTGTTTATGAAGTATTTTTCTTTTTGTTTCCACTTATATTTTTGATGATTGGACTCGTGATCATATATATAAGTTTTTCTATGCTGATTGATTATGAAGAGCTTTATCTAGATAGATACAAAAGAGAATTGAAGCACATTAAAAAAAGATTGTTAGGTACTAAGATTAATAATTATTTATTTAATGAAGTTGCTAAGATTGATGTTTTATATGCAACTGATAGTTATAGTAATATATCTTTTATTCCAAGAATTATTATTAATACTAAATTACAGTTTAAGTTAGACGCAGTTACTAATTGTCAAGTAGCCATTAATATTGCCAATAATCTTAATAGATTTGTGGGCTTGCCAGAAGAAGAAGATCCTGTAGTTAAGAAATAAGATTGAAAATTCAAGAAGAGGAGATATGAAAATCATTAATCAAACCAGTTCCCAGATCTTCATCTCTGCTCCAAAAAACTACTCTTTGCCTGTGGATTTTATAGCCACTGTTTTAGTCGTTGGCAGTGGTTTTATCTTTGTGCCAATGTTAATGATGTCATTTCAGTTTGAAATATTATCTCGAACTGGTGTTCTGAGGGTTAATTGCGATCGCGTTGAACCGCAACAAGTCAATTGTCAAATCTCAAAATCAAAATACTTGGATTTTGTACAGCAAGAACCTCTCAAATATAAATTTGTCAATTCGGCTAAATATAACGTCATTGATAAAGGGAAGGATAGTGATGGCGATCAAGTTTATAGGTATAATTTTTCACTCCTCACTAAATTTGGTGAAAAAGTACCATTTGAGAGTATTAAATCTTCTACCGCCAACAGTATTGCTTCAGCACTAAATCCTTTCCTGCAATCTAAACAAGAATCTTTTCGATACACATTAGATGAACGCTCTGAACCATCTTTGTATATTTCTATGATTTTCCTAATTCCATTTTTTGCGGCTGGATTTTCATCTGTATGGTTTGCTTTTTCTGCACTTGCATATTCTGAAGAAATAATTTTAGATAAGTCTAAATATCAGTTAAGGCATTCTAAAAGAACGCTTTTAGGCACTAAGGTTAATAGTTTTCGGTTCAATGAAGTTGCTAAGGTTGATGTTTTGTATGCAACTGATAGCTACAAAAATATATATTTTACTCCAAGAATAACTGTTGACTCCAATCGGCAATTTAGTCTAGACACGATTAAAGATCGCCAAATTGCGATTAAAATTGCTAATGATCTCAATCGATTTATGGGCTTGCCTGAAGAAGAAGATCCTGTTGTTAAAGAATAAAGTGATACACATGATGTGGCACTTTATTTTCTATTGTGAATATGCTACTTCACCCATAATGTAAGTTGCAGTGATCGCGCGATCATCACCCATGATCAATGTGGCAAATAGTTGATCTGAGACTTCGGCTAAAGTAAGTGGATTACTCTCATCAAAAGGCTTATTTCTCAATGCCATAATTGAAGTTGAGCGCAGATTTAAAACTACAAAATCAGCTTCCTTCCCAACTTCCAAATTACCTAATTTATCCTCAAGACATAGCGCTCTTGCGCCGCCCAAGGTTGCTAGAAATAGAGCCTGAAAAGCCGAAAGTTTTTGCGATCGCAACTGAGCAACTTGGTAAGCAGCACTGGCAGTTCGTAGCATGGAGAAACTTGTACCAGCACCCACATCCGTTCCCAAACCAACTTTTACGGGAGTTTCCGTAGATTTGGCTTTTTCTAGTTTAAATAATCCACTTCCTAAAAACATATTAGAAGTTGGACAGAAAGCGATCGCGGCTTTTGTCTCAGACAATCTGGCAAACTCTGCATCAGTTAGCTGGACTCCGTGGGCAAATACAGAACGTTCTCCCACAAGTCCCGCCCGATCATAAACATCCAAATATCCTTTGCTATCAGGAAATAATTCGGCAACTGTTTCTACTTCTTTAATGTTTTCGGAGAGATGCGTATGCAGATAAACATCAGGGAACTCAGCTAGTAATTTACCTGCATTTGATAGCTGCTCAGAAGTGGAAGTGATCGCAAATCTTGGCGTGATCGCGTAGAGGAGACGATCGCATTTGTGCCATTTTTCGATTAGCTGCTTAGTTTCTACATACGAAGACTCAGCCGTATCGGTCAAAAAGTCTGGCGCGTTGCGATCCATCAACACCTTACCTGCGATCATGCGGAGGTTGCGACGCTGAGCTTCTTCAAAAAAAGCATCGACTGATTGGGGAAATACGGCGGCAAATACTAGAGCCGTAGTAGTTCCATTTTGTAATAGTTCATCAAGAAAGATAGAAGAGATCTTTTGAGCATAGTTGCGATCGCTAAATTTGCGCTCAGTTGGAAATGTGTATGTACTCAGCCATTCCAGCAATTGCTCTCCATAGGCGGCAATCATTTCAGTTTGAGGGAAATGAATATGCGTATCGATAAATCCTGAAACTATCAAGCGATCGCTGTAATTAGTAATGGGAACTTCTACATATTTTGCAGACAAGTCAGCATAGTTCCCCAATTCCTTGACTTTGCCATGCTCCACTATCAGCAATCCATCAGGAAAATATCGAAAACAATCTCGTTCAGGCGCATAGAAAGGATCCGCGATCGCATCTAAAAAACTGGCTCGAAACCCCTTGATATCGAATGTTTGCATTGTTTGTGCCTAATAATTGCTGCCTAATTAGCCATGATATACAAAATCATAATATTTCAATTAAAAGTGTTGCAAATCAACATTTTTATAGCGCTTCTCGTCTATATTCTAGGCTCTAGCGAAAAAAACCAAGAGAGAGTGGCAGCGCGAAGCGCTGCCACTCTCTCTTGGTTTTTATGTCCTCTTGGCTTGCTACAGCTATAGAATAGACGGAGAGACGATTTATGAATTGTCCTCACATTTTTTGTGGGTTAGCAACTAATGTCGGATATAACTAATGCTTTCGCGATCGCTTCAGGTGCAGTCCTTGGAGCATTGTCTCGTTTTTATCTCACAGAATGGTCGAAGATTAAATTTGGTACTCAATTTCCCTACGCCACCTTTGTTATTAATTTAACGGGATGTCTAGCGATGGGTTTCTTTTTCACGATTTCCACAGCAATCACTGGCTATCCGACAGAATTAGATTTATTAATCAGAACTGGATTTCTAGGCTCCTACACGACATTTTCGACCTATGGATTTGACACCCTGACGCTATGGCGCAGTAAACAAACAGGTGCAACGATTTTTTATTGGGCTGGCAGTGCCTTTCTAGGTCTGGTCGCCGTAATTTTAGGAGTAGCGATCGCCAAGCTTTTTGTATAGCTCCTCCCTGCCCACCCAAGGATTAGCGTTGCGGCGCGAAGCGCCGCAACGCTAATCCTTGGGTTTTGATTTGTCCTAAAACAAATGACTGTAGTTATAAAGTAAGAAATAAGCGTTATAAAGTGAATAATTAGGAGTGCGCGGCTCCGCCGCGCACTCCTAATTACGAATTGAGAAGGGAGTAGGACAAGAAACGATGGACTTTTTAAAGGGACGTTATGCATTAGCGATAGCAATCGGTGCAATTTTTGGAGCATTAAGTCGTTTTTATATTACAGAAGGCGTAAAATCTATATTTGGAAAAGATTTTGGCTTTTACGGCACATTTTTTATTAACGTATCAGGCTGTTTATTGATTGCCTATATTCTGACTCTAGCGGTTGAGAAGATTCGGATTATTTCACCAGAATTCCGATTGATGACAACTACAGGTTTCTGCGGTGCGTATACCACCTTCTCTACCTACGGATTAGAAACAAATAATTTTTTAACCAAGGGCAATATCACCACGATGTTAATTTATGGGATTGGTAGTGCGATCGCAGGCATGATTGGTATCCAAATCGGTGTTTTATTAGCTAGAGCAAGCGATCGACAAGCAAAGCCTTAGATTTTACCCAAATTTTTTAGCTAAAGTCAATGTTTTAGCCCCCTAAGCCCCCAATTCTGGGCAGGAAGCAGGAATTGGTATGCCGCACTTCATTAATTCTTCTCAAATCCTGAAAGATGAGTTGCGGCGCAAAGCGCCGCAACTCATCTTGTAAGTTTTATGGTTATAGGTGGATGATAAACAACGGTAACGCTTCGCTTTAACAGGATTATGATAAAAATATGACCAAGATAAGACCTCGCAAATCAAAAAATAAAAGTTGGTTTAAATTTGCTCTACAGCTAAAAGGGTCAGTGATTTTAGCTGTATATAAACACGTAATTGTGCTTGGGTTATTTGGATTGTTGATTTCTTTGCTTTACTATTTAAATATTCCTGTCTCTCAACCTATTTTAGGAACAGTCATTCCTAGTATTGTCTTAGGTTTATTGTTAGTTTTTAGAACTAATACTGCCTATGATCGATTTTGGGAAGGGCGAAGATTATGGGGTAGTTTAGTTAATGATTCTCGGACTTTAGCTTGGCAAATTGGAGTAATAATTAACGAGATTGAACCAGAAGATCGAGCTAAAAAATTAGCTGCTATGAGACTTGTTCCAATTTTGATGGTGTCAATTAAAGCTCATCTTCGCTCTGAATTTGATAATAGCGAATTAGAAGAAATGATGTCTAATTCTCAATCTAATACTCAATGCTTACAGTTAAAGACTATCAATAACAAGCCTCTACAAATTACTAAGTGGATTGCCGACTATATCCAACAACAGCATCAGCGCGGGCTTGATTTTCTCCATTATAGTCATGTACCTATTTTGCAATCTAATTTAAAGAGTATTATGGATTCTATAGGTGGCTGTGAAAGGATCTTAAGAACGCCTTTGCCTTTAGCCTATGTGATTCATCTTAAGCAATTAGTATTAATTTACTGCATTTTATTGCCATTTCAGCTGGTTGAAGATTTAGGATGGTGGACAGGTTTATTTGTTGGTTTAGTGAGTTTTGCTTTGCTTGGAATTGAAGAAATTGGTGTTGAAATAGAAAATCCCTTTGGCTATGATGAAAATGATTTGCCCCTTGACACTATTTGCAATACAGTCAAACAAGATATAGAGGAACTTATTAATTCTAATTATGCGATCGCACCCAATGTGGATAAGGCTTATTTAGAAGAATATTAAGATCTAAAAAAATGAAGTTAGATAAAAGCGTTACAAATCGACCCGTTGCAATTTTGTGTCTAAAATATCAAAGGATTGCCAGTCAATCCTTTGAGTACACTTGGCGATAGCTAAAATCCAAGAAACTCTTTTTAAAGCTGACAAAGTCAGCTTTAAAAAGCAGCAACTCTCATTATAAAAATTAGTTTCATAATGAGAATTGCTGCTTTTTAAAGATTTTTGTGATTTTGGGAACGCTTTGTGTGTTCCATACTTAGCTAGTTATAGAAAATCTAGCGAGAAGCAGAGGCTAATCGCTGATCTTGGATCTTGCTTTTGGCAGCTAGGAAATCTGCCGCCATTTGTTTCTGTTGTTCATCGCCAAAAGTGCTGCGAATTCGAGGGAACATTTCCTCCTCTTCTTCTTTTATATGCTTATTAACAGCAGTAGCCAAAAGATCTACAGCAGCTTTAAATGCGACTGTATCTTCACAGTTCATGGTTTTGATCTGTTCAAGAGTTTGCTTCATTTCCGCTTGTTCGTCATACAGCTTCTGTACGTCATTGAAGTAAGGACGCACAACAGGATAGATGACTTGCTCTTCGGCGGCGGCGTGCGTGCATAAGTCTTGATAGACTTGACCAAAGTATTCCTCAAGCTTTTGAGGATCATTGGTAGTTTTAATCTGTGAAAACAGAGTATATACCTTAGTGTGATCGAGTCGGATCAGCTCACAGATAGGGATCTCAGGTTCGCTACCATTAATCAAACTGCCAGCTATACCGCTCACTGCTGCGATGGTATCTTGTACTCTTGACCATAGCCCACTGTCAGAAGGCTTGCCAGTTAGTTCCATCGTGCTAAGAGATTCCATGATCCCTTTGAGTTGCTCCTCATGTCCGCGATTTTCAAAGTTAACAGCGTTAAGAGGGGCGATCGCTACTGCTATATCAGCACCCACTACTTGACCTGCTTTGTGAACGAGGACTCCCGACATTGCTTGAGTGTGTTTGAGAAGCTCATGCTTTGCCACCTTCTCAAACAAAGTGAAATCTTCACTTTCCATGCTCTTTTCAATTTCTTCAATTTCCTTTTGTACACTAGGCTTTGCTTCAGCCTTGATACCGTAATGCACAATTACAGAGTCGATGACACCCAAGTTCTTCTGGTCGTCTTTGAGAAGTGCTTCTAAACGATTAGTAATGTCTCGATCTGGACAGGATGCAATTAAACTTTTATCATTGGCAATCAGCAGATTTTGAGTTGCCTTCATGTCTGCCAATTTGACAGCGATCGCATTACGTTTAGTGTCTTCTAGTGTTACTGACATTTGCGATTACTCCTTATATGTAGTAAAGAGAGAATTACTTCTCTTCATTAAAATAATTACATTCTCATGTCTAACGGTTGGGATGAATTGATGAACTTGATTTAATACGAAACAAAGTGTAATAGAATTTCTGT
Organism: Pseudanabaena biceps; assembly: GCA_013361095.1. Classification (GTDB taxonomy): domain Bacteria; phylum Cyanobacteriota; class Cyanobacteriia; order Pseudanabaenales; family Pseudanabaenaceae; genus Pseudanabaena; species Pseudanabaena biceps_B. Next base: position 1,009,044 of record JAATWA010000001.1, on the reverse strand, counting down.
TTTAAATAGATACAGCCTATTTGGGCTGTAAGTAGTACAGAGGAATTTGTGATTTAAGTTAGTACAAGGCGCTGTATAGCAAGGTAAGTAAGTATAAAAGCGAAAGAACTATGGCGCACGTGCAGTGTGTGCCATAGTTCTTTCGCTTTTAATATGCTCAGTTACTTAACTCTATCTACAATAAGATAGATGAATGTATTCTAGGTAATTACTAAAGCAATTCTCAAATGACTTTTAAGAAGCTTTAACTAGGCGAATTCCATATAGTAGTACTACTGCACCAAGGGTGGCTACAATCAAACTGCCGATCAATCCGCCACCTGTAGAAACACCAAAGGTAGTGAATAGCAAGCCTCCTAACAAGGCACCAACAATACCGACAACGATATCGCCGACAATCCCAAAACCGCCACCTCGAACTATTTGACCAGCCAAAGCACCTGCTACTAGTCCAATCAAAATAAACCAAATGAATGACATATAATTTTCTCCGTTTATTTACTTACGTTTATTTGCTTTCAGCCACAAATGTGTGAATAAGAGAACGAGTGGAGCGAAATGCTACTTGTTCTCTGGCTGAATTTACTGACCTAAAAAGCCTTTGACAGAATCAATTGCTTCTTCGACTTTGTTGCCAGCTTTGTCAGATAGATCTTTAGTTCCATCTTTAACTTCATTGGTGCGATCGCCAGCTATTTCCTTAGCTTTATCTACACCACTACCAATTTTGTCTTTAGCATCATTAGCGACATCTTTGGCTTTGCCAATATTGTCCTTACTGCCATTTTTGACGTCTTTGGCTAATTCCTTAGCACGTTTTTCAGCCTCTTTGGTAAAACCTTTAGATGTGTCTGCAACTTTGTCAATCACTTTGTCAGTTCTACCATCTCGGAGATCACGACCGATTTCCTTGGTGATACCTGCGGCTTTGTCGATCGCCATGTCTGTCTTTACGCCTTGGGTCACTTTGTCAACTTGATCACCAAACATATTAGCTAAGGGAGATGCGATCGCTCCAGAACTAAAAAAGGTAACTTGCAACATCAAAACTAGCGCGAATCCAAAAGCAAGAAAAATACCTTTCTTGATGCCATTTAAAAATGCAGTAATAGGATTATTATCGGCATTCCCAATGTCTAAGATATTAGCCATTTATTTCACCTAGTGTTTTGTCTGTAATTTGCTTAGTCAACGTTTAATCTAAAAGTCGATTGCTTGATCTCGTGCTTTAGAAACGGATAATTTGATTGAATTGTAATGAGATGAGATAAATATTTACAAATGCCCCAAAAAAGTAAGTGGCGGAGCAAAGCTCCGCCACTTACTTTTTTGGGGGGTTAAGAAAGCGCAAAGCGCTGTTATTGATATTTAATGAGCAAATACATCGGCATAGCCTAAAAGATCCAAATATACCAATGTCGGGATGTGAGCAAAGCAAGCTTTAGCTAGATCGTAGCGATTTTCGCGAATCAGCATAGTTATTAACTTCTGATGAACTGATATTAAATAACGCACATCATTAGCGGCATATTTCAACTGTTCTTCTGATAAATCTTGCACACTTCCCCAATCGGAACATTGAGAAGTCTTATCTAGATCCACCTTTTCTAACTCGCGGACTAGTTCCTTGAGTCCATGCTTATCAGTATAGGTTCGGGCTAATTTGCTAGCAATTTTCGTGCAGAAAATGGGATGGGTCGCAATACTAAGATGGGCTTCAAGCATTGCCACATCAAATCTGGCAAAATGAAAAATCTTGGTTACATCAGGAGCTTCAAAAAGAAATTTAAGGTTAGGGGCTTGAGTTACGCCATGTCCAATCCTAACAATACTCACCGTATCTTGGGCATTACAAATTTGGACTAAACATAGGCGATCGCGCCGAGGAATTAGCCCCATCGCTTCAGTATCAATTGCGATCGCTTCAGAGCCAAGGTATTCCTGAAGGGTTTCAAAATCAATATCGTTATCAAAAACTTTAAAAGCTGCCATCTTAAACTGAAAAATTTACATCCATGAGTTTAACTTTGTTTAGCTTTACAGTCCATCGAGATTGTGTGTAGTTTCATGGTTATTTTTGAAAAGACTAGCAAAGCCAGTCTTTTCAAAAATAACCATGCGTAAAGCGTTTTATTTAGATTCTTTTAAAGGGCAGAAAAATAGTCAAAATTTCGCCATCATAGGCGGCGCTTGTGGAATGCATTCTCACTGTGAGCCTACCATCAAGAGCTTTTAATAGGGTTTTAGTGGTTGGTAAACTCAGGCTTAAAGTTCCCGTCTCAGGTTGCAGCATTAGCCACTGCCCCACCGCTTTGAGTAATGGCAAGTCACCGCCGCGTTGCTGCATCACCTGTGATTGAAACTGTAATTTCAAATATTCTCCTGCACTGGTAACAACTAGCTGGATATGGCTATCGGGCGGAAAACTCCGAACTAAGCGATCGACTAAACCATTGAGAACTTGCGAGAGCAGTAATGAATTACTAGAAATAGGCGCAATCTCGTTTGGTAAAAACATTTCTAAAGAGATCTGTCGCCTTCCCGCCTGTTCTTGCCAACGCATAAATCCATCGGTCAAAATTTGCTCTAGCTTAGTCGCTTCCAACACAATCGGATAACTATCAAGTTGAGCCGCCTCAAAAATTAAATTAAAGCGCTCAATCTGTTCTGTGCATTCGGCATCAACTTGTTCTAAGCGCTTTTTGATTTCCGTTGATATGTCTTTACGCCGTTTGAGCGATCGCACTAGCATACGGATCGTGGTTAGGGGTGTCCGCACCTCATGGGTGATTGCTTTGATAATGTCTACTTCCTGAATTTCAGGAACTGGTAATTCTTGATAGACAGAAGACTGCGCCATCAAAATCGCTCCAAATCTTGCCATGACTTGATAGGAGGGCATGAGCAGAGGAAACTGTTGCAATTTACTTTCAAACAACGCTTGTTGCTCGTTGCGGCGGATACGCGGGCTTAAAGCAGCGATCGCGACCTGCACGGCATGGGGATGTAATGACCAAATGCAACTATGACTTTTTTCTGGGGAAACAATCGCAATACAAAAAGTCTCAGTGATTAAAATACATAGCCACTCCTGATGGATGGGATCGGGCTTGGGAATTTGGACAACCTGTGTGTCACCAATGGGTAATACACCTGTGGGAAACAGCGAAGATTTGCTAGTGGTAAATATCCAAGTTTGCAAATCACTTTGTTGAAATACGGGATTGGTCAGAATGTAAGGATGATGAGTTAGCAGTAATCCCCTCAGTCTTTGCTGCATGGAAAACTGTTGCAACACAGCGATCGCTCGATGCCAAAATTCTCTAGCATCAGTCTGATGAAGCTCTTCGATAACCTCAAGGGCTTGTGCATCTTGAAGCAATGCTTCGTATACTGTCGCCAATCCTGTTGCCAATTTTGATCAACCTCAAACAATACAAAATCCCATAATTTCTACTCTCTTTCCAGTGAATAACTAGGGGCGTGCGGCTTTGTCGCGCACCGCTAAATATATAAACTGTTGCCCTGCCTATATATTTAGCGGTGCGATCGGTTTAACGTCCTTGAGCAAGAGCTAATTCCGCACGCTCAAATTCTTGTAAAAGGCGATCGCGAGTCTTTGCAGGGACAGCCCGTTTGGTCGAGCCATTGTAATATCCCGCCAGAGTATTGAGAGCAGTTGACATAGTTGTATAGGAATACAAACCAGACTTGTCGCGATCAGCACGATAGCGCGAAATATAAGCGTTGATTTTATACCTTGCGGATGTTTTAACTTCAGCCCGATTTTCTGCATCTTCAGGAAGAGCGATCGCATCGCGTAACAACTTGATGGTGTCGTTAGTGTCGTCAACATAATTTCCTGTCAAACCTGCATTAACTAAGATCTGAACTTCTTTAGTTGATAGGACATCACTTTTTTTAGTGAATAGAGCCGCATTTGCATCAGAGGTAAAACCACCAATTACAACCAAGATTGCCAATGACAAGGCGATCGCAGTACGACAGAAGTTTTGCCAAGAGATTCTAGACATATTTAAAGACTTATCTAAAGACTCAAATAAAGACCAACATTTTGCCTTCATATTTGTAAATTTATTAAACTGTACTTATTTTGTCCCTCTAATCTTATGGCTTTTCGGACAAACTCCCATAATCGCTACATTCAAAATGACTTTGCCATCTAGCGACTCTCATTACAGCGTTTTGCACTTTCATAAAACCCAAAAGAGTAATGGCGGCGCTTCGCGCCGCCATTACTCTTTTGGGTTTTATGCTTTAACAGTTACTTACTCCCTTCCCACCCAAGGATTAGCGGTGCGGCGCGAAGCGCCGCACCGCTAATCCTTGGGTTTTAATGTCTATTTTTACAATGGGAAAGGAGAGATCGATAAAGACAGGGATCACAATGTCATAATTTCATGACATTGTGATCCCCCGTTAAAAATGCGATCGCGATCCTTACAACAAACACAGGTATTCGATTCTAGCTAAGTATCCCTGTCAAGACATTGAGCGAGAACTAGTTAAATCGAGTAAAGATATGCCTTTCAGCCATTGACCAGTCAAAAATTTTTGACAGAATGTAGTTATCTACAAGCCGATTCCTCAGTTGGCGATCGCTGCCTGCAAAAGCATCAATCAAATCTTATCTATGGAAATTTTGTAGTCAAGCATATTTCCAATGTGAATTTAGGTTTGATCTAGCCTGCATAGCAGTGACAGACTGAGGTTAGATACATTACAAGCAGTTGGAGGTTAATTATATGGCGAGGGAACGTCCTCCCCTAGAAGAAATGACCTTGCGTCAACTTCGCAAAGTAGCAGCCGAGCTAGAAATTTCTCGCTACAGTCGCATGCGAAAATCTCAGTTACTAGCTGATATTCAAACCATCCTTATGGCTCAGGGTTTAGCCGCAGCAGCAGCAGATAGTAGTAATTCGGAGACACAAGAAATCGTGGAAGCATCAAAATTTAATGTCGGCAGTGAAGAAACAGAAGAAAACTTAGAACCGCTTGCTGCCATTGACAAAAGTATTGGCGATTTACCAAGTGGCTATGGCGAGAGCCGCATCGTGCTTTTACCCAGAGATCCACAATGGGCTTATGTTTACTGGGATGTCCCTAACTCTCAGAAAGAAGAGCTAAGAAAACAAGGCGGACAGCAGTTAGCACTACGTTTATACGATGCCACTGACGTTAATTTAGACTATCAAACTCCTAACAATCTACAGGAGTACAACAGCGACGAACTTGCTCGCGAATGGTACATACCTATTCCCATTAGCGATCGCGATTATGTTGCCGAGATTGGCTATCGTTGTGCTGATGGCCGCTGGTTGGTCTTGACCCGTTCTAAGGTGGTTCATGTTCCACCTGTATTCCCATCAGAATGGGTAGAAGACAACTTTATTACTGTGCCTTGGGATCAAACCCTTAAGGGGCAGACTTTCTTTACTCTTGTGCCTCCTAGCAAAAAGCAAGAGCCAGAAACAGAAGAAGTTTCGTCCTCAAGCACCTCCGATAGCTCTTCCTATGATGAGATCTTTAATATTGCCCGTGAAGCTGAAGTCCAGCGCATTTCTGGCTCTCTCTACGGGTCAATGCAGCATGAGTCTAGCTTTAATGTTGCTGAATCGATTAGCTCTTACATTTTCCCATCAGGCGCAGGCTTGATGGCAGGAGCAGGAGCCGCAGGAGCTATTAGTGCTAGTGGTATTAACTACTCTGGCGTGGGCATGATGTCTAGCTATAGTTTCTTCTCTAGCGAATCTACGCCAGTTCGTCCTCGTCAATTCTGGCTAGTTGCGGATGCCGAGTTGATTGTCTATGGTGCTACTGAGCCTGATGCCTCCGTCACTATCGGTGGTCGTCCGATCAAGCTCAATGCTGATGGTACTTTCCGTTTCCATACTTCTTTTCAAGATGGTATCCAAGACTATCCAATCTTTGCAGTTGCCGCCGATGGTGAACAAAACCGCGCTATCCATATGAAGTTCGAGCGTCAAACCCTTGAGCGTCGTACTAATACTAAAGAAGAAGCGATTCCTGAATGGATTAGCTAGTTTTTTACAGCGCTATACGCTTTATTGGGTTGTGCGGCTTCGCTGCACAACCCAATAGCTTTTAAAAAAGCCCTGCTTAGCAGGGCTTTTTTGTGTCGTTACAAACCGTGCGATTTGTAACGACACAAAAACAAACAATCAGGTAACATTGCATACATTCAAGCTTGCTTGTCTCATAAGAAATAATTTACTCCTCACGATGCAACAACTAACACCTAATCCCAGCTTCAGCTTAACCATCCGCGTACAACTTCTCAACCGCGCAGGCATGCTATCTTCAGTCATTGGCGTTCTAGCTGAAGCGGGAGGGAATCTCGGACAGATCGATTTAATTCAACAGACTCGCAAAATATCAGTGCGTGACATTACTGTTAATGCTTACAGCGCCGAGCATATGGATCAATTAATTGCAGTCGTTAAGTCAGTTCCTGAAATCCGCGTCCTTGATGTTTACGATCGCACTTTCCAAATCCACAAAGGTGGCAAAATCCACCTCGAAGCTAAGGTCGCCGTCAAAGGACAGGACGATCTAGCTATGGTCTATACCCCCGGAGTGGGACGTGTCTGTATGGCGATCGCAGGCGACAAGCGCAAAGTCTATGACTACACGATTAAATGCAACACGATCGCTGTTGTCACCGATGGGACCGCAGTTCTGGGATTAGGCGATATTGGTCCCGAAGCTGCCATGCCTGTTATGGAAGGCAAAGCGATGTTATTCAAACAATTTGCAGGACTAGATGCATTTCCCATTTGCTTGAATACCAAAGATGTCGATGAAATTGTCGAGACTGTAAAACGGATCGCCCCTGCCTTTGGTGGGGTTAACCTCGAAGATATCAGCGCCCCACGCTGCTTTGAAATCGAAAGACGACTCAAGGAAGAGTTAGATATTCCTGTCTATCATGATGATCAACATGGCACTGCGATCGTGGTCGTCGCCGCAACTATTAATGCTCTTAAAGTTGTTGGTAAACCGATTAATACAGTGCGTATTGTCATGAATGGGGCAGGGGCTTCAGGTATTTCTGTGGCAAGACTTTTGCGTGAAGCAGGGGTGCAGCGAATTACCATGTGTGACTCCAGGGGTTGTATTACCAAAGATCGCCCTGATCTGTCTCCAGAAAAATTGGAATTTGCTAGCGATACGGCTGGCTCTTTGGCAGATGTGATCAAAGGTGCTGATATGTTTATTGGGCTAAGCGTCAAGGGAGCGCTGACTCCTGAAATGGTAAGAAGTATGGGATCTGCGCCGATTGTATTTGCGATGGCAAATCCTAATCCCGAAATTCAACCCGAACTAGTGGAAAATGATGTTGCTGTAATTGCGACAGGACGTAGCGACTACGCTAATCAAATCAATAATGTCCTCGCCTTCCCTGGTATTTTCCGAGGTGCGCTCGATGCGCGAGTAACGACGATTACTACACAAATGAATTTAGGTGCAGCTCAAGCGATCGCATCTTTAGTTAGCAGTAGTGATCTCGCTCCTGATTTTATTATTCCTTCAGTATTCGATCCCCGCGTTTCTAGCGCTGTGGCTGCCGCCGTTCACGCAGTGGCGCGTCAGCAAGGATTGGCGAATGCCTAATCAATACCAAGAGAAGAAATGGCGAAGCCATTTCTTCTTCTAAAACAATAGAGAGTGGCGGCGCGAAGCGCCGCCACTCTCTATTGTTTTAGAAGATAAGCCGATGATGAGATTTGAACTCACGGCCTGCCGATTACGAATCGGCTGCACTACCCCTGTGCTACATCGGCAACTTGCAAAAAGTAAAAAAATCAAATTTTGCAAACAACATCATAACATTAGGAATCCTAAGCACCAATAAATTTTTGAGCATTGTCAGCAATTCTCAGTATGAAACCAATTTTGGGGTTTGCAGCACTTTAGGCACTGCAAACCCCAAAATTAGTTTTCTGAAAGCCAGCCGTAGGCTGGCTTTCAGAAAACTAATTTTTATAATGAGAATTGCTGAGGCGTTGTATAAGTAGTGGACATAATTAATTACAACCCCGAACCGATAAAGTTGCGTCCCTGTGAGACGAAACTTTATCGGTTTGAACTTAATAGCTGCTGCTTCCTTCTCAATGAATAATGCCTATCCTTTGGATGGGATTATTCACGATCATCTTCGATGCGACCAGCACCTTTTTCGTACAATTTGCAAATACCTCGACGGCTTGTCTTGATAAAATTGCGAAATAGCTGAATATCTGGGTTACCAGCAAACTCAGGCAAGGATTCTAAAAAATCGATCGCTTGAGATCGGTTGCGATGTGACTTATACAAAATTTTATAGGCTTCGAGGATAGCGCGGCGGCGCTCGTGGTTAAAACCATTGCGACGCAGACCGAGGCGATTTAGCCCCAATACCATATTTGTATCAACTGCCATGCAATAGGGTGGCACATCCATGCCAAGGCGAGTCTGTCCACGCACCATCGCATACGCGCCCACCCGCGTAAATTGATGCACTACTGCATCGCCGCCCATAAATGCATAGTCATGAACTTCCACATAGCCTGCTAGCAATACGTTATTAACGACAATTACATGATTGCCGATCGCGCAGTTATGAGCTACATGAGCGCCCGTAAAAAACAAATTATCATTACCGATTATTGTCTTTGAGTCTTCCTTAGTGCCGCGATTGACGGTGACATATTCACGCAATATATTGCGATCGCCAATCTCTACAAAACTAACTGCCCCTTTATAGGAAGTGTCCTGTGGCTCTGAGCCAACAATAGCCCCATAGCCTATTTGATTGTCATTACCAATTTTGGTATGTCCTGTCACGATCGCCCTAGCCCTTATTTCACAGCGATCGCCAATTTCCACAAACTCATCAACGATGGCATCGGCTCCAATCACCGTATCCACTCCTATCTTGGCATGGGGATGCACCATAGCGCGGGGATGAATATTTATACGGTTGGCGCTAATAGGTAACAGATTGTCTATATCAGAGCTAGTAGCAAAATCAGAATCTAAGCGGGTTGTTGAATTGGTATTTGACATTTAAATGGCAGTCTATAGTCTGGGGCGCAAAAAATAAGCAGTAGTTTATGCAAACATTTTATAGTAAGTAGCTGAGCATAATTAAAAAACCAGAGTCAAATCAAGGTAGCGCAATCTTAGCCAGCAATTCTCATTATGAAAATTGGTTTTTTGAAAGTCAGCCTACGGCTGACTTTCAAAAAACCAATTTTGGGGTTTGCAGTGCCTAAGGCGCTACAAACCCCAAAATTGGTTTCATAATCCTAATGCGAGGATGCCAAGCTCCTTAATCGTTCAGATCTTGCTTGCTCCTATAATTCCAAAGGATTTGAGTCGTTGTACGATTTCCTCAAATAGCTGCGAGTAACTAAAGCTATTTTTCTGTAAGATTTTTTGGACAGTTCCACTTAACCTGATCGAATCTTCTTCGGTTAAGTCTTTAGCGGTAATGATGACCACAGGGATTGGAGTAATATCATGACGCAATCGCAACAAATGAATAAACTCAAATCCATCCACATTTGGCATCGTCAGATCTAGCAAAATTAATTGTGGTTCATACTTGTTAATTACTTTGAGGGCTTCATATCCATCGGCTGCTTCTGATACTTTGCAGTTCTCTTTCTCTAACATCCGTTTCAACATCGAACGGACATTCACATCATCTTCCACCACCAATACTGATAAAACTTCTGAGGTTTTAGCACGGTATTTCCCAATACAATTAATCAAGCGATCGCGATCAATCGGCTTAAAGAGATAATCATTAGCCCCAATTTCATAGCTCTCAATCTGTGCATTATTAACTACTTCATTATTACTAGTTAGCAGAATAATCGGAATTCCTGAAGTCAGCGATTGTGAGCGTAATTCCTTCAGTACATCCCACCCATTCATCGAAGGTATTTGGACATCAAGGATAATCGCATTGGGAATGATCTGATGTGCCAAGTCCAGTCCCTCTTGACTACTAAAAGCAGAGTAAATAAACATCCCCAGACGGCATAGATGATCTTGCATAAATTGATGCACGTTTAGATCGTCATCAATAATCAAGATGGATGGATATTTTAATGGCTGTAATGCTTGGCGATCGCCCGTTGTTGCCACGGAAACCTTAGATAGTTCATCTTTGATTTTGCAATTAGCGCTTTCGCAATCGGTGGGTAAAGAGATTTTAAAGGTTGAGCCAACGCCTAACTCGCTTTCGAGGGTAATATCACCACCCATCATTTGACAAAGACGATGGCTAATCGCCAGTCCCAGTCCTGTGCCTCCATATTGTCGAGTTGTCGAGCTATCAGCTTGGGTAAATGGTTGAAAGAGATTTTTGATGTTTTCAGGACTAATGCCAATGCCTGTATCTTTAATCGTAAAAACAAACATTTCTTGTTGATGCATATTTAAGCGCTCAACTTTAATGTGGATTTTACCTGCTTTAGTAAATTTACAAGCATTACTCAAAATATTTAAGAGAATCTGACGTACCCGAGTCATATCTGCATGGATGCCCCCCAAGGAATGATCACATTCCACTTCTACTTGATTATTATTTTTGCGAAGTAATGGCTGGATGGTGCTACAGGTGTCCCAGATCAGCATCGGTACATCAAAGTCATCGTAGTAGATTTCTAATTTACCTGCTTCAATTTTGGTCATATCCAAAATATCGTTGATCAAATCCAGCAGGTGTTTGCCAGAGAAGTAGATTTTTTTGAGATCATTGACAAAATCTTCGATGCCTAGTAACGCTGCATCTTCTTGCAACATTTCGCTATAGCCGATGATCGCATTGAGAGGAGTCCGTAATTCATGGCTCATATTGGCGACAAAACTGCTTTTAGTGCGATTTGCTTCTAGGGCGCGATCGCGAGCTAAGGCAAGCTCTTCATTCATGGAACGTAAAGCTTCTTCATCACGTTTGCGGCGCATCAAGGCTCCCAACTGTAAAGCGATCGCGCTGATTAATCCCACCAAGTGTTGATCACGATCTTGGGGCGATCTCATAAAGAAGGACATGATCGCCACGACACTGTGATCTTCGCTCACAGGGATGGCTAGCCCCGACTGTAGCCCACATTCAAGGGCGGGGTATTTACGAATAAAATGGGACTCTGTAACTAAGGAAATATCCCAAATCCATTCAGGCTGTTGATGCGCCCAGACTCTACCTGGAAAGCCAATTCCCATCGGAAAAGAGATCTTTTCACTACATTCTCGAAATTCCTCAAAGCCTTCTACGCGACTAAACCATGCAGGGCTACATTCTAAAGCTTGATTCCCCTCGGCGGGTATCCATGCTTCGCCATAGTCCCAACCTGCAAATTCACAGAGTTTAGAGAGAGCAATTTCTAAGGCAGTTTGGAAGTCATTAGCAGCACTAATTTCTAGGGTTAAACATTGCAATAATTGCGATTCTTCTTCTGCTCGTTTCCGCAAAGAAATATCTTGGACAGTACCTTCAAAGCCGACTAGAGTTCCATTGCGATCGCGTACAGCTCTGACATTTTCCGAAATCCAGATTTTTGTTCCGTTACGTCGATAGACCTGCGATTCAAAATTGGAAATCGTGTCATGGTAATTCAGAATATTGATAAACTCTTGTCGCCGAGATGGATTGACATAGATCTGACTCGCAATGTTGGTTACGTCATTGATCAATGTTTCTGGCGCATCATAACCATAAATTTGGGCTAGCATCGGGTTAGCAATCAGATAACGACCATCTAAAGTGGTTTGAAAAATCCCCTCGATCGCATTTTCAAAAATACTTTTGTACTTAGCTTCGGCACTTTCGAGGTCATTACGAAGTTTAGAGGTTCTTAATTTTAGAAGGTGATGAATTTCCGTAGCCTGTTTGACAACTTGCTGTAACTCCTCTAATTGGTAAGGCTTAGTTATATATTTAAAAACCTGTGATTGGTTAATAGCCTCCACCAAATCGCGTACGTCAGTAAAAGCAGTGAGGATAATTCTTAAAGTGTCGGGATAAATCTCAGCAACTTGGCTCAAAAGCTCGGTTCCTGACATCATGGGCATCCGTTGATCAGAGATAATCACCCCAATATCTGGCTCGTGATCAAGGATTGCCAACGCCTCAAATCCATTTTTAGCCCGAAAAATCTTGTATTCTCGATAAAAAATACGCTGAAGTAAGTCGAGATTATCGGCTTCATCATCAACAATTAATAATTTAGGCTTTTGTAAGCTATCCATAAATATGATTGTGCATTGTGACTACGAACTGACTTTCTCACTAGAATGATCAACGGGAATGATCAACAGGAATGCATCAGGCTTGTCAAAATGAAATAAAGAGGTTTGTTGCACTGCCAAAATCAGGTAGTCCCCCCTGTACTTCACTAGACTGAGCAATGCTGTAATACCAATTCAAAAAAGAGATTTACCCTTTTTTGAATCTCAAAACCTTACTAGGTTTATTTTTTTAATTCCCTGAAGTGCGTCAACACTTCAGGGAATTGGTATAAGTAGCTAGAGGCAATTAAATATAAAACCCCACAATCTGCCGCGCATAATGTTTGTGCGTCAAAGGTTTTGAGTTTGATTTTTAACTGGGTCTAACTAATTATCTTAAAAGTTTATTTCAATTAAAAATATATTATGAAAATCGTATTAACTGGTGCGACAGGATTTGTTGGCACAAAATTAGTAGAGCGTTTACAGGCAAATTGCCTTCAAAATGGTGGTCAAGGCGATCGCATTATCATCCTTGCCCGCAATGCGATTAAGGCTAGTAAGCTATTTGCTAAGGCTGATTTCCCCAATGTCGAAGTGGTTGGTTATGACCCTTTTAAGTTGGGTAACTTGGCGGAAGCTATCTCTGGAAGTGATGCGGTGATTAATTTAGCTGGTGAACCCCTCGCTGGTGTGCGTTGGACAGATACACGCAAAAAACAAATCAAAGATAGCCGTATTTTAACCACAAAAGTATTAGTTGAGGCGATCGCCCAGACTAAGGAGAAGCCACAGGTTTTAATTAGTGGTTCGGCGATCGGTTATTACGGCACTAGTCTTGATAAGTCCTTTGATGAATACAGCTCTGCGGGCAATGACTTTCTCTCGGATATTTGCAAAGAATGGGAAGCTGCTGCTGCTGTGGTCACTGGCTTAGGTGTGCGTTTGGTCAAATTGCGGACAGGCATTGTGTTGGGTATGGGTGGTGCGATCGCTAAGATGTTACCAATTTTTCAAGTTGGTGGTGGCGGCAAGATCGGCAGTGGGAAGCAATGGTTTTCGTGGATTCATCGGGATGATCTAGTGGACTTGATCATTTATGCGCTCAATAATGATCAAGTCTCAGGCGCACTCAATGCCACAGCTCCGCAACCAGTGACTAACGATCAATTTACTAAATCTTTTGCCAAGACGCTTAATCGTCCCGCGTTTTTACCTGTTCCTGCGGCGGCGTTAGTTCTCATCTTTGGCGAAGGAGCGACGGTATTGCTAGATGGTCAAAAAGTATTGCCCAAGAAAGCCGAAATGAATAAATTTATATTCAAATATCCTGATATTGACTCAGCCTTAACGCAAATTTTTGCTTGATTTTGTGAAAGCCAGCCTAAGGCTGACTTTCACAAAATCAACGCGCACCGCTAAATTATTCATTGCATAAAAAAAAGGAATGACTGTGCTATGCACAGTCATTCCTTTTTTATGGGCCGAGATGGATTTGAACCAACGTAGCTTACGCAGCGGATTTACAGTCCGCCCCCATTAACCACTCGGGCATCGACCCTTTGCTTAGTTGTTTTCTAAGCGAATCTAATCATATACAGATATGGCGATCGTTGCAATAGTTATTTTTATTTTTTTTTAGCAAGTAACTAAACGCAACCTTCCAAAAAGCCTGTGGTGAACGCGCAGCGTTCGCCGCAGGCTTTTTGGGTTTGGATTTATGGTCTACGAAAATATCTAAAGCCGATCGCAACTACCATCAAAAAGCCTATGCCCATCACTCCTGCGATCGGATTGCCACTGATACCCGTTACCCACTCAGGCGCGACTCCCGTCGGTTTTAACCAATGGGTGGTATTGACGATGTAGTAACACCACACTAAGCCACCATGCAACCCAATCGATACACCCAATCTGCCACCACAGCGTCGTCTTGCGATCACCAAAGCTAAACTCATCATCACCAAGCCTGCAAACTGACTCCATGTTGCCAAAATTACATTTAAGGGCTTAATGAAATGCAAAATCGCAAATACTAAGCTGGCGAAAATTAACGCAGTTCTTGGTGAATAGTCACGCTCTAGCTCTGAGAGTACCCAGCCGCGAAACAACACCTCTTCAGCAAAGCCCACACCTAAAGATGTGAGCATCCCTGGTGCGATCGCCCCTTGCCAATCCACAAAGTAGCCGCCCATAGCTGGCAGCAATCTTGGTGTCCACGGTGATGGCAAATCTACGGTTTGCACGGCTAACCAGCCTAAGCTCACCTGTAATCCATAAAAAATGATGAGGGTGAACGTTCCTAAAGCCCATCCTCCTAAAAATTCCCGCCCATTCTGTTGGGTAAACCATAGCCCGTAATAGCGATAGGGATGAGGATACTTAGCAATTGTTCTGCCCCACCAGCCCACAAGTCCTAAGAACCCGCAATATAACAATATGGTTAAGCCCACTCCCACTGATTCGCCATAGATGAGATATAGCGGCGCTGCGATCGGTAGCCAGAGAAGTAATAGAGTTAGTAAAAATAAAATGATCCGAACTGGGGCGGGATAAGAATTTAGAGTTTGCAAATTCACAATATAAGTTCGTTAGCTAGTTAATTAATAATCAATATAGCGATCGCCAAGTGTCCTAAGACATAAAACCCAATAATTGGCTGGCGGCGCGGAGCGCCGCCAGCCAATTATTGGGTTTTGAGTTGTCCTATACAAGAAGGGTAACAGCTATAAAAGCTAAACATCAAAAAGAGTGAGGCGGCGCTATGCGCCGCCTCACTCTTTTTGGCTAAATGCTACTCCCTTCCCACTATCAAAATAGACATTAAAAACCCAGTGAAAAGTTAGACGTGGCGGCGCGAAGCGCCGCCACGTCTAACTTTTCACTGGGAAGGGAGTAAGGGTTATAAATTTTATGATTCTGGTTCGATGGTGCTTGTTAACCCCTTGCTTTGCAGACCTTCACAATAAAATTCGGCGTGTTCCTGTACGCAGGTAATCACCAGCGCACAGCCGCTCGCATGAGCCGCCATCATGATATCTACGGCTTGGGGTTGCGTCAGTCCGTTGACTACTTGCATTAAAGTCTGAACGACATACTCCATTGAGTTGAAATCATCGTTATGCAATAAAACTCTATATCTTGGAGCGATTTTTCGTATGGTTTGGGGACGAGTAATAGTTTCGGTAGCCATTATTAGGTTGCCTCCAATCTGTAATAGGGGTGAATTTAAGGATTTAAGTACAGCGATCGCGCCACAATCATTACTTAGATATTTGCGAACTTCTATTTTTATGGCTTCACAAAAAATCTATTAGTTTGTTTGATTTTGGGTTGCTGTCAAACGGTAATCATACTTATCGCAATCATCTTCATTATAAGTAGGAACTCAAAAAATGTGAAGTGGGCAATGTTGCGCGCAGTAATTCTCATTATGAAACCAATGTTGGGGTTTGCAGCGCCTAAGGCACTGCAAACCCCAACATTGGTTTTTTGAAAGTCAGCCGCAGGCTGGCTTTCAAAAAACCAATGTTGATAATGAGAATTGCTATGTTTCGGGTTATCGCAACATTAAAAAATTTCTTGGTTCGTTTGATTGCAAAGCGTTATAAGTTTTATAGCGTTAGGCAGCTATGTTAAAGATCAAAAGAGAGTTGTGGTGCAAAGCGCCACAACTCTCTTTTGATCTTTATATTTAATTACGCTTAGATTCTTCTGAAAATCGTTATATGATTTACACAAATGGAATTACAAAGTAGTTCCATTTGTGTAATATACTTCTGAGCCATTGTCAGGGACAAATTGACAGGCTTTTTGGGAAGTGAAGAAAGACTTCCAAATTGGCTCAGACGAGACTCGATAATAGCTTCCGAGAACGGGTTTAATGGACTCAGTAGCAGTTTTAAGATGATAGTGAGGAATTCCAATAAAAACATGGTGGGCAACGTGAGTGCCAATATTGTGATGGATATTATTAAAGATTCCATAATCGCGATCAATAGTAGAAAGCGCTCCCTTGAGGAAATACCAATCTTTGCCACGATACCAAGGAATATCGGCTTCAGTATGGTGTAAATAGGTGACGAGATCGAGCCACACTACAAAAATTAGGTAAGGAACAATATAGAACTTGAATAGAAATAGAAATCCATAGCTAAATCCTAACCACCCCAAAAAGCAAACCATCACTCCCCACAAAATGCTACTGGTCAGAATATCGTTAGTTTCTGACTCCCGAAATAGATCATTATTAGGAACAAAGTGCGATGCAGTCGGACGAGCAGGCGATCGCTTGAATAAATAGAGGGGATAAGCAAATAAGAGTGCATCAAAGCGAATAAATTTTCCAATCCAATCCAATGCTTTGTATTGACTTTCAGTCACAGGATACCAACTTTCATCGGTGTCAATATTGCCTGTATTTTGGTGATGAGTACGATGACTGATCCGCCAGCCGTGATATGGCACAAGAATAGGAATATGGGTGAGGTGTCCGATCAGGTTGTTTAGCCATTTCACCCGTGAAAAAGAACCATGTCCGCAATCATGACCAACTACAAAAAAAGCCCAAAACATTGTGCCTGTGGCAAACCAGAAAATAGGATAGAACCACCAAGCATCGATATAAACTGCTGCTGCATATAGCCCGACAATAATCGCTGTATCGGCAAAAAAATAGGCGAGCGATCGCCATACATTAGGTACAAAATATTTGGCTGGAATAGCGCCTTTGACATCTTGAAAAGTAAACGGAAGTTCAGTTTGTGATGTGGAAGAGGCATCGGTGAGAGGATTTTCGAGATTGATCCGATGGATAGTCGTAGACGACACGTATATTTCCCTGTTGTTAAGAAAAATTAAGTTGGCTTTAAGATTCTAGCAGTAACTTAGATTCCTGCTCAAAACCAAACTTATCTAGTAAAAAAGCCCAGCGCTCCTGCCCGTGCCTACTTTTTACTCGGATATAAGCTTGCATTTGGGCGATCGCATTTTGTTCTCTGGTTTGTTGCTTGAGATTTGATAACTCCTTGGGCAAGCCCAGAATTTCATAGTCAAAGGGGGTGTGCCAGATGAGTTTGCCTGCGCGGTGTAATAGACCCAGCGCGATCGCGGCTTCAGGATATAACTTACTAACTTCAGCAAAATTACTTCGGGGTGGTAATTTCGGTAAAAGGGTCAGGGCTTTTTGTTGGATTTGCTGTTGCTGCTGTAAAAAAAAGTTGACCCTCTGACGATCGCCATCGTCGAGTAGTCCCGTCGGCTCACTGACTAGCATCAATGCTTCCGCAGGTTTGTCATCTCGTCCCGCTCGACCTATTTCTTGGATATATTCGGAGAGGGTTAAGGGCGGATGAAAGTGCAATACCCATCGCGTATCGGGCTTATTAATGCCCAATCCAAAGGCGGACGTGCAGATCACAAAGGGGTATTGATTGGTTAGCCATTGCTGCTCGATGTGGCGGCGTTCTTGGGGCGATAAACCTGCGTGATAGGCGGCGGTTTTAAAAGAGTTTTCCTGTAACCAATCGGCGAGCATCTCCGCATCACGGCGGCTTCGCACATAGATCAATCCTGACTGCCCCTTGCGATCGCGAATAAATTTGAGAGTACGGGATTTGCGTCCTGCGGGTGTCCAAGCGATCGCCACCTGCAAACTCAAGTGAGGACGGTAGGGGCTAGTCCTCACAATTTTAGGATTTTGCATTTGCAAACAGGTTTGCAACTCAGCAGTAGTATCGCGATCGGCGGTAGCTGTAAACGCCGCCAAAGAAATCGGTGGATGAGCATCGCTCTTTTTTGCCATCAAAGCCGATCGCACGGCTCCGAGGCGGCGATAACTAGGACGAAATGAATCGCCCCATTGCACTAGACAATGAGCTTCATCCAGCATTAGTCCTGTAATTTTTAAGTGGCGATCGCTTAATTTGTCCCAGACAGGCAAACTTAGCAAAGTCTCGGGTGAAATATACAGCAATCTAAGGCTAGGCAGGTTTTGGAGGACTTGACGGCGTTCTGACTGGGAGAGGTTACTATGCAAGCAGGCGGCGGGTAGCTGACGGCTTCGTAAGTCCTTGACTTGATCTTCCATCAGCGCTAATAGTGGTGAAATTACTAAGGTCAAACCACTCTCTAAAATCGCTGGCAACTGAAAGCAAATTGATTTGCCGCCCCCTGTCGCCATAATCGCCAGACTATCGCGTCTTTCTAGCAAACTAGAAACAATTTCCCGCTGAGAAGGACGCAGATCTGAGTAGCCCCAGACTGTTTGGAAAGTTTTCTGTATGGATTCCCATTGTTTAGATTCTTCAGTAGGTTTGTCTGACATACTCCTTTCCCAGTGAATAATTTAGTGGTACGCGGCTTAGCCGCGTACCACTAAATTATTCACCTTACAGCCTATTGAGTCTTTAAGTAGTACAGAGAAATTTGTGAAAGCGCCGCTTCACGGCGCTTTCACAAATTTCTCTGTGGTTTAAGTTAGCGCAAGGCGCTGTATGACGAGATTTTAGATAAGTAGCTAAGCGCAACTCATAGTTAAAAGCCAGAAATTAGAGTCTGTGGCGCAAGCGGCGCTTGCACCACAGACTCTAATTTCTGGCTTTTAACTATGTTCATCTACTTACAATCTGTAATAATGATTAAGGTAGGTAAGTGCGTCTAGGGAAATTATTCAGGTGAGATCAGAGGAGTCATCCACTGTTGCTGTCAAAGATACACTTCATCACGTTCTAACGGTTGAAGATCCAAAAGGTTTTCGTAATTTTCTTTTAAATAACACGACCTATTCTTTGGGGCGTAGTCTTGATAACACGATCATCTTGAGATCTAATCTGGTTTCACGACAACATGCTGTTTTGTTAGCGATCGCTAACCTAAAAGACAAGTCATATATATTTCGGATTATTGACGGCAGCCACAGTGGTACACGCAGTACAAATGGCATTTTAGTCAATGGCAAAAAACGACTTTCCCATGTATTAGCCCATGGCGATCAGATTTTATTTAGCAAGGATACTAGGGCGGTTTATCAGATTGTCAGTACATTATCTAAAACGCCGATTTATAAGTCTCCTAAAAACAATAATATCAACACAGACACTTTAGCAGGTCAGCTTTTAGGAAATTCACACTTTGTCCAATATTCGCCACTACAAGCGATTGCTGAGCGTGATTTACCGCTTCGGATTCGTGACACTATCAATCAATTTAAGGCATCTCCAGAAATTAATTCCCAGCCGATTATTGAGCTTAATTTAGTTGGCAAAATTCTCTATCTAAATCCTGCGGTGCTATCCCAGTTTCCTGATCTTGATAGTTTTGGTCTTAATCATCCTTTACTCAAAGAATTACTGTTACAACTTATTCCCCTAGTTAATCCTGTCCAAAATATATTTGTGCGGGAAGTTGCTATCAATGGCAAAGTATTTGAGGAAGTAATTCATTTCATGCCTTGGAATGAAGTGATTCGCATTTATGTATCGGACATTACTAAACAAAAACAAGCTGAAGCGATTATTTCCTATCAAATTCATTATGATTCTTTGACAGGTTTGCCCAATCGCAAGTATTTACAGGAATATCTAGTTAAGTTGGTGAAAACTGCACAGCCACCTCTACCTAGATTTGCAATTGTACTCTTAGATATTAATTGTTTTAAATTAATTAATGATTCTCTCGGTCATAGTGTGGGGGATTTACTCTTACAAGCTGTTGGCGATCGCTTAAAAGAGATATTGCGAGCTGATGATTTACTAGTGCGCTGGGGTGGCGATGAATTTGCGATCGTGGTGCAGAATATTGACTCTAATGATGCAGCTTCTCAAATAGCAGAATCTATAATTCAATCACTAACTTTACCCTTTAGCTGTGTCGGGCATGAGCTACACATCACCACCAGTGTGGGCGCAAGTATCTATCCCGATCATGGCAATAGAGTTGAGTCTTTAGTAGATAATGCTGATATGGCAATGTATCGCGCTAAAACTGAGGGACGTAATAGTTTTCAGTTTTACATTCCCAATATGCAAGAGCAGAGTTTTCAACGCTTAGCGATGGAAAATAATTTGCGAAGAGCGCTAGATAATGAGGAGCTGGAGACCTATTATCAGCCACAGATAGATCTTACAACTGGACAGATAGTTGGGGTAGAAGTCTTGTTACGGTGGAAGCACGTTACCCTTGGTTCTATTTCTCCTAGTAAATTTATTCCCTTAGCCGAAGAAACTGGGCTAATTATTGCGATCGGTAATTGGGTACTGCGTCAGGCTTGTTTGAGGGCGATCGCATGGCAAGAATTAGGATTACCACCAATTCAAATCGGCGTTAATTTGTCTATCAAACAATTACAGCAAAAAGACTTTTTAGTGTCTTTAAAACAAATATTAGATGAGACAAACTTTGATCCACATTATCTAGAGCTAGAGATTACGGAAGGGATCATGATGAATCAGGTAGAGGCAAAAGTGATCTTATTGAATCAATTTAGAGAGATGGGAATTAAGTTGTCTCTTGATGATTTTGGAACTGGATATTCAGCCCTTAGTTATCTCAAAAATTTACCAATTGACACCCTTAAAATTGATCGTATTTTTATTGAATATATTACTCACAATGAACATGATCGAGTAATTGTCAGTTCATTAATCAATTTATCCCATAGTCTTGGATTAACAGTGATCGCGGAAGGTGCGGAAACACAAGAACAAGTGGATTTGCTGCGGGTGCTTGGTTGCGACCAAGTGCAAGGTTTTATCTTTTATAAAGCTTTATCCGCCGATGAAATTGAATGTTTATTAAGAGCGCAAGGCGGTACTAAGCCCTGTGATCTTGACATTCAGTGAGATGACGCTTCGCGCCATCTCACTTTTACAGCAACTTCTGCTCAAACGAACCACAAGAAATTTTTTAAAAGTGTTGCCTTGCAACACTTTTAAAAAATTTCTTGGTTCGGATTTGAGCGCAAAGCGCTATAAGTTTTAGGGAATACTTAGCCACAAACGTAAATTTAGTTCCTGACTAGGCGAAGCATTGTTAATTTGGAGCAGCTCAAAATGGTTGTAAATAGGCTCTTGCAAAGTAACTTCTACTGTGCGTAACAAATCCTGTTGAAAAATAGTAATCGCGATCGCCTGATTAGCCACAAAATCTCGTAGACGCTCAGCAAAGGTTTCCGCAGTAACTCGAATTCCCGCGATCGCTAGCACGACATCACCAGCGCTTATTCCCGCTTTTTGAGCAGGAGAACCAAAATCCACCTTTTCCACTTCCGCAACTCCATTTTTAGTCTTGAGAGTCATGCCGATAAAGGGTAAATCTTGGCGTGATTGGCGTAATTCAACGCCAAAGGGTTCTAGGTAATAGTTATAGTCTAGTTCCTTTGTTCCGTAGAGATAGTCATTCCAAAAACTCGATAGATCGACACCCGCCACGCCCTCTATTACTTCATGCAAGTCTGCCTCACTAAAGCCAGTTTCTGGTTTGCCAAAGCGCTCCCACATAATCTGCATGACCCGATCTAGCGATCGCAGATTGTTAGTTTTATAGCGAATGAGCAAATCTAGTAGCATCGATACCAACTCACCTTTGAGATAGTAAGAAATCTGACTGTTATGGGTATTCGCATCAGGACGATAGAGTTTAATCCATGTATCAAAGCTGGATTCGTACAAAGATTGCACCTTGCGCCCAGAGGTGGTTTGCAGTCTGGTAATGCTTTTGGTCACCAGTTTTAAATAATGCTTAGCATCATAAATTTGAGCGCGGAGCGGAAAGATCTGATCGTAATAACTAGTTGTGCCTTCGCTAAACCAGAGAGAACCTGTGTGATTTTCTTGGTCATAGTCAAATTTTTCGAGGGCTTGAGGGCGAATCCGCTTCACATTCCAAGTATGGAAGAATTCATGGGCAACTAGATTGAGAAATTGTGAGTAACTTTCTTCTTTACGGAACCCGAGACGGTTATAGAGCAGTACCGTACAGTCTTTATGCTCTAGACCACCATAGCCATTGCTGGCATGAAGTATAAAATCATAGCGATCGTAAGGTAATCCCCCAAACATCTCCGCTTCGACGGCAACGATCGCCGCCGTATCACTGACAACGCGCTGCATATCCGCATTATGCTGACCCCACACAATTAAACGATGCTGCCGATCTAGCACCTTAAACTCATAACGCTCTTGCAGTCCAATCTCAAAAGGACTATCAACTAAAGTGTCAAAATCTTTGGCATGGAAAGTATTGCTGCTGTTTTCGACCTTGGGCAAAGCTGTAGCAATTTGCCAATTTTCTTTAAGGTCTACAAATTCGACCAGATAAGGTTTTTGTATACATTCAGGAACATACATAAATACCGATGCACCTGTCAAAAAAGCATGGCTATGGTCAATATGATTAGTCCGCACCGTCAGTTCATTGGCAAAAATTCGATAGCGAATCTTAATTTGCGAATTTTTGGGCTTACCATCTGGGCGATCGCAATTAATCTGCCAATGATTTTTACTAATTTTTTGCCATCTAAGGGGATTCCCTAACTCATCAGTTGCGCTAAAGTCCTGTAGGTTTTTGGCATATTCGCGCACTAAATAAGAGCCAGGAGTCCAGACTGGCAGCTTTAGATCAATGCTTTTGTCTTGCCAATCGGCGATCGCTAGCTCAACATGGAGGAGATGATTTTCGGGTTCTGGAATTGATAAGCGATAGGTAAATTGGCTTTGGGACATTGTGACTAATAGATTGCTGTACTTTTGATATAGCCTAATATAGCTGTCGCCACAATAAGTTTTTTGAAAGTAGCGCTTTGCGCTACTTTCTTACAGCGCTTTACGCTTTTTAAACGTCAGAAAACTTTTGAAAGGCTAGCTTCGCCAGCCTTTCAAAAGTTTTCTGATACAAAGCCGCGACAGGCGTTAATTCAGAATTACTGGTATGAAAAAAATACTCATCTTGGGCGGCACGGGTGATGCCGTTAAACTTGCCGCAAAACTTGCCGATCATCCTGAACTAGAGGTGATTAGCTCCCTTGCGGGACGTACTAAAAAGCCAGCCGCTTTAGTTGGCAAGGTGCGGATTGGTGGATTTGGTGGAGCCGAGGGACTGGCTCACTATTTGCGCGAAAATTCCATTGATTACCTAATTGATGCCACCCATCCCTGTGCGGGACAAATTACTGTCAATGGCGCGATCGCGGCTAAAGCAACCCATACCAAGCACCTCATGTTAGTACGACCGCAATGGGAAAAGGTTGAGCAAGACCATTGGATTGAGGTGGAATCCGTAGAAGCCGCCGCCGAAGCAATCCCTACATCAATTAAGCGAGTATTTATCACCTCAGGACGACAACAGCTAGAACCATTTTTGCAGCGATCGCCTGAGACTTGGTATTTAATTCGTTCCATCGATCCGCCTGACCTCACAATTCCCAATAGCAAGTTATTACTAGATCGAGGACCTTTTAGCCTTGAGCAAGAACGACAATTATTGAGCGAATATCAGATCGAGGCGATCGTTAGTAAAAATAGCGGTGGCGCAGCTACCTATGCCAAGATCATCGCGGCGCGAGAATCACGAATTCCTGTGATCATGGTGCAACGTCCTGCCATGCCCGATGGGGAAAAAGTCGAAAGTATCAAAGATGCGATCGCATGGTTGCAACTTTTGGCTGTCTGAGTGAAGCCGAAGCCTCCTACAATTTATTTAGGATTGCTCAACATGGCAATAGCCAGAATAGTTAGGTTTTCTCTATGGATTTGGCAATTCCATTTTTGCAAAAATGGCTAAAACCGAAACGGGTAGCCATTTTAGAGGCTTGTTTGATAGGTTTAGTTGCAGGTTTAGCCGCAGTCTTGCTCAAGCAAGGCATTGGTTGGCTAGGGGGATGGCGCATCCATTTAGCTAATGACTTACCCGCATGGTTTATATTGCCAGTAATTGGGATTACAGGCGGTTTTTTGTCGGGATTTTTGGTTGAAAATTTTGCCATAGAAGCGGCGGGTAGTGGCATTCCCCAAGTCAAAGCAGCGCTTGGCTATGTCCCGATCGCTCTAAATTTAAGAGTTGTCGTTGTCAAAATAGCCAGCACGATTTTGGCTTTAGGCTCAGGGCTAGCACTGGGGCGGCAGGGGCCAACTGTGCAGATTGGGGCGGCGATCGCAGGACAGATCAGCCAATGGATTCCCAATTCCCCTGAATATCAGCGTCAACTAATTGCCGCAGGAGCCGCCGCAGGACTAGCCGCAGGTTTTAACGCACCGATCGCAGGGGTGTTATTTGTCATCGAAGAGTTATTACATGATGTGTCGAGCCTGACCTTAGGCACAGCAATTCTCGCTTCATTTATTGGCGGCGTAGTTTCGAGGCTACTGACAGGACAAGCGCTAAGCCCAGTCATTCCCCAAGTCACATTTTCGGCACAAGAAATTCCATTCTTATTGTTATTAGGAATCTTTGTAGGCTGGTTTGCCGCCTTATTCAATCGTGGCGTAGTCGCCATGACCCAATGGAATCGCCAGACTTTTAAAATGCCCCTGTCATGGCGGATTGCGATCGCGGGCGGGTTTTCTGGCATCGCGATCGCCATGATGCCTTTAGATTTTCGCGACAGTACGGGGTTACAGATATTTTTGGCGATGGGGCAGTCAGATTGGCAAGTGACGGCGGGAGCCTTTGCGGTGCGGTTTGTGCTGACTTTAGTAGCCTGTAGTGCGGAAACCCCTGGAGGATTATTCGTTCCTAGTTTGATCTTAGGAGCAGCGCTAGGTTCATTAGTAGGTAATTTGGAACATTTGTTATTGGGAATAGGAACTCCTGCAACCTATGCCCTTGCAGGAATGGGGGCATTTTTTGGGGCTGTTGCTAAGGTTCCCATCACCGCGTTTGTAATTGTTTTTGAAATCACTATGGATTTCAATATCATCTTGCCTTTGATGATTACTAGCGTTGTCGCCTACCTCTGCGCCGAAAAATATGCCCCTGGTTCTTTATATACACATTTGTTAGAACTTAAGGGCATTTACTTGCAAAACGAGACGATCGCTGACGGGATTTGGGATGGCTTAAGTGCTGCTGATGTGATGCAACGCAAGGTCGAAACTCTTCCCGTACAGACCAGTATCGATCAAGCAATGCAAGCCTTTGGGCGATCGCGCCATCGCGGATTTCCTGTAATTGCCGATGGTCATTTAGTGGGAATTATCACCCAAATGGATCTCGCCAAAGCCCAAGATCGGCAATTGTTAGGAGCGATGTCCATTGAGGAAATTATGACGGCGCAACCGATAACCGTTAGTCCTGAAGTTAGTCTGTCTCAGGTTCTCTATCTACTGTCCTATTACAAACTGTCGCGTTTACCCGTGATTGATCGCCATAAGCTCGTTGGCATCATCACCCGCAGCGATATTCTCAGAGCGCAAGCTAAACGACTACGAGGTGTTAGTTCTCAAACAACAAAGCCATCTTATTTGGTCTATCAACAACGGGGGACTGCCACGGGTAAAGGACGAATTTTATTACCGCTTCGCAATCCTCTTACTGCTGCTTATTTAATTGAGATGGCGATCGCGATCGCTTCTGAACGCAACTACGAATTGGAATGTCTTCATATTCTGACGGTCGCGCCGCACCTTTCGCCCTCAGAGACGGCGATCGACTTAAGCCTAAGCCTAGAATTATTACAACAAGCAGTTACGGCGGCTAAAACTAAGAAAGTTTCATTACATACACAGGTGCGAGTTGCCCATGATGCAGGACAAGCAATTTTAGAGGTAATCGGCGATCGCAAAATCGATCTATTAATGCTTGGCTGGCATGGCAACTCGCAATCACCAGAGAGGATTTTGGGTGACACGGTAGATACAGTGGTCAGGCAAGCCGACTGTGATGTGATGTTAGTGAAGTTTAGCGATCGCTTACAACAGGCAAATCCTTTCAATCAAGAATTTCGCAAACCCAAGATTTCTTTTCATCGTTGGCTAATACCGATCTCAGGGGGTGTAAATACGGAGAGCGCCTTAAGATTACTCCCTGCTTTAATTACACTTTCTCCCTATCCCGAAGTTTGCCTATGCCAAATTTTTTCAGCAAATAGTGAAAAAAGCGAGGCTAATCAGTTGCAAAAATATGCCGATTCTTTGTTTCAGTCATTGCGATTTTCGGCTGGCACAATTGTCATTTGCTCTAAGTCAATCGCCGATGCGATCGTAGACTTAGCCAATCAAGAACGCAGTGATGTAATCATGTTAGGCGCAAGCGGCGAAGGGATTTTACAACATCTCGTTCAAGGAAATATTCCTGAGGCGATCGCCCGCAACAGCGACAAAACCATCATTATCTTTAAAAAAGCATCATCAACATAGCGCCTTGCGATCTTTTATAGCGCTTTGCGCTCAAACCCAAACCGCAAGAATTTTTTTAAAAGTGCGGCAAAGCAGCACTTTTAAAAAAATTCTTGCGGTTCGTTTAATCAGACTGAATGCAAGAATTGGAACATATAGCTGTAGCCAGTCAAGTCAGTATTAGGACTTACGCGAAGTGAAATCTCCCCTCATCCCCCAACCCCTTCTCCCGCGGGAGAAGGGGCGCAAGATTCTAACTTTTTCTTGTTCCCCTCGCCTTCGGGAGAGGGGCTAGGGGTGAGGGCTTAATCAATTTCTGCGTAAGTCCTAAGTATATAAAACCCAAGAGAGAGTGGCGGCGCGAAGCGCCGCCACTCTCTCTTGGGTTTTAGCTTTGTCAGCTATACTTTGGTTTACCCAAAGTTATTTGTCTTGATTGTCACGGATCGTTTTAGCAAGAGTGAAAGTTGATGACACCGAGAAAACGTAACCCATTCCCACAAAAGCCTTTTGCCAAGAATTGCCCTCTAGATAGAAAATCCCCACCCCAGTTCCTACTGTAGAGATAATAAAGGCAGCCCAAACTTGCATAATCCATGCTGGCGTATCTTTCCCTAGTCCTGTTTGTCGCATATCTTTGTAATGTCCAGTAAGTAAATTTTATTGTTGCAATTATAGAGACTCAAATCATCGATTACATGGGTCATAGTGACAATCTTTAGGAGAATTGGGCGCTTAGCTTATGGCACATATTCTTTGATCGGTTCTATCCCTAACTCTTGTCGCCACTCTAGCAAGGGTCTCTCCCAATTCTCTTCCCATTTCTTCGCAAAAAAGGGGTTAGCCTTCGCACCTAGTCTGTAGCCGATCGCAATCTGATCTAATAATTTATCCAATTGTTCAGGATGTTTGAATAAGGTGCTGAGTAATCCACCTGCGATCAGAACTGCTGACATGGTGCGATGCGTCTGGGCTAACTCAAAAGCCTTTAATCCTAACTCACCAAAAACATCAGTACTAAATCCAGCGACAATATGCCAGATATCGTGAGTTTGACGCATCCGTAACAGAAAATAGCTGACATCATCTTCGACTTTAACGAGACGATAGAAGTTAGGATCGAAACCAGCATCTTTGATATAGGTTGCATAGGTATGACCAAGGGATTCTGTCGGTAGCTTTAGCAAAGCTTCTAGATCAACGGGTGGCGATACATAACGCTCTCGGAAGAGTTCTGCTACTTCAGGTTTAGACTTGACATACTCCACCGCTAATTTCGTTGCTTTTGTATGGCGCAGTCCATCTTCCACATCATACACAGATTCCGTTTGAGCGGGATCTCGCAATAAAGTGACAACTCCTTTCAGCGTCGAGAGATAGTCAAGATTTTGTCGCAAATTTCCTAATGCCATAGTTCCTAGGTTAATAAAGGTCAGGGGAATGGATCAAACTTTTCGGCGCTTAAATAATATCATATTAATTTTAGAAAAAACATCACTAATCAAGAACCCAATTCTTGTGACGCTACTTCGCAGTGGCACAAAAATTGGGCTCTTATTGGATTGTGCGTCGCTTAGCGATGCTTTTCTAAAGCGTTAAAGCTACCCGAAACCCATAATAAAGTTTCCAATCTCCCTGCTTACCTCTACCCCGCGCCGCCGAACGACAATACCAAGGATATCCATACCATGACCCACCCCTCAATACTCGATAAATAGAACTTCTGCCTCTTTCCCATGCACTCCCATCCGTCGGAGCGCCAAGATAGTCATCATGCCAAAAATCTTGACACCATTCCCAAACATTGCCATGCATATCATAGAGACCAAAGGCATTAGGCGGAAAAGTTCCTACAGGAGTAGTGGTTTGTCGATATTCGCCTCTTGTGCCAGCACGATAGACATATCTGCCATCATAATTTGCGAGGTCAGTATTAATAGCATTACCAAAATGGAAAGAAGTATTCGTTCCCGCACGACAAGCATATTCCCATTCGGCTTCACTTGGTAATCGGTAATTGCGTCCTGTTTTTTGTGATAGCAACGTACA
The DNA here is from genome assembly GCA_013361095.1 of Pseudanabaena biceps. Lineage (GTDB taxonomy): Bacteria > Cyanobacteriota > Cyanobacteriia > Pseudanabaenales > Pseudanabaenaceae > Pseudanabaena > Pseudanabaena biceps_B. The sequence continues at coordinate 980,401 of JAATWA010000001.1, read as the reverse complement.
GAACTCAACTACGGCATTCCAAGAGACGCATTCAACAGGATGATCGTCGCCAATCATATAGGAAGGGCTAGCATTCATGATCGCTCGAAACTGCGCCTGTGTAATCAGGAAAGTCCCCATGAAAAATGGTGCAATCTTGACTCGATGTTGAGGGCTTTCGGTGCTTTCGTGAGATTCCTCATATTCAGGAGAACCCATGATCAACTCTCCCGCAGGAATGGATGTCATTTCTAAAACAATGCCATCTCCGAGGTCTTCGTGAATCGATTTTGGAGTGGAGATAATATTGGATTGCGGGGATTCAATTATGTTATTAATTATAGCGATCGCATTCTGTGGATTAAGATCTCTAATCACTTCATCAGCAGATTGATATCTTTTACTAGGTGCGATCGCAATTAACTTATCAAGAATTTTACCAAGATCATTGCTGACAGTATTGCCATTGAGATAATCGCGCCAAACCCAATTGTGATCGAGATCAATCAGGTCAAAGGGAGAAGCTTGAGTTAAGAGATGGATGCAAGTAACTCCCAAACTATATAAATCACTATTAAAGAGAGCTTTGCCTCTAGCCTGTTCTGGAGCAACAAATTCAGGACTGCCAATACTAGTTCCTGTTTGCCACATATCAGTATTCACCGCATATTTTGCTGCACCAAAGTCAACTAAAACAAAGTCCTCCGTACTTCTTCCTAGACGACGAATAATATTGTCGGGCTTGATATCACGATGGATGACATTATGCCCATGAATAAATTGCAGGACTGGTAAAAGATTGCTGAGCAATTGTCTAATTTTGCTCTGATTAAAAGCACCCTGTAGTTTTAACTCTTCAGCGAGATTTTGACCAGAGATAAATTCTTGAACAAGATATTGCTGGTTTTCCTGTTGATAATGGGCAAGTAATTCGGGGATTTGAGAATGATGTCCTAACTCATCAAGGCGAATTACTTCCTGCTGAAAAAGTTCAGTAGCTTTATCGTGGTTACTCCCCTGTCCTTGAGGTAAGAATTGCTTGATTACACAAAATGGCTTCGATGGTTTTAGCTGATCGATCGCTAAAAATGTCCGTCCGAAACCACCGCTTCCCAGTAATTTGGCAGAACGATAGCGATCACCCAATAACAGCCTTGTATCGCAGGTTTGACAAACCTCCACACTATCTGGGTTATCTGGCTTTTGACAATTAGGATTAAGACAATAGCTCATAGATTTAGGCATAGAAATCTATTGTAGATTTCTATTTTGATTTTCTAGTCAAAACAGTAAGATGGTCAATGGGGGAGTACATCAGAATTGCTAAACCCATAGGGACTCTCTCGCGATAGTCACTTGTCTTCAGCAACAATTCTCATCATGACTTTTGATTTGCCTAAGTCGTAAAATTTTCGACGAAAGCATCGGCTTTTCAAGTTTAGCTATTGCCATTATTCTCAATAGCTGCCGTTAGATCAAGGCAAAATTTTCATAATTGAGAATTGCTAGATCAACGAGTTAGAAATAATGTTATATTGATAAGCCTGCTAAAATATTGAACTAGATCAATCCGAAAAAAGCCATAAACCCATGATGAAGTTGAGATTAAAGCGATTTGGCAAAAAATTTGAAGCCAGCTATCGCATCGTTGCTGTAAACAGTACTAGCCGTCGCGATGGTCGCCCCCTAGAAGAACTCGGTTTCTATAACCCACGCACCAAAGAAACCAGACTTGATGTACCTGCGATCGTCGATCGCATTAAAAAAGGCGCACAACCTACTGACACCGTACGTCGCATTCTCGAAAAAGCAAAAGTATTCGAGTTAGTTACTGCCTAATTTCTCCAACTTGTGCCAATTTAAATCTTGTGCCAGACTACAACGCCTTAATCAGTTTTTTGCTAAAACCATTGCTTGCTCATCCAGATGCCTTGCGGGTAGATTTGGAGTCAAACAGCAAAAGCGATCGCGTCTGGATCAGAGTCGCGTTCGATCCAGAAGATCGAGGGCGAGTTTTTGGTAAGGGAGGACGAACTATCCAAGCAGTTCGGACAGTGATCATGGCTGCGGGTGAAGAGGCTGGACATCAAGCCCGATTAGAGGTAATCGATCCTAACCCTAGCGAAAACTTTGATGATCATCGAGAAACCGAAAGACAAAATCTAGAAGTTGAGCGTCCACGCATCAACGTAGAAAAGCCAAAGCGTAAAGAAATTAATTAACAAAAAAGGGGTGCAATGCACCCCTTTTTGTTTGAACGAAAATTGTGTTGTGGGCGATTCGCGCCCACAACACAATTACATGGTGCAATACAATCTTTTTTGTTTGAGTGAGATTTACCAAATTTTTGATGACGCGGCTGCGCCGCGCCATCAAAAATTTGAATCATAATTACTTTATTCGTGAGCCTAAATCTATGACATTCGGCGCAGAAATTTTATGTATTGGTACTGAGTTGTTGCTAGGAGAAATTGTAAATAGCAACTCTCAGTACATCGCCCAACAACTAGCCCTTCTGGGTATTCCGCACTTTTATCAAACTGTAGTTGGCGACAATCCCGATCGCATTCATCAAGCTCTAGAAATTGCGACGAGTCGCTCTAGCTTGATCATTACTACAGGAGGGCTTGGTCCTACGCCCGATGACTTGACGACGGAGGCGATCGCTAGCTTTTTTAAGACTCCCCTAGAGGAACGTCCCGAAGTCTGGGATCATATCCAGCAAATGTACTCACAAACAGGGCGAACTCTGACCGCCAATAATCGTAAGCAAGCGCTGCTACCCAAGGGAGCAGATATCTTAACTAACCCGATTGGTACTGCTCCTGGCATGATCTGGGAACCGCGCCCCAATCTATTGTTTTTGACTTTCCCCGGAGTCCCCAGCGAGCTTTATGCGATGTGGGAACAGGTCGCCTCTCCGTTTTTACAAGCGAAATATGGTCAAGGCACATTTCATTCTAAGGTCTTGTTATATTGGGGCATTGCCGAATCAGAGCTTGCGGCTAAAGTTAATCACCTGTTTGATCTGCAAAACCCTACGGTTGCGCCCTATGCCAATTACGGACAGGCAAGACTTAGAATTACAGCACGCGCTAATACCAAGCAAGAGGCGATCGCTTTAATTGCACCTGTAGAATCAGAGATTAGAGAGATTACGGGCGAGCATTGCTATGGCACTGATGATGACACCCTAGCGAGTGTAGTTGGTAACCTCTTGCAAGAAAAAAATCAAACCCTAGCCGTTGCTGAGTCCTGCACTGGTGGCTGGCTGGGTGAAGCAATTACCGAAGTATCAGGCTGCTCTAGCTATTTTGTCGGCGGTGTCATTAGCTATAGCAATGAGGTGAAAATTAATTTACTAAATGTCGATCGCAAAATTCTTGAGCAACATGGCGCAGTCAGTGCGATCGTTGCGGAGCAAATGGCAACAGGGATCAAGCAACAACTCAAGTCTGATTGGGGGATCAGCATCACGGGGATCGCTGGGCCATCGGGTGGCTCAGAGTCCAAACCTGTGGGATTAGTTTATGTGGGGATCGCCGATCCTGATGGCAAAGTCGAGGCGATCGAGTTGCGGTTTAATCCCTCTAGAGGTAGAAATTGGATTAGAAAGGCAACTGTAAGCTCAGCTTTAGATTTGTTTAGAAAAAGATTTGTTATGATTGGGTAAATAAGCCTAGATGATCAATAGGGAGCCAAATATAGTGAAAGCGATCAAGAAAGCACTCAAAGAGATCGGCGAAATTCTAAATCGCGTTTTGGAAGCCCTTTTGGGTCAAAGTCAGCCTCAGCCTGAGTTGATTCCTATACCAGTAAGAAATAACTCTCGCCGCGACCATCGCTAAGGTTAAAAGACTCGCTTGCCGAGTCTTTTATTTTGTGGGGGATCAAAAGAAGAGAAAGGATGCCATGCATCCTTTCTCTTCTTTTGTTAGCAAGAATTTATTGGCAGGGCAAAACGCCGTCAATTAATTCTTGGGTTTTAGTTTTTGTGTAGAGCGATCGCGTCTTTAATGCGCTGAATCACAAAGGATTTATCAAGATAGGAAAGTAAACTACCCGCTTTTGGCCCCCGTTCTTTATTTAGGAAGGTGTAATAAACGGCAGCAAAGGCGCTCTTTTGCGAAACGTCGATTTGCTTAGAAGTGCTAAATAGCAAAGTTTGCAACTCTTCGCCTTCCCAGTTCACATCACCCGCCAGATTAACAGCCAGAGTTTCTAGATAAGTTACCTGCTCAGCCGTGAGGTTATTTACCTTGTCAGGCATTGAGTCCAGATACAGTACCAGCTTCTCCTCTTCGTCGGCATAGTCCTGTAGCCATTTCTTGCCGACCCTGATGCGATCGCGCACTACTTCCCAATCGCGATCGCTCAACGGGTTAGCACTTCTGGCGGCAATCTCGGCTTCGAGATCAAGGTGAGGAATTTGTAATAGCGAAATTAGGGTGCTGAAATCAAAGGCTTGATAGCCCTCAACTTTTTCTTCTGTATTGAGTTGCGAATAGATCAGAGGCACAAGATCTTCGAGAGCTTTCTCATCCTTAACCGTGTCTGATTGATATTTATCGATCAAGGTGTCGTAATCACGGAAGAGTCGGACTACGGTGTCGTAATTGGGAGAGAAGTTAATTACACTGCGGGGCTGAGTTCGCAACATCAAGAAGCGCAGCAATTCAGGGGGCAACAGATCGGCAATTTCTCTAGCGCTAGAACCAACTCCCTTAGAAGAACTCATCTTGGTTCCATTTACCAAAATAAATTCGTAGGGTGCATGGGTAGGCGGATTTTTCTTTAAGACCTTGCGACAAATGGAGTTGGCGACATCGCGGGAGCCGCCCTTTTGGGAATGGTCTTTCCCTGCGAGTTCAATCGATACGCCGACAATTTCCCATTTAGCCACCCATTCCACTTTCCAAGGCAACTTGCCATTGCCATCAAAGGGCGACATCCAACCTGAATGTCCACAACCCTCAACATAGGTCATCGCCTTAGGCTGACAGGTATAAAATACCTTGCCGTCTTGATAATCAGTGACAACGGTAGTGGCGATCTTGCCGCAGTTTTCACAAATGGTCTGAAAGGGATACCAATTTGAGGGGCGATCGGCTTTGCTAACTTCTTTGTAAGACTCACGAACAAGATGAGCATTGTTCAAGAACAAATCAATATATGGATTCATCTTGCCTGAACGATAGAGATCGCGCAGGTAATAGATTTGAGGACGCACACCCAAATGCTCAAATACTTCTAAAAATTCGCCCATGAAGTATTTGGCATAGTCCGTTGCTGAGTCTTCAGGGGAAGGCACATTGCAAAGCGGATGCCCTAAATATGGCGCAAATTTATCTTGATCTAAATAATGCGGTACGGTGTCTAGGGCATCGTAGTCATCCACACCATAGGTAAAAGTGACAGGTTTCCCCGCGTGTTTGAGGGCGCGATAAATAGCATCGTGAATCACAACCCCACGCAGTGAGCCGACATGGACGCGCCCAGAGGGGGTTTTAGAATCATTAACTATAATGCGATCGCCGCTTGCATCTGCTGCAAATTTATCCGCCCAAAACATAGTGCTAATTATCCGAAAGTCTTTCAAAAGTTAAACTGGGCTTGCGCCTCGTCTGTCTAGTCTAATACGAATCCAGTTATACCAAGTAAAGAAATGGCGTAGCCATTTCTTTACTTGGTATAACTGGTGCGCGGCTTAGCCGCGTACCAGTTGGTTATTTATTCCAATTGCCATTTGGTGCGTCACCTACTTCTGGCATATCCACGATTGACTTTAAACCTTCCAAGGTCGAAGGTAGCGATCGCGGATCCATAAACATGACTTTGCTACTGTCACTAGATCCCACAGTAGTCGCCATCGAGATGTAGCTCTGAGCCAATAAAAACTGCAATGCATCTTGAGCTTGAGGATTACCCTTCATCGATTGCAATAGTACTTGCATCGCCTGAGCTGTACCCTGAGCCTTAAGCACCTGCTCTTGACGTTCCGCCTCGGCTCGTAAAATCCGTGATTGTTTTTGACCTTCCGCCTCCAAAATGGCAGCTTTTTGAGAAGATTCTGCATCTAATAATTGCGAATCCGCCAAGCCTCTAGCCTTGTTAATAGCGGCTTCGCGTTCACCTTCAGAAGTAAGAATGGCGGCTCGTTTGCGCCGTTCGGCTGTCATTTGTAATTCCATCGACTCCTGCACTGCCTTGGCAGGCAAGATGTCGCGCAACTCTACTCTCGTTACCTTTACGCCCCAAGGGTCAGTGGCTTCGTCCAGATCTTGCAACAAGATCTCATTGATTTTATTGCGGGCAGTGAAGGTTTCGTCTAGCTCTAGATTGCCAAGCTCAGCGCGGATCTGCGTCAAAATAATGTTAGTCATTGCTTGGCGCAAGTTATCAACCCGATAAAAGGCTTTTTCCATATCCACAATGCGCCAGTACACCACCGCATCCGCCGTGATCGATACGTTGTCACGGGTAATACATTGCTGCGGTTCGATATCTAAAACTTGTTCTTTAATCGAGCCTCTATAGGAAACACTATCGATGAAAGGAATGATAAAGTGCGGGCCTGCGGGTAACTTGCGTTTGTACTTACCAAAGGAGGCGACTAGGGCTTCTTCGCCTTGGTTGACGATCTTAAATGACGAGTTGCCAAAGCCAAAAAGTACACTCGCACCGATCGCAAAGCTAATCAGTAAATCCATAATGTTTTTCCTCAAAAAATAAGGCTTAACAACGCTGATTTTATACTGACTCTGCAAAGTCAATCACTTTACCGATGGTTTCGACAATTTTTGTAATGGTATTGGATATCCTGTGCCGAAAGCTTTGCTGATGGTTTCAACAATTTTTGTGATCGTGGGAATGTTATCGATGATACGTTTTAAGGCTCTAATTATTTTGATCGCAAGGTTTGACTTGTTTCATTATGTGGCAACGAAATCTCAGCAGTAGCTTCTAAATATCTAAGAGCTTCAGCTTCGTTTTTATCCGAAATATCTTTAAATGATGATGTTGTGTCAATCATTCTTAATAGAGCAGCCTTTAGTTGTGATGTGTGATTTTGTTGACGCTTGAGGCGATCTCGTAACTCCTCACTACTACTATAAACGTCTTGTAACTCACGCTCCAACTGATCGACGCGAGCCTGAAGGGTTTGAGTTAAAGTCTCTTGGTGTTGAATTACTAACTGAGATAGTTGTAATTGTTCTTGGGCTTGCCGTAGTAAAAACTGAGTTTGCTGACTACAAGAAAGCAATTCCTGCTCTAATACTTGTCTGGGCAAAGCATTTATTAGAGGAGTTGGCTTAGGGAAAACAGTAGAAGGAATAGTTAACTGACTGCCTCCAAATGTAATACCTGAATCTTTAAAATATAAATTGCTCAAGTCTAGGTTTAATGATTGGGCTACCCCAAAATCGACATCAATACTTATATCTTTATCCTTCTTTTGTGGCCGCGTTCTTCTATTAATAGTACCCAACGAACCATATAGTTCGTTGGGTACTATCAAAGGAGCTTTCCGTAATTTTGTGAATCGATTCTGTTCACGCCAAGCGACAAAAGCAATACCTAACACAAAGCTTAAGGTTATGGCAAAACTAGATGGATTACCGCCTGTAAGTAAGAGCATGAAAATAAAGCCAACAAATACAGTAGCCGTTTGCCAAACTAAAGAACTAAGTCCATTTTTAGCTTCTTCATAGAGACTTACTTTTCTACGGTTTATTGGAACCATGCCTATTATCTCTCTTCAATTCGTGTAAATCAGCCCAAAACCTCCCCATTATTCGCCCAGCCAAGATAATCCACAGGCAGAAATCGGCTGTAATTATTATAAAACAAGCATAACGCGATACACCTAATGCGTTCTCTTGTAGACATACATCAAAACTAGCGAAATCTTTGCCGATAATAATGTGACCAACCAAGCTAGGAAGCTTTAACAACACACCGAGGGCGATCGTATCTTGGATTGAGAGATAAACAGTTCTCCATAGAGATCCCATCAAGCCTTGCCCTAAAAGATCTAAAGGCTCCCAAATATTCAGTAATAATCGCTCTGTGCGCTTGCCAGTCTTTGTTGTTAGCCCTGAAAGATTTGGATCTTGCTGAGAGGGCTGGGTCATATGGGTTGTTTTTCACAAAATGTTTACTGCCTCAATATTACGATGCAGCGATCGCCCCCACAAATTTTGACCAATATAGTTTTTCGCGGCAGAGACCATAGCCTTAAAACTTCCAAAAACTTGGCTTGATTTTACTGTACTTGGATTCCCAATGCAGCTAAGCGATCACGTAATTTTTGAGCCACTTGCTCAGCAAGTCTAGCCCTTTCTTCCGCAGATTCGGCACGTTGAGTTTGCGTCTGCAAAGCAGTAAATAACTCACTGGGAATTAGCAACTTTTTGCCATTATCTTGACGATAGAAATTAATCAGAGAGCTTTCGACTTCGAGGCGCAAACCTAAAACTTGACTTAAGCCATCAGAGATCGCCTCATAAACAAGAGAGTCTTCTTCCTTCTCTGGCAGATTAGCTTGGCGACGATAGCCGCGCAATTTTTCAGGAATCCACTCACCTTTAGGATCAAATAACCAATATTCCAAAACCCCGATACTTTCGTAAAGCTCTCTTTTCTTAGATTGGTCGTGAGTTTGGGTACTTGATGAAGTCATCTCATAAATGACAATAGGTATTTGCCCTGTTTCCCAAATTTTGTAATTGTCATAGGGTTGTTGCGGAATATCAAAAATCACCATCACATCGGGAGCAACCCGCAATCTAGGAAAACCCTGTGCATAATATAAAAATTGATCAGCAAGGACAACAGGCGATCGCTCTGCAAATTTTTCGGCTAAATAATTGCGTAACACTGCAACCGTTGCAATAATCGCATCAGCATGAACAGAAGTCTCTGCCAAGGGTTCACCATCCTCAGAAGGATAAAATATTTCTTTTGGTATTGCTTGAATTTTTGGAACAGACTCAAGATCGGGCGCAATAATTGGTGTCATAGCTCAAACAATGCGATCGCACTGATAGCAAGGGACTTCTTAGATTATAGCGATCGCCCTCAAAACTGAGCTTTGATGCGATCGCTGAAAATGCTAAAATATTAAGATAAATTTACAATTCATCAAACTTGATTTTTGATGTTTCATTACTGATGGCTAAATGTGTAATTAATCGCCGTGCTGAGTTTTCCGCGAGTCATCGTTACTGGCTACCTGAAATCCCAGACGAAGAGAACTTTGCCAAATTTGGATTATGTACTAATTTTCCGCCTCACGGACATAACTACGTTTTGTATGTAGGCATGGAGGGCGAGATTGACCATACAGGTATGGTGTTAAACCTATCTGATGTCAAGCACACGATCGCCCGTGAAGTGACTACACAACTAAACTTCTCCTATCTCAACCAAGCGTGGGAAGAATTTGAAAAGACCTTACCCACCACCGAAAATATTGCCCGTGTAATTTGGCAACGCTTAGAGCCATATCTACCACTGGTCAATATCCGTTTATATGAACATCCTGAACTCTGGGCAGATTACCAAGGTAACGATATGCAAGCAAACTTAACCATTAGCACCCACTTCTCCGCCGCCCATCGTCTCGCCCTCGATAGTCTCTCTCTTGAAGAGAATAGTGCGATCTATGGCAAATGCGCCCGCGTCAATGGTCACGGACATAATTACCATTTAGAAGTGGCGATTTCAGGTGAAATCGACGATCGCACTGGCATGATTGCGGACTTGTCGGATTTTCAAAAAGCTCTCAATGAATATGTACTTGATCCGATGGATCACACTTTTCTAAATAAGGATATTCCTTACTTTGCGGAAGTCGTACCAACGGCTGAAAACATTGCTGTTTATATCCAAAAGGTGTTAACTCAGCCCATCCGAGAGATTGGAGCCAAACTGCACAGCATTAAGCTAATTGAGAGTCCGAATAATTCTTGTGAAGTTTATGGGGAATACCAACTTTCAGATATTCAGTATTCCTTAGAAGAAGCGCTAGCCGCCGCTTAAACCAATTCAAAAATGGCTTTGCCATTAATAATTGAGGGCGGCGCGAAGCGCCGCCCCTCAATTATTAATGGCAAAAAAGAATGGCAGCGCTGCCATTCTTTTTTTGTTTTAAGCATTCATGCTGTTTACAAAGCATTTAATTAATCGATATACATAGTTAATGCTTACTCAGGTTGACATGTCTATGTATAAGCTCTCAGAGAGTCCAGATCGCCTCCAAAATTTTGCGGAAAGTGCAACATCCCCAAAATCAGAAACGCATTGGGATACTTTCCTCAAATTTGCGATCGATCCTCACACTATCGGCTTAATTGAGAGTGAATTTGCACAGGAGGTGATAACGGTCAGAAGTGGGTTAATTACACCAGTTCCCAATAAGCCATCTTGCATTTTAGGCATTCTTAGCCATCGTCGTCGAGTTTATTGGGCAACTGATTTGGCGATGCTTTTAGGCTTACAGCCTCTAGATCAAAATATTCTCCTCTATGAAGTTATTCTTGCATGTGTACAGGAGCGATCGCTAGCTCTGATCGTCCCTAAAATATTTGGAATCGCCAAAATATCAGGCGATCGCATTGACAAGAATACAATGTCTATCCCATCTGTTATGAGACCCCATATTAAAGGGTACTTTCAAGAGCAAGGGGATTTGTTTTACTTACTACAAGCCGAGAGCATTCTCAGCTCAGCAATTCTTCACTCTTAAAACCATTTTAAGAATTGAGTAAGTAGCTATTTACGCTTTCTTGCACTACATAAAGCCTCAACAGGTTGTAAATATAAAAACAGAGTCAAAAGCTGCGGTGCAGCTTTTGACTCTGTTTTTATAGGAGTAATTGAGTTAATTATTGCTTCAAAAAGATATCAAGTGACAAAATTTGATGACTGAGCTGTTACAAGCTTTGGAGCTTGCTAGGGAAGCGATCGCCAGTGCCTGCAAGTAATTTTCAAGATAAAGGCGGCGCTTTGCGCCGCCTTTATCTTGAGAGGGTTAGGCATCGTAGATAATTTCTACAACTTCTAACTCTTGCTTTGTGCCAACAAAGGGACTGTCTTCCGTCAAAAACAGCATACAGTGACATTCTTTGCGCTCTCGCATTGGGACGCAGGGGCAATTCCAATAGGTGTCTTTCACTTCCGCTTCCTTGTCTTCATAATAGCGACAAGGACATAAAGGAGAGCCTAGATCGTCTTTATGCTTGGCTAAACCTTCGATAACGGCATTAGTAACGCTCGGATCTACACAAAAAAAAGTACCTGTATTTTTGGCGTACTTCTCGGAAAATTTTCGCATAGCCTCAAAATTTTTCGAGGAAGCTTTATTTTTCCCACGAGACGACTCTGACTCTGGGGTTAGGGACATAATCTAGAAAAATGACAAATAAACTACTAAATATTACCTATAGCACGAAATAGCGACGCAACTATATTAAGTAGGTAGGCTGTAAAACGCAAAGGAGCTGATTCGCCCGCTTAGCGGGCGAATCAGCTCCTTTGCGTTACTTAATCAAAAACAACTGTGCGTAGTCCTAAGTTAGAGTCCACTCCTTGCTCATCTGTTTGTCCATAGACTAAAACTCTATTTTGTAAGTGTTGTCTGACGGCTCTCGCAAGAACAATTCGTTCTAAGTCTTTACCTTTGCGGATCAGATCGGTGACTGAATCTCGGTGGGATACTCTGATTACATCCTGCTCAATAATTGGTCCTTCGTCTAGTTGATCGGTGACGTAGTGGGCGGTTGCTCCAATTATTTTTACGCCACGTTTATGGGCGCGGTGATAGGGATTTGCCCCTGCAAAGGCTGGCAAAAACGAGTGATGGATATTGATAACTTGAGAAAATTTGGTGAGAAAGTCTGAGCTTAATACCTGCATATATTTAGCCAGAACAACTAGATCGATTTCATATTGTTTGAGAAGAGCGAGTTGCTGCTTTTCTTGTTCTAATTTATTGTCAGGGGCGATCGCAATGTGATGGTAATTGATGCCAAAGTTATGGGCTACTTTTTCTAGATTAGGGTGATTGCTGATTACTACCGAAATAGTGGCGGCGAGTTCATGCGATCGCTGTCGCAAGATCAAATCGTATAGACAATGATCTTGCTTAGAAACAAAGATGGCGATGCGGGGAACGTAATCTGAAAAATGAATCTTCCATTTCGCATTGGTGGCGATCGCTAACTGAGCAAAGTTGGCTGAAATTTCGGAACGCGCTAAATCAAAGCCATCTAAGTCCCATTCAACGCGCATCAAAAAAAGTCCTGCGCTGCTGTCGGCGTGCTGATCAGCGTGGAGAATGTTGCCGCCGTGAGAAAATACCCAATCGGAAATTTTGGCAACTAAGCCCTTTTGATCGGTACAGGAAATAAGTAAAGTTGCTGTGGTCATAATTTCTGATTTTCAGGTCGCCATAGATATTTGCGTAAGTCAATTTTGCCATTGCGATCAAAAATAATTCCTTCATTCTCAAGTAGCGATCGCTGCAAGTAGTCTGTACCAAACCGCAAAGGTGACAGGGAGACTTCTCCCTTAGCGTTGACTACGCGCTGCCAAGGAATATTTAGGGATTTCATATCGACTCGATAGAGTGCATAGCCAACCACACGAGCTTTACCTGCGAGATTTGATAATTCAGCAATCTGACCATAGGTTGCTACCAAGCCTTGGGGAATTTGTTTGACGACTTCATAAATGCGATCGTAGGTATTGGGGTTATTGCTCATAGGATGTTTTAGGGCTTTGCTTTAAGTAACTGAGCGTAATTAAATATAAAACCTAAAAACCTGTAGCGCACGCGCAGCCTGCGCTACAGGTTTTTAGGTTTTTGCATAAATATTCTTTTACAGAAAAAAATTGACAAAGTGCAGTACTTTCGTTGTATATTATAAATCTTGAAAAAAAGGGCGAGTGGCGGAATTGGTAGACGCATCAGACTCAAAATCTGACGACAGCAATGTCATGAGAGTTCGATTCTCTCTTTGCCCATAGCAAATCAAAAAAAAATAAGGCGGCGCATTGCGCCGCCTTATTTTTTTTGTTGCTTATGCAAGATTTAGCCAATCTTGCCAGTGACAATATAGGCAACTCGTATACCAACATTAGTCGCATGATCTGCCATCCTCTCAAGGTGATGAATCGCTAATACCATTAACATAGAAGGCTCCATCGGTTCACCACATGAGCGCTGTGAGGCAAGCAAATCGTAAATATGTTGGTAGTCATAGTCTACAGCGTCGTCTTTTTGTTTAATTTGTAAGCCAATCTTTTCATCAAAGTTAGCTAGTGCTTCTAAACTCATTGCCAACATGGCGCGACAACGATTTGACATTACTTGCAGCTCTTCTAAGTAGGGCGAAGGAGGATAAGGAAAAAGTTTGATCGCAATGTCACCAAGATTTTCAGCATAGTCACCGATCCTTTCAATATCTCTGATCAATTGCATTAATGCACTCAACAATCTGAGATCTCTAGCGACTGGTGATTGCAATGCAATTAAGTTAATGCAGTCAAGCTCAATCTGTCGATAAATATGATCGATTTGCTTATCTTGGGCATCAATTTTTGTCGCCGCTTCGAGATCTCTTTCAAAGAGAGCTGCATGGGCTAATAAAAATGAATTTTCGACAAGCGCGCCCATCCGCAAAGAATCTTGTTCTAGGCGATGTAGTTGACGTTCAAAATCGCTCCTTGTGCGTTTTTGGATTTGATATGAAGTCTCGATCATATACTCCCACAAGAGTTAGATGGGATATTGAGTAATACCATAACTAAAAATGCTTCTGCCATGTTTAGTTTTGAAAACCCTTGCTGGGTTTGTTTTTCAATCACCAAAAGTGTGACTATACGTTTGGTGAATTGGTATAACTGGGCATAATCAAAAGTCAGAGTCAAAGCTTGTGGCGCAAACGAACACAAGCTTTGACTCTATTATATCGTGGCACAGTCTCAAGGAACTGAATGTAGTTGCAACTACTAAGTATCTACTCCCTTCCCAGTGAAAAATTAGACGTGGCGGCGCGAAGCGCCGCTATCGACTTAAATCTCAGCTTTTTGCGCCTTCGTGGCTGGCGGTGATTAACAACTCAATATCAGCCTCTTCACTAGGATTAGACAAAACTAATGTGCTTGATGAATTTTGCTTAAAGCCAATTTGTTCATAAAACTTTTGTTGATGGGTAGTCATTAGATAAACCCTTTCAACGTTACACATGAGAGGATGTTGCAAGACTGTATTTACTAACTTGCGCCCTAGACCCAATCCGCGATAGTCGAGAGCAATGACCACATCCCAAATAGTGGCTCGGTAGATGCCGTCACTAGTGGCGCGAGCATGACCAATGAGTCGATCGCTATCCCACACTGTTATTACTGGATTTGAGTTAGAAGTAGCGATCGCTAATCCCTTTAAAGTCCTCTCCTTCGCCCAAAAAGCACTGACCTTTAATAGTTCTTGTAACTGCTCTAAATCAACTTCTTCGTGGCGATCGCTAAAGCGAATATAGCGATGATGCATATACCTACTTCCCGTATTTTTGGCTAATATAGCTGCTTTCATTTTGCCAAAAATAAAGGGCGCTATGCGCCCTTTATTTTTTACTTAGCTTGTGATTGCCAAGGCTCAGGAAGATAGACTTTTTTGGCTAGTCCCACAGCTTGCAAAAGGCTAATTACACCCCAAGTTGGATCAAGTTCCCACCATTTCAAGCCTGCCTTGGCGGACTTAGGAAATGCGTGGTGATTGTTGTGCCAGCCTTCACCATAGGTCAAGATTGCCGCCCACCAGAGGTTAGTCGAATGGTCAGGGGTTTCGCTGAAGTTCTTGTAGCCCCACTTGTGGCAGGCAGAGTTGATTAGCCAAGTACTGTGCCACAGGACAACACAGCGTACAAACATACCGTAAATAACAAAGGAAGTTCCCAGTCCTGAAAATAGATTTTCGCCAATGAAGTAGAGCAGAAATCCTAGAGGAATCTGTAAAGCGAGGAAGTAACGATCTAAAAATGCATAGTAAGGATCGTTAGCTAGGTCTGGTGCAAACTTTTTATAGTTTTCGCGGTCAAAATGTTCTGGTCTAGAGCGTATTATCCACATGATGTGGCTAAACCAAAAACCACGATTTGCTGAATAGGGATCTTTTTGGTTGTCTTCGGTGAATCCGTGATGCTGACGATGACCACCAGCCCAAAACACGGGGCCTCCCTGTACTGCCAATGCGCCAAGGGTGACAAGAAAATATTCGAGAATCTTGGGTACTTGGAAACTACGATGGCTAAGCAAGCGATGGTAAGCAAGACAGATGCCGATGCTACCAAACAACCAGTGTAAAAAGACTGTAAGAGCTACAGCCTGCCACGAGAAATATAGAGGTGCGGCAAGGGCGGCGACATGAAAAGCACTGAAGAAGGCAACATTTGTCCAATTCAGTTTTTGTAGGGAATTGACTTCGGTGGTGGCGGTCATGAAATATTAAGTAAGTTTGTGAGGAGGATTTGGGGGGAGAATATGACGGGCTGTGGTGAACATTATGCAAGCATCACTTACAGTTATGTTAAGTTTAGCTGTTTTTTAAGTAATAATGCAAGTATCACTTGCAAATCACCTAAATGGTACATACTCTCATGTCTGTATCTCGAATTCCTACCCGTCAACGGATTGTCAATACTGCTCTAGAGTTATTTGCAAGCAAGGGAATTACCGAGACAACCACCCGTCAAATCGCGGACTTTGCCAAGGTTAATGAGGTCACGCTATTTCGGCATTTTGGCAATAAACATGGTTTATTGCTAGCGGTACTTCAAGAATGTTTGCAAAAATATTTAGTATTGGCTCAAGTAGGAGAGTCTTTGATGGTGTCAGACATATCCAGTCAAGGCGACTTACGCCGCTTTCTTAAGTACTATATCCAGAGTTCACTGCGAGCGATTGAAAGTGTGCCTGAGTTGGTGCGATCGCTAGTGGGTGAGGCTGGGCAGTATCCTTTTGAGAGCCGTCAAGCTTTAGCGCAGGGAATTAATCAGGTTAACCAGACGATCGCGACTGCAATTAATGAGGTGTTGCTAAATTCGCGACTGCAATATTCTTTGCCGCCGCTCAAGCTGGCTAACTTATTAAATACTTGCATCCTCGGTTATGCGGTGCTTACCTTGACCAGCGATGTACAGGCAATTTGGCGCGATCGCGATGAGTTTGTAAATACTCTTGTCGATATGTTTGTGCAGGAAGTGACTCCAAGTAGCCAAACTCAGACTATTGCCGATATTTCTGCAACGACAGTTCGCAAAATTTTGTTGGATGCGAAAAAATGTGGGGTCAGTGACTATGCGATCGCCTATTTGTTATTTAGCACAGGGATCACGATAACTGAGTTGATTCATTTGCGGATTCAGGACTATCAAATTCAAGATAATCACGGAATTTTGCAAGTTCAAAGTAATAATAATCAGTCATCTAGCAGAGCAGTTCCTGTCAACCAAAAAATCTTTGGTCATCGCTACGGCTCCGCCCATAACAACCCTCTTAGTGTGTATCTCAAGTCTCAGAAAAAAGATCCCACCAGTAGTTTGAGAAGTGATGCCATGTTTGTCAGTGGCGATCTTCAGACATTAACTTTAGAAGAATTAGAACAACTTTGGGTACGGTGGACGCAATCATATCAAAATCCCGATGGCTCTCCTTTACAAATCAGCCAAACAAAACATACTTGGGGTATTGAAATGCTGGCAAGAGGTATGGATATGGATAGTTTTTTAATTGTCAGTGGGCTTAGCCCCAAAACTCTCCGCCCTTACCAAGTCCGCCTCAATGAAAAGTTAGCGATTGACAAAGCGATCGCGCTTGATTCATAGCTAGGATTAGTGGCGGCGCTTCGCGCCGCCACTCACTTTTTGGTTTTGGATTGTGATACTCGCTTGCCACCCAAGAATTTAATTCTTGGGTGGCAAGCGAGTAACTAGCCCTAGTTTTGAAAAAACAATTTTTATCACGCGAATTGCTGTTCTTTTAGCTTTGCTTTTACCAAGCCAGTTAACTTGGTGTATAATTCGTGCGTTTAATGTACTCAATTTCTTGAATGTATTAAACATAGTGTTCTCAGGTTGATTTAGATACGGAGCATTTCTTTTAGAGAGGCAAACAGGTTGGCATTATCGGTATTGCAATCAGCGTTTCCAATTAAAGTTTTGGGTAGAAAAGTAAAGTGAGAGTTCCCCTAGACTGCTACCGTATCCTTGGTTTAACACACCTGTCAGGGCTAGAGAAAATTCATCAAGCCCATCGTGACCGCCTGCTCTCAATGCCAAGGCGGGAATATTCTGATGCGGCGATCGCCTCTCGCAAGCGCATCATTGATAAAGCCTATGAGACCCTAATAGACAGCGATCGCCGCAATAATGCCACTGCTGTCGCCAGTGAAATTACCGACAGCACCGCTGAAGCCACCACATCAACCAGCGATCGCCCCGTCCTTACCCTGCCACCTCAGATTGAAGTGGACGAAAAAGACTTTACAGGACTATTACTAATTTTTTATGAACTCGGTGAGTCAGCAAAGGTTTTATCCTTAGCTCGCCCCTACTATGACCCCGAAGAAGCGGAACATCAGTCAGCTCGCATTTCTCCCCATGATCCTGACTTATTGCTGTCTGTGTCACTTTCCTATCTAGATCTCGGTCGTGAATATTGGAAACAGGGGGAATATGAATCTGCGGCTGTAGCTTTAGAGTCTGCCCAAGAGATTTTGTTGCGAGAAGGCTTATTTTTGAGTATTCGCAGTGAAATTCAAGCTGACTTATTCCGCCTCCGCCCTTATCGTATCCTTGAGCTATTAGCATCTCCTGATAATCAGACTGAAGCCCATCGTCGTGGTATGTCGCTTTTGCAGGAAATGCTGGAAGCGCGCAGGGGAATTGATGGCTCTGGCAATGATTATTCCAGTCTTGGCATTGATGATTTTCTGCGATTTATTCAACAGTTACGCAGCTATATGACTGCGATTGAGCAGCAAACTTTATTTGAAGACGAGGCTCGTCGCCCATCGTCAGTAGCCACTTATCTGGCGGTCTATGCATTGATTGCGAGAGGTTTTTCGCAGCGCCAGCCCGCTTTAATTCGTCGAGCCAAGGGGCTGTTGGTCAAGCTAAGCGCTAAGCAAGATATTTATTTAGAAAAAGCTGTATGTGCGTTACTGCTCGGACAGACTGAAGAAGCCAGTGTGGCGATCGACAGTAGCGCCGAGGAAGACCAGATCGCCTTTATTCGTCAAAACTCTGAAGGTGCGCCCGATCTTCTGCCTGGGCTATGTCTCTACAGTGAGCGTTGGATGCAGGAAGAGGTCTACCCACACTTCCGTGATCTGATGAGTCAGACAGTTTCGCTTAAGGATTATTTTGCTGATGAGCAGGTGCAAGCTTATTTAGAAGAACTGCCCAATACGGGAGCAATGTCATCGGAATGGACTTCTCCCGTTGGCGATCGCCTTGTGTCATCGGAGGCTGATCTATCATCTAGTCGTGAACTAGTATCCGAAAATCGTATCGTTGCCGATACTAAACTATCTAGCTATGCTCCTGAAACTCCAAATCGGTTTCAACGTTCTACAACCTCAATGGGCGATCGCGTAGCTGCTAGTAAACTCAATGGCAACATCCCGCGTGAACAATCTAAATCCCGATATTCCAGCAACATTCCACCCGCACCAACGCCAAGCCAAAATCCTAATCAAAATATTAATCAAGCAGCTAGAGAAATCAAGCGTTCTCGCCTAGCTCAGCCTATGGCAATGCCGCCCAAACGCAAATTTAATTATGGACGCTTAGCAACTGTAATTGCGATCGCGATCGCCTTGATAGGTGGTTCTATCTGGCTAACAGTATGGGCTTTTCGATCCCTGACAAGTGCTTCTCGTCCCCCTGCGATCGCCTTAGAAAAACCAATTACTAATCTAGTTCAGTCTCTCAAAGAAGAAACTAATGCTCCAGTTGCCCAAGATGGCCCCCTAGACAAAGCAAATGCCACAAAGTTAATTGAGGCATGGCAATCAACTAAATCTAAAGCCCTTGGGAATACCTATGAGCAAAATATATTAGAAGAAATTTTGGCGGAACCTGCGCTTAGTGACTGGAGGGGACGTGCTAAGGAGCTTAAAGATAGCAATTCCTACTTGCAATATAAAACTAAGTCCACCGAAGTTAGCGAAGTTATTCCTGACGGTGACAGCAAAGCTAAAGTAGTTGCCCAAATCTCAGAGTCGCGCAACTACTTTCTTAATGGAGAACTTGATCGCAATGCTTCTAAAGAAGATGCTAACTACAAAGTGGAATATGACTTAGTGAAAAAAGATAATAAATGGCTGATCAGAGAAATGTTAGTTTTCTAACCAAATAATTGATAGGCGGCACTTCGCGCCGCCTATCAATTATTTTTAGCGAAGAGTAAGCTTATCCCAATAATTAAGGGTGCGCGACATCGCCGCGCACCCTTAATTATTGGAAATCAGCACAGCGGCGCTTTGCACTATTTTGCTGGTTGATTAGAAATCATCGGGAATTAGTTCATCTTCATCTTCAGGCTCAATTTCTTCAGGAACAACTTTAGTTGCAGAAACTTCAACACCTGCGGATAGTTTTTCGCGGACTTGCTTTTCTATATCTTCAGCAAATTCGGGCTTTTCTTCCATATATTTGATCGTGTTGTCTCGCCCCTGTCCAATATTGTCGCCTTGATAGCTATACCAAGCACCTTTGCGAACGATGATATTCATCTCTTCCGCAAGATCGACTAAACAGCCAAGAGTGGAGATTCCTTTACCAAAAATAATGTCAAATTCAGCAATCCGAAAAGGTGGTGCAACTTTGTTTTTGGCGACCTTGACCTTAGCGCGAATTCCATACTCCTCTGTTCCCTTCTTCAGAGTTTGGATGCGACGAATATCAAGACGCACTGAAGCATAAAACTTGAGAGCAGTTCCGCCTGTGGTGGTTTCGGGGCTACCGTAGGATACGCCGATTTTTTGGCGCAATTGGTTTAGAAAGATGACAATACAGTTGGATTTTCCGACATTGGCGGTGATTTTACGGAGAGCTTGGCTCATTAGCCGCGCCTGCAAACCTACATGGGTCGCGCCCATTTCTCCTTCGATTTCGGCACGGGGGACAAGAGCTGCCACGGAGTCGATCGCGATGATATCCACTGCCATTGATCGCACTAAGTTATCAACGATCTCCAAAGCCATTTCCCCTGAATCTGGCTGAGAAATCAACAGGTTATTAATATCAACGCCAACACTGGCGGCATAGGTAGGGTCAAGCGCATGTTCAGCATCGACAAAAGCAGCAATGCCACCACGTTTCTGGACTTCGGCGATCGCATGAAGGACTAGAGTAGTTTTCCCTGAGCTTTCAGGCCCGTAAACTTCGATGACTCGTCCCTTGGGTAAGCCACCACCGAGAGCTAAGTCGAGAGGTAATGCACCGCTAGGAATTGTCTCGACACGCATGTTTGTAGCATCGCCCAGACGCATGATCGCTCCTTTACCATGATCCTTTTCGATCTTTAGCATGATCGCATCAAGAGCCTTTTTCTTCTCAGGGCTGATGCTGGATTTTGCTGCTTGAGCTTTCTTATCAACTTGACTGTTTGCCGCCGCAGAGGAATTTTTCGCCATGTCCGTTCGAGGTTTAGTTCGTCTAATACGTCTGCCTCATTATGACATTAAGCTCCTCGCTTTCGTTAGCTTTGCTGAGTGAATCAGCAACTCTCATCGTAAAACTTGATTTTTTGAAAGCCAGCTGTGGACTGGCTTTCAAAAAATCAAGTTGGGGATTTTCAGGACTTTCGTCGCTGAAAACCCCAAACTTGATTTCATAAGGAGAATTATTAAGTATTTGTGCAAAATAAATTACCAAAACCCGTAAAGTTGCGCCCCTACGGGGCGCAACTTTACGGGTTTTGGTTTGTAATTAATTATGCCTACTCCCTTCCCAGTGAAAAATTAGACGTGGCGGCGCGAAGCGCCGCCACGCTAGTTTTGGGTTTTTAATGTCTGTTTTGATAGTGGGAAGGGAGTAGCTACTTGTGGGTAAAGCTTTGACAACTTGCCTTACGAAACTAGTTTTTTATATCAGCGCTTTGCGCTGTATACCGTAGGATGATGATGGTGAATCTCAAGCAATAATTTATGAATCTTGGCAAGCGCAATCGTTTCTCCGCAAATAAAATTACTGTCCAATTATTACGCGAAGGTATTGTCGAATCAGTTCACGCTTGCCAAGCTGCGGTAGTTGATACGAGAGGACGCATTCTCTCGGTTGCAGGTGATCCACATACAACCACTTTTGCGCGTTCTTGTCTCAAACCCATACAAGCACTTCCCGTTTCGATTACAGGCGCACAGGAGCGGTTTAACCTATCTGAGACCGATCTAGCAATTATTTGCGGTTCACATCAAGGCACGATCGCGCAAGCAAGACAAGTATTTAGCATTCTGTGGCGGTGTGATGTCGAGCCAAGCGCATTGCAATGTCCTCTTCCCGATTGCCAAAAAAGTCCGCTTCAACATAATTGCTCTGGCAAACACGCAGGAATGATCGCCATCTGCAAGCAACAAGGCTGGCAGATCTCTTCTTATATGGATCGCAATCATCCTGTGCAGCAATTAGCTTTAAATACAATGGCAGATTTATTGCATATGCCCGCGGCTGAGTTTATTTGCGCCCATGATGACTGTGGTGTACCGACTTATCTATTAGAAATTGGACAATTAGCCCGACTTTACGCTCTACTCTCAGCCCATGATCATGTTCATCTAGAAAGAATTACTCGCGCTATGACTAGGAACCCTGATATGGTTTCAGGTGATGGTCAGTTTGATACTGAGCTAATGCGTTTGACGTGTGGAGAGATAGTTAGTAAGTCGGGAGCCGAAGGTGTGCAATGTATCGGACGGGTCGGCGAAGGATTAGGGCTAGCCATTAAAGTAATGGATGGATCGAAAAGGGCAAAAACTGCTGTTTCTATCCATTTACTGAAGGAGCTAGGCTGGATTTCGCCAACTGTTTCTCAAAGATTAGAAGAGTTGTTTCTTTCAGTTGGGAAATATAGCCGATTAGAGACAGTCGGAGAGTTGTCTCTAATTTAATACAGCGCTTTCTTAAAACCTAAAAAGCTGTGGCGATCGCCACAGCTTTTGAAAAACATCTCTTTACAATTTTTTTAATGAGGACTTACGCAAAGTGAAAAAACATATTCTCTTTGTTTTACCTTATCTCAATCAAGGCGGCACAGAAAAACAAGCCCTTAGCTTGATTGAAGGACTTCGCGATCGCTACAAAATATCATTCATCGCCCCCGACGGCAAAGGCGCACCACAGTTTCGAGCCTTACCAATTACGCAGCGAGAGTTTACGCGATGGGATTTTAATTTTTTTAAGGGATTGCCCGAATTACTTAGAGGAATTAAAGAGATTCAAAAAGAACAAGCGATCGATTTAGTTCATGTTCATGGCGCTCATGAATTGATGTTGCCCGTGCGATTAGCATTAGGGAAAGTGCCTGTAATCTTTACGGTGCATGGATATCATGGTGATAGTGCCAAGATTAGTTATCAACTATCCTGTTTGTTTAATAATCTGTTAGCTAACCAAGTTATCGCAGTTTGTGAAGCAGAATATAATCTGTTAAAGGAATTAGGGCTAAATGAGAAGAAGCTCCATTTAGTCTATAACGGAGTTAAAGAGCCTATTCTCAATCAGCAGAAGTCTCTAGAGTTTGCCCAAAAATTTAATCTTGATCCTCCAAATCAAATCATCCTTGGCACAGCCGCAAGACTCAATGAGGCAAAGGGCTTGACTTATCTATTGAAAGCATTTGCCGCCCTCACCCCCAACCCCTCTCCCATTGGGAGAGGGGAGCAAGAGTTAATATTAGTGATTGCTGGTAATGGGGATTTAGAAACATCGCTCAAGCAAGAGTCTCAAGATTTAGGAATTGGCGATCGCGTTATTTTTACGGGCTATCTTGATGACTTACCCAATTTGATGCAGCTATTCGATATTTTTGTATTGCCTTCACTTCAAGAAGCTTGTAGTCTTGCCTGTGCAGAAGCGATGTCTCAATCTAAGCCAGTTGTTGGCACTTGCGTGGGTGGTATTGCCGAACAAGTTAGCGATCGCCAAACTGGTTTTATTGTAAATCCCCGCGATCCTGAGAGTTTAGCCGCTAAACTAAGGGAACTAATTAATGACCAAGAATTACGCGATCGCTTTGCCAAAAAAGGCTATGAGCGTTACCAACAGCTTTTTTCTAGTGAGATCATGCTCAATAAAACTGCGGAGCTTTACGATCTAGCTATTGCTTCATAAAGAGTGGCGGCGCGAAGCGCCGCCACTCTTTGATAAATATTCAATAAAGCTCATACTTCATTAATTGACAGGGTAAAGCTCCATTCAATACTGGAAATCGCTGTGATGATTTTAAACCGATGGTTTGAGATAGCTCTTTATTGCCACTGAGGACATAGGCTGTCCATCCCTTAAACTGTTGTTTTAAAACATTTCCTAACTGTTTATAAAAAGCACCCAAATCACTATCTCGTCCTAGTCTCTCGCCATAGGGAGGATTGCAAAATAAAACTCCACTAGCGGCAGGAGCAATCACCTCGCTTAGATCTAGAGCCGAGAAGTAAACATGATTAGCTAAGCCGCAATTCTTGGCATTAATAACTGCTTGATCGACAACCTCAGGATTGCGATCGCTACCCCAGATCGGTGCAGGTAAAGCATCTAAGCGACCATCATCAGCTTCTTGAATTAACTGCGCCAAGAGAGCCTGATCAAAATCTAGCCAAGTCTCAAAGCCAAAACTGTCGCGAAACATCCCAGGGGCAATATTTAGGGATTTTAGACTTGCTTCTAGGGGTAGCGTGCCAGAGCCGCAAAGAGGATCATAAAACATCTGATCGGGTTGCCAATCTGACATTTGAATTAGCGCCGCCGCTAGGGATTCTTTGAGAGGAGCAGATCCCACCGCAGGACGGTAGCCACGCCGATGAAGGCTATTGCCAGAGCTATCAAGGCTAACGGTACAGCCATTGTCATCAATATGTACGCCAATCCGTAAATCTGGCTCATTTACATCTACATCTGATCGCTCACTAAGTCGATCCATTTGCTGATCCACGATCGCATTTTTGACTTGCAAGGCAGTGAAATGCGTATGATTTAATTGGTCATTTTTGCCAGTGGCATTGACTGCTAAGGTCATTTCGGGAGTCAAAAATTCTGACCAATCGATCGCCTTAATTCCTTGATAAAGGTCATCGGCATCAAGGCAGTCAAATTGATCGAGGTGCATCAAAACCCGAAATGGTAGCCGCGCCCAAAGATTGACACGATAAAGTAATGTGCGATCGCCTGCAAAGCTGACCCCACAAAATCCCGCCTCAACGGAATGAGCGCCTAGTTGTTCTAATTCCTGTGCTGCAAGTGCTTCTAAACCCCTTGCCACAGTTGCAAAATATTGATTCATAGCCTGATCATACTATTTCACGACTAGCTACAGCACTATAGCTATGGTCATTTGTTTTAGGACAAACCAAAGCCCAAGAATTGGCTGGCAGCGCGGAGCGCTGCCAGCCAATTCTTGGGCTTTATGTCGGTAATGTTTCACATTTGTTGGAAGGTATGATGGGATCAGATAGAAAATTCATACTCCTTTCCCACTAAAAGAATATGGGTTATAAAGTGAATGATTAGGGTTGCGCGGCGGAGCCGCGCAACCCTAATCATTCACTTGGAAGGGAGTATCTATCTAGGTCGATATGTTTTTTACCTAACCAAACCAAACTCCGCGATTGGCTGCTACTGATGCTCATGAATGGACAAGTCAGCATTAAGTAACCTTCAGCAGTTGAGATCCCCGACTTTTTCTATAAAAATTAGAGACAACCTATGTCAAGCACAAAAAAAGTCGGGGATCTGGATATCAACAACTAACCTAAATTGGCGATCGCCTGTTACCGATGATAGCGATCGGACAAATCAGCGTTAAGTACCTATCTAAATAAAAAAATCATGCAACTAATCGACATCACCCACGCCCAAACCCAACTCCCTCAACTCATGCAAATTGCCCTGCAAGGCGAAGAAATCATTATCACTCGCAACAATCAACCAATTCTCAAACTAAGCCAAATATCCTCCACACCCAAAAGAAGACACAGAGGCAGCGCCAAAGGACAAATTAAAATTGCGTCCGATTTTAAAGCGCCACTTGAAGACTTTCAGGAGTATATGGCATGAAAATAATCCTTGATACACATACCTTTCTTTGGTTTATCAATGACAGCCCTGAATTAAGCAATAGTGCAGCCGAGCTAATAGAATCCGATGTCGATTTATGGATTAGCATTGCTAGTCTATGGGAAATTTCGATTAAAGTTAACCTCAATAAATTGGACTTACCCGATGATTATGAAAAATTTATCCCTCATCAAATACCCATAAATAACATCGAAATCTTACCTGCTAACCTTCAGCATTTAATAGTTCTTACAAAATTGCCATTACATCATCGAGATCCATTTGATAGATTGCTAATTGCTCAAGCGATCACTGAAGCAGTTCCAATTGTTAGCATTGACAAAAAATTTGATCTCTATGAAGTTAACCGCCAATGGTAAATAGCGACTCACCCAAATTGGCGATCGCCTGTTCATGATGGTGGACAGGTCAACATTAAGTAAAAACATGAAAAGAACAAAGAGAACAAATGAATGACGATCCATTTCTAGATAAACTCTGCCGAAACTATACAGAAATAGAAATAACAGAAATTAAAACCTATTTATCGGAATGGTCAGCCGCCACTTACCTAAGTATCGCCCATAACATCCTTGACCATGCAGAACGCAAACAAATCGACCCACTCAAACTTCTTCGTAAAGCCCATAACTTTAA
Organism: Pseudanabaena biceps; assembly: GCA_013361095.1. GTDB lineage: Bacteria > Cyanobacteriota > Cyanobacteriia > Pseudanabaenales > Pseudanabaenaceae > Pseudanabaena > Pseudanabaena biceps_B. The sequence continues at coordinate 954,428 of JAATWA010000001.1, read as the reverse complement.
CAAAAAAAGAGCAACTCGAATTCCTAAAAAAGGATATCGCAACGATGATTCGGCAGTTTATCGAAAAAATGATGAATACCTAATCGTACGCATCGATTCAGGAATTGAAAAAATTGTCACCTACGGAGTAAATTAAAATGTTTAACACCATAACCCTTAACCCTCTCGAACAGACCACAAGAAAAATCATTAGCCTACTAGATCAGTTAACCCATGACTATCATCAAATTCAACAAAGTGAGGCTAAATCGCTCATAGAAGTATTTTCTCTCAATGAGCAAGAATTCTCAATCATGGAAGAAATAGACCTAATTACGACCGATCTGCGTGGTTATGCAAGTCAAATAAAAATCACTAATCAAATTCAAAACCCAGATCAAGCATTAAAATATCTCCGTCAAACCTTTATATTAAGTAATTCTTTGATTGCCGATCTATACTTTTCTCAAAAAGAGAAATTTCCCCTCACCCATCAGTACTTACAAAAACTGGACTACCTAAAGTTCTTATTAATAGATGCCCTAACAAATAATGGCGATCGCTAAAAGCAACAACTAATCTAAATTGGTGATCGCCTGTTACCGATGATAGCGATCGGCTAAATTAGAATTAAACAGACCTAAATTTTTATAAAATATCGTTATGTTTAAATCATGAAAAAACAACAAGCGATCGAACTTCTTACACGCAGTAAACCAATCTTACAAGAACAGTTTGGTGTTACAAAACTTGCCCTGTTTGGCTCAACAGCAAGAGACACTGCCCAACCAAATAGCGACATCGATATTCTTATTAGCTTTAATACTCCCGCAACATCAAAACTCTACTTTGGCACATTATTTTATTTAGAAGATCTCTTAAAATGTCCAGTCGATTTAGTTACCGAAACAGCCCTAAGAAAAGAATTACGACCATTCATCGAAGCCGAAAGTATATATGTCTAACAAACCCATCCGCGAATGGTATTTCTATATTGATGACATGATTCGTTTCTCTCAAAAAGTGATTCGTTATACTGACGATCATGATCAAACAAGTTTTATGGAAGACGAGTTACATTACGATGCCACTCTCAGAAACATAGAACTTATCGGTGAAGCAGCTACCAATATTCCTATAGAAGTACGAGAAGATAATCCAGAAATTCCTTGGCGACAAATTATCGCAACTCGTAACCGCATCATTCATGGATATCTCGGTATTGATGACAATGTTGTTTGGAGCATCATCACTGAAGAAATTCCCGATCTTTTAGACTTGCTGCAAAAGCTTAGAGCTAAAATCAACAACTAACCCAAATTGGCGATCGCCTGTTGATGATGGTAGCGATCGGACAAGTCAGCATTAAATAAAATCATTGCGATTCATTCAATATTCATGTAGGAGCAAGGCATTCCTGCCACAATTTATTAATTTTGCGATCCGCATGAAATAGCACTGCTTTGCCCAAAAACTAATTTTTTGCCAAACTTTTAAAAAATAGTTGACATTAGAGCTATTGTTTGTCATATTAATAAAGCACAAAACGCAAATGCGGGTGTGGCTCAGTGGTAGAGCATCTCCTTGCCAAGGAGAATGTCGTGGGTTCGAATCCCATCACCCGCTTAGAAAAAAGAGATTAGCTTTGCTAATCTCTTTTTTTATTGTAAAAACTAGTTTCGGGATTTGGCGATCGCTTGCATTACACATACTTAGATCTTCGCTTAGGCTATAACAAGTTGATTGCCGAAATCTTGAATAGTGCCTTTGATTTTAATTTATGACCGCAACCTTAGAACGAAATACGAAATTTGATGTAAGCCTTGCCCTTGAGCAAATACATCTACCTTCAGCAGATTGGATTGGGCTGCGTGAAGTACAAGAAACAAGTATCACTCGCTATGTGCGCGATCGCCTGCCTCAATCCAATGGACGCAGTACTTCTCACGGTGTCATGATTGAAGTCTTGGCGGATGGTCAGTTTGGTTATGCCAGCACCAATCATTTAGATTTTGCTAATCTTCAGGTCACAGCCGAACGAGCCTACCAACAGGCAAAAGCCGCATCCAAGTGGGCTATCCATCGTTTTACCTCTGCCCAACGTCCCAAGGCGATCGGACAATATATTTCGCCATTTCTCAAACCATCTGGGGCGATCGCACCCAAAGAAATTAATGATCTGCTCATCGAAATTTGTGACACGCTCAAAGTATCTGACAAAATCGTTAAAACTAGTGCCTATGCGGTAATTACAGAAATCGAAACCCGTTTTGTGAGTAGCAACGGCTCGAATATTTATCAAAAATTTCTAGTTGTTGCCACGGATTATGCGGCTACGGCTCAAGATGGCGCGATCATTCAAAGACGCGGTGATAATGGTCAGCTTGCCCGATGCAATCAAATTGGTATGGAGGTATTTGAGCGCGATGCAATTTTGGCAAGAGCAAAAGTAGTTGGTGAGCAAGCGGTGGAATTGCTGACAGCAGCAGAATGTCCCACGGCTACCACTAACTTAGTGCTTGCCCCTGATCAGATGCTTTTGCAAATCCATGAAAGTATTGGTCATCCCCTCGAAATCGATCGCATTTTGGGGGATGAGCGTAACTACGCAGGCGGTAGCTTTGTAAAACTATCTGACTTTGGAAAAATGCAGTATGGCTCACCGCTAATGAATGTCACCTTTGACCCAACGATGGCGGGAGAATTTGCGAGTTATGGCTTTGATGACGTGGGAATTCCTGCTACTAAGGAATATTTGATCAAGGAAGGAAAACTATTGCGCGGTTTGGGTAGTGCCGAAAGTCAAGTGCGATCGGGTATTGATGGCGTTGCCAATTCGAGGGCTACTTCTTGGAATCGTCCTGCGATCGATCGCATGGCAAATATTAACCTCGAAGCGGATGAACATTCCTTTGAGTCGATAATTGCTGACATCGAGCATGGCGTATATATGGAGTCCAATCGCTCATGGTCAATTGATGACTATCGCAATAAGTTTCAATTTGGCTGCGAATATGCCAAATTAATTGAAAATGGCAAACTTACTAAAACTCTCCGCAATCCTAACTATCGCGGTATCACTAACCAGTTTTGGAGCAATCTCGCTAAAATCGGCGATCGCCACACTGTTGAGGCTTATGGATCACCTTTTTGTGGCAAAGGCGAACCAAACCAAGTAATTAGAGTTGGTCACGCTTCCCCTGTATGTCTATTTAGAAATATTGAAGTATTTGGTGGTGCTAGCTAAAAAATATAGCTTGAGCCATAACAAAAGAGAGAGGAGCGACGCAAAGCGCCGCCCCTCTCTCTTGGGAAATAAAGGGCGCGATGCACCCCTTTATTTCTTAGTTAAGTCCTAATTGCTGCATTTCTTGTTCGAGTACATTTAGTAGATTTGCATCGTTATTAGCACGAGCAACTTCCATGCGACGCTTTACTATGGCTGTTAAGTTAGCCTTGTGATTAGCGGCGGCTTCAGCCTTTCTTTGACCAATATTCATAATTAAAAATCCTTGGAAGTTATATAGCGTTTATATATGCTTACCATAACATATCTCTATAAAAACGGTAGTGTATGTTACTAAAGATTTGTTGCGTTAAATGTATTGAAGTTTTTCTTTTAGCAAAACCCAAGAATTGATTAGCGGCGCTCCGCGCCGCTAATCAATTCTTGGGTTTTGTAGTCTAAGTAGCTAGGCGCAGTTAATAAGTAGTAGTGCCGTGAAGCCCCGCACCATTACTTAAGAGGCGGTAAAAATGGAGGTAATTACGAATACACTCCGCGACATCACCGCTATTTTGTTTAGTATGATTGAGAGAACAGGTCGCAATAGATCGGCTTTGAGGATCGCAGAAATTTATGGATAGTAATAATTTGCTCAAGCAGTTATTAATGCTTGGCGTTGGCACGACCTCAATCGTGTTGGAAAAAATTAAAGAAGCTAGTGAAGATTGGGTCAAGGATGGCAAGATCGATCCTGACCAAGCTTCGGAAATTCTTAATGATATTGCTAATCGCTTAAAGTCTGAACAGGGTAATTTAGAAACCCTAATCCAGCGTCAGATTCGTAATGTGATGCAAGATTTGGGTGTGCCGCGCCAAAATGAAATGGATGAGTTGCGCGGAAGGATCGATCGCCTAGAGCGACAGATGCGTGACCTCGAAAATAAGCAATGGCGCTAGTTGATGGATAATTCAGGGATTCTGTATTTGGTGGGAACACCGATCGGCAATTTGGAAGATATGACTTTTCGGGCGATCGCTACTTTAAAACAGGTGGATTTGATCGCGGCGGAGGATACAAGACATACAGGCAAGCTATTACATCATTTTGGGATTGACACGCCCCAAACCAGTTATCACGAACATAATGCTTTTAAGCGTGTACCTGAACTCGTAGAAAAGTTATTGCAAGGAATGGCGATCGCCCTCGTCACCGATGCAGGAATGCCAGCGATTTCTGACCCCGGGGTGGAATTAGTGCAGGGTTGTATCGCCGCAGGGATAAGGATCGTGCCAATTCCTGTGGTTACCGCAGGAATTGCGGCGCTAACAGCTTCTGGTTTTGCTACCCAACATTTTGGCTTTGATGGTTTTTTGCCAACTGATAAAAAAGAAAAACGCGATCGCCTCGAAATTTTGCGATTAGAAACGCGCACGATGATTCTCTATGAGTCACCGCATCGGTTGCTGCGTACTCTTGAGGATTTAGCCGAGAGTCTAGGTAAAGCAAGGCAAATTGCGATCGCAAGGGAACTCACGAAACTCCATGAAGAATTTTGGCGTGGCTCGATCGAAGGTGCGGTCGCCTATTTTACAGTTCAGGCTCCTCGTGGCGAATTCACTTTGGTGTTAGAAGGAGCGCAGCCGAAGGAAAAAACTGTTTGGACAGAAGATGTCATTTTGCGCGAGTTACAAAATTTGATTGCTTCAGGTATTTCGCGATCGGATGCCAGTCGTCAATTAGCAGAACTTGCGGATTTACCCCGCCGTCAGATTTATCAGTTAGCGCTGAACATCCAAGAATAAAGTAAGGTGTTTTGCACCTTACTTTATTTTCTGCGGCGTAAAAACACTAGTAACTTCTCAAATCCTTCGGGCAGAGGCGCAATATTTTCAATTACTTCACCTGAAATGGGATGTTTAAAAGTTAGCCGCCATGCGTGGAGTGCCTGTCCTGAAAGATATTGCGAAGTTTCTTTGTTGGGATGCCCATAGAGCGGATCACCTGCGATCGCCCAGCCCATGTGGGCGCAATGCACGCGAATTTGGTGAGTCCGTCCTGTTTCTAGATCAAACTTGACTAGGGTGTAATTGCCCAAGCGCTCTTGGATTTGCCAATGGGTAACGGCGCGGCGACCATCCGCCACCACCGCCATTTTTTTGCGATCGCTTTTATGGCGAGCGATCGCTGCGTCAATTGTCCCCGATTCACTTTTAGGCACACCGCGCACAATGCCAAAATATTCCCGCCGCGCTGTCTTTGCTTGAATCTGAGCTTGTAAATCTTGATGAGCGCGATCGCTCTTAGCAACCACCATTACCCCACTTGTATCCTTGTCCAGACGATGCACAATTCCAGGGCGCTGCGTTCCATTTATGCCTGAAAGCTCGGTGCAATGAGCTAAAAGTGCATTTACTAAAGTGCCTTCGCTATGCCCCGCCGCAGGATGTACCACCATTCCCGCAGGTTTATTAATCACGATCAAATGCTCATCTTCATAGAGAATATCTAAGGGAATCTCTTGCGCCACCAAATCAAGGGTCGTTAAGGCAGGCGTAACTAACTCAATGCGATCGCCTGCTTTGATTAAATCCTTTTTGTTTTGGCACAGGACATCATTAACGGTGACATAGCCTTGATCAATTAATGCTTGAATTCGCGATCGAGACAAGTCACTAAATTGATGCGCTAAAAAGCGATCAATTCTTTCGGATTTACTTAAATCTGCCGCCACTTCAATTAAATTACTATTGACGGTGGGCATTGTTTCTGAGTCCATGAGAGCTAATGCTCCCAAGAGAGTTACGGCGCTTTGCGCTGTAACTCTCTTGGGAGTTGAATTTTAAGAAAGCGCAAAGCGCTGTAGCTATATAATGGCTCAAGTCAGCGGCAGCAGTCAATTTCTGTGATCTCATCCTCGTCCGATGCATTTGAATTGTTAGACCACTTGCTGGTGTGAAGGCAAACTCGGTAACACAGCTTATTTGTTGAGAAAGTGAAGTATAAAACGAACTGAAAATACTGCAAGCAGAACCCAAACAATCAAAATTATTCCTGCTGCGAGCCAATTCTTTGGCTTTTTGTGCTGCGTGGTAGACTGCGCCTTGACTCGGCATTCAACCATTACGTCTGGAGGAATCATCTTGAGTACAAGTGTAATACCAAGCGGAACGAGAATCAGATCATCAAGATAACCTAAAACTGGAATAAAATCAGGGATCAGATCAATAGGGCTAAAAGCATAGCCAACAACACAAAATGCAAAGGCTCTCGCATACCAAGGCACACGAGGATCGTGACAGGCTAAATATAAAGCGTACAACTCAGTTTTTAATCGCTTGGCTTGTTGCTTTAGCTGCTGTAGGTTTTTCATGCATTATCCCAATCCTGCTTACCAAATTAATAGTACCTGTAGGGCTTATACCAATTTGCAAAAGTGTTAGCACACTTTTGTAGATTAAAACCCCAACCCTGTAAAGGTCTTACTCCTTTCCCAGTATCAAAATAGACATTAAAAACCAAGAGTTAGCGTTGTGGCGCGAAGCGCCACAACGCTAATCTTTCACTGGGAAGGGAGTAACACAAGAAATAGCAAAGCTATTTCTTGTGTTGGTATTAAAGTATTTTGATATGTATATTGTTTTAGATCCCAAATTTGAATGGCTGAATTAGCTCTATCCTCAACTCAAGTTAATCGCGCTGCCCTCACACCAATGATGCAGCACTATATCGAAATGAAAGAACAATATCCCCATGCGGTGATGCTGTATCGATTGGGAGACTTTTTTGAAGCATTTTTTGAGGATGCAGAACTAATTTCGCGAGAATTGGAATTAGTTCTAACAGGACGTGATGGCGGCAAAGCAATTGGACGGATTGCGATGGCAGGAATCCCGCATCATGCCCTCGATCGCTATGCCAATCAACTAGTCGAAAAGGGCTACTCGATCGCTGTGTGTGATCAAATGGAAGCCGCTTCTGAAGCTCAAGGATTAGTCCGTCGCGAAGTGACGCGAGTAATTACCCCTGGAACCGTGATCGAAGAGGGAATGCTGGCGGCGAAAAAGAATAATTTCTTAGTCGCGATCGCCAATGGTGCTGACAATTGGGGCTTAGCTTGCACCGATATTTCTACGGGAGAATTTTTTGTTACGCAACTAAATGGTAGTGATCTTCTAATACAAGAACTATTGCGCCTCCAGCCTGCGGAAGTTCTCATTCCCATTGATGTACCTAATCCTCAACTATTTCGCGGATCTAAAGCTGATAAGGCTGATGTGTTTTGGGAAGGTATTTCTAAAAAGAATAAATCTATTTTGCCAGAACCCTATAATGCCCTGCCAGAGAGCTTTTGCTACACACCGCGATCGCAATCTGGGTTTGCCCTAGCTGAAGCCAAACAGAGGATTCTCGATACTTTTAAAGTGCGATCGCTTGAAGGTTTTGGCTGCAAGTCTTTACCTCTAGCAATTAGAGCCGCAGGTGGAATTTTAGAATATTTAGAATCCACTCAAAAAAGTGTGAAGATGCCATTGCAAGGAATATCTACCTATGCGATCGCGGATTATTTAATTCTTGACAACCAAACTCGGCGCAACTTAGAAATTACGCAGACTGTGCGCGATGGGACTTACTTTAGTTCCCTATTGTGGGCTTTAGACAAAACCACTACAGGCATGGGTAGCCGTGCTTTGCGCCGTTGGCTATTGCAGCCCCTCAAAGATATTGCCGCCATTAATGAGCGTCTCGATACGATTACCGAACTATTTAAACAACATTCGCTCAGAAAGAATTTACGAAGTTGTCTTAGTCAAATCTATGACATTGAGCGTCTATGCAGTCGCATTGGCGCAGGTACGGCAAATGGTCGTGACTTAATTGCAGTGGCGGTGTCTTTAGAGAGAATGCGCGATGTCGCCGATGTGGTTGCTAAGTCAAATTCTATCTATTTAAAAGCTTTGCAATCTGTCCCATCAGAGCTATTGCAACTAGGATCACAGTTGCAAAAAACCTTAGTGGAAGAGCCACCAATTTATATTACGGAAGGTAATATTATCCGTTCGGGAGTGAATGAACAACTGGACTTTCTCCGCCAACAAAGTCGCGATGATGTGGAATGGCTAGCCGCATTTGAGAAACAAGAAAAGGAACGTACGGGTATTAACACCCTAAAAGTTGGCTTTAATAAAGCTTTTGGGGCGTTGCAGGATAAAGTATGAATCATGGAGAGAACAGGACAGAAGAGTCATGAAGATAATGAATCAGGAGTCGCACAGAATAACGCAACATTTCTAAAGACTTTGAATAACAGAAGGTTTTACGGTGCAATCTTGCTAGATAGTGGCGTAACCGAGAGTTTTCACCCTCAACTCGAGTCATGTATGTTTTGCTAATAATCTGATCACCATCAGGGATATAGCTTGGATATACAGTCCAACCGTCAGTGACATAGAAATAGCATTGCCATGCTGCCACAATTGCCCATAATGGCTCAAAAGTCTCAGCACTATGATCGCCTAAAGCCCAAGCTAGGATGCCCTTACGAAAATGGTCTACTGCTGTCCATACCCAAATCTTGTTTTTTTTTGAGCCGACAAATGTTTCCAGCTCATCCAATTCGCCAACATTGGGGACATTTTCGGGGGCGATTGAATCGGGTAACTTCTTACCTTTTTGTTTAACCCAATCAATGACTGTGGTGTGATGTACTCCCATCACTCTCTCAATAGCCCTGAATCCCATGCCATTGAGATACATCTTCAGGCAAGTTTGTTTTGTCGTTTCTGGGAACGCTTTGGTTTGTTCACTGGGATTTATAAACTGTCGTCCACATTCAGCACAAATGTGATTTTGTTTTCCTTGCTTAATTCCATTTCTGCGTATGTGATCTGACCCGCACTTTGGACATTTCATCGCTCTTGCTTCAACTCATACTTTATTATGCAACGCCGCTTTTGGTTACTACATCAGCATCTCGCGAGGCAAAAGCGAGCAAGCTCCTGCCGATTACATTCGTAAACAGACTTTGACTAATGAAGAGCGCTATATCACGCCTGAACTGAAAGAAAGAGAAACAAGGATTCTCAATGCTGATAGTGAACTTAAGCAATTGGAATATGATCTGTTTGTGGAATTGAGGCTGCTTGCTGCCAAGCATATCGAACCAATGCGAACTCTGGCTACGGCTTTGGCGGCGGCTGATGTGTTATGCAGCCTTGCCGAAGTTGCCGTCACCTACAACTATTGTCGCCCTCAAATCACTAGCGATCGCCATTTATCAATTATTAATGGTCGTCATCCAGTGGTGGAGCAGTCTCTTCCCGCAGGGTTTTTCGTACCTAACTCTGTGCATTTAGGCTTCGATGCAGCTCAGCCAGACGTTGCTCATAACTGTCCAGATTTAATTGTGCTCACTGGCCCCAATATGAGCGGTAAAAGTATCTATTTGCGTCAAGTTGGACTAATTCAACTCCTAGCGCAAGTGGGCAGTTTTGTGCCTGCGGAGTCGGCAAATTTGGGAATATGCGATCGCATTTTTACGCGGGTTGGTGCAGTGGATGATCTAGCTACAGGGCAATCTACGTTTATGGTGGAAATGAATGAAACCGCCAATATTCTCAACCATGCTCAAGAAAATTCCTTAGTATTACTCGATGAAATTGGGCGTGGTACTTCTACCTTTGATGGGATGGCGATCGCATGGTCAGTCGCGGAGTATATCGCTAATAAAATCAAAGCACGCGGGATATTTGCCACCCATTACCATGAGCTTAATGAGCTAGCCAGCTTACTTCCCAATGTTGCGAATTTTCAAGTTACGGTTAAAGAATTGGAAGATGAAATTATCTTCTTACATCAGGTGCAAGCGGGGGGAGCCGATCGCTCCTATGGGATTGAAGTTGGACGCTTAGCGGGTTTGCCTCCTAGCGTGATTACTCGTGCGAAGCAAGTTTTAGAACAAATTGCCAAAAATAGTCATATTGCGACAGGTTTGCGATCGGGTAGTTCTGGAAAAGGGAAAGAGAAGGTAAAGGAGCTATTAGGCGATCGCTCTGTGTCGCCAAAAGACACCCAAATGACTATTTTTGATTGATATAGCAGCCTTAAATCCCAATAAGAGTTGCGACGCGAAGCGCCGCAACTCTTATTGGGATTGAGCTAGTTTTAGCTAGCTTTTTTAACACTTGGGGCAGGAGGCAACTGTCCTTTTTTGAGCATATCGATAACAGCAGTGTGGCGTTGTAGCTCCTGTTGAACTTGCTCATATACTTGGCGATCGCAACCCTTTAGCCCAATCACACCATAGAGTTGGACATTCCCCACTCGCCCTTTAAGAGTATGTTCACCAAAATCAACAACCTCAATCTCATCCTTGACGATTTCATAGAGCGCTCCTGTAATCACAATATCGGTTCCCAGATCCTTAGTCATGCCTTCCACACGACTAGCCACGTTTACCGCATCACCGATCACCGCATACTCAAGGCGACGGGCAGAACCAATGTTGCCAACCGTGACTTCACCGTAATTAATACCGATGCCATTGGAGAAGGGAATTTTGTTGTCAGACTGCCAAACTTTGCGAAGTTCGGTGAGAGCCGTTCGCATATTTAAAGCCGCATTAACAGCGTTCATGGCATCGGCTTTTTCGCCACGAGACACAGGGGAGCCAAACTCCGCCATAATTGCATCACCAATAAACTTATCGATTGTGCCTTGATATTCTAAAATCGCATCCACCATGCTTCCCAGATAAGTATTTAGTTGTTGAATTAATAACTTAGGCGGTAAGCGACTAGACAGGGTTGTGAAGCCACGAATATCAGAAAAAAGAACTGCCGCTTTAATCGTACGACCTTCTAAGAGATCGCGAAAGCCTTCGGGTTGATTAACAATTTCTTCAACAATAGGAGCCGCGACATAGCGCTCTAAAGTTCTTCGCAGCAGTAGTTTATCAATTTGAGCAGCAATAGAACCCGTAGTTAGCAGGGCAATTCCATTTAAGCCGATCGCGATCGCAGGAATCGCCACAGGCAAGATCGTACTGGTATAAATAAATGCAATATATCCCAAACTAAACCAAGCGATCGCCACTGTAAAAGCGACTAATATCTGCACATTAGGGCTTTTAAATAGACAGAGAACTACGCCCGAAGCGCCCACTAGTAACAGTACAAATAAAGATCTCTGAAGAGAATCTGTGAATAAATTTGCCATGCTCTTACCTTGCATCAGCGTGGCGATCGCATTGGCATGGATCTCCACTCCTGCCATCCGTCCCATCGCTGAATTCTGGATATCTTGCTTAGAAGAAGCCGTTGCCCCAATCAAAACAATCTTATCCTTAAAAAACTTACCCTTCTGAAGTTGATCACTGTTCCAATTCTCAGGATCGACCACAAAATAGAATGGAATCTGTTGCTGCGAATTTGCCCATGTATCTGCACCACCAAAAAAGTAAATGCCGTCACCTTTGGGCGCAGTGTAATTAACTTTAGCAACTTTGAGAATTGCCTCGGCAAAGGTGGGGATAATCGGTAAACCACTATCGGCAGGCGGCTTTACCCCCATTCGATGAATGTTGTCGGTGACTTCGGGTTGAAAATTGATTAAACCAAGGGTGTTTGGTTTGATTTTGAATATGCTTTCAGGTGAAGCAAGCTGCATGATATTTGCTTCACCAATCTGAGTGAATTCATAGCTTGCCGCTAAAACAGTGTGATCGCCATATTTTGCGATCGCGGCTTGTAATTTGTCATCATCTGCAATCCCATGATCCCCCGGAGTCACAAATAAAATATCAAAAGCGACTGCCTTTGCGCCTGCTTTTACCAATTTCTCTAGCACCTGAGCATAGACAACCCGCTTCCATGTGGTTGTCCGAAATGGTTCTAAAAAAGGGCGAGTTTTAGGGTCATAAAATTCGCCCTGACGCAGAGAAATATCATCGATCGCCAAAATCACCACATCTTTGGGAGGATCGATCTTGCCCCGCCAGTTAAAAAATGCTGACTGCGTCTGTCTTTCCAAATTCTGAGCTTCATTTAGCTCTAAGCCTACGATAATAGAACTAAGTGCCGCGATCGTCGCCACTAATGCATAACCAATAAATTTGGGACTGGATAAGGCTTTAAATTTTTTTGAGATCTTGGCTTTCATCGCAGTTTTGTATGACTTACTAAGTGATGTGTGGCTCGTTGACTTTTATCAATTATTTTAGATGGCTACCGTACAAGAAGTTTTTTTAATCTAGCTTTGCGCGTTGCGTGGATTACAGAAACAAAATCCGATAAATTTGATAAAAACTAGTCTAAAATAGCCATAGCTTCTGCCCCAACAAAATCTAACTATGGCTCGGAAATCAAAACAGATAGCCTCTCCTTCAGCCTCCGATCTGGGACTTTCAGATCTACGAGTTCGGCTTAACTTTTTGGAGAAGGAAAACACCAAGCTAATTCAGCAGATTGAGACAAATCGCACTAAAGTAAATAAGCTCAACGAAAGTATCAAGGAAGTTGGTATTCAGATTGCTCAACGCATTGCCCCCTATCGGCAGAAGCTAATGGAACTGGATGATCAAATCCACGATACCTTTCAAGAAGTTCTCAACACTCGCAAGTTAGGTAAGAAATCTCGTAAAGACATTGAAACCGTCTACTACAATCTTCAGCTCGATGGAATAATTAGCCCCAAGCACTTGCCCACCGATGAAGATTTGTTTGAAGATGATGACGAGTATCAGGCTGATGATGAGCCAGACTGGAGAGACCATCAAAAGCGATCGCCACAATTTCCCGCAGAACCTGCGCCACCCGATCGCGAAGAACTAAAAAAGATTCGTCAGCTTTTTTTGCGTCTTGCTGACAGTTTTCATCCTGACAAAGTGACTGATGAAACTGAAAAGGAATATCGCACTGAGATCATGAAAGAAATTAACCTCGCCTATAAAAATGGTGATTTGGCAAGACTTTTAGCAATTGAAAAGCAACAAGAATTGAATGCCATCATTGATCGCGATAGCTCCGATGACCTCACTCGCCACTGTGCCAAAGTGGAAGCGGAGAATTCCTATCTAAAAGAACAACTAGAAACCCTCAAGCAGCAACTTAAACAGACCAAAAAAACACAGGCGGGAGAAATGACCGCAGTATTTAAAAAGATCTCGAAGTATGGCGGCGATCCCATCGGTGAAGCTCTGCAAGAAGTTGAATTACAGATTTCGATTGTCGAGAAAATGTATCAATTCATTAATGATTTTCGCGATCGCCGTATCACTATTAAAGAGTTTTTGCGCGGCCCTAGAGAGTTAATGCCAGAAGAAATGTCTGAGGAAGAAATATTGTTTGAACTTTTATCGCAATATCAGCGCTAAATTCCCCGTTCATAAACCTTGATTATCCTAAGGAATGAAAATTAAATTACCTGTGCAATTAGAACCAAAAATTGATGCGGCGGGCGAAGCCCGCCACCCCAATTTTTGGTTCTAATTGCTGATTTTAACCTACTGAAATGCAGAACATATTCAACTCTTTAAAAGCGATCGCGCTAATTTTAATGGTCGTGATGCTTAGTCTAACTACAGTAGCTAACTCATCGCTGGCTAACATCAATCCTGACTCTATCTATCAATACAAAACCCCACACAGTCCCGACGGAATTGGCAAGTTTTATATGGGGCGTGAGATTGCTCAAGTAATGGGACATCAAGGTGCGGGCTGGCTAGAGCGCTCTAGTCGCGAATCCGAAGAAGGCTCTAATCAATTAGTTACATCTCTAGATTTAAAATCAACCGATGTTGTTGCTGATATTGGTGCAGGTACAGGATATTTCAGCTTTAAAATTGCACCTCTACTGACTTCTGGCAAGGTTTTAGCGGTGGATATTCAACCAGAAATGATTGATATTTTAGAACTTTTTAAACAAGAAAAGCACATCAATAATATAACTTCTATTTTAGGTAGTGCGGTTAATCCTAACTTGCCGCAATCTAGTGTTGATGTTGTGTTGATGGTAGATGCATATCATGAATTTGATTATCCACAGGAAATGATGCAAAACATCGTCAAAGCTCTCAAACCCAATGGTAGAGTGGTTTTAGCAGAATACAAAGGTGAAAATCCATTTATCTCAATTAAGAAACTCCATAAGATGACTCAATCTCAAGTCAAAAAGGAGATGAGTGCAGTGGGTTTAACTTGGCAAAAAACTCAATCAAATTTGCCACAACAACATTTAATGGTATTTCAAAAGTCCATTCCAATAACTAATTAGTGATGGCGGCTTTGTCGCCATCACTAATTAGTTATTGGAATGCGATTAGCTACTTAATTATCAAATTGGGAATGTAGTAATGATTGAATTTGCAGTTAATGGCACGCTAATGCGTGGGTTAGAACTCAATGGCAACTTACAAAAAGTCGGCGCAATTTTTGTAAGAGAAGATGTGACTGCTCCTATTTATCGTCTTTGGACGATCGCCGATCGCCATCCAGCGATGTTGAGAGTCAGTGAAAATGGTCAGGCGATCGCCTTAGAAATTTGGTCAATTATTGCTGATGCCCTCGGCGCAATTTTACTGTCAGAGCCTGCGGGGTTGTGTATTGGCAAAATTGTTTTGGCGGATGGTCAAGAGGTTTTGGGCGTGCTAGGTGAACCGTTTCTATGTGAGGGACAAAAAGAAATTACTTCCTACGGCGGCTGGCGCGGCTATATCGCTACTTTCTAACAAAGAATCTGGTTCGCACGCAAAGCGTGCGAACCAGATTCTTTGGGTTTTAGATTTACAGCCTGTTAAAGCTTCAAGTAGTACCAATAAGTTTTTGAGAGCGCGGCTCTGCCGCGCTCTCAAAAACTTATTGGGGGTTTAATTTAGCGCAAAGCGCTGTAATTGCGCCCAGC
This sequence comes from Pseudanabaena biceps, assembly GCA_013361095.1. Classification (GTDB taxonomy): domain Bacteria; phylum Cyanobacteriota; class Cyanobacteriia; order Pseudanabaenales; family Pseudanabaenaceae; genus Pseudanabaena; species Pseudanabaena biceps_B. Next base: position 939,327 of record JAATWA010000001.1, on the reverse strand, counting down.
TAATTAATTCTGACTAGGTAAAATCACTGTAAAAGTGCTACCTTGATTGACTTTACTTTCGACCATTATCTTTCCTTGATGGCTTTCGGCGATCGCCTTGGCGATCGCTAGCCCCAAACCAGAGCCACTGGTAGAGTTACTTCCCTTAGAGCTAGATTTACTAGCTTTTTGGGGTTGATAGCGATAGAAGCGTTCAAATATTTGGGATAGTTCTGCTTCAGGAATACCAGTACCAGTATCTTTGATTTGGATTTGGATGTGATTGTGCGAAATAGAAGGTTGAGCGATGATTTGGACTTGCCCACCTTTGGGCGTATAGGCGATCGCATTACTAACTAGATTGGTAAATAAACGTCCCAGATGATCGCGATCGCCTAGTACGATTAATTTCTGATCAGAATTAGGCAACTCTAAAGTGATCTGCTTTTGTTGAGCGATCGCAGTTTGTTCTTCGCTGACTTCCGACAAAATTTGTAAGAGATGGCAAGGCTCACGTTTTTGATTGGTGCTGCCGCCATCATGTCTGGCGAGTAATAATAAATCTTCAATCAATCTTCCTAATCGGCGTGTAATCCTTTCTACTGTCTCTAGTTGCGATCGCTGAAACTCCGCATCAGGAGTAGGATCATCAAGGGCTACTTGCACATTAGTTTGAATCACAGCGATCGGATTGCGAAGCTCATGGGAAGCATCAGCCGTAAATTGTTTTAGCCGTTGATAGGATTCACGCACAGGTTCCATCGCCATGCCTGCTAACCACCAACCACAGAGCAAAACCACAAACACCATTAAAGTTGTACCGATCGCTAAGTCCAGAAACAACTGCTTTACAGGTTTAGTCACCTCAAACCAAGGATGACTAATTCGCAAATAGCCCAATAATTTACCATTAATCACAATTGGTTCGGTCATCTGTCGCAATGGCTCAACTTCTGACAGATGCACCGTGCGATAAACTGGCTGCAAAATTCCCTTTTCTCGCGGCTGCAATGAGTCCACATTCGCGTTAGTTGTCCAGAGAATATTGCCACTGGGACTAAACCAATCAATATCTATATGATCAGCATCGATCTCTTCTGCATTTGCGGAGAAGTTATGACTGAAATCTGATTCTAAATCAATCAAATTAGAACGAATTAGCGATCGCTCGATTACTTCAGCGACATGATCAATCGTGTCATCAATGCGATCGATCAAGGTCGTCTGCACATACAGATAAAACCCCGTTGCAAAAACAATCAACAGAACCGCCGTAATAATTGCATACCACAGCGTCAGACGACGGCGCATTGATTGAAAGACAGGATTTGGCGAAAAAGTCATAGCGATTCTTTTTATATAGCCGTGGTCACTAACATTAGGACAAATCAAAACCCAAGAAGCGAGTGGCGGCGCGAAGCGCCGCCACTCGCTTCTTGGGGCAAGAATGGCAACAGCTATAACAAAACGTTGGTGAGCAAAGCGCCCACAACTCAGTTAATATTCAAATTCTTCTAAAATAGTCAATAATCGGTCTTGACAAGATTTAGGAATCAAATCACTTAAAGGAAGCTCGCGCTTGCCACCACCGATCGCAATCATTTTGCCGTTTAACACACTACTCACGTCATTAGCAGTGATGCGATCGGGCATCATTGCGTAAAAAGTTTCTGCCAAGGGAGTATGTAAATGGGCATCATTTAGGTACAAATGCCATTTAGAAATATCAATATAAACATCCTCTGCGATCGCGGCAGCAAGTTGTTCAATCCGTTCTGAGTTACTCATTTTTTTAACCTAAAGGATCATCTTTGTTTGTTTCAAGAATCTTTGAGAAGCTGGCAAAGCCAGCTTCTCAAAGATTCTCTGGGGGGGTTAGATGTTTTGGACTTGCTTCTCTTTAGCAAAGACCCAGATTACATGACTAACAATCAATATGCCCCAGACAATGGCGACCCAGACTGACCAAATCCAGACTTTTTCGGTGATGGACTGGATAAACCACATACAGGTACTACAAGCCGAGTAAATAGCTAGGTGTAGATAAAAATTTACTCGGCGCTCAAGGTTTTGATATTCAGGATCGTTAGGGTCTGGAGGTTTTGATAACTTTGGCATATAAAGACTGAAAACTTAGCAAATCCGACTAAAATCTATGCTAACGCAAAATCTGTCACCCAGTGTAATAGGACATAAAACCCAAGAATTAATTGGCGGCGCGTCGCGCCGCCAATTAATTCTTGGGTTTACAAAAATCTCTGTAGTTCGTTTGAGCGCTAAGCTCTTGGGTTTACAAAAATCCCTGTAGTTCGTTTGAGGGCTAAGCGCGGTAAGACAAGGGAATTAGGGCATATGCTGCCCGTGTGCCAAAGGTCTTGGGAATTTTATATTTAATTGCGCCTAGATACTTAGCTAATGTCATAATTTAGTCTTAACTGACTCTGATTACTGTTATATGTGCGATCGCCTAGCAACTGCCTCAGATCAAAATCAAAATCTCGATCAGAAATTTCAAATTTCCAGTTTGTGTAACAACTTAGACGGCTGCGTATTAGTGGTGGACGACAATCCCACTAATCTGAGCGTATTGGTAAATTTGCTGCGAGATGTGGGGCTACGGGTATTAGTGGCAACCGATGGCGAAAGTGCGATCGAGCAGATTGTCTATGTGAAGCCAGATCTGATTTTGCTTGATGTCATGATGCCAGGGATTGATGGCTTTGAAACTTGTCAAATTCTCAAAGCTGATGCAACCACCGCTAAGATTCCGATCATTTTTATGACCGCACTTTCGGAAACTGTGGATAAAGTGCGCGGCTTATCTTTAGGAGCAGTGGACTATATAACCAAACCCTTTGAACATGAAGAGGTTTTGGTCAGAATTCGGACGCATATGACACTCGCTAGGCAAAGCCGAACCATCGAGTCGCAGAATCTAGATTTACAAGCAGAAATTAGCGATCGCAAACGTGCTGAAGAATCCTTGAGAGTATTTCTCCATGCCGTTTCTCATGACTTGAGAAATCCTGTAACTGGGCTAATCATGGTGTTAGAACATCTAGCTACAACAACCGCTAATCCTGATGGAGATATTCTATTACCCAAAAATACATTAAAGCGCATTCGACAAAGTGGCGATCGCCAGCTAGCGCTGATTAATTCCTTGTTAGAGTCCCATGTAAATGATGTGCATGGAATAATGATTTCTCCACAGCCTGTAAATATTGCGGAAGTTATCCAAGCGGCGATCGATGATCTGCAAGGAATTTTAGATAAGGAAGAAACCAAATTAACCGTCAATATTCCCGCCGATCTGCCCAACGCAATGATTGATGCGGCTCAGATCTGTAGAGTGTTTCAAAATTTGATTGCTAATGCGGTTAAGCATAATTTCCCAAATCTGCAACTTACTATTTCCGCAACAGTTGTTAAAAAAGATGATAGTGATGGGATGCAAATGTTTTGTGCGGTTGAGGATAAAGGGCTAGGCATGACGACTGAACAAAGTGAACATTTGTTTGAGCTTTATGTACAAGGTAAAACCCAAAATAATTTGAATCGGCGATCGCTTAGCCTTGGCTTAGGTCTGTATATTTGCCGACAGATTGTTCAAGCTCATGGCGGTGAGATCGGGGTCATAGCTGAGCCAAATTTTGGTTCTAAATTTTGGTTTACCTTACCCGTCGAGTGCTAATGCAAGCACAGAGTGTGCCATAGGTTTTAGCTCTGTTTTTTTGTTTTGATACCAAACACAAAACCCAAGAGAGAGTTGCGGCGCAAAGCGCCGCAACTCTCTCTCTTAGGTTTTAACTTACAGTCTGTTGCAGCTTTGTGTAGTACAAGAAAATTATTGAAAGGCTGGCTTTGCCAGCCTTTCAATAATTTTCTTGGGTTTTAAGAAAGCGTAAAGCGCTGTATCTGGCTACGGCTATAATTTGATTTTCATTCCTTACTTAATAAATTCGCCCAAACATTCAATCAATTCACCGACTACGATTGGTTTACTTAGATATCCATTTGCGCCGAGACTGGCTGCTCTTTGTCGATGCCGCTCGCCTGTACGAGAAGTCAGCATCACAACAGGTAGATCAAACCAGCTATCATGAGCGCGAATCGTTTGCAGGAGATCAAATCCATTTACTTTCGGCATCTCGATATCAGAAATAACCATACATACTTTATCTGGAGTGCGATTAAGCATTTCGATCGCTTCTTGACCATCACGACAAGCCACTACTTCAAAATCTAGCTGCTTTAGCATCCGTTCTAACATATTGCGTGTGGCAATCGAATCTTCGGCAATCAAAATTGTTTTAATTGTTTTTTGATTGTTAGTTTGATAAATAATTTTGCTGGATTTTTGAATATTTTTTGATAAAAGGATATGTAAATTGTCAGGAGTTAACACGGATACGACTTGTCCATTTCCCAAAACCGTACAACCGATAAAATAACTAGGAACAGCAACACTTTGATCAAATGGTTTGAGGATTAATTTCCGTTCTTCAATAATGCCATTGACTGTAACAGCGATCGGCGTGTTATTGCGATTTAATACTAAACAAACTTTGGCACTAGCAACTAGATTAGTTTGACTATTACTATATTGTAAAGCTTGGTTTAGATGTAATAGTGGAATACTTTGTTTGCGCCAATTAACCTCATAGAAATTGTTATTAGTGTTATTAATTTCAGCTTCAGTATAAGCGAATATATCTAATACATCATTGGCGATAATTGCGATAAGATTTTCGCCGATCACACAAATTAGTAAATTGACTAAGCTTAAGCCAAGTGGTAAGCGAATTGTAAAAGTTGTCCCATGACCTTGCAATGTCTCAACTTGAATATTGCCACGCAGTCGATTGATATGCGATCGCACGATATCTAATCCCATGCCTCGCCCAGACATTTCTGTAACAATATCGCGTGTAGAAAAGTTTGAATGGAAGATGAAATTGAGGATTTTTTGGTGGGAGATTTTATCGATTGGTATGTTTGCTGGAAGAATATTTTTTTCAATCGCTTTTTGATATATCTTATTAAGATTAATTCCATCTCCATCATCTTTGAGAGAAATTATTACTTGACTACCAGAAACAACTGCACTAAGTGTCAGAGTTGCCGTCTCAGGCTTACCTAACATCAATCTACTTTCAGGACTTTCAACACCATGATCGAAAGCATTTATTAATAGATGATTCAGAGGGGTTTGCAGTTGTTCTAATATAATTTGGTCAATGAGAATATTTTCCCCTTGAATCACCAACTGCACTTTTTTGTTATGGCGTTGACAGAGTCGTTTAAGCTGGGGTAAAAAGCGACTAGCAAGGTTTTTAAAAGGGACAAGGCGTGATTGGGCTAACTGGGCATAGAGTCGGTCAAGATCTTGTCGTAAATATTCAATTTCTTCGCCTAAATCTCGACAACTCAGATCAATATCAGAACGACTTTCCCGAACTCTCATGAGGACTTCTTGTAAGTTTTGGAGGGTGGTATGGGAAGAAGAATATTGATCAAGTTCTAATTGATCGAAGTCATCATTTACAGCAAGATCATCAGCATTCGGTTGATGGTCTTGCTTGGGTCCATTAACATTAGTTGTGAGTTGGTTATAAATTGTCTGCACTTGCTCCTGAAGTGGAATCATCTGGGATACAAGTGCTTGTAAATTTTTATTGGTCTGTCCCAATTGCTGTTGTTGTGTGAGTAAACGTTCATGGCGCACAATCATTTCCGCAACTGTGCTTGTCATGGTCTCAATCTGTGTAGAAGGAATCCGCAAATATGAGATTGATTCTGAAGTTAACTCAATAGACTCCACTGGTACAGCATTTAGAACCATTGGTAATTCTGCTGCCAAATTTAAATGGAGATATTGCGACCTCTGCGATCGCAAACTATTGATGATTACTTGCACCTCTGTCAAAAGGATGGCAACTTCAGGCTTTTGTTGAAGACGTAGTTCAAATGGTTCTACTGTATTAATTAGCCACTCAAGATTTAATGTGTCACCGAGTAGAAGGCATTCATCACAAAAATATTGTAATTCTTCTCTGATTTTAGATTCAGATAAGAGCGATGGATTAGGTGATAATTGAGTTTCTATTTGCTTAATACAAGCTTCGAGATCTTTCTCTAAAGACGACCGCACAAGTGGACTAGTTATATCTTCTGGTTTAGTTGCGCTAGTTTCAATTGGAGCTTTATCTTGAGGCTGATTGATAATATCCAATACCGCATCTAGACGTTGTAAAAGTTCTGGATCAACTTGAATATCAACTAATGAATTGGTTGATAAAGCGATCGCTTGAGATAATACAGAATCAACTTCATCAATACCATGACTGATAATTTCCGCAATTGTGGCGCGATCGCCAAATTCATGATGTTGCAAAACCTCTAACATATCTTCTAATTTATGTGCGAGTTTGCTAAGGCTGAGCAGCTCAGCAATTCCTGCGCCGCCCTTCAGGGAATGCGCGGCATGCATCAATAAGATATAGTCAGGCTGCCCCGCTTGGATTTGAGCTAAACCTTGTTTAAGGTTTGTCAAATAGAGGGGTGCATCCTCGCTAAGAAAACATTGCCGAGTTTCAATAGCGATTTCATGTAGAACTTCTGCGCTTAAAGTTTTCATGGGCATTATTCAGATTTAGCTAGACGGAACTGGCGCACAGATACTTGTAACTCATCAACTACACCCACCAATACTTGCAGTGAAGACACGACTGTCTGGGTGTCGGTTGCCGTTGATTGTGCGATCGCGTTAGCATTTTCCATAATGCTATTCACCTTTTGCGAGCCTTCAGTTTGTGAAATCGTGCTGGTAGAGATAGTTTGCAAGTAATTGTCAATCGTTTGACTTAGTTCGGCAAGATCTTTCAGTGTATCTTTAGTTTCTTCGGCTGATTGTGTACCTGCGACAACTTCGGCTGTCCCGACTTCCATCGCTTTTAGTACTTCGGTTGTCTCATGCTGAATGTTGGTAACTAGTAACTGAATTTCTCTAGCAGCATCAGTCACCCGATCAGCCAATCGTCTTACCTCATCGGCAACTACGCGGAAACCTTGCCCATTTTCACCTGCTCTAGCGGCTTCAATCGAAGCGTTAAAAGCAAGTAAGTTAGTTTTTTCGGAAATGTTGGAAATAATCGCCACAATTTGAGAAACTTCCTGTGATGACTCCGCAAGCTGCTTCATCTTCTTTGAGGTGGCGGCGACTGTAGAACGAATCGCCTTAATACTGACTACGGTGCGATCCATTTTGGCATCGCCTTCACGAGCAGCAATTGAGGCTCTCCTTGCTACTTCGGCAGCATCCTGAGCAGATTTTGCCACTTGGGCGATCGATTGACTATTCTGTTCCACCGCAACAAGAGCTTGAGCAATACCATCAGATTGCGCCAAAGATGCAGACGAAAATTTCTGGACTGAGTTTTCGCTTTCCTTTGCCAAAGATTCAGCATGGATGGCAGTAGATTTAACTTCTTCTACCAAGGTTCGCAGTTTACGAATCGTGGCATTGAATGCATCTGCGATCGAGCCAACCACACCATCAGTTACCTTTGCTTCGGCGGTTAAGTCACCTTTTTGCGCTCCTTCAATTTCTAGGAGTAGATTGATAACTTCTCTTTGTAGTAGTTCCTTCTCTTTGCGCTGGAGTTCGGCTTCCTGCTCCTTAATCAAAGACTGTTGTGCCAAAGACTGCTCAGACATTTCAATGCTGTCAGCCATGATGTTAAACGACTGTGCTAATTCACCTATTTCATCATTGGCAAAGATTTCCGCTCGCACCTTCCGATCGCCTGAACTAAAACCCTTGGCGATCGGGGTCAGAGCTTGCACAGGTTTGGTAATTACTTTGTCTAAAAACCTTGAGAGCAATACATCTAGAAGAATGACGATTATTGACGAAATACCAAGAATAATCCATGTGCGTTGTAACAAACCGTTCATTTCAGTTTCAGGTGTACCACGCACCAAAATCCCAACAGGAGCATTGCTATACTTAGGCACACCTCCTTTATCAGTTTCGATAACCTGATTGGGGACGGCTCTAGCTGCCATCGTATAGTAAGTATTCTCCACTAATACACGCCCTGTGACCGTTTGCCCATTTTCGGCAGCCGCAGCTCGATTGAGCAAGTCATCGGCTGCCGCTCCTGACATTGGTAGGTTGGGAGTGGTAATGTCAAAACTTGGTTGCTCAACTGAAGTGGCGATCGCAAACTCGCCTTTAGGATTGCGATAATATACAGCGCTATAGCCTCCTAAGCCTTTTTTGCCCACCGATTGTGAAGTTGTAGCTAGAGCTTTGAGGGTATTCTCGACAATTGGCATTTTCTTGTTGACGATATCACCAGAAATCAGCACGGCAATGGTTTTCTGAGTGGTAGGATCTTTGACTGCGGTGGCTGTGTAGCGAATCAGCGAATCGATCGCCGTAAATCCATCAGGCAAAGGAGGCGCTTCTTTTTGCAGATCATCAGCACTGACGATCGCTGTCGATTTGATTTGATTTGGTTCTTTGAGGATATCGCTAACCAAATTGTTTGGATCAAAGTCTTGACCAGTGCGATCGCTATTCGCATTAATAATCACCTTCAAATCAGCACCAACTAGAGTCGCATATTCAATCTTCCGCGCCTTAATTTCATTTTCCAGAATCTTCTTAACTTGTTCTTTTAATGGCGCTGGGAGCGGTTGCTTACTTGCATAAGTTGTTGCAGCACTAATTACAGCCGCATTATCAGATTGCCCCCGAAAGCCAAATCCCATCTGATTGATTTTGATGTTGTAGTTAATTTCCATAACCGACACCTCAGACTGCGCCTGTTTGAATAACTGGTCTTGTAGAGAACGTCCAATTAAAAATGCACCAAAGCCAACCAACGACAGTGACAAAAATTCAGAAGCAAGCAGAGCCGTAAATTGCTTGCGACCAACTGGCAAGTCATAAAACCAAGCTAGTGGCGATGATTTTTTCTTGGCTGGATTTTTTCGCAATTTAGAGGATTTACTTGAATTCTTAGACCTCTGCGGATCTTGAGCAAGAACTGATTTCTCGGATACTAAGGCTTCAGAGTTAGTAAATGTCGCGATCGCTTTACCTTGATCTTCATGGCGAGATTCACCCATCGCCTCGATTGCTTTAGCCGCGATCGAGGCATAAGTCCCATCAACATCTTCAGTAATAATTTGCTGATAGATTTCTCTAGCTGCATTTGTGTTCCCTTGGCTCTCTAAGTCGTAAGCATAGAGAATCCGAGCCATAGGATCTTGATCTTGATGAGAATTTCCATTTCTATTCCCATTGCCATTAAGAGAAAGAGGTGCTGAGATTAAAGTGTCGTTGTTGGGAGTCATAATTTTAGGCTGTGATTGTGAGTTGTTGATAAAGCTGGAACTATCTAAATATCTATGCCGTAGAAATACTTGCTACTGTAGCGATCGCTTGATTTCTGCCAATATCAGGATTGATATCAGGATTTAAGATCTGAAATACCCCATTCACATTGAGAATTCCATAAGCATTCTTATCTAGCTTCACGACCCCAGACAGCAAATTCTTAGCGCGTGATGGTAATTTGGCGGGCAATGGCAATAGCTTTTGTGAATCAAAGGTAACAATATCTTCAAGAGCCATCACCACACAGGCGACGCGGCGGATTTCTCCATTTTGCCCTTGAGAATGAATGGTGACCGCCACAATTGGTTTTGCTAAAGGACTGGGCTGAAGTCCAAAAAACTTCTCTAAATGCAGCACCCATAACAAACTCCCACGCTGATTAGTAAGACCTAATAAACAAGGATCAACCCCTGCGATCGGGCTAATATCTTGCGGTGTCAACTGCACAACTTCATCGACATACGAAACTGGTATGACAATTCGCAATAATGATGAAAGTTTAAGTCGGCAATATTCTTGAATCATGAAAATATTTTTGAAGTGTTGATCAAGATGAAGAAACAAAATGGAACTGCGATTACCTAATTAACGTGCTGATAGACTGTTTCGAGCAATTGTTTAGGAGCAAAGGGTTTTGTTAAATAAGCATTTCCGCCCTGTCTCAAAGCCCAAAACTTATCAAATTCTTGATCCTTAGAAGTACAAAAAATGATTGGAACTTGCCTAAATTTTTCTTGATCGCGAATAGTGCGACATAAATCTAGTCCACTTTGACCAGGCATAATCACATCTAAAACAATCAGATTTGGAACCGTATTACTAGATAGCCATTGCCAAGCATCTTCAGCAGTTCCTTGCAAAATAACATCAAACCCAGAGCGCGATAATAAACTTGAGATAAGTTGTTGCTCTGCATGACCATCTTCAACAACGAGTACTGTTTTCATAGAGACTTAAGTAATTCTTGATTTTAGGGATTCTTAGTTTTAGGGTTAGTATGAGCAGTGCTTATACTAATATTCAGTCCGAGATTGGTTTTGGTAGGGTAGTTCTAGCCACTGCCTATACCGACATTTAGTTCATTTTGATTGTTTTGAAGTAGTCGCTGTACTTTGGTAACTAATTTGTCAGCATTTACAGGTTTGGTTATATAGTCACTAGCTCCTACCAGTTGCGCTCTCATGCGATCAATCAATCCCTCTCTTCCTGTAAACATCACAATCGGCACCTTGCGGAGATGTCGCGATTGACGCAGCATTTTACATAGTTCATAACCATCTATTTCTGGCATTGTGATATCCATCAAAATCAATGCAGGTTTTTGTCTTACCAATAAACTAAGACAACTAGCAGGATCTGTAATGCCTAACACCTGAAATCCAGACATTTCTAGCACTATTTTTACCTGACGCTGCACTGTATGACTATCATCAATACAAGCAATCAATGCCCCTGTTGGCAATGAAGGAACAGCGATCGCTGAATTTACAATTGAGGGTAAGACCTCCAAAACCTTATTTTCAATTAATGGATGTAGCCACAAAGACAGGGTATGAGTCTCTATACTTAATCGGTGGCAAATTTCATAGATACTAAGCTTCTGTTCTAATATTTCAAGCCAGACAGGTAAGCTCACATTCTGAACTAATGATTTCTCTGAAGACGGATTAGGGCTATTTTCGAGAAAGGTGATCAAATCTTTAACTTTACTAGGATCGAGATAGAGCCTAGTAAAAGGGGAAGGAATGTTGGCATGTAGCTTTTGCCAAAAGCGCACATGGCTTGCCATAGGCTGGATCAGGTCAGGCAGTGGCGCGGCAATTAGCACAGGTTTAATGCAGGTTTCGGGTTCAAACTTCACATAGGCATCGACATATGCGACAGACTGTATGAGAGCTTCTCTAGACATATTGAGAAGAATCCGTCGAAAATCAGTGAGCGATACATTATGTTCCAAGTGCCATTCGTAAAGACTCTCATATTCTGATTTGTCTGGGCTAAATTTTGGTAATGGTCTATCTTGGGCTATCTGTTGCCAGATCAAATTAAAGCGATCTCGACTATAATGATTTGTTGTAGCATAGTACAATCGCGATCCCCCAATGTATAGCTGCCAAACAATCGAATTGTCCTGTGGTATTGATATTGATAGGCAACCTGTTAGCTCTTTTCGAGCAATAACTTGCAATGATTTATAAGGGTTGCTGAGCTTGTCTTGCATGAGGTTAAAGTACTAAATTTAGCCCAAAAATTAATCATAAAATTTAATTGCTTATGGTAAAAAAGATGAATATACCTCAGTATTAAATATAAAATTTTGTTGAATGAGTAGAAAAAATTTATGCTTTTTCAAGCATTCCATTGGCGGTTGTCGATTGATTTACAAATTCCCCCATGAATATTGATCCCCGCTAAGTCTTGGTAATTCTTTGGATAATCTTAAAGGAAGTCCATGTACCAGTTATGTAGTTTAGGCTACACAAATTTAGCTGCAATGAAATATGATAATATCCTGAGTAATCGTTGGTTTTCATTTTATATTCACGCTGCAACTCAAAAAATAACGATCTCTTGAATTCAGGAAAATCAATCAATCATGGATTGAAATTCTATCTCTTTGCAATAGCTCCTTTTGTAAAAATGAGTCTTCTATCTCTCTCTAAACTAATAGATGGTTGGCAACATTAGGCAAAGAATTTAAACCCGATAGTTGGAACAAATCAACAAATAGCTTTAAATTATGCCAATTCCTGCGCTCACCGCATACACTGAACTTTCTATGAAAACTTATCATCCGCAGTATACTCAAGCCCAAATTTCTGCATGGCTGCGGGGACTCATTAGTGTAGCCCTCGCAGATAACGACTACAGCTCACAAGAACGTCAACTATTTGAGCAAATTAGCCATAGTGACGAATGGGGTGAAGAATTTGCAATATCAACCTTTGAGCCAATTAGCGCTCAAGAATTGGCTCAGAGTCTAGGTAACGACCACGCGATCGGACAAAACTTTTTACGGATGGCAGTGATGATGGCTTTAGCTGACGGGAAATATACAGACACTGAAGATTCTCTAATTCAAGAATTTTGCAAAGCTCTAGATCAAGAAGTACCTGCGATCGATGATTTACGTCAAAAACTAAAATCTGCGCCGCACCATCAACAGCATCATCCTAACTTGTTAGAGCCAGTCAAGGAATGGCTTGATCATATGGATATTCACGACTCTCGCCTCGCCAATCTGATCTGCAAGGTGATCCCAGCTCAATGCCCATTTGAGCGCGATGTGTTTTTATTTGGTCGGAAGATTATGCATATCCCTGCAATGTGTGAAATTAATCCTCTTTACGATCAGTTAGTGGGTTTAAGATTTCGCTCGATGAGTTATCTCGCTGACAAGGGCGAAGACGTCTCAAAATATTGCTAATCAAAAACGATCAAAAAAAGGAGGAATAGCGAAGCTATTCCTCCTTTTTTTGATCGTTTTTGATTATTGAGCTTTGCTAAACAATGATGTAAATATTTGCTTGAAGGTTAATAAAACTAAACCCACTGCGATTACTGCAAAAATCATCGTTGCGCCCGTCCCGATCGCTAATAACAATGTGCGGACAAGCGTAGCTAGACGATTGGCAAGCGTATTTGTGGTTTGCAATGGCGATGTAGCTAACTTGTGCGCCACCATATTTGTAAACGAATAAAGCCCTGTGGCGAGGGTGGCGGCGATCGCCGCGCCTGTGAGATTCTTAAAAGGAGATGGGGGTTGGATTTGTGCTTCTTCAGTCATAACAAACTTGAAAAGTTGATAAATACTTTATATCGAGATTTTCGTTAGTGCTATCCAAGCTACGCTTTATGCAGCCTATCCTTGCCTAGCCAATACTTTCATCAGCTTTTTGAGCTTATAGATCCTTTAAATAAAGGCATTTAACGGCGCAAAGCGCTGTTAAATGCCTTTATCTTGATCAAATGCGACTTGATATCGCCAAAAAATCATACAAACAAGCAAAAATCTTAATATCTTTGACCACAAAATGATTTAAGATATCCGCACTCAACACAAAAATGTCAGTCCCACTGGAAACAGTGGGCTTTTTCTTTTGTATATAGCTTTATCATTGCATAAAATCATTGCAAAAATATTTGCGCGACTTGCCAACAAAATTTGTAAGTGCCGCGTTTTCTAGGTTTTTAAAGTAGCGGCGCGAAGCGCCGCTACTTTAATTACTGTATCTATAAAAATGGCGAAGCCATTTTTTAGTCTTGGTATAAGGATGATCGCTTGATCGCTATGATTGAGAACAGACGTTTATAGTTTGGAGACATCGATCATGACTACCACCAAGCCCCGTGATGTCCAAGCGATTTATATCGCAGAAGAAACCTTTGCCCTGCGATCGCGCAGTTGGAATCGACTACGTTTTGAAATTGAATATGCCTTGGAAAAAGGCACAACTTCTAATTCATTTTTAATTCAAGGTAATCTGCAAGCCTTAATTGATCCCCCCGGTGGGACATTTACTGAGATTTATTTAAATGCATTGCGCCAACGGATCAATATTTTAGATATTAGCTATGTGATTCTTAGTCACGTCAATCTCAACCGTATCGAAACCCTCAAAGCTTTACGAACAAATAATAATCGCATTACTTTTGTCTGCACTAATCCAGGGGCGATCGCCTTACGCCAGAGCTTAGGTGAGACATTTGGAGAAAACCTCAATATTCAAGTTGTCCGAGGTGAAGAAACTCTCGATCTGGGAAAAGGTCACACTCTAAAATTTATTCCTACTTCCACGCCACGCCATCCTGACGAGCTTTGCACCTACGACTCCAAAACTAAGATTTTGTATACTGACAAATTCTTTGGCGCTCATGTTTGCGGAGATCAAGTGTTTGACGAGGGCTGGAGTTCCTTACTTAGCGATCGTCGCTACTATTTTGATAGCACTATGGCAAACCAAGTGCGTCAAGTGGAAGCTGCTCTCGATAAACTTGCAGATATACCCGCAATATTCTATGCGCCAGCTCATGGCCCAATGCTGCGCTATGGTATGCATGAACTGGTTAAGCTCTATCGTCAATGGAGTGAAGTTCAAAAGCAGCAAAATATTTCTGTGGCTTTGCTATTTGCTTCTGCTTATGGCAACACTACCACTATCGCTAATGCTCTCGCCAAGGGCATTGCCAAGGCAGGAGTTGCGGTAGAGCTAATCAATTGCGAGTCAGTGGAACCCGAAGAAATCAAAGCTGCGATCGAGAAATCATCGGGCTTTTTAATTGGTTCGCCAACTCTAGGTGGGCATTTGCCAACACAGGTACAGACTGCACTAGGCATCGTTTTGTCTACTGCTACCAAAAGCTATCAAGCGGGCGTATTCGGTTCCTATGGATGGAGTGGCGAGGCCGTTGACATTATTGCTGGCAAACTAAAAGATGCAGGCTATACCCTCGCTTTTGAACCAATTCGCATTAAATTTACACCCACCGAATCCACTTTGCAAATTTGTGAAGAAACAGGAACAGACTTTGCCCAAGCCTTAAAGAGAGCCAAAAAAGTACGCACAACTCTCAATCCAGGCAGCACAGTGGAGCAAGCAGTGGGACGCATTATCGGCTCCCTATGTGTCCTAACCATCAAACGTGGGGAAATTTCTACGGCTATGCTTGCCTCTTGGGTCTCTCAAGCAACATTTAATCCCCCTGGGCTGAGCATCGCTGTTGCCAAAGATCGGGCAGTAGAGTCATACCTCTATGAAGGCGATCGCTTTGTCCTCAATATTCTGGAACAGGGAAAACAAGCCCGCAAATACTTCATGAAAAAGTTCGCTCCAGGGGAAGATCGTTTTAAAGATATTCCCGTAGAGGCGGGTGACGGTGGATTGATTTTGAGTGAAGGATTGGCTTATTTGGAATGCCGTGTTTCTCAGAGAATGGAATGTGGAGATCACTGGCTAGTCTATGCAACTGTGGAAAATGGCAAACTTTTGCAATCCAATGGATTGACCGCCATTCATCACCGCAAAACAGCAAGTAATTACTAAACAAACAATAATGCACCGCACGAAGTGCGGTGCATTATGCAAAAGTCTGCAAAGCGTTGCATTGCTGGCTAAAGTGGCAATAACACTTCAAACTCAGTGCCAACGGTGACATCGCCATTTTTATTGAGATAAGGCGATCGCAACACAATTTTGCCTTGATGTTGTTGCGTGACAATTTGATGACAGATCGCCAACCCTAAACCAGTACCTTTACCCTGACCTTTGGTAGTAAAGAAGTTGTCAAAAATACGATCCTGAATTTCTTTGGGAATGCCCAAACCATTGTCAGCAACTTTAATTGAAGCCCAATTTCGCTCATCGATTTTTACGATCGCTGACGATATAACCACGACAGGCTGCCATGTGATTGGCGCTTCCGTCAGGATATTACTATCATTCAGATTGTCTTCTTCTTTAATAAACAAGTGATCGCGCTGTCTAATCTTATCGGGATCAGCATGTAATTCCATCAAGGCATCAAGGGAATTACTAATTAAGTTCATAAAGACTTGAATCAAGCGATCGGTAAATCCATGTACTTTAGGCAAATCATTGTAGTGCTTCACAATCTGCACACTTCTGATTCTGCCACTGAGGATTGTCAAGCTACTATCAACACATTCCAACAAATTGATCTGCTCAGACTCTGCTTGATCTTCCATATGTGAAAGACTCTGTAAAGTATCAACTAAACGGCGCAAATATCTTGCCCCAGACTGAATGCTGCGGACTACCTGTGGCAAATCAGACCGTACAAAGTCCCAGTCAATTTCTTCTAAGGTGCTACTGATAACTGGCGAAGAAGTTCCATATTCTTTTTCATAGGCGCGGAGGATTTTCATCACACCTTCGATATAGGTCAACAGACATTCAGTATTGCCATAGATTGCCGCTACGGGGTTACGGATGTCATGGGAAACTTCGGCAACTATCTGTCCTAGACTTGCCATTTTTTCTGTCTGAAACATGGTAGATTGCGTCTGCTCTTTTAACAGCTTAGTCGCTAACTCATGGATGTAAGACTGAGATTGCAACAGATCATGAACATCAAGAATAGAGTAACTATCTTCATCGAGCTTGACGACTAGAGGCTCATAAATTTCATCGTTAGCTCGTTTTAGGGCTAGTTGAGCCGCCGACACAATCGGAGTATCTCCCCGCAATTGCAAAATCTCTACCTGAGTTTGTTCATAAAGTACCTTCAAAGGTCTTTTGGTAAATAGCTCCAAAGCATAGGGACGGCTCAAACATTCTAAAAATCGGCGGCGAGATAACATTCCCACATATTGACCTTGGTCATAAATGATGAGGGCAGGTAGCAGAGGATTCTCTTTAAATAATTCCTTGGCAAATCCACCTGTTTTTTCCAGATCAATTTGCACATTATAAAGATTAAGTTCAGAGATAGTCGCATCAAGAGCAATTTGTTTTTTAGAGTGAGACAGTGATTGCCCATCTTCACTATCTATTTGCTTTTCTGGCTCGTTTGCCATCACCATCAATGGAATTAAAGCCATCTTACGAGCTAACTCTTGGGTGGCGGTTTGCCTAATGTTTTTGCCTTTAGCCGCGCCGCGATCTGGTTGGTATTGCTGTAATTTAAGATTGCTAATAACTAAATCTAAATTTTCAGAATTAGTTTCTATTTGTAAAGATGCCGCCGCGATCGAAAAAGCTTCCGCCAGATTTTCTGATGAGACTTTAGGTAACAAATCAACTGCGCCACGACGAACTGCCCACCGCTTCTCGACTTCCTTGATCTGGACTTGACGAGGATTAATCAACAAGACTTTTACTTGGGGAGCATTATCTGCACACCATTTGCAAAGCTCTGTTGCCAGCAGCGATGTGCCTCCCCCATAACGAATGCCGATATCAGAAATAATCAAGTCAGGTAAACCTAGATCTGACATTCTTTTTTGATCTAGTAATTTAATCAAATCCTCACTTTCAGGGGCTGCCCACACCTCGACTTGGTGGGATGCTAAAGCGTTATGCCACATTAAAGATTGATCTTCTGATAGCTGAGCTAATACAACGGATTTAGACATAAGCCCCCAAATTTAATATTAACTTTTTGTTCTTAGTAATTCCGTAAATCCAAGAAAGTCACTAGATTTTCGATAACTATAGATGTTCCACACAAGCTCAGAACGTATCTTCTGTGTAAACTCATACACTTTAAATATTAGTAGATAAAAATAGATTGGTACAAGTGAAAATAGATAACCTTCTGTTAACCAAAACTTAATGTGTTGTAAAATCATTAAGTTTTGGGTTTTACGACAATTGCTGCTCAAACGAACCAAGAATTTTTTAAAAGTGTTGCAAAGCAACACTTTTAAAAAATTCTTGGTTCGTTTGAGGGCTTTGCGCTGTCTTAACCTCTTATGAAACTTTGATATAAAATAAGTAGATAGGCACAAAAATATAAAATCCCAAAACTTGTAGCGCATTTTGCGTGACAGGTTTTGAATCTGGGTTTTAATTATGTCCAGCTACTTAGAAAAAAACAAACTGGATTTTCTGATGACACGAATTTGTATTCTTGGTGGTGGTTTTGGCGGTCTGTATACTGCACTCAATCTTTCCCGCCTACCTTGGGCGGTCATGCCTGAAATCATCCTGATTGACAAAAGCGATCGCTTCTTATTTACGCCATTTCTCTACGAACTGATCACAGGCGAAATGACAGAATGGGAGATTGCCCCCACCTTTGACGAGTTGCTAGTTAATACGGGGATTCAGTTTGTACAGGGTTTAATTACTGATATTGACTTTGAGGCAAAGCAAGTAGAAGTTAATACCAGACAGCGTAGCTCTATCGGATTTGATCGTCTAGTAATGGCGATCGGTGGCGAAACTCCGATGGATCTTGTCGATGGAGCCGAGGAATATGCGATTCCTTTTCGTAATTTAAATGACTTCCATCGCTTAAATAGTAAGTTAGAACTATTGGAAGCTTCCAATCGCGATAAGATTCGGGTTTGTATTGCTGGTGGTGGTAGTAGTGGAGTAGAAATTGCTTGCAAGATCGCCGATCGCCTTCAAGAGCGTGGCAGAGTTCGCCTAGTTGATCGCAATGCCAATATTTTAGCTAATTCCACAGCAGCAAATCGAACTATTGCAGAGCGAGCTTTGTCACAGCGAGGTGTCTGGACTGACTTAAATACAAAAGTGACTCAGCTAAATGACGGTGCGGTGACTTTGGAATATGCTAGTTATAGCGATACTTTACCTGTAGATCTTGTGTTATGGACTGTGGGGAGTAGCTTTTCGCGAATGCTTAAAAAATTACCCGTTGAACATAATCAACGGGGGGCGATTGCCACTGAATCGACTCTACAAGTTAAAGGATATCCCCATGTATTTGCGATCGGTGATCTAGCAAATTGTGTAGACGCTCAAGGACAAACTTTGCCAGCAACCGCTCAGGTTGCGTTTCAGCAATCTCAGTACTGTGCATGGAATATCTGGGCTAGCCTCAATCAAGAAAAATTAGTTCCTTTTAACTATATTCATCTTGGCGAATTTATCAGTTTAGGAATTGATGGCGCGACGGCTTCTATTTTTGGGAAATTCAGTATTGATGGATTACCAGCCCATCTAATGCGCCGTGTTTCATATCTATTAAGAATGCCAACCTTTCAGCATCAATGGAAATTGGGTATACATTGGCTAACTAAGCCTCTAGTTGAAATATTAAGAAAGTCTTCTATCTAAAAATACTGACAGCAAAAAAGTTTTGTTTAGAACCAAGAATTGAATTGCGGTGCTTCGCGCCGCCACTCATCGTCAATCCAGAAATAGACAATAAAAAAGACAGCACTTAGTGCTGTCTTTTTTATTTATTCATTTGATCCCGAGGATTCAGATTCAAAAGTAGGAGCGCTGGCAATATCAGATAAGCTTGCAGTCTTACCGCCTTTCTTTTTGCGTTTACCACCACCGCGAGTCCACTTAGTCTGAACCCAAATTCCAAACAAAATTACTGATGAGACGATCGCCTCAAAATACCATTTAGCGCCTTGCTTAATCAGTTGTCGAAAACTCTTACTTTTTCCTTCCTCCACTTTAGCTCTAATGTCATTTTCATTTTTGACAATTTCTGCTTCTAGCTGACTTTTTAACTCAGTGGAATTAGATTTGTTTAGCTTGAGGTTGGGAACTCTTTTCTCAATAGCCTCAGCAGCTCGGAGCAAGTTTGCATCATTAGAATTTTTTAAATTCTCCTTAGCTGTGGCAATCTGAGCAATCTGTTGCGATAATACAAAACTAGCTTGAGTATTGTTGTCATTGTTAATGCGAATAGCTGCACTAACTCCGATCAAAAACATAATTGCATAGAAAATGCTTAGCAACAAAGATAGCCAAGATAGAAACTTGAGAATATTTTTGCCGATGGCTGATCTCGCTGTAGACTCACCATAGAATACTAAGACTAAGCCAATAATCGATACAGGTGAAGTACCAGATAGTTTGCCTAAAGTAGTAAATTCCCATGTCGGATCTTGTCCAAATCTTGGTGGAATTAAAGCTTCACCAAAATTAGCTAATGAAAGTACTAATAGACCATAGCCAGCCAGACGCAGTAAATTTGCTGTAATTATTTCAGAGGAGTTTGAGTTTGAGTTAGCCATATTTTTAATAATTATTTATCATACGCATCATAAAAAACTTTTACAGGGCAAAGCCCCGTAACGAATTTCATAATTTTTAGTTGTGGCGGGTTTGCAAGTAAACTGCTGTAAAACAAATTAATCTACTTTATCTATAGGTTTTTCAAGATTTTTTTTAGGGCGTAGGAAACCGAGGTTTCCACCATTCATACCACAAGATCCAAGTTTTTTCTAATTTTTGATTGATAGTATTACGATCGCTACTAGAGGTAGATGGAGTCGAAATCAAAGTCCACAAGCAACGGCGATCGCGTAGATCACTTTGCCCCAGCAGCCAACCAATAATCACATCTCTATTCATGACTTGATTGCTAGCATTGTCATCAAACTGCTCTTTAGTAACCGTAGAAATACCACGCGGGTTGATACAAGCTGTCAAATAAGTGCGATCTTGATGATCAAAGATGAGGTGATAGCCCACAGGATCTTTTCGCACAGACTTTTGTAAAATTTGGTCTTCACTGATTTCAATATCTGCTAATTCTTTGAGAAATACCCGCAGCTCACCTTCAGTCCCAACGGCATAGCGTAGATCAATATCCATAGGTAAACTATCGATTAGATATTTGTAGCGATTGCCAGATAAAAATCTAGGCTTGCCAAAAAAATTCTTGCTATCTACGATTGGCTCTGGGGGCTTTACCATCAATATTTGAGTTGGAGCTTGCCCAAATTCAATCTGATTGGGAAATGTAAAAGGAGTTGGCTTACCAATATTGCCATCAAACAGCGATCGCCCCAAAATGAGTAAACTACCACTAGCTAAAACCGCCAATAGTTGAAAACGTAATTGATGCTTACTAGTCAGAAGCTCATTGCCATTTGGTATAGCTTCAATAGGATCAGCAGGTTCGAGAATATCCTCGTTAAGATGATCCTGAGCTGATGGTTTTGAATCTAAATCATTTTTGGGACTTAGATGATCTGCATCATTTTTCATATTATTTTTGCAAAATATCCATCACTATTGAATTTACACTTTTAGCAGCCTTTATGAATAATTTACCCCCAAATTTCCCACAGCAAATAACTTGGCTAGATCGGATTGGTAACTGGAATCCTCAATTGCTGAGGGAAATTCGTGGCAAATTAAAACTACGAAACTTAATAGTGGCAATCAGCCTATCTTTATTATTTCAGATTCTGATACTTTTGTTTTTCAGTCAGCGCGTACCTAGCGATACCTGTGTGCAGCAGTTACGCGGATTTGGTTGTGCAATTTCTTGGGAAGCTTGGTGGCTAGAGCAGTTTCGTTTGATTACTTGGACAGAGCCATTTATTTTGTTTTTGGCTGGTGTTTATAGTTTGGTAGCCGACCTTTCCCTAGAAAATTACAAAGGTACGCTTAATTTCATCAGAATTAGTCCCAGAGCTAGTATCAATATTCTGCTAGGAAAATTGATGGGCGTACCCTTACTCGCTTATATCGGACTTGGTTTAGTAATTCCTTATCATCTAGTCGCTGCGATCGGGGCAAAAGTCCCGATCGCCTTTTTATTGAGCTTTTATGTATTACTAATTTGCACTGCTTTTTTGCTATTTAGTATCGCGATGTTAATTGCCTTGCTGAGTGGTTGGCAAGCTAAATTTGGGACTCAGGTATCAGCAGGAGCGTTAGTTTTCGCTTTTCTCACTTTTGTTTGGATTACACCCGCTTTTATGTGGTGGAATATCCTAACTGCTTGGAGTTCGTTCAGCAGATTTTTGGTGGGTGGAAATATTGCATCAATTCAGGCGGAGTGGTGGTATCTGTCAATCACCTCAAATGCTTGGACTTCCCATATTTTTACAATTAGTAATCTAGCAATCGTTAGTTTTGCTGTTTGGCAAATACTCCAAAGAAGGTTTCATAATCCCAGCATTACCCTAGTCAGCAAAGGGCAAAGCTATCTATTAGCAGCTTATATAGAAATGCTGATGCTGGGATTTTGTATGCAGTCAAGTTTGCGTAATCAAGGCTTCAATGAGTCAAATCCGCCTACATTTTTGATCCTATTGCTATTGATCATGTTCGCTAATGTATTTGTACTTTCGGCTTCAATTTCTGCCCTGAGTCCTCACAGACAAGCATTATTAGACTGGGTAAGATTTGGAGCTTTATCAACGACCGAAGAACATCCCAAAGGATGGATTTACGTCTTACGGGATCTGATTTGGTCAGACAAAAGTCCTGCGCCGATCGCAATCTTAATTAATCTCATAATTACGCAGACTCCTATCTTAATTTGGGTAAACTCATGGTCTAATCGTCCCGTGACTAATAAAGCTTTGATTGGACTGATTTCATTCGCCCTTTCTATTGTTTTGGCGGCTCTAATTACCCAGTTGACTTTATTTCTAAAAACTCGTAATCCTTCTATGTGGGGAACAGGTGCGATCGCTGGCTTGATTTTTTTGCCACTTTTGATTATGTTCTCCTTATCAATAAATCCTAGCCGCTATGCAGGCTGGCTATTTTTAGGATTTCCTTGGCTGATGTTGACAGATGTTAATCCCTCTGATGTCATCTTAGGATTTACAGGGCAAATATTTGTGATTATTGCTCTGACATTTCAACTCACTTATCAACTACAACGCGCTAAAATGCGAGAGACTTAGTCACACATTAGTAGACTTTCAGGCATCACCACATGGCACAGTCAACCACTGCTAAGCAATTTTCTACAACAACGGAGACTGTCCCCGATGTGGAGTTGCGGCGAGTCTTTAAAATGTTTGGGGCAAATACAGTCGTCCAAGGTGTTGACCTGCAAGTTCAAAGAGGCGAACTTTTTAGCATCTTAGGCCCATCAGGGTGTGGCAAAACTACGCTACTGCGTCTAATCGCTGGCTTTGAGGAGCCATCCGCAGGAGATGTGCTGATTCAAGGTAAGCCGATGACTTTTATTCCCGCTTACCAACGTCCTGTAAATACAGTATTTCAAAGCTATGCTCTGTTCGGGCATATGACCATTTTTGACAATGTGGCGTTTGGGCTATCGGTAAAAGGCGTAGCCAAGCCAGAGATTCAACAAAGGGTTAAGAGCGCTCTCAAACAAGTCCGCCTCGATCATCTTAGCGATCGCTTTCCTAACCAAATATCAGGTGGTCAGCAGCAGCGCGTCGCTCTTGCTAGAGCATTAGTCAATCGTCCGAAAGTAATTTTGCTGGATGAACCTCTAGCTGCCTTAGATTTTAAGCTGCGTAAAGAGCTACAGGTCGAGCTTTCTAATTTGCAGTATGAGTTGGGCATTTCCTTCATTATGGTCACCCACGATCAAGGTGAAGCCTTAGCGATTTCCTCAAGAATTGCGGTCATGCATCAGGGCAGAATTGAACAAATCGGTACACCTTCTGAAGTTTATGATCGTCCTTCGTCGGCATTTGTTGCCGACTTTGTGGGCGAGACTAACCTGTTTGAGTGCCGAGTAATTGAACAAGATGGCGCATTTGTAGAATTGCGATCTTCGACTGGTTTGGCGATCGTCTCTGCTAAACCCAAAGACTGGCAGTCAATTCCTGAAGCTGTAGTCAGTGTGCGTCCTGAAAAAATTAAACTCTCCACAGAATATCCAAACCAACCCTATAACACCTATCGCGGCATTCTCAATAATGTGTTGTACTTGGGTGATCACTCACAGTTTGTAGTGGATCTACACGCAAGCGAAAATGTACCTCCCGTCAGAGTGATGCTAGTACGCTCCAATCACCAAGGCGAAAAAACTCCTCCGTTTGACAGTCAAGTTTACGTCTCATGGATGCCTGAAGATTGTGTAGCACTTCCTAAAACCGCAGTTGCAACCTAGTAGTTGTCATTTTGTTTCGGGCGCGAAGCACCCGAAACAAAATGATTCGCCCACGAAGCGGGCGAATCAGCTTCTTTTTTAAAACATATAAACCAGTTAAATATCGTTTATGAATATATCTCGGCGTAAATTTATACAGCGATCGCTCTATGCCACTTCAGCTTTGGCAGGAGCTTCTAGTCTTGGCGCATGCGGTATTTTTGAGAATGCCAAGCAATCCTCTGAGACAGAAGAACAAGGTGTGACTCGCCCAGTAACACAGGACAAACGCACTTTGTATATTTATGGCTGGGCAACCTATGTCAATAATGCGGAGGTTTTAGAAGGATTTACTAAACAAACGGGGATCAAGGTAGTAGGAGATGCCTATGACTCCAATGAGGTGATGCTATCAAAGTTAGAATCATCCAGTGGGCGATCGGGCTATAGCATCATTTATCCCAGTGACTATATGGCGACACAGATGATCGATCTGAAGCTGTTAGAGCCACTTAATAAAAAGTTATTGCCAAACCTTAGAAACATATCTGAAAACTACTTAAATGCGCCTCACGATCCAGGGGCAAATTTCAGTATTCCTGTGAGCCTTGGCACAACTGGAATTGCTTACAACGTGAAAGCAATCCAATCAATTGTGGGTGAAGAACCTACCGATTGGAATTATCTGTGGGAACACAAGGAAAAATTACGAATTACGCTAGTTAACGATCCCCGTGAAGTGATGGGGATGGCTCTGCATATTTTAGGTAATTCTTACAATACTAAAGAGCAAGATAAAATCGAGAAAGCCTTTGCTAAGCTGCGGGAACTAATGCCTGCGATCGCTAACTTTACGACGGATGCATGGCGAGATCCTCTAGCTTCAGGGGATTTAATGATGTGTATGGCTTTTTCGGGAGATGCGATAAGTCTGGCGAGACAAGATCCAAATATTAAGTATTTTTTGCCCAATAGCGGCACATCAATTTGGACAGATACAGTCGCCATACCCAAAGGTGCGCCCAATGTTGAAGGCGCTCATGCATGGATTAATTATGTGATGCAGCCTGAAATTGCGGCAAAAATTAGTGATGCCAATAGCTTTGCAACAACCAATAAGCGTGGCAAGACCATGATCCCTGATGACCTCAAAGCAATTAAAGCCTTAGAGCCATCGGAAGAAATGATTGCTAAAAGTGGGCGTATTACTAAACTTGATCCTGAAGTGCTGCAAATTTATGATGGTTATTGGACTAGATTGACTACAGGATTGGGATAGTAATACATCGCTTTACGCTTTCTTAAAACCAAAGAAAACCTTTGAAAAGCTGGCTTTGACAACTTTTCAAAGGTTTTCTTATAACATACAAAAATCCGTGAAGATTCGCCCAGCTACTTATTGTTATAATTTTAATTTTTATGACTTTACCAAATCCCAATGCGTCTCAAAAGCCTGCCGCTTTAAAAAACAACCCGTTTATCTGGGGCAATATTGTCTTGCTTGCGGGTGTACCTTGGCTACTGGGTCAAAGTATGGCTGGACTAGCAGTAGGAAATCCTGTTTTTCCTGCATGGTTTGAGATTTTATTATTGGGTTTCCCCGTGATCGCATTGGGAGCTTGGCTTCAGTGGCAACAACCTTTATATCCTTTTAATTTGTGGTTTGTTTCCAAACCTGTGGAGAATTTAAGCGATCGCGATCGGCAAGTGCTAACCCTAATTCGCCAACACCGCAATGGTTGGTATATGACTGGGTGGATCGGGCTGTCGGTGGCTTTGGTGATGGGCTTAGTGTTTTTTAAGATGTATACTGCTGCGCCCTTGGCTCAGGAGATTGCACCATTTCCTGCGGGACTCAGGCTGTTGGGAATTGTCTGGGCTGAAGTGTTTTTGTTAATTGGTAATGTTTTATTACAATCTGGAATTTCCGCTATTCGCATCCAATTTACAGATGCGTCTGAGTTGAGCAGTTTGTCACCTTTTGCGGTTGAAAGAGTCAAAAATAGCTTTACTAATATCAGTTGGCGATCGCCTCTATTTTTAAAATTCTTTGAAGAGTCCGAAACCGTTGTGACTCTCAATGAATCAAAAGTATCTGAATCAGTTACCGAAAATCAACCTGAAACAATTGACCAGCCAATAATTAGAAATGAATTGGTAGAGAAAAATGATATCAATGAAGTCTTAGAGGTTGACAATCAAGACAAATTAACTATTGAAGAGTTAGAGATACCTGAGACAAATAACTTAAATGATGACGAAGTTATTGATTCTATTGAAGAAGTTGTTACTTTCAATGAAGAACTTTATCAAGATAACTATTTGTCAGAATTAGTTACCAATGAATCAATAGAAACCATCCTAAATACAGAAGCCAATGATGACATTACAGTAAATGATTTAAAACTAGAAACAGTAGTCTTAGATGATATTCCTTTGTCAGAAATTGAAGAGCCAGTTGCGGAATTGATAGTAGATTTAGAGGGTGCTGAAGATTTGCTAACAGAAGTTCTGTTAGAAGAAAATGTAATCACTAATGAATTGGCAGGAGAAAATGATATTGATGAAATATCAGAACTTGATAGTCAAGACATCCTAATTCTTGAAGATTCAGAGATGCCTGAGATCACCAACTTAAATGATGACAAGGTTGTTGATTTTATTAAAAAAGAAGTTGTTGATTTTGCTGAAGAAATTGATGGAATTAATCAACAAAACTATTTGTCAGAAGCAGTCACTAATGAAGCAGTAGAAATTATCCTAAATACAGAAACTAATGATGATATTACAGTAGATGATTTAGAGGTAGAAATAGTAGATTTAGATGATAGTGCTTTGTTAGAAATTGAAGAACCAGTGGCAGAATCGCCCGTAGATATAAATGATTCTGAAGATATTCTAACAGAAGCTACGTTAGAAGAAAATTTAGTCACTGAATTTGAGCAGGGCTTGATCGTTGAGGATGTGGAGATTGAGGTTCTAGATGATTCTTCTTTTGAGCTATTAGAAACAACTGAGGCGATCGCAAATCTAGAAACTATTAATGATGCGAGTATTGCATTAGAACCAAACATAATCTTGAGCAATGAAATCTTTGTTGAGGTTAGTAGTGAGCTAGAAACACAGGAACCATCTATTGAAGCAATTGCTGATATTAAAGATTCAACAATTGAAATGTCAGGAAATTCTCCAGAGCAATTAGTAGAGGAAAATCCCGCAGAAACATCAATAGTTGCTCAGCCTGCTATTGCCGAATTAAAATTTAAAAAAAAGCCAACTGAACTTTTATATAAGTCTGGGAAACCCTCAAATGCTAAAAAGCAGAGAGGATTTGGGAAATCAACAAAATCGATTACAACTACTTCTAGCATCATTCAACCTGATCAGCAGTCAGCACAATCGGAAATAGAATCTATAGATGATATCCCTCAAGAAGAAGATGAAGCTTCTAGTTTGAATGTTTATGTTGAAAATATCTTGCAGGAGTACTTAGAAGATCAATTTGATGAACTTGATTCACCAACCGATCTAGAAGTTGCGATCGCTGAAGCAGTGGAAGACGATGACATAGAAGCTGTCAACTCTGAGCCACAAGTAGAAAAACAATTCACTGATAGTCAAGATAGAGTTTCTTCACATTTACTATACGAATCATTAGTTGATCAATTTCTAGAGAAGCTCGGAGGGCTGAATAAAGAAGATCGCAAAAATCAAGCAACTCCCGAAGAGCCTCAATCTGAGATAAAAGTCGATGAAGTTGATGAATT
This sequence comes from Pseudanabaena biceps, assembly GCA_013361095.1. Classification (GTDB taxonomy): domain Bacteria; phylum Cyanobacteriota; class Cyanobacteriia; order Pseudanabaenales; family Pseudanabaenaceae; genus Pseudanabaena; species Pseudanabaena biceps_B. The sequence goes on along the minus strand of JAATWA010000001.1, from coordinate 911,682 downwards.
TGCTGACTTAGAAGCATTGCTTGATAGCAGAACCTTTCCACAATCTACAGAAAGTTAAGCGATCGCAATTCCTGACCATTGCACCTGTGGCACTCTAGGCTGTGGCTGTGGATTGTTTAGGAAATGACGGCGATAGGAGAAGAATATTTTCTCGCTTTGCAGAGTGCAGTAAGGCGCGATCGCAATATTTTCATGAGGCAAGCCTATTTCTTGCAATTGCTGTGCTTGGACTTGGCGCAAATCTAGCTTAACTTTTTCAGGATGTACGTCAGGCAAAAGACCTACAGGTTGATTGATGGTGTCTGTGACCTGCTGCGCCACTTCTTTAGAGACTTGGTAAACTGTCCCTGAAATGGCAGGACCTAAAGCTACACGCAGATTTTTTAACTCACTTCCTTGCTCGCAAAGAGTAGTGATCGCCTTAGTAACAATACCTGACGCAGTACCACGCCAACCCGCATGAACGGCCGCTACAGAACCCAACTGGCGATCGCCAATTAACACTGGCACACAATCAGCCGTACAAACCCACACTGAGTGATTTGCTTGATGATGATCCTTAGTTGCCCAGACACCGTCGGCTTCTGGTAAGGGCTGATCATCAATATTCATGGAGTTGGCATAAACTAAGTGATTACCATGTACTTGTTTTGCCCGAAATGCTTTCCCCGTTGGTAATAGATGATTATGCAGGTCGCTAGGCAATTTAGGTGCATGCGATCGCGTAAAAAATCCATGCTTCCAATCGGATAACAATTCACAAGTGAGCATCCCGTCTTGCCATTGCCACTGATTTGTGTTCATTAATTTGGGGTTAAATTGCGTCTCTTTACCATCAACAGGATACAAGATTTTTATAGTGCTTTGCTTTCTTAAAACCAAAGAAGAGAGGGGTGGCGCATTGCGCCGCCCCTCTCTTCTCATAGCAAAACGAACCAAGAATTTTTTGCAAGTGTTGCAAAGCAACACTTGCAAAAAATTCTTGGTTCGGGTTTGAGCGCAAAGCGCTTTAATTAACGATGCAATTCAACAACTCTGTTGTTTGTAGCCTGAACTGGACGCGCATCAACTTGATATATTTGCTCAAAAGCTTCTATTTGTTCTTTAGAAATCGCGATCGGTTCGACAAATATATTCCAACTTACACCTTCACTACAAGGTGGTGTAGTCAGAGAACCATCGTAACTAAAATAACTTTTTTGTTCTGGCAATAAATCTGCTGCATTAATCAGGCGATCGGCGACTTCACTTGTTTCTCCAACATTAGGAATATGCTTCCACACCTCTGAAATTAAAGGATTGAGCGTTCCTTGCTTGATCATCACGCCGACCACCGCTAACTGTCCTAAAGCATTTTGATGGACTAAATGCAGTTCCATCGGAGAGGCTTGACCATTTATGTAATGCTCACTAGGTGTGTGAAAGTGGAACTGTAACAACTCATATTTTTTACCATCAATTGTTACTTTGCTTCCCTTTTCATATTTCACCTGAATTGTATGTCCATTATTAATAACTACCAGAGGGGATGGCTGATAATCAAAGTCGATATTTTCAGGCTTTCCCGCGATCGCATTGCTAATATTGATGGGCGACTGGGATTTACCTAATTCACACATAGCAAAGTCTTCGCTCAACTTTCCCCATTGAGTAGGGTTTTCCGTGCCTCCATAACGCCACTGAACATTGGTTGACGCAACGGCTGCTGGATTGATTAGCCATAGAGTATTGATGGCGATCGCAAAAACCAGAAAAAATTTGATGATCATGGCGGCTATAGTTTGGCTCTAAAGAAGTTTGACTTTGAGGAATCTGCGATTTTGATGAAGTGCCAAAGCTCTCTCTAGCGCTTTGCGCTCAAACCCGAACCAAGTGTTACTTTGCAAGTGTTACTTTGCAACACTTGCAAAGTAACACTTGTGGTTCGTCTGCCTAGAAATTGCTGTAATTTATAGCAAACCTGCTTGGGCTAGTCCCAAGATTAAGCCAGCGCCTAAAATATGACCAAAACTAGTTACAGCTAGCAGTTCGGGTACTCCAAATCCAGCAAACAGACCAGGTAACTCTATGGGCAAGCTAGGGCCAACACCTTTAACTTGGATACCGTAGCGAGCAACGACAAGAGCAAATGCATTGGTGGTCAACATGATCAAAGCCACATTAATTGACCAACTTGCAGTTGCAGGAACAGCGGCGAGAAGAGGTAAAGCTAGATGAGACATAAAATTTAATTTCCTTATAAAATTTTCTAAAATTTTGAATTTATAGCTGTTGCCATTTTTGCTACTCCCTACCCAGTCTAAAAATAGACATTAAAACCCAAGGATTAGCGTTGCGGCGCGAAGCGCCGCAACGTCTAATTTTTCACTGGGAAGGGAGTAGGACACAAACCCCAAGAAACGATTAACAGCGCTTCGAGCCGCTAGTCGTTTCTTGGGGTTTGCTTTGTCCTAATGCAAGTGACCACAGCTATAAGTGAGTCTAATTGCCTATAAAATTTTTAAATCTTCATAATCCTATGAGCTATCTCGACAACAACAAATTCTTTGTAAGCTAAATTTATGAAACTTAGTAATCGTTTACACACATAAAAGCGCCTTTTTATTCGGTTTCACAAATGACAAAAAGCTAAAAATATTGAGTTAAATAGTCCCTGAAAATCAAAGATGATCCCTAAGAGAGATCTTAATAATTTTGGCAAAAAGGAGTGAGATCCGTACACACAGAATGCTGTTAGGGCTGTGCTAGTATTAACTTTAACCAGAACGCAGCAAAGTATGGGGTAATGCCATGTTTGAACGCTTTACAGAAAAAGCAATTAAAGTCATCATGCTGGCTCAAGAGGAAGCTCGCCGCCTCGGTCATAACTTTGTCGGCACAGAGCAAATCCTATTGGGTCTAATCGGAGAAGGAACTGGCGTTGCCGCCAAAGTACTTAAGTCCATGGGTGTAAACCTCAAAGACGCTCGCATTGAGGTTGAAAAGATCATCGGACGCGGCTCTGGTTTTGTCGCAGTCGAAATTCCTTTCACTCCTCGCGCTAAAAGAGTCCTAGAGTTGTCCTTAGAAGAAGCTCGCCAGTTGGGACATAACTACATCGGTACTGAGCATTTATTGCTAGGACTAATTCGCGAAGGCGAAGGGGTTGCCGCTAGAGTTTTAGAAAACCTCGGCGTGGATCTCTCTAAGGTTCGCACACAAGTAATTAGGATGCTCGGTGAGACTGCCGAAGTATCCGCGGGTGGCGGCTCATCGGGACGCACCAAAACGCCAACCCTCGACGAGTTTGGCTCAAATCTGACCCAACTTGCCCAAGATGGCAAACTCGATCCTGTGGTGGGTCGCGAAAAAGAAATTGAACGAGTAATCCAGATTCTCGGTCGCCGCACCAAAAATAACCCCGTCCTGATCGGTGAACCTGGTGTCGGTAAAACCGCGATCGCAGAAGGCTTAGCTCAGCGCATCTCTAATAGTGATATTCCTGATATTCTCCAAGAAAAGCGGGTTGTGACTTTAGATATCGGCTTGCTAGTTGCTGGTACGAAATATCGTGGTGAATTTGAGGAACGCCTCAAGAAGATCATGGAAGAAATCCGCACGGCTGGCAATGTGATCTTGGTAATTGATGAAGTTCATACCTTGATTGGTGCTGGTGCTGCGGAAGGCGCGATCGATGCCGCTAATATTTTGAAGCCAGCCCTTGCTCGTGGTGAACTCCAGTGCATCGGTGCAACCACCCTTGATGAATACCGCAAGCACATCGAGCGTGATGCCGCCCTTGAGCGTCGCTTCCAGCCTGTCATGGTCGGTGAGCCTAGTGTCGAAGAAACCATTGAAATCTTGATCGGTTTACGTCAGCGCTATGAAGAGCATCACAAGCTGAAGATTGATGACGCAGCCTTAGTTGCGGCGGCAAAATTAGCCGATCGCTACATTAGCGATCGCTTTCTACCCGACAAAGCGATCGATTTGATGGATGAAGCAGGTTCTCGTGTGCGCTTAATCAACTCACAATTGCCTCCTGCCGCCAAGGAACTCGACAAAGAATTGCGTCAAGCCCTTAAAGATAAGGATGATGCGGTTCGTAAGCAGGACTTTGACAAGGCTGCGGAGTTGCGCGACAAGGAGATTGATCTGAAGCAACAAATTCGCGCCCTCAGTCAAACCAAAAAAGCTGAGACTCCTGCCGAAGACTTGCCTGAAATTCGGGTAACGGAAGAGGACATCGCCTATATCGTCAGTTCTTGGACTGGTGTACCCGTCCTCAAGATCACCGAATCTGAGTCGGCAAAGCTGATGCAGATGGAGGAAACCCTACATGGTCGCGTGATTGGTCAAGACGAAGCCGTGAAAGCGATTTCCCGTGCGATCCGTCGCGCCCGTGTCGGTTTGAAGAGTCCCGATCGCCCGATCGCTAGCTTTATCTTCTCTGGTCCCACAGGCGTTGGTAAAACCGAGCTAACCAAGGCACTCGCCGCTTACTTCTTTGGTTCCGAAGACGCAATGATCCGTCTCGATATGTCGGAATACATGGAGCGTCATACCGTATCTAAGTTGATCGGTTCACCCCCTGGATATGTCGGCTATAACGAAGGCGGTCAGCTAACTGAAGCTGTGCGTCGCAAACCTTATACTGTTGTCCTATTCGATGAAATCGAGAAAGCGCACCCTGATGTCTTTAACTTGCTGTTGCAAGTCCTAGAAGATGGTCGCCTCACCGACTCGAAAGGACGTACTGTTGACTTCAAGAACACCCTCTTGATCATGACCTCGAACGTTGGTTCTAAGGTCATTGAAAAAGGTGGTGGTGGACTTGGTTTCGACTTCGCTGCTAGTCAAGAAGATGGTTTATATACCCGCATCAGATCGCTAGTTAACGAAGAACTGAAGCAATACTTCCGTCCAGAGTTTCTCAACCGCTTAGACGAAATCATCGTCTTCCGTCAGTTGACCAAGCCCGAAGTCAAGGAAATCGCCGACCTCATGCTCAACGAGTTCTTCAAGCGGATGCTTGCTAAGGATATTGTCTTGACCGTGACCGAGCGCTTTAAGGATCTGCTAGTTCAAGAAGGTTATAACCCTAGCTATGGGGCGCGTCCATTACGCCGTGCGATCATGCGCCTTCTCGAAGATTCTCTCGCTGAAGAGATTCTCACTGGCAAGGTGCGCGAAGGTGCATCGGTTACTGTCGATGTCGATGATGATGGCAAGGTAAGAGTTATTGAACAACCATCTCTAACTGGCTCGGAAAATAATCTCCAGTTGCTGCCTTCAGCTTAAATTGAAACGAGGGGCTTAAGCCCCTTGTTTTTTTGATTATTAGGTAATTCGACATAAGCTTCATGAATCTAAACCAGCGTAATATTGCCGTTAAGACCAGTCCTCTACCTCTGACTTCAGGAAAATCAGCAGTTGCAGGGGACTTGTCATCTGCGGAAATGCCTGAAGTAATTGTTGCCCCCGATCAAGATGATGAGGCAATTAATATCCCTGCACCCCTGACCGTTGCTGATGTGGAGGGTGGTGAATTAAAAGCAATTTCATCGGCTCCTGCCAAATCTGTTCGTCCTGTAGAAATTGATCCAGAAATTGCTCAGGTAAGATTTAAAACTCTTGATGGCAAGCTTAATTTGTTGCTACCAACTGAACAAAAATTAAAGCCAGATAGTAGCGATTATAAAGATGCTGATAGCGCTGCCAAGTTATTACAAATATTTGGAAATCCTAACTCTGAGTCAAGCGATCGTGACAAAGATGCTGATAACGCTTTAGTCCTAACTCTGACTTGGGAAGAAATACTCTCACAGTTGGAACAACGCATGGTGGCAAGTGGCAATGACTGGAAACCTCGCACACAGGTTTATTTACAAGCAGGCGATCGCTTACTCGACAGCCGTCAACTCCAAGAGCTATTTGAAGCTCTTCAAAATCACAAACTATTGCTGCATTGTGTAGTTACTAATCGTCGCCAAACGGCTATTAATGCTGCCAGTATGGGATTCTCGGTGGAGCAGGGAACCATGTTTCGAGAGTTATTAGGATTTAATCCTATTCCTGATGCTCCCGTCGATGATCCTCTCTATTTAAAGATGACCGTAAGATCTGGCATAGAAATTAGACATTCTGGCAGTATCATTATCTTCGGTGATGTTAACGCTGGTGCAGAACTGATCTCAGAAGGCGATATTATTGTCTGTGGCAAACTGAAAGGCATGGCTCACGCTGGTTCTAAGGGAAATGCTCAGGCAATGGTAATGGCTTCTCATCTAGATGCTACACAAATTAGAATTGCGAGCCTGATTGCCCGTGTTGATAGCCCTAGCACCTACTTTTGCCCAGAGGTTGCTTTTGTGAGTCAACAAGGCACGCCAGTAATTCAGATTGTGCAAGTTGTTGATTATTATTCAAAAAATCGCAGTTAGTGAAGATTAACTTCACTAGTTTCCGAGTTTTTATCCGTACTCTAAATCAGTAATTCGTAAACATGAGTCGCATTATCGTTGTTACCTCTGGTAAAGGTGGTGTCGGCAAGACCACATCTTCCGCAAATTTAGGAATGGCGCTGGCTAAACTTGGGCGCAAAGTGGTGTTGGTAGATGCTGACTTTGGCTTGCGAAATTTAGACTTGCTTTTAGGTCTAGAAAATCGCATCGTGTATACTGCTCTTGAGGTAATTGCACGAGAATGTAAGCTCGACCAAGCTTTGGTAAAGGACAAACGCCAGCCTAATTTATCCTTGTTAGCTGCACCGCAAACTCGCAATAAAACTGCAATTACGGCGGCGCACATGAAGGCTTTGGTAGAAGTTTTAAGCCGCTATTTTGATTATGTTTTGATCGATTGTCCTGCGGGGATTGAGTCAGGCTTTCAAAATGCGATCGCTGGAGCTAAAGAAGCGATCGTGGTGACAACTCCTGAAATTTCGGCAGTGCGCGATGCCGATCGCGTGGTGGGCTTATTAGAAGCTAATCGAATTACCGATATTAAATTGATTCTCAACCGTATCCGTCCTGCGATGGTAAAAAACAACGACATGATGAGTGTCGAAGATGTGCTGGACATTTTGTCGGTTAAATTAATTGGGGTGATTCCCGATGATGAGCAGGTGATCGTTTCTACGAACAAAGGGGAACCCTTGGTGCTATCGGAAAAACTATCGATGGCTGGCATTGCCTATGAAAATGTGGCAAAGAGGCTAGAAGGGCGTGAAGTCGAGTTTTTAAAACTTGAAGCACCACCCAAGGGATTTTTTGCTAAATTGACAAGCTGGATAACTGGAAATTCTTGAGGTTTGAGATGATTTCAACACTGCTCGATCGCCTATTTCAAAGAAGCAATGTTCCTAGTGGAGCTAAAGTCAAGCAGCGTTTAAAATTTATCCTTGCCCATGATCGAGCCGCGATCGAACCACAGGTATTTGAAAATATGCGCCATGAAATCATGCGTGTAGTTTCCAAATATGTAGAGCTTGATGAAGGTTCGTTAGATATTCGTCTAGAGTCAGATAAACGGATGACAGCCCTGATTGCCAACTTGCCGATCAGGATGGTGCGAGAAGAGTTACCTGATCTAGTTTCTCTGTTTGGTGCAGATAAGGTTGAGATCACCGATGAGAATAGCGCTGAGACTGATGCTGTGGCTTTAGAAATGGATCGTTTTGCGGAAGCTGCCTTAGATGCGATCGCTTCTCAAGAGATTGTTAAATCTCGATCAGAAGACTCCTCGTTTGAAGACACTAATGAAATTTCTGAACGTACTACCGAAGTAACCAGTAAATTAAGAACTGCGGCGAATAAGCTTCAAAATGTTGATGCATTATCAGAAAATACTGGAGAGCTAGTTCAGCCTGATAGTTTTGAGGCTGAGCAAGTAGAAGAAATAGAAACCGATCAGTTGGAGCTATCCCTCGGCATAGCTGAGGATCCAAAACCTCTAGACATTGCTGAGTGAAGAAAATATTGCCAACAAAAAAGAGTCGCACTGCGACTCTTTTTTGTTGGCATATTCGGATAGTTTAGATTTTCTGAATCGGGGCAATTTTAGGATCGATGATCTTTTTGCCTTGACCTGCGAAGGCGATCGCTAAAAACATCTTGTCACCCGTGCCTAATAAATTAGAAACTTGACCTTCGCCAAACTTCTCATGCACTACGCGATCGCCTACTTGCCAATCAACGCGGGGCTTGGGTTTGACGGCGTTGGCTTTGACGGGAGCTACTGATCGCAGAGAACCTTTGAGGCTGGTGGCTTCGGCGCGTTGACTTGCTTTGCTGATAAATTTGTCAATACCATGCCCTGTCAGATATTCTTTGGGAAGCTCGGCTAGAAACTGTGAAGGAATCGCATATTCACGATTGCCATAGAGCCGACGTGCTTGAGCATGGCTAAGGAATAACTTTTCTTGGGCGCGAGTAATGCCCACATACATGAGGCGACGTTCTTCTTCGAGAGCCATTGGGTCATTAATAGAACGGAAACTAGGAAAAAGTCCTTGCTCTAAGCCAACTAAGAACACCACTGGAAACTCTAAGCCCTTGGCAGCATGGAGCGTCATTAAAGTAACTTTTTCGGCATTCTCGCTGCTGTCATCAAGGCTAGAAGCTAGAGCCGCATTCGCTAAGAACGCATCAAGGGAAGCATCTTCATTCTCTTCTGCGAATTGGACTGCGGCATTATAGAGTTCTTGCAAGTTGGCAATGCGATCATTTGCTTCATCATTACTCTGGGCTTTCAGTTCATCGATATAGCCCGACTCTTCTAAAATCCCTTGAATAATCTCGGCGGCAGGCGTAGTTGCCACTTTAGCTTGCCATTTCTGCATCAGTTCCACAAAAGATAGAACTCCCCTTGCTGAACGTCCTGCGAGGGTTTTGACGGTGGTTTCATCGCTGACAATTTCCCAAATGGGAACGCTGAGTTCTTGAGCGGCTTGTTGGAGTTTGTCGAGGGTTGCCTTGCCAATACTCCTTTTAGGGACATTGATGATTCTCATCAAGCCTAAGGTGTCAGCAGGATTGGAAAGCAATCGTAAATATGAGAGCGTGTCTTTAATTTCTTTGCGATCATAAAATCGCAATCCGCCCACTACCTTATAAGGAATGTTCCATCGCACTAGCATTTCTTCAAAGGGACGAGATTGGGCATTGGTGCGATAGAGAATTGCAAAATGTCCGAGGTTGGCGCTAGGAGTTTTTGATTTGACACGACGAATCTGCTCAATCACAAACTGGGCTTCATCCACTTCATCCTCAGCACGAAATAGTTCTACCAGATCTCCATCAGGTCTGGTCGCCTTAAGGATTTTGTCAATCCGCTGAGAATTATGATCGATTAATTGATTGGCAAGTTCTAGAATATTGGCGACGGAGCGATAGTTCTCTTCGAGTTTGATCATTGTGCCAGTATGGGCATCGGGCTTGCGATCGCCAAAGGCTTCTTGAAATTCCATTAAGATCGTAAAGTCGGCGGAGCGGAAACTATAAATTGATTGATCCGCGTCACCCACCACAAAAATAGAACGATTTTCCCAAGTTGGCTTAGCATCATTGGTAGCTAGTAAACGGATCAAGTCATATTGAGTGCGGTTAGTATCTTGGTATTCGTCAACGAGAATATGCTCAAAGCGATTGTGCCAGTAGTTGAGAACTTCAGGATTTTGCTGAAACAGCCTTACTGGTAAAAAGATTAAGTCATCAAAGTCAAGGGCGTTATTAGTAGCTAGCTGATTTTGGTAGAGATTATAAACTTGAGCGATCGCGCGTTTCCGAAAAGAAGCATCATCGCTTTGTTTTTCATATTCTTCGGGAGTCCAGCCTTTGTTTTTGGCATTGCCGATCGCAAAACGCACAGACTTTGGCTCAAACTTTTTCTCATCCAGATTTAATTGATTAATCACAATATCTTTGACAAGGGATTGCGCGTCAGAGTCATCAAAAATCGAGAAATTCTTTGACCAACTTCTGCCATTACTATCTTTATATTTATCAATATCTAGGCGCAAAATCCGACAGCACATACTATGGAAAGTTCCCATCCACAGACCATCTTGGGCAAAGCTATTGATATATTGCTTATAAACTTTTTTCCGCAGTTTATCTCGTTCCCAATCTGCGATTTCGCTTAAAGATTTACCTAATTCTCTTTGGGCAACCTCTTGAACTAACAAAGTTTGAATGCGCTCATTCATTTCCTTACCCGCTTTGTTGGTGAAGGTCACCGCGAGGATTTGCTCAGGAGCCACATCGTGATTGAGCATTAAATTAGCGATGCGGTAAGTCAATGTTCTTGTCTTGCCTGAGCCAGCTCCTGCGACCACCAGCATTGGGCCATGCAGATGACTGGCGGCTTTTTGTTGGGCAGGGTTGAGATGATGCAAAAAGTTGGAACTCATGGGCGCAGGAGGGAGAAACTTAGGTAGACTCTAATACAGTATGCCAAAAATGTTTACTTATGATCTTTTGAAGCTGTTAGCGCGAAGCGTTAAGTGTCTCAAAAGCTCCGTCAATCTTTTATTTAATGATTAACCAGTGGATATTTACTGCACACGCCCCAATTGTACAAAGCCATTAAACTCTTTTGCCGATCTCGATAGCGGTAACACAGTCAAAACGATCGCCCAGAAGTTTTGTATGAGTTGTGGAATGCCGTTGCTGCTAGGTGGTCGTTACATCGTTGAGAAACCGATCGCGCAAGGTGGTTTTGGGGCGACATTTCTGGCTCGCGATCGCTATACGCCAGCCATGAAACGCTGTGTGGTAAAGCTATTGCAACCTGTGGGCTTGACCAGCTCCCAAATGGTGATCGCTAAACAAATGTTTGAACGGGAAGCGACAGTTTTAGAAGACTTGGGATTGCATCCCCAAATTCCTGATCTGCTGGCTTATTTTGAAGTGCAGGCGGGGCAGGATGAATTTTTTTACTTAGTTCAAGAATTTGTGGATGGTTTTACCCTAGAGCAAATTGTTGAGCAGCATGGTGCGATCGCGGAAGCAGATGTTTTAGAAATTATGCAAAGCCTGCTGCCTGTATTAGATTTTATTCATGCAAAAGGCTCAATCCACCGTGATATTAAGCCCGCCAATATCATGGTACGCAAGCTGGATCAAATTTATTATTTGCTAGATTTTGGTGCAGTTAAGCAAGTAGCAGGTGCGGTTCAGGGGCAAAAATCCACAGGTATTTTTACCCCCGGCTATGGCGCACCTGAGCAAATGCGCGGTGATACGGTTTTTCCTGCTACTGATCTCTATGCCTTTGCGGTGACTTGTTTATATTTGCTAACAGGTAAAGAGCCTGAAGAATTATTTGATGTCAACTACAACAAATGGCAGTGGGATAACTTTGTAAAACTTAGTCCTAGCTTTAATCAAGTTTTACAAAAAATGCTAGAAACAGCACCTAGCGATCGCTTTAATTCTGCTACTGCGGTTTTACAAGCCCTTAGTAATAAATCCTCTACCGCAAACATATCAACAACCACATCATCATCTCCCCATAAAACTAGTATCCAAGTCCCCGCACCGATCGCTTCTCCTATGGCTATCAATGCACCACCCATCAGTAAACCAGTTGTGGCGCGATCATCTAAAACACCTTGGGTATTGTCGGCGACGATTTGGACTCAGTTTGTTGCTGCATTTTTGCTAGGTGCAGAAGCGCTATTGCTATGGCAAGTTAGCACCACTGTAGGTGCGACTCTATTCGGTACTCCTATTAATCTAGGTATATTCGCGATCGCGATGTTAACCATATTGATCCTTCGAGTCAGGTCTATTCTTGATAATAAAGATCTATTTGTATTCATCTATTTGGTTAGCCTTGCCGCTCTCTGGGGCGGTCAAATTTTTGCTAAGTCATTGTTTATCAACTTTTTGTCTTGGGCAGATCTTGCTGTTTATAGCGGGGTTGCAGGCTTGAGCGCGATCGCGATCGTTGCAGCCTTTCGTCTAATTTTTCAATTACTTTATTCAGTTCTGTAGTCCTACTTTTCAAAGCCCAAGAATTGAGAGGCGGCGCTTTGCTCCGCCTCTCAATTCTTGGGCTTTACGTCATGCCTGGTTACAGAAAGATTTTTGAAAGCGGCGCTTTGCGCCGCTTTCAAAAATCTTTCTGGGTTTTAAGTCAGCGCAAAGCGCTGTAGTTACTCTAAGCTCCCTTGACCTAAGTAAAATAGCTTATCTCTTTTTGTTTGAAAATTTGGTATTCATATAAATATACATTTCCATCAGTTAAATTATACAAACTCAAAAGTATTTAACTTGGGTGGCGATCGCTTTTAAATCAGGATGATTGGAACGCTCCTATGACCTATCGCACCATTGATGTACAAGCAACTTTGCAAGATTCAACCGTAGTTGAGGGTAGTCAGTTTGAGCATTTTTTAATCTTGCAAGATCCGCAAGGACAGCAAAGAATTTGTTTGAATAGCAAAAGCTATATATTGGGGCGGTCTCCTGAGGCAGGCATTGTATTGCGATCGCAATCAGTATCGCGTGAACACGCAACTTTAAAATCAATTAACGCGCCTGCCCCAATGTCGCAAGCATTTCAATTAAGTGATGGCACAGATGAGAGCGGTAAAAGTACTAATGGCTTAGTGATCAATGGTCAACTTCGTAATGCTTGGGTATTAATGCATGGGGATGAAATTACATTTAGCAGCAATACCAAAGCCTTGTATCGAGTGCTGCCTGATCCCCCCTATGCCAATGGTAAGGCGGGCATCTTTTTGGAGTTGCTACATGACCTAGCTCTAAAAGAGCGCAAAGTTGGCAATTATGCTGCTGCCGAGAATTACTTAAATCAAATATTGGCTCTAAATCAGCAGTTGCACGGTGAGGCACATCCCCATGTTGCCAATTGCTTAATGGAACTAGGCGGTCTTTACTATTCTCAAAATCTATTTGATAAGGCTGAAGATTTGTTCTTAAAGGCAATTTCTATGCGTAAAGATACCCTCGGTGAAGGACATCTTGATGTGGCGATCGCAATGACAGAGCTAGCGGCAATTTACAATAACCAAGCCATGTATGAAAAAGCTGAATCCATGTGTCTGAAGGCTCTGGAAATCAGGCAAAATCTATTTGGTGTCGCTCATCTGGAAACGGCGATTAACTTGATGGATCTAGCCGCAATTTATGCGTCCCAAAATCGCTATCAAAAAGTAAAAAGTCTCTATGAGCGAGTTCTCAAAATTTATAAACTGTCACTAGAAGCAGGGCATCCTCATATTTTGGCGATTCAGAAAAAGCTAGTTAGTGTGAAGAAAAAGCTCCGTCCAAAATGGATTTCACGGAGTTTACTAATTCCTATTTCCCTAGTGATGTTATCTGGAGCGATCGTGTATTCATTTGTTGCACCTAAAACTGATATTAGCTGTATCAAAGTTTTACCCGATGGTAATGTGCAATCAATATCTGGCGATGAATGTCGCCGTATTAGCAAGTAATTAAAAAGCTCAAAATGGCATCGCCATTTTGAGCTTTTTAATTACTTCTCAGTTAAGAAATATAGCTATTGCCAAATGCACTGGGACATAAAACCCAAGAATTGGCTGGCGGCGCGGAGCGCCGCCAGCCAATTCTTGGGTTTTGATTTGTCTTAAAACAAATGATTGTAGCTATAGGAGTGCGGGGCTTCGCTCCGCACTCCTATTTATTAGCTTATTGGAAAACAAAACTATCAGTCATCAGGTCGGCAGTATTAATACCTGTAAAGCTAGCAATCACATTACTAGCGTTGCCGATCGCGATGTTGTTGCCAGAGCGAATCAAATCAGCCAAGCCGAAGCTAGCGCCATTAAATCCGATCACATCAGTACCAATTTGGAAATCAACAATTGTGTTGGGAGCCGCAGGTGCTTCGGCATTGAAAATCCAGAACTGGTCAGCGCCAGCACCGCCAGAAAGCAAGTTGCCACCGCCAGTACCAACAAAGAATTTATCGTTGCCGTCACCGCCAAGAGCGCGATCGCCTGATCCTAAATAGAAGGTGTCATCGCCAGCGCCGCCAGACATACGGTTGCCACCTTTGCCATCTTTAGCAAAGAACTCGTCGTTTCCTGAACTACCAAAAGCGCGATCGCCTTTGTTTACATCAATAATGTCGTTGCCGCTGCCTAAATCAACCCGATTATTGCCTTCAAAAGCAGAGTTGACACCAATGACGGTATCTACTTTGTCATCGCCAGCGCCAGTGAAGATCGTGTCATTTATCCCATCAATCCCACCACTGACAAAAAGATCATCATTGCCAGTAGTTCCTGATGTGAGGCTAGGAGCTTCAGCGACAGCCGCCGCTACACCTAGACGAGAATCAAGGGCGAGAGGTTTTTCTAATTCCAAAACTACAATCTCGTTGTTGTCGATCGCAGGGGGACGACCAATCGAGAAGGGATAGTTGTTGTCATTGGCAACCAAAATCGTTTTGCTGTCTAGCACCAACACATCTTCGATGGTTTGGAAGGGCATTGTATAAGTGGTGCTGCCATCGCCATTAAGATCGTTGGTGTCCTTGATGTTGAGCAGATTAGCAACTTCTTCTTTGGATACAAATCCATTGGCATCGATTTGATTGAAGTCTACCTTAAAGATTTTCTTGAAGGCAGCCGCAGGACCATTCGTTCCATTCGCTTGATTGTTATCGCGCTCGATCACCAAGAATTCATGGTCATTGATCGGCGTGAAGTCACCAATGGAGTTGGTCGCAATTCCCAATTGATAGCGTCCGACAAGCCCTGTGAATGCTTCGCTAGCCACATCGAATTTGTAAATCCGCAGGGAACCCACAGGATCGCCGACAACAGTTCCTTCAAGTAATGGATAGAGGGTCTGGCGATCAGGGCTGAAAGCCATGCCTTCAAAACCATTAGAACGATTCAGGTTTGCCTTGACGAGATCGCCGTAGTAGGGGTTATTGGGATCGAAGTATACGGCGGATTTAGAGCCAGAGCTTGGGAAGTAAGGGCTATTGAGGTTGCCGTTGGGGTTGGCGTAACCAGTACCTGCGAAGTAATCATTTACCAATACAGATCTCCCAGTACGAGCAAAGTCCGTAAAGAAGCCATCGATACCCAAATCAATAAACTTGCGGAACTCTGCCCCAGGATCACCGTTGTAGCTGCTAGGCAGGAAGAAGCTGTCATTCCGTAAGGTGTACAGATGAACCTTCAAACCTGCTTTGTGAGCGTCAGCGATCAGGGTGGTGGGTGCGCCTATAACGGTATCGCCTTCACTAATCTGTCCATCGCCATTGAGGTCATCGGGCTTACCATCGTTATTGGCATCCACGGTTGTTTGTGGCACGATGCGCTGCTTGTTTGGACCGATCGCATTGGCGTAAGTAGCAATCTCGGCTAACCCTGTAGGCGTGGACAGATCGGTATAGGTGCGCGTATCGCCGCTTACCACAAAGTCATAGGGACGACCTGAACCACCAAACAGTTGTACCAGAGGAATATCAATGCCTGCGGTGGGCATGATCGTATTGTTGAGTGCCTTCAGGTTGGCGACTTCAAAGGACTGAATGAAGATGCGGGTCGGATCGGTGAAGTTATTGGCTTTGAGTGTGTCTACCAACAATTGGCTGGTATTGAAGCCCTGTTGTTGGAAGTAAGTGGGGTGCTTGGTTTCGGGATAGATGCCAATTTTGCGTCCCGTTTCAGTTTCGACTTGCTTCACCAAATCGATCACTTCTTGGAATGTAGGAATTTTCAACCCATCATCGTCAAACTCTGTACCGCGAAGAGCAGGAATGCGCTCGATCGCATTCAGGGTTTTAATTTCCGCAAGGGTAAAGTCTTCCGCAAACCAGCCGCCAACTTGCACGCCATCGAGCATTTTCACTTTCAATCGATCCGCAAATTCAGGGTGGAGATCGACATTGGTGCTGGTGTTTGTGCGATCGATGGTCGGCTTGTTATTGGCATCTAGCTTGATCGTGCCATCTGCATTGAGGGCGACAACTGCCAACATCGGTTCGTGACGGGCGATTAAAATCCCATCTTTAGTGACGACAAGATCGGGTTCGATGAAATCTGCACCTGATGCGATCGCCACTTTGTAAGAAGCGAGGGTATGTTCTGGGCGATCGCCACTTGCACCGCGATGTCCAATTACAATGGGCGCTTTGCCATCAATGGTGTTGAATACTGGCTTGGAGAGAACGTCAGGATTTTGAGGCGATCGCACTTCTGTATCAGTAATCTGATCGCGCACCAAATCGCCTGTGCCAGGAAAGTCAGTGAAGTAACCATCAACACCCAAATTAATGAACTGACGAAATTCGGCTTCGGGGTTATTTTTATAGTCAGAAGCAAGATAGCGATCTTCGTTACGGAAGGTGTAGGGATGGACGAGCAAACCTTCGGTGTGGGCATCGCTGACCAAACTTGTCGGTGCTAAAGTAACCTTATCCGCATCGTTGATTGTACCGTCACCATTAAGATCGTCAGGCTGACCATCATTGTTGTTATCGACTGTCTTAACAGAAACAATCTGACGCTTCCAAGGACCAATGCCATCAGCGTAGGCAGCAATTTCCTTCAAACCTGCGGGTGTGATTAAATCGCCATAGGTGCGAGTATCCCCCTTACCCACAAAGTCGTAGGGACGGGCATTAACATCTTGATACAACAGCGAGCCATCGTTGGCTACATCGTAAGCATCGATCAACTGGACGAGCGGAATGTCCACTCCTGCGGCAGGCATGATCGTGCTGTTCAGTTCTTTGAGATTGCTAACTTCAAAGGATTGAATGAATATACGGGAGGGATCGGTAAAGTTTTTCGCCTTAAGAGTGTCGATCAGTTTCTCTTCCAAGGACAAACCCAAATTATCGTGATAAGTAGGATGTTTGGTTTCAGGATAGATGCCAATCTTCTTACCCGTTTGTGCCTCGACTTCCTTCACCATATCGATAATTTCGGCAAAGGTAGGGATTTCAAACACGCCGTTATAGACTTGGGTGCGGAAACCTTGGGGCATGATCGCGTGGAGGGTCTTGATTTCAGCGAGAGTGAAGTCCGAAGCAAAGAACCCTTCTTCCGCAGCGCCATCCACGATCGCTGTCCGTTTGCGACTCGCAAATTCAGGATGATCTTTCACATCGGTAGTGTTGATCAGGTTGGGTTCATGACGGGCGATTAGCACACCATCTTTGGTAGAAACGAGGTCAGGTTCGATAAAATCCGCACCGCGCAAAATCGCTTGACGATATCCTTCAATAGTATGCTCGGGCAGTTCGCCACTGTCGCCACGGTGTCCGATGACGATGGGGGCTTGACCGTTGAGAGTTTTGAGTTGAACTGGGTTTGGTGTTGCGATCGGTGCATCTAATAGAACGCCATTGCGATCGAAGTGCAACAAGAATGCACCAAATTCATCACCGACCCATATATCTCCTTTGGCATCAAACACAAAGGATTCCACATCAAAGTCAGCGCCTGTAAGTTCACGCTTTGCCGAGGCTTTGTTGACAATATCAAAGGGAACCAATTTATTTGGGTCAGACAGTTGGATAAAGCCTTGTAAGGCTAGCGATCGCCTGATTCAGTTCCTGCAAAATTAGGATTAGCTTGATAAAGACGTAGCAAAAAATCTGCACTGTTATTTTTTGCGCCAAAGCCGTTGTCAGCAAGGAACCAAAAAACGGAACCATCGCCATCAGGGGCAAATTGTACGCCACTAAAGCCCTGAACAGGTTGGCTAGGGAATGGGGTAGGACGACCATTTGTAGGATTGGTCAAGGCAGCACCAGACGCGGGACCTGCGGAGAATGTATCTGCGGGTAAAGATGCGAAGCCTTTTAACGTAACAATTGGGTCTGCCATAGTTTTCAGGTAAAAGAAAAATAAAGAGGAAATGAAGGGAAAAAAGGAAAGAAGTGCTAATTAGCGCACCAAAAAAGGGGGGATAGTTCCCTCCCCCCTTTTAAAAGGCTCGTTTTAGGCAAATGTAAACTGAGCAGTATTAGCGAAACTCAAACTAGATGCTTGAATTCCACTAAGAGTTGCGATAGTTTGACCGTCAAAGACGATCGCGGTGTCAGCACCAACCTGACTAAGCGAAAGTGTGGCTGAGGTAGTTCCCAAGATGCCAATTAAATCAATGCCAGATTGGAAATCGAGAATGGTATTAGAAGCAGAAGGAGCAGTTCCAGCAGTGAAGATATTGAAGATGTCTTTGCCAGCACCACCAGACAACAAATTACCGCCGCCAGTACCAACAAAGAATTGATCGTCACCATCACCACCAAGAGCGCGATCGCCTGATCCTAAAAAGAACTTGTCATCACCCGCACCGCCAGACATGCGGTTGCCACCCTTGCCTTCAGTGGCTTCAAAAATGTCGTCTCCAGAGCTACCAAATACGCGATCGCCTTGGCTGACATAAATGGTGTCATTGCCACTGCCAAGATCGACGCGGTTATTACCCACAGCAAAAGCGTTATTGGTTAGCGGATCGACTTCATCTTTACCAGCGCCAGTAAAGATAATATTGCTGCGACCGTCAAAAACAGAACCATTTACGGCTAGCAATGTGTTGTCACCAGAGGTTCCGACTGATCCTACAAGTTTGGCTTCGGCAATGACTTGATTGGCTTCCACTTCAAACTGGCTGACGATCTGAGGTGTGCGGCTGGTAATCAAGTTTGGATCGGCTTCGAGTTGAGCGCGGGTGTAAGGCTCGATGCCGTAGGTAGTTACAGTTAGCTTCTGGGTTTGAGCATCAATATTAAACTCAGTCCAGCCGTAGGTTTGCAGAGATACGTAGTCGCCTTGCAACAATGTGGATTTAATCAATCCATTAGCTTGAGCGAGATTGTTATTAAGCCCGACGGGATCGTAGCCTAGAGGAGCTAATCCACCATCAACGATAGATTTGATGAAATCATCTTTATCGTTAGCCAGACTATCCGCATCATTGGCGACAGGAAGAGAATCATAGAAAGCTTTTTGGTCGGGGCTAAGTAGACCCGCACCCAGAGCTAGTGCGGCAACAGTTGGTCCAAAAGGCGCATCGTAAGCCACAGAACCTGTACTGATTTCAAAAGCATTAGTAGCAATTTGCTTTTGACCAGCACCTAATTGATAGGTGAGGTTGTTTACTACTGTGCCGTGGATGTCGGCGGTGACGAAGACCACGTTATTGATTTTGTTGTCGTCAATAAACTTGAGGATTTCTGTGCGTTCTGCGGCATAGCCTTCATAGCGATCGCCAGCACCAAGTACACCGAGATTTTGAATTGGTTCGGGAATATTAACGAACTTCCAAGTCACTCCATCTTTTTGAGCTTGGAGTAAATCGCGCTTGAGATCTTCCACTTGGACTCGACCTAAAAGTGTCCGACTGGGATCAAAAGACTTGGCTAAGAAGCCACCAACTTGGGCTTGATCGCCCAGATTAGTAACATCTGCTAGCTCGGTGTCGCGGAAGGAACGGGCATCCAGAACGATGTTAATCGCATCACTACCATAGGTGTTAACCCGATAAAGCTTACGTTCGCCAGCAGTTTTCACATCGCCAGTTTGTCCGTAAAACTGATCTTGACTTGGTTTGTACTCTTGGAAAGCTTGTAGACCATTCTCAAAGAGAGTGCTGTCATTAATCAAAGTGGTGGGGTTGTCGTTAGGGAAGGCGGCAAGGAATCGATTAGTTCCGCCAGCGCCGCCCTTATCGCTGCTAATAGGCGCACCACCAGCAAAGTCGTTGGTGACTTCGTGATCGTCGATGGTGGAGAGAATAGAAGTAGAAGCTCGAAGATCGGCAAAGGTATTTTGTCCGTAACGGCTACCATAAACTTCAGAGTATTTGGCACGATAATCGTCAAGGGTTGTAGCTTGTTGCTTTTCAGTACCATCGGCATTCTTCAGTCCAGGGGAAGCGACATCACCGTAGATGGTATCGCCAAATTCAACAAAGAACTTGAGATTGCGCTCATCGGCATTGGCGATCGCAGGATAGGGAGCGAGTTCACCACGCCAGTCACCTGAGATACCAAAGCGCAAACCAGACTGCTTACCGATCGCATCAGCAGTACTGAATTTGCCCGTCGTCACATCGCCTGCGGCATCAGTGACGCGATAGAAGTAATTGGTTCCTGCGGTTAGTCCTGTGACATCAACTTTTACAGGTTGTAATGAATTTGTCACCGTAGCAGTTTTTGTGCCAGTGATCGTGCTGAAATCAGCTTTGGTGGAATATTCAAACTTAACATCACCTGTAAAGTTGCTGCGAGTCCAAAGCACAGTGGAAGTTTGAGTCGTGTCGCCGCTAGCAACTCCATTTAGCAAAGAATTAGCTTGGGGAGTTCGCGGATCGTAACTAGTGGTGTCAATCTTGAGCGGCGTTGCGAAGGCGTTGGCAATGTTCTCAAAAGGTACTAACTTGAAGTTGCTGCTGATATTTGCTAGTTCGCCATCATCATTAACTAATACAGCGGGATCGTTGCTGCCATCTTGAGTGATGAATGCACCAAATGGGAATTTAGAACCCAAAGGTACGTTAATCACTTCCGCACCATCAGACTCTTGAACGCTATCAATGTTGCCATTGTTGCCAACTGTAAAGCGTCCAATAAAGTCATTGTTGCCTTCACGGGCATATGCCGCAAAGGTGTTGTCGCCTTGGCTTGACGCAAACAGATAACCAGCACCATCTTTACCGTAGTAAATGGTCAAACCTTCGACATCTTCAATGAGATTTTTGCCGCCCAAATCCTTGACTTTATCGATTAGCGTGCCAGTATTACTGCTGTTCGGTTCGGCGTTGTACTTCCAGATCCCAACGTTTTCTTGTCCGATGTAAAGGAAGCCTGTTTCTTGATCAACAACCATTCCTTCGGTTTGAGGATCGCGACCATCAATGGTAGGAACGGTGAAGTTACGAACTAGCTCATAACCGATGGTGCCATTGCCTTTATCGACCAATTTTAGTTGAGCGATATCGCCAGTTTGACGGCGACTGGTGAAGACGTAGTAATCATTGGTGACAGGACTGCGATAAATTGTTAAGCCATAAGCACTAATCGAGTCAGGATCGAAATCACCCGTAAATGGCGCACCTTGGAAAATCGTAGCGGCGCTAGTATCAGTGATATTCGTTAAGAAATTGCCGCCAGTACCATTAGCATCAATCTTGAAAATAGCAAGTTTGTCGTTGTTGCGATCGCTTGCCACAGCAATATCAATCTTCTGACCGCCGAGAGTAAAGCCATATTGCAAGTCAACGTTGTTGTAGCGAATGTCAGGGTTGCTAGGATTGATTGTCTGCAATAAATTTCCACCAAGGTCATAAATCCGCAAACCGCCATTCTTGACACTCGTGACAACCAAGCTCTTCGCTGCATCGGTTGCATTCACATATACCGCTGGATCGTCTGCATCAGCGCGTTGACTAAATGGAACTGCGTCGTCATCTAAAAGTGCGGGGCGGGTTTCATTGATCGGAGCTACTGTAGGAACGACATCGGCACTGAGGGTTAAGATTTGTGTAAATTGCGTGGGGCTGAAATTGTTGTCGCTAACTAGCACGATTGACTGACGACCATCGGCAAGTTTTGGACCAAACGTAATTCCTTCGATATTGTCGGTTCCAGTCGGCAGTGCTAGATCGTCAAGATTGAGAAGTAAGCGCTTTTGTACAGGCGCGATCGCTGCCAATTGCTCGGTAGTCAGGCTGGTCAAGGATGTATTGGCACTAATATCAGTTGCACCTTGCAAAGAAATTTCGTAAATCTTGATCGTGTTACCCGTGTTCGCAATCGTGCCAACTGCTCCAGTGGAGAACGATCGCTCTAGTGCGAGGAATGTACCGCGATTGTCGATCGCCAGTAAATCTACCAAGCCGTTAGTAGCAAATTGATTAGCAGGATTAGTGGGAAGGGCAACTTTATCGGTAATGTAGAGATATTCTTTTTCCGCTTGACCAGTGGTGAGGTTGAACTGAACGATGCGCGATCGCGTGCCGACCGTAGTATCAGCAGCCACGCCGTCTTGGAGAAGAGCGTTCTCTGTAGCGGTGAATAGCGTTTTTTGGTCTGGAGAAATCGTCAAACTTTCAAAAGCCAAGTTATTGCGAACCCCAGATGTTTGCGTATCGGCAGCATCAATAACGCCATTGTTATTAGTGTCTTGGACTACAGGCACGAATTTAGTTGGCACGCTCAGCGATCGCACTTCTTGACCAGTAGTCAAATTAAATTCTTTAATGAAAGGTGCAGTAACGCGACCAGCGGCTGGATTAGCTTCACCTTCTGAGGAGATAAAGACGGTTCCATTCTTGGTTAAAGCAATACCTTCAGGATCGAGACTATTAAGTGCAAAGAAATTACCGCCTGCATCCTTAATGGGCGTGACATTGGTAAACGTAACCGCATTGGTTGTCTTGTCGATGGTAAAAGTATAGAAACGCGCTGGAGCCAATGAAGATCGATCATCGGAAATCGCATAGTAGCGATCGTTTGCCGCATCATAAGTTACGCCAGACAGTCCGCCAATTGCTACTTGATTGCCATTTACCGTTCCTGCCGCCCCAGTTGGAATAAAGCTAGTGGCAAAAGTTGTATTAGCCAATAACTTTGACTCGATAACAGTTTTACCCGATTCAGTTGGTGTGGGCAAAATGGAATTTAATGTTAGAGCCGTTCCATTTACGGTTGCCGCAGGTGTTACACCCAAGATTTTTTCAATAGTTGGTGTTACGTCAATATTGTTGACATTACCAAGCGACTGCTGGCTGACATCAGGACCCGCCGCATAAAAGATTGCCTTCATGTCTGGCAAGGTGGGATCGTAACCGTGAGCGCCGTAGAAGTTGGGTACGGAGAATACGGCAGTGCTTTGAACGGCATCAATTCCAGTAGCTCCTTTACGAATTACAGGAGCAGTTGACGATTGCACACCGTCAAAGTTATAGCCAGTGGCAAGCAACGCAAATACATCGCCCGTATCTTCACCAATAAAATTACCACGAGCGTTAATCACATCGTTGGCGGTAGTCGCATTGGCAGGGACTTGGCGGCTGTAGACCTTGTCAAATACTGTATTGCTGGCAGCGCCGCTGTTGACATAGTTGGGATTGTTGTCAACTAAGCCACTGAGAAGTGTCTTTACCTGCTGTTGTAAGGTCAAATATTCGGTGACTGTGACCGTACCATTAGGTTCGCGACCTTGAAGGTTAATGTAAATATTCACCGCAGGCCCACTGGTGACAGCACGAACCTTTGTGCTGTCAAAACCAGCATTTTTCAGCAGGTTGTTCATGCTGACAGCGGTGTGGAAAGGCGAGAAGCCGTGATCGGATACGACGATGATGTTGCTGTTGGGATCGCCATTAGCATCCACGCCTACAGAGTCGATGACTTTCTGAACAGCATCACTAGCAAGTTTGTAGGCGGTTTCAACATATTTCTGATAGCGGTCAACCTTAGCGGCATCTTGACCAGCACCGATGCTGTTGGGATTTGTGAAGTCAGTTGCTTGACGTGGATCTGTAAGTAAAAATTGGTGTTCAGATCCGTCGGGTTGCTCGATATAACCCAGTACTAAGTCAGCATTTGGATTTTGTTGAATGCTGCGTAACAGAACCTTGGTCTGATACTCAACAAAAGTCTTGACCTGATCTTCATAAATTGATTCAAGTTCCGCATCGCTGAACTTAGTCAGCCCAGTATTGATCCGTTCAGGAAAACGAAAATCTGCCTGAGGCGCCCAAAAACCGATGTTGTTATTAATGTCATCAACATTAGCGATTACGGTTGGGCTTTCGGCGGGGCGGGGAATGAAGTAAGCCGAGTATCTAGCAATATTTACATTAGCCAGATCGGGAGCAAGTGTACTTGCATAGAAAGCAGTACCAACTTTGTTATTGCTGCCATCAAAGTAAAAAGGGCTGGATTTTTGGTCGCTGACCTTGATAAAAGCGGAACCAGTGGAAGGCAAAGACGAAGCGCCCTTAATACCTACATTGGCATCAAAAACAACTAAGGTGTCGTAATTAACGGTGTTGTCATTGGTAGTATCGATCGCTGCTACCTTTAAATCATAACCAGTGCTACCACCTATAAGCGCTGTTGGAGTGAGAGTTTCTAAGTTAGCAACTTTTACCGAACCATAGAAAGTTTTGCCTAAAGTAGTCAGCCCATTAACAGCTTGAGTACTATCGACCGTAAAGTCAGCAGCAGTCAAACTAAATCCCTTACCGCCAGAGCCACCAGTGAAGAATGGCCCGCCAAAAGCACCAAATGGAACGGTGTAATCAACTGTGCGATCGCTAGCTTTATCTAAAATAATTCCATTCGATGATTTGATGTTTGTACCGTCAGCACCAGGGAAGGTAGCCGCAACAACGGTTTTACCAGCATTCTGTAGTGTCAACCATATGGGGTTAGCGCTTGGATTACTGCTTTCCGATGGGTCAATGCCAGATTGATAGGTATAACCGCCGATCGGGGCAGCAAACCCACTGGTATTAGTAGTAAATGGATTAGCAATTAGACTAAAAGTATTGGCATTAATATCGTTATTAACTGCCGATGAGCCTGTAGCGATCGCGATATGAGCAGGCGCAGTTAAAGAAGGTGTAATCGTCTGATTTGCTGTAGCTGCTACGCCTTTACTTTTGAGTAGCCCTAGACCTGTGCTAGATGATAAAATACCACTCTGCAAATACTTGTCAACGATGGTATCAGTTGCGCCATCTAAGGAAATTAAAATTACTTTGGGAGCCATATTGTTTAGTTGTCTAGTAGTGGTGAAAATCTTAATTGAAGTACAAAGATTGGTTAGTTCGATTAAGGTCAAACGGAAAATCGAGCTTACGCGATCACAATAAGCAGCAAATAATAGATATGGCAATTCTTCTACTAGTGAGTTACATATAACTCAGATCGCTAAGAGGCTTAAGCCCCTGCCTGTATATCACTAGAATCAAATTGCTATACCAATAAAAAGAACAAGAAATTACTAAATGATTAAATTGTTTTAAAGATATAAAATCCATTACCTCAGTTTGATTAAATCCTCAATTCAATTATTTTTGAAATCGTAATTTCTATATTTTGGAATAGTTAACAAGATATTACAGGTAGAATAGGCGACTTAAGGTTTAGGTCTGGTTATGAATTAGTTAAAGTTGTCTACTGATTTCTTGTTTGGGTAAAACTTATGTAATTAGGAAAGCGATCGCTAAAGCAAGCCAAATTAAGAAGCAAGTGCGGGTTAAAGCGAGAGCTTGAGAGACTTTGATAGGAGAAATATCGGCGATCGTATCTCCTAAAAGTGGCTTGTGCTTAATAATTCCGCGATAGCGATTTTCTCCGCCTAGCTGTACTTGCAAAATTGCGGCATACACACATTCACTCCAACCAGAATTAGGACTAGGATCTTGTCTCGCATCGCGATTGCAGATCTTCCAAATCTCAATTGGCTTGCCAGAAATCAGGGCAAGCGTTAGCACTGTCAATCGACAGGGCAACCAAGTTAAAACATCATCAGTTTTGGCACTAAACCAACCCAAATCTGTATAGGGTGCTTCACGATAGCCCACCATTGAGTCAAGGGTACTGGCGGCTTTATAGGCGATCGCTAGAGCCACGCCGCCATAATCAAACAATGCAGAACCAATTAGTGCGTAAAACAATGGCGATGTAACCGCATCGATCGCATTTTCGGTGACAGTTTCCAACACCGCACGGAGAATTTCGATCTCATCAAGTTCATCAGTATCTCGCCCCACATATCGGCTTAGCTCTTGTCTTGCCTTGGAGATATCTCTCGTTTCTAAAACCTTTAATACCGACTCCGCCGCATCTCTGAGGCTGCGTCCTGCCAAACAAGCCCCTAGCAAAATACTCGAAATGGCGATCGCCAAAATAAGATTGACCTTAGCCGCCGCAATTACAATTAGCCACGCGATCGCGCCACTTCCCAAAATCATCGATATTCCCAAAATCACACCCAACATTTTCATGACTTGGGGCGAAAATCTGGCGATACGTCGATCAGATTTTTCGGGTTTATCAGTTACAAGTTCTACATATCTAGAAATTAGCCAACCCATTACCTGCACAGGATGCAACCAATCAACAGGATCACCAATTGCATAATCAATGCTGGCGGCAAGAATTAAAATTAGAATGTTTATATTTACAAATTCGATTTGCATTGAATTACAGCGCTTTGCGCTTAATTAAAACCTAGAGAAATTTTGAGAAGCGGCGCGCCGCTTCTCAAAATTTCTCTGTACTACATTTTTGAAAGCGCGGCGAAGCCGCACTTTCAAAAATTTTTCTGGACTAAGCCTCAACAGGCTGCTTTACAATTAAACGCTATGACAAATGGTAATAAAAATAATCTGTTCGATAAACTTAAATTTGTAGTCTCTAAATTCGCCCCACAGTCTCAGGCTATTGATATTCAAGGTTTTGGTAGTGGCAATATTAACGATACCTTCTGGGTTTCTTGGGAAGACACAGAAAGTCGATCATTTATTTTGCAACGCATCAATCATCAAGTATTTCTGAAGCCGCAACTGGTCATGCAAAATATGCGGATTTACACTGACCATGTGCGCGATCGCCTTGCCAAAAGTCCACTAGATCGGCGGTGGGATCTGCCGCAAATATTACCAACTGCTCAAGGACAAGACTACTTCCAAACTGAAGATGGAGAATTTTGGCGATCGCTAAGTTTTATCGAAAATTCTAAGTCCTTCGATACAATTACCGATTCCCAACAGGCGCGAGAAGTCGGCTATGCCCTCGGAACTTTTCATCACTTAACCAGCGATCTTGCCCCAGAAAAATTAGTAGATACCCTCGAAGGCTTTCATATCACCCCGTTATATTTGCAGCAGTATCAGCAGGTCATCGCTAAGGGAGAAAATACGCAAACCTCTGCTGAAATCACTTACTGTCAAAAAATTATTGAACAGCACCAAGAGTTAGCCCATCTGCTAGAAGATGCCAAATCCTCTGGCAAGTTACCTTTGCGGGTCATGCATGGCGACCCAAAAGTAAATAATATTTTGTTCGATCAAAGCACCCAGCTAGCCGTAAGCATCGTTGACCTTGATACAGTCAAGTCAGGGCTGATCCACTACGACATCGGCGATTGCTTACGCTCAGGCTGCAACCCCGCAGGCGAAGACACGAGAAAGTGGGAAGATGTCCGCTTTGATATGGATCTTTGTCAAGAAATATTGGTTGGATATAAGGCGATCGCCAATTCATTTCTCACCAAAACTGACGAAGACTATATTTATGACTCAATACGAGTAATTACTTTTGAGTTAGGCTTACGATTTTTTACCGACTACTTGGCAGGAAATGTCTACTTTCATATCAAATATCCAGAACATAATTTATTGCGATCGCTAGTACAGTTTCGTTTGCTAGAGAGTTTGGAATCGCAGCAATTAAAAGAATAGGGCTTCGACTCCGCTCAGCCAGCCTATACCGATGGCTGAGCGGAGTCGAAGCCTATTTGAAAGGGTTGCTTACCCAAGAATGGAGTGGCGGCGCTTTGCGCTGCCACTCCATTCTTGTTTTTTGGAGATGTCATAAATCGCTAGAAAATGTCATAAAAAATTGTGTTTATATCGCTACAATGTACGCACCTTTTGGTGAGGATGTAGGGATATGCGTAGAAAGCATCAGAAAATGTCGGTTGCACACATCAGTGCAACCATACTAGCGGCCTGTGTTGGTGTATTTGTTGTGCCAATGCCCATGCAAGCGCAACAAAAAACTGTCAGTCTAGAAAATCGCACGGTACGCGATGAAGCTGATCGCCTCCTTGATGTTGGTTACAATCAACTCAAAAATGGCAGTCCCCGTGAAGCAATTAAAACTTGGCTCTATGCGATCGGCTATTACCGTCAAGTGAATGATCAAGCGGCGATATCTTACACACTGGCGCGGGTGAGTGATGCTTATGAAATGATGGGATCAACCAAAGCCGCGCAAGAAACAATGCTCAAGCGGATCGGCTATGGCAATGCTCTCCTTGATCAAGGGGTTGTACTTAAGGAAACCAATAATCTGGCAAGTTTGGAAATTGCCCAAGGTAATTTGGAGTCGGCGAATAAGTTGAGCCAAAAGGCTCTGCAAATTTCTCAAGATTACGATCAGCCCCTTGGTAAAGCGATCGCCTTGAATAATCAAGGACAAGTCGCGGGGCGTTATGGCGAATATTTACAATCTCTTAAGCTGTACTATGCTTCCATCAAGGAACGTCCGCTTCGGGATGCTTTGGGCAATGGATATACCTATGTGAATAGCGGCGATAGTTTGATGGCGCTAGATAACTACAAGGCTGCTATCAAAGATTACGGTATGGCGCTAACGATTGCTCGTCAATACCGCAACTACAAACTGATGTCTATTGCTAGCGATCGCTTGATTGCCGCCTACTTAGAAGTTCCTAATTTTTATCGCATTGAAGAATTATTGCAAAACCGCTCTAGCTTAGCTCTAGTACTAGGAGATCGCGAAACCGCCGCGATCGTGCAACGTTATCTCGGTGATTTGTACTTATCCTTCGGAAATCTGCCTAAAGCACGCGCCGCTTACCAAGAGTCCTATGATTTTGCTGCTATGCTAGAAGATACATCTAGCTTGCCATTGCGAGAGGCTTATTTCAAATTGCAAGCTCTAGAGAAATTATAAAAACTTTAACTTAATAGGATGAAGACGCAATGCGCCCTCTCTCCCATTAAAAGTCAGAAATTCTCGTTATGAAACTAATTTGGATATTTTTAGAGCGAAGGCGCTAAAAATATCCAAATTGGTTTTTAAAAACCAGTTTTAATAATGAGAATTTCTAGTTAAAAATCCACTTTAGCAAAAAAAATTATATTGCCATGCCAGCGATCGTCGTTCCGCGTCGGTTAGATGTAGCTGTGACCGATCATGCTTTGCATGATCTAGCTACGAATATTTCCACTGCGCCCACACAGCATATTCTGCCCAATGGAATTAAAATCATTGCCGAGCAGGTTCCTGTCGATGCGGTTAACTTAAGTATTTGGGTTAATGTCGGCTCTGCTGCTGAGACTGATGACATTAATGGCATGGCACATTTCCTAGAACATATGGTGTTCAAAGGAAGCGATCGCCTAAACTTGGGAGAATTTGAACAGGCAATCGAGTCTCATGGCGGCAATACGAACGCCGCAACCAGTCAAGACTATACGCATTTTTATATTAATGTCGCGCCTCAAGACTATGCGAAGCTTGCTCCTCTGCAACTAGATATCGTCCTCAAAGCCAGCATCCCCGATGAGGAGTTTCAGCGTGAACGTCATGTGGTTTTAGAAGAAATCAGACGCAGCGAAGACAATCCCGATCGCCGCATTTATCGCCATATTTCGGAAATGGTCTATGAGCAGTTACCCTATCGTCGTCCTGTGCTGGGGCCAGTCGAGGTAATTGAGAATGTCACTTCTGAGCAGATGCGATCGTTTCATCGCAAGTGGTACGCGCCGCAAAACATGACAATTTCTGTAGTCGGCAACTTGCCCGTCAGCGAAATGATCGGTGTAATCGCTAACTATTTTGAAGGAACTGCGATCGCTAAGCAGCCTCAAGCCCCCACATTTACACCAGAAAAGCCTTTTACCGAAATTGTCCGCCGTGAGGTAGTTGATAGCAGCCTCAAGCAAGCCAGACTGAGTATGACATGGCGGGTAGCTGGGCTTAATGACCTAGAAGCCACCTATCCCCTCAGCATCCTTGCAAATATCCTTGGCAGTGGTCGCACCTCGCGGATGGTGCAGGACTTACGCGAAAATCGTCGTATTTGCGATCGCATTTCTGTCAGTAATTCGGCAATGCGCTGGCAGGGGACTTTTCAAGTATTCGCCAAGTTAAATGTGGAAGATGTGGAGATTGTGGAGCAAGCTATCCGTGAGCATATTTTGATCCTGCACGATACTTTCGTTACCGATGAGGAGCTATCGAAGATTCGCACTCAAGTTAGCAACCGCTTTATCTTCGGGAATGAGTCACCAAGAGAACGTGCAGGGATCTACGGCTATTACGATCGCATTGTTGGTTCTCTAGACCACGCGCTCAACTACCCTGATCGCATCAAGTCCATCACCAAGGAAGACATTCAAGCCTCGGTTCGCAAATACCTCAATCCTGATGCTTACGGTATTTTGATTGTAAAACCTTAAAATAAGAAAGTGAGCAAAGCTCACTCTCTGACAACAATTCTCATGATGAAAACAATTTGGGGTTTTGCAGCGCCGAAGGCGCTGCAAAACCCCAAATTGTTTTTTAAAACCATTTTTTATAATCAGAATTGCTAACTTTTTTGTCTCTTTCAAATATGGCAGGATTTTATGAAGGTTGCTTTTTTTAATACCAAATCCTACGATCGCCAGTGCTTTGGTCAGGCAAATGAGAAGCATCAGCATGAGATTGTTTTCTTTGAATCTCATCTCAGCAATGAGACAGTTTCTCTTGCCTCTGGATTTCCAGTTGTCTGTATTTTTATCAATGACTATCTCAATGCGGAGATGTTGGAAATCCTTGCTCAAGGTGACACCAAACTAATTGCCCTGCGATCGGCAGGATTCAATCATGTGGATTTGAATGCTGCTGCTAAGTTAGGAATCTCTATAGTCCGAGTTCCCGCTTACTCTCCCTACGCCGTCGCCGAACACGCAGTTGCGCTAATTCTATCTCTCAATCGCAAAGTCCATCGAGCTTATAATCGCGTGAGAGAAGGGAATTTCTCTATCGAAGGATTATTGGGCTTTGACTTATATGGTGCGACCGTGGGAGTTGTGGGAACTGGTCGGATTGGTGCAATTTTCGCGCAGATTATGCATGGATTTGGATGCAAACTCTTAGGACATGATACTTATCAAAATTCCACTTGCTTAGGACTAGGGATGGAATATGTATCCATGCCCGAAATCTTGGCACAATCAGACATAATTTCTTTGCATTGTCCCCTTACTCCCGAATCTCATCATTTGATTGATGCAGAAGCGATCGCGCAAATGAAAACAGGGTTGATGCTAATCAATACTAGTCGTGGCGGTTTGATTAATACCCAAGATGCGATCGATGGCTTAAAGTCTGGCGCGATCGCCTATCTGGGCATCGATGTGTATGAGCAGGAAGCGGATTTATTTTTTGAAGATTTATCCAATGAAGTGATTCAAGATGATGTGTTTCAGCGATTACTAACTTTTCCTAATGTCATCGTGACAGGGCATCAAGCTTTTTTTACAGCCCAAGCTTTAGCAAATATTGCCGATACTACCCTTACAAATATTACCGAATTCGCTCAAAGTGGAACTTGTAAAAATGAGGTCAAAGCGGAAACCGCGATCGCCTCAAAATAAAGCCTCAAAATAATAAAGAGCAAAACAGCTCTCTCTGCCGCCTCAATCTTTAAAACTCTTGCTACTAAATATCACACAATTTCGACCGTTATTTTTGGCTAAGTACAATCCGCGATCGGCAGCTTCAATTAGTCCCCTTGGCGAAACCCTGCGTTCAGGAAAAACTGAAGCAATGCCAATACTAACGGACACATAATCACTGACATGAGAAGACTCATGCAAAATTTTGAGACTAGAAACAGCCTGACAAATCTGTTCTGCCATAAAAGTTGCCCCCTCTTGTTGCGTATTTGGCAAAATAATCGCAAACTCTTCTCCTCCATAACGTGCCACCATATCCGCAGGGCGGCGAATACAAGCTTCGATTGTCTTTGCCACAGCGCGTAAACAATCGTCTCCCGCAGGATGTCCATAGCGATCGTTGTAGCGTTTAAAAAAGTCCACATCGCATAACAGCAAAGATATCGGTGACTCTTCTCTCGCAAGCCGTTGCCACTCATTACTAAGGCGCTGATCAAAAGCTCGACGATTAGATATCTGGGTCAGTCCATCAATGGTTACTTCACGGGCAAGGGATAGCGCCTTGTCATACATGATGGCTTCGATAGTGTCGCTGTGCGAAGTAGTTGTATCTAAAAGAATCTCTAAATCATTCTTTTCTCGTAACAGCCGATCCAACAAAAAGCGTAGTGCGGTTTCGGTCTGTTGCCGATCAATAATTTCTGTCTGTAAGCAGCTATTTGCCTTTGACAACTGCTCTTCTTGAGTGATTTTTGCCGCTAATTGAGTCTTGAGACTATTATTCTGAGATTTTAACTCTTGGATTTCTTGTCTCAGAGCTTCCACATTTGTTGAAATAGGCGGCTCAGGATAAACCAATTTATGCGCTTCAGTTTCCATGCTTGTCTAAATTATTGAAAAACACAACGCGCTGTAGCTAGGCACAATCAAATTTTAAAACCAGAGTCACAGCCTGTGATGAGGTTTTGAAGCCAGTTTAATATTATGCCAGCATAGCTATATTAAAACATTGACTTGCTTGTTAAAAGTGTTGCTGTAGGACAATTTCAACAAGTAAGTCGATACAGAAAACATTGTGAAATGCTGGCAAAGCAACACTTTCAAATCCCAAAATTGACGTGCTGCCCGCGTAGCGGGCGGCACAACTTAGCTGCGAAATAGTCGCGAATATTGAGTCTCATGATTGGCGCAAGCTAAGCTCGCGCCCCAACTACACCACTCTAATTCATTGTCAGGACGCTGTAGGGCTGATTGAGAACTAACAAGTATCTCATCACTCAGACTAAAAAGAACTAACTGCCCCGTAGTCTGTCCAAAGGGAACTGCTCGCACCGCCGCACTAACCAGATTGGAGAGCCAACTGTAGATATAGCCGATCGCAGTATTACTAGAATCAATACCGAGACTTGCTGCGACGATACCGAAGGCGATCGCATAGTTACAGCCTTGCCCTTGAGTATTGTCTTTAGCCGTAGGCAAGATCTCGTTAATTTGCGATCGCGAATTGATTAAGGATAATTGCGATTCAGGAAGTTGATTCCATAGCTTCATCAGAGACTGTCCCATTTGCCAACTGGCTAAACGCACCTCTTCGGAGTCTCTAGTCGCCGAAAACCAGCTATTCCAATAACTAAGGCGAGTTAGATCTCCCGATGCGATCGCTTGATGGGCGCGACAAGCGATCGCCGCTTCGTTGGTGACAAAGCCAAAACTAATCTCTCTCTTTAGCCAATCTCGAAGATCAGCTTCCACTTGAATAGTTCCTATATGACAGAGATATTCAATTCCTTCGGAATAGCTGTAAGCACCAACAGGCAAAGCAGGACTGGTAAATTGCAATAGCCGCAATAGTTGTAAAGATAGAGGATTAATGGTCATGGTGATGATGGTAAGCACCAGATTCTGGTTGGAAAGGCTGTATCTCATGGGTGGCTGTCAGTCCCATTTTTAATACCATATCTTCTAAAACAGAATCAGGCGACAACCGCAGATAGCTTTCGGTAACTTCCAGAGAAATATGTCGATTACCCAAATGATAAGCGGCTCTCAGTAAGTCCAAAGAATTACTGGCTGTGACCGTAAGCACTGGCTCTGGCTTCGCCACCACGATCGCGATCGCCTTCTCATTAGCATCAGCAAGAATATCACCTTCTCTTAAAACAGTTCCTCTTTGAAGTTGTAAGTTAAGTTCTATCTCTTCAACGGTCATAAATCGATGGCGACTACGAGTTCTATCTTCGGCAACTAAAGCGAGAGTTAGAAGTGAATCGCGATCAACTAATTTCTTTGCTGCTGCTGATAAACGTTGTGTAACAATATGCATTAGCTAAAATCACAGTAAAACAGTAAAGTAGAAACGCGATGCAAAGCATCATGATCACTTTAGCTTATATCGAAACAGGATAAATCTCTATGTCACCATTTCGTGTTGGAGTGGCTGGGCCCGTTGGCTCTGGAAAAACTGCGCTTGTTGATTCTCTCTGCAAATCCATGCGATCGCATTTTCAAATAGCCGTTGTTACCAATGACATTTACACTCAAGAAGATGCTCAGTTTTTGGTACGCAGTGAAGCCCTCTCGCGCGATCGCATTGTGGGCGTGGAGACTGGTGGTTGTCCTCATACGGCAATTCGCGAAGATGCCTCAATGAACTTGGCAGCGATCGAGCAATTGGAACTACAATTTACAGACTTGGATTTAATCTTTGTTGAGAGTGGGGGGGATAATCTCGCATCAACTTTTAGTCCTGAACTTGTTGATTTGACGCTCTATGTGATTGATGTAGCCGCAGGCGATAAAATTCCTCGCAAGGGTGGACCAGGGATTACTAAATCCGATCTGTTAGTAATTAATAAAATTGATTTAGCACCCTATGTTGGTGCAGATTTAGGGGTAATGGAACTTGACACATTGAAAATGCGCGGTAGTCGCCCTTTTGTATTTACTAACCTTAAGAGTCAACAAGGACTAGATAAGATAACAAGTTTTATTGTGAATAAAATGTAAATTGATATAAGGGTTTACTTCACAAAGTTGTCATAAAATCGTTTGTAATGTTTTATCTAAGTTCTCAGTGGTATATCTATGGAAAAACAGTCTCCTTTTTTACCTGAGCAAGTTTCTCCAGAAGAATGGGAGTTAATCCCTGACAACGTTAAGTTGTTAATTAACTCCCTCATCGCCAGACTAGTATTACAAACTCCCGATGCCACAACGCTTCTCCAATTACTGAAATCATTATCCCCAAGCATTAAAACTAGCGATCGCTCAAACTCAGAACTAAACTTAGCAAAACCTTCAGAACAGCAGTCAGCATCCCATCAAATCTGGGCAAGTCAAGAAGTCCAAGAAGCCCTGCGCCAGAGTGAGACTCGTTTTCGGAATATGGCAGCTAATGTGCCTGGTGCAATTTTTCGCTATTTATTGCGTCCCGATGGCTCGGATGCAGTGATATATATGAGCAATGGCTGTAATGAGATTTTTGAGTTTCCTGCTGAAGCAGTGGTTTCCGATGCTTCACTACTATGGCAAATGATTCATCCCGATGATCAAGAAAGAATATATGCATCTGTGATGGTATCAGCTAGAACTCTAGAGCCTTGGTCTTTTCAATGGCGTTGCATCACTAAATCAGGCAAGTTAAAGTGGTTAGAGTCCGCAGGTCGTCCTGAGCAACAACCCAATGGAGATATTATTTGGGATACTTTGATTCTAGATATCAGCGATCGCCACGATGCCGAAGAAAAATTGCGCTACGCCAATGAGACTAATCAGGCGCTTATTGATGCCATTCCTGATTTGATCATTCATGTAAACCGTGATGGCTTCTATTTAGGTGGCATTGGTTCTGATGAGATAGAATTTGCAGTATTTCCAGAAGATCTCGTGGGCAAAAAAATTTCCGACGTACTAGAGCCACAACTAGCTCAAGAACGGATGTATTTTGTAGAAAAAGCCTTCGCGACAGGAGAAGTCCAATTTCATGAATATAGGATCAATATTAGAGGAAAATGGCGATGTGAAGAGGCGCGGATTGTCGTTAGTGGTAAGAATGAAGCGATTATGCTCATCCGTGATATTACCGATCGCAAAACTGCCGAATTAGCATTACAGGAAAGTGAAACTCGCTATCGCCTGCTATCTGAAAATACGAATGATCTTGTTTGCTTGCATGACCCCGATGGACGCTACAACTACGTTAGCCCTTCCTGTGAGACTTTGCTGGGCTACCGCTATGACGAGATGATCGGTTGTGATCCCTATGCTCTGCTCCATCCTGATGATTGCGATCGCCTGCGTCAAGACACTCATGCTCAAGCTCTCTTAGGCAAGTCTGTACCTAGCACCTATCGAATCAGGCAAAAGTCGGGAAATTATATTTGGTTTGAAACTCTCACCAAACCAATCATGGACAAAAATGGAACGATTATTCAATTGCAAACCACCTCACGCGATGTCACCGAACGCATCCAAGCTCAGGCGAAATTGGAATATGATTCGTTCCATGACGCGCTGACTGGACTACCCAATCGACATCTCCTATCCGAACGATTAGAACTTGCTATCCATCGAATCCATCGCCACGACAACTATAAATTTGCAGTTCTATTTCTTGATCTTGATCGTTTTAAAATTGTCAATGACAGCCTTGGTCATGTGGTAGGCGATCGCTTATTAGTAGCTATAGCGCAGCAGTTACAACTTACATTTCGCGATATTGATCTCATTGCCAGAATTGGCGGTGACGAATTTGTGGTTTTACTAGAAGATATCCAAGATATCCAAGAAGCAGTTCAGACCACCGAAAGACTTCTCAGTTCTCTTCAGATTCCTGTGACCATTGGCGATCGCCAAGTATACACTTCTTGTAGTGTAGGTATTGTTTTTGGTTCCCCCAGCTACCATCAATCTTCGGAACTACTACGAGACGCAGATATTGCCATGTACCGTGCCAAAAGTCAGGGCAAGGCGCGATATGAGATTTTTGATTCTGAGATGCATCGCCAAGCTTTGGTGCGTATGCACTTAGAAAACAACTTGCGCCAAGCGATCGAACTTCAAGGATTTTCTTTGCAGTATCAACCTCTAGTTTGCCTAAATACTGGTAAACTGCTGGGCTTTGAAGCCCTAATTCGTTGGTATCTTCCCACTCAAGGCTGGAAAAGCCCAAATGAGTTCATCCCTGTTGCCGAAGAGTTGGGCATCATTCATCAACTTAGCTATTGGGTGCTTCGGGAAGCCTGTCAGCAACTTGTTACTTGGCATAGGGCTTTTCCAGAGTTTTCAGACTTAAAAGTGAATATTAATTTGTCCTCTCAGGATCTTCAACATCCAGATCTCATCCAACAGATTGATCAAGTTCTTGCACAGACTAAACTTTCTCCGCATCTTCTAACCGTCGAAATTACCGAGCGAATGGTTATTGAAAATGTAGAAGCAACGATCGCAATACTCACAAAATTGAGAGAGCGAGGTATAGAGATTAGTATCGATGATTTTGGGACAGGCTACTCATCCCTTAGCTATCTCCATCTTTTACCAATCAATAGTCTTAAAGTGGATCACTCCTTTGTAAATCAGATGACAGAAAGCAACAAAAACTATCGCATTGTGGAAACGATCGCCACGCTCAGTAAGCAATTAGAACTTGACGCGATCGCTGAGGGGATTGAAACCTTGCCACAACTAAAAAAGTTGCAAGAATTAGGATATCGATTTGGTCAAGGTTATCTCTTCTCAAACCCCCTTAATCCAGAAGCAATAGAGACTCTATTAAAAGATACTGATTTATGTCTATCGACCTACGGGCTTTTGGGCTCAGACCCAAACCAAGAGAACCTGTAAAAGTGTTGCAAAGCAACACTTTTACAGGTTCTCTTACTCCCTTCCCACCCAAGGATTAGCAGTGCGGCGCTTCGCGCCGCACTGCTAATCCTTGGGTGGGAAGGTAATTGCTATGATTTGCCTTACTCTAACCAAATTTGATTCCCACAACGAATTACTCCTCCCTGTAGAACTGAGGTGCGAATACCTGCGATCGTTTTGTTGTGTTTAGTTGTAGTCCGCAAAATATTTAAATCCGTAGGAAGCCCTGACTGAGCAATGGTTGTCACCACACATCGAGGACAGGCAGTATCAATACTCAAACAAACTTGATCACCTACAAACATCTTACTACCGACCCAATCATCCTCAATAAATTTAGCTTCAGTATCTATCGGCTCAATTAAGATGTTCGGGCGAAACCGACAGGGTTCAAAAGCTCCTTCAGGATAGATGTTCTTTAGATGAGCTAATGTCGCAGTGGTAATCGCATGGATAGGGCAGGAATCGAAAAAAGTCCCTGACGGCATGAATAGTTGAGTAATAACTTCCCGATTAAGCGCTCCTTCAATATCTGGCCAGTACTGATCTAAACTCGGTGCTTCAGGGGCAGAAGTGAGCAACTGCACATCTCTTCCCACCGCTTGAGAGAGAGTAGTGTTTATATCAGTATTGTCACTGGTAGCGGTACTTCCGTCAGGCAAGGCAAACTTAACGGAAGGCATTGAAGCTTGAGGTTGAGGCGATGACACAAATCCTGCTTGAAACCCTAGTAATTTCGCCCATTTTTTCGGGTTCTTGGCACTGGCAACTCTCTCCGTTTCACGATCCCATAAGGCATAAGCGCGATCGCCTAAAATTCCTTTGGATACAACATCTACCTCATCAAGTTTTTCTCCCAGCATGGACTTAACTGGATATCGCCAGAGTGAGGAAACTACCCCAACTAAAATTCGAGTCATAGCATTTCCGATTAGTAATTGACCTGTATTAAATTCCAAATAAAAAAGCCGATAACTGATTGAAAATGCTTCCTAGTGACACATTTAATCAGTTATTGGCTTTTCCTCCAGTGAAAACGCAATAAGGGACGAGCGAATAAATAGAGTACTATTCCAGATTTTCCAGAATTAGTGGGACGGCTTTGCCGCCCCACTAATTCTGGTTTTATATTTGGTACTTTATTAAATCGCAGCTCTCTAACCTTAAATAGCCAAATACTGATGGACTAAATCATCGGATAGATCTTCAGTTGCGCCATTGGCGACAACTGATCCTTTCTCCATAATGAAAAACTTTTGGGCAAGCTGCTTTGCAAAGTCAACTTTCTGCTCTACTACAATTAGAGTAATTCCTTTCTCACGGTTAATCCGTTTGAGAGTATCCTCAATTTCCTGCACAATCGAAGGCTGAATTCCTTCGGTTGGCTCATCCAAAAGCATCATTTTGGGATTGCTCATTAATCCACGCGCGATCGCTAATTGTTGCTGTTGACCACCACTTAACAATCCACCTTGACGGCTCAAATGCTGCTTGAGCATTGGAAAGAACTCGAAGATTTCATCAGGAATCTTACGCAATTTCTTCTGAGCTGCCGACATACCCAGTTTAAGATTATCTAAAACGGAGAGATAAGGAATGATTTCTCGACCTTGGGGGATATATGAGATCCCATACCTTGCCCGTTTGTAAGTGGGAATCTTAGTGATTTCATCAGCATCAAAAACGATATTGCCCGAAAGTACCTTGTTTAAGCCAATAACGCTACGCAGTAATGTTGTTTTACCCACACCATTACGTCCTAGCAAACAAGCAATATCGCCCTGATTAATTACCATATTTACTCCGAACAAAACAGGTGTTTGTCCATAGGAAACAGTAACATCAGTTAGTTCAAGCAGCATCGATTTGTTCGCGTCCAAGATACACCTCTATTACTTTGGGATTTGATTGAACTTCATTGACCGATCCTTCGGTCAATTTTTCACCTTGGTGAAGTACCACAATTCTCTGAGCAATTTGTTTGACAAACTCCATGTCATGCTCAATCACCACAACGGAATGATTTTGAGAAATGGTCTTGATAATTTCACCTGTCAAATGGGTTTCGTCAGGAGTCATGCCAGCCGTTGGCTCATCTAGCAATACCAAGGTGGGATCTTGAGCAATTACCATACCGATCTCTACCCACTGCTTCTGTCCGTGAGATAGAGATGAGACTTTCGAGTAGCCCTTTTCTAAAAGCCCAACGCGATCGAGTACAGAAATGATCTTGTCCCTTTTACCAGCCGTAAGTTTAGACTTGATCGAAGCAAAAACGCCATGAGATCCTTTGAGCGCTAACAAGATGTTGTCAAATACTGACAAATCATTATAAACGTTAGGATTTTGGAACTTACGTCCAATTCCCATTCGCGCAACCTTGTGAGGACTTTGATTAGTTATGTCCTTGCCATGATAGTAAACATGTCCTGAAGCTACTGGAGATTTGCCAACGATCGCATCAAGTAAAGTGCTTTTCCCAGCTCCATTAGGCCCGATAATCGTAACAATCTCATTTTCACCAACTTCTAGGTCAACACCTTTCAATGCTTTGAATCCAGAAAAGACAACCTTAAGATCTTTGACAGATAAAACAGATTCTCTATCACTAGCAACTTGACTAGTCTTAACTGCTGAAATTGTTTCCATGAGTTACACCTTTTTGGGGATTAATAAATGCTTGATTTTCTTGAGATCTAGATTCCTAAAAGTTTTGACAGACAAAGACTAACCTTGAAAAAGATTGAGAAATTATTCGATTCTTTCCAGCTTATTAGTCTTTTTAGAAAGAAACCTCTTTGGTAATAGGCTCATTAGTCCATCGGGTAGGAATAACACAACTATCACCAAAATCACTCCGACAATTAACTGCCAATCTTGAGTAATCCGATCCACCGAATTTTGGATCTGTCCAAGTAAAATAGCAGCAATGATTGGTCCAAAAAGTGTTCCTCGACCACCTACAGCAACCCAAATTACGATCTGAGTACCAAAAGCAACACCAAGATAAACTGGTGAAATAAACTTGTTTAAAGGAACAAATAAACCACCAGCAATCCCAGCGATTCCAGCAGATAGAGTCCAAATAAAGATTTTAAAATTAGCAACGTCATAGCCAAGGTAGGAAATACGTTGTTCATTTTCTTTAATAGATCGCAGAATCAATCCAAAGTTCGATTGAGTTAACCACCAACTGCCAGCCATCACTGCCGCCGCAAACCCAAGAATTATGAAATATATTCCGACTGGTGGAACAGTTGCGCCAAAAAGGACTAGTTTTGAAACATCAGTGATCCCGTTTGTTCCACCCGTGTAGGCTTGTTGGCTAACAAAGAAAGTTGTTAAAGCAGAAGAAATCGCGAGGGTGATAACTGTGATGTAAACACCGCTAACTTTAGAACGGAAAATGAAGGAGCCAATCAAATAGGCAAATCCTGCTGGTAATACCACCATTGCAACTACGGCAACTGGAAAATATTGCAATGGTGCGATGAACCAAGGCAGTTCCTTCAAGCCGTTCCAAACCATGAAGTCTGGAAGCGTACCGCCATAGTTATTGGCGGTGGCGGACAGGTTGAGCTTCAGGTAATATGCCATCGCATATCCGCCCAAGGTAAAAAATACACCATGAGCAAAGCTGAGAATACCTGTGAATCCCCAAACTAGATCTAGGGAAACGCCTAAAGCTCCAAATAACAGTAGTTTTGCCATCAGGTTGGTCTGGAATTCGCCAGCAACAAAAGGGAAAACTGAAAATATCACCAACAGTACTAAACTAGTAGCCATCCATCTCTTTGGAACATAGTTAGCCTGTCGAATACGACCTACTACTTCTGCCATAACAAAACCTCCACTAAATTCGCACTAATTAACAAAAATATCGATGTAAACGCTC
Organism: Pseudanabaena biceps; assembly: GCA_013361095.1. GTDB lineage: Bacteria > Cyanobacteriota > Cyanobacteriia > Pseudanabaenales > Pseudanabaenaceae > Pseudanabaena > Pseudanabaena biceps_B. Next base: position 870,543 of record JAATWA010000001.1, on the reverse strand, counting down.
TAACTACGCTTCTGAACTGTAAATAATCCTTCGGGACGGTAGCGAATCAACACGATTACGGCTGCTAATACAATTACTCGCGCCGTTGGGTCGTTGATCAGATATGCGATCCCTGCGTTCGATTCGCCAATTAAAACTGCACCTGCCAAAACGCCGATTAGCTTATCCACACCACCTGTAACCACAGTCATCCAAGCATCTACTAGATAATCTTGTCCCATTGGGGGCGCAACACTTTTTAGTGAAGAAATAACCGTACCCGCAACTCCTGCTAAACCGCACCCATAGGCAAAGGTAAGCATATCTACGAGACTAGTATTTACACCCAAGCACTTTGCCATGTCTCTGTTTTGGGTGACTGCACGTACTTCTCTGCCGAGCTTTGTTCCGTAAAGTAGAAAAGCGGTTATTCCTAGAAGTAATAGTGCCATGAAGATAATAAACAAGCGGTAGTAAGATATCTCGATCGCTTGTCCGCCAAGTTCAAACGGTGTCCAGTTTCCTCTGATGTAGGGAGGAGCTTTTACATACTTGAGTTGCGCTGTAAAAATAAGCTTAACAACGCCTTGAATAACTATACTTAGTCCCCAAGTCGCCAGAAGCGTTTCCACAGCTCGCCCATATAGCCGTCGGACGATGGTTAGTTCGACAATTGCGCCGACAAAGGCTGTGAACAAGAAAGAAAACGGGATTGTTAATAACAAATCCATTTTGAAATTACTTTGCAACACAAACGAGGTATACGCGCCCAGCATGATGAATTCACCATGAGCTAGGTTGATAATTCGCATAACTCCAAACGTTATCGACAGTCCTAAGCCTGTCAACAAAAGAATACCAATGATACCAACACCATTCAGGAGCTGATTGGTAATTGCGATCGGGTCGAACGATTTTGCCGCTGGTGTTGCCTGTGCTAAGTGTATTAACGAAGATAATGCATTAATTGGCAAGACGTTCATGGCTTTCTTAGTTTAATCATTCAGTGTTTACTTTCTGCGGTTAAAACTTCCAAGAAATCCCCCCTGAATCCCTTAAGGGGGCTGGGGGGATCAATTCTTAAATATAGTCTTAGAGAGGCGCACCCGCAGGGTGCGCCTCTCTAAGACTAGGAAGGTTGTTAGTTACAATTAGACTAGATGGAAATCAATTTATGTTTCCTTTAGGAACTCAACGGGAAGATCCTTCTTCGTCTCAACATTGGAATTGCTGCGATCATCTGGAGTTTTATGAACACAGGTGCGACCCTTGTACAAAGCTTGACTCCAAGGAATTGGCTTAACTGCCGCCTTGGTTGCAAATACGATTTCAGCCTGACCATCTGCCTTCCATTTCCCAATTCTGGAATATAGATATGAGTGGTAGTTGTCTGGATCGACCTTCACAGTCCCTTGAGGAGCCTTGAATACTTGTCCTCTGGTTGCTTCACGCAGACTAGAGGTGTTGAGGGCTTTCTTTTCCTTGGCGACTTTTTCCATCGCTTGAGCCATGAAGAAGGTTTGGATGTAAGCTGCCTCCATAACTCCATTGGTAACACGCTCCTTGCCAAACTTCGCCTTGAACTGTTCCACAAATGCCTTGTTCTCAGGAGTGTCAACTGTCTGGAAGTAGTTGAAGCTACTGTAGTGACCTTCAGCAAACTCAGGTCCCATCGCTTGAATTTCTTCTTCTGTTGTCGGAAATGCCATGATCGGAATATCCTTGGAAGTGATCCCAGCATCTTTGAGTTGCTTGTAGAATGCAGGAATACTGTCTCCAACTAGATTGCTAAGAATGAAGTTAGGCTTGGCTTGTTTGATCTTGTTGATGATCGTGATGAACTCAGTTGTACCGAGCGCAGCATATTCATCGCCAACAACTTCACCGCCACCATTGACCAATTCTGCTTTGGCGATCCGATTGCTTTCTTTAGGATAGATGTAGTCAGAACCGATGAAGAATCCTTTCTTACCAAAGTTTTTGATGCAGTAAGGGATCGAGTCAGTGATCTGTTGGTTGGGTGCAGCACCAGTGTAAATCACGTTGGAGCTACATTCGTTTCCTTCATAGTAGACAGGATAGTAGAGCAGACTGTCTTTTTCTTCAAAAACTGGAAGAACTGATTTGCGACTAGCTGATGTGTAACAACCAAGAACGCAGACCACCTTGTCTTCATCAATCAACCGCTTGGACATTTGGTTGTACAAATCCCAGTTGGAGTCAGGATTGACAACGACCTTTTCAATCATTTGTCCGTCAATACCCTTCTTGCCAGCCCAAGGACCAGTACCTTCATTGATTTGGTCGATCGCAAGGAAAGTTGCATCCTGTAATGATTTTTCCACGATCGCGATCGTACCTGTAGTGGAATACATTACGCCAACCTTGATTCCTTTTGCGCCACTTGCCGCAGGGGATGTAGAAGAAGTTGCGCCAGTTGTGGTAGGGGTGGTTGCAGTTGGGGTACATGCTGCAACAATACTGGTGGCAGCAGCCAGAGATCCATACTGGATAAAGCGGCGACGGGTTATACCATTCAAAGCATCGTTCGATCTGTTGATCTTCTTCATTGTCTGAAATACTCCTAAACTATTTTAAAACTCACACCAAGGGATATGTAATTCTGACATCAAGATAAATTCTCTTTAACAAGTAAATATAAGATGTCAATTCCTAATACTAAATCTAGTGTCCGACCATCCAAGGACGACTTCCAGAATGATACTGAACTCTAGGAGTTTTAGGTTCCAGATCTCGCTTAACAAGTTCTGGTTCTGCACTCACTTTCTTCATTCGTACCGTTCTAGAAAGAGTCATTGGCGGTGAAAATATGCGTTTACCGCGTTTCTCACAGGATGGACAGTAAGCAGGGTCACTGGATTCAGCCATCGGTCGCCACACATCGAAAACATCACAATCTTCACATCGAAATTCGTACAGAGGCATAATTTGATTAAACTGGAAGAATGTTTTTATCAAAAATCGCTGTCGGAATCGCTAGAGTACAACAGGCATTGGGAATGTCTACTATACCGCTAACCCTTCCTTCTACAGGCGCACAGCTAAGCAATAGATAAGCTTGTTCACCTGTATAACCGAACTTCATGAGATAGGCGATCGCATTCAAACAAGCTTGGCGGTAAGCAATATGCACATCCATGAAATACTGCTTACCCGTAAACTCATCCACAGAAATCCCTTCAAAAACTAGGAATTCTGAGTAATGGGGTTCTACTGGACCGGGCTTAAAGATTGGATTTGTCATGGCATATTTATCTACGCCGCCCTTGATAATATCTACATGAAGGTCAAGGTATCCAGACATCTCAATTGCGCCACAGAAAGAGATTTCACCATCTCCTTGAGAGAAGTGAATATCACCCATGGAAAGTTTGCCACCTTCCACGTAAACAGGGAAATAAATGCGAGTTCCTCTGGACAGATTCTTGATATCGCAGTTTCCACCATGTTCGCGAGGTGGGATGGTGCGCGCAGCTTCAGCCGCAACCCGCTCATATTCAGACTGGGGTAAAGTCCCTAAAACTGCATTGTGAGGATTTGGTAGAGCCGCCAATACAGGCACTCCATCCATATTAATTCCCGCCCCATAAGTACGGCGATCTGGTTGAGTTGCCATTAGCTCAGACTCACGCTTATTCCATTTAGCGAGCAGTTCATGAGACGGCGCACATCCGATCAAACCAGGGTGGGTAATTCCAGCAAATTTGACACCAGGGATATGACGCGAAGTGGTGTAAATTCCTTGTAAATCCCAAATTGCTTTAGCAGGATTAGGGTAATGATCGGTTAGGAATCCGCCGCCATTTTTTTGATCGAAAATGCCTGTGAAGCCCCACTCATCGCCTTGAAGAGCGCCAATATCAACGATATCGACAACAAGAATATCACCAGGTTCGGCACCATTTACCCAGATGGGACCACTTAGTACATGAACAATTGATAGATCTACATCGCGAATGTCATCAGGACTATCGTTGTTTTTAATTTGTCCATCTGTCCAGTCTTTACACTCAATCCTAAAAGTATCACCTGGATTAACAGAAGCTATAGCTGGAATATCTGGATGCCAACGATTATGACCAGGTAGTTCTTGCTCACTCATGGGCTTAGTGAGATCAACTTTAAACAGCGTCTTAGGCATAAAATCTTTCTAGCAACAGTAAAAGAGTATGAGAAAGATAAAATTTGACTGCAAACAGAATGATTTACGACTACACAACGTAAACAATTCAAATTTAACTAAACTTTAAGTTTCTTAATGTCATACTGCGTTAATTTTTATTTGTGATCTGTTATGTCCTATACCAAATAAGATGTGAGTTCTTTGAACTGAATTATTTATAAAGGAGAATTAAGATCGCAAATAAAAGCAATTAAAATCTAACAACAAAGTTCTGTGCAGTTTCTCTCAAACCTCAAATTAGCTTTGCAACGATTTGCTCTATAAAAAAGTGATCTCTTCTTATTACTTCTTGATTGTAAGGAATGAAAATTAAATAACTTGTGCAAATAAAACCCAAACTTGTTTCGGCGGGCTTCGCCCGCCGAAACAAGTTTGGGTTTTATTAAATTTCTGCTCCTAATTAAATCTGTGTAATTAAATCTCTGTAATTAATATTTTTCTTAGGTTTTAAGAAGGCGCAAAGCGCTGTATCTTAGTAATTTATCTAGTTTAATGATTCAGAAGTGGTTATCTATAGTTGGTATCGGTGAAGATGGCTTAGCGGGATTGAGTGCCGCCGCCCGATCGCTAATTGATACTGCCGAAATTTTAGTAGGAGGCGATCGCCATTTAGCGATGTTGCCAAAAGATACGCGATCGCAAATAAATTGGACATCTCCGATGGAAGAATCGATTAATCAAATTCTCCATCATCGCGGTAAGTCCGTATGTATATTGGCAAGTGGCGATCCACTATGTTTTGGAGTCGGCGCAACGCTATTAAAAAAGGTTCCCATTGAAGAAATAAATATTGCACCTTCACCTTCTACTTTTAGCTTGATTTGTGCGCGATTAGGATGGTCGTTAAATGAAGTAGAAACCCTAAGTTTATGCGGCCGTCCTGCTTCAATTTTACAATCATATATTTATCCCAAGGCGAAACTTCTGATTCTTAGTTCAGGTAAAGAAACTCCACAAATTGTCGCCAATATTCTTTGCGATCGCTGTTTTAGTAATAGCAAAATCATGGTCTTAGAACATCTTAATGGTGAAAAAGAGCGAATTATCTCTACTATTGCTAATCAATTTGAGCTTTTCCCAGAATTTGCCGCACTTAACGCGATCGCCGTGGAATGTATTCCTAATCCTGAAGCTAAAATTCTGTCGCGGATAGTTGGACTCCCCGATGATGCTTATCTCCATGATGGACAATTAACAAAGCGCGAGGTTAGGGCTATCACTCTATCTGCTCTTGCCCCTAACGCTGGCGAATTGTTGTGGGATGTGGGAGCTGGGTGTGGTTCCATTAGTATTGAATGGATGCGAAGTCATCCTCGTTGTCAAGCGATCTCGATCGAAAAATCACGCACGCACTTTATCGCTGAAAATGCAATTTCACTGGGTACGCCCCATCTCAAAATCATCGAAGGCAAAGCCCCAGAAATTTTGCAAGACTTACCGACCCCTGACGCGATCTTTATCGGTGGCGGTGCAACTGTGCCAGATTTATTTGAGACTTGCTGGAAAAGTTTGCGATCGCAGGGTCGTCTAGTCGCCAATGTTGTCACTCTCGAAGGTGAACAGAAATTATTTCAATGGCAACAAGCGTATGGTGGTACGCTCACTCAAATTTCAATCAGTCGTGCTGAAGCGATCGGTAGTTTTTTAGGTTGGAAACCGATGCGTCCAGTTACGCAATGGCAGGTTATCAAAGGGCGAATCTAAAACCCCAAGGAGACTCATGGCGCAAAGCCCCGTGAGTCTCCTTGGGGTTTAACGAATTTTAGTGTTTGCAGCACCTTTGGTGCTGCAAACACTAAAATTGGTTTTTTGAAAGCCAGCCATAGGCTGGCTTTCAAAAAACCAATTCTTATAATGATAATTGCAGCTACATTACTTGCCACGATCCCCGCAAAGATAGACAATGTTTGCATTCAGAAAAGTATGTAAATAAAAAAGCCAAGATAATCCGATAAATTTATGAAAAATGTACTGGCTATCATTTTGGGCGGTGGACAGGGAAGCCGACTATATCCCCTCACCAAAACACGCGCTAAACCCGCCGTCCCCGTAGCAGGTAAATATCGACTGATCGACATTCCTGTGAGTAACTGTATCAACTCAGGAATTGACAAGATTTACATCTTAACCCAGTTTAATTCAGCTTCACTAAACCGTCACGTCAACCAAGCCTATCGCCCTGCATCTTATTCTGATGGCTTTATCGAAATTTTGGCGGCTCAACAAACCCCCGATAGTCCAGATTGGTTTCAAGGCACAGCCGATGCCGTTCGACGCTATGCATGGCTTTTAGAATCTTGGGATGTTACCGAATACCTCATTCTTTCGGGCGATCAACTCTATAACATGGACTACGAAAAGTTTGTCAATCATCACCGTAAAACTGGTGCAGATATTACTTTGTCAGTACTACCAGTTGATCAGAAAAAAGCTACTGCTTTTGGCTTGTTGAAAACTGATGCAAAAGGGAAAATTATCAAGTTTCTCGAAAAGCCTAAGGGCGAAGCTCTGGAAGAAATGCGTGTCGATACGACTAGTCTTGGTTTGAGTGCTGAGGAAGCTAAATATAGTCCCTTCATCGCTTCTATGGGCATCTATGTCTTTAATAAACACGTAATGATGAAGATGCTGAGCGATAATCCAGACTTTACCGACTTTGGTAAAGAGATTATTCCCAACGCTATTAACACTTCCAATGTTCAGGCTTATCTATTTTCAGACTATTGGGAAGATATTGGAACCATTGAGTCTTTCTACCAAGCGAACTTGGACTTAACTCGTCATCCTGATACCGCTTTTAACTTCTACGAAACCAAAAAGCCTATTTATACTCGCGCCCGCTATTTGCCTCCTAGCAAGGTGCATGATTGTAAGGTTAAGGATTCGATCATTGGTGAAGGTTGTCTGCTCAGCAAAGCCACGATCACTAATTCAGTAGTGGGAATTCGGATGCATGTTGATGCAAATTGCACGATTGAAGACACTCTTTTGATGGGTTGTGATTTTTATCAGCCCCAAGAAGAACGTAAAAAGGATCTTGAAAATCACATCGTGCCAATGGGCATTGGTGAGAATACAATTATCCGTCATGCAATTATTGATAAGAATGCGCGGATTGGTAAAAATGTGCAGATTATCAATAAAGACCGTGTTCAGGATGTAAATCGTGAAGATCAAGGCTATTGCATTTGTAATGGTATTGTCGTTGTCGTCAAAAATGCAGTGATTCCTGACAACACGATTATCTAAATTTTTATCATCTAAGTAGCTACTTAATTACAAACCAAAACCCGTAAAGTTGCGCCCCGCAGGGGAGCAACTTTACGGGTTTTGGTAATTTATTTTCCATAAGTACTTATCTTTCTCTACCCCTAGGGAAATATTTATGAGAATATTAGGACTATTCTTTCCAGAAGGTTTCAGGATATGAGTGATGTAATCACCTCGCAAGATATCTTGCGAAGCTACGCTAAAGGCGATCGCGACTTTAGCGGACTCAACCTAACTGGGATCAAGCTCAACGGTGCAAATCTCAGTAACAGTGACTGGCTAGATGTCAACTTTTCTAGAGCTTATCTTAATAGTACCGTCTTTACTTTTGCTTGTCTGACCCGTGCGAATATGCGCGGCGCTCTGATGATGGGGGCATATTTGCGGGGAGCAAATCTTAACCAAGCCAGTATGAGTAATGTCAATCTCTCCAATGGTGATTTGCATGGTGCAAGTCTTCAAGGCACGACTTTATTTGGGGCAAATCTCAGTCTTGCAAATCTGATGGATGCTAACTTAATTGATGCCGATATGCGGACTATCAATCTTAATGGGGCAAACCTGTCTGGAGCTTGTATGCGGGGCGCAAATCTTAGACAAGAACGTGCCGTTGGCGATCAGCATGAAATTGATGCAGGCAAGAAAAAACGTAGTGTTGCGACTCTGACAGGTGCAAATCTAGCGGGTGCGGATCTACGGGGTGCAAATCTATCAGGTGCGGATTTACATAAGGCAGATTTGCGGGGTGCAAATCTGCAAGAAGCGACACTTAGTGGTGCAAACCTCAGTGAAGCTAAGCTGAATAATGCCAATATGCAGGGCATATTTCTTACCGAGGCAAATCTAAGTGGTGCTTTTCTCTCTGGTGCAATCTTAAATAATGCCAGACTGGAGCGAGCAATTTTGCTTGATGCCGATCTCAAGGGCGTGTCAATGTGTGGGGCGGTTATGCCAGACATTAAAGCAAGTCGAGCGAAGATGCAAAGAACTAATCTCACTGATGTAAAAATGTCTCGCGCTGATCTTAGTCGTGCTGATCTAAGAGGAGCCATTATGATCCGCGCTAATCTCATTGAAGCTTATTTAGCCAGAACTAATCTTGCTGACGCAGATCTTACCGATGCAATTCTTAATCGTGCTGAGTTGAGTAGTGCCAACCTCGTGGGCGCAAATCTAACTGGCGCGACGCTTCCTGATGGCAAGGTGTCGAAGTAAACAATCCGAAAATAGAATGGCGGCGCTCCGCGCCGCCATTCTATTAGGACTTACGCGAAGTGAAATCTCCCCTCATCCCCCAACCCCTTCTCCCGCGGGAGAAGGGGCGCAAGATTCTAACTTTTCTTGTTCCCCTCGCCTGCGGGAGAGGGGCTAGGGGTGAGGGCTTAATCAATTTCTGCGTAAGTCCTATCTATTTTCGGTTCTAGCTAATTCAAGCATTACAATATGTAGTTTTGGATGCTGAGCTAGATTATCAATAGATATAATTTATGAACATAGCCATAAATAAGGTAATCAATAGCCATGGCGAAAAAAGATAGCGACAGCAAAAACTCCAGAGAGTTGCCTGTGATGGACTTACCAAAAGTCGATAAAGATCACAAAAAGAAATCTAAATCCAAGGATAAGCCTGAGAAATTTCCTGAGAAAACTTTGAAGCGATCGCCTCAATTGCCAAGCGCGATCGAAGAGATGTCAAAATCTGGAGAAGAGGCTCCAAGATTATCGAAGCAAGTCTATGAAAAAGAATTAAATCGACTTCACATCGAGTTAGTCAAACTGCAAGAATGGGTGAAGTTTAAGCGGCTAAAGGTCGTGGTCATATTTGAAGGTCGAGATGCCGCAGGCAAAGGTGGCACGATTAAAAGAATCACCCAATGTCTAAACCCCCGTGTTTGTAAGGTTGTGGCATTGGGAACTCCCTCCGATCACGAAAAAACTCAGTGGTATTTCCAGCGTTATGCGGCTCATTTGCCTGCGGCTGGCGAAATCACGCTATTTGATCGCAGTTGGTATAACCGTGCTGGTGTGGAACGGGTGATGAATTTCTGCACCCATGAAGAATATGTAGAATTTCTACGTTCTTGTCCAGAGTTTGAATGTATGCTCCAAAGGGCAGGGATCATTCTGGTCAAGTATTGGTTTTCGGTCAGTGATGATGAGCAAGAAAAGCGTTTTCAAGAACGGATTGCCAATCCTTTGAAGCGTTGGAAGATTAGCCCCATGGATTTAGAAGCAAGGGCTAAATGGGTGGAATATTCTAAAGCGAAGGACGATATGTTCAACGCTACAGATATCAGTCAATCGCCTTGGTATGTGGTTAATTCGGATGATAAACGCCGAGCGCACATCAACTGTATTTCGCATCTATTGAGCCAAGTTGCTTATGAGGATGTGACTCCTAAAAAAATTGAGCTGCCACCTCGTCAAAAGGAAATAGATTATGTGCGTCCACCAATGCGTCTGCAAAATTTTGTGCCTAATGTAATGTGATTGTTACAGCGCTTTGCTCTCAAACCCAAACCAAGAATTTTTTAAAAGTGTTGCTTTGCAACACTTTTAAAAAAATTTTTGGTTTGTTAGCAATTACTCCCTTTGCTCCAAAAACAAGCAGTGCGGCGCAAAGCGCCGCACTGCTTGTTTTTGGGTTTTAAAAAAGCGCAACGCGCTTTTTTGCTGGCTACTACAAAAAGTTGCGCTTAGTAACTGTGGCAGGGAACTCATTGTTGCGGATCTGAACTTGCAGAACTTGCCCGTTTTTAGACAATTCAATCGGCACATATCCAAAGGCGATCGCCTTTCCTAAAGTTGGGGACATTGTGCCACTGGTAACAATTCCCACAGTTTCGCCTTCATAACGGATGGGGTAATCATGACGCGCAATATTGCGCCCTGCTAATTCCAATCCCACTAATTTACGAGTCACTCCATTTTGCTTCTGTTCTTCCAAAACCTCACGTCCGATAAAGTCTCCCTTTTCTTTAAGATGCACAATCCAATTTAAATCTGCCTCCAAAGGGGTAATACTCTCATTCATATCCTGTCCATATAAATGCATTCCTGCCTCTAGGCGCAAGGTGTCACGACAGCCCAACCCACAGGGAGTTACACCCATAGCTAATAACTTTTGCCAAAGAGCTTTACCTGTTTCAATATCAGTCATGATTTCGCAGCCATCCTCTCCTGTATAGCCTGTCCTCGCCACAAAGCTCGGTACACCCAAAACTTCAGTGTAGGTATGTCCAAATCGAAGTCTTGGCAACTTGCTCAGATCCGAAACTACTAGCTCTTGTAGAGTGGCGATCGCAGTTTTACCCTGTACTGCGATTAAGATTTGCGAATCAGAATTGTCAACTAGGCGATCTCCTAAATGCTGCTGCAACCATGCTTTATCTTTGGCACAAGTGGAAGCATTAACGATCACCGACCAATTTTCGCGATCGCCATCGGGTTCATGACGATAAAAAATTACATCGTCAATAATTCCTGCTTGTTCATTAAGCAAAACCGTATAAAAAGCTTGTCCGACTTTGATCCGCCCTAAGTTTGAGGGAATAAGCTTATTTAAAGTCTCGACAATACCTATACCTGAAATTGCAAATTTCCCCATGTGCGACACATCAAACATTCCCACCTGCGATCGGACAGCCAGATGTTCAGCGACCAGCCCTTTGTACTGTACGGGCATTTCCCAACCGCCAAATTCTACTAATCTTGCGCCAGCAGCAACATGGAGATCATATAAAGGAGTACGTTTGAGAGAGCTATTCATGATTGCGATCTAAATGATTGTGATGAGTTAACTAAGTATCTTGGCATAATAAAAACCAGAACCCAAAGAAACTAATTCGCCCGCAAAGCGTAAGCTACAGGTTTTATATCAATGTTGCTGAGAAATTGTATTTTCGCAAGATTGGTGATCAAGTTACAATGATGTGGTACTGACAAAACATCAACAAATAAAATCATTAACCGATCAGGAGTTCATCTGCCAACTATGACCATCGCCACCGATATTAATCCAGCCTTAACTCTCAGTGAGAGAGAACAAGAACAAAGCTATCAGATGGCAAAAGCCGCCGTACTTGCTGCCGACGATCGCAAAGGAGAGAATATCGTTTTGCTTGCGATCGGTGAAGTCTCAAGTTTGGCAGAATATTTTGTGATCGCATCAGGATTTTCTAAAGCACAGGTACGCGCAATTTCAGGCATGGTTGAGGAATCGATCGCTGAAAAGTTTGGACGAAAGCCCAGAAATATTGCTGGACAGCAGGATGGTACTTGGGTTTTGCTAGATTATGGTGATTTGATTGTCCACGCCATGATGGACAAAGAGCGCGAATATTATGACCTAGAGGCTTTTTGGGGTCATGCACCAAAACTAGAGGTAGTTTTGCCATCGGTAGATCTAGAGAATTAGATTTAAAGCTTTTGCTAACTTAATTGGGTCACAGAACCAGAAAACTAGTTGCGGTGCAAAGCACCGCAACTAGTTTTCTGGTTCTGTGATTTGCGCCATCACAGATGACTACGGCTAGAAAGTACCAAAAGATGAGGTAGACCTTTGCTCCACCTCATCTTTTGGGGATACTTTCTAGATTTTGCGTTCACGATCGCGCTAGACAAGCGATAATTGACAAAGATTTTTTGATTTGGATATATAGGATTTATGAAGGTTGGCGATCGCGTTCGGATTAAAACAGCATTAAATGTTTTCCATCATCCTGAGCATAAGGGTAAGTCATTTGACATCAATGGAATGGAGGGGGAAATTATCCGTTTGCATACGGAATGGAATGGTCGTCCGATCAGCCCAAATTATCCCTATGAAGTTAAGTTAGCGCCTAAGTTTACTACCCATTTAGGCGCTCATGAAGTTGAGCTAGCTGAATAAAAAAGAAGGTGTTGCTTAAGTAACACCTTCTTTTTTATTCAGGGTCTTGAAGTATAGCTGTTACCATTCTTGTTAGGCCAAAACCCAAGAAGACAAGTAGCGGCGCAAAGCGCCGCTACTTGTCTTCTTGGGTTTTGATTTATCCTGATGCAAATGACTACAGCTATAATTTGGGGATTGTCAGCGCCTGCGGCGCTGACAATCCCCAAATTAGTTTTTTGAAAACCCTGACCTAATACTTTTTTAGGGGCTTAATCTATGGAAGCGACAATTTTTAGTATTGTGTTTGCGCTTTTAAGTGGAACTTACATCTTTCGATCTTTTCGGATTATTGAAGAAGGTCAGGTCGCTCTAGTGGAGAGATTTGGTAAATACGAAAAAACCCTCACTCCGGGTATTAATGTGGTGTTGCCGTTATTTGATCGCATTGCCCTGATCAAAAGCGCCCGTGAGCAGGTCTTAGAACTAAAACCACAGCCCTGTATGACTTCTGACAACGTTAGCGTCAATGTCAGTGGGGCGATGTATTGGCAGATTAATGATCTTAAAAAAGCGCGATACAACATTGAAAACGTTGATCAGTCTCTGCAAGTATCCCTCTCGACCCAAATTCAGACCCAGATCGGGCGCTGTGAACTGGACTATATTATTGGCGGACAGGAAAGTATTAATGGCGAGATTTTAACGGGAATTCGCAGTGATACAGATGACTGGGGGATCACAATTTTGCGGGTGCGTCTAGGTGAGATTACTATTCCTAGCTCTGTATTGCTATCGATGGAAAAGCAAAAGGCGGCAGAGATTGAAAAAAAAGCTATGATTTCTCTCTCTGAAGGCGAGAAAACTTCAGAAATCAAAAAAGCCGAAGCAGAGGCTTCCTCAAATCAGGTATTGGCAGAGTCTGAACGTCAAGTCCATCTTCAGCAAACTGAGGCGATGGCAGAGGCGATTGAGCGTATTTCTAATGCGATCGCCAAACACCCCAATGGTAAAGAGGCAATTCAATATTTACTTGCCCAAAAATATCTGGAAATGGGACAGGCGATCGGACAGAGTCCCAGTAGTAAAGTTTTATTTATGGATCCCGACTCTATTCCGGGGGCAATTCAATCACTTCTTGCGATGAGCGATCGCCAAACTCCTGAGGTGATCGCCAAACAGCCCTTTGGCGCAAGTAGCAATATCCCATCATCGCTGCTTAACTTGCCTGAGATCAAATCAACAAAAAATGCTAATTCTGAACCCGTTGATCCCAGTAGCAACTAAACTTCAAAATGGGTTGCGAGCATCTTGAGGTTTAGGGCAGTAGTCCACCAGTACCACCAATGCCAAAGAGTTCAGCTACGCCTGAAGTCAAAGGCAATAGAACTAGCAGCATCCAAAATAAAGAAATAACTCCTAAAACTTCGCGATCGCCATCAATTTCTGATAACTCATTGAGCATTGGACGTTCGAGATCTCGCAATAGGATTAAGATAATGCCGCCCCAGTAGAGCGCTAGTGGATTAATTACGGTAGCAACGACCAAAAAAATCAGGGTCAATATAGTTGTCCAACTAGCCGTGCGTCTGCCATAGATCGACTGCACTAGGCGACCGCCATCTAACTGACCTGCGGGCATTAAGTTTAAGGCAGTAATAACTGAACCAAGCCAGCCTAAAACAACCAAAGGATGAATAGAAATAAAACTAGCGCGTAAACTTTCTCCCAGAAATAACTTTGCCAACGTGCCAGCTAAAGCCGAGGCTTGGAAAACTTGACTAGGGATGTCAATACTTCCCATACCGATCGCGGAAAGCCGCAAGCCAACAACTAGAAATAGTAGAGATAGCAAACCACTCGTCATTGCAGGGGCGATCGCAATGTCAAATAGGGCTTTGCGATGAGGCAATGGCGAATAAATGCGGCTAAATGCGCCAAAGATGCCCAATTGTGATGAGGGTAGTAGGAAAGGTAAGCTGAGTTTAACTTGATATTTTTTTGCCATTAATCGCATCGCTAATTCCCGCAGCCCAAAGATTACGCCAATCCCCAATGCAAAGGGTAAACCGATGAGATATTCTTGCGCCGACTGCACGATCGGAACTCCGCCGACTAAGGCTCCCAGATTTAGTGAAGTATAACCACTGGCAACAAATAGTACTGCAATCAATATTTGTTGAGGAATCGTATTGTTGTTTTCAAAGTTGCTGATGCGACTTGGTAATATGATCACCACAGGCTTGCGATCCTGACCTTCTAATAAAAAAAGATTGTATTTGTCACCAAGGCGATCGCGAATTGACTGCGATAGACGCGCATGGACTACATCAGGTTCACCGCGCAAATTACCTTTAAAAATGGCTCCTTCTTGATAAGGAACTGTCTCGGTGACATAGTAAGTCTCAATCCCAAAAATTCCTTGCATCAACTTCGTATCTTCCGCAGGAACGGATTGATAACGTTTTAGCTGATTTTTTGCCTGAGCCATTGCCAAGGAGATTGGTGCATTATTAGGCAGATTGTTTTGGAGATTAGCAGTAGCTTTGACTTGATCTACATCATTAAGATCTCCCAACTCTTGCTTCAGCTTTTGTTCAATCTCTAATCTCTCTGTGGCGGCTACCTTGCGTAACTGATTGCCAATGGCGACATAGGAGAGCGTCGAGCCAAGCAGTAAAAATAGTAAGGTGGTGAAATTGATAAAAACACCTGATACAAACAAGCCAAAATAAATTAGCCAAGGTGACATCATCGTTACAAATTGCAACCAAGAGAGTAATCCCAGCTTGCCAAATTTGCGAGAACGGATGTATCCCCACCCCAGCAGAGCAAGGGTGAGTACAAATACAGCGATAGGAATAAATGCAGTTGATTTCATAAAAATAAATTACAGGAATTTGCGGAAATTATGGATATAAAGCCACAATTCACTACAATTTCTAATATCAAAATTCTCTTCACAGTCTGTTATAGCGCTTTACGTTCAAGTCCGACCCAAGAATTTTTTGAAAGGGTTGCGTTGCAACCCTTTCAAAAAATTCTTGGGGGTTCCTTTAATCGAAAATTGCTGTAATGCTATAAAACCAGAAGATGAGTTGCGGCGCTTCGCGCCGCAACTCATCTTCTGGTTTTATAGCTGGCGCTATTCATGTTACTCCCTTCCCAGTGAAAGATTAGACGTTGCGGCGCGAAGCGCCGCAACGCTAGTTCTTGGTTTTTAATGTCTATTTTGATAGTGGGAAGGGAGTAGGACATAAAACCCAAACAGTGTGAGGTGGCGCTTTACGCCGCCTCACACTGTTTGGGTTTTATGTCCTGATACAAGTGATACCAATTCACAAAAGTGTGACTACACTTTTATGAATTAAAAACCAAATCCAGTAAGGGTTTTTAAAACTAAAAATGGCGAAGCCATTTTTAGTTTTGGTATGACTATAGCTATGTAAAGTATTGTAAGATATGAGTCTGTCAAATCAACGGTAAACACACTGGATAACTGTGGATTATAGAAGTAATACCGTTGAATTTATCCAAGAAGTTTTTGAGGTGAAAGTAGAGTGGGCATTGTTGTAGAGAATGTAAATAAGCAATTTGGTGATTTTTTAGCTCTAGACAATATTAATCTGGAGATTAAAACTGGAGCTTTAGTGGCTCTTTTAGGTCCTTCTGGCTCTGGCAAGTCCACGCTTCTACGATTGATTGCTGGCTTAGAAACGCCCGATCGCGGCAAGATTTTTTTGACTGGTAAAGATGCCACTGATCAAGATGTACGCGATCGCAATATTGGCTTTGTATTCCAGCACTATGCCCTATTCAAGCATATGACCGTTCGCAAAAATATTGCCTTTGGGTTAGAAATCCGCAAAGAACCAAAGGATAAAATTGCTGCCCGTGTTGAAGAACTCCTCGAATTGATCCAACTCAAAGGTTTAGGCAATCGCTATCCCTCACAATTGTCAGGTGGACAGCGCCAACGGGTTGCCCTCGCTCGGGCGCTAGCGGTAGAGCCAAGTGTATTGTTGCTTGACGAGCCATTCGGCGCATTAGATGCAAAAGTCCGTAAAGAACTCCGTGCATGGTTGCGCCGCCTCCATGATGAAGTCCATGTAACTAGCGTATTTGTCACCCATGATCAAGAAGAAGCGATGGAAGTTTCTGATGAAATTGTGGTGATGAACAAAGGGCGAATCGAGCAGATCGGCACACCTGCCCAAGTCTATGACAATCCTGCCACACCCTTTGTGATGAGCTTTATTGGCCCTGTTAATATTCTTCCTGCCAATAGCGATCGCGCTAGTGAGTTTCATCGCCTCCATAAACATGGGGCTAGTGAAGATGTTTATATTCGTCCTCGCGATATTTTGATTGAGACAGAGGCAAGTAGTGATTCTATTGCGGCACGGATTACGCGATTAATTCATTTAGGCTGGGAAGTCCAAGCAGAACTGGTGTTGGGAGATGGGCAAGTCTTGACGGCGCATCTAACTCGCGAACGCTTTGATGAGTTAAATCTGCAACCTCAACAATATGTGCATATTCAGCCTAGAGATGCCAAGTCATTTGCTTTAGATTATTCGATTTAAAAAACAAAATAGAAGGGCAACGCGCTGCGTTGCCCTTCTATTTGTCAAACCCCAAGAGAGAGTTGCGGCGCTTCGCGCCGCAACTCTCTCTTGGGGTTTGGTTTGGCTGCACTGTCTTCTGACAAAAAATTTGGTATAAACTGGATATTAGATCTTGTCGCGTATTTTGGAGGAATCTGACCATGAAAATTTTTAAAAATATTTCACTAGGGGCAATTAGCCTTATTTCAGCAACAATGTTTTCGAGCAACGCGATCGCTCAAGTAGTCCCTGCGTCCACACTTTCTGAACAAACCTTACGCGAATCTCAGCAACAGGAAAGAGGATCTCTAGATATTGGCGGTAGTAACTTAAACCTATTGCAATTAATTAATCAAATTAATTTAGCAGGCGGCAAGTCTTCGGAGCAGTTTAACAAAGAGCAATCGGAATCTCTTAATGATGCTGTTGCTAACTTTAGAAATCAACAGCGTAAAGAGATTCAAATTTCTATCCCTAAATAAGAAATAAAACTATGGCGTATGCCATAGTTTTATTTCTTTGGGTACTTATTTTAAAGTTAAAAACTTGTCTAGAGCCGTCACTAGAGATGGTGG
The DNA here is from genome assembly GCA_013361095.1 of Pseudanabaena biceps. Lineage (GTDB taxonomy): Bacteria > Cyanobacteriota > Cyanobacteriia > Pseudanabaenales > Pseudanabaenaceae > Pseudanabaena > Pseudanabaena biceps_B. The sequence continues at coordinate 853,038 of JAATWA010000001.1, read as the reverse complement.
CCAACGGCGAATATTTTTGACCCAATTAATATCTCGATAGCGCGGATCAAGATTTGCCACTGATACCCAATTACTCTCGGCTTCACCCAGTTTTTTGTCTGCCCAGAGTGCCGCAGTTAGGGCAGCGCGTACATCCGTGAAGTTAGGGTATTTTCGTAAGATATTTTTCATCGCTTTAATTGCAGACTCGGTATCGCCAGTTTGAGCGCCGACTTCATACAAGGCGATCGCATTGTTACCAAAGGCAGTACTAAAGCGGGAGTTAACCTGCATCGCTGTTTGATAATCAGCGATCGCCTCTTGCCACTTACCCAAACCTGCCTTAGCATTACCGCGATTGTTATACGCCGCCGCATCTTTGGGATCAATTTCTAAAACGCGATTGTAATCAGCGATCGCCTCTTCCCATTTGCCTAAACTTTCGAGCGCCGCCCCGCGATTGAGATAGGGATCAGGATAGTTCGGCGCAAGTTCCACGGATTTGTTATAGTCTGCGAGGGCTTCCTGTGGAAGATTTTGGCTCATTTTTGCGTTGCCGCGATTGCTCCAACCTGCGGCATTATCTGGATAAAGTTTAATCAAATCTGTCCAGTAACCCTCCGCCTCCGTAAAGTCTCCTGCGTCAGTTGCATCAAAGGCTTGCTTGACAAGGGCATCAAGTTGATTTGATTCCGTCTCGCTAATGTTTAGCTGCGCCTGTACAGGTGCGATCGCCGCAGGCTGAAATAGTAAAAACAAACCAATTAGAGTGGCAATAATTAAGCGCATAGGTTTTAGTTACGATTGGATGTGTTAGTCGCAGCATGAAATGTATCTGTGATATCATAAGTGATATCACAGTGGTTACAAGGAGGAACAGAGGTGGGAATTGAATAATAAGAACAAAAAAATTCTAAAAGAAATCTTTGAAGAACCTACTAAATCAGATATTAAATGGGTTGATATAGAAAACTTAGTCAAAAATTTAGGTGGGGTCATAATTCAAGCTAGGGGATCGAGAACAGTGTTTAAGATAGGTGAAACTACCAACGTATTTCATAGACCCCATCCTAAGCCCGACACTAATAAGTTAACTGTTAGAGACATCCGTGATTTCTTAGAAAGGGCAGGAATTACACCAGAAAAAGATTGACTCAACAGATCAAACTTACTAATTGGGGTAAGAACTACCCAACTTAAAAAACAAAAGAAGTTAAAGGATAAAAAATGAACAATCTGAATTACAAAGGATATATAGGCGATATAGAAATTGATGACGATGCAAATATTTTGCACGGTCGAGTTTTAAACTTGAAGGCTGTGATTACTTTTGAGGGCGAAACTGTTGAAGAAATCAAACAAGCTTTCAAAGATTCTATTGATGTTTATTTGGAGGTTTGTGCAGAACTCGGTGAAGAGCCAGAGAAACCTTACTCAGGTAAATTGCCCTTTAGGACTACGCCCGATCATCACAAGTTAATCCATCTTGCTGCTACTAAAGTTGGTAAAAGCATAAATGCTTGGATGGATGAAGTCCTTACACAGGAAGCTAAGCAAATCATAAACATCAATTAAGCGCTTGGTTGAATCGTGATGCTGCCGCGCATTCCTGCTTCGGCGTGACCAGCGATCGCGCAGTGCAGCTCATAGGTTCCTGACTTAATTGGTACAAAAGTCCATTCGGCAGTGGTGTTGGGGCGCAATTCTAATTCGCGGATATTGCCCTTAATTTCTACATTGCCCGCCACGACATTTTGTGTCCAGACCGCATCAGCAAAATCTTTGCTGGTGAAATAATGCTTTGTGGCGCTAGGGTTGCTCAGAACTAGTTTGTAACGCTTGCCAGATTCAAAGATAAAGCGATCGGGAATGAACTTGAGTTCATTGGCGGTATTGCTAAGACTGACGTTGACAGCGATCGCCTGTTGTTTTGTGAAGTCTATCGCAGTGTTAGGACTGACTGGCGCAGCGATCGCCAGATTGGGACTAATCACTATCCAAAAAATTCCCAATATGGTGATTAGCAAAGTTTGCAAGGTGCGGCGCATAATGTTCCTTCTATTCCATAAAGTTAGAGAAGGGTGCTTTAGCACCCTTCTCTAACTTTATGCCATGACCATGCCGCCATCGACATTAAATACTTGACCTGTGATGTAAGCCGCTGCAGGGTCAGCCGCTAAGAATTTCACCATTCCCGCAATGTCTTCGGATTGACCATAGCGACCAAGAGGGATGAATTTGAGAATTTCATCGGTATTTTTGAGATCGGCGGTCATGTCAGTCGCGATGAATCCGGGAGCAACGGCATTGACCGTAATCCCGCGACTGGCGAGTTCCTTGGCAACGGTTTTAGTAAAGCCGATCACACCCGCCTTAGCTGCGCTGTAGTTTGCCTGTCCGGGGTTGCCCATTTGTCCTGCAACTGAGGCAATGTTGATGATGCGTCCAGACTTTTGCTTGAGCATAATTTTGGAGACGGTGCGAGTTGCCAGAAATACGCCTGTCAGGTTGAGATCGATTACTGATTGCCAATCCTCTAGCTTCATTCGCAGCAATAGGGTGTCGCGGGTAATGCCAGCATTATTTACCAATACATCCACACGTCCCCATGTGTCGATCGCTGATTTGATTAGGCTATCAACCTGTGCTTCTTGGGAAACATCGGCATGGAGTGCGATCGCTTCGCCACCCTTTTCTTTGATCGTATTAACGACTTCTTCAGCAGCATTAGCAGAACTAGCATAGTTCACGACAACCTTTGCGCCTTCATTTGCGAGGGCGACGGCGATCGCGCGTCCGATACCTCTAGATGCGCCCGTGACGATCGCGACCTGACCTTCTAAAAATCCCATATCTATACTCAGAACTCCATTTTAAAGTTTGCTTCTATAGATGTCGCTAGTCGCATTAAAACTAATGAAACCCAAGCAAGCGAGTTGCGGCGCGAAGCGCCGCAACTCGCTTGCTTGGGTTTCATCCTAATAAGACTGACGACAGCTTAAAAAATTGCGGCTTAACTAGTTTAACGATTCATGGTTACAAACTAAAAACAGAGGCGGCGCATTGCGCCGCCTCTGTTTCTTAAATCAACAATTTAGGTGGAATTGAGAGAAACAGAATACTATTTTCTTGCCAAGGCTCATTTTCAGGTAAGGCAAGTCCAATTATTCCTGCTTTTTTCAAAACTAACACTCCCTTCGCCTCTCCCCAGAGCAGTATTTCTGCCCAAGTGGTTAGATCTGGCTCATGTCCAATAATTCCTAACGAAGCCCTTGCGGGCTGGGGGTGCTGAGCGAGCCAGTTATTTGCCCAACTGAGCCATGCTTCCAAATTTCCTTCAGGAGCGAGTTCTTCTGACTTTTCAACAGCACAGTTAAATGTATTGGCAAATATCTCAGATGTTTGCTGAGCGCGAACCAAGGGGCTAGTTTGCAATAAATCAAAGCGTAAACCTAAGTCATAAAGACGTTTGGCGACTTGCTTGGTTTTTTTGCGCCCCTCATCGGTTAGCGATCGCAGGTTGTCATCTTCATGGGTTCCGCGCTCCTCAGCAATGCCGTGACGGATCAGATATAGGCTAGGCATTGACTAATAGCCCTGCAATTAACCCTTCAAACAATGCTTTACCATCAGTGCCGCCAACAATTTTTTCGGCAGCTCGCTCAGGGTGAGGCATCATCCCGATCACATTTCCTTGTTTGTTGGCAATTCCTGCGATGTTGCTGACTGAGCCATTGGGATTTGCTTCGTCAGTGACATTACCGATCGCATCGCAATAACGAAACACAATTTGCTGATTATCTTCAAGCTCTTTGAGAGTATCAGCATCCGCAAAATAACAACCTTCACCGTGGGCAATCGGTAAGCTAATTACTTGATGCTTTTGATATTTTTGCGTAAATACCAAATCATTTCGTTCAACTCGCAGAGGTGCGCGATCGCAAATAAAGTGCAAATCGCGGTTACGAACTAATGCTCCTTGCAATAGTCCAGATTCAGTTAAAATCTGAAATCCATTACAAACGCCAAGTATATATTTGCCCTTAGCGGCGTGTTCTTGTAGCGATCGCATTACGGGCGCAAATCTGGCGATCGCACCACAGCGCAGATAGTCACCATAGCTAAACCCCCCTGGCACAACCACAACATCGCAATCACTCAGATCTGTGTCTGTATGCCAAATTAATCTTGTCGGTTGTTGCAAAATCCCACTGGTGACAGTCGCCACATCGCGATCGCAATTGGAACCGGGGAAAACTAAAATACCAAATTTCATGTCTTTAAATTCCTATCAATTCCTAATCGATCACAGATAGCTCAAAGCGATAATTTTCAATAACTGGATTTGCTAGCAGTTTATCCGCTGCCTCATTTAGTTGTTGTGAGGCTTCAGCCTCATCCTTTGCCTCAAGGATCATCTCCACATATTTACCGATGCGAACAGACTCAACATGATAGTCCATCTGCTTGAGGGCAGATTGCACAGCCGTACCTGCGGGATCGAGAACTGATGGACGGAGGGTGACAAATATACGGGCTTGATACTTCATGCTAGATAGTTAGTAGGGGCGTAAACGATCGCAGGTTTTTTAGCGGTACTGCGTGATTGATCTTATAGCAAATTGAAAGCCTACAGCGCTTTGCGCTCAAACGAACCACAAGAATTTTTTGAAAGTGTTGCTTTGCAACACTTTCAAAAAATTCTTGGTTCGGGTTTGAGCGCAAAGCGCTTTAACTTCCAGCAATTCTCATTATGAAAACGATTTGGGGATTCTCACCGCCAACGGCGGTGAGAATCCCCAAATCGTTTTTTTGCAAAAAAACAAAATTGTAGAATTGCGGTAAGCTCTTTTAGGTAGCTGGGCAACAGAAAGCTTGAAATCTAAAAAAGGATGAATTGCCCGCTTAGCAAGCGATTCATCCTTTTTTAGGGCTATTTACAAACTGTTATATAAGGAATTTTAGAGTGAAAATTCAGAAGTGGGCGATCGCTATATTATTGTGGGGATTCCTGTTTAGGGCGATATGTGCGATTTATCTCAACGTCGGCTTTGACGAAGCCTACTACTACCTTTACACCCAAAATCTTAATCTCAGCTATTTTGATCATCCTCCCTTAGTTGCTTTTACAGCAGGGCTGGGCGTGTGGCTGACGGGTGCTGTTACTCCCTTCACGATCAGGATTGGGGGCGTGCTGCTTTATACAGGTACATTGATTTTTTCCTACTTAGCCAGCCGTAAATTATTTGGCGATCGCACAGCCACTCTGACTTTGGCAATTCTGACTACTATTCCTATTTTCCAGATCGCTTTTGGCATCTTGACCCTGCCTGATAATGCGTTGATGTTCTTCTGGTCAGCTTGTTTATGGGTTGCTGCTACCGAATTTTTTCCATCGGATCAAACTCGCGACTACAAACCCACCTATCGCATTGCCCTAATTGGATTATTGGTGGGTTTTGCCTTTTTGGGAAAATATCACGGAGTCTTGCTAGGGGGTGGACTTGGACTATTTTGTTTGTTGAGTCGTCGCCATCGAGTCGCCCTATTTTCAGGATGGACTCTCGCCGCGATCGCTCTATTGATTATCACCAGTTCTCCTGTGCTGCTGTGGAATGCTCAGCATGAATGGGCTTCCTTTCGCTTTCAGAGTGGTCGCGCTGTTCCTTCGCAGGGTTATAACCTAGAGCGTTTGCTGGTAACTATTCTATTAGCCCTTGGCTATCTCTTTCCTAGCTTTGGAATTCCATTATGGTGGACAAGTTTTCGGATGATCGCCCAATTAGCAAATGGGAAAAGTGATTTATCCATTGAGAATGAACAGGAATTAACTATCTCGGACAGTCTTCTCCGCAGCAAAAAATTGCTAATTCTGTGTGTGTCTGCACCGATTTTCTTTGGATTTACTTTCATGGGTGGATTTATTCAAATTCTCCCTTCTTGGCATATGCCGGGATTTTTTGGCGCAACTCTGTTATTGGGAGAAAGTGCTGCCAAGGTGCAGTTAAAGCGTCCTAAATTTATTCGCAATTGGCTCTGGGGATCGGGAATAGTGATTTTGCCATTATTGCTAATTGGTCTGCTCCATGTGCATTTGGGGATTGTTCAAAAAGGGAGTGACAATGCGATCGCGGGTGGTTTTTGGGAAGCCAAAGATGATCCTTCCACCCAAATGGTTGATCTAGTCCAGTTACGTCAAGCCTTTATTGATGACCCAATGCTGAAAGCAGAATTAGCAAAGGCTGATTTTGTGTTTAGCAATAACTTCTTTGTGGCAGGACAAGTGGGGATGGCGATCGAGCCATTGGGCAAAAAGGTCACTTGTTTTGATGAAGATCTACGGGGCTTTGCCTATTGGAGTAAGGCTGAAGATTTTGTGGGTAAGTCGGCACTTTACATTACTTCAGAACTATTTTTGAAGGATGAGCGATATCCTCAACCTTTGGACAAATATAAGGGTTACTTTCAATCCTTAGAAAAAATTGCCGATATTCCGATCAAACGTGGTGGACAAGCAGTCCAAATCTTCCCTGTTTATCGTGCTTCTCCGATGCTAAAGCCCTATCCTCGCCCCTATGGTTAATTCGAGAGATTTCCTTATAAGCGGGCAAATTATCTTCTTGTGGCTTTATAGTTAATTTTGTTTACCTCAACAATTCTCATTATAGAAATCACTTTTTTGAGAGCCAGCCTAGGCTGGCTCTCAAAAAAGTGATTTTGGATTTTCAGCGCTTTTGCTGCTAAAAACTCAAAATTTAGTTTCATAACGAGAATCGCTGTGTCTACCTACTTAAAAATCCTCAAAAACTATTCTTATGTATGACTCTATTGTTGTCGGAGCAGGACCATCAGGCGGCTCAGCATCCTATCATCTAGCTAAACGTGGACGTTCGGTTTTACTGTTAGAAAAAGAAAGCCTACCTCGCTATAAGCCCTGTGGTGGAGCCTTATCGCCAATCATACAAGAATGGTTTGATTTTGATTTCTCCCCTGCGGTGTCACTCAAGCTAAATAAAATAAATTACACATGGCAAATGGGTAGCCCTGAAATGGTGGAAATAGCGACCAAGGAGCCAGTGTGGATGGTGCGGCGTGATATTTTTGATCATTATCTAGTGCAGCAAGCACAAAAATTAGGAGTAGAACTTCGCGATCGCACTAATGTAAATGGAATTGAGTGGAAGAGCGATCGCTGGTTAGTGAAAACTGATAATGATGTATTTGAAGCGAAGTATCTAATTGCCGCCGATGGTGCTAAGGGGCAGATGTCTAAATGGCTAGGATTTAAAGAGCCAAAGCGTCGTAAGGGAGTGATGCTCGAAGTCAAAGCGGATTTATCACAGCAGGTCGGGCAAAATTTGTTTGCCGACAAGCTTAATTCCAATTTTGATTTTGGTTCGATGCAAAATGGATTTGTTTGGAGCTTTCCCAAGGCTGATGGCTATTCCATTGGATCCACGACCTTTATGGGTAATGAGAAACAAGATCTTTTTGAGATTTGTTCCACTTACGTTAATCATGTGGGACTTGAGAAGGCAGAAGTAGAACAGTCAGAACATCCAATTTGTCTATGGAATGGAAATCAATCACTCCATACCCAAAATGCTCTGCTCACAGGGGAAACAGCCTGTATTCTTGATCCATTTACAGCGGAAGGAATTCGTCCTTCTCTATTTACGGGAATGTTGGCAGGACAGGCGATTGATGAGGCGATCGCAGGTAATGCTGATGCGTTGAAGCAATATACACTCAAGGTACATGAGGAATGGGGCGCTGATATGGCATGGTCACAAAGGATTGCAGGAATCTTCTATCGTGTGCCTAGTTTTGGTTACAAGATGGGAATGAAGCGCCCTAGTGCTACTCAGCGTATGGGCAAGATTCTTTGTGGAGAGATGCGTTATCGTGATGTTGCAGGGGCTGCAATCAATCGACTGACTAAGGGTTTAATTCCTGGCATGGGCTAAAAAGCAAAAAGCGCCAGAATATAAAACCCAAGAGAGAGTGGCGGCGCTTCGCGCCGCCACTCTCTCTTGGGTTTTGGCTTTAGATATACTAATCAGTCAGGCTACAAATATAACGATGAGCAATCAAAAGTATCGACTACTATTTCTATCCACCCCTGTCGGCGCGTTAGGCTCTGGGGTTGGCGGCGGTGTGGAATTAACCCTGCAAAATGCCGCTAAAGCTCTGATTGCTAGAGGGCACTCTGTGGAAATTGTCGCCCCAGCAGGCTCAATTAGTCACGTCACTAAGCTGACGGCGATCGCGGGGAATATGCAGATATCTGCGCAAACTCAAGTGGGCGCAGATATGGTAGTTTTGCCGCAAAACTCTGTATTAGAAAATATGTGGAGCTATGCCAGAGAGGTGCAAGGGCAGTTCGATTTGATTTTTAACTTTGCCTATGATTGGCTGCCGCTCTATCTGACACCGTTTTTTCAAGTCCCGATCGCCCATTGGATTAGTATGTCATCGCTCTCGCCTGTAATCGATGGGATGATTAGTAAAACTGTCCAGCAAAGCCCCAAGGCGATCGCTGTTAATACTCGCGCCTGTGCTGACACTTTTACCGCAGGGGAGCAGTTGATGATCATGGGCAAAGGTATCGATGTAAGCCAATATCAATTTGTCGCTAAGCCCGATCGCCCTCAATTAGCTTGGGTGGGACGGATCTCCCCTGAAAAGGGCTTAGAAGACGCGGCGGAGGCGGCTCAATGTACGGGCTTACCTTTACATATTTTTGGTCTAATTCAAGATCTCAGCTATTGGCAACAAATCCAATTAGATTTTCCTAAAGCAAAACTGTACTATGAGGGATTTCTCGCGACTGAGCAGCTACAGGAGAGGCTCGGTCAGTCGAGCGCTCTATTGATGACTCCTAGATGGATCGAGGCATTTGGTAATGCAGCGATCGAGGCCTTTGCTTGTGGCGTGCCTGTGATTTCCTATCGTTCGGGAGGACTTACAGAGATTGTGCGCGATCGCCAGACTGGCTTTTTGGTGGATATGGGAGATGTGTCGGGTTTGATCGACGCAATTTCGCAGCTAGATCAGATTGATCGGCTTGCTTGTCGGCAACAGTTAGAAGCGGAATATTCTCTGGAGGTGTGGGGCGATCGCCTTGAGAGATGGTTTGAGCAATTAGTTTCTGATTACCGCGCCAAATAATATCAAGTAAAATGAGGTCAAATCACTTAAGTGATTTGACCTCATTTTACCTAGACGTTTAACTGGGGTGCAAGGATTCGAACCTCGGAATGGCTGGACCAAAACCAGCTGCCTTACCACTTGGCGACACCCCAATGACATTTGCTTAACTTTTTTGTTAAGCTTTGCAAATATCTTTCTTTGCGCGGTCATTAATATAGCAAACAAACCCATAGGTTTGTCAACTTATTTGCAAAAGTTTTTATAGCAATTATCTTCATTGCTTAACAAATTACAAAAATCACCTCATATCGCCTGAAATTTTGTAGAATCTTAGTCAATAGGTACGTGCAATTAAACATAAACCCAAAAAATCCGTAGCACACGCTGCGTGTGCTACGGATTTTTTGGGTTTCTAGCTACTTAGCTTATCTCAGAATCAACCACTCAGTCGATACTAGGCTTTACCTGTGATCCAAACACATCCTAAAAAGCAGTCGCGTTTGATGATTGCCGTTCTGCCAGATGAATATTCTGCCTTTGAAGCCTATCGCTTGCTTCAATGTCATGGCATTTCACCAGAACATCTTGCCCTAGTTGGCAAAGGCTACAGCAGCCCTGACAGTGTTGGACTATTCAATCCTACTTACACTACATGGCGCTATGCTAAGCGCGGCATGATTTGGCTCGGACTCGCTAGTACGGCGGTGGGGATTTTGTTGTGTTTAATATTTGGGATAAAGTTGCCCAATTTAGACTGGTATCAAGCTTTGTTTACGATCGCGGCGACTTCTGGGTTAATTGGTTTAGTTATTGGCGGTTTAATTGGGACTTTGTATGGGTGGTTTTTTAAAAGTAGTTTGTCCATTTCTTGTCGGAGTTGTTTAGATCGTGGGCAGTATTTACTGATGTTAGAAGGCTCAGAAACATTGACTCGACGAGGCAGAGAAATTCTTGATGAGTACACAGTGAAACCAAAGAATTGATTGGCGGCGCGGAGCACCGCCAATCAATTCTTTGGTTTCATATCCTAATAATTAGCTACAACTATAATTCGTATAGAATTGCTTTACTGGGTGCGATATGGTAGCAATTCCATATTTAGGAAATTATAAATACCAAAACTTGATTTATCCATGTCTACAAGCAAGACTATCTTAATTGTCGATGATTGCGAAAGCGATCGCCAAATCTATCGGCATCTAATTAACAAAGATACTAAGTATAGTTATTGCATTTTAGACGCAGAAAGTATTAGCCAAGGACTAGGGATGTGGCGATCGCATCAACCTGATGTAATTTTGGCGGATTTGCATCTAGTCGATGGTAGTGGAATCGCGTTTTTGGAGGCAATTAAACAAGAGAAAGCGCTCAATGCTAGTGGTAGTCAGCGCGATTATCCATTAATAGAATTTAAGTTGCCAGTAATTATGATGACTGGGAGCCAAGATTCCAAAACGGCGGTCATGGCGATGAAAGCGGGAGCCTTTGACTATTTAGATAAAAACGAAATTAGTGACATTTCATTACTTCAATGTATTCATGATTTGCTGGAATATTTACTATTAGTTGAAAATTTAGAACAATCCTATCAACGTGAATCAGCAACATCTAAAGAGTTACAAGAGCTAAATATTACTTTAGAACAACAGGTACAAGCTCGTACTGCTGAGCTTCAGACCAATGAACAAAAATTAAAGTCAGTTTTAGAAGCGATTCCAGACATTATTAATGTCATAGATATTAATGGAACTTATTTAGAATCTAAACGAAGCACTAGAATTCATGATCTTACTTGTAATTTTGATACAACTATTGGTAGAAATATAGTTGAACTATTGCCAATAGAAATGGCGACACCTCAAAAATTAGCAATTCAAAAGGCTATTGCCACCCAAGAAGTTCAAACTCTAGAGCAATCCCATTATTTTGAAGGTAAGTTCTATTATGAAGATGTGAGGATAGTTCCCTTTCAGGGGCAAGATAAAGCAGTTGTCTTAGTCCGAGATATTAGCGATCGCAAGAGATCAGAGATCGAACTAAGCCTACAAACACAGCGATCGCAAATAGTTGCGGAAGTGGCTCTCAAAATTCGCCAGACTTTGCGATTAGAAGATATTCTCAAAACTACGGTTACAGAAATTCAAAGGCTTTTGCAAGTTGATCGCGCTTTGATTTGTCAAATTTATGCTGATCGTTCAAGCAAATTTGTGGAAGAGGAGACCAGTGGTCGGGTGCGATCGCTACTTGATAGTTCTTCTACGGTTCAATGCCCATGCCTTCAAGATCAGGACTTTGACTATTTTTGTAGTGGTGGCTTGACCAAGATTGATGATATTAAGACGGCAAATATTAGTGAAGCGCATTCGCAATATCTACAAAGTCTTGATATTCAAGCCGATATTGTCGTGCCAATTTTGTACTCAGATCAGCTTTGGGGATTGATGATTGTCAATCAATGCGATCGCCCCCGTCAGTGGAAAGAGTTTGAAATTGATTTTATCCGCCAGCTTGCCAATCAAATGGCGATCGCCATTAGTCAAAGCGAGTTATTAGTAGCACTCACCAAAAGCGAAGAACTCCGTAGACTTGCCACTGATCTAAATAATGTGGGATGTTGGAGTTTTGACGTTGCTACAGGTGAAGCTGAATGGAGTGAAAATCACTTTAAATTGATGGGCTTAACGCCGCTTAACTCTAAAAGCAATTATTTAACATGGCGCAAGCTTGTTCATCCCGACGACTTAGAGAGAGTAGAGCTAGTCTTCAACAAGGCTTTAGAAGATCGTACCAGCTTAAGATGCGAGTATCGACTGGTGACTCCCAATGGCGACATGATTTGGGTATTGACAAAAGGACATGGAGTTTATGACGCATCGGGTAAGGCGTCGCAAATGGCGGGCATCATGATTGATATCAGCGATCGCAAACAGATAGAAATAGCCTTAGAAAAAGAACTAATTTTTAATGCGACACTTTTAACCAGTTCCTTTGATGGAGTCATGATTTTAGATGGTGAAGGCAAGCTCATTAAAGCTAATCAAAGCTTTGCGGCAATGCTAGGCTACAGTGATTCGGAAATACTTGATCTCAGTATTTATGACATTGATATAAAATGGACAAGAGAAGAACTAGATAGAGGAATTCAAGAGTTTAAATCAAAAAAAAGAGTGCTGTTTGAAACGCAGCATCGGCGTAAAGATGGCTCAATCTGTGAGGTGGAAATTAGTGCTAACTCTGTTGATTGGGATGGAGATGTGATTCAATTTTGTATTTGTCGAGATATAACTCAGCGTAAACTCACAGAAAAGCTACAGCGTCAGCAGGATCGCGAAATCCGCACCTTAGTGGAAAATACTCCCGATGTTATTTGTAAACTGGATCGCAATCTGCGGCGCATTTATATAAATCCTGCAATTGAATTGATTACAGGCTTACCTGCGGAACACTACATTGGTGCAACCCATAGCGAAATCCCTTTGCCAAAGCCTTTAGTTAAAGCCTTTACAAATGTGTTTGCCACAGGACAGCCAGAGACAATTGACTATAATCTTGATCACCCCACTGACCATAGGCATTTTCAAGCTAAACTCGTCCCAGAATTTGATGATGATGGCACTATTATCGCAGTCATCCAGATCTGCCGTGACTTTACCGAACAAAAGAATGCGGAAAGAGAACTACGGCACAAAGTTTTGCAAGAGCATATGCTCAACCAATTTATTCAGGTTATCCGTAGTTCCCTTGATTTACAAGTGATTTTTCAGTCGGCAACTAATGCGATCGCTAATTTATTAAATTTAGAACAAGTCGCGATCGTCCAGTATTTCCCAGACGAAAAATGCTGGAAACATATTGCGGTGTTCCGAGAAAGTCCAGAAATTTTTGATTCCTTAGATGTGGTCATTCCTGATGAGGGTAATCCATTTGCTGAGCGTCTTAAAAGGATGGAAATTGTTCAAGTTAATGACGTAAATGAGATCGATGATCCAATTAATCAAGAATTAGCTCGAAAAGCTGCTGGTGCTTGGTTAATGATCCCACTTCAGGTCAATGGTCAAGTTTGGGGAAGTCTGAGTTTGCGTAGCCCCTATGCAATTAGCGCTTGGAAAAATCGTGAGATTGAACTAGGGCAGACAATCGCCAATCAAATTGCGATCGCAATCCAGCAATCCAATCTACATAGACAACTACAGCAAGAATTAGCCGAACATCGGCAAACAGAAGTGGAACTTGCCCAAGCCAAGACCTTAGCGGAAACTGCCAATAAAGCCAAGAGTGAGTTTTTAGCAAATATGAGCCATGAAATCCGTACCCCAATGAATGGAGTGCTTGGTATGGCTCAACTACTTCTTGGAACTAACTTAACCAAACAGCAGCAGGATTTTGTTCAGATCATCCGTGATAGTGGCGAATCTTTGCTGGCTATAATCAATGATATTCTCGATTTTTCTAAAATTGAATCTGGGAGCCTGCATCTAGAGAAAAATGAATTTGATCTTGAAGACTGCATTAATTCTGTTTGCAATTTGCTTAGCAAGCAAGCGTTTGACCGCAATATTGGCTTGCAATGCCATATTAGTAAGGCAAATCCCAAAACTGTAATTGGCGATCGCAATCGTCTTCGTCAGATCCTGCTCAATCTGGTTGGCAATGCGATTAAGTTCACTAATCAGGGTAGTGTCGTCATCAGTTATAGTCATCATCTATAATATTGGCTTGCAATGCCATATTAGTAAGGCAAATCCCAAAACTGTAATTGGCGATCGCAATCGTCTTCGTCAGATCCTGCTCAATCTGGTTGGCAATGCGATTAAGTTCACTAATCAGGGTAGTGTCGTCATCAGTTATAGTCATCATCTATTATCTCAAAATCTTTACGAATTTCGTTTTGTCATTGCTGATACTGGTATTGGCATAGATGGGGAAAATATCCACAAGTTGTTCAATCCATTTACTCAAGCTGACTCCTCGATCAATCGCTTATTTGGTGGCACTGGTTTGGGACTGGCTATCTGCAAGCGCTTAGTCGAGCTAATGAATGGAACTATTTGGGTGGAGAGTGGCGGTCAAGTTGGTGGCAATCCTCCTAGAGATTGGGAAATAGAACAATCTCGATATAGCAGTCAAGGCTCAGTATTTTATTTCACGATCACCTTACCTCAACTAGATATTGCTAAACCGTTCACGACTAACGGCTATATTTCTGCTGGCGATATATCCACTCAGTTGGGGATTCATGCCGATCAGTTTCCCATCAAAATTTTAATTGTTGAAGACAACATTCTCAATCAGAAGATCGCGTCATTAATGCTCAAAAGGCTAGGCTATGAAGCAGATATAGTCGCCAGTGGTCAAGAATGTATCGAAGCCCTCACTAGTCAGTCCGATCAGTCTAGCTATGATCTAGTTTTTATGGATATCCAGATGCCTATAATGAATGGGCTGGATGCAACCATAGCAATCCGCCGTAATTTAACCATAGTGCAGCCTTGGATCGTGGCGCTTACTGCTGATGCTATGCCAGAGGATCAGGTAACCTGTATGCAGGTGGGCATGAATGACTACATGAGTAAGCCTGTTGACCTCAATGCGATCGCGCGATCGCTTATTGAGTTTGTTAACCGCAAGGTATAGCAAAAGCCCAAATGAGTTGTGAGAGGCTTCGGCTCCGCTCAGTCATCGATATACGTTGGCTGAGCGGAGCCGAAGCCCTATTTTTCTCAGAAATAATTTATGACTGTGATAGCAAAAGCCCAAATAGGTTGGCAGCGCCAATCTGTTTGGGCTTTTGCTATCATAAAATCATGACTGAGCCTCTATTACAAAACTCTGAAAAATTACAAACAAGACTAAAAGAAATCCCTTTAGAAGCAGGGGTTTATTTTATGCGCGATCGCCTTGATGGGGTAATTTATATCGGCAAGTCTAAAGCTTTACGCAATCGAGTGCGATCGTACTTTCGGAGCAGTCAAGACTTGTCGCCACGCATCGCGATGATGGTGCAGTTGGTGCATGAAATTGAGTTTATTGTCACCGATTCAGAAGCGGAAGCGCTGGCACTGGAAGCCAACTTAATTAAGCAATATCAGCCCTATTACAACGTTCTACTTAAAGACGACAAGAAATATCCCTACGTCTGTATCACTTGGTCAGAAGACTATCCGCGCATTTTTATTACCCGAAAACGTAAAATGGGCGGCACAAAGGATAAGTATTATGGCCCCTACGTCGATGTTTTTAATCTCAAACGCACTTTAGGAATTATTAAACGCGCCTTCCCTTTACGACAACGCCCGATTCCTATGTTTAAGGATCGCCCCTGCCTCAATTATGATATGGGGCTATGTCCAGGGGTATGCCAAGAAAAAATTTCTCCAGAAGACTATCACAAAATCATGTTACGGGTTGCCATGATTTTTCAGGGGAGATCTAGTGAGTTAGTGGAAATCTTTAATGAAAAGATGGAAGCGGCGGCTGAAGATTTGGACTTTGAGAAGGCGGCGGAGCTGCGCGATCGCATTCAAGTTTTAAAGAATCTTGGCGCTAACCAAAAGGTATCCTTACCTGATGACACGGTCTCTCGTGATGCGATCGCCCTAGCCTATGACGAGCAGCATACTTGTATTCAGCTATTTCAGATCAGGGCTGGGCGATTGGTTGGACGGCTAGCGTTTGTAGCTGATAGTCAGAGCGATCGCCCAGAAGTGATTTTGCAAAGTACGCTAGAGGCGCATTATCAAAATTGTGATCCTGTAGAGATTCCCAATGAGGTACATACTCAATTGGAATTACCTGAAGTTGAGATTTTGCAAGCATGGCTTAGCGATCGCAAGGGACGGAAGGTGGCAATCACCACACCACAACGGCAACTCAAAGCCGAACTGATCGAAATGGTGGAACGCAATGCTCAGTATGAGTTAGCGCGAATTCAAAAACAAAGCGATCGTAATTTACAAGGATTGGAAGATCTAGCGGAAATTCTCAATCTCGATAGTCTTCCCCATCGTATTGAGGGTTATGATATTTCCCACATTCAAGGCTCCGATGCAGTTGCCAGCCAAGTTGTCTTTATCGATGGCATTCCTGCCAAGCAGCATTATCGGCATTACAAAATCCGTAACCCTGATATTCAGACTGGTCATTCCGATGACTTCGCCAGTTTAGCGGAAGTAATTGCGCGAAGGTTCCGCAAGTATTCGGCATTTGAAGCCCTCACTTCGGGAGAGGATCAAGCCCTCACCCCTAGCCCCTCTCCCAATGGGGGAGAGGGGGATAAGAGTGGTGATGATTTTCCTGATGTGGTGATGATTGATGGCGGCAAGGGACAGTTATCCTCGGTGATGAAGATTATTGATAAGTTAGGATTGCGCGATCGCCTGACAGTGATTAGTCTCGCCAAGAAACGAGAGGAGATATTCTTGCCAGAACAATCTGAGCCATTGATTGGCGGCGATCCTGATCGAGCAGGAGTGCAGGTATTACGGCGCTTGCGCGATGAAGCTCACCGTTTTGCGATCACCTTCCACCGCAAAAAACGTAGCCAAAGAATGCAGCGATCGCACCTTGATCAGATCAATGGTCTAGGTCATCATCGCCAAAAAATTCTCTTAGAGAAGTTCCATTCTGTCGACTATATTCGCCAAGCAACGGTAGAACAAATTGCCGAAACTGATGGCATTGGCAAAAAATTAGCTCAACACATCTACAATCATTTTCATCCTCAAAATGATTGATTAAGTTGAGATTAGCGGATGAAGCTGGAGGTATCCGTATAGGTTCGAGCCGAGTGACTCTAGATAGTCTACTCGCTACATACCACGATGGCTCGACTCCTGAAGAAATCGCTATTCAATTTTCAGTTCTGAGTTTAGAAGACATCTACAGTAAGATTGTCTACACAAAATGAATTAGGGCAAAATGCGCTTTCTAAGTGAAGAAATTTTAACGAAGCTATACTGCGAGGTCTAATAAGAATTGCTGTTACGCTCCGCTAACTCGCGCTACAAGATTGATATTTTGTTTCAAGTTTTTTGAGTGCGATTACTACTTTCAAGAATCATAACAAGATGATCGCTTTTAATTGAATGTCCAGACAGGAGACTTTTGCATCACTAATTCAAAAATCGTGCTGGATTCATGCCACTTAAGCCATTCCTGCAAAAAATGATAAGCACTAGTGACAAACCAATCCATATCTACATAAGCAAACTGTCGCACAAATGGAAAGATTGCCATATCTGCAAATGTCTGGCGATCGCTGATCAAAAAGCGTGAATTATCTAAATTCGGCGATCGCTCTTGTAAATGTGATTCTAGAACTTGCAAAAATTGTTCTCCCTGTTGGCGATAAAATTGCTGGGGATGCTCAGGGAAACGATTAGGGTATTTGTAACGATCTAGAGATTGTTTAAAATGGCGATCGTTGGTTTCTATTAGTTGATTGGCGATCGCCTTACTTTGGTCAGGTAGATCGAGCCATCTTAAAGGATCGTGCTGCTGCACTGACCAGTTCATGATGTCTAGACTTTCTTCTAGAACGATGAAATCTGTGTTCTCAAATATTTGCATCACTGGCGTTGTGCCTTTAGGTGAGATATCCAGCATTTGCTGGGGCTTATTTTTGAGAGAGACTTCCCTTAGTTCGTAACAAATATTAGCATAGGCAAGAGCCATCCTCGCCCGAATAGCATAGGGGCAACGTCTAAAGGAATAGAGAATTGGTAAAGTCATAATTTGTATTTTGGAACCCCAGAATGGATTGGCGGCGCACCGCCAATCCATTCTGTTATAAGTAGGACTTACGCAAAAATTGATTAAGCCCTCACCCCTAGCCCCTCTCCCGCAGGCGAGGGGAACAAGAAAAAGTTATAATCTTGCGCCCCTTCTCCCGCGGGAGAAGGGGTTGGGGGATGAGGGGGGATTTCACTTCGCGTAAGTCCTAATAAGACAAGAAATGGCTTTGCCATTTCTTGTCTTGGTATTATTCAACGGTGACGGACTTCGCTAGATTACGAGGTTGGTCAACATCTAGACCTCGATGGGCTGCCACATGATAGGACAACAATTGCAAAGGAATAACTGTGAGAACTGGTGAAAAGATCTCATCCACCACAGGAATAGGTAAAATGTAATCAAATACTTCCTCAGCAGCAGGATCATCTAAAGGCGCAACTCCAATCAACTTAGCATCTCTCGCTTTCGCTTCTTGCGAATTAGATAGCACCTTCTCATATACTGTCCCTGGAGTCGCGATCGCAATTACAGGCACATCTTCATCAAGCAATGCGATCGGTCCATGCTTCATTTCTCCTGCGGGATAGCCCTCGGCGTGAATATAGCTGATTTCCTTAAGCTTCAGTGCGCCTTCGAGAGCGATCGGGAAATTGATACCTCGTCCCAAAAAGATAAAATCTTTAGTATGGGTAAATTGACGAGAAAGCTCCTCAATATAGCGCTCTTGGCTTTCGAGAATACGCTCCATATAAGCTGGCAGTTGGCGCAATCCTTCAATTAAATACTGAGCCTTGTCGTCGGTAATCTTCCCATTGGCAATGCCAAACTCTAAGGCAAGTAGATAGAAAACTAATAATTGAGCGACAAAAGTTTTTGTTGCTGCTACGCCGATTTCGATCCCTGCTTGGGTGTCAATTACCGCGTCAGAGATGCGCCCAATGGAGCTTTCCACACGATTGGTAATTCCAAGACAGCGATCGCCTCTTGATTTAGCCAATTCTAAGGCGGCTAAGGTATCCGCCGTTTCGCCCGATTGTGTCACGCCAATGACAAGGGTATTAGCGAGAGAAGGTGGTGGTGAATAACGATATTCAGAAGCATATTGGACACTGGTAGGAACACCTGCAAGCTGCTCTAGCAGATACTTCCCAATTAAAGAAGCATGCCAACTCGTACCACAGGCAATGATTTCTACTCGTTCCACTTGTTTGATAAAGCCTGTGGGTAGCCCCAAATGGACTTGATTAGATTCGCTAATATATTTTGCCAATCCTGAACGAAATACTCCTGGTTGCTCATAGATTTCCTTGAGCATATAGTGCTTAAAGCCCTGCTTCTCCACCATCGTGGGATTCCAGTTAAGGGTTTGGGGAGCGCGACGGAGGCGATCGCCTTTAGCATTAAAAACTTGTACTGAGTCTCTGGTGATTCTGGCAATTTCACCATTTTCAAGGGGAATCACGGTGCGGGTATAGGCCACTAGAGCAGGAGTATCGGAAGCACAGAAGTTTTCATCTTTGCCTAGCCCAATAACTAGGGGAGCTTGCTGACGCACAACAATTAATTCATCAGGATAGTCAGCATGAATCACCGCGATCGCATAAGCACCTTGTAATTTGGCGATCGTCAATCGCACTGCTTCAAAAAGTACTGAAGGTGATTGCGTGGGAATCACATTTCCTTGTTGCTCTAATTGAGATAGAAACTCAGCAATCATGTGGGGAATTACTTCTGTATCTGTCTCGCTGACAAAAACATGTCCCTGTTCTTTTAAGTCAATTCGCAAAAGATGATAATTCTCGACAATGCCATTTTGGACAACTGCCAGATTACCAAGAGTGTTGGTGTGGGGATGGGCATTGTGTTCTTCGGGCTTGCCGTGCGTTGCCCAGCGTGTATGTCCAATGCCAATGGGTGCAGTGGGCGCAGTATCGGCATTAAGCTTTTCTTCGAGTTGAATTAGTTTGCCCTTGGCGCGTACTCGATGCAAACTGCGATCGCCTAGGGGAATTGTGGCAACGCCTGCGGAGTCATAACCGCGATATTCGAGCTTGCGTAAACCTGAAATTAAAACTTCGTTTGCTGAGCGATGTCCGATGTAGCCAACAATTCCACACATAATGCCAAGTTCAAAATTAATTACTGTATTTAAGCATGACGCGAACTAGTGCATTTGCGTTGCTAGGCATCAAAAGGAATAGCGGCACGAAGTGCCGCTATTCCTTTTGATGCCTAGCAACGCGCCTTACAGCCTGTTGAAGAAGAAAAATTTTAAAAGGCTGGCGTAGCCAGCCTTTTAAAATTTTTCTTGGGTTTTAGGAAAGCGCTTTATTTGCCTAGCAAGTTGTTAACTGCGGATTCGATATCTGGTTGCTTAATCAGCGACTCGCCCACTAAGACTGCGCTTGCACCGCAATCTTGCACAAAATCCAAATTTTCTCTTGTGTAAATTCCTGACTCGCTGACCCACAAATACTTATTTCTTATTTCTGGCGCTAAGCGATCCATCAAAATTTTGGTTTGAGCGAGATCCACCACAAAGGTTTCTAAATTACGATTATTAATCCCAATTAGGCGTACGTCAGCAATATGTAAAACGCGATCAAGTTCTTGCTGTGTATGCACTTCCACTAAAGCTGTCATCCCCAGATCATGGATCAAAGTTTGCAACTCGGCTAAATCCGCATCAGTGAGAATGGCGGCGATCAATAGCACTGCATCCGCACCATGCGATCGCCCCATATAAATTTGATAGGGATCGATAATAAATTCTTTGCAAAGCAAGGGTAAATCCACCACTTGGCGCACTAATTGCAGATTTGTAAATCCACCCTGAAAGAACTCCTTATCGGTTAGTACTGACAAGCAACTAGCGCCACCACGTTGATAAGCGATCGCGATCGCCGCAGGATCAAAATCTTCACGAAACACGCCTTTGCTGGGTGAAGCTTTTTTGACTTCTGCAATTAACGCTGGTTTGACCGCAGAATTTTGCAAACTGCCGTAAAAATCTTTGGGTAAGTCCTTGGGCGATCGCATAGCAGCAACCTCTGCCTTAAGAGCATCTAATGCTTTGCTTGCATACATTTGAGCAACTTCTTTTTCCTTTTGCCAAACGATTTTTTCTAAGATATTTTGGGGCTGATCAGAGCTTGAGGCGATCGCGTAGCCTTGGTTACTAGCGGATGGAGATTGACGGCGTACTTGCATTAATTTAATAAATTATGAGGTTTCTTTATGAGTAAGGCGCTCATTTTTCGGTATATTTGCCTGTGTAATCTGAGTTAAGCATAGTTTTTATGAGCGCGATCGCAAACTCTAACCAACCCGAAGACAAATCCAAGACTTCGCGAGTTAAATCCTATTGGCACAATAAACTGGTCGATCTTCCTTGGAAAAAGTTGTCCAGTTTGGTGATCGCGATCGCCCTGTGCTTTTACCTCACAGCTTGCGGAAACAACAATAAGCCTGACACTGTAGCGCCCTCCCAGCCAGTCTCTATTTCCGCAGGAATCACTGAAGTTTCCCCACCGAACGAGATTCAACGACTCAGTCGCCTACTGGATCTCTATGAGCCACAGATCAACATCCTTAGCCCTAGGCCAGAGCAAGTCCTAACTGACACTCAAGTATCCATAAAACTTGATGTTAAAAACTTGCCAATTTTCAAAAACGTAGAATTTGGAATGGGACCTCATATTCATGTGGCTTTGGACAATCAAGAATATAAAGCTCTCTACGATCTCAATCAACCCGTCACCTTTGACAACCTAAGTGTTGGAACCCATACGATTCGAGCATTTGCTTCTCGCCCTTGGCATGAGAGCTTCAAAAATAAAGGAGCCTATGCCCAAGCCACTTTTCATGTTTTGACGGCGACAGGTGAAAACACCCCCGAAGCCAAAACTCCTCTGCTAACCTATAGCCGTCCTGTGGGAACCTATGGCGCTGAGCCGATTATGCTTGATTTTTATCTGCAAAATGCGCCTTTGCACTTACTAGGCAAAGAAAATGAAGTAATCGATGATTGGCAAGTTCGAGCCACTGTTGATGGTCAAAGCTTTACTTTTGATCGTTGGGAGCCTATTTATCTGAAGGGCTTTAAAACTGGACAAAATTGGGTCAAGCTCGAACTGTTAGAGCCAGATGGCGATACGATCGCCAATGTGTTTAATAGCACAGCACATCTGATTAACTATCAGCCCGACGGTTCTGACATTCTCTCTCGTCTGGTTCGTGGTGAAAAAATTGCCAATATTGAGGCGATCGTCAATCCCGACTATGTGCCATCTGCTCCTGAAGTTAAAGCTGAACCAGAAATAATCCCTGCTGCTGAGCCAGTTAGTCCTGCGCCAGAGGTTGTTAGCCCTGTACCAGCAGCTAAGGCTGAAGCTCCCAAAGCTGAGCCAGTTAAACCTGCCCCAGTTCCTACTGTTGCGCCTGAAGCTCCTCAGGTAGAAATGCAGACTAAAAAGCCAGCGATCGCGGAACCGATCAAGCCAATCTTGCCAGCTAAGGAAAAAGTTGCCCCTGTGAGCAAGCCCATCAGTAAACCCACTGAAGCGACCTCTCCTCAAGCCAAATCTGCTACTGAACCTGTCCATAAGAATTACTTAAAAGACTACTTCAGCGATCGCGCTAAAGCTCAGGCAGCAGCTAAAGCTACAGAAAAGCCAGAAATGCCTGCTACATCTTCTGAGGTAACTGCGCCTAGCGTGACTGATCTCTCCGCTACCAACTCGACCCCCATTAAGGTATTAAACAAAAAATAAAACAAAAAAGGTGGCGCAATGCGCCACCTTTTTTGTAGTGGATACTGTCTTAAACCCCAAGAACATTTTTAAAAGTCTGTGAGTATTGAATTAAACTGCGAAATTTATCCTGAAATTGCCGACCACCATCCGATCGCAATAGAGCAGTGGCAAGAATGGTTTGTCATTTGGGAAAAATATCTCCTATCCACCAAAGAAGGAGAATATGAAGCGTCTTTAGCGGTTACCGATGATGCCACAATTCAGCAATTAAATTTGCAATATCGCCAGCAGGATCGTCCCACCGATGTACTTTCCTTTGCAGCTTTAGAAACAGAGATGCCAGAGATTCCTGTAGGTATTTTTGGTTACGTTGAGCCAACTTACTTGGGTGATATTATCGTTTCACAAACAACCGCCGTCCATCAAGCTCAAGAACGAGAACACTCACTCACCTACGAACTAGCTTGGCTGGCGGCGCATGGTTTTCTCCATTTACTCGGATGGGATCATCCTGACGATGAGAGTCTAGAGGCTATGCTTGCCCAGCAAGATATCATGCTAGGCCTTATCTCCCTGAGTACCTAGGCGCAATTAAATACTTGTATTGCTGCTTAATATCATTAGGCTTCAAAAATCACCTAAAAATCTATTGGCAAAATCTATTTGGAAACACCTCCATGAATAATGATTTACCGCTATTAAGACTTTTTCCATCTACATCGACTTATTTGCCGCAGATGCCAGACAGTAATAAATGTGCAGAGCCTGAGCCAAACAACCTTCAGCGTAGTCATTCTTTTCAAGTTGCCAGCAACCTCTTACTGAGTTTTCGCTATGCCGCACAGGGGGTTGGTTACGCTTTTCGGACTCAAAGAAATTTCCGAATCCATCTTTTGATTGGCGCGATCGCTCTTGGTTTGAGTGTTTACTTACAAATACCTGCCGTTTCTTGTGCAGTGATTAGTTTGACGATTACTCTGGTCTTAGTTTTGGAGCTTTTGAATACTGCTTTGGAGGCAGTGGTAGACTTGACCGTGGGACGCGAGTTTCATCAGTTAGCCAAAATCGCCAAGGACTGTGCGGCTGGGGCTGTACTAATTGCGGCGATCGCTGCTTTAATTGTGGCTGTTATCTTGTTGTTGCCAGCAATTTTATTGTTGGTATTCCCTTCCCACTAAAAGAATAGGTTTTGTAAAGTGAATAGTTAGTAGTGTGTGCGGCTTCGCACACACTACTAGCTATTCACTAGAAAGGGAGTCCGTGGCAGTCAGTGGCGAGGTTTTCTGGATTTTTTGGTAGTCCTAAAGAGGTAACGCATGGCGCAAAGTGCGGTGCATTATTACTCTAAGAAACATGACTTCTCTAGCATTACCAATTTTTTAGCCCAAAATTTTTTCTTCTTACAAATCTCTGACCATGCTGCTATCAATATCTGACTTCTTTATTAGAAGACCCGTTTTTGCAACAGTTTGCTCCGTTGTAATCACCCTTTTAGGGGCAACCTGTATATTTTTACTCCCCATAGCGCAGTATCCAGAGATTACTCCACCCAAGGTCACAGTAACCACTAACTACGTCGGCGCAAATGCTGAAGTAGTTGAATCTACGGTCACTAATATTCTGGAGCGAGAACTCAACGGTGTTCAGGGAGTTCGCTACATCACATCAACAAGTTCTAACGATGGTACTAGCTCCGTCAACCTTATTTTTAATCTTGATAAGAATAAAGATCTCGCGGCTGTGGATGTGCAGAACCGTGTTTCTACGGTGCAGGCGCAGCTACCTGGTCCCGTGCAGCAAACTGGGGTGCGAGTAAGCAAAGAGTCATCGGGATTTCTATTTGCGATCGGTGTATATTCTGAAAACGGTGAATATGACAATCTCTATTTGAGTAACTACGCCGACTTGTATATTATTGACGCGCTCAAGAAGGTCAATGGTGTTGGTAATGTGGTCATCTTTGGTGAACGTAAATATGCGATGCGGGTCTGGCTTGACCCTAATAAATTAGCTGCTCGTAATTTGACATCTCAAGATGTCGCCTCCGCTATTCAGCAGCAAAACTTACAAGTCGGTGTGGGGCAAATTGGACAGCAGCCCAATCTTCCTAATCAGCAGTATCAATTATCAATTTCTGCGACAGGACGTTTAAAAACCACTGAAGAATTTGCAAGCATCGTTATTCGGACGGCTAGCGATGGCTCTCTAATTAAGCTTGGCGATGTGGGACGCGTAGAGCTGGGAGCAGAAAATTATGGCTCTTCTTTGCGATTTAATGGCACGCGCGGAATTGGTTTAGGTGTGTCTCAGTTGCCCGATGCTAATGCTCTCGATGTGGCAAAAGCAGTCAAGAAGGTGTTGCTGGAGCTAAAGCCTAGTTTCCCTCCAGGATTAAATTACGAAATTGCCTTTGATACGACCAGTTTTATTGAGGCGGGAACTGAGGAAGTCATCATTTCTCTATTGATTGCGATCGCCTTGGTAATTTTGATTATTTTTGTATTTATCCAAAATTGGCGCTCCACCTTAATTCCTGCGATCGCAATTCCTGTGTCCCTAGTTGGTACTTTTATTTTCATTAAGCTACTTAACTTTAATATCAACACCCTGACCTTATTTGGTCTCACCCTCGCCACAGGGCTAGTGGTTGATGATGCGATCGTGGTGGTTGAAGATATCACTCGCCGCATTCAGGAATTGGGTGAGCCACCGATGAAGGCGGCGATCGATGCAATGAACGAACTGCAAGGTGCGGTTATTGCTAGTTCATTAGTTTTGATTGCTGTATTTGTGCCAGTTGCTTTTTTCCCTGGTACGACAGGACAGTTATATAAGCAGTTTGCGCTGACGATCGCTTTCTCGATTACCGTTTCCACCTTTAATGCCTTGACGTTATCACCAACCTTGGCAGCTCTGTTGCTGAGGCGAGAGAGTCCATCCAATAATCAATTTTTTAAGCCAGTGAATTGGCTGCTTGAGCGTACTCGTCGAGGCTATCAATGGAGCCTGACTAAGATCACCAACTTTAAAGGGGTGGCGATGGTTTTATTCCTGACCTCTCTAGTTTTGACTTACTGGATCTATACCCTTGTGCCAAGAGGTTTCTTGCCGCAAGAAGATCAGGGATATTTTATTACCATAGTCCAAGCTCCCGAAGGTGTATCCCTTAACTACACCGAAAAAGTTCTGGAAAATATTGAAGGGATCTTGCGCCGTAAAGATGAAAAAGGTGAGCCAGTCTATCCTGAAATTGCTAATATTTTTGCGATTGCGGGCTTTAGCTTTAGTGGCAATACTCCTAATAATGGGATTGTATTTGCTACGCTCAAGCCTTGGAAAGAGCGATCGCGATCGGCTGATGCGATTATTGGGGGCTTTGCGCCTAAACCCTTTGGACTACTGCCCGAATTAATTGCCATTAAAGAAGCCTTTGTCGTCCCCTTCCCGCCGCCAGCAATTCAAGGCTTGAGTAACTACGGTGGTTTTGAATTGCAATTGCAGGATAAGGCGAACCAAGGCTTCCCTGCGATCGAGAAAACTATGGGTGAATTTTTGGGTAAAGCTAGCACTTATCCTGATCCTAGTCGTCCTATGTTAGCGGGATTGCGTCCTAACTTTAATGGCAATACACCACAGCTAACAGTGGATGTGGATCGGGTCAAAGCAAATGCCTTACAAGTGTCTTTGCAGGATATTTACAGCACTTTGCAGACCTTGCTCGGATCGCAATATGTCAATGACTTCAATAGTTTTGGACGTACTTATCGCGTTTATGTCCAAGCTGATGCTCAGTTTCGTTCTAATCCTGATGATATTAATAAGCTCTATGTGCGATCGCAGACTGGCAAAGTCATCCCCCTCAGCAATTTAGTGACAATCAAACAAACCATTGGTCCTTCGATTATCAATCACTACAATCTGTTCCGTTCGGTGCAGATTACAGGGAATACATCCCCTGGAGTTAGCTCTGGACAAGCGATCGATATCATCGGCAAAATCGCGAAAGAAGTCTTGCCCAAAAACTTTGGCTATGAATGGTCAGGACTATCTCTTGAAGAAATTGGATCTGGCAATAGTGCCATTTTCATCTTTGGTTTGGGAGTAATATTTGTCTTTCTCGTCCTTGCCGCGCAGTACGAAAATTACATTGATCCGATAATCATCATGCTCACCGTGCCTCTAGCTGTGTTGGGTGCTTTGCTAGCAGTGATGTTTCGCGGTCTGTTTAATCCCAGCTTTGCTAATGATGTATACACCCAGATTGGTTTGGTAATGTTAGTGGGCATGGCGAGTAAGAATGCAATTCTGATTGTGGAGTTTGCTAATCAATTGCGTGAAAGGGGATTTAGCATTGTCAAATCTGCGACTGAGGCTTCTCAGCAAAGATTACGCCCAATTTTGATGACGGCTTTTGCCACGATTATTGGGATTTTCCCTCTGGTAATTGCGACAGGAGCAGGAGCTGCCGCCCGTCAATCAATTGGGACTGCGGTAATGGGCGGGATGTGTGTCGCAACCATCCTTAGTCTTTTCATCGTTCCAGTTCTTTATATAGTCATCAAGAACATCGAGGAACGCATGAAGTCTGGGCTTTATCAACCTAAGGCTATTGCCGAAAAAGAATAAAAAAAGGAGAGACCGTGCAAAGCACGGTCTCTCCTTTTTTTATTCTTTAATTAGCTGAGCGCAGTTAAATATAAAACCCCAAGAAGCTGGTTCGCCCGCTTCGCGGGCGAACCAGCTTTACACGAGGTACTTAACTAATTAATGCTTTCATTTCCCGAATTGCTTGATCTAAACCCACCAGAACAGCCCGACTAATAATGCTATGTCCAATGTTTAACTCCTCCATCCCCTCTATCTGGGCAATAGCACGGGTATTTCTATAGGTTAAACCATGTCCCGAATTGAGCCTTAAACCTAATTCGATCGCTAATGCACCGCTTGTCGTTAATTTCTCTAACTCAAGTTTTAGTTCTACTTCATTTTTGGCATTGGCATAGGTTCCCGTATGCAGTTCGATAAATTTTGCCCCTGTTTTTGCACAAGCCTGAATTTGGACAGCTTCAGGATCAACAAATAAACTTACAGGAATACCCGCTCCCTGTAGCTGATTTACAAATTTACTCAAGCGATCGCCTTGAGCTTTGACATTTAATCCACCCTCCGTAGTAATCTCTTCGCGGCGCTCTGGCACTAGCGTAATATAATCTGGCTTTACATCAAGGGCGATCGCTACCATCTCAGGAGTTGCCGCCATTTCCAGATTAAGTCTTGATTGTATGGTTTGGCGCAGTAGTCGCACATCACGTTCTTGGATATGGCGACGATCTTCGCGTAAATGGACAGTAATTCCATCAGCTCCTGCTAATTCTGCGATTATGGCAGCTGCGATGGGATCTGGATCTTTACCCCGACGTGCTTGGCGCAGGGTTGCGATATGGTCGATATTGACTCCAAGGGTAGGCAAAGCTTTTCTCTCTATTTATGCGTTAATTTATCTTTACTTTACGACATATATCGCTTTAAGCTTTGACAATTCTCATAAAAAAACCAAGTTTTAGTGTTTTTAGCGCCAAAGATGCCAAAAACACTAAAATTGGTTTTTTAAAAGCCAATTTTAATAATGAAAAACTTTCCTGCCTTCGTAGGAAAATTCCCCTATATAGCTAAGGATTAGCAATGCGGCGCTAAGCGCCGCTAATCTTTAAATGACCCAATAATTGTCTGGCGGCGCTCCGCGCCGCCAGACAATTATTGGGTTTTATGTTTTAACACATTTGGCGATCGCTATAAGTCCCGATGGGTGAATGTTTTTGCATTTGCCCCCGCGTAGTCTGCCACGATATGCCCCTTACCAACTAAGTGGTATTTATAAGTCACTAAACCCTCTAGACCAACGGGACCTCGTGGGGGCATTTTGCTGGTACTAATACCTACTTCTGCACCAAAGCCATAGCGAAATCCATCGGCAAATCTAGTAGAACAGTTGTGAAACACACCTGCCGCATCAACGTCGGCCATGAATTGATCAGCGATCGCCTGATTGCTGGTCATGATTGCTTCAGTATGTTTAGAACCGTAGGTGGTGATATGGGCGATCGCCTCTGAAGGAGAGTCCACCACTTTAATTGCCAAGATTAAATCGCAATATTCTGTTGACCAGTCAGACTCGCTGGCAGCAGAGATATCAATGATTTTTTGAGTGCGATCGCATCCACGGAGTTCTACACCTTTTACTTGCAGTGCCTTCATTGCTGAGGGTAAGAATTTCGCAGCGATCGCACTGTGGACTAACATCGTCTCGATCGCATTACAGGCCGCAGGATATTGAGTCTTACTATCAACGGCGATCAATACTGCTTGCTCCAAATCCGCAAACTCATCTACATAGAGATGACAAACTCCATCCGCGTGTCCCAACACAGGAATATGGGTATTGGTTTGGATATAGCGAACAAACTGATTAGAACCTCTAGGAATAATTAAATCGATTAATTTATCCATTTGCAAAATTGCCAAGGTTTCGGCACGGGTAGTCAATAGCTGCACCACATAAGGAGAGACTCCACCCTGTTGAGCGTATAGCGACTCCAAAGCATTTTGCATGACCTTGGCGATCGCCTCACAGGAATGCACCGCTTCACTGCCGCCCTTTAAAATCACACCATTTCCAGACTTGATGCCCAGAGCAGCAAT
Organism: Pseudanabaena biceps; assembly: GCA_013361095.1. GTDB lineage: Bacteria > Cyanobacteriota > Cyanobacteriia > Pseudanabaenales > Pseudanabaenaceae > Pseudanabaena > Pseudanabaena biceps_B. The sequence continues at coordinate 823,720 of JAATWA010000001.1, read as the reverse complement.
CTGAGTCACGGCATCAGGACGCGCTTCAAAAATCACCCCAATTACACCCAATGGACAGGAGCGTCTTTCTAAGACTAAGCCATCGGCCAGCTCTCGGTGAATTTGGCGATCGCCAATGGGATCTACTAGACGAGTAACGTCGCGAACGCCTGCGATCATGCTATTGAGTTTGTTTTTGTCCAACTTTAGCCTAGCAATTAGGGCTGTGGGCAAACCTGCTTCGTTAGCTGCGGTTATATCCTTTTGATTGGCTTCTAAAATTAAAGTCGCCTGCTCTTCTAAGGCGATCGCGATCACTTCTAAAGCATTATTTTTGACAGTGTTTGAAGATTTTGCAAGTGCGATCGCCGCATTACGAGTGCGTTGGATTATCTCCACAAGAGAGGGTAATGAGTTTTCAGTTTTTGGTAACAATGGAACAGACCCAATAATTTTTATAATATTTTTCTTGTATAGCAATAAAAGGTTTGCTTAGGACATAAAACCCCAAAATTGGTTTTGTAAAAGCCAGCCTTAGGCTGACTTTCACAAAACCAATTTTTATAATGAGAATAAAGCCCAGAAGATTAGTGGTGGCGCTTTGCGCCACCACTAATCTTCTGGGCTTTATTCGTCCTAATGCAAATGACCACAGATATATAGCAATTTTCAATCAAGCCCAAAAGAGCAATGGCGGCGCTTCGTACCGCCATTGCTCTTTTGGATATTCTATTTAACAGAACTTGTATCTACAACTTTGATTTTTCCTGACTGAACTGCATCAAATACAGACCGAATTTGATGTACCTCTTTTTCAGTTAACCCAAAGTTTTCAAATAAACTAATAAAAATTGCTTTACTAAAGTACAAGTAAGACTTGCGGTTAATTATGCCTGACTGCATAATTCGCAATACTACCTCATCCAAAGTTAATACATTCGTCGATGTGCCACGGGTCGTATTGTCTGGCAGTCTGAACGCAGATATTTGGCTATCATCAGTACCCGCGATCGGGGCAACCTTCCGATAGGGCATCGATGGTGGCATCGGTGTATTCTGTTTACTTTTTCCTGACAGCGCTCGACTGATCGCCGCCTTCAACATATCAGGATCAAAGGGCTTAGTTAGGTAGTCATCGGCTCCAATCTCCATACATTTCATCACGCTATCCATTTCTTCGATCGCCGAGATCATAATCACAGGAATATCTCGTAGCTTCGGCTCATTCTTGAGATACTTCAGGACTTCATAGCCATCAATCTCAGGCATCATGATATCTAATAAAATCAAGTCATAAGGACGTGATTTTACCAAGGCGATCGCTTCACGACCATCCTTAGCCATTGTCAAATCAAAATCTCTTCTTTGCAAACGCCTCGCCAACATATCGCGATTTATTTCATTGTCATCAACAATTAATACCTGAAAATTTTGACTGACCATTTTTGTCCCTGTTTTATAAAAAATGATTTTTTTAAAGCTTGCTGTGGGCTAGTTTTCAAAAACCAATTTTGAGGTTTTCAGAACCAAAAGCGCTGAAAACCTCAAAATTGGTTTCATAATGAGAATTCTTGAAAATATCTAGCTAATAACGTCGTCAGGGCTTGACCACAATCGCACCTGATTTTTACCCTCTCGCTTTGCTTGATAGAGCGCTATATCTGCTTCTTGAATTAATTGCTGATATGTTAAAACTTTGCTGTGGGGACTGAGCGTTGATACCCCCAAACTAGCAGTGACATAGCTACTAGTATCGGAAGAACGATGCTGAATTTCTAGCATTTCAATCTCTCGACGAATTTTTTCGGCACAAAAATTTGCACCGATCGCATCAGTATCTGGCAAAATTACCGCAAACTCCTCACCTCCATATCTTGCCAATGTATCTCGTGGACGCTTGACCACATGGTTAGCCGAGTCAGCAACTCGACACAAGCAATCATCTCCAGCCAAATGTCCGTAAGTGTCGTTATATTTTTTAAAATAGTCAATATCGAATAATATTAGCGACAAATAAGTTTTTTCTCTTTGTGACGCTTTAAATTCGCGATCTAATACATTGTCAAAATGGCGACGATTAGAAATACCAGTCAATCCGTCTCGATGAGACAGCGCTTCTAGTTCATTTTTAACAACTTCCAGTTCATAGTAGGCTAGTGCTAATTCTTTGTAGGCAGCCTCTAATTTTTGCTTATTTAAAACTTCGCGATCGTGTAAATTCTTTTTCTCAAGACAAGCGCTTACTCTGGCTTTTAGAAGTACTCGGTCATAGGGTTTGATCAGATAGTCTTCAGCTCCCTTTTGAATGCAGGTTAGCATCATTTCTTTTTCATTTAATGCTGAAATAATAATCACAGGAATAACTCTCCACTCTGCATGGGATTTGAGTTTTTCCATTACCTGTAATCCATTCATTGATGGCATCATCATATCCAGCAAAACCAGATCAATAGACTGGGAATTGAGCATCTCTAACGCCTGATGACCACTCTCAACAGCCTCAATATTCACATATCCTGAATTGCTAAGATGTCGCCGCAAAAGCTCCCGATTCAACGGCTCATCATCAACTATTAGTAGCTTAGACTCATTTATTTCTGTCATACTTTTTAAGCAGAGTTTCGATTTTCCCTAAAAGCCTAGAAAATTCAATGGGCTTTGTATCATAATCATCGCACCCTGCTTCTATTCCTCTTTCGCGATCGCCGACCATAGCATGAGCAGAGCAACCAATAATTGGGATATTCCTAGTAGCAGAAATCAACTTCAACTGTTTAGTAGCTTCCCATCCATCTAAGATTGGTAAGCTCATATCCATCACGATTAGATCAGGCAGTTCAGCTTCGGCTATGCTTATGCCTGATTTCCCATCAGCTGCAACGACAACCTCAAAACCGCGACGTTGCAGCCTTCGGGACAGCATATCTCGATTCATTTCGTTATCTTCGACCAACAAAATTTTTGGCATTTTTCTTACTCCCCTTTCTCCTTTGGTAGCGCAAGGTCTCGCCAATGGCTTAGGGGCGTAAATTTTAAACAGGCAACCTTAGTAAAAAGTCTAGCAATATTAGAAAAAATTTGAATCACTATTTTTTAAATTACCCCAAAAAACAGAAGATTACTACTTTGACAGTTATCAAAAAGCTGAGCTATGCCAACACAAGAAATGGCTTTGCCATTTCTTGTGTTCAAACTTTTACTAGGTTTGTTCTTTAATTCACAAAAGTGTGGGTAAACTTTCGTGAATTGGTATTACTTGCCCATTCCCAATTGCTGTGCTTTTTGATAAACCTTACCTTCAGTCAACAATGATGGAGCAATGACCACTTCAACTTGCTGCATTTCCCGAATATTTGCCGCTCCTAATGTCCCCATACTGGTCTTAAGCGCACCTAACAGGTTATGTGTGCCATCGTCTAGTCCCGCAGGACCGCGCAAAATTTGCTCTAAGGAACCTGTTGTGCCGACACGAATTCTCGTGCCGCGTGGCAAGACAGGGCTAGGAGTTGCCATACCCCAGTGGAAGCCACGTCCAGGAGCTTCTTTTGCCCGTGCAAAGGGAGAGCCAATCATGACCGCATCAGCACCACAGGCGATCGATTTACAAATATCACCTCCTGTAATCAACCCCCCATCAGCAATGATCGGGACATATTTGCCAGTTTCTTTAAAAAAGTCTTCGCGAGCGGCTGCACAATCAGCAACAGCTGTAGCTTGAGGTATGCCCACACCGAGAACGCCTCTAGAGGTACAAGCAGCTCCAGGTCCAATGCCAACTAAAACACCTGAAGCTCCTGCTTTCAAAAGTTCAAGGGTGACATCATAGGTAACGCAGTTCCCCATGATGACTGGGATTGGCATCTCTCGACAGAATTTAGCAAGGTCAAGGGAAACGAGTCCTTCGGCGGCAATATGGGTAGTTGAGACTACGGTGGACTGCAAGAAGAAGATGTCACAACCTGCTTCCGCAGCCAGTAAACCATATTTAAAAGCATTGACGGGAATGCTGCTAGCGCAAGCAATACCACCTTTTTCTTTGATTTCGCGAATCCGTTTTTGAATCAATTCAGGCTTGACAGGTTCAGCATAAAGTTCTTGCATCAGGGAGACAAATTCGGTAACTCCAACAGAGGCAATTTTTTCTAAGATTGGCTTAGGATCTTCGTAGCGAGTTTGAATACCATCAAGGTTGATTACTCCTAAAGCCCCAAGTTCTGAAATTCTAACCGCCATATCTACATCAACTACGCCATCCATTGCACTGGCGATGATAGGGATTTCCCTCCGAATACCCCCAATTTCCCAAAATGTATCGGCAACGTTGGGATCGAGGGTCTTACCTCCTGGTACTAAGGCAATTTCATCAATGCCATAGGCTCTGCGTGCAGTTTTACCGCGCCCAATTTGAATGTCCACTGTTTGTACTCTCTAAGAATTTGATAATGGGGAAAGTTTGCGTAAAAATCTCGCGTTAGAGATTTACGTTTAGTTTGGCTAATATACTGATACAGTCTTTTGAGACTAAGCGATCGCAGAATATGCTTACTTTAGATGTAAGCAAAACTACAAAAACTCTTAATACTTTCTTAAGGTATTTCTGCTTATTAATTAATGATAGCTAATTAGTGTGATACAAGGTTATTTTTTGACAAACCAAAGCAGAGAGGTGTTGAGTTGCGCCGTCTCTCTCCTTTGGTCTCTTGGCTAAAGCCAGCCATTTATGATTGCTATGTGTAAAGCTTGAAAGCGAGTTCTGGCTTTAAGCTTGGTCAAAATATTATTGATGTGGAACTTGACCGTACTTTCACTAATAATTAGTTGCTTAGCAATATCCCGATCGCGTAGCCCTTGAGTCAATAGCTGCATCATTTCTAGTTCTCTCTCAGACAATGGGTTAACATCTTTGGCGTTTGAGCTTTTGCTAAAGGGAATCGCGATCGCAATTTGTAGCTCAGTGGGATGGATCTCGATGTTGCCACCTAGACTAGAAATAATGATTAATAACTCTCTAAAGAGCGATCGCAACCAAGTTTGGAGATCGGAGATGTTGCTGGGCTTTTTGGCGATGATGGCAGCAAGGGATATTTCACGATCGCTATAGATTAGACGACAATAAGCACCACCAATTTGACTCAAAATTTCGGCTGTTCTCAAAAATACATACTCAATAGTTAAACTAACCTTGCGCTCAGTTCCTGCTAAGGTGAGCCGATTAGCATTTAAAAGCTGAGCCAGTTGATCGGCTAGAGATCTTGGTTCTCTTTGTTGATCTTGAGAGATGTTTTGCCAATCTTGCTTTTTTTGTTGATGTTGTAAAGCACTATCAATCGTGATGGCAGCGATCGCACAAAGAATTCGTAAAAACTCCAAAAACTCAGGCGGCATGGCTTGATGGCTAAAGGCCGCTAATACTCCCAAAACTCGCCCCTTAACTTCTAGTGGGTAGCCTGCAAATCCTCGAATGCTATTGGCGATCGCCCAATCGCGATCGCCAACCCAAGGCTCATCTGCCAGATTATTACTTAAAAAAGAAACTCGATTTTGGGCAATTTTACCCACTTTATAGGCTCCCATAGGGACTTTTGCAAACCTACCATCAAGGCGTGTATACATACCTGATGAGGAGACTAATTTCAACTGGGTGCGATCGCTTTCTAGTAACCACACGCGCACAAAAGCACAGTCAAAATGCTCAACGATGCCATCGCTAAGTTTTTGGGCGATCGTCTCTGGCTCTAAGCAACCCGAAAAAGCTTCAGCGATTTCTGTCCCTCGATGCAGATCAAATAGCAGCTTAGTTGGATCGATTAACTCAGCCATTAGATCTATTTGTTTCAATTTGCAAGAAATATAAATAGCTTTTGTCAAACATAAAGCTGTCGCTAGTTTTGCTAGAACAAAAACCAAATGAGTAGCGGCGCGAAGCGCCGCTACTCATTTGGTTTTTAGTGCAGAACTTTGCGTCTTACTCTGTGGGTTTGGCGAAATATTTACTTTCTATTCACTCTCAGATCGACTTATAGCTATGTATATCAAGCTACGAAAGTTTATTACGCAAATAATTATCGGTGCGCGGCGAAGCCGCGCACCGATAAAAAAACAAAAAAAGCGGCGCTTAGTGCCGCTTTTTTTGTTTTTTATTTGGTATCAGGGTTTGATGAACTTTCAGGAGTTATCGATGGAGTTGGTGGTGCTGATTTTTTTGGTAGAGGACTAGTCTGGACTGGCGTAGGTGTAGTTGGTTTTGGTTCTGGCTTCATTAAAGGTAGCAAGTATAAAACCGTACCCGCGATCGCTAAACCAAACACACCTGCGATCGCGGGGATCGCTTGCTTACTTAATCGAAACTGCGGTTTATAGTTGATAATTGGGGCAACTAGTTTTACGTCAGGTAAAGTGGTGGGATCGCAACATAAACGATCTAAACTTTCCATCAGATCAAACAGTTGAATCGTATTCAACTTAATTTTGAACTCTTGAGGATTTTGGGCATCCGCTTCACTCTGAGACACGGAAAGTACATGGATATGTTGTCCTTCTGGCTCAAGGCGCACTTTCTTTTCAGGAACCACTACTGAGGTGCTGCTTTTAAGGGATTGGGCATAATCCCCTACCACTTTGATTAGAGTATTCAGCAATTCTAGCCCGCCCACAATTGGCTCTGCATGATGGTTAAACCGACAGGCAAAATTGGTCAAAATTGATAAAACATTACCACCCGTACTGATCCCCTCGATCATTAAAGTACAACTTGGTAAACTATAGCTGCGTTGAATCATTAGTCTACGGCTCCATCAAACAGACTATTCCATAGTCGATATTCCCCTGCTACACCGCTACATAACAATAATCTTGTTAACAATTGCAGCGCTAATTCACGAATATCTTCTGAAGACAGGGGAGAAGGTGATCGCATTCGGCTGACATACAGCGATCGAAAGCGATCAATATAATTTTCTAAAAAAGCTTGATTTTGCTGTAGACCTAACGACTCAATCTTGCCTTCTAGCATTTGTTGATGCGTACTCAGTAGCAGCCGTAAACCTGTATCTAATCTTTGAGCGATCGTGCAAACAATCTTGACTAATGATTTCAATTCATCACAGCTTAAGCCCGCACGCTGATAGTTGCGTCTAAGCGGATTGGTATTGCGTAATCGCCAAAAAGCTACACGATTGGGAATCGTCTTGCCTAAATCTAATTGATCAATTAAGACCATCATTACTTCAACTGCTTCTAAATCCAGCGCCTCGATCGCTAGAAGCAGATGGTCGATATCCATGCGAACACTGCGGGGACAACCCTTAGCAATGCTGGGAGGAAATTTTAAATCGAGGGTTTCTGAAGCAGAAATGTTTAACTGCATAGTTCGCAGTGAAGTCACACCTAATAGAGTTTACCCAACTGGCAGCCTAGCCAATTGGCTGGCTTTCAGCTACAAGCGCCTTATCTAAAATCTTGTCTAAGCTGAAGAATTCTAAAATCGAGAATGCCCGTAGCTGATTGCTCTAACCTTAAGCTTGGCGTGAGTAGTACTCAATAACCAGCAGTTCGTTCACTTGCAATGCTACCCATTCACGTTCAACAACGCCATTGACTTTACCAGTCAATTTGGCTTTGTCAAACTCTAAATGACTAGGAATGTTGGACAAACCGGGAAATTCGAGGTTACGCTCAACAATTTTGCGAGACTTTTCGTTATCTTTGACGCTAATTACTTCACCAGGACGAACTCCATAGCTAGGGATAGTAACGCTCTTACCATTGATGACGATGTGTCCGTGATTCACGAGTTGCCGCGCAGCAGGGATTGTGGGTGCAAATCCCATACGGAAAACGGTATTGTCTAGACGCATTTCTAGCAATTGCAGCAATACTAAACCTGTAGAACCCTTTACTCGTCTAGCTCTACGCACATAGCGAAGCATTTGAGTTTCGGTAAGCCCGTAGTTAAAGCGTAGCTTTTGCTTTTCTTCGAGACGCACAGCATATTCAGATCGTTTTTTGCGATCTTGACCATGTTGTCCAGGTGGATATGCGTGCTTAGGTTGTTTGCGACTTAGACCGGGAAGCTCTCCGAGTCTTCTGACGATTCTGAGGCGCGGACCTCTATAACGGGACATAGCTCCTTCCTTATTACTGTTGAAAACTTGACAGCCTATCTAGTATATGGCAACTTTGCCAAAAAGCTCTATGAAATTTTAAGTGATAGCATGGCAACCTCTAAAACTTAAGATTGCGCCGCACTAGTCATCAAAAACCCAAGAGAGAGTTGCGGCGTTTCGCGCCGCAACTCTCTCTTGGGTTTTACCGCAAAAAATTTAAAAGCTGGCTACGCCAGCTTTTAAATTTTTTGCGGTTTTAGGAATCTATTTTTTTGCCGCGAATTGAATAGTCTAAAAGTTCCATTGGATGCATTAGTAAAGTACTTTTATTTTGCAAATTTAGATGTTTACGAATTTGGGTGATACAACCGACATTGGCAGAAGCAATCACCTGAGCGCCTGTGTCGGTTAAATTAGTGACTTTTTGATCACCCAATTCATGCCCCACTTCGGGTTGCAGAATGTTGTAAATTCCTGCGCTGCCACAACAGAGCGACGCATCCACGGATTCCCGTAGCTGCACATTGGGAATCTGTCGTAATAATCGACGCGGCTCTAGGCTGATTTTTTGACCATGCAGCATATGGCAAGCATCTTGATAGGCGATCGCTAAAGGTTGATCTTGCAGAGGTGAAAGCTTGACGGTCAGTCCCACATGGTCTAAGAACTCCTGCACATCCTTCACTTTAAGTGAAAATTCCTTGGCTCTTTCGGCATATTCGGGAATATCTTTGAGAATATGACCATATTCCTTGAGCGTATGTCCACAGCCTGATGCATTGATCACCACAGCATCAAGATTGAGATTGGCAAAGGCATCAATAGTTTGTTTAGCTAATTCTATGGTTTGTGCTTCCTGTCCTTGGTGATGGGACAATGCACCACAACAGCCCTGAATTTTAGGAATGACAACTTGACATCCGTTAGCGGCTAAGACCCGCACGGTAGCATTATTGACCTCTGGCAAAAATACGCGCTGTACGCAGCCCAACAGCATTCCCACTCGATAGCGCTGTGTCCCCTGTGCAGGAATTACTTCAGGTAAATTATCCTTAAACGCTTCGGGAGTGAGTTCTGGCAATACTGACTCCATTGCCGCAATTTGCTCAGGTAAAAACTTGGCTAGCCAACCTGTCGATCGCAATAGTTTTTGTAAACCTAATTTCTGATATACCAATAGCGGCGCAAGCAAAACTCGGAGCCGATTGGGGTAAGGAAATGTTGAGAATATAAATTGACGTAATAATTTCTCAGGCAGCGATCGCGGATGGTTTCGTTCCATTTGGGCGCGAGTTGCCTCGATCAATTGGTCATACTGCACACCAGAGGGGCAAGTGGTGACACAAGCCAAGCAACCCAAACAAGAATCAAAGTGCTGTGCGATCGCAGGAGAAAGAGGAATATCTCCTTCATTAATGCCATCCATCAAATAAATTCTGCCTCGGGGCGAATCAGTTTCTTTGCCAATGATGCGATAGCTAGGGCAAGTGGAAAGACAAAACCCACAATGCACACAAGCATCAATCAACTCTGGGCTTGGGGGATTTTTAGCGTCAAATTTTGGTAAAGAAAGTTGCCCCTCCAGAACATTTGCATTGATATTTACACTTTGCGACTCAGGTTTATCAAAAACTTGCATATTTTATAGATGCCATATGTTGTGAGCTATAGGTGATTGTATAGCTAACAAACCCAGAAGTGAGTGGCGGCGCTTCCCGCCGCCACTCACTTCTGGGTTTGGCACACGCGCAGCGTGCGCCAGAGTTTTTGGGATTTAAAACATTTTATTGGGACTCAGTAAGCCGTTAGGATCAAACTTTTGTTGAAGCTGACGCATCAAATCACTCGCTTGACCTGTATATCCCCAAATATTAGCGTTAAACTTTACGTCTAAAGGAGCTTCTAAAACCATCAAAAAGCCACTATGGGATTCGACAATATTTCTGATTTTGGTGATTTGGGAAGCGATCGCATTTAAATCCTGTATATCGTCTACACGCAACAAGCCTAAGCCACTACCCATATGAATTTGTATCGCCGAGAAACTTGTCTCCGCAAAAATTTGTTGACATTGCTGAAGAGTCGCGATCGCCTCTGATGGCAACACGCCCAGCTTACAGACTAAATATAGATTTTGAGAATCGTCATGGCGTAGCTCATCATGCCAGAGGATTTTTTTTAAGTTTTGCCAAAATTGCTCATAGTCAGTCAAAACTTCAAAGCTTAAATCTAATTCTTTAGCAAGGGACGCTATGCGATCGCTTTGTTCGATCGCACTAGATTTGAGTCCTGAAAATTGCAGCACTAAACCAATATTAGTCAAATCGTCGCCAAAGCCTAGCGCCGCGATCGCTTTTGCTGATAGTAAGTCACACACCATCGGAGTCAGCACCGAGGTACTAATTTTTTGATGGGCTTGGGCAATATTCTTGGAGTCTCCTGTCATCACTACTACTTGCGTATATTCAGGTAGAGGATAGAGCCGAAAAGTAATCTGAGAAACAACGCCCAAGGTTCCGTAGGAACCAGTTAGTAATTTCATTAGGTCATAGCCAGCGACATTTTTGACTACACGACCACCTGCTTTGACGACGGCTCCATCGGATCGCACAAACTCAATCCCCAAGCACATATCACGGACGCTATTGTAACGATGCCGCCAAGAACCAGCGCTTCCTGTTGCCAAAATCCCGCCAAGGGTTGCCTGAGTTGCATAGGGTGGATTAATTGCTAAAAATTGCCCTGCTTTTGCCAAGGTTGCTTGTAAATCTTGATATTTTGTCCCCGCCTCGGCTGTCACCGTCAGATCGCCTACACAATGCTCGACGATTTGATTTAGCCGTGATGTACTAATTACCAAGTCAGCACGACTAACCAGACCGCCCCAATCTAATTTAGTGGCGTTACCAGAGGGCAACACCCGCAACCTTTGCTCATGGGCTAGGGCGATCGCTTCTGATAACTGAGCGATCGTGTTAGGAAAAATTGCACAAGTAGGCTGCAAGCTATCGGGAGTAAGACTTTGCGTAATTCTTTGGGTAAGATGCTGACCTTGAAAACTAAGTTGATCAAAGGGAATGACGCAATCAGTACCTAGTCGATCTGTAAATAGTGAAATTAATTGGTTATCTGTCAGTCTCACAAAGTTAATGTCCGTGCATTACTCAAAATAGGCGCTTAGTGCCATCGGGTCGCACCGTCCCCCAATTGGTCTTAGCTTGCGCTAACTGGTCATCGGAAATTTTAGCGCCTTTTAAATCAGCACCGCATAAATTAGTGCCATTCAGATTTGCTTGACTTAGGTATGCACCTTTCAGATTTGCCCCACTCAAATTTGCGCCCGATAAATCTGCTTTACTCATATAGGCAGACTGAAGATTTGCTTCCCGCAAATCCGCCAAAATCATCGAAGCACCACCCAAATCCGATTTAATCAAAATAGCTCGCTGCATTTTGGCTTCTTGCAAGTTAGCTCCGTTTAACTTGGCTTGAGATAGGTTTGCCCCCTGAAAGCTCGATCCCGACAAGTCACTATTACAAAAATCTGCCTCTACTAATTTAGAGCGACTCATCACAATTCCTGACAGTGTGGCACTGCCAAACGCTCCTTTGGAGTAATCTTGGTTAGCAAAATTACGCTTGCCTTGGGCATATTCCACAATAACTCTGCGTCCACCCTTTAGCTCTCCAGTGTTATTAATACGGCTAGTAGAGCGCGTATTCCCAGTAGTCATCATGCCACTATCAAACTGCGAGGCCTGACTACCATAACGCTGTGGCTGAATGCGCGAATTGGGAGTTTGGGTAGTAGTTGGTCGAGTTATATTTGCAGGCGGAGAAGATGAGGAAGATGAAATATTGGAGGTGATCGCCGATGATGAGTTGTTAGACTTGGGCGGCTCCTCAGTCACATTGCCAGACTCTAAAGCTTTTAAAGCTTCTTCTGCGGAGCGAAAACGCTGTGATACCGATTGTTGTAATAATTTTTCAAAAACTACCCTCATGCGATCGCTAAGTTTGACTTGCCCTTTCCAATTAATCTCACCAGTGTAAGGATCATGGGGTAAGTCTTTAGGCGATCGCCCCGTCATCAGATAGAGGCAACTCATCGCCGTAGCATAGAGGTCACTCGAATAAACAGGACGCATCGCCATCTGCTCTGGGGGCGCAAATCCAGGTGTACCGATCGCAAAATTAGTTAACAAGCCACTGGGATCTTCGTCCGCCGATGGTTTATTAATTTGACTAGAAACCGCCCCAAAATCAATCAGTACTAACTGACCATCCTGTTTGCGGCGCATGATGTTGGCGGGTTTAATATCGCGGTGGATCACACCGTTTTCATGCATAAACCCGAGGGCAGGAAATATTTCTGACAAGATCTTGCGAATTTCAATTTCGTTAAAGGCTCCGCGCCTCTCAAACTCTTGCTTTAAGGTTTCGCCATCTACAAATTCTTGAACAAGATAGAAATTACTATCCTCTTCAAAATAATCTAATAGTCGAGGGATTTGGGGATGACTACCGATCTTACCGAGGGTAAATGCTTCACGCTCAAACAACTCTCTTGCCATTTTCAGGACACTAGCTGACTGAGTATTTGGGCGTAATTGCTTAACCACGCATGAGGGAAATCCGGGTAATCCTTCATCGGCAGCAAGAAATGTCGCGCCAAAACCACCTTTGCCAAGTGGCTTACTGGCGCGATAACGATTTCGCAGCTTCAAATTAGAACCACAAGATGCACAGGTAGTAGCAAATGGTTCATTATTCGGATTAGCACATGTCGGATTAACGCAATAACTCACGGTTGATCGAAAGCCCAAGTAATGGTTGATCAAATTGGAATTGATAGTAATAGTAACTTTGTACCACTACCAATCTTATAAACATTCTAGATACAGCTACATTAACTGATCCTTTGCTGGTTTTCGGATCAATTTGAGTCAGTCCTAGCTAAATCACTATAGAGCAAATGTCACAATCAAAAATGACTTATTAAGTCTTTAGTGGTTATAGGATAAGCAATCCTATAACTTTAATTAATTAGCTGAGCATAATTATTATGTATAGATAACTTATTTCTAAGTATAGCGGCAGTCTATTGCATCTCGATCTTTTAAGAACGCGCAAAGCACTATAACTTTAGGTTCTATAAATTTAATTTAGAAGTCATCACTATCTGGCATATCCGAATTGTTCGAGTATGCAGATGGACGACTTGATGGTCTGCGTCTACGACCAGATGATCGGGTTGCCTCCCTGCCAGACTCACTATTACCTAGATCTTCAGAGTCATTGATAGGATTTTTGGGGCGATCGCTATCTGCACTTGGTCTAGGGCGACGTTTGGGACTGACGGGGCGAATATCACTTTCATCGATATCGATTACAGAGTCATTGCCACTGCTATTACGCTTAGGACGGCGAGAACGACGCTCATCGGTGGTGTCACCACGCAACTCACTAGCTTGTTCGCTGCTAGGGATCGATGGGCGCATCCGTCGAGAAGCATCGCGATCGCGGCGAGAGGCAATTTCGCGAGTGGGATCAATCTCCACACGGTAGTCAGAACCAATCGGCTCTTCGTCATCAACTAGAGGATTAGAAGGCGCCCTGCGAGATTGATTTGCCAAGGATTGCCGTAATACTAAAGACTCCACCGCAAACCATCCCGCAAACCCAACCACTAGCACTTGAGCTAGTTGGGTAGTAATTTCCATCCGAAAATTAAAGGCTAGCAAAATGATTCCGTAAACCAAGGCGATCGCGGAGAAGAAAATGTCGTGGTCACGAGCTAATTCAGGACGAAAATTTCTTACAAAATATAAGCCCACGCCTCCTAAAGCGGCAACAATTGCCAAAAGAATCATTAGCGGGTTGCCACCGATGTTGATCATGGTTCTATATTTCTCCTAGAGTATTTGCGAAAGCCCTAAGGCTACTGGAATTTGATTTCAGTATAACAAGTTCAGTTGCCAACTTATTGCTGGCGCTCAACTCCCCAGCAATTCTCATTACAGCGCTTTGCGCTGAACTAAAACCCAGAAATATTTTTGAAAGCGGCGCTTTGCGCCGCTTTCAAAAATATTTCTGTACTCAAAGCCTACGGTTGCCTTTCTATAACTATGGTTACAAGCCACAACGCAAGTATTGCCGTCAGTCTCTCAATTCATCTCCAAAAAATATTGGCAAGGTTGCAAAGCAACCTTGCCAATATTTTTTGGAGATGAATCTGCTATCCGCACTAGGCAATGCGTAGCAAATTTAATCGTTACGAACAATTTTGTCTTTTTGGCTAACTATGAGTACGGCTGCAAAGATCAAACCTAGAACAACACCTCCAGCAACAAGGCTGAGGAAAAAATTAGTTAGTGATGATGTCATATCGTGCTGTTGTTAAAGTTTATAAATTGATTAAAGCGTTTAACGGAATTTTAGCATTATTGAGATCGAGACTAAAGCGTTTATCCAAAAGAGAATTTGATCCTGCTACAACCCAAGAAAAATTTCAAAAGGCTGGCAAAGCCAGCCTTTTGAAATTTTTCTTACTAGCTTTCGCGATGCTGATTTTGGCTACGGACAATCCAATAACTAATTGCAAGGGCTAATACCGCGATCGCCAATCCCGTAATATCTCCTGGTTCAGTTTTAGAGTCAAAGATGACTATTTTACGAGCTACCGCAGTTAACGCGGTCACGATCACTAGCTGTAGCTGAATTGTGTGACTACGCAAATAGGCGGTGACATTCTCCATAAGTTCGAGTGCTATCAGTACATTCAAAAACATTCCAAATATTTTGAGTAACGGAGCCGTGAAAACCCAGCGCGGCTCTGTGAAAAACAAATCAAAAGTAAGCAGTCGAATTAAGTCAAATAGGGCAACGAAAATTATGAAGATTAGGGCGATCGCCATAACTTTAGAAGTAAAGTTTTCTACATACCTAATTAACTTCAAGAAATTTTCATCTTTGCAACTATTAGTAAGATATTTATATAAATTTGCAATTTCCCGCTTCACTTTTGATCACCTAATCCGCAACAGCACATAATTGTTTCTCCGATTTTGATACAGCCTTGCCAATAAATCGCTCGGCATAATTAGACTTCAAGAACTGTAGCGCACACAGCTCGCTACAGTTCTTGAAGTCTTGCCCCACTTACTTAAACATCATATTTAAGTAAGTGGGGATTAATGCTGTAGCCCCAAAATCATAGAACAAAAAAGCAAAAGTATGATAAAATCATAGACTAAATTCTATGATTTTATCGCTATTTCTATGGCTTATCGCTTGTCTGATTTACAACTTGCTAATCACGTCACTCTTCACCAATTACAAGTGTTTGAAGTGGCGGCGCGTCATGGTAGTTACACCCGTGCGGCGGAGGAGTTGTTTTTGACGCAGCCGACTGTCTCCATGCAGATTAAGCATTTGACCAAGGCGATCGGCATACCTTTGTTTGAGCAAGTTGGGAAGCGGTTATTTTTGACGCAAGCGGGCAGAGAATTATTTGCTACCTGCCAAGAAATTTTTGGACGAATATCTCAATTTGAAATGAGCGTTGCCGATATGAAGGGATTACGGCAGGGCAATCTCAAAATCACGGTGGTAACAACGGCTAAGTATGTGATTCCTCGTTTGTTAGGACCTTTTTGTCAGCGCTATCCAGGGGTTGAGATATCGTTAAAAGTGACTAACCATAGCGGTATTTTAGATCGGCTTTCTGAAAATAAAGATGACTTATACATTCTGAGCAAAGTACCTGATGAACCAGATGTAAAGGCACATCCCTTCCTGTCTAATCCTTTAGTAGTACTCGCTAACCATGATCATCCTTTAGTCAATGAAAAGAATATTCCCATTCAAAGATTAGCTGAAGAGCCTTTTATCACTAGAGAGGCGGGATCAGGGACAAGGGGTTACATTCAAGCCTTGTTTGATGAGCATAAGATTACGCCCACCATAAAAATTGAGTTAGCTAGCAATGAAGCCATCAAGCAAGCGATCGCGGGTGGACTGGGCATATCGATCCTCTCAAGGCATACGATCGCACTGGAGGGAGCTTCGGGTAAAATCGCAGTCTTAGACGTAGAACATTTTCCGATCCCCTGTCACTGGTATGTGATTCATTTGGCGGGTAAGCAGCTATCGGTAGTCGCGCAAGCTTTTCTGGAATATCTCCAGACTGAAGGCAAGGAAATCGCGGAAAATACAACTTGGTAAAAGCTCGACCAGTTTTCGCTACTTCTTTCATCTTGCGATGCGCGGCTTCGCCGCGCATCGCCAATTACTCCCTTCCCAGTGAAAAATTAGCGTTGCGGCGCTTCGCGCCGCAACGCTAATTCTTGGTTTCTAATGTCTAGTTTTATAGCGGGAAGGGAGTATTCACTAGGAGGGAAGATCGGAGAACAAAAAATCTTTGATATCTCGCCACATACTATCCAGATCTTTGCCAAGGGCATGATCATCCTCTAACAATTTCAATATCACTTGCGATCGCCCCTTTATAAATTCTTCGCTTAGAGATGCGGGGACAACATCATCATGGATCCCATGAAAGATCAAGGTAGGGATTGATCGCTGCAAACTCTGTTCCGAATATTTCTGAGCATCAACAATGAATTGATAGTGCAAATTTACAGGTCGCTTGAGTCCATAATGAAAAAACTCGCGTGTGCCATCTTCTCGCCATTTGTTAACATTTTCGACTCCAATTGCCTGAGCAATGCGATCGCCAAAGCCAAAAGCGGGCGCAAGTAATACTAATTTCTGAACTAGTGGACTTTGGGCTGCGAGTAATACAGCAAGAAATCCACCAAGACTAGAACCGATGACCGAGATCGGTTGATTGTTTTGTAAATAGTTGCGATCAAGATAAGCCAATTGGTCAGAGAGCGTGACCGTTGAAAAATCCGCGAGATCAAGATCAGGTATATGCAAAGTTAAGCCTAAGTCTGCAAATTTTTGTTGCATATACTGGGCTTTGTAGGATCTGGGGCTAGAGGCAAAGCCATGAAGGTAGAGATAATTCATAAATTTAAATATAGCAACGCTAGAGTTAGCTAGTACAAACCATAAAGATGAGTGCGGCGCTTTGCGCCGCACTCATCTTTATGGTTTGTTATAAAGTAAAGCTGTCGCCACTTTTATTAGGGCATAAAGCCCAAAGAGTATGAGGCGGCGCATCGCGCCGCCTCATACTCTTTGGGCTTTTGACTGGAGACAGCTATAAAACAACTCAAAATAGACTCAGGGCAGATTCGGGAAACCGAAGCTTGTATATTCACTAGTCGGTTAATATGTAATATAACAACCTGCTGTCTGACAAAAAGGTTTGCCCATCCCCCGTTTTAACTGCTTTCGGTATCCTCGGTATCTATGTTTAACCTTAAAAACCTAATTGGCGATCCTAACAAGCGCAAACTGGACAAGCTCCGTCCTGACGTGGCGCTCATTAACTCCCTAGCCCCAGAATTTGCGGCACTCAGCGATCGCGACTTGCAAGGAAAAACAGGAGAATTTAAACAACGTCTCGAAAAAGGGGAATTACTGGAAGATCTACTGCCAGAATCTTTTGCCGTAGTGCGTGAGGCTGCTACTAGAGTTTTGGGGCTGCGGCATTATGATGTGCAGATGCTCGGTGGCATGGTGCTACATCGCGGGGAAATTGCGGAAATGAAAACAGGCGAGGGCAAAACCCTTGTAGCAACCCTACCCAGCTATCTCAATGCTTTGTCAGGCAAAGGCGTGCATGTGGTTACGGTCAATGACTATCTGGCGCGCCGTGATGCCGAGTGGATGGGGCAGGTGCATCGATTTTTGGGGATGTCTGTGGGTTTGATCCAAAACTCAATGGAGCCAGTCGAGCGCCGCAAAAACTATGGCTGTGATATTACCTACGCCACCAATAGTGAGCTAGGTTTTGACTATTTGCGTGACAACATGGCGACTAGCATCGAAGAAGTAGTGCAACGTCCTTTTAACTACTGTGTTATCGATGAAGTTGACTCAATCTTAATTGATGAAGCAAGAACACCACTCATCATTTCAGGAATGGTGGAGCGTCCCACCGAGAAATATTTGGGAGCTGTCAAGATTGCGGAGCAGTTGCAACAAGAAACCCATTACGAAGTTGATGAAAAGCAACGTAATGTCGTGATGACCGATGAAGGTTTTGAGCTTGCTGAGAAACTGCTGGGCGTTAGCGATTTATTTGATCAGGCTGATCCTTGGGCGCACTATGTCTTCAATGCTCTCAAAGCCAAAGAACTCTTTTTGCGCGATGTTAATTACATTGTTCGTGATGGTGAAGTAACCATCGTTGATGAATTTACAGGTCGCGTTATGCCCGGTCGTCGTTGGAGTGATGGTCTGCACCAAGCGATCGAAGCCAAAGAAGGTACAGACATTGAGAATGAAACCCAGACACTAGCGACGATTACCTATCAAAACTTCTTTCTGCTCTATCCCAAACTGGGCGGAATGACAGGCACAGCCAAAACCGAAGAAGCAGAACTTGGTAAGATCTACAATCTCGAAGTCACGACCATGCCCACCAACCAAAAGAGTGGACGTGGTGACTGGTCGGACGTTGTTTATAAAACGGAAGCTGCTAAATGGCGAGCTGTTGCTGAAGAATGTCGCGAAATGCACGAAACAGGTCGTCCTGTGCTGGTGGGAACTACTAGCGTTGAGAAGTCAGAAATTCTATCTCGTCTACTTAGCGAAAAAGAGATTCCTCATAATTTGCTAAATGCGAAGCCAGAGAATGTGGAACGGGAAGCTGAGATCGTCGCTCAAGCAGGGCGCAAAGGTTCAGTGACGATCGCAACCAACATGGCAGGTCGCGGCACAGATATTATCCTTGGTGGTAATGCTGACTATATGGCTCGGCTAAAAGTGCGCGAAAGCTTTATGCCAATGATCGTACGTCCTGAAGAAGACGATGACTTCACTAACCAAGGTCAGCGCATGTTTGGCGATCGCCCCCAAAAGGGACAGGGGTTTGGGACAAATGCGGAATCAAAGAAGAAATCTTGGGCTGTCTCAGAAACGCTCTATCCCTGCGAACTATCAAAAGATGCACAGACATTACTCAAAAATGCTGTAGACTTTGCTGCTGAGAAGCTGGGGAGAATGAGCCAAACTGAACTAGAAGCAGAAGATATGATTGCTGTTGCCTCTGAAAAAGCACCTACTGAAGATGAAGTCATCCAAAAATTACGCGATTCTTTCATATTGATCAAACGGGAATATGAACAGGTAACTGACGCAGAACATGAAGAAGTCACCAAACTAGGCGGACTCCATGTAATTGGAACAGAGCGCCATGAGTCACGCCGTGTAGATAACCAACTGCGTGGTCGCTGTGGTCGTCAAGGAGACCCCGGCTCGACTCGCTTCTTCCTCAGTCTTGAAGATAACTTGATGCGAATTTTTGCAGGCGATCGCGTAGCAGGTTTGATGAATGCTTTCCGCGTGGAAGAGGATATGCCCATCAGTTCAGGAATGCTCACTAGCGCTCTAGAAAATGCTCAGAAGAAAGTAGAAACTTACTACTACGACATCCGTAAACAGGTGTTTGAATACGATGAGGTGATGAATAATCAGCGCCGAGCGATTTACGCCGAGCGTCGTCGTGTGTTGGAAGGTGAGGATCTACGCGATCGCGTGATCGAGTATGGGGAGCGCACGATGGATGATATCGTCAATGCCTACGTCAACCCAGAGCTACCTCCCGAAGAATGGAACTTGGAGGCAATGGTTAAGAAGATCAAGGAGTTTGTAAATCTATTGCAAGACCTTGAGCCAGAACAGCTTGACGATATGTTTTTACCAGAGATGCAAGCATTTTTGCGAGAAGAAGTTCGTCGTGCCTATGAGATTAAGGAAGCTCAAGTGGAAGGTCTACAGGTCGGATTGATGCGTCAAGCTGAGCGCTTCTTCATCTTGCAACGAATCGACACCCTCTGGCGGGATCATTTGCAAGCAATGGAAGCCTTACGGGAGTCGGTGGGCTTGCGTGGATATGGACAAAAAGATCCTTTAATCGAATATAAGAGCGAAGGTTACGAAATTTTCCTTGACATGATGACTCAAATTCGTCGTGATGTAGTTTACTCACTCTTCGAGTTTGATCCTCGTCCACAGCAACAGCCTACGAGTATTGAAGCAGAGTTTGTTTAACAAAGCCAAAAAACAAAGGGGAGGCGCGAAGCGCCTCCCCTTTGTTTTTTGGCTTTGTGTAGTACAAGAAAGCGCAAAGCGCTGTATTTATTTGGAAGCTGGTGGGGTTTGTGGTAAAGGCGCGATCGCGGCTCCATTTTGTAACTGGAGAATTCCCGCTACGACAATTTTATCCTTTGCAGTTAAACCTTCTAAAATCTCTTGCTGATTGCCATTTATTTTGCCGAGCTTAACGGGCTTTTGATTAGCAACTAATTGAGACTTACCATCAGTAGATTTCTCTTCAGCAACAAATACAAAGTCCTGACCACCCAATCTGGAAATCGCTGTAGTGGGAACTAAGATTCCAGGACGAGCAGACCAAATTATCCGAGTTCTGACAAATTGATTAGCTCGCAGTTGATTATTTCCATTATTAAAAGCAGCTTTAACAAGTACTGATTGCGTTGCCGAATTGATATTGGGTGAGATAAATGCAATATTCCCTTTACTTAAGGGTTTATCCTGAGCATCCAATAGTTCCACTGGCATTCCCATTTTTAAGCGGGTCGCATTTTCCACAGGAATAGAAACCTGCACTTCTAAAACTTGATTTTGGGTAACAGTTGTCAGTTGCGTGGTACTGCTAACATTGTCGCCAACTTTGATAGGAATATCGCCGACAATCCCTGCAAAGGGAGCTGTCACCGTATAAAAATCGAGTTGCACTTCTTCTTGAACTGCACCCGCACGATTCTCTTCAATTCTCGTAGCAGCACTGTTAATGCTAGCTTGTTGGGCTGAGATCTGAGCATCAATTTGACCTAGCTCAGCGCGGGCATTTCTTAGGCTATTAGCAACTTCATCGAGCTTTTGCTTGGCTGTTGCGCCTTGTTCAGTTAAACGATTGAATCGATCATATTCTTTTTGACTAAAATCAACATTAGATAAGATTGATTCTTTGCGGGCGCGTAATTGCGTGAGGGTAGCTCTAGCACTTTCAAAATCAGCTTGGGAAGTTGCGACGGCAGCAACTGATCGCTGTACTACTGCTTGCTGTTTAGTGGGATCAACCCTCAAAATTGGCGCACCCGCTTCTACGCGATCGCCTGCCTTGACATAAATCTCCTGAACATAGCCATCGACCCTTGGTTGCAGGGTTACTGATTGGCGTGATTGTAGATTCGCCACATAGTCGGAACTATCGGTGACTGTTCCTGATTCTACGGGAGCGATCGGTACAAGAGCGGCTCTAGATCCTCCCGATTGAGGAGCATTGGATGAGCAAGAAACTAGCAAAATACTAATTACAGCACCTAACGCTCTATTCAATGACTTATCTGATATGACGAGTGGCGATCGCCTTTGTGGCAGTTGAGTTTTCATCATGAATATTCGCAAATTTTTTTGACGTATCGGTGCTATCAGTTTATTGATCTATAGCAATAAACAAGTTTACAAAAATCACCCTTTAGGAGTTATTTCATCAAGTAATTAAGGGAGTGCTTAACACTCCTTTAATTACTTAAATACCTGCATGTCCCATCGCAATACCTGCGACTAACATTCCAATTACGAGGAATGGTTGGGCGCTAGCTTGATATTTCACGTCATTCTTGAGCGGATCGCGCAAGAAGTACATATCTTGAAAGGTAATCTGAGGAATCACTAACAGCACAATTAAGCTAGCTAGTAATTGCTCACCAACGGTAACTAGATAAACAGCAATACCAATCTGGAAAACATCGATCGCCGTTGCTGAGATTAATGCAGCATTCTGCACCCCAAACATCACGGGCAAAGATTTCAATCCCAATTCGCGATCGCCTTCAACGCTTTTGAAGTCGTTAACTACGGCAATCCCTAAACCAGCCAGACTATAGAACAGCGTCACGACTACCACTGTCCAGTTGAGAGTCCCATAGAGCGCATGCCCCGCCCACCAAGGGAGAGCGATATAGCTAGCTCCGAGAGCATAGTTACCCAGCCAACCATTCTGCTTGAGCTTCAAAGGTGGCGCGGAGTAGATATAGGCAACAAATGAACCACCAAGCGCTAACTTGGTCATGATGAAGTCGGTATGACCTGCGGTGATATCAAGGATCACCGCTACACCAATGCCACCGAGTAATAAAATCCAAATCTGAGCAATGACTTGATTGAGGGGAATTGCTCCCGATGGAATCGGACGATATGGCTCGTTAATTGCGTCAATTTCGCGATCGTAGTAATCGTTAATCGTCTGGGTATAGCCTGTCAGTAATGGCCCTGACATGAGCATACAAAGTAGCGATCGCAATACGTTTTCAATTGACCATGTAAAATCACCAGAGGATGCTGCACCACAGAGTACGCCCCACATTAGGGGTATCCATGTAATCGGTTTCATCAATTGTAAGCGGATCTTCCAGATCGAAGCTTCTTTAATGTCCGCACCTTTCATTCCGAGCATTTGGCGGGTACGGGCTTCGCGAGACTCGCTCGCTGGTACGTCAGGGGTTGGGGACGACATATTTACAAAAATTTATAGACTTGCGGTTGATTATAGCCCGTAGTAATACTTAGGCGATCGATGTACCACGCTAAAGCAATCAAATAAGCTATGACATAATGATTAGCATAGGTTTGCTATTGTTTTATCTAACCAAATGAGGTGCGTATGACTTACTCTGAGTTACGAGAAAGAGTTGAACAGCAAATATCTCAATTGCCGCTAGAGCGTCTTTTCTTGGTTAGCAGTTTTATTGATTCGATTGAAGCTAAAGGCGATGCGAGTAACAAACAGTTTCGTCGTATTCCGCCTCTGAAGCGTAATAAAAAAGCCAGTGATTTGTTACGTCATTCGGGAACTTGGCAAGGTGATGATTTGGCTGAATGTCTTGATTTTGTTCAAGATAGTCGTTTTAGGACTCACTTTTAGTCTTAATATTTCTTATTTGCGATCAATCCGTAATTTAATCGGTAGAACTAAATAAAAAAGTTATTGCTGAATAAAAATATTTTTATGAATGTAAATAAGTAGCCTTTTAAACTAGAGATTGGATTAAAAAATGTCAATTGAAATAATTAAACAGCAAATAAATAAGTTTGTTAGCCACGGCACGCCAGAAGTGATAGCTATTAAGGGTGAATGGGGAGTTGGTAAAACCTATGCTTGGAATACATTTTTATCAGATGCTCAAAAAGAAAATCGAGTTGCATTAAAAAAATACTCTTATGTTTCAATGTTTGGAATTAATTCCTTAGACGCTTTCAAATATGCAATATTTGAAAATGTTATAGATCGTGAATTGATAGGAGTTGGAGCTAGTATAGAAACATTTAAACAAAACACTTCCAGTTTGCTTGAAAAGCTGACTAGAAAGTCTTTTAATATATTTAAAGATGTTTTAGTTTTAAAAGGGATTACTCCTGCTATTGAGTCTCTTTCATTTCTCTCACTCAGCCAAATATTAATATGTATAGATGATCTTGAAAGAAAAGGAAGAGCGCTTGATATTAAAGATATCCTTGGTCTTATCTCTTTCTTAAAAGAACAGAAAAAATGCAAGATTATTATTCTGCTAAATGACGAGGAAGATGGAATAGAGGAATATTCAAAATACAAAGAAAAGGTGATTGATCTTGAGATGCACTTTTCTCCGACAGCAGATGAATGTGCTGAAATCGCATTTCAGAAAAACACTTATGAGTCTAATAAACTAAAAGAATTAACTCCAAAATTAGGAATTAAGAATATACGTGTACTTAAAAAAATCGAGAAATTGGTTGATCTATCTATACCTTTAGCTAGTTCATATGAGCAAGAACTCAGAGACCAATTAATTCATTCATTGGTGTTATTTACCTACTGTCATTACTGTTCTAAGAGTGTTCAAGATATCCCGCCTCTAGAATTTACTATACATTTAGGTTACAACTTTTTAGGAATTGGTGCAGCTCAAGACGATAACGAAGAAAAGAAGAAATGGCGCTCATTATTACATAGTTATAACTATAATCATACTGATAGTTTTGATTTAGTATTAGCAGAATCCATCCGTGCAGGCTATTTCATTGAGGAAGATTTTAAAAGGGAAGCAGAGAAAAAGAATGGAGAAATAATTGCATCAAGATCATTAGGTTCGTTTAAAGAATCTTGGAACTTATATCATGAAACATTTGATAATAATACAGATGAGGTAATTAGTGGCATTTACGAAAGCTTTAAAAAGAACACTAAATATGTTTCAACAAATGATTTGAATGGCACTGTTACATTATTTAGACAGCTTGGTGAAAACAAGAAAGCTTCAGAGATTATCGATGTCTATAGCAATCCTAAATGAGTTGTGAGAAAATGGAGATAGGAAATATATTCCTAGAGGGCATGAAAATGACAGAAGAACTGCAAGAATTTATCGAAACAAATCGAGATGCAAGAGAATTAAAGAGAGGTGTATCGGTACAAATGTATCTCGAAGGATATAAGCATTGGCAGATCAAAGATATTTTGGGAGTGGGTTCGGGATATGTCAGTAAATGGACAAAAATATATGTGGATAAGGGATTAGAAGGATTATTGCTAGGATATAAAGGTAAGGTCGGTTATCTGAGCGAAATGCAAAACCAAGCAATAAATGCATGGTTACAGGCTAAGAATTATTGGAACTTAGTAGAATTACAAGAATATATTGAGGATGAGTACAACGTAGTATTTGAGTCTAAACAAAGCTATTACGCCATATTTGAGAAAGCTGGAATTAGCTGGAAAAAGACGCAAAAGCATAATCCGAAAGGAGACCCCACCATTATTCAAAAAAAAAAAGGACGAGATTACAGAATGGCTAGGAAAGCATCGTCCTGAGATCCTTGCTGAGAAGTTAGTTATATTTTTTGCTGATGAATGCCATTTACTATGGGGAGATATTTGTGGATATGTGTGGGGCAAAAAACAAGAACGTATTGAAATACCCATAACTAATGAAAAAGAGCGACAGACTTATTATGGTGCTGTAAACCTGTATACACAGGAATGTGTAATTCAAGCGGCTAGTGCAGGTAACTCTGAAAGTACTGTAGCTTTTCTGAAATATTTACAAGACCTGAATGAAAACAACCAGATTGCTGTAATCTGGGACGGCGCTAGTTATCATCGTTCTCAAGAGGTAAAAGATTATCTTGCTCTAACCAATCATTCTCTTGACGAGTCAAGTTGGAAAATTACTTGTATACGTTTTGCACCTAACGATCCAAAACAAAATCCGATTGAAGATATTTGGTTACAGGCTAAGCGATTTATTCGTGAGTTCTACCATTTATGCAAATCTTTTACGGCAGTTAAGTTCTTCTTTGAGTTTATTACGCATCGACAAATCTTTAACTTTCCCAAACTTTTTACCTATGGCTTTTTCTCACAACTCATTTAGGATTGCTATATATACGAGAAAGAAGGGATGAAGAAACATTATTTGATCTTGCAAGCAATAACTTTTTTGGAGATATTATCGATCCTGAAATAGTACATAGATTTGATGATACATATAAAGAATTATCCACCAAAGAAAGTACCAAGCAAGTGCTTGAACGTATTGCTGGCAAGAACGGATGGAATGAGAATGATATAGTTGTATTAGCTAGTACAACTGCTGATGAATACTATAATTTGTTCAAATCTTTACAAGGAGAACATATTTATCCCTATATAAATACTTGTTTGCAATTTAATAGATTTGTTAATCCTTCTGATCAGTATAAAGAAATTGCAGAAAAAGCAATAGAAGCATTGAAGAAAATCGCTACCGAATCTGAAATTAATAGATTACGAGTTCGCAAGTTTGGTATTGATATTTAGGATTTTTATATACAGTAATAATGAATGAGTCAAGATTTGATCCGCAAGGATTACGAGATAGACCCATTTCCTCAAATCTTCCTTTGACTTAAGCACGCAGGAGTTTTATATGAGCATTCAAGAACTTGAAACAGCAATCAAAAAACTGTCTACAAAAGAATTAGCGAGTTTAACATCATGGCTAATAGATTACCATGAGCAATTATGGGGTCAGCAAATAGAAGAGGATCTTGATTCTGGAAAGCTCGATCAATTATTAGATGAGATTGATAGCGAGTACGAAGCAGGGCTAGCCAAAAGTTTATGAATCACCTGACTCTGCCTAGATTTTGGCAAGCATATAACAAACTTCCAAAAGAAATCCAAACACTCGCCGACAAAAACTATGAATTGTTGAAAAACAATCCTTTACATCCTTCACTTCACTTTAAGAAAGTTGGCAAGCGTAAACAATTATGGTCTGTGAGGATCACCGATAATTATCGAGCGCTTGGAGTCGAAAAGCCTGAAGGGATTGTCTGGTTTTGGATTGGCATACATAGCGATTATGATGCGATTTTAGATCGGTAAAGGTTGAGCGATATTTAACATTAGTCAATATAAAAATATTATGACGTTAGTAGTTACTGCTGAACCAGTTCCACTCAAAACCGACATTGATGGTGTAGTGCGCGTTGGCAAAACCCGTGTCACCCTCGATACAGTCATCAAAACATTTCAAAATGGTGCAACTGCTGAAGAAATTGTTTATCGTTATCCATCCCTAAAACTAGCTGATGTCTACACCACAATTAGTTTTTACCTCAATCATCAGCAAGAAGTCGAAGCATATTTACAGCAAAGGCAAAATCAAGCACAAACAATCCGCAAAATGAACGAGGCAAGGTTCGATCCACAAGGATTACGAAACAGACTAATTCTCGCAAGCCTTCCTTCGACTTAACCAAGCAGAAGTTTTATATGTCCCCGATCGCACTTTCACCCCCAACAACAACTAAGAAAATCTGGACAGATGCCGAACTAATGGCATTAACAGATGGCAAATGTTACGAGCTTGTTAATGGGGAACTAATTGATAGGGGAAATTCGGGAGCTTTACACGGATATACTTGCAGCTTTCTCGTTATGGCGCTGATGAATTACATCTTACCTAGAGAACTGGGAATTATTCTTGACTCTAGTACAGCCTTCACGATGAAAAATGGGAACAAGCGATCGCCTGATATTTCCTTTGTGTCTAGAGATAAGTTAAAAGGCTTGACTGAATTGCCTGATGGATTTTTAGATGGCTCACCTGACTTAGTGATCGAGGTTCTCTCACCTAATAACACGATCGCCGAAATTGATCAAAAAATTGTGGAATATTTCGAGAATGGCTCACGCTTAGTTTGGGTGATCAATCTTAAATTGCGTTATGTATTAGTCTATCGCTCAGCCCAAGAACCTGATTGTCTACTCAAACAATCCGAGTCTTTAGATGGTGAAGAGGTTATTGCTGGATTTACAATGCCATTGTCCCAACTATTTCAAAAGCTATCATTGTGTGGTCTGGGATAATTTTTGAAAGCCGAGGTACTTAGGAACGTCATATCTTAATTACCCTCAAGAACTATACTTTAGGAATAATATCTGCAATGTACGATCATGAGCGTATCAATAGAGCCTGATTCAAGTATGTCTAGCTTTAGCATATTGCTCGCCGAAGATAATCCTGTCAACCAAAAAGTAGCAACTCGAATATTAAAGCACTTAGGTTATCAAGCAGATGTAGTTGCTAATGGACAACAGGTAATTCAGGCGATCGCAGATAAGTCTTACAGTCTTATTCTTATGGATGTGCAGATGCCTGAAATGGATGGTTTAGCCGCAACTAGGTACATTCGTCAACAGGAGTCGATATCAAACTTAAAGCCAATAGTGATCGTTGCCATCACTGCCAATGCCACTGATGGCGATCAGACTATGTGTTTTGAGGCGGGCATGGATGATTACATTAGTAAGCCCATTCAAATTGATAGGCTCAAAGACATATTGCATCGCTATGAGTTTCTGTAGCTTTAAGTGGCGGCGCTTTGCGCCGCCACTCATCTCAAACAAAAAAGAAAGCATCGCGAAGCGATGCTTTCTTTTTTGTTTGAATTAAGGCAAAAGTTAAGCAACTTCAGCTTCTGCGACTTCTACAGCTACAGGTGCATATACACTGATCTTCTTGCGGGTTTTACCGAAACGCTCAAAAGTGACAACTCCATCAACAGTTGCATATAGAGTGTCATCGCTGCCGCGACCAACGTTATTACCAGGATGAAACTTAGTGCCGCGTTGACGTACAAGGATGCTACCAGCCTTAACGACTTGACCACCGTAACGCTTTACACCTAGGCGCTTAGCATTAGAGTCACGACCGTTTCTTGTACTACCTGTACCCTTCTTATGTGCCATTTGTTTTGTATCCTCAATGAATGATTAAAAGGTGCTTATCAAAAGATTTTGCAAAGCCAAATTTGTTGATAATTACGGGAATTAAGCAGCTTGACCACTTAGATTGATTGCTTCAACCATGATACGAGTCAAAGGCTGACGGTGACCGTTCTTTCTGCGAGTCTTCTTTTTAGGACGCATTTTGTAAACGATTACTTTCTTTGCCTTGTGATGGCGCATGACGGTAACTTCTACAGTGGCGCTTTCCACTAAGGGCTGACCGATAGAAATGTCGCCGTCCATGTTGACAAAGAAAACTTTATCAATGGTTAATTTACTATCTTCTTCGGCTTCGAGTAACTCAACGTCATAAAATCTGCCGACTTCGACGCGATATTGCTTACCGCCTGTTTCGATGATTGCGTAGCTCATAATGTTTAGATATTTGGTAAATGCCGTACAGGTATTGGAATGTGTGAACCACCAATTTTTTGAAAACCCGATCCGAGCATGAATGATTGTGCGATCTACAACTGTATATGAAGTAATCAAATATAGCAATCTTTTAAAAAGCAAAACTAGCAATTTTCCAGTTTGGGGTTTGCAGCAAGACTCTCAAAAAAGAATGGCAGCGCTTAACGCTGCCATTCTTTTTTTATTTGAGCCAGCCTAGTCCTAGCCCCGTCAGCAATAATGCTCCAAAAAGCAATCGATAGATCACAAATACCCATGTAGTATGGGTTTGGAAAAATTTAAGTAGCCACGCGATCGCTAGGTAAGAAAAAATCACCGACGAAAGCAACCCGATCGCTAATTGTCCTGCGCCAACATCCCCAAAGCCTTTTTTGATAATGCTAACCAATTCCACAAGCCCACCGATGGTGATGGCGGGAATTCCTAAAAGAAATGAGAATCTAGTCGCCGCGACTCGATCCATGCCCAAAAATAGTCCTGCGGTCAGGGTCGAGCCAGAGCGCGATACCCCAGGCACAAGAGCCATCGTTTGAGCTAAGCCCATCAAAACGCCATCAATTATTCTTACTTTTTGAAATAAGCGCTTTGGGCTACGACTACGTTGTCCAAAGATTTCCGCCAAGGCAAGCAGACTCGACATCACAATTGAGGCGATCGCGATCGCGGTCAGACTCCGTAGGGCGGATTTGTCATAGTCAGGGATGAAAATTTTGATTAGTAAACCGCCAAATAGAATGGGCAAGGTGCCAAGGGCGATCGCTACAGCTAGCTTAAACTCTTGAGACTTATAATCTTTTTCGCGCAAGGCTTTGATCGAGCCTGTCGTAATATTGCTGAGGTCTTGCCAAAAATAGCCAACCACAGCAGCAATACTCCCAAGCTGAATTACAGCGTCAAAGGAAAGTCCCGCATCTCGCCAACCTAAAATCGCGGGAACTACTTTTAAATGTGCTGTGCTGCTGATTGGCAAAAACTCGGTTAGCCCTTGCACAATTCCCAAAACAAAAGCTTGCCAGTATTCCATAAAAATTAAAGCTAGATACAGGCAAATTTTACAATGTCCTGTGCTATGGCGATCGCCAAATGGCTTAGGGAAAATCAAAAGCCAAGAAGTTTTTAAAAGGCTGCCTTTGGCAGCCTTTTAAAAACTTCTTGGCTTTTAAAAAAGTTGGCAATAGCGTTGCCAGAAATCATGGGATTTGCTGGCATAATAGAACCTAAACGCAATTTCTATTTAATTTTAGGTATAAAAATATGGATTTAAGAGTACTGATCGTGCTTGGACCGATCGCCTTGGTAGTTTTGTGGGCAGCTTTTAATCTTGGTAAAGCTGTGATCAAGGGTGAAGCTTCTCTATTTGGCAAACAAGGCAATAATCCTTTTCAATAAGTTCACAACTTTAGCTAGCTGTCGTCAGCTAAGTCAGGACATAAAACCCAAGAGAGAATTGCGGCGCTTCACGCCGCAATTCTCTCTTGGGTTTTGGCTTTGTCATAAACAATAAAACCAACATCAAGAAAGAACGCTTAGCGTCCTTTCTTGATGTTGGCTTTCTTAATATTGCCTTTATTGTTATAGATGCACATTCATCAGCGTACATAGCGATAAAATAGGCTATCAAATAAACTAAATTAATCTTGTAAGGTAGCTAAGATATGGCGATCGGAGAATATAAACCCGGTTTAGAAGGGGTTCCTGCAACCCAATCAAATATAAGTTATGTTGATGGGAAAGCAGGTTTGCTAGAGTATCGAGGCATCCGCATTGAGGAGCTTTGTGTGCATAGCAGCTTCCTTGAAACCAGCTATTTATTAATCTTCGGTGAATTGCCAACATCAGCAAAGCTAAAAGAATTTGAAGTAGATATCACCCACAGAAGAAGAATCAAATATCGCATTCGGGACATGATTAAATCTTTTCCCGACAACGCTCATCCGATGGACGCTCTCCAGACCAGTGTGGCAGCTCTGGGGATGTTTTATCCTTTGGGTGATTTTCACGATGCTGATTATATCTATCAGGCAACAGTGCGCCTGCTAGCAAAAGTGCCAACGATGGTGGCAGCATTTCATATGATGCGTCAAGGCAATGATCCTGTTATGCCTCGCGACGATCTAGATTATGCCTCTAACTTTCTGTATATGCTCAATGAGAAGGTTCCTGATCCCTTAGCGGCTAGAATTTTTGATGTTTGTTTAACTCTTCATGCTGAGCATACGGTCAATGCTTCGACTTTTGCGGCTCTAGTAACTGCCTCGACACTAACTGATCCTTACGCCGTGATCACTTCAGCGATCGGAACTTTAGCGGGACCTTTGCATGGTGGGGCAAATGAGCAGGTGATGATGATGCTCGAAGAAATTGGCTCGGTGGATAATGTAACTGCTTACCTTGAGCGCAAAATTGAACGTAAGGAAAAGCTCATGGGATTTGGACATCGCATTTATAAAGTCAAAGATCCTCGTGCGATCGTCTTACAGGAGCTAGTGCATAAGATGTTTGACCAGTTTGGTCATGATCATTACTACGACATTGCTCTGGAGCTAGAGAAACAAGCATTTGAGAAGTTATCTAGTAAAGGGATTCACCCTAACGTCGATTTTTATTCGGGCTTGGTTTACAAGAAGTTAGGCATTCCTAGTAATTTGTTTACAACAATTTTTGCGATCGCTCGTGTACCAGGATGGCTAGCTCATTGGAAGGAGCAGCTTTCTGACAATCGTCTATTCCGTCCCACGCAGGTCTATACAGGTTTGCATGATGTCACTTATTTACCGATTGAGCATCGCTAAATTGCTTAAAAATATAGAGGCGGCGCTAAGCGCCGCCTCTATATTTTTAAGGCTAATGGCGGCGCTTAGCACCGCCATTAGCCTTCTTGAGTTTGTGTTCTAACAAGACTAGCGACAGCTATAATTACTGGGCGCGATCGCCAAAACCCCTCAACTTTACTGACATTATGTTTACCTTTGCATTGCCGAAAGGCTCACTACTAAAAGACTCTATCCGCCTACTTCAAGAAGTGGGGCTAGACTTTAGTTTGTTTCTTGATGCTTCTAACCGCCAATTGCAAATTTTAGATCCCACAGGAACCGCTAAAGCTTTGCTGGTAAGGGCGCAAGACGTACCAGTATATGTGGAGTATGGACAAGCCCAAGCAGGCATAGTTGGCGAAGATGTATTGCGCGAAAAAACACCTAAAGTTGCCAAGTTATTAGATTTAGGTTTTGGTGGTTGTCGGATGTCGATCGCAGTTGCAGGGGAGAGTCGCTATCGATCTCCGTTAGATTTACCACCCCATAGCCGCATTGCTTCTAAATATGTAGGCTGTGCGCGGACTTATTTTGACAGTATTGATTTACCTGTGGAGATTATCCCCCTCTATGGCTCCGTGGAGTTGGGACCGATCACAGGAATGGCTGAGGCGATCGTGGATTTGGTTTCAACAGGACGCACGCTCAAAGATAACGGTTTGGTGGAAATTGAGGTTTTGTACCAAAGTACGGCGCGTTTAATTGCTCATCCCCTAAGCTATCGGTTGTATAGCGATCGCTTTAGAGAATTAATGGATAAAATGCAAGCCTCTGTTTACGCTAAGTAGTTCAACCGCAACACTTACAGCGCGTTGCGCTCAAAAATTATTGAGATTTATCGCCAGAGGTTAACAACAATTTGAGTTTGAGATCAATCAGATTAATATTTGCTAAACCAATTTGGACATCACCCTCTAACACAATGCCTGTACTAATCAAGCGATCGAGCAACTCCAAAATCGAAGACTCACCAGATGATTTGTCTGGATAATATGCGCCACGCTTGGGCAGCAACTTGCCAAATTCCCCTAGATCGAGATTTAGGTCAGCGGGATCAATGTCTAGGACTTCACAAAGATTAAAGATCTGCTGCTCTAGAGCTTGCAAACTGTCGGCAGCTCTCTCAATTTCGGACTCAGTTAACTTTTCCGCGTCCATTCGCCTAATTACTTGCGCTTCCATTAACTGCCGCAACAACTCAACCAATGTCAAAATCAATGGTGCTAACCCTGATTTTTTCGGTTTGACAACGAGACTATCGCTATTATCGGTACTATCATCAGTCATGGGCTTCTCAATAGCGCGAACTGTAGAAGTTTAACCTGCCATAGCCTAAAAACTGAGGATTAGGGCGATCGCCTTGGGGAAAAGCTTTGACCCCAAACAGATAAACGCCATCATAGCGAGGGTTACGGACGGGGCGCAGACCGACAATTAATTTACTTTGTTGATTTGCGGGGATGGGTGGATCAAAGGTCACGGTGATCACGGGGCGATCGCGATCTTGGTTGGGCAAAATCTCAGTTTTTGTGGCAATTTCCAGACGTTGCCCAGAATTTTGCTCAGAATTCTGCACATAGGCAACGGTGCGATCGCCAATAAAATCAATTGCCTCAAAACCTTCCGTCTGCAAAATTTCCAGCTTTTGTAATGGTTCGCCCATATTTCGCGGCAAATCAAACTCGAAATAATAAGTGGCATGGGAAGCATAAGTACTATTTACCGTTGATGTCGCCTCTAAAAACATAGGTAACTGAACAAAATAGGTCTTGCCATCGCGTAATTTTACGGCTTCTACAGGAGAACTCAGAAGCGCTACCGATGGCACAACCGCAGAGGCGAAAGCGATGATAACCATCACCAATCGAGAGGTAATATTATTCTGAAAACCCAGAAACTTATTGTCAAATTTCTTCATAAAGACGTACCATTTTGCTAGCATTGTACGAATAGCTACTTTTTTCGCAGCGACAGGCTTATCGAAAGTTTTTTGCTATCTCATTAAGATAGAGGTATCTCCTGTGGTTTCTTCCCCTTCAACATCAACAAATACTCAAACCCTCGAAGATGCAATATCTTCCAGTTCAGCTAGCTCCAATGCAGACATTACCACAGACCACATTATCAGCCGCTCGATGATTGCTATTCTCGATTTTGGTTCTCAGTATTCCGAGCTAATTGCCCGTCGTATCCGTGAGACACAGGTTTATTCTGAAGTTTTACCTTATCATATCTCTTCCGAAGATTTACTGAAGCTAAATCCTAAAGGAATTATTCTATCAGGGGGACCCAGCTCTGTTTATGACGAAGGAGCGCCCAAGTGCGATCCAGCTCTTTTTGAGCTAGGGATTCCTGTTTTGGGAGTTTGCTATGGAATGCAACTGATGGCAAAGCAAATGGGTGGAACCGTTGAACGCGCCGATCGTGGCGAGTATGGTAAAGCGGATTTACAAATTGATGATCCCACCGATCTATTAACAAATGTTGACAGTGGAATCACCATGTGGATGAGTCATGGCGACTCAGTAATCGACTTGCCCAAGGGCTTTGAAATATTGGCTCATACAGCCAATACCCCCTGCGCGGCGATCGCTGATCATGACAAAAAAATGTACGGTGTGCAGTTTCACCCTGAAGTAGTCCATTCCGTCGGCGGCATGGCAATGATTCGCAATTTTGTGTATCACATTTGTAGTTGTGAGCCAAGCTGGACAACTGATGCGTTTATTGAAAATTCCATTCGTGAAATCCGCGCGCAAGTTGGCGAACGTCGTGTATTGCTAGCGCTGTCAGGTGGTGTTGACTCTTCGACCCTTGCTTTTTTACTGCATAAGGCAATTGGCGATCAACTTACCTGTATGTTTATTGATCAAGGTTTTATGCGAAAGCTTGAGCCAGAGAGACTTGTCAAACTTTTTGAAGAGCAGTTTCATATCCATGTGGAGTATGTCAATGCTCGCGATCGCTTTTTGAAACAGCTTGAAGGCATTACCGAACCCGAAGAAAAGCGGAAGCTAATCGGTTATGAATTTATTAAAGTATTTGAAGAAGAATCACAACGTTTAGGACCTTTTGATTTTCTAGCTCAAGGGACACTCTACCCTGATGTGATTGAGTCCGCCGATACTAATGCTGATCCTAAGACAGGGAAGCGGGTTGCGGTCAAGATCAAGAGTCATCACAATGTGGGCGGTTTGCCTGACAATCTTCGATTCACCTTAGTAGAGCCATTGCGTAAACTCTTTAAAGATGAAGTTCGCAAAGTTGGGACTGTCTTGGGACTGCCTGAAGAAATCGTTAAGCGTCAGCCTTTCCCTGGCCCTGGTTTAGCGATTCGGATTATTGGTGAAATCACTAGCGATCGCTTAAACACTCTGCGTGATGCTGATTTGATTGTGCGTCAAGAAGTAAATCGTGCGGGTCAATATAATAATCTTTGGCAAGCTTTTGCGGTCTTGTTGCCAACTGTCCGTAGTGTCGGCGTGATGGGTGATAAGCGTACTTACTCACACCCTGTGGTGTTGCGACTTGTTACTAGCGAAGATGGAATGACGGCTGATTGGGCTAGGGTTCCCTATGAGTTGTTAGAAACAATTTCTAATAGAATCGTCAATGAAGTGGAAGGAGTTAACCGTGTGGTTTTAGATATTACATCGAAGCCACCTGGCACAATTGAATGGGAATAGATTAATAGAGAAGGGCGCAACGCGCCCTTCTCTATTGGCTATTGATCTCGACAAGATAGCGTAAGGCGCGATAACTTCTATTAAGTTAATGAAAAAAAGATTTTCTTGGTTGCGATCGCTAATTGCTTTTGGCTGTGTTGGGCTAGTAATTTCTTTTGTAGTTCCATTACTAGATCGGATTATTCAAATTTATCAACTAGTCGCCACCTCTTCCCCAATTTTAGGCGGCTTTGTTGTTCTCTTAGTAATCGGATTGTTAGCAGGTTTATTCTTCATTATTTGGCGATATTTACGCCTATTTCAAGCCGAACCATCACCATCGCGTCCTCTTCCTGAAGCGCCCACTGACAAAATTGAAGCGGCTCAAGATAGTCTCGCTGCCCTAGAAAAGCAAGTTGAGCAGATTCAAGATGAGGTAATGCGGCGATCGCTAGCTGAGCAAACGGAGCAGCTTAAAAAGAATTTCATCCGTCCCGAATTGCGGGTTGTCGTCTTTGGAGTCGGTTCCGCAGGTAAAACTTCCCTAGTCAATAGTTTACTGAATTTATCGCTGAGCGATGCCAAATCAAGGGGTGAAGTTGGCGCAACAATGGGAACTACCAGACTGGGTAGAGTCTATGTACCTGTGAGGTTTGCTAATCTGGAAGTGCCTGTGCAGATCACTGACTGCCCAGGGATTTTAGAGGCGAGTGCTTTAGGTAGCGATCGCGAACAGGAAGCACGACAAATTGCTACAGAAGCTGACCTGATTCTATTTGTAGTTGATGATGATATCAGACGTTCGGAATATGACGTGCTGCAAGCTTTGACCAATATTGGTAAGCGGACTATTCTCGTATTTAATAAAATTGATCGACTCACTAAAAGCGATCGCGAAATTATTCATACCAGCTTGCGATCGCGGGTTTTAGGGATGATTGCCCCTGAAGATGTGGTGGCAATCTCCGCCAGCCCTGCGACAATTACTATTGAGTCTGGGGAAGTGATCCAGCCGCCGCCCAAGCTACAAGATCTCCTCACCCGTATGTTAGATATTCTTAGCTATGAAGGCGATGAACTGGTGGCAGATAATGTCTTACTGCGATCGCAAGATCTTACTAGTGCCACCCGTGAAGTTCTATCGCAACAGCAACAAATGGAAGCAGAGAAAGTAGTAGAAAAGTTTCAATGGCTAGTGGTAGGTGTGGTATTCGCTACGCCTTTACCTGTGGTCGATATGCTAGCTACGGCTGCGATTAATGCTCAAATGGTGGTGGAAATTGGGAAGGTCTATGGTTGTGAAATTAATATTGATCGTGGCAAGGAGTTAGCCAATTCTTTAACCCGCACCTTAGTAAGTCTAGGCATTGTCAAAGGGGTAGTCCAGATTGTCAGCACTGTAATTTCGGTAACTGTGGTGGGTTTAGTTCTCAAAGCGACGATCCAATCGGTGACAGCCGCCTATCTCACCCGCATTGCAGGCAAAAGTTTTATCGAATATTTTAGCCGCGATCGCGATTGGGGTGATGGTGGTATTGCCGAAGTGGTGCAGCGTCAATTTCAATTAAATCGCCGCGATGAGTTCTTAAAAATGTTTGTACAGGATGCCGTTAATCGGGTTATGGTTTTAGTCAATCAACAGCGTTAGCCAGACCAAAGAATGAGATTCGCACGCTTTGCGTGCGAATCTCATTCTTTGGTTTTTAGTTTTTAGTTTTTTCTAAGACAAAATCACCTAGCGATCGCTGGACTGACACAATTGGAATCTGGGCGATCGCTTCAGAGGCAAAGGCATAGGTCAGCAGATTAGCGGCACTCTCAGCATCAATAGCACGACTTTGAAGATAAAAAATCTCCTCAGCATCCAATTGGCTAACAGTTGCACCATGCGCGCACTTAACGTTATCCGCAAAAATTTCTAATTGAGGCTTAGTATCTATCCTCGCTTTCCCTGACAGCAATAAATTGCGGCTTAGCTGCGCGGAATCGGTCTGTTGGGCTAGCTTAGCGACTTGGATTTTGCCATTAAACACCGCATGGGCGCGACCATTAGCAATACATTTGTGTAGTTGCTTACTAGAGCCGTGGGGATAATTGTGAGCGATCACAGAATGTGTATCTGCCAATTGCTCGCCATCAATAAAAGCTAGCCCTGTCAACGAAGTTTCGGTTTGCTCTGCCATTTGATGCACAATCAAATTTTGGCGAGAGATTTTCGCGCCGATGCTAATCGATTGATTTCTATACACACTATTCCGCGCTTGAGCGATCGCGGTCGTATTGATATGGACTGATTGCTCACCTTGCCGTTGAACCTTAGTGTGATTGACCTGTGCGCCTTCAGATAGCCAAACTTCCGTTACCGAGTTAGTGAAATAGGTCTGGTTATCATCGCCTACAAAAGTTTGCAAGAAAGTCAAGTCGCTATGGGCTTCCGCAATCACCAAACAACGAGGCTGGGTGATTAAAGTCTCGATTCCTGCTTGAGGAACCGAGACAAATAACAATTGAAGGGGACTCTCGATTACTGAATTTTGAGAAGCAAGAATAATCGCCACATCTGACATACAAGTTGTATTCAGACTGGCAAAGTAATCATTGGTGTCGGGGTGTTGGGCGAGATGCGATCGCAACTTCGGCAAAACGCGATCGCCAAGGGTCGATAATGTACCAATAATTAGACCTTCAACGGCATCACTGGTATCCGACAGATCCTTACGATATTTGCCATTCACAAATACGATGCAATTACCCAAAGATTCGGGCGCAATATTTCGAGCAATTAATGCTTCAATACTGGCGTTACGAGTGGCAATTATTTCTTGATTAGCAAAAGTTAAACTTCCTAAAGAAGAAACATCGGTATATTTCCATTCTTCATTTTTAGTAGTCGGGAAAGAAAGATTAGATAGGCGATCGCTAGCCAATTGACGTAATTCGTCTAAAAGGACGCTGGTGTTTTGGTCAAAGCTGGCAACATCAGAACGTAAACCCATAATCTGATCAGTAAACTGGCTACTATTGACAGCTAATTTACTGCGACTGCTAG
This sequence comes from Pseudanabaena biceps, assembly GCA_013361095.1. Classification (GTDB taxonomy): domain Bacteria; phylum Cyanobacteriota; class Cyanobacteriia; order Pseudanabaenales; family Pseudanabaenaceae; genus Pseudanabaena; species Pseudanabaena biceps_B. The sequence continues at coordinate 785,216 of JAATWA010000001.1, read as the reverse complement.
ATGCAGCTTTCAACTCTTGTTGATCTTGCAATGGTTCAAAAGCTTGAATAGTCATTACGCTAACACTGCCTCTTCTTCTTTGAGCCAGTCATAGCCTTTCTCTTCTAGTTCTAGAGCCAAACTCTTATCACCTGTCAAAATGATCTTGCCATTTTCCATCACATGAATGAAGTCTGGAATGATGTAATTGAGCAGTCGTTGATAGTGAGTGATTACTAATGAAGAATTGCGGGGTGTGGAAAGCTTATTCACGCCGCCTGCCACAATCCGTAAAGCATCAATATCTAGTCCTGAGTCAGTCTCATCAAGAATTGCCAAGGTCGGATCGAGAATTGCCATTTGCAAGATTTCGTTGCGTTTCTTTTCACCACCTGAAAATCCTTCATTGACACTGCGACTTAAGAAGCTAGGATTCATTTCCACAATGTCTAACTTCTCTTGGATGAAATCATCAAAATCGATAATATCCAATTCTTCTAGTCCTTGATGTTTTCTCAAATTGTTGTAAGACAATCTCAGGAAGTCAGAATTAGTTACCCCTGGAATTTCCAGAGGATATTGGAAAGCCAAAAATATTCCTTCTCTTGATCGAATCTCAGGTGCTAAGTCTAGTAAATTTTTCCCCTTATACAAAATCTCACCACCTGTGACACTGTAGGCAGGATGTCCTGCTAGCACTTTAGAAAAAGTGCTTTTACCAGAGCCATTTGGCCCCATAATTGCGTGAACTTCACCAGCTTTGATTTCAAGATCCAAACCTTTAAGAATTTGGACTCCATCAACTTCAGCAGTCAAATCCTTGACCGATAAAATCACTTCACTATTTTCGACAATCATCTCTTTTCTCTTTACAGCTATTTGACATTGTAATATGTAGTGGACTGCTCTAGCTGTAGCCAGCCACCTCACTGGAATCCAAAAGATGAGTGGCGGCGCGAAGCGCCGCCACTCATCTTTTGGATTCCAGCAATTTCAAATCAAACGAACCCTAACCAAGAATTTTTTGAAAGTGTTGCCAAGCAACACTTTCAAAAAATTCTTGGTTCGGGTTTGAGCGCAAAGTGCTGTAGTTGCTGCGCTTCGTGCTGCCGTCTTTTTTAACCTACAAGCATTGACTCTTGAGGATATTTGATCAAGCTAGGACGAGTATCGGTAAAAATGGCAGACATTAGCAACAGTACGCCAACACGCCCGATGTACATAGTGGCAATAATCACTAACTGTCCTACTGAAGATAGAGAAGATGTGATCCCAGTTGATAAACCGACCGTGGCAAAGGCGGAAGTGGCTTCAAACAAAATATTAATAAAACTGAGCTTAGGTTCAGTCAACGACAAAATGCCCGTTGAACAAATCACCGTAAATAATGATCCCACAGCAACTCCAACTGATTTAATGATCAAGCCATTGGGTACTCGTAACTCATACAGATTTACTTCGTCATGCCCCCTTAGAGCCGCACCTGTGCAGCTAGACAAGATTCTTGCTGTTGTCGTTTTGATGCCGCCGCCCGTTCCACCTGGACTAGCACCGATAAACATATAAGCGATCGTAATAAAGATACCCGTAATCGTCATTTTGCCATTGTCAATCGAGTTAAAACCTGCGGTGCGGGAAGTGACAGCCTGAAACCAAGCGGCAATAAACTGATCAAAAAATGACATTGAGCCTAACGTATCTTTGTTACTAAACTCTGTAAACCAAATCAGTAATGTGCCTGACACAAGTAACACGAGCGTAGTTGTAGTAGCGACACAGAAGGTCAAGCTAAAAGAAATATATTCGCGATCGCGAGAAAACTTAGTTCTTAACCACAGATAGCCTTCTAAAATCACCTGATAGCCAATACCACCAAAGATAATTAACAAACCAATAATGATGCTTACGCCAGCGTTATTGGCGTAGCTCATAAGGTTGTCTGAAAACAAACTAAATCCCGCATTATTAAAAGCACTAACACTATGAAAGATTGCTTGCCATGCGCTCTCTTGGAAACTCATCTTTTGATTAAAAAATGGAATTAAGGCGATCGCGCCCGTAAGTTCCAACAACATTGTTACAGCAATGATTGACTTAACTAGTTGCGCTCCGCCTCGAATACCTCTAGTGTCAAGGGATTGCTGCAACGTAATCTTGTCGCGCAAGCTAAACTTGCGTCCAATCAAAATCAATAAAATCGATGTGGCGGTCATGTAGCCCAATCCACCGATTTGAAATAGGAGCAGCAAAAATATTTGCCCCCAAATCGAATAAAACTTACCCACATCCACTACGGATAAGCCTGTGACGCACACTGCTGAGGTAGAAGTAAACAAAGCAGTTATGGGATCTGACCATACGCCAGTGCTAGAAGACAGGGGCAGCATTAGTAAAAATGCTCCCAGAAGTATTACGGCAACAAAGCCAAGACAAATTGTTCTAGCAGGGTTCACGTTTATTTTGCTATTTGATCCGCGAGTTACAAAAATAATCTTATAGTGTTTTCCCAATTAGCGTTTTACCCAATTCTCACTTTCAGCAATCTATCTTTCATAAAACAATGTGTGGTTTTTAGCGTCTTAGGCTTTCAAAATATTAAAATAAGTTTCACAGCGAGAGATGCTATCGCGCTCTATTGAGGATAAGTAGTTGAGCATAGTTATATCTACAGTCATTTGTTTTAGGACAAATCAAAACCCAAGAATTATTTGGCGGCGCTTCGCGCCGCCAAATAATTCTTGGGTTTTACGTTTTAATACACTTGGCGATAGCTATAAAAACTAGATTCAAAAACTGTAGTCTCAACATACTGGGTAAAGATTATGAACTATCAAATTAGAGAATACCACCTACGAGATGCTGAGTATTATATGAAAGGTATATCTGACAATATCCTTGACAAATTGAATGACGACGAAAAAGGAGAGCTTAAATCTGTTATTTACTCTGCCATTCCTCATTCTTCCCCTAAGTTAATTGATTTAAGATTTACTGTTAATTTGCTATTCAGAAGGTATTTCTTTGTGCTATTAGTAGGGAAAGATCACCATAGAAAATCTCTTAGACCCCGTACAGAACATATTAAACACTCTAATCTATTTGTGCGTATAGTTGATAAAACTATGGCGGTTTTATTGATTGCTACTATAAGTGTACTGGCTAATTTATTTGTGCTTTCAATTGTTTATGTAGTCGCTTCTACGTTGGGAATAAAATTATTGTCGAGGTGGATTTTCTGATTGCAAATTACTAGGAGACAACTACAGCCTATTGAGGAAAAGTGTAGTACGTTGCGCCTCTAGAAATCAGGCTATGTGTAACACTTTAGCCGTATCCTACAAACTCTCAACAGGCTGTAAAGATTTACTATCAATGTATCTACAAGGTTGGGGGATTTGGGCAGTTCCTTTATTTGTATTGACCTATGTTTTAGTGGCGGTGTTAGGATTGCCAATTACTATTCATACTCTAACTGGTGGAGTTGTATTTGGCTTAATCTGGGGAACGGTTTGGTCTGCCTTGGCAGCAACTTTAGGCGCGATGGGCGCATTCAGTCTAACTCGTTATCTTTTTCAAGACTGGGCGATCACTACTTTTAGCAAACATAAACTCTTGGCTAAAATGAATCAATCCTTTTCCCATAATCCTTTTAACCTAGGCCTAACTCTGAGGTTTGCCCCGATCGCACCGTTCAATTTAATTAACTTCTTACTTGCGCTTACTCCTATCAATCTCAAAGTTTATACATTTGCTACTTTAATAGGAGTTATACCCGGGACGATTGCCTATACTTGGTTGGGAACTTCAGGCAAAAATGCTTTCCAAGAAGGTGATTTCCTACAATTGATTTTTGCTTCTACTTTCTTGATTTTTCTTTCCATTTCACCTTTATGGTTAAATAACTGGCGTAGATGATTTGTAGCGCTAAATCCAGTAATTCTCATTATGAACCCAATTTTGGGGTTTGCAGCGCCTTTGGCGCTGCAAACCCCAAAATTTAGTTTTTGAAAGCCAGCCTTAGGCTGGCTTTCAAAAACTAAATTTTTATAATGAGAATCGCTGCGCTAAATCAACATTGCTATTTTTATGATGGCGGTTGATATAAAATAAGACAGTGTGATTTTTGGGTAAGCACAAATCACAAAGAGTATATTGGAATTCATGAATACAGTCTCTTGTAGCTTTGTATAGGAAACTTTTAGAAGGTTGGCAAAGCCAACTTTCTAAAAGTTTCCTTGGGTTTTAAGAAAGCGCAAAGCGCTGTAAGCGATTTACAAATAGGCGATCGCAACTATGTCTGCACAATTCCAAATCCATAAGGACACCATTGATCAAGTAAGTCAAAGGGCAGACATCGTAGATATCGTGTCTGAACGGGTTGTGCTACGCAAAAGTGGGGCAAATTTTCGTGGAGCTTGTCCTTTTCATAATGGAACTAATGCCACCGCGCTGACCGTCAATCCATCGCGTCAGATGTATCACTGCTTTAATTGTGGGGCAGCAGGTGGGGCAGTCAAATTTTTGATGGAGATCGATAAACGATCGTTCTCTGATGTGGTTTTGGATCTAGCTAAACGTTATAACGTTCCTATTCAGACCGTCGAGCCTGAAAGAGCGAAAGAAATTCAACGTCAAATCTCGCATCGCGATCGCCTTTATGAAGTGATGGCATTGACAACTAGCTTCTATCAACACGCCTTGTATGCTCCTCAAGGTCGGGCGGCACTGGCTTATCTCACCGATAAACGACAGATGACCAAAGAGACCATCCAAAAGTTTCAACTGGGTTATGCCCCTGCGGGATGGGAAACTCTCATGGGGTATTTGGTGCAGCAAAAACAGATTCCCATGAAGTTAGTGGAAGAAGCGGGTTTAATCGTTCCGCGCAAGACTGGCAATGGATTTTATGATCGATTTCGCGATCGCTTAATGATTCCTATTCACGATACTCGTAGGCGGGTGATTGCCTTTGGTGGCAGGTCGCTCGGTGATGAAGAACCGAAGTATTTAAATTCTCCTGAAACAGAACTATTCAGCAAAGGAACAGTTCTATTTGCGATGGATAAGGCGAGAGATGCGATCGCTAAATCCGATCAAGCCATTGTCGTTGAGGGATATTTTGATGCGATCGCCTTACATCAAGCAGGGATCGAGCAGGCGATCGCAACGATGGGAGTTGCCCTCAATGCTGACCAGATGAAGCAGCTATTGCGCTATACCGAGTCAAAAAATGTAATGCTTAATTTTGATGCGGATAAGGCGGGGATCACGGCAGCAGAAAAAGCGATCGCGGGTTTTAAAGAGTTAGTTTTTAACGGTACGGTGCAATTACGGGTGTTGACGATGCCCGATGGCAAGGATGCTGATGAATATCTCAAACAGCACAGCGCCGATGCTTATCGCAATTTGTTAACCAATGCGCCGTTATTTCTTGATTGGCAAATTGATCAAATTCTCGCAGGGCAAGACTTAAATCAAGCCGATCGCTTCCAAAAGAGTAGCCAAGCGATCGCGCAATTATTAAACAATCTCCCCGTTGATTCCTTCTTTCGCACTCACTATATCCATTCTTCTGCTCAAAGACTTTCTCAGGGTAATTCCTATTTAGCGTTGCGCTTAGAGCAAGATTTACGTCGTCAATTGCGGAATACGCGCTGGAATAGCAACAAACCCGCTCCATCATTTGCACCAACAACAAATGCGCTACATTCTGCTGAATCTCAACTTTTGCAAATCTATCTTCATTTCCCACAACATCGCGCCTATTTATATCAAGAGATTGCTGAAGATGAGAATATTGAATTTACGCAATCTAACCATCGCTATCTTTGGCAAACAATTCTAAACTTGCTCCAATTAAACAAAACTTCTCTTGCTAGCGAAGAACCCTATCCCGATCATCTAGTTCAACAGTTGCAGATTCTCTGTGCAGAACAGGAAGAGGTGGCTCAGCAACTACAACATCTGCTCTGGCTAGATGAGAACTCGCGGGTTGCTCTGTTAAGACCACAGATTGTTGTGAGAACAGCGATCGCTAAAATCCAATACATTATGTGTGAGAAGCACGAAAAAGATTGGCTAAGTAAGTATCAAAGTACAGATGTAATTGCCAATCCTGATTTTGGTTATGAATGTCAAACCAAAATCAAGGAAGCCAAGCAACGCAAAGCCGAAATCAGTAAACAGATCGGAGTAAATTACCTCGATCTTTCTGGTACTGGTACTAATACCAGTGAGAAGAATGTGATCGAGTTTTAAAATTTCTCTGGGCTTTAACTCAGCGCAAAGCGTTATAAGCTATAACAATCCCATTAGTTTAATCTTAAATCTAATGAACCAAGCGATCGCCAATCTAGAATTAGCCAACCCCAAAGCTTTGACTGATCAAGAGTTTATGTCATTATCTGAAAATGGCAACCTGTATGAATATATAGATGGAGAGCTGATTGTTGTGGCAAATTCAGGTGTAGAGCATGGTTATTTAGCACTTACGCTCGGATATTTTTTGACGGGTTTTGTGCGTACCCATAAGCTTGGTGTAACCTGTGACTCTAGCACCGCTTTTAAAATGAAAACTGGTAACAAGCGATCGCCAGATCTTGCCTTTATTGCCAAAGAACGTTTACAAGGATTAAAGCGATTACCAAAAGGATTTTTTGATGGCGCTCCTGACTTGGCTGTAGAAATTATTTCTCCCAATAATACCTTTGAGGAAATCCATAACAAATTAGTAGAATATTTTGAAAATGGAACTCGTTTAGTATGGGTAATTTTGCCCGATGAAGAATGTGTATTGGTTTACCACAAACCTAAACCATCAAAGCTTTTACAGTTAGAAGATAGCCTTGATGGAGAAGATGTTATTCCTAATTTTAGTCTTGCCTTATCAGAACTATTTCAGGAATTGTCTTTTTAATCAAGTCAAAGTATCAGGATCAACACCAAGTTCCCGTAACTTTGCCGCTAATATTCCTGCTTTTTCTGCACTCCATAATAACAACTTGCCAGCACGATCATACCAACGCAACCAGTTGATGGATTGTCCCAGTCTTGCTCCTGACCAAATCCCAAGAAATAGTTCTAATTCAGGAATCCATACTTGTCCTTGAGCATTGACTTCTTGCAGAGCATAACGCCCATTTTGTAAGCATCGAACTTCTAAACTCGGCACAGCAGGATCGTAAATAACATAGGTCGGGACTTGCAAAATCCTTTCGTAGAAATAAAGCTTGCCATAGGGAGGCGTTGCCCGAATCGAAAGCTCACCACCTTCTGTTTCCGAAAGAAACTCCATCGCGATCGCGACAGGTTCACCTTCTAGATTTGGCGTGTAGCTACGCCGAGTAAATTCTCCGCCAATGGGATAAACCTTAGGCACATAAAACCAATCAGGGGCTTTGACAATAGTTCGTGAATTGACTGAAGCAACTAAACCCAAGTTAGAACCAATCAACATTTCTGGCTGAATCAGTCCTGCGGCTCCTAAAGCATCAGTTAGCGCCGCCGCCAAAATCGGTTGTTGAATATTTTCCACAGGATCATCAGGCAGTACAAAGTCGGCGGGTAAAGCTTCCCAAGTAATATTTGGCTCGATTTTTATGGGTGAGACTTGGAGAACCATAAAATTGACCTCAACCGCAAAATTTAAGTAATTTGCTTTGCTTAGTATAGCGTTGACTAATGATGTCCTGCGCGGAGCGACATTGGCGGGGCGACAACGCTCAACTCTGGGGGTAAATATTCTGTCGCTTACCAGATGACAGCTATTAATGAGGCAACTAAACGCTCATCCAGCTATAGATTTGATGATCGATCTCTAGTTGTCGCGACAGCTCGTGATCAGTAAAAATGACAGAGTTGAGCGTTGTCGCCACTCGCCAATGTCGCTGTCGTTTGATACTTAGATGGCGAATTCTCAAGCAATTGAGAATTACTTATATTTTGCTCAGGATCACTTTTTGTATCTTCGGTCATATTTTTAGGGAAATATCTACGACATACTGTTTATTACAAAGCTTTACGCTTTTTTAAAACCCAAGAAAACTTTTAAAAGTCTGGTTTCACCAGACTTTTAAAAAGTTAAAAGCGGTGTAAGTAGCTGAGCGTAATTAAAAACCAAGAGCAAAAAACTTTGATGCATGTTGCGCTTGTATCAAACAAAGGTTTTAGGTTTTATTTTTAAGCCGCAATACTTGTTTCTGACAAGGATACACAAGGGTTTATACTTTTTGCAGGTATCCCCGAATACTGAATTAATTTTCAGTCAAAGATAATTAGCTTTTGCCTAAATTTGCAGATATGGTAGATTCGCTCAATTCTCAATCAATACAGTCTAGCCCCTCAGACAGTCTTACCCATGAGCTAGATGCTCAGTCTGAGCCAATGTTTTACTACTTTGCTTACGGCTCCTGTATGTGTCCTGTGGATTTGAAGCGTACCTTAGGCGAACCAACTTATGACTATGTGGTCGGGGTGGCTCGTTTAAGTGGATATAAACTTGGCTTTTATTATCGATCGCCCCATCGTGATTGCGGTTGCCTCGATATTGTCAAAGACGTTAATTCTTATGTAGAAGGAGTTTTATATCGCTTACCGATGCGCCTCAGCGATCGCCTAGATATCCGTGAAGATGTCTCAATGGGTGGATATCAGCACGAGTTGATTACGGTCAGTGTCGATAAAAATATCTATACCAATGTGCGAACCTACAGCGTAATCAATAAGTTGCCGCGAGAGCTTGCTCCTAATGATTGGTACTCTAATGTTGTATTGCGTGGTGCTTCGACCTGTGGTTTAACCGAAAAATATTTTTGGCAATTGTTCTATCACATCTATCGATTGCAGTCTTACCATCAACGTCAATATAGTTAAAACCCTAAGGAGATAAGCGGCGCGTTGCGCCGCTTATCTCCTTAGGGTTTTAAGTAGTACAAAGAAATTTCTGAAAGCGCAGCGGAGCCGCGCTTTCAAAAATTTCTTTGCGTTTTAATTTAGCGCAAAGTGCTGTATCTCTTTAGAGAATGGGGGCGCATTGCGCCCCCATTCTCTAGGGATTATTCTTGGCAGGAGGTAATGACAACTTAACGTGTAACTCCTTTAATTGCGAATCATCGACGCTTGAAGGAGCTTCGGTCAACAGGTCACGCGCTTGTTGTGTCTTCGGAAATGCAATCACATCGCGGATAGAATCTGCACCAGAGATTAACATCACCAACCGATCTAGACCAAAAGCTAGTCCACCGTGAGGAGGAGTGCCATATTCAAAAGCTTCCAACAGGAACCCAAACTTATCTTTTGCCTGTTCAGGAGTTAGCCCGATCGCTGTAAATACCTTCTCTTGGACTTCGCGCTTATGGATACGAATACTCCCACCACCGATTTCTGTGCCATTGAGAACAAGGTCATAGGCTTGGGCGATCGTATTGACATCAATGGGTTGACCATCGGCAATATCTTCGGCACGAGGTGATGTGAAGGGATGGTGCAGAGCTTCCAATCTTTTTTCGTCGGCATTCCATTCAAACATAGGGAAATCGGTAATCCAGACAAAGTTGAGCTTATTGTCATCAATCAATCCCAATTCTCGACCGAGGGCAAGACGTAAGCGATATAGCGATTCATTGACGATCGCCTTTTCGCCAGCCCCAAACAATAGAATTGTGCCAGCAACTGCACCTGTGCGTTCCAGTAGTTCCTGTTTAACTTCTTCAGTGAGGCTATCTTTGAGTGCGCCAATAGTATCAATCACGCCACCTTCACGGACACGGATAAAGGCTAAGCCCTTCGCGCCATAGTTAGCAACTAGATTAGATAAATCGCCACCTGGTTTAATGCGCGTGTTCGAGATAGCCGCATCGCCACCAATGACAGGTAAAACCTTGATCATGCCGCCATTAGCGACGGTGTTGGCAAATACTTTAAATCCAGAATTAGCGAATAGATCAGTGACATTAACCAATTCCATGCCAAAGCGGGTATCAGGGCGATCGCATCCGTAACGATCCATCGATTCGGCATAGGTAAGGCGTGGGAAGTTGGCTAGTTCTACATCTTTTACTGTTTTAAAAATGTAGCGAATCAAATTCTCATTTAATTCAATAATTTCTTCTTGAGACATGAAACTCATTTCCATGTCCAGTTGGGTAAATTCTGGCTGGCGATCAGCGCGGAGGTCTTCATCACGGAAGCATCGCGCAATTTGATAATAGCGATCGCAACCACCCACCATCAACAACTGTTTAAATAGTTGGGGTGACTGAGGCAGAGCATACCATTGACCAGCATTAACGCGGCTAGGTACAAGATAATCTCTCGCCCCTTCAGGAGTAGACCGACAAAGGATCGGTGTTTCTACTTCCATAAATCCATATTGATCTTCAAGAAAGCGGCGAATGGATTTGACAACTTCAAATCTAAGTCTGAGATTGCTGGAAAGACGATCGCCACGCATATCTAGATAGCGATATTTAAAGCGCAATTCTTCTTTAATCGTGTCAGCTTCAGAAATAAGGAATGGCAAAGGCTTGCTAACTCCATTCAATATTTCAATGGATTCTGCATAGATTTCCACTTCACCTGTCGCTAATTTAGGATTGAGCGACTCATCAGGACGCTTGGAAACTTTGCCAATGATTTTGACTACATATTCATTTCGCAATTCACCTGCGAGATCGTAAGATTCGGGAGTACGTTGAGGATCGCTAACAATTTGTAAGATCCCTGTGCGATCGCGCAAATCCAAAAAGATCACGCCACCATGATCTCTCCTGCGATCGATCCATCCGCACAGGCTTACTGTTTGACCGAGCTGTTCGGCATTGAGTTGACCGCAATAGTGGCTACGCATCATGATATTTGGCGAGGACTTAATATAAAATCGTAATTTAGAACATTGTCTATAATAGCTTCTACAGCGCTTTGCTCTGAGTTAGAAGTCAAGAAATTTTTGAAAAGTCTTGCAAAGCAAGACTTTTCAAAAATTGATCGGGTGGCAAAAATCAAGATTTAATTGTGTAAACCATTGCAAGGAAAAGTTTTTATCGTTGGCGCAGGAATTGGCGGCGCAGATTATTTGACGGTTCGCGCTCGGGATGTGATTGCCAAAGCAGAAGTGATTATTTGTGATGCCCTAGTCGATCGCCAATTATTAGATCTCGCCTCTCCAAACTGCGATCGCCTAATTGCTGGTAAACGTGGCGGGCAGGAAAGTATCAAGCAGGCGGAAATTAATCAAATGCTAGTTGATCATTGCTTGCAGGGAAAACAAGTCGTGCGCCTCAAAAGTGGTGATCCTTGGATATTTGGGCGATCGCTGCCTGAGATATTTGCCTTAAAAGAGGCAAATTGTGAATGGGAAGTAGTTGCAGGGATCTCTAGTGCGATCGCTGCGCCGATGTTAGCAGGAATACCATTGACAGAGGTGGATGCGAGTTCTTGTTTTGCGGTAATGACAGGGCATGATTTGGATCGGCTACCTTGGGAAGCGATCGCCCAAATTCCCACCCTAGTAATTTTGATGGGGACAAATAATCTGGCGAGTTTGTTGGCAAAATTGCAAGCAGGAAAATCTGCGGACACCGAAATAGCGATCGTGCGTTGGTGTGGGCGCGTTGATCAGCAAGTATGGACTGGGACTTTGGCAGATATTCAGTCAAAATTGCCAGATGGTTCCCTATCGCCATCGGTGATTATTATTGGTGCAGTTGTCAAATTTCATGCAGAGTTAGCCGCAATGACTGCAAATAAGGATCTAGCAAAGAAAAAATTAGCATTACAAGATAAAACAATCTTAGTAACAAGGGCGGCAGGACAGGCTAGCCAGTTTACAGACCTATTACTCAGCCAAGGCGCAAAGGTGATCGAGATGCCCACCTTAGCGATCGCGCCGCCGAGCAGTTGGGAAGCGCTAGATCAAGCGATCGCAGATTTATCTAGTTACGACTGGCTAATCTTGACTTCCGCCAATGCCGTTGAGAGCCTTTTTGGACGCTTACAAAAATCAAGCAAAGATAGCCGCGCTTTGCATGGTCTAAAAGTTGCCGTAGTCGGTCGCAAGACATCGGACGCGCTCATAAATTATGGGATTATTCCAGATTTAGTGCCGACAGATTTTGTCGCCGATGCTTTAGTGGATGAATTTTTGGCGATCCCTGATTATGAGTTAACAGGCAAAAAAATGTTGTTTCCCCGCGTGGAGTCGGGAGGTCGAGAGATTTTGGTGGAGCAGTTGCAGCAGCACGGCGTAATTATTGAGGCGATCGCCGCCTATGAGTCAGGATGTCCTGAAGTAATTGATCCCGATGCCTTAGTTGCCATTCAAAACCAAAAATTAGATGTAATTACCTTTGCTAGCTCCAAGACGGTGAAGCATTTTTGCCAATTGCTTGATCGGGTTGCATCCAGAGAAGTTTGGCGAGCGTGGATTCAGAATGTCCAAATTGCCTCAATTGGCCCTCAAACCTCGAAAACTTGCCACGAGCTATTAGGAAGAGTGGATTGCGAAGCAGTGGAATATACCCTAGAAGGTTTAGCTAAGGCGATCGCTAATACGCCACCACCAAACCCAAAAATCGAGTAGCGCCGCTACTCGATTTTTGGGTTTGGCAACAGCTACAGTTGAGCCTAGTTGCCTAAGTTTTGATACCAGTCGCGAATTAGCCCATTCACAACAGTCGGACTTTCATCATGGGGACAATGTCCCGCCTTGATGTAATGCTCAGTCAACGATGGGTAAAACTCTTTAAACTTTGCGCCTCTAGCCCTAGAATTCATCCAAGGATCGCCCTCGCCCCAAATTAATAAAAGTGGACAGGTCATAGCTGTCAATAATTGATCAACTTTTTTGCCTTGGGGCGTACTAAATACTGAGGCAAAAACCTGAGGCGCACCTTGATCGCAGGAAGGGCGATAAATCTCTTCAACCAATTGATCGGTAACTGCCGCTTGATCTAGGTAAACCTTTTTTAAAGTGCTGCGAATCCGTGCTTTTCGGCGGACAAAGTTAAATAGCAATTGATTTGCCCAAGGCTTCTTTAAGACTCCTTGCAAGTTTTGCGCGATCGCTTTTTGAATAGGATTAACTTTTTTTGCCCCAAGGGGATTGGTGTCGGTAAAAGGTCCCGCACTGTTTAATAAAATTATGCCCGCCACAGACTCCACATATTCCGCCGCTACACATAAAGACGAGTAGCCCCCAAGTGAATTACCCGCAATCACAGTGGGACGTTGAATTTTTTCGGAAATAAAGTCATGCAATTGATCCCGCCACAATTCGCCACTATATTGCCAATCTGGTTTTTGCGATCGCCCAAATCCTAACAAATCAATTGCATATACCTCAAACTCTTGGCTAAGTTCCGAGATGTTTTTGCGCCAGTGGTCGGTTGACGCTCCAAAACCATGTACCAAAAGCAACGGTGGACGGCTAGGATTATGCCCTGCTTTCACAAAATAAATTTTTTGTTCGCGCCATAACCAATATTCACCAGCGATCGGCGCGGTATTTGTAACAGTTGTTTGCATAAAGTTATTTGTTTATTTCTATAAATGTTAACAAATGTTACATAACTTCAGACCAAAACCCAAGAAGCGAGTTGCGGCGCTTTGCGCCGCAACTCGCTTCTTGGGTTTTATATCCTAAGCAAGATTTGCTTTGCTAAACTTCAAACTAAAACAAAAAAATAATGATGCCGCGCGAAGCGCGGCATCATTATTTTTTTGTTTGCATATTTCAGCAGGAGCTTTCTTACTTAAGAAGTAGCCAATGTACGACGCTTGGTGACCATGCGGAAGGCTTCAATAATATCGCCCTCCTTCCATGTCGAGAACTTCGCTAGGGAAATACCACATTCAAAACCAGAGGCAACTTCCTTCGCATCATCCTTAACCCTTCTCAACGAGTCAAGAACTGCGGCGTGAACAACTTCATTGCCCCGCTTGATACGGACATTACAGTTGCGGATCAGCTTACCATTCTGGACATAGCAACCAGCCACAGCCCCCTTACCAATGGTAAAGATGGCTCGGACTTCAGCTTGACCGAGGTATTCCTCAACCATTTCAGGATCGAGCAGACCTTCCATCGCGTCTTGGATATCTTCCAAGAGCTTATAGATTACGTTGTAATCACGGAAGTCAACACCCATCTCGTCAGCCGCCTGTCTTGCTCCAGGAGCCATAGTGGTGTTAAAGCCAAGCACAACTGCCGAACTTGCTGCTGCCAAACTAATATCGTTTTCGGTGATTTCACCAGGAGCCGACAGCAAGATCCGAAGCTGAACTTCACGCTGAGGCAACTGAGCCAGTGAACCTAAAATTGCTTCTAGAGAACCTTGTACATCTGCCTTGAGAATAATATTGAGTTCCTTGAGAGCGCCTTCCTTGACTTTCTCTGAGAGAGTGCCGAGGGTAACTCGACGGGAAGCCATCGCTTGAACCAAGCGAGCTTGACGTTGATCCATTGTGCGTTGATCAGCGATCGCACGGGCTTGTTTTTCATCAAGGTAGACCTCAAACTCATCACCCGCCGCAGGCACATCGCCCAAACCGAGTACTTCCACCGCAAAGGATGGCGAAGCTTTATCCACACGAGCACCACGATCATCGACCATAGCGCGAACCTTACCAAAGGCTGCACCCGCGACAAATACATCACCAACGCGCAAAGTCCCGTTCTGGACAAGTAAAGTCGCCACAGGCCCCTTAGCCTTGTCGAGGTGAGCTTCGATGACTGTACCCTTCGCAGTCCGATTAGGGTTAGCTTGCAAGTCTTCAACTTCAGCAACTAGCAAGATCATTTCTAGTAAAGTATCAAGGTTTTCCCGCTTGATCGCACTTACAGGAACCATGATCGTGTCGCCACCCCATTCTTCAGCAACCAGAGAATATTCGGTTAACTCTTGACGAATGCGATCGGGCTGAGCCTCAATCTTATCTACCTTGTTAATGGCTACGACAATTGGCACTTTAGCAGCACGAGCATGGCTAATTGCTTCAATAGTTTGTGGTTGAACACCATCATCAGCCGCAACAACTAGTACGGCGATATCGGTAACCTTGGTTCCTCTAGCGCGCATAGCGGTAAAGGCTTCGTGACCAGGGGTGTCTAGGAATACAATCTGTTGCTTTTCGCCATTATGTTCGACATCAACGTGATAAGCACCAATATGTTGGGTAATACCGCCTGCTTCACCCTGAGCAACCTTACTCTTACGAATCGCATCCAGTAAGGTGGTTTTACCGTGGTCAACGTGACCCATGATTGTGACCACAGGAGGACGACGTTGCAACTTGTCAAGGTCGCCAACATCGATCATTTCTGTCTTTAAGGCTAGCTCGACTACTTCAGGCGCATGAACCTCGTAACCCAATTCGGTTGACACCATTTTGGCAGTGCCGACATCAAGGGTTTGGTTAATGTTTGCCATGATCCCCTTCATAAACAGGGTGCGGATCACTTCGGTTTCCGACAATACCAACCGCTTAGCAAGTACGGCTACGGTCATACCCTCTTCGATTTCCACAGATGTGGGCTTTTCAGGAATGACTTCAATTTGTTGTTGACGGCGATCGCGATTTCCCGATGACTTCTTAGGCTTTTGAGTTGGTTTAATGTCCGCCGCCATAGTTGGCTTAGCGGGAACTGTCACCGCTTTGGGTCTAGCGGTAGGACGAGCCAAAGATAGACTGATCTGGGCTAATTCATTAGCAGCATCAAGATCATCAGCATCATCTTCATCTTCAAAGTCACGCAGATATCGCTTGGGCTTATTCAAGCGATTCTTTTCTTTAAGTTCTAAAAGATCCTTTTCTTCTTCTTCCTTAGACTTGCCCTTGCGTTTGCTGGACTTACCAGGCAGGGTTGGCTTCTCTAACAAATCTGGCAATACAGGCGGAGCAAAGCCATTTGATGGTTCAGGTTTTTTGGCATTGCGATCGGCAATGACAGGCTTTTCGGGCGCACGCATCAAGGTCGGCATCGGCGGCCGCAAATTGTGAGGCGGCTCAGTTGGAGCTGTAATTCCCCGCTCAATCAGTACGGAATCTTTGACTAGCTTGGGTCCACGGCTTTGTGGTCTACCCGCATTGGAGGCAGGTGCAGGCGCGGCCGCAGGTTCGTTGGGTTTGTTTAGTTTGGGACGCTCAGGCTTAGTGGGCTTAGGACTGTCCTGCTTTGGCGAAATCACTTTGTTAGTAGTTTCAGCCTTGTCCTGAGTTACAGCATCTTGATCAAATTTGACTGAAACTTGGTCATCATCCGACGGTCTGGCATTGGGTGGTTTCGGAGCAGCCACCACTGACTTAGGTGCTACTACAGCAGCAGATTTAGGGCGTTCTGGAGCAAGAGCTTTAGCGGGAGCGGGTTTCACAGGTGGTGGTGATACACTCATGAGAGCCTGTTTAACAGCCTGCGGACGCTCAGCCTTAGGAGCCTCTTTGCGAGATGAAGCTTGATGTTTAACTTCTTGAGAATCCTTGGGTGCTTCTCTAGTAGGCTCTTTGGGCAACTTAGCACGTACTACTTCTCTAGTAGCGGGCGGTAAATTTGGCGCAACTTGAGTTGATACAGGTCGTTCAGGTGGCTTGGAAGTTACAGGTAACTTAGGCTCGGGTTGACTAGAGGATGAGGAATCCTTTGAGTCGGAGGTAATTGGTGTTGAGGTCAATGCTATTTCTGATATCAATTCAATATTGGGCGCAGTAATGGTTTCGGTAGATTCGCTGAGATTTACATCAGGACGGCTAAGGGGTTTGACCAAAGGAGGGGCAGGAGGCATGGGCAAGCGGGTAGGGTTAACAGCGACAGGTTGAATGGACTCTGATTTTGGCTCGATGCTATCACTTACAGCATCGGCAGCACTATTCAAAGGTGAGGTAGGCGATTTAGCTACTGTATCATCAGATACAGGCGGAGTGATAAGCCGAATGGTGGGCTTACTGACAGCAAGAATCTGTTGCTTAGCCGTACGAGCCTCTGCCTCTTTGTTTTTGACTGCTACAGAGTTTTTCTTTTCAGGTGAGCCTAATGGCTCATTAGTTTTTTGTTGTTGAGGAGCTTTGGCGCGTACCAACTCTGCCTCTGATTCTGTGATTGTACTACTATGGCTTTTAACCACGATATTTAGCTGCTCACACACAGAAATTATATCTTTGGTGTCAAGTTCTAGTTCTCGTGAAAGCTCATAGACTCGCACTCGATTGCTTATACTCATTACTTACTCTGCCCTGCGAAACTGTTGTATGGACGAAATTGAATTTACATAGAAGTTGCTTCCTATCTTTTGCTAGGTTGAATTACATTTACTGAATTACATTGACCATAGTTAATCTTAGAAGCATCAAGCCATTTCTAACTGACTTAGGATAATAGCCTGAATAAATGTTTAGTACCGATCCATTGAGTTACCGTAATACTTCGATAACTCAAAGTAGCCAGACATCATTAAAAACTAGACTCAAAACCTACGACAAACGCACAGCGATCACTACAGGTTTTTGGATTCTATATTTAATTGCGCTGAGCTACCTAAACCAGACCTACTTAACGCTTTTAGATTTAAAAGGTAGTATTACTATTTTTTAAATCGTTTAGTGTAAGTTGGTCTTTAATGGAAATTTGACTAGGCGTAGCATAGGGCTACTATAGCTATTATTACCCATGAGAATGAGTAGTATGAGCTTCTAGTAGAATTCAGAGCTAAAGCTTAATTAATTTTTTATCTATTTCACTACTTACTTTAGTAGCGATCCGCCCATATGGTAAGAAACCACAATAGATTTTTTAAAAGTGTTGCTTTGCAACACTTTTAAAAAATCTATTGGTTTGGGTTTGAGCGCAACGCGCTGCCAGTATACAAGCGTATTAATTATAAAACTAAAAGACTTGTGGCGTATGTCCAGCATACATCATGAGTTTTGAACTTAGTTTTTTATTATGCCCAGCTACTTCGGTAAATCGCTTTGGCATTGTTACATTAATTTACTTTAATGTAGGATCGGATAATCTCGCAGTATTTTGCTTCCCGCAATGTTTTGATACCTATGACCAATGTACCCGTCTCTCACATTCGTAATTTTTCTATCATTGCCCATATTGATCATGGCAAGTCCACCCTTGCCGATCGCCTGTTGCAATTTACAGGTACGGTAGCAGATCGAGATATGAAGGCTCAGTTTCTCGACAACATGGACTTGGAGCGAGAGCGGGGAATTACGATCAAGTTACAAGCTGCCAGAATGAAATATAAGGCTTTGGATGGTCAAGACTATACGATCAATTTAATTGATACCCCTGGGCATGTGGACTTTTCTTACGAAGTGTCGCGCAGTTTAGCCGCCTGTGAAGGCGCTTTGCTAGTGGTGGATGCCTCTCAAGGCGTAGAAGCGCAAACTCTTGCCAATGTTTATTTGGCTTTGGCGAACGATCTAGAAATTGTACCCGTACTTAATAAGATTGACCTCCCAGGGGCAGACGCGGAAAGGATCTCCCGTGAAATTGAAGAGCTAATTGGGTTGGACTGCGCTGAAGCAATCCATGCATCGGCAAAGGAAGGGATTGGGATTCGCGAGATCCTTGAAGCAATTGTTTCTAAGGTTCCTGCCCCCAAAGATACGGTCGATCAGCCATTACGGGCTTTGATCTTTGATAGTTACTACGATGCTTATCGTGGCGTAATTGTGTATTTTCGGGTCATGGATGGCACGGTCAAAAAAGGCGATCGCGTCAAATTTATGGCATCGAGCCAAGAATATGTAATTGATGAGTTGGGTGTGTTAGCACCCAGCCAGATTCAGGTCGATGAGTTGCATGCAGGTGAAGTTGGCTATTTGGCTGCTGCCATTAAAACCGTTGCTCATGCACGAGTGGGTGACACGATTACTTCGGCGATCGATTCTGCTCCTGAGCCATTCCCAGGGTATGAAGAAGCTAAGCCTATGGTGTTTTGCGGAATGTTTCCCACCGACGCTGATCAATTTGAGGATTTGCGTGAAGCTTTAACCAAGCTCAAGCTTAATGATGCGGCGCTAAACTACGAACCCGAAACATCAAATGCTATGGGCTTCGGCTTTCGTTGCGGCTTCTTAGGAATGCTGCATATGGAAATCGTGCAGGAGCGATTGGAGCGCGAGTACAATCTCGACCTGATCGTGACCGCCCCTTCAGTAATTTATCGAGTGACGGCTAATAGTGGTGAGATTTTGATGGTAGATAATCCTAGTGAGTTACCACCGCCTAACTCAAGGCAATCCATCGAAGAACCCTATGTCAAGTTGGAGATCATGACTCCGCAGACCTACATCGGGACATTGATGGAGCTATGCGTGGCGCGGCGCGGCGTATTTGTAGACACAAAATACATCACTACTGAACGCGCCACACTTATCTATGAATTACCCCTAGCCGAGATGGTCACAGATTTCTTCGACCAGATGAAGTCACGGACAAAAGGGTATGCCAGCATGGAATATCAGGTCATTGGCTACCGTCCTAATGATCTGGTATTAGTAGATATTCTGGTCAATGACGAGCCTGTGGATGCCCTCGCTTGCATCGTCCACCGCGATAAGTCCTACAACGTTGGTAGAGCATTGGTCTCTAAGCTTAGAGAATTAATTCCCAAACAACAATTTCAAATCCCGATTCAAGCCGCGATCGGCTCCAAGATTTTGGCAAGGGAAAATATTTCAGCATTGCGAAAAAATGTTTTGAGCAAGTGCTACGGCGGTGATATCTCGCGTAAGAAGAAATTGCTCGAAAAGCAGAAAAAAGGCAAGAAGCGCATGAAATCCATCGGTACGGTGGAAGTACCTCAAGCCGCTTTTATGGCTATTTTGCAGCTTAACGGCGATTAAACAAAAAACAGACGACGCTTTGCGTCGTCTGTTTTTTGTTTACAGCAACTCATTTTTTGCTATCTATGTAGCTGTCGCCAAGTGTACTAGGACATAAAACCCAAGAATTGATTGGCGGCGCTACGCGCCGCCAATCAATTCTTGGGTTTTGATTTGTTCTAAGACGAGTGACTGATGCTATATCTTCTCGATCCCCCGATCTAAAATTTCGTAATAAAGGGGTAAATATCCTGATTTAATTCCACCATCTTCCTTGGCTTTGTCCAAATTCCCCTTCAATGTATGACTATTGTGGACACTATAAATTTCATAGCGATCGCCAATAAATACATAATCTGCTACATCAGTAAACTCTTCCCCCTTAACCAACTGCCAGCGATCATTTACATAGACAAAGTGATAATCAGCTAAGTCTGGACTTGATGAAGGACGCTCCACAGCAGCGGAAATTTCCGCCGTGTAATGAGGATTATTATTGGTGGGTGGAATTACTTTGCTGGTGACATTACGATAAAAGCAACTCTCGTTGTTGCAAAATCGTAATTTTGCCATCTTGTTCTTGATCTTCTCAAAGCGAGCAATGATTTGGCTAGATGGGTTTTCAGTTGCCACCACCACATCTGCGGACACATTGGCACTGGAAAAATTTACAAAGGTAATAATTAGACAGATCAAGCAAACACAAAATATTTGAAATAGCGATCGCCACTGCTTACTATTCATGAATCTCAGAATTATATAGTTTGATTAATATTGATTTCATTCTATCGCTACCCCATTGATACTTCTTTTAAAAATGGATCAACTTTCGCTTTTTGCTACCGAAGATGGCTCAATTACTTTTTGGTCAGAAACCTATCAAGAAACTTTTCATAGCTCTCATGGAGCAAAGCAGGAAGCGGAAGCAAAATTTGTCATTCCTACCCAAATTGCCCAAAAAGCAACTACGCAAACTCAGCTCAATATCCTTGATGTTTGCTATGGATTGGGCTACAACAGCGCTGCCGCGATCGCCTGCATCTCCGAGTTACCACAGTCCACCGCAAAACTCCACATTATTGCCCTTGAAAACAATCTTGAAGTCCCTCAAAAAGCGATCGCTTCTGGGCTAGTAAATATCTGGCAACCTGCGATCGCCCAGATTCTCACCGTTGCCGCCGCCGAGCAAAATGTAATTACTGAAAATATTTCCTTACAACTGCTAATCGGTGATGCCCGTCAAACCATTAGCCAAGTCCCAACCAAATGGGCTGATGCCATCTTTCTCGATCCCTTTTCCCCACCGCGCTGCCCTCAACTTTGGACAGTGGAATTTATACAGCTTTTGGCCAATTGCCTCAAGCCTGATGGTTACTTAGTTACTTATTCTGCTTCCGCAGCCGTGCGTACCGCCATGATGCAAGCAGGACTACAAATCGGCGCGATCGCCCCAGTCGGTCGTAAATCCCCCAGCACGATCGCCGCTTTTGCGCCCACAGTATTGCCTCCAATTTCTGAACATGAAGCAGAATTTCTAAAAACTCGTGCTGCGATTCCCTATCGCGATCAAGCCCTCACAGGCACAGCCGCAGAAATCATCAACTGCCGTCAAGCTGAACAAAACAACAGCCCACTGCCCCCAAGCTCTAGCCTTCGTAAATCTCAAAAACAATCTTAAAAATAAAGGAGACACGACACATCGCCTTTATTTTTGAAATTTACAGATTAATTTGCCAGCAAGTCTCATTATAAAAACTGGTTTTTTGAAAGCCAGCCTAAGGCTGGCTTTCAAAAAACCAGTTTGGTTTGCCGAGCCTTCGGCTCGGCAAACCAAACTGGTTTCATAAAGAGAATAGCTATTAATTTTGTCAAACCTATAGACATTCGATCATTCATGCTTTAACATAGATGATCGCGACTTTTTTGGCATTCCTCATGAACGCTTCTGAAATCATCCGCTCAATTGAAGCGGAATATATCAAAACAGATCTTCCTAAAATTTATGTGGGAGATACTGTCAAGGTTGGAGTTAGGATCAAAGAGGGCGGCAAAGAACGTACTCAGCCATACGAAGGCGTGATTATTGCAATGCGTGGTTCTGGCATTAACTCTGTCGTTACCGTACGCCGTGTGTTTCAAGGAGTTGGAGTAGAGCGAGCCTTCTTGCTCCATTCACCACAAATTGAAAGCATCAAAGTAATCCGTCGTGGCAAAGTACGTCGTGCTAAGCTCTACTACTTACGCGACCTTGTTGGTAAAGCAACTCGTCTAAAACAAAGATTTGATCGTCCACTATAGAGTCATTTATAGGTATACTAACTATTAAGTAGTATTGGATTAGCTGTTTAAGCTTAATCCAATTCGATTTGATGAGTTAAGTATTTAAATTAACGATCAAAGCGTGTTTTAACTACGTGCGTCCTTAGTTCAGTTGGTAGAACGCAGGTCTCCAAAACCTGATGTCGGAGGTTCGAGTCCTCCAGGGCGCGCTTCACCATCCATTGTCAAGTCTTTTTAATTTAAGTATTCTGTCTAGACAATTAGCATTTATATAGAATTGCAAAGGGATCGCAAAAGTTGCCGCTATGACCAAAAACGAACTGAAAGAGCAACCAAAAGAAGAAACAAAAGCTAATTCAGATGCCACATCTGATATTGCAGGCGTAACTAAACTTTTTGTAGAGTCCAAAGCTGAATTTAGTAAGATTGTTTGGCCAACACGCCAACAACTAATTAGTGAATCTGCATCAGTTTTGTTGATGATCGTTGCTGTAGCTACCTTTGTATATCTTATTGATGCTTTGTTTAGGACAGTCGCATTGCAGGTGTTTCAATAATGTTTACCGAAGACATCGACCATTCGTCTAGTAACCTCGAAGAATCAGATGTACTGTTTCAATGGTATGCCGTCCAGATTGCCTCAGGTTGTGAAAAAAAGGTCAAGTCAAGTCTAGAGCAACGCATCAAAACCCTTGATGTCGAAGATAGAATCAAGCAAATTGAAATTCCTCAATCCCCGACCGTCAAGCTCAGAAAAGATGGCAGTCGCGCTACTTCAGAGGAAAAGATTTTCCCTGGGTATGTGTTGATTCAGATTAAGACTGTTAAGAACGAAATAGGACAACTAGAAGTTGATGATGACGCATGGCTGGCTGTCAAAAGCACTCCCCATGTAATTAACTTCGTTGGTACTGAACAAAAGCGTCACTATGGTCGTGGTCGTGGTCACGTCAAACCTCGTCCTTTAACAGAGAAAGAAGTCGAAAGAATCTTTCGAGTTACGGTCGAGCAAGAGCCAGTTCTCAAAATTAATATGGCTCAGGGCGACAAGATCAAAGTGCTTAATGGACCTTTCAAAGATTTTGAAGGTGAAGTGGTGGAAGTTAGCCCAGAACGGAGCAAACTCAAGGCACTACTTTCTATCTTTGGTAGAGACACTCCTGTAGAACTAGAGTTCAATCAGGTGCAAAAGCAAAACTGATTTATGCAAGCGTAGGTTTGTATAAATCAACAAACGTTAAGTTTGTAGTTTTTTTAAATGGCTAAAATCAACGGCTAAAATTAATGGCTAAGAAAGTTACAGCAATTATCAAGTTAGCACTGAATGCTGGTAAAGCTAGCCCAACTCCACCAGTTGGTCCTGCTTTGGGTCAGCATGGTGTAAACATCATGATGTTTTGTAAGGAATACAATGCTCGTACTGCTGATCAAGCTGGTATGGTCATTCCTGTCGAAATATCTGTTTATGAAGACCGCAGTTTTACCTTCATTCTCAAAACTCCTCCAGCATCAGTCTTGATCCAAAAAGCGGCTGGTATCACTTCTGGATCGGCAGAACCTAATCGTAAAAAAGTTGGTTCGATCTCCAGAGATCAACTTCGCCAAATTGCCGAGACTAAAATGCCTGATATCAATGCAAATGATATTGATGCAGCAATGAAGATTATCGAAGGCACTGCTAAGAATATGGGCGTTACTATTAGCGCTTAGTATTTAGCAATAAGCAATCATCGTAAAAAATATTTGGGGGAGGGAATTAATATTTCCGATCGCACCCCGTAGGAGCAATCATGGCAAAAAAAGTATCAAAGCGCTTAAGGGAAGCTCTAAGCAAAGTTGAAGAGCGTCCCTATGCACCAATAGAAGCTCTTGAGCTAGTCAAGGCAACCGCGACTGCTAAGTTTCCTGAGTCCGTTGAAGCCCATGTCAGATTAGGTATCGATCCTAAGTATGCTGACCAACAGTTGCGTACCACCGTAGCTCTGCCTAAGGGAACAGGTCAAACCATCCGTGTTGCGGTAATCGCTCGTGGTGAAAAAGTTGCTGAAGCAACTGCCGCAGGTGCAGATATCGCTGGTTCTGAGGAACTAATCGATGAGATCATCAAAGGACGTATGGATTTCGATTTGTTGATTTCCACGCCTGACATGATGCCTCAAGTGGCTAAGTTAGGTAAGCTGCTTGGTCCTAGAGGATTGATGCCTTCCCCTAAAGGTGGTACGGTAACTACTGATTTGGGTGGCGCAATTAATGAATTTAAAGCTGGTAAGCTAGAATTCCGTGCTGATCGTACAGGTATCGTGCATATTCAGTTTGGCAAAGCCGCATTCCCTGCTGAAGATTTGCTGATTAACCTTAAAGCATTGCAAGAAACGATTGATCGCAATCGTCCTTCTGGTGCGAAAGGTAGATACTGGAGATCAGTATATGTATCTGCAACCATGGGACCTGCGATCGAGGTTGATATTGCTGCCTTGCGCGATCTCAAGTTTGCCGATAACTAAAGCCTTTCAAAGTCATTTACTTATAAGTTGACATTCTTTACGACCGTCAACTTATATAAAAGCTGAGTCTAATTGTTGTAACAAGCCTAGAGAAAGTAAAAACCTTTTCTACAACTAAATATCTCCATAGATAGCAGGTGCTAGTAGCTTAATTTCCTGCCGAGGTGTTTCTAAAAAGTATTCTTTTAAGAATATTTTTTGAGCCTCGGTCTGTGAAAAGACGAGGCTTTTTTAATGACTTTAAAGAATTACATAGCTAAAGTGCCGTTGCAATTTGTACCAGAAACTTTAGCTCCAAATATAAGGAGGTGAGAACCATATGGGTAAGACCCTAGACCAGAAAAAAGTACTTGTCGGTGAAATGACCCAAGAGTTTGAAGGAACTCAAATGGTTATGGTCATCGATTATTCAACTTTGACCGTTGCGGAAATTACTAAGCTCCGCCGCTCACTCCGTCCTACGGGTACGGTGTGCAGAACCACCAAAAATACTTTGCTCAAGCAAGCAATTTCTGACGTTCCTCAATGGAAGCCCCTCGAAGGTTTTTTAACTGGTCCTTCTGCTTGTTTGTTTGTCAAAGATGACATTGGTGGCGCTGTTAAGGCATACCAAGCTTTCCAAAAGGAATCTAAGAAAACTGAACTACGTGGCGGTGTCTTAGAGGGTCGCGCTTTGTCTGCTAAAGATTTGCAGGCGATCGCTGATCTACCTTCCAAGGAAGTACTCATTGCTCAAATTGCTGGCGCAATCAATGCTGTCACTGCCAAGATTGCGATCGGTATCAAAGAGGTTCCTCAATCTCTTGGACGCGCTATCAAAGCTGTTTCCGAAAAAGAAGCTGCTTAGAAAAATTGGTAATTACGAATTATCAATTACGAATTATCAATTACGAATTATCAACCTAATCTAACTAACTAAAGAGAAAAACTATGTCTGCAAAAATCGACACCATTATTGAAGAACTAAAGTCTTTGAGCCTTCTTGAAGCTTCTGAATTGGTCAAAGCGATCGAAGAAACCTTCGGCGTTTCGGCTGCTGCTCCTGTTGGTGGCATGATGATGGCGGCTCCTGGCGCTGCTGCTGCTGTTGAAGAAGTCGAAGAAAAGACTGCTTTTGACTTGATCCTTGACGAAGTTCCTGCTGACAAGAAGATTTCCGTTCTGAAGATTGTCCGTGAAATCACTGGGCTTGGTCTTAAGGATGCTAAGGAACTTGTTGAATCTGCACCTAAGACTGTCAAAGAAGGTATGGCTAAGGCTGATGCTGAAGCTGCTAAGAAGCAAATCGAAGAAGCTGGTGGTAAGGTTTCCATCAAGTAATTATTGGCAAAATTTAGTTTGCTTGAATGTCTTGCAAAGCAAGACATTCACAAACAATAAAGGCACGCATAGCGTGCCTTTATTGTTTGTGAATGTGATTTGACAATTGCCTCATACTTTCTTTCTAGTCTAAAAATAGACATTAAAACCCAAAGTATTAGCGGTGCGGCGCGAAGCGCCGCACCGCTAATACTTGGATGGGAAGGGAGTAATCTTTTTGTATGAGTATTTTGATTTTATGAATGATCCACTTTTAGAATTATTTGCGGTAATTGTCGATCGCCGTGAGCAACCTCAAGAAAGTTCTTATACCTGTAAATTGTTTGCGGGTGGCGACAACAAAATTTTAAAAAAAATTGGTGAAGAGTCAGCCGAAGTTGTCATGGCTTGCAAGGATGATGATCCTGACGCGATCGCTTCAGAAGTAGCGGATTTGTTTTATCACACTTTGGTAGCTCTAGCTTATCACCATGTCGATTTGCAGATGGTCTATGACAAGTTGGCACAGCGACGCTAGCTCTTTATTGCAAAAGCCAAAAAGAGTGTGTGGCGATCGCCATACTCTTTTCGGCTACTCACTCAAAAAGGCGTAGTTTCTCAATGCGATCGCCCGAAAGACTTATTAATGCAGTAAGATTACCTATGAATTGATCAAGGGGTAGTTTGCGTGGCATCAAATAGTGTCGAGCGTTCAAATTCACTTACAGGCAGTATCTTGAAAGGTACGCTCAAAGCTGTAGGTGGTACGTTGCTGGGCGTGATCATGATTGGCGGCGCGGCAGTGGCAGGCGGTTTAGTCGGGCTAGCCTTAAGTTTTCGTGATCTTCCTGATGTTAGAGTGCTGAAGGGATATGTCCCTATTGAAACTACTTATATCTACGACATTAATGGTGGCTTGATTGCCCGTTTGCACGGTGACGTTAACCGCGAAGTTGTCACGCTCGATCGTATTTCTCCACACTTAAAGCGATCAGTTCTGGCGATGGAAGATGCTTATTTCTATACCCACAAAGGCATTGATCCCAGCGGTATTGGTCGTGCAGTTTTAGCTAACTTTAATGCGGGCGGAACTGTTGAAGGCGGATCTACACTAACCCAACAGCTCGTAAAAAATTTATTTCTATCTAATGAGCGTAGCCTTAGCCGTAAAGTTGCCGAAGCAGTTTTGGCAATGCGCGTCGAGCAGGTATTTACAAAGGAGCAAATCCTTGAGATGTATCTCAACCAAGTGTTTTGGGGCAAAAACACAAACGGTGCAGAAACCGCTTCCCAAAACTATTTTGGCAAGTCGGCCGCTGACTTGACCCTAGGCGAGGCTGCTATGTTAGCAGGAACAATTCAAGCCCCATCGGTGTTTAATCCTGTGGATAACTACCCTTCAGCAAAAAAACGACAAGGGCTAGTTTTAGATCGCCTTCTCGAATTGGGTTGGGCAACTTCTGCGGAAGTAAAAGCAGCCAAAGCTCAAAAAATCACGATTCGGAAGCAAGGTATTTCCTACGAAGCCAGTCGTGTACCCTATGTTTCGCAAGCAGTGACGGCCGAGCTAGAAGAGAAGTTTGGGCGTGATGTGGTCTTGCAAGGCGGCTTGCGGGTTCAAACTACAATTGATATTAAGCTACAGCGGATTGCTGAAGAGACCGCCGCAGAAGGACATAAAGACTTAGTTGATCGGGGAGCCTATGCCGATCAATTGTCTCTGGTGGCAGTCGATCCGCGTACGGGATTTGTCAAAGCTTTAGTTGGCGGAGTAGGAGATTTTGACAAAAATCAATTTAATCGTGCCGTATTAGCCAGAAGACAACTAGGCTCGTCATTCAAGCCCTTTGTTTACTATGCCGCTTTTGCTACTGGTAATTACAATGCGGACTCCATAATTGACGACAGTCCTATGACTATTCCTGATGGAGATGAACCCTATATCCCTCGGAACTACGACAATAAATTCTCAGGACCTATTAGCATTCGTCAAGCGATCTCATTTTCTCGCAATATTCCTGCGATTAAGCTAGGGCTGGAGGTCGGTAATGAAAACGTGGTCGCGATCTGCCGCAAGCTTGGTATTACTAGCCCCATTACTCCTGTGGTTTCGTTGCCGCTTGGGGCTGCGGATGTTACGCCTCTTGAGGTGGCAGGAGCCTATGCGGTGTTTGCTAGTGGTGGCTATAAGTCCAAGACGACGATGATTGCCCGTGTGACCGATCGCAATGGTAATCTGATTTTAGATAATACCCCTAAACCCGAATTAATTCTTGATCCGATCGCGGTTTCCATCTTAACTGATGTTTTACGCGGCGTAATTACCAGTGGGACTGCCACGGAAGCCCAACTGAGTGACGGTAGACCTGTGGCGGGTAAGACAGGCACGACTTCTGACTTTCGTGATGCTTGGTTTGTGGGCTATGTGCCGCAACTGGCGGTGGCAATTTGGATTGGTAATGATGATTATTCACCGATGGCAAATGGGGTAACGGGTGGTGTATTTGTAGCTCCGATTTGGCGTAAGTTTATGGAAAGAGCTTTGGCTGGTCAACCCATCGAGCAATTCCCCGTACCTAGTGAAATTCAAGAAAAAGAAGAAAATAAAAAGAAAAATTGAGCCTAATCCTTCCCAGTCAACAAACGGTATGGCGCTTCGCGCCATACCGTTTGTTGACTGGGAAAGAGTATGAGTAGTAACCAGTTCACAAGTCCTTTTATGTCGCTCCAAATTTTTTCTAAAATTGTATTTATAGCTAGATTATTGTTTTACTCAGCGATCGCTTCGGCTGTAATCAAATATATTGCACCTCACTGGAAGTTACTAGCCAATGGCTTGACTGAAGAGAGCATGAATGCGATCGCTTTTGCCCTAATCACAGTCCCTGTCGGTCTATACGCTTTTGTGTTGTGGTTAAAGCGCTACTAAGCTATAAAAGAACTCAAATCTAAATTTACTAGGACATAAAACCCAAGAATTGGCTGGCGGCGCTCCGCGCCGCCAGCCAATTCTTGGGTTTTGATTTTTTTTAAACAAATGACTGTATCTATAAAAGAACGGCGCATTGCGCCGCTCTTTGATTTTAGGTTTTACTAAAGCTCTTGGTCATTACAAAACAATTCCGACCATCGGGCATAGCCTCATAGGAAATATCATCAGCAACGGTTTTGGCAATAAATAAGCCTCGACCACCAGTGGGAATATCTTCGACATTCCCATTGAACTCTAGATTTTTTTGAGCTTCAAGACTAGCGCGCTCAATCTCAGCTTCTAAGTCAAAGGGCTGTCCATGATCCCAGATTTTTAACTCCACAAAACATTCTGTTTCATGCAGTATGAATTCAATATCAACAGGTGTCTCTTCGGGTAGACCCTCATGGGCATAACAAACCACATTGGTAAATACTTCAACTAGGACTAGGTTGCATTGCATCCAAGCTTGATTTGGCAAAAGAGGCTTAAATTGCTGAAACCACCTTTGCAATTGAGCAAGGGCATAAATATCACTATTGGTTTGAATATGATATTTGTGTGTCACGGGTAACTAGACTAACGTTTTGTGTTTAAGGCGAAATATATGGTGATTACTGGCGGTTATACCAACGCATAATCACGCCAGCAAGTTTTTTGGAATCATGGCAAACAGTGCCGTTAGCTTTTTCGAGCATTATGTCAGCTGTTAATATCGGACAGCCTAGGTTAGCAAGGGCTTGACGATCTAACTCTGTAAAATATGAACCAAAGGAAGCATAATGCTTTAGCGATCGCTCTGATGGTGGTTCTTTTTGGACTAAGACCACATCAAACAATCGCACCCCTGCTAATTCATCTAAAACTCTTACATAATCCGATACTGCATATCCGTCAGTTTCTCCAACCTGACTCATAATATTACAAAGGTAGAGCGATGGCACAGTGCGATCCACTAAAGCTTGAAGTATGTCAGGTACGAGTAAATTGGGAATAATGCTTGTATAAAGGCTTCCAGGTCCAATCACGATCAGATCCGCTTCATTAATATCTTCGATAGCCTGTGGAAGCGCCTTAGGATGAGTGGGCTTAGATCCAAAATATTTAATCTTCCCTCTGGCTTCAGGAATATTAGACTCTCCCTCTACATAGCGACCATCTTCAAACTCAGCCCACAACACCATATGCTCAAGAGTCGCAGGCAAGACCCTTCCTCTCACCGCCAATACCTGTGAGCTAGCCGCGATCGCTTTTTCGAGATCTCCTGTAACTTCACTCATAGCCGTGAGAAATAAATTGCCAAAGCTATGTCCTGTTAATCCTTCCCCTGTTTTAAAGCGATATTGAAATAACTCAGTGACTAGCTTCTCTTCATCCGCAAGGGCAGCCAGACAATTCCGAATATCCCCAGGGGGCAGCACACCATATTCACGGCGCAATCGTCCAGAGGAGCCACCATCATCGGCAACGGTAACGATCGCTGTAATGTTAGCACTATATTGTTTGAGTCCTCGCAATAGATTTGACAAGCCCGTTCCACCGCCAACAGTCACAATTTTGGGTCCCCGATTTAGTTTGCGATGCGAGACTAATAAATCTAATAATTCTTGATCTTGGTTGGGCATTAGCACTTGGGTAATCGCTCCCAAAGCCCGTTTTTGTCCTAACCACAGCAACCCTAAGCCAAAGACTAGAGCTATGGGCCCACTCATATTGCGCGGCAAAATTGAGACTAAAGAATCAATCACATTGCCCATCAACCGAGATAGAAACAAAATAGGAGTTAATCTCGCGGAAATAGCGATTCCTAATACGATCAGAATAATGCCGATAACGCTAACAAATAACCATCGCTTCACCAATAAGCCCGGCAAAAACCACTGCAATCCTCTCAGCCATCTTCTAGTTTTGATGACTGATCGAGTTTGATTAGGGGGGGGCTTTTTTGTGGGCTTCATGGACAATCCTATGTATGACTTAGCAGCCTGTAATATGCACTAAGACTTCGCGAGTATGACCTAAGTTGCGATGTTCCCATACAAATATGCCCTGCCATGTGCCTAGAGCAAGCTTTCCATTGCTAATGGGAATAGTCTCTGAGGTTTTAGTGAGTGTACTGCGAATATGGGAAGGCATATCATCAAGCCCTTCGGAAATGTGGCGATAGTGACTCGCATCTTCAGGAATTAGCTTTGTAAAGAATGTTTCTAAATCCGCAAGTACATCAGGATCGGCATTTTCTTGAATGATTAAACTCGCTGATGTATGCCTTAAGAAGACATTGCACAGTCCCATTTTGATGCCAGATAGAGCCAAAATTGACTCCACCTGACTAGTGATATTGTGCAGCTTTTTACCATTGGTACGCAGAGCTATGGTTTGCTGCATCATGGTTTGAGGTTGATTTGTAATCATGTTTCTAAAAATGCGCCAATTATCGATAATGCTACCACTGGGGCTGTGACTGCGGAAAACACCCGATCGCCTAAAGATACAGGAATAAATCCTTGAGCGATCGCCATAGCCTCTTCCCGCGTTGTCCAGCCACCTTCGCAACCTGTGGCAACTATGATCTGAGCATAATTTTCTGACAAGGACGAGGCTTGTAAGCTGGTGAGTAGATGAGGCGCTTCGGGGCTGGTCACGCAGATATATTTTAAGAGGGCAACGGGTGACTGTGCGAGGTTATTTAACCACGCGCTCAAGGTTTGCGGCTGATCGATCGCTGGAATATGGGTACGCATAGAAAGTTCGGCTGCTTCTTCGGCAATTCGTTGCCAGCGATCGCGTTTTTGCTTGCCAATTTCCATTCCAGATTTGAGGATGGTGCGATCGCTAAATAGTGGCACAATTTGCCGCACCCCTAGCTCAGTACTTTGGCGAATGACTGATTCGAGGTTACTACCCTTGGGCATCGCGATCGCAAGGGTAATTTGAGCCGCCAGTTCTGAGTTGTTTTCTAATCGATCAATAATTTTGGCATTGTCAAGCCCATTGACTAGCTGGGTAAGCCACCATCCCCCTTGGCGATCAAGAGCAATAAATTCAGCTCCTTCTTCTAAGCGCAAAACGTTGCTCAGATAATGTCGTTGCTCTGTGGTTAAGGCGATCGTGTTGTTAATTTGCAGGGCTGGGGAAACTTGGCTCGACTGCAAAGTCACTCTTTGCAGTTTTCGTCTTTTAATTTTGGGAGTTAGCACAATGTCAGGATCACAGGTTATACGGCTTAGGGGATTTCACGAATTCTAATCGATTTTGTTGATGATCCATATAGCGATTTGCGCTTTCAGAGAGACCATAAAATGCTGGCTTCGCCAGCATTTTATGGTCTCTCTGAAAGCTGAAAAAAGACAAGTAGGCGCTAACTATTGGGTGAGAAAGGAGTAACACTTACTTGGGGCTAAAAGCAATAACACTTACTTGGGACTAAATAGCCAGCCTTTTTTCCAGAAGTAGCCTAATAAACCGCCAGACATCGATAGCATCAATAACCAACAAAGCGCATAGCCATACGGCCATTTTAATTCAGGCATATTTCCTATGTCAGTATCAAAATTCATGCCATACACACCAGCCACAAAAGTCAGAGGAATAAACACCGTAGAAATCACTGTCAAAAAGCGCATGATCTCATTGGTGCTATTGCTCAAGGATGACAGATAAATATCCATCAAGTTAGCTGCTAATTCGCGATAGGTTTCTACCATGTCCATCACCTGCACCGTGTGGTCATAGCAATCTCGTAAAAACACATGTACTTCCCGACTGATTAAGGGGCTTTCTTCCCGAATTAAAGAATTAATCGCATCCCTCTGTGGCCAAATTGCCCGACGCAATAGTAAGAGTTCGCGCTTGATTTTATGGATTTTATCGAGAGTTTGACGGGTCGGATTGGCGACAACCTCATCTTGTAAATCTTCTAGACGCTCGCCGTAATCTTCTAAGACTGGAAAAAATCCATCCACGATCGCATCGATCAGCGCATAGGCAAGATAATCAGATTTTTGCGATCGGATCACGCCGCGATTGCGATGGATGCGCTGACGGATTGGCTCAAACACATCATTTTCAGGTTCTTCTTGTACAGTGAGAATGTAGTTTTTCCCTAAGATCAAACTCACCTGCTCGTCATAAAATCCGATCCCATCATCACGACTCGTTACCATGTGCAGAATGATTAATTCATGATCCTCAAAACTCTCAACCTTAGGACGTTGAGGAATATTCACAATGTCTTCTAAGGCAAGCTCATGGAGGCTAAACACCTTACCTAGTCGCTTTAGAACATCTTCAGAGCCTAAGCCTTGGACATCGACCCATGACACTGAGTGACTATCTAGGTAAGGAAAACAATCTTCAGGTGTTGCTAACTGTATCCCCAAAGCCTCTTCGGGATTGTAATCAATCAAGAAAATATTAGGAATAGTCGCATCTTCGTCAATGATCAATGTCCCTGGTGGACTACCCGGCTCAGGCTCATTAAAATCATAGAACTCTAATCCTTCGTCATTTTCTTCAGAATCATCTTCGATGGGGCTAGGCTTAAATCGGGTAGGGTTGTGAAGCATAGTGAAGCGAGTCATGAAATACACTTGTCAGTGTGCCACATTGTTAAGACTTGTCAGTCTATGAGTGTCTAAGAATTAACGCAAAGATCGCTAGGATAGGACTGCTTAGTGGCTATGACGGTGATGAATGTCGGGATAATGCCGATGTTTGTGTTGAATGGTTTGATGTTGATGGGGATGGCTATGTGCTTTTAGGCTGGAAATATTTTCAAAATGTTCGTGTTGATGGTGTTCGTCATGGGTATGGCTATGCTCATGGATGATCGCCTCGTGTACATGCTCATGCTGGTGATCTTCGGTTAGATGGAGCCACACGCCGATTGCCATTAATCCTGAAGCAAGTAGTAAATTGGTGGTAATCGGTTCCTTGAAAAATACAATAGCGATCGCTGCACCAACAAAAGGAGCCATCGAAAAATATGCTCCTGTGCGCGATGTGCCAATATACCTCAGCGCTAAAACGAACAAAACTAAACTGATTCCATAACCCAAAAAGCCCACTAGTCCAATTGAACCAATAGTCAAAAGATTAGGAAATTTATCGCCAATAGCTAGAGCGATCGCAATATTAACAATCCCTGCTACACAACCTTTTAAGATGGCTATTTGCATCGGGTTGGTAGCGGAAACCTTGCGCGTAAGGTTATTATCGATTGCCCATCCTAGACAAGCTGCAATAATTGCCATAAATCCCCAATTGCCATCAAAATCTGGACGACCTTGCCAAGATAACAACACACTTCCTGCGGTAATTGCCCCCATGCCCATAGCAATACGCCGATCAAAATGTTCTCGAAAAACAAACCATGCAATCAATGCTGTAAGTACACCTTCTAGGTTTAGTAATAAAGAAGCAATCACACTCTGGGTATGAGATAAACCAAACATCATTAGCACTGGAGCGACAATTCCTCCAGCTAAAATCGCTCCGCCAAGCCATAGCCAGTCTGTATGTTGGAGGTTAGCTTCTGTAGAGGATTTCTTGATGCTTTGAATTATGAATAAACCTAATCCAGAACCCAAGTATAGTAATCCTGCTAGCATCCAAGGAGTCGCTTGCCCCAACAGAGCTTTAGATAAAGGGGTACTTGCACCAAAAAGAATGGCAGCAGTAATGGCATAAAAAACACCAGACTGTAATAGCCTAAGTTTCATGGTTTTTATATTTCTTCGACAGAAGACTATCCTACTCCCTTCCCAGTGAAAAATTAGACGTTGCGGCGCTTTGCGCCGCAACGCTAATCCTTGGGTTTTAATGTCTATTTTTAGACTGGGAAGGGAGTAACTAATAGAGCTAGAAAAACAAAGTATCGGTAAAAGTTGTAAGCAAGACGGCAACAATTTGAGGCACGGCTAATTCAGTACACCTACTTACAGCGTTACGATTTCTTAGACTCCCTCTAGCCTCAATCGACGGAAATAATATTTTTAAGCCTATGAAATACCAAAAAGACTCGAATAAGCTTACTTTGCGACATTGGTTGACGATCGCCTCGTTAGGAATTTTGCCCATAGTCACATCTACAACATTTACAGGACAAGCGATCGCGGGGGCTTTACCAGACAAGATTCTGTGGGGCAAGCCATCCTGTGATGTCAACAATGCTGAGATTTTGCGAAAACATGAGTTACGCAAATCGGCTTTAGTCACAAACGTTAGTGACCCGAAGACGAAGACGCAGTACCAAGCAATATTGCAAAAACATAAATCTGAGTTGCAAGCCTGTCGCGATCGCACTTTCCCGCAAACTCAAGCAACTTGGCTCAGACTTTATCCCAACGATGCTAAGTCAGGCGTATTGGAAGATGTTTTTGATAAGGTTGCCAATCGCGGCTATAACCAAATTTTTGTGGAAGTTTTTTACGATGGGCGCATTCTATTACCTGTCGCCAATAACCCTACACCTTGGCGATCAGTAATGGAAGAAGCAGTCAAAAAGGGAGAGGTGGCTGCGGATTATGATCTTTGGCAAAAGGCGATCGCGATCGGTAAAGAACGCGGTATTAAAGTTTATGGGTGGTCTTTTGCGATGAATTTTGGCTATGGCTATAGCGAAGTGCGGGGTAAGGCTGCCGCCTTAGCAATTAATGGCAACGGCGAAAATAGTATTGCCAATAGTAATTTTGATCGTCAAGCCGTTAGCAATGGTCGCGCCTTTTATGAGGATGCCTATGAGGTTGATCATTTATTTGTTGACCCCTACAGTGCGATCGCAAGGAATGATCTAACTAACGCGGTCAAAGCTTTGGTACAGCGCAATCCTGACGGCATGGTATTTGACTATGTGCGCTATCCCAACACATCGGCGGGAGCCTTAATTGATAATGTGAAGCAGCTCTGGATCTATGGTCAATCTTCGCAAGCCATGCTCTTGAATAGTATTGGCGATAAAAATGTGCGGGAGCTAATGGCGATTTATCTGCAAAAAGGTAATATCACCACCGATGATGTATTGCAGACTGAGCAGAAACTGGCGACAACGCTCAAGGTAAAACCCACCAATATTAAAAATGTTCAACAAACAGCTGCGATCGCCCAAAATTTATTGTGGAATATGGCAACTAACCACGCTTATCAAGGGGTGTTGGGCTTTGTAAAGACTGTAACTTCGCCCGTTAAGCAAAATAACATGCCCATTGGTGCGGTTTTCTTTTCGGGGGGCAATCGTTCTGAGTCGGGCAAGTATGATCCTAGAATGCAGCCTTGGGAGCGCTTTCCTAGCTATATGGAGCGTCATCCGATGACCTATGCTCTTTGCGATGATGGAAAATGCGTCGCCGAACAAGTCTCCGAAGTAATCCGTCAATCTGCGCCCGAAACTTTAGTTTGTCCAATTTTGGCGGGAACTTGGGGGCAGAGTTTTGACGGCCATGCCAGCTTTGAAACTCAAACTCAAGCGATTCTGCTCAAAGGATTAAAACTTAATTGCCTCAGTCATTTTGTCTATTCATGGATAGAACCTGAAAGCGATCGCCTTCGCAAAGAAGGCAAAGCCACAGGGCTTGAACCTGCAACCACTCGCTAAGTTCTACCAATCAAATAGAGACGCAATGCGCCTTTATTTGATTTTTGGATTCCAGCCCAGTTAATAGTTGCGGCGCGAAGCGCCGCAACTATTAACTGGGTTTTAGATTTGTCTCAACATTGCGCCTAGCTACTTATGGCTCATAATTGTGAATAGAAGAGGTGCTTTGCACCTCTTCTATTCACAATTATGAGTAGCCCTATGCAAGAAGTGATCCATGAAAAATTTCAATTGGCAAGCGAATATATCACCTTGGGAAATCTCTTAAAAGTTTGTGGTGTTGCCGATACTGGCGGTGTTGCTAAGTTGATGATTACTGATGGCGAAATAGAAGTTGACGGGAAAGTTGAAATTCGGAGAGGATGCAAGATTCGTGTTGGTCAGCGTGTGAGTGGCGAGGGATTTGTAATCGAGATAATCGGCATTGATTAGAAAGCAAGCTTTCACAATAAAACAAGCAATGGCTTTGCCATTGCTTGTTTTATTGTGAAAGCGGCTATTTGCCACCAAAAAATCGAGGGGTGACGCTTTGCACCACCCCTCGATTCAAGAAAGCCTTACTAGCTATCTGAACAAGGGGCTTGAAGCCCCTTGCCTGTATATAATCTTAATTTAGCAACCAATCTCTAACTTTTTCTAAAGCTTTCCAGTCGGGGCGACGACGCAACCCTTCTTCAAAATTCTCAATAATTTCTGGCTTAATATCTTTGAGAATCATTAACCAATTTTGAGCAGCTTCTACCTGTTCGCGTACGCCTTTTTGCGATAGTTCTAACATCGCGATCGCTAAATTGATGCGACCTTGAGGATCTTCAGGAGCTATTTTGACGGCTTTTTGAGCAGCTTTGAGGGCAAGTTGGGCATTGTTATCTAATAGGCGTAACCAAGATAAACAAATCCAACCGCTAGCGACCTTAGGTTGCCGATCGCACACCTTTTCAAACACAGGAATTAATGTCGCCGCCGATTCACCCTGCTTGTAGCGTTCTAAACCTTGAGTGAATAAGTCTTCTGCAATTTCTGTATTCATCTAGCGAATCAAAACTCCTTTACCTTATTTTTTGCCTTAATGATATTAGCATAAAGGAAGACTTTGTAAGTTTATGGGTCAACGCATATCAATTTTGAATGTGGGTATTGATGCCACCAGTTATGGGGAAACCTGCGATCGCATGGTCATGATGTTGCAACAGCAGCGATCTGGTTACATCGTGGCTGCCAATGTGCATGTGGTGATGACTGCTTATTGGGATCGGGACTATGCTCAAGTGCTAGCAAATGCCGAGATCGTCACACCCGATGGTATGCCCCTTGTGTGGGGATTGCGATCGCTGGGCGCGAGAAATCAA
Source organism: Pseudanabaena biceps (assembly GCA_013361095.1). GTDB lineage: Bacteria > Cyanobacteriota > Cyanobacteriia > Pseudanabaenales > Pseudanabaenaceae > Pseudanabaena > Pseudanabaena biceps_B. Next base: position 747,410 of record JAATWA010000001.1, on the reverse strand, counting down.
CAGCGTGTCTATGGCCCCGACCTGATGATGGCATGGTGTGAGCGGGCAGTTGCCGAGAATTTGCCAATTTATCTTTTTGGGGCAACCGACGCTACTTTAAATAGGCTAGAGCAGAACTTAAAATCTCAATTTTCTAATCTCGCGATCGCTGGTAAACATGCTCCTCCCTATTTAGAACTTAGTGATCCTAACTTTGAAGCTCAGTTGACAGAAGATCTAGAGATTATTGCTCAGTCTGGAGCAAAGGTAATATTTGTAGCTCTGGGATGCCCCAAGCAAGAACTTTGGATGGCGATCGCTAATCAAAAATTACCATCGGTAATGATTGGCGTGGGTGCAGCATTTGATTTTCATAGTGGACAAGTTTCCCAAGCTCCACGTTGGCTGATGGAGATCGGGCTAGAGTGGCTATATCGGTTTTTGCAAGAACCCAAGCGACTATGGCGTAGATATTTAATTAATAATCCCTGTTTTGTCATCTTGTTTACTAAACAGATTCTCCAAAAAATTTCCAAAAAATTTTAAAATTCTCAACATGATAAAACAGCAATGCTCATCAGATTTAACGCTATAGCGTTTCCCAGTCTAGTGAAGTAAGGGATTGTCTCTCCGCCTTTGGTGGAGAGACGATCCTCTATACCCCGCTTGCTTGAAAAGCGCTATATATTTTGCTGGAGCGCATAAGCGATATACAGTAAAAAGAAAATCGTTTTGCTATGTCTTTAGAAAATTCCATTGCTTATCCTGCGCTTTTTAAGCAAGTCCAAATTCTTGATGCTTCATTGCCAATTACAGGAGCATTTGCCGATTTGCTAATCGATCGCGATCGCCAGATCCACATTAATCCTGATTACGGTCAACTTCCTGAACATACAAATACCTATGAAAATTCGGGTCTGGTCTTAGGTGGTGGCGCAGTTGATCTCTATAGCACCAGTGGCGAGCCAGGACATGAATCTAGAGAAACGATCGCCGAATTAACGGCGGCAGCAAACTATGGGGGGTTTGTAACCGTGGGAGTTTTGCCCAATACTCAACCTGCGATCGATGACATTGCGGCGCTAGAATTTTGGCGCAATGTTCAGCAAAAGTATGGAAAGACTTTGCAACCTTGGGGCGCGATTACCAAAGGTTTGGAAGGTAAACAAATCACCGATATGGCAGAGCTGGCGGAGTCGGTAATCGGTTTCACTGAGGGTAAAACGATATCTAATCTGTTGTTAGTGCGACGGGCGATGGAATATGTCAAACCGCTAGGTAAAGTTATTGCCTTGTTTCCCCAAAATTCTGACCTAGCTGGAAATGGGGTCATTCGAGAAGGACGATGGTCTTTGCAATATGGAATGACGGGATATCCTGCGGCGGCTGAAACTTCATCTCTTGCGGCTTTGATCGAATTAGTGCGTCTGACCAAAGCGCCCACTCACTTTATGAGGATCTCCACAGCTCAAAGTGTGGAACTGATTGCCCAAGCTAAAAATGATGGCTTACCTGTCACGGCTAGTACAACTTGGCTACATTTGTGTCATTGCGATCGCGATTTAGATACCTATGATCCCAATTTGCGCTTGATGCCCCCTCTGGGTAGTGAAAACGATCGCCTTGCCTTAATTACGGGGATTCGCACTGGCGCGATCGATAGCATTGCGATCGACCACACACCCTGTGCCTACGAAGAAAAAGTAGTTCCCTTTGAAGTTGCTCCTGTGGGTGCGATCGGCTTACAGTTTGCAATTCCTGTGTTATGGCAAAGCTTAGTTAATACAGGTTTGCTAACTGGCGCGGAGTTGTGGCAAGCATTGAGTGTCAATCCTGCTAAGGTTCTGGGACTAGCTTCACCACAACTTTCTACACTTTTTGATCCCCATTGCCCTTGGGTGGCTAGCCCCAGCGAAGTCAACTCGCAGTCCCAAAATAGTAATTACATCGGGCGATCGCTAGTCGGCAAAATACAGCGCTTTGCGCTTTCATAAAACCCAAGAGATAATTGCGGCGCGAAGCGCCGCAATTATCTCTTGGGTTTTATGTCCTGACTTGTATGGTTACAGCTAAAGCAAGCCATAGCTTTTTAAAAGGGCTTCCAGTCAGGCGATCGCAACATTTTGAAATGCTCAAGGCGATAGTGAAAATAGCTGTGATCAAGTTTGCTGTGGTTATGCATTGTTGCCGACTTAACGCTAATCGCCCATGACCAGATTTGAGCAACCTGCATGAGTGGCTGCATACAAGTTAATTCGATTTCTTCGAGGGCTTGCGTGGACTGATATCCATGCAAAAAAGCTTTGCGAACGCTAGGACTAATTCCCGCCTGCAAAGTTACCTGCAAAAACTTAGCAATATCAAAGGAGCGCCAGCCATAGCCACATTGGTCAAAGTCAAAAAGCGTAATCTGATTGTCATCGGTAAAATGCACATTGCCACTGTGCGGATCGCCCCAACATACGCTCCAGATTGGCATTTCTTGAGGTAAATCATCGATCTGTTCTTTGATTTGGGCGATCGCGTCACCCATGTAATCCCTTGCTGATTCTTCTAAAAATGGCGATAAATCCCCAAGTGAGTCATCAAGCAAATACTGAATAGTTAGATGTGGGCGATCTAAATAGCATTGAAAATCTTGGGCTGCCCGATGTAACTTGGCTAAGGTTTCCCCTAATCTCTGAGCTTGGACTTTATTCAGGTCGCCCACCGCAACTTTGCCTGTGGCATAGGTAAAGAGGGCGGCGTAGCGAGTACCCTCTAGGGCAGGGATCTCGATCGCAATTTCTCCTTGCTCTGTCCACATCGGATAGGCAACGGGAATATGATTTTTATGGAGAAAGTCTAATAACTCCAACTCAAACTCAGTTTCTGCCTTAGTGCGCCAATGTGCATGGGAAACGCGCAACACATAGCGGCGATCGCCTGCTTCGACCATATAGATATCACTTAAACCGCGCATCCAAAATACACAATTGGTAACTTCACCAATTGGATAACGGCATAAAATGCGATCAATGATGGCTTGGGGAGCAAGGGTGGAATAGGTGATTGGGAAAAACGGGTCAGACATACTAGAGAAAGCTAGTTGCGTGGGCAAAAGGTTCGCAAGTTATAAAGTTTTGCTTTTTTCTACTATAGGTAGCTACAAGTATAGGTATATCCCAGAGCCGCGATCGAAAGTGTTTATCAAAAACTAAAAGAGCCTGAGCGCTATAATTAGCTGGGCAAACCCAAGCCCGAGAGGTGAGTGGCGGCGCGAAGCGCCGCCACTCACCTCTCGGGCTTGGGCTACAAATACTCTGTTAGCCATGAATATACAAAACTTTCCAAATTCTCAACCAAATCAGTCCATAGGAGAAACTATTGTCAGCGATGTGATTGTTAATGTTTGTAATGACAATGTGGCACGCCGAGCGCGGGTCAGAGAACATGTCAATCCTCTCGCTAAAAAATATAGCACTGCGATCGCTCCGCCAATTTGGGAAGAGGTTTATGGTGATTGGTCGCAGCCCTTAAGCCTAGATATCGGTTGTGCAAGAGGAAGATATATTTTACAAATGTCTCAGCTAAAGCCTGACTGGAATTTTTTAGGTTTAGAAATTCGTGAACCATTGGTCGATCGCTGCAATCAAGTTCGCGATGAATTAGAACTAAAAAATCTCCATTACATTTTTTGTAATGCCAATGTGTCGCTAGCGGGACTGCTGCCCAAAGGCTCATTGCAAGAAGTGACAGTGCAGTTTCCCGATCCTTGGTTTAAGCGTCGTCAACAAAAACGGCGCACCGTCCAGCCAGATTTAGTAGTAACCTTAGCGGAACTTTTAGTACCCAATGCCTCGGTGTTATTACAATCTGATGTCTTTGAAGTTGCCGAAGATATGCGTCAACATTTTGAAGTCAACGACAATTTTGTAAATATGGCGGGCGCAGGTAGCTTTGCTGACGAGTCAGTTTTTCCAAGTCATGTTCCCACTGAGCGCGAAAGCTCAGTAATCTCGCAGGGTTTACCAGTCTACCGCGCTTATTTTCGGCGCAAATAATAAACATTTTGATGCTGCCAGCATCAATGAGGATTTCTGAGATGAGTGGCAGCGCTTCACAAAAACATAAGAGAAAAGCCGCGCTAAGCGCGGCTTTTCTCTTATGTTTTTGTGAACTTACTGGATTTTAAAACTAAAAATGGCTCTGCCATTTTTAGTTTTGGTATTAACCAAAAATTTCGGCTGGGTCGGCAGACTGAACTTTGCGGAGAGATATTGCACCTGAAATAATGCACATAACCATTGTCAAAATCAGTACAGGAATCGCTTTGTCCCAAATGTAGAGTGGCAAAAGCGTCGCGTTTTTGGTGAGGTTGTATAGTCCAAAAGAAATGCCTAATCCGGGAATAAAACCCAAAATCGACAATACAAAAGCTTCTTGGATCACTACCTGTGCTAGATATAAATTGTTATAACCCATCGCCTTGAGTGTGGCATATTCCGCAAGGTGATCGGAAACATCGGTGTATAAAATTTGGTAAACGATGACGATGCCAACGATAAAGCCCATCACTGTGCCGAGAGAAAATATAAAGCCGATCGCAGTGCCTTTTTGCCAGTAACTCTTTTCAAAATTGATATATCCCGCTGCGGTCATGATCCTTGTATCCTCGATCGCCGCATCTTCGGTCTTTTGCAGATCCTCAATTCTTAAGTCAGATTTAGCAATCTCGACTTTATCTTTATTTTCTTCGCGAGTCACCTTGCCATCTTCGCCAACTCTTTCTTGAAATAAGGCGAAAATCCTTTTGCCATCGGGCGGTAACTTTTCACGGGGAAGGACTACGGTTTCACTGGGCTGGGCGCGAATATATTCCAGCATTACCTCAAAGGGTAGAGCCTCAGGACGTAAATTGATTAGCCCTACATTAATAAGTCCTGACTTGCGCGTGTCAAAAATTCGCAAAAAGTTAGTTTCACTAGTAATCATCGCGCCATCGGCGGCAAAGGAAGCTCCTAGCTCAAATAAGCCACCCACAGTAATTTTGCGATTAGCAACTTCCCGACTCACCAGATGGTTGCAACTAAAAGCTTCGGGAGTAAATTTAGTTTTGAGTTCTAAAACACCGCACTCGCTGACGATAGGACCAAACTCAGCACGAGAAGCGCGATCGAACAACACCACATCTTGAGTTTTAACGCGATCGATATTATTCTCTGCCCCCGCAATTTTGAAAACTTTCGCGTCAGGATTTGCCCCAACAACTAAAATGTTTCGGGTTTGTCCCGCAGGATCTTCTTGAATTTTCCAAGCGCCCAGCCCGATATAAATGGGGTTGACAGAGTCTACACCTTTAATCCCTCTTGCTTGGTAAAGACGACGCTGTGAAAAGTTCCGCATTCCGACTAGATTTGTCGATTGAGGACTAATGATTACGAGATCGCTGATCAGGTTACTTTGCAAGCGGATTGCACTAGTAAATAGCGCATCCCGAAAACCTAATTGCAGAAACATCAGGACAACTGCAAAGGTAATTCCTGCGATCGCTACTAACAGGCGACTTTTTTCGTAAGTAAGTTGTAACCAAGCAAGGGGTACGGCAAAAATCATAGAGTTTTTAACTAGGTGAAAACAAAATGTAGCTTTATTCATCAATGTTAGGACAAACCCAAAACCCAAAAGATGAGTTGCGGCGCGAAGCGCCGCAACTCATCTTTTGGGTTTTGGACTCAAGCAAATTTTGCTTGAGTCCAAAATCGCTAAATCTCAATCTTGACCCTGACTTGTAAATTAGTCAGCCCCGAGACTTTTTTGCTATCGTCAAGCTTGATTTTGATCTCAATTATTCTGGCATCGGTCTTAGCGGCGGGATCAGTGCCAATTACATCATTTTTGGCAATTTTTAAGCCAATACTATCGACTTTCCCAGTAATAGTTCCTTCAAACACCTCACTATCAATTGTGGCTTTTTGACCAATTTTGATTTTGCTAATATCGGTTTCGTAGATCTCAGCCACCACATACATTTGACTAGTATTACCAAGATCAATTACACCGTCAGTTTGGCTGACCACTTCACCATTTTTAGAATTAATCTTGAGAACTTGACCCGAGATCGGAGCGCGAACTTGAGCTAGATCTAGATCCACCTCAGCACGCTTGACATTGACGATCGCCGTTTGTAATTGTGCTTCCGCAAACTGGATATCGGTGGGGCGGACTTCCATCACACTACTAAGCAAGCCTTGCGACTGACGTAGTTGCGACTGTGCTTGCTGGACTTCTTGCTGTGCTTGGATAAACTGTCCCTTTAGTGTCTCAGCTTTAATGCGATAGCTATCTAGTACTGTTTGCGAGACGGCTCCTTCCTTATAAACTTTGAGAAAGCGATCGTAATCCCGCGCTGCAATTTCTAACTCTGCTTGAATTCTAGCCAGATTTGCTTCAACGGCTTTGACATTAGCGGCTGAGGATAGGACATTTCCTTGTTGAGCAACAATATCGCCACTTTTTGCGCCAGCGCGTACTTTGGCAAGATTCCGTTCACTTTCTTGAGCTTGGCTTTGAGCTTGCAGTAATGAGGCTACCGAGCGATCGTAGCTGTCGATAATCGCAATCACTTGTCCCTGCTTAACCAAGTCACCTTCCTTTACGAGAAGTTTGACGATCCGTGATGTTCCTAATGCTGAAGGAGAGGCAACTTTGATTACTTCGCCCTGCGGCTCCAAGCGTCCTAAGGCACTGATTGTGGTGCTTGAGGTTTTGGGGTTAGCAGTATTGACTGCCGCAGGTGCATTGGTCTGTGTAGAATTGCTAGCTGAGCGTCCAATCACCAACCAAATACCTACGCCCAATGCTGCAAGGGCGAGAGCGATCGCTGGGATTAGAAATTTATTGGAGGTTTTGGGTTCTAAGGCTTTTGTCATGATGCTAGCTTTGTTTGTGCAATGGTATAAATGTTAAACCCAAGAAGCGAGTAATGGCGATTTCAAAAAACCAATTTTGAGCTTTTCAGTGACTTAAGGGCTGTGCGATTTAATAAAGTACCAAATATAAAACCAGACTTGTTGGGGCGGCGAAGTCGCCCCAACAAGTCTCTGAAATCTGAAATGGTACTTTATTTATCAGCTCGTTCCTAAGTACAGCGCTTTGAGCTTTATTAAAACCCAAGAAAACTTTTAAAAGTTTTCTTGCACTGTAGCTAGTCCATATCGTCAAGTTTAATTCTAGGATCGACAGCTTTGAGTAATAAGTCTCCAATTAAATTGCCGACTACTAACATTAAAGTGCCTAACATCAGTCCTGCCATCACCAAATTAGTATCTTTTTCCCTAGTTGCATCCAGCAAGAGCTTACCTAGTCCTGGCCAGCTAAAAAAGAATTCGGTGATGAATGCACCGCCTAGTAGTCCGCCAAATTCAAAGCCCAAAAGAGTAATCAGTGGATTAATGGCATTGCGTAAGGCATGGACATAAATAACTTTGCTCTCAGGTAATCCTTTGGCTCGAGCCGTTTTGATATAGTCTTGGCGCAATACATCTAACAAACTACCGCGCATAATTCGCTGTAATCCTGCAAAGCTCACCAGAGTTAAGGTTAGGGTTGGCAAGACCATGTGATGAGCAACATCAAAAAATTTGCCCAAGGGAGACAGGTCGGCGTAATCAATGCTAGTCATACCACCGACAGGAAACCAACCCGTATTTTGAGCAACCATCAATAATAAAATCGCCAACACAAAACTAGGAAATCCCTGTGTGCCATAACTAACAATCTGAATCAGTCGATCGATCCAAGTGTTTTGCTTAACAGCGCTATAGATGCCGAGGGGAATTGCCAAGAGCCATGTGGTGACTAGCGATGCCAGAGACATCAATAGAGTGTTGCCAGCCCTTTCGACAATCAGGGGTGTGACGGGGGCTAAACCTTGACAACGCACACCCAAATTACCATTTAGGGTATTTTGCAGCCAGAGCAGATACTGCAATGCGTCGGGCTTATCGTAGTTCATTTGTTTTTCTAGCTGCTCAATGGTTTTCTTGGGCGTACTAGGGTTATTTCGGAGTTCTGAAAAGCAGTTACCGGGAGATTTTGTAATTGCAAAAAAGCTCAGAATTGACACACCTAAAACCACAATCACGGCTTGTCCGATTCGTTTGAAGATAAAGCTAGTCGTATCATTAAAAATTAAATTCTTGAGAGACCGATTTTCGCGATTGGCAGTTGTCATGGCTGAAGGTGGGCGATGTATCAATTAGGGGCATTGTATATGCTGTCATCTTACAGCGCAAAGCACGGTGGTTAAGTAGTAAGGCGGCGCTACGCGCCGCCTTACTAATATCAATTCTCATTATAAAAATTGGTTTTTTGAAAGTCAGCCGTAGGCTGACTTTCAAAAAACCAATTTTGGGACTTTCAGCGCCTTTGGCGCTGAAAGTCCCAAAATTGGTTTCATAGATCAGATCAAGAATCTGATCTATCCTGACAGTTTAATCTGTAAAAATTTATGACCGATCGCCAATATATTCTTTTTTATAAACCCTATGGTGTTTTGTGTCAGTTTACTGACGACAGCAGCAATCCACGTCCGACTTTAAAAGAATATATTGATATTCCTGAAGTGTATTCCGTAGGAAGATTAGATTTTGATAGTGAAGGATTGCTGTTGCTTACCAATGATGGACAACTAAAGCATCGCCTCATTGATCCCCAGTTTGAGCATACCCGCACCTATTGGGTACAAGTGGAACGAATACCCACAGAGGAATCTTTGCAGCAGTTACGAGATGGTGTGACCATACAGGGCTATCACACTAAACCCGCGATCGCGAAGTTACTAGAAACTGAGCCAGACTTACCGCCCCGCGAGCCACCAATTCGCTTTCGCGCCAATATTCCGACTGCATGGATTGAGCTAACTTTAACGGAAGGTAAAAATCGACAGGTGCGAAAAATGACGGCATCAGTGGGTTTTCCGACTCTGCGATTAGTGCGTGTCGCGATCGCTCATTTAAGTCTGGAAGGGCTAAGTGTAGGTGAATGGCGATCACTAACGGATGTCGAGTTACAGAAATTGCGTTTGAAAGTATTGCCGCGCCGATTGCGATAGAACTTCAATTAGTTTAGAAATTAAATCTGGTTGATTGGGAAGTAATTCTTGACAGCCAACAATGGGAACTTCTGTTTGGAATAGTTCTGTTAATAATTGATGATCGGGCGCGATCGCAATGGAGCCATGCTGCAAAACTGAGTTATGGCGATAGACTTGAGCGCTGCCAATTAGTTTCTTTCCATTGTCAATCACCAGATCGGCATTAGTGGCTGTAGAGAAACAACTGGGATTATGAATATAGCCACGCCCTGATTTGCCATAGGTTAACTCAATCCCCAACTCAGCAAAACCTTGAATTAGAAATCCGCAAATGTATTCATAAACCTCACGGTGCGATCGCGATTTGCCATCAAGATCAACATTAGTAATCACCGAGTAAGTGAGATCGCCTCGATGTAAAACGGCTCGACCGCCAGTTGGTCGGCGCACGATATCCAGATGATACTTTTCGGCGATCGCTTGCCAATGATCGGGATATTGTTTTTGATGGAAGCCGAGGGAAATTGCTGCTGGTGTCCAGTTATAAAATCTCAGAATTGATGGTGCTTGCGGATCTTGACAGTGGCGATCGAGCAGAGAGTTATCCTGATCCATTTGCTCTTGACCTGACATTTCCCCATAGGGCAAGAGTTGCCATGACCTATACATAGTTAGTTACTCCCTTCCTTAAAATAGTTAGCGGTGTGCGGCTTTGCCGCACACCGCTAACTATTAGTAATTAATGCTGGCAAAGTCAGCTTTTAAAAAATTTTCTATGCGCCAAAATTTTCTTTTAATATTTCATCGTTGTCATCCGCGATCGCCGCCACGATGGTAATAATCCGCGAGATTTCCGCAGGGGATAGATCTTCGACAGAGCGAGAAGCAAGAACTAACACTTGATCATTTTGAATTGCATAACGCGCTTCAAAGGTGTCAGCCGCATTCTTTTCTAGTAACCAACGTGTCATTTTTGCTTCGTCTTTGAAGGGCGCAGCTAACACCGTTGAGAAAACTGTAAAAGTATCACTTGGTTCGACACCTGTGATATTGACAACTACTTCCACACTACCGTACTGAAACTTCCAAGTATCCTCTGTCTGATTTTCTAGGGCTGAGTTATCAGCATCCATGCTAGAAATGACAGTCTGGATGGTTTGTACAACGTGATTAACAGGTGGTGCAAAACTAGATTCTGCTTCTACAGTTGACATTGGGGATTCTGTGGTGAAGGTCATAGTGATTTATCTAGTTACTATCTGCCAATAGTGTATAGCAAACATTAGACAATCTTGTGTTAAAAATTAGCGTTACAGCGCTTTGCGCTTTCTTAAAAACCAAGAAAATTTTTGAAAGGCTGGCTTTGCCAGCCTTTCAAAAATTTTCTTGTACTACCCAAAGCCGCAACAGACTGTATCAAAACTAAGCAATTTTGCCATGAGCGATCGCCCATGTTTGATCTGCCATTGAGTCAAGCTCTTCAGGATCATGGGTAACCACCAAAATCGTCCATTCTTTTTTAAGTTCTTGCAAAATGCCGAGAATTTGCTTACGCATTGACCAATCTAAGCCCGCCGTCGGTTCATCTAGTAGCAACAGGCTTGGCTGCCTGATCAACTGCACCGCCAGAGCTAAGCGTCGTTGTTGTCCACCGCTCAGAGATTGCGGCGAAGTACTAGGGTTGAGATGACTTAGCCCCACCGAATTTAATGCACCTTGGATGCGATCGCCATCCAGATCAATATGCCCTAATCGTAATTCTTCTAAAATCGTACTGCCACAAAAATGACGCTCTGGGAACTGGAAGACTAACCCACAAATTTGCTGTAAATGGTCGGGCATGAGGTCTTGGGATTTCCAATAAATGCTGCCGCTTGTCCACTCGACAAATCCCGCCAAAATTTCTAGCAAGGTACTTTTCCCAGAGCCGCTTGGCCCCACCATTAGTCCCAATTGACGATCTTGCAACTCAAAGGAGATATGACTCAAAATTGCTTCAGGCGTGGCTGGTGGATGATAGCTAAGGTTTCTGATAGAAAGCATGAAAAGTATAAATAAGTTTTTTGATTGAAAAACTCAAAGATTAATTTTAAAAAAACAGCCGTAGGCTGTTTTTTTAAAACTAATCTTTGTAAGGATAACTGCCAATTGCATCTTGGCTAATTTGGCAAATTTCACGATGGCAATGACCATTGCTAGCAATGATCGTTCCCCATTGCCGCAGTTCGAGATTGTTGTAAGACAGCAACGATAAGTCAGCATGGGTAAGCTGTCCTCCCGCCTCAGTAAGTATGATTTCGGGAGCGCAGTAATCCCAATCCTTAGGAGCCGATTTCCCTGAAACTGAGATATATACATCAGCGTTGCCTGCGGCGATCGCGGCAAATTTACCACCAATGCTGCCCACCGCAATTTCTGCGGCTTTGGGTAACTGCTGGAGAATGCTCTCTAGTTGCGGATTCCGATGACTGCGGCTAGCGACCACTACCATTTGATCAAGAGAAATTTTGCTGGAGACTTGGATACGTTGTTGTGCGCCATCTCTAGTCTCTATAAATGCTCCGTGAGCCAAGATGCCTTGAAACAGGCGATCGCGGGCGGGAGTCGCCACTAGCCCTAGCACGGGACGCTGACGATAGGTCAAACCAATATGTACGGCAAATTCATCGGTGCGTCGAATAAAGTCGCTTGTGCCATCCATGGGATCAATGATCCACACCCACTCCCGTTCAAGGCGATCACGGCTATCTTCAGTTTCTTCACTAAGATAAGCAAAGTCTTCAGTTCCAAAGGCTTTTTGTAATTGGCTCAGAATAAAGTCATTGGCGGCTAAATCCGCCGAAGTTACGTTGCCTTCTTCCCCACCTTTAAATTTAATTTCTAAATCTTGAGGCTTTTGATAATACTTCATCAAAATATCGCTTGCTCCCCACGCGATCGGGCGAGCTAATGACATAATTTCATTTAAATTCAGCATCTTGAACTTTGGTGAAGCTAATGATCTGTACTATAGCAGTTTGTCTTCAAAGAAAAATAGGGCTTCGACTCCGCTCAGCCAGCGTATATTGTTGGCTGAGCGGAGTCGAAGCCTTTCACAACTCATATTGTCGTACAAAAAATCTTAGCTTTTCCGTAAAGCGTATCGCGCTGTAGCGATACTATAAACAAGTAGATAGGCGTAATTAAAAAAACAAACTCTAAAACCTGTGGCGCACACTGCGAGTGCGCCACAGGTTTTGACTTTGTTTTTTTAATTACGCCTATCTAATTACTTAGTAAAGCCGTATCAAATTCTTTTAATGATGGAAATCATCCAAGCAGTTCTGCAATCGACTATTGATGGGATTGCGGTCGGTAGTGTTATTGCGCTTGCCGCAGTTGGTTTAACGCTCACCTATGGCATCTTGCGCCTTGCTAACTTTGCCCACGGCGACATTCTTACCTTAGGTGCATATCTTGCCTTTCTCGCCAATACCACTTTTAAGCTAGATATTTGGTTATCGATCGCCTTTGGTAGTTTTGTTTCGATACTGCTAGTTTTACTATGCGAAAAAGTTTTGTGGCAGCCATTACGGGCAAAACGGGCTACCTCCACCACGATGATGATTGTTTCCATCGGATTGGCTTTAGTAATTCGCAATGCGATCGTGCTGATCTGGGGGGCAAAACCTCAAAAATATAATTTGCCAACTTTCCCTGCAATTAATCTGTTTGAGATCGCCATTACCCGCAATAAAATTGTGGTGATTGTGGCGGCGATCGCGGCGATCGCAGGGCTGTATTACCTATTGCAAAATACAAAAATTGGTAAAGCGATGCGTGCAGTTGCCGACAATCCAGAACTTGCCAAGGTTGCGGGAATTAATGTTGATGCTGTGATTCTCTGGACATGGATTATTGCGGGTGGGATGACCGCTTTTGGGGGAAGTATGTATGGCTTAATTACCAATCTGCGCCCCAATATGGGATGGTTTTTGATCTTGCCGATGTTTGCGGCGGTGATTTTGGGAGGAATTGGCAATCCCTACGGTGCGATCGCAGGGGCTTTAATCGTCGGGATCTCTCAGGAAGTTGCCACCACTTGTCCTGCGGCTCTGGGCGACTTGCAGCAATATTGTATTGGCACAGAGTATAAGCTGGGCGTAGGTTTAGTAATTATGATTTTAGTATTACTCTTTAAACCGCAAGGCTTATTTAAAAGCACAATTTAAAAAAAGGAGAGGGGCGCAACGCGCCTCTCTCCTTTTTTTAAATTGTGCAGATTTTGTGCAAAGTATTGACCAATTCTTGCTCATGATAGGGCTTACTAAAATAAGCCGTTGCTCCCAAATCTAGGGCTAATTTTTGGTCATTATCATTGTTCTTAGACGTAAGAACCACCACAGGCAAATCATGTAAAAGCTCATCAGCACGAATATCTGTTAATAGCTTAAATCCATCCATTTGTGGCATTTCTAAATCCGTAATCACCACGTCAATAGCAATAGAATTAGCCAACTTGTCCTTTAGAAAAGCGAGCGCCTGTTTAGCATCTTGAACTTGCTCTGTGGAGAATCCCGACTTAGAGAGAGTCATGGCAAGATAGCGTCGCACATTAGCTGAGGACTCGACAATTAAAACCTTGCTTTGTCTAAGATTATTGGCTTGTGGAGTCGTTGTCTGATTATTGCTGGCATCGGGTGCAATGTCAGTTAAAAAAAGTCCAGAGCTTTCTAAATTTTCAGATGAGGATATAATTGGCTCCGCCGCAGAGTCGCTAGAGGAGTCTGCCAGTTGTTCATCCGCTCCAAAGAAGTTTGATAAATCACTTAAATCGCTAATGTAGTTTAAATCGCCAATAGAGCTAACCTTAGTCTCAGTATCTGCTTCAATCGTCTGATCATCGATCACAATTGCCTCATCAGCCTGTCCCAATAAGCATTGATCAACTATCTCCGCAGTATTTAATAAAGCTACGGCTTGATTATTTCCCAAAATCACTGCGCCGCTAAAGATTTGGGGCAGCTTGATATCACCCTCCACCTTATGCAAAGTTGCCTCTTGATCATGCCAGCATCCATCAGTAGCAAGTACAAAAATCTGTTCTTCATGCTGCATGATTAAAAACGCAGGAACGGCATTGCTTGGTTTATCATTTGCCATTTGTCGATGAACTGGATTGTCTTGTGGGTGACAATTGAGTTTTAGTCTTGTATTTATTGACGCGATCGGAATTACGCGATCGCCCCAAATAAGATTTTTCCGTTGATCATCGAGTAAGTTCAAATTGGCATCCATCGGCAAAATATCTAGAATCGACTGACTAGAAACCGCCAAACACATCTGATTAATTTCAATCAGTAAGACTCGCATCAATGAGATCGTATTAGGTAGACAAATTTTAAATTGAGTACCTTGATTTGGAAGAGATTGAACAGAAATTTTGCCCCCTACAGCGCGTACTTTGTGGCGAATATCACTAAGTTTGAGTGTTTGAGAATTTTCAGAACTATCATTTGGATGCAAATTTGGCTCAAAGATCAAATTAATAAGCTGCTCATCGCTCATATTGATGGTGGAGATGGGAAGCATTCCTGCGATCGCGGCTGACTGATAGATCTGAGTACGGATTTTGTCACGATCAATTCCTCGACCATCATCGCTCAAAGTAATTACTAGTCCTGAATCTGTCTGTAATGCAACTACTTCAATCTTGGCTTGTAAAGATTTACCTTGCTGATTCCGCTCTTTTGCAGACTCAATCCCATGCTTAAAAGCTTTGTGTAGCAATACTTCTAAAGATTCTGTAATTAAGTCAGTTAGCGAACGCTCAACTCCTAACTCTGCCCCTTGGACAACTAACTCTACTTGTTTGTCATACTGCGTAGATAAATTATGCAAAATCCTTGGCAGTTTTCCCACCAGACTAGACATGGGATGTTTGAGGGATTGACGTAGATGTTGGCGTAAATGGATAACATCCTGATCTATTACCGATGACTGTTCTTCGGTTAGCTCCAGAGTGGCGGCGAGTTTGTCAAAGTTACTTTTGAGGGTAGCGATCGCGGAAGTATTTTGACCTGTCGTTTCGGTATCTACTAATTTTAAGTTTTGTTGGATTACCTGAGACAACATTCTCATTTCCGCCAGATATAAACTGACGCTACCTTTTCTGACAATCAACTGCTCCGACAAATCCCCTAACATCTCTAGATAATTGAAAGGAATACGAATCGATTGATGATGATTTAGAGAGAGAGATTCCTTGCTGCTTAGATCCTGATCGACAAAGTTTAAGCTATCTCTTCGTTTCTGATAGATGGGTGATTCTTCGAGGGCAGTATCGACATCGGTCGATGTGAAATCTAATTGCGAAAATTCTGGGCTTTGTATGTGTGAAAGCTCTGCTGACTCAGAAGGACTCATCCCAAAAAAGTCTTCTACCCCCAAATCATGGTCATCCTCCAAGGAATGCCAAAATATATGGTCGGATTCTTCTAGTGTTTTAAACAATCCTTGGAGCTGTAGTCCTGAGTCTTCATTATCCAAATCATCTGACAAGTCGAAACTAGCCTCTAATTCTTGCAAAATAGAAGTTTCATTTTCATCCATATCTGACCAATCATCAAGAGATGAAAATTTATGCCAAACATCATCAATATCTTCATCAGAGCTTTTCTTGTCTTCGGCAATTTCTCTACTTTCAAGATTGTGATCGTTTAAGAGATCATCGTCTAGACTAGTCCAGCTAATTATCTGCGGTTCTATCTTGTCATCATGACCTAGGGATTTCTCAGGTTTTCTGTCAAATCCACTCCAGTTAACACCCTGCAATTCTGTCTCATCATCATGACCTAATACTCTCTCATTGGGCATTTCTGAGAACAAGTTGACGAGTAATTCAGGCATTGGTAGAGTTTTAGAATCCTCTGGCTTATTCAATGGGATATTCTCTGACTCATAGGATATTTGTGTCATATCATCTAATAAATCATCAAGATCGCCTTCAAATGGCTCTGACAATATACTTGGAAATAAGGTCTGTAACTCCTCTTTAGAGTCTTGTAATTCCTTCTTTGAATTGCCTTCTGTGTCAAATAGGTGTAGAGCCTCCGATGTATCATTAAGAGTAAAAGGTGCATAATTTTGCTCATCTACTCCTAAGGATTCTATTTCTAGAAATCTATTATCTTCCATCTCTAAATGTTCTTTTATTTGTTGAAATACGTCTTGCTGTAAATTCATCCAATTAGGATTAACCGCTAAATCTAAACAATATTCGCTGATAGTT
This sequence comes from Pseudanabaena biceps, assembly GCA_013361095.1. Classification (GTDB taxonomy): domain Bacteria; phylum Cyanobacteriota; class Cyanobacteriia; order Pseudanabaenales; family Pseudanabaenaceae; genus Pseudanabaena; species Pseudanabaena biceps_B. Next base: position 731,085 of record JAATWA010000001.1, on the reverse strand, counting down.
TGCGACATCATATTGATCGTCTCGATCAATAGTTCTTTAACAATCCAATCAATATCCCCAACGCGATCGCGAAATGAATTGATCGCTTCATTAAAGTGTTGATTGATCTCCGCAAAAGGAGAATGTGGAATATAAAAGTCAGCCTTACAAGCAGATTCCTTAAGAAGTCCATTGACGGCGAGCAAAGCATCAAGCTTTTGATTAAACCTCGGATGTCCCATGTCGAGTTTAGAGATTTTATCCTTCAGCTCACGAATATAGTTTTGAGCCTCTTCGATAAAGTTTCTCTTGATCTGTGACATATTTTCCAGTGTTGGTGGATTCATTGCTTTTGGCTATAGAAAAATTAGACTTTTTAATTAATTGGTTAGCTTTAGCGAGTCTTAAACTGGGTCAAAGAATGCTGCAAGTCTCCCGAATATTGCTTGGTTGCCTTCATGAATTTAGATACTTCCGTAGAGGAAACAAGTGTTCTCTGGGCAATGTGGGCAATGTCCTGCATCAAGTTAGCAACGCCTTCTGATGTCTGAACTTGAGATGCTGTAGCATCGGTAATTGAGGTCATTAGCCCATCAATTTGTTTAGATATCTCCACAATTTGTAGCAAACTGTTCTTAGCGGCGATCGCTAAGTTACTGCTCTCAGAAATTTGTAGACTGCCTGATTCCACTACTGCCATGACTTCATTGGTTTCTACCTGAATATCGCTCAGCAATATCTCGACTTCTTTACTCGCCACCACAGAACGCGCCGCCAGTTCTCCGACTTCTTCGGCAACTGCCACAAATCCATGCCCTGTATCACCTGTGCGAGAGGCTTCAAGGCTCGCACTAATTGCCAAAAAGTTGGTTTTTACAGCAATCTCATTGATGGCAGACATCGCCTTAGCAATTTTTTGCGATGCTTCTCCTAAATGTTTAACTCTCTTAGCAGTTACGGAAACTGTATTTTGTAAAGCGCTGACTTTGTTCACCACCGCATCAATGGAGCGATCGCTTTCCGCAACATGATCTGTCATAGTTTGCGATGATTGCATGATTTGATGACTGCTGTTGGTAATGTTAGTCGCTGATAATTTGGACATATGAGCTGCATTCAGTGATCGCGTCACCGTATCTACCTGCCTCTGAGCAACACTACCTAGATTGGCGATCGCCTGTTCGTTTTGTCCCAGAGAGAAGTTAAGTTGATTTGCCGAAGATTTCACCTGTCCGACAATATTTTGCAAACCGCGTGTGACATCATCAAAGTAGATGTTGACACTAGCTAGATCACTATTAATTACCTGAGTTGCTACCGTCAGATCTCCATTTGCTAAAGCTTGCATGTCTCTGAGCATCTGCATCAACTGACCTTGAAGTTCTTCCTTTTGGTGACGGAAATTCTCGGCATCAGCGTTACGTTGTAACATTTCCGCCCTCACTCTTTTGCCCAGTTGCAAAATATTTTGATCGGATAAATCTTCTTCACTTACTTCCTGCTTTTCATCTCTCGCCAGTTTAGATAGAACCTTAAACAGCTTTACCACTTGCATTTGCAGCCTTTGTTTTTCCTGCTCTTGTTTCTGCATGATCACATGGAACTGATCAGACATCGTGTTGATACTTGCCGAAATATCCGATAGCTCATCATTACCCGCAGTACTGAGAGCCATAAAGTTGGAGTCAAAATCACCTCTGGTCAGTGACTTGAGTGCTAGACGAATGTCTTTAAGACGCATACTTAGTTTGCGAGATATGGCATAGGCAAGAGACGCAACTATTAAAGGAGTTCCAGCAATACCTAAAGTGATCAGTAGCAATAGATTTTGACTGCCACTCATTGCCAAAAATTTGTCCGATGTCGTTAACACATCCCAAGTCGGCAAACCATAGCTTTGCATATCTAAAATTGGTGCATAGGCAAGCATCTGAATGCTGCGATCGCCTTTAACTAGCTCTCTCATATCTCCAGATTTTGCGGAACGCAAGTCTGGCAACATTCCAAAGTCATTGAGCGCTTCTGTTCCAATGGCAACTGTTTGTGAACTGGCAATATATTTATTGGTGCTGTCAATAATATAAAAATCACGCTTGCCTTCATCGTTGACGATAGGCGCACTATTAGCGATGGATTTTACCAATGCATCCACAGGAATTTCCAGACGCAAAACTAAGCTTGATTTTTGTGAAACAGAATTTTTAACGGGAACCAATGCGTATAAGAAAGCTTCTCCATCCTTAACTAGAGGTTCACTAAGCAATACATTCTCTGACCTAGAGACTTCGTTAAGCATGGCAGAATCAAGGATAAGCGATTTATTAGAATCACTATTGGAAGCATCATTAGCGCTATTGGTGTTGCGACTGGAGCCAGTATTACCTTTTTTGGTCTGCGCCAACAGTTCTCCAGTATCGCTAAATATGGCGATGTTGGCATAGCGAGGATAAGCCTGTGCATAAAGCTCAAGACGGCTAGTGATCTGTTGTTTCGACTGTGCCGTGGTGAGCTTGGCTGGTTGCTTAGGCAATACTTTGGGTGACTTGCTACTCTGCAAAATGTTTTGACCCACTTCGCCAGAAACCAATAACTTCTGCAATACCTTGGCATCACTAATCTGCTGCTCTAAGAAGCTACTTACGGTTTTGGCGATCGCGATCGCTCCAGATTTTTGGTCTTGCTTGACTTTATTCAGCAATAATCCATTACCTACATGATAGGCGGTGAGTCCCACCGCGATCGCAGGAATGGTCGCCACAAAAGCTCCCCACAGAGTGATTTTCTGTCCTAAACTCGATACTTTGAACATATCCTCTAAGGCGATCGCATTAGAGTCTTTCTCCTGTAACTGAGTCTCTCTAAAGCTATTTCTGGGATTGTTCAGCGGCAGTGATGCGATCGCAGCTATAGGTTTAGCAGAACTAGTAGCTTTGTCATCAGCGATATTGGCAGCATCAATAATATCGGTATTATCCTTATCATTTTCAGGGTCAATAGCCGCTACAGAAGGCTCATCTCCAAAGATTAGCTCCCCTAAAGAAGGGAAATCATTTTTGGTCTGAATCTTCTTGTCTTTGGCAGGTTTTTTCTGGTTTTTAGACTTTTTGTAACCTTTCTGAATCGTGGCGATCGTTGCACTCAAGAGCGAGGTCATAGGAGCTTTTTCGGTGATGTCCACTGACTCAAAATCCGCAATTTCAGGGTTTTGAGATTGAGAACTCTGGAATTGAGGATTTTCAACTTGTTCGTCCTTTGGTTGCCTCAATGCCGTAATTTGTGTGTCCGACAGTATAGATGACTGCTGTTGGCTTTTTAGCTGAGCCGCGATCATCGGTGGTGGTGGCACTGCCACGCTCTTACTCTGAATAGAAGTAGAAGCTTGCGAGTCATCAGAATTGCTAGGTTTAGAAGCGTTGGTAAGGGGCGGAAAGGACTGAACGGCTGTATCCCAATCTTCGGTAATGGTAACGTGATCATTGTTACTATCTAAGTTGCTATCTAATTTTTTCGATGAATTTGCTTGCGTAGTTCCATTTTTAATACTCAACGACATCAATTCCAGACTAGATAGCTTGTTACGACTATTCCCATTTCCATTGCCGTTACTGATTGCACTACTAGCATGACTCTGACCATTAGAACTTAATGGTAAAGGTATAGATTCTAAAGATGATTCCTTCTCAGGACTACTAACAGTAGCTTTGCGATGAGAGTTATTAGAGTTAGCATTAGCCAACTTAGTTTGGATCTGAGCAAGTGAAGTACTAGCAAGATCCAATAAATCTGGATCGTCAGTAAGGGTCAAAACCTGCTGGTATTGAACTTTGGCAAATTCGATTTTGCCTGCTTTCCGAAAGGTTGCGCCCAGCCAAATATGCAGCTTAGGATTGCGTGGATCTTGGTACAACAGTTCTGAAAACTGTTGCATCGCCTCTTCATATCGCCCCTCTGCATAGGAGTGTAGAGCCGCCTGATACTGCGCTGTCATCATGATCGTCCCTGTATGAATTACGTCACCTTGTTTCAGACAAAGAGACTTGTATCCTGACAAGTCTCCTACTAAACAATTAAACGAATTTACCCATAAATTTTCTAGCGCCATTTTGCTTGTGTTTAACTAAAAAAGTGCTATTGTAATTAAGGACTTGTTGTATTCATTTGTATAAAAATTGGAAAAGCTAGTTTTACTGCACGGATGTGATTGGCTCCTCAATCTAAAGTTGGGTGACAGACGGGAGTCTGATCCTACACTTTCTTGGGATGATGCCTGTGAAGGACCTAGTATGTTCCGATCGACCTTTTAACTATCAGGGTTGTAACTGCTGTTAACAACCTAGGTCGATCGCTTCTCAGCAAATTGAGAAGACAAAAATATTTTCAAAACTGAATAGGCTCTGAGGTTTCTGTAGGAACTAGAAACTCAGCGCGTAGATTTGCGGCTAGCTATAAATCATTGTCACTACAGTGGATTTAGCTGATAGCAGTTCTATTTGTGCTGTCGAGTATTCCTAGACAAGTCAGTAGCTCAAGTTTGTTTGTTTTGAAGTTCTACTCAAATTTTTCTCGCATACTTTCTCTCGTACACACTCGCATACATTTACCAAGACGTAGCATCTAGGACAAACAAAAATCATGAAACGCGAACTACTTAAGCAGACTGTTGAACACATCGATATCAAAGCTTTTGATGTTGTAGGATTGGTCGATGCAATGGCAAATACTGCTTTTCAAGGTAGAAACCTTGGACGAGCAGCTCATATCTACGACGATATGATCAAAGACAAAGATTGCGCGATCATTCTCTGTTTGGCAGGTTCTCTGTTTAGTGCTGGGCTAAAGGGAGTTGTCTATGATTTGATTGCCAACAACATGGTTGACATGATTGTCTCTACAGGCGCAAATATCGTAGATCAAGACTTCTTTGAAGCTCTCGGCTTTCGTCACTATGTGGGCGATACCTTTGCTGATGATCGTGTTCTCCGCGAGAATTCGATTGATCGCATCTATGACACCTATATTGATGAAGATGAATTGCGTGTTTGCGACATGACGATCGCAGAGATTGCTAACTCTCTACCCCGCCGCACCTATTCCTCTCGTGAGTTTATCTATGAGATGGGTGCATACCTCGACAAGAATGCCAAAAATCGTCATTCTGTGGTTTTGGCTGCTTACGAACATCAAGTTCCGATCTTCGTTCCTGCATTTAGCGACTGTTCGGCAGGTTTTGGTTTAGTCCATCACCAGTGGAACTCTCCTGAAGATCACATCAGCATTGATTCTGTTCGTGATTTCCGCGAGTTGACTCAATGCAAGTTAGCCAGTCCTCACACTGGTCTATTTATGGTCGGTGGCGGTGTTCCCAAGAACTTTGCTCAAGACACCGTAGTTGCGGCTGAACTGTTGGGATTTGATGCAGCAATGCACAAGTATGCCGTACAGATTACCGTGGCTGACGAACGCGATGGCGCTCTATCTGGCTCAACTCTCAAGGAAGCTCATTCTTGGGGTAAAGTCGATATCGTGCAGGAGCAAATGGTCTATTCCGAAGCAACTGTGGCTCTGCCTTTGATTGCTGGATATGTCTATGGCAAGCGTAATTGGTGCGATCGCGCTCCTCGTCAATTGGCTCAAGTGTTTAATAAGCCTCTGGCTGCTTTCAATAGTATTCCTACTCCTGTCAGCGTGTAATTAGCTAAATCCTAAAGAAACAGCCTCGCGTCGCGAGGCTGTTTCTTTTTATAGCAAACATAAAACCCCAGAAGAGAGTTGCGCCGCAACTCTCTTCTGGGGTTTTATGTTTGCTATAGTGTCTCAAAATCACTAGACATAATTGATGAAAATAAATGCGACGCTCTCAAAGGATTTGCTGACTTACTATCGCAAGATCAGCACAGAAATGTTCACAGTCGTTGACTTAGAAACTACGGGTACTAAAGGCGATCGCGATCGCATTATTGAAATCTCTGTACTACAAGCAACGCTAAGGGATGGAATTCAGCAAATATCTACTAATTTAGTTAATCCTCAAATTCCAATTCCTGAGCAGATAGTTAGGTTTACGGGCATCTCGCAATTTATGGTTGATGATTTGGAAAGTGCGGAAATACTTCTTCCCAAATATCTACCAATTTTACAAACTGGTGTACTTACTGCTCACAATCTTAATTTTGACTATTCCTTTCTCAAAGCGGAATATCAAAGAATGGGGATCGACTTTACGGCTAATGAGCAGCTTTGTACGGTTCAACTATCAAGGCTTTTGCTATCTCATCTGCCATCGCGATCGCTGCCAAAGTTGGTTAAATACTTTGGTTTTAATGTTGGTAAATCACATCGTGCGGAGTCCGACGCGATCGCCTGTTGGTTGTTGTTAGAAAAGCTGTTAACTCAATTATTAGAAGCTGAGGATGCTGAGATTTTGCTTCTTTTCAAACAGCAATGGCTATCTGTAGAAAATATTTGCGAGATTTTACAGATGCCTCTCGAACAAGTTGAAAAATTACTAGAGGAGTCTAATATCAAAAAGAGATATTCTGCCCGTCGGCAAATCAATTTATATCAACGCCAAGGTGTTGAGGATCTGCTCGAAAAGATTTAGCAAAAGCGCTACACAGTGCTGTATAGCTTTAGCCAGCCAAGTCAGGATATAAAACCCAAGAGAGAGTTGCGGCGCAAAGCGCCGCAACTCTCTCTTGGGTTTTGGGTTTGTCCTACTCCCTTCCCAGTGAAAAATTAGACGTTGCGGCGCTTCGCGCCGCAACGCTAATCCTTGGGTTTTAATGTCTATTTTTAGACTGGGAAGGGAGTAACATAAATGGCTACAGCTATAAGTATTTTTACTAGTTATTAAATAATTGACGGTGCGTGGCTTTGCCACGTACCGTCAATTATCTATTGCAAAGGAAGCATCTTTAAGTTTTTGTAACTTAAGCCCCATTCATCTAACTTGCCTGTTAATCTAGATAAAAGAAATATGAATAGATTTCACAACTATCTATATTTCTCCTACTAGATAAGCATCGGTGACTTTTGTATATGAAGCGTTTTCGGGATGAGTGGATTGACGAATGGTGTCAAGAAAATGGTTGGACTGACCTATTTATTGAGCGATGCTGCAATTATTGGGCATTTCCTCCTAGTGCTGTGATGCCATTACCGATACCAAATGATACGCTGCGTGCTATTAAGAGTGCCAAGGGGATGAGCGATGACGAAAAATTTTGGACATTAGCCGCGATCGCTATTTCCTGTCTCGCCTCTATCTTTTGTTTTATCCTCAAAAATCCTTTGCCAATTACCTGTGCCTTTGGTTGTGTTGCTTTTATTGTCGGACAATTAGAAATAGAAGAATTTTAACCTAACGAAAAAAGCGCCACATCGCGGCGCTTTTTTCGTTACTCCCTTTCCACCCAAGGATTAGAGAGGTGCGGCGCTTCGCGCCGCACCTCTCTAATCCTTGGGTTTTAATGTCTATTTTTAGACTGGGAAGGGAGTAGGTTAAAATTTTACAGGGATAAAATTTTTGCTGTAAGAGCGAGACTTTCTTCATAAAGAACTTCGCGTCCCCAGCGTTGCAACTGTTGACCCAGCAGAGTATCTGCACTCTGATCAGACAGAGGCGACACCTGATGCACACGATAATTTTGCGCTGCACCGCCCGCCTCCATCCTCATACAGCCCGTAGACTCTGAACAGAAAACGTTACAAGCGTCAGTATTTTGACTAGAGGCAGTTAATCGTAAACCAATTAAGTCACCTATGACTTCTCCCGCATCACCTATGGGGATTGCCGCAAGTTCAGCCTTAACTGTAATGCCATCGCGACCTTCAAACGTAATATGCTGAAGGTCGTAATCATCACCTTCAGCACTGCGTTCAATGGGATGCCAATCAAGGCGACTCGCAATCCATCCTAAAAACATTAAAGCTTGGGTGCTATTGCCCTTTTCGTAATCAATGGTAATACCATCAATTTCCCAGACTGCTACTCGGCGATCGGGTTGGTCAAAGGCTTGAGCGGTAAGTTCTTGCCAAGGCGAGAGGCGTTGCCAGTTGAGATCGGCGATCTGAGTGCTAGATTGGATCATGCTCTGGACTTTGAGCAAATCAATCTCGGACTGGGTGAAAGTTGCGGAATCAACAATCAGGCGATCGCTAAGGTTGACCATTTTCTCAAACATTCTTGTATTGGGTGCGGGGCTGTCCTTCCACCACAAAAATACAGGCAAGTCGGGAACCAACAATTCTGGCAAAATACTATGTATTCTTTCAAAAGCTCTTTTTGAACCCGTAAGAGTGATATATTCGCCGCAAATAAGAGAGCTGCGGGTCTTTTGGATAGGACAGTAAGCCGCAACCTGAGCCGATATACCCTGATCTTCTTCATCTACAGCAACAAGGTCGATTACTCGACAAGGACTTTGAGAGGCGATCGCATCGACAGAAGCCATACGCGAGGCAGATCCAACAGTTTCAGGTTCATATACTAATAGATTAAAAGTAGTTGCACGGGCTGCTGAATTTTCCCCATAGGATTGCCAAATTTTGCTTAGCTCTGCTTCGACTTGAGAGACGGAAACATCCTTGGGAGATTGCAAAGATACAACGGAATTTGATTGTGCACTCATAGGGATTTAAGAATTAGGAAATATGTAATACCAGATAGAGAAATGGCATAGCCATTTCTCTATTTAAAAACCCTGAGATTGCTCCGCCCGCGTAGCGGGCGGAGCAATCTTACTTACAGTCTGCGCCACTGTCGTCCATCACGCTCAATCAATTGTTCTGCTTCACTTGGCCCCCATGAACCAGCTTCGTATTGAGGAACTACACTAGGATCATTGGGCATTTCCCAAGCTGATAAGGCAGGGGTAACGACTTTCCAAGCTGCTTCCACTTCATCACCACGAGTGAAGAGAGTTTGATCTCCGAGCATACAGTCTAGCAATAGGCGATCGTAAGCATCAGAACCTTCGACCCCAAAGGTCTTACCATAACCGAAGTCCATCTCTACCGATCGCGATCGCAAATCCGCACCAGGCATTTTTGCTTCAAACTTGAGAGAGATGCCCTCATTGGGTTGGATTCGCAAAGTCAACACGTTAGGTGAAACTTGCTTTGCCGCTGACTGAAACAGTAAATAAGGAACTTGGCGAAATTGGATCGCAATTTCGCTGACCTTTTTAGGCATCCGTTTTCCAGTTCGCAGATAAAATGGAACTCCCTGCCAACGCCAGTTGTTAACCTCAAACTTCATCGCCACATAGGTGGGAACTATAGATTCAGGATTAACATTTGGTTCATTACGATAACCTTCAACTTGCTTGCCTTTCATCCAGCCCGCACCATACTGAGCGCGTACGCAAGAACGTTCTAGTTTACGAGTATCAGCTAGACGAGTCGCTTGGATTACCTTAACTTTTTCGTTGCGTAAGGAGTCCGCATCCATAGAGTTAGGTGGCTCCATCGCCGTCAGACAAAATAGTTGCATCAAATGATTTTGCAACATATCTCTGAGCGCCCCAGAGTTTTCGTAATATCCCGCCCGATCTTCAACCCCAACGGTTTCCGCCACCGTGATCTGCACATGATCGATAAACTGGCGATTCCACAATGGCTCAAAAATGGCATTAGCAAACCTCAACACCAAAAGGTTTTGAACAGTCTCTTTGCCTAAATAATGATCAATGCGATAGATCTGTTTTTCGTCACAAGACTTTTGGACAACTCGGTTTAGATCTTGGCAAGATGACAAATCACGACCAAATGGCTTTTCAATCACCAATCTAGTTTTATTAATGTCTTTGATCATTCCCGCCTGTCCTAGTTTCTCGATCGCATCGGTAAAGTAGTTGGGCGACACGGCAAGATAAAAAACGCGATTTCCGCGTGTACCGCGTTCTTTGTCTAATTGACTGAGAAATTCATCAAGTTTTTTGTAATCGTCTAGATTGCCCATATCTAGGGATTGGTAATACAAACCTTCAGCAAAGTTTTGCCAAATTGGTTCGGCTCCAATACCTACAGAAAATTTTTCGATACCTTCACGCATTTGTTCACGAAAATAATCGTGACTCCAAGGTCTTCGCGCCACACCAACGATTGTGAGTTCAGGCGGAAGCCGACGCTGCTGTTTGAGATGATAAATTGCTGGAACTAGCTTGCGGATCGTCAAGTCACCTGACGCGCCAAAAATCACAAGGATCAATGGTTCTGGTGTTCTTTCTTGTTGTAAACCAACCCGTAAGGGATTTTCGAGTATTTGTACCACAGGCTTCGGCTATTGAACGCTAGCTAAATTCTAGCTAACGCTTTGATTATTCCCGTAATATCGCCTGTTTTCCTTTAGGATCACAAAACCCGAATAGCTTTATGCGGCGCTTCGCGCCGCATAAAGCTATTCGGGTTTTGATGACGCTTTGCCTTTAAACGCAAAAAATAATGGCGGCACTTCGTGCCGCCATTATTTTTTTGGCTTGAGTGGCTGGCGAAGCCAGCCACTCAAAGCTTTGCGCGGATGATTACATCATGCCGCCCATACCGCCCATGCCACCCATACCGCCCATGCCGCCCATACCAGCAGCACCAGCGTCAGATTTTTTCTCAGGCTTTTCAACTACTAGCGCTTCGGTGGTCAAGACCATACCAGCGACAGAAGAAGCATTTTGCAACGCCGATCGCACTACCTTTGCAGGGTCAATGATGCCAGTAGCGATTAGGTCAACATACTCTCCCTTGAGAGCATCAAAGCCATGATTGAAGGGAAGACCTTTAACCTTTTCAACAACTACAGTCCCTTCTAGACCAGCATTGTCGCTGATTTGACGAAGAGGTGCAGATAGTGAACGCGCTACGATGTCAGCACCGATCGCTTCTTCGTTCTTCAAAGTTGCTTTAAAATCTTGCAATTCGACAGCGAGGTGAGCCAAAGTTGCACCACCACCAGGAACGATGCCTTCTTCAACCGCCGCACGGGTGGAGTTGAGAGCATCTTCAATGCGGAGTTTGCGATCCTTGAGTTCAGTTTCTGTTGCTGCACCGACTTTGATTACGGCTACGCCACCAGAGAGCTTAGCAATGCGCTCTTGAAGCTTTTCTTTGTCGTAGTCAGAGTCACTGAGATCCAATTCCTTACGGATTTGGGCAACGCGCTTGTCGATATTAGCTTTGTTAGCAGTATCAGCGACAATCGTGGTTTTGTCTTTGGAAATGGTGATTTTGACAGCAGTACCCAACATTTCGAGGGTAGCAGCGCTGATTTCTAAACCAGTGTCTTCCGAGATGACTTGACCATCGGTGAGAACAGCAATATCTTGCAACATCGCTTTACGGCGATCGCCAAAACCAGGAGCCTTGATGGCGGCAATATTTAGAGAACCTCTGAGCTTGTTCACAACTAGAGTTGCCAAAGCTTCTCCTTCAACATCTTCAGAGATGATTACCAAAGGAGAGCCAGAACGAGCTGCCTTTTCAAGAATGGGAACTAGGTCTTGAATGACATTGATCTTCTTATCGGTGATCAAGATCTTGGCGTTATCAAATTCCACCAATTGACGTTCGTTATCAGTGACGAAGTAAGGAGAAATATAACCGCGATCGAGTTGCATCCCTTCGACAACTTCTAATTCGGTGGTGAGAGACTTGGATTCTTCAACGGTAATTACGCCGTCTTTCCCAACCTTATCCATTGCGTGCGCGATCATTTCGCCGACTTCAGAATCATTACCTGCGGAGATAGTGGCGATTTGAGCGATTTCGGCATTGGAGTCAACAGCCTTAGCTTTTTGAGCAATTACGCCAACTAAATGAGCAACTGCTTTTTCGATGCCACGACGTACGCCCACTGGGTTTGCGCCTGCGGCAACATTTTTCAAACCTTCGCGAATCATTTCTTGAGCTAAGACGGTGGCACTGGTGGTTCCATCACCAGCAACATCATTAGTTTTAGAAGCGACTTCACGAATCAACTGAGCGCCAGCATTTTCTAGGGGATCTTCTAATTCAATTTCCTTAGCAATGCTCACGCCATCATTGATGATTTGAGGAGCGCCATATTTCTTTTCGAGAACTACGTTACGACCTTTAGGTCCAAGGGTAACGCGCACTGCATCAGCGAGGGCATTAACACCACGCTCAAGGGCGCGGCGAGATTCTTCATCAAATACTACGATTTTAGACATTTTTGTTAATTTGGTAATTTGGTTTTAATTGTTATTGATTTGGACGAAGTCCAAATCAAATTATTTATTCAACGATCGCGAGAATATCTCTTTCTGCAAGGAGCAAATAATCTACGCCCTCTAGTTTGACTTCAGTGCCTGCGTATTTAGAGTAAAGAACTTTATCGCCAGCCTTCACTTCTAGAGCAACGCGAGTACCTTTGTCGTTGCGTGCGCCAGGACCAACAGCGGTTACGTCACCGATTTGAGGCTTTTCTTGAGCTGTATCTGGCAAGAAAATACCACCAACAGTTTTTTCTTCTTTTGTTGCTACTTTAACCAATAGGCGATCGCCTAGGGGTTGCAATGTTCCAGTATTTAGGGTTAATGATGCCACTGTGTCTTACCTCCTTAAAGTCTACTCAGAGCCAGCGTTGCAGTGAATGATTAATCACTATTTGCAAGCTTTAGCACTCTATGTCGTTGAGTGCCAATATACTGTGAAATGGTTGAGGGACTAGATCGGCTTACCGTACATAGATTTGCAATACTGGGCGCTGTAAGGAGCAATTAAATACAAAAAAAAGTGACGTACGCGCAGCGTACGTCACTTTTTTGGGGCTTTATAGTCTTAGTTCTTTGCGACCATTTTGGACAATTTTGATCATGTCTATTAATTGAGTTTCTAGATTCCCTAATACGCGATCGCTATATTCGTCAGCGCCACGCTGCATCTCTTGGACTTCACCTGTCACTCTTTGGTGTAAAAGATCCAGATCCTTTTGAGACTGACGACGAATTTGGGTAACTTCGGCAAGAGCTTGCGATCGCAGTTGTTCGCATTCAGCTTGCAGCTCACGGCGAATTTGACTTGCTTCCTGCTCAGCTTGGCGGATAATCACTGATTCTTCCAGCAGCTGGTTAGCGCGTAACTCTGCGGCTTTGATCAAGTCTTCAACATATTGCTGTGCTTCAGCGACTAAATCTTGCTTGTAGAGTAATATCTCTTCGGCTTTGGCGATCGACTCTGGTACAGAAAATCTGACGCGATCAATCTGCTGGCAGAGCTTCTCCTCGTCAATGACGGTATGCCCCATTACACGGGGACCACTTTCTAGAACCATTTCTTCGAGATGGTCTAGCTCTTTGTGTAAGCTCATGTAGTAATCTGCTCTGGCTGGAGTTGTTTGAGAGCCATTACCATTGTTTGACTTAGCAGTTGAGTTTTCTGTCAGCATCAGGTTTGTGTGGGAGAAAGTTCAATGCTTCGGTTCTGTTCAATGAAGCTTAAGTGAATTTCGTCAGCTAATTAGCCTAGAAATATTTAAAGAACATTGTAAATTAATTTCTGCGAAACCATTAATTACATGAACTTTTTTTCGCTCACGCTCATTGTACTCCTTTACAAGGAAATACAGCGCTTGGCACTGTCATAAAACGCAAAACAGTTGCGGCGGGCGAAGCCCGCCGCAACTGTTTTGCGTTTTATGTCTTGACTTGGCTGGCTACAGCTATACACTATGCAGGAATTTGTGATAGGACTGCACGAGCCGCTTCTAGAGTTGCTTGAATATCAGCATCGCTATGGGCGAGGGAGGTAAATCCCGCCTCAAACTGAGATGGCGCGAGATAGACACCATGCTCTAACATACCGCGATGGAACTTCGCAAATTTGGCAGTGTCGCTGGTTTTCGCGTCTTCATAGTCATAGACTTGGCGATCAGTGAAGAACATTCCAAACATTGCCCCAATCAAGTTACCTGTGGCTGCGTGTCCTGTTTCATGGGCGATCGCTAACATCCCATCGGCTAACTTCTTGGTGATTTGTTCTAGATATTCGTAAGAACCAGATCGCTTAAGGATTTCCATCGTTTTGATCCCTGCGGTCATCGCTAAAGGATTACCTGACAATGTTCCTGCCTGATACATCGGGCCAGCAGGAGCCACCATCGCCATAATGTCTTTACGACCGCCATAGGCTCCAACGGGTAATCCGCCACCAATGACTTTACCCATCGTAGTTAAGTCAGGAGTCACGCCAAAACGAGCCTGTGCGCCGCCATAGGAGAGGCGAAAGCCTGTCATTACCTCATCAAATACCAACAGAGCGCCATTCGCTTGACAAAGATCTTTTAAGCCTTGTAAGAAACCATCTTTGGGGGCAATGCAGCCTGCATTGCCGACCACTGGCTCAATAATTACACCAGAGATCTGATCAGGATTTTCTGCAAAGAGAGCTTTGACGGCTTCGAGATCGTTGTAAGGAGCGGTGAGAGTGTTGGCGGTTGTGGATTTAGGTACTCCAGGGGAGTCAGGCAAACCGAGGGTTGCCACGCCTGAGCCAGCTTTGACCAAAAACATATCGGCATGACCGTGATAGCAGCCTTCAAACTTAATGATCTTATCGCGTCCTGTAAAAGCTCTCATCAAGCGCAATACCGACATACAGGCTTCGGTTCCAGAGTTAACAAAGCGCACCATTTCGACACTAGGTACTGCTTCGATTACCATTTCGGCTAGTTGGTTTTCTAAAACACAGGGAGCGCCAAAACTAGTTCCTTTTTCAATGGCTTTATGTAATGCTTCGATAACTTCGGGGTGAGCGTGTCCTACGATCGCGGGTCCCCATGAGCCGATGTAGTCAATGTATTTGTTTCCATCGATGTCCCATGCATAAGCACCATTGACGCGATCGAATACAATCGGCTCGCCACCAACAGATTTAAAGGCGCGGACAGGTGAACTGACACCGCCTGGCATTAGTTGTTTTGCCTTGGCAAAAATATCTTGAGATGCAGTTGTTTTAAAAGTAGATAGATTGGCAATCATGTTTCAACAAAGTTTTTTAAAGGGGCTTGAGTCTTTCTAGACTCAATTTAACCTAGCAGCGATGCAAGCGACACACAAATAATACTAAAACTAAAAATGGCAAAGCCATTTTTAGTTTTATAGCTACAGTCACTTGTTACTCCCTTCCCAGTGAATGATTAGGGTTGCACGGCTCCGCCGCGCAACCCTAATCATTCACTGGGAAGGGAGTAGGACATACAGCACTTTGCGCGTTCTTAAAACCCAAGAGAATTTTTAAAAGGCTGGCTTCGCCAGCCTTTTAAAAACTACATAAAATCCAAGAATTGATTGGCGGCGCTCCGCGCCGCTAATCAATTCTTGGGTTTTATGTCCTAGTACATTTGGCGACAGCTAGAAAAAACTTACTGGATTTGTTTTTTAATTTGTAAAAGTGTTGCCACACCTTCATGGATTGGCAATAATAGTGCTTGCTTCCAATAAGGTAGAGATATGGAGCTAAGCGTCGTAACTCTACTTAAGATGGAAAGCGCGGTAAACATGATTCTTAAATGATATATAAACAAAATTTAGAAGTTTATAGTCCCTAATATTGCAATAAGACTTAAAAATTTTGCATATATGAAAAAGCGTTCGATCTTTCGTATATGATGCAAATAGATAGGGGTGAATCGTGTTAGCGAAATTTATAAAGTTCATATTCTTCATAAATCCTGTAAAGGTATGCGTTATCATAAAATCCAGCACCTATCAAGCTTAACCAATAAAGATTTGTTTGATCCAATGAGAATTCTCCTTGTAGAAGATGATGCTAATTTAGCTGATACCTTAGCCGATGTGCTAACAAATCAGCATTGTGTTGTAGATATTGCTAGAGATGGTGAAGAGGGTTGGGAAAAATCTCAATCTGATGACTACAACCTGATCTTGCTAGATGTGATGTTGCCAAAGCTCGACGGTATTAACTTATGCCGTCGTCTCAGAGCTCATAGCAACAATATTCCAATTTTGATGGTGACAGCACTCGATATGAGTACTGACAAAGTTCAAGGTCTGGATGCTGGTGCTGATGACTATCTAGTAAAGCCAATTGATCCACCTGAGTTGATGGCTCGAATTCGAGCTTTGATGCGTCGCGCTCAAGTTGCCGAACCAACTGTATTGCGTTGGGGTGAGTTACAACTTGACCCAGGTATGCACGAGGTTTCCTATACTGGGCAGTCTGTGCATTTGACACCGAAGGAATACAACATCTTGGAATTGTTGTTACATCACGGTCGTCAAGTTTTGAAGCGGATCACGATTGTGGAGCATGTTTGGTCTTTGACTGATCCTCCCCGTGAAGATACGATCAATGCCACCATCAAGAGTCTACGCAATAAGTTGAAGGGCGCAGGCGCACCTCACAACTTGATTGAGACTATTCATGGTGTTGGCTATCGTTTGAGTCAACTTTCATAAAAAAAGGGAGTGCATTGCACTCCCTTTTTTTATGAAAGTTGACTTACATTAATTGCCGACCAATCTAACCACAATAAAAACTTTGAAAGCCTTGTAAAACAATCGGCTACGTAACGTATTAGTTTTGGAGGGAATTAGCCCAAAAACTTTAAGAGGGATACCAATGAAGATTTTTCAATTACATATACATTACGCAATCTGTTAGAGGGTAAAGATACCTTGGCTTCAGAAAACGCTAGGATTGGGGTCACAAATCTTAAGCCCTTTTGCTTTTTTACCTGCAAAGCTTGCTTCATCGTTTGATTGATAAAGTCTTTCTCAAAAGGGTAGTTTGTTTTTCCCATACGACGGTTAAGCTTTTCACCATCAGCCATCACCTCACCTTTGTGAGACTTAACATCAATCACATATGCTTTGTGTTGAGGCGAGATACACACAACATCAGCATCACCGAGTCTATTACCTAAACGCATACCATACTCGATTTTCCATCCTTCGTCCTCAAGCTGAGATAATTCTTTGCTGATGTCTTCTTCACCTTTAGCGCCTTGATCAGCATTATTAGCCCGTCTCCACAAAAAAATCCCATTAACTACTAAACCTAAAGCAGCAATGGTAGTCACGATGTAAAGGATGGGGGGCGTATTTAAAGATGCCTGTGACTGCGAATAATTATAGAATTTAAGCGGTTTTAGAAAGCCATCAAGGGCTTTAAACAGTAGAACTGGCATAAAGATAACAAATACTGCTGCAACAAATGAACTAACTGCCTTGATGCGTCTTTTTAATGCAAGTTCACGGATGTTCTGCCCAGCCTGACGACCACGTTTTAACATAGTAGCCTAATTGAAATTTTGAGAATTATATTAAGTAGATGGACGTAATTAATTACAAATCTGAACCCGTAGAGTTGCCCCTGCGAGGGGCGCAACTCTACGGGTTTGAGTAAATTTATTTTGTACAACTACTTATTCGCTAAGTCTAGCAAGCAAGGTGATGCCAATTCTAGGTTTTATAAAAGTCTAAACTCCCGTAGGGCTGGCAAAAAATTATTGTTTTCATGGTTAGATATGCTGAGTTTGATCAGAGCAAATCGTTGTAGTGGTGTGAGATTTTGCCACTGCGCGATCGCGATCTCAATATTTAGTTCTTTGGCATGGGCTAAAACGCTGTCAGGAATGACGTTGATTTGCAGCCATGCAGGTACTTCTTCGATGGGGAGATCATTGGGATAGGTATGGAGATTTTGCCAAACTTGCGATCGCAGGGTTTCGCGATAATTTTCAATTTCAAGGGCTGTAGTGCAAGGTAAGTCAACTAATGTTTGGCGTTGTGCTGGCGAAAAGCTATGCCAATGTTGTAGTTTTAGTTTGATGCCACAGGTATCAAGTTTGTAGCGTACTTGCATGGGAATGCAGCGCAAGGCTTCTACAAAATCGGCTTCAAACTCAAAAAATTGCCACATCTTTAAAACACCAAACAGTAAAGGCGGCGCATCACGCCGCCTTTACTGTAAACTTTTTCGGTTTAAAACACCAAAGTATAGCTATGGTCACTTGTTTTAGGACAAATCAAAACCCAAGAATTGACTGGCGGCGCACCGCGCCGCCAGTCAATTCTTGGGGCAAAGCGCGGCTTTTGTTTTAAATTTTTTCGGTATCTGTAATGTTGATGGTTAGTTTCATTGTGCCTAGACGGACTGAAAAATCACCTGAGCTGTTGGGTGGTGTGAGAACTTGAGCAATTTTTCCAAATTTGGGAATGCGTACCCGATCGCCGATTTTTAATTGCAATTCGACTTTTTGTTCAGGAATAATAGGGACATGACGCTTAGTTAATTCCTCAATTCTCTGCTCAGTACGTTGCACATCCGCTACTACCTGTTCGCCTAGCTGCTCACCCTTTTGCAATTTACGAATTACCCTACCCACTTCTTTCTGGGCTTGCGCGATCGCCGCTTGCACTTCTTTTTCTTGAAGTTCGCGCAATTCTTTGGCTTGCGATCTCATTTTTTCGGCGCGATCTAGAATCTCTTTGTGCAGGCGCTCAGTTTCCATCAGTAAATGGGCGGCGGCTTCAGTCTTTTGAGTTTGCTCGCGGCGTTGGGCTTCTAGCTCCGCAATGACCTCGTTCATTTCCGCAGAACCAATGCCTACACTGGTTTGGGCGGCTTCGATGATATCCTGCGCTAAGCCTAAACGACTCGCGATCGCCAGTGCATTAGATCGCCCTGGAATTCCCCATAGCAATTTGTAGGTCGGCGCGAGGGAAGCATCATCAAACTCAACAGATGCATTTTCAAACTTAGGATTTTGGTATTTCAGGGCTTTGAGTTCGCCAAAGTGAGTTGTGGCGATCGCCAGTCGCGTATGTTCACCCAGATATTCCAATAAAGCGGTGGCGATCGCACTGCCTTCGGATGGGTCAGTGCCTGCTCCCACTTCGTCCAACAAAACTAAAGACTGCGGCGAGAGTGAATCGAGAATGCGCCCAATGCGGCGAATATGTCCCGAAAAGGTCGATAAATTTTGCTGTAACGACTGCTCATCACCAATATCAGCCAGTACGAGATCAAACCAAGGCATTTCCACAGGTTCTTTGGCGGGAATGAACATGCCCGCTTTTGACATTAGCGCCGCTAGACCAAAAGTTTTTAAAGTAGCGGTCTTGCCGCCCGTATTTGGTCCCGTAATCACAACCACCGAAATATGTGGTGAAACCAATATATCTACAGGTACAACATCGCGCCCTTCTTCGTTTTGCTGCTGCCATACCAGCAAGGGATGCCGCAACTGGCGTAAAACGATCGCTTCACTATTCAAAAAGTTGGGTGGATTTGCGCCCATCCAATAGCCATACCGCGCCTTTGCCACCGCTAAATCAATTTTAGTAACGATAATTAGCAATCTTTGTAAGTCTTCCGCGATCGCTGTTACCTTGACGCTCAGAGCCGCCAAAATAATCTCGATTTGGACTTGCTCCATTTTTAGCAGTTGCCGCAAGCGATTATTGGACTGCACAATCGAGTTCGGCTCAACAAACAGGGTCATCCCTGTACTAGAAGTATCGTGAACTACCCCAGGGACGCGATCGCGTTGTGGGGACTTAACGGCTAGGACATAGCGATCGCTACGCTGCGTAATAATCTGCTCCTGCAAAGAACTGGCGTTGCGCTGCATGATATTTTGCAGCTTTGTCAAAATCTGATCACGCACCGAGGTTAGCTCATGTCTGATTTCTCCTAAACGCACTGAAGCTCGATCTAAGACATTTCCCCCTTCATCAATACAACGATAGATTTCCTGCTCCACATCAGGATAAGTCCGCATATCGCTAGCTAAGATCTGCAAATTAGGGCAGTAATCGGCATTATCTAACTGGCGGCGGAGATTTCTTGCCCCTGCTAAAGTTGTAGCGATCGCCCAGAGTTCTGTCGCCGATAGCACCCCCTGTTTCTCAGCACGCAACACCGCATCGGTAATATTTTGAATCCCATCTAGAGATACACCTGCGTTGCGTTCTTCTAGGGCATAGGCTTCTTTAGTTTGAATCAATAGCTCTAATGTGCCTTCATAGCGATCGGGGATCGGTAAATGCACCGCCGCGATCGCCCCCAGCTTTGTCGTTGTAAATGTTGATAAATGCTGACATAACCGATTCCATTCCAACAAATCTAACGTCTCAGCTTGCATGACACCTCAAAATAATTTTGATATTTCAAGAAATTAGCGCAGCTAATTTCTTGAAACAATACTTTTTCTATTGTGCCAAAAAATATGGCAAACAAGGGGGCTTAAGCGCCTTGCTTCTTTAAATACTAATAATTGGGTGCGCGCGGCTTCGCCGCGCACACCCAATTATTAGCAATCTACTCCCTAGACGGTAAAACCCAAAAATTAGCGGTGCGGCGCTTCGCGCCGCACCGCTAATTTTTGGGTTCTTGTTATAGGGCTGCGTATTCGCTGCTATCTCGTTCCATTTCCATTTCTAAAAGTGAAGTTGATAGTTGTGCTTCTTGAAAATAGATCACATCTTTGCGGGGATCGACCTCGGCGGTCTTGATTCGTAAATTGTCGCCAACTTGAATTTGGCGACTAATTCGCATTGGTAACTTCAATCCTAAATCTTCAATCAGCACAAGGGCTAGCTTCTCATTTTCGCGTAGCCAGTCCAACATCAGCGCTTCCCAAACAACTTCCTTATTGCGGCGTAGATACTCTAGACTCCAATAACGCACAGATTGCTTCTCGACCTGATTGGCATCCCAAATCGCAGGCTCGATCGCTTGCAAAATTGCGGTAAGCATTTCCGCCGTAAAGGGCAGAGATTCTTCTCGCAAAAAGGCTTTAATTTGCCAATGAGCCAGCAGATCGCTGTAGCGGCGAATTGGTGAAGTGACTTGAGCATAAGCGTCTAAACCTAAACCTGAATGGCGCGAGGCATATAACCCTAAAGAACCTTTAGTCATACAGCGACAGATGGCAAATTCGCGCACTGGCCCTGATGGCAATTGCATCAAAGTATCGAGGGGCGGCAATTCGGGCTGCTCTTGATAACGATAGGGAATAGGAATACTGTTAGTCTGGGCAAATTTAGCGGCAATTTCTCCTGCAAGGATCATCATCTCAGCGACTAATTGTCGCGAGAAAGTATCTTCCATTAGGTCTAAGGACAGGCGATCGCCATTGGGAGAATCAACTTTAATACTGGTGTCAGGCAAATGAATTTCGATCGCGCCTTGATCAACGCGCCATTTTTTACGAAGGCGGGCAAAGTCAGCAAGGCGATCGAGATCGTCTTCCACACCCAATTGCAGCATTTCTTCTACGTCTTCATAGGTAAGCCGATAATTGGGCTTTACCAGACTAGCGACAATCTCATAGTCACTAACTGCGCCCACTTCATCCAGATCTACCGCAAAGGATAGAGCATAACAAACTTTACTTTCAATTAAGCTCATCGGTCCCGTTGCCAAATCCATCGGGAACATCGGGATTACGCCTGTCGGCAAATAAATACTCGTACCGCGCTTACGAGCATCTTTATCTAAGGCACTATCAGGATCGAGCCATCGGGTCGGGTCAGCAATATGCACCCAAATACGTTTACGTCCATCCGCAAGAGTTTCGATACTCAAACCATCGTCAATTTCTGTGGTACTGATGTCATCAATCGTATAGACATGAAGATGCGTCAGATCGCGCCGCAAATGTTGAATGTGATCAGGAATCGGATCGGCAAGACAATTTTGAGCGGCAGCAATAACTTCATTGGCAAAGCGAATGGGAACTTGACTGCGTAGTAAATTAAGATTTTCATGCTCATTCCAAATTCCTAGATCCACCAGCATTTGGAATGCAGCTTGTTCATTCTTAGATCGTTTAGCGAAGCTCAAAAGCTCTTGGGCGGCTGCTTTATCGGACACCTCATCACCATGTAGTGCGTAGCGTTCTAGACAATCTAGTCGGCTGCGATCGCTAATTGTCCATGAGACTTCTTCACCTGCTAATTTTGCGGTGACTTTTTGTTGAAACTCTTCAATGAGTTTGGCGCGTTGGGCGGCTGCTTCCGCTTGATGTTTTAGCTCTGATACTTGAGAAGCGGATCGCGGTTCGTAGGCATCGCCTTTTTGCTTGAAGTAAATCTTGTCATTACTGAGCAAACAATAGGAAGCGTAGGAAGTTACGGCGGAAGTTTCCGAAAATAGTAAATTTGCTAGCTCAGCAGGATCAGTGGGTTGATTGTCTTCGATTAATATTTCCCAAGCCACTTCGAGGCTAGAGGGATCGAGAAACTTCTCAGTTTTTTGCAAAAATGCGGGGATTTGGCTATAGGTAAAGTTGGAATTTTCGCCCTGAGCTTTGATGGTGTAGTTGATTTCGCGAGGATGAATGGTATGACTATTACCATTTTCATCGATCGCCTGAAAGTGCTTTTTACCTTCAGGACGATCAATCACCACAAGGCGGCGATCTCCATGCAGCTTCACCTCAACCAATGTACCTTTTTCCAAAATTGCCCCTTGTTCAGCAAAGCCAAAATTTCTTTAATATTCTACCGTTTTATCTCACCTAAAAAACTAGAGGCGACGCAATGCGTCGCCTCTAGTTTTTTAGCAGATGAGTCGCGGCACAAAGCGCCGCAACTCATCTTTTGGGTTTTTAACAAAGTGCTTTGCGCTTTGTTTAGATAATATTGTCGGATTGGTGGATGCTGAGGGCGATCGCTCCAATTGCTGAAGCTGCGATCGCGGGTTGATGAGATATGAGTGCTGATGTAGGGACTTTAGTGGGCTGTTTGGGGCTAGCGAGCATGGCAGCAGCCAACACTAGCAAGGTAATACTAGATTTAAGTCTGAGATTGCTACTCATCTTCATATTCCTCCCAAAAATTTTTTTGAACCAACACACTATATA
This sequence comes from Pseudanabaena biceps, assembly GCA_013361095.1. Taxonomy (GTDB): domain Bacteria; phylum Cyanobacteriota; class Cyanobacteriia; order Pseudanabaenales; family Pseudanabaenaceae; genus Pseudanabaena; species Pseudanabaena biceps_B. Next base: position 708,260 of record JAATWA010000001.1, on the reverse strand, counting down.
GACGCAAAGTTTAACTTTTTGTTTCTGCAATCACAATAATGGGCGAAACTTAGCTTGGCAACTCTCTAATGGGTGAAATTTGTTAATAGTCAACTCAATATGAAACTAATTTTGAGGTTTTCCGCGTCAAAGATGTCGAAAACCCCAAAATTGGTTTTTGTGAAAGCCAGCCTACGGATGGCTTTCACAAAAACCAATTTTTATAATGGGAATTGCTGGGTTATAAGACAGCGATTTGCACTCTCAAGTAAGATAGAAATATTATGGCGCGATCGCAATTTCAAAACCTTCAAAACTATCTCCGTCCTTACTGGAGCGACCTAGCTATCGGCACAATTGCCCTATTGCTAGCCAATATTCTCGGCACTTATATTCCTTGGCTGATCCGTGCTGCTGTCGAAGATCTTGGTACACTCAAAACTTCTGGATTTCAGAGCTTGATGTCCTATGTCTGGCTAATCATCGGACTCTCATCGGTGATGTGGGTAATTCGGATGGCTTCGAGGGTATGGATTTTTGGCATCGGACGCAAAATTGAATATAGTCTCAAGCAACAAATTTTTGAGCATTTGCTTAAACTGCCACCCAGTTATTTTGCCAACAACTCCGCAGGCGAAACCATTAGCATTGTCACCAGCGACGTAGAAAATATCCGCCGCCTGATGGGTTTTGCTCTGCTTAGTATCATTAACTCGGTATTTGTGTATGGCTTGACGCTGCCCGTAATGGTGGCGATCGATCCGATGCTAACCTTGCTGTCTGTTTCGATATATCCAATTATGTTGGTGATCGTGCAGAGATTTAGTGGTCAGTTGCGCGATGAACAGTTGCTTGTACAAGAAGAACTTTCGCAAGTTAGCTCACTCTTGCAAGAAGACCTTAACGGCATGGCGCTAATCAAGACCTATGCCCAAGAAAATAATGAGCTCGAAGCCTTTAGCAAACTAAACGATCGCCTGCTAGATGCCAATCTAAAAATGGCGAAGAGTCGTAATATTTTATTTCCTCTTTTGGGCGGCATTGCCAGTATTAGCTTTTTGGTATTGGTTTGGTTTGGAGGAGAGAAGTTAGCTAATCCTGCTAATACCAGTTTTAAAATTGGCGACCTATTGAGTTTGATTATCTATGTGGAAAGATTAATCTTCCCAACGGCAATTTTGGGCTTTGTGATGGTGACTTATCAGCGCGGCATCGTCAGCATTGGTCGTATTCAAGGCATTCTCGATATACCGCCTGCTAATGTAGATGCAAATGATGCGATCGCCCTTGATAAGTCTGAAGTTGTTGGCAAAATTGAAGCTCGCGATCTGACATTTACATATCCTGACGCGGAAGTTCCTGCGCTCAATCAAGTTAACTTCACAATTTATCCTAGCGAAACTATTGCTATTTTAGGAACCATTGGTTCTGGTAAGACAACCCTCGCTAATGCCTTGATGCGTCTAGTGGAAGTTCCTTCTGGTCAAATATTTGTGGATGGCATCGATATTACTAAGATGCGGATTGATGATTTGCGCCAGATCATTTCCTTTGTTCCTCAAGATAGCTTCCTGTTTAGTGCGACCATGCGCGACAACATTCGCTATGGCAAACCCCAAGCCTACGATCATGAAGTAGAGAACTTCGCCAATAAAGCTCGGATAGAGCAAGAAGTACTCACGTTTCCGAAGCAATATGACACCTTGGTGGGTGAGCGTGGCATCACTCTTTCAGGTGGACAAAGGCAACGTACAGCTTTAGCGAGAGCTTTGTTGGTCGATACGCCAATTTTGGTGTTAGATGATGCGCTCTCTAGTGTGGATAATCAGACTGCAATTGGTATTTTAAATAATCTGCCAGATAATAAAACTGTTCTATTCATTACCCATAACCTTTATGCTGCCTCTACTTGCGATCGCATTATCTTGATGGATGCAGGTAAAGTTGTGCAAGTGGGAACTCACGCGGAACTAGTTTCTGAGTCTAGGCTCTATCAAAAGCTCTGGAATCAGCACAAACTAGAAAACGCGATTACTAGTAAGTAGCTTAGCTTCTAGCGCTTTGCGCTCAAACCCTAACCAAGAAATTTTTTTAAAAGTGTTGCTTTGCAACACTTTTAAAAAAATTTCCTCTGGTTCTTTGATCAGAAATTGCTGTAAAAACCAAAGAAGCTAGTTAACCTGCAAAGCGGGCTAACTAGCTTCTTTGGTTTTTATATTAATTGATGTAGCGATCGCGAACTCTTGTGCTAACATCTGACCCTTAAAAGGGTGTAAGTAGAGATTTTAAAGATGTTGTCAACAAGAAAAAGACTGCAAATAAGTTTAGTGGCAGGGGTATTTACAAAATTATTAGGCGCAGTGAATACACTTCCTAAATTACTGACGTTAATTATTGCGATTAGTGTAACTAGCCTATGCTCAGAGGGCTATGCCATGACGCAGACAACAGGATTAAACCCAGTTAAGTCACAGCTTAAAACAGACAATTTATTGATAGCCCGTCAGCCATCGCTTAGCACTGATAATCGGATTAGCTCTACTCTTGTAGACAATCGCGGTCGGTTTTGGGTTGGCACTTGGCAAGGTTTACTGCAAATTGATCCCAAAACAGGTACAGCGATCGCCTCAATATCTCTACCAAATTCCACAGTCACCGCTTTACTAGAAGATCGACGGGGTTATTTTTGGGTAGGCACAACTTCGGGGTTATATCAGATTCAACCTAGCTCTGGCAAAATAGAAAACATTGCCCTTCAACTTTCATCCAGCCGCATTTTAAGCCTTGAGATTGATCGCGCTGGTTTTATTTGGGTTGGCACTGATCAAGGGTTAACGCGCATCAGTCCCTACAATGCGGAAACCTATGCCAGAATGCCAAATCTCCCAGGGACATCAGCCAACGTGATGCAGAGCGATCAAGCGGGTAATATTTGGGTTGGGACTCTTAATGGTTTGGTCAAAATTAATCCAGGGACTGCCAAAATTATTGCTCAAGTTCCCTTTGTCTCAGGTCAGATTGTGCAAGCGATCGCCATTGAGCCATCGGGTAAAATCTGGGCAGGCACACCGCGCAATGTCATCGAAATTAATCCCAGAACCTACAAAGCGATCGCCAGATTTAACTCGGTGACGGGCAAAGATATTGTGGCACTCGCTAGTAATAACAGTGGTCAATTATGGATTGGGATGCGAGATGGACTAGTGCTAGCTAATACTTACAATGGCGCAATTATTGCTTCGATTTTTAATCTGCCCAGTAACTCGGTGACTAGTTTATTAGTTTATAGTCAGCAACTGTGGATCGGGACAATGGAAGGATTAGGCAAGGTCAATACGAATCTGAAACCCTCCGAAATTCCTAATGCCAATGCGACATTAGTTTATAAAGTTGCGCGTTAAGCAAGTAAAAAGCTAGAGGTGTTGCAAAGCACCACCTCTAGCTTTTTTAAAGCCGAAGAAGATTTTGAAAGGCTGGCGAAGCCAGCCTTTCAAAATCTTCTTCGGCTTTAATTGGCGTAAGCAATATAAAAATCGCTATACTTTGGTTTGAGCGGTGGAGAAACAGTAGAAGAAATGGATGCCTTAGCAACAAAACTATATGAAATCTTCACAGCCCAAATTTTGGATGTTGGCGGCACTAAATTATCCCTAGCCTCAATTTTGTCCTTGCTAGGATTAATCGTCTTAGCATTTTTGACATCAAAAATAGTTAGTGAACTGATACGGCGATCGCTCTTAACAAAATTACGAATTAATCGTGGATTACAGGAAGCGATCACTGTATTTGTCAAATACTTATTAATCACGATTAGCTGCATCGTGATCTTACAAACAGCAGGCATAAATCTTAGCTCCTTAGCCGTGATTGCTGGTGTCGTTGGCATTGGCATTGGATTCGGATTACAAAATCTTGCTAGCAACTTTATCAGTGGCTTAGTTCTATTATTTGAACAAACTCTAAAAGTTGGAGACTATATAGAAGTTGGGGGACTTAAAGGCACAATTGAAAAGATTTCAATTCGCTCCACAATTTTACGGACTGAAGATGACTTATATGTGATTGTGCCAAATCAACGCTTCATCGAAAACAACACAATTAACTGGAGCTATGAAGGACATACTTGTCGGATTCATGTCCCTGTCAGCGTTGCCTATGATACAGATCTATTGATTTTGACCGAAGCTTTGCTAACAGCCGCTCGCCATGAACCAAGAGTATTAACTAACCCTGCTCCAGAGGTTTGGTTCAAAGCATTTGGGAAAGAATCTCTTGACTTTGATCTATTAATATGGATTGCAGATCCTAATGCTAACGAGCCAATCCGCAGCTCAATCAATTTTCGGATTGCCTATGAATTTCGATCTAGAGGAATTAGAATTCCCTTCCCCACTAGAGAGCTAATCATTCATAATCCTGAGTCACTCTGGCACTTTGTTAATCCATTATCTCCTGACTCTCAACATGACAAATCTATTAAACATGACTCACAAATAAATCCAAAAGATGTAGACGCAGAAGATGATGAAATTAGTACCCATAGTCTGCGTGACCTGTTACGAAAAATCTCCTATTTTGAAAGATGTACTGAGGTCGAATTATTCGCGCTGATTGCTAGGGGATATCGCAAATATTTTGATATCAGTCAAGTAATTTGTCGTGAAAATGATCCTAGTGATGAGTTTTACATTATTCTGTCGGGCGCTGTGGAAGTTTTTTCGGAGAAGAATAATCAAGCGATCGCGACTTTAGTTACAGGCGAATTCTTTGGCGAAATTTCCCTGCTAACTGGAACGCCACGCACGGCGACAGTTAGAGCTTTAACTAAAGATACAGTCCTATTCGTTGTGGAGCGCCAGCAGTTAAAAAAACTCCTCAGTGAGCATAGAGAGTTGGGAGAACAAATTGCCTTAAAACTATCGGAACGACAACAGGTTCTAATTAGCCTCGGATTGCTGAATGAAGAAGAACTTCAGCGATCGCAATATGCCGCCCTGTCGTGGGTACGCGATCGGCTCAATAATTTGTTTGGCATTAACTTAGGCAAAATGTAAGCGAAACACTTCTCTGCTAAAACTAAAAGTGGCGGAGCCACTTTTAGTTTTAAAACTGCTGTTGCAGAATAGTTGGGGCGATTACTCGAAAAGGATCTGCACCAAGAGATTTAGGATCGATGCGCCAAACATCTGCTTGAGTGCTGTACTCGGCAATCTTCTGATTAAGACGATTGTTTAATAAAATATTGAAATCTTGCTTTTGGGCTTCACTGCCTAACTTAAACAGAAAACTAAAGCGCTGTAAATAGTCAGCAGATGACCATCTACTCGTATTGATAGTGACGATCGCCTGTTTTGATTCTGGCTTAATCGTAATATTTTCGACCCAACCTTGATTAAGCCGTTGAGTGATCCACCATAGACTTGGCTGGACTGGTTGCTGTGGAATCGTGATAGTTTCCGCGATCGCGATTTGTGGAGAGATGATTGCCGCGATCGCGCCACCCATTGTCATTAAAATCTGATTAGTTGCTAGCTTGTTCGTCATCCCAAAACCTCATCATGCATTCTTTATGACAATCGATATTATAACTAATCTCTTCCCAGTCAAGAATTGGTAATGCGAGACTTTAGGCATTGGTTGCACTCCTAAACGGTTTTGGAAATAGCGCCGATGTATCTCATTGAGGATCTTTACACCAGTCTCTGTGCGTAATATTAAACCCATTTCATCTAACTTTGCCGTAGTCGCTAGATCAAAACGGATTGGTTATGGTGAATTAATCAGCGATCGCAAAACTTCGGTGAGATAAGCATCTTTTTTTGTGTCGCATTCCTATTGTTGATCCGCAAGAATCATAGCAAGTTTATCGATCACAATGCCGTACCACTTCTGCATTTTTAGTAGTTCACCTTCAAGATGTAATGTGTCTGGAAAATCACAGACATAGTTCAATTCGCGCAAAGCAGAGACGATCGCACTAGGAGAAATCCACCATTGCTGTGAGATATCTAATAGATTTAATTTCTCTATATTCTCTAAATTAAGAGATTGAATCTGGGTGCGAAATTGGTCAATGGAAGGAATGGCGGGAATATGGGAACCGAGATAGATATAGTCTGGTTTAGCGGTGGCGATTAGCCATTGTAAATGGGTGAAAGATGGCGGTAAAGTCCATAGGACGATCGCTTCATAGGCTTTATCACGATTAGGGCGATCGCAATCAACATCACCTTTAAACTTATCGGCAGGGCGATCGCAACCATATAGTAGTAATGGACGCGGTAAAGGTCGCGGCGCTTCGCTCAGTTTTTGCCATTGCGGAAGCTTAGTAATTAGGGGCGCTTGTTTATATTGCAATTGCAAATGTTTGGGCGAACTTTGAGGGTTTTCCACAGTATTTGCCATATTACTAGCCTCGCGAATGCCAACTATTTCTAATTCTACTGAAGTTGTGTCTTGCCATTGATTAGCGCGTAACTTGTACGCAATATCTACATAATCAGGCACAGGACAATATTCACCCCATCGCCATGCGATCGCCTTGATTTTGTCATTGCCAGTATCGAGTTCTAAGGAAAGATGTTTGATCTTATCTCTACCGCGAGTTTGTTGGGAAAGTACGCGCACATTTTGGCTATAAAACACAGGATCGGAATTGCCAAGACCACAGGGTTGGAGGCGATCGCAAGTTTGCAGCATGGTCATGGAGATATCACTGAGATCGGCTAGGACATCGACATTAATGAGTGGGCTGATGTGGCTAGGGAGAATATTTTCGCGATCGGCAAATTCTCTTAGTCCTTGTCGCAATTTTTCCATATTTTCCGCAGGTAGCGTAAAACCTCCCGCCGCCTTGTGTCCGCCGCCTTTGTTGCGAATACTTTTAATTGCTCCATATTCAAGGGAATGGAATACATGAAACTCAGGAATTCCTCTTACGGAGAAACGAACGGTTGCTTCTTCTTCTCCATCCGCATCTTCGTAACTTCCGATAAAAACAGGAGCGCCATAACGTTCGACTAAACGAGAGGCAACAATTCCGATGACACCATGATGCCAGCCCTCACCCGCCCCAAGGGGTGAGAGGGGGGCAGGAAGACTTTTTCTCTTACTCCCCTCTCCCCTACTGGGAGAGGGGCTGGGGGTGAGGGATTCTTGCACTTCCCGATCAACAATCACCAAAACTCGTTCTTGTTTAATATCAAAACCTTCTGACTTCTTTTTTGTCATATAGGCGATCGCCTCTTGTTCGATATTTTTACAAAGCTCCTGACGTTCTTTATTAGTAGCCTCGCATTTTTTCGCTAGTTCGATCGCCTGTCCCATTTCGTCACAGGTCAACAGATCAATGATTGTCTGCGGATTGCCAATTCTGCCGATCGCATTAATTCTGGGACCCAAACCAAAACCGATCGCTTCAGGTTTCATCCCGACTTGTTTATCTTTGCTAATTCCTGACTCATTGATCAGCGCAATAATGCCAATTACCTTAGATTGCGAGAGTAATCGCAGCCCCTTTTTGACTAAACGGCGATTGATGCCTGTTAAGGAGGCAAGGTCGGCAATTGTACCTAGTGTAAATAATTCTAAAAGCGGCTGTTCTAATTCAGTACGTTTCCCAAAGCGATCGCTTAGCTCTAGCGCCAATACATAGGCAACTCCAACCCCTGCGATCGTATAGTAAGGAGATTGGGGATCAACTTTATATTTAGGATTGAGGATCGCTGTCGCGGGAGGGATTTTACTAAGGTCTTCGGGGACTTCGTGATGATCGGTGACAATTACAGAAATATTTAAGGATTTAGCGAGGGCGATCGCTTCATAGGCGGTAATGCCATTGTCCACAGTGATAATTAATTTCACATCTCGATCATGACAATCTCGGACAATGCGCTGATTAATTCCATAGCCTTCATTCATCCGACTAGGAATCTCGTATTCCACCACTGCTCCCAATAACTTGAGGGTACGCATTAATAGCGCCGTGCTAGTCATGCCATCGACATCGTAATCGCCGCAGATAGTAATGCGATCGCCATTTTTAATTGCTTGCTCAATGCGATTGACACTGACGGTCAAATCTGGAAAAGCTTGCGTAGCGGATGGCAAATCCTCTAGCTCAGGATCAAGGAAGATTTTCGCGGATTGTGCCGTATTTATACCTCGATTTAATAAAACCTGTGCAATTATTGGAGAAAGTCCTGTTGCCTCAGCGATCGCCTTTGCTAGATCGGGGTTGGGGTTGGAAATCTGCCACCTTTGTTGAGGTAAACTCATGGGAATAACAATATAACTATTAAGAATGTATTAAAATTTGTTTAGACCAATCCGTTGCGAGTCCCAAAACTAATGAGGACTGTTTCAACATTACCTGAATCCACGCTACAACTTTTACTCTTCATCGATGATCGCCCCAAGGCAAAGGAGCTAGTCAAAGAGGTAGAAGAATTTTTGCAACGGGAAAATGAGTGTCGCTCAGAACTCCAAGTGATTAATGTTGCCTGTCAACCCCAACTAGCAGAGCTGTTTAAAGTAGTGATGTCACCTGCTTTGCTCAAATTGTCGCCCCTACCCCGTCAAACCATTGCTGGAAAAAATATCCTCAAGCAATTAGAAAGTTGCTGGGAAACTTGGAAACAACAAGTATTTGACCAAACTCACGATCATCCGCCTGAACTTGCTCAAAATATTGGCTATATGAATGAAGTGGCTCGTCTCGCCGATGATGTGTTTCGGCTGTCTCAAGAAAAAGCGGAAATCGAAGAACAAATTCGTTTTAAAGAGCGCGTATTGGGAATGCTTGCCCATGACTTACGCAATCCACTTACGGCGATCCTATTAGCGATCGATACGATCGAAAAAAGCGGCGACAAAATCGATCAGCAAATGGTTTCGCGTTTACTCAAACACGCTCGAGTCAAGGCTCGTGACGCTGATAACATGATTACCGATATTCTTGAAGCGGGGCGGGGGGCTAATGCTCAATTTCGCACTCAGCGTCAAAAGATTCAACTTGATCAGTTATGTCACAGTGTCATTAGCGATTTTTATTTTAGTAAATGTTTAGAGACCAAGCACCAGAAGCTAGTTAAAGACATTCCTACTGATTTGCCACCTGTATATATCGATCAAGAAAAAATTCGTCAAGTGTTGATCAATCTCTTGGGAAATGCCACTAAATATACGCCCGAAGGCGGCAAGATTGAGCTAACGGTGATGCATCGCACGGCTCAAAAAATAGAAGTTAATATTACTGATAATGGCCCTGGGATTCCGATGGAACAGCGCGATCGCGTATTTGAGGAGCGCTATCGACTGGAGCGCGATGATCAGGCTGATGGATATGGTATTGGTTTGTCGCTATGTCGCCGCATTATCACCGCGCATTATGGACATATCTGGGTAGATGATGCGATCGGCAAAAAAGGCAGTTGTTTTAGATTTACCTTGCCTGTGTATTAAGCCACCCTAAAAGAGAGTTGCAGCGCGAAGCGCTGCAACTCTCTTTTTAAAAGAAAAGCCCATATCGCACGCACAGCATTAGTTCTTTCGCATAACCTGATTAAGCATGGTCTCCACTTTAGAGGCTAGTTCACTATTTCCCATCGCCAAATGATCCAAAATACTAAGACATAGCTCCAGCGATCGCAAAGATTTTCCTTGGTATTGATATTGATATTGGGAATTACTACATAGCTGATAAAGACGAGCTAGATCGTATAGAGATCTGGCATATTGAGTCATCATTCCCACTTGCTCAAACAAAATTGAAGCATCGATCAACGAATCTTCTGCGGTTTCGATCGCATCTTCATCAAGCGTATCTAATCCTTCTAATAAACGCTGCACATAGATACGTCCACGAATATGCTTAGCGATCGCAATTCCTTGAGAATATTGTAAATCGCGAAACCTCGGTAAAACTTGAATTCGGATACAAATCAGGCTTTCCTCAATCTGACCATTTCCCAATAAAGCTTCCGCCAGATCGCAATACAAATAACCGATCTCAATCGTATCCACAGGCTCTTTAAGTAAACAGATGGCATCTTTGATCATCGCGATCGCAGTTTGCCATTGCCCCTCTGCGATCGCGACTTTAGCAAGTCCCTTTAGAGCTTGGAGTCGCAAATAGTTGTCAGAATTGGCGATCGCAATCTCTAACGTACTTTGAAATAAACTATTTGCTTGCTCAATTTCGGCTGTAGTCAAATAAAGCTGTCCCAAATATGCATAACTTAGCCCAATCTCACTATCTGCTTCTGACTCAAGTCGCAAAGATAGCGATCGCTCAAAATGAGCTAGCGCCGATGGGGGATTGTGAACTTGCAAATAGTATTGACCGATCACGTCATCGATCAATGATTGCCCCTCAGCGTTACCAGTATTTTCATAAATATTGTAAGCATTTTGGAATGTGGCTAAAGCCGCCTCCATTTCTCCTGATGTGATCTCCAAAATCCCTTGAGCATATAGCAAATAAGCTAACTGTTCTTGGAGAAAGTCAGAACTTTGATCAAAACTCTGATCAAATAATTTCCCCGCCTGTTGGATTAAAGATGTTGCTCTTTGGATTGATTCAGGCTGTTTTGTGGCTATCAATTCCACTGCCAATTCCAACAAAATTCTTACCGAGTTACTAGAATCTACTTCCGACTTTTCATTAATGGCGATACTCTGCAAACATTGCTCGAAGTAGGCGATCGCTAATGTCCGATCCTGTTGCCGCAGTTGCTTACCCTGTATCAGAAATTCTGCTAGCTTCATGAAAATCTCCAAAATTATACGTGCAAAATGCTCATGATGTTGTCCCTATCTCCGCCTTAAACTATCGTACCTAAAATATCTAGCTATAGATATTTAATTCCGTTTAGACAGCAATTCTCATTATAAAAATTGGTTTTTTGAAAGCCAGCCTACGGCTGGCTTTCAAAAAACCAATTTGGGATTTGCAGCGCCTTAGGCGCTGCAAATCCCAAATTGGTTTCATAATGAGAATTGCTAGGCTAGGAATGAGGGCATCGATGAAATTAAATTTTTATGCAGAGCAATTTGCAGATTTCTAGGCTAAAACAAACTAAGAGACTATTTCTGTAAACGTTTCAGCTCATCTTGTAAAGCTTGGACTTTATCTTTAAGTGAATCGACATTACTCGCGCTTTGAGGAGAATTATCATCTTCCTCATCATCGATTGAGATCGTGCGTGGGGCATCTTTGCTACTAGGATTTGGGGAACTTTCGCCGATTGGCTTTTGGGAGTTACGCACTAGATCATCGACAAATTTTCTGGCTTCTTCTGTGGTCATTTCGCCGCGTTCAACTAGGTCGTCAGCAAGCTTACTAGCCTGTGTCCGAAGTTCACCAATGGTTTCGCCTGCTTTTTCACCTGCGACAGTTGCTAAACCCATACCTAGATAAAATGCTTTTTGGACGATGCCTCCAAATGGATTCATGGCGATTACCCTATAGAATTTTGTGATAGTTATTTGAGAGTGGCGCTTTGCGTTATTAATCGTTATTAGTATAGTCTGCTAAGTCTTTGTGTAGTAGAAAGGCTGGCGAAGCCAGCCTTTCTAAACTTTTCTTGGTTTTTTAAAAAGTGCAAAGCGCTGTAATAATTATCATATCTCGATTTTATGAAATTTTCTAACTGGCTATCACAACGAGCAGTACAGAAGAAAGATGCGATCGCCCTCATCTTTAAATCTTCTCCTAGTCAAAAGGTAGAGCGCTGGACATATGCAGAGTTGGAAGTAGAAGTTAATCATTGGGTGGAGCGTTTGCAAGCTTTGGGGATAAAATCTGGCGATCGCGTCGGCTTATTACTTCCCAATCATCCTCGATATATTTTTATCATTCATGCCCTCACAAAATGTGATGCGATCGCCGTTTTCCTGAATACTCGCTTAACTTCTAAGGAGTTAGATTGGCAAATAGAAGATAGTCAAGTTAAGCATTTGTTGCATGAGAAGATTGTTTTTCCGCATTTGGCGGAAAAACAATCTTCTCATGCAACGCTGTATAATCAAGTTCCAGTAATAGATTCAGAACATATACAGGGTATTTTTTATACTTCAGGAACAACAGGAAAACCGAAGTCTGTTCCACTCACCTATGGCAATCATTACCACAGTGCGATCGCTTCTGCTGAGCGCTTAGAGATGCAACCTGATGATAATTGGTTGCTCTGTATGCCCATGTTTCATGTGGGTGGATTGGCGATCGCTTGGCGAAGTGTGATTAGTGGGTTTTGCTTAACTTTATTACCGAAGTTTGACGAACAGAATGTTTTGGAGGCGATCGCTTCTGAACGAGTGACGCTCATCTCGCTTGTGCCGACGATGCTAGAAAGATTATTGCAAGATGACCAATGGCAAAATCTACAGAAATTGCGAGGGATTTTATTAGGCGGCGCACCTGCAAGTTTAGACCTAATCGAGCGCTGTTTAAGTTTAAATTTACCGATTATGCCCACCTATGGTATGACTGAAACAGCTTCCCAAATTACGACTCTGTTACCCCATGAAGTCAGTCTGAAACGAGGTTCTTCAGGAAGCGCATTGTCGGGGATGCATTTACGAGTAATGGATTTAGAAAATGTAGAAAGAGAACTTGCCATTGGTGAGATTGGACAGATTATGGTTCGAGGTGCAAACGTGATGCGTGGATATCTCAATCAATCTCAAAACAATTATATTCAGGATAATTGGCTGCCCACAGGCGATCTGGGCTATCTTGATGGCGATCGCTATCTATACCTTGTTAGTCGGCGCTCAGATTTGATCATTAGTGGCGGTGAAAATATCTATCCATCGGAAATCGAAGCAATCCTATCAACTCATCCTGCGATCGCGGAGGTTTGTGTGGTCGGTATGAGCGATCGCGACTGGGGACAGATCGTGGCGGCAGTAGTTGTGCTTAAGGCTCCATTTGCTGAAGCTAATTTAACGGTGACTGACATCAGAGACTTTTGCGAACAGCAATCTCTTGCTCGTTATAAATTACCTAAGACAATATTTATTTGGAAGTCTCTGCCCAAGTCCGCTTCAGACAAAATACTACGTCAAGAAATTAGCGATCATATCAATAAATGATGTTACGTGGAACGCAGTTGATAAATCCTTTGTGAAATCGCAAAGCAGGGCAACCAAATGTCCATATAGCAATGCAAGTTTTGCTAAGGGCATAAAACCCCAAAAAATAGAGGCGGCGCGAAGCGCCGCCTCTATTTTTTGGGGTTTTATTGGTTGTGGCTATTTCTTGTATTGCTATACGCTGGTTGAACGGACTCGAAGCCCCTCTCATAGGAGGCAACTTTCTTTTTTCTACGTTTTGTATTGTAATCAATCAATTCAATCAACTCATTCAAAAAATTAATTACCAACTTATTAAAATTACTATTCATACGGAGTTGTTAAATTCGACTCAGGTAAACAGTCCTCAAATTCAATAAGGAGAACATCATGAGTACAGAAGTTCAAGCCGAGACAACTACTGATTCTTTCGATCCTAACATCGTTCCCGCAGAGACCAAAGCCCGTAAAGATCGGGAAGGAGTCAATTATAAGCATACTCCTGATAATGCAGAAGATGCTGACAGCATTCACACTGCTGATGGTTATACCGTAGATACAGAAGGGTTGATAAACAACTATGCCGTCGAACCGCCGATGTATATAGAAGATGGTGGTACAAGTGAGGATAATCTTCCTGTAGTTGAGAAGTTCATAATAGTTGATATTTTTTCGACAAGTGTTGAATCAGAGAATGTCGCAACGGAAATTCATAATGCAGGGATAGGTAGAAACAAGATTTCTGTGCTGGGCAAAAATTATCATGATGCTGCCCATGGCTATGGATCGCTAAACTGGCAGGATATCGAAGCATCTGGTGGGTTGACTAAAGTTTTGAAAAGTGAGGGAATTGTTGAGTCGGAAGCCCGTAAATATGAGGCAGAAATCGCCGCAGGAAAATTTTTGGTAGTGGTAATTGGTGAAAATGCGGATGTGATGACAACTAAAGAGATTTTGATTAATACTGGTCATCGCATCAACGCTCTCCAAGAAAAAATCTAACTTTTTAGCTCTTGCATGTATAACTAGCTTTAGCCAATCCAAAAGATGAGAGGCGGCGCTTCGCGCCGCCTCTCATCTTTTGGATTACAGCGCTTTGCTCTTTCTTGAAATTCTCTTGTACTACGCAAAGCCACAACAGGCTGTCGCTATAACTGATGTTACGTGGCAAGTCGGTTGAGACAATGTATAGGAGGGTAAGTCGAATTATGACATCTGGTGAAACCCACAGCCTTTTTATTGCTTATTTACCGATGCAAAACCTGCTAAAAATTTGATCGAGAACTGATTCCGTAACCTCTTCACCTGTAATTTCGCCGATCGCGCTTATGGCGGCTCGTAAATCAATTGTCCAAAAATCTAACGGTAAGTCATCCGCGATCGCGATCTGGACATTATCTAAAGATTGCACAACCCTTAACAAACAAGCTTTCTGCCGTTGATTGATTGCCACATCCATGTTTGCCGATGAAACTTCTTCTTGATGAATACATTCTAAAATTGCTACTTCTAATTCATCAATTCCCAGATTTTGAGAAGCTGTCGTCTTAACGATAGCCATATGCTCACTCCCTCGATTCCAATAAAAATCTGGCGCAAGATCAATTTTATTAATTACTAAAATCACAGGGCGATCGCATATCGTGGCATAGATGTCAGCATCCCTTTCAGTCCAACCGCTAGTAGCGTCAATGACCATTAACACTAGATCCGCAGACTGGGCAGCTTGCCGCGATCGCTCTACACCAATTTTTTCGACAATATCTTCAGTTTCCCTAATTCCCGCAGTATCCAGCACTTGAATCGGAATACCGCCCACCACCAACTGCGAATCCACCACATCACGGGTTGTTCCTGGCAAATCAGTGACGATCGCCCGATCGCTGCGACTCCAAGCATTAAGCAAACTCGATTTACCCACATTGGGACGACCAACAATCGCCACTTTTAGTCCTGTTCGGAGCAACTCGCCGCGATCGGCTGTTGCCAAAATTTGCTGGGATTGTTGGGCAATGCTGGTAATCTCAGTCTTCACCCAAGCCACATCAAGGGGTGGCAAGTCATCTTCAAAATCGATCCTAGCTTCGATTTCTGTCAAAATATTTAGGCATTTACCACGCAGACATTTGAGAGACTGGGCAAGCTTACCTCGTAGAGAAGCGATCGCTGACTGGGCTGCTTGAGCAGACTTTGCACCGACCAGATCGTTAATGCTCTCCGCTTGCGTGAGATCAATCCTGCCATTGAGAAAAGCGCGTAAACTAAATTCCCCCGCCTCAGCAAGCCTTGCGCCCATCTCTAAGCATAGATGTAACACCTGCTGCACAGCCATTAGCCCACCATGACAATGAAACTCCACCACATCTTCACGGGTAAAGGAGCGGGGCGCTTTCATCAATAGCAATAGACTTTCATCAATAATTGCCTCGGTTGATGGATGTTTTATATAGCCATAAAGAATACAATGACTATTCCACACTTGTTTTTTGCCAGTGCTAAAAATTTGCCGAGCGATCGCCACAGCGCGATCACCTGACAATCTCACAATTCCCACACTTCCCTGCTGCGGCGAGATGGCGGTGGCAATGGCGGCGATCGTATCAGATAGACTCATGTTGTTCTGGGCGAAAGGATTCGTTGGGCTAAATATTATCTTTTGATAGTTACAGCCTATTGAGGCTTTAAGTAGTACAGAGAAATTTGTGAAAGTGCCGCTTCGCGGCACTTTCACAAATTTCTCTGTGATTTAAGTTAGTGCAAGACGCTGTATAGCAGGAACTATTTATGTGAGGACAAAACCCAAAAGGAAGCTGCGCCGCAACTTTCTTTTGGGGCTTATATCTTAACGTAGTGAGCTATTACTAGAGATTGTCATATTACGACAAACCTTCATAAATATTTGCTTAATATCTACAAAACAAGACTTAGAATATAGGAGCAGATGAAGTAGATTTAAGAGTCAAAGTCAGTAATGAAAAATAGAATCTCACTCTACATCATTAACTTTCGCTCAAGCCCAAATCAAGAATTTTTTAAAAAGCGTTGATTTACAGCACTTTTTAAAAAATTTAGCGGTTTGTTTGCTCAAAAACTGCTGTAACTATAACTATAACTTTACACTCAATATTAACAGGGGATTTTCAGGAGTACCGCATATTTTGATCAGCGTCAACACAACAAACAAGTAGCTAGACGCAATTAAATATAAAACCTAAAAACCATTGGCGCAGGCTGGTCTTGCTTCAATGGTTTTGACTCTGATTTTTAATTATGTTCAGCTACTTATCGTTCATCGATAAGTTTACTGTTGTTGTCTGATTTAATGTTTTGCCTCGGGCTATTTTAAGCTATGTCTAATTCTACTAATCACGATTTATTAACTAATCTCGCCAAGCAAAATGATTTTTCTGGGCAAAGTACACCTAGTCTTTTGGCAGATAGTCCACAAGCATCTTTCAATCTATATCAAGCGATTTTAAATAGTGCCAATTTCTCAATTATTGCAACAACAGTTGATGGCATAATTTCTGCTTTTAATGTAACCGCCGAGCAATGGTTAGGATATAAATCTACCGAAATGATCGGTAAAAATACTCCTGAATGTTTCCACGATCGCCTTGAGATTGAAAATCGGGCGATCGCTTTGACAGAAGAGTTAGGTGTGCCTGTCAAAGCTGGCTTTGAAGTATTTATTGTAAAAACGCAATTGGGGCAGAGCGAAGAAAGCGAATGGACTTATATTCGTAAGGATGGATCCAGATTTCCTGTGATGCTATCGATCTCAGCTCTAAGAGATCCAGATCATAATATCATCGGTTTTTTGGGCGTTGGTACTGATATTACAGAGCGCCAAATAAGTAATAAACAACTACAAAAAACCATCAATGAATTAGAGTTTCAAAAGTTTGCTCTCGATCAAGCTGCGATCGTGGCAGTTACCGACTTAACTGGAACCATTACCTATGCCAACGATAAGTTTTGTGAGATTTCTGGATATACCCAAACAGAACTGCTTGGGCAGAACCATAGATTTATCAATTCGGAATATCACCCGCCAGAATTTTTTCAGCAGCTCTGGAATACGATTACCAAGGGTAACGTCTGGCGTGGCGAAATCCGCAATAAAACCAAACAAGGTAGATACTATTGGACTGACAGTACAATTATCCCGTTGCTAGATAATTTTGGGAAACCATTACAATATCTAGCAATTCGCTTTGATATTACTAATCGCAAAAATATCGAAGAAACACTACGCTTACGAGAACGGGCGATCGCGGCTAGTCATAATGGCATCGTGATCACTGATTGGAGTTCATCAAATAACTCAATTGTCTATGTTAATTCTGCCTTTGAGGAAATTACAGGTTATAAGTCAAGTGAAATCATTGGCAAAAATTGTCGTTTTCTCCAAGGTGATGATTTATTTCAGCCTGAGCGAGAAGAAATACGACAAGCGATCAAGAATGGAACTTCCTGTACCGTCGTTATCAGGAATTATCACAAAGACGGAACATTATTCTGGAATGAATTAAATATTTCACCCATATTTGATGAGTTTGGTAAAGTTACTCATTTTATCGGCATCCAAACTGACATTACTGAACGCAAAGAAACCGAAAAGAATTTAAAAAGACAGATGAGTCTAACGGTATTACTCAATCGTATTACCGATGAAATTCGCCAGAGCTTAGACATTCACAACATTTTTCAAACCGCAGCCCATCAAATTCAGATCGCATTTCACTCTAGCCGTTGCTTGATTTATAAGATGGAATTTGATGCTGATACTGAGGTTGGCAATAAGCCAAAGATTTTGCTGATGTCAGAGCAATTAGCCGAACGAATTTTTTCGGTAAAAGATTTAGGGTTACCACTACTTAATAGTAAATTTGGGCAGAAAATCTCTAGTCAAGATGAAGTGATCGCGATTCAAAATGTCTATCTAGAACAATCTCTAGAAGAATTTGGTGACTTGTTTTATCGAATGCAATTGCGATCGCTTTTAGCAATTAGGACTTCTTCTCATGGTGTTACCAATGGCATAATTTTATTACACCATTGCAACATATTCCATGAATGGACGCAGGAAGAAAAAGAATTACTGAAAGCCGTTGCTAATCAAGTTAGCATTGCCCTATCTCAAGCTCATTTATTAATCCAAGAAACCCGTCAACGCGAACTATTACTCAAGCAAAATGCGGAATTGGAAGAAGCTAAAATAATCGCGGAAACAGCTAATCGTTCTAAAAGTGAGTTCTTGGCAACAATGAGCCATGAAATTCGTACCCCCATGAATGCTGTTATTGGTATGACAGGAGTTTTATTAGATACTAACTTAACTAAGGAACAGCGTGAATTTGTCGAAATTACTCGCAATGCAGGAGATACATTGCTAACAATTATCAATGATATTCTTGACTTCTCAAAAATTGAATCAGGGCATTTAGAATTAGAAGAACAAGTTTTTGACTTACGCATCTGTCTAGAAGATACGATTGAGCTACTTTCGGCTAAAGCCACCGAGAAAAAAGTCGAATTAAGCTATCTAATTCATCCTGATGTGGATCTAGAAGTGGTTGGAGATATGACTCGTCTCCGTCAGGTTCTCGCCAACTTGATTGGTAATGCCATCAAATTCACCAGTAAAGGTTCGGTTAGTATTTCCGTCAGTCAAATGTTTGCCTCCCACTATTTGCGCTGTCAGCTTAGCGACCAAAGCGAACAGCCTACCCGTTTACTGCGTACGATCCAGTTTCAGATTAGAGATACAGGCATCGGTATTCCTAGCGATCGCCTATATCGTCTATTTCAGCCCTTTAGCCAAGTAGATGCTTCTACCACCCGACAATATGGCGGCACAGGGCTGGGACTGGCGATTAGCAAGCGCCTGTGTGAATTAATGGGCGGCACTATGTGGGTCGAGAGCAAAGTAAATCACGGCTCTACTTTTTCTTTTACGATCAATGTACCTGTCAATAGTTTGGAGGTAGGCGAAGAACTTGATGAGCCACATACGGCATATTTTGATAACAAGGCAAACACCCTAGCAGCCGAGGGTCATCTTCAGCCTTCCGTTGCCAATCAGTTGCGACAATTTACGATGTTTGACCCGAGGATGGCAAAAAATCATCCCCTACGCATTTTGCTAGCCGAAGATAATGTCGTCAACCAAAAAGTAGCGATTCATATTTTGCAGCGGATGGGCTACCGTGCCGATGTGGCGGCTAATGGATTAGAAGTCCTAACCTCGATCGCGCAGCAGACCTATGACTTGGTGTTTATGGATATGCAAATGCCTGAAATGGATGGACTTGAGGCAACTAGGCAAATTCATCTAGCTCTTCAAAATGGCAAAATTGCCCACAAGCCACGCATTGTGGCAATGACAGCTAATGCAATGCAGGGCGATCGCGAGATGTGCTTAGCCGCAGGAATGGATGATTATCTCAGTAAGCCAATTCAGAATATTGAACTGGTGCGGGTATTATCTGAAAGTCAGCCTGTGACACTGCAAATTACCAATGTAGTCACCTCGGTTAATTTCGGCACTCTGCACGAAGCTGCTAGTGACATTGGTGGCGAAGATCCTGCTTTTTTAGTAGAGCTAATTGATAGTTACTTAGACAACACGCGATCGCTTCTTCAGGAGCTACATACTAGCTCTGTGCAACAAGATTTTGGAGCTATGTTACGGACGGCGCATACTTTAAAATCTAGTAGTAGCTTAATTGGTGCTGAGGATCTATCTAATTTATGTCGTGATTTGGAAACAAATCTTCGTAATCAAATCTATGATGAGCTAGAGTTAAAAGTCAGTAAGATCACTGATGAATATACCCATGTAAAATCTGAGTTAGAAGATCAGAAATATCATCACAATATCAAGCTACACTAATCTATGGTTGTGGTAGTTCCATCGTACATCGCTCTATGCAATGACAATTGACGACTCTGAAGATTCTCAAAATAAGCCAGAACTAAGGCTAGACTTAGCTAACGTAGCTTTGACTCCGTCATCAACATCATCCCAGTCTCCATTAATTTTGATTGTGGATGACGATATGTTTATGCGAAAGATCTTGGTGCGCTATTTAGAGCGTGAAAGCTATCGTGTGGTCGAGGCTGTGGATGGAATGGAAGCTCTCGAAATGTATCAAGTCTATCATCCTGACATGATTTTATTGGATGCGATGATGCCCATCTTAGATGGATTTGAATGCTGCTCGCGGTTGCAACAACTTCCCGATGGTGACCATACACCCGTACTAATTATTACCGCTCTTGAAGATCGCGAGTCCGTTGATCGCGCTTATACGGTTGGTGCTTCTGATTATGTGACTAAGCCAATTCACTGGGCGGTGCTACGGCAAAGGGTACGCAGATTGC
The DNA here is from genome assembly GCA_013361095.1 of Pseudanabaena biceps. GTDB lineage: Bacteria > Cyanobacteriota > Cyanobacteriia > Pseudanabaenales > Pseudanabaenaceae > Pseudanabaena > Pseudanabaena biceps_B. The sequence goes on along the minus strand of JAATWA010000001.1, from coordinate 687,818 downwards.
TTGATCAAGCCAATTTGCGCCAGCAGCTTGAGGCTGCCAATCAGCAGTTAGCGGTCTTTGTCAACGAATTGCAAAGGTTAGTTGCCATTGATGGTCTAACTCAAGTCGCAAATCGCCGTTGTCTTGATGAATATCTGGAACAGGAATGTCGGCGATCGCAGCGCGAGCAATTGCCAATATCGTTAGTCCTCTGTGACATCGACTTTTTTAAAAACTATAACGACAACTACGGACATCAGGAAGGCGATCGCTGTTTGCAAGAAGTTGCCCAAGCGATTAGCCACTCTACCAATCGTCCGGCGGATCTGGTGGCGCGTTATGGAGGGGAAGAGTTTGCGATCGTCTTGCCCAATACTGATATTGATGGCGGTGTGAGTGTCGCCATTCGCGCCACAGAACTTGTGCGATCGCGTCAATTACCCCATAGCCAATCCAAAATTGCTTCCTATGTGACGATTAGCTGTGGAGTTGCCACTATCTTAGTGGGGCATGATTTTCAGGCGGCAGATTTGCTAAAAGCCGCTGACTTAGCTTTATACCAAGCCAAGGCGGATGGTAGAAATTGTGTGCGCCAGATGGATCTTAGTAAGGTTTAATGTTGCTTGACTACCTTGTCATAATAAAAACCCAAAGAAGCTGATTCACCCGCTTCGCGGATGAATCAGCTTCTTTGGGTTTCATCACGCCTACCTGCTCATAAAACACCTAATCACCGAACTTTATGGAATGGCACATTACCGACGCACAAAGCTTGGCAATCATCGATCAAGAAATTGGTGAGCATCATCTATCTCCAGCCGAATATGAAATTGTGCGCCAAGTGATCTATGCCACTGCTGACTTTGAATATAAAGATTTAGTTAGATTTTCGGAGCAGGCTCTCCAAGCAGGAGCGACTGCCCTCGCCACGCGTGCCACTATTGTTGTCGATGTTTCTACGGTACAGGCGGCTATCTTTCCTCAGATCTGCAATACTTTCGCCAATCCGATTTACTGTGGGGTGGAGGCAATTACTCGTCCTCAAAAGGGCAAAACTCAGGCAGATTGGGGGATTGAGACGTTAGCAAAACGCTATCCTGAAGCCATATTTGTGATTGGAGAGTCGCAAACTGCCTTGGCAACTCTTGTGGATTTGATTGAAACAGAAGATGTCAAACCTGCGCTAGTAATTGGCACACCTGCGGGTTTTATTGATACAGATGTGATCAAATCACGTCTTAACGATTCTCTGATTCCACATATTCGAGTCGATGGACGCAAGGGTAATGCTATCGCGGCCGCAGGGATATTTAATGCCCTGATTAAGTTGGCGTGGCAAGCCTACGGCGAAAAATAATCTTTACGGATTTTCGTCTAGTTCTGCTTCCATTGCTTCTAATATTTCTTGTTCCTGCACCGTAAAGTCTTCCTCACTGATATCACCGAGATCAAACTTTAGCTGTAATGTCGTCAGTCGTTTTTGGAGGTTTTCAGTTTTTTCTAGTTCTGTGGTCGCTCTTTCTTCTATTTGTTCTGCAATCCAAACCAGTCCATCTAGAGGAGCTGTCAGTAGTTGCCATATCATAAGAAAATATACTCCTTGAGTTTTTTAAAGCGTTTTGCGCCTTTAATTAGGTTATGCCAACTAAGTACCTTGGCATAATAAAAACCAGAACCGAAAGAAGCTGATTCGCCCGCTTCGCGGGCGAATCAGCTTCTTTCGGTTTTATATTTAATTACGCCTACCTACTTGTGCCTACTAAGCCTATGTTAAGTGCTGCCTATCAATATGGGTTGCGTCCCCTGCTGTTTTCCGTTGATCCTGAAGCTGCTCACAACTTAGCGATCGCTACTTGTCGGCGGATTAGTGAGTCATCGGCACTACAGGCGATCGTTAAATCCGCTTGTTGCTATCGCGATCCGCGACTATCGCAGACCCTCTGGAATCTCAACTTTGACAATCCCGTGGGACTAGCCGCAGGGTTCGATAAAAATGCGGAAGCGATCGGAGCTTGGTCGCACTTAGGCTTCGGATTTGCCGAAGTTGGCACAATTACAGCCCTAGGACAGACGGGAAATCCTCAACCTCGTTTATTTCGCCTCCCTAGCGATCGCGCCGTTCTTAATCGTATGGGTTTCAATAATCAAGGCGCGATCGCTACAGCCGCAAACTTAAAGCAATATTTACAAACCCATAAACTCACGATTCCCCTTGGCATCAATCTCGGTAAGTCCAAGGTTACGGAGTTAGCCGAGGCAAAATTTGACTATGCCGAAAGTTTGCGCTTACTGTATGAATTTGGCGACTATTTTGTCGTGAATGTCAGTTCACCCAATACGCCTAACCTACGCGACTTGCAAGCCACAGCTCAACTAGGCGCAATTTTGGCGGAGCTAAACCCGATTAATATTCAGCACAAACCAATTCTTGTCAAAATTGCGCCTGATCTTAATGACGCGGACATCATTGAAGTTGTTAAAGTCAGTCAAGACTATGGCATAGCTGGGCTGATCGCCACTAACACCACAATCTCACGCCAAAATCTGATCACTACGCATCTCTCAATTACGGGAAATCCTGTTGCCAATGAAGCAGGCGGCATCAGTGGTCAGCCCGTCCGCGATCGCTCTCTAGCGGTGATCAATCTGATTTGGGAAACGACACAGGGCAAGTTACCGATCATCGGTGTGGGGGGCATCTTTACCGCCGAAGATGCTTGGCAGAAGATTATTGCAGGAGCTTCAATTGTGCAGGTTTACACAGGTTTAGTCTATGAAGGACCAATGGTGATCAAGAATATTTTGCAAGGTTTGGTAGTCAAACTAGAAGCTCATGGGCTAGAGAATATTCAGCAAGCGATCGGGCTAGCACATCGATAGCAGCTTGCTGTGCGCTCCAACTCAAAACAATAAATTTTTTATAGCGGTAGCCAGTTATGTCAGGACAAAAACAAAATCCAGAAGAGAGTCGGGGCGCTTTGCGCCCTGACTCTCTTCTGGATTTTGATCAAAAAAAGATTTTATTTGTCAGTTATACTGCTGTTTTGGGCGGTGGTGAGCTGTGTTTGCTAGACTTTGCCCATGCCTATCGCGATAGTAGCCAAGTAGTCTTACTCACGGATGGTATTTTAAAAAACCGTCTTGAGAAGTTAGGTGTAAAAGTCGAAGTCTTGTCTTCTTCGCGATCGCTGGCTGATGTAAAAGTCTCAAGCAGCTTTGGTTCCTCGCTTAAATCCATCGGGGATCTTTGGCGACTCGGTAAGCAGATCGCCAAAACCAGCCAAGACTTTGACTTGATCCATGCCAATAATCAAAAGGGCTTTGTCGTTGCCGCAATCGCTAGATTATTGGGTGGAGCGCCCGTCGTTTGGCACTTACATGATATTTTGACCGCCGAAATTTTTAGCAATACCAACCGCAGGATTGCCATAACCCTAGCTAACTGGTTTGCCACCAGAGTAATTGTGAATTCTCAAGCCACAGCCGATGCGTTTCTGGTGGCTGGTGGCAAGCGTCAACTATTACGCACGGTTTATAACGGTTTTGATAGCCAAAAATTTGATCAAATTAATAACGACCAAAGTAATCTCCGCCAAGAGTTAAATATTCCTTGCGATCGCCCTCTGGTTGGGATGTTTAGCCGCCTCTCCTATTGGAAAGGACAGCATATTTTATTAGAAGCCGCAAGTTTGTTAACCGATGTCCATGTGTTGCTAGTCGGTGATGCTTTGTTTGGAGAAACAGAGTACATGGAAAAGCTGAAAAATATAGCGGCTCAGCCTAGTTTGCAAGGTCGTGTCCATTGGCTCGGCTTTCGGCAAGATATCCCTGCGCTGATGAAAGCTTGCGATGCGATCGCCCATTGCTCGACCGCTCCCGAACCCTTTGGCAGAGTAATTGTGGAGGCGCAACTAGCCAAACGTCCTGCGATCGCTACGATAGGCGGCGGCACTAGCGAAATTATTGAAAATGCCGTTACAGGTTTTTTAATTCCGCCCAATAATCCTCATCTGCTTGCCGAGGCAATCACCACCGTATTTCGCGATCGCGCCGCCACCGAGAAGATGGTTAATCTCGCCTATCTTCAAGCCCAAACTAAATTCTCGATTCCTTCAGTTTGCCTAGCCTTTGACATGGCGATCGCGGGTATATAGCGATCACCATGTGTGCTAGGACATAAAACCCAAGAAATGGCTGGCGGCGCGGAGCGCCGCCAGCCGATTCTTGGGTACTGTAGCTATAGTTTTTCTGTCCAGCTTTGCAAAGATGACATTGCTGTCGCATAGGTCAAATCATATTTAAGCGGCGTAATTGCAACGTAATTATCTCTAATCGCTTGAATATCAGTATCCGCGTCTGCTTCCTCTTCGATAATTACTCCTGATAACCAATAGTAAGTTTTACCCCTCGGATCGACGCGCTTTTCAAATTGATCGCGATAGCGGCGGATTCCTAACCTTGTGACCACTGCTCCGCAGATATCTTCTTCTGCGATCGCAGGAATATTTACGTTTAATAAAATTGTTTCTTTGAGAGGTCGCTCAGCGATCGCCTTGACCATCTTTTTGGCAAAATTGGCAGCAGCGCTAAAGTCTAGATGCGCGAAGCTAGCAAGACTAAAAGCAATACTTGGCACACCTTCTAGCACACCTTCCATCGCTGCGGATACTGTTCCTGAATATAAAACATCAGTACCTAAATTTGCGCCGCGATTGATGCCAGACAAAACTAGATCGGGGCGATCGCTTAATAATGCATCCAGAGCTAATTTCACTGTGTCCGAAGGTGTGCCTGAACAAGCCCAAGCTTCGATATTTGATGGATAAATCCCAGAAATTTGATCAACTCGTAAAGGCTCTTGTAATGTCAGTGCATGTCCTGTGGCTGATCGTTCGCGATCGGGACAAACCACTGTAATTTTATGCTCTGTATCACTGAGAGCTTCAGCTAAAGCTCTTACCCCAGGGGCATAAATGCCATCATCGTTACTAATTAAAATTCGCATAAAAAATGATTAAAAGTTAATTTCATCCTAAATATATCTGTCGCCAAAAGATGAGATGCGGCGCGAAGCGCCGCATCTCATCTTTTGGGATTTAGCTATAAACAAAAAACATAAAAGGCTCGCTAGGCGAGCCTTTTATGTCTAGTCGAGGGTAATTACCCAAGATCCTATGTAAACAGGGACTGGTATATCCGCCCTCAAAACTCTGCCATCAAATTGATAAAATCCGCTATAGTCGGGATTTCGGACATTAGACATTACTAGTCTGAGTGCAGTCTTCGCAGGAATTGCTTCTTTAGGAACTACAGTAATGCGACGAGTTTCTTTGTCCCAAGTTGCTGATTCAATTTCTAAATCTTTACCGCCCCGACATTGATTAGTAACACGCAACTTCATATCGCTAGTATCAAAACTACCGTTGAAATGATCGGGATAGGTAACGATCACTTCTGAAATCTTAAAGATTTGAGGTTTGATCTCCAAATAGTAGCGATCGCTTCGACTATTGGTTCCATTATCAAGGCAATAGTCAAGTGCGCTGTCCTTAACTCCGCCAAATAAAATAAATCCTGCATTGGATTGAGCGCGAACTACAGACGGGGATACTACAGCGCAAGCTACAGCTAGACAAGAAACGATACCCAGTTTTTTGATCATTTGGATCTTCATAAATCTCACAAGACTCTATTATTATGCTACGCACTCATCATTCTGACGAAATTTTTTAACAAATGTATCCCTGTTGTGGATGATTTTTCGGGATGAAATTGCACAGCCATGACATTATTTTTGGCGATCGCCACAGTTACATTTTGACTGCCGTGGGTCGTGGTTGCCGCCGTGACTGAGTTATCAACAGGCGCAGTGTAATAGGAATGCACAAAATACATCCAAGGACTAGAGCCTAGCTCTTGCCAAAGTGGGCAACTAGCTTGAGTTAGTTCGAGTTGATTCCAACCCATGTGAGGGATGGTCAGATTTGGCTCAGGGCTGAACCGTTTAACCTGTCCTTTGATGATTCCTAGCCCTGTTTCTTGCCCTTCTTCGCTGCTTTCAAACAAGATTTGCATCCCCAAACAAATACCTAAAAAGGGTTTTCCTGAGGCGATCGCGTCATGAATTGGTTGTTCTAAATTAGTGGCGCGTAATTTTTGCATTGCAGGATCAAAGGAGCCAACTCCTGGTAAGACGATACCATCGGCATCGGCTAGTTCCTGAGGATTATGGGTGACGATGGGTGTTGCACCTGCCATTTCTAGCCCCTTGCAAGCGGAGTGCAAGTTACCCATGTCATAGTCGATCACTGCCACAATTGGCATGATGTTACTCCTTAAAATTTAGTCAATAGTTAAATATTGCTTCACCGCCAAAGGCGGTGAAGCAATATTTGTCTGGGAAACATAGTGTCACCAATTATATAGCTACAGCTAAGTACCTTGGCATAATAAAACCCAAAACCCAAAGACTAGCGGTGCGGCGCTTCGCGCCGCTAGTCTTTGGGTTTTAATGTCTATTTTTAGACTGGGAAGGGAGTAAATGAAACCCTAAAGTAGAAATTCTCATTTTGAACTTAGCTAGAATTGATTACAGCAAAACCCAGAGCCTTGTAAAAAAGTTTGCAAAGTAAACTTTTTTACAAGGCTCTGAAATTAGATATATCGTCAAAAACATGACTTCTCAAGTTAAGCAAACTCAATCCGCACCACAATTAGGCGATCGCGTGACTAATCAAACCAAGCAGGAAGAAATTCTTTGTCCTCATTGTTTGCGGACTGCTTCTAATGGCATCAAATGCCAAGGTATTTGCGTTGCCGATAGTGGCTATTAACTTTATAGGGCTTCGCACTCAAGACCGACCTAATAATTTTTGAGATTGTCGCTTTGCGACAATCTCAAAAATTATTAGGTTGTTAAACCAGACCAACTTCCATTGGGTTGGGGAATGCCATTAAACTTGTTGACTTGTTCTTTTGTCATCACATATACCCATGCTAAGCCCAGAGAATTGACTGCGAGGTCAAATACTTCTATCTCTTGGCGATTATATAAATTCTCACAAGATGGGCGATCGCATTGGTAATCTTCTAATTCATCTAACGATTCTAAAGTCCTACGATCGGGGAATGTAAACAGATAGCCATAAACTGATTGAGAACTCTGATCTCCTAGCACCATTGCAGGATAGCCCATTGGCAGCGCAAATATCTCTCCATAGGCGATCGCTGGTTGACTGCTTAGGATTCCATCTGCACAGTATGCTTCAAAGTTGTCTTCCTTGGGCTTTAATGTGCCATAGACAAAGACACGGCATGGCGAATGAGTTTGAGAAAGCGTTTGCAAATCATTGCCAAGATTTTGGATCATAGAGCGATTTGACTAAAGTTTTTGGCTTTTATGGATGTCGTCAAGTGTAACCTAAGAATTGGGGGCGGCGCGGAGCGCCGCCCCCAATTCTAGACTCGCGATAATGCCGATGCGATCGCGATGGGTTCAGCGTTAACATAGACTTATAGCTTAGGCAACCCATAGGAATCAGTATCGATGAGTAACGATAAAGATAGTTTTAGAGATAAATTTGCTTTTAAAGTCGAAGGCATGGAATCTCTAGTGGATGAAGTCAAACAGTTGCTAAACCTCGATCAACTCATCGATCTGGCGCAAAAATTGGACGAAAAGCAGAAATCAGGAGAGATTCACACCGAAGTAAATATTACTTCACGTCCTCTATCGAGCATTCCTCGCAGAAGCAATATTCCTCGATCGCCCCGCAGTGCTGCCTCAACCTATACTAATGGCGATCGCGAAGTTACATCTCCTGATGTCGTTAAGCCTGATGTTCCTAAAGAAAATAGCAAAAGCGATCAACCACAGGCGATCGCCGAATTAGTCGGCGGACTGGGCGAAACCCTTGCCCAACTGAGAGATTTGGTCGAGATTCCCCTGAAACGTCCTGATATTTTAGCTAAGTTAGGTTTGGAGCCGCCCAAAGGCGTATTGCTAGTGGGTCCCCCTGGTACGGGCAAAACCTTAACCGCGCGATCGCTTGCCAATGTATTGGGTGTGAATTATGTGGCGATCGTTGGCCCTGAGATTATTAGTAAATATTATGGGGAAGCGGAAACTCGACTAAGGCAAGTATTTGAGAAAGCAGTCAAATCTGCTCCCTGTTTGATTTTCATTGATGAAATTGATGCTCTAGTTCCCAATCGGGCTAATGTCGAAGGAGAAGTAGAAAAGCGTCTGGTGGCGCAGTTGTTGGGATTAATGGATGGATTTGCCGAAACTAAGGGGGTAATTGTATTAGCCGCAACCAATCGTCCTGACGCGATCGATCCTGCCCTGCGCCGTCCAGGTAGATTTGATCGCGAAATTATGTTTCCCATTCCCGATCGCAAAGCCCGCCGTGAAATCCTCGATATCCATACTCGCGCCATGCCTCTGACTGAGGATGTCGATTTAGATGATATTGCCGATCGCGCTCACGGCTATGTGGGGGCAGATATTAAGGGGCTGTGTCAAGTCGCCGCCACTAATGCCCTGCGTCGTCAAGTTGCCAATGTGGCGGATATTCCTGAAAACTTGAATGTCAATCTTCAAGATTTTGAAGTTGCGCTCAAGCAAGTTCAACCTGCCGTATTGAGATCGCTGCAAATTCAAGTTCCACGAGTGCAATGGTCAGAAATTGGCGGACTTGCCAAAATTAAGCAAACTCTCCAAGAGGCTGTTGCGGGTGCATTAGTTGATCCTGCTCTCTATGCCCATACTCGCGCCAAAGCTCCTCGCGGTGTGCTGCTCTACGGGCCGCCGGGGACTGGCAAAACGCTCTTAGCTAAGGCGATCGCAACTCAAGCCCAAGCTAACTTTATTGCGGTCGCAGGCTCTGAATTGTTGACAAAATGGGTGGGAGCTTCTGAGCAAGCGATCAGACAGTTGTTTGCTCAAGCGAGACAAGCATCTCCCTGTGTGATTTTTATTGATGAGATTGATACGCTGGCTCCTGCGAGGGGTAGCTATCAAGGCGAAAGTGGCGTTGGCGATCGCGTGATCGGTCAGCTACTAACGGAACTCGATGGACTGCAATCGGTAGAAGGTTTGTTGGTCATCGGTGCAACCAATCGCCGTGATTTTATCGATCCTGCACTACTGCGATCGGGAAGAATTGAATTACACATGATGGTAGATTTGCCCGATCGCGATAGTCGGGCTGCCATTTTGGCTGTTCACAATCGCGATCGCCCCCTTGATCCAAGTCTTGATTTGAGCATTTGGGCAGAACGTACTGAAAATTGGAACGGAGCTGATCTCGCTTTTCTCAGCAATCGTGCAGCTATTTTTGCAATTCGCCGCCATCAACAGGATAGTTCTGCACAGTTAGAGAGTCTACAAATTAATAATGAGGACTTTGAAAAAGCCTTTGCAGAAATTACAGAACAGCGTATTTAAAATAGGCGAGCGATGTAAAATTTCTAGCTGCTTAATATTCAAACACCCAAATTGCCCAGCCTTTGACGGTCACTGTAATTACGTAGGCGGCGGAAAGGCGGCTGGTCAGTTTTTCGACTTCTGCCCAGCTATCACTAGTCCGAAATAGGCTGTAAGTATAGTTGTTGTAGATAATTGCGGCGACGGGCTTTTCTAAGTCATCAACTTTGATATGTTTACGTTGAATTTGGGCAGGCACAATTACAAAGTTTGATGTTTTCCCTCCCAAGTGAAATAGCTGATCTTCATCTAAAGCTTCTTTTTCTATCATTTGATCTTTCATAAACGTATCTAGCGAATCACAAGTATTCTCTTACTTTAGCTTATCCCGATTAGCAAAACATCTCCGCCATATCTCAAAAAAATGTGGCGCACCCCCCATCACTCTAGGCTGGTCTTACAAACCACAAACTCCGCTTACCGTCGCGGGAAATACAGTCCAAAATCAAATTTTGAACCTTGAGAGGTAAGCGTCCTTGTCTACGCGATTTCCTAAGAAAACTAGGAGAACAATCAATAATTTTAGAAATCTCGATTGTCGTCCATAGGCGCGTAAATAAATCATCAGGATAAGAAGAAATACTTTGGGCTAGTTCTTTCCACGACTGCACATAGGCTTCGGTAGCTTCAGTATGCTGGATGATCGTCTCATGATTTTCTTGATAAGGCTCAGTATCCTTTAATACAGGCGGTCTGGAGTCTAATTCTCCATAGATATCTGTGTCAACATAGACTTGGACATTAAAAATATCATCCCAACTTTTAAGAAAGTCTGTTTCACTGTCTTCCTCTAAACTATGGGGATACTGTGGAGAGGTTTTATTTGGGATTAGAGAATAGTCGCCATCATCTGTGATCTCGGCAATGAGGTTTTCCAGAGATTCTACTAAGTTTAGATTAGGGCTATCCTGATAAAGCTTGATAATCTCTTTAAAAATTGGTGCAAGATCAGTCGGCACTGCCAGACTTGCCGTATCTAAATGCCTATCTAAATGACTTTTTGGTAGTGAGGGATCGACCACAGGAAAAACCCAAGTAAAATTGCTGTGGAACTATAAAAGATTGCCATCAATTCCATATTTTTAAAAGTATAACGCTAGTCTTTAAAGAGACAGCAACTCTACATTAATTTGCGTATCAGCAAAAGCGCGTATGGTCACCCCAAAATTGATTAATAACTATCAGATCAACCCTAAGTTTCCCGTTATCTATTCTGATTTTTTTCTGGAGCATGATACTGGCACTTATCATCCCGAAAAAGCAGGTCGGCTTACCGAGATCGTTGAAGCTCTAAAAGATTCTGCGATCGCCTCACAATTAATTTGGCAAGAACCGACTGATATCCATACCCAAAAGCAGTCAGGGTTAGACATTTTGCAAGAAGTCAAGCGCTTTCATAGTTCTGAGTACATATCTGCTTTAGAGGCTCTAACCGATCGCGGAGGTGGTTATATCGATGGTGACACGATCGCTTCACCAAAAACCTATGATGTCGCGCTTTTAGCTGTCAGTGCATGGCTAGATGGCGTTGATATAGTCCTAAATTCTGGTCGCCCCGCTTTCGTGCTAGCCCGTCCCCCTGGGCATCATGCTCGCGCTCACTCAGGTATGGGCTTTTGTATTTTTGGCAATGCCGCGATCGCGGCAATATCTGCTTGCGATCGCCTCAATCTAGATCGCGTGGCGATTCTCGATTGGGATGTGCATCACGGCAACGGCACACAGGAGGCTGTCTGGGATCGCGCCGACATTGCCTATGTCTCTACACACCAAGCACCTTTTTATCCCATGACAGGACGCAAAGATGAGACAGGCGCTTACAACAATATTTTGAATATTCCCATGCGATCGGGTTCCACAATGGCTGAATATCTACCCGTATTTGAAAATCAGATTATGCCATTTCTCAAAAAATTTAATCCTGACTTACTAATCATCAGCGCAGGATTTGATGCTAATGCCGATGACCCTTTAGCAAGTATTTTGCTCACACCAGAAGATTTTGGGACTTTTACCAAGCTGTGTTTAGAACTAACTCCCAAAATTTTATTTGGATTAGAGGGCGGCTATGACTTTGATAGTCTCTCGCGATCGGTCGTTACGGTGATTGAACAATGCTTACAAAAATAGAGAGCCGCGATCGCGGCTCTCTATTTTTGTAAAATAAATTTTGTAAAACAAAGGACACACCGTGTCCTTTGTCTTTTTAACCTTCTTTATTGATGAAGGGTAGTAGCGCAACAACACGAGCTTGTTTAATTGCAGTTGTCAAAGCGCGTTGTTGCTTAGCGGTCAAGCCTGTAATACGACGGGGAAGAATTTTGCCACGTTCGGTGATGTACTTACGCAGTAATTCGACATCTTTATAGTCGATTTTGGCAGCAGGCGCGATCGGAGAGAGGCGCTTGCGATAAAAAGAGGAGTTGATTGCCATGATTGGGATTACGCGGTTTTAATGATTGGATTAAGGGACTATTTGATTTCTTTGTGGACGGTGTGGGAGTTGCAATGAGGGCAGAACTTTTTGAGTTCTAATCTTGCAGTGGTATTACGACGATTTTTCATGGTGGTGTAACGAGACACACCAGGCGATCGCTTGTTAGCATTAGTGCGACATTCGGTGCATTCTAATGTAACAACGAGACGGACACCTTTGTTTTTAGCCATTTTTTTAGTTGTGAGATTACTTAAAAGTGCGATCTACTAGTATTACATAGAACTATCCCACTTCTACGTCCATATGAAAATTGTTGTCAAAAATTTGGGCGATCGCATAAGCACACACTTGAGGTAAGTCTTTGTAATTCAAAGGTGTTTATCTCACCACTAAATCTAATACTGACTCATAGCCTTCTGACATTGCCTCATCTAAATAAGCTTTTAAGCTACTCCCTTCCTAGTGAATGATTAGGAAGGGAGTAGGATTTTTTGTGATTAACTTTTGGGTTTGTCGTCTTAAGTATCAAGTACTTATTAAACCCTTAAACTTTGTGGATTAATTCCCAATTTAAGGGCTGCTAAAACCCCGATCGCTTCCCAATAATTCTCAACCTGAATCCCTTTTAATCCCAACATCTCAGGTGTAACATATAGCGCTGTTTGGTTTTCCTTTACAAAAATAGTTTGCACATGAGGCAATGGATTAAGCGCTAGCAAACCTGAACCGCCGCAAGCACTGTAAGGCGTAACGATCGCATCAATCCGATCAGCCGTAATATCATCAGCATTAAATAAATTAGACGATGTAATAATTCTGGGAGCGCGGCTTAACCCCACTAATACACAGGGCAGAAACGTATAGCCTAATTCTTCGGCCGCAGCGCGAGGAGACACACTCGGATCGAGGGGCAAAGGCTGCAAAGCTGGAGCATGGGCGCAAGGGATGGCAAATTCGCGGACGATCGCATGACTAATTACGGCTTCGGCTCCTGCAAGAGCATCCACTCCTTTACCTTGGCGATAGTTTTGTAACGCTTCGCTGTCCGAGTCATCAGGAAATCTCGCCACAACCGCGATCGCTTCTACCTGAGACACCCCAATTAGCTTGTCGGCGGCTCTGAGCAAACTATCAAGATTAGCGATCGTTCCCCAAGTTGCACCTGAGTCTCCCGATCGCAGTTCTACACCAAGCTCACTATCAGTAACTAGAACATCAGTAATGTTTAAACCTAATGTTGCTTGAGCGGCGGAGATCGCTTGTCGATGACGCAATTCTAAATCTGGTTCCATTCCGCGATCGAGAATTACGCCAATGCGATTTGATCTCACAGGACGCAATCCCCAATCGCCCCTTGCCATGCGATCAATCGCATAGCCCTCGGTATACAAAACATTCGGCATTGACCAATATAAACTCGCACCGTTTAAGACATTGGGATGCGTAATTAAGTTGTCGGCAATTGAGGCGATCGCTCTAGCAACTGGCAAAGCATCCCCTGCATAACCGCCTATTGCCGCATTGATCCCCGTCGGCACTAGTAATAAAACATTAAAAGATGGAGAGTTTACCTGTGAGCTTAAGGACATTGAATTTGAGAAAAATGAAGAGGCAAATACTTATGGTAAGGCAACTAGCGCTTCTACTTTTGCCTTTTGTACGGTAAACCCTACAGATTTAGGTAGAGTCCCCCTGATGTGCTAATCGGGAAAAGTGGTTAATCTTGTAGGAGATAAAAGATTTACAAAACTCAGGAGTTGGAAGCCTTATGGCTAAAGTAGTTGGGATCGACTTAGGTACGACAAACTCAGTTGTCGCCGTCATGGAAGGGGGCAAGCCAACGGTGATTGCAAACGCCGAAGGCTTCCGTACCACACCGTCAGTTGTTGCTTATGCCAAAAATGGCGATCGCTTAGTTGGACAAATTGCTAAGCGTCAAGCAGTTATGAACACTGACAACACATTTTATTCAGTCAAGCGCTTTATCGGCAGACGTTATGACGAAGTTAGTGGCGAATCCAAGCAAGTCGCTTACAAAGTGATGAAAGTTGGCGAAAACGTCAAAATTGACGCGCCTGCAACTGGCAAGCAATTTGCACCCGAAGAAATTTCGGCTCAAGTTCTGCGTAAGTTAGTAGATGACGCTAGCAAATATCTCGGCGAAACCGTTACTCAAGCAGTTATCACCGTTCCTGCTTATTTCAATGACTCTCAGCGTCAAGCCACCAAAGATGCTGGCAAAATTGCAGGTGTGGAAGTTCTCCGCATTATTAACGAGCCTACGGCGGCGGCGTTGGCTTATGGTCTAGATAGCAAGACTAACGAAACTATCCTCGTATTTGACCTTGGTGGCGGTACATTTGACGTATCGATCCTTGAAGTTGGCGATGGTGTGTTTGAAGTAATGTCCACCAGTGGCGATACCCACTTGGGTGGCGATGATTTCGATAAGAAGATCGTGGATTTCCTCGCTAATCAGTTCCAATCTGCTGAGGGTATCGACCTTCGCAAAGACAAGCAAGCTTTGCAACGTTTGACTGAAGCTGCGGAAAAAGCAAAGATTGAACTTTCGAGTGTTACTCAAACTGAAATCAACCTTCCTTTCATCACCGCAACTCAAGATGGACCTAAGCACTTAGACACCACCTTGACTCGTGCCAAGTTTGAAGAGCTTTGCTCCGATCTAATTGATCGTTGCCGCATTCCTGTCGAGCAAGCAGTTCGTGATGCCAAGATCGATAAGTCTAAAATCGATGAAGTTGTGCTAGTTGGTGGTTCTACCCGTATTCCTGCGGTACAAGAAGTTGTTAAGAAGATTCTTGGCAAAGATCCTAACCAAAGTGTTAACCCCGATGAAGTTGTGGCGATCGGTGCAGCCGTGCAAGCGGGTGTATTGGCTGGTGAAGTTAAAGACATTCTCTTGCTTGACGTTACTCCTCTATCTCTCGGTGTCGAAACCTTGGGCGGCGTAATGACCAAGATTATTCCTAGAAACACCACCGTTCCTACTAAGAAATCAGAAGTCTTCTCGACTGCGGTTGATGGACAAAGCAATGTTGAGATTCATGTGCTGCAAGGCGAACGTGAAATGTCTAACGATAACAAGAGTTTGGGAACCTTCCGTTTAGATGGAATCCCTCCTGCTCCTCGTGGCGTACCTCAAATCGAAGTTATCTTTGATATTGACGCTAACGGTTTGCTATCTGTAACCGCTAAGGACAAGGGAACTGGAAAGGTTCAAACTATCTCGATCTCTGGTGCGTCCACCTTGCCTAAGGATGAAGTTGAGCGCATGGTTAATGAAGCTGAGCGTAACTCTTCTGCTGACAAAGAAAAGCGCGATCGCATTGAAGCGAAGAACCAAGCTGATTCCTTGGCATACCAAGCCGAGAAACAAATCAAGGATCTTGGCGACAAGGTTCCTGATGCTGACAAGACCAAGATTGAAGGTTTGGTCAAGACTCTTCGTGAATCCATTGCTAAGGACGACCACGAAGCGATTACGGCTCAAGCTGAAGAACTGAAGCAAGCGCTTTATGCTCTAAGTGCTTCTGTCTATCAGCAAGGTGGCGGTGAAGAAGCGTCTACAGGTGCGGCTCCTGATGATTCTACTAAGGATGCAGCTAGTGGCGATGATGATGTGATTGATGCTGATTTCACTGAATCGAAGTAATAGTTTCTAACTTAAAAGAGAGGGTGATCGCTAAGCGATCGTCCTCTCTTTTATTTTGTAGCGATGAATGTCTCTTGAACCAGAGTTTTGGTGGGTTTGCTCTAATATATGAAGCGATTGCCACTCTTAACAATCAAATCCAAATCCCAAAAGCAAATGTAGGGGATGAACATTTCCGCGACTATTTCGCAACTTCCCACTAAAATCGCGATCGCGCAAATGCTCAACCCTCTTTGCTATAACCAATAAATTTTCTCTACGGTTAGAGATTTTTGGGTATATGTTGGAGGTGTTGGGCAGAGCATTCCCGATTTAAGAGGATCTAAAAATTGATAGATGGTTGCAGGAATGCTTTGCCCCTACAAAACAGCAACAACACAGGCGATCAAATTTGTTGTTACTCCCTTCCCAGTGAATAATTAGGCGTGCGCGGCTTCGCCGCGCACGCCTAATTATTCACTGGGAAGGGTATACGCATTATCTACTAGAAATCTCCCTCAGAATATAATGCTAAGATTGGTAAACTATTTTCATATTTAACAATCCCTTTAATAATTGGGTTGCGAATAATAGTCCGATCATCTTCTATTATCTCCCACTCATATTCTTCTGGGAATTTATCATTCCATGTTCCTATGGTTAATGCCCAATAGTCACCATCTTTATATTTTGCACGCAGTTCACTGGCAACCTTATCAGATACACAGAATTCATTTATTCCGTCTAAAACTGCATCAATATGTCAAGAATTTAGTTGGGAAGTCTAACGGAAAAATTGACAATTGGAGAAGTATCACTGAATGGCTTGAAGATGCTGGTTATAGAAAACAAATACCTGATGAAATACAGTCAGACGATCACTTCTCTGTAAAAATTTTAGTCAAAAGAGCGAATGTAGTTCTTGAGAAAAATCAAATAGCTATTGATATTAATTTAAGAATTATTGCTCCGACCTCAGTAGAAAGTAATGTTTCTACTGACATGGAAATTCCAGAGGCTAATCCATCTTTGTCTATCAATTAAGAAAAAATCTTAAAACACTGATTATAAGAAATAGAGAGTCCTAATATGATTGAACTAACTTTTGAGCAAAGACAAGATGTCATCAAACAAGGAGAAACTCCTCCCCGTGCGATTGACCCAGATACACAAATAACCTATGTACTTCTTCGCGAAGAAGTATATGCAAAAATAAAAGCACTTTTAATCGAAGAACAAAACAATCAATTCTTGCAAGATATGTACCTTCCTGTCATGGAAACCTTCGGCAAAGAAGGCTGGGACGATCCATTGATGGATATATATAACGATCTTGACCCGCGTAGACAATCATGAATATTCAACGCGGAGATATTGTACTAGTTGATTATCCTTACACTTCGAGTAATGAAACTAAAGTCCGTCCAGTCCTTGTAATCCAGAACGATCGCGACAACCAACGACTCAAAAATACAATCGTAGTCCAAATCACAAGCCAAACCCAACGCTCTTTAGAATCCACTCAACTATTAATCAAGATTGCTACCAATGAGGGACAACAATCTGGGTTAAGACAAGATTCTGTTATTAACTGCGTCAATTTACTTACACTCAGCAAAGATAAAATCCTAAAAAAATTGGGGCAGATACCTAGCCCCATGTTCCAAAAGGTCAATGACTGTCTAAAAGCTGCATTAGAATTAACCTAGAGTCAAATATTATTTATCAAGCGAAGAAAAGAATGGATGTATCTATCTTCATAGATTTTCCTCAACTTAAAACAGTAATCTTGTAATGCAATCTAGAAGAAAAACTGGAATTATTGCAGTTACTAGAAAAAGAGACATTTTCAGTGAGATTCAATAAGTTTTTAAGTTCAGTGCAAACTGATAAGGAATGAAAATTTAATAAAACCCAAAACCGTTGCGGCGGGCTTCGCCCGCCGCAACGGTTTTGGGTTTTATTTGCACAAGTTATTTATTTCCTATTCCTAGGCTAAGTTTAGAAGAATTTGTCTAAAAAATGAAGTGACTGGCGATCGTGTTTGTGAAACTTGATATATTGCTGGGCTTGGATAAGACTAGAGACAGCTATACTACAGCTAGATTTAGGTGCTGAAGCATGAAGGCGATCGCGATTGATTTTGGTAGTAGCAACACAGTGATAGCACGATGGAATATCGTCACAAATCAGCCTGAAACAATTATCCTTGATGATGTTAATCGCCCTGCTCCGCTACAATCGCTTGTGCCATCTCTGCTGTATGTCCAAAATGCTCAAGAAGAAATAGTTGAGATCGGACAGAAAATTATTGACAGGGGCAAAGATGCCCCACAGCCGCGATTATTTAGCCAAATCAAACGCCGTCTGGTTGCCAACGTGAAGTACATTCCCAAATTAGATGGCGTTAAAATCACTCCCGAATGGTCAGGTAAACAGTTTTTGCGAGAAATATTTCAAAAATTGCGATCGCAGCAAATATTTCCCCATGAAATAATTTTGACCGTACCTGTGCAAGCCTACGAGAAATACCTACGTTGGTTAGAAGCATCTAGCGCCGAAATTTTACAATCAAACTTGCCCAATTTGCCACCACCGAGGATTAGGATTTTGGATGAACCAACGGCAGCAGCTTTGGGTTATGAAGCGATCTCGCCCAGTGGGTTGGTGTTAGTAATTGACTTTGGCGGCGGCACTTTGGATCTAGCTTTGGTGCGCTTACCGCGTAGCACTAATGTATCGCAATGGGGCGATCGCATTGGTGTTAGCAGTGAGCAATGGACAGAACATAAAGCCGAAGTAATCGCCAAAACTGGCTATACGATCGGTGGAGAAGATATTGATCTCTGGCTAATTCAAGACTATTTGGAGAATAAAACGAGTGAGGGAATCACGGGAGTAGAGAGTCTAGAAAATTCGTCAATTTTGAAACTTTTAATGGAGCGAATCAAATTACAGCTATCAGAATCGCAAATTGCTTCCGAAATGTTTTTTGATCTTCAAAGCCAATCAGCGGTGGAGATAACCTATACCCGTCAGCAGTTAGAGCAATTGCTAGATCGTAGAGGTTTTTATCGTATTTTACAAACTGCGATTAGTGAATTAACTAACCGTGCTTTTAATAAAGGAATTCTCAAAGGTGATATCAAAACTATTCTATTAGTTGGAGGTTGTACGCTAATTCCATCTGTTATTGATTTTATTAGCAATCATTTTTCGATGGCAAAAGTATATAGTCATAAGCCCTTTGAGGCGATCGCTCACGGGGCGTTGATGCTCAATCAAGGGGTAAACTTACAAGATTATCTTTTTCATTCCTACGCCATTCGCTATCGTGATCGGCTTACCGAGCAGTGGAAATATCAACCTTTATTCCAGCGCGGACAGAGCTATCCCACGCGCCGTCCTGTCGAGATTTTGCTAAGAGCTTCTCAACCCAATCAATCGGAAATCGCCTTAACGATCGGGGAACTCGAAAGTCGTCCCCAAGGTGCAGCCGAAATTAGCTTTGATGGCGATCGCTTAGTGATGCAATTTGATCAAAAGCCGCAAGAAACTTTTCAACCGCTACAGATTAGCAGTGATGGATTAGAAATGGCTCAGGCGATCGCTCATCTCGATCCTCTTGGTCAACCCGATGGCGATCGGCTCAAGGTGTTATTTAGCATTAGTGATAATCGAGAGTTACGGATAACTGCGATCGATTTGCTGACCAATCAGCAATTATTAACAGATTATCCTGTCGCTAAATTGCGATAAGTCAGAAACAGTTAGGACTTAGGCGGAAGTTGCTAAGACCCTAACTTCCAATTCTGGGGCAGATCTATTTTAAAAATGAGTAAATCAGAGTAAGGAATTGCTGGGGGATTGATAAATAGCTTTCAATATTAATTATTCTAGTATTTACGATTATTTGACTAAATTTAGTTTTTAACTTTTGATTAAAGTACAGCACTTTACGCTTTCTTAAAACCCAAGAGACTTTTTAAAAGGCTGG
The DNA here is from genome assembly GCA_013361095.1 of Pseudanabaena biceps. Lineage (GTDB taxonomy): Bacteria > Cyanobacteriota > Cyanobacteriia > Pseudanabaenales > Pseudanabaenaceae > Pseudanabaena > Pseudanabaena biceps_B. Next base: position 668,266 of record JAATWA010000001.1, on the reverse strand, counting down.
CTTCGCCAGCCTTTTAAAAAGTCTCTTGGACTACATAAAGTCTCAAAGGAGACTGTATCAGGTTTTAAACGGAATTTAGCCCTGTGAGTCAGCGATCGCGCTTGATGATGACAAAAAGCGATCGCCTCAAAACAAGTAAAATTTACCCCCGATTTAAAAACCTTCCCCAAAATATTCAGCAGCAAACTAATTAAAATCCATTCTTGTGACCTATATAACGTTTAGAATGTTCGCTAGTGTCCACAATGGATACTTGATGAACGAGTATTTGAAGATATGGCAACAAAGCAAGCAGCGATTTTGGTCTTGGCAGATGGTACTTGTTACCGAGGCTATGCCTTTGGTGCATCAGGAACTGCGATCGGTGAAGTAGTATTTAACACGGGTATGACGGGCTACCAAGAAGTCATTACCGATCCTAGCTATCGCGGACAGGTCGTCACTTTTACCTGCCCTGAACTAGGTAACACAGGCGTAACTCCTGAAGATGAAGAGTCCGATCGCCCTCAAGTGCGTGGCGTAATTGCGCGTAATATTACGGCAGTGCCAAGTAATTGGCGATCGCGCCAATCTCTGCCCGATTACCTCAAGGCGCATAATGTAGTTGGTATTGCAGGAATTGATACTCGCGCTCTTACCCGTAAACTGCGATCGCTTGGCGCGATGAATGGCGGTATCTCTACAGAAATTCTTGATCCTGAAGTATTACTTGTTAAAGTAAAAGCAGCCCCCTCGATGCAAGGTCAAAACCTAGCTCAAGAAGCTTCCACTAAGAGCATTTATGAATGGGCTGAGAAAACATTACCTGAATGGGAATTTATCGAAGCATCACAATTAACAGAGGATACATTAACTGTCGTTGCGATGGACTTTGGTGTAAAGCGTAACATTTTACGCCGTCTTGCTAGCTATGGCTGCCATGTCATCGTCGTCCCTGCTGACACGTCTGCCGAAAAGATTCTTTCTTACAATCCCGATGGTATCTTTCTGTCTAACGGGCCTGGTGATCCCGCCGCCGTAACTCAGGGTATTGAAACCGCTAAAGCTTTACTAGCTGCTGACAAGCCCATGTTTGGTATTTGCTTAGGGCATCAAATTTTAGGCTTATCAATGGGTGGTGACACCTTTAAGCTTAAGTTTGGACATCGCGGACTCAATCAACCTGCCCAAAACCAAGCCGAAAATGCCGATCGCCGTGTGGAAATCACCAGTCAAAATCACGGTTTCGCGCTCACAGGTGAGTCCTTTGGTGAGTCTCCCGCCATGTTGACCCATATTAATCTCAACGATCGTACTGTCGCTGGTTTAGAACATAAAACCTTGCCAATCTTCTCGGTGCAGTATCACCCTGAAGCTAGTCCCGGCCCTCACGATGCCGATTATTTATTCGAGCGTTTTGTAAACTCAATGCGCGAACATAAAGATTCTAAGCAAGTTGCCGCCTAGCCCTCACCCCAACCCCTCTCCCGCAGGAGAGGGGCTAAACACATCCAGCCAGACCCTCAACTTAACCTCTCTCCCGTAGGAGAGGAGTTAAACATTCATTTACTAAAAATTATGCCCATTCCCGTAGCTGCACTTCCCACCGACTCAGAAGGACTCTTAAAACTTTTACGCCATAAAGAAGGAACGTGGGTACAGTGGGGATTAGCCTGTCAAATGCTACAAAAAATGGGAGAGAACTCCCTTGCTATTTTTGAAAATACAGGTTTTGAGCCAATTCAACAAAATCAGATTGTTGTGGCTTCTCAGGTCTATGCAAGTCTGCAAGTCGGCAACGCTTCTGATATTGTGCTAGCGCATTTTGAGCAGAAAGGTAGTGATATTCTCAATGAGTTGCGTGTACTCAATCAATCAGAACGGGTAGCAATGGCAACCTTCGCCCTCGAAAAGAATCTTGATGTTTTGGAAGCTAAGGATGTTGTCAAGGCAATGAAGGAGGCGGCATCTGTCGCTAATTTGCCAGAAGGATTTACTCGCCACCCAGGGGATGCCGTAGTTTTACAAATTCTCAAAGCAACGCAAGGCAAAATCGATCCACAGGAACGCACTAGATTGATCGCGAGAGGTTTACGCTTTGCCCATAGTGACAAAGCTCGTGCAGCGATCGAGCGTCTGTTAATGGATATGGGGAATCCATCCAAGAAGAAAGCTCCTAACCTTCCTAACTTTCGCTACGATAGCGAAGATAGTATTCCCCGCATTTTGCCAGTAGCAGGCTCTCTCCCATTAACACTTGAGAAGTTCCAGTCAGTCACACAAGTTCAAGAATTAGCTCCCTTTGGCATTGTCCAAGGCTCAGGAGCAGAAGCTTGGGCAACTCTTCCCGGTTGGTTTGTGGTACATGAAGCGAAAGATGGTGTGATTGTTGCTTGTACTACAGATACTTTGCAAGCGGCGATTAATCAGGAAGTTTTGAGTGCTATTCGCGATCGCGCTGAGGACATCTTGATACTGGTCGATCGCTCTCAACGTGATTGGGATGAGAATAGTTACTTTGCGATCGCTGACTCTGAAGGGAACCTCAAGTTTGCATGGTTTGAGTCTCGTCCAGAAGTGGAACTCTTAGGCAGAGTCACCCTAACTCTACGTCCTAAAAGATTCTTTGATGAAGAAGCCTCTAAAGATCGTTGGCAGTTTGAGGAATAAGCGCCTTAAAATTCAGAAGTTGAGTTAGGGACGGATAGGTGATCGCATAAATAATCTCTACAAATGGTGATCGCCCATAATTTATAAATTACTTTCATAATCCTGAAAGACTGAATACAAAGCTCCTAATATCTTAGCCACATCATCGGCGGAGTACATTCCTGTTTCATAGACTTCATCATAGAATGTCAGCAATTCTCATTATGAAACCAATTTTGGGGTTTGCAGCGCCTAAGGCGCTGCAAACCCCAAAATTGGTTTTTTGAAAGCCAGCCTACGGCTGGCTTTCAAAAAACCAATTTTTATAATGAGAATTGCTGCATAGAATGTATAGAAAATGACTGTCGCTAGGTTACTGCTATATAATCAGTCTGTTGAGCATTGTCTACAAAGTGTTTTCGTGCAATGCGCTTTATAACGAAATTTTATGGCTAAGTATATTTTTGTGACTGGCGGCGTTGTCTCTAGTATTGGAAAGGGCATTGTCGCCGCAAGTTTGGGACGCTTACTTAAATCTCGTGACTACTCGATCGCAATTTTAAAGCTTGATCCTTACATCAACGTTGACCCTGGGACAATGAGTCCGTTTCAGCATGGAGAAGTGTTTGTTACTGAAGATGGGGCAGAGACTGATTTAGACTTAGGACATTATGAGCGATTTACAGATACCTCAATGTCGAAGCTCAGCAATGTCACTACGGGGGCAATCTATCAAGGGGTGATCAATAAAGAGCGTCGTGGTGACTACCAAGGCGGCACGGTGCAGGTAATTCCTCACATCACCAATGAAATTAAAGAACGTATTCACCGTGTTGCCAAAAACGGCAATCCTGATCTAGTGATCGTAGAAATTGGCGGTACGGTTGGGGATATCGAGTCACTACCCTTTATTGAAGCGATTAGGCAATTTCGTAAGGATGTTGGTCGTCAAAATGTCGTGTATATGCACGTAACTTTGATGCCTTGGATCGCCTCCGCAGGGGAAATGAAAACTAAGCCTACTCAGCATTCAGTCAAAGAATTACAATCCGTAGGAATTCAGCCTGATATTTTGGTCTGTCGTAGCGATCGCCCTCTTCCTCAAAACATCAAAGACAAGATTTCAGAATTCTGCAACGTCTTGCCTGAATGTGTGATGACAGGGCAGGATGTCAAAAGCATTTATGAAGTTCCTTTAGCGATGGAACGGGAAGGACTGGCTGAACAAGTATTACGACTATTGGGAATGCAGCAACGTCAGCCCGATCTTCGTAGTTGGCAAACCCTTGTCGAGCGTCTCTACCGTTCTGAGCATCAAGTAGAAGTCGCGATCGTTGGCAAATATGTCCGTCTGACCGATGCTTATCTCTCGGTAATTGAAGCTCTTAAGCATGGAGCGATCGCGGTTAATAGTAATGTCAATTTACGTTGGATTAATTCTGAAGATATAGAGGTTTATGGAGCAGAGAAATTCCTTAAAGATGTCCACGCAATTTTAGTGCCAGGAGGCTTTGGTAATCGCGGGGTCGATGGTAAGGTTTCGGCGGTTCAATACGCTCGTGAGCATAAGATTCCATTTCTTGGACTTTGTTTAGGAATGCAATGTGCGGTGATTGACTGGGCAAGAAATATCGCTCAGTTGAGTGATGCTAATAGTGCAGAGTTCTCTCCTGAATCTTCTAATCCTGTAATTCATTTGCTGCCTGAACAGCAAGATGTGGTAAATCTCGGTGGCACGATGCGTTTGGGGCTGTATGCCTGTCGCCTTGCCCCCGAATCCTTAGCTCATCGGCTCTATAACGAATCAGTAATTTACGAACGTCATCGCCATCGCTATGAGTTCAATAATGCCTATCGATCGCAATTTATTGATGCTGGTTATGTGATTAGTGGAACTTCTCCCGATGGGCGATTGGTGGAAGTTGTCGAGTTTACCAATCATCCTTATTTTATTGCCACACAGTTCCATCCTGAGTTTCAGTCTCGCCCCAGTCGTCCTCATCCTTTATTTCAAGGGTTGATTCAAGCAGCTTTAAATTTGCAGAGTGAGCGTCTTGCGAGTGGTATTGAAGTGGAGATTGAGAAGTTGCCAATTATCGAACAGTTTAGTGAACAAGAACAAAAGTTTGCTTCTGCTGCATCAGTATAGAAACCAAGAGCTCTTGGCGCACGCGCAGCGTGCGCCAAGAGCTTTTTTGAAAAGCCACCCAACGGGTTTAAAAAATGAATGGCGGCGCAAAGCGCCGCCATTCATTTTTTTATGGAAGTTAAATACCCAAGCGTTGATAGATTTGATCGAGGTTTTTAAGATGTTTATTAGGATCAAAACAAGCGGCTATCTCTTCTTCTGTAAGAGTCGATCGCACAGTTTCATCTTCACTAATCAACTTACGGAAATCACCATCAGTTTTATTCCATGCCAAGTGCGCTGCCTTCTGCACGATCGCATAGCTATCCTCGCGGCTCAAGCCCTTGGTCACGAGAGTTAGCAATACTTGCTGACTGAAAACTACACCACCATAGCAATAGAGATTTCGCTCCATATTGTGGGTATGCACCAACAGATTTTTGACTAGATCGGTGATTTCTCTGAGCATGAAATGCGTAAGAATACAGCTATCAGGGAGTAACACCCGTTCCGCCGCACTATGGGAAATATCGCGTTCATGCCATAGCGCCACGTTTTCTAAGGCTGTAGTCGCATAGCCACGCAATAATCGCGCCATACCTGTGAGACGCTCTGAGCGAATCGGATTGCGCTTGTGGGGCATTGCCGATGAGCCTTTTTGTCCTTTGGTAAAATGTTCTTCTACTTCTAATACATCAGTGCGCTGCAAGTTGCGAATCTCGACAGCAAAGCGCTCGATTGACGCACCGATTAGAGCTAATACTTGCGAAAACTCCGCATGGCGATCGCGCGAAATTACCTGAGTCGAAGCACAATCTGGTTGTAGTCCTAACTTCTGGCAAGCGATCGCTTCAATGCGAGGATCAACATTGGCATAAGTACCTACTGCGCCCGAAATTTTACCAACGGCAATAGTTTTATTTAAGTTCAATAGGCGATCGCGATGACGCAACATTTCCGCTAGCCAGCCAGCCAACTTAAATCCAAACGTAATCGGCTCTGCATGGATGCCATGAGTACGTCCAGACATGATCGTGTAACGATGCTGCTGCGCCTGATAGCGAATTGCTTGGATTGCTTCTTCTAGCTGGGCTTGGATGATTTCTAAGCTATCTACTAATTGCACCGCTAGAGCTGTATCTAGCACATCAGAGCTAGTTAAGCCAAGGTGAATGTAGCGACCTGCATCACCCACATATTCATTTACGTTGGTCAAAAACGCGATCATATCGTGCTTGACCGTTAACTCAATTTCATTAACGCGATCGGTGTCAAAATTTGCTTTTGACTTTATTTCTTCGACAGCATCGGCAGGAATATAGCCTAATTCTGCCTGTGCTTCACAAACGGCAACCTCAACTTGCAACCAAGTCTGGTATTTGTGCCGATCTGTCCATAACCGTCCCATTTCGGGTAATGTATAGCGTTCTATCAAGATTTAAGCTCTTGGAATAATCACAATTTTTAACTATAGCAAATTTTGCAGCTAATAAGCTAGCAAAAAAAATGACAATCACACAATTGGTTCTTTTAAAGAATTAATTGTGTGGTTGTCAGCGCCTTTAGCGCTGACAACCACACAATTAGCTACTCTAAGTACTTCTCTAGAGCTTTTTCCACTAGATCCTTCATCGAAGCACCCTTTTCATCTACGGCTTTTTTGAGCAAATCATAGGATCTAGTAGAAAGTGTGACTCGATGGCGGACATCTTTGCGCTTAGATTTATCAGTATCCTCAACCTCGGACACATAGGTTTCCGAGAATTTAAGTAAATCTACATTACCTTTGCGATCGCAAAAATCACCAAAAGTCTCACCTGCAATCCGCTCGTTGCGGAAATAGACAAACAGAGGCTCTAAACCTTTTTCTAGATTGTCGATGTGTAAGCGCTGCACATAAGGTTGTGCGAGACGTGTGGAGTTAAAACTACCACCTAACCAAATTTGGTACTCATCGGCAGCACTACCCACAAAAGCTAGCTCCGCCATATAAGGACGAGCGCAACCATTAGGGCATCCTGTCATCCGAGTCACAAAGGTTTCATTCTCTAAGCCCAAACGCACTAATAATGTGCGGATTCTTGCCAATATGCTAGGCAAAACTCTTTCTGACTCAGCGATCGCTAATCCGCAGGTCGGGAAAGCAGGACAAGCCATCGAATAGCGCACAAGGGAATCAATCTTGTCTGGAGCCAAAACGCCGCAACGATCAAGGATTTTTTGAATTTCTTCTTTTTCATCGACAGCGACTTCAGTAACCAGCAAATTGTGGTTAGGAGTCAATACAAAATCATGGTGAAATTTCTCGCTAATTTCGCGTAAAGCGGTCTTGAGCTGGAGATCTTTGCGATCGCTAACCCGACCATTTTCAATAGAAATTCCCACAAAATATTTGCCATCGCCCTGCTCATGCCAGCCCAAATAGTCTTCATATTTGAAATCAGGCAGTTCCCGCGCAGGAGCTAACTCCGTTGGATAATATTCTTGCAAAACCTGCTTGAACTTATCCACGCCCCACTCATGCAAAATATGCTTAAAGCGTGAATGACGGCGGTTATGGCGATCGCCATAATCACGTTGCAGTGCCACGATCGCTTTGATCGCATCATAGATTTGCCCTACAGGCACAAATCCAATACTGTCTGCCATGCGAACGATGGTTGCGTCATTATTGTGGGCGCGTCCCAAGCCGCCACCAACATAGAGATTAAAGCCTTCCAAAGCTTGAGTTTGGGGATTAGTAATCACCACTAAAGCCAAGTCATTGGTATAAAGATCAACCGAGTTGTCACCAGCCACTGCGATCGCAATTTTGAACTTGCGAGGCAAATACTGAACGCCGTAAATTGGTTCGATATCGCTAATATTGACTTTTGCAGTACCTAAACCTTGGCGATCGCGCGCTTCTTTGACTTCGGGCGCTTCAGTTGCGGTCACCGCAACTTCACCATCCAGCCAAATATCATAATAAGCACCTGCCTGAGGAGCTAATAAGTCAGCGATTTTAAAGGCATAGTCACGGGCATAGGTGTATTCGGGTCTATTTTTAAAGGGAACCGCAGGAGCCATCACATTACGGTTGATATCGCCACAAGCGCCCACCGTCGATCCCATGTTGCGAGTGATGTCAGCGATTACTGTTTTCAGATTTTCCTTAAGAATGCCGTGAATCTGAAAACCTTGGCGCGTAGTAGCTCGTAAAGTATGGTTGCCATATTTGTCGCACAATTTATCAAGAGCTACATATAGCTGCCAAGGGATCACTCCACCAGGGCTACGAGTCCGCAACATCATGCTGTACTGAGCTTCGTCACCCTTTTCTTTCGCCTTCTCAAAGTCACGATTTTTCTGTTGATAGGAACCATGAAACTTGAGAATCTGAAGTCCATCCTGACTAAAAAATGGGTTGCCATCAATAAGCTCAGTATCGATAGGTCCCCGCAAAAAGTCGCTTTTCTGCTTGAGAACCTCAACCTTGGATATCTTGACAGGGTTAAGTAGAGTATTTGTCATGGTTCAACTATCGAAACTATAGATATTTTTAGTTCTTTGCCCCACTATTATACCCCGACAACCCCATCGGAATTAAGGTGAACTTCACAAAACGCAGAACTATAGCTTTGCTAGAGTTACTCCTTTCCCACCCAAGGATTAGCGTTGCGGCGCTTCGCACCGCAACGCTAATCCTTGGGTTTTAATGTCTGTTTTTACACTGGGAAGGGAGTATACCAAAACTAAAAATGGCTGAGCCATTTTTAGTTTTGGTATACTCTCACTGGGTTTGGTTTTAATTCACAAAAGTGTGACAACACTTTTGTGACTTGGTTTTGGTTTGTACGCAAAACTTGCTTTGCTGAAATCACAAAAGAAGCTGGCGCATCGCGCCAGCTTCTTTTGTGATTAAACTAAGGAAAAATTATTCGCTCTCTTTAACGAAACCAGAATATGCTTCCATACCATGTTCAGAAATATCGAGACCCTTAAACTCTTCTTCATCTTCTACACGGATACCACCAGTAATCAAAGCAATAATGTACCAACTGATAAAGCTAATAGCCACGGTAAAACCGCCAACAGCAGCGATACCAATTAATTGATGCCATAGCTGAGTAAACTCGCCGCCATAGAATAGACCAGCAGCAGGCCCAGTGGTATAAAGTTCAAAACCGTTACCAATCAGAGTCTTAGGACCAACAGCAAATAAACCAACTGCCAAGGTTCCCCAAATACCACAAACAAGGTGAACTGAAGTTGCACCAACGGGATCATCAATCTTTAAGACATCAAAAAAACCAACCGCAAACACAACGAGGACACCAGCCACTGCGCCAATAATAGCGGCACTAGGCAGTGTTACCCAAGCACAGGAAGCAGTTACTCCGACCAAACCAGCCAACAATCCATTAACAATCATCGACAAATCAGGCTTGCCAAGATATAGCCATGCCGCAATGGTTGAAGCGATCGCCCCAGTTGAAGCAGCCGTATTTGTAGTTAAGGCAATGTGTGCAAGTAAGCGACCATCACCAACAGCCATAGTAGAACCGGGGTTAAATCCAAACCACCCCAACCATAGAATCAAGCAACCCAAGGTAGCTAGACTCATACTGTGACCAGGGATGGCACGGTTTTTACCATCTTCGCCATAGCGACCAGAGCGTGCTCCAAGTATGGCAGCCCCAATTAACGCAGCCCAACCACCCGCGGAGTGAACAACAGTAGAGCCAGCGAAGTCCCAAAATCCCATGTCAGCAAGCCAACCACCGCCCCAAATCCAGTGTCCAGTAATCGGATAAGCGATCGCAACTAGGACAAAGCTAAAGAGCAAAAATGACATGAACTTAATTCTTTCAGCTACTGCACCTGAAACGATAGTTGCCGCAGTTCCTGCAAACACTAGCTGGAACAGGAACTTAGCCTCTAAAGGCACACCTGTCCAATTAAGCGCACTAAATATGCCCTTGTAATCACTACCAGTAGCAGGGCTGTTATCTTCCCCACTCAAGAAAAATCCTTGTAAACCGATAAAGTTATTGCCACCGTCATCACCAAACATTAAACCAAAGCCTACTAGCCAGTAAGCAATTGTGGCGATCGCAAATACGATTAGGTTCTTAGAAAGAATATTTACTGTATTTTTGCGACGGCAAAAACCAGACTCAACGAGAGCGAAACCAGCATTCATAAAAAACACTAGAAATGCTGAGATCACAACCCAAAGTGTATCTAGACCAACTTTTAGCCCCGCGATAGCAGCCTTCGCAACGGGATCGACAATTTCAGGTTTGGGCATAGTCATAGCAGCAGGTTCTTGAGCAGTAGCTGCATAGATCCAAAACACAGCAATAATTGCCGCTAAGGGAAGGCAAGCAGTCCAGTTTACTGAACTCTTGAGTCTCTTTCTTTGATTTGACTTGTAAACTAACACCGTAAGATTCTCCTCAATTAGTTAGCTTTGCCTACTCCCTTCCCAGTAAATGCTTAGGGTTGCGCGGCTGAGCCGCGCAACCCTAAGGGACGAGCGAATAAAAAAGTACCATTCCAGATTTTCCAGAATTAGTAGGGCAGCGAAGCCGCCCTACTAATTCTGGTTTTATATTTGGTACTTTATTAAATTGCAGATCCCTAATCATTTAATGGGAAGGGAGTAAGAAAATATAAAGATTATTGAATTACATGACATCAGACTAAAGGGTATAAGTTTTGTATAAGTCCATACTCTTTAACAAAGCAACTAAATTTGAATAAGTAGCTAGTCACAATCAAATATAAAACCTATAGCGCATGGTGGGCGTGCGATATAGGTTCAGAAATTCTCATTATGAAACCAATTTTGGGGTTCTCAGCGCCGAAGGTGCTGAGAACCCCAAAATTGGTTTTGTGAAAGCTAGCCTTAGGCTAGCTTTCACAAAACCAATTTTTATAATGAGAATTGCTGATATAAGTTTTAGCGAAGTTTTTTAATTACGCCTAAGCACTTAAATTTAAATAAAAATAGTCATGATTAAGCAGCACAATATGCTTTTTAATCATGACTATTTGATCTTCTCTAGAAGAAAATTTTATCTTTCTGAGGAGCTTTGACTAACGAATACTCCAGAGCCAAAGTCACTACCGTAACCTTCTTCACCATGAATTGGTAAGTCAATACCTTGCTCTTCAACAGATTGAGGAACTCTCAAATCCATGAATAGTTTCAAGACTTGCAGAATGATAAATGTAGCGATCCCAGCAAACACATAGGTAACCGCAACGCCAATAAATTGAATCCAAAGTTGACTAAAGTTGCCATCTAACAAGCCTAAATTGATCACTTCGCCTTTAGCATCTCTAATTTGATTTACTGCTTTAGTGGCAAATACACCAGTCAACAAAGCCCCTACAGTTCCACCCACACCATGGACTGAGAAGGTGTCAAGGGAATCATCAAACTTGAATTTAGCACGCAAACTTACAGCAATAAAGCAGCATACAGAAGTGATTGATCCGATTAAAATTGCGCCAATAGGAGTTACAAAACCAGCCGCAGGAGTAATACCCACCAGACCAGCTAGAAATCCGCTAGCAATCCCAACAGCCGTTGGCTTGCCGCGTAGTACCCATTCAACTATTAGCCAAGTTAAACCAGCAGCAGAGGTTGAGACAGTGGTAGCTACAAAGGCGACCGCCGCCACAGAACCAGCACTAAGAGCACTACCTGCGTTAAAACCAAACCATCCAAACCAAAGCAAACCGATGCCTAACAATACATAAGGCACGTTATGAGGAGTATGTGGTCTAGAAGCAAAGTCTTTGCGTGATCCGACCACCAAAACCGCCACAACCGCAGCAACGCCAGAACTGATGTGAACAACCGTGCCACCAGCAAAGTCTAAAGCACCTAGTTCCCCCAAGAAACCTCTTCCCCAAACCATGTGAGCAAGAGGAGAGTAGACGAATGTAGACCAAATCAAAATAAACCAGAAATAAGCCTTGAAGCTCATTCGCTCAACGATCGCCCCAGAAATCAGAGCAGGGGTAATGATCGCGAACATCATTTGATACACCATGAACACAGCGTGGGGAATCGTACCTGCGTAACCCACAGGATCGGGGGCATCAAAAGCAACTTTGTTGAGAAAAGCCCAATCAAGCCCACCAATAAACTTTTCGATACCTTGACCAAATTCAGGAGCCTTGATTGATACATCAAACGCTAAGCTATATCCCCACAATACCCAAGTTACGCCAATAACAGCCATGAGCAATAAGCTCATCATCATCGTGTTCAATACATTGCGGGTTCTGACCAAACCGCCATAGAAAAAGGCTAGTCCAGGAGTCATTAGCAATACAAGAGCAGCCGCTACCAGCATAAACGCCGTATCACCTGAATTGATTGGCGAAGCAGCAGGTGCAGGTTGCAGCAACTTGTCAAGAGCTTCTTTTTGCTCTTTGGTTAAAGTCAAAGCATCTGCTTTTGACGCGGATGTAGACGATGGCGAAGCACTAGGAGAAGGACTAGCTGTAGCCGCAGGAGAAGCAGTTTCTGTAGGGCTAGCTGTCGGAGAAGGGGAAGTGGTCGACTGTGCAAAGGTCTGACCTGTAAAAGGAAAACTCACTAACCACAAAACTAGCAACGCACTCAGTAGAAATTTTTTGATCACAGACTCTATACCTTTCACAAAGTTTTTTGTCATCACAATAAGGCGACATGAGCTAAATAAGTGTTACTTCAAGAGCCTTCCACGAATCTAGAAGGCTAATAACCTATAACTCTTAATAATCTCATTTTTTATAGTTACCATAAAGAAATTAACCACCAATGATTTCATCAATTTGTAAGGCATCAATTTGTATTAGAAGCTACATTTAAGCAGTCAAGCATGATTAAAAATTAGATTAAAAGCCTGAGTCGCACTCGTAGTGTGCGACTCAGGCTTTTAGTTTCTATATTTAATTGCGCTTAGCGATAAGTTGTTTAGCCTGTTGCGGCTTTGCGTAGTCCCACGAAAAATTTTTGAAAGGCTGGCAAAGCGAGCCTTTCAAAAATTTTTCGTGGTTTTTTAAGAAAGTGGAAAACCCTGTACCTTTAAGAAATTAGAACTTTAAGCATTAATGCTGAACCCAAAAGGGTGACTTAGCCTCTAGGTTTGCTAATTTGATCACAAGCTTAAAAACTCCTGTGCTAGAGTTGGTGTACTTTATAGATATCGCGTTCCTCACACACATCACCTTTCAGGAAGTTGACATGGCAAAAGGCGGACTTGTACTTGGTACAACAGCAGCATTGGCGGCGGCTGTCGCAGTTGTTGGTTTTCAACTAGCAAACCCCAGCATCGCTGCATTTCGGGATAGCCCCAAAGAAATCGTTGACGAAGCTTGGCAACTCATAAATCGCGAATATGTTGATGGCTCTTTTAATAAAGTAGACTGGCGACAAGTTAGGCGGCAGTATGTCGAAAATCGCGATTATTCATCGAAGGCAGAAGCCTATCGCTCTGTTCGGGAAATGCTTAAACTCTTGAATGATCCTTACACCAGATTTATGGATCCTAGTCAATTTAAGAGTATGCAGATTGATACATCAGGAGAACTCACGGGCGTTGGTATCCAGTTGGGAATGGATGATGAAACTAAGCAACTAACAGTAGTTGCTCCTATTGAGGATTCTCCTGCTTTCCTCGCAGGGGTTTTAACCAAGGATATAATTACCTCGATCGCTAATAAATCTACAGAAGGCATGGATATTAACCAAGCCGTAGCATTAATTCGTGGTCCTGCTGGTACAAAAGTTAAATTGGGTATCAAACGCGGCGATCGCAAATTTGATATTGAGTTAGAACGAGCCAAAATTGAGATTCATCCAGTCAAGGCTGAGCTTAGAGATACCAATGTTGGCAAGGTTGGCTACATTAGCCTGCGTCAGTTTAATGCGAATGCCGCCAGCGATATGCGTAAAGTAATCCAAGATCACGTTAGTAAAGGGGCGGTGGGCTTTGTATTAGACCTACGCTCCAATCCAGGCGGATTACTGTACTCCAGTGCCGAAATTGCCAGAATGTGGCTTGACAATGCTCCTATTGTTTCAACTGTCGATCGCAAGGGTGAAAGTGAGCGTTTAACTGCTAACCGTCAAGCTATAACTAACAAACCCCTTGTGGTTTTAGTTGACGGCGGCTCTGCAAGCGCCAGTGAAATTTTGTCTGGAGCTTTGCAAGACAATAAGCGGGCTGTGTTGGTGGGAACTAAAACTTTTGGGAAGGGTTTAGTTCAGTCTGTTCACTCTCTAAGTGATGGATCGGGCATGGCAGTAACGATCGCCAAGTACTACACACCAAGTGGGCGTGATATCAATCATTTAGGCATCGTACCCGATCGCGTGGTTGAGCTAACTAAAGAGGATATTGAAAAGCTAAATAAAAATCGTGATTTAGTTGGTACAGTCTCTGACCCTCAGTTTGCTCAAGCCCTAGAGGTTCTGTCAAATGAGCTAAAGAGTGCTAACGCGCGCTAGGCTTTTGCCGATATAGCTACGGTCACTTGTTTTAGGACAAATCAAAACCCAAGAACTGTCTGACGGAACGCCGCTAGACAGTTCTTGGGTTTTATGTCTTATTACATTTGGCGATACTCCCTTCCCACTATCAAAATAGACATTAAAAACCCAGAACTATCGTGGCGGCGCGAAGCGCCGCCACGTCTAATTTTTCACTGGGAAGTGAGTAGCTATAAAAATAATTTTTTAGTGATTTTGTTGAGGGTGTGAATCCCCTTAAACAAGGTCACTTTTTTAATTGTCAACATGACGGGTTAGTGAGGCTTCCATAGTGCTTTCAAGGTTTTGACCTGCGATGATGCCACTTGATAAGGAATAAATGTCGGTATCACGGCGATATAGTGTTTGGAAGCCTGTCCTCATTTTTTTATCCCCTAAAACCCAGTAGCGTTGAATGATTGAGTCGGGACCAATTATGCCTTCACCTTCTACCTTGCCAAGTTCACTATGATCTAACACAAAAGTAAACCGTCGTTCATCAGAATCAATGCGACCCTTATATGCCATCGTCAATTCATTGCGATCGCTATTGGGGAAAGTCAATTTTGTGACCATTGTGAACCAGAAATTATCTTTCGACCAACCAACTAGTGTTTTCCCTTTGACTCCAATTGGCATTGAGTCTCTGTCAATCCAGTTGCCTTCGAGAGACCATTTCCCAGGTTGCACTAAAAAAGTATGTGCCACAATATTTAACGTTATTTATCGTTGTAATCTACTGTTTAATTATTGCCTATTTTATAGCGATAGCCAGAAATATTAAGACAAATCCCAAAGAGAGTTACCGCGCAAAGCGCGGTAACTCTCTTTGGGATTTGCAAGTTGGGGCGCAAAGCGTCGTAACTTGATTACTTATGCGCCTTCTCGCAATTTATCTAAAATCGAACGATCTTCTAGAGTGGAAGTATCGCTAGTGATTTCTTGACCAGCCGCTAGCGATCGCAATAAGCGCCGCATGATTTTTCCTGATCGCGTTTTAGGTAAAGCTTCCGCAAAGCGAATCTCATTAGGACGAGCGATCGCGCCAATCTCGGCAACAACGTGCTTTTTAAGTTCTTTTGATAGTTCTTCACTTGGCACGCGATCTCCTTCCAATATTACAAAGGCAAAGATGTCCTCGCCTTTGATATCATCGGGTTTGCCGACTACAGCAGCTTCTGCTACCGCAGGATGAGAAACTAGTGCCGATTCAATTTCCATTGTGCCTAAACGATGACCTGCCACATTGATCACATCGTCAACACGACCCATTACCCAGTAATAGCCATCCTCATCTTTGCGAGCGCCATCTCCTGCGAAATAGACATACTTCCCATCTTTAGGGGGGATATGTTCCCAATAGCTCTTACGGAAGCGCTCTGGATCACCGTAAACCGTTCGCATCATCCCCGGCCAAGGATGACTGATGATCAGGTAGCCACCTTCATTATCATTAGCAGGATTGCCATCAAGATCGACAATATCAGGAATAATGCCAGGGAAGGGAAAGGTGGCTGAGCCGGGTTTAGTGGGAATTGCTCCAGGTAAGGCTGTGATCATAATGCCACCTGTTTCTGTCTGCCACCATGTATCGACAATCGGACAGCGACTGCCGCCGATGACGCGGTGATACCACATCCATGCTTCAGGATTAATCGGTTCGCCAACGGTTCCCAATAGTCTAAGGGAAGTTAAATCACGGGTATTGGGATGATGTTCACCCATTTTGATAAAGGAACGGATTGCCGTGGGAGCAGTGTAAAAGATCGTGACTTGATACTTTTCAATTACATCCCAGAAGCATCCTAAATTAGAAGATCTGGGCGCTCCTTCGTACATTAATGTAGTGGCTCCATTAGATAATGGACCATAAATAATGTAACTATGCCCTGTAATCCAACCGACATCAGCTGTACACCAGTAGATATCAGTATCTTGAAGATCGAAAATCCATTTGGTGGTCATGTGGCTATAGAGGTTATAGCCTGCTGTAGTATGGACAACGCCCTTCGGTTTGCCAGTACTGCCTGAAGTATAGAGAACGAAGAGCATATCTTCGCTATCCATAGGTTCTGCTTCGCACTTTGCGGAAACACCTTGCTGTAGGTCATGCCACCAATGATCTCGCCCTGCACTCATATGAGTATGTTGCCCCGTGCGCTTAACCACTAGCACATCGGTAACAGAAGGAACTGCGCTATGCTCTAGAGCTTTATCTACCTGTTCTTTTAAGGGAACAATGACATCCTTGCGCCAACCACCATCGGCAGTAATTACTAATTTTGCTTCTGAATCCACCAGCCGATCGCGCAGAGCTTCTGCACTAAATCCACCGAATACAACACCATGTACCGCCCCAATTCTGGCACAGGCAAGCATCGCGATCGCGGCTTCAGGGATCATCGGCATATAGATGCCAACGCGATCGCCTTTGGTAATACCTAATTGCTTAAGGGCATTGGCGAACTGACAAACTTCGCGATGTAATTGGGCATAGGTAAGGGTGCGCGAATCACCATTTTCACCTTCCCAAATTAGCGCTGCTTTGTTTTTGCGCCAAGTGGTCAAATGACGATCAAGGCAATTATAAGAAATGTTGATTTTGCCGCCATCAAACCATTTTACTGATGGTGGTTGCCAATCGAGAACTGTATGCCACTTCTCAAACCAATGGAGTTCGGTTTCGGCTAGCTCTGCCCAAAAAGAAGCGGGATCAGCTTTAGCGCGATCGTATATTTGTTGATATTCTTCAAGACTTTTGATATGTGCCGATTGCGAAAATTCTGCCGATGGAGCAAATAAGCGCTTTTCATTTAAAACTGATTCAATTGTAGGCTGTGACATAACTGCTAGTAAGACTTATACAGAGATCATACCCCCACAGGTATCGGTGATCACGCGATCGTCACAGTCGTTAAAATATTACAGAATCGAGTCTGAACCCAAAAAATCAAAAAAACTTTGCAAAGCAAAGTTTTTTTGATTTTTTGGGTTCAGACTTATTCGCAAAGCGATCTCCAACAAAGTACTTGGGGAAGCGCTTTGCGCTTCCCCAAGTATTATTCGCCAACAGATAGCATCTGTTCTAACTGCTTTAATGGTTGCCAATGGAGAACTTCTTCAAAAAGAGCGGAGTAGCCTTTTGTATTTGGATGTAAACCATCGGGACTGAGGCGATCGCTAATCCAATCTTGTCCTTGAGATTGCCAGAGGTCAAATATATCTAAATAGGGAATACTGCGTACTTTGCAAGCAGACTTAGTAGCTTCTTTATAGGAAAATTGATCGGCATGATTGAAGTGTAAGCAATCTAAAAAAGGCATCTTTGATTCTTCGGCGTTGCACAAATGAAAGATGAATCAAGGAAAGGTAGGAAATGATTTGTATTTGAGATAGTGAATCAACAGACGAATTGAATACCTCAACATTTCTTCGGATTTTGAATAACATAAAGTTTTTCTGTGCAATCTGGCTAAATAATGCCTCAATCTCGTATTTTCACCCTCAACTCTAGTCATGTAGGTCTTGCTGATAATTTGATCCTCCGAGTTGATAAACATTTTGTAGACGCAGTAACCATCAGTAACCCAGAAATAGCATTGCCAAACTTTAATCAATGTCCATAAAGGTTTAAAGGTTTGACTACTCCTATCCCCTAAGACCCAAGCCAAGATACCTTTGCTAAAATGATTCACCGCAGTCCATAGCCAAATCAAGTTTTTTTTGACCCAACAAAAGTCTGGAGTTCATCTAATTCACCAACATCAGGAATAGTTTCAATGGGTGGATATTCTGGTAATTGC
This sequence comes from Pseudanabaena biceps, assembly GCA_013361095.1. Taxonomy (GTDB): domain Bacteria; phylum Cyanobacteriota; class Cyanobacteriia; order Pseudanabaenales; family Pseudanabaenaceae; genus Pseudanabaena; species Pseudanabaena biceps_B. The sequence continues at coordinate 650,190 of JAATWA010000001.1, read as the reverse complement.
TTTGCTGCGTCCCTAACCCAGTTGATGACTGAGTTGTGACTAACATCAGTACATCTCTCAATCTGTCTAAATCCCATGCCATTACAATACATTTTTAGACATATTTTTTTGACATCTTGGGAATATCCAAGTACTGAGTAGTTATCAATGAACTGACGACCACAATCAGCACAAATATGATTTTGTTTGTCTCCTCGTTTCCCATTTTTACGAATATGTGATGATCCACACTTTGGACATTTCATTGTTTTTTATTGCTTAAACTCGTTGTCTTTTATTTACTCATTCATCCTTCATTTGTGCAACGCCTGATTCTTCTATGGGGATCATGCCTACAAACATTACTGGACAAAGACTTTGAGCTTTATCCAACAAATTAATTATTTCTAAATTAAAGCGGTCAAAATCTGTCATGTTGCGTTTGCCAACTCGTGGTGAGTCATTTATACCAACAGACAAAATTATTAAATTAGGGAGCTTATTACGAATCTCTCCCCTCAATAAAAACTCTTGTTCTAATCTGTGATTGACGTGCGCGACTGTATCACCACGCACACCCAAATTGTAAAGAATATGACCATTGTCTTGCCCCATCCATCGTCGCCTTAGTTGTTCTACCCAGCCTCCATTTACAGGATCTCCATAGCCATAAACGAGGCTATCCCCAAAGGCTGTTACTCGCAGAGGTTGATGCGAATGAGCAGAGAGAGTATGGCTTTTGAGTGGATTTAAGATCGTCATTGAGATAACACGCTGTATTTAGATGCAGAGTTAACAACTTTACAAAACTACATTTAGATTAGCTTAACTTAACTAAGTACTTTTACTTAAGTTTTTTGTTAAACAGTTAGGCGCTGCAAACCCCCAAATTGGTTTTTTGAAAGCCAGCCTTAGGCTGGCTTTCAAAAAACCAATTTTTATACAGTCTGTTTCAGCTTTGTCTAGTACAAGAGAATTTTTGAAAGGCTGGCTTTGCCAGCCTTTCAAAAATTCTCTTGGGTTTTAAGAAAGCGCAAAGCGCTGTAATGAGAATTGCTGAGTTAGGCACGATTAAATGTAACACTCCAAAAGCTATGGCGCACGCAGCGTGCGCCATAGCTTTTGGAGTGTTAAGAAAGTAGAAGGCTAAGTACTTAAAAAGGTTAATCTACGTCTTAGAAGTTGTAATATTTACTAAGGGAATAGTTTTTCATCTAATCAAAATCTAAATACAGCGCTTTGCGCTTAATTAAACCTCAGAGAGATTTTGGGAAGCGGCGCGGAGCGCCGCTTCCCAAAATCTCTCTATACTACTCAAATCCTTAATAGGCTGTAATATTAAACTAATGCTATTAACGCCAAGCATTTACTTTGATCTAGCGATTTGTCCATGTCAACTAATGCTAGATGGGCAGACTGGGATTTTGACGGCGATTAATGCAATCTATCAATTGATCAATGGAGAATTTGAGCAATATGATAAGAGAGAAGTCTTTAGGTTAGATATTAATTGCATTTTAGTAGTCGATCAGAACAAATTGTTGGGAACTTTTTCGCAGTCAGATGTGGTGCGCTTAGTTGCACAGCAAATGGAGCTAAGCAAATTATGTCTTGCTGATGTCATGGTTGGAGAGGTCAATAAAATCAGGCGATCGCAGTTATCAGATTTTGAAATAATGCTCAATTATTTACAAAATTCGCACTGCGAATATCTACCTGTAGTTGATGACTTTGATCAAATTCTTGGAGTTGTTACTCAATCTAGCATTCTTTTTGCTAAAAATAGATTAAGTGAAGATGCACTGCTTAATATTAAATCTCAACACAAAGCTGTGCTTAATGCTATTCCTGATCTAATCTATCGTATTAGTATTGATGGTACTTATTTAGATTGTTTTTCTAGCGATTATGTTGAAGATTTGTTGCCTGATAGTTTTGATCCTATCAATAAAAATATTTTAGAAATTTTACCTAAGGATCTTGCTGATTTAAAGCTTGCGGCAATTCAAAAAGCGATCACAACGGGCGAGATGCAAGTTTTTGAACAGCAATGGCATATAGGTGAAAAAATTCAGTATGAAGAAGTTCAAATTGTCAGAGTTAGTGATCAAGAAGCTCTCACAATTATTCGGAATATTAGCGATCGCAAACAAGCAGAAGAAGCCTTACGAGAATCAGAAATGCGTTTTAGAAGTATATTTGATACAGCCGCAGTAGGGATTTCATTGGCTCGTATTGATGATGGTAAGCACCTTGCCGCCAATCAAGCCTTAAGGCAAATGTTGGGATATTCAGAAACAGAGTTACAGATGCTGAGTTTTCAAGAGATTACTCATCCTGACGATCTAGAAAGTGATCTCTACAACTATCAGAAGCTACTTGATGGTGAAATTGACAGCTTTCACATTGAAAAGCGATTTCGCCATAAAGAGGGGCAATTTATCTGGACTTTGCTAAGTGTATCTCTAGTTCTTGATGTGCAAGGTCAGCCGATGTATGATATTGCGCTAATTCAAAACATTAATGAACTTAAAAATATTCAACAGGAACTAAACGATCTAAATCATCTTTTAGAGTTGCGAATTCAACAAAGAACTGCTGATCTTGCTGACAGTGAAACTCGTAAACAGGAAATACTTAATGCAATTCCTGATCTATTGATACGCATTACAACTGATGGAAGTTGTCTAGATTGCATATTACCTAGATCGCCTCACAAAAATGATTTTTTACCAATCAACCAACATATCTCTGAAGTTCTCCCTCCTTCAACTGTTGCTAATCAAATCGCTGCTTCTAAAATAGCGATCGCTACAGGGGAAGTTCAAATCTATGAACACAAAATACAGAAACATGGCTTATGGGTTTATGAAGAGGTGCGGGTTAGTCCCTGTGGTAATAATGAAGTCTTAGTTTTGGTGAGAGATATTAGCGATCGCAAGCAAGCTGAAGAAGCATTGAAATTGAGTAATGAGAAATTAATAGCGACAAATATCGAGTTAGAAAGAGTAACTCGCCTTAAAGATGAATTTCTGGCAGCCATGAGTCACGAACTCCGCACCCCTCTCAATGCGGTAATTGGTATGTCTGAGGGGTTGCTTGATCAAGTCTTTGGAGAACTCAATGTACGTCAAACAAACTCCTTAAAAATTATCAAAAAAAGTGGTGAACATCTCTTAGAAGTAATTAACGATATTTTAGATGTTGCTAAAATTGAATCAGGTAACTTTGAATTAGATCTGGGATTGGCTTCTATAAATGCTCTGTGTGAAAGTAGTTTGAGCTTTGTGAGGTATCAAGCCAGTCAAAAAAATATTCAATTGAATTTTGTTGATAATAAACATATACCATCGACAATCGCGATCGATGAGCGACGAATGCGACAGGTACTCATTAATTTATTAAGTAATGCCGTTAAGTTCACGCCTAAAGACGGTGTAGTTAATCTAGAGGTAAAGTTAGTAGGGAGCCATGAGGCTTCAGAAAAAAGTGAAGGCGAATTACACCTTGCGATCGCTGATACAGGTATTGGCATATCTCCAGAGGATATCCATAAGCTTTTTCAACCCTTTATTCAAATTAGCAGCAGTCTCAGTCGTCAATATGCGGGTACAGGATTGGGCTTGAATTTGGTAAAAAAGCTGGTAGAACTTCATGACGGTAGAGTGATTGTCGAAAGTAAACTTGGCGAAGGTAGCTGTTTTACGGTGGTTCTGCCTATTGTCAAAAGGCTTTAAGCCGTTCAAAAACCAAGAATTGGCTGGCGGTGCGGAGCACCGCCAGCCAATTCTTGGTTTTTATGTCCCATATAAAAACAAAAAAGCATTGGCTCATGCTGGGCGTGCGCTACTGCTTTTTAAAGGATATGAGCTAGCGAGATTTGACTAGAAAAAAGGGTAGATCGACCTTGGCATTTGGATGTGGCGATCGCACGGGTACTTTCTCAAGACTTGATTCTGTTGAGCGAGACGATTGATATATCTTCTCAGCAATCAATTCATCTGCTTGCACAACTGACTTCGTTTGGGTGAGATGTCGAATTGGCTTCTCATCAAGTAATCGATCCAATGCACCGCTAAGTTGCAAAGAATGATGTTGATGTCTCACTGATTGCTCTTTCCAATGTTGAATAGCCGCTTCATATTCTGAAGCTCTAGAAGCTTGATGTAAAACTTGGTTTTGCAACTCTTCGATTTGTTGTTCTAGTTCTTGCACCCTCGTAAGGTCACTAACGTACTCGTTTTCTAAGCCCCGCAAAGACTGATGCAACTGGGCTTGATTGGAAAGATGTTGAATTAATTCTTCTTCAAAGCGATCGCGTTGAGCTTTAACTTCTGTTAGCTTGGTTTGGGCTAATTCTAGAGTCTTGGTAGATTCTTTGAGTAAACTTTGCGTTGTTTCTAGCTCCGCAGTCAGAGTTTGTTGAGAAATATCCAGAACTGTATTTTGGCATTGCAACTGATGAATTAACTCTGTTTTTTTATTGATCTCTTGCAGAAAACTTTGCGTAATTTTCTGAGTTTCAATTTCTAGGGCAAGGGTCAATCGATGCTGAAATTCCTCTTCTATTTGCAAAACATGGATAGCCAGCCGATCGCTTAAATCTTTGTCATCAACGGGCTGAATAGGTTGTAATTGTTGATGCTGCGACTGAATTTGCAGTTGCTCAAGTTGTAACTTTAGCTCTGTAACTTGGCGATCGCGATCATTAGCAACACTAATAATTTCCTGCTCTAGTTGATCGACATATTCACATTCAAACTCATGCTGCGATCGCAATTCTTGCAAATCTTTTTGGAGGCGATCGCGTTCGGCGATTAAAGCTTCTTTTTCCTTTGAGTCATGGCTGACATCTTTATTGCTATCTTGCATCCATGCATCTGCGTCAATATTAATATTTTCTGGATTATCAAAATCGTCTAGCAACATATTATCTATCAACAAATTGTTAATCTCAGCGATCGCTTGTTTGTCGATTAACACACCACCCAATAGGGCTTCGAGGTCATCATCATCAACGGGTAACGACTCAATTGCTACTTCGCGCAGCTTTATGTCACGTTTCAATTCACTCACTGATAACCTCACCCACAATGCCGAGGGATTTAACAAGACAAACATTAGCAGACTTTGCCCAATTTGCAATATTTTTTCTAGCAATTTGCTATTACAGGCTGTTGCGGCTTTTTTAAAACCCAAAAGAGAGTTGCGCCGCAACTCTCTTTTGGGTTTTATGCGTCCTGATTTGGTTAGCTTCCAAAAAACCAAAATTGGTCTTTTACAGCGGCTTCAAGCTAAGATTCTTTCGATTTTTTGTGATAGCTTCTAAGTAGCTAGGCGTAATCCCCTATAAAATCCAAAAACTTATGACGCACGCAGAGCGATCGCCACAAGTTTTGACTCTGGTTTTTAACTATGCCTAGCTACTTACAGCGATTTCCGATTAAACGAACCTCAAGAATTTTTTTAATAGTGTTGCAAAGCAACACTATTAAAAAAATTCTTGGTTCGGGTTTGAGCGCAAAGCGCTGTATTACAAATTAAGTCCACTTCAGAGAATATCAATGGCTCCTCAATTGCGCGTATATGTTCCACCTCATCCCGTTATTCGTCACTGGCTCACGATCGCCCGTGAAAAGCATACGCCAGTTCCACTCTTTCGGACAGCAATGAATGAGATGGGAAAATGGCTTACATACGAGGCAATTCGAGAATTTTTGCCTGTGCAGGAAGTGACTGTAGAAACGCCATTGGCAAGCGCGACAGGACAGTTAATTGATGGTTCTATTCCTTTGGCTTTTGTGCCAATTTTAAGAGCTGGTTTATCAATGCTAGAGGGTTGTCAAACATTGCTGCCAACTGCAAGTGTGTACCACTTAGGATTGGTGAGAAATGAAGAGACTTTGGAGGCTAGTTGTTATCTTGATCGTTTGCCCAAGATATTTGAACCACAGACGCGGGTTTTTATTGTTGAGCCAATGATGGCAACGGGCGGCTCGATTATAACAACTCTCAAGTTATTAACTGAGAGAGGTGTTGATGCTTCTCATATTCGGATTATTAATGCTCTTTGTGCGCCCCCAGCTTTGCAGCTAATTAATCAACAATTTTCCGAAGTCCAGATCTATTCAGGTTGTATTGATGAAGTTGTCAATGAAAAAGGATGGATTGTTCCCGGACTAGGAGATGCTGGCGATCGCTCCTTCGGAACCTTTTAATTACCAAGCCACATTTTCTGCCAAACCTTATTCAAAGGAACAGGCAAGGAGCTTAAGCTCCTTGCCTGTTCCTTTGAATAGGATCTTTTTCTATTTGAGAAACTTAACTAAAGCTTCAGTTTTATCCCAAGCTGTGCCACTTTGCAGGATATCAGTAGCAAGTTTTACCCCTTCTGACCAAGTATTTGCTGCGCCACCAATTCTCAAAGCTAAGCCACTATTTAGCGCAACACAATCAGTCTGGGCTTGAGTTCCCTTCCCTTGCAAAACCAATCTCAAAATCTCGGCATTTTCGGCAACATTCCCACCCTTTAGGCTCTCAATGGGCGCATGGGTGAGTCCAAATTCTTCGGGCGAGATCGCTTCTTCAGTTACTTGACCATTATTTAAAAAAGAAATATCCGTTAAATCGCCCAAACCTGCTTCGTCCATGCCTTCTCGGCTATGCAAAACTACAGCCTGTTGGCGATCGAGTAAGCGTAATGCTTCCGCTAAAGTATGAGTTAGTTGCTTACTATATACCCCTAAGACTTGAGCCGTGGGATGTAAAGGGTTGACCAATGGCCCAATCAAATTAAATACAGTCCTCACTCCTAAACTCTTACGAATAGCTCCGACTGACTTCATCGCAGGATGCCAACTCGGAGCAAATAGAAATGTGATGCCAACCGCAGGCAATGCTTCGTAAATTTTATCCGTAGATGCAGAAAGATGAATTCCCAATGCTTCTAAAACATCTGCCGAACCTGACTTACTAGAAACAGCGCGATTGCCATGCTTTGCTACGGGAATCCCTGCCGCCGCAACGACAAAAGCGACAGAAGTAGAAATATTAAAGGTGGAAGCACCATCACCACCAGTGCCGCAGGTGTCAATTAGAGGTTTAGAGCGATCAACAATATGTCCAAATTGCTGGTTAAATTTTTGACCTTCGCTTTGGGATTGCAATACCATCGCCATTGCTGCCAACTCCGAAGCTTCTACTCCTTTACATTGCAAAGCGGTTAAAATTGCTCCCGACAGTTCTGGTGCGATCGCTCCTTCTAGCCAGCCATGCATTAATGAAGTAGCCTGTGTTTCTGCTAAAGACTGTTTATCAATAAGTTGTTTAAGAAGTTGAGACCAATTTTGTTCCACGATTATCTATGTATGTATTATGGTTCTATTTAGAGCGTTTTACCGTCTAGTGAAGTATAGAGAATTGTTTTCCTCCCGTCTTCGGTGGAAAATAATTCTCTATACTTCGCTTGTTTGGAGATCGCTATACCAGAATACAATGTTTACAGCACTTTGCACTTTTCTGTGTTCACGCTTTGGGACGTTATCTTTTTGCTGTGTTAGACAGCCTTATTTTTCTTGTCAAATAGAGCTAAAACAGTTTGTACTATCAATTTCAAATCGTACCAAATACTCCAGTTTTTACGGTATTCAATATCGTAGTTAACTACTTCCGCAAAAGTTCGGACATTCGAGCGTCCGTTGACTTGCCATACTCCTGTAATTCCTGGTCTGACATCTAGACGATTCCATTCTGTATATCGCTCATCATGATATTCCACTGCTAATTCATAGGAGTTAATCTCGTTATATGTTGGAGGGCGCGTTCCCACTAAGCTCATATCGCCAATTAAGACATTCCAAAACTGCGGAAATTCATCAAGACTTGTCCTTCTCAAAAATCTACCTACCCTCGTGACTCGAGGATCATCAGCATTTTTAAAGAATTTACCATTTGCTTTTGATTCAGAATCCATATCCGCTGAATTTGCGTCAATTTGATTTTCTACTTTTGCTTTTAACTGTTCAGCATTTTTGACCATTGAGCGAAATTTCCAAATACGGAAGGGTTTGCTCAACAGTCCACAGCGAGTTTGGGCAAATAAGATACTGCCATCACTCTCTAAACTAATTGCGATCGCGATCGGGATAAACAGGATTGTAGTAAAGCTTAAACCGATGATCGCGCCTACTATATCAATCAATCTTTTAGTTATATTCTTGACGGAAGGATGTACAGGAACACTGGGATCAACATCAATCCAAGGAAATAGAAATTTAAGAAGTGGATAAAATATTCTTAACACTGGAATCTTACGGAGTACCAGTTGCAGTCTAAATAGAAATAAACCAAAGGGTGTAATGTTACTAACTCGCGATTGTTGGATGAATTCAGCAAAACGGAAAGTATTACTACCTTGCTCAATTATAAATAAATTGTTTAGAGAAGAAAGACCAATCACAGCGCCAACAGCCTCGCTGACACTCCACAGAATAATTTCTGTCTTATTCTGCGCGGCTAGCCTCAGACAATTCGTTAATGCTCCCAATCCAGCACTATCAATGACTGTGGTATGACTCATGTCGATAATAACTTTGGGATAAAAGTCATCTGCATTACAAATATTTTGGAAATCATCCAAGAATTGGCGTGCTGTGGAAAACTCTAATCGCTCAGGACAGAAGATAAAAGCGACCTCATCGAAAGTAACCACGGAAACTTGTTTGTAGTCTCGATTACAACTGAGATCCTTGTTAGTGCCATCACTGACAGGAATATAGACGGTCTGCGGATAGAGATCGCAAATAGATTTACTTCTGACAACCAGCAAATCTATCGCCTTGAGTTGCGTTAAAATTCTTGCTGGCAAACTAATATCGTGAAAACGAGTTTTGGATTCTATATAAACAATTTTACTTCCGCAAAACCATTTAGCCATGAGCAAATATGGCAAACTGAAGCCAGAACCAGTGGAGACAACTAGGTCTGGCTTATAGCTGGGGACAACTTTAATCGCTAATAACCCATTTCTAATAATATTGATCAAGTTATCTTTGACAGGCGCATATCCCCAGTAATGACGATCTTCTATCTCTTGTTTCGTTGCCTTATTACGTACAGATATCCATAGGCGATCGCTATATTCTTTCCAAAAGGATGTGAGGCTTTGCATATAACGAAAGTAACCACCCGAAGCGCAGACCAACATTAGTTTCTGGGGCTGAAATCTCTCTTTTAAATATTCACATAGTTGATTCTCATCAATCTTAGGAATAACGGCTGACGTTTGCCGAAGTTTCAGAAATTTAACTAAATCCCCAGGCGATCTGGCGATCGCGATACCTCGACGTTCAAAGTCGTCGGCGACTTCCATTTGATGATTGTCTACATGTTCGCGAAATCTTTGTAACCTCGGCACTAAAACATAGGGCGTATCTTTATCTTCGAGTAGTTGTGCGACTGCTTCATCGCAGTGACTAATGATCAAACTAGCAGCATCCACAAAGCTCAAAAGCTCCTGTTCGCTTAGCTTGCGATAGGCTCTAGCCCCATCTGGAATATAGGTCGAAGCCCCATACTGTACTAAAATTTCTTCATTGAGCAATCGATACTTAACTAATAACTCAATCCAATGCATAAGCGCATTGAATTGATATTGTTCTGTACCAACTGTGATTAAAAGCATATCTTGAGCCTTTCTAAATCAAATCTAGATGTTTTTGAGTAAGTAGTTAGGCGCAATTAAATACAAAAGCCTAAGTTTGCGGCGCATACTGAGCTTACGCCACAGTTTTTAGATTTGGATTTTAATTATAATCCAGATACTTACTTCTTAAAATTACTATCAACATCTATAGCAATCCTAAATGAGTTGTCAGAGGTTTTGACTTCGCTCAGCCAAAGATATACGTTGGCTGAGCGAAGCGATGCACTGAGCTTGCTGAAGTGTCAAAACCCTGTTTTCCTCATAAATGATTTAGCCCTGCTATAGAGCATAATACTAACGCTAAAGTTACCTAGCTGACTCTATCAAGCAATACAATGTATAGGTAATTAAGCAGTAAATCGCACTAAAAAACAAAATTAGTTTTTTAGTGCGATTTACTCGTAAGTAACAGCAATTCTCATTACAAAACCAATTTAGGATTTTCAGCGCCTTCGGCGCTGAAAATCCTAAATTGGTTTTATGAAAGCCATCCTACGGATGGCTTTCATAAAACCAATTTTTATAATCAGAATTGCTGCGTAAGTAAAGTAATAATTGCCAAAAATTTAAATATATGCCAAAAGCTATTTGGAATGGTGCTGTCCTTGCGGAAAGCGATCGCTGTGAAGTTGTGGACGGAAATCAATATTTTCCTGCCGATTCTTTGCATATGGAATACTTCAAACCTAGTGGTACTCACACTACTTGTGGATGGAAAGGCGTGGCTAGCTACTACAGCATTGAGGTAAATGGCGAAACTAATAAGGATGCAGCTTGGTACTATCCTGAACCAAAGGATGCTGCTAAGCAGATCAAAGGATATATTGCCTTTTGGCGTGGTGTAAAAGTCCAGTAGCTTTCTCAATAACTTGTTTGGGGGCGCAATGCGCCCCCAAACAAGTTGTGCCAGCAAAAAACAATTTTGGGGTTTGCTGCGCCTTAGGCCCAGCGAACCCCAAAATTGTTTTTTTTTGAAAGCCAGCCTACGGCTGGCTTTCAAAAAAAACAATTTTTATAATGAGAATTGCTGAAGTTATGTATTCACTGCTTTCATGTGAACGGGACGCAATGGAGAATCAGTCAACCGATATAACGAACTTCGCGGTAGCACCCGTAAGATTTCTTCACTGGTAGTTATTCCAGAATTTAACTTAGCGATCGCCGCTTTGCGAAAAGACATAAAATCAATCTCATTAAGATAACGATTTATTTGGGTAACCGTTCCTTCATAAATTAGTTGTCTAAACACATCATCAATATCGATCAACTCCACTACTGCTTCTCGCCCGATATAGCCAGTCAAAAAGCATTTTTCACAGCCCTTACCTTTACGCCATTGACTTGTCTCGACATCCTCCCGCTCTAGTCTCAAACTTTGCAACTCAGCCACAGTAGGCAAATGGAGCGTAGAGCAATGGGGGCAGTTTTTGCGAACCAATCGTTGCGCCACCACTCCTAACAAAGCATCACTAATCAATCCGGGATCAGGGCCTAAATCCTTGAGTCTGGGGATCGCACTGGCGGCATCATTGGTGTGCATGGTCGATAAAACTAAGTGTCCCGTCAGAGCTGCCCTTACTACTGTTTCCGCCGTTTCAGGATCGCGGACTTCACCGACCATTACAATGTCAGGGTCTTGTCTCAAAATGGCGCGTAAACCTGCGGCAAAGGTCATGCCAGCGGGTTCGCATACTTGGGTTTGGGTGATGTTGGGCAATATATATTCGACAGGATCTTCAACGGTGATCACATTGACATGCTCTTGAGCGATCGCCTGCAAACTGGTGTAGAGGGTGCTGGTTTTGCCTGATCCCGTGGGGCCAGTCATGATGATTAGCCCCTGCGGTTGCCGCAACCAACTATCATAAATTTTTAGAGCGCGATCGCTAAATCCTAATGCTGCTAAGTTATTAGAAAAGGGATTATCACGAGGTAATAAACGAATTACTGCTTTTTCGCCACAGACGCAGGGAAGGGTGCTGACCCGCATATCGAGCTTGCTATGGATGCTGTCGTCACTGGTATATTCTTTGCCGATGCGTCCATCTTGAGGACGGCGGCTATCGGCTATATCCATATCGGACATGACTTTTAGCGCCACAATAATCTTGCGGCTAATATCGAGGGGCAAGATTTTGATATCACGCAAAATACCGTCAATCCGAAAGCGTACGCGCAAACCTTTAGGTGTTGGCTCTAGGTGAATATCACTGGCACGATGTTGTAAAGCGATCGAAATGATGGCATTAATTCGCCTTGTTTGATCGACTGCTTGCGATAGATAGAGATCCGTAACTTCAGTAATGTCGGTTTGCTCAGTCTCGCCTGTCAGTGGGTTAATCGCTTGCGTGGCATGAATTTGATTGGGATTGGGGACATTCTGGCTGCGAAACCATTTGCGATAACTATCGGTAGAAACATTGATCACTTTGATCTCAGTCAAAGTGCGATCGCTAATTAGCTTAATTTGTTGATCGGTCAATCCTTGGGGACTGCCGATGTAAAAACAGTTGCGCCATAGCAACAAGGGAATGATGGGCGGCAAAACGCTGCGGTCTTCAAATGCCCGAAAAAAACGATGCGTTAAATCTTGGTCAAGCCAAGACAAGTGAACATTACCTTCTATGTCAACTAAAAATTGTAATGCTTCTGAACAAGTGGCAATATTGCCATGACGCAACCTTTTCCAGACTGATTCCCCTACTGACTGCTCTAATATTTCATTCATATTTTGTAAGTCCCCTATCAGAACTTACTCATATCTTACAGCGCTTTACCTAGTCTTTCGTAATTCTCATTACGAAACCAACTTTGGGATTTTCAGCGCCGAAGCCGCTGAAAATCCCAAAATCATTTTTTTTGAAAGCCTAAGCTACTCCCTTCCCAGTCTAAAAATAGACATTAAAAACCAAGAATTAGCGTTGCGGCGCTTCGCGCCGCAACGTCTAATCTTTCACTGGGAAGGGAGTAGCTTTCAAAAAAAATGATTTTTACAATGAGCATTGCTGTTTGCACAGTCCCCTTAATTCATTTGCTCAAATTTTTTATTGAACATTTTTTTGGCTTGGTCATAAACATCGACAGTGATTGGCAAAAAATTATTATCTAGAGCATATTTCTCAATTTTTTTGCGGGCAAAAGGACGAACAAAAAAAGGAATGTCCTTAAGTTTGACTTCGGCTTCAGGAGTCCATACAATCTTCTCACTCATTGCTTTTTAGGTTTTATTTGTATTTTTTGTTTTGCTGATTACTTTACAAAGTTTAACCTAGCGATCGCCACATCGCAGCGCCACTAATTTTTTGAGCTATTTCCAGTTAGCTAAAAGCTCCATCACTTCATCACACCAATCAATCCAGCCTTTTTCAAAATTAATACCTCGGCGCAGAGTCAAATAGGCAAAACGAGATTCTTTAGCACAATCTTGAGGTGAACTAAAAAAGTTACGCTCGATCGCTTGATAAATTTCTAGTTGCTGTTGATGTAATTGGCGATGAGATGTGATCTTTTGGGCGATCGTATCTTCAGGAATCAAATAACCAGCATAAATCTTAAGTAAAAATTCATCTTTAACAGGGGCAACTTCGCTAGATTGCAGCAGCCATGTTTTCAGGTGAGACAAGCCCAAATCATTTACAGAAAATATTTTTTTATCAGGTCGCCCTTCTTGGGCGATCGCCTCTGCCACGATCCAGTTTTGTTGCTCTAGTTTAGTTAATTCCCGATAAATCTGTTGGTGTGTGGCTTGCCAAAAGAATCCCACTGTCCCGTCAAACTGTTTAGCAAGGTCATAACCGCTTTTCGGTTCACAAATAAGGGAAACCAAGATGGCGTAAGCGAGAGACATATTTTTGAAATTTATAAATTTATATTTATAGCCGTTGCCAGCCAAGTCAGGACATAAAACCCAAGAGCGAGTTGCGGCGCGAAGCGCCGCAACTCGCTCTTGGGTTTTGGCTTTGTTTAGACATTGATGACTATAGCTATAAAGTTAGGATTGACATATGCACTTAGTTGAGTATACATTGTTTAGTATATTCAACTAAGTGCATATTAACAAAAACACTTATGCAAATCATCGATCCCGATCAAGTCCCCAGTCGCACAGGCAGTAACTATCCCGATCGCTTCAAGCCAGTGGTTGCTGGGCGTGAAAAAAAGCGTTTAGGTGAGGCAGCAGGGCTAAAAAACTTTGGCGTGAACTTAACCACACTGTCACCAAAATCTCAATCTGCGCTCCGCCATTGGCATACAAAACAGGATGAATTCATCTATGTTTTATCAGGAGAATTAACCCTGATTACCGATGAAGGAGAGACAGTTTTACAAGCAGGACAAGCGGCAGGATTTCGTGCAGGTGAGGCAAATGGTCATTGCCTGTATAACCACACTGAAGCGATCGCCACATATTTGGAAATCGGCGATCGCACTCCCAATGACGGAGCAACTTATCCCGACGATGACCTCATCGCTCAAGCAACCGAACAAGGCTGGCAATTTACACATAAAGATGGAACTCCCTATTCCTCTTAATTAACCGAATCTTATTATCAATAGAGAAAGTCATGACTGCAACTATTCAAAAGATAGCATCTTGGGCAAAGGCGATCGCTAAGCCTGCGAAGGAGTTTTCGCTTACTCAACTCTCCACGATTTCGGGTCAAATTCCTGAAGGTTTGCAAGGCTCTCTTTATCGCAATGGTCCCGCAAGGATGGAGCGTGGTGGGCTACGAGTTGGGCATTGGTTTGATGGAGATGGCGCAATTTTAGCCGTGCATTTTGCTGAAGGGAAAGCCCGTGCCACCTATCGCTATGTCCAAACCAAAGGATATTTGGAAGAAGAAAGCGCCGATAAATTAATTTACGGAAATTATGGCATGACTGCCACAGGTAAATGGTGGCAACGTTTCGGTAAAGCTTCTAAGAATGTGGCAAATACTTCTGTTATTGCGCTACCTGACAAACTTCTTGCCCTTTGGGAAGGTGGCTTACCCCATGCTTTAGATTTAGAAACCCTTGAAACTTACGGGTTAGAAAATCTCGAAGGTTTGGATAACTGTTTGCCCTATTCGGCTCACCCTAAGCGCGATCCACAGACAGGAGAGATTTTTAATTTCGGAGTTTCCTATGGCAAGAATGCGACATTAAATATTTATCGTAGCGATCGCCAAGGCAAGCTGATCAAAAAGAATCAGGTCAATCTCCAAGGTTTATCGATGGTGCATGACTTTGTTTTGGCGGGAGACTATCTAATTTTCTGTGTGCCACCATTGCGGATGAATCCAATTCCTGTACTGCTAAATTTGCAGAGTTACAGTGACTCCTTGGCATGGAAGCCCCAAGAAGGAACAGAAGTTTTGGTGTTTAATCGCCATAATCTAGAATTAGTAAGTCGCAGCAATGCCGAGCCTTGGTATCAATGGCATTTTGGTAATGGCTATGGCGATCGCGATGGCAATGTCGTCTTCGATCTCATTCGCTATCCTGACTTCACGACCAATCAATACCTTAAAGAAGTTGCATCAGGCGAGACTAAAACTAATGCAAAGGGAACATTATGGCAAATGCGTCTAAATCCTAAAACAGGGGAATTCTTGGAAGCATCACAGCTAATTGATCGCGGTTCTGAATTTCCTAGCGTTGCACCTTCCCAAGTTGGACAAAACTCTCGCTATACCTATCTTTCTATTCATCGTCCTGATGCGGTGATTAATCAAGAACTATTTGGCGCGATCGCTCGCTACGACTACCAAACCAATACAATCACTGAAGCTGATTTCGGAACAAATCGCTATCCAATGGAGCCAATCTTCGCGCCCGATCCTGCTAATCCTGAAGCTGGCTGGGTAATCACCGTTGTCTTTGATGGCGATCTCGAATGTTCGGAAGTATGGATATTTGATAGCGATCGCTTAAATGGCGAACCAGTTTGTCGGCTAGCTTTGCCTAGCATTGTGCCGATGGGTTTTCATGGTACTTGGCGTGACTAGAAAAATAAAAAAACAAAGAAGCTGATTCTCTCGCTTTGCGAGAGAATCAGCTTCTTTGGTCTCTAGAATCAAGGAGCGACGAGAAGCGTCACCCTTTGCTTCTAAAGTTTTATCCAATATAATGAGTTAGCTTCACCATTATCTAGCTTCATCAATGCCACCAAGGTTACAGGTCAAAATCGAAGAATGCTCACCTCTGGGGCTGTACGTTCTTCAATATTTAGAAGAACAAGGCATTAGTATGAACCACCTTGCAGAATTAGCGGGTGTACCTCAACCGAGACTGCGAGGAGCTTGCTTTAAAGGCACTTGTCCGACGCCTGAAACCTTGAGGAAATTAGCAAGAATTATGGGTAAGCATCATTTAGAGCTTTATACCCTTGCCTATCAGGGCAGAATCGAGCAAGTTCCTGAAGATGTAGATGATAACTTGCTCGATATTTTAATTAGGCAAATGCTAGAAACAGCGCGAGAGCTTGACCTCGCCATGCCCCAAGTTCAGCCTTCTAAAGCTAAAATTCGTAGAGCTTTGACAGAGCTGGGTTTTAGAGAAAAGCGCGAAGAGATTCCCTAAAACAATATTCCATCGAATAATTGTGAGTGCGCGGCTTTGCCGCGCACTCACAATTATTAATTCTTAGCATCAGCTCGTTCTTGTCGCTTAATTTCATACAATTTAGCTAAAATGTCTTGCCAATCATTAGAGCTTAGGGGCGACAACTGTTCGGCTAAATCATGAGCCTGATCAGGCTCATGAGGTACATTAGACTGTTGGAACATTTGTAAAAGTTGCTGCTGTGCTAGCCAGACCCGACCGCGCACTGCCAAAACTTGATCATTACAAGACATCAAATTAAATTGGGTTTGGATCGCTGCTTGCCATTGAGGTTGCGTATTGCCGATAGTAGTTGCCAAAGATTGCAATCCCACCACTGCTGCATAGCGGACAACCCACTCTTCATCTTGCTGCGCCACAAATAGCAAGGCTTCCAAAGCTTCTTCTTGAGCAACTTCCCGCAATTCATCGGGAAACCAATGCCATTTCATCATCCCCAAACCTCTGACTGCGGCTCGACGTACACTCAATGCAAAGTCCGCAGTTGCCACACCTAATAAAGTAACTAAACCCCTCGGATCGCCGATACCCGCTAAGGCTCTGATTGCCCATGCTCGCGAGGTGTAGTTATGCATATCCAATAGATTGATCAGGTGAGGAACAGCAGAATTTCCTAATAAAATCAAACCCTCAACGGAAGCAACTGCCGCACCAGGATTGTTATAACTTAGAGCCTCAATCAAGGTAGGAATAGCACCCTCAAGGCGTGCCGATGCCAAATTTTGTACTGCTTCGAGAAGTAGTTTTGAAGAATCTGCTTCTTCTACAGCTTGAATAAGTTGGGATAGGCGATCGGTCATAGGTTAATGGAGTATGGGTGAATGTAAATTTCTAAATTAAAACTCAGATTCAAAACCTGTGACGCACGCTGTGTGTGCGCTACAGGTTTTGAATTTTATATTTAATTTCGTCTAGCTACTTAGTTAACTCTACAATAAATTATCCATCAATGTCATGACTCTAATCGCTCCATGAGTTAAAGCAGGCGGTTTAGCCAAAGGGATTTGCTTTTCTAATAGCCCTTTTAAAGAGATGAGTTTGAGGCTGTTTTCTGCCATCGTGTTAGCGATCGCCTCAGCAGCGCCCAAATAGCCAATCGCTCCTAGATCAGACAAAACTGTCCGCCGTAATTGCAAATCATTATTTCGTAAAGCCGCCACGAGGCGATCGCCATATTGGTCAGCAATATTAGGCTCAGAAAGTTGGTACATCGCTCTTGCCGCAGCATATTGCACCTTGGGAATGGGGTATTCCAAAAAGGGCAAAATATCAGCAATAGCTTCTACAGCGCCCAATGTGCCTAATGCTTCTAAAAAGGCATCATAGGGCTGGTCAGTTGCTGATGCATCGCTAGCTTGAGGATGAATATTTTTGATTAACTCTATCAACTTCGGTACGCAAGAAATATCACCCAACATCTCCAAAGATTGGGCAGATGCCTCGCGCACATAAAAATCTGAACAATCTAAAGATTGAATTAGGGCGGGGACAGCACGGCGATCGCTCAATTTCCCTAATGCCCGCGCTGCATTACGCCGCAATGGATAGCCACCAGCCTCAGTGCGATCGGCTTCATCTTCTAAAGCGACAATTAGCAAGTCAACTGCTTCAGGGAGATTAACCCGAAAGCGTCCTAACCACCAAGCAGCATATACGCGCAATCCTAAGTCTTCACTTTGTAAGTTGGCGATCGCCTGTTCGATTGTTAACTGATTGTCATCAGGAATATTGGCTTCTTCATTCATAGCTCTTACATCTAAGTTGTGATCTGTAAATCATGATACAGATACATTGCTTTACCCTACAAATTCTAAAAATTAGAAGGAAGGAAATTTACAGCGCTTTGCGCTCAATCAACTATAGCTATTCCCTCCCCGTTAGTGTCATGAATTATTCGCGCCCTCAAAACCTTATAAACACAAACTTGGAGGGGTTGAGCATTTGCGCCAATATTTTTATACTCCTCACGATCATCTTGAAACGCAAATGCTCAACCCTTTGTGCTTTCGTCGATAATTTGTCCCTGCGTTGCGAGGTTTGGGCAAAGCATTCCCCAATTAAAATTATCTGAAAACTTATAGATTTCTTTGGGAATGCTATGCCCCTACAGGCGGATCGTCTAATCCTTGATTTTTAATGTCTATTTTTAGACTGGGAAGGGAGTATGACATAAAACCCAAGAATTGATTGGCGGCACGAAGTGCCGCCAATCAATTCTTGGGTTTTATGTCGTCTTAAGGCAAGTGACTATTCTTTTCTCAAAACAAAAAAGCACCCCAGTCGGGGTGCTTTTTTGTTATCTAAAAGCGATTAGCTAAGAGCATTGATTGCATAATCAATGTAGGAGTTAGCTTCAACAGCAGAGTCTCCAGACAAACCGTGGTTAGATTTGATGTGCTTGAGAGCTTCTACATACCAGCTAGGAGAAAGATCAAAGGTGCGGTTGATTTCAGCAACACCAGCAACCAAGTAATCATCCATAGGGCCAGTACCGCCAACTACACAACAGTAGGTGACCATACGCAAGTAGTAGCCGATGTCACGTACGCACTTTTCTTTACCAGTTGGGGTAGAAGCGTAGTTAGGGCCAGTCATGCTGGTGGTGTAAGGGAACTTGCTGTATACAGCATTAGCAGCACCAGAAGCCAAAGAGTCAGCCTTTTCGCTGAGTGCCTTTGCAGCAGCCAATCCTGCGGTTGCTTGACGGAAACGACCGAAAGCAACTTGGGTTTCGGTGGAGCTAAGGAAACGACCTTGAGAATCGGCGGCTGATACAGCTTCGGTTAGAGGGGTCTTCATAGTGAAATGTTCTCCAGAATGGTTTTGATAAGAGTTTTGTTAAGTGGAATGCAAGCAAATAAAGCATCGAGTAGTTTTATTAGTTGCTAATTGTCTGTAAATATAATTAGCGACTAATTAAGAACTAAGCAACAGCAGAAGCAGCCTTGTCGAAGTAGCTAGCAACTTCGCTCATTAGAGCGGAGCAGTCACCACGGGTTACGCCATTGGTATCGTTAGCGATCGCAATTGCAGCATCCTTCATTTTTTGTACGCCAACTGCAACGGAAGCGCCAGGAGTACCAAGAGCCAAGTATGTTTCACGCAAGCCGTTCAAGCAACGATCTTCCAAGATGCTGGCATCGCCAGAGTAGATAGCGTAGGTGACATAACGCAAGATGATTTCCATGTCGCGCAAGCAAGCAGCCATACGACGGTTGGTGTATGCATTTCCACCAGGAGCGATCAAAGCAGGCTGTTCAGCAAACAAAGAACGAGCAGCGTCAGCAACGATCTTAGAGGAGTTGCTGGTGATGCGGTTTACGGTGTCCAAACGCTTGTTGCTTTCGGCAACCATAGCGCTAAGAGCATCAATTTGAGAAGAGCTGATGTAAGCGCCTCTAGAATCGGCTTGGGATACTACCTTTGCAAATGCGTCGAACATATACTGTTATCTCCAGTTTTTGTGTAATTTTTTGTTTTTAGGTTAGGTACGGAGCAAAGCTCAATACCTTATTAACCAATCTAAACTTTTTCAAATTTGAGATTGAAAAATTTAGAAAAATCTTTATTTTTAAATTTGGTAGAAGACCGAGGCTTTGCTGAGCAAGGACTTAATCTCTTACCTATTTGTTTATACTATGTCGTTGGATCCTTTTTCATTACAGATTGTCACGAATTATAAAGACAAGTTTTACAAAGGCATTTATGAAGGTGGTTGTAAGGGCTGAAAAGCTACTTGGATAAGCGTTTACGGATTTTTGTCCACAGCCTTTGCGATCGCAATTTTAGTACTTGCCAAGAGTCCAAGTCGGGAATATTGCTTTGGTGGTTCTGTTTGTGATCAAAAAATTCATTAATTTCCGTAAGTATCACCTGTAACCTCGTGATCACATTTTCAGCACGATATTCATTTAAGAGGGTGGGCGATAAAGACAGTTTTTGATTGCTATGAATTACCTTGAGAATCCTCTGCACGTCAAATTCTTGAGAATATCCTGCAATCTTGTAACAGTTAAAGGCGGGATCTAGATAATCTGACAAGCCATGATTGACGCTAGAAAAAACCTGACATCCGCAAGCAAGAGCTTCCATTGGTTGCAGTCCAAATCCTTCCGTCACACCCTGTACTGCCCAATATTCTGCCGAGTCGTAGAGGTAAACCTTAGCGCGATTAAATAGTTCTTCTAAGTTTTCTACATAGTAATCAATGACTTCTACCCTGCATTGCGATCGCAACGCAGGAATAAGTTGGGTCAGCAAATAACTTGAAGATTTACGAGCTTGTACTAATACATCAATATCGCGATCGCCTTGCTGGTTTTGGAACTTATCAGAAATCTCATTGGGTAAGTAATAGAGTAAAGAATGTGGCGATCGCTGTCCCCAATAGCCAAGCGTGTTGCGGCTGACGGTGATAATTGGCACACTGGCAGGCAAGTTAAAACCATAGCCTGCACTATGGGCATGGTAAACCGTGTTGAAGTTTTTTAATTTTTGGGCAAGCTTAGCCACATCAAAGCCCCAACTCATCACAAAGATCGCATCATCAAGGGCGTGAAAGGTATCATCAGAATCTAGTAAGTCATCAAGCCAGAGATGATCTTTTTCTCGTTGGCGATAGGTGACGACTTCAGCAGGACATACTTTTTTGGCTAGTTCTAGAGTTTTTAGCTCTGCCCACAAGCCTCCACAGGCAAATTTATTTGTCGTTCCTGGCAGCAAAAAGTACAGTCTTCTCATTTACTAAGCTCAAATATTAGGCGCAAATCCTTGCTCAACAAGTTTAAGTTAAAAGAGATAGCCACCAAAAAACTACATTGGAGTTTTTTGCCTCTATGGATTATCGCCACGGCTTTTAGTTATGCGATCGGTGGTTGGGTCAGTGCCTTTGTGACTGATTTCATCACAGGGACTTTGGGTGTGCTTCTGAGTTTTGGGGTGATGAGTTTTGCGATCGCTTTTTCGCAGTGGTTAGTAATCCGCAAATATATTGTGGGACTCGGTTGGTTTTGGGCAACTCTAATCGGTGGCACTGTGGGTGGATCGCTAAGTTCTTGGGCAAGTTTTCAATTAGCCATTACTTACGGCGATGCGGTGGATTTGGTGATAGTTTATGCGTGTTTGCGAGGGCTTTCGGTGGGATTAGTGCAATGGACAATTCTCAAGCAATATTTCAGGCGATCGGAGTGGTGGATTGTGGTCAGTACGGCGAGTTGGTATGGAGGAGTATGGATAGGATGGTTGCTAATAAATAAGTTGGGCTATTTTTTGACTTTAACAATTGGCGCTATTTATGGACTGTTAACAGGCATTGTTTTGCTTGTAATGCTCATACTCCCTTCCCACTATCAAAATAGAAATTAAAAACCAAGGATTAGACGTTGCGGCGCGAAGCGCCGCAACGTCTAATCCTTCACTAGTAGGACTTACGCAGAAATTGATTAAGCCCTCACCCCTAGCCCCTCTCCCGCAGGCGAGGGGAATAAGAAAAAGTTAGAATCTTGCGCCCCTTCTCCCGCGGGAGAAGCAGGGTGGTTTCATTTTCGGAAAGGCAAACAGGAAGGAAGTTACAGAAAAATTAGAGGGAGAAAAATCAGTAAGAATAAGAACAAGAGAGAATATCAAAAACTTGGTGAACTTGATTAGCGAGAACACGTTGCCCCTGAGGAATCGTGCGATAACCAAGACGGCGGACAGTAGTCATGATAAAGCAGTGAATAATAGCCCAAATAGTAGGAGCATTGCCGCCACGTCGTAAGCCAGTATCCTCTTGAAAAAGGACATCATGCACCCAATGCAAGCGATTTTCAATACCCCAGTGTAGGCGAATCGGGTCCAGAAACTGAGCCGCATTAAGAGCCAAATCAGAAATATAACCAAGGGACTCGAAAAAGGGCTTATCATCACGCCAGCCCTCGCGTTCGACATAAATCAAAGACTGTAGAGACGACCAATGTTTGCGTAAGTGAAGTGGAGCAGGATAGACCCAAACACGACGACGCACTTGCCGACCATGAGATTTGTCAAACTCTTCGGCATAACTAAGAGCGACCGTGTTTTGATGTAAGTGATCCAAAGCCTTGACCAGATTGGGTTGATTATTTTTGAGGGCAATCAAATAATGCTGTTCCTGCTCAGCAATTAATTTCACCGTATCTTTTTGGCAATGTAAGGCATCCATTGTGAAAGAGGCTGGTTGTCCTTGTAAGGAAGTAATCACTTGTTTAACTACTTCGATTTCGCTGATTTGCTTATTTTCAGATACAGCAAGGGCAATTACTTCTCCTGTTTCGTGGGTAAAGGCTGACACGGTACTGGTAAAGTTTTGCTTAGAATCGGTCTGATTGGTGACCGTACATTTGATGCTTTTACCGTCCATCGCTAGCCATTGCCCTGATTCTCCTGTATGACTATTTCGACACCACTCGTTAAATAGTTTGACTACTGACTCGATTTCTACCCCTTGAATGACACGGCGAAAGGTGGAGTATGAGGGGATTTGGCTCTCTGGTGCTAGCTCTAGCATTGTTTGTAGCGTTTGCCAATGTTTCTCACAGAAATCTGCTAATGGGCGATATCCGTGATAATTACACAATACTCCCAGCAAGGTTAAGCACATTACTAGCCACAAGGGATGGCGCTTACCTTTACTTTTTCGAGGGTCTGGGATCTGCTTTAATTGTTCTATAAAGTTCATGGTCTGGTTTTGCTTTTTGCTTAGCTTCTACCAGACCATTTTTTACTGTTTTGGCTTCTTCTCCTAACTCTTGCTCTTTTCTGTACTCTTTACACGATAGCCCTTTCCGAAAATGAAACCACCCTGCCTTCTCCCGCGGGAGAAGGGGTTGGGGGATGAGGGGAGACTTCACTTCGCGTAAGTCCTAACTAGATGGGGAGTATAAGCTCATAACCTTTCAAAAAACTGTCCAATCACGGCGACAAGTTGTTCTAGTTCTATCGGTTTACTGAGATATTGATTAGCACCCGCTTCTATACAAAGTTCTTTATCACCTTGCATAGCTCTTGCGGTCAAAGCAATAATTGGGACTTTGGCGAGTTTTGGGTCAGATCGAATTAAGCGAGTAGCCTGTAGCCCATCCATTACAGGCATCTGAATATCCATGAGGATGATGTCTGGCTGGTGTTCTTTTGCCATAGCAACGCCTTCTTCGCCATTTTTCGCTAAGAGCACCCGATATTCATAAGCGTTTAGATAAGCAATAAAGGTTTGGATATTTGCTTCATTGTCTTCTACAAGCAAGATTAGAGGCGCGATCGCATTTTTTGACTTGGCGGTGGGTAATGAGAATGGCGTGATTAGCTCAGGCGATCGCATGGTAGATGCGGACATTTGATAGGGTAGAGCTACAGTAAATGTACTCCCTTGACCAACCACACTTGAGACCACGACCTGACCTTCATGTAGCTCAGCAATCTGCTTGACCATGACTAGCCCCAATCCAGTGCCTTCATATTGACGATTTATTCCACTGTCAAGCTGCACAAAGGGTTGAAACAGTCGGTGTAAATCTTTACTAGAAATGCCAATCCCTGTATCGGTAACTTGAAACAGGATCATGGGCAAGTCTTGATCTTTTAATTGATCGGGAACAGTGGCTTCACCTTCCCATGTATCACCACAGCCAACGGAAACTAGAAGACAGACTTTTCCTTTTTTTGGTGTAAATTTTACAGCATTGACCAAGAGATTAATTAAAATTTGTCTAAGGCGGCGCTCATCAACCACAATATTGCTAATATTCGGAGCAATATTGCTATAGACTTCTACACGCTTTTGAAATGCTTGCTGCTTGACATAGACCAAACTAGAATCGCAGACATTTTGGACTGAGACGGATTCAAGGTCAAGTTCCACTTTGCCTGAGGAGATTTTTGACAGGTCAAGAATGTCATTAATTAGTTCTAGTAGATGTCGTCCTCCTTTTCTAATGGAGGCCAGTGCTTTCTGTTGACGTTCATTTATCGAACCTAATATTTCCTTTTGCAATATTTCTGACATACCCAAAACCGCAGTGAGTGGGGTGCGGAGTTCGTGACTCATGTTGGCGAGAAATTCATCCTTGAGTCTTGTCGCCCTAATCAGTTGTTCATTGGTTTGTTGTAGTTGTTCTTCGACTTCTTTGCGATCGCTAATATTAAAATTAACCCCGATGACCCTTTGAGCTGTGCCTTCCGAATCTCTCAATACGGTTGCATAGGAGTGAATAAAATGAATACTTTGATCGGGATGGACGATCCGAAACTCAGCCTCATACTTTTCCTTTTCGAGGATAGCTTGCTGAAGTAGTGACTCAGCAACAACACGATCATCGGGATGTAGAGCGTTTGCCCAAACATTATAGAGATCAAGGGCTGGACTCTCCTTGACTGCATATAGTTCGTACATGCGCTCATCCCAATGGATGGTGTTCTCGATAAGTTCCCATTCCCAACAACCGATCGCTCCAGATTTTAGAGACAGGGTGAGGCGTTCTGATAGTCTTTCGAGTTCTGCTTCGCGTTTTTGAAGTTGATTTGTATATTGTTGGAGATTTTGCAGGAGTTCTTGTTGTTGTTGTTGCGATCGCACTAGTTGGAGTTTGGTGATACAGCAATTATGTACCTGATTAACAGCATGGCAGAGCGAAACTGGGGTGACATCACTTTTTACCAGATAGTCATCCGCGCCCATTTTCATCGCGCGCACTGCCGTCTGCTCATCTCCTTTCCCCGTCAACACAATTACGCAAGATTGTTGAGCCAATGGATCTTCGGACATGGCTTCTAACAGTTCTAACCCGTTTCCATCGGGCAGATTTATATCCAGTAATATGACATTAGGATGTTGCGATCGCCACAGTTCCAGACCATCTTCGAGCGTTTCTGCTTCAGTGACCGCATAGGCGCAATCTTTGTCTGATTTCAGATAACGCAAATAAGAATCGCGATCGCTTTCCGAATCGTCCACAAGCAAAATTGTTATTTTTGTAGTTGGCGACACTTCAGCAATGCTCCTAGATAACAAGGGATGAGATAACGAGGGAGGCGATAACAAAGAAGAAGATATCATAGTCTCAAGAGGCAAATTGTCCATAACTAGGTAAAATCGCAAACTGGAACCATTGCTGAAACAAAGTTTGGATGGTCTTCTGCATATCGGGAAGACCCATCGGTTTTAGCATGTAGCAGTTTGCACCGTGTTGGTAGCAAGATTTAATATCGTTAAGATTATTAGAAGTAGACAAAACCACAATCGGAATTATTTTCAGTTGTGGAGTTTGCTTAACCATTTTGATGATATCGCGTCCATCAGTGCCAGGAAGATTTAGGTCGAGCAAAATCGCCACAGGTAGAGGAGCATCTAGTTCTTGGTAGTCTCCTTTACGATATAGGTAGTCTAGTGCTTCATCTCCATCTTCAAAGCGCAAAAAGTTATAATGCGTTCGCTTTAATGGGTCTATACTTTGCGTTATTCGCATAAAGGTATAGAAGTCTTCATCATTATCTTCAACGATCAAAATGACAGGATTAATGAGGTCGTCCCAAGGGGAAGTCAATAGTCTTTGAGTATAAGTTTTCATTTTATAATTGTATTTATATTTTATTATTTACATTTTGAATTGGTAACGCAAACCAAAACGTAGTTCCTTGACCGTAAACCGATTCCAATTGGATTTCACCCCCGTGACGCTCAATGATCTTTTTGACAATGGTTAGTCCAGCCCCAGTACCACCTCCATATTTACTGGGTGCGTGTAATCGCTTGAAAATGCGAAATACTGATTCTAGATGATTCTCACGAATACCGATGCCATTGTCTTTAAAATAAAAGGTCAAGATATTATGGGGCTGACCAATCGATTCGATCCAGCTAATTTCTACCCATTTTTCAGGTTGATTGTTGTATTTAAAAGCATTAGAAATTAGATTGGTAAAAACTTCTTCAATTAGAACGCGATCGCCAAGCACTAGCGGTAGCGATCGGGGAATAACAATCTTGCAATTTTCCCAATCTGGATTCATCCCGAACAATTCGGTTACATTCCGCATTAAGTGATTGAGATCGATAGAATTCATTTGTAATTCTTGCCGACCTAAGCGAGAAAATTTCAGCAAGGATTCAATCAGTGATTCCATGCGGGTAGTCAGTCGTAAGAGCGTGTGCAGTTTTTCAGCGCCCTCGCCATCAAGTATCTCGCCATAATCATCTAACAAGAAAGAAGCGTAATTATGAATACCACGTAGAGGCTCTTTTAAATCGTGAGAGGCAATATAGGCAAAAGCATCGAGTTCGTTGTTAGAGTTTTCCAGTTCCAAATTGATGTTGGTAAGTTCCGCTGCGTGCCTCAACACAATCTCAACGATCGCGATTCGTAATTCGATCGCCCCTTCCACTTCGCAGTTTAACCAAGCATTAGATTTACCACGCACAGTCTCTTGCCATGCTTCAAAGGACTTCCTCGGAAAGAACGTCAAATTGCCCTCTTTTTCCACCCAATTCACCTGTTCGGGATTACCCGCCCAAGTCACTGTCTGCAATATTTCAGGACGAAACCAAAGGACATATTGACGCTGGGTTTTAGAGATTTCCATCGCTAGCAATCCACTGGCGACATCTTGGTAATTCTCCGCGATCGGATAGAGCTTAGATAAATTATCGGTAATAAAAATATCGCGTTTGAAGCGATCGGGAAGCCATGGGAGTAAATCTTTTAAGCTTTCGTGACTGGGAGTTTGCCCGATTAAGACAATTTCGTCTCCATCGCACACAGCAACGCCTGAAGCTCCTGTCAGCTTCAACAAGGTTAATTGATCAGAAGTAATTTCGGCAACAAAGTCGTCCGTTCCAGTCAAACGATCAACGAACTCACTTTGGATGATCTTTAATTGCAACTTGTAATCGATATTTTCACTATTTTCCTTACTCGCGATCTCGGTAGACATTAATTGCCCTAAAAGCTCGCAGACTTTACGCACTTCATAGGGTAAAAGTTTTGGAGTGTGGTGATGACAGGCAATCAGTCCCCAAAGCCGATTCTGTCGAATTAAAGAAATTGTCATTGTTGCAGCGACACCCATATTCTTGAGATATTGAATATGCATTGGAGAAATGGCTCGCAAACCGCAATAGCTCATATCAAGAGGTTGGCGAGATTCTTTATGAGTCGTTACTAATCCAATCGGTTGATAATTTACATCTCCAAGAATTCGCAGCCAATTAAGTTTGTAAAGGTGCTTTGCTTGTTTGGGAATATCAGTGTCGGGATAATGCATTCCCAGAAAAGGTTCTAATTCATTCTGTTTGGATTCGGCAATCACTGTGCCATCTACGCCCTCATTTAAGCGATAGATCATTACCCGATCGTATCCTGTAATCGCTCGCACTTCATCAGTTACTACGGTGCATAAGGCGGCAAGATTTTCTGCTGCCTGCAGTTTTGACAGAATGGCTTTAATCTGACGATAAAATTTAAAAGAATCGCTCTCAGCTTTTACTTGCAAAGGCTCCAGTTCTATAACAATCTCTCCGCTAAGAGCGCGATGAACGATCGCATCAAATAAGCGGTTCTCATTATTGTCATCGTCTGTAGTAATGGAAAGACGCAGGGGATTAATCTGCTCAAAATCACTGTCTAGACAGCCACGAATCGCTTCTATAAAATCACCGCGATCGCCACCAATAAAATCTGCCAATGGGCGATCTAATAATTTGTCAACACTCATCCCTAAAATATCAGGAGCATTTTCACTTACTTGAACGATCCGCAGATCGGGTTCATCCACCACCAACAGCAACCCGTGGGGCTGGATATGCTCAGGAATATGTAGAGGTTCGCGATCGCAGTTAGTAAGATTAACTGTGTCAAGCTCATTAATCTTATCCTTGGTGATTTGTATCGAAAGCTGGTTCATCAACTAATATCCTTATGCCAAGACTTTTCCTTGGGATGTATCCATAAATACTTATGAAAATTGATAATAGTGAAAGTTTACGCCTTCAACCAGAAAGCAACCTGTTTTCTTAAGATCGCATAAAATCTTCGTCAAGCTCTATTCATTTACTGGATAATTTCCTTTATATTTTGATCCTCAATATCAACAAACACCCCAAAATTTCTCTGGGTTTTAATTAAGTACAAAGCTCTGTATGATTGCTTTTGCATTTAATCGGATGGATTTAGAAGTAAGCCTATTAGCCATTGATCCACTAAAAAGGGAACTCAACTTTCGCTTTGCGCCCAGTCCCGAAGGCAAATTTAGCAAGGATAGTAGATTAACTCAGGAGTTAAAGTTTTTTACAGGTATTGAAAGCGGTAAATCTGAAGTTACCTTTGAAAAGAATCGTATTCCCGATGCAGTAACTGGTTCTATTACTTTGCATGACTACCGATCTTGGAAGGTTCTAGCTTGAGCTTCAAGGTCAAAAGGCGATCGCCTAAGATCTCCCTATTTCCATCACACAAGCGATCTCATCAAAATTCCAACTACAGCGCCTTGCACTAACTTAAACCACAGAGAAATTCATGAAAGCACCGCTTTGCGGCGCTTTCATGAATTTCTCTGTACTACTTAAAGCCTCAATAGGCTGTATTTTGAGAAATATTTAAATCAATCATCAAATTGCGTACAATTATGATTAATTTTAAAATCATGCAAGATACTATCGAATATAACTGTGCTTTTTGTGGGGAACCCAATATGACATTCGTTGACTTCAGTGCTGGAATGCAACAGTCCTATGTGGAAGATTGTCAGGTATGTTGCCAGCCAAATGTGTTGTATATCCAAATTGATGAAGACACTCTAGATGTTGAAATTAGCAGCGAACCAGAGAGTTAGTTTTTGACATTCATAACCTCACGGATGTGAGCGCTATCAAAGGAGTTTGCTTTAAATAAAGTCATTCCATCTAACCTCAATCAAACAGCGATCGCCCCCAACAAACCAACAACATCAAATAGCGATCGCCCCTAATCTCTGGCTATTCATAGTGTGACCATACAGAAACAACTCTGATGGTTTTAGTTTCATCATTGACTGCATAAACTAAACGGTGCTTGATATTGATTCGCCTTGAGCAATATCCTTTCAAGTTGCCTGAAAGTTTTTCATAGGGAGGTTCATAAGGATTTTGTTTGAGAATTTCTATTAAAGATTTGAGGTTAGAGTCCAAATTCGCAGACTTTAACTTTTTTGCATCCTTAATTACATTCCGACTAAATTCAATCATCCAATCCATTCAAAGCTCCTAGAAATTCATCTTCAGAAACCCAATCATCCTCTTGTTCGGCGGCTCTTATTGACTCAACTAGATTAGGGATAGATTGTAGATGGAGGGTTTCTTGTATGCTTTCCCAATCAGATTTAGATAGCAATACTGCGTCGCCTTGCCGACTCGTAATAAATCTTGGTAAATGATCTTTGTTAACTTGCTCGACTAAGCTGAATAAGTTTGCTCTCGCTTCACTCGCATTAAGGATTTTCATTTAGGAACCTAAACTCGTACAGTTTATCGTACCACTTTTTTGTTGAAGCGATCGCCCCTAACCTCATCATCAAGAACATCTATTTTTTGTAACACTTTGGGCTTAATTCTATAAAAAAATCTTGAGCGAGGCGATAATAAGTATATTAAGATTCTCAACTCCAAGCTTAAGTTTAAATAATAAATGTATGCAAAAAACATTTGATCGCATTACCTTCAATCCACAGATTATGGGTGGTAGAGCTTGTCTTCGTGGAATGAGAATTACGGTTTCTCTTGTACTAAGCCTGATTGCTAATGGTTTAACAACAATGGAAATCCTTGACGAATATCCCGATCTTGAACCTGAAGATATTAAAGCAAGCCTTTTATATGCTGCTTTCTTAGCTAATGAAGAAGTGCGTAGTTTTGTTGGGATGAGCGCGTGAAGCTTTTAGCAGATATGGGAGTTTCTCAAACGGTTGTAAAATCACTTCGGGCAATGGACTATGATGCAAAACACTTGCGAGAAGAAGGTTTACAGTGTTTGCCAGATTCTTTGATTATTGAAAAAGCAAAGATCGAAAGTCGAGTTATCCTTACTTTTGATCTGGATTTTGGCGATTTAATGGCTGCGAGTAAAGATGAGCTTCCAAGTGTAATTATCTTTCGATTAAAAAATACATCGCCTCAGTTTGTTTTTAGTAGGCTACTAAATGTTCTACAAAATTGCTCTGAGGATATAACAATTGGTGCTGTGGTGATCGTGTCTGATGAACGTTACAGATTGAGGCGTTTACCAATTTAGGGATATGCGATCGCCTCTAACATCCCTACTTTCACCACACAAGCGATCGCGAATATGCCAAATAAGGTATATTAGGCGTGAATCAATAAATCAAGAAACAAAATAAATGAACAAAAAGCAAGTCCCTGAAGTTATTCAAGGTAGTGCGAATGTGTTTGAGGATTTGGGATTTGTGCCTGAAGAGGCTCTTAATCTCAAAATTCGGGCTGACTTGATGCTCAGTATTAAGCGGTTTATTCAGTCTCAAGGATGGACTCAAAAGCAAGCAGCTTTGTTCTTTGGTGAAACTCAACCTCGGATTAGCGATTTGATCAATGGTGATATTGAGCGGTTTAGTATTGATAAGTTGGTGATGATGTTGGTGCGTGCGGGTATGGATGTGAGGTTTGAAGTCTCATGAATAAATGTCCATCTGTTTATCTGGATGCTTGTTGTTTTTGTCGGCTGTTGGATGATCCTTCACAGTATCGAGTTCGACTGGAGACTGAAGCAGTTGTGACGATTTTAGAATGTTGCGATCGCGGGGAGATGTCTTTAATTAGTAGTGATGCGCTAGAATTCGAGTTACAGAGGATTCCTAATGTTGAGGGTGAGGGACGTGAACAAATTTTTGCTTTTTTGGGTGCGGCAAAGATTTTTGTTGAGACAACCGACAGTATTGAAGATAGGGCAGAGAGTTTTTGTAAACTAGGTTTTACGCTCTATGATGCTTTGCATTTAGCATTTGCCGAAGCTTCAGATGCGACAGTCTTTTTGACTACTGACGATCGCCTACTCAAAAAAGCAATAAGCTATGCTGATAACATTAAGGTTAGGATTTTTAATCCTGTAACTTGGTTAATGGAAAATCAAGAGTGAATTTAGGAGAGTGAGTGATGAAAGCTAGTGAAATTTCTAGACGCGGCTATCAAGCTTTAATTAAAGAGTTAGGCTATGCTGGGGCTGCAAGATTTTTGTTAAGGTTTGAATCTGGTTCTGGTGACTATACGAAAGATCGTCATCAGGGATTAGAGCAATTGACAATGGATGATTTTCGAGATTTTGTGCATAAGAAAAGAGAAAAAATGATTGAAAATCTCCATTAATCTCAATCTCCAAGCGATCGCCTAAAATATCCATACTTCCACCACACAAGCGATCGCCCCCAACAAATCAACAACATCAAATAGCGATCGCCTCAAACATTTATTTTTTGTAGCATAATTGATATCGTATCCCCCAATTAACATTAGACCCATTGAGATAGTCAAATGACAGCTAGAGAGCAGCTTAGTCGAGAACTTGAACAAGTCTCTGAATCATTGGTTGAAGAAATTCTTGACTTTTGTTTATTTGTTAAACAACGTCAAAAATCGAGAATTAGCGATCGCGCGATCGCCTCAAAAGAACAACTCGATGCTCCTATAAAAGTTTCAGAAAGCAACTCTAACGCTGTTTTAATTTCTGAGGATGAATGGCGCAGCATTCAGGAAACAATATATTTGCTATCAATTCCTAAAATGCGCGAGTCAATTGTTGAAGGTTTATCAACTTCTATTAGTGATTGCAGTGAGACACTAGAATGGTGATGTGGAAGTTGTTATATACTAAACAATCTCAAAAAGATGCGAAGAAAATAACTGCAAGTAATCTAAAAGGTAAAGTTGCTGAGCTTTTGTCCGTAATTCAAATAAATCCGTTTCAGAACCCACGACCCTATGAAAAACTGGTTGGTGATTTTTCAGGCGCATATTCACGCAGAATTAATGTCCAGCATCGCCTTGTTTATGAGGTAATTGAGGCAGAGAAAACCATTAAAATAATCAGAATGTGACTCATTACGAGTAAGCGCGATCTCAAGGCTGGACGCAAAAGCAAGCTGCTTTATTTTTTGGTGAAACTCAACCTCGGATTAGCGATTTGATCAATGGTGATATTGAGAGGTTTAGTATTGATAAGTTGGTGATGATGTTGGTGCGTGCGGGTATGGATGTGAGGTTTGACGTAAACTAAACTTAAGATGCTAGTGCTACTGTCATGAGTAAGAACTAGGTAAAAACTCTAAATTAGGGTAATAATAGATGTATCTTAACCCTTCAATAATGAGAGATATGAGCTATGACTGAGTTACTTGAACGTGTGATTGAGCAATTAAAAATACTTCCTGCTGATGAGCAAGATGCGATCGCTACTCGGTTTCTTGCAGAAATAGAAGACGAACGTGCTTGGAAAGCTAGTTTTTCTAAGACATCGGATGATCAATGGGATAATCTAGCTGCTATGGCACGTCAAGAAATTGATGCTGGAGAATTCTCTCCATTAGATGAATTATTCTCTTTTAAACCAAATAATCACTAGTTCTATAAACGCTTTAGAATTTCGTCATACTCTGCGTGAGAGCCAATCCAAAACCAGTAAATGTGATCGTTTTCTAGCAATCCAAGAACCCGATAGTTGAGTCCAACTCTTACTGAATAGATTGGCTGACTTTGGCTGACTCGCTTGAATTGGAGACTTCCTTGGTACGGATCTAATTGCCAGATTTCATAAGCCTTGATTACTTGTTCCTGTATTGCTTCTGGAAGTTGATCGAGTTCTTTACGAAATTTCTTTGTAGTACTTGATTTCATGATTTATCCTGAGAAACCTTCTAAATCAATTCCATTAAACAAATTTGCCCTAGATGAAGAAAAGATTTTCTTTCTTGAGCTTGTCTCATGTACATATTATCTTCTCCGCTTATGCCATCACTAGAACTCAAAATCTTTATTGGCTTTTGGTTGAGGTCTCTCAATATCAAATTGTTTAAATGTATTCTCAGGTTTTTCTCCGTTTGAACGAAGGAAAAGCTCAATATTGAGTTTTAGTTCAGATAGAAAGCTTGTAAGATGTGACATATCAACAATTGAGATCCTATCAGTTGAGGGGAATCTTTGATCTTTCGTCAATTTATAGCAAATACTCTGCTCACACATGTCTTTAAGCAATGGAATACCTTCAAATTCAAACCGCATCTCAAAAGCAAATGAACTTTCAGTTGAATACAAATTCTCTTCCAAAATAGATATGCGTATATCTTGATTTTCCATTACTTCTGTCATCCTGCCAATAAAGTCAGGTTTTTCTGATTCTGGGATATACAAGTCTCTGCTAGTGTAAGTAGGTTCCCGATCATACTCATGACTATCCCACTCATACCAAAAAAGTCGAACTTGATGACCACTCCATATTTTTTCATGAATAGATAAAACAAGATCAGACTGTTGCTGTACGACGTACATAGCAACCTTTGGACGCTTAGAATCAGTTTTAGGAATGATTGTTGCGTACTGTTTACGATAACGAACTTCGTATAAATCCTTTAAACCAAGTTCATCTAATATGGCAATTACAGTCTCGATAGTCGGTATGCCAGAAGAATTAACTCCTGTATTTTTTGCGGAAGATAACTCTTCCTGATGGAGTAAATCACTGATACCCAATAAAGACTGGAGTTGCTTGATATCCCAAGCGATCTTTTGAGTACCATCATCGAGCGTTAGTAGCTCAACATTTAGGGGTTGTCTGTTCACGATCCTCATATACCCAAACACACTAATTTGACTGCTTGGACTCATCCTAACATGCTAATTTGGCTTTTTGGGTGATTTTTTTGGCAAAAAAAATTTGCATGACGGCAAAGCAAGCCATCAGCACTATTAGTTAAAAAATAACTATTTCAAATTAGACAAGATTCTTATAGAAATTAACGCGATCGCAAATCTTCTGGAAACTGAGGATCGAGGATTGGGGCGATCGCTTTTTAAATTTAGAAATCTCGCACAACCAACTTTAATCTTTTGTGCCGTACACCTCGTTGCAATCCTTGCGTATTCTTGGCATAAAGTTTTTGTCTATGGTGATAGGCGCTTTAAAAACCGCGATTGCGACTAAACTAGAAATAATCAGATTAACCATGGAGCCTTGTCACTGAATGGCACTTTTTACACTGCGATCGCTCCGAAAAGACTTTGGCATCAAGGAAATCTTAAAAGATGCTAGCTTTAGCCTCGATGAAGGCGACAAAGTGGGGCTGATCGGCACAAATGGATCGGGAAAGTCCACATTATTGAAAATGATTGCAGGGTTAGAACATAGCGATGGCGGTGAGCTTTGGATAAACTCTAGCGCCAAAATTATTTACTTGCCGCAGCAGCCCGACCTAAATGAAGAAAATACGGTCTTAGAGCAAGTGTTTGCGGATAGTGGCGAACAAATGTCACTGGTCAAGGAATACGAAGAAATCTCTGATAAGTTGACCCACGGGCATGGCGATATGGATCGCTTGCTAGAGGACTTGTCGCGGGTATCCGATCGCATGGATCAAACGGGCGCATGGGATCTAGAAACCAATGCCAAAATTGTGTTGACCAAGTTGGGGATCGATGACCTCGAAGCAAAAGTTGGCAGCTTATCAGGGGGCTATCGAAAACGGATTGCGATCGCTTCAGCATTACTTTCATCTCCTGATGTTTTGCTGATGGATGAGCCGACTAACCATCTTGATGCGATGTCTGTGGAATGGCTGCAAAGCTATCTCAATCGCTATCGTGGCGCATTACTGCTGATTACCCACGATCGCTATTTTCTAGATCGCGTCACCAATCGCATTATTGAAATTGATCGTGGTGATTTGTATTCCTATTCGGGCAATTATTCCTATTATTTAGAGAAAAAAGCGGAAGCGGAAGAGTCATCACAAAGTACTCAGCGCAAACACGCGGGATTATTGCGGCGTGAACTAGAATGGCTCAAGAAGGGACCAAAAGCGCGGAGTACTAAGCAAAAGGCAAGAATAGATCGCGCCCATGCCTTGCAAGCGACAGAGTTTAAACAAGCCAATGCCAAGGTGGATATCACCACCGCAGGGCGACGCATCGGCAAAAAAGTAGTGGAACTCGATCTCGTTAGCAAATCCTATGGCGATCGCACCTTAATTAAGGACTTCTCCTACAACTTCACCCCTGACGATCGCATCGGCATCATTGGTAGCAATGGTGCGGGTAAATCCACGCTGATGAATATGGTCACAGGGCGGTTACAGCCCGATGCAGGCTCCGTCGAGATCGGCACAACCATCCATTTTGGTTACTTCGATCAACATTCCGATGATTTAGCAGAACATGGTAATCAGCGCGTCATTGACTACCTCAAGGATGTTGCCGAACTGGTCAAAACCGCCGATGGCAGTATCATTACCGCTTCTCAAATGCTAGAGCGATTTCTGTTCCCCGGAAATACACAATATGCACCGATCAGTAAACTGTCAGGTGGCGAGAAGCGACGCTTATTCCTGCTTAAAGTGTTGATGGCGGCTCCCAATGTCTTGATCCTCGATGAACCGACTAATGATCTAGATGTGCAGACCCTCGCTGTTTTAGAAGAGTATCTCGAAGAATTTAATGGCTGCGTAATTGTCGTTTCCCACGATCGCTATTTCCTAGATCGCACCGTTGAGATGGTCTTCTCCTTTGAGCCAGAGGGCGAAGTGCGCTTATATCCAGGTAACTATTCAGTTTATTTGGAATATAAAAAAGATGAAGCCGAGGCTGAAAAGGAATCTAGTGACGTTAAGGAAAAATCTGTCAAATCTTCTCAGAAAGCTAACGATACTAGTGCTGTGATCTCTGAGGCGGCTAAACCTATCGCTGAGACTAAAAAGCTCTCACAACTCTCCTACAAAGAGAAGCGCGAGTATGAAGAACTAGAGGCACAGATTCCCAAACTGGAAACTGAAAAATCTCAAGTTGAGAAAAAGCTTTACCACAATCCGCCTAGTGGTCATTCAGAAATACAGAAGCTATCTGATCGCCTAGCGGAAATAACTGCGGCGATCGAGAAGTCTACTGAGCGTTGGCTCGAACTCGCTGAGCGAGTTTAGCTACTTAAACTTCAAGAAATATAGCGAGCGGCGCGAAGCTCCACTCGCCACATTTCTTGAAATTTACCTTCAAATTAAAAAGAAACAGCTTCCATGAAAAGCAATCAATTGTCCACCCATAAAACATCTAATAGCTTTCAGTGGAATTTGTCGAAGCTAGGGATAGAAGTCCATAATTGGCGTTGGTGGGTTCAGTCAGCTTGCATTGCAGTTGCTTATTTTGTGTCGTCTTGGTTCGCGGCTAACACCATCTTTTCAACTTTTGGTCCCTCTCCTGTTTGGCCAGGTGCGGGACTGAACGTTGGCTTACTCCTAGTTTTTGGGCGATCGCGATGGTTCGGTGCTTTTTTGGGAATATTAATCTATAACTTACATAGAAACTGGTTGAAAGTTATCATACCTGCTTCTTGCGCCAGCATAGGTTCAACGATTGGCACCTTGATCACAGTTTCTCTGATTTTAAAATTTACGCATACCAGATATCCATTTAATAGAGTTCGCCACATAGTTGTGTTTGCCCTTTGTTCCATATTTAGTGGAACTATTCTCCAAACTATTACTGGAGTTGGTATCTACGCTCTAACTAAGAGATATGAAGGTGCTAATTTTATTACAGACTTTTTACTTCCTTGGTGGGTTGGTGATTCGGTTGGCGTTTTAGTCTTTGCTTCTCTGGTTCTAGTGTGGCTACAACCAAGACAAAGAGAGGATTTTAATTTTTATTTTAACTGGGAAGTACTTACAGCTTTTTTCAGCCTCGTTGTGGTTGCCTATTTTTCTTTTTACGAAGCCCAACCCCTTGAATACCTGTTATTACCACCATTATTATGGTCATCTTTTCGCTTTGGCGCTAGGCTAACTACTTTGTTTGTCATGTTTGTATCGATGACAGCTTCGATCGCGACCGCTAATAAGTTTGGCGTATTTTATAAAGCGATTTCCCAAGGAGATTCGCTATTATTACTACAGATTTTTATGGGAGTAATCGCGATTACAACGATGGCAGTCTTGGCGATCGTAGCTGAAAATAGACAGGCTAATCTGAACTTACAAAAAGCCAATATCGATCTCGAACAAAGAGTTTTAGATCGCACAATTGATTTACAACAAAGTGAATCAAAAGCTTTAGAACTTGCCGCAACAGCTGAGTTAGCAAATCAAGCTAAAAGCACTTTCATCGCCAACATGAGCCATGAACTGCGATCGCCACTTAATGCAGTAATTGGCTTTTCGCAGCTAATGATGCGAACAAATAATTTACCCAAAGAGCATTATGCAAATGCCAGTATTATTAATCGTAGTGGCGATTATTTGCTAACTCTAATTAACAACATTCTCGATCTATCCAAGGTTGAAGCTGGAGGCACTACGCTAAATATTCAAACTTGCGATCTAAATCGTTTATTAGATGATATTGAAGATATGTTGTATTTGAAAGCATCTAGTGCTGGATTGAACCTGATTTTTAAATGCGATCGCAAGGTTCCTCGTTATATTTATACTGACGAACTGAAGCTACAGCAAATTTTAATCAACTTAATTAGTAACGCGATTAAATTTACTAAAGAAGGTGCAATTTTTGTCACCGTAACTAATGAAGAAACTTCATCTGATTTACTCGACAATTCAGATTCCCCTGAGTCAAAGTGCATTCTCAACTTCATAGTTCGAGATACGGGTGTCGGTATTACTCCTGATGAGTTATCAGGATTGTTTGTTGCTTTCTCACAAGCTCAAGCTGGGCGAGAAAAGCAGGAGGGAACGGGTTTAGGGTTGGCAATTAGTCGCAAATTTGTGCAACTGCTCGGTGGTGATATCTCGGTGAGTAGTGAGTTTGGGGAAGGCACAACTTTCCAGTTTCAGATTCAAGCTAAAACTGCCCAAAGATTACCTGAAGCACCACCTAGTAAAAATCGCGCGATCGCGATCGCCCCAGATCAACCCACATACAAAATTTTGGTCGTGGATGATAAGCCAGTCAATTGTCAATTACTAGTCCAACTATTACGTCCGATGGGTTTTGATATCCGAGAAGCAAACAATGGGCAGGAGGCGATCGCAATTTGGGATGAGTGGGAACCGCATTTGATCTGGATGGATATGCGAATGCCTGTGATGGATGGCTATGAGGCTACTAAGTACATTAAATCAACGGTTAAAGGCAATGCAACCGCAGTGATCGCTTTGACTGCCAGTGTTTTAGAGGAAGAAAAAGCGATCGTACTTTCGGCGGGCTGTGATGATTTTGTCCGTAAACCCTTTAAAGAACAAATCATTTTAGATACGCTTACTAAACATTTGGGTGTGAAATATTTATATGAAGACCTTCCTATTCAGTTTCAAAATCAAAATTTAGCTATTCCTACGATGCTAACCTCCAAAAATCTGCAAGCTATGCCAAAACAATGGCTCATGAAACTCTATAAATCATCGTTAGAAGCTAACAAAGATTTAGTTTTAAAATTAATTGCCGAAATTCCTACCTCTGAGGCTATTTTAGAGCGATCGCTCTCTCAAATAGTGCATGATTTCCAATTTGAGAAATTAATTGATCTAGTTGAACCATTAGTTAAGGAATCACAAGAAACTTGTTAAAAGTTTCTTACTCTCTTCTCAATGAATAATTAGTGCTTTGCACTTAATTAAAACCCAGAGAAATTTTGGGAAGCGGCGCTCCGCGCCGCTTCCCAAAATTTCTCTGTACTACTCAAAGCCTCAATAGGCTGTAATGACTATTAGAAAGTAGTCCAGATTTGAACGCAAAGCGCTGTAGATGGGCATAATCTCAAAAACTAGGGTGCGTGCAATGCGTACGCCCTAGTTTTTGGGATTTTATATTTAATTGCGGTTAGCTGCTTAGTTTATAATAATTGTCTTTCAGGATGCTTATATTTTTTATGATCTATAACCCTTCAATAGACCTAACTGCCAACATTCTTTTAGTAGATGATCTCCCTGAAAATTTACAGCTATTAAGTGACTTATTGCTTACCCTTGGCTATAGCGTGCGTAGTGTAACTAGCGGGCGCATGGCTCTAAAAACCTCTAAGGCAAAGCGTCCCGACGTTGTACTTTTAGATATTAAAATGCCAGAAATGGATGGATATCAAGTCTGTCAAGCCTTCAAAGCTGATCCAGAATTGCGAGATATCCCTATTATTTTTATTAGTGCCTTAGACGATGTATTTGATAAAGTCAAAGCTTTTTGGTCGGGTGGAGTTGATTTTATAGTCAAGCCATTTCACAGCGAAGAGGTAGTAGTTAGATTGGAAAACCAATTAACAATCCAACGTCAAAGGCGATCGCTAGAAGAAGAGATTAATAGACGCAAAGAAACTGAGGAAATGCTCTATCAATCAAGAGCCTTAATTACCAGTGTTTTAAATAATGTGGCAGATGGCATTGCCGCCACGCAAGCAGTTCGTGATTTAGTCACGGGAGAAATTAATGATTTTCGTTGCCTTGTGGTTAATCCTGTAATTTCCAAAATGTTTTCACGCAGTCGTGAAGACTTAATCGGTAAATTGGTGGTAAGACAGTTTTTAGAAAGGGTAAATCCTTCGCTATATCAACGCTTAATTGACGTTGTGGAAACAGGAATTAACCTAGAAGAAGAAATTTGTTATCCTTCTGTTCCAGAAGTTTGGTATCAGGTGACGGCGATTAAGTTGGGGGATGGATTTACGGTTACATTGCGAGACATTACCTACAAGAAACAAAACCCGAAAGATTAATAACGACGCTTTACGTCATTATTAATCTTTCGGGTTTTAGTTTTACAGCACTCAAACGCTTGCCATCATTTCCAACTCGTAAAGACTGGCGTATATGCCTTGTTGATCAATCAATTGAGTGTGGCTACCCGACTCAACAACTTCTCCTTGCTTGAGTACCAAAATGCGATCGACATTACGAATAGTCGAAAGGCGGTGAGCAATGATAATTGTGGTGCGATTGACTAACAAGCGATCAAGAGCCTGCTGAATTAAAAACTCCGTATTGACATCAAGACTAGCTGTTGCTTCATCAAGGATTAAAATACGCGGATCGCGAATGGCGGCTCTAGCGAAAGCAAGTAACTGCTTTTGTCCGCCAGAAATATTTGTGCCGCGCTCACGGACTTGGGTCGCGTATGCCTTAGGCAGCTCTTGAATAAAGCGATCGACATTCATTAACTCCGCGGCTTCAATTACCTGCTCGATAGCGTAATCTTCACCGAGAGTAATATTGTCCTTAATATCCCCAGAAAATAAAAAGGCATCCTGCAAAATTACGCCAACACAGCGTCTTAATTCCGATTGCGTGATATCTCGAATATCAACGCCATCAATCAAAATCCGACCTTTGCTTGGCTCATACAAGCGTGATAACAGCCTAATAACAGAACTTTTCCCTGCTCCTGTTGGTCCAACAAGCGCGATTTTTTCACCTGCTTTGAGGGTGAAATTTACATCCTTAAGAACATACTCATTGGGTTTGTAGCCAAACCACACATGGTCAAAGCAAATTTCACCCTTACCATCGAGGGGTAAGGATTTGGGATACTGCGGATCACGAATCTCGATTGGTTCTTGTAGGATCCCATTAATCCGCTCAACTGCCGTAAATCCTGCTTGGATAGTGGTAAATTTTTCGGCAAGCTGACGGATCGGATCGAAGAGGCGCTGCGAATACAGTACAAAAGCCGACAGCTCACCAAAGGTAAGATTATTCTGGACAATCTGACCACCGCCGAGCCACAAAACTCCTGCGATCGCCACTAATGCAATCCATTCTAGGGTTGCCGATACTGCCGAGTCATGGAATACCGTGCGGTTTACTTCGTCTACATATTGTCGATTGACGTGGAGATGTTGGGTGGAGTTAAACTTCTCACGACGAAATAGCTGAACGATATTTGCGCCAATAATATTTTCTTGCAGGATTGAGTTTAACTCTGAGAGGCGATCGCGAGCTTTGAAGTTAGCTTTGCG
This sequence comes from Pseudanabaena biceps, assembly GCA_013361095.1. Taxonomy (GTDB): domain Bacteria; phylum Cyanobacteriota; class Cyanobacteriia; order Pseudanabaenales; family Pseudanabaenaceae; genus Pseudanabaena; species Pseudanabaena biceps_B. Next base: position 608,757 of record JAATWA010000001.1, on the reverse strand, counting down.
GTACTGATACTGAAAATAAACAATCAATGCCGTCACAGGAATTACCATTGCCACTAGCAACAGAGCCAGATCCCATCGCAAAAAGAACATAAACACAGCAATCGTAAAGATCGCTGCGAGGTCACTAAGTATGCCCACAGCGCCTGTAGCAAATACATCGCCCAAAGCCTCGACATCGCTGGTTAGGCGCGTGATAAGTTTGCCAACGGGAGTGCGATCAAAAAAGCTAGTCGAGAGAGAAGTAACATGCCTAAATAAATCTTGACGGATATCGGCAGTAATCTTCTGTCCCACCTCTTGTACCAAGTAGCCCTGCCATGACTGAAATGTGAGACGCACAGCGATCGTCAACAATAAAACTAGGCAAATCCAGCGTAAACCAACCAAATCGCCATTTTTGATTGGTCCATCAATACCCTGCTGCACCAAAATTGGCTGAACAGCACTAGCGATCGATAGGGGCAGAAGCAAAAACAGCGATACGATTAGGTTTTTATAATTTTGCTTAGCATAGGGCAGCAAACTCAATAACAATCGCCAATCATTAGCTTTAGGGCGATTTGTATCTTGAGTTTTAGCAGGGCTAGCTTGAGAGGTATTATTCACTATTCGAGATCCCTGTTACCAGGGTTACGAGATGGATCGCTGTTTAGGAAACCGAAAACAAACAAACTGATGAAAAATATGACAGTGATATAAACCACTATTTTTAAAGTGAGCATAAAAAAATAATCTCCGTATAAATATCTAATAATTTATCCTATGTTCAATCTTATAGGAAAAGATGTGAATTCCTTATACTTGCTCAATATTAGCTACGGACACTTGAGTACATATACTTATAACTACGTCCCTAAAGTAAGAAGTAAGAACCCAAAAGATAGTTGCGGCGCGAAGCGCCGCAACTATCTTTTGGATTCTTACTAACATAAATAGCTATAGCTGATAATCCTAATAATTGTGCAGCGCGAAGCGCTGCACAATTATTAGGATTAGGTTAAGAGTGTAAAGTCTGTCCTAAAAGCTCTAATCGCTCAATGTATATCGATATTTGAGCCGCGATCGCCTGTAACAGCTTTTTGTCTAGAGATGAGAAAGCGAGGGTTATTTCTTGGACATTTTCTAAGGTAATTGAAATATCTTGAACTTTACGATTTATTAACTGAAATACGCCAATAGTTCTTCCTTTGTAATCCATCAAAGGGACGGCTAAAACAGAACGAGTGCGATATTGAATATCGTGATCAAAGGTTTTGTGATGGCGAAAGCCTACATTTTCAGGTAGGTCATGGGCATCAGACAAATTGAGTGTCTCACCCGTCAGTGCTACATAGCCAACGATACTATCTTCATTTAATGGCACAGCAAAATTTACTAGAGAGCGCTCGGGCTGTGAATCATTTTGCGAAACTTCAAAACAAACTGTATGTACTGGAGTCGAGCGATCAATCAGATAAATGCTTCCTGCGTCACTGGCGGTCATTTTGCGCGTTGTTGTCAGCACTAGTTCCAAAAAATCCTTTAAGGTGCGATCGCTAGATAAGGACCTCGACAAAAATAATAAGTCATCAAGCAAAAGTTTGTAATAGTTAACCTGATTGACTAATAACTGAGGATTTGCGCTAACTAAATCTTCAGACATTTCTGGTTGGGGGTCTAGATTAGAAGCCATGGATGTTGCCAATATCTTTAAAGTTAGTGTCGTCTAGCTTAGTAATCTGTGCTACTGCTAGTATTATTCGCCACATCAGTTACTCGAATAATACTAGCAAAGGCTCTTCTAAAAAATACTAAAACTAGAAACTTAGAGACATATTGCTCATTATCAGACCAAATGCTGTTTTTTGTTGACTAACGCAAAAGAACCGCATTTGCTCTTACACAGCGCTTGGCACTTTCTTGTATAACTGTCGCCATTCTGATTAGGACAAAAAAACAAAAAGAGTGAGGCGGCGCATTGCGCCGCCTCACTCTTTTTGTTTTTTTGTCCTAAGGGACGAATTGTTGGGGCGGCTTCGCCGCCCCAACAATTCTGGTTTTATATTTGGTACTTTATTAAATCGCACAGCCCTAACCAAATTTAATGTTTAGTCTTCGTCTTCCTCATCATCGTCATATTGCAGACCATCAATGGGATAGACATCAGGCCAAGCAGACGCGCCATGCTCGTACACATCAATACCAATGCGATCGGCTTCAGTATTGACGCGCAACATGCCTAATGCTTTGAGCGATCCAAACATCAGAAAAGAAAAAGCAACTGTGAAAACAATGATCGCAGCAACGCCACCCAGTTGTACGCCTAACAGATCAAATCCACCACCTAAAAACAACCCAGCTTTCTTATTCATGGTTAGCGCTGGATGACCAAATAAACCAACGGCGATCGTTCCCATCATGCCGCAAGATCCATGCACAGCAAATGCTCCCACAGGATCATCAATTTCAAACCATTCAATGATATCTACAACAATAAGGACAAGCACGCCTGCGACAGCCCCAATCAGGGCTGCCGCCCAAGGCATTACATAGGCACAACCAGCCGTGATAGCAACTAATCCTGCAAGTGAACCATTCAGTCCACAGAATAAATGCCACTGACGGAAGCGCCAATAGATATAGAAAAATGCAGTCATCGCTCCCGCCGCCGCCGCTAAGGATGTATTCACGACGACAAGGCTAACTAGTCCTGGATCACTCATGGTCAGGGCTGAACCAGGATTAAATCCATACCAACCAAACCACAAAATCATTGCGCCAATCGTGGCATAACCAAGATTATGGGCGGGGGGGATTTGTCCCCATACGCGATCGGGTCGTGGTCCAAGCAAATAAGCGCCAACTAACGATGTCCAACCGCCTACGGAATGCACAACTGAACTACCAGCAAAGTCGTGATAACTTAATTTATTTAGCCAACCACCACTATTCCAGACCCAATGAACCACGATTGGGTACATAATCGCGCCCATAATGGTGGAGTAGATTAAATCTCCTTTAAAATCTGTGCGCTCTGCCATTGAACCTGTGGTGATCGTACTGGAAGTAGCAGCAAAAGCAAATTGGAAGAAAAATAAGGTTAATGTACTGATCGGCGCACTAGAGCCACCTGCACCCATTGAGTATTCGATGACCCCATTGTTGATGGTCATTGCATTGTTTAAAAAGAAATTATCTGTCCCCCAAAATCCATTGCTGGTTGTACCAAAGGCGATCGCAAAACCAGTCGCCCACCATGCTAAAAGTGTCGTGGCTGCATCCACAAAATTTTCAGCAAGCGTATTAACCACTGAGGTTTGCCGTACTAGCCCCGCTTCTAGCATGGCAAATCCACATTGCATAAAAAAGACGAGGAACCCTGTAATTAATACCCAAGTAGTATCAACTGATAATCGTAGCTCAGTTGTCGTTTTGTGCAAGGAGTCGAGAGTTGTTGTTTCGATCGCTTGGGCGATCGTTGGTGTAAACGCTGAAAATATTCCCGCCCCGATCGCGATCGCTAGGAAACGAAAAAGATGATTCTTTCTTATAGTCATTTGTTTTGCGTTACTTTTGCAATATTTTGCAAAGATGATTTCTTCTAGATTGATGAAAATAACATCGTCCTAATTTTTTATACATTTAAGGCTAATTTACAAAAGTGTCCGTTAGTACAGCGATCGTGCTGAATCCAGTAGAGGGCGCTATAAATGTGATCGATGTCACACAATTAATAGTTAACGATCGCTATTTGAAAGTGAGGGATATCACTGCCAAAGCGGTTTAAAAGTAGGATACTAAATTTACTAGCGACGTATCTACATAAATTTCTCCCGCAAGAATGCCTCCTGCGGGTTTTTTCTTTTTATAGTGAAAGTAAGTAACTGGGCATAATTAAAACAAAAAAACTTGTGGCGCACGCTGAGCGTGCGCCACAAGTTTTTTAATTATTTATAATAAGGCTAGAAACTTAAAAGCTCAGAGATTTATGTATTTGACATGGCTAGATAGTAATTCGTGGTTGATTGAGATCGCGGATAAGCGGATCTTGCTGGATCCTTGGCTAGTAGATGCGTTGATGTTTGGAAATTCGGCGTGGTTTTTCAAATCAGAACGACGCATAGCTAGAGAAATCCCTCAAAATATTGACTTGATTTTGCTGTCTCAGGGACTACCAGATCATGCCCATCCCCCAACCCTCAAACAGCTTGACCATGACATTCCTGTAGTTGCTTCTCCTAGCGCTGCTAAGTTGGTTAAAGAACTTGGCTATGCAGAGGTTACCGCGCTCCCACATGGGGAAGTTTTTGAAATCCCTAGCTTGCTAGAAATTTGGGCAGTGCAGGGTTCTCCCACTGGCCCGACGACCCTAGAGAATGGATATATCTTGAAGGATCTTGTGGATGGAACTTCTATCTATTATGAGCCACATGGATATCACGCGGCGGCAATTCAGAAGTTTGCTCCTGTGGATGTGGTGATTACTCCGACAATTGATCTAAAGTTACCTTTAGTGGGAACAGTAATTAAGGGCCAGCAGGGTGCTTTGCAGGTGGCTAAGTGGCTGAAGCCGCAGGTGATTTTGCCCACAGCCGCAGGTGGAGATTTAACCTATAGTGGTTTTTTGTTAAATATTCTCAAAGCAGAAGGAACGAAGGAGTCATTGCGATCGCTGTTTGATCTCAATGACATTTCCACCCAAATTTTAGAACCTCAACCTTGGGAACGTTTTGAAGTGAAGTTGCAAAAATTAACCAAAGCTGGCGGTGAGTTTTAAATCTTCAGGAAAGGTGCGACGCGAAGCGTCGCACCTTTCTTGAGGATTTAGATTCGGCTTTTTAGAGAATCTAGGCTATAGAAGTCCTCAGTTACTGAGGATTCGGATGACTGAGCTTGATTATCTAGCAGCATGTAGGTATCCAATTCGCCTCTACCCTTAACAAAAATCTTGCCACGATGCCAAAAAGAATATCTGTCCTTGAGCAAAGCATAGGTTGTCTCAGTGACTTGAATACCTCCCGCTAGTCCGTGAGCTTCCATCCGACTAGCCAAATTCACAGCATCACCCCAGAGATCATAAATAAATTTACGAATTCCGATTACTCCCGCGACGACTGCACCCGTGTTTATACCGATTCGCAGACGGAAGGGTTCACCGTCATCACGCTTAAAGTTAGAAATTACCCGTTGCATGGTGATTGCCATCTCTGCGATCGCCTCGGCATGATCTTCACGAGCCGTAGGCAATCCACCCACAACCATATAAGCATCACCAATAGTTTTGATCTTTTCTAAGCCTAATTGGTCAGCGAGTAGGTCAAAGGAAGAAAAAATTTGATTGAGCATACTCACTAGCTCACTGGGAGAAACGCGGGTAGAGAGACTAGTGAAGTCTACAATGTCAGCAAATAGAATTGTCACATTTTCAGATCGAGAAGCGATCGTGCTAGTTCCAGTTTTAAGTTGATGCACGATCGCTTGCGGCAGAATATTTAGCAAGAGATTCTCGGACTTCTCCTGTTCTGCGCGTAGGGACTCTTCAATTTCTTTTTGATGACTAATATCAATAATTACGCCATCCCAAACCGTATCACCATCTTGATTACGATGGGGTTGAGAGATAATTCTTACCCATTTAACCTTTTCAAATAGGCTGGATACTCGATATTCATGTTCAAAGTAGGTTAAAGACTCTGCCGACTGGTGCACAATTTCATTCAATTCGGTGCGGTCTTCGGGATGAGCCATATCAAATACCCATTCCAAATGCTCGATGAACTCATTAACAGAAATACCAAAAATTTCCTGCGTGCGTGGGCTAATGTAAGGCATAGACACAGCACCGTTAGGATGGAGTACGGCGCGGTAGACTACCCCAGGGACATTATCGGCGATCGCCGAAAATCTTTGTTGACTCTCTCGTAATAGAACTTCAGCCTGCTGTCGTTCCGCCGCCTCATTTTGTAATCGCTTGATGGTCTTTTGCAATTGCACAGTACGCTGTTCGATCCGTTGCTCAAGGAGGTCATTAGCTTCACGGAGAGCGCTTTCGACATTCAACAGGTCTGACTGCGCTTTAATGAGACGCTGATTGGCTTTAAACATCTTAGACATTGCGGCACGGGTAATCTCTGGCGCTAGCTGATTTCTTCCCTTGCCTGTACCACGTCCTAATAATTGGGCGATTTGAATTTCTAGATCTTGGGTATCCTTTTCTAATTGCCAACTTTGCTGAATGCCTTGGGTTATGTCTGTCAGCATTTCAATCACAATATTAGAGTTATTGTTATTTAATTCTTCAGCTCCCAACCAAGGCAGTGGTTTGATCGGATCAATAGTGTGGATTATTTCCAATTGACCCGTTGTTTTAATTTCCGCGAGATGGAATGATGTCCAAACATGATGATTGCGATCGCAGTCAATTTTGCCCGCAGGAGAGGCGAAACTCTGCTCATAAACTGCTTTCCTAACTGATGGAACCGAAAAAGATTGGCAAGTTTCCACAGCTTGTTTCCACAAGAACACTCCCGCGTAGGCTGATTGCATGGCAGGGGCTATCGACTGAGTTGGATTATTAAACCAGATTTGCGATTTACGCAAAAATTCTTGATTTTGAGGATTATCTAGAGATTGAAAGTAGTTAGCACTAGATAAATGTCCTGCCATTAGGGATGTATCGATATCTTGAAGTTGTTGCACTTCTAAGTCAGTTAAGCGTAGGCATAGTATAGGAATTTTGCTTGCCTTCAGCCCTGCGGCGGCATATTGCCGTAAAAAACCGACGGTATGATCAGGAGTTAGTGTGCTGATCACTGCATCAGGGGTAATATGCTTGATTCGCATAACGCTATCTTGATAGTCCGATTGATCCATGGGGATATAGTCTTCACGGATCAGTAAAGCATTTTGTTGTTTGATTTGGGCGCGGATGACCTTACTTAAAGTCCGTGAATATGTGCCATCTGTGCCGATCAAAAATAGGCGATCGCCTTTATTTTGTAATAACCAATTAACAGCTGGCTGTACGACTTGATTAGGACAGGCACCAGTATAAAAAATATTTTTAGAAAACTCTAGTCCCTCGTAGGGATAGGGATACCAGAGTAGTGCTTGATATTTTTCAAGGACGGGGGTCACTTTTTTGCGTAAAGCCGAAGAGCCGATTCCAAACAAAAAATTGATACCCAGATCAACAATTAAATATCGCGCCTGTGCCGAAATATTGCTGTCAAGCTCAGCAATATCAATCACGACTGGTTCAATTGTCTTTCCTAGTAAACCGCCTGATTGATTAATTTCCGCGATCGCCATCAGGGTTGCATCTTTAATTAGCATTTCTCGCGGTTCTGAGCTGCTACTCAAAAAGTGCAGAATACCGACTCGGATGACTTCAGCCCCAATATTACTTTCTAAGCTTAAGGACTCAGCCTCTCGATTCATAATGGTCGATACTCCTTACATTAACTTCAAATCTCTATAGCGATCGCTTTATTAGCGCTGCTCATACAGTCTTTTGCGGCTTTGTGTAGTACAAGAGAATTTTTGAAAGGCTGGCTTTGCCAGCCTTTCAAAAATTCTCTTGGGTTTTAAGAAAGCGCAAAGCGCAGTATCAAGTCTCGAAACTGGAGTTGCTAACAGCAATGCTCCTTATAAAAATCAATTTTTTAAAAGCCAGCCTCAGGCTGGCTTTTAAAAAATTGATTTTGGCGAACACGCGGCGTACACCACAGTTTTTAGATTTTATTTTTAAGGGCAGATTACTATGTAGATTTACTATTTTGTATAGGTTATTCTAATCTTTAATTTAGCTCGATTTACCGATAGGTATATTCAGCGAAATAGCTCAAATTATGGATTCATGTCCAGAGGAGAAAGCTGCACACTAGGAATAATTACATCAGAGATCGATTGGTGAAGAGCCAGCAAAATCCGATCGCGATCGCAAATCAAGTTTTCTAGATCTATACCCACACAATCATGCAAGCTAAGTTTAGTAAATCGACTTTGCAGCCATTTAATCTCCACGATCGCTGACGTAGTCAAAATCATAATCGGCAGATTGGCAAGGGTCTCTAATTTACTAATCTCCTCAAGTTGTAACAACAAAGATTGATTATCTCCATCCAGCAAAAACAACTCAGGCTGCCAGATTTTAGATAAAATATCGCATTGGTATAAGTCATCCGCTTCGATCAGACAATGCCCTAGATCCTGTAATAAATGAATGATCGGATCGGCAATATTTTGATTTAAGTATAAAAACTTCAGTGATTTAGGACTAGCTGCATAGTAGGGCAGAAATTCATTTAGAGCCTCAGCCTTAACGGGCTTAATGAGAATGCCATCAGCTTGGTGAGAATTGATCTGTGGCTCGTTTGCCCGTTTCATCATCACAACCCGAATATGTTGAGTGACCAGATCGCCCTTGAGCAAAACCAGAACATCCCAACCTGACAGCAGTGGTAAATCTGGACTCAATAAAATTAAGCAAGGTTGTAACCGCCTTGCTTTTTCTAAAGCTTCTGTTCCCGATCGCGCAATTACTACTTGATAATCTAATGCTGAAAGAGTATTGCGTAATTTATCCACTGCCTCCGTTGCGGTTTCCACAATCAGCACTAGGCGATTTTGGACAATACTAATCTGGGGGATAGATGATGAATGATGGATCGCACTATTAGGCTCAGGGGGTAATAAGACTGTAAATTGGCTACCCACATCAACCTGCGACACAAAGGTAATGTCGCCGCCATGTAAACGCGCAAGGTGACGGGTTAGCAATAGGCTTGTGCCAGTCCCTTCAAAGCGTCTAGTTAGTACATTTTCTACCTGTTGAAATTTTTGAAATACTAAACATTGTTTTTCTTCAGGAATACCAATTCCCTGATCCCATACCGTTAAGGCTAGCCAATTTTCCCACCAACGCACTTTGATACCGATTTGTGGGGCAATATTTGGCTCATCTTCGACCAGTTCTGATGGCAAAAAGCTAAATTTAAAAGCATTGGACAGCAAATTGACCAGCATCTGTTGCAGTCTGACCTCATCAGCAACCACTGTCTCCACAGTCTCATCAATATCTAGTTGAATATCCAACTCCCAGCCTTCCGCAAAGCTATAATTGCGAAATATCGTTGAATCCTGTTGGACTAATTTTTTTACTTGTTGGATACTTTTTTGACAAACCTCTCTCACGGAAATTGTCTCGACATATAGCTCTAACTGTCCAGATTCGGCTTTAGCAAGATCAAAGATATTGTCAATAATCGATACTAGCTGACGACCACTTTGATGGATCATTTTGATGTAACGACTCTGACGTGCGTTTAGCTCACCAAAAGTATTGTTACTAAGCAGGCTGGCGATGCCGATTACGGAAGTAAGTGGGGTTTTCAGCTCGTGATTGATGCAAGTCAAAAATTCATCTTTAACTCGGCTTAGTCCTGATAACTCTTGGGCAAGATTTTTTTGGGCGGTGATGTCATAGGCAATCGCTAACTCTAGTCCCTGCAAACTGCCCTGTAAGGCAACACTAATCACTTGCCAAGTAAACGACTCCCCATCGGTGGTGCAAAATTGATGGGTAAATGGCAAATTAGTTGCGAGTATGTGGTCAGCACCTTCGAGATGGTGAGAACTTGTCAGATCTGCTGTTAATTTCTCATTTCTAGTGCTAGCCACAAATCCTCTACTGTGGGGCAAGCTTTCATTCAAACTATTACGCCAAGCCGAGTTCATACCGACAATTGCCCCCGTCCCATCGCTAACCATTACGGGCAGAGGCAATTGGTAAATCAAGGGCAGTAGTAAAGATGTCACCAATGGACTTTGATCTTCTTCAGATTGCACCAGCGATCGCAACAACTTCGCAACCTCTATAACTCCTGAAAACTTGCCATTACTATCAACTAAGGCCCAAATTTCCGCAGAATGCCGATATTGAGATATTCTTTGCAACAGATACGTCACTGTCATCGTCGTAGCAATACTCGGCAATGGCTCGAGGTCAATATCTTCTAAAGCGATCGCAGGCGTAGTAAATATCAAACTATCTGAATCCGATTGCCATTTCAGTATACTTCGCGCACTAAACAAGCCTTGTGGACGATCATCTTGGTCTAGTACCACCACATGAGACCACCCTTTTTTGAGAAGGTTTAGTGCTTCAGAAGTTTTACTAGATAGCCGACAAATAGCCACAACGGACTGTCCATATATCTCTAAAGGCTGATTTAAGATGAGGGAGTCCATATGCTGAAATACTTACGGATGTTTATTGGCAAGAGTTTTTATATCAATGGACAATAACTTTAATTTAGATATTACAATTCCAATCTCACATGATTTGGCTATTTAAGTGCGAAAATAAACCTTAAGATCAATAATTGTCCCATTTAGCCGCTAATAGCCAGTGCCCTCGACCAGTCTACAAGTATGCTGTTTGATGTTGGAAGATCAAGCCAAACAGACAAAATCCACACTGGAAAGCTCTTTACCAGTGGATCGATATACCATTACTATTACTAGGGATTTAGAATCACTTGTAAGTCTATTAATTAAAGATCAAAATGCACAAGATTGCTTAATCATCTTTAAAGATATTGCCAGAGATATCGAAACGATCATTGATCGTCTGGCTACCCTTAATATTTTTATTCCCACCATCATAGTTCTAGACGATATTCTCGAATCTGGCGGAGACCATCATGAATCTAGCGAAATTAAGGTTGAATCTAAAAACATTTACCAAGCTAACATTAGTATTAGCGTCAATCAAATCAATGATTTACCAGCAATCATTGATCAGGCGATCGCGACATTCATTAAAATATCTGCACAGATTCAGCATCAAGTTTATGTCAATATCCCAGAAAATGCCGCTTCCGAATCCTTAAGCGTTCAACAGCAAAGATTATCCGAAAAGCTCAATGAGAGATTGGGGTACTTGGGGGTGTATTACAAACGTGACTCACGATTATTTCTGCGTAATCTATCTCCTGAAGATAGAAAAGAATACATTGGGCGATTGAAAAATATTTATCGATCAATCGTACTCGAATATTTTTTGGAGAAAAACAATGATTTAAACCAACAAATAGACGAATTTGTGAATCTCTCTTTTTTTGCAGATATCTCCGTATCACAAGTTCTGGAGATCCATATGGAACTCATGGACGAATTTGCTAAACAACTGCGTCTAGAGGGTAGAAATGATGAAATTTTACTAGACTATCGCATTACGCTCATAGACATGATAGCTCACCTCTGTGAGCTATACAGACGTTCCATCCCCAGATCTTAATATATTTAATTCCCCCATATATCTCTCGCAGTCTACTTTTAAGCATCATCAAGATCACAATTAAATCTACTTAAGCTTAAATACAACGATCAATAATAAAGATTTGTTCTAGAAAAGTTTAAGAGATAAGTTATAAATAGCCGAAGCAAACAAATTTAATGAAATGATTCGTAAAACTTACGTCCTAAAACTATATGTTGCGGGTAATACACCCAATTCAGTCCGCGCACTTAAAATGCTCAACGACATTCTTGAGAAAGAGTTTCAAGGAGTTTATACATTAAAAGTGATTGATGTACTCAAAAATCCTCAACTTGCTGAAGAGGACAAAATACTCGCAACCCCAACTCTAGCCAAGGTTTTACCACCACCTGTTAGAAAAATTATTGGCGATCTTTCTGATCGAGAAAAAGTTTTAATTGGACTAGATTTACTATACGAGGAATTAATTGGAAATGACTAGCGCTCCCTCCGACAATAATTACGATAGCAATGATAAAAAAAGACAAGAGCTAGGCGTACAAAAGCTACTCACGATGATTGAGGGCTTAGATGATATTACGCATGGAGGCTTGCCAAAGGGGCGATCGACTCTTGTAAGTGGGACTTCAGGCACAGGCAAAACTCTATTGGCGATGCAGTTTCTCTACAATGGCATCACAGGGCTAGATGAGCATGGCGTATTCGTTACCTTTGAGGAATCTCCCTCAGACATTATTAAAAATGCCCATAGTTTCAATTGGGATCTCCAAGAATTAATCGATCAAGGCCGACTATTTATCCTTGATGCCTCACCCGATCCTGAAGGGCAAGAAGTCGTCGGCGATTTTGACCTATCAGCCCTAATCGAACGCATCCAGTATGCAATCATCAAATACAAAGCCAAACGCATTTCCATCGACTCAATGACGGCGATCTTTCAGCAATATGACTCGTTAGGGTTAGTACGCCGCGAAATATTTAGAATTATTGCTCGACTAAAATCCCTCGGTGTTACTACGGTCATGACTACCGAACGTGAGCTTGAGTATGGTCCCGTCGCTAGATTTGGGGTAGAAGAATTTGTATCTGATAACGTAATTATTCTTAGAAATGTATTGGATGGGGAACGCCGCCACCGTACTGCCGAAATCCTCAAATTGCGCGGCACAACCCACATGAAGGGGGAATTCCCTTTTACGATGACCAGCAAAGGCATCAATATATTTCCTCTGGGAGCGATGCGCCTAACTCAAAAATCTTCTAACACCAGAGTCTCTTCGGGTATTACTACCCTTGATGAAATGTGTGGCGGCGGCTATTTCAAAGACTCGATCATTCTTACCACGGGCGCGACGGGTACAGGTAAGACATTGATGGTCAGCAAATTTATCGAGAATGGTTGCGAAAATGGCGAACGCGCAATTTTATTTGCTTATGAAGAGTCTCGCCAACAGCTAACCCGCAATGCTTCGTCTTGGGGTACAGACTTTGATAAGTGGGAAAGCTCTGGGCTGCTCAAAATTATCTGTGTTTATCCAGAATCCTCTGGCTTAGAAGATCACCTCCAAGTGATCAAGTCAGAAATCGAGACATTTAAGCCATCACGGATTGCGATCGATTCTCTTTCAGCCCTAGCTAGAGGAGTCAGCAACAATACTTTCCGTCAGTTTGTAATTGGGCTAACTGGTTACGTCAAGCAAGAAGAAATTACGGGATTATTTACAAATACTACCGATCAATTTATGGGTTCTCACTCGATTACGGAGTCCCATATTTCGACAATCACCGACACAATTATTCTGCTGCAATATGTGGAAATTCGGGGTCAAATGTCGCGGGCGGTCAATGTCTTTAAAATGCGCGGTTCTCGACATGATAGCCGCATTCGTGAATATATCATTACCGATCAAGGCGCACAAATTAAGGATTCGTTCCAAGGCTTTGAACGGATTTTAAGCGGTTCACCAACGCGGGTATCTGTCGATGAAAAATCAGAACTATCTAGAATTATTCGTGGTGTATCAGTAGAGCCACTCGAATAGCAAAAAAGAGCGCAAAGCGCTTAAACCCGAAACAAGAAAGATTTTGAAAGCGTTGCGAAGCAACGCTTTCAAAATCTTTCTTGTTTCGGGTGCTGGCCATAAAACCCTCTCTTGGGTTTTATGGCTACAGCTAGCTACAAATTTAACAACCAAGCGAGTCTCTGGTATCAACTCCTGTTTTGGAGTTAGTACCAGAAGCGTTTGCACAGAGTTTTTTGAGATCTTGAGTACTTAACAAAGCATCTGTAAAGTCTGCACCAGTCACATTGACGTTATCAAAGGTTGATCGCAGCATATTGCTATCAGTGAGAATGGCATCGGTCAGATCTACGTCTTTAAATTTAGATACATAAGCTATTCCTGAACTGAAGTCGATGCCGTGGAGGTTAGCTCCATCTAAAAATACTCCATTAAATAAAGCTCCACGCAAATCGGCATTAGTGAAATTAGTATTTTTGAAAGTAGTATTGCTAAACTCAGCTCTAATTAAGTTTTTACCCGAAAAATCTTCGCCTGCTGCCTCGTTTAAAATTGATTTGGTCACACTAGAAGAACTAGCAGCTTGTGCCGTCAAGGGATTTGTAGTCAAGACTGACAATGGCATTAAAAACAGAACTATTGCCAACAGAAGATTTGTTGTTAATCGCCAAAGTTTCATAATTTCGCGAGATTTATTTAGAATATCTTTTGTATTAATAACAAATATTACAGCGCTTTGCGCTCAAACCAAAAGAGGATGATGTGGCGCTCCGATCCGCATCATCCTCTTTCGATTTTAAATCGCTGCTAGCAATGCTTCACCCATCGCAACACATCCTAATTTCTCGCAACCATCTGCCATGATGTCACCTGTACGTTTGCCCGAATCTAACACTTTGTTTACAGCTAGCTCGATCGCATCGGCAGCTTCACTTTCATTAAAGGCATAGCGCAACATCATGGACGCACTGAGAACTTGCGCGAGCGGATTAGCTAGATCTTTACCAGCAATGTCAGGCGCTGAGCCATGCACAGGCTCGAAGACTCCCGGTGTACCCACAATGCCAAGGCTTGCTGAGGGCAACATGCCAATGCTGCCTGTAAGCATGGCAGCAGCATCAGAAAGGATGTCGCCAAAAAGGTTGCTGGTGAGGATTACGTCAAACTGTCTAGGGTTGCGGATGATCTGCATGGCGGCGTTGTCTACATACATATGCGATAACTTCACCTCTGGATATTCGCTGGCGATCGTAGTTACGCGATCGCGCCATAGCTGCGAAACTTCTAGCACATTAGATTTGTCCACGGAGCAGAGAGAACCGCCTCGTTTTTTAGCTGCTTCAAAACCAACTCTGGCAATGCGATCGATTTCTGGTTCTGTGTAGACCATCGTGTTAAAGCCACGCCGCACGCCATTTTCATCCGCCACAATTCCTTTGGGCTTGCCAAAATAAATGCCGCCTGTGAGTTCTCTCACTACTAAGATATCAACACCTTCGACAACTTCTCTTTTTAAGGTCGATGCATCAATTAATTGTGGCAAAATCTTGGCTGGACGCAAATTAGCAAATAACTCCATACCACCTCGCAATCCTAGCAGTGCTTGCTCGGGGCGCAAATGAGAGGGCATCGTATCCCACTTTTCGCCACCAACTGCGGCTAAGAGGACTGCATCACTGCTTTTACATAGTTGTAAGGTTTCTGCGGGGAGAGGATGTCCCGTTGCATCGATCGCTGCGCCACCGACTAGAGCCGTCTCAAAAGCAAAGGTAATATTGAATTTTGGGGCGATCGCCTGTAGCACTAGCACCGCTACTTTCATGATTTCAGGGCCGATGCCATCACCAGGGAGGAGGGTAACTTTATAGTTTTTAGACATTACTTTTTAAGTCAAGATCAAAATATTAAGACAGACTTTCTAACATAACAAAGAGTTGCTCCTCAATCTTGAAAATAGATTTCTATGAAATTAGAAGTATAGCTACTCCCTTCCCAGTGAAAGATTAGACGTTAACGTCTAATCTTTCACTGGGAAGGGAGTAGCAAGTTTCAAGCAAGCGAGGTATGGAAGATTGTGAAACGCTATATAGTCATCAATATTAGGCTAAAGTCAAAACCCAAGAGAGAGTTGTAGTGCTTTGCGCTGCAACTCTCTCTTGGGTTTCATGTCCTGATTATGCCCAACTACTTAGCTTGAATTGGCGATTGTCTTGGGCAAGATATCACTAAGTCCTTACGCAATTTAAATAGCCACAGAGGTTAATGAGAGTGAGCAGCGATCGCAAAACCGCCAAAGACCCCAATCAACAACCAAGAAAAAATCATCACCCACCTAAACAAAATATCGGCAATCGAGATATTAGGGCTGGTAGCCAGTTTCAACAATGGTCGATGGTGAGGGTAAATTGGCTGCGAGCCTTGTTACTAATTGCTAGTGATATTTTGGGGCTGGGGATAGTTTGGAAATTGTCGTTGAGTTTTAATCAAGTGTTTTCACCATTGCCACCAGAACTGAATTGGGGGGAATTTGCAGGATTAACAGGATTGTTTTGGGCTTTTGCCGCCGTATTGGTGACAGTTTTTGGCTATCACAATTTCTATCGCGGTGAGTCGCAATGGCGCAACTATGTCAAACAAGCACAAGTAATTAGCAATATCTATTTATTTGCTTTAGTAGTTAGTTACTTTTACAACCCAACCGTTGATGCACCGCGATCGCTATTTTTTCCTGCTTGGATTGGTAGTGTGGTGATGATAATTGGTTTGCGATTATTGTTAACTTTGTTGTTTGATCAATTTCCGATCGCGCGTACCCATACACCAGTATTTATCATCGCTCCTAGCGATCGCCTCTCAAATTTAGCAACCACTATCGAAAAAAGAACAGGCTATCGAGTTGTCGGTGTACTCAGCTCTTCCCTAGCCAATAGCTCTCACTCTATGCAAGCAATTCTTAGTTCTGGAGCAAAGGAAGTAATTGCGGAAGGATTGCCCGAAACGCAGCTTGCTTCTCAACTGTATTGGCAACTTCGCAATGCAGGAATTGGATTGCGCTTAGTTCCTTCTAGTCTCATGTTGTTACATCGGCGCGGCAATCCAGAGATATTTGCCTCAATGCCAATGATTCGCATTGAGACATCCCTATTAGCTAATTGGGAATATCTATTTAAGCGTTGTTTCGATTTTGTCTCAGCTTTTATCGGGCTTATTGTTTTATCTCCAATTTTTATGGCGATCGCGATCGCTATAAAAACCAGTTCGCGAGGAAGTGTTTTCTATAGCCAAGATCGAATTGGTCTACAGGGACAGCCCTTTAGGATGTGGAAGTTTCGCAGTATGTTTATGGATGCAGATCGCCAGCAAGCAGATTTAGAGCATCTCAATAAAAGTGCTGATGGGGTAATGTTCAAGATTGAACGCGATCCGCGCATCATTCCCATTGGTCATTTTTTGCGTTCTACTAGCCTTGATGAGCTTCCCCAATTATTTAATGTATTATTCGGACAAATGAGTTTGGTTGGTCCTCGTCCTTTTCCTGTGCGCGATGTGGCAAGATTTGCAGGCTGGCATCACACTCGTCATCTGGTCATGCCGGGGATTACGGGGCTGTGGCAAATTTCAGGGCGATCGGATTTGAATACGATTGATGATGTCGCCAAGTTAGATTTGTTTTACATAGATCGGTGGGCGCTCAATTTTGATTTAGAAATTCTTATAGAAACCTTACGCCTAGTTATATTCAGCAAAGGCGCATATTAAAACCCAGAGGAGAAAAGTGGCGCGAAGCGCCACTTTTTTCATTACAGCAATTTTCGATCAAACGAACCACAAGAATTTTTTGAAAGTGTTGCAAAGCAACACTTTCAAAAAATTCTTGGTTCGGGTTTGAGCGTAAAGCGCTGTAGGATAAATCAGCACTTTTGTGGGAATATGCAAAACAGAAAGGTAAGAACAAAATAAATGAGTAATATCCCCAATCAGCCTAGTGAGAATGATCTGCCCTTATGGTCAGTGATTGTGCCAACCTATAATCGCTTGCCAATTTTACAAAAATGTTTAGCAGCCTTAGAAAAGCAAATCATCAAACATCCCTACGAAATTTTAGTAATTGATGATGGCTCAAGCGATGGCACGGTGGAATTTTTAAAAAATAATAGCGATCGCTACCCACATTTGCGACTGCTCACCCAAGACCATGCCGCCGCCGCCACAGCGCGTAACTATGGTATCGACTCGGCTCTTGGCAAATATATCGCCTTTGTCGATAGTGACATCACTGTCAATCCTGAATATCTGCAAGCCCATACGGAAGCGCTGGCGCAAGGGGAAAAAGTGTATAGTTATGGACGCATCATCGACACTAGTAATCTCGAAGCCCCTGACTCTGAGACAGTATCGCCAGTACCATACTTTACGGCAGCCCTATTTGACACTTGCAACTTAGCGATCGCGCGCAAATGGTTATTAGAGGCAGGTAAATTTGATACGGGATTTTTTCAATATGGTTGGGAAGACTTTGAATTGGGAATGCGAATTAAAAAGTTAGGACTAAAACGCGTTACCTGTGCAGGAGCGATCGCCTTCCATTATCACGCAGCATTCTCCATAGATAAAATGCCCCGCCTGCTGGATCTCGAAGAACAACGTGGTCGCATGAGCATTATCTTCTATCACAAGCATCCCACTTGGGAAGTTAAGTTAATGATCCAAAAAACATGGTTCCATTTAGCGCTCTGGGGAATCCTCACGCTTGGTGGTACGCTCAATGATCGTACTCTCAAGCCACTCTTAACATGGCTATGTGAGCAAGGGAAATCAGAAATTGCGATGGAAATATTTCGGATTTATATGAATTGGTACACTGTAATTTGGATGTATCGCAATTGGGACAAAGAAAGTAAATTACTTTTTGGAAATCAGCTTAAAGCCCAATAATTGGCTGGCGACGCGGAGCGCCGCAAGTCAATTATTGGGCTTTATCCTACTCCCTTCCCAGTCTAAAAATAGACATTAAACCCCAAGGATTAGCGTTGCGGCGCAAAGCGCCGCAACGCTAATCCTTGGGGTGGTACATTTGGCGATCGCTATAGAGTAAGGCGGCGCAAAGTGTCAGCTTTTCTTTTTTCTGTATGATTGACTAACTAACCTTTATTTAATGTTTTGTTATTAATAGAATCCCTCTTTTTACAAGGTCTAGCGATCGCGATCGGGGCTTGCATTGGTAGCTTCTTAAATGTAGTTATCTATCGTATTCCTGCGGGATTATCGATTTTGCACCCTCCTTCCCGATGCCCTCATTGTTTGCGACAGCTAGCGCCCCGCGATAACATTCCTGTGATTGGTTGGTTTTTAATCAAGGGCAAATGTCGTTATTGCCATACGCCTGTGTCATGGCGCTATCCTGCGATCGAGGCTTTTACTGCCTTTTTGTTTTGGTGCGTGGCAGCTTATTTTGGAACTTCACTACCGATTTTAATCCTTTGCTTCTATGCCGCTTTCTTAAGTTGGTTATTAGTTCTTGCCCTGATTGATATTGACACCCAGACCTTGCCCAATTCCCTTACACAGTCGGGATTAGTTATCGGTTTAATTTATCAAGTCAGTCTAGCTTCAAGCGGAGCTAGTGGATCTAGTAATGTTGCCAGTATTTCTAATTTGTTGCTGTTTGGCATCATCGGCGCATTTGTGGGTATCTGGCTCCTAGATACAATGAGGCTTGCAGGGAGAATCTTTTTGCAAAAAGAAGCAATGGGCGGCGGCGATCCTAAACTAGCCGCCATGATTGGAATGTGGTTGGGATGGCAGAACATTTTACTAACGATCATGATTGCTTCCGCGATCGGTACTTTAGTCGGTGCGATCGCCATAGCCACCAAGAGTTTGGATAAGCAACAACAAATTCCCTTTGGTCCATTTTTAGCTTTAGGAGCTGCTATTTCTCTTTTCTTTGGTAAAGCTCTGATCGCAAATTACTTAAACTGGTTTGGAATAGTTTAAAAAACACGCCGAGCGTGTTTTTTAAACTATTCGATCGCCTCATAACGCCATGCCACAGGGTCAATCGCCTCACCATTGACATACAACCCCCAATGCAAATGAGCGCCTGTCACTGCGCCCGTTGCGCCGACTGCACCAATTGCTTGCCCCGCTTTTACAAAATCACCTTCTTTGACATAGATCTTACTGAGATGTAAAAAAATACTCGCTACACCTTGACCATGATCTAGCCCTATCGTATTGCCGTGCAGCCTAAATCCTTGCCCCACAGTGCCAACTAAACGGATATAGCCAGCCGCAGGAGCCACTACAGTCGAGCCAACTTCGCCGCCATAGTCTACGCCGCGATGGTAATAGTCATCAGCAAATACGCCGTTGTAATAGCGCTGCACCCCAAATACTGTGGTAATTTCTCCATCATTAGGACGCAAAAAAGCCCCATTCCAAAACTTTTGAGGAGTTACTAATTTCTTAAAAGCCGAAACCTTGTCCCATTCATAATCAGTCGGCTCCGAGCCACCACCAGATTCGTCAATCCAAATCCGTTGTGTGGGAAATTGGCGATCGCTTAGTGGCATTTTTAAAGTCTGCTGCAACCCTTCTCCAGTTACGATGACCTGTTTTAGTCCTGCCTTGTCTAATGGTGTAGTGGGAATAAAAGCACGCCATCGATTGGGTGACATCGCAAAGACAGGATATTGCTTGCGTCCAATCGACACCGTGGGCGGATTATTGGCGGCATTGCTAGCAATCCACACAGATACCGTATCGCCAAGCTTAGGATTATTTGGTCTGAGCATCACTTGCAAAGCATCCGCACGAGACACCCCAAAAATAATCGAGGCGATCGCCGCCAATATACTCAAACCAATTAATAACGGTAATCTGAGGTATCGGGTGAACATGGTATTTATTCTTATGAGTCGTTAGCTTTATTTTACGGATTTGCGATCGCTATAAAATGTATTTAATCCTAATATTCAAGTAGCTAGGCATAGGTAAACTTAAAACCTAGAAGAGCATACCGCCCGCGTAGCGGGCGGTATGCTCTCTGGTTTTAGTTCTTAATTATGCTGAACTGCTTACTAAAGTAGCCAAACAACTATGAGTCAACAGCCCATCACAATCGACGATGTTTACGCACTTTTTCGCACCTCACAAGCCGAGTTGCGTGAAGATCTGCGTCTCTCCAGAGAAGAATATGACCGCCGTGCTGCGGAATCTAAGGCAGAAAATGATCGCCGTCTTGAAAAACTTGATCGAGCTGTATCTGAAGCAAGTAGGGCGGTTAATGCGCTAACTACTCGCTGGGGTAGATTTGTTGAGGAGTTAGTAGAACCTGCTGTGGTGAGATTATTTCAAGAACGAGGCATAGATGTTAAAGAAAAGCATCCTAGAGTTAGTGTTACTCGCCAAGAGATTGCGATGGAAATCGATATCTTAGCGGTAGATACAACTGATGTGGTGTTAGTGGAATGTAAGTCAAAGCTCTCGAAAGATGATGTTGATGAATTTATTGAGAAATTACAGAACTTTAAAATTGCTTTTCCTGCTTATAAAAACTATCAAGCCTTTGGTGCTGTTGCAGGAATTGAGATTAATCAAGGTGTTGATCGCTACGCTTATCAAAAGGGACTATTTGTAATTCGTCCTTCTGGTAGTACGGTGGAAATTGTTAATGATCAGAAATTTCAAGCAAAAATTTGGTAAGCATGGACAAAGCCCAAAGAGAGGTGAGGCGCGAAGCGCCTCACCTCTCTTTGGGCTTATAAAGAAAGAGCAAGCGATCGCTTGCTCTTTCTTGTATTTTCAATAAATCTAAGGAATTAGTGGAATAATTTCGCTGCGAGTAAACTGCTCGTAAGCTGACTCAAGATTTAATGGATATATCGCTTTAAACTTGAAGTCTTTATAGGCATCAGGAACCTTGGCAAATTTCTCTAGAACTTGTTCTTTGGTCAAGATTTGAGACTTCCATTCTAGCGCTTGACGCTCAAGCCAATTGAAATAAGCTTGCTGAGCTTGTAATCCAGTCACATCAGTAACATTCCCATGTCCCGGAACAACCTTGGCTTCAGGATAGACGGCTATCAAACGATACAAGCTACCTTGCCATTGACGCAAATCACTATCCGCAGTGTAAGGAATACGCTGATTGAAGACCATATCTCCAGTAAATAAGACCTTAGCATCAGGAACATAGGCAACTAGATCAGTCCCAGCCGAATGTCCATCAACGCGATCAATGCGTACTTGCCGATCGCCTAACCAAATATCAGTTTGACTGTTAATGATTACAGTAGGTGGTGTGACCTTACCCGTGTCACCCCGACCGCTTTGAATATATTCACGGATAACACCGCGCCCAAATACAGGGATATTTTGACTTACAAAAGCAACGTTACCGCCAGTATGGTCAAAGTGGTAATGCGTATTTAAGACATATTTAATTGGTTTGTCGGTCAGTGATTTCACTGTGGAGATCATTAGTCCAGCCAAATCTGTCGACTGGAAAGGATCAATCACTAGGACACTATCACTACCAATAACAATGCCACCATTGGCGATCGCCACATCAGGACTAGTAGGCGGAAAGTCAGTACTAGCTATCAGTGCATAGGTTCCTTGGGCGACTTCTTGGAGTTGTAGCCCTGCACTTTGCAAGCTAATGGTTTTGGGTGAATTTTGAGCCTCCGCAGGCATCCAGTTTTGTCCTATGGCGATCGGTGTGATTGTGGCGATCGCCGCTATTACAAAGGCAAGAATGTATCTAATCTTGAGCTTGGTCAGCATTTTCATTCCTTGGAGCTAGATTTTAAAGCTGCGAAGTAGCTAGAAACCCGAAAACCTGTGGCGTTTGCTGCGCGTACGTTACAGGTTTTACTTTGATTTTATACTTATGCCTAGCTACTTACATTTCACATTTAGTTTAAACCAAAACTAAAAAATAAGGCTGTGATGCAATTTACTCCAGCAATTCTCATCACAAAACCAATTTTTATAATGAGAATTGCTAGATTTACTCGCTATCCAGTGAATAATGCACCCCTAATTATTCACTGGATAGAGCCAAGTTACCCCCTCGAACCCAAGAATTTTTTTGAGAGTATTGCAAAGCAACACTCTCAAAAAAATTCTTGGGTTTGAGCATAAAGAACTGTAAACCTCAAGAAACAAGTGACGGCGCAACGCGCCGTCACTTGTTTCTTGAGGATAGCTATAACAATTAAAAGCCCAGAGTTATGAAAGCATTATCGAGACACTTCCATAATTCTGGGCTTTTGAAGATATTTTAAGATTAGAGCTTTACTTCGATGTCAACGCCAGCTGCGAGATCGAGCTTCATGAGCGCATCGATCGTCTTTGCCGAGGGTTGATAAATATCGATAATACGGCTATGGGTGCGGGTTTCAAAATGTTCGCGTGAGTCTTTATCTACGTGGGGAGATCTAAGGACGCAATAGATACGACGACGGGTTGGCATAGGGATAGGCCCAACGGCAGCCGCGTTTGTACGATTAGCAGTTTCGACGATTTTTTCGCAGGATGAGTCTAGCAGGCGATGATCGAAAGCTTTTAGACGAATCCGAATCTTTTGTTGTTGAGGTGCCACAGTTCTTAGGGATTTATTCGGGTAAATTTTTCAGCGTTTCTTATATTAGCACTGTAGCAATTTAAAATCAAAAAAAATTATAACAAGCCATTAATTCCTCTTGTGAAACCAGTTTTTTGAAAGCCAGCCTTTCTAAAAAAAACCAGTTTTTACAAAGCGCGTTGCTGGCTACAAGAAAAATTTTAAAAGGCTGGCTTCGCCAGCCTTTTAAAATTTTTCTTGGGTTTTAATACAGCGTAAAGTGCTGAAGCTATGTATAAATCGCCATCATTAGCTTTTTTGGGTTTGACGATTATTGTGGTGTTACAATCTCTAGATAGATATACAACTGAACACTGTAAACAAATGTCACTGCTGCCCTCTGCTCCCATCCTTGCTGCAATTGTCTATGCCGCGATCGCAGGTGCTTATCTGCTGGTAGTCCCATTGGCAACCTTGTTTTACTTCAAAGCACGTTGGTATAAAACAGGTTCCATTGAAAGAGTATTCCTGTGCTTTCTGGCGTTTTTCTTTTTTCCAGGGTTATTACTGCTTTCTCCATTTTTTAACTTCCGTCCCCAAGCGCGAGAAATTTAATCATGCGCCGTATTGATGCCATATTAATTATGGTTGCTTTTTTTGGATTTGGTGGCTTTGCTTTTTGGGCTTTTCGCACCTTTGGGCTAGACGAAACTAACGCGGGTGTGTGGAGTCAAGTGGTTTTGGTGGGAGTCCTAATTGCTTGGATATCTACATATCTATTTCGAGCCGTCACCCAAACCATGACCTACAATCAGCAACTTGATGAGTACAAAAAGGCAGTTTTGACTAAAAAGTTAGAAGAAATGTCGCCTGAAGATCGGGAAATCCTGTTAGCAGAAGTTGAGGCAGAAAAGAATCTCTCCCCTGACACTACCTCCCCAGCCGTCAAAGATGCATGAACCAGCGATCGCCCTATTACTCGCTTTTTCACCCAAAGCCATTAGCTCGGCGAGTTAGTTCGTTTGGCTTTCCGAGAGACTTGGGCGATCGCTTTCAAATCCTACATAAGTGGCTAAATTTTGCTAAAGATGCTGAACAATCTAATCTGATTGCGGAAGCTCAGTTTTTACATGATATTTTTGTTGATATTTTGGGATATCGCTCTCCCTTTGAGACAAGAGCGGGTAGTTGGGAACTAGAGCTACACCCCAACTCAGCTTTAGGCTTTTTTGCAGAAGCATCGACAACTGTAGTCGTTGAAATTAAAGTCAATACTGCCGAGCAGGGAGCGATCGTTAAGCCAGAGCCGCAACATGAAACTACTGAATGGTTGATTGTGCTGGACTATCGAGAGATTTGTATTTACCATCGCGATGTATCAGGTTTATTTTGTCAGCGATTTTCTTGGGAATCTTTAGCTGATTTGGAGCAACTTAAAACTTTTTACTTTTTGTTGTCGAGGCGAACGCTGTTACGCGGTATTGCCAATGGTGAAGAGAAATCGCGCACATCACAACTACTAGAGGAATCCCATCAATTAGAGTCTGAGATATTGAGAAGTTTTTATAGCCACTACTATAAAATTCGGGGACAGCTAATTAAGGACTTTCGGTATCGATTACAAATTCTATTACAAGACGAAAATTCTGACCTGTCAATGAGTGAAGAGTTAGGGAATACGGTCAAGGCAAAAAATGCGATCGCGATCGCTATCTACCAAGCCCAAAAGCTTTTAAATCGGATTTTATTTGTAGCTATTTGCGAAGATCGACATTTATTACCTGAAAAGTTAGTCAAGGATGCCTATGAGTTTGTTAATCCTTATGTTGATCAGCCAATTTGGGAAAATTATAAATCGATCTTCCGTTGGGTACACAATGGAAACTCGGCCTATTTTGTTCCTGTTAATGCCTATCCTTGTAGTCTGTTTTTCCATGACCCTTTACTAGATCAAGCTCTATTTGTGGGTGATGAGTTATGCCGTCAGATCAAGGAGATTACGCGCTTTGATTTTCGTGAAGACATCACTAGACATGTTCTCATTTGTCTATTTGATGAATCTGTTAAGGAACTATCGCAATATCATAAAGATATTGCTAATCTCAGTAAACGCCGTACTCCTAAATTACCTTGCAAAGCAATTTTGCAAAGCGAATCGATTATCTATTTATTACAGCAACATTTATCTCTAGAATCTACACCAACCGATGGAGAGGCGAGTATTCTAGGATATTGCCAGCAATACTTATCGAGATTGCTCAGTATTAAAATTGTGCATCCTAAGTGTGGCGCAGGTGTGGCTTTAATGACTGCCCTAGAATTTTTGATTTCAGAGCATGAACGAATTCAGTATTTACTGACTAAATTTGCGCTTGACGATCAGCCAATCGTCTATAAGTCTCAATCAGAGATAGTTGCCCATGTTTTACAACATAATTTATTTGGATGCGATGCGATCGCCGAATCTGTAGAAATTACTCGTCTTTCACTCTATTTGCGATCGCTAGAGATTAATCCTGTGTTGCCAGATTTGGAGCGCAACATTCAGTTAGGGGAGCTTGATACCTGTGATTTTGGCGAAGATTTTCAAGCCGCTCGCGATCGCCACGAACTGATTATCCTGAAATAAGCACTTTTCCTTAGTAATGGCGGCGCGAAGCGCCGCCATTACTAAGGAAAAGTGCTTTAAGGTTTTATTTTTTGAGAATTTCCTTTGCCATGTTTAAGAAATAATCAGAACTTACGACATCTTCTGTTTTAGTGCGATCGCTGGAACTTAGAGCGTTTAACTCAGTGGTCTTTTGAGCAATTTCCGAATCAGAAAGAACTACGGGAGTAATATCTAAAGTATTGGGTGGCAAGACTTCAGACTGAGAAGGAGATAGAGTTTTGGGGGTATGCAAGAGGTAAACAATGCGATCGCCTGACTGCCAAGACATATCCACTGACACAATTTGTAATTGATCTTTACGTTCAAACAATAATGGTAAGAGAATCCCTGCATTAAACATCGTATTAAAACTATTTAACTGTTCTGGCATTTCTATCTCTTTAAGTAGAAATTCTCCCACCCGCACTTCTCTTTGCAAGATATATTGATTCCATGATTTGATGGGGACTCGATCGCTAAAAGCCTGTTGAACTACTATTGGCTGATCGCGCTCATTGCGATCAGCCTCAGCACTTCTCACATATACGGCAAATACCTTAGGCGGATTGAACTCCTTGACTACAAGTTGAGCAATCACAATATTTACATCAGTATTTACGGTCAGAGCGACAAAAGTTCCTACTGAGTCCATGCCTGCACTCGTCAGCGATCGCGCATCTAAGCCATTACTGACAAATGCGGGAATGTCATACTCTGTAGCTTGTTTACAAAGTTCGGCGCTAGTATCAATCACCGAAACTCTCTGACCATTGGCTTGAAAAAGTCTCGCTACTAGCACGCCAATGGGATTGCTACCCACAATCACTAATCCAGAGGTGTCAGGTTGATTTAGTCCTAGTAACTTTGCCACAAACTTTGCGGAAAGTCCTTGTAAAAATACGGTCATGGCGATCGTGAGAAAGACTAGAGCCTTGATCGATTCACCACCATTTACACCTCTTTCTGTTAATAAAATCGAAAATAAAGAAGCAACGGAAGCCGCCACAATTCCACGGGGCGCACACCATGATAAGAAAGCTTTTTGTCGCCAAGTGAAGCTGCTATTCCATGTGCTGACAATCACACTAATCGGACGTACTACCAACATTAAGAACAGAACTGTTTTCACGCCATCCCAACCTAAGGCGAAGACGCTAGGAATGGATAGATTAGCAGAAAGCAGAATAAAGAGAACGGAAACCATTAGAGCCACTAATTGACTCTTAAATTTAAGCAATTCGCGATTATTGGGAGTTTCCGCAGCGCGTAACACAATCCCCATAATCACCACTGCTGTCAATCCAGACTCGCTCTGGATCGTTTGAGCGATGCCAAACACGCCCAATACTGCCGCCACAACTACCGCACTTTTGGTATCCTCAGCCAGAAATGTGGCGCGTTGTAAAAATTTACCTAACAGCCATCCCGCGATCGCGCCAATGACACCCCCCACCGCCAGCCGCACACCGAGATCACTAACTACTGCAAAAGCTCCTGCCGTCGGATTAAGAGCAACATCTAGCACCACGACAGCCAGCACCGAACCGATCGCATCGATGAGTACCCCTTCTCCTTCTAAAATCGTAGCGAGGCGGCGATCAAGTCCGACCTCAGCAATAATCGGATTAACAACTGTTGGGCCAGTTACCACCACTAGAGCTGCATATAAAAAAGCGATCGTCCAAGGGAACTCACTAAACCAATAGGCGGCAATCCCACCACCCACCAACGTAATCAAAGCGCCTGTAGTTATTAAATTGCGTAAGCTCTCGGAAACCTTACCCAGTTCTTTGAGTTGGAGATTTAGCCCTCCGTCAAATAAAATTAAAGCCACAGAGATAGACACGATCGCTTCCAATCCGTCTCCCAAAAGTCTTGGCTGGACTAGGTTTAGTCCATCTCTCCCCAGAGCCACTCCAAAAATCAACAAAAACACGATACTTGGTACTCGAAAGAAGTTCGCAATGACGCGAGCTGCAATTCCTGCCACGATCGAAATGATAATAATTAGAGAGAGAGAACCTTCCATAATTACAGCCTTTTGCAAGCAAAAGGAATACAAAAATATAGCTGCCGCAAAGTTGCTAAGACCCTCACCCCTAGCTCCTCTCCCAAAAAGGAAGAGGGAAATAAGAAGTTGTCTTACTCTCCTTCTCCCGTTCTGGGAGAAGGGGTTGGGGGATGAGGGCAATTTGAATTTTGCGTGAACCTAAGAATTGACTGACAGCGCGGAGCGCTGTCAATCAATTCTTAGCTTATGTAAGCGGCGATCGCTATATTTAGTTAGTCAAGTGATACTGATAGCGTAACGTTAAACTGAGACTCAAAGGGTAGCTTTTTGTAATCAAGATTCCAAAGCTCTAAGATACAAGGATCATGGGGCTGTTGGGGAATCAGTTGTAAAGTACAGGAACGAGTGCGGGGATTGCACACCACCCGAATAGAGGCGATCGCCCCAATTTGGCGGCGATCTAGAGCCGTAGCAAGGCGTAGAAAGTTACTAGCTTGGCGCACAAATAATTTATGACGATCATTGGCTAAGCGTTGGAAATTGTCATGCTTCTTTTTGGGTTCACTCTTACGGTGGTAACGCGCTAAATTGGCAATAATTTCGATTTCTGACTCTGTGTAGCCCAGCAGCTCACCATTGCGAATCAAATAGTAGGAATGCTTGTGATGAGCTTCATGGCTAACGTGATGCCCTGAATTGTGCAACATCGCCGCCGCCCAAAGTAGATGGCGCTCATCGTCACCCCATTCATGGAAAATGCCTTTGGTTTGGTCAAAGAGACTCAGGGCATGGTCAGCAACCTGTTTTGCATAGTTGACGTTAATGCCATATTTATCCGCTAATTTGAGAATACTGCGATCGCGAATCGAACTTTGATAGCGCCAACCATCTTCGATATAGCCATGGCGAATCATCCAATCCACGACTAAGCCTTCTCTCAAGGCTCTTTGACAGAGAATGATTTTGGGGATTCCTAATAAACGCATGGTTTCTAGCAGCACCAAAGCACCTGCCAAAATAATCTCAGCGCGTTTTTGGCGAACTAGAGCAGTACGCTCTTCTAAGTTGGCACGACGCAATCGCCAGACGATATTTTCGAGGTCTGTAAAGGAAACTTCGTAGCCCTGTAATGGATTCGGCACAATGCCAAGGTTTTCTTTGGCATGGAGAGTAGCGATGGTTTCAATGGTTCCTGATGTGCCGATCGCCTTTAAGGATTTAATATTTTGACTGCTTAGCAGCGATCGCAGGTCATCGGTAGGGCGCTCAATCGAGCCGCGAATATATCCCAACAGGCGATCGTATTCAGTTTGAGAAATCGGATCAGTAGTAATAAACAAGTCAGTTAATCGCACCGCACCAATCTTGGTACTACTGAGATAGGTCGGATCGCGCCCATCTCCCAAAATCATTTCCGTAGAACCACCCCCAATATCAATTAATAGATGCGGCTCATCTCGCAAATCCATTCCCGAAATCACTCCCAAATAAATTCGTCTAGCTTCCTCTTGTCCTGAAATTACCTCGATATCTAACCCTGTTTCTTGGTAAATTCGCCGAATAAAATCATGACCATTAGGAGCTTCGCGAGTAGCACTGGTTGCCACAGCCACGATTTCTTCTACTTTAACGGTTTGACATATTTCTTGACATCGCTTTAGAGCGTCAATGGAGCGTTGTATGGCTTCTTCTGTCAAATTTCCAGTCTGAGCGCAACGTTCTCCCAGTCTAACTGTAGTTTTTTCGGAGTCTATGACAGTAAAAGTCGGGATTTTAGTATTGATCTGCACAATCACCATATGAATGGAGTTAGTGCCAACATCGATCGCTGCTAGAGTTTTGACATCTGAAGTCATAGCTATTTCCGAGAAGTATCTCAAGACATGGTAAAGGAAAATCTGACACAATAAAAGCTACTACCTTCCCAGTGAATAATTAGAGGTGTGCGGCTTTGCCGCACACCTCTAATTATTCACTCGCCTTGTGCGCCTGCGCCACAGGTTTTGGAATTGCGCCCAGCTACTTATAGCGATCGCCACTTGTATTAAAACCTATTCTAAATTTATGGAAAAACCACCAATCGTCCTCATCGTAGATGACGAGCCAGCCAATTTCAATGTGATCGAAATTTTGCTGTTTAAAGAAGGCTACGAGATGCATTACAAGAACAGTGGTCGAGAGGCGATCGCTTGCTTTGAAGAGATTAATCCAGACATTATTTTATTAGACGTAATGATGCCTGATATGGATGGCATCGAAGTCTGCCAGATATTTAAAACTAACCCGCGATCGCAACATATTCCGATTATAATCACCACCGCTCTGTCCAGTAAAGATGACTTAGCGCGTTGTTTAGATGCAGGAGCCGATGATTTTATTAATAAGCCGATTCATAGTACTGAACTTCGCGCTCGCGTGCGATCAATGTTACGGATTAAGTCTCAGTATGATCGTATCCAAAAAACCATGCATCTTCGCGAAGAGATGATGCAAACCATCGTCCACGATCTTCGTAATCCTTTAATTGGCATCATGTTAGGCTGTGACGCACTCACAAATTTGGAAGTACCCGATCGCGCTAAAAAAAGAATCAGTCAAATTTCCAAAACCACCCAACAGATGCGCCTTCTGATTGACGATATTCTCGCGATCGGTAGCATGGAAGCTAATAAGCTGCTTCTCAATCTCGTTACACTTGATATGGTTATCTTGGCAGAAGAAGCGATCGCTGGATTTGAGCCATTAGCTGCCGACAAAAAGATTCAACTATTGCGTAAATTCCCTGAAACACCAGCCTATATCCTTGGGGATAAGTACAGGCTTCGCCGTGTGCTGGATAATTTGTTGGATAACGCGATCAAATTTTCGCCATCACAAAGTTCGATTACTGTCAGCATTGATTACTTATCGGAAAACCCTGATCGTCAAAACCTTGTGAAGTTAGAAGTAATTGATCTAGGAGCAGGTATAAGTGCAGAACAAAAGCAAATAATTTTTGAAAAATATGAGGTGGGTAACGCTGTAACTGGGGTGTCTCAGATTGGATTAGGGCTATCTTTCTGCAAGATGATCGTTGAAGCTCACGATGGTAGTATTTCGGTAGCAAATAATCAGCCAACTGGGGCAATTTTTACAATACTACTAGCTCAACAAACTATGAAATCAACTCAATAAACAAGTCACAGCGCAATGTACTGGTAACTTACATTCTCATTATGAAACCAATTTTTATAATGAGAATTGCTGGTTAGGATCAGAAATTTAATAAAACCCAAACTTGTTTCGGCGGGCAAAGCCCGCCGAAACAAGTTTGGGTTTTATTTGCACAAGTTATTTAATTTTCATTCCTTAACTTACACAGAGCTTTGCGCTTTCTTAAAACCAAAGAAGCTGATTCGCACGCTTTGCGTGCGAATCAGCTTCTTTGGTTTTTGATTTTGGTACTTACTAAAGAGTAACAACAGAGTGGAAGTGGGTAAAATATAAAGAAATATTGATAAATTTATGGTCAGGATATTAGTCATTGAAGATGAAGAATTAATTCGAGAATCTCTGGAAGACTTATTAATAATTGAGGGCTTTCAGGTTAGCACCGCCCAAGATGGACAGCATGGCATACAACTAGCAATACAAGAATGTCCAGATTTGATCATTTGTGATGTGAGGATGCCAGTACTCAATGGCTATCAAGTTTTAGAGCAGGTACGCAAGCATAAGCAGCTAAGCACCATTCCATTTTTGTTTTTGACTTCACTTATAGATCGGCACAGTAGCCGTATGGGCATGGCGCTTGGTGCCGATGACTACCTAGAAAAACCTTGTAGCAAAAATGAATTAGTTGAGGCGATCGCCGCACGATTGGGAAAGCAAAAAGCAATCAATCAACAAATTGCAGACAAGATGGATACTTTGCGCGGCAATATCACCATGTCCCTGCCCCATGAATTACAGACCCCCCTCTCAGGAATTATGGGGTTATCAGAGCTAATGATGATGCAGCATGAAGAAATGCTGTCCCATGAAATTTACGAGTTTGCTCAGGATATCTATAATTCGGCGGAGCGCTTGCATCGACTCATTCAAAACTACTTGCTCTACAGCAAATTATTATTATTGCGATCTCAAGGACAAGAAAGATTTAATGTATCTCAGCCCTGCGCTAGTAAATCAGTTATAAGCAACATTGCCATAAAAAAAGCCCAAGAATGCGATCGGTTATCTGATCTAAGGTTAGATATTGTAGAGGCAGATTTGGCAATAGCGCATGATGATCTAGTCAAAATCATTGAAGAGTTAGTAGACAATGCCTGCAAATATTCTCCCAAAGGTAGTCCAATTGCACTAGAAGCTGCGATCCAAAATGGACATTGGCTATTTGCGATCGAAGATCACGGTAGAGGAATGAGCCAAGAGCAAATTGCTAATATTGGCGCATATATGCAATTTGATCGCCAATTTTACGAACAACAAGGCATAGGGCTAGGGCTATATATTGCCAAAACTTTGGTTGAATTTCATGATGGAAATATGATTATTGAAAGCCAAGAAAATTCAGTTACGCGAATGAGTCTTACTCTACCGCTAGCGGACAGCCCAAAAGAGTAATGGCGGCGCGAAGCGCCGCCATTACTCTTTTGGGCTTTATGTCTTGAGCAACAGTCACATTGCTATGTAAAAGAGAGAGGAGACGCAACGCGCCTCTTCTCTCTTTTGGGATTTTAGCTAATCAATGGTCTAAATCCGTGCTTAATAGACACATCGCCAATCTTGTCCATATTTTCAATACTGATTTGATTGCGACCCCATGAAAAACTGTTGTGCCAGCCTTCAAACTCCAGCAGCATCGCTTCGGCAAAACAGGCAAAAAGTTGACGGGCAGGAGCAGTCATATTCACGATTTTCATGATCTTCCAATCAATATCAAGACTATGCTCGACGATGCCGCCATCAATTACATAAATCCCCTCTTCTTGAAGGAGCGTACTCATATTTTTGGGATAGCCGCCATCGATCAAAATGCAGGGGCGCTTGAGCGTACGCACATCGATCGCCATGCCCTTTGCCATACTTGCAACCCACACAATAATGTCGGACTGTGGCAATGCTTCGTCGATCGCCATGACCTTGCCACGTCCGATTTGGGCTTGCAAATCTTGCAAGCGCTCTTGATTACGCGCAACCAACAATAAATCTTTGATATTTGTCCTTGCATCAAGCCAACGACAAACCGCACTACCAATATCTCCCGTCGCGCCGCAGACGGTCACGGTTGCCTGCGCCAAATCAATCCCAAATTTGCGACTCGCTTCTTCGATCTGGCGACAGATAATGTAAGCGGTGTGAGTGTTACCTGTAGTGAAGCGGTTAAATTCTAGTTGAATATTTCGCACGTTCGACATTTGGCTGAGATTAAAATTCTCGAAAATAATCGAAGAAAAACCACCTAAAGCCGTAATGTCAACATCATTTTTCTGCGCTAACGCCATTGCATTGAGAATCTTGCGAATAGCAGTTTTGATTTTGCTACCTGCTAACATTTCAGGCAAGAAGCATGACTCCACATATAGCCCTTCGATCTGCTGACCTGTGGCACTCGTAACTTTGATGCGATCGACGATTTGGGGCGGGGCGCTACACCAAAATTCCAAACCTTGATCGGCGTATTCGGGATAGCCTAATTCCCTTGCTACAGACTGAGCGTGTTCTAGACTTGTCAAATGCCCTATGAGACCAAACATCGATTGCAGTTACCAGTTACAGTTATCAACGAAAAGTGAAATGTAGTCGCGCCAACGGCGCGACTACACCAATAATTAAGCAGCGACCAAACCCATTGCTGACATTCTCATGATGTCGCGGGTGTTAAAGCCGATTTTGCCGAGGCTTTCGCCATATTGGATCATGAAGTCCTCTACCAAAGCTTCTTTTTCCATGCCAAGAACTTTGGCATCGGTTTCCACTTGGTTAAGCATTTTCCAGACAATGGGCAAGTTTTGACGATTGGCTTGCTCTAGGGTTGCTTTGGCATCGTCAAAGTGATTTTGTAGCCATTCTTCGCCAAAGTTAAGATGCAAATACTCATCTTTGACCACACCCTCGGTGATCTTGCGTGCAAAAGGATCGGCAACGGGAATATAGATGTTGTAAGCAGCGATCGCAAAGCACTCGATGATTAGTGATTGGATCAGTAGACAAGTAACAATATCCCCTGTTGCAAAGGCTTTTTGGAAATTGTTGTGCAGTTCAGCAAAAAATTTCTCAGCAAAATCCATGTCTGGTGTGACATTGAGGTTTTTACCACAGGCGGTAAATCCTTTTTTGTGCCGTTCTTCCATCTTGGCAAGTTTGTTTAGCTCTTCTTTGGCTTCGGGCATTAGCTCCCCAAGTTGGAGATAGTTGCTGTTAGCCTCAGCCTCTCCCTCAATAACGATCGCATTGATTCGACTGTAGGCATCGCGATATGTTTCTGTTTGATAGTCAATCGCTACAGCTTCGAGTGTTTGCCCCATGTTTTGCCTCTTTCAGTATCCCTACTCAATAAAAGTTCATCTCTAGCTATTTTATGCTAAGTAGCACAATGCAATAAAAATTAAACTTTCAAAGCTTTGATTTTTAAAGGGATATATCCTTAAAATGAGCTGATTTGGAGTACTCAATAGTGAATTTATTAAATATTTATAGTGATTTTTTGATTTGCATTTGTCTCCACTTGTTTTAAAACCCAAGAATCAATGGGCGGCGCATCGCGCCGCCCATTGATTCTTGGGTTTCTGGACTAATACGCTTGGCGATCGCTAGAGATACTCTCTGCTCACTCAACAAATTAAAGAATTAATTAGCAGCGCTCCGCGTCGCTAATTAATTCTTTACGTCCCAGTAAGTGCTTGAGCAAAATAAATTGCCAAAACCAATAAAGTTGCGCCCCGTAGGAGCGCAACTTTATTGGTTTTGGTTTGCAATTAATTATGCCTACTCCCTTCCCAGTGAATGATTAGCCAAGCCTTTTGGAGTTCTTAGATTGTGAGTCTTGCTTTCTTTCTCTGGCTTGGGCGCGGCGATCGCTAGGAGTAGGGAGATTAGCAGGAGGCTCAATAATCTTAATTTCGTTGATAAATACCAAACGAGCTTCTACGGATTGATTGAGGCTGTCAGTGATTTGGACAGCTTCAAAGTCACCATCGATCATCGCAAATTCCGTCTCATTTAGCCAAGCATGATACTTCTTGCGAAGTTTCGGCTGCTGTTTTAACTCCTTTTGCAACTGCTCCAAAGATCCTTCTGTCCATTGGTAGTAGAGATTTTTGCTGCGGATTTGAGTTTTAGACTCAGATGTTTGCTGAGTGAGAGGATTGTTTGCCCAAGGAATGCGGTGATCCCATGTCGCCAATCCACCTGCGCGATCGCTTTCCAATAGCCTCTCCAAAATTTGCAAATCAGAATGCTCGGTTACTTGCTCTGGAAACCGACAAAACCTTTTGGCGAGATCTGTTTTAGAGGCGCGTAGTAGATTCATGATGTTGCCCTGAGCGTAGCCAAGCGCTGTTTGGCGATCACGCAATATATTGAACAAATTCTGGAGTTCCTGATGCAAAGTTTCTACAGTGCCATAATGCGCCAAAAGACGATTGGTTAGAGGCTGCAAAATATAGCGAATTTGAGTTTCGCGAATGTAGTCTTCAGCGCGATGTTGAACTAGGGCATAGCTCATTAAGAATTCAGGATTGCCTTCGATCGCGGCATTGTAAGCTGTATCGATCAAGCGGGTAGTCATGTATTCCATGACTACAGGTTGCTGAGTAAAGCTATTAGCATTCTTTTCGATGAGCGATCGCCAACGAAGCGAAGTAACGGATTCTAAAATCTGTGCTTTAGAAATCATCGGCACGATGTCTTGGCGCAAATTATCGGTGGTGATTGGTTCTCGCTCGATCGCTAGCCAATACATGACTTGCTGCTCTTGTTCAGGTAATCGAGAATACTGCTGATCAAGGAGGTCGCGGATATCTCCAAATACATTCGCCTCTTGATTGAGAAACTCTTGAACATCACCATCAAACATACTGCGGATAGAGCGCGATACCATCGTTAGCGCAAGAGGATTACCACGATAGAATTCGATCAATTTGTCTGTTTCAGGGGCGATCGCCAATTCGGGTTGAAACATCTGCTTGGCAGATTCTCCTAGTCCTGTCAGTTGTAAAGAACGCACAAAGCGATCGCTACTATTCGGAGCTAAAACATTGTGAGGCTTTTCGCGGCTAGTCAAAATCACGCAGCTTTGATTTTTTACTTCCGCAACTTGACGAAATAGCTCGCTATAACCTTCATAGCCTTCACAAAAATATCCAAAACTTTCACCACTACGCAGCACTGATTCCACGTTATCTAAGACAATCAAGCAGCGAGAATTCTTAATCGCGTTGATGAATAGTCCCAAAAGACGAGTAAAGTCTGACGGCAAACTAGCTACTTCTTGATTGGTCAAAAAACTGACCAATTCTAGCAAGATGGTTTCTACTGCTGGCGCATTGCGGAGCGACTTCCAGACAATGATCGGGAAATCATCTTGAACTTGTTGAGCAAGTTTAGTTGCAAAGGCGGTTTTACCAATACCACCCATCCCGAATATGCCTAATAGACGACAGCGATCGCCACCAATCACCCAATCCGTGACGTTAGCTAGTTCTTCTGTGCGTCCATAAAAGATAGAAGTATCGATCGCATTGCCCCAGTCATGACGATTGCCATTGAGATCATCTTTAAGTTCATCAAGTTCAACTGCGGTATTGGGTACGATTGAGATGGTGGAGTTGCTTGATTTGGTTGCGAAGTTAGCATGGGAAGAGGCTGTAGACTGTGACTTTTGACTATAGGCGCGCACTACAACCTGTAGATTCTTTTTGGTGACCCGCTCACCAAGTTTGTCCGACAGCATTTTCCACAGCCGATAACCAACATCACGAATGTAGGAAGAATCATAGCCGCAAGAGTCGGCGATCTTGTTGTAGGTTCGTCCTTGCCATGTTTGGCGCAGCACTTGCTCTTGGAGATCACTAAGGCGATCGCCGTCTAAGGCAATGTCTATGATTGCTATCGCTTCATCAACGGATGTCGTCATGGTCTGCACTCCTCTTAAATTAATGTCTCGGTGTCGGGTAATCTCAAAAGTCAAAGCTGGATAGCGGGGCATAGTTAAAAAGCAGACCAAAAACCTGTGACGCACCCTGCGCGATCGCCACAGGTTTAGGGTTTTATATTTAATTGTGCCAAGCTACTTACTAATTCAAAACAAATGGATAAAATTTATTTTGAATTTTAAAAATTCAAGCTAGCTATTAATTTAATAGTAACTATTTAGATTAATAAGCAAGTAGATTAACCAGACTTAATTAATGGCTAATTACAGCAATTAATGATTATCTAGTCAACATATTCTTGTTTTTCACGTTAGATAAATAACATATATTGTGATAATTGCAATAGGTTTGTCTGGATTTTTGAAAAGTTATGATTTAGTCCGACATTGACTTAGATGTATCAACTTTTTCTTGTCTTTTCTGACTTAATTAATGCAGATAAGACCTTGAGATTAGCTATAGACAACCTTTTTGCATTATCAAAATTCAAAATATTGCATTTACAAACAAAAAATTTAAAGATAATGCTTTTAACTGCAAATTACTTTTAGCAATTAATATTTGAGTTTTATTAATAATCTAAAGACTTAGCAGTTTAATTTTTTGTTGAAGTAAATTAATCATGGGTTTCATTAAATAATGATTGCCACTATGTTGAGACATATAAACCTATGTCTAACTAGAATATTACAATCGATATATTCATGCATTTACTGACAAAAAACATTATCTTTTCTGGTGTGCAAGTAGTTGTTTTGATCGTATTGTATGGAATAGCGATATGGACTCCATCGGACTTTCGTTTTCTGGAGACCTCAGCAATATCGCTTAGCTCACTTACCCTCACTTACAAGAATTAGATATTCTTTTACCATTGGTTAAGTCTACAAAGCAAGAGAGAAGCGACATTTTCTGGCAAAAAATGACATTTACTCCTATATCCTCATAATCCGAGGCATTGAACCATGAGTGCGCCCCATCATCTGCCCCAACGTCACCTTAATTTGTCGGGTAGACCACATCGCCGATCGCGCAACAGATCTCATGGATTTGCTGTTCAAAATCCTCCGTCGGCAACGCAAGCTAGCGTTACTGATCGCCTCTCACTATTAATCGATGAGATCGAGGCTTTTCTGCAAGTTTGTACCTATGAGGAGATGTGCAACTTTTGGGATGCCCTGCACACACTGCGTCAATGTTTACAAAAAGAGGCTTATTCCTCAGAAGTGCCACAGTTTTTAACTGGTCGTCAACAAAATCGTGATTTTTGTCGCATTTTGGAGGTGTTAGCCGATTTACCTTACCCAAAACTGCATCTCTCCGAAAAACTTAGTCATGCTTCGGTCAGGAGGATTTATGCAAAGTGATGCTTTTCCAACCCCGCCCATTTACTCGTCTCACTTCCAGCCAAAGCTAATGTCGTCTCGTCCTGAACTGGAGGCTCAAGAAACTAGCGATCGCGATTTTTATCATTTATTAGACAAGATCGAATTGCTGATGGGCGAATGTTCGACAGAAGAATCTAAATCCTTTTGGTCAGCTACTGATCGCATCAAAATCAAGCATCGTATTTTTGAATCGATGCAAAAGATTGAGAGCTTATTTTTGGACTTAGCTAGAGAGTCAACCCAAGATACAGATCTATTAGATGCCGTTTCTGAGAGCTTGCTTTATAAGAGTAAATTTTTAGAGCCACAAATTGACATCCCCAATTTTCTGAAACAAAGAGCTTAAATAATCCCAGATCGCTCTTTGTGATGCCATGTTGGGGTTTCGCGTCTCAAGATTTAAGTGATCAAGTTTTTCTAGAAGGTTAACCTCATGAAACTATTACTATCAATCCTCTCTGCTTCTGCTTTATTGGTTCCTTTTGCTAGTTCTGTTTCTGCCTATCCTCAAGCTCCGCGCTGGGGTTCTCTTTTTATCTGATGACACCAAAATCATCTAAGAGACGGCTTTGGGATGTACTACTGTAATGCCAGAAATGCCTGAGAAGTCTTTTGGGTTTAGAGTTAAAATGTGAGTAATACCAGACTCAATCATGGCAGCAACAATACGCACATCGTGAGTTCGTTTACCTGTTATTTGATTTTCAGTTACTAGCGTTAGCCAAGTCGAAAAAATTTGCGGTACTTCTTCTTTAAATGGAAAACGCTCTAGTAGTTGGTTTATTCTAGTGCGCGTTTCTTAGGCAGACCAGCCTAACCCATTTACGTTAATTGGTCGCGTGGCAACTACCCAAAGTTCAATTAAGACTTGCTCTGTCAAGTAATATTCATCTCCTTGTGTGAGTAAGGTGGCTATTGCCTCTGTTACTAGTTCATGTTGATCGTCGGAAGGATTGCTTAGCCGTAGGACAACATTGGTGTCAAGTAAATATTTAGCCATTATTCATAAATGCTACCGCGATCGCTAGCTTCATCTGAGAGGCTTACTTTGTTTTTTGGGAGTTGAACAACCTATGCTCGAAGATCGTTTACGCGCTCTAAAGGTGTTGCACGTTGCCAGATTGGGATAGATTTTATTGGCTTTTGCAGTTGAGGTTTGAGTGAGGCAATCATCTCAGCGATTTTTTGGAGTTGGCTTTCGCTAAGAGTATCGATTTCTTGCTTTAGGGTTTCTCGGAGTATCATTATTTATTCCTAAAACTAATGAATATATTTATCTTACGAT
Source organism: Pseudanabaena biceps (assembly GCA_013361095.1). Taxonomy (GTDB): domain Bacteria; phylum Cyanobacteriota; class Cyanobacteriia; order Pseudanabaenales; family Pseudanabaenaceae; genus Pseudanabaena; species Pseudanabaena biceps_B. The sequence goes on along the minus strand of JAATWA010000001.1, from coordinate 569,431 downwards.
AATCTCTTTAACGATTTGAAAGTTTCCTGTTAGTCGATCGCTAAGTAAAAAGCATATTTTATGACATAAGTAAAAAATCTTTTTTACCTGTTCTCTATGCGATCGCAGCCTTACAATCGCTTCTGAGGGTTCTTTTTTAACCATTCTTGATAGCGCTATTCTTGTGACTGCTCTAAGGCGATCGCCACCTCTGTCACATAGACATATTTTCAAGAAATGAGAGAAAACATTTATTCTTGCCAATCTTCAAGTTTTAATCCTTCAACACGCTCAAACTCTCTAGTGTTGTGGGTTACAAGAATAAGATTATTTGCTAAAGCGATCGCCGCAATCTGTAAATCATAGCTTCCAATAGGAGTTCCTAGCTTTTGTAATTTGACGCGGATTTGTCCGCAAATTAGGGCTGGGGTTCTCTTTCCAACGGTTCTCCTTGCCATTCTCCAAATGTACTCAGAAATCGCTGTGACCATTGGCGCTTTTGAGTCTTCTGGACAATTTGATACACCAATAAAATATCTAGGGTTTCTCCTGAATGTTCAGGCAGTTGAATTTGAAGTATACCTTTTTCATCAACTTGGGCTGTAGTTTGGATTGTTTGCATTGTCTTACTTCCCATGAATATTTTCTGATGACATCAAAATTATTGAATAAATTTATAATTTCGATGTTCTGATGATGGATCGCTGCGTTTGTAGGCAAAAGCATTACAAGAAAATGATATTTGAGATAGATGGGTAATTATCAGAATGGTAGTGAAAATGGATTCGTGCGATCTTTCTCTTCCGCAGAATCCCAGAATTTAGTAATTTCTAATGGTAAAAGCCGCTTAATAACTTTCATACCGTAATTACTAATCTCGCTATTCAGAATATGAACAACCTGAACGCCAGAACGCTGTAGAAGCCTATCTTTCTGGATATGTGCCTCACTTCCAGAGTGACTACTACCATCAATTTCCACAGCAACCAATCGCTTACCTGTCCAGAATGCGAAATCAACCTTCATCATTTTATTTGGAGCAAAATGATAGCTATTTTCCATTGGATCGGTTGCATATAAATGCGCCTGTGGTAACGGCATCATTGCATCAAACATCCAGTCCACATTATTATATGGAGCATTTTGATAAATATCAGGGAGGTCTTCCTTCCGAAAATTCTCTAAGTGTTCAGGTAAGGTAATACATTCACGACAGTAATCAAAGTAAAGATCTAAGAATTTTTTTTCAAAATCAGTTGCTAAGGTACATTTCTCTCTTAGATAATTTTGTATTATGCTTAAAGCATTAAAGCTATCATGCTCGTAGCCCCATGATTCAGGCATAACTGTTGTAAAATCTCGGAGACGAAGGGCGCGAGATTTAGAACGATCAACATAGGCGAGTGGTGTATCAGATTGTAAATAAGTTCCAGTTGTTGAAACACCAACAACTGATATACGCTCAATTGACCACTTTGGTCCGCCAAACGGTATCAATAATTGATTAGGAATTTTGATTTTGACGAGGGACATTGTTGCTTTGAATGTTACTGAAATTTATCATCTAACTCTTACTTTATGCGAATCAATCAAATGACAAATCAAGAGTTCTAAATTTGTTAAAAAAGGGCGCAAAAAGCGCCCTTTTTTTTTATTGTGCAGTAGTTGGTAAGACTGCTACTGATTTTGAATTTGGAGCTTTAGCTTGGAGAAACTGGGTTTCTTTTACGGCTTGATTGGATATGGAGAAAAGAGGATTAGACGCAATACCTGCTATCACCGTGAATATCAGCGTAAACACGATCGCAGCTTGTAGAGGCTTCATCCCCACCTGAGTCCATGAGATCTCAGGGTAGTTTTTGATAGATTCAGACATTTCTTGCGGCTCTTTGACAACCATCATCTTGACGACGCGGATGTAGTAATAGAGAGAAACAACGCTCATCACTAGGGCTAGCAATACTAAGCCGTAGGCGTGGGCTTGCCAACCTGCCCAGAAGATGTAGAGCTTACCAAAGAAACCAGCCAATGGAGGAATACCACCGAGCGATAGGAGACAGACACTCAAAGCTAACGTAAGGAGAGGATCTTTTTGATATAGACCACTGTATTCGCTGATTTGGTCGGTTCCTGTGCGTGAAGCAAATAGGATCATGCAAGCAAATGCTCCCATGTTCATAAATAGATACAGGATTAAGTAAAAGATCATGCTGGCATAACCCGCTTCGGAGTCAATCACCATACCCAGCATCACAAATCCTGCTTGACCAATGGACGAATAAGCCAGCATTCGTTTCATGCTGGTTTGCGCGATCGCCACCACATTACCCAACACGATACTTAAGACAGTGAGAACGACAAAGACATAGTGCCACTGTTGCGAGGCAAGAGGAAAAGCGGTAATTAAAAATCTGAGGGCTAAACCAAAACCCGCGACCTTAGAGCCAATCGATAAAAAGGCAACTACGGGTGTCGGTGAACCTTCGTATACGTCGGGAGTCCATTGGTGGAAAGGTACTGCCGAGATCTTGAAGGAAACCCCTGCAATTACAAATACCATTGATACGATCAGAGCCGTATTGCTGACGGTTATTTTAGAGGCGATCGCTGATAGTGAAGTTTCGCCGCCCGACAATCCATAGAGCAAAGACATTCCGTACAAGAAAATCGCCGAACTTGCCGCACCGACTAATAAATACTTAAGAGCAGCTTCATTAGAACGAGGATCGCGCTTGGTGTAACCCGACAGCAAGTATGACGAAATACTCAAAGTTTCTAGAGATACAAATATCATCACCATGTCGTCAGCACCAGTGAGGAACATCGCGCCTACGCTGGCACTGAGCAAAATCACCAGATATTCGCCAACAACTACGCCAGACTGCTCTAGATAACGTACTGAGACGAGGATCGTAAATAGAGCTGATAGGGCAATAATGCCGCGAAAAATAATGCTGAGTTTGTCACTATTAAAACTTCCCAAAAAGGCGATCGGGTTGTCTAGACTTGTCCATTGCCAGACTAAAGCGCCTGTAGAAACTGCTAAACCTGCGATCGCAATATAGGGTAAAACATTTGCTGACTTGCGCCCCGATGCAATCAGATCGACGACTAGCACAAGTACCAATGTCCCAATGACGATTAGTTCTGGCAAGATCGCGCCACTATTGAGCAGAGCATTGAGACTTGCTATATCCATATTTAATTCATGTGATGTTGCTAAGGCAATTGTATAGCAAAACCAGATCCTGCTAAGTATCCTTGAAGCTGCGATTGCAAAGACTTATAACTAGGATCATCATTAGTTTCCGCAATGGAATCAATGATCAACCCTAGCGATCGCTGATTGGCGGCTGTACCGATCGCCGCACCTGCCGCAGATGACTGCCATAGCACCCAGCGACTACCAGATGGCAAATAAGCAGTACTGTCTAAACGATGAGAAAGCCAGATCACAGGAAGATTTGGCAAATCTTTGAGCGGATCAACGGAGGTTTCATTGGCAATATTCGCCGCCGCTAAGGTCTCTAAAACAGCGCGATCGCTCTGCACCACACCTGCATTACTTGTCCATAACCTCACACTCAGTTTTGCTTTTTGAGCATAAAAATATAGCGAAGCTGCCGCCACCACTGCTTCCTCAAAGGCTTGAGGCTCCCATCCTGAAGAAATATCTAAGGCGATCGCCACTTCTTGACCGCCGATCGTTACTTCCAGCTCTCGCACGCGCAATTCACCAAACTTAGCGCTAGTACGCCAATGGATTAATCTCGTAGGATCTCCCCAACGATAGGGACGCAGGGTTTTTGTTAGTCCTTCGCTCGCATTGTTGTAATTATGGTCATCGCTATATTGTCTCGGATTAGTATCCGTTCCTAATTGATCAACTAACGGACAACGCTCAAGGGGTAACACCGTGGGATACACGATCGCCTTCTGTCCTGATGGACAAATGCGCCGACTCCGAAATAAACCCAAGGGACTGGAAGTAGCGATTTCTGTCGATCTAAATAGAAATACTCCCCGTTTAGCCGTTTTTGCTTCATAATTCCAACGGTATTCCTGAAGTGGTGGTACTACTTCAATGATCAGATCTTGCTGCAAGATATTCGATAGTCCTTCTGGCAATACATCGCGAACTTCTAATAATCTTTTTTCCGTGCGTCCGATATTCTGCATCGTCAGGTCAATCCACAGATCATCACCGACACTAACGGGATCAATTGGCGATCGCTGTACCACCATTTCCGCCAGTAGGCGTTTTGGCATCACTGCCCCCACAATCAGCAACGCAAAGCTTACCCCACTAATTACATATAACCAACCTGAGAGGGTATTGGTCGCTGCCATAAAGAAAAACAGCGTCAAAAATGTAAACATTCCCCCAATAAATTCTGGTGTCGCAAAGCGCCATTCTAACCATCGAAAAAAGCGCTTAAACTGAGAAACTTTTTGCGGCTTTGAGCTAGATTTTGCCATAGGTTTCTGGTGATTGCCTAGTCGTTTAGACGTAAGGATTTAGTAGCTTTTCTTTAATCTTGCCACATTGTAAAGTCTCATTCATTGCCGACTTAAAAAGTTTTAAGTTGGTTTGATCAAAAAGGCGATCGCTATTTGACTACTGATGAATAGTCTGATATCGAGGGTCACACTGCTAGTATCGAACGTCAAACGGCACGGAATGAGAAGCTACAAGAAAAAATTGAGTTACATACACAAATCTAAGCACAAACAAGCTGAGAAACTGATCGCAATGGCTCTAATAATATTCCTAAAATCTTATCCACCTCGCTGATATAGTATTCTATTGCATCGATTTGGACTAAATTTTTATCCAACTTCATAAATCGCCAGTTTGTGCCACTGGTAACGACTCCATAAATAATTGGGATTTCGTTATGATGCTGTTCATTAAAGATTTGGGCAGCAACCATCGCCGCGATACATTGACCAACGCCACCAAAAATATCTTCTCTCTTTGCCTCAATAATGATCACTACAGGAGCCGTAATTTCCAATTGTTCTTCAGAGACACTCAACAAAAAGTCGCAAAATCCTGTCAATCCGCGATCGCGATCAACCGTAAACTCAGATCCAGAGAATAAAGAAATTCGATAATTAAGCTGACGGCGAACTTCACTCAATACCTGAGCAATAATAAATTCTGACCTTGCTTTTTCTGTCCCAACAGCGATCGCAAAAGATAGATTTTCTTGAAGTAAAGTAGTCAGAATTTGGGAAGACTGAACTTTAGATGTGTTAGCAAAAAGGTTGGTTTTCTCATCAATAGTTAACTGAAAAGCCTCTTTGACTTTGCTAAAAGTGAAATCACTATATGCCATACAAACCTCATTTTTCGTGATGCCTTCATTTTAGTTGTTTTGCGATCGCCTTAAAAGTTGTGGACTATGCAGAATGCGATCGCTTTTTACTATCCACCGATATCACGATGCGTAAACTTGCGGGAATTTAAAACTTGCCTAAGTTTGCCGCTAAAACAAAGTTTAGTGAGGAGACATAATACAATAGATTGCCTGTTTTGATTATCTAAATGCTTTGTGCGGATTATGGGAAATCAGCGACCGATTGCTGTGGATCTGTTTGCGGGTGTCGGTGGAATGACATTAGGCTTTGAGCAAGCAGGATTTGATGTTCTTGCCTCAGTGGAGATTGATCCCATCCATTGCGCCACCCATGAATATAATTTCCCGATGTGGTCAGCGATCTGTGCCAGTGTGACGCAAATATCAGGTGATGATATTCGGCAAAAATCAAAAATAGGCGATCGCGAAGTTGATGTAGTTTTTGGGGGGCCACCTTGTCAAGGATTTTCGTTGATGGGAAAACGAGCCTTTGATGATCCTCGCAATCAGTTAGTGTCACATTTTATGCGTTTAGTAACTGAACTGAATGCCAAATATTTTGTAATGGAAAATGTCAAAGGTCTGACCATTGGCAATCATAGCCAATTTATAAATGAAGTAATCGAGAACTTTGAGAACAGTGGTTACAAAATTCTCAAACCCTATCAAGTGCTTAATGCATCTCATTTTGGCGTACCTCAACATCGCGAAAGATTATTTCTAATTGGTTGTCGTCAAGATTTAATTCTTCCCAATTACCCATTGCCGATTACCAAGCCAGCCAAAGCTAAACGGATTCCCAAAAGTCTTGTTGATTTACCTGATAGTCCGACTGTGCATGATGCAATTTCCGATTTACCTGATGTGACTAAATATCCTGAATTAATGTATCAAGATTGGTGCATCGCCACATTTAGAGAACCTGAAAGTGATTACAGTCGATATTTACGTGGCTTATCTTCAAACGAGTTTGATCTGTCCTATTCGCGCTACTACGATTCCCAAAAGCTGACCTCTAGCATCGGGACATTACATTCACCAACTTCTATTTCTCGTTTTCGCGCAACCGCAAATGGTGAAGTTGAGAAAATCAGTCGCTTTCTGAAGTTAGATCCTGATGGTATTAGTAATACGCTTAGAGCAGGAACACCAAGCAATCGCGGTGCATTTACGGCTCCTCGTCCAATTCATCCCCATCAAGCACGTTGTATAACTGTCCGTGAAGCGGCTCGACTCCATTCCTATCCCGATTGGTTTCGATTTCATGTGACCAAGTGGCATGGATTTAGACAAATTGGCAACTCAGTGCCGCCATTGCTAGCTAGAGCAGTCGCAGCAAAGTTGATGGAAGCATTAGGAGTTACGTTAGAGAAACCATCTCCGAAAGTCATTCTTCCTGAGCCTACAGACTTACAAATCAAAATGGTGGCAGCCGCAAAAAAATACGGCGTTGATTCCCATGTAATAGAACCAAGAGCTAAAAAAGAGTAATGGAGGTGCAAAGCGCCTCTATTACTCTTTTGGGTTTTGAATCATTGCTATGGTAGAGAACTTTTGTCTAGAACCGATCGCAATGCCGATACCTGCAACTAAAAAAGCGATCGCATCTAATAGAATCACATTGGAATTTGTGAGCGAGGCTGATTTAGGAACTAGAAAGCCAAAAATAGAGATCGCCCCCGAAAGACCTCCAAAAAACATCCCCACAGTCAAACCACCGAGAGCTTTAGGAACCATCGTCAGGGCAAAGGCAACCATGCCATTATTTACGGCACTGAGGCAAGTAAGCATAAATAGAATAACAACAATTGATGCGATCGCGCCATAGCCAAGCGTTAGCAGTCCCAAACCTGCGGCGATACCACCTAAACTCACGATCATTAGGAGTTTGTTCTCAATTAATTTAGATACTTGACCAGTGGCTAAGGCCAATAGAGCTTGAGTAATCAAAGCTGCGCCCATTAAAACTTGAAAAGACAAGCCTGTGAATGTTGTTAAATCTGCTTTAAGAGTGCGTGGCAATACTTCTCCCAGCATCAACCTAATCCCTAAACCGATCGCGGCTCCCACTAACAACACGATCGCCAAATTACCAATAAAAGCGGTGATTGGTGTGGAATCTTCTGTCTCTAAAGCGGGATTTAGATCTTTGGGAATATGGAACATCGCACTTCGCAAACTAGCAACTGCGGCTAACAGCGTAATGGAAGCGATCGCAAATGTCGCAGGTGCGCCCAATCCTAAAATAAAGTTAGTCGCCAAAGGTCGAATAGAACCGACAAAACCACCAACTAAAGTCAACACACTTCCCGCTAGAGGTAACTGAGTTGCGCCTGCAAAACTAGCGAGCAAGCAGATTACAGGACTACGAAAAGTTGCCATAACGATCGCCCAAAGTATGGCAAGACTGGGCAAAAGTAAGCGCGTAAACTCGTTAGCCCCACCAAAGATCACCACACAGGGCAATCCAATAAACAACGCCGTTGCTGCGATTACTCCTGCTGCAATTAGAGGCATTCTGGTGCTGTACCAACGCTGCCAGCGATCGGATAATCCCCCAAAAAATGGTTCGACAACTACTGCGATCGCACTTTCTACTAGTAACAGAAAAGCCGTAAATTGTTGAGCTTGTTCAGTCGGATAGTTAAAAACCTGTTCAATAAACTTGGGCAAATAGATGCCATAGGCAATCCAAGTCAGCGACATCGCCCCCTGTACTGAAGCAAGGCTCCAGACTTGTAGCCAACGGACTTGATTTGATGATGCAGCGATCGTCATAAAGTTTTCCTCGCAGAGCTGAGCTATCCCAATTCACGGAAGTGTATCAACACTTTGAGTAAATAAGTAGCAGTATGCGGCAAAGCCGCATACTGCTACTTATTCTGAGATAACTCTATCGCGATTTAATTTAATTAAAATTTTGTGCAACCTTGCATAGACATTTTGCCATCGGGCATTATGGCGCGACAGAGATTAGCTTGGGTCAGATCAACGTTAGTGACATTGGCATTGGTGAGATCAGCGCGATATAAATCCGCACCCTTCAGATTTGCGCCTGTGAGATCTGCTCCGTAGAGACTAGCATTTCGCAAGGAGGCATTGCTGAGATTTGCTCCATTGAGCTTGGCATAGACCAACTCAATATCAATGAGGTTGGCATCCTTTAAATTTGCCTCAGTCAAGTCAGCGTACTTCCAGCGACTATTGCGGGCATTGGTTCCCGATAGATTGGCTTTGATTAAGTCACCGTTGATCAAGAAAGTATTGCGAAGATCGGAATTGCTAAGATCGGCTCCGCGAAAGTCAGCATAGTACATAGTGCTGAACGCTAAAATCACACCCGATAGTGAGCTGTTGCGTAAATCCGCTACATCTAAAAATGATTCGCGTAAATTTGCATCTTTTGCTTCGAGTCCACTGAGTTCACAGCGTTGACAAGTGTGGTGTTCTAGTAAACTCTGGACATGCTCAGCATTTTGAGACTGTGCGCTAGTGGTGATGAGCAGGCTAGCAAATAGGGTGCTAGCGATCGCGGTTACGGAGTGAGTAAAGGCTGTTAACTGCATACAAAAAGTACCTAAATTTGACAATCCCTCTTTAATAATTATCATACGCGCCTCTTTCACAACACCGCAGAATGTCATAAAAGTGAATAGTCAAATTAAATATAGCTCTAGCCAGCCAAGTCATGACATAAAACCCAAGAGAGAGTTGCGGCGCTTCGCGCCGCAACTCTCTCTTGGGTTTTGGGTTTGTCCTAACATAAATGGCTATAGCTATAAAAACCCAAGAATTGATAGGCGGCGCGGAGCGCCGCCTATCAATTCTTGGGTTTTTATTTCCTAGTACACTTGGCGATCGCTATATACTTGAATTGATTTATTAGTTTTTGTCATGGATTTTGCTGAATGTTCGAGCAGTTTTTAGATACAAGCGCTTTGCACTTTAGACCTGAAGTTCTTCCGATCTTAGGCGTACTAATTCTGTTAGAAGCAATCCTATCGGCAGATAATGCGATCGCCCTCGCCGCGATCGTTCGTAGCTTGCCAGACCCAAAGCAAGAAGAATGGGCACTAAGGTATGGACTAATTGGGGCTTTTGTCTTACGGGTGATTTTAATTTTTACCGCTACATGGGTAATTAAGTACTGGCAATTTGAGTTGGCAGGCGCAGTTTATCTACTGTGGCTGTCGGGCAAATTTTTTCTAGAAAAATCTCAAGAAGGTCATGACACACAGAACCCCGTCCGCATGGCAGAAAAGCTATGGCAAGTGGTGGCGCTAGTTTCCTTAACAGACTTAGCTTTTTCTTTAGATAGTGTGACAGCGGCGGTGGCAGTTGCTGAGGAGACATGGCTAGTCCTGATTGGGGGAGTAGCGGGGATTATCACTTTACGCTTTTTGGCAGGGCTGTTTATTAAGTGGCTAGACGAGTTTACTCATTTAGAATCAGCAGGATATTTGATCGTATTACTAGTGGGATTACGCCTATTTATCAAGGTGTTTTCCGATAGTCTAGTCCCACCAGAATGGTTGATGTTGAGTTGTATTGGCTTGATTTTTATCTGGGGATTTTCTAAGCGCGAACCAGTAGATGAAGTTGAAACCATAACTGAAGCCAACAAATAAAAGCGATCGTCACTTGTTACCCAAGAGCCAACGGGCATTGCCAAGCAATGCCCGTTGGCTCTTGGGTTCGCGATAAAAAGAAAGATGACGCAAAGCTTCATCTTTCTTTTTGATCACAATTTTTTGGTATAAAGACTCAAGGTGGCGATCGCCTGCATCGCCACAACCGCAAAAAGACAGCAAAAAGGAAAAGTAGCCAGATGTTTGAATATCCTGATGACCTAAAATACACCGACTCCCACGAATACATTAGGCTCGACAACGACATTGCCACCGTCGGTATTACGGCTTTTGCGATCGATCAGCTAGGCGATATCGTATTTCTCGATCTTCCAGAAGTCGGCACAAAGGTAGAAAAGGGGCAAACCTTCGGAACGATCGAATCCGTAAAAGCTGTGGAAGATATCTATTCTCCTGTCACGGGTATCGTGGTTGAATCAAACCAAGCTTTAGTTGATGAACCCGAAAATATTACTAGCGATCCCTATGGTGCATCATGGTTGCTCAAGGTCAGTATTGAAGACGCAAGTGAATTAGATGGAGCCATGTCTGCGGTTGACTATCGCAGCAAAGTGGAAGGAAATTAAACTAAAAAAGGCGGCGCATCGCGCCGCCTTTTTTAGTTTATGCTGATGCGCCTTGAAAGTAGGCTGTTGCACCAAAAATTAAAAATAGAACACCACCAGTTGCGGTAATCACGCGCTCTGAAATCCTGCCAGCAACTAGGCGACCACCAACCACAGCGATCGCCGTACAAATACCATGCCCTAAAACTCCGCCCAGAGTCACAAAAACAGGATCATTAGTTGTGGCTAAGGCGATCGTGCTGATCTGGGTGCGATCGCCCCATTCCGCTAAAAAGGTCATCACAAAAGCTTGTAACCAGATTCCCAATTCAGGATATCGCCGCAACATCTTCCCAATTACAGGAATAGCCAGCGGATGATCTTGCTCTTCTACAGCATCTTCCGCTTCTTTGACGACTTCATCAGTTGCCGTAGATGGCATTCGCCACGCATCGATAAGCAGCTTCACACCAAACAGAAGAAATAAAGCGATCGCACCATAGTGTGTATAAACTTTTGGCAATAGGGATACTGCTTGTCCTAAAAGAACGGACAAGACTGTCATCAGGGCTAAGGCTGCTAATACTGATGAAAACACCGTGCGATGATTATGTTTCATTGCCAAAATTACAGCAATAAAAAAAGTTTTATCCCCTAATTCTGAAATAGTAATCAACAATAAACTAGCAGTAAAAGCTTGTAGCAAAGTCTTATTTCCCTCAAAATGACGAGAAATATCATCAAGAATTCTATGCATTCTTGATGATATTTCTAAAAATCCAATTAAGCTTTACTATAAATCATTTTGAAGGAATTATTATCGATTTTTTAATAATTTAAAAGTATCTAAATCCTTACCAAGCAAGGAATACATATTATGAATTGATAATGAAATGATCGTGAATCAATAATGAATAAAAGATCCCTTAAGACAAGCCTATATTAGTCAAAAAATATAATTTATTGCTTTTATTAAAGTTTCTATCGAGCTAAATATTTTAACTCTTATAAATAGGTATGCATAATTAAAAATTAGAAACCAAAGAAGCTAATTCGCTCGCAAAGCGAGCGAATTAGCTTCTTTGGTTTCTAATTTTTATTGTTTTTCTAGCTTGTAGTAGAGAAAATCAAAAACCAGAAGGGAATATGATGGATGTATTATTGCAAACTCGCTAGATTCCCATGACCAATGTCAACTTGCCTCGCCGTGAAAGTTTAGTTAATCGCTTAATATTTGGTCTGACCACTAGCACCTCCTTACTAGCAACGGCAACTTTAATTTTGTTGTTGCATATACAGCAAGGCATCCCTGATCTAGAGGCTTTCACTACAGGATTAGCGATTATTATTTTTTCGGTGGGACTTGGTTCTAGCCTATTTGTGGCAATCTTGATTATTCGCAGCATTCAGATGCCATTACTGGAGCTAGCAGAAACCGCCGAAGAGTTGTCAACGGGTAACCTATCAGCGCGATCGCAACTAAATCGCGCCGATGAAATTGGTGAATTTGCGAGAACTTTTAATCGTATGGCGGCGCATCTCGAAGTCAAAAATGCCACCCTTGAAGCCAGAGATATACAGTTTGCACTTCAAGCCCTCGATCGCGTTCTCGTCAATACCACCGATCAATATAAATTAGTCAAGGCAAGTCTAGAAGAGATTTGCAAACTCACGGGCGCACAACTTGGCAGTATTTATCTTTGGGAAACTTCCACATCACGTCCTGAAGGTTATCTAGTTCTCTGTGCGGAATGGGGCTATAAGACTAGTCAAGCCATGATAGAAATAAATCTTGGGGAAGGAATTATTGGTCAAGCGGGGCAGTTAGCGGAGCCAATTATTTGGGAAGGCGATCGCTTAAAAGGTCAAACTCTGGTCTATCGAACCCCTGTAGGCGATCTTCTACCCCAAAGTCTTTCAGCTTATCCATTACTCCTCAGACAGAGCCTCGTGGGAGTTCTATTTCTTGGTAGTCTCGTTCCTTTATCTGAGCGTGGTCAGAATATCTTGCAGTCCATCGGTCGCCGCCTTGCTACAGCAATCAGCAATGCTCAGAGTATTGAGACGATCGCCCGTCAGCGTGAAGAATTAACCACCGTCTTTGAGCAACTTGCTGATGGCGTATTGCTAAGCGATCCTGCGGGGAGAATTCTCAAAATCAACTCAGCAGGGCGGAAAATTTTGAGCTTCAATGCTCTAAATGCGGGCGTGAATGCTTCGCCTGTAATTGCCAAGTCGATGGAAGAAATTGTTAAGCAATTTGATATTAGGCATCAGGACGGCGAACCTGTCGATTTAGCCAATCTGGTCGTATTCCGAGCGATGTCTTCAGGCGAAGTAGTAGAAGATCAAGTGGTTTTGCGTCCACCTGAAGGCAATGAAATAATCCTCAGTACCAAAGCTGCGCCACTGGTGGGAACCGAATCAGAACTAATTGGCAGCGTGATGATTTTGCGAGATGTTACCGAACAGCGTTATCGCGACAAGGTAATGCAAGAGACCAACAAAATCATGATCGAGCAGCAAAAGCGGATGAGTATTTTGCAACGCCTCACTAATTTGATTAACCAACAGTTGCAAGATCTAGATGTGCTATTAGAGTCTGTAGTAGAAGCGACTTGTGATGCAATTATGTGGGCAGATATTTGTGTAATTGCCCTCTACGATGCTAAAGAAAATCAATTAACTCTATCAGCAGCAAAGGGTCTACCTGAAGACTTTCCCTTACAAAAATCCTTTGATTTAGATGCTCCAAATCTAATCTCTCAAGTATTTAAAGAAGGAATCCCTATTGAAATCAAAGCTGGGGAATCTCATTTAATAGAATCCCTTCCTGTCAAAAGTGCGCTATGTGTGCCGATTGAGTCAAGTCGCTCTGGTCGTTTGGGCGTACTTGCGATCGGGCATTTTCTATTGGAAAAGGCAAGTTCGCGTGAAGATTTGAACCTGTTAGCTTCTTTTGGGGTGCAAGCAGCGATCGCGATCGGTAATGCTCAACTGATTAATCAAATCGAAGCTCAGAATGCTCAATTACTAGAGGCAACTCAACTTAAAAGCCAATTTTTAGCCAATATGAGCCACGAGTTACGCACACCGATGAATGCGATTATTGGTTTCTCGCAAGTGCTACTGCGTCAGCGTCGCGAGGCACTCTCTGTGAGTCAGGTCGATATGGTAGAAAGAATTTTGAGAAATGGTAAGAACCTATTGGATTTAATTAATGACATTCTCGATTTATCTAAGATTGAAGCAGGAAAAATGGAAGCTCATCCTGAATTCTTTAATCTCGACGAATTGATTCATCACACCTGTGAAAGTCTCCAACCCTTAGCCTCAGTCAAGTCTTTAAATTTTGTCTTCCACAACAAAATTGGTACTTGTGCGATCTATCATGACTCAATCCGTGTAAAACAAGTAATCACAAATTTAGTTTCCAATGCCATTAAATTTACCAATCGCGGTGAAGTCTGCGTAGAACTCAAGTATGCTCCCACGCCTTTGGAATTACCATCACCAATTGAAGATGATATCAGTGATCCACCCACTCTCTTTGCCACTTCAAATATTCTGATTTCAGTGCGAGATACTGGCATTGGCATCAAACCAGAGTTTCAGCGCACGATTTTTGAGCAGTTTCGTCAGGTTGATCAATCCTCCACCCGCGAGCATGGTGGGACAGGCTTAGGGCTAGCAATCACGGAGCAATTGGTTTTATTAATGGGCGGTAAGATTTCTGTAGAGAGTGAAGTTAATCATGGCTCTACATTTACAATTGAGCTTCCATCGAGATTAAAAGAGAGCTAAAGTCAAAACTAAAAATGGCTTTGTCATTTTTAGTTTTGACTTTGGTATAAAAAAGTGTAAAGCGCTATAGTTCGACCTTAGCTAGCTAAATCAAGCTCTCTTTCAAGAGATGGCTGAAGTTTTTTCATGCGTTCTTCTTCTGCCCAATAATCAGCTAATTGACCTTCGATTTCACTACGGACGATATCGCGATACTCCATGAAGTGTTCATTGTGAGCGCAAACGATCAGGTAATGTTCCCATACCGCAGGATTCTGCTTGATCATGCTAAATAGATGATGCCAGAACTTAAAGCGGGTATCACGCTTGATTCCTTGCCGCCAGACGATGATTGCTAGAGCCTTGAGATCAGTGAGAGTTGGTAATTTTGCTTCAGCTTTAATTTTCGGTGCGCCAAGTTTTAGGAAGTAGCTGTAAACGCGATCGAGATAAGCGTGCGGCTCGTACAAAGCGCAAAAGGCTTCCACATATTCACGGGCAATTTCTTCTACAGGACGCGTTGGCTCGAAATTCATTAACGTAGTTTGGTTCAAGTTCCCATTTTGAGTTCTTAGCCTTCCTTCTTTCTCGAGACGATGCCAGAGCGCAGTGTGGGGCAGTGCTTGCAACATCGCGAAGGTAGTGGTCGGAATGCCCGTTAATTCGGCGAATCTGACAATGCGATCGCCTGCTCCTTTTTTCTCACCATCAAAGCCGATGATGAATCCAGCCATGACGCGAATCCCAGTTTTGGTAATTGCTTCCACAGAATCTAACAAAGATGATCTGGTATTTTGAAACTTCTTGGTCATCTGTAAGCTGTCTTCATCGGGAGTTTCAATACCAAGAAATACGGCATCAAAATAGCATTCCACCATCAGATCCATTAGTTCTTGATCGGCGGCTAAATCAATCGAAGCCTCGGTATTGAAACGGAAGGGATAACCATGCTCTTTTTGCCATTCTTTCAGTTCGAGCAATAGCAAGCGCACGTTACGCTTATTACCGATGAAGTTGTCATCCACCATAAACACGCCCCGTCGCCAGCCAAGGCTGTATAAATAATCCAGTTCGGCTAATAATTGAGCAGGATTCTTAGTGCGGGGTTTGCGTCCATAAAGTACGATAATGTCGCAAAATTCGCACTGGAAGGGGCAACCGCGTGAAAACTGCACCGACATCGAGTCGTATGCATCAAATTCTAAAAGGTCAAAGCGCGGTACGGGAGTATTAGTAACATCGGGCTTCTCGTTGGTACGGAAAGTGCCGCTGGTTTCGCCCTTAGCGATCGCCTCGACAAACATTGGTAAAGTAATTTCGCCTTCATCCAAAATCAGGTAATCCACACCTGCCCCTTGAGGATCTTCGGGCATTGAGGTGGGATAGGGGCCCCCGCAGGCAACTTTTTTACCGCGTTGTTTCGCTTCTTTAATCAGAGATAGCAAGTCATCTTTTTGGACGATCATTGCTGACAAAATCACCATATCCGCCCATTGCCACTCAGCTTCAGTAATTGAGCGCACATTGCGATCGACTAACTTAAAGTTCCATTCTTGGGGCAAAATTGCCGCAACTGTAATCAAACCTAGAGGCGGTAGTAGCACTTTACGATTTACTAGCTCTAGGATTTTTTCGTAAGACCAAAATGTTTTTGGAAACAGTGGGTAAACCAGTAGAACTTTCATGTTGTTGTGGGATTAAATGGGCGGATACTTTACTCTCATCCCCCGATTGGGGGATGAGAGTAAGATTTAAACGGCAGGGAAACCAGTGCGGATGTCTTCGACAATGCCATCACGCAATACGATTTCTACGCGCATTTGAGCGATCAAATTATCACCTTTACCAGCAGGGAAATAGCTGTCAAGTTGTCCTTGGGAAACTTCTTGCTCTAGTTCTAGAGTTTGCACTTGCGTCAATTGGGTGAGCAATTGATTCTTTTGTTCTAGCAATTCGGATTTAACCCGATTCATTTCGGCACGAATACCTTCGATCGCATTAGCAACTTCGGCAGAAAAAGGTTTAATACTTTGACGTTCGATTTCATTGATTTGGCGAGAGCCTTGGGCATCAACCTGTTGCACTTGGGCATCGATTTGGACAATTTGCTGTTGCAGTTGCTGCTGCATTTCCTCTTTCCAGCGTTGCGTCACAATTACTTGAATATTGGCGGTACGACGCAATAAAAGCTGATTAGAAAAATCAATCGAATTCACACTTATCTCCAGTTTTCTAAGTTTTTATAATCATAAAGGCTTCCCCATCCAATAAGGAACCGATTTTTGATAGCGTAGCTTTGCCGCGATATCAAAAATATGATTCTTTAGGTGAAAAGTGCTAGTTATGATTTAAGTGGTAAACAATTTGTCAATAATATCTCGATAACGCTCAAATACAATGTTGCGCCGAACCTTGAATGTTTGCGTTAAAAAACCATTGTCGATTGTAAAGGGTTCCGGCAAGAACTCGAAAACGCCAATGCGATCATTAACGCTATAGCCTGGGCGGTTTTTGACCTCACGGCTTAATTCATCACGATAAAGATTGCGAATTTCAGCTTTGTTTAACTCTGGCAATATTTCATTCAGCTTCGACTCAGCAGCAATTAAACCCGCCGCTTCGAGAGCAGATAAATTTGGCACAATTAAAACGCCTAGCTGCTTTTGATCTTGTCCCACTAGCACGACTTGATCAATGTATGGGCTGCGGATACAAGCATCTTCAATGGGCTGTGGTTCAATATTTTCGCCATTACTTAAAACGATCGTATCCTTGGCACGCCCTGTAATTACTAGGTCATCCCATTTACTGACGTAGCCAAGATCGCCAGTATCAAACCAACCTTGAGGGTCGATTGCCTTGGCAGTGGCTTCAGGATTTTTGTAATAGCCTTGCATTACTTGCGGTCCACGAATTAACACTAAGCCCTGTTGACCAATTGGCAGGTCGGCGCGAGTGGACATATCGACAATGCGGGTTTCTGTTTGCGGAAAGGGCTGCCCATCACCACCACGAATATTGCGATCGGGGCGACGCACATGAGTAATTGGTGAGGTTTCGGTCAAGCCATAACCGCCCAAAATTTCGACACCAACTATTTCGTAAAAGTCTTCGAGGTGTTCAGCGATCGAGCCGCCGCCACTGACAACATACTTAAGCTGTCCGCCCGTTGCTTCGCGTACTTTTTGATAAACCAATTTATCGCCAAGTTTGTGAAGTCCCCAGAGGGCTATTACTGAAGGTAGTGCAAGTAATTTGTCAAAAAAGGAAGGATAAAAATTTTCGACATTCAAGCCTTGGACAATGCGCTTGGCAACTATGTATTTGTGGCTGACTTTGAAGAAGAAATTGACTAGGCTCTGTTTATTGGCCGGTTGATCGCGAAAATTTTTCTGTGCGCCTTCATAGATCGATTCCCACAGACGTGGCACAGCGACCATGTAATGGGGCTTTTGTTCTTTGAGGTCTTTTTTGATCATGCGGAGATTGGTGTAAATCTCGGTGCAACCTTGCGAAAACACGAAATACTCAAAGGTGCGTTCGTAAGAATGCCATGTTGGCAAGATATTCAGCACTCTTTCGTTGACTTTGAGTTGCAACACTGATTGGGCGGCTTCCACTTCATACAAAAAGTTGCCATGAGTGAGCATGACTCCCTTAGGACGAGCCGTTGTACCTGATGTGTAAATCAAGGTGGCGAGGGTATCGCGTTGAATTGGTGGATTGCCTATGTCTTTGCCATTGCCTAGAGCTAATAACTGCTGAAAGTTGTAGGCTCCTTCGGGCGGTGTTTCGTCAGACATTAAAATAATCTGCTTGACGGGAAGACTATGGAGTTCAGGCTCTAATTTTTGCAGCGTGGCAAGATTTTCGACAACGATCGCCACGCTATCACTATGCTCGATGATGTATAACAACTCACTGCGATCGGCTTGGGAGCTGCGGGTGGCATTGGCTGCCCCGATCGCTAAAATCCCCTGATCGGCAATTAACCAGCGTGGTGAGTTATCGGCAATGAGGGCAACCTTTTCTCCAAATTGGATGCCGAGCGATCGCAATCCTGCCCCAAATGCATTAATTTGCTCAAAAGTATCACGATAAGAAATTCTCACTGGTGGCTTGGCATGAGGATCGTAAAGGGCGATCGCATCGGGATGAGTTTGTGCGCCCTGTTCCCAGAGTTGCCAAAGGCTATTGGCTTGAGAAAGCGAAAAAGTTTTAGACATAAGAATTAGATCTGAAATTAGATTTTTATTAATGTTTGAGTTTGGCTATTGCTAAAAATTTCTTTAACATAATTTCAATTTATTTTTTCATACACTTCTTTGAGTAAACCTTTTTGGATACGACCGCCTTTAGTTTTACCACCAATTACTAGCAGCCATAATTCTGTAAACTGCCATTTGTATATTGGCATAGGATGGGCGGTGAGATTACGCAATTTAGCAATTTGATCAATTTTGCTCGCAGCTTTTTTATTGTCTAATAGCCAACGAGATAAAGGATGTTCCCATTTTTCTAAAAACTCACAAACTAATAGGCGATCGCTAGTTGATATTTTCTGATCATTGAACTTGTGATAATAAAGGCGATCGCGATCTTCAACCGCCAAACTTTCTTTGTTTAGAAACTCATCATTAAAGGTGTCCCATTCTTTAGCAATTAGATAGGGTAGGTTACCAATTGTATATTTGCCCCTACTTTTAATAGTGATTCCTGAGACTGTAAATACCTTTTGGGTGGGACAAGTTTGGCATAGAAAATGATAGAAATTTTTAAAAAATATGTGGACTATTTCTCTTTCTACAACGCTAGAAATATATAAACAGGTAGGTTTATAGTCGGAGAAATTTTCGGTAAAGACATCTGATTCAACTAAATATTTATGCTTGTAAGCACTTAATAAATCATGTTTACTGGCGATCTCAATCTTATTTCAAGCAGCTTTCCCCAATCGTTTAAGCAATTTTGCTTCAGTTTCTTGTTGATCATAATTAAATGCGGAAATACTTTGGCGATCGGATAATGTTTTGATTTGGTCACGCAGTTGAACGATTTCTTCTCTTTCTGACTCTGATAAATTTGCTTTCTCTCTAAAAATAGAAATCTCGGCATTAAGTAAACGAATCTGCTCGTCTTTATCTTGAAGAAGATTCCGTTTTTCTACCAGTTCTAGGGCATTTACGGCGGCTTTGATTAAGTTGTAATAATTGCTCTTTAAAATATCGACTTCTTGGGAAGTAGCGCGGCTTTTGCCGCGCAAAGCGGTCTTTTTACCCTGCTGTACGGCTAATATTTCGCCTTCATGGTTGCGGATTCGCAATTCCTGAATATTTTCTTGACCAATACAGAGCGAAATAACTGAACATTCATACTTACGCTGACTGTAATAAAATTCCGCCTTCATGGATTAACAGAGTTTTGCGCTGAATTTTGTAGATTAATAAGGTGCTGCCAAGCAACACCTTTGAAATTGAGTTTTTAGCTTTTAAATTCTTAACTTTTAATAAAGGCGATCGCATGATGCCAGATTACATTTTTACTTCCATTTGCCTCTACACAAAGACATTGATCATCAATCCAAACAATCCTGCCGCTTAGTAGATCGCCTGTCATTAGTTTGACTTCGACAGTAGTTTTGTCACGAATAATTGTATGAATGCGGCGGATACTGGGAAGCGAAGTATTAAGTCCGATTTTGGTGGCTGTTGGTGCGCTCATCGTTATATCTATGGCAGTTTTACGAATACTATCATTTTATAAAGCAAAAGACAGAAGATTAGTTGCGGCGCTTTGCGCCGCAACTAATCTTCTGTCTTTTGTCTGTACTAGCGTTGCTCTAGCTAAGTAGTTAGGCTCACATAATAAGAGATACAGTTTGTAGCAACTTTGTGTATTAAAAGAAAAAACTTGAAAAGCTAGCTATGCTAGCTTTTCAAGTTTTTTCTTGGTTCTAAGGCAGCGCTTTGCGCTGCAATTATCTTTTGAGGATTTTGTATTGTCTTAAAACCGTAAACCTAGACCAGTTTGTAAAGAAGTTGCCGAAGTCCCCGAAGAGTTGCGATAGGCATCAAAAGCAAAGATAACGTTGCTAAATAAAACTAGATTGCTGTTGGGCAAGGTGTAATCAATCCCTGGTTGAATAACAAAACTATTTTTGTTACCCACTGGTGTGGTGTCAACCGTATTGGAGAGAGCCACACCTGCGCCAATATAAACATCTGTATCAAAATTTAGAGGAACATCAAAAGAAATGGTAGGCACTACCGCCGTACTATTACCAATTAATATTTGAGTCCTTAAGGAAATTGGAAATTCTAAAAACTTATAGCGGGCGGCAATTAATGCAGAAGTACGAGAACTTTCCCCTGCACTAGAGTTGCCACTAGTAAAGCCAAAACTTGCACCTGCGCCTAAATAGCTGCCATAGGCTGGCTGGGATTGCGCGGACGGAACCGCGATCGCTGACGTGCATCCTAATGCAGTCAGGCTGACCAAAATTTTTGTGAGATTAGTTGGATTTTTCACAGATATCACTTCCTTGTGTGAGAAACGATTTACTTAATTGTTTTAGGAGTAACCCCGTTAGGCAGACAGACTATCACAAGTTGGATGGTTTGGTGAAAAAATTTAGCTTGATCGTTTGTAAAGTCACCCGAATGGCTATAGTTGATAAATTTGCTATTGGGTATGATATAGATCTAGAGAGTGACTTATACTACATAAAAATCTTTCACTAATAGGGTGTACTGATTAAGATATGGCAGAGCTAACAATTTGGTTGGTTTTAGGTTTTGGAGTGCCTTACGCATTTTGGAAAATTGTTAGACCATTTACTTAGTCGTAAAGTCTCACAACTTCTCAAATAATTACTCTAAAAAGGGAAGCACGGTAAGTTATTCCATACTTTCTTCTGACATAAAAAAAGCGTGACTTTGCCGCGCTTTTTTTATGTCAGAAAAAAGTTTTTAGACTTCCAAATTCGCTAAGCCTAGATAAGTTATCTTAGTTGGCTCGATCGCAAATCTACAGGGCAATACCTTCACGCCTTTAGCGATCGCCTGTTTTAGTAATTTGGCATATTCAGGATCAGCTTCTGCTCCAGCGGCAAAGCGATCGCAATCGCCGCGATTGATAAAGAAAATTAAAGCCGCCGCCGTATCTTCGGTAATTACTGACATTAACTCGCGTAAATGCTTTTGACCTCGCGTTGTCACTGTGTCTGGAAACAACGCCAAGCTTCCCTTACACCAAGTTGTATTTTTTACTTCCACATAGGTCTTGAGAGAAGGCTCTTCTTCCTTGGTTATCAAGAAATCAATACGACTCTTCTCATTTCCATAGGCAACTTCTCCTTTAACTATTGTGTAAGGTTCTAACTCTGGGATTAAATGGCGATCGAGCATATGTCCGATTACGCGATTGGGAAGACTGGTATTAACGCCGATCCATTGTTCATCAAGATAAATAGCTTCCCAGCTATAGGCTAATTTGCGCTTAGGATTATCATGAAATGAGACTAACACTGGACTGCCGATCTCGCATACACCTGTCATCGGGCCTGTATTAGCACAGTGAGCCGTAATTAATTCTCCATTATCCAGTTGAATATCGGCAAAAAAACGTTTGTAACGACTAACAAGTCGCCCTGTCTGTAAGTCTGGAAAGGTATGAACTTGGGTCATTTGGAAACTAATCTGAGCGTGAAAAAGTGTCGCTTATACTAGCATGTAGTCTTCAATATTGTGATAGCACTCTTTATTTATGGGAATCAAACCTAGGCTCAATCGTCATCTCATCAAGCTAGAACAGCGTGACGGCATTCTGCAAGTTGTCGGCGGCAATGATTGGTATTCATACTTTCGCGATCCCTATCATTTGCTGCTAACGATTCCTTGGATCGGGTTTGCGGCGATTGTGATGCTCTTTGATGTATTTCTCAATGGGGTATTTGCAGTTCTCTATTTGCTAGATGCCAATGCGATCGCGGGTGTAGAGAAAATTGGCTTTTTGGAAGCTTTCTTTTTTAGTGTGCAGACCCTTGCTTCCATTGGCTATGGGGTCATGAGTCCCCAGACGCTCTACGCCAACTTGATTGTGACTTTAGAGTCGATCGCGAGTTTGATGTTGTTTGCGGTGATTACGGGAATCGCTTTTACAAGGTTTGCTAAATCTTCTTCCCGTGTAATGTTTAGCCGCGTGGCTACGATTCATGACTATAACGGTGTGCCTACACTCATATTTCGGACTGCTAATGAGCGCCGTAATAATATTCTCGAAGCACAGTTAAGAGTTTATCTGATGATCGATGAAGTGACTGCGGAAGGGCAAATGATGCGGAGGTTGCATGAACTCAAATTAGTGCGTGATCATTCGCCTGTATTTTTGCTGTCATGGACAGTGATGCATACGATCAATGAAAGCAGTCCTCTATTTGGACTTACTCCCACAACAATGGAAAGACTCCATGCTCAAATTCTTGTTTCACTGACGGGTGTTGATGAAACTATCGAAGGGACTATCCATGCGCGGCATTTCTACGCATCGCGTAGTTTGAAGTTTGATCATCGTTTTGTGGATGTAATTCATATGGGTAATGATGGTCATCGCTATCTTGATTACACTGATTTCCACAAAACTATAGAAATTTGATGGTTTGAGCGCTTTGCGCTTAAGCTCGAACCAAAAGAGGAATGGTGGCGCGAAGCGCCACCATTCCTCTTTTGATATAATTGGCTGGCGGCGCGGAGCGCCGCCAGCCAATTATTGGGTTTTATTACACTTGGCAGCTATACAACAAACTTAAAAAAGTGTTGCCACGCAACACTTTTTTAAGTTTGTTGGTTTTTACGTCAGCTTGAAGCGCTGTAGCTTATACTCCATTACAGAAACGCTAACTGTATGGCTATGTCAGAACCTATCTCAGCAAATACACCAACATCGGCGATCGCCTTGCCAATTAGTGAAGGCGGACTCAGTAGCGCGGAAGTGGCGGAACGTAAGCAGCGCGGTGACCTTAATGTGGTGGTGATGCGATCAAGTCGTACTTACCAAGATATTTTTAAAGAAAATGTTTTTACATTATTTAATGTCACCTTTGGAGTGATTTTATTGCTGATGATGGCTCTGGGGCAGATTACTGATGCTTTTTTCTCAGGCTTCTCAGTATTTATGAATATTTTGGTGGGCGTGACCCAAGAAATTCAAGCTAAATTAACCCTTGATAAGCTGGCTTTGCTGTCGGTGCAGAAAGTAAAAGTGCGGCGCGATGGCACAGCGCAAGAAATCCCCGTCGGTGAGGTGGTGCGTGATGACATGATCGAGCTAAACCCAGGCGATCGCGCTCCTGTGGATGGAGCCGTGATCATCTCGCAAAATGTGGAAATGGATGAGTCTCTGCTGACTGGAGAATCTGATCCCGTGGCGAAGCAGATTGACGATATTGTGTTGTCAGGTTCTTTCTGTTTGGCAGGAAGTTGTGTATTTAGGGCTGACAAGATTGGCAATGAAAGCTATGCAGTGAAGCTATCTCAGTCTTCGCGAGTATATAAGAGAGTGTTCACACCCTTACAAAAAAAGATCGATGTTCTGGTGGAGATTTTTGTATTGGTGTTGATGGTGGCGGCGTTCTTACATCTTGTCTCTAGTCTCAACTCAGGACAGACAATAGTGGATACGATTCGCTATGCTTCGGTAATTGTGAATAGTTTTGTCCCCGCAGGATTAGTGCTGTCGATTAGTGTTGCCTTTGCGATCGGGGCAGTGGAAATCAGCAAGCGCCGCACGTTGATTCAAAAAATTAATGCTGTAGATTCGATGAATAGCGTTCGCATTCTCTGTACTGATAAGACAGGGACGCTAACTCAAAACAAGCTCGTAGTGAAGTCTATCGAGCCACTGGGCGATACGGATGAGAACTCATTAAGGGAATTGATTGCGCTCTATACCAGCTTAATGGGAACGCAAAATAGTAGTGCTAAAGCTATGGCAGCATTTACAGATAAACCCCGATCGCAAGCTAAGTTTGTCAGTGAAGTTCCATTTAGCTCTAGCCGCAAATGGGGAGCGATAGCCATTGATATCGGCACGACGATTATGGTGGGTGCGCCTGAAATCTTGTTAACTAATCCAGAAATGCAAGAACAAGCTAAACAATATGCGCGTCAAGGACTTAGAGCGATCGCCGTGGTGACTAGTGAAGAGGCGATCAATGTATCTGACAAAAATCCTAGTTTACCTAATAATATTCGCGATCGCGGCCTAGTGCTGCTAGAAGACAGTCTGCGTCCAGATGTAATTGAAACGATCGCCAAGCTCCAAAATCAAAATATTCGTCTCAAGGTGATTTCTGGGGATAGTGTCGAAACTGTAACCTCGATCGCGCGGCAAGCGGGTATTGCCGTTCCTGATGACGCAGTATTTACCCAAAAAACTCTAGAAGCGATGGACAATCAAACCTTTAGTCGCGCTGCCGCCTCTGGCACAGTATTCGGTAGAATTACCCCTGACATGAAACGCCGCTTGATTGCGGCAATGGTCAAAAAAGGCGGCTATGTCGGTATGGTGGGTGATGGCGTAAATGACGTACCTGCTTTTAAGGAAGCCCAACTGGCGATCGCCATGAATGATGGCGCACAGATTAGTAAAGATGTCGCTGATATTGTTTTGTTAGACAACAATCTGGCAGCGTTACCCCAAGCCTTCGCCGCAGGTGATGACATTAAACAAAAGATTCTTTCTTCTGCTCTGCTCTATCTCACCAAAAATATCATGGTGATTTTGACTATTTCCTTTGCAGGATTTGTCCGTCTTCCTTTTCCCGTAGAACCTCGCCAAATGACGGTTTTAACGATGGCAGTAGTTGGGTTGCCGACGATTTGGATTGCTTTTGGTTGGCTCAAACCTAGAAGGTTAGAAAACTTTTTGCGGGATGTACTGGGTTACAGTTGTCTCGCAGGTATTTTTGGCGCGATCGCGATGACCATTGGCTATGTCTTCTCTTATTACATTAGTGGTTGGGCGTTGCTCAAAGTTTCTGATGGAGATTCAGCAATGATTAGTGCTAGTACCTTCCAAGATATAGCTAGAGGTCAGGCACAGGGAGTTAGTACGATTATTGGTACGGTCTTCTGTCTGTTTGTCTTTTGGGCGTTAACCGATATTTCTATCTTTAAAACCCGCACCTTTCTTAAAAACTTAACCTCCACAATTTTAGGAGTGGTTTCAGTGGGATTATCGATCGCTTTGATGTTGATGTTTCCCCAGTTTTTTCAAGTGGAAGTTCCCGATCAATTTGGCTGGACGATGATCCTCTTTTTACCAACTTCTAGTTACTACTTGTTACGCATGTTTCAGTCGAGCAATCTGTCTCGCAAATTACCGCATTACCTCAGTCAACCCTAATGAAAACTTCTAAGCGTCCTCTTTTAGTCACGATTCTAGCTACTACAATGATCGTCGTTAGTCTAATCATGATTTGCGATCGCCTGCTTGCTTTCTCTATCTATCGCTCCGCAGTTGGCAATCTTCCCCTAGCTGACAGCAATTCTATCAATTTACAATTAGTCTCAGGGTTAGCGATTTTAGGATTTGGAACCGTGCCAATTCTATTGGCAATTGGACTATGGAATTTAAAGTCTTGGGCGCGATTTATCAGTCTTTGTCTGTTTAGCTCCGTGATGTTTCCTGCGATCGCGGCTTCTTTAAAATGGATTTCGCCCCCCTCGGCAGCAAAACTTTTAGAGATTCCAACTATTTTTGATGATGCTTTGACGGCGGGAGTAGATGAGTCAGTATCAAGATTAATGTTGCTCAATCCTTACCTCGCGATTGGTAATGCGATCGCGATCGGGATTTTGCTTACACCTGCGATTGATCGAGCTTTTCGTAAAAATGCCAAAATTGATGAGTCTTAAATGTGCGGCGCAAAGTGCCGCACCACTTGTTTAAAATCAAACATTGTGAGGCGGCGCGAAGCTGCGCCTCACAATGTTTGGGGTTTGTGTCCTAACATGAATGGTGACAGCTATATTAAGCCTTGAGAAGTTCTTTTTTATACGCAGCCCATCCACCCAAATCAGAAATATCTTTCCAGCTAAACTGCTCAATCAACTCTTGAGGATATAGAAAAGCAGTCAAAATCTCACCATCCTCCAAATAAACATCAGCAGGGTACATATTTGGTGGCTCATTGCTAGCAAGATAGTCAAATTCTGCAATTTGCATTTCGTAAACTTCACCAGAAATAGAAATTCCATCCGTCGCTACTTCATAAATTGCAGGATGCCAACCATCCCCTGCGGAATGAAGTCGATAACGCGCCTGAGTTGAGGCAGTACGAATAAACTTTGCACCTTGCAAATTTCCATGATCTGGCTGTCCGCGCAATGCCGAACCACATATAAACACTCTTCTTGTTCCGTTGGTTTCTGTCATAAATATTCTGAAATTAAAATCTAATAATGAAGTCCAAATTGCTGTAATTAACTGTTGTGCTTTGCACAACAGTTAATTACAGCAATTTGGACTTCATAAGTTTATTGTATACAGTATGCAAATGTGAAATAAGGTTTAAAATTTCTCTGGTGCGCCTAACTACTTCAATATCAAATAAATATAAATAAATCATGTCTGGAAAGCTCTCAACCCATGTCCTTGATACTATGCATGGCTGCCCTGCGCGGAATATGCGGGTCGAACTATGGGCGATCGCCGATGACGGTTCAAAAAAATTGCTCAAAGCTACAGCCACAAATAAAGATGGTAGAACTGACGAACTATTGATGAATAGCACAGAAATCAGGCTGGGAATATATGAGATTTGCTTCTATGTCGGCGACTATTTTGATAATTATGGCTCTGTTTCGTCTCAGCCCAGCTTTTTAAATATCGTTCCCGTGCGCTTTGGCATTGCTGATATTGATGGTAGTTACCATGTCCCCTTGCTAGTATCCCTCTGGGCTTACAGCACCTATCGCGGCAGTTAAGCAAACCCAAGAATGGAATAGCGGCGCATCGCGCCGCTATTCCATTCTTGGGTTTTAAGAAGCAGAACTTTTACAAAATTTCTTGTATTGAAAAGCTCTGTAAACCAGTGGCTATCCTCAAAAGCTTTATAAGCTGTAATACAGAAAGCGAAAATGACACCAAGTTTAATCCATCCAGCCGATATTTTTGTTGTTTATCCTTTGTAACTGCTCATTAGAGCCAGTTGGGCGAGTATAGGGAGTGCGATCGCGGTGGGGATAGGGTTGGTCAACGGGTTGCTTGCGGGGAGTTGCTCTGTTACCTTGGATTGGCTGTGGACTTTGGGTGGCTAGCTGCGAAGAACTTGGGACTTCGGATACTTTGGCTGGAGAGGACTCTAGAGTTTTGATTTGTTCTGAAAGTTGAATGTTTGCTTCCGCTAGACGTAAGTTATCACGCTTAACTTCTACAAGTTGTTGCTCTAGTTCATTTTTTAAGCCTTCGATCGCGGCTAGAGATTTTTGCAAAAGCTCAATATTAGTGTGGCTAAACTTTAACTCTTTTTGCAAATCCGCGATCGCCTCTGATAGTTCGGCTTCGCGTTGTTGCGATCGCTTGAAACTCGATTCTAATTCAACAATTTTTTTGTTTGAGTCCTCTGGATTAACTGAGGCATTGCTGGCGGGAGCGATCAAAGACTTAGCTTGAGGAGCTGATTCAGGAATGTTGGTAATTTTAGGATCAGCAATAGGTTCCGCAACAGCTTCGGCGGTTACTTCAATGGTTTGCTCGGATGTTGTGCTTTTCTGGACTTCATCACGCAATAAATCTGAGATTCCGACTTTCTTTTTGGTTGACATTTTTTATATTATTTTTAAATTAATTTAAGTGTAAATTCAGGATGAGCTGTTGTCATACCTAAGCCTTTAAAATGTCTCGCCGCAGTTCATCGACAACGCGCCGATAGTCTGACTCTGCTTCTTTTGCATTTTTCCCTTTCCAGTTTGTAACTAATTTCCCCTCTAGGGCTGCCCTTTCATGGGCTTTATAAGCTCTCACAAAAGCATGGAATACTGGCACACCCACTTCTAATAAAGTGTTTTGCGCCTCCAGAGCTTCATTAATACAGCGTGGATCAACGCGGGTAAGTAAGACTCGATGGGGGACTTGAGCAGGACGAACTGTATTGCTAACAGTCTCAATCAGCGCAGTTAAGTCCATCGGTGCAGGAGGACTGGGCAAAACTAAATAGTCGGCGATCGCCACAACTGTCGCCAATGCATGGGAATGCAATGCAGGAGGTGTGTCTACCAATACTAGATCGTAACTGCTAAGTTTCGGCAGTTTTTTAAGATGATTGGGGTCGGTTTCTTTGGCAATATCAAATCCCATATTTTGGGCGCTACGTCCCACCCACCAAGACAAACTGCCCTGTACGTCGGCATCAACAACTAATACTTTGACTTCTTGTGCCAAAATCCCTGCCAAGGATATGGTGGTTGTGGTTTTACCTACGCCCCCTTTACCATTGCTAATAACCACAATCTTTGGGGAATTTGACATAAGCTATATGGCTCCTAAAGTTACTAATTACACTCTATAGCAAAAAAACGAAGAGAGTTAATTGACGCGCAGAGCGCGTCAATTAACTCTCTTCGTTTTTTTGCTTAATTAGGTGTGCGCGGCTTAGCCGCGCACACCTAATTATTTACTTGGGAAGCGATTATTAACTTTTAGTTGAAGATTTACCAATCGATAAAATGGCGATCGCAAGGCAAGCAAGCCCAATATTAATGCAGACATCGGCAATATTAAAAATCGCAAATCGAATGATGCGGACATCGATAAAGTCCACTACATAGCCAGCCACAAATCGATCAATGCCATTACCTGCGGCTCCCGCTAAAATACAACCGTAGCCGACTTGCTCCCACCGATTGAGATTTTTGCTAAACAATCCAAAGGCAACTAGCCCCAGACTAACAATCATTGATACCCATTTGAGCCAATCAATTTGTCCGCTAAATAGACTAAAAGCTGCGCCTGTGTTAGTAGCGTAGGTGAAGTGAAAAACACCATCAATCAGAGGCAGCGATCGCATTCCTTTGAGGTATTGTACCGCTAAATATTTAGAGCATTGATCGAGAACTAATCCCAAAATTGCCGTAGACCAATAAAGCTTGTTCTCGATTTTGCCAGATGTCATATCAAATGCCGTAACAGTAAAAATTGCGAATTCTGCGAGTTTAAATAAGTGGAAACCGCTTATTTAGACTAATTGGGTGCTTCGCAAAGGGAAACACCCAATTGTCTATTTAATCAATCCTAGCCATGCTAGCAATCCTTGATGAGTTACAAATTCGATCGCGATCGCAAGAATGAATCCAATCATCGCGGCGCGACCATTCAAACGTTCTGCATAGGTATTAAATCCCATTTTTGGATCAGTTGCCTGTGGTACTTGAGTCGGTTCAGTCATGATCGCCAAAATCCTTACATTACATAAAACTTTATACAATTTTAACTTAACAGCGTTGGCGCAAAAATAAAACTCTCCAAAGCGTTACAGCATAAAACCAGAAGACGAGTTGCGGCGCAAAGCGCCGCAACTCGTCTTCTGGTTTTAAAAAATGGCAACAGCTATAACTTTAAGCCCAAGAAGCTGATTCTCTCGCAAAGCGGGAGAATCAGCTTCTTGGGCTTTTAAATTTAATTGTGCCTAGATACTTATCCAAATCCCCAAGTCTTGTCACACTTTGGGTAATCAATCAAACTTTAAGCTTAGTTTTCGGATTGTAACGACCGATTTCTTGTAAACTTATTTGAATAAATATGTTAAGTCATAAAAAAATACTGATATTGCAGCTAGCAACATAGTGGAGCGGAAACTGGCTTGGAAAACCATAAGGAAAAAATCCTAGTTGTAGATGACGAAGCTAGTATTCGTCGAATTTTAGAAACTCGTCTGTCGATGATCGGCTACGAAGTTGTCACCGCCGCAGATGGTGAAGAGGCGATCGAAGTTTTTCATCAAGAAAATCCTGATTTGGTAGTTCTTGATGTGATGATGCCTAAGCTCGATGGATATGGGGTATGTCAAGAACTACGCAAAGAATCTGATATTCCGATCATCATGTTGACGGCTCTAGGCGATGTCGCCGATCGCATTACGGGGCTTGAGCTAGGTGCAGATGATTACGTTGTTAAACCTTTTTCCCCTAAGGAGTTAGAAGCTCGAATTCGTTCAGTGTTACGCCGATTTGATCGCACTGGCACTTCAGGTATTCCTAGCTCTGGCGTAATCCATATAAACGCCATCAAGATTGATACCAATAAGCGTCAAGTCTATAAGTCTGATGAACGGATTCGTTTGACAGGTATGGAATTTAGTTTGTTGGAATTGCTCGTTGGGCGATCGGGTGAAGCTTTTTCGAGGGCGGAAATCTTGCAAGAGGTTTGGGGCTATACCCCAGAGCGTCATGTCGATACTCGTGTGGTCGATGTGCATATTTCCCGACTGCGAGCCAAGTTGGAAGAAGATCCTAGTAACCCAGAGTTGATTTTGACGGCTAGAGGTACAGGCTATCTATTTCAACGCATTATTGATGGTGAAGCTAAGTCTTCTTAAGTTACGGCGCAACAGCGCTTAAAACCACAAGAAACTTTTCAAAAAGCTTGCTTAGCAAGCTTTTTGAAAAGTTTCTTGGTTTGGATTGAGCTTAAAGTCCTGTAAGTTCAATTGCCATTAGGCGAACTATGTTTGCAACCTATCTTCAACAACCTCAATCAAGGGATGCTGTCCTCGGTGGTCAAGGGCTGCCACCTTGGGGCGGCGCAGTTTTAGGTGGGATTGAAGGTGTTAGACAGCGCTTGAGTAGTCAAGCGATCGCGGTGAAAGTTGCGGCACTGAGAGAAGCGCTCAACTATGGCGAAATCGGTTTAAATTTGATTCTAGAAAATCTAAATAGTGACTCGATTCTAGTCCGACGCACAGCTTTGCTATTGCTGTGGCACAGACCTGAACCTCATATTCGCCAAGCTTTATCTTCCTATAGTCATTACTATCTATTTGATATCGTCAACACTTTGCAAGGTCATCGTGAAGCGATCGCTTCTTTAGCAATGTCTCCTAATGGCAAAATTTTATATAGCGCTGGTGCTGACTTCGCGATTAAAGTTTGGGATTTGAGAAACCAGCAAGCTAAATCCATCGGCACAATTCACGGACATGATCAGATAGTCACTTCCATCGCTCTAAGTCCTAACAGTAAGCTGTTAGCTAGTGGCAGCCGTGATAAAACTATTAAAATCTGGGATGCGCGATCGGGTAAACAACTAGCAACTCTCAAAGGGCATATCGGCTATGTAAACTCTGTGGCGATCGCCCCCGATGGTAGAACTTTAGTCTCAGGCAGCCAAGACACCACGATTAAAGTCTGGGATCTCAAAACAGGTCAACATCTTCGGACTTTGCGTGGTCACACGAGTCTCGTGGATTCAGTAGTTCTTAGTCCCGATGGCAAAACGATCGCTAGTTGTAGTTGGGATACAACTATCCGCGTTTGGGATTTAATATCTGGAAAATTACGATGGGAATTTATCGGACATTCCGCGAGAGTGCTTTCCTTTGCCATTAGTCCCGATGGACGCACCCTCGTCAGCGGTAGTCTGGATACCCGCATCAAAATTTGGGATCTACAAACAGGAAAATCTATTCGTACCCTTGAAGGACATTGGGGCTGGGTGAAGTCTCTGTTAATTAGCCACGATGGTAAAACATTGATCAGCGCCAGTTATAAAGAAATCCGTGTTTGGAATCTAGACACAGGTGAGCCAATTCAAGTCTTAAATGGTCATATTAATTTGATCAATGCGATCGCCCTCAGCCAAGATGGTCAAACCCTAGTAAGTGGCGGCGAAGATCGCCATATTAATGTGTGGAGTGTTCCTAGAAACCCAAGCTAGAGTTGCGGCGCGAAGCGCCGCAACTCTAGCTTGGGTTTCTAGCTATTTCGTAACTTCTTAATTTGCCGATCGCTTTGTTGCGCCCATTGCGTATTTTTTTGTTGATTAAAATAAGCCTGCGCTTGAATAAATGACTGAATCGCCTCTTGTTTCTGTCCCATCCTAGATTGAGCGACTCCAAGGGTATAGAGCGCTTCAGCATATTCTTGGCGAAATTTCACCGCATTACGCAATTGCGCGATCGCTTTTTCAGTCTCCCCTTGAATCAAAAAAACAGCCCCCAAATTGTAATGTGCCTCGGCATATTCAGGATTTAGTTGCAGAGCCTTATTGTAATATGCGGTCGCCTTGGGGATGTTGCCTTGCGTTTGGATGAGCAGCCCTAAGTTATAAATCGTTTCCGAAGATTGAGGATTTAATTGTAAAGCTTGATTTAGAGCAGCGATCGCACCATTTAGATCTTTTTTTTCTTTTAAGGCTAGCCCCAAATTGTAATAGGCAACTGCTAGCTTCGGATCAAGACTAACAGCGCGTCTTAAGTTAGGAATTGCTTGAGTTGCGTCTCCCGATTGTAACTGGGCTGCGCCGAGATTGCTAAACGCGATCGCAAATTTAGGATCAAGTCGAGTTGCCCTCTGAAATGAATAGATTGCCTCCTTGAGTTTCCCCGCCTGCGCGTAAGCTAAGCCTAAATTGTAATAAGCTGCCGTTAGTTCAGGATTTTTCCGAATTGCGGCTCGAAAAACTACTATAGCCCCTTCCAAATTTCCTAAGCGCACATAGGCATTACCACGCTCCAAAAGCTGATCTGCCGTCTCATTAGGTGGAATAATAACTTGTTGCTGGGGCTTAATTTTTTGAGCTGGCTGATTGCGATTTTGGGCGATCGCCAGATCTGACCAGACGTTGCCCACAAATAAACCTAATGCCAAGGCTGCCAAAACTGGTTTCATAAAATTACATTTAGTATTTAGTGGCAGTCGAATGTCCAAATCTTACCAAAACAACTCTTTAATCCGTCACCATGATTCTCGTTATTGACAACTACGACAGCTTTACTTACAACCTCGTGCAGTATCTGGGGGAGCTATTACCCGAATTCCCAGATTTAGGAGAAATATTAGTTAAGCGAAATGATGAAATCAGCATCTCAGAAGTCAAAAAACTAGCTCCTGTAGGAGTTGTTATTTCCCCTGGTCCTGGTCGTCCTGAAGAAGCGGGAGTATCCCTAGATATTATTAAAGAAATGGATGCTAGTACGCCGATACTGGGTGTATGTCTCGGACACCAGAGTATGGGACTGATGTATGGTGGCAAAGTTGTCTCTGCACCATACTTGATGCATGGTAAGACATCACAAATTTATCATACTGGAGTCGGTATTTTAGAAGGACTAGCTAACCCCTTTACCGCCACTCGATACCATAGTCTCGTGATTGATCGCCACAATTGTCCTGATGTGCTTGAGGTTACGGCATGGACTGAAGATGACATAATTATGGGGGTTCGCCATAGGCAATATCCCCATGTTCAAGGGGTGCAGTTTCATCCTGAAAGCATCTTGACAAACGTGGGCAAAGAACTTCTGCGAAACTTCTTAAAGGGACTGAGCGTCCAATAAGCGTTACAATTTCGCCAAATTCTATAGTGTCGTCAGCGCTTCGCACCAACCACACTATTACTAAAAAAATTATTTATCAAATTAACAAATATGCGCCGCAGACAAATTCTTCAACTCGCTCAAGGTGGACTAATCTCAGCATTTACAGCAGGAATTATTACCGATGCTGCTAATGCTCAAACTAAATCAACCCTTAAACTAGAATGGCTAGGGCATATGTCCTTTGTTGCCTCAGGTGACGGCGTACAGTTTTTAACTCATCCATTTCGTCCAATTGGCTGCACTGCTAATTTACCTACACCCAAGGCGGCGGCGGACTACATTTTAATCAGCTCCCGTTTGCTGGATGAAGGATATTTAGATAGCTTGCCTAAAGATAAGCGCGTTTTATCAGAACCTGGCTCCTATAACTTAAAGGGCATTAACCTTCAAGGTATTTCGATGGATCACGATCGCCTTGGTGGTCGTCGATTTGGGCGAAATGTGGCTTGGAAATGGAAGCAGGCAGGAATTTTTGTATTGCATTTAGGCGGCGCATCTGCACCAATCACCCCTTCTCAGCGCATTCTTATGGGTCGCCCCGATGTCTTAATTTTGCCCATTGGCGGTAGCCCTGAAGCGACTGACCCGATGCAAGCTAAGGTTTATTCTCCCACTGAAGCCAAAGCGATCGTTCAAGAGTTAAATCCCCGCATTGTCATCCCTGTCTCTTACCGCACTGACAAGTCTACTAATGCTTGTCAACTGACTTCCGTTGATGCGTTTTTAGAGCTAATGCCCAAGGATTCAGTTCAGAAAATGGGCGGTGCAATTTTGGAACTAAGGGCTGATAGCTTACCTCAAAACACAGTCGTTAGAGTTCTAAAAGTCTAAAGATAATAAATAACACGCTGATGGCGGCGCAAAGCGCCGCCATCAGCATAATAAAAAAGCCTCGCTAAGCGAGGCTTTTTTATTATGCTGATTCAGGTTTTGGCATTGAGGCAGGATGCTGCAATATCTCAGCCGTGGATAACTTCTCAACCATCCCACTGGTGATAAGACACTTAGTTACATCCTTTCGAGATGGCAACTCATACATCATATCCAGCATTAACTGCTCCACAATACCGCGCAAGGCTCGCGCCCCTGTTTTGCGGCGATATGCTTCCTTAGCGATCGCCTGTACGGCATCCATCTGAAACTCAAGCTGGACATTATCCATCTTCAAAAGCTTTTTGTACTGCTTGATCAGCGCACTGCGTGGCTCTGTCAAAATTGCCATTAGCGCCTTTTCATCTAGTGGATCGAGTACAGCGGTTACGGGTACACGCCCAATAAATTCAGGAATCATCCCAAACTTAACCAGATCATCAGGCTGAACATTTTTCAGGATCTCAGAAGTACGCTTTTCGCGAGGCATGGCTTCACCCTGCTGCACAAAGCCCATCGACTTTTTGCCAATGCGCTGTTCGATGGACTTTTCTAGTCCGCCAAAAGCACCGCCGCAAATAAACAAAATATTTTTGGTGTCGATCTGGATACAGTCTTGATAAGGATGCTTACGTCCACCTTGGGGTGGCACATTGGCGATCGTCCCTTCTAGCATTTTGAGTAATGCTTGCTGCACCCCTTCTCCAGAGACATCACGGGTGATCGAAGTGTTTTCGCTCTTACGGGCAATTTTATCGATTTCATCGATATAGATAATGCCGCGTTGAGCTTCTTCGACATCGAGATCGGCAACTTGCAACAGACGCAATAAGATATTTTCTACATCTTCCCCAACATAGCCCGCTTCAGTGAGAGTTGTCGCATCAGCCACCGCAAAAGGAACGTCTAACATTTCGGCTAGGGTCTGCGCTAACAGAGTCTTGCCACAACCCGTAGGTCCAATTAGCAAAATGTTAGATTTTTGAAGCTCAATGCCATCCTCATTCTGTCCCTTTGCGGTGGACTCGACGAAGCTAAGGCGCTTGTAATGGTTGTAAACTGCTACCGATAAGACCTTTTTGGCTTCATCTTGCCCCACCACATTCTCATCAAGATAACGCTTGATATCACGGGGTTTTGGAATTTGACTCAGGTTTAGATTTGCCGCAGTTTTAGTTTTGCGCTTTTCTGTGGCGGGATCTTTGCGCTGAGCTGCTTGAGGAGGAGCGCTATTAAACAGCTCCTCGTCGAGGATCTCATTACATAGATCCACGCACTCATCACAAATGTACACTCCAGGGCCAGCAATTAGCTTGCGTACCTGCTCCTGTGACTTGCCACAAAATGAACATTTAAGATGAGAGTCATATTTACTGGGCATAAGCTATCTCAATGAGGGAGGGTACTAGACGAGAGAGAGTACGGGGCTATTAGAGTTGGTTAAAACGATATCAATTAAACCATATTGTTGAGCTTCTGCGGGGGACATAAAGAAATCTCGCTCAGTGTCTTGTTCAATTTGCTCAAGAGGCTTACCTGTATTGGCAGCTAGCATCTCATTGAGCGATCGCTTGATGTATAAAATTTCTCGCGCTTGAATCTCGATATCTACCGCTTGCCCTTGAGCGCCCCCCAAAGGTTGGTGAATCATGATCCTTGAATTAGGCAAAGACATGCGTTTGCCCTTAGCGCCAGCGGCAAGCAAAAATGCTCCCATGCTAGCAGCTAGACCCATGCAGATAGTGCATACATCAGGACGGACATGATTCATTGTATCCAGAATTGCCATGCCTGAATAAACTGATCCCCCAGGAGAATTGATATATAGATAAATATCTTTTTCGGGATCTTCGGCTTCTAAAAATAAAAGCTGAGACATGACCAGATTGGCACTGGTGTCGTCTACTTGCGAACCCAAAAATACAATTCGTTCGCGCAACAGGCGTGAAAAGATATCAAAGGCTCTTTCGCCTTTTCCAGACTGCTCGACTACCATCGGCACAACTTGGTTCTGTGCTTGGTTTTGGATGGAGGCGATCGCCCGTTGGTTTAGATTAAATTGACTAGATATAGGGAACATTCGTTTTGAATTGATTATAGTTTTGACGCAATATTCCAACCAAAGCTCGAATACTAAAGCTTAGTGCTTAACAGATATTATGCATTAAAAACTCGACTGACATACGCGCTTAGCAGATGCGCTAGTCAACAAACCCAAAAACCAAGAGAGATTTGCAACGCTTCGCGTTACAAATCTCTCTTGGTTTTTGGGCGTGATACAGCTGGGCGCAATTAAACCAAAAAAATTTGCACATCAAAAATTTAAATCTAAAAAAAGAAAGTGACGACGCAAAGCGCCGCCACTTTCTTTTTTTAGATTTAAGATTCTTCGGAAGCAGCATCAACGGTGACTACATTTGCATCATCGATTTCTGGAGAAATACTCTCTAGACCTTCAGATGCTGGCTGGACTGCTAAAGAACCTTCGGCAACTAGCTCAATTTCCGAGTTTTCGATTAACCATACTAGGGCTGTCTCTGTACGCATTTCCTCGGTGATCAGTCCTGCGAGTCTAGCTGGATCAATGCTTTGGTCTTTGAGTACTTCCAAGGTGTTAGCAACTCTCTCCTTGAGTGCCGCTTCATCAATGGCGAGATTTTCTTGTGCAAAAATTTGATCAAGAGCAACCTTACGGCGCAAACGGGTAATCGCTTCGGGATAGCTGAGGCGGCGCATCTCGTTTACCAACTCTCTGGTAAATAATTGCTTTGCCATAGCAGGATCGATGCGCTCTTGGAGGTAACTAGCTTGTTGTCTGACCAAAAAGTCTAGCTCTTGCTCCACAAGGGTTGCAGGTAGCTCGACTTCTAGCTCAGCGGTAAGCGCATCAAGGACAGCACGCTCTTTATTGGCTTTGGTTTTGGACTCAGCCTCTTCTATCACTCGCTTTTCGAGTAGCTCACGCAATTCTGCGATCGTTTCTTTATCACTAATTGAACTCGCAAACTCATCATCTAGTGGAGGAAGTTCTCGGCTTTTGATCGACTTAACCTTGATGACATATTTAATTTCCTTGCCGATATATTCTTCAGGGTAGTAATCGGGAGGAAATACTGAGTCAACTTCGATCACAGAATCAATCTGTGCGCCCACGATCGCCTGTACGACTTCGGGGACAAAGGCTTTTTCATCAACGTCAAGTTGAAAATCTTCTTCACCAGCCTCTTCGAGTTCTTCGCCAGTGTCGCGGTCAAGGACTTTGATATCGACGGTGGCGACATCATCTAGGGCAACTGCGCGATCTTCGGCAGGTACAAGGGTAGATTTACGGACTTGAAATTCACGCAAGGTGCGATCGACTTCAGTGAGGTCGGGTTTAACTTCTTCAGCCTGAACGGTAAAGCCTTGATGTTTGCTAAGGGTGACTTCAGGCTCAACATCGATCGCTGCCTTAAACGATAATTCTTGCCCAGGGGTAAAAATTTGGACAAGGGATTCAATATCAGTAACTAGTTGAAATCCACCTAAAGCTTTATCTTTGACTTCTTTGTTTTCGGCAAGAGCTTCATTTAAGGTTTTTTCTATCAACTCTTCGAGGACATTGGCTTTAAGTCTTTGTGTACCGACCTGTCTCAAGACAAGTTGAGTTGGGGCTTTGCCTTTGCGAAAACCGGGGACTTGCATCGTGCGTGTTAAATCTTTGACGATGCGATCGTAAATAGCTTGAGACTTTGCCCCTTCAACTTGAATGTCAAAACCAATTTGACTAGCGGGGAGTTTCTCTAGAGTGACCTTCATTATTAAATATGCCTAGATTGAATATGCAAGGGATGGGGGTGTGGCATGAGCGGCGCTTTGCGTTGCTGATCCTAATCTTTGGAACCTGTTTTTAGGCTTTCGACAGCACTGCCGATAAGTATCCAAGTTAATGCCAATTAATGCCAAGTCTATAATATTACGACATTAAAGCTCTAAAGAGATCAAAGGTGATAGAAATCGGCAATTCTGATTATGAAACCAATTTTAGGGTTTGCAGCACCTTAGGTGCTGCAAACCCTAAAATTGGTTTTTTATAAGTCATGGTTAACACAGGGTTACTGTTAATTCGTCGATCGCTTGCTGCTGCGATTAGGTCATTATTTGAAATTTCCTTGGATGCAGATGATATTTCCCTAGAGCTTTGCTATCCCAAATATGACGCGCACTACACCTCAGCGATCGCCTTGGCAATCAAGCATCGAATTGCTAATGGAGAAAGTTTTCAGCCCAATCAAATTGCTGAGGCGATCGCTAACTGGATTGCTCAGAATCAAGAAATAGTCACCCACTACCAAGTTCAGGCGATCGGTAAAGGTTGGCTAAATATCTTATTGAATGATGAATATTTAGGATTAAGTTTTCAGGCTTTAGAAACTTTGCGAATTCAAGATCTTGTTAATGTTGACGGCTGCTGGCAAAGAGTCAAGACTATGGCAGAGGTAAAAAATACAAATTCAAGCTCTGAGTTAATTGGGCAATACGTCTATGCGCGATGCTGTTCTTTGATTCGATTAGCTCAGCGAGAACATGAATTTTCCACGAATAACACGCTTGACTTGAAGACAAGCTTACAAACTGTCGAAATTAGCTTGCTGCTTCATAATTTGGCGATCGCTGATCATTTAAGTTGTGAACTTTCTTGCTTAAATACAAAAAACATTTCTAAGGTTAGATCGGGATTAGCGCGATCGCTGGCTGAGCTGTTTCTCGATTTTTATGATCACTGCCAAATTTTTGGGGTGAGTTCAGATATTGCTTATCGGCGAATAGTGCTAATTAGAGTTTCCCAAAAATTGCTCCTAGCGATCACGCCATCTGAATTTAACTACTCGATGAGCTTGTAGATATAGAACCAAAAGAGCATTGCGCCGCAATGCTCTTTTGGTTCTTTTTGATAAAGAAACAGAGTGAAAAGCTGTGGCGCACGCTCCGCGTGCGCCACAGCTTTTAGGCTTTTATATTTAATTGCGAAGAGTAGTACTTTTTGGATAGGAGAAATCCAAGCTAAAGTATATGAGGCAACCTTCTTCAGTTGGTTTTTTGTGCAGGAAGATTTTCGGTTAATTGTTGACTTAGTAACGGTCTTAGCAGCAGCATCCTTTGGCGGATTGCTGGCGGCAGCTTTACGACTGCCAGTTTTGCTGGGCTATATTTTTGGCGGCATCGTGGTTGGCCCCACAGGTTTGGGCTTAATTAAAGAGCTAATTCAGGTGGAAACCCTTGCCCAGTTTGGGGTTGCGTTTTTGCTATTTGCCCTTGGCGTTGAGTTTTCCTTAAAGCAGCTCAACAAAGTCAAAGCGATCGCCCTTGGTGGCGGCACTTTGCAAGTTTTAATGACGATCGCCCTAACCACGGCGGTGTCAGTACTGGTGGGATGGGTGGAGACCCCGACGCAGGGGATTTTCCTCGGTAGTATTTTGTCGCTATCGTCAACGGCAGTAGTACTCCGCAGTTTGATGGAAACTAACGCTACTGAGTCTGCACAGG
This sequence comes from Pseudanabaena biceps, assembly GCA_013361095.1. Classification (GTDB taxonomy): domain Bacteria; phylum Cyanobacteriota; class Cyanobacteriia; order Pseudanabaenales; family Pseudanabaenaceae; genus Pseudanabaena; species Pseudanabaena biceps_B. Next base: position 529,122 of record JAATWA010000001.1, on the reverse strand, counting down.
GACAAGTAACCTTGGGGATGCTAATAATTCAGGATCTGGCTCTAGGCTTGATGTTAGCGGTGTTGCCAGCCTTAGATCATCCTGAATCTGTGGGCATTGAAGTAATTAAGGCTTTGTCTGTGACTGCCTTGTTTGCAGGGATGGCGATCGCAGCGGGAATCTGGGTGATCCCGCCCTTTTTGCGATGGGTGGCGAGTACCGAGAGCCGCGAATTATTTTTACTGAGTGTGATTGTGCTATGTCTGGGGATCGCTCTATTGACGGAGCAACTAGGCTTGTCGATCGAGATGGGTGCGTTTGTGGCAGGGCTGATGATATCCGAGGTGGAATATGCTGACCAAGCGCTTACCTATGTAGAACCTTTGCGCGATGTATTTGCCACTTTATTCTTCGCAGCGATCGGAATGCTGATTGATCCCGTATTTTTAATTCAAAATTGGGAGCTAATTCTCAGCTTGGTCGCGATCGTGATGCTCGGCAAGTTTTTGATTGTGGTGCCATTGGTGAGCCTTTTCCGCTATCCTCTGCGCGTTGCCATTTTTGCAGGTTTAGGACTAGCCCAGATTGGTGAATTTTCTTTTGTTCTGGCTAGCGAAGGACAAAAATTGGGGTTGGTTTCTCGTCGAGTTTACCTGTTGATTTTAGGCACAACCGCTGTAACTTTGATGATTACGCCCTTCCTGCTCAAAGCCACACCTAAAATTTTAGAAATACTAGAAAAAGTGCCATTCCTGCAAGCTTGGATGAACAAGTTAGATATGCCTCAAGATATGTCGGCAAATGCCGAACTTCATGATCATGTCGTAGTCTGTGGCTATGGAAGGATCGGACAAGGGATCGTGGCGCTGCTGCAATCTAAGGGCTATTCGGTTCTGGTTATTGAAGATGCCGAGTCTAAAGTCCAGATGTTACGATCGCAAAATATCCCATACCTCTATGGCAATTGCTCTAGTCCTTTTGTGTTGGAAAAAGCCGAAATTGACCATGCTCGATCCATGCTGATAGCCATTTCTGATCCGATCGCAACTCGCTTGGCTGTCCAAAGAGCGATCGCGATCGCGCCAGCGATTGACATTGTGGCAAGAGCCGAAAAGGATGCCGATATTGATACGCTTTACCAATTAGGCGCAAAAGAAGTAGTGCATCCTACCTTTGAGGCAAGCTTAGAGTTAACGACTCATTTACTCTTGAGTCTTGGTGAAGATAATGTCGCTATTCAGGCAGAAATTATGGGAGTACGCCGCAGCCGCTATGCTAACTTCCGTGCCGATATTGCTTATGTTTTACCCTTAGCGATCGCGCCAGCATTGCCAGTAAATCTGGTGGAGCTTGACGGCAATGCGTCTTGAGTAGGGCTATGAAAATTAAAAAAACTAAATTAAGAAAACTGTCCAGAATCATAACCACAGGATTACTATGCGCTTTAGTGGGGGCGATTTCCACGTCTTGCCAAGGCTCGAATCTTGGTAGCTCGTTAGAAAGCGCGATCGCCCCAGCCAGTCCGCCCATAAATTCATCTGATACAGAGGCAATCGCTAATCCTAAAACTCAACCTCAAGCATTTATAACTCCCCCTGCTAGCCCCACTATCTCCACAGGGAGCAATAAAAATAGCGATCGCTTGATCCCACAGATGCAAGCGATCGCTTTAGCATCTTTAAAAGCAGAGAAATTCATAACCTCTGAGCCAAAAGCAGAATCACTAAAATCGCTTTTTTACATAGATTTTAGTGATTCCGCTTCTCCAGTTATTACATTTAGCGATCTAAATACCGCTCCTGCCCCCCTGAGAGACTGGATTAAAGACCTCAATCAACTAGGCACAATTGCTCCAAAAACTGGACAGGAATTTAAACCCAATATTCTGGTAGCTCGTCGTGAATATGCCCGATGGCTCCTAGAAACAAATAATCGCCTCTATAAAAATCAACCCAGTCGCCAAATTCGGCTTGCCCAACCGACCGATAATCCCAGCTTTGTCGATGTTCCTAAAACTCATCCCGACTTTGCAATTATTCAGGGCTTAGCCAATGCAGGCTTAATTAATAGCAGTAGCGATCGCTTTTCCCCCAATGATCCCCTGTCCCGTGAAGAGTTAGTGCAATGGAAAATTCCCCTCGATTTGCGGCAACCTTTACCCAGAGCTACCTTAGACAATATTCGCCAAGCATGGGGATTTCAAGATAGCGATCGCGTTAGTGAAAATGCCTTAAGTGCTATTTTTGCCGATGCCCAACTACGCGATCTTTCTAATATTCGCCGCAGTTTTGGGTTCACAACTTTACTGCAACCCCAAAAGCCCGTAACTCGTGCCGAAGCCGCTGCATCTCTCTGGTATTTTGGCACTGCCACCGATGGTATATCAGCAAGCAAAGCTTTAAAACTAGATCGATAAAAAGCAGAAATAGATGTGATAATTAAAAAAATAAAATCTACTTTTTTTGTGTTAAATATCTAGTGCAATACAAAAAATAGATCATGAAAAAATTAGTTCTTTTTACCCTTGCGAGTTCATTCTTATTTTGCGACATCTCTCTGGCTGCACAGCTAATTCAGTCAAAAACTGCTGAACAACAGACTAATAGCTTGATTGCTAAAAGACGGTACGGTGGTTGCAGAGGAAAAGGTTGTAGAGGCGGAAAAGTTCGCGAATCTGGTTCAACGTATACCACAGATACCTCACAGACTCCAGAAACTACATATACTGGAACTTCCTCCAATGAATATGATAAGTATATGAGAATCGCTTACAACGCTTATAACAAGGGGGATTACAATACTGCATTGATTAACTTTAAACGTGCCTTAACAGTTCGTCCAAACGATGTTTACGCAACTAAAGCCATTGAAAATACGCAAAAGAATCTTACTAAGTAGTGATCACTATAATTTCATGTTGTGCGATTTTTAATATATGGGGGATAAGATAGCCTAGACCAAACAAAAAATTCCTATGAAAAAATTAATCATCCTTGCTCTTTTTAGTTCCGTCACATTTTGTGATGTCTCTCTCGCTGCACAAACTTATCAGTCTCAGACCTCTGGTGATAACCTCATCGCCAAAACAGAAAATAGCGCTGACAAGGTTAAAAGCACACCAGTTAAGAGTGCCAACGCAATCAAATTTGATGCTTTTATGAAATCTGGTTATGCCGCTTTTGACAAAAAAGATTTTAAAACAGCTTTAGCTAACTTTAAAAGTGCGTTAGCAATTCGCCCAAACAATATTTACGCCACAAAAGCGATTCAAAATACAGAGAAGCGTATTACTGGAAAATAGATACTGTAGCTGTCACCATTTGTACTAGGACAGATAAAATCGCAAAAGCAAATGCGGCGCGGAACGCCGCATTTGCTTTTGTAGTTAACATATTTGGCGACAGTTAGGATTTCTGGGAAATCTTCAAAATGTCCCAAAATAAAGGAAGTACAGAGCGCTTTCTCTATTTTTTATGGTGATCGTCGTACTTTAAACTGTGCAATTTTGGATATAGAAACGCTAGAATAAAACTAATTGTTATAGTTAGGAAAAATAAATAGCTTAATGTCACAGTATCAACGTGTCGAGTACTTAATCGGGAAAAATGGCAAAATCGTTGAACGTGTGCTTGATGTAGTTGGAAGTGAATGCGTAGCTCTCACCTCTGAAACTGAATCAAATTTAGGAAAAATCGAATCTCGTGAACTACTAAGCAGTTATTACGAAAATCCCGAACAGACTTTAATCGGTGATGAAATCGCCCAAGTTCAGTCCGACCAATTACTTTAGATATATTTATCTTGTCTAGTTTTTGTGTTTTGGTGCTTATCAGTAGTTAAGTGCAGTTAAATATAACCCTGTAAAGCCAGTGGCGCTCATCGCTACAGGTTTTGATCCTAGTCTTTAATTATTCCCAGCTACTTAAATACTTCGCCATAATTAAAAAATCAAAGCTAAAATCTGTACCGCTCGCTACGCGGGCGGTGCAGATTTTGGGGTTTTATATTTAACTGTGCCTAACTACTTACCCAACTTTGAAAAGGCTGAATAAGATTTGTTTGAGCGCTTCTCGTAATTTAAAGTTGAGATGAGTGAACCCATAAGATGGGTAAAAATGTGATTAATATGATTAAAAAGCTAAGAAATTGTTAAATATTTGCTTATGTAGAGATCTGACATGGTAAGCCAAACTCCGCTATTGATATCAGAGCCGATCGCAACTAGTCGGTTGCGAAAAATATTTGAGTGCGTTGATGCCATGAGTTGTCCTCACAGGCTAAATTTTCATTTACACACAGTGCATTCTGACGGCAAAATGCAGCCCGCTGACCTAATTCAGCAGGCGATCGATTTATGTTTATCGGATGTTGCTATAACTGACCACCACGCAATTTCGGGATACAAAATTGCTAGGCAATACTTAGATCGAGTTACCCATCAATCCCAAGCTCCTGAGTCACTGCCCACATTATGGACAGGCATTGAAATCAACGCCAGCTTGATTTTTACGGAAGTACATATCCTTGGTTATAGCTTTAATCCTGTGCATGAGGCGATGCAGCCATATTTGCAAAACAAAACTACCGCAGGGCTAGACTATCAAGCGATTAGCGTAATTAAAGCAATTCATCTGGCTGGCGGTCTAGCGGTCTTAGCCCACCCTGCCCGTTATCGGCGATCGCCTGAAGACTTGATCCCCGCCGCCGCCGCCTTGGGGATTGACGGAGTGGAGACCTATTACGGTTACGACAACAGTGAGCCTTGGAAGCCCAGCCCTAAGCAAACCGAAGAGATTCGTCAATTAGCTGAGATCTATGGCTTAATGCATACCTGTGGAACTGATTCGCATGGATTTAAAATCAGCAAAAGACTTTAAATAGGTCATCTCGCCAAGCGGGATGACCTATTTTTGTTGGTACTGGCGGCAAGAGCAATTCAATTTTGGGATTCTCAGTGCCAAAGGCGCTGAGAATCCCAAAATTGTTTTTGCAAGTAATTTTTGCTTGGGATGTAAAACTCAAGCTCAAGTTATAAGAATTAGTAGTGCGGGGCTTCGCCTCACACTACTAATTCTTGAGTTTATCGGGTAAAAAGGGAGTAATACAAATGTCAGGAAATCCAAAAGTAGTTGTAGTTGGTGCGGGTTGGGCTGGTTTAGGAGCCACATATCAACTAGCAAAACAGGGCTATGATGTCACGCTGCTAGAAGCAGGAGCGCAAGCAGGCGGATTAGTCTCAGGATGGAAAACCGCAGGCGGGAAATCAGTTGAAGCGGGGATTCATGGATTTTGGTATCCCTATCGCAATATTTTTTCTTTGGTTAAAGAACTTGAACTTGATCCGTTTACTCCTTGGACGCGATCGGCTCAATACTCTCCCGCAGGATTAGAAGTCGAATCACCGATTTTTCAAGAACTACCACGATTACCTGCACCCCTCGGCACATTAGCTTATACAAAATTTAAAAGACTGCCCTTAAGCGATCGCCTATCAGCATTGCCATTGATGTATGCAGTTGTAGATTTTGATAACTCCGATCAAGCTTGGAAGCAGTATGACGGCATGACGGCGCGAGAATTATTTCGTCAATACGGTGTTTCAGAACGGCTATATCGAGAATCCTTTGAACCCATGCTTTTGGTGGGGCTATTTGCCCCTGGGGAGCAATGTTCGGCGGCGGCGGCGTTGGGAATGTTGTACTACTTTATCTTGGCGCACCAAGCAGATTTTGATGTGGTGTGGTGTCGCGGCACGGTGGGCGAAAAGATCTTTAAACCTTGGTGCGATCGCATTACAGGTCTAGGTGGCAAGATTTTGACCGATCGCCGCGTGAGTGATGTCTCTGTTGATGTTTCAGGCAAGGTGAATGCGGTAATCTGTGGCGATGAGAGCTTTGAAGCTGATGCCGTTATTTTTGCAGTGGGCATATCAGGAATTCAGAAAATTGTCACGACTAGCCCTGCTTTACAAAAGCGCCGCGAATTTCGTAATCTCATGAATTTAGGCGCGGTCGATGTTTTAGCCGTGAGATTATGGTGCGATCGCAAAATAAATATTCCTCGCCCCTCCAATGCCTGTTTTGGTTTTGACAAAACTACGGGCTGGACATTTTTTGATCTGAATGCGCTCCATGACGAGTTTGCTGATGCATCAGGATCGGTAATCGAAGTTGATTTTTACCATGCTAATCAATTTCTACCTCTCGATAATCAAGAAATTATTCAGATTGTGCAGGAATATCTGACCACCTGTATTCCCGAATTTGGTAATGCTCAAATCATCGACAGCAGTGTGATTAGGCTCCCCCGTGCCGTTACCCATTTCGCTCCAGGCAGCTATCAATATTTACTCAGAAGTATCACCAGTTTTCCCAATTTATATATGAGTGGTGATTGGGTAATTACTAATCATGGCTCTTGGTCACAGGAAAAAGCCTATGTCACAGGACTAGAAGCGGCTAATTTAGTAATTCAGCAACTTGGTCAAGGTCACATGACCCAAATTCTGCCTATTGAATCTGATGAAACCCATATCGAATTAGCGCGATCGCTTAATCAATCTTTCAAGAGTTTAGTAAAATCTTTTATTCATAACTTGCAAAACTCATAACTTGTCCTTAATCAATGTAAAATTGGATACGGTTAGGTAAACCTAGTAAAGCTTTTTTATGCTCTTAACAGAACAGGCTCCTTCAGCTACAAAAAATATTGTTGGTTGCGTGCTGGTGGTAGAAGATGAGGCGATCATTCAAGAGGCGATCGCCTTGGCACTGACAGAAGAAGGATATAACGTTTTACTAGCTGAAGATGGTTATAACGCTTTGCAAATCACCAAAACTACACAGAGATTAGATTTGGTAATTCTAGATGTGATGTTGCCTTCGATTAATGGCTTAGATTTTTGTCGAATTCTTCGCCATGAAGGTATCAATGTACCTGTGTTAATGATTAGTGCGAAGGGAAATGAATCGGATCGCATCGTGGGGTTGGAGGTTGGAGCCGATGACTACCTGAGTAAACCCTTTGGCATGAAGGAGTTAGTAGCGCGTTGTCGAGCGTTATTAAGACGTAGCCGCCAAAACTTTGTATCTACCAATGCTGCCACTGTACATAAATTTGGTGATGTCACCATCTATCCTGATGAATGTCGGGTCACAATCAAAGATACCGAAATAAATCTTTCTCCTAAAGAATTCAGATTATTAGACTTATTCATGAGTCATCCTCGGCGAGTTTGGTCACGCGAACAATTGCTAGAAAAAGTTTGGGGTGTAGATTTTGTGGGTGATAGCAAAACTGTTGATGTCCACATTCGTTGGTTACGCGAAAAAATCGAAGTTGACCCTAGCGAGCCTAAACATATTGTTACGGTAAGAGGTTTTGGCTATCGACTTGGCTAAGTCAATAAAAAAGAGAGATGACGCTTTGCGTCATCTCTCTTTTTTATTTGTGGTCGTGATGCGTGCATTCAGATAAATGTGAAGCTTCATGCGGCGATAGGTTTTCTGGTACAGGGTCATAGCCTCCCGTATGCCAAGGGTGACAAGACAAGATTCGTTTAGTTGCCATTGCGCCGCCACGGATCAACCCAAAACGCTCGATCGCTGTTAGTGCATATTGCGAACAAGTCGGCTGAAATCGACATCTAGGCGGAAATAACGGTGAGATAAACATCCGATAAAATTGGATCAATAAAATGGCAACTTTTTTCATTAAAAATGTCCCTAACAATGAGTCCCCAAGGTTTGGATACTTCAGTGAATAATTAGCGGTGCGTGGCAAAGGCGCTAATTATTCACTAGGAAAGAATTCCCATTCAAATAAAAAAAGGCGATCGCTTATTATTTATCGTAGTGCTTTAATTCTCTTTACCTAAATGATATCAACTTCTAACACCGTCACGATCGCTGTGCTTCAGGCTGCACTAAATGCCGATCTTGCTACTAACGTTGCCAAAATTTCGGAACTAGTGAGCAAGGCTGCCCACCAAGGAGCGCAGATTATTTTACCGCCAGAGCTATTTGAAAGCCCTTACTTTTGCCGAGAAGAACGTGACTACTTTTTTGACTGGGCACATCCTGTGCAGGATCACCCGACGATCGCTCATTTCCAGAAATTAGCAAAAGAGCTGCGCGTGGTTATTCCAGTTTCGTTTTTTGAGCGATCGGGACAAGTCTATTACAACAGCCTTGCGATGGTTGATGCCGATGGCACTTTGTTAGGGACATATCGCAAAAGTCATATCCCCGATGGTCCAGGGTATGAAGAAAAATTTTATTTTCGTAATGGAGATACAGGCTTCAAGGTTTGGGATACTGTTTTTGGCAGAATTGGCGTGGGCATCTGCTGGGATCAGTGGTTTCCTGAGTGTGCTAGGTCAATGGTACTTATGGGTGCAGAAATTTTGCTTTACCCTACAGCGATCGGTTCGGAGCCTGAAGAGCCAAATCTAAACACTAAAGATCCTTGGCAACGCGCAATGATCGGTCATGCAGTAAGTAATGTTATTCCTGTGGCGGCAGCAAATCGGATCGGACTAGAGGGAGATCAGACTTTTTATGGTCATTCTTTTATTGCCAATCAACGTGGAGATAAAGTCGCAGAGTTGAGCGATTCCGAAGAAGGTGTTATTTTGGCAAGTTTTGATCTGGCTCAAGTCAGGCTTAATCGCGCTTCCTTTGGTTTCTTTCGCGATCGCCGCCCTGACCTCTACCAAGCCTTATTAAGTAGCTAAAAACCCAAGAAGATGATGAAAGGCTGGCAGAGCCAGCCTTTCATCATCTTCTTGGGACTCCACCCAAAGAGTATGAGGCGGCGCTTCGCGCCGCTTCATACTCTTTGGGTTTTTATAAATGGCGACAGCTATACCTAAACCCAAGACCAACGACGTTTTTGGGCATTTGGTTTAGCTAACTCTTGCCTTTGCGATCGCGTCATTACTGGCTCAATCACGGTTGTGATGTCAGCTAAAGTATTAACTCTTAACTCATTGGTAAAGGTATTGCATTGATATACAGTCGCTGAGTCTAGATCCAAAGCTGATAACCAACCACTCTTAGGATGATATCCACCTGTATCAATATCTAGCCAGCCCTTACCCAGAACTAAGTTACCAGGTTTTACATTGGGAAATACAAAGGTAATCGTATGACCAGTAATGATAATCTTGTCTTCAAAAAATGGTTGGGTCGCACTATGAAATTCTTCGCGAATCCAACAAAATTCTGCGGCTCCTTGCAATTCAAGCGGTAAATTGGGATTTAAACCTGCATGAACTAACCAAGTATCACCTAAATCGACAAACAGAGGTAATTGTCGCATCCAATCTAAATGATCTTGAGGAATGCCCTCATCTCCGTAGCTTTCTAGGGTGTTTGCTCCACCGTTAAGCAGCCATCCTTTCCAAACTAAAGAACCTTGATTACTGTTAAAGGCATCAAGGCACATCTGCTCATGGTTGCCCCTAAGACAAGTGTGTCCGTTATCCTTAACCCAGCTCACAACGTCGGCACTGCGATCGCCACGATCAATCAAGTCGCCTAAAAAAAATAATTGGTCGTCAGAACCACACTTAATGAAGTTTATCAAGCTCATTAAGCCGTCATATTGACCATGAATATCGCCAAAAACAAATCGAGTCAACTTATCTCACCCCATAACAATGGTGAAGGCAAATGTATAAATTACTTAAGCTAGCGGTAAACATTTAATTAAGTTGTAACAATCTGGTGAAGTTTTGAATGTGTTATTTGGGACTGATACAAAATTTATAAAAGTAATGCTTACGAGATCTAGATGTATCTATTTTATGACAAATTTTCTTTGCTTTTGTTTCCTTTTTGATAAGTAATGATACTCTCTGCTACTAAAAATATATAGGCTCGATTAGATTTTTATGTTTCATGGATTTATTAGTATTGATAAGCCGCCTGAGATTACGGCTCATGACTGCGTGAGCAAGTTACGCAAACTGCTCAAACAAAAAAAAATTGGTCATGGTGGAACGCTCGACCCGATGGCAACAGGAGTTTTGCCGATCGCAGTCGGTAATGCCACAAGGCTATTAAGATTTTTGCCATCTGGTAAAGCCTATTCAGCCAAAATCCGCTTTGGTTTAGTCACTAATACCGACGATATCACGGGTGAAATAATTAGCGATCGCCCTTGCCCCGATCTAAATCTAGATACTGTTAAAGATTTATTACCGCTATTTCAAGGCAAGATTACCCAGCGTCCGCCTGCCTTTAGTGCGATTCAAATTGATGGGAAACGGCTTTATGACTTGGCGCGGCGCGGCGAAATTACTGAGGCTGATGTGCCGTTGCGGGAGGTGAAAATTAAGGAAATTAAGGTTTTAGGTTGGACAGAGGGGGAATACCCTGAGCTAGATGTGGCGATCGCCTGTGGTGCAGGGACATATATCAGGGCGATCGCCCGTGATCTCGGCGAAAAACTTGGCTGTGGCGCGACTTTATCGGGATTGCGACGCACCTTTAGCAATGGATTTGATTTAGATGCGAGTTTAACTTTTGATCAGGTGGCGGAGAAAATGCGATCGCATTCTCTGGAAGTTCTCGCGCCCGATCATGGGTTGCACTTTTTGCCAGAAGTCAATCTTGATGCAGAGCAAACAAAATATTGGTGTATGGGGCAGACAATTAAATTACTAGATCTCGAAACTTGTTCGCAGTTTATAAGGATGTATGACCATGAACAAAAGTTTTTAGGCGTTAGCGAAGTCAACGAGTCAGTTTTGCAACCAATTGTAGTTTTGAGTCCTATCAACTAGCGTGGGGCGGCGCTCTGCGCTGCCCCACGCAATAAAAAGGAAGGGCGCTTTGCGCCCTTCCTTTTTTAGATTTTGCTAGTCAACTTAGTTAGCAACTGGTTAGAGCGCTGCAAGAAGCCCTTCATGCTGTCAGCATCAAAGCTCTTTTGCGCCATCAGTGCCAAATCATAAACATGGGTACAGATCAAGTTGGCAAGATCCGCAGATTCAGATTTGCCGCCCACAACAATTTGACTGCCATCCAGTTCGATCAGCTTCTCCATAAGTGGATGCGCCGTGTTTACCAGAAGCACATGATCTTCAGGGAAGCTGACCGTACCTTGTTGCATTAATGCCATCATTTCCTGCATCCGTCGCGCTGACTCTGGCAACAAAATAATCGCAGGAGGAGCCGAAGCCGCATCTTCTGCCTTGATCGCTTCCGTACGAATCACCAATTTGGGCTTGTTTAGCGCCTCACGGAAAATGTCTTGGAGGTGATCGCTCTTGGTTTTATTGGTTTTGGGATCGACAATCTCCGTTTTGGAATCCTTATCCACTAGGCGATCGTCAATTTCCGCATCCACCCGCGCAAACTTAATATCTTTGAACTCACGCTCAAGGAAATTAATAAAATGGCTATCAATGAATGCGTCAAAGGTCAGAACCTCTAAGCCTTGATTTTTGTGCAACTCCACATAAGTACCCTGCGCGATCGGGTCAGAAGTATAGAAAACCTGATTTTCATGGGCAGCTTTATTGCGTTCTAAATAAGCTTGCAAGGTTGTGTAGTTGCCACTTTCACTCTTAACTTCATCAGACTCGCTAGTGGTGGAGTAAACCAAGATTTCTTTGACTTGCTGATAAAACTTATCGCTGTTCATGGAGCCAAACTTCATGAAAATGCTGATATCTTGCCAACACTTCAAGAATTCTTCGCGGGACTCACTGTAAAGAGAAGTCAGGCGATCACCTACTTTTTTAGCAATAAAGTCTTGAATCTTGCGAACTTTAGGATCACCCTGCAAGAAACTACGCGACACATTTAAAGGAATATCGGTACTGTCGATCGCACCCCGTAAAGGCATCAAAAACTTGGGGATCACATCATCGCAGTTGTCGCTAACAAACACATGATTGCAGAACAGCTTGATTTGTCCACGGTTGGGATCAATATCTGCCTTCATTTTTGGAAAATACAAAATCCCCTTAATCACAAAGGGATAATCAGTATTGAGATGAATCCAGAACAAAGGAGCATCCTGATAGGGATAGAGATAGCGATAAAACTCTAGATACTCGTCATTAGTAACTGATTTCGGCGATTTGTCCCACAGGGCTGTCTGCTTATTGATGACCTCATCACCCAACTTGATCGGCACTGGCATGAAGTCGCAATAGTTGCGAACCATCCGCTTGATCGAGCCTTCTTCTAGATACTCTTCAGCATCTTCTTGGAGAGTCAAGGTGATCGTTGTACCGACAGATTGGCGATCGCTATCATCTAGAGTAAACGTGGTCGAGCCATCACAAGACCAATGGACAGCTTCAGCACCTTCCTTGTAAGAACGTGTATCAATCTCGACATTACTCGCCACCATAAATGACGAATAGAAACCTAAACCAAAATTACCAATAATTTGCTGATCCCCAGTACCGCTATTGGCATACTTAGTGGCAAATTCTTGAGCGCTCGAAAAAGCGACTTGGTTAATATATTTTTTGACCTCATCCGCCGTCATGCCGATGCCACTATCTGCGATCGCCAGCGTTTTCTTTTCTTTATCGATAGTGATCACAATTTCTGGCTCAGCAGCATGATTAGTCTCACCAGCATAAGACACCATTTTTAGCTTGCTAATCGCATCAACAGCGTTAGAAATTAGCTCCCGCAAGAAGATATCTCGTTCAGAATATAAAGCCTTCTTGATAATGGGAAAGATATTCTCGGTATGAATGCTGATCGTTCCCTGCTCTTGCATAGCTTGCAAAGCTCCTGAATATATTAATTATTAAGTATTTCAAAGTTGATTATACCGAATCAAATCCTTATACCCGTCCCTCACGTTTTCGCGTTCTCCGTACCTTAAGTGTGAGAGGCGGGGCGAAGCACCGCCTCTCACACTTAAGGTATATACTCCCTTGCCACCCAAGAATTAGCGGTGCGGCGCAAAGCGCCGCACCGCTAATTCTTGGGTTTTGATGTCTATTTTTAGACTGGGAAGGGAGTAGGCTATTCAAAACCCAAGAAGCGAGTATCGGCGCTTTAATGTAAGTGACCACAGCTATATGAAGCTTTGCAAAGCAAAACTATACATTTTTGTAACGCAAGTTGAAAAACCTGAGTAGCTAATTTATTGTAGATACTAATATTTCTGAGTAAAACCTTACAGATATGGTAATCGCTGCAATCATCTACGTATCGATATCTGTACTTTTAGTGATCAGTGCAGGTATATTTTTTGTCAAAGCGATCCAGTCTTTGATGAGCAAAAATCAGGCTAGTAGTTATAAGCGTACCGAACAGGTAATGTTTTTGCGATCTAACTCTGGCGATCCCTTATCTATTTCTACCCGTCGCGCCGAAATCGTTGCTATGCTAGAGCGACAATTTGCTGGCAGTCCATCATCTGACTCCTAGCTCTAATGAAAAGGTAAGATCTGAGATGACCGTTGAATTTCCAACCTTTAGTGGAGAGTCAGACTATGTGACCCGCCGCAAACAACTGCGACAACAACGCCGTCTTCGTATCTTTCAACGCATTTGGCAGCTAACATTTATCACAGGGCTTACAGGTGGGATGCTTTGGATTGCCATGCTCCCAGACTGGCAGCTACGCAGTTCTAGCCAAATTGATATCGAAGGCAACAAATTATTGTCCCAAGAGACAATTAAAAAAGCTTTGCCGATTAAATATCCGCAGTCGATTTTTCAGATTCAACCCCAAGCGATCGCCACTCAGCTAGAAGCATCTGCCCCAGTCTCTAAGGTGGTCGTCTCGCGCACAGTTTTTCCATCTAAGTTAACAATTAGATTGCAAGAGCGCTTGCCGATCGCCAACTCTACGCGCAAAGGTCAGCAAGGATTCTTAGATGCCGAGGGTGTCTGGATTTCAGTCAAAGATTATCCATCTAGTATTACCAAACCCAAGCTAGTTGTGCTTGAGCCAACCAATCGAACAATCTCTAATTGGTCAAAACTCTACAAACAAGTTAGTGAGAGTCAGATCAAAATTACTCAAGTTGATGCCCGTGATGAATCCAACTTAATTTTGGTTACTGATCTGGGGATTGTATATTGCGGTACATACTCTCCATTGCTTTTTACCACACAGTTAGAAACTTTAGATAGGCTGAGAATATTGCCTGATAAAGTTAACTTAAATAACTTTAAACATATTGATATTAGTCAGCCTAGTAACCCAATTTTAGAAATGAACCCACCGAAAAAAGATAAATCTTCCGAAACAAAATTCTAAATAGTCGTTTTAAGGCTATTATTATTTTTTTTGGTAGGTTTAAACTTGTATCGGTAAGCTGACTCAAGTGAGGTTTAAACTTAAGCCAAATCTGGAGATCATCAGTAAAACGATTCTATTTTAAGACATCCCAAGATAAATGACATCTCAAAATGACTGGTCAGATTTAAATTCAAACGGCTCAGAAAACGGAGAAGTAGACGTACAAATGGATGAACTTTCTGAGTTTACTAATGACTCTAGACTGTATCTAAGTCACTCTCAAAATAGAATGAAGCAGCAGTTAGGCGTTGACACAAAAGCGGAAAATATCATGTTGGGCAGTGTTGCAAAAATCAAAGTAATTGGTGTTGGTGGCGGTGGCGGCAACGCTGTAAATCGCATGATTGCCAGTGATGTAGTTGGTGTTGAGTTTTGGTCTTTTAATACCGATGCTCAAGCATTACTCCAGTCTTCTGCCTCTAAGCGTTTTCAAATGGGACAAAAACTGACTAGAGGGCTTGGTGCTGGTGGTAATCCTGCGATCGGGCAAAAAGCAGCCGAAGAGTCTCGTGATGATATCGCCGCTGCCGTTGAAGGTGCTGACCTCGTATTTATCACCGCAGGTATGGGAGGCGGTACTGGTACTGGAGCCGCCCCAATTATTGCCGAGGTCGCCAAAGAAGCAGGCGCACTTACGGTTGGCATTGTTACTCGTCCCTTTACCTTTGAAGGTCGTCGTCGTGGTCAGCAAGCCGAAGAAGGCATTGCAGGGCTGCAAAGCCGTGTTGACACCTTGATTGTGATCCCTAACGACAAGTTGCTATCTGTCATCTCCGAGCAAACCCCTGTTCAAGAAGCTTTCCGTGTTGCGGATGATATATTGCGTCAAGGCGTACAGGGTATATCAGACATCATCATGATCCCCGGATTAGTAAACGTGGATTTTGCGGATATCCGAGCTGTGATGGCAGATGCAGGTTCTGCGATGATGGGAATTGGTATTGGCTCAGGCAAATCTAGAGCTAGAGAAGCTGCCATGACCGCAATTTCTTCACCGATGCTCGAAACTTCTGTAGAAGGCGCTAGCGGCGTAGTCTTTAATATCACAGGAGGTGAAGATATGACACTCCATGAAGTTAATGCGGCGGCTGAGACAATCTATGAAGTCGTTGATCAAAATGCCAATATTATTTTTGGTGCAGTCATTGATCCTAAGATGGATGGAGAAATTCGGATTACAGTAATCGCTACAGGTTTTACACCGAAAACCCATCCAGCGATCCCTCCTCAAATCGTTAAAAAAGTATCTCCTACCCCATCCACATCATCTACCACCAGAACTATCTCTCCTGCACCTTCAGCCACAGAAATCAAACTAAGTAAGCCAGGCTTGGATATCCCTGACTTCTTGCAGCGCCGTCGTCCACCCAAATAAAACTTTATCGAACCCAAATAATTGTGGTGAAGGGTAACCTAAGCACGACAATATTAGAATTAGATTTGGATATGTTAACTTTTGATAAATCGCAGTGACACACTTAACAACTATTAGACATGGACTTCACAGACTACCTTCTCTAAATAGTGGTGAAGATCGACTGAGACTATTTGCTGGCTCGGCAAATCTGCCCCTTGCCCAAGAAATTTCCCGTTATCTGGGGATTGAACTTGGTCCTATGGTGCGGAAAAATTTTGCTGATGGTGAAGTCTATGTGCAGGTTCAGGAATCAATTCGAGGTTGTGATGTTTATCTAATTCAACCTACCTGTCGTCCCGTTAACGACAACTTGACAGAATTACTGATTATGATTGATGCCTGTCGGCGGGCTTCGGCGAGACAAATTACCGCAGTAATGCCCTACTATGGCTATGCCAGAGCCGATCGCAAGACCGCAGGAAGAGAATCAATCACGGCAAAACTAGTAGCAAACTTGATCGTCCAGTCTGGAGCTGATCGTGTGATTGCCATGGATCTCCACTCAGCACAAATTCAAGGATATTTTGATATTCCTTGTGACCATGTTTATGGCGCACCAGTTTTACTTGATTATCTCAACGAGAAAAAACTAGCTGACTTGGTTGTAGTCTCTCCTGACGTTGGTGGTGTTGCTCGTGCTAGAGCCTTTGCCAAAAAACTTGGTGATGCCCCTCTAGCAATCATCGATAAGCGCCGTCAGAGCCACAACGTAGCTGAGGTAATGAATGTAATCGGGGATGTATCGGGGAAAACCGCAGTGCTTGTGGATGACATGATTGATACCGCAGGCACAATCTATGAAGCAGCTAAGCTTTTAAGAAAGGAAGGTGCGCGTCAGGTTTATGCCTGTGCTACCCATGCCATATTCTCTCCTCCTGCAATGGAGCGCTTATCTAGTGGAGTTTTTGAAGAAGTAATTGTGACTAACAGTACTCCTGTTAGTCAAGAAAGCTATTTCTCTCAACTGCGAGTTTTATCGGTTTCCGATCTGCTCGGTGAGACCATCTGGCGTGTACACGAAGACACCTCCGTAAGCAGCATGTTTAGATAAGTTGTGTTGTACAGACTTCTTGTCTAAATCAGCGATCGCACGATTGCAGTGAATTACTGTCAGTGATGTTGTCTGACGAGATTATTTTGTTAATAAAATGTACACTGTGATACAAACTGCAATTATGTAGTAAGTTTAAGTGAGAACAGTTATTTTTGTATCTCAATACACTTTCTAGAAAAAAGCAACTTTAAACGTTTTAAATGCCTTGACTTGCGAGTCAGGGCAGTCATGCGTAGATTGATATTGCGTCTTTAAAACTATGTGCAGTTTTAAATTTTAACTGGAGTATTGATTGAGTAAAACTAACACAGGCAAATCAAGCTGATTGTGTGCTGGCATACTTTCTTAAAACCAAAAAACCTAAGGCTTATGCGTAGTGTGTGCTATAGGTTTTGACTCTGGGATTTGATTGTGTCTAATTACTTAGTAAGGCTAAATAATTAAAATTTGTTTCACTGATTTTGTCTATTTTTGGTTAAAGAGGGTGTATTAGGTTGGCAGAGCGTGCTCTTGTTGATGTCTTTCGCGAAATGAATGGGGGAATGTTTTCCCCAATGACGGAAACGTTTGATCGTGGTAAGACGATTTTTTTTCCTGGCGATCCTGCGGAGCGCTTTTACTTTCTGGTCAAGGGAGCCGTAAAACTTTCTAGAGTTTACGAAGCAGGTGAAGAAATTACTGTGGCGTTATTGCGAGAGAATAGCGTTTTTGGCGTGTTGTCATTAATTACGGGCAATCGCTCCGATCGCTTTTATCACGCGGTAGCATTTACCCCTGTTGAGTTGCTCTCTGCGCCCATTGATCAGGTTGAGAAGGCTCTCAAGGATGATCCTGAGTTACCGATGGTGCTGTTGCGTGGCTTGTCATCTCGAATTTTACAAACTGAGATGATGATTGAAACCCTCGCCCATCGAGATATGGGATCACGGTTAGTTAGCTTTTTACTGATTCTCTGTCGTGACTTTGGCACACCATCTGCTGAAGGCGTAACCATCGATCTGAAATTATCGCATCAGGCGATCGCTGAGGCGATCGGCTCAACTCGTGTAACCGTGACAAGGTTGTTGGGTGATTTACGCAAACAAAAGATGATTGCAATTTCTAAAAAACGGATTACTGTCCATAATCCTATTGAGTTAGGTCAACAGTTTGCCTAACTAAAAGGGCTTTAATCTAATTGTCGATGCGTTAAGCTGTTCATAGAAAAGCATATAAATAAGAATATCTAAAATGTACGAAACTCTAAAAGTTATCTGGTCAATTGTGGCAATTTGCTTAGTGATTTTAATCTTACTTCATAGTCCCAAAAGTGATGGGCTGGGAGGATTTAGCGGTCAAGCGCAGCTATTTTCAAGTACTAAAAGTGCTGAAACGACCCTAAATCGAGTCACATGGTTTTTGACGGCATCTTTTTTAGGTTTAACTGTGGTACTTAGTGGTGGGTGGTTTACTTCGGCAAAGGCGGTGACTGCACCTCCAGCACAAGTAGCACCTGCTAATAATGCGCCCAAATCTCAGCCGATTCCTTTGAATTTGCCAGCCGCTACCCCTGAAGCTCCTTAGCCTTAAACCCCAAAAAAGAATGAGTCGATGCTTTGCCTCGACTCACTCTTTTTTACTGATACAGCGCCTTGCGCTAACTTAAATTACAGAGAAACTTGTGAAAGCGCCGCGAAGCGGCGCTTTCACAAGTTTCTCTGTACTACATAAAGCCTCAATAGGCTTTATGTAGTACAGAGAAACTTGTTTTAGGACAAATTAAAACCAAAGAACTGGCTGGCGGCGCACCGCGCCGCCAGCCAGTTCTTTGGTTTTAAGAAAGCGCAAGCGCTGTGGCAAAGCTAGAGTCAGCTACTACAATCAAAACCCAAGAAGAGAGTTGCGGCACGAAGTGCCGCAACTCTCTTCTTGGGTTTTAAAAAAGCAAAAAGTGCGGTATTTATGTTAGCTAATTTTTAAAAATAAGCCGACTGGCGAATTTAATAAAGCTTGATCAACTTGAAAAAATAATTCTTGATTATTGTCATTATTGACAATTACGACATCGGCTAGCTCAGCTTTTTCGGACTGGGGCATTTGACTAGAAATTCTTTGCTTTGCTTCGTTTTCAGATAGATGATTGCGCTTAATTAGCCTAGCTAACTGTCGATGGGGATCGCAGATAACAGTCCAAATTTCCGTGACCAAATCCTCCATATTCGCTTCAAACAGTAAGGGGATCACCATAACAATTGTTGCTGGTGCTAGCTTCTCGGCATCTGTGAGCAAACATGACTGCACATAGGGATGAATGAGATTTTCGAGCCAACGGCGTTCCAGATCACTTTCAAAGATAATCGCTCCTAATTTACGGCGATCAAGATTGCCTTGATCATCAAATATCAACTTGCCATAGCGATCGCGAATTTCTGCTAGGCGATCGCTGTCGAGGGCTTTACGAGCATAGATATCGGCATCAAGGATGGGCAAACCATAGGTAAGATGCAAGTAGTTAGAAACAGTGCTTTTACCTGTGGCAATGCCTCCTGTGATTCCAATAATTCGTTGTTGCATAGGATTTACTTAAAATTTATTCTGCATACTGGCTTCACAAATTAGCTTACTTAGAGAGTCTATGGATTTTACTAACGCCCTCGGATTTACAGCCGCATTTTTAACCACTACTGCTTTTTTGCCGCAAGTTGTGAAGGTGGCGCGATCGCGTTCTACTAAAGATATATCCTTGCCAATGTTGGTTACGTTTATCGCAGGTGTTTCGCTGTGGATGATTTACGGGGTTATTGTAAACGCAGCACCGATCATTATTGCTAATGCGATTACGCTTCTGTTGAACTTGCTGATTTTACGTTTTAAGTTTAAGTATGGCTAAATATGGCGATCGCCTCTCTCTTGGACAACAAAAAAAGCGGCGCAATGCGCCGCTTTTTTTGTTGCTTTATCTGCCAATTTTAACAGGGGCTTTCAGGCTTTGAATGTCATAGGTTGAGGCTTCTAATAAAGACTCTCCAGTCATCTCTTCGGGCTGGGGTAGTTGCAAGATTTGCAGAATAGTTGGGGCAATATCGGCAAGACGACCATTTTGCGGTCTGAGTTTTACATCGCCTCCATGTCCACGCACTTTGCAACCTTCGCCCTCAATCAATATGAATGGCACAGGGTTACTAGAGTGAGCAGTCCAAGGATTGCCCTGCTCATCGCACATATATTCAGCATTGCCATGATCGGCAGTAATCAGTGCCGTACCACCAGCTTTGGCAATACTAGATAGAAGTTTACCTAAGCAACGATCAACATGCTCCAAAGCTATAACCGTGGCTCCAAAGTTGCCAGTATGCCCCACCATATCGGGGTTGGCATAGTTAATCACGATCAATGAGTAAATTCGTTTAGCGATCGCTTCAGAAGCAATGCGAGTTACTTCGTCCGCAGACATCTCAGGTGCTTGATCGTAGGTGGGAACTCTTGGGCTATTTACGAGAATGCGATCGTCGCCTTCGCCTGCCTCTTCCAATCCGCCATCAAAGAAATAGGTGACATGGGCGTATTTCTCAGTCTCTGCTAAACGTAACTGTTTGAGTCCATGCCTTGACACTACCTGTCCTAATAAATTAGTAAGGTTTTGCGGCAAAAAGGCTACAGGTACAGGAAGAGAACTGTCGTACTGCGTAAAGGTAGCATAGGCGAGAGGCTCAATGAGATCGCGCTCAAAACCTGTAAAGTTTTTGGAAACTAGGGCTTGGGTAATTTCCCGTGAGCGATCAGGACGGAAATTAAAGCAAATTACGCCATCACCAGAGGCGATCGCACCTTTAGCGATCCGAGTTGGCGGTAAAAATTCGTCAGTAATCTTTTCTTTATAAGCTGACGCTAGCAATTCGGTTGGTGAAGTTAGCTCGGTTGTGATTTCGTCATTTGTCAGGATTTCGTAAGCTTTCTGCACGCGATCCCAACGCTTGTCGCGATCCATTACAAAATAACGACCACTTACGGTAACGATGCGACCAATACCAATTTTTTTGATATGGGCTTGCAGCAGATTGATGAAGGCTACGCCCGAATTGGGCAATGTATCGCGCCCATCGGTGATCACATGGATACAGACATCCTCAATTCCTTGAGCCTTAGATAAATCTAGCAATCCCAAAAGATGATCAATATGAGAATGCACACCGCCATCGGAGCAAAGCCCTAGCAAATGCAGCTTACTTTTATTTGCTTTGACTTGATCACAGACTTTGACAAGGGCTGGATTGGACAACAATGAGCCGTCATCGACAGCATCAGAAATTCTGACTAACTCTTGGGGGACAACCCGACCTGCACCAATGTTTAAATGACCAACTTCTGAGTTGCCCATTTGCCCTTTTGGTAAACCAACATCTTTGCCAGAAGCTTGGAGGAGAGTTTTCGGGTAAGTACTCCACAGGCTATCCATGACGGGAGTATTTGCTGCGGCGATCGCATTGCCCTCGGTTTCTTCTCTATGTCCCCAGCCGTCCAAAATGATCAGAACTAGTGGAGAAACAGACCCCGTTTGCATAAAAGACAGTTCCTTTTTAAGTACACGTTCACTCCTTACTTGGCAATCATACCATCAGAGTAAATATACAGATTATCTTAACAACACTTGTCAATTTGGTAGTTTGCAATGCAGCAATTTTCATTATAAAAACTGGATTTTTGAGGGCTGTAGCTATAGCCAGCCAAGTCAGGACATAAAACCCAAGAGAGAGTCGCGGCGCTTTGCGCCGCAACTCTCTCTTGGGTTTTGGGTTTGTCCTAACAAGCTATAGCCTAAGGCTACTCCCTTCCCACCCAAGGATTAGCAGTGCGGCGCGAAGCGCCGCACTGCTAATCCTTGGGTTTTAATGTCTATTTTTAGACTGGGAAAGGAGTAGCTCCCTATGAAAGTTTGGGTTATTCAGCGCCTTTGGCGCTGAATAACCCAAACTTTCATAGGGAGAATTGGTGATGAGAATTCGACGTATGTCTCTGTGTGGCTAATCTGAACTGTATGATAGGTAAGCTCTAATACATTGATCGAAGTTTAGATGCTTCGAGTTTTCTTTACGAATGGCGTTAATAGTTCAAAAATACGGTGGATCTTCGGTTGCCGATACTGATCGAATCAAAGCAGTACGCGATCGCATCAAGCGGACAGTTGAGGCAGGTAATCAAGTTGTCGTTGTTGTCTCGGCAATGGGTAAAACTACTGATGGGCTAGTTGCCCTCGCGGAATCTTTAGCTGCAACCCATACCCCAACCCTTGACGAAATCGCGGCTAGAGAGCGTGAAACCGATCTGTTGCTAGCTACAGGTGAGCAGGTAACGATCGCGCTGTTGAGTATGGCTTTGCAAGCTGTGGGGCAACCAGCGATCGCGATGAATGGTTCTCAAGTAAGGGTAGTAACTGAGCCGATTCATACCCGTGCCAGAATTTTATATGTGGAGCCAGAGCAAATCCAAGCTGCCCTTAATGAGGGTAAAGTGGTCGTAATTGCTGGATTTCAAGGTGTTGCGATTGATGAAACGACAGGACAACCTAGTCATCAAATTACGACTCTTGGTCGCGGCGGCTCTGATACTTCGGCAGTAGCGATCGCGGCGGCTATTAAAGCTGATATTTGTGAAATTTATACCGATGTCCCCGGAATCTTGACTACTGATCCACGCATTGTCCCTAAAGCGCAAATGCTTACAGAGATTACCTGTGATGAGATGCTAGAGCTGGCAAGTTTAGGCGCAAAAGTGCTGCATCCGCGATCAGTAGAAATTGCCCGTAACTTTGGCGTAAAAATGTGTGTGCGATCTAGTTGGCTAGATGATGCGGGAACCGTGATCACATCGACGCAGGATGGCAATGGTAATCTTGCGGCTTTAGAAGTAAATCGCTTTGTTGAAGCTGTTTCTATTGATTACGATCAAGTTAAAATTGCACTTTTGCAAGTTCCTGACCGCCCTGGGATTGCTTCGCAACTATTTCAGTCCCTTGCGACTCATGGAATTAATGTTGATCTAATTATTCAAGCTGTCCAAGAAACTGAGGGGGTGAATGATATTGCTTTCACGATCCCAAAATCTCAATTGTCTAAGGCTGAGTCTGTGACCCGTAGCCTAGATATGGCAGCAAGTTCCGTGACCGTGGATGCTGATGTTGCCAAAATTAGCATCATTGGCGTGGGCATGATCGGTAGACCGGGGGTGGCGGCTCAGATGTTTACGGCTTTGGCTGATGCAGGGATCAATATTCAGATGATTTCCACATCGGAGATTAAGATCAGTTGTGTGATTGCGGCGACTGATGGTGAAAAGGCGATCGCCGCGATTCAAAAAACCTTTGATGTGCCAGTACAACTATCTAGAGTTGCAAGCGTCACACCTTACATTAAGGATACTTCTCCAATTCGTGGCGTTGCCTTAGATCGCAATCGCGCTAGAATTGCGGTTCAAAAAGTACCCGATCGCCCTGGTATGGCAGCAAAAATCCTAGATCGTCTTGTTGAGCAAAATATCAGTATCGATATGATTGTGCAGTCTCAATCTAACTGTGATTTTAATGAAATTGCCTTCACCGTAGCGATCGCTGATCTTACTAAAGCGGAGACAGCGCTTAAAGAATATGCTCCAGTGCTAGGCTATGGTGATGTCACCTGTGATGCGAACATCAGCAAAGTTAGTATTGTTGGCTCTAATATGATTCATCAACCGGGAGTTGCCGCGAGGATGTTTAGCGCCCTTGCGAATTCAGGTATTAATATTGAGATGATTGCTACTTCTGAAATTAAAGTCAGTTGCGTAGTCCGCGATCCCCAAGCGGAACAATCACTCAAGGTTATTCATCAAGAGTTTAATCTGTCTGGCGATCGCGAGATCGAAGTTCCCAGTGTGCTAAAAAAGTGATTTTTAATTAATAGCAATTCACAAAAATGTAGTCACACTTTTGTGAATTAGTATTAATTAAGACTAAAACTAAATGCAGTCAAGTTTTTAGTTTTGCAAAGGAGCCACGCCCCTCTTGCAAACTGGTATAAAGCAGGCTTTAAGATAAATACATATCCCGCGAGCATTTCTATGTCATCTGATAATTCTAGCGATCACCCCAGTATCCCTCCTCAAGATCCTAAGCAAGTCCAGCCTTTGCCAGAAGAAAAAAGCCCTATAAAGGCTTTTCTGACGGATAATTTGCCCACTGTTGCCGTTGCTATTTTATTGGCAGTGGGTGTGCGGATATTTATTGCCGAACCCCGCTTTATTCCTTCTAGTTCCATGGAGCCAACTCTATTAATTGATGATCGTCTGATCATCGATAAATTGTCACTGCGTTGGAGCAAACCCCAGCGTGGCGAAATTGTTGTATTTAATCCACCGAATGTACCTGTTGTCCCTGACGCTAGCAAAGTCTATATCAAACGGGTGATTGGTGTTCCTGGCGATCGCATTAGTATCTTTGACGGCAAAGTATTTGTGAATGATCAGCCTCTAAATGAGCCATATATCGCCTCTCCGCCGACCTACACTTTGCCAACCCAAGATGACGCGCTCTGCTCTAGTTGCTTTCGCCCACCCAATGTCGAGTCGCGTAATGGGCGGTCGTATTTTACGGTTCCTGAAGGTAATTATTGGGTAATGGGTGACAATCGCAACAATAGTTTGGATTCCCATGCATGGGGATTTTTGCCTGAAGAAAATTTGGTGGGACGAGCTACATTTCGCTATTGGCCATTGGATAAGCGGGCTGGCAACCTAACTATCCCTAAATATTAAGATTAGTGGTGCGCGGCGTTGCCGCTCACCACTTCCTACTCGCTAAGAGCAGAGTAATATCAAACTTGTTTTTCAGATCTTTAATCAATAATTCTCAATGTCCACAGAAAATAAGCTAGAAACGCAAGCGCCAGTTCAGTCTTGGTGGCAAAAATATGCCGAAACAATTCGCATTTTTGCTGTAGCCCTTGCGATCGCTTTATTTCTGAGAACATTTATTGTCGAGCCTCGTTTTATTCCCTCTGGCTCCATGGAGCCAACTTTGCAAGTAGGCGATCGCATTCTCGTTGATAAAATCTCTCAACATTGGCAAGAACCACAACGCGGCGATATTTTAATCTTCTATCCACCAAAATCTCCTGCGATCGAAGATAACAGCAAGGCTTATATCAAACGTTTGATTGGTATCGAAGGCGATCGCATTGCAGTTTCAGGAGGAAAAGTCTATCGCAATGGCGAAGCTCTCGATGAATCCTATATTGCCGAACCAATTAAATATGCGATGCGGACTGTAGTTGTGCCAAAGGATAATTATTGGATGATGGGCGACAATCGCAATCACAGCAATGATTCCCATATTTGGGGATTTTTACCAAAAGAAAATGTCATTGGTAAAGCAACGATTAGATTTTTCCCCTTTGGCGATCGTTTAGGCTCGATTACAAATTGATATTAGATAACCTATCAATTCCTAACAATGGTGACAAAACCTAAATCTCCCTGCCATGATTGCAGCAAAGGTACAACTCGCAAGCATCCTATTCTTGATATTTATCTATGTGCCAATTGTCAACGACAGAATCAGGATAAGTATAAATACATAACTAAAACGCGAGCAATGGGTGAGTATCGCCTCAAGCCTAATGATCTAGAATTACTTGGTGTTCATGAAGTTGATAATCCCTATTACAAAAAGGCTGCTCCAATGCAGCTATACCTATTCAATCAAGTTGAAGAGCTTTCCAAAAAAAAATGGGGAAGTACTGAGCCTTACACCGTAGAATTTATTGAGTTTTCTAGTTCTCTTCTTGCTTGGTTTCTTGAGGATACGGAGCGTCTAAAACAATTACCTCCTGATAAGTTCCAATACTTGATTGCTGATCGACTTGAGAATATGGGATTGAATGTACAGCTTGTTGGTGATGTTTACCGTAAAGATGGAGGAGTAGACATTATTGCCTATCCAAATGGAGGCTGTGCTTTTCCTTTTTTGTTAGCTATTCAAGCGAAACATCACCGCTCAAATCGTAAAACAGGCTCTCCTGATGTCCGTGATTTTCATGGAGTGCTTACTTCACGAGTATCATCATTTCATATGGGTATGATTGTAACGAATACATCTTTTACTGCGGATGCCCAATGGTTTGCTAATCACAATCAAAATTTGCTGAGACTGAGGGACATGAAAGATCTAAGTCGTTGGATGAAAAACGATTTTGTAAACGAGTCCGAATGGCGCGAGATTCCTGACAAAGTTGAACTTGCATCTGGTATCACGATACAAATCCCTAAGCAACAGCTTTGGTTGCCGAGCAAATAAATTATTCTGTGTAATTAATAATATTGCTATTTAACGATGCGACAGTGCGATCGCCAATCTCGTAGGATGCTTCAACAAAATGCAACATATCCTAATTTATTTGAGTAAAAGCGATATGTTTTCTTATATTGAAAAATAGAGGATAAATTTATGTCAGTTACTAATGAATCACTGTTATCAAGAATTACTTTTGATCGCAATATTTTGGGTGGTAAGCCAATAATTCGTGGCATGAGAATTTCGGTGGCAATGATTTTAGAACTTTTGTCTAAGGGGGCAGCAATGCAGGAAATTTTGGAAG
Source organism: Pseudanabaena biceps (assembly GCA_013361095.1). Taxonomy (GTDB): domain Bacteria; phylum Cyanobacteriota; class Cyanobacteriia; order Pseudanabaenales; family Pseudanabaenaceae; genus Pseudanabaena; species Pseudanabaena biceps_B. Next base: position 502,778 of record JAATWA010000001.1, on the reverse strand, counting down.
ATTATCCAGATTTAGAAATTGCTGATATTTATGCGGCATTGCTCTATGCTTATCGCCTAGTCGCTAATGAGGAGATTTTTGAAAGAGCGGTTGCATCATAGTGATGAGATTTTTACTTGATATGAATGCAAGTGGAGCTTTGTTAAGTTTATTGCTAAATTCTGGTCATGATGTTGCCTGTGTGAGTGATGTTGATCGCAAGATGAGTGACAGTGAAATTTTGAATTGGGCAGTAAGAGAAAAGCGCATTATCATTACGACAGATTCTGATTTTGAGCAAATGATTTGGCTCCAAGGAAAACAACATTGTGTAGTTTTAAGACTAGAAAATTTACCTCGTTTAGAAAGAATATCTCTGTTGCAAGATGTATTGTCTAGTTGGGGTCAAGATTTAGAAGCTGGAGCCGTTGTGATTGCATCAAAACAAAAAATTCGGATTCGTAGAAGCTAAAATTAATACAAAACTATAAAAAGTAAATAGTATTTAGTTCTGTTTGATAGGAAACAATGCATCTAAAGCGATCGCCACATCAGGAAAGGCTTGCAGATTAAAAGTATCAGTACTATTCAAAATCAATTCTTCACGATAAGTACCTTCATCTGGCTGACGAAAAATGTAAACTTGTCGCTTTTGTAAATCGAGAATCCAATATTCCAAAACTTGATTTTTGGAATAAATACGTGCTTTTTGTTTGCGATCTTTTGAGATAGTCCAATCGGCAACTTCTATTAATAGATAAATATCAGGCGCTTCAGGATGTCTAAATGAATATTCATTAGCATCAAGTCTGACAACAGCTATATCTGGTTCTGGCTCAGAGTCGTTACCTAAAGTCACAGGTAACTGTATGCGAATTTCAGCGCGATCGCTTAATAATTTAAACAGTAATCTGCTACTACGTTGCACACTTGCAGCATGAAATGGTCTTTGCGGACTCATACAAACAATTTTTCCTTCCAACAGTTCTACGCGATCATCCTCATCCAAGACTCCTGCCTCGATCATTTGATGATAATCAGCGACCGTCCAGAGATGTATTTGTGGTTCGAGTTCTTGTTCGATTTCGGCTTCAATTACAGTTGCTTGCATGATGATTTCCTGCTCATCGCTTGGCTATGCCATTTTAACAAAAATGAGAAGTAGCCTCTCGTTTATCGAGATAGCCATGCGATCGCCTCTTTGATCCATGCTTCAATATCTTGAGTTTTAGTGAGGATTGGTAAACTCGCGATCGCACTAAGAGCATTGCTAATTTCGGTAGGAGTGTAGCCAAGGGCTAGCAAAGTCATTTCTAATTCTTCTTGTAAGGCGTTACTGACAACGTTGCCCATTGATAAGGAAGCACCAACTTGAGCCGATCGCCAATCCGCTAGTTTCGTTTTTAACTCTAGCGCCAATCTTTCGGCTGTCTTTGTCCCAACCCCAGGGGTTAAGCTCAAAACTCTGGTATTTCCTGAAACAATCGCCTTTACTAAATCTTGAATACCTAAGCTATTTAATAAAGCTAAGCCAACCTGCGAACCAATCCCTGAAACGCTAATTAGTTGTCGAAATAACTCACGCTCGGCAAGAGTTGCGAAGCCAAACAAAATCATCTGATCTTCACGGGTGATTAGATGGGTAAATATTTGCGTCTCTTCACCTATAGCTGGAAGCTTACTGGCGGTACTAGCCGTAATTTGCATATCATAGCCAACTCCTTGTACATCAAGGGTTAGCCAATAGGAAGGAGTATTTTTTCGAGAGCTATCTGCCGCTTTGCAAGCAGCGATCGCCCCACGCAGGAAACCAATCATATAGTCTATTGATTCTTTAGTGTAGTACCAGCAAACTGTAGAAAAGCTGGCAAAGCCAGCTTTTCTACAGTTTGCTGGGGTTTTAAGAGAGCGTAAAGCCGTCAGAACCCCAAGAGGGAGACGCGGCGCTTCGCGCCGCCTCTCCCTCTTGGGGTTCTAGCAACATTAGCGGCGTGTTAGTGGTGGAAACTGAGGTAGTTGCACTGCTGCTAAGGATTGCACAACTTTTTTAGAGACAGCTTTAACGCTGGCTAATTCTTGGGTTTGGTCTACCTCTGCATTTACAGATCCATGATTATTGACATGGAGAGCTTGGATAAACTTTGGTGCAGTAACTGTAGAAACCATCGCCGAGTTAGTGACAGATAGACCAGAAAAATCTGCCGATGCATCCGATGTGTTGGCTAAATTTGAGGAATCCAGCTTAGGCATAACATCATCATTGGCTTGAGATGTCACGGTTGGCTGGGGAGGGATATTTGTCTGATCTTGATTACGCCAGCTAGATATAGTCGAACTCTTCGGCTCTGGCACAATTTGCAGAGCAGGCAAGTTGAGAGCAATTGGTGAACCTTGGGAGGCTTTATGCGGTCTAACAATTAGAGGGGAAATTGGTTGACTTCTAATCACAAGCGATCGCGGCTCTGGCTGCTCAGCACTAATCGGTTCTAATGTAGATTCAGCATCTAGCTCTACGGTAACGTTTGACTCAATTGGTGCAATTATCTGAGATGAAGGGACAATTTTGACTACATTTTGTAGTGGCGAATCACTAGATGCTTCAATGGGCGCAATTTTTTCATCAGATAGCTTTGCGATCGACCAAGACTCCAAGGCTGATAGAGCCATATCATTTGTTGTGGGTGTCGATGTGTCAAGACAACGTTCAAGCGCTGCTTTTAACTGTGAAGTATGGTGTTGTTGACGCTTGAGGCGATCGCGTAACTCATCACGATTAACATGAACATCTTGCAGCTCCCGTTCAAGCTGATCTATGCGTGATTGTAGAGTTTGAGTGAGAGTTTCTTGTCTTTGAATTACTAATTGAGAAAGTTGCAGTTGCTCTTGAGCTTGACGCAATAAAACCTGAGCTTGCTGACTGCGCTCGGTGCAGAAATGCAACTCTTGCTCTAGAACCTGTCTAGGCAAAACATTTATTACATTTGTTGAGTCATCAACATGGGAGGATACACTCTGAAACTGGGATTGCGGTTCTGGCATTGATGGATCAATGCTCTCTTGTGATGATGAATCGCCAAATCCTGTCTGACTCATGACTTACCCTTCACACCAAGAATGTTATCTTATTTCAAATCTTATCTTAAAAATTAGTTTTGTGAATCACTAATTTTTATCAATTAAGAAAAGTTAAGTGTAACTTCGCTATTGTTAGGTAATTAAAGTATCGCATTACACCATTTGCTTGAGTATTAATCAGGCAAGTTCAGATGTTTCTGACTCTCAAAAAATGACAATTGCTACATACCAAAGCTTCAAAACCCAATAAGCGAGTTGTGGCTTTGGTATGTACAAGAAAGCGCAAAGCGCTGTATTGGGTTTTATATTCTAAGCAAAATTTGATTTGCTTTAACATGAAGACATTATCAAGAATTTTTGGAAGTGTTGCTTTGCAACACTTCCAAAAATTCTTGGGGTTTGTTTATTCGCTTCCCAGTGAAAAATTAGACATTGCGGCGCGAAGCGCCGCAATGCTAGTTATTGGTTTTTAATGTGTATTTTGATACTGGGAAGGGAGTAATCGAAAAGTAATGTTTGAAAGCTCTGTTAGACAAGCTGTCTATATCACAGAGTCAAAACCATTGTGGTATAGACAGCTTGTCCATTTTTTAGTAAGACTTGTCAGTCAAACAGGTTAGAAGCTGTGGCGATCGCCACAGCTTCTAACCTGTTTCCGCCGAGCTACTTAGTTAATACTCCCAATTCTTGAGGCGATTGTGAAGATTCGTAAAGCGATAGTTGCGTATAAGTCGGGCAGTCAACTTGGTAAGGCATGGGCAGAACGATGTAGCCGTGAATTGGAAGATCTTGGCGCTAAGGTACTAATTGGTCCTACGGGCGCAACCGACAACCCCTATCCTGTGTTTTTAGAATCGATGCATCAGGAGATAGACCTCGCCCTTGTCTTAGGCGGTGATGGGGCAACGTTAGGAGCGGCAAGGTATTTGGCAAAACTAGGCGTGCCAATATTAGCGATTAATGTCGGAGGACATTTGGGATTTTTGACCCATTCCATAGAGCAATGTGAAGATACTAATGAAATTTGGGAACGATTGATGTCCGATCGCTTTGCGATTGAGCGGCGGATGATGTTGGAGGCGAAAGTAGTTACTGTAGATAAAGGTTTGGGCAGTAGGTTTGGGCAGAACTTAGGATCATTTTTATGTCTCAATGAGATGTGTGTGAAGCCAGCTTCTCCTGATCGGATGGTGACTGCATCCTTGGAATTAGAAATTGATGGTGAAATCGTAGATCAATATCATGGCGATGGATTGATTGTGGCGACTCCCACAGGTTCAACTTCCTATACCGTAGCGGCGAATGGCCCAATTGTGCATTCAGGGATGCACGCGATCGCAATTACGCCAATTTGTCCTTTGAGTTTGTCGAGTCGGGCGATCGTGATCCCGCCAAGATTAACGGTGAGTATTTGGCCGCTTTCGGCTGATGATGCGAGTTTAAAGCTATGGACAGATGGGGTAATTGCGACTTCGATATTTCCGGGGCAGAAGGTCGATATTTGGATGTCCGAACATCATGCCCAGTTTATTGTGTTGCGCGAAGAGTATTCCTACTATCAAGCGCTACGTCAAAAGTTGTTATGGACAGGTGCAAGGGTTCGTTATCCCAATCAATATAGAAGCTAGATACTTTCTGTGTCGCCAATCAGCTCTTTACAGCAAAGAAATTTGTGAAAGCGCCGCAAAGCGGCGCTTTCACAAATTTCTTTGTATACTACAGGCTGTATGTAGCTAAACCCAAACATTGTGAGACGGCGCGAAGCGCCGTCTCACAATGTTTGGGTTTAATAAGAAGGGAAACAGTCATAAAAATAGCGAGATTCAAGATAATAATCTTGAATCTCGCTATTTTTATGGGCTTAACGAAACATCTATGTTGCTGTATTCACATTCTCAAAAAAGTATGGCTTTTACAACATCAGCTATCAGCAATTCTCATTACGAAACCAATTTTGGGGTTTGCAGCGCCTTAGGCGCTGCAAACCCCAAAATTGGTTTTTTGAAAGTCATCCTACGGCTGGCTTTCAAAAAACCAATTTTTATAATGAGAATTGTTGATCAGCTATTTAGCGGATAGACTTTGGGGAAGTTCTGTAGAAACCGATCAAAAAATTGTTTGTGAAATGATAACTCATTGGCGGCTTGGATAAAGCGATTAGATTCTATGAAGTTTTTTGTGATTTCTCTATTCTCTATAGGAATTGTGATTATTTTTACTATTAGATCATCTTCATTTACTTCATAAATCGCTATTTCTTCGACTTGAAAGCCATGTTTTTGCAATTCTTCAAAACCAATTTGAAGTGCTTGGAGGTCATCTATTCCTATTTTATTCATAAGCTGCGATCGCCTAATTTCCTTGCCTGTGCGGCTTAGATATTTAGCAATACCAACTAGAGTTTGCCATGCGATCGCGCCATTGATCTGGTGAGGATCGTTATATAACAGGGCGATGGGCAGACTAGCTTGTTCTGCCGAGGCAATAATTTTGTTTAGGTCATGCCAACTTTGCGGACAGCGATCGCAAATCGTAGCGGCTAGATTTGGTTGTAAAGAAGTTAAATCACTGCCACGACAATCAATGATTTGAACTTTTGCTTCAGGATTTTGAAGAGAAGTAGAGGCAAGAGAAGATGGTTTAGAAGGGCGGGGGGTACTGTGAGGGTGGAAGTCGAGAAGTCTGATGTCGTAGCGATCGCGAGGAGCATTATCGACTATCTCAACGATCACATCACAGAGCGTCTCGTCGGGTAACTCATAGCTATAATGTCCCCACCAATCTCCATGAATTTGATAATCATCGCGATCGCTTAAGATAAATTCGGTTCTGATATATTCAACTTTTTGACCTTTGTAATTACGAATATTGGCATTAAATTTATTTGTAAAAGTACAATCACGCAATAGAAGTCTAGGATGGGGATTACCCATGCCAAAGGGTTCTAGCTTTCTAAGTTGATTGGATAAATCTCTATTAAGATCGGTGATTTTTACTTCTAAATCAATGGCAATGGTTTTATTTTGCAATTGTCCATATTGACTCCAAAATTTTTGATCGATCGCTTCAATTAGAACTTGTAAGTTATCTAAATGAAAGCTCAAACCACCTGCTAAGGGATGTCCACCGAAGCTAAGTAGCAAATGCTCTTGTTCCTTGAGCAGATCATAGAGATTAATTCCCGATAGCGATCGCGCACTGCCTTTGGCAATACCATCTTCAACGGTACAAAGAATTGTCGGGCGACCATATTCACTGACGACTTGTCCCGCAACTAGCCCCAAAACGCCTACCGACCATTGGGGATCAACGAGGATAATAATCCCTGTAGTGGAGAGATCTAATTTCTCGATTTTTGATTGAACTTGTTTAAATACTTTCTTTTGGAGAGATTTGCGCTCAGTATTGGCAAGTTCCATTTGGTCAATTAAATTTTTGCAGATTTTCTCATCTTTGGTGGTGAGCAGTTCTACACATTTCCGCACATCTCCCCAAATACGGCTGACCGCATTAATTCTCGGCGCAATTCCAAAACTAATATCAATGGGGCGATCGCCTACTTTTTTGCATTGTTCTAATAGTAGGCGCACACCGAGGCGTTTCTTTTGCCGCAGTACTTCCATTCCTCTTTGGGCAAGGTAGCGGCAGTCCCCTGTAAGCTGCACTAAATCAGCTATTAAACCGATCGCGACCAAATCCAATAAGTTTTCTAGGGGCTGTTGTGGCAGTTCGGGAAACTTCTCCGCAAAATCGGCATAAACCACTTCCATCAGTTTATAAGCAACTGCGACCCCTGACAAATGGAACAATGGATGAGATTCTGACAAATAGCGTGGGTTGATAATTGCGACTACGGGCGGGCGGTGATCGGGCAATGTGTGATGGTCAGTAACAATCACATCAATACCTAGTGTTTGGGCATAATTTAAAGCTGCGAGACAAGTGCTACCCGTATCGCAGGTGATGATTAAGCCGAGATTTTGTCCTGCTATTTCGCATTGCGATCGCAACTCATCAAGTCCAGTTATCGAAATTCCATGAGAAGCTTTGAGGCGATCGGGAATGTAGAAAACAAGGCGATCGCCTTGCGCGAAAAATTGTCCTAGTCCTTCCCATAAAACCGATGTTGCCGTAATTCCATCAGCATCAAAATCCCCCCAAATTGCGATCGTTTCGCCCTGTTGCCAAGCTTCCCTAATTCTGGTGATCGCCTGTTTTATCTCCTCTCCAAAAGCAAAAGCACTGGTTGGTTGATAGGCAGATGGGGACAAAAAAGCTGCCACTTGCTCAGGTTCAATAATTCCGCGATCGCTTAACAATTGCGCCGCAAATTTACCGACTTTAGCCTGTAACCAATCTGGCGGCTCAGTTTTTTCTACAATCTGCCAATCTGTTAGCGACATAATCGATCCGTAAACCTTTAAAATATCTCTATAAAATTTCTAAGTTACTGGGCATATAGTCTGTTGCATTTTTAATAATAGGTTTAATACAGTGAGTCCAAAATCTTTTCATCACATTTATCTACTTATAACGTTAATTTATAAAAATATTAGAAATTTCTGTGTCAGCGCTCGGACAATGGGATTTCGGCATTGGTCGCATCTTGGCATGGCAGCGATCGCGATATTAATCAGCTTTCATTTATCGACGACCGCAGCATGGGCTTTACAAGTATCTGATATCCCAGACTTGGAAGAAATTAAAACCTTGACTGATCAAACTTGGGTGATTGATGACTCCGACACCCTTAGTCCATTGACGAAGAGTACCCTTGCTACTAAAGCTGAAAAATTAGCAGAATTAACAGGAACCGAAGTTCGGGTTGTTGCCATTAAAAGAATTGACCTCGGACAGCCCGCTGATGAGTTTGCGGCGGAGCTATTTGATAAATGGTTTGTCACTCCTGAAGAACAGGCAAATCAAGTCTTGCTGTTTGTAGCAACCGAAGATCATCGCACCGCCATGCACGTTGGCTCCAAGGTCAAGGCGCTGGTTCCTGATAGCATTGTCGATAGTATTGCCAATGAGACGATGTTATATCCTGCTCGAAAGGCAAACTATAACCAAGCTGTGAATGAGGGCATGTCACGTTTAGAAGCCATTTTGAAGGGAAATCCTGATCCTGGTGCGCCTTTGCTAGCGGTGGAAGAAACTGAAACCAGCAATTATGCGACTAGGGAAGAAACCGAGGCAAGCTCATCAAATGTGGTGGTAATTATTCTGTTGATTTTGGCAACTTTGTTGCCGATGGCAACCTATTACTGGTTACAAAGTCAGCCGTAAAGTAGCCTATAAAGATTGATGAGGCGCTTCGCGCCGCATCAATCTTTATAGCGTAATTCGTAATTCAAGAAAACTAAGTAAAGAAATGGCAAAGCCATTTCTTTACTTGATGAACTTAGCGTCTAAAGGGGGGCGATCGCTAGGTTTTGCGGAACTATTAGATTTGGGTTTGGACTTGTCCTTAAAGCGATCGCCATAGGGCAATGTGTCAGGATCATCAATCTCATAATCCTCTTCAAACTCTTCTTCCTCATCCAATTCCTCGTATTCCTGTTCATCTTCATATTCTCTAGGCTTCTTAGCTGCCGCAATATCAGGATTAGATTCGGGACTGTCAAACCCCGCAGCGATTACAGCCCGACGGATTAATTGGTTGTGTCGCCAAGCTGCGATCGCATTAATCGTAAATGCTAAAACTCCACCGATCGCTGCCGCACTTGCCATTGCCACACTTAGGGGGATCGCCACAGTCTTTTGTCCAAAAAATACTACCTGTACCGTAGGCTGTAAATTTTGGACAAAGATAGCCGCCAGCGCCGTGATCGCAAGCCCCAAAAATAGAAGCTGAAAAATTGCGATCGCACCCTTAGAACTTGAGTTAGGGGATTTATTAACTTGAGAAAATCGCGATTTAGTCATAGTTATCTCTCAGCTACAGTTCCACAGTGCCAATTGCCGCAGAGCTTCGCCCCTGCCAACGCTGAATTAAATCAGCATCGATATCGAGTTGATCTAACGCTCTTGCCACGACAAAATCCACTAAATCTTCAATACTTTGAGGATGGTGATACCAAGCAGGAATGGCAGGCACAATCCGCGCTCCCGCTTCCGCTAAGGCGGTGAGATTGCGTAAATGGATTAAGCTTAATGGTGTTTCACGCGGGACTATTACCAATCTGCGACCTTCCTTGAGATGGACATCAGCAGAACGTTCTAATAGATCTGAGCTTAGACCATGAGCAATTTTAGCCACTGTCGCCATGCTGCAAGGGATAACTAACATCCCCAAAGTGCGGAATGAGCCGCTAGCGATCGTGGCTCCCACATCCGCCCACTGATGGCATACTAATTTACCGTCCGTAGTCTCGCTATGGTCGCGCCAAAACTGTTCTTGCGATCGCAAATTACTGGGCATCGCGATATTATTTTCTGATTGCCAAACCATCATGGCGGCTTTAGAAGCCACTAGATCAACGTTGTAGTTATTGTTGAGCAAAAATTTGAGCGATCGCACAGCATAAATCATGCCTGATGCCCCAGAAACTCCCAATACAATCGCTCTTTTATCTTGCATTCAATCTCTAAACTCAGGATGCCGTAACAATCATAGCTTTAAACCAAAAAAGAAGTTTAGCGGCTACCGTTAAACTTCTTTTGATAATGCTGCAAGAATTCTTTACACTTGATTAGCTGGCGATCGCATAGAAACCGTAGCAAAACCTGTTTGAATAAGAAACAGTGCTTTTGTGCAATTTAAGAGCGACGTAAACGGCACTCTTAAGTTTAATTACCTTTAAATTTTTTATATTTTATATTTAGTCACCCTTTGTCCTATGGTTGCATCCTCAACAGTTCGCATTAGTTCTCGCAAAAGTCAGCTAGCACTGGTACAAACGCATTGGGTACAAGCCGAACTAAGCAAAGCACATCCCGATCGCCAATTTGATGTCGTCACCATGAGTACACAGGGCGATAAAATTCTTGACGTAGCTCTAGCCAAGATTGGCGATAAAGGCTTATTTACCAAAGAGTTAGAAGTCTCAATGCTGACTAGAGAGTCAGACTTAGCGGTGCATAGCCTCAAGGATTTGCCCACCCGCTTACCAGAAGGCTTGATTTTAGGTGCAGTAACCGAACGCGAAGACCCTGCCGATGCTTTAGTTGTCCATGAAAAGCTAAAGGATCAAACCCTCGAAAGTTTACCTTCGGGAACGGTTGTGGGAACGTCATCACTACGCCGCCTTGCTCAATTGCGCCACTACTATCCGCATCTCACTTTTAAAGATGTGCGTGGTAACTTAAACACCAGACTGCAAAAATTAGATGCGGGTGAATATGATGCCCTGATTCTCGCGGCGGCAGGTTTGCGCCGTCTGGGAATGGGCGATCGCGTACATCAAGTCATTGATTCTGAGATTTCTCTCCATGCAGTTGGGCAGGGAGCGTTAGGGATTGAGTGCCGTGAGGACGATCCAGATATCCTTGCTTTGTTTACTCCGATTATTCACTATCCCACTACTCAGCGCTGTCTTGCGGAGCGGTCATTTTTGAGAGAACTCGAAGGTGGTTGCCAAGTGCCGATCGGTGTGAATAGCACCATTGACGCTGACAAGCTGACCTTAAAGGGAATTGTCGCCAGCCTAGATGGACTTACCTTAGTGAGAGGCGAAGTTACGGGAGATCTCAGTAATCCTGAAGCGATCGGCGCTGAACTTGCTGATGACCTCAAATCTAAGGGCGCTCAAGATATCCTTAATAAGATTTTTGCTGAAGTTCGCTCATAGTTTAGCGATCGCCAAAAAAAATTGCGTCGGTGCTAAGTGCCGACGCAATTTTTTTTAGATGTGACGCGTTGCAAAGCGCCACATCACTTTTTATTGGTAATTAATCGTTTGCAATTAGCATCGGAGCCGTTAATTTTTCAGCAACAATTTGAGGATTTTTGGAGACTGCAACTTGATCATGAGCTAAACGTACTTGTGAGTTAATCGCCACTGTGGTTGCATCATATAAATTTGTAGCAAGCTTAGGATAAGCGCCGATCGCAATGATAGGAATTAAGAAGCATACCGCAATGAAAACTTCACGGGGTCTAGCATCACTAAACTCAGCATCCATTGGTAATACGCAGTTTGTCCCAAAACAGACGACATCTTGATTACCCTGAGTTTTAAGGCTGATATCAGAAATATCGCAAGAAGGATTGATATCGCAGGAAGGGTTGCCATCGGAAGCGTAAAAAATTTGGCGCAACATCGACAACAGGTAGATCGGGGTGAGAATTACGCCCACAGCCGCTAAAAATACGGTGACAGTGCGAAAGGTTTGGTTATAAACATCGCTAGAAGTCATGCCCACAAATACAGAGATTTCACTGGCAAAGCCGCTCATTCCGGGTAGTGCGAGGGATGCCAATGCACCTACTGTAAATAGCGCAAATACTTTAGGCATGACCTTGCCGATGTAACCCATTTCTGTCATTAACATCGTGTGGGTGCGATCGTAAGTTACACCTGCGAGGAAGAACAACACCGCCGCAATTAATCCGTGCGATAGCATTTGCAACATTGCACCACTGATTCCCAAGTCAGTGAAGGAGGCGATCCCGATCAAGACAAATCCCATGTGTGAAACTGAAGAGAAAGCAAGGCGGCGTTTCATGTTCGTTTGCGCGAACGAATTAACTGCGCCATAGACGATGTTGATTACGCCGAGCATGGCTAGTAAAGGCGCAAAATAAACATGAGCATGATCAAGCAATCCCATGTTGATGCGAATTAAGCCATAGCCCCCCATTTTTAACAACACTCCCGCCAAAATCATCGATACAGGCGAAGATGCTTCTCCGTGAGCATCGGGCAACCAAGTATGCAAAGGAAAAATCGCTAATTTGACACCAAAGGCGATTAATAAACCTGCATAAAGCGGTAGCTCTAGGGCTAAAGGAAAATCCTTGAGAGCTAGTTCAGCCATGTCAAAGGTCATATTGTCGCCATAAAGCGCCATGCCCAAGCCCGCTACAAGAATGAAAATTGAGGCAATAGCGGTATAAAGCAAAAACTTTGTAGCTGCGTACTGTCTTTTTTGACCGCCCCAAATTGAGACTAATAAGTACACAGGAATTAATTCCACTTCCCACATGATGAAAAACATCAATAGATCTTGGGAAACAAATACGCCAATCTGCGCTGAGTAAAGCACCAACATCAGGAAGTAAAACAGGCGTGGCTTGATATCAACCTGCCAAGCGGCAAAAATTGACAGCGTGGTCACAAGTCCTGCTAACAGAACTAGAGGCGCAGATATGCCATCGACTGAAACTGCCCAACTAAGTCCTAGTTGGGGTATCCATGTGTACTTTTCCGCGAGTTGAAAGGTCGAGCTGCTGGGATCGTAGTTTTGGTAAAAGGCATAGCACATCAAAATAAAATCTGCGATGCCTACACCTAATGCATACCAACGGATGGTTTTGCCATTTTTGTCGGGCAAAATTGGTATGAGAAAGGAAGCTACGAGAGGCAGCAGGACGATCGCAGTAAGCCAAGGAAATTGGGCTAGTGTCATGTCAATGAGAATAAATACTTACTCTAGGAAATGTTAAGTATTGTACTAAACTTTATGAGGCTTTAAGCACGATTCTTCTAAATGCTTACCATATATTAATCCTGAGTCATTTATGGCATAAAAGTCTTAGCAAACAAGGGGCTTAATAAGCACCTTGTTTTTCACAAATACAAACCCAAAAACAAGAAGCGAGTTGCGGCGCAAAGCGCCGCAACTCGCTTCTTGTTTTTTATGTCCTAAGCAAAACTTGCTTTGCTATATCTAGGATTGCCATAGCAATTTTTGAGCAAACGAACCACAAGAATTTTTTAAAAGTGTTGCAAAGCAACACTTTTAAAAAATTCTTGTGGTTCGGGTTTTAGCGCAAAGCGCTGTAAGTAATAGGCGGTGAGAAGCGCCGCCTATTACTTACATAAAGATTGTTTGATTAGTTAAAGCTGCTTTTTCGGCGGCATTGGCAACGGCTAGGGAATACAAAACATCGTCATAGTTGTTATAGAGTGGCATTCCTTCACACAAATGTAAAAGAACATTTTCGACATCTTTTTTGAATAGCCCTCTGTTTGTACCTGCATCTAGTTCCATTTCTCCATCAGCAGTAATTAATTTCCCCTGCTCTCCCGCGAAAATGATCGCCCCTTGACTGCCCTGTAACTCCATAACCCGCTCTGATTGCCAAAAGCTTTCGCCTTTGCTATAGCTAATATCGGCAAGTACTCCGTTCTCAAATTGCAGTTGGGCATTACATACGCAAGATGTAAAAGTGTGCGGCAAATTATCCCCTGCATAGCTAAGTTGGCAAGAAATGGCTTTGACTTTGCCAAATAGCACAATGATGCGATTTAGTCGCGAGACTGCCGCAGTGAGTGGAAATCCAAACAAATCAGCTTTGTATGTCCATTTGTCAGGGGCTGGATTTTGGGGGCTTTTGGTCGAATATTTGGCATAAAAAGGTTTGCCAATTTTAGCGAGATTGGCGATCGCGGTTTGATGCACACCACTCAGTAACTCAATATGCTCAACGTGTAGCATCAAGTTTTTTTGCTGAGCAAGGGCAATCAATTCTTCAGCTTCGGCAAGACTAAAAGATAGGGGATATTCGACAATTACATGCTTTCCCGATCTCAGGGCTTGACCGACGACGGCGGCATGATCGCGATTGATATTACAAACCACAACCAGATCAATATCCGATCGCATTACGAGGTCTGACCAGTACTGATATATGTGCTCAATGCTAAATTCTTGGGCGATCACTTGAGCTTTTTCAGGATTACCTGCGATCGCGGTGACGATTGAGCGTGGATCTTGACTAAAGATTTCGGTGCGTAGCCTTGCCACAAAGCCAGAGCCAACTATGCCAATTCGCAGAGGCTTTTGAAGGGGCGCGTAACTAGTCATTTTGGGGATTTCTCTAAGTGAATGCGAGTATACAGCGCTTTGCGCTTTCATAAAACCCATAAAGTGTAAGGCGGCGCTCTGCGCCGCCTTACACTTTATGGGTTTTGCTTGGTTGTCGTGCCATCTTTGGCGATCGCTAGGCATTTGGTGATCGCCTTAATGCCAACTTCTTGCCATGCTTGCTGCATCGCCTGAGCCACTGATTCAATAATTTCTTGGGGCGCTAAAGATAGTAACGTTGGTCCCGCGCCACTGATCACCATTCCATAGGCTCCCGCCGCGATCGCGGCGGCTTGAACTTCTGCCATTCCTGTAATGAGACTTTGGCGATAGGGTTGATGCAGGCGATCTTGTAGTCCTGCTTTGAGCCAGTTCGCCTTGCCTGTCTGGATTCCGTGACTTAATAAAGCCAAGTGAGAAGCATTAAAAATTGCATCGCCCATAGATACTTGCTTTGGCAATACCTGACGCGCCTTAGCAGTTGATAGCTCAAATTCGGGAATTGCTACGGCGATCGCAATAGTGTCATGCCATTGCAAATCACAAAATTCCCAGCCATTACTTTGATTTGAAGCCATCAGTTGACAACCGCCCAACATTGCAGGAGCCACATTATCAGGGTGTCCCTCCATTGCGATCGCCAAATCTAATAATTCCATCTGATTTAGTGGCGAACCTGCTAACAGGTTGCCGCCCACGATCCCCCCGACAATGGCAGTTGCCGAACTACCCAAACCGCGTGATAGAGGAATTGCTGTATCTGTATGTAAGGCGATCGCGGGAATCGGACGATCAATGTGTTGGTACAGTTTAACCAAGCCCTGATACACGAGATTGGTTTCGTCCCGTTCTACCTGATCGGCTCCCTCCCCCGATGCAGTAATAGTCAAGCGATCAGCGATCGTAAACTCGAAACGGTTATATAAGGATAAGGCAGCACCAAGGCAATCAAATCCTGGCCCTAAATTACCTGTAGTCGCGGGAACGGCAACTTCAAAAATGGTCATTAGCTGAATTTTCACTGTTTTATCTGTGTGAAATATATAATACTAGTGATCACACCTGTTTCTATAGCGGGTAAGATGGAACTAACTTAACAAATAGTTTAAATGTAAATACTTTTGATGTTTTAGCCAGCTAAGTAGCTAGTCGTAATTAAATATAAAAAGCAAAAAACTGTAGCGTTTACTTCACAAGTTTTAACTCTGATATTTAATTGTGGTCAGTTACTTCCTGCCTTACCAGTGAATAATTGCCGATGCGCGCCAATTATTCACTGGTAAGGCAAGAGTATAGAAAACTGCATCAATTTGTTAACGTGGGTAGCGAAAATCAGAGGGTAGACAGTGGCACATCCAATAACTTTTCGTATAGGCCGTGGGATTGGTCAGTACGATTTTAATGATTACTATGCTGTGCTAGGGCTGCCGCTTACGGCTGACGCTTCTCAAGTGCGTAAGCGTTATCTTCTGGTTGCCAAATGTTTACATCCTGACATTCATGGACGAACCCATGAAGAAAAGCAAGTAGCTACGCAATATTTATCCAAATTAGTTAATCCTGCTTACAATGTATTGTCTCAAGAGCGAGAACGCTCAGAGTATGCGGCAATTCTGCGACTTTTAGGCAAACGCTTGATGAAGCGCAATCAAAAATTCCATCCACATTCAGATCTCGCTGTCCAATATCTATCCTCGGCTCAGAGTGTAAATTATGAGCAAACTATTCAAGAAATCGCCAAGCAACAATATCAAGATCTAAATCAGGCTTTAGATAATATTTGCTTATTAAGTGAGCTTAATCTGGCGCATATTTTATTGCTGGAGGGTTATCGACACACTACACCCGAAGTTATTTCAATTCCCAAACAATCAAGTAGCAGCGCGTTCAATTCGTCAAATAATGTCCAAGGCTCTCTAGCTAGAGATGCTAGTAATGGAAATGGTGCAGCTAAAGTTAATTCTTTTTCAGCAAATACAAGTAGTTATCAGATGCGAAGTGAATCAAAAGCGTCTCCTAGCAATCCTGTAAACAACAATCAAGCTGATAGAGATAGTAAGACCAGTGCTTCTATTGATCAATATATTCTTCAAGCAGAAAAATTTATCGGTCAGCAACTATGGGCTTCGGCATTAAAAGAACTAAGAGCCGCGATTCAGATTGATTGTAAGAGTAGTAAATGTCATGCTCTGTTGGGGATTGTCTATTTAAATCAAAAATTAGCGGGTATGGCAAAGGTCAGTTTTCAGCAAGCTCTGAAACTCAATCCTCAGGAAGCCTTAGCTTTGCAATATATTAGCCAAGTTGACGGCACGAGTTCTAACAAAGATCAGCCGCCTAAAAAAGATGGCAAAGAAAAAAAAGGTGGTTTCTTTGGTTGGTTAGGTGGCGGCTAGTCAATGGCAATCTCTAAGATAGAAATTAAACAGGCGATCGCCGCGAAAGCTTTAGAATTAGGTTTTAGTAAGGTCGGTATTGCTAAGGCTGAGTCAGGGATCGAGGCAGAACGTCTACAGACTTGGCTAGATCTGGGCTACCAAGCGGATATGGACTGGATGACTAACCCTAAGCGCCAAGATATTACAGAGGTGATGTCGGGCGTTAAGTCGGTGATATGTGTGGCGCTAAATTACTACACGCCGCATCAACATTCTCGCGATCGCCAAGTTGGCAAGATCTCCCGCTATGGCTGGGGACGGGACTATCATAAGGTTTTAAGCAAAAAGCTCAAGGCTTTATCCAATTGGCTGATCGAGTTTGGTAATAGCCAGCCTGATATTCAAGACGAAAAGATTCAAGCTCGTTACTATGTGGATACAGGGCCGATCGCAGAGAAAGCCTTTGCTCAGAGGGCGGGGATTGGTTGGATTGGGAAACATAGTAATGTGATTAGTCGTGACTATGGCTCTTGGTTTTTTTTGGGAGAAGTCCTGACTAATCTCGATCTAGAACCTGATCAACCACATACTGATCATTGTGGAACCTGCACACGCTGTATTGATGCTTGTCCGACGGGAGCGATCGCTAGTCCTTTTGTGGTAGATGCCAATCGCTGTATTGCTTTTCATACGATCGAAAATAAGGCTGAACAATTGCCTGAGGCGATCGCGTCAAATCTGCAAAACTGGGTAGCTGGTTGTGACATTTGCCAAGATGTATGTCCTTGGAATCAAAGATTTGCTCAAGAAACTCTAGAGGCAGATTTTCATCCCTTTAGCCAAAACGTCGATCCCCTATTAACTGACTTAGCGAATATATCAGAAGAAGATTGGGATCAACGTTTTACAGGCTCAGCTCTAAGAAGAATTAAACGCGATCGCTGGCAACGCAATGCCAAAGCGGCAGCCGAACCCAAGAATTGAAGGGCAGAGCTTTGCGCCGCCCTTCAATTCTTGGAGTTTTATGTACTGATACACTTGGCGAGAGCCATATAGTGATCGCCGTTTGTGTCAAAACAAACCCTAATAAGTGGGTGGCGGCGCGAAGCGCCGCCACCCACTTATTAGGGTTTAGCGACAGCTATAAATCAATAAACTAGAGAAAATTAACAATGGGAAACATTGCATATTTAGACTGTCCCACAGGAATCGCGGGAGATATGTGTTTAGGAGCGCTAGTGAGCGCAGGTGTTCCTCTGGAATACTTTCAAGATATCGTGCATCGATTAGGACTCGATCGCGAAGTTAAGTTATGGACAGAATCGGTGCGACGTAGTGGTATCGAAGCAACTAAATTACACGTTGAGTTACTGAACTATGACGGTCATGAACCGCCAACTGTCAAAAATAAACATGAGCATAAACATGAACCTCATGATCACGAACATTCTCACGAGCATAATTCCCATTCCCATAGTCATCAGCATTCCCATGCAGTCCATCGTCATTTGCCTGATATCGAAAAACTTATTCGCAATGCCAAATTATCAAAACAGATTGAAACTTGGAGCTTAGCAACTTTTAGAGAACTAGCGATCGCCGAAGGAGCAGTACATGGCATCGCGCCCGAGTTAGTCCATTTCCATGAAGTTGGAGCGATCG
Source organism: Pseudanabaena biceps (assembly GCA_013361095.1). Lineage (GTDB taxonomy): Bacteria > Cyanobacteriota > Cyanobacteriia > Pseudanabaenales > Pseudanabaenaceae > Pseudanabaena > Pseudanabaena biceps_B. Next base: position 484,713 of record JAATWA010000001.1, on the reverse strand, counting down.
ATGCGATCGTGGATATTGTTTGTACCTGTGCGGGATTTGCTTGGCTAGAAATTGATAAGATTTACTGCTCAGCGCTACCTGCGGGCGGTGGATATGTAGACTGCGATCATGGCAAAATGCCAGTCCCTGCTCCCGCCACCCTAAAATTATGGGAAATGCACGGAGTCACAACCTTTGATAATGGCATTCGCAAAGAATTAGTTACGCCCACAGGTGCAGCGATAGCCGTTACCCTAGCGGAACAATTTGGCGAAGTACCATTGATAAAAATCAAAAAAGTGGGACTGGGTGCGGGTACGCAAGATCTGGAAATTCCTAATGTTCTGCGTTTGTGGGTTGGCAAAAGTAAGAAAAAAGATAAAAAAAAAGATTAATCACTAATCAATGGCATGACGATCGCCATGCCATTGGTCAAACTGAAACAGTTGTGGTTTTGGAAACTCAAGTTGATGATATGACCGCGCAAGCGATCGCTTATACGACTGAGCAACTATTGCAAAATGGCGCTCTTGATGTTTATACCCAAGCGATCACCATGAAAAAATCTCGGACTGGTGTATTGATTACGGTGATTTGTCATGGCGATCGCCAAGCTATGTGCGAGCAAATTCTATTTCAAGAAACTACCACTCTGGGGATTAGGTTCCGTTTGCAAGAGCGGCAGGTTTTAGAGCGTGAGATTGTGGAAGTTAAGACAGAGTATGGAACGGCAAGGGTGAAAATTGCCAAACGAGATGGTTTTGATACGGTGCAGCCTGAATATGAGGATTGCGCCAGACTAGCGCGATCGCATGATGTGCCATTAGCGAAGATTCAGCAAGCAGTATGGCAATCTGGAATAGAACTTAGGGACTTGCCATGAATTACTGTAATTTCCGATCAAATGAACTACCAAAAAACTTTTGAAAGTACTGCTTTGCAACACTTTCAAAAGTTTTTTGGTTCGGGTTTGAGTTGTTTAACGTTGTTAACTTTTAGGTGGGAAATAGAGATAAATTTCTTTGCGATGCAGGACTCTGAAAAATGTAACAGTTTCGTTTTCAAAGATCACTTCAATTCGATAATCTCCTACTTTAATTCGATACGCATTTTCATAGCCATGTAGCTTTTTGACATTTTTGATATCTGCCAATCCAGCAAGTTTGGGAATCTCCTCAAATACAAGGGTGTTTATGGGTTTGAAGTAAGGGGTGCTTCCTAGTTTTCTTAAAGTTCTTTAAGAAAACTAGGAAGATAATTGCCGTTCATGCTCTTTCCATTTCAGCAAGTGCTTCTTGGAGACTAAGAGGCTTTTCGTGTTTGACTTCTAACATGGCATGGACAAGCCCTAAATCTTCTATCGCTTCGACAATTGCAGAATCTTGAGAATGGTTTTCTGATTCTGGGGTAACGCTTTCACGAAACAAACGAATAATCTGCAAAAGGTTTGACCAATATTGCTCAGGAATTTTGTCTAGCTCATTGGCTAATTCTTGTGCAAATATAGTTGGGCTATTGTTTGACATCTTGATCATTCCTGAATGCAAAGTATTTTCAGCCTAGCATAATCAAAGTAAGGTGATGAGCGGTTTGGTAGCATTGATGTAGAGGAAGCGATCGCTTGTTTTCTCGCTAACAATAGTAAAGCCTGAGTTACGGATCGCCTCTATTAGTTCCTGTTTTTTGTCTGTCCATCGGCTAAGGGTTTCCGCGATCAATAAACTACCGCCATCTTTGAGGGTGCGATAAGCTTCCTTGAGATAGTCTGAGCAGTTTAGCCCCATGAGAGATAGGGAAAATACAGCAACATTGAGGGTTTCGTCTTTGAGTGGTGTATGAGCAATGTCACAGGCAATAACTTTTTCATTAATCGCAACATGATCGTAAGAATGAACAATATTTGGCAGTAGTTCGGCTAGTTTGGCTTCACCACAACCAAAGTCACCAATGACCCAATCGGGTTTCTTTTGCAATATGTCAGCAATTTTTTCATAGGGGATTTCATTCCATTTTTCACGGGCAACACGATAGAGTGTGTGGTACTGATACCATTCTTCGGGATTTGCTTTGAGGCGATCGCCTGTGGTTTGGCTGTAGGAATTATTGAAGCGGTTGTTCATCGCTGAGAAGTCACCGAAGCGGCGTTGGAGAATTTTGGCGATCGCTTCGGGTAAGGGGACGCGCAATTCTGCACGGTTGATTTCATAGATGTCGCCGCTTTCGACGCGATCGATCCATGTTTGCAGCGCTTCTCCTGCTTTTTGGAGGACGACTTTTTCCGATGCCAGTTCGCCTTTAGGAATTACGCCATCGATCGCCGTGTCAGCGAGGGATTTTTTCCATTGGATGCGACTCCATCGGTATTGGCGATCCCATGACCAGATATCGCCTTGATGGTCGAGGATGACTTGGGGAATGATTACTTCTACTTTGGTGAATGATGATTTTTGGCGATAGATGCGCCCGACTAGTTGCTCGTATTCGGCATGAGTCCAAGGGAGGCTAGCGATAATCAGGCGATCGCATACATATTGCAGTCCATCTACGCCTGTACCGATGGGAGCCGTGCCGATGAGAATGTCAATTTCTCTGGCGATGAATTTCTGTTTGGCGGAATCTCGTTCTTTGGTATCTTCCACGCCTGTGAATAAGCCCACTTTGTAACCTACGGCGACGATCGCCTTGCGGAGTGGTTCGACCATACCTTCGACATAGTGGGTATAGATGAGGGTTCCTGTTTTGAGATGGGCGATGATCGTGTCGATTTTGGCTGAGAGAAGGACTTGCTCGACTGCGAGAGGGCTGGTTTTGATGGCGGCGATGAGTTGGGGGCGTAGATGTTCGCCTGAGATTTCGGGAAAGCTTTCGGCGATCGCAATTTTGTAATTGGGACGATAGCGGATGCCATAGAGCATCAGTTTTTCGTGCATCGCAAGGGCGTTGGCGATCGTGCTGAAGGTTTTTAATTCGTCAAATTTTTCGCCCCTTGTCATTTCTAGCAGTGCCTTGGCTTCGTAGAGGTTGTTGATGACGGGTGTGGCGCTCATGCCTAAGACGCAGAGTTCAGGGTTTTGGCGGGATGCTTCGGAGAGTAGGTAGTTAAGGGTTTTGCGGCGTTTGCTTTCTTTGTTGGGATTGGGATCGCGTTGTTTGACGTTTTGGATTTCATCGATGACGACAAAATCGATCTGATGATTGGCAAGAATGTTGCCGACAAGTTCGGCGGAGTAGGGTTGTTGGAATTTCTCGAAGTTGAGAATGAGATAGTTATGTTGGTTGCGATCTACGCTGATTTCGCCGCGTTCTTTTTGGTAAATGATGCTGTCGGGATAGACTTGGGCGATCGCTTTTGCCCATCCTTCGATGGTGCTGTTAAAGGCGATGATGATCGTGAATTTGGCGTTAATGACGCGACTGGCAAAGATTGCGGATATGGTTTTCCCTGCGCCAACTCCTGACCAGTTGCCGATCCTTCTTTCCTTAAGGATGCGATAGGCGGTGAGGCGTTGCATCAGGTTTGGTGGATATGAGAAGTTATAGCCGTTGGGTATGGTTAGGTTTGCTGCGCCATCGTGTTGACTGAGGAAGCGATCGCGGATTGTCTGAAAGTATGTGCCGCCTGTTTCGTTGCGAAGTCGGTCTAGGTCAAAGTTGGGATCGTTGTTTAGGCAGGTTTGCCATAGGACGCTAACGCGATTGCAAATTAAAAATTCGATGGTTTCATAATCTGAGGTAATTCCTGCTTCTACAAGTAAATCAACTGCTTTTAGAGAGTCAAAGGATTTTAGTTGAGGTAATTCGGTATCAGTAGTTTCAACTTTATCAGGGACTAAATCAGTTTCTATTTCTTTTTCAGTATTTAAGTTATTATCTACTGCCAAATCATCAAGTTTAGTGTTATCAGAATCGGTGTTTTCCTTACCAAGTTCCTTTTCAATATGAGAAATTAAGTTGTTATAGTCATTATCTAGATCAGTTGAGGAGCAGAGATCTTTGATGCCTTTGAGAAGGACAGTATTGTTATTACCAAAACTAATAGAAGCAATCATGCCATTTTGTCTCATGACTGCATATAACTCTGAAGCTGCTAAAGTTGGCAAGATAGGCTTTAAGCCATACAGAAAGCCTAAAATAGCATTTGGTGTCCATAAATTGATCACACCCAGCCAATTTCCCCATCCTAGCCATCCCTCATTTTTATAGACTCCAGAAGGATTTGCTGGAATATTTTCTGGTTTCAGTTCGGTTTTTGACCATGCAAACCATTCATTTGTATCTTTTAGCTGAAGTTGACGGACAAAAGCACGAGCTTCTTCAAATGGTCGATAAATCCTGTTGTAGGCTGCGATTGTTCCAGTACCAAGCCAGTCTCCCCAACTTATCCAACCGTCATCTTTATAAATATTATCAGGAGTAACAGGAATATTTTCTGGTCTTGTTTCACCTTGTGTCCAAAATACCCATTCTTTAATATTTTTTAGTTGAAGGTTACGAGCAAAAGTACGAGCTTCCTCAAATGGAAGATAAACACGATTAAATGATGCAACTGAACCTGTATTGAGCCAGTCTCCCCAACTTATCCAACCTTGATCTTTATATACACCAAAGGGATCAACAGGAATATCTTCAGGTCTTTGATCTGTTTTTGACCATGTGAACCATTCTTCTTTATTTTTTAATTGAAGTTGATGTGCAAAAGTACGAGCTTCCTCAAATGATTGGTAAACCCGATTATAGGCTGCAATTGTGCCAGTACCGAGCCAGTCTCCCCAATTTATCCATCCTTTATCTTTATAAACCCCAGCAGGATTGGCGGGAATATCATCAGGTTTTGCATTGCTTTTAGTCCATGCAAAAAATTCTTTAGCATTTTTTAGTTGAAGTTGACGAACAAAAGTACGAGCTTCCTCAAATGATTGGTAATTACGATTAAAGACAGCTATTGTGCCAGTGCCTAGCCAATCTCCCCAACTAACCCATCCTTTATCTTTATAAACTCCAGCAGGATTAAAAGGAATATCATCAGGTTTCGCCTCACTTTTTGTCCAAGTTTTCCAATCCCCCCTGTTTTTTAGCTTAATCTCATGTACAAAAGCACGAGCTTCTTCAAATGGTCGCCAGTTTATTTTTGCCATAAATTACCTCTCTATTTTTAACTGAATAACCTTCGATTCAGCCTTATCAAAATAGTAGACTCTATCAAATGATGTTTTAAAGTATCTTTCCCTTAGTTCATTAGTTATGCGTCCATAAGTCGAAACATGAGCTACATCTGGAATCCCCACAGTAGGACATCTTGAAGAATAAATAAGTAGCCATATTTCAGAATTTAGTTCTAGATTTTTTTTGTATGAATCTATTTTCTCATCTTTTCTCTTGATTATTGAATCAATAGAATCAGTAACAACGTCAGCTATCGAGGCTTCAACAACTTGCCAAATCATTTCAACTTGCCAAATCATTTCATCGTTAGGGAGTGGCGTTGGTTTTGTCTTTATATATGAAATGAAATGACTTATGTTATCTCTCAATGGATTAGGATTAGAAGGATCTGGTGAGTCTATTTTTATTTCATTAGAGTCGTTCGGTAAAGAATGAATATATTGAGCAATAGATTCAGAAAGCTGTTTTCTTTCTTCTTCTTCTTCTTCTTTAATTTGCCATTGATTATTTAGCTTTATAAAGACATTGAGACTACGAGGAGGACTCAAGGATCGAAAATGATCTCTGGCGTTTTCTAAAATCGACTGACATATAAACTCTAAGTCAGGGTCTGACATTGTTGGTACTGTGGTCATATATGAAATGAAATCACTTAGTTTATATGGCAGTGGATTAAAAGGATCTGGGTCTATTTCATTAGAGTCGTTCGGTAAAGAATGAATATATTGAGCAATAGATTCAGAAAGCTGTTTTCTTTCTTCTTCTTCTTCTTTAATTTGCCACATATTCTTTAGGTTTAAAAAGACATTGAGCCTACGAGAAGGACTCAAAGATCGAAAATGATCTCTGGCGTTTTCTAAAATCGACTGATATATAGACTCTGATCTTCTTAGATTTTTACCTTTTTTATTCTTTAAGTGTTTATCCCTGTGATACTCAGTTAATTCGACTGCTATTGATTTATCTTTCCTCACAAAGTCTGGCGAATCTGTATGTTGAAAATCATCAAAGCTAATATTTACATCGATATGATTACAAAATCCTATAAAAGTTTCGATTTCCTGTTTAACTTGTTCGTTTTCTTGTTTAATTTGTGGGATTCTTTGACTCATACTGAATTTATTAAAACGTCAATTACCATTATATATCTTGCTTTTTTAATATTGCTGTTTGATGTTGAGATTTAGGCGATCAGGTTTTGTGGGTGGTGAAAAGGGCGATCGCTGTTTAATATTGAGAAATAGGCGATCGGGTTTATGAGTGGTGAGGGGCGATCAGTTATAATTATGATTAATCCAGTTAAGTTATATTGGCTTCCATGACTAACGCATTACAATACATCTGTGATTCAGAAGGGCAAACAGTTTCTGTAGTTGTCCCCGTTGCCTTTTGGCAAGAACTAATGGCAGAAAGAGAAACTGCCTATTTACTCAGTAGTCCAGTCATGAAAAAAAGATTACTTGCAGCCAGAAAACGTCAAGATGGAATCTCTTTGGAAGCAACCTGTGAAAAGCTTGGAATTTGATACAGATGCTTTTGAAGACTTAGCTTGGTGGGTCGAAAATGATCGTAAAAAAGCTTTAAAAGTTATCAAGCTTATTCGTGAAGTCCAACGTAATCCATTTGAAGGTACAGGACAGCCCGAAGCTCTAAAACACAATCTGTCTGGCTGTTGGTCGCGCCGTATTGATCAAGAACATCGTCTAGTTTATGAAGTCCTAGACGATAAAATCAGAATTCTCGCCTGCCGCTTTCACTAATAGAAATCGCTGTTTGATGCTGAAGTAATAGGCGATCGGGTGTTGGGTAGTGTAGGGGCGATCGCTTTTTGATTTGAGGGAATTTGCGATCGGGTTTATGGGTGTTGAGGGGCGATCGCTGTTTGGTGTGGGGAATTTGCGATCGGGTTTATTGGTGGGCTGGGGCGATCTCTATTCAACGACATATCAGGTATGCTAGAGATGTAGCTGTAGACTATAAACTTTGCCAAGACTTATGGATACTCATCAAGAAACCGAATATGTCCTGAGTAACCCGCACTTAATGCAACAGATCAGGCAGTTCAAGCACAATTCTAAAAAATCGAACCCTAGCCAAGCAGATCTATCTCTCGATTTCGACTACATCCTAAAAAATCCAGAACTAATTACACAAATTCAATTACTAATCGAAACCCACAAACAGAAGCATCATGCGCTCAGTCGTATTTCATGAAGACACCCTGCAAATATACGAATATTTGAGAGAAACCAATAAACCCATTCACAAAAAACTGTTTAATATTCTCAAAGAAATGCAAAAAGGCGATCCCACACAAGGAACTGGAAAACCTGAAGCATTGAAGTATGAATTAACTGGATATTACTCGCGGCGCATATCTGACAAGGATCGGCTGGTGTATAGCTTTGATGACGAAAATATATACATCATCGCTATTGGTGGGCATTACGAAGCATAGACTAAACAGTAATGGTGATCGCTGTTTGATGTGGGAAATAGGCGATCGGGTGTTGGGTGATGAAGGAGGCGATCGCCATGCCATTGGTCAAACCGAAACAGTTGTGGTTTTGGAAACTCAAGTTGATGATATGACCGCGCAAGCGATCGCTTATACGACTGAGCAACTATTGCAAAATGGCGCTCTTGATGTTTATACCCAAGCGATCACCATGAAAAAATCTCGTACTGGTGTATTGATTACAGTGATTTGTCATGGCGATCGCCAAGCCATTTGCGAGCAAATTCTGTTTCAAGAAATTACGACTCTGGGGATTAGGTTCCGTTTGCAAGAGCGGCAGATTTTAGAGCGCGAGATTGTGGAAGTTGAGACAGAGTATGGAACGGCAAGGATAAAAATTGCTAAACGAGATGGTTTTGATACGGTGCAACCTGAATATGAGGATTGCGCTAGACTAGCGCGATCGCATCATGTGCCATTAGCGAAGATTCAGCAAGCAGTATGGCAATCTGGAATAGAACTTAGGGACTTGCCATGAATTACTGTAATTTCCGATCAAATGAACTACAAGAATTTTTTTGAAATTGATGCTTTGCAACACTTTCAAGAGTTTTCTGGTTCGGGTTTAAGCGCAAAGTGCTGTAAGTCTAGTTGAGCATTGATTTGCTGAGCAAATCGGTCGCCGCTTCTACAGGTAAAGGAATAGATAATAAATAACCTTGCCCATATCCACAATCAAGCGATCGCAAAATTTCTTTCTGCTCGACTGTCTCAATACCTTCCGCAACCACATCCATATTTAGCCCTTGGGCTAACTTGATAATCGTTGAGATAATACTATTTTCAGCATTAGTAGCTAATTCCTTTACAAAAGCACGATCTATTTTGAGCGTGTGAATTGGTAACTCGTGCAAACGACTAAGCGATGAATAACCCGTACCGAAGTCATCTATACAGAGCCTAATCTCCTGTTGTTTTAACTGCTCTAAAGCCGATATTTCTGCTTTAGATGATTCTAAAAGACAACTCTCGGTGATTTCTAGTTTGAGACAATCACTGGGTAATTCTAAATTTTGTAATATTTGTTTGACATCTTGAGCAAAGTTTACTTGCTTTAATTGCAGTGGTGAGATATTCACATTCATCCACAAAGAACGATCATCAAATTGTTGATGCCAAATCTGGATTTGAGTTAGGGACTCCTCAAGAATCCACCACCCCAAACTATTAATTAAGCCGATTTCTTCAGCGATGGGAATAAATTTTGCAGGGGATATAAGATGACCAGAAGGATGATTCCAACGTATTAAGGATTCAAATCCACAGATGCGATCGCTCCTCAGGCAAAAGATCGGCTGATAATACATACAAAATTCTTCGCGATCAATCGCGCGGCGCAAATCGTTCTCTAACTCTAAACGCGCGATCGCCTGATCCCTAATCAATGGATTGAATACTTCATAACGTCCCCTCCCTTTCTGTTTAGCTTGATACATGGCAATATCGGCATCTCTGAGGATGTCTTCTGACTGTTGGTATTCATCAGTACCTAGCGTAAGACCAATACTAATACTGATGAACAGTTCATAGTTATATAGTTTAAAGGGAAGTGCCATTTCTCTCTGTATCTGACCAGCTAGATTTTCAGCTTCTATCAGATTACTAATATCTTCAAAGAGAATCACAAATTCATCACCACCAAATCTAGAGATTGTCGCCCTTGCTGGTAATGCCACCTTGAGGCGGCGAGTGGCTTGTTTGAGTAGCTCATCACCGACTAGATGACCAAGGCTATCATTAATTACTTTAAAACGATCAAGATCGGTAAATAGAACTGCATAAAGTTGATGTTGGTTATTGAGAAGATGTTGTAACCTCTGCATTAGCCAAGTACGATTAGGCAGCCCTGTGAGGGCATCATGAAAGGCATCGTAGGCAAGGCGTTGCTCTCTTTCTAAGAGCTTTATTTGAACTTTTTGTAGATTTGCAAGGGCTTCTGATAGCTCCACAGTACGAGATTGCACACGATTTTCTAGGTTTTGATTAAAATTCTCTAATTGAATATTTTTTTCCTGTATCTGCCTTGTGAGATGGCTGATATGGAGGTGAGTTTTTGCCCTTGCGATTACTTCATCTCGGTCAAAGGGCTTGGTAATGTAGTCCACTGCACCCAGTTCAAATCCTTTGACTTTGTCTAGAGTGTCGGACAGGGAAGTCATAAAGATAATTGGAATTTCTCTAGTTTCTGGAGTGCCTTTCAATATTTTACAAGCTGTAAATCCATCCATTACAGGCATCATCACATCTAAAAAAATCAAGTCAGGCTTAGTGTAAATTGCCTGTTCAATCGCACTTTCCCCATCTACCGCCACCAAGATATCCCAATCCCCGTGATCAAGAGTAGCAGATAAAACTTTTAGGTTGTTCGGATTGTCATCAACAATTAGGATCTTGCTTTTCTTGAAATCTTGACTAACCATAGCTTTGATTTTAATACCTTATCTAAATTTTTTTGCTGGTAATACAGTCTATTGAGTCTCTATGTAGTCCAAGAAAATTTTTAAAGATTGGCTTTGCTAGCCTTTTAAAAATTTTCTTGTTTTTAAAAAGGCGCGAAGTGCTGTAAATGTAATAAGTTTTTGGCTATGAAGTTGAACTAGTTGTTAGACTTGTTGAGATGGTTTTCAACAAGTTCTTTAGTTTTTTGATCTGAAACCCCCCTGCCAATGTTTTTAATTCGTCGGCAAATACCGACAAATTAACATCATCTTGTTCCATCTGATTTGCTTGCTCGATAATACTATTAATATTACCTTGCATTGCTAAATCAAGAAGTAATTCAACTTTTTCTACTGATGGCACAATCATAGATGAAGTCTCTTCTAAGTTTTGATAGGCTTCAATTTCACAAAGATTTGACGGCTTGTTAAGATCAGGTAGTGTTACCTCTTCATATATCCATTCAATCTCCAAATGGGTGGCGATCTTGGTTAGCAAGTGTTCAAAATTAATTGGTTTCGGTATGAAGTCATTTCCTCCCGTTTCTAAACTTTGGGTAGCATCTTTATTAAAAGCACTCGCCGATGTCACAATAATAATTATATTCTGGCACTCAGGCGATCTCTTAAATTGGCGAATCATCTCAAATCCATCCATCACAGGCATAACTAAATCGGTAATAACCAGATCAGGCTTAGCCGTACTCGCTAAATCCAATGCAGCTTGACCATCACTCGCTTCAAGGATAACAAATCCGATTTCTTGGAGCAATTTTACGAGTACAGTCCGATTTTCCCATTTATCATCAACCACTAAAATTGTGCGCGATCGCCCACTAAATCCTGTAATCTTGCGTTGATTTAGTTTTTCGTTAATCTCCAACCAATTTAAGCGATCATTCGCGGCTTTAATATCTAAATCAATCCAAAACTTACTGCCCTGACTGGGTTCGCTAATCACTTGGATAGTGCTTCCCATCACTTCTACAATCTTTTGACTAATCGATAATCCTAAGCCTGTTCCCTCTGAGTTTGTTTGTGAACTTCCAGCCTGCTCAAAGGGAGAAAAAATTTGTTCTAACTTTTCTGAACCAATACCAATGCCTGTATCTTCGACTTGAAAACGGATCGTATATCCTTTGGTCGAGTTATCGTCATACTCGATATTTACAGCAACCACTTCTACTCTGAAGGTAACACCACCGTCTTCTGTAAACTTAATGGCATTACCGAGCAGATTTAAGAGGACTTGGCGCAAGCGTTTGTCATCGGCACAGATTCCTAACGGTAGGTTGGCAGATGGGATGTAGGTAAAAGTGATTCCTTTCTGCTCCGATCTGACCGCACTGATTTCTACCACTCCTTGCAGAAAATTTAGAAAATGAAATTCAGTTTCGATTAATTCTAGTTTTTTGGCTTCAATTTTAGAAAGATCGAGAATATCAGCAATCAAATTGAGTAAATGTGTACCACATTGTTTAATCACATTTACGCCTTCGATTTGTTTAGGTGTTAAATTGCGATCGCGTTGCAAGATCTGCACATAGCCCAAAATCCCATTGAGAGGCGTTCTTAGTTCATGGCTCATATTTGCCAAAAACTCACTCTTAGCTCGATTAGCAAAATCAGCCGCTTCTTTGGCTAGAGAAAGTTCAATTTCTGCCTGTTTACGCTCTGTAATGTCGGTATGCGAACCAATCATGCGGGTGGGTGTACCATCTCCGTTAAACAGAGCAATTCCTCTAGCCAATATCCATTTATAAGAACCATCTTGGCAAAGTACCCGATGCTCAGCCACATAATGGGGAGTTGATTTTGCCCAGTAACTTTCGACAATTGAGCGGACACGGTTTGAATCTTCAGGATGAATTAGATTGAGCCATGAATCAACATTGGGCGATAGTTCTTCATCACTGTAGCCCAGCATAGATTTGTATCTTGGCGAGAAAAACACTTCGTTAGTTTGACAATCCCAATCCCAAATACCGTCATTATTACCCTCTAAAGCTAGTTGCCAACGCTCTTCACCTTCCTTTAGCTTTCGTTCGGCAAGGCTACGGTTATAGGATTCGATCGCTAAGATCACTAAATCCCCAATTGAACGCGCAAAGCTCTGTTCTTCGAGAGTCCATTCCCGCATTTCTCCAGTATGCTCAATGCACAGCACTCCAAAAATGCTGGACTTTTGCCGCAGGGGAAGTTCTAACATAGAAGTAATCCCAAATTTGGATAAATACTCTGAGCTTAGGTCACTAGTTCGGGGATCATTTATGGCATCGATCGCTGCTATTAGCGATTCCTGTTTAAGCGCTGCAAAGTAATTTGGCAACTCGGCGATCGCTAGATCGGGTTCAATGGAGTGAATGCTCGTGCTTAAGATAAATTGATTAAGACATTCCCAATAACTACTATCCTGCTTTGCCATCCACAGACTGACTCGTTCTACATTAAGGGTTTTAGCAACTTCCTTTGTCAAATTCTGCAAATTAGATCGTAAATCTCCAAGTCTTAAGTCTTCATTGCCAGCCAGTTTTGTCAGCACCTGATTATGCAGACTAAGCGTCGCCGCGCGTTGTTGTAATTCCTCCTCATACTTACGACGTTCGGTAATATCAGTATGGGAACCAATCATCCTGATTGCCACTCCATTTTTGTTAAATAGAGCCTTGGCTCTAGCTAAAATCCATTTATAGCTGCCATCTTTGCACCTCAAGCGATGTTCTAGAAAATAGTTGGAGGTTTTCTTGCTTAGGTAGTCATTGGTAGATTTTAAGGCTCTTTCCAAATCATCGGGATGAATCAGGCTTTCCCAAGTATTGCCATAGGGAGCAAGCTCATGGTCATCATATCCCAGCATTGTTTGATAGCGTGATGAATAAAATGCTTGATTAGTTTTACAATTCCAATCCCAAATTCCATCGTTACTTCCATCTAGGGCAAGTTGCCAACGCTCTTCACTTTCCTTGAGTTGCTGCTCAGCAAGCTTGCGGTTAGAAGACTCAAGAGCCAGAGCGACTAAGTCTCCAATTGACCGCGCAAAGCTCTGTTCCATTAGTGACCAATTCCTTGGTTCACCAGTATGTTCAAGACTCAGCATTCCCATAACTTCATTGTTTTGACGCAGGGGAATTTCTAAAATGGAAGTAATTCCAAATTGAATTAAATAGCTTTCGGCTAACTCCGATGTCCGACTATCATTCAAAGCATCGTTGATCGAAATTGCTAGCTCTGTCCTTAGTTTGCCTAAATAATTAGGAACGGAATCGGGTAATAAATCAGACTCGATAATATGCTTTTCATAGCTGAGCAAAAACATATCTAAACAATTCCAGTCGTTCTCTTTGATTAGCCAAATACTACTACGCTCGATCCCTAAGGTTTGCCCCACCGCAGAGGTTAATTTTTGAATGCTGGCGAGTAAATTGCCTTGGCGCATTGATTCATCTTTAGCAAGTTGATTTAATACTTGATAATGTTGGCTCAAGGTAATGGCTTTGTCTTGCAATTCATTTTGAATGGCTATCCGATCGCTAATTTCTTGTTTTAATTCCTGAGTTCTTTCTTCGACCTTCATCTCTAGCGATCGCGAATATTCCTGTAGTTGCTCCCTAGATTGGCTTAATTGCTCACGCATTTGTTTAAAAGCGGTGGCGAGAATATCTAACTCTTCGATCCAAGAGCCTCTAATGGGTTGATTGAAATCTTGAGCGGCGATCGCGAGACTTGCCTCCCGCAATTCAAAAATGGGCTTGACGATGCGGCGAGTTGTGATGATGCCAATGACCACTAATGTTGCCAATATGCCAGTACATAGAGCGATGAGAGCAGCTTTATTTTCATTTGCTTTTAATAGAATGTCATCTTCAGGAATCACGATAAACACATACCATTCAATCCCCGCTAAATCTCGATAGGGAAATACCTCCACAAATTGCTTTTCATCACTAGTAATTTTACCTCCCACATTTTTTTCAATGGAAATTGTAAATTTGCGATTGTCAGTAATGTTACTGAGTGATGCTAATTGATCACTTGTTTTGAGCATAGTTTGCCGAATCAGCAAGTTATTACTATCGATCGCCTTGATCCGTTTTACTTTGCCCTGTTGATTGATCGTGAAAGCTGTCTCTTGAGTGGAAGTCGCTACAAGCATTCCATCGCGATCAATGATGAAGGTTTGGCTAGTTGACGTGACTTGGTGCTTAGCCAGAAATTGATTGATTCTGTCAAGATTTAAGCTGGCGGCGATCACATATAGAGGTTTACCTTGGCGGTCAAAAATAGCTTGGGTCGCGGAAATACCAAGATCAGGACTATCAACGAAAGGATATATTTCTGTCCATACTACTTTCTTGTTGGCGATCGCCCGTTGATACCAAGGACGAGTGCGTGGATCGTAGTTTGTTTCTATTTTAAATAATGTACTTACCTTTCCCTGTGCATCAAGTTGATACCAATTACGTCGTGGAAAGTTGTTCGTAATTTTGACTGCTAGGGATTTATCCGATTGGCGTAATACACCTAAGAAATTTCCTGAACTATCTCCTAAAAAAACTTCTCGCACCGAGGAAAAAACATTGATCAAAGCTTGAAACTGTTGGATGATTTCGCGGGAATTTTTGATGTCTAGTGGTTTATTTTGCTGGGCTTCGGCATTGAGTTTGACTATCTGCATCGTTGGTTGCAGATAGTTTTTTATATCTTGATTGAGGCTTTCAACGACTCCAATTCGTAATTTATCACTAAATTCATCAGCTAATTTTTGTTCGTTTTGAAAGGAAAAGTAGCCAATCACCAACACGGCAATGATAGTTTGCAAAATGTTAGGAAAAGTAATCAGCGATCGAATTGAGACTTTTTTGAAAATTAGTCTTCCTGCTTGCTTTTCTGGATTAGCGTGAACTTTTGTCATGGTTAATTGCTATATCTAGTTCGCTCAAAACCCTAAAAGCGAGTGGCGGCGCTTAGCGCCGCCACTCGCTTTTAGGGTTTTAAGCTTGTCCTACAGCGCTTTGCGCTCAAACCCGAACCAAGAATTTGTTTGAGCGCAAAACGCTATAAAACAAATGGCGACAGCTATAAAGGTGGTGATTACTTTATTTTGCAAATATTTTTAACTACATTCTGACTTAACTGCCAAAATATAAGAGTTGTCTACAACACAACCAATCTGTAATAATGCCTGCGCTTTGCGCGGGGCATTAGGGCTTCGCCGTAAAATAAGGAACCAAATTTTTGATGGCGCGGCGAAGCCGCGCCATCAAAAATTTGGTTCCTTATTAAATCGCATAACCCTTATTACTCAAATAACTCTTGGGACTAGAAATCATGATGCCTTCATTTCAAATACGCACCAATCAAGATGAATTGATGGATGATTTCTCGATTCAAGATGAGCGCTTGACCGATGCTTTAGAACAACTACGCCCCATTAATCAACTGCTGGGTGGCTATGCCACCACGATGGAAATTTTGGCTCCATTTTTGCGTTCCCACACACATCACGATCGCCCTATTCGTATTCTTGATGTGGGAACAGGGATTGGGGATTTTCCTGAATATATAGTGCGTTGGGCAGCAGCCCAGTCTCCCGCGATTAATGTGGAAGTAGTGGCGATCGATGCTAATCCTGTCACCGTAGATTATGCGCGTCAGACCCTAGCCAAGCGCTTACCCCCTGAATTGCAAGGCAAGATAAAAGTGGAAGTTGCTGATGCGCTTGCCTTGCCCTACAGCGACAATCAATTTGATGTGGCGATCGCGGCGATGTTTTTACATCACTTTGCCCACGATAATGCTGTAAAAATTGTGCGATCGATGCAACGAGTCTCGCAGCAAGGAATTTTAATCAATGACTTACATCGTCATCCCTTTGCCTATTACGGCATCTATGCCCTCACCAGACTTTTACCCGCCGCACCAATGGTTCGTAATGATGCGCCCTTATCAGTTTTACGCGGCTTCAAGCTTCCTGAACTAAAAAATATTGCTGAAGCCGCCGCCTTACCTAAATTTTCACTGCGATGGCGTTATGCGTTCCGTTGGGTGTTGAGTACAATAGTTTGATGATGATTGCTATGAGCTTAAAACCTTTACCCCGTGGCGAGTCCGCTTGTCCTCTTTGTATGCGTGGAGCGATCGCCCCAATGCCGATGATGGAATCTTTGGCTTGTAGTTTTTGCAACCATATTTTTGTGGTCGAAGCCGATCCACGTCTCAATCTCCAAGTCTTAAAAATGGCAGATACTATTTCCACTTTGCGGTGGGTCTGGACAGGGCAGTGTTGGGAAAATGCTAATGCGGTACAGGTTTTTACTAGCCGTTGGCTGAGTGTTTTAGG
This sequence comes from Pseudanabaena biceps, assembly GCA_013361095.1. GTDB lineage: Bacteria > Cyanobacteriota > Cyanobacteriia > Pseudanabaenales > Pseudanabaenaceae > Pseudanabaena > Pseudanabaena biceps_B. Next base: position 468,275 of record JAATWA010000001.1, on the reverse strand, counting down.
GATTTTATTAGTGATCTTGCCGACTGCGATCGCTACGGCTGCGGTCTATTACTTTCCCGTCGAGCCAGATGTTCCATTGGCATGGTTTCCTAAGTTTTGGGCGATCGCTACTTTTTTTGGGCATCTAATTGTATTTCTATCAATTACCCGTGACTATACTCAGTTTCCGATACAGGCTTATTGGCAAGCGCTACAGCGCTTTGCAAGACGCTGATTTTTCTCCATTAGCCGCGCAAATTATTAAAAGAGAGTAGCGGCGCAAAGCGCCGCTACTCTCTTCTGGGTTTTAGCCTTAATCTTAAAAACATGACCAAATCAAAAAAAATCAAGTTACCTGAAATAACTAAATCACTCCGTAAAATTTCCACCATCTTCCGCTATGGATTAAAAGCACTCGAATTAGTCTGGAAAACTAGCCCAGTTTTAACGATCGCGATCGCTTTTTTTACAATTATTTGTGGGCTACTACCTGCGGCGATCGCCTATGTCGGGAAATTAATCGTTGATAGTGTAGTTTTAGCTTCTCAAAATGGCACATTAGCCAACCGCAATTTAGCTCTGAGTTATGTTGGCTTAGAAGCGCTGATCCTTGTGATTTTAGCTGCTTGTCAAAAGGGATTAAACGTCTCTCAATCACTGCTGCGAGTTTTGCTAGGTCAGCGAGTTAATGTTCTCATTCTCGAAAAAGCACTGACTCTCGAACTCTCGCATTTTGAAGATTCCGACTTTTATGACAAATTAACTCAAGCGCGATCGCAAGCTTCTAGTCGTCCCTTGTCGCTAATTGGTCGAATCTTTGGGTTAGGACAGTCAGCCCTCACTCTGCTTACCTTTAGCGGACTATTACTTAACTTTTCATTGTGGGCAGTTGTCGTTTTAGTGTTTGCGGCTATACCTTCCTTTATTGCCGAGACTAAATTTTCTGAACATGCTTTCCGTTTATTTCGTTGGCGATCGCCAGAAACTCGTCAGCAGCACTATATCGAGACTCTACTATCTCGTGAGGATTATGCCAAAGAGGTGCAACTCTATCAATTAGGTGCAATGCTATTGCAGCGTTATCGCGATATTTTTGATCGACTTTATACCGAAGATCGCAACCTCACCATTCAAAAGGGGATTTGGGGATATTTGCTGGGATTGTTGAGTACAATTGCTTTCTACGCTGCCTATGCATGGATTGTGATTGAAGCGATCGCAGGCAAAATTAGCTTAGGAGAAATGACCATGTATTTGGTAGTATTCCGTCAAGGTCAATCCACCTTTGCCTCGGCGCTAACTTCTATCGGTGGTATGTATGAAGATAATCTCTATTTAGCCAATCTCTACGAGTTTTTAGAAAAGCCAATTCCTAAATCTCAAGGCTACATCACTCAAGGGCTTAAACCCGATGGCATCAGGTTTGAGAATGTCTCTTTTTACTATCCCGATAGCCAACAACCAGTATTAAATGGTATTTCCCTCCATCTTAAACATGGTGAGAAACTAGCGATCGTGGGCGAAAATGGTTCTGGAAAAACCACCCTGATCAAGCTATTAACGAGGCTATATAGTCCCAGCAGTGGTCGCATCCTCTTAGATGGTGTGGACTTAAAGGATTGGGACTTAGATATATTACGTCAACGGATTGGCGTAATTTTTCAAAACTTTGTCCAATATCAATTTATCGTTGGCGAGAATGTCGGTGTTGGTGATGTAGAACGCATGGATGACGCTCAAAAATGGGAAGTTGCCTCAGAAAAAGGCATGGCAAAATCTTTCATTGACCATATGCCTCAAGGGTTTCAAACTCAGTTAGGCAGATGGTTTAAGGGTGGTCAAGAGTTGTCAGGTGGACAGTGGCAAAAAATCGCGTTGTCTAGAGCTTTTATGCGATCGCAAGCGGATATTCTTGTCCTTGATGAACCAACAGCAGCGATGGATGCTGAGGCGGAAATGAACATCTTTAATCATTTTCGGACAATCACCAAAGATCAAATGGTGGTTCTCATTTCCCATCGCTTTTCTACCGTTCGCATGGCAGATCAAATCATCGTCATGGCGGATGGCAAAATTATCGAGAAAGGTAGTCATGAGCAGCTATTACAAGCAAATGGGCGCTACGCTCATTTATTTTCAATTCAAGCCGCAGGATATCAATAATTAGAAGAATTATAAAGATTCATCTCTAAGTTGAGTAATTTGCTCAAGGCTTAGGCTGGTACTGCGACTAATTGCCTCATCATCTAATATGGAAAGTAATTGTCGGGCGATCGCTAATTTCTCAGATAACCTGCCCTGTTCAATACCTTGCTCAATGCCCTGTTCAATGCCCTGCTCAATACCCTGTTCAATGCCCTGCTTGATTCCTTGTTCTAAGCCAAGTCGTTCCGCTTTTTTCATGGCATTGCGTTGATCGTGTATGAAAATAGCTCGTTTTTCGAGATCATCTAGCTCTTGGCGCGTCATGTTTGCTTGGCTCGCAATTTCAAAGGCTTTCTTCATGGCAGGTATATCTTCCATTACAGATGGCACTGAGTCTAATTTGCGCGCAGTTTTTAGGAAATATAGCCACTTATCAGTGATAGTCTGTAATTCTTCTAGGGATTTATTAAATTTCGGTAACTCTATAAATGCTAGTTCGATATCATAAATGGGATAGTCAGTGAGATAGGTTTTCTCCTTGAGAATGAATCGTGAGATGAGTGACTCTAATTCGGGAAACATCTCAAAGTCGGTAATTGTGAGAGCTATCACGGGCTGAAGAATCGTGTAATCTTCGCCGATATCGAGTTGAGTAGAATAAGTTTTAGCGGCATTGTAAAGAATCCGTTTCTCAAAACCTTCCACATTTAGGACTTGCATTTCAATAATCACCGATGAGTTTTCGCCTTGTTCATCGGTAATTGTGGCTTTGACATCGACATAAGTATCCTTAATGCCGCGAATTTTAGGCGCAAGATAAGGATCAATTATTTCTAAGTCCTGAATAACATTTTTGCCTTCGTAAAGTAGGGCATTGAGAAAGCTAATTAATATTTCATGACTTTGTTCCGATCCAAATATCTTTTTAAAGGCATAGTCGATCTTAGGATTGATAAATTGCATGATTGGCGATTACTGGGTTATCTATTTAAGTATAAGTAGCTAGACTCAATTAAATATAAATCTAAAACCTGTAGCGCACGCAGTGCGTGCGCTACAGGTTTTAGGTTTATATTTGGGACACTTAACTACAGCTATAGTATAGCTTTCATATCTTAAGATATTCTCATTTAATCTATGTCACAACCTCAAGTTAGTATCATTATGGGAAGTGATTCCGATCTGCCCACTATGCAGGGCGCGATCGCTGTTTGCCAACAATTTGCTATTCCATATGAAGTCGCGATTATCTCTGCTCACCGCACACCTGATCGCATGGTCGAATTTGCTAAAACTGCTCACACTCGTGGCATCAGAGTCATCATTGCAGGGGCAGGTGGCGCAGCCCATTTGCCAGGAATGGTGGCAGCTCTTTCCCCTTTGCCTGTGATTGGTGTCCCCGTGACAACTCGTCAGCTCAATGGTGTTGATTCTCTATATTCTATCGTGCAGATGCCTAAGGGAATTCCTGTGGCGACAGTGGCGATCGGTAATGCTGATAACGCGGGGTTGCTGGCGGTGCAGATGCTCGCTAGTTCTAATCCTGAGCTATTGGAAAAAGTGATCGCGTATCGTCAGTCTCTGGCTGATATGGTTAACGTAAAGCAAGCCAAACTAGAAGAAATAGGTAGCGCTCAATATCTGCAACAAATGTTGTAACCACTTAAAGCGAGAACTCTTTGAAAGTGCTGCAAAGCAGCACTTTCAAAGAGTTCTTGGTTCAGACTTGAGCGCAAAGCATTGTAGTTTACAAAATTGTGAGCGGATCGACATCAATTGAGACTCTGACAGCTTTAGAATTTACTAACATTCGCAATTCTTCTAAACTTGGTACATTAGGTAAAACTTCTGGGGCGAACTTGAGCAAAATTTGCCAGCGGTAACGATTAGCGACTTTAGCGATCGTGGCAGGAGTTGCTCCTAAGACTTCCCAATTATTTCCCAATTGACATAAATATTCTGCTAATTCCTGCGCTGATTTTTCAACAGTTGAGGCATTTTCACTACTGAGATGAATTAGAACCATTTGTCCCATTGGCGGATAGTGCAGAGCTTCACGCATTTCTAACTCTGTTTGCATAAATGCTTCCAATTGATAACTCTTTACAGCTTCCATCGCAGGATGTTCGGGAGTATAGGTTTGCATGATCACCTTGCCAGCTTCTTCGCCGCGACCCGCTCGACCTGCTACTTGGAGCAGGGTTTGAGCAGCGCGTTCTCCTGCACGATAATCAGAGAAATTTAATAATCCATCGGCTGAAACTACGCCCACAAGAGTTACTTGAGGAATGTCTAAACCTTTAGTTAACATCTGGGTTCCCACTAGTAAATCTGCTGCGCCTGAACGGAACTGATCAATTAGTAAACGATGTTGATCCTTATTGCGGGTAGTGTCACTGTCGAAGCGAATTAGGCGAATATTTGGGAATAGCTTTGATAGTTCTTGTTCCACTTTTTGAGTGCCGCTACCAAAATGTTTAAAGTAAGGAGAACCGCACTCAGGACAGGATTTGGGCTGGATTAGGGTGTAGTTGCAATAGTGACAGCGCAAATGGGCAGATTTGGGTTGATGAGCCGTGGGAGAGATCGGATCATGATAGGAAAGAGAAACATCACAGTTAGGGCATTCAGCTACATAGCCGCAGGAACGGCAGGAAACAAAAGTACTGTAACCGCGCCTATGAATAAATAGAATTCCTTGCTGTTTAGATTCGAGCATTTCAGCGATCGCTTGTTGTAATTTCCTACTCAAAATCGAATAGTTGCCAGCTTTAAATTCATCGCGCATATCAACTACTTCAATCGGTGGCATTGCTTTATTGCCGATGCGATTGGGAAGCTCTAAATAGATGGATTTGCCTTCCTGATGGGCATAGATTACTTCTGCTGATGGTGTTGCCGAACCTAGAACAAGGGGGATTTGCTCTAAATGCGATCGCCACTCAGCAATCGTCCGCGCATGGTAACAGGGCTGAGGCTGATCTTGCTTAAAGCTATTATCATGCTCCTCATCCATCACGATTAAGCCCAAGTTAGCAAGCGGTGCAAATACTGCTGATCGCGTGCCGATCACAATTTGGGCTTCGTCAGTCAACATCAAACGCCATGTGTCAAAGCGTTCCCCTTCCGATAACTGACTATGATAAACATTTACTTTGGCATCCCCAAATCTGGCGCGAAAGCGATCGGTAAGCTGTGGAGTTAAACCGATTTCAGGAACGAGAACTAGCGCAGATTTTCCAGATTGAAGTACGGGGGCGATCGCTTGCAGATATACTTCTGTTTTTCCTGAACCTGTAACTCCATGCAATAAAAAATGTGACGCAGATTGATCGGTGATCGCTTTTAAAATTTGTTGCAGTGCCGCATCTTGATCGGGGGTAAGTTCTTTTGGGCGATCGCGGGTGACCTTGTGAGTTTTTCCGCCTAAACGTAGAGATTCTCGCTTGGATATAGCTAAATATCCTTTGTCTGCCAAAGCTTGCAGCGTTGTCGATGTTGTCTTAGCAAGTTTACAAAGTTGGGTTTTTAAGCATTCACCATTCTGATGTTGCAAAATCGTGAGAATCTCTGCTTGTCTCTCGGTTAGTTCACTGTCGGCGGTTTTGAGTAAAATGACAATATTTTCATATTTTGGCTGTGGTCGTTGAGGAAGTTCTAAAACTGTTTCTATCCATTCTATTTTTTGTAATTCCTTTAGACCCGAACTAGTATATCGCCCTAGCTTTTGATGGATATAACGACGGCTAATTCCCTTGGCATTGTTTTTATGCTCTTGCAAAAAATCCCAAACCATTTGAGCCGCTTTTGGCAAGGCGTGAACATCTAGATCGATCTTTGCTGGAACTAGATGATCAGGTTTTACTTTAATTCGATAATGAGACTGATCTAATAGCTTTGGTGGTAATGCTGTTTTTACAGTCTGAATCAAAGGAGTCCGATAGTATTCCGCAGTGTGTGTTAGCATCTGCCAATAGGTTTTCGGAAAGATTCCCGAACTAATTACGGTGCTTATTGACTTAATTTCGGTTTCAATATCTTTAACTGGAGAAGTACCAGAAATTTGTAAAGCGATCGCCCCCACCTGACGATTGCCCAATGGAACGCTTAGAATATCACCAACTTGGATATCAATATCTTCAGGTATGCGATAGGTCAACAAATCATCAATACCGATACAGTCAACTAAAACGTTGACATAGCGATCGCGATTGATGCTCGTTAAATCAAATAGTTCCATATTATCGACAATTTATCCAAGCTTGGAAATTTTACCAGCTTTAAACAATGAGCTTAAGCGCCTTATTCATTTATAGCTGTAGCCAGCCAAGCAAGAGAGCGTTGCGGCGCGAAGCGCCGCAACGCTCTCTTGCTTTTTTGAGGACTCTAGCTATACAATCTATCGTGATTTTGTATAAAACCAAACGAAAAGAAAGGCTGGCGCTGCCAGCCTTTCTTTTCGTTTGGGCGCAAAGCGCTGTATCTAGACTAATAAGAACCTGCTTTATTGGCAGTAGTTTTGAGATTTGCAGAAAAGAACATAGGGATAAACTTCTCGACAAAAGAAGAAGGATCTTTTTCCCATGCTTTTCTGGCTAGCTCGATTCTTGTCTTTTGTAGCTCAGGAGAAAACAAAGTCTGAGGAAGTTGATCCACCAAGTACTGAGGGCGTTGCCACAAAGGAAGTGTGTCCGCAATTTTCATTAAGTTCTCAATACGGCGAACTTCAGCACCTGCTAAAACATCCATCCCTGATTCATAGGCAGCTTGCTCGATCGCGGCATACCTACGCTTAGCCGTATCGACCTTGGCATGGAGTGCTTCACTTTGCTTGCCAATTTCTGCAAGCTTGCGATTACCCCATTTTACATGTTCCACTTCTTCAGGCAAGATTTTAGCGATGGTTTCCCGAATCTTGACGTTCTCTGGAGTCTGTTCTGCCTTATCAAGCGCCCGTACATGGGCGGCAAAGTACTCACAACCACGCTTTTCGGTGACATTGATAGCCGCTAAGGATTCGATAATGGCATCTTCCGCAGTAGCGATCGTGTCATTGCTGATGAAGCGCTCGAACTCATCAATATAGGAAGTTCCGGGAGGTGTGCCGATATCTTCGCCAAGATCGTAGAGGAGATCGGTTAACCAAAGGGCATGGCGGGACTCATCAGCAATGTGGTGGGACAAGTCTTTGATTAAATCACGAGGCTTACCATCGAGCTTTTCGATGAGGTCAGTCAAATCTTTGCAGCTACGTTGTTCGTTATAGCGATAACGGTTAAGAGTGACCATATGCACTTCACGCTGACGTACCACTTGATCAAGGATATCTTGAGCGCTCAATTGACCGCGAAGTTTACGAGGATATGCGACAGTCATTTTTTTTACCTAAATAATAATGAATAATGGCAAAAATAACTAATTGTGATAATTGCTGGTTTAAAATACAATCACTCAATAATTGCACTAATGACCTAGTAGCAATTCTAATCTGGATTTGTAAAGAAGTGTGAAGTGTGAATATAAGCATAATTAAAAACTAGAAACCTGAGATGCTTTCTAGACAAGCATCATAGTTTTTTAGTTTTTAGATTTAATTGTGCCTAGCTATAGACTTTATTCCCAAAAGTAGAGTGATGGCACAAAGCCACAGCATTTTCTTTTGGTGCTATGTAAGTGGCGGCGCAAAGCGTCGCCACTTAATTTTTTGGGTTTTGATTACATAGTTGTCATTACATTAGGACATACAACGCTTTGCGCTCAAACCCGAACCAAGAATTTTTTGAAAGTGTTACTTTGCAACACTTTCAAAAAAATTCTAGTGGTTCGTTTGATCGGGAATTACTGTAGAACCCGAAGATGAGTTGCGGCGCGAAGCGCCGCAACTCATCTTCGGGTTCTATGAAATGCTTATAAAGTTATCGTCTCAGAAAACTTATTGCTTTGAGTTTGCGGGTTAAGCGCGGTAACTTCTATGACAAGTTATATAATCACTCTGTTAAGCATTGACTACAGAGCGATAAGCCAATGCGAATCATAGATAAATTTATATTAAAAATAATGAAAAATTGGCTAAAAAAGCATCTAGATTTGATTTGTTGTGTGGCGATCGCAAGTTGTATGAGTCTCGCGATGCTTTTAGGAATAGCATTTGCAGATATTCAACCTGTTCAAGCTAAGCTCACCGATGATAGCTATGATGGCAATATCTTCGCTCTTTATGGTGGTAATGGCTCCATTGTGCCACCGCGAATTAGCTTAGCCCAATCTCTTCAACAGGGAAAAGCTGCGATGGTGGTTTTTTATGTTGATGATAGTTCTGACTGTAAAAAATTCTCCCCGATCCTCAACTTAGCTCAAGGCTTTTATTCTAAAAATCTCAGCTTGATCGCAGTTTCTGTGGATAGTTTGGATTTACAAAAGGGTAAGTATGACTCTACTGAGGAGGCTTACTACTATAAAGGTGTTGTTCCTCAGACCGTTCTCATTACGGCGGACGGTAAGGTTGGCTTTGATCGTGCGGGTGTGTTTGGTTTTGAAGAACTAGATACCGCGATTCGTGATCTGTTAGATCTACCTGACGCTCCTCCAGAATTGAAGTTTAGAAAAACCGATAAGGCGATTAACGAAGTTAATCCTTAAATTTTGTGTTACTTCCTTTTAAGTGAATAATAATTAGCGGTGTGCGGCAAAGCCGCGCACCGCTAATTATTATTCACAGTGAGCCAATACTTCAGAGAATTAAAAACAAACTAAGTAAGTTTTTGAGATTCAAAATATGTCAATTGATTCGGAAATAGTGATCGTAGATCTAGATTTAGTGCGCCAACAGTTAGCCAATCGCGCTCAGCAGCTATCGATCCCAAATATTGAAAAGCATCTATTTTTATGCGCTGATCAAACTAAGCCGTTATGTTGTCAAAAAGAAATTGGCTTGCAAGCTTGGGACTATCTCAAACGTCGTCTCAAAGAACTAGAACTGGAAGTAAAGGTGTTTCGGACAAAAACTAATTGCCTACGAGTCTGCGATCGCGGGCCAATTTTGTTGGTTTATCCAGATGGAGTTTGGTATCATTCTGCGACTAATGAAGTATTAGAAAGAATCATTCAAGAGCATATTATTGGCAACAAAGTAGTTGCTGACTATGCCTTTACCACTAATAGTTTATAAACAAAAAGACGAGTGGTGGCACTTAGCGCCACCACTCGTCTTTTGGGAAATATAGAGCTTTGCGCTCAAACCCGAACCAAGAATTTTTTGAAAGTGTTGCTTTGCAACACTTTCAAAAAATTCTTGGTTCGTTTGAGCGGAAATAGCTGTATGGGAGGAAGAACGTAATTAGAAACTACTTCTTCTTGATATCCTTTGCCATATTTAAGAAAATATCCATGCTCGAATCTACGCGAGTATTGATCTTTGGCTCAAATTTGGGTTGAGGAGTTGTTTCACCAGTCTGGCTAACTTTAATCTCAGCATTAGAGCCATCAACCTTCTCGCTTGCGGATACGATTTCTGTAATTTCCGCACCTTTAACTCCATTGATAGTCGGAAATGTCTTTCTGACTGCTTTAGGAGTTTTCATGTAGTCAATATTTCCAAAGGTCTTAGCAGAATCTTGATCAAGGAAATAAGAAGATTCTGTATCCTTTGCGTCGTCCTTTTTATCTTTTTTGCCAAATAAGCCAAAAAGTGCCATGTAATTGTCCTTTTTTGTGAATTTAGAATGAATCTAAGATGTATTGCAAGATTGCTATTTGTAACATTTTAGCAACATTTCTGTTGGCGATCGCTAAGTTTTTAATTGAGGATTACGCGCTCAATCTGTTTACCTTGAATCACCGTATGGGCTTGCCAATCGATTTCTAGGTTAGGGAAATCAATCCGAAAATGAGCGCCTCGGCTTTCCGTCCGAAATAAAGCTGATTTGACTAGTAAGTAAGCAAAATCTGTCAGGTTGCGAGTTTCCACCCAGAGCCGATTATTGCTAATTAAACTTGATAGCTCTTCCTGAAATAACAAGATCTGAGCGATCGCAGTTTCTAGCTCCTCAGCACGACGACAAATACCCGCCGATCTCCATGTGAGTTCTTGCAATTCCTGACGAATTTCGGCAATGCGATTCTGACTATTGCTGTCGTCAATAGTGGGCTGCAGGGAGGGATTAAAAGGGAAATTAGCATCAAGATTAGAAACGGGCTGTGAAGGATTGAGCAATTCTTGAGAGACCTGTTGCGCTAGACGCACCCCAAACACAAAACATTCCAATAGAGAATTACTCGCCAAACGATTAGCTCCATGCACTCCTGTGCTAGAGCTTTCACCAACTGAGTACAAACCTGCGATCGAGCTAGCGCCCCAAGTATCGGTAATGATGCCGCCCATACAGTAATGAGCAGCAGGAGTAACGGGGATCGGTTGGGAGAATAAATCAATCTGCCATTTTTGGCAGATTTTAATAATATTAGGAAATCGATAGGCAATGCGATCGCGATCAATTGGAGATAAATCCAAAAATACCGTTGGCTCACCTGTTTTTAATAAATGCTGAAATACCGCACGGCTGACCACATCCCTTGGCGCAAGTTCTCCCATCGGGTGATATTCAAAGGCAAAGCGATCGCCTTGATGATCAATTAAATGAGCGCCCTCGCCTCGCACTGCTTCGCTAATCAAAAATCGTGGCGCTCCCTTGATTGCTAGCGCCGTCGGATGGAACTGCACAAACTCTAAATCTCGCACCTTTGCCCCTGCTCGCCATGCGATCGCTACGCCATCACCTGTGCTGGCGGCAGGATTAGTGTTTTGCGAAAACACCTGAGCGCCGCCGCCCGTAGCTAAGACAGTCACGGATGCTAGTAACGCAATAACTTCGGAGTTTGGTTGATGAAGATCGAGGCAAGTCACGCCCACACAGCGATCGCTGTCTGCCTCTAGGATCAAATCAAGAATTAATAAGCCTTCTAAAATTTGAATACTTGGACACTCTAATACCTTTTGGGCTAGGGTACTGACTAACTCATGTCCAGTGGCATCAGCAGCATGAAGTACGCGCTTCCGAGAATGAGCAGCCTCTAGGGTCAAAGCTAGTGAGTTGTCCTGTAAGCGATCAAAATCTACACCAAATTCTAAAAGCTTATAAATCTGCGGCTGGGCTTGGGCAACCAATACTTCTACGGCTTCCGATTCGCATAGCCCAGCCCCTGCTTGCAATGTGTCATTAACATGTAAAGCGATCGTGTCGTTCTTATCAATCACGGCGGCAATGCCACCCTGCGCCCAATCGCTCGCAGAAATAGTCAAGTTATCTTTAGTGACTAAGGCAATTTTCCAGTCTTGTCTTTCGGTAAGGTTTTCGCCTTTAGCTGCGCTCAAATATTCCGCTAAGGAGAGCGCAGTGTATAGCCCTGCTGCACCTCCGCCAATCACAATCGCATCAAACTTTCTAATATCTTGCCGAATATCTTTTTGTATATCCACTCGCGATCGCCATCATTTTTTAAAAACCTATAACAAAGGGGCGCATTGCGCCCCTTTGTTTTCATTAATATTATCAATAAACTAAGGTTGCCCAAGTTAATCAAAAAATTAGTGTGTTATGGGAGTAGCTGAGCATAGTTAAAAGCTAAGTTCCAAATATGTGAAGATCGCCACATATTTGGAACTTTTATATTTAATTTTGCCGAGCTACTTAAATCTTTGATTTGAGAAATCTATAGTCTGTAATTAGCGTTATTAATGCGCTCGCGTCCCATTGACTCGTCAGGCTTATTCAGCGTGAACTTATCAGCATTAGCTTCAATTAGTTCTTTTTGAGCATCAGTTAATCCCGCAATATCCAGTACTTCATCCAAGGATGAGTAAGGAGCGTTGTCAATAATAATGCGTCCCAATGTTGGATACATTCCACGCACTTGACGAAAGGTATTGATATTAGAGTTGTTCAAGTCAATCTTGCTAAGATCTTGTGTATAAAAATTAGTGGCTGGTAAGTCTTCAGCAAATGCAGAGTTACTACCAAAAGAACCTAAAAAGCCAGTTGTCCAAATTGACGCGATCGCCACTAGTAAAACAGAAAAGCGTATAAGTGCTTTCATGCCTGAAATCTCTCAATTTAAAAAATAATTTATTCACTTTCGAGATTAGCAGAAAAGTGGAAACCCCAAGCCATCGCTTCTCCAAATCGGAGATATGTAAATTATTATCTCTAATTGTTAATTTATCGTTACATAGACTTGGTTGTTCATGATCACTCTAAAACTAATCTAATTACCTATGCTGTCATGATCCCAGCTATTTTTAATTAGGATTTTTAAAATATTAGGCGATCACGTAGGTTTAAGTAACTATAAATAACTACGGACTCTACAAGTGTGCCTAGGTACAATAGCTGTCTAAGAAATGGGTGGGTTATTACAACGGTTACTTTTGAATATGTTAAGTCTCGAAAACTTTCCTTGGCTCACGTTTATCATCGCCTTTCCCATTGTGATGGCTCTCATGGTTACCTTTGTGCCAGACAAAGGTGACGGCAAAACCATTCGCTGGTTTGCACTAGTCGTGGGACTAATTAACTTTGCGGCGATCGCCTATGCTTTTTGCACCAAATACGAATACAGCAATCCTAGTTTGCAGCTAGTAGAGCGCTATGAATGGGTTCCCCAACTTGGTCTCAATTGGTCAGTCGGCGTTGATGGACTCTCGATGCCCTTGGTCTTGCTGACTGGATTTATCACCACACTAGCAACCTTGGCGGCTTGGCCTGTGACCCTCAAGCCGAGGCTATTTTACTTTTTATTGCTATCGATGTATGGCGCACAGATCGCCGTATTTGCAGTTCAGGATATGTTGCTATTCTTCCTAACATGGGAGCTAGAACTAATTCCTGTGTATTTACTGCTATCGATCTGGGGTGGCTACAAGCGCCTCTATGCAGCGACTAAGTTTATTTTATATACAGCGATCGGTTCGCTCTTTATTCTGGTCGCGGGATTAGCAATGGCTTTTTATGGCGATACTGTCACCTTTGACATGACAGCCCTTGCCAATAAAGACTACCCTCTCACCTTCCAGCTATTAGCCTACGGTGCGTTCTTGATTTCCTATGGGGTCAAACTGCCGATCTTCCCATTACACACTTGGCTACCTGATGCTCACGGGGAAGCTACAGCTCCTGTGCATATGCTCCTTGCAGGTATTTTGTTAAAGATGGGCGGCTATGCCTTGATGCGAATGAATGCAGGAATGTTGCCCGAAGCCCATGCTTACTTTGCACCGATCATTGTGGTTTTGGGAATCGTAAATATTATTTATGCGGCACTCACGTCTTTTGCCCAGCGCAGCCTCAAACGGAAGATTGCCTATTCCTCCATTTCTCACATGGGATTTGTGCTGATCGGTTTAGCCTCATTTACTGATCTCGGCACAAGCGGCGCAATGTTGCAAATGATTTCGCATGGACTAATTGGTGCAAGCCTATTCTTCCTTGTGGGCGCAACCTACGATCGCACCCATACTTTAATCCTTGATGAAATGGGCGGTGTTGGTCAAAAAATGCCGAAAATATTCGCTATGTTCACTACTTGTTCCCTCGCTTCCCTTGCTTTACCAGGGATGAGTGGATTTGTAGCAGAAGTGATGATTTTTGTAGGCTTTGCGACTAGCGATGCCTATAGCGGCACGTTTAAAGTTATCGCTCTGCTATTAATGGCAGTTGGTGTAATTTTAACGCCAGTCTATTTGCTCTCGATGCTGCGGGAAATCTTCTATGGTGAAGAAAATAAAACCCTAACTTCCCATGAGGAGCTAGTTGATGCTGAACCTCGCGAAGTCTTCATCATTGCTTGTTTGTTAGTTCCGATTATTGGAATTGGCTTTTATCCGAAGATTGTCACCCAGATCTATGACAGCACTACTACTAAACTCGCAGGAACTCTGCGAGATGCAGTACCACTGCTAGCCAATCAGCGCCAAAATGATCATTTGGCTAGTTTGCAGATTCAATCTGCCCCAAACTTAAGCGAAGTCAAATAAATGAAGTGCCTCGCTCCGCGAGGCACTTCATTTGTGCTTCACGTAAAACCCAAGAATTGGTTAGCGGCGCGAAGCGCCGCTAACCAATTCTTGGGTTTTATTCTGAAGTTCTTGAAAATGTACTTAACTGGAGACTGCGCTCAGAGTTAATACTGTCAGCGATCGCCTGTTCTGCATCATTAGCAGGTAGAGGACGCGAAAATAAATATCCTTGCCCAAATTCACAACCTAATTGTCTGAGAATTTCTACTTGCTGCCGAGTTTCCACTCCTTCAGCCACCACACTCATATTCAGAGCATGAGCTAACATCGTAATTGTCCGCACAATCTCGATGTTTTCGCCTCCTTCAGTCATCTGCACCACAAAAGCTCGATCAATTTTGAGGATATTAATTGGAAATCGATGTAAATAACTAAGAGAAGAATAGCCCTGTCCAAAGTCATCAATACTTAATTGAATCCTTCGCGCTCTCAACTGGGACATTTTATTAATAGTATGCTCACCTTGATCCATGAGCATACTTTCGGTGATTTCTAAACGGATAGAACTGCCATCAATGCCAGTTTCGGCAAGAATCGCATCTAGCTTTTCCAGAAGATCGGGTTCGCGAATCTGATGACTCGCAAAATTAATACTCATTTTTAAATTGGTAGCTTCAGGAAATTTCTTCAACCAAATCTGTAATTGTTGACAGGCTTCTCTTAAGACCCAATCACCTACTGCCACAATTAAGCCTGTATCTTCAGCAAGGGGAATAAACTCAATTGGTGAAATGAAACCACGCTTTGGATTTCGCCAACGGATTAAAGCTTCAAATCCCGATAATTTATAGTTGTCAAGCGCAACAATCGGCTGATAGTAAAGCTCAAATTCGCTATGTTCTAGCGCATAGTGGAGTTCGCTCTCTAGCTGCGTTAGTCTCAAGGTCTGTTCGTACATTTCTTGATCAAACAAGGTATAACGCCCCTTGCCCAGAGCCTTGGCTCGATACATCGCAATATCGGCATCTCGGAGTAATTCTACGCAATTATGGTAATTGGAAGTATTAATCACAATGCCAATGCTGGCACTTGGAAAGATTGATTGCCCTTTAATAATAATCGGGCAGAGAAACTTATGGAGAATGCGATCAGCTACGACAAGAGCTTCACTGGGATCTTGAATATCATCAACCAGAATTGTAAACTCATCCCCTCCGAGGCGAGCGACAGTATCAATAGAACGCAAACAACTCTGCAACACCTTCGCGATCGCCTGTAAAAATAAATCACCCACACTATGCCCAAGGCTATCATTCACCATTTTAAAACGATCTAAATCAATAAAAAAGATCGCAAATAAATACTCAGGATGACGCTTGCCATATTCGATCGCGTGTTCCACCCGATCCATAAATAGATTGCGATTAGGTAAACCTGTGAGCGCGTCATGGGAGGCATCGTGGGCAAGTAGCTTAATCGAATCGGAGAGAGCTGAGTTTAGTTCGCGTAGTCGAGATACATATATATAGCTCTGCATCACCAACATGGAGCCAACATACACAAATACACAAGGAGCAACAGGTATCCACCATCCCTGTATAAATAAGAAATAACTACTACCAACTAAAAACAATGCCCCTCCTAAGATTGCCAAAGCCATAAAAGTTAAACGTCTTGTCTTAAAATTCCAAATAATCGCGGCTCCTGCGATCGCCCAACCCGCAATCCAAAGCTCCTCCCATAGATCACTCCAAACTTGAAATATCGGACGGTTATCGAGGGCTGCACCGATAACTAATTTGACAATATTGGCTTGAAATTCCACTCCTGATATTTTGGTGGGTGAGACAATAAAGTTACTGCTGTAAGGTGTAAAGAAAACATCGTTGAGACTTGAAGCCTGAGCGCCAATTAAAACAATGCGATCGCGCATTAGATCAGGGGCAAGACGATTTTCGAGAATATCTTCAAGGGAGACATGACGGAATTTTTGAGAAGAGCCATGATAATTCATCAATAACTGCACACCGCCAGCATCCGCATTGATGTAGCCGCCATCAGTACCTTCAAAGGGTTTAAAGACGGCTTTACCCAACTGTAAATATCCAGCCTCAGAGCTTTGAGGCTTTATTCCCTTGTCATTTAGATAAGCCAAGGCTAGGGCAAGTCCCAGACTAGGCAAGTTTTCATTGCCTTCGGGCATCGGATATAACAAGGCACGGCGCAATCTACCGTCAGGATCGACGATGACATCATTAGCTGCCACCTGACCTAGCGCTTTTAAAATTGGTGGTGGCGCGATCGTGTTGTTGAAGCGATCGCCAACGCTTTTTTCGATCCCAATTAAATTAGGAGTGGTTTTAAATACTTGCTCAAGTTCTGGATACCCTTCACCCACAGGAATATCACGATACAAATCTAAGCCAATTACTTTAGGCTTCATGGCACGAATTTTACGCAAAACTTTAGCAAGAGTGCGATCGGAGGTTGGCCATTGTTCCAGATATCGAATATCTGACTCCTTCACGCCAACAATAATAATTCTTTCGTCAACTGGCTCTTCAGGACGCAGTTGAATAAACAAGTCATAGGCAGCCCACTCGCTAGGCTGAAATAAACCCAACCAACGCAGTCCAAATATCAGCATATACATACTGCCGCTGGCAAGGAAGAATCCTCCCAAATGTTGCAGTTTTCGTGGTAATTTTTGCCAACTGGACTTAAGGTTTTTGATAGCGATCATTTAGAGAAGTTTAATAGCAATCGCCTCTTTTAAGCCAACCTGTTGCAGTAAACTCTGAAGAAGACTTGCCGCCATGTCCAAGTTCTTATCAACAGAATATGAGTCTGAAATTGAAGTGATCGCATCGTACCAAATTCCTGCCTGAATGTATGCAAGCGCTTTGTCGTAGGCTGAGAGTCTGCTGATGTTTTTTGCTGATTCTGAGGGGATAGAAGTACGCTCAATCCAAGCGCGAGCATAAAAACTTTGTGATGGTCTTTCTGAATTGCAGATTAGGGATACTGTCCAGCGATATTGTTTGCCAATTTCTAGCCCAGAAGTTTCCTTAGGTAATTGGAATTGCATTAAACCCGCATTTTTTACATCTAGCTGCTTAACTAGTACAGGTTGAGCTACGCCTTCCTCAACTAGGGATATTTCAAGAGGAAGCTTTGGTAATTCTGAAATGTACCAAGACAGGGTTGGATAAGCGCTTACAGTAAAAGCTGTATGGTCTTTAGGTGCTAACAGTTGCAGTGTGAGTGACGGAGCATTGATGCAACCGCGTGAGCCACCACCTTCAGTGCGTTGAGGTTTAGGACGAGGTGCTGGAGTATAGGACGCGACTGATGTGTTGACCGTTAGAATATTCGCGTGGAGATCGCCCGCGTGAGCAGGAGCTATGGAAAAACTCCAAAGGGTGAGACATGCAGCAATAATACTCTTATTAGTTGTCAACATAGCTATACTAAGATTCTTAAGCAACTATTAAATTGTAGCTGGTACATTACAATCTAATAGTGATGGTAATCACCTTATAACGTTTTATGCCAGTTCACACAAGTTTGCGACACTCGCATGAATTAAAGAATAAATCAGAATGTATTAATTAATTGCTTAGTTTGATACAGTTTGTTGTGGCTTTGTGGAACTCAGAAAAATTTTTAAAATCCTCGCAGAGCCATCTTTTAAAAAAATTTTCTGGGTTTTAAGAAAGCGCAAATCGCTTTCAGTAGATTAAGTCATTTGTCTAACAAAATTAGTATTAGAATTACTCTATAAGTAAGCTAAACGCAATTAAGTATAATAATCTAAGACCTATTATCCACCGTGTATACGCGTCATAAATTTTGACTCTGGACTTTAATATGTCTAGCTAATTATTCTCTTATTTCTAAGGTGGAAATTGTCACTTTGTTATTTAATTTATTATCTAGTCAACGGCAAAAATACATATTAGCAACGGGACTTTTAGTTGTTTTGTTTGTAATGGATTATGAGAAATCCTGTGTATATGCAAATAATCCTAGGATTAATGAATTATCTGTGAAACAGAAAGAAAACAAAGCGAAACCTGAAAATTTATATCAAACAAATCAATATGGCGAAGCTATTAAGATATGGCTAGAAAAACTGAATAATACTGAAGATCCTGAGCAAAGATCTGTAATTTATAATAACTTGGCGATCGCCTATCAACAGATTGACAAAACTGCTGAGGCGATTAATCAATGGCAGCAAGCAATTAATTGTTACGAGTCTCTGTCGACCCTAGCCACCCCCCAGAATAGACAACGCCTTGCTAAGTTTCGGATCAATCAAGCGCAAGCATATACGGCAATTGGTCAACAGCAAGAAGCGATTTTGATATTAAAAAAAGTCACTTCCGATCTGGCAAATATTGATGCTGAGACAATATCTATGGCGAAAGGTGCCTTGGGCAACGCCTACTTTGCCCAAGGAAAATATGAACTGGCGATCGCTGCTTATCAGCAGAGCTTACAAGAACCTAATTCCCAAGAATATTCAGGGATTCGTCAAATCCCAACAAATTTTCGGGCTTCAAGCTGGCTAAATTTGGGCAACGCTTTTGCTAAAGCTGCGGACTATTACCAAAGACAGAGCCAAATTGAATCGAGTGAAGGCGATCGCGCAGAAGCTTCTAGACTTAAAACTTTGAGTAATCAAGCTCAAGTTTCTGCCCATGCCGCCTACCAGCAGAGTCTTCAAAAAAGTTCTGATGCTCTTCTTACGGCTCAAGCCTGTATCAATTTGGCTCGTTTGCGTCAAAGCCATAATTTGTCTACTATCCAAAATCAACAAGACAATAATTGCTGGCAGAAATCTGCCGAACTTTTGGAAAAAGTAAAACCTTCCCACACTCAAATATTTACCCTGATTAACTTAGCTTCTCTTTATCAAAAGACTTCTCCATTATCGCAAATCCAGATTCTGAAGCAATCTCTAGCCTTAGCGCAAGAGCTTGGGGATCAGCAGAGTATATCCTTCGCATTGGGTGAAATTGGGAAGGTTTATGAAAGTCTAGGTGATTATGAGCAAGCCCTGCAATTTACCAATCGAGCGCAATGGATGGGTCAAGAACGCAATGCAGCGGACAGTCTCTATCGTTGGCAATGGCAATCAGGGCGCATCCTCAAGGCTAAAGGAGAATCAGAATTAGCGATCGCTTCTTATCGACAGGCGATCGCTACATTACAGAGCATTCGCAGCGATATTGTCGCGGCGGAACGAAGTTTTCAGCTTGATATTCGCGAACAAGTAGAACCAATCTATCGTGAGTTAATTGAACTTTTAATAGAATCTAATTTTACTAGTCAAGAATTTGGTGCAGAGGTTCAACGTCAAGATCAAAAATTGGCGATCGCCAAAGCTTTACAGGTGCTAGACCTTTTGCATCTCAGTGAATTAGAGAATTTCTTTGGCGATGAATGTTTGGAGCCAAAGTCTAACAATCAGTCAGCACAGGATCTGATCCAATCTAAATCAGCATTGGTTTATTCCATTATCTTGCCTCAAAAGACTTATCTTATTGCGAAGTTGCCTGATGAATCTTTGCGAATTTATAAATTTGCGTTGTCTAAGCAGGAATTAGACGCAAAAATAAAAAGACTTCGCTATACGCTAGAAAATGTTGCTACTGATGAGTACTTGGTGCCTGCGAAAGAAATGTATGACCTTCTAATTACGCCTATGGAAAAAGATTTAAGGCGATCGCAAGTGGAGCAATTGGTGTTTGTTAATGATGGCATTTTTCAAACTGTACCGATGGCAGCTTTACATGATGGCAAGCAATTTTTGATTCAAAAATATCCGATTATCTATTTAACAGATTCTAAGTCTAATAATTTTCAAAATAGAAATCTAAGTCTAGAGACATCTTCCCCTAAGTCTTCTAAATTATCTTTAGTTTCCTTTGGATTAAGCGAAGCGATCGCTCCTTTTATGGCTTTACCAAATGTAGTTGAAGAACTTAATCAAATTAAGGAAGTTTGGACGCAGAAAAGTCTCTCTGATTCGCAAACAGGTGTAGTGGAATCGTTTCTAAATCGAAGGTTTACTCTAGAGACTTTACAATCTCAGATTAAGTCTGGCTATGATGTTGTCCATCTCGCTACCCACGCCAAATTTGGCGCTACCCCCGAATCCACTTTCTTACAGGCTTTTGATCAAAAAATCAACCTCAATCAGTTGGAATCTATTTTGCGATCAAGCAAATCTCAAATTGAACTTTTAGTGCTAAGTGCTTGCCAGACTGCCACAGGAGATAGTCGAGCTACCCTTGGTTTGGCGGGAGTAGCTTTGCGATCGGGTGTAAAAAATGTTTTGGCAACTCTGTGGGCTGTGGATGATACTGATGTGGTGCCATTGATTAGAGAGTTTTATTATGCTTGGCAAATTGAGGGCTTGTCTAAAGCGCAAGCCTTGCAGAAGTCACAAATCAAAGGAATCACAGAAAACAACCTACATCCTTCTAGTTGGTCAGCGTTTATTCTAGTTGCCAATTAATCAGGTAGACAAGAATTTTTGAAAGTGTTGCTTTGCAACACTTTCAAAAATTCTTGATTGGGGTTTGAGCGCAAAGCGCTGTATGTGTACCAAAAATTAGTAAATCTCTTGATTTTGCATAATTGCTAATGGAATTGGTATAACATCAAAGGATTAATAATTGCTATTCCTGTCCTTGTCGTAAAGCCATGCCCGAATCCAGATATTCCTTTGCCGAACATTACCATGAGCGAACTAAGTATGAGCCTGCAACCTTAGCTAGCAAAAGTCAAGGACTAGATTGGAGTACGCAGCCTTTGCCTTACAAGGACTATAAAATTGGCACAGTTTACGATCTCAAACCATACCTCACAGAAGAGATTCAGTCCGATCGCGATGGACTCTTAGAAAGTCGATGGCGGCGACTATCGCGGTTATTGTTTTGTAGTTATGGCTTGACCGCCAGAGTCCCAACTATTTCGGGAGAAACCTTTTATTTACGCGCTGCACCTTCGGCGGGGGGGCTTTATCCTGCGGAGTTATATCTTATTTCCGCAGGGACACCCCTTCTATCGGCAGGAATTTATAACTATCAAGCGCGTAACCATAGCCTTATTCATTTTTGGCAAGATGGTAATGTATGGAATGGATTGCAAAAGGCTTGTTTTGGGCATCCAGATTTACAGAATACACGATTAGCGATCGCCATTACATCGGTTTTTTATCGTTCATCGTGGCGCTATCAAGATCGGGCTTATCGGCGCATTTTTTTGGATACAGGGCATTTATTAGGAAATATTGAACTGGCGAGTGAAATTGAAGATTACCAAGCTTCCTTAATTGGTGGATTTAATGATGAATTAGTTAATGAATTATTGTTCCTCGATCAAGAAGTGGAAAGTGTGATCGCGATCGTGCCAATTCTCGATCTGCAAGATGAAGAACGAACTGGTCGGGGACAAGAATCTCGCCAACCGTTGCAACGCTCGGTCAGTAAGGGAGTGCTTACGGCTCTACCATCGGCGATCGCGACTAGCTATCCCAAATTGCCTGATGGACAGCTACTACCTTATCTGCATCAAGTAACTCAAATTAATGAGAAGCCTGATATGCAGAAATTCCAATTGCAAAACGCGACAGAAAGCATTCAAGATTCCGATAAGTATGACTTCCCCTTTTGCACTAAGGTTAGCACTTCCACTGAAAGTATGCATTGGGGTGACAATTTAGAACTTTTAGAGAATACAATTCTTCAGCGTCGTTCTACTCGCGAATATACGGGTAGCAATCTTGAATTAGCAGAACTCAAGGCGATTTTGGACTTTACCTATCAGCCGCAACACTATACAGATCAAGGCATGGATGGTGAACCTGAATATTTTGACTTGAGTTTAATCGAAACCTTTGTCGCGGTGACGGGTGTTGAGAACTTAGAGGAAGGCTGTTATTATTACGCTCCCAAATCTCAAGAATTGCGCCAAATCCGCTTTAAGAATTTTCGCGATGAGCTACATTATCTTTGTCTCGGTCAAGAACTCGGTCGTGATGCAGGAGCAATTATATTCCATACCGCCGATCTCCAAAAAGCAGTTTCTAAATATGGCGATCGCGCTTACCGATACCTACATATGGATGCGGGACATTTAGGACAAAAGCTCAATCTTGCGGCGATCTCGATCGGTGTGGGAGTGAGTGGTATCGCAGGGTTCTTTGATGATTTAGTTAATGATGTGCTGGGGATTCCTGAAAATGAAGCTGTTTTGTATATCACTACTTTAGGAAGACCCCGCTAATAATTTTTAGAGTTTACCAGCTAGATTACAAACTCTGAAAACCATAGCCAGTAACCCAAAATATGCAAAAACTTAGATTTCCGCCGCCAATTTCTCCACAACAAAAAATTTCTGTCATCGCTCCTAGTGGTGCTTTGCGGGAATGGGAGCGTTTTGAGCAAGGTGTAAAAATTTGGCGCGATCGCGGTTATCACTTGGCAATCCCCGATGATCTCAGTCAACCTTGGGGATATCTAGCAGGAAGTGATCAACAACGCTGTGATCAGTTTATTGCCGCATGGAATGATCCTGACTTAGTGGCGATCGCTTGTGCGCGGGGTGGTTACGGCTCTATGCGTCTATTAGAAAAACTAGATTGGAATTTGCTTAGCGATCGCCCTAAGTGGTTGATTGGTTTTTCTGATATCACAGCTTTGCTATGGGGATTGGCAAAACATAAGGGAATTAGCGGCTTGCACGCGCCAGTGCTAACCACTCTAGGCAATGAACCAGCGCGATCGCAACAGCAATTATTTGACTTACTAGAAAGCAAAGTTGATTCGATTACACTATCGGGTCAAGGTTGGGAGAATGGCAAAGCGACAGGCATTCTTTTACCCGCTAATCTCACGCTTGCCACAAATATGATCGGTACGAGTATTTGTCCTGATTTAGAAAATGTGATCTTAGCGATCGAGGATGTCTCTGAAGCTCCCTATCGTGTGGATCGGATGCTCACCCATTGGCGTTGGTCAGGGCTTCTATCAAAGTTAAAAGGGATTGCCATTGGTCGTTTTAGTCAAGCTGATGTCTCAACGCCTAGTTTCATAATGGAAGAAGTATGGCGCGATCGCCTAACAGATTTGGGAATTCCGATTGTGATGAATTTACCTTTTGGTCATGATGGAGAAAATGCACCTCTACCTGTTGGTAGCTTTGCAGAAATTGACGCGCAGCAAGGGAGTCTATGTTACTTTCTATAGCTGTCGCCTCACACTGTTTGGGTTTTGAAGTGAGCGGCAGCAAGTTTCGAGCAAACGAACCAAGAATTTTTTGAAAGTGTTGCTTTGCAACACTTTCAAAAAATTCTTGGTTCGGATTGGAGCGCAAAGCGCTGTATGTTTGTAAATGTTATGTCAATTCAATCCTTCGCTTTGTTGATATCACCTTTTGCCCAAATCCCAATCTGGCAATGGATTTCTGAACCATTTGCCCTAGAATTTATGCGAAATGCTCTGATTGCAGGCGCTTTAGCAGGGGTTATTTGTCCTGCGATCGGTTGCTTTTTGATCGTGCAACGGATGTCATTACTCGGTGATGTGATGACGCATACGGTGATGCCAGGGATGGCGATCGCTTTTTTTTGGCGGATTGATGTATCGATTGGGGCATTTATTTCAGGCATTGGCAGTGCTTTTTTGATTGCGCTACTGCGATCGCAGACTCGTGTGAAGGTTGATGCGGCGATGGCATTGACTTCTTCTAGTTTTTTTGCGATCGGGATTTTATTGATTTCCTTGCTAAAAATTAAAATCGATCTGCATGGTTTTTTATTCGGCGATATTCTCGCTGTTACCGCCACCGATACGATTCGGGCAGCCATAATTACCTTGATTGTGTTAACAGCGATCGCCATCTTCTACAAGCAGTTATTGTTTTACACCTTTGATCGCACAGGGGCGGAGGCGCTAGGCTTGCCTGTAAATCTAATCTATTTAGGACTGATGGCAGGGGTAACTTTGACGATTATTGCCAGTATGCAAACTATGGGTGTGGTTTTAGTGGTGTCTTTACTAATTGGTCCTGCGATCGCAGCTTATTTGTTAGTCAAAGAGTTACACCATATGATCTTTGTTGGCTCTGGGTTGGGGGTTACGGCAAGTGCGATCGGGCTTTATGCTAGCTATTATTTAAATCTGCCTTCTGGTCCCGCGATCGTGGTGGCAGTGCTGTTGCTATTTTTATTGATTTTGCTATTTAGTCCCAGTCAAGGGTTACTCACATCAAAATAGCAAACGTCCTTTGCTATTTTGGGGTTTATCCCATAGCTATTTCCGATTAAATGAACCAATGATTTTTTTGAAAGTGTTGCGAAGAAACACTTTCAAAAAAATCATTGGTTCGGGTTTGAGCGCAAAGCGCTGTAATACGTTTGGCGATCGCTATTAAAAAACGGCGCATCACGCCGTTTTTTGTTTATTCTTCAGTAGCTTCTGCTTCTGACTCAACAACTGCTTCAACTTCAGGAGCGACTTCTTCAACTATAGGTTGTGGCTTAGTTGGCTTAGGTCCTCTCACCAAGGCGAGATTTACAGGAGCTTTGGTTTCTTCGTCGCGAGAGCCGCGCTTATCTCTTTTGTCTTTTCGACCTTGAGAGTTTTTGTCACCACTACGAGGAGAACGTTTGCCTTCAGCGTCATCAGACCGTTTGGCGCTAGTACTATCGTTTTCTTCTGGTTTGGGCTGACGATCTGCCTTCTTAATAGGACGTTCTACCATGGTTAACTTTTTGCTTGCTAATTATTAAGTTTTGCTTTTGTATCCTAGCCTGTTTTGAGGCGATCTCTAGCATACTTCACTGTCTGTCTGAGTTATGGATCGCAATCAATGATATTTAAATGATATCATAATAATTATTGATTAAATTCACTATAAAAAAGGATAAGGGTTTTATATTTTTATTTGTGATGGTTTTGAATGCAAATTGCTGTACTAACATGTGCGATCGCCTAAATGATCAGTATCTAACCGCGATCATCTCTTGTCAAACCTAAACGATACCCAGCAGCAATTCTCATTATGAAACCAATTTTTATAATGAGAATTGCGGGACATCTATTGCCACTTCAATTTTAATCAGGTCAAGGATGATCGCACGTCTTTTTTTCATGAATTCAGGTTAAGTGCGATCGCCACTCACACCCATAAAACCCGATCGCCTATTTCCTCACATCAAACCGTGATCGACTCTTCATATTAGTGATTGTAGATTAAAATAGCGTTGATAATGCTTGCTTTATTAAATCTATGCTTACAACTATTAAGAACAAGCAATTATTTACTTTATTGAATGAGCTAAAGTCTGGTCTGTTAGCACTCTATGGAGACAGACTGTTTTCTGTAATTCTTTTTGGTTCTCATTCAAGAGGAGAGGCAACTTCCGAATCAGATATTGATGTGATGATAGTTTTGGCAGATCCTGTTAATGCAGTTGAGGAGAGAGCGAAAATGTCTAGTCTTTTCTGGTATTTCTTGAGGGAATATGATGAATTAGTCTCAATTATCCCAATATCAAAATCTCGATTTTTAGAAGGTGAAATTTCTTTTCTGAGAGTGGTTAAGCGTGAAGGTATTGAGATATGAATGAATTAGCAAAGTTCTTGATTCTGTCCAATGACGATCTGGAAACTGCTCAATTGCTCTGCGATTGTGGACGTTATCGTTCTGCTATATCACGTGCTTATTATGCAATGTTTTATATGACTCAATATTTACTTCTCTCTGAGGGATTGGATACTTCTACTCACAAAGGAGTTCTTAAGATGCTTAGTCTACATTTTGTGAAAACAGGGAAAATAACTCCAAGCATTGCAGACTTGCTGAGGGAGGCTTACGATGCTAGACAAACTTGTGATTACGAATCCGATATGACTGAGGATGAAATAATGGCGAAAAATGCGATCGCCACCGCTCAAACTTTTATTTCTGAAGTTAAAATGCTGCTTTCTTAGAATTAGCGATCGCCTATTCCCTCATAACTAAACAGCGATCACACCACAACACCCATAAAACCCGATCGTCTATTCCCAACAGCAAACTGAGATCGCTATATTCTAAATGCTAAACTTTATTCTCAAGAAACGAATTGTCTAAGGTATGTACAATAAAAGTTATACATGAAATTCATATGGGATGAAGTTAAAAAGCAAAGTAACCTATAAAAGCACGCTATCGATTTTGTGAATGCTGAAAAAGTTTTTACAGGCTCGACATTCACGTTTGCAGATAACCGTGAAAACTATGGAGAACAGCGTTGGGTAACACTTGGACTCTTAGGTATCAGAGTTGTTGTTATCGTACATACCGAATCCGAAGATGAAATCCGTATTATTTCCATGCGTGAGGCAAACAAAAATGAACAACTACTCTTCTTCAGAAACCTCTAATGATCGCGAAGAATATTCCGAAGTAACACAAGCAGATTTAGATCGGGCAAAGTTTCGTATTGCACTTAAACCTATGCCACGCAAGCAAAGTATTACTATTGCATTAGATGCCAATCTTATTGAGTATTTCAAATTGAAGGCGGGAGAAGTTGGCTATCAAAATCTGATTAATGAAATTTTACGTCAAGCGAAGGAACAGGAAGAATCGGGAAAAGTTTTACAATAAACTATTAAGTCAAACAGCGATCGCCTCTTATCACCCACAAACCCGATCGCCTAAATCTCAACACAAAACAGCGATCGCAACTCACCACCCAATAAATGCGATCGCCAATTCCCTCAAAATCAAACAGCGATCGCCAAGTCTGTATATTTTATTTTGAGACTGATTAGCTATAATATTAGCGATGCTAAGAGGGTCAAAGGTATGACTAGTCGTGAGCAGCTTGTCCAAGAACTTACAGAGGTTCCAGATGAGTTAGTAAAATTAGTTTTAGATTTTTTACATCGGGTTAAGACAACACGTATTCATCATCCTCTAGCTAAATTTGCGGGTATTTTAAGTGATGCTGAGGCATCTGATTTGCAGAACATAATTAGAGAAGATTGCCGTCAGGTAGATGTAAATGAATGGTGAAATTGCGCTAGATACTTCCGTTGCGGTACGTTTTTTGAATGGCGATCCTGAAGTTGTCTCAAGGGTTTTAGCGTTGCCAGAAATATTTTTGTCTGCAATTGTGGCGGGAGAGTTGTTGTTTGGTGCTGAGAACTCTACTCGCGCATTAAAAAATTTACCTCTCTATTTGGAGTTTATTGAGGCTTGTGTAGTTGTTCCGATTGAGAGAAAAACGGCTGTTGTTTATGCACAAACTCGTTTGACTTTGAAGCGAAAGGGGCGACCAATTCCGATGAATGATGTTTGGATTGCGGCGCATTGTTTGGAACGGGGTTGGGTGCTTGTGACTGATGATTCAGATTTTGATTATGTAAATGGTTTGGTGATAGAGCATTGGTAAGGATCGCCAATCAGCAACCCATAAACCCGATCGCCTATTCCCCACATCAAACAGCGATCGCCTATTTCTAAAAATCAAACAGCGATCTCTTGAGAGTTAGATATACTAAAATTAATTTACTATTTACTCACGCCTATGAAATTACCAAATGGCGATCCCCCAGAAATTTCTATGCAAAAGATTTTAGGGTATTGCTTAAATCTCACCCATGACAAGGGTAAAGATAAGGCGAGAGTATTTCAATCTACAGTTCAAAATGCCGATCGCTTGGTTGAATTAATTCAAATTGCAGCAGTTGAAGGTGAAGTTGTACAGGAGAGTAATACGAAATTTGGTAAAGAATATAAAGTGGATTGGGAAATCCCTGATACAGTAGGTGCTGAATTGCGGACTATTTGGGAAGTTAGTATAGAGTTTGGTTATCCACGCTTGATTAGTGCTTTTTTAAAGAGAGACAAATAATGAAAACTCCACAGTTACTTGATACGATCGCTATTCTAAAACCAATTTCTATAGATAGACTTTCGCTGATGGAAGCTGAATATGATTTTAATTCAGCTTTGCCAGTGGGTTTGGTGGGTACGATTGTGGACATTCATCAGGATAATCAAGGGGTTGACTATCTTGTGGAGTTTGCGGATTCTGATGGGTGTGAGTTTGCGATCGCCTATTTGAAAGCTAATGAATTTCTTACTTTGCAGTATGAGCTTATCGCGGCTTAAAATTTTAGCTGGATCGCCCCCTCACCACCCACAAAACCCGATCGCCTATTCCTTCAAAATCAAACAGCGATCGCAACTCAACATCCATAAACGCGATCGAGATCGCCAAAATCCTCAATTCAACCCAAACAGGAATTACATTTACAGTAAGTCTCTAAGTTCATCTCTTGTTATCTGACAATCTCTGAGAGTTTGAGAAAGTATTCTAGTTCCGATATTTCCCCTGAATGAACTGGAACTACTGTCCGCCTACCTGATGACTACCTTTTACTCGCACTACATCAAAACCTATTTTCTGTAGAGCTTTGATTAGTTGATTTCCTGTCAAACTTGGTAGCTTGCTCATACGGTTACTAAAATTTTCTGTATACCTACAAATTCTGGGGATGGAATATCTTCAAATTCCAAGCATAGTTCAGCCGCCTCTTGAATGCGTTCCATCAGGACATCAAGTGATTTTGCTTGGGTATGGCAGCCTCTTAAATTTGGGATGGAGGCGACAAAATACCCATCAGAGTCTTTTTCGATGACTACGTTAAATTCTCTAATCATTTTTAACTAACTCGTTTATCTTGATTTGCCTAAATTGCTTTCAGATTATTGCCTTAGTCTACTATAGGTTGACGAATCATTTGCGATCGCCAAAATCCTAAACTCAATCAAAACAGCGATCGCCACTCACCACCAATAAAACCCGATCGCCCTCTCACCATCCACAAACCCCGATCTCCTATTCCCTCATCAAACAGCGATCACTTATTTTCCCTATACCAAACATGATTACTCCTCTTAAAACCTAAACTCGATCACTTATTTTCCGAAAATCAAAAAGTAAGCTTGATTTAGAAAAGCTAAGCTCTAATCATCCTGCTCACCAAATTAACCGCGATAAAATAAATCATTGAATGATTCCATCAATTGTAAGATTTTCGACTGTTACTCCCTCAATAGATTTACCATTATTAGGTAAACGGGCTACAAGAGTACCTGAAATTTGAGTGTATCCATAAATCAGAACGAATTCATCTTCTACATCTTCTGGCTCAATTATATGCATATTAGTAAAGTTCAGGAGTTCAACAAGGGGATCGATTTCTTCTATAAATGGTACTGAGATATCAACAAGTGCGATTCCTTTAAAGCTTGCTGTTATCTGATTTGTTCCAGCACCAATAGAAGTAATAGCCTCAATAATGATATCAGGTGGTTCATCAAATTCGGCAATAGAAATACTATTCCATATACCTTTTGGAATAAATTTAGTAACATCATTTAATAAATTCCCTCTAAGTAAAGTCTGGGCATGATTTATAAAATGTTTTCTTTCTGCTTCGTTCAAACTGACGGCAAAGATATCTAAATTTTTCTCAAGATATTCTCTATTTGCGAATGAGAGAGATTGAGTAATGACTACTTTAGTAGATGGAATATTTCTTTCTTGTAGATCCGCAATCAAATCTTCATGCAGTTGGTTATCTTTCTTTGCACAAAAATCACTACTATTACTGGTTATGAAAATCACAGTATGAGTAGACATCGCCGCAATCTGAAGAACAGATAACCAAATCAGAAAATCTCGGTAGCCTTTATCTCCATTTACTGAAAATGGACGATATCCAGCTAATAATCTTCTTACGACTTGCTGATGGCTAAATTGAGGATAAGGAGCAATGTGATCAGAAACTTCCAGTAATCTTTGTCGTAAAGTTATCTCTTTGGGTGACTCTGACACCTCAGGTATATCGATATCTATACCAGTAAGTTGCCGATAGACCTTTGCTGACTTCTTTAGTTCTCTGGTACTATCCCGTAATAATTGAGTGAATTTACGCTCAGCCTCATCAACAACAATTTCTGGGATTATTAGTTCCCCACCAAGTTTTTTAATGTTATCTATTAGATTTAGTGCTTGTATTCCCCTTAAATGAAAATCACCATATAATGCACTTGTATCAACGACTACTGTAAACATTAAAATATCTTCTTTACTTGGAATTATTTGTGAGAACGAAAAGACTAGCTCAAGAATTTAAAGAAAACTGAGAGTTGCTCATAGCCTAATAAGTTGGCTGAAACTGCAACATTTTCGAGAAAATACTTACCTTTAACTGCTCTGTATATGACTGCTTCCGCCGCCGCCATGTCTCATAAATCCCTTTCCATCGACTAAAATCGGTACGAGTTTCGTCATACTCATCATATTCAGCCAAACTACCCGAAATCAGCGCCACATAAAAATCTTCACTCAACACGCCATATTTTTCCTCATAGAGGGTCAAACGGAGCTCCAGTAACTTCATTTCAATAACAAGTTCACGAATTGTCATGATAATTTCCTGATATTATCTGTTTCGCACCTATAATTTTATAGATTAAGTGTAACGATTTGCAAAATCTCCTCAAACTTAACTGGCTGATATGGCAATACAAAATCTTCAGCACCTTCATGTAAATGATGAGGATAAGTTTCAATCTCAGGATGGTGAGCAGCATTGTCCCAACGTTTAATAAATTTTCCATCATCACTTTGCCAATGAAAACTGTATTTAATCACCTCAACTTTATCTAATTGAATTTCAAAAAACTCAAACATTTCTAAAAGGCTATCATCTTGTAAAGTCAGTCGATATCGCCATAAACCTTTATTGCCCTGCGCCTCTTCTCTAAGAATGCTAAAACTTTTCACTGCTGGGCAAAGAGCAATCAATGACTTTATCAAAGCTAGATAATCTTCAGCAATCATCACAATGCTTGCTCTAGCTTACTAATCTTAACCAAGAGATCCTTTCGTAACTCACACAAACTAAACCACTCAAACAGATCCATTTCATCCCCTAATGACCCTGATTCAAATAGTTCTTGAAACTGATGAGAATCAAGCTTATAGATCTGTTCAAACTTGCTAAGATCACGGTCATAAACTGCCAATTTCTGTCGATGACGATTTAACATTACATTGAGTAATTGACTCAGAATCCGATCTAACTCATTGCGATCGCTGCAATTTGTACTAAGTAGCTCTAATTTGTCTAATGTATTCATGGTATATATACATAACTCATTCAACATTATACCAACGGTAATTTTCCCTATAAAAAAGGCGGCGCATCGCGCCGCCTTTTTTATTTTTTTACTCTACACCTTCAATGCGGTCTTCGAGTTCTTGATATAGCTCACGCAATCTATCCAGATTCTCTTCGCTAGTTTCCCAATAGCCGCGACCATTGACTTCTAGAAGAGTGCCAACAATCTTACGGAACGAGTTGGGGTTGAGATTTTTGAGGCGATCGCACATCTCTTTATCGTTCACATAGACATCATTGACATCTTCGTAAACCCAGTTATCCACTGCTCCAGCCGTTGCTGACCAGCCCATTGTGTTCACAAGGCGCTTCGAGATTTCGCGCACACCTTCGTAACCACTTTTGAGCATTCCCTCATACCACTTCGGATTGAGAATCTTAGTGCGGGTGTCGAGGCGGACAGTCTCAGTCAGGGTACGGACTTGAGCATTGGCGGTGGTAGTATCAGCGACAAAGGAAGTCGGTTTTTTGCCATCCTTACGCAGACTTCCAACGAGCTTGGTGGGATCAGAATCGAAGTAGTGGGATACATCGGTGAGACTGATTTCTGACGAATCCAAATTCTGGAAGGTCATGTCAACGGTCTTCAACGAGGCTTCATAAATCTGACGCTGTTGGGTGTTGCTGACATTGCCACCAAAGGCGAAGGACTTCCGAGATAGATACATCTGTTGCAATTCTTCTTCGTTTTCCCATGTGCTGTTTTCCACAGCGAGGTTAACGTTAGAAGAGTAAGAACCCGATGAGTTACTGAATACGCGAGTAGCCGCTTGACTGATGGTTAAACCAAATTCCTCTGCTTGGGCGATCGCGTGTTTACGCACAAAGTTCATTTCGAGAGGCTCATCGGCTTCGGCTGCCATACGCACGGCGCGATCGATTAAGTCCATTTGGTTAACGAATAGGTCACGGAATACGCCAGAGCAGTTGACAACTACATCAACGCGAGGTCTGCCCAATTCTTCGAGAGGAGTCATTTCTAGACGGTTGATGCGTCCGAGAGCATCGGGCATGGGCTTCACGCCGATCATGCAAAGAACTTGAGCGAGAGATTCGCCGTAGGTTTTGATGTTGTCGGTTCCCCACAGGACGACCGCGATCGTTTCGGGATAAACTCCGTTGTTATCTTGACGCTGACGCTCTAAGAGGCGATCGACGACAGTTTTCGCGGCTTGAACTGCGGCACTCGTAGGGATCGAGTTAGGGTCGAGAGCGTGCATATTCTTGCCAGTGGGCAGCACTAGGGGATTACGAATTGGGTCTCCACCAGGGCTAGGCAGAATGTAATCACCTTCAAGTGCCTTAATCAATCCGCCGAGTTCGTTATCAGCCACAATTTGCTTGAGACAGAACTCTAGGAATTCAAATAAAGGCTTGATATCATCTTTATTGACATTAGGATAGCCAGCTTCTTGGAGAACTTCGATCCAAGGTTCAGTTTTGCCCATTCTAAAGAAGTTGAGAACTGAGAGTTTGGAAACTCTGCCATCGTCATCAGCTTTGGCTTTGACTAATGCGCCAACGGCTTTATTGGCAACGGCGCGAATGTTAGACAACAGTTCTACATCGGCATAGATGCCCTTGTCGCTGGATTTGTAAAGCTGTTCGATATCGCGTCCGATCGCTTCGCAGATGATCCGTAGGAAGGACTTCATATTGTCTTCGGGGCGATCAAAGCTGGCGATGCTGGTCAACACGTCAGTAACATCTTCTGCTTTAGGAGGTTCGCCGACAACATGGAGACCGCAAGGGAGAACACGGGACTCGATTTCCATCAGTTTGTTGTAAACCTGACCGATCACGTTATCGCGTCCTTCTAAATCCATTTCCTTAGCATCGGTGTCAGGAAGTTCTACATCCTTATCCAGATTGACTAAACGAACTTTATCCATAATCGTGTTGGTGATTTGGATGCCGCGACTGCCTGTACGCAAATCTTTATAAGAAGCAATCAGTTCACTGAGTTCTTGCAAGTTACGGCTCAAACCTGCATTTTCAGGCGCAGGGGTGATGTAGCTGATGATTGTGGCGTAGCCGCGTCGCTTGGCGATCGTGCCTTCCGAAGGATTATTAACCGCGTAGTAGTAGATATTCGGCAAGGCTCCAATCAAGCTATCGGGATAGCAGTTGCCTGACATACCAACTTGCTTGCCAGGCATGAATTCCATTGAACCGTGAGTTCCGAAGTGGAGGACGGCATCGGCTCCCCAGATGTGATTGAGGTAGGTGTAGTAAGCAACGAAGCCGTGGTGAGGGGATGCGGATTTGCTAAATAGCAAACGCATGGGGTCGCCTTCATAGCCAAAGGTGGGCTGGACACCGACGAATAAGTTTCCGTATTGCTTACCGAAGATTAGCAAGTTCTGTCCATCGGAGTTGAGATGTCCAGGGGCGGCTCCCCATTGCTCAGTAATGGAATCCACGTAGGGGGTGTTGGCTTCGTACTCGCTAACGGGCATTTTGTAAGCGATGTTCAACTCTGGACTACCGACCATTGCTTCAGGGTCATGCAAGATTTCTGTCATCATGTCATGGGAAGTCTTCGGCAGATCGGTAATGTCATAGCCGTTATCGCGCAATGCTTCCGCCACTTTATGAATGGAAGAGAATACATCTAAGTAAGCAGCCGTGCCGATGTTGCCCTTGTCAGGAGGAAAGCTGAAGATTGTAATCGCCAACTTCTTCTCATGGCGAGGCTTGCGGCGTAGATTTGCCCATTTGATCGCACGGTTAGCGATGGTTTCGACGCGATCGCCTAAAGCATGGGATCTACCCGTGGCACTATCGCGTCCCGATAGGACAATCGGATCAAGTCCACCGTCTAATTCTGGTAATGCAACTTGCAGAGCAACCTGCACAGGATGTAAACCAAGATCGCTATCTTGCCATTCTTCGGTGGTTTGGAAAACTAGAGGCAGAGCCACCATGTAGGGACGGTTGAGCTTGGCAAGGGCTTCGATCGCCTTAGGATGATCTTGTTTAGCAGGCCCCCCAACTAAAGCAAAACCTGTGAGTGAGACAACACTATCCACGATCGCGCGATCCTTTTGTTGAGGATCATAAAAATACTCTTCAACGGCTTTGGAGAAGTCTAACCCACCATTGAATATGGAAATTACTCGCGCACCGAGGGATTCTAATTCCTGCACCATCGATACATAGTGTGCGTCATCCCCAGTTACCAAGTGAGTTCTTGCCATCAACAAGCCAACACAGGGAGCGAGAGGATCTTTCATCTCGTCAGGGATATCAGTACGTTTGTTAAACCATGCCAAATACTCGGCAGTTGATTCAAACATTTTAGGAGCAAGAGGATGCCATAGCCCCATATCGAGGAAGGTAACAGGCTCTTTGATCTGTACCCTTTCATAGCCATTTTCCTTAGCTCTCTCTTTAGCTGTGGGAAGATAGTTTTGAGCTAGCATCAACAGGAAGTTTTCTAGGTTCTCCGTTGAGCCACCGAGCCAATACTGTAAGCTCAGCATGAAGTTTCGCGCATCCTGAGCCTTTTCCATCGGCATATATTTGAGAATCTTGGGGAGAGTCTGCACCACCTTGAGCATACTGTCCTGAAAAGAACTGCCCGACTTCTCTTTGCGCTTCCGCATGAACTGGGCGATCGCACTCTTAGACTGCCCCAGATTTTCCATGCTAAAGCTGCCCATTTTATTGAGGCGCATGACTTCAGGCATGGAGGGAAATACTACGCAAGCAGCAAGACGATCGCGGTGAGGTTGGACGGCTTGAGCGATTTTAGTCGCCATATCGTCAATGAAGATCAGCGAAGCAATAAACATATCTGCCGCCGCTACATCATCTTTGAAGGCTTCATAGTTTTCGGGGCTACGCAGTTCCTCAATTAGATATCCGCTTACCTCGATCGCTAGATTAGGATTATTTTTATTAATTGACTTTACAGCCGCCGACATGGCGCTCTGGTACTGAGGCTCAAGCACCACATACACCAACTTCATTAAGACCCGACCCTGTAGATTTTCGGGAATGATACGTCTACCAGATACTGTTGCGATCGGTGGCACAGAAGTGAACATGCAGTCTCCTTAAATTACTGTCCTGATTTTTGGGGGATATATATTGCGTTTGGTTATATGCTGCCAATTTTGTTACATATCGCAACAATTAGCAATTAAAGATTTATACCTACTCACTATTTAATACCAGACAAGCATTGCTGTGGTTGATCTTGGGTAATAAATACAATAATTTGAAATTGATTTGTTTACATTGCGTTACATTTCGCAATGTATGCGATTACAAAATACAAATTTTTTGTGAGTGGTTGAGAGCGATTTTCTATGTTGGAGTTGCGCTTTCATTACGGGGTTTTCTTCCCTCACGTCTTAACTGACCAGTGCCAAACTATAGCGCTTTTTTGAAATACCCTTTACTATACACTTTTAAATTAAGTAGAGCTGAATTAATGAAAATCACAAGTTTTGCATCTAGTTTGTTTTGTTGTTCAGCTCTGTATTTTGGTATCACTCAAGGTTCGGAAGCAATCTCACTGACTAGTGCTAATACGCTATATTCCTTTGGCAATGAAACATTTGGTAATGGTGCTGGGCAATGCGCGAATAATGTCATCACATGTACTGGCACATTTAATTCGTCAGCTAGTTTTACAGGAGTTACCTTTAATCCTTTCTCAGCACAGGGGGTTGGCACATTTCAGACAGATTATGGCTTTGAAAGAGGCTATGCCCCATCTGCTGAACCTGATTCTCTAGGTCTCAATGTTAAAGGTCCAGGATCAGGAGGATCTGTTAATGGTTTTACCAACGCTGTTTCCAGAGTAGCTACCAAATATTTCTCATTTTCTGCAACAATTGCTCCGCTGTATCAATTATCAGTTTCAGCATTTAACTTTTCTGTAAGTGCGTCTGGAACTAAGGCTGATTTTAGTTCGATAGTCGGTGGCGTTGAAACATTTTTAGCTACTAATCAGGCAACTAATGGCACTTATCAAACTCCAGTTTCTTACCCTTTAACAACTTCTGGTTTCTATAACAATGGATCAGGTTCTTCACCCCTTAATGTGGAGTATCGGATTTATGTATATAGTGTTAATAATGCTGCGGGCTATGGAATTGATTCCGTCAGTTTCAATGGAAGCATTACAAAAGTACCTTTTGATTTTTCTCCTAACTTTGGTGTATCTATACTTGGTGGCTTGTATGCTACGCATAGATTACGAAAGAAAATAAAGACTAGTAAAAAGTAAGATTGATTCACTCTTCCTTAATTAAAAACTAAATAGATTGCTATATTTAAAAATCTGTTTAGTTATCTATTGAATTAATAAAAAAGGATTTTAGACTTGTCTGAAATCCTTTTTTATTAATTTAGATTTTTATTCTCAGATTTAGATTTTTTAGAATAATTGCTGTTTTTATTGTCAAGGCTTTTATTCAAAGCATCATCTTTAAATCACGTCCATTTTAAAAATTCTCTTGGGTTTTAAGAAATCGTAAAGCGCTGTAAAGCCCAACAGTTTTGTTATGTAGAATCTTTTTTAATCGAGGGTAAAGAAATATCCTTATTGCGATGCAGTCGATACATCAGATACAGGCATATCGCAAAATATCCCGAACTCAGAGAAGCCTTTACCAGCTCGCTGGTAACCTGCACCGACTCGCCCTCTATTGGCACGCCCCCCATGACTCCATAGGCGATCGCCCAACCTAACACCAGAGCGATCGATACTTTACTAATTTCTACAGCTTTGCGACTACTTCTCTGGCGAACTAAGGTAATTGCTGATGGAATCAGTCCAAATACTGGAACTAAGCAAAAAAACATAGCGATTCTTTCTTTAGTGGAATCACGGACTATATTTTCAGGGGCTTTAATTTGGCGATCGCCTGAATGCTCACGTTTAGGATAACGACTCATAAAACTGACCTTTATTTCTAGGGTTAAAAATATATTTATAGCAGCCCTAAATCATTTACGAGAAAACTAGGGTTTCGACTCGGCTCAGCCAACAGATATCAATGGCTGAGCCGAGTCAAAACCTCTCACAGATTACTCAGGATACATTCTGTTGCGGCTTTGTGTAGTATAAGAAAAAGTTTTAAGAAAGCGCAAAGCGCTATACCTATATAAATTCTTGACGTTTCCATAAACTTTGGGTCACACTATCTATTAATTTAGTCACTAGAGCTAGCATGGAAACTCTGGAATTTATAATTTACCCAG
Source organism: Pseudanabaena biceps (assembly GCA_013361095.1). Lineage (GTDB taxonomy): Bacteria > Cyanobacteriota > Cyanobacteriia > Pseudanabaenales > Pseudanabaenaceae > Pseudanabaena > Pseudanabaena biceps_B. The sequence continues at coordinate 430,655 of JAATWA010000001.1, read as the reverse complement.
ATGGTCGAGTCGAAGAGCGTGTAACAGGTCTAATCGGTTCTAGCTGCGCTGAGGTGACAGCATTGATTGAGGCAAAGTTGGGAGTGGTAGTTCATCGTGAACTTACTTCCGAAAGTTTTGTCAAACAGCAAGCGATCGCAAAGTCAGCCATCCAACAAGATAATGCCTCAGACTCAGACACTCTGAAGTTTAGCCAATGGTAATTGCATCTGGGAAGCCAAGATTATATTAAGCTTTCGTAAAAATATTTAGGATTTTAATTAAACAGGTTGAGAATTCTAACTCAAGTAGCTCGGTGCTATTGGATATAATATCTAGAAAACTATGGTGCTTACCGAGCTTGCATTACAGTTTTTGAGTTTGTTTGTTAATTATGCCTAGCTCCTTAGCTCTTTTACCGTCATAAATAGTCAGGATTTAACCATGTCACATTTTAGCCAAGTAAAAACCCAAATCCGCACTCTAGAACCACTACAAACTGCTCTGACTGAACTAGGAGTCAGGTGGAAATCTGGAAAATCCTCAATGCGTGGTCATGAGGGCGCGACAACTGTGGCTGAAGTGGTCATTGAACAAGAAAATGGCTATGACGTGGGCTTTCAGTGGAATGGCTCAGAATACGCCCTCGTTGCGGATATGCAGTTTTGGCAACAACCTTGGACTGTGGAGAGCTTTTTGCAAAAGGTGACTCAGCGCTATGCGATCGCCACCGTTATGAGTGAATCTCGCGAGCAAGGCTTTGATCTCACTGAGCAAAAAGTCCAGCAGGATGGTGCTGTGCGCCTCGTACTTCAGCGTTGGCATGGATAAATCGCCAACCAATGCAGAAATAGCGATCGCGGCAACAGTTACTGATTTAGATCTGAGCGATCGCTCTGGTTTTGAGCCAGAACTCGGAGGTGACCTGCGACAAAATGCTGTGTTTGTTGACGAAACCACTTGCATTGGCTGTGGTCACTGCGCCCATGTTGCTAGTGAGACTTTTTTTTTAGAAGAAGACTATGGAAGAGCTAGGGTAATTGCTCAAGATGGCGATCAGGAGGATTTGGTACAGGAGGCGATCGATACCTGTCCAGTGGACTGCATCGCGTGGGTTAATTACAATGATCTACACAAGCTTGAAGAATCCAGAAAGCATCAGGTAATTCAAAATTTAGGCATGATTGGCGATGGTGCTGCCATGCGAAGAGCGATCGCTTCCAAGCTATAAATTTAAAAAAGTGATGCATGGCAGCACTTTTTTAAATTTATAGCCAATTATTTACATATACTCCCTTCCCAGACAAGTCAGGACATAAAACCCAAGAGAGAGTTGCGGCGCAAAGCGCCGCAACTCTCTCTTGGGTTTTTGGTTTGTCCTAACATAAATGGCTATAGCTATAAAAAAGCAGGTTCGCTTAGCGAACCTGCTTTTTTATTTAAGATTTCTACTTTGCAAAAATCTAAGTGTTTTTATTCGAAACGACGACCACCGCCGCCAGAGGGACGACCACCGCCACCTCTAAAGCCACCTCTACCGCCGCCAAAAGAATCAGAACTTTCGCGAGGCTTAGCCTTATTGACCTTCAGAGAGCGACCCATCCACTCAGCTTCATCTAAAGCTTCGATCGCGGCATCTTCTTCTTTTTCCTCAGCCATTTCCACAAAAGCAAAGCCGCGAGGACGACCCGTCTCACGGTCACTTGGCAAATGAACACGAGTAATGCTGCCATATTCTGCGAATACGGCTTTCAAATCTTCTTCTGTAACCTCATAGGAGAGATTACCAACATAAATAGACATAATACTTGCTTTAACAGTCAGAGATGTATAGAGATAGAGATTTCTGAAAGGAGCCTGTCAAGATAGAACAGAAAATGACTGTCGATACTGAAAACAAACGTACAATCTAGAAATACTCATCCGCAAATATTCTAGCTTAGTCAATTTAGATTATTGAGCGATCTTAAAAATATTTGTCCTAAAACCTAAAAAACTATGACGCACATTTCGCGATCGCCACAGTTTTTTAGGTTTTAGTCCTGTCTAGCTACTTATGGCATTCCTAAAAGTAAGGATGGGCATCGCGAAGCGATGCCCATCCTTACTTTTATAGCTACATTCATTTGCTTTAGGACAAATCAAAACCAAAGAATTAGCTGACGGCGCTCCGCGCCGTCAGCTAATTCTTTGGTTTTATGTCTTAGTACACTTGGATATAGGTTATAAAGTTGCGTTGAAATCTTCAGGATTTTCATAAATTTTAAAGATTTTGGTCATACTGGTTAATTCAAATAGCATTTGCACTTGATCATTTGCGCCACAAATTACCATATCTCCATTACTGTTGCGAATTGACTTTAAAGCAGAAACCAATGCTCCTAAACCTGAACTATCCATAAAGGTAATATTTTGTAGATCGACCAATAAATATTTGGGGGGAGTTGGAGCAGCAGCAATATCGCTAACTTGGCGACGAAATTCAGCCGCAGTAGTGACATCTAGTCTTCCAGATGGCTTGATAACTTTTACTTGATTACTCATGAATTTTTTTTGACTTAGATATCTACTTCAAGAATTGGTAAGAGAGCGACAAACAATCAAACCTTGAGCTAAGGTTTCCCCATAAGCATAGATCTTAATCAATTACTTTTGCTCTTGTTTGGGCTTTAATAAAACCATATCTATATTTTTGTGGTTGTCCCAAATAACCTAAACCCATGAAGTTAAGCTCCGCAGGAGCGCAACTTCATGGGTTTGAAAATTAATTCAATCTACTTAAGCAGTTTTTTTAATATTTAAACTCTCTAAAACTTATGACTGATTTACCCGATTCTCAGACAATTCAAGGCGTACTAAATTTTATTGTTGACCCTGATCGCCAAAAAAGTATTGTCGAGCTAAATATGGTGCGTGATATCGCCATTAAGTCCAATGGGGTAGTCAGCTTTACTTTGTTGCTGGATGATCCTAATAGTCCAAAGCGTGATCCTTTAATCCAAGAATGTAAAGATGCAATTAAGGCGATCGCATCTGTCAGTGATGTTTGGGTGAAGGTAATCGCCAATAGCCCTGTTGTCGCGACACCAGCTCCACCCACCAATGCTTTGCAAAATATCCCCAATGTTAAATATGTATTGGCAATTTCTAGTGGTAAAGGCGGCGTAGGCAAAACTTCTGTAGCTGTGAATGTTGCCGTCGCTCTTGCCGATATGGGCGCAAAAGTAGGCATTCTCGATGCCGATATCTATGGACCTAATGTGCCTGTGATGCTTGGCATGGAATCTGCCCAAGTGAAAGTAGTCAAGTCAGAAAGTGGCGCGGATGTGGTCGAGCCAGCCTTTAACTATGGCGTGAAAATGATCTCGATGGCATTTTTGATTGCTAAAGATCAGCCTGTGGTTTGGCGAGGACCAATGCTGAATGGAGTAATCCGTCAGTTTCTCTATCAGGCAAATTGGGGCGAACTGGATTATTTGATTGTGGATATGCCCCCTGGCACTGGAGATGCTCAGTTGACGCTGACGCAGTCTGTACCATTGGCAGGAGCCGTGATCGTGACTACACCGCAAACGGTTTCGCTGTTAGATTCGCGCAAGGGCTTAAAGATGTTTCAAAATATGGGCATTCCAGTTTTGGGCATTGTCGAAAACATGAGCTATTTCATTCCGCCAGATATGCCTGACAAGCAATACGATATTTTTGGTTCTGGTGGCGGCAAGAAAACTTCTGAGGAGATTGGTGTCGATTTACTTGGTTGTGTGCCTCTAGAAATTAGTCTGCGTGAAGGCGGCGATCGCGGTGTACCAATTGTGTTAGGTCATCCTGAGTCTGCTTCGGCTAAGGCTTTACGGGAAATTGCTAAGGCGATCGCGACTAAAGTCCAAAATTCTTAAATCCAAAAAGTGATTGGCGACGCAAATCACCGCCAATCACTTTTTGGGATCACATTAGTTAAGATTTAAAATATGACAATAGAAGTAGTTAGAACAATACAACTGGGAGACTGCTTAAAATGACAACGATCGCAGATGTAGTTGCTTATGACCAAGATGGCAAGCTTGCCTTAATTGTTGAGGCGAAAGGGAGGACTCATACTTCGAGTGATTGGGCGACAAAGATGCGGCAAAATATATTGGCTCATGGACTAATGCCCTTTAGCCAATATTTTATGCTTGCACTTCCAGATAAACTATACCTTTGGAAGAATGTTGACAATAATGCTGATGTGATAGAGCCAACATACGAGACAAACTCCGAACCTTTGTTCCATGACTACTTCAAGAAAGCCAATTTGAATCCTGAAGATATAGGAGGGCGATCGTTTGAATTGATCGTGACATCATGGATCAATGAGCTAGTTAATCTTGGCATTGCTGATGAACTTCCTTTAGAGCAGCGCAAATTACTGGTTGATTCTGGACTTTTAGCGGCGTTGAAAGGTGGGAGTATTGCGATCGAGCAACGGATATGATCTTTGTGTCCGTTGAGACCAACTTTATTCTTGAGATGGCTTTTTCGCAGGAACAAGTTGATAGTTGTGAATCAATACTTTCGCTATGTGAAAGCGGAAAAGCCAAGCTGATTATCCCATCGTTCAGTATTGGGGAATGTTTTGAGGCGCTAGTCCGTAAAGCCAAGACTCGAAAGGAATTAGCTTCTAAAATTTCTCAAGAGTTAAGACAGATTTCGCGATCAGGTTCATATCGAGAAGAGGTTACAGCTTCGCAAGGTATTACTGCTTTGCTGGTCAGAAGCTCAGAGGAGGACGAAAGTAGGTTAGATTCGGCACTGAGAAGAATATTGTCAGTTGCTGAGATTATCCAGCTTGATGCATCTGTGATTGCGGCGGCTGAGAGTAGCAGGAGAACTTACAGATTGGGGTATCAAGATTCAGTTGTTTATGCGTCTGTAGTTGCCCATCTGCGGTCTTATCATTCTGAAAATAGCTGTTTTCTAAACCGTAATAGCCGTGACTTTGATGATCCTGATATTGAGGCAATGCTGAATGCAAGCAACTGCAAGATGTTGTTTAGGTTTGATAGCGGTCTCGAATATATCTCAAATCTCACTAATCAGTAACAATGCGATCATCGCGGTGTACCAATTGTGTTAGGTCATCCTGAGTCTGCCTCGGCTAAGGCTTTAAGGGAGATTGCCAAGGCGATCGCGACTAAAGTCCAAGAATAAAGATAACTAAAATTTAGTTCGGGACAATTTCAAATTATATTTTAATTGTTTGAGATTATCCTGAACTTATGTTGTTTGAAAATAGCAGTCCTTAGCAACCAGTGGTAATCTCTTGAAGCGGATATGTTTAGACGAATATTTAACTATTCGAATAAGTCTAGATTGCATTCGAAAAACTTTTATAATCTTTGATGATAATTTAGCTTATCAGTATTTAAGGAGAACTACGCCATGGTGAAATTAAGTGATGTTTTCGTGGCTGGAGGGTTCCCTAGCATAACTTATATTGCCCGTGATGAATATCAGCTTGAATCTACGATGGAAGATTATCTTGATGCTCGATATAAGCTCCTATCAATATCTGGCTCAACTAAATCTGGTAAGACAGTCCTAGTTCGCAAAACCATCCCAAAACGCGATAGTTTCTGGATTTCTGGCGGTCAAGTAATTGATTTGAACAGTTTTTGGGAAATGGTCTTAGAAAAGACAGGAGGCTATACCTCGCTCAGTGAGACGACAAGCAACAATGAAAATACTGTATCAGGACGTGAGATGACTGCCAGTATCAAGCCACTTGGAATGGGAGGAGATCTCAAATCTCAGTTTAATGAGAGTGAACAGCATGGGAGCAGTCAAACTTTAGGTCGTACAATTCCTTCTGCTTTATCAGCTATCAACCAACTAATGAGTCATATGCTTCCTCTAGTTGTAGACGATTTTCACTACATAGATAAGTCCGTACAGCAATCAATTGTACGAAGTCTTAAAGATCCTATTTTTGAAGGTCTACCAATTATTCTAATCACAGTGCCGCATAGAGCGTTTGATGTTATGCGTGTTGAGAAAGAAATGACTGGACGAGTAAAGCAACTACAAATACCCGCTTGGCAAACAAGTGAATTAGAAAGAATTGCAGAACTTGGTTTCAACGCACTAAACGTACATTGTGATTCTTCACTTATCAAAAAAATGACTAGAGAAGCATTTGAGAGTCCTCATTTAATGCAAGACTTCTGTGCAGCTTTATGTAGAGCAAACGGTGTGCGCGAAACTCAGACAAAGGTTCTCAAATTGCAAGAGCCTGAGGATTGGCAGACTTTCTTAAGAAATATGGCATCTGACACCTCAAAATTGGCTTTTGAGCGTCTAGCAATAGGTCCTCGACAACGGACTGACCGTATTAGAAGGACACTAGTCAATGATGAAACGTGCGATATATACGTTGCTATTCTATTCGCTATTGCTTCGACTGGTCCACAAACAAGACTATCTTATGAGGATATACGTTCAGGTTTACGAACAGTATTAAAAGATGAAATACCACAGTCTCATGAGGTAACGCGAATATTGGAAAAGATGTCTGAGATTGCTAGAGGTGAAATTGATGGTGAGCCAGTTGTTGATTGGGATGGTTCTTATCTTTATATTTCCGATCCCTTTTTTGCTTACTATCTTAGATGGGGAATAACTCTTCCTGAAGGAGAACAAACAAAATTATTTTGACGTATTTTAGTCAAGGAAATGTAAATACTCCCTTCCCAGTCTAAAAATAGACATTAAACCCCAAGGATTAGACGTTGCGGCGTAAAGCGCCGCAACGTCTAATTTTTCACTAGGAAGGGTGTAAGTCAAGGTAACAGGCTGTGTTGTTTAATGTTTCTGGAGTAATTGACATCATCCACAAAAACCACAAAGCGATCGCCTGTTTTGATTTTGGATAGAGAATTAGGAGATCGCTGTTTTTCTGTATCTCATAAGATACACTTGAGGTATGATTGAAATTCGCGAGACTGAAATCTATTATCGGTGGTTTAAATCACTGCGCGATCGGCAAGCTAGAGCGCGGATAGACATTCGGATTAGGCGTTTGTCTATGGGCAATTCTGGAGATGTAAAGCCCGTAGGAAAAGGTGTAGCAGAACTGCGTATTGATTATGGTGCAGGATATCGAGTGTATTTCATACAAAGAGAAAATACATTGATAGTCTTGCTTGCAGGTGGAGACAAACGTACCCAAAATAGCCTTAGATTTAGCCCAAGAACTATAGGAGCTCTCTATGAACAAAGTTACAACTTCACTCTGGGATGCAGCAGAGCATCTGGAAACGAAAGAAGATATGGCTGCTTATCTTGAAGCTGCTTTTGAAGACGGCGATCCTAATCTAGTGATAGCAGCACTAGGCGATATTGCCCGATCTAAGGGAATGACAAATATTGCGCGTGAAACAGGATTAGGACGTGAAAGCCTCTATAAATCCTTATCAATCGACGGTAATCCAGAATTCGCCACTGTTGTAAAAGTTATACAAGCGCTTGGTTTGCGCTTACAAGCTACTGCCCTATGATGAGGCTCCCCTCGCAAAAACAACAAAGCGATCGCCTGTTTAAATTTTGAGATAGAAAATTAGGCGATCGATTAGAGCATCATGATTCTGCATCAGCAGCACTCCCCTGCCTTTCTGATACCTCATAACTAGCGATCAACTATGTTGGCTCAAAAGTAAAGCAAGATCATCTACCCGCACAGGTTTACTAATAAAATCATCCATTCCCGCTAAAATGCATTTCTCCCGATCATCTGACATTACATTTGCTGTCATCGCCACAATTTTAACTTTTTTTCTTGAAGATGTAGCTTTTTCAAGTAGTCGAATTTGACGAGATGCTTCTAATCCATCCATTACAGGCATCTGAATATCCATCAAAATCAAATCATAGAATTTATGCTCTAATGCTTGCAGTACCTCTAATCCATTCGTAGCGCAATCCGCTTGATAGCCAAGTTTTTCTAAAAAACGTAAAGCAATCATCTGATTAAATGAATTATCTTCTACTAACAGAATTCGCAAAGATTCAGAACTAGGCTTAATAATAGGAGTAACCTGCTCATTTTCTGTTTCTGCGATCGCGTTTTGCGGACTATCAACTTCCTCACTTACAGAGACTTTTTCATTAGGTAAGCTCGATAACTGCTCCACTTCAATATCAAATTGAAAAAGCGAACCCTTATCTAAATTGCTACTGGCGGTGATAAATCCACCCATAAACTGTGCGAACTGCTGACTAATGACTAAACCCAAGCCCGTGCCAGTCTGAGACTCTTTTCCTGAAGCAGTCTGCACAAAAGCCTCAAATAAGTTACCGATTTCTTCTGGAGCAATACCTTGCCCTGTATCTTCTATCTCAAAATGAATGATAACTTTTGACGAGTTTAGACTTGCTATCCCTAGTGAAACACGGCAAAAAATATAGCCCTTGACAGTAAACTTGATGGCATTACCCAGCAGATTTAGTAGTATCTGACGAAGTTTGCGCTCGTCACACTTGATATATTGAGGTGCGCTGGGATGAATCGCAAAAAACAACTGTAATTTTTTGGCCTTAGCCCTAATTTGCATCATTTCCTGAAGATGATTCAACATTATGTGCAGATCGAATTCCTTCTCTTCAAGGAAAATTTTGCCAGCTTCGATTTTAGAAACTTCTAAAATATCGTCAATTAAGTTGAGTAGATGTTCGCTACTATAGCTAATAATGTCTATGTATTCTCCAAAACTACCCGTTATCGATTTCTCAAAAGACATTAATTGAGTACATCCTAAAATCGCATTTAAAGGAGTTCTCAATTCATGACTCATCCTCGCTAAAAAAGCACTTTTCGCCTTATTGGCAACCTCAGAGCGTTCAGCTTCTTGCTTTAGAGTTTGTTGTGAAAACTCCAGAGCCGCCAACATGAAAGTACTTCGTAGTTCCTGAGCCGCTTGAATTTCGACTTCATCCCAAGGTAAAGATTTAGAGTTAACTAATTCTTTCCATAGTTCAAACGATCGCTGTGCAGATAGATCGAGATCACGACCAAGTTCAAAATTAAGCCCTAATTTACTGGGATCTCCAGCCCAGTTAACAGTTTGGATCACCTCACTGCGAAACCAAATAATATGATAAGAGACATGATTTAGCGAAATAGAAATAGCTAATATGCCACTGGCGATATCTTTAATAGCGATCGCTTCAGAGTATGTCTGACTCAAACAGTTTGTATGAAAAACATCTTGAGATTTATTCTTTAGCCATAAGATTAATGGGCTAATGAATACAGAAGGCGGGCATTGACCAATCTCAGAAATGCGATCGCCCAGAGAAATAACCACACCTTGAGCATTAACCAAATCCAGCAGACTCTCTGCATCTTGGAAAAATGTATCGTTGATTGATTGATTGGACTCGAGAATGTTGCGTTTTAATTTAGCTTGAACGATCTTGACTTTCTCTTGAGCCTTTTTAAGCTCTTGCTCATGTCTGTGAACAATCTCAATAGACATGATTTGCCCCAAAAACTCGCAAGCTTTTCTGATTTCATAATCAATATATTGAGGAGAAAGATGATGACAAGCAATCAAACCCCACAACTTGCCATCATTAATTAAAGAAATACTAAAAGAAGCGGCAACTCCCATCTTTTGTAAATACTTGATATGAACTGGCGAAACACTTCTTAAAGTACTGAAACTAAGATCGATGGGCTTTTGAGTTAGAGGATTATTATTCGGAATGATGGGAACGGGCTGAGAATTAACATCAACAATATGGCGCAGCCAATTTTTATAGTAAAGCTCTCTCGCAAGCACAGGAACATCTGCCGCAGGAAAATGTAGTCCTAGAAACGATGCCGCATCCTCATCCTTAGACTCAGCGATGACAACACCACTATCATCTTGCTCGAATCGATAAATCATAACGCGATCAAGCTTAGTGATTTTACGAACTTCCTGAGCCAGTAAACTGGACATTTCCGCAAAACTCTCCGCTTTTCTGATGTTCATAGCCGCAGATTTTGCAAGCTGATAAAAGCCTAGATGAGAATCTGTATCCACAGATAATGGTTCTAATTCTAAAACTAGAAGTCCATTAGAGCGATAGACTATCCCTTGAAACGAATACATCTTTTCCTGAATCTGCACAGTCAGTTTAGTTGGATTAAATATTTCTAAATCCTTGTGCGGAAGAAAAGACGCGAGAATATCAATCTGTGATTGTGGAAACAGAGTGCTTAAAGGTTGATTAATAAATGAACTCGCAGGAACATCAAAAAAGTCAATTGTGTTTTCACTAATCTGCAAGATTTCTAGGTCAACTTCCTTAATAGAAATCAAAATTCCATGAGATTGAATATGACCTAACAGGTGAATGAGTTCGCGATCGCAGTTTTTCTCACCATTCAATTCAGCCCCCTCAGAACAATTTGTAGATATCACTGTTTCCATTCTTGGTTCCTATTTTGAATGTTTGAGAATATTTGCATAAATGTCATTTACGAAAGATCTCCGAAGCTCATTCTTATTGTAGTCTAGCCATTCTTACCCTGCTCTATATAACTAGATGATTTTTAATATTCAGCCTAAGTGAAAAATCTTGCTCCCTTGCGATCGCCACAAGCGACTGCATCAAGCCTCATTTTCTAACTTTCTCAAATATTCTTAAAAAACTATAGACAAAACATCTTGTATAGGTTTATAGTTGATCACCGTGGCTAAAAACAGAAACTAAGGAAACAAGCAATAGTTTATTCCCTCAAGTCTGAGTTACGAATTGGTATAGCGCCTCTAGGAATATATAAATATTTTTAGAGCCTGTAACAACCAACCCAAGAGATTGTGTTTCTCACGTCTAGTAGTTAGTCTAGACATCTTCCGTAAGTCGTCTCGAAGTCCGTCACAAAGCCTTCAAAAGCAATACCCTTACTGCAAGATCGAAACCGATCTCTTTTGAGCCTGTCAAAAATCTGCAAGAAAAAACATTTCATTTGCAGCCACAAGCAAGCGGAGCTAAATTTTAATGACTGTCGGAATTCTCGGCACAAAACTTGGGATGACCCAAGTATTCGATTCGGATGGCAATGCCGTTCCTGTAACGGTTGTCCTAGCAGGTCCTATCACCGTAACTCAGGTCAAGACTGATACCAAAGAAGGCTACAAAGCTATTCAAGTTGGTTATGGCAAGACTCGCGAGAAACTACTCACTAAACCAGCGTTAGGGCATTTGAAAGCTTCAGGTTCTGAACCTGTAAAGCATCTATGTGAATATCGTTTAGATGATGTGAGCAACTACACCATCGGACAAACTCTAGATGTAAGTCAATTCAAGGATGGAGACATCGTTGATGTGATTGGTACAAGCATTGGTAAAGGTTTCTCTGGTTATCAAAAGCGCCACAACTTTGGTCGCGGTCCGATGTCTCACGGTTCTAAAAACCACAGACAGCCTGGCTCGACTGGTGCAGGTACAACCCCTGGTCGTGTATATCCTGGTAAGCGTATGGCTGGTCGTCTTGGCGGTAAGCAAATCACCGTGAAGAAGCTAACTGTAATCAAAGTCGATGCAGCGAACAATGTGTTGCTAATCAAAGGAGCAGTCCCCGGTAAGCCTGGCGCATTGCTTAACGTCATTCCGACCGTAATTATCGGCAAGGCGAAATAAGGACTAAGTAGTTTGTTCGTGAGATCGAGAGAATATAAGTTATGCCTACAGTAATAGATTGGACAGGGAATGAAGTCGGCGAAGTAAGCCTTGATTTGCGCGTTGCCAAAGAAGCAAGCGCAAAAGGATTAGTTCACCGCGCCCTCGTCAGACAGTTAGCGAATGCCCGCCAAGGTACTGCTAGTACCAAGACCCGCGCTGAAGTTCGTGGTGGTGGTCGTAAGCCTTTCAAACAAAAAGGTACTGGTCGCGCCCGTCAAGGTTCGACAAGATCCCCTCTGACCCGTGGTGGTGGAGCCATCTTTGGTCCTAAGCCTAGAGATTATGAAACCAAGATGAATCGTAAGGAGCGTCGTCTGGCTCTCCGTACCGCATTCATCGATCGCGCTGCTGATTTGATTATCGTTGAAGATTTTGCCACTAATTTGGCTCAGCCTAAAACCAAAGAACTATGTCAAGCCCTTGAGCGTTGGGGTGTGACCGTCGGTAAGAAGACTTTAATCATTACCGATCGCAAAGAAGAAAACATTGTTCTATCCGCACGCAACATTCAAAATTTACAACTAATTGCAGCTGACCAGCTCAATATGTTCGACATTCTGAATTCCGAAAAAATTGTGGCAACTCGCTCAGCGATCGCCAGAATTCATGAAGTTTATGGTGGCGATGCAAAGTTGGCAACCGAGATCGTAACCACGGTCGAAGAAGCAGAATAACGGAATCTAAGTAGAAGAAAGAAACACCATGGCTAAGATCCCAACCGAATTCGATGCTCGTCGTTTGCCTGATATTATTCGTCGCCCTCTGCTCAACGAAAAGGCAACCCGACAACTGGAAGACAACAAATACACCTTTGATGTTTTTCATGATGCATCCAAGCCTGAAATCAAAGCTGCGATCGAGAGTCTTTTCTCGGTCAAAGTCAAGAAAGTAAATACCCATAATCCGCCTGCCCAAGCACGTCGGATTGGTAAGTTTGCGGGCAAGCGCGCTCAAATCAAAAGAGCGATCGTCACCCTCGCCGAAGGCAGCAAAATTGATTTGTTCCCCGATGTATAAGCACTAGCTTAAAAAAACCAGAGAACTGTTCTTTAACAAAACCAGACAATTATGGGCGTTCGTGCATATAAACCGTATACCGCAAGTACCAGACAAACTGTTGTCTCGGACTTCTCGGAAATCACTAAGTCAGAACCCGAAAAGTCTCTAACTAGCCATGTCCATCGTAAAAGAGGACGCAACAACCGTGGTGTTATCACTAGCCGCAGACGCGGCGGCGGTCACAAGCGCTTATATCGGATCATCGATTTCAAACGCAACAAGCGCGACATTATCGCCGAAGTAATTGCGATCGAGTACGATCCCAACCGCACCTCTCGCATTGCGTTACTGCAATACGAAGATGGCGAAAAGAGATACATCCTTGCTCCCAAGGGCATTGCGGTTGGCAACAAAATCCAAGCAGGCACAAGCAACGTTCCTTTTGAAATCGGCAATGCCATGCCCTTGGCAAATATCCCCCTTGGTACAACTGTTCACAACGTTGAACTTGTACCTGGTAAAGGCGGACAAATTGTGCGATCGGCTGGTGCAGGTGCTCAAATTGCGGCTAAGGATGGTGATTTTGTTACCCTCAAGCTTCCTTCTAGCGAAGTTCGTTTGATTCGCAAAGATTGTTTTGCCACAATCGGACAAGTTGGCAACCTCGACCACAGCAACACCAGTCTTGGTAAAGCAGGTCGTAGCCGTTGGTTGAACCGTCGTCCTAAAGTCCGTGGTATGGCGATGAACCCTATCGATCACCCACACGGTGGTGGTGAAGGTTGCGCTCCAGTTGGACGCAGTGGCCCTGTTACACCTTGGGGTAAACCAACCTTGGGTTATAAGACTCGCAAGAAGGGTAAACTCAGTGATGCCCTTATTGTTCGTCGCCGTCGCAAGTCCTCGAAGCGCGGTAAGGGCGGACGTAACGCCTAATTTTTTTGCTAAGCGACTGCTTCGCAGCCGCTTAGCGCAAAGACTTAATTTAGAGAATAAAAAATTATGACGCGATCGCTAAAAAAAGGTCCTTTTGTTGCCGATCACTTAATGACCAAAATTGAAAAGCTTAACGCCAAAGGCGAAAAGCAAGTTATCAAAACATGGTCACGCGCTTCCACCATTCTTCCTCAAATGATCGGGCATACTATTGCCTGCCATAACGGAAAACAGCACGTTCCTGTATATGTCACGGAGCAAATGGTAGGACACAAACTCGGTGAGTTTGCCCCTACTCGCACCTTCCGCGGTCATGCTAAGAGCGACAAAAAGGCCAAGAGATAGGTAGACAGGTAGTTAAAAATGATCCTCGCCCAAAACGAAATCCCTGCCGTAGCCAAATATATTCGGATGTCACCTCATAAGGTGCGTCGAGTACTCGACCAAATCCGTGGTCGTAGCTACCGCGAAGCATTGATGATTCTTGAGTTCATGCCCTATCGCTCCTGCGAACCAATCACGAAAGTATTGCGTTCCGCGGTTGCTAATGCTGAACATAATGCAGGACTAGATCCCGCATCCTTAGTAGTTAACCAAGCCTTTGCTGATATGGGACCTAGCCTCAAGCGCTTCCGTCCCCGCGCTCAAGGTCGTGCTTACCAAATCCGTAAGCCAACGTGCCACATTACGATCACCGTCAAACCATCGGAGGAAGAATAGGTATGGGTCAGAAGATTCACCCAACAGGGTTACGCCTCGGCATCACCAAGTCCCATCTTTCCCGTTGGTACGCCGATGTCAATCGCTACGGTGTCTTAGCTGAAGAAGACAGCAAAATCCGCAAGTACATTGAAAAAACTTTGAGTAATGCTGGTATCGCGGAAATCTTGATTGATCGCAAGGCTGATCAAGTTGACCTCGAAATTCGTACCGCTAGACCTGGTGTTGTCGTTGGTCGTGGTGGTGCTGGTATCGAGCAATTGCGTGTCGGTCTAGTTAAGTACCTCGAACAAGATGGTTCTCTCAAAAAGACAGGTACTAGCCAAGTTCGGATTAACGTCACTGAAGTAACCAGGGTTGATGCGGAAGCGCCTCTCATCGCTGAATACATCGCCCAGCAAATCGAACGTCGGGTTTCCTTCCGTCGTGTTGTTCGTCAAGCAATCCAAAGAGCGCAACGGGCAGGCATTGAAGGAATCAAGGTACAAATCAGTGGTCGTCTCAATGGCGCTGAAATTGCGAGAACCGAATGGGTTCGTGAAGGTCGTGTTCCTCTGCACACATTGCGTGCTGACATCGACTATAGCTACAAAACTTCCAGAACTATTTACGGTGTCATCGGCATTAAAGTCTGGATCTTTAAAGGCGAAATCATCGAAGGCGAAGAAGCTCCTGCTCCAGCCGCTCAACCCCGTCGTCGCCAGCAACGTCGTCCTCAGTTTGAAGACCGTTCTAGCGCTGAAGGATAAACTTCTGTCACCCTTGAGTTTTGAACCATGTTAAGTCCTAAACGTACAAAATTTCGTAAGCAGCAACGCGGTCGGATGTCAGGCCCTGCAACCAGAGGAGCTGAAATCAACTTTGGTGATTACGCCATGCAGGCTTTAGAGCCTTCTTGGATCACCGCCCGTCAAATCGAAGCTGCCCGTCGTGCCATGAATCGCTACATCCGTCGCGGTGGCAAGATTTGGATTCGTATTTTCCCAGACAAACCCGTAACCATGCGTCCTGCTGAAACCCGTATGGGTTCTGGTAAAGGCGCTCCTGAGTTTTGGGTATCGGTAGTTAAACCTGGTCGCATCATGTTTGAAGTGGCTGGTGTAACCGAAGAAACCGCTAGAGAGGCTATTCGTCTTGCCGCAGCGAAAATGCCAATCAAAACCAGATTTGTTATTCGCGAGAAGGAGTAAGAATATGGCACTCCCAAAAGTCCAAGAGACTAGAGAGCTATCTGATGATGAGTTGCAAGCTCAGATCTTGACCGTTAAGAAAGAGCTATTTGATCTGCGTTTTAAGCAGGCAACTAGACAGCCTGTTCAACCACATCAGTTCCAACATGCTAAGCATCGTTTGTCTCAACTGATGACCGTCGAACGCGAACGTCAGTCCAGAGCTTAAGAAAGCTATTTACAAAATATAGGAATTTTAGCAATGGCAGTTAAAGAAAAAGTTGGCGTTGTCGTCAGCGACAAAATGCAAAAAACGGTAGTAGTAGCAGTGGAAAACCGCACTTCTCACCCTAAATATGGAAAAATCGTGGTCAAAACGACCAAGTTTAAAGCCCACGATGAAGAAGACAAAACCCGTGAAGGCGATCGCGTCAAAATTCGGGAAACCCGTCCCCTCAGCCGTACAAAGCGATGGGAAGTTGTAGAGATTCTCTCATCTAGCTCGGAAGCATAAGCCATGATTCAACAAGAGTCTTATTTAAATGTGGCGGACAATAGTGGCGCTAAAAAGCTGCTTTGTATCCGCGTACTAGCTGGTGGTAACCGTGCCTTTGGCGGCGTGGGTGATGTCATTATCGCCACTGTCAAAGACGCAGCCCCCAATATGCCAGTCAAAAAATCTGATGTTGTCCGTGCCGTAATTGTGCGTACCAAAGCATCGATCAACCGTGAGAGCGGTATGAGAATTCGCTTTGACGACAATGCTGCTGTAATCATTAACCAAGACGGCAACCCCAAAGGAACCCGCGTATTTGGACCAGTCGCACGTGAGTTACGGGATAAAAATTTCACTAAAATTATCTCCCTAGCGCCAGAGGTACTGTAATGTCATTCAAGTCAAAACCTGCCTACCGTGGTAATCGTAAGTCTTTTAAGATCCATGTCAAAAAAGACGACGTAGTTCAAGTAATTTCAGGAAGCTCTAAGGGCACTGTAGCCAAAGTGCTGCAAGTATTCCCGAAGGACAGCACCATCATTGTTGAAGGTGTGAATGTCAAGACTAAGCACGTTAAGCCTCAAGCTGACGGTGAATCTGGACAAATCATCACTCGCGAATTCCCAATTCATAGCTCCAAAGTTTTGTTGTACTCCGAAAAGGAAAAGACCGCTAGCCGTTCTTGCTATACCTTTACGGACGATGGCAAGAAAGTAAGAATGTTGAAAAAGACTGGCGAAATCGTTGATTCCGTTAAGACTGAAACCAAGTAATTCTAGACCAACCTGACCAAGCCCAGGAAAATTCATCGAGGAAGATAAAATGCTAACATCGTTTGCCGAAGTATATGCTAAGCAAGCTGTTCCTAAACTCATGGAACAGTTTAAATATACCAATATTCATCAAGTTCCTAAGTTTGAGAAAGTTGTCATCAATCGTGGTCTGGGTGAAGCCGCTCAGAATGCTAAGTCACTTGAAGCTTCTTTAGCCGAAATTGCTACGATCGCTGGTCAAAAGCCCGTTGTCACCAGAGCTAAGAAGGCGATCGCAGGTTTCAAACTGCGTCAAGGAATGCCCGTCGGTATGATGGTCACTCTGCGCCGTGACAAGATGAACAACTTCTTAGATCGTCTGATCAACTTTTCATTGCCTCGCATCCGTGACTTTCGCGGTGTTAGCCCCAAGAGCTTTGATGGACGCGGTAACTATACCCTCGGCGTCCGCGAGCAACTTATCTTCCCCGAAATCAGCTACGACAGTATTGAGCAAATTCGGGGGCTTGATATTTCCATCATTACCACTGCCAACACGGACGAAGAAGGACGTGCGCTCCTGAAAGCAGTTGGTATGCCCTTTAGAGAATCATAAGTAGATCGAATTAGGAGATAAGGATGGCTACCAACGACACCATCTCGGATATGCTTACCCGCATTCGCAATGCCACACTAGCAAAGCATCAGACCACTGCAATTCCTGCAACTAAGATGACTTTGAGCATTGCCCGAGTGATGAAACAAGAAGGTTTTATCGCAGATTTTGAAGAAACAGGCGAAAGCATTGATCGTGCTTTGGTCGTTGCCCTCAAGTATGAAGGTAAAAATCGTCAATCGATTATTAAGCGCCTCAAGCGCGTCAGCAAACCTGGTTTACGGGTTTACTCAAACTCCAAAGAATTACCCCGTGTATTAGGTGGGATCGGCATTGCGATCATCTCCACCTCCAGAGGTATCATGACCGATCGCGAAGCCCGTAAACAGGGAGTCGGCGGTGAAGTCCTTTGCTATATCTGGTAATTCAGCGAAAAACATTATAAGCAACGGAAAACAGATATGTCTCGTATTGGAAAACGTCCCATTCCTCTGCCCCCCAAAGTTGCGGTTACGATCGCAGGTCAAGAGGTTACAGTCAAAGGACCTAAGGGTGAACTAAAGCGCGTGTTGCCAGCAACCGTGGAAATTCTGCAAGAAGAAAGCAATTTGATTGTCAACCGCGCTAATGAATCTCGCTCTGCTAGACAACAGCACGGTTTATTTCGTACCCTCGTTGCCAACATGGTCGAAGGTGTTTCTACTGGCTTCAAGCGCCGTTTGGAAATCCAAGGCGTTGGTTATCGTGCTAACAAAACGGGAAACAACATTGTCCTCACCGTTGGTTACAGCCACACAGTGGACATTGTTCCTCCCGATGGCATCTCCCTTGATGTAGAAGATGCCGCTGGAAAGCAAGTTCCTCAAGGAACATTCATTTCCGTCAATGGTATCGACAAGGAAATCGTTGGCAACCTAGCAGCAAAGATCCGCGCTGTGCGTCCACCTGAAGTTTACAAAGGCAAGGGTATTCGTTACTTTGGCGAATTTGTCCGACGTAAAGCTGGTAAGACTGGTAAGAAGTAAAACACAGAATCGATAGGTTACGAATTAGGTAATTAAAAAATGAGTGTCAGTCGTAGACAAGCAACCATAAGCCGCCACAAACGTATTCGCAAGGCAATGACAGGTACACCTGAACGCCCTCGTTTGTCCATTTATCGTTCTAACAATCACATTGTGGCGCAAGTGATTGATGATGTAACGCAGCACACTCTGGTTGCGGCATCAACTCTCGAAGCAGATGTTCGAGTCAGCCTAAGCACTACAGGTAATTCTGATGCTTCGGCTAAAGTCGGTACATTGATTGCGGAAAGAGCGATCGCCCAAGGCATCACTAAGGTGGTGTTTGATCGTGGTGGTAATCTTTACCACGGAAGAGTCCAAGCTCTCGCTGAAGCTGCCCGCGAAGCAGGTCTCGATTTTTAAGCAATGAATCATTCAGTTAATCAACAGATATAACAACTATGGCTAAGAATAGAGAATCCAGACCAGGTGGTGGTCGCGACAGTGGCAGCGGCGACAGTGGCGACAATCGCGATGAAAAGCGTAAAGGCAAACGCGACAGTAAAAAGACTGATCGCGCTCGTACTGAAAAAGAATCTGAATGGCAAGAACGAGTAGTCCAAATCCGCCGCGTAACCAAGGTTGTGAAGGGTGGTAAAAAACTCAGTTTCCGTGCGATCGTGGTCGTCGGTAACGAGAAAGGACAGGTTGGCGTTGGCGTTGGCAAAGCTGCTGATGTTATCAATGCCGTCAAAAAAGGTGTTGCCGATGCGAGAAAGCACGCGATCGATGTACCTTTGACCAAAGCTAACTCCATCCCTCATCCCACCAACGGTATTGGCGGTGGTGCGAAGGTAATGATCCGCCCTGCATCCCCTGGTACTGGGGTAATTGCTGGTGGAGCAGTAAGAACTGTTCTTGAACTCGCTGGAATTAAGAACATTTTGGCTAAGCAACTTGGTTCTAGCAGCCCTCTTAACAATGCTCGTGCGGCTGTTAATGCCTTATCCAGCTTGCGTACTTTTGGCGAAGTTGCCAGAGCTCGTGGCATCACCTTAGAACAGTTATTTAACTAAATAAAGCAAGGTGAAATTTACGGCGCTACGCTCCGTAAATTTCACGGATGATAAAATAGGAAAAACTATGAGAATTGACGATCTTCAGCCTCAAGAAGGCTCTCAGCATCGCAAGCGTCGTTTAGGACGTGGTATTGCCGCAGGGCAAGGTGCTAGCGGTGGTTTCGGTATGCGTGGTCAAAAATCTCGTTCAGGTCGTCCCACCAGACCTGGCTTTGAAGGTGGTCAAATTCCCCTTTACAGACGTGTACCAAAACTTAAGCATTTCACAATTGTAAATCCAAAGCATTTCACGATTGTAAATCTCGATCAATTAAGCAATTTACCTAGTGGCACGGTGGTAACACTTGAATCCTTAATGGACGCTGGAATTATTACTCAAAATGATGGTGTATTGCGTGTGTTAGGTAGAGGTGAAGTGAATGTAGCACTAACAGTTCGTGCTAATTCGATTACCGCATCCGCTAAAGCCAAAATTGAAGCGGCTGGCGGCACTGTAGAAGTTGCCTAATTGTAAAGAGGATATGTGGCGAAACGCTGAGCGTTTCGCCACATATCCTCTTTTATGTTTTTAGGATTCACCATTCTTGATCCAACTACAATATCTATAGCTGTCGCCATTTTTGTTTGGACATAAAACCCAAACAGTGTGAGGCGGCGCGGAGCGCCGCCTCACACTGTTTGGGTTTTGATTTGTTCTGATACAGATGGCTATAGTTATAAATAAATATTCTTTGAGGACAAGGCTGATCAAAAGCCTTATGTCCTTAACCTGCTAAATACTTTGAGGTAAGTATGGTTGTTAGTAAAGGGAAAAATCCGACAGCACAGGAAACTTTTTTGCAAATGGCTCAAGCCGCAGGGTTAAGAGGTCGTTTGCTAGTTACTGTCGGGGTTTTGATATTAGTTAGACTGGGTATTTATTTACCATTACCTGGTGTTGATCGCCTACGATTTACGGAAATCGTTAAAAGTAATGCTGTAGTTAATTTTTTAGATATTTTCTCTGGTGGTGGCTTATCACTACTAGGTATTTTTGCTCTTGGTATTTTGCCATTTATTAATGCTTCGATCATCATGCAATTGATGACTTCCGCATTGCCCACCCTAGAAAATCTCCAAAAAAATGAAGGGGAAGCAGGTCGTCGCAAGATATCGCAGTACACCCGCTACGTCGCTTTTGTTTGGGGCGTAATTCAAAGTTGGGGTTTGAGTGTTTGGGTGCAGAACTCTGGCGTATTATCAGATGCAAGCGCTAACTGGATCACCATTGGCGATGGTCGCGTGATTTTCTCCAGCTTTATTTTTCAGACAACTGTTGCCCTTGCTGCTGGTTCGATGTTTGTGATGTGGGCTGGAGAACTAATTACCGAGAAAGGCGTTGGAAATGGGGCATCTTTGCTAATTTTTATTAGTATTGTGGCGAACTTACCAAGGTCTTTGGGAGATACGATCGCCCTTGCTCAGAAAGATAGCTCACGAGTTGGCGGCGTAATCTTGCTACTCGTGATTTTCTTGGTCATGATAGTGGGAATTGTATTTATACAGGAAGGTACAAGGCGGATTCCTATTATTTCGGCAAAAAGACAGGTTGGTCGTAAGCTTTATCGTGAACAAGCTTCTTATTTGCCATTGCGCTTGAATCAAGGCGGTGTGATGCCAATTATTTTTGCGTCATCGGTGATGATTTTGCCTGCTTATCTCAGCCAGAGCATTAACAATGAGATTTTTGTATCGATCGCGACTTGGATGTCTCCCAGTGGCGCTGGTCATATTCCTGTGTATATGCTCCTAATTTTAGGATTTAGTTTCTTTTACTCGACATTGGTGCTTAACCCTGTGGAGTTATCGCAAAATCTTAAAAAAATGGGTAGTAGTATTCCTACGGTTCGTCCGGGTAAAGCTACTTCTGACTACATCAGTGGGGTTTTAACTCGCTTGACTCTGCTTGGTTCGGTTTTTCTATGCGGTATTGCGATTATTCCTAGCGCCTTGGAAAAGGCTACAGGTGTGTCTACTTTTAGTGGCATTGGGGCAACATCTTTGCTGATTTTGGTCGGTGTGGCGATCGAGACATCAAAGCAAATTCAAACCTATGTGATATCACAGCGTTATGAAGGCATGGTGAAACAATAATGCCTAGAATTATTTTGATGGGGCCTCCTGGTGCGGGTAAAGGTACACAGGGAGAAATTTTGTCCGATGAATGGCAAGTTCCTCGCATTGCTCCTGGAGATATCTTTCGTGCTGAGATCAAGGAAGGAACTGAGCTTGGTGTAAAGGTGAAGTCATTTAGCGATTCAGGTCGTCTAGTTCCTGATGAAGTGGTGATTGAGGTAATCGAGTCACGGCTGCGTCAGCCTGACACTCAGGCAGGTTGGATTTTGGATGGATTTCCTCGCACCGTTGCCCAAGCTGAAGCTTTAGATAATCTGCTAGTTGAAATTAATCAACCCTATGATTCTGTGATTAATCTTGATGTGCCTGACCAGTTTTTGATTGATCGCTTAAAAGCTAGGGCGATCGATCAAGGTCGTGTCGATGACACCGAAGAGGTGATTACTAATCGGTTAGAGGAATACAATGCCAAAACTAGACCACTGCTGGATTTCTATGCAGATAAAGTTAAGCAGATTGATGGCACACCATCGATGCCAGAAGTAACTGAAGCCATCAAAGATTTCCTCGCCTAGTTAAATAATTTTGTGGAGCTGTGCTTGACAAAATTATCTCAATATATAGAACTTACATAAATTTCGGAGAACCTGTTTGTCCAAAGAAGATGCTATTGAAATGGAGGGGACGGTAACTGAGTCCCTTCCTAATGCTATGTTTCGAGTTGATCTCGATAATGGATTTAATGTGCTTGCCCATATTTCAGGTAAGATTCGCCGCAATTACATCAAGATTTTGCCAGGCGATCGCGTTAAAGTTGAGCTAACCCCCTACGATCTCACTAAAGGACGAATTACTTATCGCCTTAAAAATCAAGGTGGCGGTAAGAGATAAAAAAGAAACGCCTTTGAAATGACTCGAGGACGTTTCTTTTAAAGAATAGAGTTGCGGCGCGAAGCGCCGCAACTCTATTCTTTAATCACTAGACTTTTAATCATTTGGTTTGATTGGGAGCCATAGCTGCCGCCAAAAAGATGGAAATGGTTGAGGATATGATAGAGATTGTAGAGACTTTTGCGCTGTTGATATCCACTGTCTAAGGGATAGGCGTCATTGTAAGCACGATAAAACTGCGCTGGAAAACCTCCGAATAATTCGGTCATCGCCAGATCGACTTCGCGATCGCCAAAGTATAGGGCAGGATCAAAAATTACAGGTTCACCATTCACAAAATCGGCATTACCACTCCATAAATCTCCATGAACCATTGATGGTTGAGGTTGATAATCTTCAAAATACCTTGATACCGATGCGTAAAGTTTTTGCTCAGGTACAGGGCATTGCCAACCTCGGCGTTTAGCTAAATTGATTTGAAAGCCAAGCCGATATTCTATCCAGAAGTCAATCCAATTGCTTGTCCAATTATTAACTTGTGGCGTTGCCCCGATCACATTGTTATGATCCCGACCAAAGCCGCGATCACTAGTGATCCGATGCAAGGTCGCCAAGTTTCTACCCATCGCTTCCCAATCTTGACTACCACCCAAATCTAAATCTTCCATTACTAAATAAGCCGTGTCGTCCGTGGCTCCCCAACATATTGGCTGCGGTACGCGGATCGTATGGGTACTATACATTTCCTGAAGTGCGATCGCTTCGAGCGCAAATATTTCTGCAAAGCTAGCTTGATTAGTTTTGACAAAAAAATGGCGATTGCCATCGGATATTTTAGTGGCTTGATTGATGCAACCACCCGACTGACTTTGTTTTTTATTGATGACAAATTTTGTGCCAGTGGCTTGCGAAATAGCGATCGCCACTTCATTCCAAGAGTTTTGCATAATAAAATGTATTGTATAGCTATCGCCAAGTGTAGACCCAAGAATTGGGTGGCGGCGCTCCGCGCCGCCACCCAATTCTTGGGTTTTGAATACAGTCTGAGGCGGCGCTTTGCGTCGCCTCAGACTATTCGGTTTATTTGAGGATATATATTTTCAGCCATGACACAATTGCCAGAAAACTTAGAAATTTCCGTAGAAGCCACTAAAAAATGGGTTTTATTTATTAGCAATGGTCATGGTGAAGACCTCAATGCCTGTGAAGTCCTTAAAGTCTTGCGGCACAAATATCACAATATTGAGGCGATCGCTTTACCGTTAGTGGGTGATGGCAATGCTTATCGTCGTGCTGAAGTGGAGATTGTCACGCCCACCAAAGCTCTACCCTCGGGCGGTTTTGCCTATATGAATCTTTGGAAACAGATTGAAGATTTTCAATCGGGACTGATTGGCTTGACATGGCAACAAATTAAAGCGGCGCGGGCTTGTCGAAAAAATTGCGATTTTGTCTTTGCTACGGGCGATGTTTTACCTGCAATTTTCGCTTATTTAACGGGACTTCCCTACGCGATGTTTTTAGTTTCGTCGTCAGGATTTTATGAAAATCGCTATATTCCACGATGGGAGCAAGCAGTAATGATGCGATCATCCCGTTGTAAGCAGATTTTCACCCGTGATGCCTATAGTGCGGAATTAATTAAACAAAGAGGTTATCAAAACACAAATTTTGTTGGCTATCCGATTATGGATGTTCTCGAACCAACGGGGAAGGATTTATGTTTAAGTCCTGATATGCCAGCGATCGCTCTATTAACGGGGAGCCGATTACCCGAAGCTGCCGAAAATCTCATTTTGCAAATGCATTTATGTGAAGCGATCACCAAGGAATATGCTCCTACAAATGTGCAGTTTCGGGCGGCACTTGTGCCAAGCATAATGCCCCTATTGCCAGAAATAGCCGCTAAAACCCAGTGGCAATATACTGAAGGTAAGCTTTACCAAGAACAGTTGGGGATTGCGATCCTGTGCTTTAGCGATGCTTTTGCTGATATTTTGCATCAATGTAATTTAGCGATCGGCATGGCGGGAACTGCCGTGGAACAAGCAGTAGGACTTGGCAAACCAGTGATACAAATTTTAGGAAATGGGCCTCAATTTTCCTATCGTTTTGCGGAAGCACAACAAAGGCTATTAGGTTTGTCAGTGCAAACCATCGGTAAAGAGGCAGCCACTCCAGAAATTTTGCAAGAAGCGGCTAGCTGTATCAAAACTACCTTAGGCGATCGCGATTATTTACAACGTTGCCAAGCCAATGGTTTAGAGCGAGTTGGCGCAAAAGGCGGATCTGAAGGATTAGCGGATGCGATCGCGCATCATGTCCGACTTCAGATAAACTGAATAAATAGCTACATACATTAAATATAAAACCCTAAAACCTGTGGCGATTGCTACAAGCTTTGACTTTGTTTTTTATTTTGTCCAGCTACTTAATTGAAAGTAATTAAAAGTTTTATGGCGACAGTTTCTGAGAATCCAAAAATCATTCAAAACGGCAAAACTGAAACTAACGCCGATCTGAAAGTTAATCTGAACGTCGATTCAAGTGGCAGCGAAAATCTTGGCATGATTGTTCGACGCAAAACCCGTCCCGTCCAAATTGGTAACATCACCATCGGCGGCGGTGCGCCCGTAGTTGTCCAATCCATGATTAACGAAGATACTCTTGATATCGATGGCTCCGTCGCAGGAATTCGCCGCTTACATGAAATTGGCTGTGAAATCGTCCGTGTCACTGTTCCGAGCATGGCTCATGCCGCCGCCTTATCAGAAATTCGGCAAAAGCTCAAGCGCACTTATTTAGATGTGCCTCTAGTTGCTGATGTGCATCACAACGGGATGAAGATCGCCCTCGAAGTTGCTAAGCACATTCATAAAGTCAGGATTAACCCAGGGCTATATGTATTTGAAAAGCCAAAACCCAACCGCACCGAATATACGCAGTCAGAATTTAATGAGATTGCGGATAAAGTTCGGGATACCCTCAAGCCCTTAGTGCTGTCCCTCAAAGAACAGGGAAAAGCCATGCGTATAGGGGTAAATCACGGTTCGCTTGCTGAACGGATGCTATTTACCTATGGCGATACTCCGCAAGGTATGGTCGAGTCCGCGATCGAATTTATTCGCATCTGCGAAAATCTCGATTTTAGAAATATCGTTATTTCCATGAAGGCTTCCCGCGTCCCTGTGATGATCGCCGCTTATCAATTAATGGCCAAACGCATGGATCAGTTAGGTATGGACTATCCCCTGCACTTAGGTGTAACCGAAGCAGGTGACGGTGAATATGGACGCATTAAATCCACCGCAGGCATTGCCACCCTACTAGCTCAAGGTATCGGTGACACTATCCGCGTCTCCCTCACCGAAGCCCCCGAAAAAGAAATTCCCGTCTGCTATAGCATTTTGCAGTCCCTCGGACTCCGCAAAACTATGGTGGAATATGTAGCCTGTCCCTCTTGCGGACGCACTCTGTTTAACCTCGAAGAAGTCCTCCACAAAGTTCGTGAAGCCACTAATCACTTAGTTGGTTTAGATATTGCCGTCATGGGTTGCATCGTCAATGGACCTGGGGAAATGGCAGATGCAGACTACGGCTATGTTGGCAAAACTCCTGGTACAATTTCGCTCTATCGCGGCAAAGAAGAAATTAAGCGCGTTCCTGAAGCTGAGGGCGTAGAACAATTAATTGCCTTAATCAAGTCCGATGATCGCTGGGTCGATCCCTAATAAAAAAGCCTCGCATTGCGAGGCTTTTTTATTTATATAGAAATCAAAACCCAATAAATGGCTGGCGGCGCGGCGCGCCGCCAGCCATTTATTTGTCCTAAAACAAATGACTGTAACTATAAAATTGCAGATAAAGCCTGCTTTAAACCTAAAATTACATTTTCGTATGAATAATTAGCGATAATTTTTTTACTTGCTTCTCCCCATTGTTTTAGCCGATCGCGATCGCGCATAGCCTCACTCAAACTATTAGTCAAAGCCATAATATTTCCCGCCTCAAAAATCAATCCATTCTCAAAAGGCTGCACCAAGTCTGAGCTACAACCCACATGGTTGCTAACAACGACAGGACAACCCATACACATCGCCTCATTAATAGCTAATCCCCATGTTTCACCGTTACCATAGCTCGGTAATACAAATAAGTCAGCAACTGCATAGGTTCGCGGCATTAGCGATTGGTTTTGAAATGGCGCAAAGAAAATGCGATCGCTAAAATCATCATTTTGATTAACAAAGGCTTGCATTTCTGTTTTCAGGTTTCCTGCCCCAACCATTAGTAATGACACATTCTCTAAATTTGCATCCACAAAAGCTTTTAGTAAATCTAGCGGTCGTTTTTTATTCTCAAATTTTCCCGCAAAAACGATAACTTGATGATCTACAGAGATTCCTAATTCTTGTTTCCAAAGCCTAGCTTGTTCATAGATTGAATCGCAAGTTAAAAATCGAGAACTGTCGATCGCATGGGGCGCAAAAAATAATTTATTCGAGTTTACAAAATGATATCGAAAATATTCATAGTTAGCTTTGCCAACATATAAACAGGCATCGAAACTTTGAAAAATCCTAGATATAACTAAGCGCTTAAACTTTTCTTTAAAATTATTCTTGGGCAAGATACGATGAGAATCCCCACGAAATATAATTGGGATCTCGATATGTCGCATCTGCCAAAGAAACCTATAAATGCTTGCGTAGTTATAAGAAACAGTTAGTAAGATTGCATCAGGTTTAAAGGCTAGTACTCTTTGCGTTAAGCTAGGATTTCTTAATCCAAATATGTGATGAGTACCACGATCTTCGCTCACATTCGGGACAAACTCAAAATCATAGCCTTCTAATAATGGAATATCCCATTTTAAAGATTGCTTAAACCCTTGATCAACTTGATCTGTGACTCCGAAATCCCATAAATAAAATACCTTGATCCTGAAGTAGGCACTCTGAGAAATGCACCGAAAAAGTGGTGCATAGTATTGAATTGGATGCGAAGCAATAATTGCTAAATTAATCACTAGCTTTCAACAAGTTCACGTTTCTTGACTTTCATAAACACTAGAACAAATCCCAATAAAGTTACTGATGATTGGAACAATGCTGCTACATAAACACCTGCGGTAAACTCAGTCTGAAAAGCGTAACTAAGAACTAGAATTGCAAATAGATAGCGATCGCTAAACACAGGTGCATTAACACTAAGTAGTGAGACGTAACCATAACCAGCACCGCTAATAAAAGCTAATAAGACACATCCCCAAAGTCCAAAATTTGCATAGGCTTCCGCAAGTAATCCCCACCCAATAGTAGTACTTTGTGTGTCTTTTCGAGTCTGTCTACCGTAGTAAATATTCAGAATAGATGTCCCTTCATGACTAGTGATTTTTTCTGAATTAAAAATACGAGGAACTAATAACTGTGGGATAATTGCATAGGTAATACCCTCTAGCAATGGTTTACCTTTATCTGTTTCTGATTGCGTAAGCAAAAGTTGTTGGATTACACTAGCCCGCTCCAGAAGAGACTGTTCGGACTCTACTTCCTTGGACTCTTGAAATATATCTTTAAAGCCAAATTCAATCCACTCCACATACCTAGAAGGGTATTCCCACGGTTCAACTGCTTGCTGCCAGTAAAGTTCTCTCATTTCTGCTTTGCCAGCATGAAGAACAGAGAAAATGCCGAGCATAATTATAGTTGATATCACAGGAAATTTACCTTTCCCTACAGAGTAAGCGACAACTGATATTAGACAAAGTGTGAGAGCATTAACTAGTAAAAGCGAAATAGTATTAACAATTGCAAGTAGTACAATTGATGTTATGTAAAGGGAACGGTTAGTACTAGATAATTTACCTGATCCATACCTATATGACATTGCAAAAGTTGCGATCGCAGTCAGTCCAAGAATCGCACCTCTTATAATTGAGAATGAGCCTGAATCTATATTTAACCAGCCTGCCAAACTAGTAATTGTGTAGAAATTAGCAATTACTAAAATACTTAAGAAAAGGTTGTCTCCTCTCTTAATGTCTAGAACTCTGTATTTTTCTTCGGGATGAGGAAAATTATTTACAAACTGATACCAAATAAATGTTGCTAGCAGTAAAAAACCTGAAACAGTTAAACCAACTAAAAGTCTTTCTGAATTGTCATATTTAAGGATAGAGGGGTTATCAGTAACTAGTGGAATTGCACAAGTCCATAGATAAGTAATCGAAAATAACGGAAAAATTGGTAGACCAAAAGCTTTGCCAGCACACCATAGGTAGACAGAAATTACACTAGCTATAGAAATAGATATTCCGCCAAATATATCCTCAAAGCTAATATTTGGACTTTTGTAAATTGTATAAATCAAGAAAACTGTGTAAGCACTAACAAGGATCCAGAAAAATGGCAGAAGACTTCTTTGACTATTACGATTGGACAGTTTGATCCGTCGCATATCGGAGAGTGGTGCTGATAGTTGCTTAAGCATATATATTCAAGATACATAATTATCAAAAATAGCACATAGCTGATGAGTCATTGATTTTGCAGTGTATGGCTCAAATGCTTGCCAATCGGTGGTCACCTCAGGAGATTGAGACTGGGACAGCAGCCACAGCAGTTTAGGTGTCAATGTTTCTACAATGTTCTCAGTGATTGGATTTGAAAATGTCACAACTTGTCCTGCTTTACAGCTTTCAATCACATTTACTACCAAACTGTTTTGATGCAAAATCGCTAAAATTGGCTTGCGAGAGAGAATACAGGGATAAACCTTAGATGCTGAGTATCCTTGATCATCAGAGCCGATGATCAATATGCCATGACTATCTGTAAGTACTTTTAGAGCTTCAAAATAGGGAATTCGTTGCGGATATTCGGTCACGATATCACTCAGGTTGTATGAATTAGCGATCGCCTCAATCGGCTTGCTATTATCAAAAATTGAATATTTTGTACCGATGAAGTGGATTTTAACTTTTTGCCAAGTTTCTAGATCCCGCTGGCGATGTTTTTGGATAGCGCTGAATAAGGCATTAATGCTAAAGCTCATATCATCGCCTCCTCGTCCTACATAGACCCAATGCTGATTGCCATCATTGGGATCAAATATCTTGTTGTCAAGATTGAGAGTTGGTAATATTTCAAAATCTTTTGCAGGTGCGCCAAAGGGCAGGACTGTAAACTGCTCGGATGTTAACCAAGGATATCTCTGTCTGAGGGTTTGTGGATAATCTGGGGAAACACTGGTGATGTGAGATGCCTTATGAAGAGTAAATGGTTCTAAAATTTTGGCAAAAGATTGAACGGCGGCATATTTTAATTTGCCACCTGGCGGTTTGGTATTAGTGCGATCGTAATAGTCGCTTAGCCAAGGGTCTTGAAAATCTAAAATGTATGGAACTTTATATTTGTAGAGCCAATAGCGTCCTAATACCATTGTCAAAAAAACTGTATTAGAGAAATAAACTAAGTCAAAATGATTTTTCTCAAAATATTTAGCAGTTGCTTTGATTAAGGATGGGATTGATCTAAAGGCTAGGTTGCCCAATCTAAATTTTCTAGATAGTTGTGGTGAAATTGCCGAAGATTGAATGATTTCAATGTTTTCAGGTACTGTCAGAACTAGATTAGGGTCATGAATGCCTTCTATCAAGTTTGGATCTACACATAAAACTGTGACTTTCCATCCAAACTCTTGAAAATAAGGCAGAGCCATCCTGATACGTTGGTGATCCGCTGCATTGATTGGTGGAAAGTGGGGACTAACTATTAGAACTCGATTTTTCATGGATCTAAAAATAAATACCTAACGCTTCATACTTATCAGATTTTCTACATCGGTCTATTATCTGATCGGGATTTTTAATCCATAGGTAGTTATTACCTCGATGATTATTAATACTTGATGTTGTTAAAGTTCTTGTGAATGGATCATAGCTAGCATTACTAAAGCCATTATTCTGTAAAGTTACTTCAATTTCAGGGTTAACGGTTTCTAATAGAATAGCTAGTATAGAACTACAACTTAGAGTATTGATAGCGCCTTGAATCACTTCTGGTTCGTAGCCTTCAACATCAATTTTAATCAGAGTTGGCTTTGATGTTTTTAATATCTCATCTAAAGACATAACAGGTACTTCAATAGATACTCCTGTGTATGTACTATCGACAACTTGGTTTGTGGTGTCACAGTCTGTGGAGAACTGAATTGATCCACTAGCTTTGCCAACAGCACAGCAACGCGCTTCTACTAATTGGCTTAACTCATTAATGTTGATATTTCTTGTTAGATGTTTAAAAGTTGTTGGCACTGGTTCAAGGGATAAACTATTAGCTCCAGATACCTTTGAAGCCAATACCGTATAAGAGCCAATATTTGCACCTACATCAACAAATAAATCTCCTGCTCTCAGTAAATGCAAACAAAAAGCCATGTCAGTAAATTCATGTAACCCTGCATAAATATTACCTGTTGCCCCCGTCATGCTTGACTCAACTACAAGCTTTGAATCTCTAATCCATGGGAATATAACGGGCATTTTTAAAATTCGAGAGCTTACTTGCCATTTAAACCAATTAGCGATCGCTAATGAGCGATTTTGTGATGCTAGTGGATGCTTATCGATAAATCTCAAAGTCCTTAGAAATGATTTGATCATTATTTAGATGTTTGTTAAGAGTGGCAATTAAAAAGTTTTAATCAAAATACGTATGCTAATACTTCGGACATTTTCATGAACTTAGGGATTCGCGATTTAATAAAGTACCAAATATAAGACCAGAATCATTAGGGTGGCTCCGCCACCCCAATGATTCTGAAGAACATGGATTGGTATCTTATTTTCTCTCAATCCTCTTACATCTACTATTTTGTAAATGGCTAGTATTTTAGTGTTTATTCAAATACCCATTAATATTTGAGCTAACAGATAAGGTTCTGGACAGCGGGTGCATCTCAGTTTTGCAATGAGTATAAATACTTAGAATAAAAAAGGGATAAAAGTTGGATGATTTTAAGAGGTACAAGCTAGAGGTGAAGATATGAATGAATCGGAAACAATGAAATTCATGCCCATGTGCAAGCTATAGCAGTCATATTATACAAGGACACCGAGAGTCGGGAGCCAGAAAAATTAACAAGCCTTGAAGGTATTGAAATAGCCGTACGGGAGCAAATGCAGAATTGTGTTAGTAGAGATATCAGAGTTTTTTTATCGAATCAAGCACGGGAACAAAATCGGTATTCCTGAATAGGTAAGGATGGGCAGAGCGTCGCCCATCCTTACCATATAAATTCTTTCCTTTTTAGGACTACTCTTGCTTAACTCCTATGCGATCGCTCACGCAGTCCTTTCACAGTCATTTTGAAGTCTACTCGCTAAGAGCGCGATCAATTTTGAGATTGCTCGTGATTTAATGTTTTTGGAAGCGCGTCTGTTCGCTTTTCTCATCTTTTATGTTCAGCCTTGCAACGTCTGACCTGTTAGCACCGCGGACGATGTAGATACTTCTCATAGTGTGATATATTCTGGATTACCTATGCTGATTATTTCTGTTCAAAATCTACGAAGACATTCTGGACTAAGGGCTTACAAGTACATTGCAAGCCCTGACAAAAAAGAAGTATATCCGTTGATGCACAAGAAAAATTTTATTAACTTCGCTCTTAATAACTCTATTCCTAAAAGATTGAAAATATTATTTTTTCATTAGCTTGAATGTTTGTACTATGTCAATCTTTTATGAGTCATCAGATGTTTTGCAGCAATGCTTTCAATACACTTATCACCCTTTTAGTATTCTGGGTTTAGAAAAAACTTTTGTAATTCTTTGAATTAATTTTGAACTAATTATGAGCAATCAGTTAAAAAAACTTCGGATATTTTTCGATACAAATGTTGATGATTATTGGCATGAGCGCCAGTTTGCAGACATCAAAGAAGCCATGTATCGCAGCAAATCCTCTAAGGCTGTTCTGGTTGATTCACGTGAAATGGCAGATGTAGTATTACGTATTGGTGGCTGCACCTCTCTTCAAGACAAAGTTTCGATCTGCTTTGAGTTACCAAAAGCAAAATGCCCTCCTGAGTTTGTCTGGGAAATGGGTGATCTGCCTACAGGAAGCAAATTTGGTTTGTATGTGTCTCTACCATCGTACATGTATGACTCTCGACGGCATAGGGCTTTCTGCCTGCCCTACATTTGTAACGAAATGATCCATCCGTTTGATTTGGATGAAGCTGAGTATCTATATGGTTACTGCGGATCCACTTTCTCAGGTCTGCGTGCTCGTATGAATCCCTTGTTAATTAAGGCACACAACAAGGGAGAAGCCCTAATTGACATCAGAGAACCAATTTGGCATAAAATGTTTGACCGTAGCGGTATTGAGGAAAAGGCTATATATGCACGTATGCTCCGCCTATCCCGCTTCAACTTATGCCCTCGCGGCGCTGTCCTTGGAGGTGTCGGTTCACGTCTTTATGAAACTATTCAAGCATCTCGTGTTCCCGTCATTATTAGCGATAATGTAACTCTACCCGAGGGCATAGATTGGGATAATTGCTCGGTGCGTATTAGTGAACGTGATATCGCGAGAATACCTCAGATTTTGGCATCCTATTCCAATCGATGGCCGCAAATGGCTGTCAACGCTCGGCGGATCTATGAAGAACACTTTAGTCCTGAATCTCTCCTTGATGAAATAGCAACTCATTTGCAAGCTCTTCTCCCCTCGTATACAGAAGAGACATTTACTACAAAGCTAAGAATCAGACTGAAAATCGCTATAGGTCTTCTATACTTCAATCTGCTCCAATCCAGAGTTCGCATAGTAAAGGCACTCTCAAGTTATAAAATAGCTTAGAGTTCTGAATGGATCCGATTCCAATGTTAACTTCCATTTTTAGTATTGGGGAAAATCTTTAATTATTCTTCTGATCAGTTTTAACAAAAGCGCGATCAACAATCTTGTAGGGCGCGTTAATAAAATGTAACGCGCCAGACTAGTATCATTTTGTCGAAAACCTCCAGAAAACTGACTTAAATGAACAACTATTGCATGAGATTAAATAACTGTTGTGGGATGGTAAATTCGCTCAGGTGCTGGATATACTGCAATCATCCCTGAATTCAGGTGTGGCTAATTTCTTGTTTATGATGAAGTGATTCCGATTGGGTCTGGGGTTGTTGAGTCCTTAGTTCGGGCTTACTGAAAAAGTATAAAAGTCTGCTACATAAGGACTTTAAGCTTTTTTTGCCATAACAAGTACAAGATTATAGCGTCTAGAGGCTCAAAACCCTTGCACTTCCGTGGAAAATCGCTGGGTAAATTTGGGAAATATGCAACAAAACACTATTTCTAAAGCTGTATTGCCTTTAAATTCGCTTTGTAGACTTTTTCAGCAAGCCCTAATTAAATCAAACTAATACCCCACAAGACTTACAAGCATGTTGAAAAAATGTCCGATGTATTGATTAAGCAATCCATCGCTTATCAGTTCTAAGTGGGCTATTTACAGGTACAAATATCATGTCAATTTGCCATAAAGCTTTATCTAGTGGCCTGCGAATAAAGCTACATACATCGTAGGCTACCCAATCACGCTCATTTAGCCATGCCAAGATGTCCGCAAGCAATGGCGTGTTTTGATGTATATCTAACAAACTCACCTCCGCTAAAATAGCGCTCATACTTGGCAAAGATTTTTCAGCCCCCTTCAATACTTCTAGTTCATAACCTTGCACATCTAATTTGAGTAAGTCTGGACTACATCCAGAAAAATACTCTTGAACTATTTGATCTACTGTTCGCATGGAATGAAAAGATACAGGAAAATTCTGAGGTATGTTTTCGATAAGTATGGAAGATGCTGTCTCAGATTCATTGAAGGCTACTTTCTCAAGAGTTTCTGCACCTAACAATCCAGGAAAAACTTGAATAGATGGATTGTTGGTTGCCATTTTTTGTAAGTGAGCCACTTTATGGTCAAGAGCCTCAAAGCAACTGATTTGGGATTGAGGCCAAATTTGCATACAGCATTGAGCAAACTCTCCCTCGTAAGCACCAACATCAAAAATATGCCGCGGTTGGAATCCTAACTTAGAAAGACGATTTAAAGCTACTGGTATTTCAGGAATTCCTAACCTATTGGCAAGATAGGATCGTAGCAAGGATTTAATAGACCAAGAATTCGATTTTAATCTAGACATGTTTTAGGTTTATTCCAAATTTACACTAATTCTAGTCATATTTTTTGTGACAACTGTTTTATTAAACGTTTCCACCAACGGTTTTGTTTTAGGGACGCTCTAGCACTACTCCAGTCGATTAAACTATCGTTGATATCATGATCTCCTAATTGAGAATTTGGCATCTCCCCTAACTCAATTTTTTCGATAATTTGGGGCAATAAATCATAGAAAGTCTTTGACCGATAAGGAGGATGTAATGACCACATCCCAGGAGATTTACCCAAAAAATCAACTCTTTGCAATGACTTTTCTATCATTGCTTCAGTTAATATTTCTTCTGGCAATCTATATGGATAATTCCCTTCTATTAATGCTTTAAATATGCCATAAATTGGGGCGTATTTAAGAGGAAGATACTTGATTTGAGATATGAATCTTTCTCTATCTAGCATGAATAATCGAGTACTCAGAAAATTAAATCGAAAAGCTGTAGAATAATGTGGCTCTGGCTGAGCGGACTGCGATCTCAATGTACTGTTGTTGGTGGGTGGTCCAGGCAAAGGAGCACAAACTAAAATATCAGAATGATCGGTCAATAATGCGACTGCTTCATCAATCCAAGTGTTGCTTCCTCCTCCAAACATTAAGTCTGAATCTAGATGAAATACATAGTTATATTTAGCGCTATATAAACCAAAAAAATATGAATAGAAAGGACCTCCTCGGAAATCTTTTGGAGGAATAGACTTTCCATTGAAGAACATATTGCTTACTTTTAATTTAGATTCTGGAGAATAATCAACTTCTAAAAGATGCGCGTTCGGATAATGTAAACAAATATCATTAATTAAATTTCTAACCTTTGGTAATCCTTGTTCCCATCCCTCAGAAAATTTTCCAGCACTACGATGTAAATCTAAAATCAAAAGTATTTCATCTACTTGGTTCCCAAATTGCTTTAGTTGATGTGGCAATATATATTTAGCATGAGGGAAATCACTTGGGGCTAGATTGATTTGCAATGTGACCTTAGAAGTTGATTCCATATTTAACAATTTATTTTGTTTGTGTCTTAATTTGTAAAGCTTCATCAGCTAATTGAACAATTTTTTCAATCTCAAATTCCCAGCAAAATTTTTCTTGTGCAGCATGAAGAGATGTTAGTTTAGCTTTTTTTAAATTTTCAGGGATATGAGATACATTTTCTATTGCTTTAGCTAGAACCAATGGATCGTCGGTTAAAATTAGTCGTCCAATTTCTGGATGTTTAAATATTATCTCACTTTGACCTTTTGTGTCGGTAGCAATTATCGCTAGACCTGCCTGTAAATATTGAAAAAATTTATTGGTGATTGTGAGATTACGGCTAGGAATATCACTCACTTCTAGGGCAAGACCTATATCATGTTCGGCTATTCGAGACAATAACTCATTATTGGGAACAGTGGGATGAATAAATAGACGATCGCGCCACTCTGGAGAAATTTGTGGTTCTAACCATCGGCGAGAACTTTCAGGATAGTTGCCCCGCAAATGAATTTCAATTGGTTGATTTATATGTGCCAGTGCTTGAAACAATATTTCTAGTCCTCTACCCTGCCCAATAGTTTGTGAGAACCAATGAATTGATGGGATATCTAAATTTTGACGATCGCATATTTTGTTATCTAGTTGCGATCGCTCTTCCCAAGGAAATGTATTGTAAATTACTGTAGGAGTTTTTGATTTATATGCTAATGCCATAGCTTCAGACATTGCATTAGAAGTAGTTAAACAATAACTACACTCATTAATCAACTTCTTCTCTAGGATTTTTAATTGTTTAATAGGACGATCTGCTCTAGCTTCAGGTAAAAGATCTTCCGAAAACCAATCTTCAAAATCTACACCTATCCGAAAACCATTATCTAGTAAATGACTACCAACCCAAAGCCCTCCTTCTGAGTGAACAATCGTTAAATCTGCTTTCGCTTTCTTGGCGTATTTAAGCATTTCTTTAGCCCCATAGCCTAATAAATCAGGCGAGAAAATCCCAAATCTTCGGAATATTTCTCTAGCAAATCGCGATCGCATACGAAATATCCAGTTGTTAACTATTTTATTGGGTTGGAAATCAACAATTGCCTTAAATTTCCACTTTTTGTTGAGAATAAGTAAGCGATCGCGTTCTATATACTCAGGATGAAACCAAACCCCACCAATAGTTACCTCGTACCCCTGATTAGTTAATGCATCCGCTTCTTTACAAGGACGTGGCGCATTGCAAAGATGTCCACCAATTAAAATAAGAATTTTTGTCATAACACTGTTGCATCAATGGTTTTATATAAAGATCCGAAACAGGCTCAATGAAAGTTAATTCTTTACTAGTCAATAATTGTCGAATTGGGGCTAATAGATCATTAGAATCAATTTCAGATTAATGGTAATGGAATTGATTTAAGCTTCGCTAAATTTAAATTTCTTTGCTAACGCAATTGAGGGCTTCTCAACAACTATATAAAACCAGTAAGCGATTGGAATAGAGCATACCAAAAATAATGCTGCAAGAACCTCTTTAATAAATGCAATATCAAAATCAATTAATCTTTTTGACAATGAGAATGCGATCGCAAAGAACAAACTGTGGGTTAGATACAGTGAATAAGATATCTTCCCAAGAAAATTTGTTATTGGAGAAGAAAATTGACTAAACATAATTACCAAGTATGCAAACAGAGCGAACAACATTCTTTGTCCAGATATTTGAGATTGACACATCCAGAACACAATGGCAAATAAAACTAGCATTTCTTGAAGGTTTATCTTGTTTGTTTTATACAAAAAGATACTGATTCCTATTAAAAAAGGAGTACTCCACCCGAATATATTAATAGTTTCTGTTGCATAGGGAAGGCGATGACTGAATCCACAAACTAATATTCCTAAGAATACTAAGTACTTATTTTTATTTAAAAAAGGATAAAGCAAAGCTATTAAAATATAGTACTGAAATTCAATAGATAAAGTCCAAAATACATTGTTGTACCAATCAGTCTTTGTAAAAGGAACAATATAAGTTAGATAGAAGAAAAGTCTTGATGCGGTAATATCTAAATGATCCGCAGCTGCATTTTCAGAAAAAATATTTATAAATATATAAAATAAAATAGTTAAAAATAAAATCACATAGTAAGGTGGATTAAGCCTTGCAATACGACGCAATAAAAAATTTGATATAGCTTGGAGCTTATATTCACTTTTATATAAAGAATAAGAAATAATAAATCCAGATATAACAAAAAATATAATTACACCATGTTGTCCATAAGATGCAATAGTCTTTAACCATGATTCATCTAAGTTAAATGAAACATGGACAATAGCCACCAATAAAGCTGCAATTCCTCTGAGTGTATCTATGACAATAAAATAATTTTTGTCTGTATTTTTATTCATATCTTTATAAATTTCTAACAATTTTTTCAAGAGTGGACAAAATATTA
The DNA here is from genome assembly GCA_013361095.1 of Pseudanabaena biceps. GTDB lineage: Bacteria > Cyanobacteriota > Cyanobacteriia > Pseudanabaenales > Pseudanabaenaceae > Pseudanabaena > Pseudanabaena biceps_B. The sequence continues at coordinate 392,505 of JAATWA010000001.1, read as the reverse complement.
TGTTTTTCCAATGCTTTAATTTGTGCCTTGATTCTCATTGTTCTTCTTTTTTGAGGATTTGCTATTAAATAGTGGATTTTGTCTATCATTTCTTCAACCGAAGTATAGGTTTCTATTTCCTCCCCAAGTTCATACAAATCCTCTAGTCCCTCAGTCCATTCAGTAAGATAACATGCACCTAGCATTGGCGCTTCAATATCTCTCATGCGTGAATAGGTATTAGGGCAAGTAAGTGAATAATGAAAACTTGGGTAACGATTTACTCCTAAAGTGATTTGACTCTGTTGAGTAATTTTAATATATTCATCAAAGTTAGGTTTTTCTTTTACATAGGGAACGAATAATTGGTTAGGGATTTTAGCAACAAATTTAGCACTAACTTTTCTTAGCCAAAACATCAAACCATCATTATTAATAATTTGTTTTTGATTATTTATTTTTTGCCAAACCTTTTGCGGCAAACCTTGATATTCCTGAATGTTTTCTTCGGCATTAGATAACCAACCAGCTCCTCGAATTTCTAAATTAATACCAGATTTAATTGATTCAGCAAATAGCCTCTCTCTTTGGATATCTCTTGAACCAATAAAACTAATTCCATAATTTTCAACATGATTACTATGGCGATATTCAGGTGCAATCCAAACAGGCATAGCTGCATAAACGTAATTAAGTCCTGCGTGTTGATACATATTTAAAGCTTTAAATTCTGGAACCCAATGCAGATCAAAACAGTAAAATTCTATGGGGATGTGTTTGAAGTCTCTAACATTGTCGCAGTAAAAATTGACGCAAGGAATTCCTAAATCCTGAATTTCTCTGATTGCATCTGGACTAACCTGTTTAGGAAATAAATAACTTAAAAACAAATTAATTGGATTTTCTTTGTGCTTTTTTTTAATGGCAGAAACGACAATATTCCACGTGCGATCGCGCCATTTAATTAGTGATTCTTCGTCAAGATAAACTAGACCTTCTGCCCAATCAACTTCTTCTGTCTCTAACCACTCATGACCAGCTTCTTCAATTCCATTTTTAAAATAAACTTCCCAGAATTGATATGCAGGTATAGGATGCTTAACTTTAGACTGTAGACAACTCAGAAAGATTCTCATGTTTATACTATTGCAATGTTAATTAAGACTGCTTTACAAACAAAACGTCTGTTTGCGATATCTTTTGACCAATAGGGGTATTAGCGCCTAAAGCGTAAAACATAAAATTGTGATCGCTTAAAAAACTTACAATTTCTGGAAAAAGAGCTTGCCCTTTATAAAATTCTACAAAACTAACTTCACAAATAATAAATGTTGCGTGATTAAGACATTTTATTGCTCCACGCATTGCTTCTAACTCATATCCCTGTATGTCTAATTTAATAAGATCAGGTAATGGCAAGTTAAAATTTGAGACATAATCATCTAGACACACAACATCTACTAATTCTTCTCTCTCTTTTGTGATACCAAAATAATCTTTGGTAGCATCGCCAATTTGTAGAAGACTTGATGCGTCGGAATAAGATGTTACTTGCATATTTAGCTTGTCGGGCTTAGATCCCAAAGCAACTTTGTGCAACGTAATATCATGAATATCTTGAGTTTCTTGGTTGAATCTATCATGAAATACATTTAACGGTTCAAATGCATGAATACTAGCTTGCGGAATGATAGCTTTTGCTAATAATGTCCAGGTGCCTATATTTGCACCAATATCATAAATAACATTGGGTGATTGTGACTTAGCAAGTTCTAAAAGCTCTAAAGAATCAATATGACCAATTTTTAAGCGAGAAGCAATAGTTTTTTTGATTTTTGCTAAACGTCTGTATCTAAGAGATTCAATTGCAATGCGCTCAACAAGCAATCGAGGATTATATAGAAGCTCTATTCTCATAGGGGTTTACTCACTAAATTTCTATTTCTTTCGATTAAGGATAATTCCCCACATTTTCTGTAATAATTTAGCTGTCTTCCAGCCAGTATAATGTTCCACAAATTTAATAGTTGGACTACCTTCTAACCTAAGGTTAGTTCCTCCAAAATAACTTACTAGATTTGATGCCTTTTGTAAAAGATCAGGATAGTCAGGATAAACAGTGTGGACAAACCTCTGAAGAACTGTAGCACAAGCATGTCGAGTATGTTTACTGTCTTCATGCGTTATTAAATTTGCTGTACATAATTCCAAGGCTAATAAAGCGGATTCCCAAGCTTGCCGTGAATAAGAGGCACTCAAGCTTAAAGGATTGCCTGATCTATAATAAGACTTAGCTCCTTGACAAAACCTAACTCCTTTGCTAGCAAGAATTACCCTACAAAAATATTCTCCGTCATCATTTAAAGATAGACTCTCGTTCCAATTTCCTGACAGCTCTACAATAGACCTTGGCACAAGCCAAGTCGCAGGATGCATCATCAAGTCATACTCCCAAGAACAAATAAACCATTCCACGGGTGACATATCCGTCCAAAGCGATTGAGCAATAAATGAAGCTTCTGATGGAGTCCTATAAAACCTGCCCCACTCTCCTGACGCGATATAACTTGAAGAAGTATCATATTCTAAAATCTTTAACTGTCTTTCAATTTTGTCCAATCCTAACAAATCATCTGCATCTAAGTATTGTATAAAATCACCCTGTGCCTGCACCAAAGCTCTATTTCTTGCAGAACTAGCTCCTTGATTGATTTGACTTATTACCTTGATTTTGGATGATTTGACTTGTTTTGCTATTCCTAAACTATTATCTGTAGAGCCATCATCAACCACAATAATTTCTGTTTTTTGCCAAGTTTGTGCTAAAACCGAATTTATAGCTTTAAGCAACCAACTCTCAGCATTATAGCAAGGGATAATAATTGAAACTAACGGCTTCATTTGTTTGAAAGTTTAACTGAATAGAAAATCATTTCTTTTTAGCAATTTATTAATCTCAATATTCGACAAATCCATATTGAACTTTTTATAAATTCTTTGAACATACCTAAATTCATAACATCGAAGTTTCCACATTTTAGCAGGCTTATAAGCCTGCCATATTTTCTGTTCATAGTCTTCTTTCCAGAGTTCCCTATAGCGTTCATTTACTGACTTTGCTTCTGATTGAATTCTAGCTATTGCTAAGGGATATCTAATATGACTTTTAGATCTTTTAGCAACTAAGCGCATCCATAATTCCGCATCGATCGCACAGTTCAGATCTTCCCATATTGGCTGATGAATGCTACTTTTCCAAAAAGATGAATGGGAAGGTATGATCCCACCAAATCTCAAATACCTATCAAGAAGAAAAAAGCTCTGATCGTATCTAACTGATTTATCATTTTCATTAAGAATTAAAGAATCTCCATAAATAAAGTCTTTGTTCGTCTTAAGGAAATTCTTAGCCACCTTGTACAAACAATTAGGCAGATAAAAATCGTCACTATTTATCCAACCAAAATAATCTCCACTCGCTATACTAAATCCAAGATTAATTGCATGTCCCTGACCATTATCCTTTTCGCTTTGCCAAAAACTTAACCAAGGACTATATTTTTCTAATACCTCTTTAGTGCCATCATTAGATCCGCCATCAAAAACAATAAGTTCTAGGTTTGGGTAGTTTTGCAACAAAATAGAACGAATAGATTCCTCAATATACTCAGCCTGATTATAACTAGGCATCACAATAGATATCTTTGGGTAAATTGATTGGTCGGATTCTGGCTTAAGAGGTATAACTGTCTCTAAATTCCAAGGCCAACCAGATTTATCTGCACTTAATGAAGGAAGGTTCTGTAAGAGACCATTCCTATCAAAAGGTACTGTTTGTAAAGGCAACTTCAGACCTTGATCAGCAAGATTTTGACGATAGTCTTTTAGACATGGCAAGTTAATTGGTAGTAGACTATTGTTTGAATTATTGACTTTCATAATAATTTGCTTTTTATATTGATTTTGACTCAACAGGTATTTCGGGGAACTACTTTAGCTTAAATGGATGAAATGCTTAATATACAATGTTTTTTGTCTTAGAAGTGTTGGAATATCTGCCCTTAAAAACTTTGAGCCGTTTATAATGTTTGACCTCGCTGAAACGCCTATTGAGCCACTACATTAGCCTATTGAGCCACTACATTAATAGCTGAGCTTAATTGACCATTAAAAGAAAATTCTTGACAATTACATCTTAGACAATTGTTGATTTCTAACTCAAGTGTTATCTTTCATTAATAAGTAAACGCTTTCTTAAAACTCGACTTGGAACACCTACCACAATATCAAATGGTTCAACATTCTTAGTTACGACACAACCAGCTCCTATAACAGCACCATTACCTATAGTTATTCCAGGTAAAATAACTGCATGTGATCCGATCCATACATCGTCGCCAATAATTACTGGGTTTGTTAGATTAGTGCTGTACATAACTTCTGAGTGGTAGTCATGTGTAATTGATGTAATAGCAGAATGAGATCCAATCATTACTCTATTACCAATTTTTACTCCTCCTAATCCCCAAACATGAACATAAGCACAAAAAGATACGTCATCTCCAATTTCAATATTTTCTAATTGATTTAGGCATAGCGGAAACTGGAATCCAACGTTCGAGCCACAAGACTTTAGAGATTTTTTAATATACACTGATCTGAAATTATCAAATTCTCTCCTCCAGCGTATAATTATATAGTAACCACATCTAGAAAATAATAATCCTACTGACAACCGTCTAATTAATGCCCAGAATCGTGTAAACATTTTATCTTTATTTTATTTCTTTGGTCGCAAAAACTTGGTTACAAACTAAAAAATTTCCATGCATATCGAAAATACCAAGACTTAGAATCTGCAACATAGTGATGTAAGGTTGTTCTAGGATTCATAACTTCTGCACGTGATGGCATCACAATATAATCTAGATCTGGGACGACAGTACAAGGTTGCCTAGCCATAATCATAGCAATAATTGCTTGCTCTTGATAGTAACTAGTACCTTGCTGTTCTATCATTGTTTTACACCAAAACTCTATCTCATCCCAATCAATATTTTCACTTTTCAATCCGCAAATACCAACATTTATGCGTTCTGGTACGTTTGTTTTAGCTAATGAATTTATTAATTCCTGCGAATAACCATACGCTGTTTCCACGTCTAGCATATGGCATGGTTGGGTTGGATTTCTTAACCAATCTATTAAAATTGTGGGTGGTTTAAAAAACAACATATCAGAATCAAGAATCAATTTCCACCCTTGAGAACCAACATGGATATCTGTTAATTTGCGAATGTTAGGATAATTGTCTCGACGTTCTCTTAAATATGGAAACTTATCTCGTGGAAGATACTTGTTAATACATTCATCAATCTCGTGTTTAAGATTGATTTTAGCATTTGGGAAGATTCGGATAATTTCATTTTGATACTCATTTGATAGGGAGCCATCATCATAAATAACTGGACGTAATCTATAGTCCTTTACTTGTGTTGACATCGAATAAGCACAAAAACAAGTCTGATACCAAAATCTTTTGCCAGTTAAGAAATAAATTTCTAAAAGTTGTTTGTTTGATTGATTGTTAGGATTATCTTGATTAGTTGTAATCGGCTGTATGTTATAAGCCGCTCTCTGCATCTTTGATTTCTCCTGTTCATCGATGAAAGAATTTACAATACCTTTCTTGAAGATTCTTTTGAAAAAAGATCTTGGAGCATAATACAATCTATAAACTAAGGAACCTAAGTTTAATCTTTTGGCTAATTTATACAAGTCTATTTTCTTGAAAAAAACTACCATGGCTAACAATCGTGTGTGTGATTAAATGTTATATATTTGTATTCATTAAGAAGAAGCAAACTAAGACATATAAAAAATTACATGTATCTTAATGATTGACCAAAAAGAATAAATTCAAAATTATTTGTCTAAATTAGCTAAGGCTTCAAAAGTACCACATGAGCCTTTCCAATGTATAAATGCTTCTGGGCTTTTCCAAGTCTGATAGCTGAAAAAAGATTTTAATTTCCTAGGTAAAACACTCCATGCAGGTATTTTCGACCAAGGTCGAATATTATGAAAATCCAGTACCTGAATCCATGAGCGACATGATGCATAGTTTAAACGAGCAAGGTAATCTTTTGTCAAGCGACTGGCAGAAATTAAATGAGTTAGTTTCAATTGTGGGAAATATCCAACTCCCCAGCCTGTTTTTAGTAAAGTTAGGTTTATATCACAATCTCCGCCTGACTGGAGACTATTACCTGTTCGATCTAAAGCCTTTCGACTAAGATCATTCGCAATAGTGTCAGCATAAAATATTGCCGCTGATTTGCGTAATACCATACCTGCACCAATTGGTGCAAACAGTGGGTGCTGCATATCATCTGAAGTTTGCTTGTTATAAAAATAAGTTTGCACTGCCTCCCCTAAATCTCTTAGTGCAAGACAAACCCAAAAATCTTTTATCCAATTTTCAGGCTCGACCTCGAAATCTGGTAATATCTTTCCCCCGATCGCCCCTAGAGAAGTGTTCTCTTTCATTATTGTGTAGGCATTCTCAAGATAATTGGGTTCAAGCATATTGTCATCATCAACAAAAACTAATATCTCATTAACTGATGATCTGATACCACAAAGGCGAGCGTTAGTAAGACCAATAAGGTCTTCTCTAATATGTCGAGAATTTATATGCCAGCTAATATCAATTTCACTACAAAGCTTTTTTGTGCTGGCATTATCTATCAATAGCAATTCCCAATCTTGTATCGGTAGAGTTTGCTCTTTGAGTGACTCAAGAACTCTTCTAATGTAGGCTTTTTGGGGATTATGAGTACAAATAATAACAGATATTTTTTTCATGTCTACTTATTTATCTTTAAATATAACTAATGATTATAATTAGCGCTCAATTTTGTTAATATATTGATTCTAGCAAACAAATATTGAGAACAAATAGAAGTATATTACGAGTGAATTCTAGGAATATATCAAACAAAAGTTTTTAATCTTTTATCAATTTGTTTTCTTAAGTTCATAAATGGCATTTCAATAAATTTAAAGCTAAAAAAAGCTAAGATACAAGAGCTTAGAATGCTCAAGAGTAAATATAATAATACAGGTAATGAATTGCCGAAGATGACATATAAAAGTTGCTGCAAAGGGAAAGAATATATATAAATTCCATAAGATAAATCATAGCGAATTTTAAACTTAAATGTTTGAAATCCATAAATAATTATTAGAGAAATCAGAATTGGACTTATTTTCTCGTATCCTCCAAATCGTAAGCTTAGAATCGCCAAAACCATAATAAACAGAATGCCTTTTATATCTATTTTTATATTTTCTCTAAAAACATATAAAAAGCTTCCGCATATATACGATGTATATGCTTGTAATCTACCAATATCATTCAGCATAATAATGGTAGGTCCTTCATTTAACCCAGATGTTTTCACCACGAAAAGTGCAAAAAAATAAAGAGAAAATAGCAAAAAAAGGACTTTGTTATTTTTAAATATACCTAGCATTCCTGCCAATAAGGTGAAAGCATAGCAAATTATTTCAGGGAATAGACTCCATAAACTGCCATTAATTGATTCTTTATAAGCAGATATTTCTAAGGTACTTCCAACATTCCACTGTCTTATATTGACGAAGATGTTGTTCCAAACATAGCTTAATGCCTGCTCCCAATAAAAACCATTCAAAGTCTGATTGTTTATTAAATATATAGTTGGGGAAATAACGAATGCTGTAACTACTAAGCAAGCCCAAAATCCTGGGATAATTCTAAAGAGTCGATGATATATAAATATAATAGTTTTTTTGCTACGATCAAAGCTTCCTGTAATTAAGTATCCACTCAAGGAAAAGAATCCCATTACTCCAACAGTGCCTAAACTAAATGAGGATTTGAAATTCATAATCTTCTCGATTGGATCGTTAACCCCATAACCTCCAATAAGGTAGCCGTGTGTAATTACTACAAATATAGCTAGTATCAATCTTAGTAAGTCAAAAGCATTTTCTTTGTATTTAACTGTTTCTGGCGCTATTCTATCGATAGAGTCGTTCATATAATTCTAATAAATTTTCAACCTGTTGATTTGCGAAATCTTATTACTTTTGCTGGAACACCAACAGCGATCGCATAAGGAGGTAAGTCACTTGTTACAACAGCACCAGCACCTACTATGCATCCATCTCCAATATTTACTCCTCCTAAAACTGTAACACCTGCTCCAAGCCACACATCTTCGCCAATATTTACTGGCAAAAGAATATCTGGTTGGGATCTTATCCTAATGTTTGATTCTGGAATTGTATGATTTGAAGATAAAATTCGACAATGCATAGCAACTAATGAATCTTTGCCAATTTTTACTCCTCCATGTCCATAAATTACAGAATACGGTCCTATAAAAACATTTTCACTAATATAGATATTTCCACCCCAACATTCTAAGTTAACCCCATTACAAATTTCTGAATTTGCATTTATAGATATTTCTCCTTTCTTACCATTAGAAAACCCTAATTTTACGGTAAAATTTTCACCAATGTGGCAAGTATAATCAGTATCTATGCCAATTAGGTTTAATATAAAAATTTTATATAAACCATAAACGTCTGTTAGCTTTTTAACAATGATTAGTATGACAGTTTTTATTATATTCAACATGACTAATTCATTTCAATGTGTCTATAAAAGATTACTGCAATTTTGAAAATCAATGTAAAATAATGCTGTTTTACATATGATATAGGAATGCTAAATATAGCTATAAAATTTTCTAAGGATTTATAGGCTATGACTTCCTGATAAATTGCTGTATCTGAAGAACTAGTATGGCAGGTAGTACTAACTTCATAGCATTAAGTAAAGCGTTGTTTGTTGTGGGGGGATTACCACCTAAGCGTTGACTAAATTTAATGGTTTCTAAAGCTAGATGTTTATCTCGTAATTTTAAAAAGTTTCTTGCTACTATTTCTAACTGATCGATAATTACTTCATCCACTAAATATTCAAAACTTTTAGAATACTTTTCCAAGAAATATAATCTACATTTCCAGCATCTATGCTGATTGTTACTTAGCCCATTTGAATGTCTTAAAGAGAAGCCAAGTACTTCCTCAAGAATTGCAAATTTAGCTCCTGCACCTGCTAGACGAACATACAGGTCAGCATCTTCCCAGCAAGAAACTAATTCATCAAATCCATTAACTTTTAAGAAAATATCTCTTCTGCAAAGAACATTTATCACCCCAATTGGGTTAGCGATCGCTGATATAGGTGGGTTGTTTTGGAAATCTTGATTATTGTATTTCCAAGAGATAATCAATTCTCTTGTTTGTTCATCTATCCAATCAACATTACAGACTACTACATCAGTATTTTCATTTATTTTGGCTTTTGCTTTTTCTAAGTATTTTGGATGAAGAATATCATCTGCATCATGAAAGTGAATCCAATCGCAATTACTTGCTCTTGCTAATTGATTGCGGACATGTGAAACACCCATGTTTTCATCTCCCACAATCACTTTTACCCCAAGAGATTTTGCTACTTCGACGGTATTGTCTTGACTCCCATCGTCGTAACATATAATTTCATCAAAAGGAATAGTTTGAGCTTTAACTGTTTCCCATAAGCGAGGTAGATAGTGTTCTGCGTTGTAACACGGAATAAGTAAGCTGCACGAATTCATATTTTGCTAATCGTATCAAGAAACTACTATTTCAGACTTACGGGTAAAGTAACAGTCTAATTCAATTAATTCTAAGGTGTTAGGGACGTAACTAATTGGGAACATCCCTCCATACACAAAACCCATTAATTCAAGTAGTTTCCTTAAGTCTTCAAATGTCGTACATTCGTCATACAGTGGTTTTACAGTACCTTCCGTGAGAATACCAAGAACATAATCAAAGTTTGACGACCTCCTTTAATAACTTCTGCATCCTGTCCTTGAGTATCTATTTTTAGAAAAATACGTTTGCTTTAGTTTATTCCTAATGATTCGGCAATTTCATCAATAGTATGTGTTTGTAAGATTTCGACATGATCTAGCTCAACCATATATTCAAAGATACTTGGCACTGGTCAGATAAACAGGGATAGGGTCTGAAACGACCATTTCATGCCGATAAAAAAGATGCAAATTCCAAACTCACGCTTTAACTGACCAGTGCCGCAGAGAGAAGCAATACAAACGAATAATGCTGTTTTTTGTCTGGACTAAGACGTAGCTCGTTATAGGTTTTTAATAGAGCGTGTAAAAATCCGTCATCGGTATAGTGTAACGGCTCAAAGCCTAGACGTTGGATGAGAGAACGTAGTAGTTTTTTCATATTTGAAATATAACTTATCCTAATCTAGAGAACATCCCTGACAAATTCTTGCCAAGGCATATTAATCAGAATTTCGTTATCTTACCAATAATTGTTTTAATCTTACGGTAAATTTTTTGATGTATTTTTGGTTCTCTGTTATCGCTATAGGAGAGATTAATATTAACCTGAGGAAGAGTTAATTTATAAGGAATAGTTATTTTTTTGTTTAATATATTTTTGGCGTGTAGATTTTTTAAGTGATTTTCCCAAAGATCTACACAGGTTTGATGGGAATACTCTGATTCAATTTTTGCTCTAGCACCTCTTGACAACTTATACCAAAGCTCTGGTTCTCGGTGTAGTTTTTGAATAGCTGCTATAAAACTATCTCCACGGTCATCTACTAATAGTCCTGTTTCATTATGAATTACTAATTCAGGTATTCCACTTTCTATGCGTAAACAAACTGGCACTAAACCACAAGCCATTGCTTCCATTAATGCAACTGGTAAGCCTTCGTAATCTGAAAGTAAAACTATTACATGGCATTTTAGTAGATGTTCTTGAATTTTTTGGCTATCAACTCGACCCATCAAGTGAATTGGAAGATCGCTCCCCTCTTCTTTAATAATCAACTCAACTGATGACTGAGCAGGGCCTGAGCCATAAATAAATGCTTCTGTGTTTGGGACTTCTTTAACTGCTCTACATAAAGCTTTTGTGGTCTCACTAATACATTTTTGTTCTTCGGACAATCTACCTACATATACTAACTTTAGTCCTACACCTGATTTCTCTACTACACCTTTCGGTACTGGCGCACCGCATGGAATTTTAGTTAAGAGGGTTTTATTAGGTTTTCTTTGTGCAACTAATTTTTTTAAGACTTCTGAAACCGCCACAACAGATGAAAGCTTAAATGGATTTTCTCCAAAAACAAATTCATCCAAAATAGCTCTATATTCATTATCGTCATTGTGCAAGACTCCAATAGTAGAAATTCCAGACTCTCTAAGCCATCGTGAAGCGTACAAAGCTGGAACCATATAATTAGCAACAAATATATCGGGTGGATTTTTTGCTAATTCTTTTAGAATCCAAATAACTTGTCGTTCGGTGTAGTGAGGTAGTGGTATTTCTAAACAATTGAATCCCATCTGTTTAAGAATAGGAAGAGTGGTACACATATCAGGATCAGCCCAAGTAATGAAAATTATTTGAATATCAATACCTCTGAATCTTAATTCTGGCAGTAGTCGTAGCAACCAAGCATTAATTCCATTGATACAGTTATAACCGTCATATGTACAAAACGTGACTTTCATATGTGCCTATTATTTAGTTTTTCTCTTGTCAGCTTTTATGGTCACAATCAGTGCTAAAGAAAATTTTTGACAAGTATTTTTATTTTCTTGCCTATGCCAAGTTTAAATCTTACAGTTCTAAAAAATGCAATTATGGGATGAGGTTTGAACCTGTTTAGATCCGCTAAGAATGGTTGATTAGTGGACGGCAAAGGGATCTTTTTGGGAATAGGAATCGGATAGTTGACAGTAGATTGTTCGCATAGTTGAGCAATTAAATTTAGCCATCGTTCATAGCAAATATCCTCATTATAATTTTGACTTATCAATTCTCTTGATGCCACTGAGTAATTCTTCCATAGAGTTGGATTATTTGCCAAATGTAATATGGCTTCAGCAGCTCGAGCTGGCGTATCATCTATAAGAATTCCAGTGATTTCATCTTTTACAAGTTCAGGCACGCCACTAAGAATGTAGCGAACAATAGGAACGACTCCGATCGCCATTGCCTCTATGAGCGCAACTGGTAGTCCTTCGTAATCTGACATTAACAAGATAGATTGGCATTTGCCTAGCTCTTCTGTAACTTCTTCAAAAGGTAAGCGACCTCTGAACTGAATGCGATCACTTAGATCCTGAGATTCAACCCATAATTTAGAATCGTCTAATTGAGATCCATCCCCAAGAATTACGCATTCAATGCGAGGATCTAGCTTGCATGCTAATGACATAGCCTCAAGGACTAAAGAGATTCGCTTCTGGTCTTCAACTACCCGTCCACTAAAAACAACTCGAAAAGGAGAGTCAGAAAAGATTGCCTTTTTATCACCTATAGTTACTCCATAGGGAATACATTGAGCTTGCTTTGCTAAAGCTTGATTTTCAGCTAGCTGACAAATGTAATGAGAGACTCCTACTATTTGCCCACCCTTTGTTTCGGGGGATAAAAAATTTGCGATCGCCCAATTAAAAGGTGTATCTGAGTGTATTGGCAAAACCCAAGGTAAACCATTTTGCCCAGCTATACTTGCAGCGTAGAAAGTAAACTGAAAAAACTGAGGTAGAAATACGTTAGGACGATGACGGTTAATACAGGCTAGAGTATTGCGAATATCATCCTCCGTATAAGATGATATGGATTCAATTTCAACTTTTATAGATGATTTTTTTAAGGATTGTAATAAGCTAGATTTTTCAATGTTTGAGTCAAAATGCTGTAGATAAAGAGTTGTTGGAATGCCATCTTTATCCATTCGTAAAAGCAGCTTTTCCAACCAAGTCGTTATGCCACTGATATCATCTTCAAGACTATAGTGGGAAAATAAAATTCTTAATTTTGAGAGATCGTGCAATGTCATACTAAATTTTACCTATGGGTACAACTTCTAGCTTTCTATGATTGAGTCTTCATCAATAAAATTTAAAAAAATTATCTAGGGACGTTTTTTGATAAATTTGGCTGGCACACCGCCCCAAATTTCATAAGAAGGAATGTTTTTATTTACTAGACTATGAGCAGCTATAATTGCACCTTTCCCAATAGTTACATTTGGAAGTATAACTACATGAGTTCCTATCCAAACATCATCTTCTATAGCAATAGGTGCTCCTGTAAAACCTTGGTTTCTAATGGGAATGTCACGATTTTTGAAGCTATGGTTTGCTGAAATGATATAGGAGTAAGCGCCAATTAGAGTATTATCTCCTATACTTACAGGCTGGAATACTCCTATGTAAGTATTTCTACCAATAAAAACACTCTTATTAATTGACAACCGTAAATCCGCTCCTTGATCTGGAGATAACCAAAATGTACAATCACGCTCGACAGTACATTTCTCATTGATATTTATATAATCAAATGGATTATTAATTCCTGTAAATTCAATTGATGGATGAATTGAGCAGTCTTTTTGATTGTAGAAATGTAACCATTTCTTTTTCAAACTGTTTTTTTTCCATGAATTATAATGTTCAGGAAGATTAAACATAAATATTTTTAGAGATTGTTTTTTGATGATTCCTAACAGCTTCTTTATGATTTTTTTTAATGCGTATGTAATCGAATAAATAAATCTTATTTTCAAGCAAAGAATCATTAATGCAAAAAAACCTTTAATAAATGTTTTTTTGCTAACTCTGAGATGACTTAAAGATAAATCTATTATCCTTCTGCATATATCTTTTTCCATAAGGATTTGCAAATACTTTACCTCTACAAATTTTGATCTATACTTTGAAACAATAGATGCTTTAGCCTTATATTCTTCAACAATACCTATATAGTTTAACGAGTCATTACTAGCGTGTCTTCTATATTTGATTAAAGGCTTCGATATATAGCCTATGTCATAAAATAGAGAAATTCTTATCCATAATTCCCAGTCACAATATGGAATTTCTTCAAATCCACCAAGGTTTTCATAACAGTGCTTACGCATGAATACCGCAGGGAAACAAACAGTATTATGACCTAAAAAAAGATCTCTAAAACAATCTTCACCTTTAGCTATTGACTTTTTATCTATATCTTCGTTCCAGTACATGCCTATCACTTTGCCAAGGTCATCAATAAGGTAAGCATTTGAATCAACCAAACCAGCATTTTGATAAGTATTTAAGAAGGATACTTTATCTAAAATATTATCCTGTAACATGACATCATCGTCATGAAAGATTGTTATATACTCACCTCTAGCCAACTCAAGGCATAGATTGATATTTTTGAAAGCTCCCAGATTTTCTTGATTCCTATGATACGCAATTCTGTCATCACAAAAAGAATTAACTACTTCACTTGTATCATCAAAAGAAGCATTATCACAAATAATCAATTCAAAGTCAGTAAATGACTGCATCAAGACACTTTCAATTGCTTTGCGTAAATACTGAGAGCGATTATAAGTTGGGATACAGACACTAACTTTAGGAATACTACTCATAATCTACTAATACAAATTCTCTACGCTAAAGATCGAAAGACGTCTAACAAGACACTGTTAATATTATAAAAAACTTTTACTGATTGCTTTCTCACTTTTTTGAAAATTATATTCATTTTATTTGGTTAATACTTTCAGTAAAAATAAAGTGAAGTACTTCCATCAAGTCTGATAAGTCTTCTAGAGTTTAGTACCTAACATTTTTGGTAAACATATTGTCTTGTAAATTACCAAACTCCCATACTCTACCACTAGAAACAACACCAAAAATTAAATTGTGCTGATTGTTATTTAATTTCTGAGATGCAACTAGCTCTGCTAGGCATTGTCCTCACCCTTCCTCAAAATTGTCCTTTTTTGCTTCTACCAAAATCAAATAGGGATGCTCTAAGATGACTTTTCCCCTTGGCGATCGCTTGGCAACGATATAATCTGGCACACCAGATAGTTGCTCATCAAAATTTAGAGGCTGATGGCTCCACAGCAGTAATTTGTCACGGTATGTTAACCAAACTTCAACCAGTATCGGTGCAATAATATTTTCACAAATGGCATATTCTGAATTAAAAACAACACCTTCTTGAAGCACTAACTGTAATCTCTCAAGAAAGTAGGGATTAGTTTCAAAAATAGTAAGTGGCGATTGGATAAATTCTTTCTCTTGATAAATCAAAGGAATGTCTGCTAGGACATTGGCAATGCTTTTTTCTAATTATTAAATGACATAAAAATCAAGCCCCATCGGAATTGTTTTTTGTAATTTCAATCTCAATAAGACGATTTAGAGCAGTTTCAATGTTGTAGGGACAAGTTTTAGGAAGATTTAAGCCAATTTCCCGCATAGCATCAGAACGAGCTACACGATAAATTTTTTCAAGAGATTCATTGTTTAAATATTGATTTAGGCTAGGACTGTCTTCTAGATAGAGTCCAATGTTATCGCGTTCTCTACTAATAGTGTTTTGCCAGCTTCGCGATCGCTTGTGACTTTGATAGTCCCATTTGAGTAAATGATGCAAAATAAAGCGCAAACTACTCAGTAGGCGATCGCGTTCCCGTTTGGACAAATCCCGCACCTCTTCCACTAAATTTTCAATATCTAATTGAGTAAAGTTTCCCGAAGCCAGTAAATCAGCCATAGTTTCTGCCCATTGACTATAGTCTTGTTCGTATAATTTTTTCATATATGGCTGTTTAGCGATTAGCTGTCATAAGAATTTGGCGGATACTAGGTGCTCGAAATCCTAGAACTATATCTTGGGCTAATACTCCTCGACTTATTAGCTCTCGATCAAGATAGATTTCTGTACTGTTGTGTTGTATCCAAACTTGACCTTCGATGATATCTAACTGAATAGCACAACCATAAATACGATAGTCTTCTCGCCATTCATTGTGCATGACTAAATATCGATCATGAGTTTGGTCAAAAATTAGCTGTGCTTTTCCATCTTCCTGAGCAAATTCTATTAAAAATTCTTGCACAATTTGGCGATACTGATTTATTCTATCCATTGAGTAATAACCTCTTTATTTGCATTATATACAATTAATCGAATTTCATATCTTTCAATTATCGTTTTGGCGGGTTCAAATCTGAGAAACATTTGATAAGTATCCACAGGAACAGATAAATAGAGAACACGTTCAGGCTCATTGGATAACTCGATCGCAATGCGATAGTTGAGAAATTGCCCCAGTGCGGTATGAAATTCAGATATAGTTGATCCGCCCGCAAAGCTTTTGACTTCTACTGCTATTTTACGCGATCCCTTTTGAGCAGCGATCGCCTCTTCGGCAGCAAAATCAATATACACATCAGCCATGCCATAACGCAATTGATAGGGATCATGGGTAATTTGCCATCCATCTTTTTCTAGGGCAATTTTGACGTTGTTGTGAAAGATGTCTTTTGCCATATTATTTTTTAAATTTGTAACATTTCCTGAATAGTTTGCCTAAAAGAAATTACCTTGATCGCTAAAATCGGTTTGTCAGGAAACTTGAAAATATCATGAAATAAATTTGTTTAATTTTACTTTTCAAAAAATATAAAAATCGCGAGTTAAACCATTTTCAAGCTTCAAAATGCGAGTCGGCTGCTGGAATAATCGTTGTTACTGGCTTAATCATAAATTCCCTGTTTTGCAATAACTTAAGCTTTGATCTGTAGTAATACAGATTCTAAGTTTAAGTTATGTTCTTCCATTAAGTATTGATAGCTTCCACAAAACTTAGAAAATCTATCTTGGATACCAATTCTACGCACTCGAATTGGTGAATATTCTGAAGTTATTTCAGCGATCGCAGATCCAAGACCTCCGTATACTGAATGCTCTTCTAAAACTACAATCAGTTCGTGTCGTTGAGCAATAGATATAACTTGTTCAGTATTGATTGGTTTAATACAGGGAGCGCTCCACACTTCAACGTTACCGAGCTTTTCGCTGACGCTCATCGCTGTTTTAACCATTGAGCCAGTAGCAATCAAACATATTTTGCTAGTGCCTTGCTTAACTTGACATAATTCGCCTAGTTGGAAATCAATTAAAGAATCATGAATGGGAGCTAAATCTGCTTTGCCAATTCGCAAATAGACTGGTTGATTTGATTGTAGAGCTAGATTCATGCATTGTGTCATTTCATAGCTGTCAGCAGGAGACAGAATAGCTATGTGAGGTATTGCGCGTAAAGCAGCAATGTCCTCAGTACTTTGATGACTAGAACCTAAACTACTGTATACAACACCTGCGCCATCCCCAATTAAAATTACAGGTAACTGTTCATAACAGATATCTAATTTAATTTGTTCAAGTACTCTAATCGGCACAAATGCACTTAACCCATAGACAAAAGGCTTAAATCCAGCTTTCGCAAGTCCTGCGGCTACTCCGACCATATTTTGTTCAGCTACACCAGCATTAATATATTGATCGGGACATACTTTCCGAAATTCATCAAATAAAGAATAGCCATGATCGCCTGTCAATAAAACAACCCTTTGATCAGATTTGGCAGCATTTACTAAGGCGTTACTGAAAGCATTTCTCATGGCAACGATACGACCTCAGTTTCTAATAATTCAGCAATCGCACTGTTATAAGTTTCAGCATTCAGTCTTGTATAGTGCCAACGATTATCAGCTTCCATAAAAGATATACCTTTACCTTTTACTGTATTTGCAATAATTGCTTTGGGTTTGCCTGCATGCATATTCATTAGTTTGCTAATTGACTGATCTAAAAGATGTTCATTGTGACCATCTATTTCTAAAGTATCAAAACCGAATGCAATAAATTTAGCAGTAATATCCCCCATGTCCATAACTTCTTGAGTGGAACCCATAGCTTGATAGCCATTGGCATCAACAATAACGAGTAGATTATCAAGTTTAAAATGGGCTGCAAACATCAAAGCTTCCCAGATAGCTCCTTCATTAATCTCGCCATCGCCAACAATGGCAAAACATTTTTGCTGAGTTTGATTGCGTTTTGCGCCAAGTGCCAAGCCAACACCTACAGATAAGCCGTGACCGAGTGAGCCTGAAGAAACTTCAAGTCCAGATACATGAGCATCTGATAAACCCTTAAGAGTAGTACCATCGCTAAAATAATTTTGAATATCAGTATCGGTAAGCCATCCTAATTCGAGCATACAAGCATATTGAGCCATTACCCCATGCCCTTTGCTCAATACTAAATAATCTCGTAGTGGATCTTCGGGTTGACCATTGCCAAGATTAAGGTGCGATCGATAAAGTACTGCTAAAATTTCGACAATAGAAAAAGCGCAAGCGATATGAACTGTTGAACCTGCATAAGCCATTTCTAAGATTGTCTTACGCAGTTTTCGAGATTCAAACATAACTTACCTCTGTTTGAGAATACCAATTTATCGAACGACTAATTGAATCTTCGACTGAAATAGTTGGCTTCAAATTTAATGAATCAAATGCTCTTTGTATTGAAGGAACATATCGTTCAACGGGTTGGCTAGGATCGTGTTTCTTCGCGATATGAACTAATTGGTTATTACCAAATACTTTAGATACTAAATGAGCTAATTCAGCTATAGTGATTAACTTGTCAGAACCAACGTTGTAAGGATAACAACTTTCTCCTTTAAATAAAATAGTCCATAACCAAATCGTCAAATCTGACATATACATATAGGAACGATAAGTCATGCCGTCACCTTGAATATTTATAGGGAAATTTTGGAGTCCAGCTTTAATGAAATTAGCGATCGCTAAGTGACTATCCAGAGGTAAATAAGCTCCGATAAATGCAAAGCATCGGGCGATTTTACATTCAAATCCGTACATATCTGCATAATTTTTACAAAGAAATTCTGAAACCCTTTTACCTTCAGCATAAGCTGATTTAAGACTCATTAGGTCTGGTGAACCTTGATAATCTTCTAGAATGTGAGTCATACTACTAGGCTGCTTGCCATATACAGCACCCGAACTAGTCAACAAAAACTTTTCAGCTTCACATTGAATTGCTAATTCTAAAATACGCTTTGTACCTTCTGTAATTGTATTAAAAATTTCTAGTGACTTATTGTAATTATTAGCTACATTCACCTCTGTCGCAGCATGAATAACATGAGAAAATTTAGTATTAGGAAACTCAAAAGATGTGATGTCACCGAAATGGAATTTTATGGCAGGATGACAAGCTAAATGAGGAGCTTTACTAGTAAAAGCTTGAATATTTCTAGTTAATACATGAACTGTTGAATTTAACTCAAGTTTATCATTAGCCCAAGCAAAACTTTCTAACAACCAACAACCGAAAAAGCCAGTTCCACCTGTAATAAACACTTGTTTTTCTCTGACTTCTTCCCACAGATTGTGAGTATGAGAAAGAATATGATCTAAGTCTGATGCTAATGGATTAATCATAATACTTGATCAATAATTCCTTAATTACTCTACATACAAATCTGTATCAATGCCCAATGTTTTTAAGCGATCAGAGAGGGTTTTGGTCAGCTAAATCGTGATCGACGTATTTGCGTCGTTTTTATTAGTATGAAATGGACGTTTCAGAACTCATCCCACATTAGCTGACCAGCGCCCTAATCGTCCGCATGGAGATCGCTCATCAGTTCTTGCAAATTGGAGAAAGATTTAACTTGTCCAGATCTAGCTGCCTTAAGGACGTTGACCGTTTCTGTGTTGGGGATCAGTAAGTCAAATGGTAATGAATGTTCTTGAGCAACCCTAGTCATCAACAGTCGAAAAGCCTCGGAAGGAGTTAGCCCGATCGCCGCAAGAACTGCGGTTGCTTCTTCCTTAATTTTTCCATTAATTCGAGCGCGAACAATAGCGTCGTTAGCCATAGTTTTTTTGAGGTAAACTCATGAGCTACATGGTAGCTCAACTGCAATATTGATCGCAATCATTTATCATTACCTCTGGCAAAATTGACGAATTACAGATACTACATAATTTAACATTTCTTCAGTCAGTGACGGAAAAAGCCCAAGCCAAAACGAGTTTTGCATGACCCAATCTGTATTTTTGAGATCGCCAACAACTCGATAGTTTAAATCTTTGTACGCTGGTTGCCTAGTTAAATTTCCTGCAAATAGTAGCCTTGTCCCAATTCGTTTTAATTCTAAATGCTGTACAAGTTGATTGCGTGTAAAGGGCGCATTCTCTTTGACTGAAAGTAAAAAACCAAACCAACTCGGCTCAGAATTAGCCGTTGCTTCAGGCAATAACAAAACATCTTGCAAATCTTGTAAATGGGAATAAAGAAAATCAAAATTTTGCTTTCTCCTCTCAATAAATGTTGGCAACTTATCCAACTGAGCTACACCCACCGCTGCTTGCATATCCGTCATTTTGAGATTGTAACCGATATGCGAATAGGTATATTTGTGGTCATACCCTGTAGGTAATTCCCCAAGTTGCCATTCATACCGTTTACCACAAGTATTATCTACGCCTGGAGGACACCAGCAATCTCTACCCCAATCCCGAAAAGACTCAACGATTTTTTTTAGTCGAGTATCACTGGTTAATACTGCTCCTCCTTCTCCCATAGTCATATGGTGGGCTGGATAAAAACTGACAGTAGATAGATGTCCGAACGTGCCTGTCTTCTTCCCTTGATAGACAGTTCCCACAGCATCGCAATTGTCTTCAATTACCCATAGATCGTGTTTTTTAGCAAAGGCAAGAACTGCATCTATATCAAAAGCATTACCAAGAGTATGCGCGATCATAATTGCACGCGATAGCGGAGATATGGCAGCCTCTAGCTGAGTAACATCAATCTCATAACTTGGTAACTGAATATCCACAAAAACAGGAATTAACTGATTTTGAAAAATCGGATTAACGGTAGTTGGAAATCCTGCGGCGACGGTGATCACTTCATCACCTGCTTTTAGTCGTTTATCACCCAGCTTAGGTGAAGTAAGCGCCGTGAGAGCTAATAAATTTGCTGATGAGCCAGAATTGACAAGCAAACAATGCTTTACGCCAATCCATTCAGCAAAGCGCTTCTCAAACTCAGTAGCATAACGTCCTGTTGTGAGCCAAAAATCAAGCGATGAGTCAACTAAATTGACAACTTCAGACTCATCAAATACTTTCCCAGAGACTGGCACATAGGTTTTACCCTCAACGAAATCTTTTGCGGCAAATTTGTAATGATAGTATGCCTTAACCGCATCAAAAACCTGCGATCGTAAAACTTCTTCTTGATCGTCAGAATTACCTTTTAGTGGTGTATGTGGACTAGATAATGTCATATAAGTAACTAGTTTCTAATTGATGTTTAGCAAGAAATTTTTGTGCCAAGCGATCGCCTCAGTTAAACCTTCATCTAAAGAATATTTAGGACTCCAGTTTAAAAGTTGCCGAGCTTTAGCGGCCGATAAATACTGATGCTTGATCTCATTTTGCGCTTGATTTAAAACCTTCGGCTCTAAATGCTCTTTATCCATCAAAATTAAAATTTTGCGGACAATTTCTAAAACAGATACTTGAATCTCGTTGCTAAAGTTAAATGCTTCACCAAGAATTTCAGGACGATCCATCTGCTCAGCTAAATGAAGATATGCCAATACACCATCCTTAACATAGAAGTAGTCACGAATGTAGCTACCATCACTGCGAATTACCACTGGGCGATCGCGCAAAGCAGAACGAATCGTATCAGGCACAATCCGATTAAAATTCAGATCGCCGCCGCCGTAAAAATTTCCACAGCGCGTGATGCAAACTGGTAAGTCATAAGACTTGTAATAGGTGTGGCTGATTAAATCAGCACAACTTTTAGATACATCATAGGGATGTTCACCCTGTAACGGCGTTTTTTCGTCATAGGGCAGAATTTCTTGATCGCCATAAGCCTTATCACTTGATGCGATCACAATCCGCTTCACCCCGCCGACTCGCCGACAGGCTTCTAAAATATTCCACGTACCTTTGATATTTGCCTCAAAAGTTGCCAATGGTTCACGATTTGCCACGCCAACGATCGTTTGAGCCGCTAGATGAAACACAGTTTCGACTTCATGCTCATTAATAACGCGCTCTAATGTCGATAAGTCCTCAACCCTTCCATAGACTGTCGTGATTTTTTTCTCTAATTCTGTTTGAAATAATCTCGACTGAGGAACCCAATCCCTAACCAGTCCAATTACCTTTGCACCGCGATCGACAAGTTCTTGAGTCATCCAACTCCCAAGTAAACCCGTGCAACCCGTCACTAATACCGACCGATCTTGCCAAAAATTACTCATGACCAAACCTTCCAAGGGGCATTCTGATTTTCCCACAACTCATTTAAATATTTATATTCTCGATAAGTATCCATAGCGTAAAAGAAACCGTGATGCCGATAAGCCATGAGTTGTCCATCCTTTGCCAATTTTTCTAGAGGCTCCTGCTCTAATACGCAGCTAGAATCATCACCCAAATAATCAAAAATAGCTCGATTAAACACAAAAAATCCCACACTAGCCCAGCCATCAATCTGAGGCTTTTCGGTAAAATCTAAAACTTCTTCGCGATCGCTGATATTGAGAATCCCAAACCGAGAATAAGGTTTTACAGTTGTAACAGTAGCAATTTTCCCATGACTTTTATGAAATTCAATTAGCTTAGAGATATCAATATCAGCAACTCCATCGCCATAGCTCACCATAAAGATATCATCATCAATGTATTGACTAACCTGCTTCAATCTTCCGCCAGTCATCGACTCTAATCCAGTATTTGCAAGAGTTACAGAAAAATCTTGCTCACTATGCATATTATGATAGTTAACTTGGTGACTTTTTCCTAAACGAATCGTAAAGTCATTGTTCATAGCCTCATAGTTCAGAAAATATTCTTTGATCATATTTCCCTTATAACCAAGACACAAAACAAAATCCCTTAAACCATGATGGGCAAATAACTTCATAATGTGCCAAAGAATCGGTCGTCCGCCGACTTCCACTAGAGGCTTTGGTCGGTACTCAGTTTCTTCTCGCAGCCTTGTACCCTGTCCACCACAGAATAATATAACTTTCATTTATAACTTCTCCACGAGGACATTTGTATTTTCATTTAACGGAGTCAAATATTCTGTTTGCCAAGCCAGCTTTGGGCGGACAACGCCAATCCATCCGCCACCATATTCTTTCCTCATTGCGCCCGTGTCATGCACAGTAAAAGAAATTACTTCGTCCACTCTTAACTCTATATTGGTAACATCTGATAAGACAAACGCATTGATACTGTATAGACCTTCGTTAAGGAAATTTCCTGGCAACTTACAGACTGTACGATACAGCCCTATGGGATGAGGTTTCCCAAACCAGCGATCCACATCTAAATTTGCAGAATGCATATTAGCAGAAGCCAATACACAGGTTCCCATCTTGTCTAGAACATGAATGCTAGAACAAAGTTGTGCATCTGGTTCAAAATTCCAAAATTCGATTTCAATATATATATCTTTATCGATCTCAATGTCCGTCGTAACTATATCAGTGGAAACAACACGCACAGCATGAAGTCTAACCTTGTCATTACCTGGAGCATTATTCTGGACTTTCCAAACAACTTCACCTCCAGCTTCTCGTCCAAAATTTATATATTCGTTAATAACTTCATTACATTCCCCCTCCGCTACTTTTGTACCCTTTACCATCAAAACTGCTTTAGAGCAGAGATTTGCCAAGCTAGCAAGATTGTGACTAACAAATAAAACTGTTCTACCTTCTTTGCTCACCTCATTCATTTTACCTAAACATTTTTTTTGAAATTGAGCATCTCCTACCGCAAGAACTTCATCAATAATGAGAATTTCTGGGGTTAAATGTGCAGCTACAGCAAAAGCTAAACGAGTATACATCCCACTCGAATAATGCTTAACTGGCGTATCGATAAACTTCTCTACCTCAGCAAAATCGACAATTTCATCAAAGCGGCGGTCAATTTCCCGCTTCTTCATTCCCATAATCGTGCCATTTAAGTAGGTGTTCTCTCGACCAGTTAAATCGGGATGAAACCCAGTCCCAACCTCCAATAGTGAGCCTACTCGTCCACGAATTTCGACAAATCCTTTTGTTGGCTCGGTAATACGGGACAAAATTTTAAGCAAAGTACTTTTACCCGCACCATTTCGACCGATAACCCCTAAGACCTCTCCACGCTTTACCTCAAATGAAACATCCTTTAAAGCCCAAAATACTTCTTCAGGGGATGGTTCCCTGAGAACAGTATTTAAGTACTTAAATGGAGAAGTAAATACCTCTTTGGTCTGCTCTTTTAAGGATTTTGCTCCTTTCTCCTTTAAACCAATTCGGTAGCGCTTTCCTAGATTTTCTACCCGAATAACTGTATCAGACATAGTTCTTACCCAAAAAAATTTCAATCGAGACTGTGAATAGTTTCCCCAGTAATTACATTTTATTGGCTATACAATATCCACAATTGTTCGTTCCGTTCTCCGAAATAGATAAGCCCCTATCCAGAGTATAAATATAGATTCAACTACAGATATCAATGCTGGGAACCAGTCTAAATTTGCACTTCCTAATAAAGCCCATCGAAATCCTTCTACCACAGTTGCCATTGGATTTAGAAAATAAATAAAACGCCATTTTTCGGGAACAACAGCACTAGAATAAACCACAGGTGTCAAGTAAAGCCAAGCTTGCAAAATATAATTAAGCATAAAACCCACATCTCTAAACCAAGCCTGTAACGATGCCAAACAAAGCCCTATCCCCAGTGCCGTAGTAATTGCTAATCCAAAGAAAAGGGGCAAAGTTAAAACAGCTATTCCTGGCACAAAGCCAAAATACAGCATCATCATCAACAATAAACCAAAGGAAACCAGAAAATCTAACAAGCCCGATAAAACTGCCACAATTGCCACAACTAAACGTGGAAAATAGACCTTAGAGATCAAACCCTGATTGCTAGACAAACTGCCAGCCGATCGCGTTAAAGCCCCTGAAAAAAACGTCCAAGGCAACATTGCCGCATAATTAAATAGTGGATATGGCAGACCATCGGAAGGAAGCTTAGCCAAAACTCCAAAAACTAGGGTGTTAAGCACAATTCCATATAAGGGTTGCAATACTAACCATAGGGAACCCAGCGCCATCTGTTTATAACGACCATTAATTTCCCGCCATAGCAAAAAGTAAATAAGGTCGCGATATTGCCAAAGTTCATCCAGATTTAACTTGCCCCAGCCCCGAGTTGCTTGAATACGGGTAACAATTTCTCCTGTTACTTCTTTAGATGAGCGACGCTTACGACTTAAGAACATTTAATAGTTTTTCCTTTGGCTTTGTGTGATTTTCCCCTAAATTTTAGCAAAGTGAGCGACTTGCTATTCATGAAGAGATCGTAAATTGCTATCCATATATTGGCTTACTTGCTTTTTTTCTGAAACGCGGCATCCCCCACCGCTAGAACTTCATCAACGATCAATATCTCTGGCTCTAGATGAGCAGCCGCAGCAGAAGCTAGACGCATATACTTCCCTGAAGAATAGCGTTTAACAGGAGTATCTAAAAACTTTTCTATTTCGGCAAAAGCGACAATCTCATCAAACTTTTTCTTGATTTCGACTCTACCCATTCCCAAAATTGCGCCATTGAGATAGACATTCTCTCGACCAGTTAACTCTGGATGGAAGCCTGTTCCAACTTCTAATAGACTTGCGACTCTGCCTTTGATTGAGGTTTTGCCTGATGTGGGTTCAGTGATGCGGCTGAGGATTTTTAGTGGAGTGGATTTGCCTACGCCGTTGCGTCCGATGATACCAACGCGATCGCCTTGTTTAATTTCAAATGAGACATCCTTAAGCGCCCAAAATTCTTCTGAAGTATCGTCTATGTCTAGGTTCTTCTTGCCCATTAGACGATCGGCAAAATTCTGTGTTCCACTAGTTATGGCATCACGCAGAGAAGTGTGCCGTTCTTGCTTTTGATGACCAATGATATATTTCTTGCTCAGGTTCTCGACCCGAATGACCGCATCAGACATTTTTAGTCCTTGTTAGTTTTCTAGGCTGTGTATGCCAAAATCTTGAATAACAATAACAGAAGATCGCGCTTATTTGTACCTGTATAGATGTCTGATTTTGTCGCTAAATCTATAGCGCGATCCTAAAACCAATTCGATGACGTATTTGAGGAATGCTACGGCGATGCTAGGTTGATCGCTTCTCAAGAAATAGGATTAGACATAATTGTCTTTCCTGAAATTTGTCCTTTTACAAAAGACAACGTTTTAGACCCTCAGTATCTTCCACAAGAAGACTGCTAAATAAGCTCCTGATCAATACCTAGAGCCTTTAGCTTGTCTGCCATACGCTGACGAATAGCCTGTTCTTGTTGTAACTGTAGTTCGGCTTGTTCGGCACGCTGACGCTCTTGTTCGGCACGCTGATGGTCTTGTTCGGCACGCTGACGCACTTGTTCAATTATTTCACTGCCCCATAGCAATAGGTTTCCTGACTGATCCCACCAACGTAGCCAGTTTGTTGTGAATCCTGATTTTTTACCTTCCCAAACACCTATAAACATGTTCATCTCGTCGATCCAGAAGCGTTTTTGGGTGTCGGGTAACTGCTGCTCGTACTTACCATTGACGAGGCGATACAAGTCTAGAGTCCCTGTTTTGGGATGAAAGATTCCATAGATGGGGATGCTAAGAATTTGCTCATAAAAATGCCACTTACCATAGGGATAGTGGGGATTGATGGAATATTCTCCACCCTCTGTCTCAGAAATAAACTCTAAGACAATAGCTGGTAAATCACCTTCTAGATGAGGGGTGTAGCTACGGCGAATTTCAGATCTTGCGCTAGTGGATTTGACCGATCGCACATAAACCCAATCTGGGGCTTTGACAACGGTTTTATCGCCAACATTTGCACAAATTCCAAAATTTGTTGCAATTAACATTGACTCTAAGATTAAATTCGCTAGCTCTAGGGATTCTCGTAGGGCGGCGGCTAGGAGGGGTTGGAGGTTGTTGTCCACAGGATCATCAGGTAAAACAAAATCTTCAGGTAGTTTTTGCCAAGTGACCTTGGGCTTTGCCTCAAGTTTAGGTGATGTAGTGGCTATCATTTGCGATTACCCTATGACACTTTTATCTAGTGATCCTACAGCAATTTTCAGTCAAACGAACCATAAGAAGATTTTGAAAGTGTTGCTTTGCAACACTTTCAAAATCTTCTTGGTTTGGATTTAAGCGCAAGGCTAGATAATACAGCGCAAAGCGCTGAAATGAAACTCAGAGAAAAGCTTGAAAGTGCCTCTCTGCGGCACTTTCAAGCTTTTCTCTGTACTGCTCAAACCAACAATAGGCTGTAACTTGGAGCAATTAAATATCAATTAAATATAGCAATCCTGAATGAGTTGTGAGAGGCTTCGACTTCGCTCAGCCAGCGATATACGCTGGCTGAGCGAAGTCGAAGCCCTATTTTTCTCATAAATGATTTAGGACTGCTATATAAAATCATAAAAGCTGAGGCGATCGCTGCTTGTGCGCCACAGCTTTTGAGTCTTATTTTTAATTATGACCAAATACTTGCAGTTGTTAATATAATCTGAGAGCTTGATTCATAAGCTGAATAAATCTTTTAATTTGATTTTGTGGCGAGTCTCAACTTAACAAGAAATCCAATTTTTGATAACACAACTAGGCTGCGCTAAGTAGGTAGGCGTAATTAAATATAAAACCCAAAGAAGCTGGTTCGCCCGCTTTGCGGGCGAACCAGCTTCTTTGGGTTCTGGGTTTTACCATGCCAAGGTACTTATCAAAAATTGGTTAGTTATTCTACTGCGCGTAATTATCGTATTTACCTTGTTCCTAGACTCAAAGACTATGCTTAACACCTTTTCTGAGACTCCTGCGTTATCTTTGCCGAATAATGTTCAGCCATCGATACAGATTCGTGACTTAAACTTTCACTATGGAGAGGGAGACTTATTCAAGCAAGTTTTGTTTAATATCAATCTTGATATTTACCCAGGACAGATTGTGATTTTGACTGGGCCATCTGGCTCGGGGAAAACTACTCTGCTGACATTGATCGGGGCTTTGCGAACAATTCAAGAAGGGAGTTTGCAAGTTTTGGGACAGGAACTTAGGGGGCTTAATCCTAAAAAACTGGTGCAAATCCGCAAAAATATTGGTTTTATCTTTCAAGCCCACAACCTTTTTCACTCCCTGTCAGCTAGACAAAATGTAATGATGTCTACGGACTTATTCAAGCATGAGGGGGGGAACGCAATGGCTGCGAATAAAGCGGCGGATATTTTGACAGCTTTGGGATTGGGAGAAAGGGTGGACTATAAGCCCCATGCTTTATCGGGTGGACAAAAACAACGGGTGGCGATCGCCCGTGCCTTGGTAAATCGCCCTAGCCTCATTCTTGCTGACGAGCCAACGGCGGCGCTAGACAAAAAATCTGGGCGCGATGTCGTGACTTTGATGCAAAAAATGGCTAAAGAAGAAAATATTACGATTTTGATGGTGACTCACGATAACCGCATTCTCGATGTGGCCGATCGCATTGTTAATCTGGTCGATGGCAACTTAGAGTCAGACAATGTGATGAATGACTTCTTGGCAAATCGCAACGATACGGGTGTCGATTCCCGAACATTTATGCTGTAATTACGTCAATTCATAAAACTTAGATCGGATCAATTTATATATGGCAGTAGATATTTGTAAGACATGGCAAGGTTGTTTTTGTCACCCTCCTATCTACTTGCTAGCCATGATCATTGGCTACTCACCTTTAGCGATCGCCTTGCCCACCAGCGTCCAATCGCAACCATCTCAAAATGTCAACCCCACCGCGCCAACGAGGATTATTTATGTGCATCCTCGTATCGGTAATGATCGACCTGAGTTGGGGAGTAATGCGGCGACACCTTTTAAAACTATTACCTATGCCCTTAGTTTAGTTAAACCTAATCAAGCAGTCATTATCCAACTTGCGGCGGGGGCTTATAGCAGCACCACAGGAGAAAAATTTCCGATTCGTCTCAGATCTAATGTGACTTTGCGGGGCAATGAAGCTAATAAGGGACGAGACACAATTATTATGGGGGGAGATTCATGGCGATCGCTCACAGGGTTTCCTCAAAATGTGACGCTCACCTTTGATGATCGTTCAGAACTTCGTGGAGTGACGGTCACTAATCCCAATCCTAAAGGTTATGGACTTTGGATTGAAAATGCTAGCCCTGCGATCGCCAACAATACTTTTTTAGACAATAAACAGGATGGTGGATTGATTACGGGTCGCTCGGCGGCAATTATTTCTGCTAATCAATTTTTTCGTAATGGTACGAGTGGCTTAGCGATCGAGGGCAGCGCTAGCCCTGACATTCGTGGCAATTTATTTCAGCAAACGACTTTTGGCATGAGTATTCGCCAAAATGCAGCTCCCCAAATCACCGAAAATACGGTTACGCAAAATCAAAATGGGATTTTGATCCAAGGTAATGCTCAGCCAGTTTTGCGTGGTAATGCGATCGTCAATAACCGTGCCTACGGCTTAACTATTTCGGACTTGGCGAAGCCAGATTTAGGAAAACCTAATGACGATGGCAACAACAACTTTCAAGGTAATGGCACTTTTGATCTGCAAAATGCCAGCCGTAATACGGTTGCTTCTGTGGGAAATCAATTAGATATTAAGAGGGTGAAGGGTAACTTGCAGTTGTCCAATGTGCGTCAGCCTGTCAATTTATTTGCTAACAACTCGGCAACTAATGCCGTTGCGCCGATGACACCCGCAAAGGGCGATCGCTTTGCCAATATCAATCAACAACTTGAATCAAGAATTGCTAACAGCCAGACTATGAATTTTGCGCCCAATCTTACCATGCCGCCTGCGTTAATAAAGGTTGCGCCCGATCAAAGTAATAATCTCAGTAACTTTAATTCCCTAATTCCTTCTACTCAAGCCAATAGCCCTTTCTGGTATGAGCCTGTCACTTCTGTAATTATTAGAATTACGCCTAAAAGTTTTAACTCGCCACTGCCTCCTAATTTAGAAATTAGCACGAATTTACCACCTATCAGATTAGCTCCCCCCGCAGGTGAGGCAGTCAACCGCCCCATTCAAATTGCACCGCTTGCTGATACTAGCTTGGCTCCTCAAGCAAGACCTCGCTATCGGGTGATTGTGCCTGTGTCGTCGCCAAATGGGGTGGCTCAAGTTCGTCAGATTGTGCCTAATTCTTTTGCCTCGCGTCTTAATGGTGACTTAGTAGTCCAGATTGGAGCCTATAGCGATCGCCGTGTTGCGGAGTTACAAGTATCTCGCCTTTCACAACAGGGCTTAGCCGCCAAAATTGAAGCAATAAAACCTTAACAAAAGAGAAAAGCATCGGGGGCTGCGCGAAGCGCAGCCCCCGATGCTAAATATAAATGGCGGCAGCTAGTTTAAAACTTGCAAGGCCCTTTTTTGCTGTTGGGGCAAGTTGTCTCTTCGTCAGTCTTAGGTAACTTATTCTTATCAAATTTAACACCAGTTAAATTGATCCCACTTAACTTTGCGCCGCTAAGGTTAGCGCCATCTAACTGTCCACTAGAAAGATTAGCGCCGCTCAGATCAGTACCCGTTAAATCAGCAAAGTTTAATTTGGCATTAGTAAGATTGGCTCTTTTTAAGCTAGTGAAACTAAGATTTAAACCAGACAAATTTTGATCACTAAGATTGCGACCTTCGCGTGGATCATTGACTATTTGCCAAGCCAGTAGGGTGACAGAATTGAATTTAGCTGCTTTTTCTGTGCCTTGCTCGCCAATTTTTGCACCCTTTAAATTTGAACCATCTAACTTCGCCGTGCCAAAATTTGAGCGACTCAAATCAGCCTCGGCAAAATCAACTAGATTCATTTGAGCATCGGAAAACTCCGCCCACACTACACTTGCCTTGATCAGCCGCGCTTTGTTCAAGTTCGCTTTTGTAAAATTCACTCCATCAAGGTTAGCTTCGCTAAAATTAGCGCCCACCATACTCGCCTCTTGCATTTTTGCGCCAGTCAAGATTGACTTGCTAAAGTCAACATTATCTAACTTAGCTCCCCTAAAATCGGCGTTAGTAAAATCTTTACCACTAGCATCCTTAAAAATTCCCCAGCGTAATCCGATGTCAAAAATAGGTTTACTCGCTAAGCTGTAGAGTAGAACGGCAACTCCGATCGCACCTACACCCATCGCAGGAATCTTAAGATAGTTTTCCCACAGAGACTCTAGGTTAAAGCTAGGTATAGTGATTTTTGGTCTGCTAGGTGCAGGTGCAGGTTCTGGTAAATTTTCTGATGAATTATAGTGATCGTAATTTTCTTCAGTAAAGCGATTGAAGTCCATTGGATCATCGATACTCGGGATGCGTGACGGACTTGGCTCGTTAAAACGGGGACTAGGCTGACGGCGATCTCGGGGGATTTCTTGGGTTTCGTTAGAACCTGCACTAAGTCCAGTTACATCTGTGCTTCTATTAGCGCGATAGTCTCGACTTCTAGTTGGTAGTTGAGTGGAGGTGGTAACAGAAGTGATGTTGTCCGAGCGATCATTACCATCGAGCAAACCTGACCAATCGTTGGTTTCATCGTGAATCTCTAAGCCAAGGTCATCAAAATCAGGAATTTTGTTTTGTTTACGCTGACGAGATGGCGCTATATCTCGCCCCTGAGAATTATTTCTCGAAGCAGAACTATCGATAGAACTTATGCCCCGTGAAGGGCTACTCACATTAGGTTGCAGCACATCGGATAAGACCGTATCCGCGTCTAATAAATCTGACCAGCCTTCGTCAATGGGGGTAAGAGATTTACGACCTCTAGATTGATCCGAAGAATTGTTATGAAAATCATCGAAGCTAGGGTCGTCTAGTGAGGATGATCCTCTGCTAAGTGGAGAAGACTGAGTGTTTGAGGCATAGGGCTTACCACCAGAAGAAGATGAAGTGGTCATCGGTGGATGTTGTGGTTGGGGCGCATGAGAGCGCTTGGGCGGAAGAGGTGGTAAAAAAGGTGGTGGTGGCGGATTATTGAGATTAGGTTGGGTTGGTGGTTGTATCGAAACTGGAGGTGATGTGGGCATAGGAGGCAAAGTCGGCGGAGTGGATATGTTTAGCCCAGTGG
The DNA here is from genome assembly GCA_013361095.1 of Pseudanabaena biceps. GTDB lineage: Bacteria > Cyanobacteriota > Cyanobacteriia > Pseudanabaenales > Pseudanabaenaceae > Pseudanabaena > Pseudanabaena biceps_B. The sequence continues at coordinate 360,281 of JAATWA010000001.1, read as the reverse complement.
TGATTCGAGGACTGACAAAGCCTGAGTCAAAGTCATCGCCTAAAATATCGGAGCCAATGCTATCTAGATCAAATTCATCCAGAAAATCATGGTCGCTGGAATCGGCTGAGCCAGCGATCGCATAGTTATTAATAGCTGAATCACCAATATTGGCGGGGATTGGCAAGTTGGGCGGAGCAATGGGTGGCGTTGGTGCAAAATCTACAACAGCGTTGCCGCCTAGCAATTTATTTCCTAAAGAATCTTCGATGAGTCCCAACTCTGGAAACTGTTCCTTATTCATCCTTTCATATGCGATCGCTTTCTCAAATTCATCATTAAAGTTGTCATCCTCAGATATTGGCGCTGAAAATCTCTCTGCCTCCTCATTTATGTCTTGATCAATGAAGTCTGGAGAGGAGCTTGGACGAACTGGCGTAAGCGAAGTAGCGGTACTGTTATTTAAATCAAGTACAGGTGCGTCAATTAGGCTATCTTCATCAAAATCTGCCAAATCAAAATCTTCATCAATAATATTTCCTAGCCCATAGCTGCTGTTGCGATCGGGACTACTCGCTTCAGACTCATAAGTTATGGACTTAGGCTTTAGCATCGTTTCTATAGGTTCTGAAACTATGCCAAATCCTGATATTTGCTCATCAATCGCAGCAGCAAAATCAGCATTAAAATCATTGAAGTCATTAAAATCTTCTTCAAAATTGGAAAGGTTTGCTATTAAGCTGGATGGATTTGATTCTGAGCGATCCTGTAATGGCTCTGATAGAAAGGATGGATTATTAAATTCACTAGTATCGATTGGTAAAGCAGATTCGGAAATATCGCTCTGTCCGTCAAAAGTTGCGTTAAAATCATCCCCTAAATTGCCATCATCACTTTGACTAGGTTGCCAACTAAAATCATTGGGATCTTCTTCTATACCGCTGGCTAAATTTATATTTAAATATTCTTCAGGAAATTCTTCTTTACTTGCTAAATAATCAGCATTAGATGAGGGATTTAGATATTGCTCATCGAAATTCTCAACATTAGAAACTAGAGGTTCTAAGTATTGTTCTGAATCGGTTAATGCTTGATCTTCATAGCTTTGATCAGTTAGCTGATTGTTGCTATCAATCTCCGCCTCAAGATCTGATCCCCAATCTGTTTCGCCATAAACCAATTTTTCACTGTCAGCAGCTTGTTCAACGTATTCAAAGCTAGTTAAATCTTCTGATGATGATGCGATCGCCCCCTGTTCTTCCTGCCCAAAAGCATTTTCGATGGCTGCTGCGGCTGCCTCCACAGACTCAACTCCCCAAATCGAGTCATCATCCATGCCAAGATCATTGTCAGAAACCTTTTCGGAATCAGCACTTAAAGCCTGTTCCCAGTCATTGGCAAATACATCGTTATTAGAATGGTTAATTAAGTCTGAATTTGAGATTTCAGGACTTGCCCAAACCTCATCTCCCACATTAGAGTCAAGAGATTCTAAGGGTTGAGCTTCCAGAAATTCATCAGTAAAACTGTCAATTTCTGGAGTTAAATCATCAGAAAAATCAGCTAAATCTTGGACATTCGGTGATTCAGCAAGATCTAATAATTCTTCTTCAACAGATTCTTCTAATGATATATTTGCAATCTCATCTGAGGTAATTAGATCTTGATCAGCTAAATCAATTTCATAATCTGATTCTGGATCAGTAATCAAGACTTTTTGTTCTACTTGAAAGCCAGTTAGACTTTCATTTGTATCTGCGATCGCATCCCAATCGTTATTGTCACTGTTACTCTCTAGGTTGTCTAGATTGTCTAGATTAAAATTTTCTTCTAGGAAATTGTCTAACTCTAAAGAACTATTATCATCGCTATCAATAGCATCACCTAATAAGTCTCCCGCATCAAACTCATCAGAAGTATCAAAGCCTAAATCGTCTATGCCAGAAAATTCAGAATCCTCTAAGAACTCTAATCCATTCAGACCAAGATCATCGTCTAAGTCAATATTTTCTAGACTGTCTAATTGCGGCTGAAGTACAGTATTTAGTGGGGCAGCATCTTTTGATTTAGCCCTAGCTTGAATGTCTGAATCATCCATTCTTGTTTTCAGATCTGTGACAATCAACCAATCAATATTTTCGACATTGTTGCTAGCCTGATTAGCTACTTTAGTAGAAACAGTAGGTTTTCTATCAATTGGAGAATCTAATCCAATAGATTGGAGCCACTCTAAATCTTCAAGGTCATCATTCATTTGCTGTGAGGATGATTTAGATGGCGACTGATTTGACGGGGAACTTGCAGATTTTTGTGGTTGAGGATATCCGCCAATTCGCGTACTCAAGTCGGACATAATCATCCAATCGACATCAGAAGCGTCAGAAGCTATCGACTTGTCTTCGTGTGGTTCGTTAGCGCCTGAACCTTTCTGTTGATTATTCTTATTGGATGCCATCAATCAATCCTCTTTAAATACTGTCTGACTTACAGCCTTTTGCTGGCAAAAGGGATAGGAATGGGTTTTTAGTATAGTTAGTTTGCAACTGTTTTAAAAACTTGCCAAAGGTAATACTTAATATTTTTACGTCTTTATTCACTCTATAGCTTAGCAATAATATTACTGAGATTCTATCAAAATTAACTATTTCTATTAGTTATAGCAATCTCCGATCAAAAGAACCACAAGAATTTTTTGAAAGGGTTGCAACGCAACCCTTTCAAAAAATTCTTGTGGTTTGGGTTTGAGCATAAAGCACTGGAACTTTTCCTGAGTAACTGCCCGCGATTGAAGACTAGAGTCAAAACCTATTGCTTACGCAGCGTAAGACATAGGTTTTCGGGGTCGTTGCAGCGAGCTTCGCCCGCCACAACAGTTTTTGGCTTTATTCCTTATTTAAAAACTTACCTATTTTAATTGCCGCTTCTTTTAAAATTTCGGGTGGATAGACCAAAGCAAATCTTACATAGCCTTCACCATGCTTGCCAAAACCAGAACCTGCTGCTAATGCCACCCCTGTATCTGCTAATAAGTCTAAGCAAAATTGTGACGAGTTGTGTCTGTAGCGATCGGGTAACTTTGCCCAAAGATACATAGTGGCAATGGGTGTGGGAATTTGCCAACCGATCGCTTTTAAAGCCTCTAGCATCACATCTCGTCGTTCTAGGAAACTACTAACCACGCGATCAATAGGAGCGCGATCGCCTGTTAACGCTTTAATTGCCCCCCGCATAATTCCTTGGTATTGATTAAAATCGACTACGGCTTTGATTTGGCGTAAGGCTGTAATCAGTTCTCGGTTGCCAACCGCAAAACCAACTCGAAAGCCGCCCATATTGTAGGACTTAGACATTGTGAAAAATTCAATCGAGACTAAGCGATCGCGATCGGCTTGCAAAATAGAAGGGGGAGTAGTGCCATCAAAAACTAGATCTAAATATGGAAAGTCATGGACTAACGCTAAATTATGTTGTTGACAAAACTTGACTGCGGACTCTAAAAACTCTAAAGAAGCTGTGGCAGTAGTGGGATTATGGGGATAGCTCAGCACCATCATTTTTGATTGGGCGATTACATCGGCGGGGATATCCGTAAATATTGGCAAGAAATTATTTTCGGCTAGCAAAGGCATTCCGTACACTTGACCACTCGCCATATGGATGCCGCCATAGTGGGAGGGATATCCTGGATCTTGTAAAAGTGCGAAATCGTTGGGATTTAGTAGGGCTAGGGGTAAATGCGCTGTGCCTTCTTGAGAGCCAATCAAAGGTAGGATTTCGGTTTCAGGATCAACGCTAATGCCAAATCGCCGTTGAATCCACATCGCTACAGTTTCACGAAAGACTTTTGTGCTGCCAAATAGCGAATAGCCGTGGGTATGGGGGTCGGCTAATGCCTCGGCGATCGCATCTAAGATAAATTGCTCGGTCGGCAAGTCCGAAGAACCTAACGATAGATCAATTACCGTAAGCCCTGCTTTTTTGGCGCGGCTTTTCGCAATATCCATGTCGGCAAATACATTAGACTGCAAAGGCTGAAGGCGATCGGCAAACTGCATAGCTTAGAAGTTCAATTTATTTGTATCTATTCAGGTTAAGCCAAAAAAGATGAGAGGCGAATGAGAATTTCTAGCGTTTTAGGGAAACTATTTTTAAACTGGACGCAGTTCGGTAAAATCATTAAGACATAGTAAGTAGCTAAGAATTAGAAAACATAGCTAAAACCTTTGGCGCACGCCATGCGTGCGCCAAAGGTTTTAGAGTTTTATATTTATCTGCTCTTAGTTACTTTAAATAAACTTTATATATTTCGGACATAAATATTCATGGCAAAGAAAAATTTAGCAAGTCTTACTGCGGCAGACTTAGCAGGCAAAAAAGTTTTAGTAAGAGTTGATTTTAACGTTCCTCAAGATGAAAACGGCAAAATCACTGACGATACCCGAATTCGTGCAGCTTTGCCCACCATTAAGTATTTGATGGAAGCAGGCGCTCGCGTAATCTTAGCTAGTCACTGTGGTAGACCAAAGGGTGTCACCGAAAGCTTGAGACTCAATACTGTGGGTGTGCGTCTCTCCGAATTGCTCGGTAAGCCTGTCGTTAAAGCCGATGATTGTATTGGCGATGTGGTAGCCGCTCAAGTCAATGCTCTTAATAATGGTGATGTAGTTTTATTGGAAAATGTGCGTTTTTATCCTGAAGAAGAAAAGAACGATCCTGAATTTGCTCAAAAACTAGCTTCCTTGGCTGATATTTATGTAAATGATGCTTTTGGAACTGCTCACCGCGCCCATGCTTCTACTGAAGGCGTGACTAAGTATATTAGTACCGCTGTTGCTGGCTTCTTGCTGGACAAGGAATTGCAATATTTAAGCGGTGCGATCGACAATCCTAAGCGTCCTTTGGCGGCGATCGTTGGTGGTTCTAAGGTTTCTAGTAAAATCGGTGTCATCGAGACTTTGCTTGATAAGGTCGATGTGTTGTTGCTCGGCGGCGGCATGATTTTCACATTCTATAAAGCTCGTGGCTTAAGCGTTGGTAAGTCTCTCGTAGAAGAAGACAAACTAGAACTAGCCCGTACCCTTGAGGCAAAAGCTGCCGCCCGTGGTGTTAAGTTTTTACTGCCCACTGATGTTGTGGTTGCTGATAACTTCAAGCCCGATGCTAATGCTCAAACCGTAAGCATTGACAACATTCCTGATGGCTGGATGGGCTTGGATATTGGCCCTGACTCCATTAAGGTATTTCAAGCTGCTTTGGCAGAGTGCAAATCTGCTATTTGGAATGGCCCAATGGGTGTATTTGAATTTGATAAGTTTGCTGTGGGTACTGAGGCGATCGCAAATACTCTGGCTGACTTGACTGCCACTGGCACGATCACGATTATCGGCGGTGGTGACTCCGTAGCTGCGGTTGAGAAGGTTGGTGTTGCTGACAAGATGAGCCACATTTCGACTGGTGGTGGTGCAAGTTTAGAGCTGCTCGAAGGTAAGATCCTTCCAGGTATTGCTGCTCTAAACGAAGCTTAAAAGCAAAGCTGAAAATGGCTCCGCCATTTTCAGCTTTAAAGTGTGACAAAAACCAAAAAGGATTGACTGCGCTTAGCGCAGTCAATCCTTTTTGGTTTTAACGGAAATTATCTGGATTTAATCTGCGACCGCGATCGCCAGTAAAGCCACTATTATTTAAATTTGAGCCAGTGCCGCCATCACTAGGATCGAGGAATGGCTTGAGATATAGATTGCTGCTGTTGGATCTGGACATAGGGCGATCGCTTGATAATATCGAACCAAGCACATTAGATAAGTCTCTCCCCAAGCCCAAATCATTTGTAATGCTACCTAAAGTACCAGCACCATTACGGCGACTACCAAAGGTATTGACGGCGGTGGTTTGTTGTCCACTATCAGCAGTGGATAGGTTGCCAAATACGCGATCGCGAGTGGCGATCGGATCTTGACCATTTGGCACAGTCAAGACAATTCGACAGGCTGAGTTTTTGTCAGTGGTGGCACAGATTACGTTATAGCCATTTTCCATACTGGTTCGCATTTCTAGCAAACCATCGGGACGGTATAGCTCTAGACGGCGACTAATTTCGTTGCAGCGACGTTCTGGTGACCATCCATCACCCATCGTACTGGGAGCCGCCCAAGGAAAGTATTTCTGAGGTTGGCTCTTAGGTTGATAAACCACAATATATTGACCTTCCCGAACTTGGCAGCTAAATCGCGCATTTTTATTGTCAGTGGGGTTAGCGGCTTTATCGTTAGGATTTTCGGGAGGTAGGGTTGATGGCGTTGTAGATGGGTTGGGATTGGGTGTAGTTTCTACAGGTACAATCTGGGCTTGAGCCACTAGGGGAATGGACATGGCGATCGCGGCTGCGGAAAAGTAAATAGTTTTCTGTAAAAACTTGGCAAGTGGGATGAGTTGGTGGTTCATGGGATTCAAGAGGTTTATATGAGTAAAGTGTAAGTCCCCCGTTCTAGTGGCGATATTTTTATGATTAAAAAATATTCCCAATAAATATTCCTATTCTAAGTAATGACTTGATGGAAATGCAAAAGGTTTCTGTGATTTCAGCAATTCTCATACTGATTTTGATTCGTGAGCGCAATTAACAAGAAATTGCGCTTATTCGCTGAACAAGTAAAGTTTTTAGCTAATCTGATGAAAACCCAAGAGAACTTTTGAAAGGTTGGCTTTGCCAACCTTTCAAAAGCTCTCTTGGAACATAAAGACTCGATAGACTGTATGTTCCAAGAACAACAAAAAATTAAAGAGGTGAATTGTTGACCAAGTCTTCCTTGATTACTTCGTTTAATAACAGTCCTAGAGGAATATCTCGCTGGCTTCCGATTATTTCTATATTAAAAAACTATAAATTTGCTTACCTTTTTCAAGACATTAGCGCGGGACTGGTGCTAACAGCAATCTTGATTCCCGCAGGCATGGGGTATGCCGAAGCCGCAGGTATACCCGCAATTTATGGACTCTATGCCACGATTGTGCCTTTGGTAGCCTATACAATTTTTGGTCCTAGTCGGATTTTGGTGTTGGGCCCCGACTCGGCTTTGATTCCGTTGATCTCGGCGACGGTGCTTCCTTTGTCGGGCGGTGATCCGACTAAGGCGATCGCGATCGCAGGCATTTTATCGATTTTTGCGGGAGCGATGTGTATTGTCGCTGGGTTAGCCCAGTTTGGCTTTATTACGGAGTTACTTTCTAAACCCATTCGCTATGGCTATCTCAATGGTATTGCGATGGCAATTTTGTTGGGACAAACACCAAAGATTTTTGGATTTTCGGTAAATGGGCAAAATGCTTGGCAAGAGATACTTGGCTTTATTCAATCTGTGCAAGATCAGAAAACCAACTATACATCTCTGGCAATTGGTGTAGCTTGTCTAGTCGTGATTTTGGGATTAAAAAAAGTCGCGCCTAAAATTTCGGGGGTTTTAATCGCTGTAATTGCTTCAACCATAGTTAGCTCTGTTTTTGATTTACCGCAACAGACAGGGATTTTGGTGGTCGGCTTATTGCCACAAGGACTACCCGCTTTTCAGATCCCTGCGATCGCACCTGTTGAATTTAAGCAATTACTATTTGCGGCATTTGCGATCGCGGTGGTGTCGTTTACAGATTTAAGTTTGCTATCGCGCACTTTTGCAATTAGAGGCGGATATAGAGTTGATCGAAATCAAGAGTTAATCGCATTGGGGGTTGCCAATATCGCATCGGGATTATTTCAGGGATTTGCAGTGAGTAGTAGCGCTACCCGCACACCTGTTGCTGAAGCCGCAGGCTCGAAAACTCAAATTACTGGACTCGTGGGTGCAATTTGTATTGCGATTTTATTAATGTTTGCCCCTAACCTGCTACAAAATCTACCCCAAGCAGCGCTGAGTGCCATTGTGATCTCCGCAGGGTTATCAATATTTGAAATTCCCGAAACTCTTCGTCTCTATCAATTAAGAAGATCAGAATTTTTTCTATCAATTATTTGCTTTGCGGGCGTATTGTCGATGGGCGTAATTCAGGGAATCTTAGCGGCGGTGGGTTTAGCTTTCTTGGCTTTTGTTGTAGATGCTTGGCGACCTCACTATGCAGTGCTGGGGCGTGTTGATGGCATTAAAGGCTATCACGATATTTTGCGACATCCTGAGGCAAAACGCATTCCAGGATTAGTGATTTTCCGTTGGGATGCACCATTGTTTTTTGCTAATGCATCAACCTTTAGCGATCGCATAGTTACGGCGGTGATGGCTGCCCCAACACCAACAAATTGGGTATTAGTTGCCGCAGAAGCAGTTACAGATATTGATCTCACCGCAGCAGATGCGATCGCGGAACTAGATAAAAACCTTTGCCAAGCGGGAATAGAACTATGTTTTGCTGCTATGAAAGGCCCAACGAAGGATCGACTCAAACGCTATGGATTATTTAATAAGCTAGGAGTGGATAGCTTTTTTCCTACAATTGGTCAGGGTGTAGATGGATATCTATCTGCAAATCAAGTCGAGTGGCATGATTGGAACGATTAGTAAAAGTAAACCTAAAACCCAGATTGCCGTGATGTCCGCGTAGCGGACATCACGGCAATCTGGGTTTAGTTTATAACTATGCTGAGCTACTTAATGTGTCACAATTGTTGGATAAGAAAATTTGATAATAACGGAAAATCTAAACTAGCCATTTTCCCCGACCGATGCGGCTGTATACCTTCAGGACTGTATTTTTTAGTCTATGTTGCCTTATCCCAAGGATCGACTAGAGATAACTGAATGTCGCTAAAATCTAAAATATTGCGAGTTGCTAATACTGCATTTTTAGAAAGAGCGATCACCGCAATTTGAGCGTCAGCTTGAGCGATCGGTTTACCAATTTGTCGCCGAGATGAAGTTAACTTTGCATACATCCCCGAATAATGGGCGATCGCGAATAGGTTCTCTCTCAATTGAGGGCAAATCAAATCCACCTAAATTTGCAAAGTGCTGATGGATAGATTCACCAAGACTCTTGGGAGTATCTTCTTGGGCAAGAACATTCTTGAGGATCACCCGCACCTCTTCTTCCATAGAACGCCCCAACCGCGCTGCTCTAATCCGCAGTTTTGCCTTGAACGCATCATCCAAATTCTGAATCGTAATGTTTGCCATCTTTGCAATCATATTGATGATGTCAATGATAGCATTGGCTAATTTAGGTTGGTGGGGCAAGCAGTGTCAAGCGATCGCTCTAAAAATATGTCATGAGCGCGATCGCCACGAACAGGTGTGAATAATTTAGTAGACTGGTTGATGAATAATCGCAATAGTGAGATAACAATGACTGATACATAGAAAGATGAAGATTTTCTCAAAAAGCATCATACTTATAAATTCGTACTTTGAGCAAATACACTAACTTAATAAATCAGAAAAATGATTTGTTAATGTTTTTTTAATCTCTTTTTCTAACTCTTGGAAAGCTAATAAATCTCTTAATGGCTCAAAGTCGTCAATCATCTCAGCGACTCTAACGCAATAGTTAGAAGGGATATTAACTTTTTTGCCTCGTCTACTTGGAAAGCTTGCATCAATTAGAAGCTTCTCTAGTTTTGCTTTTGGATCAGATATTGTTTCAATTTCAGAGATTTTTGGTAAACTTAATTTCTGCGTACCTTTAGAATTTCCTACCACTTTCCGAATTGCATCTTCATTAAAGAGAAGCCAAGATTCAATCATCCTGATAGGAATGACACAGACTATTGGCGGTAATGTCTTTTTTACAAGCTTCTCTGCCCTGCGAATTTCCTTTGTCCGATTTTCAATAGGGTTCTCGTCGGATTCACCATCTCGGTGAACAAACAAAATATCACATGGAAATAAATCTAGAGCAATTGCAATTTTATCTTGTAATTTTTTGGGAGGATTTCGTAAATTACCCAGAATTGGTAATTGTGGTTCAGGATTATTAACTCCTAAGTCGATTAAAAGCCACCTTAAAATTGGCATCAAAGCGTCATCGGTACGACCATCTGCAATTAATGTAAATTTGAAATCATTCATGAATCTAAAATAGTCTCCATCAATCCAGTGATATATGGCTGTATGTCGTCTCTATCTACTACTCTAGTTTTTTTCTTGGATTTAGATTTATAACTCTCATTACTATAAGTATTACTCTCTTCATGAGAAGCTACTGGATTAAGATAACCAAGTAGCCTACCTTTTGCGACAATATTTGTTGTCTCATCTTTAGTCCGCCAAGTATTGTCTAAACAACTAAATCTAACTCCTTTATATCGTTTATGATTATTAACTATCTCTTTTAACTCTGCAATAACAAGACTATCGTCTGGGACTTGCAATACAACCGCAGGAGAATGTGTATTAATTATGACTTGACGCAGGGGATTATCGATATCAACTGGTTCATTGACATCTGTAGCAATGCTCTGTAGGAGCTTTAAAATTGCAGGTATGCGTTCAGGGTGAATACCATTTTCAGGTTCTTCTAAACAAAGTAAACCTTGAACTTCAGGATCAAGCGTAAGTACAGCTAGAGCAATAAATTTTAAAGTTCCATCACTTAAGGCTATGGCAGAATGAGATGTACCATAACGGTCTTGGACAAATAAAGTTAGAAGTTGCCGTTTCTCATCGCGATCTATACTGACACTCTTAACATCGCTAATTAACTCAGACAAAATATTAGCAACTTGAGAATATACTTGCTGTTGAGATGCATCTATCGATTTATGATCTAGACTTTCCTCTCTATCAAACATAGCAAGACGATATAATGTGGAAGGTAGATGAGAACCATAACTGTCTATTATAGGTTCAGATGTAAAACTGTCTGATCTTCTTATGGAGGAAGGATCAAGTTCAAAAACACGCCATGATTGCATTTCTCTTTTAGCTAATAATGCTGTTGGACTTTCAAAAGCGTTCGACTCTGAAAGAACTGTTTTTGGTAATGTTCTTGCGAAAAATTTTCTTGTCCTCTCTCCATTACTTTTATTTTGACTAGTAATACTAACATCTTGATGCATTTTAATTGTTCTATTAGCATCACTTTTCTCTCCTTCTGTAGAGATGTATTTCCCATAAGGTCTGGTTATGAACAAAGAATCAATCCATTGTTTAGAGTAGGCAAAAATAAGGCTTTTAGAAATGTCAGATTTATTAACAGGGACAAGCTCTTCCTTGAGGATTTCTAGAGAGCCTAAAGGCTTAGAAAAGCTCTGTTCAGAACGATACGCAAGGATCAATGTATATCGGAGGAAGGTACTACTAGCTTTTGCCTCTTGCCCTAAATCATCTATACCTTTACTAGGTATAAGCATTTCTACTTCAAAGCTCATTTCTGTATCATATTCATCTCCGATATGATGAAAAACATTCCTTACGTCATAAGCTCTAACTGAGCGAGTGGCTTCTATCAAAGAGTTATCACTCAACGCACTCAGAAATTGAATAGCATCGAAAAGATTGGACTTGCCTACCCCATTAGCTCCAGCAATACAGGTAAATGGGGAAAATCGGATATCCACATCCATTAGGTTTTTAAAGCCAGATATCTTTAAACGTGTAAGCATAATCTTTGAGTAAGTGACAAACAATATCCCATTTAAATTTAGTTGAGATTTTAATAAAAATTTTCGGCGCTGCTGATTTGAGTGCGAAATAGTTAGGGCTTAGAATTACAGAGGTAGTCTCAATCTCGTTTTTAAGATTTCAGAAATATTTATTTCATACCAAAATCATCAACACTGAATTCTCTATTGTGTAATATAAGTCTTATTTGTTCAATACTATTTTTACTCAGTTAGGAAGCAAATTTAGAAAGATTTTCTCATACCGCACTTGCTGGGATTCGATATTAATCAAATTCCAGTTGAATCCTAAAAGTTATAAATAGAGTTTTGCATTATCTGGGCGATCGCTATTAATACTTACCTTAAAACGTTCAAAAGCAATTTCCGCATCTTGGATATCCACTTCATTCATTTGAGCAATTCTTTGTCTTCTTTTCTCTAAAAACTTCACAGCTAAACCAGACTGAGCATGCTTGTCCCAATCAGGATAACTCTTTAACCTATTCCGAAATGATTCAGGCGAAACGTGCAACATTCTATCGGCAAGCATCTCAAGTCCTCCAATGATTATCAAGCTTATATCCCAGTGTAAACCATCTCACCCAAAGCTAACTTTAAAGCCTAGACTAAATCTGCTCATAGATTAGCGATCGCATTAGCAACAGCATCAAGATAAGCATCCAACTCCATACCGTGAGCCTTAGCAAACAACCTTAACGTATCAACCTTTGTACTCCCATCACCCTGCTCAATCCGCCGTACTTGACGATCGCTTAAACCAATAATATCTGACTGACGTAGTTTATGTTGCTTTCGTAAAGTGGCGATCGCCTTACCAAAAACTTGATTATGCTCTGACTTAAGAGAATCAAACTTCTGCTTCCATGCAGGATCGGTGGCATAACGAAAAGAATCAAGATCGAGATGAATATCAGCACTTTCCCAATATAGACAGCTACCATCATCATCAATAGCAAAGTTGCTGCGATCATCGATGGCAATACGTTTTAATGCTGATAAGGAATCAAAAGGAACCTCTAACTTTTCCATAGCACAGCTAAGAACTAATAAGCGATCGCCGATCACTGTTGCATCAGCAATTAGTTGTTCTTGCGCTCCCATAGTCCAAGCATTCATCACTCTTTTAGGTACAACGGAATTATGCTGATTTGCCGATCTCGCAATATCCTCGATCAGCTCTATTACCTGTGGCATCAATTTATAAACCTCTATATGGTTTAAACTCGTGCATTCTAAATATACCGCGACAAATCAGGTCTTGTCATCCTCAGTAAACCCGCAAAGCTTTATAATAGTAGGACACTTAGTAATAATTGCCGATCGCAAGCGGGGCAAGCAATGCCAAGCCATGCAAGGAGAATTTGATTAGCATATGACTGAAATCTTAGAAGATCGCATTATCCCTACAGACCTGCGCGGCGAAATGTCGCGATCGTATCTGGAATATGCCATGAGCGTGATCGTCGGTCGCGCCCTACCCGATGCTCGTGATGGACTCAAGCCCGTACATCGTCGCATTCTCTACGCCATGCACGAGTTGGGCATGACCGCCGAGCGCCCATTTCGGAAATGCGCCCGTGTGGTTGGTGACGTAATTGGTAAATATCACCCCCACGGTGACACCGCCGTTTATGAAGCTCTGGTACGGATGGCGCAGGACTTTTCGATGCGCGATCGCCTTGTTGATGGTCATGGCAACTTTGGATCGGTAGATAATGATCCTGCTGCTGCCATGCGATATACCGAATGTCGATTGACGCGGGTTTCTCAAGTTGGACTAATCCAAGATATCGAGCGCGATACGGTCAACTTTGGCGATAACTATGATGGCTCACAACAGGAGCCTTTGGTATTACCCGCAAGGATTCCTCAATTATTACTAAATGGCTCATCAGGTATTGCCGTGGGGATGGCAACGAATATTCCACCTCATAACTTGGCTGAGTTAGTAGATGGATTAGTTGCTTTAATTGCCGATCCGAGCCTAACGGATTTGGAATTGATGCAATATATTCCCGGCCCTGACTTCCCCACGGGAGCCTTGATTTTGGGAACTGATGGCGCTCGCGAAACTTATACTACTGGGCGTGGTTCTGTGACCATGCGTGCAGTAGCTAGCTTTGAGACGATTTCGGCTCCTGGGAGACAAGATCGTGAGGCGATCATCATCACGGAAATGCCATATCAAACCAATAAAGCAGCGTTAATTGAACGTATTGCGGAAATGGTCAATGAGAAGAAAATTGATGGCATTTCCGATATTCGTGATGAGAGCGATCGCGATGGAATGCGTTTGGTAATCGAACTCAAGCGTGATGCTTATCCCAAAGTAGTTCTGAATAACCTTTATAAAGCTACACCTCTGCAATCGAACTTCAGTTGTAATATGTTGGCGCTGGTAGATGGCGAACCGATTACACTGACGCTGCGCCATGCCCTCCAAGTATTTTTAGACTTCCGTTACGAAGTAATTACCCGCCGTACTCAGTACGAACTGCGTAAAGCTGAAGAACGTGATCATCTACTACAAGGTCTATTGATTGCCTTGAATCATTTGGATGCTGTCATTGCTCTGATTCGGGGAGCGGATGATAGTAGTTCGGCAAAGGCAGGACTGATTGAGAGCTATGGACTATCGGAAGCTCAAGCAGATGCAATTTTGGCGATGCAATTGCGCCGCTTAACGGCTCAAGATGCTGACAAAATTCATGATGAGCATAATCAGTTAGTTGAGAAGATTGCTGATTTACAACATATTCTCGCCAATCGCGATCGCATTCTGACAATTACTCGTGAAGAATTAGAAGCAATCAAAACTGAATTTGCGTCTCCCCGCAGATCACGCATTCTTCCCAACGAAGGTGATATTGACACTGCCGACTTGATTGCCAATCGCGAAACGATCGTGATGGTCACACAGCAGGGCTATATCAAGCGGATGCCTGTAGATACTTTCGCTGCCCAAAACCGAGCTACTCGCGGCAAGGCAAGTGCCAATGTCAAAGATGATGATGCGATCGCCCATTTCTTTGCTTGCCGTAGTCACGATAAAGTTCTCTTCTTTACTGATCGCGGCAAAGTTTACGGAGTTAAGGCTTACGAAGTTCCTGAATCTGGTCGTGCCGCCCGTGGCACTGCGGTGGTGCAGTTATTGCCGATCGCTGCCGATGAAAAAATTACGACGGTATTGCCGATTAGTGAGTTTACCGATGATGAATATCTGGTCATGCTCACGGCTGGCGGCTATATCAAAAAAACGAAACTGTCTGCTTTTGCCAATATTCGTTCTAACGGGCTAATTGCGATCGCCCTTGAAGAGGGTGATTTACTGCGGTGGGTACGCCGTGCTAAAGCCGATAACACGATCATCGTTGGTTCTCGGCAAGGAATGTCAATCCGCTTCCGCACTGATCATGAGCAGTTGCGCCCCATGGGACGCGATACTCGTGGCGTGAGATCGATGCGTCTTACTGGCGATGATTTGATCGTAAGTATGGACATTATCCCCGCAGGATTAGCAGAAATTGAAGAGGTTGAAGGTTTGGAAGAAGATAGTGATTTGACCATCACTGTCAATGAGGATGAAAACCTCGAAATTGAAAATGTTGAAAACGCTGAACCTGAAACTGAAAAAGCTCAAGGTCCTTGGGTCTTGGTGGTAACTAGAGGCGGCTATGGTAAGCGCGTTCCTGTGAGTCAGTTCCGTATTCAAAAACGAGCAGGTAAAGGCTTGCGTGTAACTAAGTTCAAATCTGGACAAGATCAACTCGCTTCTCTCTGTTTAGTCGATGAACAAAATGAATTGATGATTGTCACAAGTCGCGGCATCGTCATGCGTCAGTCTACCGATGCGATCGCTTGTCAGTCTCGCACTGCTCGGGGTGTGCGTCTGCAAAGAATAGATGCTTCTGATGCGATCGTGGGTGCAACTCTAGTTCCCCCTGCATTAGAAGAGGAACAAGAAGATGTGGATATTCAAAGTGTTGATATCACAGCGATCTCTACTGTTTCTGAAATTGCTGAAGTTCCTGAAGAATCAAGCGAAGCTGAATAACACATAACCCCAAAAGAGTAAGGGAGGCGCGAAGCGCCTCCCTTACTCTTTTGGGGTTTATGGTCTATGTAAAACTGAGCATTGTCATACTCATAGTAGCCCCATAACAAACCTTGCAAAACGAGCAGGCATAGAGTTTAATTTATAGTAGATAGCTAAACCATTAGATCCGTAAATGAAAATCTTTGTTTATCACACGCCTGAGTTAGTTCCGTCCGAAGGCAATCCAGACTGCGCGATCGCTGTTGATATTTTGCGAGCCACTACCACGATCGCCACAGCTTTGGCAGCAGGAGCCGAAGGCGTGCAAGTATTTTCAGATCTTGATGAGTTGTTGCGGGTAAGCGAGGCGCATCCACCTGAGTTAAGAATTAGAGTCGGAGAGCGTGGGGGGAAAACAGTTGAGGGATTTGATTTAGGTAATTCTCCCTTTGACTTTACGCCTGATGTGGTCAAGGGAAAGCGCATTTTTATGAGTACTACTAATGGCACGCGATCGCTGGAAAAAATTCAAAATGCCAAGAGTGTTCTGGCTTGCGCGATGATTAATCTGGGTTCAGTGTTGAAATACTTACGCGAGACTAAACCTGAAATAATTTGGATTGTTGGCTCTGGTTGGGAGGGGAGTTATTCCTTAGAAGATACAACTTGTGCGGGCGCGATCGCGGCGAATCTGGAACATGAAGCAGACTTTGGTAATGACGAAGCGGTGGCGGCAGCAGCTCTTTATAAAGCTTGGGAAGGTGAAGTCGAGGAGTTATTTTATCAAGCGAGTCATGGCAAGCGTTTGTTAAATCTTAACGGAGCCGAGGATATTGCTTACTGTGCCAGAATTGATGTTGTTGATGTTTTACCAAAACAATCTGAGGCAGGTTTACTAGTCGCAGCGTAAGTAAAGCATAAATCCCAGAGAGTTGCGCCGTAACTATCTCTGGGATTTATGCTTTACCGACAGTTACAGCCTATTGAGGCTTTGAGTAGTACAGAGAGATTTTGGGAAGCGGCGCTCCGCGCCGCTTCCCAAAATCTCTCTGGGGTTTAATTAAGCGCAAAGCGCTGTAGCGATGTAAAAATTGTCATAAAAAGCAGTAGATTAGATTCCCGATCCAAATTCAAAAAGTCTATTTTGCTGCTATGCCATCTTTGCTATGCTCTTCATCTATCGACTACCTAGCACAACAAGTGGCTCATCTCGCCAAATCAACAGTTAAGTCAGATTCCTTGTCTCCACCGCTAAAATGGGCTGGGGGAAAGCGTTGGCTTGTGCCACATTTACAAAAAACTTGGCAAAATTATAGTCACCATCGCCTAGTCGAGCCTTTTTGTGGTGGACTAGCGATCGCACTGGGGTTACAGCCAGAGCAGGCTCTACTTAATGACATCAATCCCCATGTTGTTAACTTCTATAAATGCTTACAAAAGGGATTAAAGCTAGAAATTGATGTGCAGAATGAGCGAGAGTTTTATTATGCTCAAAGAATAGAATTTAATCGGCTGATTGAATTAGGAACATTTAATAATCCAAAATCAGCACAGCTTTTTTATTACCTCAATCGCACTGGCTACAATGGTCTTTGCCGCTTCAATCGCAGTGGTGGTTTTAACGTTCCCTTTGGCAGACATAAAACTATTAACTACACTAAAGATTTTTCAGCTTACAAGTTAGCCTTTACTGAATGGAAGTTTACTAATTCTGATTTTGCTAAGCTTACGATCGCGCCCAATGATTTTATTTACGCCGATCCACCCTATGATGTTGAGTTTCGCCAATATGCCAAAAATGGCTTTGAGTGGTCAGAACAAGAAAGACTAGCCAATTGGCTCGCTCAACAAAATTGTCCTGCGATCGCTTCTAATCAAGCCACTGATCGCATTCTTTCTCTTTATCAAGACTTAGGCTTTGAGATTAAGATTCTCAATGCACCGAGACGGATTAGCTGTAATGGCAATCGCGTAGCTGCGAAGGAAATGTTAGCTTATCGAGGCTTAAATCAAGGGCTAGAAATATCATGAGTTTGCGAAATACTGACACAGGGATAGTTTTAGAACAGATGGTTTTACATTCTCTAATCTATGGCGGCTATCTCTATCAATCGCAACAGTATATTGGTAGTCGTCCCGGAGGAGGCAAGCATATTGTCGATGTGGTAGCAAATCGCGGCGATCGCAATGTATTGATATCACTAAAATGGCAACAGGTTGGCGGCACTGCTGAGCAGAAAGTTCCTTTTGAGATTATTTGCCTAATGGATGCCATGCGTCAAAATCCTAATTATCAAAGAGCTTATTTAGTTTTAGGTGGTGAAGGTTGGACTTTGCGTGATTTCTATATTTCTGGTGATTTAAAGCAATTTATACCCTACGGCGATCGCGTAGAAATTGTCACTCTGGAGAGATTTATTGCTAGAGCCAACACAGGAAAACTTTAGAAAAAGAATTTATAGCTATAGCAATTTACGTTAGAACAAACCCAAAAGAGAGTTGCGGCGCGAAGCGCCGCAACTCTCTTTTGGGTTTTGGGTCTTAAATTACTTGGCTAAATACTTATAGGACTTACGCAAAAATTGATTAAGCCCTCACCCCTAGCCCCTCTCCCGCAGGCGAGGGGAACAAGAAAAAGTTAGAATCTTGCGCCCCTTCTCCCGCGGGAGAAGCAGGGTGGTTTCATTTTCGGAAAGGGCTATCGTGTAAAGAGTACAGAAAAGAGCAAGAGTTAGGAGAAGAAGCCAAAACAGTAAAAAATGGTCTGGTAGAAGCTAAGCAAAAAGCAAAACCAGACCATGAACTTTATAGAACAATTAAAGCAGATCCCAGACCCTCGAAAAAGTAAAGGTAAGCGCCATCCCTTGTGGCTAGTAATGTGCTTAACCTTGCTGGGAGTATTGTGTAATTATCACGGATATCGCCCATTAGCAGATTTCTGTGAGAAACATTGGCAAACGCTACAAACAATGCTAGAGCTAGCACCAGAGAGCCAAATCCCCTCATACTCCACCTTTCGCCGTGTCATTCAAGGGGTAGAAATCGAGTCAGTAGTCAAACTATTTAACGAGTGGTGTCGAAATAGTCATACAGGAGAATCAGGGCAATGGCTAGCGATGGACGGTAAAAGCATCAAATGTACGGTCACCAATCAGACCGATTCTAAGCAAAACTTTACCAGTACCGTGTCAGCCTTTACCCACGAAACAGGAGAAGTAATTGCCCTTGCGGTATCTGAAAATAAGCAAATCAGCGAAATCGAAGTAGTTAAACAAGTGATTACTTCCTTACAAGGACAACCAGCCTCTTTCACAATGGATGCCTTACATTGCCAAAAAGATACGGTGAAATTAATTGCTGAGCAGGAACAGCATTATTTGATTGCCCTCAAAAATAATCAACCCAATCTGGTCAAGGCTTTGGATCACTTACATCAAAACACGGTCGCTCTTAGTTATGCCGAAGAGTTTGACAAATCTCATGGTCGGCAAGTGCGTCGTCGTGTTTGGGTCTATCCTGCTCCACTTCACTTACGCAAACATTGGTCGTCTCTACAGTCTTTGATTTATGTCGAACGCGAGGGCTGGCGTGATGATAAGCCCTTTTTCGAGTCCCTTGGTTATATTTCTGATTTGGCTCTTAATGCGGCTCAGTTTCTGGACCCGATTCGCCTACACTGGGGTATTGAAAATCGCTTGCATTGGGTGCGTGATGTCCTTTTTCAAGAGGATACTGGCTTACGACGTGGCGGCAATGCTCCTACTATTTGGGCTATTATTCACTGCTTTATCATGACTACTGTCCGCCGTCTTGGTTATCGCACGATTCCTCAGGGGCAACGTGTTCTCGCTAATCAAGTTCACCAAGTTTTTGATATTCTCTCTTGTTCTTATTCTTACTGATTTTTCTCCCTCTAATTTTTCTGTAACTTCCTTCCTGTTTGCCTTTCCGAAAATGAAACCACCCTGCCTTCTCCCGCGGGAGAAGGGGTTGGGGGATGAGGGGAGATTTCACTTCGCGTAAGTCCTAACTTATAAAGAAGGTTGGCGCTTCGCGCCAACCTTCTTTGGCAGTATTTAACCGAAAGAAATAATCAAATAAGAGTCTAGAAATTTTGCGCCCGTGGCTTGCTTTCCTGCTAACTCATTGGGCAAGAAAATATTGCGGCGCTGATCACCTGCTTCAATAGTTACTTCAGGGCCTAATTGAATTAGCTTGACCTGTTTTTTATTAAAAGTTGGTAAAAACAATTTAACCTGCTTGTTTACAGTATCAATTTCAATTGGTCGAGGTGCAAAACTTGCATTAAGGCGATCGGGAATTGTTAGCTCTGTAACTTGATCAGGGACTTGGCAAATAGCAAGGGGCGCAAAATCAGCATCAGCAATTTGCTCTCTAGTAAATACACCACCAACCGTCAAGCCCAATTGCTGAGAGCTACCCCATAAATATTTTGCAGTAGCGATCGCATAGGGATCAGCAGTAGTCACAAGATATGCAGCTACGCGACTAGCATCATTAACTGCTTTTTGTCCGCGCGTAAGTACCGATGACATCTCACCCGCTTGCTGAGAAATATCATCAGTATTAGAAACTTGGAGAATACTTCTTAGAATTGGTTCTACAAAAGGCGAAATTGCTTGCCCGATCGCTGACCCTACCAGTACTTGTCTAAAGCGGCGTAAATACCACCCCAAGATTTCTGGCATTCCCAACATTCTCAAGGTTTCCAGATCACCAATGCCATCATAAATAATTACGTCGTACTTACCTTCAGCATCCCGTTCACGCAAGAAGCTCAGACCCAGAGCCGAATCCATCCCCGGCAAAATACCCAGCTCCTGACCATAGACCTCCTTAAAAAAAGGAGTTCGCAGATATTGATTTTCCAAGCCTTTCATCTTGTCCCAATATCTTTCTAGCAAAGTTGCTGACTGTAAATGCACCGCCTCAAAATTTGTCGCCACCGTCTGTGGCTCAACTGTCAGCTCCACATTGAGTCTCATGCTGAGACTATTGCCCGCCTGCTGACCAACGTAGAGAACTTTCTTATTTTGATTGGCAAAAGCACGGGCAATAGCGATCGCGGTTGTCGTTTTGCCAACACCACCTTTACCGAGAAACGTCAGGATTAGGCTCATTGGGCTTTTGAACTAGCTTTTTTAGATGTGGACTAGGAGTGAAATGCGGAACAATTACTTCAGGTATTGTAATTGGCTGGTGTGTGCGAGGGTGGCTACCAATGCGAGCGCGACGATGACGAACTCCAAACTTACCAAAATCGCTCAATGTGACTGACTTATGATCTTTTAGGGCTTTGCTGATGCAGGTCAAAGCTGCCTCAAGGCTAGCTGAAGCCATACTATAGCTTAGCCCATCCACCTCTGCCATCATGCCCCTAATGATATCTTGACGGTTAATATCTGCCATAGGGCAAGGGGTTAATTAAATTTAAGTTTTGCTAACAGATTATGATTCTACGGCATTAATATTTGTTTTTTACTTAAATTCAGACAGAAACAAGGTAAATAAAGCAATTAACTTAGGCATACTTTATTTTGCTTGTTTATTCTCTAAATTTCTATACGAAAATATGTACAAAACCTGTGGCGTACGCCACAGGTTTTGAAGTCATATATTTAGCTGTGCCTAGCTAGGCACAGTCGCACATTGCTAATGCCGATGCAATGTTAACTGCACGTAATAGAAAAGCTCAAAAGTTAGGCGGCTGATTCTAACTCATCTGCAAAAAACCAAGATTTGGTGCTATCAGAAAATTTAACGATATAGCCCCATTTACCACCGTCCATCATTTTTTCTTCTTTGATGACTCCGATTTCGCCAATCTTATTAGCGATCGCCTTACCACTGGCATCCTTAAAACTACGAACACGAACTTTTTGACCAACTTGCATAATGTTTGCTTCTCGTACCGAACTCGATAAATCTTTTGCGTTTGCTTTAAAAAGTTTACATGATAGCGATCGCCTTAAATCTTAAGTCCAAAATCAAACAGTAATTCTCTCTATGAAAACTCCAAAACCATCAAGAGCATGGCGGCGCTCTGCGCCGCCATGCTCTTGATGGTTTTGAATCACCCATTGGTGGGACGGCGGCGTAACCGAGGACGATTGCGCTCAGCCTTATCTCGTTCGTAATTGATCAATCTGCCGTAATATTCATGCTTAGCAAGATTTAACGACAAAAACACATGCTCTCTAGCATTGCCAAAACCTTTACGATTAAAGAAATTAATCGCGGGCGTATTAGCGGGATCAGTATCCACCAACATTAGCCGCACATTATCTTCAATCATGCGCTCAATAATTTTATCAACAAGACGATCGGCAACGCCACGACGCTGACAGTTAGGATTTACCCCCAGCCATGTGATGTAACCATATTTCCAAGAAGCTTTATTGATAATTGTTCCCAGCACAAATCCCGCTAAAATCTGATCAATCTCCGCCACCAAACAATATTCAGAATCAGTGTTATACATACCGATTACTTCCCACTCATCCCATGTGCGATAGAGATAAGGATAAAGATCGCTAGTAAATAGTTGTTCACCCAAATGAAAAATTGGTGCGATATCGTCAATGTTCATGTCACGAACGGATACAACATGGGTGTTTTCATAAACTTTCATAAACATTGTTGCGATCGCTAGCATTGTCAATGGATTTCTCAGGAAAATCATTCATAGTTGTTTTGCTGAATATATATTAGTTAGCTGGGCGATCGCTGAATCTGTCGTTATCATCAAAAGGCAAAAAGCAGCGAAACCTGCTGAAGATTTAGCAAAACTTATTAAAAAAATGCCTTTAGATTTGCCTACACCTGTCATAAGTATTAGAATAAATGGTATCTATCAAAAATTTTGTTACTAGTTCAGCAATCTTGGGTTTTTCAATTACATGAGTAAAGTTTACGATTGGTTTAATGACCGTCTCGAAGTTGGGGCTCTCGCTGAAGACGTTACCAGCAAGTATGTTCCTCCCCACGTCAATATCTTTTACTGTTTAGGCGGCATCACCCTCACTTGCTTCCTCATCCAGTTTGCGACAGGCTTCGCAATGACCTTTTATTACAAGCCATCGGTAACTGAAGCTTTTGACTCCGTACGTTACATCATGACCGATGTTAACTTCGGCTGGCTGATTCGCTCAATTCACCGTTGGTCAGCAAGCATGATGGTCTTGATGATGATCTTGCACGTTTTCCGCGTATACCTCACTGGTGGTTTCAAAAAACCTCGTGAATTGACTTGGATCACTGGCGTAATCCTTGCTGTAATCACCGTAACTTTTGGTGTAACTGGCTATTCGCTACCTTGGGATCAAGTCGGCTATTGGGCAGTCAAGATTGTATCTGGCGTACCCGAAGCAATTCCTGTCGTTGGTGGAACCCTAGTTGAGCTACTTCGTGGCGGTCAAAGTGTTGGTCAAGCCACTCTTACCCGCTTCTACAGCTTGCACACCTTTGTGTTGCCTTGGTTGATTGCTGTATTCATGTTGGCTCACTTCTTGATGATCCGCAAGCAAGGTATCTCTGGTCCTTTGTAAGCAAAGATTCTAGATAAATCCCTTAAATTTGTAAGGTTTCGTATCTAGTTAATCAATTTGCGATTTTCGTATTAGATAATTTTAGAAAAACTGCAATATTAAAGTAGAGCAATAACATGGCAAAGACTGAAAAGCTGCCCGATTTAAATGATCCCATCTTGCGTGCCAAGTTGGAAAAGAATATGGGTCACAACTACTACGGTGAACCAGCATGGCCTAATGACCTGCTCTATATGTTCCCTGTGGTAATTACTGGCACGATCGCTTTGATTACTGGTTTGGCTGTGCTTGATCCCACGATGATTGGCGAACCTGCCAACCCCTTTGCGACTCCTTTGGAAATCTTGCCAGAGTGGTTCTTGTACCCTGCATTCCAAATTCTGCGGATTGTACCTAACAAGCTTTTGGGTGTATTGCTTCAAAGCATGATCCCTGTTGGTTTGATCTTGATCCCCTTCATTGAGAACGTCAACAAATTCCAAAATCCTTTCCGTCGTCCTGTGGCAATGGCAGTATTTTTGTTTGGTACTGCTTTTACCCTTTACTTGGGTATTGGTTCCACAATGCCTATTGATAAGTCTTTGACTTTGGGCTTGTTCTAAATCCTCAAAAAGTAATGTGGTGCAAGCACTACGTGACTTGTGCAAAAAATAGAGGTGACGCAAAGCGTCACCTCTATTTTTTTGCGAAATATAGCTACAAATCAAAACCCAAGAATTGTCTGGCGGCGCTCCGCGCCGCCAGACAATTCTTGGGTTTCAGAAAAGCGCTTTGAGCTTTTCTACTTTCAGCGATATGAAATAAAGCATGAGAACTAGCGAGAGTTATACTAAATATCCATAGCTATCAAATCTAATCGAAATGGCGAAACTTTGTCGTCATTCCGATTAGGCAAAACTTTATTGATCCCAGAACCTATTTTTTCATGCTTGTTGCAAGCTCCGATCTGGTTGCCCTAGCGCGATCGCAAATTATTTTATTGACCCAGAGCTTGGGGGCAGTAGCCAGTGCTGTCTACATTACGGAAAATGTCGCTGATGGGAGACCACCTGATTTAGTCGAAGTGGCTGTGTTTCCTGACATGGGAGCAATTTCTCTTCCTGAAGCCTTTCCCATGTGGAGGATGGGCAGTGATAGTGGTGGGCTAGTCCGACAACGGCGTTTCCTGTTGCCTTTGGTTTATGACGAAGCAATCTTAGGCTTTTTAATGACAGGTCGCGATGATCGCGATTGGTTTGATTATGAACAGTCGCAAATTCAACAGATTGCCAATACTCTTGCGATCGCCTGCGCTCTTGATCGCCGCAATCAATGGTTAGTTGCTAGCCAGCAAAGTAATTACGAAAGTCAGAGTAATTTTCTAGCCTCATTGCTGCATCAACTGCGAAATCCTCTCACCGCCATCCGCACGTTTGGTCAATTACTATTACGGAAGCTGCTAGTCGAAGATCCTAATCAAAAATTTGTAAAGGGCATTCTCAGAGAAACCCAACATATCCAAGATCTTTTAAGTGAAGCTGATCAGCCATTGCCTCTCTTATTGCCGCCACAGATCGCACCAGCGCAAGCGCTATTACCTGCGGTATCGACCATAGATATCCATGCTGTCGATTTGGTAGAAATATTAGAATCGATCGCTAGTTTTGCCAGTGCGATCGCCCAAGAGCGTAATATTCAATTTCTCACCAATATTCCCAAACATCTGCCTCAAATATTAGGAAATGAATCAGCGCTAAGGGAAGTGATTAGCAACTTGGCAGAGAATGCGCTCAAATATACACCAGAGCGCGGATATGTGTTATTAGGTGCAGATGTAAAGCCTGATACGGTTTATGTGTATGTGCAGGATACTGGAGTGGGTATTCCCGAAGCAGACTTGCCGCGACTATTTGAGCGCAATTTTCGAGGTCGGCAAGCTGATGGTGACATTAGTGGGACAGGGCTAGGACTGGCGATCGCTAATGATCTAGTCCAGAAAATGGATGGCAGCATCCATGTAATTAGTGAAGTGGGCAAGGGAAGTACTTTTGCAGTGACCTTAAAGCGAACTTAAGGGATTATATAAGTTGCTATAATCTTAAAAAGTTCATCATCTTTTCAAGAGCTGTATATGCTAGACAAACGCGACTACACCCTGATTATTGATAAAAGCGGCAGTATGTCTAATATTGAGCGCAGCACTAATAAGAGTCGATGGGACGTTGTCAAAGAGTCCACGCTTGCCCTTGCGCGTAAATGCGATCAGTTAGATGCAGATGGGATCACCGTTTACGTCTTTTCAGGGAAGTTTAAACGTTATGACAATGTATCTGCTGCAAAAGTAGAACAAATTTTTCAAGAAAATGAACCGATGGGCGGGACTAATCTAACCGCCGTTTTACAGGATGCGGTCAATAGCTTTTTTCAACGCAAAAAACTCAATCAGATCAAGGCTGGTGAGACAATTCTCATTATTACTGATGGTGAGCCAGACGATCGCCGTTCTGTATTTGAAGTAATTATTGAAGCTACCCGTCATCTTACTTCTGATGAGGAATTAGCACTTTCGTTTATTCAAGTTGGTAATGACAGCAGTGCTACCGATTTTCTCAAGGCTCTAGACGACAAATTAATGAGTATCGGCGCAAATTTTGATATTGTCGATACGATTACCCTGAGCGATATGGAAGACATAACACTTTCAGAAGTTTTACTGAGCGCCATCAACGACTAAATCGCAGTGCTTTGCGTTTTCTTAAAACCCGAAGGATCTGATGCGCCCGCTTTGCGGGCGCATCAGATCCTTCGGGTTTTATATTTAATTACGGAGTATGATCAAATCAATTTTGGGATTTTAAAAGACTGGCAAAGCCAGTCTTTTAAAAAATCTCTTAATATTATCCATAGTACAAAAATCAAATGGAATCGCTTGAATCCATTCTGGATCAACTCCAAAACAAATATAAAGAGCCAGATAGTCCTCAGCCGTTAACAAACAGCAAGCCAGATAGTAATGAGGATAAGCGATCGCATTCTCAAGCACCTCAAGTCAGCCCGTCCAACGTAAACTCTCTGGATAAATTGCTTGATGAACTGCGAGGTGGCTCACTGACTTATAAGTCTGGCGATCGCCAATTGCCGCATTCAAACTCAGAAATAGTGTCATCACCTTTATCCCATGCACCCTCATTGGCGATCGCTCGCGATTTGCAGGAAGTGGCGCATCAGCAAATGCATAAAGATCAAGAGATGCTAGTTAAAACCGCAACTGCATGGCTAGAGAAACTTGATCCCCTTTGTGGGGAGGGCTTGTGGTTTGCTGAATTTGCCAAAAACTATACTTCGCAATTAGAGGCGGCGATCGCCTTGTTGCAAAGCTAATCAAAACCAAAAGCGCTTTATGTGCGTCACCGATTTTGACTTTATGTAAAACTTAAATTATGAATATATATCGCTTAGCCGTCCTCAGTGACAATTACGTTTTTGTCCTCCATGATCCTGAAACCAATACTGCGGCAGTGGTTGATCCCGCGATCGCCGAGCCTGTACTTGCCAAATTAGAGGAACTAGGCGCAGATTTAGTGGCGATTTTTAACACCCATCATCATGGTGATCATGTTGGTGGCAATTCTGCGTTAATTAAGAAGTTTCCCAACGCGATCGTCTATGGTGGCGAAAAAGATAACGGACGCATTCCCCATCAAAAAGTCTTCTTGAGAGGTGGCGATCGCGTAAATTTTGGCGATCGCGAAGCCCAAGTATTTTTTGTGCCTGGACACACCTATGCTCACATTGCCTATTACTTTCCAGCTATTGGCGATGTCGGTGGAGAGTTATTCTGTGGAGACACTTTGTTTGCGGGAGGCTGTGGCAGATTGTTTGAAGGTACACCTGCGGAAATGCTCAACTCATTGGAGCAGTTGCGTCAATTACCTGAAGATACCCGTGTTTGGTGCGCCCATGAATATACCCTTGGCAACCTCAAGTTTGCGTTGGCAGTAGATGGTGATAATCCAGACTTGCAAGAGCGTATGGTGGCGGCTCAAGCTATGCGTCAGCGAGGTGAATCCACAGTCCCGACAACAATTGGACTCGAAAAACGTACCAATCCATTTATGCGTTGGGATTTTCCTGCTATTCAGCGATCGGCAGGCATTGACATCCCCGATCGCGTCTTCGCTAGAATTCGCGGACAAAAAGATAACTTTTCATAAACCCCAAGAAATGATTTGCGGCGCTCTGCGTCGCAAATCATTTCTTGAGTAAAGAGCTAATTGTGTTACGAAATGACACTCCTAGCTGTTTTGAGTCTAAAAGATTGCAAAAAAAGCAAGGAGTCGTTTAACGACTCCTTGCTTTTTTTGCAAATTAATCATTACTAAAACTCTAACCCATGCTCACAGGCGCTAAGATATTGATTGGTTCGTAGATGCGGTTTCGGGGTATCCCAAATCAATGGCTGTTAAACTTGCGCTGGATGATAAACAAGAAATACTTCGCCTCTATCGTGAGTCCAATGCGACCACGACCTATTTGGCTAAGCAGTTTGGCATTAGTACGAGTACAGTCTCGCGACTGATACAAGAGCTAATGCCTGCTGATGAGTATCGACTATTGGTAAATCAAAAGAAAGCCGACGGTAAACGTGGATCTCGATTAAATTATGAGGTCGGCAATTTTCAGGTAAATCAACTTGCGTTGATACCTGAGCAGATGCTAGTGGCTTCTGATTATGTAAACCAAGGGCTTGACCCAGATTGTGAAACAACAAACTTTGATGAAGGTGACGAAACGGCGATCGCGATGGATGACAACTTAACAGCACAAGATGAGCAACTAGAAGATCTAAGGGCTACCTTTGAGGAAACCTCAGAACAGGACTTAGATGACGAAGATCTAGAAGATGAAGAGTCTGACGAAGATGAAGATGACCTTGTAGATGAGGACAATCTTGATCTGGATCAGGAAGAACTAGATTTTGATGAGGATGCGGAATCTAGCTTGTCTATGTTTGCGGACTTACATAGTGGTCATGCAGCAGGCGATCTCTTAGAAATATTACCGTTGACTGAAGCTAATCTGCCCATAATTTGTTACATCGTGGTTGATCGGATTGCCGATATTATTACCCGACCTCTCAAGGATTTTAAGGAGCTTGGCACAGTCCCCGATGAAGAAACCCTATCTAAAACGATTCCCATTTTTGATAATCATCGTGTGGCAAGAAGGTTTTCCCATCACAATCAGCGCGTGATCAAGTTTCCTAGCGATTTGATTCAAATTACTAGTCCTAAGCTTGTCCAAAAAGGGATTACCCGCATTTTGTTTAGTGGTCAGGTATACGCTTTAAACTAAAGCTCTAAACTAAGGTCTAGTCTACGATTTTCGATCAAACGATCCATAATTTCCTGCATCTCCGCAATAGGCGGTAACTATTCTTGTGTTAACACTCTCTCCTGCAAGGCAAAAATTTTGGCAAATTACCCACACCAATGATCGTGATTTGTCGATGGAGCATCTCCTCGAAGGGGCTTTAGCGATCGCTTGGGAAGAATATCCGCGTATGGATCTTGGTCATTACCGAGCTATATGCGATCGTATGGCAAATGATTTGCAATCGAGAATTGCCAAGATCCATTACCCGCTTAAGGTAATTCAAGAAATTAATCGTTACCTATTTGAAGAACAGGGTTTTAGCGGTAATGATGCTGACTATTACAGTCCGCGCAATAGTTTTATTAATGATGTCTTAGATCGGCGATTAGGAATTCCTCTTTCACTATCTATTATCTATATTTTGCTAGGCGATCGCCTTGGCTTTGCTATGGATGGGATTAGTTTCCCTGGACATTTTATTATCCGTCCTCAACATCCTGACTTAGAGATTTTTATTGATCCTTATAACAAAGGAGAAATTTTATTTCCTGAAGACTGCGCGGCTAAGTTGACGCAGCTATATGGTCAAGCGATGCCCCTTCAGCCCGAATATCTGCAACCCGTCGGCATTCGCCGCATTCTCGATCGATTGCTAACTAACCTGAAGCTAATTTATTTGCGCCAACATCAGCCAGACAAAGCTTTGGGTGCGATCGAGCGATCGCTGATGTTATATCCTGATGTGCCAACCCAGTGGCGCGATCGGGGTTTAATCTGCTATCAACTAGACCGCTACACTGAGGCAAGAATTGACCTAGAAAATTATTTAAAGAGCGTGCCTTATGCCAGCGATCGCCAAATAATTTTGCAATTAATGGAAGAGATGGGAGATTGATTCCTGTAGCGCTTTTTTTCAACGCCAAGCTTCACTAGACTGCATACAGAGTATATTGTTGAATGAAATTAAGCAAAAAGCTCGAATAGCAACAGGCTCAATAATTGGAAGTAGGTAACAAAAAAGGTGTGACGCAAAGCGTCACACCTTTTTTGTTAAGTCAGGCTAGTATCCTAGATAAAAAGAAATAATTTCAAGCCAACTATTTAGATGTTTTTTTTCTGAGCTGTCTGCGGACAAACCATGCCCCGCCCAAAACAATCAATCCGAACTGAGGCTCAAAATCAAAAGGTACTGCTACAACACCAACGTTGCCAGCAAGTAAGTCTATCCCCCCATTCCCATCACTTGTATTCGCAGGGAAAAATGTAGTATTGGTAACGTCTGCTAGTTGTGTGCCACTACCCGTTGTGTCGGGTGCGAAAAGCGAAAATCCATAGATCGTACCTCCTGCTGTAACTCCCAAATCAGCTACAGGTTTAATCAAAATACCTCTTAGGTCTTGAGATGTAGAAATATTTGCAGACGGTTGACCGTTTCTAAAAACGACATAGGTGCTAGATAAACCTAAGGTTGGCGCACTATTATAACCGCTTGTGACATCTACTAACGCCCCATAATTACTTGGATTCCCAGCATTAAGCTCAGTGATTGCGGCAATCCTAAATGCATCCCCTGCTCCTCGCTCAATGATTGAGAAGGCTTGGAAAATAGATGCAGAGAAACCTGTGCTGCTGATAAAGTCAATACGCTCAATATTATTATTGTTGTTGTTATTTCTTAAACCACCACTAGCGAAGTTGGTGAATACATTGTCTGAACCTAGGTTGATGTTGTTTTGAGTAAGTATTTGCTCTTGAGTCAGACTGAGTGCATTGCCTGATTTGACGCTAATTGTACTGCCAGATGTAGTGCCAGATGCAGTGCCAGGACTATAGAAAATATTATTAGCAGGAGACCCATTACGTTTAACAACTACGTTTAAAGGTATACCCACAGGTCCATAAGTGCCATCTGAAGTAGTAATGCTTGTGATTGCTCTGACTTCTTCAGCGAAGTTGACGGTGTATGAATTACTATTGCTGAAATCAGAATTAGGCTCAGAAGTCGCACCATTTACATTCGTTACTTGAGTATCGGTTCCATTAAATGTTGTGGTTGTGGTAATACCTGAAATTGCTATCCCGATCGCCATTGCTCCAGAGCTACTAAAGCCAAAAGTTACCAATGAAGCGATAACATTTACTAAGCCAGTAGAAATCACCTTCTTAGTAATTAAATCTTTGGCACTTCTAAACTTCATATAGTTCTGGATGTATAGTTAAAAATTTACTTTAGCCATTATACCTACTATTCTAAATTTGCTAAGGCGATCGCTACTTTTGGCTGATCTTTCCAGCTAGCATAGGCGCTGTAAATGCACTGATGACCTGAGCTTACAAACACATGGGTGACTTGCAATGGATTTTTCCAAATCCATAACTTGACACTATCGGAATAGGTTTTAAAAACTTGGGCGTATTTAAAATTTTGATTGTCGATTTCTGTAAGATTTAGCGATCGCAGCTTTGCAATTAATTGAGAAGCTACATCGGTTTGAATTCTGGCAATTTGAGGATTTTGCCAAAAGCTTTGAATAGTTGTTGCAACTTGAGGATGATTTTTGAGCGTGGCATGACGTAATCCCGCTAGGCGAAAAAAATTTGCGTAGGCAAACTGAGAACAACCCACAGGAACAGTGCCGTCAGTATTGTTGCCAAGATCGCCAACAATCGAGAGTGTGGGGATTTTTACCGCGATCGCCTCAGCTATAGAGCGGCGATTGGTTGCAAGATCGCGGGCTATTAAGGGAAACCAGCCCCAAGGATCAAATAATCGCCCTAAGTCCGAGCCGCCCACAGGTGAACCAACTAAAACTAAACTATGAACTTGAGGCAGCCACTCTGGATGACGGCTTAACACCTCTAGCCAAATCAATCCACCCATCGAATGTCCGACAATCCGCCAAGGCAGATCTGGATATTTGGCGATCGCCTCGGCAGCGACTTTTTCAACTTTAGCGATCAATGGGGCGATCGTCAGCCAAGTATCAAGCAAACCTAAATTTGGGGCATAGATAACTGTATTTGCATTAGCTAGCGATCGGGCTAAATAACCAATATCTTGAAAAGTATCCGCCCAACCATGTTGCAAGAACAAAATAAAAGCTGCTGGTAGATCATTTGTTGAAACCACAGACATATTGCATAGCCTTAAAAAAGATAAAGTTGCGGCTGAAACACTGCAACTCTATCTTAGTTTTATATTTTCTATCGCCTAATCCTTACGCCACGATACATAACTACGTCACCTTCATCAGAATTTTGGCTACTGCGGGAATTACTTTTAGTTTGTGATCTTTTGCTTACAGTGCTTTGCTCGTCTTCTGGTTCAATCTCCACTTCACGACCTTTAGTTTGCGTAGTTGTCGTTTTTGATTCCATAGTTCTAGCGATTTTTTCTAGCGGTTGTGACTCCAACGTACAACCCATCAAAGCTGTAACTCTAGCTACCTCTGTAATCAAGTTGTCCGAATATAAACGAGGCAAGACGTCAGACGCACCGCGTCGAATTGCCCAACTATGTTCAATATCTTTAATTTTTTCTTGTCTGGGATTGAATAGAACAACCTTGGTCGCAACTTTGTTTTTACTTAGCCATTGACAAACCGAGGATGATTGCAAAGTTTCTGAATTAGGACTTTTGATTGCCATGTCCATAATCAATAAATCTGGCAAATTTTGGCGATCGCATTGCTCAAAATATTGAACTAGGTTCAAAGAATTGCTTTCCCAAAGTACATCAAACTGTTGAGTGAGCAAAGCTGTCTGCCACAATTTACCTTGGGCTTCATCGGTATGCATCATCAAAACAGCTTTTCTTTTATCAGCCATTGCTTTGCTTGGCTCCCCCAACTATGAGATTTATTTATTTATATTAAATTTTAGTTAACAGGAGATTAATCGATTTAGGCAATCGGTTTTGTACTGTAGTTAACCAAACCTGCAATGTTCAGATAACTCTCTATGAATGATTGGAGGCTAGCATCCTACTCCCTAATCATTCACTGGGAAGGGAGTAGCTGAATATCTCACCCTAATTTGGAATAGAGATAGTTGCCATTCCTTCTTGCCAATTTGCAGGACAGACCTCATTCTTGTGTCTTTGAGTATGTTGGATTGCCTTAAGAGTTCGTAAGGCTTCGTCAATACTGCGTCCAAAAGCTAAATTATTGATAGTTGCGTGCTGGACTATTCCTGCTTTGTCAATAACAAACAAACCTCGCAGCGCCACACCCGCCTCATGATCAAGCACATTAAATGATGTAGCGATCACTTTGGTCAAGTCAGATACAAGCGGACATTTGATATCACCGCCCAGACCGCCATCGGCAAGCGATGTCTGAATCCAAGCAAGATGTGCATACTTACTGTCCACAGAAATTCCGATTACTTCTGCATCTAATTTGACAAACTCATCGTAGCGATCGCTAAAAGCAATTACTTCAGTGGGGCAGACAAAGGTGAAATCTAGAGGATAAAAGAACAGCACTACATACTGTTTGCCCTGATAGCTAGACAGCTTGATCCTGATAAATTCTTGATCAAATACAGCATCAGCCTCAAAGTCTGGCGCTGGCTTGCCTACTCGCAAATATTCTGCCATAGGGTTTAATTCCATAAAAAATTAGTGCAGACGTTATGCGCCTGCACTAATTTTATCGCTATGAGGATGGCGGGCGCTTCGCACGATCTCTCACTTTTTTGAGGTTGGTGCTATTCTATGGATCAACCAGCTTTCTAAAATTGCAGTTATGTCACTAGTACAAGAAGCTCCTTCAGCGATCGCAAGCCTAGCAAGTTTAAGCGGAGAATCCCGTAGTCATGGACCCACTGTAGAGCGTCCTTGGGGAACTTTTACGACTTTAGAAGAAGGTCGTGGCTACAAAATCAAGCGGATTGAGGTGAAATCGGGGCATCGCCTCAGCCTTCAAATGCATCATCACCGTAGTGAACATTGGATTGTAGTTTCAGGTACTGCCAAAGTCACCTGTGGCGATAAAGAGACGATGCTCAGCACTAATCAGTCAACCTATGTGCCTAAATGCACCGCGCACCGTCTAGAAAATCCAGGAATAATTCCTTTGATCTTGATCGAGGTTCAGAACGGCGAGTATTTGGGTGAAGATGACATTATTCGCTTCCAAGATGATTACGCAAGACATGAAAAAAAATAGATAAATCCCGATAAGGGTTGCGCTTAGCGCAGCCCTTATTCTATAAAACCAAGAGAGAGTGGCGACGCAAAGCGTCGCCACTCTCTCTTGGTTGTGATGACTTGGCTGGCTACAGCCATAACAGAAGAAATGGCTTTGCCGTTTCTTCTGTTGGTATAAAATAGTTGAGGCAATCTAGAGTCGTTTCAACGTGAATAAAATTCCTCCCTTCGATGTATCACAGCAGTATCAACAAATTGGCGATCGCCTTAACCAAGCAGCGCTAGATATACTCGCATCGGGGCAATATATCGGCGGGCAACCCGTGAGCCAGTTTGAGGCTGAGTTTGCTAAATATATTGGCTCCAATCATGGTATTGCTTGCAACTCAGGCACAGATGCGCTGTACCTCGCGATGAGAGCTTTAGATATTGGGGAGGGAGATGAGGTAATTACTTCGCCATTCACATTTTTTTCTAGCGCTGAAACCATCAGCATGGCGGGAGCAAAGCCAGTATTTATTGATATTGAGTCCCATAGCTTCAATATGAATGTGGATTTAATTGAGGCGGCGATTACGGAACGGACTAAGGCGATTATGCCTGTGCATTTATTTGGGCGATCAGTAGATATGACAAAGCTGATGGCGATCGCCAAAAAGCATAATCTCTATGTAATCGAAGATTGCGCTCAGGCAACGGGGGCAACTTTTAATCAGCAAATGGTAGGAAATATTGGTGATATTGGCTGTTTTAGCTTTTATCCCACTAAAAATTTGGGCGGTTGTGGCGATGGTGGCATGATGACAACTAATGATCCTCAAATTGCTGAGAAGTTGAAAATCCTGCGTGAACATGGCAGCCCTAAACGTTATTATCACGAATACATTGGTATGAATTCCCGTCTTGATTCATTACAAGCGGCTTTATTACAAGTGAAATTGCCCTATCTCGACAAGTGGAATGCTCAACGCCGAGAAATTAGCGATCGCTATACCGATTTAATCAAAGAAGCCAATATTCCTAATTTAATCACTCCGCACCACTGCCCAGAAAGTGTGTGGAATCAATATACTGTCTGCATTGGAGAAGGTAAGCGCGATCATGTGCAAGCTCAATTGCGTGAGCAAAACATTATCACCATGATTTACTATCCTCTCCCTCTCCATTTGCAATCGGTATATAGCAACTTGGGACATCAAAAAGGTGATTTCCCTATTACTGAAGCTATTTGTGATCGCGTATTATCTTTACCGATGTTTCCCGAACTCAGCACAGAGCAACAGGATCGAGTCGTCAGCACTCTAAAAAATATCCTCAAATAACAGCAATGGGCTTAAGCCCTTATCTGGAGCATAAAAAGCGGCGCGTTGCGCCGCCTTTTATGCTCCAAATGCTAAAATCTGCTCGGCAGTCAGCGCAAAACCAGAAACTACAACAGAATTGTAGAAGAGTGAGACATTTGCCGCTTGTTTATGGCGATCACTGCTTTAGACCACCGTTGCTTATAATAATCACATCTACATTAGGAAATAGTCATGGGCATTATTAGCTCTATGTTTGCAAAATGGAAAAAACATCCACAGGGGATAGGAAATGATCCAAATGTGCAGACTATTCCAACCTCTAGCACCACGCAACCACAATCTGTAACACCTCAACCCATTACAGCCTCGCAAAGATATGCAGAACTAGAGGCAGAGTTAGCGCGATCGCATCAGGTAGCGAATCAAGTAATCCAAACTAAACCCATTAATCAACCGAAACCCTCTGGAGGATTTCGGAAGTTAGGGAATAGACTGATTTGGATCGGTGTTTTGGTGGGGATTCCTGTGGGGATTATTTATGTGGTGAATTTGCCTTATCCTGCGATTCGACAACCTGTGGCAAAGGCGGCTCCACTTTTGCTATTGCCAAGCAATATGGCGATCGATGCCAATTTCAAAAAAGGACAAGCAACAATTGAAGAAGCAAGACAATTAATTGAAACGCCCACAAGTTCTGCTGATCTTGATCGCGGTGAGATCAAACTTAAGGAGGGTAAGACGGCTTTAGATGAAATTCCTGCATGGTATATCGCCGATTGGGCAGATTATTCACGGGGATATAACGGTTGGGGCTATGACTGGCGGTTTACGCCTACTAGCTTGCAATCGGCGAGAATTAAAGCAGGACAACTAGAAGCGAAAGTTTTTCAAGAGAAAAATGCTCAGATTACACTTACTGATGCTGAGCAGTCAATCAATATGGCTAAGACTGTATTCCAGCAAGCTGCAAAACCCTTAGATAAGAAAATGGCGATTCAAAATTGGCAAGTCGCGATTGATCGCTTAGCCCAGATTCCACCACAAACGATGGCGGGACGGAGAGCGCAGCAGTTAATCGTTACTTCAACTAGGGATTTAAAGGAAGTGGGAGGGCTTGCCGCAGGTAATGAAAAATCCTTGTCATTGATTAGTGCTGCTGAAGGATTTGCCAAAAAAGCTGCTGAATCGGGGCGCAATCCTCCCCATTCCATCACTCGTTGGACTGAAACTGCCAAAATGTGGCAAGAGGCAATCAACCTATTAGGAAATATTTCTGATAATGATGTGCAGGGTTATGCTGAAGCCCAAAGACAGCTAACAGAATATCGAGCTAGTCTCTCAGAAGTGAGAGTGCGTTTACAAAATGAACAGGAATCAGTACAAGCATTAGAGCGCGCTAATCGGAATCTGACGGCTTTATGGGCTAATTTACCTAAAGATGGCAAAGAGCTAAATCGTAATCAGGCGATCGGTAATTTCTCGGCTGTTAACAATGAGTTAGAGAAAGTTAAAAGTGGAACTACGGTCTATTTACAAGCTCAAAAAGTACAACTCGAAGTTCAGAATCAGCTAAAGTTATTACAAAAAGCAAAATGATTTACTTTAGGATAGATTGCATTTAGAGATATCTATCCTAATTTCTGAATCCCCTCAAATTAAATTATGACCAAATTTAACTTTCTGTCGGATATCCAAAAACCTTGGCACTACATGAATGTAGAACAAGTACTATTGGCTTTGGAATCTTCGATGGAAGGTTTGTCCTATATGAATGCAAGGCAGCGATTGCGGCAATTAGGAGCGAACAAGTTGCCGCGATCGCGTCCAATTAGCAAGATTCTATTACAGCCTTGGCTTGACCCATTAACCTATCTCTTGATTGGTTCGGCAATTTATTTGCAATGGAATGGCGCTGAAGGGTGGTCACTGATTTTAGCGGGAGTATTGCATAGCGGAATTGGGATATGTCTATCAATTTGGTCGGTTAAAACTAGAGAAAAAGTTAGTCGCGATCGCCCAAATCGCAGCCAACAGAATCGCCAACAAGAAGATGCTAATTCGGTGATGGTGATTCGCGATCGCGAAGAGATGGAAATACCATCGCGAGATTTAGTAATTGGGGATGTCGTGATATTGGCGGCGGGCGATCGTCCTAATGTAGATTTGCGGGTACTAGAGACATCGGAGGATTTACTAGTAAATCAATCTAATTTGGGTGGTGAGGCAATTTGTCATAAACAGGCTGATCTCACTTTTGAAGAGAAAACTCCTGCTTTAGAATGTAGCAATATGATTTATGCGGGAACTGAGATTTCCGCAGGGAAGGCTAAAGGACTGGTGATTGCCACCAGTCGCTTCACGCAAGAGCAAGCCGCATTAACTAAGGAAAAACCATTTTCGGTCATCCATTCTGAATTTCGACAACTGCGCCAAGTTTGGATTGGCTTATTGCTGCTGGTTACGATTTCGGCGATCGCCTTTGCATGGCAGAGGGGAATTGTGATTAATGCTATGACTGCGGCAGCTCTCATTGTCAGCACCTACCCTCAAAATTTATTACGCCTTGCTACGCAAGTGCAGTTATTGGGAATGCGTGATCTAGCTAAACAGAGAATATGGGCTAGATTTCCATCGGTATTAGATGTGATCTCCAGAGTGACGACAGTTGTGCCAATTGTGGAGTCAGATGTGGTGTTGAGCTTTGACAACTTGAGTCTCGCAGGTATCCAATGGCGCGGACTGATTAGAGCTTCGGAAGATGATGCTCAAGCCTTCAGTCGAGTAATTGGTATTGAGACCCATAGTTATTTTGATGCTCCACAGGAGCGTATCCGTCAATGGCAAAGTGAGAAATTAGATGCTCAGGCGCATCAAAACCTCAAAAATGCTG
The DNA here is from genome assembly GCA_013361095.1 of Pseudanabaena biceps. Classification (GTDB taxonomy): domain Bacteria; phylum Cyanobacteriota; class Cyanobacteriia; order Pseudanabaenales; family Pseudanabaenaceae; genus Pseudanabaena; species Pseudanabaena biceps_B. The sequence continues at coordinate 322,392 of JAATWA010000001.1, read as the reverse complement.
TAGCCGTTATTGCTAATGATGTCGAAGATATTCCTTTGCTAAGAGCTGCTGATGTGGGTATTTGCGATCGCACTTGCCGCAAAGAATTACAAGACAGCTCAGGTTTGATTTTACCGAAAGAAGATTTCCATTATTTACCGATCGCAATTCTAGAGGGAAGGGCAACTTTTGATCGCTTGCAACGCACTTCACTGCTTACTGCCTCAAGTTCCTTTACTTTAGCAGTGCTGACCCTGATGGATACGGCTGCGGGCTTCTCTATGCCGCCATTGCAACTGCTTTGGATTGGCGCGATCGCTACGCCCCTTGTGGCATTCCCTTTAGTGCTTGAACCTACCCACCAAAGCTTATTATTTCAACCTGTCCATCGTTTTCAAACTATTTTACGGCCTAGCAATTACCTACGGATTTTGCTAGCTGTGATCGCCACCATCACGGCTATTTCGGTAGTATTTTGGATGAAATATCAGGGACAAGCGGCTATGTTTTCGCAAGCAAGAGCAATGGCTTTTGTTACCCTTGGATTTAGTCAGATTTTCCATGCCTGTGCGATCGCGCGTCAAAATGTATTTAGCAACTTGCCTCTGTTACTTAGTATGTCTTTTATCGCGGTCTGCCAAGTTTTGTTTGTGCAAGTTCCTTGGTTAGGTGAACTTATGGCAACCGTTCCCTTAAATGGTGTCGAATGGGCGATCGCTATTCTTAGCGCTACGGCTGTATTTTGGGTTCAAGAATTAATTAAAACTCATTAGACGGTGAGTGGCAGCGCTTAGCGCTGCCATAGCTCTTTTTTGCAGTGCTTTGCGCTCAAACCCGAACCAATAGAATTTTTTGAAAGTGTTGCTTCGCAACACTTTCAAAAAATTCTATTGGTTCGATTGATCGGAAAGTGCTGAAATTGTCTAGAGATAAACAGCGATCGCTATGTCATCACCTCCATATTTCGCGAGATCAATTAACTTGTCTGTAACAACTTCACCATTAACTGTCATTTGTTTGACATCACTATGATTGGTCACTGTTAGAGAGAGGACTTTACCGCGAAACTTGCGCTGAGCCGTAAATCCTGACCATTCAGCAGGAATTTTGGGATCGATAATCATGCCGTCAAAAGTGGGCTGGAATCCTAAAATGTAATCAATACCGATGCGTAACATCCACACTGCTGTACCTGTGAGCCATGAATGGCTTGCTTGTCCTTGAGTCTCATGATCAGGGCTAGTTACATATTCAGGATAAACATATGGCTCTGTTTCAAAGCGATCGCATTTAGAATCTGTCGCCTGTGAGGAATTGATCGGCATCATGCGGCGATAGATTTCCCAAGCAAACTCCGTATCACCATTGAGAATGGAAGCCAACACAAACCATGAGGAAGCATGATTAAATACGGCTCCGTTCTCTTTCTTCCCAGGGACGCAACGGCTGATTAAGCCGACAGTATCATCAATTTCGGCGAATGATGGCGCGACAATCTGCATTCCAAAAGGTGTCGCTAGATATTCGCGACTGCTTGCCATTGCTTTGTCAGCTCGTTCTTTTGTTGCAAGTTCGGAAATAACTGCCCATGATTGCGCGTTTAAAAAGATTTTGCCCTGAGTTGCACTAGATACGCCAATCGGTTCGCCATTGTCACGGAAAGCGCGTAAATACCAATCTCCATCCCAACAAATATCATTGGTAACTTTGCGAAGATGTTCATAAAAGTTCTGGAACTTGGCGACAGATTGCGAATCTTGCTGATGTTCGCAGATCGGTAAAGATTTCTTCAAAACATAGCCCAAGAAGAACGCGCCCCAAGTGGTTTCACCTTTACCCTGTGAGCCAACATGATCCAGCGTGTCATTCCAATCCCCTGTAAAAATGCGTGGCATTCCTCTTTCGCCTATATTGGCGATCGCAAAGTCCAGCGCCCTCACCACATGCTCATAAACTGAACCTGAGCTATCGTCATGATAGGGAACCACTTCTTCTAAGATCGAGAAATCACCAGTTTCCTTAAGATATTCCGCAATTCCAAAGGGAATCCAAAGCGGTGTATCGGAATGGTTAGTCCGTTCACCTGTATTGGTCAGCACAAAATAGTTATGCAAAGTCGAACCGTCCTTAAATTGGAAGTTCAGTGCCTTGATTAACCTTTCTCGCACTCGCACAGGATCAACCATCACCACGCCGAGGATGTCCTGAAAGCGATCGCGCATTCCCGTCCCAAACAGCAATCCGCCATGATAATAGCCCGAATTTCGCGCCATATCAAAGGTGACTGCTGCCTGATACTGATTCCAGACATTGATCATCGCGTTAAAGGCTGGATCAGGAGTTTGCACCTGCACACAGGACAAATGCTGATCCCATTTTTGTTTGAGTTGAAGGAATTGGCGATCAAGACCCTCACCCCCAGCCCCTCTCCCATTGAGGGAGAGGGGAGTAAGAGAAGGCTTTTCATTTTTTGGTGCAATTTCTAAAACTACTGCAAAATCAACAAAATCATTCGCTTTTATCGCAATCTTCGATTGCAGAGCCACTACAGGATCACCCGCCGTGATTTCTGTATTCTGCATTACTCCTGTTTCTACTGCCACAGGATTTGCTTCCGATCGCCATCTGCCGATGAAAGTATCTAGACTACTGTCGAAGCCAGAAATAGGAAGACTTTGAGAAAAATAAATTTGATACTTCCAGTCAATATTGGGCTGCTTAACAGAAACGCCTTTATTCAGAACCCAATAGCGGCGCGTAGCTACCAATGCTTGCAAATCTTGATCAAAATGAATATCCGTGAAATGTTTATCATTAGGTTGATTGATCTGATCGTTGAGAGCGTTCCCCATTAACAACTCTAAGAAAGAATAAACCTCCAAATCTCTAGGCTGTCCCGATAGTTCCGTTAACTTTACGCGCCAAATTTCGGCATTAGTATCAGTGGGAACGAAGTAAGTAATTTCACCACGGATTCCATTAATCTCAGTTGTGATTTTCGTATAGCCCTGTCCATGACGACATTCATAGAAGTCATAGTCAAGATTGATTGTGGGCGACCAACTCAGTGACCAATATTTACCCGTGGCGACATCCTTGACCATCACATAACGTCCTGGGCGATCCCAAGGGAGACAGTTATAGCGCATGCGACTGATGCGGTTATCGCGTGGTGATTCCAAAAAGCTAAAGCCGCCGCCTGTATGAGAGATTAACCCTGCGTATTGGCTATTCCACATATAGTTAAACCAAGGGCGCGGTGTGCGCGGATCTGTAATCACAAATTCCCGATTGTCTTCGGTGTAATAGCCGTATTGGTTTGCGATCGCCACGATGAGAAAAGTTCCTATAGTTGATGGGTACAGTACATTGAACCACGGACTGTATATGTAACCCAATAGCAGAGTAGCGGCGCTTTGCTATTGGATTATACATTTGGCGATCGCTATAGTTATTGCGATAAAATTAGTTCATGCAAATATACCTAGATCACGGCGCAACTACCCCTACTCGCCATGAAGTCATTGACTTCATGGCTGATGTCATGCGATCGCAGTGGGGAAATCCTTCTAGTCTCCATTGGTGGGGAGAGCGCTCGACTATGGTAGTTGAGCGCTCGCGCTTACAAGTGGCAAGCTTACTCAATGCTGATCCTGAAGGGGTGATTTTTACTTCTGGTGGCACAGAATCAGACAACATGGTAATGATGGGAATTGCTCGACAATACTCAACTCCGCAGCACATGATCGTCTCATCGGTTGAGCATTCGGCGATACGTTTGCCAGCGAGTTTTTTGGCAGAACATGGCTGGGAGATTACCTATCTGCCCGTTGATCGGTTAGGACTAGTTAATCCCCAAGATTTACAAAAAGCTTTACGCCCCAATACTGTATTAGTCTCGATCATTGCGGCTCAAAATGAAGTTGGCACAATCCAGCCTATAGAAAAAATAGGGATGATTTGTCGTAATGCTAATGTGCTATTTCATACTGATGCTGTCCAAGCGATTGGGAAACTAGCGATTGATGTGCAGTTTCTTCCTATCGATTTACTGTCTATATCAGCCCATAAATTTTACGGAACACAGGGCATTGGAGCGCTTTACATCAATCCTTTAATCGCCAAAAAAATGATTCCGCTCATGCTCGGTGGTGGGCAAGAACGCGGTTATCGCTCTGGGACACAAGCTGTCGCCGCGATCGCAGGGCTGGGTTTGGCAGCCGAACTGGCTGAGCAAGAGCTAGATTCGGAAACCAAGCGACTCACCCATTTGCGCGATCGCCTATATACATTACTTGCCGATATTCCCGACCTAATTCCCACAGGAGCAACTGGTGCGGCAAGATTAGCAAACCATCTCAGCTTTTATCACAAATATATTGACGGTCGCCGCCTAGTGCGCGAGATGAATCTAGCGGGAATTGCCATTAGCTCTGGCTCTGCTTGTAGTAGTGGTGCGATCGAGCCAAGTCCAATTTTGTTGCAAATGGGATATTCCGAAACTGAAGCGAAAAACAGTATTCGTTTAACCCTTGGCAAAGCCAACACTGAAGCAGATATCGAATGGACATCCCTAGTCATGCATCAAATTCTCAAGGTTTCCCATTGAATAATTAGTGGTGTGAGGCTTTGCCGCACACCACTAATTATTCAATGGGAGATTTCAGCTACAAGAATTTTTTGAAAGTGTTGCTTTGCAAAACTTTCAAAAAATTCTTGGTTCGGTTTTATAGCCATAGTCATTAATGTTTAGGACAAAGCCAAAAACCAAGAGAGAGTTGCGGCGCTTTGCGCCGCAACTCTCTCTTGGTTTTTGGATCTTAATTTGGCTGGCTACAGCTATAAAAGCAAAGCGCGGTAGTTTATGGGACGACTAATACAGGACAAGGCGAAAGATTAATTACTTTTTGGCTAACGCTGTCACTTTCTGGATGTTCTTCCACCAGACTCATCCCGCGTGAACCCATCACAATCAAATCAGCATTAATTTCATCGGCAAAGTCACAGATGGCAAAAGCTGTCTTACCTTCCAAAATTTTTGTATTAATAGAAATGCCAGCTTCAGTGAAATAAGACTCAACTTCAGCAATCAAAGCCTGAGCCGAAGTTCGATCGCTATCGTTTGCCTCAGATTCGACTACTGAAATGGCGTAAAGCTTAGCTTGATATTTCTGAACAAGATCAATCGCAATAGTCACAGCTTGGCGAGTTTCTTGGCTACGGTTTAAAGGAAATAAAACAGTGTTAAACATAATTCCAACCTAGCACATCAATTGTTGTATATAAGTTTTGTAGTTATAGCGATTTTTAATTTAGAGAGATAAATAGAAATATTTCTTTGCCGAAGGCAGAAAAACACTTCTGTATTTCACTAAATTAGGTAGGGCTGTAGCCAGCCCAGTCAGGACATAAAACCCAAGAGAGTTATGGTACTAAATGCCGTAACTCTCTCTTGGATTTTGGCTTTGTCCTAATATTGATGACTATAGCTATAAATGCCATATACATATTTTATTAAGTAAAAGAACTCACAAAGATGTAGATTTCTTAACGAATCACTTCCAACCAAATGTCAACAATTAGCGATCGCCCATTCATCTCCCACAAAAAAGCGATCGCCTCTAATTGAAATGACTAACTGCCAAATGTTCAGCAAGGGAGGTTTGAACAACTGTTTGGGGAGTTACTCCTAAGCGTTTTGCTTCTTGATTGATTAACTCGATCATCCAGATCGGCAACTCGATGCTAAGCCTTTTTTGAGTAGCTAAGGGGCGTTTAGCTTGAGATAGGTCAAGCATATCGATGATATCTTCTTCTCCATCGTCAAATTTTTTGTCAAATTCCTTAGCGTTCATAAAGGGCAACCTCTTGTGTGCGTGATCGGCGGACCGATATGATCCGAATATTTTGATTTCGGTAAGTGATGACTCCAGACCAATGCTTGCTATTTATTTTACCAATAACTATAAATCGTGGTTCATCTGGAATTTTGCTGGGGATTTCTAACAAATTGGGATCATTCCATAATTTTTGAGCCTCAACAAAGTCAATTCCATGTTTAGCAAAATTAGCGATCGCCCCTTTATCTCCCCCACCACAAAGCGATCGCTCCAATAAAATACAAAAATGTTATTATTAATAGGCTCATATTTTGGCTACCCAATGACCTATGCCTGTTATCAGTCGGTTTCTGGGAATTGCGATTTATATGTATTGGAATGATCATTTGCCGCCTCACTATCATGCAAAATACGGTGAGTATGAAATTACTATTGAGATTGAAACTGGTTTGATAACTGGTTCGTTTCCAAAACGTGCATTACGCCATGTTTTGGAATGGCATGATTTACATCAATCTGAGTTGATGGCTAATTGGGAACTTTGTCGTCAGCAAGAAGAACCAAAATCTATTTTCCCTTTGGAGTAAAGTTGTGTTTTTGCATATTGTTTCCGCGCACTACATTGATCGCTACAGGATTGAAATTCAGTTTAGTGATGGTCGTAGTGGTATTGCAGATTTGGCTGATAGTTTGAAGGGGAAAGTTTTTCAGTCTTTACAAGATTTAGTCTTGTTTCAACAGTTTGAAGTGGAGACTGAATTGAGGACAATTCGTTGGTCAAACGGTGCGGACTTTGCTCCTGAATATCTATATTTTCTCGCATTTCGTGATTTACCTGAGTTGCAAGAACAGTTTCAAAGTTGGGGTTATTTATCACCTAAAGTTACAGTGAATGTGTAAAGGCGTTCTCCCCTAGTCAAATATCAACGATCGCCCCTAACCAAAAATCAAAACAGCGATCGCCCCTTCCTCCCCATCACCACAAAGCGATCGCCCTCAGTCAAACATCAACAAACTGCGATCGCCAATTCATCTCTCCCTCACAAAGCGATCGCCTCTCAATCAAATATCCACAAACAGAGATCGCCAATTGCTTGTAACTTTAAGAGCCTTCTGTATTCTTCTCATGCCAAAGTTTTCGCGTTTCCTCCAGTGTATTGATAAAGTTTTTATGAGATTCAAATAAATCCATAATTGGCTTCCCATCTACATTGTGAATTTGATATATCATAATTGAACGAAACCCAGCCATCAGTAAAATGTCATTTATTTGACGAGATGCGTGTGCTAATTCAGACAGCTTCATATCTTCTGAATTCTTCTGTAATCTGTTGTGAATCAGCTTTAAACCTGTTGCATCTTTGTGTGCAAGGTTACTTCCCATACCGTAGGTGTAGGATAATAAGTATCGGAGGGCATCAAAATCCTTAAGATTACTATCATTTCTACTCAATACTCTTGCAATCTCATTGAATGCCCATTTTTGTTCAATCTTCTTTCTTTCTTGACGAGGATATTGGTTATAAAATTCGGTTAATTCATTTTCTTCAATAAGTGTTTCTCTAAGAATTGTGTAGTCGTATAATTCTGGGTCTTCCAATTTTTCAAGAAATGAACGAACTCTTTGTTGTTGCTTTATTTCGTCTATGTTAGGAAGATCGACAAAGTATTCTTCAGATATAGTTATAAGATCACTCTCATCTCCTGAACATAAATAGATGTACTTTATAGTGCCTTCTATAACTGAACGCAGTAGAATCTCTGCATCCCAAAGTTGATTATTTGCAATAAGTATCAAAGCACTGTTTGTTGTCTGGTTACAACTTACAGCCAAATAGCGAAGTATCCATTGTGTTCTTGGTTCAATAGATGTTTTTTCTAGTAAAAAATTAGATGTTAACTCAAGGTAGTCATCAACAATTTCAACTGCTCTAAATGCCCACTCAGCCATTAAGTCATAGGTATGGTTCATTATATCAATTGGGGTAAATCACATAGAAGCTAGAGTCTGGAGAAAAGATTCGATTTGGCTATAAATAGTTAGTAGAGTTTTCATTATGCAGCAACTTCAACATAAGCGGAGTAGGTAGAAGGCTGAGGAATTTCTAGCCCTTCTTCGATAAGACCATCGATATGAAATTCGATTGCCTCTTGCATATTTTGGTTGACTTCTTCTAGTGTTGCACCAGTAGAAACACAACCTAAAACATCTGGAGAATATGCAGAATAGCCTGTTTGCGTTTTTTCTATAACTACAAGATATTTCATTACTTTATTCCTGCTTGTTTCAATATGCTATCGCGAGTTCCTATTGCCAAATCATCACTAGGCTTACCTGGCACAGTAACTAAACCAAGTTTTGTAAAATGCTTAAACTGACGATGACTTCCCCTTGTGCGGGCTAAGTACCAACCGTCTGCCTCAATAAGTTTGATGACCTCTTTAACCTTCATTATTTCATTTAAAATTAATCATAGCAACAAACAAAAAAGCCCCGCATTGCGGGGCTTTTTTGTTTGTTAAAGCTTAGTAACGAGCGGCGTTAGGCTTGTGTACGATGAAGCTTTGGACTTGGCACTGCTTGATGTTGTCGAAAGCAACAACGCGGATGAAGCTACCAGGATAGCTAGAGCGGCAAGCTTGAACTTCGCTCAAAACTTCTTGAGGAGATCTGGCGTTGAACAAGGGCAACTTCCAAAGAGTCCAGTAGTGGATTGCAGGATCGGAATCTTCGTTGAATTCGATCGCAGGATAGAAACCTTGCTTAAGGGTGTACTCGATTTGACGAGTGATTTGAGCATCGCTCAAAGGGGGAAGGTAGGAAAGAGTTTCGTAGTGACGCTCTTTTGGTAAAGTTTGCATTATTTCCTCGCGATTGAAATTATATTGCTATTGATTTTGTTGGGTGGGAGCGCGATCGCCTTCAACAATTGAATCTAAATCTGAGTCTGCAACAACTTCTAAAGGAACTTCGAGATTAGTTTCAGAACTAGGTTCTAAATTCTCACATTCTGCATATCCTTCTGAAACTGGCACATTCATAATGTGTTCAAAATGCTGACGACGAAGCTGCATATTTGATTGCTGGATTCCAGTAAGAGTCATCTCTGGCAGAAATTCTAAAATCTCATTGGCAAGATGTTCCCGTACTGTCATCACTCGAAAAGCCATTTCTTGGTGAACCGCAAATAGGTCTTTAATATAAAGTTCGCCATTCTGAAGTCTTTCGCGCGTCGAGAACTGATTAAACCAAAGAGCTTTTAACTTATCAGTTTCCTGCAATTGCTCGCCAATAGTCTTTACAGCCTCGAAGGTCAAAAAGTTGATCAACATATTGGCTGTGGACTTAGTGCTGCGCTTGATATCCATAAGCTGAACTTAACCAAGATTTTGTTTGTAAGAATGGGCGTAGCCCATTCTTACAATGGCAGATCAATTAGACGGTATCCATTGCTTCAAATTCAAACTTGATTTCTTTCCAGAGTTCAAGTGCAGCATTCAATTCAGGAGACCAACGACCAGCTTCACGAAGGATGTCGCCACCTTCACGCATCATGTCGCGACCTTCGTTACGTGCTTGTACGCAAGCTTCGAGAGCAACGCGGTTAGCGGTTGCACCAGGAGCAGCACCCCAAGGATGTCCCAAAGTACCACCACCGAACTGTAAGCAAGAGTCATCGCCGAAGATTTCAACGAGCGCAGGCATATGCCATACGTGGATACCACCCGAAGCAACGGGAAGTACACCAGGCATAGAAGCCCAATCTTGAGTGAAGTAGATACCGCGAGAGCGATCGAGTTCGATGTGGTCTTCACGCATTAGGTCAACAAAGCCCATGGTGATGCCCTTTTCGCCTTCGAGCTTACCAACAACGGTTCCAGAGTGGAGGTGATCACCACCAGACATACGCAAGCACTTAGCCAAAACGCGGAAGTGAATCCCGTGGGTTTTTTGACGGTCGATAACAGCGTGCATAGCGCGGTGAATGTGCAAGAGCAAGCCATTGTCGCGGCAATACTTAGCAAGAGTGGTGTTAGCTGTGAAACCACCAGTCAAGAAGTCATGCATGATGATCGGTGTGCCGATTTCCTTAGCGAAAGCTGCACGTTCCATCATTTGCTCACAAGTTGGAGCAGTAACGTTCAAGTAGTGACCCTTGATTTCGCCTGTTTCAGCTTGAGCCTTTTCGATTGCTTCTTGTACAAACAGGAAGCGATCGCGCCAACGCATGAAAGGCTGAGAGTTAATGTTTTCGTCGTCTTTGGTGAAGTCCAAACCGCCGCGTAGACATTCGTATACTGCACGACCGTAGTTCTTAGCAGATAGACCCAATTTAGGCTTGATGGTACAACCCAAGAGAGGACGACCGTACTTGTTCAACTTGTCGCGTTCTACTTGGATACCGTGAGGAGGACCTTGGAAGGTCTTCAAGTATGCAATAGGTACACGGATGTCTTCTAGACGAAGTGCGCGAAGAGCCTTGAAACCAAATACGTTACCAACCAATGAGGTGAGCAAGTTGGTTACAGAACCTTCTTCAAACAAGTCAAGAGGATATGCAATGTATGCAATATATTGATTGTCTTCGTTGGGTACTGGTTCGACATCATAGCAACGACCTTTGTAGCGATCGAGGTCGGTCAACAAGTCTGTCCATACAGTTGTCCATGTACCTGTGGAAGACTCAGCAGCTACCGCAGCAGCAGCTTCTTCTGGAGGTACGCCTGGTTGAGGCACGAAGCGGAAAGCGGCGAGAAGATCGGTATCTCTGGGAGTGTAATCAGGCGTATAGTACTTTAGTTTATAGTCCTGAACACCTGCATCGTAACCAGCCTTGGATTTAGACTGTGTTTGTGAGTAAGACATTAATATCTCCTTACTAGATTTAAACGAAGATTGAAAATTCGCATGGAGCGCTGCAAAAAATTAGGAGCCAGATATCAAAGTCAAATTGAAAATTAAAGAGAGGTTGAAAATCTATTAACAATACAATTCAGTCTTTTTCTCTCTGGTTCTTTAATAAAACAGATTTTTCGCTTTATATAAGTTAATCCTATCAGGAATTCTTTACATGAAGTCCTTGAGCGATGTTTTTAATTTAAACATAAAGTGAGTGCCTACATTTACTTTTTTTAGAAAAAAAATTCTGAAACTGGATGTTTTGGGCGGAAAATTCATATAAAAAATTTATATAACTCTAATAAGCCAAATGTATCTCTTGATAGTTGCTGTGGCTCAATATTCTGTAACTCAAGGTATGTAAAGTCTTTTAGGATGACTGCTATCTACAGTTGTCAACATCAAGTTTGTGTTAATAGAACAAATTATGTAAAGAGTTATTTAGCGATCGCCTGATACATATCGCCCTAAAAATTAGATTGACCTGTCTTATTTTTTTAATAGTATTAAGACAGTATTAGAAAACTTAATCACTCACATATAAATATAAAATCGATTACAACTAATCTTCTTCATTTAATTTTATTAGTGTTTATGTTTTATTAGTATTAAGTGAAAGTATTATGCAGATTATTGTCTGTTTGTGTATAGTATTTGTACTCACCAATAATCCCGAAACTACTTACCATACTTTGCATTGCCGTAAGAAATTAGAATATTTTGAGGGTTTTTCAAGGATGTTCAGTGCAAAGAGCTGGTCATTCCTAGTATTGACTATTCACTAAAGATGCTTGTTTTTCGGATTTCCGATGGAAATCTTAATGCTATAGCTGTTGCTAAGTCAGGATATAGAAACCCAAGAGAGAGTGGCGGTGCTTCGCGCCGCCACTCTCTCTTGGGTTTCTATATTTACTTTTGGATGTGAAGCCCCCCATGAAGTAAATTGCTAGTAGTTGTTGCATTTAATTTTGTATGTCTTACTACATTTCACCACGTTTTTTGGATAAGCTGGCGGTTCATTTTGCCAAAAACTTCATGAAATTGCCCAATGTCAATGTACCGCTCCTCTTGGGAATTCATGGCGGAAAGGGTGAGGGTAAGTCATTTCAGTGTGAATTAGCTTTTAAAAAACTAGGCATTGATCCGATTCGGATGTCGGGTGGTGAGCTAGAAAGTCCTGATGCTGGCGACCCTGCTCGGTTGATTAGAATGCGCTACCGTGAGGCGGCGGAGTTGGTTAAGGTGCGGGGCAAAATGTGTGCGCTCTTGATCAATGATCTGGACGCAGGGGCAGGTAGGGTTGACTCGACGACGCAATATACCGTAAATACGCAGTTGGTCAATGCGACTTTGATGAACATTGCTGACAATCCCACTAATGTGCAGCTACCAGGCAGCTACGACAGCAATCCGATTAGGCGTATACCAATTATTGTTACGGGCAATGATTTCTCAACTTTATATGCCCCATTGGTCAGAGATGGGCGGATGGATAAGTTTTTTTGGCAACCCGATCGCAATGATCGCATTGGCATTGTGAGCGGCATTTTTGAGCCCGATGGGATTCCCCAATGGGAAATCGAGAGATTAGTAGATATGTATCCTGATCGCTCGATTGATTTCTTTAGCTCTTTGCGATCAAGTTTGTATGACGAACAGGTACGCAAGTTTGTCTATGAGATTGGTTTTGATCGCCTGTCTTTACGCTTGGTAAATAGCACTGAAGCACCACCCGAATTTCGTCCACCCACCTTTGATATGCGAACCCTTAAAGAAGCAGGCGATCGCCTATTAGCAGAAGCTGATCGGGTTAGTCAGCGTAACTTGATCCAAGAATATATGCCTACGGGTCATGTCATCTAGAGAAATCAAGTGGCGGTGTAAAGCACCGCTACTTGATTTATGACAAGAATTGCTGAGAGTCTGTCTTGAGGCTAGATTTTCAAGCTGCTATAGAGCTAAACTAGATATCACAATTAACAAGTTTTTATAGCCCCAAAGAAAGCGTGATTGATACTCGTCTTGATCTCTACCCTACCTCAACAGTTCCCAATGGTTGGCCTGGATTGATATGCCGCTATGCAGATTATTTGCCAGTTACAGACCAAACTCCGATTGTGACTTTGCATGAAGGTAATACTCCATTAATTCCTGCGATCGCCTTGAGTGAGAGACTAGGGCGAAATATCAAGGTGCTGCTCAAATACGATGGGTTGAACCCAACGGGTAGCTTTAAGGATCGCGGCATGACTATGGCGATTTCTAAGGCAAAGGAAGCTGGCTCTGAGGCGGTGATCTGTGCCAGTACTGGCAACACGTCGGCAGCAGCAGCAGCCTATGCCAAACGTGGTGGCATGAAGGCATTTGTGTTAATTCCTGACGGCAAAATTGCGTTGGGTAAGTTAGGGCAAGCACTGATCTATGGGGCGGAAGTAATTGCGATCGACGGTAACTTTGATCAAGCCTTAACGATCGTGCGAGAAATGTCAGAAAAATTCCCGATCACACTAGTTAATTCCGTCAATCCCTATCGCTTAGAAGGGCAAAAAACGGCGGCGTTTGAATTAATCGAGGCGCTCGGTGAGGCTCCTGATTGGCTGTGTATTCCGATGGGAAATGCTGGCAATATCTCAGCCTATTGGATGGGCTTTAATCAGTATTATGCTTCGGGGAAGTCGAAGAAATTGCCGAAAATGATGGGTTTTCAGGCGGCGGGTTCTGCGCCATTGGTTACAGGACATGTGTTTGAAAAACCAGAGACGATCGCCACTGCCATCAGAATTGGAAATCCTGCCAACTGGACAAAGGCGCTAAATGTCCGTGAAGAAAGTGGCGGCGCTTTCCATAGTGTTACTGACATAGAAATTCTCTCAGCCTATAAATTTTTAGCAGGAGAAGAGGGTATCTTCTGTGAACCCGCCAGTGCCGCTTCAGTCGCAGGTTTACTTAAGGTCAGCGATCAAATTCCTTCAGGAGCAACGATTGTTTGTGTGCTGACTGGTAATGGCATCAAAGATCCCGATACAGCGATCGCCTGTGCGGGGGCGGAAAAACTGCATAAGGGGGTATCTCCAGATATCACCAGTGTCGCCAAGGTTATGGGATTCTAAATAAAAAACGCCGCATAGCGGCGTTTTTTATTTAGGTGATACCTTGTAAAGCTTGAATTGCTTGTTGAGTGCGCTTGATCCACTCCACATCCCGACTCTCTTCGTAAAGCTTGAGTGCATCTCGATAGGCACGAATAGCATTACTTACGTCACCCTTGAGGGTATACAAAGCTCCGAGTCCAAAATGCGCTTTGGCAAAATCAGCATTTAAGGACAATGCTTTGAAATAGGCATCCTGCGCTTCTCCGAGCCTACCCCGATCGGCATAGGCTAGACCGAGACTAGTGTAGTCAATCCAAAGATCTTCTTTGCCAATCTCAATCGTCTTTTTAAAAGCGGCGATCGCGTCATCACTATTACCTTGAGAACGTAAAAGATTGCCAAGGTTGCTGTAAGCAACTGCATTACGACCATCAATGGCGATCGCTTTTTTGAAAGCTTCAATAGCCTCTGGGGTACGATTTTGATCTGATAGTACGCGTCCGAGGTTGTTATAGGCTGCCGCATATTTGGGGTCGATCTCCAGTGAACGATCATAAGCTGCGATCGCTTCTTCGAGACGACCTTGGCGACGCAGAGCTAAGCCTAATCCGTTGAAGGTGCTAGCTAATTTAGGATTAATTTCCGTACTACGCTGAAAGGCAACTACTGCTTCAGGAATGTTATCTTCACGCAATAAGGCACTACCCAGAGCTGCATATACATCAGCATTGCGAGGATCTTGCTGACTAGCTTTTTGGAAAGTGGCGATCGCATTTTTGCGATCATTTATCTGGTTATAGGCAAGCCCAAGGTTGTAATAAACATTAGGGAAATTAGCGTCAATGTCGATGACCTTTTGATAGGCAGCGATCGCATTGCCATAGTCGCGATCTTCATAAAAAGATATTCCTAAAGCAAAATGGGCAACTGCATATTGGGGAGCAAGCTCGATCGCTTTGCGGTAGGAGGCGATCGCTTCTTTGCGATTACCTTGTCGCCGCAGCACTGTGCCTAGACCGTTATAGGCAAGGGCGTATTGCGGATCAAACTCAATGGCTTTACGAAATGAGGCGATCGCGCCTTCAGTATTGCGGCGGCGATCATGAGCCAGCCCTAGATTGTAGTAGGCAGGTGCAAGATTAGTGTCGGCTTTGCTTTTTTGGATAAATTGGGTGTAGGCATTAATCGCACCATCAGCATCCCCTTTTTGATAAAGCGCAATTCCTAGCCCGTAGTAAGCAAGGATATAGTTTTTGTCGATGGCGATCGCACGTTGATGGGCATCAATAGCGCCTTGGATATCCCCCCTCTGACGCAATGCGACACCCAAACCATAGTAAGCAGGGACAAAATTAGGATTAGTGGCGATCGCTTGGCGATATAGAGCCAAAGCCCGATCTAGCTGATTTTGTTCTCTAAGTGAGTTAGCTTGCTCCACCAATTTAATTGGAGTGTTTGCAAGGGGATCTGATTGGGCTATTTGGGTCTTGGTGACTAGATTTGAGGCAGCTTCTTGAGCTAGGGCGATCGGGGTAAGAGCAGGTTGTAAACTGCATACTAGCGGAAAAAATCCTACTACTGCGATCTTAGTAAGTGCGGTTTTGATCATAGTTAATAGTGCTTCTAGTTTTTTCTGCTTCAAGTCCTGTATACGCACAACGCGCAATACACAAGTATCTTTGGGTTTTTAATTATGCCCAGTTATTCAAAAGCAGAAAGAATAATTTAGTACTCAGTTTGTAAATTTAATAAAAATTAGGAGAGCTAAGTCTTGATCAATCACACCACATCAATGACTTTAGCAAGTAAACTTGGCAAATTACCAAAAAATATTTCTCATCCTTCAAATTAAGCCATCCAGCCCAAAATCTTAGCCGACCCAAGAATCATTGTGGCGGTGCTTAGCGCCGCCACAATGATTCTTGGGTCGGCTAAGCGCAATTAGTCGGTGATTTTAAATTTTTTAGCTGCGATCTACCCAGACAATTGTTCTGGCTTCGACACCATTGTTTTTTAGGATATTGGCGATCGCCACACTCACATCCTGATCCAAACCTAAATTCCACCGATTTTGAAAATCTTGATAGGACAATGAATAACTTTGGCTATTAGTGTCGGTGTAATAAATCTGTTGGCGTTGAGCATCAACACCCGTCACCGCAATCCAATGTAAATAAGGAATTGCACCAACATAAGGGATCGACAAACCGCCAACTCGCACCAGCGCGATCGCGGGTTTACCAGACTGGACTAGGCTAATTAGCTTGCTAAAACTAGTTTGTGGTGATTTTTTAACGCGATCGCCTTCCCAACGTTGCATAACTTGCTGTAGCGTGGCAGGAGGCGTGCCTGTGCGTACCTCTATCCATTGATTATTAAGGGGATTACGAAACTTTTGTGGCAGGAATAGTTTTTTGTCAGTCGCCGCTCTCACCGTTTCATAATCAACCCCATGACCGTAATATCGTAATACTCGCGCCGCCGAGTTGGGGCCGCAGCTCCATCCGTCATTTTGTGCGCCCGTATCAGGCAATTGAATCGGTTGAAGTTTGCTAACACTTGCTAATAATTTTGGCTCGGAGTCTGATTTGACAGCATGAGGGCGGCTGAGAGTTGCGATCGCCGATGTATTTGGCACAGCCACTAAAGCAATTAAGATCGGCACAAATGCAAGTGTAAAATTTTTTAAAAAAACCATCAAAACCTCCCATGGACTTTTCGTTAATCTTGCAACAATTTTTGAACGGTCTATCAATTGGTAGCGTTTACGCCATCTTTGCCCTTGGTTACACTCTGATCTTTTCAATCTTAGGGATTATCAATTTTGCTCACGGAGCCGTGTTTACCCTTGGCGCATATTTTACTTATGTCCTTTGCGGAGGTGCATTTGGATTTAATGGCATCCTTGCCAACCTATCTTTGCCCAAGCAATTCCATTTGCCATTTTTTATTGCCATTTTTGTGAGTAGTCTCCTCACGGGCTGTATCAGTATTCTAATCGAACGGATTGCCTTTCGCCCTCTACGCGATCGCCAAGCTGATTCATTACTAACCTTAGTTTCTAGCCTGGGTTTAGCTGTAGCGATCGTAAATACGATCCAATACCTAGTGGGAGCCGAAAGTTACAGCTTTCCTAGCAATATCTATGGCAGCCTACCCCCAGCAATCAATTTCGGCACAATTGACAAACCCATCGCTATTCGGACAGTCCAGATCATTATATTTGCAGTGTCAGTCGTGATTTTATCAATCCTCACCTATGGCATTAATTTCACCAAGCTTGGCAAAGCGATGAAAGCAGTAGCCGAAGATGCAACTACAGCAAGTCTATTGGGGATTAATACTGACTTTTTTATTGTATTAACCTTTTTTGTGTCTGGCTTCTTAGGAGGTCTAGCAGGAACGCTAGTGGGTTCGAGTGTGAGCATTGCGGGTCCCTATTTTGGCATTGGCTTTGGGCTAAAGGGGTTAGCCGTGATCGTCTTGGGTGGCTTAGGAAATATCCCTGGAGCTGTAGTTGGGGGAATTGTATTGGGCGTTGCAGAATCCTTTGTGCCATCAGACCAATCAGCATATAAAGATGCTGTCGCCTTTGCCCTACTTTTTATCGTTTTGCTAGTACGCCCTCAAGGACTACTTGGTAAAACCTATGTCCAAAAAGTTTAATAGCAAAACTAAAAATGGCGAAGCCATTTTTAGTTTTGCTGCTCAAAAGAGTGGGGCTTAGACGTAGTTATAGAGAAAGTTTTGAAAGTGCGGCGGAGCCGCGCTTTCAAAACTTTCTCTGGGTTTTAAGTCATCACAAAGCGATGTGCTTACAAAACTTTGCGTTTTATTTAATTTTGTGTAGTGTTAAAAAACACATGAGAAGATGGTCGCAGTTTGTATTTTTAAACACAGATAATCATGTAAGTCAAACTGAATCTTTGTTGCTAAGTACAAATGAGATTAAGCACAAAAAACTACATAGAGAGTTTGATTATGTTGCAATCACTTTATTATTCTATGGGCGCTATTCAAGAAGAGACTAGACATTTGCTAGAGAGTGGAAAACTTACTCGCGGTCAACCAATCCATAATCTTTGTCGATTTTTTCGTGATCGCGAATGGTGTCAAATTGAACGAGAGCTAGAAAAAAATCACTATTTATTACGCGATCGCGTCTGTGACTTATTAAGTAATGAATGTTGGCAAAACGATTAAGATAGACAAATATAGCGATTTGCGATTAAACTCAAGCCAAAAGATTTTAAAAGCGTTGCTTTGCAACGCTTTTAAAATCTTTTGGCTTTTGGCAGATAAAAGCTATACAATTTGAGTAGATGCATTGGTATAGCTATGTAGCTAAACGTATAAGCATCAATGGAGGTAACTGAAACCATTGGCAAGTCAGCAAGAACAAAAAATGAGTCAGGGCTTTGACCTAATCAATCGTCTCAAGAAATTTGTTGACCAATCTGCTAATATGCTGAATTTAGATGAAGATGTGGCAATAAGTAGGGGCATGACTCAAATCATTAAGTCGGCGGTAATGGTAATCGGTGGTGGAGAGGATAAAGTCCAAGACCGCAAGATTCTCAAAGCCTTTATAGAAAATTCTGGCGGCTCCCAAGCTCGCATTGCGATAATTCCTTGTGCTTCTAGGGAGCCAGATATTATTGGTCGGATTTATCATGATATTTTTACTGAGCTGGGAGCCTCTGCCGTTGAAGTTTTAGACATTCGCGAACGTCCTAGTGATGACTATCCTGAAGCTGAGGCTCTAGTAGATCGGTTTACAGGCATATTTATGACTGGTGGGGATCAGCTACGTTTGTGTGGATTGATTGCCGATACCCCATTTGCAATTACGATCGCCAAGCGCATTGATGAGAGTCGCTTAGTGCTTGCAGGAACCAGCGCAGGAGCGGCAGCGATGGGCTATCACATGATTTCAGGCGGCAGTAGCGGCGAGTCTCCCCACAAAGAGCTGGTCAATATGAGTACAGGTTTAAATATATTGCCTGAAATTATTGTCGATCAACATTTTCATAATCGAAATCGGATGGCGCGTCTAATGACAGCGATCGCGGCTCATCCAGACAAAATTGGTATTGGTATTGATGAAGATACGGTAGCCATCTTTGAGCCAAATCACACGATGCGTGTGTTAGGACGTGGGACTGTTACTGTGGTTGATCCCGGTGAGATTTCCTATAGTAATCAACTATGGGTGAGTGGTTCTGCGCCTCTAACCATTCATAATTTGCGGGTGCATATTCTCGCCGCAGGTTGTAGATATCATTTGTTAAAACGGATTCCGATTAGTCCTGCTGTCTAACAAAAAAGGGTCATTGCTTTGCAATGACCCTTTTTTATGAGCTTTATTTTGTATAGCAGTAGCGGCGCGAAGCGCCGCTACTGCCTTTCTTGCGTTTTGAATGACAACAGCTATAAAACTAAAAATGGCTACGCCATTTTTAGTTTTGGCATAATTGGCGATATCTATAATTTTGGAGATTGTGAACTTAGATGCTGCTAACTCTAGGGCTGGCGTTAGCTTGCTTAAACTTGCGGCGAACAAAGCGCAGAAAAGTTAACCATTTTTGAGCGGGATAGTCGAAAAAAGAAAAGATGTCACCATAGGCGGCAAAAGCATTTTGATGATGGAGCCAATGCCTCTCAGGAGTGGTAATAAATAGCAAATCACACCAAGATTTGAAAGGTTCTGGGGTTTTCCATTCCAAAATAGAGACATGTCGCCATACCACATGAAACTCTCCTAGAGCCAGTCCAATGACTGTACCGATCGCTGATAACTGCCACAACCAAGGCGTAAATATAAAGTAAGGAATTGCACCCAAAATACCATCTAGTAACACGAGAGGATTTTTTGTCAAAACTGCATAATGAAGAAAGCTGCGGTTTTTACCATGATGCACAATGCTATGAAACTTACCAAAGACGTGTTCAGGAACGTGATACAAAAACGTTGAAAAGAAGTCACCTAGCAAAAGTAACAGTACTGTTACTGCGATCGCTTTAACGCTCTCCAAAGTGAATCCTAAAACAATCTCTAAAACTGCTTCCAAAGTAAACCCTCACAACTAGTTCTATAGCTGTAGCCAGCCAAGTTAAGACACAAAACCCAAGAGAGAGTTGCGGCGCGAAGCGCCGCAACTCTCTCTTGGGTTTTGGCTTTGTCCTAACATTGATGACTATGGCTATAAGACTAAGAGATGAAGTTAAAGCTCTGTTTATAGAGAGGTTAAAACAAGATTTATGAAGAAATTAATACACTTGAATCGTCCTAAAACCGTTAAATCAATTTGTGGTTTGCCTTAATAAAACTTAAGAATTAGAGGTGGCGGTCAAGCGATCGCTTAAAAAACGATACCAACCTGCCGCAATATCCACATCAGTAAACCTAATGCTTGGCATTTCACCAGTTTTTAAGACTATTTCTAAAGATATTTTTTTTGCATTAAGGGGAAATTCAGAATCCTTGTCATCATAAAATTTGCTGTCAATCCGAAATCTGATGCGCTCAATATCCTGAAAAGTAACCGAATGGACATCGATGGGATCTTTACGAGTTGGTTTTCCCCATGTCAAGCGATCGCCTTTTTGTCCCAACACTGCGTAGATGTCATATTTATGGCGCTCAAATTGCTCAGCCCAACGCTTATAAGACTCAACTTTTTGATATTCATTCCAGCCTGACCACGCTAGCCCAAAAAACACTGCCAGCAATGGCAACCACAATAATCCACGTTCCATAGATTAAAAATTTAGTGTGTTTACTAATAAAACTCAAGCAAGGTACAGATGATTGTCTTACCGCCTTCGGCGGTAAGACAATCATCTGTACCTTGCTTGAAAAGCGCCCTATCATTAAAGTGAAACGCTGTAATTACGAGTATGGAGGGACTCGAACCCCCGACCCTCAGAACCGGAATCTGATGCTCTATCCAACTGAGCTACATACCCATACTTCTAAGCAATCATACCATAGCAAAAGGTTAGCTGCTTTGCCTACAAAAAAAGCTTAGCCACCGACGACGATGACTAAGCTTTTTCGGTTAAACCAAGCAACCTTTAAAACCAGTGCGTAGCTTTTCAAGCTCTAAATGTCTACCAATGAACACTAATTGATTTTTGCGAAGTTCATTCTCTTTCCAATTGCGATCGCGAGTTGCCTCAAACTGCATATGCACACCTTGAAATACCAAACGCTCATCAGAGCCAGAAAGATTAATAATTCCTTTAGATCTAAAAATATCTTGCCCGTGAGTTCTCAATAACTCACTGATCCAAGCTTGAAACTTGTAAGGATTGACTTCACCAGCTTCTAAAATGCTGACTGAGCCAACTTCTTCATCATGGACATGGTGATGATGTTCATGGTGTTCGTGATCATGGTGAGAATGAGCATGGTCATGATGTGCGTGATCATGTTCCTCTTCCACCTGAGCTGCGAGAAATTCTGGATTCTTCTCTAAAATGCGATTTAGATCAAAGCCGCCGACATTGAGAACCTTGTTGATGCTATCTCCAATACTCTCACTATCGGTTTGGTTTAACTGCACGCGATCGACTCTTGCCAACACGTTGAGGTGCTTGATTTTGGCTTCGAGTTCTTCAAGTTCTGACTCAGTAACTAGGTCAGTTTTATTTAACAAAATAACATCTGCAAAACCGATTTGTTCCAGCACTTCGCGATCGCCCCAATGTTGCTGAACGTGTTTAGCGTCAACCACTGTCACCACAGCGTCAAGTTCCACTTGTCTATGAATATCTTCATCCATAAAAAATGTCTGAATCACAGGACCTGGATCGGCTAAGCCCGTTGTCTCGATGAGCAAATGATCAAACTTATTGCGGCGACGCATTAAATTGCCAATGATCCTAATCAGATCACCGCGCACTGTGCAGCAAATACAACCATTATTCATCTCAAAAATTTCTTCGTCAGCACCAATTACCAACTGCTGATCGATACCAATTTCCCCAAATTCATTGACGATTACGGCGACTTTTTTGCCATGCTCAGCCGTGAGAATGTGATTGAGTAAGGTAGTTTTGCCTGCGCCAAGAAAGCCTGTAAGGACTGTGGCGGGAATCTGTGAGGTCGCGATCATAGCTTATGCTGTCTAGTTGGGATGCTGATTGATATATTGAGAATTATAACTTACAAAAAAAAGCAATCTGTTAAAATCTAGGTACATAAACTGAAACTCACATATACACAATGAAAATCAAAGCAATTGTTTATCCTGCGGAAGAAGGTGGTTATTGGGCTGAAGTTCCTGCACTCGCTGGTTGCATCACAGAAGGGGATAGTATGGATGAATTGCTCATCAATCTGCAAGATGCCATACAAGGGTGGCTAGAAGTCGCCAATGAAAGCAAAAAAATAGACCTTGTTTCAAAGGTAGTTGAAATTACGGTATGAAGTCAATCTCAGGCAAAAAACTATGTAAAATAGTTGAGCAAAAAGGCTGGATTCTCAAAAAAATTACTGGCAGTCACCATATCTACGAAAAGCTAGGTGAGAATAAAATTATTTCTATTCCTGTTCACAAAAATCAGGATTTAAAGATCGGAACTTTAAAATCGTTAATGAAGATAGCTGAACTAACAGAAGAAGAATTGTAATTAAAAAGCCCTCGCTTAGCGAGGGCTTTTTTGATGATTAGTCAAAACCTAGTAGGTCAAAAATTTCGCGATCTTTTAGGGGCTGTGCATAGAGAGGTTCAGCATTTTCGAGCATACCTTTGGCAAGCTTGAGATATTCTTGTTGAACCTCTAAAACTTCAGGTTCAGGTTCCATTTCAAACACCGTACATTTTTTCAAACGACTGCGGCGAATTGCATCCACGGTGCGGAAATGGGCAAGGGTTTTTAAACCAACGCGATCATTAAACTTATCAATCTGATCAGTTCCTTCGCTGCGATTCGCAATAATTCCACCGAGACGGACGCGGTAATTCTTCGCTTTTGATTGAATTGCAGCGACAATCCGATTCATGGCAAAGATCGAGTCAAAGTCATTAGCAGTAACGATCAAGCAATAATGGGCGTGTTGTAAAGGTGCAGCAAATCCGCCACAGACCACATCCCCCAATACATCAAAAATTACGACATCAGTATCTTCAAGCAGATGATGTTCTTTGAGAAGTTTCACGGTTTGACCTGTAACGTATCCGCCACAACCAGTCCCTGCTGGGGGACCACCTGCTTCAATACACATCACTCCGTTATAACCTTCAAACATGAAATCTTCTGTCTTCAGTTCTTCGGAATGGAAGTCAACGGTTTCGAGAATATCGATAACAGTCGGAACCATTCTCTTAGTGAGCGTAAAGGTGCTGTCATGCTTGGGATCGCAACCAATTTGGAGAACATGTTTACCAAGATGGGAAAATGCTGCCGATAGATTGGAAGATGTGGTGGATTTACCGATGCCACCTTTACCGTAGACAGCAATTACCAAAGCACCTTCAATTACCATTCCTGGATCTTGATGCACTTGAACACTACCTTCGCCATCTTCACATTTTGTAATTGATGGTGGATGCGCTGTTAAAACTGCCAAAATAAACTCCTAATATAAATAATTTGTATTCTCCCCCTCTCCCTTGATGGGAGAGGGGGGCTGGTGGTCAGGTCATTACTTGCTGATCGCAGCTTTTGCTTCGTAAAGAGTATCTGAAGTGATCGAAGTAATACCGCGATCACTGGCAAATTTTTCAGTATTGCGCTTGATTTTGCCGCGCACAAAGAAGGGGATCTTCTTTAACTCGGCTTCGCCATCTGCACTCCAAGTCATGTCTTCAAGCACTTCCTCTAGAGGAGTGAGGAAGACTTGATTAGAATGACTAGTTGAGTTACTAATACTGACCATTGGCTCAGGGCTAGATTCGCCGCGAATCTCCTGTGCTGGCGCAGTATGCAGATGGCTCATATGACCTTCTGCAAACTCGAAGTCTTCCTTGAACATTCCGATCAAATGTTCCTCTAGACCCATCATCAAAGGATGAACCCAGCTATCAAAAATCACATTTGCCCCTTCCCAACCCATTTGTGGTGAGTAACGGGCTGGCACATCTTGAACATGGATCGGAGCCGAAATTACCGCGCAAGGAATACCCAAGCGTTTGGCAATATGTCGCTCCATCTGTGTGCCAAGCACCAGTTCTGGAGCAGCTTCCGCAACTTTTGCTTCCACAGCTAAGTAGTCATCACTGATTACAGCCTCAATGCCATGTTTTTTAGCAAATTCGCGGACTTCTCGCGCAAATTCACGGCTATAGGTTCCGATACCCACCAGCGTAAAACCTAGTTCTTCCGTGGCAATGCGGGCGGCGGCTAAGGCGTGAGTTGCGTCACCAAAGATAAACACGCGCTTACCTGTGAGATAGGTAGAGTCAACCGATCGCGAATACCAAGGCAGTCTAGAGGCACTGGCTTCAGCAGGTGAGGAAATGCGGGCAGCATCCCAGTTGCCTAATGTATCCGACTGCGATCGCGCTAGGGCATGACTAACATCGATGTCAGCAACCTTACCAATTTCAGCAATAAAATCACGGGTTGCACCAACGCCGATGGGTACAGTTTTAATAATTGGCTGAGCAAAATTACGACTCAACCAAGTACAAGTTGTCAACGCGATTTCAGGGTAAAGGCAAATATTAAAATCTGCATCAGGAATTCGCATTAAATCATCAGGTGTCGCACCCATTGGCGCAATCACATTTACATCAACCCCAATTTCAGCAAGTAATTTCACCACTTCCCGAATATCGTCACGACATCTAAACCCCAGAGCTGTGGGGCCAATAATATTTGCCTTAGGGCGAATATGTGATTCTCTTTGAGGACGCTTGGTATTAGGAGGTAGTACGACAGGTAATAGTAATGTCCGAACTAAGTGATACAGAGTTTCGCTTGCTCCCCAATTTTCTTTTTTGGAGTAGGCGGGTAACTCTAAGCTGACGACGGGGATGGGTAGTCCCATGCTTTTAGCAAGCGATCCCGGTTGATCTTGAATTAGTTCGGCGGTGCAGCTTTCGCCCACTAGCATCACTTGAGGCTTAAATCTTTCATAGGCATCTTTAACCGAAGTCTTGACCATTTCGGCGGTGTCACCACCAAGATCGCGAGCTTGAAAAGTTGTATAGGTAACAGGAGGACGGCGATCGCGGCGTTCGATCATCGTAAATAGCAAGTCAGCGTAGGTATCGCCCTGTGGGGCATGAAGCACATAATGAACGCCTTCCATAGCTGTGGCAACTCGCATTGCGCCAACATGGGGAGGTCCTTCGTAAGTCCAGAGAGTTAATTCCATAAGTTATTTCATTATAGTGATATCAAAAAAAAGTGATTTAGAGAACGCAAAGCGTTCTCTAAATCACACTGTTAGTCTTTTGCGTCTTTCAAGAGGACGCGCAAATAATTCAGCGAGATCGGCAGCTTGGTCATAACCTTGAATCGGCGAAAATACCAATTCAATTGACCATTTTGTTGCCATACCTTCAGCTTCGAGGGGATTAGCCAGTCCCAGTCCGCAGACTGTAATATCAGGCTTAGCTTCTCGACAGCGATCTAGCTGCTTTTCGACATCCTGACCTTCAGACAAAGCCGTGCCAACTGGCAAAAGATTAATTTCTTGATCCATCAGCAGACGATCAATATAAGGAGTGCCGACTTCAACTAGCTCCATGCCGCACTCTCTCGATAAAAACCTTGCTAGAGGAATTTCCAACTGTGAGTCAGGGAATAGGAATGCTTTGCGACCAGTTAGGACTTGGTGATATCGATCTAGAGCAACTTTGGCGCGACTCACTGAAGGTGCGATCGCCTGTTCAAATTGTTCATCGCTCACATTCCAAGCATTAGCCGCCGTCTTGAGCCATGCGGTTGTGCCTTCGATGCCGAGGGGATAGGGCGATGGTAATAGGGTTGCACCACGTGAAATTAGCGATCGCACCGTATCACTGAGAAACGGCTGCGCTAAAAGTAATTTTGTCCCTTTACCGATGGGCGGTAAACTTGCTGCCCGTCGAGGTGGGAAAAAATAGACAGGTCCCAGTCCCATTTTGTCAAATAGTCTTTGGAACTGATCCTCTACCACATCCGCTAGACTGCCTACCACCATCAAGCTTGGCTCATCGCTGCGTGGCAATACAGGAACCATTGACCCTAGACAAGCATCTTCACCCTGAGTAAATGTGGTCTCGATGCCACTGCCTGAATAGTTAAGAATCCTCACCTTAGGGAAGAATTTTTGGTTGAGCCGTTCTGATGCTTTAGCTAGATCAAGCTTGATCACTTCAGAAGGACATGAGCCTACCAGAAATAATGTGCCAATGTCAGGGCGACGCTCTAAGAGCTGATCAACTATGCGATCGAGTTCTTCGTTAGCGTCAGCAAGCCCTGCCAAATCTCGCTCACCCAGAATTGCGGTTCCAAATCTTGGCTCTGCAAAGATCATCACACCTGCCGCAGACTGGATTAAGTGGGCGCATGTACGCGAGCCGACAACTAGGAAAAAAGCATCTTGCATTTTGCGATGTAGCCAGACAATACCTGTTAAGCCGCAAAATACTTCTCTCTGACCACGTTCTTTGAGGACTGAGAGATCACTAATATTTTTATGATTGTTTGTTTGGACAGGAACTTCTGTGCAAGGCTCTAGAGCCATGTTTTGCCCTCCTAAAAAGCATCTGATTGCAAAACAATCGATAAGTTAATTCTCTTTACTATATTTAGTAAAACTATGAGTCGGGGCAAAAAGTTGCAAAGGTTTACAGGAAGTTACGTCATCCTCACTTTATGACAGCTTTTTAACCAATGTACTAAACTAATAGTTAACAACCGATTACCGCATCGACGGGGTTATAAGGAGCTATAGACAGTGATGTCTTCTGGAAAAAAAATCTTTTGGTCAACCGTTTGGCAACGTGTCAAATCTACAGTGATTAGCATCTCCATTGTGCAAAGTGTAGCGATCGCTTCACCCATGATGGTTTTAGCTAACACTGAAGGGGCTGCCACTATCGGCTATAGCGAATTGCTTGCCAATGTAAAAGACAATCGAGTGCAAAAAATCGATATCGACGGTAGCGGGCTAGCAGCAGAAGCAGTTTTAAAAGATGGGCGCAAGGTCAGAGTTGACTTGATCGCTCGTGATGGTAATACTGAACTGATCAAAGCTCTACGTGAAAATAACGTTGACGTAGCAGTAAAAGCGCCACAGCAGCCGACTCTAATTTGGCAACTAGTAAGTACTTTTTTTGTACCGATGTTGTTGATTTTTGTATTATTGATGGTGTTACGCCGACTTAGCAATGCTCCTGGTGGCCCCGGACAAACGCTGAGTTTTGGTAAAACTAAAGCGAGATTTTCTCCAGAAGCAAAAACTGGAATCATGTTTGCAGATGTGGCGGGAATTGACACTGCCAAAGAAGAATTGCAGGAAGTTGTTACATTTCTCAAACAGCCCGATCGCTTTACTGCTGTGGGCGCAAAGATCCCCAAAGGCGTATTGCTAATTGGTCCACCAGGCACTGGGAAGACCTTGCTTGCTAAAGCGATTGCAGGAGAAGCAGGGGTTCCTTTCTTCTCATTATCAGGCTCGGAATTTGTCGAAATGTTTGTGGGCGTGGGTGCTTCTCGCGTTCGCGATTTGTTTCAAAAAGCCAAAGATAATGCTCCCTGTATCATCTTTATTGATGAAATCGATGCAGTTGGTCGCCAACGCGGTACAGGGATCGGCGGCGGCAATGATGAAAGAGAACAAACTCTCAACCAAATGCTCACCGAAATGGATGGTTTTCAAGGCAACTCAGGCGTGATTGTCGTGGCGGCAACTAATCGTCCTGATGTTTTAGACAGTGCCTTGTTGCGTCCCGGTCGATTTGATCGCCAGATTACGGTGGATTATCCTGACTATAAGGGTCGTCAAGAAATTATCAAAGTTCATGCGCGTAACAAAAAGCTTGAAGAAAACGTATCTATCGAAGCGATCGCTCGTCTAACCCCCGGATTTGCGGGCGCAGATCTGGCAAACTTACTTAACGAAGCCGCAATTCTGGCTGCTCGTCGGTTTAAAGATGCGATCGGTGAATTGGAAATTGCCGATGCAATTGATCGGGTGACGATTGGACTCACTATGAAGCCCATGCTCGATAGTGCTAAGAAGCGCTTAGTTGCTTACCATGAAGTTGGTCATGCCTTAGTGATGACGTTACTCAAGAATGCGTCATTACTAGACAAGATTACGATCGTGCCTCGCTCTGGTGGCATTGGTGGCTTTGCCAAGGGTGTCCCCGATGAAGAATATGGTCTGGAGTCGCGATCGCAGATTCTCGACACGATCACCATGATGCTGGGTGGTCGGGCTGCCGAAGAAGTAGTTTTTGGCGATGCTGAAATCACCACAGGTGCATCAGGTGATTTCCAACAGGTGGCTAGGTTGGCACGAATGATGGTGACTCAGTTTGGGATGTCCGATCTTGGTTTAGGTGCTTTGGAGTCAGAAACGGGTGAAGTGTTCCTCGGTCGTAATTTTATGCCCCAAAGCGACTACTCCGTTAAGCTAGGCGATCGCATTGATCGTCAAATTCGTCAAATCGCCCAAACTTGCTACGACACAGCAAAACATCTAATAGAAGAAAATCGTGACCTCTGCGATCGCTTAGTCGATATTCTGCTCGATGTAGAAACTCTAGACGGTGAAGAGTTCCGCAAGATCGTTGCTGAGTACACACAACTTCCCGAGAAGCGAACTGCTTCTGTGAAGTTTTAAAAAACCAAAAAGTGAGTTGCAGCGCTTCGCGCTGCAACTCACTTTTTGGTTTTTATGTCTTAAGCAAAACTTATTTTGCTAGTAGTTTTTGATGGAAAAGCGAGATCTTTTGCAAAAATATAGAGGACTAGCTTTGCTAGTCCTCTATATTTTTGGTTTTAACATGACGACGATCGCTTATCTTGGCCCCGCAGGTACATACTCAGAAATGGCAGCTCTGCGATACTTGCAGCTCTGTCATCCTGACTTAGAGCATGATTCCTCAAGAATGTGTCCCTATACTACAATTCCACAAGTGATCAGCGCCGCAGAACAGGGAAATGTTGATATTGCGGTTGTTCCAGTCGAAAACTCGATCCAAGGCGGCGTAACCATGACTCTTGACAGTCTATGGCAATCAGAGTTTTTGCAAATCCAACAGGCGATCGTGTTGCCGATCGCCCATGCTCTGATTACCCGCGCTTCAGATATTAATCAGATCAAAGTAATCTATTCGCATCCCCAAGCCTTAGCCCAATGTCAGAGTTGGCTAGAGCATCATTTGCCTAACGTGCAGCAGATTGCCACAGACTCTACTGCCGATGGTGTAGCCAGTGTAGCCAGAGATAGCTCAATTGCAGCGATCGCCTCTCAACGCGCTGCCGAGATCTACCAAGAGCCAATCCTGCAATATCCGATCAATGATCAACCTGATAACTGCACCCGTTTTCTAGTACTTGGGCGAAATGTCTCCGCTAAAGGAACCCATTCCTCGCTAGCATTTAGTCTCAAACGCAATATGCCAGGAGCTTTAGTGAGACCATTGCGAATATTTGCAGATCGCCAAATCAACCTTAGTCGGATTGAGTCTCGCCCCACCAAGCGATCGCTTGGTGAATATATCTTTTTTATCGATATTGAAACCCCCGTAAGTGATCCCAATTTTGCGGAAGCTTTAGCAGAGTTACGCTCCGTAACCGAAAACTTAAAAATCTTAGGAAGTTACGACATCATCGAATCATCCTAATCTCTTGTAGCTTCTATCTTTTGGAATTGGCTAACCGCTTATTGCGTAACAACACATTACTACCCTCATTAGTTTGTTCAATCACTAATAGTGGCGTTGGTTTAGCAGTTTGATCCCAGCTTATTACTGCAAGTTTTCCTTGAATCGTAGGTTGCCAATTACGATTTTCATCAGATGCAGACACAAAATTTTCTAGTCCAGCGATGAGATCTTTGAGGATACTTTGCGACCCATGAGTAGGGATTTTGGCTAATTTGACATGGATCCTAAACAATGTTCGGATCTGCGAGTCGTCATGATGTTCTGGCTGAAATGAAACATCAAAAATTATGTCAACCTTCCGAACATTACCACTAACCTCCTCTGTCGGCATCAGAGCAGGAGATACCTTTTGGCGCAAATTAACCTTGATTTGCGCCAAAATAATTTCGCAAAAATGCGGTTCTTCCATCCGCATACTCAAGTAATCAAGATTAAATTCACGGGAATGAACCAAATCAGGATTATGCTCATGCTCGTCAATGGTATGCAGGGCTAACTTAAATTTTTTAGCGACATCATAATTTTTTAATTTTTCGATTTTGAGTTGCTGGCGCGTTTGTCTGAGTTGCCAGTATTGATAAGCAGTTGCCCCGATCGCACTCAATAGCAAAACTCCCAATAGTCCTACGCCACCTGCATTTTGTAGTGGCAAAGTGGTTTGCTCAAAATTCTCCCAAGCCCCTGCGTGATCGCCTGTTTGAAGAGTAATAATTGTTTTTGATTGTTCCAGCATAGTCATTGAGCCCTTGTTCAAACTTAAATTGCTAGTTCCCCTCACCCGTTATTACTATTATTCCCATATCAAGTATCTATTTAAGCTTACTGAGTCTAGAATTTGGCTGGCTACACCCAAAAGATGGGATTTAGTACCTATAACCCATGTTTTGGGTTATAGGCGCAAAGCGCCGACCCTTAATTCTTTGGTTTTACCAGCAATTCTCATTATAAAAATTGGTTTTTTGAAAGCTAGCCGTAGGCTGGCTTTCAAAAAACCAATTTTAGGGTTTGCTGCAAACCCTAAAATTGGTTTCATAATGAGAATTGCTGCGGTTTTACATTTGGCGATCACTATATTAAGACGATTGGGATATGATTAACTTATATAGCTCACAGCCCTAACAGTAAGCCTTGACTAAGTTTCAGTTTGATTCTATCCCCGATGCCCTCCACGATCTCCAATCTGGTCGCCTCATTGTCGTTGTCGATGATGAAAACCGCGAAAATGAAGGCGATTTAATCGGAGCCGCACAATTTGCTACCCCAGAAATGATTAACTTTATGGCAGTCAAGGCGCGGGGCTTGATCTGCTTGGCGATGACAGGCGAGCGGCTTGATAGTTTGGATTTGCCCTTAATGGTAGATCAAAATACTGATAGTCATCAAACGGCTTTTACAGTCAGCATTGACGCACTTGAAGGGACATCGACAGGGATTTCTGCGGATGACAGATCTCGCACAATTCAATCCGCGATTAATCCACACACACAGCCAAGTGATTTGCGCCGCCCTGGGCATATATTTCCCCTTAGAGCAAAAGATGGCGGTGTGCTAAAACGGGCTGGACATACCGAAGCCGCCGTTGACTTGTCACAAATGGCTGGGCTGTATCCCGCAGGGGTAATTTGCGAAATTCAGAATGATGATGGCTCGATGGCGCGGTTGCCTGAGCTAATCGAATATGCCAAATTGCACAATCTCAAATTAATTAGCATTGCGGATCTGATCAGTTACCGACTTCTACACGATCGCTTTGTAAAACGAGAAGCGATCGCCAGTCTTCCTTCACTATTTGGTGATTTTAAAGTCTATGCCTATCGGAATACCCTTGATAATACTGAGCATTTAGCGATCGTTAAAGGCGAACTCCAAGAATTTACGGACAATGAAGTTTTAGTAAGAGTTCATTCTGAATGTCTGACGGGCGACGCACTTGGCTCACTGCGCTGTGATTGTCGCGGACAGTTACAAAGCGCCTTAAAAATGATTGAATTTGCTAACTGGGGCGTAGTTGTCTACCTAAGACAAGAAGGGCGAGGTATTGGTTTAATCAATAAAATCAAAGCCTATGCATTACAAGATGGCGGATTAGACACAGTTGAAGCCAATGAAAAATTGGGATTTGGCGCTGATTTAAGAACCTACGGTGTGGGCGCACAAATTCTCCATGATCTTGGCATCAAAAAAATGCGCTTAATTACTAATAATCCCCGTAAGCTCGCAGGATTAAAAGGCTTTGAAATTGAAATTACGGGACGTTTACCTTTGCTAATCGAGACTAATGAGCATAACTTGCGTTATCTCGAAACTAAAGCTGAAAAACTAGGGCATCTGCTTTTGCAGACAAAATTAATTACGCTGGGTATTCGCTGGCAAGGACAAAAGTCTCCCGAATTTTTAGGAGAGTTGCGGGAAGTTGCTGCCAAAAATGATTTGCTTTTACAAGAAGAAACTTCTAAAAACTTTGCCAATCTTTTTGCCAATGCACAAACCGAAGATCCTGATATGAGTGCTAAAGGAATAGACCAAAATCTGACGATTGTCCATTTAGGATTCGACAAATTAAATGAGGCTTCAGAAGATTGGTATACTCTTCCCCATCATCCCTATCGTCAGGCGATCATAAGTCTGCTCAAACATTTAAAACAGTGGAAACAGGTAAAAACCTTTAAATTCTGTGTAGGAATTGAAGGTGGAGAGTTACCCGATCGCTTTGAACAAACGATTAATTTGGGATTAGTCTGGCATCAACCTTGGTTAAAAGACAGTATCTACGAGTGGTTTAACTTTTTCCACGACGACGACGATCTTGCCATTCTAAATAGGTAAGGTATCCGACTCCAGTTGTAGCGATCGCCATCAGGACGATCGCTGCCCAGAAAAAGGTATTGAAAATTATTGCTTCTGACATTGAAGTGTTTTTAATAGCTAGAAAATTCTTGTTTTAGTTGCAGGCACTTTTTGCCTGCAACTAGTTTTATAGACCGTTGCGTCCCCACACTACGAATGCGATCGAAAGTGTGAACATTCCCAACACGCCAAACCAACCTAATGACAAAATATCCATGATTTATAAATTGTAACGATTTGTATACTTAAAAACGATCAAAAAAGAGCTTTTTCTTATTTCATCATACGCTTTCCTGTCCAGTTTATAGCTGCCAGATCCTCAATTCTCATTGTAAAGATTGATTTTTTGAAAGACTGCCAATGGCAGTCTTTCAAAAAATCAATCTTTTAAGCGGTAGCCAAAACCCAAGAGAGAGTTGCGGCGCGAAGCGCCGCAACTCTCTCTTGGGTTTTGGCTTTGCCATAGTTTTCTAAAAAACAGTGGCGCACGCGCAGCGTGCGCCACTGTTTTTTTGTTAGGGATACCAGAACATTCCTTTGATGCCTTCAGGATCGACGTTAAATCCTAGCTGACCATAAAACTCAACCACATGGGCATCGGCAAACAAACTGATATTACTAATGTCATGCTTGCGTAACTCTCGAATCATTTCTTCCATCATCGCTTTGCCCAAACCGCGTCCTTGAAAATCGGGGTGGATTACTACATCCCAAAGCGTGGCATTAAAAGCATGATCAGAAGTCGCACGAGCAAAACCAACGAGCCGTCGATAACTACCGCGATGCTCCCACATCGAAAGCACGACAAAACTATTCTGTAGAGCGATGCGAACTTTGCGAATTGGTCGCCTTGCCCAACCCACAGAGTCACATAATTCCTCTAGTTCGTATAGATCAAGATCTTTTTCGGTACTAAAAAATATCTGTCCGCTTTGGTTGGGCACTAGGCGAAGTTTAGTTTTTTTTGTAGGTTCGAGGGTGTCAGAACCAAATAAGCTTTTCCAGAAACCCATTTGCCCCATTTATTGCGAATTCGTTACAGATACTTTAAGAATTTACTTATTGTATCTGCTTTTGTTAAAACCAAGCGATCGCAGCCACATCGATTAGTAATTCTCATTATGAAACCAATTTTGGGGTTTGCAGCGCCTTCGGCGCTGCAAACCCCAAAATTGGTTTTTTGAAAGCCAGCCACTGGCTGACTTCCAAAAAACTAATTTTAGAATTTTCAGGAAGCGAGGGACAGCAAACCGCACCGCTATGAGCTTCTTGAAAAATGCTGCAATAAGAATACAATTAGTCAAAGTCCCATCTGAGATAATTCATGCTCTGTCCCTATTGTCAGCATCCCGATAGCCGTGTTCTCGAATCGCGATCGGCAGAAGCAGGCTATAGTATTCGACGCAGACGAGAATGCCTAAACTGTCAGCGACGGTTTACCACCTATGAACGCATTGAATTTATTCCAATTACAGTTGTCAAACGTGATGGGGGCAGTGAGTCTTTTGATCGTTCTAAATTATTGCGGGGCATGATTCGCGCCTGTGAAAAGACGGGAATTAGCCAAATTCAGCTAGACGCAATTATTGATGAGATCGAAGCCCAGTTACAAGTACGCGATCGCCATCAAGTTTCTAGTGTGGAAATTGGTGAGATGGTATTGCAATATTTACAGGAGGTGAATGAAGTTGCTTATGTCCGCTTTGCGTCCGTCTATAGGCAATTTCGAGGGGTTAAGGATTTTGCTGAAGCCTTAAACTATTTCAACGACAAACCGAGAATTGATTAATACTGTTGTATGCGGCTACCGCGTTTTAATAATTGAGGGGCGGCGCGGAGCGCCGCCCCTCAATTATTGGATTTTACGAAAAGGAATAGCCATAAGAAAGTCTCAATAAACTGCAAGCAGAATAAAGCCAATTATATTTTTGAGTATAGATGAGGCAAAATTGTGTAGCAATCCATAGTCCAGTTCTGACTTTATGTTGCTAGAATTAGACCGCCATTGGCATTTGGAAATAAGACATATAGCTATAGCTATAAAAGTCATATCTTAAAAACTTCCGAATCTCAGTGCAAGCGCTAGTTGCGACAAACAAGATTAACCGCGATCGCATTACATCCAAAACTACAGACGCATAATATTGAAGCTAGTGACTATGACAATATTTGGAGCAGTAGGCTGGACAATAACAAATAGCTGTAAGCGATTTCGAGGTTGATTATGACATTTGGTTTAAAAACTTCAACTATCGAGTTGCTAAAGCGCTTTAATACTAGCTTTCCCCAATTTTATGAGCAGTTTGTCAGTAGTGATGTGCAGCTACAGAATTTGCGTTTGGCTTATCAGCTTTATCAATCTAAGGAAGCGGTGATCGAGTTACGCGCCGAAAGCACTAGGAGTGTGCTTTATTTTGCCTATCGCAATCAGTCATTTTTACTAAATGATATTTTCGGGGTTTTAGCTGCCTATGGGCTGACAATTCATAATATGAGTCTGTATGGTCAAATCCATGCACCGATGTTAGTTTTTATGAAGCTGGTGATCTCGCGTGGCGGTAAATCCCTGCCTAGCAAGACTGCTGAAAATGTACGAAAGGCGATCAAAGAGACTCTATTAGGGCGCTTTGAAGTTGAGGAAATGCTAGCTTTAGAATTTAATCTCGATAGCGGACTCAGAAAGGTGGAAACAAATTTTTATGTCGATCGCGTGTTTCATTTGCCAGCCCTATTAGTCGAAGCTGATAGCCAACCAGGGCTGTTTTATAAAGTGATGAATGCGATTTGGCAAGAAGATCTGTTGGTGGTAAATGCTAATTTATTGGTCTGGAGTGGACGTACAAGGCTAATTTTGTATTTACTTGGCCCCAACGAAAATTTAATTCCCGAATATTTAGGGACAAAGATTGCAGAAAGTTTAAAACAAAGACTATCTGATTAACTACAAAGACGAACCAATAATTGAGTCGCGGCGCTTCGCGCCGCAACTCAATTATTGGTTCGTCTTTGGGCGCAAAGCGCTGTGAGCTAATCTTTAGGACTGTAATTGCGCGATCGCTGCATACAGTGGTTGCCAATCATCGTCAACTGCGATGCGTTCCCATAGTTCTTCAATTTTTGGACGTAGGAAGATCATAGTAGGATTTGCTTGTTGAAGTTGTTTAGCCATGTTTTCTATTTCTGCGATCGGTTGACGAATTAACAACTGATGATAAACAATTCGCCATTTCTCTAATAGTGGTAACTGCTCATCGGTTAGTTCCCAATCATGATCAGCAAAAATATTACTAGCTTCTTCTCGCCAATTTAATTGAAAAGTCTGACGTAACTTCACAAAGAATTGGTTATAGCCGATCGCCTGTACCATTGCTAGCAACTCTAAAGTTGCGCTAATCAATTCTTCTGTTTCTGGCTCTGAGAGACTTGCAAATCCTAAACGCTTGAGCATCATCTCACAATAGGCTTGGCGATAGAAGTCTTTAAACTTTAGTAATGAAGACTGCATATCATTTTTATCCATGATCATGCTGAGAGGATCTTGCAGCTTGTCTAGGTTCCAATAGCAGGCGGCTGGCTGATTGGCGTAGCTATAGCGTCCCGCGTGGTCAAAGTAAGCGGCTGTAAACCGCGGATCATAGGTGGGAATGAAGGCAAAGGGGCCATAATCAAAACTTTCGCCAGTAATCGACATATTATCGGTGTTGAGAACAGCATGACAAAAACCCGCCGCCATCCATTGAGCGCAGAGGGTGGCAACTCTTTCCACTAATTCCAAATAGAATTTCTGATCTTGATCTGCTGTTCCCCATAGATGTGGATAGTAAATTTGGAGGACGTGATCTAGTAATTTGCGAGTGAGGTCGTCGCGTCCAATCCAGCGCAATCGCTCAAAGGTGCCAAAACGAATGTGCGATCGCGAAAAGCGTACCATCACTCCTGAGCGCGTTGGTGATGGCTCATCTCCGCGCCAAAGTTCTTCGCCAGTCTCCACGAGACTCATGCATCGTGAAGTCTTCACTCCCATACGATGCAAAGCTTCTGAGGCAATGATTTCTCTCACTCCGCCCTTTAGGGTGAGTCTGCCGTCGGCAGTGCGCGAGTAGGGAGTGCGACCTGAGCCTTTTGTGCCGAAGTCATAGAGTTCGCCATCATTCCCGCGCACTTGTCCATAGACAAAGCCCCGACCATCACCAATTTGGGGATTATATTCACCAAATTGATAGCCGTGATAGCGTAGCGCTAAAAATGGACGGACTGCTTGAAAATGCCCAAAGGCTTCAATGAAGTCATCATCACTAACTTTTGCTGGGTCAAGTCCCAGCACGGACAAAACCTGATCATTGCGCCAACGTAGTTTGTGAAGAGGATATTCCGCCGCCGTAACGATGTCGTGATAGTCTTCAAGAGACTCGATCGCAGGTTCATAGTTAAGGTTAAGAAATAGATTGCTAGAGTGGCTCATCTTTTAAAAATATTAGTACTTCTGCCATAATATATCTAATTCTTCAAAGAGAGCAGCAGCGCGAAACGCTGCCATTCTATAAACGAACCCCAAGGATTTTGTTAAAGTTAGGACTTACGCAAAATTCAAATTTCCCTCATCCCCCAACCCCTTCTCCCAAAAAGGGAGAAGGGGAGTAGGAAAATTTCTTGTTCCCCTCTCCCTTTTTGGGAGAGCAGGGTGGTTTCATTTTCGGAAAGGCAAACAGGAAGGAAGTTACAGAAAAATTAGAGGGAGAAAAATCAGTAAGAATAAGAACAAGAGAGAATATCAAAAACTTGGTGAACTTGA
Source organism: Pseudanabaena biceps (assembly GCA_013361095.1). Classification (GTDB taxonomy): domain Bacteria; phylum Cyanobacteriota; class Cyanobacteriia; order Pseudanabaenales; family Pseudanabaenaceae; genus Pseudanabaena; species Pseudanabaena biceps_B. Next base: position 285,103 of record JAATWA010000001.1, on the reverse strand, counting down.
TTAGCGAGAACACGTTGCCCCTGAGGAATCGTGCGATAACCAAGACGGCGGACAGTAGTCATGATAAAGCAGTGAATAATAGCCCAAATAGTAGGAGCATTGCCGCCACGTCGTAAGCCAGTATCCTCTTGAAAAAGGACATCACGCACCCAATGCAAGCGATTTTCAATACCCCAGTGTAGGCGAATCGGGTCCAGAAACTGAGCCGCATTAAGAGCCAAATCAGAAATATAACCAAGGGACTCGAAAAAGGGCTTATCATCACGCCAGCCCTCGCGTTCGACATAAATCAAAGACTGTAGAGACGACCAATGTTTGCGTAAGTGAAGTGGAGCAGGATAGACCCAAACACGACGACGCACTTGCCGACCATGAGATTTGTCAAACTCTTCGGCATAACTAAGAGCGACCGTGTTTTGATGTAAGTGATCCAAAGCCTTGACCAGATTGGGTTGATTATTTTTGAGGGCAATCAAATAATGCTGTTCCTGCTCAGCAATTAATTTCACCGTATCTTTTTGGCAATGTAAGGCATCCATTGTGAAAGAGGCTGGTTGTCCTTGTAAGGAAGTAATCACTTGTTTAACTACTTCGATTTCGCTGATTTGCTTATTTTCAGATACAGCAAGGGCAATTACTTCTCCTGTTTCGTGGGTAAAGGCTGACACAGTACTGGTAAAGTTTTGCTTAGAATCGGTCTGATTGGTGACCGTACATTTGATGCTTTTACCGTCCATCGCTAGCCATTGCCCTGATTCTCCTGTATGACTATTTCGACACCACTCGTTAAATAGTTTGACTACTGACTCGATTTCTACCCCTTGAATGACACGGCGAAAGGTGGAGTATGAGGGGATTTGGCTCTCTGGTGCTAGCTCTAGCATTGTTTGTAGCGTTTGCCAATGTTTCTCACAGAAATCTGCTAATGGGCGATATCCGTGATAATTACACAATACTCCCAGCAAGGTTAAGCACATTACTAGCCACAAGGGATGGCGCTTACCTTTACTTTTTCGAGGGTCTGGGATCTGCTTTAATTGTTCTATAAAGTTCATGGTCTGGTTTTGCTTTTTGCTTAGCTTCTACCAGACCATTTTTTACTGTTTTGGCTTCTTCTCCTAACTCTTGCTCTTTTCTGTACTCTTTACACGATAGCCCTTTCCGAAAATGAAACCACCCTGCTCTCCCTTTTTGGGAGAGGGGCTAGGGGTGAGGGTCTTAGCAACTTCTGCGTAAGTCCTAAAAGTGTTGCATCGCAACACTTTAACAAAATTCTTGGGGTTCGGGTTTGAGCGCAAAGCGCTGTAAATGCAGAAACTAATGAATAGAGATAACGAATCAGCAATCACAACCTATTTTTATGAAGGAAGATGTCCCTTTAGTGGTGAACTATTGCGCTTGCCCAGAACTAGGCAAGCGGAAGCGATCGCTTTAAATTTAATGCAAGAATTTTCGCAATTAAATTCACAAGTAAATACTAGAGAAGGAAAAATGTATGGAATTCTTTTAGCTGAATCAATTGCAGGGGAAGAAATTATTCTCAAAGCTTTTTCTGGCTTGTTAAATGGGGAAAGTTATATTGAGGGATGGGTTCCACCGATCGCAGGACGAGAAAATGTGGCGATCGCCGAATCAATTACATTAGCTAAATTAGCTACTATCAAACAAAAATTAATCGATTTAAGTCAAATTCCTGAACGACTAGAGTATGAGCATAAATCACAGGAATTCGCAATCCAGCTAGCTGAGCTACAAGCAAAGCATCACATTTCTAAGCAAAATCGACAAGTTCAGCGATCGCAAAGTTCGACTAATTTGCAGGAACTTGACCGTGAAAGTCAAATAGAAAAAATGGCGCGGCGCAATCTCAAACGCGATCGCGATCTTGCTTTACTGCCATTACAACAAGCGATCGCTGCTGCCGATGAGCAAATGCGTTTTCTCAAACAAGAGCGTCGGCAGCTATCGCGTACTTTGCAAACGCAAATGCACCATGCCTATGTCCTGACTAATTTCGCGGGTGAAACGCGATCGCTTAAGCAAATCATTACCGAAGGAGCAATGCCAACGGGAATGGGAGATTGTTGCGCTCCTAAGCTGCTAGACTACGCGGCAAATCATGCGCTCAAACCTGTAGCAATGGCAGAATTTTGGTGGGGAAATCCTTCTCCTGATGGATATAAAATTCAAGGTGAGTTTTATGGGGCTTGTGTGGAGAGATGTCAGCCAATTATGGGATTTTTACTATCCACAAGGCGATCTTCTAGCACTTCCTTTAAAGCAGAAACAATAGCAACTTCTCTTAATAAAGAAGATTTAGCACAATCTCTGACAATCATTTATGAAGATGAAGATGTAATGGCGATCGCTAAACCCGCAGGGCTTTTGTCAATTCCAGGGCGTTATTTAGATACACAAGACAGTGTGCTGAGTCGATTACGTCAGTCATTGGGCGATCGCACAATTCTCTATCCTGTGCATCGACTTGATCGGCAAACATCGGGAATTTTGCTGTTTGCTCGTAATCTGGAGACTCTTCGAAACTTAAATTATCAATTTCAAAATCGAAAAATCCATAAAATCTATGAAGCTTTGCTGTCTGGAATAGTTGACAAAGAAGATGGCATGATTGATTTGCCATTATGGGGAAATCCTGAAAACCGCCCCTACCAGCAAGTTGATTTTGAACGAGGTAAGCCTAGCATTACTAAGTTTAAGGTGATTCGCCACGAAGTTAATCATTCCAGAATTGAATTTGTTCCCTTAACGGGCAGAACCCACCAACTGCGAGTTCATGCTGCGGATGTGCGAGGTTTGGGAATAACCATCTTAGGAGATCGCCTTTATGGTTGTCATGCAGTTACAGACCGTTTACACCTTCATGCAAGGGAGTTAACCTTTGTTCATCCGCAATCGCAAGAAAGTATTCACTTAGAAATTCCAGTGCCTTTTTAAACCAAAGAGGATGGTGGCGCGAAGCGCCACCATCCTCTTATGCCAACCAAGACTGCTTTACAAAGTCTAAAAATTCTGTTTGAAATCTCTCCGTAGCAAATCGCATGGCATTTTCGCGACAGGCTTGAGGCGAAATGCGATCGCAATTTTGCTCAAACTCCAGCACAGCTTTACAAATACTTCCCACCGTTTGCTCTGCAAAAAATACACCTGTGGGGCGATCGCAATCTAAGCCTCGCACTGACTCGCAAACACCACCGCGCCCATAGGCGATAACTGGTGTACCACAAGCTTGAGCTTCCACTGGAGTAATTCCAAAATCCTCTTCAGCAGCAAATACAAAAGCTTTAGCACTTTGCATATATTCGCGCAATTTTAGCGGCTCTAAATGTCCTAAAAATTGGATATTGGAACTGGCTTTAGCTTGAATCCTTTCCATTTGCTCACCATCGCCAATTACTATTAACTGGCGATCGCGCATTTGCGAAAAAGATTCCACAATTAGATCAATGCGTTTGTAAGGAACTAATCGTGAAGCTGTGAGATAGAAGTTCTGCTTTTGAGTTTGCAAAGTATAATTTTGTAAATCCACTGGCGGATAGATAATCTTTGCTGATCGCCGATAGACTTTTTGAATACGCCGAGCGATAAATTTGGAATTGGCAATAAATAAATCAACCCCATTGGCTGTGCGTGTATCCCATATTCTAATTTGATGCAAAATCCACCGCGCGATCCAACTTTTGATGCCCTTTTCTAAATTTGACTCTCTTAAGTATTGGTGTTGCAAATCCCATGCATAGCGAATCGGTGAATGCACATAGGAAATATGTAATTGATGCGGCGAAGTCAACACACCTTTAGCCACAGCATGGGAACTAGAAATCACTAGATCATAAGCTGACAAATTAAGCTGCTCGATCGCGATCGGCATCAGGGGCAAATATTGTCGAAACTTAGTTTTGGCAAAGGGTAATTTCTGAATAAAAGAAGTCGTAACTTTCTTACTGTGAATAAATCCGCGTTGAGAATCATCCAGAAAATCCACCACTGCGAATAAATCAGCATGGGGAAATATATTTAAAATCTGCTCAACCACGCGCTCCGAACCTGCGTAATTAACAAACCATTCATGGACGATCGCTATTTTTAGGTTTTCTAGTTTGACTTCTCGATCTGATATCATCACCTTGCCATCACAATTTTGTAGTTTTCAGATGGCTACAATAGCAGCGTTACTAAGCAATTTGGAATTGTCTTAACCTATGAATTGCCATCACCTATCCTCTAAATTAGCTTCTGTTAGTCTCGCGATCGCCAGTGTTGTGGGCGTATCAACAGTAATGCTTGCGCCTCACTTCACCAAATCCGCGATCGCGCAAGAATTGCCTCCCGCGGTCACAACTACATCTAGTCCTTCGCAAATTGCGCTAGCCAAGCACTTAAAAAAAATTGGGGCAAAACTGTATACAGCCTATTGGTGTCCCCATTGTCATAACCAAAAACAACGTTTCGGGCAAGAAGCAGTGAAACAGATAGAGATCATCGAATGTGATCCGAGGGGAGTTAATCCTCAAACTCAGCTTTGTCGTAGTAACCGTATTCGTTATTATCCCACATGGGAAATTAATGGCAAGTTTTATCCTGGTGGCTACAATCTGGAGAATATTGCTGATTTTTCAAAATATCGCGGCAACTTATAGCCAGTCATAGAAATTTTTGCACGGGTTACAGCGCAAAGCGCTGTAACCCGTGCTTACTTCATACAACAAAGGGCTTAAGTCCCTTGCCTACAGAACAATCCAGTTACTTATTTAAAAATAATTTCCTTGCGCGATCTTGATTTACATGTATTAATTGAGTCGAATGCACTAAATGACTGAAATTGCAACTAGCGGTTTTAGCTAACATTTGAGTGTAGTTACCGTCATACTAAAAAATAGTAAATTTCGGCATAAACATTGTATATAGGTTAAGAAGGTATTTAGTAAGTCCTTAATTTAAGCCCTTAACTTTAAGATATTGCTTAAATTTCAAATTTCTTAGTTGTTTTGATTACCGCGAGCCTTGCAGGTCAATATGTCTACCCTTGTCATTGTCGAATCACCTACCAAAGCCCGCACCATTCGCAACTTTTTGCCTGCGGGCTATCGCGTAGAAGCATCCATGGGGCATGTGCGCGACTTGCCCCAATCAGCTAGCGACATTCCTGCGGAACTCAAGGGGACAGAGTGGGCAAAGTTAGGCGTGAATGTAGACGCGGACTTCGAGCCACTGTATATCGTGCCAGACGACAAGAAAAAAATTGTCCGTGAACTTAAGTCAGCCCTAAAAGGCGTAAAAGAATTAATCCTAGCCACTGACGAAGATCGGGAAGGAGAAAGTATTTCTTGGCACTTATTGCAAATCTTGCAGCCCAAAGTGCCAATCAAGCGCATGGTATTCCATGAGATCACCTCAGAAGCAATCAAGGCGGCGCTCAAAAATTGTCGCCAAATCGACGATCGCCTTGTTCATGCCCAAGAAACTCGCCGTATTTTAGATCGCCTAGTGGGTTACACCCTGTCACCTTTGCTATGGAAAAAGATCGCGTGGGGGTTGTCGGCTGGTCGGGTGCAATCTGTAGCAGTACGGGTGATCGTCAACCGTGAGCGCGAGCGACGAGCCTTTAAATCTGGTAGTTACTGGGATCTCAAGGCAAATTTGTTTGCACCCAAGCAAGAATTTCCTGTGCAACTGGTCTCCGTCGGTGGCGTGAATGTAGCGACGGGCAAAGATTTTGACGAGGCAACGGGCAAAATTGCCAAGGGTCGGAAAGTTCTGCTTTTGGATGAGGCGGCGGCGATCGCCCTCAAAGAAAAACTAAACGGTAAAGTCTGGTCAGTCAGCAATCTTGAAGAACGTCCCACCACTCGCAAGCCTTCACCACCCTTTACCACCTCGACATTACAACAGGAAGCTAACCGCAAATTACGTCTCTCCGCAAGGGATGCAATGCGGGTCGCTCAAGCGCTGTACGAGCAAGGTTTCATTACCTATATGCGTACTGACTCCGTCCATTTGTCACAACAGGCGATCGCGGCGGCGCGTCAATGCGTGACTACGATGTATGGCAACAACTTCTTGAGCAAAGAACCGCGTCAATATGTGACCAAATCCAAAGGCGCACAGGAAGCCCACGAAGCAATTCGTCCTGCGGGTGAGACTTTCCGCACTCCCCAAGAAACAGGTTTGTCAGGGCGGGAATTAGCTCTTTATGACCTGATCTGGAAGCGCACCGTTGCCTCACAAATGGAAGATGCCAGATTAACTATGCTTAGTGTGCAGTTGACCGTTGAGGATGCTCTATTCCGTGCCTCTGGCAAACGGATTGATTTCGCTGGCTTTTTCCGTGCCTATGTCGAAGGTTCCGATGATCCTGAGGCAGCCTTGGAAGAAAAAGAAGTCATGTTGCCACCACTCAAAGTTGGCGATCATCCAGTTTGTCGTGAATTAAATACCGTTGGGCATGAAACTCAACCTCCCGCAAGGTTTACGGAAGCAGCTCTAGTCAAGATGCTCGAAAGTGAAGGCATCGGTCGCCCTAGCACCTACGCCAGCATTATCGGCACAATTTGCGATCGCGGCTATGTCCAACTTGTAAATAATGCTTTAATTCCTAGTTTCACCGCCTTTGCGGTCACTAGTCTATTAGAAGAGCATTTCCCTAATCTGGTTGATCCTAGTTTCACTTCCAAAATGGAACAGACCCTTGACGATATTTCGACAGGAAGTGTGGAATGGCTGCCCTACTTAAAGAAATTCTATTCGGGTGAACAGGGCTTAAGCGGACAGGTTAAATCTCGCGATAGCCTGATCGATGGTGAATCAGCGAGAACCGTCCATCTAGAAGGGCTAGATGATGATGTCAAAGTTAAAATCGGTAAATTTGGCGCATATATTCAAGTCGGAGATGGCGATCGCACGGTCAACTCTTCCATTCCTCAGAATCTAACTCCTTCGGATTTAGTCCCCGAAAAGATTGAGATGCTGCTCAAACAGAAGCTTGAGGGGCCCGATCAAGTCGGTATTCATCCAGAGTTTAATGAACCAATTTTTATGATGATGGGGCAGTATGGCCCTTATGTGCAGCTAGGTCAAGCTACTGAGGCAGTACCTAAGCCCAAACGTGCTTCATTACCAAAGGGAATGCAACCTGAAAATGTCACCATTGAGATTGCCGTAAACCTGCTCGCTTTGCCGCGTACTCTGGGCGAACATCCTGATACTGGTAATCGCGTCTTTGTAAATACAGGGCGTTTTGGCCCCTACGTTTGCCATGTCAAAGGTAATGGCGACAAGGATGATAACCGATCGCTCAAGGCAACCGATGATCCTTATACAATTACCTTTGAGAGAGGCTTAGAGCTATTGGCTCAGCCCAAAGTCCTGCGGGGAGCCGCCGCCGCCAAAGTCTTGAAATCCCTCGGCAAGCATCCTAGCGACAATGAGGCGATCGAGATCTTGGATGGTAAATATGGCGCTTATGTGAAGCATGGCAAAGTGAATGTTTCGCTCACTAAGGAGCAAACCGTAGAAGGTTTGACCGTAGAAGAAGCACTCTCAATGTTGGCAAGTAAGTCTGGTAAAAGCACCACCAAGCGCACTAAGTCCGCCGCTAGTGATACCAAGAAAACTACTACCAAGAAAACCACGACTAAGAAAACTACAACCGCAAAATCAACAACTACCAAAGCAAAAGCTACTACCTCGAAAAAGACAGCCGCAACCAAATAAGTGTCGTGGTTGATAAATGATGCATATCATTATCAAACTGTAGGGGTTTAGCATTGGCGCTACTGTTTCTTAACTTCCCACCAAAATCTCGATCTGCAAATGCTAAACCCGCTTTGCTATAACCGATGAATTTTCCTGCGGTTTTGAGATTGGGGCGAATGTCAAAGTCTAGGGCAGAGCATTCACGATTTAAGTTTGTCTGTAAATTGATCAACTTGGGCGTGAATGCTCTGCCCCTACTCCATTTGGCATTTAGAAACATATTTCTTTTATCTTTTGGTTTTCACCACTTAGCGCGGTAAAGTAGTCGGTACTTAAATTTTGACTTCAGTTAACGAGGATATTTACTAATGACAGTCGTGAGTGATAAGACTTCTCTAAATATCGGTCTGCTCTTTGGAGGACAGTCAGGCGAGCATGATGTCTCGATTACATCCGCTAGGGCGATCGCCTCAGCCCTCAGCCAAAACTCACGCTATCAAGTCCAGCCTTTTTACATTCAACGCGATGGCACATGGCGCAGCCCCAATATATCGCAACAGGTTTTAAGCTGTGGAAAAAGCTTGCCAGATTCAGAATTATTGACTGGGGCAGCTTTTTTCTTGCCCGCAGAAGTACAGCAAATTGATCTCTGGTTTCCTGTTCTGCATGGGCCTAATGGAGAAGACGGAACCGTGCAAGGACTATTGCAATTAATGCACAAACCCTATGTGGGTAATGGTGTACTTGCCTCATCGGTGGGTATGGATAAGATTGCGATGAAAGCAATTTTTGCCAATGCAGGTTTACCACAAGTTAAATATGTAGCTCTGAATCGTTGGCAATGGCAACAGGAACAGCAGGAATGGAGCGAGCATATTGAAGTGACTCTTGGCTATCCTTGCTTTGTCAAGCCTTCTAATCTTGGCTCATCGGTGGGCATCTCTAAGGTGCGCGATCGCCAACAGTTGCAGGAGGCGATCGCTAGCGCAACTAGTTACGATCCCCGCATTATCATTGAGCAAGGGGTTATAGCTCGTGAGATCGAATGTGCGGTTTTAGGTAATGAGCAACCCCAAGCCTCGGCGATCGGCGAGATCACGTTTAACAGTGATTTTTATGATTATGAAACCAAGTACACGGCAGGTATGGCGAATTTAATTATTCCGAGTCAACTCCCTGACCATGTAGTGCAAGCGGTGCAAGCGATGGCTGTCAAAGCTTTTCAAACTGTGGGGGGATCGGGGCTAGCTAGAGTAGATTTCTTTTATGTTGAAACCACAGGCACAGTTCTAATCAATGAAATTAATACTTTCCCAGGATTCACGGCTTTAAGTATGTATCCAAAATTATGGGAATATTCGGGTATTCCTTTTACAGAACTATGCGATCGCCTAGTGGATTTAGCGATCAAAAAATATCATGGCAATTAAACGACGACAGCTATTACTATTTGGTGGATTAGTGCTTGGTGGTGGATTGGGCGGCGCGGCGGTTTCAGGGTTTTTCAAGCGTCAGCCTGAGGCGATCGCACCAACAAATGCGCCAACCAAAACTAGCCCTGAATCTGCGATCGCTAATAGTCCTGAGTCGGCTAAACCTACTATTAAGCGATCGGCAAGTCCTGCCCCCAGAGGGCTATATGCTCCACCACGCGGAGATCTACGAATTGTCGTAATTAGCGATCTCAATAGCGCCTATGGCTCCACTGATTACATTGATCAAGTCAAGCAGACGATTAAGTTTTTGCCAGATTGGGAGCCAGACTTAGTTTTGTGTGGCGGGGATATGGTGGCTGGACAAAGCACCGATTTGAGCGATGTAGAAATTAAAGCGATGTGGCAAGGTTTTGACAAGCATATTGCCTCACCGATTCGCAAAGCTAAACTTCCCTTCGGGTTTACGATTGGCAATCATGACGGATCGGCTTCTACTTACAATGGTAAGTTCACTTTTGCCAGCGATCGCAATGCTGCCAAGAGCTATTGGAACGATCCTAGCCATGATCCTAATTTAAACTTTGTTGATCGCGCTGATTTCCCTTTCCATTATTCTTTTCAGCAAGATCAAGTTTTTTACCTTGTTTGGGATGCGTCTTCAGCGAATATTTCGTCAGAGCAGTTGCAATGGGTCGAAAAGAGTTTAGCGAGTGAAGTTTCTCAAAAAGCGAAATTACGCATTGCGATCGGGCATTTACCGCTTTATGCCGTTGCCAAAGGACGAGAATCAAGTGGCAACTATCTCAATGAAGCCGATCGCTTGCGGGAGTTATTAGAGAAATACAATGTCCACACTTACATTAGTGGACATCATCACGCCTACTATCCTGCTCACAAAGGTAAGTTGGAACTCCTTCACTCAGGAGTATTGGGTGACGGTCCCCGTCGTTTGCTTAGCGGCGACCTCGCGCCTAATCGCACAGTGACAGTGATTGATATCAAACTGGTTAGCTCTGAGACTATTTACACGACGTACGACATGGATACACTCAAGGTGGTCGATCTAGCTACTTTACCGCGCTATATTGACGCGCCCAATGGAAGGATCACAAGGCGTGATATCAAAATTTAATTGGTATACAGCGCTTTGCGCTTTCTTAAAACCCAAGATAATTTTTGAAAAGCTGGCGAAGCCAGCTTTTCAAAAATTATCTTGTACTACCTAAAGCCGCAACAGGCTGTAGCTGTCGCCATTCTTGTTAAAAGACATAACCCCAAACAGTGTGAGGCGGCGCGAAGCGCCGCCTCACACTGTTTGGGTTTTGATGTTATTTGTAAAGCTAATGCTTGTTTTTTGTTAGAGACAGTCAAATTATTGTAAAGTCAAATACTGTTCTAGTTTTAACGGGGAACAGCCGTTAAAAAATGCAATGATTTTAGGTTGCAAATGGGGAAAGTTTGGTGAAAGTCCAACGCTGTACCGCAACTGTAAACGGATGCTGAGTTACAACTCCTCTGAAGTCAGGATGCCCACTAGAACAAGTTTTACTAACCATAATCTGCGAGTTACAGAGAATGAATTTATCGAAATTTTTTGCCTCAGTTCAATCTAAAGCATTAGCGATCGCCTTTGCTTTTAGCTTTTTAGTATTTGCTAGCCCCGCCTCCGCACACCACGCGATGGGTGGCAAAATGCCTAGCACTTTTTTTGAAGGCTTCCTGTCAGGCTTAGCGCACCCTGTGATCGGCGTTGATCACCTTGCCTTTATCGTTACCGTTGGTTTATTTGCAGCACTAAAGCCCCAAGGTATTTTTATTCCTCTATCCTTTGTCTTGTCGGCAATGCTCGGCACAGGAATTCACTTGCTGGGCATATCGCTACCAGTGGTTGAACTTATTGTTTCTGGCTCGATTTTGCTATTTGGAATTTTATTGGCAATGAAGAACAGCCCCAACCTAGTAGTAATGGTGGCTCTATCCGCGATCGCAGGCTTGTTTCATGGATATGCCTATGGCGAAGCGATTTTTGGCGCACAGACTACCGCTTTAATTTCTTATTTAATTGGTTTTACTACGATTCAGTTAGTGATTTCAGGTACAGCATTTTTTGTCGGGCAGAAAGTTCTTAAGGGTGATTTTTCTCAAGTATCGCCTAGCCTGAAATCAGCAGGTTTAGTAATTTGTGGAATTGGTGCTGCATTTTTAGCCTCAAATATTTCTTCTCTGATTCTCCCAGTACCTAAGGGCTAGATAATTTGTCCAAAGCAGGGGCAATTCATGAATTGCCCCTGCTTTGGACTTTCTACTAAGCAGCTAGGCGCAATTAAATATAAACCCCAAAAGCATTGACGCACGATGCGCGTGCGCCAATGCTTCTAGCTTTAGTTTTTTTTGAAATTTGTTAAAAGAGCTTTGAGAGAGAATTATGGCAGCGAAAATACCTGTAACTGTAATTACTGGCTTTTTAGGCAGTGGCAAAACCACACTAATTAGAGAGCAGTTACAAAATAATCAAGGTCGGCGCATTGCTGTACTTGTAAATGAATTTGGCGAAATTGGCATCGATGGCGATTTGCTGCGCTCTTGCCAAGTTTGCGATGAAGATGGCAAGGAAATCACACCCAACATTGTGGAACTAACCAATGGCTGTCTTTGCTGCACTGTCCAAGAGGAGTTTTTGCCAACCATGCAAGAACTTCTAAAAAGACGCGATCGCATTGATTGCATTCTCATCGAAACCTCTGGTCTGGCATTACCAAAGCCCTTGATCCAAGCCTTTCGTTGGCAAGAGATTCGCAATAGTGCGACTGTTGATGGTGTAATCGCAGTAGTCGATTGTGAAGCAGTTGCTAGCGGCAAATTGGTCGGTGATCTTGATGCTTTAAATGCTCAGCGTCAGGAAGATCCCAATCTTGATCATGAAACTCCCATTGAAGAATTATTTGAAGATCAGTTAGCCTGTGCGGATTTGGTTTTATTAACTAAAACAGATTTGGTCGATGTTGAAGCTCAAAACAAAGTACATTCTTGGCTAAAACAAGAATTACGCGCTGGTGTCAAGGTGATTTCCTGTGATGAAGGCAAAATCAGTTCTGAGATTCTTTTAGGCTTTAATGCTGCGGTTGAGGATAATCTTGATTCGCGTCCGAGTCATCATGATTCTGAAGAAGAGCATGAGCATGATGATGATATTAATTCGATTAATATTGTTACCGATCGCGCTTTTGAGCCGACTCAGTTACTCACATCGCTAAAACAAGCGATCGCTGATCAAGATATCTATCGCATCAAAGGATTTGTGAATGTCCCAAACAAGCCGATGCGAATGGTGTTACAAGGCGTAGGCGATCGCCTCGAAACTTCCTACGATCGCCTTTGGGCTAGTGATGAAGCTCGCCAAACACGCCTAGTATTTATCGGTCAATCTTTAGAGCGATCGCAGATTGAAGCGGCGCTTAATTTATAAACATTTGGAGTGTGCTTCGCGCACTCCAAATGTGATTATTATTTCTGGAATTTCCTCAATTGCAATCTACTAACGCTATTTGTCCCAGTCTTTTTAATGCCACCATTGCCCAAGATGGCATCCTTTCGCGTATACATTTACCTGCGGGACTGATTACCTCTACACAGTGCCAGCTCATAACTCAAGTTGTTAATCAATTTGGAAATGGCGAAGTCCAGATCACTAATCGCGCTAATTTGCAAATTCGTACCAATCTGGCTCTCAGCAAAGAGATTCTCCTCGATCTACAGGATTACGGTTTAGCTTCTAGTTGTGCTAATACCGATGGATTGCGAAATATTATGACAAGTCCCACCGCAGGGATTGATCCGCAAGCCAAAATCAATACGATTTCTCTGGCTAAACAATGGAACTTGTATTTGTTAAATCATCCTGAATTAGAGATTTTATCTAATAAATTTAGTGTTTGCTTTGATGGCGGTGAAGTTATAAGTGTTAGCGATCGCCCCAATGATATTTGTTTTGTTGCTGTTGAAGTTGATGGAGAGATTCACTTTAGCTTGTATCTGGGCTTAGGCGATCGCGGTGAATCTCCTTTACCTGTTAATGTCCTAATTCCCCACCATCAAGTTATGGAAGTATTAGAAGCATTAACAGAAGTCTATCGCGACTATACAGCAAAGAGATTAAATCAAAGTTTTGCAAATAAACTGCGATCGCGTCCACCTAGACTGAGGGAAATGCTCAGCGATTATGGTGTGCAGAAATTTTTTGACTTGGTGGAAAACAAGCTGCAATATTCCTTGAGAAATTTGTCCTTAATGCCTTTGATTCAAGAGGATAGGACAAAAAAATATGCTCATTTGGGCATTCATGCTCAAAAGCAATCTGGACTTTTCTATGTAGGTGTGGTCGTTCCCTTAGGTAGACTAACTTCCCATCAATTAGAACGGTTAGCAAATCTTGCTAAACAACATGGTGGAGGTGCTTTGCGGCTAACACCTTGGCAAAATCTATTGATTACGGATATTGCGGAAGCGGATGTTGAGGCGGTAACACAGGAAATTCTTGAATTAGGCTTATCTATTTCTGCAAATCATCCCTATGCCGCGATCGCAGCTTGTTCAGGGAGTAATGGCTGTAAGTCTGCTCACACCAATACTCAATCAGATGCTAGGGCGATCGCATCTCACTTAGAGAAATGTATGCAATTGGATTATCCAATTAACTTACATTTTTCAGGCTGTGATAAGTCCTGCGCTCAGCATCATCCTAGTGACATTGCCCTAGTCGGTAAAGATTTCGCAACTTATAAAATTTATCTCGGTGATGGAGAAATTGATTTTGGTCGAGAACTTTATGGAGACTATAGAGCGGATGATTTGCCGATGCTAGTGGAGCAATTGCTTACTATTTACCAAAATCAGCGTCAGCCCAAACAGAGCTTTCGGGAGTTTGTAAATCACTGCGATCTGCAAGAATTGGCAAATACATTGGGAGAAGTGATCCGCCATGCTTGATTACATTCGTGATGGCAATGACATCTATCGCAAATCCTTCGCCACAATTCGCGCTGAAGCAAATTTAACGCTTCTGCCACCAGAGCTTGAAGTGGTGGCAGTACGATTGATTCACTCATGCGGCATGACTGACATTGTGAGCGATCTTGCCTATTCGGAGGATGTAGTCCAGATTGGGCGGGAAGCGTTGAGAAATGGCGCAAATATTCTTTGCGACGCACAAATGGTGGCGAATGGTGTTACTCGTAAACGCCTTCCCGCAAATAATCAAGTAATTTGCACATTAAATGATTCAACAGTTCCTGAACTGGCTCAACGGATTGGCAATACAAGATCGGCGGCGGCGATAGAAATATGGCGATCGCATATTGAAAATTCCATTGTGGCGATCGGCAATGCTCCCACGGCTCTATTTCGACTATTAGAACTAATGGATCAAGGGTTTCCTAAGCCAGCCGTTATACTGGGTTTTCCCGTTGGGTTTGTCGGTGCGATCGAGTCGAAGGCAGCCCTAGCCGAAAATAGTCGTGGTGTCCCTTTTTTAACAATCCACGGTCGGCGTGGTGGGAGTGCGATGTGTGCGGCGGCGTTAAATGCTCTAGCAATGGAAAATGAACTATAAACTCTATGGAGAACTCAATGGGAACCACAAACAAAGGTAATCTTTATGGATTAGGCATTGGGCCGGGAGATCCCGATCTATTGACCATCAAGGCGCATCGCATTTTAACCTCTGTCCCCGTCATCGCCTATCCGACTATGGAAAATGGCAAGGTCTTAGCAAGGGCGATCGTGGCTGATTTTATTCGTCCTGAACAGATTGAAGTTCCGATGCCTTTACCTTTTAGCGTAGAGCGTTCTTCTCAGCCCTATTACGATATAGCCGCCGAGAAGATTGCGGAACATTTAGAAGTTGGGCGTGATGTTGCTGTACTTTGTGAAGGTGATCCGATGCTGTATGGGTCATTTATGTATATTTTCAAGCGTCTTTCTGATCGATTCCATACAGAAGTCATCCCTGGTATATCTTCTACCTTTGCCAGTGCGGCAATGCTGGGAGCTCCTCTGACTTTTCGCAATGATGTGTTAAGCATTATGCCCGCAACTTTGGATGCCGATACTTTGCGCGATCGCCTAGCGGTTGCTGATGCGGCAATCATTATTAAACTGGGTAGACATTTTGCCAAAGTTAGATCAGTTTTAGAAGAATTAAATCTATTTGAACGCGCTCTATACATCGAACGTGCCACGTTACCTAATCAAGTCATCAAGCCGATCGCTGAAGTTGATCCTAGCAATGTCCCCTATTGGGCGATCGTAATGATTCCTAGCGAAACAAATCCGCAATAGATATAGTATGAATTGTGCTTTCAGCACAATTCATACTATATCTATTGCGGTAGTCTCACTTGCATTAGAAAATCAAAACCAAAGAAGCGAGTAGCGGCGCTTCGCGCCGCTACTCGTCTTCTGGTTTTGTGTCCTAACAAGAATGACAACAGCTATATTGCGTTTGTTTTAAAATAAAAAATTTCTAATAAAAATTTATGACCGAATCTTTACGAACCCGCCAGCATAGTTTGATTTGTCAGCTAGCAGACTGCATCGAAGAAGTATGGCAAGCAAATCTCGAATTATCGCCTTACCAAGTTCCAGAAGGACTTGGCTACATTGAAGGACATTTGGAAGGTGAAAAATTGGTAATTGAGAATCTCTGTTACCAAACTCCACAATTTCGGAAACTGCATTTGGAATTAGCTCAGGTTGGCACTGGGTTAGACATTCTTCATTGTGTGATGTTTCCTAATCCTGAGTATGCTTTACCGATTTTTGGTGCGGATATTGTCGGTGGTAAAGGTGGAGCAATTAGTGCCGCGATCGCTGATTTGTCACCTGCAAATAAAGCGCGATCGCTACCTGAACATTATCAGCAAGCTCTGTCAGCGTTACCAGTTTTTAATTTCTCGCAGCCTCGACCTTTGCCAGAATGGGCAGATATTTTCTCGAATTTTTGTCTATTTGTGCGCCCAATGGGTGAGCTAGAAGAACAGGGCTTTTTGCAACGTGTCCGTGACTTTTTGACAGTGCATTGTCAGATTGCGAAGGCATCTGTGGCGACAACTAGCGATCGCGAAATTGCCGAGGCGATCGCAGGTCAGCAGTATTATTGCCACCAACAGCAACAAAACGACAAAACTCGCCGAGTTTTAGAAAAGTCTTTTGGCAAGGAATGGGCAGATCGTTATATGACTACGATGCTATTTGATTCCGTAAGTTAAGTATATAAAAGCTGTGATGCACGCTGAGCGTGCATCACAGCTTTTATGTTATTTGGCAATATTTGCTTTGATGGCAGCAGCTTGCTCAAGTAACGATTCGGCAAAAGAGATTGCCTGACTCAAAGCAATATCTGATGTTTCTGGAGATATTTCTGTAGACATATTTTTGCCTTTTACCTTTTTACTTTTTTCTAGAACTTTTCCCTCTTCAAAAGTCTTCCCTGAAGCAATTTGAGCTAACTCTTGCTTGCGATCTGCTAATTCTAAAAGACGAATCTTGACTTGAGTGCGATCGCTAACTACTTGTTTGCTGACATGGAAATGACGATCAGCGATCGCGGCAATTAATGGTTGATGAGTCACGCATAAAATTTGAGAACTGCAACTAAGTTGCCAAAGCTGAGTAGCGATCGCCTGTGCGACTCGACCCGATACACCTGCATCAATTTCATCAAATACCATTGTGCCAACATGGGCATGGGTAAATTGTGTTTGAGATGATGAATTTTCCTGTTCAATCTCTTGCGTTTTTTGTTGCAAAAAACAAGTTTTTAAAGCAAGCAAAAACCTACTCATTTCCCCACCCGAAGCAGTTTCAGCTAGAGGTTGTAAAGGTTCACCAAGGTTAGGGCTAAACTCAAATACGATGCGATCGCCACCTAAAGCGTTAGGTTCTATTGGATAGATACCAACTTGAAAGCGGACTTTTTCCATTGCCAGCATTTTCAAAGCTTCTATTTGCGATTGTTCAAGGGCGATCGCGGTTTGTCGCCGCAACTCTGTAAGCTTCTTACAAGCTTTGAGCAAAGCTTGTAAATCTGCCGCCGCTTTTCGTTCCAAATCTTCAATGGAAACACTTTGATCGGTCAGTTCTGCTAACTCCTGCTGCAACTTTTGGGTATAGGCGATCGCTTCAGGAAGAGTGCCATATTTGCGACAGATTTGTTTAATCTGATTAATACGTTGTTCGAGGACTTCCAATTGCTCAGGATCAGAATCCAGACGATTGACATAATTATTGATCTGTCGTCCCGCTTCTTCGACTTGAGCAAGGGCGCTAGAGACGAGTTCGAGGATTCCTTCAGCTTCTTTATCAAGAGTTGCCATTTCTGTCAGCAGTGACTCCGCTTGACCTAATAAGTCGGCACAAGCCTCCTCATTATCATTCTGATAAAGGGCTTCGTAAACTGTATAGCCATTTTTCTGTAAGTCCACGCTATGGGCTAAACGATTGCGATCGCCTTCGAGATTTTCTAATTCGTTAGGGTCATCTAAATTTGCCGCTTCTAACTCCTTTAGTTGATAGCGCAGCATATCCAAATGCTGTAAACGATTGCGCTCATTTTGTTGACGTTCTACTAGAGCCTTGCGCGATCGCTCCTTTGCTTCAAATAGTTTTGCAACTTTTTGGCGTTGCGTGGTGAGCGATTGATTAAAGGCTTGATCGCCAAAGCTATCCAGCCATTCGCGCTGTTGGCTAGCTTGGCTCAACAAAATTGTTTGTCCCTGTGCCGTAATCTCCACAAGGCGATCGCGTAGCTCTTGAATTTGCTGCTTATTGACAACCACACCATTAACGCGGGTGCGATTACTTTTTGTCGAGATTTCGCGACTACAAATCAGTGTTTCGGCATCAAGGGCTTCGATTTCTTGAATCTCTAACCACTGCGCGATCGCCTGATTGGTGGAAAAAGTTGCTTCGATATTGGCGCGATCTGCCCCAGTTCGGAGCATCCTTGCGGACACTTTGCCTCCAAGTGCGGCATCTAGAGCATCAAGGACAATTGATTTTCCTGCTCCTGTCTCTCCTGTGAGAATATTTAGTCCCGCATATAGCTCAAGCTCTAAGCGATCAATTAGTGCAAAATTTTCAATTTTGAGACTTAGGAGCATAATTTTTCTTGTAACCCAAAAACACAGAATATACGCTTAATAAATTCTCTATTTATTAAGTAGCTAAGAGATATAAACCAAACCCAGATTGCTGTGCCGCCCGCTTAGCGGGCGGCACAGCAATCTGGGTTTATGCGTAACTACTTAGAGCAAATCAGAATTTGCTCCCAACTCCTTTAATCTATCAGCTAGTCGTTCCAAATTTCATTTAAAAACTAACGTCTTCATAAAGATCGATAAATTTTCCTTCAAAGTTGATGCTCGATAATTGAAAATTCTCCATTTCTTCAGGATATGTCTCTAAAAACCAGCGCCCATTTTCTTTGCGAAAGCAATCTAGCCGTTGACGTTTGGTGTTAACTAGAACATATTCTTCTAGGCTTTCTAGTTGTTGATAATCAGCAAATTTGTCGCCGCGATCAAATCCTTCAGTAGATTTTGATAGAACTTCAATAATTAGTTTAGGGAACCGTTTCTGATTTTGCGATTGGGTATCTCTAGGATCACAAGTCACCATCACATCAGGATAATAAAAACGATTTAATGAATCTATTCTCGCTTTCATGTCAGACATATAGACTCGACAATTAGAGCCACGCAAATGATTACGGATGATAAAAGCCATATTTAAGGCGATCGTCACGTGAGGATCGTTTGCGCCAGCCATTGCATAAACATATCCATTGATATATTCGTGTTTACCAGGACTTTTTTCTTCCATTTCGAGGTATTCGTCTGGAGTTATGTAATTAAAATTTGGCGTTGCAATCATAATTTATTTAGAGATTTCTTATAGCCTTTATTAGTTATCTAAGAATGATGAAATTAGGGTCATAGCGCGATCGCATATTTCTTGTTTATTGACTAGCTTCTCAAGTTCTTTTGCATCATATTGACCTTCATTCACTTCTAAAGAAGCTTGGTTAATCGCCTGACGAAAACCACTTTCTAAAGATTCTCGTAGTTCTTGCTCGTTTAAATAGGTTCCCTTTGAGTTTGGTCTGGCATTCAAGTCTTGAATTTCCAGAATTGAGTTACAAATTGATACGTCCCAAGAGCGAGTTGTCCTATTTTCGGCTTTTTGCTTGATGAGATGCAAAAGTAAGATAATTCCATAGCTACGAATTTTGTTAAGTATGTCCTTTTTACTCATTTCTTCCATTTCATCAATCATCAAGAGGGCGCTTGATACGTTACCTTTGTGTAAAAGTTCGCGTAATGCTATGAGTTCTTCCATGATGATTTAACGTCCTTGTCTGCATAGGCGATGCTTATATTATTGCAAATTTTGATCGCGATCGCCATACAGCTCTTAAATTCGTTCATAGTTCAATTCCTTCTCTTTCAATATTCCTCAGCAAAGCAACATCTTTAGCGTTAAATCGATCTTCGCTCATTGGTATGATAGAGACAAGCTCATCGTAGTCTAATAGAATTTTGACACGCAGGTTGGACATATAAGATATTTCTTGCACTTGAGATACTGGGCTTTTGAGTATAGCTAGTAGGTCAATATCTGAGTCTGGATTGGCTTCACCTCTGGCATGGGAACCGAATAGGATTAACTTAACAAGGCGATCGCCATATAGATCTTGTAATTCTCGCTTGAGTTCGTTAAGTATTGGAGTAATGCTCGTTAAAGTGGTAGTCATTTTCTAAGGAAAGTAACGATAAAATTCTTTGCGGTGTAATGTGCGGATGACTTCTACTGTGTTACCCGAAATTTCTATGCTAATGCGATAGTCACCTACTCGAATACGATAACGGGTTGAATATCCTTGCATGGCTTTAATGTTCGGGAGTTCCTGTAAGTTCTGAGTTCAGGTAAAGTTGTAAAGGCAATTTCATAGATGCGTTGATATACTGATGAGCCTTTCAGGTTTTTGAGATCTTTCAAAAATGACTGACGATAATTCACTTCCATTTAATCCTCTAAAAAAGCTAGGGCTTCTGCATGGGAGTAAAGAGGAGTTTTTTTACCTTCATCCATCGCTTTATTGAGACAATAATCTTCTATAGCTTCGCAAAGGTCTTCTAGGGAGGCGTTATCAATGGGTAAAAGTTGTCTCCAAATTGCGATGGGAATGACAACGGCGGTGGGCTGACCTTCCTTGTTAGTGAGATATTCAAGGTTTAGCATGATTGACTCTTGATAGTTTTTTTGTAAGGTTTCTTTTATTTTATAACTTTAGTTAAAGGCGATCGCTTAGTCATATATCTACAGAGTCACGGGAATGGAAAGCCTCCATGTTTAGTAATAATGCAATCAATATCGCTCATGATTTCAATTGTTTCGCTCAAAATAGAAATGATGTTTTGATAATGAACGAGATCGTCAAAGCTGAGTTTGCGTCCTTTGCGGTCTTTGAGCCATTTCTGACAAACTTGATAGCCGCCGATGTAGAAGTTCCAAATGTGGTTGGGGATGTTGGCGAAATATTGTTGGTCGTTGATCCAGATTTGTTTTTGGGTGTCGTTGTATTTGACTTGTTCGACAAGATTAGAGCCATCGATGGGATAGTTGCTAATTTCTGTGCCTGTTTCTTTCATCAGGTGGAGTTGTACGAGTCTGTCGCCTTTGGTGGCTAGTTCCCAAAATAGTTGTTTGTTGGGTAGTGTGTCACATTTGTTGAACTAGGTAATTGATAAAAATGGCAAACGCATACCAGCATTTTTATAGCCTATGCTTGTTATTCTCTCCCCAACAAATGTGAAACATTACCGCGTCACTTCTTGCAAATAAGCTTGAATTTGATTAGTCATCGTCTTTCTAGAGCAGCTAATCTCAGGATACCAGATAAAATTCTGATATTTTAATTGTCTGATTGTTCTTGTTGCTGTTTAAAAGCCTCAACAATTTCCTCGATCTCCGTAGTCGAAATACTTGATTGATCGGATTTAGCATAAATAGCTAACAAGATAATCCTAATGGGTGTTTCAACCTGATAAATAAGCCGATAGCCCGCACTTTTACCCTTTTTGATATCGCTATTTTTTACCCGTACTTTAAAAACAATAATATTCAATCCTGATAGGCGATCTCCTAAAACTTTTCCAGCCTGTAACTGCTCGATTACAGGTTGCACATCTGAGCGAATTTTGCGATAGCGTTTAAACAAACTCCGAAATTGTCGCTCAAAGGTTCCCGAAGTCTCAACTTGAACAATAGGCTCATTAGTTTCCATCCAGACTATCCCAAAGTTGAGAAATAGGTTTAGTTTGTCCTATCTTTACTTCATGCAGTGCTCTATGAAGACTAGCCGCAATTTGTTCTGGACTTGGATCGAAAACTTCATCCTTATCTTCTAAATTAATATCTACTAATTCTTCAACCAAAACAATTACTCTAACTTTAGGCTGCTTGGGTAAGTTTTTCAGATGCTTAGGTAACTCAAGCTTCCCATCAGGTGTAATCGTAGTAGAAAATTCGTAGGCTTTCATATTTTTTGGTGTCAACAGGTAATTTCAAGATAACAAACTAGACCTTCCTACTCTTCACCTATTTCCCTTATCTGGGAAATTCTTGGGCGGATAGAATTAGGGTTAATGATGTTGACAGCGATCGCTTTATTTCTTCAGGATCTAAAAAATTGAATTAGCCTTTTCTTCACCTGTCAAATAGCGATCGCCTTTTTCTTAGATCGGCAAAGTCTCTCCAGCCAAAAGACGCTTTGATGCACTCAACAATTCTTCTTCGAGATAAGGCTTAGTGAAATAGCCCTTAGCTCCAAGTTGAATTGCAGATTGGCGGTGACGATCAGCTCCACGGGAGGTTAACATCGCTACAGGAATATCTTTTAAACGAGCATCTTTTTGGAGTCTAGATAGTAAATCGAGTCCATCCATACGCGGCATCTCAATATCGCAGAAAATCATATCGCAAGGTAGACCAGCGCGAAGTTTTTCCCATGCATCTTGACCATCCTTAGCCTGTTCTACGCGATAACCAACCTTGGCAAAGGTCAAAGACAACAACTCACGGACTGTGATCGAGTCATCCACAATCAGTACGGTTGGATCTACGGTTACATCTTCCTCAATAGGAGTCTGGATCGTAATACCAGAAGTCGAAGGACGCAATCTACCACTAGCAATGTCGAATAATTCCAAAACGTTAGCGATCGCCATAACTCGACCATCCCCTAACACCGTTGCCCCCGCAATACCCGCAGGCTGAGGAATAGGTCCTTCGAGTTGCTTGATTACGATTTCATATTCACCTAAGAACTGATCGACCTGCAAGGCTAGATAGTTAGTGTCATTTCGCAGAATGATAATGCAAAGCTCGTCATTCTCCTGCTTACCGTAAATACTGCTGCGGCTGAGGTGACGGCTATAGGCTAGCAAATTGGAGAGATGCTGGAAAGGTAAAAGTGTATCGCGCCAAGGTAAACAAGGTTGACCTTTGTCATTTAGAGTAATCTGACTTTGAGGTACTTCCACCATGTCTTCAAAGCCGTCAACAGGGAAGGCAATTCTTGCGCGATCGCTAATGCAGAACATCGCTTTGGAAATACTCAAAGTAAGCGGTAAGCGAATGGTAAAGGTTGTCCCTTTACCAATAGCAGAATCGACAATAATCACACCGCGAATATCATCAAGGCAGGTTTTTACAACATCCAGCCCCACACCACGACCTTTAAACTCATCGGCTTGAGCCGCAGTACTAAATCCTGCTTCAAATAATAGAGCGTATACTTCTGTATCAGTCAGGCGATCAACCTCAGATTGAGTACGCACACGCTTAGACACAGCACTCTTTTTCACCTTAGCGGGGTCAATGCCTGCGCCATCGTCACTGATGGAAATCACAGTTTGGTTACCTTGGTGGTAAGCTCTGACAGTCAGCCTTCCTGTGGGAGACTTGCCAGCCGCTTGACGAGTGGCTGGGTCTTCTAAACCATGATCAATGGCATTATTGACAAGGTGAGTTAGAGGATCGGTGAGGGATTCTAGAATCGCTTTGTCGATTAGGGTTTCGCGACCAAAAATATCTAGTTCCGCTTGTTTGCCAGTCTTGAGAGCGCGATCGCGAATCCCACGAGGCAAGCGATCGGCGATTTGAGCAAAGGGAACCATCCGTGATTGCTTCAGGTCATCCTGAACCTGCGTGGTGATCGTTCCTAACTGACGAGTCACCTGATCAGTTTCACCAACCACAAATTCAATGTCAGAAGCGGATTCCCGCACTCTCACGATTAACTCAATAATTTCCTGTGACAGAACGTGAAAGGTCGTGTATCTGTCAAATTCAATCCCTTCAAAGTCCTTACTAACAGAACTATTGGCATTAGCCCCGTCGCTAACAGAATAAGAAGCTTCAAAACCGCCATAGGAACGTCCACGCCCCGCACTAAGAGAGGCTTCCAATAAAGAACGATCATATTCGTCACGCATTCTTTGGGATACATCGCTCAATAGTTGAACTTGGTGCAGAAGATTAGTGATAAATTGTTGTAATCGTTCTTGATCCTGTTCGAGAAGATTACGATTTACAACCAATTCCCCAACCAGATTATTTAAGCTGTCGAGGTACTTAACATCAACACGCATCGTTGAATCTGTCAGTCTTTGCTTGCGTACTGTAGTTGGTGGACGGACAGTTGGCTTTGTTTTAATTGGACCTACATCCTTTGCAAAGGCTGACTGAAGCATATTTTCTAGTTCATCAAAGCCATCGTTTGATGGTGCTAGATCGCTTACTACAGGAGAACTTACAGTCGTAGCAACTAACGCTTCCACCTCTGTAGTATCTCCCAGTAAAGCTTCTAAGTCATCAAAATCCATGTCATTAGAATGGTCAACCTGTGGCTCTTGAGTAGACAAAAAGCCATTTGATTGAGGCAAATCATTGCTAAGAGAATCATCGGAACCACTAATCATCTGCTCCAAATCATCAAAGTCAAAATTGTCATCAATTCCATTTAGTTCTTCTACAGAGCTGATATCTTCACCCAATAAATTATTTTCCGAAGAATAAGACAAATAATCGGGTTGAATTTCAGTTATGCCTGAGTCCTGACTATCAAATTGCTCTGCGGTTAAGTCAGAGGTTAAGTCACCACTCATCTCTCCAAAATCGTCCAGATCATCCAGACTTTCGGAGCGATCACTAATATCAAAGTCAGAATCTTCAGAGATTTCTGCATCTATCTCAAACGAAGGCGTTGGCTCCAACAAGATACTAATTTCCGAGTCATCTTCGCCTTGGAAGAAGTCTGCTAAGTTGTCAAGGGTAGAACTAGCCGTGATGTCAGCGATATCGACATTATCAGCAATATCGTTGTCGACATTGTATTCTTCCGCCTGATTCTCTTCATCAACATAATTGTCAATGCTTAGAAAGTCATTATTTTTTGTGCTAGTTAGCTCTTCACCAAATAACTCGTCTGCATCAAGATCTGAAGGAAAATTAGATAAAGAGAGATTAGCAAAGCGATCGCTCTCTTCACTAGAGTCATCAAACTCAAATTGTTCATTATCTACAGCCTGAATAGATAATGATTGCTCTTGAGCAAAACCAGTTTCGCTATCTAATATAGTTAAATCGTCTTCTCCTGCGCTAGCAAAAAAATTGGCTAGTTCAGATTTATTGTCAAATCCACCTAAAAACATTGACGAGTCTGCGTCAAGTCTTAAATCCATCTTACGGGTTTCAGTCTCAGGATTGAAATCTAAGTCTACCTGTTCTAGCGAAGTTTCTATGGCTTGATGAGAATCTATTTCAAGTTCATCAAAATCACTAACGCCATTATCAATAGCTAAGTTGGAAACTTGATTAATATCTTGTAAGCCATCGTCTAAGAAATCACGGTGACTCTCGTTGATAGAAATATTTGGTTTTTGCTCATCATTTAGATTTTCCCCAAAAGAATTTTCAAAATTATTCCAATCAGGATTATCATCTCCCGCCTCAATTTGATCACTGTCAGAGAAGAAATCCCCTAAGTCATCAGTATCTTTTACTTCATAGCGATTAGATTTATCTAAATCGTTTAAATCACTAATCACATTAACTTCATCAATGTCGCTCTCTGTTAATGGCTCATCATCAGCAAAGAAATCTCCTAACTCGTTAACTGCATCAAACTGTCCTAGCTCAAAGTCGTTCACTATAGCAATGTCAACTTCTGAGATATTAGCTTCACTAAAGAAATCTTCTACTTCTTCTGAAACATTGCTCGAATCGTTTATCTGTTGGTCTTGCTCAAAGGCTAAATTCGCACTAGTTAACGATGCATCATTTTCTAATCCATCAAAATCATCAGAGCTGTCAAAGAAATCACTCAGATTGTGAATATCACTGATGTTTTGATCAATATCTTCATCGATAGAAATGATGTCTGTTGCGGAAAATGTTGATTTTATAGCAATATCATCGTCTGAAGTAGAGTTGCTCTCTAATGATAGATCAGAGATATTATCAGCTATGGAATCAGTTGCATTTTGCTCAATTATTGGGAAATCATTAATCGATTCTTGTGTATCTAATATTTGTAGAGACTTAACTTCCAATTCATCATTGTCAAATCCTAATTCATCGAAAATACTGACACTATCCTCTTCTAAAGGCTGACCAGTAAAAAACTCACTGCCCTCTATAGAATCAATATCTACATAGTTTGCAGATTTGCTAGACTCAAAACTTAGATTGTCAAGATCACTCGCCGATGCTTCAAGAAGCCCTTCTTCAAGATTGCCATCGATCGCAAAAGGATCTTCGAGCAAAGTCATCCCTTCTTCAGAATCTGTCAGCGCAAAGGGTTGAGTAGAGTTGTCGATGTTTTCCTCGTCCAGCATCTCGTCAAACTGCTGATCTTGAGCGTCAAATTGAAAATCTTCTACTTCACTAGCAATATCACTATTAGGAAGATCAGATTTCTCTAGGCTTGCAAAATATTCTTCACTAGATAAAGAATCATCATTTAAATCAGAAACAAACAACTCGTTGATCACACTGTTGCTATCGTCAGCGATCGCTTCAGTATTTTGTGGATTAGTAGCATCCATATCCCCAAAAATTTTGGAATCCGTTAACTCGTCAAAGAAATCACTAGGTGAATCATTTTCTGAATCTGTCTTGGCTTCTATATCAAACCCTAGAGATTCTTCCCACGCATCATTTTGGTTGCTGCTGATGTCTGGAGTATCGGCAAACTGAGACTCTAAGCTTTCAATATTTGATTCAAACGTCGCATCACTTGTATTGTCTTGCCACGATGCATCTAAATCTTCTGGAAAAAGTGAATCAGTTTTTTGGCTGGCATCATCATCTGCGGCAATCAAATCAGCGTTAGTATCATCAGGTGCGAAGTCTCCAAACAATTGCTCCATACTAGATTCTTCAGCCCCAGAGCTATTGCCTGAGATATCAAAATCGGCTCCATTGATAGTGCTGTCACCTAATAAGTCGGCAAACTCATCTTCAGAATAAGCGTCACCATCAATGCTCTGATTTTGGATCTTAGTTTCATTAGACTCGATATCTTCCCAAGCAGCATCAAAATCAATATCATCATTCTCAAAAAGAACGGCTAAGGACTTCAGCTCAGAAGCTCCCACCTTAGGTCCATCGATGTGGGAGTCTTCGGTGATTTCATAGTCAGCATCCATCCAATCTAAATTGGAAATGCCTTCTTGAGAGATTGCCGCTAAGCCTAGACTTTGATCATCGTCAGCATTAGCGAATAAATCTATATCAACATCTGGATCTATTTCATCATCTAATTGATTACTACTTGGCTGCTCATTAACCTGTAAATCTAATGGAGCAGAGGCATCAAAAGCTCCTAATTCTGCAAAAGTTGGCTCTTCGACCTGATCAAAGGAAGCAGTGGTAAAAATTGTGCTAATTTCATCATCTTCTGGCTCAGAGAAGCGATAGGGCAGTAGTTCTTGAACTTTATCGGAGATTTGAATCTCACTTTCACGGTTGGCGATTACCAAGTCCTGAGATTCTTTGAGCGATCTAATTAAGATGGGAGCTAGGGTGCGATAGGAATTACTAGGTTGTGCGATCGCATTTTTGATCTGTGTGACCAGTCTGTTCCAATTACTTAAGCTAAAGCGATCGCCAATGTCTTGGAACTGATTACAAATCTCCTGTAATTGCGATCGGCTAGCGACCGTGTCTTCCCCACGAAATAGCTGCAACATATCGCGCATTTTCGTAGTGATTTCTTCTTGAAATACAATCTCTTGGGAGGGGAGAACTTCAGATTCATCGAAGAGGTCGTCTAATGCTTGACTAGTTTTCTCAGAGACAGTCTGACCGTCAGTTTCTGAAACTAATTGCTCTAGATAAGATTCTAATTCTGCAAAAACTGGCTTAACGCGATTGTGCGTTTCAGTTGCTAACTCTTCCGATATTTTGAAATCACCTTGCAACTCGTCTAGCAATTCTGCCAAGGGATCAAAACTAGCTAACAACAAACTTTTTAGACGTTCATCAACCTCTAGGTGAGGATTTTCTCTAATAATTTTAAAAAAGTCTTCCAATCGATGGGCAACATGTTGGATGCTGCCCACGCCTAGCATGGCAGCACCCCCTTTAATAGAATGTGCGGCACGAAAAACTTCGTTAATTGCTTCCGAGTCATCGAGGATATCTTGCAAGTTTAAAACTCCTTGCTCAATCGTCTGAAGATGTTCGCGGGCTTCTTCGATGAAGTAGCCCATAATCCTTTGCTGCTGTTGTTCCGAGTTCATGACAGAATCCTCTCCAAGATTAGGTTACAAGTAGCTAGTTAGCTAGAGGCGATAATTTTTTTAACGACCTCCCGTTGTCTTATCACCTGAATCAACGCGGAATCGTTCCACAGAATCCTGTAGACTGCGGGCAACACCCACCAGATTTTGCAGTGACGCTGACACCCGTTGAGACTCCTGAGAAGTTTCTTGGGCAGTCAACTCAACGGACTGCATAACCTGTGACACGGTGCGTGAAGTCTCTGTTTGCTTGACGGTATCTTCTGTAATGGATAGTACCAAAGTCTCAATGCGATGGGAAACTTGAATAATATCCGTGAGAGATTGTCGTGCCTGTTCAGCTCGTTTTGTACCGTCAATAACCTGCTGCGTACCAACTTCCATCGCCTGCTGTACGTTACTGGTTTCACTCTGAATTTGTAATACGATTTGTTCAATTTCCTTAGATGCTTTAGCAGCCCGATCCGCTAGCTGCCGAACCTCGTCAGCAACGATCGCAAAGCCTCGTCCTGCATCACCCGCTCTTGCTGCTTCAATACTAGCGTTTAGCGCCAGTAAGTTAGTACGCGAGGCGATCGAAGAAATCAAACCCACAATCTTAGAAATTTCCTGCGAAGACTCACCGAGACGTTTTACCTTGCGTGTCGTTTCCGCAACCGTTTCTCGAATGTCTAAAATGCCTGCTACGGTACGTTCCACCGCGTCACCACCCTTGATCGCTGTTTCTGAAGCAAGTTTGGCAACTTGATCCGCTTCACGCGCACTTTCAGCCACCCGTTGAATCGATTCGGTCATCATCTGCACTGAATTTAGGGTGACGCTCAACTCTTCAGCTTGGCGTAACGCATCTGATGACAGACTGCGAGCAAAAGCTTCATTTTCACGCGCGCCGTCATTTACCTGACGGGCGGCAATTTTTACTTGGTTAACAATTTCGCGCAAGTTTTGAATGGTCAGGTTAAATGAGTCAGCAACTGCTCCAAGTACGTCGGCTGTCACCTCAGCCTGCACGGTTAAGTCACCTCTAGCCGCACCTTCTACGTCATCAAGTAAACGAATTACCTGACGTTGTAGATCTTCTTTGGCTTGTTCTTGTTCGGCAGCTTTACGTTGAGCTTCCGTCGTATTCGAGACGATGGACTGAATCATCTGGTTAAAACTCATGGCGAGTTTACCAAAATCATCTTCACTGTATATAGATGCACGGGGAGTCATGTCCCCACGCATTACAGCTTCAAATTGAGCTTGTAGGTTTTCCGTAGACTGCTCAACTAGACGAGACGATCGCTTACCTAGCCCCCAAGCGATCGCGCCACTGCCTAGCGCCGCCGCTCCTGCCATCATCCATCCAGTATTACGCACCTGTTCTCTTTGACCTTGATCTTTAATTGCCCCTGTAGTCAGGTTAGTGACCACCCCTGCGGCAATCATGGCAACTACCCCTGCGGCGATCGCAGTAATGACGTTTTTAGTCTTGAGGGGCATGTTATCAAAGGGAGAAAATAAGCCACCCTGCTCTGACACCTCCGCAGACATATCAGTCGTAACCTTGGTCTTACTTGCAGGTGTACCAATTGTCCCTAACCCAAATAATTCCGCTTCGTTATCTGACTTCTTAAACCGCCCTGACGAAATATCTCTATCAGCGACTACGGTTGTATTGTTTCGAGACGATGTAGAAAAATCTTGATTGCTAAAGCTACTTAGTGATTGACTAGATGCCATCTGAGTAGCGTCAGAATCGTTAAACGAACTGGAAAACGATGATTCGCTGATGTCATCGAAGTCATCAAATTCATCCATAAATACAAGATCGGAGTTGGTTTTGTTGTCGCTAGACTCATAATCCCCATTAAAATTCTTCGCTGCCGCCGTTTGGGTTTCCCCATAGCCATAGCTAGATCCATTCATCGAACTGCCAGAGCTAAAATCTTCAAAGTCAAA
Source organism: Pseudanabaena biceps (assembly GCA_013361095.1). Lineage (GTDB taxonomy): Bacteria > Cyanobacteriota > Cyanobacteriia > Pseudanabaenales > Pseudanabaenaceae > Pseudanabaena > Pseudanabaena biceps_B. The sequence goes on along the minus strand of JAATWA010000001.1, from coordinate 255,144 downwards.
TTCTTCACTAGATTTACTTCCACTACCCGCAGCCCATGTATTTTCTGTATAGTTTGATGGCTGATAGCCTCCCCCATCGTAGTCCTCATATTGCTGATTAGCGAACTGATCCGCCGATACGTTACTAATTTCGCCTAAATTGCTGTCAGCGTAAAAATCTTCATTAATATCTAATCTCTCTTTTGCCGCGGCAATACCACTGTGGGCATATTCTAAAATAGACTTGTCATCAGTCAACTGTAAAACAATTTCATATTCACCAATTGAATCTTGGTAGCGTTCTAGGGCTAGATTAATATGGGCATGGAGCAGCCTGTACATCGGATCGTTAGGACAGCCCTGCACGAGTTGCTGAGTTAGCTGTGCAGCTTGGCTATAATCCCCTTGCATATAGGCTAGAGAAGCCTTTTCGTATTCTTTTTGATACTGTGTACTTGATGCCATGTGCTTACTCCTAAAAACCCTAAAATACTTTTATTAGACTGAAATTAAGCTGAGGTCGTCTTGATAGTATCTTTTAGCAAGGCTATCTGCTTAATGCCATTTCATATCACTTATTTATACTTATTTATATAGTTTAGATTGCATAGGCTTTACCTTAGGATGCCCACCGCGCCGATCGCAAAATGTTGACCTGATCTAGCAGTTTTAGAGGTTCACTTTCCTCCATTACCCATTCACCTTTAATAAATGGAGCCATGCTATCCGAGCCATTGCGGGAGGCGACCAGTTGACCAGAGTCAAGCCAAGCCATGACACCGATCTGTTCTACTGCTAAGCCTAGCATCATGCCCTGATCTTCAATCGCGATAATTGATACTTCTGAGCGATCGGTATTTACGGGGGGAGCCTCCCCCAAAAACTGACCGAGATCTCCTACCCAAACTACTCTACCCCGAATGTTAACAGTACCAAGCAATAATGGCGACACATTGGGCATCGGATTAATCCGATCTGGAGCATATTCTAAAACTTGGCTGACTCCAATGGCTGGCAAGGCAAATTCAATTCCAGAGGCGACAAAAAATCTCAGATGTAGCTCACCTTCTGGAGCTTCGAGTCCTTGCTCAAAGTCATTAGTTTGATCTTGGCTAATGCCAGGGAAGAAGTCTTGTTTTCCTGCCATAATTTGAAAAGCTCTACCTTGCAAGAGTGCAAATTTTTTGGTGTAGTTAAGGTTTAGTTTTTAGAAATCTTAAAGCAATGATAGTAACGAACAGCCCCTAAATAATCAAGAAATAATCAAGAATTGTCCGCGCTTTTAGAATTTTATTAAATTTTTAAGCTTTTCTGAGCAACTGTTTTACAGTGCCTACCAGTTCTTGAGGTTGAAATGGCTTGGCTATGTATGCGTCAGCTCCCTGCTTCATCCCCCAATAACGATCAAATTCTTCTCCCTTAGATGAACACATGACAACTGGAATTCCTTCGGTTTTAGGATCGGTTTTGATGCGACGACATAGCTCATAGCCATTCATTCGAGGCATGACGATATCCATGACCACAATGTCTGGACATTGCCCTTGCATTTTTTCTAAGGCTTCCACGCCATCGCCTGCGGTTTTAACCTTCAAACCACTGCCTATAAGTAGATCTTCGATCATTTCCCTCTGGGTAACGCTGTCTTCAACTACCAAAACTGTACTCATACATGAATGCCTCGATAGGATGCTTTCACTTGCTAACTCACTGAAATTTAAGGGTAAATACTACAGCATCTATGCTGGAAGATCGCAGTCGAAAGTCAAGACAAAAATAGCACGGATAGGGCTTTAGCACTGAAGTAAGAGCCAAAAAAATTTGCAGTGTACTTGCACCCAGATTGTCGTGCCGCCCGCTACGATGGCGGCACGACAATCTGGGTTTGGTTTATAACTACGCTGAGATACTTATCCCAAAAATAGCAGAGAAATTACTATAAGCCCAATAATCAAGCAAAGCGAAGCAACTTGGTTACTAAGTTGCTGAGGACTTATGGCGGCACGCACAGCGTGCCGCCATAGTTTTTGGGTTTTATGTGGCGCGATCTAGGGTGCGATACTGGACTGCTTCAGCAATGTGAGCTATTTGAATATGCTCAGTGTTAGCAAGATCGGCGATCGTGCGGGATACCTTGAGAATGCGATCGGTGGCGCGAGCTGATAGACCTAATCGTTTAATTGCTGATTCTAATAATGTTCGGGATTCGTCATCTAGCTTGCACCATTGACGCAAATGACGCGATTGCATCTGAGCATTGCAGTTAACTCTAGCCTCTTCTTGAAAACGGGTTTGTTGGATTTGACGAGATGCTTGTACCCTTTCTTTGACAGCACTAGAGTTTTCACCTTCTGGCGATCGCGTCATTTCTTCAGGCTTGAGTCTTGCCACAGTTACTTGTAGATCAATTCGATCCATTAGAGGTCCTGATAGTTTTGCCCAATATTGCTCACGTTGACGCGGGGTACAGGTGCAAGGCTGCACGGAATCGCCGTAATAACCACACTGACAAGGATTGGTACTAGCGACAAGCGTAAACTGCGCTGGGAAGGTTACAGACTGACGAGTGCGGGCAATACTTACAAAGCCATCTTCTAGGGGCTGTCGTAAAAACTCAAGTACATCCCGCTTAAACTCGGTTAGCTCATCCATAAACAAAATCCCATTGGTGGCTAAGGTGATCTCTCCTGGTCGGGGAAAGCTGCCGCCACCAACTAAGGCGGGACCTGAGGCGGAGTGGTGGGGACTACGAAATGGGCGATCGCGAATTAACCCTTTACCTTTCATCAAACCAGCAACGGAATGAATGCGGGTAACTTCGAGGGCTTCGTCAAAGTTCATATTTGGCAAGATACTGGGTAATCTTCTGGCCAATAGGGTTTTGCCAGATCCAGGAGGCCCTACAAAGATTAAGTTGTGACCACCTGCGGCAGCAATTTCCAGAGCGCGTCGAGCTTGTTGCTGTCCCTTAACATCTTTAAGATCTAGTTTAAATTCGCTATCTTGCCACTTAAAGTCGGGGTTAGTGGTGACGGGCTGATATTTCTCAGGATTGGCAAGAAAGTCGCCTACCTCGGTGATACTTTGCAATCCATATACGGCTAGCCCTTTTACGAGAGCAGCTTCTTGGGCATTTTCTTTGGGGACAATGATACCGACTATGCCAAGATTTTGAGCCGCCGCCGCGATCGGTAATACTCCTGAAACAGGACGCAGAGAACCATCGAGGGAGACTTCACCAAGAAAAAGGTGATCGCCCAGTAATTGAGGATCAACTTGCTCCGATGCTGCCAAGATGCCGATGCTGATTGGTAAATCAAAAATAGGTCCTTCTTTACGGAGATCAGCAGGAGTGAGGTTAATAACTATTTTTCGCATTGGGAATGCGTAGCCAGCATTTTTGATAGCTGCTTTGACCCTTTCTCTACTTTCTTGGACGGCGGTATCAGGCAGACCCACTAGGGTTATGCCCGGTAATCCGCCCGAGACATCTACTTCAACGCCCACTTGAATGGCATCAATACCAAGGATTGACGCGCTCCAGACCCTTGCTAGCACTTATTTATAAAATTATGGTAAAGGTGATATTTACATTGTATAGCTATAGCCTCAAACGCAAAAGATAGGGGCGGCGCAGAGCGCCGCCCCTATCTTTTGCGTTTTGTTAATTAGCTGGGTTATGACATAACCAACTGAGCGATCGCGATGTTTTCCTTCAATGGTTCCTGATGGATAAATTGACTAAGTTCAAAGGTTTGCCATGCTTCAAAGGGATGAACTGCTAGCTTGCACGCTTCCCATGTGGAATCAACAGGAACATCCAATCTTTCACAGGAACCTCCTCTTCTTCCCTCAGGGCTATAGTATCGGCAAAATCGACAATTTGTAATTGAATTACCTGAAGAATTCATATGTTTTGATTTGGTCTTACCAAATTTATTAAAATAATTTTTTAAAATTTTTATTATATTTATCTAATTATGAAGCATTATTTTTTGACTAAATTAAGGCTGTAATCTTTATTTAGCAATACTTATAGCGATCCCCACCGAAATATAAACTTAACAATGTTTTAACTGATTGCTGTAATGCTTTGATGACAATATTCTCAGCAAATTTATAGACTAAAGTTTTTATTAGTAATAATTAAGAAAATATAAACATATCTAAAACTAATTACATAAGTAGCTAGGCATAATTAAAACCCAGAGCCAAAACCTGTGGCGCACGCTGCGCGTGCACCACAGGTTTTGGGGTTTTATATTTAATTGCGCCCAACTACTTAAATCAAAAAAGCGCGTAATGATACTTCCCTGCCCCCAATTTTTTGATTTCTTTTACAGTATTGACAATCTATAGATTACCCAAATCTATAGATTGTCAATACTGTGGGGCAAAACTTTATAGATTTGTAATTATCTATAACTAATTATGTTTGTCTACTTAATTATGCCCAACTACTTAGAAATAGTAGAAGCAGACAAAATATAATTGCAAACCAAAGAAAGTTATTTTTGCTATTGACTACTGGCTTTTCTAGAGAGACTTCACGGATATTTTTTTTATTGGAGTCATCGACTTTACTTCTGGCGGCAGGCTTTGGTTGGTAACTGTCGGGCGACTCTAAGATTGGAACTTCTGAGGTCACACCCTCTAATTTGCTGAGTTGTGGGGCAGTCAAAATCCCCATCATATACCGCGCTGATTTTCGCACAGAACCAACTGGATGTTTTCTTAGTTCCCGACAGAGCGCGATCGCGGCTTCAGTCTTGCCATCTGCGTCGTAGGAATTTGCTAGCCAAATCAAAATATCTCCACCTAGATCAGACTCAACAATTACTAAAGTACGAGCGCGTTCTAACAAGGCGATCACCTGTTGATAGTTGCCGCTTTCAAAATTACTTAGTCCTTCTTGATATAGCTCTAAGGCTAATTTGTCAGCACTGATTTCCTGCATCAGTAATTTTTTAACTCCGTAATTGGGTATGTAAAGCTTCTGAGCTTGAGCGCTTTGCGCTCAAGCTCAGAAGATGAGTTAACCTTGTGTAGCTTTTAAAGCCTTCACTATTTCATAATTGGCGGCGGGTAATTGATAGCTGTCTAGCTCATCAATGGCTACCCAACGAATTTCGGAACAGGCAAGGCGTTGGGGTTCACCAGAAACATGCGTGCAGTGATGCACAATTAAACTTACTCGCAGAGTTTCGTATTCAAAATCAACGGTAATCAGATGATCGCCCACTTCCACCTCTATCGCTAATTCTTCTTGCAGTTCCCGCTTAATGCATTCCGCAGCCGTTTCTTGCGCCTCAATTTTGCCACCCGGAAATTCCCAATACCCTGCTAGCTCGCCTTCAGGTAAACGGCGATCAATCAAGATTTTGTGGCGATCGCCATCCCAAACTACACCGACTCCAATACAGCGATACTTTTTAGATATTGTATTAGTCATCAATAAATTCCAGTCCTTTGGCAATCGGGGTTAAACCTTTCTCAGCAAGCCATGCAGCGTTATACATTCGGCTTTGATATCGGCCACCACCATCACATAAAATTGTGGCGATCGTATGACCTTTGCCTAGTTTTCGCGCTAACTTAATTGCTCCAATGACATTGAGTGCCGCCGAACTACCGATAAACAATCCGTCATGCTTGAGTAGATATTGCGCCATCTCAATTACTTGCTGATCCTTGCCACGAAAAGCCCCATCTAGTTTGGCTCGGTTAAAGTTTGCCGTTGCTCGATTGATGCCAATACCTTCCGTAATCGAATTTCCTTCCGCCTTAAACTCACCAGTCGTCAGATAGCTATAAAGCCCCGAACCTGTGGGATCAATCAGATAAGTAGCGATTTGTGGATTTTGTTCTTTGAGATAAGCCGTGACACCGCCGATCGTTCCACCTGTTCCAGAAGACATGACTACGCCATCTAGTTCGCCGCCAGTTTGTCGCCAAATTTCAGGGGCAGTAGTTTGATAATGCGCCTCAGAGTTGTCTGTATTTTCAAACTGATTTGCCCAAAACGCATTTTCTATTTCTTGCGATCGCTTACGAGCGACGTGATAGTAATTATCTGGACTAGAAAAGGGTGCGGGATTAGTCAGTTCTACTTCTGCGCCCAATGTCCTGAGCAAATCAATTTTTTCAGGGGATTGATTGCTAGGCATCACAATCACACTGCGATATCCTCTTGCGTTTGCCACCAGTGATAGCCCAATGCCCGTATTGCCTGCTGTCCCTTCCACAATTGTGCCGCCAGCTTTGAGGGTTCCTGCTTTTTCTGCCTCAAGCACCATATAGAGAGCAGCACGATCTTTGACACTCCCGCCAGGATTGAGAAACTCTGCCTTACCTAAGATCCTGCAACCTGTTGCTGCTGATAAGGATTCAATTTCAATCAGGGGTGTATTACCCACAGAATTTGCAAAGCCAATACGAATATCGCGTGTCATGAAATATTAAAAGAAATTAACTACAGCAAAGATCTACGACTTGTTCATTACCATCAGTATATTGGGGTCTGCAACAACATATAGCTTTTCCCATTTTTAATTTTGTGTTAATTATATGAAATTCTTAGTTTCTATTGATGGCTCTCAGGCTAGCGAACATGCGTTGAGCAAAGCCCTAAGTTTTGCGGTTCCTTTGAAAGCCGAAATTGTCTTGTTAACTGTGGTCGAACCTTTGAGTAGTTATGTACCAGAGGTGATGATGCCCACGGGGGATTGGGTCGGTTGGCGCGGTTTACCTGATGTCGAACTAGAGCGCAAAGTGCTGAATGCTGGACAAGCGTTGCTTCAAAATGCCCAAAATACTTGCCAAGCTTCGCACATGGAGAGTACTACGAGATTGGAAATAGGCTTGCCTCGCGATGTAATTTGCAAGGTGGCTGCATCGGAACAGCCTGACTTATTAATTATTGGTTCACGCGGGTTAGGTTCGGTAGAAAGGTTGATGTTAGGGAGTGTGAGCGATTATGTGGCACATCATTGCGTTTCTCCTGTTCTAATCGTGCGTTAACCAATAATAGTAGGTGCGGCGCTTCGCGCCGCACCTACTATTATTGCTTTTTTGAATTACAAGAGAATTTCTGAAAGTCTGGCAAAGCCAGACTTTCAGAAATTCTCTTGGGTTTTTAGAAGGCGCAAAGCGCGGTTTTTATAGTTATGGTTGAGGTTTTGGAGTAGGCGCAGCAGGTAAGCCATTGGTAAACTTCTCAGTTGCATCTTTACTTTCGTAAATACAGTCCACATTGGGCGACTTTTCGAGATCACCTGTGAAGCCAAAAGTATTCATCCGATCCTTGCACTGGCGAATATCTGCTTCTTTGATCACGTTCTTTTGTAATAGTACATTCCAGTTGTTGGGTAATACTACACAACCAGGGACTGGCTCAGCTTGGCTAATAAAGACATTAAAGGGGTTAAGAGTGACGTATACACGGCTGCTCATCACCATCGCGGAAGCCCCATAGTTATTGCAAAAGTCTCGACTCGGTGCAAGGTTATCTAAGCGGATAGCATCAACGGTACGAGGCGTTGGGTTGAGCGTGGATAAAGCTATTCCCACACCAATGCCGATCGCAAAAATTGCGCCTGCGATCGCTAGTTTTGTGGTGGTGTCGTTGGCTTTGGGTTCGGTCGGTGGTGTATTCAGGGTGGAGGAATATCTACGTCTTGCCATAGATTTAATTTAGGGTACTTCTTTAGGTTAACTGAAATTAATAAAACTTTGGTTTTTCACACCATATGTCAGATTTTCCAGAACTAGTGGGGCGGCTTCGCCGCCCCACTAGTTCTGGTTTTATATAATGGATACTTTGGCACGATCAAGAATTTCGGGAATTAGATGTTCCGCTTTGATTGCCATGATATGTACTCCCTGACAGATTTGTTGAGCCATTTGCACCTGCTCGGCAGCGATCGCAATGCCCTCTTGCAAGGGAGATTTCGCTTTAGCGAGGCGATCAATAATGTGATCAGGAATCTGCACTCCAGGCACAAATTTATTAAGGAACAAAGCATTTTTGGCGGACTTGATTAAAAATATTCCCGCTAAGATTGGTTTATCCGATTGATTCGCGACTTGATGGACAAACTTATCGAGGCGATCAAAATCAGTAATCAATTGGCTTTGAAAAAATTGCGCTCCAGCATTTAACTTGCGCTCAAATCTTTTTTGTAAACCTGACCAACTTGGTGATTGCGGATCGATCGCCGCTCCTGCTAAAAAGTTAGTTCCTTGGTGAGGAAGCAGCTTGCTATTGGCATCCAAACCTTGATTTAGCTTTTGGATTAGTTGTAATAGGCGCACTGATTCATAATCAAAAACCGATCGCGCATCGGGTGAGTCCCCTGCTTTTACAGGATCGCCTGTGAGCGCCAAAATATTAGTAATACCGAGGGCGGCTGCCCCAAACAAATCCCCTTGTAATGCAATGCGATTGCGATCGCGACAGGCAAGTTGACAAATAGTTTCGATGCCAACTCGCTGCTGAATTAGCACGGAAGCTGCCACAGGACTCATACTCATCACTGCCCGACTGGAGTCTGTAATGTTAACTGCATGAACCCGACCCTTGAGCGATCGCGCTTGCTCAAGCATATGCGTAGGGTCGCTACCCTTGGGTGGAGATACCTCAGCCGTAATCAGAAAATCCTTACGCGCGATCGCCTGACGAAATTGGGTGAACTGTGCTGATGGATTAAAGTTAGGCTGGGAAGGCTCAATCATGCGAAACAAGACTAATCAAGGATAGTTTTGTCTGCATTTTAAACCATACAGCGCTTGTCAATTACTATAAAAGGCAAGAATCGCATCGCGTCGCGATGCGATTCTTGCCTTTTATAGCTGTAGCCACTTGTATCAGGACAAATCAAAGCAAAAACAGTATGAGGCGGTGCTTCGCACCGCCTCATACTGTTTTTGCTTTGTGTCTTAACAATAAATCCAAGAAGCTGTGGCGCACGCGCCACAGCTTCTTGGATTTGCTGTTTACTGCAAAAAGATTAGAGAAGTAGTGCAAAGCGCTACTTCTCTAATCTTTATAGTCCACTTACAGCCCGATCTAGATTAGCGCGGGATTGATTGTAGCCAATAATCGCTTGCACACGGTTAACATCAGCACGGGTAAAGTCTGACTCGGCAGTAATCACCTCAAGCTGCGTACCAACCCCCGCATCAAGGCGCAAACGAGCTAAACGAAGAGCTTCTTCGGCTTGTTTGACCGCAATTGTTGCCGTTTCAATCTGCTGAAAGCGCGATCGCTGATTGATAAAGGACTCTTCAACATCATAACGAGTTTGACGAGCATCCTGTTCAAAGCGACTTTCCGCCAGAGCTTGGTCAGACTTAAACTGATCTACTTGAGCAGCCGCTTTACCACCATCGTACAAAGTCCAATTTAGTCTTGCACCGATTTGGGAGCCTAAGACGACACCAGTACTGCTAGCAAAATCTGTACTAGTATTCAGGTTCGCAAATAGATCGACTTGCGGACCTATCCTTGCAAGGGAAGTATTAGCGCGATCGCGGGCAACTTCGCGCTCCAGCTTGCGAATGTCTAGTTCTGCACGATTTCGTACAGCCAATACAATGGACTCCTCTAGAGACAGCTTCCACACCGAGACAGGAGCAATTTTATCGGCAGCCGTGATCTCGACGACGGCAGGGAAATTTAACTGACGCGATAGTTCGCGCCTTGCTACTAGTTGAGCCGCTTCTGCATTCAGCAAGTCTTGCTTGGCATTTGCTAACTGTACTTCCGATTGCAGCACATCAAATTTTGTCCCAACTCCTGCTCTTTCTCTGGCTTGAGTATCTTTGAGACTTTTTGCCGCGTTTTCCACAGCTTTGTTCCGAATCCGAATAGTTTCATCGGCATTTTGCAAACTGTAATAGGCAGTAGTGATACTGAGGCGAATCGTTTGACGAGCGCGATTAAGATCTGACTCGGCAATGCGTAGATTATTTTCGGCAATCCGAATTGATGAATCATTTACTCCCGAATCAAAAATGTTGTAATCAATACCTACAGTCCCTGTCAGGGGGTTACTGCTATTGGTTGTATTGGTATTGAAGTTGGTATTGGTACTGCTATTTATCCTTGTCTGAGCCGAGTAGCTGTACTGCACTGAGCCTGTAACTGTTGGGGCTTTGCCTGCTTCGGCTTCTCTTAAAGCTGCCCTCGCTCTGTCTATGGCGATACGCGCCTGAATCCAATCTGAGTTAGTCCGCTCTACTAACTCCAAGATTTCTTCAAGGGTAACTGCTTTAGTCGTCTCTAGCTTGACTTGACTTGGCGTAGTTGGCACGACTAACGGCTGAACTACATCAAGTTTGCCAGAGTCAGAAGCCGCCGAGCTAGGGATTACTCTTGCTGGCTCGGTGGATGAACTAATTTTGAGTGGTGAGGATGGCTGGCTAGATTGATTGCTTTTGTTTTCTGTAACAGTGCTAGTAACAATAGATCTGCTCTCCATACTGATGTCTGGGGTTAGAGCCGCAAATTTATCAGAAATTAGAGTCCTTGGCTTTTGAGAATTTGCGATCGCTTGCTCCTGCAATTCGCCACCTAATCCCTGAGACTCAAGATTTGTGATATTCGCAGCGAGAGCATTTTGAGCAGATTTAGGGAGTGTGACATCAGGCTCTAAAACAACCTTATTAAATGGGCGCAATGGCATTGTAAATTCTTGAGCATTGGCTGTCCAAGCTGGAATCAGAAGCGATAAACTCGCACCAAGCGTCAACCAACTGGAAGAAATTCGCATAATTCAGTCCGTTACTCCTCAAATTTAAACATTAGCTAAAATACATTACTAGAAACATATTCTGATAGCTCATACATCACAATCATCATGCTAATGGGTAGATACTTTTACTATAGCCATAGTCATCACCATTACTCTCTTCCTACCCAAGGATTAGCGGTGCGGCGCTTCGCACCGCTAATCCTTGGGTTTTGTGTCTTAACTTGGCTGGCTACAGCTATAAAGTACTCGCACACTTTTGTGAATTGGTACAATTGACTTACAGATTGTAATATAGCAGCTAGCCTGAGTAATATAGCGAAACAACTTGCAAACTGAATACAAAATGAATATCCTCCCATCATTAATCGCCCCGCAGTCATGGCGTGGTGATGCGATCGCGATCGCTGTCTTTACCAATTCGGAAAGCAACCAAGAGACAAAAACTTTTACCCTGTCCGATTCCCTTAAAAACTTAGACATCCAAGTTTTGGGCTGTACTCTCACTGATCTAATTACAGAATCAGAATTTACGGGCGAATCAGGATCTTCAGTCAGTGGTCGGATTGGGATCGACTATGCGATCCGTAAAGTGATTTTGATTGGGTTAGGACAACCTGCAAAAGCTACTGCTGATAGCTGGCGCAAAGCGGCGGCGGCGGCGGTGAAATGGGCAAATAAGGAAAAGGTAAAAAAATTAGGTTTGGCTTTTCCGACCTATAACCAAGATGTCGGCTTGACTACACAGGCGATCTCTGAAGGTGTTTTGCTAGCCGCCCATCAAGACAAACGCTTCAAATCCAAAGATCCGCAGCCCTCAAGACTAGAGCAAGTTGAAATTTTAGAGGCTAGTCCTGAAGTTTCTAATCCTGCGATCGCTAAAGCTCAATTGATAGTCGATGGCGTAATTTTGGCGCGGGAATTAGTATCGGCTCCTGCCAATATCGTTACACCAATTACGCTTGCGGATACGGCGATCGCGATCGCCGCTGAGTCCGAATATTTCACCGCCAAGATTTTGGAACAAGCCGATTGTGAGGCGCTAGGTATGGGAGCCTTCCTTAGTGTCGCCAGAGCTTCCGATATTCCACCCAAGTTTATCCACCTGACCTATAGCAATGGCACGCCAAAACGTAAATTAGCGATCGTTGGTAAAGGCTTAACCTTTGACTCTGGTGGTTTAAACCTTAAAACAGGTGTTGGCAGTAGCATCGAATTGATGAAAACCGATATGGGTGGTTCGGCGGCTGCCCTTGGTGCGGCTAAGGCGATCGCTAAGTTGCAACCCACAGACATCGAAGTCCATTTCATCGTCGCCACTTGCGAAAATATGGTCAATGGCAGTGCCATGCGTCCAGGGGACATTCTCACTGCTTCTAATGGCAAAACTATTGAGGTTAATAATACCGATGCTGAAGGTCGCTTGACCCTCGCCGATGCCCTAGTCTATGCCGACAAATTGGGTGTTGATGCGATCGTAGATTTGGCAACACTTACGGGTGCTTGTGTAGTGGCGCTAGGCGAAGATATCGGCGGCATGTGGTCAATTGATGAAGACTTTGCTACGGCGATCGCATCGGCAGCGAAGAATGCTGGTGAAAAATTCTGGCGGATGCCTCTCGAAGAACCCTATTTTGATCAGTTGAAGTCGGTGGTTGCTGATTTCAAAAATACAGGTTCTCGCGCAGGTGGAGCCATTACAGGAGCTTTATTTTTAAAGCAGTTTGTCAAGGAAACCAAGGCATGGGCGCATCTTGATATCGCGGGGCCAGTCTGGACTGAGCGCGAATCAGGCTATAACAATGCGGGCGGCACTGGTTTCGCCGTAAGAACTTTAGTAAATCTCATTACTAACTAAAAAATAGCGTTTTGCGCTATTTACTCAGAGAGTCGGCGCAAAGCGCCGACTCTTTTTAATTCAAGATTGCTTTCTCTAATTGTTCCAGCGCGATCGCTAGATCATCATTAACAATTGCTACATCAAACTCAGCAGCAGCAGCTATTTCTAACTTGGCATGATGCAACCGCTTCAAAATCTGCTCATCACTATCAGTACTGCGATCGCGCAATCGACGCTCTAATACTTCCATCGAAGGCGGACTAATAAAAATTCGTTTTGCACTAGGAAAAGATATCGCCACCTGCCGCGCCCCTTCTAGTTCAATTTCTAAGATGACAATTCTTCCTAAAGAAATTGCCTGATTAATGGCTGACAGTGGCGTGCCATAAAGATTGCCAGCATATTCAGCCCATTCCAAAAACTCGCCATCATCACGCTTCTGCTCAAACTCTAAACGACTCCAAAAGAAATATTCTCGACCGTTTTGTTCACCATCTCGAGGCGATCGCGTGGTTGCGGAAATAGAAAAGAAAATGCGATCGGGATATCGTTCTAGTAACTTGCGGAGCAGCATCCCTTTGCCAACCCCACTGGGCCCTGTAATTACAATTAGTTTGCCTGTATCTGATTTTTCGGATTTATCTAATATCATTACAACCTGTTGAGGCTTCAAGTAGTACAAAGAAGTTTTTGAAAGCGCGGCGGAGCCGCGCTTTCAAAAACTTCTTCGGGGTTTAATTTAGCGCAAAGCGCTGTAGCTAAAAATGGCACTTTACCAAATTGGGGAAACAACGGTTTGAGAATTGGTGATCGCACCATCATAAACTAAAGAAACAAGGGCTTAGGCCCCTTGTTTGCTAAAGATAGAACTGAACTTTACTTGGTCTTTACGTTGGATTTTACTCTGCCGTACCTTCTTTGCTGATTACAAAGCGATTAGCAACAGTTTCGGGTTGAATTGCGGATAAAACCACATGACTCGAATCAGTGACAATCACGGCTCTGGTACGTCTTCCATAGGTGGCATCGACCAGTTTCCCATGCTCACGGGCATCGCTAATAATCCGCTTAATAGGTGCAGATTCTGGACTGACAATTGCTACAACTCGGTTCGCCGAAACAATATTGCCAAAACCGATGTTGATAAGCTTAATATCCATAATTTTATCGATCTAAAATCGAGTTAGAGGTGATTTGGCTTCATTTTTGCTAGCATTATCACATCAACCAGTAAACTTCTTATTATTGCGACATATTTTGTCATATCTATAGCAAAGGCGGCGCAATACACCGCCTTTGTCGTCATTCCTATAGGTGTAAATGCTGGATTACTGTATTTACATCCTTGTCACCTCGACCAGAGCAATTGATGATAATGCGCTGATCCTTAGTTAGTTGTGGACAGAGAGTTTCGAGGTAGGCGATCGCATGGGAAGTCTCCAAAGCAGGAATTATTCCTTCCAAACGAGACAGACGTTGAAACGCATCTAAGGCTTCTTGATCGGTTACGCTGTAATATTCGGCACGACCGAGATCCTTGAGATAGCTATGCTCTGGCCCCACGCCTGGATAATCTAAACCTGCACTAATAGAATGCGCTTCTTGAACCTGTCCTTGTCCATCTTGTAATAGATAGCTCATCGCGCCATGTAATACACCGACACGACCAAGGGTTAGAGTTGCCGCGTGAAATTCAGTATTTGTGCCTTTACCTGCGGCTTCGACACCGATCAAACGCACCGTCGGCTCATCCACAAACTCATGGAATAACCCCATCGCATTGGAGCCACCACCGACACAAGCCAGCAAAATATCTGGTAATCCGCCCCATTTTTCTTGACTCTGACGACGGCTTTCTTTGCCAATTACCGCATGAAAATCGCGCACAATCATCGGATAGGGGTGCGGGCCAGCTACCGAACCAAGAATGTAGTGGGTATCAACGACATTAGTTACCCAATCCCGAATTGCTTCGGAAGTCGCATCTTTGAGCGTGCCAGTACCTGACTCGACAGGACGCACTTCCGCACCCATTAGCTTCATGCGAAATACATTTAAGGACTGGCGCTCCATGTCATGTACGCCCATATAGATCACACATTGCAGACCAAAGCGAGCGCAAACTGTAGCCGTGGCAACCCCATGCTGTCCTGCCCCTGTCTCTGCAATCACCCGCTTTTTGCCCATGCGAATGGCTAATAAAACTTGAGCTAAAGCGTTATTAATTTTGTGAGCGCCTGTGTGATTGAGATCTTCGCGCTTGAGATAAATCTGAGCCGTGCCGTAGTGCTGCGTCAATCTTTCCGCAAAATATAGAGGGCTAGGTCGTCCTACATAGTCACGCAAATATCCGTCTAATTCTTGATTAAAGTCGAGATCATTTTTGTAATGATAAAAAGCAGTTTCTAGCTCCGTCAGAGCGCTCATCAAGGTTTCAGGAACATATTTACCGCCAAAAATGCCAAAACGACCTAATGAGTCTGGACGATTGGGGATAGCTTGGGGTTGGGAGATCAGTGGTGATGATTTGGGGGCGATCGGCGTTGTGGTCATTGCGATAGATACTGTGCAGTAGTGGTGACTGGTGAATTTAGGCTTTGTTAAAACTATGAGCGCTTTACGATGTACCTAGAATAACAAATGATTGAGGAGTGCTATAGAATAGCTTAGAAAATTATGACGTTACGCGACCTATGAAATCCCTTGCTCTTTTGAGTGTTTCCGACAAAACAGGACTCCTCGACCTAGCCCGTGAGCTATCAACTACTTACAACTTTCAGTTAATTAGTAGTGGTGGGACTGCTAAGGCACTCAAGGCAGCAGAACTTGAAGTCATCAAGGTTTCGGACTATACAGGCGCACCTGAGATCCTCGGTGGTAGGGTCAAAACTTTACATCCCCGCATTCACGGGGGCATTTTGGCAAGATTGGAATTACCTGAGCATCAACAGGATTTGGAAGATAATGCCATTCAACCAATCAAAATTGTGGTAGTCAATCTTTATCCCTTTACAGAAACGATCGCTAAGCCTGAT
Source organism: Pseudanabaena biceps (assembly GCA_013361095.1). Classification (GTDB taxonomy): domain Bacteria; phylum Cyanobacteriota; class Cyanobacteriia; order Pseudanabaenales; family Pseudanabaenaceae; genus Pseudanabaena; species Pseudanabaena biceps_B. The sequence continues at coordinate 239,539 of JAATWA010000001.1, read as the reverse complement.
GTCACCCTCGAAGACGCGATCGAAAATATTGATATTGGTGGCCCCACTTTGATTCGGGCTTCGGCAAAGAACTATGCCCATGTCGCCATTTTATCTAGCCCTAGCCAATATGCAGAGCTATTAGATGAGCTGAAGGCAAACAATGGTGAGACCACTCTAGAATTTCGCAAAAAATTAGCGATCGCGGCTTTTCAACATACTCAGTCCTACGACAAGGCGATCGCTGAATATCTAGAAGCTCAATCTAATCTCCAAAAACCTGCCCTAGACAAATCTCTCGCCTCTTCCTATACATTGCTTTGCAATAATCCTAAGCCTTTGCGTTACGGCGAAAATCCTCACCAACCTGCCACATGGTATCAAGTGGGCGCAACTCCCAAAGGTTGGTCAGCCGCGCAACAATTGCAAGGTAAAGAACTTAGCTTTAATAATCTGCTCGACCTAGAAGCGGCTCGTGCAATTATTGCCGAATTTGGTGATGATCAACCCTGTGCGGTGATCATTAAACACAATAATCCCTGTGGTGTGGCGATCGCGCCGACCATTGCCGAAGCCTATCAAAAAGCTTTTGCATCGGACTCCACTTCAGCTTTTGGCGGCATTGTGGCGCTCAATCGTCCCATTGATGAAGAAACTGCAAATCAACTATCTAAAACATTCTTGGAATGTGTAGTCGCTCCTGCCTGTGTGCCAAGTGTGGCGGCGATTTTAGGCAAGAAGCAAAATCTGCGTGTATTAGTGCTGCCTGACCTTAAGTATGGCTCCTCTGAAACTGTGAAAACGATCGCAGGTGGGATGCTAGTTCAAAAATCCGATGATGAGCCAGTTAATCCTGCGGATTGGAGAGTTGTGACTGAGAAGCAGCCAACTCCAGAGCAGCTACAAGAACTCATTTTTGCTTGGAAAATCAGTCGCCATGTCAAATCTAATGCGATCGCGATTACCAAAAACTTAACTACGATTGGTGTCGGTGCTGGACAAATGAACCGTGTCGGCTCCGCCAAGATTGCCCTCGATCAAGCAGGCGAGCAGGTCAAAGGCGCGGTTCTTGCCAGTGATGGATTTTTCCCGTTTGATGACTCGGTGCGGACGGCGGCGGCGGCTGGCATTGAAGCGATTGTGCAACCGGGGGGCAGTATGCGCGATGCGGACTCCATTAAGGCTGCTGATGAGCTGGGCTTAGTCATGGTGTTTACAGGCTTACGTCACTTCTTGCACTAAAGAGAGATTGTGGCGCACGCTGCGCGTGCGCCACAGGCAAAAAGAAAGGCTCAGCGCTTTGCGCTGAGCCTTTCTTTTAGATCTTGTCGATACTGACGCGATCGTCGAAGACAAAACATTCACCTTCCCAAGTACTTTCTTCGGTGGGAACTTCTTCGATGTATTTGAGAATGCCACCCTTGAGATGGTATACCTCGCTAAACCCTTGGGAAAGCATATAGGCGCTAGCTTTTTCACAACGAATACCACCAGTACAGAACATGGCAATTTTTTGATGTTTGCTGGGATCTAGTTGCTCTTTTACATAGTTAGGAAACTCGCCAAAGGTTTCTAAATTAGGATTAATAGCGCCCTTAAAAGTGCCAAATTCGACCTCGTAGTTATTGCGCGTATCAATCACAACTACATCAGGATCGGTGATTAATTGATTCCACTCATGAGGATCGACATAGGTTCCCACCTGTTGGTTAGGGTCAATATTAGGAACGCCTAAGGTGACTATTTCTTTCTTGAGGCGGACTTTCATCCTTTGAAATGGAATTCCTGCACAGTAGGATTCTTTATGTTCTAGTTGGCTAAGTCTAGGATCATTTCGTAAGTAAGCTAGTAACGCATCGATCGCGTTGCGACTACCTGCGATCGTGGAGTTGATTCCTTCTTTAGCTAATAAGATTGTGCCTTTAAGTTGATGGATTTCGCAAAATTCCTTAAGAGGATTTTGCATAGCCTCATAATCTGCGAGGTAAGTAAAATGATAAAAAGCTGCTACTACTACCATCTGATCGTGCTGATCATTGACTGTCACTACATCGTGGTTAATATTTTCGCTTGTCTGGTCAATTTGGGCTTGCAGTCTTTGGTATTGTTTGGTTCTATCCATGATCTCGTCAGCGATCGCTAAATCTATAGCTATAAGTGTTAGTTTACATCGCATTTAAGTACCTTGGCATAATAAAAACCAGAACCCAAAGAAGCTGATTTGCCTGCTTCTCGGGCAAATCAGCTTCTTTGGGTTTTATATTGAGTTACGCCTATCTGCATACAACTACAGTGCTTTTCGCTTTCTTACTCTCTTCCCGCCAAAGAAATAGACATATAAAACCAAGAATTAGCGTGGCGGCGCTTCGCGACGCCACGTCTAATTTTTCACTAGGAAGGGAGTAAGTAAACTTAAAACTCAGATTGCCGTGCCGCCCGCGTAGCGGGCAGCACGGCAATCTGGGTTTGGTTTATAACTATGCCGAGCTACTTATGACAGGGCAAAGCACTGTAAAATTACTTTATTGGTTATTTTGTAATTTTCACAAAAGATAATTTATGTCGCTAACGCCTGCTTTATTTGGTCAACTCGCACAAGTTATGGGCGTGTTTGTACTGATTTGCGCTTTGATTACAGGGCTAGCTATAGCTTTTCAATGGAGTTGGCGCTATCGAATGGTGGGAGCTACCCTATTTTCTGTTGTCCTGCTAGTAGGTCTGTTTTCCCTAAGTTTTGAACCCATCACTCGCTCATCCGTTGAAGGCGCAGTTCCATTTAAGTTAGTCTACGATCACTTTGGATCTCACGCCACAATTGCTGTTGCACCTACCATCACTCCCGCAGAACTAGAAGCAACCTTAAAACAAGCTAGTAGCAACTTGTTTTCATCAGGTCGCAACAACCAAGGACAAGAGCAGTTAACCATTTATGCTAGAACCGTCGTCCATCCCAAAGAAGGACTCTCGAAGCCACTCTATCTTGGTCGGGTTAAGCGATCGCTAAGTTTGCGAGATGATCCCAATTTAGAGATTGAAATTTTTGCTGATAAGTTTAGTGAAATTTCTCCAGCTTAAGGCGGAATTCAAAACTTCAAGTTGACGCTATCGTCTCATAACACCACTTATTGGAAATTCTCTTTTAAGTAGCTGGGTGCAATTAAATATAAAACCCTAAGATCTGTGGCGTACGTCAAAGATCTTAGCTCTTCTAAGTTTTACTCCTTTCCCACTAAAAGAATATGGGTTATAAAGTGAATGATTAGGGTTGCGCGGCTCCGCGGAGCAACCCTAATCATTCACTTGGAAGGGAGTAAGAAAGCCTCAATAGACTATAGTTTTCACTTAAGGTATTTTGTAACACTTTAAGTGAAAATATTCCTAATATAATTAATTTACTGTACTTGTAAAGATTAATCCTTAACCAATCATAATCTCATGCAAGAAGAATTCTCTGATGCTCTGTCGTCAATGCTTGATGCTATAAATCGCATTAGTGAATACGAGACTTTGCCCCAATCTCAGAAAGATGAATTACAGAATGCTAAAAAGATAGTGACTTATTTGGGAGGTTATGTTGAAGCATTAGAACAAGAAGTACTCAAGCTCAATAAAAAATTAAAACAGTTTGATAAAGATATTCCTAATATCACTTTGCACAATGAAGATAAGATTTATACATTATTAGCATTGATTTTTGCGAGATTAAAGCAATCGATTAACTTAGAAGAATTACTAGAAACTATTGTTTTAGAAATCTACCAACTATTACAAGTTGATCAAGTAATCGTTTATCGATTATCAACTCAGCAAGAACAAACTATTGAATATGAGTTTGTCAAAAATCTGGAACGATCGCTACGAGGATGTCACCTACCATCTATCTACACTAGTCTAGAGTGGCTAGAAAGCTATCAAAAATGTATGAGTCGTGTCATTGATGACATTGATGATTTGGATGGATTTATAGGCGATCGCCAAGCAATAGAAACTTTGCGCGAAAGAGATATTCATTCCGCGATCGCCACTGTGATTCCTGGAGGTAGGCAGCCTTGGGGATTGATAATTGTGCATCAATACAAACAAGCCCGTCCTTGGGAAGAGTGGGAAGTTGAATTTTTAGAAAAATCTGGCACTCAATTAGCGATCGCCATTCATCAAATGCAATTATTAACTAAGTCGAATGCAATTCGCGAAGAACTAGATCAGGTAACTGCAAAATTACATTACAACCAATTACATGATCCATTAACAGGTTTACCAAACCGTGAATCGTTTATAGATTTACTAGATTTAGCATTTGCTAAATCACAAACTGATCTAGACTGTAAATTTGCAGTCTTATTGATAGACTGCGAACGCGCTACTCTCGCCAGTGAAACCTTTGGCAACTCAGTAGGTGATCAATTACTAGTAGAAATCAGCGATCGCCTCAGTAACTATCGTAATATTGACAGAAGTATATCTAAAATTGATAGTGCTAAGTTTACTGTTTTATTAGAAAACATAGAGGATTTAGAACCTGTTACTAGATTAGCCGATCAAATTTTAGAATCTTTAAATCAAGCCCTAGTAATTGGTAATGAGACGTTTTTCTTGTCACCCAATATTGGTATTGTTGTTAGTAATCCTGATTATATTTATGCCAATGAAATCTTGAGAGATGCTAATATTGCTGTTAATTATGCTAAAAAAATTGGCAGAGGAAAGCAAGCTTTATTTTGCGATGAAATTAATCAAGAGCCTAAGTTAACTTGGCAACTGGAAAACGACCTCAGAATGGCTCTTGAACGTCAAGAATTTTATTTAGTTTATCAACCGATTGTTTCTATATATCAGCATCAGTTAACTGGCTTTGAAGTATTACTGCGCTGGTGGCATCCATCGCGAGGGCTAATTACACCACAAGATTTCTTGTCGATTGCCGAAGAAACAGGCGAAATTATCGAAATCGGTTATTGGGTGTTAGAAAATGCTTGTGAGCAATTACTTAACTGGCAAAAAAGCTTTCCTAATTTGCCTCCCATCACTATCAGTGTTAATGTTTCTACCTTGCAAGTAACACAATTGGATTTTGTTGAACGCATTCAATCCATAATCCAAACAAAACAAGTATCTCCCAAACTGATCAAGCTAGAAATCACTGAAACTATGCTGATGCAAAATGTTGAAGTTTCATCGCAAAAACTTGAGCAATTGCGTGAGCTAGGTATGCAGGTATATATTGATGATTTTGGCTCTGGATATTCATCATTTCACTATCTCCAAAATCTACCAATTGATGTTTTAAAAATAGATCGGAGCTTTACCAATAAAATATTTTCAGATAAGAGAAGCCAAAGAATTGTGCAGTCAATCCTACGACTAGCAACAACGCTTGACATGGGAGTTGTGATCGAAGGCGTAGAGACGGCGCAAGAGTTGGATTATTTTGAAAGTCTAGGTGGCAGTAGTATTGAGGTGCAAGGATTTTTTATCTCCCATCCCCTAGACAGTAAAATGGCGACGGAATGGATTCACTCTAATGAGTCATCGAGACGAGTCGCAGCAAAGGATGAGTGATACAGCGTTTGGCGCTCTCATTATTAAAAACCAATTTTGGGGTTTTCAGCACCGAAGGCGCTGAAAACCCCAAAATTGGTTTCATTTAGAAAAACCCAAAACAGTTTCATAATGCAGGATAATTAAGCTTTATAACGTTCACTAAATTCATGTCTGTTCGAGTTCGCATTGCACCAAGTCCAACGGGTAACTTGCACATAGGCACAGCCCGCACTGCTGTATTTAATTGGCTATATGCTCGTCATAAACACGGCACATTTATCCTCCGAGTCGAAGATACCGATCGCGATCGCTCTAAGGATGAATACACCCAAAATATTTTAGAAGGCCTAGCATGGTTGGGGATCAACTTTGATGAAGGCCCCTTTTTTCAGACCCAGCGCACCGATCGCTATGTGGCGACCGTAGAGAAGCTGCTATCTGAAAAGAAAGCCTATTTTTGTTACTGCTCTGAGGCTGAGCTAGAAGCAATGCGAGAAGCTCAGAAAGCTAACAAACAAGCCCCCCGTTATGACAATCGCCACCGCCATCTCACCGATGAGCAGCGCCAAACCTTTGAGTCTGAAGGTCGTCGCCCTGTAATTCGTTTCATCATCGAAGAACCAAGGACTGTGGCGTGGGATGACTTAGTACGGGGCAATGTATCTTGGAGTAGCAGTGACTTGGGCGGCGATATGGTGATCGCCCGTGTTGATGAACAGGGCAAAATTGGTTTACCCCTATATAACTTTGCGGTGGTTGTCGATGACATCGATATGCAGATTACCCAAGTCATTCGCGGTGAAGACCACATCGCTAATACTGCTAAGCAAATTTTGATTTATGAAGCTCTGGGCGCAACTCCCCCCCAGTTTGGGCATACGCCCCTAATTCTCAATCAACAGGGCGCAAAAATCTCTAAACGGGATGGTGCAACTTCAGTTTGGGAATTTCGGAATATGGGTTACATTCCTGAAGCCTTTAATAACTACATGGCGCTCTTGGGATGGTCACCTAGTGACGGTAAAGAGTTATTTAGTCTTCAAGAAGCAGCGCAAATTTTTAGCTTTGATCGCGTAAATAAGGCTGGCGCAAGATTTGACTGGGACAAACTGAATTGGATCAACAGCCAATACCTGCACAGTCTCCCAACGGAAGATGTATGCGATCGCCTGATTCCATTTTTAAAGGAAGCAGGTTATGACTTAGAAACTTGTGATCGGCAATGGCTGCTCGATCTCACTAAATTGATCGCGCCTAGTTTAACCAGACTCACCGATGCCGCCACGATTAGTAAATTCTTCTTTATAGAATTTGAAGAATATACAGAAGAGGCTAAGAATGCCCTCCAAGGCGATGCGATCGCAGGAATTATGGAGGCTCTTATTAATGCGCTCAAGGAAACTTCTGAGCTAAATGCTGAGAGTGCAGCAGAAATCATTAAAACTGTCACTAAGTCTCAAGGTGTCAAGAAAGGAATGGTGATGAAGCCTTTACGCGCTGCACTCACTGGCGATCTGCATGGCCCCGAAATCATTCCTTCATTCGTACTTTTACATCAAAAAGGTTTGGCTTTAACTCGTCTACAACGGGCTTTGAAAGGTTCCTAAGTATTGATTAAAAAAGAAGGCAGCGCGGAGCGCTGCCTTCTTTTTTATACAGTGAGAGGCGGCGCGAAGCGCCGCCTCTCACTGTTTCGGTTTTATGCCCTAACATGAATGCTTGTTGATTGCAGCAAAGCAATCACCTGCTGGCTGGAAATATGCGCGATCGGAATACTATCAACTCCCATCGCTACACAAAGAAGCGCTAAATAAAGAATCGAATACTTAAATACAGAACGAGCCACATTGCGATCGCTGGGTTCTTTGAGTAACTGCATTGCTTTGTAAATAAATGCACCACCCAAAATAATTGCCGAAACTCCATAAACAACCCCCATCGCATTGCAAGGATATACCAGCAACAAAGACACAGGAACCATCAACAAGGTATATAACAAAATTTGGTTAGCAGTTACTTCAACCCCCTTAACTACAGGTAACATCGGTACACCCACCTTGGCATATTCATCGCGGATCATCAGTGCCAATGCCCAAAAATGTGGCGGAGTCCACACAAAAATAATCGCAAATAGTACCCATGCTGACCAACTCAGTTCACCAGTCACAGCCGCCCACCCAACTAGAGGTGGGATCGCACCTGCTGCACCACCGATCACTATATTTTGAGTGCTAGAACGCTTCAGCCAGATAGTGTAAACACCGACATAGGTGGCGATCCCTGACATGGCTAGGCAAGCTGCTAATAAATTTGCATAGACTGTTAATAAGCTAAAAGAAATGATGGCAAGGGCGATCGCAAAAACTAGAGCATCACGGGGATGAATTCTGCCTGATGGTAGAGGTCTCCAACTGGTGCGTTCCATCTTGGCATCAATATCGCGATCATAAAAACAATTAATCGTATTTGCCGAAGCAGCCGCGATCGCCCCGCCTAAAACCGTAACAAACATTAAAAGTAAATCAACCTCTCCCGCCGAGGCAATCCACATCGCCCCTGCGGTGGTAATTAATAACAAAACGATAATGCGCGGCTTAGTTAGCGCGATATAGTCTTGAGCGACATCGCGCCAGTTGCGAGTCAATGCAGGTGGATTAACTCCAGCAAAAATACTTTCTGAACTGGTAATTTCTGGATTTGCTGTTTGTTGCATTGTGCATGACTCCTAAAATACTTCGAGGATGGCATTAAGCCAAATCTCAAAATGGCAATGCCATTTTGAGACAAAAAATATTGCTGAGTAGATACAGTGGGCGCTTAGCTGCCACTGTATCTACTCAGTCGCTAGCAAAGCTTGATCTTGTCTAACCGCTTTAAACGCTAAGACCGTAAAACATACGAGAGTGCCTAATAGAGCCGAGCCAGTTGCTTGATGCGCGATCGTCAATGGCTCGACTTGTAAATGTAGTTTGTAAGTGGCATAACCGATCGCAACCTGAGTCAATACTAACAAACCTGCAAAAGAAGCAACTCGGCGCAAAACGGGGGCGATCGCTTTGGTTCGCCATGCCACAACTACCACCGCGAGGCTAGCCACAGTCGCAGGAATGACTCCTACTAAATGAGTGTTTAAAACAATACACATATCTTGAGTGGCAAAGCATTGGTGCAAAGCCCACTGAGAAGCAACTAATGCGCCAAGAATGCTTTGTAGGTAAACTAAAACGGCTGCTGCTAAGCCAAGCCAAGCCAGTTTTGGAATACTTGTCACTTCGCTTAATTCCGATTTACCTGCCGCCATCGCGATCGCAAGCAAACTCGAAAAAAATAACAACCCTGTTCCCAAGTGGGCTGTCACAATGTCAAATCTCAATAATTGTGTGACCGTCAGTCCTCCCAAAACACCCTGAAAAATCACCAAAGATAATGATCCAGAGATCGCTTTAGGTAACCACTTTGGTAATTCTTGGCGATAGTACCAACCTGCACTAAATAGTACTAATGTGGCAAATCCAACTGTAGAAGCAACTAGGCGATGGAACCATTCCAAAAACACTTGTAGATTCATCTGTTCCGTAGGTAGTACGGAGCCGTAGCACAAGGGCCAGTCTGGACAAGCCAAACCAGCGTTCATCACACGGGTAGCACTACCAATCGCCATCACCATCCAAGTTGCGATCGCAATGCCAAAGGCGAGGCGGCGGATAAGAACAATTGGTGCGGTAAAGCTCTTAGAGTCAGTCTTGATAGAAATTTGAGTAGATTTTATGTTTTTGTATTGAGATAAAGATTCAGTCATGCAAGTTAGACAAATTCATGATTGCTTCGTGAATTTTTGTAGAACTCAACGGAAGTATGGACAATAGACTTAGCTTATAGTAAGAGCAGTTTTAGATTTGGTGAGGGATTTAACAATTTCTTCGCGTTAGGTATAAACACTGAATTAATAATTAAAGCATCTCGATACCCCCATAGCTGCGGTCACTTGCATTAGGACAAATCAAAACCCAAGAAGCGAGTAACGGCGCGAAGCGCCGTTACTCGCTTCTTGGGTAGCTGCCAAATGTACTAGAACATAAAACCCAAGAATTGGCTGGCGGCGCGGAGCGCCGCCAGCCAATTCTTGGGTTTTGATTTGTCTTAAAACAAAGAAACCATTTTTGGAGTTTTCGCCGCCTTCAACGCTGAAAACTCCAAAACCTATCACCATAAAACCAAGAAGAGAGTTGCGGCGCTGTGCGCCGCAACTCTCTTCTTGGTTTTTAATTACACTCAGCTACTTTGATATACAATTCACAATGATTAAGTGAATTACAGAGGGAGCAGATTGTAATGGCGAGAGAACCTAGAAAGCCCAATGAATATATCGTGCATCTGAAGCTAGAAGGTGGACAAGAAATCATCACAAAATTTACAACTATCGAAGAAGTTAAGACTTGGTATGCTTCGCAATTTAAAGCGAAAGCTAACGAAGATGACCTCATGCCTATTCCTGTGAAGGCTGAGCTAAATGAAATTTTATTAGTTCGTCCCAAGCGAGTAATTGCTATCCATGTCGAGCCGATTTACTCCTCCAGTGTCGAAATGTTTGCTTAAGAATATTTGCATATAGCTATAGCCACTTGCATCAAGACAAATCAAAACCCAGACAGTGTGAGGCGGCGCTACTCGCCGCCTCACACTGTCTGGGTTTTAAAGAATGGCAACAGCTATAAAATAAAAAAAGGACGCAAAGCGTCCTTTTTTTATTACGGATATAAAACTCAATGCCTTTACATCAAGTTTCTGGGCGATCGCGTTTGGGGCTATCGCTATCGTTGCTCACAGTTCTGCTCTGGGGAGTTTTGGCGATCGCGCTAAAGATAGTGACACAAGAGCTAGATCCCTTCACAGTTACTTGGTTTCGCTTTACAGTAGCGGGGACTTTGCTGGGTAGCTATCTTGCCCTACGTCGCAAATTACCGACATGGCAGCAATTACAAAAAATTCCCCTGCCAATCTTTGCGATCGCCGTAATAGGTTTGTCCCTAAACTATATTTTGTTTCTAATTGGTTTAGGCAAGACTTCGGCAAATAATGCTCAAGTCCTCACCCAGATTGCGCCTGTGATGATGGGTATGGCATCACTGATCATTTTTAAGGAACGCTACAACTATCGTCAGTGGAGTGGCGTGGCAATCCTGATCTGTGGATTGATATTGTTTTCCCATGAGCAAGTGCGATCGCTGGTTACGAGTTTTGATAATTATATGTGGGGCAATTTTTTATTGTTATTAGGTGCGATCGTCTGGGCTTTTTATGGGCTTGCTCAAAAACAACTATTACAAAGTTTGCCTTCTAGCTACATCATGCTCTGCATATATGTGAGTGCCGCAGCTTTATTCACACCCTTAGCTAACCCCGCTAAGGTGCTGAGCTTATCAGGATTTCACTTTGGATTGTTATTATTTTGTGCCTTAAATACTCTGGTTGCCTACGGTGCGTTTGCGGCGGCTCTAGAACATTGGCAAGCATCACGAGTAAGTGTGGTACTTACCCTAGCGCCCATTGTCACCCTAGCCACCTCAACAATTGTTCCAAACTTTGCTCCACAGTTATTGTCCCCGTCGCCTTTAAGTTGGCTGAGCTGGATTGGCGCGATCGCGGTTGTGTTGGGTTCGGTGACTATTTCATTAGGTGAAGCCAAGATTAAGTGAGAAATTAGCGGTGCGTGGCTTGATCTAGCACTGCTAATTTCTCACTGGAAAAGGAGTAATTAAAGAACTAAAAAAAAATATTAAAAAATAGTTGCACAATTGGCACATCTATATATATACTTAGTAACGCTGAAGTCAAAGAAAGCGCTACATTCCTCAGTAGCTCAGTGGTAGAGCAATCGGCTGTTAACCGATCGGTCGCAGGTTCGAATCCCGCCTGGGGAGTTATCAAAAAAAGAGAGATGCAAACTGCATCTCTCTTTTTTATTGCTGCTGTAAATTTATAGCTATAACAAATCAAAACCCAAACAGTGTGAGGCGTAGCTTCGCACACTGTTTGGGTTTAACGCACCAAGAATTTTTTTTTAAAGTGTTGCTTTGCAACACTTTAAAAAAAAATTCTTGGTGCGGGTTTAAGCGCAAAGCCTGTAAAAAGAAGGGTGACAGCTATATTAGCCTAGAAATATTTTGTAAACAGGATTTTGGCTTTCATCCCAATAGCGATAACCGAGAGTATCGAGAAACGCTTGCCACTCTTCCATCTCTGAGGGAGGAACCTGCATCCCAACTACAATCCTGCCGTAGTCTGCGCCATTATTTCGATAATGGAAAAGACTAATATTCCAATTAGGACTCATAGAACCGACAAACTTCATCAATGCGCCTGGACGCTCAGGAAACTCAAAGCGATAGAGAAGCTCATTGTGAGCAAGGGGCGATCGCCCGCCGACCATATGGCGCAGATGCAGCTTGGTTAGTTCGTCGTCGGTAATCTCAAGAGCCGTGAATCCGTTTTCTGCAAACGTTTTAGAAATATTTGCTGCATCAGCGCGATTAACAATCTGGACACCGATAAAAATATGGGCAACTTCTTGATCCGCAATGCGATAGCTAAATTCAGTGAGATTGCGATCGCGCATATGCTCACAAAATTTGCGTAAACTACCCGAAGATTCTGGAATACTGACCGCAAAAATAGCTTCGCGATGCTCCCCAAGTTCTGCGCGTTCTGCCACAAATCGCAGACGGTCAAAGTTCATATTGGCTCCGCAGGCGATCGCTACCAGAGTTTGACCTGTAATGCCTTCGCGTTCGACATACGCCTTTGCCCCTGCGATCGCTAAAGCTCCCGCAGGTTCCAAAATTGAACGAGTATCTTCAAAAACATCCTTAATTGCCGCACAGGTATCATCTGTATCGACCAATAAAATCTCGTCCACATATTGCTGACAAAGCCGAAATGTCTCCTGTCCAACTTCGCGCACCGCCACTCCATCAGCAAAAAGTCCAACTTGATCGAGGCGCACTCGATGTCCAGCCCTTAGCGATTGAGACATCGCATCAGAATCCACTGGCTCCACACCTATGATTTTGATTTCAGGACGTAAGCGCTTCACATAGGCAGCGACTCCTGAAATTAATCCACCACCACCGATCGCCACAAAAATCGCATGGATTGGCTTCTGATATTGGCGCAAAATTTCCATACCGATCGTTCCCTGACCTGCAATTACATCAGGATCATCAAAGGGATGGATAAAGGTTAAGTTTTTCTCTTTCTCAAGTTGTCGCGCGTAGGCATAGGCATCATCGTAGGTATCGCCATGCAAAACCACTTCGCCGCCACGCATTTTTACAGCATTCACCTTTACTAAGGGTGTAGTTACAGGCATAACGATGATCGCCTGTGTCCCTAGTTCACGAGCGCTCAGAGCCACTCCCTGAGCATGATTTCCTGCTGAGGCGGCGATTACTCCTTTAGCTAAGGCTTCGGCTGATAGTTGTGCCATTTTGTTGTAAGCACCCCGCAATTTAAAAGAGAAGACCGATTGCATATCTTCTCTTTTCAGCAATAGTTGATTATTTAGTCTTGCTGATAGATTGGGAGCGATTTCTAGGGCAGATTCTTGCGCGACATCATACACCCGAGCTTTAAGGATTCGTTCTAAGTAGTCAGACACAGCGCTATCAACTCGATGATTAACTTGAGGTATTCACAGCACAGTTTGTTTTGTGGATTTACAATTTTACTCTCTTTTTCGCGACAAGCCGCGCTCGAAATTAGCAATTCTCCCCCATACAGCGCTTTGCGCTAACTTAAAACCCAGAAAGAATTTTGAAAGCGTTGCGAAGCAACGCTTTCAAAATTCTTTCTGTATTACTCAAACCATCAATAAGCTGTAACTAAGGCGATCGCACAACAATCGCCTCAGTTTTGAGCTAATTAATGAGAATTCCCGATTTCAACGCAAGACTATACTCAGCGATCGCTTGGGGATAAATGAGATGCTCTTGGACTTGAATGCGTTTTTGCAAATCCTCCAAAGTATCGTCAGACAAAACAGGAACGGCGGCTTGCTTAAGAATTTTGCCACTATCCACTTCTAAACTGAGTAAATGCACCGTACAGCCTGTGATTTTGACACCATAGTTAAAAGCCTGCTCGATCGCGTGGATACCTTTAAAACTTGGCAATAAACTCGGATGAATATTAAGAATCCGTTCAGGAAAAGCATCAATCAAAATCTGCGTAACGATTCGCATCCATCCCGCCATAATCACCAAATCCACTTGATATTGGTAGAGACACTCGATAATTGCGCGATCTAAAGACTGTCTGGACTTATAGTGACGATGATTGACTAAAACTGCGGGAATTCCAAATTTTTCAGCCCGTTGTTTGACAAAAGCATCAGGTTCGTTATAGATCACCACTGCTATTTTGGCTTGAATTTGTCCATTCTCAATAGCGATCGCGATCGCTTCCAGATTGCTACCACTGCCTGAAGCTAACACCCCAAGTAAGGGAACAGGCGAAGTTTCTGACACAACTACTTGAGAATCTACTACCGAAATCACTAATCTTCAATCCTTGTAAACAAAAAATGTGATCTCAAGCTTACCGTCTTTGCTATGGCTAAAGTCGACAAAAAACAAGAGTGGCGGCGCGAAGTGCCGCCACTATCTTCTGAGTAGATTTTGTAATTATCTTCCGCGCCGAGGTCTAGATGTTTCTTGAAAAATGGGAATCGCATTTAGAGGATCACTGCTGAAATTACCTGACTTGTTAACTTTTTGAGGTGATGCGTTGTAGTTACCAGGGATGACTGGTTGCACCGACTCAACTTCAAGATTAATGTTTTGAATCTTAAGGTTGGAACTTGGCAAGTTGGGATCGGGTGAAAACTGATTGGTATTTGTCGGTACAATGGGCTGATCTTGCGCGGAACGCAAGCGATCGGCATCGCCTCGGCGTGGTTGAGCAAGCGCTGGAATTGCGATCGTTGCCGATAATGCCACAATAAGAACTTGAGAAATATACTGATGATAATGTCTGTTCATAAATTCCTCGCTTTAGCCATTTAGGTTAGCTATATTGCCTCAATTATATATAGCAAAGCAAGTTTTGCTTACAGCGCTTTGCGCTCAAACCCGAATCAAGAATTTTTTTGAAAGTGTTGCTTTGCAACACTTTCAAAAAAATTCTTGTGGTTCGTTTGATCGGAAATTGCTGTAGGGTATAAAATCAGAAGATGAGATGCGGCGCAAAGCGCCCCAACTTAAAAATCGCAGAGATGCGGTGCGAAGCGCCGCATCTCTGCGATTTTTAAATAATTTTGACCTTGGCAGCAGCTTCTGTTGCCTTTTGGCGGGATTCAAGGGTATCTTTACCTTTTGCCAACGCGACACCCATGCGACGGTAGGGACGAGAATCTGGTTTGCCAAATAAACGGATTTCGGTATTAGGAATCGCAAGGGCTTCTTCTAAGCCCGTAAAGGAAATGCGATCGCTAGTTTCGCTTGCCAGAATGACAGCACTAGCGGACGGACTGAGCAGTTCAATCGTGGGAATCGGTAAGCCTAAAATTGCCCGTAAATGGAGTTCAAATTCGTTAAGGTTTTGGGAGATGAGCGTCACCATGCCCGTGTCATGGGGACGGGGTGACAGTTCTGAGAAAATCACTTCATCTTTAGTGATAAAAAATTCCACGCCGAAAAGCCCTGCGCCGCCGAGTTTATCAGTGACTTTGCGAGCAATATCTTGCGCGTCTTTGACTTGGGCAGAAGTTAAGCCGACGGGTTGCCATGATTCTTGATAGTCACCTCGCTCTTGACGATGCCCGATCGCTTCGCAAAATAGAGTCTCTCCCAGCCATTGGCGAATCGTTAACAGAGTGATTTCCACTTCAAAATTAATAAATTCCTCGATGATGATTTTTGCGGTATCACCTCTCGCTCCCGCGATCGCATATTCCCAAGCTGTTTCCAGTGCATCGGCATTCTGCACAACGGATTGTCCTTTACCAGAAGAAGACATCACGGGTTTAATCACGTTGGGAAAACCAATTGCGGCGGCAACGGTTTTTAGTTCATCAAGACTATTAGCGTAGGCGTATTTGGCAGTGCGTAATCCCAATTCATGACTTGCCAAATCCCGAATGCGATCGCGATTCATTGTGAAATTAGTAGCGGCAGCAGTGGGAATGATGGTGTAACCCTGTGCTTCCAGTTCGATGAGTTTTTCAGTACGGATTGCTTCTACTTCTGGCACGATCAAATCAGGTTGATGTTTTTTCACAACGGCTTCGAGAGCATCGCCATCCAACATCGAAATTACTTCCCGATAATCAGCAACTTGCATCGCAGGTGCATTGTCATAGCGATCGACTGCAATTACCGTATTACCGAGTCTCTGTGCGGCAATAGCAACCTCTTTACCCAGTTCGCCAGAGCCAAGTAGCATGATTTTTTTTGGTAATGCGATCGCCATTATATTCACCTTGTTATTTCCCAAAACAGCCACATCATAACGTTTTTTATAGCTATAGCTATCGCTAAGTGTACTAGGACATAAAACCCAATAATTGGCTGGCGGCGCGGAGCGCCGCCAGCCAATTATTGAGTTTTGATTTGTCCTAAAACAAATGACTATAGCTATAAAACCCACTAGAGAGTTGCGGCGCTTCGCGCCGCAACTCTCTAGTGGGTTTTAGCTTCGTCTTAACAGTAGTGTTGTTACACTTTCGTGAATTAGTATTTTCTAGGGAGTTTTTTCTTCCGATCTCAGAACATTCTTAAACCCTAAGACCAACAAAATATTTGTCATCGTCAAAAATGACTCAGCACCCCCATGCAACCAGTCAACATTTGCTAAAACATCCCCATAAACTGTCTGGGCATACAGCCCTGCGGGAATCGTAATCGCGACAAAAACTAGGGTTCCATAAAATCCCCATAGCCCTAGTTTGGGAAACTGCCCCGATTTAGTCGCAAACCAGAGAAAAGCAAGGTAGGGAAATAGTGATAATCCGAATAAAGCTTCTTTTGGCATAATAGGATAAATTAATAAATCTATAAAATGAGTTGCTTGTGCAGTACGTTTTGATTATTCACGAAGTTGTTGATTATCCAACTTGGAAACAGATTTTTGATCAAGCTGCTGCTATTCGTAAACAGGCGGGTGAGATCTCCTATCAGGTTCTCAAATATGAGAATGACTCCAACAAAATTGTGCATTTTTCAGCTTGGACTTCGCTTAGCGATGCCAAGAGATTTTTTGAGTCACCGCAACTTGTGAAAATCAGGCTAGAAGCAGGAGTAAAGTCTCCTGATTTTATCTACTTAGATCAGATCGAAGCAGGTAATCTTTGATCTCTAGACATCGATCATTGAGTGTGGCATGACTTCGCTGCGCTACAAAGCAGATCTCATTATTCTTTGGGTTGGAGGGGCTTACGAGATATTTTCCAGATTAGGTAAGCGGCGATCGCTAATGTACTGTTGCCGATTAAGGTCAATGCTCCCTGCACAGTGACTAACCATTCTAAGGAATCCGCATTATCAAAAAAGTGCCAAGTCACCGCACACATCGCACTAACTAACGCAGGGAACATCGCCCAAGCTAGCCCCTGCCAGCCGCGATTAGGATTTTGTTTGTCATAATTCCAAATGAGCCAAATTGCGATCGCCCATTCGATCACGCTAGAAATATGGATGATCCATGTGGGCAGAGAGAGAGAATGCATAGAGTTATAGAGGTGCGTTTAAAAATAGTTTATAGCTCAAAGCATTTATAGCTATATCCAGCTAAGTGAAGACATACAGCGCTCAAACCCGAACCGAGAATTTTTTAAAAGTGTTGCTTTGCAACACTTTTAAAAAATTCTCGGTTTGTCGGAGAATTGCGGCGCGAAGCGCCGCAATTCTCCTTTGGCTTTATTAATGCTTAGCTTCACGCATAGCTAGAAATTCGCGAATTTGCCGATCGCTGGGTTGGGCAGAAATTGCTCCCATCGATAGAGTGGTTAGCGCACCTGCGGCACAGGCATAGGCGATCGCGCCATCGGCAAACTTGGGATCAGATAAATCTGTGATCGGGCGATGGTAAATCCTATGAATAAAGGCGGCTAAAAAAGCGTCACCTGCCCCTGTGGTATCGGTGGAATAAACAGGATAAACTGCATGTTTACCCTGTTTTTCACCTAAATAGTAACGGCAGTCCTTATCACCATTGGTGAGCAAAATACCTTCGAGGTGATTGTAAGCTTGAGCGATCGCCGCAGGACTAGTTAAGCGAAACAGGAGTTTCGCTTCATCTTTGGTTAACTTTAGGAAATCTGTGTACTTTAATAAAACTGGCAAGATCTGATGAATTTGGGCAGGATCTTTCCAGAACATAGCTCGCCAATTAATATCAACGATAACCTTTACAAAGTATTTTTCAGCAAACTTAAGCGCCCGACCAATCGCCCTTGAGGTCTGTGGATTGGCTAACCCCAATGTTCCTAATACTAAAAATTTAGCATCAGCAAACAAATGTTCGGGCAGATGTTCAGCCGTCATCAGCGTGTCAGCAAATACCGTATTCGCATCACCACTAAATCGATCAAAGCTGCGATCGCCACGGGCATCACGAGTTACATATACTTGACGGGTTGCAGATTCGGGATGTACTTGCACCCCCGAAGTCTCAACCCCTGCCGCCCCTAGCTGCTTGAGTAAGTCAGTTCCTACGGCATCTTGCCCCACGCAACTAATTAAACTCACGGGAGTACCAAGCTTAGCTAGTCCACAAGCCACATTGGCAGGCGCACCGCCAAAATAGGCACTCCAAGATTTAACTTGCTCGTAGGGAACACCAACATCTTCAGCTATTTGATCGATTAATACTTCGCCAAGACAGATTACACGTGGCATAGGCGGACTTTACGATAACAGTTTGGACTTGCGCGATTCAATAATACCAATTGCGAGATCCACTTTATCTGGGAACACCACAATTAAATTACTCTGAGTCGCGCTATCCAAAGCAGCCGTGAGGGCTTCCGCTTCATCAAGAATTGTAATGCAGGGAATATTGCTATTTATCTCTTCCACGCCTTGACGTAGTAGATCGGCAACTACACGCGGCTCACGTCCGCGCAAATCTTTATCCTCTTTGATAAAGATGCGACTAAACATGGCCGCCGCCAGTTGACCTAACTCCACAATATCCTCATCGCGGCGATCGCCAGGCGCACCAATCACACCGATTGCTTCACCTTCCCATTTCTGGATAAATTCGGCGATCGCTTTAAAGCCAGCAGGATTATGGGCATAGTCCACAAGAGCATGATATTTACCCAAGTCAAACAAATTCATCCGTCCGGGAGTTTGTGCGGCTGAAGCGACAAAGGTAGCCAGTCCTTGGCGAATTTGCTCAATTTGCACATCCTGAGTAAAGGCGGCGAGACTAGCGGCTAGAGAGTTTTGAATATTAAAAGCAGCACGTCCACCGAGCGTGAGCGGTACATTTACAGCTTCTTCAATTCGTAGCTTCCAATCACCTTTGACAATTGTTAAAAATCCGTCTTCATAAATAGCGGCTAGCCCACCTGCGGCAATGTGAGATTTGATCAAAGGTAGTTCAGGATTCATGCTGAAGTAAGCAACTTTGCTTCCCACTTCTTGAGCCATCGCCACTACTAGAGGATCTTCAGCATTGAGAATTGCGTATCCAGTGGGTAAAACCGTCTTCGCAACTGTGCTTTTTAGCCTTGCTAAGTCTTCGATCGTGTCAATGTCGCCAATACCAAGGTGGTCAGCTTGGACATTCATGACTACGCCGACATCACAACCATCGAAACCTAATCCCGATCGCAAAATACCGCCCCGCGCCGTTTCCAAAATTGCTACTTCCACTGTGGGATCGCGAAGAATAACTTGAGCGCTATAGGGCCCTGTAGTATCACCCTTTTCTGCTAAAAACTCGCCAATATAAATACCATCTGTCGTGGTGAAGCCAACGCGCTTACCAGTCTGCTTGAAGATGTGAGCTATCAATCTGGTGGTTGTAGTTTTACCATTTGTGCCTGTAATAGCAACGATGGGAACTCTGGAGGGCGCGTTCGGCGGGAACAACATATCGATTACAGGAGCCGCAACGTTGCGCGGTGTTCCGATACTAGGATTCGTATGCATTCTAAACCCAGGTGCAGCATTGACTTCGACGATCGCGCCGTCAGTTTCGCGCACAGGCTTAGAAATATCTTCAGTAACCACATCGATACCTGCGATATCTAAACCGATGATGCGAGCCACCCGCTCTGCCAACCAAATATTTTCAGGATGAATCTCATCGGTACGGTCTACAGATACACCACCAGTACTAAGGTTGGCGGTTGCCTTGAGATAACAAATTTGACCGTTAGGCGGTACAGATTCTAAGGTGAAGCCCTGTCTCACCAGAATATCCATACTGGTACGATCAATTTCGATGCGGGTCAATACATTGTCGTGACCATCACCACGACGGGGATCTTGGTTGGTGATTTCGATTAGTTGGGAGATGGTGGATACCCCATCTCCTGTGACATTAGCAGGAACGCGCTCAGCAACAGCTACAAATTTGCCATTGATGACTAGTACACGATGATCGCGTCCTGTATGGAAGCGTTCAATAATTACTTCTTCAGAAACTTCCTGCGCCATATCAAATGCATCAAGGGCTTCTTTGAAAGTGCGGACATCAATAGTAATTCCTCGACCATGATTGCCACTGAGAGGCTTGATCACGATTGGGAATCCTCCCACTTCCACGATCGCCTCTTCCAAATACTTTGGCGATCGGATCGTTGTTCCCCTCGGCACTGGTATTCCTGAAGCCCGTAAGATACTTTTAGTCCCTTCCTTATCACAGGCTAGCTCTACCGCCAAAATCCCTGTTTTATTGGATAAAGTGGCTTGAATGCGACTTTGGTTAACACCATAACCAAGTTGAATCATGGCTCGACTACCGATCTCTAACCAAGGGATTTTTCTGGATTTAGCTTCGGCAACGATGGACTCAGTACTCGGCCCTAACTGCCCATCTAGACGAATATCTCTAAGATCCTTGAGATCTTCCTGTAGCTCATGGGTGGCGTAGACCCCAGTTTCTAAGATGCTTGTGCAAATTCTGACAGCAGCTCTTGCTGCGTAGCGCCCCGCCCCTTCGGTTACATATTCAAAGACAACTTGATAAACATTTTTTTCAACAGTAGGCTTGATCGTGCCAAACTCTACCTTCATTCCGACATATCCCTGCATGGCGATCGCAATATCTTTGACTATTCCAGCCAAGAAATCAGCATCAGTTATATCCGTACTTTGAGCAATATCTTTGCCTGCAAGACTTGGCAAAACCTTACATAGGTTTTGATAAAAGCTAGTACGTTGTACTTGAAAATCCTCCAAATCTAACCGCACAACTACAAGTTGCTGTCGTTGGATACTCCAATAGTTGGGACCGCGTAATGTCTGGATTTTGAGAATTTTCATAGTCAAGCGTTTTTAAAAGTGCATCCAATGCCTAAATGTCCAGTAATTAATCCTAACGATCTTGTGGATCTTCATTTTGTATAAATTAAACCAAAATTAGATCGGTTAGCCAAAATTTACCCACAATTTTTCAGTCCGCTAGTTAGAGTGGTTCATCAGTGTGCTGATGCGTATGTTGATGGGGCGGCAATGTCTCAATTCTTCCAGGAATTGGCTTTTGTGTAGGTTGTAATCCCGATAACATTCTTGATAATTGCAAGCCATCCAGCACAGGCTTAGTTTCGCGGATCTTATGCCATACAGAACGAGCCATCAACAAAGAATGTCCTTGTCTTTGGGCTTGGATCCCTTCTAAATAATCTTCACGCTCTGGTTGGTAGTCTGCCGAAGAAAGCTGTAAGCTCACATTCTCAACTGATTTTTCAGGAGATTGATTGACAATAATTTGGGCAATCTGAGAGGTCAACTCAGGATAGAGCCATGTATACGCAGGATGCACAGTAAGTTGGCAATGATGAAGTAGTTTTTCATTGGGCTGATTGACCGTGGGACGTTGTAGCAGCAAATAAAAATAACCGATCGCGGCTTTACGCTGTGGCTCATAGACATAGCCAGAGATATCCTGTAACTGATTAATCAGCAATGAGCCATGATTGATCAACTTATCGATGGTCTTAGCTCGAAAGTCATTAATATTCAGATCGTAGACCTGTCTAATCTGCGGTGGCATGGCTGCCGTGTCCAGTTGATACAGCAAGCTAGCATCCGCATTGCTGACGGGCATGAGATTAGGCAGATCAGGAGAATGTTGAGCTAGTTCTAGCAGACCTTCACTGCCAATTTCCCAATCAGTAAACTGAGCTAAAGGTTGAAATCCATTCTGACGATAGAGCGCGATCGTATCTTTTTGATTAATGTCAACTTGCAGTACCCATGTCCTTGCTTCTAAGCAAGATTCTAAGCAATAGCGAATTAACTGTGTCCCGACATTGTGTTGACCATTCTGAGCCTCAGGCAGCACCACTACTCGATCAATCTGCCAAGTACTGCTGTTTTCATTAAACGGGGAAACCCTGATAAATCCTTGAATCACGCCATTGCATTCCGACACATAGGAACGCACATAGGGATTGAGCAGGGTTTGCACTGGCGCAGGTAGCCAACTTGCCAATTGGTGCAAGCTGATTTTTTGGCGACTGCGGCAACCGCTGAGATCGCTAACCGCGATTTGTTCAAGATCATGGGGCGACGCAAATCGCTGAATAATCTCTAGATCGCGATGTTGAAGCGGACGAATTGTATTGCCAAGCAATGGAAAAGATTGCATAACGCTCGTGCCAGAAAGAGATTTGATGAGGCTTAAGAAAAACTTAGACTAGGCTTTGACAAGCTAGAAATTTGAAGATAAATAGTAGTTAGCTAATTAGAGCTGAAACCTGCGGCGCACGAGCAGCGTGTGTCACAGGTTTTAGCTTTTCATATTATGGTTATTAAAATTCTTCGTCAAAATTTTTTTGACGTAATTGTCATAATTTTAATACATATCTCACTTGGCTATCAAAATTAGAGCAAATATCTTCTTTTAAGCGATCGCCTCACCAAAAAATAGCATCAGAACACAAAACCCAAGAGAGATAAGGCGCGAAGCGCCTTATCTCTCTTGGGTTTTGTATAAGCGGCAGTGATAATTTCTGTCCAATGACAGAAATTATCTTCAACAGGCAAAGGTGCGATGTTGGAGACATGGCATCTGACGACGAATTTGATCGATGCGCGAGGGTTGTATCTCCGCGATCGCTACACCAGTGCGATCGCCAGCATCAGCCAGCACAATCCCCCAAGGGTCAACGATCATAGCGTGACCGTGGGATTGGCGGCGTGGGGTATGCATCCCCACCTGAGCAGGAGCAATTACATAGCTAGTATTTTCGATCGCCCTTGCTTGTAGTAAAACTTGCCAGTGGTCTTTGCCCGTGAAAGCCGTGAAAGCCGCGGGAACAAACAATACATTTGCGCCATTTTGTGACAGATAACGATATAGCTCTGGGAACCTCACGTCGTAGCAAACTGATAGACCAAGATTGCCATATTTCTCAGAAATGTATATAGGCGGGGATTCTGTACCTGCAAGGACGGTTGCCGACTCTTGATAGGTATTGCCGTCAGGGAGGTTGACATCGAATAGATGCATCTTCCGATAACGAGCCAGCTCTTCGCCTTCGCGACCAATTAACAAAGCCGTGTTATACATTTTGATTGGCGATGCATTCTCAAGAGTTGCCACTGGCACGGGAAACCCACCGCCAAGCAACAAAATTTGATAGCGTTGAGCCACCTTAATTAAAAACTTTTCACTTTTTTCAGCAATTTCTGTAGAAAGTCTGGTCTTTTCGACTTCATCACCTAAGAAAGAAAAATTCTCTGGTAAACAAACTAGTTCTGCACCTCGATTTACGGCCAGTTGGATCAAATCTTCTGCTTGAGCAAGATTCTTGTCTACATCTGAGACACTGGTCATTTGTACGGCGGCCGCCAAATATGACTTCATTTCAATCCTTAAAACTTTCCCACATGATCAAATGCACCAAATGGCGCTTAATTTAAGATTACCCTGCTAGCGATCGCATGATGTAGCAAATTTTAGAGCTAACGCCAACTTTACGACTCTTGGCGCTGTAGTCAAATTCAATTTATGGCGCTTTGCGCTCAAATCCGAACCAAGAATTTTTTTAAAAGTGTTGCAAAGCAACACTTTTAAAAAAATTCTTGGTTAGTTTGATTTAAACAATATTGTTTAAATCTCTATGCTGCGACTGTTATAGAGGCTCATAGCTTTTTCTAGTCCATCTGTGAAGATACTGCTGACTGTCAATTCAGTTAAATTGAGGATCTCAGTTAGGGCTTTGGTTTCTGTAGCAGTGAATCCTCCTAAAACATGCCCCGTCACATTTTGATTAGCCTTAGTCGCGATCGCTTGGTCTTCACCACCACGACCAATGCCCAGACGCAACCGAGGAAAATTCTGGGTGCCGAGGTGAGAAATAATTGACTTCATGCCATTATGTCCCCCTGCTGACCCTGACGGACGCAAGCGCAACTTACCAAGGGGCAGATCCATATCGTCATAGATGACTAAGATTTTTTCGGGCGCACATTTAAACCAATCGGCACAGGCGCGAACCGACTGCCCAGACGCATTCATGTAAGTAGTTGGCTTAACTAGACGGATCTTTCCGCCCGCAGACAGTCGGTTAGAAAGTCTGCTCTCACCAAAGATGCCATAAAATCTTTTTTCTTTTCCCATTGAGACTGACCAAGAACTGGCAAGTTTGTCGATCGCCATAAAACCAATGTTATGGCGAGTTCGCTCATACTCAGTGCCAGGGTTGCCCAGTCCCACGATCAGTTGAATTGATTGATTTTCAGACATCCGCCGCGATCGTGACCTGTTTAGTTTCTTCGCTAGTTGCTACGGCTACGGGAGTAGCACCAACTTCAACGGTTGGCTGTTCTGTCTGAGGGATGGGTGTTGTAGTGGCAACAGGGGCAGCAGGAACTGGCTCTAAACGATCTGCTTCTTTTTTAAATTCTGACTCAAATTCCCGTGAAGCATCTTGAAATCCTTTGATTGCCTTGCCCATACTGCGTCCTATCTCTGGCAACTTTTTAGGACCAAAAATTAATAGCGCAACTAGCATGATCAAAATCATTTCGGGCAAGCCGATACCAAAAATATTCATTGTCTTACGATGACCTCAAGTATACGAGAAGTTTATAGCGCTAAGCGCCTTCTTAAAACCCAAGAAATTTTTCAAAAGGCTGGCATAGCCTTCTGGAAAATTTCTTGGGTTACATAAAGCCCATTGAGGCTGTAAATAATGCAAGAAATTTGTAGTTTTTAAAAATTACAAATCAAACCCTGCACATAGTTTAAAGGCACGCTTTGCGTGCCTTTAAACTATGTGCAAGAGCTAAGAATTAGCCGCCCCAGTTGAGGTTAACCCCGTCAAGCAGCAAGGAAGAGTTATACAACTGAAGGATAATGACCAAAAATACTAGAAATAAAGCCATAAATACCGCCATGAGTGGGGTGGTTCCCCAACCGCGAGAAACTTTACCGTACTCTGCATTTAAAGGTCTGAGAATATCGCCGAGCCAAGTGCGTTGTGACATAATTTTTTTGTATAAACTTTTTGTTTATTAAAGGGATTATTACAAAACAGTATAATTATAATTAAGAATAACTCAAAACTATTGGCTCAATTCATGGAAAATGCAACTTCGATCGCGGTAACTGTTGCCGTCAGTGTAATTTGTTTGACTGCATATGCGATATATGTGTCGTTTGGTCCCGCTAACAAAGGATTGATTGATCAGTTTGAAGAACACGAAGATTAACCAAGAGAGATGTCTCTAGTTAAGGTCTGGAGAGATTTCTGATGATCTATGAGTAGTAAATTTCGACTAACTTACGACGTTTTAGATGTAATGGCGGTCTATGCGATCGCCGACAATGCGCGGAATGGCGCGGTGGTTTTGATGAGTGGTATGGTACGCAACCAAACGGGGGGGCGTGCAGTTGACTATCTGGACTATCAAGCCTATGAGCCAATGGCTTTACAGGTTTTTAAAGAAATTAGCGATCGCTGTCATCTAAATTTCCCCAGCATTACCGAGGTGGTGATTCATCATCGTCTTGGCAAACTTAAAATTGGCGAGATCAGCGTTTTGGTTGCTGTTGGATCGCCGCACCGTGTTGAGGCATTTGAAGCCTGCCGCTACGCGATCGATACTTTGAAGGTTGAAGCCCCGATTTGGAAAAAAGAATTTTGGCTAGATGGAGTTAGTAGTTGGGTAAATTCCCCTGTATAACCCCAAAAAGAGAGAGACGGCGCTTTGCGCCGTCTCTCTCTTTTTGGGGTTATACAAAATTGATTGGGTAAAGAAAGTATGTTGGTAGAAAAGTCATTTTTTGAGCGTCCTGCCTGTGAAGTTGCCCCAGATCTATTGGGATGCATATTAGTTAGACGGATTGATGGTCAGGAATATCGGGGGATGATTGTTGAGACCGAAGCTTATGATGCTACTGATCCTGCTTGTCACGGTTATAGCCGTAAGACCAGCCGAAACTCTGCGATTTTTGGGCAACCCAATACAATTTATGTCTATTTAATCTATGGCATGTATCACTGCATAAATATCGTTACTGATCGCGGGGACTTTTGCAGTGCCGTATTAATTCGAGCTATTGAATGCGATCGCTTACCTAGTTGGAGCAATCCTAAGGACAAACCGCATCGTTTAGGAGCAGGGCCAGGAAAGCTCTGTAAGTTATTCAAAATTGATCGCCAACTTAATGGCATCACCCTATGTCCAGAGTCTGATTTGTGGATTGAAGCTCGCTCTCCTCACTTTGCAGAGCCAATCTATCAAACTACTCGAATTGGTCTTACTAAGGGTGTGGATACTACTTGGCGATGGTATTTAAGCGATCGTCAGTCAGTTTCCCGCCAATAAGTTAGCAAGGTTAACTTATTGGCGCTTTACGCTTTCTTAAAATACAAGAAAGCCGCAAGCACTGTATACAGCAGAGAAATTTGTGAAAGCGCCGCTTCGCGGCGCTTTCACAAATTTCTCTGTGGTTTAAGTTAGCGCAAGGCGCTGTATTAAGCTCAACAAAAGGATAGCATTCTGATCACAAAACCAATTTTGGGGTTTGTGATTAGAATTACTCTGACTCAAGTGCTTTTGTCGATAGCGTGATATTTAGAGCTAGGATATTAGCAAAATCAAAAAATTGCTAAGCTGTTTATAATGCAGCTTTGGGAAGTGAAGAGGTATATACGTCAAGCATGGGCAAAATTGTAGGTATTGACTTGGGTACAACAAACTCTGTGGTAGCCGTTATGGAAGGTGGCAAGCCCATAGTAATTGCGAACTCAGAAGGTAGCCGTACCACTCCCTCAGTTGTGAGTTTTACCAAAGATGGTGAGCGCTTGGTCGGTCAAATGGCACGGCGACAGGCTGTGCTAAATCCAGACAATACTTTTTATTCTGTCAAACGTTTTATTGGACGTAAACATAGTGAACTCTCGGCTGACACAAAAAGAGTTCCTTACACTGTGCGCCGAGATGAGTTAGGCAATATAAAAATTCGTAGTCCACGGCTAGAAAAGGACTTTGCCCCCGAAGAAATATCAGCAATGGTAATTCGTAAGCTCGTCGATGAGGCAAGTCGCTATTTGGGTGAGCCTGTAACAGGTGCAGTAATTACCGTTCCTGCGTATTTCAATGACTCACAACGTCAAGCGACTAAGGACGCAGGGCGGATTGCGGGGATCGAAGTTAAGCGGATTTTAAATGAGCCAACCGCCGCGTCTTTAGCCTATGGATTAGATAAAAAATCCAACAAAAAGATTTTAGTGTTTGATCTCGGTGGTGGCACGTTTGATGTGTCAGTGCTGGAGGTTAGTGATGGATTGTTTGAGGTGAAGGCGACAACTGGCGATACACAGTTGGGTGGTGATGACTTCGATCGCCAAATTGTGAATTATCTTGCTGAAGAATTTCTCAAGTCCGATGGCGTGGATCTTCGCAAAGAACGACAAGCTTTGCAAAGGTTGACCGAGGCTGCGGAAAAAGCCAAGATTGAGCTTTCCACAGTTGGCGTGACGGAAATAAATTTGCCATTTATTACGGCGACAACTGAAGGCCCATTACATCTAGAAACTAATTTAAAGCGATCGCAGTTTGAGCGTCTGAGTTCAGATTTATTAGAGCGCTTGCAGATTCCCCTTGATCGCGTGTTGCGGGATGCCCAGATTAGTCCGCGTCAAATTGATGAAGTAGTCTTAGTGGGCGGCTCGACACGCATCCCCGCCGTTCAGGAAATGGTGGAACGGGCGATCGGTAAACCTCCTAGCCAAAGTGTAAATCCTGATGAAGTTGTGGCGATCGGTGCGGTAGTTCAGGCTGCCATTTTGTCAGGCGAAATTAAAGATGTATTACTTCTTGATGTCACGCCTTTGTCTTTAGGCGTAGAAACTTCGGGCGGCGTAGTTAAGCGGTTAATTCCCAGAAATACGACTATTCCCTGTCGCAAGATGGAATTGTTTACCACAGCTGAAGACAATCAAACCTCCGTGGAGGTTCATGTGATCCAAGGTGAGCGGGACTTGGCAGAGTACAACAAATCTTTGGGACGGTTTAAACTCAGTGGACTTGATCCGCAGCCTCGCGGTGTCGCACAGGTAGATGTCACCTTTGATTTAAATACTGATGGCATTTTGTCGGTGACAGCTAGCGATCGCCGCACAGGTGTAGAGCGCCGCGTCACGATTAAAGGCGCTTCGACTCTTGATGAAAAAGAAGTACAGCGCATGGTCACTGAGGCGGAGCAGTTTGCCGATCGTGATCGCTCCAAACGAGAACGTATCGAAAAACTCAACCGTGCCGATAATCTGGCGGTGGGTGCGGAGCGTCAACTCAAGGAGCTAGCCTTAAATTATGGGTACAAACTTAGCTACGAAAGGCGTAAACAGATCGAGGGATCGATCAAAAAATTAAAAGAGGCGATCGCTAAAGAAGATGATGCATTTATTGATCGCGCTCAGTCAGAATTGCAAGAAGCCCTTTATGCTTTGTCCAGTGAACTCTATGCTGAAGAGGAAGAATATGACGATGAAGATGATGATCTTTTTGGCGGAATCTTAGAAAGTATCGGTAGTTTTGCCAGTCGGAATAAACGCGGCAAGGATGAAGATGATCGCCGTCGCCCCAATACAAGAGTTTCCTATGAGGACGACGATGATTGGTTGTAAGTTTGTCATCTGTAGATAAAGCCTATTGAGGCTTTGAGTAGTACAGAGAGATTTTGGGGTTTAATTAATCGCAAATCACTATAAATGCATCAAGGTTTCTCGGCGGCATAAATTTCTCAAATCTTAGAAGACTATCGCAAGCAAAATATGACGCTCTTTAAACCAGCGATCTCCCTGATGAATCGGCTAAAATACCCGCAAAAGTTTTTCTTGATTAGCCTGCTATTTGTCTTACCTTTAGCACTGGTGATGGGCTTGCTGATCACAGAACTTGATAGTCGGATTGACTTTACGCAAAAAGAAATCTATGGCAATAGATATTTACGACCAATTAATCGGCTATGGCAATATTTACCTGAAAGGCAGTTGTTTCTACAGCGCCAAATCTATCAGCAGTCTCCTCTGATTGACAAAAATTGGTCAATTCAGGAGACTGCCAATTTAGAAGCCAAAATCAATCAAGAGTTTCAAACTCTAACAGAGATTGATCGTCAACTTGGTAAAGAATTAAAAGCGGATCAGAAATTACAAAATCTTAAAACTAGATGGCGAATTTTAGTTGATAGTCAGGAGGTTTTAGGATTTCGTAGCCATGATCTATTGATTAGTGAAATTAATAGTTTTCATCGCCATATAGTTGATTTTTCTAACTTAATTCTTGATCCTGACTTAGATAGTTATTACCTAATGGATGCTATTGCTTTTAAGTTGCCAGAAATGCAGAGATTACTATACAAAATAATTCAAATAGAAGCAGAAATTATTTTCAAACAGGATCTCACTCCCGACAATAGGTCTACTCTAATTTCTTTAATTAGTTTGTTAGTTGATTACAACAATGATTTATCAGCAAACTTAGAGAGAGCTTTTCAGAATCATCCTAGCCCAAAACTAAGGAATGATTTATCAATATTACTTCGTGACTTTGTAGTTAATGTCGGTGAAATTAATTCCTATACAAGTCTATTAGTGACTCAAGGCAGTAGCAAATCATTTTCTCGTGAAAGTCTCTATGTCGATGAGATAGAGACTACCTTTAAGAGTAGCTTTGTTTTGTGGGATAAAGTCAGTCAAAGTCTTGATGAATTATTAAAGCTGCGGATACAAGGGTTTAAAGACCGCCGTATTTTTGTCATAACTTTTGTGGCAATTATCTTAACTTGTATTGTTTATTTATTTATTGGCTTTTACCTTTCGGTAATGCGAACTGTCTATCAGTTAGACAAAGCTTCTAAACAGATGGCTTTGGGTGACTCAATGCTACTTAATCTAGATAGTAAAGATGAGTTATCGATGGTAGTCAGATCTTTTAATAATGTCGCGATCGCTTTAAAAGAATCAGAATTAAAATATCGCAGCATTTTTGAAAACTCAGTAGATGGAATTTTTCAATCTACTGTTGATGGTCGTTATTTAAGTGTTAATCCTGCTCTTGCAAAGATATATGGCTATGAATCAGTAGAACAGATGTTAAGCCAGATTGGTGATATCGCTAGCGACCTCTATGTTGAGCCTGATCGCCGCCAGCAGTTTCAGCAAATTATGCAGGAAAAAGACACAATTACTAGATTTGAGTCACAGGTTTATAGGTGCGATCGCAGCAAGATCTGGATTAGTGAAAATGTCAGAGCTTTTCGTGATGAGCATGGTTACCTTGTCTATTACGAAGGAACTGTTGAGGATATTACCCAACGCAAAAATGCAGAAATTGCCTTAGAAAATGCTAATCATCAGATCTTGACCTTAAATAATCGCCTTAAAGAAGAAAACTTGCGAATGAGTAGTGAATTGGAGATTACCCGCAAGCTTCAGGAAATGATTTTGCCTAAGGACAAAGAATTGTCGTTAATTATTGGATTAGATATCTCTGGATTTATGGAGCCTGCTGCCGAGGTCGGCGGCGATTATTATGACGTATTGCAGCAAAATGGGCGAATTAAGATTGGTATTGGCGATGTCACGGGACATGGTTTAGAGAGTGGAATGCTGATGATTATGGTGCAAACTGCGGTGCGGACATTGTTGCAAAATGAAGAAAATGATCCTGTTCGCTTCTTAGATACCCTCAATCGCACTATTTACGGAAATGTCCAACGTATGGATTCGGACAAAAACATGACCCTTGCGTTGATCGATTATGAACATGGCAAGTTAACGCTCAGTGGTCAGCATGAAGAAATGATTGTGGTGCGAAAGAATGGCGATCTAGAGAGATTTGACACAATTGATCTGGGCTTCCCAATTGGACTTGAAGAAGAAATTTCAGCATTTCTCTCGCAAAAGCATGTCCATCTGGACTCAGGTGATGTCGTAGTGCTGTATACCGACGGGATCACCGAAGCGGAGAGTGAAACCAATCGACTGTATGGTATGGATCGCCTATGTGAAGTGATTCGCAATCATGTTGATGAACCTGCGATCGCAATCCGCAAAGCTGTAATTGCTGATTTGAGATCGCACATCGGCACTCAAAAAGTGTATGACGACATCACATTACTAGTTCTTAAGCAGAAATAGTAATTCTATTTTAAGTACCTTGTCATAATAAAAACCAAAACCCAAAGAAGCTGATTCGCCCGCTTCGCGGGCGAATCAGCTTCTTTGGGTTTTATATTTAATTACGCCTACCTACTTAAGAGCGCGGCAAAGTCGCGCTCTTAAATAATCCCAGAAACTTTTTAAAAGGCTGATGTAGCCAGTTTCTGGGGCGTTAGGTCAGCGCAAAGCGCTGTAATTCATAAAACTTTTTTATATTTTCTTGCAAACTGTTGAAAACATCTGCCAAGATGGTTAGTAAATGTTGTTTGCCCTGTAGGGGAAGATTTGCGTGAATGTTGCTGCTGCTGTTTCTGCGCCTGATGTCAAACGCCCTTCCGACTCAGGAATCTACGTTACGATTCATGGGCATTTTTATCAGCCTCCCCGTGAAAATCCTTACCTAAATGCGATCGAGCGCCAAGAAAGCGCAGCTCCCTTCCATGACTGGAATGCCCGCATTCACCATGAATGCTATCGTCCCAACGCATTCTCACGGATTGAGCGTCACGACGGTAAAATCGTCAAGATTGTCAACAACTACGAATATATGAGTTTCAACATGGGGCCGACGTTGCTCTCATGGATGGAATTTCACGATCGCGATACCTATCAAGCAATTATTGATGCTGACAAGCGCAGTGCCGATCGCCTCAATGGACATGGCAATGCGATCGCGCAGGTTTATAACCACATCATCATGCCCTTGGCAAACTGGCGTGATAAGTTAACCCAAATCCGTTGGGGCAAAGCGGACTTTGTATCGAGATTTGGGCGCGAACCAGAGGGAATGTGGCTCGCTGAGACTGCTGTTGACTACGAAACCCTTGAAGCTCTTGCTTTAGAAGGGATCAAGTTCATTGTACTTGCGCCATCACAGGCACAACGCTGTCGGCTGATCCCCACTGAAAATAATCCAAATCCATCATGGCAAGAGGTGGGTGGAGCGCAAATTGATCCCAACCGCGCTTACCGTTGCCATTTGCGTCGCCACAATAGCAATAGCAGTAACGTATCTGAGCTAGGGCAATTCCATTTACCTGCAAATACCGATGCTTACATCGATATGTTTTTCTATGATGGCCCCATTTCGCGAGATATGGGCTTTGGCGATCTTTTGGGCAGTTCTCACAATTTTGCCAAGCGCTTGAGTCAGGCGGTACGGAATGATCATCGTCCCTATCAGTTGGTCTCTGTGGCTACCGATGGCGAAACCTTCGGACATCATAAGCACTTTACTGAAAAGACCCTTTCCTATGCTTTTGTGGAAGAGTTTCCCAAACGCGGCTGGAATGTAACTAACTACGCTCATTATTTGAGTCTCTTTCCGCCTACATGGGAAGTAGAGCTAAAGTCGGTTACCGCTTGGAGTTGCGCCCACGGTGTCGATCGCTGGCAAGGTGGCTGCGCTTGCGGTGGCGAAGGCTCTGGCTACCAATTACTATGGCGGCGACCATTGCGCGATAGTCTCAACTGGCTACGCGATCGCCTTGCGACTGTATATGTCGATATTGGACGCAAATATTTCAATGATCCGTGGGAAGCGCGCGATCGCTATATTGAGGTGCTGCAATATTCCTTGCGAGATGGCATTGCTGAAAATTCGCCAATTTTAGAGAGGTTTTTTGAGCAGCAATGTGGCGACAAGGTTTCCACTTCCGCTCAACGCATTGATGCTCTGCGCCTTTTGGAAATGCAACGTCATGCGCTGCTGATGTTTACTAGTTGCGGTTGGTTTTTTGAAGAGCTATCCCGTCCTGAAACGGTGCAGATTTTGCGCTATGCCGCCAGAGCGATTGAGCTAGCCGCCGATGTGGCTGGAGTGTTGCTTGAGGATGAGTTTATCAATCGCATGGCAAAGTCGCCCAGTAACCTAGCCGAATTTAAAGATGGTGCAGGACTATATCGAGAGCAGGTGGTTACGAATCGGATCACCCTCGCTCAAGTGGCGGCTCAGTATGCGCTAAGTTCGACTTTGGGCAATTACGCCAAATCACAGCAAATTTATTGTTATCAGATTCAACAGCAAGACTATCAACTGCAACGGATTGGTTCGATGTCCTTGGCGATCGGGCAAATTAATCTAGTTTCGGGGATCACGCAGGAATCAGTAATTTACATTTTTGCGGTGCTGCATTTGGGCGGCGATGACTTCCATTGCTGTATTCAACCTTTTACGGGTCGCCGCGAATACGAAGAGATCAAAGCGACGCTGTTTAAAGTGCTGAAGCAAGCAAATACGGCGGCTGTAATTTTGGCAATGGCAAATAACTTCAGTGGAGAGCAGTTTAATCTGCACCATCTCTTTGCTGAGGAACGCCATAAAATTTTACGGATGCTAGCGGATGAGACTTTAACTAGACTTGATCAGCTATACGAGCAGGTCTATCGCGACAACTACGGTATTTTGATTTCCTTCCGCCGTGACGATCTGCCTGTGCCGCCTGAGCTGCAAGTCGCCGCTGATATTGTGCTAAACAATCGACTCACCGAAGAATTGGAGCGTTTAGAAACAGGGGAAACTTTGCCTAATGTCGGGCTAGATGCGGTGGCGATCGAGGCAATTAATCTTGGTTGCAAGTTTACCCATATTGAAGATGCCGAAATTCTTGAGAATTACATTCTCAAGCAGCTCAAGGATCTTTCTACACATCCAAATATTGATGAGAAGATTTTGTTTAACTATCTCAATCAAATCGAAGAAGCTTTAACCATTAGCGATCGCCTAAATTTAAAGTTAAATCTCAATCTTTCTCAAGAGGCTTTCTTAAATTATTTGTCCGCTAAAATCGCTCCCCAATGCATACTTGGTAGACAAATTCTTGATTTAGAAACCGTTGAAAAACAACCCATTCACATTGAAGCTAATCTTTGCGAAAGTATCTCTAATCTGGAGTTACATCAATTAATTGATACAGCTAGCAAATTAGGCATAGCGACCGAAGCTTGGCTTAAAGGCTAAAATCCAAAGCCCAAAAAATTAAAAGCGTTGCAAAGCAACGCTTTTAATTTTTTTTGGGCTTATTCGACTACTAAAATTGTCTCAAGACTGCGATCGCTAGCTCCATTTATCACACCACCCGATCGCAAAATTGCTTGCAAAATCTCTACAACTTCCCCAGTAATTTCTTCACCAATACAAACCAATGGAATCCCGGGGGGATAAGGACAAAGCGACTCAACGCTAGTGCGCCCGATCGCTTGCTGCAAATCAACTCGAATACTCTTCGCAAAATAAGCTTGCCGAGGCGTAAGTAAAGATTTAGGAGTTATAAGATAATCGAGAGGGCGGCGCTTCGCGCCGCCCTCTCGATTATCTTGTACTAATTTTTGAAAGGCGACAACTAAGCGATCGCAATCTATTTGGGTATTGCCAATGCTGAGGCTAAATACTAATTGGGTTAAGGTTGGCATTTCTGCCATGACATTTAATTGTTCATGGAAGTATTGATCAACTTCAAAACCTGTAATTCCCAATTGATTGACCATCACCGTTAAGCGAGTTTCATCCAGAGTAGGAACTTCTATTTGGCTAAAGGTTTGTAATTTGTGGATTTGAGATAATTGCGATCGCACTTCCCTAGATAGTCGCAATGTCTCTCTTAATAACGCTTTGCCCTGAGTTGCCATCTGTCGCCGTGCTACGTCTAGGGAAATCATTAGCAACAGATTGGGGCTAGTTGATCGCAATAATTCTAAGGCGCGATCAATTTGGGCAGCATTAACGCGATCGCCTTGCAAATGCAAAATTGATGATTGGGTTAGGCTTCCCGCCATTTTGTGAGTGGACTGCACCACTAAGTCGGCTCCTGCTTGCAGGGCGGAAATTGGTAAGTCTGGATGAAATCCTAAATGCGCTCCGTGGGCGGCATCGACTAGTAAAGGAATCCCAAAGCTATGGGCGATCGCTGCAATTTTTTCGAGATCACCGCAAACTCCAAAATAGTTGGGGCTGACTAGCATCACCGCTTTTGCGTCAGGATGTTGATGCAGAAATAACTCCAAAGTTTGGGGACTCACACCCAAATCCAAATCAAACTCTGGCAAATAGTCGGTTGGCAAATAAATCGGCTTTGCGCCACTCAGCACTAAACCTGCGATCGCCGCTTTGTGACAGTTACGCCCGATTAGGATTTTGTCCCCTTCCTGACAAGTCGCCAATAACATCGCTTGCACGCCGCAAGTTGAGCCATTGGTCAAAAACCATGCGCGATCGCTACCATATGCCTCGGCGGCTAGCTCTTCAGCAAGGGCGATCGGCTCTTCGAGATCGGGCAGTTCAGGCAGATCGAGACGAAATACATTTGCGCCCATGAGTGTCTGCAATTCGCGGTCAATACTCTTACCTCGCTTATGAGCTGGCATATAAAAGGCGGCATCGTCAACATCAAGATAATGCTGGGCGGCTTGGAGTAATGGTGCTGGGTCTTGATTCATGTATGCCGAATAAAACTTCTAATCTTTTTGATAAGCTTTTACATAGCTCTCTAGTACAGCATTCATACGAGACTGATAAACCTTTTTGCCATTCCTTTGAAAAAATGCAAAACCGACTGCTTTACTCTCAAAGTCACAGGCTGAGTCAAATCAGCTGAGACAGTTTCTGCCTTTGCCCAAAAAGATTCATCCAATTCCTCTATATCCGAGTAATCAATGTCTTGATCCGATAGATTAGTAAGACGAGATTCGACAGACTCGTTGCAGCCCTTTACTCAACCAAGGTTGGCTGAGCGGAGTCGAAGCCAACGTTACTCCCACAAAAGTGAGGACAGTTATACTATAGAACCACTGATACAGCAACTTGCGCCATGACTCGCCTATCGGAACTAGCACCTTATGAATTAGATAAAAGCGATCATCGCTCTGTCTCTAATAAGCCTCGATCCTATGCCCTCAGCATTGCGCCCATGATGGATCGCACCGATCGCCATTATCGATATTTCATGAGGCAGATCACCAAAAGAACCTTGCTTTATACAGAGATGGTGACTAGCGCTGCGATTAAACACGGCGATAAAGAATACTTGTTAGGATTTTCACCCTCAGAAAAAGCCATCGCGTTACAAGTAGGCGGTGATAATCCCCAAGATTTAGCAGAATGTGCGCGGATTGCCGAAGCAATGGGCTATGACGAAATCAACCTTAATGTTGGCTGCCCTAGCGATCGCGTTCAAAGCGGACATTTTGGCGCTTGCTTAATGAAAACTCCTGACCTAGTGGCGAAATGTATAGAAGCAATGATCGCCGCCGCCACAATTCCTGTATCAGTTAAGCATCGGATCGGAGTCGATGAATTAGATCGATATGAAGATATGTATAACTTTGTGCAGACTATCTCCGAAGCAGGCTGTCAGAGATTTTCAGTTCATGCCAGAAAAGCATGGTTGCAAGGGCTAAGCCCCAAAGACAACCGAGAAGTCCCACCCCTGCGTTATGACGATGTGTATCAACTCAAACGAGACTTTCCCCATCTATTTATTGAGATTAATGGAGGCTTTAAAAACTTAGAAGATAGCTATGAGCAGTTGCAATATGTTGATGCCGTGATGATCGGACGCGCCGCCTATGACAACCCCTATTTATTTGCCAAAAGCGATCGCCTATTTTTTGGAGATGAATCCTCTGTCCGCAGTCGCATTGAAGTCGCGGAGGCAATGATTGACTACATCGATATGTGGAGAGCCAAAGGCTTGCGACTCCACAAAATTACTCGTCATATGTTGCAACTCTTTCATGGTCAATCAGGAAGTCGCCTTTGGAAGCGGATTCTCACGGATAAATCTTGCCAAGATGGGGCTGGATCAGAGGTAATTCGCGAGGCGATCGCGGCTGTCCAAAGTTCAATCACTGCATAGGTTTGACAACACTTTGCGATATTTGTTTGTATGGCTCGCGCATTGCACTTGTGCCACAAAACTTGGCAAGAGAGCAAGCTCAATTAAATATGTTTTTGTAATCACTCTCATAATCTGCTTGAATCTATCTTTAGCGGTATAGCATATTAAAAGATATGAAGTAATATTAAGAAGAGCTAAGACATTTAACTTATATACAACAGTTAAGCACCAAGGAGATTATTGCAATGGAAAACACTACAGAGCCTAAATTCGGTTTTAACAACTTCGCTGAAACTTGGAACGGTCGTCTTGCAATGCTCGGCTTCGTTATTGGTTTGGCAACTGAGTTAATTACTGGACAAGGTATTCTTTCTCAAATTGGCTTGATGTAATTTTAAAAGAGCAAGAGAATAAAAAAGGGCGCAAAGCGCCCTTTTTTATTTGAGAACTTTTACCTCACATCTTAGAGACTATTAGCGCTTTGCGCTTTTTTTTAACCCCAAAAAACCTTTAAAAGACTAACTTCGCCAGTCTTTTAAAGGTTTTTTGTACTATACAAAGCTGTAACAGACTGTATAGTTATTTTTTTAACGATGACTGAACTATATGCATCATTTTCCTGAGTATCGTAACTTCGCCTATCTTACTTCTCCTGAAATAACGGCGATGCCAAATAAAGAGAATGTGGTGATCATTCAACCGATGGGAGCGATCGAGCAGCATGGCGCACATTTACCCTTGATAGTTGATGCCGCGATCGGCATAGGGGTTCTTGCTACAGCCTTAACTAAACTGGATGCGGCGATCGCAGCCTATGCTTTACCACCTCTGTACTATGGCAAGTCCAATGAGCATAATGGTTTTGCGGGAACTATCTCTATGGGTACGCAGACGATGCTAGCGGTACTTACAGACATTGCTGAATCAGTTTATCGTGCAGGATTTCGGAAACTTGCCTTGATGAATTCTCATGGAGGACAGCCACAGATTTTGGAAATCATCGCCCGCGATTTACATGAAAAATATCCTGATTTTTGTATCTTTCCGCTATTTACTTGGCGAGTTCCTAATGTCGCTAAGGAGTTATTAACTGAAAAGGAATTTGAATTTGGCATTCATGGCGGTGATGCTGAAACTAGTTTGATGCTGGCACTTTTGCCAGATCAGGTAAAAATGGAACTTGCAGTTACAGAATATCCTTATAATTTGCCTCATAATAGTTTACTCAGTATGGAAAGCGCTAACCCCTTTGCTTGGGTGATGCGAGATCTGAGTAAAAGTGGTGTACTGGGAGATGCCAAAGCTGCGACTAGGGAAAAAGGTGAACAAATGCTAGAATCTCTGGCGACAGGATGGGTGCAACTGATTACTGATATTTACAATTTCGATCAACCAAAGGCTTATGGCAATCATCTCCTCTAAACCCAATCCCAGTCCAGAAAACACCCCAGATTCTTCTCCTAAGGTAGAGATAGACTCTGGAACTGAGTCCCCTGTCCCGTCGAAGCGTCGTCAATCTGGAACCAAATCTAAGGCGAAATCTAAACCAGAAAAAGTTTCTCCAGAAATGCAACAAGCGCTAGATTTATTGCAGGCAGAGGCAACTCCAGAGGAAAAGCTAGCGGATAAACTAGCAAAAGATGCCGATTCTACGGCTAATTTAGCCAGCGTTGATATTAATATTCGCCCCAAAAATCTTGAAGATTACATCGGGCAGAAAGATTTAAAGGAACTTCTCCATATTGCGATCGCGGCGGCAAAATCGCGATCATCAGCCCTCGATCATCTTCTACTTTATGGTCCCCCAGGGTTGGGCAAAACTTCCCTTGCTTTGATTATTGCTCAAGAAATGGGAGTGCAGTGTAAGATCACCTCCGCTCCTGCCCTTGAGCGTCCCCGTGATGTCGCGGGGTTATTGGTTTCTTTGCAGCAGGGAGATATTCTATTTATTGATGAAATCCATCGATTGCCTAATGTGACAGAAGAGATTCTTTATCCAGCAATGGAAGATTATCGGTTAGATATCACTATCGGTAAGGGACAAGGGGCAAGGATTCGCAGTGTGCAGTTAAATAAGTTTACGCTGATTGGTGCAACGACAAGGATTGGGGCGCTATCTTCACCCTTGCGCGATCGCTTTGGATTTGTGCAGCATTTTCGCTTTTATGATCAGGATGAACTGACGCAGATTGTATCGCGTAGCGCTAAAATCCTCACGACACCGATTGATGACGATGGCGCGATCGCGATCGCTGCGAGATCTAGAGGTACGCCGCGTATTGCTAATCGGTTATTAAAAAGAGTGCGTGACTATGCCGAAGTTAAGGCGAAAGGAGAGCAAATTACAGGGGCGATCGCGGAGTCGGCTTTAGAACTATTTAATGTTGATCCAAAGGGATTGGATTGGATAGATCGCAAATTATTAACAGTATTAATTGAGAACTTCAATGGCGGTCCCGCAGGCTTGGATACTTTAGCGGCAGCGACAGGAGAAGACGCTCACACGAT
Source organism: Pseudanabaena biceps (assembly GCA_013361095.1). GTDB lineage: Bacteria > Cyanobacteriota > Cyanobacteriia > Pseudanabaenales > Pseudanabaenaceae > Pseudanabaena > Pseudanabaena biceps_B. Next base: position 199,825 of record JAATWA010000001.1, on the reverse strand, counting down.
TGAGGAGGTTTATGAGCCTTACTTATTGCAAATTGGCTATATCAATCGTACCCCACGCGGTCGAGTTGCTACGGCGGCGGCGTGGAAACACTTAGGATATTCAGTACAAACTGCCCTAACTTTGTAAGTAAGTACCTTCCCAGTGAATGATTAGGGTTGCGCGGCTCCGCCGCGCAACCCTAATCATTCACTGGGAAAGGAGTAAGCAATATGACTGAATTTAGGTATAAATTTCTAAAAATGTCATCTGAGTGATATCTGTCCTAATCTAGATTGCTATATCATGTGACTGTAATAGCAAAAAATCCCAATTTCCCAAGAGCTAGCCAGTATGTATGCATCCCCTCGTGACATGAGCAACTCTCTAACTTCGAGTATTTTACTGAAAGCAAAACGATTTGGCATCTTCTCTGTTTTTGCCATAACTGCGAACATTTTGACAATTCCACTCGCAGCCTATTCGCAAATCGCGGTCGATGGAAGCACAGCAACAGAAGTAAAAGGGAATGTAATATCACCAACAGGCGCGGGGACAGTCAATGGGGGGAATCTATACAACAGCTTTCAAGAATTTAATGTGCCGAAAAGTGGAGTCATCTTTAACACAGGTAACTCTTCGGTTGATGGCAACAGAATTAATAACATCATCAATCGAGTCACAGGGGAAAATCCGTCATCAATTCTCGGCACAATCGAAAGCCGCCAAGCCTATCCCAATGCCAACCTATACTTACTGAATCCCAATGGAGTCATATTTAGTCCCAATGCCAGACTAGACATAGGAGGCTCCTTTAACGTTAGTACAGGAACGGGGCTTGGGTTTAACCAAAATCAAAAATTTACAGTAGACAAAAACTCCCTTAGCTTTCCCAGTGGTGACCCCAAAAATATTCAATTTGCGATCGCTAAACCCGCAGGGATCATCAACCAAGGAAATCTGAGTGTTGATGCTGGTAAAAATATTGCAATCACCGCAGGGACGGTAATTAACTCGGGCAACTTGTCAGCTCCTAGTGGCAACATCAGCTTAGCGGCAGTCACAGGTAACTCTCAAGTAGAACTGCGATCGCCTGATCTAGTATTGGGGCTTAGTATTAGTAAAGATGCGATACCGAGTAATTGGAATGGCGCGATCGCCTCTTTACCAAAGCTAGCCGAATCATTGACAGGGAAAGCCGCCGAAGCGAATCAAGTAGTAGTGAAGCCCGATGGCTCGATCGCTCTCGTCACAGTTCCCAGCAGCTCGGATATTGTCGTCAAAGATGGCATGGCGATCGCTTCTGGCAAAATCGATGTGTCTTCTGCGGTAACTAGAGGCGGCAATGTTGGCATATTTGGCAATCAAGTTGGTTTAGTTAATGCTCAAGTCAATGCTTCGGGAAGTATTGGTGGCGGCACGGTTCTGATTGGTGGAGATTTGCAGGGCAAGGGAATTGCTCCTAATGCTTTACAGACCTATGTTGATGCTAGTTCTAAGATCTTAGCAAATGGATTATTAACGGGTGATGGCGGTAAGGTAATTGTGTGGGCGGATCGTTCAACTCAGTTTTTGGGTGCGATCGCGGCGAGGGGTGGGGAGATATCAGGTAATGGCGGTTTTGTCGAGGTTTCGGGTGAGGAAAATCTGTCGTATCAGGGAGATACTGATACTCGCGCTACAAATGGTACAACTGGAACTCTACTTATCGATCCCCAAAACATTCAGGTTACTTTCGGTGAGAATATACCTGCTGAATTAGCAGCCAATGATCAATTTGCCAATCCCCCTGCATCTGCCACAAGCTTTATCAGCAGTGGCACCATTAATGCGGCAACATCAAATGTAGTTTTACAAGCAACTCAAGATATTAACTTCAACGCTCCTATTAATATCGCCGCATCTGGAGTTGGACTTACGGCTCAAGCAGGTAATAGCATTGTTTCGGATGGATTTGGGAATGGGACTATAACTACAAATGGCGGTAATGTTAGTTTTATCGCCAATGATCCTGCTTTTGCGACAGGCATAGGAAATATCACAATTGGTGGAGATATCACCACTAACGGCGGCACAATCTCTTTACAAGTTAACAACCCAACTTCCAATGCGAACAGTGCGTTGACAGTTAACGCGAATCTATCATCTGGTGCAGGTGATATTAAGCTATTAGGAAATAATATTTCGACTGGTGGTTCGACTGAAAATTCACCTGATGGTATCACCATCAATGGGGCTAAGATTAATTCTAGTTTTGGAAATATTATCCTGAATGGAAGTAGCGTTAATGGAATAGGAATTAATATCCCTATATTTAATAGTGCCACCATTTCTTCAGCTAGTGGCACTATTAGCCTTACCGGAAATAGTACGGGAGCAGCAGGAGGAGACGGTGTTGGTATCGTTGGCGGTACGGCTTTCTTTGGTAATGAAAAAACGATTCAAACTAATGGCAACATAATCATTACGGGTAACGCTGTAAATCCTGCCAGCTTAGGGATAAATATCCAACCACCTAGCGGTAATGCTACTTTAACTATCGATAGTGGTACAGGAAATCTCACATTTACTAGCGATCGCAGTGAGTTTCCTTCCGTTGGATTTGGAGGTACTGGCACGATCAGCTTAAAAGCCTTTAGTCCTAATGCAGCGTTGACTATTGGTGGTAATGGTGTATTTCTGAGTAACTCATTCCTGACATCTCTTGCTAATTCATCAGGTTTTAGTAATGTCACGATCGGAGATATTGCTGGTAATAATGCTATTACTGTCGCTCAAAATTTCTCCATCAACACAAGCAACTTTGCGCCAATTACGATTCAAACGGCAGGAAATTTTAATGGTAATGGTTTCACCATTGATGCTAACTCTTCTCAGTTTACCTTAACTGCCAATCAGGGCATCAATAGTCTCAGCAACATCGCTAATAACAATGGAAGTATTGCTCTTTTAGCTAATCAGGATATTACTACTGGAAATATTACGGCGGCAGGAAATGCGATCGCGATTACCAGTAACTTAGGTGTGATCGATACTACTAGTGGACTGTTATCTTCTAACGGTGGTATTGGTAAGACTGGAGGAATAATAACTTTAAACGCTGGTACAAATGTTGTTACGGCTGGAATAGATGCAGGAGGTACTGCGGGAGGTGGTTTGATCCAAATTAGCGCAATTAATATTGACACAACTGCGGGAACAATTAATTCGGTTAGTTTCCCTGGGATTGCTCCAGGACCTAATGGCAATGGAGGAGATGTTACTCTTAATGCAACTGGTAACATTACAACCGCTAAAGTAGATGTTGGTGGCGGCGGCAATGCTAACAATTCTGGAAATATCACCATAACTAGTACCAATGGATTTATCAATACATCCGCAGGTCAATTAATCGCACGGACTGGGCTTGGTAACGGCGGCGATATAACGCTACAGGCGCTAGGCAACATTACGACCAATGGAGTTTGGACTTATGTTGATGGTACTGGAGCAAATGGAAATTCTGGTAATATTACGCTCACCAGTCAAAGTGGTTCCATTGATAATAGTCTCGGTCAACTACTCTCATATAACGCCACTGGAAATGCTACTGGTAATAGTGGCAATATTTTGCTTAATGCAGTAAATGGCAATATCAGCACTGGCAATCTTATTGATGGAAACACAACTTCTACTAGTGCTTCTTCTAATGCGGGATCGTTGAATGTCAATGCGCTTAATATAACGAATATTGGAAGTATTAACCTCTCAGCTAATGCGGGTAAAGCAGGAGATATTACACTCAGTGGTAATTTGCCTCTTACTGCTAATACAACCTTTTTAACCAATAGCGGTAGCATCAATGGCAATATTAACTTAGGCAATGCTACTGTCACAGGCAATCAATCGCTTATTCTCAATGCTGGCACGGGCAATGTGACTTTAGGGGCGATCGGCACTGTAGTACCACTAGCTTCTCTAGATGTTTTCAGTAGCAATACGATTCTCAATGCTGACATTTTTACTGTTGGTGGTATTACGTTTGATAGCCCAGTCACCCTAGCTAACAACGTTGCTATTACTACTAGCGGTAGTCCGATTAACTTCAACAGCACTATTAATGGTAATCAAGCGCTTTCTCTTAATGCGGCTGATAATTCTATCTTCTTTAATGGAGTTGTGGGCGGGTTCACCCCATTAGCAAGTTTGACTATTGATCCTATTTCATTATTAGATAGTTTCAACAGCATAGACATTAAAGCTTCAGGTAATATCAGCACTGGCGAAATTGGATCTGTCTTCAGTCCTGTTAGTGTCGATATCCAAACCACAGGATCTTTTACTCCTAATGGAAGCTCCATTAATAGCACTGCTTTAAACTTATCAGCAAATCAAGGTGTTAATGCCCTTGGCAATGTCTTTTCTGATGGCGGAAATATCAATATTGTTAGTAGTCTGGGAAATATAAATTCCATCCTTGGTACAGAGCTTGGAACATCAGGACTTACTGATTCTTCTGCTGACTCAGGTAATATCTCTATTACAGCATTGAATGGCGCGATCAATTTACAAAATCTAATTACTACGTCTTCGGCTCAATCTCCAAGTAAGGCGGGCAACATTACCCTGACAGTTACAGGTAATAACAATATCTCAGTAGGAGATATTTTTGCTTCTACTTTTGGGAATACCACTGGAAGTGCTGGAACTGTCATCTTTTCTATGGGTACAGGTAATATCAACTTAATTGGTAACGTGATTGATCTTACCTCTCAAAGCGGTAGTTCGGCTAACCTGACATTCAATAATCCAGTAGTTGTTAATAGTCCTACTATTTTCTCAGATGGTTTCACCATATCAGGACTCACTATTAATACGATTGGAAATACAGGAAGCGGGAATGTTGTTTTTAACAACACGGTGACTAGTCCTAATGCCTCCAATGTCACTATCAATAGTGGTTTAGGGAACGTCACTTTTAGCAAGGCGATCGCATCTCTTACTCAACCTCTTGGCGATTTGACGATTAATTCCACTGGTACGAGTACTTTTACAAGTCTCACCTTTGCGAATACCATTACACATATTGCTGGCAATGCGATTGTTAATGGAAATATAACAGCAACGGGAATACAAGGAAATGGAATCAGTCTTTTTAACCCTACAATTAATGGCAATATCTCATTAACTGGCGATGAAATCAACTTACTAGGAAATGCAACTGGTACGGGAAACTTAGTTCTCTCTCCTTTTAGCGTAGGTCAAGAGATCGCTATATCGGGAGCAAATGACACAGGAAATGCTACCCTCGATATCACAACAACCGATCTATCTGCTTTATCAGGCGGTACGCTGAGTTCTTTAACAATTGGCAATCCTGTTGGCTTTGGCGCAATTGACTTGGCAGGAAGCACAACTTTCAATCAACCAACAACTATACAATCACCTGCTGGCAATGGCACGATTAATACTTCAGGTTTTGGTTTGTCAAATACGGGAGGTTCGCTTACTCTCCTAGCCAATCAGAATATTACTACTGGCAATATTACGGCAGCAGGAAATGCGATCGCGATTACTAGTAATACAGGACTAATTAATACATCCACAGGAATTCTTGATACAGTGAGTCCTACCGCAAATGGCGGTGCTATTACTTTGCAATCTTTAGGTAACATTACAACTGGGAACATCTTTTCATTTGCAGTCAATGGTAATGGAGGAACAATCTCTTTAAATACCTCTAGCGGGTCGATCGATAGCAGTCTAGGTCAACTACTCTCAAATTCTACTATTGGTAATGGTGGCAATATATTGCTAAATGCTGTGAATGGAAATATCGGTACAGGTACTCTTCTTAATGCCAGCACAAATTCCACTAGTTCCACTTCTACTGCTGGATCGCTTTCTATCAATGCCCTGAATATAACGAGTATCGGCAGCATTAATCTCTCTGCGGCGGCAGGTAAGGCAGGAGATCTTACCCTGAGTGGGGATTTGCCACTGACTACAAGCACGACATTTTCCACCAATAGTGGAGGCGTTAGTGGCAATATTAATTTAGCCAATGCAAATATTACAGGCAATCAATCGCTTACGCTCAATGCTGGCACTGGTAATGTTGCTTTAGGCGTGATCGGTACAAATACAACGCCTCTAACTTCTCTAGATGTCACTAGTGGAAGTACAACTTTAAACAATGATATTTTCGTAGTTAATGCGTTGACCTTTAACAGTCCAGTTATCTTATTAAGTGGTGTCGCATTAAACACGACTAATAGTGCGATCGCCTTCAACAATACTGTCACTGGAAATCAAGACCTGACTTTAAATAGTGGCGCGAACAACATTACTTTTGGCGGTACGACAACAGTTAATAATTTGATTGCTAACAGCACTGGCACAACTCGATTTAACACTGTCAATGCTGCGAGTCTACTCACCAATGCAGGAGGCACAACAGAACTAAATGGAAATATCAACTCTACAGGAGCTGTTACCTTTAACGATGCAGTTAATCTGTTAAGTGCAATTCAATTTAATACTAGCGGTGCGATCGCCTTCAACAATATTGTCAATGGCAATCAAGCCCTTTCGCTCAACGCAGGAACGAACTCGATCTTCTTCAATGGCATTGTTGGCGATGTTACCCCATTAGCTAGTTTAGCGATCGCGCCGACCTCGACCTTGACAAGCAACAACAACATAGAGATTAATACTGTAGGTAATATCACCACAGGCAATATTACGAATCAAGGAAGAGATATTTCTTTAACAACTACCAATGGAACTATAAGGGCAACTTTTCTGTCCGCAGCCACGATATCCGCCGATCCTAGCTCTAAGGCTGGATCAATTACCTTGAATACTAATAACTTAGAGATCGGCGGTGGTATTGATGTATCAGCAGCTAATGGTAATGGCAGCAATTTTGACTTTAGTGGTAATTTACTTCTATTAGCAGACACGACTATCTCCACCGCGGGCTTAGCAAGTAGTGGTAATATCAATCTCGCCAATGCCAATATTACGGGCAATCAAACTCTCTTTCTTAATGCGGGGAATGGAAATATTGCTTTAGGAGCGATTGGCAGTAGTACAAATGCAATCGCAGGAATTAGCTTTACTAGCAGCGACACTATACTTAGCAAAGATATTTTTATAAATGGCTCCTTAGATTTTAGAAATCCCGTAACCTTAACCAAGGATGTAAGCATAAACAGTAGCAATATTGTATTTAAAGATGCGGTAAATGGAAGTCAGTCACTGCTCTTGAATGCTGGCACTGGAAACATTACTTTTAATGGCGGGGTTGGCACAACTACAGCTTTAGGAAATATCATCGCTAACAGTGGAGGGATTACTAGATTTAGTAGTAACGTCAATGCGGCAAGTCTCACTACAGACGAGATCGGCACAACTGAATTAAATGGCAATGTCACGACTTCAGGTTCGCAAACATTTAATGATCCTGTTAATTTAACTAATACAGTCCAATTAGACACGAGCAACAGCGCGATCGCATTTAACAATAGCGTTAATGGAACTCAAAACATCACAGTTAACAGCGGTAGTGCAGATGTTAACTTTAACGGAACCGTAGGTGATTCTTTACCATTGGCAAATCTATTGATCAATAGTACTGGGTTAGTCAGGTTTGCCAGTAGCGTTAATGCCGACAGTCTGACCATTAGCGGCGCAACTCTCTCTTCCAATGGCAGCATCACCACTACAGGTAATATAGCCACTGGGGATATTAGTAATTCTAGTAGTCCCTTATTCTTGACCAGTAATAACGGTTCAATTACCACAGGTAACATTAGCACCACACCTTTAAACTCTGGCAATAATAGTGGCAATGTGACCCTAGACGCTAACAACGATATAAACACAGGCAATATCGCAACCGATAGCGTATCCTTTACAGGGGGAAATATTTTACTTAGGAGCCGAACTGGTCAGATTGTCACAGGAAACGTGATCACTTCAGGGAATATTGGCGGTTCCGTATTCTTTGACGCTGCCACGGCGATCGTCGCAGGGGCAATTAATAGCTCTAGCACAACTCGCGCAGGTGATGTCACTTTAGACCCATTGGGAGATATTGTCGTTAGTTCAATTGATGCCTCGAGTCCTTTGCAAGCAGGGAATGTTAGCCTAGTTAGTACAGGTGGAGGGCTAAGAATCACTGATTTAATTAATAGTAGTTCCAGTGCTTGTATTGGTTCTAGTATTTGTACCAGTGGCGCGATCGCGGGTAATATTTCCTTGCAAACAGGTGGAATCAGTTCTTTTATAGTTGGCGATAGTTCTATTAATGGCTCCACAGGAACGCTGAGTACAGGTTCTACTACGATTCAATTAGGAACAACGATCCTAGTACTTTTAGGTAGTCAATTTATCCAAGGAGATGCAAATTCAGGTCGAATTTCTATTTCTCCTGGATTTATATTGGCGCAGACTTCTAGTAGTAGCAATGAAGATAGTAAATTTATTCCTCCTACTGTATCTAAAGGTATAATTACTATCGATCCTGATGAAAGTAAGCTTTTAGCCATTAGCGAAGTTCTCAAAGATAAGGTGGATGGATACTTTAAAGAAGGTAACTTAGAGAGTGCTTTTGAGACTATTGAAGATGCTTATAATTCTGAGCTAGATGTCTTTACAGGTAGGTCTACTAAAGCTGAACGAGCAAGAATCACTATTGAAAATACACAGGATATGCTCTCAACTGTGGTGCAGCAGACAGGAGATGCCGCAGTCCTTATCTATCCTGTACTACTAAAAGATCGTATTGAGATCTTAGTGATTCCTCCTTCTGAAAAAGGAAATGCTTTTAGAGCAACCTCATCTATTCTCAATCAAGAATCAGCCCAAGCCGTAATTACTGAATATCGGAATAATCTTCGTGATGTCGGATCTAATGACTATCTCGAACAATCACAACAACTCTATGACTGGATAATTCGTCCTGTTGAAAAGAAATTGGCGGAACTAAAGATCGATACCCTTGTATTTGTAATGGATAGTGGGCTGAGAGTGACTCCTCCCTCGGCTCTCCACGATGGTAAAAAATTCTTGATCGAACGCTATGCGATCGCTAGTATTCCTACGCTTCGAGCCTTACGATTAGAGGAGCGCGATCGCAAAACAACGAGAGTCTTAGCAATGGGGCTAACCGAATCAATAGAAGGATTTAGTGCCTTACCCTCAGTAGACATTGAGATCAAGACAATTTCATCCGAAGGCCTCAACGGTGCGGCGTTCTTAAATCAAGACTTTACCGTCAATAATTTACAAAAACAACGTCAGGGTGGAGCCTTCAACATTCTGCACTTAGGAACCCATGCAAAATTTGTCAGTGACAGCAGCAAAGACTCATTTATCCAATTTTGGGATAGCCGCCTCAAACTAAGCGAGATTCCTCAACTCAGATTTGATAGTCCTGCGATCGACATGCTCGCACTAAGCGCCTGTCAAACCGCAGTGGGTAACAACTTAGGCATCAGTGGACTAGCCGTAGAATCAGGAGCAAAGAGTGTTCTAGCATCACTGTGGGAAGTGTCAGACGCAGGAACAGCACCATTGATGATTAGTTTCTACAAAGCATTTCCTGACGCTGTAAATAAAGCTCAAGCAATGCGAACAGCACAGCTAGCACTTTTAGGAGGAAAAGTGAGAATCGGTAATGGTCACATATTGGGAATAGAAGGTTTTCCCAATATTCCTTTGCCAACAGGATTGAGTGATATTGATTTAAGTCATCCTTTTTACTGGTCTTCGTTTATCCTTGTCGGTAACTGGCTATAAAAATATGGGTAGTGTTTTACATTTGTTGGGGAGAAAACAATAAGCATAGGCTATAAAAAATGCTGGTATGGGTTTGCCATTTTTATCAATTATCTGATTCAACAAATGCGACACACTATCTATTTACTATGTCCAATCTTCTATTTGTAAGTTCGTAATTTGTCCAAAATCGGAAGTATTGCGGGTCAATACGATCGCATTGTTAACTATCGCGATCGCTGCAATTTTTAAGTCCATTGTGCCGAGTCGAGGGTATAATTTTCTGATTCGTTGGAATTCATTCGCGGCTTCTATATCAAAATCAATAATTGGGATAGCGCAGTAATTGTTGATTTGCCTTTTAAGTTGTTTGTAAATTTCAACTTGCGCTTCAAGGTTGCGTGCTTTGGAAATGTGGCTTAACCATCCTCTTGTCTGTTCTTCGTAGCTGATGATGGTTGCTGATACTTGATTAGGATTAATTTTTGCTAAGCGAGTAAGAAGACGCTGAGCGTTAATCCCACCACGATCTAATACGCTGAGATGGTCTGTATCGAGTATGTACATCTATTTCTTGCGGGACTTAGGAGAAGCTTTACGCAAAGATTCGCGGTATTTTTTACCCAGTTGCATAGCTTTGTCGTAGTCTGGGCTATCGGCAAATGTTCCTGTGATTTTTTCCCACCAAGGTTTTACTGTGTCAGTTGGACTTTCTACTTTATTTTTAATCAGGTTGATTTCAGCTTCTAGGATTGCTACTCTTTCTTCTAGGGTTATTGACATTAGGGTTAGAACTCACTGATGTTGTAGAAATGATTATAACAATTGAGTCGCTTTGTTAATACAGACTGATCGCCCCCTTACCACCCAAAACCGCGATCACATCCACAAAAAAATCAAACAGCGATCGCACTTAATGCTTTTACTCTGGCGATCGCCTTACCTTCGTCTGGAAGTTTTTGACCATGCTTGTGGGCTGTCTCTAGCCACAAAGTTCTTACTGTAATTAACTCTTGTAAGGTTTCTTCTAGGGTTTCACCTTGAGCTAAACATCCTTTTAAAGCTGGAATTTCAGCAACGAAACCACCTTCTTCACATGGATAAATTACTATTGGGTATTTCATAATTATTCTCTTTCTATGAGTTCTACGACTCTTTTAACATATATAGCCTTGACTCGGTTGTTATGGACTGGGATGACTAAAACTATTTCATCTTTTTTGAAAATATGGTGACTTCCTGTAATTCTATCCAAATCAAAACCTTCTAGCTCTAACAATTTACGAATGTCTCCAAACGTAACGTTGTTAGGGCTGTTTTTTAGGAGTTCAAGTAATTTATCTTTCTTACTCATAACTTGATTTTACAATATCCAAACAGCGATCGCCCCCACAACACTCAAAAACACGATCGCCTCTTCAAAAAATCAAACAGCGATCGCCCCCCCTCTATCTATGCCCAAACGCGCGAAATTTTATTAAGATGGAATTATTAGCTTCAACTTAATAAATTCCTCTGCAAATTTTTCTGCATTTTCACGACCATTCACAACTGTAATTGATTCGTGATTGAATTGTGCTTTGTTTGTAAAGTTATAAGAGCCACTGATTACGGTTCTTAAATCTACAACACAAAATTTGTTATGCATGATGTTTTTATATTTGCCAAATTCGGGAATTCTGTGTGTTTCAAACTCGTCTTCATAGTTTATCCCAGAACTTTTATTGATACTATCATCAATAATAATTAGCTGTACATTGACTCCCTGATTTTTCTTGGTAACCAATTTACTAAATATTGTCTTGTCAGTAAACCAAGCAGCAGCAATCCAAATTGTAAATCTTGCAGATTCTATTTGCTCAATAATCTGTTCTTGTATTTCTTCAAAATGAGCAGATATGTTAACAACTTCATCTGAATTGTCTCGCTCTTCTATAAGTCTTTGGGATATTTTGATACACTCTTCAAATAATGCTTCTGAGGTGTCTTTTGCTGTTAAAGCATTAATTAACTTTTGTGTTTTCCAATACTCCAAAAATGACAATAACAATTTTCCGACAACATAATTAGGCTCTTGTCTCCAGAATGATCTTAGCCTTTTTGACTTTGACTTTCCTTGGGCAATATATTTTTCATTATCTATATCAATTTGCACCTGTTCAATGATAAATTGTCTGAAAGTTCTATCAGAGAATGTAAGAACATATCCTCCTCCCATATCTAAAAGATGTTCGATTTTAATTCTTTCGTTATCTGATAAATCTGACATTAATAACTACCATTTTTCTGAGGATCGAATATAGATTATTTGCACAATCTACAAACTAAGGGTGTATATAGGTTTAAATTGGGCAACACTAATTGAAAATATTTACACACTCTAAACAGGCTCAGGCTTTCAAGTTTTGCTGTACTTGTCTTTTGAGATCTGATTATAACTTCACTTATTCCCATAGTCTATTAATTGGATAAGCATCAAGTTTTTTGTCTGTACTAACTAGAGGCAGCGATCGCCTCATAGCTTGAGCGACAATCATTCGATCAAAGGGATCTTTATGTTCTTTTAGAATCGGCAAACCAATATAGGCGAGGCTATCATCAAATTCAATCGGCAACTCTTGAATATTCAGAGCATTCATATTCTCTTTGATTGCTTCAAAAGATGTCAGGATATTTAATTTGCCAATATTGATTTTGATTGCTATCTCCCAGATAGAAATAGCACTAACAAATACAAGCTCAGTTTCTTCAATTTTTTGCCTTACACTTACTGGCAAGCGTGGGTCATTATTGAGAAACCAAAGTAGAGTATGCGTATCTAAAAGCATAGGAATTAATACATATACTCTTGCATTTCTGCCAACGGCTCATCAAAGTCATCTGACATCACAATCAGTCCTGTCATCGTTCCTGCTTGTCTATATTTTTTCTTGGGTATTTCATCACTTGCGATCGCAGAACCAGATGATTTTTCAATTCCCTTATTCAATAAATATTCTGCATAGTGCAGAACCTCGATCTTGAGGGTATCTGGCATTTTCGCAAAGATTTTTAGCACCTCATCATCTAAGGAAATATTGGTGCTAGATTCTTGATCTTTAGTAATAGTTTGTTGCATTGATTTTCCCTCTGGTGCGATCGCAGACAGAAATATTAACAATTATGACCTATACATTCTCAACAGGCTCAGGCTTCCATGTCTCGCCGTACTTGTCTTTGAGAGCAGACCAAGCTTCGACTTGACCTTCAGCATATTCACCTGGTTTACCCCATTGAAGGAAAGCACTCATTTGCGCTTTATCACCAGCATCAAGGAAACGGACGGCGTAGGTGGTGAAATTGCCGCGTTTGGCTTCGGCGGTTTCAAAGCGGACATCGGTGATTTTGTCCATGTTTAGGTGAAACTCGATATGCTCAGAATGCATATTTGCATACTTGCCCTTGGGGAGTTCCGCGTAAAATAGCTTCTCGATATTTACCCTTGCTTCTAGCACACCTGCGTCACTGGTGACGATCAGGCGGACTAAACCGAGAGTGTGACATTCTTCTAAAAAATCTTTTAAAGTTGCAGCCATAGGAGTTTATTTAATATTAATTAATAAGTTTGTGATGATGTTATGAAATTTTTTTGCGATCGCAATATCCCTATTAAACCCGAAAAGAGTTAGTGTGTGTAGCTTTTGGGCGATAAAAGTGGCGATCGCTACTTTATATCAAGAAATTCCAAAGCCCTCAAAAATGCTCTAAAGTTGACTACAAGCTCATTTACCCGCAATCTTTTAAGCATTTATCTATGAAAATTGCTAATAACATAACCGAATTAGTCGGACATACCCCCTTAGTCGAATTGCAGCGCATTCCCAAGGCTGAGGGATGCGTGGCGCGAATTATTGTCAAACTAGAAGGTATGAATCCCGCCGCATCCGTCAAGGATCGGATTGGGGTAAATATGATTCAAGAAGCCGAAGAACAGGGCTTAATTTCCCCAAATAAAACCATTTTGGTAGAGCCAACCTCTGGCAATACGGGAATTGCTTTGGCGATGGTAGCAGCCGCTAAGGGATATAAATTAATCTTGACCATGCCAGAAACTATGAGTATGGAAAGGCGATCAATGTTACGCGCCTATGGTGCGACGTTGGAACTTACGGCGGGAACTGAAGGCATGGGCGGCGCAATTCGTCGAGCTAAGGAAATCACCGAAAGCACTCCCAATGCCTATATGTTGCAACAGTTTCGCAATCCTTCTAATCCCGCAATCCATCGCCAAACAACTGCTGAAGAGATTTGGGAAGATACCGATGGACAGGTTGACTTTGTAATTTCGGGAGTTGGCACTGGCGGCACGATTACAGGAATTGCGGAAGTGATTAAGTCGCGTAAGCCAACGTTTAAGGCGATCGCAGTCGAGCCAGCCAACAGCCAAGTCTTAGCTGGTCATCGTCCTGGCCCTCACAAAATCCAAGGCATCGGGGCTGGTTTTATTCCTGAAGTTTTGAAGACAGAACTGATTGATGAGATTATTCCTGTGACAGATGATCAAGCGATCGCTTTTGGACGTAGACTTGCCAGAGAAGAAGGTCTTCTCTCAGGTATTTCTAGTGGTGCGGCGCTCTATGCGGCAGTGCAGATTGCCAAGCGTCCTGAAAATGCTGGCAAAATGGTTGTGATGATTCAGCCTAGTTTTGGCGAACGTTACTTGAGTACGCCACTATTCCAAGATCCTGAATTAATGGCTCTCACATCACATTAATCTTCATTTTAGATTAGACACAAATAAGTAATGAAGTAACGCGCTTTGCGCGTTACTTCATTATTAATAACTCATGTTACGCAGAAGTTTCTAAGACCCTCACCCCTAGCCCCTCTCCCAAAGAGGGAGAGGGGAACAAGATAAACTCAATAAGTTATCTTGCTCCCCTTCTCCCAAAGAGGGAGAAGGGGATGAGGGCAGATCTTCGCTTTGCGTGAGTTGAGTTAATAAAAAATTTATTTCTATTCATGTAGTAATCTCCATCAAAGTTGAATAATCCGATTTTTTTGATAGGTTTGCCTATCCTGTTATTAGTCCTACAAGTTCCCTTGACACTTGTACTAATCAAGCGTCTCAGCACAGCTCGCGATCGCGCTATGCCGCTTTTACCTCTTGAGCCATCTCTCGAATCTGCTGCTAAATTAGTGCCAAAGGTTTCGATTGTGATTCCCACACTCAATGAGATAGAACGATTGCCAACTTGTTTGGAAGGATTGCGAGATCAAGCGGCAAGAGAAATTATTGTTGTCGATAGCCGATCGCAAGATGGAACTCCAGAATATGTGCAGAAGTTGCAAAAAGACTTTCCGATTCCATTAAAGCTAGTTACAGATGATCCTTTGCCTAAAGATTGGGTTGGTCGTCCTTGGGCTTTGCACAATGGTTTTTTGCACAGCGATCCTGCTAGTGAATGGATACTGGGCATAGATGCTGACACTTTGCCCCAAAAAGGACTAGTAGCCAGTTTTGTAAGCCAAGCGGAAACTGATAATTTTGATATTGTGTCACTATCGCCAAAGTTTATTCTCAAGACGGCGGGTGAGCAATGGTTGCAACCAGCTTTGTTAATTACGCTAATTTTTCGATTTGGAGCGACAGGCGATCGCACTCAGTTTACAGAAGATCGCGTCATGGCAAATGGTCAATGCTTTCTCTCTAAACGCTCTAAATTAGTAGAATTAAATGGCTATGAATTAGCGAAGTCTTCCTTTTGTGACGATGTGACTTTAGCTAGAGCCGCTGCTCAAAAAGGAGCAAAAGTGGGTTTTCTTGACGGTGCAGCTTTGATGCAAGTGCGGATGTATACTTCAATGGCGGAGACATGGCGCGAATGGGGGCGATCGCTGGATCTAAAGGATGCTTCTACTCCTAGTCAGACTTTTGCCGATTGTCTATTGCTGACTGCGGTTCAGGGATTGCCTTTGCCAATATTAATTATCCTTTCTCTTTTACATTTAGAATTACACTTAGAATCTTCTTTACCAATAAGCATTCTATTCTGGCTAAATGCTTTTCTAGTATTTATTCGTTGTTTACTAGTGTTTGGAATTCGCGCAAGTTATACCGAAGTGGGCTTTTGGTTTTGGCTATCTCCTCTTGCTGATCCTTTTGCCGTGATTCGCATTTGGATTTCAGCATTTACCAGGCCAAAAAGCTGGCGTGGGCGCGCTTACAACTAAATTTAAAGCAAACCCAAAAAGAGAGTTGCGGCGCTTCGCGCCGCAACTCTCTTTTTGGGTTTGAGCGCAAAGCGCTTTAAGAAAGTTGCCCAGCAAATATTGACTGGACAATCCCATCTTTTGGGTGAGGCTACCTTGCTATCTACAGACTTAATATATGTTCACATAACAAATAAACTTAATTAAAACTTTAGCGTTGGGGCGCTTGCCAGAGTATGACTATCTTGGATCAATATTTTGAATTATCCGATCGCGCTAGTGGCGACCAAGCTGCTATCGGTGAACTAGTCGATCTATTTGCCGAACAAGCTGAAGTACAGCCTGCGGGAGCGCGTAAAGTTGTTGGCAAAGAAGCTATTGAAAAACTATATCGACAATTTTTTCAGTCCTATTCAGGAATGCAACGTGTTTGGACGACCAGAAAGACGGAAAATGGACTAGAAGCCATTTGGGCGATCGCGGGCAAGCGTGATAGTGGTGAACTATTTGCGATGCAAGGCAGACATATTGCTGAAGTCGATACCCAAGGCAAAATCTACGCCTTAGAAGTTCATGTCTCCAAAACCAATTAATCAATCAATCGAAGAATATCTTGCCAGTTTTGATAAATTTGGCATCCATTTAGGTTTAGAAAGAATTCACCAACTGCTTAATTGTTTGGGTAATCCCCATCAACAAGTTCCCATAATTCACATTGCAGGCACAAACGGAAAGGGTTCGGTTTGTGCTTTTTTATTGTCGATATTGCAGAACGCAGGCTATCGGGTGGGGCGCTATACTTCGCCGCACTTATTAGATTGGCGTGAACGCATTACCATCAATGGTGAATGGATTAGTCCACAGGATTTGACAATTGCTTTAAATAGGATTGAAACTGCAATTAATCCAGAGTTGCCGCCCACACAATTTGAAGTGATTACGGCGGCAATGTGGTGGTATTTTGCTGAGCAAAAAGTGGATGTCGCCATCATTGAAACAGGTTTAGGCGGTAGGTTAGATGCGACAAATGTATGCGATCGCCCGTTAGTTTGCGCGATTACTTCCATTGGACTAGATCATTGTCAGCAATTGGGAAATACATTGAGTGCGATTGCCGCCGAAAAAGCAGGAATTATCAAGCCTAAATGTCCCGTGATCATTGCTGAAAATGCTCCCGAAGCGATCGCCACTTTGCAAGCGATCGCCTTAGAGCGTCATGCTCCAATTACTTGGGTGAGGGCGGCTGATCGAAAAGGGACAGGAGCAAGTTGGCAAGATTTTGAGTATCCATTGCCGCTACTAGGCAAATATCAGTTGCTTAATTCTGCGATCGCAATTGCCGTTGTGCAATGTTTACGCGCTCAGGGTTGGAAAATTAGTGATGATGCAATTTGCTTAGGAATGTCACAGACGAGATGGGATGGAAGATTGCAATGGATAGAATTTGATCTGCATGGGAAGTTATGCAAAATCCTAATTGATGGGGCGCATAATGTTTCGGCGGCAACCTATCTTAGACAATTTGTGGATGAGACTTACGCTGATCAACGTAAGCGTTGGGTGATGGGAATTTTGAACACAAAGGATCAATCTGGCATTTTGAAGGAACTGTTATCTCCTGATGATGG
This sequence comes from Pseudanabaena biceps, assembly GCA_013361095.1. Classification (GTDB taxonomy): domain Bacteria; phylum Cyanobacteriota; class Cyanobacteriia; order Pseudanabaenales; family Pseudanabaenaceae; genus Pseudanabaena; species Pseudanabaena biceps_B. The sequence goes on along the minus strand of JAATWA010000001.1, from coordinate 182,263 downwards.
ATTTTATACAGTACCGATTGATAACCCTGCCACGACTTCGCCACAGAATTTGGCGAATATGGCGACAGCGTATGTCAAAAAGCTCCCGCAGTCCTATGAAAGTTTGGAGTCAGGTTTAGAAAGGGCTTTTCACGATCTGCAACCAGATGAAGTAGTTATTCTGTGTGGTTCTTTATATCTAGTCGGCGAATTTTTGCAAAAGTATAGCGATTTCTCCACCAGTTAGTGAATGATTAGGGTTGCGCGGCGGAGCCGCGCAACCCTAATCATTCACTGGGAAAGGAGTATGCAAAATAAATTACCAAAACCCGTAAAGTTGCGCCCCTGCGGGGCGCAACTTTACGGGTTTTGGTTTGCAATTAAATATGCTTAGCTACTTAGAGGGAAGGGAAAGTCGCAACTAACTGTTATAGTCCATAGGCTTGAGTTCTAAGTATCTCAGCCTATTTATAAACCAAACCCAGATTGCCGTGCTGCCTGATACGCGGGCGGTACGGTAATCTGGGTTTAAAGTTTACTTGGGCTGAGCAAATGTGCATAAGCAGGCTTTTATCCTAACCGTTTACAATATTTTCAACTTCAAACCAATAGGCAAACGACAGAGATGAATACCCGACTCATCATCAATCCCACTTCTGGCCCTGCTGACAAACCTGATCTGTCAACTGAAATTGTCGAAGCTTTGCAAAATCAAGGTATTGAGGCTGAACTCTGCACGACTTCTCCCGATGAGGATGGTGAGGGGCTTGCCGCTGAGGCTGCTAAAGCAGGCGCTGAACTTGTGATTGTAGCGGGAGGCGATGGCACGATTGAAGCCGTAGCGCGAGGATTAATGCATACTCAAACTGTGCTAGGCATTATTCCGATGGGAACACGTAATAACATTGCCGCTAGCTTAGATATTCCCAACGATTTATCTCAAGCCATTCAGACTCTAGTAGAAGGAGTGCGTGGTCAGTTTGATATGGGTAAGGCAAACAATCATTACTTTGTGGAAGTGGTGGGCGTGGGGCTAGAGGCTACCCTCTTTCCTTGTGGAGATGAAGTCAAAGAAGGAATCAAGAAAAATTATTGGGCTGCTTTTAAAAGTATCTTGTCAGGTATCCAAACTTTTTTGCAATTTAAACAGCACCGCTTGGTCTTGCGCCTTGATGGCAGACGGATGCGTCGTTTACGCATCTTGCAAGTCAATATCTGTAACAGTCCTCGCTATGGGGTGCAATTTGCCTTGGCGCCTGACGCAAAAATGAATGATGGCAAGCTGGACGTAATATATATTGATAATCCCTCCAAATGGGATCACCTGCGTCACTTTTTTAAAGCTATGCAGGGTGAACATCTTCCCCATGAACGGCTCAATGCTCATCGAGCCGCTAAGATTGAGATTAAGAGTTATCCACCATTAGAAGTTCATGCAGATGGACAGTGCCTTGGTGTTACCCCAATCACTGTTGAAGTGATTCCAGATGCCCTTTGGATTTGTGTACCCACGCCTGAGTTGCTAGCAAAGTTCGCTGACGAAAGTAATACTCATAGCTTGACACAGCAACCTGTCAGCGTTTTCACCAAGGCAACCGCATAAAAAAGGCAATAAAATCAAGATCCTTTAGTCCACTTATTTCTCAATTCTTTTAATTTATTGTTATCCCTATAATTCAAGTCTGGCTTAGGCTTTAATGTAAACACTTGTATGGTTTTAGGGCAATCTATTCAATTTATACAATGTTCAAACATGATTTCAAACCTTTGCATGTCAATCTAGTTTTCAATAAGCAAAAAATTTAATAATTTCATCAAAATTATTTATAGCAATGGATATTGCGGATTTTTTTGTAAGTAAAAAACTTGATCAATTTAGTTCTAGTTAATCCATAACAAAAAATAATTGTCATGAAACTCAAACCAATTGATCATCAAGTTGTAGCTGTAGTTGGAGCCTCAAGTGGAATAGGGCGAGAAACAGCTCTCCATTTTGCCCAACGTGGCGCAAAGCTAGTGGTGTCAGTCCACAGTGAATCAGGATTTACATCATTAGTTGATGAAATCTCTCAGTTAGATAGTTAGATGGAGAAGTAATTGATATTCCCTGTAGAGATGACTGGTGGACGTGGTCCTGATGCAGTTATAAATGCAGTAGGAATAGAATCTCATGGCATGGGATTAGAAGGTTTCTACCTACAAGTAAGTTTTATTAAAATATTAGGTTTTTTACCACAGGAGACAATCATGCTAAATTTCATTTCTCAAGCGATCGCCAAATTCTTTTCTTTCTTTAAGAGTTTACATGTGAAACAGTCTTTACCAATTGTTTTGGTCGGTTTTTTGCTACTAACTACTAGTGCTGTTCCTAGTCGCAGTGAGACTAAGCAAGCGATCAAACAAATCGATGAGACTGTTCATCAAGACGATTCCACTAGACCTAAAACAAGTGGAGAGTGGGAACAACAAGCTCGCGAAGTAGAAGGTCGCCCAGTAGAACGTTTAAAACGAATTGGAGAGCAATCAGCTGAAGCCGTCAAAGATTTTGGTTCAATGTACTCAGATACAGCTAAGAGAAGTGCCAAAGCTCTAAACGATTAAATCAAAACGATTAAAGCAGAATAATTGAATTATTAAAGTTTAATAATTCAATTAAAGAAGCTATTAATTTTACTTCTACAAGAAGAATTTCTTTGGCAGAATTTAATTGTATTAACCAATTTACATTAACTGTAAATTGGTTTGTTTTCACTTTGCCTTGGATTTGATATTGAGTAAATGCATTATCACTCTTAATCATTTCTCCATAGGCTGGACAAAACTCTATTCCTTTGGCTTCTTTCTCTAAATATTGTGCGATCGCATCTCTGCCACACACAGTTTGTTCAAAGGGTGGATTTAAACATCCTTGCTCTGCAAATAATTCAGAAGTCGCCATAAACTCATTATTATTCAATCCTGCAAAGTATTCGTAAATGGTTAATTCATTAATACCATCAATATTAATGAATAGGTCTATATTATTTGAGGAAATATCTTTCATAATTATAAGATAAAGGATTTATTTGGTTTTACAAATTAAATAAGACATTATATTAATAACTTAATAAAACTTTTAATTTAGCTTGAAATTTGAAGATAAATTAGCAAATTTTGTGCTGGTTTCATATGCAAATAATAAGCTTTAAAATGTTTAGATAAAAGTATAAATAGTTATATATTACAACCTGTCTTTTGGTAGATTATAAAGTCTTTCCAAAGCAGGTGTTCATTAGATAAAAATGTTAGTAATATAAACATTGGAAATTAGAAAATACAAATCGAAGAATTAGTTAGTAAATTATTATGCAAACACTCATTAAAGATCTACATTCCGATTTAGTTTCAGCTTTCCAATCTCTATCGACAGATCAGCAGCTTGCTGTGTTTTGGTTTATCTATAAAGAAGTTGGAAAATCCATTACGCCTGCCGCTCCTGGAGCTAGCACCGCCGCACCCGCTGTAGCAGAAGGATTATTCAATCAAGTTAAAGAGTTGTCTCACGAGGAGCAGTTACAAATCCAGCGTGATTTAATAGAGCGCACAAATTGCTTGATTTGTCGAGAATATGGGGCATTGAGTGATACAACAAAATTGTTGTTTTGGTACTTACTAGCTCAAGGAATGGATGCAACAGTAATCATTCCGATGCCAGAAAATTACACTCTTGAATCTGCAGCTACTCAATGTATGCAACAGCTTCAACAACTTGAATTTTCGGAGCAGATGACAGTTTTGCGGAGTTGGGTTTCAGACATGGGTGTTGACCCTAGCTCTAGTCCACATGACAAAGAAACTGGATTATAAAAATATGGCAAAATCGAATACTGCTGAAAGAAATACTAAAGTTCTAAACGATTAAGCCACTCCCTTCGTAGTCAATAATTAGCGGTGCAAGGCAAAGCCTTGCACCGCTAATTATTTTTATACCGCTCATTCTTTGAGTTGATTAGCGATCGCGGGAAGTTGGCGACATACCAATCTTGACATTGATAACCAAGCTAGTTCCCTTTATGCAAAAGCATGACTGGGTTCAGAACATTCATGTTGCGATTAATATAGTTGTAATGGGTTTATTTGTCTGGCAGGCTCTAACTGGCATCTAAATTGTGCATAAAATTTTGACATTCAATGAATGCGCCTGTTGCTGGTTAATTCGTATCAAAAAAGACTTATGCAAAATAATACACATAAGAAATCAATGTTTATACCTCGTGGTTTTAATGAACGTTCGGTGTTGACCAAACTTGGCAGGATGGTCTATTACACGGCTCAAGGCGAGCCTTGGAATGAACATACTCCAACAGAAGCATTGGTCTTTCTGCATGGCTTTGGCGGTGGTTCCTGCGCCTACGAATGGTCAAAAGTATATCCAGCTTTTGCCGCAGATTATCAAGTCTTGGCTCCTGACTTGATTGGCTGGGGGCGATCCGATCATCCCGCTCGCGGCTATACAGCCGAAGATTACATCGGTACGATCATCGAATTCATGGAGCAGGTCTGTTCCGTTCCGACAACGGTAATTGCTTCGTCATTGACAGCTGCATTCACAATTCGGGCAGCGATCGCTCGCCCAGAGTTATTCAAGTCATTAATTGTTACCACAGCCTCTGGTTTAAGCGAGTTTGGGCAAGACTATCGCCGTAGCGGCTTCGCCCAGTTTGCTCAGGCTGTGAATGCCCCTTTTCTCAATCAACTACTTTACGGTACGGGTGTAGCAAACAGCTTTGGTATTCGTAACTTTTTGGAACGACGCCAGTTTGCCAATGCATCGCTAGTTTCTCCTGAAATTGTCGATGCTTATCTGGAATCGGCTCAACGTGAGAATGCAGAGTACGCAGCGCTCTCCTTCGTTCGCGGTGATTTATGTTTTGATTTGTCTTCATACATCACAAAATTGACAATTCCTACCGCCATGATTTGGGGCAAGGGTTCTCAGTTCACAAACCCTAATGTCGGTCGTGATCTTGCGGCGATGAACCCTGAAGTCATTCGTCGCTTTTACTATCTAGATGATGTTGGATTTACTCCACAGTTAGAGCAACCTGCGGTGATGATCGGACTAATTCGGCAGATTTTGCCATTGCTTGAGTAGATTTTCAAGTAGATTTTTATTGAGGACATTCCTGAAAAATGCTGAGCGACATCCTTTACGATTGAACCGACACTGGTTGATTGTGGGACATCACATATGAAGTAACGCTACGAGTAATAGCTTGTACTAATTGCTCGATCGCTGCTTGTTCTAGCTGTGTCCACTGTCTAGGGCGATCAAAGACACTAGGCTGTAATACGCCCCAAAGCTGCCCTTCGCAACAAATATGAGCATGAATTAGCGCCCGATGCCCAAAGTTTTCGCGTTCAAACTGTTTGTTTAAAATATCAGGACTAGCAGTTTCTACATCTTCAATTGTAATAGAAGGCTCTGTCCGCAAAGCCGCAGCAAACATGGGATCGCGATCGGATAGAGAAGGTGAATCGAGCTTCCATCCCTCGTCATTTATCATGGGAATGTTGTCATTGCGTACCCAGCAAAATGTCACTTTGCCTAAACCTGTACTTGGCTCTCGCAGATAAAGAAAACAGCGATCGCAGTCTAAATAGGCTCCCACTTCAAGCAGTAAGGCAGTGAATAGTACATCGGGCTTCGATGAAGTATCCAAAACATTAACGATTGAAAGCGGTAAGAAATTTAACATACGGCTAATTAATCTAAAGATTTGAATGACGTTGATGGATTCAATAGATAATTTCTTCTTGTCTCTTCAAGATCGCGAAGATATGATTGATTTGAAATGTGAATTGATTAAATACAGCACAAACCTTATCTATCCTTTTTCATTATTAGCTTCACAATGGAAGAGAGCGATTATTTAGATAGTGAATTAGAAGTAGTGGTAAAGAATAATGGCTCAACTTATCTTGGTTCGGCATGGACAGAGCCTTTGGAATGCCCTCAATAAATTCACGGGATGGGTAGATGTCCCTCTGAGTGAACGTGGTCGGGCGGAAGCAACGATCGCTTCTTGTCGGCTCAGTGGCTATCGAGTAAATGTCTGTTTTACCAGTAAATTAATTCGGGCGATCGAGACCGCCACTATTTGTCTTACAGAACGCGATGATATCTGTGGTGGCAAAATTCCGATTATTAAGCACGAACAATCTGACTAAGATTGGAATGGCTGGGATTGTTATGATGGAAATGCGGCTGAAGAGTTACCTATATTCACAAATGCTGCTCTTGATGAGCGGTTTTATGGCGAATTGCAGGGCTTAAATAAAACCGAAACCGCTATCAAGTATGGCAACGAAAGGGTACATGAATAGCGCAGGTCTTTCAGCGTTCGACCACTTGGAAGAGAGAGTTTAGAGGATACTCAAAAGCGAGTGATTGCTTATTTCAAAATCCGTATTTTGCCTCATCTACTTCGAGGTGAAAACGTTCTAATCGCTGCCCATGGTAACTCTTTACGTTCTATCATGAATGGTGCTCGATTGCCTTAGTTCAGAGGAAGTGACAACCCTAGAACTAGCAACGGGTGTGCCGATTTTGTATGACCTTAACATCTCTGGAGAAGTAGTTAACAAAAGGATTCTGAACGATTGATATTGATTAAGATGGCATAAGATCACACTGTTTGTGAATATATTAGGTGAAAATCCGAATCAAATACATTAAAAATCTGGAACCGATTGTTATAGAGATTAGATGATGTCCTCAAGCATCTGCATTAAAAGCGAAATCGCAGCTTTATAAATCTGAAGAATATTTTAAATAGCGATCACAATCACAAATTGAAGCAAGCCATCAAAGCATGGATCGACCAGCCCAAATAAATATACACAGATAGACGATTTAAAAGTTATCAAATTTTGCCAGATCTATCGCCCATCAATCTCAGTTTAAATTCCACCAATTTGAACTAGTCCATACAAACATGATGCAAGCCATATGCCGCCAGCAACCCATCCACTCAGGACATCTGTTGGCCAATGCACACCAAAATACACTCGACTAAAGCCCACTCCCAAGGTTAAAAACACCGCTAAGGGAGCAGTAAGCCATAGAGAAATACCTAGAAACTGCGTCAAAATCGCCGCTAACAAACCATAAAAGGAAATAGCACTCATGGAATGACCGCTAGGATAACTGTAATCCATCGGACGTTTAGAAGAAGCCCATAGATCAGGTCGTTTACGGCGGAAGAAAGATTTAAAGATGCCGTTAAGCAACCATGAACCGCTCAGCCCGATCGCTAAGATCAGAGCTGGAACTGCCTCGTTGCGATAAATAAGAATTCCTGCGATCGCAAGGAGTATAGGAATGGTAATTTCGCCCTGAGCCATAAAAGTTAGAGCATTCATATAGCGGTCTAGGGTCGGATTAGAACATTCTTTGAGGGTTAACAAGCATGACTCTTCAATAGGTAGCAACCAATCCCAGAGAAGAAAACGAGCGATGAAAACGCCCAGCGCTAAAACTGCCGCACCCGCTAGCAAACCTGCCAGCAGATAGGGAGCGAAAGCAAGAAGTGATTGGAATATCCAGTAAAGGCGAGTATTAAGCTGCGCCATCGGCAATCTCCTATTAAGGATAAATGTAATTTATTAAGTATTGTAGGCTGTTCATCGCCTAGGTATAACAAAACCCAAAAGATGAGTAGCGGCGCTTTGCGCCGCTACTCATCTTTTGGGTTTTGAGCGCAAAGCGCGGTAGGACATACTTAAGGATTAACTTCTTGTTCTTGCCAATTACCCTTTTCATCTCGTTGATATAGCCAGCGATTTTGAGGATTGCCACGCAACTCAAGGCGATCAATTTCTGTTGGTTCTAGCAACAATAAACAAAAATCAACAAGAGGAATAATCGAATCAGGCTGAGGCATATCGAAATTTTCAGGCGATCGCAACTCTCGCGGATGCGCCCAAGCAAACTGGATTCTGGCGGGATCGGATAGAGCTTGCCATGATTGCTGGCGTAGGTTTTGCAGTTCTGCATCTAGACATTCTTGATCGATCACAACTAATTTCCCAAAAATCCGAAACTGCGATCGCGTTTTAGTGAAGTACCAACTGGCCTCGGCGTAAGGATTATGAATTATTTGCATAAACTTTTTACTGCGGCGATCAGTCACGATCTTGAGACAGTCTTGAAAGCGATCGCTATCTTCCAAAAAACCTCGAAATACAACTGTGCGGTTGCGAGGTCGTAGCTCAGCATCAACGGTCGCGAGATGCATAAATCTAGCTTCAGGTTGATTGCGATGTTGGTGTAAACTGCGTGCTAGATGCGATCGCCACATGATGAATATCTCAAAACAAATAAACCTCTTTAATTATGCCGATTGTTATGCCGAAGTTGCCGAATTTGTGGGTTGAAGGTGGAAGCCAAAGTGGTAAAACTGAGAAAATCATTCAATGTTTTGGTGATTGGACAAATCAAGATTTTGCCCATCATCCCAATCCACAAGCAGCTTCGCAACAGGTTTTAGTCTTAACAGTCGATGCTCAACATCGCCGCCAACTCAGCGATCGCCTGACGATGGTAGCTCATGGCAAATATCCTGTCACCGCCGTAACTCCCCTTAGTTTTTTTCGGGATGAAGTACGCCTATTTTGGACATTATTAGTCAAGAACTTAGGGATCAAAGCTCAGTTTCCCCTACTATTGCGGGTTGAAAATGAGCAGGAACTGGCTAGTTTTTTGTGGCGTGATCGCCTTGAAATGCAAACCTTAGCAATGGAAGGAATTGGACGCGATCGCCTTGTGCGAAGGTTGCTGGACTTATTTTTATTAGCCGCCTATGGTGGGCGTGATATTTCAGAAATTCCTGCAATTTTGAACGCTGGAATGGAAACGAATCTAGAAGTAGAAGCAGACCAAATATCTGAACAATGGCAAGAAGTTGGTGAAGCTCTCAGCGAGTGGCGATCCTATTGCTGGGAAAAGGGTTTGCTGACCTATGGCATCATTACCGACTTATTTGGAAAACATTTACTTCCCAATCTGCAATATCAACGTCAGTTAAAACAAAGATTTAAATACATCCTTGTCGATCGCGCTGATGAAATGCCCGCGATCGCTTGTGATCTCTGTAAGTTTTTAATTACTAACCACGCTCAAGGGCTATTTACCTTTAATCCTGATGGTTCAGCTAGATTAGGACTAGGAGCCGATCCTGCCTATTGGCAAGAGCTTAAGTCTGAATGCCAAGTCGAAATTTTACCGCCTGCCCCCGACAATTTGGGGTCTGAAATTGCGACAGATATTGTGGAGTTGGTGAGTGAGCAGGGGCTTCGCTTTACCGAACCCTATGACAATATTCATAGTATCGAGTCAGTTTCACGGGCGAAGTTATTTCGGAATGTCGCCGAAACTATCTCCAAGGCGATCGCGTTAGGAACTGTCCAAGCTAATGAAATCGCCATCATCGCCCCCGGACTCGATAATATTGCCAACTATGCGATCGCGGAAATCCTTAAAAACAAACAAATTCATGTGCATCCCCTCAATGATCAGCGACCTCTTTCAACTTCCGCTCAGGTGCGATCGCTAATTACATTACTTGCCTTGGTCTATCCCAAATTAGGTAAGTTAGTCAGCCGCGATCACATTGCGGAAATGTTGGTGGTGTTAACCGAAGCGATCGATCCCGTCAGGGCTGGACTATTAGCCGACTATTGCTTTGTTCCCCATCCAGATAAGCCCCATTTATTAGCCTCCGAAACTTACAATCAGTGGAATCGCCTCGGTTACGCCGCCACTCAAGCCTATGAACATTTGCGAACATGGATTGATCAACAAGCACTACAAGATGCTCCATTACTATTTATTGATCGGGCTATTCAAGTTTTCTTTAAGTCGCGTAAATTGAGCTATGAAGATACAGTTACCCTAAAGGAACTTATTGAAACTGCACAATATTATTGGCAACTGGGCTTTCGTCTGGATCAAGAAAGTGAAGAAATCCTCGAAAACTTTATCCAAATGATCCGCAAAGGAACTGTCACCGCTAATCCCTATTCTCCAAATCTGCCCCAAGATGGCGTTGTCCTTGCGACTATTATTCAATATCGGATGGCGCAGCTATCTCATCGATGGCAATTTTGGTTAGATGCTAGCTCCGATCTATGGCTACAGGGAGGAGCCGCGTCTTTATTCGGTGCGCCTCTATTTCTCAAGCATTGGAATGGTGAAATTTGGAATACGGAACTAGAAAATGAAGCAAATATGCAACGCTTACAGAAGCTAATCAGGGATTTACTTAGTCGCACAGGCGATCGCTTATATCTCTGTCATAGTGAACTCAGTACTAATGGACAATTACAAAATGGAGTTTTGATTCCTTTAATTGAAGTAAGCAGTCCTATAGATGCTACCTAAACTAAGGATTTTTAGCGCCTTTAGCGCTAAAAATCCCCAAAATAGATTTTTTGAGAGTAATCACTATAATATAGCTGTATTCATCAATATTTAGGACAAAGCCAAAACCCAAGAGTAGAGTTGCGGCGCTTTGCGCCGCAACTCTACTCTTGGGTTTTGGTTACAACTATATAAAAACTTTACCCATGTTTGGAAAGTACTTACTGATTTTTGGCGCGGCGCTATTGGCAGGTGGAATTAATGGCATCGCGGGGGGAGGTAGTTTTATTTTGTTTCCTGCACTTTTATCCGTAGGCATTCCCCCAATTACTGCCAACGCCACTAACGCGATCGCTTTACTCCCAGGGACATTAGCAAGCGCAGGAGCCTATCGTAACGAGTTTGGGAAAGATCGGCGATCGCTAATTCAGGTATGTGTTTTGGGAATGATTGGCGGTCTGCTCGGTGCGATTTTATTACTCAGAACTCCATCCGCAACTTTTTTGCAGATTTTACCTTACCTATTACTGACCGCAACTTTAGCCTTTGCCTTTAGTAATCAGCTCACCAAATTAGTCGAGCATCAACAGTCCCGATTTGCCAATTTACAAGGATTGCGAACGGTGATAACTACGATTTTGCAGCTAGTTGTAGCGGTTTATGGTGGTTTTTTTGGCGGCGGTATGGGGATTTTATTTTTGGCTACTTTTGCGCTCATGGGCATGACCAACATCAATCGGATGAATGCCTATAAAGTTTTGCTGACCAGTTGCATCAATGCCGTAATTATCTTTCCCTTTGTGAATGCAGGGATAATTTTGTGGCAAGAGGGAACAATCGCCGCGATCGGGGCATCGATTGGTGGCTACATTAGCGCCTACTATGCCCAAAAGATTGCCCCGATCATCGTTAGACGCTTTGTGATTGTAGTGGGTTCAGCAATGACGCTGTACTTTTTTGTCAAAAGTTGGTTTGGTTAGTCTACCCATCGGAACAAAGCACTCCCGACAATTGTCCTAAAATATAGATACAGCAATCAGCGGGCTTTTTTTGTATGTCTACTGTCACCATCCGAGGGGCAAAACATCACTATATTCTGACTAATTCTGTCAGTTCAGAGGCGCAGTCTAACCAGCCACTAACGATCGCCTTTTTGCATGGATGGCTACTTAGTCAGACCTATTGGCAACCATTGATTGATCAGTTGCAGCCAAATTTTCAATGTTTATCCTATGATTTGCGTGGATTTGGTCAGTCCGAACTTGGCGATAGTTGCGAGTATTCCTTAAGGAGTTATGCCAAGGATTTAGAGTTACTACTCGATAATTTAGGAATTAAGCAAGTATGGTTAGTGGGACATTCTTTAGGCGGAGCGATCGCACTGTGGGCAGCACATTTATTAGGCGATCGCGTGTTGGGCGTGATTTGCTTAAATGCTGGGGGTGGGATTTACATTAAAGAAGAATTTGAGAAATTCCGCGCTGCGGGGAAAATGATTTTGCGATTACGTCCCCAATGGTTGCCTAGTTTATCCTTGGTGCATCAGCAATTTGCTAAAGATAGTGTTTTAGAGCCTTTAACTGCTGCTTGGGGAAAGCAAAGAGCGATCGATTTTGTATCTGCTAAATATGAAGCCGCTAAGGGAACTCTACTAGATTCTACGAGTGAGGAGGAAGTTCATAAATTACCTCAAATTTTATCCGAATTATCACAGCCGATTTATTTTGTGACGGGAGCCAATGACACAATTATGGAACCTAAATATGTGCGTCATCTAGCCAGTTTTCATCCTTCTTTTAATGGCTATGGAGAAAATGTATTTGAACTTCCCAACTGCGGACATATGGGGATGCTAGAGCAAACCGATTTATTACATAAGATTATTTTAGATTTACTTTTGCAAAACTAAATCGGTAGTGTGTCACATTTTTTGAACTAAGTAATTTTGTTTAATTCTGAAACAAACTTTGATAAGTGGATTATGATTTTAGAAGTTGCGATTCTTGATGTTAAACCTGATTTGACGGAAGATTTTGAAAGTGCTTTCAAAGTTGCCTCAAAAATTATTGATTCGATGTCGGGCTATATCTCCCATGAGTTACAGCGTTGTCTAGAAACTAAAAATCGCTATATTCTAATTGTGCGTTGGCAAAAATTAGAAGATCATACAATTGGCTTTAGACAGTCGCCACAATATCAAGAATGGAGATCGCTACTTCACCATTTTTACGATCCCTTTCCCACCGTAGAACATTATGAAAGCATCACTAGCGATCGCAATACCGCAAACCTTCTAGCAGATGGATAATTGATACGATCGCTGAGAAAAGTTCTTGATTCATCAGATTTTTGGTAACTTGCAGGTGTTAATTTCGGCTAAAATAAATTAAAAACAAAAGAGGCTATATGCCTGAAGTCACAAGATTTTACGGGATAACTATCAAAGTCTTTTTTGGAGATCATCCACCTCCACATTTCCATGCAATTTATGGCGATTTTAATGCTTTGATTGGTATCGTATCGCTAGAAGTCATTGAAGGTGATTTACCAAGTCGGGCTGAAAAGCTAGTAATGGAATGGGCTACGCTATACCAAGATGAACTTCTGAATATGTGGAACACTCAAGATTTTTGTAAGCTGCCGCCTTTAAAATAACTGAGATATTTATTATGAAGCCTCCTAAAATTATTTCTGCTCAAGTCATTGGCGATCGCACGTTGTTGATTGAGTTTAGCCAAAATGAATTTAAGAAGTATGATATCTCTCAGTTGTTAAATAGAGAGATGTTTGCTCCATTACGAAATCCTAGCTTTTTTAAAAATTTTAAGATTGAGTCGGGTGGTTATGGTTTGGTTTGGAATGAAGATATTGATATTAGCGAATATGAACTTTGGAAGAATGGAGTGAGCCTTAAAGATGGCGAAAGTCAGCAATCTTTAGCTATGACAATATTTTAAAGCGATCGCAATACCGCAAACTTTCTAGCAGATAGATAATTGATGTGATCGCCTAAAAATCACTCACAGTAATAGCGATCGCCACAATCGCACCACCGCCAACATCTCTTACTTTCCCAAAATTGAAGTAATATCTTTGATGTAGAATGTTTTTAGTGCTACAGCCTATAGCTATGACTATTAAAGAACAAATTATTCAAGAACTTGATCGCATCCCTGAGTCTTATCTGGAGAAGGTGCTTAGTTTTTTGTATTTTTTAGAAACTCCATTGACTCAAGATGTTGGGCAGTTAAGCAAGGCGGAAATGATTATCCAAAAAGGATTAAATACTGCACTATCCAAGCCAAAGCGATCGTCATCGGAAATCTGGGCAGAATTTGCATCTATTCGCAATAGAATTTCTGAAAGTGTTGCAACAACCGAGCAGAATTTGTAAACAAGATGTTAAAAGTTGTTATTGACACATCAGTATTTGTTTCTGCTCTACTATCTAAATCTCAAGTAAGCTCACCGTACCTAGTTTTACAAGCTTGGCAACAAGGCAAGTTTACTCTGGTTATGGCTCCTCAGCTACTTCAAGAACTCGTATTAAAACTATTACAGCTTGGAGTGCCTGAAGAAACTATTGAGGAACTAGTTAGCGTGATCGGTGAAATTGCTCTGCATATCTCTGGTGCTTATGAGGCTACTAGATTAGATAAAATTGATCCAGATGACAATAAATTTTTGGCTGCTGTTTTTGAAACAAAAGCTGATTACCTTATTTCTTTGGACAATCATTTACTTTCTATTAAGTACTATCATGGCACTCAAATATTGACTCCCCGTTTATTTTTGGACGCAATAGCGATCGCCTAAAAATCACGGCTCATAGTAATAGTGATCGCAAAGACAAATAATTATGAAGTGATCTGGGTATAACAAATCATTGAAACGAACAAACAGCTATGATTTTAGTCGAGCTAAAGATAACTAAAGCATATTAATTCAACAGTCATAGGTCTTTCTCGATATGGAAATTCGTCAATGTCGCACGTGTTTCAAGTCTTATCCATTGAATCGAGACAACTTTGGGAATACTCCTAGCGGGGGATTCCGCTTCAAGTGCCGTGCATGCATGAGAGCCTATGTTAAGGACTACAGCTCGGCAAATAAAGATGGTGTGGCTGAACGCTCAGCAATTCGTAGGGAGCGCAAGGCATTTGCTGCGGGCAATGGCTACACAGATGAAGATATTCTGGAAATTCGTAAGATACTTGAGGACAGGTGTGCATACTGCGATGCTCAACTCGCCGACAGATGGCATATCGATCACATGACTCCAGTTGTGCAAGGAGGTCGCACTGAGGTTTCCAATCTGACCCTTTGCTGCGAGAAATGTAATTTTGAGAAGCATGCAAAGAATGTTGAACAGTTTCTTTATTGGCGTATCCAGCGTGGACTCAAGAACAGGAATCCTCGTGTTGTCTAAACAAACACCTAATTCTTCGGCTGATAGCTAACGTTACAATATGGGTATAGATTGTTGAGGTGATCGCCTTTAGGAGATAGATTGTTGGAGCGATCGCCTAGAAATCACGACTCACAGTAATAGCGATCGCAATACATTACGCCCATAAGATCCCCGAACTTGTAGGATTTTTTAACGTAACGCACTCAAACTTTACTTAATTCTAATTGTTTGTGTGTTACTCTCAGCCAGAACAATCTACAAGATAATATACAGCTAGACAAAAAATTTACACGGAATTCCGAAATGTCACTTGGTTATTGGCAATATTTTATTGATTTCCTAGATCTAAAAACTCTTGTTAGTCTTACCTCTGCAATCCTTTCAGCGACATCCATATACTTGACAAGGCGTTTTTGGCTAGAATCTAATAGACCAATTATTTCTGCTTCCATAGTCAGTGATTCAGGAAATGTTGCAACAACATATAATCTAGTCATTTACAATACTGGCAATCGTCCAGCAACTTCAATTAGACTTTATGCTGATAAGGAAGTAATTGATAAAATCATAAGTCCAAATGCTAATACAGCTCTAACTGATGATATTTATAAATGTTTTGCAAATGAGGCGGTCATTCCCTTACTAATAAATGGAAAAGAGGCATTCAACTCTTTTGGTAGTACTAGTCAAAATCCTAAAGACAATGTTTTGAGATATAATTCGGAATTACCAATATTAATTTCTTATTCAGATTTAGAAAATAGGAAATATAATTCTAAGCAAGTTCTAGTAGTTAGAATATCTCAAGGTTTTGCTGGTGGACGATGGTCTAGTAGTTAAAATATTTCAAGGTTTTGTTGGTGGACGACGATCTTGTATGTTGTATTGCCTCTCTTGTCTGCTGCATTAATTGAAGTGCAACGCACCTTGTTTTTGTTTGTATTGACACTGACTTGAACACCGATACGATTTTTTAGTTAGACTAGAGTAATTCTTTCGGTACACAACTGAATTATAACTTTCAATCTAGGAGCAGCCATGCTAGATACAGCAACACTTGAGAAACGCTTGATAACCCTTGAGCAAGTAGTTTTCGATCTTCAACATAAATTTGAAAGTAAGCCTAGCCCCGAAAATTGGCTCGATAAACTCATAGGTTCAATCTCTGATGACTCAGCTTTTCTTGAAGCTCTAGAATATGGGCGTGCATTTCGGCAGTCTGACAAACCTATTGATGACACTGACAAATAATCGTGAAATATTTGCTCGATACCGACCACATCAGTTTTCTACAGCGCCGTTCCAGTTCTGAGTTTAGTCGATTAACTTTTCGGATGTCACAACATTCGCTCTCTGACTTTGCTTTATCAGTTATTAGTTTTCATGAGCAAGTAATTGGCGCTCACAGCTTCATCAATCGCGCTCAGACAAATACAGATATGGCTCGTGGATATACGCTGTTGTTAGAAACTCTCAACAGTTTTGCTAAGGCTCCAGTTTTACCATTTGATACTAAAGCGATCGCTATATTTGATGAGATGCGAGGTCAAAAAGTTCGTGTGTCTACAATGGACTTGAGAATTGCCGCGATCGCCATTTCTAACAACTTGGTATTACTTACCAGAAATACTGGTGACTTCAGTAAAGTTCCGAATTTAATAACCGAAGATTGGACAGTGTAGTGCAGAAGGGATTCCTTTCAGGATTCGTCCCGACGCAAAGACCAATAATTATTATAAAAAATGCTGTTATGGGTTTGCCGTTTTTATCAATTACCTAGTTCAACAAATGTGACACACTACCATAATCGGCTTTATTCTATTTCCGTGTTTGACTTTTTTAGCATTTTTTAGAGGTTCCCTTAAGATACTAATTCCATGAGCTCAATGGGCAATCCATCGGTGTCAGCGATAAAAGCAACTTGATAACAGCGATCGCCAATTGTCTGTTCTCTTGGAGGTAATAATAATTGGACTTTTCCTAACTTATTTACTAAATCTTGCAAAAAGACATCAAGATTATCCACATAAAAAGATAAGTGATAGTAACCCACGTAAAGCTCATCACTAAAGGGATCGGGGTGATGCTTTGGTGACGGGACTTGCATTAATTCCAGATGAGTTCCTGCGCCATGCATCCAACAAGCCAGCGTAATTCCTGCTGTAAATCGTTCTGTCACCGTAAACCCTAACGCCTCATAAAAGGCGATCGCCTGAAAAATATCCGCAGTCTTAATTGAGATATGGTGATATTGAAGCGACATAAGTAGTTTTCCAAAATTATCCAAAGCGATAAAATTACGCTCCGCAGGGGCGCAATTTTATCGCTTTGGATGGCAATTAATTATTTGAGAACTAAAGTAATATTATTATCCTTGGGCGGAATATCACTAAAAGCTTCAAAATATTTTCTGGCTACTGGTGGAAAATTAGGAAACTCAAACTGAGCATCACCATCGGCAATATATGCCCAAAAGTATCGTAATTCTGGTGTTAGGGTTTCCGCAACTTCTTCCGATAAATTAAGAGGTGGATGCGTCAGTAGTTTGATCACAAATGGATGAGAACGATCGCCCATCCATTCTCTTGAGAAATGTTGTAAATCTGCTTGCTCAGGAATTGACTTGACCCGAAAAGATTCTATCTCTAATCTTTCGCCTGAGTGATCAGAAATATAGTTAAGCACTCGATAGGGATGGGGATAGCTCACTAGAGAGCCTGTAGTAATGTCATAAAAATCATAGCGATCGCTATAGGCAATATCTTGAACATGGAGATGTCCTGTAAAGACTAGCTTGACGTTTGCTTGCTGAAGAATCTCGCACAAACGCTCAGGATTGCCCAACATATAGCGTCTACCAAGGGCGTTGCGCGACTGATCATGCATATGTTCTAAAACATTATGATGAATTGTAACTAGATTTAATGCATAGTCTTGACGACTTAGCACTGATTCTAACCAGTCCAATTGTTCTTCATCCATCCATCCAATTTGCTGATCATCCTGATCAAATTGATTAGAATTCAATCCAATTAAGCGGACATTAGGTAATACTTCGCATTCGTAATAAAGTTTAAGCGGTTCTTGAATACCATCTTTGAATCCAAATTGCGTGTAGTGAGGCGTAAATTGATCAAAGGTTTCTACTCTGGGTACATCATGATTGCCAGCGATGACATAGACAGGATAGGGAAGTTGAGCTAATCTTTGCGATAGCCATTGATGATTTTCTGGCTCGCCGTGCTGTGTGAGATCCCCAGATAATAGCAAAAAATCTAAGTCTAGAGTCGCTAGTTGAGACAGCACTTCTTCAAAGGTGGGGATGCTGTATTCAACAAGGTGAAATCTTGCAGGATGATGCCAAATCGTGCGGGGCAATGCGATGTGCAAATCGGAGGCGATCGCAAATTTAAACTGAAGTGCCACCTAAATCCAAACCATGAATAATTACCCTTTTATTATAGAGTGTTGACTGAATACAAAGAATAATCGCGATCGCGATTATTTTGAGGTGACCTTGGGCTGAGATTAGCGAGCCTCCACAGATCCCGATGTAGCCAAGCACAACTGAAATATAAAGTGCCAAAAAACCTGTGGCATACGCCACAGGTTTTTTGGCACTTTATATTCAGCAATTCTCATTATAAAAATTAATTTTTTGAAAGCCAGCCTACGGCTGGCTTTCAAAAAATTAATTTTGGGGTTTGTAGCGCCTTAGGTGCTGCAAACCCCAAAATTGATTTCATAATGAGAATTGCTGTTTTAACTATGTCTAACTACTTGTATGTAAAGTAAATTGTTACACTCTGATGACATTGCCTTATTTTGTTAGTGTGTAAGTAGTTAGGCGCAATAAAATCTTAAAACCTGTGGCGTTTGCACAGCAAACGCCACAGGTTTTAGCTCTAGTTTTTAGTTATGCCCAGCTACTTAAAAGTTTACAGAATTATTTTTTAATATTGAGATCGCCACTATGCGATCTATTTAAATGAGTTTGACATGAATAATTTAAATATTAACCATCCCACCATTAACCCAACCAACAACCGCGATCGCCAAGTGACTATCGAATTTACTGGCGGTCATTTTAGACTTAGACCGTTTGTAGAAAGTACTGTTAAAGTAACAGTCTCCTACAGCAGCTTTTCCAGAAAACTACAGGAAATTCAACGACGTGGCGGCAAGATTGTGAATGTGACCATCCCCCAGTTTGAGATAGGACTACTGGTTGATGGGGATATTGCACCAAAATTAATTGTTGAAGTTATCCCTGCGATCGCCACTAGTTTAGAGACTGAGGTGGTGGCTGAAAATTTACCAGAAGAATCATTGCTTGAGATTTCTGTTGATCAATCCTTAGAGCCGCTAGTCACTGAGCAGGTGACATCTGATAATGACAATGTAGAGCCGCTAGTCACTGAAGCAATAGTTTCTGAGGATTTGGTACAACATCTTCCCGAAAATCCCTCAGTCGAAGAAATTTTAGTTCCTGAAGTTAAAACTCCTGAGACTTTAACTGAAGCATCAATCATTATTAATGCTGAGCCATCAGTTGAGGTGAAATCGCCAAAATCTAAAACCACTAGCAAATCAGGTAGTGGTTTTAATAAACCCAAGGCTAGTACAAAAGCACCGCGCGCTTCCAAAAAGCCAAAGAGCTAATCATCCAAAACCCAAAAGAAGAATGCGGCGCAAAGCGCCGCATTCTTCTTTTGGTATAAAGCAGGTTTCGGCGATTCGCGCCGCAACCTGCTTCTGTTATCTCGCCCTGCTGGTAAGGCGATGTTGAATTTCTAGATAAACCAGCAAAGCATTAACATCCGCAGGATTAACGCCACCAATCCGACTCGCTTGTCCAATGGTCATGGGACGAATTTTGCTTAACTTTTCTCGCGATTCCTTTGATAGAGTCTCGATCGCATTGTAATCAATGTCTGTCGGTAACTTGCGATCGCTATGTTTAGCAACTTCTTCGATTTGATGTTCTTGGCGTTGGATATAGCCCACATACTTGACTTCGATTTCCGCAGCCAGTCTTTCAAATCGATTTAGATTAGGGTCAGCTAAGCCATAGTGAATTAATTCTGCATAGTTAAACTTAGGACGACGCAATAAATCCGAGAGACTAATCGCCCCACGGATTGACTCTCCCGTCTCAGCGGTAATCCTTTGACCCAGTTCATCTTTCTCCTTGACACGAGTTTCATTGAGTCTCTGCACTTCCGCATGAACACGCTCTTGCTTGTCACAAAAGAGCTGCCAACGGCGATCGCTGACTAAACCAATTTCGCGTCCAATCGGAGTCAAGCGGCGATCGGCATTGTCCGATCGCAAGATCAATCGATATTCAGAACGACTAGTCAACATCCGATAGGGTTCACGCAATTCTTTAGTACAAAGATCATCGATTAGCGTACCAATGTAACTACTGGCGCGAGGCAAGACCACCATTTCTCGTTTCTGAGCAAATAGCGCGGCATTCATCCCTGCCACTAACCCTTGAGCGGCGGCTTCTTCGTAACCAGTCGTGCCATTAATCTGTCCTGCACAAAATAGCCCTTCGATTAATTTGGTCATCAAAGTGGGATAGCACTGAGTCGCAGGAATATAGTCATATTCCACCGCATAGGCGGCGCGGAGCATATGACAATTTTCTAACCCAGGAAGCGATCGCAACATTTGTAATTGAATATTCTCAGGCATCCCTGTTGAGAAGCCTTGAATATATAGCTCTGGAATATCGCGACCTTCAGGTTCAATAAAAATCTGATGACTCTCTTTGTCAGCAAAGCGGACAATTTTATCTTCGATACTAGGGCAGTAGCGGGGACCTTTAGCATCGATAAAGCCGCCATAGACAGGGGTAAGATGCAAATTTTCACGAATGATGCGATGGGTTTCCGCAGTGGTGCGAGTTAAGTAGCAATTCATTTGCTCGCGTTCTACCCATGCGCTCGGATCAAAACTAAACCAGTTCTGCTCTGTATCCGATGGCTGAACTTCCATTTGGCTGTAGTCCACACTGCGGCGATCAACTCGGGCAGGAGTTCCAGTCTTGAGGCGATCGGTCACAAAGCCCAGAGCATTCAGGGTTTCTGTTAGCCCTTCCACCGCAAATTCTCCCGCCCTACCTGCGGACATGGAGCGATTGCCTACCCAGATTTTGCCGTTTAAAAATGTGCCAGTGGTTAAGATGACCGCTTTGCAAGCATAACCCACTCCAAACTGAGTCTCAACTCCGACAATACCTTGATTAGCATCCAGCAAAGTATTAATTACTGTGCCTTCACGGACGGAAAGATTTGGCTCATTTTCTACTACCGTTTTCATTTCAGCCGCGTATTCGCGCTTATCGGTCTGCGCTCGTAATGCCCAAACTGCGGGGCCGCGTGAACTATTGAGAATCCGTTTTTGTAAATAAGTGCGGTCGGTTATTTTGCCAATTTCACCACCGAGGGCATCGACCTCATGGACAAGCTGTGATTTGGCAGGGCCTCCAACGGCAGGATTGCAAGGTTGCCATGCAATGCGATCGAGATTAAGGGTGAGTAATAAAGTTTTGCAGCCCATCCGTGCTGAGGCGAGAGCTGCTTCGCAGCCTGCATGACCTGCGCCGACGACGACGACTTCAAATTCATCAAGAAATTGAACTTGATTTGCCAAGTTGTCTAAATTACCCTTCATCTCGCTCACTGTTTGACAGTCCTGACCAACAAAGCCCTATTTTAATCTAAATTTTGCGATCGCCTGTTATCAATTACAGCTTATATAGCTAGCTGTAGCCAGCCAAGTTAAGACACAAAACCCAAGAGAGAGTTGCGGCGCGAAGCGCCGCAACTCTCTCTTGGGTTTTGGCTTTGTCCTAACATTGATGACTATGGCTATAAATTTATCCCAACAAAGGCTAAGATCATTTCATTCATGATTCACGAATATAGAATAGAGATGTTTAATCTTTGAAATCTATGCTCAAACCTCAAGACATTGTTATATTGCTTAAGGTTCACTGCTTGAATTCACAATGGACTTATGCTGAGTTGGCAAAAAGCTTAAAGACTAGCTCATCTGTAGTGCATGATGCATTACAGCGTTGTGAGGAATGTCATCTATATAGTGCTAAAAAAAGAACTGTTTTGAAAGGTGCTTTGGAGGAGTTTTTAGTACATGGTCTGAAGTATGTTTTTTCAGCTAAAGCAGGAAGTCTGGTGCGGGGTATACCTACTGCTCACTCTGCGGAACCATTAAAGAGATTATTAGTAGTAAGTAATGATTCTGCTTTTGTGTGGGCTTCGCCGAGAGGGAAAATAAAGGGACTTGCAATTAAGCCTCTTTATCGTTCTGTGCCAGAGGTAGTAGAAGACGATATGCGGTTTTACGAGATGCTGTGCTTAGTGGATAGTCTGCGAATAGGTAAGATACGAGAGCAAGAGTTGGCTGCTCTGGAATTAAAAAAGAGGTTATATGAGTAATCCTCAGATAGAAAATTTAGAAAGGGTCGCGTCAGTTTTAGCTTGTTTACCAGATCGGTTCGTATTTACGGGTGGTGCGACGATATCGTTATATATAGATGAGATTTTGTGGGACGAAGTACGTCCGACTAAGGATGTGGATTGTGTAGTAGAGATTTATTCAAAGGTTGAATATTATTCTTTGGCGAAACGTTTGCGTGAGATTGGATTGCAAGAATGTACAGAACAGAACGCGCCATTATGTCGCTGGGTATATCAAGACTTGCTGGTGGACGTGATGCCTTGTGATAAAGAGGTTTTAGGGTTTAGTAATAGTTGGTATAAGGAGGGGATTGCCAATAAAATAACTTATAGGTTGCCAAGTAACCGAGATATTTGGATTTTTTCACCGATATATTTGCTGGCAAGTAAGGTTGAAGCATTTTTAGGTCGCGGTAAGGATTTGCGTTTGTCTAAAGATGTTGAAGATATTGTGATTTTGTTGGATGGCTGTGAGGTATTAGAAGATCGATTTAATAAAGCTCAGGGAGAAGTGAAAGCTTTTCTGGGGGATTGGTTTCGAGAAAATAAGAATGATTTGGAGGAAGCAGTCTTGAGCTTTTTGCCATCATCTAGCTACGGTCGAGAAAATTTGGTGTTTGATTTAATTGAAAGATTTGGACAACTTTCATAGATTTATGGAGCTAAGCGGATTCGAACCGCTGACCCTCTCAATGCCATTGAGATGCGCTACCAACTGCGCTATAGCCCCTTACTGATTTATCAGCTTATCTATAATCTCGCAGATTGTTTTTAATGTCAAATTGAATTTTTTGGTTTGCGTCTCGAAGCCGCGCATCGTCAATTAGCAATAGCTAGTAAGGAAAATATAAAGTTTGCCCTGACTCGCTGTCAAAGCCATAGAGCTTATGAAGATCAAATTGCCAAAAGCTGCGATCGCCAATTTGCCAATGACGCTCTAAACTCACATCTGCCGACACTCGCGCTCTAATCTCAATGTCATTGTCCCCATTACTGACTTTTAGTAACACGATTGTCTCTGAACCGAGGGATTCGATCAGCTCTACGATACCGATAAAGTGAGCATTGTCGGATGTTGCAGGTTGCAAATCTTCAGGACGAAAACCTAATGTAAAAGCTCGATCGCTACCAATTTTTTTAATCGGTAAATCATTAAGCGCGATCGCCTTGGCTAAACATTCACCTTGTAACTTACCGTCATGCCCGATCACCACGGGCAGAAAATTCATCGGTGGTGATCCCATAAACCCAGCCACAAATTGATTAGCGGGTTTTCGATAAATATTTAAAGGCGTATCCACTTGCTGAATGTCGCCTTTGTTTAGTACCACAATGCGATCGCCCATAGTCATTGCTTCAACTTGATCATGGGTCACATAGATTGTCGTCACTTGCAAATGTTTTTGTAACTGCACGATTTGCGATCGCGTATCACTGCGTAACTGAGCATCCAGATTTGATAGCGGCTCATCCATTAAAAAGACTTGCGGATTACGCGCGATCGCGCGACCGAGGGCAACTCTTTGTTTTTGTCCCCCTGATAGTTCTTTAGGTTTGCGATTTAATAAATGTGAGATTTGCAACGACTCAGCAACTTGCTGCACTCGACTATCAATATCAGCGCGTTGTTTTTGATTTGCCTCAGAAAACCAAACCAACTTAGATAAAGTTGATAACTTGTGCGATCGCTGTCTCCTCAGTCCAAAAGCAATATTGTTATATACGGTCATATGCGGATAGAGGGCATAGCTTTGGAATACCATCGCGATATCACGCACTTTGGGCGGTAAATGATTTATTTGGCGATCGCCCAAATAAATGGAGCCATCACTTACTTCTTCTAAACCCGCAATTAATCTTAGTAAAGTACTTTTGCCACAGCCAGAAGGACCTACTAAAACCATAAACTCGCGATCGTGTACTTCTAGATCAATATTTTGAAGTACAACATTTTGTCCAAAACTTTTAGTAACACCACATAAGCGCACAGGAGCCATTGCCAAATACCCTAATCAAAGTCAAAGCTGAGGAATTTTTTTAGCGCTATAGCCCCTAAAAATTCCTCAGCTAATTTTATAGCGTTTTCTAAGCCGTAACAGTAAAAGGGGCGCTTCTGCGCTTTCTTAAACCCAAGAAAAACTTTGAAAAGATGGCTTTGCCATCTTTTCAAAGTTTTTCTTGGACTAAACGAAGCCACAATAGACTAGAAACCCAAAAGATGAGGGGCGGCGCTTCGCGCCGCCCCTCATCTTTTAGGTTTTGATTTGTCCTACTTCCTTCCCAGTGAAAGATTAGACGTTGCGGCGCTTCGCGCTGCAACGCTAGTTCTTGGGTTTTAATGTCTATTTTGATAGTGGAACGGGAGTAGCTAGATTAACCTGCTTGGTAAAGATTGGTAATTTCTCTTAAGAAATTAAGACTTTGTTTTCCAGTCATAGAGATAGGAGAAAAGGTAGAAGAGCTTGAGTATTTCAGGATAATATTGCGGAGTTCGGGTTGACTTTCAATCTGTATAGCTTTCATCGACCAAAGCCCGAAGTCGCGATGTTCAATTTCCGAGAAGTCGATTAGTTCGGCGTTAGTATGACGCGGATCCACTAGGATGCGGTTATAAGTTTGGCTAACTACGCGGCGACTTCCTTCCAATACCTGCAAAAACATCGAATCACCAAAACTGAGCATCCCTGTGATTCCCACCTTTTGGTTATTCCGTTCCGACTGAGCCATGATGCTAACTAATTCGGGATACCCAACTGTTGAGGTAGCTTGGCTGACATAAATTAAACGATATAAAGCCATGATTTAATTGGTGAATTTTTTATATTTCAGATGAACTTTGAATACAACTAAAATTTTGGAAACTTATTTTCTAAAAAATGAGTTTTTAAAGGGCTTACATCGTAAATTATAGCTATGTTTTATTGCTTTGCAGAGTCATTTTTTGACATTGCTGCTTCGCAGCAATGTCAAAAAATGATTTGTTTTTTATAGCAAAAAGAGAGTTAGCAAAGGACATAAAACCAAAAGAAAATTGCGGTGCTTTATACCTCAACCATAGTAGTGATATCAGCGCCGAGCGCTGTGTTGGCTCAAAAATGCTGGAAAGTCGATCGTATTTCTAACTTATGTAATTGATTGTTTTTAGAAATCTCGCTAGTAATTTCACCAATAATTATTGCTGTAGGTAATTGTTTAATAAATTGATTAGCTAACTTAAAAGGCATACATAAGACTAATTCAAAATCTTCTCCGCCATACAATACCCAATCTAAGGCGCGATCGCCTGCTAAAGTTTTCACGACTTCAGGAATTGGTAAGGCTTGCCAATCGAGATCGACACCGACATGACTAGCGCGACAAATTTGGGCGATCGCATCAGCAAGTCCATCACTGCTATCCATTCCTGAAACTGTAAAGGGATCTTGCTTTAATGTCTCCTGTAAAATTTGATGCAGCATCGCGATCGCATCAAAACGGGGAATTGGTCGTTGGTGATAACGACAGATTGATTGAATTAATTCTTGATCTACACCTGAGCGATCGCGAAAATCATGATAGAGATCGGGATTGAGAAGTATCTCTAGTCCTGCTTTAGACAATCCATGTTGTCCTGTGATCACAAGCGCGTCACCAACTTGGGCAGTGTGTCTTTGTATAAGCTGATGTTGGGGAACCTGTCCAAAGGCGGTAACTGCTAATGTCCGAATCGGCGATCGCACAGTATCACCCCCCACGAGTTCTGTGTCATAGGTTCGCAAACATTGACTAAAACCTTTATATACAGATTCAATCCATTCCACTTCTGTTTCAGATGGCAAGCCCACGGACATGACTAGTCCCCAAGGCTTAGCACCCATCGCAGCTAAATCCGATAAGTTTACAGCCGCCGCTCGCCAACCCACATCCTCAGGGCTAGTAGTGCGATCGCTAAAATGAACTTCATCGATCAACATATCTGTAGTCACCACCATCTGATGATTTGGTAGAGTTACCCCCATCGCTGCCGCGTCATCCCCGACAACTTCACTGCAATATTGCCGAAAAATTTTCAGCAGTCCTTGCTCTCCCAAATTTCTAACAGTCATCATGTAATTTAACTCAATCTAGACAATGATCATAGCTACTCCCTTCCCAGTGAAAAATTAGACGTGGCGGCGCTTCGCGCCGCCACGCTAGTTCTGGGTTTTTATATTTTGATAGTGGGAAGGGAGTATCCCATGCAACTGAACCAGTGCCGAACCAATAAATACAAGAATTTCCTTGAGATCTATCTGTAGATCTTCAATTGCCATAAACTTAGGACTTACGCGAAGTGAAATCTCCCCTCATCCCCCAACCCCTTCTCCCGCGGGAGAAGGGGCGCAAGATTCTAACTTTTTCTTGTTCCCCTCGCCTGCGGGAGAGGGGCTAGGGGTGAGGGCTTAATCAATTTCTGCGTAAGTCCTAAAACTGATGGATAGTTATCTGTTCTAGCATACTCCTTTCCCATTGAATGAGGGTTCGCGGCTCCGCCGCGAACCCTCATTCAATGGGAAAGGCGGTATCAATTTTATAAAAGATTAAAGAATACTGAATCTAACTCATAGCCGAGACTTTGAGTCATTTGTTGTAACTTCGCCGTACTATCAATACCGCGTGACTTGAGCCAGAGAGAAATTGTGAATACCTTCTGCATTACAAAAAGCTCTAATGCTTCAGGATTGTATTGCAACACATAGCCGTCACCTTCGCGTTTAAACTCGTGGGGGACTAGCATTGCGGCATAGCGACTGAGTTCTGTACGCCAATCGAGGAGATAGCTAAACCAAGGATAGGTGGCATCGAGACGCACAAACCAGAGGCGCACTTCCGAGATTTCTGACAGTTCGCGAGGGTCGCCATCTTCTTTATCCCAAACAAGTTCTATTTGAAACTGGCGATCGCTTTCTGGTGTCTCATCCCAATTGGCTAACAACTTGGCGATCGCAATTTTGGCAGGACTAATATCCAGCGACTCAATACAGGCTTGATTAACGTAGATGACAGTAGACATAAGCTTTTAGATAAAATTATTTAGGGCGGTGCGATGCACCGCCCTAATGTTTACTTTTTCGGTAAGTTTTCGCGAGGATCAAAGGACTGGATTGCTAGCAACTTTTCGTAGAGTTCGCGTTCTTGCTTAGTGGGGTTTTTGGGAACCACAATCTGAACTTCTACATACTGATCGCCAAAGGTTCTTGCGTCTTTAGGGAAACCTTTGCCAGATAGACGCAATTGCTGCCCCGACTTAACCGCAGGTGGGATAGTTAATTTCACCAGTCCGCCAAGGGTAGGAACTTCCACTTGAACACCTAACACTGACTCACTCGGTGAGATTGGTAACTGACAGCGAATATCGTGACCCTCTAGAGTAAAAAAGTTGTGGGGTTTGAGGGTGATTTTGAGATAGAGATCACCGCCCGAAGTCCCTTGACCTTTGAGACGAATTCTTTGACCTGAGAGAACACCTGCGGGCATATTTACTTCTAGCGATCGCCCATCTTCGAGGCGGATGCGCTCACGACCACCAACATAGGCGCGTTCGAGGGGCAACTCTAAGAGAGCTTCAGAATCGCGGCGGGGGGTGGGGCGAGGTGGGGCTTGGGTTGTGGTGCGATAGGAAGATGCGCCGCCGCTAGTATCTTGAGCGCGTTCATTAGTGCGAAATTTACCTAAAAGTTGATCAACAAATTCTTGGAAGTCATTGTATTGGCTGAAGTCCACATCACCTGTGTAACCTCGCTCAAAGTCAGGGGTATACTGCTCACGAGACGGTGAGGGGGCGCGTCCACCAGAGCCTTGAAAACCACCTTGTTTCCAATATTGCCCAAACCGATCATATTGCTGACGTTTGGTGGTGTCAGCGAGGACTTCATAGGCTTCGCCGATATCTTTAAAACGTTCTTCGGCTGCCTTATCGTTGGGATTCAGGTCGGGATGATATTTCCG
This sequence comes from Pseudanabaena biceps, assembly GCA_013361095.1. Taxonomy (GTDB): domain Bacteria; phylum Cyanobacteriota; class Cyanobacteriia; order Pseudanabaenales; family Pseudanabaenaceae; genus Pseudanabaena; species Pseudanabaena biceps_B. The sequence goes on along the minus strand of JAATWA010000001.1, from coordinate 154,014 downwards.
CGCCAGCCTGCGATAGGAGCGCTTGATTTCGTCGGCTGTGGCGGTTTTTGGTACGCCGAGAATTTCATAATAATTGCGAAAGTTTTGCATATTTCCCGAACTGCAAACAAGGAGATTACTTAGCTTACCCTATCGATGCTTGTGGAAACCTTTGTAAGATTGCCAAAAGCACTAACCAAAAACGTTACAATGCAGCGTCTTTGGTCGGATTAGATCCAACTACGCAACCACATTAGCACGGGCAAATAACCTGATGAGATCGGTAAACCGATATAAATCGGCAACCAAAAAATAAAAGCGATCGCCACTAGTCCAAAAATTCCTGAACCGATCGCTCTTATACGGGGAAAATTTGACTGCCAGAGTAAGGAAATTAGGAGGGCAAGGGCGGCAAAAGCGAAAACTGAGGCGGGCATATAGTGATAGAGAAATGTGCAACGACGGCTGATGCTCCAAGGTAGCCAATGGGCGGCAAAACTGATGGTGATATAGGACATAAACTTGACTGAATTTGATTGTCCTCGTGATCGATCGTGGACATAAAGTTCGGTAACAAATTTAGGAGTACACCGCATTTTTGAGGCAATTACAAATGCTAAGCAAATCAGTAAGGCGATCGCACTTAGCCAATACAAAATCGGATTGCCCATCGCATGGACAAACTCCACCATGCTATTGGGGCGTGTTTCAAAAAAATAGGCGACAGGACGAATCAATAACACCCAACTCCACCAAGGTGAGCAATAGGGATGAATTGGCTCTGTTTTGCCAAGACCCAGATTTTGATGGAAGCCAAGGATCTGGCGGTGTAGTTCCCAAATGTCACGTTCAGGATTGAGCATCAAATGGGGAATCCACTGCACAAAATAAAAGCCAATTGGCAGAATTATCAGACAAATGATGATCTGGGCTAAGTTTAGGGCTTGGCGATAGCGTGACCATGTATAGATGGCGATCGCGATCAATCCGACGATATAAGCCATGCCCGTCCATTTAGTACTTACCGATGCTCCTAACATCAAGCCAGTGGCGATCGCCCAAAACCAGCGCTGTCGCGATCGCTTCAGTGCAAGTACCATACATAGCTGGCTAAGCATTCCAAATAGCAAAATATAGATATTGATCAAGCCAAATCTCGACTCCACTAATAGCAAGCCATCGAGGGCAATAAAACAACCTGTTAGCCATGCCCAACTGCGGCGATCGCTTAGCTGCCAAATAAATTCGTAGGTCACTAAAGGTACGAGCGCCCCTGCGATCGCGGTCATAATCCGATAGCCCAATGGGGCATAGCCAAAAATCTCAATGCCGAGAGCAATGATGTATTTGGCTAGCGGTGGGTGAGCATCAAAAAGTGGCTCTCCACGCAGATAGTTTTGAGCAAATTTAGGATAGTAAACTTCATCAAAGACAATATCGGCTGTGCCATCAATATTCCAAAAGCGGGACGCGAAGGCGAGTAAGGCGATCGCCATTACGCCAAAAACTGGTTGTTCGGCAAGCCAAATTAGGCGATCGGAAAAACGAGCAAGGGGAGTAATAAGTTTTTGTTTGCTCCAACTGCTCATTTAAAATCCACATCTAGAAAATCACTTAAGTATGTAGCCAAGGAATCTGATTGACCCTAATCTAGATCAATACTACGGACTAATTGGGTCAGAAATAGAGCCGTAGGAGCAAATCTTGTGGAAATTAGGGTGAGATTTAATCGAAGTAAGGTCTAAATCTAACAGGGAAATAAAGATTTCAAGCAGATGGCGATTAAAAGCCAAGCGTTTGTAAATTGCCATCGAAAAGACAAAAGTTTTAGTAGCCTGACATCAATTGTCTTACAGCCTGTTGAGGCTTTGAGTAGTACAGAGAAATTTTGGGAAGCGGCGCGGAGCGCCGCTTCCCAAAATTTCTCTGGGTTTTAATTAAGCACAAAGCGCTGTATTGACGATAGAATATACCTTCAGGAGTTGATCATGACTCCCAAAGGCTTTCCTGTTATTGGCGCTCCAGCTTATGGGCATTGCACAAATGAAAGATGAATCAAGAAAAGCTAGGAATTGATTTGTACTTAAGATAGTGAATTAACAAACGAATTGAATGTCTCAACATTTCTTCCGATTTTGAATAACATAAAGTTTTGCGATGCAATCGGGCAAGATAATGTCTCAGTCTTGTATTTTCACCCTCAACTCTAGTCATGTAGGTTTTGCTAATAATTTGATCTTCCGAGTTAACAAACATTTTATAGACACAGTAGCCATCGGTAACCCAGAAATAGCATTGCCAAACTTTAATCAATGTCCATAGAGTTTTAAAGGTTTGACTACTCCTATCGCCTAATACCCAAGCCAATATACCTTGGCTAAAATGATTCACCGCAGTCCATAGCCAAATCAAGTTTTTTTTTGACCCAACAAAAGTCTGGAGTTCATCTAGTTCACCAACATCAGGAATAGTCTCAATCGGTGGATGCTCGGGTAATGGTTTGGCTACTTCTCTCACCCAGTTGATGACTGAATTATGGCTAACATCGGTGCATCTCTCGATCTGTCTAAATCCCATGCCGTTACAGTACATTTTTAGACATATTTTCTTGATATCTTGAGAATACCCAAGTACTGAGTAGCTATCGATGAACTGACGACCACAATCAGCGCAAATATGATTTTGCTTGTCTCCTCATTTCCCATTCTTACGAATATGTGATGATCCGCACTTTGGACATTTCATTATGTTTCATTGCTTAAACTCGTTGTCTTTTATTTACTCATTCATCCTTCATTTGTGCAACGCCAGCTTATGAACACAAGTGGACTCGAACCACCGACCCCCACGATGTCAACGTGGTATCTTCATTTGCTAGAAAGTTTGTAGAGTAAGACTTTTGGGCATTGTCAACAAGGTGACGGGGTAAAAATCGGGGTAATTGATTTTTCCTTGCAAACAATTATACATTTGGTAAGTAAGGGATTAATCGTGCATTAAAGCGAAATTAAAACAATTTGGATGAGCGCCGATCGCCTAATCTATACCAAACTATTTTCTGAGTAACGCTAAAGCTTGATCAACTTCCTTCCCTTTACTAGCGATGATGTCTAGGAGGTCTTGAGGTGTACGGGTATCTTCTTCGGTTTTGGCATTGGGGTTAACAGCTTTGAGGTCGTAGTTTTTGGCTATGATCGCTTCTCTGGTGACTGTCCAACTGCGATCGCTATCGGCTCTGGTGGGCAGGAGCTTAAAGAAGTCCTCAAAGTGTTCGAGGGTGATTGGTGTTTTTTTGTTGATTTTGAGGTCGGAGAGGTCGTAATACCAGATGCTTTCGGTGGATTTGCCTTTGGTGAAAAACAGGATATTGGTTTTCACGCCTGCACCTGCGGATGTAAATACGCCTGCGGGTAAGCTGACAATGCACCAGACATCGGCATCATCAAGTAATTTCACTTTGGTTTGGACAAAGGCGGTTTCGTTGTTGCGGAAAAGGATACCTTCATCGAGGACAATGCCACAGCGTCCTGTGGATTTGAGGCTTTTGAGAACGTGTTGAATGAAGAGAACTTGAGTGGAACTGGTTTTGTAGTTGAAGTTGGTTTGTGCTTCTTTTCCTTCTTTGCCGCCGAAGGGTGGATTCATCAGGGCGACATCGTATTGACTGGGAGCATTTGTGAAAAGTCCGTCATAGGTTATGGAATCTGTGAGGGTGTTGCCATGCCAGATGTGCGGCTCGTCAATGCCATGTAAAATTAAGTTAGCAAGTGCGATCGGGTAGATGGCGTTGTCTTTTTCACGTCCGTAAAAGGTTTGGTGTTTGAGGGTTTCGAGTTGATCGGGGTTGGTGATGTTGCTGAGGTCTTTGCCTGCCATGTGTTCGTAAGCTTGGGCTAGGAATCCGCCTGTACCACAGCCTGCGTCATAGACGGTTTCGCCAATTTGTGGATCGATCGCTTGGATCATGGCGCGAACGACAACGCGAGGGGTGAAAAATTGTCCGCCATCGTTGCCCTTTTCACCCATTTTTAGTAGTAGTCCTTCATAGACTTGCGAGAGGGTATAGATGTGGGTGTCGCTGATGTTTTCGTTGCGGATTTCGTGGATTTTGTCGAGGATATCTAGTAGGTTTTTGGCGGTGTCAACGCGGGTACGTTCAACGCCTGAGAGGATTTCGCTGATAACTTTTTGGCGCGATGTGGCATTGGGACGATCGCGCAAAGTTTTGAGATAGGGTAGTAGTCCGTTATTAACAAAGTGGGGAAAGTCTTCGAGTGTACCTATGATAAGTTCTTTGCGTTTCCAGCCTTGGTTTAGTCCATCACGCATATTTAACAGGTCATCGCTTTCGGGGGCTGCCCAGTCGTGCCAACGGTAGGGCTGTTGTAGGGATGGGGTAAAGCTTGCGCCGACGGCTTCGGCTTGTTCGGCTTCTTGCATTTCCAGTTCATCGAGGATTCGTAGAAATAGTATCCATGTGAGTTCGGGGACGTATTGCAGTGCGCCTGCACAGTTGGATCGGCGCATGATGTCGCAAGCGGATTTGATATATCCGTCGAGGCTTTGTTGGGTATTAAATTTACGTCCGTTACTGTTTTTTGCTGCTTTTGCCATTTTATAATTCTCCGTTAAATGCCTGTCGAAGCAGGGCGGCGGGTAGTTGTTTGATTGTGTTGAGTTGGTCTTGTAGCGATCGTTGTAAGTGTTTCATGTTAGTCATATCCTCCGTAATAACTGTTACAAGATGCTGTTGTACTTCTAATGGTGGCAAAGGTAATGTAATACGCTTGATGTCTCTAATTACTAGGTTTCTATTTGCTGCTCCTTGTGTTAAATTGGCAGACTGAACTCTACAAAGAGGAGAATTAAGGATTTTTTCTAGATAATCAGGAAGTACTTGAGGAGTCAATTTTAAAAGAGCAACGCTAACAAAAATGCTAAATTCTCTTTCAACATCAACTGATTTTGCTATACCAGTTGTGCCGACCTTTGTATAAAGGACATCCCCTATTTCTGGTTTGCATCTTCTACAAAGATCTTTATGTTGTTCTTCGCTAATATATCGACAATCATTAAATGATATTCCTGTTTCTTTTACATCTTTGACAGATAAAAAGGGGATGCCTTTAGATATATATGTTGGTGTAAAGTGACTACCATCAGAAATGTCACGACATATATCTCCTAATGTTTTTCTCTCCCATTTTTGAGCTTCGGGGCTGTCGAAAACTTCGCGGAGATAGGCGGCGGTTAGAGTTTTGGCGGCTTGTAGTTGGGCTTCGGCGGCGGCGCGGGCTTTCTCTACGCCTGACATCTGCTCATTTAATATGGCTAAGATGCGTTTTTGTTCTGGAAGAGGTGGGAGAGGGATTTCAAGATCGCCGATAAAACTTTCAGGTACTCTTTGCTGACCTACAGAACCAGTAAATAACTCTGTTGCCGAATTTAATATTTTGGGCTGACGTAAAAACTTATGAACCCATTCAGCAAGAATTTCTGAACTTGGGCGAACAACATGAAATTCTGTAGTTCCAAAGCCAATACCGTCTATCAAGTTACTGGCGATCGCGTGTTTACCATTTTGGGCGTTGCAGGATAAAGTATGAATCATGGAGAGAACAGGACAGAAGAGTCATGAAGATAATGAATCAGGAGTCGCACAGAATAACGCAACATTTCTAAAGACTTTGAATAACAGAAGGTTTTACGGTGCAATCTTGCTAGATAGTGGCGTAACCGAGAGTTTTCACCCTCAACTCGAGTCATGTATGTTTTGCTAATAATCTGATCACCATCAGGGATATAGCTTGGATATACAGTCCAACCGTCAGTGACATAGAAATAGCATTGCCATGCTGCCACAATTGCCCATAATGGCTCAAAAGTCTCAGCACTATGATCGCCTAAAGCCCAAGCTAGGATGCCCTTACGAAAATGGTCTACTGCTGTCCATACCCAAATCTTGTTTTTTTTTGAGCCGACAAATGTTTCCAGCTCATCCAATTCGCCAACATTGGGGACATTTTCGGGGGCGATTGAATCGGGTAACTTCTTACCTTTTTGTTTAACCCAATCAATGACTGTGGTGTGATGTACTCCCATCACTCTCTCAATAGCCCTGAATCCCATGCCATTGAGATACATCTTCAGGCAAGTTTGTTTTGTCGTTTCTGGGAACGCTTTGGTTTGTTCACTGGGATTTATAAACTGTCGTCCACATTCAGCACAAATGTGATTTTGTTTTCCTTGCTTAATTCCATTTCTGCGTATGTGATCTGACCCGCACTTTGGACATTTCATCGCTCTTGCTTCAACTCATACTTTATTATGCAACGCCCCATTTTGCATACAAGGCGAAATTTTTGAAAAAAGTACATCACCTTCTGCAAAGTATGTGTAACCTTTTTTAACTTCTGAAAATGGTTTAACTAAAGGATCAGCAATTTTCCCGAACTCAGCACTAACAGATGCCATAGGAACAAAGCTTGTAGCTGCATCATCGCTTCTTTTCATTTCACGAGGTCTAGCAGGATTAAGTTCGCAAACATCCGATAACTTTACTGACTTCCAACCTTTATGTAATCCCCCATTTTTCTCAGTCATAAATACCCAAACACACCCTAAAAAATAAATCGTTTAAATTATTTGTCTGTCCCAACCTGTCACCAGTCAGAACTAAAAGCGATCAACCTATTTTTAAGCAGCAAATAACCTCACCTTCGTTTCCTGAATAATCTCCATTGGCTTACCCAACTGCTTCAAAGCAGGCAAACCACCAGCCCTAACAACTTCAGGGACTTGAAAAATTGTCGGATTCTCTAAACCCTCAATTCCCGAAGCGATAAACTGCTGAGCGATCGCGTTAATCGTCGCCGCAGTTTTGGCAGGCATATCATTTAACCATTGTTGCTGCTTCATCGAAAACTCAATTACCCTCGTCATCCTTGTGCGTGGATTCAACCCATAGCCCAACTCTGCCAACACATCATACAGATCATAGTCCTGCATATCGCGCACCAACTGCACCACCATTGGAGATACCCCACCATTAACCATAGTATTGATGAGATCCCGTCGCTCATCAGGCACAACCCAACGCCGCCGAAAGCGATCGGGCGTAGGTGCAGCACTTACCAACCTAGAGATCAATTGCTCTTGGTACTCCTCAACACTCACAGGCATCGCTTTCCCGTCTACCGTCGTGAGAATATAGCGCCCTGCATCAGTAATTTCTATATCAAAGCCTTCCACCGTGATAATCGGTTCAGGAGGACGTGGAGGCGTAAGCGGTTCCCCACCACCTTCGGATTTTGGCTGAAGCTTAGTTAAAAATGCCTCACCAAATAACTTTCGAGCCTCGGTGTAGTCGTACATCGTAAACATCAGCTTATTTGTAGTCACATCAAGGCGCGTCCCTCTCCCCACCATCTGATAAAACGAAATCGGAGACTTTACATATTTAAAAAACACCACATTTCGCAAACTTGGTATATCTACACCCGTTGACAACAGATCAACCGTCGTCGCGATGAAAAAATTACGATTGCTACCCTTGAGATCTGCTAGATAGTCCTTACCACCACTTTTAGCCGTACATTTAAAAGCGTAATTAGTCACCGCTTTCTGGTCATTTTCTTTACACCACTGAACATAGAGATTATTCATCTCGATCGCCACTTCTTCAGCATGACTATCCCGCGCACAAAAAATTACTGTTTTTTGCTCAGGTGTACCCGACTCCAACAAATGCTTAAACAAATCTCGACACATCGCTAAAACGCGATCGGGTAGCATGATGCGATTTTCAAAACTAGCTTTCTCGTAACGTTCTTTCAGTTGCTCCTCTGTTATCGGTAGTCCCGTTCGAGCATCCTTTGGGTTACGTTCTAAAATTTGCTTTTGCGTAATTCCAGTATCATCAATATTCACTTTAAGCGCTGGGATAGAGCAGGCGGCTAAATAACCATCCTCAATCCCTTGAGAAATGTCATAACCATACACAGGCTCACCAAAATAACGCAGATTATCCGCCGTTATTTTGACATCGGCTTGGGCTTCAGACGTATCGCTAATAATGTCTAACTCTCTCGGTGTGGCAGTCAAACCAACTTGCACCGCGTTAGGATTGCGAGTTAGCACCTGTGACCATTTGCCCCAAGCCGAACGATGGCACTCATCAATAATGATGTGACTAAAATAATTTTCGGGATAATGGGTAGTCAAAAAATTAGCGGTTGCATCGTCATTGTCCACATCCAAAGTTTGATAGGTCGCAATTAAAACCCTTGCATTTTTCTGCGGGTTCCCTGCCTCAACCGTTGCCGCATTAGCCCCAAATAAATCTCGAAAAGCTTTTGCGCCTTGTATCCGTAACTCATCGCGATCGCAAATAAATAAAGCGCGAGTCATCTGCCCCGCATCAGCGATCCGTTTCAGCAAATTAACCGCAATAAAAGTTTTACCCGCCCCCGTTGCCAAAGTCAGCAATACCCGTCCTGCTTCCCCTAACTTCTTAGCTTGAGCAATTTTCTCTAAAGCTGCCCGAATTGCCGCGTCTTGATAATAGCGGCGCGATCCTTCGCCATTGGTATAACGAGTTAATAAGGGTTTAGCCGCTTCATCTTCTAACCCAAAACCCATATTCTGCTCATAGCGCGATCGCAATGCATCAGGACTCGGAAAATTAGCGATCGGCATTGGCTTGCTAGTCAGTCCTGTAAAGCGATCGAACTCGACAAATAAATGACCATTGGTACTAAATACAAATGGCACATGAAAGCGATCGCCCAATAATTTATAGTTTTTTGCTTGCTCCAATCCATGAGCAGGCGACAAGTCCTCAGCTTTTGCCTCAATCAATGCCACAGCCACAGGTTGCGTATCATCACTAACCCTTAGCCGCAAAGTGTAATCAATCCTTCCCTTACGTTGCTTACGCGCCTTACCATTCCAAATCGTAATGCTACCCGCCGTTTCTTCGCGTTTGATATGGTCTTCAGTCCACCCACAATTACGCAGGGCAGGATCAATTAGTTTTGCCCTTGTATCAGCTTCATTGAGACTCATGCCAAATTCTCGCGGTTTCCACAGTTTATTTACCCACAATTAATTTATATTGTCGATTAAATTGCGTAAATCAGTTCAAATTTTGCCAAATACTCATCTGTTGCCAATTAGTAGGAAAACCCATGCCAGTTAATAAGTCTGGATGCTCATCTAACAATTTGAGCAGTCGCGATCGCAGGTGATGTTTTGGGGCGATCGTATCCATGAAGTACAGCACAATAACCAAGGTGTTATATATTTTGCGCGACGGTTGGACAAACTGGTTAACGACTGGGTTATTTCTACTTTTTGGGACTGCTGGAATAATTGAAAACTCTCTATTCCACAACCTTGAATGATGAGCGCAAAAATTACGCACTATAGAGAGATGATGAATCCATGAGCCTAAAACATAGTGATTTATTTTGTAAGCTTTAGCAATCGCAGAACGGGTTTGATATGGTTCTAAATTTCCATACCATCGAGATAATAACCCAATCGACATAATTTCACATACTGCCCAAACTGGCGGTAGTTGTTCGCTGTAGGTATCTCGTAGATGGTCAATAAAAGTCTCTTGCGATCTATTCACTTCTTCTGTCAGAGCATTGAGATCTTTTTGCCAATATTTGGCTTTAAATAGGTTTGAGTCAAGATGAGCATGAGGATTATGCAAAGTTGCAAGATGATAAGCCCATTGACTTCGGACTGATACTTCTATTCGCTCAATCCCATCTAGCATTAGTAGCCTAAGCTCTCTATCAAAAATGTAAAGCCTAAGTACATCTTTAAATCTTGTATTAGGCTTAAACTGATGTGTGGCATGGTCTAACTCAAAAGGCAACCAATACGCACCAAGTCGATAGTAGTTAAGATGCTGTAGGTAAAATATTGCTTCCTGTACATCTTCGATGAGCATCCCCCGTGACTGAAGCAATTGCACCTGCTCTTGAAAAGTTTTAGCAGGTTTAGCAAATTTGCGCGTCATTAATACCCCTAAAAATGAGCAACCCACCAATTTGAGGATACTTTCGCATAGCCTTGGCGGGTCTTATTAGCAACATCTTCACATTTTGTATGTCAACTGTCAACACTAAAGAATAGTGAAGTTTTTAGGTAATCCTGTGAACTTATAACAACTAAAAAGCTCACAGGATTAGTTTTGCCAACTAAGCTAACTCAATGTCACTTAATGAAAAAGTTGGGGTGAGCGAGCCATCTTCTTTTTCGCAATCGCATCCAAAAGCAGTAATCAAATGCAATAGGAGAATTTTCTCCGCAAAGAATTTTTGATAGATTTCATGATTGCCAACATATTTCACCTTATCCCCCACTTTGAAATTGTGGATTTTTGATGCGATCTCAATTGGTGACGATTGGTTGACGATACCCTGACGATGGGAATCCTCTCCAGTGACAACGTTGACGATTTTGACAGTGTTTTCAGATTTATCTATATGCGTAGTGTTGATACCATTTCTTGTAACCGAGTCATCTAATACAGCGTTGTTTTTATTGCTGTTATGCAAAGTTGCAAAATTATCGTCAAAATCGTCAACATTGGCATTGCTAAGGATTTCATTCGTCATTGAATCGTCAGAAATCACTATTGAATCGTCAGAATAGCCAATTAACAAATTTCTAACAGGTGTGAGGATGTGATGATGTGCCTCGGTACGAATAGCAATACCTTTCAGAGCAACACCCCTTGAGTCTTTCTCAAGCTTAGTTACAGAGTCAATTTTGAGCGCTCCAATCATGATATCCAATACGTTTTTAGAAAAGCGCTGAAACCCAACAGCAGAGACACCCCGATCTAAGCAAAACTTAGCGTAATTGGCATGAAGCCAAATATCCTGATTTCTAAATTCAGTATGTGAGATTTTATGCCCTGCATCTCCGACCGAGATATTTTGACGCTCAGCCTTACCAATGTAAGTAATAGCATCAGGAATCAGAACACAACAATCCTCAAGCCATTGTGCGATCGGTTCGTCGTTAAGAATTGAATTAGCTCTTTCTCCAGACAAGCTCGGAACAAACTTGCAAGTCTGCTCTAAATACTGCTTCACTTCTTCATCGGGGATACTCAAAACAATCTCGATCAAGGCAGGAATATATGGAACAAATTCTCCAGTAAAGTTACCATCAGGCAAGCTTGAAATAAGGTTCCGTTTTTCGCTTTCAGGAACAACGCGATCAAATTTAATCGCAATATTACGTCTTGCCCAAGATGATCCAGCTTCTTTTGGTGCGTACTCCTTATTCGCCACGATTGAAACTTTTCCCTGATACACAAAGTCAGTACGCGCTTGAATGCCCTTAACCTCATATCTCAGTTTATCGTCCCCAGTAAGACGTTTTAAGGCGGCTCCACTCCCCTTATAGTCGCCAATTTCCGAGATGGTAATCAAACGCTTGCCATAAAAATTAGCAGATTCAAACTGATTGTCTAGTTGTTCAATAGTAGTTTCTTTGCAATTCTCAGATCCGACAAGGGCGATCGCTAATTTCTGAAATGTTGATTTACCCGATCCGCCAGTTCCATTCAGTTGAACTAGCTTTTGGATGTCAGTCCGCTTTTTGACGATCGCATTTAGGAAGCAAAGCAAAAGTTTTAACGTATCCTTAGCGCCATAAAGCGACCACTCAAGCCAATCGATAATAGGCTTGCAACCTTTATCCCGATCTTTCCAGTTGTGTGGGAGTTGCCAATTAAAATTGTATTTGCGATCGTGTGGAAAAGTTTCGAGCGTTCGGCAGTTCAAGACGCAATCTTTAAAATTGATCAGATCTGGGTATTTATCGTCAGTGTCAAATTTCTTGATCTGTACGTCATGCTGTAAAGCATTCATAAATTCTGCAATCTGTTTCTTGTTTGGCGGAATGCCTTCTAAGAAATCATCATTACAGGTTAAATCATGCAACAATTGACGCGATCGCGCCGCCACTTCATCAACATCAATCCGCCTCCAAACTCCACCGTCATACTCATGCCATTCCTTGATCTCAAGGTTGTATTTGAGGGTTTCTCGGAATACACTCTCAACTCTCATACGCAAGTTTTTAAGCTCTTTTGCTTCAAAAGCTGCGGCTTTATCGATTTTCTTGTTGTCCTTAGAATTGGATAAAACTTTCATTGTCTTCCTCAAAATGTGGTGTAATTTTCATTTTCCAAGTCTGAATAACTTGATTGATTGCGTCATCGCCTTCGGTATAATGCAAAGACGGTAATAGAGAATCTTGATTGGGAATAGCCCTAAGACCTTTGTCTATATTCAAATGAAGTCGGTCATTACAGAGATTCCGCATCATAGTTTCAGGACGGCAATACCTGATGGTGTCAGGGGAAAACTTTAGTAAAATGTTTTCCCATCCCTTCAATTCCTTGTAAGTAGCAATCAATTTATCTTGATCAATATCCTGCGATTTCCCTTGCAAAATATTTTTGATTTGGCGATCGCAAAGCTGAGAAAGATTTACAAAATACTTCTCATCCTTTACATCAATTCCGTCTAGCTTGGCAATATCCATCCTAGTAAGCGGTTGAATCTTCTCTCTTTTACCGTTCTTAGGGCTTCGTTCGGATTTTGGTTTGGGCTTCCATCCTCCATCCTTAGCCCAGTTGCAGAGTTTACCCATTGCATGATTGAAGTTATCTTTTTTCCAATTGGCACTCTTCCATCGCTTCTCGCAATCATGTTCATTTACGAATTTAGGCGATCGTCGTGAAAATTCGATCCAGTCTGGCAATAAAGAATCATCAACACTTGCTAGCGTCATCCCCACACCAATCCAATCACCATAACCATCAGCCTTAGAAGCATCAATGTATTTTAGAAATTCCCTAGCGCGATCAGCTTCACTAGGCTTACAAGAATAACTAGAAATGATTCGAGGTATAGAGGGTTGTGGAACTAGAGATTTTGTATCTTCATAATTAGGTGACATTAACTCAAGTATCCATTCGGGAACAATGGCTACTGCGATATCTTTTGGTGAGTGAATCCACTTATAAGGCTCTCCAGTGTCAGGGTGTATAGATGGCGGTAAGGCTTGCTGCATAATCCCCCACCTAAGCTCGATCTTAGATTCCGTTTCTTTACCGTTAGCCTTGATGTAGGTCTTACCAGTTTTAATTTCATCTCGCTTTAGCAATTCCCAATATTGATTAGGAACGAGGTAATAATGAGCCTCATTGCCCTCTCTTGATGTGCTAGATACAGTTTGAGGTAACGGTGGGTAATCGGCTTTTAAAAGATCAATCGCAGGCTGACCGTCAATGTCAACACACATCAATCCATTACTAGCAATCCCCAACTTTACCCCTAATCCAGTAGCTTTCTTGCTTGTAATAAGTTTGCGAATCTCGTCAAGCGCAAAATCTTTGTTATACCAATCATTTCCCCCAATTGCAGGTGATTTATCCCTCAGTGGTATTAATTGCCAGTAAGTAGCGATCGCCTGAATACCTATTAACTCAGATTCATTCATTCTATTCCCCCTGTTCTAAATGGTGTGCAAAATGCTCTCAGCAATTTGCCATTAGTTACTTCGTCTTCTTCTTAGTTTGTCCGCTAGGGATGGATTGACCATTCTGTAAGGTTAAAAGGTATGACTCAATTAAACGTTGATGTGATGGAGAATCACCATTAAGTAGATAGTCACGAACCAGCACTAAATTCCAAAGAACTTTACGATCTGGCTGAATCCAATACAAAGGACTTTGCAGTTGCTTTCTAAGTTGGGCTTCACCAAACTTGCCAATCTCAAAATGACAAGATCTTAGGGTGCGCGTACTAACAAATGGATAGTTTTGTTGCATAGTTAAGTAACCTCAATTAGAAAAAATATTTGCTTTTTTAGTTGCTATCGGCTTTCTAGCTGGAGAAAACTTGTAAGGCTTTTAGCGAGCGATAACCATATGAAAGCAGTTTCTTTTTAAGAGGGTGTTACGTTTTTTGTCCCCTGAAAAACATATTTTGATAGCCAATAAAGCCAAAACACAAAACCCAGAAAGTAGATAGCGGCGATTTACGCTGCCTATCACCTTTCTGGGTTTTATTTGCTAACTAGGTTGGATGATTGAAAATTTTAGAAATTGCCCCAAGACTGAATTTCTAAATAGCATTCTTCACAGTTGCGATTACTATCTAGTATTCGAGATTTTTTACATGATTTACATCTGCCTCTTTTACGTCCTGCTGACTTCCAATCAGATTTTGAAGATCGGTTTAGTTTTGACGGTTTTGTTCGATCGTATCGTTTTTCGCAAGCCTCGTCTTTGCAATGCGAAGGTGTCTCAGATCTTCCCCTACCCAATGGATACTCAAATATCCGTCCACACTGTAAACATTGCGTTATAGCAACTTCCACAGTATTGTCGCGATATCGCTCATGCGCCTCTTTCTTTTTTAGTTTAATCCAAGAGCGCAATTGAGAGGTAAGAACATTATTAGTTTTTGCTTCTTCGACAGTTTCAATATAAACTTCATCAATAGTCGTACAGGCATCACGATATTCCTTGAATCTTGTTAATGGAGTATCAATTGGCAGTGGCTTATCAAATTCATAAAAGGATTCATTATTTAGCCTTTGCTCAAATGTTTCCAAATACCAATTAAAAGCTCTGTATTCAAGACGTGGTGGACAGGTTTTAGTATCAATAATTGATACAAACCAAGATATCGTAATGCCAGCTTTATAATATTGCTGAAAAGATCTCCCTATACTTTTGCAGCAATTTTTCCAGATCTCTAATTCTTTCTTGACAACTTCATCAGGCGGATCGAATAGTAGGGACAAGACAAAATAATTGGAGTCAAGACATAGCTCTTCTTGCTCAGCCATGTTTGGAAGTGTAGGTAATACCTCTCGCAACATCTGATCGCTTGGCACATAATGAGTTTTCCCATCAATAGTTACTGAAAACCGTAAAAAGTTATACTTAGCAAACAGTTTTTTCATAGTTAGGACTTACGCAATGCTAACTAATTTACTGGATTATAGGTAGATGTAGTGCAGATGAAATCCTTGCCACATCTGCTTGATGCGTAAGTACTAATAATTTAAAACTCAACAAAAACAGACTGTGCTTGAATTACAGATGCATAGCTCTGATGCATGACTTTAGGGTTATGTCCTGATGCTTCAGCCACTTGCAAATAATTTGCCCCATTCTCTAGAGCATGACTAATCGCAGTATGCCTAGTTGAGTAAGGCTTACGGTACTCAATCCCCAACTGATTGATAATTGTGCGCCATGCTCTACGGTTGAAGTTGTGATCGTCGATCGCTCCACCTTTAGGCGATGGAAATACAAGATCGTCAGGAGAAGGTTTGGTTTGTTCTTTTAACGATCGCAACATAGTAGCGATCGCAGGACTGATTACAACATATCTACTCTTACCAGTCTTAGTCGTGTTGCGATGTTCTCCCCTGCTTACAGATTCACAGATAAATACATTGTTGAAATCATCATCTACATTTTTCCACTTTAGCCCAACTGCTTCACCAAAACGACAAGCAGTACCAAATAGAAAAGATACTAGAGGGTAATAATGCTGATAGTGGGGATGATTTTTAAAAGCATTCAGTATAGCCAAGATCTCCGCCTTACTAAATGGCTTAACCCTCTTTATCTGTGGACTCGGTTTAATCCGCTTGATTTGATTTGTCCAAGGGTTCTCCTCAGTGACATGATGTTTACCCTTAGCCCAATCCCAACAGCTTTTAAGCAACCACAGTCTTTCTTTTGCAGTTCGGGCGGTTACATTTTCCAGTTGAAGCGAGGCAAAGTCTCCAGCTAAACGTTCTGTCACTTGATGCAATGGGACATTTAGCGATCGCTCAAGATATCTCAAAATTGGAGTATATCTAGCCTCAATCGAACGGTTAGCTAAATTTTTTTCCTTGGCTTGATTCTGCGTAAACTTGGTAAATAACTCAGGAGCCGTGATTTCTGTAGCGGTTTTTCCGAGAATTTTGGGCTTGTACTTTAGCAAAGTTGGGTCAAAATACCCCGCTTGCATATCTAGTTCGATCTCTGAGGATTTCTTTCGTGCTACTGCGTTTCCTGTTGCATCATTGTTAACACCAACAGCCATCGTGTAGCGCTTGCTTTCGTACTGCCATCTTAGTCTCAGCCGTCCGCAATGGTCTTCTATAGTAATTTTCATCGGGGTAAATTTCGGGGTAAAGTTACTACCCAAAACAACCCTTAACAGCCTAAATATATTGTCTTATTGACACTAGAATAGACCTTCAGGAGTTGATCGGGACTCCCAAAAGCCTTACTGTTATTGGCTCTCCAGCCTATGAACACAAGTGGACTCGAACCACCGACCCCCACGATGTCAACGTGGTGCTCTAACCAACTGAGCTATGCGTTCTGACGGATTAATAATATAACATAGGGGGGGTAAATTCAACAGAGATATTTCAAGATCTATGAAATTAATTTTGTATAGTAAGCAAGGTTGTTGTTTATGTGAAGGTTTGCTAACAAAATTACAACAGGTCAAAAATGTGGATTTTGAGTTGGAAATTAGGGACATTGCCACTAACTCTGACTGGTTCGATCGCTATCAATATGAAATACCTGTACTCTGCAAACTCAATGCTCAACAACAAGAACAAGAGTTACCCAGATTTCCACCGCGATCGCCTGTTGAGAAGCTAGAAGCATTACTAAATAAGATCTAGATATTCACCCGCCTTTGGCGGGGGTGAATATCTCTTTTAGCGTGACCATGAGCTAGCGGTTAAAACTTGCTTGGTTGTTGTCAGAGCATAAATATCAATAACCCCTGGATATCTCGACGCACCCCGCGTTTTTAGGCTGGACATTCCCAAGGCGATTTTGACATTATCTCCAGTTTTTGTACAACGGCTAAACCGACTATGGGCATTCACAAAAATCGTACTGCTATTAATTAAACTCACAAAGCGATCGCGTTCAGATAGTGAGTCTGTAAGTAAGACCTCAGCATGGCCACTACTATATTGATTGATCCAAGAGATTGCTTCATCAAGACTATCTACAATTTTAATGGCGAGCGTTTCATCTAGATAGGCTTGCCCCCATATATTCTCGGATTCAATTGCTTGGTGATATTGACTATTTGGTTCACTCTCTTCAGCCAGCTTACGAAAGTAGGTCGTTGTTTCTGAGCATCCTCGCAGAGAAAGACCCTGTTTCCTCAAATTACAGAGCCAATCTCCTAAACCTCGATCTAGCCATGATCGATGAATAACAACTTTTTCGATCGCATTGATAGCATCAGGATCGCCTTTGCGACTATTTAAAACAACTTCCTTAGCAAAATCGAGGTTGCCAGTTGCTGACAAGTATAAATAGCAATTTCCCATAGCGATCGGCAAGGCGGAAATCGTAGCTTGTTTACTTACCTGCTGCACAAAGCTAGGACGACCATAGGGAATGACGAGACGTAAGTATTTTTCTTGGACAATTAGTTCTTTGAGTACCACCCCTTTAGGAACAGAAGAAATGCAAGCTTCAGGAAAACCTCTAGCCGCCAACACATCTTTAGTAATTGAGGCGATCGCCTCGTGTGTATGACTGCTCTCATTACCTCCCTTCAAGATAATTGTATTGCCGACCTTGAGGCACATTCCCGCCGCAATTAAAGACAACTGGGGAAATCCTTCAAATACAAAAGCCACCACTCCCAAAGGTACTCGCTGATAACCATTAATACCAACATGCAAGGTTAATGGATCAGGTAATCTAGCCAGCTCCATCAGGCATTCGATCGCATTATTCAATCGCTCAGGGGTGAGCTTTAGCCATTCCAAAACCAAATCTGGTACTGCCATCTCGCGACTTGCTTCCAAGTCTAAGGTGTTAGCTTCTAAGACTAGATTTTTGTGCTTTTTGACAGAGTCACTAAGCGCCAGTAAGAAACTATCGCGTTCTCTGGTAGGAATTTGCGTTAATTGCAAAGCGGCAGTATGGGACTTGTGAATGAAGCCTGTAAGGTCTTCTGGTGACATATCAGTTGATGGCTAGCGACGAGGGGTACAAAAAAACTACTCAGAATCACGGCGATATAGTAGAAGCAATCGCCATATTAGCAAACCCACGAGAATAAGCAATAAAATGATTAGGGGAATTCCTAAGAAAACCTGAAAGCTAAGCATCCACAAAACTGCTGATCCGATAAGTAGCCATACACTCGGATAAACCAAAGCTATTTCTAAAATTGAATAGCCTCGATTTTCTTGAATAGCTTGCCATTTGCCAATCCACTGCCAAGCTCGGCGCTGATTGTCGATACCACCTAACTGCGATAGGCTGTAGCCATCAAGTTCTAGCTCAAACATTAAAGAACAGCGATCGCAGCCAAAAGCATCGGTGAGGGCTATGGGTTTTAGCTTCCCCCTTTTGCGAGGACAGGGGCAGGGATAAGTTTGATCGATGTCAATTTTTTGAGGCTTGTGGTTATGCACTAGGTATGTAAAAAAATAATTTCAAAATTTTATGCCGTATTTCATCGATAGTAGTGTATTATTCAATTCGGTGTAAAAAGCACTTATAGCTTTAAGCATTTAGCGGATGTGGCGGAATTGGTAGACGCGCTAGATTTAGGTTCTAGTATCTTTGATGTGAGAGTTCGAGTCTCTCCATCCGCATAAACAACAAAAAAGTTTTTTATTTTTCAAAGCCAAAGACAAATAGAGTTGCGCCGCAACTCTATTTGTCTTTGGCTTTGTCCTAACATTACAAAAAAGAGATGACGCATTGCGTCATCTCTTTTTTGTTTTAGTTAACTAACCCTGAACGCAAGGCAACTACCGCTGCCTGTACGCGATCGTCAACCGATAATTTATTCATGATGCCCCGTACATGAGTCTTAATTGTATTAGGGCTGAGATATAAGACTGCGGCAATTTCAGGATTACTTTTGCCTTCAACAATCAACTTTAAGACTTCAAGTTCACGCTGTGATAGATGCGAATCTTGGATCGATTGGGCTGGAGGCTTGAGATGTTCCATCACTTTGCGAGCAACCTGCGGATCGATATAGGTCGCTCCATCCTTGGCGGCGGCAAAAGCTGCTAAGAGGCTATCAGTACTTGTCCCTTTTACACAGTAAGCATCTGCACCACTTGATAGAGCCGAGATGATCTCATTGTCATCGGTGTGGGAGCTTAACATCACCACATGGATGTTAGGTAATAGGGCTTTAATCTTTTGTGTTGCCGAAATCCCATCCAGTCTGGGCAAGCCAATGTCCATGACCACGATGTCTGGCTTCAGCTCTTGCGCCATTTTTATGCCCATATAACCGTCATCAGCTACACCAAGTATGGTGATGTTTGGTTGCTGAGAGAGTGATTGCTCTAGCCCAAGCTGAATGAGCGGATCATCCTCAACGATGAGAACTCTTAGGGGTTTTGATGCTGTTGCCACAGTCATAATTCTAGATTTCTCTAAATTTAGTTAATAGTTGCAAATTATATAGTGTTTCCAATCTTAGTATTGCTCTCACCATTGCCGTCCAGCAATTCTCATTGTGAAAACCTCGGAACTGCTCCCTTCCCAGTGAAAAATTAGACGTTGCGGCGCGAAGCGCCGCAACGCTGATCCTTGGGTTTTAATGTCTATTTTTAGACTGGTAATCTTTGGCGCAACTAGCTAGCTTGTAAGCTAAGCTCAAAGCTATATGCTTTCAAGTTTTAATCCATGACCACTAATTCACAAATTCCTGTTGTTGTTGCTGGTGCAACGGGCAAAATGGGACGCGAAATTATTAAAGCGATCGCCCAAACGCCAGATATTAACCTCGTTGGTGCGATCGGTCGTAAACATATTGGTGAAGATATTGGTGAAGTCATTGGTATTGGCGAGTTAGAAATACCAGTCACCGATAATTTAGAGGTTGTCCTTGCTCAAGCTGCTCAAGAGTCCCAACTGCCAGTTATGGTTGATGTCACCCACCCCAGCATCATCTATGACAACATTCGTTCTGCGATCGCCTATGGCGTTCGTCCTGTGGTTGGCACAACAGGCTTAACTGAGCAACAAATCGCCGAGCTTGCCATATTTGCCGATAAATCTAGTACAGGCTGCATCATCGCCCCCAATTTTTCTGTCGGCGTAATTTTGATGCAACAGGCTGCGATCGCCGCTGCTAAGTATTTTCAACATGTGGAAATTATTGAGCTTCACCACAACCAAAAAGCCGATGCACCTAGTGGCACAGCCATTAAAACTGCCCAAATGCTTTCAGAGTTGGGGCAAGCCTTTAACCCTGTCAGTGTTGAAGAAAAAGAGCATCTTGTCGGTGCAAGAGGCGCAACCTATGGCAACAATATCCGTATCCATAGTTTGCGTATTCCTGGATTGGTAGCGCGTCAGGAAATAATTTTTGGTGCTATGGGCGAAACCCTAAAGATTGAACATAATGCTAGCGATCGCACTTGTTATATGGCTGGTGTGCTGTTGTGCGTTCGTAAGGTATTAGCTTTGAAGTCGCTCGTATATGGATTAGAAAAATTACTTTAAAAATAAAAGAGAGGCGGCGCATCGCGTCACCTCTCTTTGTATTTACTAAAAAACAAAAAAGCCCTTGCAAAGCAAGGGCTTTTTTGTTTTTCAAGAATACCCCCAGGGGAATTCGAATCCCCGTCGCATCCGTGAAAGGGATGTGTCCTAGGCCTCTAGACGATGGGGGCGTGTTCTTGACCTTGATTAATATACCTATTAAAGTAAAACTTTGTCAACACCTAAAGCAAAAAAGTTTTCTATAGACCTAAAAGATGAGTGGCAGCGCGAAGCGCTGCCACTCTCTAGTCGGCTTTGGCTTAAGAACCAAGTTTGAATGCTTCTAAAAATAAACCGTAGACCATGCCAATCTTAATTGAGTTGAGAATCTCAATGGTCAATAACCTTGGAGCTTGACTCCCATCTTCAAGGTTTGGTCGTCTGGGGCTATAAGCAAGCCGATTAATAATTTCCACCACAAATACTGTTATTGCCGCCGCAACAATATCTAGCTCAGACTTAGCCCCTGCGGTTGTAGAAATTACTGAAGCCAAGAGAAAACCTGTTAACCACCCAATCAAGATCAAAGATACTCGTCTCCAAGGATTACGCGACCATCGCGATAGTCGAATAGTAGTATTGCCTACGATCTTGCTGAGACGAGTATTTTGCATAGAAATGCCTCTCTATATAGATATAAATCTTTGCCAAGCGCTGCATTGCAGAAAAAGTAAATCAAAATAAAGAAGAAGAACTAACTCTAATCCTGCTTTATCCTATTTTTTTATGCTAACCGCTAACCTGTCTACTAAATACACGCGCCTTCGACAAATTTTTCAAGACTCCTCTGAGGTTTTAGTTGCCTATTCGGGAGGTATCGATAGCACCCTTGTCGCTAAAGTTGCGTTTGATGTATTAGGCGATCGCGCTTTAGCGATTACTGCTAACTCTCCGTCATTGTTACCTGCCGATCTTGCTGCTGCCCAACTACAGGCCGAATTTATGGGTATCAAACATCAAGTCGTGCAAACCCATGAGATGCAAAATCCTAATTACACCTCAAATCCGATCAATCGTTGTTATTTTTGCAAAAGTGAACTGCATGACACGCTCAAACCGCTTGCCAAAAGCATGGGTTATAGCTATGTAGTCGATGGTTTAAATGCTGATGATCTACAAGACTATCGTCCTGGGATTCAGGCGGCTAAAGAACGTGGCGTGCGATCGCCCCTTGCAGAAGTGGGCATTAGCAAGCTAGAGGTACGAATGTTATCGCAATACCTAGAAATGCCTTGGTGGGATAAGCCTTCACAGCCTTGTCTAAGTTCTCGATTTCCCTATGGTGAAGAAATTACAATTGAGAAATTACGGCGGGTAGGTCATGCTGAACAATATTTACGCGATCGCGGTTGGGTTGGCGATATTAGAGTGCGATCGATAGGTGATACCGCCAAGATTGAAGTGCCAAGCGATCGCTTATCAGAACTATTAAATAGTATTCCAACTCCAGAATTGACTAATGCATTTCGAGCCTATGGATTTACTTCGATCACCCTAGATTTAGAAGGTTTTCGTAGTGGCAAGTTAAATGATGGAATCTTAGCTTCAAACCCATAAGTAGCTTAAAACTAAGCTCAAAAACCTGTGACGCACTCTGGGAGAACACTACGGGTTTTTGAGCTTAGTTTTATCTTCACAGAGAGAGTGGCGGTGCAAAGCGCTACCCTCTCTGTGAAGATAAAAGATTACCTTTTAAGTCAAATATCACATTGTATGATTAGTAATTCTTATGGCTTAGGGTTAAAAGTTTTGCTTAACTTCTTAGTGATATGCCTATAGTTACGAATATTTAAATTATAAATTTTTATATTTAGTCCAAAATAAACATATTTCTCAATTTAGTTACAAATTGCAGTTGTATTTTTAATATTAGTATCTATCTTAAGATTGATTTTTTGTGATTTTCGATACTTTGTTTCTAGGATCTTGTCTTGATAAGGCTTACAGTGATACAAAATTAGGGCTGAAAGTCAATCTAGCCCGAAATTTTCTTGTAGATTGAGACTTGATGCATATAAAAGTTTTTTGATGACAAAAACTACTACTCCTAAAGGCATACTTTTATGCAGAATTTTTAGTGATTAATAGTACAAAGTTCCATTTCAATAAAAAATCCTAATGAGAAAGAAGCAAAATTTTGATTTTTGATGAGAAAGAAGCTTTGAAACCATTGTCTGACCTACTTTTGAGGGCAATAATGTTGCCATTTAGAATAACCATGTTAATGTGAGTCAAAGGAATAAGACATAGAAAACTTTGTTCCTAAGTGACTCGATTATTTATCAAGTCCTGTCTAGAAGCTACATAATCAATGGATTTACTACCGTTACAGACAACTTCAATTTTAGTCAATTAGTCGTTTACCTTCATTTTTCTGCGTTACCTATGCTTAATTGGAACTGGAGCTACACACTCTCTAAGTCAGTAGTAGTTCTTGCTATTGCCTCAACCCTTGCTAGCAATGGCGCACAGGCACAAACAGGAACTCAATTGGAAGTTAGAAACTCCAACCCCTCAACTTCCCTAAAAGTTGGTGAATCAAGATCGCAGTCATTAATAAGAACTAAAGATGAGGCGATCGCCCGTATTTACACACACAAACTAGATGGCAAGAATGCAGCTACTGTCTATGTCCGTGGGATTCCTGTAGTTACTTATATTGAGTCTGACAGCGACAATAAGCCAGACTCAAAAGTTCCTTCAGATGTTAGTGCCACAGCAAATGCATCTAAAATTAAAAGTGAGGATAAGTCCGATATTAAGGGCTTGCCTAAAAAGGATTCTCAATCCTTTAAGATGCCTTCAAATATAGGCACTGAGTTTAGCAGCAAAGCCTCAAAGAGCGATCGCGATGCCTCATCCGAACTTCTCGTCTCACCTGACCCCATAGAGCGTGCCACTGCTACGGCTGCTATGATCAATCAGCTTAGTCGAGATGGTATTGACCCTAATACTATTGTTCCTGCGTGGAAGAATGGTAACTATGTGATCAACTTGGGCGATCGCGCTACTCTTAAGTTTGATCAACATTCTGTACTACCCGATTCACTAAAAAATCAAACTGAAGATGTGTTAGGGTCTGCCAACTTACTACGCCGTTTGTTGGGCGGAGCAAATCCTGTGTCTGAAGTTCTGAATGCACCCAAATCTAAGGTTGGGAATAATTTGGCATTTGGTAACATCAATAGTCAAATTGTTGGCGTGATGTCGGGCATGGCTTCTTGGTATGGACCTGGATTTGACGGTAGCTATAGTGCTAGTGGCGAAGTTTTTAACGCTAATGAGTTAACGGCGGCTCACCCTAGCTTGCCTTTTGGAACTTTGGTAAGGGTTGTTAATATGGATAATAACCAAGCCGTAGTGGTTCGCATTAATGACCGAGGTCCTTATGCTGAGGGTCGGATTATTGATATTTCCACGGCGGCGGCTAATATGATTGGTTTGCTTGCCTCTGGAGTCGCACCAGTAAGGCTTGAGGTTTTATCTAGATAGCTACTTATAGCGCTTTGCGCTTAAAAAGGATTGGGGGCGCTTCGCGCCCCCAATCCTTTTTATGTAAAATTTTTAGCGTTGCATAATCAAAGTAGGCACTGGTTCCGTCATACGGCACAGAACAACCTTTTCTGGATAGTCCTAAAAAGGAAAGGATGCACATGCAGGTAAAGAAGCGTTTTAATGATGAATAAAATTACAAGGCAAGCTACACCCACTGCTTATTACCCTTGTTGTCCACAAAAGTCCATAGTCAAAACTAGGCTAAATGTGTCCAAAAGTGTCTGACTGTGTAAGTGGCTACACGGTGTAAGTTGCTTGTAGTTAATTGTATTGCTTATCCAAGGTGTCGGAATCGAACCGACATATCAACGATTATGAGTCGTTTGCTTTACCAGTCAGCCAACCTTGGTCGTATTGTGATTATAGGCGTAAATATTATATGCTATCAAGTAGGATACTTTGCAGGTTTGCATAAAAGGAATTTAGTTTGTAATGACAACATCCCAGCCCCAAAAGCGTCTCCGCAAGAAAAAAAAGTCACCTAAGAAGTTTAGACTTAGCTATAGTCTGCTCCTTCTTTTTACTATGGTTGCGGTGGGAATTATCACTGGAGTGGTTTCCTATGGCTTTGGCAAGCAAGCTTTAGAAGAAGTAAATCCAGCACCTGCGGGAATTAAGTTGCCCAATACAATCCCAGTATCTAAGCCCAAAGAAAATTCTAAACCGTCGCCTCAAAGTCGCGCAGATAGTGCTACTCCTTTATTTTTAGACGAATCAGAAGTGATTGCAACAATAAAAGTACAATCACAGCAAGAATTGGGGGGGCTGACTCGTCCGAACATACAGGCAAATACCAAGATTAGCGATCGCAAAAAAGTTTATACAAAAGTTGATCAAGCTTTCAACTCTATGCGTGATCCTCTGGCTATTTCGGCTAATGCTGATCAAAGGATTGCTGAGCGGATCGCCGAGTTGCGGCAGAGAGTTTATGCTAGCGATCGCAGTTATGAAACTACGGTTGCTCGTTCCTCATTTGTTCGTCCAATGGATAGTCAAGTTACACGAGATGTTTCGACGCTGACTAGTCCATCGGATTCATTTAGCAGAAAATGGCAAGATCGAGATGTAAATATGCCAAATACTCGACAAGTTAACGTTGAGGTATTAGAAGTAAATCCCAATTCAGTTAATAGTGTAGAGTTCAGCAATCCTAAAGCTCCCGCAAGTACAGATACAAAAACAAGATTTTGAGCGATCAGAGCTAAACCGCTAAGGCATGAAGCTTTAATGAATAACCCCGCCGCCAACGGACGGGGTTATTTATGTCCCGTTCCTGATGAGTTAAAACATGAACGCTTCAAACTCTATTTGGTTAAACAACATATTGCGGTCAACCGCCGCAAAAGTCTTATTGTCTGCCTTATCAGAGTTTAAACAATCACAAATTAACCTAGCCACATCAGCACGATGAATGATTCCTGCAATTCTAGGATCTTCAGTCAATATGGCATTGCCCGTAGACGTCTCTGACTTCAATCCCCCAGGACGGATAATTATGTAGGTCAATCCACTCGCTATTAGATGCTGCTCTGCTTTCTCTTTTTCTTGCAGAACTTTAGACAAGCTTTGTAAAACTTGTGGGGGAATAGCCGCCGAGCTTTCCCCAATCCCAATCGAAGTAACTAAGATAAATTTTTTAACGCATGCCTTAACTGCCACATCAATCAGATTTTGATTTCCCTTACCGTCAGCGCGATCGCCTATTTCATTAGGCACACTACCAATAGTGCTAATCACCACGTCGATGGCTTCCCCCTGCAACATCGCAGACTCTAGGGAAGCGTAATCAAGAGCATCACCCAATACAGCGATCGCGCCAAGAGCTTCTAACTCAACAGCATAGGTAGGATTTCGTAATAAAGTTGTTAACTTAAACGAAGGTGGTTCTTTCTCTAGTAATAATTTGGCGATCTCGCGTCCAACGCCACGACTAGAACCTGCTAAAAATATATTTTGCATTGAGTCTTTGTTTAGTAAGGGGCTATAGCCATCAATGTTAGGACAAAACTAAAACCCAAGAGAGAGTTGCGACACTTTACGTCGCAACTCTCTCTTGGGTTTTAAGAACTGTATAGAGAACCTATTGCCTTAATTTGGTTAAACTTTAGAGCGATCGGTAAAAATCTCATACCCAGTTTCAGTCACCAAAACCGTATGTTCAAACTGAGCAGAAAGTTGATTGTCAACCGTTACCGCAGTCCACTTGTCCGCCAAAACTCTGACCCTTTTAGATCCAGCATTCAAAATTGGCTCGATCGCTAAAGTCATCCCTGGACGAAAGCGTACATTTGGCAATTGATGCGTACGGAAATTAAATACCGAAGGCTCTTCATGTAAATTACGACCTACACCATGCCCCGTAAAATCTTCCACGATCGCAAAACCATTAGCCTTGACGTGATCCTCAATTGCCCCAGCCAAATCGAGCATACAATTACCAGGCTTAACCTGTTCAATCCCCTTAAACAAAGCCTCTTCAGCTACCCGCATTAACTTAGCAGCCTTTTCACTGACATTGCCAACGGCAACCGTAATGCAAGAATCGCCATGAAATCCATTCTTAAAAGCACCTGTATCAATCTTGACCAGATCACCTAGCCTGATTACTTTTTTTGCATTGGGAATACCGTGAACAACTTCGTTATTAATGCTAGAGCAGATACTAGCTGGAAACCCGCAATAACCCTTAAAGCTAGGAACAGCACCCATCTCTCTAATGCGTTTTTCAGCATGGGCATCGAGATCCATAGTAGTCAGACCAGGAGCAATAATCTCCGAAATTTCCTTCAGCACCGTAGCCACAATTCGTGATGATTCGCGCATATAGTCCAACTCGCGTTGAGACTTTATTTCAATGCCTTTAGTTTGCTTAGGGGTGGTAGTCTTGGGCGTTTTTGGGCTTGCTGCGCTTGGCTTAGAACGCAGCGCACTAAGAATATTCATTAATTATTTTGAGGGTAGTAATTTGTAACATCTAGTATATTTCTAGCCTATGAAGTAGCAAGATTGGTTGTTTTTGGGGCAAATAAAAGAATTTACACGCCATAAAAATCTTCACTAATATCATCTATAGCTGTTGCCATTCTTGCTAGGAAACAAAACCAGAAGCATCGTACGTTAGATATTAGGGTTAATTATGAAACTAATTTCGGCTTTTTCGACATGGTGTAATGAAAATTTTTGAGAAATTCTATAAGTAGCGGGGCTTAATTAAAAATCAGGGCTAAAAGCTGTGGCGATCGCTACAGCTTTTGTGGCTGCGCGCCAGCAATTCTAGTTATAAAAATTGATTTTTTGAAAGCCAGCCTTAGGCTGGCTTTCAAAATTGGTCTAATAATCAGAGTTGCTGGTGACGCACAAGAATGGTCAAGACATCCAAATTTATTCCGATTCGTTTGACAGGAAATTGCTGTAAAATACAGTTCTAAAAAGAGGTTCAACTATGACACAATCTGGGATGCCTCCCGTACCACCTTCCTCATCTGGAGGCGGAGTACAACAAGCTCGTACCAATCCCTCGCCGCCACCTGCTCAGCAACAGCAACGTGTCGCACCTAGCAGCCCTCAAATCCCTCCAAATCCTCAAGCAGGGCAGCAACGTGTTCCACCTAATCCTCAACAACAAGCCCAAGCCGCCCAAGCTCGCGCTGCCCAGCAACAGCAAGCTATGGCTGCTCAACAAGCTCGTGCCGCAGCCGCAGCCCGCCAAGCCCAGTTATCGATTCCCTCAGATACTCAAGTAACTAGCGTACCGCCACCCCCTAACCCGCGTCCTCCCATTCGTCCAGGTCCACCTCCAAACTTACCTGGATTGGGCGTACCGTCAATATTGCAACGTAGCTCAGGGCAACCAACCCTCGCCCAAATTGTCAAAGATGCCTATGAACAGGGATGTTCTGATATTCATGCGGGCATCAATGAACCAGTTAGATTTCGTAGCCGAGGCTTGATGGTCACACAGGAGCAATATCCTGTACCAGACAAACAAACCTTTGATACTTGGCTGACCGAAATTATGGATGATAAACAAATTCAGCAATTTCGGGACACCCTAGAGTTTGACGGAGCGACCCAGTACGAATTTGCCCGTTGTCGGATTAATGTTTTTGATTCGCTTCGTGGCTCCGCAATGGTATTGCGGCTAATTCCCTTAAAGATTTTGTCGATTGATCAACTTGGCTTGCCAGAAGTTTTCCGTGAACTTTGCTATACCCATAAAGGGCTGATCTTGGTTACAGGGCCCACTGGTTCAGGTAAATCGACCACCCTCGCGGCAATGGTTGATTTCATCAATACTGAAATGCAAAAACATTTGATCTCTATTGAAGATCCTATTGAATTTGTGCATCAAAGTAAAAAAGCATTAATCAAACAGAGAGAAGTTGGTATCCACACACTGAAGTTTGATAATGCCCTAAAAGCAGCTTTGCGGGAAGATCCTGACATCATCCTAATTGGGGAAATGCGTGATAAGGAAACTGTAAACACTGCACTGAAAGCCGCTCAAACAGGACATTTAGTTTTTGGAACGCTCCACACTAACAGTGCTGTTAAAACTATTGAACGTATTCTCAATCTCTTTGAGCCTGAGCAACAAGCCCCGATGCGCGTTCAAGTTGCGGAGTCGCTAGTGGGGGTTATTGCCCAATCCCTAGTACGAACCACTGATGGGAAGCGAGCCGCCGTTCATGAAGTCATGATTAATACTGATGCAGTCCGTGACTATATCAAGCGTGGTGAAGTGGATGAGATTGAGGCAATCATTCCTAAATGTACCTATGAGGGAATGGTGAATATGAATCAGTCTCTCTATAAGCTCTACGAAGATGGTCGAATTACGGAAGAAACTGCTGTAGAAAACTCGCCAAAACCCAATGAAATGGCGCAGATGTTACGCGGTCGGATGTAACTCTTGTAAAAAACAATTTTAATTATCAAACCGTTTTGAGATTTTCAGCGCCTTTGACGCATAAAAACTCAAAACGGTTTTTTTATGCGCCCATTCCTGAATATTGTCTAATACCCTTGCGCCATAGCCAACGGCTGACTACATAAAAAAGACCCATCCATGCCATCATTACGCCTAATCCTTGCCAAAGGCTAACTTCTTTGTCAACTAAAATTGCCGCAGGAAAATACACCATGTAAGGGAAAGGAGTCCACATCACGATTTCGCGCATTAAAGGTGGAAACACTTGCAAAGGAGCAATAATGCCTGACAGGAAAATATAGGCTAAAAACCAAAGTTGTTCGATCGCACTAGCGCGTTCTGTCCAAAAAGATAGGAGTGCGAAAGTATATTGAATGAGAAACCTCAACATAAACCCGATCGCTACTATTAATATGGTTAGAAGGCTAGTTGCTAGAGATGGAATCCAAAGGGATTGGGGATAAAGAATAAAAAATAGGATAACTAAGACTACTAGCAAGGGCATTCTTGCCCAACGTTCGGCAAGATGACCAATTAAATGATGCCAAAATGGGTCAATGGGTTGTAATAAACGGTGAGAGAGTTGTCCTGAAATTAGCTCTTTTTCAAAGTCCCAAATTACCCAGACAATATTAAACTGTCGAACTAAAAATACGGCTAAAAAGTAACGAATAAATTCTAAGCTGGTGAGTCCAATATTGCCACTTTCCGCAGCTTTGAGCCATGCTCCCATCAGAATAAATGGTAGTGAATTGGAAAGTACCCAGATAAATAATTCTGCTCGATACTCCACCATATGGGCGTAGTAAGTGACAAATAAGGTGTTGGTGACGCGCAGAATATATTTGAGTGACATGGCGTTTTTTGTAGTCCTAGAAAAGTTATAACGTAAAGTGCTATGCCCTGAACTCCATAATTGTGAATAATTAGCGGTGCGCGGCAGAGTTGCACACCGCTCGCTAAACACAGAATGCCTTGCCGTCCGCTACGCGGACGGCAAGGCATTCTGTGTTTAGCCAATTAAAGGAAAATTAGATTTAGAAATGATCGCATACATCTTCACATCCCAAGCACTTTCCTTAGTAAATACATAATTACGCAAAATCCCTTCAAACTCCAATCCCGACTTTTCTAAAACTCTCGCAGAACTGATATTCTCGACAGCGCAATATCCCTGAATTCTTTGCAAATGCATCACATGAAAACCAAAGGCGATCGCCGCTTTAGCTGCCTCAGTCATCAATCCCTGACCCCAATAATCTCTCGATAGCGCGTATCCTAACTCCGCCCGCCGATGTACAGGCTTAGTATATAAACCACAAGTTCCAATCAGTTTGTTACTTTTTTTAGAAATGATTCCCCAGTCCATACCTTGACCAGAGCGATATAGCTCAAAGACAATGTTATTCAAATAATCATAAGTGTCATCAATTGACCGATGTGCTTCCCATAGCGTGTAAGCAGTTACTTGTGGGTCACTCGCATAAGCAAAAATATCTTCAGCATCAGCGATCGTCAACTTGCGCAAAATGAGGCGTGGTGTTTGTAAAGTGAGGAATTGTTCTGGCAGATCTAACATACTTTCAATCTTATCAAGAAGCAAATTTTTGATGGCACGGCTTTGCCGTGCCATCAAAAATTTGCTTCTTAATTTTACGGCGAGTTCACGAACCTATAGCTATCTATAGGTTCGCGCTCGCAATAAATTGCTACACAATGCTTTACATTTCACCTAGGCATCACAGACTAAATGTAAAGTATTTATTAGTGATAAACGCTTATATAAAAAATCCTAAGTCCAATCCCTGAAATATTAGTAAGTAGTAAAGATAACGATTATGACTATTGCTCCCGTTGCACCTAGTAAGGTTTTATCCAAAGTTCCTGTTGACTCAAAGACTCGCGTGAAACAGTTCATGCAGAACTTGCAAGACAGCATTTGCCAAGGTTTAGAAGAGCTAGACGGCAAAGCTGAGTTTAAACAAGATCAGTGGGAACGTCCTGAAGGTGGCGGCGGGCGATCGCGTGTTATTACCGATGGTGACTACTTTGATAAGGGTGGTGTAAATTTCTCCGAAGTCTATGGTTCGCAGTTGCCCCCAGCCATTTTGCGTCATCATCCAGAAGTGGCTGGTGAAACCTTCTATGCAACGGGTACTTCGATGGTGCTGCATCCTAAAAATCCTTATGCACCAACAGTTCACCTCAATTACCGTTATTTTGAAGCAGGTAAAGTCTGGTGGTTTGGTGGTGGTCTTGACCTCACGCCTTATTATGGCTTTGGCGAAGACGCAAAGCATCTGCACTCCACCCTCAAAGGTGCTTGCGATCGCCACAATCCTCATTACTATCCTGTGTTCAAGCAATGGTGTGATGATTACTTTTTCCTCAAACATCGTGGCGAAACTCGCGGTGTCGGTGGAATTTTCTTCGATTATCAAAATGGCGAAGACGGACTTTATAAAAATAGTAATGACTCGACAACGGCTCAAGTAATGAGTGATGAAGTTGGCGATGTGCCTCGTACTTGGGAAGAGATTTTCGCCTTTGTTCAAGACTGCGGTAACTCCTTCTTGCCAGCCTATACCCCGATCGCTAATCTTCGTCGCGACATGGAATATGGCGATCGCGAAAAGCAATGGCAACTCTACCGTCGCGGACGCTATGTTGAATTTAACCTCGTCTACGATCGTGGCACAATCTTTGGTCTGCAAACTAATGGACGTACTGAATCAATCTTGATGTCTCTGCCTCCCCTAGTACGTTGGGACTACGACTATCATCCTGAACCTAATACTCCAGAGGCCGAGTTGCACACAACTTTCCTAAAACCTCAAGACTGGGTTAACTGGCAAGCCTAATAAAAAAGCATCCCGCAAGGGGTGCTTTTTTTATGCGTCAGGATTGCGATTAACTTTGGGAGCCGACAAGAGATAAAGGTCTTTAAATCTATCCAATCCACACATTATTAGCATAGTCTAACCAATATTTTACTAGCCATATACTTGAGACAACTATTAGCAATATCAGCAATTGGGACACTTTGCGTGTTGGGAAACAATTACTTATGTAAGCGATCGCCACAAAAAAATAAGGGGTTCCAAATATAAATCGTCTTAAACTTGTTAGCTTCTGATCACTAAAAACAATAATTATTGAATGTATTAGAGCAAAATAAATACAAAACCAAAATATGTAACTAGTAGATATTTTGTTAGCTGATTGAGTAAGATTAAGCACTTGTAAATCATTGGATTTGTCTGAAAAATTAGCTTTTTTAAAATCTGCACCATAAAATGCTAGAAAAGCTGGTGGATAAGCAAAAAGTAAGATCCATTGCCAAATTTTTGGGGCAATAAAAATCATTTTCCTAATACTAATAGATATACAAATCAACCAAGATAGTATCAATGCTATAGCTGGTAGATATATTGCAGTAAAATCAGCAGATGTTAGAGGTATCAAAAATAGCTGAGGATAAATCCCTAATTGTTTACCCCAACTTTTTTGATCATGGAAGGGGGCAAAAAAGTCTCCCCTAGATTGCAAACAAGAATATCCATACGCGCAGTAGCCAACTAAAGCACCAAGGCAAATAATTAAGGTAGTTATGCCATAAGTTTTAAAATAATTTTTAAGATTGTCACTGTTTTTGAACTTATTTATTAATAGAATTGAAGATAATGCAAGTATAGATGAAAAAATTACTTGAATGAGAAATGGTCTAGTTAAGGAAAGTAAAAATGCAAGAATAAATATCGAAACTAATATTAATAATTGTTTAATTGATATTTTTGACGTTATTTTTAAATTGCTTATAAGAAACAGAAAGATTAGGCTCAAAACAGAAAATATACCTTCAGTATAACCAATCATTCTAAAAACTGAAAGAGGATTTACTACATATAATATGACAATTAAAAATATGATTTTATAACTTTTAATGTTTTGTTTTAATAGCAATATAAATTGAGGGATACTAATCAAAGATAGTAAGCTACCAATAATACGGAAATAGAATGCTGCATCATTAACTGTTTGTGGTCTTTCTAACTTACTAATCAGCCATGGCCATAATGGATAAAATGCATTACAAGTTGGATGTATGACTAAATTAGAATAATGCTCAATGTCATAAAAAAGTTTTGCTGGAGAGTTTGAAAAAAAACTTGTAAAAATATGTGGATTTGAGAGAATTGCAATGACAGTACAAAGAGTAAAACCCAAAACAATCGGAAATGATAAGACAAATATATTAAACTTCATTAATACTAAAAAGTGATCTTAGTAGTTGATTGTTTCAGTCATCATATTATCTTCTTAATAATTTATAGCCACTTGTATCAGGACAAATCAAAACCCAAACAGTGTGAGGCGGCGCTTTGCGCCGCCTCACACTGTTTGGGTTTTATGTCCTAACATGAATGGCGATAGCTATATCTTTGAGAAAACGATTAACTATCTGTTTTTATAGCACTACAAAGTTAAAGCATGATTAAGGTATTTACGTCTTTTTTGTCGGCGTAAAATGGCCATTTCTGTAACTATCCCTAATTAACTGAATAGTGCCAGATGCAAAGCATCTTTTTTTTTGATTATTGTTGCTCTGGCGCGATCGCTAGTTTGGGAAATAAAATCACAAAAAATCCCATCCATGCGGAAATAGGAATGGCGACAAGAATCGATAACCAAACAATTTTAAACAATAGCCAACTAGCACTAATGATTGAGAATCCTGTCAAAATAATCGACCAAGGTTGACACCACCAAGGCTTATGATTCCAAACACTATCAGGCTTTTCTGAGGTCATTTTTTATATTCCTATTTGCTTATAATTGATAGCGCAAGCTTATGGCGTGCGCCATGAGCTTGCGGTTTTATATCCTAAAGATTACATTCGCTCTAAGACTCTTATACCGAGAAGACTCAAGCCTAGTTTGAGTGTCTTAGCAGTGATATCACAAAGACTTAGGCGTGAAATTCTCTCTGACTCGATCGCTTGCAAGACTGGACATTGCTCAAAAAATTGATTGAATTTCTGGCTGAGTTCAAAGAGATATTGACAAAGGCGATTGGGATAAAGTTCTTCGGCAACGGCATCGATCGCTTCTGCAAATTGCAATAAGTGCTTAGCCAAAATAATTTCTGGATCAGTAGTAAGGCTTACGGCATCAGTATCTAAACTGTCAAAATCAATTTCTCCTTTGCGCCCAATCCCCTGTACGCGCACATAAGCATAGAGCATATAGGGCGCAGTATTCCCTTGCAAAGCTAACATTTTGTCAAAACTAAAGATATAGTTGCTAGTGCGATTTTGAGAAAGGTCAGCATACTTCACGGCTCCAAGTCCCACTGCTTCCGCAACATCCTGTTTAAATTCTTCCGAAGCTTCAGGATTACGGGTTTCGATGTCAGTCCGCGCACGGGCGATCGCTTCTTCTAAAAGAATCTTGAGAGCAACCGTATCACCCGATCGCGTTTTAAATTTTTTGCCATCTTCACCCATCACCAAGCCAAAGGGAACATGGGTGGTCTGCACAGTTTCAGGAATCCAATTAGCACGATTTGCTACTTGGAAGACTTGGGCAAAATGTCCCGATTGACCGATATCCGTTATATAGATGATCCGAGTCGCCTTATCTTCTCGAATGCGGTAGCGCAGAGCAGCGAGGTCGGTAGTGGCGTAGTTATAGCCGCCATCGGACTTCTGGACAATTAAGGGTAGTGGTTGACCATCTTTATTGCTAAATCCTTCTAAAAAGACACATAAAGCACCTTGATCTTCTTGCAATAAGCCTGTTTCACGGAGGTCAGTAATTACATTTGATAGATATGGGTTGTAGAAGGATTCGCCCCGTTCCGTTAGCTGGATATTTAACGCATCATAGATTTTCTGAAACTCACGGCGAGACTGTTCACAAAGGAGTTGCCATGCCAGTTTGGCTGAAGCTTCTCCTGCTTGAAGCTCTACTACAGCAGCGCGGGAAGTTTCTTTGAAGGCTTCATCCTCATCAAAGCGTTTTTTAGCGGCGCGATAGAGTTCTACTAAGTCGCCGATCGCGATCGCGTCGGCTTTGGTCAATGCATCAGGATAAACTTCGCGTAGATAAGTAATCAACATTCCAAACTGAGTTCCCCAATCCCCGACATGGTTGAGGCGCAGCACTTCGTGACCTTGAAATTCCAAAATTCGCGCCAGACTATCACCGATAATGGTCGATCGCAAATGTCCAACATGCATCTCTTTAGCAATATTGGGACTGGAGAAATCAACTATAACTCGCTCAGGTTTATCGACTTTGGCGATCGCTAGGCGTTTACTTTTTTGCATTTTTGCTAACTGTGTTTCGATATAACTTAGCTTCAGCTTGAGATTAATAAACCCTGCTCCTGCGATCGTGGGAGGTTCAAAAATCTCATTAACTGCGCTATCAGCTACAAAATGCTCAATTATTTGGGCGGCTACATCTTGAGGCTTTTGTTTAAGTTTTTTAGTCAGTCCTAACGCTGCATTGCATTGATAATCACCAAATTTAGGATCTTTAGATGCTGCAACCGCAGGATCATGATTAGCATATTCTGTCCCAAATGCCTGAGCGATCGCCTTAGCAAAACGAATTTTTAAGTCGGATAATATAGAGGTAGTCATTGGTTGGTTATAGATCGCGGTTAGCCTAGTCGGTGATCAATATAGCGTTTTTTGCGATCGCAAGCGCCCATATCATTATAGTCTTCGTCTAGTTGTAGAGACTTGTTTCCCTGCTCGTGATGATAGGCGGCGCGCCGCCTATCATCACGACAGAATTAGATATTGCGAGGAAAACCTAGATGATAAATTTTCAGTTTGCATTTTTTAGAAAGATGCTAAATAACTTTTTTTTAAGTGTCAGCACCGTAGCGATCGCTCAGTTAGGAATCTTAGCCCAGCCTAGTTTTGCGGCTCCCGTACAACTCAAATTGGAGGTTTATCCTCTGCTCAATCAAAACACAACCAATCCATTCCAAAGTTGTCCTACTTCTATTAGTCTAAATGAAACTTCTAGACCCTATACTGAAGGCAGTTATGCCACAGACGGCTCTGCATCTCTAGGATGGCTAGCGAAAGCCTTCAAAATCGAAAAAAGCGATCACTTTAGTGTGACTTGGGTCGCCAAATTGCAGCCCAAATATCGTCAATGTCTAGCCAGCGCCAAAATCAGTCAAGTTAATGACGAAGCCTTTGAAAGACATTCCTATTTGCGAATGCAGTTTGCCAATGGTAATGCGTACCTGATTTTGGATATGACAGGAATGCGCGATGCCAATAAATTTACAACGGTGATTTTGAACCAAGCTGTAAAAAATGGTAATCCCGTTTGGTCATGGGGTGGCAGTGATTGAGCAATTTTTTGGGGATTTTTACCGCCGAAGGCGGTAAAAATCCCCAAAAAATTGCAGGTAGCGCTTAGCGCTACTACTCTAATTGCGATTTAAAATAGCCTAAGTCCCCAAATTAATCTGACTGAATTTATGCGTTTAATCCATACCTCTGATTGGCACTTGGGCAGAAAATTGCGGGGAGTTGATCGCACATCAGAAATTGAAGCAGCTCTCGCAGAAATCATTGCCTATGCTAAAGAATTTGCCGTTGATGCCGTACTCGTGGCAGGCGATATTTTTGATGTGCCAAATCCCACTACTGAAGCCGAGAGAGTTGCCTATGAGTTCTTTTACCAACTCAATCAACTCAGCATTCCCTCAGTGGCGATCGCGGGAAATCATGATTCTGCTAATCGAATTGATAGCCTCGCGCAATTACTATCCCTCGCAGGGGTAAGAGCCTTAGGTAGACCACGAGTTGCGGTCGATGGGGGCATGATTGAGTTGGATACAGCTAGCGGAAAACTCTGTGTCGGAGCATTACCCTTTGCTTCAGAGCGACGGATGATTACGGTGGATGATCTCTGGAACTTAGATGTATTAGAGCAACGCAGCGACTATAAAAATACCGTTACTTATGTCTTGCAAAATCTCGCCAAAGCCTTCAAGCCCGATGCTGTAAACGTGATGATGGCACATATGACCATTGATGGCGCTAAGTTTGCAGGTTCAGAGGCGGCTTACTATAGCGGCGATATTTATAGCTTTTCAGGGCAGTCGATTCCTTCTGAATGCCAGTATGTCGGCTTAGGACATATTCATCGTCCGCAGCAAGTTCCCAATGCTGCCCCAACCTATTATTCAGGTTCTTTAATTCAAGTGGATTTTGGAGAAGTAGGAGAAGAGAAAGGTTTTAATTTAATCGAAGTGGAAACGGGACGACCTGCCAAAGTTCAGTTTCAGCCTCTCTCTTGCCAGAAACCTCTCAAGCGGGTGGAATGTCATCTAGATAATTTGGACGAACAATTGGAAGCCCATCGTGATTATGTGGGCTACTTAAAGTTTGCGATCGCGGTGGATACGCCCCCTATCGGACTAGCGGATCGCGTACGAAAAGTCTGTCCACAGACGGTAATGGTGGAGCCGAAGTTAATCTCTACTAACGCAGTCTCAGAGCCAGAGCTAAAAGAGCATCAATTATTTGATCCGATCGCTGAGTTTCAAAAATTTTATAGCGATCGCGAAAAGAAGTTGTCACCTGATGTAGTTACAGCTTTTAAGGATCTATATATGGAGTTTAGTGAGGCTGCTCACTAATTACCCAAAAATTCTTGTAGTTTTCAGCGCCTTCGGCGCTGAGGTTTTATGACACCTCAAAAGGGCAAGGGCGGCGCTTCGCGCCGCCCTTGCCCTTTTCGGTTTTGAGTTGAGTTGACAATTGAATGCTAAGATTGCAGATATGAAAATCTTAGGAATAGACCCCGGACTAGCCATAGTCGGATTTGGTTTAATTGAAGTAGAAAAACCTGCTGCCCCCAAATTATTGGAGTTTGGAACCATCGTCACACCAAAGCAAACACCCATCGGCGATCGCCTCAAAACGATTTATGAGGATATGCACACGCTGATCGAGCAGTTCCAGCCGCAGGTGGTGGGGATGGAGAAATTATTTTTTTATCGGATGGGGAACTTGGTAAATGTGGCGCAGGCGCGGGGAGTAATCGTATTAGTCCTTAACCAGCATAAAATTGAGCCAATTGAGTTTTCACCACCGCAAATTAAGCAAGCCCTAACAGGGCATGGCAATGCCGATAAAAGTGATGTGCAGGAGGCGGTAAAAAGGGAACTTAGTCTGGATGTAATTCCTCGTCCTGATGATGCTGCTGATGCGATCGCGGCGGCTCTGACCTGCTGGTTGATTGCTTAACGATAAATAAAAACTGTGGCGGACGCTTCGCGTCCGCCACAGTTTTTTAAAAAGTGCAAAGCGCTGTAATTACTGCAAATTCCAACATTCGCGAGCGATCTCCCAATCCTCTTGGGTATGAATCACTAAAATTCGTACTGATGAATCAGCGGCGGCGATATCCACATCCAGCATTCTTTGATTGTTTTTTTCTAAGTCTATTTTTAATCCTAAAAACTCGAAGCCCTCACAGGCGGTGGCTCTAACTGCGGCAGAATTTTCTCCCACACCTGCGGTGAAAACTAAGACATCTAACCCACCTAAGCTGGCTAGCATTGAGCCAATGTGCGATCGCAAACTATGCACATACACATCAAAGGCTAATTGGGCTTGAGGATTACCTTCGGCGATCGCCTGAAAGATGGAACGCATATCCCCTGAAATTTCTGATATTCCTAATAAGCCAGATTCACTATTTAGTATGTGATCTAGCTTATTGATATCCATATCAGGTTGACGCAATAGATGGATCAAAATCCCTGCATCAATGGAACCCGAACGACTACCCATGACCAGCCCTTCAAGGGGCGTAAATCCCATTGTCGTATCAATACTCTGACCGTTGCGAATCGCGGCGAGAGAACAACCATTTCCTAAATGACAAGTGATTAAACGCAAATCTGCTATGGGGTGATTGAGAATTTGAGCTGCGCGATCGCGACAATATTGATGACTGATGCCATGAAATCCATAGCGCCGAATCCCTTGATTAGTATATTTTGTAGGGATTGCATAGGTGTAAGCCGCAGGTGGTAAATGAGCATGAAAAGCGGTATCAAACACCGCTATTTGAGGAATGTCCCCAAATATCTTTTCGGCTGTGGTAATTCCTTCCAAATTTGCAGGATTATGGACAGGAGCAAAGTCTGCTAGTTGTGCGATCGCTGCTTTTACTTCAGCATTGATGATGATACTTTGGCGATAGATTGCGCCGCCATGCACTACCCGATGTCCCACCAAATCTATTTCTGAAGGATGCTTGATCACTGCATCTTCACCATTCCAAAGCGTCTCAAGCATATAGGTGATTACTTGAGGGCGCGAAGTTGCTTCGATTTCTGTCTGCAAGGTTTTACCATGTAGAGTCTTAACTTTGACCGATGCAAATCCCTGATGATGTGTCCAGTCCACCATAGCTTCCCAAACTGGTTCAGGAGGAAGGTCGGGCAAAGCATCTTTTAAATCGTATAGGCAACTTTTTTGGCTGCTCGATCCCGCATTGAGAACTAATATTTTCATAGGACTTTTAGTTGTGATCTATATCTATATTGCTTTGCGCTCAAAGCCAAAACTTGTGACTTACTCTGCGTGTGCGTCACAAGTTTTGGCTTTGAGCTACTTATTAATGATCAGGGCAATCGGCGCTTTGCGTTCCTAAAGTTTGCAGAATTGCCGCGATCGCGAATTTTCTACTTCTTGCCACCCAAAGGCGAAATGACTAATAGAATCAATTCTTGGTACAGCACTGCGAATCGCTTGCATCTGTACTTCCAATGATGGACGATTTGCCACCAAGGCATTGGTAGGCAGATCTTCCCATTGACCAACGATAATTGGCGAGATTTTCGTTCTTGATGATGAATTTAAAGCGACCTTACGCACTTGCGCTACAACACAGTCAGGTTTGCCACAGGCAGCATAAGCCATCGGTTGCCACTCATAGGAGCTAGTAAACAGATGCCAAGGTTGCATTCGCGAGTCAAATCCCGCACCGACAGGCTGATTTCCATCCGAAAAGAAGGCAATACTGGCGGGCAATCCTTGACGGAAGACAGGCTTAGCAACGGTATTGAGATAATAAGTCACCCCAACAAAAGCATGATTTACGGCGAGTCGCCACAGTTCACTTTGCCAATATTTAAGAGTTGGCTTTTTGTCAGTGGTGAGTTGTAGACCTTGCCACTGGGGATCAGTTTCTTGAGGATAAAGAGTTTTGATCGCTTTAAGATCATTGGGTGTCACAAAGCCTTGCTTGAGAAAGCGGACAATTAATTCCCTCCCTTGCAGATTTTCAGCGCGATCGCGGAGTGCTTGTAATGAAGCTTTTCCATAAATCCAGAGATATTGCACATTACTCACCACCGAGGCGGCTCCTGCTCCTCGCTTGTATCTCACATAGTCAAAGGCAACGCCATCGGGCTTACGTTTTAGAACTTCATTGACGACCAAATACAAATCACTTTGAGCTTGATAGTTATAGGGATCGATAAATAATTGATCTTTGCTGGAAACTTCACCCTCATTATTTTTGCCTAAGTTCTCAACTATGGAAATAGTGTTATCACCGAAAGCATTAAGCGCGATCGCCCTTTGACGTTCGGCATTCCATTTTGGCTGGCGATCGCTATCTAGTCCCTTTGCATATCCAGTACCAAAGTTCATTGTAAATAGCCAAGCGTGAACCTTAATACCGCGTTCTCGACCCTTAGCGATCGCCATCTTCAACAAATCTGCATCTTTATATTTCTCTGAGTCAATTAATGATTCCCAAGCGCTGAAATTTTGAGAACTCGGCAATAGAATTTTCCCATTAGAAATTACTTCAATAAATACTTGGTTATATCCCCTATTCGCAATCCGATCCATTACTTCATCGAGCTTACCTGACTGAATATCACAGGGATAGAGCCGTAGCCATACGCCTTGGGTCTTTAGCCAAGATTTTTGACGACATTCCTTAAGAGATTGTTGGTGCTTTCTGACAATCTCTTGATAACTTCTCGTCTTATTGCTATCTGGTTTGTCATCAAAAGCCGCTAAGCGTAAATTTTCTTTTTCCGCGATCGCTCCACTTTCAAATCGACAATATTCACCTACTTGTGCCGCACTTGGCTCAGTAATACTCAAAGATGACAAATATACAGAAAGCGCGATCGCTAAGAATTTAATAGAAATTTTCATTTGTTTACTGAAGGGCTGACGCGATCTCTGAAAACTTGCCCGATCAGTTTAGCAAACCTCATTAATAAATTTTAAGAGAGCGCAAAACCGAAAGAATCAGATTTGCCCGCAAAGCGGGCGAATCTGATTCTTTCGGTTTTGATTTTTGAATGTAACCAAATATAAAACCAGAATTAGTGGGGCGGCGAAGCCGTCCCACTAATTCTGGAAAATCTGGAATGGTAATTTATTTTGTAAAATAAGCTTCATGACTAGTAATACTCGCAAAGCTAATCTTCTAAGTGCGATCGCCCCTGTGAATCGTGGATTAGAAATGACGGAAAATCAGCGCAAGGCAATCTTCTCGGCTGTTGCCTATCTTGAAGAACTAAACCCCACGCCTCAGCCAAATCAAGCTCCTGAGCTGCTAGATGGAAATTGGTTATTAATGTTTACAACTAGCCAAGAACTTTTGGGAATTGATCGTTTTCCTCTTTATAAACTGGGTAATATTTACCAATGTTTGCTGATGAGTGAAGGCAAGATTTTTAATATTGCTGAAATTAAAGGTTTGCCACTATTAGGTGGATTGGTCAGTGTTTGCGCCAATTTTGTGGTGGTCTCGGAGAAACGGGTTAAGGTGAATTTTGAGCGCCTTGTGGCTGGCTCTCAACAGATGATCGGTTATCAAGATGTGAATAGTTTTATTGATACTTTGCGATCACCTAAGAAATTATTGGCGATCGATTTTAAGATTAAGCGCGAAGATCAGAAGGGTTGGCTAGAGACGACTTATCTTGATCAGGATTTGCGAATTGGTAGAGGAAATGAGGGGAATTTGTTTGTTTTGAGAAAAGTTTAATTTTTTCTAAACTGTTGTAAGTAGCTAAGAATTAATTACAAACCAAAACCCGTAAAGTTGCGCCCCTGCGGGGCGCAACTTTACGGGTTTTGGTAATTTATTTTGCATAAGTACTTAAGGGACTTGGGCTACAAAATTTATGGTGCTGTCAAAACTTGATTGCGTCCTGCGGCTTCAGTTGAGTTTTTTACCATATTAAAAATAAACCTTAACCATTGTTGACTTTTATTTAGCTGTAACTACCTTTAACATATTGAAGAGGATATTTTTCCTTGGTTGTTCAGTATGGTGCAGTATGTATGATATTAATTCTTTCCTATTGGCACAAACGTCAACAGGGAATAGCTTTGCGGTTAACGATTTGCTTAGGTCTGATGGAATTGTATTCCAACTTATTGTCGCGATCGCGATTTTAGTCGGTGGTTGGGTAATCGCCATCTTTTTCGCGTCCATGACCGAAAACTTGCTAAAACGCACCAGTATTGATAACAAACTTGCAGGATGGTTAACTGGTTCCAGTAATAGTACTGATGCTTTCCCGATTGAAAAATGGGCTGGCACTACGGTTTTTTGGATTATCTTACTTTTTACTCTAGTTGGATTTTTTCAATACCTAAAATTAGATGCGGTTGCTACTCCCTTAAATGGCTTATTAGGACAAATCACATCCTTCCTACCTAAGCTCGGTGGTGCAGCGATCCTAATTGGTATTGCATGGGTTCTCGCTACGATTAGCAAAATGATTGTTGGGCGCTTTTTGCGATCGGCAAATATTGATTCTAAAGTTAATGAAAGCGTTGCCGATTCTAGTACAGAGGCTTTACCCCTCAGTGAGACTCTAGCCTCTACTTTGTATTGGTTTATCTTGCTGCTATTTCTACCCCTCGTCCTTGATACTTTGGGACTAGTGCAAGCACTTCAACCAGTCCAAAATCTCGTCAATCAGATTTTGAGCGCCCTACCCAAAATCATCAAGGCGGTAATGATTGGTGGTATCGGTTGGTTGATTGCTCAAGTAGTTAAGCGAATTATCACAAGTCTATTGGCGAGCAGCGGCGCAGATCGCTTCCTTCAACGTTGGACTTCTAATCAAACTGAATATACTCTGTCTCAAGTAGTTGGGAACTTTGTCTATATCTTGATTCTGATTCCTACTGCCATATCTACGCTGGAAGCCTTGGAAATTAGTGCGATTTCCCGCCCCGCTACAGCGATGCTCGATCAAGTGTTGCGCTTCCTGCCACAACTTTTTGTAGCAAGTGTAATTTTGACGGTGGCATATTTTCTTGGTCAGTTCGCAAGAGATATTACTTCTGGCATTCTTACGGGTTTAGGCTTCAATAATATTTTGCAATGGTTAGGATTCCAGTCGATCGCCGCTACTACACCGACTGTCTATCCTGTAAGCGAAGATGGTGAGAATAAAGTGGTAACTTCTTTACCACCACAAACCCCTTCGCAAATTGTGGGGATCATCGTATTCCTAGCAATTATGCTGGTGGCGATCGCGACTGCAACTGATGTCTTACAAGTAAATGCCCTTACCAGTATTGTCTTTGGTGTACTAAAAGTCTCTGGACAAGTGCTGAGTGGTGTGATTATTTTCGGGATTGGTTTATATCTTGCCAACCTTGCATTTAATCTGATTTCTAGTACTGGTGGTCGTCAAGCCAGAATTCTCGGTCATGCCGCCAGAATTTCGATTGTGGCTCTAATTACCGCAATGGCGCTGAAGCAGATGGGTATTGCTAGCAATA
This sequence comes from Pseudanabaena biceps, assembly GCA_013361095.1. GTDB lineage: Bacteria > Cyanobacteriota > Cyanobacteriia > Pseudanabaenales > Pseudanabaenaceae > Pseudanabaena > Pseudanabaena biceps_B. Next base: position 110,111 of record JAATWA010000001.1, on the reverse strand, counting down.
TTGTTGATCTCGCCTTTGGCTTATTAACTGGTGCGATCGCCGTAGCGATCGCGGTCGCTTTCGGTTTAGGCGGCAAGGATATTGCTACGCAACAGTTGCGTGAATGGTTGGATTCATTCAAAAGGAATGATTAATTATTAAAAAATCCCCCGCAGCCCCTCTTTTTAAGGCTACCGTGTACACACAAGTCTAACTGTCTACGTTTCAATTGATTTAAGCCCCCTAAATCCCCCAATTCTGGGGGGCTTTGAAAGAATTTTATTTTCTTGTACCCCAAAAATTGGGGGCGGGGGGCGATTAATTGTTGACTTGACTAGGTTTTGGGACTTGTGTGTACACGGTAGAATCCTTGACTGGGAAAGCAGTATTTACCCCACGGGGTAGTAGGGTATTACCCTTTTAGGTGAATAAAAAAAGGAAAGTCGGCGCTTTGCGCCGACTTTCCTTTTTTTGTTTTATACAGAAACAGTCTGCCATTCTAAAGTTTCGAGGGTATGAGAACGCTCTAAGGCTCTCTCAAAACTATCGAGTTTTGGCTCAATCAAGAAAGGTTCGCCAACATAACCTTGAACCGCTTCTTGAGTTTTCAAGCCATTACCTGTGATGTAGACCACCGTTGTTTCTTCAGGATCGATCTTGCCCGCTTCAACTAGCTTTTTGAGAACTGCGATCGTTGTGCCGCCAGCAGTCTCAGTGAAAATGCCTTCAGTTTCAGCCAGTAGCTTCATCGCTTCGATGATTTCGTCATCATTGACTGACTCAATATTGCCATTAGTCTTGTGAGCAATGTCGATCGCATAAATACCATCAGCAGGATTTCCGATCGCCAAACTCTTAGCAATGGTCTTGGGCTTTACGGGAGTAATGAAATCGCGACCTTCTTTGTAAGCAGAAGCGATGGGAGAGCAACCCTCAGCCTGTGCGCCACTGAAACGAACTGGCTTGCCTTCAACTAAGCCTACCTTTACAAATTCATTGAAGCCCTTGTAAATCTTGGTGAAAAGAGAGCCAGAAGCTAAAGGTGCAACGATGTGATCAGGAAGTTTCCAACCGAGTTGTTCAATTACTTCATAACCGAGGGTCTTAGAACCTTCGGAATAGTAAGGACGCAGGTTGATGTTTACAAAGCCCCAACCGTGAGTATTGGCAACTTCTGAACAAAGGCGATTTACTTGGTCGTAGTTGCCATGAACGGAGAATACTTTGGGATTGTAGATAGTGGTTCCCAGAACCTTACCAGCTTCGAGGTCAGAGGGAATGAAGACACAACACTCTAAGCCAGCATGGGCAGCGATCGCGGCGGTGGAGTTTGCTAAGTTGCCAGTACTAGCGCAAGCAACTGTAGTAAAGCCTAGCTCACGGGCGCGGCTGAGGGCTACGGATACGACCCGATCCTTGAAACTCAAGGTGGGCATATTTACAGCATCATTTTTAATGTAGAGATTTTTGATACCGAGACGCTTGGCTAGACGATTTGCCTTGAGCAAGGGAGTCATGCCCGTAGATACATCAATATAATTTTCAGTCTTGACTGGCAAGAAATCACGATAGCGCCAGATTGACAGAGGCCCAGCTTGGATAGTCTCACGGCTAACTCGTGCCGCGATCACATCGTAGTTATAAGCAACTTCCAAAGGACCAAAACACAATTCACAAACGTGCATCGCCTTGGCTTCGTACTCTGCACCACACTCTTTGCATTTGAGATTACTGAAGGTGTCAACGCGATCGCTGGTGTAAGGAGAAACAATCGTTGCAGTCATGTTCTTGGTTGCCTCTTAGCTACCTTGTTTTAAGGTTTCTTTTTTCTTATTGTAGTGAACCTTAACACGCGGTTTTATAGCCGTCAAATATACCCGACCTAAAAAGTCTGCTTTAAAAAAATCTTGCAAAAGAATAAATGGCGGCGCAACGCGCCGCCATTTATTCTTTTGATTCATCAGTGGTGTCTGTAAACTTGGTGCGCGGTAGCGCCGCCACGATCGCATCAAGAACTTTGTTAACCTGAATTATTTCCATGCCATAGCTTTGCATCACCTGCATCACAGGAATAATCGCCCGTTTAAAGCCAAGTTTGGCTGCTTCCTTTAATCGCAAATCTAATTGTGAAACGGGGCGCACCTGTCCGCCGAGTCCCACTTCGCCGATCATCACTGTACGCGGATCAACAGTGCGATCGCGAAAACTTGCCGCCACCGCGATCGCTACACCAAGATCCACCGCAGGCTCGGCAACGCTCAACCCGCCAGCCGCCGCCACATAGGCATCGAGCTTTGAAAGCGGAATGCCGATGCGCTTTTCGAGAACGGCGAGAATTTGCAGAAAGCGATTAGTCTCAATCCCTGTGGTCGTGCGTCGTGGCGAAGAATAACTGGTGGGACTAACGAGCGCTTGTAGCTCCACCACAATCGGGCGTGTACCTTCACAGGCGACAATCGTGGCTGTACCGGGGACAGATTCATCACGGTTGCCCAGAAATAATTCCGATGGATTAGAAACTTCGCGCAAGCCGCGATCAATCATTTCAAATACACCGATTTCCTGCGTTGCGCCAAATCTATTTTTAACTGATCGTAAGAGCCGATGCGTAGCAAAGCGATCGCCTTCAAAATAAAGCACCGTATCCACCATATGCTCTAAAACCTTAGGACCTGCGATCGAGCCTTCTTTGGTGACATGACCGACAATAAATAAAGAGATATTTTCTCGCTTGGCAACTCGCATCAGCGCGGCGGTGCATTCTCTTACCTGTGAAACCGATCCAGGGGCAGCATTGAGGTTAGAAAAATAAAGTGCCTGAATACTGTCAATAACTGCAACTTTAGGGCGAAGGGATTGCAATTCTCTAAGAACCGTTTCTAAATCCGTTTCTGCAAGCAAATATAGATCTTCAGAATTTTCTTCTAAGATGCCCAATCGCTGCGATCGCAATTTCACCTGTTGAGCTGATTCTTCCGCACAAACATAGAGAGTGGGGTATCGGCTCATTAGTTTTTGAGCCATCCCCAATAACAGCGTACTTTTGCCAATCCCCGGTTCGCCGCCTATGAGGACTAAGGAGCCAGCGACAATGCCACCACCTAAAACGCGATCTAGTTCTTCGTAACCCGAAGGCGATCGCGCTTGGTCATTATCGGTAATTTGGGAAAGCGTAAGGGATTCTCTAGCTTTAGGTTTACCTGAAGATTTGGAATTACCGAGGTGAGAAAAAGTCGCGATCGCATTAGAATTAGCCGACACGACGGGAATTATTTCCTCTTGCAAAGATCCCCAACTAGAACAAGCAGGACATTTGCCATACATCTGTGGGAAGTCTTCACCGCAGCTATTACATACATATCGAGATTTTGCTTTCGCCATTGCTTAGGGCTTCGCCGTAATGTAGGGAACCAGATTTTTAATGGCGCGGCGAAGCCGCGCCATTAAAAATCTGGTTCCTTATTATTGCCGATCGCTTTCTAGATCAAAGACAACTTTTTGCCAATACCAAATTTCGGGCATATTTGGCTGCTCTTGCTTGGCAATATCGATTAATCGTTGCGCGATCGCCATATTGCCACTAACTAGAGCTAACAGACGTTGCTGCAACTGCAAACTAGGCATCTGCATCAAATCCACGGTCGCCGCCGCCTTTGCCTGTTGTTTCTGCTCGTCTTTGGTTTGCTTTGTCAGTTCCGCTTGCCAGAGATTGATCCGATCTATGGCGTAGCGATAACGATCCAGCATCGATTGGTTAAACCACATATTCGCGGCTTGTTGATAATCATCGATCGCCCCTTTTAGATCGCCATAGTCATACTTCGCTTCAGCGCGATCGCTGAAGAGTTGAGGGCTTTGATTTAAGGCTAAGGCTCTCGAAAAATCTTCGATTGAGCTGCGATATTCTTTTAATTTTAAATAAGCCTTAGCGCGATCGCTATAGATTTCAGGATTGCTCGGATATTCACGGATTAATTGATTAAAGTCAGAGATCGCCCCTTGAGCATCACCAATCTCCACTCGAATTTTGCCGCGCCCCAGTTGCACCTCCAGATTTTGCGGATCAAGAAATAGGGCTTGATTGAGGTCTTTGATTGCGCCTTGGGTGTCACCCATTTTACCGAGGGTCAAACCACGCAGGCAGAAAGCTTTACTATTTTTGGGATCAATTTGAATTAACCAATTGAGATCAATCAGGGCATTGGTGTAGTCGCAATTATCAATTTTTTGCTGCACGTTTTTAAAAACATCCTGCAATGAGGTTGGCAATAGCGCCTCCAATGGCTTATAGCTTTCAATGCAACGGCGACAATTATTTTCATCGCGTAACTCTAAGAAAAGACTAGCGGCTTTTTTGTAAGTCGCGATCGCCTTATCGATTTGGTTCTGTTGTTTGTAAGTCAGACCAAGTAACTGATGGGCGATCGCCGATTTTGGATTGATTTCTAAGGCTTGGGCAATATCAGCTTGTGCGATCGGCAATTGCCCGATCGCGATCCGTAGCATACTGCGAGCAATATAAACATCAATGGCTTGAGGATGAAGCTCTATGGCTTGGTTATAGTCAGCGATCGCCCCTTGATGATCACCAAGATCAAATAAAACTAGTCCCCGCTGATAGTAAGCCGCAAAATCTGGACTTACCGCGATCGCATTGCTAAAGGCTTGAACTGCTCCATAGCGATCGCCCGCTTTTGCCTTTGCCAATCCCTGTTGATAAAAGCTTAGTTCCTGTTCCATATTTCTAAATTTTTTACGCCATTCATAAAAAAATAGAGGCGGTAGTTTAAGCCGTCTCTATTGTTAGTCTTTTAGTTGTCGTAGGTGCGTCTAGCTTTATTAGCTTCAGAACGCAGGGAATCCAATCTTTTTTCGATCAATGTCCGCGATCGACCTTTAGATACATCACTGAGCATAATTTTTAGCGCACTGCCCAAACTCTTATAGGCGGCAGGCAAAGGATAACCATTTCGCACTGCTAAACGGATTGCACCTTGATCCGCCTCGATCAGATTACGAATATCTTTTTTGCTAGTACCCTTGCGCCATAGCTGAAAACCTGCAACGCCGCAGATACCGAGGGCAAGCACAAACAACAAACCATTTTGTACCCACAGTTCTCCGACTGCACCACCCAAGCCGATCGCTAAGGCAGCCACTTCCCATCCATCTTTGGGAACTGCGTCATTTTGAATACGGGCGACTTCGTGCCAATAAAGCAGGTTGCGCTGATCTTCAGCTAATCTTTCCCAGCGCACCATATCGACTAAAATCACCACCTCATCGCCACCTGCTTCTTCGCAGGCGATTAGCGGTGGGCGTACACCATCAGCATTAAGAACTTTTACCCATGCTTGCAATTCTGAGGGCAGTAATTCTTGCAAGCGGCGGATTTCAGTTCTTGTGAATGTATTTCTTAGAGAGGATGTTGGAGATGGCATGAATCTACAGCAAGTTCAGAGTTGTGTTGGACTTAGAGTATTAAGACTAAATTTTAGTATATGTCTTAACCTAGTTGTATTTTTGTTAGCTTAAGTACCAGCAATTTTGATCACAAAAGGAATTTTGGTGTTTTCAGCATAGGCATTGGCTCTCCCTGTCTTGCGTTAAGATATACAACTATCGCTACTAAATTTTCAAACCCATAAGGTTGCGATCCTGAGGATCGCAACCTTATGGGTTTGAATAAATCACTGTACCTAGCCACTCAAAAAAAACAAAACTCAAAAATGCAAGTTGCAGCGCAACGCGCCAGCAATTCTCATTATTAAAAATTGGTTTTGTGAAAGCCAGCCTAAGGCTGGCTTTCACAAAACCAATTTTGAGGTTTTCAGCGCCTTCGGCGCTGAAAACCTCAAAATTGATTTCATAATGAGGATTACTGGCAACGCGCTGCAAATTGCATTTTTGAGTTTTGTTTGCCGATAAATTTAGCGGCAGCTATAAAACGTTACAAACATTCATCAATAAATAGATCTTCAAATATCAATAAATTTATGGCAGTCAAACCAGATTGGTTGCGAGTTAAAGCCCCACAGTGGGAGCGCATTGGCAATGTCACAGAAGTATTGCGCGACTTGGGGCTAAATACTGTGTGCGAAGAAGCATCTTGCCCAAATATTGGCGAATGCTTTAACCAAGGTACTGCCACATTTTTGATCATGGGGCCTGCTTGTACCCGTGCTTGCCCTTACTGCGACATTGATTTTGAGAAAAAGCCTCAAGCCCTCGATCCGATGGAGCCAATTAATTTGGGTGAAGCGGTCAACAGGATGAATCTTAAGCATGTTGTAGTTACATCGGTGAATCGTGATGATCTGCCCGATGGCGGTGCTTCGCAGTTTGTCCGTTGCATCGAAGAAATTCGTAAATTGAGACCGCAAACAACGATTGAATTGCTAATTCCCGATCTTTGTGCCAATTGGGAAGCCCTAGAAACTATCTTGGCGGCAAAGCCCCATGTGCTAAATCACAATACAGAAACAGTACCAAGACTCTATCGCCGCGTGCGTCCACAGGGAGATTATGCCCGTAGTTTAGAGTTGCTCCGCCGCGCCCGCGAAATTGCCCCTTGGGTCTATACCAAGTCGGGAATTATGGTTGGCATGGGCGAAACTGATGCTGAGGTTTTGCAAGTGATGCGCGATCTGCGAGAAGTTGATTGCGACATTATTACGATTGGTCAATATTTGCAGCCTTCGGCAAAACATCTGACGCTCCAGGAGTTTGTAACTCCTGAGCAGTTTGAGTCATGGAGGATTGCTGGCGAAGGTATGGGATTTTTGCAGGTGGTATCTTCTCCGTTAACACGCAGCTCCTATCATGCTGAGCAAGTGCAAGCTTTGATGAAGCTTTACCCAAAAATCTAATCCATAAAACTTGAACTATCTTTTAAGCGATTAGTCTGCAAATCCAATGTTTAAAGCTATTTCAGTCATCATTACTTTGCATCACTACCGCAATAGGCTTTGAGGCTGACTCAATGTTAGTTTTTTTTGCTTGCGCGTTTGCCCTCAATTTCTTCGGCAATTCATTTTTATCAATCTCGCTAACACTCAAAATCACTCCAAATTCACATCAAAAAGCTACATCAGTAAGCATCTTTTCGATGACCAACACTCAAAAGTAAAATTACTAATTCACTATCTTGAATCTTGTAAATAATGCGATAGTCACCAACCCTAACGCGATAAGTATCCTCATATCCCTTTAGCTTTTTTACTCCACTTGGGCGAGGATCTTGAGCCAGCGATCGCAACGCTATAATTGCCCGATCTCGCAGATTTTTTGGGAGGCTATCTAGCTGCTTTTGGACAGGCTTAGGGACAATGACTTGATAACTCATACCTGATTCGCTTCGTATTGATCAAGGTTGATATAGTCTCCTAAGTTGTATGCAGACTGAGATGCAGCAATTATATCTTGTTCTTCTGACGAAATTTCGGTATCTAGATAACGAGACTTGAGAAATAGAACAAAGTCGAGAGTTTCCACCAAAAGAGATTCGGGAAATATATCAACTTCTTGGAGTAACTTTTCTTTAATAGTCATCATTTATTTATTAGGTTGTTGAATTTCGCGGTACATTAGCCCCAGATCTAGCCTTTGCCTAGCAATCGCGCCGCGTTAGCTGGTGGGTCTAACAAATTAAGAACATCTTGTATTCTAGCGTCCCATTCTTCTTGAGTAATCAGAACATAAATACGATTATCACGCACGATCGCCACCCCTTTAGGCTCTTGCCATGCGTGCGATAACTTAAACCACAGCTGTAACTCATCAGAGTCAATAATCCGACAGCCGCGTCCCTTCATCTGTTCAAAACAGGATGCAGACTTGATATTACGGAGAAACATCAGACATTCAAGGGCTTTGATATCCGTACCCGTCGTAATCATAATATCACAGTCAAAAACTCAGATATCACCGCGCGATCGGCAATAACATGATTATTTCGAGGCTATCTAAAGTTTTTATGCCACAATATTTTTGTGGTTAGGGTGATTGGTAACGCAAGATGCAGCCTGATGAAAATTTCTGGAAAAAGTGTGAAAGTGAACAAATTGCTAACGCATACGAACTTGAACAGTTATTGGGCTGTGGCGCTTTTGGTGGTGTATTTCGAGCCGTGCGGATTGCCAATGGTAGAAAGCTAAATAAAAGGGTGGCGGTAAAGCTGATGCTTTCTGGCACAATTCAGCAAGATGAGCTAAATTTTGCACTTGATTTGCCGTCTCATCAAAATCTGGTGCAGCATTTCACAGGTAATAATGTGGAGATTGACGTTTTTCCGATGTTCTATCTGGTAATGGAGTTGGGAGATTGCTCTCTGGCAGATTTTGTAAAAAAACGGGGTGGTCAGATTTCTTCTGCGGAGGCTAAGCCTATTGTGCAGGATATTGCTCAGGGCTTGAAATATTTGCATGAGCTTGATGCTGGTAATTCTCAAGATAAGAGATATGTGCATCGGGATCTCAAGTTGTTGAATGTTTTACAGGTGGGTGGGGGTTGGAAAATTGCTGATTTTGGTTTGTCGAAGGCGTTGGATCAAGGCACAATGCAAGCTTCAAAAATTGCGGGTACGCTTCACTATATGCCACCTGAACTATTTCGCAATCGTTATGTTTCGACTAAGTGGGATATGTGGTCTTTGGGGGTAATGATTGTAGAAATGTTGACGGGTCATTTTCCCTTTGAATCTCCATATTCGGGTGAATTGGAGCGCAAAATCCAGATAGATAGCCCTGATTTGGAAGGTGTTCCTAGTGATTGGGTTGATATTGTCAAGGGTTGTTTGGTAAGGGATCACAATCAGCGTTGGGCGGCGACGGATGTATTGTAAGCGATTGATTCGCCTTTATCAAAAGCGATAGTCTCCAGTAAGACTGCGACAGAGTTCTTTAATGATGGACGAAAAAAATACGGTGAGACGGATTTTCAAGGAGCGATCGCAGATTATAACGAAGCCATTCGTCTCAATCCTGATTATGCTAGTGCTTACTTCAATCGTGGTAATGCGAAGTCTGCTTTAGGAGACAAATACGGAGCGATCGCAGATTACAACGAAGCCATCCGCCTAAATCCTGATTATGCTAATGCTTACTTCAATCGCGGTAATGCGAAGAAAGCATTAGGAGACAAATACGGAGCGAGCGCAGATTACAACGAAGTCATTCGTCTCAATCCTGATTATGCTAGTGCTTACTTCAATCGCGGGTTAATCAAAAAACAAAGAGGTAAGAAAAAAGAAGCAGTGGCAGATTTTCGGAAGGCGGCGGAACTCTATCAGCAGCAAGGCAATACAGAAGGATATAACAAATCTCGCGATAGAATTAGATTGCTAGTATGTTACTAGAAAAAAAAAGAAAGTTTAAAATAGAGATTAACTTAGAGGATTTAGAAAATTAACCAATGAATATGACACAACAAGAACTATTCAAAGCCTTCGATTCATTACCCACCGAAGCCCAACGCCAAGCCATGAATTTCATCACCTTCTTGCAACAAACTTATGCCCCAGTTACAGTCTCTCCTAATATCGCGGTCAAAAGCTCAGATATCACCACACAACATCAAAAACTAACCCTTAGCGATTTAATATCCAGTATTCCCAATAACTTTACATATCCTGACGATGTAATGGAATTTACTGAAAGCGAACCACTAGGGCGCGAACTTCTATGAACATCCAAAGAGGTGAAATTATCAGAATTAATCTTAACCCAACCCAAGGCAGAGAACAGTCAGGAAATGCCCGTCCCTGCTTGGTCATCAGCCACACGCAATATAACCAAAAACGTCAGGGAATCGTCATCGTTCATCCCATTACCAGCACCATTAAGCCTGAAGTCAGAATGATGATTCCTATTCCCGAAGGTTTTAAAATAAAGGGTTCAGTCATTGCAGAGCAAATAAGAACCCTCGATCTTAATCAACGCTGGTGGAAAACAACTGGAGAAATTTTACCTGAAAATTTTGTCGATTTAGTTGCCTAAACTTTTAGGATTATCATCAGCTAAACATCATATTCAATAACTAACCAATCAATTGTACTGTTGAGCCTTCTTCAGTCTTAGACACTTCAATCAATGTATTAAAGGCTTCCTTCATTTGGGGCATATGCGTAATTACCAAGATGCACTCAAAATCAGGCGCGATCGCATTGATGGCACTGACAAGGCGATCGCATCCTAGTTGGTCTTGACTGCCAAAGCCTTCATCGATAATTAGGGTTTGTAAGGTGCTGCCCTTGCGTTGGGCAAGTATGCGGGAGAGGGCAAGACGCACGGCAAAATTTATGCGGAAGGATTCACCGCCTGAGTAGGTTTCGTAGGGTCTTGTGCCTTTGGTGTCCGCAATTTCGATATCGAGGGTTTCAATGAGGCGATCGCTTTTTTTGCCAGATTTTTGGGTGATGAAACGGACATTTAATTGGCGATCGCTAAGTTGCGCGAGAATTTGATTCGCTTCTATTTCGATTTGGGGCAGAATGTTTTCTAGCATCAGTGCTTGGATACCATTTTTGCCAAAGGCTTGATGTAACTCATTGTGAATACGTTGTCGATGACGCGCCGCTTCAATTTGACTGAGGGTTTCTTGTTCTCTGTGGCGACTTTGTTCTAATTGTTGTTGTGATTGTTGGAGGCTGCCGATTTGTGCTAGTAGCGTATCCATTTGCGATCGCCAATTTTGTAGATTTTGTTTTAAAGTTTGAATCTCATTTCCATGATCCCCATGAAGAGACTGTATTTGTGATTGCAGCTCTCTAATTTGATTAGTAATTGTTTGCAACTCTTGCTGCTGAGCAGTTTGAGATTTTTGTAAATGATTTACCTGCTGCTGAAGTTGCGGATATTCTTGTTCGGCGCGAGTGAGTTCTTGATATCGCAGTAATGTTGGAGTGAGTTCTTGCTTTTGGGCGCGAAGTTGTTGGTGGAGATCAGGATCGTAGGCAAGTTGAAGCAATGCGCGATCGCATTGTTCGAGTTCATGTTGTACTTCCAAATCAATGAGGTTTTTAGTTAAGCGCTCTTGGAGTTGATGGATTTTGGTTTGCAGATCGGGGATTTTTTGAGATAGGTTATCTGCTTGTCGTTGAGCATTTTTAAGTTCTGACTGTTTGATTTCTGACCAGCGCCAACGCTCTACATCACCACGAGCGAGGGCATGGTTTTTTTCGTCATAGGCGAATTTATGGATGTTTTTGTCGATTAATTCCATCTCTTCCCATGCATCACGCATATAGTTTTGATTTTGCAAGCGATCGCTCAAATCCGTAATCTCAGTATCAATCATTACGAGTCTTTGTTTAGCTTCAGCTATGGCTTTTAAACGTTCTTGCAAAGTTCCCTTACGCTGAATCAAATCATTAAGAGGAGCGAGTTCTTTTTTTAAGACACGATATTCTTCACGCAATACTTCGATTTCACAATTAGAAGCCGCCTGTTGTTCTTTTACTACCCAAATGTCTGCTTGCAGATCACGGGATTCCTGTTTGTGCTTTTTTTGGACTAGCTGCCAATGGGCTGCATCGAGTGGGCGATCGCACAATGGACAGGGCGCATCAGGCACAGTTAGTTGCCGCATTTTTGCTTCTAGTTTATTAAAAGCAGTTTCACTATCTGCCAGACGAGTTTTTAAGCGTTCCAAAAAATCACGGCGTTCTAAACCCTTCTCATGGACACGTTGTTGATAGACTTGCTTTTTTTGTAACAAATCAATCTGTCGATCTAGCTCTTGCGCGTTGATTAGCAATCGATCTTGGTTTTTGACCTGTAGATATAACTGCTCACGCTTAGCAATTAATTCTTCCAGTTTGGCGGCTATTTTAGTTTGTTCTCTTTCTAATTGATGTTTAAGTACTTGGTGACGATGCACTAGAGGCGTGGATTGAGCATGGAGGCGATCAAATTCTTGCAATACTGCTCTGGCTTTGTGCAGTTCCGCGATCGCTGCTTCTATTTCGGTAGCACGACTTAAAATCCCTTTTAAGTCATTTTCTTGCTGCACTAATCCCTCTAATTGCGCTAGATAATGCCGCAATTGCCCCTTCAGTTCACTTTGGAGACTGGCGAGTTTGTGGCTATATTCACCTCGGCGATCGCTAAGCTGTTGATATTTCTGAAACTTGCGCTCTAATTCAGATTCTTGTTGTGATAGCAATTGATAGCGTTCATAGTCTTGCAAAATTGGCGATCGCAGATTGAGACAAGACTCTAATTGTTGAAGTTGCTTTTGTTGACTGGCTAGCTGCCGCGATATTTGTGATAAGTTTCCATTAAGGGATGCTTGCTGCTGTTGTTGCCAAGTTATTTGCTGCGAGACACTTTGGTATTGCTTTTGCAGTTCTTCTACGGTTTGCAATTGGGCGCGATCGCGACTTTCCCATGCTTGCAAATTTGTTAGTTGCGATCGCAATGTTTCTAACTGCGGTGCAATTTGTTCTCCCGCCAAAATTTGTGATTGTAAATGCGCCAACAGATTTTCTAAAATCGAAATTTCGGCTTTGCTAGTTCGCGCAATATCTTTAGCCCGTTCTGCTAGTTCGTCATACCGCGACAGAGCCAGCATATCCGCAAGAATCTGTTTGCGATCGCTAGGACGCTTCAGCATAAATTCATCAGCACGACCTTGCCGCAAATAGGCTGAATTGACGAAGGTTTCATAATCCATTTTTAAATGGGCAATGATCGTCTGTTGGGTGGACTGGACTTTGCGCTCAGTCAAAGATTTAAACTTACCTTCACTCTGGACTTGAAATTCCAAAGACGTTGAGCTATTACGCGATCGGGTTCTAATTACTCGATAAATCTCCCCACCTGCGATAAACGTAAAATCAACTTGGGCTTCTTTAGAACCAACATGAATTACATCGTCTTGGCTCGCCACCCGACTTGCACCCCAGAGCGCCCACGAAATCGCCTCTAATAATGATGATTTTCCTGCTCCATTTGCGCCACAAATACAGGCAACATGTAGCCCACTAAAATCTAAGGCTAACTGTTGATAGCTCAAGAAATTTTTTAAGCGTAATTTCTGAGGAATCATTTTTTATAGGAATTTTTGGGTTTTATGTTTAATTTCGCTTAGCTACTTGATACAATTATACTAATTGTTATCTAATTATCATAATAATGTATTACCTAACAAAAGAAATCTCCCAAAAATATAGTACGGGCTGTTTATAAACTGTCCCTGCTTTATTTTTGGCTGACGATCGCAGCACTACATCAACACCTAACAACCGAGAGTGTTATGGAAATATGGGAACAGATTAGTCGTCAGAGAGTGAAGTATATCGTTGATAGCTATCAGTTAGCTGGCGAAGACGATCAAGATTTTGACGAATATTTGGAAGATTTACTCCAAGCCTATGCCTCTCCACAGATTGAATTGGCACTGGTTGAAGCCTTGGTTGCTAGTTGGCAAATTACACCTCTACTGCGAGGTGTGCAGTTTTTAGAGCGATCGCATCAGTTTTTAAAGTCTTGGGAAACCTCGGCGATCGCTCCCCATATTTCACCGATGCATTTTCGACTGATTACGGGGCTAGATCCGACTCCTATATTTGGCAGCATGAGCAATTCTCAGATGTTAAGTTCTAAACAAGAGAGTATGTTTAGCGCTCTTGTGCAGAATAAAATCAATGTGTAAGTAGCTGAGCTTTGGAATTTGCCCAACTACTTACACAAACCAGTAAAAGTTTTAGCAGAAGAAATGGCAAAGCCCATTTTTACTGCTGATATAACTCTCTCAGGCTCGTTAGGCGGTGCAATTCTAAAAATTCATGCTGAAATATTTAAGTGGATTTTTGCTGTTTACTTTTTTAGGATATCTAGGTAATTATTTTGCATTACCTTTGTTTTTTGGGGCTGATTTTATATTTGGGAGTATTTTTGGGTTAGCGGCAACCTATAAATATGGGCTAAAAATCGGACTAGCTGTATCCGCGATCGCCAGTATTCAGACTATCTTTCGATGGAATCAACCCTTTAGCGCAGGTTTATTGATTTTAGAAGCTTTGTGGGTGGGGATTGGGGTTGCTCGCAATCGTAAACAACAAAAGCCAATTAGTTTGGTTTGGCTGGTCTTGACCTACTGGCTATGTTTGGGTGCGCCCTTGTGTTTCCTTTCGTATTTTGTTGCCCTTAATTTTGAGATTAATTCGGCAATTCTTGTCGTCCTTAAGCAAACTGTCAATACTTTATTTAACGCACTAATCGCACATTTGTTGATTGACTATGTTCCTTTACCACAATGGCTAAATGAAAAGCATAAATATGGTCAAACAGGAGGGCGGGAGAGCATATCAATTCAACAAACTTTATTTAATTTATTACTAGTCTTTGTCTTGCTTCCAGTATTAAGTATTGCTTCTTTTACAGGAACCCAGTCTCTGCAATATGTCAACAATGAAATCTCTACTCAGCTTGACAATACCTCAATAGTGCTAGTCAAAAAATTTGAAAATTGGCATTATCGAAACTTATTGCTATTAAACAAATTAGCAAAAACTGCTGCGGAGACTAATAACTTAGGAGATGACTCAGGAAATGATTTTACTAGACTACAACTTGTAAATGAAACTCTTGGGCAAGCTATACCATCATTTTCTATGCTCTATACCACAGATGAGCAAGGAAAAATAGTTACTATATATCCTAATATTTCTCAATCCAAGAAAGAGCTTTTTAAAACTTACTCTATTGAGAAAGAAGTTTTTAATAAAGCAAAAGATACGCGCAATACATTATTTACTGATATTCATAGCAATAAAATTACAAGCTTACTTCACATTGATATTGTTGTACCAATTATTGATAGCAATAATCAATTTAAAGGTGTTGTCGTAGGAGTCTTAGATATTACTCAAATCGATGAGTTACTATCAAATTCAATATCTAATCGTAATATTACTGCTTTATTAGTTGAGCGATCGCAATCAGTAATTGCTGATACTCAGGTAGACGCAATTACTGATGAGCTATGGAACTCATCTGAAGGTGGAGAAGAAAAAACTTTTAGAAAGAATCAAGTTCAATGGTTGCCATTTATGGCTGGCAAATCAACCATGACCCGTTGGCGGGGTTCTCTTTATAGGCAAAGAGTGGCTCTCGGTGGTGATATTCCTTGGTCATTAGTTGTGCAGTTATCACCTATAGATTTTATTAATAATTTAGAACATCTATATACTTATATTTTGCTAATTGTGTTAGGGATTACTCTTGTGGCAGTGGCAGTGGCAAGATTATTGAGTCGCCGTCTAGTTAAGCCCATTGCAGATTTAATCCGTTTGACCACTAATCTGCAACAAAATCTTTCCACTGCCACTGACTTTACATGGAAGCCTCGTAACTTAGCAGAAATTGATATCCTTGGCTATAACTTTCAAGTTATGGCGATCGCCTTGCAAGAAAAATTTCAAGAGATTCAACAAGCTAACTTATATCTTGAAGAAAGAGTGCAGGAACGCAGCCATGAACTATTCAAGAGTGAAGAGCGTTGGCAATTAGCAATTCAAGCTGCTAATGATGGAATTTGGGATTGGGATTTAGAAACAGGGATTATCTTTCGCTCAGATCGCTGGTTTACGATGCTCGGTATGGAGATCATCCATAACCAAGATCAACCGATGGATTGGTTGTCAATGATCCATCCTGAGGATCGTGAGCAACTATTGCAATTGCAAGGCGATTATTTTGAGCATCGAGTCTCACAATGTAGGATTGAATATCGTATACGCTGTCAAGACGGCAGCTATAAATGGATCTTAAGTCACGCTAAAGCTCTATGGAATGACGATGGCAAGCCGATCCGACTGGTCGGTATCAATAGCGATATTAGCGATCGCAAGCTCGCGATCGAGACCCTCAAACAACGCGAAAGCTACTTGACGATACTGGTGGAGATCCAACGGTATTTGTTGGCAGAAAAGGACATCCAAGAATATACGCATATTCTGAAAATGCTTGGTACGATATCAAATTTTTCCAGTATTAAGTTATTTATTTATGAAGAAGAGGACGAGTTTGACTTTGAATTGACTAGCTTGGAGCCATACGCCACTTGGCATGATCAAAATATTAAGATCCCTCAAAAAACCCAACAAAAGCAATTCATTCAACAATTAATCAATTTTCATTGGATATCACGACTCAAAAATAATGAAGTAATCAATGAGTCGCTATCTTCAATTAGTAATGCTGAGAGAGTAATTTTAAACTCTAAAAATCTTGCTTCAGTTTTATTAATGCCTGTGATGGCAAATAAAAAGTTTTGGGGATTTTTAAGCTTTCATGATTACCATAGCGATCGCCCACGAGATCAGTTAGAAATAAGTCTACTCAGCATTTTTGCATCATCTTTGGCGATGCACTTAGAGCGTAAGCAATCCAAAATCGAAATGTTGCAGGCAATGCAATCGGCACAAGCAGCCAATCGTGCTAAGAGTGACTTTTTAGCAACTATGAGTCATGAGATCCGTACGCCTATGAATGCGGTGATGGGCATGGCAAGCTTGATGTTGGACACGACCCTTGATGCTGAGCAGCAGGAATTTGTCGAAATTATTAGATCCAGTGGCAATAATCTGCTGACGATCATTAATGACATTCTTGACTTTTCTAAAATTGAATCAGGAAAATTTAGCTTAGATATTTATACTTTTAACCTACGTCATTGCATCGAAGATTCACTGAATCTACTGGCTAAATCGGCTCTAAATAAAGGAATTAAGCTGGCGTACTGCATGGATTGTGATGTCCCTGAATTCATTGTTAGTGACGCGACTCGTCTCCGCCAAGTTTTAGTTAACCTCATTAGTAATGCGGTGAAATTTACGGCTACTGGCTCGGTGACAGTCAAAGTGTCATTGCTGAGCGAGACAATTTCAACCGAAGATAACGATGACGGATTAGGTGAGCTACACACCTATCAATTAAGTTTTAGTGTCAGTGATACAGGGATTGGAATTCCCCAAGATTGTTACGATCGCCTATTTCAGCCTTTTAGTCAGGTTGACTCTTCGACCACGCGGCGATATGGCGGCACAGGGTTGGGACTAGCGATCTGTTGGCGCTTAACTGAGCTGCTGGGCGGCGATATATCCATTGATAGCACCGTGGGAGTTGGCTCAACATTTACTTTTTCGATTTCTGCGAATGCTATCAAAATTGAAGCAAGGGATAATGACTATTGCTCAGATGTAGATAGCAAATCCGACCTAGCAGGGCGATGCATTCTCATTGTTGATGACAATCAAGTCAGCCGTGAGGGATTAGTAAATACGGTTAGAAATCTAGGTTTGCAAGCGATCGCTACTTCATCTATGGCAGAGGCGATCGCTTGTTTGCAGGAGACTACAAAATTTGATTTTGCAATTATCGATACGACCAGTCGTTCGGCAAGTGACAAAACTAATATTGCTTCCCTGCTGCGGGCAAAATCCACGAATTTACCTATTATTTTGTTAGGGCTTAATTTAGATAATGATGCCAAGGCAAGTCTAGATATCTCAGATCCCTTAATTTGCTTAATGCACCACCCTGTTAAGCGATCTCATGTATGTCGAGAATTAGTTAAGTTTTGCAACAAAAAACAGATTAGTAAGCCCTCTCAAAATGTAAGATCCGCCATATTTGATGAGGGTTTTGCTAAGAAATATCCTCTTAACCTTCTATTAGTGGAAGACAACGCTCTTAATCGAACAGTTGCATTACGTTTTCTCAAACGTCTTGGTTATGGTGAGGTCGATGTTGTGGTCAATGGTGCTGAAGCTTTGGAGTCGCTCAAGCACAAAAGATATGATGTAATTTTGATGGATATATTTATGCCTGTGATGGATGGAGTTATCGCCACTAAACAAATTATCCAAAATTTCCCCATCCATCCTTGGATAATCGCTTTAACTGCCAATGCCCTCCAAGGCGATCGCGAAGTCTATTTACAAGCAGGAATGAATGACTATGTGAGCAAACCCATTCAAATTAAAGAGCTAACTGATGCCCTCACTAAAGCTTATAGCTATAGCAAATCAAGTTAAAACTCAAAACCCAAGAGAGAGGAGCAGCGCGAAGCGCCGCTCCTCTCTCTTGGGTTTTGGCTTTTTCCTAACATTGATGGCTAAGGCTATTCCAAAACCAAAGAAAAAAAAATGGCGGCGCATTACAATGCGCCGCCATTTTTTTTTCTTTGGTTTTGGGAGATCTCTACGTGACAAATCCTCTATCTCTAGCAATTAAACTGTTGTCTAGATTTTTTTTTGCATTTAGAGTAAAGCGCATAGAGATTGTGTTGAGACCTTTTGGCTCACAGGGTAAACCAGGGGCATAGGATTCTAAAACCTGACCACTGCGAGTACACATCACTAATAAGTAGTCGCACTTTTCGCATTGGGTCTTGACTTGGGCAAGGTAAGACAGGTGGTGGCGCTCGGCGATCGCGCCGCAGTTTGAGCAACGAATAGATTCAATCATTTTGTTGTTTCCTTGAGATAAATATGAATAAATTTTTGAATAAAAATAAGATAAAAAGTTAAATAAGATTAGTCTGATGTTTGAAATGTAAATTCTGAAGTTATACATTAGAAAGCAGTTTAGCTTTACATGAATTACTACAGATTTGTTATGAAACCTCTATAATAAAAGAGTTTATTTTTTATATATTAAAATTTATCAGGTATCGCTAAGAGAAATTATAAAGAAATATCTACAAACGTTAAGATTACTTTTAAGCTTGATATCTGAAAACAATGGTCTATAAACAGGGGTCTCAAATTTCTAAATTGTTGTGCTAGCTACCCGTAGATTATAAGTGCAAAAATTGGGATCATTAGCAGATGAGCGATCCCCGCCTTAAAATTATGCGTAACTAATTTCTAAAGCTTGCTTGGCAGTAAGGAATTACAAATAGTAAAAAAATTGTTAAAATTTAAAATCAACATAAATTTTCGTGTTTTTTGTAAAATCGTCGTCTGTTAGTAAATGTAAACATTCGCAAACTAAACTAAGAGATCAAAGTCAAAACCTTTGGGGATCGCTCAGCAATTCTCATTATAAAAATTGGTTTTTTGAAAGCCATCCGTAGGCTGGCTTTCAAAAAACCAATTTTGGGGTTTGCAGATCCTTAGAAGCTGCAAACCCCAAAATTGGTTTCATAATGAGAATTGCTGGAGATTTCTACAAGTTTTGACTTTGATATTTAATTGCGCCTCGCTAATCATAAAATTAATCTTAAATCTTCTTTTTAATATCAACCCGATGAATGCTTTAGAATTTTTCCAAAAAAGTGCAGGTACATGGCGATCGCAACGTACTACTCACCATTTAGCCTTTCGCCGCGCCGAAAAAGGTGGCTCAGAAATTTATGTCAATCCACTAAATGCCGATGATCCAAAGGTGATCGAAATTTGCCAAATGCATGAAGTCGAACCTAAAACGGCGATCGGCGGAGCCTATGTCAAATGGGACGGCACAATGGCTTGGGATAAGGAAGACGATGAAAATCATTCTGGCGAAACCGTATTTGCCCTTGTTCCAGATGACGCAACAGGTCGCCAAGGTAAGCTATTGCGAGAACGTGGCTACGCCGAAGTTATGCCCGTCATCGGACGTTATGAAATTGACAATGAAGATGCTCTCGTTTTGATTACTGAGTATCCTTCCATGAGTTCCTATGAGCGCTTCTGGTTTCCTGCTCCTAATGTCAGGATGCGGGCTAGCACTGTAAAGCGTTTTGGTGGCTTTAGTACTGCAACTTTCTGCACAGAAGAATTAGTGAATGATGCTGAAGCTTCTGACAATGTAGCGATCGCACCGCAACCAGCGATCTCCACAGTATTTGGTTGGTAATACGAGAAATGGTGGCGCAAAGCGCCACCATTTCGATAAAAAAAGAAATGCCGCGCTCTGCGCGGCACTTCTTTTTTATCGAAATGGCGGGGAGTACATTAACCCGCCATTTTTCCATAGCTCATTTTGTCCGCGTGGCAACTTAAACGAGCTATCTTTGCCCAAATTGCGATCGTAAATCTCTGCATAATTACCAACGTGCTTAATCACTCGCGCTGTAAAGTCATTGGCAATGCCCATATCTTTACCCAAGCTGCCATCGCTCCCTAAAAAACGCCGAACTTCTGCATTTTTGCTCGCCAACTGACTCGTCAAATTTGCCTTAGAAATATCCAAGTCCTCCGCCTCGATCGCTGCATATATAATCCACTGCACAATGTCAGCCCACTTAGAATCTCCATCGCTGACCGCAGGGGCAAGCGGCTCTTTAGAAAAGACGGAATCTAACACCACATGATTTTCAGGATCGCCCAGCCTAGTCCGACGCACAACTAGCGCCGAGCGATCGGCTGTAATCGCCACACAACGCCCCGACTGATAGGCGGCAAAAGTTGCATTTACATCTTCATAAACTACAGGCTTGTATTCCAGATTCAGTTTCCGCATTTGATCGGCAAGATTTTGCTCAGTGGTAGTTCCTGTCTGAGCGCAAATATCTGCTCCCTTCAGATCTGCGATCGCCTTAATATTGCTATCCTTGCGAACCATCACCCCTTGACCGTCATAAAAAACCACTGGCATAAATGCTAGTCGTGAAGTCGTATCTCGCCCCAACGTCCATGTGGTATTGCGACTAAGGATATCAATTTCGCCAGATTGTAAAGCCGTAAAGCGCTCCTTAGCATTGAGATTACGAAACTGCACCGCTTCAGGATCATCAAACAGAGCCGCCGCGATCGCTCGACAAACATCCACATCTAGCCCCGAATATTTACCCTCTTTATTGACAAAGCTAAATCCCGGTAATTCACCACTTACGCCACATACCAATTTGCCGCGACTCAGTACAGTTTTGAGACGGTTGGCATTGCCAATTGTGGATTGATTTGGTTCGGGAACTGGCTCACAGGCAGCTAACACCAGCATACAGGCACAAATCGCGACCCCTAGTAACAATGCGATCGGGCGTTGCCAGAATGATGATCTAGATCGCGATTTGATTTGATATTTCATAAAGGTTTTTGAATGCAATTATAGCTACAGCGCTTTGCACTTTCTTAAAACCCAAGAGAATTTTTGAAAGGCTGGCTTTGCCAGCCTTTCAAAAATTCTCTTGTACTACACAAAGCCGCAAAAGACTGTACTTTAGTGCGATCGCTATGTTCGTTGATTTTTTGAGAGGCATCGCGGCTTATTGGGGATTGGATAAGCGATTAGATCAAGATTTTCAACTTTTTTAATTATAATGACAGGGTGAGTTATTCAATCTCACCCTAATTTTTACAAAATTTGTAAAAGGTGAATACAATGACAAACCCAAGGTTTGAACTATTATCAGAACTTGAACATACTCCCGAAGAGTACATTCCTGAATTATTAAGGCTGGTTCGCTTGTTTCGTCAAAGTCAGATGGATATAGCTGTAGGATCTATCTCTTCTAGAATGATACTAAACCTAGTTTTAGAAGAAATGGAAGATGCCGAAGATATTGCGGATGCAAAAATTACTTTACAGGAGGATGGTTTTATTAGCTTGGTAGATGTCAAAAAAGAATTGGGAATTGTCTAGATGCCTTACGAAATTGGCTTTAAGCCAGATGCTTTGAAAGAGCTTCGTAAACTTGATGAAACTGCTCGAAAAGCAATTATTTCAGAGATTGAGTTACTAGCAGACAATCCACGTCCTGATGGATGTAAGAAGTTAAAAGGGGAAGTCAATCTGTATAGAATTCGCGTTTTTAGTAACTATCGCGTTGTTTACGAAATACAGGATCGAATACTTGTGGTTACTGTGGTTAAAGTTGCTCATCGGAGAGCTGTATATAGATAGCGATCACTATGTTCTCTGCAAGACTCCTTCTTTTCTCTTTTGCCATTTTTTGTCCTGTACTTACTCCCTTCCCAGTCTAAAAATAGCAGGGTGGTTTCATTTTCGGAAAGGCAAACAGGAAGGAAGTTACAGAAAAATTAGAGGGAGAAAAATCAGTAAGAATAAGAACAAGAGAGAATATCAAAAACTTGGTGAACTTGATTAGCGAGAACACGTTGCCCCTGAGGAATCGTGCGATAACCAAGACGGCGGACAGTAGTCATGATAAAGCAGTGAATAATAGCCCAAATAGTAGGAGCATTGCCGCCACGTCGTAAGCCAGTATCCTCTTGAAAAAGGACATCACGCACCCAATGCAAGCGATTTTCAATACCCCAGTGTAGGCGAATCGGGTCCAGAAACTGAGCCGCATTAAGAGCCAAATCAGAAATATAACCAAGGGACTCGAAAAAGGGCTTATCATCACGCCAGCCCTCGCGTTCGACATAAATCAAAGACTGTAGAGACGACCAATGTTTGCGTAAGTGAAGTGGAGCAGGATAGACCCAAACACGACGACGCACTTGCCGACCATGAGATTTGTCAAACTCTTCGGCATAACTAAGAGCGACCGTGTTTTGATGTAAGTGATCCAAAGCCTTGACCAGATTGGGTTGATTATTTTTGAGGGCAATCAAATAATGCTGTTCCTGCTCAGCAATTAATTTCACCGTATCTTTTTGGCAATGTAAGGCATCCATTGTGAAAGAGGCTGGTTGTCCTTGTAAGGAAGTAATCACTTGTTTAACTACTTCGATTTCGCTGATTTGCTTATTTTCAGATACAGCAAGGGCAATTACTTCTCCTGTTTCGTGGGTAAAGGCTGACACGGTACTGGTAAAGTTTTGCTTAGAATCGGTCTGATTGGTGACCGTACATTTGATGCTTTTACCGTCCATCGCTAGCCATTGCCCTGATTCTCCTGTATGACTATTTCGACACCACTCGTTAAATAGTTTGACTACTGACTCGATTTCTACCCCTTGAATGACACGGCGAAAGGTGGAGTATGAGGGGATTTGGCTCTCTGGTGCTAGCTCTAGCATTGTTTGTAGCGTTTGCCAATGTTTCTCACAGAAATCTGCTAATGGGCGATATCCGTGATAATTACACAATACTCCCAGCAAGGTTAAGCACATTACTAGCCACAAGGGATGGCGCTTACCTTTACTTTTTCGAGGGTCTGGGATCTGCTTTAATTGTTCTATAAAGTTCATGGTCTGGTTTTGCTTTTTGCTTAGCTTCTACCAGACCATTTTTTACTGTTTTGGCTTCTTCTCCTAACTCTTGCTCTTTTCTGTACTCTTTACACGATAGCCCTTTCCGAAAATGAAACCACCCTGCTTCCCAGTCTAAAAATAGGTATTAAAACCCAAGAATTAGCGTTGCGGCGCGAAGCGCCGCAACGTCTAATCTTTCACTGGGAAGGGAGTAGGCATGATGCATAAACTGTTTGCTCAACAAATTTACCCACAGATTTAATCAATTATGGAAAAGTCAACCAGTTCTAAACGTCATCGCTCATCAACAGGAGAAGAAATTGCTGATATTGTTACAGCTACCGTTGGCTCGTGGAAGTTTATACTCACTCAAAGCTTTCTGCTATGTTTGTGGATTGTTCTCAATATCATTGGTTGGATCAGGCATTGGGATGAATATCCCTTTATTCTTTTAAATCTTGCCCTAAGTTTTCAGGCAGCATATGCTACTCCATTTATCTTAATGAGTCAAAATCGACAATCTGAAGTTGACCGATTGAAAGCTCAGAAAGACTTTGATATTGATACTAAAGCAGAATCCGAAATCGAGTCTTTACATCAAAAGATTGATGGCTTAAAGGAGCGCGAGATAGCCGATCTTAGCCGAATGCTTGTTATTCAGAATGAGTCCATTCAACGTTTAGAAGATATGCTTGCGAGGGAGATTGCGACCAATCACCCTAAGGTTTAAAGCGTGTTTGAGAAGTTTTTTACCTCTTCTTGAAAGGGGGAGGATTTAAATCCCCCTTTCAAGAAGAGATTAAGGGGGGTAAAAGCAGAAATTTATGCTAGCTTGGAGGCTTTTCAAACAAGCTCTAAGAAAAAGCCCTTTAGCTTTGTTTGATTTGGGAAACTAGTTTCTTAGCGATCGCTACGGCTTGCCAGAGTACACAGGATTTTTCCTCAAGGCGATCGGGAATCTCTTCTCCTAACCCTTCGAGAAAATCCATAATAATTTTACGCGCATAGCTACCATAGGCAACACCCGCCACAGGAATAGCAGCTTGACGCAACTTAGAAACAGTACTCGCATTCGTCCCACCTGCCAATTGCACAAAGCCAAGGGGTAATTGAAAATCGAGAACCTTTTGACCAAGTTGCAGCGCCGCACGGGTTGTGCCATCACCAATATCACCACTCATTGGTCTGCCATCGGTTTGCCAGATCAGCGATCGCGGTTGCGGCTGCATTCCTACTAACAAAGACATGAGATATTCACGCAAATCTTCGCAATCTGGAAAACTGACCGCCATCAATTTAAGTTTGGGGATAATTGGACTTAAGCGTTGCCAAAAAGCTGCGAATTCTTTAGTGCGGTTGGGTTGAGTGTGAATTTCGATCGCATCAATCTGTTGATTAATAATCAGATCAAAAATATCTTCAGGGACATAAACCTGTTCGCGGGTATGAATTATCTGCACTGGACATATTGGTAAACAACGACCACACCCATAACAAAGATTTGGCGTGATCCCAATGTAATCATTACTAAACTTGATTGCATTGGTGGGGCATACTTTTTCGCAAGGTCGAGGGCAATCACTTGGGCAAAGCTGCGGATCAAAAAATGCTTTGCGAAAATGTGGATCTTCACCATCATTAAAGCTAACCATTACTAGAGGGGCGATCGCATTTGGATCTATCTCTAAGGCGGCGGCGATGCCTTCTCTGGCTGCCCGAATGGTAGCGGGATCGGGAGCCATATCGATGCAATCTGCGCCTGCTAAGGTATAAATCAAAGCCAAGTGTCGAATTGCGGGTAAATGTTGATAACTCGCCCCACAAATGAGCTTAAACCACTGGCGCGAGTGGAGAGATTCCAGTTTCATGATTTCAGTTTATCAAAGTTCTGGACTGAGCTTAAATGGAGTAATGCTGAAAACCACAAGAGAAGTGGCGCGTCAAAAATATGTAGCTCATCGTACTAGAGACAATCAGCTTAAATCGTAATAATGTGAAGCTCGGGTTTTATAGCTAAAGTCATTTGTTTTAAGACAAATCAAACCCCAATAATTGGTTGGCGGCGCGGCGCGCCGCCAACCAATTATTGGGGTTTATGTCCCAGTACAGGCGATAGCTATAAGAAAGCGCAAAGCGCTGGAATAGACTGTAAAGCATTAAAAAACATTAATTTAAAGGTCAAAGCCTATGTCTTCGATCAATGCGATCGCCTCTCAAATATCAAAGCAAATTGATCAAATATCAGGACTAAACATAACTCAACCGCTGATTGCTACGGTGGCATCCGATAATGCGCCTATTATTCTGTCGGGAGTTTTGCTTACCCTAATAGTCATTTACCTTGCCAGCAAGGTCGGCAGTGAAATCGCTAAACGATTAGATCTTCCCCCTGTGTTGGGAGAGTTAGTGGGCGGTGTACTGATCGGCGTTTCGGCTTTGAAGTTGGTAGTCTTTCCAGAAGGAGGCATTGAAGCGTCTGACTCCTTGATCATGTCAGCCTTACAGATGCTCAACCAGTTAACTCCTGATTCGGTAAACAGCATCTTTGAGCAGCAAAGTGAAGTGATTTCGGTATTAGCTGAGATTGGCGTAATCGTGTTGCTGTTTGAGATTGGTCTAGAGTCAGATATCCGCCAACTCAAAGAAGTGGGGATTCAAGCTTTTGTGGTTGCCTTTATTGGTGTAACTGCTCCCTTTGCGGCGGGAACGATTGGCTTGATGTATTTTTTTCATGTGGCGGCAATTCCCGCAATTTTTGCAGGTGCGGCTCTGACTGCTACTAGTATTGGCATTACCTCTAAGGTGCTTGCCGAAATTGGACAACTCAAGTCTAAGGAAGGTCAAATCATTGTCGGTGCGGCGGTGATTGATGACGTGTTGGGGATTATTGTGCTGGCGGTGGTCGCAAGTTTGGCAAAAACAGGTGAAGTTGACATCACCAATGTGTTTGTTTTGCTGATTAGCGCGATCGCCTTTTTGTTTGGGGCGATTCTTTTAGGCGGCTTTTTTAATAACACCTTTGAGTCTATTGTTAGCAAGCTCAAGACTCGTGGCAATATTGTCATTCCTGCTTTTATCTTTGCCTATGTGATGGCTTTTATTGGCAATGCCATCCATCTAGAAGCGATTTTGGGAGCGTTTGCCGCAGGGCTAGTACTTGATGAAACCGATGCGCGTAAAGAACTGGATGAGTTGATTAAGCCCGTCGCCGATCTGCTTGTGCCGATTTTCTTCGTGACGGTTGGGGCTAGAGCTGACTTGACGGTGCTAAATCCAATGATTCCTGAAAATCGTAGCGGTTTGCTAATTGCGACATTTTTGCTGCTTGTCGCGATCGCGGGCAAAGTGATCACAGGCTGGGTAGTCTTTGGTGTTCCTGATGTGAATCGCCTTGCGATCGGGATCGGTATGGTTCCCCGTGGTGAAGTTGGTCTGGTATTTGCAGGTATTGGCACTGCAAGTGGTGCGATCGATAAACCTCTAGAAGTAGCAATTATTATTATGGTGATCCTCACTACTTTCCTAGCACCGCCGTTTCTAAGAATTGCCTTTGGCAAGACTAAAGAAATCGAAACTATACAAAACTAGAAAAGTGGCGGTGCATAGCACCGCCACTTTTTTTACGCTTCTTCTTGTTCTTCGCCTTGTAGCTTTAGTAAGAAATAGCCAAAGGCGATACCGACAGGAATCAAGACCATTGACAAAACCATTGCATTAACGATTTCTCCCACGATGTTTCTCCAATTTAAATAGTATTTTTTAAGTAGCTAGGAAAAATTAAATATAAAACCCCAAAACCTGTGGCAAACGCTGCGCGTTTGCCACAGGTTTTGACTTTGTTTTTTAATTATGTCCAGCTATTTAGTATAGCTGTCGCCATTCTTGTTAAAACATCAAAACCCAAAAGATGAGTGGCGGCGCGAAGCGCCGCCACTCATCTTTTGGGTTTTGATGTTTCCTACCGCGCTTTGCGCTCAAACCCGAACCAAGAAATTTTTTAAAAGTGCTGCTTTGCAGCACTTTTAAAAAATTTTTTTTGGTTCGTTTGCTCGGAAATTGCTGTAAGCAAACAAAAGAATAAAGCGGCGCGTTGCGCCGCTTTATTCTTTTGTTCACGATGCTTCGGTGACGATCTCTACATCGATCGCATCGGGATATTCAACTTGAGCGCTTTGGCTGTCGTGGGCTTGGCTGTATTCATTACCTGTATCGTCCATTTCCCCCAGCACAATGGGACGTACCTCATAATGTATCCGCAAATTTGCGGGTGTGCTCCGCTCTGCCTCCCTCACAAATCGATTAGCTTCCCATTCTGCTTGAAAGGTATTCAGCAATTTAAGAGTTTTCATGCGCTGACGCTCTAGATACGTCCACACTTCCCAAGCGTTATATTCGGGTTCTGGCTCGGTCGCTATTTCAGGCTCTGGTTCTGCAAAATTATCCCCAGCGCGATCGCTGTTATCGACTTCTATCGGCTCATGAAAATCTTGAGCAGATTCTTGCTTGATTTCTGGTTCCTCAGTGGCAATATGCTCCCTAGATTTTTCAGATTGTTTTGGCTCAGGTGCGTGTGATGACGCATTAGCAACAGGCGATCGCGAGAGACTGGTAATCTCTCTAGCTCGAATTTGCTTAGATGAGACATCATCAATGGACTTAACCTCGATCGCTGTTTGGGACTGATCCACCCAACCTTTAAAAATCACCTCTTGATCATTAATTAATAAGCGATCGCCAACTTCGAGCGCAAATCCTGTTAACGAATTAAATAAAGGCTTGGCGTTAGGAAATGAGGAGAAGCCGCTACTTACTTCCTGCTGAGGAGTTTCTTTATTTGGGACATGAGCATCAGCCTGACTAGATTTCCCTTGGTCAATCAGGCTTTGGACTCCCCCAATTGTGTCCTCAGATCGCTAATCTGCGAATGTAATGGCGTAAGACATCCTTCCACATAAGCTAAAAGATCGGGATGCAAAACAAAGGCGGCTGGCTCTTTATCTACTTCTTTATTTGATTGCGGCTCGGTGCTTATTTCAAATTGATGATCAATCGCCTCAACGATCCAATCAGCGATCGCCTGTTGCTTAGCATCAGCTTGAGATTTAATTTTGCTTAATAAAGGCAAAGGGAAACGAAGACTTACCTGTTTTGTTCTCTGAGGAGTCGCCATTATTCGCCCTTACTTAAAATTTTTGGATAACGATGTTCAGCATTCAATTATATAGCAAAGCTAGAGTTAGCTAGCTCCAGAAGATAAGTTGCGCCGCAACGCATCTTCTGGTTTTTTGGTATAGCGATCGCAAATACCAAAGCGCAAAGCACTGTAAGATATTTGGCTGTAAATCTCTGATCCAAACCAATGACTGATTGGCAACTCGCCGCCGAATTTGAAGATATTCTGTATCACAAAGCTGATGGCATGGCAAAAATTACCATCAATCGCCCCCATGTCCGCAATGCCTTTCGTCCCAAAACGATCACTGAAATGATCGCCGCCTTTGCTGATGCGCGGGAAGATATAGAGATTGGAGTAGTGTTACTAACTGGGGCAAATCCAGCACCTGATGGCAAATATGCTTTTTGTGCAGGCGGCGATCAGAAAGTGCGTGGTGAAGGGGGCTACATTTCGGAGTCGGGTGTGCCGCGCCTTAATGTCCTAGATTTACAAAGATTAATCCGCACAATGCCGCAGCCTGTAATTGCCCTCGTGGCAGGTTATGCGATCGGTGGCGGTCATGTACTGCACGTCGTTTGCGATCTCACGATCGCGGCGGAAAATGCTATTTTTGGGCAGACTGGCCCAATGGTGGGTAGTTTTGATGGTGGTTTTGGGGCTTCCTATTTGGCGCGTCTAGTCGGACAAAAAAAAGCCCGCGAAATCTGGTATCTCTGTCGTCAATACGATGCTCAGGAGGCTCTAGATATGGGCTTAGTGAATAAAGTTGTACCCGTAGAGCAACTAGAAGCGGAGGGAATTCAGTGGGCGCAGGAAATTTTAGATAAGAGTCCGCTGGCGATTCGTTGCCTCAAGTCAGCTTTTAATGCTGATTGTGATGGACAGGCTGGCATTCAAGAGTTAGCAGGAAATGCGACTCTATTGTTTTATATGACCCAAGAGGCTCAAGAGGGTAAGCAAGCTTTCTTAGAAAAACGCAAACCTAATTTTCGCCAATATCCTAAACTGCCATAAAAACCTAAATAAGCTGACCCGACCGCAAAGCGATCAGGTCAGCTTATTTAGGTTTTATGTAGTACAAGAAAAATTTTAAAAGGCTGGCTTCGCCAGCCTTTTAAAATTTTTTTTAAGAAGCCGCAAAGCGCTATGTTTTCTAAAATTCAAACGTTAAAACAAAAGCCTGCCGAAGGCAGGCTTTTGTTTTAACGTTTGACTTGATTGTTTAGCCATGACAACATCACTTGCTCTAGGGTCTGATTATTTCTATGAACTTCCTGCTTCACCCACTGCGCGATCGCATCCACAGGCGAAAAACTAGAGCCAGCTTTCCATTTAAGATCTACGCCCATTGACGTTAAATGCGTACCCTTGAGGGTGTGCAAGCTGACCGTATCAGGAAACTTTTGCTTTAAAATTTTGCCCAATGTCGAGATTTCATCAATATCATCGTCGATAAATTTAACCAATAAATTTTGAGGTGTGGCGTAATTTGCTGCAACTAGTCGCTCCGTCTCCATTGGCGTTGGCGTAAATTCCATCGTAGACATTTCGGGGATCGTGCCAGCTAGCTCTTTAAAAAAGGGAATCGAGCGATCGGCGCTGTAATTGTTGTAAGCAATAAAAATATTACCCGCACGGGAGGGACTGTATAGAGAATTTACGAGTAAATGGATTTTACAACCCATGCTATGCCCCATGCCAAACACAGGAAAATAGTCTAAAAACAACTTACTGCGAACTTTCCGAAATGAAGTGTGAACGTCTCTAGCAATTTGGCGATGATCAAAGGTGTTATTTAGAAATGGGGTAGCTACGATCGCATAGTTGGCGATCGCTAGTTGCTCAAGCACTCGACCATAGGCAACGTGAGGCGCAGCCGCAAAAAATGCGCCGCCCAAAAAGTGAATTACGCCTTGGGGTTTGGGCGGTGTCAGTACCCAATTTTCTTCAATCTGCTTCCATTGCATTGGCTTGTTACTATTTACATTTCTTCATACTTTTATGATACTCCTTTCCCAGCCAAGAAATAGCGGTGATGCGCTTCGTGCCGCATCGCTCCCAAAAAGCAAAAGGCGGCGCTTCGCGCCGCCTTTTGCTTTTTGGGTCTGTAACATTATTCTCGATTTGGTTTGTCAGTGGAGCAATTGAGCAGTGCTAGGGATGCAACCAACCCAACAAAATGAGCAAAAATAATATTGAAACTAGCTTGAATAATCTGAAAATCTAATGGTTGAATAATTGAGTTAAAACTTCCCGAACCAGCAAACACTCCTTGACCTTGCTGCGCTCGTAAAGTCAAAGCCCCCGTAATTGCAAACGCTCCCACTAGAGTTACCAACATTCCTAAGAGATTGATAATCAAGCCAATTTTGATTTGAAATATCGTTTGGCTCTTAGTTGGACGATCAGGTGATCGCAGTTTATTTGCCATTCGCGTATAGCGAAAATTCCAAAGAATACTCGCTCCCAGCATCGCTATCCCCACCCAAGCAAAGCTTAAACCGGGTAGGGTCGCAGGATTAGTATCCAGTCCACTGGGCAATCCTGCTTGATTTGGTCTGGGAAATAGAAATAGTTGTAGCAGTGTCACTATTGACACTATACATAAGACAACCTGTGTCCAAAAAGAAGTCCATCCCCAGCGTCTAAAGGCGAGAACAACCCGCAACACATTGGGCGATACATCGCTGTTATCTTCTTCTGGCTTGGTATTTTTAAGTTCTCTGGGCATGACTAACTGGGTGATTAACTAGTAAAAACTAGTTAGTACTATAGCCTTTTCCACTTTTTATAGTGAAAATTACTGCTATTTTTTCAGCAATTCTCCTTATGAAACCAATTTTGGGTTTGCAGCGCCTAAGGCGCTGCAAACCCAAAATTGGTTTTTTGAAAGCCAGCCGTAGGCTACTCCCTTCCCACTATCAAAATAGACATTAAAAACCCAGAACTAGCGTGGCGGCGCTTCGCGCCGCCACGTCTAATTTTTTACTAGGAAGGGAGTAGCTTTCAAAAAAACAATTTTTATAATGAGAATTGCTGCTATTTTTTAAATTGTCTGGACAAGTACGAAGAAAGCAAATACAATATACCCGCAAATTAAGGTACGTCTGCACCCCTTGGAGGTCATTATTCCTGAGCCGTTAACCCTGACTGTGAGTTTGAGAGGCAGCCGCGAAGTCAAGGATACTTACCAATTGATCCGCCTCACAGGTCTTCTTGACGCTTTTTCTGAGCCAGCCTTCAAAAAAGTGATTGGTAAATGCGTTGAAGATGGTCCTATTAACGTAATTTTAGATCTGTCAACTATTGATTTTATCGATAGTTCTGGACTTGGGGTATTGGTGCAAATGGCAAAAAAAACTCAAACCCTGAGTGGCACTCTGCAAATTATCACCAATCCTAGAGTTACCCAAACCGTCAAGCTAGTTAGACTTGATCAGTTCCTGTCTCTTCAGACATCAATTGATGCTGCGATCGCTAAGATAGTCTAGTCAAACTATCACATCGACCTGTTAGCCAAACTAAATGCAAAGTGCTAAAGATTTTAGGTAACAAAACTAATAGGGGATTAAGCTCTGCTAGATCACTCATCAATGGCGATCGCAGTTAGCCACTGGCTAAAATGTGATTAAGAGTCAATACAAATGTTGTTAAAACTACACTTGATCAGCCTATGATATTAAGAGTGCATCTTGTAAAACATTTTTAAAGACATAAACGGGCAAGCATAGCTTGCCCGTTTATGTCTGAATCCTAGCAGTAAAAACCAGCTTAAGCTGCGGTAAAAAAGCATATAAAGTTGCCCAAACATATCTTTAGTAATCTTTTAAAAGCAACCAAATCACTATTACTTTCTAACGGCATTTTCTTTTCATGTCTCCTAGTCCAATAGTTGACAATATTGCTGAAATTCCAGCTTCTGCTCTCGCTTATATAGGTGATGCTGTTTATGAAATACAAATGCGAATGCATTACCTATTACCGCCACGCACCGCTAAACAGTATCACCAACTTGTGGTTTGTCAGGTTAGGGCTGAGCAACAAGCAAAACTTCTCGAACAGCTAGATCTGACTGAATTTGAGTCTGATCTAGTTAAACGCGGACGCAACGCAGCAGGATCGGTTCCTCGTAAAGTCGATCCCAAAATTTACCAAAAGGCAACAGGGCTTGAAGCATTGATTGGTTATCTTTATTTAACTGATCGCGATCGCCTTGACCAAATTTTCACTCAAATACTTAGCCACATCGATACACCAGCATCGCCATGACATCGCAACCTAGACTAAAATCCAAGCAATCTGACAATAATTCTGACAGAGACCATGAAAGAGGTTCTGACAGAAACTTTGAAAAACGTGGTGATTATCGTTCCGATAGTCGCCCCAGCAAATATCCTGAGAAATATGCTGACAAGCGCTCCGACAAGCGACCAGAGCGGGGATCAGAGAAATCCTTTGATAAGCCTTACAAGTCTTCAGAAAAGAGCTATGAGAAGCGTGCCGATAGTCGCGGTGATGCTAAGTATGGCGATCGCCGTCCTGAAAAGAGTTTCAGTAAAAGCTATGACAAGCGCAGTGACTCAAGCTCTGAGCCAAAATTTGAACGCAAGTTTGACAAACCGATCGCTAAGAAATACGACGACAAGAAGTTTGGCGATAAAAAGTACGGTGACAAGAAGTTTGGCGATAAAAAATTTGGTGATAAGACCTTTGGTGACAAGAAGTTCGGCGAGAAAAAATTTGATCGGGGTGATCGTCCTGATCGTGGCGATCGCAGTTTTAGCGATCGTCCCGCCAGATTTGATCATGATCGCGATCGCAATTTTGGTGGCGCAGTTCCGAACTTTGAACGGCGCTCTTTGCCGCCCGTTTCCCAAAATTTCGACCCAGATGGCGAATTAGGGATCGCTCCCCCCGTCCATAATCCCGAAAATCCTGATATTGTCTATGGTCGTCATGCCGTAGAGGCTGTGTTAAACAGCGATCGCAGCGTTAACCGTGTCTGGGTAACCGCCAGAATGCGATATGCACCTGACTTTTTACCATTGATCAATGATGCTAAAGCGGCTGGCGCAGTTGTTGATGAAGTTGATAACACTCGCCTTGATCGCATCACTGACAATGGCAGACATCAAGGTATCGCTATTCAAGTGTCGGCATACGAATATGCTGATCTTGATGAGCTATTGGTTAAAGCCAAAGAAAAATCCCCACATCCCGTAATCGTCATCGCCGATGGCATTACTGATCCCCATAATCTGGGTGCGATTATTCGCAGTGCAGCGGCGCTGGGAGCCTATGCCCTTGTGATTCCTCAACGACGAGCCGCAGGTATTACAGCAACAGTAGCCAAGGTTGCCGCAGGTACATTGGAAGTTCTGCCTGTAGCCCGTGTGGTTAATCTCAACCGCGCCCTCGAAAAAATTAAAGAAGCAGGCTTTTGGGTTTACGGAACGATGGCAGGAGCTAGCGACGCAATTCATAAAGCTAAATTTTCTGGAGCGATCGCTCTGGTGATTGGTGCTGAAGATGAAGGACTTAGTCTCTCAGTTCAAAAAAACTGTGACTTCTTAGTCTCTATACCTTTAGATGGAAAAGTCGAAAGCCTCAATGCTTCTGTGGCGACGGGAATGGCTCTATATGAGATTTTCAGACAACGTTGGGTAAATACGTTAAGCCTGAACAATTTGTCTTAAAGTCATGTTTTAAGTTAAATAAAGATATAAGTAGCTGGGCATAATTAGAAGCTAGCTCTAAAACCTGTATTGTAAGCACAGCTTGCAATACAGGTTTTAGAAGTTTACATTTAGTTATGTCTAGCGACTTAAAAATAAAGCTCTGAATTCAGTTTCTTCACTTCATACCAATTCTCTGATCTGTAACCATATTTCGGGGAATTAAAATCAAAAACACTCCTTCTCAGTCTAAAAAATAGACAGTAAAACCCAATAATTAGAGGAGCTTCGCGCCGTACCTCTGATTATTGAGTAGGTAAGGAGTAGTGAGGGTTTTAACTAAAAAACGGTAACTCTATTTTAAAATTGTTATAATATCAGTCAAGCTGAATCAGATTCACAACGCTGTATTACACCAGTTGGGAGAATTCCATATATCTTAGTTGCGGTTAAACAATAATTAAGAAATCACTGAATTTGGAGCTTTTTAATCTACTTCAGCCATTGACTCTATCAATGTAAAACCATGGGTGGTAATTTGTTTAAGAATATCTTCACCTCATTTCTCGAAACTTTTGGTCTAGCACTCTGGGTCGAAATCATTACCGACTCACCAAGATGTACCTATTACTTTGGTCCTTTTGCTAATACTACCGATGCGGAAGCTGCCAAGCTAGGATACATCGAAGATTTAGAAACAGAAGGTTCAAAAGGACTCAGCGTGATGATCAAGCGCTGTAAGCCTGACAGCCTTACAATTTATGATGATTCACTGGATTTTAAGTTTGACCGTTTTCCTGCATTTAGCGGTCAGACTCTGTAACTACCTAAGGCTAAAAAATTAGGGGCTTAAGCCCCTAATTTTTTGTGAGATAAATGCATATTTAACGATCTGTAGATCTGTATTAAAGACTAATAAATTTAAAAAATATACATTATGTTATTTGGACTCGGTAAGAAGTTAACACTCCCAAATGCAGCTGATGCTCTTCCCGGAAGATCTTCATCAATTCCTACTGCATCGCATCATTTCGTAAATGGGAACGCTTTGAAGCCACCCTTTCCCGAAGGTATGGAAACTGCTGTTTTTGGTTTGGGTTGTTTTTGGGGAGCAGAGCGTAAATTTTGGCAACAGCAAGGTATTTATGTCACGGCTGTAGGCTACGCCGCAGGTTTGACTCCAAATCCTACCTACGAAGAAGTTTGTTCAGGGATGACTGGACATAATGAAGTTGTTTTGGTTGTATACGATCCCCAATTAATTAGTTACGAAGATTTACTCAAGGTGTTTTGGGAATCTCATAACCCGACTCAAGGAATGCAACAAGGGAACGATAAGGGGACACAATATCGCTCAGGTATCTATGTGTATAACGATAGTCAGAGAAAATTGGCTGAGCAGTCTCGTGAAGTATATCAAGATGCTCTCAAGTCGGCAGGAATGAAGCAGGGGATCACCACTGAGATCCGTGATGCTGGTGAGTTTTATTATGCTGAGGGTTATCACCAGCAATATCTTGCCAAGAATCCTGGTGGATATTGTGGTTTAGGTGGTACGAAGGTTTGCTATCCCGAAGTTGCAAAGCCATAGCAAAGATGAGAGGCGGCGCTTCGCGCCGCCTCTCATCTTTTGGGTTTCATAGTGGCAGTGCTAAGCAATGCTTCAGATAAAAAGCTCTTTGGCGCACACTACGCCAAAGAGCTTTTTTTGTTCAAGTGACTATGCGATCGCAGAGCCATCAATCACATCTTGCCAACGTCCGTTACCCACCGCCCGAATTGCTTCGCGTAGTTGAATATCACCTGTATAGATCGCTTTGCCAACGATCGCCCCTGTGACTCCAACTGACTCTAGGGATACGAGATTTAATAAATCTGTAATCGAACTAACTCCGCCCGACGCAATTACAGGTACATTGACATTTTCGGCAAGTTGTCGCAAAGCCTCGATATTAGGACCTTGCATCGTGCCATCGCGATGAATATCGGTGTAAATGATGCCAGCTATGCCAATGGAAGTCATGCGTTTAGCGAGATCCACTGCCATTATTTCTGAAGTTGTTAGCCAACCTCTCGTGGCAACTTTGCCATCACGGGCGTCAATGCCAATCATGATTTGTTCAGGGAATTCGGCGCAAATATCGGCGATCAGTTGCGAGTTTTCCACCGCCGCCGTACCTAAGATCACTCGACTCACGCCTGAATGCAGTACGGACAGAATGCTTTCGCGATCGCGCAACCCTCCACCCATCTGCACCCGCATCGGAATTGAACGGGCGATCGCCTCGATTACTTTCAGGTTTTTGGGCTTACCTTCTTTGGCTCCGTCCAAATCAACTACATGCAAATACTTAGCGCCTTGACTATACCAGCGCTGAGCAACCTCTACAGGGTCTTCACCAAATACTTCCGACTGTTGATAATCCCCCTGATAGAGCCTGACACAGCGTCCATCTAAAATATCAATTGCGGGAATTACATCCATAATTTTTACCATACGATCCCAGTGTTTTATTTTAACTAGATTTAGCGATCGCGGTATAGTACAAAACATTGAATATCAAAACCAATTGTTGAATTTGTAGTGCTAAAGGCTCCGCAAATTTAACACTCAGCCTCATAATAAAAATTTGCTCTGTCAAAGTTAACAGTCTTTATGAAGTCCGTATCGCAAAAATTGATGTCTATTGGCTTCGTGATTAGCATTGCTTTTTTGCTGATGGCGATCGCTTCACCGTTACTCCAAGCCGCAGGATTGTTAAATCCCAATGAATTTCTCAGCTACCCGATCCATGAGCCACCATCATCTCAGCATTGGTTTGGTACAGATTTGCAAGGACATGATGTATTTTCACGGACGATCGCGGGGGCAGGTGTGGCATGGCAAGTGACGATCGCTTCCACCATCATCAGCATTGTCGTTGGTGTCCCTTTGGGTATGATTAGCGGCTACAAAGGTGGTTGGCTAGATCGCGGGTTAGTATTTTTAATGGACGCACTTTATACATTGCCCAGTTTATTGCTGTCGCTGACAATCGCCTTTGTCGTCGGTGCGGGTGTCTGGAATGCGGCGTTTGCCATCAGTGTTGCCTATATCCCTCAATATTTTCGGGTGATCCGCAACCAAACCGTAAGTACAAAAAACGAAGTTTATATCGAAGCAGCCCAAGCGATCGGCGCGGATACGAAAACTATCTTAGTTAAATATCTCGCGCCCAATGTGATCCAAAGCTTACCCGTAATTTTCACCCTCAACGCCGCCGATGCGATTCTGACTCTGGCAGGTTTAGGCTTTTTAGGTTTAGGCATTCCTGAAGATGTCCCAGAATGGGGGCATGATCTCAAGCAAGCTCTAGATGCGCTCTCAACTGGCGAAAATATCTGGTGGACAACGGTTTTTCCTGGTTTGGCGATTACTTTGATGGCGATCGGTTTATCGCTAGTAGGTGAAGGTTTGACTCAGAGATTTAGTAACAAGAAAACTGAAGGTTAATCAAATTTTTGTAATCATAATTTGTGGACAGGCGGCAAAAATAATATCGTCTAAATGAATACACCAACCAAGTTTAGAAAATTATTCAAGACCATTCCGCACAGCTCATATTCAGATAACACTTTTCAATAGATCAAAAGTAGTAATTTCGATTTAACTCAATGGAAACAAGGGATTACATTTCAATAGCTGGTTGGATTGTCACATTTTTTCTAGGTGCTATATCAGCAGGCATAGTTGTGCCTAGATTAAATCGTAAGCGTAAGATTATTGCTTGGGCTGTAATATCTGAAAGCGATCTAATACCTCGAGAACTTTCTCAAGTGCTTGGTATTCAAGTTACCGTCCAAGTGGGGGATTTTAAGCCTGATTCACTGAGTACTGTGAAATTAAGGTTCGGCAGCATAGGTAACGATATAGTTGAGAATTTGCTCTTGCAGTTACCTTCAACAAGGGAACCAGCATCCTTAGAATTCAACCTGTGGTAGATCTAGGTGAGTATGGCAAAAATATTACATGGACAAATGACCAAAATTGTTGCCGCATTGATATCTCTTTTATAAATCCTGGAAGTAGTTTTGAGCTTGAGTTTTTGCTTAGTAATCATGAACAAGCAAACATTACCGTTGACGCTGCGGAGCCAGGGCTAGAACTAAGAAGGAAAATACCTAGCGTTCTAGATGCTGAGATTGCCCCATCCATATTACGAAGTGTTGGTTTTGGATTCCTTGGTTTTAGGATTGAACCTACAGCGATATCTATGGCTGAAATTGCTGATGAGTTGCGCCAAATCAGGAAACAAATGAATAAACCTTAGTGCGATCGCCAATCTTGTAGTGCGATTATTTGGAGTGTTACTTATGACTGTTGATTCTCAATTAGCTGAAAAGAATTTAGACACTAAAGTTTTAGAAAAAAACAGATTACAAGAAATCGCCGAAAAATATAGATTGTAAGGATTTGATGTTGTAATCGAGCCTTCTAAAGCTCTACTCCCTTTTGATTTGGGAAATTATTGTCCAGATCTTATTGCGAGAAAGGCATCGAATGAAGGTTACATAATAGAACTTAAAAACTCAATTGCTAAAATCTCTGTCGATCGCTATCGAGAAATTGCGGAAATAGTAGCTCAGCATCATGGTTGGCGATTTTTACTGATCACTGGAGAAGATGTCTCTTCAGACGATCCCAAAGATGGTATTGAGTTACTGACTTGGGAACAAATGTTACAACGTCAAGAACAGGCTCAAAGATTTTTAGCGATCGGCGAAGTGGAAGTTGCCTTTTTGTATTTATGGGGAGTTTTGGAAGCGGCTATGCGTCGTCAAGCTAAGCAAGTTGCAATTCCGATAGAACGCTTTCCTGCCAATTCTTTAATTAATCATTTATATTCTCAAGGTGAGCTTTCGATGGAGCAGTTTGATCAGGTGAGAGTAATTCAAGCTATTCGCGATCGGCTTATACATGGTTATCAACTGCCAAATCTTGGGGAACCTGCAAAACAATTGCAACTGCTTGTTAATGAGTCAATAGCAACGTGGAAACTATAAATCTATGCTGACACGCTGGTTTAGCGATTACTTTTCTGGCGATCAGTTTATCTCTAGTAGGTGAAGGTTTAACTCAGAGATTTTAGTATCAAGAAAACTAAAAATTTATTATATTGTGGGGCAATTATTATTTGCTTAAAATCTGAAAAGATTTTGTTATAATAATTTCACTAAATCTCTAAACTCTCACAATTTATGTTTAAGGTACTTGCAGGTAATCTATCTGCAACTTTCAATTTAGATGGCAAACATTTAGGTCGATATCTCCAGAATAAGGAGATGATAAAAAATTCAATCTGTGAAGAATTAATTCTACATGATCAGATTTTCATTCCAACACAAGATTATCTAACAGCATGTGGATTGATTTTGGTATTGGGTGAAAAAAATTTTATTTCTTTACTTGAAGATAAAAGGATTCATTTTTTAAGATTAAGTGGTGTTTTTGGATATGTAAAAGGGGCAGGTATGGATGGCACTTTGATAACTATGATAGATCCTAATTCAAAAAGACCTCAAGACTCAAGTGTTGAGGAGTCTATCAAAGTTGGTTTAAGTGTTATTAGTAATCAGATAACAGAGAAAAACAAAATCACAGAGCTGCTTATTCAGGAATCCACAGCTCTCGAAATGTCGATAGTCTTAGATGCTGTCAAAAGCGATACGTATAGAGATTTAAGAGCGACATCACTTTGGAATGATAAGTATAATTGTGCAAATAAAGATTTTCTTGCGCTTCCTGGTATGGAGGCTATGCAAGTTAGAGTGATAGGATCTGGGACAAATCCTAAAATCAATCCTGTTGATGCACTTCTGGCATTAGCTCTTTTTAATATCGAGCTTTATCTTTCATTAAAACTTGACTGTACTAGTAGTTCAACTGGATCACCTTTAGGTGATTTGATCGATATAAAACTTGATCGATTAGTTGAGCAATCAGTGAGATCAAAAAATATGTGGTCTTTGCTAGAGATAAATAATGTTCCTGATCTTGGAAAGCTTGATTTAACGGATGGATGTAACTTTAAAGACCTGCTAAAAGTTATAAGAAGTCAGAATGCAAATGAATTTCGGAAATGGTTTCATGATAGAAAGACTCTTGATGAAAGAGAGATATTTAAAGAATATGTCGGTTTGCTTAGTGAAGTACCAGCAATACAAACGATCCCATCTAAAGCTATTCGTTTTTGTGTTGGTAACGGATTAGGTTTTGTTCCTGTTGTTGGGCAGATGTTTAGTTTTATAGATACTTTTTTATTAGAGAAGTTTTTGAAAGGAAACTCACCTAGATATTTTATTGAAGACTTAAAAAAATTTAGAGGAAAGATAAAACAATATCCCCAAGGTTTTGGTAAATCTCGTCCGCCGAAATCTAGGTAAGCATAAAGAATAGTGAGATCGCCCCTCGCGTAGTTAATGAAATGTAACGCACCTTTTTAATATCAATTAAATGAACCGTTTAGAACCTTTGCCATAACAAATGTTTGTGCGTTACACTTCGCTAACACACGCTACGCGGATGGTTATTTGTCCCAAGTGTTTAGAGGCTTTTCTGGGATTTCTGTGACTCGGCGATCGGGTGGATATTGTCCCTGTGGAATAAAACGATGAATACTGGAAAATTGCCAATCTTCGGCGCTATACTTGTGGTTAATTGACCTAAAGAAAAGTAGGCAAATGTCATGAGTATAACCGCGCAACCATTAGAAGAGATGATTCAGAAACTATCGCCGCATTTGCGGAATGAAGTTCAGATATTTGTCGAGTCTCTTCTCAATAAATCCACACAAATTCCCAAGCAAAAGCTTCGTCAAGATTGGGCAGGATCTCTTAAAGCAGATAACTATACAGCACTTGAGCTACAGCATCTTGCATCTGAGTGGAGAAATGTCTAGTGTTTCTGTTAGATACTAATATTTGGCTGGAACGCCTACTAGGACAAGGAAACTCAGAAGTTGTTGCTGAATTACTCGATAAACTCTCCCCATGTGATATGTGTATGACCGACTTCACCCTACATTCCATAGGTGTGATTTGTAATCGACTGAAGCAAAGAGATGTTTTTCTCAAATTTGTAGACGATGTTTTGATTGATGGCGGAGTAGTGCTAGTCAGCATTCCTACCAACAAAATGAAACGAGTCGTAGAAATAATGGAGCGCTTTAACTTAGATTTTGATGATGCCTACCAATATGTTTCTGCGGAGATTGAGAAAGCCGTAATTGTGAGTTTTGATAAAGATTTTGATAAAACTGAACAAGGTCGTTTAACACCAGCGCAAGTTTTGTAACTCAGAAGCTAATCGTTATCGACTCGACAAGTGCGATCGCTGCTCTTGCCGCTTTTCTCCGTCAACTATTCAACCTTGGTAGAGAATAGCCATGAGTGACATTGCGATCGCCTATGCGTTTAACCAATGACTAGGCGATCGCAATAGCTTGAAGGGGATAATCATATTTAATTGCGCTTATCTACCTAACTCGATCATAATTTTTGAAAAGTACAATTGAAATGCAGCAGATCCCCAAAAATGATTGATTTCCTTGATAGTATCTAGATCCTACCTATGCTAAAGCTATTTAATTCTTCAAAACATAAGACAGATAACGCGATCGCCAGTGCTGTCAAGTCATTGAATCAATACGGATTTGACACAACCGAGCAAGAAAATTTTATTAATTTTTTACAAATTCAAGATAGCCGATTTCTTTATCATGCTAACCCTCGTCTAATTGCTAACAAGTTACAACTATCAGAGCGAAAAACCTTAAAACTTTTAGTCACTGCATTGAAAGAAGGGCTTGTTACTCTTAATTGGGATATTCAATGTCCAAAATGTCGGGGAATTGATTTTGCGGCAACACAATTGGGGAATCTCAAAACATGGCATGTCTGCCCAGTATGTCAACATAAACATGAGTCCGATGCTGATCAACAGGTGCGAGTCACCTTTAGTATTGATGAACGTTTAAGACCACTATCTAAGGAAGCCAACGATCCAATATTTCGCGATCAGATTGATGCACTATATGGTGCAGTTTCGGGGCATCGACTCTTAACCTTGCAGATGTTTCGGGAACTATTCCCTCGCGAAACGATACCACCCAACGAGAGTTTGCTAATTAGGCAAGTCACCATTCTATTTACCGATTTAGCTGGCTCTACTGCACTCTATAGCCAAAAAGGTGATTCCCATGCTTATAGTCTAGTGCGTCAACATTTTGATTTTCTCTTTGAACTTGTCGATCTACATAATGGAGCCGTAATTAAGACGATTGGTGATGCGATTATGGCAAC
Organism: Pseudanabaena biceps; assembly: GCA_013361095.1. Taxonomy (GTDB): domain Bacteria; phylum Cyanobacteriota; class Cyanobacteriia; order Pseudanabaenales; family Pseudanabaenaceae; genus Pseudanabaena; species Pseudanabaena biceps_B. Next base: position 67,846 of record JAATWA010000001.1, on the reverse strand, counting down.
CTTTACTTCCCCTGATGATGGGCTAAAGGCAGCGATCGCGATGCAAGCAAAAATGCAAGATTTCAACCGTCGCTTTGAATCTCCAGAACAATATCTAATTCTCAAGGTGGGAGTTCATTCTGGTCCCTGTATTAGTGTCAACCTTAATGATCGCTCTGATTACTTCGGGACAACGGTCAACACTGCCGCACGAGTACAGGGGCTAAGTGAAGGTAATGACATCGTGTTTACTTCAACTTTGATAACGCAAGTAAAGGCAATCAAAGCTATAAAGCATTACATTTGTGAAGAAAGTTCTGAAGTTCTAAAAGGTCTAAGTGAACCAGTAACAGTCTTTCGATTAAGAGCTACTAAGTAGGGCTTACTGAAAAAGCAATTAGGTGGCAGGTAGAAGGTAAGGAGAAAAAGCAGACTTCTTAGAAGTCAAGATAGGAAATTGCCAAGAGATAGCAGAAAAGGAAAACCCCACCATGTCAAATTGAAGAAAGAGGCGTTGTCTGCCAAACATAAACCAAGAAAAAAATAAAAAAGCAAGCTGCTTGAGCAGCGCCTCTAGATTCATTACCAAAAAGGTGATAGCGATCGCCGTTTCCGAAGTATTTGCCAGATTGGTCATGACGCGATTTAAACTGAACCTTCGTTTAGCCTGTCCAAACTTACCTTCAATTTGATTGCGAATCTTGGCATCTTCGAGAGTTCGCTTGCGAATAGCCGCCAAATCATCGAGTACAGGTCTGCCCTTTTCTGGGATGGGATAACACTTTCGATTGACCAATTTGGAGGTCTTGAAAACAAACGTCAGTGTTGTCTCTGCCCATCGTCAAGCAAGGTGTTTTTACGAATGCGTATCCGAAAATGGGTACATGGGTCACAGAGTAGGTAATCAAACCAATCCTCCCTCACAAACTCGCGATCTGCGGTCAAAAAGTCGGTTTTATTGCCACAATTGATTCTAAAGTTCGCGTGTTGGTGATTTAAACTCAAGAAGCTTAAACGCTTTTTTAGAGATGCCCACTATCAGAATAAATCGCGATCGCTTGTTTGCGATCGCTGACTCCAAGTTTGTGCAAAATTGCATGAATATGCACTCTTACTGTCCCTGATGAAATATACAGGATCTCCGCAATTTCTTGATTTGTCTTGTATTCAGACATTAAAGTGAGAATTTCTTTTTCTCTGCGAGTCAAAGTATCGATTTTTGATCCAGATGAATTTCCAAATGACTTGTTAGAAGTAAGTTCAGAAGATTGATTTTGAAAAGTATGATGGATTTCGGCAGTAGCGGTAGCATCCCACCAAGAAGCTCCTGCAATTACTGAGCGCATCGCCAGAATTAACGTCGCAGCAGCGACTCCCTTGACACAGTATCCCTGTGCGCCTGCGCTAACTAAACGGGAAATTAGCGATCGCTCATTGCGTGAAGTAAGTACCAAAATCGGCAAGTTTGGATGATTAAGTTTTAGTTGACGACAGGTTTCTAAACCACCCAGCCCCGGCAAACCAATATCAAGTAGGACGAGATCAAAGGGCTGCTGTTTGGCAAGATCGATCGCAGTTTCTCCATCGTTAGCCTCGGCTAAAACTGCCATCTTAGTTTCTTGTTGCAAGCGCACCTGTAAACCAAGACGAAATAGTTCGTCGTCTTCAACTAACAGAATTTTGAGGTTATCTAAGGTCATTTTTTAGAATAAACTTCGGTATGGCAGGATAGGCGGTACGCCGCCTATCCTGATGCTTAGTTAATGCTGGATGAATAAGGCAAAGCTGGCAAGCGAAATCCAAAGATTGCACCTTGAGGATGTCGATTTTCTGCCCAAATTGTACCGCCATGAGCTTCAATAATTTGGCGGGTTAGGTACAAGCCTAGCCCCGATCCAGTAGCTAGGCGATCGCTTTGTCCTTGGTAAAATCTCTCAAATAAGTAGGGCTTCTCATCAGATTTAATCCCTGCACCATTATCTATCACTTGTACCAATTGATATGAAGATTGGGTTTCTAGAACCAATTCCACTTTTGCACCGCGCGGAGAATGATTAACCGCATTAGTCAGTAAATTTGTAAAAACTCGTCGCAATTGGAAGGCATCACCATACACCCAAAGGAACTTACGAAAGTCTGATTCTCCATAGTTTAGGTTGAGGTAAACGCGGCGGCTAGTAGATAGATTTAATAATGAGGTTGCCACATCTTCCGCCAAAATCGCCAGATTAATTGGTTCTAATTGTAATTGCAATCCCTCTGTTTCATTGCGATAGACATCAAGGAGAGTTTCCACTAGTTGCAAACTATTCTGATGACTACGGATCATTGTGTTTACTACAGCTTTTTGCTTGGCATCAATAGTTCCAAATTGTTGGCGATCAAAAGCTTGGAGAGTCTCGATCGCACCAAGTAACGGAGTTTTCAAATCATGGGCTAACGTAGAGGCAAAGTCTTCCCGTACATTCATGATTTGCTCTTGGGCTTGTAGTTTTACCTGTTGCTGCACCAAAATTTGCTGTGTTTGCCGATTGCGATCGCATAGGAGCGCGGTTACAACTAGAGCCAAGATAGTCACCAAGCGATTGACAACCATAGAAGCTTGAATCGTTTCAAAATTAGGAATCCAGATATTGATAATTGTTAAAAACACCGCAGCAAGTGTAAACAGAAAAGTGCTAGTACGGCTCAATTGCGAATTAGCGATCAGGATCGGACTGGTGTAGAGATACCCCATCACATAGTCTGGTGGTGTGGAAAATTCTAAAATAAACACGATTCCATATAGACCCACAACTATCCAAAAGAAGCGCGATCGCCAGATTTGTTCTAAATGACTCATATCTTTTAAAAGGTGATCGCTACTTTTTTAAACGCAGAAATCTGTAGATTAGATAGAATTTATGCAGCGCGAAGCGCTGTAAAATCATGAAGAATATTGAAGATCAAAGAGGTCGAGTTGTTTATTTACGTCATTTTGAGAATCAGTTTTGAAGACATTTTCACTTCTTGGGATTACAAATGTTACAAATTTATAGTTGTTTTTCTTCTCTACTAATCCCGCAGCAATAAGCCAAGAAGTGATTCTACACCTATAGGATCTAACCGTCTTTCCTTTTAATTCACCACCATAAGAATGGAATCTCTTAATAATATAGTCTAGACCCGACTCAGTTATGGATTGCTTCAATTCAATTTCTTTGAGTATTTCTTTCACAAGAAGATTATCCCGTAGAACCATTGATAGATAATTAGATATATCTTCTGTTTTAGATCCTAACAAATCCTGATTGATACACACCATACCTATTTTATTAGTGTATGCCATGAAGAAATTTTCTAAATCCCAAATAATGCTTTGTGTAGTTTTAGCAGAGCGATTTAGCTCCGAGCTTAGCAACTCTGGAGTTATACCAGTATTTCCTGCCGTTTTGAGTACCTTCAGAGCTTCTACAATAACTTTTGCGGTATTTCTAATCACTTCTTTAGATGAAGATGGTTCTGTTGGGAAAATACATAGTTGTGATTCACGACTACGAACAGGAATCGAGTTTAGACGAAGAATGGATAATAGCTGATCAACATACCAAATTCGGATCGGAGAAGTCTGCTTTCCATATTTATCTGGTTCTTCTGAGATAATTGCAGTAACACCTTCTGCAAAACCACATTCTAATTCAAGTGCTGCTTCAATTTTTAAATCAGACCATTGACGTGCTTTTTGTCGAATTTCTTTGGATATGCAACAAATATTAAAGTTTCTAAATTCAGACATTGAAAGATCAATGCCATCTTCAGGATCGAAAATATTATTTATACATCTTTTAGTAAGATAAACTTTTAGTTCTGGATGACAAAAAATAATTTGTATAAGTCTTTCAGCATAAAGATACCTCCTATTATTACGGTTTAAAAAATACTCTTCGATTAAGTCTGAATCAACTAAAATTTTGATAGGTTTAATATATTTCATTAGTTAGCCTCCTCAAAATTCTGACACTCAGACTTAACGCTATTAATATTCTTCTTAATAGTCTTGGCTTGTTTTCCATGGGAGCATCCCAATTAGGCACTAAGTATAAATACTTAAGAGAAAACACAGGTAAAATAGTAACAAATTAACCCGTCTAAGCAAATGACACCAGAAGAGCAAGCAAGACTCGAAGCCTGCACCAGAGAGATCGCGGAAATCCTGTATCGGAATGCAGAAACAAAAGATGCCGAGCAATTGAAAACGCTAGAAGGCATAGAAATAGCCGTGAGGGAGCAAATGCTGGAAAACGTCAGTCCAAACGTGGGAATTTTTTTATCGAAAAAAGCAGTGGGACAAAAGCAGGGAAAGAAAGAAAAGTAAAAAGCTGTATCGGCGAACTAAAGCTGAAGAGCAAGCAAGCGAAGAAGTTGCAAGTAAAAGCAAGAGCGAGATTAAGCCCACAACTAGAAAAATGCTGCCTATTGGTAAGTGCTAGTGAGTCCTACGCCAGAACCACGATTAATGTTGAAGAATTGACAGGAATCAAGATCGGTCACAGCAGTCAACAACGATTAGTCCAAAAGCAGGAATTTCCAGAAATGACAACCACAGAAACAGTAGAAGAGATGAGTATTGATGGCGGGAAAGTGAGATTGCGAACCGAGCAAGGAAAAAAGTGTGAGTGGAAAGACTACAAAGCTGTAAATGCTCAAGGGACAATCGCCGCCTATTTTCTCAATAATCAAGGTTTAGTTGATTGGGTACAAAAACAACCATTAGCCGAAATATTCTCTTGTCTTGGCGATGGACATGACGGTATCTGGAATTTATTTACAGCCATAGCGCCTTCAGAGCAAAGGTTTGAAATACTCGATTGGTATCATTTGAAAGAACACCTTTATAATGTTGGTGGTTCTTTGCGCCGTCTAACTAAGGCTGAAGATTTCCTCTGGCAAGGCGATGTTGAGGCGACTATGATTCTGTTCGCAGACTGTAAATTCAAACGGGCTATCAATTTTCTCGATTATTTACGCAATCATCGTCATCGCATCCCTGAGTATGGTTATCTACAGCAACAGGGGCTTACTATTGGCTCAGGCTCTGTTGAATCAACGGTTAAGCAGATTGGTCGTCGGATTAAGATTTCTGGCGCTCAGTGGAATAAGTCCAATGTTGCTCAAGTTTTGAAACATCGTTGCGCTTATCTTAATGGCTATTTCTATTCTTCTAAGTATAATTACTCAGTGCCTAATTGAGATGCTCCCGTTTTCCATTACCTAAATCTTCGCGCAATTCCTCCATTGATTTTAGCTTAGGTACACTCAATTCGTCATTTGATGTCAAAGTAAATTCTTCGGGAATATGCCCGATCGCATTGGCAACTGCATCAAGATAAGCATCAAACTCCATCCCATGCGCCTTAGCAAACAACCTCAGTGTATCTGCCTTAGTACTTCCTTCACCCTTCTCAATCCGACTGACCTGACGCTCTGACAAACCGATAATATCTGACTGACGCAATTTATATTTTTTGCGTAAAGTAGCGATCGCTTTGCCAAATACTTGATTGTGAGTTGACTTGAGAGCATCAAATTTTTGCTTCCATTTGGGATCGGTCACATAACGGAAAGCATCAAGATCGAGATGAATATCTGCACTTTCCCAATAAAGATAACTACCATCATCAGCGATCGCAAAGTTGCTGCGTTCGTTGATGGGAATACGCTTTAAAGCTGGTAATGAAGAAAAGGGAACTTCAAATTTCTCCATGCTACAACTAAACACCAACAAGCGATCGCCAATCACAGTTGCTTCAGCAATTAATTGTTCCTGCGCTTCCATAGCCCAAGCATTAATTACTCTTTTGGGTAGTTCAGAAGTGGCATGAACAAGAGTATTTCGCATAACTCGAAGATTTGCGCGATCGAACATTTGTGGTAACCATTTAGAATCGATATCTTCTCTAATGAACAGCGCTTTCAGATGATGCTTTTGATTTGCATTTCGGACGATATCAGCGATTTCTGGCAATCCTGTTGCTGAAGTTAGTACAAACAAATTTAAAGCAGCGTCTAAGCTCTTTATATCAGATGAATGCAAAACCTGCACTGACTTAGAGGGTAATGTAAGATGTTCATTTTCTTGATCTTGAACTAAAACAGTCATTGTTTGTTTGCTGGACATTACTGCTCCTCCTTGATACATACTTTTTGCTTCCATTCGTCAAGAAGCTTAGAACGATTTTCTAAAACTAGTTTTAAAATTGTATTTTTTTCCTTACTTGATATTTGAGGATTGGGAGGATATTTACAGTCAAAGATCAACCCATTTTCCTGACTACTTAACACGAAGTAAACACGAATCTCCCATGCTCCAGACTTACGAGCATGAAAATGTTCTGGTCTATGATCGTTAGAATTAAAAAACAGATCTAAGCCATCAATTTTGAAGGATTTAACCTTAGCCAAGTCCTGACCTAACTTTGTTTTACAAGATAACTAGATATGAATATAGATCGTGTCAGACATTTTGTCAATCATATTTGAAAATATAAATGTCTGATATTTGGTTGAGACTAAAAAATCATGATACTTGTATAAATGTGCGATCGCCATCTAAACAAATTCTAAACACAGTCTAAACTGATCAATTTTCTTAGGCGTAGAAACTAGATGTTAGTAAGGAAGAACGCTCTAAACGCAAAGATATACCTTGTCAAGGGGAAAAAATGGATCGATGATTTGAGGGTTAGGAGCATATTCCCAACACTTCATCGATCGCAAGAGAAGAATCACCATGCTACAAGGATGGATTCAGATAGGAATTACGCTAGTGCTGATTGTAGCGATCGCACCGATTTTCGGTCGTTACATCGCCAGAGTATTCTTAGGACAAAAGACTTTGCTGGATAGAGTTTTAAACCCACTGGAGAATTTGATATTTACTCTCAGTGGTATTAATTCCCAAACGCAAATGACAGGTTGGCAATATGCCCGTTCGGTTTTGTATAGCAATTTGGTAATGGCGCTGATGCTATTCCTGATGATCATGTTTCAGGGAGCATTACCGCTAAATCCGACAGGCTTGAGCGCTCCCAGTTGGGATCTGGCTTTGCATACGACGATTTCCTTTATTACCAATACCAATCAACAACATTATTCTGGCGAAACAACCCTCAGCTACTTTACTCAGATGCTGGGTTTGGGATTTCTATTTTTCACCTCAGCCGCAACAGGTATCGCAGTGGCGATCGCCTTTATTCGGGGTTTAACTGGGCGATCGCTTGGTAATTTCTATAAAGATTTAACTCAGACGATTACGAGAATCTTATTACCAATTAGCATTATTGGGGCAATAATTTTCATCGCCGCAGGTGTACCCGAAACCCTGTCTGCGCCTATAATTGTCCCGACTCTGGAAGATGGAAATATCAATCAGGCGATCGCTTTGGGATCTGTGGCGCATTTTGAAATTATTAAGCAGCTTGGCGAAAATGGAGGTGGTTTTTTTGGTGCTAATTCCGCCCATCCCTTTGAGAATCCTAATGGCTTTACTAATCTGATTCAGATCTTGACGATGATTTCCATACCCACAGCGTTGATTTTTACCTATGGAGAAATTGCCAATAGCCGCAAGCAAGCATGGCTGATATTTGGAATGGTGTTCATTCTTTATGTTACCTTTATTGTCGTGGTAGGAATTGGAGAATATCAGGGTAACCCTCTTGTCAATACATTACTTGGCTCACAGAGTCCAAATCTAGAAGGGAAAGAAGTGCGTTTTGGTTGGGCGCAATCGGCATTATTTGTCGTGACGACCACGGGAACAATGACAGGTGCGGTTAACTCAATGCACGATTCCCTAATGCCAAGTGGCGGCTTTATCACTTTGTCGAATCTGTTCCTACAAATTATATGGGGTGGACAGGGAACAGGAACTGCTTACTTATTCGCCTATTCGATTTTGGCGGTATTTGTGACTGGTTTAATGGTTGGTCGCACTCCTGAATTTCTGGGTCGCAAGATTGAAAAGAATGAAGTGGTTTTGACTAGCTTTTTGATTTTGTTAATCCATCCAATTTTTATTCTCATTCCCAGTGCGATCGCTTTGGCATTTCCTGATCAGTTAGCGGGTATTAGCAATTCAGGATTTCATGGGTTGTCTCAAGTGGTTTATGAATATGCTTCAGCAGCAGCAAATAATGGCTCTGGATTTGAAGGATTAGCTGACAATACGCTCTGGTGGAATCTCAGCACTTCCGTTAGCTTGCTAGGCGGTCGTTATATTCCTTTAATCGCTCTATTACTCTTAGCTGATGGCATATCCCGTAAGCAGCCTGTTGCCATGACCACAGGGACATTGCGTACCGATACTGTTCTTTTTACTAGCGTTACCGCAGGTGTGATTTTAATTATGGGTGCATTGACTTTCTTTCCTGTATTGGCTTTAGGCTCAGTAGCTGAAGCTTTTTTGATTGCTAGAGGTGGAATGTGAATAATTCAACCAAACCGATGCCTAGCGGCACTCGCGCCTCGCGCAAACATACGCCTAAAGCATCAATGGCGGGACTTTATCAGCGTGCTGTTCGTGATGCCTTCCGTAAACTCAATCCCAAGATTGCGGTTCGTAATCCCGTCATGTTCATGGTTTGGGTCGGTACGATTGTGACTTTGCTAGTTACTATCGATCCCAATCTTTTTGGAACAGTCAAAGGTGATCCTAATCAGGAGCGAATTCTCAACGGTTCAATTACGATAATTCTGTTTCTTACGGTTGTATTTGCCAACTTTGCTGAGGCGATCGCAGAGGGACGAGGTAAAGCTCAAGCCGACTCATTACGCACCACGCGATCGGACACGATCGCTCGTAAGGTTCTGCCCGATGGCTCCATTGAGCCAACTAGCTCGACAGAATTGCGACGTGGTGACTTAATAAAAGTCGCGATCGGCGAAATGATACCTGCGGATGGAGAGGTGATTGCAGGTTTAGCCTCAGTCGATGAGTCCGCGATCACAGGCGAATCTGCTCCCGTTCTCAAACAAGCAGGAACAGATATTTCTAGTTCCGTTACAGGTGGTACGCGCGTAGTTTCTGATGAACTGACGATTAAGATTTCGGCTGACCCCGGACAGGGATTTATCGATCGCATGATTGCCCTTGTCGAAGGAGCCGAACGCACAAAAACACCGAATGAAATTGCTTTGACGGTGCTGCTAACAGTGCTGACACAGGTATTTCTAATTGTGGTCGCCACGATGACCCCGATCGCAAATTATGTAAATACACCGACAACGATCGCGATTTTGGTTTCTCTATTGGTTGCCCTGATTCCGACCACGATTGGCGGATTGCTCAGTGCGATCGGCATTGCAGGCATGGATCGAGTCGCCCAGTTTAATGTGATTGCTACTTCTGGACGCGCCGTTGAAGCTTGCGGTGATATCAATACTTTGGTGTTAGACAAAACTGGCACAATTACCCTCGGCAATCGCTTAGCCGATGAATTTATCCCTGTCAATGGACATACTCTTGCAGAAGTTGCCACAGTTGCCCTCGCAGCAAGCATCTTTGATGAGACTCCAGAAGGTCGCTCCATTGTTCTATTAGCGGAACAATCGGGAGCCGTTGTCACATTTGATCGCACTCAAGCTAAAGGCATTGACTTTTCCGCCCGTACTCGCATGAGTGGTACGGATTTACCCGAAAGCATCGAAGTCCGTAAAGGCGCAGTGGATGCAATTAGAGGCTTTGTGCGATCGCGATCGGGTGAAGTTCCTGAAGAATTTGAAGCAGCATACGAGAAAGTCTCAAGGCTCGGCGGCACTCCTTTGGGAATCTGTCAGGGTGGCGATCTCTATGGTGTGATCTATCTCAAAGATATTGTCAAATCTGGACTGCGCGAACGTTTCGATCAACTAAGACGCATGGGTGTCCGCACAATCATGCTCACAGGCGACAACCAAATTACTGCCTCCGTAATTGCCGAAGAAGCAGGAGTCGATGACTTCATCGCTGAGGCAACCCCCGAAGATAAAATTGAAGTCATTCGCCGTGAACAGTCTCAAGGAAAGCTAGTCGCCATGACAGGCGATGGCACAAATGACGCGCCAGCCCTAGCCCAAGCCAACGTTGGTGTTGCGATGAACTCAGGCACACAAGCCGCCAAGGAAGCTGCAAATATGGTGGACTTGGATAGCGATCCAACTAAGCTAATTGATTTAGTAGCGATCGGCAAACAATTACTAATCACTCGCGGCGCATTAACCACCTTCTCGATCGCAAATGACATCGCCAAGTACTTTGCTATTATCCCCACGATCTTTGCCGCATCAGGTATTGGTGCATTAAATATCATGGGTTTAAAAAGTCCTCAATCCGCAATTCTTTCAGCATTAATTTACAATGCCCTGATCATTCCTGCGCTAATTCCTCTTGCTCTCAAAGGGGTGAAATTCCGACCTCTCACCGCCGATCAGCTCTTACAGCGCAATATTCTACTTTACGGATTAGGCGGCGTAATCGCTCCATTCATTGCTATTAAGTTAATTGATGTTTTACTTCCCATCACTTGAACCATGAAAAAGACATACCCAAAATATCTATTCTTTGCCCTCTGCCTCAACCTAATTGTGGCTCCCGCAGTCTATGCCGCAAATGCTGAAAGCTTCACTAAGTTCCAAGCCTACGCTCTAGGACTCTTAGCAATTGTCACCTTTGCTTTCTCCATCTATCTATTTGTCGTCATGTTTCAACCAGAGAAGTTTTAAATCTATGAACGAAATCATCAAAGCTATTCGCATCACTCTTGTACTTTGGGTACTCGTTGCCGTTATTTATCCCTTGGGAATGTTAGCGATCGCGCAGTTACCATTTCTCTCTTATCAAGCCAACGGCAGTCTAATTCGCAATCCTCAAGGTCAAATCGTTGGTTCCGCATTAATCGGACAACCATTTACAAGCGATCGCTATTTCAACAGCCGTCCTAGCACCACCAACTACAGTACCGCCGATCCGAAATCAGATACAGCGAATATTCTCAAAACAGGCGTTTCAGGAGCAAGTAATCTCGCACCGAGCAATCCTGATTTACTGAAGAGAATTAAAACGGATATATCTAAACTCCAACAATCAGGAATCTCAGCAACTGCTGATCTGGTCTATACTTCTGGCTCTAGCCTTGACCCTCACATCACTCCTGAATCAGCGAAAGCGCAAATTACCCGAATCGCTCAAGTCCGTAAACTTGAACCTAGCCAACTCGAAAAGCTAATCGATCAAAATAGCGATCGCCGTTTTCTCGGTATCTTTGGTGAAGATGGTGTCAATGTGTTAAAGCTTAATTTGGCTTTAGATAGTTTATGATTTCGTTAAGCTACAGAAACCAAAGATTGAAATTATGCCATACAACAATTACAAAAAAATTGATGAAGTACTAGGCGAATTTGAAGTTACCTATACTGAGCAGAACTTTATCCAAATCTCTGAAATAGAAGTTCCTGCATACTTTGAATCTGAGATCGAATTAACACTGCGAGAAGGTGTGTATAAAAATTCAGAATATGCCCTTTGCGAAACTTTAATTTATCCCACACTCAGAGAAGTATGGAAACTCTATAAAAAAGAGCTACTACTCTGGAGTCATCAGCCTCTAAATTATGATGAAAATCTCTGCGGTATTCCCGACTACATGGTGGCAAAGCGATCGCCAATGGGTAAAATCTTTCTGGAAAATCCCTTCTTGATTATTGTTGAAGCTAAAAAAGATAACTTTGAAGAAGGATGGGCGCAATGTATCGCAGAAATGATCGCCGCGCAGAGCATTAATCAGAGACACAATGCAAAATACATACCGATATTTGGAATTGTATCCACTGGCGTAATTTGGGAATTTGCCATACTTAGTGAGAACCAAGGTCAGAAACACTTTACGAAAGAGATTCCCCTTTATACAATCCAAAACTTAAAGCTATTATTTGCGGCTCTTAGGTATGTATTTGAGCAGTCCAAACAGCAAGTGGCGAATGTCCAAGCATTATGATTAAAACTCATCGGCGCGGCAAACATAAAATCTTTATCGGCATGAGTCCGGGAGTGGGCAAAACCTACCGAATGCTAGAGGAAGGGCATCGCCTTAAAGCCGAAGGCATTGATGTGGTCATTGGGTTACTAGAAACCCATAATCGGGTTGAGACAGCAGAAAAAGCTCAAGGTTTAGAGCTAATCTCCCGTCAACAGATTAATTGGGAATCAGTAACGCTCACAGAAATGGATACGGAGGCAATTCTCAAACGTCAGCCGCAACTGGCCCTAGTTGATGAACTCGCCCATACCAATGTCCCCAATGCTGATCGCGAAAAGCGTTATCAGGATGTAGAAGTTCTACTGGAAGCAGGAATTGATGTCTATTCAACTTTAAATATTCAACATATTGAAAGCCTTAATGATACGGTTGCTAAAATTACTGGCGTGATCGTGCGCGAGCGGATTCCCGATCGCATTTTAGAAGGTGCTGATGAAGTGGTGGTGATTGATGTTACGCCTGAGACCCTTCAGGAAAGGTTACGGGATGGCAAAATCTACGCGCCAGAAAAAATCGATCAATCGCTAAACAACTTTTTTCAGCGTCGCCATTTAATTGCTTTGCGAGAACTAGCGCTAAGGGAAATTGCGGACAATATCGAAGATGATCAAGAAGCTCATGATCAGTCAGGTTCGGCAACAAATCTCGTTTGTAATATTCACGAAAGAATTTTAGTCTGTGTGTCTACCTATCCCAATTCCCTTCAGTTATTACGCAGAGGAGCTAGACTTGCCAACTATATGCACGCCCAACTTTATATTTTATTTGTTGATAATCCCGATCGCTTTTTAACTAAAGCCGAAAGTTTACATATCGAGACCTGTGAGCGTTTATGTAAAGAGTTTGGCGGTGATTTTATTCGGGTGCGCGATAGCAATGCTTTAAAAGCGATCGTCGATACAGCGAAAAGCTATCGAATTACCCAAATTGTGATGGGTGAAAGCCAGAAATCTCGTTGGCAGATTTTATTCAAAGGTTCTCTTACTCAGAGGATTTTACGGTTACTCAAGAATGTAGATATTCACATCATTGCCACGAGCAATACCAAAGAGTCAGTGCATATTTAAAGAGTTATGAGAGTGTTGCTTTGCAAAGCTTTTGATTTCCCATAAAAAACTCAACTGCCTAGTTAGTGCCAATACTTACTCAACTCCAGTGTCAGGTCGCGATCGCTGAGTTTTGATCATATTTAAATTGAGAGTTAGTAAAAAGCTCGTCAAACTAGAAATCACAATCACAGGAACCATCGCTGTATCGGATAACACGCTGAGGATCACTGTCGTACTAATGGGAGTCTTAGTAATTGCCACATTAACTGCCGCCATCATACACACCATGCCAATAGTCGGATGGACTTGCGGAATTCCTAAAGCGATCGCTAAACCAACTGCTGCCCCGATATAAAATAATGGAAAGATAAAGCCGCCGCGAAATCCAGAATGTAGAGTACAACTAATGGCTAGCATCTTCGCAAGTCCGATCAATAACAACATAGTCACGCCCAAAGTAGAACCTGCCTCGATAATTGTTTCGATTTCACGTTCGCCAAAAAACAAGGTTTGAGGAAATACTAAAGCGATTAATCCGATCGCTAATCCGCCTAGAGTAGCTAATAGAATGGTTTGATGTTCTAGACGATGCGCGATCGCACCCACAGTCCAAAAGATCAGCACAAATAGAGCCGCAACAGCTGCTCCAATCGCTCCAAGTACAAAACCTTCAGCAAGATTTATTAGAGTCAGAGATGGAATCGAAGAAAAGTGATACATCCCTCCAATTGATAGCCCTGTGGTGAGACGGAAAACTACAAAACTGAGAATTGCTGAAAGTGTTGCAGGTATCAGAGCTTCGTAGTATTCAAGTCCTCGTCGGTGGGGAAGCTCAAGGGCAAATAAAGCACCACCCAAAGGCGCACCAAAAAAAGCGCCCAAAGCCGCAGCCATCCCACAGAATGTGAGGATGCGGGTAGTACGAATGCTCAAAGCAAGTTTGCTAGCTATCCATCCACCAACACTTCCATTCACCTGCACAAGTGGTGCTTCTGGCCCCGCACTACCGCCTGCGACGATGGAAAACAACGAGGCGATCAACATTGCTGGTGTTTGCTTGATGTCTATTCTGCCTGGATCATGGACTTTCTCAACAACAAAGGCGACCTCTCCTGGTAGCCCCATAAAGTAGAGGGTTAGTCCAACTAGAAGCCCGCCAATAGTGGAAGTAATCCAGACATAATTAGACGAGAAAAAGTTAGAGGAAAAGTAATGAGAAATCAAATCTGGAATTGAATGCCACACTAGGTGCATTGAGTTTTCTAAGAGAAAATAGTAAGCAGTCGCAACGAGTCCACCGATCAACCCGATCGCAGCGGCATAAAAAATTGTTTGGCTATAGTCCAATTCTTGTGACTCATCAAAAGCGATCGCTTCGGTCTTATTTGTAGAAATCACCGACATGAAATTTCCTCTCTGAATAACAAGCAAATGGTGGATTGGAGTGTTACCACATGTTTGTTAACTCTACTTACGTCAATGGTTTGACTATGTGTAAGACATAACATTTATCGGTTCAGGTTTGATCACAAAGCACTGTAGCTAGACAAGTCAAGGCATAAACCCTAAGAGAGAGTTACGGCGCAACTCTCTCTTAGGGTTTATGCCCTATTCCCTATGTTGGAGAAAATTCGCGTAACATTGGGAAAAGACTAGGTGGACTATGAACTATGACGCGATCGCGATCGGGGCAGGGCTATCGGGCTGTAGTGCTGCTATTCAACTCGCTAAACTTGGTTATCGGGTACTGTTGCTAGAGCAAGCTCACTACCCAATTCATAAACTTTGTGGCGAATTTTTGTCAGTGGAAGTAATTGCTGCTTTTGAGAAGTTGGGCATCTTAGATCAAGTTCGTAAGGTCGGCGCACAGCCGATTCATCGAGCTTATCTCACCGCCGCTAATGGAGCTTCATTTCGTAGCAATTTGCCTAGTACGGCTCTAGGATTAAGTCGCTATCAATTGGATTTAATGTTATTTCAAAGGGCGCAATCTCTAAATGTTGATTGTTTTGATAGCACTAAGGTTTTGGGTGTAACGGGAGATTTGTCCACAGGTTTTAAGGTAAATACCACTAAAGGCGAGTTTACTGGTCGAGTCGTATTAGGTGCATTTGGTAAGCGATCGCCCTTAGATCGCACCCTTGATCGTGAGTTCATCCAAAAGCGATCGCCTTGGATCGCCTACAAAGGACATTTTACAGGTGTAGATATTGGTGATGTGATTGAATTACACAGCTTCCCTAATGGCTATTGTGGTCTATCTCAAATTGAAACAGGAGAAATAAATGTTTGTTGGATTGCCCATGAACGGGTCAACAAAGAAGATTTAGATCCCAGTTTAGGTATTCCCTCATCGCTTGCTAAAAATCCTGTCCTCGCCGATCGCTTTGCCAATATGCAAAGAGTTTCCCCATCTTTGCAAGGCTTGAGCCAAATCACCTTTGCTCTTAAAGGCAACTTTCATAACGATATTTGCATGATTGGCGATACCGCAGGGATGATCACGCCGCTCTGTGGTGATGGTATGGCGATGGCTTTGCGTTCTGCGGAAATAGCCGTTCCCTTTGTGAGTCAATTTTTAGACCAGAAAATTGATGGGAATATATTTAAAAAGCAATATGCGATCGCATGGAAGCAGGAATTTCAAACTCGTTTGCAACTAGGACGGATGATGCATCATTGCTTTGTGCAACCAACTCTCGCCAATGTTGGTGTTAACATTTGCGAAAAACTTCCTGCTCTCGGTAATTGGATTATCGGTGCAACTCGCGGCTCTGCCGAGCCAATTCCTGATGACTATAAACAGCAGCTTCAGAGTGTAGGATAGGCGGCAAGCCGAGTTATGGAGGACTGTTTCCTCGCCTTCGGCGAGGAAACAGTCCTCCATAACTTAAGTCAAGAATTTTTTGAAAGTGTTGCTTTGCAACACTTTCAAAAAATTCTTGGTTCGGATTTGGACGTTAAACGCTGTAAAATTGGTAGAAATATTAGTTTGAATAATGACTGAATTTTTCAATACCTACGGTTTTTTGATTGTTTCGGCAATCTTTGGCGCGATTTTAGGAATATCAGTCTATTTGCCATTGATGGCAGGTCAATTATCCCTAGCCACACCAGGATTTTATGCGTTGGGTGGCTATGTGGCAGCGATCGCCTCGACGAAGATTTTCCCTACGGCGACGACCGTGCCAATTTGGTGGGTATTACTAGAAATGTTGGCAGCAGGCGCGATTGCGGGTTTGCTAGCCGTTATGTTAGGAATTCCTGTATTGAGACTAAAGGGAATTTATTTAGCGATCGCCACAATTGCCTTTGTGGAAATTTTGCGCGTGATCTCGCTCAACCTCGACATTACAGGCGGAGCAGTGGGCTTATTTGGAATTCCCCAACCATTTCAGACCGCTTTAGAATATTTGTGGATTGCTCTGCCGCTATTGATTTTGAGCATGGCATTTATGTATCGCCTCGAAAAGATTCGAGTCGGGCGAGCCTTGATTTCGATTCGAGAAGATGAATTAGCAGCCGACTCGATGGGCGTTAATCCTACTTATTACAAGGTCTTAGCATTTACGCTAGGAGCAATTTTGGCGGCGCTAGTGGGAGCAGTCAGCGCCCATTTTCTCAATACTTGGAATGCGCGGCAGGGAACTTTTGATGCCAGTATTACGTTCCTAGCTTTTGTGTTGATTGGTGGTTCGCGAACTTTTTGGGGGCCTGTAGTCGGAGGCATGGTGTTGACGGCTCTGCCCGAAGTTTTGCGATCGCTAGCAGGTGTAAATGGAATGCCTGTATGGTTGGCACAATTTCTTAAGGATGGACGTTTGATTATTTTTGGATTATTAATTGTGATCGGCACAATTTTTTATCCCAAAGGAATTATTACTCCAGAGTTTTTAAGTTGGTGTAAACAAATAACTAAAAAGTTATTTACCAAAAGAACTTCTATTTCTTAAAACCCAAGAAATGTTTTAAAAGGCTGGCAAAGCCAGCCTTTTAAAACATTAACAAGCGATCGCATGGCAAAGCCCCGCAATGGGTTTAGATTTCATTTCTTGAACTACAAATAGTTTCAAAAACCGTAATGTCACAAACTAAAAAGCCCGATCGCCTCTTGCGACAAATTTTAAGCTCATTTACCCTATTCGCGAGTTTGGTGGGTGGATATGCGATCGCCAGTCCTGATATAACCAAAAATCTACCCTGCATCACCAATTGTGCCGCCAAAAAATCTGATGAATTACTCAACAAAGATAAAGCGATTCCTTCTTTAATTGATTTGCCAAAACTCGACAAAAAGGCGATCGCGATCGTTGTCGAAAAGTCCAAACATCGCTTGACGGTTTATTACCAAAAAAAGCCAATTAAAGCCTATGCGATCGCCTTGGGCGCAAATCCTAAGGATGACAAACTGCGACAAGGTGACAAACGCACCCCAGAAGGAATCTTCCGCGTCAAAGAGCTTTACTATCATTCAGAGTGGTCAAAATTTATCTGGTTTGACTATCCCAATGCTGAGTCTTGGCGCAAATTTGCCGCCGCCAAGGCTCGGGGTGAACTGCAACCTTCAGATAGCATTGGTGGCGAGGTTGGCATTCATGGCGTGAGCAAGGGACAAGACTGGCTCATAGATCGCCAAATTAATTGGACTTTGGGCTGTATTTCCCTCAAAAATAAAGATATCGATGAAATTTATGGATTATTGCAGCGCGGTACCACTATTGAAATCTTGCATTAAATCTCAAAATATAAGTACCTTGTCATAATAAAAACCAGAACCGAAAGAAGCTGATTCGCCAGCTTTGCTGGCGAATCAGCTTCTTTCGGTTTTATATTTAATTACGCCTACCTACTTATTTGGAGTTTTAAGAAATATCCATGACCAGTCAGCCAGTATTAGAAATTCAACAAATGACCCGCCGATTTGGGGGCTTGGTCGCCGTCAATGGGGTGTCTTTTGACGTGCAGAAACATGAAATATTTGGTGTGATTGGTCCCAATGGCGCAGGAAAAACGACGCTTTTTAATACAATTACAGGACTGATAGCGCCCACCAGTGGTAAGGCTTTTTTTGAAGGTAAAGAAATTAGCGATCGCCGTCCCCATCAAATTGCCAAATTTGGAATTGCGAGAACTTTTCAAAATATCCGTCTCTTTGGTGAACTGTCAGCCCTTGAAAATGTGGCGATCGCCAGACATCTTCGCACCACCACAGGGCTATGGAATGGCATTTTAGGACTGCCGCCTACTGCCTCAGAAGAGAAACAAACCTACGATCGCGCTATGGAACTTTTAGAACTAGTGGGACTAAGCGATCGCGCTGAGGTCAAATCCAAAAACTTCTCCTATGGCGATCAGCGTCGTCTCGAAATTGCTCGCGCCCTAGCTTTGCAACCAAAATTATTACTCCTTGATGAACCCGCCGCAGGTATGAATCCCAGTGAAAAGGGGCAACTTAGTGACTTTATTCGTAGTTTACGCGATCGCTTTGACTTAACAATTTTATTGATCGAGCATCATGTTCCTCTGGTGATGGGGCTGTGCGATCGCATTGCGGTGCTTGACTTTGGTCAATTAATTGCGCTCGGCAAACCTGAGATCGTCAAAGGAGATCGCGCTGTAATCGAAGCTTATTTGGGCGATGAAGGATAACTCAGCAAGAAACAAGTTGCGGTGCGACTTGCTTCTTGCGGATTAGAGCAAACATAAGCCTAGAGAGACATTCCAGATTGTGTAACAAATTGTTAAAATATTATAAGTAGTTGTACTCAACTATTTATACACTGAGTCCACAAGTGAGCCTGCAAAAATCCTATGTCTAAACCAGACTTTGAGTTAGATCGCTATGACATTAAAGCGATCGCCAACTATTACCGCAATCAACCTTTGCGAATCTGGTGGCGTTGCATAGTGATTTTTGTACCGCTAATCTGGCTAATCCTCAGACTTCGCCTCAGCGCCAAATCCTCAGCCGCAGAGCTAAAAAAACTAGCGATCGAATCGCGTCAGCTCCTCACCCGTTTGGGGCCAGCCTTTATCAAAATCGGACAAGCTCTCTCCACCCGTCCCGATATTGTGCCACCCGTATTCATGGATGAGCTTGCCGAACTGCAAGATCAACTACCTCCCTTTGACAACGCGATCGCCTTTCAATTTATTCGCGATGCACTAGGATCTGATGCTTCCGAAGTTTATGCCGAAATTTCAGACAACCCCATCGCCGCCGCTTCCCTCGGTCAAGTCTATAAGGGTAAGCTCAAAACTGGTGAAGCAGTTGCCATCAAAGTCCAGCGTCCTGACATTGCCGCAGGGATCGCCCTTGATATGTATATCCTGCGTGGCATTGCGACGTGGCTCAAGAAAAACTTCAAATTCATCCGTACTAATTTAGCCGCCATTTTAGATGAATTTGCCAGCCGCATTTTTGAAGAAATGGACTACACCTTTGAAGGACAAAATGCAGAGAAATTCGCAAAATACTATGGTGGTCTAGACGGTATCTATGTTCCTAAAATCTATTGGAAATATACGGCTAAGCGCGTCTTGACGATGGAATGGATTGAAGGGATTAAATTAACCAATGTAGAGAAGGTGAAACAGGCTGGATTTGATAGCCGTCATATTATCGAAGTTGGGGTGCAATGCTCACTGCGTCAGCTTTTGGACTATGGATATTTCCATGCCGATCCTCATCCTGGTAACTTGCTAGTAATGAATGATGGTAGATTAGCCTATCTTGACTTTGGCATGATGAGCGAAGTTTCCGCAGAACAGCGCTTTGGGCTGATTGAGGCGATCGTGCATTTAGTCAATCGCGATTTTGCAGCACTTTCTAAGGACTATGTGCGTCTGGGCTTTTTGACTGAAGATATCGATTTCGATGCGATCGTTCCTGCCCTATCGCGAGTATTTAATCCACCTGAAGGTCAGAGCTTAACGGAAATGGATTTTAAAGACATGACTGATCAGCTTTCACAGATCATGTATGACTATCCCTTCCAAGTCCCTGCTTACTATGCCCTAATCATCCGATCGCTAGTGACATTAGAGGGCATCGCCTTTAGTGTGGATCCCAAATTTAAGGTCTTGGCGGTTGCCTATCCCTATGTCGCCAATCGTCTACTTAACGACTCTGCACCAGAATTACGGATGGCGCTTAAAGACTTACTATTTCGTGATGGAGAGTTTCGTTGGAATCGTCTTGAGAACTTGCTTAGCAATGCTCAAACCAACCCTGATTACAACTTAAATGGAACTCTCGATAAGGGCATAGATTTCTTGCTCTCTGATCGCAGCGAGTTTATGCACGATCGCATTATTGATGAACTTGTCAAAGGTATTGAAGTTGAGGCAAGTAAGCGCCTGCCTGAGCGATTTCGTTCTTCTTTAATCGGCGATATTGTCGCTGATCCTAAATTAAAGAATGAAATTGATAGCGCTCAAACTCCTTCTAGTCTGAGCTACATTGCTCGCCTATGGTCAATCCTTCAGAAAGACAATCAAAGCTCTCCCACCGATGTGATTCCCCTGATCACCCGCATCCTCTCAAAGCGTGAAACCCTCACCCTTGGGCGCGATGTCTTGTCGAAACTAGCGCAGCGATCGCTAGTCAGAGCAGTGCGCGAAGTTTTGTTGAGAGACGAAAAGAAATTTCAAGAGCAGAAAACTTCTAACGCAAGCGATCGCCCCAACAATCTACCAATCGAAGAGATCGAAGAGAAGGAATTGGTTGGTGCTGGTTTCAGGCGATCGGTAAATGGTCGTAGTTGGTAACAATCCTACATGGGCATGTTCACATTCGACTCGTTGACGTCTAAATCCTCGATTCTTCTGCTTCTGCGATTCAGTCAACTCTTGAAATTTTGGATTTTTATGGAGTAAGCGTACATTCATACACTCGTTCTGTAATCCCTGACCACCCTAATCATTCACTGCGAGGGGAGTAACCACTTAAATATCCTGATTAGTGACTTCAGTGGTGGTTTCACTAGTAGCTTCATCGTCAAGATCGACAATCTGTCCATTAAACAACTCGGCAATATTCTTAATTACCCTGTCATCCTCTGACATGCCCACATAGCCTCTAGCCTGTGGGGGCGGCGGATTGTTCGGTAGTGCTGGTTCTAGACTAACTGGATTCGGCGCTACATTTGCCATTGGCTCCGTAGCTGCGGCAACAATAGGCGCTGACTGTGGAATCGGGCGATTTACAGGACTGACTGAAATCGGTGGCGATGCGATCGCTGGACTAACAGGAAGATGTGAAGGAATTGGAACTACTTCAGTGGGCGGCGATGCAGCGACAAAAGTAAACATCACCTTAATCGGGCGTTGCAGATGTTTTGCAAACACATCTTCCAATTCAGGACGCTTCTGCACCACAATATTTTTAGTGGTTTCATCACGATTTCCACCTAAGCCAACCTTGACACTGCCACTATCAATAGTCAAAATCCGCGCTTGGATTTGGATAAAGACATACTTAGTTGGTGTGGGCAACATTGCCAGAATGTTCTGCCATAATTGCTCAAGATCATAACCAACGGAAGCAATATTCTCAAAGTCATCAATCCCAGAGGAGATCGGAGTTTCCGCAATAGATGTAGAATTCGGCTCAATTGTGGAAGGCTGAGCAATGGCACTTGGTTGTGCTTGGGGAGTCGTTGGTAATGGCGCAGCAGGGTTACTTTTAGGGGCTTGCGGAGTAAACTGTGGAGTTGGGGCAATATTTCGCGGAGGCGTAAATACTGGTGCAGGCTGAGAAGACTGCGCGATCGCACTCTGTGCTGAGGGCAGTAACCCCATAAGCGTAACTTCTAACCACAAACGAGGTTGATTGGAATTACGGATTTGTAATTCAGCCGATCTCAAATGTTGCTGCCCTAACAAAATATTAGGAATCGGCAAACTCCGCGCCAGTTGACTCAATCGCTCCCATCCAGAACTAGTCATAGCGACCAAATCACTGCGATCGCTAGCGGTCTTAGCAATTAATAAATCTCGATAGACATTTGCCAAATTCTGCAACACAATCAAGGGTTCGCGCCCTCGATCCATGATCCGCCGCACATATTCAATCAGTTGTGTGGAATGATCCGACGCGATCGCTTCAATCAGTGATAATAAATCTTGCTCAGGTACAGAACCCACCAAATCCCAAACCGCTTCAACCGTAATCTCTCCATCCAATAAACTCAATTGATCCAACAAAGATTCCGCATCACGCAGCCCACCCTGTGCAATTTGAGCAACTAAAGTCACCGCTTCTATCTGGATATTAATGTTCTCATTTGCCGCAATCTTTCCTAAATGCTTCACCATCGCATCTAAAGGAATCCGCCGAAAGTCAAATCGCTGACATCGCGAAATAATGGTCGGCAATACGCGCTGTGGATCAGTAGTTGCAAGAATAAAAGTAACGCGATCGGGCGGCTCTTCTAAGGTTTTGAGAAGCGCATTAAATGCTGCGGTACTGAGCATATGGCATTCGTCAATTATATAAACCTTAAATCTCGCTCTGACAGGAGCAAACTGAGCGCGTTCGATTAACTCGCGAATATTGTCAACGCCTGTATTACTTGCCGCGTCGATTTCTGTAATATCTAAGGCATTACCATTGGCGATGCTATGGCACAGCTCACATTTACCGCAAGGATTAGGCGTAGGACTGTCAGAACTTAGGCAATTGAGCGATTTTGCCATGATCCGCGCACTCGAAGTTTTTCCAGTACCGCGTGCGCCCGTAAATAGATAAGCAGGCGCAATCCGCCCAGTGTTCAATGCATTTGACAGGGTATGGGCGATCGCCTCTTGTCCAACAAGGTCAGCAAAAAGCTGAGGACGGTATTTGTGATGTAGCGGCTCGTAGCCCATAAAAACACATTGATACTCAAGCAAAGAATTATACTCTTTTCAAACCCAAGAATTAATATTGCGACGCTTCGCGTCGCAATATTAATTCTTGGGTTTTGAGGCTAGGAAGGGAGTAGCTATAAATTACAATTAGCACAAAAAAAGAGAGGCAGTGCTATGCACTGCCTCTCTTTTTTTGTGCAATTAGCTAGCAGCCTTAGATTCACGACGAGCAGAGTTAGCCTTGGGTTCACCCTTAATCTTGGTAACTAGAGAATTCCAACCAAACTTAGTTAAAGCAAGGAACCAATTACCCTCTAGCTCACGAAACATCGCCATATTCATATGGAAGGAATCATTAGCTTCTTCGACAATGCGCTCGGCAGTGGCAGCATCTACGGGCAGAGTATCCAGCGCCTCACGATAGCCTTTTTTGAATTCGCCAGCATTACGAATATCATCAAACTCATAAAAAGCAGTACCGTCGCCTTCCTGTAAACCCATTGCTTCCTTAGCAATCTTCTTCAGGATTTGACCGCCAGAGAGATCTCCCATGTAACGGGTGTAAGCGTGAGCAACTAACAACACAGGATCATTAGCGGAGATTTCACGGATACGCGCCAGATATTTTTCGCAAGCGGGTGTGGGCTTGACGGTTTCGCGCCAATTAGAGCCAAAGTAAAAGAGCATATCTAGTTCGAGACTCTTTTCGCGCCATAGCTCACGGTAATAGAGCTTGCTTAAAACTGGATCATTTTTATGGACTTCAAACTCTGCCTCGATCGCCTTGTAAACAAAGTAAAGGTTGCCGACCAGTTTGCTATAGGAAGACTTGTCCACCACGCCTTTTAAAAAGCATTTGATGAAATCTGTACTCTCGGCTGCGGAGTGAGATTTTTGTGTGCCTACACGCAAAAGCGTTGCTAAACCTTGACTCATGGATTCTCCTAAACTTTTTTAATTAAAATTTGCTTGATTAACCATGCTGGGCAATGCCCAGCATAAGTTTTAAATCAGTAGTAAAAACAGCAATAAAAGCGCTTTTTAAGTATTTGGGCATAATTTAAAAACTAGCGATCGCCGTCAAGATCTATAGATCAGAAACGTTTAGCGCCAGATTTTGATATAAGTTTCAATTATATAAGCCGATCCATAGAAAAATTTCTAGTCTGTTACAAATTTTCATCTACCATTGCACCCATATAATGAAGTCAGCATCTCCTAAGTTGGAGTAACAAAAGAGGTAATAAATTTTGGTCTTAAGCGGATACGAATACCTACTGGTATTTATCATCATTTGCACGCTCGTTCCCCTATCGGGACTGGCACTCTCAGGATTACTCAGCCCCAAACAGTCAGGAGCCGCAGGACGCACCACCTATGAGTCTGGCTGCGAACCGATTGGCGGCGCGTGGATACAATTTAATATTCGTTATTATATGTTCGCTCTTGCCTTCGTCATTTTTGATGTAGAAACCGTGTTTCTCTATCCTTGGGCGATCGCATTTAGTAAACTAGGGCTACTAGCCTTTGTAGAAGCGCTTATATTTATTAGCATTCTAGTGTTAGGTCTAGTCTACGCTTGGAGAAAAGGAGCCTTAGAATGGTCATGAAATCCGAAAATGTTGGTCTTGACTTTAGCATTGAAGAACAGACCCAACGTCTCATTAACCCCGCCGAAAAGCCTCAGATTACTCAAGACCTATCTAACAACGTCGTTTTGACTACCCTAAACGACCTCTATAACTGGTCAAGAATGTCTAGCCTCTGGCCAATGCTTTACGGCACTAGCTGTTGCTTTATTGAATTTGCAGCCATGATCGGCTCTAGATTTGATTTTGATCGCTTTGGACTCTTGCCACGTTCTAGCCCTCGTCAGGCTGACCTAATCATCGTCGCTGGCACTGTGACCATGAAAATGGCTCCTGCCCTAGTTCGTCTCTATGAACAGATGCAAGAACCCAAATATGTAATCGCGATGGGCGCTTGCACAATTACAGGCGGAATGTTTAGCAGCGACTCCTATACGACAGTACGCGGCGTAGATAAGCTGATCCCTGTTGATGTGTATATTCCTGGATGCCCTCCTCGTCCTGAAGCGATTATGGATGCCATCATCAAACTCCGCAAAAAGATTGGTTCGGAAGGATTTAAAGAACGCGCTACGCTCAATCGCACTCACCGTTACTATGCCATCAAGCATGAAATGAAAGTGGTTGCGCCGATCTTGACAGGACAATATCTGGAAATGCCTAGCCGTATCTCTCCGCCTAAGGAATTAGTAGAATCGGGTATTCCCTTACCTGCTTTGCAAATGGCTCAAAAGGAGGTCGAAACCGTTGGCAGATAATCTAGAATTAACAAACCAAGACGCAGCCTTAGTCACAACTGAGGTAACGGCGACCGTTTCTCAATGGCTAACTAGCAATGGCTTTGAGCATGAGTTTTTGGGTTTAGATAAACAAGGCGTTCCTATTTTAAAAATTGATCGCCAGTTTCTATTACCTTTTTCGACGGCTCTCTATGCCTATGGCTTTAACTACATGATGTGTCAATGTGGTTATGACTCAGGTGCTGGCGATAGCTTGGTGAGTATGTATCATCTGGCTAAGCTCAGTGATGAGGGAATTGCTAAAAGCGATCGCCTTGAGGAAGTCCGCATTAAGGTATTTCTCCCTCGCGCCGATCCTCGCTGTCCATCGGTCTATTGGATCTGGAAAACTGCGGATTGGCAAGAGCGCGAAACCTTCGATATGTACGGCATCATCTACGAAGGACATCCCAATCTCAAGCGGATTTTGATGCCTGAAGACTGGATCGGCTATCCGATGCGAAAGGATTATGTCACACCAGACTTTTACGAGTTACAAGACGCGTATTAAAAGAAAGAAGCACCCATTGGGTGCTTCTTTCTTTTAATATGGCTACAACCGTACAACATTAGAGTGTGTTTGAGAAGTTAAGCGAGGCGTTTAAGGAGGATCTGAATCATGCCAACATAGAAAAAAGCCTCAGAAGTTTCGGGTAAAAGTTCATATTGTCTGTTCAAACGCCGAAAGCGAGAAAACCAATCAAAAGTACGTTCAATCACCCAACGCTTCTGTTGGACAACAAAGCCTTTTTGCCCCGCAGGAGGGACAACAACCTGCAAACACCAGTAAAAAGTATGCAGAATCGCCATAATGAAAGCTTTACCGTTATAGCCACGATCGACCCAAATCGTTGATAAACGTGGGAATCGGTCGCGAATTTGGTTAAGTTTTTCTAAAACCATGACTGCACCCTTGCGATCATTAAGATTTGCCGCAGTAACAACCACCATCATCAGCAAACCCAATGTATCCACCAGAATATGTCGTTTGCGCCCATTGAATAGTTTGCCACCATCAATACCAACTTCTTCAGGTGATGCTAATTGACTAGCGATTTTTGTTGATTGACTGTCAATACATCCTGCACTGGGCGTGGCTTCTCTTCCTTCACTAACTCGATACCATTGTTGCAATTTAGCGTTAATCTCTTGCCATGTTTTCGTAATTCGCCAATGGCGAAAGTAACCATCACAGTCTGCCATACTGGAAAGTCATGAGGCAGCATTCGCCACGCGCATCCTGCGGCATTTATGTAGAAAATGCCATTGAGTACGGCTCTAATATCCACACTTCTTTTGCGACCACCCGTTCCTGCGGCGGGAATCAAGTCTTTTACCAGTTCATATTGATCATCGTTTAAGTCTGTGGGGTATGATTTCTTTGTTGCTTCTATAGGGCTGTCTTTAGTTTTTTGTATATTGACAGGCTATACCTTTGGGGGCTTTTTTGTACCTTTTTTTGTTGCTAAAAACTTCTCAAACACGCTCTATATTACGTCCTTGAGTACGGGTTCTCTTAAATGTTCTTTTAATGATTCTTCCATTCCTAAATCAATTTTACAATGGAATAGATCTTCAAGAAAATATTGCACTTCAAACAGTTCAAAGAATGAGGGGTCGCTAACAAATTCAACTAAAAAGTTAATATCACTATCAGGTCTTGCTTCATCTCTTGCGACAGAGCCAAATAGTCGCAAAGACTTTACGCCGAGTCTTTTTAGTTCATGGCGGTGCATGGAAAGCGTTTGCATAACGTCTGAACGAGCGAGTGATTTTATTTTTTGTTCAATAGGCTGAGTCATAGGTTTAGGCGATGCGATATAGCATTTAATTATTTCTTACGATAATGTCCTTTAACATTAGTGCCATCTTTGCGACGGTATCCATCAACATATGTCTTATCACCTGAATTACTTGATGAACTACTATTCCAGAAATCAGTTTTTGTCTGTTGCTGACTTGAAGAATTACTCTTGTTTTCCTGTTGCCTAATTTTCTCTGCTCTTAACTTTTGCTCATTCCTGAGCCGTTCCTCTCTTTGTTGATCTATCTTTAAACGTTTTTCTCTGAGACGAAGCCTTTCCTTAGAACGCTTTTCTTTCTTGCGCTCTTCTTCTTCACGTTTCCACTTCTTTAACCAACGATTCCAATCTTCTAAAGATAATTGGGGATCTCTTAACGGGATTTCATAAAATTCTTGTTGAAATTCATATGTTTCATTTTCTGTGTTATCTGTTTTGAGAGCAGTTAGATTAGGTAAATTCTTACTCATTGCGTGGACTTTTTGAAGAATAAAGTTTGGCAATGATGAAGTTGGTTCAAGTTTAGATTGTTTTTTACCAAACAAACTTTCAAAGAATCCTACTTTCTCAATTTTCGGGATTGCAGTTTCAACAACCCAGAGTTTCACTGTTTTATCCCAGCTACTACTAACGATAACCTGATTATCAAAATTAAAATTAACCGAACTTATTCCTGCAGAATGCGCTTGAAATGAGCAAGATAGTTGATCTTGCATCAAATCCCAAACTTTAATGTAACCATCATCTCCACCGCTTACAAGGAACCGCCCATCAGAACTAAATCCTAGACTACGAACACTACATGAATATCCTTGTATAGTACATTTAGATAGTCCAGTTCTCATATCCCATAATATGATATCCCCGTCATCTCCACTACTAGCAAGTGTTTTATTGTCAGGGCTGAAAATAACTATACGAACATCTTTTACGTGAGCAGACAAAGAAAAAATTTCTTCATGCGTTCCAGTTTGCCAAATTTTGACTATATGATCACAACTTCCACTAGCAATTAGTAAGCCATCTGAACTGACAGCAACAGATTGAATATAGCTAGAATGCCCTCGCAGTGTTTGAAACTCTTGTCCGTCTGTAATACTGAAAATTTTAATTGTGTTGTCATCACTACCACTAACTATAGAATTATCAATGGGGTTTATCGTAATTGTTGTGACTGATTTAGAGTGTTTTTGTAAAGTTAGCAACTCTCTCAATGTATTTACATCCCAAACTCGTATAATTCCATCGTCTCCACCACTAATAATTTTGTTTCCTTGTGGACTAAAAATAAGAGAGCGAACAGAGTTGGTATGGTTAAAAGAATGTGATAATTGTTGACCATTAGTAAGACTCCATAGCTTAATTGTATTATCATCATTACCACAAGCAATTGAGTCAAATTTCTCACTAATAGAAACTGAGCGCACCCCACCGAACAAACTAGTATCACTGGTAAACGAATGAACATAATGCCATGCTTGAGTCATAAAATTTACCAGTTTTCTACGGTTTGTTGACAAGATCCTACGTATATTCAGTGTATAGCAAAAAAGATAATATTCTATAAAAGACAACTCTTTTGGATCGTTTAAGTAATCATCTTCATGATTTCTCCCAAAATAACAAGGGGCTTAAGCCCCTTGTCTGAATCTAATTACTCAATTCCATCAAGAGGTGCAAAACCTTGACGCTGAGTGTTTTCGGTGATTGACCTTGGCTCTAAGAACTGCAATAGATAATCGCGTCCGCCAGCTTTAGAACCAATACCGCTTAGCTTGAAACCACCGAAGGGATGGCGATCCACCAATGCGCCTGTGATGCCGCGATTGATGTAGAGATTGCCCACTTCAAACTCGCGATAGGCACGTTCGATATGGGAAGGTGTACGCGAATATAAGCCGCCAGTGAGAGCAAAGTTTGTACCATTTGCGATCGCCATTGCTTCATCAAAACTATTCGCTTTAATCACTGCCAATACAGGTCCAAAGATTTCTTCTTGGGCGATCGCACTTTCAGCATCAACATCACCAAAAATAGTCGGACTGACATAGAAACCATGATTAGGAACTTCGCCTTCATAGGCTAGTTTTGCAGTTTCCTTACCTTTAGCGATGTGGCTTTGGATGTTTTTTTGAGCGGCTCCATCGATGACAGCACTGAGTTTGGTGTCAGGCAAATGTGCTTCACCGACCTTGAGAGAACGAGTGGCTTCCACTAGACGCTCCATGAAGTTGTCATAGACGGGAGCAAGGACGATCGCTCTTGAACAAGCGGAACATTTCTGACCCGCAAAACCGAAGGCGGAATTCATTACACCCACTACGGCTTGATCGAGGTCGGCGCTTTCATCGATGATGATGCCATTTTTGCCTCCCATTTCCGCGATGACGCGCTTCATGTGTTTCTGCTTAGGACGCAGGATCGAAGCATCGGTGACGATTTGACAGCCGACTTGTTGTGAACCTGTGAAGGCGATTAGATGTACATCGGGATGCTTAACTAAATGGGAGCCAACGGTGGAACCTTTGGCAGGGAAATAGGTAAATACGCCTGTGGGTAAGCCTGCGGCTTGGAGAACTTCGGCGATTTTTGCGCCAATTACTGAAGACTGTTCGGCGGGTTTGAGAATGACAGTATTACCTGCGGCGATCGCAGCCACACTCATACCCAGTGCGATCGCAAAGGGAAAGTTCCAAGGCGAAATCACGACGACAACGCCGCGAGGTTGATAAATATAAGTGTTATCTTCCCCAGGGATATTGCGTTGTTCGCCGCTTTCGAGACGTTCCATTTCTTTAGCATAATAGCGACAGAAATCGATCGCTTCGGAAACTTCGCCATCACCTTCGCGGATCGGTTTAGCAACTTCCCAACAGATCCACGCAATTAGTTCTTCGCGCTTCTCTTCCATGATGTCGGCGGCTTTACGGAGAATATCACCCCGTTCCTTAGCGCTGAGTTTCTTCCATGAAGCAAAGGCAGATTTCGCAGATTTAACGGCTGCTTCGGCTTGGTCGATGCTGGCTAGACCGATTTTGCCGACTACTTGCGAAGAGTTAGCAGGATTGACTGATTCTATATAGTT
The DNA here is from genome assembly GCA_013361095.1 of Pseudanabaena biceps. Classification (GTDB taxonomy): domain Bacteria; phylum Cyanobacteriota; class Cyanobacteriia; order Pseudanabaenales; family Pseudanabaenaceae; genus Pseudanabaena; species Pseudanabaena biceps_B. The sequence continues at coordinate 37,658 of JAATWA010000001.1, read as the reverse complement.
TTCGGTTTCGACGGCTTGACCATTGATGATTGGTAAATAGGTTTTGCCAAGTTGATTGTGAACCTGTTGTAATGCAGTTTGAGCAGCTTCGCGTTCTTGATCAATCGCATAGTCGCGATCGCTAGAATTTACGAAACCATCAAACATATTCAGAGCGGGTGCGCCATTGTAATTCTGATCGCGATCGGTCATCACAGGTGCAGCAATCAATTTACTGATATCGCGACCTTCACCACTAATTCTCAAAAAGGAACTGTTGGCGGTATTCTCTAGCAAACGGCGAATTAGGTAGGACATTCCGGGAATCAAATCACCAAAGGGACAGTACACGCGCACTCGATAACCCATATCGGCGATCGCTTTGGCAAATTTGTCACCCATGCCATAGAGACATTGGGCTTCAAAGGCGCGACTGGGGATATTTAGGGTCTGCACAATCGCGATCGCCTTGGCGAGAGAACGCGCATTATGGCTACCGATCGCGGCATAGAGATATTGATGATTTTCTAAGAGAATCTGAATCAAGCGCTCATAATTGGCATCAGTGGAAACCTTGTCTGAAAATACGGGTAAAGCCCAACCCTGCTGATAGGAACGAATAGTTTCGCGATCCCAGTAAGCTCCTTTGACTAGGCGCACGGTGACAGGCTTACCGCGTTGTTTTGCCCATTCGACTAGTTCTAAAAGATCCTGCTCACTATCGCGGAGATAGCCTTGGATGGTGATACCAACATCGGTGCGATCGCGAAATTCTGGTTCTGTTAAAACTTGTTTGAGAATTTGCAAGGTGAGTGATTTAAACTCATACTGCTCCATGTCAAAATGAATGCCACAACCTAGAGATTGCGCCTTACGCAATAGAACTCTCGCTGGTTCGCTGACTTTCTCGGTAGTTTTAATTGGATCAAGCGGATCAAATTGAGAATAGAAAGCACTAAGCTTTACGGAAACCTGAACACGCTTTAGTTCCTCACTATCAGCTTTATCGATCTGATCAATCAAGCCCCAATTTTTAGCTTTGACCGACAAATCTTCCATCATGGCAATGTAGCGATTGAGATACTTACCTGCTTCTACTTCGCTAATCACCGCCTCACCGAGCAGATCCATCGTAAAGCCAAAGCGATCGCGTCTTAGTTTCTCAATTGACTTTGTTGCTTCGTTTAAGTTCTCACCGCAGATATAACGCTTGGCGAGAGTTCCTACCGCCGTTGATAATGTCGCCGCTGCTGCTGTGGCTGTAATTGAATTAGGATTGTCAGTACTAAAATTTAGTAACCCACGCAAAGCAGGAACATCAACAGCATTGCTAGCCAAATATTCATGCATATGACGAGCAACTTCAGATTTACTCTGCAATGCAGGTAAACAGTCGATCAAACGAAATAACTGTACTCGTAAACCTTCATTTTCCATTGTCCAAGCCATCAGCTTGTCATCAAGACGCAGGTCGTCTTTAAGTTGCGATAATTTTGCCCAAAGTGAGCTTTTCTCAGTTCCACTTAAGATCTTCTTAGCAATTTCTTGAGTTTTTGCCTCATACTTTGATGTGTCTAAATCCGATACTAAACTTGTTTGCTGCGTTTGACTAACCACTGCTTTTTATCCATAAACCTTTCAATAAATACTATAGCTGTCGTCACTAGGATTAGGACAAATAAAAAGCCAGAAGATAAGTTGCGCCGCTTTGCGGCGCAACTTATCTTCTGGTTTTGTGTCTTACTCCCTTCCCAGTGAATAATGCCTATTCTTTGGGTGGCAAGGGAGTAACAGAACTGATGAATATTGCGATGTTCAAACATAGGATTGTTTCCCCGCCAAAGGCGGGGAAACAATCCCGTACTTCATGTGAAACGCTATAGCTATGTAAAATAACTAGTAACATCACAAATTTTTATGTCTCAACAAATCATTTATCGTATCCTTGATGCCAATCTCGATCGCGCCCGTGAAGCCATCCGTACCATTGAAGAGTGGTGTCGATTTGGGCTAGAAAATCTAGAATTATGCGATCGCTGTAAACAGATGCGTCAAGCACTAGCTCAGTGGCATAAAGAAGAATTTCGCCGCGCTCGTAACACTAGTGATGATCCCGCGACAGGGTTGAGCCACGCTAATGAAGTTAGCCGCGCTGATGTGCGATCAGTTTTGAGGGCAAATATGGGCAGATTGCAAGAAGCTTTGCGGGTCTTGGAAGAATATGGAAAAGTGATTGATCCGCATATGGGCGAAGCGATGAAGCAAATGCGTTATCAGGTTTATATTCTGGAGAGTCAATTACTAGGTTATGAAGTTAATGAAATCGGCAAGCTGCGTCGCCAAAAATTGCAGGCAGCCACACTATATCTAGTGACCATGCCTGTGGATCATATTGCTGAAGTAGTGGAGTCGGCTTTGCGGGGGGGAGTACAGATTGTGCAGTATCGTCAAAAGGAAGGGGAAGATAATCTGCGCTATGCGATCGCCAAGCAACTTTGTGAGATTTGCCATCAGTACGATGCTTTATTTTTGATGAATGATCGGGTGGATATTGCGATCGCTGTGGGAGCCGATGGTATTCATGTGGGACAGACCGATCTTCCTGTGGCGGCTGTGCGCCAGATCCTCAATGCTCACGGTGGCAGTGCTGCTGACTATATTATTGGGCAATCAACCACCAGTCCAGAAGAGTTAGAAATTGCCCTCAATAATCAAGTGGACTACGTGGGCGTGGGGCCAGTCCATGCCACACCAACTAAGCCCAATAAGGCTGCGTCAGGGCATGAATACGTTAGTTATGCCGCAAAAAATTTGGATATTCCTTGGTTCGCGATCGGCGGAATTGATGAACAAAATCTAGATGATGCGATCGCCGCAGGTGCGAAACGAGTTGCTGTGGTGAGAGCTTTGATGAAGGCTTCGCAACCTGATCTGGTTGCGAAGCAAATGCGATCAATGCTCTGCTCTGTTCCTGTGTAAAACCCGAAAAGATGAAAGGCGGCGCGAAGCGACGCCTTTCATCTTTTCGGGTTTGATTGTTTTACAGGGTGAATTTAAAATCTTTGATCAAAATTCCGGGGACAAGAATACCGCCAAGCGATCGCTTATCGTAGGTTCCAGTATTGGCAATAAACTCACGAAAATTGGTAATAGACTCAAGATTTCCACCTAAAAAATCATAAATACTGTCATCAAATCTAAGGTTCTCAATAGGTGCAACAAACTCGCCATTTTTCACCCAAAAGCAGGCATAGCGAGTCATACCCGTAATGCGACCACCACTGCGATCGCTCCAATTGAGATAATGCAAATTTGACAAATAGAGTCCCGTATCTAATTGCTTGAGGATATCAGCTTCTGCTAAGCATCCTGATGCAACTTCAGGCGATCGCATATATTCACCAGATGCTGCGCCGTTTGACTGCTTGCCATATTCCTTAGCACTACGCGAACTCACTAAGGTATTTACCAAGCTTCCATTAGTAATTATCGGCAAGTGGTCAGCAGAAGTTTCGCCTAAGTCATTGAAACGAGGAACGTTGCCATAGGTAAAATTTTCGCTGAGAGAGAGTAATGGAGATAGCGATCGCTCTTGATTTTTTAACTTCAATAAAGCGCTACTGCCCTGCTGTAAGCTCGACTCGCCCACACTCCCCGCTAAAAAGTCAAATAGATCCGCCGCCGCCGCAGGGGCAAAATAAGTGTGATATTGTCCGCGTGCAATAGTTTTACTAGGTTTCAATAAAGCTTGTAGCTGCTGTTGAGAACGTTTAATTTGTGATTGATAAGCTTCTAATCGCCAATCTTTACCTGCATAAATCCCTTTAACTGCCTTCTCTCCCGAATCAGTTTGCACAAACATGGAATAGTCAACAAAAAAAGAATCGGTGGCAAACCAATGCCTCTGTCCTGCGGAGTTAGCATTGGCGCGAATGATCGAACCTGACGCATAGAAGCCCGTAAAATCAATGCCAATATTAGGTTCTAAAATATTAGCGATCGCCTGTTCTGGTGTTAATAATTCGCCTTGATAGACTTCACGACTGGAACCTGCATTTTCGGGAATTACGAGATAAGGATTTTCAGGAAGTTGGGCAACTTCTTGACGTAAATAAGTCAAGCTGGATAGTCCAGATTCTAAATCGATGACTGTGTCACCTGTAAAGGGGAATGCAGCATAGGCTTCGCGTTGATTGGCGATTAAGACAATTTTGATATTTCCATCGGCGACTACTCCCGACTGACGAACCTTTGCATTATTAAATCGCGTAAATTGACTGCGCTCACTGCTGAGACTAATCGTAAGATATTCATGTTTTTGCAGGCTTTCTGTCAAGCGATTGACAAGTTGATAGAAGCAAGGTTCTAAGTTTTTTTCTTCGGGATGTCTAGTCATTGATTTCACACACAATCCAAAACGCCTATATCGATAAATGATCAGCAATTCCCATTATGAAACCAATTTTGGGGTTTTCAGCGCCGAAGGCGCTGAAAACCCCAAAATTGGTTTTGTTTTCTTACTCCCTTGCCACTCAAGGATTAGCGGCGCTTCGCGCCGCTAATCCTTGGGTTTTAATCTTGCAACAAATGTGACACACTAACCGCTCCTTGTTTATAATTCCTATGGCAGAGAGCGGCATACAGGCGATCGCGATATAATCAGGAATAAACAAGTATTAATTAATCACCGTGCTAATTACCGAAAATCAGACTGATTTCTCCACACGCAAACAATGGACATGGCGCGGATATCAGATTCAATATTCTGTCACTGGCACAGGTAAGCCGCTAGTTCTTATTCATGGTTTCGGTGCATCAATCGGACATTGGAAGAAAAATATTCCTGAATGGGCAAATGCTGGCTATCAGGTATTTGCTATCGATTTATTGGGATTTGGCGCTTCAGATAAGCCTGATCTTGCCTATTCTTTGGAGCTTTGGGAAGAATTGCTCAGGGATTTTTATCAAGAATTAGTCCAGAAACCCGCCATATTTATCGGTAATTCCATTGGGGCATTATTAGCTCTGATGCTCACTACTAATAGTCCCGAAATTGCGATCGGCGCGATTTTACTCAATGCCGCAGGTGGTCTAAATCATCGTCCTGAAGAGTTAAATTTACCTTTGCGATTGGTGATGGGAGCATTTGCTAAATTAGTTAGCTCAGAGGTGACGGGCAAGTTTGTATTCAATCAAGTTCGCCAAAAACGTAATATTCGTAATTCGTTGCGTCAGGTATATCGCAATCATCAGGCGATCGATGATGAGCTAGTAGATATGCTCTATCAGCCATCCTGTGATGAGGGCGCTCAAAAGGTATTTGCTTCAATTTTAACGGCTCCTGCTGGCCCCAGAACCAGTGAGCTATTGGCAAAGCTGGATAAACCTCTATTAGTTTTGTGGGGAGATGCTGATCCTTGGACTCCGATTAATGGCGCAAAGGTATATACAGAAGCCAGCAAGACTAAAGATATTCAAGTAATCGCGATTCCCAACACAGGGCATTGTCCCCATGACGATCGCCCCGAAATTGTGAATGCTTTAGTGATTCACTGGTTACAAAAAGTGCTGTAAAACCCAATAAGATAGTGGCGGCGCATCGTCCAGCCACTATCTTATTGGGTTTTACAGTGCGAAGCGCCGCCACTATCTTTCTGGTTTTGCTCAAAGCACTGTATTCTAGAATGCTGACTAATAGCATTTCCTGCGTGAATGTACCTCCAATCTCTCCACATCAAGCAGTTTCGCAACTACATCGATCAAGAAGTTGCCTTCACAGCGCCCAAAACTGTAATTGTAGGCAACAATGCTCAGGGCAAATCCAACTTGCTTGAAGCCGTTTTGCTATTAGCGACCCTGCGATCGCATCGGGTTAGTAAAGACCGAGACCTAGTGCGAAATGGTGAATCAGTAGGCGAAATTAGGGCAATTTGTCAGCGATCGCGATCGGTGGAGAGCTACCCCGTAGAGTTATTGATGCGGATGCGGGTAAGTGGCAAACGCACCTTGAATGTAAATGGAGTGAATCAGGCTAAGCATTTAGATTTTTTAGGAAATCTGAATACAGTCATGTTTTCTAGTTTAGATCTAGATTTGGTGAGGGGAAGTCCAGAAAGTCGCCGCAATTGGTTAGATACCGTATTGATTCAACTAGAACCAATTTATATCAATCTTTTACAGCAATATAATCAGGTTTTACGCCAGCGCAATGCTCTCTTAAAGTCAATCAAGCAGGGAGTTATTCAATACGAACCGCAACAAATGGCTCTATGGGATGCTCAGTTAGTAACAGCAGGTACAAGACTAATTAGAAGGCGATCGCGACTCTTGGAGAGATTAATACCGATCGCTCGTAATTGGCATCAAGCCATTAGTGGCGGCGGTGAATATTTGGAGATTACCTATGTCCCTAAATTTGCATTTACATCAATGCAAGCTGTAGAAGTTGTGCAGCAGAATTTTTTTGAAGCGATTTTACAAAAAACAATTATTGAACAACATCAAGGTACAAGTTTAGTAGGGCCGCATCGTGATGAAGTTTTACTGACAATTAATGACACCCCTGCTAGGGAGTATGGCTCACAGGGACAGCAGAGAACCTTAGTACTTGCCCTCAAACTTGCCGAGTTAGAGTTGTTAGAATCAGTAATCGGGGAACCTCCAATACTGTTATTAGATGATGTCCTTGCGGAGTTAGATCTCCAAAGACAAGATCATCTATTAAATGCAATTGGCGATCGCGTGCAAACAATTATTACGACAACTCATCTTGGTTCATTTGATGCCCAGTGGCTTGACTCTGCACGAATTTTTCAAGTAGAAAAAGGTGAAATTGTATCCTAAAAAATAAGACAAGAGTAATTTATGAATTACTCTTGTCTTATAGCTCCCTAATATTTCTTTTACATCCAAGAATTAACGGTGTAGAGCTTTACGCTACACCATTAATTCTTGGGTTTTACTGTGCATCTTTAGACTGAGAAGTGAGTAGCTAGAATAATCAAAAAATTTGATCTTATTCCTAAACTCCTAGCATTACTCTTCATCATCTGCGCCAACTTGACGCAAGTGAATATGTTTGCGTCCAAGGCGAATTTCTAACTCGTCACCAGCCTTTAGACCCATTAGTTGTGTATAGGCTGAGCCGATTAGTAGATTGCCATTTTTTTGAACACTGACACGATAACTAGCACTACGTCCCCCTTTGCCGCTACCTTTCGATTCAAGTTCAATGCCATCAGCCTCCATCAAGGCATTATAAAACTTCATCAAGTTGACACGAGACTGGTTGTTTTTAGTAACTGTTGCATACCCGCAAGCCTTAGCTTTTTCTTCTTTTGAAAGATGATCTAGTTCTTTAACTTTTTTTAGTAATGCTTCACCAGATAGTTGAACTGGTTGTTTTACTTTTGCCATTTGCTCTTAGTAATTTTGTTTTTTAATAACTATATATTAGTATCTAAGATAGTTGTACTGTTAGTCAAACTTTTTTCTAATCATTACATTGTATTTGTATTTACAGCTAACTATCATCTATATCTAATTACTTACTTAGCAAATAAATATTTAGTAAAATACTAACTCTATAAAGCTATAGCAATAAAAGTGTTGCTTAGAATATAAAATCTAAAAGATAAGTGACTGCTCCTCATCTTTTGGGTTTTGATTTGTCCTAACTAACTCAAGTCTTGCTATCTAAGTTTTAATCTAATAGCAAGGATTGCTAAAAAAATTGCAAATATAATTTATATCAATCTGAAACCTCAAAAAATAGAGAATATAACAGGCTTACTAATTATGCCTTCCTAACTTACAGGGCAAAATAAACAGTCAGTGATTTTGATTTATTTTTAAGTAAGTAGGCATAATTAAATATAAAACCCAAAGAAGCTGATTCGCCCGCGAAGCGGGCGAATCAGCTTCTTTGGGTTCTGGTTTCTATTGTGACGAGGTACTTAGAATTCCTAAATTTATTTAGATTATCAAGTTTGCCCAAAAATGAGACAGGCAAACCAGATTCGTGTTATCAGCTACAGTCGCAATGTCATCTATCGCTCACAATGTTGCTAATCGTCTATGGGTAGCGATCGCGATCGCCTATAAGTAATGAAACCCCGCATTATTGTCTGTGGTTTAGATCGGACGGGTTACAAAATTTTAAGCCTCTTAAAACAGCAGGGCTGCTTAGTATTGGGAATTCACGATCGCCCCATGCATCAGGATGATACAGAAATTATTATTGGTGACTTGGCTGCTGCCGAAACTTTACTTGCCGCAGGAATTCGAGATGCTCAGACATTGATTTTAGCGGGAGCTGATGAAACTCGTAATCTGACCATCTTGATGCAGGCGAGAGTCCTTAATCCCCGTGTCCGCATTATTAATCGGTTATTTAATTCCAGTTTAGGCGTGCGTCTAGACCTAACACTGCCCAATCATTTGACCATGAGTGTGGCGGCTCTGGCGGCTCCCGTATTTGCTTTTAGCGCAATGGGCAGTGAGGCGATCGGACAGTTGCGATTGTTTAATCAAACTTGGCCAATCCACGAAGAATATATTGACGATAACCATCCTTGGTTGGGAAAGCCACTGGCGGAGTTTTGGGAAGATCGCACAAGGATGTTGATCTATTACTTACCCAATGATGAAAGTAAAATTGATCTGGTTAGTGCGGTGCTAAATGGTCGAACCTTGCAGTTTGGCGATCGCCTATTACTTGGTACACAACCCAGCGTCAGAACTGCCTCACGTCCAATTTTTCAAAAAATATCAAAGCTCTTCTTGGGAGTTCGTCATTTCCATGAACATGGGCGATCGGTTCTATTTACTTCGATTGCTTTGTTATTAACTATTTTTTCGGCGACGGTGGTATATACCAGTTTTCAGATGAAAGTTTCGCTAGTAGACGCGCTCTATTTCTCAGTCGGAATGATTACGGGAGCAGGTGGAAATGAGCAAGTTGTAGAACATTCAGCCGATGGCATTAAAATATTTACGATTGTGATGATGTTGATTGGTACGGCTGTTGTTGGCATTTTTTATGCGATTCTTAACGATTTTATTTTAGGCTCACGGTTAAGAAATTTTTGGGACGCAGCGCGAGTACCCCAACGCAATCATATTGTGGTGTGTGGCTTGGGTAGCATCGGCGTACAAACGGCATTGCAGCTAGTTAGTTATGGCTATGAGGTGTTGATTATTGAGCGTGACCTGAATAATCGATTTCTTGATACTGTGCGATCGCAAAATATTCCTGTGATTCATGGTGATGCCAGCTTACCCACGACCCTCAAGGCGGCAAATCTCGATAAAGCTGAATGTTTGCTGGCTCTAACAAGTAATGACACGGCGAATCTAGAAATTGCCCTCAATGCTAAAGGTATTGCCCCTCGTTGTCGGGTGATTGTCCGTTATGACGATCCTTATTATGCGAGTATGGCGCATGAAGTGTTTGATTTTGAAGCAGTGCTTAGTCCGCCTGAAATTGCCGCCCCCGCTTTTGCTTCGGCGGCTCTGGGGGGACGCATTCTGGGGAATGGGATTGTGTCCGACAGCCTATGGGTAGCGATCGCCACCATGATTACCCCTAACCATCCATTTTGTGGCAAGCCTGTTTGTGAAGCCTCTACTCAAGCAGATTTTGTTCCTCTCTATATAGAAACCGCTAGCCAAACTATTCATGGATGGAATTTACTCAAAGCTTCTCTCAGCGCAGGAGATATTCTCTATCTGACTATGCCTGCGGCAAAACTAGATCAACTATGGCGAGTCGCACCATTTCAAGTAGCAGCTAATTAAAACCAAATCGAGGTGCGACGCACCTCGATTATTCCTGTGATGTAAGATGCGCGTGCGTCACAAGCTTTTTGATTTTAGTTACTTATTGATGTTACGGGGAAGTCTGTAAAACCCTCACCCCTAGCCCCTCTCCCGCAGGAGAGGGGAAAAAGAAAATAATAGGGTTTTGCTCCCCTTCTCCTGCGGGAGAAGGGTTTGGGGGATGAGGGTTCCACGTAACATCAGTTACTTATTGGAAATAAACGCAATTCTGAAGTTGGGGAATTGAGAAATAGATTTGCTCTTTGTAATACTGAAGGAGAAACTTGAATCTGCTTCAGTTTAACTAATCCCTCCTCAACAAAAGAATTACACAAAGCCGCATTATTTCCCTTATTGAAGGTTGTCTCATAATAAACTTCCCGAATACCTGCTGAAACCACTAACTTTAAGCAGGAAATACAAGGCTCTAAGGTTACATAAATACTTGCGCCATCGGTAGAAATGCCATGCTTGGCAGCTTGGGCGATCGCATTTGCTTCTGCATGAACTGCTCTTGAGGGAAACTCTTTGCTCGCGTCACAACTAATTACATTGGGGTAGCAATAGCCCTGCGTGGTGCAATGCACCGAACCAGAAGGAGAGCCGTTGTAGCCTGTGGCAAGTACCTGCTTGTCTTTGACAATTACAGCTCCCACTGGAAAAGCCAAACAAGTAGATCGCATTGCTGCTAGTTTTGTCAGCAACATAAAATATTCATCCCATGTGGGACGTTCTTGAAATGCGATTTGGTCGATCTGGTCTGACATGGGAAATTAAGTATCTATCTGGTTTTTAGTTATAGCGCAAAATGGTTAAACAAAGGGGCTTCGCCCTGCGATCGTTGGCACTGGACAGCGAAAGTGTAAAACTGTACTGATCTCTTACCGTTTAGCTTAAAGGAAGCATTACTACTTTCCAATAAAATTGTGATGAACAAGCATACTCCTGCCTCAGAGATTGATAAAATCCTTGCTGTAAGAGCTTCAAGCATCTAGATTTTGCTTCGCAAGATTTAGATTTTAAACCAGAGCTATAGCCATAGTCATCAATGTTACTCCCTTCCCAGTGAATAATTGGGGTTGCGCGGCTCCGCCGCGCAACCCCAATTATTCACTGGGAAAGGATTAGGACAAAGCCAAAACTCAAGAGTAGAGTTGCGGCGCAAAGCGCCGCAACTCTACTCTTGGGTTTCTGGCTACAGCTATAAAACCTGTGGCGATCACCACAGGTTTTAGGGTTTATATTTAATTGCGCCCAGTTACTTATTTGCAAACCTATACATCACTATCAAAAAAGAAATTATGACCGTTGAATTTCCTTCTTTTACTTCTACTCTGTTGGCAGCCAAAAAAGCCAAAGGTCTTAGCTTTGCAGATCTTGAAAAGTTAATTGGACATGATGAAGTCTGGATTGCTTCTCTCTTTTATGGTCAAAATAGCACCAATGTGGAAGAAGCAACTAAAATCGCCGAAGCGCTGGGACTAGGGGAAGAAATTATTACTGCTCTGAGTTCTTATCCCAGTAAAGGATTGGGACCAGTTGTGCCAACCGACCCCTTGATTTATCGCTTCTATGAAATCATGCAGGTCTATGGATATCCGATCAAAGAAATCATCCATGAGAAGTTTGGTGATGGCATTATGAGTGCGATCGACTTCACTCTCGATATCGATAAAGTGGAAGATCCCAAGGGCGATCGCGTTAAAGTCACGATGAATGGTAAATTTTTGGCTTACAAAAAGTGGTAATGCTAAAAGCTTAAGTTGGATGACACTTTGCAGTTAATAATCAGGTGTGTGCGGCGAAGCTGCTCACACCTACAGCCTCTTGAGGCTAGAGAAAAGTTTAAAAGTGCCGCTTCGCGGCACTTTTAAACTTTTCTCTGGGTTTCATTTCAGCGCAATGTTCTTTGATTTGGGCTTGCGTGTGAAGCCCTGTAAGATAACCTGCTATTAATATTGATGATTTATGATATAGATTTTAGCAACTTCATCAGCTCTAGAATGTAATTAAAGAATGCGATCGCTTGCCCCTGCCATTAAAAATTGCTTACTTGACCTCAATCTTAAAGTAAATGTCACTGTTAGACAAAAGCGCCGAGAAATACATATTTTATTGGAGTCAACTTATTTTGGCGATCGCCAAGTACTAACAGAAGCGATCGCAAACTGCTTTGGTGATTGTACTGAGCATGGCTATGAGTTAGCTAAAATCTACGCATTTTGGTTTGGACAGCCATTACCTCAATGGAGCGAGACCATCGATTTTAATTGCTCTATTTCTCAAACTAATAACCATGAAATAGAGCTATCGACGGAAGCCGATATTCGACCCATTAATTCTGACAATCCTGTTCCCACTCAAGAAGTAAGCCCTCAAGTAGTCTGCGATCGCTTTATAGTTTGCGGCTTGGGTAGTCTTGGACAACATTCTGTTTTTAATCTTAAGAAATTTGCTTACAAAGAATATGAAGTAAAAATCTCTGCGATTGATAAGATTCAGCCAGAAATTATGGAGTTTGATGATTTTTCGGAACTTCTCGATCAGCCGATCATTTTGGGCGATTGTCGGCGCTCAGAAATTTTGCTCAAAGCGGGCATCCTTGACTGTCGGGCGATCGTATTGGTGACTAGCAATCAAAACATCAATATTGAAACCGCGATCGCAGCGCGTCGCCTTAACCCTGATGTGCATATTGTGGTGCGTTCTTCTCGCCAAAATCTCAATCAATTACTCAAAAATCAATTAGGAAATTTTGTAGCTTTAGATCCTGTGGATCTACCAGCTCCTTCCTTTGCTGTGGCTGGGTTAGGCGAAGGAACGTTAGGGCTATTTCAACTTGGCGATCGCAAGTTACGGGTTGTCGAAACATTAGTCAAAGCAGAAGACTATCGATTTTTGAGAACTCCCGCCTATCTACTCCATAAGAAAAATTCGCGCCTTTTAAGCATTGCTGATGTTGGTTCTGATCGCCTGTTTTTTCAATGGCAACCAGATACATTGATTCAGGTGGGGGACAAGATTGTATTTATGGAATGTGTAGAAAATGACTTTACGACTAGCAAGTCCTATCTCGAATCAGAAAAATATACTGAACAAAACAAGTCATCTCAACTTAATCGCATTGCTCACCAAGTCCAAACCATTACTGCTTCTAAGTTTTGGCAACACAAATGGCAGCAGCTAATTATTTGGTTTCAAGCAGTGCGATCGCGCCGTTTAATTTTTCTCGGGCTAGTGACGGCGGTGATATTGATGATTACTAGCTCAGTAGTTTTATATCTAAATGTACCGAATATTTCATGGCAAAAGGCTATCTCAACAAGTATGATTTTGCTGCTAGGCGGCTATGGTGATGTATTTGGCGGTCTACAAGAAGATCTGGTTCCCCTGTGGGTTAGCATATTTAGCCTATCGATTACGCTGATTAGTCTCTTGTTTTTATTGGGAGTGGTAGGATTAATTGCCGACAGTATTCTCAGTTCTAAATTTGCATTTTTTAAGCGATCGCTACCTCTTCCCAAGCGTGATCATATAATCCTGATTGGCTTTGGTAGACTAGGTCAGAGAATCGCGGATCTTCTATATAAGTTAAAACTTCCCTTTGTAATCGTCAGTGAAAATCCCCACGACTGCGATCTTGCGGATAAAGTACCTTGGCTAACAGGCAATATCATCGAAGAGCTATCGAAAGTGAACCTTGGCTTAGCGAAGAGCATTCTCTCGGTAACTGATGATCAAATGCTCAATCTCGAAGCCGCCCTCCTCGCCCGTGATGCTTCTCAAAAATTGAATCGCCATATCAATCTCGCCATCCGTACCTACGATCGCTACTTCAGTGAAAATCTTGCCGAACTATTGCCTAGCTCCCAATCTTTTTGTGCCTATGCGCTCTCAGCAGAGGCATTTGCAGGAGCGGCTTTTGGTGAAAATATGCTCAGCCTATTTCGGCTCAATCAACGCACAGTCCTAGTCGCGGAATATGTGATTGAGACAGATGATACTTTGGTGGGCAAAAATCTTTCGCAAATATCCTATGGCTATACGGTCGTACCGATTTATTTAAAAAAAAATAGCCCAAAAGCCGACGGACATACAGAATTTTTTATGCCCTCCGATGATGAGGTGATGAAGGTCGGCGATCGCTTAACCTTGCTGGCTTCTATTTCGGGTTTGCGTCGGATTGAGTTAGGCAATTTACATTCACCTAAGCAGTGGCAGTTGCGAGCCAAGCCACCGCTAAATTCTAGTGTGCTGTTAGATGCTGGCAATAAGCTCAAAAATATTTCAGGTTGTGATCTTGAGTTAGCAAGGCGATTTATGGAAAGTCTTCCCGCTGCGATCGAGCTGCCAATGTATGACGTTCAAGCCTATCGGCTGGGTCAGGCACTAATGAGACTGTTGCCTATCAAGATTTATCCCCTATAAAAAAGAAAGCGTCGCAATGCGACGCTTTCTTTCTTTTACACCAAAGCTAAAAATGACGGAGTATAGCTACAGTCATTTGTTTTAGGACAAATCAAAACCCAATAATTGGCTGGCGGCGCGGAGCGCCGCCAGCCAATTATTGGGTTTTATGTCCTAGTACATTTGGCGATAGCTATATTATTTGAGTTCGGCTAGAGCCTTGCGCGTCTGCGTTAGTCCATCCGCATTATTTTGACGATTGAAAAAGCGCTCAGCATTTTCTAACATTTGCCTTGCTTCGGTTGTTCTCTGTTGAGAAGCAAGGATTTTGCCCAGAGATAAGTAGGTTTCCGCATCTTCAGGTTCAGCATCCAAAATTTGGCGGTAAGCCACGATCGCGCCTGATAGTGAACCTTGCTTAATGTATATATTTGCGATCGCCTTTTGAATAGCCACTACTTCACTGACGGGAAGATTACGCGAGTTAGCCGCTCTCCGCAATGCCGCGATCGCGTCAGGATAATTTCCTTCGCTTTGATACACCCTAGAAATAGCTAGATTGGCTTGCACATGGCGAGGATTGACTTCGATAGCGCGTTTATATTTAGCGATCGCTTCTTCGAGTTGATTTTTTTCCGCAAATAAATCGCCCACTGCCACTAATACGTCAGCATTAAAAGGAGCGATCTTATCGGCTTGACTATATACCTCAAAGGCTTCTTTGTTTTTACCCGCCAGCCTCAACACATAGCCCAAATTTAGATGGGTTTTGGCATCGGTGGGAGCAACCGCGATCGCCTGACGATAGATTTTGGCTGCCTCAGTATAGTTTTTTTGTTCTGTTAATAAAAATCCCACACTGTTGTAAGCATCAAGATTTTGCCGATCTAGGGCGATGACACGGCGATAGGTAGACAGTGCATTAGGATAGTCTTTGATTCGCACATAGACAAAGCCCAGAGCATTGAATGCTTTAGCATTTTGATCATCTAACTTAGTCGCTTTCTCAAGAGTAGCGATCGCGCCAGAATAATTTTGCTGCTGGGTTAGCAGGAAACCGAGACTAGTTAAAATCCGCGAATTTTTTGGTTCAAGATTAGAGGCTTGTTGATAGGCTGAAATCGCCCCTGAAATGTCTTTTTTTTGCCAGAGTTGCCGCCCCTGCTTGATCCATTCTGTAGCATCTTTTTGGGTTTGAGCTTGGGCTGTCTGAGTAATAGGCATCGCGATCGTGCCTGCGATCGCCATAGCTAGAGCGAAGTTAGTGATTTTACTAAAGGAACGAAGCAAGCGCATAAGCTGTTTAATTTACGTTAATCTGTTTAATCTAATTCATCTAAAACAAGCAACCACAGGATGCGTTCTTTTATGGATTAGGGTTTATAGTTGGTTGCTGGATTCATCTATATTAACAAGATTAACAAGGTTGACTAGATTTACAGAGTTGGGAGCATTACGCGCATCCGTGAAATCCGTACCTTCAATACTTTTCAGGGTCGATAAATAAGTTCCTGTAAGATCAGCACCGATTAACTTGGCATTGCTAAGATTTGCCCAATTTAGTTTGGCATCAGTTAAATTAGCTCGACTCAGATCTGCTCCTGCTAAATTGGCACCCGTGAGGTTAGCCCTTGTCAAATCCGCCTCCACAAGATTAGCACCCCGCAGATCTGCACCGTTAAGGCAAGCGCCTGTCAAAAAAGCGTTGGCAAGATTAGCTCGACACAATCGCGATCGCGTGAGGTTGGCACTAGTCAAGAAGGCATGACTAAAGTTTGTTTCTACTAATAAGGCATCACTAAGATCCGCTTCAATCAAAAAAGCTTCTGAAAGATTTGCCCCAATCAAAGAAGCTTGCTCTAAAATTGTGCCATTGAGATTGGCTTGGATCAAAATAGAACCACTTAAATTGGCGCGTATCAAGTTTGCCAAATTTAGTTCGACATCCTCTAAATTTGCAATATCAAGGGTGATTTCTTCTAAATCTGACTCAATAAAATTTGCGCCAGACAGATTTACCCCAGTCAAAATCAATCCTGCAAGCGATTGATTACTAAAGTCGCGATCGCCCGCCGCATAACTTTCGAGAAGTTCTTTTGCGTTCATTAAGTACCTCAGTACAGTTAAAAGCCCAAATCATTAGTACTTGTCACAGCGCTTTTCACTCAAACTTGAACCTAAATTTTTGGCTACTACTCCCTTCCCAGTTTAAAAATAGACATTAAAAGCCAAGGATTAGCGTTGCGGCGCTTCGCGCCGCAACGTCTAATTTTTTACTGGGAAGGGAGTAGCTATGAATGGCAGCGCATCGCACCGCCATTCATAGCTATGGAATTACTGTTAAGGGCGATAACCCGAAGCGAGTAATTGAGCTACTGACTTAGCGTGGTATGACAAGATGATATCTGCACCAGCACGCTTCATACTTAGCAGGGTTTCAAACATCACTTTTTTCTCGTCAATCCAACCCAACTGCGCCGCCGCCTTGACCATCGCATATTCGCCACTAACGTTATAAGCAGCCACAGGCACGTTAGTCGCTTCTTTAACCTTAGCAATAATATCCAAATAAGCTAGAGCGGGTTTAACCATCACAATATCAGCACCTTCAGCAATATCGAGATAGACTTCCTTAATTGCTTCGCGGGAGTTGGCGGGGTCCATTTGATAGGTCTTTTTATCACCAGATTTAGGTGCAGAGCCTAGCGCATCGCGGAAAGGTCCATAGTAAGCAGAGGCATATTTGGCAGAGTAAGCCAGAATACCCACATTCTCAAATCCTGCGGCATCTAGCCCCTGTCTGATTGCACCAATTCTGCCATCCATCATGTCTGAGGGTGATACAAAGTCTGTACCTGCGGCAGCTTGGGAAACGGACATTTTGACCAAAACTTCCACAGTTTCGTCATTGAGAATTACGCCATTGTCATCAATAATGCCATCATGTCCGTGGGTGGTGAACGGATCAAGAGCAACGTCGGTAAAAATGATCATGTCAGGAACAGATGCCTTAATTGCCCGCACTGCTCTCTGGGCTAATCCCTCAGGATTAAAGCTTTCACTGCCAGTAAGATCTTTTTTATCTTCAGGAACAGCAGGAAAAAGCGCGATCGCTTTAATACCTAATGCATAAATTTCTTCTATTTCCTTTACCAATAGATCGAGCGTAAAGCGGTAAGCTTCAGGCATTGAAGGGATTTCAACTCGACTATTTTCTCCTTCCATTACAAACATAGGATAGATAAAATCATCGGTGGATAGATAATTTTCTCTAACAAGGCTACGGATAGAAGGATTGCGACGCAAGCGGCGAGGACGATGGGTAATTTGCATTGACATTAGCCCTAATCTACTTATTTTTGACTCTTAATTATATCAGAGTGACTTACATTAACTGCACATAGCGATGAACCCCAAAAAACATAAAGTTGCGCTCCTGCGGGGCGCAACTTTATGTTTTTTGGGGTTTGTAATTACTTGTGTCTACTACATCACGATGTTTTCGATGGTAATCATAGATGCTTTGGCTGGCTTGCCACCACCAAAAACAGTATGAATTCCTCGTAAACCAATGATGATCGCCGCACAAACTACACAGTACTGAATCAGTTGTATGGAGAAACTAGGGGTTTTCAATAGGAATTGTAGTGGCGTATTGCGGGAATCAACAAGAATGGGAATGTCCTCGTTTAATGGCGATCGCGGATCATCCCCTTGAGAAATATCAGATCCTAACTGTACATCCGATAGATAAATCACAGGGTTAGGATCTTGAGCAGCCGTAATGTCTTCTAGCTCAGAGCTTAAACTATCAATTGGTTGGAGACTAGTTGAAGAGTTAATTCCTCCAAACATTTCATCTAAATCAGGAGACGAGGATGGATTGTTTCGCTCTGGCATAGATTTAATGGGGAATATCGGTAATGGAGGTATTCTAGGACGCTCCCTAGCTATCTCTAGTCCGCCATTTCCACTAATATCTATATTTTCTGGTTCCATTAGATAAATTTCTTCTGTCCATGCAGGTTCAGTACTACCTGCCTGTTGCCATGAAATTATCATACTGGAAACGTTCTGAACCTCAAGGGTAACAAACCATTTTTTTAGCATTCCCACTAATATTTGCCGTTTGGGATGCGAACTTCATCGTCTAGGGAACGTAAGTCTGACTCAATTAAAATTTCTAAGCGATCGCCCTCCCTTTCGACATTTGCTAACATTGCTTGAGACTTAAGTAACCGATTCATTAACGAGGCGATCGCATTTACATTGCCTTGTTTGGCTTTCTCGACTAGCGGGTTTTGTGGCATGGTTGCACCCTCAAATTTAGTATGGGTTTTGCTGACTTCGATTTAATAATTAGCGGTGCGCGGCAAAGCCGCGCACCGCTAATTATTAAATCGAAGGTAGTAGCTACTTATAAAAATTCATTTTTTAAAAGTTTTCTCTAAATTTTCAGCGCCGAAGGCGCTGAAAATTCTTTATTAAGTTATGACTAACCTTGTAGCTTCTTTGATTCAGTTACGAGAGAATCAATTAATGGCTTAAGAATTAACTCCATCGCAAATCCCATCTTGCCACCAGGGACAACCAAAGTGGTATGACGAGACATGAAAGAATCGTGAATCATGTCTAGCAAATAACGGAAGTCGATTTGGAACTTCTCACGGAAACGCGATTGGTATGAATAATCACAAAGCTTTCATCGAGGGTAGGAATGTCACGAGTAATGAAAGGATTGGAAGTATCAACAGTCGGAACACGCTGGAAATTAATGTGAGTATTCGAGAACTGAGGCGCAATATAATTTACATAATCAGGCATCCGACGCAAAATTGTATCAACGATCGCATCAGCGCTGTAACCACGCTCAGCATTATCTCGATGAATCTTTTGAATCCATTCCAAGTTCACAATGGGAACTACGCCCACCAATAAATCAACATATTGGGCAAGGTCAATACCTTCCGCCACCACACCACCATGCAAACCTTCATAAAAAAGCACATCAGTTCCAGATTCGATGCTTTCCCAAGGAGTGAATTCGCCAGCTTGGTTGTTTGTGCCTAAACGACTGTTGTGATGCTGCGCTTCCTCAGGGCTGTGCAAATAGTAGCGTCTTTGACCACTACCAGTTTCACCATATTCATGAAACAAGGCTTCTAGCTTATCTAGCAAGTTGGCATTTAAACCAAATGACTGAGACTACGACCTTGAGCCGCAGCTTGTTTCATCTCTTCACGCATTTCTAAGCGATTAAACTTGTGGTAGCTATCACCTTCAACGACTGCTGCTTGGATATTGTCTAAACGAAAAATATGCTCAAAAGCTCGTTTAACAGTGCTAGTGCCAGCTCCAGATGAACCTGTTACTGCAATAACTGGATGTTTTTTAGACAAATTTTTTCTCCTTAGATTTAATTAATGTTTTTTTTATTAAGGTGAGGGCGATCGCTGGCGACCAAAGAATCACAAAAAATATTAAAACTACTATACCTTTGTATAAGTAGCTAGACGCAATTAAATATAAAAAATTAAAAGCTGTGGCGCACGCACAGCGTGCGCCACAGCTTCTCAGATCCCTATCCCTTTACACATAGCGCTGCCAATTATATGGCGCAGCAAAAAACAGCAAACAATGCGATCGCAATTACGACAAAACTTATCTCAACCCTTAACTATTGGCAATGTCATCCTCAAAAGTCGGGTTTTACAATCACCGCTCTCTGGGGTGACAGACTTAGTTTTTCGGCGCTTGGTGCGGCGCTATGCCCCTGACTCGATGCTTTATACCGAGATGATCAGCGCAACGGATCTACATTACATGAAGGCTTTGCCTAAATTAATGGAGATTGATCGCCATGAAACTCCGATTAGTATTCAGCTTTTTGATTGTCGTCCTGATTTTTTAGCGGAAGCCGCTCAAAGAGCCGTTACCGAGGGTGCGGACACTGTAGACATTAATATGGTTGTCCTGTTAATAAAATCACGAAAAAAGGTGGTGGCTCGTCATTTATTTTAATGACGAGCCACCACCTTTTTTCGTGATTTTATTAACAGGACAACCCATATTAATGTCTACAGTGTCCGCCACCCTCGGTAACGGCTCTTTGAGCGGCTTCCGCTAAAAAATCAGGACGACAATCAAAAAGCTGAATACTAATCGGAGTTTCATGGCGATCAATCTCCATTAATTTAGGCAAAGCCTTCATGTAATGTAGATCCGTTGCGCTGATCATCTCGGTATAAAGCATCGAGTCAGGGTGCATAGCGCCGCACCAAGCGCCGAAAAACTAAGTCTGTCACCCCAGAGAGCGGTGATTGTAAAACCCGACTTTTGAGGATGACATTGCCAATAGTTAAGGGTTGAGATAAGTTTTGTCGTAATTGCGATCGCATTGTTTGCTGTTTTTTGCTGCGCCATATAATTGGCAGCGCTATGTGTAAAGGGATAGGGATCTGAGAAGCTGTGGCGCACGCTGTGCGTGCGCCACAGCTTTTAATTTTTTATATTTAATTGCGTCTAGCTACTTATACAAAGGTATAGTAGTTTTAATATTTTTTGTGATTCTTTGGTCGCCAGCGATTCGCCCTCACCTTAATAAAAAAAACATTAATTAAATCTAAGGAGAAAAATTTGTCTAAAAACATCCAGTTATTGCAGTAACAGGTTCATCTGGAGCTGGCACTAGCACTGTTAAACGAGCTTTTGAGCATATTTTTCGTTTAGACAATATCCAAGCAGCAGTCGTTGAAGGTGATAGCTACCACAAGTTTAATCGCTTAGAAATGCGTGAAGAGATGAAACAAGCTGCGGCTCAAGGTCGTAGTCTCAGTCATTTTGGTTTAAATGCCAACTTGCTAGATAAGCTAGAAGCCTTGTTTCATGAATATGGTGAAACTGGTAGTGGTCAAAGACGCTACTATTTGCACAGCCCTGAGGAAGCGCAGCATCACAACAGTCGTTTAGGCACAAACAACCAAGCTGGCGAATTCACTCCTTGGGAAAGCATCGAATCTGGAACTGATGTGCTTTTTTATGAAGGTTTGCATGGTGGTGTGGTGGCGGAAGGTATTGACCTTGCCCAATATGTTGATTTATTGGTGGGCGTAGTTCCCATTGTGAACTTGGAATGGATTCAAAAGATTCATCGAGATAATGCTGAGCGTGGTTACAGCGCTGATGCGATCGTTGATACAATTTTGCGTCGGATGCCTGATTATGTAAATTATATTGCGCCTCAGTTCTCGAATACTCACATTAATTTCCAGCGTGTTCCGACTGTTGATACTTCCAATCCTTTCATTACTCGTGACATTCCTACCCTCGATGAAAGCTTTGTGATTATTCATACCAATCGCGTTTTCCGTGAGAAGTTCCAAATCGACTTCCGTTATTTGCTAGACATGATTCACGATTCTTTCATGTCTCGTCATACCACTTTGGTTGTCCCTGGTGGCAAGATGGGATTTGCGATGGAGTTAATTCTTAAGCCATTAATTGATTCTCTCGTAACTGAATCAAAGAAGCTACAAGGTTAGTCATAACTTAATAAAGAATTTTCAGCGCCTTCGGCGCTGAAAATTTAGAGAAAACTTTTAAAAAATGAATTTTTATAAGTAGCTACTACCTTCGATTTAATAATTAGCGGTGCGCGGCTTTGCCGCGCACCGCTAATTATTAAATCGAAGTCAGCAAAACCCATACTAAATTTGAGGGTGCAACCATGCCACAAAACCCGCTAGTCGAGAAAGCCAAACAAGGCAATGTAAATGCGATCGCCTCGTTAATGAATCGGTTACTTAAGTCTCAAGCAATGTTAGCAAATGTCGAAAGGGAGGGCGATCGCTTAGAAATTTTAATTGAGTCAGACTTACGTTCCCTAGACGATGAAGTTCGCATCCCCAAACGGCAAATATTAGTGGGAATGCTAAAAAAATGGTTTGTTACCCTTGAGGTTCAGAACGTTTCCAGTATGATAATTTCATGGCAACAGGCAGGTAGTACTGAACCTGCATGGACAGAAGAAATTTATCTAATGGAACCAGAAAATATAGATATTAGTGGAAATGGCGGACTAGAGATAGCTAGGGAGCGTCCTAGAATACCTCCATTACCGATATTCCCCATTAAATCTATGCCAGAGCGAAACAATCCATCCTCGTCTCCTGATTTAGATGAAATGTTTGGAGGAATTAACTCTTCAACTAGTCTCCAACCAATTGATAGTTTAAGCTCTGAGCTAGAAGACATTACGGCTGCTCAAGATCCTAACCCTGTGATTTATCTATCGGATGTACAGTTAGGATCTGATATTTCTCAAGGGGATGATCCGCGATCGCCATTAAACGAGGACATTCCCATTCTTGTTGATTCCCGCAATACGCCACTACAATTCCTATTGAAAACCCCTAGTTTCTCCATACAACTGATTCAGTACTGTGTAGTTTGTGCGGCGATCATCATTGGTTTACGAGGAATTCATACTGTTTTTGGTGGTGGCAAGCCAGCCAAAGCATCTATGATTACCATCGAAAACATCGTGATGTAGTAGACACAAGTAATTACAAACCCCAAAAAACATAAAGTTGCGCCCCGCAGGAGCGCAACTTTATGTTTTTTGGGGTTCATCGCTATGTGCAGTTAATGTAAGTCACTCTGATATAATTAAGAGTCAAAAATAAGTAGATTAGGGCTAATGTCAATGCAAATTACCCATCGTCCTCGCCGCTTGCGTCGCAATCCTTCTATCCGTAGCCTTGTTAGAGAAAATTATCTATCCACCGATGATTTTATCTATCCTATGTTTGTAATGGAAGGAGAAAATAGTCGAGTTGAAATCCCTTCAATGCCTGAAGCTTACCGCTTTACGCTCGATCTATTGGTAAAGGAAATAGAAGAAATTTATGCATTAGGTATTAAAGCGATCGCGCTTTTTCCTGCTGTTCCTGAAGATAAAAAAGATCTTACTGGCAGTGAAAGCTTTAATCCTGAGGGATTAGCCCAGAGAGCAGTGCGGGCAATTAAGGCATCTGTTCCTGACATGATCATTTTTACCGACGTTGCTCTTGATCCGTTCACCACCCACGGACATGATGGCATTATTGATGACAATGGCGTAATTCTCAATGACGAAACTGTGGAAGTTTTGGTCAAAATGTCCGTTTCCCAAGCTGCCGCAGGTACAGACTTTGTATCACCCTCAGACATGATGGATGGCAGAATTGGTGCAATCAGACAGGGGCTAGATGCCGCAGGATTTGAGAATGTGGGTATTCTGGCTTACTCTGCCAAATATGCCTCTGCTTACTATGGACCTTTCCGCGATGCGCTAGGCTCTGCACCTAAATCTGGTGATAAAAAGACCTATCAAATGGACCCCGCCAACTCCCGCGAAGCAATTAAGGAAGTCTATCTCGATATTGCTGAAGGTGCTGATATTGTGATGGTTAAACCCGCTCTAGCTTATTTGGATATTATTGCTAAGGTTAAAGAAGCGACTAACGTGCCTGTGGCTGCTTATAACGTTAGTGGCGAATATGCGATGGTCAAGGCGGCGGCGCAGTTGGGTTGGATTGACGAGAAAAAAGTGATGTTTGAAACCCTGCTAAGTATGAAGCGTGCTGGTGCAGATATCATCTTGTCATACCACGCTAAGTCAGTAGCTCAATTACTCGCTTCGGGTTATCGCCCTTAACAGTAATTCCATAGCTATGAATGGCGGTGCGATGCGCTGCCATTCATAGCTACTCCCTTCCCAGTAAAAAATTAGACGTTGCGGCGCGAAGCGCCGCAACGCTAATCCTTGGCTTTTAATGTCTATTTTTAAACTGGGAAGGGAGTAGTAGCCAAAAATTTAGGTTCAAGTTTGAGTGAAAAGCGCTGTGACAAGTACTAATGATTTGGGCTTTTAACTGTACTGAGGTACTTAATGAACGCAAAAGAACTTCTCGAAAGTTATGCGGCGGGCGATCGCGACTTTAGTAATCAATCGCTTGCAGGATTGATTTTGACTGGGGTAAATCTGTCTGGCGCAAATTTTATTGAGTCAGATTTAGAAGAAATCACCCTTGATATTGCAAATTTAGAGGATGTCGAACTAAATTTGGCAAACTTGATACGCGCCAATTTAAGTGGTTCTATTTTGATCCAAGCCAATCTCAATGGCACAATTTTAGAGCAAGCTTCTTTGATTGGGGCAAATCTTTCAGAAGCTTTTTTGATTGAAGCGGATCTTAGTGATGCCTTATTAGTAGAAACAAACTTTAGTCATGCCTTCTTGACTAGTGCCAACCTCACGCGATCGCGATTGTGTCGAGCTAATCTTGCCAACGCTTTTTTGACAGGCGCTTGCCTTAACGGTGCAGATCTGCGGGGTGCTAATCTTGTGGAGGCGGATTTGACAAGGGCTAACCTCACGGGTGCCAATTTAGCAGGAGCAGATCTGAGTCGAGCTAATTTAACTGATGCCAAACTAAATTGGGCAAATCTTAGCAATGCCAAGTTAATCGGTGCTGATCTTACAGGAACTTATTTATCGACCCTGAAAAGTATTGAAGGTACGGATTTCACGGATGCGCGTAATGCTCCCAACTCTGTAAATCTAGTCAACCTTGTTAATCTTGTTAATATAGATGAATCCAGCAACCAACTATAAACCCTAATCCATAAAAGAACGCATCCTGTGGTTGCTTGTTTTAGATGAATTAGATTAAACAGATTAACGTAAATTAAACAGCTTATGCGCTTGCTTCGTTCCTTTAGTAAAATCACTAACTTCGCTCTAGCTATGGCGATCGCAGGCACGATCGCGATGCCTATTACTCAGACAGCCCAAGCTCAAACCCAAAAAGATGCTACAGAATGGATCAAGCAGGGGCGGCAACTCTGGCAAAAAAAAGACATTTCAGGGGCGATTTCAGCCTATCAACAAGCCTCTAATCTTGAACCAAAAAATTCGCGGATTTTAACTAGTCTCGGTTTCCTGCTAACCCAGCAGCAAAATTATTCTGGCGCGATCGCTACTCTTGAGAAAGCGACTAAGTTAGATGATCAAAATGCTAAAGCATTCAATGCTCTGGGCTTTGTCTATGTGCGAATCAAAGACTATCCTAATGCACTGTCTACCTATCGCCGTGTCATCGCCCTAGATCGGCAAAATCTTGATGCTTACAACAGTGTGGGATTTTTATTAACAGAACAAAAAAACTATACTGAGGCAGCCAAAATCTATCGTCAGGCGATCGCGGTTGCTCCCACCGATGCCAAAACCCATCTAAATTTGGGCTATGTGTTGAGGCTGGCGGGTAAAAACAAAGAAGCCTTTGAGGTATATAGTCAAGCCGATAAGATCGCTCCTTTTAATGCTGACGTATTAGTGGCAGTGGGCGATTTATTTGCGGAAAAAAATCAACTCGAAGAAGCGATCGCTAAATATAAACGCGCTATCGAAGTCAATCCTCGCCATGTGCAAGCCAATCTAGCTATTTCTAGGGTGTATCAAAGCGAAGGAAATTATCCTGACGCGATCGCGGCATTGCGGAGAGCGGCTAACTCGCGTAATCTTCCCGTCAGTGAAGTAGTGGCTATTCAAAAGGCGATCGCAAATATATACATTAAGCAAGGTTCACTATCAGGCGCGATCGTGGCTTACCGCCAAATTTTGGATGCTGAACCTGAAGATGCGGAAACCTACTTATCTCTGGGCAAAATCCTTGCTTCTCAACAGAGAACAACCGAAGCAAGGCAAATGTTAGAAAATGCTGAGCGCTTTTTCAATCGTCAAAATAATGCGGATGGACTAACGCAGACGCGCAAGGCTCTAGCCGAACTCAAATAATATAGCTATCGCCAAATGTACTAGGACATAAAACCCAATAATTGGCTGGCGGCGCTCCGCGCCGCCAGCCAATTATTGGGTTTTGATTTGTCCTAAAACAAATGACTGTAGCTATACTCCGTCATTTTTAGCTTTGGTGTAAAAGAAAGAAAGCGTCGCATTGCGACGCTTTCTTTTTTATAGGGGATAAATCTTGATAGGCAACAGTCTCATTAGTGCCTGACCCAGCCGATAGGCTTGAACGTCATACATTGGCAGCTCGATCGCAGCGGGAAGACTTTCCATAAATCGCCTTGCTAACTCAAGATCACAACCTGAAATATTTTTGAGCTTATTGCCAGCATCTAACAGCACACTAGAATTTAGCGGTGGCTTGGCTCGCAACTGCCACTGCTTAGGTGAATGTAAATTGCCTAACTCAATCCGACGCAAACCCGAAATAGAAGCCAGCAAGGTTAAGCGATCGCCGACCTTCATCACCTCATCATCGGAGGGCATAAAAAATTCTGTATGTCCGTCGGCTTTTGGGCTATTTTTTTTTAAATAAATCGGTACGACCGTATAGCCATAGGATATTTGCGAAAGATTTTTGCCCACCAAAGTATCATCTGTCTCAATCACATATTCCGCGACTAGGACTGTGCGTTGATTGAGCCGAAATAGGCTGAGCATATTTTCACCAAAAGCCGCTCCTGCAAATGCCTCTGCTGAGAGCGCATAGGCACAAAAAGATTGGGAGCTAGGCAATAGTTCGGCAAGATTTTCACTGAAGTAGCGATCGTAGGTACGGATGGCGAGATTGATATGGCGATTCAATTTTTGAGAAGCATCACGGGCGAGGAGGGCGGCTTCGAGATTGAGCATTTGATCATCAGTTACCGAGAGAATGCTCTTCGCTAAGCCAAGGTTCACTTTCGATAGCTCTTCGATGATATTGCCTGTTAGCCAAGGTACTTTATCCGCAAGATCGCAGTCGTGGGGATTTTCACTGACGATTACAAAGGGAAGTTTTAACTTATATAGAAGATCCGCGATTCTCTGACCTAGTCTACCAAAGCCAATCAGGATTATATGATCACGCTTGGGAAGAGGTAGCGATCGCTTAAAAAATGCAAATTTAGAACTGAGAATACTGTCGGCAATTAATCCTACCACTCCCAATAAAAACAAGAGACTAATCAGCGTAATCGATAGGCTAAATATGCTAACCCACAGGGGAACCAGATCTTCTTGTAGACCGCCAAATACATCACCATAGCCGCCTAGCAGCAAAATCATACTTGTTGAGATAGCCTTTTGCCATGAAATATTCGGTACATTTAGATATAAAACTACTGAGCTAGTAATCATCAATATCACCGCCGTCACTAGCCCGAGAAAAATTAAACGGCGCGATCGCACTGCTTGAAACCAAATAATTAGCTGCTGCCATTTGTGTTGCCAAAACTTAGAAGCAGTAATGGTTTGGACTTGGTGAGCAATGCGATTAAGTTGAGATGACTTGTTTTGTTCAGTATATTTTTCTGATTCGAGATAGGACTTGCTAGTCGTAAAGTCATTTTCTACACATTCCATAAATACAATCTTGTCCCCCACCTGAATCAATGTATCTGGTTGCCATTGAAAAAACAGGCGATCAGAACCAACATCAGCAATGCTTAAAAGGCGCGAATTTTTCTTATGGAGTAGATAGGCGGGAGTTCTCAAAAATCGATAGTCTTCTGCTTTGACTAATGTTTCGACAACCCGTAACTTGCGATCGCCAAGTTGAAATAGCCCTAACGTTCCTTCGCCTAACCCAGCCACAGCAAAGGAAGGAGCTGGTAGATCCACAGGATCTAAAGCTACAAAATTTCCTAATTGATTTTTGAGTAATTGATTGAGATTTTGGCGAGAAGAACGCACCACAATATGCACATCAGGGTTAAGGCGACGCGCTGCGATCGCGGTTTCAATATTGATGTTTTGATTGCTAGTCACCAATACGATCGCCCGACAGTCAAGGATGCCCGCTTTGAGCAAAATTTCTGAGCGCCGACAATCGCCCAAAATGATCGGCTGATCGAGAAGTTCCGAAAAATCATCAAACTCCATAATTTCTGGCTGAATCTTATCAATCGCAGAGATTTTTACTTCATATTCTTTGTAAGCAAATTTCTTAAGATTAAAAACAGAATGTTGTCCAAGACTACCCAAGCCGCAAACTATAAAGCGATCGCAGACTACTTGAGGGCTTACTTCTTGAGTGGGAACAGGATTGTCAGAATTAATGGGTCGAATATCGGCTTCCGTCGATAGCTCTATTTCATGGTTATTAGTTTGAGAAATAGAGCAATTAAAATCGATGGTCTCGCTCCATTGAGGTAATGGCTGTCCAAACCAAAATGCGTAGATTTTAGCTAACTCATAGCCATGCTCAGTACAATCACCAAAGCAGTTTGCGATCGCTTCTGTTAGTACTTGGCGATCGCCAAAATAAGTTGACTCCAATAAAATATGTATTTCTCGGCGCTTTTGTCTAACAGTGACATTTACTTTAAGATTGAGGTCAAGTAAGCAATTTTTAATGGCAGGGGCAAGCGATCGCATTCTTTAATTACATTCTAGAGCTGATGAAGTTGCTAAAATCTATATCATAAATCATCAATATTAATAGCAGGTTATCTTTACAGGGCTTCACACGCAAGCCCAAATCAAAGAACATTGCGCTGAAATGAAACCCAGAGAAAAGTTTTAAAAGTGCCGCGAAGCGGCACTTTTTAAACTTTTCTCTAGCCTCAAGAGGCTGTAGGTGTGAGCAGCTTCGCAGCACACCACACTGATTATTAACTGCAAAGTGTCATCCAACTTAAGCTTTTAGCATTACCACTTTTTGTAAGCCAAAAATTTACCATTCATCGTGACTTTAACGCGATCGCCCTTGGGATCTTCCACTTTATCGATATCGAGAGTGAAGTCGATCGCACTCATAATGCCATCACCAAACTTCTCATGGATGATTTCTTTGATCGGATATCCATAGACCTGCATGATTTCATAGAAGCGATAAATCAAGGGGTCGGTTGGCACAACTGGTCCCAATCCTTTACTGGGATAAGAACTCAGAGCAGTAATAATTTCTTCCCCTAGTCCCAGCGCTTCGGCGATTTTAGTTGCTTCTTCACCATTGGTGCTATTTTGACCATAAAAGAGAGAAGCAATCCAGACTTCATCATGTCCAATTAACTTTTCAAGATCTGCAAAGCTAAGACCTTTGGCTTTTTGGCTGCCAACAGAGTAGAAGTAAAAGAAGGAAATTCAACGGTCATAATTTCTTTTTTGATAGTGATGTATAGGTTTGCAAATAAGTAACTGGGCGCAATTAAATATAACCCTAAAACCTGTGGTGATCGCCACAGGTTTTATAGCTGTAGCCAGAAACCCAAGAGTAGAGTTGCGGCGCTTTGCGCCGCAACTCTACTCTTGAGTTTTGGCTTTGTCCTAATCCTTTCCCAGTGAATAATTGGGGTTGCGCGGCGGAGCGCGCAACCCCAATTATTCACTGGGAAGGGAGTAACATTGATGGAACTATGGCTATAGCTCTGGTTTAAAATCTAAATCTTGCGAAGCAAAATCTAGATGCTTGAAGCTCTTACAGCAAGGATTTTATCATCTCTGAGGCAGGAGTATGCTTTTTCATCACAATTTTTATTGGAAAGTAGTAATGCTTCCTTTAAGCTAAACGGTAAGAGATCAGTACAGTTTTACACTTTCGCTGTCCAGTGCCAACGATTCGCAGGGCGAAGCCCCTTTGTTTAACCATTTTGCGCTATAACTAAAAACCAGATAGATACTTAATTTCCCATGTCAGACCAGATCGACCAAATCGCATTTCAAGAACGTCCCACATGGGATGAATATTTTATGTTGCTGACAAAACTAGCAGCAATGCGATCTACTTGTTTGGCTTTTCCAGTGGGAGCTGTAATTGTCAAAGACAAGCAGGTACTTGCCACAGGCTACAACGGCTCTCCTTCTGGGTTCGGTGCATTGCACCACGCAGGGCTATTGCTACCCCAATGTAATTAGTTGTGACGCGAGCAAAGAGTTTCCCTCAAGAGCAGTTCATGCAGAAGCAAATGCGATCGCCCAAGCTGCCAAGCATGGCATTTCTACCGATGGCGCAAGTAGTTATGTAACCTTAGAGCCTTGTATTTCCTGCTTAAAGTTAGTGGTTTCAGCAGGTATTCGGGAAGTTTATTATGAGACAACCTTCAATAAGGGAAATAATGCGGCTTTGTGTAATTCTTTTGTTGAGGAGGGATTAGTTTTAAACTGAAGCAGATTCAAGTTTCTCCTTCAGTATTACAAAGAGCAAATCTATTTCTCAATTTCCCCAACTTCAGAATTGCGTTTATTTCCAATAAGTAACTGATGTTACGTGGAACCCTCATCCACAAACCCTTCTCCCGCAGGAGAGAAGGGGAGCAAAACCCTATTATTTTCTTTTTCCCCTCTCCTGCGGGAGAGGGGCTAGGGGTGAGGGTTTTACAGACTTCCCCGTAACATCAATAAGTAACTAAAATCAAAAAGCTTGTGACGCACGCGCATCCTTACATCACAGGAATAATCGAGGTGCGTCGCACCTCGATTGGTTTTAATTAGCTGCTACTTGAAATGGTGCGACTCGCCATAGTTGATCTAGTTTTGCCGCAGGCATAGTCAGATAGAGAATATCTCCTGCGCTGAGAGAAGCTTTGAGTAAATTCCATCCATGAATAGTTTGGCTAGCGGTTTCTATATAGAGAGGAACAAAATCTGCTTGAGCAGAGGCTTCACAAACAGGCTTGCCACAAAATGGATGGTTAGGGGTAATCATGGTGGCGATCGCTACCCATAGGCTGTCGGACACAATCCCATTCCCCAGAATGCGTCCCCCAGAGCCGCCGAAGCAAAAGCGGGGGCGGCAATTTCAGGCGGACTAAGCACTGCTTCAAAATCAAACACTTCATGCGCCATACTCGCATAATAAGGATCGTCATAACGGGACAATCACCCGACAACGAGGGGCAATACCTTTAGCATTGAGGGCAATTTCTAGATTCGCCGTGTCATTACTTGTTAGAGCCAGCAAACATTCAGCTTTATCGAGATTTGCCGGCCTTGAGGGTCGTGGGTAAGCTGGCAACACCATGAATCACAGGAATATTTTGCGATCGCACAGTATCAAGAAATCGATTATTCAGGTCACGCTCAATAATCAACACCTCATAGCCATAACTAACTAGCTGCAATGCCGTTTGTACGCCGATGCTACCCAAGCCACACACCACAATATGATTGCGTTGGGGTACTCGCGCTGCGTCCCAAAAATTTCTTAACCGTGAGCCTAAAATAAAATCGTTAAGAATCGCATAAAAAATGCCAACAACAGCCGTACCAATCAACATCATCACAATCGTAAATATTTTAATGCCATCGGCTGAATGTTCTACAACTTGCTCATTTCCACCTGCTCCCGTAATCATTCCGACTGAGAAATAGAGCGCGTCTACTAGCGAAACTTTCATCTGAAAACTGGTATATACCACCGTCGCCGAAAAAATAGTTAATAACAAAGCAATCGAAGTAAATAGAACCGATCGCCCATGTTCATGGAAATGACGAACTCCCAAGAAGAGCTTTGATATTTTTTGAAAAATTGGACGTGAGGCAGTTCTGACGCTGGGTTGTGTACCAAGTAATAGGCGATCGCCAAACTGCAAGGTTCGACCATTTAGCACCGCACTAACCAGATCAATTTTACTTTCATCATTGGGTAAGTAATAGATCAACATCCTTGTGCGATCTTCCCAAAACTCCGCCAGTGGCTTTCCCAACCAAGGATGGTTATCGTCAATATATTCTTCGTGGATTGGCCAAGTTTGATTAAACAATCGCAACTGTCCGATCGCCTCACTGCCCATTGCGCTAAAAGCAAATACGGGAGCCGCCAGAGCCGCCACACTCATGGTCAAATGATTGGGCAGTGTTAGGTCTAGACGCACGCCTAAACTGGAATTAAATAACCGATTAATAATGCGGACACGGGGATTAAGGACTCTCGCCTGCATCAAGATGGTCAGATTACGAGTTTCATCAGCTCCCGCTAAAATCAATGTCTGAGCATCTCGAATTCCTGCGGCAAGTAAAGTTTCGGCAGCAGCCAAGTCACCAATAATAATTTCTGTATCATCCTGATGCATGGGGCGATCGTGAATTCCCAATACTAAGCAGCCCTGCTGTTTTAAGAGGCTTAAAATTTTGTAACCCGTCCGATCTAAACCACAGACAATAATGCGGGGTTTCATTACTTATAGGCGATCGCGATCGCTACCCATAGACGATTAGCAACATTGTGAGCGATAGATGACATTGCGACTGTAGCTGATAACACGAATCTGGTTTGCCTGTCTCATTTTTGGGCAAACTTGATAATCTAAATAAATTTAGGAATTCTAAGTACCTCGTCACAATAGAAACCAGAACCCAAAGAAGCTGATTCGCCCGCTTCGCGGGCGAATCAGCTTCTTTGGGTTTTATATTTAATTATGCCTACTTACTTAAAAATAAATCAAAATCACTGACTGTTTATTTTGCCCTGTAAGTTAGGAAGGCATAATTAGTAAGCCTGTTATATTCTCTATTTTTTGAGGTTTCAGATTGATATAAATTATATTTGCAATTTTTTTAGCAATC
Source organism: Pseudanabaena biceps (assembly GCA_013361095.1). Lineage (GTDB taxonomy): Bacteria > Cyanobacteriota > Cyanobacteriia > Pseudanabaenales > Pseudanabaenaceae > Pseudanabaena > Pseudanabaena biceps_B. Next base: position 4,897 of record JAATWA010000001.1, on the reverse strand, counting down.
CTTGCTATTAGATTAAAACTTAGATAGCAAGACTTGAGTTAGTTAGGACAAATCAAAACCCAAAAGATGAGGAGCAGTCACTTATCTTTTAGATTTTATATTCTAAGCAACACTTTTATTGCTATAGCTTTATAGAGTTAGTATTTTACTAAATATTTATTTGCTAAGTAAGTAATTAGATATAGATGATAGTTAGCTGTAAATACAAATACAATGTAATGATTAGAAAAAAGTTTGACTAACAGTACAACTATCTTAGATACTAATATATAGTTATTAAAAAACAAAATTACTAAGAGCAAATGGCAAAAGTAAAACAACCAGTTCAACTATCTGGTGAAGCATTACTAAAAAAAGTTAAAGAACTAGATCATCTTTCAAAAGAAGAAAAAGCTAAGGCTTGCGGGTATGCAACAGTTACTAAAAACAACCAGTCTCGTGTCAACTTGATGAAGTTTTATAATGCCTTGATGGAGGCTGATGGCATTGAACTTGAATCGAAAGGTAGCGGCAAAGGGGGACGTAGTGCTAGTTATCGTGTCAGTGTTCAAAAAAATGGCAATCTACTAATCGGCTCAGCCTATACACAACTAATGGGTCTAAAGGCTGGTGACGAGTTAGAAATTCGCCTTGGACGCAAACATATTCACTTGCGTCAAGTTGGCGCAGATGATGAAGAGTAATGCTAGGAGTTTAGGAATAAGATCAAATTTTTTGATTATTCTAGCTACTCACTTCTCAGTCTAAAGATGCACAGTAAAACCCAAGAATTAATGGTGTAGCGTAAAGCTCTACACCGTTAATTCTTGGATGTAAAAGAAATATTAGGGAGCTATAAGACAAGAGTAATTCATAAATTACTCTTGTCTTATTTTTTAGGATACAATTTCACCTTTTTCTACTTGAAAAATTCGTGCAGAGTCAAGCCACTGGGCATCAAATGAACCAAGATGAGTTGTCGTAATAATTGTTTGCACGCGATCGCCAATTGCATTTAATAGATGATCTTGTCTTTGGAGATCTAACTCCGCAAGGACATCATCTAATAACAGTATTGGAGGTTCCCCGATTACTGATTCTAACAACTCTAACTCGGCAAGTTTGAGGGCAAGTACTAAGGTTCTCTGCTGTCCCTGTGAGCCATACTCCCTAGCAGGGGTGTCATTAATTGTCAGTAAAACTTCATCACGATGCGGCCCTACTAAACTTGTACCTTGATGTTGTTCAATAATTGTTTTTTGTAAAATCGCTTCAAAAAAATTCTGCTGCACAACTTCTACAGCTTGCATTGATGTAAATGCAAATTTAGGGACATAGGTAATCTCCAAATATTCACCGCCGCCACTAATGGCTTGATGCCAATTACGAGCGATCGGTATTAATCTCTCCAAGAGTCGCGATCGCCTTCTAATTAGTCTTGTACCTGCTGTTACTAACTGAGCATCCCATAGAGCCATTTGTTGCGGTTCGTATTGAATAACTCCCTGCTTGATTGACTTTAAGAGAGCATTGCGCTGGCGTAAAACCTGATTATATTGCTGTAAAAGATTGATATAAATTGGTTCTAGTTGAATCAATACGGTATCTAACCAATTGCGGCGACTTTCTGGACTTCCCCTCACCAAATCTAGATCTAAACTAGAAAACATGACTGTATTCAGATTTCCTAAAAAATCTAAATGCTTAGCCTGATTCACTCCATTTACATTCAAGGTGCGTTTGCCACTTACCCGCATCCGCATCAATAACTCTACGGGGTAGCTCTCCACCGATCGCGATCGCTGACAAATTGCCCTAATTTCGCCTACTGATTCACCATTTCGCACTAGGTCTCGGTCTTTACTAACCCGATGCGATCGCAGGGTCGCTAATAGCAAAACGGCTTCAAGCAAGTTGGATTTGCCCTGAGCATTGTTGCCTACAATTACAGTTTTGGGCGCTGTGAAGGCAACTTCTTGATCGATGTAGTTGCGAAACTGCTTGATGTGGAGAGATTGGAGGTACATTCACGCAGGAAATGCTATTAGTCAGCATTCTAGAATACAGTGCTTTGAGCAAAACCAGAAAGATAGTGGCGGCGCTTCGCACTGTAAAACCCAATAAGATAGTGGCTGGACGATGCGCCGCCACTATCTTATTGGGTTTTACAGCACTTTTTGTAACCAGTGAATCACTAAAGCATTCACAATTTCGGGGCGATCGTCATGGGGACAATGCCCTGTGTTGGGAATCGCGATTACTTGAATATCTTTAGTCTTGCTGGCTTCTGTATATACCTTTGCGCCATTAATCGGAGTCCAAGGATCAGCATCTCCCCACAAAACTAATAGAGGTTTATCCAGCTTTGCCAATAGCTCACTGGTTCTGGGGCCAGCAGGAGCCGTTAAAATTGAAGCAAATACCTTTTGAGCGCCCTCATCACAGGATGGCTGATAGAGCATATCTACTAGCTCATCATCGATCGCCTGATGATTGCGATATACCTGACGCAACGAATTACGAATATTACGTTTTTGGCGAACTTGATTGAATACAAACTTGCCCGTCACCTCTGAGCTAACTAATTTAGCAAATGCTCCCATCACCAATCGCAAAGGTAAATTTAACTCTTCAGGACGATGATTTAGACCACCTGCGGCATTGAGTAAAATCGCGCCGATCGCAATTTCGGGACTATTAGTAGTGAGCATCAGAGCTAATAATGCCCCAATGGAATTACCGATAAATATGGCGGGTTTCTGGACTAATTCTTGATAAAAATCCCTGAGCAATTCTTCCCAAAGCTCCAAAGAATAGGCAAGATCAGGCTTATCTGAAGCGCCAAATCCCAATAAATCGATAGCAAATACCTGATAGCCAGCATTTGCCCATTCAGGAATATTTTTCTTCCAATGTCCGATTGATGCACCGAAACCATGAATAAGAACTAGCGGCTTACCTGTGCCAGTGACAGAATATTGAATCTGATATCCGCGCCATGTCCATTGTTTGCGTGTGGAGAAATCAGTCTGATTTTCGGTAATTAGCACGGTGATTAATTAATACTTGTTTATTCCTGATTATATCGCGATCGCCTGTATGCCGCTCTCTGCCATAGGAATTATAAACAAGGAGCGGTTAGTGTGTCACATTTGTTGCAAGATTAAAACCCAAGGATTAGCGGCGCGAAGCGCCGCTAATCCTTGAGTGGCAAGGGAGTAAGAAAACAAAACCAATTTTGGGGTTTTCAGCGCCTTCGGCGCTGAAAACCCCAAAATTGGTTTCATAATGGGAATTGCTGATCATTTATCGATATAGGCGTTTTGGATTGTGTGTGAAATCAATGACTAGACATCCCGAAGAAAAAAACTTAGAACCTTGCTTCTATCAACTTGTCAATCGCTTGACAGAAAGCCTGCAAAAACATGAATATCTTACGATTAGTCTCAGCAGTGAGCGCAGTCAATTTACGCGATTTAATAATGCAAAGGTTCGTCAGTCGGGAGTAGTCGCCGATGGAAATATCAAAATTGTCTTAATCGCCAATCAACGCGAAGCCTATGCTGCATTCCCCTTTACAGGTGACACAGTCATCGATTTAGAATCTGGACTATCCAGCTTGACTTATTTACGTCAAGAAGTTGCCCAACTTCCTGAAAATCCTTATCTCGTAATTCCCGAAAATGCAGGTTCCAGTCGTGAAGTCTATCAAGGCGAATTATTAACACCAGAACAGGCGATCGCTAATATTTTAGAACCTAATATTGGCATTGATTTTACGGGCTTCTATGCGTCAGGTTCGATCATTCGCGCCAATGCTAACTCCGCAGGACAGAGGCATTGGTTTGCCACCGATTCTTTTTTTGTTGACTATTCCATGTTTGTGCAAACTGATTCGGGAGAGAAGGCAGTTAAAGGGATTTATGCAGGTAAAGATTGGCGATTAGAAGCTTATCAATCACAAATTAAACGTTCTCAACAGCAGCTACAAGCTTTATTGAAACCTAGTAAAACTATTGCACGCGGACAATATCACACTTATTTTGCCCCTGCGGCGGCGGCGGATCTATTTGACTTTTTAGCGGGGAGTGTGGGCGAGTCGAGCTTACAGCAGGGCAGTAGCGCTTTATTGAAGTTAAAAAATCAAGAGCGATCGCTATCTCCATTACTCTCTCTCAGCGAAAATTTTACCTATGGCAACGTTCCTCGTTTCAATGACTTAGGCGAAACTTCTGCTGACCACTTGCCGATAATTACTAATGGAAGCTTGGTAAATACCTTAGTGAGTTCGCGTAGTGCTAAGGAATATGGCAAGCAGTCAAACGGCGCAGCATCTGGTGAATATATGCGATCGCCTGAAGTTGCATCAGGATGCTTAGCAGAAGCTGATATCCTCAAGCAATTAGATACGGGACTCTATTTGTCAAATTTGCATTATCTCAATTGGAGCGATCGCAGTGGTGGTCGCATTACGGGTATGACTCGCTATGCCTGCTTTTGGGTGAAAAATGGCGAGTTTGTTGCACCTATTGAGAACCTTAGATTTGATGACAGTATTTATGATTTTTTAGGTGGAAATCTTGAGTCTATTACCAATTTTCGTGAGTTTATTGCCAATACTGGAACCTACGATAAGCGATCGCTTGGCGGTATTCTTGTCCCCGGAATTTTGATCAAAGATTTTAAATTCACCCTGTAAAACAATCAAACCCGAAAAGATGAAAGGCGTCGCTTCGCGCCGCCTTTCATCTTTTCGGGTTTTACACAGGAACAGAGCAGAGCATTGATCGCATTTGCTTCGCAACCAGATCAGGTTGCGAAGCCTTCATCAAAGCTCTCACCACAGCAACTCGTTTCGCACCTGCGGCGATCGCATCATCTAGATTTTGTTCATCAATTCCGCCGATCGCGAACCAAG
>JAATWA010000019.1 GCA_013361095.1 Pseudanabaena biceps | reverse complement strand
TTGGATGCGCCCCAGCAACAGCTTCGAAGTTCCCACTGTGGGATGATCCGGATCGAGAATCCGATCATAAATGGCCAGTGCCTCGGTAACCTTTGCTAAAGCAATATCGATTTGGTTGTTGCCAAGGGCGCCAAGCGCACGACTCTGCAACGTAAACGCTGTCAACAGATGGTTCTTACCGAATTTGGCGGTGTAAAGTGCTTCTGCCTTGGCGAACGCCGCATCGGCTTCGACAAAGTTGCGAAGGTTTGACAAAGCGATCCCTTTGCGCATCCAGACGCGGCCCATCTCCTTGCGATGATCGCCGGGCAGCGCCTCGAAAAGCGCCAGCGCCGCATTCAATTCGACAACGCTTTTGGCGTAATCGCCGTCGAGAAACTGCGTCATGGCGCGCCAATAGGTCGCTTCGGCGAGCAATTCCGGCGCATAATCGGCACTGGGTTCGATTGCTGCCTCGGCGGAATCGACAAGCGCAAGCGCAGCCTTGGCGTCCGACCGGCCATAGGCACCATTGGCAAGGCCAAGCAGAATCCGTGCCCGCGTTTCGCCCATCGCCGGGCTCAACGCCAGCGCCTTGCGCAGATCGCGCTCCGATTCCTGCGGTAGGCCGAGGTTGATATAGATTTCGCCGGTGGTTTGCAGCAATCGGGCGGCGACCTCGGGTTCATTGCGCAGTTCTTCGGCGGCGCGCTTGCTGGCGCGGTCCAGAATCGACAGCACGGTAATGGTGCGCGGGTTTTCTTTAGCCGGATTGGCAATGGCGAAGGTGCCGGTCAGGAACTCTACGCTCTTGTCGGCGAGCTGGCGCTGGTGCTCGGCAACCTGCCGCTGCTGATTGGCATAAAAGGCGAGGGCGAGTGCGCCGACCATGCCAATTGTCGCGGCCGTTGCGATCAATGTCAGTCGGCGGGCGCGGCGTGCGGCTTCACGCTGTATCAGGTCATCGAGCCGCAACCCGGTCAGCCCAGCGATGAGCTTGAACTTGGCGAGGCGTTTGCCATCGGCGTGCTTGCGTATGTCGGCGGCGATCGGTTCGGCGAGCTTGTCACTCAATTCGCCGTCGGGGCCGATCAGATATTGCAGCGCCTTGGGAAAACATTCGCGCTCCGGATCACCCGGTTCGCCATCGCAGATCAGCGCCAGCACCCGGCCTTCGCCGTGCATGCGCTTGAAATTGAGCACTTCCTCATTGACCCAGCGCGACTTCGCCGAGGCCGGGGAACAGATGAGGATGAGGAACATTGATTGGCGCAGGGCAGCCTTTAATTCGGTGCCAAGGTCCCCCGAGGCCGGCAATTCATCGCGATCTCGGAACAACGGATGCAGCCGTGCCGGCACTATGCCGACCGCGGTTTCGCGGCCGACCAGTTTCGAAGGCACATGATAGCGTTCGAGCGCGCCTTGCACCCAAGCCGCGACAGCCTTGTCCCGGTGGCTATAGCTGATGAAGGCGCGATAGCGCATGTCGCAGTGGATGGTCGCCCCCATTGACCCGTGGATGCCACCAAAGTGTGGCAGCTATGGCGCGCAATGCAAAGTGGGCATTAAGATTTCAGAAAAATGCTGGATGCCCCGCGAGGATTCGAACCTCGATTAACGGAGTCAGAGTCCGGAGTCTTACCTTTAGACGACGGGGCAACAGCCGCACGCCAGTACAAGCGTCTGGCGAGACGCGGCGCATAGTCAGGACCGCGACCCAAGTCAATCACGGTGTGCCTTGGCAACGCTAGAATCGCCCGATTTGCGCTTTGACGCGGGCGCGCTTACCTTATCGTCAGGTGCCATTGTCCCGTTTCGGATTGGTGGTGAAAGAACAGGACTGAAGACCATGTCGGCTGTCGCCGATACCCATGCCGATGCCGGCGGGCCGATGCGCCCGGCGCGCGGCCGCGCCGCCAAGGCTCCGGTGCCGCCACCCCGCGGCAGCCGGATTCGTCGCGGCCGCAATTATGGCGCGCTCGATCTTGGCACCAACAATTGCCGCTTGCTGATTGCCCAGCCGGGGCCGCAGGGCTTCATGGTCATCGATGCCTATTCCCGTGTTGTGCGGCTCGGGGAAGGACTGCTCGAATCGGGCCGGCTTTCTGACGCGGCGATGGATCGTACCGTGGCAGCACTGGCGGCCTGTGCCGACAAGCTGTCGCGCCGCGATGTGCGTCTGACGCGCAATGTCGCCACCGAAGCCTGCCGCCGTGCCGCCAATGGCGTGCGCTTTGTCGAACGGGTTTATGCCGAAACCGGGATTGCATTGGATGTGATTTCCGCTGCCGAGGAAGCCCGACTTGCGGTGCTCGGCTGCCAGACGTTGATCGATCCCGATGGTCCGCCGGCATTGGTGTTCGATATCGGCGGCGGTTCGAGCGAATTGATGCTGGTGGCACCCCAGGCCGAAGCCGGCGGGCAGCCGGCAATCCTTGATTGGGTGAGCCTGCCCTGGGGTGTGGTCAGCCTTGCTGAAACCGAGCCGCAATGGCCGCGCGCTGATGATCGTGCAGCCGCTTATGCTCGGATGCTCGGCCGTGTGGCGCCCTTGCTCGATCGCTTTGCAGCCCGGCTCGCGGCGCGCGGCGTGACGCATGTTCAGCCGCTCGGCACGTCCGGTACCATAACGACGCTGGCCAGCGTCGAACTTGGCCTGCCGGGCTATGATCGCCGCCGCGTCGATGGCTGTTCGGTGGGGAGCGACGCTATGACCGACCTGTGTCGATCGATCGCCGGCCGAAGTGTCGAGGATCGGGCTCGCATCGCCTGTGTGGGGGCCGACCGCGCCGAGCTTATCGTCGCCGGTTGTGCTATCCTCGAGGCTATTCTGGTGCGCTGGCCGGGCGGGCAGGTGCGAGTGGCCGATCGCGGCATTCGCGAGGGCATTTTACGCAGCCTGATGGGCCGCGACGGTGTCTGGACGGCCAAGGCATGACGACTGGCAATGGCCCCAGCGGCCGCTCGCGCGGCGGCAAGGTGAAGGTGAAGCACACCCATCGGCGCTCGACCTCGTCGAACCAGTGGCTCGCGCGGCATCTCAACGATCCTTACGTCGCCGCCGCCAAAGCCGCCGGCTATCGCAGCCGTGCGGCGTTCAAGCTGAAGGAGCTTGATGCGCAGTTTTCGCTGCTCGGGCAGGTCGATCGCGTCGTCGATTTGGGGGCTGCCCCCGGTGGCTGGTGCCAGGTCGTGCTCGAACGGCGGCCCCGGGCGAAGGTGGTCGGAATCGACCTGTTGCCGATTGAACCCATCGCCGGCGTGACTCTCTTCGAAAAGGACATTCTTGACGACGATACCGAGGCTGTGCTGCTCGAGGCTTTGGGTGGTCAGGCCGATATCGTGCTGTCGGACATGGCAGCGAACACCGTCGGGCACCAGATGACCGATTATCTGCGCACCATGGGCCTTATCGAAGCGGGTCTGGACATGGCCGCGCGGTTATTGCGGCCGGGCGGTAGCTTTGTTGCCAAGGTGCTTGCCGGCGGCGGCGATGGCGCGTTGACCGCGTTGCTGAAGCAGTCATTCACCACGGTAAAGCATGTGAAACCGCCCGCCAGCCGCAAGGGTTCGAGCGAATGGTATGTGGTGGCGCAGGGGTTCAAGGGCGCGCCAGTCCTAGCCGACGACGGTAACACCAGCTTTCACGCCTGATACTGCGCGACCGCTGTGCCAACAATTGCCGATGCTCGGGCCAGATTCTGGCGCCGGATAGCGTGTATCTGCTTCGTTTCGATTAGGCGTGCAGAAGCTGTTTGGCGTCGTAACAATCGGCAATCTTGCGATAAATTCTTTCCCAAGACAACGTTCAGATTGTTGAAGATCCATTATCATTTCGATCAATGAAACGATGATGTTTATGTTTCAATTATCAATGAATTCATAGGGAATCGGCAGACACTGCATTTTGTCAGTCGAAATGCAAATTCCCCTGCGGAACTTAACTTTCTTGTTAGTTTTTTCTGCGAGGAAGGGGGAGTGTTGCATTTACGTAATGAAATCCAGATTCTGCGAGGCATGATACCCCAATGACAGTGCAAACGGTTCAAGCGTCAAACGCATCCGAACTTATGGCTGCCCTCTCCAACGCCACAGGTGGAGAAACGATCCAACTGGCACCCGGAAATTACGGCACCTTGATGCTGAATCGCATCAATTTCGATGTGCCGGTGACCATTCAGGGTGGAAATTTCGCCCAGATGTCCGTGCTGTTATCGAGCGGGCTGAAGTTCGAGGGTACCAAGGTCGATTTTGTACCGGATGCGACCACCACGAGCGACAGCCAGGCGATACGTGTCTGGAACAGCGAGAACATCCATTTCAACGCTATAACGCTTGTCGGCGGTCTTGCCGTGACGGGCGTCGATCCGTCTGCTACGGCACCCGACGCAACCGGCAATGTGCTCGGTTACCCGGCTGGCAAGGCGATCAATTTCGCCACCAGCGCCAACTGTTCGATCACCAACAGCGATATTTCGGTGTTCGCCAAAGGTGTGGTTTTTGCCGGTGGCCGCGATTATCTCGTCGACGGCAACAACATACACAATCTTCGCACTACGCCGATCAGCGGCACGGTCGATGCCAATCTGACGATCAACAACAATCACACCTGGGACAGTTTTCCCTGGCGGTTCGGCGCCCAAGACCATGGCGACCGCATCCACATCTGGACGAATGGTACGGCGATCGCGGGCTTGGTTATTACCAACAACTATCTCGATCAGGGCGCCGGCGAGCCGATGCTCGGTATCTATCTCGATGACAACAATGCCAAACTCGGTTTCATCAATACAGTAATCAGCGGCAACACGCTGATCGACGGCCAAGGCCAGGGCGTCCTGCTTGAAAATGTCTCGGGTACCGTAACAAACAACACCCTAATTTGGTCTGGCTATGGCGCCGCGTACAGCAACACACCGCGTTTCGATGTTAACGATGGCAGCAAAAACATCAATTTTTCTGGTAATACTGGTCCAATTTCAATTGAAACTGGTTCAACTTATATAAATATTGTTCAGCATTCCGGAATGGTCTCTGAAGATCTATCGATGTCGGCAGCGGATCGCGAAACCATAGACATTGATTTCATGGTAATCACGGGTCGCAACAGTTATACCCTCGATGCCACGACGTCAGATCTCTATTTTGAAGGTGGTACGGGTAACTTCGTCGGGACTGGCAACGCACTTGCTAACCGTATCGTCGGTGGCGTCGGCAATGACACATTGATCGGCAACGGCGGCGCCGATCGTCTGGAAGGCAAGGGAGGTAATGACACCTATGTCGTCGATAATGCCGCGCAGACCATTTATGATCTTTCCGGGATCGATCTGGTCAGGTCGAGCATCTCCTGGACTCTGCAAACCGGGCTGGAAAACCTGACCTTCATCGGCACCGGTGGCGCCACCCTTGTCGGCAACAACGGCCCGAACATCATCATCGGTGGTGCCGGTGCTGACCGACTGGTCGGTGGCGGCGGGGCTGACAGTCTGCAAGGCGGTCTCGGCAACGACACCTATGTCATCGGCAATAGCAGCCTGACGATCATCGATATCGGAGGTGTCGACACCATCGAAACTAGCCTCAACTGGACATTGTTGTCTGGCTTCGAAAACCTGACTCTTACTGGCATTGCGGTTCTGGCGACCGGTAACAGCGGCACGAACGTTCTTCGCGGCAACGCACAGAACAACATTCTGGATGGCGGCGCTGGCGGTGATACGATGTACGGCGGTGCCGGCAACGACACTTACATCGTCGACAACGCCAGCGACCGGGTAATCGAAGTGGAGAATGGCGTCGATGCCGGTGGCGCCGACACGGTCAGGGTGTCGGTTGCGACCTGGACGTTGTCCACCGGAATCGAAACACTGTTGTATATCGGCAGCGCGGCGTTCTCGGGCACCGGCAATTCATCCGCCAACACAATGACGGCGGGTATTGGCAACGACACACTTAATGGAATGGCCAACAACGATACGCTGAACGGCGGTTCGGGGAATGATATCATCAACGGCGGTGCCGGCTCGGATACGATGACCGGTGGCAATGGTAACGATACATTCGTCTTCGCAGCAGGGCAGGGCAAGGGCGACATCATCACCGATTTCAACGGTCTTGGGACCGCAGCCGGAGACGTCATCGAAATCCGTGGCTGGGGTGCAGGCACGACGCTTACCGCGCTCGGTGGGGAATCCTATATCATCCGCGATGGGATCTCGCGCTATAGCGAGCCGATCACTATTCGGGGTCGTTTCGATCCCAGTGACGTGGTGTTCACCATGGTTGTTGCCAAACCCGCGGCTTCTGAGGCGATGGCTGATTCATCGACGTTCGTTGCATTATCCGATGCGCAAGATGGCGTATTGACGGCAGGCGCTGACCTGTTCTCGAGCGAAAATGCTTCAGATGAAGTCCTAGCTGAGCTGTTCGATACTTCATTGGATCTGGCCGTGATGCTTTCGAACGCGACCAGTGAAGTTTGGGCAGGCGTTGACGGCAGCGAAATGTTCGAATTCTACTCAGAAGGTGTGCCGCTTGATGCCGTTCAACACATCGGGAGCGCTGCCGAGCATATGTTCCTTGTTATCGCCTGACGTTCCGACCGGAGCCGATGCTTGCACAGTCGGCGTGTGGCTGCCATTGCATCGGGCCAGTCAGTCGCCAACAAGGCAAAAGGGTTTCGCGTGGGGATCACAGGCCGCAAACAACCATCCGGAGCGGGCGCATGACGGCTCGCCAGCCCGCCGAATGGCAACGCCATGCAGCCACCTGGACGGCATTTCCCAGCGCTGCTGACCTGTGGCTCGACGATCTGGCCCCCGCCCAGGCCGAGGTTGCGGCGATGGTGCAAGCGATTGCCGCCGGAGAGCGGGTTGAACTTCTCGTTGCAAATGATGCGGCGATGGAAGTGGCGCGCGATATGCTGGCAGGCGCCAATGTTGGTTTTCATGCCTATGCTTTCGGGGACATCTGGCTGCGCGATACCGGGCCGCTGTTCATGCAGTCCCCGGTAGGCGACGCAGCAGCCGGCTTCCGCTTCAATGGCTGGGGCGGCAAATATGATCTGCCCGGCGATGCCGGCGTGGCGGCGTTCGTCGCCAAGGCGGCGGGCGTGCCGCTGGCGCGCCATGGCTGGGTGCTCGAAGGTGGTGCGATCGATTGCGACGGCACCGGGTTGGCGGTGACCACCGAACAATGCCTTCTCAATCCCAATCGCAACCCCAAGATGGACCGCACCGAGGTTGAATCGCATCTACGACGTGATCTTGGCATCGATCGGGTGCTGTGGCTGGGAGAAGGGCTGCTCAACGATCACACCGATGGCCATGTCGACAATCTGGCGCGCTTTGTGGCGCCCGGCGTTCTGGCCTTGCCAGTTGCGGCAGCAAATGATCCCAATCGCGACGTCTTTGCTGATGCGCACGAACGGGCGCGTGATTTCGGGCTGGATGTTGTCGGCATTCCATCCCCGGGCCGTGTGCTGCGCGACGGCGAGATCGTACCGGCCAGCCACATGAACTTCTATATCGCCAACAGCGTCGTGGTGGTGCCGACCTATGGCGCGGCATCCGATGACGCGGCCGTCGCGGCCATCGGTGCGCTGTTCCCGGGGCGTGCCTGCATTGGCCTGCGTGCCGACCATATCCTGACCGGTGGCGGCAGCTTCCACTGCATTACCCAGCAACAGCCGGCCTGAGGTTCAGCGATGCGCCAGATTACCGTTGCCGGCCTGCAGCTCGGCTTTTCTGGCGTCCGTGACGCCGATATCGCGCATACTGCCGCCGCGGTTCGCGCCGCAGCAGCAGCCGGCGCGCAGGTCATCCTGCCGCCAGAACTGTTTGAGGGCCATTATTTTTGCCGGCACGAGGATGAAAGCCTGTTTGCCAACGCGCTGCCGCTGGCAAAACATCCGGCAGTGACCACGATGCAGCAGGTCGCTCTTGAAACCGGCACCTATATCCCGACGAGTTTCTTCGAAAAGGACGGCCCGCACCACTACAACAGCCTCGCCATGATCGATGATGGCGGCAACGTCATGGGCGTTTATCGCAAAAGCCACATCCCCGATGGCCCCGGTTACGAGGAAAAATTCTATTTCCGGCCCGGCAACACCGGCTTCAAGGTGTGGGAAACACGCCATGGCGTCGTCGGCGTCGGCATTTGCTGGGACCAATGGTACCCCGAAACCGCGCGCCACATGATGCTGCAAGGCGCCGAAGTGTTGATGTTCCCGACCGCAATCGGCAGCGAACCGCATGATCCGGGCCTCGATACCCGTCGGATGTGGCGCCGCGCGATGCAGGGACACGCGGTTTCCAACGTGGTTCCGGTCGTTGCGTGCAACCGGATCGGCGTCGAAGAGGCCGAAACACCGCACGCCCAGGGCTTTTACGGCACCAGTTTCATCGCCGATCAACGCGGTGACATCGTCTCAGAATGCGATGATCACAGCGAAGGCAGGGTGCTGGCGACCTTCGATCTCGACTTGGCCGCCAAGCACCGCGCCGCCTTCGGCTTCTTCCGTGACCGTCGGCCGCAGCTTTATGCGCGGTTGGCCGAGGATATTTGAGGGTTTAGACAGTAGAAAGCTGCCTCCGGAGGCACTCTTTCGACCGCTTTACCCCGCTCGTGCCACCTCCACGCGCGCCCAGAACTCGGCCTGCATGGCGGTCATGCGTTCGATATAGGCCTCATCGCGCGAGATATTGAGCAGAAGCGGTGTCTTTCCAGGCAACCAGACCCAGAAATCGATGCTTTCAAAGCCGCTGACGGCGAGGATATGCTGGAGTTGACCGATGTAATAGGCGGGGACGGTGCCCTTGTCCTCGGCATGGGCATAGACCTTGTCGCCGCATTTGATCTCCAGGGCGCGGCGGGTGGTGAGGCAAAAGCCGTCGAGACTGGCACGTTGCCATGGCAAGGCAACTGATTGCAGGCAAATCGGCTGCAGGTTTCCATCGACATGGCGATTATAGAGTTCGCGGGCGTAGGGCTCGAGCGCCGTCCCGCGCGAGGCTGCCGAGCGATAGCGGCGGTCGGGGGCTGGAGGCGCAGGGGCCGGCGCTGCGGCAAACAGGTCGGCAATCGCGGCTTTGGGTGGCGGTGCCGGGCCGGCCGGGCCGTATTTCGATGGCGCGGCCTTTTCGGCGAACAGCGCCTTTGCACTGCGCCACGGGTTTTGCCCCATTAAAGCCGGCGTATCGGACCCGCCGATGCCGTCATGCCGCCAGCGCAGCCAGGGGATGCTGCCCTGTTCATGGTCGATGATGTGAAAGGTCATGGGCGGCGGAAGGGTTGCAGCTTGGCGTAAGACAGGCTTTTCCACAGCCATTCGAGCGGCCCGGTCGCGAACGCCTTCAACCAAAGATTGGCAATGATGATCTGTGCGATGATGATGCCGCAGGCGATGAGGAACAGAGTGCCGAAGCCAAGCCGGCCGAACAGCCCGAGAAATGGCCAGCCGAACAGCACGACCGCCACCGCCGATGCGCCCATATAGGTCGATAGCGGCAGGCGACCATTGGCTTCGAATGGTTTCAACAGCATCCGGCCAAGACCGGTGGAGAGTGCCAGTGTCACGGCGCCGATATGGCCGAAAACGATCGGCAGTCGTGCGAGTTCAAAGGTCACCCAGCCGGGATCCGGCAGGGCGTCGAAGCGCAATTGGGCGATGGTGGCCGGGATCCGCAACGCCAAGCCGATGCCATATCCCAGGGCCAGCAAAATCGCCGCGGTCGATCGGAGCGCTTTCCCCTGGATGATCCCCCATTTGAACAACGCCATGCCGATCAACATGGTGCCAAAGGCTTCGATGATGTTTCCCCAGTAAATGCCGATGCCTGTGAATTGGACGAAGACCCAGGTGTCGATACGGCTGGCGGCGTAGACTGAGTACGGCCCTTGCATCTTGGCCTGTTCGGCTGTGATCCATTCGGGATCCGGGCCACGGGCTTCGGCAACAGCCTCTTTCCATTCCGAGATTGCGCGCTTGTCGTCGGCTGTCAGCGTCTCATGGGCTGCCTGTCGGGCCTCGGCGGCGCTGACGGCCGAAACCAGGGCCACCCGTTCGGCATAATCGATAATGCTCGGCGCCAGTAGCGCCAGATTGATGGCGATGCCGATCCCCAGCAGTTTGCGTGGATCGAGCCGGCGGAACGGAAAAACAAGCAAGGCCGCCGTGCCATAGGCGAGCAGGATTTCGCCTTCCCACAGCAGAATGACGCCATGGGCGACACCGAACATCATCAGCCACATGTTGCGGCGCATATGCAGATCTGCGACTTCCACTGGGCCATCGGGTGTCATGGCGTTGCGGGCCATGATCAACACACCAGCGCCGAACAACAGTTCAAGGAGGCCGCGCTGGGTCCCGTCGAGCATGCGGTTGATCCACCAGGCCGCTTGGTCAATGCCGGTCCAGCTGACGCGATTGGGCGCATAATCGGGGTTTGAAAAATCCCCCATATACTGGACATTCATGAATAGAATGAAAAGGATGGCAATGCCGCGGAGCACATCGAGCTGGACGATGCGATCCTGCGCGGTAATGCGCGCGACCGTCATTGCCGGTCCCGTTCGGCAAGTGCTGCGGCGAACACCGCCTCGAACATCGGCGTCGTCAGGCGGCCAGTGTTGGTGTTCAATTGCGAGCAATGGTAGCTGTCGATGATCGTATAGCCGGTGTGGAGATGGTGCACCGCGCCGTGGCCGAACGGTGTCTTCGGCAGTTTCCCACCTAGGGCCTTGACCGCGGACTGATGGGCGGTGCCGCCCAGCGCAATGACGACCTTCAGTTTCGGCAAGGACCGCAGATGCTCCACCAGATAGGGGCGGCAGGAATGAATCTCGGCGGTTTCGGGCTTGTTGGCGGGCGGCACGCAGCGCACGGCGTTGGTGATGAAGACGCCGTTCAGTGCCACGCCATCGGCCGAATGGGCGGCATATTCGCCCGTGCTCAGCCCAAACTTGGCGAGGGTTGTGTAAAGCAGCACGCCCGCCTGATCGCCGGTGAACGGCCGTCCGGTGCGATTGGCGCCGCGCATGCCGGGGGCCAGGCCGACGACGGCCAACCAGGCATCGGCATCGCCAAAGCCTGGCACCGGGGCGTTCCACCAGCCGACATGGCGCGCGCGCAGATCGGTTCGGAATTTGACCAGTCGCGGGCAGTGCGGGCAATCGCGGGGTGCATCACCATCGCGCGCCACATAGTCCGGCCAGGGCAGGGTTGGCGGTGTCGCAGGGGCGGCAAAAAGTTCAGCTGTGTCGATTTCCATGCGCCAAGCCTGTAAGCGCTTTGGCAGCATGGAAACAACTGTCCTCGTCGCGCTGGGATCGAACCGACGCCACGGGCGCCATGGTCGGCCCGAGGCGGTCATCGCGGCTGCTGTTTCGGCGATGGCCCGCGATGGTCTGACGATTCTCGCCGTGTCCCGGACGCATGCCACAGCCCCGATTGGCCCGGGCGGCCGCCGCTTTGCCAATGCAGCGGTCGCTGTGTCGTCGACAATCCCCTTGCCGGCCTTGCTCGACGTGCTGAAGGTGATCGAAAGCAACTTTGGTCGCCGCGGCGGCAAGCGCTGGGGCGATCGGGTCCTCGATCTCGATATCATCGGGGCAGGATCGGTCCGGATTGCCTCGCGTCGGCTCAAGGTGCCACACCCCTGCTTTGCGACCCGGCGCTTTGTTCTCGATCCACTGGTCGAAATCGCACCGGGCTGGCGGCCACCGGGGCATTCTGCGACCGTCAGGCAGTTGCGCTTCCGGGCAATGCGTCCTAAAGCGCCCGCCTGATTGCGGCAGTCACGCAAAGTTCTGCTCAACCAGGCTTGAAAAAGCTCTGGGCCCATAGCTCAATCGGTAGAGCGCGCGCCTTTTAAGCGCTAGGTCGCGGGTTCGAATCCCGCTGGGCCCACCACTTTGTCGGAACGGAGGCCATTCAGCCGGATGTCAGTCGCCAGCAAGATCATTGCCGTTGCGGCGCTATCGTTAGGGATAACGATGGCGGTGATGGCGTCTGTCTCGCGACTGCCGGGTTTGCAGGTCCCGCTTGCCTGGTGGATTGTCGGCATTGTGCTGCCCTTGGCGATCTCGGTGCCGGTCACCTATCTGATGACCCGGCAATCGGCGGATATTCACCGGCTCAATGCCGAGTTGATGCGGGCTTATGAAGCGGTCAAGCACGCCGCCGAAACCGATCACCTGACCGGCATTGCCAATCGCGCTGCCTTTGACGCACGGGTCGCGGCGCTGCACCAACTGGCGTCAGGCTGGTTCCTGGTTGTCGATATCGATCACTTCAAGGCCGTCAACGATCGCAACGGCCATGCTGTCGGGGATGCTGCGCTGGTGGCGGTAGCGGGTGCCCTGTGCGAGATGGTGGGGCCCGATGATATCGTCGCCCGCATCGGCGGCGAGGAGTTCGCCGTTTTCCAGCCGACTGCCGATGCAGACACTGCCGTCGCGACAGCCGAGGCCATTCGTCGGGCCGTCGCGGCGCTGTCGGTCAAAGGCAAAGATGGCCGGCCGATTGCCTTGACGGTCAGCATCGGGCTCAGGGCCGGATCGGGCTTGAGCATTGCCGATGGGCTGTCGCACGCCGACCAGGCCATGTACGGCGCCAAACAGGCCGGTCGCGATCGCGTTCATATCTCGGAGTGACGCCGCATTCTTGCCGGGCTACCGTCACACGAGGGGGAACTGCTGAATGCCGATGGTCGATTATCATATGTCCGATTTTACGTCGGCGCCCTGGACCCGGCCCGTCTATCGGCGTGGCAGCGGCCCGGCGGTCATCGTGATCCACGAAATTCCGGGGTTGCACCCTTTGGTCTTCGATTTTGCCGACCGGCTCGTCGATGCCGGCATGACTGTATTCCTGCCCAGCCTGTTCGGCACGCCGGGGAAAGTAGCAACCAAGGCCTATGCCCTGCAATCTATCATCGCCAACATCTGCGTCCGGCGCGAGTTCAGCATCTGGAAGGACGGGAAGTCGAGCCCGATTGTCGATTGGCTGCGTGCGCTCGCCCGCTTTGCCCACGCCGAATGCGGTGGCCCGGGCGTCGGCGCCATTGGCATGTGTTTTACCGGGGGCTTTGCGCTGGCGATGATGACCGAGCCTGCGGTGGTGGCGCCGGTGCTTTCACAACCATCGATGCCCGCCAAGGGCGGCGACAAGGGCGCGATCGACGCCAGCCCGGCCGAAATCGCCTGTGCGCGCAAACGCTTTGAAACCGAAGACCTATCGATGCTGGGCTTGCGCTACAGATCCGATAAGATGGTGCCGGATGCGCGCTTCGATCGCTACACCAAGGAGTTCGGCGACCGATTTGAACGCGTCGAGCTTGACGACCAAGCGGCCCGTCCGGATACCGGCATGGCACCGCATTCTGTTTTGACCATCCATCTGCCCGACAGCGGCCCCGGCAAGGATGCCGAACTGCGCACCATCGCCTTTTTCCGCCACCGCCTTGGCCTTTCAGGAGCCTGACATGTCCGCAGCCAATATTGCCGCTCTCGCAGCATCTGTCGCAGCCCTTGTCGCCACCACTGCCGTCGCTGCCACAGCCCCGGTCGTATTGCCGGGCGGGACGCGCGCGACGGATGTCAAGGTTGGCACGGGCGGTGAAGCCATCCCTGGCCAGCTGGTTGCAGTTCATTACACTGGCTGGTTGTGGCAGGATGGCATGAAGGGCACCAAGTTCGACAGTTCACGCGATCGCGGTGAGCCGTTCGTGTTTCCATTGGGCGCCGGCCAGGTCATCCTTGGTTGGGACGAAGGGGTGGCTGGAATGAAGGTCGGCG
>JAATWA010000018.1 GCA_013361095.1 Pseudanabaena biceps | reverse complement strand
GCGACGTGGAAGGCGACGGTCAGCACCCCCTCCTGCACCTCGTTAAGGTCCAGCATGCGGGCCAGCAGCAGCGGCCCGATCTCGCTGACCGTGGCGCGGACCGGGTGACCCTTCTCGCCGTACAGGTCCCAGAACACCGTCGGGGCCGCCTGCGGCGTCAGGGTCAGGCCCATCTCCGCCGCGCGGGCCAGCAGCTTCTCGTTGGGGGCGCCGGGCTGGCTGATGCCCGACAGGTCGCCCTTGATGTCGGCGCACACCACCGGCACGCCGGCGTCGGAGAAGCCCTGGGCGAGGATCTGCAGCGTCACCGTCTTGCCGGTGCCGGTGGCGCCGGCCACCACCCCGTGCCGGTTGGCGCGCCGGAACAGCAGGGTCTGGGCCCCGCCCCCGTCCCTGGCCTCACCCTCCGCCGCCGCGCCGAGGAACACGCCTGCCGCCTGATCCATTGACCGAGTCCCCGCCCGCCTGTTCGCCCGTCTGTCCGACCCCCTCTGGATAGGGCAGGTCCGGTGCCGGCTCCAGTCGAAAGGCTCCGCATTGACGCCCCCCGCCGCGCCCCCGACAAGGAGACGGATGAAAAGCCCCGTCGCCCTGCCCGCCTCGACCGTGACCCGCAACGCCGTGGTGCTGCTCGCCGCCGTGGCGGTGGGTGCGGCGCTCTACTGGCTGCGCGACATCCTCACGCCCCTGGCCATGGCCATCTTCCTGCTGATCATGATCGACGGGGTGAAGCGGGCCATCGAGCGGCGGCTGAAGCTGCCGTCCCGGGCGGCGGCCCTCGCCGCCCTGCTGCTGGTCATCCTCGGCTTCTTCGCCTCGCTCGGCATCCTCGTGAACGGGGCGGCCGGCTTCTTTACCGATGCGTCCGGGGTGTCGACCAATCTCGGGCCGCGGCTGGACGCCATCCTGCGCGACGGGGCCGCCCTGTTCGGGCTGGGCGCCGCGCCGACCGCCGCCGAGCTGGTCGAGGGGGTCGATCTGCGCGGCTATCTGACGGATCTGGCCTTGCAGATGCAGGGCGCCCTGTCCGGGGCCTTCTTCGTGCTGGTCTATCTGGGCTTCCTGCTGGCCGCCCAGGCCGGGTTCCGCAAGAAGCTGGTGGCCATGTTCCCCAACCGCGAGTCGCGCGGCGAGGCGCTGGCGGTGTTCGAGCGGGTGCGCTCGGGCGTCGAGGGCTATCTGTGGGTCCAGACGGTCACCGGGGCGATGATCTGCGTCGTGGCCTGGGCCCTGATGCGCGCGGTCGGGCTGCAGAACGCCGAGTTCTGGACCTTCGTCATCTTTGTGGTGGGCTTCATCCCGGTGCTGGGCGGCGCCATCGCCGGCCTCGCCCCGCCCCTGTTCGCCCTGGTGCAGTTCGAGAGCTACTGGCCGGCGTTGATCCTGCTGATCGGGCTGCAGACCATTCTGTTCCTCGTCGGCAACCTCGTGCAGCCGCGCATGCAGGGCGACAACCAGAACATCGACCCGGTGGTGGTGCTGCTGTCGCTGGCCCTGTGGGGCAAGCTCTGGGGCGTGATCGGCATGTTCCTGTCGACCCCGCTGGCGGTGATGATGATGGCCATCCTCGCCGAGTTCCGCGGCTCGCGCTGGATCGCCGTGATGCTGTCCGGCGACGGCGAGCCCGACGGGCCGCCGCGTCCGGGCTCCGGGCCCGGACAGGCCATGCGACAGGGCCAGGGCCGCGACAAGCCGCCGCGCCGGTCGCAGGTGCAAACGCCGCCCCCGGAGCATTGACGCGCGGCCAGGGGCTTCCCACCTCCCTCTCACTGGCGGGCCTCCTCCCTCCCCCCCTCCCGAAGGGGTCCGCCTGCAAGACGGCCGGTTCCCCCCTCCCCTCCCCGGAACCGGTCACGAAGACCGCCGGCTGCACCTGCGCCGGCGGTCTTTTCGTTTGCGCCGGGCGTTTGCTTTTGTCCGGTTGATCGGCGCGGGCATCGGTCTAGTTTGCGCGCCAGCAGCGGCCGCAGAGCCGTATTGGTCCAGGATGCCGATGTCCGCCCCCACGCGCCCCGCCCTCGCCCCCGCTTCCCAGGATGTGAAGGCGCTGACCCGCCTGTTCGCCGCCGCCGTCGGCCGCCCCGAGGCCGACCTCGGTCCGCAGGCGACCGACTACCTCGCCCAGGCCTGGGAGGACTATGTCGCGGACGAGACCCCCGAGGTGGATGTGCCCGACCTCGCCGCCCTGCTGGCCGAGGCCTGGCAGGCGGCGCTGGAGCGCGCTCCGGGCGAGGCCCCGCGCATCGGCGTGGGGCCCCTGCGCGGGGCCGACGACCGGGCCACCGGCTATGATCTCGTGCGCATCTTCCAGGATGACGCCCCCTTCCTCGTCGACAGCGTGATGGGCGAGCTGGCCGACGCCGGCGCCTCGGTCCGGGGCCTGTTCCACCCGGTGGTGACCCTGCCGCGCGCCGGCGGCGGGACCCTGCGCGAGTCGGTCATCCTGGTGATCATCGATCCGGTGCCGCAGGAGCGGCGCGACGCCCTGGGCGAGGGTCTGGCGGCGGCCCTGGCCGATGTGCATTCGGCGGTGGCGGACCACCAGGCCATGGCCGGGCTGATGGCCGAGTCCGTGCGCCAGCTGGAGACGGCGCCCGAGGGGCTGGATCCGGCGGTGGTGGCCGAGAACCTGGCCTTCCTGCGCTGGCTCGGGGCCGACCACTTCGTCTTCCTCGGGGCCCGCGACTACGCCTATCCGCGCACCGCCGACGGCGGCTACGAGGCCGAGGCGCCGCTGGATCAGTCCGGCGAGGGACTGGGCGTGCTGCGCGACCCGGCCCGCACCGTGCTGCGCCGCGCCTCCGAGCCGGCGGTCCTGACCCGGCAGATGAAGCGCCAGCTGGACCTGTCCGAGCCGGTCACCGTGGCCAAGGCCAACCTGCGCTCGCGGGTGCACCGCCGGGCCTACATGGACTACGTCGGGGTCAAGCGGTACGGCCCGGACGGCCGCCCCGCCGGCGAAACCCGCTTCGTCGGCCTGTTCACCGCCGACGCCTATGACCGGGCCGCCTCCGAGGTGCCGCTGATCCGGCGCAAGCTGGCCAACGCCCTGACCCGGGCCGGCAAGCTTCCGGGCAGCCACAACGAGAAGCGCCTCAAGAACATCCTCGAGAATTACCCGCGCGACGAGCTGTTCCAGATCAGCGAGGACGAGCTGCTGGACGCCGCCCTGGGCATCCTGCACCTGTACGACCGGCCGCGGGTCAAGCTGTTCACCCGCAAGGACCCGTTCGACCGCTTCGTCTCGGTGCTCGCCTTCATTCCGCGCGAGCGCTACGATTCCAGCGTTCGGGAGCGCATCGGCCGGCTGCTGGTCCAGGCCTGGGGCGGGCGGCTGTCGGCCTGGTATCCGCAGCTGTCGGACGCGCCGCTGGTGCGGATCCACTACATCATCGGCGTGACCCCGGGCGAGCATCCGACCCCGGACCCGGCCCTGCTGGAAGCGGCGGTGGTCGAGACCTCGCGCAGCTGGACCGACCGGTTCGAGGCCGCGGCGCGCGCCGCCGACCTCGCCGAGGCCGAGATCGGCCCGCTCAGCGCCCGCTGGGCCGAGGCCTTCGGGCCCGCCTATCGCGCCCGCTACGACGCCTATGAGGCGATCACCGACCTGATGCAGATGGACGGGCTGAGCCCGGACGGGGCGGGGCCGGAGGCCATCGCCGTGCGCGCCTTCCGCGGGGCCGCCGATACGCCGCTGCAGTTCCGCTTCAAGCTCTACAAGCACGGCGGGGCCGCGCCCCTGTCCGACGTCCTGCCGATCCTCGCCGACATGGGGCTGAAGACGCTGGAGGAGTTCGGTCACGAGGTGCGCCCGACCGGCGGCCCGGCCATCCATGTCCACGAGTTTCTGCTGGAGGACCCGCGCGGCGAGGCGCTCAGCTTCGGCGATGTGAAGGCGCCGTTCGAGGCGGCCTTCAAGGCGGTCTGGACCGGCCGCACCGAGAGCGACGGCTTCAACCGGCTGGTGCTGGAGCTGGGCGTGTCCTGGCGCGAGGCGGCCCTGATCCGCACCCTGGCCAAGTATCGCCAGCAGTCGGGGCTCGACCCCAGCCAGGCGGTGCAGGAAGAGGCGCTGATCCTCTATCCGGACGTGGCGCGCGGCCTGCTGCAGCTGTTCCACACCCGCTTCGACCCGGCCCGCGGCTCGGTGGAGGCCCGGGGCGAGGCGGCCGCGGCGCTGAAGGCGGATATCGCCGGCGGCATTCAGGCGGTGAAGAGCCTTGAGCATGACCGGGTGCTGCGCCGGCTGGCCGATCTGATCGAGGCCATCAAGCGCACCAACTACTACCAGACCGACGCCGCCGGAGCGCCCAAGGCCTACATCTCGATCAAGATCGCCTCGCGCGAGCTCGAGGACCTGCCGCTGCCCAAGCCGTATCGGGAGATCTTCGTCTGGGCGCCGCACATCGAGGGCGTGCACCTGCGCTTCGGGCCGGTGGCCCGCGGCGGCCTGCGCTGGTCGGACCGGCGCGACGACTTCCGCACCGAGGTGCTGGGCCTGGTCAAGGCGCAGCAGGTCAAGAACGCGGTGATCGTGCCGGTCGGCTCCAAGGGCGGCTTCTATCCCAAGGGCCTCAGCGCCCTGACCCGGGCCGGGGCCGACCGCGACGCCATCCAGGCCGAAGCGATCCGCGCCTACCGCACCTTCCTGTCCGGCCTGCTCGACGTCACCGACAACATCGAGGCCGACGGCGGCGTGCGCCGCCCCGATGCGGTGGTGGCCTGGGAAGGGGACGACCCCTACCTCGTCGTCGCCGCCGACAAGGGCACGGCGACCTTCTCCGACATCGCCAACGGGGTCTCGGCCGACTACGGCTTCTGGCTGGGCGACGCCTTCGCCAGCGGCGGCTCGGCCGGCTATGACCACAAGGTCATGGGCATCACCGCCCGCGGCGCCTGGGAGGCGGTCAAGCGCCACTTCCGCGAGATGGGCAAGGACATCCAGACCGAACCCTTCACCGTGGTCGGCGTCGGCGACATGTCCGGCGACGTGTTCGGCAACGGCATGCTGCTGTCGAAGGCCACGAAGCTGGTCGCCGCCTTCGACCACCGCGACATCTTCA
Source organism: Pseudanabaena biceps (assembly GCA_013361095.1). Taxonomy (GTDB): domain Bacteria; phylum Cyanobacteriota; class Cyanobacteriia; order Pseudanabaenales; family Pseudanabaenaceae; genus Pseudanabaena; species Pseudanabaena biceps_B. Next base: position 9,707 of record JAATWA010000018.1, on the reverse strand, counting down.
TCGATCCGAACCCCGACCCGGAGAGCAGCTGGATCGAGCGCAAGCGCATGTTCGAGCTGCCGCGCTCGTCCTGGCAGGACTACGACGTCTCGAAGATCTCGAAGGGCGGCGGGGTGTTCTCGCGCTCGGCCAAGTCGATCGCCCTGTCGCCGGAAGCCCGCGCGGCCCTGGGCATCGAGGCCGAGGCGCTCGATCCGGCCGCGCTGATGAACGCCATCCTCAAGGCGCCGGCCGAGCTGCTCTACCTCGGCGGCATCGGCACCTATGTGAAGGGCCCGGGCGAGACCGACGCCCAGGTCGGCGACAAGGCCAATGACGCCCTGCGCGTCGAGGCCGGCGAGCTGCGGGTCAAGGTGGTGGGCGAGGGGGCCAACCTCGGCCTGACCCAGGCCGCCCGCATCGCCTTCGCCCTCAACGGCGGCCGCATCAACACCGACGCCATCGACAACTCGGCCGGGGTCGATTCCTCGGACCACGAGGTCAACATCAAGATCCTGACCGGGTCGGCCATCGTTTCCGGCGCGCTCAAGGCCGGGGATCGCAACCCGCTGCTCGCCTCCATGACCGAGGAGGTGGCGCAGAAGGTGCTGGCCCACAACATCGACCAGACCCTGGCCCTGACCTTGCGCGAGGCCCAGGGCGTGGGCGAGCTGGACGCCCAGCAGGCCTTCATGCGCCGCCTGGGCGAGGCCGGGCGGCTGGACCGCAAGGTCGAGGGCCTGCCCTCCGACGCCCAGATCGCCGAGCGCCGCGACCAGGGCAAGGCCCTGACCCGGCCGGAGCTGGCGGTGCTGCTGGCCTATTCCAAGCTGGAGCTGAGCGAGGCCATCGTCGCCTCGAAGGCCCCCGAGGACCCGTTCTTCGAGGAGACCCTGGTCCGCTACTTCCCCGGGCCGCTGGCCCGCTTCGAGGGGGAGATGAAGACCCACCGGCTGCGGCGCGAGATCGTCGCCACGGTGATGGCCAACGAGATCGTCAACATGGCCGGCTTCACCTTCCCGGCCCGGCTGACGGCGGCGGCGGAGTGCGACACCACCGCCCTGGTGGTGGCCTTCGAGGCCGCGCGGCGGGTGTTCCGCCTCGACGAGGCCTGGGACGCGGTGTCGGCGCTGGACCTGAAGATCCCGGCCGAGGCCCAGACCGCCCTGTATGGCGAAGTGGCCACGGCCCTGCGCCGCCAGACCCTGTGGCTGGCGCGGCGCGCCAATGGCGGCGGCCGCGGCGTGGCCGAGCTGATCGCCACCTACCGGCCGACCGCGGACGCCCTGCGGGGCGCCGGGGCCGATGTGCTGTCGCGCTTCGCCCAGTCGCGGCTGGCCGAGCGGGTCGAGGCCCTGACGGCGCTCGGCGCGCCGGCCGACCTCGCCGCCGACCTGGCCATGCTGCAGCCGCTGGTGCCGGCCGCCGACATCGGCGATCTGGCCCGTCAGGCCGGCTGGCAGGACCCGGCCATGGCCCGGCTCTACCACCAGGTCGGAGCCGCCTTCGACTTCGACCGGCTGCGCGTCGCCGCCCGCCAGGTGCCGTCCGAGGACCAGTACGACCGGCTGGCGGTGCGCCGCCTGATCGGCGAGCTGATGACGGCCCAGATGGAGCTGACCGCCGCGGTCGCGGCCGGGACCGACGCCGCCGTCGGCGACAGCGAGGCGGCCGCCGAGGCGGCGGTCGACGCCTGGATCGGGCCGCGCCTGGCCGAGGTCGAGAGCCTGCGCGCCAGCGTCGACGAGATCGAGGCGTCGGGCCGCGGCTGGTCCTTCGCCAAGCTGACGATCGCCCACGGCGCGATCCGCAGCTTCGCCCGGGCCCTCTAGGGCGCCGGGCAGGGGAGGGGGGCCGATGCCGCGCAAGTTCCTGGTCGTCGCCGACGATACGCCGGAGTTCCCGAGCGCCCTGGCCTTCGCCGCCCGGCGGGCCCGGGCCACCGGCGGGCGGGTGGCGCTGCTGCGCGTCATCTCCCCGACCCATGACGAGCACTGGTCGGGGGTGCGCGAGGAGATCGAGCGCCAGCTTCGCGAGGAGGCCGAGGCCCTGCTCCGCCGCTTCGCCGAGGAGGCCGAGACCCGCTCCGGGGCCCAGCCGGTGCTGCTGATCGAGACCGGCGACGTGCAGGGCGCGATCCGCAAGGCCGTCGCCGACGATCCGGAGATCAAGATCCTCGTGCTGGCGGCCGGCGGCGGGGCCCGCGGCCCCGGCCCGCTGATCAGCGCCCTCCTCAAGCAGGGCGGGCTGGCGAGCCGACGCCTGCCGGTCACCATCGTGCCCGGCGACCTGTCCGAGGCCGAGCTCGAGGATCTGGCCTGAGATCGGCCTGATCCCCCCTCCCGTCGGGGCCCGGCGCGTCCTATGTGGCGGGGATGACGGACCTTTCCCCCCGCGAGATCGTCTCCGAGCTCGATCGCTTCATCGTCGGCCAGGCCGACGCCAAGCGCGCCGTGGCCGTGGCCCTGCGCAACCGCTGGCGGCGCAAGCGCGTCCCCGAAGACCTGCGCGACGAGGTGACCCCCAAGAACATCCTGATGATCGGGCCCACCGGGTGCGGCAAGACCGAGATCGCCCGGCGGCTGGCGAAGCTGGCCGGCGCGCCCTTCCTCAAGATCGAGGCCACCAAGTTCACCGAGGTCGGCTATGTCGGCCGCGACGTCGACCAGATCGTGCGCGATCTGGTCGAGGCGGCGCTGGTGATGGTGCGCGACCGTCGCCGCGGCGAGGTGCGGGCCCGGGCCGAGGGCCAGGCCGAGGACCGGCTGCTGGAGGCGCTGGTCGGGCCGGGAGCCCAGCCGGCCACCCGCGACGCCTTCCGCCGCAAGCTGCGCGCCGGGGAGCTGGACGACCGCGAGATCGACCTGGCCCTGGCCGAGGCGGCGCCGAGCCTGCCCGGGCTGGACCTGCCCGGCGGCGGCCAGATGGGGCTGCTCAACCTGTCGGAGATGTTCGGCAAGCTGGCCGGCGGGCGGACCCGCACGGTGCGCCTGACGGTGCGCGACGCCTGGGCCCCGCTGATCGCCGAGGAGAGCGACAAGCTGCTCGACGCCGAGAGCCTGACCCGCGAGGCGGTGTCGCTGGCGGAAAACGAGGGCATCGTCTTCCTCGACGAGATCGACAAGGTGGCGGCCCGCTCCGAGGCGCGCGGCGCCGACGTCAGCCGCGAGGGGGTGCAGCGCGACCTGCTGCCGCTGATCGAGGGCACCACGGTGTCGACGAAGTACGGGCCGGTGAAGACGGACCATGTGCTGTTCATCGCCTCGGGCGCCTTCCATGTGGCCAAGCCATCGGACCTGCTGCCCGAGCTGCAGGGCCGGCTGCCGATCCGGGTCGAGCTCAAGGCCCTGACCCGCGACGACTTCCGCCGCATCCTGACCGAGCCGGAGGCCAATCTGATCCGTCAGAACCAGGCCCTGCTGGCCACCGAGGGGGTGACGCTGGAGGTCACGCCCGACGGGGTCGAGGCCCTCGCCGACGCGGCGGTGGCGGCCAATTCGGCGGTGGAAAACATCGGCGCCCGGCGGTTGCAGACGGTGATCGAACGGGTGCTGGAAGAGACCAGCTTCCGCGCCGCGGACCTGTCGGGTCAGACGGTGACCGTCGACGCCGCCCTGGTGCGCGAGCGGGTCGGCGAGCTGGCCGGCGACGCCGACCTGAGCCGCTACATCCTCTGATCCGGTCTTTGGCGGGGCCCCTCAGCAGGCCTGGCCGGCGGCCCAGCCGGAGGACCAGGCCCACTGAAAATTATAGCCGCCCAGCCAGCCGGTGATGTCGACCGCCTCGCCGATGACGAACAGGCCGGGGCGGCGGCGCGCCTCCAGGGTCTTCTGGTTCAGCTCGTCGGTGGCCACGCCGCCCAGCGTGACCTCGGCGGTGCGATAGCCCTCTGACCCCACCGGCTTGACCCGCCAGCGGTTGACCGCCTCGCCCAGGGCCGCCAGCCGGGCGTCGGGCTGGTCGGCCAGGGTGCCGGTCGCTCCGGCCTCCTCCGCCACCCGCTCGGCCAGCCGGCGGGGCAGGGCCTCGGCCAGGGCGGTGACCACCCCCTGACGCCCCGCCGCCCGCTTGCGCGCCTTCAGGACGGCGCCGAGGTCGAGGTCGGGCGCCAGATCCACCTCGATCGCCTCCCCTTCGCGCCAGTAGCTGGAGACCTGCAGCACCGCCGGGCCGCTGAGGCCGCGGTGGGTGAACAGCACGCCCTCCCGGAACCTGCCGGTCCCGGCCTTCACCACCGCGTCCGGCTGGGCCACGCCCGCCAGCGGCTTCAGCCGCTCCAGCAGGCCGGTCTCGAAGGTCAGGGGCACCAGCGCCGGGCGGGTGTCGGTGACGCGCAGGCCGAAGCGCCGCGCCGTATCATAGGCCCAGCCGGTCGCGCCCATCTTCGGGATCGACTTGCCGCCGGTGGCCAGCACCAGCGCGGCCACGGCCAGCCGCCGGCCGTCCGACAGGGTCACGGCGAAGCCGCCGTCCGGCCCGTCCTCGACCGTCTCGACCGAGGTCCCCAGCGACAGGGTCGCGCCGGCGGCCTTCAGCTCGCGCACCAGCAGGGCGACGATGGCCTTCGCGCTGTCGTCGCAGAACAGCTGGCCGAGCGTCTTCTCGTGCCACCCGATCCCGTAGCGGTTCACCAGGGCGATGAAGTCGTGCTGGGTGTAGCGGCCGAGCGCCGAGGCGGCGAAGCGCGGGTTCTCGCCGAGGAAGGCATGCGGGCCGCAGCCGAGATTGGTGAAGTTGCAGCGGCCGCCGCCGGAGATGCGGATCTTCTCGCCGGGGTCGCGAGCGTGGTCGACGACCAGCACCGAGCGCCCGCGCTTGCCCGCTTCGGCGGCGCACATCATGCCGGCGGCGCCGGCGCCGACGATCAGCACGTCGAGGACTTCAGACTTCATGCCGCCCTATAGACCGGCCGGGCGGTTCCGTCAGGTCGGGTTCCGGAGGCGGGCTGCCAGGGGTCGGGTTCACCGTGTCGCGGTTGCGCTTTGCCGCAGGTCGTGAGAGCACCGGGCCCATGGAAGGCGCTATTCTCACCTATTCGCTGCTGGCCGTCGGGCTGGTCCTGCTCACCCTCGGGGGTGACACCCTGGTTCGCGGGGCCTCCACGGCCGCCAAGAGCCTGGGGGTCTCGCCGCTGCTGATCGGCCTGACCCTGGTCGGCTTCGGCACCTCGACGCCGGAGCTGGTCACCAGCCTGACCGCGGCCTTCGCCGACAGCCCCGGCATCGCGGTGGGCAATGTGGTCGGCTCCAACAGCGCCAACATCCTGCTGATCCTCGGCCTGACGGTGCTGATCGCCCCCTTCGCCGTGGACCGCGCCGCCTTCAAACGGGACGGGACGATGCTGGTGGTGGCCAGCCTCGTTTGCGTCGCCGCGGTGCTGGCCGGCACGGTCGGCCGCATCTGGGGCGTGGCCATGGTGGCCATGCTGGTCGCCTACATCGTCCTCGCCTACCTCGGCGAGCGCAACGTCCAGGACGCCGAGCGGGCCAAGTACGAGCATATCGCCGAGGATGCGCCGGACTCCCGCGGCGGCCTGTGGGCCGGGCTGGGGCTGGCGGTGCTCGGCATCGCCCTGACCATCGGCGGCGCGCGGCTGCTGGTCGACAACGCCATCGTCATCGCCCGTGACCTCGGCGTTTCGGACACCATCATCGGCCTGACCGTGGTGGCGGTCGGCACCTCCCTGCCGGAGCTGGTCACCTCGGTGGTGGCGGCGATCCGCCGGCACGCCGACGTGGCCCTGGGCAACGTCATCGGCTCGAACATCTACAATGTGCTGGGCATCCTCGGGGTGACGGCCCTGATCACCCCGATCCGGGTGCCGGTCGAGATCGCCCGCTTCGACATCTGGGTGATGCTGGCGGCCACGGCCCTGCTGATCGTGTTCGTGCGCACCGGCATGCGGCTGTCGCGCTGGGAGGGCTTCGCCCTGTTCGCCGCCTATGTGGTTTATGTGGGCTGGCTGGTGCGCGGCGCGCTCTGACGTCCGACCTCAGGGGCGGGAACCGGCGCGCCCCCCGGCTTCCAGCGCCAGCCGACCGACGCGGCAGCGCTCGGTCTCGCCGCGGCGGCAGGCCTCGCTGACCTCGCGCCACAGGGCCATGCGGCGGTCGTACTCGGCCTGCTGGCGGGCGACCATCTCCGCATGGGCCGCCAGCTGGGCCTGATGGCGGGCCTCGGCCTCGGCGACCGCGCGGGCATGGGCCTCGGCGCGGGCGGCATTCTCGGCCTCGACCGCCTTCAGCTCGGCCGCCTCGGCCTGTTCGGCCAGGGTGTTCTGGGTCAGGATCTCGGCGTTCAGCGCCGCGGTGATCCGTTCGGCCTCGGGATCCGGGGCGACCACCTTGTCGGTCGCTTCCGCCTCGCCGCGCAGCAGCTCTGCCACGGGGTCCTGGGCGGCCGCAGGCGAGGCGGCGGCGGTGAGGGCGAGGACGGCGAGAAGGGCGGTGGCGGCGCGCATGGCGATCTCCCGGGGGGGCAGGCGGGTCAGTCGAGCGGGCGGGCGTCTTCGGGCAGCAGGATCGGCACCCCGTCGCGGATCGGATAGGCCAGCTTGGCGCCCTCGGAGACCAGCTCCTGGCGCTCGCGGTCATAGCTCAGCCGGCCGCGGGTGACCGGGCAGACTAGCACCTCCAGCAGGCGGGGGTCGACCGAGGGCGGGGTGTGAAAGGCGTCGGACATGGTCTGGCTCTATTGCAGGCGGGGCTCGCCGTCACCGGGCTCGGCGGCGTCGATGCGCATCAGGGCGGTCAGGGCGCCGGCGCGGTCCTCAAGATCCGAGGCTTCCAGCAGGGCCTGCTTCTCGGCGGGCTCGAACGGCAGGGCCATGGCCAGGCTGTTGATCAGGGCTTCCGGCGGGGCCGCCTCGGCCGTGTCCCAGTCCACATCGAGGCCGCGGCGCTCGAGATAGAGCCGCAGGGCGTCGAAGAAGGCCGGGCGGTCGAAGGCCACCGGCTCCGCGGCCGGGCTCAGGTCGGCCTCGAACGGCGCGAACTCGGCCCGCACCTGGCGGTAGGGGGTGGCCGCCTGCAGCTCCGTCGCCAGCCGGAAGCGGGCGACGCCGGTCAGGGTGATCAGATAGCGGCCGTCCGAGGTCTCGGCGAAGTGGGTGATGCGCCCGGCGCAGCCGATCGGGGCCAGGGCCGGGCGCTCGCGCGGGCCGCCCGTGGTCTGGATCATGCCGATCAGCCGGTCCCCGGCCATGGCGTCATCGATCATGTTGAGATAGCGCGGCTCGAAGATGTTGAGCGGCAGCTGGCCGCGCGGCAGCAGCAGGGCCCCGTCCAGCGGGAACACCGGAAGGGCCTGCGGCAGGTCCGACGCCTTCAGATAGCTGTGGGCCATGCCGCGCTCCCGGGTCAGGCGAAGAGGATGGAGGACAGGCGACGGCGACCGTCGCGGGCGATGTCCGAGCCGCCGCCGGCGGCCTCGAAAATGGTCAGCAGCTCGCGCCGCGCCGCCTGGTCGTTCCACTCGCGGTCGGCCTGGACGATGGTCAGCAGCTCATCCACCGCCGCCTTCAGCTCGCCGGTCGAGGCCAGGGCCCGGGCCAGCTCGAAGCGGGCGGCGTGGTCGGCCGGGTCGGCGGCGACCTTCGCCCGCAGGGCCGCGGTCTCGCCGGCGGCGCCGGCCCCGGCCTCGAGCAGGCGGATCTGGGCGCGGGCGCTCTGCACGTCCGGGTCCTGGCTGTCCCCGGCCATGGCCAGGGTCTGGCGCGCCTGGTCGGCGTCGCCGGTGGCCAGATAGACCTTCGCCAGGCCGGCGATGGCCTTGACGTTCTCCGGGTCGATCGACAGCACCTCGGCATAGGCCTGGGCGGCCCCGCCCCAGTCCTGCAGGCCGAGGGACTCGGCCCCGAGCGCCAGCAGCTGGGCCAGGTCGGCGTCGGCTGACGACCCGCCGGTCAGCTTGTCGATGAAGGCCTTGATCTGGCTCTCGGGGATCGAGCCCTGGAAGCCGTCGACCGGCTGGCCGTTGACGAAGGCGTAGACCGTGGGGATTGACTGCACCCGCAGCTGGCCGGCGTAGGCCGGGTTCCGGTCGACGTCGATCTTGACCATCTTCACCGCCCCGCGGGCGGCGCGCACGGCCTTCTCCAGCGCCGGGCCCAGCGTGCGGCACGGCCCGCACCACGGAGCCCAGAAGTCGACGATCACCGGCTGGCGGCGCGAGGCCTCGACCACGTCGGTCATGAAGGACGCGTCGGAGCCCTCCTTGATCAGGTCCTCGGGGGCGGCGGGATCGGCGAAGCTCATGGTCATCCTCGGAAGCGGAACGCTCGGGGTCTCAGATGGTCGCGTCGGTCAGTACAGACAAGCGCGGGAAGTCGACGACAATCGGGCTGCGGCCCAGCGCCTTGAGCACGGCGCGGAAGGCGGCCTGCGGCAGGCCCGTGGTGGCGGTGTTGGTCAGGGGGTGGAAGTTGACGATGTCCGCCTCCCACAGGGCCCGGTCCAGCACGAAGGTGACGCGGTGGTCCGGGTCGTTGATCAGGCCCAGCGCCGTGACCGAGCCGGGGCGCACCCCCAGCGTTTCCCACATCAGGCCCTCATTGCCGAACGACAGCCGGTCCGAGCCGATGACGCGGGGCAGGGCCTTGAGGTCGATCTCCGTGTCCTGACGCGCCGAGACCAGCCACAGCCGGCCCTTCTTGTCCTTCAGAAACAGGTTCTTGGTGTGGGCCCCGGGCATCGCGGCCTTGAGCTCCAGCCCCTCCTCCACCCGGAACACGGCCGGGTGGTCATGGGTGACCTGGGCGATGCCCCGATCCGCCAGCCAGGCCAGCAGCCGGGCGCGGTCGAAGGCGGGCGCGGGGGCCTGTTCGGGCGGGGCGGCGCTCATGCGCGGGCGGGTCCGGCTTTACGGCCCGCGGCGGGCCCGGCTACAGCAACGGGTCTAGACGCCATGCGCGAAAGGGCCAAGGTCTTGGAACTGGAATGCTACCCGATGACCCAGCGGCCGCCGGACCTGGTGCCGGGGCGCCAGTCGCGGGCCTGGATGGACGCCTTCGCCGCGCGCCACCCCTACCGCTGCCTGCCGTTGAACATGGCCAACACCACGGGCTGGGAGATCCTCTGCCCGTTCGGCTTCACGGCGACCTGGACCGGCGGGCCGTCGCAGGCGGACATCACCATCACCCCGGACCGACCCAATCCGGAGCTGGACCACTTCGTCACCTCGCACTTCTCGCGCGGGGTGCTGACCATGCATCCCCAGTACCTGTTCCGCACCCCGCCGGGCTGGGGGATGATGTGCTCGGGCGCCCCCAATCACATCAAGGACGGCATCCAGCCCCTGACCGGCCTGATCGAGACCGACTGGCTGCCCTTCCCCTTCACCATGAACTGGCTGTTCACGCGACCGGGGCGCATCCGCTTCGACAAGGGCGAGCCGTTCTGCTTCATCAGCCTGGTCGAGCACCGCAAGATGGACCAGGTCGATCCGGTGATCCGCTCGCTGGAGTCCAATCCGGTGATGAAGGGCCAGTTCGAGGCCTGGAATCGCCAGCGCACCGACTTCAACACCCGGCTGGCCAGCGGCGATCCCGATGCGGCGCGCGAGGCGTGGCAGCGCTTCTACTTCAAGGGCGAGCTGCCGGAAGACACCGGCCCGGCCCCGAAGGACCACGTCAACAAGCGCCGCCTGCGCACGCCCCGGGTCGGGCTGTAGGGCGGCACCGGCCCCGGCCTCGCGGACGGGGCCGATCTCACCGTTACTGCGGCCGGCGC
>JAATWA010000017.1 GCA_013361095.1 Pseudanabaena biceps | reverse complement strand
GCGGGCCCTTCCGGACCTGGCTGCCCGGGCGCAGACGATCGTGCGTCGGCTGCGTCACCGTCTGCTTGAGGATACGGCCACGCCGGTGCACGTCATGGTCTGCGCGCCGGACGAGGCCGCCGCCGCGGCGGCCGGGGTGGCGCGCCTCGGCCCGCGGGCGGCCCTGAGGCCGGATCCGTCGGTTTCCCCGGGCCGCGCACGTCTTGAGGAGGCCTGACCATGGCGACCTGCCCGATCTGTACCAAGGCTCCCGCCAGTCCCGACTATCGTCCCTTCTGTTCGCGACGCTGCGCCGATCTCGACCTGCAGCGCTGGTTTACCGGCGCCTATCGCATTCCTGTGCCCGAGGACGAGACGCCCCCTGACGCCGACGACCGCTGATGCGAAAGGGACGCCCCGGCGGCCCCCGCAACAGATCGGGCGCTAAGCGCTGGACAGGCGTTTTGGCCTCGCCTATAGACCCCGCTCCCGATCGATCGGGCCCGGGCCTGGGTAGCTCAGTTGGTAGAGCAGCGGATTGAAAATCCGCGTGTCGGTGGTTCGAATCCGCCCCCAGGCACCATCTCCCCTTACATCCCTGCGACATGTCGACCGCCCCCGCCCGGCTGCGGCGCGCCGCGCATCGTTTTTGCGTTGCAGTGCGTCGTTTTTCGACATCCGGACACGACTTTCGGCCGGGCCTTCGCGCGGGGGGCGAAAAGCGCCTCAACGCCCTTGACGCTCTGTTACGGGTTCGCCAAAGGAGCTTGACCGCCAAAGCCCGAAAGGGCGGATGCGCGGTGTCCGGGGGCCCGTCCCCGGGCCGCAATCCGGTTGATCCGGTTCCGCCTCGGCGGGCAACCGGTGTCGAGCTTTGGCGTTTGGTCGTTGGAATCTGCGGGTTCTGGCGGCAAGTTTTCAACAGAGGCCCGAGCCGAATGGCGGAGGTCTCGGGTCCCACGAGTCAGACCAAAGCAGGAACTGGCGACACATGCTGAACAGCAAGAAGACGAACCTCCTCCTCGCCATGGCCGGCGCCGCCGTGCTGATGGCGGGCTCGCCGGTCCTGGCGCAAGACGCCGCCCCGGCTCCGGCTGCGGCCGAAGCGACCCAGGCCGCCCCGGCCGAAGCCGCTCCCGCTGCTCCGGCTGAAGACCCCGCCTCGCTGAACGAAGCCGTCGGCGGCGGCCACGGCGGTCAGAGCCTGACCCCGATCACTATGTTCATGATCGCCCACCCGGTCGTGAAGGTGGTCATGATCGGCCTCGTGCTGGCCTCGATCTTCTCGTGGACCCTGCTGCTCATCAAGCTGCTGGAATTCGGCGCCCTGAACCGCAAGACCGACCGCTTCCTGGAAACCTTCCGCGGCGCCCGCACCATCGCGGACATGCGCCGGGTCGCTACCTCGGAAGAGTTTGACGGCAACCCGCTGGCCGACATGGCCGCCGCCGCTACCGAGGAAATCGAACTGTCGCGTCAGGCCGGCCTGTCCGTGACCGGCGAGCACCGCGACGCCGCTGTCGGTCGCGCCCAGACCGCCGTCGCCGCCGTGCAGTCGTCGGTGGCCCTGCGCCTCTCGGGCGGTCAGCAGTTCCTGGCCTCGGTCGGTTCGGGCGGTCCGTTCATCGGTCTGTTCGGCACCGTGTACGGGATCATGAACTCGTTCATCGGCATCGCCGAGTCGAACACCACCAACCTGGCCGTCGTCGCCCCGGGTATCGCCGAGGCCCTGCTGGCCACCGGTATCGGCCTGTTCGCGGCCATCCCGTCGGTTATCTTCTACAACTACTTCAACACCCGCATCGCGGCGTACGGCGTGCGTTCGGACGGCTTCAACGCCGAACTGATGAACGGCATCTCGCGCCAGCTCGACAAGGGGGCGTAACCTAGATGGGCGCCAAACTCTCCGGTTCGGGGGGTGGCAAGTACGCCATCGAGCAGAACAGCGAGATCAACGTCACGCCCTTCGTGGACGTCATGCTGGTGCTGCTGATCATCTTCATGGTGGCGGCTCCGCTCGCCACCGTGTCGGTGCCCATCGAACTCCCGCGGGCGGTCGCGCCGCCCGCACAGAATCCGCCGAAGCCTGTCTTCATCTCGATCCAGAACGATGGCGACGTTTACGTCGGCGACTTCCGGACCGACGTGTCGACCCTGGGTCAGGACCTGACGGATCAGATTGGTACGCGTAACCCGGAAGAAGAGCGCATCTTCATCCGTGCGGACCGGACGACCCGTTATGGCGACTTCATGCAGGTCATGAATGCGCTGCAGGATAACGGCTTCTATTCGGTCGCCCTGGTGGGCGAAGACCAGTCGTCGTAAGGGGGCAGGTGAGAAAGCATGACTGCTGAAACACACGCCCGCGATCCGATCCTGGATCCGCCCCGGAAGAAGAAGAAGGGGCTGTCGACGAGCGCGATCGTGGCGATCACGGTCTCCGCTCTGGTGCACGTCGCCGCCGGGGTCTGGCTGTACAAGTCGAAGTTCGAGCTCAAGCCGTTCGAATACACCGACGAGGCGGTCGACGTGGAGCTGATCGAGCCGGCCCCGCCGCCGCCTCCTCCGCCCCCGCCGCCGCCGCCGCCGCCGGACCAGCCGCCGCCGCCGAAGCTTCAGGTGCGCGAGCCGGTGATCACGACGAATGCGCCGCCTCCGCCGGTCACGCTCAACATCGAGCCGACCAAGCAGGAGGACCGGGTCGAATATGCGGGTCCGCCCGTCATCGTCCCCGGCCCGCCGCCGCCGCCGGCTCCGCCGGCTCCGGTTCGCCCGTCGGTGATCACCAACCCGGACTGGGTCCGTCGTCCGAGCGGCGCCGACCTGGCCCGCTTCTACCCGGAGCGCGCGCTTGAGCGTGGTGTCGGGGGGCGTGCGGTTGTCCAGGGCGTGGTGCAGGAGAATGGTCGCGTGACCAACTGCACCGTCGTCGAGGAAGATCCGGCTGGCCAGGGCTTCGGCCGCGCCACCGTGCAGCTCTGCTCGCGGTTCCAGATGCGGCCCCAGACCCGCGACGGCGCGCCCGTCGGCGGGGCCCGGGTCAACATCCCGATCGTCTGGCAGGTCCCGGAATAAGGGACAGGCCGACGGACTGACTGAACGCCCCGCGGGACACCGCGGGGCGTTTTTCATTAGCCGTTGTGCAGCTAAGCTGGCGCCCGGTCGTTGTGTCCGCAGCTGTCCGAGGAGCGCCTGATGATCCGTCCTGTCCCCACCCGCCGCTTCCGCCTTCGCGGCGCGCTGGCGGCCGCCGCCGCTGTCGTGCTGGTCGCCGGGGTCGGTGCCTGCGCCTACAACGAGACGCTCGGCCGCAACCAGCTGCTGCTGATCCCCCCGGACGCCATGATGCAGCAGTCGAACGCCGCCTGGGCCGAGGCCATCCGCACCCAGCCGACGAGCCGCGATCCGGCCCAGGTCGGTCGCGTCCGGGCCGTCGGCGACCGTATCGTGCAGGCCGCCGGCCTGACCGACCGCCGCTGGGAGTATGCGGTATTCGTCAGCGACACCCCCAACGCCTTCGTCCTGCCCTCGGCTCAGATCGGGGTCACCACGGGCCTGCTCCGGCTCGCCCGCAACGACGACCAGCTGGCCGCCGTGATCGGCCATGAGGTTGCGCACGTCGTGGCCCAGCACGCCGCCGAGCGCGCCAGCTCCGGGGCTATCGCCCAGCTGGGCGTCGCCGCGGTTCAGGGCGCGGCCGGCGACTATGGCCAGCAGGCCGGCAGCCTTGCCGCCATCTTCGCCCAGTTCGGCGGGCTCCTGCCGTTCTCGCGCCGTGACGAACTGGAGGCGGACCGCATCGGCGTGGACTACATGGTGCGGGCCGGATACCGCCCGTCCGAGGCGGTCGAGCTATGGCGCACCATGGCCGCCCAGCGCCAGTCCGGCGTGCCGGAGTTCGCCTCGACCCACCCGTCCGACGCGACCCGCATCCAGCAGCTGCAGCAGTACATCGCCCAGCGCGGCTACCGCTGAGCGGGCCTGCGGGCCCAATTGCGCTTTGACTTTTCGCGCCGGATGACTAGAGAAGCCCTCCCAGCGATGCGCCGCCTTAGCTCAGTTGGTTAGAGCGCCAGTTTGTGGCACTGGAGGTCCCCCGTTCGATCCGGGGAGGCGGTACCATCGTTGCGGAGCGCCCCGCGGGCTCAGGCCACGCCGCGCGCCGCGACCTCATCCCCATCGGGCAGCTCGTCATCGGCATCGTCTGGACCCAGCAGCCGTGACGCCGCTGTGCGCTGGCGCAGGTGCGTCAGCGGCGCCGGCAGGTCGCGCAGGGCCTCCCGGGCGGCGACGCGGCCGGACTCGACCGCAGGCGCATAGGCCTTCCAGTCGCGGATATCGACGCCTTCGGGATTGGGCTGGATCAGCAGGTCGGTCTCTTCGCGCGCCACCTTGAGCTCGGCGTCGGTGGTGATGGTCGCGGAGCGCATCAGCACCGCCACCAGCGGCGTGCCCTTCTTCCACTCGCCGGAGACCAGCCAGCGCCACCACGACGGCGGGCGCTCCAGCGTGCGCGCGTCGACGCCGCGGATGCGCGACAGGTCGACGCCGATCACCGGTCCGGCATGCATCCGGCGCATGGTCTTGGTCGGGAAGTTGTCGATCACCGCGCCATCGACCAGCACCTCGCCCTTCGACACCACCGGCGGCAGGACGCCAGGCAGGGAGATGCTGGCCCGGATCGCCTGCTTCAGCGGGCCGCGCCGGTGCACCTCGATCTCGCCGCGGGTCAGGTTCGACGAGACGCAGTAGAAGGGCAGCAGCATGTCCTCGATGGTCTGGTCCCCATAGGCCGCCTGCAGCAGGTGCTGGACCTTGCGGCCGCGGGTCATGGCGATCATCGGAAAGGCGATGTCGGAGAGGGGGCTGCCCTCCACGAAGGCCTCGCGGATGCGCAGCTCCATCTCGGCGTCATCCCAGCCCAGCGCCACGCCGGCGCCCACGACCGCGCCCATCGAGGCGCCGCCGATGAAGTCGAAGGTTACGCCGGCGGCGCGCAGCACCTGAACGGCGCCGACATGGGCGTAGGCCCGGGCCCCGCCGCCGGACAGCACGAGACCGATCGAGGCGCCCGTCAGCACCCGGGCGATACGCGCCGCATCCGCCGCCTCGCCCTCCTGCACCTGGAACCAGCGGCCGGGAGACATTGCGTCCAGCCAGACCCGGGTGTTGGCCGGGCGGGCCATGCCGCGCGGCCGCGTCAGGATGAGGTCGTGCGAGGGCCGCCGCAGCCCGGCCGGGGAGGCGAGGGCGATGTCGCCGGGCGGGGCGGAAAGGCCGTCGCCGACCACGAACAGATGGTCGACCTGACGCAGGCATAGGCCGGTCCACGCCGTCTCCTCGCGCTCGGCGACGTAGAGGACGAAGTCGTGGGCGTCCTCCAGCCGGGCGAACCAGTCGGCGGCCGAGCTCAGCGCGGCCTGATCCACGACCTGGACGGTAAAGCCCAGCTCCACGACGGCGGCGGCGACCCGCTCGACGAAGGCGCGGATCGGACGCGAGCGGGCCGAGACGAAGCCGAACACGGTCGGGTGGCCGCCGCCCTCGGACCGGTCGCGGGCGCGGCGGATCATCAGCCGGGCCAGCTCGACCAGCAGGTCGGGGTCGTGGCGGGCGGCCGCGAAGAAGGCGTCGCGGGGCAGGGCCAGCACCTCGCTGTCGCGCAGGGCCACGACGGTCGCCGTGTGCGGGGTCTCGGCCACGAGCGCCATCTCGCCGGCGGGCTCTCCCGGCCGGATGACGCCGCGCAGCTCGGGGACGCCGCCAACGCCCTCGCCATAGACGCCGAGCCGGCCCGAGCGCAGCAGATAGAGGGTGTCGGACGGCGACCCCGCGGTGAACAGCGGCTCGCCGGAGGTCAGGGTGAACCAGCTGGCCCGGCTGGCCCCGGCGTGCTCGAACACCCGGGCCAGCGCGGCCTCGAAGCTGTGTCCCCGGGACGACGAAGGGCTCATCGGTCGGCTCCTGCCATGGGGCTACAATAGGCCACAGGCGACGCGGTTTGGTTAAGACGAAAAGGCCGCGGCCGGTTCACGCCCGCTTGGCGTCGGCGCCCGGCTTCGCCTAAACCGGCCTCATGCCGAAGCTCTCCTCCGCCATCGACCGTCACAGTCCCGCCTTCCAGGCGCTGGAGGCGCATAACCGCGCCCTGCGCGACGAGCTGCGCGCCCGGGTGGCCGAGGCGGCCCTCGGCGGCCCCGAAGCCAGCCGCGAGCGGCATGTGAAGCGCGGCAAGCTGCTGCCCCGCGACCGGGTCGAGCGGCTGCTGGATCCCGGCTCGCCCTTCCTCGAGGTGGGGCAGCTGGCGGCCTTCGGCCTCTACGGCGGCGAGGCGCCGGGCGCCGGCATGATCTGCGGCGTCGGGCGGGTTTCGGGTCGCGAGGTGATGATCGTCGCCAACGACCCGACGGTGAAGGGCGGCGCCTACTTCCCCATGACGGTGAAGAAGCACCTCCGGGCGCAGGAGATCGCCGAGCAGAACCATCTGCCGTGCGTCTATCTGGTGGATTCCGGCGGGGCCAACCTGCCGCACCAGGCCGAGGTCTTTCCCGACCGCGACCACTTCGGCCGAATCTTCTTCAACCAAGCGCGCATGAGCGCCCGCGAGATCCCGCAGATCGCGTGCGTCATGGGCAGCTGCACCGCCGGCGGGGCCTATGTGCCGGCCATGTCCGACGAGACGGTGATCGTGCGCAACCAGGGCACCATCTTCCTCGCCGGCCCGCCGCTGGTGAAGGCCGCCACTGGCGAGGTGATCTCGGCCGAGGACCTGGGCGGGGCCGAGACCCACGGCCGGAAGTCCGGCGTGGTCGACCATGTGGCCGATAATGACGAGCACGCGCTGGAGATCGTGCGCAGCATCGTGGCCAACCTGAACACGGTGAAGTGGGTCGAGCTGGATGTGCGCGAGCCGCGCCCGCCGGCCTTCGACGCCGAGGAACTGTACGGTCTGATCCCCGAGGACGTGCGCGCTCCCTATGATGTGCGCGAGGTCATCGCCCGGGTCGTGGACGGCTCGGACTTCGACGAGTTCAAGCGCGACTACGGCACGACCCTGGTGTGCGGCTTCGCCCGCATCTGGGGATATCCGGTCGCCATCCTGGCCAACAACGGCGTGCTGTTTTCGGAAAGCGCGCTCAAGGGCGCGCACTTCATCCAGCTGGCCTGCAAGCGGAAGATTCCGCTGGTGTTCCTGCAGAACATCTCGGGCTTCATGGTCGGCGGGAAATACGAGGCGGAAGGCATAGCCAAGAACGGGGCCAAGCTGGTCACGGCGGTCGCCTCGGCTGAGGTGCCCAAGTTCACGGTCCTGATCGGCGGCAGCTTCGGCGCCGGCAACTACGGCATGTGCGGCCGGGCCTATTCGCCGCGCTTCCTGTTCACCTGGCCGAACAGCCGGATCAGCGTCATGGGCGGCGAACAGGCCGCTTCCGTGCTGGCCACAGTGCACCGGGATGCCGACAGCTGGACCCCGGACCAGGCCGAGGCCTTCAAGGCCCCGATCCGCCAGAAGTACGAGGACGAGGGCAATCCCTACTACGCGACCGCCCGCCTGTGGGACGACGGCGTCATCGACCCGGCCCAGACACGGGATGTGCTGGGTCTCGCGATCAGCGCCAGCCTGAACGCGCCGATCCCGGAGACGCAGTTCGGCGTGTTCCGGATGTGAGGTGAGGGGGTGAACAGTGCTAGTGAGCAACACGTGAGCGAGGGCGATGCGACGGTCTGCTCACCCTTGGCTCACTAGCCCTCTTCACGCTCCCGCCCGTCGTGCGTTGATGTCCCGAAGGAGTTTCCGATGACCAAGACCCCCACCGACGCCGACCTCAACGCCCTCGACATCACGCCCGGCGAGGCGGCCGAGATCAACGCCATCTCGCATCCGCTGCTGGCCGACGCCGCGCCGGACGCCGATCCGTCGCTGGTGCAGATCGACTCCACCCCCGAGGGGATCGTCTTCATCATGATCAACCGGCCGGAGAAGAAGAACGCCTTCGACGCCGCCACCATCGCCGCCCTGCACGAGGCGTTCGAGACCCTGCACGGGGCCGACCACATCCGGGCGGTGTTCCTGCGCGGGGCGGGCGGAACCTTCAGCGCCGGGGCCGACCTGTCATGGATGCGCGACGCGGTCGAATGGTCCGAGAGCGACAACCGCGACGACGCCATGGGGCTGGCGCGCATGCTGAAGGCCCTGCACGACATCCCGGCCCTGACCGTGGCCCTCGTCGAAGGCGCGGCCATGGGCGGCGGCGCCGGTCTGGTCGCCGCCTGCGACATGGCCGTGGCCGTGGAAGGGAGCCGCTTCGCCTTCTCCGAGGTCAAGCTGGGCCTGATCCCGGCGACCATCGCCCCCTATGTCATCGAGGCGGTCGGGCCCCGCAAGGCGCGCCAGCTGTTCCTGAGCGCCAACATCTTCGACGCGGACTACGCCGCCCATGTCGGCCTGATCGACATGGTGCTGCCGGAGGGCTCGGTCGACGAGTTCATCTCCATGCTGACCGACAGCCTGACCGCCAACGCCCCCGGGGCCATGGGCGAGGCCAAGCGGCTGGTCCACGACCTCGCCGGCCGTCACCTCGACCACGGGCTGATGGAGGACACCGCCCGCCGCATCGCCCGCGCCCGGATCTCGGCGGAAGGGCAGGAGGGCGTCCGCGCTTTCCTCGACAAGCGTCCGCCGCGCTGGGCGGAATGACTTGGCCTGGTCGCCTGTAAGGATTATCCTTACGAGATGATCGTCAGCCGCATCACGACCAAAGCCCAAACGACCATTCCTCAGGCGGTGCGTACGGCGCTCGGCCTCGGGCCGGGCGATTCCGTTGCCTATGAAATCGTCGAGGGCCATGTGCGTCTCACGAAGGCGCGCGAGTTGCGGGACGACCCTTTCGCGACCTTCGAAGAATGGGATGGCGATGCCGATCGCCGCGCCTATGCTGACTTTTGAGTTCGGGGACGTCGTTCGCGCGCCGTTCCCCTACACAGATCGCGACACGCGCCAGCACCGGCCGGCGCTTGTTGTGGCCTCGAACCTTGGAGCTCAACAGCGCATGGTTTGGGTGCTCATGATCACAAGCGCGGAAAATCGTCCGTGGCCGGGAGATGTACATGCAGGCGCGGATTATCGCGCCTGCGGATTGCCTGCGCCGTCAGTGATCCGGACCGCCAAGATTGCGACCGTCGAGATGGATCGGATCGCGCGTGTGGGATCAGTATCGCACAAGACGTCATCCGAGGTGCGGCGTCTTCTGACGGATCGCTTTGTCGAGTGACGCTCGCCATGTGCGAGCCATCACGGTAACACGCCACCCATGTTCACCTCCGTCCTGGTCGCCAATCGCGGCGAGATCGCCTGTCGTGTGTTCCGCACCGCCCAGCGGATGGGGATCCGCACCGTCGCCGTCTATTCGGACGCCGACGCCGACGCCCCCCATGTGAAGATGGCCGATGCGGCCGTGCGGCTGGGGCCGGCCCCGGCGCGGGAATCCTACCTCGACGGCGCGAAGGTGCTGGCCGCGGCGAAGGAGTCGGGGGCCGAGGCCATCCACCCCGGCTACGGCTTTCTGAGTGAGAACGCGGAATTCGCCGAGGCGGTCATGGCCGCCGGCCTGGTGTGGATCGGGCCGCCGCCGGCGGCGATCCGCGCCATGGGCCTGAAGGACGCAGCCAAGCGGCTGATGATCGAGGCCGGCGTGCCGGTCACGCCCGGCTACCAGGGCGAGGACCAGTCGCCCGAGCGCCTCGCCGCCGAGGCGGCGCGCATCGGCTATCCGCTGCTGATCAAGGCGGTCGCCGGCGGGGGCGGCAAGGGCATGAAGCGGGTCGATGACCCGGCCGACTTCGCCGACGCCCTGGCCAGCGCCCAGCGGGAGGGGCAGTCCTCGTTCGGCGATCCGCGCGTGCTGCTGGAGACCTACATCACCCGCCCGCGCCACATCGAGGTGCAGGTGTTCGGCGATTCCCGCGGGGAGGTGGTCCACCTGTTCGAGCGCGACTGCTCACTGCAGCGGCGACACCAGAAGGTGATCGAGGAGGCGCCGGCCCCGGGCATGGACGAGGCTACCCGCGCCGCCGTCACCGCGGCCGCCGTGCGCGCGGCGAAGGCCGTGAACTATGAGGGCGCCGGCACCATCGAGTTCATCGCCGATGCGTCGGACGGGCTGCGCGGCGACCGCATCTACTTCATGGAGATGAACACCCGGCTGCAGGTCGAGCATCCGGTGACCGAGATGGTCACGGGGCAGGATCTGGTCGAGTGGCAGTTCCGGGTGGCGGCGGGCGAGCCCCTGCCGCTGAAGCAGGACCAGATCACCCTCAACGGCTGGGCCATGGAGGCGCGGCTGTACGCCGAGGATCCGGCCTCGGGCTTCCTGCCGAGCATCGGCCGGCTGGAGCACTTCCACCTCCCCGACGACGTGCGGGTCGACACCGGCGTGGAGGCCGGCGGCGAGGTCAGCCAGTTCTACGACCCGATGATCGCCAAGCTGATCGTCCACGAGCCGACCCGCGAGGCGGCGGCCGCCCGGCTGGCGACCGCCTGCGGCGAGGTCGAGGTCTGGCCGGTGAAGACCAACGCCGGCTTCCTGAAGCGCTGCCTGGAGCACCCGCGCTTCGTCGCGGGCGACGTGGACACCGGCCTGATCGCGGCGGAAGGGGAGGGGCTGACGGCGCGCTCCGTGCCCGCAGAGGTCAAGCTGGCGGTTCTCGCCACGCTTGCCGGACGAGACGCCGATGATCAGTCCGGTGCTGGCGGCGAGCCGTGGCGCGCGACTCCCGACGGAGCTTACGGCTTCCGGTTGAACGGAGGACGGCCGGCGACCCAGCGCGCCGTCATCGATGGCGAAATGGTCGAAGCCGAGATATCGGCGGCCGACCGTGGACGCTGGCTGTGGTCGGTCGCCTTGGATGGCGAGATCAGGGACGTGATGCCAGGGCCCGGTTGCGCCTATCTCGGTCGCGATTATCGAACGGCCCTGGCGGTTTCGGCACCTCTGAACGCGCCCGCCGTCTTCTGGTGCGGAGACGCCTTCAGCTATCGGCGCCCTTCATTCAGCGGCGCCTCGTCCGCCGCCGCCTCCGACGGCGCCCTGCGCGCCCCCATGCCCGGGCGGATCGTGGCCGCGCCGCTGAAGGCCGGGGATGCGGTGGCCAAGGGTCAGCCGGTCGTCGTGCTGGAGGCCATGAAGATGGAGCACGCCCTGACCGCGCCGTTCGACGGTGTGGTCGAGACCGTGTCTGTCGCCGTGGGAGACCAGGCGACCGAGGGGGCGGTGCTGGCGGTGGTCGTCGCGTCCTGACGTCGGACGTCGGTGGTTCTAGCGGAGGCCGTGACCGCCCAGCGGCTCCGTCTCCGTCTGACTGTCGAAGCCGGCGATGAGGGGGCGTCCGCGCGCGATAGCGGACTGGACCTGCGGTAGCTGGAGCGAGGCGCGGTGGCTTTCCCGGCTGTCCCAGACCTCGGTGATCCACAGCGCATCCGCGTCTGCGGGATCCCGCGCCACGATGTAGCTGAGGCAGCCCGGCATGCCGTCGAGGCCCTCGAGGAGGATGGCGGCGAGCGTCTCGCGCTGGCCGGGAACGGCCTTCATCCGCCCGATCAATCCGTACATGGCGGTGTCTCCCTTGGCGCCTGACGACCGTGAAGCCGCCGCGAGTCCGAGCCCGGCGGCGATGATCTGGCGGCGGTCTAGGCTCATGCCGGTAGCCTGCCACCGTTTGCCGCAAATGTCGCCGTGACGTCGCCGGAGGCCGGGTGCTAAGCGCAGGGCATGCCCCTGCACATGATCAAGCTCTGCGTCGGCGTGTCGGACGTCGCCTGGCTGGAAAAGCGCGCCCGCACCGGGCGGCCGCTGGTGATCACCACCCGCATGACGCCGAAGCGCGCGGCCGAGATCGAGGACGGCGGCTCGCTCTACTGGGTGATCAAGGGGGCGGTGCAGTGCCGCCAGCCGATCCTCGACCTGACGACCCACGGCGAGGGACGGACAAGCCACTGCGACATCACCCTGGCCCCTGAGGTGATCCGCACGGCGCCCCTGGCGCGGCGGCCGTTCCAGGGCTGGCGCTATCTGGAGCCCAGGGAGGCCCCGCCGGACCTGAGCTCCGCCGGCGACACCGACCTGCCCGACGAGCTGGTCAAACAGCTGCGCGAACTGGGGGCATGGTGAGAGCAGTGGCGAGTGGCGAGTGATTAGTGGCGAGGAACGCTCTATAGCCCGCAGCCGCCTTGCGACTCGTCACTCACCCCTCACCCCTCGCCACTCCTCATGTCCCCCGCCGTTCGCGCCACCACGAAAGAGCTGCTGACCCTGGCCTGGCCGGTGGTGCTGGCGCGTATCGGCATCATGGTGATGGGCCTGACCGACGCCATCGTGGTCGGCAACTATTCGGCGCAGGAGCTGGGCTATCACGCCATCGCCTGGGCCCCGACCTCGGTGGTGGTGACCACGGCGGTCGGCCTGATGCTGGGGGTGCAGGTGATGACCGCCCGCCTGATCGGCGAGGGGCGGCTGGACGAGACCGGCGCGGTGCTGCGCCGCGGCGTCGTCTACGCCTTGCAGATCGGCGGGGCGTCGATGGTCGGGCTGATCCTGCTCGGCCCCTGGGCCCTGTCGCAGGCGGGGCTGGAGGATGGTCTGGCCGAGGGGGCGGCGCCGGCC
This sequence comes from Pseudanabaena biceps, assembly GCA_013361095.1. Taxonomy (GTDB): domain Bacteria; phylum Cyanobacteriota; class Cyanobacteriia; order Pseudanabaenales; family Pseudanabaenaceae; genus Pseudanabaena; species Pseudanabaena biceps_B. The sequence continues at coordinate 2,458 of JAATWA010000017.1, read as the reverse complement.
CTGACCATCTTCGCCCTGTCCATGCCCTTCTACCTGGTCAGCGTCGCCGGCCAGTTCTTCCTTGAGGCCCTCTCAAAGCCGAAGCCGGGCATGATCGCCATGTGGGCGGCCAACGGGGTCAACCTCGGGCTGAACCTGATCCTCGTGCCGGACCTTCTGGGCCTCGGCGTCGACGGGGCGGTGGCCTCGGCCTGGTCCACCTTCGGGGCCCGGGTCGGGCTGATGGTGTTCCTCGTGGTGATCATCCTGCGGCTGCCCGAGGTGCGGGCGCTGGGCCTGTTCCGCAAGCCGGCCCCGGACCCGGTCGCCGCGCGCGAGCAGGTACGGGTCGGTCTGGGCGCCGGGTCGTCCTACTTCATCGAGGTGGGCGCCTTCGCCGCCATGACCCTGATTGCGGGCCGGATCGGCGGGGCCGAGACTGCGGCCTGGGCCATCGTGCTGAACATCGCCGCCATCGTCTTCATGGCGCCGATGGGCCTGTCCTCGGCCACGGCGGTGCTGGTGGGGCGCGCCTACGGGGCGCAGGACCGGGAAGGCGTCTGGCGCGCCGGCGTCGTCGGACTGGCGGGGGTCGCGGCCCTGACCCTCGTCATCGCCCTCGTCATCTGGCCGACCGCGCCCTGGGTGATCGGGGCCTACAGCCGCGACGCGGCCCTGATCGCCATCGCCGTGCCGGCGCTGGTGCTGGCCACCCTGTTCTTCGTCGCCGACGGGATCCAGGTGGTGGCCGCCCAGGCCCTGCGCGCCGCCGGCGACGTCTGGTGGCCCACGATCATGCACTTTGTCAGCTACGGGCTGGTGATGATCCCGCTGGGCTGGATCTTCGCCCTGACCTGGGGGCTCGGCGTCGACGGCATCGTCTGGAGCGTGATCGTCGCCAGCCTGGTCTCGGCCGCCTTGCTGGGCGGCCGGTTCCGGCGCGTGGCGCGTCGGCTCTAGACTCCCAGAATCCAGCCTTCCTCGCCCTCGACGCGGGCGACCAGCGCCTCGTCGGCGCCCTTCGGCGGGCCGAAGGCCGGGCCCAGCAGACCCTTGTCGTCCATCTCGGCCAGCGCCATGGCCGTGGCCCGCACCTGGGCCTGGTCCTTGAACTCGCCCGGCTCGGGCGTCGTCGGGAACAGGGACGGCCACACCTCGGCCACCACCAGCGAGAGGGACTCGACGTCGGCCGCCGTCAGGGCGCGCCAGCCGGTGCCGAACGGCCAGACAGCTGCGGCCGCGCCCTGGGCCTCCAGCAGCCGGCGCACGGCCGGAATGCCCACCAGGGTCTGGCCGCCGACGGCCCCGGCCCCGTGCATCTGCCAGACGCTCTTGGGCTGTAGCTTGCCCTTGCGTGCGGCGTCCTCGGTGGCGCGGAACTCGGGGATGTCATGGGCGGTCGTCGGCTTGGTCGCCGTCAGCCAGCGCTGGGTCTGCTTGGCCGGCGCGCCCCAGAACGGCCAGGCCTCATCGGTCATCAGCCGGTTCATCTTGGCCGCCACCTGGTAGCGGTTGTTCGTGTTGTCCGCCTTGTCGACGACATTCTGGGACAAGAACTTGCCCGTGGCGTTCCACGCCGGCGTGTCGGTCAGACCCAGCCGCGCCGCCGTCCCGGCCGGGAAGCCGAAGCAGAAGTCGAAGCCGACCAGCACCCGGTCGCCGCGCTTGCGGTGATCGGCCAGCAATGAGGCCAGCAGCGCCTCGCCCTCGGCGCGCGTGGCCGTGTTGTGGGTCTCGGCGTACAGGCGGAAGCGCACGTCGCGCTTGGCCACGCCCAGCCACAGGGACTGGTCGCCCAGCTTCTTCGTCTCGGCGGCGGTCCAGTCGGCGATGATGACGGCGTCGAACAGGCGGGCCACGACGGGCTCCTCGGGTACAGGGGGCAGGGAAGGGCGGCAGGAATGCGGGGGCGGTTTAGCTCGCCCCCCGGGAGAACGAAAGCGCCGCCGCCGCTATTTCGTCAGGGCCTCGACGTGGGACAGCCAGCGCCGGCCGAGGCGCAGGGCCTCGCCGGGACCGTGTGTCGCGTTCGGCCAGCGCACGTCATAGAGGGCGACCTCGAACTCCGGATCACGGGCGTCGTCGAACATCAGGCGCAGGGCGACCTGTCCGGCGTCCGGAACCAGCACGTCGAGATCCCGCCGCGGCTCGCCCCGTCGCACCCGGGCGACGACGTGGCCATCGACGATCAGCTCCGCGCCGGAGACCTCGTCGAAGGCATAGACCAGTCCCCTGGCGCCCTGGTCCCACAGCACCACGGCCTGGCCGCTCTCGAAGTCGAGCGCCGCCGCCTTGCCCTCGATCGGGGCGAGCGCCTGGGCCTCGCCCTGCCGGCCGAGCAGCCGGTCCAGCGCCCGCCGCAGGCGGCGTTCCGGCTCCATCCACCAGCCCAGCGCCAGGGCCGCCGTGGTCAGGGCGGCGGCGGCGAGGGCCAGCAGCAGGATGAGCCGGACCGTCTCCATCAGTCGGCGATCTCCAC
>JAATWA010000016.1 GCA_013361095.1 Pseudanabaena biceps | reverse complement strand
GCCCGCAGGAGCGCAACTTTATGTTTTTTGGGGTTCATCGCTATGTGCAGTTAATGTAAGTCACTCTGATATAATTAAGAGTCAAAAATAAGTAGATTAGGGCTAATGTCAATGCAAATTACCCATCGTCCTCGCCGCTTGCGTCGCAATCCTTCTATCCGTAGCCTTGTTAGAGAAAATTATCTATCCACCGATGATTTTATCTATCCTATGTTTGTAATGGAAGGAGAAAATAGTCGAGTTGAAATCCCTTCAATGCCTGAAGCTTACCGCTTTACGCTCGATCTATTGGTAAAGGAAATAGAAGAAATTTATGCATTAGGTATTAAAGCGATCGCGCTTTTTCCTGCTGTTCCTGAAGATAAAAAAGATCTTACTGGCAGTGAAAGCTTTAATCCTGAGGGATTAGCCCAGAGAGCAGTGCGGGCAATTAAGGCATCTGTTCCTGACATGATCATTTTTACCGACGTTGCTCTTGATCCGTTCACCACCCACGGACATGATGGCATTATTGATGACAATGGCGTAATTCTCAATGACGAAACTGTGGAAGTTTTGGTCAAAATGTCCGTTTCCCAAGCTGCCGCAGGTACAGACTTTGTATCACCCTCAGACATGATGGATGGCAGAATTGGTGCAATCAGACAGGGGCTAGATGCCGCAGGATTTGAGAATGTGGGTATTCTGGCTTACTCTGCCAAATATGCCTCTGCTTACTATGGACCTTTCCGCGATGCGCTAGGCTCTGCACCTAAATCTGGTGATAAAAAGACCTATCAAATGGACCCCGCCAACTCCCGCGAAGCAATTAAGGAAGTCTATCTCGATATTGCTGAAGGTGCTGATATTGTGATGGTTAAACCCGCTCTAGCTTATTTGGATATTATTGCTAAGGTTAAAGAAGCGACTAACGTGCCTGTGGCTGCTTATAACGTTAGTGGCGAATATGCGATGGTCAAGGCGGCGGCGCAGTTGGGTTGGATTGACGAGAAAAAAGTGATGTTTGAAACCCTGCTAAGTATGAAGCGTGCTGGTGCAGATATCATCTTGTCATACCACGCTAAGTCAGTAGCTCAATTACTCGCTTCGGGTTATCGCCCTTAACAGTAATTCCATAGCTATGAATGGCGGTGCGATGCGCTGCCATTCATAGCTACTCCCTTCCCAGTAAAAAATTAGACGTTGCGGCGCGAAGCGCCGCAACGCTAATCCTTGGCTTTTAATGTCTATTTTTAAACTGGGAAGGGAGTAGTAGCCAAAAATTTAGGTTCAAGTTTGAGTGAAAAGCGCTGTGACAAGTACTAATGATTTGGGCTTTTAACTGTACTGAGGTACTTAATGAACGCAAAAGAACTTCTCGAAAGTTATGCGGCGGGCGATCGCGACTTTAGTAATCAATCGCTTGCAGGATTGATTTTGACTGGGGTAAATCTGTCTGGCGCAAATTTTATTGAGTCAGATTTAGAAGAAATCACCCTTGATATTGCAAATTTAGAGGATGTCGAACTAAATTTGGCAAACTTGATACGCGCCAATTTAAGTGGTTCTATTTTGATCCAAGCCAATCTCAATGGCACAATTTTAGAGCAAGCTTCTTTGATTGGGGCAAATCTTTCAGAAGCTTTTTTGATTGAAGCGGATCTTAGTGATGCCTTATTAGTAGAAACAAACTTTAGTCATGCCTTCTTGACTAGTGCCAACCTCACGCGATCGCGATTGTGTCGAGCTAATCTTGCCAACGCTTTTTTGACAGGCGCTTGCCTTAACGGTGCAGATCTGCGGGGTGCTAATCTTGTGGAGGCGGATTTGACAAGGGCTAACCTCACGGGTGCCAATTTAGCAGGAGCAGATCTGAGTCGAGCTAATTTAACTGATGCCAAACTAAATTGGGCAAATCTTAGCAATGCCAAGTTAATCGGTGCTGATCTTACAGGAACTTATTTATCGACCCTGAAAAGTATTGAAGGTACGGATTTCACGGATGCGCGTAATGCTCCCAACTCTGTAAATCTAGTCAACCTTGTTAATCTTGTTAATATAGATGAATCCAGCAACCAACTATAAACCCTAATCCATAAAAGAACGCATCCTGTGGTTGCTTGTTTTAGATGATTAGATTAAACAGATTAACGTAAATTAAACAGCTTATGCGCTTGCTTCGTTCCTTTAGTAAAATCACTAACTTCGCTCTAGCTATGGCGATCGCAGGCACGATCGCGATGCCTATTACTCAGACAGCCCAAGCTCAAACCCAAAAAGATGCTACAGAATGGATCAAGCAGGGGCGGCAACTCTGGCAAAAAAAGACATTTCAGGGGCGATTTCAGCCTATCAACAAGCCTCTAATCTTGAACCAAAAAATTCGCGGATTTTAACTAGTCTCGGTTTCCTGCTAACCCAGCAGCAAAATTATTCTGGCGCGATCGCTACTCTTGAGAAAGCGACTAAGTTAGATGATCAAAATGCTAAAGCATTCAATGCTCTGGGCTTTGTCTATGTGCGAATCAAAGACTATCCTAATGCACTGTCTACCTATCGCCGTGTCATCGCCCTAGATCGGCAAAATCTTGATGCTTACAACAGTGTGGGATTTTTATTAACAGAACAAAAAAACTATACTGAGGCAGCCAAAATCTATCGTCAGGCGATCGCGGTTGCTCCCACCGATGCCAAAACCCATCTAAATTTGGGCTATGTGTTGAGGCTGGCGGGTAAAAACAAAGAAGCCTTTGAGGTATATAGTCAAGCCGATAAGATCGCTCCTTTTAATGCTGACGTATTAGTGGCAGTGGGCGATTTATTTGCGGAAAAAAATCAACTCGAAGAAGCGATCGCTAAATATAAACGCGCTATCGAAGTCAATCCTCGCCATGTGCAAGCCAATCTAGCTATTTCTAGGGTGTATCAAAGCGAAGGAAATTATCCTGACGCGATCGCGGCATTGCGGAGAGCGGCTAACTCGCGTAATCTTCCCGTCAGTGAAGTAGTGGCTATTCAAAAGGCGATCGCAAATATATACATTAAGCAAGGTTCACTATCAGGCGCGATCGTGGCTTACCGCCAAATTTTGGATGCTGAACCTGAAGATGCGGAAACCTACTTATCTCTGGGCAAAATCCTTGCTTCTCAACAGAGAACAACCGAAGCAAGGCAAATGTTAGAAAATGCTGAGCGCTTTTTCAATCGTCAAAATAATGCGGATGGACTAACGCAGACGCGCAAGGCTCTAGCCGAACTCAAATAATATAGCTATCGCCAAATGTACTAGGACATAAAACCCAATAATTGGCTGGCGGCGCTCCGCGCCGCCAGCCAATTATTGGGTTTTGATTTGTCCTAAAACAAATGACTGTAGCTATACTCCGTCATTTTTAGCTTTGGTGTAAAAGAAAGAAAGCGTCGCATTGCGACGCTTTCTTTTTTATAGGGGATAAATCTTGATAGGCAACAGTCTCATTAGTGCCTGACCCAGCCGATAGGCTTGAACGTCATACATTGGCAGCTCGATCGCAGCGGGAAGACTTTCCATAAATCGCCTTGCTAACTCAAGATCACAACCTGAAATATTTTTGAGCTTATTGCCAGCATCTAACAGCACACTAGAATTTAGCGGTGGCTTGGCTCGCAACTGCCACTGCTTAGGTGAATGTAAATTGCCTAACTCAATCCGACGCAAACCCGAAATAGAAGCCAGCAAGGTTAAGCGATCGCCGACCTTCATCACCTCATCATCGGAGGGCATAAAAAATTCTGTATGTCCGTCGGCTTTTGGGCTATTTTTTTTTAAATAAATCGGTACGACCGTATAGCCATAGGATATTTGCGAAAGATTTTTGCCCACCAAAGTATCATCTGTCTCAATCACATATTCCGCGACTAGGACTGTGCGTTGATTGAGCCGAAATAGGCTGAGCATATTTTCACCAAAAGCCGCTCCTGCAAATGCCTCTGCTGAGAGCGCATAGGCACAAAAAGATTGGGAGCTAGGCAATAGTTCGGCAAGATTTTCACTGAAGTAGCGATCGTAGGTACGGATGGCGAGATTGATATGGCGATTCAATTTTTGAGAAGCATCACGGGCGAGGAGGGCGGCTTCGAGATTGAGCATTTGATCATCAGTTACCGAGAGAATGCTCTTCGCTAAGCCAAGGTTCACTTTCGATAGCTCTTCGATGATATTGCCTGTTAGCCAAGGTACTTTATCCGCAAGATCGCAGTCGTGGGGATTTTCACTGACGATTACAAAGGGAAGTTTTAACTTATATAGAAGATCCGCGATTCTCTGACCTAGTCTACCAAAGCCAATCAGGATTATATGATCACGCTTGGGAAGAGGTAGCGATCGCTTAAAAAATGCAAATTTAGAACTGAGAATACTGTCGGCAATTAATCCTACCACTCCCAATAAAAACAAGAGACTAATCAGCGTAATCGATAGGCTAAATATGCTAACCCACAGGGGAACCAGATCTTCTTGTAGACCGCCAAATACATCACCATAGCCGCCTAGCAGCAAAATCATACTTGTTGAGATAGCCTTTTGCCATGAAATATTCGGTACATTTAGATATAAAACTACTGAGCTAGTAATCATCAATATCACCGCCGTCACTAGCCCGAGAAAAATTAAACGGCGCGATCGCACTGCTTGAAACCAAATAATTAGCTGCTGCCATTTGTGTTGCCAAAACTTAGAAGCAGTAATGGTTTGGACTTGGTGAGCAATGCGATTAAGTTGAGATGACTTGTTTTGTTCAGTATATTTTTCTGATTCGAGATAGGACTTGCTAGTCGTAAAGTCATTTTCTACACATTCCATAAATACAATCTTGTCCCCCACCTGAATCAATGTATCTGGTTGCCATTGAAAAAACAGGCGATCAGAACCAACATCAGCAATGCTTAAAAGGCGCGAATTTTTCTTATGGAGTAGATAGGCGGAGTTCTCAAAAATCGATAGTCTTCTGCTTTGACTAATGTTTCGACAACCCGTAACTTGCGATCGCCAAGTTGAAATAGCCCTAACGTTCCTTCGCCTAACCCAGCCACAGCAAAGGAAGGAGCTGGTAGATCCACAGGATCTAAAGCTACAAAATTTCCTAATTGATTTTTGAGTAATTGATTGAGATTTTGGCGAGAAGAACGCACCACAATATGCACATCAGGGTTAAGGCGACGCGCTGCGATCGCGGTTTCAATATTGATGTTTTGATTGCTAGTCACCAATACGATCGCCCGACAGTCAAGGATGCCCGCTTTGAGCAAAATTTCTGAGCGCCGACAATCGCCCAAAATGATCGGCTGATCGAGAAGTTCCGAAAAATCATCAAACTCCATAATTTCTGGCTGAATCTTATCAATCGCAGAGATTTTTACTTCATATTCTTTGTAAGCAAATTTCTTAAGATTAAAAACAGAATGTTGTCCAAGACTACCCAAGCCGCAAACTATAAAGCGATCGCAGACTACTTGAGGGCTTACTTCTTGAGTGGGAACAGGATTGTCAGAATTAATGGGTCGAATATCGGCTTCCGTCGATAGCTCTATTTCATGGTTATTAGTTTGAGAAATAGAGCAATTAAAATCGATGGTCTCGCTCCATTGAGGTAATGGCTGTCCAAACCAAAATGCGTAGATTTTAGCTAACTCATAGCCATGCTCAGTACAATCACCAAAGCAGTTTGCGATCGCTTCTGTTAGTACTTGGCGATCGCCAAAATAAGTTGACTCCAATAAAATATGTATTTCTCGGCGCTTTTGTCTAACAGTGACATTTACTTTAAGATTGAGGTCAAGTAAGCAATTTTTAATGGCAGGGGCAAGCGATCGCATTCTTTAATTACATTCTAGAGCTGATGAAGTTGCTAAAATCTATATCATAAATCATCAATATTAATAGCAGGTTATCTTACAGGGCTTCACACGCAAGCCCAAATCAAAGAACATTGCGCTGAAATGAAACCCAGAGAAAAGTTTAAAAGTGCCGCGAAGCGGCACTTTTAAACTTTTCTCTAGCCTCAAGAGGCTGTAGGTGTGAGCAGCTTCGCCGCACACACCTGATTATTAACTGCAAAGTGTCATCCAACTTAAGCTTTTAGCATTACCACTTTTTGTAAGCCAAAAATTTACCATTCATCGTGACTTTAACGCGATCGCCCTTGGGATCTTCCACTTTATCGATATCGAGAGTGAAGTCGATCGCACTCATAATGCCATCACCAAACTTCTCATGGATGATTTCTTTGATCGGATATCCATAGACCTGCATGATTTCATAGAAGCGATAAATCAAGGGGTCGGTTGGCACAACTGGTCCCAATCCTTTACTGGGATAAGAACTCAGAGCAGTAATAATTTCTTCCCCTAGTCCCAGCGCTTCGGCGATTTTAGTTGCTTCTTCCACATTGGTGCTATTTTGACCATAAAAGAGAGAAGCAATCCAGACTTCATCATGTCCAATTAACTTTTCAAGATCTGCAAAGCTAAGACCTTTGGCTTTTTTGGCTGCCAACAGAGTAGAAGTAAAAGAAGGAAATTCAACGGTCATAATTTCTTTTTTGATAGTGATGTATAGGTTTGCAAATAAGTAACTGGGCGCAATTAAATATAAACCCTAAAACCTGTGGTGATCGCCACAGGTTTTATAGCTGTAGCCAGAAACCCAAGAGTAGAGTTGCGGCGCTTTGCGCCGCAACTCTACTCTTGAGTTTTGGCTTTGTCCTAATCCTTTCCCAGTGAATAATTGGGGTTGCGCGGCGGAGCCGCGCAACCCCAATTATTCACTGGGAAGGGAGTAACATTGATGACTATGGCTATAGCTCTGGTTTAAAATCTAAATCTTGCGAAGCAAAATCTAGATGCTTGAAGCTCTTACAGCAAGGATTTTATCAATCTCTGAGGCAGGAGTATGCTTGTTCATCACAATTTTATTGGAAAGTAGTAATGCTTCCTTTAAGCTAAACGGTAAGAGATCAGTACAGTTTTACACTTTCGCTGTCCAGTGCCAACGATCGCAGGGCGAAGCCCCTTTGTTTAACCATTTTGCGCTATAACTAAAAACCAGATAGATACTTAATTTCCCATGTCAGACCAGATCGACCAAATCGCATTTCAAGAACGTCCCACATGGGATGAATATTTTATGTTGCTGACAAAACTAGCAGCAATGCGATCTACTTGTTTGGCTTTTCCAGTGGGAGCTGTAATTGTCAAAGACAAGCAGGTACTTGCCACAGGCTACAACGGCTCTCCTTCTGGTTCGGTGCATTGCACCACGCAGGGCTATTGCTACCCCAATGTAATTAGTTGTGACGCGAGCAAAGAGTTTCCCTCAAGAGCAGTTCATGCAGAAGCAAATGCGATCGCCCAAGCTGCCAAGCATGGCATTTCTACCGATGGCGCAAGTATTTATGTAACCTTAGAGCCTTGTATTTCCTGCTTAAAGTTAGTGGTTTCAGCAGGTATTCGGGAAGTTTATTATGAGACAACCTTCAATAAGGGAAATAATGCGGCTTTGTGTAATTCTTTTGTTGAGGAGGGATTAGTTAAACTGAAGCAGATTCAAGTTTCTCCTTCAGTATTACAAAGAGCAAATCTATTTCTCAATTCCCCAACTTCAGAATTGCGTTTATTTCCAATAAGTAACTGATGTTACGTGGAACCCTCATCCCCCAAACCCTTCTCCCGCAGGAGAAGGGGAGCAAAACCCTATTATTTTCTTTTTCCCCTCTCCTGCGGGAGAGGGGCTAGGGGTGAGGGTTTTACAGACTTCCCCGTAACATCAATAAGTAACTAAAATCAAAAAGCTTGTGACGCACGCGCATCTTACATCACAGGAATAATCGAGGTGCGTCGCACCTCGATTTGGTTTTAATTAGCTGCTACTTGAAATGGTGCGACTCGCCATAGTTGATCTAGTTTTGCCGCAGGCATAGTCAGATAGAGAATATCTCCTGCGCTGAGAGAAGCTTTGAGTAAATTCCATCCATGAATAGTTTGGCTAGCGGTTTCTATATAGAGAGGAACAAAATCTGCTTGAGTAGAGGCTTCACAAACAGGCTTGCCACAAAATGGATGGTTAGGGGTAATCATGGTGGCGATCGCTACCCATAGGCTGTCGGACACAATCCCATTCCCCAGAATGCGTCCCCCCAGAGCCGCCGAAGCAAAAGCGGGGGCGGCAATTTCAGGCGGACTAAGCACTGCTTCAAAATCAAACACTTCATGCGCCATACTCGCATAATAAGGATCGTCATAACGGACAATCACCCGACAACGAGGGGCAATACCTTTAGCATTGAGGGCAATTTCTAGATTCGCCGTGTCATTACTTGTTAGAGCCAGCAAACATTCAGCTTTATCGAGATTTGCCGCCTTGAGGGTCGTGGGTAAGCTGGCATCACCATGAATCACAGGAATATTTTGCGATCGCACAGTATCAAGAAATCGATTATTCAGGTCACGCTCAATAATCAACACCTCATAGCCATAACTAACTAGCTGCAATGCCGTTTGTACGCCGATGCTACCCAAGCCACACACCACAATATGATTGCGTTGGGGTACTCGCGCTGCGTCCCAAAAATTTCTTAACCGTGAGCCTAAAATAAAATCGTTAAGAATCGCATAAAAAATGCCAACAACAGCCGTACCAATCAACATCATCACAATCGTAAATATTTTAATGCCATCGGCTGAATGTTCTACAACTTGCTCATTTCCACCTGCTCCCGTAATCATTCCGACTGAGAAATAGAGCGCGTCTACTAGCGAAACTTTCATCTGAAAACTGGTATATACCACCGTCGCCGAAAAAATAGTTAATAACAAAGCAATCGAAGTAAATAGAACCGATCGCCCATGTTCATGGAAATGACGAACTCCCAAGAAGAGCTTTGATATTTTTTGAAAAATTGGACGTGAGGCAGTTCTGACGCTGGGTTGTGTACCAAGTAATAGGCGATCGCCAAACTGCAAGGTTCGACCATTTAGCACCGCACTAACCAGATCAATTTTACTTTCATCATTGGGTAAGTAATAGATCAACATCCTTGTGCGATCTTCCCAAAACTCCGCCAGTGGCTTTCCCAACCAAGGATGGTTATCGTCAATATATTCTTCGTGGATTGGCCAAGTTTGATTAAACAATCGCAACTGTCCGATCGCCTCACTGCCCATTGCGCTAAAAGCAAATACGGGAGCCGCCAGAGCCGCCACACTCATGGTCAAATGATTGGGCAGTGTTAGGTCTAGACGCACGCCTAAACTGGAATTAAATAACCGATTAATAATGCGGACACGGGGATTAAGGACTCTCGCCTGCATCAAGATGGTCAGATTACGAGTTTCATCAGCTCCCGCTAAAATCAATGTCTGAGCATCTCGAATTCCTGCGGCAAGTAAAGTTTCGGCAGCAGCCAAGTCACCAATAATAATTTCTGTATCATCCTGATGCATGGGGCGATCGTGAATTCCCAATACTAAGCAGCCCTGCTGTTTTAAGAGGCTTAAAATTTTGTAACCCGTCCGATCTAAACCACAGACAATAATGCGGGGTTTCATTACTTATAGGCGATCGCGATCGCTACCCATAGACGATTAGCAACATTGTGAGCGATAGATGACATTGCGACTGTAGCTGATAACACGAATCTGGTTTGCCTGTCTCATTTTTGGGCAAACTTGATAATCTAAATAAATTTAGGAATTCTAAGTACCTCGTCACAATAGAAACCAGAACCCAAAGAAGCTGATTCGCCCGCTTCGCGGGCGAATCAGCTTCTTTGGGTTTTATATTTAATTATGCCTACTTACTTAAAAATAAATCAAAATCACTGACTGTTTATTTTGCCCTGTAAGTTAGGAAGGCATAATTAGTAAGCCTGTTATATTCTCTATTTTTTGAGGTTTCAGATTGATATAAATTATATTTGCAATTTTTTTAGCAATCCTTGCTATTAGATTAAAACTTAGATAGCAAGACTTGAGTTAGTTAGGACAAATCAAAACCCAAAAGATGAGGAGCAGTCACTTATCTTTTAGATTTTATATTCTAAGCAACACTTTTATTGCTATAGCTTTATAGAGTTAGTATTTTACTAAATATTTATTTGCTAAGTAAGTAATTAGATATAGATGATAGTTAGCTGTAAATACAAATACAATGTAATGATTAGAAAAAAGTTTGACTAACAGTACAACTATCTTAGATACTAATATATAGTTATTAAAAAACAAAATTACTAAGAGCAAATGGCAAAAGTAAAACAACCAGTTCAACTATCTGGTGAAGCATTACTAAAAAAAGTTAAAGAACTAGATCATCTTTCAAAAGAAGAAAAAGCTAAGGCTTGCGGGTATGCAACAGTTACTAAAAACAACCAGTCTCGTGTCAACTTGATGAAGTTTTATAATGCCTTGATGGAGGCTGATGGCATTGAACTTGAATCGAAAGGTAGCGGCAAAGGGGGACGTAGTGCTAGTTATCGTGTCAGTGTTCAAAAAAATGGCAATCTACTAATCGGCTCAGCCTATACACAACTAATGGGTCTAAAGGCTGGTGACGAGTTAGAAATTCGCCTTGGACGCAAACATATTCACTTGCGTCAAGTTGGCGCAGATGATGAAGAGTAATGCTAGGAGTTTAGGAATAAGATCAAATTTTTTGATTATTCTAGCTACTCACTTCTCAGTCTAAAGATGCACAGTAAAACCCAAGAATTAATGGTGTAGCGTAAAGCTCTACACCGTTAATTCTTGGATGTAAAAGAAATATTAGGGAGCTATAAGACAAGAGTAATTCATAAATTACTCTTGTCTTATTTTTTAGGATACAATTTCACCTTTTTCTACTTGAAAAATTCGTGCAGAGTCAAGCCACTGGGCATCAAATGAACCAAGATGAGTTGTCGTAATAATTGTTTGCACGCGATCGCCAATTGCATTTAATAGATGATCTTGTCTTTGGAGATCTAACTCCGCAAGGACATCATCTAATAACAGTATTGGAGGTTCCCCGATTACTGATTCTAACAACTCTAACTCGGCAAGTTTGAGGGCAAGTACTAAGGTTCTCTGCTGTCCCTGTGAGCCATACTCCCTAGCAGGGGTGTCATTAATTGTCAGTAAAACTTCATCACGATGCGGCCCTACTAAACTTGTACCTTGATGTTGTTCAATAATTGTTTTTTGTAAAATCGCTTCAAAAAAATTCTGCTGCACAACTTCTACAGCTTGCATTGATGTAAATGCAAATTTAGGGACATAGGTAATCTCCAAATATTCACCGCCGCCACTAATGGCTTGATGCCAATTACGAGCGATCGGTATTAATCTCTCCAAGAGTCGCGATCGCCTTCTAATTAGTCTTGTACCTGCTGTTACTAACTGAGCATCCCATAGAGCCATTTGTTGCGGTTCGTATTGAATAACTCCCTGCTTGATTGACTTTAAGAGAGCATTGCGCTGGCGTAAAACCTGATTATATTGCTGTAAAAGATTGATATAAATTGGTTCTAGTTGAATCAATACGGTATCTAACCAATTGCGGCGACTTTCTGGACTTCCCCTCACCAAATCTAGATCTAAACTAGAAAACATGACTGTATTCAGATTTCCTAAAAAATCTAAATGCTTAGCCTGATTCACTCCATTTACATTCAAGGTGCGTTTGCCACTTACCCGCATCCGCATCAATAACTCTACGGGGTAGCTCTCCACCGATCGCGATCGCTGACAAATTGCCCTAATTTCGCCTACTGATTCACCATTTCGCACTAGGTCTCGGTCTTTACTAACCCGATGCGATCGCAGGGTCGCTAATAGCAAAACGGCTTCAAGCAAGTTGGATTTGCCCTGAGCATTGTTGCCTACAATTACAGTTTTGGGCGCTGTGAAGGCAACTTCTTGATCGATGTAGTTGCGAAACTGCTTGATGTGGAGAGATTGGAGGTACATTCACGCAGGAAATGCTATTAGTCAGCATTCTAGAATACAGTGCTTTGAGCAAAACCAGAAAGATAGTGGCGGCGCTTCGCACTGTAAAACCCAATAAGATAGTGGCTGGACGATGCGCCGCCACTATCTTATTGGGTTTTACAGCACTTTTTGTAACCAGTGAATCACTAAAGCATTCACAATTTCGGGGCGATCGTCATGGGGACAATGCCCTGTGTTGGGAATCGCGATTACTTGAATATCTTTAGTCTTGCTGGCTTCTGTATATACCTTTGCGCCATTAATCGGAGTCCAAGGATCAGCATCTCCCCACAAAACTAATAGAGGTTTATCCAGCTTTGCCAATAGCTCACTGGTTCTGGGGCCAGCAGGAGCCGTTAAAATTGAAGCAAATACCTTTTGAGCGCCCTCATCACAGGATGGCTGATAGAGCATATCTACTAGCTCATCATCGATCGCCTGATGATTGCGATATACCTGACGCAACGAATTACGAATATTACGTTTTTGGCGAACTTGATTGAATACAAACTTGCCCGTCACCTCTGAGCTAACTAATTTAGCAAATGCTCCCATCACCAATCGCAAAGGTAAATTTAACTCTTCAGGACGATGATTTAGACCACCTGCGGCATTGAGTAAAATCGCGCCGATCGCAATTTCGGGACTATTAGTAGTGAGCATCAGAGCTAATAATGCCCCAATGGAATTACCGATAAATATGGCGGGTTTCTGGACTAATTCTTGATAAAAATCCCTGAGCAATTCTTCCCAAAGCTCCAAAGAATAGGCAAGATCAGGCTTATCTGAAGCGCCAAATCCCAATAAATCGATAGCAAATACCTGATAGCCAGCATTTGCCCATTCAGGAATATTTTTCTTCCAATGTCCGATTGATGCACCGAAACCATGAATAAGAACTAGCGGCTTACCTGTGCCAGTGACAGAATATTGAATCTGATATCCGCGCCATGTCCATTGTTTGCGTGTGGAGAAATCAGTCTGATTTTCGGTAATTAGCACGGTGATTAATTAATACTTGTTTATTCCTGATTATATCGCGATCGCCTGTATGCCGCTCTCTGCCATAGGAATTATAAACAAGGAGCGGTTAGTGTGTCACATTTGTTGCAAGATTAAAACCCAAGGATTAGCGGCGCGAAGCGCCGCTAATCCTTGAGTGGCAAGGGAGTAAGAAAACAAAACCAATTTTGGGGTTTTCAGCGCCTTCGGCGCTGAAAACCCCAAAATTGGTTTCATAATGGGAATTGCTGATCATTTATCGATATAGGCGTTTTGGATTGTGTGTGAAATCAATGACTAGACATCCCGAAGAAAAAAACTTAGAACCTTGCTTCTATCAACTTGTCAATCGCTTGACAGAAAGCCTGCAAAAACATGAATATCTTACGATTAGTCTCAGCAGTGAGCGCAGTCAATTTACGCGATTTAATAATGCAAAGGTTCGTCAGTCGGGAGTAGTCGCCGATGGAAATATCAAAATTGTCTTAATCGCCAATCAACGCGAAGCCTATGCTGCATTCCCCTTTACAGGTGACACAGTCATCGATTTAGAATCTGGACTATCCAGCTTGACTTATTTACGTCAAGAAGTTGCCCAACTTCCTGAAAATCCTTATCTCGTAATTCCCGAAAATGCAGGTTCCAGTCGTGAAGTCTATCAAGGCGAATTATTAACACCAGAACAGGCGATCGCTAATATTTTAGAACCTAATATTGGCATTGATTTTACGGGCTTCTATGCGTCAGGTTCGATCATTCGCGCCAATGCTAACTCCGCAGGACAGAGGCATTGGTTTGCCACCGATTCTTTTTTTGTTGACTATTCCATGTTTGTGCAAACTGATTCGGGAGAGAAGGCAGTTAAAGGGATTTATGCAGGTAAAGATTGGCGATTAGAAGCTTATCAATCACAAATTAAACGTTCTCAACAGCAGCTACAAGCTTTATTGAAACCTAGTAAAACTATTGCACGCGGACAATATCACACTTATTTTGCCCCTGCGGCGGCGGCGGATCTATTTGACTTTTTAGCGGGGAGTGTGGGCGAGTCGAGCTTACAGCAGGGCAGTAGCGCTTTATTGAAGTTAAAAAATCAAGAGCGATCGCTATCTCCATTACTCTCTCTCAGCGAAAATTTTACCTATGGCAACGTTCCTCGTTTCAATGACTTAGGCGAAACTTCTGCTGACCACTTGCCGATAATTACTAATGGAAGCTTGGTAAATACCTTAGTGAGTTCGCGTAGTGCTAAGGAATATGGCAAGCAGTCAAACGGCGCAGCATCTGGTGAATATATGCGATCGCCTGAAGTTGCATCAGGATGCTTAGCAGAAGCTGATATCCTCAAGCAATTAGATACGGGACTCTATTTGTCAAATTTGCATTATCTCAATTGGAGCGATCGCAGTGGTGGTCGCATTACGGGTATGACTCGCTATGCCTGCTTTTGGGTGAAAAATGGCGAGTTTGTTGCACCTATTGAGAACCTTAGATTTGATGACAGTATTTATGATTTTTTAGGTGGAAATCTTGAGTCTATTACCAATTTTCGTGAGTTTATTGCCAATACTGGAACCTACGATAAGCGATCGCTTGGCGGTATTCTTGTCCCCGGAATTTTGATCAAAGATTTTAAATTCACCCTGTAAAACAATCAAACCCGAAAAGATGAAAGGCGTCGCTTCGCGCCGCCTTTCATCTTTTCGGGTTTTACACAGGAACAGAGCAGAGCATTGATCGCATTTGCTTCGCAACCAGATCAGGTTGCGAAGCCTTCATCAAAGCTCTCACCACAGCAACTCGTTTCGCACCTGCGGCGATCGCATCATCTAGATTTTGTTCATCAATTCCGCCGATCGCGAACCAAGGAATATCCAAATTTTTTGCGGCATAACTAACGTATTCATGCCCTGACGCAGCCTTATTGGGCTTAGTTGGTGTGGCATGGACTGGCCCACGCCCACGTAGTCCACTTGATTATTGAGGGCAATTTCTAACTCTTCTGGACTGGTGGTTGATTGCCCAATAATATAGTCAGCAGCACTGCCACCGTGAGCATTGAGGATCTGGCGCACAGCCGCCACAGGAAGATCGGTCTGTCCCACATGAATACCATCGGCTCCCACAGCGATCGCAATATCCACCCGATCATTCATCAAAAATAAAGCATCGTACTGATGGCAAATCTCACAAAGTTGCTTGGCGATCGCATAGCGCAGATTATCTTCCCCTTCCTTTTGACGATACTGCACAATCTGTACTCCCCCCGCAAAGCCGACTCCACTACTTCAGCAATATGATCCACAGGCATGGTCACTAGATATAGTGTGGCTGCCTGCAATTTTTGGCGACGCAGCTTGCCGATTTCATTAACTTCATA
>JAATWA010000015.1 GCA_013361095.1 Pseudanabaena biceps | reverse complement strand
CCCGAGCTCGCCGGCCCCCAGGAGCATGACGCGGGTAGCCGAGGGCGAAAGCGGCGTGCCAAGTCTCATGGGACGGTCCGTGGATCGAGGAAGGTGGCCTTCCCCTAGGCGACGGCGGCCCCGGCGGCCAGAGGGCGGAACGCCGCCCGGACGCCTCAGGCCACGCCGGCGCGCGCCTTCCATTCCTCGACGAGCGGATCCGCCAGCAGGGCCGCGCAATAGACCGCCGCGGTCCCGTCATCGCCGTGGGCCCCCAGATCGATCTGGTAGTGGCGGAAGCGGGTGGCGACCGGGGTGAAGAAGGCGTCGGCGATCGACCAGGCCCCGAACAGATACGGGCCGCCGGCGCCGAACCGGGCGCGATGGCTCCGGAAGATCTCGACCAGCCGCTTCACATCGGCCTCGACCGCCGGGCTCGACGGGGGCGGCGCCCGGTCCGGGCCGAACATGGTGTGCAGCACGCCGTGCGCATCCATGCCCATGGAGCCCTCGGTGCGCAGGGCGGTGAACCCGGAGTGCATCTCGCAGGTGACGGCGAAGGCCTGGGCCCGGGCCGCCGGATCGGTCGGCCAGAGGCCCTTGTCCGGGTGGCGGTCCGCGCACCACAGGGAGATGGCCAGCGAGTCCGGGATCAGCTGACCCTCCACCTCCAGCAGCGGCACCTTGCCGGTCGGGGACAGCTCCAGAAGCCGGGACTTCCACCCGTCGCCATAGAGCGGAACCTCGACGAGCTCCGGGTCGAGCCCGGCCTTGCGCAGCACCAGCCAAGGCCGCAGCGACCAGGTCGAGAAGATCATGTTGCCGATGATGAGCCGCATTGGGGCCGCCTTTCCTTGACTCGCGTCGCGACCGCGCCTTTACGGGCCGCCATGATCAGCCGCTACGCCCGCCCCGAAGCCGTCGCCCTGTGGTCGCAGGACACCAAGTACCGCATCTGGTTCGAGATCGAGGCGCACGCCGCCACGAAGATGGCCGAGCTGGGCGTGATTCCCAAGGAGGCTGCCGACGCCATCTGGCGCAAGGGCGAGGACGCGGCCTTCGACCCGGAGCGGATCGACGAGATCGAGCGCACCACCAAGCACGATGTCATCGCCTTCCTGACCCATGTGGCGGAGATCGTCGGCGAGGAGGCGCGCTTCCTGCACCAGGGCATGACATCGTCGGACGTGCTGGACACCTGTCTCGCCGTGCAGATGGCGCGCTCGACCGATTTGCTGATCGCCGGCGTCGACCGGGTGCTGAAGGCGCTGGAGACCCGGGCGTTCGAGCACAAGCTGACCGTCTGCGTCGGCCGCAGCCACGGCATCCATGCCGAGCCGGTGACCTTCGGCCTGAAGCTGGCCGGCTTCCACGCCGAGTTCCAGCGCGCCCGGCGCCGGCTGGAGACGGCGCGTGAGGAGATCGCCACCTGCGCCATCTCCGGCGCGGTCGGCACCTTCGCCAACGTCGATCCGGCGGTCGAGGCCTATGTGGCGGAGAAGATGGGGCTGGCGGTGGAGCCGGTCTCGACCCAGGTCATCCCGCGCGACCGTCACGCCGCCTGGTTCGCGGCGCTGGCCGTGGTGGCCAGCTCGATCGAGCGGCTGGCGACGGAGATCCGCCACCTGCAGCGCACCGAGGTGCTGGAGGTCGAGGAATTCTTCGACAAGGGTCAGAAGGGCTCGTCGGCCATGCCGCACAAGCGCAACCCGGTGCTGACCGAGAATCTGACGGGCCTTGCCCGTCTGGTGCGCTCGGCGGTCGTGCCGGCGCTGGAGAATGTCGCGCTCTGGCACGAGCGGGACATCAGCCACTCGTCGGTCGAGCGCGGCATCGGGCCGGACGCGTCCATTCACCTCGACTTCGCCCTGCACCGGCTGGCGGGCGTGATCGAGCGCCTGCTCGTCTACCCTGAGAACATGCAGCGCAACCTCGATCGCCTCGGCGGTCTGGTGTTCTCGCAGCGGGTCATGCTGGCCCTGACCCAGGCCGGCGTCAGCCGCGAGGACGCCTATGCAGCGGTGCAGGAGAACGCCATGAAGGTCTGGCGCGGGGAGGGGGCCTTCCTCGACTTCCTCAAGGCCGACGCGCGCGTGACCCTGCCGCACGACCAGCTCGAGGCCCTGTTCGATCTGGGCTACCACACGAAGCACGTGGACACGGTGTTCCAGCGGGTGTTCGGACGCAGCTGACCGCGGCCACCGCCTGCGACCCTTGCGGCGGCCTGACGCACGCGACCTCACGGATGCATCCCGAAAGCGTGATCGGACGTTACCTGTCGCAGCCCCGCTCTTCGGGGGGCATGTCCAGGAGAGACGCCATGAAGATCACCCGCGCCCGCGCGCTCGTCGCCGTGTCCGCCGCCGCCCTTATGGGCCTCGCCGCCTGCAACAACGCCGAGCCGGCCGCTGAAGCCCCTGCCGCCGAGGAGGCCGCCGCTGACGCCGCCGCCACCCCGGCCGGCGACGTCGTCGCCGTCGCCTCGGGCAATGCCGACTTCTCCACCCTGGTGACCGCCGTCCAGGCCGCCGGTCTGGTTGAGACCCTGCAGGGCGCCGGCCCGTTCACCGTGTTCGCCCCGACCAACGCCGCGTTCGAGAAGATCCCGGCGGCCGACCTGCAGGCCTTGCTGCAGCCGGAGCAGCGCACCGCCCTGACGGGCGTGCTGACCTATCACGTGGTCCCGGGCAATGTGTCGGCTGCGGCCCTGGCCGAGCAGATCACCGCTGGCGGCGGTCAGGCCACCCTGACCACGGTTGAAGGCGGCACCCTGACCGCCCGCGCCAACGCCGACGGCAGCATCACCCTGACCGACGAGAAGGGCGGCAGCGCCACGGTCGTGCAGGCGGATGTGGCGGCCTCGAACGGCGTGATCCACGCCATCGACACCGTCGTCATGCCGAACTGAGTCACGCCTTCAGAAGGGTGTGAGAGGGCCGCGCTCCGCGAGGAGTGCGGCCCTTTTCCGTTGCAACGCATTGAATATAAACAATATTTAATGGCCTGCGGCGCGTCGGGGCGAGGGCGTCCTGCGTAACTCCGTTCGCCTTCCAGCCCGGAAGGCTTCACATGGAGACGCCCCGATGACCCGCCGCTTCCCCGCCTTCGCCGCCGCCGCCTTGGCGGTGGTTCTCGCCGCCGCACCGGCCGTGGCCCATGAGCGACCCAGCCGGCCCCAGGCCGCCGCCGCGACCCTCGTCGGGGTCGCCTCGGCCGCGCCGCAGTTCTCGACCCTGACCGCCGCCGTCGGCGCCGCGGGACTGGCCGACACCCTCGCCGGCGCGGGCCCCTTCACCGTCTTTGCGCCGACCGACGACGCCTTCGCCGCCCTGCCCGCGGGCACGGTCGAGCGGCTGACGCAGCCTGGCCAGCGCCGGACGCTGGCGCGCATCCTGACCTATCATGTGGTGCCCGGCCGGATCAGCGCCCGCGATCTCGCCACGGCGGTGCGGGTCGGCGGGGGCTCGGCGGAACTGACGACGGTGCAGGGCGGACGGATCACCGCCGAGGACGCCGGGCGCGGACGGCTGCGCCTGACCGACAGCCAGGGCGAGACGTTCTGGATCACGGCGACCGATATCGGCGCCTCAAACGGCGTGATCCACGTCATCGACGGGGTCATGACGCCGGGCCACTGAGGTCAGGCCGACAGCGGGCGGGGGCGTTCAGCGCGCCCGCCCGATCCACGCCGATGAGAGGCGGGGCTTACTCGCCCGTACGGATCTGGTCGCGGGCGATCGAGCCCAGCTCGTCCATCTTGGAGCGGATCTCGCCCTCGGACACCTGCAGGCCGGCGCCGCGGAAGTCCTGGTCGATCTTGCGGAACACGTCTTCCTCGCCCGGCTGCTCGAAGTCGGCGCGAACGACAGCCTTGGCGTATTCCTCGGCGCTCTCGGGCGAGAGGCCCATCTTCTCCGCTGCCCACAGCCCCAGCAGGCGGTTGCGGCGGGCGACGGCCTTGAACTCCTGATTCTGATCGAGGGCGTACTTGGCTTCGAAGCCCTTTTCCCGATCGTCGAAGGTGGTCATAGGCGTCGCAAGCTCCGTCAGCGATCCCGAGGGGACCGGCGCGCCTCTATAGCCGGTGCCGGGATGAACGCAACATGACGCGAACGGTCGCGTCTGCCGCAGCGTTCCCGCCGGTGGTTTGTGCGGTTGCGAGGGTTCGTCTAGAATGGCGGGCGACAGAGACCCACGCCGCCCGATTCCGGACCGCGCCGCGCCGAGACCTGCGTCTTCGGCCTGCGCGGTTTTTGTTTCGGACCGCCTCTCCCCGCATGGGACCGCCGAATGAACGTCAAGCGCAAGAAGCTCTACGAGGGCAAGGCCAAGATCCTCTACGAGGGGCCCGAGCCCGGGACGCTGATCCAGTACTTCAAGGACGACGCCACCGCCTTCAACGCCCAGAAGAAGGCGACGCTGGAAGGCAAGGGCGTGCTGAACAACAAGATCAGCGAATTCATCATGACCCGGCTGAACGGCATCGGGGTCACCAACCACTTCATCAAGCGGCTGAACCTGCGCGAGCAGCTGATCCGCGAGGTCGAGATCATCCCGCTGGAGGTGGTCTGCCGCAACATCGTTGCCGGGTCGCTGGCCACCCGGCTGGGCCAGCCGGAGGGTACGCCCCTGCCGCGCTCGATCATCGAGTTCTACTACAAGAAGGATGAGCTCAACGATCCGATGGTGACGGAGGAGCACATCACCGCCTTCAACTGGGCCACGACCCAGGAGATCGACGACATCCTCGCCATGACGGTCCGCGTGAACGACTATCTGTCGGGCATGTTCGGCGCCGTCGGCATCACCTTGGTGGACTTCAAGATCGAGTTCGGCCGGGTGTGGGAGAACGACTTCAGCCGCGTCATCCTGGCCGACGAGATCAGCCCGGACAGCTGCCGCCTGTGGGATGTCGCGACCGGCGAGAAGCTGGACAAGGACCGCTTCCGCCGCGACCTCGGCAATGTCATCGAGAGCTACGCCGAAGTGGCGCGTCGTCTCGGCATCATGAAGGACATGCCGACCGTGATTCAGGGGGGGCTGCACTGATGGCCAAGGTCAAGGTTCACGTCTTCCTCAAGCCCGGCGTGCTGGATGTGCAGGGCAAGGCCGTCGAGGGCGCGCTGCAGGGACTGGGCTGGGCCGGCGTGGCCAACGCCCGGGTCGGCAAGCTGATCGAGTTCGACCTCGACGGCGTCGAGGACCCTGCCGCCGAGGCGAAGAAGATGTGCGAGCAGTTGCTCGCCAACACGGTGATCGAGAGCTACCGCATCGAGCTGGGGTGAACCCGCGTCCCCTCTCCGGTCGTTATGTCTGTTGCTGACGGAGACCGCATCATGACCTTCACCCTGATCTCTGACGACTTCCGCGAGGGCGAGACCCTGCCGGACGCGCTGGTCTACGCCCACGGCAACCGCTCGCCGCATCTGAAGTGGTCGGGCGCGCCGGAGGGGACGAAGAGCTTCGCCGTGACCTGCTATGACCCGGACGCGCCGACGGGCTCGGGTTTCTGGCACTGGACGGTGGCCAACATCCCCGCCGGGGTGACCGAGCTGCCCGCCGGAGGACCGGTTCCGGCCGGGGCGGTCGAGGGGCGCACCGACTATGGCCCGCCCGGCTTCGGCGGCGCCGCCCCGCCCGCTGGCCACGGCCCGCATCGCTACATCTTCACGGTCTTCGCCGTGGACGTGGAGCGGCTGGACGTGACGCCGGACGACTCGGGGGCGAAGTTCGGGTTCAACCTGCACTTCCACACCCTGGCGAAGGCCCAGCTGACCGGGGTCTATGAGAACCGGGTCTGATTTGGCCGCCAGGCGCGGGGCTGGTATGCTCGGCCCATGGCAGAGGTCACCAACGCGCTGATGTACGAGGTGCTGAAGTCCATTCAGCAGCAGACGCAGCGCATGGATCTCACGCTGGGTGAGGTGAAGCTGGAGCTTCAGGCCATCCGTGGACATCAGCTGGCCATGCAGCAAGACATCAGCGTCATTTATTCGCGGCTCGGGAGCATCGAACTCCGCGTCGATCGCATCGAGCGTCGGCTGGGCTTGATGGAACCGGCGCACTGAATGGCGCGGGCCGCTGACTTCGGCGCGTAACCCTGCTAGAGCCCCGCGGCATGAGCGCCGCCGTCATCGTCTTCCCCGGGTCCAACTGTGATCGCGACTGCAAGGTCGCCGTGGAGCGCTCCACCGGCGAGCAGGTCCACATGGTCTGGCACCAGGAGACCGAGCTGCCGAAGGGGCTGGACCTGATCGTCCTGCCCGGCGGCTTTTCCTACGGCGACTACCTGCGCTGCGGGGCCATGGCGGCCCTGTCTCCGGTGATGCAGGCGGTGAAGAAAGCCGCCGAGGACGGCGTCGCCGTGGTCGGCATCTGTAACGGCTTCCAGATCCTGTGCGAGGCCGGGATGCTGCCCGGCGCCCTGCTGCGCAACGCCGGGCTGAAGTATGTCTGCAAGCCGATCACGCTCGAGGTCGCCAACGGCCAGACCCGTTTCACCGCGG
Source organism: Pseudanabaena biceps (assembly GCA_013361095.1). GTDB lineage: Bacteria > Cyanobacteriota > Cyanobacteriia > Pseudanabaenales > Pseudanabaenaceae > Pseudanabaena > Pseudanabaena biceps_B. The sequence continues at coordinate 8,899 of JAATWA010000015.1, read as the reverse complement.
GCTACCAGGGCCAGCGCGAGGTGGTCATGACCCAGGGCAACGGCGACGGAAACTATTTCGCCGACGCCGAGACCCTGGCCCGGATCGAGGGCGAGGGGCAGGTGGTGTTCCGCTACGTCGACAACCCCAACGGCTCGGTCAACGATATCGCCGGCCTGCAGAACGCCCGCGGCAATGTGCTGGGCATGATGCCCCACCCGGACCGGGCCTTCGAGGCCGAGCTCGGTTCGGCCGACGGCGCCATCCTGTTCCGCAGCATCTTCGCGGCCGCCTGAGGCGGGACGTCGCGGGCCCACTCATGGCGGGCCATGAACCTCGCCCCTGCTGAAGCGTTGCGGTAGCCGTAGCGGCTGATGGAGGGTGCGATGACCGACGAGACGACCCAGATGACGACGGCGGCGGTGGCGGAGCCCACGCGCAATGGACTGCGTCGCCTGCTGATCCTCGCCGCCGCCCTGTTTTCCGTGGCGATCAGCTACGGCCAGATCGCGCTCGGCTGGGGCCAGTCGCCGGCAGAGTTCGCCGCGGATGGCGACAGCACGCTCAGGGTGGCGGGCTACGCCTTCTCGATCTGGGGGCTGATCTACCTCGGTCTGCTGACCTATGCGGTGCGACAGCTACTGCCGGGAACCCGCGAGACGGCGACCCTGCGGGCCTTCGGCTGGCCGTCATTGCTGGCCCTGCTCGGCATTGGCTGGTGGGTGCTGGCGGCCGCCTTTGACTGGGAAGTCATGACGATCGTGTTGATCGTCGGTTCGGCCGTCGTGCTGCTGATCCCGATGCTGCGCCATGCGGCGACGATCCGGGCCTTGCCGGCCGGCGATCGCGACCGCTGGCTGACAGTCACGCCGCTGGCCCTGCTGGCCGGCTGGCTGAGCATCGCCGCGCCGGTCAATCTGATCACGGTGGCTACGGGCAACGGCGACCTGCCGTCCGCCCTCTCGCCGACCGGCTGGGCCAGCCTGGCCATCGCCGGCGTGGTCTTGCTGGCGCTAACCGTCACCGCCCGCACCCGTCTGGCTGCCTATTCGCTGCCGATCACCTGGGGTCTGCTCGGCGCCTTCGTGGCCGAGCTGCCGCGCAACCCGACCCTAGCCTACGTCGCTCTGGCCGCCGCAGCCATCGTCTTCGTCGGCGCGATCGTGTTCGGCCTGGGCCTGAGGCGGGCTTCGTCCACGATCTGAGCCGGGCGGACGACCCCTGCGGGTGGACCCTCGCCGAACGCCGGTGTACCGGGAGCGGGGGCGCGTCGGGGAGGTTGCCATGAAGCGTCTGATGGGGGCGGCTCTCGGTCTGGCGCTGGTTCTGGGCCTGACGGCCTGCGCGCCGACAACGTTGAGGCATCCGACCGCCTTCGGGACCGACTGCGACGCCTTCGGGGCTGACGTCACCTGCGTGCGGGTTTTCTATGGCTCCAACCGCGTCCTTGACGCCCGGGCCTCGGGCGAGGCGGAGGTGGATGTCGATCGGGTAGCGGCCGGTGACGCCGGCGAACTGAGGCTGGGCCGCGCCGATGTCTGGCTGCCGCGCCTGAAGATCGACGGCACGCTGCGCGAGCGCGGCGAGACCCCGGTGCTCAGCGGCGACCCCCCGGAAGATCCTGACGCGCTCGAACGCTATGTGATGATCACCCGCATCACAGCCCAGGGACGGGAGCGGTTCGTCGCCGAGCTGGACGAGGCCGTGGACCAGACACGCGGCGAGCGGTCGATCCTGCTGTTCGTGCACGGCTTCAGCGTCGGCTTTGAGTCCGCACTGATCCGCTCGGCCCAGCTGGCGGTGGACCTGCGCGATGACGCCCGCTTCGATCCGGGGGCCCCGGTGCTGTTCACCTGGCCGTCGCGAGGCTCGACCACGCCCTGGGCCTATTTCGCAGACCAGGCCTCGGCGGACGCCGCCGTCCCGCATCTGCTGGCCTTTCTCGACTTGCTGCTTGAGGAGGTCGCGCCCGACCGGCTGAACATCGTCGCCCACTCGATGGGCAACCGGGTGTTGACCCAGGCCCTGGAAGACTACGCCGAGCGCCGGCTGGCCTCGCCGTCAACCCGGCAGACGGAGTTCCGAATCATTCTCGCGGCCGCTGACGTCGAACGCGATGTGTTCGGCATGGTCGCCGGAAAGCTGGACGTGCTCGAGCCCAATGTCACCCTCTACGCCTCGGACCGCGACGCCGCACTCTGGGTCTCCCGAGTGCTCAATCGCACCCCGCGGCTGGGGCAGACCAATCGCGACCGGCCGTGGATTCGCGAGGCGGACAACTACCTGACGGTCGATGCGACCTCGGTGTCGAGCGCCCTCTACGGGGCCGGCCACGCCTACTATTCGGACAATCCCTTCATTCTGAATGACATCCGCTGCGCCCTGGCCGGGCAGCCGATCGAGGTGCGCGCCCTGCTGGCGGCCCGGTTCGAGGGACGGCCCGAAGGCCCGGTCTACTTCCGCACCCGGGCGGACGGGGCGGCCGAGGACGCTGACTGCGCCCTGCGCCGACGGCTGGCGCCGGATGCGCCGCCCTCGCGCGGCGACGTCCCGGCCGCGCCGCCTCCGCCACCTCCGCCTCCGCCTCCGCCACCCCCGCCGGTGGCGCCGCCACCTCCGCCTCCTCCGCCGCCGGTCGTCGTGCCCGCCGCGCTGATCTACTTCGACAGCGGGTCGTCGGTGGTGGACGCGGAGGGTCTGGCGGCCCTGGCGGTCTGGGTCGAGCGGTGGCGCGCCGCCGGCGAGCCCGGTGTCCGGATCGACGGCCATACTGACGCCGCCGGACTGTCCGAAGCGAACGCGCGGCTGGCGCGCGCACGGGCCGAGGCGGTCGCCGCCGCCCTGGTCGCGCTGGGTGTTCCGGCGGACAGGATCGTGGTCGAGGCCTGGGGCGAGGATCGCCCCGCGGTCGACGCGCCGGACGACGCGCCCGAACCGCAGAACCGGCGCGTGGAGGTGCGCGTCCGCTAGGCTGCAGGGTTCCTTCTGCTGCGGGCCTGATCGTCTGCAGGCCTGTCATCGGCGGCAGGCGTCAGCCCTTGCCGAGGCGTCGGTCGCGCCGACGGCCCGACCGCGTGGCGGCCTGCGCCGACGTCAAAGGCGCCCGTCTCCTCAAAGCCGACGCTGCCGACGCCCGTCGCCGAACCGGCATAGCGCTGTCGGCGACTGGCCATGGCAGCCGCCGGGGCGGCGGCCTCCATGGCGCGCGCCTCTTCGGGGTCGTTCGAGCGATTCATTTGCTGCCGCGCGGGCGCGGCTCGGGAGAGGTTGGGCGTGCGTGGCATCAGGCGGCCTCGTTCCCGTCCCTGTCGCCCTCCGGCTGCGGGTCTTCGATCATCGCCGAGGCGCCGGCGTCATCGGCGGCGATCTGCGGGGCGCCAGCCTCCTCGGGCTGATCCCTGACAGGCAGGTCTTCATGCCTCGCGGGCGTTTCGGACGGCAGATCCTCGAACTCGTCTGGCGTGTCGATCGGTTGGTCGGTCATGGGGGATGCTCCTGTGCGCCCGTCAACCGCGGGGCATCCGGGGAGTTCCCGGCGGCTGACACGCGGCCCGTTCACGGCTAGAAGCCCGGGCCATGAGCACCGCCCCCAAGACCATGGCCGAGCTGGCCGCCGAATACGGCCTCGCCGCGAACGAGTACCAGGTGATCCTGGACCGGCTTGGGCGTGAGCCCAACCAGGTCGAGCTGGGGGTGTTCTCGGTGATGTGGTCCGAGCACTGCTCGTACAAGTCGTCGAGGATCCACCTCGGCAAGTTCCCGACCAAGGGGCCCCGGGTGATCTGCGGGCCGGGCGAGAACGCCGGGGTCATCGACATCGACGACGGCGACGCCTGCATCTTCAAGATGGAGAGCCACAACCACCCCAGCTTCATCGAGCCCTACCAGGGCGCGGCGACGGGCGTGGGCGGCATCATGCGGGACGTCTTCACCATGGGGGCGCGGCCGGTGGCTCTGCTCAACGCCCTGCGCTTCGGCGACGTCGGGCACGAGAAGACGAGGCGGCTGGTGGCCGGCGTGGTGTCCGGCATCGGCGGTTACGGCAACTGCGTCGGGGTGCCGACGGTGGCCGGGGAGACCAACTTCCACCGCGGCTACAACGGCAACATCCTGGTCAACGCCATGTGCGTGGGCCTCGCCCGCGCCGACAGCATCTTCTACTCGGCGGCGCCGGCCCCGGGCCTGTCGGTGGTTTATTTCGGCTCGAAGACCGGCCGGGACGGCATCCACGGCGCGACCATGTCCTCGGCCGAATTCGACGACGAGTCCGAATCGAAGCGCCCGACCGTCCAGGTGGGCGACCCCTTCGCCGAGAAGGTGCTGATCGAGGCGACCCTCGAACTGATGGCCTCGGGCGCCGTCGCCGCCATCCAGGACATGGGCGCGGCCGGCCTCACCTCCTCGTCGGTCGAGATGGCCTCCAAGGGCGGCGTCGGCATCAAGCTGAACATGGACGCCGTGCCCCAGCGCGAGGAGGGGATGACGGCCTACGAGATGATGCTCTCGGAGAGCCAGGAGCGGATGCTCGCTGTGCTCAAGCCCGGGCGCGAGGAGGACGGCTATCGCATCTTCCGCAAGTGGGGCCTCGACGCCGCGGTGATCGGCCAGACCACTGACACCGGCCGGCTGGTGCTGAAGCACCATGGCGAGACGGTCTGTGACGTGCCGCTGGCGCCCCTGTTCGACGACGCGCCCCTGTACGATCGCCCTTGGGTCCAGCCGACCCTGCATCCCCGCCTCGACCCCCAGGATGTCCCGCCGCCGGAAAGCTGGCCCGACGCCGTGCTCAAGGTCCTGACCTGCCCGGACATGGCGTCCAAGCGCTGGATCTGGGAGCAGTACGACCGGCACGTGATGGCCGACACCCTGCATGATTCCGCCACCGGCGCGGACGCCGGCGTGGTCCGGGTGCACGGTACGGACAAGGGCCTGGCGGTGACCTCGGACTGCACCCCGCGCTACGTCCAGAATGACCCGTACGAGGGCGGCAAGCAGGCGGTGGCCGAGGCCTGGCGCAACCTGACCGCCGTGGGCGCCCGGCCGATCGCCATCACCGACAACCTGAACTTCGGCAATCCGCAGCGGCCCGAGATCATGGGGCAGATCGTCCGCGCCATCGACGGCATGGCCGAGGCCTGCGGCGTGCTCGACTTCCCGGTCGTGAGCGGCAACGTCAGCCTCTACAACGAGACCAACGGCGTCGCCATTCCGCCGACGCCGACCGTTGGCGGCGTCGGCCTGCTGAAGAACTACGACATCGTCTGCGGCTTCGGCGGCATGGCCGAGGGCGACACCCTGGTGCTGATCGGCCAGACGGCGGGCGAGCTGGGCGCCTCCCTGTACCTGCGCGAGGTCCTGGGCCGCGAGGACGGGGCGCCGCCGCCGGTCGATCTGGCGCTGGAACGGAAGACGGGCGACTTCGTGCGCGGCCTGATCGAGGGCGGCGAGCTGACCGTGGTCCATGACCTGTCCGACGGCGGGCTGGTCGGGGCCGCGGCGGATATCGCCCTGGCGTCAGACTGCGGCGTGGTGCTGGACGCCTCCAGCGCCGCCCACGCCCATGTGCTGCTGTTCGCCGAGGACCAGGCCCGCTACCTGGTCGCCACCGCCGCGCCGCAGGCGATCCTCGACGCAGCGCGCGAGGCCGGGCTGCACGCCTCGGTCGTGGGCCATGCGGTCGGGACGGACTTCGCCTCGGCCGGGCCGAAGGGCGAACTGTTCCGCATCCCGCTGGCCCACCTGCGCGAGATGCACGAGGGCTGGATGCCCGCGTGGATGGACGGTCAGGCGAGCGCCGGAACGGCCTGACTCAGCCGCCCGCCGACCCGGATCGGCTCGATTCGGACGGCCAGCCCGGTGCGGTCGTCGGTTTCGACGAACACGCCGCAGATCGTGGCCGGGCCGCTGGCCGGCTGGTAGCGGCCGCCGCTGATGCGGGTGGTGAAGCGGCGCAGGGGCTCGTCCTTGTCGTTGCCGATCACCGAGTCGTAGTCGCAGCAGCCGCCGGCGTCGGTCTGGTAGGCTGTCCCGCCGGGCAGGATCTGGGCGTCGGCCGTCGGCACATGGGTGTGGGTGCCGACCACCAGCGACGCCCGCCCGTCGCAGAAGTGGCCCATGGCCATCTTCTCGCTGGTCGCCTCGCAGTGCATGTCGACAATGATGGCGTCGGCGGCGAGCCCGAGCGGGCAGGCGGCCAGCTCCTTCTCGACCGCGCCGAAGGGGTCGTCCATCGGGTCCATATGCACCCGGCCAAGCACATTCATGACCAGGACCGTGCGCCCCGAGGGCGTCTCGAACAGGTTGGCTCCCGCGCCGGGCGCATCCATCAGGCGCGGGTAGTTTAGCGGGCGGAGCAGGCGCGGCTCGCGCACGATGTAGGTCAGGGCCTCGCGCTGGTCCCAGCTGTGGTTGCCCAGCGTCAGGCAATCCGCGCCGGCCATGAACAGCTCGTTCGCCGTATGCTCGGTGATGCCGAAGCCGCCCGCGGCGTTCTCGGCGTTGACCACGACGAAATCGAGCTGCAGGTCGCGCTTCAGGCGGGGAAGATGATCGCTCACGCCGTCGCGGCCCGACTTGCCGATGACGTCGCCGAAAAAGGCCAGTCTCATGGAAAGGCTCTATAGCCGCTCTCGGTGAGAACGCCATCGAGCCGCTGGTCATGCGACGCCATGGGCAGGGCGGCGACCTCCTGCCCGGCGAAGGCGACCCCGACGAAGCCGGGCGGCGATGGACGTCTGCGCAGCTCTGCGAGGGTCCGGTCGTAGAAGCCGCCGCCCTGACCGAGGCGGCCGCCCTTCGCATCGAAGGCCAGCAGGGGCGCGAGGATCAGGTCGGGCCTGACGACCCCGGCGACTGGCAGGGGGGCTGGACATCCGGCAGCGTCGGGTTCCAGCGCGTCGCCCGGGGACCAGCGGCGGAACAGCAGGGGCGCGTCGCGCGCCACGACGACGGGAAGGCAGAGCCCCCGGCCGCGGGCTGCGAGGGTCATGGCGAGCGGCAGCGGGTCGATCTCCGAGCCGATCGCCCTGTAGATCGCGACAGAGGCCGCCGGCGGCAGGTCTTCAAGGTGCGTCGGCAGCCGCTCTCCGGCGTCCGGCTGTGCGGCGGCGAGGGTCCGGCGATGCCGGCGCATCGCCGTCCTCAGCGCGTTCCGGTCCCTTGTCAGGTCCGGGAGGCCGGCTGCCGGTCCGTCAGAGGCCACCATGTCTTCGCCGCCCGCGTCCCGTTCTGCGATTGCGATGCAGCCCTTGCATGCGGGGCCCTGGTCCGCAATGGAGACGGGGACGGGAGGCTCCATGAGTTACGCCATCGACCGCTTCGCCTGGTTTGACGGGGCCCTGCTCGTTGAGGGCTGGGTCATCGCGGACGGCCCGCCGGTGCTTGCCTTCGATGATGGCTATGCCGCGACGCTCGACACGTGGGGGCAGCCCAGCCCCGATGTGGCGGCCCACTTTCCCGGCGCGGGTCACGTCCGGTTCCGGCAGCGCCTCGACATCGGCGATCGCTTCGCCCCCGCCGCGCGCCTTGAGTGGACCGTGGCCGGCGAGCCGCGCACCGCGGCCAATCTGGGCGCCAAGCCCGATGCCGCCCGCGACATGATCAGCCGCTTCCTGGGCGCCTTGCCCCCACAGGGCGAATTGCTGGAGATCGGCAGCCGCGCCCGGTCCGGCGTGACGCGGCGGGACCTCCTGCCGCCGGCATGGGGCTATGTCGGCCTCGACGTGCTGGACGGTCCGAACGTGGATGTCGTGGGAGACGCGCACCAGCTGAGCCGCCTGTTCGATCGGGGGCGCTTCGACGCCGTCATGGCCCTCTCGGTGATCGAGCATATCGCCATGCCGTGGAAACTGGCCATCGAGCTGAACCGGGTCCTGAAGCCCGGCGGGCTGGCGTACTTCTCGACCCATCAGGGCTGGCCCGTGCACGATGCGCCCTGGGACTTCTGGCGCTTCAGCGACCAGGCCTGGCAGGGCCTGTTCAATCCGGCGACGGGCTTCGAGATCGTCGAGGCCCGGATGGGCGAGCCAGCCTTCGTCGTGGCCGAAAGCGTGCACGCGGTTACCGCCTTCGGCCTCGGGCAGGGGGTCTTCCTCGCCTCGAACGTTCTGGTGCGCAAGATTGCTGAGACGACGCTCGACTGGCCGGTCGAGCTCGGGGACATCACGGGGACAATGTACCCTGAGGGCGAAACCCGGGTCGTCGGCCTCTGAAGGGGTTGGCGGCGCCATGAGAGCCGTGAAGGACGGTTTAAATCCTCTCGAGCCTGGATAACCAGGTGGGCTCCGTGTACCCGGCCCCACGGGGCCAGACAGGGACAGATCCCTTCGAGTGAATTAAGGCCGCGAGGATATGTTGCCTTCGACGTGAGCCACAGCTGACCCGCCGGTCGCCAAGATAGGCGGAGGCCGGCGGCGGAACAATGGCGATGGGCTCAGAGCCCCGCGGCGATCTTCTCGATGCGGGCGGCTACCGCGTTCAGCACCTCGGCGAGGCCGGCGTCGGGGTCGGCCGGGGACGCGCCCTCCCGCCCTCCGGTCGAGAGGGCGGCGCGGGCCTCGTGCAATTCGTCGGCCAGCAGCAGGGCCGCCATCAGGAACAGGCGCAGGTCGCCGACGTGGCCGACGCTGCCGGCCACCTCCCGAACGTGCTGGTCGAACTGGCGGGCCAGCGCGACGACCCGGTCCTCCTGACCGTCGGCGCAGCCGACGGCGTAGGGGCGACCGTTGACCTCGACCGTGACCGTGGCCATCAGCCCTCCGCCTCAAGCACGGCGCGGATGTCATCCGCGGCGACCGCCAACGTCGCCAGCGCCTCCTCGGCGGCGGCGCGCAGCTCCGCATCCCCGGTCGTCGGGCGGGCGGCGAAGAGGTCGTCGTCGGGCACGGCGGCGCGCGCCTTCAGCTCGCGGGTCTTGCGCTCA
>JAATWA010000013.1 GCA_013361095.1 Pseudanabaena biceps | reverse complement strand
GGTGATGAAAGCGCGCATCGAGGCCGGCCGCGGGATCTGCCTGTCCACCGGCGTCGCGGCCGACCTGGCGAAACATGCCGCGACCGAAGACGAGAAGCGCTTCTGGAAGGGCCGCGAGGATCTGTTCACGCCGATCGCCAAGGCCTGGTCGACCGACATGGGGGTCGAGGTCGCTTCCCTCGGCGTGCAGGTGCATGGCGGCATGGGCTTCGTGGAGGAGACCGGCGCCGCCCAGCACTATCGTGACGCCCGCATCGCCCCGATCTACGAGGGGACCAACGGCATCCAGGCCATGGACCTCGTCGGGCGCAAGCTCGGCCAGGACGGCGGCGAGGCGGCGCGCGCAGTGATCGCCGACATGACCGTGACGCTCGGCGAGCTGAAGCATGTGTTCGAAGGCAAGCCGGTCGAGCGCTTCGCCGCGGCCATCGAGGCGGTGCGCGACGCCACCCTGTGGCTGCTGGACCGCAAGGCCGACCCCAACGCGGCGGACGACGTGCTGGCGGGCGCCGACGCCTATCTGAAGCTGATGGGCGACGTGGTCGGCGGCTGGATGCTGGCCAAGGGGGCGATTGAGGCGGCGCGCCGGCTCAAGGCCGGCGAGGGCGACCCGGCGTGGCTGGAAGGCAAGCTGGCCCTTTACGAGGTCTATGCCGCGAACGTGCTGGGGCACGCGTCCAGCCGTCTGGCGGCGATCGGCCAGGGCGGCGCCCTGCTGCGCCGGATGACGCGCGAGGCGCTGGGCGCGGCCTGAGGTCAATCCTCCGGCGGGACCTCGCTCGCGACCGCGACGGGGGCCTGATCCAGAAGGGCGATGGTCTCGCGGACGAAGCGGGCATGGGCCACCACCGCCAGGCCGAGGGTCTGGCCGCCCACTTCCACCGCCTGGGTCAGCACCCCGCCGATGAAGGGGTGCTCCGGGGTGGGGGCGTCCGGCCGGCGCCGGGCCGAGGGGCTCCAGAACACCGGCCCGCCGGAATTGCCGGGGAAGACGGCGAAGTCGAGCAGGAAGGTGGGATAGGCGTCGACCGGCGCCACCGGCCAGGACGCCACCTTGCCCACCCGCAGGATCGGGAATCCGGCCCGGTTGGCCGACAGTCCCTGCGGAAATCCGAGACTGTAGAGCTCATCCCCCGGCCCGACGCCGAGTCGGTCGAAGGTGGCGCCGTCCGCCAGCCACCCCACCGGCATGGCCGCGGCGGCAAAGGCGGGCGGCGGCTGGATGGGAATGACGGCCACGTCCTGCAGCGGATGCTCGACCCACAGGGGACGCCCCTCGGATCGGATATCGACCATCTGCGGATCGAACCGCCAGACGCCTTCGGCCGAGGCCACGCGCCAGCCGATCCGCATCTGGTCCGCCGGCATCCGGTCAAGCACGTGGCGGGCCGTGACCAGCAGGATGCGCGGCGCCCCGGCGGCGTCCTGATCGGCGATGAGGAAGCCGGTGCCGACCGTCCGGGCCCCGTCGGCCAGGGGCTGGTCAAGCATCACCGTGGCGTTGATCATGCCCAGCGTCAGGTCCCACGCCGGCGCCGGGGCCGGCGTCGCCTCCAGCGGACGGACGACCGGCGGCGGGTCCTGGATCAGGGCGGGATCGAACAGCACGCGGCCACCATCTCTGTCTGTCGGCGCTTTCATTTGACCGGCCGCGCGCGCCCGCACAAGGTGCCGCGGCCGTTACAGGATTGCCCCCATGAACCGCCGCCAGTTCGTCCAGACCACCACCGCGCTTGCGGCCGTCGCCGCCACGCCTGCCCTCGCCCATCAGACCGGAGCCTCGATGCCTGTCCCGCCTGTCGCCAAGAAGATTCCTGTCCGTATCGAACAGCTGGGGCGCGTGCGGGTCGACGACTACCAGTGGATGAAGGACGACAACTGGCAGGCCGTGCTGCGCGACCCGAGCCTGATCAAGGCGGACGTCAAGGCGCATCTGGAAGAGGAGAACGCCTATCGTGAGGCGATGATGGCCTCGACCGTGCCGCTTCAGGAGCAGATGTTCCAGGAGATGCGCGGCCGCATCAAGGAGGACGACAGCTCGGTCCCCTCCCCCGACGGCCCGTGGGAATACTACTTCCGCTACCGCACCGGCGACCAGCATCCGCTGTACTGCCGCCGCCCGCGCGGGCAGGAGACGGGCGAGGAGGTGCTGCTCGACGCCAACGCCCTGGCCGAGGGCAAGGCCTATTCCGAGGTGGGTCAGGCCAGCGCCAGCCCGGATCACGCCCTGTACGGTTATTCCGAGGACGCCCAAGGATCGGAATTCTATCGCATCTTCATCAAGGACCTGGCGACCGGACAGCTCGTCGGCGAGCCGATCGAGTCGGCCTACGGCGGCTTCACCTTCTCGCCCGACAGCCAGTGGATCTTCTGGACCAACCGCAACGAGAACGGCCGTCCGGACAAGATCTTCCGCCGCCCGGTCCGGGGCGGGGAGACCACCCTGGTCTATGAAGAGCTGGACGAGGGCATGTTCATCGGCGTCGGCCGCACGTCCGACGACCGCTTCATCATCATCGGCATCGGCGACCAGGTCACCTCGGAAGCCCGCTACATTCCCGGCGACGCCCCGACCTCGGAGCCGATGCTGCTGGAGGCCCGCGTCGTCGAGCGCAAGTACGACGCCGACCACTGGGGCGACCGTTGGGTGATCCACACCAACGCCGATGACGCCATCGACTTCAAGATCGTCACCGCCCCCACGGCCACGCCGGGCAAGGCGCACTGGACCGACCTGGTGCCGCACACCCCGGGGCGCTACATTGAGGGTCTGGCCCTGGTGAAGGACTTCATCGCCCGTCAGGAGCGCGCCGACGCCAACACCCGCATCGTCATCCGCGACCGGGCCGGTGAGGAGCACGAAATCGCGGTCGACGAACCCGCCTACGCCCTGTCGCTGGGCGGCGCGTCGGAGTTCGACACCACGGTCATGCGCTACGGCTACAATTCGCCGTCCACACCGACCTCGACCTATGACTACGACCTGGCGACCCGCACCCGCACCCTGCGCAAGGTGCAGGAGGTGCCGTCCGGCCACGACCCGGCCGACTATGTGGTCGAGCGGCTGAACGCGCCGGCCCCCGACGGCGAACTTGTTCCGGTCACCGTGCTGCGCCGGCGGACCACGCCGGTCGACGGCTCCGCGCCTCTGCTGCTCTACGGCTACGGCTCGTACGGCATCCCCATGCCGGCGAGCTTCTCGACGGGGCGGCTGTCGCTGGTCGATCGCGGCTTCATCTACGCCATCGCGCACATCCGCGGCGGCTCCGACAAGGGCTGGAACTGGTTCCTGCAGGCCCGGCGCTTCACCAAGAAGAACACCTTCACCGATTTCATCGCCGCGGCCGAGCACCTGATCGCGCACAACTACACCCGCGCCGGCAGGATCGTGGCCCAGGGCGGCTCGGCCGGCGGCCTGCTTATGGGGGCGGTCACCAACATGCGGCCCGACCTGTGGGGCGGCGTGATCGCCCAGGTGCCGTTCGTGGATGTGATCAACACCATGAGCGACACCACCCTGCCGCTGACGCCGCCGGAATGGCCGGAGTGGGGCAATCCGCTCGAGGACCCCGACGCCTACGACTACATGATGAGCTACAGCCCCTACGACCAGGTCAGCGCCCAGGCCTATCCGCCGATCCTCGCCACAGGCGGCCTGTCGGACCCGCGGGTGACCTACTGGGAGCCGCAGAAGTGGGTGGCGCGCCTGCGGCCGGCCACGACCTCGACCAATCCGGTGCTTCTCAAGATCAACATGGAGGCCGGCCACGGCGGCGCCTCGGGCCGCTTCGACTACCTCAAGGAGATCGCCCACGACTATGCCTTCGCCGTGTGGGCCCTGGAGCGGAGCTGGGACCGGACGTGATCCGAGACGCCACACTGGCGGATTTGCCTGCGATCACAGCCCTTTACGGGCGCGAGGTGCGGGACGGGACGGCGACCTTCGAGCTTGAGGCGCCGTCCCTCGAGGAGATGACCGCCCGCTTCGAGGCTGTGCAGGCCGACCGCCTGCCGTGGCTGGTGGCCGAGCTGGACACCACCTTCGCCGGCTACGCCTACGCCTCTCCGTTCCGGCCGCGCCCGGCCTATCGCTACGGCGTCGAAGGTTCAATCTATGTCGAGGAGGCGGCTCGAGGCCGCGGCGTCGGTCGCGCCCTGCTGGCGGAACTGATCGACCGCGTGCGGGCGCGGGGCCTCCGGCACGTCATTGCCGCGATCAGCGCGAGCGCGACCAGCGCAGCCTCGATCGCCCTGCATGAACGCCACGACTTCCGGCACGCCGGGCGATACGAGAAGGTCGGGTGGAAACATGGGCGGTGGATCGATGTCCACCTGCTTCAGCTCGATCTGCAACCGGGCGACACGCCGCCGACAAGCCCCGGCCTTGATCTCGGCTGACCTCAGGCCCGCCTGCCCGGCGGCGCCAGGGCCAGGAGGCCGGGGTCGATGCGAAAGCGCGGCGGAACCGGTGTAAGCCGCTGCTCGCGCCGGTAGATCTCGACGAAGCGCACCACGCCGGAAATCGTGTCCGTATCAAACGGCTTGCAGATGACGCCGAGCGCGCCGCTGGCGGCGCCGGTCGCCTGCTCCGGATTGGCAGTGACGAAGACGCTGGTCGCGCCAAAGTCCCGGCCAAGGGCCGCGGCGATCAGTGGGCCGGTACAGCCGTCCCGCAAATTGATGTCGACGAAAGCCAGCTCGGGGCTCTCCTGCGCCGCGATCTCCAGCGCCGCCGCCGTATCCATGGCGCAGCCGACGACCTCGCAGCCGAGATCGAGCAGGGTCATTTCGAGCTGGAGCGCCAGCAGCGCCTGATCCTCGACGACCAGAACCTTCAGCGGCGGGGACTTCTGCAATGCGGCGACCTCAACGCGACCGGTCCTCGCCAACGCAGCTGCGTACGGTACCGGACACAGCCAATGCGCAGAGCGCGCGGAGGTTCCACAGGACCGAAAGACAGAACGCCGAAAACGGAGCGCCCGCGTTGCGTCTGATCTCCGGGGCCGGGTTTCGGGAGGGCGGCAAGGGCCGCGGCCGGTGGCTGGGGAACTAGGACTCGAACCTAGAATGACGGTACCAAAAACCGTAGTGTTACCATTACACCATTCCCCAGCAGAAGGTCCGGCGCACCCGCCTCGGCGGCGGGAGGCGGTCAGATAGCTCAGGCCCCGGACGCTTGCAACAGGCAGAACGCCGCGAAATTTTACGTCCTCCCGAAAGCCGTGCTTGCGGCCTCCGAGGGCCGTGGCTATAAGCCCGCCTCCAAGTCGGAGTGTGGCTCAGTCTGGTAGAGCACTGCGTTCGGGACGTAGGGGTCGCAGGTTCGAATCCTGCCGCTCCGACCATTCTTTTCCCGGTCAGTTTTTCCTGTCGTCGGCGCGCTGCGCCGCCGCCGCGAGGCGGGCCCCGGCCTGCTCGATGAGCCGTTGCGACAGGCCGCGCCGCCGCGCCGACAGCTCGGGCGATCCCGCGTCGTAGTCCGCCATCAGCCGCGCCACGAACGCCCCCGAGCGCACCTCGGCCAGCACCTCGTCCATGGCCGCCCGCGACGGCGCGCCGATGACCCGCGGCCCGGTCAGATAGGCGCCGTACTCGGCCGTGTTGGAGATGCGGGCGAAGGCGCCCGCGGGGCCCAGCCGGTGCAGCAGGTCGGTGACCAGCTTCAGTTCATAGAAGCACTCGAACCAGGCGACCTCGGCCGGATAGCCGGCCTCGACCAGCTTCATGAAGGCCGCGTCGACCAGCTCGACCGTCCCGCCGCACAGAACCACCTGCTCGCCGAACAGGTCGCTCTCGCATTCGGCGGCGAAGGTGGTTTCCAGGATGCCCTTGCGGCCGCAGCCCAGCGCCGCCGCATAGGACAGGCCCAGCGCATGCGCGCCGCCGGTCGCGTCCTGATGCACGCCGAACAGGCAGAAGACGCCCTCCCCCGCCTCATACAGTTCACGAATACGCGGCCCGATGCCCTTGGGCGAGGCCAGGATCACATCGACCTCCGGGCCGGGCGTCACCAGTCCGAAACGCACCGAGAGACCATGCGCGAAAATGACCGCCGCGCCGGGCTTAAGGTTGGGGGCAATCTCCTCACGCCACAGGTCCCGGTGCGCCTCGTCCGAGACCATCACGGCCACGACGTCGGCGCCCTGCGTCGCCCGGGCCGCCGTCTCCACCGGGAAGCCGTCCTCCGCAGCCCGGGCGCGGGTGGCCGAGTCGGCCTTCAATCCGATGACGATGTCCGCCACCCCCGAGTCGCGCAGATTGAGGGCGTGGGTGCGTCCCTGGCTGCCATAGCCGATCACCGCCACCCGGCGGGCGCGGATCAGGGACAGGTCACAATCCTGTTCATGGAAAACGGGCAGCGGCGGGCTCAGGGTCTCGGTCATGACCGAGGATATAGACCCAAACGCCGTCGTCGCCTTCTGGAAAGCCGCCGGCCCCGACCGCTGGTTCGCGAAGGATGACGCCTTCGATGCGGCGTTCAGCCGGCGCTTCATGGCCGCCCATCTGGCAGCGGCCCGGCGTGAGCTCGACGACTGGGGCGCGACCCCGGACGGCGCGCTGGCCCTGCTGATCCTGCTGGACCAGTTCCCGCGCAATGTCTGGCGGGGGACGGGCCACGCCTTCGCCACCGACCCGCTGGGCCGCCGCGTCGCCCTGCAGACCGTCGCTGCGGATCTGGATCTGGCGCTCGAGAACGACCTGCGGCGCTTCGTCTACCTGCCCCTGCAGCATTCCGAGGGCATGGAGGACCAGGACCGACAGGTCGAGCTGTTCCAGACCCGCATGACCCGCGCCCCGGACGACCGCTGGGCCGAGCACCATCGGGACATCATCGTCCGCTTTGGCCGCTTCCCCCACCGCAACGCGGCGCTGGGGCGCGAGTCGACGCCGGAGGAGCTCGCCTGGCTGGCCGATGAAGGCTTCAAGGGCTGAGACCAGATGCAGCGCTGGCGCGAATGCGGAGTGATCCTGAGCGAGGGGCGCAACTGGCACGCCTCCTATGCAGCGCGGAACTACCGCCACTGCATGGAGTGCGCGCGCGCCTATTCGCGAAAGCGCTACGGCAAGCTCAAGCCCAATGTGAAGCGGCGCGCGCCGACCACGGCCGGCCTGCCCAAGCCGCTGACGACGCGCCGCGAGCGTGCTGTGGGCCAGCGGGTCGAGGCGGCCCGCAGACGGCGCGAACGGAATGCCGAATAGCTGTGGGTGAGCGAATCGGACGCCTGCCGGAGACGACGAATCGGCGGCATGTTCTGGTCCCATGAACGCCCACGTCGTCCTCCCTGATCCGGCCGTCCACGCCCCCGCGCCTGCGGATCATCCGGAGCGCCAGTATCTGGCCCTGCTGCAGGACATCCTCGACACGGGCGTACGCCGCGAGGACCGCACCGGCACCGGCACCCTGGGCGTGTTTGGTCGGCAGATGCGCTTCGACCTGGCCCGCGGCTTCCCGGTGCTGACCACCAAGAAGCTGCACCTGCGCTCGATCATCGTCGAGCTGCTGTGGTTCCTGCGCGGCGAGACCAACATCGCCTTCCTCAAGGATCACAACGTCAGCATCTGGGACGAATGGGCCGACGCCGAGGGCGAGCTCGGCCCGGTCTATGGCAAGCAGTGGCGTAGCTGGACGGCCCCGGACGGGCGCGTCATCGACCAGATCAGCCGGGTCGTCGAGGGCCTGAAGACCAACCCGAGCAGCCGCCGGCACATCGTCTCGGCCTGGAACCCGGCCGATGTCGACGACATGGCCCTTCCGCCCTGCCACTGCCTGTTCCAGTTCTTCGTGGCCGACGGGAAGCTGAGCTGCCAGCTGTACCAGCGCTCGGCCGACGTGTTCCTCGGCGTGCCTTTCAACATCGCCTCCTACGCCCTGTTGACCCACATGGTGGCCGATGTGGTCGGGCTGGAGCCGGGGGAGTTTGTCCACACCTTCGGCGACGCCCACCTGTATCTGAACCACCTCGACCAGGCCCGGCTGCAGCTGACCCGCGAGCCCCGCCCCTTCCCGACGCTGACGCTGGCGAAGCGCGACGACCTGTTCGCCTACGAACTGAGCGACGTCGCGCTTGAGGGCTACGCCCCGTGGCCGCACATCAAGGCCGAGGTGTCGAAGTAATGGCGATGACCCTCGCCGGGCTGAAGGCTGACGTTCTGCGGATTTCGGACCTCTACGCCGCCCGCCACCGGATCGACCGGTCCGGCGACTGGGCGCTGCTGAAGCTGCAGGAGGAGCTGGGGGAGCTCACCGCAGAGCATCTGCGGACGGATGGCCGGGCGCGCGGCGCGGCGGATCCCGGGGCGCTCGCGGACGAGGCGGCCGACGTCCTGGGCATGCTTCTGATCTACTGCGACAGCGCAGGCGTGGATCTGGAACAGGCCATGCGACGCAAGTGGCTGCGGTGGCTGGAGCCTGCCGCATGATCAGTCCCGCCCTCGTCCAGGTCGTCGCCCGCGCCCGCAACGGCATCATCGGCCGCGACGGCGACCTGCCCTGGCGGCTGCGCTCCGACCTGCAGCGGTTCAAGGCCATCACCGTCGGCAAGCCCTGCGTCATGGGGCGGGCCACCTGGGAGAGCCTGCCGCTCAAGCCCCTGCCCGGCCGGCTCAACATCGTCCTGACCCGCGACGAGTCCTACACCGCAAAGGGCGCGGTGGTGGTGCACAGCCTGACCGAGGCGCTGGAGATGGCCCGGGAGCAGGCGGCGGAGGATGGGGTCGACGAGGTCTGCATCATCGGCGGCGCGGCCCTGTTCGCGGCCACCCTGCCCCGGGCCCGGCGGCTCTACATCACCGAGGTCGAGGCCGAGCCCGAGGGGGACGTCACATTTCCACCCTTCGACGAGGGCGAGTTTGTCGAGATCGCTGCGGAGCCGCATTCTCCGGGCGAGAAGGACGATCACGCCTTTGTCTTCCGCGTGCTGGAACGCCGCTGACTGCCTCAGGAGCCTGCCATGCTGACCACTACCGCCAACGACCTGCCCGGCTACCGCATCGTTCGGGTGATCGGGGTGACCCGCGGCATCACCGTGCGCTCGCGCAACGTGGTGTCCGACGCCATCGGCGGCCTGCAGTCGATGATCGGCGGCCGCGTCGGGGCCTATGTGAAGCTGGCCGAGACCGGGCGGGCCGAGGCCTATGAGGCGCTGCTGCAGCACACCCGCGAAGCCGGCGGCAACGCCGTCATCGCCCTGCGCTACGACGCCAACGACATCATGCCCGGCATCACCGAGGTGCTTTGCTACGGCACCGCCGTGGTGGTCGAGCCCGTCTGAGCCCTGGCCGGCGGCATGGCGTCCGTGCCGCACAAATGGTCCCACAGACGGAAGTAGAGGCCGAAGTTGGTCTTCATGTGGGTGTGATGCCGGCTGTGGTGGCTGGCGGTGATCAGCCAGCGCCCGACCGGGCCGCGCACCCAGCGCTCCGGCCAGACCTCCCAGCCGCAGTGGTTCATCACCGCGGTGGCGGTCATGAAGGTGAGCAGCGCCACCAGCACCCAGAGATTGACCGGCAGCACGAACAGCAGGGCCGGAATGACCCAGGCGGTCAGGGCCGCCTCGGCCGGATCGAAGGCGAAACTGGCGAACGGACTGGGATCGCGAGACCGGTGGTGCGCCGCATGGGCCCAGCAGAAAATGCGCCGGTCATGCATCAGCCGGTGCGTCCAGTAGTAGTGGGCGTCCTGGATCACCAGCAGCAGCACGAAGCTGGCCGGCAGCCACCACAGGCCGTACTGGCCGGGGTCGAGGTAGATGCGGGTGCCGCCGGCCTTCCAGGCCTCCAGCACGATCGCCGCCGGCAGGGCGTAGATCGGCGTCGAAATCAGGGAATAGCGGATCTCGTGGCGGATCAGCCGGGCGGACGGACGGGTGGCGCTGAGCCGGACTCCGGTCCCCTTGCCCCGCCACAGCCACGCGTGCACCGCCCCCGCCACCAGCAGGTAGCGGGCCCCGATGATCAGGCTCAGCCAGAGGGTGGTGACGAGAACGCCGACGACGGTCATGGCCGGACGTTAGAGCGCCGCGGAAAGCGTGGCGAGGGGCGAGATCGCCACAAGGCGTCCTCGCCCCCCGGATCGGATCAGGTCAGCTCGGCCATGTGGCGGCGGTCAAAGGCGGCCAGCTCGTCATGCCGGCCGTCGCGCACCTTCACCACCCAGTTCGGATCCGACAGCAGGGCGCGGCCGACGGCGATCAGGTCGAACTCGTCCCGCTCCATCCGGGCGATCAGCCCGTCCAGCGAGGCCGGCTGCGATCCGGCGCCCCCGAAGGCGGCGATGAACTCGCCATCGAGACCGACGGAGCCGACGCTGATGGTCGGCTTGCCGGTGAGCTTCTTGGCCCAGCCGGCGAAGTTCAGATCCGAGCCCTCGAACTCGGGCTCCCAGAAGCGGCGCTGCGAGCAGTGGAAGACGTCGACGCCGGCGTCCGACAGCGGCAGCAGCCAGTCGGCCATCTCGTCCGGCGTCTCCGCGATCCGCGCGCCATAGTCCTGCTGCTTCCACTGCGACAGGCGGATGATCACCGGGATGTCGGGGCCGAGGCCCTCGCGCACCGCCTTGACCACCTCGACGCCGAAACGGGCGCGCTCGGCGATGGTCGGGCCGCCCCAGCGGTCGGTGCGGGTGTTCAGCCCCGGCCAGTAGAACTGGTCGATCAGGTAGCCGTGAGCCGAGTGGATCTCGGCGGCGTCGAAGCCGAGCTCGCGGGCGGCGTGCCCGGCCTTGCCGAAGGCGGCGATGGTGTCGGCGATGTCCTCCTCGGTCATCGGCTCGTACTTCTGCTTGCCCGGCGCGACGAGGCCCGAGGGGCTGTCGACCTTGCCCAGCGGCGTCCAGTCCGGGCCGATGCCGCGGGCGGCGCCGACGTGCCAGATCTGCGGCGCGATCAGACCCCCGGCGGCGTGGACCTCGTCCACCACCGTCTTCCAGGCCGGCAGGGCCTCGCCGTGGAACACCGGGACGTTGGCGTCATTGCGCGCCGCCGGACGGTCGACGACCGTGCCCTCGGTGACGATCAGACCCACCTGCCCCTCGGCGCGGCGGCGATAGTAGGCGGCCACATCCTTCGTCGGGATCCCGCCCGGGCTGAAGGAGCGCGTCATGGGGGCCATGACGATGCGGTTGGGCAGGGTCAGGCCCTTGATGGTGAAGGGGCGGAACAGGGTCTCGACGTTCATCGACATTCCTTGGGGCAATCCGGGCAGCGAATGGAACCGCCAAGGTGGCGATTGCCGTTGCGTTTGAAAACCCTCAAAGGCCGAGTTTTTCCACCAGCCTGTGAGCCATGGCGTCGAACCGGCCGGCGATCTCGCCCGACGCCAGCGGCGCACCGGCGTCGCCCGCCTCGCGCACGGCCGCGTCGAGCGGCAGCTCGCCCAGCAGATCGACGCCCAGCCGAGCCGCCTCGGAAGCCGTCCCGCCCTGGCCGAACACCGGCCCGTTCATGTTCTCGATCAGCCCCAGCGTCGGGACATTGACCCGCTGGAACAGGGTGTGGGCCCGGCGTGCGTCGGCCAGCGCCACCTCCTGCGGGGTGGAGACGATCACGGCCCCGTCCAGCGGCGTCTTCTGGATCAGGGTCAGCTGCACGTCGCCGGTGCCGGGCGGCAGGTCGACGACCAGAATGTCCAGCGGCGCGGCCTCCGTCCCCCAGCGGGTCTGGGTCAGCATCTGGGTCAGGGCCTGGGAGGCCATGGGCCCACGCCAGATCATGGCGTCGTCGCCCTTCATCAGCAGGCCGACCGACATGGCCTTCAGCCCCTGGGCCTCCAGCGGGACCATGGCCCCGTCGACATAGTCCGGGCGGCCGGACAGGCGCAGCATGGTCGGCAGGCTGGGGCCATAGACATCGGCGTCAAGGATTCCGGTCGACAGCCCGCGCCGGGCGAAGGCGGCCGCCAGATTGACGGCCACCGTCGACTTGCCGACCCCGCCCTTGCCGCTGCCCACGGCCAGAACGCGACGCACATGGGCCGGTCGCTCGGTCGCCACCGGGGCGCGGGCGCGCCCCTGATCGAGCGCGGCAGGCGACAGGCCGGCCTTGCGCGCCGGGGCCGCGGCCGGGGGCGCCTCGCTGGTCAGCACCACGGACACGCGGGCCATGCCCGGCAGGGCCTTCAGCGCCGCCTCGGCCGCGTCGCGCACCGGGGCGTAGCGGGCCGCCTCCGCTGCGGGCACCTCCAGCACGAAGCCGGCGCGGTCGTCGGCCACCATCAACCCCTGCACCATGCCGCTCGCGACAAGCCCCTGCCCCGTGCGCGGATCGGGGATCGCCTCGAGGGCGGCGAGGACGGCGGCGCGATCGGGCAAGGCGGGCTCCGGGACTTGCGGCGGCGGGAAACAGGGCTTCTATCCCCGGACCGGACGCGGTTTAAGCCCCCATGACGTCGCCCCTGATTACCCTGCTGGCCGGCCCGACCGCCTCGGGCAAGTCCGCCCTGGCCCTGGCCTGGGCGCAGCGCACCGGCGGCCTGATTCTCAACGCCGACAGCCAGCAGCTGTACGCAGACCTGAGAGTGCTCACGGCGCGTCCCTCGCCTGCGGATGAGGCCGCGGCCGAGCACGCCCTCTACGGCGTCGCCGACGCGGCCGAGGCCTGGTCGGTCGGGCGCTGGAGCCGGGCCGCCCTGCCCCTGATCGACACCGCCGTTGCAGCCGGCCGCCCCGTTCTTCTGGTCGGCGGCACCGGCCTCTATTTCCACGCCCTGACCCGCGGCCTCGCC
This sequence comes from Pseudanabaena biceps, assembly GCA_013361095.1. GTDB lineage: Bacteria > Cyanobacteriota > Cyanobacteriia > Pseudanabaenales > Pseudanabaenaceae > Pseudanabaena > Pseudanabaena biceps_B. The sequence goes on along the minus strand of JAATWA010000013.1, from coordinate 9,545 downwards.
GAGGTGCCCGAGCCGGGCCCGGAGGCGCGCGCAGCGGCGGCGCAGCTGTTCGATACGGAGGGAGAATCCGCGGTGCGCGCCCGGCTTCAGGCCGTCGACCCGACTGCCGCCGCCGCCATCGGCCCCCGCGACCGGCAGCGTCTGGTCCGCGCCCTCGCCGTGGCTGAGGGCACCGGCCGCGCCCTCAGCGCCTGGCAGGCCGATACCCGCCCCCTGCTCGCCCCCGGCAGCTGGCGCGGCCGCGTGCTGGAGCCGGAGCGGGCGACGCTGTACGCCGCCTGCGACGCCCGCGCCGCCGCCATGATCGAGGGCGGAGCGCTCGACGAGGTCGAGGCCCTGCTGGCGCGCGGCCTGTCGCCCGAACTGCCGGCCCTGAAGGCGGTCGGCGTGCGGGAGCTGGCAGGCGTCCTCCGCGGCGAGACCTCGTTGCAGGAGGCGCGCGCACAGCTGCAGCAGGCGACCCGCAACTACGCCAAGCGCCAGCTGACCTGGTTCCGCAACCAGACCGCCGACTGGCCGAGGATCGGGCCTGCGGGCTTGGAAGGCTGACGCGCCGCGCCTATATTGGGGGTGTCCGGGTTCGCCCGGACTATGGCGATAAACGCGCCTGCAATAAGCGGACCGGACCCGGGTGCGAATCCCGGCGGCTCCACCAATCTCTTCCGCGTTATCGGCGGGACTGTGCGGGGCCGACTAGCATCGACGGACGTGTAAAGAGGTGGCTTTTGCCCGTCCTGGCCCACCGTATCGGGCCATTTTCTAACTGCGAACGATAACTTCGCTGGTGAAGTCCGCCTCGCCGCGTAATGCGGTTCGGTTGATTTCGAACACTTAAGTCCTCGGGGTTCAGATCCCGGGGCGGGGCCCCCCGGGCGCCTGGCAACAGAAGCCCGGGACTTTCCCCGGACATGTCGGCGCCTGGCAACAGACGCGCGGGACTTGCCCGCCGCCCGGACTCTTCGCCGCCGGTAGCCGATGACGCCTTCCGCCGCGCCGCCGGGAGCGGTATCTGTGGCCGCCCAAGGGTGAGGTTTGCATGGCGCAGGAACGGCCACCGGTCGACGAGATGCACTACGAGGCGCTGGCGCAGGAGGCCCTGCGCGGGGTGATCCGCGCCGCGCTGGATCGCGCCGCGAGCCCGCAGGGCATCCCCGGAGCCCACCACTTCTACATCACCTTCCGCACCGACGCCGAGGGCGTGTCCGTGCCCGAGGACATCCGGGCCAAGTACCCGGAAGAGATGACGATCGTCCTGCAGCACCAGTACTGGGACCTCGACGTGCGCGAGGACGGCTTTTCGGTGATGCTGAAGTTCGGTGGCGCGCCCAAGACCCTGTCGACGCCCTACGCCGCCATCGTCCGCTTCTACGATCCGTCGGTGCAGTTCCTGCTGCAGTTCGAGCCGCCGCCGCCGGCCCCTGCCCCGGCCGTGGCTCCGGCCGCCGAAGCCGTCGCGCCGGCGGCCGACGGGGACGCCGCCGACGAGGGGCCGAAGGTCATCTCGCTGGACCAGTTCCGCAAGAAGTAGGGCGGGCCGATGCGGGATGTGGCGGCGATCCTGCTCATCTGGCTGCTGACAGCCCCGCTCGCCGCGGCCCAGACCTCCCCCCTCCGCGCCGCGCCGCTGGCGGACTGGCGGGCCGTGGTGATCGCCGGCGACTGGCGCACCACGGATGGCCGGCCGATCCGCGCTTTCGACAACGCTCTGCGCGACGTGGCCGCCGGGCTGGAGGCGCGCGGCGTGGGCCGGGTCGACGCCTTCACCCTGCGCCCTGACGCCACGCCCAAGGTGACGCCGGACGCAGCCCTCCTGCGCGCGGCCACCGCCCTCGGCTCCCCCGCAGACCGGGGCGGATGCCTGGTCTACCTTACCTCCCACGGCTCGACCGCGGGCGTCGTGTTCGGCGACGGCGAGCTGACGCCGGGCCAGCTGGCGATCCTGCTGCGCCGCGCCTGCGGCGAGCGGCCGACCGTGGCCGTGATCTCGGCCTGCTACTCGGGGGTCTTCCTGGGGGCGCTCTCCGGCCCCAACCGCATGGTCCTGACGGCCGCCCGCCCGGACCGCAACTCGTTCGGCTGCGGCGAGGACCAGGTCTATCCCTTCTTCGATGGCTGCTTCATCGAAAGCCTGCCGTCGGCGCTGGACCTTCTCGACCTCGCCCGGCTGACCCGGTCCTGCGTGGCCCGGCGAGAAGACGAGGAAGGGGCGACGCCACCCTCCGAGCCGCAATTGCGGGTCGGCGCGACCCTCCAGCTTCTCGCCCCGACGCTGCGCTTCGCCCCACCCGCCCGTTGAGGTTGCCAAACGGCGACCGTCATGCCAGAACATTACGTGAACATAAGGGAGGGGACACCGATGCTCACCGGCGGCTGCCATTGCGGCGCGATCCGCTACGAAACCGCGGACGAGGCGATCCACCACGCCCTCTGTCACTGCCTTGACTGCCGCAAGGCCTCGGGCGCCCCGGCGGTCGCCTGGGCCCTCGCCCCGGCAAGCGAAGTGCGGATCAGCGGCGACCCGGTCTGGTACGCCTCCTCGGAGCACGGCCGGAGAGGCTTCTGCGGCCGCTGCGGCACAGGCCTGTTCTACACCAACGAGGTGATCTTCCCGGGCCAGATCGATATCCAGAGCGCCACGCTCGACGATCCGGACGCCATCCCGCTTCAGGGCCAGATCCAGACCGCCGACCGCATCGGCTGGATGACCCGGCTGGATCACCTGCCCAGTTTCGAGCGCTATCCCGAGGGCCCGCCCGAAGCGTGACGCGGAAAGGCGCGGATGGTGATGCGCTCGCGATCTCCCGGGCGGCGCTCCACCACCAGCCGGGCGACCTGCGAGTCGTCGTGGAACAGATAGCCCTTGATGGCGTCGAGCAGCGCCTTGGCGAGGTTGTCGAGGTCCATCCAGGGCGGGTCCCCGACGTGCTCCATCACGATCTCGACCACATGGTCGCCCCAGGCCGGCCGCGCCCCGCGCCACTCCTTGCGCATGAACTCATAGACCAGCGGCTTGTAGTATTTCGCCTGGGTGGTCAGGCCGTCGATGGTGATCTCGACGGCGGGACCGATCTCCCGCGCCCGCACCTTGCCGACGCCGATCCAGTCGCCGGTCATCGCAGGGGTCCCACGGCGCGGTTCAAACTGGCGTCGCCTGCCGGACGAGCTCTGCAGCCCGGGCGTAGACATCGTGCTCGAAGGCAAACGCCGCCTCGTGGCGTCCACGAAGGTGGGCGAAATCGCCGGTCGGTCCCGTGCCCACGTTGAGATGGGCCGGCTCTTCCGGAGGCGTTCGACCGAGCCGGAGCGCGAGCTGCGCGAGCGAGGCCGCATAGGCCTCCATCACCCCGATCGACACGAAGCCGGAACGAAACGGACTACCAGGATCCGACAGATCCGGCGGCTCCGGAAACTGCGCGAGGAAGGAGAACGGATCGGTGGCGGGATCAGCCGCCGCCCGGCGATCCAGCCACGCCTCGAGCGGCGGCGCATCCTCGAAGCCGTCGACCTTCATCCCGGACTGCAGCTGGTAGTTCAGATAGCGCCAAAGGGAGACAAACCGGTCGAACGGGTCGCGCAGGAAGATGATGAACTGGGAGGCGTCCGGATAGTACTGGAGCGCCCCGACGCCACGCAGGCGGTTGAAGTGGCCGTGGACACACAGCCCCGGCCTGGGGATCGTCGCTTCCGGGGCCTCGCCGTTCCAGCCGCGGTAATGGAAGTGCAGATCCTCCGGCCGGAACCACGACTCCAGATGACGCTTCAGGCTGGTCCCCGCCGTCTTGGGCACATGCAGCGAGATCAGCGGGCGGGCCGGATCGTACGTCAGGAGGGTCGGGACAGGTCCGGCCGGCATCAGGGGCTCCGAGCTCAGAAAGGGCGGCTCACGCCCCGTTCGCACAGCCCCCCGGATCAGGCAAACGCGCCTTGTCCGAAAAGCCCGCCATGCTAAACGGCGGGCGCCATTCAAGCGGAGGATTTCGATGAGCGCGCACCGCACCGAGACCGACACCTTCGGCCCGATCGAGGTCCCCGCCGACCGCTACTGGGGGGCCCAGGCCCAGCGCAGCCTCGGCAACTTCCGCATCGGCTGGGAAAAGCAGCCCCTGCCGATCGTTCGGGCGCTCGGCGTCGTCAAGCGCGCAGCGGCGGAAACCAACATGGCGCTCGGCCGCCTCGACCCGGCCCTTGGCGCGGCGATCGTCCAGGCCGCCAATGAGGTGATCGAGGGCAAGCTGAACGATCACTTCCCGCTGGTGGTCTGGCAGACGGGTTCGGGCACCCAGTCGAACATGAACGCCAACGAGGTGATCTCGAACCGCGCCATCGAGATCCTCGGCGGCGAGATGGGCTCGAAGAAGCCCGTCCACCCCAACGACCACGTCAACATGAGCCAGTCGTCGAACGACACCTACCCCACGGCCATGCATGTGGCTTGCGCCGAGGAGGTGGTGCACCGGCTGTTGCCCGCGCTGCAGAAGCTGCACAACGCACTGAACGACAAGGCGCAGGCGTGGAAGGAGATCATCAAGATCGGCCGCACCCACACCCAGGACGCCACGCCCCTGACTCTCGGCCAGGAATTTTCCGGCTATGTCCAGCAGGTCGCCAAGGGCATCGAACGGATCGAGTCGACCCTGCCGGACCTGATGCAGCTGGCCCAGGGCGGCACCGCCGTCGGCACCGGCCTGAACGCCCCGGTCGGCTTCGCCGAGGGGGTCGCCGACAAGATCGCCCAGATCACCGGCCTGAAGTTCACGACCGCGCCGAACAAGTTCGAGGCCCTCGCGGCCCACGACGCCATGGTGATGAGCCACGGCGCCATCAACACGGTGGCCGCCAGCCTGTTCAAGATCGCCAACGACATCCGCTTCCTCGGCTCCGGCCCGCGCGCCGGTCTCGGTGAGCTGTCGCTGCCGGAGAACGAGCCCGGCTCGTCGATCATGCCCGGCAAGGTCAATCCGACCCAGTGCGAGGCCCTGACCCAGGTGTGCGTGCAGGTGTTCGGGAACCATGCGGCGATCACCTTCGCCGGCTCGCAGGGCCACTTCGAGCTCAACGTGTTCAACCCGGTGATGGCCTACAACTTCCTGCAGTCGGTGCGCCTGCTGGCCGATGCGGCGATCAGCTTCACGGACAACTGTGTGGTCGGCATCGAGCCGCGCATCGACAACATCCGGAAGGGGGTCGAGAACAGCCTGATGCTGGTCACGGCCCTCAACGGCAAGCTCGGCTATGACGCCTGCGCCAGGATCGCCAAAACGGCCCACAAGAACGGCACCACCCTTCGCGAGGAGGCCGTCGGCGGCGGCTATCTGACCAACGAGGAATTCGACCAGTACGTCCGCCCCGAGAAGATGATCTCGCCGGGCTGATGTCATGACGGCGCTCGAACGCCCATACTGGATAGAAGCCTTGTTCGAGCGCTGCGATGGCTGGGATCCCGGTGTCTATCCGTTCAACCTGCCGGTCCTGAAGGGCCTCGAACGGCTGGCCTTTCATCCCAACGTGACCTTCCTCGTCGGGGAGAACGGCTCCGGGAAGTCGACCCTGATTGAGGCGCTGGCGATGGCCTGGGGGTTCAACGCCGAGGGCGGCGGGCGCGAGCACCGCTTCGGCACCCGGGCGTCACACTCCCCGCTGCATCGGTTTGTGCGCCCCGTGAGGTCCGCACAACGTGTCGACGACGGATTCTTCCTGCGGGCCGAGAGCGTCTTCACGGTCGCGACTTACCTCGAAGGCGCAGGGGCGACACGGTTCGGCGACAAATCGCTTCACGAACAGTCTCATGGCGAGAGCTTCTTCGCCCTGTTCGATAACCGGTTGACCGGCGACGGACTGTACATTCTGGACGAGCCCGAAGCCGCGCTCTCGCCGACGCGACAGCTGTCGTTTCTCGCCCGGATGCACGAGCTGGTGCTGGCCCGGTCCCAGCTGATCATAGCCACCCACTCGCCCATTCTGCTGGGCTATCCCAATGCCTGGATCTACCAGGCCTCGGAATTCGGCCTCGACCGCGTCGCCTACGAGGATACCGAACACTATCAGGTCATGCGCAGCTTCCTGACCCGGCGCGAGCGCCTGCTTGAGGAGCTGCTCGGGCCGGAGTGAAGCCAATCAGGGCTTGTCGCGGATCGTGCGGCCGACCGGCGCGAGCGCCAGCTTGGCCAGCTCGAGATCCTTGATGGCGAAGGGGATGCCGATGACCGTGATCGCCTCGGCCACGGCGATCAGCACATGCGTCAGGGCAATGTACCAGCCGGCGAACACAAACCAGATCACGTTCAGCCCGATGCCCAGGCAGCCGGCCCCCAGCGCCGTGGCGTCCGGTTCGCGCCACACGACCTCCCGGCCGAACGGCCAGAAGGAATAGCTGGCGATACGCCAGGCGGCGAAGGTCCAGGGCAGACCAACCACAGTCAAGGCCAGCAGCGCCCCGCCCAGCAGCCAGAGCAGACCGCTGAGCCAGCCGCCGAGGATGAACCAGAGGATGTTGAGGATCAGACGGATCATGGACGCGCTCCTGCCGGGCCGACGCGGGCCCCGTGCAGCGCCATGATGCCCTCCCGAAAGCCTGATGCGGCGTGAATTCGCCGTAAGTCAGCTCTGCGGGCCCCGCCGGGCTCTTGCCGACCTCCCGCCGCCGCGCCTAGCCTTGCGCCATGGCCGAGATCATCAACCTCAACCGGGCGCGCAAGACGAAAGCGCGGGCAGCCGACAAGGCCGGGGCGGCGGCCAACCGTCTGGCCTTCGGCCGGACGAAGGCGGAGCGGGACCAGGCGACCCGCGCGACCGAGCTGGAGCGCCGTCGCCTGGACGGCGCGAAGCGGGACGCTGAGGAAACTGACGGCGACTAGCCTTCCATCGCCGCCAGCGCCGGCGAGAGCCGGTGCAACAAGCCGCCCGGCCCGCGCTCGACGAACAGGGCCGGCAGGTTCATCGCCTCGGCGAAGGCCGGACCCTCATAGGGCCCGAGCACATGCAACGCCCGCGCCAGCGCCTGGGCCCGGAAGCACGACGGATCGAGCACCGCCACCCCGACCAGGCCGTGCGCGACCCGGCGGCCCGAGGCCCCGTCGACCGGCAACGGCGCGTCCGGGTCGAGGCCGCTGACCCCGAGCCCCAGATCGAGCAGGGCGCCGACCTGTCGCGGCTCGGTCGCCCCCGAGGCGGGCCACAGCTGGGCCCACCAGGGCTGGCCGTCCCACAGCAGACCGCGACCCAGGGCGTTGTCGCCGATACGGACGCAGGCCGCCTCGACCCCGGCCTCGATCAGCGCCGCCATCACCTGGTCGCAGGCCAGCGCCGCCGCCACATCGTCGAAATCCAGCGCCGTCCCGCCGGGCTGGACCGCCGCCTGCCCCGGCCGGTGCAGCCGGAAACCCTGCCAGCCGGATACGGACCGCGGAACCTCCAGCGCCGCCTCGTCGGGCGGGGCCAGCGACAGGGCGCGGCCTGCAGCGACCCAGAAATCGGTCAGCGCCCCGAGCGTCGGGTCCCAGGCGCCGTTGACCTCGTCTGCAAGGTCAAGCGCGTCGTTCAGCAGGGCCCAGAGCGGGTCCGACAGCCGCCATGTCCCCGCCGGCGCGGCGTTGAAGCGGGTCAGCTCGGCCGCCGGCGAGCGCCGGTCGACCAGCGCCGTCACGGCATCCAGCACCTCGCCCACCCGGGCGCGAAGGGGCTCCTCAAGCGCCCCGGCGGGCGGGACCAGCCGAACCTGACCGCGGGCGTCCTCGAAGGTCCAGACCAGCCGCCCCGGCGCCGGCCGCGGCGGTGCGGCGACCGGAGGGATGAAGAGGCGATCCTCGAGAGGGACGTCGGGACTCATCGTCCATCGATGCCCGCTCCCGGCGGCGGCGCCAAGCTCAATAGGTCAGCGTCAGGCCCAGCCGCAGGGTGCGGGGCGGCGCGAGGCTCTCCACGCCGTCAGCTGTCACGCCGGTCGGTACGTTCGCGTCGAACAGGTTGTCCGCCGCGACCCAGGCCTCGGCGGCACGCGACACCCGGTAGCGAGCCCGGGCGTCGACTGTCGTCGCCGCGTCCAGCACCCGGCTGTTGAGGTCGTCCTCGAAGCGTCGGCTCTCGTAACGGCCGTCCATCGACAGGGTCAGCCGCTCCGTGGCGCGCCAGTCGCCCCCGAAGGTGACGCTCCATTCGGGCGCCTGGGCCGGGCGCAGACCGGTCAGCTGCGGGGCCGCCGTCCCGCCGTCGACCTCCGCCTCGGTCAGCGCAAGGCCACCGCGCAGCGACAGCGGCCCGAGATCCCGCCGGGCCGATAGTTCGACGCCCACTGCCTCGATCCGCCCTGCGTTCTGACGCTGGCGCAGGATGCCTCCCGCCGGCACGAAGCCGGCGACCGGGAACGTCCCGGGCCCCTGGCCGATCGTCACATTGATGATCGGGTCGCTCAGGCGCGTGGCGAACACGGTCGCCGTCCAGCGCAGGGCGCCCTCGCCTTCGAGCCCCAGCTCGACGCCCTCCAGCCGCTCGGGCTCAAGCGCGGCATTGGCCTCGGTGATGTCATTGCCGACCCGGAACGGCCGGTGCAGTTCGTTCAGCGTCGGCGGGCGGAAGCTGGAGTAGGCCGCCAGCCGCATCGCCAGCGCCTCGCCGAGCGCGCGCCGCACAGCCGCCCGGCCCGTAACCACCTCGCCGGACCGGTCGCCGGGTCGCAGATCGAGCACGGTTGCGCCATTGGCCAGATCGGTCTCGCGCCGCAGCGACGCCCCGGTGCTCCAGTGATCGGCGCGCAGCCCGCCGACCAGCAGCCACGGCCCGTCACGCCACGACGCGTCGACCCAGGCCCCGGTCACCGCGCTCTCGCCGCCGGCCACCCGGCTGCGGGTGAAGGCCCCGCCCATGAAGCGGAACAGCTCCCGCGTCTCGCCCTCGAAGCGCCGCGCGTCGACACCGGCCTCGGCCTCCCAGCTTGCGCCGGTCCAGCGGCCGGCGAGGGTCGCGCCCCAGCCGGTCGCCGGGCTGCCGAACTGCACCGAGGCCGGGGTGGTGGTCGATCGGTTGGCCGCGACGGCGGCGAAGCGGTTGGACAGGTCGCTCTCGTGCCGCCAGACGAGGGCCCGGAAGCCGGGGCGCGCGGCGTCAGGCGACCGCGCCGCCGCGAGGCTGAGCAGCGTTCCCTGCACCGCCGAACCGACGCCGGCCAGCCCGCCGCCCCGCGTCTCGTCATAGATCCCGGCGCGCGCCGCGATCACCATCCCGAGCGGCCCCGGCCCCTCGAGCCGCACGGCGGCGCTGCGGCTGGCGTAGTCGAGCGGCGTGTCCGCCGCGCCGGCCTGCGGGCCCCGCACGGCGAGATAGCCGTCGCTGTCCTCGGCGGCGACGGTGGCCACGACCCGCAGCGGCCCGGCCGTGGCGCCGCCCGAGGCGACCGCCCGCCGGGCGCCGTCCTCCCCGGCCGACACGTCGAGGACGGCGCCCCGATCCCGTTCGGCCAAGCGGATCACGCCGGTCAGGGCGCCCGCACCCCAGGGCCCCGAGCCGCCGCCGCGCACCAGGTCGCCCGCCTGCAGGCTCTCCGGCGGGACCTG
>JAATWA010000012.1:64879-82947 GCA_013361095.1 Pseudanabaena biceps | reverse complement strand
TCTCGACCGCGGCCGAGAAGTCGAGGTCCTCGGACCATTCGTCGGCGGCCTTGTGGTAGCGTTCCTCCCACATGGCGCGGTAGGCCGGCTCGCCGACGGCCTTGCCGCCCTCGTCCCAGTCCGTCCCGTGCCAGGGCATCAGCGCCGGGACCCCGGCCACGGCGAACGGCAGGTGGTCGGAGCGATAGTAGAAGCCCTGCTCCGGCTGGCCGTCGTCGGTGACATAGCGGCCCTCGGCCTCGGCGAGGCGCGCCAGATCGTCCTCCAGCTCGTTCTGGCCGAAGCCGAAGATCTGCAGGTCGCGGGTCGGCGGCGACAGGGGCAGCATGTCGATGTTCAGGTCGGCCACCGTGGTCTCGACCGGATAGACCGGGTCGGCGGCATAGGCCCAGGCGCCCAGCAGGCCCATTTCCTCGGCCGCCATATGGGCGAAGACGAAGCTGCGCTGCGCCGGCCCGGCGGCCTTCAGCTCGCGCGCCATCTCGACCAGGGCCACGGTGCCCGAGGCATTGTCCCAGGCCCCGTTCCAGATGCGGTCCCCGCCCTCGGGCACGGTCTGCCGGCCATGGTTGTCGATGCCGACGTGGTCCCAGTGGGCCGAGAAGATGATCGTCTCGTCGGGCCGTTCGGTCCCCGGGATGCGCGCGAGCAGGTTGTAGGTGCGCAGGACATTGACCGCCTCCTCCGCCGAGGCGGACAGGGTCACGCCGGTCAGGGGCGTGGCGCGGAAATCACCGCCGGCCGCCGCCGCCGCCGTCAGGGCCTCGAGATCGAGGCCGGCCGCCGCGAACAGGCCCGCCGCCGCCTCGCGCTGCAGGTCGCCGGTCAGCTCAAGATCAGCGCCGCCGGGCTGGAAGGTGCGCTGGGCGTCGGCGAAACGCGCCGGGGCCAGCCGCGGCTGCAGGGTGATGACGCCGATCGCGCCGCGCGCAGCGGCGTCCCGCGCCTTCCACCAGCCGGCGTTATAGACGGTCGGATACTCGCCGTTGAACAACGCGCCGTCGGGTTCACCCGGGAGCAGCACGACGATCTTTCCGCGGACATCGACCTCCTTGTAGTCGTCCCAGCCCCGCTCAGGCGCGACGATGCCATAGCCGGCGAACACCAGTTCAGCGCCGGCGATCTGGGCCCGGCCGTCGTTGGCCGCGGAGCGCAGGTTCAGGCTCTCGCCCTTGACCAGCGCGCCGCCGGCGCCGCCGGGACCCGCCCAGGTCGCCGAGAAGTCGCGGACCGGGGCGTAGCGGCGCAGGTCGACCGGCTGCAGCCACTGGCCCTCCGGTCCGCCGGGCTCAAGGCCCAGCGCCTCATACTGCGCCTGCAGCCACTGAAGCGTGAGACGCTCGCCCGGCGTGCCCGGATAACGGCCCTCGAAACTGTCGTCCGAAATGACCCGCACCCCCTCCGACAGGCGGGCGGCGGAGAAGTCCTGGGCGGCGACCGGCGCGGCCACGGCGACGGCCAGCAGCGCCACAGCGCAGACGGAGGAAACGCGACGGAACATGCGGGACAGGCCTCGTTCGGGATGAGGCGGCGGAGCGTAGAGGGCGCCCCCCGCCCCGCACGTTAAGTTTTCGTCATCTTGGCGTCAGTCGCGCGCCGCCGCCGACGCCTCGCGGGCGACGCGGAACTCCGAGGTCTCGCGCCATGCCGGCCAGTCGCGGCTGTCAGCCAGCGCCCGTCCGGCGGCGTAATAAACGTCGATGTCCTCGATCTGGCCCGACAGGTCCCAGTCCGGCGACCACTCGTCCCCCGCCTGGTGGTAGCGATCGGCCGTGTAGCTGTCGCGGCGGGCGTTGCGCTCCTCGATCGGCGCATCGCGGAAGGCCCCGCCACCGCGCATGTAGGCCATCGGCACGCCGCGCTTGGCCAGCGGGAAGTGGTCCGACCGGAAGTAGGTCCCCGCCGCCGGGTTGCCGTCCGGCAGCAGCCGACGCCCCTGGGCCTCGACCAGCGGCCGGACCCGATCATCCAGGTCTGACTGGCCGTAGCCGGTCACGCTCATGCCGTCGACGCGGCCATAGACGTTGGCGGCGTCCATGTTGAAGCCGGCCACGGTGGTCTCCAGCGGGTAAAGCGGATTGGCGGCATAGTACTCCGAGCCCAGCAGGCCGCTTTCCTCGGCCGTGAAACCGATCAGCACCACCGAGCGCGCCGGGCGCGGCCCCGCCGAGAAGGCGTGGGCGATCTCGATCAGCGCCGCCGTGCCCGAGGCGTTATCGACCGCGCCGTTGAAGATGGCGTCGCCGCTGGCGTCGGGGGCGCCGATGCCGATGTGGTCCCAGTGGGCGGTGTAGAGGATTGTCTCGTCCGGGTGCGTCGCGCCCGGCAGGCGGGCGAGAATGTTGTGGGTGCGGATGCGGGAGGTCTCGACGCCGTAGCGGGCGTTGAGCCGGGCCCCTTGCAGCGCCACCGGCTGGAAGTCGCGCGAGCGGGCGGCGACCTTCAGCGCCTCGAAGTCGAGACCTGCGCGCTGGAACAGCTCGACCGCGACATCGCGCTGGATCCACGACTCCAGCGGCACGCGCTCGGCGTCGGCGTTGGCGCGGACGATGTCGAACTGCGGCCCGCTCCAGGAGTTGGCTACGGTCGTCCAGCCGTAGGAGGCCGGGGCGGTCTCGTGGACGATCAGGACGCCGGCCGCGCCCTGGCGCGCCGCCTCCTCGTACTTGTAGGTCCAGCGGCCGTAGTAGGTCATGGCGCGGCCGCCGAAGGTGTTCAGCTCCGGCTGCTCGAAGTCGGCGTCATTGACCAGCACCACGAGGATCTTGCCGCGGAGGTCCTGGCCCTTGAAGTCGTCCCAATCGCGCTCGGGCGCGCGCACGCCATAGCCGACGAACACCAGCTCGGCGTTCTGCAAATTGACGGTGTCGGCCGGACGACGGGTGGAGATCACGGCCTCCTGGCCCTGGCGCAGTGGCAGGCTCCAGTCCCCTACCGACAGGGTGGCGACCGGGTCGACGACCGCGAAGCGGGCCAGCTCGACCGGCTGGGTCCAGCCGCCGTCGACGCCGCCGGGCTCGAAGCCGGCCGCGGCGAAGCGCTCGCTCATGAAGGCGATGACCTTGTCCTCGGCGGCGCCGCCAATGCCCCGCCCCTCGAAGGAGTCGTCTGACAGCTCGCGAATGTTGGCGTTCAGACGCCCGGCGTCGAACGGCGACTGGGCCAGGGTCGGCGTGGCCACGCCCAGCATCAGGGCGGCGATCAGGGACAGGCGGCGAACAGCGGGACGCATGCGCGGACTCCGGCGACGAAAAGGACGGCCGGACCCTAGCACCCCGACCGCCGCTGTCGATGCAGGGGCCCACACGCCTGCAGCAAGGGCTTGTTCATCGCTGACAGCCCAGCCTGCGGCCGTTCAGGAGACCCCCATGATTCGCTCGCGCACCATCGCCCTCGCCCTCCTCCTCGGAGCCGCGCCCCTGCTGTCCGGATGCGTCGTCGGCGCGGCGGTCGGGGCCACCGGGGCCGTCATCGGGGGGACCGCCAAGGCGACCGGGGCGGTGATCGGGGCCGGGGTCGATGCCGTCACCACCTCGGACGAGGAGACCCGCGCCCGACGCGAGCGCGAGCAGCGCGAATGGGAACGGGAACAGCGTCGCTGCGAACAGCGCCAGCGTCGCGGGCGCGACTGCTAGAGAGACTTCGCCATCGCGTAGTTGTGGATGGGCGTGTCGGCGACCCTCAGGTCCCGCCGCCCCAGGTCGACAAAGCTGCGCTTGAGCAGCACCGGACGCGCGGTTTCGCTGGCCTCGACATACAGCCGCTTGAGGCCTGCAGCGGCCGCCTCCGCCTCCAGCCGATCGAGCAGCGCAGCCGCCACCCCGCGTCCGCCAGCGGCCGGATCGACGTAAAGCAGGTCGATGTGACCGTCGGCCTCAAGGTCGACGAAGCCCACGACCGCATCATCCTCGTTCACCGCCACCCACGTGCGGCGACCATCGCCGAGGCGACGCCACATCCCCGCCAGGTCAGGCCCATGGTCGCGCCAGACGGCCACCTGGGCGGGGGCGTAGTCCCGGGCTCCCGTCACCTCCACCGCGCGCCGGTAGATCGCCGCCATGGCTGCCGCGTCCTCAGGCCGACCCGGGCGGATACGGATCACAGGGTCAGCACGCAGCGCTCGTGGATGGTCGGGCGCGCCACCTCGATGCGGCACAGGCCGGGCCAGTCGCCGCGCAGCCGGTTGGCGAACCACAGGCACAGGTGCTCGAGGCTGGGCAACTCCAGCCCCGGATGGTCGTTGAGCAGGCCATGGTCCAGCGTCTCGGCCGCCGCCTTCAGGTCGCGTTCCAGCGCCCCGAGGTCCGCCACCCAGCCGTGGGCGTCATCCAGCACCTCGGCGCGCACCGTGGCCGCCACCGTGAAGGAATGGCCGTGCAGGCGGCGATAGATGCTGCCCTCGGGCTCGTTGGGAAAATGGTGGGCGGCGTCGAACGTCGCCTGCTTGGTGATCTCGAAAACGGGCATCATCGTACGCCGATGTACTTGTGGGTCTGGACGCTGACGCGCCACTGCGGGTGGGACAGGCAATAGGTGACGGCGGCGGCGGTGGCGGCGTCCCGGTCCGGGCCGTCCATCGGCTGCAGCCAGAAGCGCTCGAAGGCCAGTCCGGCGAACCGCTCGGGCGGGGCCAGGGCCTGCGGATAGACGAGCTTCAGCTCCTGGCCCGAGGTCTGGACCAGCGGCACATCGGCCTTGGGGCTGACGCAGATCCAGTCGATCCCGTCAGGGGCGGCGAGCGTGCCGTTGGTCTCGACCGCGATGGCGAAGCCCCGCGCCTTGAGGGCGGCGATCAGGGGCGGATCCAGCTGCAGCAGCGGCTCGCCTCCGGTGCAGACCACAAGCCGGTGCTCCGGCCCGCCCGTCCACAGCGCGGCCACATGGTCGGCCAGCGCCTCCGCGTCGGCGAAACGCCCGCCCCCGTCCCCATCGACGCCGACGAAGTCCGTGTCGCAAAAACTGCAGACGGCCGTGGCCCGGTCCGCTTCACGCCCGCTCCACAGGTTGCAGCCGGCAAAGCGCAGGAAAACGGCCACCCGGCCGGCCTGACCGCCCTCCCCCTGCACCGTCAGGAAGGTCTCCTTGACCGCATAACTCATCGGGCGGCCCATTCGGCCCAGCCGGCGGCGCGCAGCTCGCAGGCCGGACAGGTCCCGCAGCCGTAGCCCCAGGGATGCAGCACCGACCGGTCGCCGCGGTAGCAGGTGTGGCTGTCCTCGACGATCAGCCGGACCAGCGCCTCGCCCCCGAGCTCATGGGCCAGCGCCCAGGTCTCGGCCTTGGTCAGGCGCATGAGCGGCGTCAGGATCGGCGTAGGCCGGTCGAGGCCGAGCGCCAGCGCCTGCTCCATGGCGTCCAACGTGTCGCGGCGACAGTCGGGGTAGCCGGAGAAGTCGGTCTCGCACATGCCGCCGACCAGCACGTCCAGCCCCCGCCGGTCGGCAAGGGCGGCCGCCGCCACGAGGAAGATCAGGTTTCGGCCGGGCACGAAGGTGCTGGGCAGGCCTCGCGCCCCCATCTCGATCTCGCGCTCGGCCGTCAGGGCGCTCTCGGCGAGACGACCGTAGCCAGTGAGATCGACCATGTGATCCGGGCCCAGCCGGTCGGCAACCGCCGGGAGGGCGGCGGCCATGCCCTCGCGCACCTTCAGACGCGCCTCCAGCTCGACCGCATGCCGCTGGCCATAGTCGAACCCGACCGTCTCCACCCGGGCATGGCGCGACAGGGCCCAGGCCAGGCAGGTGGCGCTGTCCTGACCGCCCGAGAAGAGAACCAGGGCGCCGCGGCTGTCGGGGAGGATTTCGCTCATGCTGACCCTGCGGTCGGCCGGGGGCCGCGCGCATGCGAAAGAGGACGGGAGGTGAAACGGACCGCGCTCCATACACCGGCCGGGCACGCGGCGCAAAACGCCTTGCGGTCAAAGGGAAACGGCCGGGTCTGACATTTACATTTCTGAAAATGGTTTCAGGCCATTGTCCACCGGTAACACGGAGTACCGGCAGTATGCCGACGATTGAAGTGCTGACAGAACGCGCCGATCCCGTGACCCCGGACACGCCGGGCTCGGCCATCTTCGCGCGCTTCGAGCAGGCTCCGGACACCCTCGTCATTCCCGTCGTTAAGGACGGCCGCCCGGTCGGCCTCGTCGAGCGCGACTCCTTCCTGGTCAAGATCGCCGGCCGCTTCGGCCACGCCCTGTACGCCCATCGCCCGGTCACCGAGGTGATGGATCCCGAGCCTGCGGTGGTCGAGGCCGGGGTCGCGATCGACCTGTTCTGCGACATCATGCTGAGAGGCGGCCCGGCCGCCATGAACCGCGGTTTCATCGTCACCCGCGAGGGCCGCTACTGGGGCGTCGGCACGGTGCTGTCGCTCCTGCGCGCGGCGCACGAGCGCCAGCGCCTGCAGAACGCCGAGCTGACCGAACAGACCCGCGAACTGCAGGACACGCGCACCCAGGCCCTGGCCTCCGCCCGCGCCCGCAGCCAGTTCCTCGCGGTCATGAGCCACGAGCTGCGCACGCCCATGAACGGCGTCCTGGCGGTGGCCGAGCTGCTGCGTCGCCAGCCGCTCAACGAGACGGCCCAGGCCCATGTGCGCACCATCGTCGACTCCTCCGAGACCCTCCTGCGCATCCTTGAGGACGCCGTCGATCTGACGCGCGCGGAAGCCGGCGAGCTGGAGATCGCGCGCCATCCGGTGCGCCTGCGTGGCCTGATCGACGACATGCACGCCCTGTGGGAGCCGCGCGCCAGCCAGGACAAGGTTTCGCTGCTGACCGCCTACGAGGGCGACACCGAGCTGGCGGCCCAGATCGACGATGTCCGCCTGAAGCAGGTGTTCAACAACCTGATCGGCAACGCCCTGAAGTTTGCGCGCAACGGCATGGTCGAGGCCGGTCTGAAGGCGCGCGTCGACGGCGACGTGGTGACCCTTGAGGGTCGGGTGCGCGACGATGGCCCGGGGCTCGACCCGGCGCAGCTGGAGCGGATCTTTGAACCGTTCGGCGACACGCCGGAGGCGGGCGGAGCCGGTCTGGGGCTGTCCATCTGCCGCCAGATCATCGCGGCTCTGGGTGGCCGCATCTGGGCCGAGAACAACCCCGGTCGCGGCGCGACCTTCCACTTCAGCCTGCAGGCGCCGCGCGCCTACATTGCCGCCGAAGCGGAAACCAATGTCGCCGAGCTGCCGGACCTGAACCTGAAGTCCCAGCCGCATGTGCTGATCGTGGACGACAACGCCACCAACCGCGTGGTCGCCCAGGCCCTGTGCGAAATGTTCGGCTGCACCTCGGAAACGGCCGAGGACGGGCTCGAGGCGCTGGAGGCGGTCCAGGCCCGGGCTTTCGACCTGGTGCTGATGGACATCAAGATGCCGCGCATGGACGGGGTCGCCGCCACCATCGCCATCCGCGAGCTGGACGGTCCGGCCAGCCAGACGCCGATCATCGCCCTGACCGCCAATGCCGATCCGGACGACGCCCGCCACTATCTGTCGATCGGCATGGCCGCGGTGGTCGAAAAGCCCATCAAGCCCGAGCGTCTGCGCATGGCCATGAACGCCGCCATCGAGGGCGCGGCCCCGGCCGCCGCGCCGGCCACCCCGCTCGAAGCCGCCCGCCGCAAGCGCCGCTCGGCCGCCTGAGGCCCGGGATCAGTCGGACGCCGCCGGCTCGGCGTCCTCCTCGTCGTAGCCCACAAGGCGCAGCGCCCGTCCCGTGCGGCCGTTCAACTCACACCAGCGCAGCAGGCCCTCCTCCCGCCCGTGGGTGATCCACACCTCGCCGGCGTCAACCTCCTCCAGCGTGCGCGTCAGCTCGTCCCAGTCGGCATGGTCGGAGATGACCAGCGGCAGCTCCGCCCCCCGCTGCCGGGCCCGCGCCCTGACCCCCATCCAGCCGGAGGCGAAGGCCACGACCGGGTCGGCGAAACGCCGCGACCAGCGATCCTGGGTGGCCGAGGGCGGGGCAAGAACCACCTCGCCCGCCAGCGTCCGTCCGGCCAGATGGGTCGCCGGTGCCAGCGGGCCGAGGCTGACGCCACAGCCCTCGTACAGGGCGTTGAGGCGCTCCAGCGCGCCGTGGACATAGATGGTCCGGTCCCACCCGGCCGCCCGAAGCAGGGCGATGACCCGCTGCGCCTTGCCCAGCGCATAGGCGCCGACCAGATGGGTGCGCTCCGGGAACTGGCTGACCGACAGCAGCAGCCGTTCAATCTCGCCCGCGTCATCCGGATGGCGGAAGACCGGGAGGCCGAAGGTGGCCTCGGTGATGAAGACGTCGCACGGCACCGGCTCAAACGGCGCGCAGGTCGGGTCGGCGCGCCGCTTGTAGTCACCGGACACAACGATGGTCTGGCCGAGCCCGCGCACCACAGCCTGGGCCGAGCCCAACACGTGCCCGGCCGGAACCAGCGTGACCTCCACCCCGTCGCGGCGCACGGTCTCGCCATAGGCGGCCGGCTCGAGCCGTCCGGCGCAGTCGGGGCCGTAGCGCGCCTCCATGATGCGCAGGGTCTCGGGGGTCGCGACGACCACGCCATGACCGGGACGGGCATGGTCCGCATGGCCATGGGTGATCACCGCCCGCGCCACCGGCCGCACCGGGTCGACATGGAAGTCCCCGGGCGGACAGTAAAGCCCCTCGGGGGTCGGACGCAGCAGGTCTTCCGGGCGAGCCATGCGGTGCATATGGTCCCGGCTGCGTCGTGGCGGAAGCCGGCGCGCTCCGGGACCCGACATGACCACAGCCATCGATCCGCTCCTGCCCCAGCTCGCAGCCGCCTCGGCCCACACCCACGCGCTGGGCTTCACCTTTGACGGGCGCGACGGCGACCGGGTGCGCCTGCGGGTGCCCTGGCGCGAGGATCTGGTCGGCGACCCGCGTACGGGCGTGGTGTCAGGCGGGCTGATGACCACCCTGCTGGATCACGTCGGCGGGCTTGCGGTCTGGACCGCGCTCGACGCCTTCCACCCGATCGCCACCCTCGACCTGCGGGTCGACTACATGCGCGCCGCCCAGCCGGGCCGCGATCTGGTGGCCGAGGCCCGCTGCTACCGCCGCACCGCCTCGATCGCCTTCGTGCGCGCCTGGGCCTTCGAGGACAGTATCGAGGACCCGGTGGCGGCGGCCCAGGCCACCTACATCCTCACCGGCGATGGCGGCGAGCGCCTCGGCGCCAACCTGAAGGACCGCAAGGCATGAGCGACCGTCTGCTGACCTCGCCCTACGCCCGCTTTCTCGACCTCCAGGAGCACCTGGCCGGTCAGGAGCTGACCGTGACCATGCCGTTCCACGACAGGTTGATCGGCAATCCCCTGCTGCCGGCGCTGCACGGCGGCTCCACGGCCGCCCTGATGGAGATGACCGCCATCGGCCAGGTGGCGGTGCTGTACCCGCGCGAGCAGCTGCCGCGCCCGATCAATGTCACCGTCGCCTATCTGCGCAGCGGCCGGCCGCTCGACACCCACGCCCGGGCGGTGATCCGCAAGGCCGGCCGACGCGTCGCCCACGTCACCTGCGAGGCTTGGCAGGACGATCCGCACAACCCGATTGCAACCCTGACCGCGCACTTCCTCGTCGCCGGACAGGATTTATAGTTGCATGCGCCTGCGCGGCATGCTTGTATGCGCCTCACCTGGAAAGGGAGAGGCGAGATGACGCGTACCGCGACCTTCGTCACCACCCTGCCGCGCCGGCCGGCGCGGCGTTCGGGCCGGCCCCTGCGCGGCCGCCCCACCGTCGTTCAGGACCTGCCGGTCGAGGCGTGGCCGGCGTCCCTGCCTCCGGACGAGGCCGACCGGCACGGCCGTCAGCGTATCGGCCAGCATCTGGCGGAACGCCTGTGGTCGGCCGAACAGGCGGTGGACGCCGCCCTCGGCGAGGCGGCCGCCCTGATGGCCCTGCTGCCCCAGGCCCGGCGCGAGGCGGCCCTCGCCGCCACCGTGGCCCAGCCCGCCTTCAGCGCCGCCGCCGACAGCGTGGCGGCCCTCGCCCGGGCCCGCGGCGACCTGGTGGAGGCGCACCGCACCCTCGCGGCGCTCGCCCGCAAGCTCGGCCTCGACGCCCTCGCCGCCGGCCCGATGGACAAGCCCAAGGATGACCGTCCGGGCCCCGGTTACGGCGGCGGCTGATGCTTAATGAAACGTAAACATCGCTTCTGACGTGCATCCGCGCGTGTTAAGACTTCCTTTACTTGTGAAGGAGGGCTTACCCATGGACAAAAACGAAGTCGTCGCCGGCTTGGCCGGTGATCTTTACGCGGCCGAAGCGGCCGTCGACGAGGCGATCGTCAAGGCGACGACGCTGGTGCAGGCGATGATCGCCGCCCGCACCGAGCTGTCCGTGGCCGCCACCGTCGGCGCCGGCGCCCAGGCCAAGGCGATGGAATCGCTGGCCGCCCTCGGCCAGGCCCGCGAGGCTGTCACCGCCGCCCACACCGAAATGGCAAAGGACCACCGCCGCATGGGCTGGGGCGTCTACGCCGCCGGCCCGGTCAACAAGCCGCCGGAAGACGGCCGTCCGATCGAGATCGTCAACCGCATTCGCGCGGCTTAAATCCGCGTAATGTAGTCAGCGGCGGTTTATCGCCATCGGAATTGAGTGCAATATAGCCCTCTGGTTTCAAACCAGGGGGCTTCTTTGTTCGATACGCTTTACGCGCAGATTGGCGCCGTGCTGATGGTCGCGGTGAGCGCCTTTGCGTTCATGAAGGGCGAAGATCCCGAGCGTATTGGAGCTGGCACCTACCTCTTTGCGTGGTTCGCGACACTCCTTCTGCAAGACGAATTGAGCCTTTATCAGTCTGGCATATTCCTGTTCTTGATAGACACGGCAGTCCTTACAGCGTTCATAGCCCTGTCGTGGAAATCCAAGAATAGCTGGCCCGTTTGGGCGGCATGTCTGCAGTTACTGCCAGTCCTGAGCCACATTCTCGCGCGCTTTGACATGCGTCCCCCCGCCTGGTCGTTCTACGCCATCCAGAACCTGGCCAGCCTCGGCATCCTCGTGGCGATCACCGCCGGGACCTTCTGGGTCTGGCAGGAACGCCGCGCGGCCAACTTCGAATAGGCGGAAATTCCTGTACCCTGCGGGGCGACTCGCGGGGACGCCATGCCGCTCAGCCACAGCCAGATCTGGTCCGGCCTCGACGCCGTCGCCCGGCGCGAGGGCCTGAGCCCGTCCGGGCTGGCGCGCCGCGCCGGTCTCGACCCCACGGCCTTCAATCCCTCCAAGCGCCACGGCCCGCCGCCGGCGGCCCGGCCGCGCTGGCCCTCCACCGAGAGCCTCGCGGCCGTCCTCGGAGTGTCGGGCCTAAGCCTGACCGAGTTCGCGGCGCTGGCGCGGGATCCGGGGCCGGCGCCGACGGCGCCGTTGCTGGGCATGGCCCAGGCCGGGCGTGAGGGCTTCTTCGACAACGCGGGCCTGCCCGCCGGCGACTGGGAGCAGACGCCCCTGCCCGTTCCCGGGCCAACCTGCTTTGCGCTGAGGATTGTCGGCGACTCGATGTCGCCGCTCTATCGCGAGGGCGACGTCGTCATCGTCGACCGGGCCGAGACCCGCGTGCGGCCCGGCGACCGGGTCGTCGTGCGCACTCGGGCGGGCGAGGTGATGGCCAAGGTGCTGGAGCGGCGCACGGGGCGGAGCCTGACGCTCGGCTCGATCAATCCGGCCTTTGCGCCCCGCACCCTGGCCCTGGGCGAGATCGACTGGCTGGCCCGGATTCTCTGGGCCAGCCAGTGAGATCAGACGCCGGGATCAGTAACGCGTCACGTGGCGCGCGCTGACCCAGCCGCCGCCGGCGATCTGGACCCATTCGCCCTGCGAGCCGACGGCGGTGAAGCCCTGACCGGCGCGCAAGCTGCCCACCTGGCGGTAGCCCGTGCCCGGCCCCGACCGGATACGCAGGTTCGAGGCGGCGCGGTACATGTCCGACGGGGCCTGGGCCGCGGCCCGGGCGCGCTGTTGCTGGCAGCCGATGTAGGAGCCGGCCGCGGCTCCCGCGCCGGCGCCGACCACGGCCCCGAGGGCGCGCTCATTGTCCGACACCTGGCTCCCGGCCAGACCGCCGACCACGGCCCCGATCAGGGCGCCGGCGCGCTGGCGACCCCCGGGGGCATCGCAGTTGGTCACGCCATTGGCCTGCTGGGCCAGCACGGGCGCCGGCGCGGCGAGGACCAGCGGCAGCGCCAGGGCCGCGGCGGCGATGGCGGCGGAAACGGTCTTCGACATGGTGGGTCTCCTGTCCTCTCGTGGTCGATGAAGACAGAATGCCGGGCCCCACCTGAAGGCTCCGCCAGCGGCGCCGTCAGCCGCGGTTCATGTTGCGCGAGCGCTTGAGGGAAGAAGGGGCATAAAAAGGACCACAGCGATCTTCCTGCAGCGCTCATCTCTCCTCCCCCTTCATGGGGGAGGTGGCGCGGCGCGAAGCGCCGTGACGGAGGGGGCGGTGCGACGTCCCCCTCCACCACTTCGTGGTCCCCCTCCCCCATAAAGAGGGAGGAGAAGCCGCCTCAGGCCAGCTTGCCCTCCGCCCCGGCCTCGATCAGGGCGATGGTCTGGGGCAGGCCGTAGATGGCGGCGAAGGAGCCGAAGCGAGGCCCCTGGGTCTGGCCCAGCAGCACCTCGTACAAGGCGGCGAACCAGGCCCGCAGCGGGTCGAAGCCGTGGTCCTTGCCCACCGCATAGACCTCGTTCTGGATCGTCTCGCCGTCGGACGTGTCGGCCGGCAGGGCCCTGAGCCGCGCGGCGAGGTCCAGCAGCGCCGCCTTCTCCATGTCCGTCGGGGCCCGGTAGGCCTTCGCCGGCTTCACGAAGTCCTCGTAGTAGTTGAGGGCATACCCCATCAGCCGGTCGAGCAGCGGCTCGCTTTCCGGCGTCGCGCCCGGCAGATAGCGGGCGAAATAGGCCCACAGCGCCGCCTTGTCCGAGGCGTTGGCCACCCCCACCAGGTTCAGCAGCAGGGCGAAGGACACCGGCGAGGCCTGGGCCGGCGGAGCCCCCGCGTGGATCGACCAGACCGGGTTGTCGATCTGCTTCTCCGGCGGCTGGGCCGGGTACATCTCGATGTGCTGCAGATAGTCGTCGGTGGCGCGCGGGATGACGTCGAAGTGCAGCTTCTTGGCCGACTTCGGCGACTGGAACATGTACCAGCTCAGGCTCTCCGGCGCGCCGTAGCGCAGCCACTGCTCCATGGTCAGGCCGTTGCCCTTCGACTTGGAGATCTTCTGGCCGTGCTCGTCGAGGAAGAGCTCGTAGTTGAAGCCCTCCGGCGGCGTGCCGCCGAGGGCGCGGCAGACCTTCGAGGAGACCTTGACCGAGTCGATCAGGTCCTTGCCCGCCATCTCGTAGTCGACGCCCAGCGCCACCCAGCGCATGGCCCAATCGGGCTTCCACTGCAGCTTGACGTGCCCGCCGGTGACCGGGACCTCGACGCGCGACCCGTCCTCGTCCTCGAACACGATCGTGCCCTTCGCGAGGTTGCGCTCCAGCGTCGGGACCTGCAGCACCCGGCCGGTCGAGGGACTGACCGGCAGGAAGGGCGAATAGGTGGCGCGCCGGTCCGGCCCGAGGGTCGGCAGCATGATGGCCTGCACGTCGTCGAAACGCTCCAGCAGGGTCAGCAGGGTCGTATCGAACATGCCTGACCGGTAGCAGTCGGTGGACGACAGGAACTCGTAGTCGAAGCCGAAGCTGTCGAGGAAGGCGCGCAGGCGGGCGTTGTTGTGCCGGCCGAAGCTGTCGTGGGTGCCGAACGGGTCGCGCACCACGGTCAGGGGCTTGCCCAGATCCTCGGTCAGCATTTCCGGGTTGGGGATGCCGTCCGGCACCTTCCGCAGGCCGTCCATGTCGTCCGAGAAGGCCACCAGCCGCGTCGGCCAGTGGTCGCCGGTCAGGGCGCGGAAGGCGGTGCGCACCATGGTCGTGCGCGCCACCTCGCCGAAGGTGCCGATGTGCGGCAGGCCCGAGGGGCCGTAGCCAGTCTCCAGCACCACCGAGCGGGCCAGCGCCGGCCAGGTCTTCAGCGCCTCGTCAGTCCGGCCGGCTTCGATCAGGGCGCGCGCCGCCGGCCGCTCGCCCTCGGGGAGCCGCTTGGTTAGCACATGGGTCAACAGGTTGCGCGCCTGTTCGAAGGGCCAGGCGCGCGCGGCGAAGGCGCGGTCGACGAGATCGGTCAGCATGGCTCAGGCTTTGCGGCGGCGAACGCCGCGGGTCAATGGTCGGGGCCGCGGAGCCGCTCGGTTGAAGCGGGTCGCGCCCGCGCCTTGCTGGCGTGGCGACCGTCGAAGGTTCATCACAACGAACACAGCGAAAGGCACAGAGGACACAGCGGCGTGGCGGCGCTGCGCCGCAGGCGCCTTTTCCGTCTCTCGCGATCGGCGCCACGGCGCTTCGCGCGTCGCTGCACAGGTCCCGTTGTGCCCGATGTGACCTCGCTGTGGTCGCTGTGATCCCTTGACGGGGACACCCGACCGCAAGGCGCGGGCGCGGCCAGCTTCCCCCTACGCCGCGCGGAACTGCAGCTCGGCCAGGCGGGCGTAGAGACCGCCCTTCGCCACCAGCTCGGCGTGGGTGCCCTCTTCCACCACCCGGCCCTCGTCCATGACGACGATGCGGTCGGCGCGCAGCACGGTGGCGAGGCGGTGGGCGATGACGAGAGTCGTGCGCTCGCCCATGGCCTGGTCCAGCGCCGCCTGCACCAGCTGTTCGTTCTCGGCGTCGAGCGCGCTGGTGGCCTCGTCCAGCAGCAGGATCGGGGCATGGCGGATCAGGGCGCGGGCGATGGCGAGACGCTGGCGCTGGCCGCCGGACAGGCTCTTGGCCCGCTCGCCCAGCGGCGTATCGAAGCCCTCCGGCAGGGCGTCAAGGAAGGCCGTGGCCTGGGCCTTGCCGGCCACCTCGCGCACCTCCTCCAGAGTCGCATCCTCGCGGCCAAAGCGGATGTTCTCGGTGGCCGAGCCGGAGAACAGCGGCGTCTCCTGACTGACCCAGGCGAAGCGGCCGCGCACCTCGGCCGGATCGGCCTGACGCACGTCCACACCGTCCACCGCGACCGCCCCGCCATCAGGATCGTAGAAGCGCAGCAGCAGCCGGAAGACGGTCGACTTGCCCGCCCCCGAGGGCCCGACCAGGGCCACGGTCTCTCCGGGCCGGACGGTCAGGTCGAGGCCCTTGAGCGCGGGCAGGTCGGGCCGGCCCGGATAGGCGAAACGCACTCCGGCCAGGGCGATCTCCCCCCGCGGCGGCGACGGCAGGGCGATCGGCTTGTCGGGTGCGGCGATGGTGGGGACGCTGCGCATCAGCTCGTCGATGCGCTCCATCGCCCCGGCCGCCTTCTGCACCTCGCCCCAGCTCTCGCCGAGCGCGCCCACGGCCCCGGCGGCGAACACCGACAGCAGTACGAACTGCAGCAGGGCGCCCGGCGTCAGCACCCCCGCCACCACGTCCCGGGCGCCGAGCCAAAGCACGAAAGACACCCCGCCGAACATGACCATGATGATCAGCCCGGTCATCACGGCCCGCGCCTTCATCCGGTCAAGGCTGGCGGCGAAGGCCTGCTCCACCGAGGCGCCGAAGCGGGCGATGACACTGGGCTCGCGGCCGAAGGCCTGGACGGTCTCGATGGCGTCGACGCTCTCGCCTGCGAGGCCGACCGCGCCGGCGAAACGGTCCTGGCTGGCCACCGTCAGGCGGCGCACGACCCGGCCGAACAGGAACAGCGGCAGGATGGTCGCCGGGGCCAGCACGGAGATGAACAGGGTCAGCTTCGGATTGACGAAGAACAGCAGGATCACCGCCCCGATCATGGTGATCAGGTTGCGCAGGGCGAAGGAGACAGAGGTGGTCAGCAGGGTCTCGACCAGCTGGATGTCCGTGGTCAGCCGCGACAGCACCTCGCCGGTGCGGATGCGGGCGTAGAAGCTGGGGTCCAGCGTCATCACCCGCCCGAACAGGGCCCGGCGGACATCGGCGATCACCCGCTCGCCGGTCTTGGTGACGTAGAAATAGCGGATCGCCGTGGCCAGGGCGAGGAACAGGGCGTTGGCCCCCAGCAGGGCGAACCACAGGTTCAGCCGGGCGCCGCCGTCGTCGAAGCCCTGGTCGATCGCCCCGCGCGCCGTGGCGGTCAGCCCGAGCGACGCGGCGCTGGAGGCCAGCAGCCAGAACAGGGCGATGGCCAGATCGACCTTGTGCTTCAGCGCGAAGGGCAGCAGCCGCGCCAGCGGCCGGATGTCCCGCCGCCGGGCCCGCTTCTCGCCGTCCTCGGTCAGCCGCCCGGTCAGGGTCTCGCCCTCCCCGGGGCGGTCCCGCAGGTCCGGCGCCCGCAGGGGATCGGGGCGGACAGGGTCGGCTTGGCTCGATGCGGCGCTCATGGCGGGCCTCTTGCCTGATCGGGACCTGCGGTGTAAACGCCCGCGCTCCTCCCGTCGTCCCATCGGCGGGTTTTCTCATTCAGCGCATTGACGGTCGGAATCGTCGCCGCGCGCCAAGGGCCCGATCGACATGAAGCCGGATATCCACCCGAACTACCACTTCATCACCGTCACCCTGCCGGACGGTTCGAGCTACCAGACCCGCTCGACCTACGGGAAGGAAGGCGACAACCTGAGCCTCGACATCGATCCGTCGACGCACCCGGCCTGGACCGGCGGCAACCAGCAGCTGATGGACCGCGGCGGCCGCGTGTCGCGCTTCAACAACAAGTTCGGCGGCTTCATCAAGAAGTAGGCGCGAAAGCGCGACTTCGCCGCAACAGACAGGCGCCGGTCCCCGGGACCGGCGCTTTTTGTTTGTCCGGAACGTCGTTAAGCTTCGATACGTTAGGCGGAGCGGCCGAGGCCGTACCCGTTCAAGAGCGAAACAGGCAGGCCGGACATGAATCGACGCGACCTCGGGCTCGGCGCCGCAGCAGCGGCCCTGGCGAGCGTCCTGTCCGGCCGTGCGCTCGCCCAGTCGGTCCAGCCCTATACGTCAGCGCCCCCCTCGCCCGAGGCGGCGGCCTATCTCGCCCAGGTCGTTCGCCTGCCGGCGGAGATCCGTGATGACGTGCGCGCCGTCTACGAGCTGGGCGGCTGGCGTCCGCTGTGGACGCCTGTCCGCGTCCGGGCCCTAGGCTCGGTGTCCGAACGGGCGGAGCGCCATGGACTGTCGGGCGGCGACTTCTTCGATTTCGCCGGGCTGGCCGCCGACCCCGCCACCGCCGACGTGCGGACCACCGCCGCCGCGATCAGCTACGCCCGGGTTCTGGCCGAGGGCCGCGTTCGCCCGGAAACGGTCGAGGAGCTGTGGGAGATGCGCAAGAACCGCGTCGACCTGCCCGGCGGCCTGACCGACGCGCTGGCCCGCGACCGGCTGCTGGACTGGTTCGAGAGCCTGGCGCCGACCGACATCGGCTACGCCAACCTGTCGGCCGGCTATGTCCGCTACCGGCGCATGATCGCCGCCGGCGGCGGCTGGCCCGCTTTCCCGCCCGGCCCGACGCTGGAGCCCTTCGCCACCGACGCCCGGGTGCCGGCCCTGATCGCGCGGCTGGCCGCCGAGGGCGATCTGGCCCGCGACCGCGCCGCCGCCCTCGCCGGCACGACGACCTACACCGCCGAACTGGTTGAGGCCGTTCGCGGCTTCCAGGTGCGTCACGGCCTCGCCGCCGATGGCCGGATTGGCCAGGGCACCCAGCGCTCCCTGTCCGCCTCGGCCGAGGACCGGGCGCGCCAGATCGCCCTCAACCTCGAGCGCCGCCGCTGGCTGGCCCGCGACGTCGCGCCCGAGCGGATAGAGGTCAACACCGCCGCCGCCATCATGGTCTACTGGAAGGATGGCCGGCCGGTGCACTCGAACCGGGTCGTCGTCGGTACCCCCGCCAACCAGACGCCCAGCCTCGAGAAGCCGTTCGCCTCGGTCGTGGCCAACCCGCCCTGGTATGTGCCGGCGTCGATCGCCCGCACCGAGATCCTGCCGCGTGGCCCGGCCTATCTGGCCGCCAACAACATGTTCATCTCGAACGGTACGGTGATCCAGCGCGCCGGTCCGACGGCGGCGCTCGGCTTCGTCAAGTTCGAGCTGCGGGACC
>JAATWA010000012.1:46877-55791 GCA_013361095.1 Pseudanabaena biceps | reverse complement strand
AAGGCGGGCAAGGACTTCGACGCCGCCGGTCGGCGTTTCCTCGATGCCCTGAGCCGGCTCCGGTACGGCGACGCCGCCTGATGTGCGCCTCGTTCGAGGCGCGCTACACGGTTCGCGAGCTGGTCGACCTGTTCGAGCGCGTCGGTTTGGTGATCGACCTTTCGTCCGGCTTGCCGAACCTGGCGCCCATCGAGGAGGTGCGTCCGACCGACCTCGCGCCCGCGGTACGGGTGGACGCGGAAGGCCGGGTGCGGCTGATGTCGATGCGCTTTGGCTTTCCGCCGCCGCGACCGAAGGCCGGTCCCGTCGTCAATTTCCGCAGCGAGGGGCGCACGCTCGGCAATGGCCCGCGGCAAGGCCGTTGTCTGGTCCCGGTCAGCGGCTTCTACGAGTTCACCGGCGATCGCTATCCGAAAACGCGCTGGATCTTCCGCGACCCGGAGGCGCCGCTGCTCGCCCTGGCGGCGGTCTGGCGAACGGGGGAGGGGCGCGATGAGGCCGTCTCGCTGCTGAGCGCTGAGCCCGGCCCGGACGTCGCGCCGTACCATGACCGCGGCGTGCTGCCCCTGCCGCCGTCCCGGTGGGCTGACTGGTTGCTCGACCGCGCTCCCTCGGAGGCGCTGCTGATCCCGCCGGCGGCGGGCAGTCTTGCGGTCAGTCCTGCCCCGCGTCCGCCGAAAGCGGCCTCAGCCGGTTGACGTGGCCCATCTTGCGGCCGGGTCGGGCCTCGGCCTTGCCGTAGAGGTGCAGGCGGGCGTCCGGCGCGGCCGCCAACTCCGGCCAGGCCTCGACCTCGGGGCCGAGCAGATTGGTCATCTCCACGGCAGCGTGGGGCGCGGTCGGGCCCAGCGGCCAGCCGACGATGGCGCGGATGTGCTGCTCGAACTGGTCGCAGGCGCACCCGTCCTGGGTCCAGTGGCCGGTGTTGTGCACCCGCGGGGCGATTTCGTTGACCAGCAGCCGGTCGCCGAGGTCGAACAGCTCGATGCCGATGACGCCGACGTAGTCGAGGCCGTTCAGCACCCTGGCGGCGATATCCTGCGCCGCCGCGGCCGTCGCGGCGTCGGCCGTCGCCGGGGCGCGGGTGGTGCGCAGGATGCCGTCCGCGTGGCGATTCTCGCCGAGCGGATAGATGGCGACGCTCCCGTCCCAGCCTCGGGCGGCGATGATCGACAGCTCGCGCCGGAAGTCGGCCCGCGCCTCGAGGATCGACGGTCGCCCGCCGACGGCGGCCCAGGCGGCCTCGACGTCGTCCGGACGGCGCACCCACGCCTGGCCCTTGCCGTCATAGCCCTCGCGCCGGGTCTTGAGCAGCGCCGGCGCGCCCAGCTCGATCAGGGCGCGGCGGAGGTCGTCGGGGCTGTCGACCGGGCGGAAATCGACGGTCGGCGCGCCGGCGGCGTTGAGAAAGGTCTTCTCCTCGACCCGGTCCTGGGCGATGGCGAGGGCGCGCGGGCCCGGCGCCACCAGCGCGCCCCCGGCGGCCAGCCGGGCTGCCGAGGCGGCGGGGACGTTCTCGAACTCGAAGGTGACGACGTCGCTGATCCGGCCCAGGTCGTCGAGGGCGTCGGCGTCGTCATAGGCCGCAGTGATCTGGCGCGCCGCGACGCGGGCGGCCGGGCTGGCCGGTTCAGGGTCCAGCACCACCAGGTCGAAGCCGAGCCGGCTGGCGGCCTCGCCCAGCATGCGGCCCAGCTGGCCGCCGCCGAGAACGCCGATCACGGCGCCGGGCGAGAGGGGCGGCTGGCGGCGCGGCGGGACGGTCACTCAGTCCTCGACCGTCGCGGCCACGGAGTCGGTCTGGGCCTGCCGCAGGGCGGCGACTCGTCCAGCCAGCGCCGGGTCTGACAGAGCGAGGATCTGCGCCGCCAGCAGGCCGGCGTTGGTCGCGCCCGCCTCGCCGATGGCGAGGGTCCCGACCGGCACCCCCCCAGGCATCTGGGCGATCGAGAGGAGGGAATCGAGCCCCTTGAGCGCCTTCGACTTCACCGGCACGCCGAGCACCGGCAGGGTCGTCAGGGAGGCCACCATGCCCGGCAGGTGGGCGGCCCCGCCGGCCCCGGCGATGATCACCCTGAACCCCGCGTCGGCCGCCCCGCGGGCGAAGCTGTACATGCGCTCCGGCGTGCGGTGGGCAGACACCACGCGGGCCTCATAGGCCACGCCCAGCCGCTCCAGCATGTCCGCCGCGAGCTTCATCGTCGGCCAGTCCGACCGGCTGCCCATGATGATCGCCACGGACGGGCGGGATGCGGGGGTCGAAGACGCCATGCGCCGGGCTCCTCGCCAGGGAAAGCGCGCGCTTACAGCACCCGCGTTGCGCCCGCAACAGAGCCCGCTAACCTTGGCCCTGCGCCCGGCCGGAGTGAGTCGGCGCGAGGAGTGGGCCCGTGCTCGACGCGCCGGAACAGGACCTGATGGCCGAGATCGCCCGGCTGCGCGCCGAGGTGGCCGCCCTGACCGCGCGCGCCGAGGCGGCGGAGGCGGCGGCGGATCACGATGTGCTGACGCCGCTGCTGAACCGTCGGGGCTTCATCGAGGCCATGCGCCGGACCATGGCCTACTGCACCCGCTACGACGCCCCGGCGGTGCTGCTCTACATCGACCTCGACGGCTTCAAGACGATCAACGACACCTTCGGGCATATGGCCGGCGACGCCGCCCTGGTTCAGGTCGCGGAACTGCTGCTCGCCAATGTGCGCGAGTCCGACGCCGTGGGCCGGCTGGGCGGCGACGAATTCGCCCTGCTGCTGCTCAACGCCGGGCCGGAGGAGGGGCGTGACAAGGCGCGTCGGCTGGCCGAGGCCATGGCGCGCCGGCCGTTCCAGCAGGACGGCGCCAGCCTGCCCCTGGGCGGCTCGATCGGGGTGCGCGCCTTCACGGGCCACACGGATCCGGAGGCCTGGCTGGCCGAGGCCGACGCCGCCATGTGGGTGCGGAAGAGGGGTAGATCGTAGGGGGGCCTACCCCTACCGACTACCGCCTCTCAGGCGATGATGTCCGGCAGGATGCGGGCCTCGATCTTCACGATCTCGTCGCGCAGCGACAGCTTGCGACGCTTCATCCGGGCGATCAGCAACTGGTCGGGGATCGGCATGCGGCCGAGCGCCTCGATCGAGGCGTCGATGTCAGCGTGCTCCTGCCGCAGCGCCTTTACACGGGCGCTGAGGAGGACGGTTTCCTCGTCGATCGGCGTGGCGTCGTCGTTCATGGCGGGTCCCGGGAAGCGCGGCTTATACCCCAGCCGGGATCAGGCCGGAAGGCGCTCGGCGAGGGTCTGAAGCAGCGCCCGCGGGACCCGGGGCGACCAGGCGCGGGAGGTGGCGGCAAGGGCCGTCATCGGGTCTCCCGGAGCGCCTCCGGCAGGGGGCGACTGGTCGGCCAGTCCTTGCAGCAGCGCGCGTTCCGCCGCCAGCTCCGCGGCCTTCACCTGGGTGCGAACGGCCTCACGCGCTGTATCGTCGAGGTCGGGGTGGCGCAGCTTCAGCCGCTGGCGCACGGCGCGCAGGGGGGCGATGGCCTGCTCGCGCCAGGCCCGGGTCAGGTCGACGGCGGCCTCCAGGGTCTCGCCGTCCAGCGGCCGGCCGGTGCGGGCGCACCAGGCGGCCCACAGCAGCAGGGGCACGTCCTGATCTGCGGACTCCTGCAGGTCGAGGCAGGCCGCCTGCACGCCCTCGGCGGCATAGGCCCGGACGGCCCAGTCCCACAGGTCGCTCATGCGCTCAGGCTCCGGCGTCCAGCCCGGCCCAGCGACGGGTGCCGCGCCAGTCCAGCCCGAACAGGTCCAGTGCACGGCCGACGGACTGGTCGATGATCTCGGCCGCGCTGGCGGGGCGCGCGTAGAGGGCGGGCAGGGGCGGGGCGATGATGGCCCCCATCTCGGTCAGCTGGGTCATGGTGCGCAGGTGGCCAAGGTGGAACGGCGTTTCGCGCACCATCAGCACCAGCGGTCGCCGCTCCTTGAGGGTGACGTCCGCCGCCCGGGTCAGCAGGGTCGAGGTCACGCCGGTGGCGATCTCGCTCATGGTGCGCACCGAACAGGGCGCGACCAGCATGCCGAGGGTGCGGAACGAACCGGAGGCGATGGTGGCGCCGACGTCGGCGAGCCGGTGCGTCACGTCGGCGCGGGCGGACAGGTCGTCCGGGGAGAGATCGGTTTCCTGCGCCAGGGTCAGCATGGCCGCGCGCGTGGCTACGAGGTGGGTCTCGATCCCCAGCTCGCGCAGGGCGTCCAGCGCCCGGACCCCGTAAGACACGCCGGACGCGCCGGAGATTCCCACCACCAGCCGGGGCCGGCTTACGGCTCCGTTCATATCTTCGGCCATTTTCGGGGTCAGGCTCCTGTTGTCCGGTCGGTCTGTGACGTCACGCGGATGTGATTCCACAGCTCGGCAATACGGGCGCTCACTCTTCTTGTCCCTTAGACATGGAGGCGCAAGCCATGACCATCGAAGCTCGGATCCGCGAACTGGGGAATCGTCACCGCAATCTGGAGGATGCGATCCACCAGGCGCTGCAGAGCCCGTCCGTGGACTCGCTCAAGCTTCGGGACATGAAGCGTCGAAAGCTTCGACTTAAGGAAGAGATCAAGGAGCTGGAGACCCGGGCCCCCTGAGGCGGCGGCGCGCAGTCTCCGCACAGGCTGCGAGCTGTAACGGAAACGGCCCCGGGAGGCGTCTCCCGGGGCCGTTTTGCGTCTTCGGTCTGTCAGGTTCAGTCGTCGCTGCGGCCGAACACGGACTCGGCGGTCGGCTCGGGGCCGCTGCGCACGTCGTAGTCGTCTTCCTCGATCTCCGGCTCGGGCGCCGGCTCCGGCTCGACCTCGCCCACCGGGCGCAGGCTGGGGCCGCCCTCGCGGGCCTCATCGCGGGCGCGCTTCTCGGCCGCCTTGCGGACGGTCTCGTCGAGCTGCAGCTGGCCGACGAGGCCGAGGGTCACCGGGTCGACCGGCTTGATGTTGGCGGCGTTCCAGTGCGTGCGGTTGCGCACGGTCTCGATCGTCGCCTTGGTGGTGCCGAGCAGCTTGGCGATTTGCGCGTCCGTGACTTCCGGGTGGTTCTTCACAAACCACATGATGGCGTCCGGGCGGTCCTGACGGCGCGAGACCGGGGTGTAGCGGGGGGCCGGCTTGACTGGCTTCAGCATCTCGGCGTGGCGGCTGACCACCGCCTTCATGCGATAGGTCGAGTCGGCCTGGGCGCGGTCCAGCTCATCCCGGGTCAGCTGGCCGTTGACCAGCGGATCGGCGCCGCGGATGTCGCGGGCCACGTCGCCATCGGCGATGCCGCGCACTTCCAGCGGGTGCAGGCCGCAGAAGTCGGCGATCTGCTCGAAGGTCAGCGAGGTGTTGTCGACCAGCCAGACCGCGGTGGCCTTGGGCATCAGGATGTCGGTCATGATCGTCGGTTCCGAAGTGGGCGGCGTCAGCGGACGCCGGAAACGGCGGCGCCCGACCTTTCGGCCGGGCGCGGAAGCCTCTGTATAGGCGAACTCGGGCGCAAAGAAAACGTCATCTGAGGATGTCTGACAGCCACGGTTCATCCATGGCATGCTTGTTGGGGGAAACCCCGGCGTTGCCGGGCCTGGAGGGAGTTGTACCGTGAAACTGAACCTGACGATGACGATCGCCGCCCTGGGGGCGCTGGGCGCCGGCCTGGCTGCCGCCTCCACCGCCGACGCCCAGAACCGGGGCGCGCCGCGGGGCAGCTATCAGGCCACCTGCAGCGGGGCCTATGTGAACCAGGGCCGACTCTATGCGGACTGCCGGGATCAGCGCGGCCGCATGCGCGAGACCTCGATCGAGCTGGCGCGCTGCTCCAGCAGCGACATCGGCAATGACAACGGCCTGCTGGTCTGCGCCGGCCACCGCGGCAGCTACGAGGACCGTCCCGGCGGCGGTGGCGGTGGCGGCGGCGGCGGGGGCGGCGGCGGTGGCAGCCCCTCGATCACCTTCTTCGCCGACTCCGATTTCCGTGGACAGTCGTTCGTGGTGACCGGCGAGACGGCCTTCCTGTCCAGCTTCAATGACCGCGCCTCCTCGGCCCGCGTCAACGGCAGCTGGGAGATCTGCGAGGACGCCCGCTTCGGCGGCCGCTGCGAGCGCATCGACCGCGACGTGCGCAATCTTTCGGACTTCGGGCTCAACGACCGCGTCAGCTCGGTTCGCGCCGCGCGCGGCGGCGGCGGTGGCGGCGGCTGGACCGGCGGAAATGGCGGCGGCTGGGGCGGCGGGCGCAACAGCATCACCGTCTACCGCGACGCCAACTTCACCGGCGACTCCGAGACCCTGCGCGGAGAGATCCCCAACCTGTCCCGCCTGGGGCTGAACGACGCCATCAGCTCGATGCGGCTGAACGGGCCGTGGGAAGTCTGCACGGACGCCAACTTCGCCGGCCAGTGCGAGGTCTTCGACGGCGACGTGCGCAACCTCGGCTCGTCGGGCTTCAACGACCGCATCTCGTCGCTGCGGCCGCTGCGGGGCCGCTGGTAGGTCTCAGAGCGTCAGTATGATCTTGCCGACATGGGCGCCCGCTTCCAGCCGGAGGTGGGCGTCCTGCGCCTGTTCGAGCGGAAAGGTCGCCTCGATCGGCGGTCGGACCTGACCGGACACGACCCAGGGCCAGGCCTGCGCCCGGACCGCGGCGGTCAGTCTGGCCTTTTCGTCAGCCGGCCGGGACCGCAGGGTCGAGCCGGTCAGCACCTGGCGTTTCAGCATCAGCTGCATCAGGTCGATACTCGCGGCGCGGCCGCCCTGGGTGGCGATCACCACCCAACGGCCCCCTGCGGCGAGGGCCCGCTGGTTCCGCTCGGCATAGGCGCCGCCGACCATGTCGAGGATGACGTCGGCCGGCCCGGCCGCGTCGAGGTCGGCGTCGAAGCCGGGCGCGGTCGCATCGAGGCTGACGTCCGCCCCGAGCGCCAGGGCCGCTGCTGTCTTGGCCGCACCGCGG
This sequence comes from Pseudanabaena biceps, assembly GCA_013361095.1. Taxonomy (GTDB): domain Bacteria; phylum Cyanobacteriota; class Cyanobacteriia; order Pseudanabaenales; family Pseudanabaenaceae; genus Pseudanabaena; species Pseudanabaena biceps_B. The sequence continues at coordinate 48,841 of JAATWA010000012.1, read as the reverse complement.
GACGTGGCGATCACCCGCGCGCCGGCGGCCTTCGCCATCTGGATTGCGGTGACGCCGATGCCGCTGGTCGCGCCGTGCACCAGCAGGGTCTCGCCTTCGGCCAGTCGCCCGGCCTCGAACACATTGGCCCAGACGGTAAGAAGGGTCTCGGGCAGGGCGGCGGCGGTGACGAGGTCCATATCGTCCGGGACCGGCAGCAGATGCCGGGCATCGACCACAGCGTACTCGGCGTAGCCGCCGCCGCCGAGCAGGGCGCAGACGCGATCGCCGGTCCGCCAGTCGCTCACTCCGTCGCCGGGCGCCTCGATTTCGCCGGCGACCTCCAGGCCGAGGATGTCCGGCGCGCCGGGGGGCGGGGGGTAGAGGCCCTCGCGCTGCAGCAGATCAGGGCGGTTGACGCCTGTGGCCTTTACCCGGACCAGGACCTCGCCCGGGCCCGGCGTCGGCGTTGGCCGCGCCGCCAGCCTCAGCGCCGTGGCAGGTCCGCGCCCGCCTTCGATCTCGATCACGCGCATCTGTCCGTCCCCGGATGCCATGGCGGTTGTCAACGGCCGCCTTCGGGAGTTGAAATAGAGGCCCGCGCGCGCCTGCGCCACGCCGTCACGAGGAGGTCGCCATGTCGTTCGAGGACCTGGAGCCGCGCCCGGTGCGCGAGGCGGTGACGGCGCTGATCCGCGAGGATCTCGACCCCTATGCGGTCGCGGATCTGGAGGCCCGCATCGCCACGCTGGAGGCCGAGATCGCCCGGACCCGCAAGGCGATCGAGACCAAGTCGGCCAAGCGGTCGGCGGCAGACGCCTTTTTCAATCTCGGCGGCTGACCGGGACGGCACAAACCGGGTGGCACGGGCGTTGCAGCCCTGACCTCACCTCGCGGGCGTCTGTCCCGCCTCTGGAGTTCGGCCCCGGCCATGCCTATGATCCCCTCGATGACCCACGACGTCGCGTCCCCGACCTCGCCGCGCATCGCTCTGGTGGCCGACTTCGCCGCCTCGGAGCTGTTCGAGCGTACCTTCCGCGAAGGGATGGAGCTGGTCGAGGAGACGGCCGACTATCTGGACGGAGAGGGGCGCCGGGAAGCCAAGCTGCTGTCCCGCGCCGGGGCGCTGGCCTATGCCGCCCAGAGCATGAAGCTGACCACGCGGCTGATGCGCATCGCCTCGTGGCTGCTGGTCCAGCGGGCCGTGCGCGAGGGCGACATGTCGCCGGACGCCGCCTGTGATCCCCGCTACCGGCTGGAAGAGCGCACGCCCGAGGCCGAGCCCGGGTCGCTGGAGCTGCCGATCGCCCTGGTGGAGTACTGCGTGCGTGCCGAGCGACTGCACGACCGGATCGCCCACCTAGACCGCCGCATGTACCTTGAGGCGCCCGAGGCCGACACGCCCAATCCGGTGCTGGCCCAGCTGGGCCGGCTCGAGGCTGCTTTCCGCGGCTGAGCTGACGCTCCACGGCCCGCCGGCCGCGTGCGTCCTTCGCAGACCTGTCGTTATCAGGGGCCGACGTCGTTGGCGTCAGCGCGGCCGTCGTCCACGGGGCGCGGCAGGCTGACGGCGATGCCCAGCGCCTGGGCGAGACGATTGTCCCGATCGTAGACGTCCTCGCGGAAGGCCACGCGGCCCTGGCCGTCGACGAAGGCGGTCCAGTACAGCAGCCGCACGCCGATCTCGCGGCCGGTGGTGATGCGGCGGGTTTCGCGCGAGGCCTGGGCGCGGTCGAAGGCCGCCAGCCGCTCCGGGTCAGGCGACAGCAGCAGCCGCGCGAACTCGACGGCGTCCTGCACTCGCACGCACCCATGGCTGCGGTGCCGGTAGGCGTTGGCGAAGGCCGCCTTGGCCGGCGTGTCGTGCAGGAAGATGGCGTAGCTGTCCCGCAGCTCGAACTTGACGAAGCCGAGCGCCGCCGTCGGACCGGCGCGCTGGATCACCGTACCGTTCGAGATGAACATGTTGTTGGCGGCCAGATAGG
>JAATWA010000012.1:26522-42071 GCA_013361095.1 Pseudanabaena biceps | reverse complement strand
CTGGTATCAGAAGCACATGGCGCACCATATGGAAGGCCCGGTTGGCATCGCCGATCTGGCGGAGCACACCCATGCCTTTCTGATCCGCGATCCGGCGCGCGTCGTTGCCAGCTATGCCATCAAGCGCGTCGCGGTGCGGCCCGATCATCTCGGTGTTGCCCGACAGCGGCAGTATTTTGATCGCGAAGCCGATCGGCTCGGCAAAGCACCGCCGGTGATCGATTCGGCCGATATTCTTGCGCAGCCGACGGAGATGCTGGCGGCCTTATGTGCGGCGCTCGGGATCGCCTTCGACCCGGTTATGCTGCATTGGGCGCCGGGCCGCCGCGACACTGACGGCATTTGGGCCTCGCATTGGTATGAATCGGTCGAAGCCTCCACCGGTTTCGGGGCACCCGAGACCAAGCCGATCGTGCTCGACGCCGAAGCGCAAGCCGTCGCCGACGCCTGCCGCGCCGATTACGACTTTCTCGCCGGGTTCCGCATCGCCGCGTGAAAACTGTCCAAAAGGCGCGGGTTGCGCGCGGTTGACGTTAAGGTAAGGTGCCCCAAATTGTTGGGGAGTGCGCACGTGAATTTCGATTTTTCCGATGATGCCAAGGCGCTTGGCGAACAGGCGAAAAAGCTGTTCGCCGAAAAGGCCGGCACCACCGCGGCCCGCAAGGCGATGGCCAAGGACGCGCCTGATTTCGATGCTGCACTCTGGGCCGAAATCGCCAGCCTCGGCTGGACCGCGGCGCGTGTTCCCGAAGCGCATGGTGGCCTCGGCATGAGCGCCGAGGAAAGCTGCCAGCTCGCCGAGGCCGCGGGCGGCGCGCTTGCCGTGGTGCCATTGGTCTCGACACTGCTCGCCACCGAAGCGCTGCTCATCGCCGGCAGCGACGCCCAGCAAGCCAAGTACTTCCCCGGTATCGCTGATGGCAGCACCATCACTGTCCCCGCGTGGAATGAACCCGGCGCCGTGACGCCAGCGACTGTCGCGATCACGTCCAGTGGCGGCAAGCTCAATGGCGTCAAAGCGCCGGTTGCCGATCTGCCCGGCGCTCACCTCGCCATCGTCGCGGCCGCCGGTACCGATGGCCCGTCACTGTGGATCGTCGATTTGAAGGCCGCCAAGGTCGAAACCGTCGAGACGCTCGATCTCGTCCGCCGTCACGGCCGGTTGACGCTCAACGGCGTTGTCGCCGAACCGCTCGGTGACGCCTCGCATTATCAGGCCTGGCTCGACCGCGCCGCGGTCATCCTTGCCTATGAAGCCATCGGCACCGCCGCTGCGGCGATGAACATGACCGTTGAATATGCCAAGACCCGCGTCGCCTTTGGCCAAACCATCGGCCGCTATCAGGGCGTGAAACACAAGTGCGCCGACATGTATATCAAGATCGAAATTGCTCGCGCCCATGCCCTCCACGGTGTGGCCATGATCGATACGCAAGGCGCCGAACTGCGTCAGGCTGCTGCCGCAGCGCGCGTCGCCAGCCTCGATGCCCTCAGCTTCACGGCCGAAGAAACCGTCCAGCTGCACGGCGGCATCGGCTTCACCTGGGAAAGCGATTGCCAATTCTACTATCGCCGCGCCCGCGCCGCGGCGGCCGCACTCGGCCCACGCGGCTGGTGGGCGGACCGGCTGGTCCGCGCGCTCGAGGTGCGTAACCGCGCCGCAGCGTAAGCCGCCAACATAGCTGGCAGACTGCATTTAGATCGCAAGGGAACCGACCATGGACTTCAACGACACCCCGCAAGAAGCCGAATATCGCGCCAAGGCCCGCGCCTGGATGGAAGAGAACGCCGCCGAATATCGCGAGCCGCCGGAAACGGCATGGAAGCTCGATGAGTTCATCAAGCGTTCCAAGGCGTGGCAGGCGAAGAAGTTTGCCGCCGGCTATACCGGCATTACTTGGCCCAAGGCATTTGGCGGCCAGGGCCTCGGCCCGATGCAATCGATCATCTATGGGCAGGAAGAAAGCCGCTTCCACGCGCCGTCCGGCCTTTATTCGATTGGCCTCGGCATGTGTATCCCGACCGTCTTCACCCACGGCTCCGCCGAAGTCGCCGAACGCTATGTGCCCAAGGCGCTGGTCGGCGAAGAAGTCTGGTGCCAGCTGTTCTCCGAACCCTCGGCCGGCTCCGATCTCGCCGGGATCCGCACCCGTGCTGTCAAGGATGGCGATGAATGGGTGATCGACGGCCAGAAGGTGTGGACCAGCTTTGCCCATGCCAGCGATTACGGCATCGTCGTTACCCGCACCGATCCGAATGTACCGAAGCACAAGGGCCTGACGATGTTCATCGTGAACATGAAGGCGCCGGGCATGGAAGTGCGCGGCATCAAGCAGATGTCGGGCGGCAGCGACTTCAACGAAGTCTTCTTCGATGACGTGCGAGTGAATGATTCCCACCGCCTTGGCGCGGTTGGCGACGGCTGGAAGGTGGCGCTGACCACACTGATGCACGAACGCCTTGCCGTCGGCGGCAAGCCGCGCCACGCGCCCGGCTATGAAACGCTGATGAAGCTTGCCAAGGGCGTCGACGCCCCGGTCGGTGGCCCGGCCATCGAAGCCGGCGACGTCCGTCAGCGCATCGCCCAGAGCTATATCAACGATCAGGGCATCAAGCTGACCCAGATGCGCGCGCTTTCGGCGCTGTCACGCGGCCAGATGCCGGGACCGGAGCAGAGCATTTCCAAGGTCGTTGTCGCCAAGACGATGCAGGAAATGGCGAGCTTCGCGCTCGATCTTGCGGGTGGTGACGGCTTTGTCGCCGGCGCCGATGCCGATCCGGAATTGGCGAAGTTGCAGGGCAGCTATCTTGGCGCAGCCGGCTTGCGTATCGCCGGCGGCACCGACGAGATCCTGCGCAACATCATCGCCGAGCGCGTTCTCGGGCTGCCGGGCGACCTGCGTCCCGACAAGGACAAGCCGTTCAACGCGGCAGCGTAACAGGAAAAAGGGGCCTGGGGCCGTTGGCCCCAGCCGCCGGAGGCGTCAGGCCTTCGCGCCCTTCACAAGCCGCACCACCAGCCCGAACAGCCCAGGGTAATTGCCCTGATGGTAGGCCGAACCCGCAGGCATCGCTGCCATCAAGCGCTGATGGGCCTCACCGAGTGAATGATAGGGCACCCCCGGCAGCAGATGATGCAGCGCATGATAGCGCAGGCCAACCGGTGCCCATAGCGCCGGCAGCAGGCCCGGCGGCGGCACGTTGACGCTGTCGAGATACTGGCCGGTCACGCTCAAGGGCTCGCCGTCATTCTCCCACAGATGCGCCACCAGCGTGCGGATCTGGTTGAACACGGTGACGCCTGAAACGACGCCGATGGTGATCAAGAAGGCGCGCAGCGGAATGATGCCGGTTGCGACCCCGGCGATGACCACCATCGCCCACAGGCTGGCGGCGGTTTCCCAGATCACCCAGTGGCGGGCGAAATCGCCCTCCGGCATGCGGCGGCGGAAATCTGGGTTAATCGACAGCGACGAATAGCGCGCCACCAGCGTCTGGCGTAGCGGCGGATAGACCAGCGACAGCGGTGACAGGATGCCATAGCGCAGCAGCACGGCGATCGGCGCGAGGGCGGAGACGAGCACGAACACCGGCACAGTCCAGGGCTTCATTAGCGCCAGCGGCAGATATTCGGGGTCTTCGGCCGTGCCATAGCGGATACGGGTGTGGTGGAGGCTGTGGACGCCTTCATACATGAATGACGGCACCAGCAACGGGACGCCAATGATAATGTTCCAGGCGGTGCGAAACCCTGGCACGGCATCGGGGCGCAGGTGCGAAATCTCGTGGATGAACAGCCCGGCGCGATACAGCGCCAGCACCGCGACGATTACAGCGAGGCCCTGAACCCAGCCGGTCGCCATGATCGCCAGCGCCAGCGCGCCATAGCCGAGCACCGCCGACGCGCCGAAATCGGCCCAATAGATTGCCGGCTTGGCGACAGCGAACTCGCGCGCCAGTTGCGCCGCGATCTTGATCATCGCGGTGTCATCGGCGCGCTTGATCGCGGGTGTTGCCGCAAAGGCCGCAGCGTGGTTGGTGGCTTGAACAGTCATGGCATCCCGGTGGGTCAGCATCTCAGGTCGCTGCAATAGCGGCCAATTGCGACCCCGATATGGCGACGACAAGGCGCGTTTCCACCCGCTGCGGCAATCAGCCGGGGCAGACGAGCGGCGGTGCCGCGGCAATCTCGGCCTTCGCCCGCGCCAGATCGGCCTGATAGTCGGGCTCGGCAGCGATGCGCTGATAGATCGACGTCGCCAGAATCCGGCCATTGGCGACATCGCTGAGCCAATGCACCCGGCAGGCGACGCGCAGATCGCCGGTCGCCTGGCCAAAGCCGCGGATCTTGTCGGCGTGGGTCGGCGCCACATCGGACAGGATCAACGCCCACAGCCAGCCGATGCCGCTGTGGCCGCTCGGATAGGACCAGCCGAGCCGCGCACCGACGCCATCCTTGCTGATCGGATCGCATGCTTCGCCCTTGTCGGTGGTGAAGGGCCGCGGCCGCGCGTAATGTTCCTTGGCGAGCGTCATTGGCGGCACGAAATCGACGCCGGCACGCGCGACTATCGCCATTGTGGCGGGCGTGTCCTGCAACGACAGCTTTGCGCCGACGGCGCAGGACAGGGCCGTCATGAACTCGGGGCTGCTCGGGCTCAATTGCGCGATGGCGTCTTTCCACAAGGGGCCACCGATGCCCTTGGCGCTATCGGCATAGGCCTTGCGGTCCGCGATCTCCTGGGCGCTGCCGGGCGCCGGCGGGGCGGGCAGCAGCTTGAGGATATCGACCGGCGGCTGCCCGGCGAGATAGCCGGGGGGCAGCTTCGATGCGCTCGCGTTCATCGGCGCTGATGGCGTCACCGGTGTCTGTGACCAAAGAGGTGTCGCCGCAAGCGCCGTCAGCAGAATCCAACGTTTCATGATCATCTTCCCCATGTGTCTGGTTCCACGGATACCGAAACCGCGCCGATAGGTCATCAGCCTTTCCCGGCGGTTTAAACCCGTATCATACCGCGCCGTGATGTCACATGCGATTGCCCCCTTGATGTTTGGCGCGGTCGGGATGACATTCTGGCTACGGCGTCGGTCACCCCGGCCGGTCGCCAAGCGGAGACAGGCATGCCCTCATTTACCCGCGAGCTGGAAAAGACGCTGCACAACGCGTTGGCAGAAGCCGCGCGCCGCACCCACGAATATGCCACGCTCGAACATTTGTTGCTCGCGCTGACCAGCGATAGCCATGGCATGGCCGTGCTGCGCGCCTGCAATGTCGATATCGAGGAACTGCAGGGCCAGCTGGCCCGCTATCTCGATACCGAATTGTCTGCATTGAAAGCCGATGCGAGCGTCGATCCGTCGCCGACCGCCGGCTTTCAGCGCGTCGTCCAGCGCGCCATCCTGCACGTCCAGTCGTCGGGCCGCGAGGAAGTCACCGGTGCCAATGTGCTCGTCGCGCTGTTCTCCGAACGCGAAAGCCATGCGGTGTTCTTCCTGCAGCAGCAGGATATGACGCGCCTCGATGCCGTGTCGTTCATCAGCCATGGCATCGCCAAATCGGGCCCGTCGGAAGCCCGCGCCGTCAAGGGCAGCGCCGACAAGGACGAGGATGGCAAGGCCGAGAAGTCGGAAAAGAGCGAGAAGGGCGACAAGGGCAAGCCCGAATCGGCATTGAAGCAGTTCACCGTCAACCTCAACGAAAAGGCCAAGACCGGGAAGATCGATCCGCTGATCGGTCGTCATGCCGAGGTTGATCGCACTATCCAGATCCTCTGCCGGCGATCGAAGAACAATCCGCTGTATGTGGGCGATCCCGGCGTCGGCAAGACCGCCATCGCCGAAGGCCTGGCGCGCAAAATCGTCGAAGGCGCCGTGCCCGATGTCTTGAAGCCCGCGGTCATCTATTCGCTCGATATGGGCGCGCTGCTCGCCGGCACCCGCTATCGCGGCGATTTCGAAGAACGGCTGAAGAATGTCGTCAACGAGCTTGAAAAGCTACCGCATGCGGTGCTGTTCATCGATGAAATCCACACCGTCATTGGTGCCGGTGCCACCTCGGGGGGCGCCATGGATGCGTCGAACCTGCTGAAGCCGGCGCTGTCGTCGGGCGCGATCCGCTGCATCGGCTCGACCACCTACAAGGAGTTCCGCAACCACTTCGAAAAGGACCGCGCGCTGCTGCGCCGCTTCCAGAAGATCGATGTCAACGAGCCGTCGATCGAGGACACCATCAAGATCCTGATGGGCTTGCGGCCGAGCTATGAGGAGCATCATAAGCTCAAATACACGCCTGAGGCCATCAAGGCCGCGGTCGAACTGTCGGCGCGCTACATCAACGACCGCAAATTGCCCGACAAGGCCATCGACGTGATCGATGAAAGCGGCGCGTCGCAGATGCTCGTCGTCGAATCGAAGCGCAAGAAGACGATTGGCGTCAAGGAAATCGAAGCCGTCATCGCCACTATGGCGAGGATCCCACCCAAGAGCGTCAGCACCGACGATACCAAGGCGCTGTCAGCACTCGAAGGGGATCTGAAACGCGTCGTTTTCGGCCAGGACAAGGCCATCGAACGCGTGGCGAGCGCCATCAAGCTCAGCCGTGCAGGCCTGCGCGAGCCCAACAAGCCGATCGGCAGCTACCTGTTCTCCGGCCCCACCGGTGTCGGCAAGACCGAAGTTGCCAAGCAGCTTGCCACCATCCTCGGCATTCCGTTGACCCGCTTCGACATGTCCGAATACATGGAGCGGCACAGTGTTTCGCGGCTGATCGGCGCGCCTCCAGGCTATGTCGGCTTCGATCAGGGCGGGTTGCTCACCGATGCCGTCGATCAACAGCCGCACTCGGTGTTGCTGCTCGATGAAATCGAAAAGGCGCATCCCGATCTGTTCAACATCCTGTTGCAGGTAATGGACAATGGCAAATTGACCGATCACCATGGCAAGACGGTTGATTTCCGCAACACCATCCTGATCATGACCACCAATGCGGGCGCTGCCGACATGGCACGCGAAGGCATTGGTTTCGGATCGACCCAGCGCGTCGGCGAGGACGAGGAAGCGATCAAGCGGATGTTCACGCCGGAATTCCGCAACCGCCTCGATGCTGTGGTGGCGTTTGATTATCTGCCGCCCGAAGTCGTCGCTCGGGTCATCGACAAGTTCGTGCTGCAGCTCGAGCTTCAGCTGTCGGAACGCGATGTCCATATCAGCCTCACCGACGAGGCCAAGGCCTGGCTGACCGAGCGCGGCTATGACAAGCTCTACGGCGCGCGCCCGATGGGCCGTTTGATCCAAGAGAAGATCAAACAGCCGCTCGCCGAGGAGCTGCTGTTCGGTAAGCTGGTCCATGGCGGCGAAGTGCGGGTGCATCTGAAGGACAATGATCTGGCCTTTGAGGTTGTGTCTGCTGCCAAAAAGCCACCGCGGGCGAAGAAGCCCAAGGTGACCAAGGCGCTGCCACCGCCGACAGTCGACGCCTGATCTGCTGATGGCGGTGCCCCTAATCGGGTGCCGTCATCAATCGTCGGCTGACAGCTCCTCGGCTGCGACTGCATCGGCTGCATTGAGGACGCGCTTCGCGATAGCAAAATCATGCCCGGCACGTGCCATGGCCACGAGTTCGCGATTGCGCTTCGCCGGGTCATGGCTGGCACCGTCACGGGCAAAGGGCCCGAAGCGCCGCCGCCGCGCAAAGGCAATGGCGGGGGCGTAAGGGTCGGCGATCGTGCCGTCCTCGGGTAACAGCACCGCAGCGACATCGGCGCGCGCCACGCCAGCTGCCGCCAGCGCACTGCGCACCCGACCGGTCCCAAAGCCGCGCGCCGTCAGATCGCGCTGTTTCGACGCCGCATAGGCGCGGTCATTGACATAGCCGAGGCCGGTCAGCCGCGTGACAAGGCCGTCGATGTCGGGCGGATCGGCGGGTGTCCAGATGCGCTCGCCCAGTTTGCGCTGGAGATAGCGGCGCAGCTTGGCGGCAGTCGTCGCGTAGCGCGCCGCATAGCCCAGCGCCATCTCCTGCAGTTGCGCCGCATCGATAGAGCGCGGTTCGCGCGGGGCATAGTCGCGGCGCGGCTTTTGCCTGCGCCTGCCGCCCTTTTCGCTGTCTTCTGTGTCCATGCCTTGATTGTGCCATGTTCGGGCCGGATTTTGAACGCCCCCGTCTGTCAGAGGGGACAGGACAAAATCTATCTGCACTTGCGCCAACGTTGGCGCCGAGTCGGTTACAGGGAGACCAGGCTTGGACAAGAGCCTCGAAGCGACAGCTACCTTTGACGCGTTGCCGTACAAGCGCGCGGCATTTGCCACGCTTGGCGACGCGCTGGATTACGCCGGCCTCGGCGATAAGGGCATGAACTTTCATGATGCCCGTGCCGATCTGGTGCGTGCCTATCCCTACCGCGAACTCGCCGCCGATGCGCGGGCCCAGGCGCTGCGCCTGATCGCCGATGGCGTGCAGCCGGGCGACCGGGTGGCGTTGATCGCCGAGACCGGTGCCGGTTTTGCTGCTGCCTTCTTTGCCGCCATCTATGCCGGCGCCCTGCCGGTACCGCTGCCGTTGCCGACCAGCTTTGGTGGTCGCGATGCCTATGTCGATCAGATCGCCACCCAGCTGAAAAGCTGCGATCCGAAGCTGGTGCTGTCGCCGGAAGGCCTGTTCCCGATGGTCGAACAGGCGGCCACCGGGCTGTGCGCCGCGCATGACTGGGCGGTGTATTTTGCGCAAGTTGCACCTGCCGCCGATCTGCATCAGGCCAAATCGACCGACATCGCCTATCTGCAATATTCCAGCGGTTCGACCCGATTCCCGCACGGCGTCGCCGTGACGCACGAAGCGCTGCTCGCCAATCTTGCCGGCCATGCCCATTGCATGGAGGCCGGTCGCGGCGATCGTGTCGTTTCCTGGCTGCCCTGGTATCATGACATGGGCCTCGTTGGTTGCATGCTCGCGCCGCTCGCCAACCAGATTTCGGTCGATTACCTCGCCACCGAAGATTTCGCCCGCCGGCCGCTGTCGTGGCTGACGCTGATCAGCCGCAACCCGCACGCGACACTTAGCTATTCGCCGACCTTTGGCTATGATATTTGCGCCCGCCGCATCTCGCCATCGATCAATGTCGCGGAACGCTTCGACCTGTCGCGCTGGCGCGTCGCCGGCAATGGTGCAGACATGATCCGTCCGGACGTCATGCAGGCGTTTGTCGATGTGTTCGCTGCTGCCGGCTTCAAGGCCAGCGCCTTCCTGCCGAGCTATGGCCTTGCCGAGGCGACGCTTGCCGTCACCATCATGCCGCTCGGCCAGGGCATTGTGTCCGATCTGATCGACGAACGCACGCTTTCAGGCGGCACCAGCGCACGGCCTGACATGGGCACCGATCCGCGTCGCCCGACGCGTTATCGCGCCATCGTCAACTGCGGCAAGGCAGTGCCGGGTTTGACCATCGAAGTCCGCGACGAAGCCGGCAAAGTGCTGCCCGACCGCAAGATCGGCCGGGTGTTCGTCCGCGGTCTCGGCGTCATGGCCGGCTATTTCCGCGATCCGGAAGCGACCGAAGCCGCGCTCAGCCCCGAAGGCTGGCTCGATACCGGCGACATGGGTTACCTGTCGAAGGGTTCGATGTTCATCGTCGGCCGCGCCAAGGATATGATCATAATCAATGGCAAGAACCATTGGCCGCAGGATATCGAATGGGCGATCGAGCAGCTGCCGGGCTTCAAGGCCGGTGACATCGCCGCCTTTGCCATCACGACGCCGTCAGGCGAGGAATCGCCAGCCGTTCTCGTTCAGTGCCGCACGTCGGACGCTGAAGAACGCAACGCTCTGCGCGAAGCCATTCGCAGCAAGGTCCGTGCCATCACCGGCATGAGCTGCGTCGTCGAACTGGTGCCGCCGCGGACGCTGCCGAAGACGTCGTCGGGCAAGCTGTCGCGCAGCAAGGCGCGGTCGCAGTATCTGTCCGGTGAGATTCAGCCGTTTGACGTGGCAGCCTGAATGGCCTCCGGCGGGCAGGGGTTTTGACCCCTGCACCCCGATTTGACGATGCCATCCTTGGTTTCCTGTCATCCCGGGCTTGACCCGGGACCCAGCTTCTCTGGGAATTCGCAAAAGAAAACCGGGTCCCAGGTCAAGCCCGGGATGACAGGCAAAGAATGACGCTTGCCCTCACCGGCGCCACCGGCTTTGTCGGCCAACGCGTTCTCGCGCTGGCCGATGCGCCACTCCACGCCCTTACCCGTCGCCCCCAAGCCGATCAGCCGAACATCGCCTGGATCCGAGGCGACCTCGCCGATACCGCCGCGCTCGCCCACCTTTGCGAAGGCGCGTCCGCCGTCCTCCATATCGCCGGCATCGTCAGCGCCCCGACCCGCGCCGCTTTTGACGCCGGCAATGTCGCCGGCACCGCCGCCCTGCTCGCCGCCGCCAAGGCTGCCGGTGTCGGCCGTTTCATCCACGTCTCCAGCCTTGCCGCCCGAGAGCCGCAGCTTTCGATGTATGGCGCGTCCAAGGCCGAAGGCGAGCGACTGGTGATGGCGAGCGATCGAGATTGGGTGATCGTGCGCCCGCCCGGTGTCTATGGCCCTGCCGATGCCGAGATGCTCGACATCTACAAGCTGGCGGCGCGCGGGCTCTATATAGCGCCACCGGGGCGCATTTCGCTGATCCATGTCGACGATCTGGCCCGAGCGCTGCTGGTGCTCGCCGATGGCGGGATGTCGCAGACTATTCTTGAAATCGATGATGGTTCCATCAACGGCCATTCGCACACGGATTTCGCCCGCACCATCGGCGCGGCACTTGGCAAGCGCGTGCGGGTCGTGCCGCTGCCGCTGTCGATGCTGCTCGTTGCGGCGAAGATCGGGATTTCGGCGAAACTCACCCTCGATCGCGCCCGCTATATTGCGCACCCCGATTGGGTGGCGCGCGGCGGCAATGCGGCGCTGGCCGGAGTCTGGGCGCCACAAATCAGCCTCGCTGCCGGTGTTGCCGACACGGTTGCTGGCTATCGGGCACGCAACTGGCTTTAGAATCGGCCCCGCTTTGGCCATTTTGTTGGGGCAAAGCGCCTCCAACCATAGGAGACACCATGACCGACCGTGCGCAGGTTTACGCCCGCATCATCGAACTCATCGAGCCGCTGAACGTCAAAAAGGCGCCGCTTATGGAATCCACCACCTTTGCCGGTGATCTCGAAATGGATTCGCTGACGGTAATGGATCTTGTCGCGTCGATGGAAGACGAATGGGATATCGTCATGCCCCTCAACATGCTCCCCGACCTTGAAACCATCGGCCAGGTTGCCGATGCCGTGACGAAGCTTGTCAGCAAATGAGCGACCTCTTCTCCAAATTCGATGCGTTGATCGCCGAACGCGCCGGGCTGCTGTCCACCGGCGTGCGCGATCCGTTCGCCATCGTCATGCAGGAGGTGAAGTCCCCCACCGTCGCGATCATCGACGGCAAGGAGACCATCCTGCTCGGCACCTACAATTACATGGGGATGACCTTTGATCCAGATGTCATCGCCGCCGGCAAGGATGCGCTGGATCGTTTTGGTGCCGGTACGACCGGCAGCCGTGTTCTGAATGGCACCTACCAGGGCCACAAGGAATGTGAGGACGCGCTCAAGGATTTTTACGGAATGGACCATGCCATGGTCTTTTCCACCGGCTATCAGGCCAATCTCGGCATGGTGTCGACGCTCGCCGGCAAGGGCGATTACATTATCCTCGATGCCGACAGCCATGCCTCGATCTATGATGGCTGCTATCTCGGCAACGCCGATATCGTCCGCTTCAAGCATAACAGCGCCGAAGACCTCGAAAAGCGCTTGCGCCGCCTGCCGCCGGAAGCCGGCAAGCTCGTCATCCTCGAAGGCGTTTATTCGATGCTCGGCGATATCGCCCCGCTGAAGGAGCTTGTCGCCATCGCTAAGGCGCATGGCGCGATGGTGCTCGTCGATGAAGCGCATGGCATGGGTTTCTTCGGCGAAAACGGCCGCGGCGTCTATGAAGCCGCAGGCGTTGCCGATGATGTCGATTTCGTGGTCGGTACCTTCTCAAAATCGGTCGGCACGGTCGGCGGCTTCTGCGTATCGAACCACCCCAAATTCGAGATTCTTCGGCTTGTCTGCCGCCCCTATACTTTTACCGCATCGCTTCCCCCGGCCGTCGTCGCTTGTGCCGCGACCAGCATCCGCAAGCTGATGCACGCCGGCGAAAAGCGCGAACGGCTGTGGGCGATGACTCGCAAGCTGCACGGTGGGTTAAAGGCGCACGGCTTCCGCCTCGCCACCGAAACGCCCGAAAGCGCCATTGTCTCGGTGCTGATGCCCGATCAGGAAACCACTGTCCGTATGTGGGCGGCGATGATCGCACTGGGCGTTTACGTGAACATGTCGCGTCCGCCGGCCACGCCTGCCGGCGTCTTCCTGCTGCGCTGCTCACTTTGTGCGGAGCACAGCGCCGAGCAGCTGGAAATTGTGCTCGATCGCTTTGCCGAGGCCGCAGCGATGACGGGGTTGTTCGCAAACACGGCGGTGTGAATTCGAAAGGCTTGCGCGACGGCGAAAACTCGGTTCAATTATGACCGTCACCCCTCGCCATTCGGAGCGCATTGCCATGTCCATGCCAAAGCTTGTCGTCACTGCTGTCGTTGCTGTCGCGCTGTTTGCGCCGGCGTTCGCCCAACCCGGCAATCCGGCCGCAATGCGCGAAAAGCTGATGGAGCAGAATGGCAAGGACGCCAAAATGGGTGGCCAGATGCTGAAGGGCGAAGTGCCCTTCGATGCCGCCAAGGCGCAGGCGATCTTCGCCAGTATGCATGACGTGGCTGGCAAGTTCGGCAATTATTTCCCCGCCGGCAGTGGTGGCGGCAATTCCGAAGCGGCACCGGCGGTGTGGGAAAAGCCCGCGGAGTTCAAGGCGGCGCTCGCCAAGTTTGAAAAGGATACCGCTGCCGCCATGGCCGCCAAGGTGACCACCAAGGAAGCCTTTGGCCAACAGTTCGGTGCTGTGACCGCCAATTGCAAAAGCTGCCACGAAGTTTTCCGCATCAAGAAGTAAGCGGCTGGCGTGTCACGCCTCGCCCGTGTTTTCCTGATTCTTGGCTTGGTCGCTGCGGCGGCGCTGTTCGCGCTGACTGAGCCGCAGCGCCTACCCAATAGCGCGATTGCCGCCGCCAGTAACGGCAATGCGCAGCGCGGCGCGCGCATCTTTTGGGCAGGCGGTTGCGCATCCTGCCATGCCGCGGCCGGTGCCAAGGGCGATGATCGGTTGAAACTGGGCGGCGGCGCGCCGTTGAAAACGCCGTTCGGCAGTTTTCATGCCCCAAATATCTCGCCAGATACAACGCACGGCATCGGCGGCTGGTCGCTGGCTGATTTCGCCAACGCCATGCAGCGCGGTGTCGATCCCGAAGGCCGTCACCTCTACCCCGCATTTCCTTACGCGTCGTACCAGCGAATGACCAAGGCAGATGTCGCCGACCTGTTTGCCTATCTCAAAATCTTGCCACCGGTGGCGACCGACGCGCCTGAAACCACGCTGTCCTTTCCCTTCAACATCCGTCGTGGGATCGGGCTGTGGAAACACGCCTTCATGGGGGATGCCGGCCCGATGGTTGACCTGCCCGCCGGAGCGCCGCCGGAAGCGCGTACCGGGCAGTATCTCGTCGAAGGTCCGGGCCATTGCGGCGAATGTCATACGGCGCGCGGCTTGCGAGGGCTGGGCGGTCTCGACCGCGCCCACTGGCTCGCTGGTGCTGCAAGCCTCGATGGGCCGGGTAAAGTGCCCAACATCACCTCCGGAAGAACTGGAATCGGCAGTTGGTCGGCGAAGGAGATCGCCGATTATCTCGAAACCGGCTTCACACCCGACTATGATTCGGTCGGCGGTTCGATGGTGGAGGTGCAGGCCAATATGGCGAAGCTGACGCCTGACGATCGTGCTGCCATTGCTGCCTATCTGAAGGCCATACCGGCGCATTGACGGCGGCATCGCCAACCCGGCTGCGACCCGCTATCGCTGCCGCGGGATGACTTGTGTCACGCGCCTCACGCTCACCAACTTCCGCAGCTATGCCAGTGTCGGCATCGCAGCGACGGCCGGTGCGGTAGTGATCACGGGCGACAATGGCGCCGGCAAGACCAACATTCTTGATGCGATTTCCCTGTTGGGGCCAGGTCGCGGCTTGCGCGGTGCGGCCTTGTCGGATGCGGCGCGCAGCGGTGGCCCGGGCGGTTGGAGCGTTGCTGCGACGTTGATCACCGAGGGCGGTGCAGTCGAACTGGGAACGGGAACCAGTGCCGCCGCGCCCGAGCGCCGCACCGTACGGGTCAATGGTGCCGCGGCGACGGCGGCGGCATTGGGCGAATGGTTGGCGCTGGTGTGGCTGACCCCGGCGATGGACCGTATCTTTGCCGATGCGCCGACGGCGCGGCGACGCTTCCTCGATCGGCTGGTGCTGGCGCTGCACCCCGGTCATGGCCGCGAAAGCCTGCGCTATGACGCAGCGATGCGGGCGCGCAACCGGCTGCTGGCGGAGGGCGTACCGGCCGATCCGCAATGGCTGGCGGTACTGGAAGCGGCGATGGCCGATCATGGTGCGGCGGTGTCGGCGGCGCGCGCCGATACGGTGGCGGCACTGGCACAGGCCCTGGATGCGGCGCCACATGGCCCGTTTGCCCGGCCATTGCTGGCATTAGAGGCCAATGCAGTTCCCGATGATTTCCAGGAACTTCTCGCGCGCGGGCGTGCCGGCGATGCCGCTGCCGGACGGGCTCGCATCGGGCCGCATCGCGCCGATCTTCTGGTCACGCATGCCGCCAAGGGCGAGCCGGCGGCGCGCGGCTCCACCGGTGAGCAAAAAGCCCTTCTGATCGCCATCATCCTCGCACATGCCGAGCTTGTGGCAGCCCGTACTGGACGACCACCTTTGCTGCTGCTCGACGAGGTAGCGGCGCACCTGGATGCGGCCCGCCGCGCCGATCTCTTCGCGCGACTGGCGGCAACCGGCGGGCAGGTCTGGATGACTGGTACCGATCCGGCGCTGTTCGATTCCGTCGGTGCAGCGGTGACGCGACTGACCGTCAGCAATGGCGTCATAGCATCGACGCGCTAAGGGCTGACGCAACGCGCCGCCGCCGTCTCAGGCTGTCATCGCGGCAAAAAGGCGGCTAGAGACGCCGGCTTGCATCACCAAAGGGCCCTTGATGTCTGCCTATCAACTCGTCCTGCGCTTCCGCGCGCCTGATCGTCCCGGCATTCTTGCCACTGTTGCCTCGCTCGTCGCCGGCAATGGTTGCGATATCCGCGAGGCACAAGTGTATGGCGATGATGATACCGGGCTTTTCTTCGTGCGCATGGAACTGGCTTCACCGCACGCCGCCCCGGCGCTGTCAGCCTGCATTGCGCCGGTTCTGGTCGACTGGACGCTCGATTGGGAAGTACGTGACCTGTCCGAACGGATGCGCGTGTTGGTTGCGGTTTCAAAGTTCGGCCATTGCCTCGTCGATCTCGCCCACAAGGTCGAGATCGGCTCGCTGCCGATCGA
>JAATWA010000012.1:0-22334 GCA_013361095.1 Pseudanabaena biceps | reverse complement strand
CGGCCGCCGGGTTCAGGCTGCTTTCGCGTCGCGCGGTGCGAATCAGGAAATCGGAATCGACGCCGGTGGCGCCGGCGGCTCGCCGGATCGCCGCCTCCACGCCGCCCGGGCCATTGACCGCGCCAATCGTCATGAGACGAGGGTCGGTAATCATGGTTAACAAACTCTTGCCAGGGTGACGTGGCGTCAACCGCCGCAATGCCGCCGCAACTCAGGCGCGCACTCTCCGGGCCGGCGAGCCCGCCGGCGCCAGAAGAGGAGACGCGTCATGATGATCCGCACCGCCGGCGGACCCGGCCTGATCAGTCCCATCGACCATGCCGAGCGGCGACCGCCGACCCCGCGCTGGGTGGCGCTGGCCATTGGAGGCTCGCTGATGGCGCATGGCGCGCTTGGCGTCGTCCTCTTCACGCAGCGGTTCGAGCTGTCCCCACCGCCGCTCCCGACTGCCGAGCCGGCGGCGACGGTGATCACCCTCGAACGGCCTGTCCTGCCCCCGAAGCCGGCGACGGCCGCGGCAGCCCCGCCCATCGCCCTGAACGCCACCCCGGCCCCTGCGACTCCCACGGAGACCCTCGCCGCCCTACCCGGAGAGGTCGTTACGGCTGTCGGCCCCGACATAAGCCTCACCCCGGTCCCTGACTCGTCAGGTACGGCGATGGTGACGGCGCCCGTCGAGGCCGGACCTGCCGCCGCGCCGGTCATCGCCAATCCCGACTGGCGACGTCGTCCGACCACAGACCAGCTGGCGCGCGCCTATCCCGAGAGCGCCCTCAGCCGCGGCGTCAGCGGCTCCGCGACGCTGAACTGCGTCGTTACGGCGAGCGGAGCCATCACCGACTGCCGGGTCATCGCCGAGACGCCTGTCGGTCAGGGCTTCGGCCGGGCTGCCGAGCGGCTGTCACGCTACTTCGTCATGAACCCGCGCACGGTGGATGGCGATCCGGTTGCGGGGGCCCGGGTGTCGATCCCGCTCCGCTTCAACGCCCCGGAATGAGGCGCGGAATGGCGCGGGGGACCGGCCCCCGCGCCATATCCGTCACCGGCCCCGTGTCAGGGCGCGGTACTCGACCAGGCGCTCCTTGTCGCGGCGGACCTGGTCGGCCACGGCGTTGTCGACGTCGAGCGAGGCGTAGCGCACCCAGCCTTCTACCCCGAGCTTCTCCTGGATCGCCTCGGTCGGGGTGCGCCAGCGGACGTAGGACAGCCAGCTGACGATGACGGCCAGCACCAGCGCCAGCACCTGCAGCCCGCGGAAAGCCCAGGCGCCGTCCGCCGCCGGCCAGGCGAGGAAGGCGCCGAGCCAGACGAGAAACACCAGCGGCGTGAGGAAGCGCGAGGCCCAGATGCTCCAGTAGCGCTCCCGGCGGACGCGCCAGAGCTCCATCTGCACGTACTTCTCAAGGTACTCCATGCGCGCGCCGATCCACATGGTCAGGCGGGTCAGATAGAGGGCGCGTCGCCCCCAGCCCTTGCCGTCCATCTGGAACTGGGTCTCGGCCTGGTCGGCCATGGCGCGGGCAGAGGTGAAGAGGTTCTGCAGCTCACGGGTCCGCTGCACGATCTCCCGCGACAGCTCGTAGGAGTCGTTCTCCAGCCGGAAACGGTACTGGATGAACAGGATCGCCTGCACCGCCCACCACAGGCCGAACACCGCGGCCATGGCGCCGATGGCCAGCCCGAGACCGAGCGGCGGCGAGCCGGTCCAGCTGGCGAACCAGGTCGGCCCCAGCACAGCGAGGGCGGCGAAGGCGATCATCGCCAGACCCTGGTTCAGGCGCTTCACGCCGATGTGCACCATCAGGGCCCGGAACACGCGTCGGCCGTAGCTGTGGATGTTGGCGCGCAGGTCGCCGTCGATCGGGAAGCGTTCCTCGATCTGCCGGGCGAACAGGACGTGGAAGCGATCGGGCTTCCGTCCGGTCTCCCAGAACGGGAAGATATCCAGCGGCTGGTTGAAGTACTCGTCGATATGGGCCGACACCATGGCTTCCGCAGCCGGGTCGGTGTCGAAGTACTCGCTGTCCTGGATCGGCCGCAGGATGCCGTCCGGTCCACGGTGCACGGGGTCCACGGGCCTGGCTGGCGGCGCAGCCCGCTCGGTGACATCCGCCGCGCCCGGCGGCGGCGCCCCGGCCGACGGCGGGATCGCGCCCGGGCCGGCTTCGGTCCCCGTCTGTTGTTCCTCGGACATGCCCACGCCCCCGGTTCCGTCTGGCCTGACTTTAGGCGCAACCCGGGCGTCACCGCACCGCGTTCGCTCGCCACGCGAAGCTATCGCCGTTAACCGCGATCCTCGGCAAGTGAAGAATCGGTCAGAACGGCCAGCGCGCCATGGCGGCGGCGAAGCCGATCAGGGGCGCCAGCAACGCCAGTTCGATCAGGGTCCAGCGGCGGACGGCGCCCAGCTCCGGGGCAGCCGGCGTCCACGTAGGGTCGGCGCGCAGCGCCCGGCCCCACCGCGGGAAGGTCAGGGTCGGCGGCAGGGAGGCCAGGCCGATCAGCAGGAACGTGGCGATCTTGGCCCAGAAGAACGGGTTGGCCTCGTAGAAAGCCCAGCCCTTGCCGCCCCAGACAACCCGGGCGGCGCCAACGGCCAGAACCAGCACGGACAGCGCCCCGTACATGGCGTCGAGGCGCGCCAGTCGCGTCACGTCGGGACGGTCGTCCCGCAGCAGCAGCCGTTCGCCGAACAGGGTCGCGGCCAGGGTGAAGACCAGCAGGTGGTGGCCGATGGCCAGCGCCAGATCGAGCATCCGCCCCTCCCCTCCACCTCCGGGATTTCGTCCCGGGTCGGACCCGGTGTATGGCCCCCATCATGACACGTCTTCTCCTGGTCGCCAGCGGCGGGGCGCTCGGCGCCCTGATGCGCTACGGCGTCGGGGCCGCCGCGGCCCGCTGGCTGCCCGGCGCCGCCTGGCCCTGGGCCACCTTCACCGTGAATGTCGCCGGCGGGCTGGCCATGGGCCTGCTGGCCGGCTGGCTGGCCCTGCGCGCCGGCCAGGGGCAGGAAGCGATCCGCCTGTTCGCCGCCATCGGTCTGCTGGGCGGCTTCACCACCTTCTCGGCCTTCTCGCTGGAAACCGTCCTGCTGATCGAGCGGCGCCAGCTGGCGATCGCGGCGGGCTATGTCGCGGCCTCCGCCCTGCTGGCGATCGCGGCGGTCTTCGCCGGTCTTTGGCTGGCGCGTCGCCTGTTTGGAGCCGCCGCATGAGCCGTGAGGTCAAGACCCTGTATGTGGCCGAGGCCGAGGACGGCATCCGGCTTGACCGCTGGTTCAAGCGCCGCTGGCCGCAGCTGAGCCACATCCAGGTGCAGAAGCTGGCCCGCTCCGGCCAGATCCGCGTCGACGGGGCCCGGGTGAAGCCCGAGGCGCGCCTGACCGCCGGCGCCGCGGTACGCGTCCCGCCCCTGCCCGACGCCCCGGCGGAAGGCGAGCGCCGCGAGCCCGGCCTCAGCGACCGGGACATCGCCTACGCCCGCTCGCTGGTGCTGCACGAGGATGAGCTGGTCATCGCCCTCAACAAGCCGGTCGGGCTGGCCGTGCAGGGCGGCACCAAGACCACGAAACACGTCGATCGCCTGCTGTCGGCCTGGGGCGAGGGGCTGGAGCGGCCGCGGCTGGTGCACCGGCTGGACCGCGACACCTCCGGCGTGCTGCTGCTCGGCAAGGGGCCCGAAGCCGCCAAGCGCCTCGCCGGCGCCTTCGCCCGACGGCAGGCGAAGAAGACCTACTGGGCCATCGTGGCCGGCAATCCCAAGCCGCCGCAGGGGATCATCGACCAGCCGCTGAAGAAGACAGGCGTCAACGACTACGAGATGATGCGCTTCGCCGACGCTGGCGATCCGCGGGCGGAGAGCGCCGAGACCGCCTACGCCACCGTGTCCCGCGCGGCGCACCGGGCGGCCTGGATGGCCTTGCGGCCCTTCACCGGCCGCACCCACCAGCTGCGCGCCCACATGGCCGGCATCGGCCATCCGATCCTCGGCGACCCCAAGTACGGCACGCCCGAGACGGCCGAGCTGTCGGGGCCGCTGAAGCTGCAGCTGCACGCCCGGCGGATCGAGCTGGATCATCCCGGCGGCGGCAAGCTGATCGTCGAGGCGCCGATCTCGCCGGAGATGAAGGCCGGCTTCGACCGCTTCGGCTTCTCCCTCGACGAGGCCGAGGGCGATCCCTTCGCCGAGCTGCGCCGGCGATGACCCCCCAGGCGGTCCGGGCCCTGCTGGCGCGCGGTGTGGTCACGGAGGCGCTGGCCGTGACCGGGGCCGGTGTGGCCGGACCGGACGCCGCCGCATGGCTGATGGTCCATGCCGAGGCCCTGCGCGCCGCCGGCCGCGACCTTGAGGCCGAGCCGATCCTGCGCCGTGCGGTGGACGCCTCACCTGACAGTCCCGTGCGCCGGCACAATCTCGCCGCCCTGCTCGGCGACCTTGGCAGGGACGACCAGGCGGAGGTGGAGGCCCGGCGCGCCCTCGCCGCCGGAGGCGACGCGCCGGAGACCTGGCTGGTGCTGGCCCGCGCCCTGCAGGGGCAGAACCGCTTCGACGAAGCCGACGCGGCCTACGGCGAGGCGATCCGGCGGCGCCCCGACTATCTGCCGGCCGTCCAGGAGCGGGCCCAGCTGGTCTGGATGCGCCGCGGCGAGCTCGCGCCGGCGCTGGCGACCACGCACCACCTGCCCGAGGCCGCCCCGACCCGGCGCCTCGTGGAGGCGGCGCTCTACGAGGCGGCCGGCGACGCGGCCAGCGCCTTCGCCGCCTGTCGGCGCGGCCCGCTGGACGCCACCCTGACCGTCCGCTGCGTCGGTCTCGGCACGCGAGTTGATCCAGCCGCGGCGCTGGCGCTGGCGGAAGATGCCGCGGTCCATCTCGGCCCCCAACGTCCCGTGCTGCTCGCCCTCGCCGAGGCGCGGCTGGCGGCCGGGGACCCCGCCGGGGCCGAAGCGCCGGTGGCCGCAGCGCTCGATCAGGACCCGGCCGACCAGTACGCCCTGGCGCTGCTGACCACCCTCTGGCGGCTGCGCGGCGACCCGCGCTACGCCGGGCTGCATGACCACGAGGGGCTGGTCTCGACCCAGACGCTCGACACGCCGCCCGGGTGGGCCTCCCTCGACGCCTATCTCGACGACCTCACGGCGGCGCTGGGCCGCATCCATGCCTTCGAAGCGCATCCGCTGAACCAGTCGGTGCGCGGCGGGTCGCAGGCCAGCGTCCGGCTGGAGTCGCACCCCGACCCGGCCGTGCGCGCCTTCTTCGCCGCCATCGACGGCCCGATCCGGCGGCATATCGCCATGACGGGGCCGGGCGACGATCCCTTCCGCCGCCGGCACACGGGGGACTATCGCCTGGCCGGCCTCTGGAGCGTCCGGCTGACCGCTGGCGGCAGCCATGTCGACCACGTCCATCCGCGCGGCTGGATCTCCTCGGCCTGCTACATCGACCTGCCGGAGGCGGTGGCCGCCGACGACCGCCAGGGCTGGCTGCGCTTTGGCCGACCGCCCGTGGTCACGGGCCGGGACCTGCCGCCGGAGCGCTGGGTGCAGCCGCAGCGCGGGCTGCTGGCCCTGTTCCCCTCCTACATGTGGCACGGGGTTCAGCCGTTCTCCGAAGGCGTCCGCCTGACCATCGCCTTCGACGTCGTGCCCGCATGAGACCGCTGGCCGTGTTCGACATTGACGGGACTCTGGTGGACAGCCGCGCCTCGATCTTCCAGGCGGCGACCGAGGCGGCGCGGGCCGTCGGCCTGCCCGATCCCCCCTACGACCGGGTGCGCCAGATCGTCGGCCTGTCGCTGCACGAGGCGTTGCGGACGCTGGAGCCGGACCTGACGGACGCCGAGCTGGCCGAGTTCGTCACGGCCTTCCAGACCAGTTTCCGGCTCATGCACGAGGCCGGCTACGAGGAGCCGCTCTATCCGGGCGCCAGTGAGATGCTGCAGCGGCTGCACCGCGACGGCTGGCGGCTGGCCCTGGCCACCGGCCAGAGCCGCAGGGGCCTCGCCCGCAACCTCGCCCGCACCGGCTGGGCCGACATGTTTCTCTCGGCCCACTGCGCCGAGGACGGCCCCGGCAAGCCCGACCCCGCCATGCTGCTCGCCGCCATGCGCGCCTGCGACGCCCGTCCCGAACAGACGGGCATGATCGGCGACACCGGCCACGACATCCGCATGGCGCTGGCCGCCGGGGCTGCGCCGCTTGGGGTGGCCTGGGGCTTTCACACGCCGGAGGAAATCCTCGCCGCCGGCGCGCGCTCGGTGGCGCAGGACTTCGCCGAACTGGAGTTTGCGTTGGCCGCCTTCGCGGCCTGAGCCCGCCTCAGTCGCGGAACACGACCGTCGTGGCGCCGTTCAGCAGCACTCGCTGGTCGAGGTGGTAGCGCACCGCCCGGGCGAGCACCCGCTGCTCGATGTCCCGGCCCTTGCGCACCAGGGTGTCCGGCGTGTCGGCGTGGGTGATGTGCTCGACGTCCTGGGCGATGATCGGCCCCTCGTCGAGATCGGCGGTGACATAGTGGGCCGTGGCGCCGATGATCTTCACGCCCCGGGCGTGGGCCTGGTGGTAAGGCCGCGCGCCCTTGAAGCTGGGCAGGAAGCTGTGGTGGATGTTGATGCAGCGGCCCTCGAGGTGCGCCGCGAGATCGTCCGACAGGATCTGCATGTAGCGCGCCAGCACCACCAGCTCGGTCCTGGTCTCCGCCACCAGCGCCTTGATCTGCGCCTCCTGCGCCGCCTTCGTTTCCGGGGTTACGGGCAGGTGATGGAAGGGAACTCCGCCGAAGTCCTGCACCGCCAGCCGCTCGGCCGGATGGTTCGAGACGATGCCGACGATGTCCATGTTCAGCTCGCCGACGCGGCTGCGGTAGAGCAGGTCGCCGAGACAGTGGTCAAAGCGCGAGGTCAGGATCAGCACCCGCATCCGGTCGGCCACCGCGCGCAGACGGCCGTCCATGCCCAGCTCGGCGCACAGACCCGCGACGGCCGCCTCAAGCGCCGTCGGGTCCGCCGCCGTCTCGAAGGCGATGCGCATGAAGAAGCGGCCGAACTCGAGGTCATTGAACTGCTGCGCGTCGAGGATGTTGGCCTCGAGCTTCAGCAGGTCGCCGGCGACGCGGGCGACGAGGCCGGGCCGGTCCGCGCAGGACAGGGTCAGGATGTAGCTGGGGTTCATGGTCACGCTTCCGGGGAGAACCGCCTTCTCTGACGATCCCGACGAACGTCGTCCAGTCAGAACCGCGCCGGATCCAGCGCCGCCCCGTCTTGCGGGAGCGCTCGGCCCTCCACGGCGGCGGCCACGATGGCGGCGGCCAGAGGGGCCAGCAGCCAGCCGTTGCGGCGCGGGGCCAGCGCCAGAAACAGGCCCGGCGCCCCGCCGGCCCCGACCAGGGGCAGGCCGTCCGGGCTGGCCCCGCGAACGCCGACATCGATCCGGGCGATCTCCGGGAGATCCCCGAACGCCGCCCGCGCCGTCGTCATGAGGGGCGTCAGCGCCTCCGGCTCCGGCGTCAGGTCGCGCCGGCCGACCTCCATGGTGGCCCCGAGCCGGTCCCCGCCCGCGCCGGGCGCGACATAGACCCCCGGCGCGCGCTGCACGGGCCCCTGCCCGGTCCGGGCCAGCCGGGCGATCTGGCCGCGAATGGGGATGATGGCGGCGAGGCGCGCCGCCGCCTCGGGCGGCAGCCCCGGCAGCGCCGCTTCCACCCCCGTGGCGAGGACCAGCACATCGCCTTCGATCCCGTCTCCGCGCGCCAGACTGACGGTCCAACGGCCCTCGGCGTGGCGCACAGACGTGGCTCGTCCCTCGACCCGGGTCAGACCGGCGCCCAGTCGATCGAGCGCCGGCCCGGCATCGATGCGCCAGTCCTCTTCCGTTGTCAGCGCCTCGCCCGACACCTCGGCCGTGAACCCGAGCGCCTGCAGCTGCGCCGCCCGATCGGCGGCGTCGGGGCTGATCCACCGGGTGGTCGTGGGCTCAGGCGCCAGCCCATGGCGTGCCGCGAACGCCGGCCACAGGTCGCGCGCCCGGCGCAGCAGCGCCGCATGGGGCCGGGCGACCGGGTCGAGCAGGCTCTCCATCGCCGGGGCGATCATGCCGGCGGCGATACGCGAGGCGTTGACCCCGCCCGCATCGATCACCGTGACCGGATGCCCCCCCACGGCGAGCTCCGCGGCCACGGCGAGGCCGAGGACGCCGCCCCCTACGACGATGACGCTGGATCGGGTCGACACGCCCTGCTCTTCGGCCGCGGGGCGCGCGATTTCAAGGGCCTGTTCGGGGTCTATTCAGCCGCCAGGCGCGCTGCCCGGGCCGAGTCCAGCCGCGTCACCAGATCCGCGTGCTGCGCCCACAGGGCGGCCGGCAGCCGGTCGCCGAACTGTTCGAAGAAGGGCGGGATCAGCGCCGCCTCCTCCAGCCAGACCTCGGGATCGACCTCCAGGAGGGTGTCGAGCGCGGCAGGCGGAAGGTCGAGACCGGACAGGTCGAGCGCACCGGGCGCCGGCACCCGGCCGACCGGCGTATCGACGGCCGCCGCCCGGCCGTCCAGCCGCTCGACGATCCACTTCAGCACCCGGGCGTTCTCGCCGAAGCCGGGCCACAGGAAGCGGCCGTCAGCCCCCTTGCGGAACCAGTTGACGAAGAAGATGCGCGGCAGGCGCGCCGGATCGCTGCGCCCGGCCATCGACAGCCAGTGGGCGAAGTAATCGCCCATGTTGTAGCCGCAGAAGGGCAGCATGGCGAAGGGATCGCGGCGCAGCTCGCCGACCCGGTTCTCGGCCGCGGCCGTGCCCTCCGAGGCCACGGTGGAGCCCATGAACACCCCGTGGCTCCAGCCGAACGCCTCGGTCACCAGCGGCACGGCGCTGGCGCGGCGGCCGCCGAACAGGATGGCGTCAATCGGCACGCCGCGCGGGTCTTCCCATTCGGGCGCGATGGCCGGGCACTGGCCGGCGGCCACGGCGAAGCGGGCGTTCGGGTGGGCCGCCGGCTCGCCGGAGGCCGGATCGTGGGGCTGCCCCTTCCAGTTGATCAGGCCCTCGGGCGGGGCGTCCGTCAGCCCCTCCCACCAGACGTCGCCGTCAGCGGTCACGGCGGTGTTGGTGTAGATGACATCGCGCGACAGGGTGGCGATGGCGTTGCGGTTGGTGCGCAGTCCGGTCCCCGGCGCCACGCCGAAGAAGCCCGCCTCCGGATTCACCGCATAGAGCCGCCCGTCCTCGCCAAACCGCATCCAGGCGATGTCGTCGCCGACGCACTCCGCCTTCCAGCCCGGCAGGGTCGGCTCGATCATGGCCAGATTGGTCTTGCCGCAGGCCGACGGGAAGGCGGCGGCGACGTACTTCGACACGCCTTCCGGGCTGGTGAGCTTGAGGATCAGCATGTGCTCGGCCAGCCAGCCCTCGTCGCGGGCCATGACCGAGGCGATGCGCAGGGCGTAGCACTTCTTGCCCAGCAGGGCGTTGCCGCCATAGCCCGAGCCGTAGGACCAGATCTCCCGCGTCTCGGGGAAATGGACGATCCACTTCTCCTCGTTGCAGGGCCAGGGCGCATCCGCCTCGCCGGGGGCCAGGGGCGCGCCGAGCGAGTGGACGGCCGGGACGAACACCCCGTCCTCGCCCAGCTGGTCCAGCGCCGCCTGCCCCATGCGGGTCATGACGCCCATGGAGGCGGCGACATAGCCGCTGTCGGTGATCTCGACGCCCAGGGCGCTGATCTCCGAGCCGAGCGGCCCCATGCAGAAGGGCACGACATACATCGTCCGGCCGGCCATGCAGCCCTCGAACAGGCCGTCCAGCCGGGCGCGCATCTCGACCGGATCGGCCCAGTTGTTGGTCGGGCCCGCATCGGCGGGATCGGCCGGGCAAATGAAGGTGCGGCTCTCGACGCGGGCCACGTCGCGCGGATCCGACAGGGCATGGTAGCTGCCCGGATGCTTGACCGGATCGAGCGGCCGCAAGGTCCCGCGCGCCACCAGATCGGCGAGAATGGCCTGCTTCTCGCCCTCGGAGCCGTCACACCAGTGAACGCGCTCAGGCCGGGTCAGGGCGGCGATGCGCTCGACCCAGGCGATCAGGCCGGCATGGCGGGTGGGCGCCGGACGGAGTCCGGGCGTGATGTCGTTGGTGGACACGTCTTGCTCTCCTGAACCTCTGGCCCGGCGGTCTTGAGCGCCGCCGTGACCCACTCCCCGAGCGATCACGCTCTGTAACAAGCAAGAGCATGATGTCGCGGCCAGCGTCAAACCGCGCATGATCCGGCCACGAACCGGGGCCCAGACGAGAATTTGCGCCTCGCGCCATCGCGACGGCCTGCGCGACGCGCTATGTCCCGCCCATGCAGACGATGGCCCCGGCCGCCCCTGCGCCTGACGGCGCGCGCAGTTCGCCCGCCGCCGGCCGCAACGCCGCGGTCATCCTCGACGTGCTGCGGGCCGTCCTGCCGCCCCGCGGCGAGGTGCTGGAAATCGCCGCCGGCACGGGCCAGCATGCGGCTGTCTTTTCCGCGGCCCTGCCCGGCCTGGTCTGGCGCCCTACGGACGCCAGCGACGAGGCGCTGGACTCCATCGCCGCCTGGCGACGCCAGGGGCCGCCGAACCTTGCCGCCCCGGCGCGACTCGACGTGGAGGATGCAGGCGCCTGGCCGCCGCCGCCCATTGACGCCGTCGTCGCGATCAATCTCGTGCACATCAGCCCGTGGCGCGCGACGGAAGCCCTGCTGCAAGGCGCCGCAAGGGTGCTGCCCCGCGGCGGCCTGCTGTTTCTCTACGGGCCCTTCCGCGAGGCCGGCCGGCCCCTGGCCGAAAGCAACGCCGCCTTCGACGAGTCGCTGAAGGCCCGGGATCCGGCCTGGGGACTGCGCGAGGTCGAGGCGGTCGCGGCCGAGGCGGCCGGCCACGGTCTTGCGCTGACTCTGCGCAAGCCCATGCCGGCCAACAACCTCAGCCTGCTGTTCCGGCGGACCTAGCTGATGGCGGCGGCCGCGACGCCAAGCTGATCCTCATCCCGGATCGGCAGGGTTTCGGCCCCGGTGAAAACCACCCCCGGGTGCTCGGCCAGAGATCCGGGATCGATGTCGAAGGCCCGCGCGGCCTGAACCACGCCTTCGCCAAACGCCAGTACCGGCAGCTTGCGCGCCCGGGCGGCCGCCATGAGCTCGCCCATCCGCCTTTCGGCTTCGGCATCCGGCGCGCCGCCGGGGACGACGAGCGCCGCCAGACGTCCCTCCGTCACGTCGCCAAGGGTCGCGGTGGCGATGACGCTGACCCCGCCAATCGCGAGGCTGGCGTCGCTGGTGGCGATCGGCGCGAGGGACAGCCCTTCACCCTGCATCACCCGCTCCACATCCCCCAGCGGCCCAAAGTTCATCGCGCGTCGCATGGCCAATCCCACGCGGGCGCGAATGACTCGGCGCTGGAAATGACCGCGGCGGGTCCCGTTCTGGGGCTTGGGGGCGCGTTGATGTTGCAATGTTTCTCCAATCAATTGTCAGTCATCGGGCGCGGAATTTGCGCTAACGGCCGACATCTCTGCTGCAAAATGGAGCGACACGACCAGCGCACGAAGGCGCGGCCGGCGAACAGGTCTCAGACATGCGGCTGTGATCTCAACTTAGGACTTTGTCGCCCGGGTTTCAACCTTGGCCATTGGCGTCCAGGCGAGCGCGGGGCTAGAGAGCCGCATGACCTTTCGCCGAACCTATGACGGGGCCGAACCGCAGCGGATCAACAAGTGGCTGGCCCAGAGCGGCGTCTGCTCGCGCCGCGAGGCCGAGGCGCTGATCGCTGACGGACTGGTCCGCATCGACGGCGAGACGGTCACCGACGCCGGGCGCAAGATCATGCAGGGCCAGACGCTGGAACTGGCCGGGCCCGCACAGGCGGCGCTGGCGGCGGTGACCATCGTGCTCAACAAGCCGGTCGGCTATGTCTCGGGCCAGCCCGAGCCGGGCAAGATCCCGGCGGCGCGCCTGCTCACGGCGGCGAACGCCATGGGCGACCTGCAGCCCCCGGGGCGCGACGCCCTGCCCCCGCTCGGCCGGCTCGACGAGGACTCGCGAGGCCTGCTGTTGCTGTCCTCGGACGGGGTGCTGGCCAAGGCCGTGATCGGCCCGGAGTCGCGGCTCGACAAGGCGTACCGGGTGCGGGTCGCCGGACGCATCAGCCCCTCAAAGATCGCCCGCCTGCGCTTTGGCCTGTCGCTGGACGGCCGCCCGCTGAAGCGGGCCGAGGTCGAGCAGGTCGGCGACCAGGACCTGACCTTCGTCCTGACCGAGGGCCGCAACCGTCAGATTCGCCGCATGGCCGAGATGGTC
Source organism: Pseudanabaena biceps (assembly GCA_013361095.1). Lineage (GTDB taxonomy): Bacteria > Cyanobacteriota > Cyanobacteriia > Pseudanabaenales > Pseudanabaenaceae > Pseudanabaena > Pseudanabaena biceps_B. The sequence goes on along the minus strand of JAATWA010000012.1, from coordinate 10,026 downwards.
GAGCTGCGCGTGGTCGACCTGCAGCGGGAGCGTATCGGGCCGCTCCACCTCGGCGACCTGCCGGAGGGGCGCTGGCGGATCCTCGAGCCTGCCGAGCGCGAGGCCATGATCGCCGCCAGCTGACGCGGCTCAGCCCGGCTTGCGGAAGCGATAGACGAACTGGTCGGTGCGGCCGCGGATGGCCGGATCGAACACGTTCAGGCTCAGGTCGTCGTCCGGGTTGCGCACCGCCTCGCTGGCGCCGTCGAAGACGAAGCCGGCCGCCTCGACTTCACGCCGCAGGTAAGCGCCCTCGATGCGGTGCAGGGTCTGCACCACGTCGCGACCGGCCCCGTCGGCGGCCTCATGGTCGATGATGACGTAAAGGCCGCCCGGCTTGAGCGCTGCGAAGATGCGCCGGTTCATCTCGGCCACATCCGTCTGGAAGCCTGGGATGTGGAAGTCGTGGTACTCCTGCGCCGAGAACACCACGTCCAGCGGCTCCGGAAAGGTCATGGCGTCCAGCGGGCCGGTGATGCGCTCGACATTGCCGTAGGTCGCCGCCAGCGCGTCGGCATAGGCGTTCTCGCGCCCCGCTGTCCGGGTCGGGACAAAGGCGTAGACCTTGCCCTCGGGCCCGACGGCGACGGCGAACAGACGGGCGAAGAAACCCTCCTCCGGCCGGATGTCGGCGACCCGCGCCCCGGGGCGGATCTCCGAGAAGGTGAGCATTTCGGCGCTGGCGCGCACCTCATCGCGCGCCACATCCTCGGCCGGCCGTCGGGGATCGGTCAGCGCCGCCTCGATCGGATCGGCGGACTGGGCGAGCGCCGCCGGGGCAGAGGCGAGCATCAGGGCGGCGAGAGCGGTCAGGGCGCGCATGAAGGGTCTCCTGTGGGCGGGCGGACCCTGCGCGCCTCTCCGCGCCGGATCAACCCTCGGCCAGATCCGGCAGCGGCGTCCATTCGTCACCGGCCGCCAAGGGGGCGAACAACGCTGCGACAGCCGCGTCGTCCACCGCCTCGACCGTCATCGGCGACCATTTCGGCGCATTGTCCTTGTCGACGATGACGGCGCGCACCCCCTCCTGGAAGTCGTGGGTCTGCACGACGCGTCCGCCGAGGCGGTATTCCAGCGCCATGTTGTCGGCGAAAGACCTCAGGCCCCGCCCCACGCGCAGCTGGCGCAGGGTGACCTTCAGCGACTGGGGCGACTTGGTCAGGAGCAGGTCGCGCTGGGCGGTGGCCCAGTCGGTTCCTTCGGCCGCCAGGGCGGCGAGGATGTCCTCGACCCGGTCGTGGGCGAACAGCCGGTCGATGGCGTCGCGGTACGCCGCGTGCGGCGCCTCGCCGGCGGGGGCCGCGAAGTCGGCGACGACCGCCGCCGGATCCGCCGGCGCCGCCGCCAGCGCCACCTTCAGGTCGGCAATCCGCGCCGCCGGGACGAAATGGGTGTGGATTCCCAGCGCCACCGTATCGGCGGCCTTCAGCCGGACCCCGGTCAGGGCGATCCAGGTCCCGGTCTCGCCCGGCAGGCGCGGCAGGAACCAGCCGCCGCCCACGTCAGGGAACAGGCCGATGCCAGTCTCGGGCATGGCGTAGGTGGTCCGCTCGGTCGCCACCCGCACCGTCGCCGGCTCCGAGACCCCGACGCCGCCGCCCATGACGATGCCGTCGACCAGGGCCGTGACCGGCTTCGGGTAGACGAACAGCAGGTGATTCAGCCGGTACTCGCTGTGGAAGAAGGCGCGCGCCTCGACCGCATCCCGCGCGCCGCTCTCGGCGATCATGCGGATGTCGCCGCCGGCGCAGAAGCCGCGCTCGCCGGCGTGGTCGATCAGGACCGCAGAGACGGCGGGGTCGTCCCGCCAGGCCAGCAAGGCCGCAGTCATCGCCTCGCACATCGGCCGGGTGAGGGCATGCAGGGCGGCAGGGCGGTTCAGCGTCAGACGCCCAAGGGCGCCCTCGACGCGGGCGAGGACATGGGGCTCGGGAGCAGCGGTCTCGGTCATGGCCGGCTGTCTAGACCGCCCCTGCCGGAGCGTCGAGCCGTCAGACCGCGGCGGCCATGCCCGCCGCGCGCAGATAGTCCTCGTGCAGCGGCAGACGGGTGGTCGCCTCGGCGAAGGCGGTCTCGACCTGCTTCAGGCGCGCCGCCTGGGTCGCCGGATTGTTCAGGTCGTAAAGGGGGTTATGGGCCCGCGGCTGAACGCCTTGCCCGACCATCACCGCCAGCCAGGAGGTCGGCGAGAAATAGTCATCGGCGCTCTGGGGCGACAGGATCCCGCGTTCCCGGAACAGCTCGACCCGTTCGGCCAGGGCGTCGGGGATCGGCATGTCGGCCACATGGCGCCACAGCTCGGCGTCCCGACGCTGCGTGAGGTGGTAGTGCAGGATGACGAAGTCGCGCACCTGCTCGACGTCGCGGCCGACACGGCGATTGTAGGCGGCGATGTTGCCGGGGCTGAAGGCGCTGTCGGGGAAGTGCTGCAGCAGCCGGTTCAGGCCGACGTGCACGAGGTGGATGCTGGTCGACTCCAGCGGCTCGATGAAGCCGGACGCCAGGCCCAGCGCCACGACATTGCGGTCCCAGTAGGCCTTGCGCCGGCCGGTGACGAAGCGCAGGTGCCGCGGCTCGGCCAGCAGTTCGCCATCGAGCGTCTCCACCAGCCGCGCGGTCGCCGCCTCCTGATCGAGGAAGCGCGAGCTGTAGACGTAGCCGTTGCCGGTCCGGTGCTGCAGCGGGATGCGCCAGCGCCAGCCGCCCGTGTCCGCGGTCGCCCGGGTGTAGGGGGTGATCGGCCCGGCCTTGGCGCAGGGCGCGGCCACCGCGCGGTCCATCGGCAGCCAGTGGGACCAGTCCTCGTAGCCGGTTTTCAGCGCCCCCTCGATCAGCAGACCGCGGAAACCGGAGCAGTCGATGAAAAGGTCTGCCGAAAGCGTGCGGTCACCTTCCAGCCTCACGTGATCAACGAAGCCGTCAGGGCGCTGGGCGACGTCCACGATGCGCCCCTCCACCCGCTCCACCCCGCGCGCCTCGCAGAAGCGGCGCAGGTGCTGCGCATAGAGCCCGGCGTCGAAGTGGAAGGCGGCCGGGATCAGGGCCTCGGGCGAGCGCGGGTCCGGGTTCAGCGCCCCGACCCGTCCGGCGAAGGCGGCCCGGGTGCACAGCGAATAGGCATCGAGCCCCGACGCCAGGCCCCGCGCCCGCAGCGACAGCCAGACCTGGTGAAAGTCACCCAGCTCCCGCCCCGCGCCATAGGCTCCGAAGGGGTGGAAATAGCTCGAGGATTCCGCGCCCCAGCCAACAAACTGAATGCCCAGCTTGAGGCTGGCCCGGGTCTCCCGCATGAAGGCGACCTCGTCGAGGCCGATCATGCGGTTGAAGTCGCGGATCGTCGGGACCGTGGCCTCGCCGACGCCGACGATGCCGATGTCCTCGGACTCGACCAGCCGGACCTGGCAGTGCGGCCCCGTGGCGGTCTTCAGCGCGGCGGCCGCCATCCAGCCGGCGGTGCCGCCGCCGACGACGAGAATAGACCGGATCGGTTCGGCCATGGGCGCGCCTCCGCCTGCGACGACTATTGCCGCGCCATCTCGCGCGCGGTGATCACGCGCATGATCTCGTTGGTGCCCTCGAGGATGCGGTGCACCCGCAGGTCGCGGACGATCCGCTCCAGCGGATAGTCCCGCAGATAGCCGTAGCCGCCGTGCAGCTGCAGCGCCTCGTCCGCCACCTCGAAGCCGGCGTCCGTGGCCATCCGCTTGGCCATGGCGCACCACTTGGTCTTCTCCGGATGCCCGGTGTCCAGCGCCCAGGCGCCGCGCAGCACCATCAGGCGCGCCGCGTCCAGCTGGGTCGCCATGTCCGCCAGCTTGAACTGCACATTCTGGAACTCATTCAGCGCTTTGCCGAACTGCTTTCGCGTGGCGACGTAGGCCTGGGCCGTTTCCAGCGCCAGCCGCGCCCCGCCCAGCGAGCAGGCGGCGATGTTCAGCCGGCCGCCATCGAGGCCCATCATGGCGTAGCGGAAGCCGTCGCCTTCCTTGCCCAGCAGGTTCTCGACCGGCACCCGGCAGTCGTCGAACTGGACCACGGCGGTCGGCTGGCTGTTCCAGCCCATCTTGCGCTCCTGGCCGCCGAACGACAGGCCGGGCGTGTCCTTCTCGACGACGATGGCGCTGACGCCCTTCGGCCCCGCCTCGCCCGTCCGGCACATGACGACGTAGAGGTCGCTGGTCCCGGCCCCGGAGATGAAGGCCTTGGAGCCGTTCAGCACATAGTGGTCGCCGTCGCGCTTCGCCGTGGTGCGCAGGGCGGCGGCGTCCGAGCCCGAGCCGGGCTCGGTCAGGCAGTAGCTGCCGATCTTCTCCATGGTCGCCAGCGCCGGGACGAAGCGCGCCCGCAAGGCCGCGTCGCCGAAGCTGTCGATCATCCAGGTGACCATGTTGTGGATCGAGATGAAGGCGGCGGTCGAGACATCGCCGCGCGACAGCTCCTCGAAGATCAGCGCCGCCTCGACCCGGCCCAGGGCCATGCCGCCATGCTCCTCGCCGACATAGATGGCGGCGAAGCCCATCTCGGCCGCCCGGCGCATCGTCTCCACGGGAAAGTGCTTGGTCTCGTCCCACTCGGCCGAGTGCGGCGCCAGCTCGGCCTCGGCAAAGGCGCGAGCCGCGTTCTGGATGGCGCGCTGGTCGTCGGTGAGGGCGAAGTCCATGAAACGTTTCCTCGTCGTTTTGCCGCGCTTCTAGCCGATGCGCCCCCCGGATGACGAGACGCCCCGGCTGCGTTAAGCCGACGCGATGAGCACGCCCTTCCCGCCCGCCCCCTTCCCCCTCGCCCGGCCCCGTCGGCTGCGCGCCTCGCCATGGATCCGGCGGCTGGTGGCCGAGACCACCCTGACCCCGGCCGATCTGGTCTGGCCGCTCATCGTGCACGACGGCCCCGAGGACGAGCAGCCGGTGCCCTCCATGCCGGGGGTCAGCCGGCTGTCGCCCAAGGCGGCCGCCCGGGCGGCGGTGCGGGCGCGGGATCTCGGAATCCCGGCGGTAGCCCTGTTTCCCAATGTCTCGACCGTGGCCAAGGATGGCGTCGGGACGGGCGCGACCGATCCGGACGGCCTGGTCCCCGACTGCATCCGCGCCATCAAGGACGCGGCCCCCGAGGTCGGCGTCATCACCGACGTGGCGCTCGACTGCTACACCGACCACGGCCACGACGGGGTGCTGGAGGATGGCCGCATTCTCAACGATGCGACGCTGGAGCGGCTGGCCGAACAGGCCTTCATCCACGCCCACGCCGGCGCCGACATCGTCGCTCCGTCGGACATGATGGACGGCCGCATCCAGGCGGTGCGCGAGGCGCTGGAGGCCAACAGCTTCCAGGACACCCTGATCCTGTCCTACGCCGCCAAGTACGCCTCGGCCTTCTACGGCCCCTACCGCGACGCCGTCGGCTCGGCCCGGGCCCTGACCGGCGACAAGAAGACCTACCAGATGGACTTCGCCAACAGCGATGAAGCCCTGAAGGAGGTGGCCATGGACCTGGCCGAAGGCGCGGACATGGTCATGGTCAAGCCCGGCCTGCTCTATCTCGACATCGTCCAGCGGGTGGCCGAGACCTTCCGCGTGCCGACCTTCGCCTACCAGGTGTCCGGCGAGTACGCGATGATGAAGGCCGCCATCGCCAACGGCTGGCTGGACGAGGACCGCGCCATCCTCGAAAGCCTGACGGCCTTCAAGCGGGCCGGCGGCGCCGCCGTCCTGACCTATTTCGCGCCCCGAGCGGCGGAGCTGCTGGGGGGCTAGTCGTCGCGCAGCTCGACGGCGAGGAACGGCGCCTGCCCCCGTTCGATGCGGATCAGGTCGAGGACGCCGACGATCTGGTTCGCCCGCCAGGCGCCAAGATAGTAGGAGACGGTCCCGAAGGTCATGCCCGCTGCCATGGAGATGACGTAAGGCGCCTGCTCGCGCACGAACGACAGCACACTGTCCCCCGCCACCTCGGCGATGACGGCCAGCACCGTGATCGGGACGGTCAGATAGGCGATGACGACCGCCTTCAGCAGCTGCTCATGGCGCCGCACGTTCAGGGCTGCGAGGGCGCACAGGGCGTCAAAGGTCGCGGCATCCACGTCGGCCAGAAGATTGAAGGCCCGCACGGTCGAGGGGTTGGCGCGAAAGCCGCTCAGGAAGTCGACGCCGACATAGCCCCAGGCCCCGGGGGTAGTGAAGGCTGACGGCAGGAGGGACCAGAGCGGAAACTCCGCCTTCAGCGCGCGCCAGAGCGCCCAGAGCCGCGCGTGGCCCGATCCTGCAGCCGCGCCGTCAGGCTCGACGTGTCCCATCGCGATCCCCCCATCGCCTGCACCTCGGCGTAGAACTGATCGACGAGGGCGGTCAGGGCAAGGGTGGAGCCGTTGCGACGAGCCTCCTCGAGCACAAGCCCTAGGTCCTTGCGCATCCAGTCGACGGCGAAGCCGAAGTCGAACTCGCCCTTCGCCGCCGTCTTCCAGCGATTGTCCATCTGCCAGGACTGGGCCGCGCCCTGCGATACGGCCTCGTAGACCGCGTCGGTGTCGAGCCCGGCCTGCTGGGCGAAATGCACCGCCTCGGCCAGGCCCTGGACCACGCCGGCGATGGCGATCTGGTTGACCATCTTGGTCAGCTGTCCCGCCCCGGCCGGTCCCATGTGGCGGATCGCCTTGGCGTAGGCCTCCAGCGCCGGAGCCGCTGTCGCCAGCGCCGCGGCGTCGCCGCCGACCATGACGCTCAGCTGGCCGCGCTCGGCCCCGGCCTGGCCGCCGGACACCGGCGCGTCGAGAAAGCGCCGCCCGCTCGCCTCGGCCAGCGCCGCCATGTCCCGGGCCACGGCCGCCGATGTGGTGGTGTGGTCGACGATCACGGCGCCGTCGGCGAGATGCGGCAGGGCCTGCCCGACCAGGCCGCGCACATCGTCGTCATTGCCGACGCAGAGAATGAACAGCTCCACGCCCGTCGCCGCCTCGGCCACGGTTGCGGCCGCTCGCCCGCCGCACGCCGCCGCCCAGGCCCTCGCCTTGTCCGGCGAGCGGTTGAAGCCCGTGACCTCATGCCCCGCCCGCTGCAGATGGGCGGCCATCGGGGCGCCCATCACGCCGAGCCCGGCGAAGCCGATCCTCATGCGCCCGTCTCCGTCACGCCGAACCGGCCGCGGTGGAAGGTCAGCCCCTCTCCTGGCGCGGCGCCATAGGCGACGACCCGGCCGATGATGATCAGGTGGTCGCCGGCATGGATCTGGCGCTCGGCCTCGCAGGCGAACCAGGCCAGGGAGTCGGCCAGACGCGGCGCGCCGGCGACCCGGCGCACCTCGGGCTCGGTCAGGGCCCAGTCGCCCTTGGCGAAGCGGGCCGCGGCGTCGCGCTGCTCCGCCTCCAGCACCTGGATGACATAGCGCTCCGCCGCGGCGAACAGGGGGGCCCGTTCGGACCGTTCATCGAGACACCAGAGCACCAGCCGCGGCTGCAGCGACACCGAGGTGAAGGAGTTGACGGTGATGCCGACCGGACCGGACGGCGTGTCCGCGGTGACGACACACACGCCGGTCGCAAAGGCGCCGAGGGCCTGGCGATAGGCCTTGGGATCCTCGACGGGGGGGACGGCGACTTGAGACACGCGGCGGCTCCTGGACCGGACCGACCTAGGCGGAGCCCGGAAACGGCGCAAGGGCGCGAAACATCGCCTTAACCTTGTTCGCCGAAGACTGGGGGCCTCCATTTCCGGGGTCGCCCGAGTCGCGCATGGCCGCCAACGATCGTCCTATCCTCATCAAGAAGATCAAGAAGGGCGGCGGCCACGGGCACCATGGCGGCGCCTGGAAGGTCGCCTATGCCGACTTCGTGACGGCCATGATGGCCTTCTTCCTGTTGATGTGGCTGATCAACACGACCGATCCGGAGCAGAAGCGCGGCATCGCCGAATACTTCGCCCCGGCCAGCGTCGCGGAGTCCACCAGCGGGTCCGGCGGCGTGCTTGGCGGCACGGCTCTCGGGGCCGATGGACCGGCCGGCCAGGGAGCCATGGACATGGTGTCGCAGCTGGCCCCGGAGCCCCCTGTCGACGCCCCGGAGGACATCGGCCAGAGCCAGAACCTCGCCGCCGCCAGCGAGGAAGCCCTGCGCGAGGAGATCATGCGCCGGGAGTCGGCCGACTTCGCCTCCGCCGCGGCCTCGCTGCGCCAGGCCATGCAGTCGATGCCGGAACTGACCGAGCTGTCGAAGCAAATCATCGTGGACCAGACGCCGGAAGGCCTGCGCATCCAGCTGGTCGACCAGGAAGGTCGTTCGATGTTCGAGGAGAACTCGGCGCGCCCGAACGCCCGGGCCCAGGTACTGCTGCGCGCCGTCAGCCGGGTGATCAACCAGCTGCCCAACCGGGTGTCGATCAGCGGCCACACCAGCGCCCGGGCCGGCTCCGGCGTGGCCAGCGCCGCCGGCGACTGGACCCTGTCGGCCCAGCGGGCGAATGCGGCGCGCGAAATCCTGCAGGGCGCCGGCGTCGACGCCGACCGCGTGTTCCAGGTCGCCGGCAAGGCGGGCTCGGACCCGCTCTATCCGGACGACCCGGCGCTCCCGGGCAACCGGCGGATCGCCATCGTCCTGCTGCGGGAAGCGCCGGTGCTGCCCCGCGACACGAGCCTCTGACATGATCAGGGCGCGGCCCGAAACCCTTGCAGGGACGGGCGTTTTCCCGCCTTATCGCGCCATGACACCGGGCTTGAACAGGCGACGGGGGCCACAGATGCGGGGGCATGCGTGACCCGTCACGTTCCGTCGCGCCAGTTGCGCTTCTTCATGACGGCCGCCGCCGCCTGCCCCTATCTGCCGGACCGCCTCGAGCGGAAGGTGTTCGCCAACCTGCCGTTCGGCGACGCAGCGCGGGTCAATGACCAGCTGACCCATGCCGGCTTCCGGCGCAGCCAGAACATCGCGTACCGCCCGGCCTGCGAGGCCTGCGACGCCTGCGTCTCGGTGCGCCTGCCGGTCGCGGACTATGTGTTCAGCCGGTCCGAGCGGCGCAGCCTGCGGCGCAACGCTGACCTGCAGCGCTGCCTCGTCGAGGCCGAGGCCACGGCCGAGCAGTTCGACCTGCTCAAGCGCTACCTCGCCCACCGGCATCCCGGCGGCGGCATGAGCGAGATGACGTGGCCCGACTATGTGGCCATGGTCGAGGACACGACGGTCCGCACCCATCTGATCGAGTATCGCCTGCCGGACCCCGACGGGCCCGGGCGGCTGGTCGGGGTCGCCCTGACCGACCTGCTCGGGGACGGCCTGTCGATGGTCTACAGCTTCTACGATCCGGAGCTCGCGAGCCGCGGGCTCGGCGTTTTCGCCATCCTCGACCACCTGCGTCAGGCAGGGGCGGTCGGCCTGCCCTACCTCTACCTTGGCTACTGGGTGCAGGGCTCGCCCAAGATGGACTACAAGGGCCGCTTCCGTCCGATGGAGCGGCTTACGCCGTTCGGCTGGCAGACCCTCGCCTGACCGCCCCCGGCGACCCGCCTCATAGCAGGGATGGAAACTGCCGCTCGAACCGGCCCAGCGCCGCCGGGTGCAGGCGCACCACCACATGGGTCCGCCCCTCGGCGTCCGTGTCGCGGAATGTCACCCGCCCGTGCTCGTAAAGCCAGGCCAGCGCCTGGCTCTGGTGCGGCTCCAGCGTGAGCCGCGTCTCCGGGTCGTCGTCGATCAGGCCGGCGATGGTCTGCCGCAGGACCTCGATCCCCTCCCCGGTCCAGGCCGAGACCGCGACGGCGGTTCCCTCGCGCGCCTGGCGCATGGCCTGACCCAGCACGCTCTCGCGCGCCTCGGCGTCGAGCAGGTCGATCTTGTTCCAGACCTCCAGCACCCGGCGGGTGCGTCCCTCGGGCACGGGAATCTGCTTCAGCACCGCCTCGACGTCGCGCGCCTGGGCGTCGGTGTCCGGCGAGGCGATGTCGCGCACGTGCAGGATCAGGTCCGCCTCGCCCACCTCTTCCAGCGTGGCGCGGAAGCTCTCGACCAGC
>JAATWA010000010.1 GCA_013361095.1 Pseudanabaena biceps | reverse complement strand
CCCATGCCATAGAGACATTGGGCTTCAAAGGCGCGACTGGGGATATTTAGGGTCTGCACAATCGCGATCGCCTTGGCGAGAGAACGCGCATTATGGCTACCGATCGCGGCATAGAGATATTGATGATTTTCTAAGAGAATCTGAATCAAGCGCTCATAATTGGCATCAGTGGAAACCTTGTCTGAAAATACGGGTAAAGCCCAACCCTGCTGATAGGAACGAATAGTTTCGCGATCCCAGTAAGCTCCTTTGACTAGGCGCACGGTGACAGGCTTACCGCGTTGTTTTGCCCATTCGACTAGTTCTAAAAGATCCTGCTCACTATCGCGGAGATAGCCTTGGATGGTGATACCAACATCGGTGCGATCGCGAAATTCTGGTTCTGTTAAAACTTGTTTGAGAATTTGCAAGGTGAGTGATTTAAACTCATACTGCTCCATGTCAAAATGAATGCCACAACCTAGAGATTGCGCCTTACGCAATAGAACTCTCGCTGGTTCGCTGACTTTCTCGGTAGTTTTAATTGGATCAAGCGGATCAAATTGAGAATAGAAAGCACTAAGCTTTACGGAAACCTGAACACGCTTTAGTTCCTCACTATCAGCTTTATCGATCTGATCAATCAAGCCCCAATTTTTAGCTTTGACCGACAAATCTTCCATCATGGCAATGTAGCGATTGAGATACTTACCTGCTTCTACTTCGCTAATCACCGCCTCACCGAGCAGATCCATCGTAAAGCCAAAGCGATCGCGTCTTAGTTTCTCAATTGACTTTGTTGCTTCGTTTAAGTTCTCACCGCAGATATAACGCTTGGCGAGAGTTCCTACCGCCGTTGATAATGTCGCCGCTGCTGCTGTGGCTGTAATTGAATTAGGATTGTCAGTACTAAAATTTAGTAACCCACGCAAAGCAGGAACATCAACAGCATTGCTAGCCAAATATTCATGCATATGACGAGCAACTTCAGATTTACTCTGCAATGCAGGTAAACAGTCGATCAAACGAAATAACTGTACTCGTAAACCTTCATTTTCCATTGTCCAAGCCATCAGCTTGTCATCAAGACGCAGGTCGTCTTTAAGTTGCGATAATTTTGCCCAAAGTGAGCTTTTCTCAGTTCCACTTAAGATCTTCTTAGCAATTTCTTGAGTTTTTGCCTCATACTTTGATGTGTCTAAATCCGATACTAAACTTGTTTGCTGCGTTTGACTAACCACTGCTTTTTATCCATAAACCTTTCAATAAATACTATAGCTGTCGTCACTAGGATTAGGACAAATAAAAAGCCAGAAGATAAGTTGCGCCGCTTTGCGGCGCAACTTATCTTCTGGTTTTGTGTCTTACTCCCTTCCCAGTGAATAATGCCTATTCTTTGGGTGGCAAGGGAGTAACAGAACTGATGAATATTGCGATGTTCAAACATAGGATTGTTTCCCCGCCAAAGGCGGGGAAACAATCCCGTACTTCATGTGAAACGCTATAGCTATGTAAAATAACTAGTAACATCACAAATTTTTATGTCTCAACAAATCATTTATCGTATCCTTGATGCCAATCTCGATCGCGCCCGTGAAGCCATCCGTACCATTGAAGAGTGGTGTCGATTTGGGCTAGAAAATCTAGAATTATGCGATCGCTGTAAACAGATGCGTCAAGCACTAGCTCAGTGGCATAAAGAAGAATTTCGCCGCGCTCGTAACACTAGTGATGATTCCCGCGACAGGGTTGAGCCACGCTAATGAAGTTAGCCGCGCTGATGTGCGATCAGTTTTGAGGGCAAATATGGGCAGATTGCAAGAAGCTTTGCGGGTCTTGGAAGAATATGGAAAAGTGATTGATCCGCATATGGGCGAAGCGATGAAGCAAATGCGTTATCAGGTTTATATTCTGGAGAGTCAATTACTAGGTTATGAAGTTAATGAAATCGGCAAGCTGCGTCGCCAAAAATTGCAGGCAGCCACACTATATCTAGTGACCATGCCTGTGGATCATATTGCTGAAGTAGTGGAGTCGGCTTTGCGGGGGGGAGTACAGATTGTGCAGTATCGTCAAAAGGAAGGGGAAGATAATCTGCGCTATGCGATCGCCAAGCAACTTTGTGAGATTTGCCATCAGTACGATGCTTTATTTTTGATGAATGATCGGGTGGATATTGCGATCGCTGTGGGAGCCGATGGTATTCATGTGGGACAGACCGATCTTCCTGTGGCGGCTGTGCGCCAGATTCCTCAATGCTCACGGTGGCAGTGCTGCTGACTATATTATTGGGCAATCAACCACCAGTCCAGAAGAGTTAGAAATTGCCCTCAATAATCAAGTGGACTACGTGGGCGTGGGGCAGTCCATGCCACACCAACTAAGCCCAATAAGGCTGCGTCAGGGCATGAATACGTTAGTTATGCCGCAAAAAATTTGGATATTCCTTGGTTCGCGATCGGCGGAATTGATGAACAAAATCTAGATGATGCGATCGCCGCAGGTGCGAAACGAGTTGCTGTGGTGAGAGCTTTGATGAAGGCTTCGCAACCTGATCTGGTTGCGAAGCAAATGCGATCAATGCTCTGCTCTGTTCCTGTGTAAAACCCGAAAAGATGAAAGGCGGCGCGAAGCGACGCCTTTCATCTTTTCGGGTTTGATTGTTTTACAGGGTGAATTTAAAATCTTTGATCAAAATTCCGGGGACAAGAATACCGCCAAGCGATCGCTTATCGTAGGTTCCAGTATTGGCAATAAACTCACGAAAATTGGTAATAGACTCAAGATTTCCACACTAAAAAATCATAAATACTGTCATCAAATCTAAGGTTCTCAATAGGTGCAACAAACTCGCCATTTTTCACCCAAAAGCAGGCATAGCGAGTCATACCCGTAATGCGACCACCACTGCGATCGCTCCAATTGAGATAATGCAAATTTGACAAATAGAGTCCCGTATCTAATTGCTTGAGGATATCAGCTTCTGCTAAGCATCCTGATGCAACTTCAGGCGATCGCATATATTCACCAGATGCTGCGCCGTTTGACTGCTTGCCATATTCCTTAGCACTACGCGAACTCACTAAGGTATTTACCAAGCTTCCATTAGTAATTATCGGCAAGTGGTCAGCAGAAGTTTCGCCTAAGTCATTGAAACGAGGAACGTTGCCATAGGTAAAATTTTCGCTGAGAGAGAGTAATGGAGATAGCGATCGCTCTTGATTTTTTAACTTCAATAAAGCGCTACTGCCCTGCTGTAAGCTCGACTCGCCCACACTCCCCGCTAAAAAGTCAAATAGATCCGCCGCCGCCGCAGGGGCAAAATAAGTGTGATATTGTCCGCGTGCAATAGTTTTACTAGGTTTCAATAAAGCTTGTAGCTGCTGTTGAGAACGTTTAATTTGTGATTGATAAGCTTCTAATCGCCAATCTTTACCTGCATAAATCCCTTTAACTGCCTTCTCTCCCGAATCAGTTTGCACAAACATGGAATAGTCAACAAAAAAAGAATCGGTGGCAAACCAATGCCTCTGTCCTGCGGAGTTAGCATTGGCGCGAATGATCGAACCTGACGCATAGAAGCCCGTAAAATCAATGCCAATATTAGGTTCTAAAATATTAGCGATCGCCTGTTCTGGTGTTAATAATTCGCCTTGATAGACTTCACGACTGGAACCTGCATTTTCGGGAATTACGAGATAAGGATTTTCAGGAAGTTGGGCAACTTCTTGACGTAAATAAGTCAAGCTGGATAGTCCAGATTCTAAATCGATGACTGTGTCACCTGTAAAGGGGAATGCAGCATAGGCTTCGCGTTGATTGGCGATTAAGACAATTTTGATATTTCCATCGGCGACTACTCCCGACTGACGAACCTTTGCATTATTAAATCGCGTAAATTGACTGCGCTCACTGCTGAGACTAATCGTAAGATATTCATGTTTTTGCAGGCTTTCTGTCAAGCGATTGACAAGTTGATAGAAGCAAGGTTCTAAGTTTTTTTCTTCGGGATGTCCTAGTCATTGATTTCACAACACAATCCAAACGCCTATATCGATAAATGATCAGCAATTTCCCATTATGAAACCAATTTTGGGGTTTCAGCGCCGAAGGCGCTGAAAACCCCAAAATTGGTTTTGTGTTTTCTTACTCCCTTGCCACTCAAGGATTAGCGGCGCTTCGCGCCGCTAATCCTTGGGTTTTAATCTTGCAACAAATGTGACACACTAACCGCTCCTTGTTTATAATTCCTATGGCAGAGAGCGGCATACAGGCGATCGCGATATAATCAGGAATAAACAAGTATTAATTAATCACCGTGCTAATTACCGAAAATCAGACTGATTTCTCCACACGCAAACAATGGACATGGCGCGGATATCAGATTCAATATTCTGTCACTGGCACAGGTAAGCCGCTAGTTCTTATTCATGGTTTCGGTGCATCAATCGGACATCTGCTAAAATATTCCTGAATGGGCAAATGCTGGCTATCAGGTATTTGCTATCGATTTATTGGGATTTGGCGCTTCAGATAAGCCTGATCTTGCCTATTCTTTGGAGCTTTGGGAAGAATTGCTCAGGGATTTTTATCAAGAATTAGTCCAGAAACCCGCCATATTTATCGGTAATTCCCATTGGGGCATTATTAGCTCTGATGCTCACTACTAATAGTCCCGAATTGCGATCGGCGCGATTTTACTCAATGCCGCAGGTGGTCTAAATCATCGTCCTGAAGAGTTAAATTTACCTTTGCGATTGGTGATGGGAGCATTGCTAAATTAGTTAGCTCAGAGGTGACGGCAAGTTGTATTCAATCAAGTTCGCAAAAACGTAATATTCGTAATTCGTGCGTCAGGTATATCGCAATCATCAGGCGATCGATGATGAGCTAGTAGATATGCTCTATCAGCCATCCTGTGATGAGGGCGCTCAAAAGGTATTTGCTCAATTTTAACGGCTCCTGCTGGCCCCAGAACCAGTGAGCTATTGGCAAAGCTGGATAAACCTCTATTAGTTTTGTGGGGAGATGCTGATCCTTGGACTCCGATTAATGGCGCAAAG
Organism: Pseudanabaena biceps; assembly: GCA_013361095.1. Taxonomy (GTDB): domain Bacteria; phylum Cyanobacteriota; class Cyanobacteriia; order Pseudanabaenales; family Pseudanabaenaceae; genus Pseudanabaena; species Pseudanabaena biceps_B. The sequence continues at coordinate 25,228 of JAATWA010000010.1, read as the reverse complement.
GTATATACAGAAGCCAGCAAGACTAAGATATTCAAGTAATCGCGATTCCCAACACAGGGCATTGTCCCCATGACGATCGCCCCGAAATTGTGAATGCTTTAGTGATTCACTGGTTACAAAAAGTGCTGTAAAACCCAATAAGATAGTGGCGGCGCATCGTCCAGCCACTATCTTATTGGGTTTTACAGTGCGAAGCGCGCCACTATCTTTCTGGTTTTGCTCAAAGCACTGTATTCTAGAATGCTGACTAATAGCATTTCCTGCGTGAATGTACCTCCAATCTCTCCACATCAAGCAGTTTCGCAACTACATCGATCAAGAAGTTGCCTTCACAGCGCCCAAAACTGTAATTGTAGGCAACAATGCTCAGGGCAAATCCAACTTGCTTGAAGCCGTTTTGCTATTAGCGACCCTGCGATCGCATCGGGTTAGTAAAGACCGAGACCTAGTGCGAAATGGTGAATCAGTAGGCGAAATTAGGGCAATTTGTCAGCGATCGCGATCGGTGGAGAGCTACCCCGTAGAGTTATTGATGCGGATGCGGGTAAGTGGCAAACGCACCTTGAATGTAAATGGAGTGAATCAGGCTAAGCATTTAGATTTTTTAGGAAATCTGAATACAGTCATGTTTTCTAGTTTAGATCTAGATTTGGTGAGGGGAAGTCCAGAAAGTCGCCGCAATTGGTTAGATACCGTATTGATTCAACTAGAACCAATTTATATCAATCTTTTACAGCAATATAATCAGGTTTTACGCCAGCGCAATGCTCTCTTAAAGTCAATCAAGCAGGGAGTTATTCAATACGAACCGCAACAAATGGCTCTATGGGATGCTCAGTTAGTAACAGCAGGTACAAGACTAATTAGAAGGCGATCGCGACTCTTGGAGAGATTAATACCGATCGCTCGTAATTGGCATCAAGCCATTAGTGGCGGCGGTGAATATTTGGAGATTACCTATGTCCCTAAATTTGCATTTACATCAATGCAAGCTGTAGAAGTTGTGCAGCAGAATTTTTTTGAAGCGATTTTACAAAAAACAATTATTGAACAACATCAAGGTACAAGTTTAGTAGGGCCGCATCGTGATGAAGTTTTACTGACAATTAATGACACCCCTGCTAGGGAGTATGGCTCACAGGGACAGCAGAGAACCTTAGTACTTGCCCTCAAACTTGCCGAGTTAGAGTTGTTAGAATCAGTAATCGGGGAACCTCCAATACTGTTATTAGATGATGTCCTTGCGGAGTTAGATCTCCAAAGACAAGATCATCTATTAAATGCAATTGGCGATCGCGTGCAAACAATTATTACGACAACTCATCTTGGTTCATTTGATGCCCAGTGGCTTGACTCTGCACGAATTTTTCAAGTAGAAAAAGGTGAAATTGTATCCTAAAAAATAAGACAAGAGTAATTTATGAATTACTCTTGTCTTATAGCTCCCTAATATTTCTTTTACATCCAAGAATTAACGGTGTAGAGCTTTACGCTACACCATTAATTCTTGGGTTTTACTGTGCATCTTTAGACTGAGAAGTGAGTAGCTAGAATAATCAAAAAATTTGATCTTATTCCTAAACTCCTAGCATTACTCTTCATCATCTGCGCCAACTTGACGCAAGTGAATATGTTTGCGTCCAAGGCGAATTTCTAACTCGTCACCAGCCTTTAGACCCATTAGTTGTGTATAGGCTGAGCCGATTAGTAGATTGCCATTTTTTTTGAACACTGACACGATAACTAGCACTACGTCCCCCTTTGCCGCTACCTTCGATTCAAGTTCAATGCCATCAGCCTCCATCAAGGCATTATAAAACTTCATCAAGTTGACACGAGACTGGTTGTTTTTAGTAACTGTTGCATACCCGCAAGCCTTAGCTTTTTCTTCTTTGAAAGATGATCTAGTTCTTTAACTTTTTTTAGTAATGCTTCACCAGATAGTTGAACTGGTTGTTTTACTTTTGCCATTTGCTCTTAGTAATTTTGTTTTTTAATAACTATATATTAGTATCTAAGATAGTTGTACTGTTAGTCAAACTTTTTTCTAATCATTACATTGTATTTGTATTTACAGCTAACTATCATCTATATCTAATTACTTACTTAGCAAATAAATATTTAGTAAAATACTAACTCTATAAAGCTATAGCAATAAAAGTGTTGCTTAGAATATAAAATCTAAAGATAAGTGACTGCTCCTCATCTTTTGGGTTTTGATTTGTCCTAACTAACTCAAGTCTTGCTATCTAAGTTTTAATCTAATAGCAAGGATTGCTAAAAAATTGCAAATATAATTTATATCAATCTGAAACCTCAAAAAATAGAGAATATAACAGGCTTACTAATTATGCCTTCCTAACTTACAGGGCAAAATAAACAGTCAGTGATTTTGATTTATTTTTAAGTAAGTAGGCATAATTAAATATAAAACCCAAAGAAGCTGATTCGCCCGCGAAGCGGGGCGAATCAGCTTCTTTGGGTTCTGGTTTCTATTGTGACGAGGTACTTAGAATTCCTAAATTTATTTAGATTATCAAGTTTGCCCAAAAATGAGACAGGCAAACCAGATTCGTGTTATCAGCTACAGTCGCAATGTCATCTATCGCTCACAATGTTGCTAATCGTCTATGGGTAGCGATCGCGATCGCCTATAAAGTAATGAAACCCCGCATTATTGTCTGTGGTTTAGATCGGACGGGTTACAAAATTTTAAGCCTCTTAAAACAGCAGGGCTGCTTAGTATTGGGAATTCACGATCGCCCCATGCATCAGGATGATACAGAAATTATTATTGGTGACTTGGCTGCTGCCGAAACTTTACTTGCCGCAGGAATTCGAGATGCTCAGACATTGATTTTAGCGGGAGCTGATGAAACTCGTAATCTGACCATCTTGATGCAGGCGAGAGTCCTTAATCCCGTGTCCCGCATTATTAATCGGTTATTTAATTCCAGTTTAGGCGTGCGTCTAGACCTAACACTGCCCAATCATTTGACCATGAGTGTGGCGGCTCTGGCGGCTCCCGTATTTGCTTTTAGCGCAATGGGCAGTGAGGCGATCGGACAGTTGCGATTGTTTAATCAAACTTGGCCAATCCACGAAGAATATATTGACGATAACCATCCTTGGTTGGGAAAGCCACTGGCGGAGTTTTGGGAAGAATCGCACAAGGATGTTGATCTATTACTTACCCAATGATGAAGTAAAATTGATCTGGTTAGTGCGGTGCTAAATGGTCGAACCTTGCAGTTTGCGATCGCCTATTACTTGTACACAACCCAGCGTCAGAACTGCCTCACGTCCAATTTTTCAAAAAATATCAAAGCTCTCTTGGGAGTTCGTCATTTCCATGAACATGGGCGAATCGGTTTCTATTTTACTTCGATTGCTTTGTATTAACTATTTTTCGGCGACGGTGGTATATACCAGTTTTCAGATGAAAGTTTTCGCTAGTAGACGCGCTCTATTTCTCAGTCGGAATGATTACGGGAGCAGGTGGAAATGAGCAAGTTGTAGAACATTCAGCCGATGGCATTAAATATTTACGATTGTGATGATGTTGATTGGTACGCTGTTGTTGGCATTTTTTATGCGATTCTTAACGATTTTATTTTAGGCTCACGGTTAAGAAATTTTTGGGACGCAGCGCGAGTACCCCAACGCAATCATATTGTGGTGTGTGGCTTGGGTAGCATCGGCGTACAAACGGCATTGCAGCTAGTTAGTTATGGCTATGAGGTGTTGATTATTGAGCGTGACCTGAATAATCGATTTCTTGATACTGTGCGATCGCAAAATATTCCTGTGATTCATGGTGATGCCAGCTTACCCACGACCCTCAAGGCGGCAAATCTCGATAAAGCTGAATGTTTGCTGGCTCTAACAAGTAATGACACGGCGAATCTAGAAATTGCCCTCAATGCTAAAGGTATTGCCCCTCGTTGTCGGGTGATTGTCCGTTATGACGATCCTTATTATGCGAGTATGGCGCATGAAGTGTTTGATTTTGAAGCAGTGCTTAGTCCGCCTGAAATTGCCGCCCCCGCTTTTGCTTCGGCGGCTCTGGGGGGACGCATTCTGGGGAATGGGATTGTGTCCGACAGCCTATGGGTAGCGATCGCCACCATGATTACCCCTAACCATCCATTTTGTGGCAAGCCTGTTTGTGAAGCCTCTACTCAAGCAGATTTTTTCCTCTCTATATAGAAACCGCTAGCCAACTATTCATGGTGGAATTTACTCAAAGCTTCTCTCAGCGCAGGAGATTTCTCTATCTGACTATGCCTGCGGCAAAACTAGATCAACTATGGCGAGTCGCACCATTTCAAGTAGCAGCTAATTAAAACCAAATCGAGGTGCGACGCACCTCGATTATTCCTGTGATGTAAGATGCGCGTGCGTCACAAGCTTTTTGATTTTAGTTACTTATTGATGTTACGGGGAAGTCTGTAAAACCCTCACCCCTAGCCCCTCTCCCGCAGGAGAGGGGAAAAAGAAATAATAGGGTTTTGCTCCCCTTCTCCTGCGGGAGAAGGGTTTGGGGTAGGGTTCCACGTAACATCAGTTACTTATTGGAATAAACGCAATTCTGAAGTTGGGGAATTGAGAAATAGATTTGCTCTTTGTAATACTGAAGGAGAAACTTGAATCTGCTTCAGTTTAACTAATCCCTCCTCAACAAAAGAATTACACAAAGCCGCATTATTTCCCTTATTGAAGGTTGTCTCATAATAAACTTCCCGAATACCTGCTGAAACCACTAACTTTAAGCAGGAAATACAAGGCTCTAAGGTTACATAAATACTGCGCCATCGGTAGAAATGCCATGCTTGGCAGCTTGGGACGATCGCATTTGCTTCTGCATGAACTGCTCTTGAGGAAACTCTTTGCTCGCGTCACAACTAATTACATTGGGGTAGCAATAGCCCTGCGTGGTGCAATGCACCGAACCAGAAGGAGAGCCGTTGTAGCCTGTGGCAAGTACCTGCTTGTCTTTGACAATTACAGCTCCCCACTGGAAAAGCCAAACAAGTAGATCGCATTGCTGCTAGTTTTGTCAGCAACATAAAATATTCATCCCATGTGGGACGTTCTTGAAATGCGATTTGGTCGATCTGGTCTGACATGGGAAATTAAGTATCTATCTGGTTTTTAGTTATAGCGCAAAATGGTTAAACAAAGGGCTTCGCCCTGCGATCGTTGGCACTGGACAGCGAAAGTGTAAAACTGTACTGATCTCTTACCGTTTAGCTTAAAGGAAGCATTACTACTTTCCAATAAAATTGTGATGAACAAGCATACTCCTGCCTCAGAGATTGATAAAATCCTTGCTGTAAGAGCTTCAAGCATCTAGATTTTGCTTCGCAAGATTTAGATTTTAAACCAGAGCTATAGCCATAGTCATCAATGTTACTCCCTTCCCAGTGAATAATTGGGGTTGCGCGGCTCCGCCGCGCAACCCCAATTATTCACTGGGAAAGGATTAGGACAAAGCCAAAACTCAAGAGTAGAGTTGCGGCGCAAAGCGCCGCAACTCTACTCTTGGGTTTCTGGCTACAGCTATAAAACCTGTGGCGATCACCACAGGTTTTAGGGTTTATATTTAATTGCGCCCAGTTAACTTATTTGCAAACCTATACATCACTATCAAAAAAGAAAATTATGACCGTTGAATTTCCTTCTTTTACTTCTACTCTGGTTGGCAGCCAAAAAAGCCAAAGGCTTAGCTTTGCAGATCTTGAAAAGTTAAATTGGACATGATGAAGTCTGGATTGCTTCTCTCTTTTATGGTCAAAAATAAGCACCAATGTGGAAGAAGCAACTAAAATCGCCGAAGCGCTGGGACTAGGGGAAGAAAATTATTACTGCTCTGAGTTCTTATCCCAGTAAAGGAATTGGGACAGTTGTGCCAACCGACCCCTTGATTTATCGCTTCTATGAAATCATGCAGGTCTATGGATATCCGATCAAAGAAATCATCCATGAGAAGTTTGGTGATGGCATTATGAGTGTCGATCGACTTCACTCTCGATATCGATAAAGTGGAAGATCCCAAGGGCGATCGCGTTTAACGTCACGATGAATGGTAAATTTTTGGCTTACAAAAAGTGGTAATGCTAAAAGCTTAAGTTGGATGACACTTTGCAGTTAATAATCAGGTGTGTGCGGCGAAGCTGCTCACACCTACAGCCTCTTGAGGCTAGAGGAAAAGTTTAAAAGTGCCGCTTCGCGGCACTTTTTAAACTTTTCTCTGGGTTTCATTTCAGCGCAATGTTCTTTGATTTGGGCTTGCGTGTGAAGCCCTGTAAGATAACCTGCTATTAATATTGATGATTTATGATATAGATTTTAGCAACTTCATCAGCTCTAGAATGTAATTAAGAATGCGATCGCTTGCCCCTGCCATTAAAAATTGCTTACTTGACCTCAATCTTAAAGTAAATGTCACTGTTAGACAAAAGCGCCGAGAAATACATATTTTATTGGAGTCAACTTATTTTGGGCGATCGCCAAGTACTAACAGAAGCGATCGCAAACTGCTTTGGTGATTGTACTGAGCATGGCTATGAGTTAGCTAAAATCTACGCATTTTGGTTTGGACAGCCATTACCTCAATGGAGCGAGACCATCGATTTTAATTGCTCTATTTCTCAAACTAATAACCATGAAATAGAGCTATCGACGGAAGCCGATATTCGACCATTAATTCTGACAATCCTGTTCCCACTCAAGAAGTAAGCCCTCAAGTAGTCTGCGATCGCTTTATAGTTTGCGGCTTGGGTAGTCTTGGACAACATTCTGTTTTTAATCTTAAGAAATTTGCTTACAAAGAATATGAAGTAAAAATCTCTGCGATTGATAAGATTCAGCCAGAAATTATGGAGTTTGATGATTTTTCGGAACTTCTCGGATCAGCCGATCATTTTGGGCGATTGTCGGCGCTCAGAAATTTTGCTCAAAAGCGGGCATCCTTGACTGTCGGCGAATCGTATTGGTGACTAGCAATCAAAACATCAATATTGAAACCGCGATCGCAGCGCGTCGCCTTAACCCTGATGTGCATATTGTGGTGCGTTCTTCTCGCCAAAATCTCAATCAATTACTCAAAAATCAATTAGGAAATTTTGTAGCTTTAGATCCTGTGGATCTACCAGCTCCTTCCTTTGCTGTGGCTGGGTTAGGCGAAGGAACGTTAGGGCTATTTCAACTTGGCGATCGCAAGTTACGGGTTGTCGAAACATTAGTCAAAGCAGAAGACTATCGATTTTTGAGAACTCCCGCCTATCTACTCCATAAGAAAAATTCGCGCCTTTTAAGCATTGCTGATGTTGGTTCTGATCGCCTGTTTTTTCAATGGCAACCAGATACATTGATTCAGGTGGGGGACAAGATTGTATTTATGGAATGTGTAGAAAATGACTTTACGACTAGCAAGTCCTATCTCGAATCAGAAAAATATACTGAACAAAACAAGTCATCTCAACTTAATCGCATTGCTCACCAAGTCCAAACCATTACTGCTTCTAAGTTTTGGCAACACAAATGGCAGCAGCTAATTATTTTGGTTTCAAGCAGTGCGATCGCGCCGTTTAATTTTTCTCGGGCTAGTGACGGCGGTGATATTGATGATTACTAGCTCAGTAGTTTTATATCTAAATGTACCGAATATTTCATGGCAAAAGGCTATCTCAACAAGTATGATTTTGCTGCTAGGCGGCTATGGTGATGTATTTGGCGGTCTACAAGAAGATCTGGTTCCCCTGTGGGTTAGCATATTTAGCCTATCGATTACGCTGATTAGTCTCTTGTTTTTATTGGGAGTGGTAGGATTAATTGCCGACAGTATTCTCAGTTCTAAATTTGCATTTTTAAGCGATCGCTACCTCTTCCCAAGCGTGATCATATAATCCTGATTGGCTTTGGTAGACTAGGTCAGAGAATCGCGGATCTTCTATATAAGTTAAAACTTCCCTTTGTAATCGTCAGTGAAATCCCACGACTGCGATCTTGCGGATAAAGTACCTTGGCTAACAGGCAATATCATCGAAGAGCTATCGAAAGTGAACCTTGGCTTAGCGAAGAGCATTCTCTCGGTAACTGATGATCAAATGCTCAATCTCCGAAGCCGCCCTCCTCGCCCGTGATGCTTCTCAAAAATTGAATCGCCATATCAATCTCGCCATCCGTACCTACGATCGCTACTTCAGTGAAAATCTTGCCGAACTATTGCCTAGCTCCCAATCTTTTTGTGCCTATGCGCTCTCAGCAGAGGCATTTGCAGGAGCGGCTTTTGGTGAAAATATGCTCAGCCTATTTCGGCTCAATCAACGCACAGTCCTAGTCGCGGAATATGTGATTGAGACAGATGAGACTTTGGTGGGCAAAAATCTTTCGCAAATATCCTATGGCTATACGGTCGTACCGATTTATTTAAAAAAAAATAGCCCAAAAGCGACGGACATACAGAATTTTTTATGCCCTCCGATGATGAGGTGATGAAGGTCGGCGATCGCTTAACCTTGCTGGCTTCTATTTCGGGTTTGCGTCGGATTGAGTTAGGCAATTTACATTCACCTAAGCAGTGGCAGTTGCGAGCCAAGCCACCGCTAAATTCTAGTGTGCTGTTAGATGCTGGCAATAAGCTCAAAAATATTTCAGGTTGTGATCTTGAGTTAGCAAGGCGATTTATGGAAAGTCTCCCGCTGCGAGCGAGCTGCCAATGTATGACGTTCAAGCCTATCGGCTGGGTCAGGCACTAATGAGACTGTTGCCTATCAAGATTTATCCCCTATAAAAAGAAAGCGTCGCAATGCGACGCTTTCTTTCTTTTACACCAAAGCTAAAAATGACGGAGTATAGCTACAGTCATTGTTTTAGGACAAATCAAAACCCAATAATTGGCTGGCGGCGCGGAGCGCCGCCAGCCAATTATTGGTTTTATGTCCTAGTACATTTGGCGATAGCTATATTATTTGAGTTCGGCTAGAGCCTTGCGCGTCTGCGTTAGTCCATCCGCATTATTTTGACGATTGAAAAAGCGCTCAGCATTTTCTAACATTTGCCTTGCTTCGGTTGTTCTCTGTTGAGAAGCAAGGATTTTGCCCAGAGATAAGTAGGTTTCCGCATCTTCAGGTTCAGCATCCAAAATTTGGCGGTAAGCCACGATCGCGCCTGATAGTGAACCTTGCTTAATGTATATATTTGCGATCGCCTTTTGAATAGCCACTACTTCACTGACGGGAAGATTACGCGAGTTAGCCGCTCTCCGCAATGCCGCGATCGCGTCAGGATAATTTCCTTCGCTTTGATACACCCTAGAAATAGCTAGATTGGCTTGCACATGGCGAGGATTGACTTCGATAGCGCGTTTATATTTAGCGATCGCTTCTTCGAGTTGATTTTTTTCGCAAATAAATCGCCCACTGCCACTAATACGTCAGCATTAAAAGAGCGAATCTTATCGGGCTTGACTATATACCTCAAAGGCTTCTTTGTTTTACCCGCCAGCCTCAACACAATAGCCCAAAATTTAGATGGGTTTTGGCAATCGGTGGGAGCAACCGCGATCGCCTGACGATAGATTTTGGCTGCCTCAGTATAGTTTTTTTGTTCTGTTAATAAAAATCCCACACTGTTGTAAGCATCAAGATTTTTGCCGATCTAGGGCGATGACACGGCGATAGGTAGACAGTGCATTAGGATAGTCTTTGATTCGCACATAGACAAAGCCCAGAGCATTGAATGCTTTAGCATTTTTGATCATCTAACTTAGTCGCTTTCTCAAGAGTAGCGATCGCGCCAGAATAATTTTGCTGCCTGGGTTAGCAGGAAACCGAGACTAGTTAAATCCGCGAATTTTTTGGTTCAAGATTAGAGGCTTGTTGATAGGCTGAAATCGCCCCTGAAATGTCTTTTTTTTGCCAGAGTTGCCGCCCCTGCTTGATCCATTCTGTAGCATCTTTTTGGGTTGAAGCTTGGCTGTCTGCGTAATAGGCATCGCGATCAGTGCCTGCGATCGCCATAGCTAGAGCGAAGTTAGTGATTTTACTAAAGGAACGAGCAAGCGCATAAGCTGTTTAATTTACGTAATCTGTTTATCTAATTCATCTAAAAAAAGCAACCACAGGATGCGTTCTTTATGGATTAGGGTTATAGTTGGTTGCTGGATTCATCTATATTACAAGATTAACACGGTTGACTAGATTTACAGAGTTGGGAGCATTACGCGCATCCGTGAAATCCGTACCTTCAATACTTTTCAGGGTCGAATAATAAGTTCCTGTAAGAATCAGCACCGGATTAAACTTGGCATTGCTAAGATTTGCCCCATTTAGTTTGGCATCAGGTTAAATTTAGCTCGACTCGGAGATCTGCTCCTGCTAAGATTGGCACCCGTGAGGGTTAGCCCTTGTCAAATCCGCCCTCACAAGATTAGCACCCCGCAAAGAATTCTGCACCGTAATTAAGGTCAAGCGGCCTGTCAAAAAAGCGTTGGCAATATTAGCTCGACACAATCGCGATTCGCGTGAGGTTGGTCACTAGTCAAGAAGGCATGACTAAAGTTTGTTTCTACGTAATAAGGCAGATCACATAAGATCCGCTTCAACTCGAACAAAGCTTGCTGAAAGATTGCCCCCAATCAAAGAAGCTTGCTCTAAAATTGTGCCATTGAGATTGGCTTGGAATCAAAATAGAACCACTTAAATTGGCGCGTATCAAGTTTGCCAAATTTAGTTCGACATCCTCTAAATTTGCAATATCAAGGGTGATTTCTTCTAAATCTGACTCAATAAAATTTGCGCCAGACAGATTTACCCCAGTCAAAATCAATCCTGCAAGCGATTGATTACTAAAGTCGCGATCGCCCGCCGCATAACTTTCGAGAAGTTCTTTTGCGTTCATTAAGTACCTCAGTACAGTTAAAAGCCCAAATCATTAGTACTTGTCACAGCGCTTTTCACTCAAACTTGAACCTAAATTTTTGGCTACTACTACTCCCTTCCCAGTTTAAAAATAGACATTAAAAGCCAAGGATTAGCGTTGCGGCGCGAAGCGCCGCAACGCTAATCCTTGGCTTTTAATGTCTATTTTTAAACTGGGAAGGGAGTAGTAGCCAAAAATTTAGGTTCAAGTTTGAGTGAAAAGCGCTGTGACAAGTACTAATGATTTGGGCTTTTAACTGTACTGAGGTACTTAATGAACGCAAAAGAACTTCTCGAAAGTTATGCGGCGGGCGATCGCGACTTTAGTAATCAATCGCTTGCAGGATTGATTTTGACTGGGGTAAATCTGTCTGGCGCAAATTTTATTGAGTCAGATTTAGAAGAAATCACCCTTGATATTGCAAATTTAGAGGATGTCGAACTAAATTTGGCAAACTTGATACGCGCCAATTTAAGTGGTTCTATTTTGATCCAAGCCAATCTCAATGGCACAATTTTAGAGCAAGCTTCTTTGATTGGGGCAAATCTTTCAGAAGCTTTTTTGATTGAAGCGGATCTTAGTGATGCCTTATTAGTAGAAACAAACTTTAGTCATGCCTTCTTGACTAGTGCCAACCTCACGCGATCGCGATTGTGTCGAGCTAATCTTGCCAACGCTTTTTTGACAGGCGCTTGCCTTAACGGTGCAGATCTGCGGGGTGCTAATCTTGTGGAGGCGGATTTGACAAGGGCTAACCTCACGGGTGCCAATTTAGCAGGAGCAGATCTGAGTCGAGCTAATTTAACTGATGCCAAACTAAATTGGGCAAATCTTAGCAATGCCAAGTTAATCGGTGCTGATCTTACAGGAACTTATTTATCGACCCTGAAAAGTATTGAAGGTACGGATTTCACGGATGCGCGTAATGCTCCCAACTCTGTAAATCTAGTCAACCTTGTTAATCTTGTTAATATAGATGAATCCAGCAACCAACTATAAACCCTAATCCATAAAAGAACGCATCCTGTGGTTGCTTGTTTTAGATGATTAGATTAAACAGATTAACGTAAATTAAACAGCTTATGCGCTTGCTTCGTTCCTTTAGTAAAATCACTAACTTCGCTCTAGCTATGGCGATCGCAGGCACGATCGCGATGCCTATTACTCAGACAGCCCAAGCTCAAACCCAAAAAGATGCTACAGAATGGATCAAGCAGGGGCGGCAACTCTGGCAAAAAAAGACATTTCAGGGGCGATTTCAGCCTATCAACAAGCCTCTAATCTTGAACCAAAAAATTCGCGGATTTTAACTAGTCTCGGTTTCCTGCTAACCCAGCAGCAAAATTATTCTGGCGCGATCGCTACTCTTGAGAAAGCGACTAAGTTAGATGATCAAAATGCTAAAGCATTCAATGCTCTGGGCTTTGTCTATGTGCGAATCAAAGACTATCCTAATGCACTGTCTACCTATCGCCGTGTCATCGCCCTAGATCGGCAAAATCTTGATGCTTACAACAGTGTGGGATTTTTATTAACAGAACAAAAAAACTATACTGAGGCAGCCAAAATCTATCGTCAGGCGATCGCGGTTGCTCCCACCGATGCCAAAACCCATCTAAATTTGGGCTATGTGTTGAGGCTGGCGGGTAAAAACAAAGAAGCCTTTGAGGTATATAGTCAAGCCGATAAGATCGCTCCTTTTAATGCTGACGTATTAGTGGCAGTGGGCGATTTATTTGCGGAAAAAAATCAACTCGAAGAAGCGATCGCTAAATATAAACGCGCTATCGAAGTCAATCCTCGCCATGTGCAAGCCAATCTAGCTATTTCTAGGGTGTATCAAAGCGAAGGAAATTATCCTGACGCGATCGCGGCATTGCGGAGAGCGGCTAACTCGCGTAATCTTCCCGTCAGTGAAGTAGTGGCTATTCAAAAGGCGATCGCAAATATATACATTAAGCAAGGTTCACTATCAGGCGCGATCGTGGCTTACCGCCAAATTTTGGATGCTGAACCTGAAGATGCGGAAACCTACTTATCTCTGGGCAAAATCCTTGCTTCTCAACAGAGAACAACCGAAGCAAGGCAAATGTTAGAAAATGCTGAGCGCTTTTTCAATCGTCAAAATAATGCGGATGGACTAACGCAGACGCGCAAGGCTCTAGCCGAACTCAAATAATATAGCTATCGCCAAATGTACTAGGACATAAAACCCAATAATTGGCTGGCGGCGCTCCGCGCCGCCAGCCAATTATTGGGTTTTGATTTGTCCTAAAACAAATGACTGTAGCTATACTCCGTCATTTTTAGCTTTGGTGTAAAAGAAAGAAAGCGTCGCATTGCGACGCTTTCTTTTTTATAGGGGATAAATCTTGATAGGCAACAGTCTCATTAGTGCCTGACCCAGCCGATAGGCTTGAACGTCATACATTGGCAGCTCGATCGCAGCGGGAAGACTTTCCATAAATCGCCTTGCTAACTCAAGATCACAACCTGAAATATTTTTGAGCTTATTGCCAGCATCTAACAGCACACTAGAATTTAGCGGTGGCTTGGCTCGCAACTGCCACTGCTTAGGTGAATGTAAATTGCCTAACTCAATCCGACGCAAACCCGAAATAGAAGCCAGCAAGGTTAAGCGATCGCCGACCTTCATCACCTCATCATCGGAGGGCATAAAAAATTCTGTATGTCCGTCGGCTTTTGGGCTATTTTTTTTTAAATAAATCGGTACGACCGTATAGCCATAGGATATTTGCGAAAGATTTTTGCCCACCAAAGTATCATCTGTCTCAATCACATATTCCGCGACTAGGACTGTGCGTTGATTGAGCCGAAATAGGCTGAGCATATTTTCACCAAAAGCCGCTCCTGCAAATGCCTCTGCTGAGAGCGCATAGGCACAAAAAGATTGGGAGCTAGGCAATAGTTCGGCAAGATTTTCACTGAAGTAGCGATCGTAGGTACGGATGGCGAGATTGATATGGCGATTCAATTTTTGAGAAGCATCACGGGCGAGGAGGGCGGCTTCGAGATTGAGCATTTGATCATCAGTTACCGAGAGAATGCTCTTCGCTAAGCCAAGGTTCACTTTCGATAGCTCTTCGATGATATTGCCTGTTAGCCAAGGTACTTTATCCGCAAGATCGCAGTCGTGGGGATTTTCACTGACGATTACAAAGGGAAGTTTTAACTTATATAGAAGATCCGCGATTCTCTGACCTAGTCTACCAAAGCCAATCAGGATTATATGATCACGCTTGGGAAGAGGTAGCGATCGCTTAAAAAATGCAAATTTAGAACTGAGAATACTGTCGGCAATTAATCCTACCACTCCCAATAAAAACAAGAGACTAATCAGCGTAATCGATAGGCTAAATATGCTAACCCACAGGGGAACCAGATCTTCTTGTAGACCGCCAAATACATCACCATAGCCGCCTAGCAGCAAAATCATACTTGTTGAGATAGCCTTTTGCCATGAAATATTCGGTACATTTAGATATAAAACTACTGAGCTAGTAATCATCAATATCACCGCCGTCACTAGCCCGAGAAAAATTAAACGGCGCGATCGCACTGCTTGAAACCAAATAATTAGCTGCTGCCATTTGTGTTGCCAAAACTTAGAAGCAGTAATGGTTTGGACTTGGTGAGCAATGCGATTAAGTTGAGATGACTTGTTTTGTTCAGTATATTTTTCTGATTCGAGATAGGACTTGCTAGTCGTAAAGTCATTTTCTACACATTCCATAAATACAATCTTGTCCCCCACCTGAATCAATGTATCTGGTTGCCATTGAAAAAACAGGCGATCAGAACCAACATCAGCAATGCTTAAAAGGCGCGAATTTTTCTTATGGAGTAGATAGGCGGAGTTCTCAAAAATCGATAGTCTTCTGCTTTGACTAATGTTTCGACAACCCGTAACTTGCGATCGCCAAGTTGAAATAGCCCTAACGTTCCTTCGCCTAACCCAGCCACAGCAAAGGAAGGAGCTGGTAGATCCACAGGATCTAAAGCTACAAAATTTCCTAATTGATTTTTGAGTAATTGATTGAGATTTTGGCGAGAAGAACGCACCACAATATGCACATCAGGGTTAAGGCGACGCGCTGCGATCGCGGTTTCAATATTGATGTTTTGATTGCTAGTCACCAATACGATCGCCCGACAGTCAAGGATGCCCGCTTTGAGCAAAATTTCTGAGCGCCGACAATCGCCCAAAATGATCGGCTGATCGAGAAGTTCCGAAAAATCATCAAACTCCATAATTTCTGGCTGAATCTTATCAATCGCAGAGATTTTTACTTCATATTCTTTGTAAGCAAATTTCTTAAGATTAAAAACAGAATGTTGTCCAAGACTACCCAAGCCGCAAACTATAAAGCGATCGCAGACTACTTGAGGGCTTACTTCTTGAGTGGGAACAGGATTGTCAGAATTAATGGGTCGAATATCGGCTTCCGTCGATAGCTCTATTTCATGGTTATTAGTTTGAGAAATAGAGCAATTAAAATCGATGGTCTCGCTCCATTGAGGTAATGGCTGTCCAAACCAAAATGCGTAGATTTTAGCTAACTCATAGCCATGCTCAGTACAATCACCAAAGCAGTTTGCGATCGCTTCTGTTAGTACTTGGCGATCGCCAAAATAAGTTGACTCCAATAAAATATGTATTTCTCGGCGCTTTTGTCTAACAGTGACATTTACTTTAAGATTGAGGTCAAGTAAGCAATTTTTAATGGCAGGGGCAAGCGATCGCATTCTTTAATTACATTCTAGAGCTGATGAAGTTGCTAAAATCTATATCATAAATCATCAATATTAATAGCAGGTTATCTTACAGGGCTTCACACGCAAGCCCAAATCAAAGAACATTGCGCTGAAATGAAACCCAGAGAAAAGTTTAAAAGTGCCGCGAAGCGGCACTTTTAAACTTTTCTCTAGCCTCAAGAGGCTGTAGGTGTGAGCAGCTTCGCCGCACACACCTGATTATTAACTGCAAAGTGTCATCCAACTTAAGCTTTTAGCATTACCACTTTTTGTAAGCCAAAAATTTACCATTCATCGTGACTTTAACGCGATCGCCCTTGGGATCTTCCACTTTATCGATATCGAGAGTGAAGTCGATCGCACTCATAATGCCATCACCAAACTTCTCATGGATGATTTCTTTGATCGGATATCCATAGACCTGCATGATTTCATAGAAGCGATAAATCAAGGGGTCGGTTGGCACAACTGGTCCCAATCCTTTACTGGGATAAGAACTCAGAGCAGTAATAATTTCTTCCCCTAGTCCCAGCGCTTCGGCGATTTTAGTTGCTTCTTCCACATTGGTGCTATTTTGACCATAAAAGAGAGAAGCAATCCAGACTTCATCATGTCCAATTAACTTTTCAAGATCTGCAAAGCTAAGACCTTTGGCTTTTTTGGCTGCCAACAGAGTAGAAGTAAAAGAAGGAAATTCAACGGTCATAATTTCTTTTTTGATAGTGATGTATAGGTTTGCAAATAAGTAACTGGGCGCAATTAAATATAAACCCTAAAACCTGTGGTGATCGCCACAGGTTTTATAGCTGTAGCCAGAAACCCAAGAGTAGAGTTGCGGCGCTTTGCGCCGCAACTCTACTCTTGAGTTTTGGCTTTGTCCTAATCCTTTCCCAGTGAATAATTGGGGTTGCGCGGCGGAGCCGCGCAACCCCAATTATTCACTGGGAAGGGAGTAACATTGATGACTATGGCTATAGCTCTGGTTTAAAATCTAAATCTTGCGAAGCAAAATCTAGATGCTTGAAGCTCTTACAGCAAGGATTTTATCAATCTCTGAGGCAGGAGTATGCTTGTTCATCACAATTTTATTGGAAAGTAGTAATGCTTCCTTTAAGCTAAACGGTAAGAGATCAGTACAGTTTTACACTTTCGCTGTCCAGTGCCAACGATCGCAGGGCGAAGCCCCTTTGTTTAACCATTTTGCGCTATAACTAAAAACCAGATAGATACTAATTTCCCATGTCAGACCCAGATCGACCAAATCGCATTTCAAGAACGTCCACATGGGATGAATATTTTATGTGCTGACAAAACTAGCAGCAATGCGATCTACTTGTTTGGCTTTTCCAGGTGGGAGCTGTAATTGTCAAAGACAAGCAGGTACTTGCCACAGGCTACAACGGCTCTCCTTCTGGTTCGGTGCATTGCACCACGCAGGGCTATTGCTACCCCAATGTAATTAGTTGTGACGCGAGCAAAGAGTTTCCCTCAAGAGCAGTTCATGCAGAAGCAAATGCGATTCGCCCAAGCTGCCAAGCATGGCATTTCTACCGATGGCGCAAGTATTTATGTAACCTTAGAGCCTTGTATTTCCTGCTTAAAGTTAGTGGTTTCAGCAGGTATTCGGGAAGTTTATTTATGAGACAACCTTCAATAAGGGAAATAATGCGGCTTTGTTTAATTCTTTGTTGAGGAGGGATTAGTTAAACTGAAGCAGATTCAAGTTTTCTCCTTCAGTATTACAAAGAGCAAATCTATTTCTCAATTCCCCAACTTCAGAATTGCGTTTATTTCCAATAAGTAACTGATGTACGTGGAACCCTCATCCCCCAAACCCTTCTCCCGCAGGAGAAGGGGAGCAAAACCCTATTATTTTCTTTTTCCCCTCTCCTGCGGGAGAGGGGCTAGGGGGTGAGGGTTTTACAGACTTCCCCGTAACATCAATAAGTAACTAAAATCAAAAAAGCTTGTGACGCACGCGCATCTTACATCACAGGAATAATCGAGGATGCGTCGCACCTCGATTTGGTTTTAATTAGCTGCTACTTGAAATGGTGCGACTCGCCATAGTTGATCTAGTTTTGCCGCAGGCATAGTCAGATAGAGAATATCTCCTGCGCTGAGAGAAGCTTTGAGTAAATTCCATCCATGAATAGTTTGGCTAGCGGTTTCTATATAGAGAGGAACAAAATCTGCTTGAGTAGAGGCTTCACAAACAGGCTTGCCACAAAATGGATGGTTAGGGGTAATCATGGTGGCGATTCGCTACCCATAGGCTGTCGGACACAATCCCATTCCCCAGAATGCGTCCCCCCAGAGCCGCCCCGAAGCAAAAGCGGGGGCGGCAATTTCAGGCGGACTAAGCACTGCTTCAAAATCAAACACTTCATGCGCCATACTCGCATAATAAGGATTCGTCATAACGGACAATCACCGACAACGAGGGGCAATACCTTTAGCATTGAGGGCAATTTCTAGATTCGCCGTGTCATTTACTTGTTAGAGCCAGCAAACATTCAGCTTTATCGAGATTTGCCGCCTTGAGGGTCGTGGGTAAGCTGGCATCACCATGAATCACAGGAATATTTTGCGGATCGCACAGTATCAAGAAATCGATTATTCAGGTCACGCTCAATAATCAACACCTCATAGCCATAACTAACTAGCTGCAATGCCGTTTGTACGCCGATGCTACCCAAGCCACACACCACAATATGATTGCGTTGGGGTACTCGCGCTGCGTCCCAAAAATTTCTTAACCGTGAGCCTAAATAAAATCGTTAAGAATCGCATAAAAAATGCCAACAACAGCCGTACCAATCAACATCATCACAATCGTAAATATTTTAATGGCCATCGGCTGAATGTTCTACAACTTGCTCATTTCCACCTGCTCCCGTAATCATTCCGACTGAGAAATAGAGCGCGTCTACTAGCGAAACTTTCATCTGAAAACTGGTATATACCACCGTCGCCGAAAAAATAGTTAATAACAAAGCAATCGAAGTAAATAGAACCGATCGCCCATGTTCATGGAAATGACGAACTCCCAAGAAGAGCTTTGATATTTTTTTGAAAAATTGGACGTGAGGCAGTTCTGACGCTGGGTTGTGTACCAAGTAATAGGCGATCGCCAAACTGCAAGGTTCGACCATTTAGCACCGCACTAACCAGATCAATTTTACTTTCATCATTGGGTAAGTAATAGATCAACATCCTTGTGCGATCTTCCCAAAACTCCGCCAGTGGCTTTCCCAACCAAGGATGGTTATCGTCAATATATTCTTCGTGGATTGGCCAAGTTTGATTAAACAATCGCAACTGTCCGATCGCCTCACTGCCCATTGCGCTAAAAGCAAATACGGGAGCCGCCAGAGCCGCCACACTCATGGTCAAATGATTGGGCAGTGTTAGGTCTAGACGCACGCCTAAACTGGAATTAAATAACCGATTAATAATGCGGACACGGGGATTAAGGACTCTCGCCTGCATCAAGATGGTCAGATTACGAGTTTCATCAGCTCCCGCTAAAATCAATGTCTGAGCATCTCGAATTCCTGCGGCAAGTAAAGTTTCGGCAGCAGCCAAGTCACCAATAATAATTTCTGTATCATCCTGATGCATGGGGCGATCGTGAATTCCCAATACTAAGCAGCCCTGCTGTTTTAAGAGGCTTAAAATTTTGTAACCCGTCCGATCTAAACCACAGACAATAATGCGGGGTTTCATTACTTATAGGCGATCGCGATCGCTACCCATAGACGATTAGCAACATTGTGAGCGATAGATGACATTGCGACTGTAGCTGATAACACGAATCTGGTTTGCCTGTCTCATTTTTGGGCAAACTTGATAATCTAAATAAATTTAGGAATTCTAAGTACCTCGTCACAATAGAAACCAGAACCCAAAGAAGCTGATTCGCCCGCTTCGCGGGCGAATCAGCTTCTTTGGGTTTTATATTTAATTATGCCTACTTACTTAAAAATAAATCAAAATCACTGACTGTTTATTTTGCCCTGTAAGTTAGGAAGGCATAATTAGTAAGCCTGTTATATTCTCTATTTTTTGAGGTTTCAGATTGATATAAATTATATTTGCAATTTTTTTAGCAATCCTTGCTATTAGATTAAAACTTAGATAGCAAGACTTGAGTTAGTTAGGACAAATCAAAACCCAAAAGATGAGGAGCAGTCACTTATCTTTTAGATTTTATATTCTAAGCAACACTTTTATTGCTATAGCTTTATAGAGTTAGTATTTTACTAAATATTTATTTGCTAAGTAAGTAATTAGATATAGATGATAGTTAGCTGTAAATACAAATACAATGTAATGATTAGAAAAAAGTTTGACTAACAGTACAACTATCTTAGATACTAATATATAGTTATTAAAAAACAAAATTACTAAGAGCAAATGGCAAAAGTAAAACAACCAGTTCAACTATCTGGTGAAGCATTACTAAAAAAAGTTAAAGAACTAGATCATCTTTCAAAAGAAGAAAAAGCTAAGGCTTGCGGGTATGCAACAGTTACTAAAAACAACCAGTCTCGTGTCAACTTGATGAAGTTTTATAATGCCTTGATGGAGGCTGATGGCATTGAACTTGAATCGAAAGGTAGCGGCAAAGGGGGACGTAGTGCTAGTTATCGTGTCAGTGTTCAAAAAAATGGCAATCTACTAATCGGCTCAGCCTATACACAACTAATGGGTCTAAAGGCTGGTGACGAGTTAGAAATTCGCCTTGGACGCAAACATATTCACTTGCGTCAAGTTGGCGCAGATGATGAAGAGTAATGCTAGGAGTTTAGGAATAAGATCAAATTTTTTGATTATTCTAGCTACTCACTTCTCAGTCTAAAGATGCACAGTAAAACCCAAGAATTAATGGTGTAGCGTAAAGCTCTACACCGTTAATTCTTGGATGTAAAAGAAATATTAGGGAGCTATAAGACAAGAGTAATTCATAAATTACTCTTGTCTTATTTTTTAGGATACAATTTCACCTTTTTCTACTTGAAAAATTCGTGCAGAGTCAAGCCACTGGGCATCAAATGAACCAAGATGAGTTGTCGTAATAATTGTTTGCACGCGATCGCCAATTGCATTTAATAGATGATCTTGTCTTTGGAGATCTAACTCCGCAAGGACATCATCTAATAACAGTATTGGAGGTTCCCCGATTACTGATTCTAACAACTCTAACTCGGCAAGTTTGAGGGCAAGTACTAAGGTTCTCTGCTGTCCCTGTGAGCCATACTCCCTAGCAGGGGTGTCATTAATTGTCAGTAAAACTTCATCACGATGCGGCCCTACTAAACTTGTACCTTGATGTTGTTCAATAATTGTTTTTTGTAAAATCGCTTCAAAAAAATTCTGCTGCACAACTTCTACAGCTTGCATTGATGTAAATGCAAATTTAGGGACATAGGTAATCTCCAAATATTCACCGCCGCCACTAATGGCTTGATGCCAATTACGAGCGATCGGTATTAATCTCTCCAAGAGTCGCGATCGCCTTCTAATTAGTCTTGTACCTGCTGTTACTAACTGAGCATCCCATAGAGCCATTTGTTGCGGTT
This sequence comes from Pseudanabaena biceps, assembly GCA_013361095.1. Taxonomy (GTDB): domain Bacteria; phylum Cyanobacteriota; class Cyanobacteriia; order Pseudanabaenales; family Pseudanabaenaceae; genus Pseudanabaena; species Pseudanabaena biceps_B. The sequence goes on along the minus strand of JAATWA010000010.1, from coordinate 3,941 downwards.
CGTATTGAATAACTCCCTGCTTGATTGACTTTAAGAGAGCATTGCGCTGGCGTAAAACCTGATTATATTGCTGTAAAAGATTGATATAAATTGGTTCTAGTTGAATCAATACGGTATCTAACCAATTGCGGCGACTTTCTGGACTTCCCCTCACCAAATCTAGATCTAAACTAGAAAACATGACTGTATTCAGATTTCCTAAAAAATCTAAATGCTTAGCCTGATTCACTCCATTTACATTCAAGGTGCGTTTGCCACTTACCCGCATCCGCATCAATAACTCTACGGGGTAGCTCTCCACCGATCGCGATCGCTGACAAATTGCCCTAATTTCGCCTACTGATTCACCATTTCGCACTAGGTCTCGGTCTTTACTAACCCGATGCGATCGCAGGGTCGCTAATAGCAAAACGGCTTCAAGCAAGTTGGATTTGCCCTGAGCATTGTTGCCTACAATTACAGTTTTGGGCGCTGTGAAGGCAACTTCTTGATCGATGTAGTTGCGAAACTGCTTGATGTGGAGAGATTGGAGGTACATTCACGCAGGAAATGCTATTAGTCAGCATTCTAGAATACAGTGCTTTGAGCAAAACCAGAAAGATAGTGGCGGCGCTTCGCACTGTAAAACCCAATAAGATAGTGGCTGGACGATGCGCCGCCACTATCTTATTGGGTTTTACAGCACTTTTTGTAACCAGTGAATCACTAAAGCATTCACAATTTCGGGGCGATCGTCATGGGGACAATGCCCTGTGTTGGGAATCGCGATTACTTGAATATCTTTAGTCTTGCTGGCTTCTGTATATACCTTTGCGCCATTAATCGGAGTCCAAGGATCAGCATCTCCCCACAAAACTAATAGAGGTTTATCCAGCTTTGCCAATAGCTCACTGGTTCTGGGGCCAGCAGGAGCCGTTAAAATTGAAGCAAATACCTTTTGAGCGCCCTCATCACAGGATGGCTGATAGAGCATATCTACTAGCTCATCATCGATCGCCTGATGATTGCGATATACCTGACGCAACGAATTACGAATATTACGTTTTTGGCGAACTTGATTGAATACAAACTTGCCCGTCACCTCTGAGCTAACTAATTTAGCAAATGCTCCCATCACCAATCGCAAAGGTAAATTTAACTCTTCAGGACGATGATTTAGACCACCTGCGGCATTGAGTAAAATCGCGCCGATCGCAATTTCGGGACTATTAGTAGTGAGCATCAGAGCTAATAATGCCCCAATGGAATTACCGATAAATATGGCGGGTTTCTGGACTAATTCTTGATAAAAATCCCTGAGCAATTCTTCCCAAAGCTCCAAAGAATAGGCAAGATCAGGCTTATCTGAAGCGCCAAATCCCAATAAATCGATAGCAAATACCTGATAGCCAGCATTTGCCCATTCAGGAATATTTTTCTTCCAATGTCCGATTGATGCACCGAAACCATGAATAAGAACTAGCGGCTTACCTGTGCCAGTGACAGAATATTGAATCTGATATCCGCGCCATGTCCATTGTTTGCGTGTGGAGAAATCAGTCTGATTTTCGGTAATTAGCACGGTGATTAATTAATACTTGTTTATTCCTGATTATATCGCGATCGCCTGTATGCCGCTCTCTGCCATAGGAATTATAAACAAGGAGCGGTTAGTGTGTCACATTTGTTGCAAGATTAAAACCCAAGGATTAGCGGCGCGAAGCGCCGCTAATCCTTGAGTGGCAAGGGAGTAAGAAAACAAAACCAATTTTGGGGTTTTCAGCGCCTTCGGCGCTGAAAACCCCAAAATTGGTTTCATAATGGGAATTGCTGATCATTTATCGATATAGGCGTTTTGGATTGTGTGTGAAATCAATGACTAGACATCCCGAAGAAAAAAACTTAGAACCTTGCTTCTATCAACTTGTCAATCGCTTGACAGAAAGCCTGCAAAAACATGAATATCTTACGATTAGTCTCAGCAGTGAGCGCAGTCAATTTACGCGATTTAATAATGCAAAGGTTCGTCAGTCGGGAGTAGTCGCCGATGGAAATATCAAAATTGTCTTAATCGCCAATCAACGCGAAGCCTATGCTGCATTCCCCTTTACAGGTGACACAGTCATCGATTTAGAATCTGGACTATCCAGCTTGACTTATTTACGTCAAGAAGTTGCCCAACTTCCTGAAAATCCTTATCTCGTAATTCCCGAAAATGCAGGTTCCAGTCGTGAAGTCTATCAAGGCGAATTATTAACACCAGAACAGGCGATCGCTAATATTTTAGAACCTAATATTGGCATTGATTTTACGGGCTTCTATGCGTCAGGTTCGATCATTCGCGCCAATGCTAACTCCGCAGGACAGAGGCATTGGTTTGCCACCGATTCTTTTTTTGTTGACTATTCCATGTTTGTGCAAACTGATTCGGGAGAGAAGGCAGTTAAAGGGATTTATGCAGGTAAAGATTGGCGATTAGAAGCTTATCAATCACAAATTAAACGTTCTCAACAGCAGCTACAAGCTTTATTGAAACCTAGTAAAACTATTGCACGCGGACAATATCACACTTATTTTGCCCCTGCGGCGGCGGCGGATCTATTTGACTTTTTAGCGGGGAGTGTGGGCGAGTCGAGCTTACAGCAGGGCAGTAGCGCTTTATTGAAGTTAAAAAATCAAGAGCGATCGCTATCTCCATTACTCTCTCTCAGCGAAAATTTTACCTATGGCAACGTTCCTCGTTTCAATGACTTAGGCGAAACTTCTGCTGACCACTTGCCGATAATTACTAATGGAAGCTTGGTAAATACCTTAGTGAGTTCGCGTAGTGCTAAGGAATATGGCAAGCAGTCAAACGGCGCAGCATCTGGTGAATATATGCGATCGCCTGAAGTTGCATCAGGATGCTTAGCAGAAGCTGATATCCTCAAGCAATTAGATACGGGACTCTATTTGTCAAATTTGCATTATCTCAATTGGAGCGATCGCAGTGGTGGTCGCATTACGGGTATGACTCGCTATGCCTGCTTTTGGGTGAAAAATGGCGAGTTTGTTGCACCTATTGAGAACCTTAGATTTGATGACAGTATTTATGATTTTTTAGGTGGAAATCTTGAGTCTATTACCAATTTTCGTGAGTTTATTGCCAATACTGGAACCTACGATAAGCGATCGCTTGGCGGTATTCTTGTCCCCGGAATTTTGATCAAAGATTTTAAATTCACCCTGTAAAACAATCAAACCCGAAAAGATGAAAGGCGTCGCTTCGCGCCGCCTTTCATCTTTTCGGGTTTTACACAGGAACAGAGCAGAGCATTGATCGCATTTGCTTCGCAACCAGATCAGGTTGCGAAGCCTTCATCAAAGCTCTCACCACAGCAACTCGTTTCGCACCTGCGGCGATCGCATCATCTAGATTTTGTTCATCAATTCCGCCGATCGCGAACCAAGGAATATCCAAATTTTTTGCGGCATAACTAACGTATTCATGCCCTGACGCAGCCTTATTGGGCTTAGTTGGTGTGGCATGGACTGGCCCACGCCCACGTAGTCCACTTGATTATTGAGGGCAATTTCTAACTCTTCTGGACTGGTGGTTGATTGCCCAATAATATAGTCAGCAGCACTGCCACCGTGAGCATTGAGGATCTGGCGCACAGCCGCCACAGGAAGATCGGTCTGTCCCACATGAATACCATCGGCTCCCACAGCGATCGCAATATCCACCCGATCATTCATCAAAAATAAAGCATCGTACTGATGGCAAATCTCACAAAGTTGCTTGGCGATCGCATAGCGCAGATTATCTTCCCCTTCCTTTTGACGATACTGCACAATCTGTACTCCCCCCGCAAAGCCGACTCCACTACTTCAGCAATATGATCCACAGGCATGGTCACTAGATATAGTGTGGCTGCCTGCAATTTTTGGCGACGCAGCTTGCCGATTTCATTAACTTCATA
>JAATWA010000028.1 GCA_013361095.1 Pseudanabaena biceps | reverse complement strand
TTCGATCTCGATGGTCCAGAATGACAAGATGCGCGTCGAAGGCGACCCCAGCCTCGTCGCCATGCACCCGGCGATCTACATGCCGATGCTGCAGACTGCCGAAGTCGTCGCCAAGCGCTACAAGGTCAGCCGCGATCGCCAGGACGAATATGGCTTCCAGTCGCAGCAGCGTACCGCCGCCGCCCAGCTCGCCGGCAAGTTCGACGATGAAATCGTGCCGATGACCGCCACCATGGCAATGGTCAACAAGGAGACCAAGGAAGTCACCAAGCACGAAGTGACGCTGTCGAAGGATGAAGGCAACCGGCCGGAAACGACGCTGGAAAGCCTCAAGGGCCTCAAGCCGGTAATCGAAGGCGGCTGCATCACTGCCGGCAACGCCAGCCAGCTGTCGGACGGCGCCTCGGCCAGCGTGCTGATGGAAGCCAAGGAAGCCGCCCGCCGCGGCCTGACCCCGCTCGGCGCCTACCGCGGCATGGCCGTCGCCGGTCTCGAGCCCGATGAAATGGGCATCGGCCCGATCTATGCCGTGCCGAAGCTGCTGAAGGCCAATGGCCTGACGATGAACGACATCGGCTTGTGGGAACTCAACGAAGCCTTTGCCGTTCAGGTACTGCACTGCGCCGATGTGCTCGGCATCGATCCCGCGCTGCTCAACGTCAACGGCGGCGCCATCTCGATCGGCCACCCCTATGGCATGACCGGCGCTCGCTGCACCGGCCACGCCCTGATCGAAGGCAAGCGCCGCGGTGCCAAGTACGTCGTCGTGACGATGTGCGTCGGCGGCGGCATGGGCGCAGCCGGACTGTTCGAAGTCTATTGATCGCGCTGGCGGACGCGAGGTTGGCCCTCGCGTCCGCCATGCTGCAACGCGGCATTCGCTTTTTGCCGGCGTTTAGGGCATAGGGCGTCCATCATGCCTTTTGAAACCCTGCCGCCGCTTCTCACCGAAGCGCTCATCGCCCGTGGCTATGCCGCACCTACGCCTGTTCAGGCCGCTGTCATCCAGCCCGAAGCGGATGGGCGCGATCTGCTCGTTTCCGCCCAAACGGGTTCCGGCAAGACCGTTGCCTTCGGCATGGCGATGGCCGCGCAGTTGCTCGGCGACGATGGCCGCACCGATCGCCCCGGCGCGCCACTCGCCATCGTCATCGCCCCGACCCGCGAGCTCGCTTTACAGGTCAGCCGCGAGTTGATCTGGCTTTACGCCAAGACCGGCGCGCGCATCGCCACCTGCGTCGGCGGGATGGATGCCTCCAAGGAGCGCAAGATGCTCGGCCAGGGCGCGCATATCGTCGTCGGCACCCCCGGGCGTCTGCGCGATCACCTCGAGCGCGGCGCCTTGAATCTAGGGCAGATCCGCGTCGCCGTGCTCGATGAAGCCGACGAAATGCTCGACATGGGCTTTCGCGAGGATCTGGAGCAGATCCTCGATGCGACCCCCGAAGCCCGCCGCACCTTCATGTTCTCGGCCACCCTGCCCAAGCCGATCGTTGCGATGGCCAAGCGCTATCAGAAGGACGCGCTGCGTATCTCGACCGTCGGCGAGGACCGCGGCCATGGCGACATCGCCTATCAGGCCGTCACCGTTGCGCCGGCCGATATCGAAAACGCCGTCGTCAATTTGCTGCGCTTCCACGAAGCGCCGACCGCGATGCTGTTCTGCGCCACCCGCGACAATGTCCGCCACCTGCACGCCAGCCTGATCGAGCGGGGCTTTGATGCCGTGGCGCTTTCGGGCGAGCATTCGCAGTCGGAACGCAACCAGGCGCTACAAGCCCTGCGCGACCGCCGCGCCCGCATCTGTGTCGCCACCGATGTCGCCAGCCGCGGCATCGATCTGCCCAATCTGTCACTCGTCATCCATGTCGAGCTGCCACGCGACGCCGAAATCCTTCAGCACCGTTCGGGCCGCACCGGCCGGGCGGGGAAGAAGGGCACCGCCGTGCTCATCGTCCCCTACCCCGCCCGCCGCCGCGTCGATGCCATGCTGCGCGGTGCCCGCATCAACGCCGAATGGATGAACGCGCCCACCACCGCCGACATTCGCCGCAACGACCATGAACGCCTGCTCAGCGCGCTGATGGAAGTGCCGACCGATATCGACGACGAGGATCGGGCACTGGCCGACCGGCTGCTCGCCGAGCGCAGCCCGCAGGATATCGCCGCGGCGCTGGTCCGCATGCACCGTTCCAAGATGCCTGCCGTCGAGGAGTTGCTCGATAATAGCGGCCCTGCACCGCGCGCCGCTCGCGATGACGGCCCCCGCCAGGGATTTGAAGACACCGTATGGTTCCGCATGGACGTAGGCCGCCGCATGAACGCCGATCCTCGCTGGCTGCTACCGCTCATTTGCCGCCGCGGCCATGTGACGAAGAACGAGATCGGCGCCATCCGCATCGGCCCCGAAGAGACGATGTTCGAAATCCCGCGCGGCCTCGCCAACAAGTTCGCCGAAGCGCTGCACCGCACCGAAGGCGAGGACCGTTCGCCGGAAGGCGGCATCCGCATCATCCCCGCCGACAGCCCGCCGGCGCCACAGCGTTCCGGACCGAAAGGCAATGGCGGCAAACCCAATCGCCCGGTTCTGGTGCGACCGATGGGACCCAACGGCTTTGCCGGACCGCCAAAAGGCCCACGCGGCCCGCGCCCCGGCCCAAGCAACCCCACCCAGCGGGGCAAATTCCGGCAGGGCTAACGCCCGCCGGAGATGCCAGTCGCCTGTCACAGTATCTTCGCGCTAGTTTCACAAATCCTTAATCAACCGCGTGCACTCCTTCACTCGCTAGCAAGGGGATCGTCGTCGTCGCCGGGTTTTCCGATGTACGGCTGGCGCTGTTGGGGGATAGTAGAAATGGCTCTCGGTCCAGGTTCGATCGCGTTCACCGGTTTCAACGCAGACGGCAGCGATGATCTCGCCTTTGTCGCGCTCGATCTCATCCCCGCTGGTACGGTGATCTACTTCAACGACCAGGAATGGCAGGGTGCCAATTTCAACACCGGCGAAGGCCAGGTCGTTTGGACTGCGACTGCAGATATCAATGCTGGTACGATCGTTACAATCAACAGCTTCGGCTCGAGCCCGATCAGCAATCTCGGCTCGACCAGTGGCAGCAGCGGCCTCGGCAGCGATGGCGAGATTGTCTATGCCTATATCGGCGCGGCCTTTGCCCCAACGGTGTTCCTTGCCGCCATCGCCAACGACGGTTTTGCTGTTTCGGGAGGGACGCTGGCGGGCACCGGACTGGTTGTCGGGCAGACAGCGATCGACCTGTCTAACGGCGGCGCCAACCCCGGCGAGGACGTTGCAGTGTTCAACGGTGTGCGCACCGGTGCTGTGACGTTTGCCGATTATGCCGCTGCGATCAATAATCCCGCCAACTGGCTGACGCAGGATGGCAGTGGCGACCAGTCGATCGACAGCACGGCGCCCGATCTGCCTTTCAGTCTAACCCCTTTCACCACCGGCGGCGGCGAAACCCAGACCGTCGGCTTCGCCAGCGGCAGCGTCAGCCAGAACGAAGGCAATGGCGGGTCAACGGTTTACAACTTCACTGTCAGCCGCAGTGGTGGCACAACCGGCCAGGTCGATTTTTCGGGCAGCTTCGCGCTCGGCACCACCGACGCCCTTGATTATACCGGCAGCGTCGCGCCCCTCGCCTTCGGCGGCATTATCGCTGCAGGCGAAACTTCGACAACGGTCAGTATCGTCATCGCCGGCGACACGGCGGTCGAGTTGACCGAGACCTTCACCATGACATTGACGACGGTTGCAAACAGCGAGAGCGTTCCAGTCAGCGTCAATGTCGGAGCTTCCGTTGCGACCGGCACCGTGGTCAACGATGATTTCGCCATTCCGCCACTCGGGGCAGGTGACATCGCCTTTGTGGGTCTCAACACCGATGGCAACGACAATCTTGCTTTCGTTGCTCTGAAGGACATTCCGAGCGGTTCGACGATCTTTTTCCAGGACAATGAATGGAACGGCGCTGCCTTCAACAGTGGCGAAAGCGCTTTTTCCTGGACCGCTACGGTTTCCATCGCCGCGGGTACCGTCGTCACCATAGATACGATCAATTCGCCGACTCCGACCAGCGCGCTCGGCACGATCCAGTATGTCGATTCGACCAACCCCGGCTTCGCTGCGGGCGGTGAGATCGTCTATGCCTTTGTCGGCACCTCGGCGACAACACCGACGGCGTTCCTCGCGGCTATTGCGACCGACGGCTTCGAAATCCCCGCCGATTCTGCTACACTGACGGGCACCGGTCTGACCGCCGGGGTCAATGCCGTGTCATTCACCGGTGGGCTTGATATCATGGCCTATTCGGGCTCGCGCTCGAACCAGTCGAGCTTTGCCGACTATGCGCTAGCGCTTGCCAATACCGCGAACTTCGCGACCCAGAACGCTGGCGGCGACCAGAGCATCGACAGCATTTTTCCTGATGTACCGTTCGATACGACGGCCTTCACCCTCGCAGCGCCGGGCCAGACGGTCGGTTTTGCAGCGGCATCGCAAAGCCTGTCGCTCGCCGAAGGCAACATGGGCATCCGCAGCTTCACCTTCACTGTCGAACGCTCCGGTGGCACCGCCGGCCAGCTCGATTTTTCCGGCACGATCGCCGCCGGCACCACCGACGCAGCCGATTTCGGCGGGGTCGCACCGACCACATTCAGCGGCGTCATGGCCGCCGGGGCGTCGTCCGCCACTGTGACGGTGACGATCAGCGGCGACACCGACATCGAAACCACTGAAAGTTTCGGATTGACGCTGACCAGCGCCAGTAACCCCGATGCTGCCAGCGTCACCATCGGCGCCGCCAGCGCTACCGCCACCATCGTCAATGATGATTTCGGCCTCGAAATCGGCGGCATAGCCGTTTACGACGCCGCCGAATCGCTTGCTGGCGCGGTTGTTACCCCGGTCGCCAATGATGACGTCGTGCTTGTTCGTCTCGGCTCGATCCAGGGCGCCATTCCCGGCGCTGAGAGCACCGCCTACGAAAACGGTCTTGTCTATGCCACCAACATCGCCGGCAATGCCATCAACGTTCATCGCATCACCGCTGCCGGCACGCTGGTCAATGAAAGCCCAATCCTGCTTTCGGACCTGCCCAATTACCTGCCGGGCGGGGTCAACAGCGTCGATGTGAAGAATGGCATCGTCGCCGTCGGTTATGAAAACATCAACACCGCGCTGCCGGGTTATGTCGCGCTTTTCAACGCCGCCGATGGCAGCCTGATCAAGACCATCCAGGTCGGCGTCCTGCCCGATGACATCACCTTCACGCCCGATGGGTCGAAGCTGCTCGTCGCAAACGAGGGCGAGGCACTGTCGGCCCAGGGTTCCGTCAGCATCATCGACATGTCGGGCGGGGCAGCAGCAGCAGCCGTCGTCAACACGATCTCCTTCGCCTCGCTCAACGGCACCGAGGACGCGCTGCGCGCCCGCGGTCTCGCTATTGCCCCCGGCCAGCCGGCGGCGGGCGATATCGAGCCTGAGTATATCACCATCTCCGCCGATGGCACGCGCGCCTATGTAACCCTTCAGGAAGTCAATGGCGTCGCCGTAATCGACCTGACCGATCCCGATGCCGATCGGCCCATTTCGATTCAGCCGCTGGGTACCATCGATCGCAATCTGCCGGGCAACGCCTTCGACCCCAGCGATCGCGATGGCCCGGCCGCCTCGACCGCGATCAGTATCCGAAATTTCGATGTGCAGGGCCTGCTCCAGCCCGATGCCATCGCCGCGTTCGATGTGGGCGGCGTCACCTATTTCATCACCGCCAACGAAGGCGATGCCCGCGTTAATGTCGCCGACTCAGTGCGGTTGAGTTCGGGCAGCTATGTGCTCGATCCGACGCGCTTCCCCAATGCGGCGGCACTCAAGGCTGATGCCGAACTCGGCCGGCTCAATGTGCTTACTACAGTCGGAGACACCGATGGCGATGGCGATTTCGACGTCATCCACACGCTTGGCGGTCGCGGTGTCTCGATCTACCGCCAGGAAAACGATGGCAGCATCACCAAGGTTCGCGAGACTGGCGGAGAGTTCGAAGCCATCATCGCCGCCAGCCATCCGGCGATCTTCAACAGCAACCAGAGCACCGCGCCGTCGTCACGCGACACCCGGTCAGACGACAAGGGGCCGGAACCCGAAGGCGTCACCATCGGAGTCATTGGTGATCGTACCTATGCCTTCGTCGGGCTTGAGCGCGTCGGTGGCTATATGGTCTACGACGTCACCGATCCGGCCAATGCCGTGTTCGTCAGCTACAAGCCGCAGACGGCGCTTGATCGCGGCCCCGAAACCAGTGTCTTCGTCGCCGCCGGAGATAGCCCGACCGGCGAAGTGCTGCTGATCAGCGGCCAGGAAATCAGCAACACGGTCACACTCTATTCGGTGCAGCGCCAAAGCGATGGTGATGACATCATCAACGGCGCCAGTGATGGCGATCGCTTTAACGGCAAGGGCGGCAACGACACCATCGACGGGAAGGGCGGCGACGATGTCATTATCGGTGGTGCCGGCGCCGATATCATTATCGGTGGCGAAGGCTTCGATACCGCCAGCTTCGCCACAGCGTCTAGCGGCGTGGTTGCCAATCTTTCGACCGGCCGCGGCAGCGAGGGCGATGCGGCGGGTGACCGTTACGAAGGCATCGAAGCGCTGCTCGGCTCGGCCCATGACGATGTCTTCATCGGGAGCCGCAGCGGTGACACGATCAATGGTGCCGGCGGAAACGACGTGATCTCAGGCGCGCGCGGCATCGACATCCTGATCGGCGGCGACGGCGACGACGTTCTCATCGGCGGCCTCGATGCCGATGCCTTCCGCTTCGATACCGTCGATGATGGCAGCGTCGACATCATTGTCGATTTCATGCGCGGGGAGGGTGACAGCCTTGGGTTCGGCTCCGGGGTGACCGTTCTGGCCGCCTCGGTTGGCTTCCTGACCACGGGAGCCGAGGCTAATGGCCAGGCGCTGTCCAATGGTGAGCGCTCGCTCGACCTGGTGCTGACGCTCGGCTCGGCATCAGGCACCCAAACAGTGCATATCCTCGACGCCTATAGCTTTGCCTCCAACAGCTATTGGGAAGGGGTTCTCGGGCTCGAACTCAGCTATCCGCAGCCGCTGCCGACTGGAACCGAGTTGCTGCCGATCGCCTGACGGTGTGCCGGGCGGGCTCGGCACACCGCATCAAGTGAGAAACTGTCGGGACTGTGTTCGACCTCATGACGCAGACCTGATCGCGCTGGCATTGCTGCAAAACGGCTATGCACGGCGTTTCGCTCGCGCCTCGAATAGCCACGTGAAGGCGCCCGATCTTGATCCAGATCCTCATCGATGCCGATGCCTGCCCGGTAAAGGACGAAATCTACCGCGTCGCGGTGCGTCATGGCATACCGACAGTGGTGGTTTCGAACAGCGGCATGCGGTTGCCGGGACATCCACTGATCACCCAGGCGGTTGTGAGTGACGGTTTCGATGCCGCCGATGACTGGATTGCCGCCGCTGCGGACCCCAAAACCCTCGTCATTACCGGAGACATCCTGCTCGCCGACCGCGCCCTGAAGGCTGGCGCAACCGTCCTGGCGCACAATGGCCGGCCATTCACTGCCAATTCCATCGGTGCCGCCATCGCCACCCGCGCCATTATGGCCGATCTGCGCGCCGGTGGAGACGTGATTCCAGGCGGCCAAGGGGCGTTCTCCAAAGCTGATCGGGCACGATTCCTGCAGGCAATCGATGCGGCGTTGGTGCAGTTGCGGAGGCCCCACTCGACTTGATTCAAGTCAAGGAACGCCGGCCGTGCGCCCGCTAGCATGCCGCCATGATCCATTATCGCCCCGATCTCGCCGCGCTTCCCGCCCCGCGCTACACGAGTTACCCTACCGCAGCGCAGTTCTCCGGGAGTGTTGGCGCCGCAGAACAGGCGGCAGCCATCGCGCGGATCACGCCAGGGACGCCGGTTTCGCTGTATCTGCACATCCCTTATTGCCGTCAGATCTGCTGGTATTGCGGCTGCAACACCGGTGCGGTGCGCGGTGATGCAGCGCGGGATGCGCGCTTGTCGGCCTATGTGACCGCGCTGGAGGCTGAAATTGCCACGGTTGCGGCGCGGATGAAGGGCCGCTTGACCGGAATCCAGTTCGGTGGTGGCAGCCCCAACAGTCTTTCCGCGCCTGTTCTGGCGGGAATCATCGCGAATTTGCGCGAAAAGTTCGACGTCGCGAACGATGCCGAG
>JAATWA010000014.1 GCA_013361095.1 Pseudanabaena biceps | reverse complement strand
TTGACCTGTGTTTCCAGTCGATTGCCGGCACCGAAGGCGCCAATCGTGGCTTTGGCATCGATCTTGCGTTGCTCGCCGAAGCGCACGCTGCGACCTTGGCGCTCGGCCGCGGCACGGTGGGCAGCGATGTGATGTATTTCGAAACCGGCCAAGGCTCGGCGCTTTCGGCCGGTGCCCATCATGGCGTTGATCAGCAAACACTCGAATGCCGGGCCTATGGCGTGGGACGCGCGTTTCGGCCGCTGCTGGTCAATTCGGTCGTCGGGTTCATCGGCCCCGAGTATCTGTATGATGGCAAGCAGATCCTGCGCGCGGCGCTGGAAGACCATTGCTGCGGCAAGCTGCTCGGTCTGCCGATGGGGCTCGACATCTGCTACACTAACCATGCCGAGGCCGATCAGGACGATTTGGACGGTATCGTGACTCTAGCCGGCGTCGCCGGCGTGAACTTCATCATGGGCGTGCCGGGCGCCGACGACATCATGCTCAACTACCAATCAACGAGCTTTCACGACGCGCTTTATCTGCGCGACGTGCTCGGCCTGCGTCCGGCCCCTGAGTTTGAAGACTGGCTGATGGCGAGCGGCATCACTGACAGCACCGGGCGTATCGCCGCGACGCGCATGCCGCTGGCGTTGCCGGCCGTACTGAATGGCTGATCTACCGGCACGGCTCGCGGCGCTGACCCAGGCGCGGATCGGCTTGGCACGTACCGGCCAATCGCTCACTACCGGTGCCGCGCTCGCCTTCGATCTTGCGCACGCCCGGGCGCGGGATGCCGTCCATGCGTCCTTCGACACCAGCGCGCTCCACGCGGCATTCAATGTCATCGAGGTTCGTAGCAAGGCCGGCGATCGTGCCACCTATCTGCAACGGCCCGATCTTGGCCGCGATCTGGCGGTTGCGGATGCTGGCAGGCTGGCGCCGGCCGGTGCCGATATCGCCATCGTTGTCGCCGACGGACTTTCGGCGACTGCCGCCATGCGCCATGCCGTGCCGCTGCTGGCGGCGCTGCTGCCACGGTTGGTGGGCAGGATCGCGCCGATCATCGCAGCACACCAGGCGCGGGTGGCACTCGGCGACGTCATTGGTGCGGCGCTCGCTGCTAAGCTGGTGATCGTCCTTATCGGCGAGCGGCCGGGGCTGAGCGCGCCCGACAGCCTTGGCGCCTATATCACCTGGAGCCCAAGGCCAGGGCGAAGCGACAGCGAACGCAATTGCGTGTCGAACATACGCCCGCCCCACGGTCTCGATTATCAAACCGCCGCAGAACGGATTGCCTGGTTGGTGCATGAGGCGCAGCAACGGCAGCTCACGGGTGTGGCGCTAAAGGACGCAAGTGCCGTTGGCCAACGGCTGGGATAACCGACGAGCGTCGTTGCGAGCAATTGACGGACCATCGTCTGCGTCGCCGACAGAAATGAAAGAGCGTCCCCTTACGGACACTACGGCCACGGCCGCTGTCGACACAGTTCACGCCGTTCCGCGAGCCTTGTGGGAAGGTCTGGTCCTGACAGGAGTCGCAGCTCGCTTACGAACTACCCGTTACGCGGATGCCCGCCGCGACCGAGCGCATCAACGCCAACCCGACAGTCGACTCTACAAGCAGGGCCACCAACAGGCAGTGCCGCATGTCGCGAAAGCGCGCGAGACCTTATCACGAAAAAAGGGCGACCCTTGGGGCCGCCCTCTTCAATACGTCGAATGACCGAAAGGATCAGGCGGCCACGGCAACGCGGCGGCGGCGCATTGCGGCACCGGTCAGGCCGAAACCGGCGATCATCATAGCCCAGCTGGCGGGTTCGGGAACGGCGCCCGAGTAGGATAGTACCGACGGCGAGTAGACTTCCGGTGCCAAGCCAGGCCACGGCAGCAAAGAGATCGCCGGACCGGTCGCACCGGTCGTCGTGATGGCAACCGCAAGCTCCCATTCATCGAAAACCAGGCCGGTTGGCAGCGCCACCGTATTAGTGCCGATGTGGGCGCAGCAGGTTCCGGTCGCTTCCGAGAAGTTGAACACCGAAGACCCGTTGTTGTTAAGGTCGAGCGTGAAGGTCAGGTTCGAGGAGTTGAACGGGCCGTACAACGAAAACAACGGAAACACCGCCGCGTTCGAAAGCGCGGTCCATTCACCGCCAGCGAGCGCGGTCAGGCGGTAGGTGAAGCTGTCGCCATCGGCCAGTGTTACGGCCAGCGGGTCGTCGCTGCCGCCCGCCAGGGCTGCAACGCCGCCGCCGCTATAGTTAACATTGAAGTTATAGACGGCCGCGTCAGCGGCGGCCGGTACCAGTGCTGCGATTGTCGCGGCGAGCAGGAATTGCTTCATTTCAGTCTCCCTTGTTTCCCCGATGCAGCCCGAGACTACGTCCCGCAAACCGGCGGCTATTGCGACCGGTCGCCGAACTGAGAATGGCCCACAGTTAACTTTTTGCAAGAATCGTGCCAACCAGTGTGGCATTTAGGAAATCAGGCACTTGTATGTTTCGAAAACAAATCTCCAATACGAAAGTGTAAAATAATTTTACATTCTGAATTGCGATTTCGCATCGGTCGAGCTGTCAGAGAGTATCGCAACGGATGTTTTATGAATGGCGCGAGACGTGCATGGACGGAGAACGCGGGCTGAGCCGCTTTGTGTGGCCGGCGACCTATTGGTCACAAACACCGTCCGCGTACAGCTCGGCGGTAGCGAAATCCGGCACCTCTTCGTCACCGTCTCCCGGCCCCGCGCCGACGATCCACTGGCCTGATTTGTCAACGCCGTGCAAACTTCCCCAACGCGATTACCCGCCGACTGTTCCGGCGCATCGAATGCGCCACGTCTCCATCGTCAGAAAGCGGACTGTACGCTGTCGGCCTCTTCGGCAACATCGCACGAATAAGCGCCCGGATGTCCGCTCTTGCTAGAAGCCGTCATTCAGCGACCCCGCCAGAAATGGCCGCTTAGTCCCAAGTTCGGTCATAGCTGCCGATAAGAAAGGGTCCCCTTGCGGACATCGCGGGCACTGCTGCTGTCGACCCAGTTCCGGTCGTTCGAGCAATCATCTCTCACTGGCTGCTCTTGGCAAAAGCCGCTATTCGACCGAAAAACAACCGCGCCAAAGCAATCGGCGACAGCTGTATCTGGTGTCGCGCGTCGGCATTTGCGGCGTCATTGCCGCACCGTAAAGGCCGAGCCGCAAAGCCGCTGGTTCGCCGGTGTGTGTAATGATAATCTTTATCCCATATCGAGGGAGGATTGCATGCGAGTCCTGATACCGGTTCTTGCGCTCGGTCTGGTGGCGGCACCGGCGAATGCGGCCGGCGGCGGGGGCATGTCCTCGGTACCCAGCGCCAGCGCGCCGCAGTATGATGCGGCGACCGAGTATCGCAAGGGCGTTGTTGCGCTTCAGGCCAAGGACTTCAAGGCAGCGAAAACTGCCTTTGATCATGCGCTGTCGGTCGCGCCGCGCGATGCCAATAGCCAGTATATGGCCGGGGTGGCGCGGACCGGGCTTGGTGATCTGAAAGGCGCGCGGAAATTCTATGCCAAGGCGGCAAAAACCGATGCCAATATGATTGCCGCCTGGCGCGATCTTGGCGTCACCGATGGCCAGCTTGGTGACAAGGAAAAGGCCCGGGAGACCCTTGACGTCATCCAGTCGCGGCGCAGCACCTGCACCGAAACCTGCCCGCAGGCGGCCGCACTTAAGGAGGCCGATGAAGCCGTGACGGTAGCACTGAACGGGGTGCCCACCGCATCGGCGGTCCCGGCCTCAGGTGCAGAGGCTGGCGCACTGCTGTTCGCGTCCAGCGGTTTTGGCGACAGCGAATATCTGGCCGCCGTCGCATTGATCAACGATCGCAACTATGAACAGGCGATCGCAGCGCTGCAGTCGGCACAGCGGGCCTTTGGCGCCCATCCCGATATCCTTACCTATCTGGGCTTTGCCAACCGCAAGCTGGGCCGCTTCGACATTGCCGAGAGCTATTACCGGGCCGCACTTGCCGTGGCACCCGGCCATCGCGGCGCCACCGAGTATTTCGGCGAGTTGATGGTCGAACGCCGCGACATGGCCAGTGCGCGGCGGATGCTGGCGAGGCTTGACGCGCAGTGCCGTTTTGGCTGCACCGAAGCGGAGGAGTTGCGCGCTTGGATCAGCGTCGGACATTCACCGCATTCGTCGTAACGCTGGTTTCGGCATTGGTGGTTGGCATAGCCGGGGCTGCGAGCCTGAAATCGCCGCCCTTGCGCGAAATCCGCTGGACCGACCACGACTTGCCGCGTGCCGAGACAGTGCGGGCGCTGACAACGGAGCCGGCCGAATGCCTCGTGACGCCAGTCGATTTGGCCCAGCAGGAAAAGATTGCCATCGGCCGCGCGGTCTTTCGATCGCCGCTGCTGCTCGGCGGTCAGGCGGCGCGGGCCGGCGTGTCGTGCGCCTCTTGCCACCGTGCCGGTCGCGGCAATCCGCACTTTGTCTTTCCCGGTGTATCGGACGCGCCCGGCACTGCTGATGTTACTAGCTCGCTGTTCAGCAGCAAGCGCGGCGACGGCATCTTCAATCCAAGGCCGATCCCCGATCTTGTTGTCGATCCGGCGACGGTTGATCGCAACCCGGCAAAGACCGATCTTAACCGCTTCATCCATGGTCAGATCGTCGAGGAGTTCGACGGGCTGGAACCGCCTGCCGCCGTCCTCGATGGACTTGCCGCCTATGTGGGCGCCTTGGGCGGGCGATGCGGGAGCGATGTAGCGCGTACGGCAATGGCTGAAGCGGGGGAAGTCAAGGCAGCGATTCAGGCTGCGCGGCAGTTTCTGGCGGTCCCCGACCAGCCGGCGGCACATTTGCTGATAGCGGCGGCGCGGTCGGCGCTCGGCCGGCTTGATGAACGCTATGCCCGCGTTTCCGGAATAGATCGCCGGTTGGCGGCACGCGATGGCGAATTGCAGCAGGTGCAGGCGTTGGCGACAACAGCCCCGACGTCCGCCATCGGGGCGCTCGATCGCTGGAAGCGGCGGTTCGACAAAGATACCGAGGCGATGGTCGCCGCGCAGGATCGCTCATTTTACTCGGCCCGAATGCTCGAAGCGGCACTATTGGCAACCCACTCGCCTTGAAAGTGAACCATGTCCCGTCTTGCACCAGCTGAGGGCAGAGCGTTGAAAATACGCTAAACAACGCTAACGAAGGACGTTCCCAGAACTTGAGCGCTTCGGTTGAGGGTTGGAGCCGATACAGCCTCTTTGAACTGCCACCCGTTCCTGATCAATCATTGCCATCTAGGGCGCAGCTGGTCCCCTTACGGATACCGCCAGCAGTGCCAATGGCTAAAACCGCTACCGACCCCGTTTCGCGACCAGCTGAGCCAAGCGGCGGCGACCTGATCCGGGACTGGAGCGCCGTGTCGGCGGTCGCCCGGCACGGCGCGGCAGCGCTATGCTAACCCCTCCAACCGGTAAAAGCGTGCGGCAGTGCCTGCGAACAGTAACGCCTTCTCATCGGTGGAAGCCCCCGCGGCAATGCGCTTGAAGGCATTCCATAAGACCGGGTAGTCGGCGCCCCATCTGTCGACCGGAAAATTGCTTTCGAACATGCAGCGCGCGGGGCCGAACGCCTCGATGCAGGTTTCGATATAGGGCCGCCAGGCATCGGCGAGTTGCTGGGAATTCGGCCGCACCGCCGGCCCCATGCCGGCAAAACCGGCAAAGGGCATGGCGAGGCCACCCAGTTTCATGCTGACATTCGGGCAAGCGGCGAGCGCGCGAATTTGCGTCGCCCAACCGGCGAAACGTGCATCACGCTGCCCGGCGTAGCCAGCGATGCCGACGGGCGTGCCGACGTGATCGAGCACCATCGCGACATCGGGGAAGGTGCGTGCCAAGTCGACGACCTCGGCCAGTTGTGGTTCGAGGATCCACATGTCGAGTGACAGGCCGCGGATGGCAAAATGGCGGAGCGCGGCACGCACTGCCGGATCGGCGCACAGACCGGGCGCAGCGTGCGCCAGTGGCCCCAGCACAGCGGAACCGGGATCATGCGCCATCATGTGGCGGATGCCGCGAAAACGCTCGCCGCCAGCCTCCAGATGCGCATCGAGCACCGGTGCCACAGCATCGCCCAGCCCCAGATTGGCATGCCCGACGATGCCGACGCAGGCGCGGAAAGGACCGTAGATCCCGCTCGCGGACATCGCCGCGACCCCGCGCACGAATTCGGTTTCGCCCACCGGTTTCAACGGTTCCGGGCTATCGGCACGATAGAAGGCGCCGCACTGAACGTAGACGCTGGCGATCACATTATGGCCGCTGCCAACATCGGTCAGAAGTTCGTCGAGCAGATAACGCGGCGTCTGGCGAACGATGGCTTCGAAAGCGTGGGTTGCAGGCGGTAACTGCGGCAACAGGGGGATGCGGTCCCACAAATGATGATGCGGATCGATGATCTGCAGTTCGGGTTCAAGAATTGCTTCCGTCATATTGATCTTGCCCTCGTCCAGCGTCTCCATCGACACGGTAAACATGGTGCCACGCTGATTTGGCTGGCAAGCCGTTTCTGTTCGAATGCCGTCGGGCTGTTACATCCTATCCAGATCCCACAAACAGTGACGATCGCCTTTGCCTGACGGAAAACCGTCGATTTGTCTCATTGGTGTTGAAGTCGGACACCAGCGGATTCACCATGCGGGTCCCCACTGCGGACAATCGGGGGCGGGGTTTCCGCCGCGGGCGCATGTTGCCAAAGCGTTTGACAATGCTAGCCTGCACCGACGTTTAATCGGGGGAACCGACGTGCAACACCGGAATGCGAGCCGCCATTGCATGCCCGCTGCGCTTGCGCTTGCGCTGATGCTGCTGGTGCCGGCGGCTCTGCCGGCCCAGACCGCCGATTCGGCGCCTGCCGCCGCCGACATCGCCGCCAACCCCGATGTCGCAGCCGCTGAAAGGCTGTTCAGCTCCTGGCTCGATGCTCAGATCGCCTATCGCGGCCTGCCCGGCGTTGCGGTGGGCGTGGTCTACGATCAGCAGCTGGTCTGGTCGAAAGGCTTCGGATTTGCCGATGTCCAAGAAAAGCGACCGATGACAGCGCAGACGCGTTTTCGCATCGCATCCAATTCCAAGCTGTTCGCCGCCATCGCCATCCTGCAGCTGCGCGAAGCCGGCAAGCTGCGGCTCGATGATCCGGTGGTGAAGCATCTGCCCTCGTTCACCATGAAGCCGGCCAGGCCAGACGATGGCCCGATCACCATCGAACAATTGCTCTCGCACTCTGCCGGCCTGCAGCGTGAGGCAAGCGACCATTGGTCGAGCTTCGATTTCCCCAGCGAAGCCGAACTGATCAAGCTGATGCCCGATCGGCAAGCCGCGTTCCCGCCACAAACCCGCTGGAAATACAGCAATCTCACCTTTGCGGTTGCTGGCCAGCTTGTTGAAAAGATCACCGGCCAGCGCTGGGCCGACTACGTCCAGGCCAACATCGTCAAACCCTTGGGCCTGACCGCGACTAGCATCGACAAGCCCGACCCAATGCTCGCCACGCCATACGGAATTCGCAAAGCCGACGGCCAGCGCCGCATCATGCCGTTTGTCGATGCCAAGGGTATGGCGTCGGCCACCGGAGTCACTTCAACGGTCGATGATCTGGCCAAATTTGTTTCCTCCCAGTTCCGGCGCGCGCCCATGCGCGGGGCCGAAATTTTGTCCGCCGGGTCATGGCGTGAATTGTTGCGCGTGCGCTCGGTCGATGAAACCTGGCAATCGGGTTCCGGCCTCGGCTTTGATCACAGCCGCTTCAAGGACCGTACCTATGTCGGCCATGGCGGCGGCTATCCCGGCAACACTACCCAGACCCTGGTACAGCTCGACGACAAGGTCGGCGTCATCGTGCTCACGAACACCAATGATTCGAACCCATCCGATATTGCACGCCAGTTGATCACCACTGTAGGCGATGCGGTCGCCAAGGCTGCCAAGCCCACCAAGTCACCGCTGTGGGATCAAAGCTGGACACGCTTTGCAGGGCTTTATCGCAGCCCATATGACGATGGCATCACTCAGGTTGTGCTGCTCAACAAGCAATTGGTGCTATTGGCCGCCAGCGCCTCAGCGGCTGAAACCAAGACCGTGCTCGAGCCGCTCGGCGAAGGCCGCTTCCGCCTGATGGCGCCAACCGGCGGCGGTGCTGTTGGCGAAGTCGTCCTCTTCGACGAAACCCCCGGCCGGCCGGCGCGGCTTTATCTTGGCGATACTTGGTCGGAGCGCGTCAACGCGTTCTGATGACAGGCGCCTATCGCACTGTTGCCAAAGCCTTTCGACAATCGTCGGCGCATTCTCGGCACATTTGAGTGCACAGCTTGCAATGCGCATGGTCGTGGCTTTCACACTCTGCTGCGCATATTTCGCAGGCGCGAATGCAAGCGTCTATCTGGACGCGCAGCATCTCGATGTCTTGGCCAGTCCGCCTCACCATCAAACGTGAAGTCGCACCGCAAATATCGGCGCAGTCGGAGCAGGTGCGGATACACTGGCGCATATCCATAGGTTCCGCGCTGCAGGCGTCGGCGCACGATGTGCACATCAGTGAACAATACATGGCGTGTCGCGCCGCCTTTGCGAGCAGCTCGTTCAGATCGTTGCCAACATCGGGGTGCAACGAAATCATCTTTTCAATCGACATCGCATTCCTTTCGCGGGCTTATAAAACGCGGCACAACGTCGAATGTTCCCGGTGGGCGCGGCAGAGGGTTTTGGATCGGCGTTTAATGCGGGACCATTTCGGATTTGCCGAATTCTTTGATCCACGGCGCTTTCAGACCGACAGCCAACATATAATTGGCGCCGCTTGGGACCCCGGCTAAAGCCATGTTTTTTGGGAGGTCTTATTCGGTTGCAGCAAATGTGGTGGGGTCCCCTTGCGGACACTGACGGCAAGGTCGCTGTCGACCCGAGAGACGACATACCGCCACTTGATCGCGGATGACCGATCTAAGGAATGCCGGACATTTCCCACGAGCCAATTTGTTGCAACTCAGAAGAAGATGTAACAGGCACAGCCGGGGCGCTTCAGGGGCCAGGCTCCGCTTACAGTTTGTCGCCGCTGTACACACCCACAGAAAGACGATCCGGTTTGATCGCGCTTGAGTAGTTTCCGAAGATGGCGCCAGACCGACTTCCGTCCCAGTAGTTCTTATTGGTCCATCAACCTTGATGAATCGAACTCTGGAGGTATCGCCATGCGGATAGTCAATTTTAGTATTTTTACGATGGCAGCTACGCTCAGCCTCGCTACACCATCGTTGGCAGTTAACACCACTTTCGCCCAGTTTACGCAGCAATCATCGGAACGTGTCGTTAACTATACCAATTCCGGCACGTCCAATGCCATGTCCGTCGTCGACGCGCCAACCAACTTTGTTATCAACGCGTTCGGGCCGCTCGGTATCTATTCGACACTCTTGAACATCCAGGCGACTTCAAGTGCGTTTATCACCGACACCGGCCCGCAATTCGAGCAGGTTGGTTGGTCTGGATTTTATTCGTTCACCAACGGCACGACCAACTATCTGACGGTCAACTTCACGAATGCCATCACGGATATCAGCGGTCGCGGCGGCGCAGGAAGCATGTTTGCGACGAGCCTCTTTGGCGCGACGATCCAGTACACATCTGACGTCATCGATGTGTCGCAAATAGCGGCCTCGGATTTTGCGCTGGCTTTCAGCGGCGTTACGCCGCCCTACGGTATCGACCCGAACGGCTTTGGCACGCCGTTCACGTCCAACATCGCCGGCACATTTGCCGGTGAAGTACCGGAACCTTCGCAATGGGCGATGCTGCTCATCGGTTTCGGATTGAGCGGGTTGGCAATGCGCAAACGTCGTACGAACCTAGCAAGCGTAGCTGCCTGAGATAACCAACAGCCTCTGGCGAGCGATTACCCCCATCGCGCGCTACAGGTTCGACGGGCGAGGGTTGGCAGGTCAGTGCCAGCTTTTGCCCGTCACCGTCTTGCAATCGGAAAGGTTCGCGACGACGCAGTCGACTGAAACCGCCAAGCGGTCGAATTGCTCGGCCGACATATCGACCATCTAACGCTTGGGACGAGCTATCAGGCAGCAAGTGCATTCTGCCGTAACGTCCGGTTCCACGTCAGCAAATCCTCAAGCCGGCTTGCTCGATAATCGGCGATGCCGGCGATGACATCGTCAAGCCACGCTTGCGGATCAAAATCGTTGAGTTTCTTCGTCTGGATAGGCGTGTATCGCCCCGTCAATGCAGGCGACCGCTTGCCACTAGTAGCGGCCACCGCGGGTCTCCTTGCGGACATCTCGAATATGAATCTGCTCTGCCCTGTCTAGCGGCATCCCTCATAAGTATGATAATGTGTGCGACAGTTTGGAGGCTTCCATGTCGACTATTGAGCGCATGACGATTACCGTACCCGCAGAGATGGCTGCCGTTTTGCGGCAGACAGTGGCCGGAGGGGAGTATGCCTCAACCAGCGAGGTAGTGCGCGAGGCACTTCGTGATTGGACGCGCCGTCGTGACGCAGAGCGACGTGAGTTGGAAGCGCTGCGGGATGCAATCCGCGCCGGGATCGAAAGTGGCCCAGGCATTCCTGCGGAGGATGTTTATTCTGAACTGCGCGCAATCGTCGCCGAGCGTCGCGCCGCTAGGGTATGAAGCCCCTGTCTTACCGGCCGGCGGCGCTTGAAGACCTGCGCGCGATCGCGCTCTACATCGCGGAGGATAATCCTGAGCTGGCTCTGAGCTTCGTCAACGAGCTGAGAGCCAAAGCGGGGCAAGCCGCCGAGCGCCCCGATAGTTTTACGGCGCGCGACGATCTGGTGCCCGGGCTGCGTTCGGCTCGACTCGGGCGGTATCTCATCTTCTTCCTGAACTTGCCGGATCAGGTGGAGGTTGTCCGCGTGCTTCACGGTGCCCGTGATCTGACCAGTCTATTCGAAGAATAGACCCGTGGCGGTCCCCTTGCGGACAGGCCAACGACAGCTGAACATCGGGGTTTCCGCGGAAAATGTTAGCGCAGCAATTCGCTGACAAGCGATGGTTTGCGGGCGATCATAGCAAGCAAAACCTGCGCCGGGCCGGTCGGACGACGACGTCCCTGCTCCCAGTTGAGCAGTGTGCCCCTGGCCACGCCTATGCTGCGGGCGAAGGCGCCTTGCGACAGTCCGGTGCTGGCACGGATCGCGGCGACATCGACGTCAGGCACCGTGACCTGATGGACGTTGGCGCCATGATCGTTGCCGTCGGCAAATGCCAGTGCTTCGCCCAGTCCCTGCTTGATACTGCTAAAAGCGGTCATCGAGATCCTCCGTAACGCGCCACCAAAGCCTTGCTCATGGCAACCAATTCCGCCTGCTCGGACTTGCTCAAATTGTCTTTCTCGTTCTTGGCGAAGACCGTCAGGAGTAAGATTGGCATCTCCAGTCCGCCAAACACGTAGATCGTTCGGTATCCACCACTTTTGCCACCGCCTTCACGAGCGATGCGGACCTTGCGAAGCCCACCACCAAGCGAAATTCCCGCTTCAGGGTTTCCAGCGATGAAGTCGACAACTCCCGTTCGCCCGTCGTCCGTCATGATTGCCTTGGCGCGCCGCAGGAATTCCGGCAGCTCCACGACAGTCTGCAATCTCGCTATTCCGTCTTTCTATACACCAGTGACGCATAGGTCAACGGCCGTGCAACCAGGATGCTGACGGTCCCCTTTCGGACACTGTCATTCGCCAGGTGCTCAGTTACCCTCACTACGAATGGCGCGCAGGGTAGTGCGAGCTGTCTCGAAGCGGGCCTTCAGCCTGATGCCGGCTTCGCCCGGGTAGCCGTTCGCCAGGCGCTTCGAAGCCACGTCCATCCAGCGTTCGAGATCGGCCGCAGCGGCACGGCGGGCGGCCGGGTCGGTGCTGCCTGTGCGCCCGAGCCACACAGGCGCGGTGTGCGCGAAGGGATAGCTATCCTGGGTGGGCCATGCCGATGGCCCGCCATGAATGCGGGCAGCGATCCAGCCACCCTCGGGCACGTCGATACGGCCCGCATAACGGCGCAACCCCGCTGCACTCAGCCCCTCGCTGCTCCAGACAACCCGGCCGTTGACGAGCAGCTCGACGATCTCGACCGGGGTCGGGGACGCCGCGTCGAGCGTCCAGTCAACCGATCGGACGCCGGCGGTCACCACCCCGCCGGGGGCCTGGCCTGCGACTTTGAGATCGAGCATCGGGCCGGTCGAGACGAAGCTGCGGCCACGGCGCACGGCGTCGAGGTAAGCGGTCATCCCCGGCCCGTCCGGGCGCGCATAGACACGCGTTGCGCCGATCGCCATCGTGCGGTGGAAATTGTGCATCGTATCGCTGCCGCCCGAAGGCGCGATCGGCAGCCCGAGGTTGAGCAGCCGATACCACACATCGGTCGTGCCCATCTCGTCGCTCCACAGGCAGGCGATTTCCAGCGCATCGACATCACCGTCAAGCGCGTCCGGCACCAGCTCAAGCGGCAGACCTCTGGGCTCTCCGCCCCCGGCCGGAAACGGATCGGCTAGCGGGACCGGGTGGACATAGATGCCAAGACCCCCATGTGCACGGGCAAAGCGCAGCGCGTCATAGTTGGTGATTTCGGCCTGACCATGAACAGGATAGCCCGGCCCGAAAAACCACGGTGTGAACAACGCATCCGCCCCGATCACGCCGACATGACCGAGAAAATGCGAACGCACTTCCTGCGAAAACCGGATCAAGGGTGGCTCGGTGCGACGCCACCCGGCCCAGCGCTGATCGACCAAAGTGGTGTGCAGATTGGCAAGCTGCGGCGTTGCCACGTCGAGATCCTCGGCTTGCATCATCGGCACGAGATCTTCCGGATCGAGCTGAAACGGCCCGCCGTAGTTGAGATGGGAATGCAGATCGCCCGAACGGAAGCCGCGCTCATGTGCATTGAAGCCGGTCGAGGGTAGATCGATGTCGATCACGGATTCCTCGCCCGCCCGGATGCGGCGCCGCACGACCGCCTGTCCGTCCCAGCCATGAGTTGCCGCGACGGTTACCGTCCCGGGCGGCACCTCGATCGTCACCGCCCCGGGCGAATGGAAGAAATGGCGCCCATGCTGGCCGTCGAAATAGACGATGCCGGAAGCTGGCGAGGCGGGGTGCCCCTGCCCGTCGAGCACCGACAGCCGCGCGGGCACGGCGGCGCCGCGCTGCCCGGTGCGGATCGTCACCCGCGCCGTCCGCTCACCCAGATCCCACGACACCGGGGTCATGTCCTGCGGCGATCCTCCCGTCGTGGCGACCCGGTGCAACGCGAAACCTTCGTCCCGCGTCGGCTGAACGAACCAGATGTCGTCCGGCCCCCAGCCTGGCGACAGGGGATAGGTCGCGGCCGGCGCAAGCCGGATGCTGCTGCCGCCGCCGGCGTCCAGAATTCGCAGCTGCCAGCGATCGCCGTCCGGCACGGTCATGACGAGGCTCTGCCCATCCGGCGACTCCGAGAGGCGAAGCTGCGGCTCCAGCCCTTCCGAACGGAGCGTCCGGTGCGTTCCGTCCGCGACCGACAGCACGGCAAGCGTGTCGGTTTGGCCGTCGACCTTGGCAACATAGGCGATTTCCCGGTCGCCGCGGACCGGCTGCGGACCGAGCTCCTGCCCCTTGTCGCGGGTCAGCCGGACCTTGGCCCCGGCGGCAAGATCGACGCGCCAGAGATCGAAGTCGCCGGCTTCCGCCGAGCTATAGATGACGGCACGACCATCCGCCGTGAAGACGGGATCAAGGTCCATCGCCGGGCTGTCGACGAGCACCCGAGCGCGGCCGCTCGCCCGATCGAGCAGCATCACCGCGGTATCGTTGCCACTATCGCGCACGAAGACGATCTGGCGGCCGTCGGGAGACCACGCCGGTCGCGCGTCGACCGCGCCGTCCTGCGTGATCCGCCGCGCCTGCCGGGTCATTGTGTCCATCTCCCATAGCCAACCCCGCGCTGCGAAAGCGATGGTGCGCCCGTCGGGTGATGGCGCAGGGTCGGTCGGCCCTTGCGAGAAGGTCGGAAGATTGAACCCTTCAAGATAGACATGGTGCGCCACGCCGGCGATCTTGGGATAGCGGTTGGTCCATTCTGCCTGCGCTGCGCTGGCAGCGAAGGCGATCAACGAACCTGTAAGCAGGCGGGCGCATCGACGGTTCATGATTTCACCCTTGTTCTGCGATGCCAGGATCCGGCCGTGCAAGCTTCAGTTTCTGACGAGTTCCCTAGCCTTTCGCAATCGGTTCTAACCTGCTGGGCCTCCCCTTACGGACGCCGAAGGCATGACTGCTGTCGACCTTTGTGTGGACGATCCCGGGGGCCACCGCCGAGCGGCGGCTTCGGCTAGGAGCCGCCATTCCAGAGGTTAGAATAAATCCGATTATGATCGAACAGGCGCATAGAACCGTTGCGCGTTTTCGATCTGCACAGCGAGATGCGGGCGGCACTTGCAGCCTTCGTCGCAGACGTTCGATTCCTGTCCTGCCGGTGCCCTCCTCCCGTTTTCAGGCTACGGTGCCGATTGTCGAGAAAGGCGTGTTCGTGTAAGCGCACTAACGGGTAATTAAAGCTGGGGCCAGCATGCACGATGTTCCGACAGGGCTTCAGCTTACTGTATTTGACGAGACTTTTCGCAACCGCCCATATGAATTTTTCGAAATTCTGCGGCGCGTTGATCCCGTTCACCTCGACACAATGCTTGGCCGGATCGCCCTCACGCGCGCAGCTGATGTCGCCGCAGTTTTAAAGAATCGTAGCCTCAGCGTCGATCATAGCAATGCCGGGCCGGACAGCATCGTGCAGAAATTCATCACTGCGCAGGACCGTGAAGCACCACGATCAATGCTGGTGCTGGATGATCCCGATCACGGCCGACTGCGGCGCTTGGTCAGCTATGCCTTTAATGCGCGCGCCATAGACGCCATGAAGCCTAAAGTGGCGGCGATTGCGGATACTTTGCTGGACGCCATCGATGGCATGGAAAGCTTCGATCTGGTTGAGGCTTATGCCGCGCCACTTCCGATCATTGTCATTGCCGACATGCTTGGCGTTGATCCTGCAGATCGCGGAGAATTCCGACGCTGGTCAAAGGGCCTTGCCAACGTTTTTTCGCCCGTGCGCACGCCCGAACTGCTCGCTGGGTTGAAGGCGAACAGCGATGAACTTTCGGCCTATTTCGGCCGCGTTATCGCCGAACGCCGCGCAGTGCCGCGGGAGGATCTGATAAGCGCGCTGATCTCTGTCCAGGAAGACGGCGACAGGCTGAACGACGAAGAAATCGTCACCATGTGTAACCTGTTGCTGCTCGCCGGAAACCTAACCACCACCGACCTGATCGGCAACACCGTGCTGGCGCTTCTGACTCACTCTGACCAGCGGGCAAAGCTGATTGCTCGACCTGAGCTAGTTGTCGAAGCGGTCGAGGAAACCCTTCGCCGCGACCCTCCGGTGATGCAGTCGCTACGCATCCCGACCGAGGATTATTTTATCGGTGGTGTGCCGGTGTCTGCGGGATCGGCCATTACCACTTTTTTGATGGCAGCAGGGCAGGATCCGGCGCTGCACGCCAACCCCTTAGCGTATGATATCGAACGTGCTGACAAGACACATTTCGCCTTCGGCGGCGGAGTTCATTTCTGCCTAGGCGCGCCGCTTGCGCGTATAGAGGCGCAGATCGCCATTGCCCGGCTGTTCGAACGTCTGCCGGGCTTGTCGCTCGCCGGCAAGCCCATAGAGCGCAACATGTCGGCGGCATTTAATGGGGTGAAGGAACTCTGGGTCGTGCCCCAGCCAGTATAATGCCGAGCTTATGGAGAGATTACACGATCACGTCTGGGGCACTGTCAGCCTAGCTATTGAACCCTGTGGCATGGGTCAGACGCCGCATCGAACCACTGTATTGCGATTAGAAGGTTGCTGATGGCTAATTGAAGCTCACAACAGATCAAAGGCCGTGCAGATAGAGAGTTTCCTGTCCTTCGAGGCGGCTCGGTTCATCTACACAGCCACGCGCGCTTTCCAAACGGAGCGTCTGCCGGTTTCATACTTCTCTGGTCCCCTTGCGGACGCGTGCATT
The DNA here is from genome assembly GCA_013361095.1 of Pseudanabaena biceps. GTDB lineage: Bacteria > Cyanobacteriota > Cyanobacteriia > Pseudanabaenales > Pseudanabaenaceae > Pseudanabaena > Pseudanabaena biceps_B. The sequence continues at coordinate 1,212 of JAATWA010000014.1, read as the reverse complement.
CTATTTACTTGGCTGGTAAACTGTCGTTCACGTGGTTGGGCTAAAGGCCCAGTCCCAACAACCGCCGTTCGAGGAGTGCCTGCATGTCGCGCCTGCAATCGGCGATAAGGATGATGGCCACATCAGTGGTGCCGACACGATAGATGATGCGGTACGGCTTGGCGCTCAGCTGCCGAAAGGTGCTGATGCCCAATGCGTCAAGCTCGCGCGGTACTGCACCTCGCTCCGGGAATGCCTCAAGTTCTGCGGCTTTCTCGAGCATGCCGTCGAGAAAGGCAGAAGCGATAGCAGGCGAGGCCTCCCGCGCCAGGTAGCTTGCAATGTCATCAAGGTCGCGCTCGGCTCCGCGAGTGAGGCGCACCATGTAGCGATTCATCATAGTGACGACGCAAGTCGATCCTTGAGTGCGGCGATGGCGGAACGAGCATCGACAGTCTCGCCGCCGTCGATCTCGCGCTGACCAAGAGCCAGTATCTTCAGCAACGCCAGCGTCTCCTGGGTTTCCTCGAACGACACGACATCAATTAGAACAGCCTTGGCCTGCCCGTTCTGGGTGATCAGGACCGGTTCGCGGCTTTCATGGAGATCGGTCAGCACTTCTGCGGCGTTGGCTTTGAGATAGCTAACCGGGCGCACCTGGGTAGAATAGCGCATACGTCCTCCTGGACTGAATTCGGTCCGAATATAGTCCATCTACGCGGGCTTGGCTAGAGCTGCGCCCAAGTCCCAATGCAGGCTAGCGGGTCCCTTGCGGACACCGCCAGCACGGTCGCTTCAGACCCAACAGCAGCCGAGCATGGCGCCGTTGCCAAACGCCCGGTTTGGTGGCTATCCTCATTGTAGATAAAGCCAACTTGCCGATCCATCAGGGACAAACGCGCGGTCACCGCAAGGGAAACGATGTGTCCCAGCCCTCGGCTCACCCAACTTCAGGACCGCCGATGAAAATGCGCCAAGCCGCCGCCGCGGCAAAGACCATTTCGGCCACCGAAGCTGCGGCACTTGTCCAATCCGGCATGTGGCTCGATTATGCCGGGATATTCAACCAGCCCGACGTCTTTGACACGGCGCTCGGCGCTCGCATCACGGAATTGTCGGATCTGAAGATCCGCACCACCCTTTCGATGCGCCCGCGCGCCGTGATGGAGAATGACCCGGAAGGGCGGCACGTTTATATGCTCAGCCTGCACATGGGCGGCTATGATCGCATGC
>JAATWA010000011.1 GCA_013361095.1 Pseudanabaena biceps | reverse complement strand
GACCACCCACGCCGCCCGCGCCGCTTATCCGTTGCGGAGCGGCCACCGCGACGCGTTCAAGTTCCGGGTTGAGCCGCCAGACGACCTCCCGACGGCCCGCTCGCTGAAGGCGTAGAACATCGGGCTCGCCCTCTTGACCGCTCCGATCCAGACTGACGCGTCGACTCCAGCTCACCGCGGCCCCCGGGGCGGCGACGACGCACTCTGTCTCGGCGGTCGCGTCGGACTGGACGTGACAAAGCCGGCCGCCAGGAGCCGAGGTGACGGTGAAGCGACGTTTCATGGCGCCGCTCTGTGCCCTCAGACCGAAGGGACCTTGCGGATCGACCGCCGATCCCGCTCTTCCGAGAACCGTTTGCCGACCGCCGGGCTCCAGGCGAACAATGTCGCCTCCGCTGCTGAAGAGGACGCTGGAGCGCCCTTCCGCGACGAGCCGCGCGCCTGCGCCCAACCCCGACAGGGGACGTGCGTCGGAGCCGGCGATAAACCATCCTTCCGTCGATCCTGAGCGGCCCTTGAACAGCGGCCTGTCATCTAGCCAGCCCCCCTCCGCGGTGGGCATGCCCTGGAAATCGATCGGGATCGTCGGGGCCAGGCCGGGCGGGGTGACATCCCTGACGACCCCGGCTGGTGTCACGGTCAGGAGCCTCGCCGGATCCGGTGCGATCGTCGCCACCAGCAAGGCGTCCGAGGCCGGCGACCAAGCCAGAAGGCTCGTGGAGATGTCGGCGGCCTCCGGCGGAGCGACGCGGGTCCGATCCGCAAGAGATACGATCTGAAGGCCCCGGGCGCGCCTCACCTCGGCCGCCGCGTCCGCGGCCGGAGGCGGCAAAAGGGGCCCGTCGAGAAGAAGCGCCGCGTACTGTCCGTCTGGGGACATCTCGAAATCCAGAAAGGGCCCATCGGCGATCGCGGATGCGCTGCCGGTCGCGGCGGCGATCCGCCAAAGACGGCGCGGCGCAAGGGTCTCCGGCGCGTGTTCGCCAACGATCACCGCTGCGGCGGATCCGGCCGTCGCGGCGGCCCTGAGCGTCATCAACCGGTTCTGGTCCGTGCGTGGGCCCGCCAGCCGCGTCGGGAGCGTGCCGTCCGGTGTCCCCAGGACGATCAGGGTGTCGTTCCCGACCCATTCGACGGACCTTCCCCAAAGGCCGAGCTCGGGGGCGACATCGCTCCAGATCGCCCGGCCCGACGCGAGCTCGACGATGCCGAGCCGCCATTCATCGTCCCGCAGGCGGAAAACGACCAGCCGCCGGCCGTCGGGCGAGAAAGGTCCTGCCGAGTAGCCTGCATCCTCCGCCATCGGCAGCAGGGGGCGCGGCGGCCCGGACTGGTCGAGATCGAGCCGGAAGAGACGGGCATACCGGTTGGCGCCCTCGGCCTCGACATCGTGGCGCGGCAGGTCGATGCGGCTTCGGCGCTCCTCGAAGACGGCCACGGCGCCTGACGGATCGATCGCCACGCGACCGTAGCTTTCAAGGCCGAGCACGATCTCGACGGTGAGAGGATCGGCTCGAACGACCGACGGACAGGCGAGCGCAAGCGTGCTCGCCATGAGGACCAGGGCTCTGCGCACGACGGTTCACCAGCGCTTGACGAGCTGGAGAGAGATTTGGCGGCCGAGGACGTTGGTGTTGGCGGCATCGTAGCCGATGCCGACCGGGGCGTCATAGAAGGGCGGCTCCTCATTGAGGAGGTTGAGGACGTTCAGGGTGAGCGAAAGGCCCTCCGCCCAGCCGTTCTCCAGATCGACCCGGACCTGCCCGTCGAGCGTGATCCAGTCGTCGATCGCCTTGCCGCTGGTCGTGTCCCGCCCCCCGCTGACATGGTTGAGGGCGCCGCCGACGGTGATCGGACCCTGCATCCACTGGGCGCCGAACCGGCCTCGCCAGCGGGCCGGGAAGTTCGGCGCGCCGAGAAGGTCTTCCCTCGGCGAGGTCTGCGTGATCGTCCTGTCATTGGTGAGCAGATGGGTGACGGTCGCATCGAGCGAAAAATCCCCCGATCCCAGGGAGAAGCCGTATCGCGTCGACAGATCAAGCCCCTCCACCTCGACCGCCGAAGCGTTGACGTAGCGGTTGTCGATCACGGCGCCATAGGCCGTCGCGGGAAAGATGTTCGGGTTGAAGTTGCCCGGATGGGCGAGGAGAGACTGGACGTAGGCCAGATCGTCAGCGTTCGAACCCGGGCTGACATAACGGATGAAGGGCGCGAGCGTCGGGTCGTTCAGGGCGTCGATCAGATTCTCGGCGACGGGGGTCGCGATCCGGTCCTCGAAGGTGGTCCGGAACCAGCCGCCTTCGATCCGCAAGCCTTCGAACGCCCCTGGCGTCCAAACGAACCCGGCTGTCCAGGATTCGGCCGTTTCAGGGATGAGATCCGGGTTGCCTCCATACTGGACGATGCTGATCACATTGGCGCCCGACCGGTCGAGGAAGACCGGTCCCAGACGATAGGCGCTGTTCAGCTCCCGTAGGGACGGGGCCCGGAATGAGGTGCCGTAGCTGGTGCGCAGCAGCAGGTCCGGCGTCGGCTTGTAGAGCAATCCCACCTTCGGATTGCTCGTTCGACCGACGCCCTCGTGATCCTCGACCCGGCCGGCGAGCGAGATCTCAAGGCGCTCGACGCCGGGCATCACGTTGTCGGGGCCCACGATCGGGATGCGCAGCTCCGCGAACGCCGCCGCCACATCGCGCTCGTACCGGGTCGGCGCCGCGATCCTCGGCGCGTCTCCTGAAATGAAGTTCTCGCCGGAGGTCTCGAACCGCTCGTGCCTGAAATCGACGCCCGCCGCCATGCGAAGGTCTCCGCCCGGCAGGGTGAGCAAGACGCCGTCGGCCTTGAGATTGATGGAGCCGACCGTGCTGACGTTCTCGGAGCGGATGTATCCGGACCCGATGAATGCGAGCAGGGCGGGGCTATGGGCGGCGGGGTCGCCGTACGGGTTGAAGTAGCCGTCGATCGCGGGGCTGAACGGGGTTGTGGCGCTGTCGGGCGTGGCGCCTATGGCCTCATCGAGCCGTGTGGTCTGGACCCGGTTTGTGGCCAACAGGCCCGTCGTCTCCTCGCCGCCGCTCAGATAGGCGGCGGCGTCCCAACCGAGGATCGTCCCGCTGATCCCCAACGCGCCGCCCACGCTTCGGGAGAAGCCCTCGTCCTGGCCAGGACCCAGATCGTTGGTGAAGGAGTAGGCGATTTCCTGAAAAGGTTCGCCCGCGACGGGCGTGAAGAACGGGTTGTCGGGCGTGACGAACAGAATGCCGATATCGGCCATTGTGTCCTGTTCGTACTGCCGGTCGGTGTATCGGATATCGCCGTCCAGGCTGAACCCGCCAGGGAGGTCCTGACGGCCCGCGACGAAGACGCTATGGCGCCGTTGATGGGGAAGGCTCCACTGGCCATCCATCTGGTTTGTCAGATTGACCTCGCCCGGGCGAAAGTCTCCGGCGGAGAGGTTGAGGCCGCTCTGATCCCGCGGAATCGCGTGGGTCGGTTCATAGGACCCGCTGATCGGGTCGAAGGCCATCAGGTTCCCCGGAGCGCTGTAGAAGAACCGGCGATCCGAGCCGCCGAAGGGACGAAGATCGGCGTCGGCGGTCGCGCGGCGATCTGCGGCCCGCAACTCGGCACGATCATGAAACTCGTAGGCCGCCACGATACCCCCTCCGGACCAGTCGAAACCGCCGCTGTGGGACAGCAGCACCTCCTCGGCTCCGCCGTCACTTGTCCCGCCGAGGCGAAGCCGGCTCTCGGCGCCATCGAAGCGGGACTTGAGGATGATGTTGACCACCCCGCCGACGGCGTCCGCGCCGTAGAGGGCGGACGCGCCATCGAGCAGGACGTCCGTTCGCGCGACAGCGCTGGTGGGAATGTTCGAGATGTCGGAGAAGTCGCCAGCGCTGCCCGTTCCCGCGATGCGCCTCCCATTGACGAGGACGAGGGTGGCGTCCGCCCCCAGGCCCCGCAGGTTTACACCCGTCGCGTAGGCGAGGTTGCGGCTCGTGCGGTCGGCGCCGGTGCCGGCCGACCCCTCATAGGCCGCGCCGGTGAAATTCTGCGGCAAGGCGGCGAGCGTTTCGGCGACGGTGCCCCGTCCCTGTCGATCGATGTCGGCCTGGGTGACGACCGTGACGGGCGAGGGGCTGTCGGCGCCGCGCAGATAGGTGCCGGTCACGACGATCTCTTCGAGCTGGGTCGCGTCTGTCTCGCCTGCATCCGCCCGGGCCGTCGGATCGACGAGAACGAAGACCGTGGGGCGGCTCTGGCGATAGGTCAGCCCGGAATCGCGCAGCAGCAGCGTCAGCGCGGCCTCGGGCGTCAGGTCGCCGCTGACGGCCGGCGACCGGCGACCCGCCACGAGGGCGCTCGGATAGAGGATCTGAAGGCCGCTCTGGCGGGCGAAGGCGGGCAGGGTGCGGTCGAGCGGTCCCGCCGCGATATCGAAGCGGCGCGCGACATCGCTCGATTGCGCGATGACCGGCGTCGCGACGCCCAGCATCAATGCGGCAACCGCCGTCGAAGTGAAACCCTGGCCCATGACCATCCCCCATTTTCTACCCGCGGATGTGCGGGCTGGGGAGGAGACGTTGGGTCGCGGAGGTTCCCCTAAGTCGAGGGCGGATTAATTTCAGGCCGGACCGGTGAGAATGATTCGGCCATCGTCGGTCTCCGTCGGCCGAAGGGCGTAGAGGTCGCTCAGCGCGGCGACGAAGCCGTCGACGTCGCCGGTGTTGAACACGCCGCTGATCTGGATCGATGAGATTCGTTCGTCCCGCAGCTCGATCGACACGCGGCTGTAGCGGTTCATCTCCGCCACGGCCTCGCCGATCGGCGTGCTCTCGAACGTCAGCCGCCCCGTGGTCCAGCTGGTGGCGGCCGGCAGGTTCGCGGCCGCGACCGTCGGACGATCCGTCGAGGTCGTGACCTGCTGACCGGGCGCCAGGGTCCACTGACCGTCAGACGCGGCCTCCCGCCGGACATCGACCCGCCCTTCGACGAGAACAACCCGAGCGCCTGCGCCCGATCGTCGGACATCGAAGCGGGTGCCGACCGCCGTCACCCGGGTGTTGCCGGCCGCGACAACAAAGGGCCGTCCCGGATCGCCTTCGACATCGAACATGGCCTGGCCGGTTGCGAGAGTGACCGAACGGCGGGAATCGTTGAAGCGCACGGCGACCTCCGACGCCGTGTCCAGCGTGATGCGCGAGCCGTCCTCAAGTTGAAAGGTGCGTTGTTCCCCTACCGCCGTGGCGTAGCGCGTCGGCTGCTGGGACAGCCAGACGAAAGCAGTCGCGCCGAAGGCCAGCGCCAAGGCGCCGGCGGCGCCGATCGGTAGGAGGCGGCCGGTCGTCGAACGCCGTTTGGGGGGGGGGCGCAGACCTGCCGCCTCTCGCGCGAGCGCCGACATCTCCGGGCTTTTGGCCAGGGCGCCGGCCGCGTCCCACATGGCCTCGACACGACTGAAGGCCCGCGCATTCTCGGGGTCGCGGCGCCACTCGCTGAACCCCTTCACGTCCGCGGTCGTGACCGTGCGCTGGTTGAGCCGAGCAAACCACTCAGCCGCTTCCCTCCGCCTGATGTCGACGTCACCCTCGATGGTCATCCGTCTTGCCTACAGATCCAGCCGAGACGCGCAGTACTCGATCGCCCTGGCCATTCGCCATTCCACCGTCTTCACGCTTATCTCGAGCGTCAGGGCGATTTCAGGATAAGTCATACCGCCAAAGCGGTTCAGAACGAAGACGTTGCGGTAGAGCGGCGGCATCGAGCGGATGACCTGAGACAGCAGGACATGATCGAACTGGTGGGCGGCCTCCACTTCCGGAGACGGGGCCCCCTCGGTCTCCCGGTTCTTGCGGGCCTCGCGGCGGCTCTCGTCGCGCAGGAGATTCATGGCGATCCGCAGAAGGAAGGCCTTGGGATGGCGGATGTCCGCAAGGGCGTAGGGCGCCGCGCGTATATAGGTCTCCTGTACGACGTCGGCGGCGGCGTCTGGGCCCACGCGCGCGCGAAGGCGGCGACCCAGCCAGGGGGCGTATTGACGGTACAGGCGGTTCAAACCGTCCCGTCCGTCCGCGCCAAGCTGCTTCGCCTCTGTCACCACACCTCTCCGGCCTCTCCGCGAGAGGTCCGGAATCCCGACGCAGCCGCGCCGCCGGGCGCACGCGCAAGAACGCACGGGTCCGAAGCCGTCGGCAACCGACATCCGCGTCGCGCGCGGGGCCGTCGATGATCAGATGTCGCACAGGGGATTCCAGGCCCCACCGGCGCGAGCGCCGGCGGGCGAACCATGAATCAAAGGCGACCTGGGCGCAAGTCAGGCGGTGTCGGCGGAGGGCGGACGCGCGATCTGCGCAAGTTTATTGCGGGCGGCCCGCAATTCTCTGTCGTTGCCGGGTGCGCTGATTCCCGCCGAACGTGCACGGACAACTGTGAGGGTCAGCCATGGACTGCGATTCCCCGTCGGAACCTCGACCAGCCACCCCATTGAGCGCGCGCGAATCCGAATGTCTGCTTTGGGTCAGTCGAGGGAAGAGCTCCGTCGATATCGGTCAAATTGTCGGGCTTTCACCCCGCACGGTCGACAGCTATCTGGAGAAAGCCTGCGCCAAATTGAGGGTGCGCACCCGGATCGAGGCCGTGGCGGTGGCGGTGCGCGCCGGGATCATCGACCCGGATGTCGATTGAAGTTCGGCCGTCGGACGGATGAGGGAAGGGGGCGGGTCTGGAACTTCTGTACGGAAGCCGGGAGTTTCAGTTCTGATCGCCGCCGACGCAAAGCGTCCCCCGGCTCAAGATCAGCGCCTATCCATTCCGGAACCCGCCGACGCGAAGTGTAGAGGCCCCCTTCACGGAGTCCAGCATTCCGGCCTGACGCGCTGCGCGATCCGCCATGAGCAGAGCGGCCAGTCGCATACCTCCCAGGACTCCGGATTTTCCGATTACATCCCGATGGTGTCGGACCTTGACGTTCGGCACCAAGGATCTGACCCAGTGCATCCGGCTCGATCTCGACTGCGTCAGGACGCTGCCAGGGCGTGCTTCGGCGAGCGGCGGGACGTCTTCACCGTTGCGCTCGCAGGGGCGGCGCCCGAGGCGGACAGGTCGGTGAGGATCGGGCAGTCCGGCCGGTCGTCGCCTGCGCAGCACCGCGCAAGGTCGCGCAGGGTGTCCGCCATGGAGGTCATCTCGGCGATCCGCGCGTCGAGGTCGGCGACATGCTTGTCGGCGATCGCCTTCACCTCCCGGCTTGATCGGTCCCGGTCCCGCCAAAGCGAAAGCAGATGGGTGATCTCCTCGACTGAGAAACCCAGGTTGCGGGCTCGGCGAATGAATCTCAACTCGTTCACGTCCCGGTCTGAGAAGTCCCGGTAGTTGCTCTCAGTCCGGTCCGCCGGCCGGATCAGGCCGACGGACTCGTAATAGCGGATCATCTTGGTCGAAACGCCGGTCGCGTTGGAAGCTTGGCCGATGTTCATGCGACAACTCCTTCGAAGCGGGTCTTGAAGCCGCGCAGGCGCAGCGCGTTGGTCAGGACGCTGACGCTGGACAGGGCCATGGCGCCGGCCGCCAGCATGGGCGAAAGCAGCCAGCCGAACACCGGAAACAGCAGCCCGGCGGCCACCGGAATCAGCACGACATTGTAGCCGAACGCCCAGACCAGGTTCTGGCGGATGTTGCGCATCGTGGCGCGCGACAGGGCGATGGCGTTCACAGCGCCGCGCAGATCGCCACCGGTCAAGACCACGTCCGCGCTCTCGATGGCGACGTCCGTGCCGCCGCCGACGGCCAGCCCGACATCGGCCGCCGCCAGCGCTGGCGCATCGTTGACGCCGTCGCCGACGAAGGCGACGCGGCGCCCGCCGGCTTGAAGGGCGCGGACGGCCTCGACCTTGCCGTCCGGCAGAACCTCGGCGCGCACCTCATCGATGCCCAGGCGTCGGGCGACGGCCTCGGCGGTCCGACGGTTGTCGCCCGTGATCATCGCCACCTTGAGCCCGAGCGCGTGGATCGCGGCGATGGCGGCGGGCGTCGTCGTCTTGATCGGGTCGGCGACCGCGATGATGGCGGCCAGCCGGCCGTCGATCGCGGCGTAGAGGGGGCTCTTGCCCTCCTCGCCCAGCCGCTCGGCCTGTTCGGCGAAGGTGGACAGGTCGTGGCCGAGGCCACGCATCAGGCGGTCGGCGCCAACCTGGATGGACCGGCCGGAGACCCGACCTTCGGCCCCATAACCGGGACGCGAGGAGAAGGTGTCCGGATCAGGAACGGGAAGGCCTTGCGCCTCGGCGGCCTGAATGATGGCGCGGGCGATGGGGTGCTCCGAGCGCGTCTCCAGCCCGGCGACCAGGCTCAGCACCTCGTCCTCGATGAAGCCCTCGGCCACGGTGAGGTCGGTTAGTTCCGGCCGCCCCTCGGTCAGGGTGCCCGTCTTGTCGAAGGCGACGACCTCGACGCCCTGAAGCGCCTGAAGCGCCTCGCCCTTGCGGAACAGGACGCCGAGTTCGGCGGCGCGGCCGGTCCCGACCATGATCGAGGTCGGGGTGGCCAGTCCCATGGCGCAGGGGCAGGCGATGATGAGCACGGCGACGGCGTTGACCAGGGCGAAGCCCAGCGCCGGCTGCGGTCCGAACACCACCCAGACGCCAAAGGTCACGACAGCGATGGCGATGACAGCGGGAACGAACCAGCCGGTCACCTTGTCGACCAGCGCCTGGATCGGCAGCTTGGCGCCCTGGGCCGCCTCGACCATGCGCACGATCTGCGCCAGCACGGTCTCGGAACCCACCTTCTCGGCCCGGAAACGGAAGGCGCCCGTCGTATTGATCGTGCCGCCGACGACCTTGGCGCCCTCGACCTTCTCCACCGGGATCGGCTCGCCGGTGAGCATGGACTCGTCAACGAAGGAGGCGCCGGACAGCACCGAGCCGTCGACCGGAACGCGCTCACCGGGCCGAACCACGATCACGTCGCCTGGCGTGACCTGATCGATCGGCAGCTCGATCTCAGACCCGTCCCGCTCCACGCGCGCCGTCTTGGCTTGGAGCGTCATCAGGCGACGAATGGCCTGGCTGGTCTGCCCTTTGGCGCGGGCCTCGAACCAGCGGCCGACAAGGATCAGCGTGACGATCACGGCGGCGGCTTCGAAATAGACGTTGGCGGTTCCGGCCGGCAGCCACTGAGGGACGAAGGTGGCGACCGTCGAGAAGGCCCAGGCGGCGGTGGCGCCCAGCACGACGAGCGAGTTCATGTCCGGCGTCAGCCGGATCAGGTTGGGCACGCCCTTTCGATAGAAGCGCAGACCCGGGACGAAGAGCACGAAGGTCGCCAGCAGGAAGCTGACGATCCGCCAGGGCGTCATGCCAATCGAGTCCATAAGCCAGGCGTGGGCGCCCGGAACGAAGTGCAGCGCCATCTCGATGACGAACAGCGGCAGGGTCGCGGCGCCCGCGATGGCGACGGCACGACCGAGACTAAGGATTTCCGCCGCCCGCGACGCCTGCTCCCGATCCTCGCTGGTCGTGTCCGGCGCGGACGCCGCCTCGGCGGTGTAGCCCGCCTTGGCCACTGCATCCGTCAAGGCGCGCGCATCAGCGGCGCCCTCCAGCACCCGGACCGTGGCTCTCTCGGTCGCCAGGTTGACGCTGGCGTCCAGAACGCCCGGCGTGGCCTTCAGCGCGCGCTCGACCCGGCCGACGCAACTCGCGCACGTCATGCCGCCGATCTTCAGTTCGATAATGCGTTCGATCGGTTCGTAGCCGGCGGAGCGGATCGCCTGGGTCACGGCCGCCGCAGACCCCACGTCATCCAGTTCCACCCGCGCACGTTCGGCGGCGAGGTTCACCGTGGCGCTTCTGACGCCGGGGGCTGCCCGGATAGCTTTCTCGACCCGCCCCACACAACTGGCGCAGGTCATGCCGAGCACGGGAATATCGAGCGTTCGCAGGGATGTGGCGGTCATCGGGATGTCTCCAGGATGGAAGTCCCTCTCCTGATGAACGTTCCAGTCATGGGAAGGTCAAGGCCCTTTTGAGAACCTCGCGCCACGCCGTCGGTTCGCTAGGCTTCACCATTGGAGAACCACCCATGTCGATAAGACTTAAGACGGGCCTTGCCGGCGTCGCCCTAGCCGCACTGCTGATGGCCTGCACTCCGGCTGAGGACCCCGAGACGAACGATGGCGATACGGCGGCTACGTCGTCCGATCCCGCAATGGCCGCCGGCCCGAGCGGTATGCCGGCCGGCCCTGATACGCCTTACTCTGCGGCTGAGCAGCAGATGCATCTCGCCATGAGCCGGGCGAACGGCGCGGACCCGTCGGAAACGTTCGCCCTCAAGATGATCGAACACCACCGTGGCGGCATGGCCATGTCGGAGGTGCTGATGCAGCAGAACCCGGACCCGGAGTTGCGCCAGATGGCGGAGAAGACGAGCGCGATGCAGCGTCAGGAGATCGCCGAACTGGAGCAATGGATGGCTGAGCACCGCTCGGGCGCGGCCGTTCCAGCGCCGGGAACGGGTCAGCCGACTGGCTGATCAAACTCACGTCAGCGAAATCGCACGGGAACCGATATTCCCGTGCGAAGTCGTGTCTCGCTGGTGGCTAGGCGGAAGAGCGCAACAGTTCGGAGGGGCCGTACTTACCGAACCGCCTCTCGAATCTTCGGCTGCATCTCCGGAGTTAGAACGGCCGGGCGCGGAGGAAGGGGGCGCTCGCCGCGCTTCCCATCACGCTCAATCTCAGCAATCAGCAACTTCATTTCCTCGATCTCGCGGACCTGGCTGGCGATGATTTCGTCGGCCAGTTCCCTGACTCGGGGGTCGCTGATCTGCGAGTTGCTGGCGTTGTTGATGGCGATGGAGTGGTGCGGGATCATGGCGCGCATGAAGGTGGTGTCATCCACCAGGGTCTGTGCACGGTTCATATAGAGCATCAGGGCGCCGAGAATTGCGGCCGCCACGACGATGGCCACCTTCGTGCGTCTGCCCTCATACATGCTCCACATGAATCCGAGCATGATCATCGCCATGACGCAGCCCATGATGAGTGACGCCATCAGGCGGTTGAGACTGAACAGTGCATGGTCGAGGCTGTAGACCAGCTGATACATCAAGAAAAACATCACGACCGTCGAGGTCGCGATCATCGCCGCGAAGCGGCCCCAGCTCATTTTCATCTTCCACGCTCCCGGAATATCGCTGTCGTTCGGCCAACGCGAACAAACGTGGCCTGTTCCAGGAAGCCGCAGCCGACAGGGCTGGGGTAGGTGGCGCCCCGCCGGCTCAGGTCGGATCAGTGCGCATGACGCCTGTGCACCACCGCGTGTCCCTTGCCTCGCGAAATCAGCCAGCGATTGACGGGGAAGGCGGCGGCGCCTGCAATCACGAGCGCGGCTCCGAGGCTGCCCCAGAACAGAAACGAGTCCAGATGTGCGTCCATCGCGCCGGGAATGACCAGCATGATGGCGTTGTCGACGATCTCCATGATGGCGATCGAGACAGTGTCCGCCGCCAGAGCCAGCTTCAGAACCGCCCCGAACGCCAGTCCGGCCCGCAGCAACGGGATCATGGTGAAGGCATAGCCGAAGAGGAAGGCGAGCCCCACGGCCAGGCCGATGGTCGACAGGGCGCTCCATCCGAGCGCCGTTCCAATAACCATCCCCAGCACCTCTCCCACGGCGCAGCCTGAAAGGCAGTGCAGCGTAGCGGTAAAGGCGAGACGGTTCAGCGAGGTGCCGTGGGCTTGGACCTGCCCGGCAGGCGTCGTCGAATGGCTGTGGTGTTCATGATACATCATCGTTCTCCTCCGCGCCTCTGCTGCCCCTTCCCATCATGGCAAGGTCAAGTCCGTAGTTGCCCCTTGACCCTCCCACGCTGGGAAACCCCACCTGCCTCATCGTCGATCAATAAAGGAGATGACGATGATCGAGCTAAAGGTTGAACGCATGAGATGCGGCGGCTGCGCCGCGACGGTGAGGGCCGCCGTGGCCGAGGTGGCGCCAAAAGCCCGGATGGAGATTGAGATCGCCACCGGGACGCTGCGGGTGGAAGGCGAGGCCGACGAAGCCCGCGTCCGGGCCGCTATCGAGCGAGCCGGCTACGGCGTCGCATAAGGGTGTCGCGGCCGGTCCTTGGATCGGCCGCGATCCTCCCTCACGAGGGAAGCGCCCGTATCGCGCGTAGTGAAGCACAGGGCCGGAAGCGGCCGAATGTCTGGAGACTGAGTATGCGTAACTTCAATTCCGCGCCCTTCATCGCCGTCGCGGCGGCCGCGGCCTTCATCGCTGGGCCGGCGGCGGCCCACGCCCGTCTCGTCAGCGCGACGCCCGCGCCCAACTCGGCTGTGGCGTCGACCCGAACGCTCACCCTGACCTTTAGCGAGCGCACGGTTCCCGCCTTCTCCGGCTTCGACGTCGTCAATGCGGCGGGGGACAAGGTCGCGATCCGCACTTTGGTCGGCGAGGACGGCAAGACACTGACCGGCACTCTCGCCCGTCCGCTGGCCGCCGGCGCCTATCGCGTCGATTGGCGCATCGCATCGAGCGACGGGCACCGCATGACGGGTTCCTACACCTTCTCGGTGCGTTGACGCCGTGCTCGAAGTCGCGGTCATCGCCCTCCGCTGGCTTCAATACAGCGGCGCTGTCGTCTTGCTCGGCGCGCCGCTGTTCCTGCTCTACAGCTTCAGGCGGGACGACGGTCCGAACCTGACCTGGGCGCGGCAGACGCTGGCCTTCGCCGCGATCGTGGTCGGACTTGGATCGCTTGCTGCCTTGGTGGCCCAGACCGCCGTCATGGCGGGTTCCCTGAGCGAAGCGGTCAAGCCAGCGTCCCTGTCCTTCATGATCACCGGGACCGGACTTGGCATGGCCATGGTGGCGCGGGCCGCGATCGCCCTCCTTGGCCTTGTCGTGGTTGTCGCCTTGACGCCTGGCAGGGCGATCTGGTGGCTGATGGTGGTCCTTGGACTCCTTGTCGCCGCCAGCTTTGCCTGGACCGGCCACGGCGCGGCGACCGAAGGACCGGGCGGCGTCATCCATCTCGTCGCCGACGTCATCCACACGGTCGCAGCAGCCTTGTGGTTGGGAGCCTTGGCCGCCCTGACGATCCTGCTGCTGCGCCGAACCGCGCCGGACGATCTCGCGATTCATAGAGCCCTGCACGGGTTCGCCGGGTTGGGGACCCTCGCCGTTGCTCTGTTAGTGGTGACGGGCTTGGCGAACAGCTGGTTCCTGGTCGGCCCGGAGCGGCTCGAAGGCCTGGGAACCAGCCTCTATGGGCAGTTGCTGATCGCCAAGCTGGTGCTGTTCGTCCTGATGCTGGCGTTGGCGGCGGACAATCGCTACCGCCTCACGCCCTCGCTCGGGCTGAAGCTGCAGGGCGCGGAAGATCCAGTTGCGGCCCTCCAGCGGCTTCGACGCAGCATCGCGGTGGAGGCCGCGCTTGGCGCCGCCATCCTCGGCGTCGTCGCCGTCATGGGAACGCTCCCGCCGCCAGCCGCGCTGTAGCGCCTCTACGCAGGCGCGCCCGACTCCCCTCGCGCTGCCCTCCTCACTTTTATGTTCCGGAACCGCCCGAACGACGACGGGTTGGCTTCGCATCCCCAGCCAAGGAGAGCGCCATGCACGCCCAAGAGATGATAAGCACCCACCCGCACGTCAGGGGTTCGGTCAACACCGCCCTCGCCCGGTGCATCGACGAATGTTATGACTGCGCCCAATCCTGCGTGATCTGCGCTGACGCCTGTCTCGGCGAGGAGATGGTGCAAAGCCTGCTCCAGTGCATTCGACTGAACCAGGACTGTGCTGACATCTGCACTGCGGCTGGCGCCGTCGCCTCTCGCCGGACGGGCTCGAACGAAGGAGTCATTCGGCTGACCTTGCAGGCGTGCGCCGAAGCTTGCCGGCTGTGCGCCGAGGAGTGTGAGCGCCACGCGGACATGCATGAACACTGCCGCATCTGCGCCGAGTCTTGCCGCCGCTGCGAAGAGGCCTGCAACGCCGCTTTTCAGAGCGTTCAGTAGGGCGAGCCAGGCGGCGGCTGGCAGGCCTTCGGTGACGAGCCTTCACGCATCGCCGTATCCTCGTCTAGCGAGGCGCGCGTGACGACCAGTGGATGTGGTGGATGCGCCAGCCGTCGGCGTGCCGCTTGAGGACCATCGTCTCCGTCGTGAGTCGATCCACGGCGCGGCCGTTGAACTGGCCAGTCGTGCGGCCCTCGCTGGTGATCCACGCGATGTCGCCGTCGGCCCAGCCCGATCTGCGCGCCACCGTCGCCTCCGAGGCGGCGGCGAAGGCGGCGTCCGCTCCCAGGTGATGGGACGCATATTCGTCGCGCGACCGCTCCGCGCCGCCTTCTTCGAAGATCATCACATCGGGCGCCAGAAGCGTCAGCGCGCCGACCGTGTCGCCGGCCTTGAGTGCGGCGTGGAAGGCATCGACGGCGGTGGCCGCGTCCGCCGCTTCCGCAGCGACCGCGCCTGGGTCGGAGTGGCCGTGGGCGTGGTCCTGGGCGAAAGCGGGTGTCGCCGAGAGCACAGCGAACGACAGGACGAGGGCAAGGGGTGTGCGAGACATGGCAAGCTCCGGATTGTGGATCACCTGAATGGCCTGAGCATCAGGCCGGTCGGTTGTGGCGATTGAACACGCGGGTGGCTCCTGATCGGAGCACCAGCAAAGTGTCGTAAGGTTCCTTGTGCCCCTGGGGCGTCTCCATGCCGGGCGAACCGAGCGGCATGGCCGGCACGGCGATGCCTACCGCCGTCGGTCGCTCGGCCAGCAGCCGGACGACGTCAGCAGCCGGCACATGACCCTCGACGAGATAGCCGTCGATCAGCCCAGTATGACAGGAGGCCAGGGCGTCCGGCATTCCTCGACTGCTGCGGACTGACTGGAGGCTCGGAAGAACCGTGATGGTGGTGCTGAAGCCTGCCTCGCGCATGTGCGCGATCCAGGCGTCGCAGCAAGCGCAGGTCGGCGTCTTGAAGACCGTCAGGTTCCTCGACGGGCGCGTCTGGGCGCAGGCCGTTCCGCTCAAGCCGATGAGGACCCCCGCGCCCAGGAACAGGCGACGGTTCAGGTTCGCAGGGTTCAAAAGGGTTCTCCCTGATCGCTGTGAACGGATCGTTTGGCTTCGATGGGGTCGGCGCGCTGCGGCGCCATCCGCCCCCGGAGCCAGCGGCGGCCGGGCTGCTCGACGAGGACATGGATGGCGGCGGCGACGACGAGCGTCAACACCAGCATGGCGATGAGTTCAACTACGCCCATCCGGTAATCTCCGGGCCAACCCGCGACGGCCTGCGCCGCATTGCGCCAGACCATCAGGATGGGGATGTGGACGAGGTAGAGCGCGAACGAGGCTTCGCCGGCGAACAGGGCGACGGGGTGGGAAAGGAAGGTCCGAACGTCCGCCTTGGCCAACAACGCGAGCGACAGGATGAAGGGCCCAGCGGCCGCCACGATGATGCGATCGTCGGCCCCGATCTGCATCAAGGCGAGCAGCGCGACCGTGGCGGCGAGAGCACCTATGACCGACACGCGCGCTGAAGGCGTCCAGCGCTGCCCGAGGTAGTAGAGACCGATGCCGTAGAGGAATTCAGGGATGATCCGCAGGATGCCCATGCTGTCTTCGGCCCGAGGCAGCACGCGTCCGAACTGCACGCGATAGATCGCATCCAGCGCGACGAACAGTATCGCGGCGAGCGCGATCAGCACCCATGGTCGGGCCCGCAGTCGTAACGCCAAGGCGGCGTAGGCGGGAAACGCGAGATAGGCGAACCACTCCGCAGACAGTGACCATGCCGGTCCATTCCAGAGCACCAGGGTCTCACGCGGAAACCAGGCCTGGACGAGCAGGAGGGTGCCGACGAAGTCTGCGGGATTGAACCGGCCTGGCTCCAGCCCGACCCCGAACAGGGGCGCCGCAAGCACGAGCCCCAGCATGGCCAGCAGGATGAACAGGTGGGCCGGATAAATCCGCGCGAACCGCGCCGCCAGGAACCGCCGATAGTCCAGCGGCCGGTCCCCTTGCAGATAGACGTGCGTCAGGATGAAGCCCGACAGGATGAAAAAGACGTCCACACCCAAGCGCGCGCGGTTCAACAAGCCTGCGCTCTCCGGCGGCAGCGTCCAGTAGAGTTGGTAATGGAACAGCACGACGCCGAGCGCGAGGAAGAACCTGACGCCGGTGAGCGGATCGAGCACATCGGGAAACGGAGCCCTCGCGGGGCCTGACCAGGCGCTCACATCGCTTCCCCCGGATGACAGGGCCGTTCCCGGTCGTTCTCTGATATCTACGCGGGCGACGGCTCGCCCCCTCGCGAGGGAAAGATTCAGCGGGCGCGTATGGGAGAGGGGGCGTGACGCAGGTGCGCAATGACTGACGACATAGACAGACTGATCGGCCAGGTCGCGCCGGGCGACATCGCCGGGCTCGCAGGCGTGGAGGAAGAGGTCTGGGCGCGGATCAGCGAACGCGGAGCGCGGGCTCGTATGGGGCAGGTCCGGCTCGCCGCCATCGCCTTCGCCCTGGTGATCGGCATCGCAAACGGAGGTTTGATGCTCGTGGCGCCCCGACCGGGGCCGTCCGAGTTGCGGGTTTTCACCGTGTCGGCCGGGCTCTCACCCTTCGCCGGTTTGGAGGCTCGCGGATGAGGGCGACGTGGAAGGCCATCGTCATGACCGCGGTTTTGGCGGCCCTGGCCAGCGGCGCGGCGACCTGGGCAAGCGCGGCCTGGATCATGCGCGAGCGCCAACCGCCGAGTCTGCACAGCGTCCTTCATGAAAAGCTCGATCTGAGCGCCGAGCAGGATCGCCGGCTCGACGTCATCGAGGCCCGCTTCGCCGCGAGGCGACCGGCGTTAGAGGCGGAAGTCCGCGCCGCCAATCGCGAACTGTCGGCTGCGATCGCAGCCAGCGATGGCGATACGCCCCAGGTCCAGGCCGCAGTCGATCATTTCCACGCCGCCATGGGAGATCTGCAGAAGGCGACCATCGCCCATGTCTTCGAGATGCGATCGGTGTTGACACCGGCTCAGGCCGAGGTGTTCGACGCCGCGGTGGTCGACGCCCTGCGCGACGACGCCGGCTAAGCGCGGCGCGTGGGGGCCGAAGACAGCATAGAGGCCCGTGCGGCGCGCGGCGATGCAGCCGCATTCACCGCCCTGATGACCGCGTCGAAGGCCGAGCTCTACAGGTTCGTTCGCCGCTATGTCGGCGACGAGGCCGAGGCTCACGACGTGCTTCAGGAAGCCTACGCCTCCGCCTGGCTGGCCTTGCGGCGGTATGATCCGGCGCGGCCATTCGACGTCTGGCTCCGCTCCATCGCCCTGAACAAATGCCGCGATTGGAGCCGTCGGCGTGCGGTGCGCCGTGTCGTGCGAGGGGTCATGGGACTGGATGCGCCCGAGGCGACCGCGGTCGGCGACGAGGCGCCCCTGCCGGAGACCCGTCTGGACGACCGGCGCAGGGCCGAGGCCCTGCAACGGGCGCTGTCCGACCTGCCGGACGCCCTCAAGGCGCCGCTCCTGCTCGCCACGCTCGAAGGGCGGTCTCATGCCGAGATCGCCTCTATCCTGCGCATTACGCCCAAGGCCGTGGAGACTCGCGTGGCTCGCGCTCGCAGGAAACTGGCGGAGGCGCTGGCCTGGTCGCCGAACGCAGACGCTTGACCTTGCCATGATGGGAAGGTGCACAAGGCCACGATCGCGTTGGCTGTGGCGTCCTGACGCAAGGGGCGCGTAGCCGGGATGCGTATCTAAACGAACGGCCGAACAGCCGACCAAGGATTCAATCGCCCATGTCGACCCCAAGTCTCGATCGCCGAATGCTTCTCCGTGGCGCCGCCGCCGGCGGTGGGCTGCTGGGGCTGCAGGGCCTGCTGCCGGCCTGGGCGCAGACCGGCTCGGCCGGCCTGCGGGCGGACATGCCGACGCTGACCGGGCCGAACGTCGATCTGACGGTCGGCCACTCGCCGTTCACCGTCGGAGGTCGGACGGGGCACGCGATTACCATCAACGGCGTCCTGCCGGCGCCGCTGCTTCGCCTGCGGGAGGGCCAGAACGTCCGGCTGTCGGTGGCCAACACCCTGGACGAGGACACTTCGATCCACTGGCACGGCTTGCTGGTGCCGTTCCAGATGGACGGCGTGCCCGGCATCAGCTTTCCGGGCATCAAGGCGCGTGAGACCTTCGTCTACGAGTTCCCGATCCGGCAGTCGGGGACGTTCTGGTACCACAGCCACTCCAATCTCCAGGAGGCGATGGGCCACTATGGACCGATCATCATCGATCCGGCGGGCGCCGATCCCGTCGCCTACGATCGAGAGCATGTACTGGTGCTGTCGGACTGGAGTTTCATGCACCCGCACGAAATCCTGGACAAGCTGAAGAAGAGTCCCGGCTATTTCAACCAGCAGCGAACGACCCTCGCAGGCCTGCTCGACGGCAGCGACCGGATGAGCCTGGAGGAGCGCCGCATGTGGGGCCAGATGCGGATGGACCCGCGCGACATCCTCGACGTCAACGGATCGACCTACACCTACCTCATCAACGGCCACGGACCGCAGGAGAACTGGACCGGGCTGTTCCGGCCCGGCGAGCGGGTCCGGCTGCGCGTCATCAACGCCTCGGCCATGTCGATATTTAACGTGCGTATTCCGGGGCTACCGATGACGGTGGTGCAGGCCGACGGGGAGAATGTCCGGCCGGTCGAGACCGACGAGTTCCAGATTTCGGTGGCGGAGACCTACGACGTCATCGTTCGTCCGACGGAGGACCGCGCCTACACCCTCGTCTCGGAAGCCATCGACCGTTCCGGCATGGGCCGGGCGACCCTGGCCCCGCGTCCCGGCATGACCGCCGAGGTTCCGCCGCTGCGCGAGGTGCCGACGCTCACCATGCGCGACATGGGCATGGGCGGCATGGACCACGGTTCGATGGACGGTATGTCCGGGATGGATCATGGCGCGATGACCGGCATGGATCATGGAGCCTCGACGCAAGGCGGGGCTCCGGCGGGAGACATGGCCGGAATGTCCATGGCCGGAATGAACATGCGCGACCCCGAGAACGCTCCGCCGGACATGGCGGTCGGCGTCGGCGTAGACGCCATCGCCATGGACCCGGCCAATCGCCTGGGTGAACGGCCGATCGGGCTGGAGGACGTGCCGCACCGGGTGCTGGTCTACACCGACCTCGTGTCCCTCGCCCCCAACAAGGACCAGCGGGCCCCGTCTCGTACCATGGAAATCCACCTGACCGGCAACATGGAACGGTTCATGTGGGGCTTCGACGGCCGCAAGTTCTCCGAGATCGTCGAACCGATCCGGTTCGAACTGAACGAGCGGGTGCGGGTGACGCTGGTCAACGACACCATGATGGCCCACCCCATCCATCTGCATGGCCACTTCTTTGAACTGGTCACAGGCGGCCCGGCCGGGCACCAGCCGCTCAAACACACCGTCAACGTCGCGCCCGGCGGCAAGGTGACCTTCGATCTGACCGCCGACGCGCCTGGCGACTGGGCCTTCCACTGCCACATGCTGATGCACATGCACGCCGGGATGTTCAACGTCGTCACTGTGCGGCCCATGGACGGAGCCGCGTCATGAACCGCGTCGCCATCGCCCTCGCGCCGCTGATCCTCGCGGCCAGCCCTTTCAGCGCCCAGGCCCAGGACCCTCATGCAGGCCATGCCATGCCGGCGCCAACACGGCCCGCGGCCGAACCGGCCCCCCGCCCCCAAACGCCGGCCCGGCCGACGGCGCAGGACCCGCACGCGGGCCATGTCATGGCCCCCGCCCAAACCGCGCCGGTGAGCGATCCTCACGCCGGCCATCAGATGCCGGCTCAGCCCGCGACGCTGGATCCGCATGCGGGGCACGACATGTCGACAATGCCGCCTGTCGAGCAGATTGATCCGCACGCGGGCCACGACATGTCGACCATGACCCCCGCCCAAGCCGACCCTCACGCCGGCCACGACATGTCGGCGATGAGCATGGGGCCGCCGGACGTGCCGACCAGCGCCGACAACCCTGGGAGGCCGCCAGAGGACCCGCTTCCAGTCGCGGCCCTCGCCGGTCCGGCCCACGCGGCTGACCTGGTCTTCGGAACCGAGGCCATGGCAGCCGCCCGTCAGATCCTGGTGCGCGAGAACGGCGACGTGCGCACCACGGCTGTCATCATCGACCGCCTCGAAGCTGGGTTCGGCGACGACGAAGAGACCTATCTCTGGGACGTCCAGGGCTGGACCGGCGGAGACATCAATCGCTTCTGGTGGAAGTCCGAGGGCGAGGGCGACTTCGGGGGCGATCTCGAAGAAGCCGAACTCCAGGCGCTCTACAGCCGCGCGGTCACGCCGTTCTGGGACGTTCAGGCGGGCGTACGCCAGGATTTCCGACCCGACGGCGAGGACCCGACGCATCTTGTCCTCGGCCTGCAGGGGCTGGCCCCTTACTGGTGGGAGATCGACGCTGCGGCCTTTCTGTCGACCGAGGGCGACCTGACCGCCCGCGTCGAGGCCGAGTACGACCAGCGCATAACCCAGCGCCTGATCCTCCAGCCGCGCCTCGAAATCGACGTCTCCGCCAGCGAGATTCCAGAACTGGAGATCGGCTCCGGCCTGTCCTCGGTCGAGGCAGGCCTGCGGCTGCGCTACGAGTTCCGCAAGGAGTTCGCGCCCTACGTCGGCGTCGAGTGGAGCCGCGCGCTTGGAGACACCGCCGATTACATTGAGGCCCGGGGCGGCGAGCCCGACGACACCCGCTTCGTCGTCGGTCTCAAGGCCTGGTTCTAGATTGAAGGAGACCTTCCCATGATCCGCACTCTCGCCATCACAGCCGCGCTCGCGTTCGCCGGAGCCGCCGCCGCGCAGGATCCGCATGCGGGCCACACCATGCAGGCCCCGGCGGCAGCGCCCCAGTCGGGCGTCACAACGGTCCCCGCTGACGGCGCGATGACCCATGGCTCGCCTGAGCGGTTCAGCGTGACCTTTCCCCATCCGATGATCCTGAAGACGGTGACTTTTACTGCGCAGGGTCAGGCACCGATCGTCGTCGATGTCCCAGCGGCCGCGGCCGAATCGACCGTCGAGGTTGCGTTGCCGCGCCTCGCGCCGGGGACCTATACCGCGGCGTGGACCGCCGAAGGCGCGGACGGCCACGAGATGTCCGGCTCAATTCGCTTCATGGTTCACTAGGAGGACGACGATGAATGTTTCCAAACTGCTGGCGGCGGCCGGGGCGGCGTTCGTGCTGAGCGCTGGCGCGGCGCTCGCGGCCGAAGGCTGCGAATGCTGCAAGGACATGGCGGCCGACGCCGAGATGAAGTGCTGTGACGAGACCCCTTCAGCTCAGGAAGAACCGGCGCCGCCGTCGCAGCCGGCGACCGGTTCGGCTTCGACCTCCGCGCCGGAAACCGTGCCTCATAGCTGACGTCCTGGCCGGAAGCCGGGCGTTTTAGTCCTGATCGCTGCCGCCGTGCGTCCGCCGGCTCAGGACTGCCGCCCTTTCTGTTCCTGAACTCGCGAGGCGGAGTTCCAGGTTTCCCCTCGCGGAAGGTCCAGCGGGGAGGGCGCCCCGGCAGCCTCCTTTCACCGAGCCCTCGTGACGCGTCAGTGGTGCGGACAAGTCGCATCCTGCAGGACCTCGATCACCTTGCAGGCGGACACCTGCCCGCCGGCGCAGTCCGCCGTCATGCGTGACAGTTCGCGTTCAAGCGCCTTCAGCTGTCGAATCTTTTCCGAAACCGCCCTGAGGTGCTGCTCCGCAATCCGGTTCGCTTCCGCGCAGGTGCGGTCCGGCTGGTCCGCCAGATCGAGAAGAGAGCGGATCGCATCCAGATCGAAGCCCAGTTGGCGTGCATGGCGAATGAAGGCGAGCCGGCGAAGGCCAGCGTCATCGTACAGTCTTCGATCGCTCGCGGTCCGTGGCGGCGCGGGCAACAAACCGGCCTGTTCGTAGAAACGGATCGTAGGAATCTTCACGCCCGTCGCGGCGGAGAGCTTGCCGATGGTGAGGAGAGCAGTGGCGGCCATGAGGGGAAAATAGGCGCTTGATCCTCTAGTGACTAGAGCATGTAGGCAGGTTTCATGGAACAGAATGAAGCCTCATGCGGGTCGGCCGTAGGGTGTTGCGGGTCTGCGGTTAAGTTTGACGGTGCGTCGCCTGCCTACCGGCGCGTGCTGGTCAGCGTGATAGCCATCAACCTCGTCGGCTTCGGCGCCGTCCTGATCGGAAGCATCGCCCAGGGATCTGCCGCGCTCGCGGCGAATGCGTTGGACTTCCTCGCGGACAGCGTCACCTACACCGTGAGCCTCTGGGTCATAGGGCGTTCTGTTCAGGTCCGCGCGACTGCGGCGCTCGTGAAGAGCGCGAGCCTTGCAGCGCTTGGTGTCGGCGTGCTCGCGTTCGCGACATGGCGGGCTCTGACGGGCGCAGCGCCAGAGGGAGTTGTCATCACCGGGCTTGGCGCTTTCGGATTCGCGGCCAATCTACTGGCCGCGGCCTTGCTCATTCGCTTCCGGGACGGCGACGCCAACGTGCGATCCGTTTGGCTCTGCACAAGAAACGATCTGATCCACAGCCTTGGCGTGGCTGCGGCAGGCGGGTTGGTCTGGCTGACGGGCTCGCGTTGGCCCGATCTGGTTGCGGGCGCGCTGTTGGCGGGGATCTTCCTGCATTCCGCCTGGTCGATCACACGTCAGGCGCTTGAGGAAGCTCGTGGCGTCAGAAGGCGCGAGCCTGCCGGGAGGCCGGCATGATCGCCGCCCGACACAGCACCGCCCTCTGTGGAAGCGCTCATCGCGCCGACGTTAACGCGCGGGCCCGGTCAAGCTCAGGCGAGCCGCCTCCAACGTGGCGTCGCACAGGCGCATTCATCGGCCGGTCTCCCGCCCTAGCGGGACAAGCAGCCTCTGTAACGTACTGTGTAACACATTGGCTGGGGCCCCGAACGATAG
>JAATWA010000006.1 GCA_013361095.1 Pseudanabaena biceps | reverse complement strand
CTCTTCAAGGCAATCTAGTTGCAGAGTCTTCTCTTACCCTCGATTTGTCTACAGTAGAGGCTTTACGACAAGGGTTGCTCTTAGCGAGAGAAAATTTAGAGAGCTTTGCCCGTAGGGCAGATTTCGCTGAAAAAATGGCAGTAGCTTTTGGAGATCGGTGTGAGGTCGAGACTTTAAAAACAGCGTGGTCAATTGGAAGTTTTAGTATATTTCCTGTCATAGAGATTCGTAATGCCACAGATATCAATGGGGCAATTGGTGCTTTCGCGGCATCAACAAAGTAAGATTTATCTATCGCAGGAGTTTCTGACAAATCACCAAGAATATGTAGAGTCAATTGCTAGCGTTATTTTGGAGGAAGTAGGTCATTGGATTGATGCCCAAATTAATACTGCTGATTCAATCGGTGATGAAGGGGCAATTTTTGCAGCTTTGGTGCTTGGAGACACTTTAAATGAAAGCCAGTTAAACGCATTGAAGGCAGAGAATGATTTAGCAACAGTCAATCTTGATGGGAATATAGTTGAGATTGAACAAGCAGTGTCATATACATTGATTGATATCGCTGCGCGAAATCAGGGAGATTCTTTTGTTAATGTATTAAGTGGTAGGAATTATAACGTTTTAGGTACATCTCAAAATAACTTTATTGGGGTCAACAGCGGCACTGACTTGGTGTATGGCAGAGGGGGTGATGATACCATTTCAGGTGGACTAAATGATGATGCGCTTTATGGAGGTAGTGGAAATGATATTGTTGCTGGAAATGGTGGTAATGATGTTCTAGATGGTGGCGGTGGAAAAGACACTCTAGCTGGTGGCGGGGGTGATGATATCTACCGCATTTCACTAGGTTCTAATAGCGCTGGTACTGTCATTAATGATTGGGGTAACGCGGGAAATCCATTAGGTTTAGTTGCTGGGGAGGAGATGATACCCTAGTAATCTATCAAGAAGCTTTTCAAGAGAACCCAACAGAAAACGGTGACTATAAACTCAAAGAGGGCTACCAAACGGTAGTACAAATACTCGATAATAAGCTAAAAGCAGGAGAAATCGGTAGTCAGAGAGAGGGAACCACATTAGTCATTGATTTAAATAAAGATGGTGTTATTAACACAGCTCAAGATCTAAGTATTTTAGACTTTTACAACGAAGATGGGAGTCCTGGTATTGGCTATATTGAGAATATTAACTTTTTATCAGGTCTTCAGGTTGTCATCTCTAGTAACAAAGATTCAATCGGCATCGGCTCTGAGTATCAAGCTACCTATACTTTTGACATAGCCAACTCAGGTACACAGGATGCAACTGAAGTCAAATTAGAAACTACTATTCCGAAGGGCATTAATATTATTGGGTCTTCATTACCTATTATTAGCCAGATAATTGATAGTGCAGGAAATACTCTTTTAACCCTAGATGCTGGTTTTATTGCTCAAGGTAGTACATTTACAGGGACGGTCACAATTGAAGCCACTGGATTTAGCCAGCCATTAGATAAATTACTAAATTCCCAATGGAATTTGGATATTAAAGGTAGTGCTACAGCAAGTATTCCAGGCGCTAACGTTGAAAGCAACATTGATTCTGTATCAACTTATGTTGATAGTAGTAAGGGTCTAGTTGAAAAATTAGGTAAGGAGTTCTTAGATAATTTGTCCGAAATCAATCAAAACTTAGGTAAAGAGCTAAGTGATATTCAGAAAAGTTTAGAAAAAAGTTTCACTAATCTAGTAAATCAGAAAAAGCAAGTCAGCGATCGTTCAAAACTCTATCCCTCCGATCCACTTAAAATCTTTTCCTATGGTGATTTAAAACTTGAAAAAAGAAAACTGGAAATATAAAAACCATGGGTAGTCCTAAACAAGTAAGGATGAGTTGTAGTGGTGAATAAAAAACCAGATAGCACCAATATGATTTTCTATTTTTTTAGAGAAAGAGAGAGTTTTACGAACTAGTCGAGAGATTCGTTGTCGCATCGTACAGTTAAAACGTTCAATATAATTGGTTTTCCCTGTTTCCTTTCCAACCGCGATATGCCGCATGTCTGGGAACACAACAGAATATGCATTCCAAAAATCTGTATAAGCAACAGCACACTGACGATAAACACTGGGCAAAGAATTCCAAAGCTTTTGCGCTCCTTGTGCGGAGCGATCGCCGATATGAACGCCAACAATTTCGCGAGTATCAACATCAATGGCAAGCCAAATCCACTGTTTATTGCCTTTATTGCCAACAAAAGACCACATTTCATCACACTGAATCGTTAGTCTTCCTTTTTTTTTAGCGGATACATTTACTTGTTGAGGAATCGCCTCGTATTTACGATTGACATAATTCTGCAACCAAGTTTCAGAAACGTCACAAACTCTGGCAATACCTGCAAGAGGAATCTTCTCAAGTAAGAGTTTGTCAATCAAGGCTTTGGTTTCTTCAGAGATTAGTTTTTGCCGTGGTGCTTCAACAAACTGGCGACCACAGGCTTTACATTTATGATTTTGATTCCCGTTATGAATAAAACCATTTTTGACCACATCTTTTGAGTTACAGTTTGGACAATTTGGCATTGGTAATTAAGTGTCTTAGAGTTCTTTTATGATTTTATCCTTACATCTCGCGGACTACCAAATTTCGATATTGATAGCGTCGGGTGCTAATTCTTTCATTGCTTGCAAAATAGCTGAGTTAGAAGACTTAGCCCGAATACTGCCAGATACTGCCAAGATTTTCATAATATTGCTGGTTCTAATGATTGAAATTTGCGATCGCAGTCATGCTCTGGTTTTAGAGCATTGGGACATAGCCAGAAAGCTTCTGAAATCGCTCCATCCAAGTCAAAACATTAGAGTAAGCATCAAGTTCAATTTTGCCATCCTTGGCTAATAAAATATAGGGATAGATGGCAACATCGGCGATGGTGGGGCGATCGCACTCTAGCCAAGTTCTTGTACTCAAATGTTGATCAAGCTGCTGGAGAATGAAATGAGATTTTTCAGTAGCACGTTCAATATTGATCTTAGTTCCTGCACCAAATAGATAGAAGAGACGAGCATTCTCTGGACCTTGGCGAACTTCACCAGCAGCCGTTGATAGCCAACGAATTACCTGTGCGATCGCTAATGCATCCATAGGAAGCCATTGTTCACCGCCATACTTCCGAGCCAAATAAACCAAAATTGCCTGTGCATCTGCAAGTTGCGTCTCTCCATCAATTAGTAAAGGCACTTGTCCAAAAGGATTTATTGCCAAATACTCTGATGATTTGTGTTCACCCTTGAGCAGATCAACCTTGATCCACTCATATTCAAGATTTAGTAGGGATAATAGCAAACGGACTTTGTAGCTATTACCAGAGACTTCGTGACCATAGAGCTTAATCATTGATTTTTCCTTGAGTATGTAAAGTGTTGGTAGATGTCAGTGTTGGATGAGAGTCCACAATGAAATTCAATTTGTTTTTGTACCGTTCGTTCGGTATGTTGATACTGTACTGTTCGTTCGGTATAATGTCAATAGGTAAATCCAAAATAAATAATTTTTCTTCACCATGTCTAAACAAACTTATGTCCCAATTCTCCTGAAACTGTTTCGACAGTTTGGTTATGAAGGTGTAACTCTTTCAAAAATTTCCCAAGAAACAGGATTGGGGAAGGCTAGCCTCTATCATCATTTCCCCAAAGGCAAGGCAGAGATGGCTGAGGCGGCGCTCATCTACGTTAATCAATGGCTAGAGACGAGTATTTTTCAAATACTTGAGTGCAAAGAAAGCCCCAGCAACAGATTTAGGTCTATGTGTGAGGAATCGAATCGTTTTTTTAATCAGGGTCAAAATTCTTGTCTGTTAGCAGTTTTGGTCATCGAAAAATCAAGCGACGACCTGTTTCACCAGCAAATTAGTTCGGCTTTTTCACGATGGCTTGAGGCGATCGCCAAAGTCCTAATTGATGCAGGATTGGATGAAGCCTCTGCAAAGATACGTGCAGAAGATGCCATCATCTCTATTCAGGGTGCTTTGATTTTGTCCCACGGATTGAGGGATTTTGATTCGTTTCAACGAGTTCTCGATCAGTTACCACAGCAACTTTGCCGAGATATTGGGGTCACGCAAGAAAAAGGAAAAAACGTACGCTAAACGAGGAATGGGGATAGCGCAGCCTAAATAGATAGAATGAATGCCTAAGGATGATCTCGATTTGAGATTTATGAACGATCGTTGAAGACAATTAGTAGTGGTTGAATGTGATGGTATTTTAAAATGGCATTGTTGAATTAGGTATGAATCACCGATTGCTCAAACTTTAAAAACTAGATTTGAAGCTATCTCTAACTTATGACAAGTGTATATTCCAGACCTAATTCAGCAACGCCTAAAATAAGAGAGATCGCTATCATCATGGGTAGTGATTCGGATTGGTCAACTATGCAAAGCACCATCGCTAGCTGAACTAGTTCGTAAGTTTTGTGTCAACTAGGATCGCAGCGTATTTCAGTCAGAAATCCATCGGAATCATAAAAATAAATGCCTCTACCAGTAGGACGAATAAGGGATAGTTACAGGATACATAGTGCGGTTCGTTTCTGAGAAACTAGTCCGAAAGGGATAGGGATCGCTGCATTAACTTAACTGACTGCGGAATTTTTTGGCACTAATGCTTAGCAATAAAATCGCAAAAATGGTAAGCATGACCACATTCATCCATAAAGCTTCCAAACCTACACCCTTTAATAAGATTCCTCGCACGATCGCTACATAGTGACGTAAAGGATTAAACCATGAGAGATAGTAGAAAAATTCAGGCATCGTTTCCACGGGGGCGATCGCGCCTGAGAGTTGCACCATTGGCAAATTAATAAAAAAGGTAGTGAGAACTACTTGCTGCTGTGACTGACAGAGTGTAGCCAGCATAATGCCAACCCCGATGCCTACAAATACATACAGCCCCGAAAGTATTAAAAACAGCAGAAAATTACCTTGGAAAGGAATGCCAAATATAAATCTTCCTAAGCCCAAAGCTAGAAATACATCACCCATGAGCAGCACGAATAAAGGCACAATCTTAGAAACTAGAATCTCCCAAGGTTCTGATGGAGTCATGAGCAGTTGTTCTAAGGTTCCTGTATCCTTTTCGCGAACCAGCGTGATCGAAGAAACAATCGAACCAATCAGAGTCAGCACCAGCCCAATTACCCCCGGCACAAAGAACCAACTACTGGCTAATCCCGGATTATAGAGAAAAGTCACATGGGTTTCTATGGGCGGCGACAGCGACTGACCTGTGAGTTTTAAGCTATATTGGCGCACAATTTGACTAACGTAACCATTGGCAATCCCCGCAGTGTTGGCATCCACACCATCGATAAGTACTTGGATGTCGGTAGACTTATCTTTCGCGAGATTACGATTTAATTCGGGCGGAACTACCACACCTACGGTCAGTTTACCTTGCTCAACTTGCTGCCCTAATTCTTTTTCGCTAGAGAGAACTTGTTCGAGGGTAAAAATGCGATTTCCCGTAAAAGAGGATATTAGTTCACGGCTTTCCTGCGATCGCGCATAATCCACGACACCCATTTTTAGAAAATGAACATCAGGATTGAGGGCAAACCCATAGATTAGTAATTGAATTGTTGGCGGAAAAACCAACAAAATAATTAACTGTTTATTCCGTAAAATTTGATTGATTTCCTTTCGTACTAAAGCCCAAAAGCGACTTTCAAAGAACCAGTTAAACATTTTTAAATTCTCATCTCAATTAAATTTGCGTTATTATCCATAAGCCCATCGCTAAGAGCTTTTAATCTGTTAACTGCATTCTACTTAAAACTCTTCGAGCAACATTAAAAAAGAACATCCCGATCGCGAAAATCATAATCTCAGCAAACCACACGCCAATCCAACCAGTGCCGCGCACATAGGCATCGCGGGTGATTTCAATAAAATAACGAGCAGGAATGACATTGGGTAACAGAGATAGAGGAAAAGGAATATTATTTAATGGATATATAAAGCCTGATAGCAGTAAGGCTGTGAGAAATCCCACAAGGGAAACGCCTTGTACTGCGGCATTTTGATTAGTGGTGCGAGTTCCTAACATCGTGCCGAACATCACACTTGCCCAAAGATAGATCGGGATCGCTACAAGCAAAGGTGTGGGATCGCCTGCAAAACTGAGTCCGAAGACGATCGCCCCGATACCCATGACCACCAGTGCAATCCCAAGGCTGACAATCAGATAAGCTAAGCCTTTGCCTAAGATTAATTCTGTAGAAGTCATGCTAGAAGCATAAACCTGCAAAATCGTTTGACGCTCTTTTTCGCGAACCATGGCGATCGCTGACAGTAACGAAGGGAAAATCCATAGCACCACTGCATAGACTCCAGGGACGATATAGAGAGATTCTTGTCTGGCGGGATTGAACCATATGCGCGATCGCGTGGTTAGTAAATTCGTTTCAGGAATTAAGCCTTCGGATTGCATAAAGTCATTGGTTGTTGCCTTGATGCTGTTCTTAATCACTCTGGCATTGTTGCTATCAGTTCCATCGACTAACACTTGCACATCGGCAATATTTCCTGCGGCAATGCGGCGACTGAACTCAGGGGGGATAATTACGCCTGCCTTAGCGATCGCGCGATCGAGAGCAATTTCTACCGAGTCATTCACATTCCAAGGTACAAAGATAAATTGATTGGTGGCAAATAGCTTGGCGACATAGCGTTGACTAATCGGACTGCGATCAAAATCTTGAATCACAAGGGGAATATTTTTTGCTTCTAGGCGAATGGCAAAGCCGAAGATAAATAGTGTAATCAATGGGAGTAAAAATGCTAAAGCTAAGGTCAAGCGATCGCGTTTAAATTGCGATAGTTCTTTAGAGCATTGAGAGAGAATTCTTTTCATATTATTCTGATAAATGAGCTATACCAGCCTCCGATCGC
Organism: Pseudanabaena biceps; assembly: GCA_013361095.1. Lineage (GTDB taxonomy): Bacteria > Cyanobacteriota > Cyanobacteriia > Pseudanabaenales > Pseudanabaenaceae > Pseudanabaena > Pseudanabaena biceps_B. The sequence continues at coordinate 80,153 of JAATWA010000006.1, read as the reverse complement.
TGTACCGTGCCAATAAAAGCATCTTCCAAGGAGAAAGGCACAGGACGATCGCTAAAAATTTGAATGTGATTTTCGGCAAGGTGCGATCGCATAATTGGCAACTCGACCGATGGATCATCTAGCACCACATGGAGGCGATCGCCAAAGATTGAAACGCGCCAAGGCTCCATAATCGTTTTCAGATAATTAGCGGCTTGTTGATTGCGATCGACCTTCAGTTCGATTAACTGCCCTATCTGTGCGGCTTTGACCTCAGTAGGCGAACCTTCCAAGACTACTTCACCAGCCACCATAAAACCCATGCGATTGCATTGTTCTGCTTCCTCTAAATAGTGGGTTGTCACTAAAATTGCCGTTCCCTGTCGCGCAAAATCATTAATCGTCCGCCAAAATTGCCGTCGCGCCAAAGGATCGACCCCAGAAGTCGGTTCATCTAAAAAGAGAATTTCTGGCTCATGCATCACCGAAGCTCCAAAGGATACGCGCTGTTTCCATCCCCCTGGGAGTTTGCCCGTCAGCATATTTTCGCGTCCAATTAACCCGCAGGTTTCTAAGACCCAAGCAATTTTTTGTGGGCGTAGATGTTTGGGAACTTCGTAAACGCCACAATAAAATTCTAAATTTTGCAGAATACTGAGATCGTCATAGAGCGTGAATTTTTGGCTCATATAGCCGATCCGTTTCCGTAAAGCACTACTACGCAAATTTTGGCTCTGTCCTGCTAGAGTCATTTTACCGCTTGTCGCTTCTAGCAAACCACAGAGCATTTTAATCGTCGTGGTTTTGCCAGCACCATTCGCGCCCAATAGTCCATAAATCTCTCCATAGCGAATTTCCAGATTCACCTCTTTCACGGCGCGAAATTTGCCAAAGGTCTTTTGGAGATTTTTAGCAGCGATCGCCACATTATCCATCCTTGCATCGCTCAAATTTTGCGCTTTAGATCGCGGAAAAGGCAGAAACACAGGATCGGAGCCTTGCTGCCGAAGTCTCGTGACAAATACATTTTCAAGGGTTGCGTCGCTGGCTTGAATGCTATCAATCGGGACTAAACTTTCGCTAAACGCCTGTCTCACAGCACGCTCGTCCGCTTCTAGATTTTCCACCAGCACATCTAAGCGATCGCCAAAGGTCTGCACATCGGCAATACTTGATCGCCCTCTTGCAGTTTCTAAAAGTACTGCTTCTGCCGCCGCCAAGGCTGATGTCCGTACCTCTAAACGCTGCAATCCTAGATTGGCGCGTAATTGTGGTAATGTGCCGATTTCACTAATTTGCCCTTCATACATCAAGGCGATACGATTACAGCGCTCAGCTTCATCTAGATAAGGTGTTGCCACCACAATCGTCATGCCATCGTCAGCAAGAGCCGCCAACACATCCCAAAACTCGCGCCGTGAAACAGGATCGACTCCTGTAGTCGGTTCGTCTAGCAATAGCAATCGGGGCTGTGACACTAAGGCACAACAGAGAGCCAGCTTTTGTTTCATGCCGCCCGATAATTGACCTGCAAGGCGATCGCCAATTCTCTCCAGACTCATCAAGCGCAAATATTTATCGCGCCGCAGTATAAATTGATCGTCGGGAACCTGTCGCAGTCCCGCACTGTAGCGTAAGTTTTCATCGATGCTCAAGTCTAAATAGAGCGAAAATTGCTGCGTGAGATAGCCAATATTTAATCGCGCAGTGCGCGGCGCTTCTCCTAGTACTAATACTTCTCCACCAGAAGATTCCATTACGCCACCTAAGATATGGAAGCAAGTGGTTTTTCCTGCGCCATCGGGACCAATCAAGCCAAAGATCTCGCCCTGTTGAACTGCAAAATCGATGCCTTTAACTGCTAAAAAATCTCCATAGCGCTTCGATAGATTTCGTACTGAGATTACAGAATCAAAAGAGATAGAATTTTCAACTGAGGGATTAGAAGTAAGCAGCATTGTTTTTTAGGAAGTATTTATAATTCGATCGCACTCATCCAAAAAGATTGAGGAAAATTCTTGAACCTCTTTCAGTTAGATTAATTACTTCAAATCAATCTCAGCATCCGCAGGCATCCCTGACTTTGCAAAGCCTTCAGGCTGGTCGATCGCTAACTTAATGCCAAATACTTGCTTCACGCGATCCTGCTTGAAGTAAATATTTTCAGGAGTAAAAGAAGCCTTGGTGTCAATCTGCGACACATGGGCGATAAAGGGCTTATTGGGACTGGAATCAAGGAATACTCTAGCGGTTTGTCCTACGCGAATCTTGCCAATTTGACCTTCAGGAATGTAGCCTCTGAGATAGACTTGACTAGGATCGAGGACGGTGAGTAGCGTTTTTCCTGTTGCCACCACTGCGCCCGATTCAAGGGGACGGCTCTGGACAATGCCATCGATCGGACTCTTTACCTTAAAGGAATCCAATCGCTTTTGAATCTGATCGCGAGCAGCCTGAGCATTCTTGACTTTTGACTGTGCTGCAATCAATTTTGCCTGTGCCTGACTCCTTTGCAAATAATAGGTGTCTAGTTGGGCGTTGCGAATGTCAGGATTTAAACCCGTAGATTGCACCTGTATCGAGCTACCCTGAGCCGCACGAAAGCGATCGCTAGAAGCTCTCACCGCCGCCTGACTAGCCACCAACTTTGCTTCGGCTGTATCTACATTCGCCATCGCTGTCGAAAAAGTCGTTTGTTTGAGATCGAACTGCTGCTGATTGACGGCTCCTTCTTTTACCAATTCGGCATAGCGATCGCGTTCAATTTTTGCTAGTTTTAATTCAGCCCTTGACTGTTGTAATTGCGCTTCCGACTGCTTCACCTGAGCCTCCGCTTGACGCAAATCCGACTCGGTTGCGGAAACTGTAAATTGCGCTTGATCGATGCGTCCGACAGCATCACCTTCCGATTGTTGAAGATTCAAGGTCGCCTCACGTATGCGACTTTCGGCAACGGCAACTTCTTCTTTCGCTTGCACTTCTTCTTGACGTGCCGATTCGATTTGAGCGTTCAAGCCACTTAATTGAGCGGGAATTTCTTCGTCTTCTATCTCAATGATGACTTGCCCTTTTTTGACTGGATCACCCTCACGCACGAAAATCGCCGCTACTCGTCCGCCCGTCTTTGCACCTATATCAGTTTCATCGGATTCCAATCTTCCACTGATATGTAAAATGGTTTCCGCAGGCTTAGGTAAAATTGTCCATATCCCATAACCGATCGCCCCAATAACAAGCACGATAGGAATTGCTAAGCGCGGATTAAATTTTTTAGGCGGATTTTGCGAGTCGGGCTGTGTCTGAGCCGCTTCCGATGAGTTGGGGGCAGTATGTGTCATAACTTAGCGATCGCTAAAGCATCAAGTTTTTTACATCATACTAGACAGTCTAGTATAATAAAATTAAGTTTTTAGGCTAATTCCATGACTCTTACTGAAAGCCTTTCCCTGACTAATAATGCTGGCAATCCGAAGCAGGACAAAATATTACAAGGAGCGATGCAGGTCTTTTTTCGGGATGGCTATGCGGGGGCAAGCATGGATCGGGTAGCGATCGAGGCAGGGGTTTCCAAGCAAACTATCTACAGCCACTTTCACGATAAAGAGAGTTTGTTTAAGGCACTCATCGAACAAATTACGATCGCTAGATTTCATACCTTATTTGAGTCGGAGGAGTTAGGTGGTGAGCCTGAGCAGTTGCTGCGTCAGTTGGCAGAAGTCTATCTACTCAAAGTTGGCGAGGATCGCGAATATTTGAGTTTGTTAAAGATTGTTATTGCCGAATCTTCTCGGTTTCCTGAAATGGCAAAACTTTACTACCAAACTGTAATTCAGCGTGGAAGGTACTTACTAAGTCAATACTTTGATTCCCATCCAGAATTAGGAATCAAAGACTCTGAAGCAACTGCACATATTTTCTTTGGTTCTCTAGTCTCTTTTGTGGTAGTACAGGAGATTATTCACGGTAAGGAGATCATGCCTCTCCCTGCTCAAAATCTTGTGGATAGTCTAATCCATCTTATTCACAGACACAAATAGCGAGCTTACAAAGGAATTTCGATCTTTGCAGACTTTAGAAGTCTGATACTTCACTTAGGAAACTTTACTATAAAGCAACTGCCGACTTCTAATTGACTCGTAACTGTAATCTTGCCGCCATGACTTTCCGCAATTGACTTGGCGATCGCGAGTCCTAGCCCACTTCCGCCTGTCCATTGCGATCGCGAAGTATCAGAGCGCCAAAACCGATCAAAAATATGTTCTAACTGTTCGGCTGTCATTCCACATCCCGTATCTGCAACTTTTATTTCCAGCCATGATCCTAATAAACTTGCAGAAATATTAATCTTTCCATCTGGGGGCGTATAGTGGATTGAATTCTCAATTAGATTAATAAATAATCGTAATATTTGCTCAGAATTGCCTTTAATGACTAGAGAATCATTCGGTGGTTGATAGCTCAGAGTTAAATTTTTTGCTACTGCTTGAGCCTGAAATTGATCCGCTAAATGTTTAAGTATTTCTGCTAACTTAATATTTTCCCAAGTAGAAGCTAACTTTTTGTCTAGCCTCGCTAACATCAGCAAATCCTCTGTCAAACGACTCAGGCGCTCAGTCGATCTCATGATCGCATTAAATTCTTCAGCATCACTTGGGCGCATCCCTTCAGGATATCTAAGCGCAACCTGAGAACTAGCCCTAATTGCCATCAACGGACTTCTCATTTCATGGGAAGCATCGGCTGTGAACTGTTGCAAGCGATCGAAACTTTTTTCAATTGGTTCCATCGCCTGTCGTGTCAGAAAGATGCCGCCCAAACCCACTAGGAGTAAAGAGATGACAGCCCCTCCTGCTAGTCCTAGATCCAATTTCCTAAATGTTTCATTTAATTCGTCAAGAGATTGGCTGACTCGCAAATAGCCAACTAATCGGCGATTGTAAGTATCGACAATTGGAATATTAATACTAAGTAAAGATAGATTAGGTTGAATTTGGATCGAATCTCGAACGACCGAAGGCAATGATAAAGTGCGATTTCCTTGAACATAAATAATATTTCCTTGAATATCAATCCATTGCAAAGATTGTCTTTGCATATCTAAGTCACGCACCGAGAGATTATCTTGAACCTGAATGCGCCCATTTTTAAATCCTGAGCTAGCCGCAATAGTTTGTCCTAACGTGGTCAGCTTATCAACGACTTGATTAGTCATCGTATGTACAAAAACAGTTCTCACCGCGATCGCAAATACGCTCAAAATAGAAGCGAATATGCCGAGATAAGCCAATAACAATCTTATCCGCGTTTTCTGAAACATCTCAAATCCTCATCATCATTTAGCATTAAAGCTATAGCCAACCCCATATACGGTTTGAATCCAATCTTCGGAACCACTCGCAGCTTTAAGTTTACGCCGAATATTTGTGATATGTGTTCTTACGGTTTCTTCTCCAGACAACTTATCTAGATCCCAAAGCTTGTCAAGTAGATTAGCGCGAGTAAATACTTGAGTCGGGTTTCGCAAAAAACATTCTAAAATCACATATTCCTTGGGGGTAAAGGCTAGAGACTGCCCATCATAGGCGATCGTATGCGTATTCAAATTAATCTCTAGCAAACCATAAGCGATCGTGGTTTGTTGTAAATCTGCGACTCTTCTCGATAAAGCTCTAATTCGCGCTGCTAACTCTTCCAAATCAAAAGGTTTAACCAAATAGTCATCAGCCCCAGTATCTAATCCCAAAACGCGATCAACGATCCTATCCTTTGCTGTCAACATCAAAATATGGGTTTTGCATCCTGAAGCCCTTAATTTCTTACAGAGCGACATTCCATCCATGCGCGGCAACATTAAATCCAATAAGATCAGATCGTATTTCACTGCCTGAGTAAATTCCCATCCAGTAATGCCATCGCTAGCAGTATCGACAACATGCCCTTGATATCGCATATCCTTAGCAAGAGGCTTGGCGATATAGTCATCATCTTCAACTAAAAGAATACGCATACTAAAATCCAGAATTTGCTATATTCATCGCCCTGATGTTGATAATCTTCCCAGTGAATTAAGTGATGTTACGTGGAACTTATCAAGACCCTCACCCCTAGCCCCTCTCCCAAAAAGGGAGAGCAGGGTGGTTTCATTTTCGGAAAGGGCTATCGTGTAAAGAGTACAGAAAAGAGCAAGAGTTAGGAGAAGAAGCCAAAACAGTAAAAAATGGTCTGGTAGAAGCTAAGCAAAAAGCAAAACCAGACCATGAACTTTATAGAACAATTAAAGCAGATCCCAGACCCTCGAAAAAGTAAAGGTAAGCGCCATCCCTTGTGGCTAGTAATGTGCTTAACCTTGCTGGGAGTATTGTGTAATTATCACGGATATCGCCCATTAGCAGATTTCTGTGAGAAACATTGGCAAACGCTACAAACAATGCTAGAGCTAGCACCAGAGAGCCAAATCCCCTCATACTCCACCTTTCGCCGTGTCATTCAAGGGGTAGAAATCGAGTCAGTAGTCAAACTATTTAACGAGTGGTGTCGAAATAGTCATACAGGAGAATCAGGGCAATGGCTAGCGATGGACGGTAAAAGCATCAAATGTACGGTCACCAATCAGACCGATTCTAAGCAAAACTTTACCAGTACCGTGTCAGCCTTTACCCACGAAACAGGAGAAGTAATTGCCCTTGCTGTATCTGAAAATAAGCAAATCAGCGAAATCGAAGTAGTTAAACAAGTGATTACTTCCTTACAAGGACAACCAGCCTCTTTCACAATGGATGCCTTACATTGCCAAAAAGATACGGTGAAATTAATTGCTGAGCAGGAACAGCATTATTTGATTGCCCTCAAAAATAATCAACCCAATCTGGTCAAGGCTTTGGATCACTTACATCAAAACACGGTCGCTCTTAGTTATGCCGAAGAGTTTGACAAATCTCATGGTCGGCAAGTGCGTCGTCGTGTTTGGGTCTATCCTGCTCCACTTCACTTACGCAAACATTGGTCGTCTCTACAGTCTTTGATTTATGTCGAACGCGAGGGCTGGCGTGATGATAAGCCCTTTTTCGAGTCCCTTGGTTATATTTCTGATTTGGCTCTTAATGCGGCTCAGTTTCTGGACCCGATTCGCCTACACTGGGGTATTGAAAATCGCTTGCATTGGGTGCGTGATGTCCTTTTTCAAGAGGATACTGGCTTACGACGTGGCGGCAATGCTCCTACTATTTGGGCTATTATTCACTGCTTTATCATGACTACTGTCCGCCGTCTTGGTTATCGCACGATTCCTCAGGGGCAACGTGTTCTCGCTAATCAAGTTCACCAAGTTTTTGATATTCTCTCTTGTTCTTATTCTTACTGATTTTTCTCCCTCTAATTTTTCTGTAACTTCCTTCCTGTTTGCCTTTCCGAAAATGAAACCACCCTGCTCTCCCAAAAAGGGAGAGGGGGCTGGGGGGTGAGGGTTTCGCGTAACGTCAGTTAATAATTAGTGGTGCGTGGCACAGCCACGCACCACTAATTTATTAACTTTATTTTGATGCTCTAGAAATTTCTATCCTGCGCGATTCGGAAAAGTTCCAACCTCAACGCTTACTTTAACGGGTTTACCGTTACGATTTACCTCCAATTGGAGATTACTGCCAACAGTACTATCTTGAACCAACTTCTGCAAGTTTTCAGGCTTATTCACATCCGCGTCATTTAGCTTGACAATCACATCTCCAGCTTGCAATCCTGATTTTGCAGCAGGTGAGTCTTTTTGCACTGCCACAATTAATACGCCGCGATCGCTACTTACTTGAAATTTAGCAGGCAGCTTTTGTAAAACTTCAGGCGTAATTTCCACCATCTGCACACCGAGATATGGATGATCGACTTTACCCTGACTAATTAGCTGCTCAGCAATACTTTTTGCTTTATTAATCGGAATCGCAAAGCCGATCCCTTGAGCGCCCTTAATGATCGCTGTATTCATGCCGATTACTTCACCACGTTCGTTAAGCAAGGGACCGCCAGAATTTCCAGGATTAATCGCCGCATCGGTCTGTATATATTGTACCTGTTGGTCAGGAATACCGACCTGAGAGCTAGATCGTCCGATCGCGCTGATGATCCCTGAAGTTACCGTATTGTCTAGTCCCAGAGGATTGCCGATCGCGATCGCCCATTCCCCTGCTTGAATGCGATCGGAATCCCCTAAACCAACTATTGGTAAGTTTTGAGCATCAATCTTGACTACGGCAACATCAGTAACTGAGTCCGATCCTAAAACCTTGCCTTCAAAGGATCTGCCATCTTTGAGCGTGACGGTTACTTTGTCAGCACCACTAACCACATGGGCGTTAGTTAAAATTTGACCATTGCTATTAAAAATAAATCCCGATCCCGTTCCTCTCAAGACTTCTTTTCTGTCTTGATTAGGTAATTGAGGAGCGCCAAACTCTTGAAAGAAAGGATCGTTGAATATATCGGGAAGTTCATTCACAACCGTGCGAGAGGAGTCAATTCGTACTACCGCTGCGCCATCTTTCTGCACTGCTGCGGTCACAAAGTTTGTATCGCCCGCGATCGGTAATCTCGTTGAAGCGATCGCCTCCACACCTTTTGGCAACGATTCTTGAGCTTCAGCATTATTACGGCTCAGCATCTGCTTACCACCCAATGCGATCGATGCGCCCATCAAGAAAATAGCACTATAAAGAATAGGCTTTTGAAATTTTTGGTATTGAAAGTTCATATCTACCTTCTGCAATCGCTTTGCGATATCTAAACTAAGTCCATATAACAAAAGTAAGACAAGATTATCAAGAACTTAAAAAGATATTCGACAAATGAATAACCCTGCCACAAGCGAACGCTCATACTCGTCACAAAGCCCAGATCTCGGAGTGAAATGAGTAGTCGAGCAGAAAGTTACGCTAAGGATTAAACGACTTGTTTTCAATATCTAGATTGCCCGTCAAAAAGATGTACCAATTAAACCCTCTCAGATTCAGGTGATTGAAACCCTTGCTGTGCCGTACTCATTTTCAGTACCAATTAACTTAGAGATTAATTGGTACGCCTAGAATCCTAACTCTCTTCGTTTTTGAAGGGCAAAAATACTTATAAATGAAACGATTACTCAGCAAAGTTTTCAGCCTTAGCGTAACTTTTTGGATTATTTGACAATTCCGTTGTGGATTCATGCACTTGAGTAGTGGATGACATAAATTTCCATAAACTTATTGCAAATCGATGACAAACAGACTATTAGTGACCAGCAAATGCGGGATCTTCTGCCATTTCTGCTGCTGAGACTTTGGCAGGTTCTTGGAGAATAAATGCACAGAGAAAACAAACAATAACTGCTGCACAGCCCAAGAACTGGAAGAAAATCTGATTGCCTTCATGGGTCTGGGGTAGCAAACTATAGGTTGTTGCATAAATTACTGAACCTAAACTGCCATAGGCTCCAATATTTCCAGTAATTTGTCCAGTAACACTCCGTTTGAGCAAAGGGGCAATTCCAAAAGTTGCTCCAGCAGCACCAAAGACAAAGAAAGCGCAAAACATAGTAAGAGCGATTGCGCCAACCATTAACCAAACATTACTAATTAGGCTCATCAGCAAATAGCCAATCCCTACGCCACCAATCAGGGCAGTTAGTGTCCATTTGCGGCTACCGATGCGATCAGAAATGAATCCTCCTGCTGGACGAGAAACCAAGTTCATGAGCGGATAGCTGGCTGCGATCGGCCCAGCAATATTATGTCCAATATTGAAAGTATGTTCAAAAAATTCTGGTAACATCGAAACTACAGCTAGTTCAGAACCAAAACTGACAGCGTAGGCTAAGTTCAATACCATCACTTGGCTCATTTTATAACGTTCGCCTCGTGGATAAGTCTTTAGTCCAGACATTAAATCACGGTTTACATTCCAAGTTGAATAAGATTGCACCAAAAACAAGCCCAACAAAACAGCCCAAATTATATACATCATCGATGTATCAATGAATTTGACTAGTGTAAGGCGCCAAGCAATTAAGCCCATGGCACAGAAAAGGGGAAAACTTGAGAGAATCAATGCCCAAAAACTTGGAATGCTAGTGACTTCCATTCCTCCATTCTTAGCAGGACGTTGATAGACTGTATCAGGAGGTGTATCTTTTACATTAAAGAAAAAATATACGCCATACGCAGCCGAAATTATTCCCGTCAGCGCGATCGTAAACCGCCAGTTCGCTTGACCTAGAGCCAAAAAACCAGTTGCCGCTGCTAATAATGGAAGAAATGCTTCGGCAGCAAAGGAACCAAAGTTTCCCCATCCACCGTAAATACCTTGAGCAAAACCGATCTCCTTGGGAGGAAACCATTCTGCTACCAACCGAATACCAATTACAAACCCTGCGCCAACAATACTCATTGCAAGTCGGCTGAGGACTAGCTGATTAAAGTTTTGGGCAAATGCAAATGCTAGGGTTGGAAATGCTGCATAAACTAGTAATACAGAATAAGTTAAGCGTGGTCCAAAGCGATCTAGCAGCATTCCAATAATAATTCGAGCAGGAATTGTCAATGCCAGATTACATAAACTAATTGTGCGAGATTGAGCTACAGACAATCCCATCGACTCTCGCACTGTAGTTACAAATGGAGCGTAGTTAAACCAAATCACAAAAGTTAGAAAGAAGGCAAGCCAAGCAAGATTCAGAGTTCTATACTTACCTCTGAACGATAGGAGCCCTTGAAGCATATTAAGCTGCCCTCACAATAGTTGCAGTTCGGCAAAAGAGTGTTTAACTCCGTTGTGTTTAGAGTCTACTCTGGTAAAAATGGCAAAAGTGTATCCCCACAATCTTTTTAGCTTATGCAATTGATAAAATGCATCAATTAATTGCAGTTTTTACATTGGGCGATCAATCATTCTTCATCTCACTAAATAAAAGTAACTTTAAATACAAAATTTGACAAAAAAGACTATAGCGATGATATAGTATCTTTAGATACAGATTTTTCGTCAAAGAGGATGTGCGGGAAATGAATATAAGTTTAAGCAATACCAAGTCTATGCTTATCGCACTTTTAGCCTTCAGTGGGGTAGCACTTTGTGGCTCATTAGGGATTTCCCAGTCTGTATCTGCATCTGAGTTAGCAAAATCTTCTGAAAAATCCTCAATATTAGTTCAGAATACAAATGAAAATGGCCAAAATATCTTTGCTGCAGAACAAGCTAAACCCTCATACATTGTTAGTGTGGCTCAGGATGAACTGATTTCTAATGCTTTGCTAATCTTCTTGTATCTAGCTTTGCCTGCAAGTTTTGGCTTGCTAATCTGGCAACATGACAAACGCCATAAAGAGCAGCTAGCTAAACTGATTGAGCAAATTGCAACCTTAGAAAGAATTTGGCATCAAGATCCACAGCACTAAATTCTGTATTGCTACCAAGAAAGGGATGAGCAACAACGACAATAGGGTAGTCCGCGAGATGTAAGGATAAAATCATAAAAGAACTCTAAGACACTTAATTACCAATGCCAAATTGTCCAAACTGTAACTCAAAAGATGTGGTCAAAAATGGTTTTATTCATAACGGGAATCAAAATCATAAATGTAAAGCCTGTGGTCGCCAGTTTGTTGAAGCACCACGGCAAAAACTAATCTCTGAAGAAACCAAAGCCTTGATTGACAAACTCTTACTTGAGAAGATTCCTCTTGCAGGTATTGCCAGAGTTTGTGACGTTTCTGAAACTTGGTTGCAGAATTATGTCAATCGTAAATACGAGGCGATTCCTCAACAAGTAAATGTATCCGCTAAAAAAAAAGGAAGACTAACGATTCAGTGTGATGAAATGTGGTCTTTTGTTGGCAATAAAGGCAATAAACAGTGGATTTGGCTTGCCATTGATGTTGATACTCGCGAAATTGTTGGCGTTCATATCGGCGATCGCTCCGCACAAGGAGCGCAAAAGCTTTGGAATTCTTTGCCCAGTGTTTATCGTCAGTGTGCTGTTGCTTATACAGATTTTTGGAATGCATATTCTGTTGTGTTCCCAGACATGCGGCATATCGCGGTTGGAAAGGAAACAGGGAAAACCAATTATATTGAACGTTTTAACTGTACGATGCGACAACGAATCTCTCGACTAGTTCGTAAAACTCTCTCTTTCTCTAAAAAAATAGAAAATCATATTGGTGCTATCTGGTTTTTTATTCACCACTACAACTCATCCTTACTTGTTTAGGACTACCGACAATAGTTTAGGTAATTGTACCTGTATTAAATGACACGGCAATTGGCGGGGCGACAACGATCAACTTTGGGGTTAAATATGCTGTCGTTTACCAGATGACAGCTATTGATGAGGCAGCTAGACGCTCATCCAGCTATAGATTTGACGATCGATCGCTAGTTGTCGCGACAGCTTGCGATCAGTAAAAATGACAGAGTTGATCGCTGTCGCCACTCGCCAATGTCGCTGTCGTTTGATAATAGTGATCGATTCTTTTAGATTTCACTACAATTTTATCAAATTATTCCTTTCTTTTACCTCCCCGAAACACTTATTGAGCCTTAATTTTTTGTCCTGTACTTAGGGCTTGCTGAAAAAGCAAGAAAAGCATACAAGCAATGGTTTTCAAGGAGATCGAGAACTGATAAAATGCAAGGAAAAGCAGCAAAAGCAAGTAAAACCCTTGCACAAATAAAATTTCATGTACCGACAATTCCTCACAGGACAGCTATCATTCGAGAATTTCTACTTACCATTTGGCGGGAAACTGTCAGGAAAAAATCGATGGGTAAGATTAGCGGAACTAGTACCGTGGGAACAATTTGAGAGTGAATATGCAGAATAATTCAGTGCAGGACAAGGAGCGCCAGCAAAGCCATTTCGGATGGCACTTGGGGCGCTGATAATCAAAGAGAAATTAGGGACAAGCGACGAAGAGACAGTGGAACAGATCCGCGAGAATCCCTATTTACAATATTTCCTAGGCTTGTCAGAGTACGGCGACAAAGCCCCATTTGAAGCAAGCATGATGGTACATTTCCGCAAACGATTGAACCTAGAGATCGTGGGCAGAATCAACGAACGGATTGTGAAGCCTCCCAAAGAATCAGGACAAAAAGAGATAGAAGAAAAGCAGGACAAGAAGGAAGAGAAGGAAGAAGAGAAGAATGTACAAAAGGAACAGAAAGAAACAGAACCAGCAAACCAAGGAAAATTGCTGCTAGATGCAACAGTCGCGATTCTCCGACATCCGTTATCCCACTGACATCAAACTGTTGAACGAAGCAAGGGAACAAACGGAAATTGTGATTGATGCTCTTTACCAACAAGTGAAAGAACAATTACCGAAGAAACCACGCACCTATCGCCGTGAAGCAAGGACAGCTTATCTACAAATTGCCAAACAACGCAAACCCAATTCTAAAAAGATTCGCAAAGCAATGCGCCAACAGTTGGGTTATGTCCGTCGCAATCTTGCCCATACTGATACCCTAATTGCCGCAGGGGCAAAGCTATCAGAATTGAAGAAAAATCTCTATCGGAACTTGCTGGTCGTCAGTGAAGTATATCGGCAACAACAATTGATGTACGAGCAAGGTTGTCATCGTATAGACGACCGCATCGTCAGTATTACGCAACCTCATGTACGTCCGATTGTCAGAGGTAAGTCAGGAACACCCGTGGAGTTTGGCGCTAAACTATCAGTTAGTTGTGTGGATGGTCATGCATTTCTCGACCATCTCAGTTGGGATAATTTCAATGAATCGGGGGATTTGCAGCAGCAAGTAGCATTGTTTAAATCTCGCTTTGGACATTATCCTGAAGCGGTTTACGTTGACCAGATTTACCGCACACGCAGCAATCGCGCCTATTGTCGAAATCTGGGTATTCGGATTACGGCTCCGCCTTTGGGCAGACCTGTACCCGATGATGTGGTGGCTATTCGCAAGCAAACTCTCGAAGATGCTAAGGTTCGTAATCAAATTGAAGAGAGTGTACAGTAAATTGTGTAAAGTCTAGGAAGTATACAGAGAGATAATCTAGACACACAATTACTAACACCAAAAAGATGAATATACGCAAAGAATTGCTAGATGAATTGCTACAAGAATGTAAAACTCCACCCGACCTATTCGGAGAAGGAGGAATTCTCAAACAACTAACTACCGCCTTAGTGGAGCGAGCATTGGAAGCAGAACTATCCACGCATCTGGGGTACAAGAAGCATGAATCCAGACCAGAAGGGCAAAGCAACAGTCGCAACGGCTATAGTCAGAAAACAGTGCAAGGGGACTTCGGCATAGCGGAAATCGCCATCCCCCGCGATCGCCAAGGAGAGTTTGAACCGCAGATGGTGAAGAAAGGACAAAGCCGATTGTCAGGACTAGACGAAAAGATCATCTCCTTGTATGCCAGAGGCATGAGTGTCAGGGATACCCAAGCCCAGTTGCAAGAAATGTATGCAGGGTGGTTTCATTTTCGGAAAGGGCTATCGTGTAAAGAGTACAGAAAAGAGCAAGAGTTAGGAGAAGAAGCCAAAACAGTAAAAAATGGTCTGGTAGAAGCTAAGCAAAAAGCAAAACCAGACCATGAACTTTATAGAACAATTAAAGCAGATCCCAGACCCTCGAAAAAGTAAAGGTAAGCGCCATCCCTTGTGGCTAGTAATGTGCTTAACCTTGCTGGGAGTATTGTGTAATTATCACGGATATCGCCCATTAGCAGATTTCTGTGAGAAACATTGGCAAACGCTACAAACAATGCTAGAGCTAGCACCAGAGAGCCAAATCCCCTCATACTCCACCTTTCGCCGTGTCATTCAAGGGGTAGAAATCGAGTCAGTAGTCAAACTATTTAACGAGTGGTGTCGAAATAGTCATACAGGAGAATCAGGGCAATGGCTAGCGATGGACGGTAAAAGCATCAAATGTACGGTCACCAATCAGACCGATTCTAAGCAAAACTTTACCAGTACCGTGTCAGCCTTTACCCACGAAACAGGAGAAGTAATTGCCCTTGCTGTATCTGAAAATAAGCAAATCAGCGAAATCGAAGTAGTTAAACAAGTGATTACTTCCTTACAAGGACAACCAGCCTCTTTCACAATGGATGCCTTACATTGCCAAAAAGATACGGTGAAATTAATTGCTGAGCAGGAACAGCATTATTTGATTGCCCTCAAAAATAATCAACCCAATCTGGTCAAGGCTTTGGATCACTTACATCAAAACACGGTCGCTCTTAGTTATGCCGAAGAGTTTGACAAATCTCATGGTCGGCAAGTGCGTCGTCGTGTTTGGGTCTATCCTGCTCCACTTCACTTACGCAAACATTGGTCGTCTCTACAGTCTTTGATTTATGTCGAACGCGAGGGCTGGCGTGATGATAAGCCCTTTTTCGAGTCCCTTGGTTATATTTCTGATTTGGCTCTTAATGCGGCTCAGTTTCTGGACCCGATTCGCCTACACTGGGGTATTGAAAATCGCTTGCATTGGGTGCGTGATGTCCTTTTTCAAGAGGATACTGGCTTACGACGTGGCGGCAATGCTCCTACTATTTGGGCTATTATTCACTGCTTTATCATGACTACTGTCCGCCGTCTTGGTTATCGCACGATTCCTCAGGGGCAACGTGTTCTCGCTAATCAAGTTCACCAAGTTTTTGATATTCTCTCTTGTTCTTATTCTTACTGATTTTTCTCCCTCTAATTTTTCTGTAACTTCCTTCCTGTTTGCCTTTCCGAAAATGAAACCACCCTGCAGTTGCAAGAAATGTATGGTGTCGAAGTATCACCAACGCTTATTTCCAATGTGACTGATGCGGTAATTGATGAGGTGAAGCAATGGCAAAATCGCCCTCTAGATGCAGTTTACCCGATCGTATTTCTGGACTGTCTAGTCATCAAAGTCCGAGACAATGGTCGGGTAATCAATAAATCCCTGTACTTTGCACTGGCGGTGAATATGGACGGGTACAAGGAATTATTGGGGATGTGGATTTCACGATTGGGAAGGTGCGAAATTCTGGTTATCAGTACTCATCGAAATTCACAACCGTGGGGTCAAAGACATTTTGATTGCCTGTGTCGATGGCTTGACTGGTTTTCCCAATGCCATTGAAACGGTATTTCCTAAAACTCAGGTGCAGTTGTGCATTGTCCACATGGTCAGAAACTCAGTGGCTTTTGTGCCTTGGCAGCAAAGCAAGCAAGTCTGTGCTGACCTCAAGGCGATTTATGGTGCTGCGACCGAATCGGAGGCAGAGTTTAATCTCGAACTCTTTGCCGAAAAATGGGACAAGCAATATCCGTCGATCTCCAAGTCTTGGCGCAGTCATTGGGCGAGTATTATCCCCTTCTTTGCTTTCCCCCCTGAGATTCGCAGGGCAATTTATACCACCAATGCGATTGAGTCAATGAATAGCAGTTTGCGGAAGGTGATTAAATCTCAATAGATTTTTCCATCTGATGCTGCTGCTTTCAAGCTAGTACAAGGCGGCTAAAGTGAAGAAACATACTTTTAGACGGCTAAAGCCTTACCTTTATAAGTCCATTTAAAAGGCTTAGCCATAGTACGGTTGAAGTAGTCAATAAATAAGATAATGCGAGACTTCAAATCGGCTTGAGAGATAAAGTTACCGCGTCTGAGTAACTTACGCATCAAGATTCCAAACCAAATCTCAATCTGATTAAGCCAAGAACAATGCTTGGGAGTAAAATAAAAAACAATACGATGATTTTTATCGGTTAAGAAATCAGTCCTTGTCTGCATGGACTTGAGGATGCCGCACTTACCTTTGACACCTAAATCAATCTCCAATCTTTCGACTTGTGCAACATAGCGAACGAGGGATTCCGATTGATGAGTGTTGAGACAATCCATAACTAAATGCCATTTGTTAGCATCAGGATTAGTGGCTATAGTTTGTTGGACATGAGTAAGATAGGCAACTTCAGTACGTGTATCGCCCACAGAAGCCTTGATGACTAAACCCGTGGCGACATCAAAACTGGCGATTAAGGTTTGAGTACCATGTCGAATATATTCAAACTCGCGACGGTGAATCTTACTAGGTTCTAAGGGCTTATCAGGATATTTGCGCTCAAGGGCTTGGATACCCGTCATTTCATCAAGACTAATAGTTTGTTCACCTAAGGCAGCTCGCTCTATTGCATTTAAGTAATTGTCAGTAATGGCTGTTACTTTTTGTTCAAACAATGGGTCAGGCGCTGGATTCAGTCAGTAACCTGATTGATGCGGTTTGATATCTGCTTCGGCAAGTAAGCGTCCAACGTGCCTCGGTGATATCGTGGTCACAATCCCGCGTTGAATCATTTCATCGGCGAGTTCGCGACTTGTCCATTGGCTGATTGGGCGACCACTCTCCTCTGGACTTTCACAGGCGATTGCAAATAAGTGCATGATTTGCTCAAGCTCGAATGTCGGTGGTGTACCCGAACGCTCGGCATCTTTCAAACAATCCAACACGCCTATGTCTTTTTCCCGTCCCCACACCCATCGGTCTCGCCACAATCGGGCACTTTTGCGGCTGATATCTAATTCCCGCGCTATCATTGCTTGACTGTATCCTTGAGAGGCTAAAACAACAATCTTTGCTCGTTGGGCTATTTGCTGCGGTGTACTGTGTCGATTGATTATCTGTTCCAATTCTTCTTGTTCCAACTCTTCTAAATGCAATGCTTTTGCAGATCCCGTAAACACTAATTTTTGACCGTTATTTCATTTCTTCTTATAGTATCTTCACTTTAGCCGCCTTGTACTAGTTGTAATGCTGCATAAATCGCCGTTGCTACATACGTCCATGCCGCCGCATTCAAGACACTCCGAGCGCCACGATTTTCGTCACCTTGCAAAATTCCTAGCTCGTCAATTAATTTCAAAGCACGGCTTGATGCGTCAAACTCAACGGGTAAAGTGACGATGTGAAACAGGATCGCTCCTGCAAACAAAATTATGCCAATGTTGATAAAAACAGTACTCAAGCTACCCAATGAGGTCAGAAATAGTCCTGCCATTACCATCAGTGGTCCAAAGTTTGCGCCGATATTTGCCACTGGTACTAGCGATGCGCGGATGTTCATAAATTGATAGCCCCGTACATCTTGCAATACGTGACCACATTCATGGGCAGCGATCGCGGCAGCAGCTAAAGATGATGATGCGTATACCGACTCTGATAATCGGACGGCTTTGGCGGATGGGTCGTAATGATCGGTCAATTGTCCTTCGACTTGCTCAACAGTGACATCATGAATCCCCATACGTTGCAAGATGGTCTTGGCAACCTGTGCGCCTGTCATCCCTAAACTCGACTGGATTTCGGCATATTTTTCGTAGGTTGCTTTGACGCGATGTTGCGCCCAAAACATCAAGATCATGCCTGGAATGAGAATCAGGTAGGACGGGTGAAAGTACATAAACTTTTTTCCTTTAGTCAGTTCTATGTCTCATTATCCCCTTGCTACAAGAACCTCTGACGGTAGTGAAAACACTACTACTCAAGCCCTCTACAGCGACTTGCCATTACCTAAATAGTGTCATATATGACATTATTGATGCTTGTCAGCAAAATCGAGGTTTATTTAGATAAAATTTTGATCTTTTATGGATCAGATCTAGAGAGATCGCTGTATGCTTAAATCACCGTTTTTATCTACAGGAGATTACCTAGCTCGTTTTCCCCTTCAAACACAAAAAAGCCAGTGACTTCGACCTCACTAGCTTCTTTGTAAACCCGAAGGTTTTATTAAATTCAATATCCAGGGATGGACAGATGTTGCTTTGAGACGGCAATTTTGTTCAGTGCTTCTTTATATCTTAACGCAAGATACAAGATTAGCAACAGTTTTTGCTGCAAATTTTTAAATAATTTGTAAAAGGCAATTATTGATTATCGAACTGAATTCAAAAAGTCTGTTTATTTCCTGGTTGAAGTCGCTACAACCCTTACAATCAGGACAACTTAGATGTTATTAAATTTGCGAGACTTGCCACGACAGATCGGCAAAGCGATCGCCTGTGGTAAGCAAAAAGGAGGTCGATAAGATTGAACTCCCAAGAAGATCGTATTTGTAATATTGCCGATCCAAAATTTACGACTAAAGGGCTAGAACCAAAATCATTAACCACCACAGAATTAGCAGCGCAAACCTTTGCGAGCTTTTTCCCATATTCGTGGAATTTTATCTATGCCAAAAATATAGATCGGACGAGCAAACCAGAATGGAAAACCGAAACGCGCTATCCGATCACAGGAAGGCGATTGTATGACTATTGGGAAAACAACGAAACGCTGATCGGCGTGAGATTTGGCAACCAAACCGAATATGCCTTAATCGACATAGACAAAGGCAGCCCCTACCACCCCAACAACAACCACGAAAAATTTAAAACCGTACTGCAAGCCCTAGAAGACATAGGACTAGTCAGACCGCTAATCGTGCAGAGTTCGCATAGCGAAGGACTGCATATCTACTATCCCCTGTGGCAAGAAGTACCCAGCTTCGGCATCGCCTGCGCGATCAAAGCCTGCCTGCAAAAAAACAACTGCGAAATCGCATCAGGAGTAATCGAAACCTTCCCCAACACGAAAAAATACGACTCAGAATACAACGGACATCGACTGCCCCTGCAAACAGGCAGTTACCAACTCGACAACGACCTCCAGATTATCGGACGGGATCTAAATCAATTTGTCGAAACATGGCTGACCGTACAAGAACATCAAGACATCGACCTGCTAAAACAAGCGATCGCCGAAGCCAAAGCCAACTATCAACCACCCAAAGACAACCGCAAACCAATTAAATGGCGGGAAGACTTAGAACAGCAAATCCAACGAGGATGGACAGGACAGGGACAATCCAACCAACTGTTATATCTCATGGGCAAATACGCCCGAGTCTTCCTAGGCTGTGAAGAAGACGAAGCGATCGCCGAATACATCACCAAAACAGCAAGAGCCGCCGCAGGATTTATAAAATTTTGCGGAGATATCAAACGACTCGAACAAAAAGCCAAAGACATTGCCAAATGGTGTATGAAGCATCATTTCCCATTTGGCAGTAAAAAGGAAAATGATGCAGAAAACGAAAATGAAAATATAGAAACTCAAAAAGCCCAGAAACAAGCAGAACGACTCGAACGCATCCGCACAATCGTAAACGAGCTAAATAAAACAGGAAAAATGCCAGAAACCATCCGAGGGATGGCACAAGTGATCGCCAAAACAGCAAAAGTATCAGTAGAAACCCTATACGAAAACAAACAGCTATGGCATCCAGAATTCACCGAATCGCGTAACAGCACAAATACAAACAATTCCGCCCCATCCCCCATAGCGATCTCGCCCCCGATCGAACAAGCTAAAACCCAGACAGAAAAGACTGTTACAGAAAAAGCCCTATATAAAGCGTTAGCATCTTCTGAAACGCCCCTGCGAGGGCAAGAATTGCCAAAATTTGCCGACGTTGATTTTCAGGTCATGACAGACTTGCCAAAGTCGCCGCAAAAAACTAGTGATCCGATGTGGATCGAGACTCATGGCAGGCTAAGTCCGCTAAAAGCTGAAAATTCTAAGATCGCAATGTCTCAAAATCTATCCCTTAAAACTGCCAATGCCGATTGCTTGCGCCCCTATGAACCACCAAAATCTGAGCCTGTATCAGCGATTGGAAGTAGGATTGGCTATCTAAAAGCTTTACTAGAAACGCCTATTTTGCGTAGGAGTAAATCAGCATCGGAAATTGCTAGCTTACAAGCCGAACTAGAAAGGCTAGAACGCGATCAGCATACAAACTCCAGTCCCTAGTTATTCTCGACTTTGGCAGTTTTAGTGGTTAATGAATAATCATTGCTGCTGTACTTGCCCAATCTACTGTTTTATTCAATAGCTTATTGGTCAGTAATTGTTGAGCGATCGCGATTTCATCATCGGTGAGAAACTTGGCTAGATGGCTGGCATAGGATGGCTTTGTCTGAGACTTGCTAAACCAATGGTTTAATAAAGCCGTAGAAATTTGCATGGGCGTAGTGATACGTTCTACTTCTATTTCAACAGTTAAACCCACTTTCTCAAAATCTGATTTCAAATTATCAATATCCCAATTGGTCATCGAGTCATCAGGATTAGCATAGATTGTTTCTTCTGCTTGCATCCATCGATCGCCAAATTCATTAAGTAAATCGATCAACTGATAAATTCGCTGTGTATGTTTGGGAATCGATTCATAGAGAGCAATTTTGCCATGAGGTTGCAAGAGGTTTGCTAATTGCTGAATGCAAGCTAATTTGTTTGGTTCGCGCATCAGTGCGTTATAGCCAATAACCGATTCAAACTGGATAGAGGAGATCGCTTCAGGAAATTCTGTTAAAGATCCATGCATAACAATTGGGCGTAAAAGTTCTTGCAAACTTGCTGCCTGTTCTTGCAAAGCGATCTCTTCCGATTTTTGATAAGTTAGTGCGTAGACTCCGCCTTCTGGAACCGAGCGCAATGCTTCCCATGTCAATAAACCCGTTGCGGCATTTAGGTTGAGAACCACATGATGACGTTGCAGCAATAATTTTGAAAATAGGCGATCGCGTCTTTTGGCTAATCTCTCTCCTGCCTGTCCGATGGTGCGTTGTAACCAGCGATCGCTTTTGGTATCAGTAGGACTAAAGGTAAGGATTTCAGGTAATTCGATGACTACACCGCTTACCATTGCTGCTAATTGTGCCTCGCGGCGGCGTTCCACTTGTAATTTAATCTCGGCTTCTGCGCCTTGATCTGATGGTTGATAGAATACCTGTCCTTGCAAACTGCTGGGTAAATATTGCTGCTCGATCCAATGGTCACGATGGGCGTGGGGATAGAGATAGCCAGCACCATGACCGAATCCTTTTTTGTCACGACTGCTATCTTTGAGGGGATTGGGAACATCGGATTGACGTTCCTGCTCAACGGCAGCGATCGCATCAAAAAAGCCCATGAGACTATTTGATTTGGGAGCATTGGCAAGATAGAGGGTAGCTTGGGCTAAATGATAGCGACCTTCGGGTAAGCCAATGCGGTCAAATGCTTCAGCGCAAGCATTTACTACTACTACTGCTTGCGGATCGGCAAGTCCGATATCTTCGCTCGCTAAAATTAGTAACCGTCGCAAAATAAAACGGGAATCTTCGCCTGCGTAGACCATTTTTGCTAACCAATAGAGGGCAGCATCGGGATCGGAACCGCGTACACTTTTGATAAAGGCACTAATCGTATCGAAGTGAGCATCGCCTTCTTTGTCGTAGAGAACGGCTCTTTGTTGAATCGATTCTTCGGCTACGGCTAAAGTAATGGCGATCGCGCCATCTGCATTTGCTTCTGTTGTTTCTACTGCTAGTTCTAACGCATTCAGCAATGACCTTGCATCACCGTTGGCGACATTTGCTAAATGGGCGATCGCTTCTTCGGTAACATTTACTTTGAGGTTGCCATAACCCCTTTGGCGATCGCTAAGTGCTTGCTCTAATACTCGTCGCAAATCCTCTTCGGTTAATGGCTTTAATTGGAATAATCGCGATCGGCTGACTAGTGCTTTATTGACTTCAAAGAAGGGATTCTCAGTAGTTGCGCCGATAAGAATGATTGTGCCATTTTCTACCCAAGGCAGTAGTGCGTCCTGTTGGGATTTGTTGAAGCGATGCACTTCATCGACAAAGAGGATTGTTCGTTGATTGTGATAGCCGCGTTGGGTTTGGGCGGTTTCAATCGCTTCCCTTATTTCTTTTACACCTGCGAGGACGGCATTGATAGCGATGAAGTGGGCGTTGGTGGTGTTGGCGATAATCCGCGCTAGGGTAGTTTTGCCTGTACCGGGGGGACCATAAAAAATTAGGGAGGATAGGCGATCTGCTTGAATGGCGCGGCGGAGTAGTCTTCCTTGTCCGAGGATATGTTCTTGTCCGATGAATTCATCGAGGTTGCGCGGACGTAAGCGATCGGCGAGGGGCGCTTCTGATGCGGTGATTTGTTGGCGGTGGTTCTCGAATAGGTTCATGGATAATTTAAGGTTGGTAAATCCATTGTCCGCGATTGTTTAGCGATCGCTTGGCTAAAGATAACATTCCTTCAAAAATTGGCTGACTGACATGAGTAGGAAAGTCTTCTACTAGGGATGTATTCACCTGAGCGACTACATCATCAACTTTTGTCAGCATCTCCTCTAGAATTACGCTTACCTTTGCTTCTGAAAAATTGACTGCCTTGGCTGTCGAGATAAAATGCCTTGGTTGAATTGAGTCCCAATTGTAATAGTTGGTCTTCTCTCCTCTAAGTGACATGGACATCTTGGCGTTACGTTTAGATAGAGACTTGTTTTTGATGAATGGATATACAGAAATTACATCATATAGTGGCGTTAATCTGTAGCTGCCGCCTTGATTAATGTAAATACTGAAATTCTTCCTATGCCCATCTGTGGCGGCTAATAGCCAAAATAGAATTTGACTGCGAAAGAATTTCTCGCGATCGCCATTAGCATCTTCGGAACCGAGTAATATTTTCATGATTTCACTGATTCCTGCTCCGCCTTGATTTTGATATTTCAAGTTTGGCGACATTCCTAATGCTTGGCATATATCCTCTTGAGGAAGCCTTATCAACCATCGTCGATCTTGTGACCATAGGCGATCGAAGCGCTCTACAACTAGTACTTTGACATCATCGAAATGTTGAATTTGAGCCTCGGCTGTGGGTAATCCAAATGCTTTGGCGATTTGGAGACAGAGCCATTCATTTTCACAGCTATCACTCATGTCTAAATTGTCATTAGGAATTATGCCAATGGGAAACTTGAAGATATGACTGGTGGGCGTAGTGCCGATAGGACGACACCATTTTCCTTCGTGCCAAAGTAAAGCAGTTTTCTCTTGAGCGCCTGCGATCGATATACGGAAATCGTTGTTATTTTTGGTTGTTCCGATAGGAGTTGTTTTATATTCTTTCAAATATCTGGCAACTTCATCCGTTGACATTGGCTGTGCTTTGGTTGTCTCTATAGTTTGGGGAGTATCTTCCTGACAAATTTGGGTTGCTCCAACGCAGTCGGCTCCGATCGCTGTTAATAGGTCGAATGGCTGTGAGGTGGAGATGCTAAAGCGTTTTTGAATTCTTGCCCGAATTTCTCGACTATCTGGTAGCAAGTTATCGAAAAAGTTATAGACAAGATCTCCTTCATGGGGCTGTCTGCGTAAGGGCATTGATAAAGAGATGGGACGCGCTCCGTCAGTTTCTAGCCATTCTTCTGCATACTGAAAGTTCATCGCACCACTGGATAAGTTTTGCCAAGTGCCAACTAGATAGCCATTCATGAGGATATTGGGCATTGCACAAATGAAAGATGAATCAAGAAAAGCTAGGAATTGATTTGTACTTAAGATAGTGAATTAACAAATGAATTGAATGTCTCAACATTTCTTCCGATTTTGAATAACATAAAGTTTTGCGATGCAATCGGGCAAGATAATGTCTCAGTCTTGTATTTTCACCCTCAACTCTAGTCATGTAGGTTTTGCTAATAATTTGATCTTCCGAGTTAACAAACATTTTATAGACACAGTAGCCATCGGTAACCCAGAAATAGCATTGCCAAACTTTAATCAATGTCCATAGAGTTTTAAAGGTTTGACTACTCCTATCGCCTAATACCCAAGCCAATATACCTTGGCTAAAATGATTCACCGCAGTCCATAGCCAAATCAAGTTTTTTTTTGACCCAACAAAAGTCTGGAGTTCATCTAGTTCACCAACATCAGGAATAGTCTCAATCGGTGGATGCTCGGGTAATGGTTTGGCTACTTCTCTCACCCAGTTGATGACTGAATTATGGCTAACATCGGTGCATCTCTCGATCTGTCTAAATCCCATGCCGTTACAGTACATTTTTAGACATATTTTCTTG
The DNA here is from genome assembly GCA_013361095.1 of Pseudanabaena biceps. GTDB lineage: Bacteria > Cyanobacteriota > Cyanobacteriia > Pseudanabaenales > Pseudanabaenaceae > Pseudanabaena > Pseudanabaena biceps_B. The sequence goes on along the minus strand of JAATWA010000006.1, from coordinate 55,227 downwards.
ATATCTTGAGAATACCCAAGTACTGAGTAGCTATCGATGAACTGACGACCACAATCAGCGCAAATATGATTTTGCTTGTCTCCTCGTTTCCCATTCTTACGAATATGTGATGATCCGCACTTTGGACATTTCATTATGTTTCATTGCTTAAACTCGTTGTCTTTTATTTACTCATTCATCTTTCATTTGTGCAACGCCGGATATTGAGGCTATTGATGCGCCTTGTTCTTACCATTCTTCTTTCCATTCTTGTTTAGGCTTACGAGCTTCTTCTTTGGGAATAATCTGTATTTCTAGATCTAGGGCGGAGAATAGTTTAAATAGAGTTTCTAATTTTGTGCCTTCGGGGTTGTTTTCAAAGGCGGAGATGGTGGCTTGTTTGATGCCTACCCGATCGCCTATTTCGGCTTGGCTTAACTTTTGTCTTTTGCGGCGATCGCGTAGATATTCAGCTAGTTCTTTGGATGAGTGGATTAGCATGGTCTGATGCTTTTATCCTTTTTAGAGTATAAAATTAAGTTTATCCTTTGTAGGCTATAAAATCAATTATTTCAATCTGGTGGATGCCAACCAATTGTAAACCAACGTTTACGAGTAGCGACAATGACTGCATTATTCATCCGTAAAGCTGTAACTGTTGTACGTCCAATTGCTGTTAAACCTTCAACTTGAGAGGCATCATTATTCCATTGAAAATGATCTTTCCATTTGTGCTGGCGTGGATTAAACAAAGCTACAAGTTCGCCTGTTAATGGATCGATCGCTTCTGTGGTGTCAGATTTATATTCGTTGCAAGTTCGACAGGCAAGACATAGGTTTTCAAGTGTATTCAGTCCTTCTTTTGAAACTGGTTGAATATGATCGATTGTCATGGGCATACCGCTATTTGCTTCAGTTGTGAGGCAATAGCAGCAACGTTTACGGTCAATTGATTCTATTTGCGATCGCAGATTTTGAGAAATATAGCCTGACACAAAACCTATCCTGCTAGTCTGGAAACATTATGACCGCGCCATTTTAGGATTGCGGCGGCTTGGGATTTTCGTAACATAAAGCGATCGCTATCTTTACGCAGGTTATCTAATTCCAGTCTCTCTGAATCAGTAAGTGGTGTATTTTGTTGTTTTGACAATAGGGTATCATAGCGTTCCATTTCTAACTGAGTTTTTTGGCTACGGGCAATTTGCCATAGTGCATCGTCGTCAAGTCGATCTAAGCTGGCAAGGTCGGTTTGAAATTCTTCGGGTACGTCTTTCCATGTTGGTGGGCTGCCAATTTGTAAGGCTTGTAAGATTATGTCTTCTAGCGATCGCTGTGTTGCTCCAGCCGCGATCGCTAAGCGTTGGTACAATGCTTCTGGTATTTGCAAAACAACTGATTTGGTCATATTTTTTCTTAACCTTTAACAAAATAACTTTTTACAGAAATTGAGAATGATTCTGAAGACAAATTTTTTAATCAAAGATTTAAACCTAGCTAATCCTGTCAGATACACCTAAACGCTGATATAGTTCATGCTGCTTCTGATATAAAAAAGAATCTGCAAAAGTTTGATTAGTTTGAGAAGACAAGTCTTGCAGAACACTATTAAATGTTTTTTGCTTTAAATCATCTAGAACTTGAGAAAATCTGAAACCACTCTTAAGATGCGGCTGTAGACGTTCTAAGTCATCAATGGATAGTATTTGCCAATCAAAACCAGTGATTCCTTCATCAGCTAATAAAGTATTAATATGATCTCGAAAGAAAAAACTATTGATTAGATATAGAGGCTCCAATGAAACGAAAATCGGTTTAAATGTTGTGCAATCATAAAATCTTTGAAGCTCTGGAATATTATTTCTACAAGCAGTTATAAAACTATGAAGTTGTATTAATCCTTTTTTAACTTGCAATAGGCTACTATTTATATCTTTCTCACTAGCAATTGCTTGAGCTGCTCTAGAAAAACGAGTTGCTTTACACTCAAATAGAACTAAACTTTTACCATCAATTAAAATCCAATCAGGAGCTTTTCCTTTCTTTTCTGGATAAAATTCGCGAATATCTGCATCTGAAATTAATGTTTCTGATGTAGTGCAATTATTCAACACAAGACCAACATATCTTTCAAAAACATGACCAAAATATCCTGAAAATTCTGTTTTCCATTCATTATACATTTGGTAGAAAATTCCTGTAGAAATTCTTGACCCAATTAACTCAGGTACTGGCGCGTGCATAAAATCTTTGTTTGTTCTAGCAAATCCTTTGTCATCACAAGGTTTTATTAAGGGATAGGATAAAAGTGGATTGAAATCATACATCCTGAAACGATTATCTTTATTCTCTATATTTTTTTGTCTCTCATACAAATCGACCAGCTTAGACTTATCTGCTACAAGATGATTAAGTATTTTTTTGATGTCAAATTTATCTGGTATATTAATTCCTTGTTGTCGAGATTTAGTCAAATAACTTTGACTAAATGTGAAGTTGTTGCGAGCAAAAGCGGAAAGAACAAACCCAGTAGTTACAAAATCAATAACAGAAACTCCCGTAAGGGAGTAAAACTTATCTTCAAAATTAAACTGTGGAATACCTGATGAAGATCTTAACTGATTTGGTATTTCATGAAATAATAAAACTGGGCGCGAGAACTGACTAAATAATCCAGGTTTAAACGGAAACTGATTACTAACAATTCTTAGCATCATAAAGATTGGATTTGAATCAATAGATTCGTCATGTAAATCTTTATCAAAAATTGTGGGATCGCTAAGGTAATAATTATTAGATAAATCCACTAAAGGTCTAATATCAAAACGTCTGATTAATTGAGAAGATTTGCTTGGAAGACAAAATCTAGCTGCTAGTAGAGACAATCCAGCTATCATAAATGGTTGAATAGTATTATCTTCTTTTAATGAATATAAAGAATGAAAAACATCCCCAAGCTTATATTTTGATAGCTTTTTTTCTATCTGAGATTCTAAAATTTCTAAATCGGAAAGAGATGAGATTTTCATTGTAACTATATTTTGCTATTTATCAAGACTCAAGTATATTGTATGATCGCCTATTTCTGTCTTACACAAATTTTGATTTTTGAGGTGATCGCTGTTTTATCTACAAGGCTCTGTTAGCGATCGCGCTTGATGATGACAAAAGGCGATCGGCTGTTTCTATCTTACCTAACTTTTGATGTTTGAGATGACTGACGGATAACGTTACCCGTCAACTCAGGGATTTACACAAAACGTTCGTTAAACTCAGTATTTATAAGCACAAATTAATCTCTGGCTATTGAATTTATATTAAAGGCAGCACAATTTACAAACATAAGTTACACTGCTTAAGTGTTGTTTACCAAGATATCCTGTGACCAAGATTATTGCCCTATTTAATCAGTCTGGTGGGGTTGGCAAAACCAGTCTAACCATGAATTTGGGATACCAACTCGCTGAACGCGATCGTAAAGTCCTTCTCGTTGATATGGACCCGCAATCATCATTAACATCATTTTTAGGACTTGATATCTACCAACTAGACAAGACTATTTATCAGTCCATCACCCAATATGAAAGCTTACCAATTCATCAAAATATTCATGGCATGGATTTAGTACCATCCAATATTCAGTTGAGTGCCGCAGAGATGGAATTGGTCTTAGCTGAATTTCGAGAAGTGCGCCTCAAAGATGCGATCGCTACAGTTCAAGAGCAGTATGATTTTATCCTGATTGACTGTCCTCCCAGTCTTGCCATCCTTAGCTATATCAGCCTGATTGCCGCTACTCATGTGTTAGTGCCTATTCAAACCCATTATAAAAGTCTAGTTGGTTGCAATTTGTTACTAGAAACCGTTGCTCGTGTCCGACAAAGGGCTAACCGTAACCTTAAAGTTGCAGGCTTTATTCCCACCATGCATGAAGGACAAACTCTACAAGCAAAAACTAGCCTTAGTACTATTCAGACCCAACTATCATCAATTGCTACCGTCTATCCTCCCATTCCAAGGACGATCGCTTTTCCCGACTCGGCGCAAATGCATGAACCTTTAGGATTACATTCCCCAAAACACCCAGTTATCGATATCTTAAATCAAATTACAGATTCATTGGAGACAATTTAATGGCTAGCAAGCGACCTTTACCTGCGTACCAAATTAGCAATGTTCGCCTGTTGGATGACTTGACCCCAGCAACTAATCAGACAGTTAAAATGGATCTGATTCAATTGCCAATTAAGCAGCCGCGTCGATATTTCGATCCGCAAAAGATGCAGCAGCTTGTGCAATCAATTCAAGAACATGGCATCTTAGAACCGCTATTAGTTCGTCCTCTGGCAAATGGACAATATGAATTAATTGCAGGGGAAAGAAGATTTCGGGCTGCTCAAATTCTTGGACTTGATGCAGTGCCCATTATCAGTAAAAATGTTACGGATAGAGAAGCGATCCAAATAGCTCTCGTTGAAAATTTACAGCGTGAAGACTTAAATCCTGTCGAAGAAACTGAGGCTATTCTAGAGTTATTATCGCTTTCCCTTGATATTGAGATCGGTGATATCACGTCAACATTGAATCAATCTGCCAACGCTAAAAAACGTGGATTAGAGTTGACGGATAACGTTACCCGTCAACTTGAGACGATCGAATCTTTGCTAGCCAATGTTGGCAGATTTAATGCTGAATCCTTTCGCACAAATCGTTTGCCGTTATTAAACATGCCTGATGATGTGTTAGAAACACTGCGTCAGGGCAAATTAGAATTTACCAAAGCAAGAGCGATCGCTCGTATCCGAGAAGAAGCTCAACGTCAAGAATTACTTGAAGAGTCCATCGCTCAAAATCTGTCTCTCTCTCAAATTAAAGCTAGGATTGCTGCTATTAATTCTGTTAAAGATGCGATAGTAACAGAGCCTTCTCTTAAAGATTTGATGAGCGATGCTTTCACCACAATGAAAAAATCAAAGGTTTGGGATAATCCTAAAAAAACTAAAAAGCTTGCTAAGCTACTAGCAGAAATCGAAACTTTAATTCAGGATGAGTAAAACTCATTGAGGTTATGCCGAACATATACGAACTTCCTCAAGAAGTATTTCAACTAGAAAAATTTGAGCAAATTGCTGTTGGTGAAAATATCCAGATTGAGCGCATTGTTTCCACAGGACAAACCACCCCATCAGGACAATGGTATGACCAAGAACTTGATGAATGGGTAATCTTACTTCAAGGTGAAGCCGAACTTTCCTATGCAGACGATACGAGAATAAAACTAAAAACGGGAGATTATTTGCTCATTCCCGCCCATACAAAACATCGTGTTGAATATACCAGTATCGAACCAGCTTGTATCTGGCTTGCCGTGTACGGGCAGTTTTCACCTTAGCTAACCCAAATCTCTTTTGAATCATAAAAGCTTCCTCTTTGCTCAAGTTTGAAGTCACCTAAAAGTAATCCTAGCCAAATTTCTACGATTGGTAAAGGTAAACCAGCTTGTAAATCTATCAAACACATAGGAGAAAAGTTACTTGCAATGCATTGCGCGATCGCCTCAATCCAACTCGAAACATCTTCAGCATGAGCAGTACTAATCGCCCGTTCAAATTCCTCCTCCACACTAAGCAAACTTTCCTGCTCCAAAGCTTGAATCAAAACCTCCTTATCAATTGCGCCAACCATCGAATTACCATGTTTCGTTTGTTCAGGATTCTTCCTAGGTAAACTCGGCAATGGCTCAATAAACTGGTCAAAATCCACCACCATAGACTGACGCACATAACGATCAAAAGCATCATCAGCCATGATCGGCTCACCCTTTACCGCACGAGAAAGCAACTCGCCAATTCAAGGATGAAGTGCAACGGTTTCTGATGAAGCAAAGAATACTTCGTAAGGAGTACGAGAGAGTGTACAGTAAATTGTGTAAAGTCTAGGAAGTATACAGAGAGATAATCTAGACACACAATTACTAACACCAAAAAGATGAATATACGCAAAGAATTGCTAGATGAATTGCTACAAGAATGTAAAACTCCACCCGACCTATTCGGAGAAGGAGGAATTCTCAAACAACTAACTACCGCCTTAGTGGAGCGAGCATTGGAAGCAGAACTATCCACGCATCTGGGGTACAAGAAGCATGAATCCAGACCAGAAGGGCAAAGCAACAGTCGCAACGGCTATAGTCAGAAAACAGTGCAAGGGGACTTCGGCATAGCGGAAATCGCCATCCCCCGCGATCGTCAAGGAGAGTTTGAACCGCAGATGGTGAAGAAAGGACAAAGCCGATTGTCAGGACTAGACGAAAAGATCATCGCCTTGTAGGCACGAGGCATGAGTGTCAGGGATACCCAAGCCCAGTTGCAAGAAATGTATGGTGTCGAAGTATCACCAACGCTTATTTCCAATGTGACTGATGCGGTAATTGATGAGGTGAAGCAATGGCAAAATAGCCCTCTAGATGCAGTTTACCCGATCGTATTTCTGGACTGTCTAGTCATCAAAGTGCGAGACAATGGTCGGGTAATCAATAAATCCCTGTACTTTGCACTGGCGGTGAATATGGACGGGTACAAGGAATTATTGGGGATGTGGATTTCACGATTGGGAAGGTGCGAAATTCTGGTTGTCAGTACTCACCGAAATTCACAACCGTGGGGTCAAGGATATTTTGATTGCTTGTGTCGATGGTTTAACTGGTTTTCCCAAGGCACTTGAAACGGTATTTCCTAAAACACAGGTACAGTTGTGCATTGTTCACATGGTCAGAAACTCAGTGGCTTTTGTCCCCTGGCAACAACGCAAGCAAGTCTGTGCTGACCTCAAGGCTATTTACAGTGCGGCAACTGAATCGGAGGCAGAGTTTAATCTCGAACTCTTTGCCGAAAAATGGGACAAGCAATATCCGTCGATCTCCAAGTCTTGGCGCAGTCATTGGGCGAATATTATCCCCTTCTTTGCTTTCCCGCCTGAGATTCGCAGGGCAATTTATACCACCAATGCGATTGAGTCAATGAATAGCAGTTTGCGGAAGGTGATTAAATCTCAACAGATTTTTCCATCTGATGCTGCTGCTTTCAAGCTAGTCTATTTGGCGATACGGAATATCTCGAAGAAGTGGACGATGCCAATTCGTGATTGGAAGCCCGCATTGAATCGCTTTGCGATCCTCTTTGAGGATCGTCTCCACGTCTAGCTTCTAGACTTTACACATTTTACTTGACAGTCTCGCAATCCTATCAATCATACCGTCAACGTTTTGACCTCGAACATTCTTTTCGCTTTGGAAAACAGAATTTGCTTTTGACCGCTTTTGAAACTCAGTAATGTCGAGCATGAACAGCAGTGGGTTAAGTTTGTGATGCTAGCTTATGTCCAACTTTGGGCGGCTCATTCCCTCGCGGTTTCTCTTCCGCGTCCTTGGGAGAAGCATCTCTTGCCCGTTTCTTCTACTCGCATTTCTCCTTCAAAGGTTCAGCAGGACTGGTTCCGAATTATTTCTCAGTTGGGTTCCCCTGCCGGTTCTCCCAAAAACCGTGGTTATTCTTCTGGGCGCAAATCTGGAGAAAATCAGCCTCCTCGTCCTCGCCTTCCTATCATTAAAAAATGCAAATCTCCTGCTTCTGCTCCTAAAATCTCTGCCTGATTTCTGCTGATTCTGGCATATACTACTATTTTCGTACTCCTGAATTATGAGTGCTTCCATTCCTCATGTCCAATATTTAGGGCTTACTGAATGGCTCGTTTATCCATTTTTTGCTTCAATTTTTTCCAAAGTCCAATATAGAGCGAATGGTTCCAAACTTTTCTGGGATGGGATAACACTTTAGATTGACCAACTCGGAGGTCTTGAAAACAAACGTCAGCCCGCAGTTGTTTCTGCCCATCGTCAAGCAAGGTGTTTTTACGAATGGGTATCCGAAAATGGGTACATGGGGCACAGAGCAAGTAATCAAACCAATCCTCCCCCACAAACTCGCGGTCTGCGGTCAGAAAGTCGATCTTGCGGTCTGCAAATATTTCTAGAAAGCGATTCCACAATTCACAGCGCTCACGGGTATTTGAGTTACCTTTTTTATCCAGCATTATCCATACCAACGGGAATGCAACACCGTGATGCACTACCCCTAATGTCAGCACATTAAACACTGTTTTACCGAATTGCCAATCGGTGCGGTCTATAGATATTACCCATGGCTCAGGTATTTTCATTACTTTTACTACCATCAGTACGATGCTTTCATAGTCCACTTCAAAGTCTCGAAAAAATCTTTGTAACCGCTTATAATGCGATGCTACTTTCGCTTCACCACTAAATCCTGTCGCGATTTCGGCTAGGTTTACTGTCTTTACTCGCATTAGCGCAATTAGAAATGTGGATACAAATGCGAGTCTTGCTGCATTCCATTGCAGATGCTGCTGCAACATTTCTCGGAATAGGTTAATCTCTTTGATAGGGGTTTTATTTGCGATGTGGTTATCTTTTATAAAACCCCTTCCTGTCTACTTTTGCAACTTTTTGTCTTGTACTTAGAGACGACCGTATCGTCAGTATTACTCAACCTCATGTACGTCCAATCGTCAGAGGTAAGTCAGGAACACCTGTGGAGTTTGGCGCTAAACTATCAGTTAGTTGTGTGGGATGGTCATGCATTTCTCGACCATCTCAGTTGGGATAACTTCAATGAATCGGGAGATTTGCCGCATCATGTAGAATTGTTTAAATCTCGCTTTGGACATTATCCTGAAGCGGTTTACGTTGACCAGATTTACCGCACACGCAGCAATCGCGCCTATTGTCGAAATCTGGGTATTCAGATTACGGCTCCGCCTTTGGGCAGACCTGTACCCGATGATGTGGCGGCTATTCGCAAGTAAACTCTCGAAGATGCTAAGGTTCGCAATCAAATTGAAGGTAAGTTTGGACAGGCTAAACGACGGTTCAGTTTAAATCGCGTCATGACCAAGTTGGCAAATACTTCGGAAACGGCGATCGCTATTACCTTTTTGGTAATGAATCTAGAGGTGCTGCTCAAGCAGCTTGCTTTTTTGTTTTTTTCTTGATTTATGTTGGGTAGACAACGCCTCTTTCTTCCATTTGACAAGGTGGGCTTTACCTTTTCTGCTATCTCTTGGCAATTTCCTGTCTTGACTTCTAAGAAGTCTGCTTTTTCTCCTTACCTTGTACCTGTCACCTAATTGCTTTTTCAGCAAGCCCTATGTATAAGTTTTTAGCTGTCCGCTTGAGATGGCTTCACCTAATTCCCTAGATGAGCGAATAACTTACAGTAATTTGCTTTCAAACCCGCCACAAATTAAGAATATAAAACCCATTGCGGGCACTTCCAGCAAAGGCAAGGATTTGAGTAGGTATAAATTTCCCCTGTAACTATTTACTCGTTATGTTTAATTAATGTTCATCAGCCAGCAATTCTCATTTTAAAAATTGGTTTTTTGAAAACCAACCTGCGGCTGACTTTCAAAAAACCAATTTGGGGTTTCCCAGCGCTTGCGGCGCTGGGAAACCCCAAATTGGTTTTGTAATGAGAATTAATGTTCATCAGCCGATGCGGGATCTAGTTCCCAGCGATCGCGATCGCGCTTTAGGAGTATTTCTTCAGTAGCAAGGGGTGTGTCATCATCTACTTCAATCCCTACTGCTTTCGCCATTTCTTCCATGTCATTGTGATTGGGAACTGAGGTGCTACCGCCAACGGCTTCATCCCCATTTACTTCTGCTCGATAGGAATCATTCTCAGCATCATCTGCTGAATCTGCACCCGTGAATGAATGCGATTGTGGGTTTGTCATATATTTTCTCCTTTGAATTTAAGCATTTATTTGCGATTAAGAATAAAGCTTTAAACTGAACTAGCGATCGCTTATGCACCCTGTTTTAATGAAGCCATATCAATGACGAAGCGATATTTTACGTCGCTTTTGACGAGGCGATCGTAGGCTTCATTGATGTTTTGGATCGGGATGAGTTCAATATCGGCAGTAACGTTGTGCTTACCGCAGAAATCCAACATCTCTTGGGTTTCTTTAATGCCGCCAATCAAAGAGCCGCTAAGACTGCGCCGACCGAAAATCAGGCTACCTACCGAAAGCAAAAGCGGCTCGGGTGGAACTCCGACTTGAGTGAGGTTGCCATCCCGTCTCAATAGCAGGAGGTAAGCATTGATATCATGCTTTGCAGACACGGTGTCGAGAATGAAGTGGAAACTATTTAGATGTTTCTGCATCTCGTCTGCATTTTTAGAATTGACGACTTCATCTGCTCCGAGCCGCAGCGCATCTTCAACTTTGCTCGGTGAGGTAGTGAAAACCACGACATGAGCGCCGAGAGCTTTCGCCAATTTCACCCCCATATGTCCTAGCCCACCGAGTCCAACAACGCCTACTTTCTGACCCTTAGTTACATTGTGATAGCGTAAGGGCGAATAAGTCGTAATCCCAGCACACAGCAATGGAGCAGTTGCCGCCAGATCCAAATTCTTTGGAATTTTCAGTACAAATTCTTTATCCACCACAATGCTGTCGGAGTATCCACCGTAGGTGATTCCACCAGTATGTTTGTCGGGGGAGTTGTAAGTAAAAATCGTACCTTTCTCGCAGAACTGCTCTAGGTTGTCCTTACAGTTAGCACAGGTACGGCAGGAATCGACCATACAACCCACCCCAACCGTATCGCCTTCTCTAAATTTATTGACTTTCGCTCCAACGTTCTTGACCCGCCCGACGATTTCGTGACCAGGGACGCAAGGGTAGGTGGTACTGCTCCATTCACTGCGGACGGTGTGCAAATCGGAGTGACACACGCCGCAATATAGAATTTCGATCTGCACATCATGCTCCCCAAGTTCGCGACGTTCAAAGCTAAAAGGTGCAAGGGGAGTTGTAGCATTTTGGGCAGCGTAGGCATTCGTTTTCATTGGTTTTTCTCCTGATTATTTGGATTATTTGTTTGGATAAACTTACTTAAAGGCTTTGACTAAAGCTTCAAACTGAACTACTAAAGACTTGTCATGAGGTGTAACGGGTGGAATCTGGCGATCGATCTTTAGGAATTCATAGACTACCATTTGTGCAGCCCTTACTGAATATTCGACCGTGAAAACAACATGGGGTCAACGCACGAAACGGATTAATGTGTACTCTAAGTGCAAAAACTTAGTTGATATGAATGTTAAATGCACCATGATTCTAGCAAAGGTTCTTGCAATGAAATCATGCTGAAAGCAAGAATATCCAGTGACAACCTTGCCCAGTGCAGAAAGTAGAGAAAAAGATGTTTGCTTACATTTTGTATCGTAATCAATCAAATCATTCAGGAAGTAGAACAGATGCTGGTCATAGTAGAAAAAGAAGACTAAATAGTTAACTTAATTCTAATGATATAGTTTTTCTTAATAAATTTGACATTTGAGAAAATCATGATGAATATGCAATGTAAAGCAAAGGAGAATGAATATGTATGAAATTGACCTTACCAAATCATTATTGCAGGAGCACTGGGGAGAATTTTTTGATCGATTTTCAGGTAGTAACCGTGGACGGCATATTGCTATCGAAATTATTGATTCAGACCTTGGTGACCAAGAATTGATTAAGAATGCACCTTTACTGGCAATGATTTATGATCGCCCAAGTAAAGGTAACAATTTGGCGATCGAAGTGGGTAAAGATGAGATGACCTACGCGCATACAGTTGATTCCCCAACAGAAATTTCAACAGGACAGAACGCTAATGGTGACATTGTCGCAATTTGGATTGCCGATGCTGCTGGACGAAAAACATTGGTCAAGCTTGAGGTATAGAAGAAAATAATTTTTACAAGCTTCGCTAAGTGAAGCTTGTAAAAATTATTTTCTTCTAGTTAGCGTCGCCTCTAATATTCCATGTCATATGGGTAATGTTTCACATTTGTTGGGGAGAAAATAACAAGCATAGGCTATAAAAAATGCTGGTATGCGTTTGCCATTTTTATCAATTACCTAGTTCAACAAATGTGACACACTACCCCTGAGCCAATTTGGCGATCGCCTTACTTACGTTGATATTCACTTCACTGTTCTATCTATTTTAAAAAACTGAACCTTAAATACTCAGCAGTCAGCGAAGAAGAGTATTGAGAGCTTATGCAAGTCAAGGCAATATTTGAAAGCAATCAATAAAGCTAAGGAACAGATAATATGACATCTACTATTCAAGGAAATATAACAGCTTCCAAGGTCGAAACACTTGCCAAATTATATCTAGAAGGCGACCCTGCTGAAGTTTCTGTTAGGACACTCACAGAATTATGTGAGTGGCTTTGGAATGAGTTTCAGAGTATCCCCTTAAATCTACAATTCTCGTGGTACAAACGCTATAACAATGCCGCAGAGATGTTTACTGATATCCAGCAGGGTCATCTTTGGGTGTCCGATGAAAACTACGACACAACTTTGGGGCTTAATCCTATCTATAGTTTTATCTTTCAGGCTATACACGATGGTGATCACTATCTAACCAATAGCGACTTTAGTCTGGAAGGGGAAATTGCAGCTTACAACGCCACCGCAAAACGTGCGCCCAGTCTAGAAGTTCAAAAAATCCTCTACTCAGAAAATGTGCTGCGATCGGCTGCTTATCTTTTTCTGGGTCATCCACCGATTTCCAAAATTGTCTTTCCCTAATTCAATACAGAGTCAGCAGTCGGTGAAAATTTGAATGTAATGGAACAGGAAAATAGCGTAATGACAGACTCATCCAATCCACAGCATGATCCTCTAGCCAAAGATCTGACTTTCGCGGACGATCGGCTCAAGTTAAGCCACTGGTTACCGCCGCGCGAGGGCATCATTCCGCACATCCGTATCGGTACGCGCTGGATTAGCATTCTGTGGGCACTACCGCTTGGGGCTGTACTCCTGGTTCTGGCGATCGCGATCGCTCAAAGTCTGCGGGAGATTGACAGCGTCAAAGCATTTATCGAACACTATCCTGGCATCGCCCAGACTGCGCCATCAATTGAGACGGGCTTTCCATGGTGGTTGCGGCTACAGCATTTCGTTAATATGTTCTTCATGATGTTTATCATCCGTGCTGGCATACAGATCCTTGCCGACCATCCGCGTCTGTACTGGAAGCGCGATTGCACACCCGGTACGGACTGGTTTCGCTTCCAGCATGAAGTGCCGATAGATCGCGTCTGGACTGCTAAAGACGATGCGGTCACACTACCGACATGGCTAGGAATTCCAGGACTGCGCCACACGATCGGACTTGCCCGATGGTGGCACTTTTCGGTCAATATGCTGTGGACACTCAACGGTGTAATTTTCTACGTGATGTTATTTTCAACTGACCAGTGGCTCAGACTAATTCCGCTCACTTGGGATGTTTGGCCGAATGCACTTTCAACCGCAATCCAATATGCTTCGCTAAATTTTCCCGTGGATCATGGCTGGACGCGCTACAACGGCTTACAGCAGCTTGTCTATTTCGTCACAGTTTTTGTTGCGGCACCGATCTCCATCTTTACTGGCTTGATGCAAAGCCCCGCGATCTCCAACAAATCTGGCTGGCTTGGTAAAGTACTGAACCGACAGGTAGCCAGATCAATTCATTTCATCTCATTCTCTTGGTTTGTAGCTTTCATTATAGGACACGGCATCTTGGTCGCGATTACAGGGCTACGAGCGAACACCAATCATATGTTTGCGGGGATCGACAGCCCGAACTGGGAAGGATTTTGGCCGTTCGTTCTGTCAATGTTGATCGTCGGGCTGGCGTGGTGGCGCGTCTCGCCGTTTACGATCGCCCATGCTCGGCTAGTCCAAAAGACTGGCACGTTTATGGTCGGCTGCTTCAAGGGACTACTCGAATGGTGGTCTCCCAACAGTCAACTGAAAGAGAAGGATATTTCGCCATTCTTCTGGCCAAATGGTACGATGCCCAACTCCGCCGAGTTCGAGGATCTGGTTGCGGATAATTTCGAGCATTATCGACTGCGGGTAGACGGTCTGGTTAACCATCCTCAGGAGTTTTCACTGCTCGACCTGAAGGCAATGTCTAAGCAAGAACAGATCACTACACATTTCTGTATTCAGGGCTGGTCAGGTGTCGCTAAATGGGGTGGCGTGACCATGCGCGAGATCATGATGCTCGTGAAACCCACAAGTGCCGCCCGTTATGCGGTATTTTACTCGCTCGCCGATGGTGGTGACGGTGGACGCTATTATGACGTTCATAAAATCGCTAACATGCGTCACCGACTGACGATCCTCGCCTACGAGATGAATGGAGAGCAGCTTAGTGTATTGCACGGCGCGCCGCTGCGGTTGCGCTGTGAAAACGAACTGGGATTCAAAATGGTCAAATGGATCGCGGCGATCGAATTCGTTCACGACTTCGCTGATCTGGGTGCAGGTCAAGGTGGCTATAACGAGGACCACGAGTTTTACGGCTATCGGATGCCAATTTGAGCACAAACCCAAAAGGTTTGAGTCTGTGAAGTTTCTAAAAAAGCCTCCAGACACAAGGGCATAAGAACCTGAAAATAAGTGCAACGTTTTCTACTTTTCTAGAGCCGTTAATCGCATCAATCCCGCAATCAAGTTCTAGCTAATTAGGGTAAGCATCTCTCTAAAAAACAGAGGAAGCTAAACTGATGAAAACTACTTCAGCGTCCATAGAAAAATCTAAGGTCGAAACCCTCGCTAAATTCTACCTGCAAGGCGCTCTGGCGAAATTTTCTGAGATAACAATCTCAGAACTGTGTGATTAGCTCTGGACAGGATTGCGCGCAGTCTAGAAGTTCAAAAAATCCTCTACTCAGAAAATGTGCTGCGATCGGCTGCTTATCTTTTTCTGGGTCATCCACCGATCTCCAAAATTGTCTTTCCCTAATTCAATACAGATACTCAATCCCCAAGTATCCTTATCGTTCACATTAATCTCTCTACAATAAAGGAATAATCCCATGACTACCACCGTATTATCATTGAATACAACTAAAATTCGTTGGGCGGACATCATTGAGTATCCCCAACATGGAGCTAAAAATAAGGTTCTGTTAGAAGATGGAAACTGTCGCTATATGCTGATGTCTCTAGCGGCAGAATCGACCCTTGCAGAACATACCAATCCTCGCAATGCGACTGTGAACGTGATTGAAGGACAAGGCGTGCTGACGCTGGAAGATCAGGAGATTGTTCTAGAATTTGGAGTTTTTGCTTTTATACCCGCTAATGCACGCCATGCAATTAAAGCAGCAACTAATCTTGCCTTTTTATTGACTCTTTCTGAACAGGTTTCCAACTCCAAACGTTGACTTAGACGTATTTACTCAAGCTCATGCAGGACAACTGAGACAAGCTTGAGCAAAAAATTTACGCGCCAATGGCTCTGTCTAGCTTAATTAATAGTCAATAAATTTTCCTAGGAGTTTAGAGATGAATGCACAAGACCTTATAGACACTGCAAGGATGCTGGTTGCTGACCACAAAGGGCTGCTGGCGATGGATAAGAGCAATCCAATCTGTAACAAACGATTCGCAAATGTCAAAGCTGGCGATGTCATTTTTATTTCGGGAGCCGCTGGCGCGGTGGGAAGTGTAGCTGGGCAATTAGCGAAATTGCGGGGATGCGAGGTCATCGGATCGGCAGGTTCATTAGAGAAGGTCAAGTTTCTACAGGAAGAATGCGGCTTTGATATTGCCTTCGATTACAAATCCAGTCCTGTCATCCCTGTCATCGAACAACTGAATCTAGCAGCACCGAATGGGATTGATGTATATTTCGATAATGTTGGTGGTGAAATGCTCGAAGCTTCACTCTCAGCTTTACGGTTGCATGGACGGATTATCGCTTGTGGCGGCATCTCTGGTTATAACGCGGAAACACCCCAACTTGGTCCTCCTAATCTTTTCAACATGACGACTAAACGGTTGACGATGAAAGGGCTAATCGTCGGCGATTGGCTAAGTCATCAAGGCGAATTTGAACAGGAAGTGGGTGGCTATTTCCGCACTGGAAAACTGAAGAATAAGGAAACAGTGGTGACAGGCCTCGATAAAGCTGTGGGCGCATTCATCGGTCTATTTGAAGGCAAAAATATCGGCAAGATGATCGTGAAATTCGATTAAGTAGGGGTACGACAACGATTCCTTCATTTAAGGGACATAAGGTCACGGTAGTCCTAAACAAGTAAGGATGAGTTGTAGTGGTGAATAAAAAACCAGATAGCACCAATATGATTTTCTATTTTTTTAGAGAAAGAGAGAGTTTTACGAACTAGTCGAGAGATTCGTTGTCGCATCGTACAGTTAAAACGTTCAATATAATTGGTTTTCCCTGTTTCCTTTCCAACCGCGATATGCCGCATGTCTGGGAACACAACAGAATATGCATTCCAAAAATCTGTATAAGCAACAGCACACTGACGATAAACACTGGGCAAAGAATTCCAAAGCTTTTGCGCTCCTTGTGCGGAGCGATCGCCGATATGAACGCCAACAATTTCGCGAGTATCAACATCAATGGCAAGCCAAATCCACTGTTTATTGCCTTTATTGCCAACAAAAGACCACATTTCATCACACTGAATCGTTAGTCTTCCTTTTTTTTTAGCGGATACATTTACTTGTTGAGGAATCGCCTCGTATTTACGATTGACATAATTCTGCAACCAAGTTTCAGAAACGTCACAAACTCTGGCAATACCTGCAAGAGGAATCTTCTCAAGTAAGAGTTTGTCAATCAAGGCTTTGGTTTCTTCAGAGATTAGTTTTTGCCGTGGTGCTTCAACAAACTGGCGACCACAGGCTTTACATTTATGATTTTGATTCCCGTTATGAATAAAACCATTTTTGACCACATCTTTTGAGTTACAGTTTGGACAATTTGGCATTGGTAATTAAGTGTCTTAGAGTTCTTTTATGATTTTATCCTTACATCTCGCGGACTACCAAGGTCACAAATCTATACCTAGATCCATCTATGAAGATGTAAACAGGATGATCACCACCGTCTTTCTGGGGAGTCTAATGAAGAAATATCGCATTCAACAAAGCAATGGTACAAGTCTGCTATATTTTCCGCTTCAGCCAATATTTTCATGACAAGCATAAACATCTTAAGGAACGAAATTGAGCATATGTTACTATCCCAAGTATCCAAACTTGAAACTCTTGCAAAAATCTATTTAGAAAGTGAACCTGCGACAATTTCTGATCGGAAGCCCGTGGAACTATGAGATTAGCTCTGGAGCGACTTGAGATGCTTTCTGGCGTAGTAAAATAATCGACACTAAATCACCTTATATTCTAGGCATCACCATCCCTATGCTAACGCTGTTTGAATATTTTTTGGTGGCAATACTGATTGCGGTGAATATTGTTGCTAGTAATTGGCTAGGTCAACAAACCTACTCTTGGATGCCCGTTCAAGCTACGGAAGAAGCACAACGTGTTGATGCTTTGTTTAGCTTTCTAACTTCAGTAGGCGCTTTCATCTTTTTAGGACTCCTGAGCGTCATTATCTACTCAGTAATTTTCTTTCGGGCCAAGCCCAAAGATTTTAGTGTGGGGCATCCGATGAGAGGTAATCTCCAGATCGAGATAGCTTGGATGGTAGTGCCTACTCTGCTTGTGTTATGGATATCGGTACAGAATATCGATATCTATAATCAATTGAATATTTTGGGTCTAAAACAGATTGCCCAGTTTTCTTTAGAAGAGCCTGCAAATGCAACAGAACGTAATAATATCCCAAAACCTATCGACCAAAAAGTTGAAGTGACTGCCAAGCAATGGATGTGGTCATTTCGATATCCTAATAATGTCACTAGTCAGGAATTACACTTACCTGTAAATCAGACTACTCAGCTAAATCTACGTTCTGAGGACGTTATTCATGGATTTTATGTGCCTGAGTTTCGGATCAAGCAGGATATCGTTCCCAATCGTAAAATTGATCTGGTGATTACGCCCAATCGGAAGGGTCAATATCGCTTGAAAGATTCGCAATTTAGCGGTGCTGATTTCGCCTTAATGGTGGCAGATGTCTATATCGAATCTCGTGAAGACTATGAAAAATGGCTCCTAGCAGCTATTAATCAACCCGAAGTTGCGACTAACTCTTCTCTGGCGATGGAACCATTAATCAATAGTGGTTGGTGGTATACAGGTAGTTCCACTAAATCACCGATTACCGATCGCACTCACTCCCCCAAAGGTAATTCATGACTCGACCACTGATTAACTTATCTGAACCTGAACCTGAAGCTAGCACAGACACCAATTGGCGACAATATTTTCGCTTTAGCACCGATCACAAGGTGATCGGCATCCAGTACATGGTGATGAGTTTCTTTTTCTTTTTAGTCGGTGGATTATTCGCTATTCTGGTTCGTGCGGAACTATTGACTCCGACATCTAATTTATTTGATCGCCCGCTTTACAACGCCTTGTTTACGTTGCATGGTACGGTGATGATTTTCCTGTGGATTATTCCGTTTAATGCGGGGTTAGCCAATTACTTGATTCCCCTGATGATTGGGGCAAAAGATATGGCATTTCCGCGATTGAATGCGATCGCCTTTTGGATTATTTCACCAGCGGGAATGTTGCTAATGTCAAGTTTTCTGTTGCCGAACGGGCCCGCTCAATCAGGTTGGTGGTCTTATCCACCTGTAAGCTTACAAACTGCGCCTGGGCAATGGCTCAATGGTCAATTATTCTGGATTGTCAGCTTAATTTTTCTGGGCATTTCTTCAATTATGGGAAGTGTTAACTTTATTGCCACTATTGTCTGGATGCGCGCTCCCGGCATGACTTTCTTTCGGATGCCTATATTTGTTTGGTCTGTGCTTAGCGCCCAAATTTTACAACTCTTTTGTTTACCATCACTGACAGGAGCCTTAATTTTACTGCTGTTTGATCTTTCTTTTGGCACAAATATCTTCAACTCTTTTCAAAACGGTGATCCAATTATCTATCAACATCTATTTTGGTTTTATTCCCATCCAGCAGTCTATGTAATGGCGCTACCTGCATTTGGAATCTTTGCCGAGATCTTACCTGCGTTCTCTCGTAATCCATTATTTGGCTATCGTTCCCTAGCTCTGGCTTCATTGGGGATTTCTTTAATCAGCATCTTTGTTTGGGTACATCATATGTTTGCTAGTGCTACCCCCGGCTGGATGCGGATGACGTTTGCGATCACTTCAGGATTAGCAGCCGTGCCCACAGGAGTGAAAACGTTTGGCTGGATTGCTACAATCTGGCGAGGTAAGCTGCATCTAGATACTCCCATGTTATTTGCTCTGGGAGGAGTAAGCATGTTTATTTTTGGTGGGATTACTGGTGTAATGCTAGCCTCGAATTCCTTCGATTTGCACGTCAATAATACTTACTTTGTCGTAGGGCATTTTCACTACATTGTATTCAATACAATTACTATGGCAATTTACGCTGCCATTTACTTTTGGTTTCCCAAAATCACGGGCAGGATGTATGCGGAAGGCTGGGGTAAGCTGCATTTCTGGCTGACATTTTTGGGAGCGAATCTTACCTTTTTTCCGATGCATTCTTTAGGTTTGCAGGGTATGTTACGGCGGGTTGCTTCCTATGAGCCGATTTACCAAGGAGGGAATGTCCTCTCCAGCTTGGGAGCCTTCTTGTTAGGAGCTTCGACATTACCGTTTATTGCCAATATAGTTGCCTCATGGCTGCAAGGACGCCAAACCAACAACAATCCTTGGCGAGCGACTGGACTAGAATGGACAACCTCTTCACCTCCACCAAAAGAAAACTTTGCGGAAGTGCCTTACGTTACTTTCCCACCCTATGATTATGGTGAGCCAAGAGCTTATGGGGAGAGTGATCCTTCTGTAAACACCTCAGACTAATCTGGCTATATTCATAAGTTTTTTCACAGGTTCTTTTATAAGGGTTAAGCCATGACGCGATCGCCTCAGCCAAAAGTAATTCACCATGATGAAAGCCCAGTGGACATTGAACATTTGCGCCAGAGATTCCCGCGATGGATGCAACGCTTTTTGCCTAGTGGGGGCGGCGATCATACTGATGATCATGGTAAAGACATGTTTGGCTTCACCATATTTTTGCTCTCAGAGAGCATTATTTTTATTAGTTTTTTCTTTGCTTATATTGTCCTAAGAGTTTATACTCCCAACTGGGTTCCCACAGGAGTTACCAAACCAGAAGCATCGACATTTGTGATTATAAACACAGTGATATTGCTAGCGAGTAGTGGAGTGATTCAACTAGCAGAACGCTCCCTCAGTCGTCAGCAAATCAATAAATTTCGATGGCTCTGGCTAATCACATCTCTGATGGGAACTTACTTTCTCATTGGTCAAGCGATCGAGTGGAGCCATCTTAATTTTGGCTTACGCTCTGGAGTGATGGGAGCAACTTTTTACATCTTAACTGGATTTCACGGATTGCATATTCTGAGTGGTGTGATTTTACAAATCATTATGCTAATCCGCTCTTTTATTCCAGACAACTACAAAAACAGTAGATTTGGCGTAAACGCTACCACGCTGTTTTGGCACTTTGTAGATGTTATTTGGGTGATATTATTTTCCCTGCTCTATCTTTGGTAATTTTATAGCTATAGCCATTTTAGTTAAGACATAAAACCCAAAAGAGAGTTGCGGCGCGGAGCGCCGCAACTCTCTTTTGGGTTTTGGGTTTGTCCTAACATAACTGGCTACCGCTATAGAAAAGAATTAGCCGCCTGTAGCAAAGCCAGGATACAAAGTCATGCCACCATCCACAAACAAAGTTTCTCCGTTAACGTAGTCAGAGTCGTCTGAGGCTAACCAAACTACAGCTTTGCCAATATCATCGGGTTCTCCTACTCGTCCTGATGGAATTAGTTTAAGCAGTTTTGCTTCAGCTTCAGGTGTACTCCATGCATCTTTATTAATTGGAGTTTTGATTGCTCCTGGGGCAATGCTGTTGACGCGAATCTTTTGCGGTGCAAGCTCTTGGGCAATACTTTTCATCATCATGTCAATGCCGCCTTTACTGGTAGCGTAGTTAACATGTCCTGCCCAAGGAATAATCTGGTGTACTGAACTCATACAAATAATTTTGCCCGCAGAGCAAGATATATCTGGCTTTACACCCCGACGTAAAAACTCTTTTGCAGCTTCGCGGGCGCACAGGAATTGTCCTGTTAGATTCACACCAATTACCAAATTCCACTCCTCAAGAGTCATATCGACAAAAGCGGCATCTTTTTGTAATCCTGCGTTGTTCACTAGAATATCAATTGTGCCAAACTGCCGATACATCTCAGTAAACATTTTCAAAACTTCTTCTTCTTTAGCGACGTTAGCTTCTATGGCAATCGCTTCTCCCCCTTCAGCACGAATTTCGCCAACAATTTTCTCGGCTGCTTCTTTTCCTGAGTGATAATTGATGACAACCGAGGCTCCTGCTTTTGCTAAATGGCGTGCGGCGGCTTCACCAATACCTGAACTAGCACCTGTAATCAGGGCTTTTTGACCTTTGAGAAGATAGGGAGAATAGCTCATAGCGTTCCTGTAATAATAAATTAGCTAATAGATTAATTGGACATCAAAAATACTCAATGAAGTAAATATAACGATCGCGTTTATCTTTTGGAAAAATATCTCACTTGAGTATGCTGATCGGAGACTTTGCTACTTCATCTGTTCGGCTAAATAATCGCCAACTCGTAAAGCGTTTGCCATAATTGTCAGCGTCGGGTTGACCGCCGAAATTGAAGGAAAGAAGCTACCATCCACAACATAGAGATTACTAATATCATGGGTACGGCAGTTAATATCTAACACTGATGTCTTAGGATCGATGCCAAATCTGCAAGTACCACACTGGTGTCCTACAGACTGTAAAGGCATCTGTACACGGGGATAGAGATTAAATGGAATAACATGTTTAGCTGCATTAGCGATCGCCTTCAGTACTGATATCCAACGATAGGTTAGGCGATCGGCAGCTTCGGTATTATTTGGAGTGTAATTTAAATAAATCTTGCCATCTGCTCCTACCGACACCTGATTGTTAGGGCTAGGTAAATCTTCGGTTTGGAGCCACCAGCCAACGGCTCTCTCCGCAATTAAATGACGTTCAAACTGAGGGATTAGCTTTACGAATGGAGCCATCAAGGCAGGGGATTGCGCAGGAAGCATATCCGCCAAAACATTACCAGTATTTTGCACCATACCCATTGGGTAATCAAAGTCTTGATCACCCCAGTAAAAATCATTAACGGCGATCGTCTTTTGGAAATTAGCATGATTTGGTTCAGCATGGAGAGCCACTAGCGCTGTGGCTATGTGCTTCATCAAGTTGCGACCTACTTGACCCGAACTATTAGCTAATCCCTGCGGATGCTGGTCGTTAGCAGAGCGTAATAGCAATACCGCAGAGTTAATCGCTCCGCAAGCAACGATAACAATATTGCTTTGAAACAGAAACTGCTCTCCCGCAATTTCTGTTTCTACTGCCGTTACTTCACGACCCGATAAGTTAGTAATCAGACGTAAAACTTTAGCATTAGTCAGGAGCGTAACATTTTTATACTGCTCTTGAGCAGGACGAATTGCGTTAACCTCGCTATCAGCCTTAGCTCCTAACAAACATGGATAACCATCGAAGGTATCACAGCGAATACAAGGGCTATTGTTTCGATCCTTTTCATTTAGCTTTAATCCTAAGGGCAAGTTAAAAGGATGATAACCCAGCTCACGAATATTATCAGCAATCACCTGCATATCTGGCTCGTGGCTTACCGCAGGATAAAAATAGGGTTCATTACAGGGAGGTTCGGTCGGGTCTGCACCACGTTCACCATGAACGTCATAAAGTTTTTCTGCTTGGAGATAGTAGGGAGAAAAGTCTTGATAAGTCAAGGGCCAAGCTGGAGAAATACCATCTTGGTGATAGACTTCGCTGAAGTCACGCTCTCTCAGTCGTAGTAGGGCTGCACCATATACTTTAGTATTTCCACCTACCCAATATCCTGTCTGAGGTCGGAATGGCTTTTCTTCATGGTCGTACCACTTTTCTTCAGTATGATATCTCTCTTTCTGATACACATCTAAAGCGCTCCAATTAGCCTTTTCTCTGGGTAGAAAATCACCACGCTCTAATACTAAAATCTTTTTGCCTGTGGGAGCGAGCTGATGAGCAAGTGTGCCGCCGCCAGCACCAGTTCCAATAATAATTATGTCATAGGATTCAGCGATATTCATATAAGTTTTAAAACCATATATTAATTACTTCTTAATTTGAATATTATGAATACATTAAGTTAAAAAAATGAATAGAAATCAAGAAGAATTATCTTTAATTTTTTGAATAGGAAAATTTATAAATCCATCAAAAGTTATCACAAAATATTTGTATTTTCTATCCCGCAAATGACATAGATTTAAGATTAGAAAGTCGGTCTATAGCAAGATATAGCTTTTTGAGATAGTTGCTAGAATTAGAATAAATTAAGTAAAGGCTAAATAAAAAATATTTTATTTTCTACTTGAATTTTAATAAGAACTTTCATAGAAATACTATGAAATAAAGAGAATTTATTATATGCATAATTTTCGTCAAACTCAAATAGATTCTCAATTAAATACTTTCAATCAAGATTCAATTCCACCTAGTATTGATTATTGGCATGTTTGGACTGATCAAGAAGGTGTCAGTCATCAATCTCGTCGCAAGATTCAGGATTTCATTTTGCAAAGTATTGCACCACCTGCCTCGCCGCAGTGGCTAGGTCAATCTCAACAAAAGGGAGCTAACGTAGTCTTTTCAGTGCTTCCTGCGGGTTGGGTTGGCGCTTGGCACGAGAATCCTAAGCCTCAGTGGATTGTGCCGCTATCAGGATGTTGGTTTGTGGAAACGATGGACGGACAGCGTGTCCAAATGGGTGTTGGTGAGATATCCTTTGGAGAAGACCAAAACACAAAAGCAGATTCACAAGGTCGTCAGGGACATCTTTCGGGAACCGTGGGCGATCAGCCATGTGTGATGATGATTATTCAGTTTGATCAGACTTTGACGACTAAGACTGAGTAAAATCAATGATTTATAAATTTGCGTTTGGAGTTACGATCGCATTTCTACTAGGTAATGTCACCCCTGATCTTCCAGCATCTGCTTTACATTTGCTCAAATCCTTTTATTTAGCTTTTCCGTCTGGACTTGCAGGCTGGACACTTTTATTGCTTAGAGTAGGTGTTGGCGGACTATTTTTGATGCACGGCTATCCTAAGATTACGCATCTTCAGCAATGGTCTGCTGCTGTAAAAATGCCGATCGCGCTTTGCTTTTTGTCAGCCTTGTCTATGTTACTCGGTGGACTAGGTTTAATTGTGGGACTCCTTACGCCTCTAGCAAGTCTAGCAATTTTAGCTTCAATGGTATTTGCTATATTTCTAGAAATTTCTGGCGGTACATCATTTATGGCTCCAGATCCTTATTTAATCCCTCCTGACCAGTATCAAGGGCCAAAAGGAAAAGGCGAACCACCGAGTTGGGAAAAGGCTTTTATGTATTGTCTGCTGTTGATTGCGATCGCAGTTTTAGGGCCTGGCGCATTCTCAGTAGATGCTTTACTTTTCGGATAAAAACTTTTTGTAATTGAAATTTGTCTATGAACCCATCGATTCAAACTTCTATTCAAGTGCAACGCATTCGAGCCATCAGCTTGACTGTAGAGGATGTTGATCGTTCTAAAGATTTTTACTGCCAAGCACTTGGGTTTGCATCTGTTTCAGATATCACAGTTGATGGAAAAGATTATTGCGATTTATCAGAGATTGCTAATTCAAAAATTCGGATTGTGACTTTAAAACTTGGTGATGAACAAATCGAGTTAGTGCAGTATGTCAACATTCAGGGGAAACCAATTCCATTGGATTCTCAAAGTAATGATCTATGGTTCCAACATTTAGCGATCGTGGTCAGCGATATGGATCGGGCCTATGCTCATTTAAAATCTTTTCCGATTAAACCGATCTCAACTGAACCTCAGACATTTCCACCTGACAACGTTGCTGCGGCACACATTCGAGCCTTCAAGTTTAGAGATTATGATCGTCATGATTTAGAACTAATCTGGTTTCCACCTGATAAGGGTCAATCTAAATGGCATCATGAAACTAATCGTCTATTCTTGGGCATCGATCATAGTGCGATCGCTGTTGCCAACACCGAACAAAGTCTGTTGTTTTATCGCGATCTACTGGGAATGCAGGTGCAAGGTAGCAGTTTGAATTGGCGAGAAATTCAAGCTCGTCTGGATAATTTGCCAAATGCGATGGTCAAAGTAACGTCGTTACGACCGATTCAAGGCGGTATGGGGATTGAACTGCTGGATTATATTCAGCCTAGTAATGGTCGTCCAATTCCCACTGATTGGAAAAGTTACGATATCGCTCATATGCAGATTGAACTCATCGTTGACGATATTTTCGATAACGTTGAAGAGGTAGTCAAGCGCTTTACCCATGCATCTCTTGCAGGAAATAGATGTTTAGTTAAAGATCCCAATGGACATAATTTACTAATTAGAGCAATAAACTAAATAGGAGATTCTCATGTCTGAGGCAATTGAAATTTATGACGATCGCATAAAGTTACTCATCCATCCTGATGCTGTGCTGCAAAAAATCGCTAGTGGCGTAGTCTGGAGTGAAGGACCAGTTTATATTCGCGAAGATGACAGCATAATCTGGAGCGATGCTCACGGCAATCGATTGCTGCGTTGGAGTGATCTTGATGGCGTAAGTGTGTTGCGCGATCCTTCCGACTTTCAGAGTGGAAATTATCGCGATCGCGAAGGGCGAATTGTGGCTTGTTCATCAGGTTTGCGGGCGATCATTCGTCAGGAATTTAATGGTGAGTGGCAAACCTTAGTCGATCGCTATCAAGGTAAACGCTTGAATAGTCCCAATGACTTAGTAGTCAAGTACGACGGTACAATTTGGTTCACCGATCCACCCTATGGGCTGACTCAACCTAATCAAGGCTATGGTGGTACGCAAGAACAAGTAGGCAGCTATGTCTATCGCTTTGTCCCAGACACAGGTGAAATTGAGGCGGTAATTACTGATATGCTACGTCCCAATGGACTCGCCTTCAGTCCTGATGAACAGATTCTTTATGTATCGGATTCCTCAGCATTCGATCTTCCAAATGGCTATCATCATATTCGAGCTTATGACGTTGTGAATGAATGCAAAGCTTTAAATGGTCGCGTATTTACTGAGATTAGTCCTGGGGAGCCCGATGGACTACGGGTAGATATACAGGGAAATATATTCGTTACTTCTCAAGACAGCGTGCAAGTTTATGCTCCTGATGGTACTCACCTTGGCAAGATTTTAGTTCCAGAAACCTGTGCGAATTTGACCTTTGGTGGACAGGAAGGCGATCGCCTTTTTATTGCCGCAAGTACATCTTTATACGCGATTCACCTGAATACTCGTGGTACTCAATTGCTCTAGAAGTAATGATTACAGATTACTCAGCAGTTACCTCTTCAGTAGATTCGGGTGGAAAAAATTCATCAATGAACGTAACTAATACAGCCGCCGCAGGAACTGCCAAAAGAATGCCAATTAATCCCATTAGCTTACCCATAACTAGAAAAGTAATAATTACCACAACTGGATGGAGATGTACCTGCTTACCCATAACTAAGGGTTGGATAATGTGAGCATCTACCTGATTGAGTACTAAAAATAGAATCACAGTAAATAGAAATTTAACAGGTGAAATGCTAAGGGCAATTAATACGGGTAGTAAAGCTCCAGCGATCGAGCCAAAATAAGGAATTATTTCCAATAAGCCCGCAATTACGCCAAAAGATAGAGCTAGAGGAATGCCTAAAGCCCAAAGCCCGATCGCTACTCCTAATCCCAAAAACAACATCGCCACGCCTGTGCCAAAGATCCAGCCGCGTAATCTCACGCCTGTAGCCTTTAGTAATCGTTTAAATCTTTGGTGATGCTGACGCGGTGTTAATCGTAATACGCCCCCGATTAAAGCCTGAGGATCATACGCCATATAAAGGGCAAGAATTAAAGTTGCGAACAGTTCAACTGTCGCGCCCAAGGTCTGTTTCAGTAGCTGCGGAAATATACCTAAGATCTGATCGGCAAAATTCTGAAACTGAGCTAATCCCTGAGAGAGATCTGGTACAAAGTTATAATTACTATGCAGCTTTATCGATAGTTCGGTCAGTGAATTGATATAGCTGGGAACTACAACAAGTAACTGTTGAGTTTCATTGATCAAACTAGGGAAGATGAAGGTGATTAGGAAAATGCCAAATCCTAAAATTAAATTAATCAAAATTAGAACAGCGATCCAATGCACCTTAACTAACTTTTGCAGCCAGCGCAATAACGTTCTCAAGATCACTGCAATTAAAGCGGCAACCGCAATCAGTTCTAAAACGGGCAGCAGTTGATAAAGCATATACAGAACTGCCGCCAACATAACCGCAACGGGCGCACCATGGGTTAATTGATACCAAAAATTAGACCGATTTCTAAACCGCTTTTTAGGGGGCGGAGTATCTTCTTCGGTATGATTATCCATGGAACGCCCTTTTTATTTATTAATAACTCATTTCTATCACGCGATCGCAACTTGATAATTTTTATTTTCCCACTGACTAGCTTGCGACCAGAAAAAGGTAAAGTCGATTTGGTTTTGCTCAGCATTTGCTACAGAAATATCGACATAGTAAATGTCTAGCGAAGTTGCCGTAGAATCAATGTCTTGAACAGTTTGCCAACCATCCAAAGACCAATGTAATTTAAAAGGAGCGAAAGCCTGAATCCGTAGCAATCGCTCTCTCTTCACTTTGCTAACTTGACGATTGAACTTCCAAATCTCTAAGGATTTGCAAGCTTGGCGATCGCCTAAATACCGATTGGCTACTTCTGGAATTAAGTCAAATACCTTACCATCTTGAGTTGAGCGCAGCAATTTAATATACTCAGCATGTGCCCACATTAATGGCATTGCTGAACCAGTTGGTTTGCCCAAAAACATAAAAATCTCAGGGCGATCGGGTTCATCCCAAGACTGCTCTGGTAGCAGCCCCGTATCCGAAGCAAAGCCTTCCATGGCCTTAATATAAAATTTAACTTCGCCACCAGCCGCTAGCTCATAATGTCCTCGTTCACCCGTCAGTAGAGGCCAGATCCGACCCTTGCCGAAGCCAGTGAAGGGGCCACCATCTTCTTTCTGTCCATAACCGTCATTGTTATAACGATGCCAGCAGGGGCCAAATAACGTATCTACTTTCAAAACTGCATCAATTACTTTAACTGAATTCACAATAATTGGATCGTGGGGTGAACGAATGCCATAGCGCACCAGTTGTAAAAAACCACCATCGACAATCTCTTTAGCGGGAAAATCACTTCGTTCGCCTGATGGTTTGTTACGAATAGTTAATCTGTCATGGTTGGGGTCTTCATGAGGACAATTATCGTCAATACTCGCAGGAGTAATCCGAATATAGTGTTGCTTGATATCAGGAACTAGAGTTCCCTCCGTCGTTACCGTCCATTCTTCTAGATGGCATTCCAAAAAGTCCGCATATTCTTCTAGAAATTGGGCAATTGTAAGATCTTGGCGATCGCGTGCAAAAGCCGCCGCACAAATTAGAGCCGCAATATTAGAGGCTAAAGTAGAAGGAGAATAGCCACTAACTTCTTCCCAACGCTCTTGCTGAGTTACTGGTCCATGTCGCACGAGAAACTCCGCCGCGCGAATTACCATGGGATAAACGTCGAAATTGGCGATCGCACCTTGGCTATGTAATTGCCATGCTAACAAGATCGGGAACGATACCTCATCTAACTGAATGCCAGTCCAATAGGGTGTACCGTCAATCCAAAAATTTTGAGCAAATCCACCGTCTTCTTGCTGATTTGTCGCCAGATAAATTATTGCTCGCACAGCTGTTTGATGATCACCTGCGGCTAAAAGGCTGGACGCACTACTAACCATATCTCGCGTCCAAACCAAGTGATAGCCACCAGAATCTTCATTTCCCTTAGCTTCACCCCAAGGAATCGCCATCGAAGCAATCACAGCCCCCGGATAGGACTTATCTTCATGGGCTAAAAGCAAACTCATACTAGTGTGATAAAGATTACCGCGATCGCTAGATACTTCTTCTAAAGGCAAGATTTTTTCACAAGTTGTCGTCCACTGCTGTTCATAATCCTGTTTCTGTTGAGCAAATGGTATCTCTAATGATTGAAATAATGTTGAGATGGCATTATGTAAGCTATCACCAAAGGCTAATCCTAAGGTGAATTCACGGCGATCGCCACTCAAATCAAGCTTCCCCATCAAAGCAACATTGCCATTTAAAGCTTGGTCAAATTCCCAATCCATTTGAAAATTATCTCGTAAATCTGTCCAGCCATCACTTTTTCCTACATAGCCACAGGAGAGCTGTGTAAATGGAATGTTAGCCCCTAATGCTAACCAAGTGCCGTTTTTTTCGGCAGTGAGAATTGAACGCCCTGCCGCCTCAACTACATAGGCATTATTTCCCCAGCCACTGACATCTAGATGGGGCGAACATAATGCATAAATTTGCAGCTTTGAGAGAACATCTAAATTACCAGATATCTGAGTTTGTTGGAGAATACATGAAAAATGGGGATCGCTAATTACTTCTTTAGTAATCGTATAACGTCCTTGGGGATCAGAATTACAGATATGGTAACCCAACCCATGTTTTCCCATTCGCTCTGTTTTGGTGAGGAGATCACGGTTCTCGGCATGAAAAAAACTTTGTCCATCGCTGATTAGATATTGCAAATCTCGAATTTGGGGGCGATCGACACGAGGATAGTAAACTTCAGTGACAATACCATTCCAAGTCGTGAACCATACCCGACTAGCTGAAAAGTAAGCAGTTCCAACTCCATCTTTATTAGCATGAGTCCAGCGAGGATCAATGCCAGGGCTACCAAAAGCGTGAGATTGATTGCGAAATCTAGTCATGTTTTTATTATTTTTTGCTGATCGTTTTTGTAAATGTTATTGCAGTTCTTGATTAAATATCTACACCTAATCTGGTAGGAGACGATCCTTACCTTTTGACGTTTGGGATGGACTAGATTTGAGTTGGATTTGATCTTTAGAGGTATGAGAAATCAGCAAGGTAATACCCACAAATCCCACTGCGAATAGGAAGAAACCTAGGGCTAGATTTTTCAGCATAGATTTGGGACTTCTTTGTTCAAAAAGCTCATCCTTCAACCATTTTGATGTTGCCTTAAAGTCGTGAACTGGAGTGGGTAAAAGTTCTAAATATGTGCCTTGGCGGATTAAATGCCCTACCTCTCCCGTCAATTCAACGGTATTAAAAATATTTGCTACTCCATTTTCTAAACCTAGTTTCAATAGAGTGCCGCGAAGATTTACTTCCGCAGTTTTTAGTTCATCGCCAAGTGCTAGAGATTGTAAATTGGAAGCGATCGCATAACCTTGTTGATAAGCCACTTGAGCAGTTGGCGGTAGAGGTATAGCTTTAGGCGGCTGGGCTTCTGCACTTTTTTGAGTATCACTAGAAGGCTGCAAATTGACTGTACAGTCACCACCCGCAAACACTTCGGGGAAATCTGGTAGTTGTAGTGTAGGTGTAACCTTCAACTGTCCATGCTTATCACGATGTTCATCGGGAATTGGTAGTGATTTAATCAACGGGTGAGTGTTTGTACCTGTTGTCCAGATAACTGTCCCGACTGCTAAGTTACTTGTCTGATCGTCGCGCTTATATTCGATCATATTGGGATGGATTGCAGTCACCGCTACTCCCAGTAACAATTCCACTGGAACAGTGCGCTTTTGGAGTTCTTTTTCCACCGTTTCGCGAAGCTGACTATTAATGTCTCCTTCTAAAAGTTTGCCGTGGTTAACTAAAACAATGCGAACCTCGGATTGATTGCCACCCATTTCGATATACCACTGTGGTATCAAATCCGCTAGAGTTGCTGCCATTTCTACCCCCGACGGTCCCCCACCAATCACTGCCAAAGTCAGAAGTTGTCGTCGTTGTTCTGGATCATTGAGTTGAATAGCTCTCTGTAAACAGTCACGCAAATGATGAGCAAGGGCGATCGCATCTGCTTGAGTCCGAAATGAGAAAGCATATTCCTGAGCCCCCTCTACATCAAAATATCCCGTCACACTGCCTAATGTTAAAACCAGATTACTATAGCCATAGGAATCGCCACTAACTAAATGAATCTGGCGCTGATGTAGATCAATGGCTTGTACAGTATCTTGGACAAAAATTACGCCACTCCGATGGAGTAACTCTGCATAGGAAGGAACCACTTGGTTCGCGTCCATCTCTCCACTTAAGTATTCATACAATAATGGTTTGAAGCAAAAGCGGTCATGTTGGTCAATTAAAATTATAGTGCGTGGATAGTGTTGATAGCTGAGATGTAGAGCAGTGAATAACCCAGCAAAACCTCCGCCCACAATTACAGTTTGATAGATCGGATTTGTCATAGTTCTTTTTAGTTCATTTCAATAGTAGGTTGGGATCTTGTCCTTGTCGGATCAAACTTACCGCCGTATTATGAATACCAAATTCATCACCTAACTGTGAGCCCAAAGTACCATGCAAATACAATAGACCTAACATCACAATCCCGACCATTAAATAGCTCCACTGCACTTCTCTGGCAGCATCCTTGCGCCAGCGATAGCGTTGTAAACCTCGCCATACTGTCATACCTGTGATCGCGCCTAACAACAAAATCCCCCCTAATCCATGCCAAAGCATCGTTTGCTCAGCATTTAAGCCCCACAAACTTTGGATACCAGTCGGGGCTGTTGCCAACATCAGTTCAAAAAAACCAATCGCTACCGTAAATATAGTGATAATGGCAGCGGCAACGAGATTATACCAACCAACTTCAAATAGTCCAGTTCGTAGAGTAGGCAGTGCCAAAAATTTGAAAATAGGACGTTCCAAAGGAAACAAAGTTGCCACAATGTCAAAGGTAATCGCAATAATAAACAGTCCAAGGGTCAAATGTACAAACTGGGGATGAATTGGCATCTCATAGGGCAAGCGATTTGCTCCTAGTTTGATTCCTAAATCAGCGATTTGGATGGTCATTGTCCTGAACCTTGCTTCATTGACTCTACAACTGGCTGAACATGCAATCCATAAATCCACACAAGACGACTACCCAGCATCATTTGGAAAAAGACTAGAATGCTCAAACAAGTAGAAGTGCCCAAATAAATAGCTGGAATTCTCAAAGAACTCCGAGTCCGAATAATCAGCCGCCAAGCTGTTACTATGACTAAAAGTCCCGCTAGTAACCAACCAGTCATAGTATGCAAATTCAGAGTTGGTTGAGCTGCTGTATAAATGTTTGCTAATCCTGCTTCAAACTGCCCAAGGATAACCGCCACAAAAATAGCGATCGAGGCAACTAAAAGATTCCAAAAGCTCACCTCAAATAGCCTATGCTGACGGTTAAAATAACCGATTAGATCGCAGCAGAAGGAAAAAAATACCATTGCGATCACAAAATGAACCACAATTGGATGCATTGGATCAGGATATGGCAATCCTTTGCTATTAAGCGAAAAATCGAACACTATTATTCCCATTTCAATGCTTAACACGGTACAGGAGTATAAGTTAATATGCTCTCTCCCGTTAGAATGATCAATAAATTCTCCTAAGGACATTATCCTGAAGCGGTTTACGTTGACCAGATTTACCGCACTCGCAGCAATCGCGTCTATTGTCGAAATCTGGGTATTCGGATTACGGCTCCGCCTTTGGGCAGACCTGTAACCGATGATGTGGTGGCTATTCGCAAGCAAACTCTCGAAGATGCTAAGGTTCGCAATCAAATTGAAGGTAAGTTTGGACAGGCTAAACGACGGTTCAGTTTAAATTGCGTCATGACCAAGTTGGCAAATACTTCGGAAACGGCGATCGCTATTACCTTTTTGGTAATGAATCTAGAGGTGCTGCTCAAGCAGCTTGCTTTTTTGTTTTTTTCTTGGTTTATGTTGGGTAGACAACGCCTTTTTCTTCCATTTGACAAGGTGGGCTTTACCTTTTCTGCTATCTCTTGGCAATTTCCTGTCTTGACTTCTAAGAAGTCTGCTTTTTCTCCTTACCTTGTACCTGCCACCTAATTGCTTTTTCAGCAAGCCCTAACTATCAAGTATCTTTGGTCAAGGGTGAACTAACTCGACTCCAAGAGGAAATCGATCAGCTTAAAACTAAGTACCCTGAATTGTTGACATTTATTACCGATCAATTGCGTGAAGAACTATTAGAGATCGAGGCTGATACCTATGCTGAGTTTGTGCGTACAGGTCGCTTAAATCAAGAGCTACCACTATTTTTAGATGGCGAAGCTCCAGAATCTTAAATCTTGAGACGGCTGTAAAAAACATCAATCAGCGATCGCAGACCTTGTAGGGTGCGTTAATGCAATGTAATGCACCCAAACTTTACTTAAGGGAAAGCAAAACAATGATCGATCCTGCAATAATGAGGTAATCATGTAATCTTTAAAATAGTCGCCATGTTGCTAGCCAACTCCCCACAATTGCCAGAGGATCTTAAAGCTTTATACATTAAAACTGCTGCAAAGCTAAAGGGCAGTAATCGAAGACAGTTTATGGCTGAGGTGGTAAAAGGTCTGGGCGTAGGAGGACAAACACTTGCAGAGCGAGAACTAGGTTGGAATCGTCGAACTGTGAGAAAGGGAACGAAAGAATTAAATAGTGGTGAAGCGATTGAGGATGGTTATTGGCGCAGTGGACGGAAAAAAGTAGAGGTCAAACTACCTAATAGACCTGTTGGGTAATAAGTTCAAAAAACCTTGTAACATAGACTGAGTACGGGTTTCAAGGATTCCTAGCTAGAAGTCTTGAAAGCTAATCACCGTGAGGGTTTCAGCGATTTTAGTCGTTATTACCCAACAGGTCTAATTTACTGGAAGATATAAAAGCGATTGTAGAACCACAAAGTCAGACTGATCCAAGTTTCCAAAGTACGAGGCTATATACAAGAATTAGTGCTGCTGAAGTGCGTCGTCAACTAATTCTGACTAAAGGTTACGAAGATGAGAC
The DNA here is from genome assembly GCA_013361095.1 of Pseudanabaena biceps. Taxonomy (GTDB): domain Bacteria; phylum Cyanobacteriota; class Cyanobacteriia; order Pseudanabaenales; family Pseudanabaenaceae; genus Pseudanabaena; species Pseudanabaena biceps_B. The sequence goes on along the minus strand of JAATWA010000006.1, from coordinate 21,060 downwards.
GTTACCCAGTTGTGAAACGATTCGCCATCGCTTAAATGACATGGGTTACAGTCTGAAGCGAGTTGCGAAGACGAAACCGCAAAAGCGTATTCCCGAAACAGATGCGATTTTTAAACAACTTGAAAAGAGCAACAAAGAAGCTGATGCTGATCCACACACATTAAGAATTTCTATTGATGCAAAGGTTGCCGTGAAAATTGGCGAATTTGACAGAGGCGGTCAAACCCGTGTGCCAACAAAGGCTTTAGACCATGACTTTGAAGCGGCAATGACCCTAACGCCTTATGGCATATATGCACCTGAGTTGGATAAATTATGGTTATTCTTTATTTCCTCCAAATTAACAGCAGATTGTATCGTTGACCTAATTGAACAATGGTGGCAGAGTCAGACAGCAAGGTTTAGTCATATCCACAAGTTAGTGATAAATCAAGACAATTGACCAGAAAATAATTCTAGACGAACACAATTTATGAGTCGTACATTAGACTTTGCTCTCCAGTCAAAACTGCATGTTCAGTTAGCTTACTATCCACCGTATCACAGCAAATATAATCCAGTCGAACGCACCTTTGCGTGGTTAGAAAAGCATTGGAATGGTAGTTTACTTGACTCATTAGAAGCTGTGTTGGAATTTGCCAAGACCCTGACTATCAGAGGTAAGCACCCTGTTGTAACTTTAGTCGAGAAGATTTATCACACTGGCGTAAAGCTCACCAAAGCAGCCATGGAAAAAGTGGAAGAACAACTTGAGCGACTTCCCGATCTGAAAAAGTGGTTTGTCTCTATTCCCATTAATTCCGACTAGTTAGGGGATCAATCTTTTTTTGATCTCCCTAATGCTAATTGTTTGCGGCGCAGTATCGGTCAAGAAAGTGGTGGGCATATCTCACCAATTGCCGCCTACGATCATTCAACAGATAGTTTTTTGATTTTGGATGTTGCCAGCTACAAATATCCGCCAGTATGGGTAAAAGCTAATGAGCTATGGCAAGCCATGGATACCATTGATAATGATGGTGGAAAAACGAGAGGCTTTGTATTAGTTAGCCCCTAGAAAATGAATTTACTCCAGTGCAAAACCTGTAAGCTGAGCTTTGTCTAGTACATACCAAAAGTATTCTAGGGAATAACTGTGATGATTATCAGTTGCAGGATGAGACAGACCTACCCGAGAATCTACTATCTGGGGCGCGAGGGGATTAAGCCAACTCAACAGCCCAACTTGTCATAGAAACATCTTAGAGCAAATAATTGATGATTATTTGTCATTAAATTTATATGAATAAGTATTTATGCTTAGTGTTGGCAATGTGTTTTCTGGGTTTGCGGGGTTTGCTTGGCGCGTTGTTATATATTGAAGGGGTATCTGCTTTGTTAGTTAGTTGTCGTTATGCAAAAATGGTTTAATACTGCTGGTCCTTGTAAAGCTGATATTCACTACATGTTGTCAGCTACAGAGCGCTTGCCTGAAATCAAACAATTAATTGCTCAAGAAAATTACTTTGTGATTCATGCGCCAAGACAGGTGGGTAAGACTACAGCAATGTTGGCACTTGCCCAAGAACTAACGGCTAGCGGTCAATATACGGCGGTGATGTTATCGCTGGAAGTGGGTGCGGCTTTCTCTGACGATTTGGGCGCAGCCGAGCTGGCTATTTTAGGTGAGTGGAAGCAATCGATACGGTTTCGTTTGCCCAAAGATCTGCAACCTCATGAGTGGTTAGATGCCGAGGCAGGAGCGAGAATTGGTACAAACTTGAGCAACTGGGCTGAACAATCTTCCCGTCCATTAGTTGTCTTTTTGGATGAAATTGATGCCTTGAGTAACGAAACACTAATTTCTGTGTTAAGACAAATCCGCTCTGGTTTTCCCAATCGTCCGCAGGGATTTCCGCAGTCAGTGGCACTGGTGGGGATGCGAGATGTGCGGGATTATAAATATGCTTCTGGGGGGAGCGATCGGCTGAATACTTCTAGTCCTTTTAATATCAAAGTGCGCTCCTTTACTCTAAGTAACTTTACCCTTGAGGATGTGAAAAATCTTTACCAGCAACATACGGAAGCCACAGGACAAATATTTACACCCGAAGCGATTGATTTAGCCTTTCATTTGACACAGGGACAGCCATGGTTGGTGAATGCGATCGCCAAGGAAATTGTCGAATACATAGCTAAAGATCCATCTATTCCAATTACTCCTGAGTTGGTAAATCAAGCGAAGGAAATACTTATTAAGAGACAAGATACACATCTGGATAGTCTTGCCGAGAGGCTTAGAGAAGATAGAGTCAGAGCCATAATTCAACCAATTTTATCTGGATTAGAGCTGGGAGATACCCCAGATGACGATCGTCGCTATTTGTTGGACTTAGGTTTAGTGGTGCGGAGTCAGGAAGGTGGCTTAAAGATTGCGAATCCCATTTATCAAGAAGTGATTCCCAGAGTTTTATCTCAGGGAGTGCAGGATAGTCTGCCGATGATTCAACCTAGCTGGCTGAATGCTGATGGAAGTCTCAATGCTCAAGTCCTACTTGATGCCTTTCTAGTTTTCTGGCGACAACATGGTGAGCCATTATTCAATAGTGCTAACTATCCAGAAATTGCACCACATCTGGTGATGATGGCATTTCTGCATCGAGTCGTAAATGGTAATGGTACGTTGGAACGAGAATATGCGATCGGTTCAGGGAGAATGGATATTTGTTTGCGCTATGGAAAACAAACTTTAGCAATGGAGTTGAAAATATGGGCTGATAAAAAACCAGATCCACTTAAGGAAGGTTTACCACAATTGGATAAATATTTGTCGGGGTTGAGTTTGGATACGGGTTGGTTGGTGATTTTTGATCGCCGTAAAGGTTTGCCGCCGCTAAGCGATCGCACGACTACGGAGAATGTCATTAGTCCCGCAGGTCGAGAAATCATTGTCATTCGGGGGTAGACGCTTAACCTGAGTTCGCGTAAATTTAAGTAATTGTGAAGGCTGTGAGATGAATTATCTATGAAAGTATTTGTGGCAGGAGCAACGGGACAAACAGGTCGCCATATTGTAACGGATTTAGTTAAACGTAATATACCTGTTAGAGCCTTAGTCCGTAATTTAGAGCTAGCTAAGCAGATTCTGCCAACGAAAGCAGAATTAGTGCAAGGCGATGTTTTGTTTGCTGATTATTTGAAGGATGCGATCGCTGATTGTGATGTGGTGGTATGTGCTACAGGAGCAAAACCAAGCTTCAATGCACTCGAACCTTATCTAGTGGATTATGTAGGTATCAAGAATTTGGTGAATGCTTCTAAGGCAAAAGGTGTCCAACATTTTGCGATCGTTTCTTCCTTATGTGTGTCTAAATTTCTTCACCCTTTAAATCTATTTTGGTTGGTGCTATTCTGGAAAAAGCAAGCGGAAAAATATTTGCGAAACAGTGGTTTGACTTACACGATTGTGCGGCCGGGAGGATTACTAAACTATGAGAAACAAGGAGGATTGGTGATGGCTGGAGCAGACCAGCTATTTGAAGGCAGTATTCCGCGTACTAAGGTTGCCCAAGTGACTGTGGAGGCGCTCTTGCAAACAGCAGCCCAGAATAAAATCGTAGAGATTGTTACGAAAGAGGGGATTAGCGATCGCCCGATCTCTGAATTGTTTCTCACTATTTAAAATACATGTCTAATATACTAATGGAGAAATCTTAGTTACTTTTTTGACGAAGTAGTTCGATTTCCTCTTTGGTTAAAGACCAACCTAATGCTCCAGCGTTTTGTTTAGCTTGATTAGCATTCTTCGCCCCAGGGATAGGAATGACATTTCCTTGAGATATTAACCAATTCAAAGAAATTTGTGCAAAGGTTTTATCGTACTTTTTAGAAAGATCTTTCAAGGTTGAGAATAGAGGCTCAAGCTTCTGTAAACCTTGGGGACTAAATCGAGCATCAATACGACGCGCACCTTGTAATTTCTTCAGGGTTTCTGGCGTATATTTACCAGTAAGCAAACCTTGAGCAAGGGGACTATAGGCGAGAATCGTTACACCCAATTGTTGCGACTTTTCGAGAACTCCATTTTGTTCAATTTGTTTGTTTAGGAGAGAATAGGGAACTTGATTTACAGCAAGAGGGATTCCTTTTTCAGAAAGATACTGATGGGCAAGAGTCATCTGCGCTGCGGAGTAATTACTTACACCTACTGATTGAATGCGTCCTTTTTTAACTTCATTAGCTAAGACTTCCATAAAGTCTTTGGTCTTGAGTATAAATTCTAAGGGCCAGTGAATTTGATAAAGACTAATTTGTGAAGTCTGTAAACGCTCAAGGCTAGAGGTCAGAGCATTAACTATTGACGATTGACTCCAACGCCAAGGCAGTGGGAAATACTTAGTCGCGATTTGGATTGGTTGCGAAGTTTTCTTACTAAACTTACCAATCAAACGTTCCGATTCCCCTAAACCATAAACTTCAGCAGTATCAAAAAAGGTGACTCCTGCATCCATCGAAGCTTGAAAAGCTTCCTCTACATCCTTTGCTCCAAAATCTTTGCCATAAGCCCAAAAAAGGGTGTCTCCCCATGCCCATGTTCCCACACCCAGCGCTGTTACAGTTGGTCCATTGGAACCTAGTTTAGTGGTTTGCATTTTTTTGGCTAAATCTTTCTTGCCCATTATAGCTATACTCTACCGTAATCGGGTATGACAACAATCCGTACAATTTTGTATGATGTAGATTCTCAGCGGTAATGTTTCACATTTGTTGGGGAGTAAATAACAAGCATTGGTTATAAAAAATGCTGGTATGGGTTTTCTGTTTTTATCAATTAGTGGCGGCATTTCGGATAGCCCTTGGGGCGCTGATAATCAAAGAGAAGCTAGGAACAAGCGACGAAGAGACAGTGGAACAGATCCGCGAGAATCCATATTTACAATACTTCCTAGGCTTATCAGAGTACAGCGACAAAGCACCATTTGAAGCAAGTATGATGGTGCATTTCCGCAAACGATTGAATCTAGAGATCGTGGGAAGAATCAACGAACGGATTGTAAATCCTCCAAAAGAATCGGGACAAAAAGAGATAGAAGAAAAGCAGGATAAGAAAGAGAAGTTAGAAGAAAAGAAGATAGAAAAGGAACAGAAAGAAACAGAAACAGCAAACCAAGGAAAATTGCTGCTAGATGCAACAGTCTCGATTCTCCGACATCCGTTATCCCACTGACATTAAACTGTTGAACGAAACAAGGGAACAAACGGAAATTGTGATTGATGCTCTTTACCAACAAGTGAAAGAACAATTACCGAAGAAACCACGCACCTATCGCCGTGAAGCAAGGACAGCTTATCTCCAAATTGTCAAACAACGCAAACCCAATTCTAAAAAGATTCGCAAAGCAATGCGCCAACAGTTGGGTTATGTCCGTCGCAATCTTGCCCATATTGATACCCTAATTGCCGCAGGGGCAAAGCTATCAGAATTGAAGAAGAATCTCTATTGGAACTTGCTGGTCGTCAGTGAAGTATATCGGCAACAACAATTGATGTACGAGCAAGGTTGTCATCGTATAGACGACCGCATCGTCAGCATTACTCAACCTCATGTGCGTCCAATCGTCAGCGGTAAGTCAGGAACACCCGTGGAGTTTGGCGCTAAACTCTCGGTTAGTTGTGTGGATGGTCATGCTTTTCTCGACCATCTCAGTTGGAATAACTTCAATGAATCGGGGGATTTGCAGCAGCAAGTAGAATTGTTTAAATCTCGCTTTGGACATTATCCTGAGAGACTGTCAAGTAAAATGTGTAAAGTGTAGAAGCTAGATGTGGAGACGATCCTCAAAGAGGATCGCAAAGCGATTCAATGCGGGCTTCCAATCGAGAGTGTACAGTAAATTGTGTAAAGTCTAGGAAGTATACAGAGAGATAATCTAGATACACAATTACTAACGCCAAACCAGATGAATATACGCAAAGAATTGCTAGATGAATTGCTACAAGAATGTAAAACTCCACCCGACCTATTCGGAGAAGGAGGCATCCTAAAACAACTAACCACCGCGTTGGTGGAAAGAGCATTAGAAGCAGAACTATCGACTCATCTAGGCTACGGCAAGCACGAACGCAGACCAGAAGGGCAAAGCAACAGTCGCAACGGCTACAGCCAGAAAACAGTGCAAGGGGACTTCGGCATAGCGGAAATCGCCATCCCCCGCGATCGCCAAGGAGAGTTTGAACCGCAGATGGTGAAGAAAGGACAAAGCCGATTGTCAGGACTAGACGAAAAGATCATCTCCTTGTATGCCAGAGGCATGAGTGTCAGGGATACCCAAGCCCAGTTGCAAGAAATGTATGGTGTCGAAGTATCACCAACGCTTATTTCCAATGTGACTGATGCGGTAATTGATGAGGTGAAGCAATGGCAAAATCGCCCTCTAGATGCAGTTTACCCGATCGTATTTCTGGACTGTCTAGTCATCAAAGTCCGAGACAATGGTCAGGTAATCAATAAATCCCTGTACTTTGCACTGGCGGTGAATATGGACGGGTACAAGGAATTATTGGGGATGTGGATTTCACGATTGGGAAGGTGCGAAATTCTGGTTGTCAGTACTCATCGAAATTCACAACCGTGGGGTCAAAGACATTTTGATTGCCTGTGTCGATGGCTTGACTGGTTTTCCCAATGCCATTGAAACGGTATTTCCTAAAACTCAGGTGCAGTTGTGCATTGTCCACATGGTCAGAAACTCAGTGGCTTTTGTGCCTTGGCAGCAAAGCAAGCAAGTCTGTGCTGACCTCAAGGCGATTTATGGTGCTGCGACCGAATCGGAGGCAGAGTTTAATCTCGAACTCTTTGCCGAAAAATGGGACAAGCAATATCCGTCGATCTCCAAGTCTTGGCGCAGTCATTGGGCGAGTATTATCCCCTTCTTTGCTTTCCCGCCTGAGATTCGCAGGGCAATTTATACCACCAATGCGATTGAGTCAATGAATAGCAGTTTGCGGAAGGTGATTAAATCTCAACAGATTTTTCCATCTGATGAGGCTGCTTTCAAGCTGGTTTATTTGGCGATACGGAATATATCGAAGAAGTGGACGATGCCAATTCGTGATTGGAAGAGACTGTCAAGTAAAATGTGTAAAGTTGTAGAAGCTAGACATGGAGACGATCCTCAAAGAGGATCGCAAAGCGATTCAGGGCAGGTTTCCAATCGCGAATGGGCATCGTCCACTTCTTCGATATATTCCGTATCGCCAAATAAACCAGCTTGAAAGCAGCCTCATCAGATGGAAAAATCTGTTGAGATTTAATCACCTTCCGCAAACTGCTATTCATTGACTCAATCGCATTGGTGGTATAAATTGCCCTGCGAATCTCAGGCGGGAAAGCAAAGAAGGGGATAATACTCGCCCAATGACTGCGCCAAGACTTGGAGATCGACGGATATTGCTTGTCCCATTTTTCGGCAAAGAGTTCGAGATTAAACTCTGCCTCCGATTCGGTCGCAGCACCATAAATCGCCTTGAGGTCAGCACAGACTTGCTTGCTTTGCTGCCAAGGCACAAAAGCCACTGAGTTTCTGACCATGTGGACAATGCACAACTGCACCTGAGTTTTAGGAAATACCGTTTCAATGGCATTGGGAAAACCAGTCAAGCCATCGACACAGGCAATCAAAATGTCTTTGACCCCACGGTTGTGAATTTCGATGAGTACTGACAACCAGAATTTCGCACCTTCCCAATCGTGAAATCCACATCCCCAATAATTCCTTGTACCCGTCCATATTCACCGCCAGTGCAAAGTACAGGGATTTATTGATTACCTGACCATTGTCTCGGACTTTGATGACTAGACAGTCCAGAAATACGATCGGGTAAACTGCATCTAGAGGGCGATTTTGCCATTGCTTCACCTCATCAATTACCGCATCAGTCACATTGGAAATAAGCGTTGGTGATACTTCGACACCATACATTTCTTGCAACTGGGCTTGGGTATCCCTGACACTCATGCCTCTGGCATACAAGGAGATGATCTTTTCGTCTAGTCCTGACAATCGGCTTTGTCCTTTCTTCACCATCTGCGGTTCAAACTCTCCTTGACGATCGCGGGGGATGGCGATTTCCGCTATGCCGAAGTCCCCTTGCACTGTTTTCTGGCTGTAGCCGTTGCGACTGTTGCTTTGCCCTTCTGGTCTGCGTTCGTGCTTGCCGTAGCCTAGATGAGTCGATAGTTCTGCTTCTAATGCTCTTTCCACCAACGCGGTGGTTAGTTGTTTTAGGATGCCTCCTTCTCCGAATAGGTCGGGTGGAGTTTTACATTCTTGTAGCAATTCATCTAGCAATTCTTTGCGTATATTCATCTGGTTTGGCGTTAGTAATTGTGTGTCTAGATTATCTCTCTGTATACTTCCCAGACTTTACACAATTTACTGTACACTCTCGATTGGAAGCCCGCATTGAATCGCTTTGCGATCTTCTTTGAGGATCGTCTCCACGTCTAGCTTCTAGACTTTACACATTTTACTTGACAGTCTCTAGCCAACTGCAATAGTAATCGTTCAGGACTGCAATTGCTAACTCAAAGTATTTTTGCTTCTTCTTCGTGATTTCGGAGATTAGTAATCTTGCGTTCACTATAGCGGTCAGTAAGCTCGTCTACCCGTTCGCGTAATAAGATTGTAAACCGATAAAGTTCTTCCATAACATCCACAACACGATCGCGATAAGCTGACTCTTTCATACTTCCGTCTTCATTAAATTCTTGATAAGCTTTGGGAACCGAAGACTGGTTGGGGATTGTAAACATTCGCATCCATCGCCCCAAAATCCGCAGCGAGTTAACAGCATTGAAAGACTGCGATCCGCCAGAGACTTGCATTACGGCTAAGGTCTTACCCTGAGTTGGACGGACAGAACCCATATTTAGAGGAATCCAATCAATTTGAGTTTTTATTAGCCCCGAAAAATTACCATGCAATTCTGGACTAGACCATACCTGCCCTTCCGACCATAAGGATAGTTCCCGGATTTCTTGAACTTTAGAATGACTATCAGGCTCCGCTCCATAGATAGGCAATCCTTGTGGATTAAAGAATTTTACTTCGGCACCAAATCCTTGAATAATGCGTGCAGCCTCCTCTGCTAACAAACGACTATAGGAGCGTTCTCTTAGAGAGCCATATAAGAAAAGAATTCGTGGGGGATGACTGAAACTCATAGTTACTCAGAAAACTCTCTTGCCATCTTTATCAATCATTAAGCTACCATCTTCCTTGAAAAAAGGACCTAGTGGATACCGTTCTAAAATATCAAGAACGGTATCACTAGGACGACAAAGTTTGACCCCCTTTGCAGTGCAGACAATAGGTCTGTTTACTAACACGGGGTACTTAAGCATTGCATCAAGAATCACCTCATCACTAACATTGTCTTCAAGAAGTCCAAGGTCTTTAGCAGGCGACTTAGTTTCTCGTAGAGCGGAACGAGGAGTTAAATCAGCAGCAGCAAAAAGTGCTAACAACTGAGGCTTAGTCCAACCCTCTTTCAGATATTCAATTACAACTGGAATATACCCAGATGCTTCAATCACTTTAAGAACATTTCGAGATGTGCCACATTCTGGGTTGTGGTGGATTACAATTGTCATTATTTTCGTATTTGTTTTTTAGAACATCTGAAAGCGCACGCAAAACATCGACTCCTCTGGAGGTGATTCTTTTATGAATCAAGCGACGCAATCAAATTCGTTATTCTTTCCTTAAGTTCATCACGCACCCTGGGGAAAATTTCAGGCTGTTCGGCAGGATCGTCTAGTAGCCAGTCTTCAAATCTTCTTTCAACTTGCCATCTAGGCGGTAAATGTGCTCCACAACCACAGAGCGAAATCACCACATCAAAGCTATCTGGCTCGAAATCTTTAGATAGCCTTTGAAGTCTGATTGCTAATATCTATACCAATTTCTTGCATAGTAGCAATTGCCTCAGGACGAACAAAACTTGCTTCTAAACCAGTACTAGCAACTTCAATTCTACCAGCACCGAAAGTTCTGGCGAACCCCTCTGCCATTTGAGATCGGGCTGAATTTTTATTACAGACAAACATGACTCGTTTCATAGTTTTGTAACTTTTGTGTAGGTTTTTTTAGAGTGATTTAGGCGTTATTTGTAGGAGAGAGAAAGTAATGGCGCTTGAACCAAAAAGCTAGATTTACGAGGCTGATTAAGACTGGGACTTCAATAAGCGGTCCAACGACTGCCACAAAAGCTACACCAGAATTAATCCCAAATACCCCAATAGCAACAGCGATCGCTAGTTCAAAATTATTACCTGCGGCGGTAAAGGCAACGCTTGCGGCTTTGTCATAATCTGCCTTGATTAGCCATGCCATATAAAAGGAAATGACAAACATGATGATGAAATAAATCAACATAGGAATGGCAATTCGCACGACATCAAAGGGGATTTTGACAATAACACTGCCTTTGAGACTAAACATCACCAAGATTGTAAATAGCAGAGAAATTAAGGTGATCGGGCTAATTTTTGGAATGAATACCGAGTGATACCAATTCTTTCCTTTAGCTTTGACTAGGAAAAAGCGCGTAAAAAATCCTGCTAGAAATGGAATGCCAAGATAAATAAACACGCTTTGTCCTATCTCTGCCATGCTTACGTTCACTACACTGCTTTTTAACCCAAATAGTGGAGGTAGCACAGTGATGAATACCCAAGCGTAAAGGCTATAGAAAACAACTTGGAAGATGCTATTAAAAGCAACTAGCCCTGCCGTATATTCGGTATTACCCTTAGCGAGATCGCTCCATATCACTACCATTGCAATGCAGCGCGCTAAGCCAATCAAAATTAGCCCCACCATGTATTCTGGAGAGTCTCGGAAAAAGACGATCGCCAAGAAAAACATCAATACAGGTCCAATCACCCAGTTCTGAACTAGGGATAGAGCCAGAATTTTGCCATTATGGAAAACATCGCCTAATTCTTCGTAACGCACTTTAGCGAGAGGTGGATACATCATTAAAATCAAGCCGATCGCGATTGGAATATTAGTCGTTCCAACTTGAAATCGATCGATTACTGCACCAACCGTAGGAAAAAGCGAGCCGATTGCCACGCCTACAGCCATTGCAAGGAAGATCCACAATGTCAAAAAGCGATCGAGGATCGAGAGTCGTTTAATCGGCTTTACTTGTGCCATGAGCTATCTCTTTCATATCTACTACAATCAATATTGATAATAATAAATATATTGGCACGCAATATTGATGTATGTCAATATATTATTTATGAATATAAATCAAACAATTACTGTCTGTTGTCCGCCACTTTTGGATGGACGTTTGACATCTGAGGATGCAAACTATTTAGCCACCATCTTTCGAGTGTTAGGCGAACCTGCGCGATTGCAAATCATGAGCCTAATTGCCTTTCAGCCTGCTCAAGAGGTATGCGCCTGTGAATTGGTGGAAACTTTAGGATTAGCGCAACCAACGGTTAGTCATCATCTCAAAGTCTTGTATGAAGCAGGATTGCTCACTAAAGAACGTCGCGGCACTTGGATTTACTACCGTATCTTGCCTGAAAAGTTAGCAATGTTGCGAAATGCGTTGTCATAGGGGGAGAGTAGCATTGGAATGAAAAAGTAGGTTAAGGATTTACGATCGATTAAAAAAAGTGTTTAGGGGCTTGCGTAAAAATACCGTAACCAACCATATCGTAGCTGTTTTACCGAAAACACCCCATACTTAAGTAAAACTTATCAATCGAAAAATCTGAACGCAAAACTAAGGATTTCAGACATTAACGAATGATAAGCAAACCGTAATTAATGCCTTGCTAATACCCTGCAAAACTAAAACCCTTAACAAATGTAGAAAAGCTACTACATAAAATAGTAATTAGTTGTAGTTATGAAAGGGTTTTAATTTTCCATGCGGGCTTATTCTCAGGAGTGAAAGCAGCAACCAAGCCGACAGCGGCTAACTTCTCGCTGTTGGCTTTTTTGGTCTCATAAGATTTAGAAGTGAGAGCAGCCTTGCTCCAATCGTGGAGATTTTGTCCTTTGCCAAGGAAACCAAAGTTTTGAGCGATCGCCAGTACCTCAGGACGGGAAAGTATTGTATTTGCAGTCGCGGCGATCGCATCATGCAAACCCTCACTATCTAAGGATTTTTCAATCGTAGGAGCTGCGATAGTTGTGATCTCCTCAATAATTGGCAGTGGTTCAGTTTCTACGATGCTTTTTGTAACATCAGGGGCTCTACTTCCTTCGCTCTCTGGAGTAGCGCTTGCGTAAAATTTGTGGGTGCTGTTGCCTCGCTGCGAGTGTTTTCTAGATTTTCAATTCTGGCAAACACTGGACCGATCATCCTGTCAAAAATCGCCTCAACCTGCTCGGTCGATATGAAAGTAGTGGGTAATCCGACAACAATTGCCTCAAGTGCTGCAATCTTGTCATCTTGAGAGCCAATGGTAGATTCTATGCTATCGATTTTGGCAAGCAAAGGAGCGATAGGGACATTTAACTGCTTGGCGATCGCAGCATTAACAATACTCTCAATATCCACACTGTCAGATACTTGTTTTACATTGTCGGGCTCTCCAAAATGCTGTCTAAGGACTGCAATGATCGCGCCGCCTATATTTGCATCACCGCCTCTCACCATACCTTTATCAGTGGCATAGCTATTTAACTCATTGAGTAAGTCGAGAGGCAAGCGAACCGATACCGCCTTAGTTTCTACCATAATGTTTTACTCTTGCTTTACTTTATGTCATACATTCTAGCATGTTGTCATACTTTGTAAAGCGTTTTGCATGACATGGGTAAAATACTATGTAAACCATAGAGTTATACATAGTTGTACAAAACCGCTCCCTTTTGTAAAAGGGGATCAGGTAGTAAAGTTAAACTAAGTGACTCTCTCACGAGAGCCACTTGTCTTCAGAACCGAACTTGAAACTTTAGCTTCATTCGGCTCCTCAATGATTTGACCTTTATCATCGGTACGCCGCAAACTGCCATCAGAAGCAGTTTTAGTATCATGGCAATGACGATGAAGAAGATGAAGGTTTGCATATCCATTACCACCGCCCAAGGAGCGAGGGATAATATGGTCAATCTCCCAAACATCTCCATCTCTGAAAGTTAATCCGCAGTGATTACACTTGCCATTCTGAGACTTGAAGAGTTTGGAAACTGAAACTGGCAGCAGGGGATGTTTCCCCAGTCTAGCAGCCCAGTAAGGTAAATCCCCATCGTAGGGAGATTTATTGCCTTTAACCTTTGTATGTCTGACAATGGGAACTTCAGCATGGGATGTGAGGGAGAAAATTCCATCACTAAATACCCAGCTTCTGCCATTGATAATCCTAAAGTATTTAGCATTGACCCATTTAGCCGATTTGTTATGGTGACGACGCTTACACCATCTCGTCATACGCTGCCAAATTAGATGATCTAACTTGGCGAAAGTGGCTTTACTGACTCCAGTAGAGTAGTAATTAGCCCATCCACGTATGATGGGATTCAGCCTTAACACTAATGCCTTTTGTGGGGCTGAGCTATGGCTAGATATGACATCCGCTATTTTCTCGTAGTGTTTCTTTGTCTTGTCCTTAGATGGCATGATTAGTGTTTTGAAACCTAAGCGATTTCCATTTCTAGATTTACCACTCTTGTGTTTGCCCACCTTGTACTGACGGATATTGAATCCAAGGAAATCAAATCCACTAGAGGTATGAGTCACACGAGTCTTTCTATCACTAACTTCCAACCCAACTTCTTTGAGCCATTCTTGAAGAATGACCTTAGCTTTATCTATTACTTCTTTGTCTGGATGAAGACAAACGAAATCATCGGCATATCTAACAAACGTTAGGCTGCTTTGATTTTTAAATTTATTTCCTCTTAAGGATTTCGCTAGTTGCGTCATCCTATTTTCCATGCCGTGAAGTGCTACATTGGCAAGCAGAGGAGAGATGACAGAGCCTTGTGGCGTGCCAAAGTCTGAATCCTCTTTATTACCTTCAAACACCCATCCAGCCTTGAGCCATGCCTTAATGACACGTCCTAAAGTTGGTGATGTTTTGAGCTTTTGTAGCAGATAATCATGATTGATCATGTCGAAGCATTTAGAAATGTCAGCATCTAAAACCCACTTGGATTTTTTATTGATGCTGTCAAATATTGCTTCGATAGCGTCATGGGCTGAACGTCCGATTCTAAAGCCAAAACTGTTTGGCTCAAACTTCGCCTCCCATTCTGGCTCCAGCACCAATTTTACTAACGCTTGGCAGGCTCTGTCCTTTATGCAAGGAATCGATAGAGGACGCTTTTCGCCATTAGCCTTGGGAATCAAGATTCTTCTGGCAGGTAGTGGCTTTTGCTTTAGGGAAAAACTTTGAGCTAGGATTAACCTTTGATTAGGTGAGAGGGATTTAACTCCATCTATCCCAGCCGTTTTCTTCCCTGAATTATCCTGTGTTACCTTTCTGGTCGCTAGTAAACGAGCATTGTAGGAACGGGTCAGTGTTCTTTGTAACTTGCGGACTAATTGAAAATTGCCATGACTAGTACAAGGCGGCTAAAGTGAAGAAACATACTTTTAGACGGCTAAAGCCTTACCTTTATAAGTCCATTTAAAAGGCTTAGCCATAGTACGGTTGAAGTAGTCAATAAATAAGATAATGCGAGACTTCAAATCGGCTTGAGAGATAAAGTTACCGCGTCTGAGTAACTTACGCATCAAGATTCCAAACCAAATCTCAATCTGATTAAGCCAAGAACAATGCTTGGGAGTAAAATAAAAAACAATACGATGATTTTTATCGGTTAAGAAATCAGTCCTTGTCTGCATGGACTTGAGGATGCCGCACTTACCTTTGACACCTAAATCAATCTCCAATCTTTCGACTTGTGCAACATAGCGAACGAGGGATTCCGATTGATGAGTGTTGAGACAATCCATAACTAAATGCCATTTGTTAGCATCAGGATTAGTGGCTATAGTTTGTTGGACATGAGTAAGATAGGCAACTTCAGTACGTGTATCGCCCACAGAAGCCTTGATGACTAAACCCGTGGCGACATCAAAACTGGCGATTAAGGTTTGAGTACCATGTCGAATATATTCAAACTCGCGACGGTGAATCTTACTAGGTTCTAAGGGCTTATCAGGATATTTGCGCTCAAGGGCTTGGATACCCGTCATTTCATCAAGACTAATAGTTTGTTCACCTAAGGCAGCTCGCTCTATTGCATTTAAGTAATTGTCAGTAATGGCTGTTACTTTTTGTTCAAACAATGGGTCAGGCGCTGGATTCAGTCAGTAACCTGATTGATGCGGTTTGATATCTGCTTCGGCAAGTAAGCGTCCAACGTGCCTCGGTGATATCGTGGTCACAATCCCGCGTTGAATCATTTCATCGGCGAGTTCGCGACTTGTCCATTGGCTGATTGGGCGACCACTCTCCTCTGGACTTTCACAGGCGATTGCAAATAAGTGCATGATTTGCTCAAGCTCGAATGTCGGTGGTGTACCCGAACGCTCGGCATCTTTCAAACAATCCAACACGCCTATGTCTTTTTCCCGTCCCCACACCCATCGGTCTCGCCACAATCGGGCACTTTTGCGGCTGATATCTAATTCCCGCGCTATCATTGCTTGACTGTATCCTTGAGAGGCTAAAACAACAATCTTTGCTCGTTGGGCTATTTGCTGCGGTGTACTGTGTCGATTGATTATCTGTTCCAATTCTTCTTGTTCCAACTCTTCTAAATGCAATGCTTTTGCAGATCCCGTAAACACTAATTTTTGACCGTTATTTCATTTCTTCTTATAGTATCTTCACTTTAGCCGCCTTGTACTAGACGCTCGGAAAATCCGCTTTTGGAGCTTAAAAACATACCTTTCAGCTTTACGCCAATTGATATCTTTCCATTCCACATTATTCAGTTTTACAACTGGATATGTATTAGACATTTACACTCTACTTAGTAGCTTTTCCCTTCAAATCATCGTCTGGAAGTGGGCATATCCAAGCCATTACAACTTGGCGTTAGCTTTTTCCAGAATCCTGCCATACATGGTATATGGTTAGCACCTACTGGAGCTTTTGGCTTCAGAACGCACGTATGGTTACTTCGTTCCTTATGTTGATTGGTTGCGCCTTTAGATGTCTCAATTAAACCGAGTCAAGGTATGGGAGTGTTGTTGAATATTGTCCAACTATTCAACCTCTGACTTTTGCCTTTTGGCTCCAGTGTATCAGCCTGATTTCACTGGTTTGTTTTTACGGTCTTTTGATGAGATTCCTGTTCGTCATCATGGGCGCTTGCTTGCTCGCCACTGGCTTAGGCTTCCAGTTTAAGAGCTTTTATCCCCGCTTTACGGATTGATGGCTAGTCGCTACCGTAGGGGATATGCTTTCACCAGAACACTCTCTGGGGAAGGGCTTGCATTCTCTAGGGAGATGCTCACCTTCATCAACATAAAGTTGTCATGACTCCTAGGGGAACCATGCTAGCTATCTCTCAATCTCTTATTAGGAGCTGATTTCAGCTAAACGAATCGCACCGGACAAAAAACATCGTTTAAGACGGGTGCGACCTTAATCTGATACCTTCTCAAATTAGCAAATTCTTGCCTAGTATAGCTTTCGTCTAATCCACTCAAGAGTTATGATCCGAATGAGCAAAAGCCAGAATGGTTGCGCAGTAAGGGGTTATTACATGAAGGTCGCACCCGTTAAGAGAATAAGAACTATTTAGTCTCACCATTTTTATATTTTTCGGGGAATTATGAGGCTGGTTTTCAAGTAAATTAACTTTACCAACTTTCGATGGTTAGACTGCCGCTTAAGCCATACGCAGAAACGTTTAGAATCAAGAGATGCTAGACAAAAGATACCAACTTTTGGATCTAATTTGGTATCTTTTGCCGCAAAAATTTTATCGTTTTTTGCGAAATGCTATTTTAGTTGTAATGTATACTGGGTAAGTGTTACAGGCTTAGCGTTGGTTTTTGTCCGGTGCGATTCGTTTAGCTGAAATCAGCTCCTAATAAGAGATTGAGAGATAGCTAGCATGGTTCCCCTAGGAGTCATGACAACTTTATGTTGATGAAGGTGAGCATCTCCCTAGAGAATGCAAGCCCTTCCCCAGAGAGTGTTCTGGTGAAAGCATATCCCCTACGGTAGCGACTAGCCATCAATCCGTAAAGCGGGGATAAAAGCTCTTAAACTGGAAGCCTAAGCCAGTGGCGAGCAAGCAAGCGCCCATGATGACGAACAGGAATCTCATCAAAAGACCGTAAAAACAAACCAGTGAAATCAGGCTGATACACTGGAGCCAAAAGGCAAAAGTCAGAGGTTGAATAGTTGGACAATATTCAACAACACTCCCATACCTTGACTCGGTTTAATTGAGACATCTAAAGGCGCAACCAATCAACATAAGGAACGAAGTAACCATACGTGCGTTCTGAAGCCAAAAGCTCCAGTAGGTGCTAACCATATACCATGTATGGCAGGATTCTGGAAAAAGCTAACGCCAAGTTGTAATGGCTTGGATATGCCCACTTCCAGACGATGATTTGAAGGGAAAAGCTACTAAGTAGAGTGTAAATGTCTAATACATATCCAGTTGTAAAACTGAATAATGTGGAATGGAAAGATATCAATTGGCGTAAAGCTGAAAGGTATGTTTTTAAGCTCCAAAAGCGGATTTTCCGAGCGTCTAGTCATGGCAATTTTCAATTAGTCCGCAAGTTACAAAGAACACTGACCCGTTCCTACAATGCTCGTTTACTAGCGACCAGAAAGGTAACACAGGATAATTCAGGGAAGAAAACGGCTGGGATAGATGGAGTTAAATCCCTCTCACCTAATCAAAGGTTAATCCTAGCTCAAAGTTTTTCCCTAAAGCAAAAGCCACTACCTGCCAGAAGAATCTTGATTCCCAAGGCTGGCTAATGGCGAAAAGCGTCCTCTATCGATTCCTTGCATAAAGGACAGAGCCTGCCAAGCGTTAGTAAAATTGGTGCTGGAGCCAGAATGGGAGGCGAAGTTTGAGCCAAACAGTTTTGGCTTTAGAATCGGACGTTCAGCCCATGACGCTATCGAAGCAATATTTGACAGCATCAATAAAAAATCCAAGTGGGTTTTAGATGCTGACATTTCTAAATGCTTCGACATGATCAATCATGATTATCTGCTACAAAAGCTCAAAACATCACCAACTTTAGGACGTGTCATTAAGGCATGGCTCAAGGCTGGATGGGTGTTTGAAGGTAATAAAGAGGATTCAGACTTTGGCACGCCACAAGGCTCTGTCATCTCTCCTCTGCTTGCCAATGTAGCACTTCACGGCATGGAAAATAGGATGACGCAACTAGCGAAATCCTTAAGAGGAAATAAATTTAAAAATCAAAGCAGCCTAACGTTTGTTAGATATGCCGATGATTTCGTTTGTCTTCATCCAGACAAAGAAGTAATAGATAAAGCTAAGGTCATTCTTCAAGAATGGCTCAAAGAAGTTGGGTTGGAAGTTAGTGATAGAAAGACTCGTGTGACTCATACCTCTAGTGGATTTGATTTCCTTGGATTCAATATCCGTCAGTACAAGGTGGGCAAACACAAGAGTGGTAAATCTAGAAATGGAAATCGCTTAGGTTTCAAAACACTAATCATGCCATCTAAGGACAAGACAAAGAAACACTACGAGAAAATAGCGGATGTCATATCTAGCCATAGCTCAGCCCCACAAAAGGCATTAGTGTTAAGGCTGAATCCCATCATACGTGGATGGGCTAATTACTACTCTACTGGAGTCAGTAAAGCCACTTTCGCCAAGTTAGATCATCTAATTTGGCAGCGTATGACGAGATGGTGTAAGCGTCGTCACCATAACAAATCGGCTAAATGGGTCAATGCTAAATACTTTAGGATTATCAATGGCAGAAGCTGGGTATTTAGTGATGGAATTTTCTCCCTCACATCCCATGCTGAAGTTCCCATTGTCAGACATACAAAGGTTAAAGGCAATAAATCTCCAGCAATTCTCATTATGGAAATTTAACTACTGTTAGGCGGGAGATCAAGCTCTAAGCCTTGAATCATAAAAGTCAGAAGATGATCCCAACTATCGAAAATAAGATACCGAGTTAAGGCTCGTAAATCGTTAAAAAAGGTTTTGCGCGTAGGCAAATGCTCTCGCAATAACTTGTACTTATCATCGACCAATTCCAACAATGTGTGAAATAGGAGAGACAAAATATTGAGCGTGGCGAGGAAGGATGCGAGATGTTGCTTACCATGTCCAAAATTGTGTTCTAAGTTGTAGCCCTTAGTTTTGAGGGTGTTGTTGTTTTCATTTTCCACTTTCCAACGAGTACGACCAGCTAGAGCAATATCTGCCACCGTTTGGTCTGTAATCGTGTGATTGGTTGTAAAAGAGTTCTTGTAAACGACCTTGCCATCAGGTCTGGTCACAGTTAGTTCGCACCAGTTAACCAGCAAAGCATCCGAAGTATCTTTGATAGGTAGCCCATTGAGATATCGGTAGGTATAGGTTTCTTGAAATTTCCCCGTCCATTTGTTGACAACCACAGTTGGCAAAGCAATGCCTTCGATATGTTCATACATAGTGATATGAGATTCTGGGCGGCAGACCAAGATGAAGTTAAAGCGTTGCTCTAAGAGTATTTGGCAGAGTGGTTGGCGACAATAAAGGTCATCACCCAATACAGTTACCTTTAATGAACTGTACTTATTGCCATGTTCTAACAACCACCTTTTGGCGGCTGTATTCTCGCAGTCCTGCTTGTCATGTCCATCTTGCGGCACGATGAATTCTGGGACTAAGGGAATCACTTGAGACTGATGCGGACTAACAATTACTGGTGTAACCACGCTATGAAAGTAATGCATTTCTCCTGATTTCATTTTTCTCGTCGAGCAGTGGGGGCAATGAATTTGTCTTGAGCTAAAGTATTCAGTGCCATCTAGCGCGATTAACAGGTTGTTTGCAAATCCTCGAAATCCTTGCAGTTTTCCCTTTTGCTCTATCTTTTGTAAGATTGCCTCGAATACTGGAAACATTTCTTGGGGCTTCACTGGATCTAGCAAGTCTCGGATGTGGTTGTCGCTTGGTATTTTATGCACTCCAAATAAGCTTTGGGCATTGCTCTTCCCTTTTGTCTGCTCCATTGTGCGCTGGTACGCTAAAAATGATGGACTTTGAGTGAAAAATACACTGAAAGCACTTAGGGCTGCATCTTCCATGCCATAGCGGCTATTCTTCCCCGTACGCTTGTCTGGCAATGATTCTAGTTGTTCCCGAAAAAATCCTACAATTGTGTCAAACGAGCCTAGTTGTTTCAAAGCTCTTGCCCTGCATCCTTCTTGCTGTCATTAACATTATCCCTATATCCACGGTTTGGCTAGCTTTCTTTCATAATGAGAATTGCTGATAAATCTCCCTACGATGGGGATTTACCTTACTGGGCTGCTAGACTGGGGAAACATCCCCTGCTGCCAGTTTCAGTTTCCAAACTCTTCAAGTCTCAGAATGGCAAGTGTAATCACTGCGGATTAACTTTCAGAGATGGAGATGTTTGGGAGATTGACCATATTATCCCTCGCTCCTTGGGCGGTGGTAATGGATATGCAAACCTTCATCTTCTTCATCGTCATTGCCATGATACTAAAACTGCTTCTGATGGCAGTTTGCGGCGTACCGATGATAAAGGTCAAATCATTGAGGAGCCGAATGAAGCTAAAGTTTCAAGTTCGGTTCTGAAGACAAGTGGCTCTCGTGAGAGAGTCACTTAGTTTAACTTTACTACCTGATCCCCAATATGCTCAACTCTCCTGTTTTACCTTTCATTTTCTTGTTCGTTAAGAAATGTTTGCTGGTCTGTTAAGAAACGTGTGCGGCTGTCCTGTGAAGTTTGCACGAATTATTGTCATATTCGTATATTTTGTAGTATATTGTTTGGCTAATCTCATATTTTCAACTCCTAATAGATTATAGATCATGAATAATGCTTATA
>JAATWA010000005.1 GCA_013361095.1 Pseudanabaena biceps | reverse complement strand
TGTACTCTGATAAGCCTAGGAAGTATTGTAAATATGGATGCTCGCGAATCTGTTCCACTGTCTCTTCGTCGCTTATTCCTAATTTCTCTTTGATTATCAGCGCCCCAAGTGCCATCCGAAATGCTTTTGCTGGCGCTCCTTGTCCTGCACTGAATTATTCTGCATATTCACTCTCAAATTGTTCCCACGGTACTAGTTCCGCTAATCTTACCCATCGATTTTTTCCTGACAGTTTCCCGCCAAATGGTAAGTAGAAATTCTCGAATGATAGCTGTCCTGTGGGGGATTGTCGGTACATGAAATTTTATTTGTGCAAGGGTTTTACTTACTTTTGCTGCTTTTCCTTGCATTTTATCAGTTTTTAATCTCATTGAAAACCATTGCTTGTATGCTTTTCTTGCTTTTTCAGCAAGCCCTAATTATGGGAGTATTTTTATTGCTTGGCTCAGCATTAGGTTTTCTGCGCTAATAAAAAAGGTGTCGCTTCGCGACACCTTTTTTATTACAAAATCCCGATTTTGGGGAAGTCTTGATCGAGAATAGTTGCTGCTTTAACTCCTTCCCACTGATTGAGAATCTCCGCATAAATGCTACGGAAATCTACTTGCATTGGTAGGTTTCCTTGGACAAGACTATCTAATGCGGGAGTGCCACCATACAGACCTCCGCGCACATTTCCCAACAAAATTATAGGTGCAGCCGTGCCGTGATCAGTACCTCCATTACCATTTTCTGAAGGACGACGACCGAACCTCACTTTGCCACCATTACTAGGATATTCTTTTGCATATATGAGCTTGAATATCGCGATCAAGAGCAGCTAAACCAGCACCGAGATCACCTAGCAATTGTTGCTGTTCGGCGTACTTGTCCAGTATGCGTATCCCAACCAACCGATGGTGAGATAGACCACCTTGGGCTGTGACTCTAAAACACGAGCAAGCAATGCAAATTGTTTACCGATCGCTGTTTTTGGATAGCCATGATTGTCGATGCGTTTGTCAATATCTTTGGTCAGTTGCTTGACGGCAGCTTCGCTCTCTAGCACCGAGAGACGGACTTGTTCCGCCAATTCTGAACTTTGGGGATTGTTTATAAACCACGCGCATCGCTTCACCAAGTTTGCCCCGTTGCTGCACTGCTAAACGGGGAGACAGTTGGAGATATCGATCGCCATCACCTGTGAGTGCTAGGGGATATTCTTCGCCAAGAAAGATTGCCTCTGCGGGTTTCGCTTTGACATCATTGAGATATCTTGCTAACCAGCCCGTATCTGATGCCCCTTGAGGATGGGCGCTTTGCCAAATTTCTTTAGAACGAAAGTGAGATAGATTGGGATTAGGATAGCTGACGTTCTGAACGATCGCCACACGCCCCTTATCAAAAACGGGTTTTAAATCTTTGAGGGCAGGATGGAAACGCCGCCTGATTAGAGATAGGAATTCCATCTTTGATCGCAATAGTGGGACGCAATCTACGGTAATTAGCGTCATTGTAAGGAACGATCGTATTTAAGCCGTCATTCCCCCCTGCAAGTTCGATGACGACAAGAGTTTTGCGATCGCTACTTTGGGCGGCACTAGTGCAACTAGGAGCAAGGATCGCCATTGCCGCCGTGCTAGACATCAAGGTGAGAAAATCTCTTCTATTCATAAATTTAGAGTTAGTGTTAAAAATCTACATGGGAAGAAGCATTAATCTTGTCTATGTTTAAGCCAGTTGATAGATCGGTGAAGATAGAATCAAAGCTGCAATTTCGCGTTTTGATAATCCTGTAAACTGTTCTTCTAGGCGATCGCTATTCCCATCTAATAAAACTGTGACTAGATCTTTGGTACTGTAGCGATCGGGATTGAACTTAAAGCCCCCATCGTCACCATACTCTTTCGTAAACTGCTGAGCGACATTGAGCCGCGTTAATAAAGAAGGCGCAGTCAACCAACCCTGCTCTCCTTGCCAACCTTTCACAGATGGAGCATTGTATGGCACTTGTCCCATTGCGCGTAAATCACTAATTACGCGATCGCTATCTGCCTCAATTTGCAATTGGTGCAAACTGCTCAAAACAAAATAGAGTGGTGTTTTCAGATGACTACGATATGCCTTGGCACTATAAAATTCAGGACTATTAAAAACTGCGGCAACCACAGCTCTGATGCTGCGATTGTTCTGTTTATATACCTGTGCAAGGCGATCGATGATTGCGGGTTCAGGATCACGATAGGCGAAAGTACTCCATAGATCGACGGCTAATTTTCTGGCGGTACTGGGATGATTGGCTAAAATTTCTACCACATCTTGGGTGCTGAGTTTGCCTGAATGTCCCAAATAATTCTTGACTCCATCATCATGACGACGCTTGACAAAGGTGACATCCGCGATGCCCATCTCAGGATGTAATTTAACTTGCCATCCCGTCAGCGCCCTATCTCCCTCTTGAATATCCTTTTCAGTATATTGTCCTTGCCCAAGGGTAAAGAGTTCCATCACTTCACGGCTATAGTTCTCATTAATCTTGCCAGCACGGTTTTGGTCATTGTCTAAATAGTTGAGCATAGCGGGGCTAGTAGTTACTTGCATCAGCAATTCCTGAAAATCTCCCATCGCATAGGCTCGTAAACGTCTTTCATAATCTAACAACAATTGTGCTTTCCCAACTTTACGAAGGGATACGACAAAGCGATCGCGCCAAAAGTTAACCATGCGTTCATGTAATGGATTATTGGCACTCACCATTTGCTTCAACAACCAACGCCACATTTCCCGCGATTGATCTTGTTTACCTTTTTTGACTATGGGCAGAGGTGCGGGGACATTTAGTACTGGTGATTCGCTGAGCCATGTTGACAACAACATTTCAGGAGAATTGTCGCTATGCAGTTCGTCGAGGGTTGCCCCAAAGCTTGCCCGTCTAAAGAAATGAGCTTTCTGTACGATGCGATCCATAGGATTGTTTCCATAAAGCAAGTTGCGCTAGGACAACATTGATGACATTGCTTTAGACTGGCGATCGCTGTTTTAGGTTCTATTTATGTAAAATTTTGGTGGAGATATAAGATGGTATTAGGATCTGATTATGAATGGTGGTAAATAGGGAGCAGAGATAAAGAATCCTGTCAAGAAGCTCATGATTGTGGATAGGGCAACCGCACACATTTATGAATAAATAATGAAGACTAAGGTGAGACTATGTTTAAGTCGTTAAGTGTATGCTTGAGATAGTTGTCATCCCAGCCAGTTTTAAGTCGTTTAGTCTTGACTCCGATCCTAGTTTTTTTGTCACGGGAAAGTCAATTTATGCCAACATGACGAATAACAGCTAAGTTTTCAGCAGTATAGCCTCGACAACATTGAAAAGCATCTTCATCAAACCCAACATCAAGAATCCAATGCAGTTGATTTTCAATACTCCAATGACTTCTAACAGATTGAGAGAACCTGTGAACATCACTCTCAATACTCAGAATATAATATCGCTGTTGGATAGAAACTACGCCATTCTGTTGCTTTATGGACTGCTTCCATCCATCCTATAAAACATTTTTGCAATTCTGATGGGGTCAGTCGAGCAAATATTCTCTCAAATGTATCTACTGATGGTATTCCATTTTCTAATTCTAAAAATGTCTTTAACTATTTTTCCTTTAATTTTCCATATTCTGCTATTGCTGTAAAATCATTTGCTCTGCTTATTGTTCCACATATGCTGATTATCAATATGTCTAAAAGCTTATGTTCGATACTATGTGCTGCTCTGGGGTCTCGCAAGTTGCTAAAATAGGTCTAAATTATTGTGACTGGGCTGATTGTAGAAGACATAGCACTTTTTTACTTTTAATTTATATTGATCATTTTACTTTACCTTCTTTATTTCGTTATTTATTCATAAACGTGTGCGGTTGCCCTATTTAGATTACTAGACTTGTGGCGGGTTTGATCGAAATTTGCTGTAATACACTTTGTAGCTCTATCTATCCCGTAATCACTTATGATTTCCAAGTCAAAAACAAGCCAGCAGCAGCCACAAACATAACTGAAGTTGCTAGCCAACCGCCAATTTTTAAATATTTAGAAATTGTAAACTTACCCATAACCTTAGGGTTTGTGGACATGAGCATCATTACTAACATTACAGGTGGAGCCACCACACCATTAATTACAGCTGACCAAAATAAGGCTTTAACAGGGTCAATTGAAGTGAAGAAATTCATCCCTAGCCCGATTAATGTAGAGATAGCCAAGATTACATAAAAACCTTTTGCTTCTAGAGGCTTTCGCTCTAATCCAGTCGGCCACTTTAAAGCCTCACCCAGACCATAAGCCGCAGAACCAGCTAAAACAGGCACAGCCAATAATCCTGTACCAATAATACCAACACTAAATAAGAAAAACGCAAAATTTCCTGCTATGGGGCGTAAAGCTTCGGCAGCCTCCGAGGCTGTTTGAATATCGGTTTTACCTTGAGTATGTAAAGTTACAGCCGCAGTCAGAATAATAAAGAAAGCAATAATATTAGAAAATCCCATGCCTGTATAAGTGTCAAATCTAATACGCTTTAGCTGCTCAGGAGCTTGTTTAGGAGCCTTTTTTAACGGTTGCTCACTAGGTGTAATTTCTGTTTCTTCTACTTCTTGAGAAGCTTGCCAAAAGAAAAGATAAGGACTAATTGTAGTACCAAGAATTGCCACTAAAGTAGTTAAGTAATCTGATTGAAGAGAAAGAGAAGGTATGACTGTAGCCCTCAAAGCATCTCCCCAAGGCACATGAATTACTAGAACTGTGGCAACATAAGCAAATAAAACTAATGTCAGCCACTTGAGGATAGAAGCATACTTATGATAAGGAATAGTAATTTCTAACACTAAGGAAATAATCGCAAACATAGAAGCATAAAACAGTGCAGAGCCACCATTTAAAAGTTTTAAAGCAGATCCCATTGCGCCAATATCCGCACCTAAATTGATCGTATTCGCGATTACCATTAAGCCTGTAATCCCATAGGTAAGCCACTGAGGATAATAACGACGTAAATTTCCAGCGATACCGTATCCTGTGACTCTGCCAATTTCAGCGCTGATATCTTGAATACTGGACATTAAAGGATAAGAAAACAACATAGTCCATAACAAACCAAAACCAAATTGAGCACCAGCTTGCGAATAGGTAGCAATACCGCTTGGATCATTATCTGAAGCTCCTGTGATTAATCCAGGACCGAGCGTTTGCCACCAGTTTTTCTTCTTTGTTTTATCTTTCGCTAACTTAGTTGTTTTAGTTGTCATGATTTGGAACTTTCTTTAAAAGTAACTAAAAATATTGGCTCTATAGGTATTTTTGGGAGGTCAAACATCATAAACTGCTCAATGCTTTACATGACGGGCGTTTCAGATATCGAATACCTCTGAGGCTAAAACCATTGTGCATCATATATTTCAGCACTTTGAGATCAAGTACTTCCCCGAAACACCTATTGAGCCAGACTTCTTTAAAGGTTTTGACTAAAGTTCCAAACTGAACTAGCAATGACCATCGCGATGGGAGACAGAGTGATCAGGCGATCGATGAGGAAAAATCGATCGCCTGATTTCATTATTAGTTGTGAATGTTTATCAAGACTGTTTTAAGGAAGCCATATCAATGACGAAGCGATATTTCACGTCGCTTTTGACGAGGCGATCGTAGGCTTCATTGATGTTTTGGATGGGGATAAGTTCGATATCGGCAGTAACATTGTGCTTACCGCAGAAATCCAGCATCTCTTGGGTTTCTTTAATGCCGCCAATTAGAGAACCACTGAGACTGCGCCGACCGAAAATCAGGCTGCTCACCGGAAGCAAAAGCGGCTCGGGTGGAACTCCGACTTGAGTGAGGTTGCCGTCCCGTCTCAATAGCAGGAGGTAAGCGTTGATATCATGCTTTGCAGACACGGTATCGAGAATGAAGTGGAAACTATTTAGATGTTTCTGCATCTCGTCTTCATTTTTAGAATTGACGACTTCATCTGCTCCGAGCCGCAGCGCATCTTCAACCTTGCCCGGTGAGGTAGTGAAAACCACGACATGAGCGCCGAGAGCTTTCGCCAATTTCACCCCCATATGTCCTAGCCCACCGAGTCCAACAACGCCTACTTTCTGACCCTTGCTTACATTGTGATAGCGTAAGGGCGAATAAGTCGTAATCCCAGCACACAGCAATGGAGCAGTTGCCGCCAGATCCAAATTCTTGGGAATTTTCAGTACAAATTCTTTATCCACCACAATGCTCTCGGAGTATCCACCGTAGGTGATTCCGCCAGTATGTTTGTCGGGGGAGTTGTAAGTAAAAATCGTACCTTTCTCGCAGAACTGCTCTAGGTTGTCCTTACAGTTAGCACAGGTACGGCAGGAATCGACCATACAACCCACCCCAACCGTATCGCCTTCTCTAAATTTATTGACTTTCGCTCCAACGTTCTTGACCCGCCCGACGATTTCGTGACCGGGGACGCAAGGGTAGGTGGTACTGCTCCATTCGCTGCGGACGGTGTGCAAATCGGAGTGACACACGCCGCAATATAGAATTTCGATCTGCACATCATGCTCCCCAAGTTCACGACGTTCAAAGCTAAAAGGTGCAAGGGGAGTTGTGGCATTTTGGGCGGCGTAGGCATTCGTTTTCATTGGTTTTTCTCCTGATTATTTGGATTATTTGTTTGGATAAACTTACTTAAATACTTTGACTAAAGCTGCAAACTGAACTCACGGTTTCCGCTACTGGACACTAAAAAAGCTAATTCTAGGCACTAGCAAGCAGACTGAGCTGTTCCAGCAGTTCCTTCGCGGCTGGCGCAGAAGATGCGGGATTTTGCCCAGTAATTAGTAGTCCATCTTTGACAACATGAGGCTGCCAGTCAGCTACTTTTGAATAATTCCCACCATTCGTTCGGAGCATGTCTTCGACTAGAAACGGAACAATTTCAGTTAATCCGGCTGCTTGCTCCTCGGTATTGGTAAAGCCTGTGACTGCCTTACCTTGGACGATGGGAGAGCCGTCGAGACCCTTAACATGACGGAGTACGCCGGGAGCATGACAAACAAGGGCGACTGGTTTACCTGCGGCTAGCATGAACTCGATAAGATCGATGGATGATTTGTCTTCAACTAGGTCCCAGAGCGGGCCATGACCGCCAGGGTAAAATACAGCATCGAAATCGCCAGCGGCAACCTCACTTAATTTAAGTGTGTGTGCGAGTGCGGATTGGGTTGCGGAATCTGCCTTGAAGCGTTGCGTGTCTTTAGTCTGGGAATCTGGGGTATCGCTCTTAGGATCGAGTGGCGGCTGACCACCAAGCGGTGATACTAGGGTAACGATCGCACCTGTGTCTTTAAACGTGTAGTAGGGGGCGGCGA
This sequence comes from Pseudanabaena biceps, assembly GCA_013361095.1. Taxonomy (GTDB): domain Bacteria; phylum Cyanobacteriota; class Cyanobacteriia; order Pseudanabaenales; family Pseudanabaenaceae; genus Pseudanabaena; species Pseudanabaena biceps_B. Next base: position 148,467 of record JAATWA010000005.1, on the reverse strand, counting down.
ATTCTTCAAGCCAGAAACCAGTTTTTTTACCCGTATTACCAAACTTATCGTGCGAGGTTAGTACCATTAATATTTTCATTTTGACTCCTTTAATTACTTTGATTTTTCCAACTAACATGAATTCGACGATCGCTGGGAATAGCGCTATTTAAATGCCTTGACTAAAGCTTCAAACTGCACTAGCAGAGACTTGTCGTGAGGTGTAACGGGTGGAATCTGGCGATCGATATCTAGAAATTCATAAACTGCCATTTGTGCTGCTCGTACTGAATACTCAACAGTGAAAACGACATCATCGGGAATCTCCACAAACTGACTAATCAAGGCAAGGTTCTTAGAGCTACGGGGGATCGGCAATGGTCGATCTGTAGATAAGCGTGGCATAAACATACTAGTAATATATGGCATTCGACAAGGAATACAGTTTGCAGTTCCTAGGCTATCTAAATCGAATCGCAGATGACCGCATAGTTCGCGCAGAATCTCCTCGCCATTACATTCATCCATCGGTTTCGGTACAAAGTTGCCAACGCGATCGGGAAAAAGTCCATATCCCCAAAAAACTTGCACATCTTTGGGCTGATTTATAAAGTGGGGCTGATAGGCAAGTACGATTGACATCAGCCAGTTTGAGTCTTTAAAAGTGATCAGCCCACCAGTTCCTGCTTGATTGTCGCTAAAATTAGCAACCAGATCGAAGAATTTGGAGTTCTTCAGCGTAACCGTAAAAGACTCCCATACGGATTCAGCAATGCAACTATTAAAGGCAGCAGGATTACCAAAATCTAGGTTCTCCGCAGCCAGCTTTTCCCATAAGCTCCAACTGGTGCAGTCTTTCTTCGTTAGCTTTTTAGGGGCGATCGCCATCGAACCCAAACTTGAGGCATCGGTCATCGATCCATTCTGTAGGAATACTAGATCGCCACTTTCAACTGCGATCGCTTTACTTTCTTCCCTCTGCTGATAATGAATGCCTGTAACGATTACCTTACCTTCTGAATTAGTACTAACAAGATCTGTTACCTTGCAATCTAGCTCAAAGCGAACATTTTGGGCTGCGAGCCAACTCTGCAACGGCAGAATTAGTGAATCATACTGATTGTAGATAGTGCGTTTAACCCCAGCAAGAGTTTCAATTCTGGTGAATTCGAGCATGAAGCGATGCAAGTAACGCTTGAATTCAACGGCACTATGCCATGGTTGGAAGGCAAATGTAGTTACCCACATAAACCAAAATTCCGTCTCAAAAAATTCTGGAGAAAGCCAATCAGTGATACAACTTGCAGCTAATTCGGCTTCTGTAGCTTGGGTGAGCTTTAGCAATTCTTGACGATTTTGCATTGAAAAGCCCATGGAGCTAACAGGAACTTTTGCACGACGATGATCCACAAGACGCGCCATCGAATTTGACTTGTGCTGTTCGTTAAACTCCATAGTTTCCTCATATACTGATTTATCTGGAGTATGCAGAGAAGGGATAGATTTAAAAAGATCCCATGTGCATTCATAATTATCAGTTGTCAACATTCGTCCTCCCCTCAGGGAATACCCATCAATGGAGTTGCCAGTTCCATCCAGACTTCCACCCAGAAGAGTTTTTACTTCCAAGATCACAATATTTTCGCCAGAGATGCCACCATCTCGAATCATAAAAACTGCGGCTGCCAAGGAGCCAATCCCTCCACCCAAAAGATAAGCCCTAGATTTCTTTTTCATATCAATTCATTTCTCAAAAATTATTGAATTTAAAGTACTTCTTCTTCTTTGTGAGTCTCAAACACACAATTTGCTTGAGGGTGGGCAATGCAAATCAACACATATCCTTTAGCTATTTGTTCTTCACTCAGATAACTCCCTTCAGACTGGTCTACCTTTCCTTCAATCATCTTCACTGTGCAAGTCGAACAAACGCCTTGCCGACAGGAGTAAGGTAGAGTCATTCCTTGTTCTTCGGCAGTTTCCAAGATATAGCGATCTTCTGGTACTTCAACAGTTTGGTCGATCCCTTCGGCTTTGTTAAATAGTCTGACTTGATAAGAATTTGCCATGGGATAAAATCTCCAATATTTAATTGATGGAAAAAGTCTCGATTTAATACCTTGTTGGTACAGCAATTCTCATTATAAAAATTGGTTTTGTGATGAGAATTGCTGCTTGTTGGTATAGCTTCGCCCTTGGAGAGACAGTTACTGGCACTATCGTAGGTCGCAATCTATTTATTATTTGCTTCATAAAATGTACGTGCCTGAGCTAATAGCTGGTCTTCGGTCATGTGTTGTTCATTGACCACAATCGCACCCACAACTTTTTGAGAAATATCTGGGTGATTTTGCTGGAGTTCATCTACCAGATAATCCATGGCACTACTAGCTCCAGTTGAGCTACCAAAGATCAAAATCTGTTCGGCATCTTTTAATGACTGGGCGATCGCTTCATAGAAAGACTTAAGTTCAGGTTGACCCTTAACATTATCATTCAGATTGTGGAGATGACGGCGCGTACCGTCTGGGTCGTAGGGTATGACACTCTCTGGAACTGAATCTCGGAGTTCTGTTTTATAGATGCGAGCCTCGCGGTGATTAATTACAACTAGCAAATGGGTTCCATCCTCATTTGAGTCTGCCAGTTCAGGAATACTAGAGCGCTCAAGAAAGTGACGAATTTGCATCAATTCTTTAGTGTCAGATAGATCTTTATGCTTGGGAGGATGGAGGACTAGCACTTCGCCATGTCTTGTATATTTGAGATTGCCGTTATGCTCTTCAGTTACTTCAGCTAGGGCATCTAGCATTGACCGCACGTCATGCCATTGTAAATTATGGGCGATCGGATGCTGAAAGATCCCTTTGTAAGTGGTTTGGTGAATCTTGGACATTGATATTTCCATTGACTTTTCCTTGGGATTAATTTTTAGTTGAGGTTAATCTGTAACAATTTTTGCTTCTACGATGCTAGTTTTGTTCCACTAGTAGCTAACCGCATAGCAGTTGCTTCCCCTAATCGACTACTGACTCCTGTAATGATTACTACTTTGTTTTGAATCTCAGTCATAGTTAATTCAGTCGCTTATACTTCTAAATTGTTACCGAATCACTGTGACAGCAATCTGTTTGATTTTATGAATGATTTACGTGAATTGCGTGACTAAGATACAAAGCGTAAGTATTGCTTGATATTTCTATCAAGAAGAGTTTCAACAAAATGTGCTGATTTTTGGGAGCGAGTAGTACGCTGATCTGAAAAACGCAAAAAGAGTATTTTTGTCAATGGGTTTTATTTCGACTCCGCGATCGCTGTCTGCAAGTAGGGGATCATGCAGTAAACGCACAAAAAACAATAAAATTTTTGCGGGGAAAGATACCAATTTTTGAGTTTAAATTGGTATCTTTAGTCAAGTATCTCTTGACTCTTAACGTTTCTGGGTATGGCTGAAGCGGTAGTCCAAGCATCGAAAGTTAGTAAAGTTAATTTACTTAAGAATAAGTCTTAATAATTCCCAAAAAATATGAAAATGGTAGGATTCAATAGTTCTTATTGTCTTAACGGTGTTTTTTGTCCAGTGCGATTCGTTTAGCTGAAATCAGCTCCTAATAAGAGATTGAGAGATAGCTAGCATGGTTCCCCTAGGAGTCATGACAACTTTATGTTGATGAAGGTGAGCATCTCCCTAGAGAATGCAAGCCCTTCCCCAGAGAGTGTTCTGGTGAAAGCATATCCCCTACGGTAGCGACTAGCCATCAATCCGTAAAGCGGGGATAAAAGCTCTTAAACTGGAAGCCTAAGCCAGTGGCGAGCAAGCAAGCGCCCATGATGACGAACAGGAATCTCATCAAAAGACCGTAAAAACAAACCAGTGAAATCAGGCTGATACACTGGAGCCAAAAGGCAAAAGTCAGAGGTTGAATAGTTGGACAATATTCAACAACACTCCCATACCTTGACTCGGTTTAATTGAGACATCTAAAGGCGCAACCAATCAACATAAGGAACGAAGTAACCATACGTGCGTTCTGAAGCCAAAAGCTCCAGTAGGTGCTAACCATATACCATGTATGGCAGGATTCTGGAAAAAGCTAACGCCAAGTTGTAATGGCTTGGATATGCCCACTTCCAGACGATGATTTGAAGGGAAAAGCTACTAAGTAGAGTGTAAATGTCTAATACATATCCAGTTGTAAAACTGAATAATGTGGAATGGAAAGATATCAATTGGCGTAAAGCTGAAAGGTATGTTTTTAAGCTCCAAAAGCGGATTTTCCGAGCGTCTAGTCATGGCAATTTTCAATTAGTCCGCAAGTTACAAAGAACACTGACCCGTTCCTACAATGCTCGTTTACTAGCGACCAGAAAGGTAACACAGGATAATTCAGGGAAGAAAACGGCTGGGATAGATGGAGTTAAATCCCTCTCACCTAATCAAAGGTTAATCCTAGCTCAAAGTTTTTCCCTAAAGCAAAAGCCACTACCTGCCAGAAGAATCTTGATTCCCAAGGCTGGCTAATGGCGAAAAGCGTCCTCTATCGATTCCTTGCATAAAGGACAGAGCCTGCCAAGCGTTAGTAAAATTGGTGCTGGAGCCAGAATGGGAGGCGAAGTTTGAGCCAAACAGTTTTGGCTTTAGAATCGGACGTTCAGCCCATGACGCTATCGAAGCAATATTTGACAGCATCAATAAAAAATCCAAGTGGGTTTTAGATGCTGACATTTCTAAATGCTTCGACATGATCAATCATGATTATCTGCTACAAAAGCTCAAAACATCACCAACTTTAGGACGTGTCATTAAGGCATGGCTCAAGGCTGGATGGGTGTTTGAAGGTAATAAAGAGGATTCAGACTTTGGCACGCCACAAGGCTCTGTCATCTCTCCTCTGCTTGCCAATGTAGCACTTCACGGCATGGAAAATAGGATGACGCAACTAGCGAAATCCTTAAGAGGAAATAAATTTAAAAATCAAAGCAGCCTAACGTTTGTTAGATATGCCGATGATTTCGTTTGTCTTCATCCAGACAAAGAAGTAATAGATAAAGCTAAGGTCATTCTTCAAGAATGGCTCAAAGAAGTTGGGTTGGAAGTTAGTGATAGAAAGACTCGTGTGACTCATACCTCTAGTGGATTTGATTTCCTTGGATTCAATATCCGTCAGTACAAGGTGGGCAAACACAAGAGTGGTAAATCTAGAAATGGAAATCGCTTAGGTTTCAAAACACTAATCATGCCATCTAAGGACAAGACAAAGAAGCACTACGAGAAAATAGCGGATGTCATATCTAGCCATAGCTCAGCCCCACAAAAGGCATTAGTGTTAAGGCTGAATCCCATCATACGTGGATGGGCTAATTACTACTCTACTGGAGTCAGTAAAGCCACTTTCGCCAAGTTAGATCATCTAATTTGGCAGCGTATGACGAGATGGTGTAAGCGTCGTCACCATAACAAATCGGCTAAATGGGTCAATGCTAAATACTTTAGGATTATCAATGGCAGAAGCTGGGTATTTAGTGATGGAATTTTCTCCCTCACATCCCATGCTGAAGTTCCCATTGTCAGACATACAAAGGTTAAAGGCAATAAATCTCCCTACGATGGGGATTTACCTTACTGGGCTGCTAGACTGGGGAAACATCCCCTACTGCCAGTTTCAGTTTCCAAACTCTTCAAGTCTCAGAATGGCAAGTGTAATCACTGCGGATTAACTTTCAGAGATGGAGATGTTTGGGAGATTGACCATATTATCCCTCGTTCCTTGGGCGGTGGTAATGGATATGCAAACCTTCATCTTCTTCATCGTCATTGCCATGATACTAAAACTGCTTCTGATGGCAGTTTGCGGCGTACCGATGATAAAGGTCAAATCATTGAGGAGCCGAATGAAGCTAAAGTTTCAAGTTCGGTTCTGAAGACAAGTGGCTCTCGTGAGAGAGTCACTTAGTTTAACGTTACTACTTAATCCCCAAATAGACGCGATCAATAGCACTACGCTAATCAGCGAAGGTAGGGTGGAGCGCCGTTTCATCATCTGAGACTATCCTCCTGTAGGTTTTAAATAATCCAACAAGCGATCACCAGAATCGGCTCTGACCAGTGCGACGACCACATCGGGGAGGGCAAACCAGCTTGGATAAATGAGGTAGCGCGGTTCCCAGCTAGGATAAAACTTTTCTTTGTAGGCGTGCAATCCCTGAAAGTTATAGAACTGGTTGAGGTGACTATAGAGATAGCGAACCGCTTTTTCTAGACGGGGCGATTGCTTACATCTGCCGATCCCAGATAATGCCGACAAACCTAGGTTGAGACTATCATAGCCCTGCTTCTTACAGTGTTGAAAAAGGGAAACAAACAAAAAATCCATCGTGCCGTTTTCTACATTCTGCCGACGGCGCATCATGTCGATCGTGATCTCATTGAGCTGGTACTCAGGAATGACATTGGCAAACGCCGTCACTTGTCCGTCCGCGCTTCGCACCACCGCTATTTTACAGTCTTGCAAATAAGCCTCATCAAACCAGCCGAGAGAAAACCTTTTCTCAGACCCTTGCATCATTTGGAGCCATTCATCACTGACGAATCTCAATTCCTTCAACAGGCTGTTAGCAATGGGTGGTGAATAAAACTCGATGCAATGCCCTGTCTTTATCATTTTGTTAATTGAGGTTCGCAAGTTTTTTCCGGGCTTGCCCTCTAGTGTAAAGGTGTGCAGATCCACAATCGACTCTTCACCAATTTGTAGTGCTTGCAATCCTAAAGATGCATAAAGTTCCAAGTCATCGGGCAAGGTTTGATAAAACGCTGGATACCAGTCATTTCGACCACAAAACTGCTGAAAGCCAACGATCGCTTCTTGCCGATCTTTAGACGGACCGATCGGGTCTCCCAAAGCAATCGCTCCCCGTCCTTTGGGGACATAGGCAATCACGCTTTGCCCAGAAGGACTGAAGTAATAGTGCTTATCGTCAAATAGAGTAAACCTTGCTAGGGATGACCTTCCATGCTGCTTAACAATCGCTTGAGCACGCTGGCGATCGCTTACAGTTATTCCCCGCGATAACACTGGACGCAGCAGCATCCAAACCCCATAGCTCATCGTCACCGCACCAATCATGTAAATTGAGTTAGCAAAAAATCTGCCAAATCTAGTTGTAGATTGCAACCCAGCATTATCTTCAGCAAAAAACATTGCCAATGTTTGCAGAATAGCTGAACCCAAATCAAAATTCACTGAATAGTGGCGATCCATGAGATAAAACCCAAGCGTGCCGTATGCCAACGTAAACAGTAGGGCGGCGATTACCCCCCGAATCCCCTGAGCTATTGAAGGGCGATCTGACTGCGCCGTGAACTGCTGTCGCATCAACAAAAGCTTAACCAGCAACACGCCTGACAGTATACTTTCCTCGTAATCCCATCCTTTGATTAAATTACTGATGATCGAAAGTATCAGTAAGGCGACCGTGAGCAACCAAGCAACCTGTTTTCGCCGTAGTAGATTTGCCGAAAGCACTAATAGCAAAAAACCAATCACAGCCGCAAACACATGAGCCCCCGCTCGCACTGGAAATGGGAATAAATCATTCAGCCATCTGACTCGATTGTGCAGGCTGGGAGTCACGGCAGAGACAAGATTGACAATTCCCATCCCTGCGGTTAGTAAAGTGGCATTCCAAAGCCAGAATCGAGGGTGTGGCGATCGCGAATTATTACTGGGAATAGCTTGAATCATTACATATCCGACTGATTAAACTGCCTACCCACATATTTTAGAGAATCCACGAGATGTTTATGAAAGTAATTCCAACCAAAGTCTGCACCTGTCACTCCATGCCCTCCTGGAAAGGCATGAAACTCATTAGCAACGTTTAGACGATTTAAAGTTTGATGAAACTGCTGGGTCGATGCTAGCAAATCGGTATCGCTTAGACCTGCGTCTAGGTATGCACGAATTATCTGAAGCTGAGCTGTAGAAAATTGCTGAATAAAATGATTAGGGCTATTTGCATCGCCGCTGTTATCGGTGAAATAACCGCTGTGGCTAAAAAAAGTGTGGAAATTATTGAAGTGGCGTAGCCCAATATTGTAAGCACCCCATCCTCCAGAGGATACACCGCCTATTGCCCAAAACTTGGGATCATTCATCGTCCTGTAGCGAGATTTAATGATCTGCGGCAGTTCAGAACCAATCAGCGTTCCCACTTTCCCATTCGGACCATCAAAATACTGGGAGTCCCAAATGGGGCTAGATCCCCGATTGTCATTACCGTCTGGGCTGATAAGAATAACAGGGGGTAGTTGCCCTGTGCGATAAAGCTGATCCAAAATTAAGGTGAGACCATATTTGTCATAAAAGGCTCGCTCATTATCATGTCCGCCATGCAGCAGAAAAATTACGGGATAGCGTTGCTGAGGATGCTTTTCGTAGTTTGGTGGTAATATTACCCCATACTTCCGTGATGTGCCCATAGCAATGCTGTTAAAGGTTTCTACCTTAAAGCTCAAATCTTTGCTCTGAACAATAGATGAGGCATCCAACTGGGGAGCACCCTCGACAAACACATACCAGTAAAGCCCCGTCACCAATAAACTAATAACAGCTGATCCAATCCATAGAATCTGCCTGACTTTCATAATGGTTTTTACAGTATTTTTAAGATCTAAGATAGTTAATTAAGTAGCTCAGCATAGTTATGAGTGATGTTACGTGGAAGTTATCAAGCCCCTCTCCCTCAATGGGCTACCGTGTACACACAAGTCAGATTAAACTAGGATAAAGATATTGTAAGGGTTGTAGATAATGGAAAATCCGATATTAATACATAACGAGGTAACAAACGGGAAAGCATTTGGTGATCCACGATTGGTAAAAATGGGAGATTATTATACGAAAAAATGGTTGAATACCAATCGGTAAATATACGGCAAATCAGTAAAAACAGAGCCGAACAAATAGCAAATTATCGTTTCTTAGAAAATGATGGTAGTCCTAAAAAGGAAAGGATGCACACGCAGGTAAAGAAGCGTTGCTTAGTAGTGCAGAAAACTTTTTGAGGTCTTATTTGAGATTTTATTCCGATGAATTAGCCCCTTGAAACAGCCTATTTACAAGGCTTTGATATGAATGCCAATTGCGAAACAGAGGCGATCTCTGAATTGCCTCTATGTTGGGTTCTTTTGCGTACTCTAACTTATCTATCAGACAAAGGATATGAATAACAATCTTCGCGATCTTCTGATTGATCATCACTTATTACAAAGCATTCAACATATTCACCAGAATTTATGAATTTTTGCGTATCAACTTCTTGAGATTTCATAGATTTTGGGGAAATTTGAAACGTAATTGCTAAAACTAAAAGCATTAGAAAAGAGTTGATTTTTAGATTCATTTACCTTCTCACAAGTTTACTTGATGATAGAAATATAGCATTTTAAAAACTTAATCTCTCCCTGATTTCTCAGTGGCACATCCCGTCTATGATGCTTTGTCTAACACAAATTGATAAATACTATTCCAGTTTGGTAAAAATAGAACCTTTTCCATAGGTTGCTTGTCTAAACAGCTGCAAGTGTTTATCTTTGTGAATATAAGTTATGAAAGCTCCAACCATTTTATTATTATGTGCTACTACCATTGGCGCGATCGCATTTCATCCACCTGCTGCTTCAGCAGAGGTAGTATTTAGCACTGGCAGTCAAGGAACTATAGCAATCCTAAATGAGTTGTGAGAAAAAGCCATAGGTAAAAAGTTTGGGAAAGTTAAAGATTTGTCGATGCGTAATAAACTCAAAGAAGAACTTAACTGCCGTAAAAGATTTGCATAAATGGTAGAACTCACGAATAAATCGCTTAGCCTGTAACCAAATATCTTCAATCGGATTTTGTTTTGGATCGTTAGGTGCAAAACGTATACAAGTAATTTTCCAACTTGACTCGTCAAGAGAATGATTGGTTAGAGCAAGATAATCTTTTACCTCTTGAGAACGATGATAACTAGCGCCGTCCCAGATTACAGCAATCTGGTTGTTTTCATTCAGGTCTTGTAAATATTTCAGAAAAGCTACAGTACTTTCAGAGTTACCTGCACTAGCCGCTTGAATTACACATTCCTGTGTATACAGGTTTACAGCACCATAATAAGTCTGTCGCTCTTTTTCATTAGTTATGGGTATTTCAATACGTTCTTGTTTTTTGCCCCACACATATCCACAAATATCTCCCCATAGTAAATGGCATTCATCAGCAAAAAATACAACTAACTTCTCAGCAAGGATCTCAGGACGATGCTTTTCTAGCCATTCTGTAATCTCGTCCTTTTTTTTTTGAATAATGGTGGGGTCTCCTTTCGGATTATGCTTTTGCGTCTTTTTCCAGCTAATTCCAGCTTTCTCAAATATGGCGTAATAGCTTTGTTTAGACTCAAATACTACGTTGTACTCATCCTCAATATATTCTTGTAATTCTACTAAGTTCCAATAATTCTTAGCCTGTAACCATGCATTTATTGCTTGGTTTTGCATTTCGCTCAGATAACCGACCTTACCTTTATATCCTAGCAATAATCCTTCTAATCCCTTATCCACATATATTTTTGTCCATTTACTGACATATCCCGAACCCACTCCCAAAATATCTTTGATCTGCCAATGCTTATATCCTTCGAGATACATTTGTACCGATACACCTCTCTTTAATTCTCTTGCATCTCGATTTGTTTCGATAAATTCTTGCAGTTCTTCTGTCATTTTCATGCCCTCTAGGAATATATTTCCTATCTCCATTTTCTCACAACTCATTTAGGATTGCTATAGTATTCGTATAGGTGAGCCAGAACCAATTTACCAACCCGTAGTTATTGGACAGCGCGATCCAGAATGGCGATATAGAGAAGAAGAACGGCTTAGAGAAGAGCATCGCCTTTCCGAACAAAGAGAGCGCGAACGTCTTGTCGAGAGACGTGAGCGCGAACGTTTGGCTGAAAGACAAGAGCAACAACGTCTAGCTGAAAGAAGAGAACGCGAACGTCTAGCAGAACGCAGACAAAATGAGCAACGCATTGCTGATCGCAATTCGAGTCACAACTCCAACAATTATCAACGGAATAATAGTTCTTCTAACAACCAACGCGATCGCTACGACCGTTAACACATTTAGTACTTCACAAATTTAAAGCACTTTAGCTAAAGTGCTTTAAATTTGTGCTCTCGTTCACATTGACTTACCCTCAACATCACAGGATCACGGATTCAAGATCGCAGTCTAATCTTTGATAGAACGAGATACTAGGTAGTGTGTCACATTTGTTGAACTAGGTAATTGATAAAAATGGAAAACCCATACCAGCATTTTTTGTAGCCTATGCTTGTTATTTTCTCCCCAACAAATGTGAACCACTACCGTATGTCGCCAACTACCCGCGATCGCAGTCCATTTTAAATTGTAGCTTTACATTATAACCATGACTGTAATATGCACAAGCTGCTTACAAACCATTACCAATCAGGACAAAGGCAGCCCAATAGTAAGGATGGTTGAAGTTTGTTTCGCCATCTTTAACTAGGCGGTGAATCATGCTTAACTGGGCTTCTTTAAGTGATGTGGACAAGCTAGGATTGCTTTTTTTCAAATTCTTATAAAATGCTTGCATTAACAACTGAGTACCACCATCGGAAACCGTCCAGAGAGAAGCGATCGAAGCTTTTGCTCCAGCTGGTAGTCCTAAACAAGTAAGGATGAGTTGTAGTGGTGAATAAAAAACCAGATAGCACCAATATGATTTTCTATTTTTTTAGAGAAAGAGAGAGTTTTACGAACTAGTCGAGAGATTCGTTGTCGCATCGTACAGTTAAAACGTTCAATATAATTGGTTTTCCCTGTTTCCTTTCCAACCGCGATATGCCGCATGTCTGGGAACACAACAGAATATAGCAATCCTAAATGAGTTGTGAGAAAATGGAGATAGGAAATATATTCCTAGAGGGCATGAAAATGACAGAAGAACTGCAAGAATTTATCGAAACAAATCGAGATGCAAGAGAATTAAAGAGAGGTGTATCGGTACAAATGTATCTCGAAGGATATAAGCATTGGCAGATCAAAGATATTTTGGGAGTGGGTTCGGGATATGTCAGTAAATGGACAAAAATATATGTGGATAAGGGATTAGAAGGATTATTGCTAGGATATAAAGGTAAGGTCGGTTATCTGAGCGAAATGCAAAACCAAGCAATAAATGCATGGTTACAGGCTAAGAATTATTGGAACTTAGTAGAATTACAAGAATATATTGAGGATGAGTACAACGTAGTATTTGAGTCTAAACAAAGCTATTACGCCATATTTGAGAAAGCTGGAATTAGCTGGAAAAAGACGCAAAAGCATAATCCGAAAGGAGACCCCACCATTATTCAAAAAAAAAAGGACGAGATTACAGAATGGCTAGAAAAGCATCGTCCTGAGATCCTTGCTGAGAAGTTAGTTATATTTTTTGCTGATGAATGCCATTTACTATGGGGAGATATTTGTGGATATGTGTGGGGCAAAAAACAAGAACGTATTGAAATACCCATAACTAATGAAAAAGAGCGACAGACTTATTATGGTGCTGTAAACCTGTATACACAGGAATGTGTAATTCAAGCGGCTAGTGCAGGTAACTCTGAAAGTACTGTAGCTTTTCTGAAATATTTACAAGACCTGAATGAAAACAACCAGATTGCTGTAATCTGGGACGGCGCTAGTTATCATCGTTCTCAAGAGGTAAAAGATTATCTTGCTCTAACCAATCATTCTCTTGACGAGTCAAGTTGGAAAATTACTTGTATACGTTTTGCACCTAACGATCCAAAACAAAATCCGATTGAAGATATTTGGTTACAGGCTAAGCGATTTATTCGTGAGTTCTACCATTTATGCAAATCTTTTACGGCAGTTAAGTTCTTCTTTGAGTTTATTACGCATCGACAAATCTTTAACTTTCCCAAACTTTTTACCTATGGCTTTTTCTCACAACTCATTTAGGATTGCTATATGCATTCCAAAAATCTGTATAAGCAACAGCACACTGACGATAAACACTGGGCAAAGAATTCCAAAGCTTTTGCGCTCCTTGTGCGGAGCGATCGCCGATATGAACGCCAACAATTTCGCGAGTATCAACATCAATGGCAAGCCAAATCCACTGTTTATTGCCTTTATTGCCAACAAAAGACCACATTTCATCACACTGAATCGTTAGTCTTCCTTTTTTTTTAGCGGATACATTTACTTGTTGAGGAATCGCCTCGTATTTACGATTGACATAATTCTGCAACCAAGTTTCAGAAACGTCACAAACTCTGGCAATACCTGCAAGAGGAATCTTCTCAAGTAAGAGTTTGTCAATCAAGGCTTTGGTTTCTTCAGAGATTAGTTTTTGCCGTGGTGCTTCAACAAACTGGCGACCACAGGCTTTACATTTATGATTTTGATTCCCGTTATGAATAAAACCATTTTTGACCACATCTTTTGAGTTACAGTTTGGACAATTTGGCATTGGTAATTAAGTGTCTTAGAGTTCTTTTATGATTTTATCCTTACATCTCGCGGACTACCCTCCAGCTTTCTGGACTTGATAGCCAAAGCCAAGTATTTCGGCTCCGTTGGAAGAACTACCCAATCCTGTCTGACAGGCGCTTAACACGACTAAATCTGCTTTTGTTAAATTCCATTTATCAATTTCCGATATGGTAACTTTACTACCATCGCCAAACAATATAAATGAATCTTGAGGACTGCCAGATTGGAACTGAGCGTGAGTGGCAAAGTGGATAATTGTATTTCCCAAAATTTTAGCTTTGGTGTTTTTGTCTGTGAAATCCCGCCCAGTTAACTCCGTAGTATTGGGGAATAAAGATTTAATGCTCTCAACTTCGGAAATGGTTGCGGGGAGAGGAGCAAATTCTGAGTTTCCTTTAAGGCTATTGCCGAAAGATCCAGCAAAGATAGAGGGGTTTGCATGAAGTTTGCTATCTGGGTCAAAGAGGCTATAGGCAATCAGGTTGTCGATGCGATATTTCTCAGCTAACCACTGTTTGCCATCGTAAAGGGCGGCAAGGGGAATATAACGCAAGATACTGTCTGGCGCGTAGAAAATAGTAGTGGCGTTTGCTTGCTTGAGATCGACTTCGATTGGTTTTACCAGAAGGTTGTAGAGTTTTTTACTAGAGGCTTTGACATCTAGAGAACTGGAATCTCTAATGTCAAGGCGAAAATTTTGAATGAGCCTTTCGAGGGCTGCTTGTTTGATTGGAACGGTTCGGTTGATAGGAAGGGTATTAGCGGAGAAAACGATTAGTTCGAGACGATCGCCCAGAATTAAGGGATATACTAAGACGGCTCCTTGGGGTAACTTTCGCAGGTAGTCGGGAATTTTGTTGGTTTCAGATTTTGGCAGTTGTTGGATTTGGTTGCTGAGTTGTTGATTGAGTAAGGGGATTTGCTCGTAGCTGGTGGTGAATAGTTTATCGCCAAAGGCTTTTTCCGATTCTAATAATCTGACACCTTGAGATGTGCGATCGTTGCCTTTGACATTTTTGAGATAGTCGTCTAGTTCTTGTACTTTGAGTAAGTCGAGGACTTGCAATGCTTCGATGATGCGTCCTTGTTTGAGTAATAGGTCGGCAAGATGGCGATAGGTTCTAGTAGAGTGTCAAGCGTCAATTACAGGATAGAGACGGGCTAATTTAATCCGAGCATCTTCAGTAGTAAACTGCCAATTGCATTTACAAGCAAGAGCGTTTCTGCGATTTTCCCAAGCAGCAATCTCAGATTTCAAAGTTTCTTTGTCAGGAATACGACGGTCAAGACATTGACGCGACAAAACACTCAATTCAATCTCGGCAATATTCAACCAACTGCCATGCTTAGGAGTGTAATGGAACTCAAACTTGTCGAGAATGCGCCGTGCCTCAGCAGGAGGAAATGCTTTATACAAAGAAGACTTAACGTGGGTATTCAGATTATCCTGAGTCAGCTTAATTTTTTTAGCGTTAAGATAGCATTCATCGGCTAAATACTTCATCTGATGAGCATAGTCAACTTGAGTGCGGTGGTCTGTCACTTCCACATGTCGCCAACCAGCTAAAGGCTCGAAGAACATAAATAGATTGCAAACACCCTGCCGTTGATATTCATGGTCATAACGTTCAGGCTGTCCCGCTTCTATGGGTAGCGGCTGTCTAGTTTCCGAAACTAATTGCTTGGAACTCTCATCAAAACAGACCACTGGGTAATCAGGGTCATAGGGTAGTTTATACAATTCTAGAACATCTTCCATCTGACACACAAATTCAGCATTATGCTCAGGCGGAATTACCCAACATTCTTTCAACCAAGGCTTAAGCTCGTTTTTTTTAGCACTTGCCTGACGCTTTCATGGGAAATACTGTCCACATAGCCTAATGACACCATCTTGTCTGCTAACAAGCGTAATGTCCAACGACTGCTTCCTTCTGGGGCTTCTGAACAAGCAACGGCGATTAAATGCGCTTCTATTTCTCCGTCCAACTTTTTTGGGGAGTAAGTGCGCGGACGTGGATTCAATGCTGACTCTAATCCTTCTTCGACAAAGCGTTGACGCACTTGTTCGATGGTGCTAACGCTGGTATCAAGCGCTATACTTATCGACTGATCTTTCCATCCTCCTTCTTCTCGGTTGATATCCGCTTTGAGCAGGATCTTGGCATGATTTATTTTGGCGGCGGCGGCTTTTCCTGTTTTTGTCAGCTCTTCTAAGCTTTTTTGCTCTTCTTTTGTCAGTGATACTATATATTTCTTGGCTGGCATATTTTCAACTATTAGGTCACCCAATTATTATCGGTTAATTTGTTGTTGACTGTCTACTAGAGTAGGAATCTGAAAAATTTTTTTTATAGGAATTTTGTAGGTCTTGATCCAGATTACTAAAGTTAATGTCTCTATCTTTGCGTAGGGATTCACGAGCGATTATGGATTGTTTGTAAAATACAATGGCGAGTTCGGGATTTTTTTCTCGTTCCATCAAAGAACCTATATTTGCGAATCCAAGTGCCTCAACATCAAGGTTTTTTAATTCCCGCATAATCACTAAGGATTGCAGTCCATAATCGAGTGCTTTGTCGTATTGATGGAGGTCACCGTAAACCCAACTCAGATTTCCTAGGGCGCGTCCCTCCTCGTTTCGATCTTTGATTTCCCTTGCGATCGCTAAGGCTTGCAGTTCGTAATCGAGCGTTTTGTCATATTGACGAAGGGCAAGGTAATAACGACCCAGATTTTTTATGCCCTCAACTTCAGCCTTCTGATCTTTTATTTCCCTTGCGATCGCTAAGTATTGCAGTCCGTAATCAATCGCTTTCTCGTATTTACGGATCTTTTCGTACTCGTAACCAAGATAGTATAAAGAAACAATCTCACGATGATGATTTTTTATTTCCCTTGCGATCGCTAAGGCTTGCATACGGTAGTCGATCGCCTTTTCATATTTACCAAATGTTGCGTAATAAAGACCCAGAAATGATAATTCAGTCTCTTCACTCTGACGATCTTTTGTTTCCCTTGCGATCGCTAAGGCTTGCAATCCATAATCGAGCGCTTGGTTATATTGATGGAGATCGAAGCTACATCTGCCAAGTTTTCTAAGGGCTATACCCTCATCCCGTCTATCTTTAATTTCTTGATAGATAGTCAAAGCTTGCTGCCACAACTGCAATGCTGCCTCAAGCTTACGTGTATTGTATTGCTGATTCGCTAAATTCAACAGCCTATCCGCCTCGGTTTTACGCTCTTGTGTCGTCTGAGCCTGAGCAGTAACAAAAGGCAAATCTGGCGAAGAAACTAAGACCCAAATACCAGTTATCAAAACAAATGCAAGCGAGTAGAACCGTGAAGCCATGACAAACACCTCTAAGGCTACTTCAAAATTTTAGCCTTAGTGAGTCGATCGCCAGATAAACTTTAATCAACAAAAAAGCGATCGCCTTTGCGGAGAGCGATCGCTTAAAAATATGGGGATTCGTTAGCTTTTGCCTAATAAAGCCTCAATATCAATATCGCTTAAATTGGCTGCTTGAAGAAAGCTTTTTACAACCCACATTCCGCTCTTATTTTACTAAAAAAATATTTAGAAAGGAAATGCTTATATAGTAAGTGTTTTGAGTATTAATCACAAAAAAGTCGCTATTTGAATATTGTCAATAAGGACGCACTAATAGAATTCATTATCATTAATTTCTTTTGAGATCGCTGAAACCCTTATTGCCTCGTTGTAAATATTTTTAGGCTTCCATTACGAGCAGAATGTGGGTTACAACTTGTGTATCCATCCTGCGAATACCATCTGGATCAGCAAGAGCATAGTAATAATTTCAAACATTACGTGATGTGCAACTAAAAAAGCACAAAAAAACTCATTGATGACAAAAAAGCAATATTTACGAAATCACATTTTTAAGTTGAGCAGACACGCAAAGAGCAAATCAGGATAATTTGCAGATCCATTAAAAATATTCTCAGTCATAACTAATACTCTCTTCCCAGTGAAAGATTAGACGTTGCGGAGCTTCGCGCCGCAACGTCTAATCTTGGTTTTTAATGTCTATTTTGATAGTGGGAAGAGAGTAGCTTGGAGCAAGAACAAACCTAATGCTTTGTTCAAGGCTTGATTATCCTGTGGACAACACGCATCCGTGAGACATCTTGGACAACCATATTGACAATTACAAGCCTCAACTAATTGAGCACCTCGAACAGCAAAATCTTCAAAGCGATCAAATAATTCCTCGCAAGTGCCATTACCGCCATCGGTCGTATCAAAAAAATAGGCAATTGTCTTTGGCTCAATAGGTGTTTCGGGGAGGTAATTCAAGTAGAGAATCTAGCAAAGCACCCAGTAAAGCTTTACCCCTCCTCTTGGCATTATGAACAAACTCAAAGAAGCTTAAATACAAAGGTAACTTTTCTTGAGAAATACCACGATGAGGACGTAACCAAGAGCGCAAAAGCGACTAAAAGCCTTCCATGGTATTGACATGAACTTCACAAAAGCCATCACCGTCTTCATCTCTTGCACACTCTCCCGCCCCATGACAAACAGTTTTGTGTCCATAACCCCAATCTGGCAAAGGATTATAGATGGCATATTCGTCAGTGTAGACCATCGTACCAAGAGCTATCGTTGCTTTAATCAGTGGTTCAATAGTCCGTTGTTGCACATTTTCTAACATACGAATTACCACCTCACCACCGCGCTGAATCATGCCGAAAATGGGTGGTTTTTCTTTTTCAAGTGTCCCCCGCCCCAGAATCCCTTTGAGGCGATTGCGCCTTCCTTTGCGCCCTTTTTTTTAACTTCTTCGGGTTTGCCCTTGTGTCCTGCCGTCACATACACTTCATCGCACTCGACTGACCCAGATAAGTTGACTTCGGGCTTGCTTTGGTCAATACCTTCTCGCAATCGGGTGGTCATATCTTGCACTACATCCTTGTCTAGGTCTAGTTTTTGGGCGATTTGTCGATTTGAGAGATTTAATCCCATCAAGTATAGACACAATATCCACATCCGTAAGGGTTGATGGTGTCCTGCGAATATTGTGTCGGTTAGATCGTCAAAGTTTGTGTTGCAAGTTTTACACTGGTATCGTTGACGCGCGGACTGCGTTTCATCTTTGCCTCGCTTTATCACCTCTGAGCTTTTACATTTGGGACAGTGTATTCCTGTTGTCCATCGCATCTGACGCACTGTTTCGTAACATTTTTCGTCATCGATTAGATGCGTTAAGTTCACACTCAGCATAGGGATAACGGCTTTTGGATTTCGCTACAATATTATCAAATTCTTCCTTTCTTTCACCTCCCCGAAACACCTATTGAGCCTTGTCTTTAATGTATTGACGCGATTTTTCTTAGTCTCACAGTAGCTATTCAAATCTTGGCGATCGCTAAGCACTAATAACGGTACTGCAATCCCAATCTGATGACAGATTGAATGCAAAGCTAGATCGGCAGGATTAGTTTGAAATAGAGATATAAGTTCTGAAGGAATATCATTACCAAATTGATTCTCTATCTGTTGTTTGAGTTTATTGGCATATTCTTGTAATGGCTCCGCTAACTCCAAATTCATCTCAATCCTCAATACGGGTGCTTGATAGCGAGTGGTATAGGCTACATCAAATAGATTTTCGGTAGTCCGCGAGATGTAAGGATAAAATCATAAAAGAACTCTAAGACACTTAATTACCAATGCCAAATTGTCCAAACTGTAACTCAAAAGATGTGGTCAAAAATGGTTTTATTCATAACGGGAATCAAAATCATAAATGTAAAGCCTGTGGTCGCCAGTTTGTTGAAGCACCACGGCAAAAACTAATCTCTGAAGAAACCAAAGCCTTGATTGACAAACTCTTACTTGAGAAGATTCCTCTTGCAGGTATTGCCAGAGTTTGTGACGTTTCTGAAACTTGGTTGCAGAATTATGTCAATCGTAAATACGAGGCGATTCCTCAACAAGTAAATGTATCCGCTAAAAAAAAAGGAAGACTAACGATTCAGTGTGATGAAATGTGGTCTTTTGTTGGCAATAAAGGCAATAAACAGTGGATTTGGCTTGCCATTGATGTTGATACTCGCGAAATTGTTGGCGTTCATATCGGCGATCGCTCCGCACAAGGAGCGCAAAAGCTTTGGAATTCTTTGCCCAGTGTTTATCGTCAGTGTGCTGTTGCTTATACAGATTTTTGGAATGCATATTCTGTTGTGTTCCCAGACATGCGGCATATCGCGGTTGGAAAGGAAACAGGGAAAACCAATTATATTGAACGTTTTAACTGTACGATGCGACAACGAATCTCTCGACTAGTTCGTAAAACTCTCTCTTTCTCTAAAAAAATAGAAAATCATATTGGTGCTATCTGGTTTTTTATTCACCACTACAACTCATCCTTACTTGTTTAGGACTACCAGATTTTCTTCTTCGATTTCTGTGATTTCAGCTAATCTAGTTGGTTTGTTACAGGCAGTACAAGTATCAGACTGCATTGGTTGATGGTAGCGTGAACAACGGGAATGGCTACAGGTAATTGTTCTCACTTTGCTGATCAAGTTATATCCCGTTACATGATTCGTAATTTCAGCCCAGCTAAGTGTCAAGCGTAATTTACTGTCTTTGAGATTTAATGAAACTAGTCTTGGCTCACGCAGAGGCTCCAATGGCTTAATAGTCATGTCTTGCGTAGCCTGTGTGCGGAGTTTTGGCTCTGACGTGATGGGGATCAGGCTCGCTTGTTTTGATTCCAAATCTAGCGATCGCGATCGGTAATATTGCAAATTTCCATCGTTACTCTGCATAGCGTATATCGCATTGGGAAATACTTCACGATAAGCTTGTAGTAGCGATAATTCTTCAAGTTCTTGATTAGTATTGCCGTCTACTAACATAACTGAGTCTTGAGTTGCTCCCCTCAGATTAACCGAGTTATGAGGGCGGTCATCGGTAAAGAGATCGCCTGATTTCTCATTGATTTGCAATGCTTTTTGATTGAGCAGTTCGTTAACAATATTGCCCGCGTTATCGCCGAAACGTTGTTTGACTTCACTTGCTGGAATCATGCTTTCCCTTGCCGCACAATGAAGATGCTTGCTAAGAATTGAGTGATAGTTGGGATTGCAAAGGGCGCGTTCAACTTCCCCGTCAAGAAGCATCTGGGGATTGGTTCCATAGTAATAATCAAGAGGATCTCCCAATGATGGGAGAAACACAACTAGCCCATGCTGATGCCTTCCTGCTCTCCCAATCCGTTGATAAAAACTCATCAACGATCCAGGGTAGCCTTTGATTAAGCAGCAATCTAATTCGGGTAGGTCAATCCCTGCTTCTAACGCAGACGTGGCAAATATTACCCGTACTTTATTTTGTTTGACTGATTCAATAATCTGGTTGCGGCGATCGCTGCGTAGTGAACCATAAAATAAGGCAAGCGATGCTTTTAAATGTCCTCGCTTCTGTCGTTCTAATTCTGCATTCATCAGAGCTAGCAATGACTTTGCACCTGCGCGAGTATTACAAAAAACAATGCCACTTAGTCCTCTTTCCAGCCATTCTAAAATCAATCGACTTGCTTCTGTGTTAGTTCGAGCCGTAGGTTTTAAACAAAGAATTGTCCGCCCTGCCGTCCTCGCGCCACTGCGATTGATATATACAAGCCGATCGCTTCTTTCCGTGATTCGCTCTGCTAATTCAATCGGGTTACCAATTGTCGCTGTGGCTAGGACATATTGGAGACGCTCGCTGTTACCTTCAAGTCGATCAACTGCTAATCGCAATCGGCGCATGAGATTAGCAAAATGTCCACCAAAGCTACCGCGATATGTATGGGCTTCATCAACTACAACATAACGCAATCTGGTTAAGAAATCTCGCCATGTCTGCCATTCGTGACGGTAGCGAATGCGATTAAGTTGATGGTGGAGTAAATCGGGACTAATACACAAGATCTGTGGTGCTTGAGGCGTAAACAGTTTTAGCCGTTCTGCCTTTGGCATATCTCCTGTCATCATTCCCCTATGTAATCCCATAGGCTTAGCGATCACTTCAAGTTTTGACAGTTGATCGATTGCTAGAGCTTTTAAAGGGAAAATCAGTAGTGCAGTCGCTTGTGCATCTTGAATGCAAGTTTCTAGGATTGCTGGTAAAAATGACAGGGTTTTCCCACTTGCTGTTGGTGTTGAGAGTAATACATCTTTACCGTTTCTCATCGCTTCTAGCGACTGTATTTGATGTGGGCATTGCACAAATGAAAGATGAATCAAGAAAAGCTAGGAATTGATTTGTACTTAAGATAGTGAATTAACAAACGAATTGAATGTCTCAACATTTCTTCCGATTTTGAATAACATAAAGTTTTGCGATGCAATCGGGCAAGATAATGTCTCAGTCTTGTATTTTCACCCTCAACTCTAGTCATGTAGGTTTTGCTAATAATTTGATCTTCCGAGTTAACAAACATTTTATAGACACAGTAGCCATCGGTAACCCAGAAATAGCATTGCCAAACTTTAATCAATGTCCATAGAGTTTTAAAGGTTTGACTACTCCTATCGCCTAATACCCAAGCCAATATACCTTGGCTAAAATGATTCACCGCAGTCCATAGCCAAATCAAGTTTTTTTTTGACCCAACAAAAGTCTGGAGTTCATCTAGTTCACCAACATCAGGAATAGTCTCAATCGGTGGATGCTCGGGTAATGGTTTGGCTACTTCTCTCACCCAGTTGATGACTGAATTATGGCTAACATCGGTGCATCTCTCGATCTGTCTAAATCCCATGCCGTTACAGTACATTTTTAGACATATTTTCTTGATATCTTGAGAATACCCAAGTACTGAGTAGCTATCGATGAACTGACGACCACAATCAGCGCAAATATGATTTTGCTTGTCTCCTCGTTTCCCATTCTTACGAATATGTGATGATCCGCACTTTGGACATTTCATTATGTTTCATTGCTTAAACTCGTTGTCTTTTATTTACTCATTCATCCTTCATTTGTGCAACGCCCAAAAATCTGTATAAGCAACAGCACACTGACGATAAACACTGGGCAGATCCACAGGTAATATATAAGCATCTCCTTCTGTACTTTTCGTTACGCGAATTGCCGCAAGAGATGCTTGAAAGTTGAGTGCAATCTCTCTAAATTCTGGATGCGGAATCGTGGCTATGTCTTCTTCACTTACATCATAGATTTCCTGTTCACGGGTAATTTCTGATGTTATTTCCTGACTGTTAGCTGGCAATATTTCTTGACGATTGATTGCTTCTTGCCAGTTTGTGATGATTACAGGTACTGAATAGTTGGGAAATTTGGCTATGAGGCGATCGCCTAAAATAGCTGTGATTTTACCAATTCCTTGGGCATGGCTAGGAGCATATATAGCCTGACCTTCGACTAACCACGCAGGCTGTTGTCCCGATGGTTTCATTACTGAACGGGCGATCGCTGCGTAGTCAATAGGACAATCAGATGGGTTGGGCATACATTTTCCTATAGCATTATTAGCTCGGGCTTGCTATTTCAGCAGGATTGGCTTCTTTAGGCTTTTTCTCAAACACTTGGATGTTTAGCTCAAGCAATACAAATCCTGTCTCAGTAGCTTCACCCATCTTGCCTGCGATCGCCGCTACCCACTGCGGATAATTAGCCTGTGCATCTTCCAACTTCTTAAACACTTTGGGTTTTACAGTAACGTTAAAGATTTGACCGTCACAATCTAAATCAAAGGACTTCCAACCATTTTTATCAACTGACACATCAACAGGAAGTTCATTGATTTTGATGGTTAGTTCTAGTTTTCCTTGGACTGCCATATTTGTATTGTATACATAATGAATTATTTGCTGTTCTAGCATACGATACCTAAACTTCATCCTCACATCTAACGGAAAGCTTTAATCAGTTCTATTTAAATTATTTTCCCCAAAACATGACTAAAGGTATCCCCGAAAAGTGTAAAAAGTGTGCGATGCTCTCTGCGGCGCAGGCTCAAGAACTTCATGGTGAGTTGGGTGATCGCTGTTGGAATCCTAACGTTTGCTATAGTCGCCGTTCCTATGCCCGTCATCAAGATCGCCGTAATCTGATTCGCTCTCGTAAACGTGATGATTCTGATCAAGATTTGGTTGTGAATATTGATGAGTTTGCATCAGTGTTTTGGGCAGTGCTAGTAGTTTATCGACAAGCAGGAGCGGATACACCAATTCATGCGATCGCTGCTCAAGTTTGGCAAGGACAAGAAAAGTTCGCCGCAATTCCACCAATTCATTGTGCGGGAATGGTGGCGACCCAAGTGCATACTTATGTGCAGAAAGTATTGGTTTTGCTAGAGTCAAATTATGGGATTAAGAAATTTGCTAGCCAAGAACGTCTCGATCCTTGGCTTTGTCCTTTGCGCCCTTGTCCTTGTCATCCAAACTAATTCTCAGCGTGGCTATGCAAGTTAAACAGCTTGAGTTGGATTTGTGGCATGTCATCTCGACTGCGAGACAGATTCCTGAAGATGCGAATTTACAGATGATGTTTAAGCTTTTGGATCTGACTCTGGTTGATCTTGATACGCGATCACAGTTACGAATAGCAGGAGAAGCGGTATGTCAGATTGCAGATTTATTTTGCGATCGCTCTAGCTTTTTATTTGAGGAGTTACATTCTCGTGCGATAAATGGTGAGCCGATCATGGCTGATGATGCTTTTGATCGTTATGTGCGTCAGTCGATGGTGGTGGATTTTGATCAGTTTATTGAGCCATGGCAAAGCTTGCCGAGGAAGATTCCTGAACCAACGAAAAGTGGTAATTCCATCGTTCAAGAAATTGACAAGGAAGTCTTAATTAAAGCTTTGGAGCAGGAGAGTTTGCTTAGTCCTGAGGAGGAATTTACAAGAGCAATTAGTACGGCTCACATTGAAAATGTCTCGACTTGGATTGAGGCGATCGCGCATTGTATTACGGATAATTCTGCTCCTATGTGTTTGATGGATCTGCAAAAGGCTTTGAAATTGCCGATAGTTGAGATTTGGTTGGGGTTGCTCTTGGGTGATTTTAAACTTCAGCAACGAGGAGACTTTTATGATTCAAGGGAGATTTGGATTAGCTAAAGTCAAAACTGTCCATGCACAGCAAGCCAAATACAAGGTGGTTCGACACTGGTATATTCAACGCGATGCTTAGTATGAGCAGGAATGAGGAGATAATCTCCCGCTTTTAGTTTTATGCTCGTATCATCATCACAAGCAAGTTCGACTTCACCTTGAAGTAAAATCACCCATTCATCAAGGTCTTGGTCATACCATTGTCCAGCAGTCGTAGTTTGTCCTGTGGAAATAATGCGCTCAATCTGGATATTTTTACCAGATACAATTTGTTCAAACTTTTCCAACTGAGGTAACTCTTGAGATAGTTCGTAAATGTTCGGCATTGATTCTAGCTCTAGATATTTTATGCGATCACCAATAAATGAGATTGCTATGAACGATGATATTTAATGTTTAGCTTTATTATCTAGTTTGAGTGTTTAGCATGATAAATAGTGCTAAGCTCTGCAACGAAAGAGGCTAAAAAAAGAGCCTACTTGATTTTTATCATAACGTTATGATAAAAATATTGCCATTTAAAACCAGATAAATTTCAATCTATATTTTTTAAAAAATTTAGTAGCCGAAATCGGCTTGAAAATGTATCATCTAACTCTTATCATAACGTTATGATAAGAGTCATTAGTACCTAAATATCCTAAAAACCTCAAACTGTACTTATAGAATCTAGTAACCCTAAAGCCAAATAAATGGAGACAGAATGAGCCGAGTAATCGCGGTATTTAATCAAGCTGGAGGCGTAGGAAAGACAACTGTAGCCCAAAATCTTGGCTACAACCTTTCCCACCGAGGACATAAAATCCTGTTGATAGACATGGACCCTCAAGCATCACTCACCGCTTTCATGGGTATTAATACAAGGACATTACAATTAAGTGTCTATAATTCCTTAATTGCTGAAGATGCGGATGAATCACCAATCGCTTTGCCGATTATTGACAATCTCTATTCAATGGATTTATGTCCCGCCAATCTTAATCTTGCTAAAGCCGAGCAGCAGCTAGTTCTTGAAGAATTACGGGAATTTAAGCTCAAGGAAGCCATTGAACCTTTTCTTGATGCCTATGAATTTATTATCATTGACTGTCCGCCAAGTTTAGGAATCTTAAGTGTGATTAGTTTAGTGGCAGCAACCCATGTACTTGTACCAATTCAAACACAGTTTAAAGCTTTAATGGGAACCGACCTTTTACTTGGCACTACCAAGAAGGTTCAGAAAAGGCTGAATAAGAATCTAAAGTTAGCAGGATTTTTACCTACAATGTACGCTTCCTCAACAGCAATGGATCAACAAACATTGTTTGATATTAATGAGCAACTTGCGTCTATCGCTCAAGTATTTTCACCACTACCTCGCGCTACAGCATTAGCCGAAGCCACAAAAGCCCTTAAACCTTTTGGCGCGTTTATTGGCAACAACAAAAAGGGAAGCAATGGTACGATTTTAAAGATTTTTGATGAAGTATCTGAGGCAATGGAAAAACTATGAGAAAACCACCAACAAAAGTCCAAACCAAGCTATCCAATGTAGCTCTTTTTGATGAAGACGACGAAAACATTGATATATCAACAGACGGATTAATTTTAGTCAGTGATATTTCTCTGCCAAAACAGCAACCTCGACGCTACTTTGATCCCGCTAAAATGCTGGAATTGAAAGAGTCAATTAGTCATCATGGGATTTTAGAACCAATCATTGTTCGGTCTGTGAATACTGGCTATGAATTAGTCGCAGGTGAGCGTAGGTTTCGCGCTGCAAAGGATTTAGGATTAGAAAAAGTCCCTGCGATGATCCATCAGTTGACAGATGAGCAAGCGTATGAAGTTGCACTTGTAGAAAATTTGCAACGTGAAGATTTAAACCCTGTTGAAGAGACTGAGGCAATACTCCAGATTTTAGTTCTAAGATTAGCTATTTCCGAGCAATCGGTAATCTCCAATCTTTATAAAATGCGAGTAACTCCAGAAGCAGATCGTGATGAGATCTTGGCGGATATCTCCACTAAAGTTATCAGTATTTTTGAATCATTGCAGACCATCAAATGGGAGTCCTTTGTCGTCAATCGATTGTCCTTACTAAACCTGCCAACAGAAGTACTAGAAGCACTACGCCAAGGACAAATCGAATATACCAAAGCAACCGCGATCGCTACAGTTAAAGATGCCGATCTTCGGCAGTCATTATTAACTGAAACTATTAACGAGGGTCTATCCCTATCGCAGATCAAGGAAAAAACTCGTGATATCAAAGCAGGTCAAACTACTGAGAAACCCGTCACATTAAAAACTAGATTTACCACATCTATGCAGAAACTAAAAAAGTCATCAGTCTGGAATGACAAGAAAAAGCAAAAGTCTTTAGAAAAACTTGTAGCTCAGATTGAAGCTTTAATCGAGCAGGAAGAACCCTCATAAACTAATAAATCCAAGGGATTAACTTCTTCACAGAAGTACGATAGTTGGAATATGCAGGAAATTTTTCTGTGAGCCAAATTTCTTCTTTGCTAGATTTAGCATCAAAGAAAAGGAATAGAGCGATCGCACCTAGAAAATGTATCCAACTTACTTGCCAACTCGCATAAGTAAAGGCAAGAAAAATAACACCACTATATAAAGGATGGCGCACCAAACTATAGATACCCATTTGCACTAACTGACCATCATCCCTAGGATGCGGTAATGGAGTCAGATTTTGACCGAGATCAAAAAGCGATCGCCCTAACAAAACCATTGCCCAAAAACCAAAAACAGCAGTTAGCCCTATACTTGCATAGGACACAACAGGTAAATCCATATCGATAAAACTAGGTTGAGCATTCGGTAAAATTGCAAAGCAGAACAGTAAAATACCCTGAGCAATCACCCAATATTCACCACGTACACCGCGCCACCAATCGCTAGTGATACCCCAATCTGACAATAGTTTCATAAGTCACTTACCAGAACATTCTCGATCTAACCAAGTCTATGCTACCAACAACCGATCCCCAATATTGGGAACAACGTTATCAAGAAAATATAGCCAAATGGGATATCGGCATGGCAGCCCCTCCCTTCAAAAGTTTATTAGCATCAAGCGAAGCCCCGATCACGGGAAAACCCGCAGTAATAGGCTGTGGTCAAGGACATGATGCGATTTTATTTGCCAAACATGGCTTTAATACGATTGGTTTTGACTTTGCGCCAAGCGCGATTGCCCTTGGGCAAAAGCTAAGCCAAACAATGGAAATATCAATGCAATTCCTGCAAAGAGACATTTTTGAATTGCCTCAAGAATTTCCAAACAGTTTCGACTATGTGATCGAACATACTTGCTTCTGCGCGATTCGTCCCGAACAACGCCCTGATTATGTGAATATGGTACGGTCAATTTTAAAACCAGATGGAGAATTGATTGCCTTATTCTGGGCGCACAATCGACCTGATGGCCCACCGTTCGGCTCAACACTTGAGGAAATCCAAGATTTATTCTCAGCTAGTTTTGACACATCCAACATTTCACTAGTGAGCAATTCAATCTCCTCACGCAGTGGAGAAGAATATTTAGCTAGATTTAGGGTTTTAAGATGAGTTCAACTATAGTCAGCTAGAACGCCAAAACAGCCAAATTTAAGAACAACTTATGACGAGCGTCAGCAGAGAGCCTTGCCAGAACATGACTATGTAAATAGTTTGGAATATGTTTGGCAAAGAACTCAAAAATCCCAAACAAGGTATCTTTTATCGGAATATCTTCAGCCAAAAACAACTCAGTTGTCCCAGCCCAAAGATCGACAATTGCTAGATCCTGAGAATCATTAAGAGCAAACAGATTTTCATTAAAACTATGGATCAAGTTGTTATATAGAGTATCTAATAACGAATTGATCCAATCAAAATGATGTAGCAAAGCACCACGGGAAATATCAAAATACTGGCATAGCTGTCGTTGAGAAGCATTGAGCAAATCAAACCCACCATCGGCAACAGAATCAATCACCTGAGCTACCTTAAGTTGCAAAAGCTCCAAATTAGACATCGCCTCAGCAGTGATATCACCAGATTTGATAAGCGTATGGGGCATATCACCCAAATCAAAATCTGACAAAAAGTAAATAACGTCACCATCTTGAAAGCGATCGCCCGCCTTTCTGCCAAAACACTGCTGGACAGTAGCCAAAATATGGCGATCCACAAACGCTGCAAAATCAGGATCTTTCTCAATTGGGTGTAAGCCTGTCATTGCTACATAATCAGCACGAAGCATGGCAATATTGGCGCAGGGAGTGCCAACAATCACAAAAGTCTTCGCACCTTTAAAATCATTAGAACCACGAGAATCGCGGAACCAGAAACCATGAGTATCCGACTTGGCAAACTTTTTAAAATCAATCACCCTAGTAGTGGGATCAAGACTAGTTAAATGATTAATAATCGCCTCAACCTTAGTCGTCTGAGTATCACGACGCTGCAAACCCAAACGCCCCAGATTATGCACCTGAAAAATCTGAGGCATCACTAACTCACCCGCTTGCTTAATTTTAAAAACAGGAGCATTGAGCCGCATTTCTAGATCTGTCACATCAACCGTGGCATCCAAATAAAGATTGGCCACTGACCTATGAGCGATCTCCCGCAACCGAGAATCACCCAAAGAAACCGTTAACCTTTCATATTGAATATGTAAATCACCATGGGAAATAGTCCCAGAAAGAATATCCAAAAACTCCACCAACCATTGTTTTAAAACCTCACGGTCAATCCTTTGCTTAATTTCATCAGAATGGAGAGTAGTTGATTGTTTTAGCAAAGCATGAAACTTAGCCAACTCCCTCTTATCCTTACCCTGAGCATTTTCAAACTCAGAATCAGCAATTCCATCAACTGTATCCAGAATTGATAGATCAGGTTTCAGCAAATCCGCCAGTAAAGTTGTATCAATAATTTCAGGAATAGCCGACTTAATTCC
Organism: Pseudanabaena biceps; assembly: GCA_013361095.1. Classification (GTDB taxonomy): domain Bacteria; phylum Cyanobacteriota; class Cyanobacteriia; order Pseudanabaenales; family Pseudanabaenaceae; genus Pseudanabaena; species Pseudanabaena biceps_B. The sequence goes on along the minus strand of JAATWA010000005.1, from coordinate 118,859 downwards.
ATGAAAATCCAGACCATGATAGGACTTATCTCCCAACAAACCATGCAAGTTATTCAGCACATCAATAAATTGTTGCTTATGGTCAAGATTAGCGCGAGAAATCACAGCGATCGCCCGATCCACATCCTCACGACCAACCGAAATCTGACGCATCGTTGTCAAACTTTCGGACACTTCTTCCCAGACTAAAATAGTCTTTGAGTAATCAAACTCATCATGACTAGGCAAACTAGCAGGATGAGATCTCAAGATCTTAGAATTAAAAGCGATCGCCCTCTGATGCTTAAACCCAAAACCATCACCACTAGAACCACGACAAGCATTAAGCAAAGGACAAGTCTCACAAATAATCTTAGTATCTGCAATCGCCTTATCCCGCAGAGCCGAGATCGCCCCAGTCCGCGAGCAATTAGCCTGAGTATGAACAGTTTCACCATGCTTAACACGGCGTAACTTACCCGATTTATGAGTCAAGCCATTGTGACGAGCAGGAAGAATTTCCCAATCTTGCAAAGTGGGAGTAGTGACATTGCGAGAATCAGTAGATATATAGATAACGCGATCAACAGCATCAAATAAATCAGGACGTAAGCGCCCCGCATCATAACTTTTGCCCGTACCAGTTGCCGAAGCATCAAGAATATGTTTATGAGTTAATAACGAATCGCGCCAAGTATCGAGTCTTGTTCCTGAGTCATATTCAAATTTGGGTATAGCAGGTTGAAGCGATCGATCAACCTTATTAGTAAAACCCTTAGCAGTCTTCTTCGGAAAAATCTTATCTTTTAACCATTGGAATGGCGAAAACTTAGGCTTGGGGTGGTAATTAGCAATCTGGAAAAACTGCTCAACCGTCAAAAGCTGAATAGCTGCCTCACTAGATAACTCATCAATATCATCATCCGTTTTGACAACCTGACCCCACCAGAGAACATCAACTGCAAAATCTAGCTCACTTAAGAAATCAAGATTTTTCTCATGGCGGCGCATGACTGACGGATTAGCAATGTCACCCGCATCGATCGCATATTCCAACCTAGTTAACTCAGGATTAGCCCCAATCGCATCAAAGTAACTCTGTAAAGTTTCTTTACTAGCGACAAACTGACCTCCCGAAGCCCCGATCGCCACACAATTACGCAACTTTGCAGCCAAATAGGGCTTAACACCAGTACCTTCGACTAAGACAACACGCTGACAATCAACCTGAATATCGCCATGAAAAGCAAGAGGTAACTCCCCATTTTGTTGTTGAGCCGAGATCCAAAAAGGTTTATGCCATCGATAGCGTCCTGATGTAGCATCGCGTAAACGGATTTGAAAACCAAGAATTTGTCCTTGAGGATTCTTAATTGGGAGAATATAGCCAGAATTAGTTGATTTAGCTTCTAAATGTCTAATTTCTGTTTCAGACAAGCCCCGACTTGTTAAATCGGCTTTATCTAAACTATCTAAATCAAGTTTTTGTAAATAATTTTGATAAAGGCGATTGCGTTGGACATCATCAGGCAACTTAGCAAGATTGTCTCTCTTTGCCTTTTGTTGAGCAATCCGCAGTTTTAAGTTCCTGTCACGACGTTCTTGGCGCTCAGAATCAGACTCAGGACGCTTGCGGACATACTTACCCGCAAAATAACTGCCATTGGTTTCGCCAAGATATTTCCAATCAGCCAGATCGACATCACTCGGATGAGTCATGCAGAGGACAAAATCTTGATTATCCGAAGCAATTCGACATTTACCTTTGATGTCATCGCAGATCGGGCAAGGATTATTTGATTTAGTTGGTGAAAACTTTCTAGAAGAATACTGGTTATTTAAAGAGATCATTAATTCTGACCTCCAATGAGCTTGTGGGATGAGATCATTAGATATATCTCCTCCCACAAGTCTTGTGACTTTAAAAACATCTCAATTGTCCTGATTGCGAGGGTTGTAGCGATTTCAATCAGGAAATAGACAGACTTTTTGAATTCAGTTCGATAATCAATAATTGCTTTTTGCAAAATTTAAAAAAATTTGCAGCAAAAACTGTTGCTAAACTTATATCTTGCGTTAAGATATAAGAAAGCGTTGAACAAAATTGCCCGTCAAAGCAACATCTGTCCATTCCTGGATATTAAATTTAAAAACCTTCGGGTTTACAAGAAAGCTAGTGGTTTGCCGTCACTGGCTTTTTTGTGTTTGAAGGGGAAAACAAGCTAAGTAATCTCCTGTAGATAAAAAACTGCAATTTAAGCATACAGCGATCGCTTAAGATCTGATCGACAAAAGAACAAAATTTTATTGAAATAAACCTCAATTTTACTGACAAGCATAGATACTGTCACCTGTGACACAAATTAGACAGTAATGAGCAAATGTAGATGATGTCATTTATAAAGGTTTCCAGTGTTAGTAGTGTTTTCACTACCATGAAAAGCTTAGTCAGTGGGGAGATAATGGGATGTAGAACTGACTAAAGGAAAAAAGTTTATGTACTTTCATTCTTCCTACCTGATTTTAATTCCAGGCATGATCTTGATGTTTTGGGCGCAGCAACGAGTTAAGGCCACCTACGACAAATATGCCGAAATCCAGTCGAGTCTGGGGATGACAGGCGCACAAGTAGCTAAGACGATCTTGGAACGGATGGGTATTTATGATGTCACCGTTGAGCAAGTCGAAGGACAACTAACCGATCATTACGACCCATCCGCCAAAGCCGTCCGATTATCAGAGTCGGTATACGCATCATCATCTTTAGCTGCCGCCGCGATCGCCGCCCATGAATGCGGTCACGTATTGCAAGATGTACGGGGCTATCAATTTATGAATATCCGCGCATCGCTAGTACCCGTGGCAAATATTGGTGCAAACTTTGGACCACTGATGGTAATGGCAGGACTATTTCTGACCTCATTGGGTAGCTTGAGTACTGTTTTTATCAACCTTGGCATTATTTTGTTTGCAGGAGCGATCCTATTTCACATCGCCACCTTACCCGTTGAGTTTGATGCATCAAGCCGCGCCTTGAAATTAATTGACGAGCTAGGAATTTTGCAAGGCGATGAAAATCGGGGTGCGCGGAGTGTGCTGAATGCGGCGGCATGGACATATGTAGCAACAGCAATTTATGCAGCATTGCAACTGGTGCAATTGTTATTGATGAGAGGCGATCGCTAAATTGTAATTGCTTTGCCAAAAAATAAGAGGTGGCGCTTCGCGCCACCTCTTATTTTTGTAGTAATAATTTTGCCAACTCAGAAAACCCAGCAAACTCAGAAGCCTGAGTAACGTATTTGGGTAAATGCAGCATTTTGTCTTGATAATGGCGAACATTTGCCACACCGACCGAGATTGGAAATAGATCAGGCTCAAACATCGCTTCATCATTAGGACTATCGCCAATGGTTATTGGACTTTGGACAAGAATGAAGCAAAAAAGATCGGCATTAAGCGAAAAGGGATAATGAGAGTTTCAACCAAAAACAAATCATCATCCCTCCCCCCATTATGGCAATAATTGTCACAGAGACAGAATTTCAAAAATTCCGTGGCGAGTTGCACAGCCAATTCAAGAATTTAGCAGACAGCACCATGGAGTTGTTGGATGCACTGTGTAGTAATAATAAGACAGCCAGTGTCGTGAAATTAAGTTTGAATCCACTATTTCGGCGAGGACACAGTGCGCTATTCAAAGCCATAGGAGCATTGTCATTTCGCGAAGTATCAAAAGTAGAAAATGGTGAGGGAGAAGATAGCCAACCGCGAGAGAAGGAAGAGATGCCATTACTCGAATTGATAGCCGAGGTAGTACAGAAACCAGAGCAATGCCCATTTTACCTGTTAGGACTAGACTGCACGAGCTTAGAGCGTCAATTTGCCAAAACACTGGCAGATCGAGGAATGGTATATCAACCGACGCAGATCAAAGGCAATAAACCGATAACAATCGGACACAACTATTCGATGTTGGCGGTGATACCCGAACGACAAGAAGGAGACGCGCCATGGACAATTCCCTTAGACATGAGTCGGATATTGACAGAATCAAACAGTAATCAGAAAGGAATCGAGCAACTGAAGGCGGTTTTGAGTAACCCTAAATTAGCTTGGAATAAGGAATTATGTGTAAACGCAGTTGATAGCGCTTATGGCAACAAACAATTCCTATCGCCATTGCAAGAACACCAAAATCTCGTAACTGTGGCAAGGTCGCGTAGTAATCGGGTGTTTTATCAAAGTCCCGTAATTTCCGAAACACCTGTGGGCAAAGGACATCCCACTTGGTATGGGGCGCGGTTTGCGCTCAAAGAGCCAGATACATGGCATGAACCAAGTTCGGTGACCCAGTTTTCATATGAAAATCGCCGTGGACGAATTGTTAATGTCACGATTACCGCTTGGGCGAATATGCTGATGCGTGGTGGGAAGGCTACACCCACCCATAAGTTTCCCTTTACTTTATTGCGAATCGAGAGTATTGATGATTCTGGAAAATCTCTGTTTAAGTCCATGTGGCTAAGAGAGTGTACAGTAAATTGTGTAAAGTCTGGGAAGTATACAGAGAGATAATCTAGACACACAATTACTAACACCAAAAAGATGAATATACGCAAAGAATTGCTAGATGAATTGCTACAAGAATGTAAAACTCCACCCGACCTATTCGGAGAAGGAGGAATTCTCAAACAACTAACTACCGCCTTAGTGGGGCGAGCATTGGAAGCAGAACTATCCACGCATCTGGGGTACAAGAAGCATGAATCCAGACCAGAAGGGCAAAGCAACAGTCGCAACGGCTATAGTCAGAAAACAGTGCAAGGGGACTTCGGCATAGCGGAAATCGCCATACCCCGCGATCGTCAAGGAGAGTTTGAACCGCAGATGGTGAAGAAAGGACAAAGCCGATTGTCAGGACTAGACGAAAAGATCATCTCCTTGTATGCCAGAGGCATGAGTGTCAGGGATACCCAAGCCCAGTTGCAAGAAATGTATGGTGTCGAAGTATCACCAACGCTTATTTCCAATGTGACTGATGCGGTAATTGATGAGGTGAAGCAATGGCAAAATCGCCCTCTAGATGCAGTTTACCCGATCGTATTTCTGGACTGTCTAGTCATCAAAGTCCGAGACAATGGTCAGGTAATCAATAAATCCCTGTACTTTGCACTGGCGGTGAATATGGACGGGTACAAGGAATTATTGGGGATGTGGATTTCACGATTGGGAAGGTGCGAAATTCTGGTTGTCAGTACTCATCGAAATTCACAACCGTGGGGTCAAAGACATTTTGATTGCCTGTGTCGATGGCTTGACTGGTTTTCCCAATGCCATTGAAACGGTATTTCCTAAAACTCAGGTGCAGTTGTGCATTGTCCACATGGTCAGAAACTCAGTGGCTTTTGTGCCTTGGCAGCAAAGCAAGCAAGTCTGTGCTGACCTCAAGGCGATTTATGGTGCTGCGACCGAATCGGAGGCAGAGTTTAATCTGAGACTGTCAAGTAAAATGTGTAAAGTCTAGAAGCTAGATGTGGAGACGATCCTCGAAGAGGATAGCAAAGCGATTCAATGCGGGCTTCCAATCACGAATCGGCATCGTCCACTTCTTCGAGATATTCCGCATCGCCAAATAAACCAGCTTGAAAGCAGCAGCATCAGAGGGAAAAATCTGTTGAGATTTAATCACCTTCCGCAAACTGCTATTCATTGACTCAATCGCATTGGTGGTATAAATTGCCCTGCGAATCTCAGGGGGGAAAGCAAAGAAGGGGATAATATTCGCCCAATGACTGCGCCAAGACTTGGAGATCGACGGATATTGCTTGTCCCATTTTTCGGCAAAGAGTTCGAGATTAAACTCTGACTCCGATTCAGTTGCCGCACTGTAAATAGCCTTGAGGTCAGCACAGACTTGCTTGCGTTGTTGCCAGGGGACAAAAGCGACCGAGTTACGCACCATGTGAACAATGCACAACTGTACTTGAGTTTTGGGAAATACCGTTTCAAGTGCCTTGGGAAAACCAGTTAAACCATCGACACAAGCAATCAAAATATCCTTGACCCCACGGTTGTGAATTTCGGTGAGTACTGACAACCAGAATTTCGCACCTTCCCAATCGTGAAATCCACATCCCCAATAATTCTTTGTACCCGTCCATATTCACCCCCAAGGCAAAGTACAGGGACTTATTAATCACCCGACCATTGTCTCGGACTTTGATGACTAGACAGTCCATAAATACGATCGGGTAAACTGCATCTAGAGGGCGATTTTGCCATTGCTTCACCTCATCAATTACCGCATCAGTCACATTGGAGATTAGTGTCGGTGATACTTCGACACCATACATTTCTTGCAACTGGGCTTGGGTATCCCTGACACTCATGCCTCTGGCATACAAGGAGATGATCTTTTCGTCTAGTCCTGACAATCGGCTTTGTCCTTTCTTCACCATCTGCGGTTCAAACTCTCCTTGGCGATCGCGGGGTATGGCGATTTCCGCTACGCCGAAGTCCCCCTGCACTTTTTCTGACTATAGCCGTTGCGACTGTTACTTTGCCCTTCTGGTCTGGATTCATGCTTCTTGTACACCAGATGCGTGGATAGTTCTGCTTCCAATGCTCGCTCCACCAATGCGGTCGTCAGTTGTTTCAAGATTCCTCCTTCTCCGAATAGGTCAGGTGGAGTTTTACATTCTTGCAACAATTCATCTAGCAATTCTTTGCGTATATTCATCTTTTTGGTGTTAGTAATTGTGTGTCTAGATTATCTCTCTGTATACTTCCTAGACTTTACACAATTTACTGTACACTCTCCTTTACTATGGTCATAGTGCCAGCAGATTTGCTCGGTTTCGTCTGTATACAGTTTCTCCTCTATACTGTCATCGATGATTAGTACCCCTTCTGCACTTTCAATTTCGCGTACATATGGTTTTGCTTTTCCCCAGAATTCGGCTGATGTTCTCGCTTTGTGCGCCAGCCATTGCGTCACTTCGTCATGATTTATATCTCCTTCCAATCATCGAGCTAGTCCTGTAGCCGTAGTTGCCCCGAAAGAACTTATTATGTAGTCGCTATAAAGATCTAACATATCCTTTTTCATGTTTTTATCCTTTTTGCTACTCTTACTTGCATTTTGACGAAGTAACTATTCTCAAATCTTTCTCCAGTATACTTTCTCAGCCTATTTTATCCCAGTCAAATCTCTCGCTTTTCTATCTGCGTAACATGAGTTAATTAAGGCTTTATTGCTTGGGCTATCTGGAGGCTTATGACTATTCTGGTATGGCAGAGATAGTTTAGGCATGTAAGCAGGATACGAGTAAAACAGTGGCACGAAATGTTGAAGCATTCGCGGTCAACCTTATGACCATCCTCAACTAAACACCGTACCGCAGTAGAAATATCCACAGTATTCTGAAAAATCACCGCACTGGCAACTAAGTCGAGAATACTTGAGTCGCTTCTCTTCATCTTTAAAAGTTTGATGCCTGAAAGTATCTTATAGTCAGGACTTTAGAGCTTCGTGGCACTGTTTTATACGTATCCTGACTATGTCCCGATCTGGAAATTATGCTACGGAGGCTGAGGGATTTCCAATAGTTAAAAGCTTTGACTTTATTGAATTTTATTTGGACAACTTTAGTTACTTTTTTGACGAAGTAGTTCAATTTCCTCTTTAGTTAAAGACCAACCTAATGCACCAGCGTTTTGTTTAGCTTGATTAGCATTCTTTGCCCCAGGGATAGGAATGACATTTCCCTGAGATATTAACCAATTCAAAGAAATTTGTGCAGGGGTTTTGTCGTACTTTTCAGAAAGCTCTTTTAAGGTTGAGAATAAAGGCTCAAGTTTATGTAAACCTTGGGGACTAAATCGAGTATCAATACGACGCGCACCTTGCAAGTTCTTTAAGGTCTCTGGCGTATATTTACCAGTAAGTAAACCTTGAGCAAGGGGACTATAAGTGAGAATCGTCACACCCAATTGTTGCGACTTTTCGAGAACTCCATTTTGTTCAATTTGTTTGTTTAAGAGAGAATAGGAAACTTGATTTACAGCGAGAGGAATTCCCTTTTCAGAAAGATACTGATGAGCAAGAGTCATCTGCGCTGCGGAGTAATTACTTACACCTACCGATTGAATGCGTCCTTTTTTAACTTCATCCGCTAAGACTTCCATAAAGTCTTTGGTCTTGAGTATAAATTCTAAGGGCCAGTGGATTTGATAAAGACTAATTTGTGAAGTTTGTAAACGCTCTAGGCTAGAGGTCAGAGCATCAACTATTGACGATTGACTCCATCGCCAAGGCAGTGGGAAATACTTAGTGGCGATTTGGATTGGTTGCGAAGTTTGCTTACTAAACTTACCAATCAAACGTTCCGATTCCCCTAAACCATAAACTTCAGCAGTATCAAAAAAGGTGATCCCTGCATCCATCGAAGCTTGAAAAGCTTCCTCTACATCCTTTGCTCCAAAATCCTTGCCATAAGCCCAAAAAAGGGTATCTCCCCATGCCCATGTTCCCACACCTAGTGCTGTTACAGTTGGTCCATTGGAACCTAGTAGACAGTCAACAACAAATTAACCGATAATAATTGGGTGATCTAATAGTTGAAAATATGCCAGCCAAGAAATATATAGTATCACTGACAAAAGAAGAGCAAAAAAGTTTAGAAGAGCTAACAAAAACAGGAAAAGCCGCCGCCGCCAAAATAAATCACGCCAAGATCCTGCTCAAAGCAGATATCAACCGAGAAGAAGGAGGATGGAAAGATCAATCGATAAGTATAGCGCTTGATACCAGCGTTAGCACCATCGAACAAGTGCGTCAACGCTTTGTCGAAGAAGGATTAGAGTCAGCATTGAATCCACGTCCGCGCACTTACTCCCCAAAAAAGTTGGACGGAGAAATAGAAGCGCATTTAATCGCCGTTGCTTGTTCAGAAGCCCCAGAAGGAAGCAGTCGTTGGACATTACGCTTGTTAGCAGACAAGATGGTGTCATTAGGCTATGTGGACAGTATTTCCCATGAAAGCGTCAGGCAAGTGCTAAAAAAAACGAGCTTAAGCCTTGGTTGAAAGAATGTTGGGTAATTCCGCCTGAGCATAATGCTGAATTTATGTGTCAGATGGAAGATGTTCTAGAATTGTACAAACTACCCTATGACCCTGATTACCCAGTGGTCTGTTTTGATGAGAGTTCCAAGCAATTAGTTTCGGAAACTAGACAGCCGCTACCCATAGAAGCGGGACAGTCTGAACGTTATGACCATGAATATCAACGGCAGGGTGTGTGCAATCTATTTATGTTCTTCGAGCCTTTAGCTGGTTGGCGACATGTGGAAGTGACAGACCACCGCACTCAAGTTGACTATGCTCATCAGATGAAGTATTTAGCCGATGAATGCTATCTTAACGCTAAAGAAATTAGGCTGACTCAGGATAATCTGAATACCCACGTTAAGTCTTCCTTGTATAAAGCATTTCCTCCTGCTGAGGCACGGCGCATTCTCGACAAGTTTGAGTTCCATTACACTCCTAAGCATGGCAGTTGGTTGAATATTGCCGAGATTGAATTGAGTGTTTTGTCGCGTCAATGTCTTGACCGTCGTATTCCTGACAAAGAAACTTTGAAATCTGAGATTGCTGCTTGGGAAAATCGCAGAAACGCTCTTGCTTGTAAATGCAATTGGCAGTTTACTACTGAAGATGCTCGGATTAAATTAGCCCGTCTCTATCCTGTAATTGACGCTTGATACTCTACTAGTTTAGTGGTTTGCATTTTTTTGGCTAAATCTTTCTTGCCCATTATAGCTATACTCTACCTTGATCGGGTATGACAACAATCCGTATAATTTTGTATGATGTAGATTCTCGGCTATGGGTTGAGTTTAGAATGACAGTTGGTGATATTTGAGCGCCGTTCTGGGTTGCCGATATTATGATCGCACCACGATTGAGAATGTCATCAGTCCAACAGAGCGAGAGATTATCGTGATTCGGAGATAGAAGTTAATTCAATATAGACTGATATATATGTTGATTCCAGAGCCGATTTTAGTTGTTTACAGTGAATCGCCCAAAGCGATCGCTACCACAGATTTACGTCAAGCAAGGGTTGATGAATTTTTAGCATCGAGGTCTTTACAGCCTAAAAGTCGTAAGGCTTATCAAGCGGATTTGCGGGCATTTATGGATTGGTGCGATCTGGCTTGGGTGGATGTAAGTCGCCGCAAAGTGACGCAGTTTAAAACTTTTTTACTGAAAGAGCGTGAATTGGCGCTTAGTTCAGTAAATCGGGTATTGCGGACTTTGAAATCGTTTTATCGTTGGATGTTGCTATCAGAATATGTAACAGCTGATCCGACGATTGGCATTCAGCAGGAGCGATTGCCAGATCCTGTGGCAAAGGATTTGGAAGATGAGGAGGTGTTGCGTATTTATGAGGCGATCGCGTTAAGTAAAGTGATGTTGCGCGATCGAGCTTTGTTTTCGATTTTGTTGCATGGATTGAGAGCGGAGGAGGTTTGTCGTCTGAATGTTGAGGATTATGTGAATGGGGAATTGGTAATCAAAGAGGCGAAATGGGATAGTAAGGGGGAAGTGCCTTTGACGAAGTTGGGTATTCAGGATTTGGATGCTTATTTGGGTTGGCGGAGGGAGAAAGAGGTCGAGTTGTTGCCTGATAGTCCTTTGTTTGTATCTTGTTCTAATCGGAGTCAGGGTAAGCGATTGACCTATTGGGGGATTCGTCATGTGATGGATGATTTGGCTGAGAAGACGGGGATTGATTTGCATTCGCATCGTGGCAGACATACGTTTGCCACGAATTTGATTGTGAAGTATGAGCTAGATCCTTCTTTGGCGATGGAGTTAACGCGGCATCGGGATGTCAGGAGTTTTAGGCGTTATACCAATCGTAAGAATAAGATTGCTGCGAAACGAGCTTTTCTGAAGGCGTCGGAGAGGTTTGATTAGAGGTATTGTCTACCAGTCTAAAATAGTTCCTGCCATTTGTAGGCTTGGTACAAGATGATTATCAGAGATATCAAGTTGCTTGAGCATAATTTATCGATTTCCGATTGCGTTTTATATCGTACTCAACCAACTCATTCAGAAAATAAAACAAGTGGCTGTCAGAATAATGCCTTAAGTTCGCGGATTGCTCAATATGAAAACGGATTACTTGATCCCACATTCCGCTCGTAAAGGAAGGGTAAAATAATTAACGAAATCCAGAGTGAAAGAGGAAAGCGAGGAAACAAATATTAATACAGAGATGCAAGTATCGAACCTAGACCATCTAGGAATCGTAGCAGGAGTAATCGATGAAATGGGAATCGTGGAAGAGAGCAACAAAAAAGTTGGTCGAAGCTCAAGGGAAAAAGTAAGCGCAGGAGCTTTCATGAAAGGTTATTTGCAAAATATCGAGAAGATCGCAATCAAGAATCATGATTTTCGCCAGGTGCTTTATACCGCCAAGCATTGCCAACTTGTAGTGATGGCATTAAAACCTGGGGAAGAGATTGGGGCGGAAGTCCACAAGCTCGACCAATTCTTTCGGGTGGAAGAGGGCACGGGTGAAGCGGTGCTGGATGGCGTTCGGATACTAATCTACGCTGGTTTGGCGATCGTTATTCCCGCAGGAACGAAGCATACTCCCTTCCCACTATCAAAATAGACATTAAAAACCCAGAACTAGCGTGGCGGCGCGAAGCGCCGCCACGTCTAATTTTTCACTGGGAAGGGAGTAATATCATCAATACCAGCAGTACCCAGATGAGTCTCTATACAATCTATTCACCGCGGAATCATCGTGATGGCGTTGTTCATCATACTCGCGCTGACGCGCAAGCCGACAACGAACATTTCGATGGTAAAACGGCGGAATAGAGCGTCGTCTAGACACTCGATCTAGCTCCCCAACTTCTCCAAGAAATCAAAGAGCTAAGAGACTAAATATGATAAAAAATCGCAGGAGTCAAAATGAAAATATTAATGGTACTAACCTCGCACGATAGGCTTGGTAATACGGGCAAAAAAACTGGTTTCTGGCTTGAAGAATTCGCCGCCCCCTACTACACGTTTAAAGACACAGGTGCGAGCGTTACCCTAGTATCACCGCTTGGTGGTCAGCCGCCACTCGATCCTAAGAGCGATACCCCAGATTCCCAGACTAAAGACACGCAACGCTTCAAGGCAGATTCCGCAACCCAATCCGCGCTCGCACACACACTTAAATTAAGCGAGGTTGCCGCTGGCGATTTCGATGCTGTATTTTACCCTGGCGGTCATGGTCCTCTCTGGGACTTAGTTGAAGACAAATCCTCCATCGATCTTATCGAGTTCATGCTAGCCGCAGGTAAACCAGTCGCCCTTGTTTGTCATGCTCCCGGCGTACTCCGTCATGTTAAGGGTCTCGACGGCTCTCCCATCGTCCAAGGTAAGGCAGTCACAGGCTTTACCAATACCGAGGAGCAAGCAGCCGGCTTAACCGAAATTGTTCCGTTTCTAGTCGAAGACATGCTCCGAACGAATGGTGGGAATTATTCAAAAGTGGCTGACTGGCAGCCCCATGTTGTTAAAGATGGACTACTAATTACTGGGCAAAATCCCGCATCTTCTGCGCCAGCCGCGAAGGAACTGCTGGAACAGCTCAGTCTGCTTGCTAGTACCTAGAATTAGCTTTTTTAGTGTCCAGTAGCGGAAACCGTGAGTTCAGTTTGCAGCTTTAGTCAAAGTATTTAAGTAAGTTTATCCAAACAAATTATTAGGAAAAAAAACGATGAAAACGAATGCCTACGCTGCCCAAAATGCCACAACTCCCCTTGCGCCCTTTAGCTTTGAACGTCGCGATCTTGGGGAGCATGATGTGCAGATCGAAATTCTATATTGCGGCGTGTGTCACTCCGATTTGCACACCGTTCGCAGCGAATGGGGTAGTGCCACCTACCCTTGCGTTCCTGGTCACGAAATCGTCGGTCGAGTCATAAAAGTTGGCAAAGATGTCAACAAGTTTAAGGAAGGCGATAAAGTTGGGGTAGGTTGTATGGTCGATTCCTGCCGTACCTGTGCTAACTGTAAGGACAACCTAGAGCAGTTCTGCGAGAAAGGTACGATTTTTACTTACAACTCCCCCGACAAACATACTGGCGGAATCACCTACGGTGGATACTCCGAGAGCATTGTTGTGAACAAAGAATTTGTACTAAAAATTCCAGAGAATTTGGATCTTGCGGCAACTGCTCCATTGCTGTGCGCTGGGATTACGACTTATTCGCCCTTACGCTATCACAATGTAAGCAAGGGTCAGAAAGTAGGCGTTGTTGGACTCGGTGGGCTAGGACATATGGGGGTGAAATTGGCGAAAGCTCTCGGTGCACATGTCGTGGTTTTCACTACCTCACCGAGCAAAGTTGAAGATGCGCTACGGCTCGGCGCAGATGAAGTCGTCAATTCTAAAAATGAAGACGAGATGCAGAAACATCTAAATAGTTTCCACTTCATTCTCGATACCGTGTCTGCAAAGCATGATATCAACGCTTACCTCCTGCTATTGAAACGGGACGGCAACCTCACTCAAGTCGGAGTTCCACCCGAGCCGCTTTTGCTTTCGGTAGGTAGCCTGATTTTCGGTCGGCGCAGTCTCAGCGGTTCTCTGATTGGCGGCATTAAGGAAACCCAAGAGATGTTGGATTTCTGCGGTAAGCATAACGTTACTTCCGATATTGAACTTATCCCTATCCAAAACATCAATGAAGCCTACGATCGCCTCGTCAAAAGCGACGTGAAATATCGCTTCGTGATTGATATGGCTTCATTAAAACAGGCTGCATAAACCATCTTTAGTTCAGGTTGAAGCTTTATTCTTAATTGCAAATAAATAAATACTTAAATTCAAAGAGAAAATATATGACAAACCCACAATCGCATTCATTAACTGGTGCAGATTCAGCAGATGACGCTGAGAATGATTCCTATCGAGCAGAAGTAAATGGTGATGAAGCCGTTGGCGGTAGCACCGCAGTTCCCAATCAAAATGACATGGAAGAAATGGCGAAAGCAGTAGGGATTGAAGTAGATGATGACACACCCCTTGCTACTGAAGAAATGCTCCAAAAGCGCGATCGCGATCGCTGGGAACTAGATCCCGCATCGGCTGATGAACATCATAGCCATTTCCAATCAAACGAACCACAAGAATAAATTTGAAAGCGTTGCTTCGCAACGCTTTCAAATTTATTCTTGGTTCGGGTTTGAGCGCAAAGCTCTGTAAACCTTGCTTAAACGAATCATTAGGAAAAAATTATGACAGATATCATGAGCCGCGAAATTCAATTAGTTTCTCGTCCTAACGGGATGCCAACCGCAGCGAACTTTGCGATCGCGCAAACTAAATTAGAACCACTTCAAGATCAACAAGTGCTGGTTCGTAATCTTTATATGTCAGTCGATCCCTATATGCGTGGTCGCATGAGCGACAGGAAATCCTATGTTCCGCCATTCGCGCTAGGCAAACCCCTCGATGGCGGCGCAGTCGGAGAAGTGATCGAGTCTCGCGCTAAGGAATTTAAGCAGGGAGATGTCGTTGTTTCCAGTTTTGGCTGGCGAGAATACTTTATCGCTGCACCGAAAGCGTTGCATCTGGTCAGTCCAGACATTCAACCCCTTTCAGTTTATCTTGGCGCACTGGGTATGACGGGTATGACCGCTTGGGCTGGATTGAATTTAGTAGAAGTCAAAGCTGGTGACGTGATTTTCATTTCGGGAGCAGCAGGCGCAGTGGGCAGTGTGGCTGGACAACTTGCCAAATTGCGTGGATGTCGGGTGGTTGGAGCAGCAGGCTCTGAGGAAAAGGTCAAATTTTTACAGGAAGAATGTGGCTATGATCTAGCATTGAATTATAAAACCGCTCCGATCCTCGAACAATTAAGCCGTGAAGTTCCCGATGGCATTGATGTCTATTTCGATAATGTCGGAGGTGAAACTTTGGAAGCTGCCCTCTCCACGTTACGCATCCATGGCAGGATCATCGCTTGTGGTGGCATTTCTAGCTACAACGAAGAAAGTCCACAGGTAGGACCATCTAATCTCTTTAACATGACTACTAAGCGATTGACCATGAAAGGGCTAATTGTCAGTGACTTCCTTGATCGTCAGGAAAAATTTGAACAAGAAGTGGGTAGCTATTTCCGAGATGGCAAACTGAAGAACAAAGAAACCGTAGTGGTAGGCATTGAGCAAGCGGTAAGCGCATTCATCGGACTCTTTTCAGGCAAAAATATTGGCAAGATGGTAGTGAAGTTAGATTAGGAATCAGGCTTGGCGGCTCGAAGCACCGCCAAGCCTGATTCCTTTGGATGAAGGTTTGTATCTTATTCAATCAATTCATTCAGAAAATCAATCGATCGCATGTCACAGTAGCTCTATCAACTGATTCCCTAAGTGTTTTTGAGGCCTAAAGCAAAATTGACAGACAAAGAGATTACAACTGCGATCGCAAAACTACCTGAGTAGAAAGTCGTTGATGGAAAGTTAAATCGAGCTTTCAAGTTTGATAGCTTTGTTGCCGCTTTTACCTTTATGACTAAGGTCGCATTTGCTGCCGATAAGATGGAACATCACCCTGAATTTTTTAATGTCTACAATCGCGTAGTAATCGATCTAACTACCCATGATGTAGATGGAATTAGCAATCTAGATATTGAGCTAGCTAAAAAAATTGACGCTCTATAGATCGAGAGCTATCTCTGTCCATTTGTAAATTACTTAATCTTAAATATAAAAGGAGATCGTTATGAATCTAATCTGGGCTGGTATTGGTGTTCTTATTATCCTCTGGATATTAGGATTCTCTATTAACATTGGTGGTGGGTTAATCCACATTCTCTTGGTTTTAGCTGTGATTGGGATTGTCTACAACCTATTTGTAGGCAGAAGTATCTAAATTCTTATCTTTATATAAACTTCGGAAAAACCATGACAAGCAGTACACAAAACAAATTTGAGTTAGATGGGAAAATTGTTGGCAGGATCAGTAAAGGATCTGAATTCCCTCAATCTCCCGATCATCCCGATCCCATTGGGAAATTGACCACCAACATCTCTTTTGAAGGAGTAGTAATCGAAAATGCCGATAAAGTAGTTTTTAGAATTACTGAGGTAAACGATCGCGGAAATGAGCAGGTTGAGCATATGAGAGAGAAAGGAACACAAGCGATTACTGTAGGTCAAATTTTCTCGATTGACGAACTAACTGGATGGGATATTACCACGCATTGAGAATTTAAGTTCAGAGAAAAGTTTAAAAGTGCTACTTTGCGGCACTTTTAAACTTTTCTCTGGAGTTCATGTCAGTACAAAGCGCTGTAAACCAATTTAAATTAAGGAAATTTAGAATGGCGTTAAAACATAAAAATGCGATCGGTATATTTCCCGATCGCCCAAGTGTTGAGTCAGCGATCGCGCAACTCAGAGAGACTAAATTTCCAATGAACAAAGTTTCAGTAGTTGTCGAGCATCTTAATTCAACAGACCCAACTATTGGAGGTTTACTAGAGCCAGTCGTGCAGTCTCAGAAACAGTTTGCCCGCGATCACACTAGTACAAGGCGGCTAAAGTGAAGATACTATAAGAAGAAATGAAATAACGGTCAAAAATTAGTGTTTACGGGATCTGCAAAAGCATTGCATTTAGAAGAGTTGGAACAAGAAGAATTGGAACAGATAATCAATCGACACAGTACACCGCAGCAAATAGCCCAACGAGCAAAGATTGTTGTTTTAGCCTCTCAAGGATACAGTCAAGCAATGATAGCGCGGGAATTAGATATCAGCCGCAAAAGTGCCCGATTGTGGCGAGACCGATGGGTGTGGGGACGGGAAAAAGACATAGGCGTGTTGGATTGTTTGAAAGATGCCGAGCGTTCGGGTACACCACCGACATTCGAGCTTGAGCAAATCATGCACTTATTTGCAATCGCCTGTGAAAGTCCAGAGGAGAGTGGTCGCCCAATCAGCCAATGGACAAGTCGCGAACTCGCCGATGAAATGATTCAACGCGGGATTGTGACCACGATATCACCGAGGCACGTTGGACGCTTACTTGCCGAAGCAGATATCAAACCGCATCAATCAGGTTACTGACTGAATCCAGCGCCTGACCCATTGTTTGAACAAAAAGTAACAGCCATTACTGACAATTACTTAAATGCAATAGAGCGAGCTGCCTTAGGTGAACAAACTATTAGTCTTGATGAAATGACGGGTATCCAAGCCCTTGAGCGCAAATATCCTGATAAGCCCTTAGAACCTAGTAAGATTCACCGTCGCGAGTTTGAATATATTCGACATGGTACTCAAACCTTAATCGCCAGTTTTGATGTCGCCACGGGTTTAGTCATCAAGGCTTCTGTGGGCGATACACGTACTGAAGTTGCCTATCTTACTCATGTCCAACAAACTATAGCCACTAATCCTGATGCTAACAAATGGCATTTAGTTATGGATTGTCTCAACACTCATCAATCGGAATCCCTCGTTCGCTATGTTGCACAAGTCGAAAGATTGGAGATTGATTTAGGTGTCAAAGGTAAGTGCGGCATCCTCAAGTCCATGCAGACAAGGACTGATTTCTTAACCGATAAAAATCATCGTATTGTTTTTTATTTTACTCCCAAGCATTGTTCTTGGCTTAATCAGATTGAGATTTGGTTTGGAATCTTGATGCGTAAGTTACTCAGACGCGGTAACTTTATCTCTCAAGCCGATTTGAAGTCTCGCATTATCTTATTTATTGACTACTTCAACCGTACTATGGCTAAGCCTTTTAAATGGACTTATAAAGGTAAGGCTTTAGCCGTCTAAAAGTATGTTTCTTCACTTTAGCCGCCTTGTACTAGGCGGTTAGGTAGAAGATCAATTCTTTCTTCTTCAGTTTTCGCCAGTTAGGAATTTTACGCTCTTTTGCTAAAGGTCTTAGTTCTTGGACTGTCATTTTCGTGAGTGGCTTGGTAGCGACTTCGGCAATAATTTCAGTCTTTGCTTCAGCTTTCAGGTTTGGTGCTACTTTTGCCGATGGCAAAGCTTCTGTTGCATCTGGTAGCAATGGGTTCGTGGCTGTTAGATTCCTGACTGTGGCTTCAGGTATTTGCCCCTGAGAAGTTAGAAGGGATTGATCGGTGGGTTCATTCCCTAGAAACGAAAGTAGGGCATAGGTTAGTGCAGTCAATAATCCCAGTAATGCGATGAGGCTGATTGTTACGATCGCTTCGGTTGCGATCTCGATTAATGATTGAGTTTTCATGGGTTTCCTGATAGGGGTTAATGCTGTTCAATGTTGCTGGGGGATGTTTCTAGCGATCTTTGCTATTCCAATCGAATTTGAGCGCGATCGCTAGACTGATTTTTAGTTCACTGCTCTTGCGGCGTTTTTTTTAGAGAAGATTTGGGGATAGTCTTCGGACAGGGTTTCCAGATGTCTGGTCGCAACTTCGCGGCAGTGTTGTGGGTCTGTGGTGTATACGTTCATGGCTGCTTGAGCGAAATACTCGGCAGCGGTCAGTATCTCCATTACTCCTGAGACAATATTCGATATTTGGTCGGGATGTTTGTTGAGATATTCACCTAGTTCTTGGACGCTTTCTCTCACTGCGTCCAATGTCGAGTCTTGGCTCTGGACTGTCCGCTTGGTGCCATCTCGAAAGGTCAATAGTTTTGTGCCGTCTGTTAAATCGGTGACTTTTGCATTCATCGATTTGGCTAGGTCGATTAGCTGTTTGTTCGTCTTCAGACAGCGTGATTTCGATCTGAATACTTGCGCCTGTGTTCTGCCTGTCAATGCATTAATTGCTACTTCCATAAGATTGTTTTTCCTAATTCTTCAATCGTCACGGACTTCAAGCGTAAGCGCTCTTACTCCTTTTTCATGAATCATGAAGTTGATAGCATGATATCCGTGTTATTATGCTTTTATGATTCTTTCTTTTCTGAACCAAGGCACTGAAGATGTCTTTAATGGGAAAAATACTAAGCAAGCTAGAAAAATCTGTCCTGCTTCAATTAATCGCGTTGCTGTTCGTAAACTTGACCAAATCAATGCGGCGGCTATCCTCGATGACCTCCGCGCTCCTCCCAATAATCGCCTAGAATCTCTGGCTGGCGATCGGCTTGGTCAACATAGTATTCGGATTAATGACCAGTATCGTATTTGTTTTGTTTGGTCTGATGCTGGAGCTTCTCAGGTGGAAATTGTCGATTATCACTAAAGTTAAGGTAATAAAAAGGTAATAAATATGTCAAGAATCCCAACCCATCGCACTCCTACGCATCCTGGCGAAATGTTGCTAGAGGAGTTTCTGCTACCGCTTAATTTATCCCAGCGCGACCTTGCTAGTGCAATTCACGTTCCCTATCAACGGGTGAATGAGATTGTCAATCGTCGTCGTGGTATTACTCCTAGTACGGCTTTACGTTTGGCTAGGTTCTTTTCCACTTCGGCTGATTTCTGGATGAATCTTCAACAGTCTTGGGATCTTTATCATGCTCAGCTATCTGAAAATCATGACCTCAAAACTATTCAACCCTTAAGAGTGCTTTCTGCTGGCTAATCTCATTAAAACTGCTTCCCTATCTTTGTTCCTGCTTACCATTTTGATTTTCAGATATTAACTGTAGGGCGCGATCGCAGTTTTTTGCATCTCTCACTGTTACTTGGCTGTGGGTGATCTCTAATCCTTGCTGTACCAACAGTGGTGAATATTGGAATTTATCTTGATTTACGACTTTAGTGTCCAATGTCAGTGTATCTGTGGTTTGTTCCCATGTGGCTCGGTATTTACCTTCGTTACCTTTGCGCTCAAATACGAGGTTGCCATCCTGTGATTCTACATAGTCGCTTTTGATTGCTAAGATTTCTCGCCATTGTGAAGCGACGTGCTGGCTCAATGACTGATGATCCTTGTGCATTGCTTGCTGTGCTTTTTCGGTGATGCTTTCACCTGCGATGAGGTCTTGAATACGGTCTATATATTTCTCACTCTTGCCCAAATATTCGGCGGTTCGACTCCATTCCATTAGTTGCTGAATATCCGCAACAATGGTGTTATCGGCTTTGATTGGTTCTGTCGGGAATGGCACGATTTTCCCATCTACATAATCTCCCAAGGGCTGAAAGTGCATTCCCCATGTGTTGCTATGTCCTTGGAATGTCGTCAGTTCCTTGGCGCTATGTTTTTCCATCTGTGACCATTGCTGTTGATAGGTAACGTCTTTTAGCATTTCTGGGGTGATTTTGTACTGTTTACCCACTTTAAAGGCGACTTTCTGCTCTCCTGCGATTGCGATCGCTATGTCGCCTTCTTTAAATCCATAGGCAGCATAGGGTTCATATCTCCGCGTCGTGTGACATCTGCCATGTCCGCGCATTGCTTCAATACAGGTATCGACTGGCAATGAGTTCACTTCTCCATGCATCTTTAGGGGAAAAACCATCTTGATGGTTTTTCCTGTGATTTTTACTGATTGTTCGGATGTTTCAACAATCTCTTTGTCCTTGAACTCCTCTTGTGGGGTAGCCTGAGTACTACTCTGAGGAGCTGTGGCAGATGAGGTAAGCGCTTCTCGATCTCTCTGAGGATCGTATCGCACTCCCATCGCGGCGAGATTCTTCCATGTCATCTCAACTAGGCTTGCTTTTACAGCCTGTCCTTCATAGAGATAACGTCAGTTCGGGTTAAGCGGAACTGGCGTTGGTTTAGAAAAAAAGACTAAGAAGGTAAGCTAAAAGTATCCAAACATTAAGCAACCTGCCAGTCCAATGACCAGCTTAGAAGAATTATTTTGTTCTGTCGATGATTTTTGCAAAAAACATGAAGAAGCCTATGAGCAGAAGCTGCTGGGAAGTGGAGTACGCCACCGTCAACGGTCAAAACAATTATGCCTAAGTGAAATTATGACCATAATCATCAGTTTTCATCAATCTCAGTATCGTAACTTCAAGGCTTATTACTTCAAGCAAGTAAGTAAATATTGGCTGCCATACTTTCCTAAATTAGTGAGTTATCAGAGGTTTGTGGAGTGGATGCCATCAACGCTTTTGCCTTTGTGTGGGTACTTACACAGTTGTTTTGGCAAATGTACAGGCATTTCCTTTCTAGATTCTACAAGCCTAAAAGTTTGCCATAATCGGCGCATTGCTCAACATCAAGTCTTTGAAGATATGGCGGCAAGGGGGAAAACTTCAGTCGATTGGTTCTTTGGGTTCAAGTTGCATTTAGTGGTCAATGACTGTGGTGAACTGCTAAATATTACTGTCACGTCGGGTAATACTGATGACCGTAAACCTGTGCCACAACTGCTTCAAAATCTTGTTGGCAAAGTATTTGCTGATAAAGGCTATATATCTGCTCCTTTGGCTAAGTCTTTACTCGAATCTTTTGGTGTGCAATTGATTACCAAGTTCAAATCTAATATGAAGAATCGCTTAATGTCCCTGAGTGATCGCCTTTTACTCCGCAAACGTGCCATCGTCGAAACTGTGATTGACCAGTTAAAAAATATCTCTCAGATTGAGCATTCTCGGCATCGTTCCCCTGTTAATTTTATGGTCAATGTCCTTGCTGGGCTGATTGCTTACTGCCATCAACCTAAAAATCCTTCTTTAAACTTTGATTCTAATCTCAAGCTTTCTGCTTAACCCGAACTGACGTTAGAGATAGGTAATCCCATTAATTCTGCCCCCTGCTTGCACTTGCGCCTTTAAACCCACGTTCTCATCGGCAAGCTGTGCCACAAATTCGGTCATCGTTGGTTTATTTTCGGCAGCTTTGGCGATCGCCTCCATTAATTGCGGCACAATTGCATCAAGGTTGACGGCTTCTCTGACTCGCTCTGGTGATAGTCCGTGCCATATTTCAGGTAATTTGAGTGTACTTTTATTGATCGCTAAGTCTGCGTCTTTCTTACTGGCTGAAATATTGATATTTGCGGTGAACTGACTGCCAATGGGCATATAGGCTGCGTCATTGTGGACAACGCCCATGTTTTTCCATTGGTCACCTGTTTGTACTTGAATTACTCTCTTATCATAGATGGGACTTTGAGGATTGGCTTCGATTGCCATCCTGCAATTTAGGGATTCGTGGGGTTGCCATTGGTTATCTTTGAGTTCGTTGGTTTCATACTGTAAGCCAATTATTTTGATTTTTTCTACCTGTAGTTCTTGTAGTCGGTTAGCTACAACCTCCGTAAACATTTTGCCTGCGATCGCGCGATTGTTGTTATGCCATAGGGCGGCCGCTCGGCGTTCGGGTTCGGTTTCTGGAATTTCATCCCTCTGGGTTTCCAGATATTTCTCGGCGGCAGCAAATTTGTCGTCAACGTCATTTTGGGAGATTCCTAGTTGGAATTCTAGTTTGAGGTTGCCGAAGATTTTGTCCTTTTCGATGGTTTTACCATAGGCGGCTAGGGTAGCTGGCGAGATTAAGCCCACATCAATTTTGTCTCGATCAATTAGGGCAACGGCTTTGTAAGGATATTGTTTTTCGGTCTTCCAGTCCTTATTTTTTGCCATCTGGATATCGACAGTTTCTCCTTTCCTTGCAATCTCCCAAATTGGCGACTCGCCATCGGGGTCTGTGCTAATCACACTGACGATTTCGATTTTGTTGCCTTTGCTAGAAGTAGCAGTAAGGGCTATGCCTTCTTCATGTTCTAGACGACTACGACTGGCGGCGGCTTCGGAGATGAGCTTGTTGTATTGCGTAGCGATTCCCTTTGCCCATTCGCTATCTGCGGCTGTATGGCTGTCTTTTGGGAAGATATGGTCAAAGCGATTGTAATTGCGATCGCCGTTCAAACTATACTCCTTATAAATCTGGTTGGCTTGCTCTACCATCCAGCCTACGGGGTCTTGGGTATTGGTTTTGATGCCTTCAGTCCCGATGTAGGCATAGCTATTGTCTTTGTCTTTAATCCATTCGACCTGTTTGTATTTGGCGACTTTCTGACAAAATTGAAATTCATCTTCATTGACTTTTCTGGCACTTTTGGGCGTATCGACAGCACGTTGTAAGTTCACGGCTGCGAGGCTTTCTAACTGCCACAGCAGTCTCTCGGCTTTGGCTAAGCCTTGGGTTACGGCGGTTGCTTTTTCTGGTTCGGAGAGTTTGGGAATGGTACTGGCGATTTGGCTAATTTCGGCAATCTGGTTCCGCCATGCATCATTGAAAATACGAAAGGGTTTCTTAGTTTCTTGATCTTCCGCAAGCAGCTTTTGGAAATGTTTGCCAATGTCTTGCAAGTACTCGGTGCTTTCAGATTCTGGGATATATTGGGTTTCCCATCGCAATGCTTCTAGCCTCATGCCTAGATTTGCAACTCTTCCAGTGGGGTTATCGGCGGCGTTCACGGCTGCACTGGCTAGAGTGGCAAATCCATTGGCAATATCGCGTGGAATTTTCTTTTCTTTTTCGACTTGAATTGGTTTGTTCTCTGGCAGATTTTTGTCGATAATTTCTTGGATTAGGGTTGGATACTGCTCGATGATTTTCTAAGAACTTGCTTGCTGTTCAGGGGTTAATTCGCTGGGAATAATCCCCACGCGATCGCCGTCAAAGTCGATGACTAGTCGTTTCGCATCGTTGGGATTGAGATAGCAGACTCCTCTCTGCCTATAGGCTTCGGGATCTAATTCACGCAGAACTGTGAGGTTATTTGTAAATACATCAAAGTTGGCGGCATTGGCGACGGGACTGCGATAGATGGCAACTTCGGCTCCATCGGGTAGTCCTGTGAAACTGACTTCTCCTTCTTGCAGTTGATTATGAGGTTGAGCAATACCACTGGGAACGTAAACACCTCCTGTGGCGACTTCTTGCCATTCACTTTGCAGGAATTCTCGCAGGCGTTTGGCGATATCTTCCATTTCTAATATCTGACAATGACCGCCTTCGATTAGGTCGGTTTTAAGGATGTCATAGAGCCAATCTTGGTATTCTTCGTTAGGTGAGGTTACTGTCTCTCGTTCAATTTCATTGGCTGTTGTGTTTTCTTGTGGACTCAATCCCAGTTCTAGTGCTAGTTCTGGCTCGATGATTTGTGTAATGTTAGCGAGATCTGTGACTTGATCTTGTCTCTGCTGTTGGCGCTTTTCATGGCGCTCTATATATAGTTACGCCACCTTGCGCGGGTCGGACTGAGCTTCAGCCAAGCGCTCGGCTTTGATTTTTAGTTTTGGGAGTACGTCTGCTTGGACTCCTTCGGGGAAGAAGACGAGAGCTTGAGTACCCAGTTTTTGTTCAGTGAATTTAGCATCTTCTTTTCTTGACCAGAATAGACTGATCTCGTGGATTCCTGTGGTGGTGGTTTTGTTATCGCCTTTGATGCTCGATTTGGCGATAATTCCATCGACTTCTAAGGCTTGGCAAAGCAAGCTGGCTCGACAGGTTCCTTTGATTACACCCTGCCACTCAGGTACGGCGGCACGATATTGAAATGGGCGATTCGGTCCGGCTTGCAGTTGGTTGGCGAGTTCTGGAGAGATCAGGCTATAGCAGTCCCCTAGTTTGCTAGCGATTAGCCCCATTGCTTTATCGCTCAGGGTAATCCCGTTTTTCAGGGTGATAGGATTCTTTCCCCAGTCCGCTTGGTAGATCCCTGTGGCTGGATCTTTGCTCAGGGTTTCATCATCGATGATTAGGATTCTGGCTTGCTCTTTATAGATTGAGGTCTTAGCTTCGGAGACGGGCAAGCTGCCATAGGCGACGGCATCACTATGATTGATGAAAATTTCTTGGCTTACTTTTTCGGCGATCGCGCGATCGCCAAAGTAAGCGGTTCTTCCATTGGCAAGAATTAGGTAAAGGTCTTGTTCTTGTAGTCGCTCGATGTCTCTTTCGGTGATGCCGTCATACATTTTGCCAACAGCTAGTTTACTCGGATCAATGTCTTTCCCGATTTTTAGTTCGAGATAGCTATGCTCAACATTTTTCGCGGGCAAGGGTAATTCTTGCCCAGTCTTTAGGTCGATCTGTCTAAATTCCATGTTGTAATTACTCTCTAAAATTCAAAGTCAATTTCTGGTTCTGGCTGGGATTTATTCCCTTTGGATTTGGGTTCTGTTTTTGCCTTTTTTGGTTTTGGCTTTGGTTCTGCATCTTCGTCATACAGGGAATACTGTGATTCATAGCGGGCGATGTCATCAAAGCTGGCTAGTCCTTCGCTCAGTAGTTCGTCATAGGTATAGCCTGCATCAATCTTGGACTGGATATTATTTCTCATTGGTTCCTCTTTAAATGCTTAGAATTGAATACAACGAATTTGAAAAATCGATAATTAAGAGATTACATTCTATCAATTTCTCTGGATTGATGTTTGAGAATATTGTTGGTACAAATTCTAGAATTGTCAATACTCCATTATGGTAGTTTTGTCTTCACAAGCTAATCGCCAGATTTTCGATTGGCTTCATCTTAGCTGTATTCTAGTTTTAAATTCTCTCTATACCGATTCTTAATCAAGCTGATTTAACCAACAGTTGATGATTCACAATATGATTAGCGCTATCTCCTCTCAAATCATTGTTACTGCGGCTCAGATGCAGGCGATTGAAAGTCTTATCTTTCAATCTGGTATGCCTGTAGCGGCTTTAATGGAAAAAGTGGCGCTCAGAATTGTCCAACGAATTACTCAGCTCTATCCTGCCCATAGATTTTCTAAAGTCGGTATATTGGTTGGCTCTGGTCATAATGGTGGGGATGCTCTGGTGGTCGCCCGTGAGCTTTATCATCAGGGACGACAAGTCAAGGTTTGCTCTGTGCTACCCAAAGCTAAGCCTCTGACGAGAGTACATGTTTGTCATGCTAAAGCGATTGGGATTCCTTTTGTTTCTCTTACGGAATTACAGGATTGTGATTTACTTGTCGATGGTATTTTTGGTTTTGGGCTAGAACGTGATGTAGCGGGTGATTTAGTACTCTCATTCAACCTCATTAATAGTTGGCAGATTCCTATCCTTGCTATCGATTTACCGTCGGGGCTAAATTGCGATCGTGGTGATGTCATGGGTGTTGCAATTCGCGCCACCCATACTCTATGTCTGGGTCTATGGAAGCGCGGTCTATTAATTGAGCAGGCTCTTCCCTATATCGGGATTCTAGAAAGAGTTGACTTTGATATTCCTGAGCAATTTATTATGGAAGTATTGGGCGATCGCCATCCACTTTGGCGGGTTGATCCTGATACTTACTTACGACAATATCTTCCAATTCCTCGCCCAATTGCCACTCATAAGTACGATCTGGGACATTTATTATTGGTGGTCGGATCTCATCGCTATGCTGGGGCTGCGATTCTAGCCGCTTTGGGTGCAAAAGCTACGGGAGTAGGAATGCTATCAATCGCGGTTCCGTCCTCTCTCAAACTATTAGTCCTTGCCCAAGTACCTGATGCTTTGGTAATTGCTTGTCCTGAGACTGATTCAGGTGCTATTTATTCTTTACCTGAGCTAGATTTGCAAAAGTATCAAGCAATTGTCTGTGGTTGTGGGCTTTCTCTTGATGCTAGCTCTGTGGTCAAAAAAACTATCGATAGCGATATTCCCCTAGTATTGGATGCCGATGGACTAAATGCTATTTCACCTATTACCGATCGCAATTTTATCGATCAGTTGCATGGCAGATCTAATCCTATAATCTTCACTCCCCATGGAGGTGAGTTTAATCGCCTATTTCCTGACATTATGGCTGGCGATCGCTTAGATGCTCTAATGGCGGCAGTTGAACTTTGCCATTCTACGATTCTGCTCAAGGGGGCGAGAACAATGATTTCTTTTCTTCAAGATCAAAAGCCAGTGCTTTGGATCAATCCTGAGAGTACTTCTGCTCTTGCTCGTGGCGGCAGTGGTGATGTCTTGGCGGGTATGATTGGTGGGCTGTTAGCTCAGGGTTTATCTGCTAGCGATTCCGCTATAGTTGCTGCGGTTTGGCATTCTCAAGCTGCAATATCTTTGGCGAATCAACGTTCCATTATGGGGGTTGATCCTGTTTCCCTTGCTCACCATCTTCTCCCTTTCTTACTTCCTGCGGTTTCTTAAATTTATTAAATTTAAGATTCATGCTGATTTATCTATTTTGGTTTCTGTTTATGACCCTGCTCAATCTCAATCAAGCTGATTTGTCCGACATCCGTTTAATTGCTTCCGATGTCGATGGCACGCTTACCGACAATGGAAAATTCTCCTCTGATTTCATCTTCACTCTTCTCGCTTTACAATCAGCAGGAATAAAAGTCCTCTTGGTGACTGGTCGCTCGGCGGGTTGGGTTAGTGCTTTGGTGAATTATTTACCTGTAGTAGGAGCGACCGCTGAAAATGGGGAAGTTTTTTTACAGGCTGATGGTCAACAAGATTTGCTTTTTTCGGTTCCTAATCTATCTAGACATCGTATTCTTCTAGAAAATACTTTCCATCACGTTAAGCAGCTATTTCCTAATCTTCGCCCTTCTGCTGATAATCAGTTCCGTATTACCGATTGGACGTTTGATGTCGATAATTTATCGGCTGATGATATTCAAGCAATTTCTACTCAATGCGATCTCATGGGTTGGAGTTTTACTTACAGCAATGTCCAATGTCATATCAAGCCATTGCATCAAAACAAGGCTACTGGCTTGCTGTCAGTTCTAAAAAAATATTTTCCTGAACTTAATTCGCAGCAAGTCTTAACCATTGGCGATAGTCCTAATGATAAAGCAATGTTTAATCCTGATCCATTTCCGATCTCGGTCGGCGTGGCAAATGTTCGTCATTATCAAAATAAAATGTTGCATTTACCCAAGTACCTGACTCAAGCGTCAGAGTTTGCTGGGTTTGCGGAGTTGGCAAAATTATTACTACAAACATAAAAAGAGGCGCATCGCACCGCCTCTTAATTTTTGGCAAGGACTGACAATTTAGCGATCGCCTCTGATTAATAACAGTTGCACCAGTTGCAGTGCGGCAG
This sequence comes from Pseudanabaena biceps, assembly GCA_013361095.1. Classification (GTDB taxonomy): domain Bacteria; phylum Cyanobacteriota; class Cyanobacteriia; order Pseudanabaenales; family Pseudanabaenaceae; genus Pseudanabaena; species Pseudanabaena biceps_B. The sequence goes on along the minus strand of JAATWA010000005.1, from coordinate 90,872 downwards.
AAATTGCTGTTGCTACATATTTCCAGACCGCTGCATTCAGCACACTCCGTGCACTCCGATTTTAATCGCCTTGCAAAATTCCTAGCTCGTCAATCAGTCTCAAGGTGCGGCTGATGCGTCGAACTCAACGTAAATCTTGCAATACGTGACCGCATTCATGGGCGGCTATTGCGGCGGCAGATAGCAATTGCAGAAAATCTTGATGAATGGCAACTACAGTTGCTTGCTACTGTCAAATTAGTGTCATAGATGACAGTATTAAGGCTTTCCAGCAAAATTGAGGTTTATTTCAATAAAATTTTGATCTTTTGTCGATCAGATCTTAAGCGATCGCTGTATGCTTAAATTGCAGTTTTTTATCTATAGGAGGTTACTTAGTTAGTTTTCCCCTTCAGACACAAAAAAGCCAGTGACTTCCACCTCACCAGCTTTCTTGTAAACCCGAAGGTTTTTAAATTTAATATCCAGGAATGGACAGATGTTGCTTTGACGGGCAATTTTGTTCAGCGCTTTCTTATATCTTAACGCAAGATATAAGTTTAGCAACAGTTTTTGCTGCAAATTTTTTTAAATTTTGCAAAAAGCAATTATTGATTATCGAACTGAATTCAAAAAGTCTGTCTATTTCCTGATTGAAATCGCTACAACCCTCGCAATCAGGACAATTGAGATGTTTTTAAAGTCACAAGACTTGTGGGAGGAGATATATCTAATGATCTCATCCCACAAGCTCATTGGAGGTCAGAATTAATGATCTCTTTAAATAACCAGTATTCTTCTAGAAAGTTTTCACCAACTAAATCAAATAATCCTTGCCCGATCTGCGATGACATCAAAGGTAAATGTCGAATTGCTTCGGATAATCAAGATTTTGTCCTCTGCATGACTCATCCGAGTGATGTCGATCTGGCTGATTGGAAATATCTTGGCGAAACCAATGGCAGTTATTTTGCGGGTAAGTATGTCCGCAAGCGTCCTGAGTCTGATTCTGAGCGCCAAGAACGTCGTGACAGAAATTTAAGGCTGCGGATTGCTCAACAAAAGACTAAGCGAGATGGTTTGGCTAAGTTGCCTGATGCTGTTCAGCGCGATCGCCTTTATCAAAATTATTTACAAAAACTTGATTTAGATAGTTTAGATAAAGCCGATTTAACAAGTCGGGGCTTGTCTGAAACAGAAATTAGAAATTTAGAAGCTAAATCAACTAATTCTGGCTATATTCTGCCAATTAAGAATCCTGATGGCAAAATCCTCGGTTTTCAAATTCGTCTACGCGATGCTACGTCAGGTCGCTATCGTTGGCATAAACCTTTTGGGATCTCCGCTCAGCAACAAAATGGTGAGTTGCCTTTAGCTTTTCATGGTGATGTTCAGGTTGATTGTCAGAGTGTCGTCTTGGTTGAAGGGACAGGCGTTAAGCCCTATTTAGCGACAAAGTTGCGGGGGTGTCCTGCGATTGGTGCTTCTGGTGGTCAGTTTGTGGCTAGTAAAGAAACTTTACAAAGTTATTTAGACACAATTGGAGCAAAACCTGAGTTTACTAGGTTGGAATATGCGATCGATGCGGGTGACATTGGTAACCCGCCCGTGATGCGCCGCCATGAGAAAAATCTTGATTTCTTGGCTGACCTAGATTTTGCGGTTGATGTTCTCTGGTGGGGTCAGGTTGCTAAAACTGATGATGATATTGATGAGTTATCTAGTGAGGCAGCTATTCAGCTTTTGACGGTTGAGCAGTTTTTCCAGATTGCTAATTACCATCCCAAGCCTCAGTTTTCGCCTTTCTCTTGGTTAAAAGATAAGATTTTTCCGAAAGCTCAAGCTAAGGGTTTTACTAATAAATCTCCAGTTAGGCGATCGCTTCAACCTGCTATACCCAAATTTGAATATGACTCAGGAACAAGACTCGATACTTGGCGCGATTCGTTATTAACTCATAAACATATTCTTGATGCTTCGGCAACTGGTACGGGCAAAAGTTATGATGCGGGGCGCTTACGTCCTGATTTATTTGATGCTGTTGATCGCGTTATCTATATATCTACTGATTCTCGCAATGTCACTACTCCCACTTTGCAAGATTGGGAAATTCTTCCTGCTCGTCACAATGGCTTGACTCATAAATCGGGTAAGTTACGCCGTGTTAAGCATGGTGAAACTGTTCATACTCAGGCTAATTGCTCGCGGACTGGGGCGATCTCGGCTCTGCGGGATAAGGCGATTGCAGATACTAAGATTATTTGTGAGACTTGTCCTTTGCTTAATGCTTGTCGTGGTTCTAGTGGTGATGGTTTTGGGTTTAAGCATCAGAGGGCGATCGCTTTTAATTCTAAGATCTTGAGATCTCATCCTGCTAGTTTGCCTAGTCCTGATGAGTTTGATTACTCAAAGACTATTTTAGTCTGGGAAGAGGTATCAGAGAGTTTGACGACAATGCGTCAGATTTCGGTTAGTCGGGATGATGTGGATAAAGCGATCGCTGTGATTTCTCGCGCTAATCTTGACCATAAGCAACAATTTATTGATGTGCTGAATAACTTGCATGGTTTGTTGGGAGATAAGTCCTATCATGGTCTGGATTTTCATGGAATTAAGTCGGCTATTCCTGAAATTATTGATACAACTTTACTGGCGGATTTGCTGAAACCTGATCTATCAATTCTGGATACAGTTGATGGAATTGCTGATTCTGAGTTTGAAAATGCTCAGGGTAAGGATAAGAGGGAGTTGGCTAAGTTTCATGCTTTGCTAAAACAATCAACTACTCTCCATTCTGATGAAATTAAGCAAAGGATTGACCGTGAGGTTTTAAAACAATGGTTGGTGGAGTTTTTGGATATTCTTTCTGGGACTATTTCCCATGGTGATTTACATATTCAATATGAAAGGTTAACGGTTTCTTTGGGTGATTCTCGGTTGCGGGAGATCGCTCATAGGTCAGTGGCCAATCTTTATTTGGATGCCACGGTTGATGTGACAGATCTAGAAATGCGGCTCAATGCTCCTGTTTTTAAAATTAAGCAAGCGGGTGAGTTAGTGATGCCTCAGATTTTTCAGGTGCATAATCTGGGGCGTTTGGGCTTGCAGCGTCGTGATACTCAGACGACTAAGGTTGAGGCGATTATTAATCATTTAACTAGTCTTGATCCCACTACTAGGGTAATTGATTTTAAAAAGTTTGCTAAGTCGGAGGCTCATGGTTTCTGGTTTCGCGATTCTCGTGGTTCTAATGATTTTAAGTCTGCGAAAACCTTTGTAATTGTCGGTACTCCTTGTGCCAATATTGCGATGCTTCGGGCAGAATATGTTGCTTTGACGGGTTTGCATCCAATTGATAAAGATCCTGCTTTTGCAGATTTTATTGATCGCCATATTTTGGCTACGGTGATGCAGTGTTTTGGTAGGAAGGCGGGCGATCGCTTTAATCAGGGTGATGTTATTTACTTTTTGTCAGATTTTGATCTTGGTGATATTCCCCATACTCTGATTAAGTCGGGTGATATCACAACCGATGCGATGACTAATTTGGAGCTTTTACAACTCAAGGTGGCTCAGGTGATTAATTCTGTTACGGATAGTGGTTTTGATTTGCTGAATGCTTCAGAACGCCAGTTATGTCAGTTTTTCGGGATTAAGCGTGGGATGCTACGTTACCATTTTGATTGGATCAAACCGTTATTAGATACTCTATATAACAACTTGATCCAAAGTTTTAATGAAAATTTGGTTTTGCTTACTGATTCTGCTGATCTGGTGATCGTTGATCTTTGGGCTGGTGTAACTGAGTTGTTTTTGAGCGAGAATCTGCTGATAAAAGAGACTTTAGCTGGAATTATTGAGTTTTTTGCTCAGCATATCCCGCATTATTTGCATGATTATGTGTTGGCTAGGCTTTCTGCTGAGGCTCGACATAAGTTGTTTTCTACTTTGGCTGTATTTGCCGCTCCTGTTTTGTAGCGGTAATTTCTAAGTAGCGTAGCTCGGATTGTTTTGGGCAGATTTTTTATATAGTATGATTTTCATACTATAATAGTATTTGTTTGATAAAATAACAGTACTGTTCTCACGGTATATTAATACTATAGTGATATAAATTTAGTACTAAAAACATATGATTTTAGTTTGTGGAGGCATTAAAGGTGGAGTTGGTAAAACTACCGTTGCCACAAATTTAGCGGTAATGCGATCGCTATCTGGCAAGGATGTACTGTTGATGCTGACGCACAAGGGACAGCGAGTGGTTTTAGTGCTGTTCGAGATGAAGCAATGCCTAATGGTTCAGGCTTGACTACTATTAGGTTGGCGGGAAAAGCCGTAAAAACTGATGTTGAAAGGCTTGGGAAAAAGCACGACGATGTAATTATCGATGTGGGTGGTCAAGATACGGTTGCCCAAAGAGCTGCCATGCTGATTGCTGATGTGTACATTGCACCTTTTAAGCCGAGTAGTTTCGATCTATGGGCAATTGAGGATACAGATGCTTTGGTTGTTGATGCTAAAGGATTTAACGAAAACTTGAAAGCGATCTGCATTTTGAATATGGCTGATTCTAGTGGCAAAGATAATGTGGAGGCTGCTGAAATTGTTTCAGGGATGACTAACCTTGTTTTTCAATCTACACCTTTGGGGAATCGTAAAGCTTTTCGCAATGCTGCTTCTGGTGGTCTTTCCGTCGTTGAACTAAAACCTAGGGATGAGAAAGCTATTTCTGAAATTGAAGCTTTGTATAATAGTATTTATTTAGTATGATTCTAATATAATTATTATACTTTTTTAGTATGTTAATAGCAGGAGATTAGTACTATGGCTTTACGGAAAAAACCTAAGACTGAAGACGAATTTTTGGGGCAAGGTGCAACAACACCTAATGTAGAGACACCCAAGCAAGTAGAGAAAAGTTTAGTCAAGTTTGAGGTTAGACTTCCTACGGAACTTGTAGAAATTATTGATATGGATCGATGTAATGATTTTCAAAAAACTAGCCGTAATACTTGGCTAATTGATGCAGCCATTAACGAATTAAAGCGAAAGGGAAAACTGTCTTAATAAATGACTCAAAGCTTTTTAGTCTTTGAGCCAAAAGCACCTTCCCCGAAAAAATATAGAGTAGTTTTCAAATAATTTGAGTATGAGCTTATTTCAATACTTCGGACAGTTTTTTAACGAGGCTATAAGGCTTGTAGGGCAGTATTTTGATTTAATTGGCTGTTGGCTCAAAAGCTAACGGTAATTTAAATAAATACCAAAACACTAGTCCTATACAGGATCGGTTATACAAGGTTTTGAAACTGTCCGAAGTATTGTTATTTGAAAACCAAAATCTTATATTTGTCTAGCTAAATAAAGACAAAATAGTATGATTTTCATGCTATGACAGTACTGATTTAATGCTTTTTTTATACTGTTGTATAATAGTTTTGGTATTAACTTAAAACTAAACTCATACTAAAACTACTCTAGGGTCATACTTTAGACTAATGAGATTTTTGCAGGGCAAGATCAGGGCTACCGCATAAAAAAATCGGAATCCTTGCCTATCAAGAGCTTTAAAAATTATGAGTAAAAATACTTATAGTTGAAATCCTTACAGACTAAGTGGTCTATTTTTTATACTGTAGCCCTGAGGACAAGAGCCTTGAATATGGATATTTTGCAAATCAATGCTTAGGTATTTGGCTTCTTAATTAATTAGGTTAAATCTTTGGTCTGTAAAGCTTCATCTGTATTAGCCGGTAGTAGGATGAGGTAAAGCTTGTGGGGCAAACTAAGTACGGGCAAATTTACTATAGCAACTTAAGTTTTGCTTTTGATTTGATTTGTCCTAGTTATCTCTTGTATCGATACATATGGTGAAAGCTCTATCTTTTCGCTTGCTCCTGAGTCTTTAACGACTAGTTTATAACTAGTACTGTCTTAGTATGATTATAGTATTTGATTAGTATAATTATTATATTGACTTAGTATGGTAACAAAATTTATTTAATATAATTATTATATTTGCTTAGTATGCTAATAGCATTATTTTAATACTAAGATTTTACGAAAAAACTATTGGAACTATTAGCGCTTCAATTAAATGCGCTGTCTGCTGAGTTTCCTAGTAGACTATCAACAACAAATTAACCGATAATAATTGGATGATCTAATAGTTGAAAATATGCCAGCCAAGAAATATATAGCGCCAATTCAAGGATGAAGTGCAACACCTAGAGATCTTTGCATAAAGAGACTCATAAGGATAATCTGATGATAATCACAACAATCAGGAGATCCTGATGAGCTATAGTCAGCTTAGCACCATCGAAAGAAGTGAACTGTATAAACTGCGAGTAAATGACAAATTATCTATATCAGATATTGGTCGTCGGCTGAACCGAAACAAAAGTACGATTTCAAGAGAGTTATCGCGCAATACAGACGAGCGACAGATTGGCTATTTGCCAGATACTGCGGATGCCCTGATGAAAGCAAGGCGGAAGAAAGCAAAGGTAAGATTTCAGAGCATCAGTACTGAGATGATCGCTGAAGTAAAACAACGGTTAGAGCAACACCACAGTCCAGAGCAACTAACGGGGAGGATGGAAAGGGAGGGGCTAGGTAAAATCAGCTATAAGACGATTTATTTGATGATCTATGCAAACTATCAAGAGATGGGAATATATCAACAATATCTGAGGCAGAAGCAAAAGAAACGAAGGCGCAAAGGTCGGCATCAGAAGCGAGGTGGAATTCCCAATAGGGTAGGGATAGAGAATCGACCCAAGATTGCAGATTTAAAAACAGAGATAGGACATTGGGAAAGTGATACGGTAATCGGCTGCAACCACACAGGTATCGTAGTTACACATGTTGACAAAGCCTCGAAGTACTTACTTTCTGGACTAGCAAAGAACAAGACGATGGACGAGATAAACAGAGTGACATTCAATCTATTTGAGCCTATAGATTCAACATCTCGAAAGACAATGATCTTTGATAATGGAAGAGAATTCTGCGGACATGAGAAGCTATCTGAAAGGCTACAAATAGACACGTTCTTTGCGAATCCATATCATTCATGGGAACGTGGATTAAATGAACATACTAATGGATTAATTAGAGAGTTCTATCCCAAAAGTACGAACTTCAAAATCCTGAAAGAGGAGGACTTTCAGAAGGTGATGAATTTAATCAATCATAGACCGAGAAAAAGACTGTCAAGTAAAATGTGTAAAGTCTAGTAGACAGTCAACAACAAATTAACCGATAATAATTGGGTGACCTAATAGTTGAAAATATGCCAGCCAAGAAATATATAGTATCACTGACAAAAGAAGAGCAAAAAAGCTTAGAAGAGCTGACAAAAACAGGAAAAGCCGCCGCCGCCAAAATAAATCATGCCAAGATCCTGCTCAAAGCGGATATCAACCGAGAAGAAGGAGGATGGAAAGATCAATCGATAAGTATAGCGCTTGATACCAGCGTTAGCACCATCGAACAAGTGCGTCAACGCTTTGTCGAAGAAGGATTAGAGTCAGCATTGAATCCACGTCCGCGCACTTACTCCCCAAAAAAGTTGGACGGAGAAATAGAAGCGCATTTAATCGCCGTTGCTTGTTCAGAAGCCCCAGAAGGAAGCAGTCGTTGGACATTACGCTTGTTAGCAGACAAGATGGTGTCATTAGGCTATGTGGACAGTATTTCCCATGAAAGCGTCAGGCAAGTGCTAAAAAAAACGAGCTTAAGCCTTGGTTGAAAGAATGTTGGGTAATTCCGCCTGAGCATAATGCTGAATTTGTGTGTCAGATGGAAGATGTTCTAGAATTGTACAAATTACCCTATGACCCTGATTACCCAGTGGTCTGTTTTGATGAGAGTTCCAAGCAATTAGTTTCGGAAACTAGACAGCCGCTACCCATAGAAGCGGGACAGTCTGAACGTTATGACCATGAATATCAACGGCAGGGTGTGTGCAATCTATTTATGTTCTTCGAGCCTTTAGCTGGTTGGCGACATGTGGAAGTGACAGACCACCGCACTCAAGTTGACTATGCTCATCAGATGAAGTATTTAGCCGATGAATGCTATCTTAACGCTAAAGAAATTAGGCTGACTCAGGATAATCTGAATACCCACGTTAAGTCTTCCTTGTATAAAGCATTTCCTCCTGCTGAGGCACGGCGCATTCTCGACAAGTTTGAGTTCCATTACACTCCTAAGCATGGCAGTTGGTTGAATATTGCCGAGATTGAATTGAGTGTTTTGTCGCGTCAATGTCTTGACCGTCGTATTCCTGACAAAGAAACTTTGAAATCTGAGATTGCTGCTTGGGAAAATCGCAGAAACGCTCTTGCTTGTAAATGCAATTGGCAGTTTACTACTGAAGATGCTCGGATTAAATTAGCCCGTCTCTATCCTGTAATTGACGCTTGACACTCTACTAGAAGCTAGACGTGGAGACGATCCTCGAAGAGGATAGCAAAGCGATTCAGGGCAGGCTTCCAATCGCGAATGGGCATCGTCCACTTCTTCGAGATATTCCGCATCGCCAAATAAACCAGCTTGAAAGCAGCAGCATCAGAGGGAAAAATCTGTTGAGATTTAATCACCTTCCGCAAACTGCTATTCATTGACTCAATCGCATTGGTGGTATAAATTGCCCTGCGAATCTCAGGGGGGAAAGCAAAGAAGGGGATAATATTCGCCCAATGACTGCGCCAAGACTTGGAGATCGACGGATATTGCTTGTCCCATTTTTCGGCAAAGAGTTCGAGATTAAACTCTGACTCCGATTCAGTTGCCGCACTGTAAATAGCCTTGAGGTCAGCACAGACTTGCTTGCGTTGTTGCCAGGGGACAAAAGCGACCGAGTTACGCACCATGTGAACAATGCACAACTGTACTTGAGTTTTGGGAAATACCGTTTCAAGTGCCTTGGGAAAACCAGTTAAACCATCGACACAAGCAATCAAAATATCCTTGACCCCACGGTTGTGAATTTCGGTGAGTACTGACAACCAGAATTTCGCACCTTCCCAATCGTGAAATCCACATCCCCAATAATTCTTTGTACCCGTCCATATTCACCCCCAAGGCAAAGTACAGGGACTTATTAATCACCCGACCATTGTCTCGGACTTTGATGACTAGACAGTCCATAAATACGATCGGGTAAACTGCATCTAGAGGGCGATTTTGCCATTGCTTCACCTCATCAATTACCGCATCAGTCACATTGGAGATTAGTGTCGGTGATACTTCGACACCATACATTTCTTGCAACTGGGCTTGGGTATCCCTGACACTCATGCCTCTGGCATACAAGGAGATGATCTTTTCGTCTAGTCCTGACAATCGGCTTTGTCCTTTCTTCACCATCTGCGGTTCAAACTCTCCTTGGCGATCGCGGGGTATGGCGATTTCCGCTACGCCGAAGTCCCCCTGCACTTTTTCTGACTATAGCCGTTGCGACTGTTACTTTGCCCTTCTGGTCTGGATTCATGCTTCTTGTACACCAGATGCGTGGATAGTTCTGCTTCCAATGCTCGCTCCACCAATGCGGTCGTCAGTTGTTTCAAGATTCCTCCTTCTCCGAATAGGTCAGGTGGAGTTTTACATTCTTGCAACAATTCATCTAGCAATTCTTTGCGTATATTCATCTTTTTGGTGTTAGTAATTGTGTGTCTAGATTATCTCTCTGTATACTTCCCAGACTTTATACAATTTACTGTACACTCTCTTTAATCAATCATAGACCGAGAAAATCTCTTGACTATCGTACTCCTTACGAAGTATTCTTTGCTTCATCAGAAACCGTTGCACTTCATCCTTGAATTGGCGCTATCTACCAACTAAAATGCGGACTTTTATCTGATTATTTACGGAGCCAACTTAATCATCCTTCTATTACTATGGTTCTTGCGTAAGTCCTAAAAGTAATAGGATGAAAATTGGACAATTTATTGTCTTATTGCCAGCGTTCCAGACTCTTTCCAGCCCCAAATAGATATCCTACAAATTCACCTGATGTCCAGCTAATAAAGAATATCAAAATGTATGGAGCTGCTTTTATGAGTTCAAATACATATCGTTTGCGAATGAGAACTAATTTAATAATTCGACTCATTTGGATGAATGGTAAAACTAAAGTTAATCCTGTGAAAAGTATTCGCTTTAGGGGCTGATTTACAAAACGCATACCAGCAAAGCCACGTCCATGATGGAAGGGTACGGTTGAGATATTGGTAAATTTCCAAGAGTTACAGTTATGTACAATCAATGAAGAGTCTGCCTTCAAACATTGACCAGACTGTTGCAAAGCTAAGTGAGTAAATACTTCATAAAATCCCTCATTGCAAGGATTCTTTTCCATCAATTGATTTAAAGTAGTTCTCTTATAAGAAACATTGTTTCCTGACAATACCTGAACTATGCCCTCAAACGGCAGCATAAAACGGGCATATTCACAAAGATAAACCCCCCAATCTAGACTTTTTAAGTATGCACTAGGCTCTACGGCTCCACCGATCACACCATCATAAGATTGATGAGCTTTTATAATTGATGAACACCAGTTTGAGCAAACGATACAATCATCTTCTAGAAGAGCAATAATTTCACCTTTGCTATGCGTAATTCCCAAAAGTCGCATTTTCGGAACTGTTTCTCCTTCAGTCGCAGAAATCCATTGCATTTGGTCAAATTGCTTTTGAAGAATTTGATATTCATCTGATTGTTTACTCAGACCTCGAATTACCAAAACTTCTACTTGCCCATCTTGAATTTGTGGCACTAAGGCTGTTAAACATTGTTCTAGAACAGACAGAGAATTGAAGGAAGGAATGATTACTGAGAGTTTGGGAGAAATATTCATTAGATTCATTCATGGTTTAAGCTAAATGCCGTTCACTGTCACCAGAACCAATCGCATAACCGATTACTTCCCCGATCGCCCAAGTGAACGTAAATATTATAAGGTAAGGCATAGCTAAACAGAATTTCTGTAAATAATGCTTGCGAATAAATATTTGCTTACTCAAGCGCAATAAAAGTAAAGGTGGTAATAGAGGAGCGCAGCAGAGATAGAATATTCGCCGTAGAGATGATATTGTTGCATTTCGTTGACCCGCAAAGGCGCGGGAATAGTGATAACGTTCGGTAAGGAAGCCCTGCAATGTGAAATATTTTTTGTGAATCATCGAAATTGTCGAATCAGACCATAATATCTCTCCTTGAGTAGCCAGATAGTTATGAACAAAGGTTTCGCGGTAGCCCTGTTTCAGTTGGTCTAAGATGGCTGTTAATGCATGGTGTTTATAGGAAACATTAGGTGCAGGAAGATCATCCACAATTCCATCAAGTACAGGACTCATGAATTTACCGTATTCACAAAAAAATACAGCCCAATCTAAAAGGCGCTCTGTCGCTCCATTATCCACTGTTCCGCCAATCGCCACAGCCGCATACTTTTGATGTGCCTGCCAAATTGATTCATACCAGTTAGTTGGTGGAATGCAGTGGTCTTCAGTAATAGCGATAATTTCTCCTTGGGCGGCACGGATCGCTGTGGCGCGGAGGACTGCTACGGTTTGAAATTCATTAAAAGCAATTAGTTTCACTTCTGGATATTCAGTCGCCACAAGATCTGTGATGGCAGTTCCTACACAATCGGCAACGATTACCTCAACAGAAATGTTGCCAACTTGCTGATGAAGTGCTTTCAAACATTCGTGTAAGTAAGATTGACCATTGATAGATGCAATGATTATCGAAAGTTGCGGTATCATGATCCACTAATTAGAAACACTCTTATCTGTTGCATTGTATGACGATTAAGGGACTTACACAAAATAATCGAACCCAACAACGTTGCGGCGGGCGTAGCTCGCCGCAACGTTGTTGGGTTTTATATGGATCATTTTTTCCTTGGAGTTCCCTTAAGTGATTAATTTACATGTAGTGCTGGTTGGCGCAGGACTAATGGGTTACTGGCACGGACATGCTGCCCAGCGGGTCGGCGCGAAGATCGTGGCGATCGTCGATTCTGATTTATCAAAGGCGCAGGCTCTTGCAACACACTATCCTCAAGCTCAATTGTTCTCTAGTTTGAAAATCGCTTTGGCGACATGCTCTATAAATGTTGTCCATGTTTGCACGCCACTGAATAGTCATGTTGAATTAATTGAGATGGCGTTAGAGGCGCAATGCCATGTCCTTGCTGAGAAGCCGTTAGCATTTTCTTTGCAAGAGACAGAATCACTCATTGCTTTGGCAAATAAACAGGGGCTAAAACTGAATCCAGTCCACCAGTTCCCATTTCAAAGTGGTTTTCTGAAAATGAGTGAGCAACGTCATCAGTTGGGTGACATCGTGTGTTTTACTTATACAACTTGCACTGCTGGAGGAATGAATAAAAGTGCGGAATTGCGCCGTTCGACATTGTTAGAAATTTTGCCGCATCCGATCGCATTGCTGCATCATTTTTTTGAGGGTGATTTTGAAAGTTCTTTCGATCCAAACTCGTTACATTTACTGCGATTTACCGACGAGGATTTAGAATTAACGGGGGAATGGAACAATACACGCATTGCGATCGCGCTAAGCTTGCGCGGACGACCAACTTGCAATGAATTACGAGTTATTGGCACAAATGGATCTGCTTATATCGATCTGTTTCATGGTTATAGATTATTGGAAATAGGGCTGGTCTCTCGTCAGGCTAAAATCACAAAACCGTTCAATCTAGGTACTCAAATATTAGTCAATGCTGGCAGTAATTTGATCCGTCGAGCCTTGCGGAATGAATCGGCTTATCCCGGATTGCGGGAGTTAATCAAACGTTTTTATCATGCGATCACAACGGATACACCTGCTCCGATTTCTGATACGGAAATGCTTGCTGCGGCTCGTTTTTTCGATCTTTGCCAAAAAAATATTTAATCCCTAATTGTTTCAAATTGATTTCAAGCTTTAGAGTCTGCTCTTTTTGCTCGTTGATTTTGAGAGTAAATATCAATAGCATGATATAAAATAATTGAAATGAATAGCGATCCTCCAACTAAAACAATTGAGTTGTTAATTGCTAGTACACCAGAAAGAAAAATAAAGCAGGGTAAGTGGAATAGGTATAGAGGATAGGAAATATCTCCTAAATAGGCAAGTGATTTTAGCAGGACTTGAGACAATTTAATATTGGGCAAATAGTTTAATGGCAAAATGCATAGAGCGTAAGTTAAAAGATATAAGCTCCCATTGTTTAAGCTAAATTTAATTAAAATTAACCCGAGTGCAATCAATAAAAATTTAAGCAATCTCTGATGAGATATAAATAATAGAAAGCCTAGTAGCCATGCCCAAACAAGTAATAAAAAATCCAAACCATATTTAAGCTCAGTAAAATAGGGAAAACGATATTCAAGATAAGCATGGCTATAACTAAAATATAAAAATGCAGAAATCAAAACAAAAACTAAGAGAATCCTTTGTCTAGTTTTGATAAAGATTGGGGCTAATAGATAGCATAAAACCTCCACTGATAGTGTCCATACAATCGTATTTGAGGAAAGCCGATCCACGGCAAAGCCTTGAAGAAAAAATAGATTGCCTAATAATGTTTGCCAATCTGGTAGGAAGTAGACATGTACAGTAGTCGATCTTGCCACTAAAAAAGGCGAAAGTGAAAATAGAATAGAGCAAAAATAGAGTGGGTAAATTCGATAGAAACGTCGCTTATAGAAGCCCTCAGGACGACCGGTGATAGAATGCGCGATCGAATATCCAGAAATAATTAGAAATCCAATCACAGCGGAAAGACTGCCAAATTTACTAAATTTTAATAAGTAATCATCTGGAGACACAAACCTTACAAGATGGCTACACATTACAACCCATGCTAAAAAAAATCGAACTCCTGCTAAAACTTGCCACTTCATATTTTTATTTGGCGGTGGACTCACTTACAGTGCAATCGCATTGACGATTTGACAAATAGCCTTTGACCTCACCCAGAGACCAAGCACTCAGAAAAGTTACTAACCAAGGTAATGCTAGGGTATATATCAGGAGCCAATCGGGACGTTGCTTGGCGATCCGTATGCCAATTCGCATAATTAAAAATGGCATTAATGCAGGAGCAGCAATAATCCGAATCAATCGACCTAAACCAGAAGTTTCAGGACGGGTTGAGCCATAGTGATAGCCATGTCGAAACCGCGATTGGCAGAAATACCAAGGATTGTCTGTCTCGCCTAAACGGACTTCAATCGTTGGCGAAAGATTAAGGGTTTCTCCTTGCTGTCGCAACTCATGATGAAAGAGCGTTTCCCAAAAGCCTTGGTCGGAATTTTTCCAGCATTTTTCAAGCGCTACTTTTCGGTAGGCAGCATTGTCTCCAGCGATTTCAGGTGCTATTCCTGCTATGACTGGGGGTATAAAAGCACTATAGCGGGTGAAGTAAACTGCCCAATCTTTTAGAGAAAAAAGATCAGGTGGTAGAATTGCGCCACCAAATCCTGCCGATGTCTTTTCACTGTTTGCTGTTTCGAGGATGCTATCAATCCATTGCTCCGATGGAATACAATGCGCCGTTGTAATCGCAATGATCGGTGATTTTGCTTGTTGAATGCCGACTCCCCAAAGATGCGGAACCAAGCGTTGAGTCTCACTCCGAATTAGTCTAACTGTGGGAAATTGGTTAGCAACGATCTCTGTAGTTCCATCGGTTGAGTCATCAACAACCAAAATTTCAATTGCGAGATCTTTAACTTGCTCTAGCAAAGACTGCAAGCATGGGGTAATTGTGCTGTGGGCATTTTGAGCACCAATGACGATGGAAAGAATAGGTGTTTGAGAAACGGTCATTGTTAAATAGTTCCTTACTTAACGAGGATTGACATTAATCTAGTAAAACAAGCTCAGTAAAACAAGCGATCGCAACTTTTGCCAGTACCGAAACAATAACCGACACATTCGCCCCAAGCCCAGTTACCAAACAGCAAAATTTGTAAAGGTAGGGTGAGTAAAAATTGTTGGCGATAGCGTCGCTTGCGCCAATAACGTGTTCCCCATCGCCAGAGCAGCACAAACGGCAATAGCGGCGATGTCAATGCACGGACTAATCTTTCGATTGGCGAAAGATTTAAGGAGCGCATTCCTGCAAAACAGCGTCCGTGATCGAAGCGTGTCCAGAAAAAATCCCAAAATGGTATCGGTTTGTTTAAGTAGACAAGCATAGATGGGGACTGCCAAAGACTAGAATCATCTTGTTCTATGTTCCAATTTACAAAGGTTTTCCAAAACTCTGAATGCTTAGGATTGTCGCCTGTAAATAGGGCTTTGCGCTTATAAGAAATATTGCTACCTGCTAAAATTTCCATTGCGCCTGCTTCTAGGGGAGGCATGAACATTCCATATTCGTTAATATAGACAGCCCAAGTTAGCAAGTTTTGATGCTCGGCATTAAATAAATCGACTGTACCGCCGATGATCAAATTTGGGATTTCTGAGTGTACTCGCATTAGTTCCGATAACCAATTTTGCGCCACTACCGAATAAGGATCAAGAATTGCAATAATATTGCCCTTTGCGATCGCAATTCCCTTGCCTCTTAACTCTGCTAAGGTTAAAGGCTGATCAAAATGGAGCAGTTGCAGATCGGGAAACTGCTCACAAATTATTTGATCAGTTTTATCAGTGGAACTGTCAACAATAATAATTTCGACATTAGTTCCTTGAATTTGTGCTTGCAACGCTGCTAAACATGAGCTGATTACTGAAGCTGCATTATGTACTCCAATCACAACAGAAACTGGGCAGGAAGACTTGGCATTGTTCATAATCTGATTAGTTCTCCTCCCTGTTCAGCTGATTCATAACCAGCGAGCAAAACCCTGAGAACTTCTCGTGCGTGACTAACATAAGATAGTCTCGTGTGTTCTTGGGCAAGCGCTGTGACAAAAGTGGAAAATTGCGCGATCGCACCATCCCCAACCGCAGTATTTGGCTGATTTAGCAAATGTTTTGAGTTGCCAGACTTTTCTAAACGAACTTCACCGCCCTTCGTAAAACTCATACGGAAGCGCGGTTTTTTTTGTTCACTATTCCAGCCTAAATCTAGTCGTGCTACGCCACCAAAAGAAGTACGGATAGCTGCTTTCTCACAGTTTAGACGCATTTCAAAATAACGAATAGGAGCGTAACTCATGCGGTTGAACATAATGTTTGCCATGCGTCCCTCGCCAAAATCTAGCCTCAGGTTAATACAAACATCGGCATTAACATCGACCCGAACTTGAGCAATTTTGGCAGTGACAGCTTCAGGATAAGCTTTGAAAAAACGGCAGATCAGATCGATCGCATGGGTTCCAAACTCAAATAAGACTCGACGCGGTTGGAGGGCTGCTTTCCAGCCACCTTCCTCATCGGGCAGCAAGTACATCTGCTGCCATGTATCAATATGGTAAACACGCCCGACATCGCCAGTATCCAAAATTTCTTGGGCTTTACGATAGATGGGCATTTGGTAATATTGGCTATTTACGCCAACACAGAGTCCCTGCTGTTTTGCCAGATCAATAATGCGATCGGCTTCTGGCAACGATGGCATAAATGGTTTTTCGCAGTACAAATGAGAATTGTGCTTCAGCGCTAATAAGCTCAAATCGTAGTGGGTCAAAGGTGGCGTAGCAATAGCTGTGATATCAGGTTGCTCGGCTGCCAACATTGCGATCGGGTCATCATAGACTTTAGGAATATGCCATTTTTTCGCTGCTCGTTGCCGCATGTTCTCACTAAGATCGCAGGCTGCGACTAGTTCGACATTCGGATGTGCTGCGATCGCAGGTAACATAATCCGTTCAGAACCCTCACCTAATCCGATCACAACTGCTCGGAAAGGTTTGATTGGAGAATGCAGATTTTTGGGAACTACAGTTAGATCATTTAGATCATTATGTTCAGGCATCACTTAAATATCCTGAGAATGGGGTAAAACCATGAATGATTATTATAAAAATCAGTTTTTTAAAAGCCCGTCGTAGGCGGGCTTTTAAAAAACTGATTTTGTTATTTCTAGCGCCTTTGGCGCTAGAAATAACAAAATCAGTTTTCATAATGAGAATTGTTGGGTTGAAACTGAGCTAGAGGTATCCGAATTCTGAGCGATCGGCATTTTGTCTTGATCCAAGCCAATTTGTAATTTTTGATCAGGTTCAAGAGGTTGGGGATGTTGCCAAACCTTTGCCCCAATCATGGCTTGAGCAAGGCTGACGGGCTGGTAGACAATACTCGGCCAGAGAAAAACTTCGGTAGTGCAGTAACATTCCTTATTTGCGATCGATTTACGCAACTTCTCAGCTTGAAAAGATTCCCAAATCTCTGGGAATGAATTCTTTCGCAAATTGCCTATTGGCGAATGTAACTCACAGGCGCTGACATCTCCATTAGCATAAACCACAGCGCTGAGCCGCCCTGCCGTACATGGTGCAACTTGTTGCTGTTTTTCCAATGTTTTCACTTTTGTCCATTGCAACATCGGTTCGACAATGGAGCCGTAGCGCTCTTCTTCGCGGGGCATCCATAGACTACGGATGTAGTCATAGAGGGCTTCATAATCTTTCAATACAGGCAAAGCCAATGAAGGATTTTTGCGATCGCCACGGATAATCGCCAGATTATGATGATCCATCTGCGGGCAGCGATCGTAGAGATAGGTTGACAACTGTTTAATCTGATCGAGATTGCCATCCATCGCCGTAGAATTTGCATGAATGCGTAAGCGAGGATCGCGTTTCTGCACCTCCACTAAAGCTTCATAAGTCTGCATAGCCTGCTTAAAAGCATTCTTAGTGACTCGGATTTTGTCATGAAATTCAGGCATACCATCGAGGGATAATTCGATCGCTAATATATCCAATTCCTGCTCTTCTAACACAGATGTCACCGCCTTGACCGTTTTATCTGTGTAGTAGCCATTGGTCGGAACGTAAATTTGTCTCACCTTGTTGTGCTGAATGAACTGTCGGCAAATCTCTGCAAATTCCTGACGCAGAAATGGTTCGCCACCAGATAAGTTTAAGTTCTCCAACTTACCCAGAGAGCGAGACAAATCAAATATTTCTTCCTTAGTCAGATCGTCTTTTTGATTCAAACTTGTCCAATAGAAGCAATGTTCGCACTTCATATTGCAAATTGAGTTGATAAACAAAACCAAAAACTTAGGAGTGGGAATATGCTGATAATTATGAGCTGTAATCCGAGTGTGACGGACTGTGCGAGCAATAATATTCATTAGTCAATTCCTTTTACGAATAACGTTGGCAAACTATACTAGTCTTCTATCCTTTTTAGATTGCGAATCAGATATTGGGTGGAGTTGTTGTTTGAGCAAGCTGTTGTTTTCGACGTTGAAAGCCTAGGCTTTGAATAACTAGAACCACAGCAATCGCAGTTGCAAAAATCAGAGGATATGGCATTTGGCGCTTTTCAATTAGTTGATAAGCGATCGCATGTAAGATCACAAGTACATACAGAGCATAATTATATCTTTGTATGTACTTCCAGCGTTTACTTCCTAAAAAGCGCATCGATAGATCGTTGGAAATAGCAACCAGCACGATCAAGATGATCGTTGCGATCATCCCTGTATGATTGGCAAAGCCAAAGGGATCGATGCGAATTGGCAGCAGGTGTTGCTCGTTGGCGGGATATAGAAAGTAGAGCCAGAACTTACCGCCCATATGTACATTCAATCCTGCTACTACGTGAGCTACGCCAATAATGGCTGCCCAGATACCGATATCACGCCTGAAATCGGTTGAGATGGGATTAGAATGCGATCGCAAAATGTTGATTGCTCCCGTCATCAATGTTCCTCCGATGAGAATTAGCGATGTATAAGCCGTTGCCATGCTTAATCTAAACTTTACATCAGGCGAGGTGAGCGCTTGGAAGAACAGCAGTACTAGTACGCCGCTTGCTAAACCAAGAGGTAAGTGATGGCTCAACAGCCTTCGCCCGATCCGTCGTTGAGCCGCGATTGGATTTTTGTGTGTTTCAGTCATAAAATATCTCCAAATATTACAGATCAAAGAGTCTTCGCCTCTCCTCGCATAGTTGTCACACTCCTTGGGGGGACACTAATCGTAAAATGATTAGGAACCTCCATTTTTATAGGAGACAAAGTTTGCCAGTAGCTTGTTTTAGTCGATTGTTCACTTGCGATCGCTCCTGATAGAGTTACTCCATCCAATTGAATATCTAATGCACGCTCTTCTTTTTCATTGTTAATCGCGACTAATACCAATCGTTTCTGGCTGTCATCCCAAAAAGCCGTAATTTGAACTAGGGGACTACTACTTGTTGCATCTATCCTTGTAGAGCCTCGATTAAGTGATCGCGCATAATGACCGATCGCATAGCCCATACCAGTGATAGTCACAGTTTGCTTGGGACTGTCAATTAAAACGATCGTCCCCTCTTCCGAAGAAAGATCTTGATTGTTAAAATGCATTTGTTGGGAAGCATTATCCCACATATTATTCATGCCAAAATATGCAGAAGCATTCGCATATATGAGTTCATCATGGATATGAATCGCTCGTCCTAAGAATGCTTCAAATGATTGAGCCTTCACCTCACCGTGAGATACTTCTGTCATCCAGAGCGGAATCTGATACTGCTCTCCCAAATCTCGTAAACGTTTCCTTGCAGCAATACGCTCGGGATTTGGCTTGCCAACTCCAGAAGTTGCGAGGATCTTTGGGATACTAGAATAGGTTGAACCGTAGGGATAAGTATGATATGCGATCGCTCCCACATACTGCCGAGCCTCTGGATCGGAAAGAACCGCTTTGGCAACCTCTAGAGTTTTTTCTTCAGTTTCTTCATTTGGCAAAACAAATTTTGCTGTAAACCCTTCATTTTGTAGCCTTGCACCAGTTCTCTTAACAATATTAACTACGTCACTAATCGAACCATTCAGGAGTTCACCATTTCCACTGAGCGGTTCATTGAAAAGCATCTGGTAATTAGGTACAATCCCGTATGCTTTGCGCCAATGCAGATGCCCTGCAACTACTTGTTCGGCAATTTCATCAAGATAACGCTCATAGTCATGTTGCTGTAGATTCTCTAACCAAGGACTTGCCCAACGCACGTTCACTTTCTGGCTCAAGAAATAGTTGTCAAACCCAAGTGTTGCGCTTGGTTTGATAAGCTTTTGATAGATTGATTCTGCGGTCTTAGTGTCAAATCCATCCCAGTTAAAGCTAAAAGGATCTGAATTATCATTTTTGCGATTTCCCCATCCACCAGTAGACTCCAGAAGCGCTCCTTCTAGATTACCCATGCTGATGCCTACTTGCTTGAATATTGCGTCAATCGCTTTAGTTCGCAGATCGGGATTTAATACATCACCAACACCTTCATAAACCAACGATACGTGGGTAACTCCAAACCCTTCAATATTTTGGTGGGGTTTGTTTTTGTTTACAACAATCTTAACGGACTCTTTACTGATTTGATCTGTTGGGGCTTTGGCGACAATAATGTTATTGGTTGAGTTCGTCGAGGTAATTGAACTAATTTGAGTTGTCGCTACTGGCGAACAGGCAAACAAAACTGCAATTAAAGCGATCGCAGTCACAAGACTAAAGCTTACTAAGTTAAGCTTTAGTCTTAATATTCGATTTTTGCCGTTGAAAAGTTTCCACATATGTTTGTACGTTCTGCATAAAGGCTATTTTCAAGAAATAGTTTTGGATGAGCGGCGAGCGACAAACCCACAAGAATGACCAAACGGTATATCCATATGTAACGATCCGAGTAGCCAAGCTTCAAACTTTAGCATTCTATGCTTGATAAAACCTGATAGTGAAGGTCGAGGAGAAGGAGGCTGAATAGCTAATCCTGGACCGATCGCAGCTGTTGTATGTTGCTTAGGTTGAGAAGCACGAATATACTCTTTGATCGTAGCAGGGACACTAGGAATCGCATTTAAATAGGTAGCCCGTTCAACTTTCAGCCCTGCCTCAATGAGCATTTGCTTAACGGTAACACAATCGTAGCGACGGTATTGATCAGGATCGACTCCTTGTAAGGGTGGATGACCGAGAATCGAATTCGTGCGGAGATAAAGTAACCCATCAGGCTTGAGTAGACGGGCAAATTCTGCGATCGCCTTGCGAGGGGCATCGGCAGGTGAAAGATGCTGAATCGTATCAATACAGATAATCAAATCAAATGATGCATCTGCAAACGGAATTTCTATAACACTTGCGAGCTTGAGATTTTTGGAACCCCGCAATTCGCAAAATTGCAGAGCGTGAGGCGAAACATCAATACCCACAGGTTCGCCATCAAGTGGATAGTTTTGCTGCAAAAAATTTAGCAAATAGCCAGTTCCACAACCTGCATCTAAAACACGTAAATTTTGTTTGCCAGCGATGGGTTGATGCAGGAGCGCTACCATTGCATCGCGCATACCTTGCGCCCACCAGTGTTTTTCTTCAATATCATAAAGACGTTGGTAATATTCTCGCTCAAATATTTGAGGTGATGACTGAGTATTGACTTGTGAATCCATAGCAATTTAACTCCTGATAGGGTAACTTGAGATTTAAACTAAGCGACGAATGGCATCATCAAGTCAAGATAATGCTGCGTTACTAAGCGCCAGTCGTACTGTGCTGCACGCTGAGGTCCTGCTTTCGCCATTTCAGACCGCCATACTGGGTCATTCAGGACAGCTAACATTCCCTCTTTCAGCGTATCTACTTCAACATCTGGTAAAAGGTGAGCAATTCCTCTAGAAAATTCTGGGAAAGCGGTGTTATTGATCGCAATCACAGGTCTTCCACATGCCATAGCTTCCAAAACAGGCATCCCAAATCCTTCATAAGAAGATGGATAAATCAACAAATCGGAAGCATTGTAAGCAAGAACAATATTATCATGGGATGTATGACCGATCGTAAACACTTCACGCTCAATCCCCATATCAGCGATCGCATGTTCAAAAGGGGTTCCTGGAAGACTCATCCCAATTAGGAGTAACTTATGTGGTATTTTCTTTTCGTGCTTTAACTGTCCAAAAGCACGAATCAGAGATGGTAAATTATGCCGCTTTGTAGGTTTTCCCACAAATAGAATAAATGGAACATCTTCTCCAAAAATTTCTTTACGCCATGCGGATAGATGCTGCTGATCAATCATTGGACAAAAAAGCTCAGTATCCACACCCTCAGGCACAACATGGATTTTCTCTGGTGCAAGTCCATAAAAATGAGCCATATCTTGTCTGCTACATTCACTTACTGTTGAAAGTACGTTTGCGCGTTTGGCGCTTAGGGCGTAGATCAGACGAGCTTTATTTAAGGTAAACCAGTCATATCCCTGTGGATAGCCTTCGTAAGATCCATGATGAATCAGAAAGATGGGACATTGAGCAAAAATTGGTGCAATATAACTTGGACATAGCAGCAAATGTTTATTTCCATGAGCCATCGGCAGGGTAATTTGTTCCCATAGAGCATATGGAAGTGGTGACTCAAGCACAACATTAGTTGCCAAGCTGGGAAGTTGAACCAAATGATCAAGAGGTTTGGGTGTATATACTCGGATCTCTGTAAATGGATGCTCTAGCTCATCCGTACATTTTAGGATAGCTTCAATCGCCCGTCCTACACCACTACGTTTACCTAATAATCGAATGCCGTTGACTCCTAGAAGCATATAGATAATTTCCCTTGTATGAACAATTTTAATTTCAGTGGGAGAATCCGCTTGAGTAATCTGATCATATAGCTATAGCTATCAAGTCAAGATATACAGCGATTTGCTTTTAAACCTGCCACAAACAAGAATATAAAACACATTTTGGGGCTGCGCCCTGCGACCCTTTTTGTGGCAGGTTTGATCAAAACCTAAAAGAGAGTTGCGGCGCGAAGCGCCGCAACTCTCTTTTAGGTTTTGGCTTTAGCTATAGAAAGTTGCCTAAAATCCATGTAATCCTCCAAGATTTCTTGAAAATTGCGTGGACTATATCCCAATCCATCCTTAGCCTTTTGAGAATTATAAAAATGAAACCGATGAGCGCAATAGTGGACTTCATAAGTGAAGCGAGGGCGCTTCCCTGTGATCTTACTAAGAGGTTCCTGTATAGCAGCAGCCAGTCCAGTCACAACCGCAGGAATCGGCACAAAAATACGTTTCACGCCGAGATGCGTGGCGGTAATTTCAACTATTTGGCGAAAAGTAACATTTTCACCACTAAGAATATACCGTTCACGGGAGGTTCCCTTGGTAATAGCTCGACAAATTCCATCGACAACATCCTCTACATGCACAATATTAATCCCGCCTAAAAAATAGGGAACTATGGAACTTTGACAAACTTTTTCAATCATTTCACCACCTCGAAACTTTGAGCCAAAACTGCCAAAAATCGTGCCTGGATTGACGACAACCACCTCTAGCAATAAATCCTGTTGATTTAAAACCGCTAATTCCGATCGCCATTTAGAAAGATGGTAGTTTAAACCACTGCTTTGGAGATTGAATTGGAAAGTTTCATCGGCTGGAATATTGCCATTGGGAGGAATACCGATCGCAGCCACACTACTCACATGAATTAGCCGTTGCACCGAATGCTGTTTGCACGCTGCAATCAGGTTTTGTGTCCCTTCTACATTGATTTTGGTTTGAAGTGTTCGTGTTTGCCCCCAATTGGTGAGGTGAGCTGCGGTATGGATGACAACCTCTTGATTTCTAACAGCCTGACACAAAGATTCAACATCGTTCATGTCGCCAACGGCATATTCGATGTTTGCTCCACTTATATGGCTAGTATTAGAATTGGGGCGGACAAATGCTCTCACCTGATGCCCCTCACTTGCTAAGCGTTGACATAGATGAGAGCCTAAAAATCCAGTTGCCCCTGTAATCAAGATTCGCGTCACAAGTTTAACCTGCTCTTAAGTTGTAGATTTAAAGCGTTTTTCAAAATAGGTTTGACCAACGACAAACAAAATCTGGGCGATCTGTTTGCTCGCTCGATCAGCAGTTACTTTCATCGTTTTGTAAAACCAATCTAAACGGCTATCATCTTTCAAAATCCCTTTGCGGTTAATCAAGTAATTGCCAATTAACTTGGCGAACCAGAGTAGAGACTGGATTTGTTCTTTAGAGAGGTTTTCATTGCCGATCGCAACTTCATGACTACTGATATAGGCATATTCATCCTCAGTCACAAAGCCCTGTGCGATCGCCCAATCCCTCAGTTTTGTGCCAATAAACGGCGAAGCTGCTGTAAATTGCACCCAGTTCGGTTGTAGATCGATCGCAAATTTAATGGTGCGGAGAATACTCTGCACCGTGTCTCCTGGCAGACCAACAATAAAAAAGCTGAAGGTCTTGATGCCAAGTTCGCGGCAAGTAGAAATCATTTGGACAAACTGCTCTTGCGAAATTGGTTTGCGTCCCACATTGATTTGAATTTGAATGTCAGCGCTTTCAATACCAAAATTAATGCCACTACAGCCAGATTTTGCCATCATTTTTAAGGTATCCTGAGTAAGGCAATCAACGCGAGTTTCGCAACGCCACTCAAACTGTAGTCCTCGATCAATGATCTCTTGGCAGATTTTAATGACTCGATTTTGATTGAGAGAGAAAATCGGATCGCGAAACAGAATATACTTCACATTCAAATCTTTGACGAGATGTTCGATTTCATCCACCACATTCTCAGCAGAGCGATGCCGCCATGCTAGTCCCTGTCCCACAGGATAAGGACAGTAATTGCAGCCGATGGGACAACCTCGAGAAGTCAGCATAGGCAGGAAAACATCTGATAGTCCAGATTTAGTAGAGGATTTTGGTAATTGGTATTTTTGAAATGGGAATAATTCCCACTTGGGAAAAGGTAGCGAGTCCAAATCTTTAATAAGTGGACGATCCACATTTCTACACCATTCATTTTGCGATCGATAGATCAAACCAAATATTTCGACCTTCGCGTGATTTGTCACGAGTTCATACACAACCTCATCTGGATCAGTGGGAATGATGTAGTCGATATATTCCTCTTTCTGGATTCTCGCAATCACATGCAAGACTACTGGCCCGTAAATGCCAATCTCAATCTTGGGGATTTTGGCTTTGATTTCACGACAAACAGATAAATCCCAATCTAGAGTTGGAGCCGAAGTGCGAACAATCAGTAAGATCGCTGTATCACCTTCGTTTCCATAATCTGAAGCTAGGTTTTGGATTAGTTCCTCTTTTGTTAACTCCAAGCCAAGACAATCTTGTACCACTACAGAAATATTGCGATCAACTAGATAGCTGGCGAAATACACCAAATCCAATGGTGGAAAAAGGGTTGCTCCAACTGGGAAAAGCTGCCCAAATCCTCCCATAGAGTCTTTGTTAGAGACGTATCCAGTAGGACTAGGAGGATTCATCGCAATAACTTTGTCAAAGCGCGTTAAAACAGGAGCGGTTGGATGTTCGGTTACTGTAATCATGTTTTTTCCTTATACTTACAACGTGAACAAAACTTTAACGAAACTTTGCTAACTCTTCCAAAACGGGTTTCAGGAGAACGCTAAAACCTTTTGATACAGATCCACTGTTTGTTCTGTAACCTTTTCCCAAGAGTAGTGTTGCACTGCATACGATCGCAATCGCTCGGGCTGGTACTGATCGCGGTGCTGGAGAATGTGAGCAATCGCCTCAACCAAAGCCTTTTCATCTTCCTGAGGAACAAGTAGTCCCACTGATTCATTGACTATATCCTCTGGACCGCCGCAACGTGTTGCCACGACAGGAGTACCACAAGCGAGAGCCTCAACAAGAACCGCTCCAAAGGTTTCACGTAGGCTGGGCAATACCAATAGCGCACTTGTCTGCATTAAGGTGGCAACTTCAGCAGGAGTTTTTGGTCCCAAGAATCTCACTTTGTGTTGCAGTCCTAGCGAGTGAGCTAGCGATCGCAAACGGATCTCCTCTGGAGCTTGGTAGCCCCATAGACTTCCTCCTGCAATAACTAACTCTGCATCTGGATAAACTTCCAACAATCTATGCATCGCTTTCAACAGGGAACCAATACCTTTTGAGTCTTTGATCTGCCCGACATAGAGAATTTGGTCAGCCTGTCTAAGAGACTCAGAAGATGGCAGGGCGAAAAGCGATACATCAACACCAATAGGAATGGAATGCGTGCGCTTAGATTGTCCAGTAAAGTGCATAACACTATCTTGTAAGCTTCGACTTGCTAAAACATGAGCGGCACATTTACTAGCAGCCATTATCGCTTGGCGACGTACACTCGGATAATCATCTAGCCACGGATGCCAGAAAGCATGTTCAGTAACGACAACAGGAACTTTGTAGCGATCACCAAGCTTTGTTGCCACAATTCCGTCTGGGTATATACAATGAGCATGAATCAAGTCAAATGGAAATTTTTGTTGGATTTGCTGAACTAATTTTTGAACACCTAAAAAGTACATATAAGACTCAAAACGATGTAGAGAATAGCCCATCCCAACTAAAAAGCGAGGATAGAAGACTTCAATCCCATTGACAATTTGTTTTAAAGGAATATGGCGGTATTTAGTGTAGGGAATAAAGCTGGGGAGAGGTGGACAGTAAGGTACAGGAGAGATGACTTTTATTTCACAAACTCTAGCTAATTGACGGACAAGATGTTCGACCCATAGTCCTAAAATAGGGGTGACATTGTTAGGGTAGTTCCTAGAGAACACGAGAACTTTAAGAGCCATCGTAAGCTACATCAATGAGTAAAAAGAAGGGGACTTAAATGATACTCGTTACAATATCACTCCTTATGACGTAATTTTATTTTATTAGGAATTCTTAATAACAATCGTGCTTGATTTAACAGTTTCAATCTATCTTGTCGATTAAACAAAAAGAAGAGACTAGTTAAGAAAGCAACTTCGCAACCAAATTTGATCGCAATAATCAAGGGAGCCGATGGATCTGTATAGCTAAGCAAACTACCTGCAAGAAACAAGGAAACCAGACCATATGTCATGATCCCTACTAATCTGAGGGAAGGTTTTAGACCATGGCGAAAACAAAGTTGAGCGATAGTCACAAAAAAGATCACTGTGTTAGAAATTAATAGTCCAATACCGATACCAGCCAGTCCATAATATGGAGCTAAGAACCATCCAGATACGCCAAATACAAAATGCCCAGTTGCGATCGCAATTCCATAAATCTTTAAATCATTTAGCCCAATAATTAGAGCTTGATTCACACCTGCCAACTGAATAATATACTGGGCAATCACAAATATAAAAATGACGCTACCCACTTTGATGAACGCATGTGAAAATAAGAGTACGACTAGCCATTGAGAAAACAGAACCATTGGCATCGCCAAGGCAACTGTGACGATCGCTAACTTCTCCTGAAAAGCCAAGGCTGCTTGCAATTTTTCGGCTTTGGGAATATCCCGATTTAAAATGGGAGTGAGATATAAGCCATTTGCGGGATTTAAAATTAAGTTTAAAACACTTGCAAGAGCGAACGCTGATTGTAATAAGCCTGCTTCGACTTCTCCAAAATTTTTGAGTATGGCATAGCGGGTCACAAAGTAAGCTAAGGGATGTAAAAATGCAGAACCGTATAAAAGCAGAGAAAAACTAACAATATCTGGATTTTGACGCAGTTCTTGACGAATACTGTTGCCAGTCCCAAATATTGGTAAATGGAGATTTTGTTTGAAATAAAGTAGGGTGATGCCAACAATCAGGAAGCCTGCTAGTAAGTTCCCGATATAAAATCCTTGCACCCCTGCGATCGCAACGCCAATACAGACCATTGTGGTAATGATTAGGGCAATGCCAACATCCATTAGAGCCGCTTCCCTCACTTTTCGTGCTGCAGCTAAAACATTTTTGAAAAATCCCTGCATCGTGATCAGAGGAATGCTGACTAAACCAATAACTATGAGTGTTCTATATTGTTGAAGATGTTGCCCCAGTAGTTGAGGATAAATCAAGACTATCAGCAGTCCGATCACAGATCCTGTCATTGTCAGCAACAGCAATAACCTTAAAAGATTGCCATAACTTTGCTTGAAAATCTCAGAACTCTGACTATGAGAACGAGACAGGAATTTTACAGCCGCAAAGGGTAGGCTAAAAGCACTGAGTTGGGCAATCAACTGAATGACTTGATCGATAATGCTAATAATGCCCACCCCTTCAGGACCCAGCAAAACCGCAATAGTTTTGGAGCGGATAAAGGTAATGGCGATCGCAATAATTTGAATAGCGCCAATGGCGGCAATAATTTTGAGCATTTCAGCCTTGGTCTAAAGAATTTGAATACCAGTGTCTTCTTGAATAATTCGACCAAACATTTGAGCAAAAGCCTCTTTGGTAAATGGTTGAAATTGAGGCGATCGCAAATAGTCTCGAGCGTTTTGTTTGTATTTCTGGATATCAGATGGACTAAGAGCCTCGAGATAATCCCTTAATTCTCCATAGTTTGCAAATCTTCGCATATCAATAAAGCAATCGGCTGGAATATATGTCTCAATATCAGGCGCACCCCAATAGATGGGAATCGTACCTGCAAAGAAGCAATCAAATATTTTTTCTGTAATCCAGCCTTTAAGAATCGAATTTTCAAAACATAAGGCAAAAGTATATTTTCCTAATGTTGCTGACTTTGACTCTGACTTACCACGGTAAACTTTGCGGGCTGCCGTTAATAGAGGATCGGGAAATATACGTTGCCACTGTTCTAAACAAGCAAACATGATGCGCTTGATCGTCCAAGGAATCCATGTTTTACCAACACGGAATGAGGGTTTATCCCAACCAAATCCATACAGGTCGATTTCATTATTATGGCTAAAAAACTCTACAGCTTTTAGCCGCTCTGTATAAAGTTCCTGCCAGTAAAGGCGGGGCAGTTTATTTGAATTCATCATCACGAGAAAGTTGCGATCGTTTTGCTGCCAAATTGATTCATGTACTGATTCAAAAGACTGAGGAATAAAGAAATGTTGGCAATGGATGGGGCTGCGTAAAAAAGGTTTCAGAGATTCGCGATCGCTAAATGAAAAAATCCTCTTAAAATACTTCTGCACCTCTGTCAAAGCCAGATACTGATTTGGTTCAACAATCGGACATTCAAGTGCAAAGTAAGCACTAAGAACCACATCATCTCGCCGAGCTAAAACCTGATAGTTCTGTAAAGGAGCCATGGATATATAAAGATTCGTGCGACTGCAATATTCACCACGCAGTAAATAATCAGCCGTATGGATTTTGATCCCCCTTGCTAAAAGCCAATCATGCAGATAGATATAGGGAGCGAGAATATCCTCGCCAAGACTATTATTAGTTGCATTGAATAGGGCATCACTGTTAAAACGGGGTGATACAAAGTCAATAAATACTGTGATGTCATGATCGTTGTCCATAGGTCAAACATTCCCCCCATATTCTGTCCAGACTAATAGCTTAGTTAGCGGTTGTCTCAAGCCCAGATAAATTCCGACCGACAACACAGCTCGCATCAGCAAAACTCGCAATTTTCGCCGCAATTTTCGTTGGTGGGGATCGGTAAATAATGTTTGCCACGGATAAGGATGCTTTAGCAGTTGCTGAGCCTTATGTGGTTCTCCTTGAATAATCCAATTAACCGCCTGAAAGGTTTCGTCATCACATCGATGAAAGGCATATTCAGTAAATTCTTTAGAAGTCAATCTTTGAGACCATCTATCCATTTCAAGATAGTCATCCATGATTGCAAAAAACAGTTCTGGAGTAGTTCGCAACCTTTTATAGCGGCTCGACCATTGAAATTTTGTATGGCGATAATACATTAGTCGCTCGTCTAAGATCCCTACAGGAAATTGACGTGAGATTCTGAGCCACAGTTCTAGATCAGCAGCGATATCATATTTCTCAGCATTGAACAGTCCTACAGTATTCAAAACACTTTTTCGAGCCATAAAAGTCGGACAACAAAACAGGATGTTTTTATATCGCATCAGAAAAGGAAACACTTCTTCATAGTTGAGAAATTCTTTGCCACGAAACTCCCTAGGCATAGTCGCACCGCCATAAACATGACCTTCTTCATCAATAAAATGATCTAGACAAAAGACTGCTCCAGATTTTGGGTTTGATTGTAGATACGCAACTTCTTTTTCAACAATATTTGGTTCGTAAATATCATCAGAATGATAAACAGCCACTAAATCTCCTTTGGCGAGATCAATTGCTTTATTCATTGTTTGAAATCCACCTAAGTTTTGCGGATTACAGAAATATCTAACTCGACTATCTTTGAAGGATTGAACGATATCAGATGTGCGATCGCTTGAACCATCGTCTATGACAACAACCTCTATATTTTGATAAGTCTGTGACAATACGGAGCCTAAAGCCTCGCCAATAGTATTACCAGCATTGTAAGCGGGCATACAAATACTGACTAATGGTTGCGCAATTGCCATGATTGGAAAATTTCTCATATCAATGACGATATCGTGGGTTTTTTATAGCCAATTTGATCTAGGCGGTTCTCTAATTGTTGGGCAACTGGAACTTCTAGTGTTTTAGGCAATTGTCGATGATTACAAGTTGCACAAGGAAAAGGCTTGCGATCGAACCCGACCATGCTGCGTCGCCAAGCGGAGAGATGACCAGTATAAATTTCGAAAATGCTGCTGTTCGGTATGGCAAGATCACCAACTGGAAACGACTGGTGCTGTGGCAAATCGCTACGGAGATTACAACATGGCATAACTGCTCCTGTATAGTCAATCACAAATGTTTCAAACGGTTCCCGACAAGGACTGACTCGATCTTGTGTGATGAACTGGTCTAACGAATTGCCCCGATCTGTGCCATAGGTTTCAAAATTCATGCAAGCAGATCGGAGGTCAAGTCCTTCGTACTCGTAGTTGCATCGGAGTGAAACGGAGGTTTTCTCACAAGTTGTAATCTGAATGCCTAGTTTCTTTGCTAACTTTTCACTACAATCACTGGCAATCTCTGGTGTCCAGTGTTCACCAGCTTTGAGATAAATGCTCATGTACACTACATCCAGCCCTGCTTGACGCAAGCGAACGAGTATTGTAGGAGTTAAATAGTCGGTGTTAGTGACAATGGCGATTTGGGCATAGGGTACAAGCGATCGCGCGATCTCAATTTGGGCGCACAGATGATCGACGTGAGCTAGTGGTTCTGAATATCGGGCAATCTTAATTTGACCTGTATAATTGATCGAACCAAGTTCTTGAAACACCCGATGCAATAGCTCTGAATTGGTCAGAGTACTGTTAAATCGACGATCTACAATCGAGTTAGGGCAGAAAGAACAGGTACGGTTACACTTTGCATGGGTTTCAATCTCAACAAGGCGAACGTGGGCTTTGAACAGTTGCTGCTTGATCTCGGTTGGTGCATTGGTTAAATCTTCCAGTGCTTCCAATGTTAATGCGTTAACCCAATGCTTCCAATCTCTACCTGTCCGTAGCTTAACCACCATTTCCACTGGCAAAAGGGTTTCGGTCGATCTAGCAACCCAATTAGATAACCAAGTTTTCAACCTTGAGTAACCTTTAGCAATTAGTCGCGAAATACGTTGATGTCCTAATTGTTGCTCCATCATCATCTTGATCATCCTTTTATCGCTTACGAAGCAGTGGAATATTGAACTTTAGATCGATACCACTCGATCATTTCAATCAACCCTTCCTTTAGAGAAACCGATGGCACAAACTCAGTAATTTGTTTTAAGCGCTTGGTATCAGCGGCTCGACGAGCATAACCTTCAGGCTTCTCAATGTTATAAAAAATATTTTTACTAACTCCAGCAATTTCTTGAATAGCGCCAATTAAATCTCGAATACTAGTTTCGTGGTCATGACCAATGTTGATTGGATCGGGCTGATCATAATTCTCAGCTAACAAGCGAATACCTTTTGCGAAATCGTAAGCATGAACAAAAACCCTAGTTTGATTGCCACTTCCCCAGACTTCTACAGGATCATAACCATCGATAACTTTCTTAATTAGTGCAGGAATCACATGGGAAGTCTGAATATCAAAATGGTCTCTTAGTCCATAGGCATTAAAGGGGCGAGCAACAACTACCTGCATATCTGTTTCTTCTGCATAGTAAGCGGCTAGGTTTTCTCCCATACGCTTCGCCCAACCATAACCAGCATTAGCGGGTTCTGGAGTGCCACGAGAGCCTTCAGATTCTGGAGTCGGCACGATCGCATCGGCAGGATAAACACAGGCACTGCTGACCTGACAAAATTGAGATACTCCTTGTTGGAGAGCCGCTCGTAGCGGTAATTGTTGCAGCATCATATTTGTTTCAAACATCTCCGCTTGATGCTGTTGACTATAATGAATTCCTGTAATCTTGGCAGCTAGATTAAACACAAATTCCTGTCCTTGACAAGCCTGAAGTGATTGTTGGAAGTCCCGTAGATCAAGTTCCAAAAACTCAATTTCTTGTTTAACCGACTTGAGATTTTCTAACTTGCCTGTGGCTAAATTATCTGCAACTCTAACTTGCGCTCCAGCCTCAACCAGTTGCTCAACTAGATAGGAGCCTATAAAACCAGCACCTCCAGTAACAAGAACTTTTACTCCACGCCAATACTTCACTTTACAACTCCTGATAAGATTGATTTAAAATAATAACTGGCAAAAATAGAAACTTAAAAAAATTGGGCTGCATTCTTTAAGATGTAGTTTTTGCTGGTGTCGGAATACTAGAGGCTTCTATCTTTCGTTTCTCAGTTGTAAATTCTTCATGGTAAGAACGTTCTACATTAACTTCCCATAAATCGTGTTCTTCTCCTATAATATTTTCCGATGCTAACATCGCTGTTAACATTGAATGATCTTGGTTATTATAGCGATGCATTCCATTACGACCAACTGTTTGCAGGTTATCAAAGGTTTCCATGTAGTCTTGGATCACTTTCAAATGTTGACGATACTCACCATCGTATACAGGGTAAGCCTTACGTTGTCGTATTACAACGCCATCTTCTACGTCACCAGCTTTAATGCCTAAATTGAGGGCGATCGCTTCTTGAGTCGCTAATTCTATTAGATCAGCGCTAGACATTTCCCAAGTTGCATCTCCTTCACTACAAAAGTATTCCATCCCCAAGCAAGTTTTGGAGAGGTCAGGCACCATTTTGGGACTCCAGTTCTTAAAATTCTGAATCCGACCAACCTTAAACTCTGGACTGTGGATATAGATCCAGTTGTCGGGGAATAAATATTCGCGATTTACAACCAGCGACACAATTAAAAAATCGCGGTACTTCAGTCCGCGAGATGCTTCTAATACATGGGCAGGGGGCAGTGGATCAAGTAGATTCATTAATAGCGTAACAGGCATAGAAGAAATAAAGTATTCGCCAATAATCTGGAAAGTTTGTTCTCCTTGCTGCACAGTAATGCTTTTAACCATTGACCCATCTCGTTCAATGCTCACTACATCTGTATTAAGCTCGACAGGAATGTCTCGACTCTCCAAAATCTCCTGACAACGCTCCCACATCATTCCTGGCCCTAGTATCGGGTAGTCAAACTTCTTAATCAGGCTTTTAGCATTCTGACTCCCAAAAATAGCATTGAATACCGCTCTTTTTAAGGACATACCCTGAATCCTCTGTGCTGCCCAATCCGCACGAATCTCATTGCAGGGAATTCCCCATACTTTCTCTGTATAAGTTTTAAAAAAAGTGCGATAGAGTCGAACACCAAAGCAATCGCTAACCCAATCTTCAAATGTTTCTATCTTTACATTTCTTAAAATCCTCGATTTGAACTTAGCATTGAAGTAGCTTATCAAAAACAAAAAGCTAGTTATGAGACCAAGATTGCTCACGGTATTAAAGAGCGAAAGTGGATAGTCATAAAACTTACCCTGATAATAGATACGAGATAGGCGTGGAACCTTGATGAACTCATCTCCTAAAATCTCTTGCCAGACTTGATTCACTTCACCCACTTTAGTAAAAAATCGATGTCCACCAATATCAAAGCGATATCCTTTATAAGTCTCTGTCCTAGATATACCTCCGACTTTGTCAGCTTTTTCTAACACGATCGATTTGATACTTTGCTTGGTTAGTTGATAAGCAGCAGTCAATCCAGCAGGGCCAGCGCCAATAATTACAACAGGATATTGTCTAATCATTTATTTCAGTATCTTTAAAATTAATAGTTTAGAAGTTTAAACGAGGAAAGGACGGGCTTTTTTTATTTGATGTTTACTGAATAAATGATAACGAATAGTACCAATCACAAAAGCAAGCCCTCCATAAAAGAAGTAAAACCAATGCCAAGGAATGACTCGAAGAGTAAACCATAAGCCTCGCTTTTGTCGAAAAAATTGATAGACTGATAGATTGAGCAATAGTAGTATCAAGGCTAATCCTGATGCGATCACTAAGGCACTGACCGACCACCAAGAGCCTATCACCGCAGCAGTTAGGGCATAAGTTAGCACCAAGCTAAGGCGACTTGAGAGCTTCAGATTTAAGTCATTAGTAGACAATTGGCGATCGCGCCAAATCAATTCTGTCCAAGGTAAAGCTCGATAAAAAATTTCTGCTCTCAATAAAGAAAAGGCTCTCCAGTGCTTTAGATGCTTAACTTGTATAGATCTGCAAAGCTGAATGTGATAACCTGCTTTCTTCAATCGATAGCCTAGTTCAATATCTTCAACTGAAGGATATCGATAAGACTCGTCAAACCCACCTATTTCGAAAAATATTTTACGGCGAATCGCGCCACAAGCTCCCCAGAATGTAGATGCATCTTCAGAGGCAGTCTGATGAGTGTAGTGGTGAAATAGATTCTTATATTGTGATAGAAAGTTAGATGCCCCTGGTAAATCATCATAAGAACCAATTAAGGCAGCTAAATCTGGCT
This sequence comes from Pseudanabaena biceps, assembly GCA_013361095.1. Lineage (GTDB taxonomy): Bacteria > Cyanobacteriota > Cyanobacteriia > Pseudanabaenales > Pseudanabaenaceae > Pseudanabaena > Pseudanabaena biceps_B. Next base: position 55,926 of record JAATWA010000005.1, on the reverse strand, counting down.
GATTATGGAATATCTTTGCTACTTGGCTGACGATGTCAGTACAGACTGTAACATCAGCATCAAGAAAAAGAATGATGTCACCTTGAGCATTACGCGCTCCAAGATTGCGAGCGCGTGCTGGACCGCCCGCAGTTGGGAAAGCGAATACTTTTGCGCCAAAGTCTTCCGCTAATTGATGAGATTCATCTATTCCGCCGTCGATAACAATAATAATTTCTGTAGATGGAGTCATGAATTTACTCAAACTGGACAGGCATTCGCGAAAATTTTCGCCACCATTATGAACTGGAATAACAACTGAAATATTTAATGAATTAATTTCTCTAGCAGACGTAGATCCATTCATGACAGCCACCAATTAGCAATAAGAATTTTGGCAAAGATGTATTTCTAAATTAAGAATTGTAGGAATTTATAATTAAAAAACATGAGAATTGGAACTTTCAATTTAATTATTGTCAACGCAATTAGATTACTTGTGACAATTTTTCAAAGGAGCTACAAGTATTCAGAACATCATTTCTGGCAATTAGCTAAATCAATTGACTGTTATCATTTAGGCTAACAGTCAATGTAATTGCTCAACTTAGAAAGAATCACAATTTCAGGCAATTCTCATCAAATAAGTGGCAAATAACTGACATAAAGATAAAATAAGAACAAAACTAGCTTTTTTAACAGTCATTTCTTTGTTGATTTTACTAGGTTAAGCAATTACCAATCAATTAATTCCTAAGCAGAATCAAGCTCTACATGAGGAGATTAATATAAGCTTCTAAAAATTGTCCTAATGTATAATCTAGTATTAAATTAAGACAATTTTATTCTTTAGATAAAAACCTTAACATTTAATACTTAATTCGTATGTTAATCTTTGTTTCAATAAATACACATCGTCATGTTAATTCAAAACTCTAAACTACGAATATCTATTGCTTTAGGTATTGGTACATGTCTAGTTTATTTAGCATTCTTAGCACCTGCCATTTGGAGTATCGATGGTAATGCCATGGTGGAAGTTGCCATATCACTAGTAAAGAGACAAAACTTTCGAGTTTCAGAAACGACAGGGGCGTTGGGTGTAGATGGATACTATTACTCCAAGTTTTATCCTCTTCCATCAATTATTGCAGTTCCATTGGTTGCATTTGGTTTATTCCTTAGTCAGAGATTGAATCTACCAGAGGTCTATGTGGCTGGAGCTTGTGCTTTAGTCCTACCACCTCTTTTTACAGCGCTGACGACAGCACTACTTGTCTTGTTAGCTTTTCGACTAGGCAGCGATCGTCAAGGAGCATGTCTTGCAGCTTTAAGTTTTGCTTTTGGAACAATCGCGATCACCTATGCTAGAGAATTTTATGTGGAACCGTTGCTTGCTCTTTTGATAACTCTTAGCGTATATCTAGCTTTCGGTAGAACCAATCCCTCTATTTTCGGAGCTAGCCTTACATCTGGATTAGCGATTTTAGCAAAACCCCCCGCAATAATTTTAGGTCCATTTTTATCAATATATTTATTTTTAAAAAAGCGTCATTGGTCTATTGCAATTACTCCATTAATTGGATCGACTGTTGGTGCTTTAATCTATGCTTTCTATAACTATGTTCGATTTGGGAATCCATTGTCTTTTGGCCAAAGCTGGATGTCCAACGTTTCTTCAGAGCTTTTAGCTGCACCCGTTTCCTCCAAAGAAGGGACATTGCTTGTAGGAGGTTTATTGGGACTCTTAGTAAGTCCTGGTCGAGGGATAATTTGGTACTCACCTTGTGTTGTTTTAGGAATCATCGGATTTTATTATGCCTATAAGAGTAAAAGTAAGTTTCTAGAAGCCTTGCTCATTATTGTGTTTTCCTTAATCTTTTTAGTTGTTAATTCTGGAGGCTGGTGGATGGGTGGATGGGCTTGGGGACCTCGATATCTTCTACCAATTTTTCCGATTCTTCTATCACTAGCTGCTCTACTCACAAAGCGTTGGCGATTAACATTAATTACTTTGGCTACAGTTGGATTTCTGATTAATGCACCTAATTTAGTTTCATTTTATAAACGGTATTATGTCAATGCGGTGGAGCAACAGATTAATGTTTATAGTCCACAAATTATTTGGTCATTCGAGAATGCACCCTTCAGACAGAGCTGGTCATTAGCAAGTGAGCAAATTAATGATGCCATGCAAAATGATGTGAAAGCTGTGTTTAAAACAGTAGGAAAACAGCAACTGAGAGGAGCATTAACGCATATAGTGCCAGTATGGTGGTGGTTCTTACCCATTGCGGGTATTCCTCAATGGATTGGTGCTTTACTCTCTGTGTTGATTGCTGGGTCTGGGGTTTGGATGATCGGGATTGCTATATTTGCACCACAGTAATAGGAGCAGTATCAAATGCGTATAGGTATTGACGTTACATGTTGGTCTAATCGACGCGGATATGGACGCTTTACGCGAGGGCTAATTCAAGCCTTATTAGAAGCTAATACAGAAGACGAGTTTATACTCTTCGTAGATGCTCATACTTTTGCTAAAAGCCAGTTTCCTAAACAGGCAGCTTGTGTTGTTGTTGCAACAACTCAGGCTCCAACTGAAGCAGCTTCTGCATCTGGACAGCGATCGCTAAAAGATCTTTGGGCAATGATGCAAGCTGTTAATCGCTGTCCCTTAGATGTTTTATTTTTCCCAAGCGTCTATACCTATTTTCCTGTAATCACCAAAGCAACAATTATCTTAGGTGTCCATGATGTGATTGCCGAAGACTACCCAGAATTGATCTTTCCACAGCGTCGCGGTCGATGGCTTTGGAACTTGAAAGGCTGGTTAGCTCACCATCAATCAGATTTTATTTTGACCGTATCTAACCATGCGAAGAATGGGATTGTTCGCCATTTCCAGCAGCATACTTCTGATCGTATTTGGGTAATTGACGAAGCCCCCGATCCAATCTTTCGTACCTTGGCGGCAACCGAAATTGACTGGAAACTATTAAGCCAATATGGAATTTCTCATGGCGATCGCATTTTGCTGTATGTAGGTGGAATTAACCCTCATAAAAATTTGGGAATGCTGATTGAGTCGCTGGCAGTATTGCATCAGGAAGATGATTGTAAAGATGTGAGGCTAGTAATTGTGGGAGATATTAAAACAGATGTTTTTACCCCCGGACTAGATAAACTCAAGACTCAGATTTCATTACGCAACCTAGAGAAAAGTGTTCATTTTACGGGATTCATTCCAGATGCGGATATAGTACATTTCTTTAATGCATCACAAGCCGTGGTGCTTCCATCATTTGCCGAAGGATTTGGGCTGCCCGCCATCGAGGGTGCAGCCTGTGGCGCTCCTGTAGTTGCTACGCGCAATAGTCCACTACCTGACTTATTAGAGGGCGGTGGGCTATTTATTGATCCGACAGATCCAGATCATCTCACTCAAGCGCTTAGACAAATTCTCAATGATGAGGATGGACGGTGCAGAATGGCAACGATTGCTCTTGCGAAGGCTAGACAATTTACTTGGCAGAGATCGGCTCAGCAAATGCAGGCTATGTTAGCAATATTGGATCGGACAGCGCGATGAAAAGCCTCAAGTTTTGTATGGTCACCACCTTTTATCCTCCCTATAACTTTGGTGGTGATGGGATCTTTGTCCAGCGCTTAGCAAAGGCCCTAGCTCGTGACGGACATATGGTTCATGTCATTCATGATATTGATGCTTTTGCTTTGAGTTCTCAAGTTTTACCTGCTGAATCTATTTCTAATGATCCCGATATCATCATCCATTCGCTAAGTAGGATGGGGGTAATGGATTTGCTACTCAGCCACCAGCTAGGTCGTCCAGTAGGTAAACATAGTCAGATCAAAGCAATTTTAGAACAAATTGATTTTGATGTGATCCATTTTCATAACATTTCGCTTTTAGGAGGGCCAGATGTTCTGCGATACGGCAACGCCATCAAGATCTGTACCCTACACGATCATTGGTTTGTTTGTGCGATGCATGTGCTTTGGCGCTTCGATCAAGAAGCCTGTACGAAGCGAACCTGTATAAGATGTACATTATCAGGCAAGCGTCCACCTCAGATTTGGCGCTATACAGGGCATGTAGCAAATGCTGCCCATCATGTTGATGCTTTTTTAGCTCCTAGCCACTTTGCCCGTCAAAGTCATTTAGCCAATGGTTTCCCATCGGCAATTCGCTATCTTCCGCATTTTTTGCCATTCCAAAAGCCCCTAACAAATATTGATATCCCATCGACTTCTTCCCAGCAACGCCCCTATTTCCTATTTGTTGGTCGTCTAGAAAAAATTAAAGGAGTTCAAGTGCTTCTGGAGCAATTTCATGTTTACAAGGCTGCCGATTTACTGATTGCTGGTACAGGTATCTATGCCACGGAGTTACATCAAACGGCTCAGGGCTTAGAACATGTGCATTTTCTGGGAAGAGTTGATTATGCCCAACTACAATTACTTTATAAAGAGGCGATCGCTGTTATCGTACCTTCTCTCTGTTATGAGACCTTCGGATTGGTGGCACTTGAGGCATTTGCCGTTGGGACACCAGTCATTGTTCACAATCTGGGCGCATTGCCAGAAATTGTGCAAGCAGGGGGAGGACTGGTTTATAAAACTGATCGGGAATTGCGTGATGCGATGGAAGCTCTACAAACTCAACCAAATCTGCGGCGGCAATTAGGGGCGCAAGCCTATCAAATTTTTTTAGAAAACTATACAGAGAGGAAGCATCTACAACAATACTACAACCTAATTAGCGAGCTACAAGCTGTTCCAAAAATTAAAGATCAACCACATACCATTAGCAGCGTACAGGAGATTGACCAATGAGAGTTCCAATTATTACTTATCATGCGATCGGTGATATGCCTTCCCCACTCTGGACACCCATTGAGACTTTTGATGCACATCTATCTGCATTTGCCAAATGTGGCTATCGCACGATTACATTAACTAAGCTCCTAACTCACCTAAATCTGCAAGAACCCTTACCAGAAAACAGTATTGTAATTACGTTTGATGATGGCTATGAAAGTGTCTATCAACATGCGCGATCGTTATTAAAACACTATGGATTTACTGCAACCATTTTTTTAATTAGTGACTATTGTGGTCGCACCAATCAGTGGTCTGGGCAACCATCATCTGTCCCTGTGGAAACTTTGCTGTCTTGGGAGCAGGCAAGGGAATTAGCGGCTGAAGGCTATGAATTTGGCGCTCATACGCGATCGCATCTTTCCCTTCCTACTGTATTACTAGAAGTTGCTGAATCAGAAATGCATATTTCGCAACAACAAATTCAAAATCATATAGGACAGAAAGTTAATGTCTTTGCTTACCCTTATGGAGCTACCAATGCCGCTATTACCAAACTTGCCCAGCAGCACTTCGATGGAGCTGTTATTACTGACTTAGGTTTTGTGCATTCTGAAACTAATCCATATATGCTCAATCGCATTGATGCCTACTATTTGTCACCTCTGTGGATATCCCACATGCATGGCTCCTTGTTCCAGCAATATCTATACCTGCGACAGATGCTACGCTCCTTCCGTCGTAACTTTCATCCAGATTGGCTCTTACTCCCTTCCCACTCAAGAAATATACATTTAGAGTAATTGCTCAACCTAGAAAAAACGTAACTACTCAGGCTTAAATTTTAATAATGTTTTTCGGGAAGTGATAAATAAGGAAGTAGGATTTGCATGAATTAAGCCAGAGCGAATCGTAATCGGCATGAAAGAAAGCGCACCAAAGCAAATAATCAGTAGATATGTCGGGAAACAAAAGTAGCGTATAGAGGCAACTTCACATTTATTTCTGCACTTCAATCCATTGGTAAACACCAAAGCTATAAGTTCAATTAAGTTGTACCATAACCAAGGCTTGACATCGGTTATCATCATCCCAATTCCTCATGAATAAAGATGATAAATATAGATAAAGATTGTAAAACAAGATAGGCAGATACGAGCAACGACAGGATTAAATCAGCAAGCATTCGAGGGATTGTTGCCAAGTTTTGCAGAAGCCTATCAGCAAACTCTAGACAAGAAGAGACGATGGCGATCAGCAGGAGGGGGTAGGAAAGCAACACTGAAAACCAGTGCAGACAAATTGTTTTTTATCTTGTTGTACTGCAAATGCTATCCCACATTTGACTTAATGGGAGTTTTATTTGGCTTTGACCGCTCCTGCGCCTACGATTGGGTACATCGACTAATGCCCATACTGGAAACTGCACTGGGAAAGAAACAAGCGCCAATTCAAGGATGAAGTGCAACGGTTTCTGATGAAGCAAAGAATACTTCGTAAGGAGTACGATAGTCTAGGATTTCAACTTGAACCTAGTTCCTTTTGATTTGCTGAACATTGAAATAGTGATTATTAGCTAAGGTTTTGTTTTAATCAACCGTCAAGTTTTGTAGAGCGATCGCTATTTGGGACTGCTACAGCAACATTCAAAATTTGCTACACTGAAAAAACATATACATTGATTCGCCATGTATTCCACAAACCAAAACCAACAAATCTTAGAAGCGATCAGCGAACTTAGCCAGCAGCAGATCCAGATAGTTTTGCGATTTATCCAAACGCTACAACCCAAAAAGCTCTCTAACCCAACTTCCACCCCATTCGATCCACTAGCAAACTTCATTGGAGCAACCAATCACGGCAATCTCGCCCAACAAATTGATCAAGACCTCTATGAGTAACGCCATATTCATCGATACATGGGGATGGCTCACCCTCAACGATGCAGGAGAACGCAGACATAGAGAAGTTGCAAATCTTTATCAAACCTTAATTGCAGAAAGAACACCCATCTATACCAGCACCTTCGTTCTAGATGAAACATTCACATTATTTTTTAAGCGACTCAACTCCTTCCAAGCCAAACAAGCAATGCTCCAACTATCTGAAGCATTTTCTACAGAGCAGTTTGAACTAATTCAAATAGATGAATTTCGCTTTACCCAAACTCAAATGTTGCGATTAAAGTATCTCGATAAACCCCAAATCTCTTTCACAGACTTAAGCTCAATGGTAATTATGCAAGAATTGGACATCTATCGAATCTTGACAGAAGACGCTCATTTTACCCAAGTCGGCTTAGGATTTCAACTTGAACCTAGTTCCTTTTGATTTGCTGAACATTGAAATAGCGACTATTTGCTAAAATTCAGCTTTAATCAACTGTCAAATTTTTTAGGGCGATCGCCACATCATTTTACAGGTTAAGGGACAAGAAATTGAATTTGCCAATTTAAGCGAATTTGATATCCAACAATTTGAGCAGGCTTGGCAGCATCGATCTCAAGCACAGCAACAAAGTATTGACTCACAAGCCAAAATTGGATGAGCTACCATGAGAAAGTTTTGCATCTTGCCAATGCACGTTAAAAAAGTAGAGATCGCACTTGCCATACCCAGAAAACTAGGCGTTGCTGATTTAGGTTGGAAATAAGCAAATCCAAGAAACTGTTAGACTGTCACTCGGTAGCGAAAAAGCATTGGCTGCAAATGTAATGAATTATGCTTGGCTACAACTTTTGGGAGGAATCATATTTTTGATTCTGTATCTATTTTTCTCAGCCAAGACAGAAATGGGAACTGAGTTGTTTATGACAAAAAATAGCGATCACCTATCAGAAATCCTTAACTTTCTGCAAATCTCAGAAAAACTAGCGACAGCAGGACAACCAACTATCAGGCAGTTCCGAGCAATTGCTGATGCTGATTATGAGACAGTGATTAATCTAGCTTTACCGACCTCTGACGGGGCGATCGCCAATGAAGCACAACTAGTTCAAGCGTTGGGTATGGAATATATTGCCATTCCTGTGAATTGGGAAAGTCCAACAATGACGGATTTAGATAAGTTTCTGCAAGCAATGGAACAACGTCAACAGCAAAAAATCTTTGTCCATTGTGCTAAGAATATGCGCGTTTCTGCCTTTGTCTATCTCTATCGTCGCTTGCATCTCAATTGCGATCCTGTACAAGCGATCGCGGATTTATATAAAATCTGGCAACCCAACGAGACTTGGCAAAAATTTATTGACACAAAACTCACTTAGGATCGCAACGTATTTCAATTAGAAATCCATCGGGATCATAAAAATAAACACCTCTACCAGTAGGACGAGTAACAAGCTCACCCTCAATTTGGACTTGATGAGATCGCAATACTGCCACTGCTTGCTCAAACAATTCAGGAGCAATATCAAAGGCTAGATGATTAGCGCACGAGTAAATTGCCGCTGCGGATCGGGATTGGGAGGCGTAAGTTCTGGTTCCCAAAACAAATCGAGAATTGTGCCATCGGGAGTTCTAAAATTCGCTACTTAACCTACTGCTACTAAATTTCTTATTAATACTTCCCTAATTTTTATTGACCTCTTCCTATTTCAATTCTCTACTAGAAAGGTAATGTGGAATCAATAATGTTGTATAAGTAATTTTTAAAAGCTTTACATAGTAAAGCTTTTAAAAATTACTTATTTGAGTTTTCGCTCAAAACTTTATAGCTTTGAACAAATAAACCTAAGTTTGATTACCCAAACCAATACCAATTCCACCCATGATTTTTCCAACAGCGTTGGAAATCACTTCAGGTTCAGGCGCGGCTTTCTTTGTTTCTAAAGCTGCCCATGTCAATGAACCGACTATGCCATCAGCACCAAGGTTATGCTCTGTCTGAAATTTAATGACAGCAGCCTCAGTTTGATCACCAAAAACGCCATCAGCATTGATCCCTAATAATGATTGCAGGAGAGTTACCTCTTCACTGGCATCTCCTTTATATAACTCTGCATGCGCCATAATAATTCTCCGATAAAAACTTAGATTTGGCAAAACCAAAAATTCAACCTTATTAGCTTATGCTGCATCCGCAAGCTAATCAAAAAACCTCAAGGATTTAGTAAGAATTTCGGTAGTGATCTGGAGGTAAGAATAGACTAGGATTGATAATCTGCAAACTTTGCTAACCGTTTCGCGAGATAAGTATATCTCTGCCGATCGCTAACTTGTTTTACTGCCAGCCCGATCGCCTTCGACTCACCGACAATAATGGCAAGCTTTCGCGCACGAGTCAAACCAGTGTAGAAAAGATTACGAGAAAGCATCAGAAAATGCTGCATGAACAGAGGCATGATCACCACAGGATACTCGCTGCCCTGAGCCTTATGGATCGTCGTTGCTCTAGCCAGAGCAATCTCATTGAGATCGGCATAGTCATAGACCACTTGCCGATCGCCAAATACAACCGTGACTTCCCGTTCCTCCAAATCTACACCCGTAATCGAACCAATGTCACCATTGAAAACCTCACGGTTATAGTCATTCACCTGCTGCATAATGCGATCGCCCAAGCGGAAGTTTGTATTCCCATACTTAATTTCGGGTTTAATCGCATCAGGAGGATTGAGTAATTGTTGTAAGACAACATTGAGATTGCGCGTACCGACATCACCTCTAGTCATCGGACAGAGAACCTGCATATCTTGCTGAGGGTCAAAGCCCAGACTGGGTAACAACTCCGTAATAATGTCACAAATACCCTGCTGACCCGCTTCAGCATTGGGCATTTCTAGCCAGAGGCAATCGGATTGAGGCTGATTAGAGACTTTTTCCATGTTTGGAAATTTACCCGTATTGATACGGTGAGCATTCTGGATGATTTGACTTGCCTGAGCTTGCCGAAATACCTCAGTGAGCGTAATCACAGGGACTTGCTGAGAATCAATTAAATCTTTGAGAACATTGCCCGCGCCCACACTGGGAAGTTGATCGGTATCGCCCACTAGTAGCAGTTGAGCGCCCAAAGGAATAGCCTTCACCAGAGAAAAGGCAAGAAACAGATCCAGCATTGATGCTTCATCAATACCGATCGCCTGAGCCGTTAGAGGATATTCCTGATTACGTTTAAAGCCCATTGATTTCGGGTCAAACTCTAGAAAACGGTGAATTGTCTTAGCTTCACAGCCCGTTACTTCCTCTAACCTTTGAGCCGCCCGACCCGTCGGCGAAGCGAGAGCAATCTCCTTCCCCATCGCTTTCCAGAGCGCGACAATCGTGCGGGTGGTGGTAGTTTTCCCTGTGCCTGGTCCACCTGTGAGAATAAGCACGGATGAATTTGCTGCCATCTCCACGGCTTCGCGTTGTTTGGGCGAGAGTTGGATATTTCTTTGGGTGGTGTAGCGATCGATCCAAGCATTGACCCGTTCAGGATCTGAATGATGTTTGTGTTGCAATAGTTGATAAACCCGTTCAGCAAGATTTTGTTCCGTGTGGAAGTAAGTGGGTTTATAGCAAATAAATTCTCCTTCTAAGCCTTGCATCACTAAGCGATCGTTAATTGAGAGATGGAGAACAATTTTAGAGATAGTTTCAGGATCTGGTTGATAATCTTCGAGAGCAAGCAGTTTGATGGCTTTCTCTTCTAGTTCAGGACGCGGTAAATAGCAATGACCATCTTCCGCAGCTTCCCCTAAACAATGGAAGATACCCGCAATACTGCGAAACTCGGAACTAACTTCAATACCAATATTCCGAGCAATCTGGTCAGCAGTAAACAAACCAATGCCATAGATATCTGTCGCCAGTTGATAAGGATTTTCGGAAACGGTCTGAATGGAATCATTACCATAGTGCTTGAAAATCTTCACCGCATAGGTAGTGGATACTCCATGTCCTTGTAGAAATACCATGACCTCCTTAATCGCTTTTTGCGTTTCCCAAGCAGTTTTGATCATCTTCACCCGTTTTTTGGCAATGCCAGGAACTTCTATCAGGCGGTCAATTTCATTTTCAATGATGTCAAGGGTATCCAAGCCAAAATGAGTGACGATGCGTTTAGCGGTGACTGGTCCCACGCCTTTAATCAAACCACTGCCAAGATATTTCTCAATTCCTGTAATTGTGGCGGGTTTAGTCTCGCGGTATTGCGTGACTTGGAACTGGTCGCCAAACTTAGGATGCGATCGCCATGTGCCTTCTAGGGCGAGAGTCTGACCTGCTTGGATATTGGCAAAGTTACCGACTACGGTGATTAGGTCTTGAGCCTTGGGTACTTTTAGCCGCGCCACGGTATAGCCTGTCTCTTCGGAGTGAAAGGTGAGGCGTTCGATGATGCCTTGGAGGTAGTCGATGTTGTCAGGCATTAGGTGCAAAGACAAAAACTACTAAGATCATATAGGGCAATATATAGCTAGTAAATGCTTGAGATCTTTTAGGAGGTACAAAATGAACCAGAAAAGAATTACAAATCTAACTATATTAAGATCTCAAATGTCATCCCTGCCAGCCAAACCTCATTAATTGCAGGGTAACCGCACGCATTTCTTAATATTTCAATTTAACCAATTATGGGGAACGAGTCTTCTGGCTTTCAACAATTGGCAACAAAATAATTCATTTTATTTGCATAACAAAAGAGCTAGACCAGCTTTTTTTCGTTATATGCTTATATTGATAAGAAACGTGTACGGTTGCCCTGCCTCTAGCGAGAATAAGTATGCACCCAGACGATATAGCCTTTCGATATGATTGCATTGCCAAATGGTGGCAGAATCAGCATCAAAATTCGCTTTATGGTATTGCCCAGTTGGAGCGAGCTATCAAGTTTATTCCCAGAAAGCAATTAGCTCTTGATATTGGGTGTGGAAGCAGTGGACGTTTTATTAAAATCCTAAATGAGCAAGGATTTCAGGTGGAAGGACTTGATATTTCCCAAGAGATGATTGATTTAGCCCAACAACTACATCCAAATAACACTTTCTATCGAGCAGACATATGCTGTTGGAGTCCTCCCAAATTCTACAACTTAATTGTTGCTTGGGACAGCACATTTCATTTGCCGCTAGATAGGCAAGAACCTGTCATGAAAAAGCTATGCAATGCTCTTGAACCTGATGGAGTGCTTATGTTCACCTGCGGAGGAGGATATAAACAAAGTGAAGTTTCTGGAACATTTCAAGGTCAGGATTTTGAGTACAGCACACTGGGTGTAAATGCTTTCTTGAAGATTTTGACTGAGCATCAGTGTACGTGTCTTCACCTCGAATACGATCAATACCCTGAGAATCATGTTTATATCATTGCTCAAAAGACTTAACCGATTGTTGGGATGAGGTGTAGAAGCTTGGGTAGTTACTGTTTTCTACGAAGTACCATCGCTGCAAAGCGCAGGCTAACACTGTATTGGTTCGGAAATTGGTATTAGAAGTCTCAGGTTATTTGCCGCCGCACAACTTCACGTTATACCTAAACCGATACGTTAGTTGAGGCTGTCTGTTTTTAGCCAAGATAAGGCAAGCAAAAATCGTCGGCTTCGTTGTTGAGTCCCGAAAGGTGATCGGCGATCGCAAATACAAATAATTGTTAAGCGATTGGGGCACAACACATCATTGGAGCGGACAATATTTCGGGTAATTTGGTATTAGTTGAAGGTAATCTTTGCCGCTCAATTAAGCCGTTAGCTGCCTAGAAAACGGAGAGCGGCACAGGTGATTGAAACTGCAACTATTAAGGATTTTGAGGCGATCGCTGACCTGAATGTTTTAGCCTATGCAGAGTTCGCATCATATCTTCCGCCAGAATCTTGGGAAATCATGCAGAAGAACCTGCGAAACATTGAAGAAAGGGCAGAGGTAGCAGAGTTCACGATTTGTCGTTCTGGTAAAGATATCATCGGCTCGGTTGCTTACTGTCCTGCGGGAAAAGGCGATCCAATAATTTTCAAGCCAGACATAGCTTCGATACTCTTGTTAGCGGTTCACCCCCAGCGTCGAGGTAAAGGTATTGCCAAAGCCTTAACCATAGAGTGCATTGCCAAAGCAAAAAACGATAACGCAAGTTCAATTGGGCTTTTCACAAGTGAACTGATGCAATCTGCACAACGTATCTATCGGAGCTTGGGTTTTCAGCAAGAGTCGGAGTTGCCTAAGCGCCACGGCATTAGGTACTTTCGGTTTATTCTTCCATTAGCTTCTGATGCTGTCGGCAGCTAACAACTATGTCGCGGCGGAACGTATCAGTCTTTTTTGTTGGGCTTTAGAGGGCAATCTGCGCCTGCTGAACACAACCGTTATCCCAATACCTTTAGGTTAGTTGAGGTTGTCTGTTTCTAGCCGAGATTAGGCAAGTAAAGACGATCCGCTTCGTTGTTGAGTTCTGAGAGATTATTGGCGATCGCGAAGTCAAGAAGTTGATAGGCGATCGGGGCATAACAAACATCGGAGCGGACAAAATCGTGATATTTTGGAGTTGATTTGGAGGCGATCTATTGGCTCTCAATTCAGCCGCTATGTGGCGATATCATTACTAAGGAAAGCATCATGAAAGCTTCTGTGTATATTGCAACGAGTTTTGATGGCTTCATTGCACGTACCAACGGTGGTATTGACTGGTTACCTAGTGCGGAAGATGCAGAGGGCAGTGAAGACGGTAATGTTTCACATTTGTTGGGGAAAAAATAACAAGCATAGGCTATAAAAAATGCTGGTATGCGTTTGCCATTTTTATCAATTACCTATTTCAACAAATGTGACACACTACCTGAGTTCTCTTATGCTTAGATCCTTAGAACCCTCCTTAGAACCCTAAATGAATATTCAACCACGTCCAATTCCCATCGAACCGCAAGCAGGACAAGAATCAGTCTGGAACTATCCACGTCCTGCCATATGGGAATACACAACAAAAAACTTGCGAGTGATTTGCCAAGATATCATCCTCGCTGAAACCACAAAAGGAATTAGGGTTTTAGAAACCAGTCATCCGCCGATGTATTACATTCCACCCGAAGATATTCAACTGGAATATCTCGTTGAAAATCCGCGTAAAACTTGGTGCGAATGGAAAGGCTGGTGTCGATATTTTGACGTGAAGATCGGCGATCGCTATATCCCCAATGCTATGTGGAGCTATCCCGATCCAAATCCTACCTTTGCAGCGATCGCTAATTATGGTAGCTTCTATGCAAATTTAATGGATGCTTGTTATGTCAATGACGAGCAAGTAACACCACAAGAAGGCGACTTTTATGGCGGATGGATTACCTCAGATATTGTCGGCCCATTTAAGGGTGAATTAGGCACTAAGTGGTGGTAATCAATGAGAATAAAGCGAGAAAATAAAGCGATCGCTTATCAACAGCAATATCACGACATCAGTGAAGAAATTGGCGATTAGCTAGGAGTGGCAGATTCTTTACATAATATAGGTGAGGTGTTTATCAAACTTGAAAACTACAGCGAAGTAGAAACCAAAATTCAAGAATCCTTAGTGATTTCCCAAGAAATTAACATTAAAGATTTAATCGACAAGAGTTTAAAAGCCCTTGCCGCGATCGCCCATCAAACCAATCAACCCCAACTCGCCCTCACCCTCTCCCAAGAACTTCTTGGTATTCCTTTAGTCAAAGACTGCGAGGAACTCCTAGGAAAAATTCAGGAGGGCTTAGGAGAATAAGACAAATAGTGATTCAAACGTAGGGGCAATTCATGAATTGCCCCTACGTTTGGTTAATTTGCTCCGTTTTGAGAGGTATTGGCAAACTTTCAAAACCTACCTCAGCTACGATCATTTTTGGTATTTATAGCTCAAAATTATGTTAGAAAAATCTTTGTACGATCGCGACTTTACGGCATGGGTAAAACTCACGACACAGCAACTCAAAGACAAGAACTTTGAGCATCTTGACCTTGAGAACTTAATTGATGAAGTAGAAAGTTTAATTTATGAGCAGAAAAAATGGATTAGGGAATCCCTGATCAAAATTTTGACCTACGCGATGAAACGCTTGTATCTAGACATTTCCGAACGCTTTCATGACTGGGAGCTATATATTTTGCGGGGACAGCAGCAATTAGAATCAGACATGAGAGACAATGCCAGCATTCTCGAATATTGGGATGAGCTTTTTGATGACGCTTGGGCGATCGTCCTAATCAGACTTGAGTATAACTTCAAAACCGATGAAGAATTTGACAGACATCCATATCCCAAAACATGGCAGTTATCAAAGGATTTTGAGTTTCTAGTTGCCGATGATTTCTTGAAGAAACCATTTAAGAATTAGTTGTTAAGACCATTACAGAGTCTTGTAAATTTTGTGATGGCAAAAGCGCGATCGCACCTTCACCATCGATGATGTCCACACCGTCTGCTCAGGCGAAAGCTTTTTCAACACAGGCATTAACTACTTCAATGGAGTCTGGCAACAAGCCTCTGAGGGAACAGCCCATCAAGCAAGACATTCTCAAAGCCCTAGCCCCTCATCCCCAAGGAATCACCGAATCAGAACTACAGCAGTTTTCTTTCAAACCCGCCACAAGAAAATGGTCGCAGGGTGAAGCCCCGTCTTGGTTTTAACATTTTAGCTATGGCACAACTGATCGAATTTGCTGTATATCCTGTGCCACAGTAATCTGCAAGTTTAATTTGAGCTTGCTGAAAAAAGGACTAAGCGGAAAGTAGTGTGCAAAGAGGAAGAAGATAACAATTTGACTGTCTACTCTAAGTACAGTATAAAAAGTTGCAAAAGTAGTGTCCACTTTTGCAACTTTTTGTCCTGTACTTAGCTATGGATTATAATATCTACTGGAAATTAAAACCGTCGTTCGCTTACCTCTCAGCTCTAAAGCGCGGAGTTTCACGCGTATCACGAGGTCTTTTATGATAAAACTGCCTAAACTTACATCATGGGTCTTTGTTAGCTTTTCCTTAAGCGCTCTTGTTAGTTGTAGTAATTCTATTAATCCCACGACCATTGCTAATGATGCTTCCGTAGCTACAACCGCAAAGGCTGAGCCGTCTGCTAGTCCTAACAAATCTATTTCCACAACTCCAGTAGCTCAAGTTGCCCAAGATACCAAAGTCACAGATGATCTTTTAGATGCAGCCCAAAAAGAAAAACTAAGAGAATTGTCAGTACCTATTGTTGTACCGAACTATAGCAATCCTAAATGAGTTGTGAGAAAAAGCCATAGGTAAAAAGTTTGGGAAAGTTAAAGATTTGTCGATGCGTAATAAACTCAAAGAAGAACTTAACTGCCGTAAAAGATTTGCATAAATGGTAGAACTCACGAATAAATCGCTTAGCCTGTAACCAAATATCTTCAATCGGATTTTGTTTTGGATCGTTAGGTGCAAAACGTATACAAGTAATTTTCCAACTTGACTCGTCAAGAGAATGATTGGTTAGAGCAAGATAATCTTTTACCTCTTGAGAACGATGATAACTAGCGCCGTCCCAGATTACAGCAATCTGGTTGTTTTCATTCAGGTCTTGTAAATATTTCAGAAAAGCTACAGTACTTTCAGAGTTACCTGCACTAGCCGCTTGAATTACACATTCCTGTGTATACAGGTTTACAGCACCATAATAAGTCTGTCGCTCTTTTTCATTAGTTATGGGTATTTCAATACGTTCTTGTTTTTTGCCCCACACATATCCACAAATATCTCCCCATAGTAAATGGCATTCATCAGCAAAAAATATAACTAACTTCTCAGCAAGGATCTCAGGACGATGCTTTTCTAGCCATTCTGTAATCTCGTCCTTTTTTTTTTGAATAATGGTGGGGTCTCCTTTCGGATTATGCTTTTGCGTCTTTTTCCAGCTAATTCCAGCTTTCTCAAATATGGCGTAATAGCTTTGTTTAGACTCAAATACTACGTTGTACTCATCCTCAATATATTCTTGTAATTCTACTAAGTTCCAATAATTCTTAGCCTGTAACCATGCATTTATTGCTTGGTTTTGCATTTCGCTCAGATAACCGACCTTACCTTTATATCCTAGCAATAATCCTTCTAATCCCTTATCCACATATATTTTTGTCCATTTACTGACATATCCCGAACCCACTCCCAAAATATCTTTGATCTGCCAATGCTTATATCCTTCGAGATACATTTGTACCGATACACCTCTCTTTAATTCTCTTGCATCTCGATTTGTTTCGATAAATTCTTGCAGTTCTTCTGTCATTTTCATGCCCTCTAGGAATATATTTCCTATCTCCATTTTCTCACAACTCATTTAGGATTGCTATATATCCCTAAAGGATTTAGGTTAATTAAGCTTGAGTCTGGTAAAGAAGAGTTGCGTTCTGGAAGTTACGCATACTATTCCCTTCTTTATAAAGGAGAAAATGATGCCTGTTTCGATATTTCCTTGAATACCGATCCTGCGATGTTGACTTCACGGATGCCAAGGAGGTTCACGCAGATTCCGATTAGTAATAAAGAAGTGACTATTGTTTATGGCAATGTAGAGGACAAACCAATTACGATGGGACGCTTTGAAGTGACTAATGGAGTACCGAATAGTGCATATATGCTCAGAACTGGTGGTCCAATACCCTCTGAAGAAGCGGGTAGAAACATTCGTTGCAATTCTGTTAGTGAAGCAGAATATGACAAGATACTACAAGCACTAAAAGTGATGGATTTTGGTGAGAATACTAGTGCTAATAATTCATTAAATCAAAATGCGATCGCCTCAAATCCTAGAAACTCTGACAATCTCTTGTCCGCAGAGCAGAAAGAGCAGTTATCTCAATTAGAGATTGAAGTGATCTTACCAACTTATTTACCTACGGGAACTAAGCTTGCAAGCTTTAAGGCATACAAAAAGAAAACCTTACAAATTGCCGACTATTCTTTTTATAATATTCAATATATTGGTACAGACAACACCTGTCTAGAAGCAGGATCTGGCTATCAGACAATGTGGCAAAATAATCCCAGTAAAATTCAAATTGACACAAAAATTGGAGTGATTGAGGTTTCTTCGGGAACTCATAGTCGTAGCGGAACATTACAGCACTGGGGCTGGATTCGGAAAAATATGGAGGGTCAGTCTTTGATTACAGGTGGATTATTTTCTACTAAAAAGCCTTGCAATCCGATCAATTTTGAAGAATATAACAAGGTTCTGCAATCACTGGAAGTATTAAAGTAGCCCATATTATGGGACAAAGAGCCACAAATAGACTCATTGTTTTGAATAAATAAGGCAGGTTAACAGTATGACAAGTTAATGAATCAATATTTTACAACTGTGGCGAGGGGATTAGAAGCTCTCGCAGCAAAGGGCACTGGTTAGTTAAAGCGTGATAGGAGTATTTGTGTCAATTTTGTCGACATGAAATATTCGTTTCAGCGAGACTGTCAAGTAAAATGTGTAAAGTCTAGAAGCTAGATGTGGAGACGATCCTCGAAGAGGATAGCAAAGCGATTCAATGCGGGCTTCCAATCACGAATCGGCATCGTCCACTTCTTCGAGATATTCCGCATCGCCAAATAAACCAGCTTGAAAGCAGCAGCAGCAGAGGGAAAATCTGTTGAGATTTAATCACCTTCCGCAAACTGCTATTCATTGACTCAATCGCATTGGTGGTATAGCAATCCTAAATGAGTTGTGAGAAAATGGAGATAGGAAATATATTCCTAGAGGGCATGAAAATGACAGAAGAACTGCAAGAATTTATCGAAACAAATCGAGATGCAAGAGAATTAAAGAGAGGTGTATCGGTACAAATGTATCTCGAAGGATATAAGCATTGGCAGATCAAAGATATTTTGGGAGTGGGTTCGGGATATGTCAGTAAATGGACAAAAATATATGTGGATAAGGGATTAGAAGAATTATTGCTAGGATATAAAGGTAAGGTCGGTTATCTGAGCGAAATGCAAAACCAAGCAATAAATGCATGGTTACAGGCTAAGAATTATTGGAACTTAGTAGAATTACAAGAATATATTGAGGATGAGTACAACGTAGTATTTGAGTCTAAACAAAGCTATTACGCCATATTTGAGAAAGCTGGAATTAGCTGGAAAAAGACGCAAAAGCATAATCCGAAAGGAGACCCCACCATTATTCAAAAAAAAAAGGACGAGATTACAGAATGGCTAGAAAAGCATCGTCCTGAGATCCTTGCTGAGAAGTTAGTTATATTTTTTGCTGATGAATGCCATTTACTATGGGGAGATATTTGTGGATATTTGTGGATATGTGTGGGGCAAAAAACAAGAACGTATTGAAATACCCATAACTAATGAAAAAGAGCGACAGACTTATTATGGTGCTGTAAACCTGTATACACAGGAATGTGTAATTCAAGCGGCTAGTGCAGGTAACTCTGAAAGTACTGTAGCTTTTCTGAAATATTTACAAGACCTGAATGAAAACAACCAGATTGCTGTAATCTGGGACGGCGCTAGTTATCATCGTTCTCAAGAGGTAAAAGATTATCTTGCTCTAACCAATCATTCTCTTGACGAGTCAAGTTGGAAAATTACTTGTATACGTTTTGCACCTAACGATCCAAAACAAAATCCGATTGAAGATATTTGGTTACAGGCTAAGCGATTTATTCGTGAGTTCTACCATTTATGCAAATCTTTTACGGCAGTTAAGTTCTTCTTTGAGTTTATTACGCATCGACAAATCTTTAACTTTCCCAAACTTTTTACCTATGGCTTTTTCTCACAACTCATTTAGGATTGCTATATAAATTGCCCTGCGAATCTCAGGGGGGAAAGCAAAGAAGGGGATAATATTCGCCCAATGACTGCGCCAAGACTTGGAGATTGACGGATATTGCTTGTCCCATTTTTCGGCAAAGAGTTCGAGATTAAACTCTGACTCCGATTCAGTTGCCGCACTGTAAATAGCCTTGAGGTCAGCACAGACTTGCTTGCGTTGTTGCCAGGGGACAAAAGCGACCGAGTTACGCACCATGTGAACAATGCACAACTGTACTTGAGTTTTGGGAAATACCGTTTCAAGTGCCTTGGGAAAACCAGTTAAACCATCGACACAAGCAATCAAAATATCCTTGACCCCACGGTTGTGAATTTCGGTGAGTACTGACAACCAGAATTTCGCACCTTCCCAATCGTGAAATCCACATCCCCAATAATTCTTTGTACCCGTCCATATTCACCCCCAAGGCAAAGTACAGGGACTTATTAATCACCCGACCATTGTCTCGGACTTTGATGACTAGACAGTCCATAAATACGATCGGGTAAACTGCATCTAGAGGGCGATTTTGCCATTGCTTCACCTCATCAATTACCGCATCAGTCACATTGGAGATTAGCGTTGGTGATACTTCGACACCATACATTTCTTGCAACTGGGCTTGGGTATCCCTGACACTCATGCCTCTGGCATACAAGGAGATGATCTTTTCGTCTAGTCCTGACAATCGGCTTTGTCCTTTCTTCACCATCTGCGGTTCAAACTCTCCTTGGCGATCGCGGGGTATGGCGATTTCCGCTACGCCGAAGTCCCCTTGCACTGTTTTCTGACTATAGCCGTTGCGACTGTTGCTTTGCCCTTCTGGTCTGGATTCATGCTTCTTGTACCCCAGATGCGTGGATAGTTCTGCTTCCAATGCTCGCTCCACTAAGGCGGTAGTTAGTTGTTTGAGAATTCCTCCTTCTCCGAATAGGTCGGGTGGAGTTTTACATTCTTGTAGCAATTCATCTAGCAATTCTTTGCGTATATTCATCTTTTTGGTGTTAGTAATTGTGTGTCTAGATTATCTCTCTGTATACTTCCTAGACTTTACACAATTTACTGTACACTCTCGGTTTTTAATTAGAGTCGATGCCTCAATTACTTGAGGACACCTCTCCTTCAGAACCGTGCGTGCAACTTTCATTGCACACGGCTCCTAGTCTGACACCTACTAGTACAAGGCGGCTAAAGTGAAGAAACATACTTTTAGACGGCTAAAGCCTTACCTTTATAAGTCCATTTAAAAGGCTTAGCCATAGTACGGTTGAAGTAGTCAATAAATAAGATAATGCGAGACTTCAAATCGGCTTGAGAGATAAAGTTACCGCGTCTGAGTAACTTACGCATCAAGATTCCAAACCAAATCTCAATCTGATTAAGCCAAGAACAATGCTTGGGAGTAAAATAAAAAACAATACGATGATTTTTATCGGTTAAGAAATCAGTCCTTGTCTGCATGGACTTGAGGATGCCGCACTTACCTTTGACACCTAAATCAATCTCCAATCTTTCGACTTGTGCAACATAGCGAACGAGGGATTCCGATTGATGAGTGTTGAGACAATCCATAACTAAATGCCATTTGTTAGCATCAGGATTAGTGGCTATAGTTTGTTGGACATGAGTAAGATAGGCAACTTCAGTACGTGTATCGCCCACAGAAGCCTTGATGACTAAACCCGTGGCGACATCAAAACTGGCGATTAAGGTTTGAGTACCATGTCGAATATATTCAAACTCGCGACGGTGAATCTTACTAGGTTCTAAGGGCTTATCAGGATATTTGCGCTCAAGGGCTTGGATACCCGTCATTTCATCAAGACTAATAGTTTGTTCACCTAAGGCAGCTCGCTCTATTGCATTTAAGTAATTGTCAGTAATGGCTGTTACTTTTTGTTCAAACAATGGGTCAGGCGCTGGATTCAGTCAGTAACCTGATTGATGCGGTTTGATATCTGCTTCGGCAAGTAAGCGTCCAACGTGCCTCGGTGATATCGTGGTCACAATCCCGCGTTGAATCATTTCATCGGCGAGTTCGCGACTTGTCCATTGGCTGATTGGGCGACCACTCTCCTCTGGACTTTCACAGGCGATTGCAAATAAGTGCATGATTTGCTCAAGCTCGAATGTCGGTGGTGTACCCGAACGCTCGGCATCTTTCAAACAATCCAACACGCCTATGTCTTTTTCCCGTCCCCACACCCATCGGTCTCGCCACAATCGGGCACTTTTGCGGCTGATATCTAATTCCCGCGCTATCATTGCTTGACTGTATCCTTGAGAGGCTAAAACAACAATCTTTGCTCGTTGGGCTATTTGCTGCGGTGTACTGTGTCGATTGATTATCTGTTCCAATTCTTCTTGTTCCAACTCTTCTAAATGCAATGCTTTTGCAGATCCCGTAAACACTAATTTTTGACCGTTATTTCATTTCTTCTTATAGTATCTTCACTTTAGCCGCCTTGTACTAGTTTTGCTGCCTTTGGTAGTTGGACAGATTGCATTAAGAATTTATGATCAATCTTGTCGAAACATTGCTCAATATCCAATTCGAGTATTCGTTTACTTATCCCATTAGCTTTGCCACTGTTCAAGTTAAAGAATAATTGTTTCTGGATATCATGGCAGCTTCTGCCAGGTCTGAACCCGTATGAGAATTCATTAAACCCAGCTTCTGCTGCTGGTTCTAAGGCATATTTAAGAAAACATTGATATGCTCTATCGCTAATGGTTGAAATCCCTAACCCTCTTTTATTGCCATCTGCTTTTGGAATATACACCCGTTTTAGCGGTTGATGTTTCCATTGCTTCCAGTTCTTGATTAGTAACTCATACAATGCTAATCTTTGAGGTGTTGTAAGGGTTTTCTTACCATCTACCCCTGCGGTTTTCTTTCCAGTGTTTAGCTGCGTCACTTGCCGAATGGCAAGCAGCTTTGCTGCTTTAGAGCTTAGTAAAAGTTTCTGAAGCTTACGCACTAGGCGTGTATTTCCGTTCTTTTGAGCCTTAAATATTCTCACTTGTAGGCGAAATACAATTTTCCGCAACTTGCGCCACGGTATCGATTTCCATTTATCAACTAGATTTAACTCCGTTGTCATAACATTCTCTACGCCTGAATAAATATTAACAGTGCAAACCGTACCCAGTTGTCTAACAGTCCTCACCTGTTGGATTTTCGAGTACATCTTACCAACTCTACCTGCTAACTCTTATTTAAGGAGTTCACAGTCTTAGGTTTTGATTCCTATAACTGAAGGTTAAAGAGCCGTTTTATTCGTTCCTCAGGTTAGTTGTTTTGTAGTTTTAGGTTCTCTCACTTCGCCCACGATTTCCCAGAATTGCTCCTATTTACATGAGAATGAAGCGGGTATTGTCGCCTTTTGACAGGCTATCTTGTGTCGTTATCCTCTCTTGATTTTGGGCATTGCACAAATGAAAGATGAATCAAGAAAAGCTAGGAATTGATTTGTACTTAAGATAGTGAATTAACAAACGAATTGAATGTCTCAACATTTCTTCCGATTTTGAATAACATAAAGTTTTGCGATGCAATCGGGCAAGATAATGTCTCAGTCTTGTATTTTCACCCTCAACTCTAGTCATGTAGGTTTTGCTAATAATTTGATCTTCCGAGTTAACAAACATTTTATAGACACAGTAGCCATCGGTAACCCAGAAATAGCATTGCCAAACTTTAATCAATGTCCATAGAGTTTTAAAGGTTTGACTACTCCTATCGCCTAATACCCAAGCCAATATACCTTGGCTAAAATGATTCACCGCAGTCCATAGCCAAATCAAGTTTTTTTTTGACCCAACAAAAGTCTGGAGTTCATCTAGTTCACCAACATCAGGAATAGTCTCAATCGGTGGATGCTCGGGTAATGGTTTGGCTACTTCTCTCACCCAGTTGATGACTGAATTATGGCTAACATCGGTGCATCTCTCGATCTGTCTAAATCCCATGCCGTTACAGTACATTTTTAGACATATTTTCTTGATATCTTGAGAATACCCAAGTACTGAGTAGCTATCGATGAACTGACGACCACAATCAGCGCAAATATGATTTTGCTTGTCTCCTCGTTTCCCATTCTTACGAATATGTGATGATCCGCACTTTGGACATTTCATTATGTTTCATTGCTTAAACTCGTTGTCTTTTATTTACTCATTCATCCTTCATTTGTGCAACGCCTGATTTTGAGTGGTACAGGTCAGACGCTTTTTCCGAGAGTTCAACTGATGTTTAACCTTGACTACCTACCTATACGAGTTACCCCCATCTCAGGTTTGTTTTCCTCGTCCTTTTCCCAGCTTCACTTTCAGAGTTTATTCTCTGTCTATGTGGGAAGATTTGGCTTCACACCATTCCTAGTGGGTGAGACTTGTCTACTTAATTTTGACGCACTCACACTAATCTGAAGTTACCTCTACTTTCTTTATGGGTGTTTAACCCAAGGCGGTGTAAAGGCTCTGATCCCCTCTCCCTTTCGGACTAGTTTCTCAGAAACGAACCGCACCACGTATCCTGTAGCTATCCCATGTACACTATAGTTGTTCATAATGAAACTGATAGTTTAGAGTACAATCATGACAACTAATCTAAAATCATTACTTGGAGACGAAGCATCATATCTCTTGGATTATCAGGCAAAAGTTAGTAAGGATTTGTTACATTTGCCCAGCCCAGATTGGATAAACCGCATTTTTGTGAATAGCGATCGCTCTCCTCAAGTTCTTCGTAGTCTCCAACAACTCTACGGACATGGGAGGTTAGCGAATACAGGTTATCTTTCAATTTTGCCTGTAGATCAAGGAATAGAGCATTCGGCGGGTGCTTCCTTTTCACCAAATCCGATCTATTTTGATCCAGAGAATATTGTAAAATTAGCGATCACGGCTGGATGTAATGCCGTAGCTACAACCTTGGGCGTATTGGGCATGACCTCTCGGCAGTATGCTCACCAAATTCCTTTTATCGTCAAGCTCAATCATAATGAGTTGCTCACTTATCCCAATCAATTCGATCAAATTATGTTTGCGTCGGTAGAACAAGCTTGGAATTTAGGTGCTGTAGCAGTGGGAGCCACAATCTATTTTGGTTCGGAGCAATCTACTCGTCAGATTCAAGAAGTTAGTCAGGCTTTCGCTTTGGCACATAAATACGGCATGGCAACTATTTTGTGGTGCTACCTTCGCAATAATGCCTTTAAGCAAGACAAGGACTACCATCTTTCTGCTGACTTAACTGGGCAAGCAAATCACCTTGGCGTAACTATCGAGGCAGATATCATTAAGCAAAAGTTGCCTGAGAACAATGGTGGTTATAACGTAATCGGAGAGATTAGTAGCTACGGTAAAACCGATCAGCGAATCTATTCTGAACTCACTACTGAGCATCCCATCGATTTAACCCGCTATCAAGTTCTGAATTGCTACTGTGGTCGGGCGAGTTTAATCAACTCTGGTGGCACATCTGGGGAAAATGATCTAGGAGATGCCGTGCGGACTGCGGTAATTAATAAACGAGCAGGTGGTGCTGGCTTAATCTCTGGTCGCAAAACCTTCCAGAAGCCTTTTGAAGAAGGTGTGAGGCTATTTCATGCGATTCAAGATGTCTATCTTTCTGATGATGTGGCGATCGCTTAAAATTGAAGGCTACAATGAGACTGATCATATCTATTGGGAAAGAGTTCTATGATTGTTTTGCCTGGATCTGCCATCCAAATCAAAATCAATTAAAGCTCTGAATCCAAGTATATAGTGGGGTTAGGGGCGCAATCAGAATAGCTGTAATTTAGTGCCACGAAAGCTAGAAATGCCTGATTCTACGTGCTTCCTTAAATAGGATTTGCATAGAAAATGGCTACTTCTTAAACTTTTGCCAGGTAAAGGCTTCAGGAATTGGTAGCACTAAAAAACACTTATCCTGATTACATCCCAACTGCATTATCTATCCCCGGATGACGATGATTTCGCGTCCTGCGGGACTAATAACATTCTCAGTTGTAGTGCGATCGCTTAACGGAGGCAAACCAGAACGGCGATCGAATATTACCAACCAACCCGTATTCAAACTTAACCCCGACAAATACTTATCGATCTGTGGCAAACCTTCCTTAAGTGGATCTGCTCTTTTATCAGCCCAAACTTTCAACTCCATCGCCAAAGTTACCTTACCATAGTGCAAACAGATATCCATTCTTCCCGATCCAATAGCATATTCCCTCTCCAACGTGCCACCACCATTAACAACACGGTGTAGAAAAGCCATCAATACAATATGAGGCGCAATCTCTGGATAGGGCGTACTTTCAAATAAAGGCTCTCCATGCTGCCGCCAGAATAATAAGAACGCTTCCAACAAGCGATCGGGCAAAAATTCACCTTGCTCACTGAGCCAGACTGGTTGAAGATACCCAATAGAAGCAGTAGTTACATAGGCAAGCACTCTAGGAAGCACTTCCTGATAAATAGGATTAGCGATCGCCAAACCATTTTCGTTGGTACAAAGCCCTAAATCTAAAACGTAGCGAATATCATCCTGTGGTACATCTGGCAGTTCCTGCCCAGCGAGAATAGGCTGAATCACGGCTCTAACCCTATCTTCCCTTAATCTCTCAGCAAGACTATCCAGATGCGTATCTTGTCTCTTAATCAGTATTTCCTTAGCTTGATTCACTAACTCAGCAGTAATGGGAATAGATGGATCTTTCGTAATATATTCCACAATTTCCTTAGCGATCGCATTAACCAACCAAGGCTGCCCCTGTGTCAAATGAAAAGCTAAATCAACTGCTTCTGGTGTAAATATTTGTCTTGTTGCTTCTGTATGCTGCTGATAGAGCTTTCTCACATCCTCAAGAGTGAAATTACTCAGTGTAAAGGAGCGTACTTTGATATTAAAAGGACTAGAAGTATTTAGGCGCTCACTTCCTCCTGACGCATACTTATAATCCCGCACATCACGCATCCCCACCAGTGCTAATGACTGCGGAAATCCCTGTGGACGATTGGGAAAGCCTGAGCGAATCTGGCGCAGCACAGAAACCAAAGTCTTATCACTGAGGGCATCAATCTCGTCTAAAAATACCACTAAAGGGCGTAATGACTTTCTAGACCATGTACTCAAAAACGAGCCAATCTGACGACCAGCTTCTCCCGTAGTCCAATCTGGTGGCTGTAACTCAGGAGGCAAGCGAAATTGTGCCGAGTCTTTCCACTCATCTAAAATTGCTTTTTCCGCTAAATCAGGCTCATCCGAAAAAACTGCTCCCACCTCGAAGGAAAGCATCACCGCCGTATATTGACCACTAGCCGTTAACTCTTGGGCAAGTGCCAACATCGCTGTAGTTTTACCCACCTGCCTTGGCGCGTGGATGACAAAATAGTTACGCTGGGCGATCAAATTCACGATTTCAGGCAGCCGATCCGTAGCCGACAACATGTAGTGAATGTCAGCTTGACAAGGACCAGCAGTATTAAACCATTTTTGCATAACGACAGCTAACTAACGGGCAGATTCCTCTTCAATATATAACAACGCGCCAAGCAAAGCCATCAAACCTTAAAAACACGTTAGCCAAAATAAGCACAAATACTCATTCGTTTAAATTTAATAGCAAATAATGGAAGAAATCTCAGTAAATGGCTTGACATCAGGATATAAGTCTCTACTATACTGTGAGTCAGGACTATATAAAAACCCGAAATCAGACAAAGAAAACTTCCCTTCTCTTGGACACCAAAACCTTTTCCAGTTGTAGAGCTGTTGAGCCATTTGCAAGATTTAGACTTATTTCTTAATGTGATTATTCTAGCAAAATTTTTATAGATATTGGCAAACTTATGATTCCTGTAATCCAACCAATCCCAATTACATAATGTATCTTCTGGCTATCTCCCCCTTTTTTAACGGCTCAAAATCTTCTAAAAAAACAGTGCGATCTGCCATGCTCAGTAATATGTAAAAAGGTGAGCCAATCTTCTTGGAATTCCGCGAACTATTTGTCAAACCGAGTGAGATTCTCTACAAAAGAGCGATCGCCCGTCGAGATGAATATACCAGCAAGATCAGGGAAGCAATGAAACTATCAAGCGATCGGGAATCCCGCAAGAAAATCCTGAGAGCAGCAGTGCAATGGGCAAAAGGACTAGGAGAGAAACTACGGCAGAAAAGCGAGAAAACCGCCCAAACCTGCGCCGCCGCCATGTGGCAAGCCAGTCACAACGGCGATCATGGAACCGCAAGCGTAGTCTTCAATATGTTCTTACCAGAGATCTGCGATCGCCTCCATGACAACCAACTGATGCGTTTGCAAGTAGTGGGCGCACAGTATGGAGAACTCGCATCAACCAAATGGACAGGAAATGGAGAACACGCCTGTATTCCCATCGTTGTATCTCAACGTCAAGAAGATGGCAGATATCAGATAGAAGTCATCCGTAAAAGCAGGAAAAAGCCATACCTGCTGGGACTAGTCGCCAAAGACTCCGCCAAAGTATTGGTGGGTGAATACACAGCTTCGCTGAAAACACAGCAAAAGACCATAGTTTGCGAACTGGTCGCTGCTTAGATAATAGAAGAGTAGAAAAATTTCTCTACTCTTCTATTATCTAATTAGAAAACTTTGAGATCCATTCATTCTGGTATATTAAATCACCTGTGTATTTGCAACCGTTAGAAATTTATCACAAGTTATATATTGGATTTTGGAAAAAGTTGAAGCAAAAATGAATAAACGTTACATTAAGAGAGGAGTAAATATTGGGCATCTAAATCGGAAATTGCTGTAAAGAGTAGTAGTTGTAAAAATCAGAAGAAATCAGATAATAATTTTAAGTGCAGAAGTATGAAGCTTTGCATTTTCAACTTGGTTAAAGGGTAAATTCTACAGATCTGCGGTCTGGGGAATGGTTAGCTAATGTGGGATGGTTTCTGAAACATCCATTTCATGTCGATAAAAGAGACTCAACTACGTCGATCACGATTTAGCTGACCAGTGCCTCGTTTTCTTTTTTCTCCTCCCACCTATTTACCTATTTTTCCTTCTTGCTCATAACAAAAATAGAAATCCCACAATAACTAATAAGCTAAAAATAATTTGATTGAACATTGGTTGTGGAATCCATTGATTCACTTTACCACCAATATAAACCCCTAAAAAAATACTTGGTAAAGACCATAAAAATAAATTCCAAACTGTGGGAGTCCATAGCCCGACGATACCATGCCCTGCAATGGTGGCAATTCCTGAAAACAGAAAATAGCATTGCATCGTTGCTCGAAAATAGTCAGGTCGCCAACGGCGGAGTGTTCCGTAAATAGCGATCGGGGGACCATTAGTGTTGTATGCACCACCGAGAATACCTGCAATAAATCCAAAGATAAATGCATATTTTTCATTCTGGAGGCGCGGCATTCTTGGAGTAACGAGGTTGCCTATACCATAAAGGATCAGCAGTAACCCAAGGATTACTTTGACTAATCGTTCGGGAGCATAATTGAGCAGTAATAGTCCCAGGGGAACACCAATAATCGTCGCGATAATCAATCGCCAAGCTGATTTAAAGTCAACGGATTTAGGATCACTGATCAAAATAGTGAGACTAATCATAAATCCCATAAAAGCAACTATGGGCGATGCAGTCTGGAGGCTCATAATTAGTCCCAGTAGTGGCATAGCAAGTAAAGCATCGCCAAACCCCACAGCGGAACGAACAAACGTGCAAGCAAAGAGAATGAAGGCTGTTAGAATTGTCAGGGTTGGGGATGACATGGATGCACTATTCTTTAATAAGTGATGCTCAAGAAGCAATCAATAATGTGGGTTGCGAGGAATCACGCATTATTGATCTTTAATAAAACATTTTGACTAATCCATAGCTCACTATAGAGATGAACAACCAAGAACCTGCACCTAAATATAAAGGTTTAAGTCCAGTTTCACGAAGCTGTTGTAACCTTGTTTCTAAACCCATTGCTGCCATTGAGATTGTCAATAAGAACTTATTGACAATCTCAATGGCACTTTTAAACTCAGTTGGAAAAATATTTAGGCTATTGAGGATAATCAATAGAATGAAGTAAAAAATAAACCAAGGAATTGCGATCGCAGTTGGTGATAGATGATTATAGTCTTGCTTACGTTGGGAATATAGATAACTAATGCCAAGTATGACAGGCGCTAACCACAATACTCGTGACAACTTAGTAATACTAGCTAGTTCACCACTAATTGGACTTACTTGGTAAGCCGCCGCCAAAACTTGAGCCACCTCATGGATTGAAGCTCCACACCAAATCCCAAAAGTCTCAGGGGTGAGGTTGATCAAGGTTGGCAATAATGGATAAAGAACCATTGATAGAGTTCCAAATATAGTGACGATTGCCACGGCATAGGTGGTATCGCGATCGGAACTGTGAGTAGCGCTACTAGTGGCAACCACGGCGGAAGCACCACAAATGGAAGTACCTGAGGCGATCAAATAGGTTAAGCTTTTGCTAACTCCTAGTTTTCGTCCTAACCAATAGGTAAAGCCAAAGGTGCTAAACAGAGTCAAGATAATTAGAAACACCCCTTTGACACCAATTGCCAAGACCTGTATAAAGCTAAGTTGCATTCCTAAAAGAATAATTGCAAATCGCAAAATACGTTTCATGGAGAAGGTTACGCCCACTTGGCAATAATCCGGCATTCCGATGATGTTGCGGAACAGAATGCCAAGTATAATTGCGATAATCAATGGACTAAACAGAGCAAATATTGGTAGATTTCGCAATAAATAAGCTATTCCCGCTAAAGCGATTGTCAGATACAGTCCATAGATATGTTGAGACAACCATTTCCAAACTTGAGAAGGTGAAGATATGTTCATCATTTATCTCTAAAATATTGATACGATTGCTGGAATTGACATATTCCATTCCAGTAATCAAAAAATCTTAAATATTTCAATGAAATCAACCAATTTAAGAGCAATTCATGAATTACTCTTAAATTGCAATAAGGGTTTTAGAGCATGTTTGAGAAGTTTTGCTTTAGCCAAAAATTTATATGCATTATCCTTTCATTTGGACAAAATGAAAGTGGCTAGAGGTAATGACAAATATAATTTAGGAAAACTGAACAATTTCAAGAAGGTGTCCAATAGGCTTACGTTCTGCAAAACTATTGTCAAGTGCGATCGCAATTTTGGTAAACACCTCCGCAACTGCTGAATGAGGCTCGCTAAGGGTAAGTGGAGTACCGATGTCACCACCTGTACAGATTTTGGCATCAATAGGAACCTGTCCTAACAAGGGGGCTTGTAGTTCATCAGCAAGTTGTTGACCACCGCCACTGCCAAAAATTGGGTTAGGCATTCCACAATGTCCACAGAGTAGGTAACTCATATTCTCGATGATACCGAGAACGGGAATGCCTACTCGACGGAACATGTGAATGCTGCGACGGACATCGGCAACAGCAACTTGCTGCGGAGTCGTGACCAAAATCACGCCACAGATCGGACTCTCTTGCACAATCGTAATCTGAGCATCGCCCGTACCAGGGGGCAAATCGATCAAGAGATAGTCTAAGTCTCCCCATTCCACTTCTTGAATGAATTGGGTAATAATCTTGTGAAGAACTGGTCCCCGCCATGCAAGGGGATGATCGGGCGCGGCAAGTAACCCCACCGACATTACCTTAATCCCATGCGCTTCAAGGGGGATAAAGCGTTGACCTGTGGGTGTGTCGATCACCTTCACATCCTCTTGCGCGAGTCCCAGCATCTGCGGCACATTAGGACCATAGACATCGGCATCTAGTAAGCCCACCTTGTTACCTTGCGATCGCAAAGCGGCTGCTAAATTTACTGCCGTTGTTGATTTGCCTACACCGCCCTTACCGCTAGATACTGCGATTGTGGTGCGAACTCCTGCGATCGTGCAAACTTCCACATAGGACTTTTTGCACCAGTCGAGGGACGATGACAACAACTCCATAATTTGCGCTTTGAGGGCAAATTGATGTTTACCCACATAGAGGCGCAGGTACACATAGTCATCAACGATCCGTAGATTTCGCACCATGCCCAAACTGACAATATCCATGTTCAGAATTGGCTCGATCACCGTTTTGAGTAGAGATTTTACCTTTAGCTCCTTTACCTCAACTTGGGGATCTTGAGGTAGTGGCACAGGGTGTTCTTCTCTCTGGAAAGGGGAGGTATGGCTAGGCATTGGAGGTCTCTTGAATGCTATCTTGAATGCTATCCTGAATGCTTTGAATGGCGCGTTGGGCAAAGATACAAACATCGCGATCGGGGTCATCAAGAGCTTGCTGTAAAGGTGTTAGTGCTATGGGATTGTTTAAAATCCGAATTGCAATTACACCTTCACGGCGCACGTCTGAATATTCATCGGTTAGAGCTTTGATAAATAGAGGCAAAGTTCGATCGGCGGCGATTTTTTGTAAAGCTTGAAGACTAAACTTGCGAACTTGCCAATGCTGATCTTCGGCGGACTTTTCCAAAGCGGCGATCGCATCGGGACTGGCATGGCTAGTTAGAGACTTTGCAGCATTGCGGCGCACTTCCCAATCTGGATCGTCGGTGACAGCTTTGCAGAGAATGGGTACAACTTCGGCATCAGCCAAATGCCCAAGAGTCAGAGCCGCCGCACGACGGACTGTTGCTTCAGGATCTGACATTAGTGCGAGGGCAGGTTCGCAGCGCTCTACCTGATTTAAGTATCTGAGGGTGGTGATTGCGGCTTCCCGTAATTCTGGCAAGGTTGACTCAAAGAATGGCATTACATAGGGTAAGCATTGGACATCATGAATCTTTCGCAACAGAAAGAGAATATTCAATTGCATATTGATGTCATCGCGCAGTAGTGCATCTAGCAATAGCAACAGATGATCGGGGGCAACCAATTCTCCTAAAGCAGATCTTGCTTCTTCGCGAATATCTTCCACTGGTGAAGAAAGACATTCGACCAATGCAGGAACAGCCGCAGGGTTAGCGAGTTCCCAAAGAGTAGTAACTGCCAACTTTTGGACTAGAGGGCTTTCATCCTTGACGGCTTCTAGTAAAGGCGCGAAGATTTCTTCATCACCGATATGTTGCAAACTTTTAACTGCTACGAGTCGATCATCCACATTAGGTGATCGCAACATTTCTAACCATTGATCCATTTCACTATCCATGATGCCGACCTCCCTTAGCGTAATAAAAATGGAATTTGGACGGTGATCGCATTGGTGGGACATTCCTTTTCGCAAGGAAGACAAAACCAACACTCGTCGTATTTCATATAGGCTTTACCCGTTTCAGGGTTCTTTGCCAATACATCAAGGGGGCAAACTTCAATACAAGCCACACACTTTTCCAAACATTTAGACTCATCGACGATTACGGGTACGTCAACTCGTTGAGTGGTTAAAGCCATAATGATTTTTGATACTCCAAACTTTACATATTGTGAACAAACCTTAGTGAATAAGGCGTAGATATGATTTTAATTAGCGCACAGCTACATCATAAACTTCCGTTTCAACATTCACATCTACAATGTAAGGTTCAATCGGACGCTTGAATAGCACCATCTGATCGGATTCATCCTTTTTGAGATGCACATGGCAGAACCATTCTTCATTATTCTTTTCAGGATAATCAACGCGATAGTGATAGAGACCCCAACGGCTTTCTTTACGATAGAGTGATGCTCTCGCCGCCATTTCTGCACAGTCACGAATAAAGTGTACCTCCATGCAACGCATCAGTTCATGGGGATCTTGTGCGCCCATTTGATCGAGGCTAGCGTGGTAATTAACGAAGTTGCTCAAGCCGATTTCCATGCGGTTAGCCGACTTGGGGGGTTGGAGATAGTCATTGACCAAGCGGCGCAACTTGTATTCAACTTGAGTATGGGGAATACCATTAGGGCGATCGAGTGGCGCATAGATGCGGGCTTTCTCAGTTGCCACAAATTCAGGATCGGGATCGAGATGTTCTAAGCCTTGGACATATTCCACGGCGTTCTCACCAGCGATGCGCCCAAACACGAAGGCTCCAATCATGTAGTTATGGGGAACACTTGCCATGTCACCAGCAGCATAGAGACCTTTAATGGAGGTTTCGGCTTTCTCATTGACCCATACGCCCGATGCACTGTGACCACTACAGAGACCAATTTCGGAAATGTTCATTTCCACGCCCTTGGTGCGATAGTTCTCACCACGCCCTTGGTGGAATCTACCACGGCTAGGACGTTCATTTGCCCAGAGAATTGATTCGATTTCCGCGATCGTATTCTCATCTAAGTGCGTCATTTTAAGCTGAATTGGACCTTTGCCAGAGTTGAGTTCTTTCCAGACCTCCAGCATCATTTGTCCACTC
Source organism: Pseudanabaena biceps (assembly GCA_013361095.1). Lineage (GTDB taxonomy): Bacteria > Cyanobacteriota > Cyanobacteriia > Pseudanabaenales > Pseudanabaenaceae > Pseudanabaena > Pseudanabaena biceps_B. Next base: position 21,980 of record JAATWA010000005.1, on the reverse strand, counting down.
CAATAGTCGCAACTAATGAAGCGATTGCCTTCCGCGTTGGCAGTGTAGCCACCAAAGGGACTAGCAACATAGGCACAGGCGGGCCCGTTGTAATCCTTCATCAAAGGATTAATTTGGAAGCATTCAATATTGCTTAGTTCCGCACCTGCATGGTATGCCATCGAGTAGCCATCACCTGCATTGGTGGGGTTTTCGTAGGTTCCATAAAGATAACCAGAGGCGGGTAGTCCCAATCTGCCACAGGCTCCTGTGCAGAGAATCACAGCTTTAGCTTGGATGACTACAAAATCACCGTTGCGAACGTCAAAGCCAATTGCTCCGATCGCTCGACCGTCTTGCACCAATACACGAGTTGCCATGACGCGATTGGTTACTCTTGCCTTGTGTCGTTTGACCTGACGTGCCAAAATCGTTTTGAGATCCTTACCCTCTGGCATTGGCAATACATATTTACCAACTCGGTGTACCTGTTTGAGGTCGTAGTCCCCCTGAGTATCCTTTTGAAACTTCACGCCCCATTGCTCAAGTTCTTGAATGACCGAAAAGCCAAGTTTGCCAGTTTGATAGACAGCATTTTGGTTGAGAATTCCATCATTGGCGATCGTAATTTCGCGAACGTACTGCTCTGGGGTGGAATTTCCGGGGATAACTGCCGTATTGACACCATCCATACCCATGGCGATCGCACCGCTACGACGAATATTGGCTTTCTCTAGTACCAAAACATCACCATCGGGATTAGCCTGTTTTGCTTTGATGGCTGCCATCGTTCCTGCTGTACCACCACCAATCACCAAAACATCTGTCTTGAGCCATTGAGTATTCAATTTGAAATCCTCCTCGTTTCTAAAGAAAGTCGAACCTGATTATGGGAAAAACCACTTGAATATTTGTTCGTAAAATGTTGCTAACAATACAGACAAAATGACTGCAAGCAAATTTTAGAGAACTATGTTCATTGAGATCTAATTAATCCCTTCAAGAAATGCAAGAATACAGTTTATGTTGCATTTCTTCATTTCATTATGCAATGGATTTCAGGTTTAGTTTATCGAGGTATTTTATAGACTGATAAATTTATTGAATCAATAGAATGTACCATTAGATAAAATCATTACAGATAGCTCATCCTACTCTTGTTGTAACTACCATGGAAGTTTATCAAATCCGCGTATTTCTTGAAGTGGCTCGACATTTAAGTTTTACGGAGGCATCTGATATTTTGAACCTTACACAGCCAGCAGTAAGCGCTAAAATTAAGTCGCTAGAAACGGAGTTGGGGACTCCATTATTTCATCGGCTTGGGCGCAAAATTCAGCTAACAAATGTGGGTGAATTCCTTCTTGAAAATGGTCCCAAACTAATTGATCTAGAAAACGATTTATTACAGGAAATTGAGCATATAAAAAAGGGTAAATCGGGCATAATCAAAATTGGTTGTACTTCAGAAATAGGCAATGGTTGGTTGCCACCAAAACTATTTGCGTACCGACAAAAGTATCCGAATTTACAAATTCAATGTAATATTTTTGATTCTGTAGAGTTGTTATATCGGAGCATCATTAATAATGAGATTGATATTGGCTTCTCAGATATTAATTTTGCCGATGTTGCCGAAATTTCTTCGATCGCAATTGCATCGATTCGCTATTCGTTGTTTGTGTCTGCTAATCATCCGCTCGCACAAAAAAAGTGGCTTAGCCTCAGCGATTTAAAGCATCATCCTTGGGTGTTAATGAATTCTGAAGCCCCTAGCCGCAAGGTTTTGGAGTCACGCTTAGCAGAAATTGGACTATCTCTCAGTGATTTTCCTAATGTGGAAACCGTAGATACATCTAGCCTCATGCGGACTTATATGACCCAAGGAGCATATTTGGGCTTTGCTTCTAATTTTGAATTTCAGTTGGAATGTCAAGCAGGCAGCTTAGTTACAATTTCTTTGCAAGAATTTGCTTTGTCAGGCAGTATCTTTTTGCTGACTCCTAAGGGAATTAATGAAATTAACGAGATAAATGACTTAACTGACTTAACTGACTATAAATCGTCACGGGGGGCTGTAGATCTCACGCCTACGCAGAAATTAGTAAAATTATTGCAGGAAAATCAACATCAGCAAGTAGATGTTAATAATAATGCGATGCATATGCGATCGCCGAGTTTTGCACTGCGTACCGCTAATAGCAATCGGCCCGAAACGCTCACCCTCTCAATTGGGATTCAAAATGGCACAATTCCCTCGGTGACGGCAGGATTAATTATTCAGCGTTTGCAGTTGCTATCGCATTTTTTACCCAAGGATGGTCGCTACAGTGGTATCCAGTTTCAGATTGAATGGCAAAATTTTGCGACGGGTTCACCAATTGTGACGGGGCTAGATTCTGGCACGTTGAATATTGGTATTTTGGGGGACTATCCATTACTACTGAGTGCTTTGCCAAATCCTGAGACAGCTCAGTACAACACTCGTTTAGTCAGCTTTGTGTCTAGCAATCCCGATGGCTCTGGCAATGCCTTCATCGTGCCACATCAATCAAAAGTAGAGACAATCGCCGATCTACGAGGGCAAAATATCGCTGTGCCATTACGGTCTTCGGCTCATGGCATGGTGATGCGATCGCTCCAAGCTGCAAACCTACTAGATCAGGTGGAATTAATTTCCCTTGAGCATATTCAAGCGATTCGTGGCTTTAACTTTCCCTTGCATTTAGCCGATAGCTATGCTCATTTCGCACCTTTCCATGATGTCGCTTGCCGTTGTGGGAAATTTCGCTATCTCGCTGATGGCAATCTCGATATTCTGCCATCCTTTTATGGTGTTGTTGTCAATCATGACCTCGCCGATCGCTATCCTGAAGTGGTGATTGCCTATTTACAATCCCTTAAAGCTGCCCAATATTGGTATGACAATACGCCTTCGGCTCCTGCTCAGGTTGCCCAATGGACTCGTTTGGATCTAGATTTAGTAACTGAAATTCTCAATGGTTCTTACCATCCTGAACAAACAGCACGCTTCTTTTCCGAAACCGTAATCCGTCCTGACTGGCTGAAGCTGCACATTGACCACCTCAGTAGGATTCCTGATAATGAGCATCTGATCAAGATTAATCTCGATCACTGGATTCAGCCAGAATTTCTCAAGCAAACCTACAACACTTCACGGTAATCAAACCCAGAATTGAGTGGCGGCGCTTCGCGCCGCCACTCAATTCTGGGTTTGTTCTTAGATTAGCCAATTAATCCTCAAATGCCATACTTTTTAAAGTTTCTTCGCGAATCAGATCGAACACATAACGATTGAGTTGCATAAATTCGGGAGTGAGCATCAGATCGACATGGCGGGGACGTTCTAGGTCAATATTCACCATTGTTTTAATATGACCGGGGTTAACACCCATCACAAAAATGCGATCGCTTAAAAATACAGCTTCCTCAATGTCATGCGTAACAAACACCACTGTTGATTTTAAATCTTGCCAAATATCTAGCAATAGCTCTTGCATCATGTGACGGGTTTGGGCATCCAGTGCCGCAAAAGGCTCATCCATCAGCAATACCGAAGGCGAATTGACTAAGGCACGAATGATACTTGCTCGCTGCTGCATACCTCCTGACATCTGATAGGGAAAGGCATGACGATATTTGGACAAGCCCACTCGATTTAAATAGTAATCAACAAGTTCTTTGCGTTCATCTTTAGGCACACCTCGCACCTTCAGACCAAATTCCACATTTTGGAAGGTTGTTTTCCAAGGTAGGAGCGAATATTGCTGAAATACAAAACCGCGATCAGCCCCCGGTTTAGTAATCCTTTGGTAATCAACCAACACATTACCCACAGAAGGTTTAATAAATCCTGCGATCGTATTCAAGATCGTTGATTTACCACAGCCAGAAGGACCTAGCAGACAAATAAATTCCCCAGGTTGAATCGTAAAGTTGACGTTATCTAAAACTGAAGTAAATACTCCCTTGCGTCGAAAACCTACCGATAGATTCTCAACCTCTACTAATCCTTTAACCTGCGATCGTAGATTATTTTCGAGCAACTTTGCCATCGACGTAAATCCTTTCTAAATATCAGTTACAACAAAATCCAGAACAAAACCAAAACTAAAAGTTAAATCCTTAATATTAAGCAGTCTTCTTTTTGGTAACGCGCCAAGGCATCAGCAAATGAATTAAACGCTCAACTAAGCAAGAACTGAGAGAACCCATCAAACCAATTATCAACATGCCCATCACAATTGGTGGATAGTTGGAAGTAACGTAGGACTCCCAAGTGATATAACCGATGCCATAACGACCTGCCAAAATCTCCGCCGTTACCAAGCAAAACCAGCAATTTCCCATGCCGATGACCAAACCACTAGCAATACTAGGCATCGCCCCCGGCACAACAATATCTTTGAACACATACCATTGTCCTGCCCCTAAACATTGACCAACCCGTAATAGCAGCATATCAACACCTTCTACTCCCCTGATCGTACTAATTAAAATTGGGAAAAATGCACCGATAAAGGTAATGTAAATCATGCCCGACTCAGCGTTGGGAAACATGAGAATAGCTAAGGGAATCCATGCAACAGCGGGAATCGGTCGTAATAACTCCAATGGCAATAATACGAGATCCTCTAACTGCTGAAACCAACCAATCAAAATTCCTAAACCCACTCCTAAAATAGTGGCAAAGAAATAGCCAGCCAAGACCCGAATCACACTGGATTGAATATGAATCATGGCATTGGTCGAGAAAAACTTGACCGTCGCTTCTGATACTTCTATAGGTGACGGTAAGAAGGAAAAGTTAATCCAGAAATTAAACTTCACCATACATAGGATTTGCCAAATGCCAAAAAACAAGACGATGGATAGTATTCTTCTCAATAGTTGATTACGCTTGCGTACCGAGAATGGCTCTTTCGCAATATCTGATGAGCGTCTGAACAAACTTTTGATGGACATACTAAAACTATTCCAAAATTCGATAGGGAGCGATTGCTCGGAAGGTATGTTAGACATCGATTATCTCCAAAAGATAGTTATAGAGATGAGTATGTAACGCGCTTTGCGTGTTATATACTCATAGATTTAGAAGCAAGCCTAATATAAACATCACCAAGTTTTTGTTCTGCATTAGCAGATAATTAGAAGAGCGCGTTAAAGGTGAGAACTTGAGCGCTCCCTTGACTTGCTGCATAGGCTTGAGCATCCTTTTCGGTCAGGAATGCAGCGATATCATCACCTTTACGCACAAAGAAGGAATTTGCTGCCAACAATTTCCAACCTTTGTTGAAATCATGGACAAATACAGTGCTTCCAGTTTGCTTACCTTCGGACTTCAGCTTTGATACTGCCGTTACCATATTTTTAATAGAAGCAAAGTTCCTGATCTTTTCTTCACCATTGACCCAAACCTGTGCGGCAAGTTTCGGATCGGTAATTGTTTGCTTAGTTTCCGCATCTTCACCAGAAATTGGGAACTTTTCCGCCTTAGCAATCATTTCGTCATAGTTCAGACCCATTTCTTTGGCGGCAAGTTTCAAGTAGCTGTCATCAGCGAGTTTGGTGATTTCCGCAGCGTCAACCTTTGCATCTAGTCTACCTAATTGCTTGAGAGTATTGACGCTGTTGGTCAAGGCTTCTAAATGGATAGGAAGAATCGCAGGACTGACTTGCTGTAACCCATTGGGCCCAAGGAACATGTAGACAGCTTCTTTTTCCACACTTGTCCACTTTTCTATTTTTGTAGCGATCGCTTCAGGCTGTTCACGCACCATTTGATTAGCTTCCAAGAGTGCCTTTAAGTAGGAAACAACTAGTTCAGGATGTTCTTTAGCAAAGTCAGAACGCACAACTACACCATGAAATGTAGGTACTCCTAACTCAGCACCATCAAAAATCTTTCTTGCAAAACCGCGTAAAGGAAATAGCTCACCAAAGGGAACAAAGTCTGCATGAGCATCAATTTGATTAGTCTTCAAGCTTGTGCCACCAACTTCGGGAGATTGATTGATGAGTTTTACTTCAGTATCAGGGTTAATTCCTTCCTTCTTTAAAGCCCCCAACAACATACCATGGGCAGCTGAACCGAAGGGAACTGAGACTTGTTTTCCTCTTAAGTCCGCAATACTCTTGATCGGACTATCTTTGGGAACCATAACTGCATTGCCTGCTCCAGTTGAGCCATAGGATAGGGTAGCAATATAAATACTATTGACTCCAGCACCTTTATCTCTGAATGTATTCATATTGATGGTTAAAGGAAAGTCTCCCATCATGCCAATATCAACTTGATTAGCTAACATCTTGTTGTTGATTGGTGGTCCTGATGTATGACTCGACCATTCAATCTTATATTCTACATCCTGATATTTACCTGTCTTTGGTAAATACTTTTCTAGAAGCTTTTCTTCACGAATAATTGGACCACCCGTTGCTGTATTAATCGTTTGATCTTGAGTTGCAATGGCAATCCGAATTACTTTTTTGTTGCCTGAAGAACTTGATTTATCAGCAGGATTACCAACAACATTACTGCTACAGGCAGTGATTAAACTCAAAGAGAACAATGATATAGAAAATAAAAATCTTCTACGAGAGGGTAGCTTTATATTCATGACAAACACTCTTGTATTTCTTTCTTCTCTATTAATTCAGTATGATCATGACCTATCTGTAAATGTAGATACAAATTCTATCCTATGGGGTTTTTGACATATAAGAGAATTCATTTGACTCATAAAATAAATTTGTGAGTTGCTCAAATTTTTATCTTAATTACTAAATTAGATACTGTCGCCTATTGTTTTTATAGTCTTGGTTATCAAGGCAAATTGTCATAGTTTTATGGCTAACCAGCTTTGGTTTCTCTTTGCTCAAGCTGTCTATGTGCTCATGTTAACGATTCGACAAGCTTCGAGTGATCCGCTTACGTAATTTCTGGCTCAAATGTGCAGATCACGTCGAAGTCTTGGTTAATTGGCTACTGGTAAAAGGGCACTCATTTCTTTCCTTTTACTAAAGAATTCTGTCCCGTTCCTAACTATTTTAGGACTTACGCAAAATGTCGAAACGTAGGGGCAATTCATGAATTGCCCCTACGATAAAATAAAGATTTCGAGACATTTGTGCGTAAGTCCTATATTTATATTTATTTTTATATTTATCTGAGTTTGATTTCTCTGTTTTTTGATTCGTGTTGACCTTTCATCGGATTACACTGGATTTTGTGCTTCTAATTCCTTTTTTTGCCATTAATTATTGTTTCTGATTCTTTTTTTATTTCTAATTGATAAAAATCTCTCTATTCTCTTTGAATTTAGTTTCTCTTTTCTCTTTCGTTAATGATGCAGGCTAGCGCTTGTTCTCAAGAACAAAAACTAGTGAAAAAGCTAAAAATGTACCAACCCATATTTGAAATCACGCCAGAAATCGAGCAGCATTTTGATAGTCCCCTGCGAGAAAAAGCAGAAGCAACCGTCGAGGCGATCGCCCTCAGTAAATCAATATCAACAGCAACACAACAACAACAGGTAGAACTAGCCAAAGCATCGGGATGGGGAACACTCACCGATATCTGGGTGAAAGCCAATCATCAAGGCAACACATGGCAGCATCGATGCCATGAAAAACTATGCCAACTATTGACCCAAGCCGAAATCCAAGCCGCCAAATCCGCAACGGCAACCGCTTACCAAACCAGTTTTGAAGTAATCCGCGCCATGTGGGATCTGCTTGGTGATATCGGCTTTACAGGTGGAGCGATCATTGAACCCGCTTGCAATACCCTAGCGTTCATGGGATGTCAGCCCACGTTGATGAGAGAGCGATCTCAATGGGTAGGTGTAGAACTAGACCCAATCTTTACCCAAATTGCGAGATTGTTATACCCAGAAGCGCTGATTTACGCTCAGGGATTTGAGACAGTGAGCCTAAGTGATAACAGTTTTGACCTAGCGATCGGCAATGTCCCCTTTGGAAATTACAAACTCTACGATCCGCGCTATGCCCACATGAATCTGAGCATTCACAATTACTTTCTGGCGAAATGTGCAGATTTAGTGCGAGAAAATGGGTTGATAGCTATGATTACTAGTTGTTTCACAATGGATGCGACAAGTACTAGTTTCAGAAAATACCTAGCGGGTAAATTGGAGCTAGTGACCGCTGTTAGATTGCCAGACATCGCTTTTAAGAGATTTGCCAACACAGAAGTAGTTGCCGATATCCTGATTTTTCGCAAGCTCACAGAAACTGAACAGATGACAACGAATCAAAAAAATTATAAATGTCCTGATTGGGTAAAGACAGTTCCATCAGGCAAATATACAGTCAATCAGGAACCAATCATGATTAACCAATGGTTTGTAGAGTCAGCCTAGCGACCGAGCTAGAGAGTAACCACACCAAAACTATTGAGCGAGTCAATTCTTATCTTAATAGGATTGACTCGTTTTTTAATTGAGAACAAATCCATGTCTACTTACACCTCGAAATTGCGGATTAAAAACATCTGTTAAAGATGCTTTCTCACAATTGTATGACTCTTCCCCCTATTTGAGAGTCATCTGTGAGACGATAAAAAGTGAGGTAAGTATTACACGTGCAGGAGAAATGCACCTTGATTAACCAAAAGACTGTCGAACTTCTGGGGCAGCACGTTCAACTAATCGACCTCAGTCGTCCACTTGAACCAACAGCAAGCGAACCCACTCCTCCCCGCATACAGCACATCTCCCATAAAGACTGTGCCGAGATGTGGGAATTTATGTTTGGCATACCATCAACCGCCCTTCCTAATGGACTAGGCTTTGCAGGTGAAATTGTAGAAGCCTCAACTCATGCCAGTACTCACTTAGACGCACCGTGGCATTATGCCCCAACCTCGGAGGGACAACCCGCTTGGACAATTGATGAAATTCCACTGGATTGGTTTGCTGGGCAAGCTATCGTTTTGGACGTATCGGATCTACCCACAGGCTATTTGATCCAACCCGAAGACATAGAGAAGCGCTTAGAGAAATTAAGCCACACCATTACCCCTGGCGAGATTGTGCTTTTTTGTACAGGAGCGGATGCAGTATGGGGTACAGAAGAATTTTTTGGTTATGGGTGTGGATTAGGAGAAGAAGCGGTTCTTTATCTCGTAGACCTTGGTGTACGAGTGATTGGCACTGATGCATGGAGTTTGGATCGTCCTTACCCAATTATTGGCAATGAGTGGGCAACTTTTCAAGACTCAAAACGTTTATGGTCGGCTCATTTTGCAGGGATAAAGCGAACATATTGCCAAATTGAGAAATTAACAAACTTGAGCCAGCTTCCACCTGTTGGTAGCACAATCCTGTGCTTTCCGATCAAAGTTAAGAGTGGTAGCGGCGCATGGTCAAGAGTTATTGGGTTAGTGCCAGCTACCGATTTTTGATAGTTTTCAAATGGAATTTCTCTTTCTGTTCTGCGGAGTCGAAAATATGGGGGATGGGTACGCCTGAGTGATTGATGGAAGGCGATCTCGTTCATGTTTGGGTGTATAGCCGTTTTTATGGCGTTCCACAGCAGTTGTCGCCAACTCGGCATCCAGCGTGGCAATCATCCCTAGGGAAATCTTGGTATTCATAAATCGAAATGTTCTAATAAAATATTCTGATGAAATATTCTTGATTTTTTGCCTGTATCTTGGCAAAAAAGTACTATATTTTACAAAATATTATATCTCTATTAAAATCCTTTGATTAACTATGAGTCAAGTTGTAACGCAGAGACAAAAACAGATTTCATTAAAAATAAAAATTTTACAGGTTGGAGTTTTAGCATATCGGGGGATAGATAAAGCACTGCAAATGTGGGAGCCAACTTCTCAATATCTAAGTCATCAGTTGCCTGAATATACTTTCAAATTCTTACTTTTAAGCTTTGAACAAATTTATATTGAAGCTGCTACAAATAAGCTTGATTTTGTGATTGCTGACTCTAGTGTGTATGTAGAACTAGAATCATTGTATCAACTGAATCGATTAGCTACGCTGAAAAATCTCAGGATGGGTAAAGCCTACACTGTGTTCGGCGGTGTGATTTTTCGGAGAAGCGATCGCCAAGATATTCAGAACCTACAGGATCTAGTCGGCAAAAAATTTGCAGGAACAAATGAACATTCACTAGGTGCATGGCAATCAGCTTGGCGTGAAATTAAAGCCGCAGGGATTGATCCCTATCGTGATTTTCTTTCGCTTCAGTTTATGGGAACCCATGACGCGGTGGTTTATGCAGTACGCGATGGATTAGTTGATGCTGGCACAGTTCGGACTGATGCTCTAGAAAAGATGGCAGCCGAAGGTAAAATCAACCTAGAGGAGTTTGAGATTATCAATCAACAAACCCAATACGCTAGAGAGTTTCCCTTTGCTCTGAGTACTAGACTTTATCCAGAATGGGCTTTTGCGGCTAGTCGTCAAGTTGAGCAAAATCTAGCAGAACGGGTGGCGATCGCTTTATTACAGATATCGCAGCTTGATCCTAATACGGCTCTGGCGGCTCATTCACAGGGTTGGACAGTTCCGCTCAATTATGAGCCAGTCCATGAATGCCACAAAGAACTAAATTTAGGAGCCTACGCAGACAAAAATCGGATTAATTTTGACTTGGCAATCAAGGGATCTGATGATGGTCTATGGGATTGGAATATTGAAACTAATGAGATGTTCTTTTCTGAGCGATGGAAGCAAATGCTAGGTTATACAGACTATGAAATCACTAATCATCGTCAGCAATGGGAACAGCTTATTCATCGCGATGACTTAGCACAGGTGAGAGCGCATACTCACAACTATTTACAGGGCAATATTTCTGAATATGCTTCAGAACATCGACTTCAGCATAGAGACGGCTCCTATCGCTGGATTCTGACACGAGGTGTGGTGTTGCGTGATGTGCATGGAACTCCCTATCGCATGGCAGGTTCTAGTAGCGATATTACTAAGCGTAAGTTGGCGGAGTCAGCTTTGCGGGAGTCAGAGTCAATGTTAAAGGAAGGAACTTTAGAACTAAAAAATACTTTACGGAAGTTGCAACAAACTCAAGCACAATTGATTCAAACTGAGAAAATGTCGAGTTTGGGACAGTTAGTGGCAGGCATTGCCCACGAGATTAATAATCCTGTCAACTTTATTCATGGCAATGTTAGCTATGCCTTTGACTACATCACCAATATCATTGATCTCTTAAGTTTATACCGTCATCATTATTCCCAACCTCATCTAGAGATTGAGCAAAAGACTGAAGAATTCGATTTAGAATTTATCTTGACCGATCTACCTAAGCTCTTAAAATCAATGCAAGTGGGAACAGATAGAATTACGAAAATTGTCCAGTCCCTACGCAATTTTTCGCGTTTAGATGAGGCTGAGCGCAAACCTATTGATATTCATGAAGGTTTGGAGAACACGGTTTTGATTTTGCAATATAACTTGAAAGGGAAAACAGGTGATCTCAACGTAGAAATCATCAAAGAATATGGTGATTTGCCCTTGGTGGAATGCTATGCAGGTCAGCTTAATCAAGTATTTATGAATATTCTGAGTAATGCGATCGATGCTTTCCCGAAAGATCTAGCTAGTCCTAAAATTTGGATTAAGACGGAACTAGTTAGCGATCGCGTAGTCATTGCGATCGCGGATAACGGTTCTGGTATTACTCCTGAAGTCCAAAAGCATTTGTTTGACCCATTCTTTACCACTAAGCCCGTTGGTCAAGGTACGGGACTAGGTTTAGCGATTAGCTATCAGATAATTGTTGAGAAGCATAAAGGAACTTTGCAATGTTTTTCAGAGTTAGGTAAGGGCACTGAGTTTAGAATTGAGATTCCACTAGTACAAGGCGGCTAAAGTGAAGAAACATACTTTTAGACGGCTAAAGCCTTACCTTTATAAGTCCATTTAAAAGGCTTAGCCATAGTACGGTTGAAGTAGTCAATAAATAAGAGGTAGTCCTAAACAAGTAAGGATGAGTTGTAGTGGTGAATAAAAAACCAGATAGCACCAATATGATTTTCTATTTTTTTAGAGAAAGAGAGAGTTTTACGAACTAGTCGAGAGATTCGTTGTCGCATCGTACAGTTAAAACGTTCAATATAATTGGTTTTCCCTGTTTCCTTTCCAACCGCGATATGCCGCATGTCTGGGAACACAACAGAATATGCATTCCAAAAATCTGTATAAGCAACAGCACACTGACGATAAACACTGGGCAAAGAATTCCAAAGCTTTTGCGCTCCTTGTGCGGAGCGATCGCCGATATGAACGCCAACAATTTCGCGAGTATCAACATCAATGGCAAGCCAAATCCACTGTTTATTGCCTTTATTGCCAACAAAAGACCACATTTCATCACACTGAATCGTTAGTCTTCCTTTTTTTTTAGCGGATACATTTACTTGTTGAGGAATCGCCTCGTATTTACGATTGACATAATTCTGCAACCAAGTTTCAGAAACGTCACAAACTCTGGCAATACCTGCAAGAGGAATCTTCTCAAGTAAGAGTTTGTCAATCAAGGCTTTGGTTTCTTCAGAGATTAGTTTTTGCCGTGGTGCTTCAACAAACTGGCGACCACAGGCTTTACATTTATGATTTTGATTCCCGTTATGAATAAAACCATTTTTGACCACATCTTTTGAGTTACAGTTTGGACAATTTGGCATTGGTAATTAAGTGTCTTAGAGTTCTTTTATGATTTTATCCTTACATCTCGCGGACTACCAAATAAGATAATGCGAGACTTCAAATCGGCTTGAGAGATAAAGTTACCGCGTCTGAGTAACTTACGCATCAAGATTCCAAACCAAATCTCAATCTGATTAAGCCAAGAACAATGCTTGGGAGTAAAATAAAAAACAATACGATGATTTTTATCGGTTAAGAAATCAGTCCTTGTCTGCATGGACTTGAGGATGCCGCACTTACCTTTGACACCTAAATCAATCTCCAATCTTTCGACTTGTGCAACATAGCGAACGAGGGATTCCGATTGATGAGTGTTGAGACAATCCATAACTAAATGCCATTTGTTAGCATCAGGATTAGTGGCTATAGTTTGTTGGACATGAGTAAGATAGGCAACTTCAGTACGTGTATCGGAGACTGTCAAGCAAAATGTGTAAAGTCTAGAAACTAGATGTGGAGACGATCCTCAAAGAGGATCGCAAAGCGATTGAGGGCAGGTTTCCAATCGCGAATCGGCATCGTCCACTTCTTCGAGATATTGCGCATCGCCAAATAAACCAGCTTGAAAGCAGCCTCATCCGAGGGAAAAATCTGCTGAGATTTAATCACCTTCCGCAAACTGCTATTCATTGACTCAATGGCATTGGTGGTATAAATTGCCCTGCGAATCTCAGGCGGGAAAGCAAAGAAGGGGATAATATTCGCCCAATGACTGCGCCACGACTTAGAAATCGATGGATATTGCTTGTCCCATTTTTCGGCAAAGAGTTCGAGATTAAACTCTGCCTCTGATTCCGTCGCCGCCGCATAAATCGCCTTGAGGTCGGCACAAACTTGCTTGCGTTGTTGCCAGGGGACAAAAGCGACCGAGTTACGCACCATATGGACAATGCACAACTGTACCTGTGTTTTCGGAAATACCGTTTCAATGGCATTGGGAAATCCTGTCAAACCATCGACACAGGCAATCAAAATGTCTTTGACCCCACGGTTGTGAATTTCGGTGAGTACGGACAACCAGAATTTGGCTCCTTCATTGGGAGATATCCACATCCCCAGTAATTCCTTGTACCCGTCCATATTCACGCCCAAGGCAAAGTACAGGGACTTATTAATCACCCTGCCATTGTCTCGCACTTTGATCACTAGGCAGTCCAGAAATACGATTGGATAGACCGCGTCCAGAGGACGGTTTTGCCATTGCTTCACCTCATCAATCACCGCATCTGTGACATTAGAAATAAGCGTTGGTGATACTTCAACCCCATACATTTCCTGTAACTGGGCTTGGATATCCCTGACGCTCATACCTCGTGCGTAGAGAGCAATGATCTTCTCGTCTAGTCCTGACAATCGGCTTTGTCCTTTCTTCACCAGTTGCGGTTCAAACTCTCCTTGGCGATCCCGAGGTATGGCGATTTCGGCTACGCCGAAGTCGCCTTGGACTGTTTTCTGGCTGTAGCCATTGCGACTGTTGCTTTGCCCGTCTGGTCTATGTTCATGCTTCCCATAACCCAAATGGGTGGATAGTTCTGCTTCCAATGCTCTTTCCACTAAGGCAGTGGTTAGTTGTTTCAGAATGCCTCCTTCTCCGAATAGGTCGGGTGGTGTTTTACATTCTTTCAGCAATTCATCGAGTAGTTCTTTGCGTATATTCATCTGTTTTAGTGTTAGTTATTGTGTGTCTAGATTATCTCTCTGTATACTTCCCAGACTTTACACAATTTACTGTACACTCTCGTGTATCGCCCACAGAAGCCTTGATGACTAAACCCGTGGCGACATCAAAACTGGCGATTAAGGTTTGAGTACCATGTCGAATATATTCAAACTCGCGACGGTGAATCTTACTAGGTTCTAAGGGCTTATCAGGATATTTGCGCTCAAGGGCTTGGATACCCGTCATTTCATCAAGACTAATAGTTTGTTCACCTAAGGCAGCTCGCTCTATTGCATTTAAGTAATTGTCAGTAATGGCTGTTACTTTTTGTTCAAACAATGGGTCAGGCGCTGGATTCAGTCAGTAACCTGATTGATGCGGTTTGATATCTGCTTCGGCAAGTAAGCGTCCAACGTGCCTCGGTGATATCGTGGTCACAATCCCGCGTTGAATCATTTCATCGGCGAGTTCGCGACTTGTCCATTGGCTGATTGGGCGACCACTCTCCTCTGGACTTTCACAGGCGATTGCAAATAAGTGCATGATTTGCTCAAGCTCGAATGTCGGTGGTGTACCCGAACGCTCGGCATCTTTCAAACAATCCAACACGCCTATGTCTTTTTCCCGTCCCCACACCCATCGGTCTCGCCACAATCGGGCACTTTTGCGGCTGATATCTAATTCCCGCGCTATCATTGCTTGACTGTATCCTTGAGAGGCTAAAACAACAATCTTTGCTCGTTGGGCTATTTGCTGCGGTGTACTGTGTCGATTGATTATCTGTTCCAATTCTTCTTGTTCCAACTCTTCTAAATGCAATGCTTTTGCAGATCCCGTAAACACTAATTTTTGACCGTTATTTCATTTCTTCTTATAGTATCTTCACTTTAGCCGCCTTGTACTAGCCAAAGCCCAGAAGAAAAAGCCCAACATAAAGCCAGAGTAAGCAAAGCAATTAATTTAGAAAGTCGTTCCGAGTCTTGAAGATGAGTAGACTCCAAACAAAAGCCACGAGTTTTAAAACAACCAAACAGAGTCTCAATAGCCCAACGCTTGGCATAGTCAGCAATAGCGGTATCAGGATCATGAGCAGATGCGACAATTAATAAATCACCATCGTCTAAACGCATGGCAGCAATATAAAGCGAATGATTCCAAACTTTTCTGGGATGGGATAACACTTTAGATTGACCAACTCGGAGGTCTTGAAAACAAACGTCAGCCCGCAGTTGTTTCTGCCCATCGTCAAGCAAGGTGTTTTTACGAATGCGTATCCGAAAATGGGTACATGGGTCACAGAGCAAGTAATCAAACCAATCCTCCCCCACAAACTCGCGGTCTGCGGTCAGAAAGTCGATTTTGCGGTCTGCAAATATTTCTAGAAAGCGATTCCACAACTCACAGCGCTCACGGGTATTTGAGTTACCTTTTTTATCCAGCATTATCCATACCAACGGGAATGCAACACCGTGATGCACTACCCCTAATGTCAGCACATTAAACACTGTTTTACCGAATTGCCAATCGGTGCGGTCTATAGATATTACCCATGGCTCAGGTATTTTCATTACTTTTACAACCATCAGTGCGATGCTTTCATAGTCCACTTCAAAGTCTCGGAAAAATCTTTGTAACCGCTTATAATGCGATGCTACTTTCGCTTCACCACTAAATCCTGTCGCGATTTCGGCTAGGTTTACTGTCTTTACTCGCATTAGCGCAATTAGAAATGTGGATACAAATGCGAGTCTTGCTGCATTCCATTGCAGATGCTGCTGCAACATTTCTCGGAATAGGTTAATCTCTTTGATAGGGGTTTTATTTGCGATGTGGTTATCTTTTATAAAACCCCTTCCTGTCTACTTTTGCAACTTTTTGTCCTGTACTTAGGATGCTAGCTTATGTCCAACTTTGGGCTGCTCATTCCCTCGCGGTTTCTCTTCCGCGTCCTTAGGAGAAGCATCTCTTGCCCGTTTCTTCTACTCGCATTTCTCCTTCAAAGGTTCAGCAGGACTGGTTCCGAATTATTTCTCAGTTGGGTTCCCCTGCCGGTTCTCCCAAAAACCGTGGTTATTCTTCTGGGCGCAAATCTGGAGAAAATCAGCCTCCTCGTCCTCGCCTTCCTGTCATTAAAAAATGCAAATCTCCTGCTTCTGCTCCTAAAATCTCTGCCTGATTTCTGCTGATTCTGGCATATACTACTATTTTCGTACTCCTGAATTATGAGTGCTTCCATTTCTCATGTCCAATATTTAGGGCTTACTAAATGGCTCGTTTATCCATTTTTTGCTTCAATTTTTTCCAAGGTCCAATGCTAACCATGTCGAAGCATTTAATGCTTCCCTGCGACGACGTAATTCTGCTTTTCGACGCAAAACTAACACCTATGCTAAATCCAGAATCAGTCTCCAAAGGACTTCGGATGTTTACTGGCTAGTTCACAATTTTGTCAGAGTCCATTTCACGACTAAATTAGTTCCTGCTGTGAAGTTAGGGATTCTGGAGACATCGATATCTTGGTAACAGTTGTTCACGATCCGTCTTGCCATATAACTCATACTCATTAATGATTTTATCTTTCCCGCTTTACGGAACCAGTGCCGGCTACATCAATAATCATCAATTGTATAATCATCGCCATCAGTTAGTCTGATTTTTCTTATTCATTTTATAGCACTTTGCTCTGCAAGATAGAATTTCCTTCACTCCTCATCCAAAAACTCACGCATCATTTGATTAACCAACTGCGGTTGCTCCTGTTGCACCCAATGACTGCAATTAGGAATATAGCGAATTCGCAAATCCTGCACATACTCCTCCGTACCATAGGTTAATTCCTTACCCAACGCCCGATCCTCTTCACCCCAAATCATCAAGGTCGGAATTTTGAGAATACCCCACACTTTCTTTTGGGATAAATAGGTAGGTAGATTGCGATAGTAATTAATCGCGCCCGTCAAAGCACCCCGTTTAGCAAAAGCATTCTTATACTGCTCAATATCCGCATCCGTAAAAGGACTCTGATCGATTGCCATCCCTCGAAAAGCATCTTCAATGAGTCGATAGTCATCTAACTGAATCAAGAACTCAGGCAAAAATGGGATTTGAAAGAACGCAATATACCAACTCTTCAGCATCTGCTGCGGTGTCTTTAGTCCTGCCGCAAACTTAGCAGGATGCGGCAAATTCATCACAATCAAACGGCTCACTAATTCAGGATAGGCATAGGCAAATGACCATGCGATCGCTCCTCCCCAATCATGTCCAACAAGAATACAACTCTCATAGCCCAATCCTGAGATTACTCCTTTAATATCTTCCACAAATTCTGACATAACATAGGCAGATTGAGCTTGAGGCTTATCACTATCGTTATAACCACGTAGATCGACAGCAACGACTTTATGATCCTTTGCAAATTCAGGTATTTGATGCCGCCATGAGTACCAGAATTCTGGAAATCCATGCAGCATCAACATCAACAAACCTTCGCCCTCGGTGACATAGTGCAATTTTATGCCATTCGTATCAATCGTTTCGTGATGCCAAGCCTGTACAGTCATAATGTTTTAAGTGTAAAAATTAGCGAAAGTTGGCTCTAGAAAGCATACAGAAATGTCAATTACATTTATCCACGAATCACAATCATCTCTCTCCCTGCGGGACTGGTGGCTATCTCCGTCGTAGTACGATCGCTTAGCGGCGGCAAACCCTTTCGGCGATCGAAGATCACTAACCAACCTGTATCCAAACTCAATCCCGATAAATACTTATCCAACTGCGGCAATCCTTCCTTAAGTGGATCTGGTCTTTTATCAGCCCATACCTTCAACTCCATCGCCAAAGTTACCTTACCATATCGCAAACAGATATCCATTCTTCCCGAACCAATGGCATATTCCCTCTCCAAAGTGCCACCACCATTAACAACACGGTGCAAAAATGCCATCAATACAATATGAGGCGCAATCTCTGGATAGGGTGTACTGTCAAATAAAGGCTCTCCATGCTGCCGCCAGAATAATAAGAACGCTTCCAACAAGCGATCGGGCAAAAATTCACCTTGCTCACTAAGCCAGACTGGTTGAAGATACCCAATAGAAGCAGTAGTTACATAGGCAAGCACTCTAGGAAGCACTTCCTGATAAATAGGATTAGCGATCGCCAAACCATTTTCGTTAGTACAAAGCCCTAAATCTAAAACGTAGCGAATATCATCCTGTGGCACATCTGGCAGTTCCTGCCCAGCGAGAATAGGTTGAATCACTGCTCTGACCCGATCTTCTCTTAGTCTCTCAGCAAGACTATCCAGATGCGTATCTTGTCTCTTAATCAGTATTTCCTTCGCTTGGTTCACTAACTCAGTAGTAATTGGAGTGGCTGGATCTTTAGTAATATATTCAACAATTTCCTTAACAATCGCATTGACTAACCAAGGCTGACCCTGCGTCAAATGAAAAGCTAAATCGATAGCTTCGGGTGTAAATATTTGTCCTGTGGCTTCCGTATGTTGCTGGTAAAGATTTTTCACATCCTCAAGGGTAAAGTTACTTAGAGTAAAGGAGCGCACTTTGATATTAAAAGGACTAGAAGTATTCAGCCGATCGCTCCCCCCAGAAGCATATTTATAATCCCGCACATCTCGCATCCCCACCAGTGCCACTGACTGCGGAAATCCCTGCGGACGATTGGGAAAACCAGAGCGGATTTGTCTTAACACAGAAATTAGTGTTTCGTTACTCAAGGCATCAATTTCATCCAAAAAGACAACTAATGGACGGGAAGATTGTTCAGCCCAGTTGCTCAAGTTTGTACCAATTCTCGCTCCTGCCTCGGCATCTAACCACTCATGAGGTTGCAGATCTTTGGGCAAACGAAACCGTATCGATTGCTTCCACTCACCTAAAATAGCCAGCTCGGCTGCGCCCAAATCGTCAGAGAAAGCCGCACCCACTTCCAGCGATAACATCACCGCCGTATATTGACCGCTAGCCGTTAGTTCTTGGGCAAGTGCCAACATTGCTGTAGTCTTACCCACCTGTCTTGGCGCATGAATCACAAAGTAATTTTCTTGAGCAATTAATTGTTTGATTTCAGGCAAGCGCTCAGTCGCTGACAACATGTAGTGAATATCAGCTTTACAAGGACCAGCAGTATTAAACCATTTTTGCATAACGACAGCTAACTAACAAAGCGGATACCCCTTCAATATATAACAACGCGCCAAGCAAAGCCCGCAAACCTTGAAAACACGTCAACAGTACTAAGCACAAATACTCATTCATATAAATTTAATGACAAATAATGTATGATTATTTGCTCTAAGATGTTTCTATGACAAGTTGGGCTGTTGTGTTAGATTTTCTAATATCGTTTACCAAGTTTTACTTATGAGTGACAATCTAACTGAGGCTTATAAGCAAGGTATGCAGGTTTACGATCAGTGCGATCGCTTTGGGATGCATTTTGTTCTGAATTAGCTGAGTTTCTCGCAGAGCCTTCACAAGAGGAGGCTTGGGATGTTTTACATTCGTTTGGGCGTTTAACTTGGAAGTTAACGGGGATTCCTCTGTTTTGGTTGGCTAAACCAACGGTGGAGAAGCATGGTCACAGATTTGCTGAGTCTGGCTGTATTCGCAGTTCGCGTAATTGTTTGGATAATTGGTGCAAAAAAAATTCTGATGGCTAAAGGTATTTCTGATAAGTGCAAAAAGTATGCGGTGCTTTCGGCATCTCAGGAAAAGGGTAATGTGTCACATTTGTTGGAACGTTCAATGAGGTTGAAACGAAAACTCATATGTGTTGATAAACAGACCGATGACAATATCATGCATCACAATGGATTTAGAAAAGCAAATCGTCTTTCTAGCTAAACGCTTAATCCTCGTTCTCAAAGTTAGATGTTTTCGTTCAATCTTCTGAGTATTTTTCTTGCCGATTAGGTGAGTGTGAGGATCAAGAATGCTTTCGTAAGCACCCCATGCATCAGTGAAAAAACGCTTGATGCCAAAAGGCTTTAGCAGATTCACCAGTTTAACCAAGGCTTCATCTTTATGTGGGGCTAAAACATAAGCTAAGACACTTCCAGTCACATGATCAATAGCGTGCCATAGCCATCTTTGCTGTTTCTTGCTGCCAACAAAACTCCACATCTCGTCCATTTCTGCTTCTTCTACTTGATAAAGGTCAACATCAAGTGTTTCGATGTCAAGCTGCTCTAGCAGAGGATAGTTAACCGCTTCGATGTCTTCCTCTTTTTTTCAACTCTTTGATGACAGTATTCGGACTAATCTTTAATACTCGACTTGTATCCCTAATTCCACTGCCATTGACAGCCATTTCTGCCACTTGTTGTTTTACTTCTGGGCGATACCCTTGATAGGTGTAATCAAGAATAAATGTCTTTCGCATACATTCCGTGTTTAAGCAAATGTATCGTTTTTTGCCTGTGGCGCTTTGTCCATGTCGGTGGATGTCTACACCTCCGCAGGTTGGACATTCGAATGCTTCAAATACCATCTTTTTTTCCTACTTATTCCTGCCTATGTAACTATACTTTCCAACAAATGTGACACATTACCGAACCGTCGTTTAGCTTGCCCAAACTTACCTTCAATTTGATTACGCACCTTAGCATCTTCGAGAGTTTGCTTGCGAATAGCCGCCACATCATCGGGTACAAGTCTGCCCAAAGGCGGAGCCGTAATCCGAATACCCAGATTTCGACAATAGGCGCGATTGCTGCGTGTGCGGTAAATCTGGTCAACGTAAACCGCTTCAGGATAATGTCCAAAGCGAGATTTAAACAATTCTACTTGATGCGGCAAATCTCCCGATTCATTGAAGTTATCCCAACTGAGATGGTCGAGAAATGCATGACCATCCACACAACTAACTGATAGTTTAGCGCCAAACTCCACAGGTGTTCCTGACTTACCTCTGACAATCGGACGTACATGAGGTTGCGTAATACTGACGATGCGGTCGTCTATACGATGACAACCTTGCTCGTACATCAATTGTTGTTGCCGATATACTTCACTGACGACCAGCAAGTTCCGATAGAGATTCTTCTTCAATTCCGATAGCTCTGCCCCTGCGGCAATTAGGGTATCAATATGGGCAAGATTGCGACGGACATAACCCAACTGTTGGCGCATTGCTTTGCGAATCTTTTTAGAATTGGGTTTGCGTTGTTTGGCAATTTGGAGATAAGCTGTCCTTGCTTCACGACGATAGGTGCGTGGTTTCTTCGGTAATTGTTCTTTCACTTGTTGGTAAAGAGCATCAATCACAATTTCCGTTTGTTCCCTTGCTTCGTTCAACAGTTTGATGTCAGTGGGATAACGGATGTCGGAGAATCGCGACTGTTGCATCTAGCAGCAATTTTCCTTGGTTTGATGGTTCTGTTTCTTTCTGTTCCTTTTCTACCTTTTTTTCTCCTAACTTCTCTTCTTTCTTATCCTGCTTTTCTTCTATCTCTTTTTGTACCGATTCTTTAGAGGGCTTCACAATCCGTTCGTTGATTCTGCCCACGATCTCTAGGTTCAATCGTTTGCGGAAATGTACCATCATGCTTGCTTCAAATGGTGCTTTGTCGC
>JAATWA010000004.1 GCA_013361095.1 Pseudanabaena biceps | reverse complement strand
TAACAGCATTGCTATGGGCACATCACGGAAGTATGGGGTAATATTACCACCAAACTACGAAAAGCATCCTCAGCAACGCTATCCCGTAATTTTTCTGCTGCATGGCGGACATGATAATGAGCGAGCCTTTTATGACAAATATGGTCTCACCTTAATTTTGGATCAGCTTTATCGCACAGGGCAACTACCCCCTGTTATTCTTATCAGCCCAGACGGTAATGACAATCGGGGATCTAGCCCCATTTGGGACTCCCAGTATTTTGATGGTCCGAATGGGAAAGTGGGAACGCTGATTGGTTCTGAACTGCCGCAGATCATTAAATCTCGCTACAGGACGATGAATGATCCCAAGTTTTGGGCAATAGGCGGTGTATCCTCTGGAGGATGGGGTGCTTACAATATTGGGCTACGCCACTTCAATAATTTCCACACTTTTTTTAGCCACAGCGGTTATTTCACCGATAACAGCGGCGATGCAAATAGCCCTAATCATTTTATTCAGCAATTTTCTACAGCTCAGCTTCAGATAATTCGTGCATACCTAGACGCAGGTCTAAGCGATACCGATTTGCTAGCATCGACCCAGCAGTTTCATCAAACTTTAAATCGTCTAAACGTTGCTAATGAGTTTCATGCCTTTCCAGGAGGGCATGGAGTGACAGGTGCAGACTTTGGTTGGAATTACTTTCATAAACATCTCGTGGATTCTCTAAAATATGTGGGTAGGCAGTTTAATCAGTCGGATATGTAATGATTCAAGCTATTCCCAGTAATAATTCGCGATCGCCACACCCTCGATTCTGGCTTTGGAATGCCACTTTACTAACCGCAGGGATGGGAATTGTCAATCTTGTCTCTGCCGTGACTCCCAGCCTGCACAATCGAGTCAGATGGCTGAATGATTTATTCCCATTTCCAGTGCGAGCGGGGGCTCATGTGTTTGCGGCTGTGATTGGTTTTTTGCTATTAGTGCTTTCGGCAAATCTACTACGGCGAAAACAGGTTGCTTGGTTGCTCACGGTCGCCTTACTGATACTTTCGATCATCAGTAATTTAATCAAAGGATGGGATTACGAGGAAAGTATACTGTCAGGCGTGTTGCTGGTTAAGCTTTTGTTGATGCGACAGCAGTTCACGGCGCAGTCAGATCGCCCTTCAATAGCTCAGGGGATTCGGGGGGTAATCGCCGCCCTACTGTTTACGTTGGCATACGGCACGCTTGGGTTTTATCTCATGGATCGCCACTATTCAGTGAATTTTGATTTGGGTTCAGCTATTCTGCAAACATTGGCAATGTTTTTTGCTGAAGATAATGCTGGGTTGCAATCTACAACTAGATTTGGCAGATTTTTTGCTAACTCAATTTACATGATTGGTGCGGTGACGATGAGCTATGGGGTTTCGGA
This sequence comes from Pseudanabaena biceps, assembly GCA_013361095.1. Taxonomy (GTDB): domain Bacteria; phylum Cyanobacteriota; class Cyanobacteriia; order Pseudanabaenales; family Pseudanabaenaceae; genus Pseudanabaena; species Pseudanabaena biceps_B. The sequence continues at coordinate 166,113 of JAATWA010000004.1, read as the reverse complement.
TGCTGCTGCGTCCAGTGTTATCGCGGGGAATAACTGTAAGCGATCGCCAGCGTGCTCAAGCGATTGTTAAGCAGCATGGAAGGTCATCCCTAGCAAGGTTTACTCTATTTGACGATAAGCACTATTACTTCAGTCCTTCTGGGCAAAGCGTGATTGCCTATGTCCCCAAAGGACGGGGAGCGATTGCTTTGGGAGACCCGATCGGTCCGTCTAAAGATCGGCAAGAAGCGATCGTTGGCTTTCAGCAGTTTTGTGGTCGAAATGACTGGTATCCAGCGTTTTATCAAACCTTGCCCGATGACTTGGAACTTTATGCATCTTTAGGATTGCAAGCACTACAAATTGGTGAAGAGTCGATTGTGGATCTGCACACCCTTTACACTAGAGGGCAAGCCCGGAAAAAACTTGCGAACCTCAATTAACAAATGATAAAGACAGGGCATTGCATCGAGTTTTATTCACCACCCATTGCTAACAGCCTGTTGAAGGAATTGAGATTCGTCAGTGATGAATGGCTCCAAATGATGCAAGGGTCTGAGAAAAGGTTTTCCTCTCGGCTGGTTTGATGAGGCTTATTTGCAAGACTGTAAAATAGCGGTGGTGCGAAGCGCGGACGGACAAGTGACGGCGTTTGCCAATGTCATTCCTGAGTACCAGCTCAATGAGATCACGATCGACATGATGCGCCGTCGGCAGAATGTAGAAAACGGCACGATGGATTTTTTGTTTGTTTCCCTTTTTCAACACTGTAAGAAGCAGGGCTATGATAGTCTCAACCTAGGTTTGTCGGCATTATCTGGGATCGGCAGATGTAAGCAATCGCCCCGTCTAGAAAAAGCGGTTCGCTATCTCTATAGTCACCTCAACCAGTTCTATAACTTTCAGGGATTGCACGCCTACAAAGAAAAGTTTTATCCTAGCTGGGAACCGCGCTACCTCATTTATCCAAGCTGGTTTGCCCTCCCCGATGTGGTCGTCGCACTGGTCAGAGCCGATTCTGGTGATCGCTTGTTGGATTATTTAAAACCTACAGGAGGATAGTCTCAGATGATGAAACGGCGCTCCACCCTACCTTCGCTGATTAGCGTAGTGCTATTGATCGCGTCTATTTGGGGATTAAGTAGTAACGTTTAAACTAAGTGACTCTCTCACGAGAGCCACTTGTCTTCAGAACCGAACTTGAAACTTTAGCTTCATTCGGCTCCTCAATGATTTGACCTTTATCATCGGTACGCCGCAAACTGCCATCAGAAGCAGTTTTAGTATCATGGCAATGACGATGAAGAAGATGAAGGTTTGCATATCCATTACCACCGCCCAAGGAACGAGGGATAATATGGTCAATCTCCCAAACATCTCCATCTCTGAAAGTTAATCCGCAGTGATTACACTTGCCATTCTGAGACTTGAAGAGTTTGGAAACTGAAACTGGCAGTAGGGGATGTTTCCCCAGTCTAGCAGCCCAGTAAGGTAAATCCCCATCGTAGGGAGATTTATTGCCTTTAACCTTTGTATGTCTGACAATGGGAACTTCAGCATGGGATGTGAGGGAGAAAATTCCATCACTAAATACCCAGCTTCTGCCATTGATAATCCTAAAGTATTTAGCATTGACCCATTTAGCCGATTTGTTATGGTGACGACGCTTACACCATCTCGTCATACGCTGCCAAATTAGATGATCTAACTTGGCGAAAGTGGCTTTACTGACTCCAGTAGAGTAGTAATTAGCCCATCCACGTATGATGGGATTCAGCCTTAACACTAATGCCTTTTGTGGGGCTGAGCTATGGCTAGATATGACATCCGCTATTTTCTCGTAGTGCTTCTTTGTCTTGTCCTTAGATGGCATGATTAGTGTTTTGAAACCTAAGCGATTTCCATTTCTAGATTTACCACTCTTGTGTTTGCCCACCTTGTACTGACGGATATTGAATCCAAGGAAATCAAATCCACTAGAGGTATGAGTCACACGAGTCTTTCTATCACTAACTTCCAACCCAACTTCTTTGAGCCATTCTTGAAGAATGACCTTAGCTTTATCTATTACTTCTTTGTCTGGATGAAGACAAACGAAATCATCGGCATATCTAACAAACGTTAGGCTGCTTTGATTTTTAAATTTATTTCCTCTTAAGGATTTCGCTAGTTGCGTCATCCTATTTTCCATGCCGTGAAGTGCTACATTGGCAAGCAGAGGAGAGATGACAGAGCCTTGTGGCGTGCCAAAGTCTGAATCCTCTTTATTACCTTCAAACACCCATCCAGCCTTGAGCCATGCCTTAATGACACGTCCTAAAGTTGGTGATGTTTTGAGCTTTTGTAGCAGATAATCATGATTGATCATGTCGAAGCATTTAGAAATGTCAGCATCTAAAACCCACTTGGATTTTTTATTGATGCTGTCAAATATTGCTTCGATAGCGTCATGGGCTGAACGTCCGATTCTAAAGCCAAAACTGTTTGGCTCAAACTTCGCCTCCCATTCTGGCTCCAGCACCAATTTTACTAACGCTTGGCAGGCTCTGTCCTTTATGCAAGGAATCGATAGAGGACGCTTTTCGCCATTAGCCAGCCTTGGGAATCAAGATTCTTCTGGCAGGTAGTGGCTTTTGCTTTAGGGAAAAACTTTGAGCTAGGATTAACCTTTGATTAGGTGAGAGGGATTTAACTCCATCTATCCCAGCCGTTTTCTTCCCTGAATTATCCTGTGTTACCTTTCTGGTCGCTAGTAAACGAGCATTGTAGGAACGGGTCAGTGTTCTTTGTAACTTGCGGACTAATTGAAAATTGCCATGACTAGACGCTCGGAAAATCCGCTTTTGGAGCTTAAAAACATACCTTTCAGCTTTACGCCAATTGATATCTTTCCATTCCACATTATTCAGTTTTACAACTGGATATGTATTAGACATTTACACTCTACTTAGTAGCTTTTCCCTTCAAATCATCGTCTGGAAGTGGGCATATCCAAGCCATTACAACTTGGCGTTAGCTTTTTCCAGAATCCTGCCATACATGGTATATGGTTAGCACCTACTGGAGCTTTTGGCTTCAGAACGCACGTATGGTTACTTCGTTCCTTATGTTGATTGGTTGCGCCTTTAGATGTCTCAATTAAACCGAGTCAAGGTATGGGAGTGTTGTTGAATATTGTCCAACTATTCAACCTCTGACTTTTGCCTTTTGGCTCCAGTGTATCAGCCTGATTTCACTGGTTTGTTTTTACGGTCTTTTGATGAGATTCCTGTTCGTCATCATGGGCGCTTGCTTGCTCGCCACTGGCTTAGGCTTCCAGTTTAAGAGCTTTTATCCCCGCTTTACGGATTGATGGCTAGTCGCTACCGTAGGGGATATGCTTTCACCAGAACACTCTCTGGGGAAGGGCTTGCATTCTCTAGGGAGATGCTCACCTTCATCAACATAAAGTTGTCATGACTCCTAGGGGAACCATGCTAGCTATCTCTCAATCTCTTATTAGGAGCTGATTTCAGCTAAACGAATCGCACTGGACAAAAAACACCGTTAAGACAATAAGAACTATTGAATCCTACCATTTTCATATTTTTTGGGAATTATTAAGACTTATTCTTAAGTAAATTAACTTTACTAACTTTCGATGCTTGGACTACCGCTTCAGCCATACCCAGAAACGTTAAGAGTCAAGAGATACTTGACTAAAGATACCAATTTAAACTCAAAAATTGGTATCTTTCCCCGCAAAAATTTTATTGTTTTTTGTGCGTTTACTGCATGATCCCCTACTTGCAGACAGCGATCGCGGAGTCGAAATAAAACCCATTGACAAAAATACTCTTTTTGCGTTTTTCAGATCAGCGTACTACTCGCTCCCAAAAATCAGCACATTTTGTTGAAACTCTTCTTGATAGAAATATCAAGCAATACTTACGCTTTGTATCTTAGTCACGCAATTCACGTAAATCATTCATAAAATCAAACAGATTGCTGTCACAGTGATTCGGTAACAATTTAGAAGTATAAGCGACTGAATTAACTATGACTGAGATTCAAAACAAAGTAGTAATCATTACAGGAGTCAGTAGTCGATTAGGGGAAGCAACTGCTATGCGGTTAGCTACTAGTGGAACAAAACTAGCATCGTAGAAGCAAAAATTGTTACAGATTAACCTCAACTAAAAATTAATCCCAAGGAAAAGTCAATGGAAATATCAATGTCCAAGATTCACCAAACCACTTACAAAGGGATCTTTCAGCATCCGATCGCCCATAATTTACAATGGCATGACGTGCGGTCAATGCTAGATGCCCTAGCTGAAGTAACTGAAGAGCATAACGGCAATCTCAAATATACAAGACATGGCGAAGTGCTAGTCCTCCATCCTCCCAAGCATAAAGATCTATCTGACACTAAAGAATTGATGCAAATTCGTCACTTTCTTGAGCGCTCTAGTATTCCTGAACTGGCAGACTCAAATGAGGATGGAACCCATTTGCTAGTTGTAATTAATCACCGCGAGGCTCGCATCTATAAAACAGAACTCCGAGATTCAGTTCCAGAGAGTGTCATACCCTACGACCCAGACGGTACGCGCCGTCATCTCCACAATCTGAATGATAATGTTAAGGGTCAACCTGAACTTAAGTCTTTCTATGAAGCGATCGCCCAGTCATTAAAAGATGCCGAACAGATTTTGATCTTTGGTAGCTCAACTGGAGCTAGTAGTGCCATGGATTATCTGGTAGATGAACTCCAGCAAAATCACCCAGATATTTCTCAAAAAGTTGTGGGTGCGATTGTGGTCAATGAACAACACATGACCGAAGACCAGCTATTAGCTCAGGCACGTACATTTTATGAAGCAAATAATAAATAGATTGCGACCTACGATAGTGCCAGTAACTGTCTCTCCAAGGGCGAAGCTATACCAACAAGCAGCAATTCTCATCACAAAACCAATTTTTATAATGAGAATTGCTGTACCAACAAGGTATTAAATCGAGACTTTTTCCATCAATTAAATATTGGAGATTTTATCCCATGGCAAATTCTTATCAAGTCAGACTATTTAACAAAGCCGAAGGGATCGACCAAACTGTTGAAGTACCAGAAGATCGCTATATCTTGGAAACTGCCGAAGAACAAGGAATGACTCTACCTTACTCCTGTCGGCAAGGCGTTTGTTCGACTTGCACAGTGAAGATGATTGAAGGAAAGGTAGACCAGTCTGAAGGGAGTTATCTGAGTGAAGAACAAATAGCTAAAGGATATGTGTTGATTTGCATTGCCCACCCTCAAGCAAATTGTGTGTTTGAGACTCACAAAGAAGAAGAAGTACTTTAAATTCAATAATTTTTGAGAAATGAATTGATATGAAAAAGAAATCTAGGGCTTATCTTTTGGGTGGAGGGATTGGCTCCTTGGCAGCCGCAGTTTTTATGATTCGAGATGGTGGCATCTCTGGCGAAAATATTGTGATCTTGGAAGTAAAAACTCTTCTGGGTGGAAGTCTGGATGGAACTGGCAACTCCATTGATGGGTATTCCCTGAGGGGAGGACGAATGTTGACAACTGATAATTATGAATGCACATGGGATCTTTTTAAATCTATCCCTTCTCTGCATACTCCAGATAAATCAGTATATGAGGAAACTATGGAGTTTAACGAACAGCACAAGTCAAATTCGATGGCGCGTCTTGTGGATCATCGTCGTGCAAAAGTTCCTGTTAGCTCCATGGGCTTTTCAATGCAAAATCGTCAAGAATTGCTAAAGCTCACCCAAGCTACAGAAGCCGAATTAGCTGCAAGTTGTATCACTGATTGGCTTTCTCCAGAATTTTTTGAGACGGAATTTTGGTTTATGTGGGTAACTACATTTGCCTTCCAACCATGGCATAGTGCCGTTGAATTCAAGCGTTACTTGCATCGCTTCATGCTCGAATTCACCAGAATTGAAACTCTTGCTGGGGTTAAACGCACTATCTACAATCAGTATGATTCACTAATTCTGCCGTTGCAGAGTTGGCTCGCAGCCCAAAATGTTCGCTTTGAGCTAGATTGCAAGGTAACAGATCTTGTTAGTACTAATTCAGAAGGTAAGGTAATCGTTACAGGCATTCATTATCAGCAGAGGGAAGAAAGTAAAGCGATCGCAGTTGAAAGTGGCGATCTAGTATTCCTACAGAATGGATCGATGACCGATGCCTCAAGTTTGGGTTCGATGGCGATCGCCCCTAAAAAGCTAACGAAGAAAGACTGCACCAGTTGGAGCTTATGGGAAAAGCTGGCTGCGGAGAACCTAGATTTTGGTAATCCTGCTGCCTTTAATAGTTGCATTGCTGAATCCGTATGGGAGTCTTTTACGGTTACGCTGAAGAACTCCAAATTCTTCGATCTGGTTGCTAATTTTAGCGACAATCAAGCAGGAACTGGTGGGCTGATCACTTTTAAAGACTCAAACTGGCTGATGTCAATCGTACTTGCCTATCAGCCCCACTTTATAAATCAGCCCAAAGATGTGCAAGTTTTTTGGGGATATGGACTTTTTCCCGATCGCGTTGGCAACTTTGTACCGAAACCGATGGATGAATGTAATGGCGAGGAGATTCTGCGCGAACTATGCGGTCATCTGCGATTCGATTTAGATAGCCTAGGAACTGCAAACTGTATTCCTTGTCGAATGCCATATATTACTAGTATGTTTATGCCACGCTTATCTACAGATCGACCATTGCCGATCCCCCGTAGCTCTAAGAACCTTGCCTTGATTAGTCAGTTTGTGGAGATTCCCGATGATGTCGTTTTCACTGTTGAGTATTCAGTACGAGCAGCACAAATGGCAGTTTATGAATTTCTAGATATCGATCGCCAGATTCCACCCGTTACACCTCACGACAAGTCTCTGCTAGTGCAGTTTGAAGCTTTAGTCAAGGCATTTAAATAGCGCTATTCCCAGCGATCGTCGAATTCATGTTAGTTGGAAAAATCAAAGTAATTAAAGGAGTCAAAATGAAAATATTAATGGTACTAACCTCGCACGATAAGTTTGGTAATACGGGTAAAAAAACTGGTTTCTGGCTTGAAGAATTCGCCGCCCCCTACTACACGTTTAAAGACACAGGTGCGATCGTTACCCTAGTATCACCGCTTGGTGGTCAGCCGCCACTCGATCCTAAGAGCGATACCCCAGATTCCCAGACTAAAGACACGCAACGCTTCAAGGCAGATTCCGCAACCCAATCCGCACTCGCACACACACTTAAATTAAGTGAGGTTGCCGCTGGCGATTTCGATGCTGTATTTTACCCTGGCGGTCATGGCCCGCTCTGGGACCTAGTTGAAGACAAATCATCCATCGATCTTATCGAGTTCATGCTAGCCGCAGGTAAACCAGTCGCCCTTGTTTGTCATGCTCCCGGCGTACTCCGTCATGTTAAGGGTCTCGACGGCTCTCCCATCGTCCAAGGTAAGGCAGTCACAGGCTTTACCAATACCGAGGAGCAAGCAGCCGGATTAACTGAAATTGTTCCGTTTCTAGTCGAAGACATGCTCCGAACGAATGGTGGGAATTATTCAAAAGTAGCTGACTGGCAGCCTCATGTTGTCAAAGATGGACTACTAATTACTGGGCAAAATCCCGCATCTTCTGCGCCAGCCGCGAAGGAACTGCTGGAACAGCTCAGTCTGCTTGCTAGTGCCTAGAATTAGCTTTTTTAGTGTCCAGTAGCGGAAACCGTGAGTTCAGTTTGCAGCTTTAGTCAAAGTATTTAAGTAAGTTTATCCAAACAAATAATCCAAATAATCAGGAGAAAAACCAATGAAAACGAATGCCTACGCCGCCCAAAATGCCACAACTCCCCTTGCACCTTTTAGCTTTGAACGTCGTGAACTTGGGGAGCATGATGTGCAGATCGAAATTCTATATTGCGGCGTGTGTCACTCCGATTTGCACACCGTCCGCAGCGAATGGAGCAGTACCACCTACCCTTGCGTCCCCGGTCACGAAATCGTCGGGCGGGTCAAGAACGTTGGAGCGAAAGTCAATAAATTTAGAGAAGGCGATACGGTTGGGGTGGGTTGTATGGTCGATTCCTGCCGTACCTGTGCTAACTGTAAGGACAACCTAGAGCAGTTCTGCGAGAAAGGTACGATTTTTACTTACAACTCCCCCGACAAACATACTGGCGGAATCACCTACGGTGGATACTCCGAGAGCATTGTGGTGGATAAAGAATTTGTACTGAAAATTCCCAAGAATTTGGATCTGGCGGCAACTGCTCCATTGCTGTGTGCTGGGATTACGACTTATTCGCCCTTACGCTATCACAATGTAAGCAAGGGTCAGAAAGTAGGCGTTGTTGGACTCGGTGGGCTAGGACATATGGGGGTGAAATTGGCGAAAGCTCTCGGCGCTCATGTCGTGGTTTTCACTACCTCACCGGGCAAGGTTGAAGATGCGCTGCGGCTCGGAGCAGATGAAGTCGTCAATTCTAAAAATGAAGACGAGATGCAGAAACATCTAAATAGTTTCCACTTCATTCTCGATACCGTGTCTGCAAAGCATGATATCAACGCTTACCTCCTGCTATTGAGACGGGACGGCAACCTCACTCAAGTCGGAGTTCCACCCGAGCCGCTTTTGCTTCCGGTGAGCAGCCTGATTTTCGGTCGGCGCAGTCTCAGTGGTTCTCTAATTGGCGGCATTAAAGAAACCCAAGAGATGCTGGATTTCTGCGGTAAGCACAATGTTACTGCCGATATCGAACTTATCCCCATCCAAAACATCAATGAAGCCTACGATCGCCTCGTCAAAAGCGACGTGAAATATCGCTTCGTCATTGATATGGCTTCCTTAAAACAGTCTTGATAAACATTCACAACTAATAATGAAATCAGGCGATCGATTTTTCCTCATCGATCGCCTGATCACTCTGTCTCCCATCGCGATGGTCATTGCTAGTTCAGTTTGGAACTTTAGTCAAAACCTTTAAAGAAGTCTGGCTCAATAGGTGTTTCGGGGAAGTACTTGATCTCAAAGTGCTGAAATATATGATGCACAATGGTTTTAGCCTCAGAGGTATTCGATATCTGAAACGCCCGTCATGTAAAGCATTGAGCAGTTTATGATGTTTGACCTCCCAAAAATACCTATAGAGCCAATATTTTTAGTTACTTTTAAAGAAAGTTCCAAATCATGACAACTAAAACAACTAAGTTAGCGAAAGATAAAACAAAGAAGAAAAACTGGTGGCAAACGCTCGGTCCTGGATTAATCACAGGAGCTTCAGATAATGATCCAAGCGGTATTGCTACCTATTCGCAAGCTGGTGCTCAATTTGGTTTTGGTTTGTTATGGACTATGTTGTTTTCTTATCCTTTAATGTCCAGTATTCAAGATATCAGCGCTGAAATTGGCAGAGTCACAGGATACGGTATCGCTGGAAATTTACGTCGTTATTATCCTCAGTGGCTTACCTATGGGATTACAGGCTTAATGGTAATCGCGAATACGATCAATTTAGGTGCGGATATTGGCGCAATGGGATCTGCTTTAAAACTTTTAAATGGTGGCTCTGCACTGTTTTATGCTTCTATGTTTGCGATTATTTCCTTAGTGTTAGAAATTACTATTCCTTATCATAAGTATGCTTCTATCCTCAAGTGGCTGACATTAGTTTTATTTGCTTATGTTGCCACAGTTCTAGTAATTCATGTGCCTTGGGGAGATGCTTTGAGGGCTACAGTCATACCTTCTCTTTCTCTTCAATCAGATTACTTAACTACTTTAGTGGCAATTCTTGGTACTACAATTAGTCCTTATCTTTTCTTTTGGCAAGCTTCTCAAGAAGTAGAAGAAACAGAAATTACACCTAGTGAGCAACCGTTAAAAAAGGCTCCTAAACAAGCTCCTGAGCAGCTAAAGCGTATTAGATTTGACACTTATACAGGCATGGGATTTTCTAATATTATTGCTTTCTTTATTATTCTGACTGCGGCTGTAACTTTACATACTCAAGGTAAAACCGATATTCAAACAGCCTCGGAGGCTGCCGAAGCTTTACGCCCCATAGCAGGAAATTTTGCGTTTTTCTTATTTAGTGTTGGTATTATTGGTACAGGATTATTGGCTGTGCCTGTTTTAGCTGGTTCTGCGGCTTATGGTCTGGGTGAGGCTTTAAAGTGGCCGACTGGATTAGAGCGAAAGCCTCTAGAAGCAAAAGGTTTTTATGTAATCTTGGCTATCTCTACATTAATCGGGCTAGGGATGAATTTCTTCACTTCAATTGACCCTGTTAAAGCCTTATTTTGGTCAGCTGTAATTAATGGTGTGGTGGCTCCACCTGTAATGTTAGTAATGATGCTCATGTCCACAAACCCTAAGGTTATGGGTAAGTTTACAATTTCTAAATATTTAAAAATTGGCGGTTGGCTAGCAACTTCAGTTATGTTTGTGGCTGCTGCTGGCTTGTTTTTGACTTGGAAATCATAAGTGATTACGGGATAGATAGAGCTACAAAGTGTATTACAGCAAATTTCGATCAAACCCGCCACAAGTCTAGTAATCTAAATAGGGCAACCGCACACGTTTATGAATAAATAACGAAATAAAGAAGGTAAAGTAAAATGATCAATATAAATTAAAAGTAAAAAAGTGCTATGTCTTCTACAATCAGCCCAGTCACAATAATTTAGACCTATTTTAGCAACTTGCGAGACCCCAGAGCAGCACATAGTATCGAACATAAGCTTTTAGACATATTGATAATCAGCATATGTGGAACAATAAGCAGAGCAAATGATTTTACAGCAATAGCAGAATATGGAAAATTAAAGGAAAAATAGTTAAAGACATTTTTAGAATTAGAAAATGGAATACCATCAGTAGATACATTTGAGAGAATATTTGCTCGACTGACCCCATCAGAATTGCAAAAATGTTTTATAGGATGGATGGAAGCAGTCCATAAAGCAACAGAATGGCGTAGTTTCTATCCAACAGCGATATTATATTCTGAGTATTGAGAGTGATGTTCACAGGTTCTCTCAATCTGTTAGAAGTCATTGGAGTATTGAAAATCAACTGCATTGGATTCTTGATGTTGGGTTTGATGAAGATGCTTTTCAATGTTGTCGAGGCTATACTGCTGAAAACTTAGCTGTTATTCGTCATGTTGGCATAAATTGACTTTCCCGTGACAAAAAAACTAGGATCGGAGTCAAGACTAAACGACTTAAAACTGGCTGGGATGACAACTATCTCAAGCATACACTTAACGACTTAAACATAGTCTCACCTTAGTCTTCATTATTTATTCATAAATGTGTGCGGTTGCCCTATCCACAATCATGAGCTTCTTGACAGGATTCTTTATCTCTGCTCCCTATTTACCACCATTCATAATCAGATCCTAATACCATCTTATATCTCCACCAAAATTTTACATAAATAGAACCTAAAACAGCGATCGCCAGTCTAAAGCAATGTCATCAATGTTGTCCTAGCGCAACTTGCTTTATGGAAACAATCCTATGGATCGCATCGTACAGAAAGCTCATTTCTTTAGACGGGCAAGCTTTGGGGCAACCCTCGACGAACTGCATAGCGACAATTCTCCTGAAATGTTGTTGTCAACATGGCTCAGCGAATCACCAGTACTAAATGTCCCCGCACCTCTGCCCATAGTCAAAAAAGGTAAACAAGATCAATCGCGGGAAATGTGGCGTTGGTTGTTGAAGCAAATGGTGAGTGCCAATAATCCATTACATGAACGCATGGTTAACTTTTGGCGCGATCGCTTTGTCGTATCCCTTCGTAAAGTTGGGAAAGCACAATTGTTGTTAGATTATGAAAGACGTTTACGAGCCTATGCGATGGGAGATTTTCAGGAATTGCTGATGCAAGTAACTACTAGCCCCGCTATGCTCAACTATTTAGACAATGACCAAAACCGTGCTGGCAAGATTAATGAGAACTATAGCCGTGAAGTGATGGAACTCTTTACCCTTGGGCAAGGACAATATACTGAAAAGGATATTCAAGAGGGAGATAGGGCGCTGACGGGATGGCAAGTTAAATTACATCCTGAGATGGGCATCGCGGATGTCACCTTTGTCAAGCGTCGTCATGATGATGGAGTCAAGAATTATTTGGGACATTCAGGCAAACTCAGCACCCAAGATGTGGTAGAAATTTTAGCCAATCATCCCAGTACCGCCAGAAAATTAGCCGTCGATCTATGGAGTACTTTCGCCTATCGTGATCCTGAACCCGCAATCATCGATCGCCTTGCACAGGTATATAAACAGAACAATCGCAGCATCAGAGCTGTGGTTGCCGCAGTTTTTAATAGTCCTGAATTTTATAGTGCCAAGGCATATCGTAGTCATCTGAAAACACCACTCTATTTTGTTTTGAGCAGTTTGCACCAATTGCAAATTGAGGCAGATAGCGATCGCGTAATTAGTGATTTACGCGCAATGGGACAAGTGCCATACAATGCTCCATCTGTGAAAGGTTGGCAAGGAGAGCAGGGTTGGTTGACTGCGCCTTCTTTATTAACGCGGCTCAATGTCGCTCAGCAGTTTACGAAAGAGTATGGTGACGATGGGGGCTTTAAGTTCAATCCCGATCGCTACAGTACCAAAGATCTAGTCACAGTTTTATTAGATGGGAATAGCGATCGCCTAGAAGAACAGTTTACAGGATTATCAAAACGCGAAATTGCAGCTTTGATTCTATCTTCACCGATCTATCAACTGGCTTAAACATAGACAAGATTAATGCTTCTTCCCATGTAGATTTTTAACACTAACTCTAAATTTATGAATAGAAGAGATTTTCTCACCTTGATGTCTAGCACGGCGGCAATGGCGATCCTTGCTCCTAGTTGCACTAGTGCCGCCCAAAGTAGCGATCGCAAAACTCTTGTCGTCATCGAACTTGCAGGGGGGAATGACGGCTTAAATACGATCGTTCCTTACAATGACGCTAATTACCGTAGATTGCGTCCCACTATTGCGATCAAAGATGGAATTCCTATCTCTAATCAGGCGGCGTTCCATCCTGCCCTCAAAGATTTAAAACCCGTTTTTGATAAGGGGCGTGTGGCGATCGTTCAGAACGTCAGCTATCCTAATCCCAATCTATCTCACTTTCGTTCTAAAGAAATTTGGCAAAGCGCCCATCCTCAAGGGGCATCAGATACGGGCTGGTTAGCAAGATATCTCAATGATGTCAAAGCGAAACCCGCAGAGGCAATCTTTCTTGGCGAAGAATATCCCCTAGCACTCACAGGTGATGGCGATCGATATCTCCAACTGTCTCCCCGTTTAGCAGTGCAGCAACGGGGCAAACTTGGTGAAGCGATGCGCGTGGTTTATAACAATCCCCAAAGTTCAGAATTGGCGGAACAAGTCCGTCTCTCGGTGCTAGAGAGCGAAGCTGCCGTCAAGCAACTGACCAAAGATATTGACAAACGCATCGACAATCATGGCTATCCAAAAACAGCGATCGGTAAACAATTTGCATTGCTTGCTCGTGTTTTAGAGTCACAGCCCAAGGTGGTCTATCTCACCATCGGTGGTTGGGATACGCATACTGGACAAGTACGCCGACAGCAACAATTGCTAGGTGATCTCGGTGCTGGTTTAGCTGCTCTTGATCGCGATATTCAAGCTCATAATATGCAAAAGAATATCCTAGTAATGGTGCAAAGTGAGTTCGGTCGTCGTCCTTCAGAAAATGGTAATGGAGGTACTGATCACGGCACGGCTGCACCTATAATTTTGTTGGGAAATGTGCGCGGAGGTCTGTATGGTGGCACTCCCGCATTAGATAGTCTTGTCCAAGGAAACCTACCAATGCAAGTAGATTTCCGTAGCATTTATGCGGAGATTCTCAATCAGTGGGAAGGAGTTAAAGCAGCAACTATTCTCGATCAAGACTTCCCCAAAATCGGGATTTTGTAATAAAAAAGGTGTCGCGAAGCGACACCTTTTTTATTAGCGCAGAAAACCTAATGCTGAGCCAAGCAATAAAAATACTCCCATAATTAGGGCTTGCTGAAAAAGCAAGAAAAGCATACAAGCAATGGTTTTCAATGAGATTAAAAACTGATAAAATGCAAGGAAAAGCAGCAAAAGTAAGTAAAACCCTTGCACAAATAAAATTTCATGTACCGACAATCCCCCACAGGACAGCTATCATTCGAGAATTTCTACTTACCATTTGGCGGGAAACTGTCAGGAAAAAATCGATGGGTAAGATTAGCGGAACTAGTACCGTGGGAACAATTTGAGAGTGAATATGCAGAATAATTCAGTGCAGGACAAGGAGCGCCAGCAAAAGCATTTCGGATGGCACTTGGGGCGCTGATAATCAAAGAGAAATTAGGAATAAGCGACGAAGAGACAGTGGAACAGATTCGCGAGCATCCATATTTACAATACTTCCTAGGCTTATCAGAGTACAGCGACAAAGCACCATTTGAAGCAAGCATGATGGTACATTTCCGCAAACGATTGAACCTAGAGATCGTGGGCAGAATCAACGAACGGATTGTGAAGCCCTCTAAAGAATCGGTACAAAAAGAGATAGAAGAAAAGCAGGATAAGAAAGAAGAGAAGTTAGGAGAAAAAAAGGTAGAAAAGGAACAGAAAGAAACAGAACCATCAAACCAAGGAAAATTGCTGCTAGATGCAACAGTCGCGATTCTCCGACATCCGTTATCCCACTGACATCAAACTGTTGAACGAAGCAAGGGAACAAACGGAAATTGTGATTGATGCTCTTTACCAACAAGTGAAAGAACAATTACCGAAGAAACCACGCACCTATCGTCGTGAAGCAAGGACAGCTTATCTCCAAATTGCCAAACAACGCAAACCCAATTCTAAAAAGATTCGCAAAGCAATGCGCCAACAGTTGGGTTATGTCCGTCGCAATCTTGCCCATATTGATACCCTAATTGCCGCAGGGGCAGAGCTATCGGAATTGAAGAAGAATCTCTATCGGAACTTGCTGGTCGTCAGTGAAGTATATCGGCAACAACAATTGATGTACGAGCAAGGTTGTCATCGTATAGACGACCGCATCGTCAGTATTACGCAACCTCATGTACGTCCGATTGTCAGAGGTAAGTCAGGAACACCTGTGGAGTTTGGCGCTAAACTATCAGTTAGTTGTGTGGATGGTCATGCATTTCTCGACCATCTCAGTTGGGATAACTTCAATGAATCGGGAGATTTGCCGCATCAAGTAGAATTGTTTAAATCTCGCTTTGGACATTATCCTGAAGCGGTTTACGTTGACCAGATTTACCGCACACGCAGCAATCGCGCCTATTGTCGAAATCTGGGTATTCGGATTACGGCTCCGCCTTTGGGCAGACTTGTACCCGATGATGTGGCGGCTATTCGCAAGCAAACTCTCGAAGATGCTAAGGTGCGTAATCAAATTGAAGGTAAGTTTGGGCAAGCTAAACGACGGTTCGGTAATGTGTCACATTTGTTGGAAAGTATAGTTACATAGGCAGGAATAAGTAGGAAAAAAAGATGGTATTTGAAGCATTCGAATGTCCAACCTGCGGAGGTGTAGACATCCACCGACATGGACAAAGCGCCACAGGCAAAAAACGATACATTTGCTTAAACACGGAATGTATGCGAAAGACATTTATTCTTGATTACACCTATCAAGGGTATCGCCCAGAAGTAAAACAACAAGTGGCAGAAATGGCTGTCAATGGCAGTGGAATTAGGGATACAAGTCGAGTATTAAAGATTAGTCCGAATACTGTCATCAAAGAGTTGAAAAAAAGAGGAAGACATCGAAGCGGTTAACTATCCTCTGCTAGAGCAGCTTGACATCGAAACACTTGATGTTGACCTTTATCAAGTAGAAGAAGCAGAAATGGACGAGATGTGGAGTTTTGTTGGCAGCAAGAAACAGCAAAGATGGCTATGGCACGCTATTGATCATGTGACTGGAAGTGTCTTAGCTTATGTTTTAGCCCCACATAAAGATGAAGCCTTGGTTAAACTGGTGAATCTGCTAAAGCCTTTTGGCATCAAGCGTTTTTTCACTGATGCATGGGGTGCTTACGAAAGCATTCTTGATCCTCACACTCACCTAATCGGCAAGAAAAATACTCAGAAGATTGAACGAAAACATCTAACTTTGAGAACGAGGATTAAGCGTTTAGCTAGAAAGACGATTTGCTTTTCTAAATCCATTGTGATGCATGATATTGTCATCGGTCTGTTTATCAACACATATGAGTTTTCGTTTCAACCTCATTGAACGTTCCAACAAATGTGACACATTACCCTTTTCCTGAGATGCCGAGAGCATCGCACACTTTTTGCACTTATCAGGAATAGCTTTAGTCATCAGAAGCCTTTAGGCAACAATTCCCCAAACAATTACGCGAACTGCGAATACAGCCAGACTCAACAAATCTGTGACCATGTTTCTCCACAGTTGGTTTAGCCAACCAAAACAGTGGAATGCCCGTTAACTTCCAAGTTAAGCGACCAAAAGAATGTAAAACATCCCAAGCCTCATCTTGCGAAGGTTCTGCGTAGAACTCGACTAATTCAGAACGAAACGCATTCCATAGCGATCGCACAGTTGGCGCATGGCATAGATCGTAAGCCTGCATCCCTTGCTTATAAGCCTCAGTTAGATTGCCACTCATTAGTAAAACTTGGTAGACGATATTAGAAAATCTAACACAACAGCCCAACTTGTCACAGAAACATCTTAGAGCAAATAATCATACATTATTTGTCATTAAATTTATATGAATAAGTATTTATACTTAGTGCTGCTAACGTGTTTTCAAGGTTTGAAGGCTTTGCTTGGCGCGGTGATATATATTGAAGGGGTATCTGCTTTGTTAGTTAGTTGTCGTTATGCAAAAATGGTTTAATACTGCTGGTCCTTGTAAAGCTGATATTCACTACATGTTGTCAGCGACTGAGCGCTTGCCTGCGATCAAGCAACTAATTGCTCAAGAAAATTACTTTGTAATCCATGCGCCAAGGCAGGTAGGTAAAACTACAGCGATGATTACTCTCGCACAGGAATTAAGTGCAAGTGGTCAATATACGTCGGTGATGCTATCTCTAGAAGTTGGGGCTGTGTTTTCTCACGATCCTGAGTTGGCAGAGAGAGCCATATTAGATGAGTGGCAGGATGCGATTAGATTTTATTTACCACCAGAGTTACAGCCAAGTCATGGAATTTTAGGAGAATCAGGTCGTCAAATCGGTGCTTTTTTGGCAGCATGGTCACAAGAATCATCTCGCCCTTTAGCAGTGTTTCTTGATGAAATTGATGCTTTGAGTGATGAGACCTTGGTTTCAGTCCTGCGACAAATCCGATCTGGATTTCCGCGTCGTCCGCAGGGATTTCCGCAGTCAGTTGCATTGGTGGGGATGCGAGATGTGAGGGATTATAAATATGCGTCAGGAGGAAGCGATCGGCTGAATACTTCTAGTCCTTTTAATATCAAAGTGCGCTCCTTTACGTTGAGTAACTTCACTTTAGAGGATGTGAGGAATCTCTACCACCAACATACAGAAGCCACAGGACAGGTCTTTACCCCTGAAGCTATCGATTTGGCATTTCATTTGACGCAGGGTCAGCCTTGGTTGGTGAATGCGATCGCTAAGGAAATTGTTGAATATATTACGAAAGATCCAGCTATTCCCATTACTGCTGAGTTAGTGAATCAAGCGAAGGAAATACTCATTAAGAGACAAGATACGCATCTGGATAGCCTTGCCGAGAGATTAAGAGAAGATCGAGTCAGAGCAGTGATTCAGCCTATTCTCGCTGGGCAGGAACTGCCAGATGTACCACAGGATGATATTCGCTACGTTTTAGATTTAGGGCTTTGTACTAACGAAAATGGTTTGGCGATCGCTAATCCTATTTATCAGGAAGTGCTTCCTAGAGTGCTTGCCTATGTAACTACTGCTTCTATTGGGTATCTTCAACCAGTCTGGCTTAGCGAGCAAGGTGAATTTTTGCCCGATCGCTTGTTGGAAGCGTTCTTATTATTCTGGCGGCAGCATGGAGAGCCTTTATTTGACAGTACACCCTATCCAGAGATTGCGCCTCATATTGTATTGATGGCATTTTTGCACCGTGTTGTTAATGGTGGTGGCACGTTGGAAAGGGAATATGCGATTGGTTCGGGAAGAATGGATCTCTGTTTGCGCTATGGTAAGGTAACTTTGGCGATGGAATTGAAGGTATGGGCTGATAAAAGACCAGATCCACTTAAGGAAGGTTTGCCGCAGTTGGATAAGTATTTATCGGGATTGAGTTTGGATACAGGTTGGTTAGTGATCTTCGATCGCCGAAAGGGTTTGCCGCCGCTAAGCGATCGGACTACTACTGAGAATGTCATTAGTCCCGCAGGTCGAGAGATTATTGTGATTCGTGGATAGATAACTAATCAATTGATACAGATATGTCGATTCCAGAGCCAATTTTAGTTATTTATAGTGAACTGCCTAAAGCGATCGCCACTACAGATTTACGTCAAGCAAAGGTTGATGAATTTTTAGCATCGAGGTCTTTGCAGCCCAAGAGTCGTAAGGCTTATCAAGCTGACTTGGGGATATTTATGGATTGCTCCGATCGCGCATGGGTGGGTGTAAGACGGTGCAAAGTGACGCAATTTAAAACTTTTTTGCTGAAAGAGCGTGAACTAGAACTAAGTTCGGTGAATCAGGTGCTGCGGACTCTGAAATATTATGCAGATTTGCTCGCACATTGGTTTAAAACTTGATTGGCATACCTGGTACAACTGCCACACTGTGTACCGAGCATGGTTAGCTCCGATAGCTTGATGATCGAGCAAGCTCCATTATTCACAGCTTTTTGAATATCTTTTTCAGTTATTGCATGACAAATACATACGTACATTTGTTTTTAACTCTTTCAAAATGATCAATCTTATTGCAATTAATTCCTATTATTGTCTATGGCATGAGATTTAGTCAAGCATAATTATCACCATTTGCATGAGGATAAAGCAAAAACCAGAAGACGAGTGGCGGCGCGAAGCGCCGCCACTCGTCTTCTGTATCAAAAACTGGAGACAGCTTATGTGATCACCCATAGATATGGTGATAGATTGATTAAGTACGACATTTCTCATAGCCTTGCTCAACACCAACGCTATGGGAAAATACTCATTAAGGTGGAGCAATGCAAGGAAACTCAGATGTGAAGCTTCAGTTAAACGAAGCACTCAAGGTGCAACTGACGGCAATTAACCAATACTTTCTCCATGCACGGATGTGTAAAAACTGGGGATTGAATCAACTCAACGATCGCGAATATCGTTATTCAATCAAAGCGATGAAACTGGCGGATGAGCTAATCGAGCGGGTGCTTTTTTTAGAAGGGCTGCCCAATTTGCAAAACCTGGGTAAATTGATGATTGGGGAAGATGTACCTGAGTTATTACAAAATGATCTAACCCTATGTACAGAAATTCGGGATGGACTGAAAGCCGCCGTAGTAATCTGCGAAACTCAGCAAGATTTTGTCAGCCGTGATTTATTTGCGAAGTTAGTAGAAGAGACGGAAGAACAAATTGATTGGCTAGAGTCTCAACTTTGGCTAATTGACAATTCGGGATTGCCTAATTTCTTGCAGTCCATGATCTAGCTTGAGGTCAAATTGCTGGAATATGTCATCAGTTATAGAAATATTAATTTTCAATTTCAGAAATAATCGAGGAAAAGTATGAAAGGTAGTGAGAAGATTTTGCAGCAGTTGTCAAAGTTGTTGCGTGGAGAATTGGCAGCGCGTGATCAGTACTTTACTCACTCGCGGATGTATTTAGATTGGGGATTGAATAAGCTCTATGAACGCATCAATCATGAAATGCAGGACGAAACCCAACACGCAGCCTTATTGATTGAGCGGATTCTCTTTCTCGGTGGTACACCCGACCTTTCACAGCAAGATGGCATGAAGATCGGAAAGACCGTTCCAGAAATGTTACAGAATGATTTGGATTATGAATATAAGGTAATTGTTGATCTTAAAGAGGCGATCGCAATTTGTGAGAGTGAGCAGGATTACCAAAGCCGCAAGATTTTGTTGGGTATTCTTACGGATACTGAAGAAGATCATGCCTATTGGCTAGAGAAGCAACTCAAGTTGATCGAGCAACTTGGTTTACAAAATTATCTGCAATCACAAGCATAATACCAAAGCTAAAAATAGCTACGCTATTTTTAGCTTTGAAAACTTTTCGTAAGTTCTAGCCCAAAAAGTCTCCATAGAAAAAAGTGGCACAAAGTGCCACTTTTTTCTATGGAGACTTTTTGGGCATAGTTAGGGACATAGTAATTAATAAAGTACCAAAAAAGAAAATCTGGAAATTCGAGGCTTCGTTAATTTAGTGGTACTTTATTTTCCTGCTCGTCCCTTACAGGCTCGATGGGAGGTTCTGGAGGGGGAGGTGCATTATCGACAATAGGTGGCGGTGGTAATGGATCAACAGCAGGAGTAGAAACAGGACTAGAAGTATCTGTAGGTGGTTCAATGGCAGTTGGTGCTGTTACTGGCTCAACTGGCAAAGTTGGATTGATGACTGGAGATGGAGACACTGGTTCGGGAGTAACTGGAGTGGTCACGGCTGTGGGTTTTGCTAATTCCACTTCCCTTTGGCGACTTTCTTCTGCCAATCTTCTTTGTTCTGATTGCTGAGCTGCTAATTGTTCAGCTTCCTGACGACGACGATCTTCATTTTCGCGTTGAAACTTTGAACCTTCTTCTTCAAAGGTGACACGCACTTTGACATTATTTCTTCCGCCTTCAGGAATTGTTTGGGGGTTAAACTGCCATTTGCTCATTGCCTCAAGGGTTTCGCGATCAGTTTGAGCATCACCACTAGATTGGCGTAAGCGGACATTGCTAACTCTGCCATCAGGTCCAATATCGTAGGTCACTCTAGGAGTACCTTCTTTACCGCGATATTGGGGCTTGGGACAACTGAGACATTCGAGTTTTGGTGGCGGATTGTTGTTTGACTGACTAGGCACAGGGATCGTCGGTAAGATCGCGTTGGTTTGTGTAGCTTTTCCGTTAGGGTTGCCATTAATAATGCCATTGATAACTCCATTTTTAGAGCCATTAGGATTGCCATTAATTTTGCCACCTAATACAAATCCTGTGGGAATCTTCGCATTACCAAATCCAGAACCAATTCCATCTTTAGCAATGATGGGGCCACCACCAGACTGAATTTTTGTATCGCTTACTCCTGATGTGATTAGAGGTTTAAGACTATCAGGGGCGGCGTCTTCTTTTCCTTCTTTTGGAGATACTGTGTTTTCAGGGGCGAGGGCGATCGCGACAGGAGCCGCCTCAATAGGTTGACTGGGTTCTATATTATTAACTGGCTCTGGTTCTTCTATTTTTTTAGGGATTTCTGCTATTTCCTGTTCAGATTTTTTCTCCTCAGGTGTTGAGGTCTCGTCAACGATGACTTCTATCGTATCATCGAGTTCATTACTAACAGGACTCCATAAAGTTGGGATTGGAGTAATCATTACAGCAGCATGAACACAAGTAGAGCCGACAAAACCTATGAACAATAAGGATGCTAAGGCTCGATTTTCTTCTTTTAAATGGTCATCAGCAGGTTTAGATATTTTCATAGGTTTATCTTCTAATTAGTCGTTATCTAGTCGTCAGTATTCAGTGTTTTTGATTTAAAAATAAGCAATGACTACGCACGATTAACTTCCTTTGGTGGCGATCGCCATTTTGACGCGAGGAATTTGGCGCAGTTGATCCATGATTTGAATAACGTCCCCATGTTGTACAGCACGATCAGCGTTAAGAACCACGATTAGATCTTGGTTGGGGGTTAGTAATTGTTTGACGCGATCGCTTACTTCGGTAATACCAATTTTTTGTTTGTTTAAAAATATTTCTGTCTTGTCATTAACGCTGATTGTGGCGCGAGCAGGTGTTTTTTGCATTACACCAGATTGCGCTTTGGGCAAATCTACGGGTAAACCTTCAGTACGATTTAGAAATAATGAGGAAAGTACAAAAAACGTCAACAGCGCAAAAATTACATCCATGAGCGGCAAAAGGTTCTTGATTTCTAAGGGCTGATTTGCCATCTCAGCTTCGTATCGGCGGCGTAGTTTTCTAGACATGGGTATTCACCTGTTGATGAGCCTGTTGACGATGCGATCGCAAATGTTGTAGCTCTAGTTGAGTGCAGCATTCATCAAAATAAGCAATCTGTTGAGCATAAAGCGATCGAAAGATACTTGCAGCAATCAAAGCTATTACTGCCACAACCAATCCCACCGCAGTGGAAATAAGAGCTTCACTGATGCCACCTGTAACATTAAGGGACTTTGAGCCACCTATATCACCTAAAGTGAGAGAAGCAAAGGAAGTAATCAAACCAGTTACAGTACCAAGTAATCCTAATAAAGGAGCGAGTCCCACAATAATTTCAAAGATATTATTGAAGCGTTTAAGTTTAGGAATTTCTGATTGTGTCCTTGAGTCAAGAGCAAGCACAAATTCGGTGGGTGTAGCGTTGGGAATGGATAGAGCTTCTAAATAAATGCGGGTGATCGGTAAATCGATATGTTGTTGCAAAAACTCTTCAGCTTGAGCGGGAGCTTCTTGATAGATGTTCAGTGCAGTTTTGATAATACGCTTCTGTTGCTTTTTGATCTGGGACCAAAAAATTGCCCTCTCGATCGCTAAGGTAACGACTAGAAAAGAACAAATCATGAGGGGGATAATTGTAATCCCGCCTGCAACAAGCGTATCGAATAGTTTGGACATTGACCTTAGAGAATGATTTTGGGTTTATTTTAGGAGGCTAACTTGATGGGGCGATCGCTAAATAATCACTTTATTAGGGCTAGATAATTGCGATCGTAAAACATAGCTTACAACAAATTATTGCTAATTACTTGCATTAGTGATTATTTTTTAGCCATGTTTTTTAGCCGTTGTAGCTTGGGGGGGAGTGGCATTGGAACGAAAAAGTAGGTTAAGGATTTTAAAATCGTTTGAAATCCTCTCCTATAAAAGGTTGGACGGATTAGAATCTCATAACGGAATAGACTGCTCAAGATATTTATAAAACATTGGCTTTAGAAAGAGAAAAGTCATTCATAAGAGTTTTAATAAGAACACCTAAGTAGGTAGACCAAAGAAAAGTTGGCGTTGCATAATAAAGTATGAGTTGAAGCAAGAGCGATGAAATGTCCAAAGTGCGGGTCAGATCACATACGCAGAAATGGAATTAAGCAAGGAAAACAAAATCACATTTGTGCTGAATGTGGACGACAGTTTATAAATCCCAGTGAACAAACCAAAGCGTTCCCAGAAACGACAAAACAAACTTGCCTGAAGATGTATCTCAATGGCATGGGATTCAGGGCTATTGAGAGAGTGATGGGAGTACATCACACCACAGTCATTGATTGGGTTAAACAAAAAGGTAAGAAGTTACCCGATTCAATCGCCCCCGAAAATGTCCCCAATGTTGGCGAATTGGATGAGCTGGAAACATTTGTCGGCTCAAAAAAAAACAAGATTTGGGTATGGACAGCAGTAGACCATTTTCGTAAGGGCATCCTAGCTTGGGCTTTAGGCGATCATAGTGCTGAGACTTTTGAGCCATTATGGGCAATTGTGGCAGCATGGCAATGCTATTTCTATGTCACTGACGGTTGGACTGTATATCCAAGCTATATCCCTGATGGTGATCAGATTATTAGCAAAACATACATGACTCGAGTTGAGGGTGAAAACTCTCGGTTACGCCACTATCTAGCAAGATTGCACCGTAAAACCTTCTGTTATTCAAAGTCTTTAGAAATGTTGCGTTATTCTGTGCGACTCCTGATTCATTATCTTCATGACTCTTCTGTCCTGTTCTCTCCATGATTCATACTTTATCCTGCAACGCCGAAAAGTTAAGATAAAAAAGTTGAGTAACGCGCCAAAAAGATGCCAGCCGCCCTAAAAGTAAAACTGAGTATAGAAGAAGACAAAAGACTGCTAGAAATCAGCCAAAGTAAAGAAACAGGAAAACGAGTAAAGCAAAGAGCCGAAGCGATGCGACTGAGTAGTCATGGGTGGAAAGTCGCCCAAATAGCTGAATATTTCGAGTGGCATGAACAAACCGTCCGCGAAATCATCCAAAGATGGAAACGGGATGGGGAAAAAGGTTTGTATGACTTACCGAAAACAGGTAGACCGAAACAATGGCAAGAGGAAGACCTGAAATATATAGAAACCTGTCTGGAAAAAGATGGTCAGGTATACAACAGTCAGCAATTATCTGCGAAGCTTCAAGAAGAAAGACAAGTAAGCCTAAGTAGTGACCGAATTAGGAAACTACTAAAAAAAAGGGATGGGTATGGAAACGTGCGCGAATTTCCCACCAAGACAAACAGGATCAAGCAACCAAAGCAATTAAACAAGCCGATTTAGATTTCTTAAAGTTAGCGGCGGCAGCAGGCGAGATTTGTTTGAAATACTTAGATGAGACGGGATTTAGTTGTTGGTCACCTGTGCAGTATGGCTGGATTCGTCAGGGACAGAGCAAGCGCCTTGAACAAACAGCATTGCGCGGTAAGCGAGTCAGTTTAATTGGCGTATTGGAGCCTGATGTAAGTTTTGATGCTGCTTATCGCATTGGTAGTATTACTAGCAAGGAATATATTCAGATCATGGATAGACAGGCTGATTTAGCTGCCGATTTATTCCTGCTGAACGGTTTGATTACCGTCATTGCTCAAGATAATAGCTCTACCCATACCTCTAAGGCAGTACAACTAAAAATTCCTGAGTGGGAGCGTAAAGGCTTATTTTTATTTCAATTGCCTCCCTACTGCTCTGAGATGAATCCCATTGAATTGGAATGGTTGCATTTAAAGCGTGACCATCTTTCTGGTCAAATGTTTGACTCTGAGGATAATTTAATGTGGGGGATAGAAGATGCTCTTCACTCTCGCTACGATTCCTTTGGCTTTGATACTTCCTATTTTGAGTTTTCTTATACCTAGCTACTTAGTTCACGCCTGACTCGGAGTTCGAGAATCTGGTTCGCAGACAAACATTTCTTTCGACCGAAGTGAATACCTGATTCTTTCGCCTTATGAATACCGTCAAGCGATTGCTCAGAGCGGATCTCTGTCTCAAATTCAACCAATGCCCCCAATCAAGAAGTCTTCCAGTTGTATTTAATGTCTGATGTTACGTGGAACGATTTTACCAGATGTAGACTTTACAGGCGATCGACGCTTTAGAGTCATGATATTTGCCCTCTGTAAGGTCGAGGTTGCGTAAGCTCTTCAAGACTTCCACGTAACATCCAGCGCAAAGCGCTGGATGAAAACCCAGATAGATTGTTGAAAGCGTCGCTTTCAACAATCTATCTGCACTACTTAAAGCCTCAATGGGCTGTAAGTTAATTAATAATAAAAAGGTCTAATGATTAGATTATTTATCCCATTAAACCCTTTTTATTCTTGATTTTTAGCGACTACTAAACAGGAGACAAAACTGGACGTTCGGCAACTAAATGAAGGGCATTAGTCACTTTGCCATAGGCAGCCGCATGGGGGCGATCGCTATCATCACCATATCCATAGGTAATCAGTCGATTCCGATTTAAACATAGTTTTGTAAACTCGGGTGCAAGTAAATTGAATAATTCAAATCTTGACTTTAACTCTGGAAAACGAGCTTGATAATTTAAAATTGCCTGTCGAACTTGGCTCCAGAAAGTCCACTCAGAGTAGTCAGCATAGGTTTCTAATAAATCAGAAAGATAGCGATGGTGGCAGATAAATAACCCTGCAAAAATAAATTGACATAATCCTTCTGGTGGTTCTGTTAATAGGATTTTACGTAAATCTTCAGATAGGTTTTCGAGTTCAAGCAGAGGATATTGACTAATATTTACATCATCCACAAAATCCTTCATGGCTAAACGATGGGGGGCATGATCTTTTAACACCAAAATTGTATTTTCCCCATGGGGTGAAAACACCACTCCATAACGATACAAATAATGCAAAAGTGGAGGTAAAACTGTATTAAATAGACGCTCCAACCATTTTTCTAACGTTAAACCTGACTTTTCGACTAACTGAAGAATATAGGGCGAATCTTGATAATCACAATGCAATAATGAGGCAAGGGTGACCGCTTGTTCGTCTGCTTCGGTATAGCTCAAAATACTTTCCCGCCATAAACAACCCAACATTTCTTTGTATTGATAGGGTGCGCCAGAGAGGTTTTGATAATAGGGATGATTGTAGTTTAAACTAGCAATTTCTCCAGGTAAAATCAGACGACATTCTTGACTTAAAAATGAATCTTGATCGCAAATTGCTTTGACCCATTCGGTAACTTTAGGTGCAACTTGAGTTCGTTCATTCGGCAAGCCACGGTAAACCAAAGTATTTAAAATACTCAGGGGCAGTTTAACGTGATGTTTCTGGCTATGGCTAATATTGACAAAGGTACGAATTGATTGTTGCGGTAGATATTGATCCTGACTCTTCCCTAGATAAATAATCGATTTTAGGGCGATCGCCTCAGCAAATAGAGGAATAACGATATTTTTCCATTGCCAATCATGCACAGGGAGAAAATAATAATCATCTGGATTCATCTGTTCATTGCAAAGAACTTGCTTAAATTCTTGAATCGTCTCTGTTGCCAATTCTGCTCCGATCAGACGTTGATAATCCAATTCTGGAATTGCATTAAAAGCACTATCTTTTTTTGCGATCGCAATCCATGTGAGACAAATTGGCTCCTTACTTTCTGGAGCATGGAGAAGATAATCATCATAACCAAATCCAATCCGTCCTTTGTTAAAGGTAATCCAAGGATGTCCTTCCATTTCTCCTTCGAGATGAGCATAATCCAAGGTTAATAAATCTACTTTTTCAGCAGCTTTATTGCGTTGAATATGGGCATCTGCAACTAAAGTATTACTCAATTCTTTGATTAAATGGGCGGTCGTTTCAGCCGTCATCCCCACTGTGTCATAAATGTCGATGGCAAACTGAAATGGGCTCATTGCAATCTCCCACTTCCCAACCTCTCGACGATAAATTGATTCTGGCAAGACACGATAACTATCAAATAGACGTTGTTTAGCTTTGAATTTGTAAGCAATCCCTTCAGGTAAATCCAGTTGATAGGAAATCAAATGATCCTGCCGCTCCAAAACCTCAGGAGAAATAATCTCTTCATAAAGAAATTCTGATAACATTTTCGCCAATAGCTTTTGGCTAATATTTTGCCAAATCACAGGGTTAAAAGCGGAATTCATTGATGTAAATTGCATTGATTTTTCTCCTAGTATTGCTCAAGTGATTAAATTCAAAAAGCTGTTGATCTGAAGGAATATAATATTACGAAAACACTTCAGAAAGGTTGAGTCGAAAGATGGTTGATTTTGCCAAAATCAGATTGAAAATACACAACGTAGCGGCGGCAATAAGTGGAAAAGATAAACCATAATTATCCACCAAACTAGAAGCTAATAGCGGCGCACCTAAATGTCCAAGATTAGCAAATGAGGTCATCAAACCATAATTGAAATGTAGATGATTAGAGGTACTATTTTCAAAAAGTTTGAGTTCTAAAACGGCTTGGGTAACCGCAAGGAAAAAACCATATATCACCCTTCCCAAAATAAACATAGACAATGATTGAGTGAGTCCCTGTAGATATAAACTCCCAATTAATAGGAGTAATCCAGTTGTATAAAGCAAAGAGAGACGACTCGATATCGCAAAATAGCGGATAAATGGCATTGCAGCGATCGCCATCACGCTGGGAATTAAGAACAAAAAACTACTGCTCATTAAGTCAACACCAAAAGGAGTAACCTGTGTTACATAGGCAATTAAATAAGGTCGAACTAAATTATTCGCCAATTGAAAAGTTAGCACCACCAAGCCAATTGTGAGCATAAATCCCCAAGCATTTTTTGTAGAATCAACAGGTTTAGAGATATTGTCATGCTGATGAAATTTCGGCATATTTTGGAGAACCATAAAGCACAAAATAAACTGTAAAATATCACCCAAAGCAACAATATAAAAAAGCAATAAAGGATCATCTAAATTAAGCACTAAAGCTCCAATCACCGTAGATAAAACAATTGCTCCATGAAAAACAGCTTGGTAAATTCCTGTTAAAGTGCTTCTTTGATGTTCCCCACCCAACTGAATAATCAGCGGATAAAGCAAAAAGTAACTACTCTTAAAAATTAGAAGCAAAACCGTAATAAATGTGAACTGATAAACATTTTGTGTTAACGCCATCATTGCCGTCATGATTGCCGTTCCAAGTTGTCCGATAGATAATAGTTGTCTCGCTTCAAATCGTTTGGCTAAAATTCCCCAGATCGGCGTAAAAAGGACAACCGTTAATCGACAAATGAAGATGTAATAGCCTGTATAGGCTAAATCTTTAACCCCAAATACTTTACTAAAAAATAAAGGGTAAAAAGGAGAGAGTAAAACCTCTGAAAACAGAGATAAAAATACACAGAAAAATAAAGCGATGATCCCTTGTTTGGAAATGGCTTTCATTCAGTCACTCCAAATTCTTGAAACACATTTTGAGAGGCGACTGGATAAATCTCTCGTTTTAACAGTGTATTGATGATCACAGAACTTCGGTGTGCGCCTAAACCTAAATCTGGTGCGCCAATCCCATGGGTATGTAGTTCACCATTTTGAATAAATATAGAGTTGGAAATATTTTGGGTTAACTCTAAACGATAGTCAAAATTCACAGAATAACGGTGCTGATAATCCCATTGGATGAGGGAGTTTAATCCTTCGATAAATTTTGGAATTGAATGCTGATAACCTGTTGCCAAAATAATACAATCAGTATCATGGGTTACATAGGAATCCTGTTGGCAATGACGATAACTTAATTGATAACCAGTGGAAGTTTGTTCAATTTCTTTGACCTCTAACAAAGGACGAAGGCGTACATTGAGAGCTTTTTGACCAATAGAACGCTGATATAATAAATTGTAAATATCAGCAATTAAACTAAAGCTAATTCCTTTATAAAGAAGATTTTGATTGCCTCGTACCTGATCCCGTTTTTCCTGTGATAAATGGTAGAAATATTCAATGTAATCAGGGGAAAAATGTTCTAGACCTAATTTGGAATATTCCATGGGAAAGAATCCAGATGAGCGGGTATGCCACTCTAGATGATAGTGATACTTTTCTTGGTCTTGCAGGAGATGATAAAACACTTCTGCGGCACTTTGTCCAGAGCCAATCACGGTTACAGATTTTGCCGTTTGATATTGACTTTGCTTATTTAAAAATTCTGCTGAATGAAAAATATTGTCCTGAGATTTTAAATGATTAAAACAGGTCGGCATGGCAGGAGTCGTGCCTACTCCTAACGCTAAATTTTTAGCTTTGTAACTGGTGATGTGAGAGGTTAGTACATTTTTTGATTGAACAATAAAATAGCCCATTTCATGCCATGTAATTGATTCAACTTTTTCTGAAAAATGGCAACTTTTAAGCTGCTGTGAAACCCATTGACAATAATGATTATATTCACGGCGGTAAATCTTAAATTCCTCCAGAAAATAAAAATGGTAGAGGCGAGAATGCTGTCGTAAATAATTTAAAAAACTAAAACGACTACAGGGATCTGCCATTGTCACCAAATCTGCAAGAAATGGAACTTGAATGGTTGTTCCCTCCATAAGCAATCCCTGATGCCATTGAAATTCTGTTTTTTGTTCCAGAAAAATGGCTTGGATTTCAGAAATTGGTTCTACTAGTGCGGCTAAACTCAGATTAAAGGGACCGATACCAACCCCTAAAAGATCATAAATTTTTTCAGGCATGATTGATTTTTTTGTGAATTTTAAGTATTTAGTGAACTTAGTTATCTAAGTGAGAGGGGAAAGTTCATGATGATTATTGGGTTGTTTGAAAAATATTTTGCTCCCAGCGTGTTTCAAAGTTTTTGCGATCGCAAAACATTAATGCACCTGTTTTATCAGGTAAATTAATTTCTTTTTGAAACTCAAAACCACATTTTTTAAAGATATAAATCATCTTCATATTTCTCGCGTCAGGTTCCGTGACAATTTTTTGAGTTTCTAGGGTCTGGAATTGAAACATTGCCATCGCCCGTAATAAAGGTAATGCTAAACCTTGACCTAAAAACTGAGTTTCTCCAATCAGCAAATGAATTCCTTGATCAAATTTTGCTGCTGGATAATAGTTGGCAATAATGTCATCGATCGCCCAGTAGGATTCCCAATAGCTCATCGGCACACCATCTAAGCAACCGATATACAATGTTTGATGGGGATCGGCGATCGCCTTTGTGAGATGGGCGTGCATTTTTTCCAAGGAAAAATTCAACTTCCAAAAAGGAATGACATGGGGATGATTCATCCATTGGTGAATTCGTTCTAGATCTTCTGCTAATGTGACAGGTCGAAAGGAGATTTCTTTTTGAATTGTCGGATCATAGACTGCATAACTCGTCTCCTTTGCAAGAGCGAACTTAGACATAAACACCTCCTAAAATTGGACTTTTCTTTTCTACTAGGGGATTGGGAATATCAACATAAACAGATTGAGTTGCGACAGATCCAATCAATTCGTCCATGTCATGAAAGCGAGTCAGAAGATTGGCTTTACTGCGCAATTTAGGTTGTTGCAAATGCTCAAGTAATAAGGAACCGGATAGCTTAATATTTTCAAATTCTGCTAAGTGCTTCTTGAGTTCATTAAAGAGTCGTTCTTCATCAATCAGTCCAGCAACCCCAAAGGCATTAATTAAGCCAAAAATATTGTTGATGAAGAGATAATACATTAGTCGTTCATCAATCACGGCATCATCGCATATTGTCTCACTTTTTTGACTGATATTCGGCAAGATACTATTCAGTAAATATTGAAAAGATTGGCGATAATAGTAGCCTTGATTGTCTCGATAAAAGAATCGATAAGGATAACCTTCTTGTAGCTCTAGAAGACTATTTTGTTGGTGTGCTTCCAAGGCAATACCGTAGGTAAAATATAGCCAAAGAATGGGTTTTAGGGAAATTTGCAAATACTCTTTAAACCACTTTAAACTGATCACTTCTGTCGAAGCATTTTCTTGTTTGGCAAGGGTACGAATCAGGGTTCCCAAACGGGAGCTTTGCTCTGTGACTGAATCTTGGCAGAGGGCAATTAGACAGGTTACATCTATTTTTACATTCGTGGGTTCGGCTGTCGAATAGCTTTGATAGTTTTCTGTTTGAAAAGGATTGCTTCTTAGAATTGTTGCAAATCCAGATTCTTGACCCTCAAGGGGAATTGTAATATATGCTGGATCACGAACCATATCAAAGTTTGGAAAATGAGCATATAAATCTTCTCCAATCGGACTAGCAAGGATACGATTGACTTCTAAACCGCGTTCCAATTCCTTATAAAGGTTGCCTCGAATTGAGTTGGTGATTTTCACATTTAAAGAGAGTTTAAACATGAAGTTAGATTCAGAACTATAAACAGTCCGGATTGAGGAAGTTGGTTGATATAGTTGACCCTGCTCTCCGAGATCTTCTAATAAGCCCTGATTTAATAATGCTTGAACTTTAGGAGAATGTTTTAGCCATTTTGCTTGCCACGGATGGACTGGAATGAGGGAATAGTCATCTGGATTGCAATATTTATTTTTAAAGGCTTCACTGATAGTTTTATCCGCCCATAATTCAGCTTTAATGAGTTCTGTTGCTGTTTTTTCTAGGGTCGAGCCTTCTAGGACAATGGATGAATGGGCGCGAAAGTAATGTAAGGAAAATGCACCTTGGGTTTCTGGTGAATAAATGGGCAATTCTTCATCTGAAAAGCCTTGGCGACTTTTTGGTGTTGGGTGAAAATGATGCCCAAAAATGAGGGATTGCTCTGTTTCAATAAAGGTTTTATTGAAGTCATATAAAGTATCAATGTCTGCCTGACGATGGTTTAAAAATTGTTCGATGTTTTGGGAACTCTGGATCACCCGTAGCATTAATTCATCACAGCTTTCTTGGCTATTACTGTTGAGACTTAATTCTTTGGCAATTAATGCGGTCAAGGTTAGATAATCAAGGGTTAAAAGTTCAGTTGTGTTTTCGGGTTTATAGAAAATAGGTAATGTAAATAAATGGCGATCGCTTAATGACCAATAACGAACCCCAACAAAAATTTCAATTTTTTGACGAGGTAGTGGACAGCGAATGATTTCTTTTGCTCCTGTCAGTTCCCTGAGTTGTATTTCTAATGGAATCTGGGGGGGCAATTTTTCATACTGTCCAGTTTCACGTAGATAACAATTGAGGAAACTTTGGATGGTGGCTTGTTCGGCAATTTTTTTTGTGTTCATGGCTTCTTTACACCTGTTGTAATGTTTGACCTAGTGATTTGATCTGGGTAAGTAATTGTTTGAGATCGGTTAGGGTTGTAAGGGGATTCAGCAGTGTGAATTTAAGATGGTTTTTACCCTTGATTTGAGTTTGGGCAATGATTGCTTTTCCTTCGAGCATCAATTGTTTGGGAATGTGTTGATTGATGCGCTCAATCTCTGTTGCGGTTGCTTGGGGAGGTCGATAGCGAAAAACAACGGCATTGATGGTGGGATTGTTGGCTAATTCTAGTTCTGGATCCTCTGCAATAATTTTGGCGATCGCCGCTGCTAATTTGATGGTGTAGTCAATCATTTCACCAAAAGTTTTTATACCTAAAGTTTGTAGAGATAGCCATAACTTTAAGGCATCAAAACGTCGGGTTGTTTGAATTGATTTTGTGACTAAATCAGGAATGCCTTGAGCTTCATTACTTTCGGGATTGAGATAGTCTGCATGGAGTTTAATTAAGCTAAAGTTAGCTTGGTTTTTTAGCAGAAATGCGCCGCAACTAATCGGTTGATAAAACAGTTTATGGAAGTCCACAGTAATGGAATCAGCCAATTCAATTCCTGCTAGTTTATAGGCATGGGTTTGGCTCAGTTTTAAGGCACTCCCATAGGCGGCATCGACATGAAACCAGAGATCATGATCTTGGGCAATTTTTGCTAGTTCAGTTAGTGGATCAATACTTCCAAAATCAGTGGTTCCGGCTGTGGCAACGATGGCAATTGGGCGTAAATTCTTCTGTTTAAGAAGGATCAGATTTTCAACTAGATTGGCTGGTTTTAGCTGAAAATTTTCATCTGTTTCAATGGGAATAACGGCATTTTCTCCTAAGCCGAGAATTGCGGCTGCTTGACGGATTGTAAAGTGAGCCACGTCTGAACAAAGAATCCGAAATTGACTGGCTTCTGGCGGTAATCCTTGTTGTTGAATGTGCCAATTTAAATGGGTTTTGGCATAGTAATCCCTCGCAAGTAGTAATCCCATCAAATTGGATTGCGTGCCACCGCTGGTAAAAATGCCATCGGCAGCATTACTGTAACCAAACAAATCACAGAGCCATTGCGTCAGTTGCTGCTCCAGAATGGTTGCGCTGGGGCTTTGATCCCAAGAATCCATCGACTGATTCAAACTGGCAATGATCAGCTCGGCGGCGATCGCCGGAATGAGGGGTGGACAGTGGAGATGGGCAACACAGGTGGGGTGAGTCACAACGGCTGCATTGCTGATAATTTTAGATAATTCGGCTTGAATTTTTTGAATATCTCTTTGAATAAAACTTTTTGGGCAAAAGTTTCTTAAGCTCGTTTTTAACTCCTGAGGAGCCAGACCACTATAAGCTTGTCCTTGCTGAGATAGATTCTTAATAATTAGATTTTGGGTAATGGAGATTGCCTGCTGATAGCTCTCAATACTTTCTGTTTGCTCCGTCAGAAAATATCGGTCAAAGCGGCGCACCTGAATTGATGATGACATAGGAAAGATGGATAGATTAGTAAAGACAATGATCCGCTAAAACTAATACAGAAAAAGGAATATCAGATTTTAGATAAAAGATGGATGGCAATCGCCCTAGGCGAATTCCTGTTCTGCGACCTGTAACGCTTGCGCAAAAATTTCACTGATGACATCAATCTGATCCGCTGTAATGATCAGAGGCGGTAGGAAACGTACCACCGTCCCAAAACGCCCGCCTAACTCCAGAATTAAGCCCCGTTTCAGACAAGCCGCTTGAATCCGTTGTGCCATTTCTGGATAAGCCGTTTGCCCACCATTGGGATTGATAATCTCTACCCCAATCATTAAACCCCGTCCCCGCACATCACCAATACAAGGATGATGCTCTTGTATTAGTTGTAAATTCTGCCTCAGGCGATCGCCTAAAACTTGCACAGAATCAACCAATTGATTTTCAATAATATAGTTAAGCGTGGCAGTACCCGCCGCCATAGCCAACTGATTACCCCGAAACGTGCCAGCATGAGCGCCCGGTTTCCACAAATCGAGTTTCTCATCATACAAAACCACTGACAAAGGCAAAGAACCACCAATCGCCTTCGACAGTAACAGCACATCTGGGGTAATTCCCGCCCGTTCAAACGCATACAGATGACCCGTGCGTCCCCAACCCGTCTGAATCTCATCCACAATCAACGGAATATCCCGTTCACTGGTAATGCGCCTCATCTCTCGCAACCAAGCATCTGGCGCTGGAATCACCCCCCCCTCACCTTGGACAACCTCCAAAATCATTCCCGCTGGTGGCACAATTCCACTCTCAGGATCCGCTAGCAAATACTCGATATAACGACTGCCAATCTGCTGTCCAGTCTCACCACCAATCCCGAACGGACAACGATAATCATAGGGATAGGGTAGAAAATGAACATCCGCCATCAAGCCCGTTACCGCAGACTTTGGGGCAATATTTCCCGTTAAACTTAACGCCCCATGACTCATGCCGTGGTAACCACCGGAAAATGAGAGAACACTCCTTCGTCCCGTCGCTGTTTTCACCAATTTAAGAGCCGCTTCCACAGCATCAGCACCCGTCGGACCACAGAATTGAATCTTTGCTCGTTTCGCAAAATTTTTCGGCAAACTGGCAAATAATTCCTCCACAAAACGATCCTTAATCGGTGTCGTCAAATCCAAAGTATGCAAAGGATAATTCCCTGCCAATGTCTGTTGCATTGCCTCAATGACCACTGGATGATTATGCCCAAGGGCAAGGGTTCCCGCCCCTGCAAGACAGTCATAATAGACATTACCGTCTACATCCGTCACAAAAATCCCTTTTGCCTCCCGAATCGCCATGGGAATGCGGCGGGGATAACTGAGAGCATTAGATTCTCGCAGTGTTTGGCGTTCTAGATATGCCTGAGAATGAGTCCCCGGCAGCGATCGCCCCTGTATAGTCGTTGGATTAGGAGCATATGGAATCACTTGCCCTAAATCATCACAAAGTTGTTGCATTAGTTTTTTGTAATGAAGATTTCTGGTTTATTGACAATTAATCTTATTAAGATTGGTTTTTAATAAATTAACTTTAATTAGGAATCTTTGTCAATAGCTTTTTAGTTAATGTGAGTTCGATGAGCTAAAAGATAGCAGCAGGCAGAGCAGGCAAGCCTTTAGGCTGAAGATCTAAAGCAGCTTTAGACTCGCGATAGATATAGGCAACCAACCCAGCAAGAAGATTGACGAGAAAATTGAAAATACTGAAATGCCTAATTGATGACAGGTTATAGTTTTACTTATAAGAACCATAGCTAGAAGAAGGTACAGCTAAATATGGGATATTCTTATTGCTATTAATTAGCATTTGGTACTAAAATTAGTAGCAAAATAACAGACCAATTGCAAGTTACTTACAAAAGTTAAGTGATCAATACTCCATGTCCCAACTATCTTTCTCGCGTCCACCTAGATATCTAAGAGCATCACCGATCGCAGGTTTAATATTGGTCGCGATCGCCTTAATTATTTGCCTGATTTATAGCGTTACTTTGGGGGCTAGGGATATTTCCTTAGAGATAATTCTCAAATCTTTTACAGAATTTGATAATTCCTTTGACCATTTAGTAATCCAAACAGTACGCTTACCGCGATCGCTAATTGCCATAGCCGTTGGTGCATCTCTATCTGTATCGGGAGCGTTAATGCAGGGCCTAACTCGCAATCCTTTAGCAGAAACAGGGATCTTGGGCATTAGTGCGGGTGGTGCGTTAGCAGTAGTGGGGACATTATTTTTCTTTGGTAGCTCATCACTCACGGTCTATGCGATCGCCGCCTTTATAGGGGCTGCGATCGCGGCGGTGGTGGTTTATAGCTTAGCCTCCCTTGGTGCAGGCGGCGCAACCCCATTAAATCTCACGATCGCAGGAGCAGCGATCGCCGCTTTTATCTCTTCCATTACCACGGCAATTTTAATCGTCAGCCAACAAACCCTAGAAGAAATTCGCTTCTGGTTAGCGGGTTCCTTAGCAGGTCGAGATTTTGATTTATTTTTATATGTACTGCCCTTAATGGTCGTGGGATTAATTCTTGCTTTCCTTCTAGGCAAACAAATTACCACCATGAGCCTCGGCGAAGAAATTGCCACCAGTTTAGGACAACAAACCCTGTGGATTAAACTCCTGACGGCAACCAGTGTGGTGTTATTGGCAGGAAGTTCTGTGGCGATCGCGGGACCGATTGGCTTTGTGGGGCTAGTTGTACCCCATGGAGTACGCTTTTTTATCAAAACTGATTATCGCTGGATTTTGCCTTACTCTGCGGTTTTTGGTTCCATTCTTTTATTGGTATCAGATATTGCCGCAAGGTTATTACTCAAACCCCAAGAACTGCCTGTGGGCATCATGACGGCATTGGTTGGCGCACCCGTGTTTGTCTATTTGGTGAAATCAAAGGTGAAAAAATGAAACAATGGCTGACTATCCGTAATCCCGTTCTATCTTTTTATGTGGATCGTCGTTTACCTGCGACTGTCGCTATTTTGGTAATCTTGGGATTTATCGCCTTCACTCTGAATGTGGGCAAGGGAGAATATCCGATCGCAGTTTTGGATATTCTCAAAACTCTATTTGGGATCGATACAGGTAATCCCGATCACCTATTTGTGATCTATACGTTACGATTACCGCGTAGCCTTGTTGCTTTTATGGTGGGTCTGGCTTTGGCGATTTCAGGCACGATCTTTCAGGGATTAACCCGCAATCCTTTGGCTGATCCTAGTATCATTGGCATCAATGGAGGGGCGAGTTTAGCGGCGGTTGCTACAATCATTCTATTTCCCGCTGCGCCAATCTATGCTTTGCCATTGTCAGCGTTTGCAGGAGCCTTGGTGATGGCAGCTTTAATTTATGGATTGGCATGGAATAGGGGCAGTTCACCGATTTTACTGATTCTGTTAGGCATTGGTCTATCGGCGATCGCTAGTGCTTTTACCAGTTTATTAATTACTTTTGGTTCCATTTATGATGTTAGCCAAGCCCTAGTTTGGTTAGCAGGTAGTGTCTATGGGCGGACATGGGAACAGTTTTTTGCTTTTTTGCCTTGGTGTGTTACTGGTATTCCCATTGCCTTGTCTCTATCCCGTCAACTCAATGTCTTAAGTCTTGGCGATGACGTGGCAAGGGGATTAGGCAGTCGAGTGGAGTGGCAACGTGGATTATTGGTAATTGTCGCCGTGGGCTTAGCAGGAGCATCAGTGGCGACGGCAGGGGCAATTAGCTTTGTCGGTCTGATGGCTCCTCATATTGGACGGAAAATTGTTGGTGCTAATCATCAAAATCTTCTGCCGATCGCAGGGCTGATCGGTGGACTTCTGGTCGCGATCGCCGATTTGATTGGACGCTCTGTTTTTGCCCCGATTGAGATTCCCTGCGGTGTCGTAATTGCCGCGATCGGCGCACCATTCTTTATCTATCTACTTATTCACAATCGTCATTCCTAATCATTCAGAAACCAATGCCAGAACTAATTGCTCAGAATTTATCCCTAGCCTACGAAAATACTACGATCATTCAGGAACTAAGTCTCACTGTTCCCATCGAAAAGGTGACGGCGCTAGTTGGTGCAAATGGTTGTGGGAAATCCACCTTATTGCGCGGACTAGCTAGATTGCTCAAACCCAGTGGCGGTGCTGTCTATCTAGATGGTAAATCGATCATCAAGCGATCGACTAAATCTGTTGCTCAACAGCTAGGACTATTACCCCAAAATCCGATCGCCCCCGAAGGTTTAACCGTCAAAGATCTGGTCGCTCAGGGAAGATATCCCTACCAAAATTGGATGCAGCAATGGTCAGTACAGGATGAGCGATTTGTGCAGCAAGCCTTGGAAATGACTGACTTGATTGAACTTAGCGATCGCCCCCTCGACACCCTATCGGGCGGACAGCGACAACGGGCTTGGATTGCGATGGCGCTTGCCCAAAACACCAAAATTCTTCTATTAGACGAGCCAACTACTTTTCTGGATCTAGCCCATCAAATGGAAGTATTGGATCTGCTCCATGAACTCAATCAACAGCAAGGACGCACGATTGTAATGGTTTTGCATGACTTGAATCAAGCCTGTCGCTATGCTGATTATCTAGTGGCGATTAAAGATGGACAAATTTTTGCAGAGGGAGAACCAGAGACCGTAATTACCGCAGAAATTGTCCAATCTGTATTTAATTTAAAATGTCGCATTTACCCTGACCCGATCGCAGGTACTCCCATGTGTATTCCCTTAAGCGCAAAGAGGTAACAGTGGCATTGGTTAGTTAACAGATGATGGGTACTTAAAAACGATAAAAAAGACGCAAGCAAATGCCTTCACTAATCACCGATTTAACTGCCCAACGTCTTGTAAGGCTTTAGAGCTATTTTAAGAGATGCTTAGACAAATCATCTAAAACTTGATTTGCCGCGAGGATGCCGCTAGAGCTTGTCCATTCTGCATCGCTAACTTCATAAACATTCTGATTCTGCACAACCTTTAATTTAGTCCAAAGGGGATGCCTAAACCATTGAATTTGGGTTTCTGTCCCCTTATTATCTTTTTCATTATGGGTAAAGTAAAAAAGATAATCTGCCTCTATATTTTGAATACTTTCTAAACCAACTCCGTCTGCAAAACTATCTTTTCTTTGAATCTCTGGACGAAGTAAACCCACTTCTGCCACAATTTGTCCAGGAAAAGACTTTTGATAATAAATTTTTGCAGTCCCCGGCAGAAAACGTAGCAGTGAAACAGTCGGCGGATTAGCTCCTAATTTTTCTTTTAAAGTAGCAACTTTTTGATCCCATGCGGCTAGTAATGCGGTGGCTTTTTCTTCTTGATTCAGGGCTTGGGCATAGAGTTGTAAATTCTCCTTCCAAGTGCCGCCTAATGTCTCAGAGAAGACAGTGGGTGCGATCGCCGCTAATTGTTGATAGACCTGTTTCTGTCTTACTTTCGAGCCGATAATTAAATCTGGTTTGAGAGCAATAATTTTCTCTAAATTTGGCTGAAATTCATCGCCCACCACCACCACCGATGCTAATTTTGCATCAATGTAGTCATAGAACGGATCACCCTGCCACGATTTGACTGCACCGATAGGTTTAACCCCCAGAGCAATCAACATATCTGTCCCTTCATTGGTCAGTACAACAACTCGTTTGGGCTTTTTACTCACCACCGTCTCACCCATAGCGTGCCGTATTTTTCGCCCAGTTTGAGTAATTTCTGCTCTTTCTGTGAGATTTACTAGCGATCGCCCCTGTTGCTGGG
Source organism: Pseudanabaena biceps (assembly GCA_013361095.1). GTDB lineage: Bacteria > Cyanobacteriota > Cyanobacteriia > Pseudanabaenales > Pseudanabaenaceae > Pseudanabaena > Pseudanabaena biceps_B. The sequence goes on along the minus strand of JAATWA010000004.1, from coordinate 126,377 downwards.
GGGAACAACTACTGATCATCAGCAATAAACAAAATATTATCCCTAGAGAAAGAGGTACTAATTGAAGCTTAAAAGTCTTTTTTTTCATGAAATACTTTCCTAATCATTTACCTAAAAGTCTTACTCACTTCCCAGTGAAAGAATAGACGTTGCGGCGCGAAGTGCCGCAACGTCTATTCTTGGTTTTATGTGTCTATTGCTTCGGTGGGAAGGAAGTATCTAAAATAAAAAGAGAAAAGGTAGATTTTTGTCTAGACTTTTCATCTTTTTAATCTCTTTATCCTGTCTACTAAGCAAGCACTCTAATTAGAAACTCCAAAACCTCACTGCTGACATGATTTTACCAATTGATGCTATAGCTTAAGGTAACCGTGGTTCCTTGTCCTGCATATTTAGTACGACCACCAGATACCTGTGAAATGACTGGAAAATATTGGGAATTGAAAAGGTTTTCAATGCCAAGCTGGATTTTGCCAGAACCAGTGTCATAGCTACTCATTAAATCCGCAGTTAGATAACTATCAACTCGATCTAATCCAAAGCCAGTGCCTTTGGGATCGCGGCTGCCTAGATAATTTAACTGGAAACGATTTGACCATTGTGGAGTCGCTTGAAATTCCACAAACCCTGTGAGTTTGATCGGGGTAATTTGGAAGTTTGGTAAGGGACTTTCAAAGTCCCCATCTCGATTCACATCCCGCTCACCTTCGCTATAGGTAAAGGTTCCCCCTAATGCCAATTGCTCATTAACTGCTACGCGAAAATCTGCCTCTACCCCATAAATCCTTTGAGGATCACGGAGGGTATTAAATTGAGCATCAAAGGTTGTGCCGAGGTTTGAATAGCTGGTGAAAGCTGTTAGGGAAGCTTTGACTGTATCCCAAGTGCCACGAACACCAATTTCGTAGTTATCAACTCGCTGGGCTTCGGGACGTAGGGCTGCCACGTTAAATCCCGCGGGGGCTGTGCGTAAAACTCTAGCTACATCGGTAGTCGAAAAACCTTGGGCAAAACTTCCGAAAAGGTCGATATTGTCACTAATAGAATAAGCAGCACCAACATTAAAAAGTGTGGCACTGTAGTCTAACTTACCGCCCCCAACCTGATTGCCTGCAAGGGTGGTAAAGTCACCGATATTAACGCCAATAAATTCTTGGCGAACACCACCATTGACTGAGAATTGCTCGTTCGCATTCCAAGTGAGTTGGGCAAATAGACCAAGATTATTTTGGTTTAAAGTCGGTGAAAAATTGCGACGACCATTGGGGCGAAAAACAAGTCCATTACTAGCTTCAAAAATGGCTTCGTCAAATAGATCGGCTGGTTGTGAGGTACTTTCATGGGCATAATCCACGCCCCAAAGTAAGTTAAGGCGGTTATCTTCGGCGAGAGGAGTATTGATGTCTAAGCGCCCACCAATCTTATCTGATTGCACTTGCGATTGTAGTACAAACCCACCAAATGTAGAACTTTTAGAGTCGTCGTCAAAGGGATAGAAACGGCTGGAATAGTTGCGATAGTAAACTTGTCCATTCACCTTGCTACCAAAGATATTGGCGTTACTGTATGCGAGGTTAAGAATCGTATTTTTCGTGTTGGGTTGATTGGGTAATTCTAGTCCTGCCCTAGCTTCTGCCTTTGTTCCGCTTGGTGTTGGGTTGAGAGCAAATCTAGAATTTTGTTGGTCGTTAAAATGATTGACACTAAACTGAATGTTAGAGGTATCGTCAATTTGATAGCCGAGCTTCGCAAATAAATTGAGGGTGGTGAGATCGGCTAAACCTCCTTGCCCCAATGGATCGGGTGGAATGCGATCGCCTGCTGAATCAAACCTGCCTCCAGTGGTGGAGAGCGATGCGTCAGCAAAGTAACTTAATTTGTCATCAGTTCCAGAAACTGATTGCTGTAATCGATAACCAAAACTATTCTGAAGGTTTGTCGGCGAAAAATTAGTGCCGATGGTTGTCTTTGCGGCAAAAGGCTCTTTAGCACTCTTGCGGGTAATGATATTAATAATCCCGCCCGTTGCGCCATCACCATAGATAGCACTAGGACCGCGTAAAACTTCAATCCGTTCAATTACACTAGGATCAATAGTTCGCAAATCCCGTTGCGCATTTCTGTTGGTACTTTGCGGCACACCATCAATCAAAACGGAAACATTGCGCCCCCGTAGCGTTTGTCCAAAAGAACTTGTCGTTTCTGTCGAAGGTGATAATCCAGGTACAACTTTTGCCAAGACTGAGCCAAGATCTTGATTGGATTGAGTTTGACGTTCAATTTCTTCTCGTTCAATCACAGTCACAGATCGGGAAACTCTTGAAGGCTTTTGTTCTGTTCTATTTGCTGTAATTACTAGTTCTGTCTCTTCATCATCTTCAGTATTTCCAGCAAAAGTATTGGAAATGATTTTGAAGACTAAACCAGAATCACCAGACTGCACGTTGATTGCAGGTGCGGTGGTTTCACCTATAAGGGTTATTTTCACAACATTGTTAGGCTGTTGGGCAGCGCTAATGTCTTGAATACCTGCGATGGGAGCTGATAACAGCGATTGGGTTACATTGGATTCTAGTTGAGCATTAGGGATTTCGAGGATGAGCTGGTTGCCCTCAACTCTTTGGTTGACTTCAGAGGCGATCGCCCGCTCACTCTCTAATAAAAGTTCTAAGCTATCCCCTACCTGTCTAACCTGAATATTTGTGATTGGGGTTTGGGCTTGTACAACAGGGGCAAGGATCACCACAATCGCACTTGCGACCCCAAAGCTATACATAAATTCTTTCAACTGTCACTCCTCACAAACTTAACTTATTGCTATAAATTGTCATTAGATTACAAAGATTAATCTAGTCTAGCAAAATTTGTCAACCCTTTTATTGATATTAACTATCAATTGTAAAATTGAAGCTCTAAAATTTTGATTTGGCTCTAACTCAATAAAGTGGGCTTAGGTTATGCAAAGGAGAAAAAATTAGTTTGTGCATAGAGAAAACTTTTGGGAGTGATGTCAATAAGTAATTAAATCACAAATGAGATTAATTATGGTTATGAATCTGTTACAGCTGAACGAGTTTGTAAGTTCTTTTCGCTAATCTTTCTCAATCCCAGCACCAAGAGCAACCCAAGTAACCACCAAGGCGAAGTGTAGGTGGGGATCACGTAGTAAAGTTAAACTAAGTGACTCTCTCACGAGAGCCACTTGTCTTCAGAACCGAACTTGAAACTTTAGCTTCATTCGGCTCCTCAATGATTTGACCATTATCATGGGTACGTTGGAGACTGCCATCAGAAGCAGTTTTAGAATCATGGCAATGACGATGAAGGAGATGAAGATTTGCGTATCCATTACCTCCGCCCAAGGAGCAAGGGATAATGTGGTCAACCTCCCAAACGTCTCCATCTCTGAAAGTTAATCCACAGTGATTACACTTGCTATTCTGAGACTTGAGGAGTTTAGAAACTGAAACTGGCAGCAGGGGATGTTTCCCCAGTCTAGCAGCCCAGTAAGGTAAATCCCCATCGTAGGGAGATTTATTGCCTCTAACCCTTGTATGTCTGACAATGGGGACTTCGGCATGGGATGTGAGGGAGAAAATTCCATCACTAAATACCCAACTTCTGCCATTGATAATCCTAAAGTATTTAGCATTGACCCATTTAGCCGATTTGTTATGGTGACGACGCTTACACCATCTCGTTATACGTTGCCAAATTAGATGATCTAACTTGGCGAAAGTGGCTTTACTGACTCCAGTAGAGTAGTAATTAGCCCATCCACGTATGATGGGATTCAGCCTTAACACTAATGCCTTTTGTGGGGCTGAGCTATGGCTAGATATGACATCCGCTATTTTCTCGTAGTGCTTCTTTGCCTTGTCCTTAGATGGCATGATTAGTGTTTTGAAGCCTAAGCGGTTTCCATTTCTAGATTTACCACTCTTGTGTTTGCCCACCTTGTACTGACGGATATTGAATCCAAGGAAATCAAATCCACTGGAGGTATGAGTCACACGAGTCTTTCTATCACTAACTTCCAACCCAACTTCTTTGAGCCATTCTTGAAGAATGACCTTAGCTTTATCTATTACTTCTTTGTCTGGATGAAGACAAACAAAATCATCGGCATATCTAACAAACGTTAGGCTGCTATCAAGTGACAATGGAATAGGCGGGTCAAACGACACAATTGTCGGATTACCTCAGGTAAAAGCAGTGGGAACACAGATCGGTAAGGAGGGAAAAAAGAGCTTGCCATAACCCCACCCAAAAAAGACACTAGAAAATCTCCCTAAGTAAAGAGAAAAATCTAGTGTCGAGAAAATCAATCCATATATACCAGAGAAAAGCCTATATGAAAGCAAGAGAAATTGGCTTGAACCAATCGAAAGCGGCATATATTGCCGAAATATCAGAACGAACGGGTCAACGAATCGAATCAGGAGAACACCAACCGAATCGGGGAAAAGTAGATGAAAAAAACAGCAAAGATCCCTTAGGAGGGGTCTGGGAAAAAGAACTGGAGCCAATGCTCAGAAAAGAACCTCGCCTGAAGCCGATGACCTTGTTCGAGTACCTACAAGATACCTACCCTGGTAAATACCCAAATGTACTCCGCACGATCCAGCGACGGGTGCAGACTTGGAAAGCATTGTATGGTCCGAGTCCAGAAGTAATGTTCGAGTTACGGCATGAACCGGGGATGATGGGTCTTTCAGACTTTACCGAGCTAAAAGGAATGACGGTAACAATTGCTGGAGAAGCATTTGAACATTTGTTATACCATTACCGCCTCGCCTACAGTGGTTGGCAATATGCCCAGATCATTCGAGGAGGGGAGAGTTTCATCGGCTTATCAGAGGGGCTACAGAACGCGCTAGCCGCCTGTGGTGGAGTACCAAAACAACATCGCACCGATAGTTTGAGTGCAGCCTATAAGAATTTGGGAGGGAATAAAGCCTTAACTCGTTTGTATGACGAACTTTGCGACCATTATCGATTGCAGCCAACTCGCAATAATACTGGGATTGCTCACGAGAACGGTTCTATTGAATCGCCCCATGGACATCTTAAAAATCGGATCGAACAAGCGATCTATTTAAGAGGGAGCAACGATTTCGGGAGTCTGGAAGAATATCGATTACTGATTGAATTCGTCGTCGCCAAATTAAATCAGCAATGCCAAGCAAAATTTGAAGAGGAGAAAAAACATTTTCAACCACTACCAAAATACCGTGTCCCAGACTATGAAATGCTCGCCGCTCGTGTCAGCCGCCATAGCACTGTAGAAGTCCGCTGTGTCCTTTATACAGTGCCATCTAGACTGATTGGTCGTCAATTAGAATTACGCCTTTATCACGACCGCATATTAGGCTATTTGGGTAATCATCAAGTTGTAGAGCTGCCCCGTGTGCGGGTCACAGACACAGATAAACGGCGGGGTCGTTGTATCAACTACAGACATGTGATTGAAGGTTTACGGCGCAAACCCAGAGCCTTTATTTATTGTACTTGGCAGGAAGATTTACTCCCCACTACTCAGTTTCGGGAGTTGTGGGTGAAATTAAAAACTCAGTTTGACCTAGATACAGCCGCTGTATTGATAGTGGAAGCCTTGTATATTTCTGCTACCCAGAACTTGGAAGAACCGATCGCTGAATATCTCGAACAAGAACTAATCGCTCAAACCCTAAGTCTCAAAAGACTTAAGCAACAATTTGTTCGGGACTGCTCCCAAAGTTTTCCTCCACTAACTATTGAACAACACGCTCTCGCAAGCTATGACCAACTCTTTGAATCTAGCTCCATCAGCCACGATAGCCCTGAGTCCTTACCAGAATCTCAGTCAGCATCTGAAGCAACTCCGCCTGTCCCATATGCTCACCCACTGGGAATCTATAGAACACCAAGCGCTACAGGAGCAATGGTCTTACTCCAGATTTTTATTAACATTATGCGAGCTGGAATCGATTCAACGCCACGATCTCCGACTGAGACGAGCTCTCTCCGAGGCTCAACTTCCCACCGCAAAAAGTTTTTCCAACTTTGACTTTGACCATTGTCCCCAATTTAATCCTGCTCCTCTGATGCAATTAGCTGACGACACGGCTTGGTTGGAACGGGCTGGTAACTGTCTGATTTTTGGTCCTTCTGGTGTCGGTAAAACTCATCTGGCGGCTGGTTTGGCTCGCCGTATGGTGGAGTTGGGTATGCGTGCCAAGTTCTTTGCGGCTAATGCTTTAGTTCAAGATTTGCAATACGCCAAGTTGCAACTACAGCTCCCTGCATTGCTCAAGAAGCTTGATCGTTTTGACTTACTTGTTCTTGATGATTTGGGCTATGTCAAAAAGTCTGAAGCTGAAACCTCTGTCTTGTTTGAGTTGATTGCTTATCGCTATGAGCGTAAAAGTCTACTCATTACCGCTAATCAGCCTTTCAGTCAATGGGATTCCATCTTCTCTGACTCGATGATGACGGTTGCGGCTGTCGATAGACTTGTTCATCACGCTGTGATCCTCGAAATCAAGTCTGATAGCTATCGTCGTCAGGTTGCTACTGCTCGCTCTCATTCAACTTGACTTTCTTTTTTGTGATTCTGTCTCAGCGATCTTTACTTGTCGTTGCGATCAGTTCTTGGCGCGAATTTATGTTTGCGATCTGAACTCCTCTTTCGCGTCAACTAACCGACTTTATTCTGTCGCGTCACGACAAAACCCTTGACATTTAATAATAATTTAGGTTTAGGTGAACACGGCGGCTAGTAGATAAAATCAACAGCGAGGTTGCCACATCTTCCGCCAGAATCACTAAATTAATTGGTTCTAATTGTAATTGCAAGCCTTCCGTTTCATTACGATAGACATCAAGGAGAGTTTCCACTAATTGCAAACTATTCTGATGACTACGGATCATTGTGTTTACTACAGCTTTTTGCTTAGCATCAATAGTTCCAAATTGTTGGCGATCAAAAGCTTGCAGAGTTTCGATCGCACCAAGTAACGGAGTTTTTAAATCATGGGCTAACGTAGAAGCAAAGTCTTCGCGTACATTCATGATTTGCTCTTGGGCTTGTAGTTTTACCTGTTGCTGCACCAAAATCTGCTGTGTTTGCCGATTGCGATCGCACAGGATTGCGGTCACAACTAGAGCCAAGATAGTCACCAAGCGATTGACGACCATAGAAGCTTGAATCGTTTCAAAATTAGGAATCCAGATATTGATAATCGTCAAAAACACCGAAGCAAGTGCGAACAGAAAAGTGCTTGTACGACTCAATTGCGAATTAGCGATCAGGATCGGACTGATGTAGAGATAGCCCATCACATAATCTGGGGGTGTGGAAAATTCCAAAACAATCACTAACCCAAATAGACCCACAATCATCCAAAATGAATGCGATCGCCAAGAAATTAGGGAGGAATGTAAGCGCATAGTCATTTGCTTGAAAGCTTGATAAAGCTGGAATGAGTGGATATTTATATCGTCCATTGTGCATAATTAAAATTCTACTCATCGTAGGTGGAGTATTGATCTAGGAAATTTAAGATGTGGTTCCTCAGTTCAAAATACTCTGATGTATTGCGAATAGCCGCCCGATCCCTTGGGTGAGGAAAGGGAACATGAAAATCTTCACCAATATGAGCAGCAGGGCTATTGGTCATCATCACAATACGATCAGACATAAAAATCGCTTCATCAACATCATGGGTAATCATCATTACCGATAGACGATGAGCTTCCCAAATTTTTAGTACTTGCTGTTGAAGTTTATAGCGAGTTAAAGCATCTAATGCCCCAAATGGCTCATCCATTAATAATACCTTGGGTCGAATCGATAAGGCTCTTGCGATTCCTACCCGCTGTTTCATTCCTCCTGATAGTTCATCAGGATATTTATTTGCCGCAGCAGTGAGATTTACCATTTCGGCATAGCTACAGGCAATCCGAAACTAACATCAACATAATCCATTCTGACTTCAACTAGGTCGCCTACTAGCATCACACATATTCAGGAAAATCACATCTTTTCTTGCTTTTTTGCATTTGTTAAGCTAGAGTTCCTTCTTATCAAAGTGTAATCTCAACTACATTGCTCTCAAGGCTAAGTTCTACTTCAATTCAATAACAATAATCAAAATTATTACTCATGGACAATTGGCAAGCTATTTTTACAGGAGTGACCTTTGTAGTAGTAATTATTCTAATTGTTACTGAGAGAGTCCATTTAACGATCGCCGCTTTTTTGGGAGCGCTATTACTAGTCGCTGCTAGAATCCTGAGCTTAGAAGAGGCAACAAGGTATATCAGTAAAAGTTATGCCACTATCAGTTTGCTATTTGGCGTAATGGTTATGGTGCGAGCATTTGAACCGACAAAAGTATTTGATTACTTAGCTGTGCAGATGGTGATGCTTGCTAAAGGTAAAGGTAGTCGGCTACTACTAGCGATCGTGGGGATTACCTCGCTTGTATGTGCAGTACTCCCGAATGCCACAACCGTAATGCTCTTGGCTCCGATGATTCCACCCTTGGCAAAAATTATAGGCGTAAATTTTGTTCCATTAATAATTTTGATGGTAATGGTATCGAATAGTGCAGGACTCTTAACACTGGTGGGTGATCCTGCAACATTTATTGTCGGCAATGGTATCAATCTTAGTTTTGCTGACTACCTTACCCGATTAAGTTTTGGCGGATTTATCTCTATTGCCATAATTGTATGTACTTTGCCATTTTTGTTTGGCACAATCTGGCGAAAGAATATAGAAATTAGCGATCAGATTGAAATACCTATGATTAATCATCCTAGGACGTTAATTATCGGCGGCGTAATTTCTGTATTTGTTTTAGTTTTATTCGTGATTGGCGAATCCTTGCCATCGCCAATCTCCCCTGGGGCAGTTGCCCTAATGGGTGCAGGTTTATCGCTATTTCTTTCTCACCATAACGGTATTGATCCCATTAACAAGGTTTTAAAAGATGTCGATTGGAGTACCTTGCTGTTTTTTATGTCAACTTTCGTTTTGATTGGAGGATTACAAGAAACAGGTTTAATTACTCAAGCTTCTAATTTATTGGCATCAGCATTAGGAACAAATATTGCGCTGGGAACAATAGTTGTTTTGATATCCGTAGCTCTAATTTCTACTGTTATTCCAAATATTCCCCTTGTGGTCGCAATGGTTCCGATGATGAAGGAATATCTTGTAAATGTCGATCTAGCGCCACCCTTGATTCTGATTCCAGGCTTTGACAGACAACTTCCCGCTGAGGTTTTACCGCTTTTCTACGCCATGATGTTTGGGGCAACTTTAGGTGGTAATGCAACTATTGTAGGAGCCTCTGCAAATATCGTTGGCGCAGGGATTTCTGAAATTCATGGCAAACCAATTTCTTTTAGTAAATTCGCTAAATATGGTATCCCTATTGCTGCCTTACAAATTTTAGGAGCATTGATTTTTATTAGTCTTAGATTTTTAGTCTTCCAAAATAGTAGTAACTAGAAGGTTCGTTATGAATGCTTCTAACAAGGTGAAATGGGAGATCTAAGTTGTTTAATCTAACCCAAGTTACGACCTAAGGGATAAAGCAAAAAAACTGCTACAAAAGTCAAAAGACAAGTAGCAGTCATAAAAATGACTGATGAAATTATAGCGATTTATTGCCTATGTGATGACATCCTCAAATCAATGAATCATCGGGGTGATGAACAACAGCAGATGAGTGATGGCGAAGTTATGACAACAGCGATAGTTGCAATGCTGTACTACTGCGGCAACTTTGAGAAAGCGAGAAAAGCCATGTCAGAGCCAAAGTATATTCCGAAGATGCTCAGTCGTAGTCGTTTCAATCGCAGATTACATAGAACTGAAGCAATGCTGTTGACAGTATTTGAAACGTTGGGACAGGTATGGAAACAGCTAAACATTGCATCTATTTACAGTATTGATAGCTTCCCGTTACCAGTCTGTGACAATCTCCGTATCTCAAAGTCAAAGCTCTATGATTTCGATGATGTATACCGAGGATATCAAGTCAGTAAGAAACGATATTTTTACCGTGTCAAGATTCATTTGATGATTACGGGAGACAGGAAAACCCGTAGAGTTTTTTCTAACTTCGGGTTCATTTGCTAATATTGGGGCTTTGAGAGTCTTCTATTTTGCTTTATCTGAAGGTAGCACTGTCTATGCAGATAAAGCTTACAACGACTATGAGATTGAAGACTGGCTGCTGGAGGCGAAAAACATTAAACTTTTGGCTATGCGTAAGCAAAATTCTAAAAGACCTGTAGCTGTTTATCTCCAATTCCTTCTTAATATTGTCATATCTGTCTACAGCATGAATGCCAAGCTTAGAATTCCTAAAACTATTACCACTACTGTGGTTATCCAAATCATTAAGCGATTAGGTCGATAGTCACCACGTTCAATCTGCCAGTAACTGTGATTGTGGCTCCACAATGCGGCTGCAATTACCACAATGCCAAATACAACCAATGCTATGCCAAGATTTTCAGAGTTAACAAAGAAATGTCGGCGGGGTATTTTCGGAGTGACTGTAATCTCTAATTGCCTAACCAAAATACCAAATCGGGCGATCGCAAATCCAAATCCAATTAGGGAAATAGAAGTGCGTAGCCAAGCTAGAAAAGTTCGTTCGTTGGCTTGATGTTCGCGCTGACGGTCAATTTTAGGCGGTCTGGACATTTTTGTTGAACATTAATCTTAAGTCTTGCTGAAAAGCTCTTTCCAAAATCGCCTTGACCTCTTCAATTGGTTCTGAAAATAGCACAATCACTCGTACTGCACCATACATATCCACATCAATAAGTTGATCCAGTAATAAATGCGCTTGGCGATCAACCGTATCATTAACTTTCACTGCTCTCATTTAGATGATCTCTACTGTAATTTAGATGTAGTTAGAAATAAAACTATAGCAAGTTGGGGTCTAGCGAGGTACACCTAATCTCATTGAAACTTATACTAAAATAGGATTTAAGCTACTCGCTTGTACCTCATTAGTGTAGGAACTGCTATATACCAGTCTAAATAGGGCTTGCTGAAAAAGCAATTAGGTGGCAGGTATAAGGTAATGAGAAAAAGCAGACTTCCTAGCAGTCAAGACAGGAAATTGCCAAGATTGGCAAGAGATAGCAGAAAAGATAAAGCCCACCTTGTCAAAGGTCAGAAAAAAGCATTGTCTGCCCAACATAAACCAAGAAAAAAATAAAAAAGCAAGCTGCTTGAGCAGCACCTCTAGATTCATTACCAAAAAGATGATAGCGATCGCCGTTTCCGAAGTATTTGCCAACTTGGTCATGACGCGATTTAAACTGAACCGTCGTTTAGCTTGTCCAAACTTACCTTCAATTTGATTGCGAACCTTAGCATCTTCGAGCGTTTGCTTGCGAATAGCCACCAAATCATCGGGTACAGGTCTGCCCAAAGGCGGAGCCGTAATCCGAATACCCAGATTTCGACAATAGGCGCGATTGCTGCGTGTGCGGTAAATCTGGTCAACGTAAACCGCTTCGGGATAATGTCCAAAGCGAGATTTAAACAATTCTACTTGATGCGGCAAATCCCCCGATTCATTGAAGTTATTCCAACTGAGATGGTCGAGAAATGCATGACCATCCACACAACTAACTGATAATTTAGCACCAAACTCCACAGGTGTTCCTGACTTACCTCTGACAATCGGACGTACATGAGGTTGAGCAATACTGACGATACGGTCGTCTATACGATGACAACCTTGCTCGTACATCAATTGTTGTTGCCGATATACTTCACTGACAACCAGCAAGTTCCGATAGAGATTTTTCTTCAATTCCGATAGCTTTGCCCCTGCGGCAATTAGAGTATCAATATGGGCAAGATTGCGACGCACATATCCCAACTGTTGGCGCAATGCTTTGCGAATCTTTTTACGATTGGGTTTGCGTTGTTTGGCAATTTGTAGATAAGCTGTCCTTGCTTCACGACGATAGGTGCGTGGTTTCTTCGGTAATTGTTCTTTCACTTGTTGGTAAAGAGCATCAATCACAATTTCCGTTTGTTCCCTTGCTTCGTTCAACAGTTTAATGTCAGTGGGATAACGGATGTCAGATGGTGCGACTGTTGCATCTAGCAGCAATTTTCCTTGGTTTGCTGGTTCTGTTTCTTTCTGTTCCTTTTCTACATTCTTTTCTTCTAAGTTCTCTTCTTTCTCTTTCTTATCTTCCTTCTTGTCCTTCTTTTCTTCTATCTCTTTTTGTCCTGATTCCTTGGGAAGCTTCACAATCCGTTCGTTGATTCTGCCCACGATCTCTAGGTTTAATCGTTTGCGGAAATGTACCATCATGCTTGCTTCGAATGGTGCTATGTCTCTGTACTCTGATAAGCCTAGGAAGTATTGTAAATATGGATTCTCGCGGATCTGTTCCACTGTCTCTTCGTCGCTTGTCCCTAATTTCTCTTTGATTATCAGTGCCCGTGCCATCCTAAATGGCTTTGCTGGCGCTCCTTGTCCTGCACTAAATTGTTCTGCATATTCACTCTCAAATTGTTCCCACGGTACTAGTTCCGCTAATCTTACCCATCGATTTTTCCCTGTCAGTTTCCCGCCAAATGGTAAGTAGAAATTCTCGAATGATAGCTGTCCTGTGGGGGATTGTCGGTACATGAAATTTTATTTGTGCAAGGGTTTTACTTGCTTTTGCTGCTTTTCCTTGCATTTTATCAGTTTTCAATAAGATTGAAAATCATTGCTTGTATGCTTTTCTTGCTTTTTCAGCAAGCCCTAAATATATCCAAATCACCCGATTCTATTGCCTCTGACAGATTTCTAATTTTAGTATTTAGATTTTATCTGATTTTCATCCTCACTCTCACCTCTAGGGCATCTCATTTCTAGTTCTCATTTCTTTGTTTTTTTCTCTCCCTTCTAGTCTATCCTTACCGCTAGATTACTACCATTTTACTTTCATTTCTTTCCACGTAACATCAGATAGTTTATCCAAACTCTATTAGTTTTGCTGTTTTAGGAATGTGACTGTGATAATAATGCAGGTTTTACTCACGCTAAAGTTACGCAAGGAAATCATAGTAACTGCTTTAAAGGTTGTCAGCTAAAGCCTTGCACTGAAAGTGTAAGGCTTTGAACTAGCGTGTTGGGACAATAAATCATGTAAAACTTAATCTTTCAAAAACCAATTAAATAAATCATGCGATTGAGAGCACATTTTGCGCTTCTTCTATTTTTATTAGGACTTACGCAAAGAGAAAAAATGATGCGAAAATGAAGAAAGATTTGAGTAAAAGCAATGGCAAAAAAGTTTACTACGCTAGATTATTGCCAGTATCTGATAAGTAGTCAGATAAACTACACAATCACTAACTTGGCAGACCATTTAGAAGAACACAGCCATGACCAGATCAACCGATACCTAAAAGCCGAGAAACTAACGCCGAAATTGCTATGGCAAAACGTGAAACCAACGATTGTGTCAGATGAAGCCAAGTATATGTACGTGCTGTTTGACGACACAGTGTTAGACAAACGCCATGCTAGAAAGATAGAGATGGCACAAAGACAATACAGTGGCAACGAACATGGAGTTGTGCAAGGTATAGGATTGGTCAACTGTATCTATGTCAATTTCAAACGGCACGAATTTTGGGTGGTAGACTATCGGATCTATGACCCTAATGGTGATGGTAAGAGTAAATTAGACCACGTATCGGATATGCTCAAGGGATTAGTCCATAGCAAGCAATTAGCATTTCAGACAGTGTTGATGGATAGTTGGTATGCCACGCAACGACTGATGGCGGAAATTGACAATTTCGGCAAGATTTATTGAGACTGTCAAGCAAAATGTGTAAAGTCTAGAAACTAGATGTGGAGACGATCCTCAAAGAGGATCGCAAAGCGATTGAGGGCAGGTTTCCAATCGCGAATCGGCATCGTCCACTTCTTCGAGATATTGCGCATCGCCAAATAAACCAGCTTGAAAGCAGCCTCATCCGAGGGAAAAATCTGCTGAGATTTAATCACCTTCCGCAAACTGCTATTCATTGACTCAATGGCATTGGTGGTATAAATTGCCCTGCGAATCTCAGGCGGGAAAGCAAAGAAGGGGATAATATTCGCCCAATGACTGCGCCACGACTTAGAAATCGATGGATATTGCTTGTCCCATTTTTCGGCAAAGAGTTCGAGATTAAACTCTGCCTCTGATTCCGTCGCCGCCGCATAAATCGCCTTGAGGTCGGCACAAACTTGCTTGCGTTGTTGCCAGGGGACAAAAGCGACCGAGTTACGCACCATATGGACAATGCACAACTGTACCTGTGTTTTCGGAAATACCGTTTCAATGGCATTGGGAAATCCTGTCAAACCATCGACACAGGCAATCAAAATGTCTTTGACCCCACGGTTGTGAATTTCGGTGAGTACGGACAACCAGAATTTGGCTCCTTCATTGGGAGATATCCACATCCCCAGTAATTCCTTGTACCCGTCCATATTCACGCCCAAGGCAAAGTACAGGGACTTATTAATCACCCTGCCATTGTCTCGCACTTTGATCACTAGGCAGTCCAGAAATACGATTGGATAGACCGCGTCCAGAGGACGGTTTTGCCATTGCTTCACCTCATCAATCACCGCATCTGTGACATTAGAAATAAGCGTTGGTGATACTTCAACCCCATACATTTCCTGTAACTGGGCTTGGATATCCCTGACGCTCATACCTCGTGCGTAGAGAGCAATGATCTTCTCGTCTAGTCCTGACAATCGGCTTTGTCCTTTCTTCACCAGTTGCGGTTCAAACTCTCCTTGGCGATCCCGAGGTATGGCGATTTCGGCTACGCCGAAGTCGCCTTGGACTGTTTTCTGGCTGTAGCCATTGCGACTGTTGCTTTGCCCGTCTGGTCTATGTTCATGCTTCCCATAACCCAAATGGGTGGATAGTTCTGCTTCCAATGCTCTTTCCACTAAGGCAGTGGTTAGTTGTTTCAGAATGCCTCCTTCTCCGAATAGGTCGGGTGGTGTTTTACATTCTTTCAGCAATTCATCGAGTAGTTCTTTGCGTATATTCATCTGTTTTAGTGTTAGTTATTGTGTGTCTAGATTATCTCTCTGTATACTTCCCAGACTTTACACAATTTACTGTACACTCTCAGCACCGCGGCAAAAACTAATCTCTGAAGAAACCAAAGCCTTGATTGACAAACTCTTACTTGAGAAGATTCCTCTTGTAGGTATTGCCAGAGTTTGTGACGTTTCTGAAACTTGGTTGCAGAATTATGTCAATCGTAAATACGAGGCGATTCCTCAACAAGTAAATGTATCCGCAAAAAAAAGGAAGACTAACGATTCAGTGTGATGAAATGTGGTCTTTTGTTGGCAATAAAGGCAATAAACAGTGGATTTGGCTTGCCATTGATGTTGATACTCGCGAAATTGTTGGCGTTCATATCGGCGATCGCTCCGCACAAGGAGCGCAAAAGCTTTGGAATTCTTTGCCCAGTGTTTATCGTCAGTGTGCTGTTGCTTATACAGATTTTTGGGCGTTGCACAAATGAAGGATGAATGAGTAAATAAAAGACAACGAGTTTAAGCAATGAAACATAATGAAATGTCCAAAGTGCGGATCATCACATATTCGTAAGAATGGGAAACGAGGAGACAAGCAAAATCATATTTGCGCTGATTGTGGTCGTCAGTTCATCGATAGCTACTCAGTACTTGGGTATTCTCAAGATATCAAGAAAATATGTCTAAAAATGTACTGTAACGGCATGGGATTTAGACAGATCGAGAGATGCACCGATGTTAGCCATAATTCAGTCATCAACTGGGTGAGAGAAGTAGCCAAACCATTACCCGAGCATCCACCGATTGAGACTATTCCTGATGTTGGTGAACTAGATGAACTCCAGACTTTTGTTGGGTCAAAAAAAAACTTGATTTGGCTATGGACTGCGGTGAATCATTTTAGCCAAGGTATATTGGCTTGGGTATTAGGCGATAGGAGTAGTCAAACCTTTAAAACTCTATGGACATTGATTAAAGTTTGGCAATGCTATTTCTGGGTTACCGATGGCTACTGTGTCTATAAAATGTTTGTTAACTCGGAAGATCAAATTATTAGCAAAACCTACATGACTAGAGTTGAGGGTGAAAATACAAGACTGAGACATTATCTTGCCCGATTGCATCGCAAAACTTTATGTTATTCAAAATCGGAAGAAATGTTGAGACATTCAATTCGTTTGTTAATTCACTATCTTAAGTACAAATCAATTCCTAGCTTTTCTTGATTCATCTTTCATTTGTGCAATGCCGATTTTTGGAATGCATATTCTGTTGTGTTCCCAGACATGCGGCATATCGCGGTTGGAAAGGAAACAGGGAAAACCAATTATATTGAACGTTTTAACTGTACGATGCGACAATGAATCTCTCGACTAGTACAAGGCGGCTAAAGTGAAGAAACATACTTTTAGACGGCTAAAGCCTTACCTTTATAAGTCCATTTAAAAGGCTTAGCCATAGTACGGTTGAAGTAGTCAATAAATAAGATAATGCGAGACTTCAAATCGGCTTGAGAGATAAAGTTACCGCGTCTGAGTAACTTACGCATCAAGATTCCAAACCAAATCTCAATCTGATTAAGCCAAGAACAATGCTTGGGAGTAAAATAAAAAACAATACGATGATTTTTATCGGTTAAGAAATCAGTCCTTGTCTGCATGGACTTGAGGATGCCGCACTTACCTTTGACACCTAAATCAATCTCCAATCTTTCGACTTGTGCAACATAGCGAACGAGGGATTCCGATTGATGAGTGTTGAGACAATCCATAACTAAATGCCATTTGTTAGCATCAGGATTAGTGGCTATAGTTTGTTGGACATGAGTAAGATAGGCAACTTCAGTACGTGTATCGCCCACAGAAGCCTTGATGACTAAACCCGTGGCGACATCAAAACTGGCGATTAAGGTTTGAGTACCATGTCGAATATATTCAAACTCGCGACGGTGAATCTTACTAGGTTCTAAGGGCTTATCAGGATATTTGCGCTCAAGGGCTTGGATACCCGTCATTTCATCAAGACTAATAGTTTGTTCACCTAAGGCAGCTCGCTCTATTGCATTTAAGTAATTGTCAGTAATGGCTGTTACTTTTTGTTCAAACAATGGGTCAGGCGCTGGATTCAGTCAGTAACCTGATTGATGCGGTTTGATATCTGCTTCGGCAAGTAAGCGTCCAACGTGCCTCGGTGATATCGTGGTCACAATCCCGCGTTGAATCATTTCATCGGCGAGTTCGCGACTTGTCCATTGGCTGATTGGGCGACCACTCTCCTCTGGACTTTCACAGGCGATTGCAAATAAGTGCATGATTTGCTCAAGCTCGAATGTCGGTGGTGTACCCGAACGCTCGGCATCTTTCAAACAATCCAACACGCCTATGTCTTTTTCCCGTCCCCACACCCATCGGTCTCGCCACAATCGGGCACTTTTGCGGCTGATATCTAATTCCCGCGCTATCATTGCTTGACTGTATCCTTGAGAGGCTAAAACAACAATCTTTGCTCGTTGGGCTATTTGCTGCGGTGTACTGTGTCGATTGATTATCTGTTCCAATTCTTCTTGTTCCAACTCTTCTAAATGCAATGCTTTTGCAGATCCCGTAAACACTAATTTTTGACCGTTATTTCATTTCTTCTTATAGTATCTTCACTTTAGCCGCCTTGTACTAGGGAAGAAGATTTTGAGATGGTTCTACAAACAGTCGTAGGGGGTATATAAGGGGTAGAAGGGGTAGTTACACTGTTATGACAGTGATATCCTTCTGTCGTTATGACAGCCAGACGCATTAGTACGACCTCCATGAGCGTTAACAGAATTTTCAGTTGGAGGGGAAATAATTGCCACTCCAAACATCAGTGCAATTAGACTTTTTATAAGAATCATTAATTTTTCTTTAAAATATTGAAAATAAATACTTTTCATGAAACTTATATCAGTTATTGCAGGCTTTTACAACAACAAGCAACGCTATCTTTGCAAGGATTGTGGGCGACAGTTCTTAGAATGCGATCGCGAATACAAAGACTCAATTTTGTGATCCATGGAGCTTTGTTGGGCGATCGCCAAATATTTACTGATAATGAAACAGCGATCGCCTAAAGCTAAAGTCACTTCAAAAAACAGCCCAGCCACTCAATTAAGAAATGCACCTGCTTATCCCCAGGCAGAAGAGCCAGACTAGTGATTTTAATTTTGCCCTTCTCAAAAGAGAAACGATAATAGAACTCAATCGGGATCTTCGCATGAAGCAACTCCCAAAGCGAATCCGTAAGCTTTGAGTCCAGAAACAGATCGCGCCCATCCTCCGACGCATAAATGCGAAACACCCCAACCTTACGCGCCACCAACTTCAGTTCCATCACCCTGAGTAACACCTGAGTTTCTTCAGGCAAAGCCCCATACAGACCCTCCCAAACCGCAGCCAACTTGAGAATCTCCTCCTTCGACTTCACCTTCGCCAAAGTCAAATAAGCATTAATCTTCGTCTCATTGTCTTCTATGTAACTGTCAGGAATAAAAGCCACCAAACGTGGCAACTGAAGCTCAGTATCCGCAACTTCAGGCAAAATCTTCCCCCGTAACTCATTGATATATTCCTGAAGCAAATCCATGTACAGCGCAAAGCCAATCACATCCGCCTGACCCGACTGCTCCTCACCCAAGAGATCCCCCAAACCACGAATCTCCATATCACGCATCGCCAGTTGATAACCCGAACCAAGCTGACTAAACTCCTGAATCGCATCCAATCTCCTCTTCGCTGAATCTGTTAACTCAAGATTAGGAGGATACAGCAAATAGGCATGAGCCTGAATTCCCGCCCGACCAACGCGACCACGCAATTGATAGAGTTGCGCCAAGCCCAACTTATGAGCATCCTCAATCACAATCGTATTCACACGCGGAATATCCAAACCCGACTCGATAATCGTGGTACAGAGCAGAATATCCGCCTCATTGTTATTAAAAGCAACCATCGCCGCCTCTAACTCTGACTCCTGCATCTGCCCATGCGCGATCTCCAATCTCACATTCGGCAACATCAACCGCAAAGAAACAGCGATCGCCTCAATCCCCTCAATACGCGGTACAACATAAAACACCTGACCACCACGGTCTAACTCATGACGAATCGCCGTTTTCACTAGTGACGCATCATAGGCAGACAGATGGGTTTGAATGGATCGCCTTGAGGGAGGAGGAGTTGCAATCACACTCATTTCCCGCACCCCAGAAAGTGCTGCATAAAGAGTACGCGGAATCGGCGTAGCACTCAGAGTTAATAAATCCATATCACCCTTCATCGCCTTGATTTTCTCCTTCTGCAAAGTTCCAAAGCGTTGCTCTTCGTCAATTACCAGTAAACCCAGATCGTGAAACTCAACATCCTTCGATAAAAGTTGATGCGTACCGACAATAACTTGAACCTTCCCATCCGCAACCTGTTGTAAAATCTGCTTGCGCTCTTTCGCAGGGCGAAATCGATTCACAATATCCACTGTGAAAGGATAAGCCGCAAACCGAGTTTGGAGCGTATGAAAATGCTGTTGCGCCAGAATCGTCGTCGGAGCTAACAGAGCCACTTGTTTACCCGCACAAACCGCCTTAAAAATTGCTCTTACCGCCACCTCAGTTTTGCCAAAGCCGACATCACCGCAAACCAACCGATCCATGGGGCGATCGCTTTCCATGTCTTGCTTCACATCTTGAACAGCCTTGACCTGATCGGGCGTAAGTTGATAGGGAAAAGAATCCTCCATCTCCTGTTGCCAATCGGTATCAGGTGGAAAAGCATAGCCAACTAAATTAGCGCGGCGGACATAGAGTTGTAGTAAATCCCTCGCTAACTTGTAAATCTCCTTTTGGCACTTGCTGAGAGCGTTATCCCACGCCTTTGTGTTGGCGATGCTGTTTAACTTGGGAGGTTTATTAGAAGCACTGCGATAGCGGGAGAGAATCTTCTCATTTTCCTGCGCGATCGCCACCGCAGTCTTACCATCAGCAAACTCAACGATGTAATGCGGTTGCTTTTCTCCCTTCACTTCAATGGTTTCAAAGCGCGTAAACTTACCAATCCCATATTTACGATGCACCACATAATCGCCCACATTTAGCTCGTCAGGATTAACTGATTTAGCCGTATTCATGCGTGAGGGATGCACAAATGTTGGTGAGGCTAATAATTGCTGTCCGAATAATTCGCGATCGGTCAATAGGGCAAGCTTGCAACTAGGCAAAACAAAGCCTTGCATCTCCGTCAGTCCTGAATATTTCAAAATCACTGGTTTTCCAGCTTTCTGAATCCGTGCAATTGCCTGTAAATCATCAGGATCACTGACAAAGTTAGCAATGCAGTCATACTCCTTGAGCAAGGTTGCCACACGCAAAGGTTGAGATGAAATCAGGGTGACTTGATATTCCGATTTGAGATATTCACGAATGAGAGAAGCAATCTGGTCAAACTGATGGGGAACTATGGGAATAGAAGAACTGGCAAAATCAAAAATATTGGCTTTAGGTTTAAGCGATCGCTCACTAAGTTGAAGCATCTGAAATTTCTTTGCCTCAGTCATGCATTTAGCAAAGTCCCAATGCAATTTGGGTATATCGGCTTGCGATTGATTTTGATAAAGTTCTTCCACAGCTTCGTACCAGCGATCGCTATAGCTCTGACATTGTTCGGGTTCATCAAGGGCGACAATGAAGCTTTTGGGTAAGTAATGCAGTAATGTTGCCTTATGAGCAGTAACAAACTCATGCAAATCGACAGGGGCGATCGCGATGCTGGATAGGTCAGTGAAGCTTTTGGGATTAGTTGGGTCAAACTCTCTGATTTTCTCGACAGTGCCGCGATTACAGCTTAGGCGAACTGGTAAATTTCGATTAACAGGAAACACTTCAAAACTAAATCCTTTGCGGCTCCATTGTTTTGATTCCTTTACTTCTTTGACTTCTTCATATCCCAATCTTGCCAGAGCTTCGGCAAGTAATTTAACTGATTGCGAATCGCCGATATTGAGATAGATGCTATGTTTTTGGAAGACTTGAGTGGATGGTAGATGGGGCTGTAGCGCGTTAATGGTGGTAGCGATCGCTAAGTTAGGCTGTGGTTTGGCAAGCAATTCCGCTAATATCTCAATCCTTGTCCAAGCGGTCTCTAAATCGATTTGGGCAGATTCATAGGGAAATGTATCAAGGGGTTGATATAGATAGACGCGCCATGACATTGACTGTAGTTGTAAAGCCCAGCGGGTTGCTTCTTCGACGGTGGAGGCAACGATGAGTAATGGTTTGGCTTGTTGTTGACATAAGTGGGTGCTAACCAGTCCTTTGCCTAAACGTGATAGTCCTGATAGGGATATGCTTTTAGCTGTTTTGAGTTTCTCGCCTATTTTTGTGGCGATGGTTGATCGGGCTATGTTCTCTAGGACTGCTGTGAAGGTCATGGGTTGGGGTTAACTTAGTCCTGTGTTTAAAATTACTTTAGGGTATCTATCTTAATATTTAACTCAGACTTAATCCAGCTAAGATATAGCTGAGGCTCAGTTGGCATGATTACAAGGATATCCTTGACAAGTTAGGAAAATATCAACTTTTTACAAAAAAGGAGTATTAAAATGACTACCGTGATTCAATCGCCATTGATAGGGACAGTCACATTGTCGCGACTGACATTGGCGGAATTTTTGGCAAGCCCTGAGTCTGATCAGAATTATGAATTTATTGATGGTCAAGCCATAAGAAAAATGTCGCCAAAAAGATTTCACGCTTCTTTGCAAGCAGAATTATTGATTTTTTTACGAACTTTGTTTAAAGGTAAAGGTTTTGTCTATCCAGAATGGGGAATCATACTAATACGCAACGATCAGGATTGGTGTCCTGTACCTGATTTGACCTATATTTCTATGGAGCGTTTGCCCAGTGATGTCGGTAATGAGATGTGTCCCGTACCGCCTGAGTTAGTGATTGAGATTATGTCAGAAGGACAGACATTTCGGGAGTTTGTGGCAAAGGCTGGGGATTATCTGAAGGCAGGAGTATTAAGAGTATGGGTTATTAATCCAATAGGAAAAACTTTAACGGTGTTTTATCCTGACCGTCCTCCAGAAACTTATCAAGGCGATCGCCTTTTAACCGATGAGTTATTCCCAGATTTAGCAGTCACAGCAAGTCAGTTTTTTGCAAAAGCAGGAATTTAAAAATTATTATTTCACTGTACTTGTGAAAGGACATACTCAACTGGAAACATATCTGTTATAGGTTAGAGCGTATTCGAGATTGATTCGCAATGAATGTCGCGATCAGTTATAGTGACACTCGATTTCTAAAGATTAATTTATCAAAAAACTGGAGAAGCTTTAATGACTATTTCGATGTATCAAGTTGCGATTCCTTCCCTAGTGAGATCGCTTAATAATCTAGTCGCGATTCTCGAAAAGGGAGCGGCTCACGCTGAAGCAAAAAAAATAGACCCTTCGGTTCTGATTGCTAGTCGCTTGTATCCCGATATGTTGCCACTCATCCGTCAAGTTCATATTGCTTCGGACATTGCGAGACGTGGCGTTGCAAGATTGGCAGGAGTAGAAGCACCCGCAGTCGAAGATAACGAAAACACTTTCGCAGAACTTTGCGATCGGCTGCGAGCTGCCGTTGCCTACATGGAGTCATTCACATCTGAACAGATTGATGGTTCTGAAGAGAAGGTAATAACTTTAACTGTAGGGAAAGAAACGCTGACCTTCACTGGACAAGCCTATTTGTTATTCTTCATTTTGCCAAATGTCTATTTTCATGTGACGACTACCTATGACATCCTCCGACATTGCGGTGTTGAACTAGGCAAGCGCGATTTCTTGGGCGCACCACAGTAATCCCTTATTCTCTAATCCTTCATTTTTTGGAGACGCGATTAACTGGAAAAGTCTGCTGGAGCTTAGAATTAGTCTTAGCCCCAGCAGACTTTTGTTTAGGCTTCCCCTGAGCAGATTTCTTCTCCTTACCCGTTGAACTCTTACCCAAATTCGGCTTAGCCGCCTCATCCAGATCACCAAACTTCTTCGGTAGTCCGCGAGATGTAAGGATAAAATCATAAAAGAACTCTAAGACACTTAATTACCAATGCCAAATTGTCCAAACTGTAACTCAAAAGATGTGGTCAAAAATGGTTTTATTCATAACGGGAATCAAAATCATAAATGTAAAGCCTGTGGTCGCCAGTTTGTTGAAGCACCACGGCAAAAACTAATCTCTGAAGAAACCAAAGCCTTGATTGACAAACTCTTACTTGAGAAGATTCCTCTTGCAGGTATTGCCAGAGTTTGTGACGTTTCTGAAACTTGGTTGCAGAATTATGTCAATCGTAAATACGAGGCGATTCCTCAACAAGTAAATGTATCCGCTAAAAAAAAAGGAAGACTAACGATTCAGTGTGATGAAATGTGGTCTTTTGTTGGCAATAAAGGCAATAAACAGTGGATTTGGCTTGCCATTGATGTTGATACTCGCGAAATTGTTGGCGTTCATATCGGCGATCGCTCCGCACAAGGAGCGCAAAAGCTTTGGAATTCTTTGCCCAGTGTTTATCGTCAGTGTGCTGTTGCTTATACAGATTTTTGGAATGCATATTCTGTTGTGTTCCCAGACATGCGGCATATCGCGGTTGGAAAGGAAACAGGGAAAACCAATTATATTGAACGTTTTAACTGTACGATGCGACAACGAATCTCTCGACTAGTTCGTAAAACTCTCTCTTTCTCTAAAAAAATAGAAAATCATATTGGTGCTATCTGGTTTTTTATTCACCACTACAACTCATCCTTACTTGTTTAGGACTACCACTTCTTCGACCACCACCTCTCCTGAGAAGACCAGAAAAAGACCACATCCGCATGATTCTTGCGTTGCCGAGCCTGAGCATCCGCACACTTCAACATCAACTTATCCACACCATCCTTATGGTAGGGAAACTTAGCCAAAGGCTTACCACAGACAGGACAAGCAAAACTAGTCACCTCCGCCGTCACTGCATTCTCACTCTTAGCTTGAGGAATCTCCCACTGATTACGGCGATCGCTCCAGAACATTACCAGATTCTCACAGCCATGCTCACACTTGAGAAAATGCCCACCACTGACTTTCTTAGAAGGAATCTTACTAAGCGGATGATTACAAGCAGGACAAGCCACATCCGAAAGCTCATTTTTGCGATTACTTGGCTGTAAATCTGCACCGAGATTTATATAAGCTCGCGCCAACATTGGCTGAAAATAGGACTGATGCCAACCAATCAAATAGCTTTGCCACTCCAACTTACCCACCGAGATTTCATCCAAAGTCGTCTCCATCCCTGCGGTAAAATCGGCTCTGAGCAGATCGGGGAAAGTTTTATGCAACACATCATCCGTAGACATTCCCAAAGCCGAAGGTTCAAGCACCTTACCCTTGAGTAACACATAGGTTCTATCCTTAAGCGTCTTCACGATTGCTGCAAACGTACTCGGTCTACCCACACCCTGACGCTCAAGCACCTGTACCAACTTCGCCTCGCTATACCTCGCAGGAGGTTGAGTTTGTTTCTGTGTAAACCCTGCATTCGCTAAAGCCAAAGTCTGACCACCCGTTAAAGCAGGACTCAAATAGGTAGGACGAATCGCTTCATGGGCGGATTGAGCATTCGCCTGTTCGCGATGACGAGTAGTTTTCTTGGGGACATTATCAGGATCATGTTTTGATAGCCATTCCTTCACCTCAGCACAAAACTCAGGCGCTAAGCTAGTGCTATCAGTACGGTGATAGGTAATCAAACCCTTACGACCTTGAGGCAAATCGACACCCTCAAACAACTCTTGAGCTACCTTCATTGTCTCTTCAGGTGATAGTCCTAATCTCACAGAGGCAGCTTGCTGGAGCGAACTGGTAATGAAAGGTGGTAACGGTGATTTCTGAGCAGTGACACCCGAAGCTTCGCGAACGACATGGGGATGATTACGGGCAACTTGAATAATTCTTGTAGCTTCCGCTTCCGACAATACCCGTTTTGACTCCACTGTAGATTCCGTATTCACTTCCGCCGCATCATCGGTGACATCGTTATCGTCAAGCACAGGCTCAATCTCACTGCTACCTGCATAGAAGGCAGTGAAGCCTTCAGCATATTCCGTCCATACCGACCAATAAGTAATCGGCACAAAAGTATTAATCTCCCGTTCGCGCTGACAGACAATATGCAGAGCCACCGACTGCACCCGACCAGCCGAGCTACCGCCACTTGTCCGCCGTACCAAAGGCGAAACCTTAAACCCAATCAACCGATCCAAGCATTGTCTAGCGCGTTGTGCGGAAATCAGATTTAAATCTAACTGATGAGCATTAGCGATCGCTGCTTTAACTGCCGTAGGCGTAATCTGGTTATAGACCGCCCGTTTAGGATTACGAAGATGCAGTTGCTGTTGTAAATGCCATGCAATCCCCTCACCCTCGCGATCGCCATCAGTAGCAAGCACCACTTCTGAAGCATTCTTCACCGCCGCCCGAAGTTTAGAGACTACCTGTTGACCTTTACCTTCGGTCAATTGATAGCGACATTCAATTTTGTTGGTATCCTTGTGCATGGTAAAGCCCAAGCTATCTTCACCATCTTTAGCAAGTTCCGTAAAGTGACCAAAGGAAGCTTCTACTTGCCATTCACTGCCAAGGATAGCTTGGATGGTTTTGCACTTAGATGGAGATTCAACGAGTAACAGCTTTTTCATATTTTTTACCTACGTGGACTTTATCTTGGATCTGGTCTAAAAATCTATGAAGACGATAAACGACAATGCTTGTAGTCTATAATCATCATTAAAAGTGGCGAGCGCAATGGTTCAAACTCCTGTTAAACCTATAACCCTTGAAGAGTTTCTGAAATTACCAGAGACAAAACCCGCTTGTGAATTTATTGATGGGGAGATAGTCCAAAAGCCGATGCCACAGGGAAAACATAGTACAGTTCAGCTTGACCTTGGCTCAGCAATTAACCTAGCTCTCAAACCTCAAAAGGTTGCCCGTGCCTATTCAGAGTTACGGTGTAATTTTGGCAATCGCTCGGTTATTCCAGACATTTCAGTTTTTACTTGGGAACGCATTCCTAGAGATAACGATGGCAAAGTATCAAATCTATTTGAGACTGCTCCTAATTGGGTAATCGAGATCCTCTCACCAGACCAGAACCAAACAAAAGTGATTCGGAATATTCTCTATTGTTTAGATCATGGTACAGAAATGGGATGGCTACTCGATCCCGATGAGGAATTGGTATTTGTCTATTTTAGCGATCGCACGATTGCTGTGTTTGAAAATAAAAGCGACCGCTTGCCAGTGCTATCCTTTGCAGAATCGTTTCAGCTTACAGTTGGTGAATTGTTTAGTTGGTTAGAAGATTAACTCGTATCGTTGGTAGAGTTAGACTCAATGAGAACTTGAAGAATGTAAAACATAGTTATTTCTGATTTTCAAGAGGTCTGGACTGCTGTGCATTCAACATTTCCA
The DNA here is from genome assembly GCA_013361095.1 of Pseudanabaena biceps. Lineage (GTDB taxonomy): Bacteria > Cyanobacteriota > Cyanobacteriia > Pseudanabaenales > Pseudanabaenaceae > Pseudanabaena > Pseudanabaena biceps_B. Next base: position 99,755 of record JAATWA010000004.1, on the reverse strand, counting down.
CAGCCTTACTGATATTGGCTGCATCTCGATCAGTGACATTAGATTCCACGACTGTCCCCTGCGACTCCACCAGAATCGGATTAACAGGACGATCCTTTGCATTCAATGTCATCGTATCCGATGCTTTCTCTAAACTGAATTTGTAGTTTCCCTTGCCATCAGAACGCTCAAAGATAAGATTATTACCATCATCTCTGCCTTTTACTTGCAACAGTTCGCGACAATTCTGCGCCAGTTTTAGATCTCGCTCTGCATCGGTAACTTGATTAGGAGAACTGGGAATAGCAGCATTTGCAACATCTTCAGATTTACTCTCGGAATTATCCTTACGCAGATTACTTAAACCATCAAACATTGATAGAGCTAGATTTTGAATCTGCGTTGCATAATTGCTTGGGTTCTGTTCTTGAGTAGCAGTATTTACCTGTTGAGCGTCAGCAGCACCCGAATTAGAATCGCTACCTTTGTTCCGTACATGAGATGGTTGCCATGCTTCATCAAATACATCATCTTTATCGATCATCGTTAAATCCGTAATAGAAGACATTTTTCGTTCAGCGATCGCTAAAATATGGACGCTATGCAGTTCCACAACTTGGTTAAACACAGCCATAAACTGAGCTATATCAATCTCTGGATTCGCAGTAATCATCGCCTTTACCTAACGCTCTAAATCTGGACTAGATTGTTCTAGCATCGGCTGAGGCAGATTCATCCGTTGAAATGCTTGCTGAAAGTTGTTTAAATCAGTTGGAGTCATGGAATTAAGAGAAATTTGCCCTTCAGTAGTTCGTAAAATATCTTCGCCAGTCTGGTTATTGACAATGGCAATATCACCATACTGATTCCTTTGGAAATCATAAAACTCACCCTTAAACGACTCCTGACCAGTCTCATTAAGGGCATTTTCAACGACCACTACACCCCTAGCCCCAGCAGGAGCTAGATCTCCCAGCTTATCTACTGCCGCGAGATAACCCTGATTCTGAGTCAAACTCGCAATATCTACAGTGATTGTTCTAAAAGCAGTTTTAGTAAAGTCAATTTGTTGGTCAAGGGTTGTCTTATCCTCAATAAACACAGCCCGATCGCTTTGCAGTTCAAACTTAGCGATCGCCACACCATCAAGATTAGAAATCTCATAGAGATTATCCTGAGCCTGAATGCGATAGTTTTCTGCCTCATACTTGCCATCAACGCCCAATTTCGCAACTAGGGCAACTGAAACTGCCGCCATCACCTGTTGTTGGAAATCATCAAACGCTAGAGGATTAGAACTTCCCAACTCATCGCGATCGCTGATGCCATCGCCATCGGTATCAATGCTGCGAGGATTGAGTCCCATTCGCAGTTCATCGACATCAGTAATCCCATCCCCATCCAAATCTCGACGTAGTAATTCTGCTAACTCGATTCTAGGGAGTTCTCGCCAATCCACATCGATATAGTTCTCTTCCGCAAGAATGGGCAATGGTGACTGCGATGACTCAGGCAGTGGCGGTAGATTACTGCCAGATAAAGGTGATGGCTGAATGGGCGAGTTTGGTAACATCGCAAAATCAGGATCACCTTTATCGCGAGGATTACTCAAGGTCACAGTCAAAGCCTGTGAAGTCTCAGAAGCAGCCGCGCGATCTGGTACAGCCTGATATCTACGCCACCAATCATCCATGATGTCCTGATCCCATTGCTGAGATACCCGATCCCATTCCGCATTACTGAATCCCGATGATGGAGCATCAGGCTGTTGTTTATTAGCCTCAGGATTGGGCAATTGCTCTTCCTGCTTGCCTAGCAATTGCCTCAGCAGTTCTGCCAAAGCTTCAATCGTAGTTTGAGCGATCGCCAATTGCTGAACATTAGCCTGAGACGCTTCCGATGCTTGTATAAAAACCATAATTTACCTCTATAAACCTTCAGCCCAAGCAGGGACAGTGGACTTAGGAGCATTGGGTGCATCTTTGACTGGCAAAGGAAAATGCTCTTGAAAGTAATCCTTACGCAAGGCGATCGCCGCATCCGTAATTGGTACTTGACTACCAGATTTAGCCAACCTAACTTTTAGGGACTCCCATTTGGACTTGCTCTTATCTGCTCTCTCTGCATCAACTTTGGGGATTTTGATGTGGCAACGCCGAGGGACATTTGCTTCTTTCTTAGAGCTATAGCCAGGGGAAATGAGAATACAATTACCTTGCGGTAACTTGAGAAAATCCTCTGGGGCAAATAGTTTGCGTGTACGTTCCTGATCCGATGTACTGGTGCTAGTCCTACCACCACCTGAACTACGGGATTTAGACTTGTACTTCAAATGCTCATCGCCAAGATAATCAGAGAAAATCTTCGCTGATTCAGGCTCAAGGGGATTGAAGATTGCCTTAGTCGCACAGCCACCAAAAATCGCTCGCGATACCTCCTTGCCATAGGTTTCTTCGAGCTGCACGAGATTCTGAAAACCCAACATACAGGACAAGCCATCCTCACGGTGAACGTTCAGCCATTGGACAAGGCTCGGCAAATACAAATGAATCACTTTTGGCTTTGCGCCTTTAGCGGGAGGTTCTAGATTGGGTATTTTTGATATATGGATGGTGTCAAAATTTGTGATATGTTTAGAGGCTATCTTGTTTACAAAGTCAACGTAGTAAGGCTTTACGCTGGTGTAGATGAAACCTAAATTAAATATGCAAATAAAAGATACGAATAAATCGACAGACTACAACGCCTATAGCTTATTTAGTGGAGGTGGTGGCTTTCAAATTGGAATGGAAAAAGCAGGATTTAGTGTACTCGTTGCAACTGATATAGAACCCAAAGCAGAAACTACACATTTGCTTAATTGGCCAAATACACCTTTTTTGTTGAAAGATATACGTCAAGTTTCTAGCAAAGAGCTTCTTAAGCTTGCTGGGGGAGTAAAACCAGATATTATTTTTGGTGGTCCTCCTTGCCAAGGATTCTCTACTTTAGGCTCTAAGCTTTCAAGCGATCCAAGAAATATACTATTTGATCACTTTGTCAGAGTGGTTAGTGAATTACAACCCAAATGTTTTTTATTTGAGAATGTAAAGTCACTGACAACAATGTATAACGGTCTATTTAAAGACAATATAATTAAAAAGTTTCAGGAAATAGGTTATCACGTAAAATATAAAGTTCTAAATAGTGCGGACTATGGCGTACCTCAGCATAGGTACAGAGTTTTCTTCTTTGGTTCAAAAATCAATGACGATTTCAATTTTCCCGAACCAACTCATGGACTTAATTCCAAAAGCAAAACTCCATATTGCACTGTTGCCGATTCTATAATGGATTTAGTTAAATTGAATGAAAATGATGTCCCAAATCACTTGGCATTAAATCATTCTGAAATTGTAGTTGAACGTTATAAGTTAATAAAAGAAGGTGAAAAACTTCCTCCTAAAGAAGAATTACCACTACATTTACAAAGAACTAATTTTGGTAATACTTATAAAAGATTGCATAGAAAAGAGCCATCACTTACTATGGTTCCTGGTAATAATGCATTTCCGATACATCCAACTTTAAATAGAAGTCTTACACCAAGAGAAGCTGCACGTTTGCAGACATTTCCCGACTCACATATTTTTGATGGAGATAGAAGACAGCAATGTATATTAGTAGGTAATGCTGTGCCACCTCTAATGGCAGAGGTTATTGGTAAATCAGTAATAGAATATCTAGAAAGTAACAGTAAGAAGACAAGTAAGAAATTTAATACTAATGTTAATATCGAAGATGATTCTTCAATGCTTGAAAGTATATTGCCATTAAATAGTACAAGTAAATTATCCACAAAAGATGGGTTTATTGATTTATTTAGTGGTGCGGGTGGTTTTACAATTGGCTTTTCCAAAGGAGGATGGAAACCATTATTGAGTGTTGATATAGCAATCCTAAATGAGTTGTGAGAAAAAGCCATAGGTAAAAAGTTTGGGAAAGTTAAAGATTTGTCGATGCGTAATAAACTCAAAGAAGAACTTAACTGCCGTAAAAGATTTGCATAAATGGTAGAACTCACGAATAAATCGCTTAGCCTGTAACCAAATATCTTCAATCGGATTTTGTTTTGGATCGTTAGGTGCAAAACGTATACAAGTAATTTTCCAACTTGACTCGTCAAGAGAATGATTGGTTAGAGCAAGATAATCTTTTACCTCTTGAGAACGATGATAACTAGCGCCGTCCCAGATTACAGCAATCTGGTTGTTTTCATTCAGGTCTTGTAAATATTTCAGAAAAGCTACAGTACTTTCAGAGTTACCTGCACTAGCCGCTTGAATTACACATTCCTGTGTATACAGGTTTACAGCACCATAATAAGTCTGTCGCTCTTTTTCATTAGTTATGGGTATTTCAATACGTTCTTGTTTTTTGCCCCACACATATCCACAAATATCTCCCCATAGTAAATGGCATTCATCAGCAAAAAATATAACTAACTTCTCAGCAAGGATCTCAGGACGATGCTTTTCTAGCCATTCTGTAATCTCGTCCTTTTTTTTTTGAATAATGGTGGGGTCTCCTTTCGGATTATGCTTTTGCGTCTTTTTCCAGCTAATTCCAGCTTTCTCAAATATGGCGTAATAGCTTTGTTTAGACTCAAATACTACGTTGTACTCATCCTCAATATATTCTTGTAATTCTACTAAGTTCCAATAATTCTTAGCCTGTAACCATGCATTTATTGCTTGGTTTTGCATTTCGCTCAGATAACCGACCTTACCTTTATATCCTAGCAATAATCCTTCTAATCCCTTATCCACATATATTTTTGTCCATTTACTGACATATCCCGAACCCACTCCCAAAATATCTTTGATCTGCCAATGCTTATATCCTTCGAGATACATTTGTACCGATACACCTCTCTTTAATTCTCTTGCATCTCGATTTGTTTCGATAAATTCTTGCAGTTCTTCTGTCATTTTCATGCCCTCTAGGAATATATTTCCTATCTCCATTTTCTCACAACTCATTTAGGATTGCTATATAAACGAAAATGTTTCAAAAACCCATGGCTTCAATATGCCAAATCTGCCTTATTTAGAAGGTGATTTAGGAGAAGAGAGTTTTAGGCGTTCTATAATTGATAAATTTAAGAATAAAGAAATAGGAGTGATTGTAGGTGGTCCTCCTTGTCAAGGATTTTCCGTCTTTGGTAAACGTAGGTTTGTAAATACAAAAGGGTACGATCCCCACACTGACACAAGAAACAAATTAGTTTATGCATATTTGGAAATTGTCAAAGAATTAAAACCACGTTGGTTCTTAATAGAAAATGTTCCTGGATTAGCCAATTTAGATGATGGTCTGTTTTTACATCAATTAATAAATGAATTTAAAAACTTAGGCTATTCAAATACTGAGTTTAAAGTTCTCAACGCGGCTGATTATGGGGTTCCTCAATTGCGTAAAAGGCTAATCATTATTGGGAACACTACAGGTCACATAATCCCTTGGCCAAAAAAGAAATATTTCCCAGAGCCTAAAGACTGGCAAAAAGCTTATAGAACTGTTGGAGAAGTGATTTCAGATTTATCTACAGAATCTTCGTATTCAAAAATTCCTAATCATGTGCCAATGAATCATAAACCTCTTCTAGTAGAAAGATATAAATATATTGAGGAAGGATGCAGACTAGATATTGCTAAACTTCCTCCAGAGCTTAAAAGTGGTTATAGAACTGAAGAGGTTAAAAATTATAGCCACGTATTTAAACGATTACATAGAAATAAGCCATCTACAACCATAGTTCCTGGTCATAATGCATTTGCAATACATCCTTTTTTAAATAGAGCTTTAACGGTTAGAGAAGCAGCTAGAATACAAACCTTTCCAGATGAAATTATTTTTCAAGGCAACAGGCAAGAACAATGTATTCAGGTTGGCAATGCCTTTCCTCCACTGTTAGCCGAAATTTTATCCAACTGTATAAGAAAAGCCGAAAAAAATAATTGGTTTCCTGATCAAGTCCCATCATCTGCTTGGTATAGCCTTTTAGAAAAAGCCGAAATTCATGATAATGTTGTTGAAACTATTTTACAAAATATATGAGTCATGATTTATATGCCTCTTGGGCGACCGCAGAAGTATCAAGAATGATAAGAACTGATTCAAATTTACTATTCAGTTCGCCAGTTCAAAGTAATTTTTCGGTATTTGCAAATAGAGAAAGTGGACGGAAATAGCCTATTCCAGATGGAAGAATTAGTACTGAAGTTCAATCTGATAAATTTGAAATTGCCGTAGAGTTAAAAAGAACTAATGAAGGTTTACACGGTATATTGACGGCTATCGGACAATCGCAAGCGTATATCCATAAAGGGTATTCTGGATCTGTAATTATAATTCCTAATGCTTATGATTCTTATAGCAGTCCAGGTCAATATGTTGCTGATGTGTTAGATAGGACAAATCCAGATTTATCTGTAGGTGTTTTTACTTATGATCTTCCAGATACTAATAATCCCTCGCCTTTTCTTGGTAAAATCAATTGTTGGAGAAATGTTGGTTTATCGAATCAGAAAAAAATAGTATCAGGAAACTTTTTGCTGCAACAAAAATCTTCTACACAATGGGCGCACGTCAGAGAGGGAAGCACAGAGCCACATGCATTTATGAAATATTTGCAAATAGCAAAACAAAAAAATGCTACAGAACTTAATGGATTTATTCCGACACTACCACAAGAACTAATAGATGCAGTGTTAAGGATAAAACCAAATATTGATCCATATAATTATTTGTCATATGCATCAGGAAGCTTATTTCACGATGTTGTTTGGAGATGCTTTTGGTTTGAAAATATACTAACAAATGATGTTAGTACAATATGGCAAAAAAATGGAAATTTGTATACTCTAAATCCTGCTTATACTCAACTAAAGTTATATGATGGGAGTCCAAAAAAATTCTTTTTTGGTAGAAAAGGTGATTCAGTTAAGAATAAAATAGTTGATAAATTAAATCAAGGATCTATAAATGAAAATCAAGCTTGGGAAGAATTTGCTCGTAACGTTAATAGTAGAGCCCATAGTTATAGAGAAGATTTAGATTCAGGACTTGAACATTTGGGTTTAATTGATACATATGGAAAACCAAGCGAAATAGGGTATCAATTTGTTGATGCTTGTGAGAGAGGTAACGATTGCTTTAGTGGGAAGGCTAAATTAATTCTAGGTACTTCTTTATTAAAAAAAGGTGGATTTGCTGCTTTTTTGCACTACATATATAAGGTCTCTGAGAAAGAATTTAAGAGAGATCAATTAGCATTTACAACAATGAATAGTAATCAAAAACAAGTATTTGATAAGTCTGCTTATTTGTTTTTTGTAAGAGATGAATTAGCTAATACATTAAGTGTTATGAATACATCATCTGTCAGAGGTGGTACTAAAAGACTACCATTTCAAGGTGAATTTGCAATTTTAAGAAAATTTCAATTTGTTGATGGTTTTCGTATTGGAGTTGGTCTTGAAGTCAATTGGCCATTAGTGCAAGAATTTTTGGAATACGATTTAAGATAACTTCAGTGACGCATTGACGTTGATGTTATTTATGGAATCAGACTGATCCTGTGAGACAATGCTTTGTGATTTTCTTTTTTAAGCCCTTGTCCGCAGCAACTTCCACGCCAGTATCTAAAAGCGGCTTGCCATTTTGACTAGCATCAGAAGGCAGTTCCCCCGTCCATGTCATGAGTGCCATCATCTGCTGGGTAACAAACTGCTTGACCACTTCAGGAGATCTAGTTTTATTGTCACTAGCGATCGCGGTAATCGCTTTTCCGTCCGACAACTGCACCAGTGTTGGTGGTTTCTGAGATGCAAGGGAAGCATATGCACCGATTAGAGTCATCAGTCCCAAGCTATTGAGTGCCGATAAGCCAAGTATGCCGAACAAAATCGATACCACCAGTACGTCTTTAGGAGTTTTGGCTTTACCACGGTGGGATAGACCAGTAGGTATAAAGCGATGGAAAGCATTAGTTTCATCTGGTTTGGGTTCAGTATTCACTTCAGTATTTGGATATGAGTTCATGGGAATTACCTAGAGATGCGTAGACCGATATTTAAACCTGCGGAAGCGGCGGCACTTGCTGCCGAGAGAATGGCGCTAAAAATTGCCATGCCACCACCCGCCGATAGGGATAGCGCCAGAATTGGCGCAAGTAGTCCGAGGACAATGGCAATCGAAAGCGTATCCAGTTGTGCGGAAGCGGCGATCGCGGTGGCGGCAAGTCCCGTGACAATGTTCAAGCTCAGCTTAGCCATGCCCAATGACCAGAATCCTGTCATCCACGCATAGAGAGGCTTTGCGCCGATGGGTAGTAAGGAAGCCCCAACCGCCAGAGGACCGAGTAAACCTGTGAGCAGAAAACCGACCTCAATCAAAGCCTGAAACGCCGACTGCATCGCCACCATAAAAGTCTCGATCGCTGCCAGCATGATTGACCTTGAAATCACCGTGCCGGGGAATAGATTAGTAACTGCTTCCAGAGGGTTTTCACTCGCCTTCTCGATTTGTTTTTGTAACTTACCGATTAATGCCGAAGCCACCGCACCGTAGTTGGATTGGTAGTTACCGAGCAGAGCTTGAGCTTTGGTATTCACCTCTTGTAAGCAGACCTGCATCTCTTCATTCTTGGTCAGTCCATTGCATTGCTGACGGTAGGCAATAATTTGCTCTTGGGCGACCGAGAAATCGGCTAGAGCTGATAGGGTTTTCTCTAGTTGAGCCGTTGAAGTAATTGCGCCTAAAACCGAGTTATTGGCATTGTTAATCACGGTACGCATCCCATTGGTTAGTCCAATTAGGTTTTGACCACCACTGGTGAGCAGCACAATCACGATTATTGGCCAGATTAATTCACCAAATTGCCGATAGCTTTGGTCATCTATCAAGTTTTTCGTGAATTGGATGATCCATAGCAACAGCGAAGCCACGGCAATGATTAATCCCAGATTGGTGAGCGCTTGATAGAGAGTGCCATTAAACGCTAGTTCCCAAGTGTTCTGCCATGAGCCTTGTACCGCTAGCGACACCTCTTCAGAATTGTTGACAATCGCTTGAGCAATCAGCATGATTTATCTCACTATCTTAGAAAGGTATAGGGCATCCGTTGTTGCACGGTGGAGTTACGCTCGATCAGCCGATCTTGGCGATCGCCCTTGAGAGAGGCATTAATCTGGTCAAGATTGAGTAATGATGTCGCTCCCTGTTGGGTTTGCTGCACTTGCAACGCTAATTGTTGAGCATCAATCTGGGCGCGTTGGCTATTCTGTTCCGCAACCTGGGAGTTCTGCTCCGATAGCTGTCCCAGTTGACTGGCAACGTTACCGACCTGATTAGCATTGTTGCCAAACTGGGAGGCGATATTGGCGAGGATTGCCGAACTACCTGCATTCTGTTGCGCTACAATCTTGAGTACATCCTGTGTCGATAGGGCAGCTTGCGCCTGCTGCGACAAGCCATCCACCTGTTGGGAACGGGCTAAGGAATTTTCAGCAAAGATTACCGAGTTCGCCGCAATCTGTTGGGAGACATCAGCGATCACCGTGCTATTAGATGCGCCTGTCGCCGTATTCAGAGATAGCTGTCCCACGTTCTGGGCATTGACGAGCATATCTTCTAGGGTTTTCTTCAATCGTGCTTGCCCGTCTTCTCCCAATACATTTTGGATCGAGCTATTCGTAATTGCCGAGGTGACGACACCTTGATTGATAGATGTGCCATTTAGCCCCGCACTGTTAAATGCTCCCTCGATCTGGGCCAGGACGGTGGCTTCGGCTTTGCTGGGATCTGGTAATCCCAGTTGTCCGATTGACTCAGTAATGGCAGCCTGTACCTGCGGTAAATACTGCCCCAATAGCTTGTCCATTTGGGATTTTAAGAAATCACCAGAGTTGATTGAGGTAATCAGTTGATTGACCTGCTGGATTAATCCTGTGAGTTCAGGTGGAATGGTACTTGAGCATTCGCAGGACGGGGACTCAGCAGCAAGAGCGAACAGGTTACGAGGCTGATGACTGAAATCTGACGGGTTTTTGGTTTGTTCATGGCAGTGTCAAGAGTTTCTAGAGGTGAAAAATTAAGCAGCCAGTTCGGGTAATTTCAGCTTGCGCCCATCCCTCAAAGCACTTGCCATCTCGCGTGAAAAAGCAGCCAGCCCTTTGTAAGGATCTGACATGGCAAGCATGTAAGCGGTACGCGCCTCTTGCTCGTCGGGATTGTTTGCCACAACGCCCAGTTGGATATAGCTAGGGAAAAAGCGCACGAATGTGTAAATACCCGCATCATCTAGCAACCATTGCGAATAGATCGCCTCACGTTTTGGGAAGAACCGCTCTTCCGCATTCTGGGCGATTACCTCTCTGGGATATTTGAGGATGCTCACAAAACTATCTACTGCTGAGGGTTGGATGCGACCAATTAATCTAGTTGATAGGTTTTGCAGGATTTTCGGTGCAGAAGGAGATCTAGCGATCGTGTCAGGGTCTTGGGCCGAAATAATTACCTTGATTCCAGCCTTGGCTCCATTGGCACAGAGCCTTGCTACCATCTCGGAAATGGTGGGATATTCAAATAGAATTGGCGCTTCATCAATAAACAAAATGCTGGCTGGGGATGATAAAGCACGTCTCAGGGCTGCCGAATATGCCGATAAAGCCAAGATTGCCGCATCCTCTGCTTCCGATAGGTTTCGTAGGGCAAACACCAATAGTCTTGCATCACTGCGAAAAGTCGATGGACGGGAAATAGCGCGACCAATTCTGGAATTAAGCCAGAATCGCAGCTGAATCACAATTTGATTGGTGGCTTGATCTAGCTGTTCGCTATTAGCAACATCGGATGTAATATCCGCTTTACCGACCGTCAAAAAGTAATCCAAAAAGTCCGACAGGGTGGGCATATTGCCCCATGCCTCAGTACCAAATCCATCAGTGATCGCCCGATCGTATCTGGCTTTGATTTGCGGATCATCAAAGAAGCTATTAACCACAGGCACTAACAAAGCCCTGATTAACTGCCGCAGTTGCCTTTCTGATGAGGACAGGTCATGCTGACTTGCCCCGAACACCATTGTCATCAGCGCTGATTCCACAAAAGACTTGAAATCCCGCAACCGTTCTTCTGCTTGCTCAGTATCGAAAGCACGCAAATCTGGCAATTCAAGCAAATTCGATGACTCTTTACTAATGTCAAAATAGGCTCCCAGTTCACCGATGAAATGGGTGTAGTCCGTAAACGTACTCGTCCCATCAGGCTTTGGGAAATCTAGCGCCACAATTTGCTGATTATGGCAGAGAGCTTGGGACAAAATCGCCGATACCAATACCGACTTACCCGCACGAGTAGTCGCAAAAATACCGATATTGCGATGCTTTCGCACATCGATATATAAAGGCATCCCACCTTCTTCCGTAATCAGTTCAAAGCCCGTCTCATCGACAGATCTGGGCATCACACAACCCGTAAAAGCAACTGCTTCATCGGATAAATAAACGTGACGACGCGGGAAGGGTTGAGCCAGTAGATTACCCACGGTCACGGGTAAGGTTTGTTTCCACATTAGCCACGCATACTCAGTTTCGCGCTCGACCCATGCAGGACGCTGAAAGCAACTGCAAAAATAGCGACAGGCATCATCAAGAGCAATCAAGTTAGGACGACGAATCAATACCGCCACAGCCACGTTAATGGGCATCGCGCCTTCATAGAGTGCTTCTTGAGCTTTGACTGCTTTTTGCTGTTTTAGTGACGCATTGACATTGATGTTATTCAAGGAAGCAGATTGCTCTTGCGAGACAATGCTTTGCTTAGTCACCCGTTGCATATTCGCTTTGACAATCGTTTCATTGGCTCTTGTGAATTGACAGAATACTTCGGTGTTTGATACAGAGTCGCGGGCGATCGCTTCCCAGAGATAGCGCATCTGCTTACCCTTGGATACCCAGCCACCTGGTTTGTCCATGAAGGTGAGTACGCCAATATATTCACCCTTCAAATGCACAAAACCATTATCGGCAAAGGGAATCGAATCAGGTCGCTCTAGCAATAGTGTTTTCAGATGCACTTGAGTCGTGACTCGCTCCTCCACACCCCGATCTGACATCACCAGCAATTGCGGAATCGGTGGTGCTTCACTGCTATTAAATTGCCGCCAGAGGTGTTCCCACAGTTCATGCCCAGTCAAGGGTCGCAGGTCTAAACCCATGCGATTGACTAGAATCTGTTCCCAGTTCAAGAAGCCATCAGTGAAGGCTTTGGCAAAAGCAATTTCATGACGCTCATGCTCAATTTCCTTTTCCTGACCCATTAGTTGCTGCGATAGCTTCTGTATCCAAGCCAGTGCTTTTTCAAGGACATCATTACCTCCAGCCGTCGAACCACGCAGGGTATAGGTGGCATAAAGTCTCAGGAATTTGGGCTTGCGTAGTCCTGATTTGGCTAACTCCTGCACCCTTTGCTTTTCACCCATTACCAGAAACTTGAGTTGCGGCGTATCGGCTTGTTCGTAGAGTTCTTGGAGTTGCTGTTGGCGATCGCTGTCGGAGCTAACCGAACCAAAATGTACCGTCAGCTTTTCACCATCGGGAATATCTTTCAAACCTGATTGAATCGCCTCAAATAGGGATTCTTCCTGATCAGTTGAGAGGGTGGTGTGAATCCCCTTAGACTCCCAACCAAATACAAACTGCAATGATTCAAGAGATGATTGACCTTGCTTAAGCACAAAGCAACTGACGGTGCGACCGCGTAGCTCAAACTTGAGCAGACATTCCACGGCAAGCTCTTTCTCAAAGTGTTTATATCTTTTCTGACTAACGCTCTGCATATTTCCTTACCTCCTGCTTACGCATCCCCCTGTACTGATAAACACCTCGCGTCCATCTCGGCACAGGGATAAACTTTGATAAAAATCGATAGGGCTTTGAACCAGTCAAGATCCACCATGTCGCATTGCCCCAAGCCACGATCAGCAATACCCATAACCAAGGCAGATTCAGAACCACATAGCAAATCATAAACAGGGTAAAGCTGATAATTGCCCAAGGAATGATTAGCTCGGTGGGAAATGGTCCAATCTTAGGACTTGCACCCAAAATCGGATTGACTTTACGAAATTTGTACTCTTCGGACATAGCTTTAGGTTGCACCCGTAATAATGCCTGCCAAAATGTCACCCATCGTCACCGTCACCACCAAAATCAGAGGAGTTCTCGCCATTTGCTGCCAATCATCGTCATTTCTGGCTGATTGAATCACTTTTACTAATCCAATTCCCAGATAGATTACAAACAAAGATCTCAACACATTGAAAATCAAAGAAACTAGTCCTGTATCAATCCCAGGGATTGCACCCGTCATCCATGTCTGGGTTTTATTAAAAAACTGGGCTTGGGCTGGCTCCACTGTAAAAATTAAAAGTAAACCAATCACGAAGCCAATGGCGATACCCAGTAATAAAACGGGGCTGTACTTGTAATGCCGAATCACTTGCTCGAATCTGCCATAGAGCGTTAGCAATACTTTCGGGAAGGCTAACAGCAAGCCAATCAAGGCGAGTAGGGCTGTGAGATACATTCTTTTCGAGCAAGTAAATGTCATGATGATTCCCACAATCACAGCGGTCAAGGCGGCTAACTGGGGATTTTGAATTTGGCTGAGGAAGTTGCTACGGTAATGACTATAGTTAACTTTCACGGGATTAATTGGATAGGTTTTCATAGTTTCTGCTAGGAAAAATTTGAGATGTAGTGCATAGATTGGTAAAAGCTATAGGCAGTAATGCGATCGCCTTTGAGCTTCTGTTCTTGGAAAGCATTTTTATCGATAGTTCGGTTCTAGTCAATACCCAAACCCTATACACACAGGCAATTTAGACTACATTTGAAACATCATGATCTTCTACGCCGATCTGCTAAGGCATCATTTAATCCACCTTGCAGATATTGCTTCCGCAATCGCCACAGACGGGTTCTTTTAACCCGCAAAACTCGCATTACTTCTGAGATATCCACACCGTCATGCAGGGCTAGTAATACCTGTGCGCGGTTGATCATTGACACATGACCATGCCCTCTTAGGCAGAGGGTTACACATTGACGATAATCGGATGCGGTGAGGGTGATTTTTAGTCTTTCCATGTTTCAAATAACGTTTTGTAAAGTTTTTCGTAAAGGCTTAATTTTTGTACCCAAATCGATCTTTTGGTTGAGATTGTTGGTGTTCCAGACTACTATTCATTACTTTGTCGGACAATTATTTGTTAATTCCTTTGGCTAGAATGTTTCATATAAATATATCCTTCGAGAATGAATAGATCATTATCAAGAGTGTTTGGCAAGTTTCTATCAATCCATTACTTATCATCTTCTCCATTTCCAATTTCAATTACTTGACCTCATTTGCAACTTCTATCAGCATAATATTCTTAATTAAGTTCTGGAAATATTTCATAGGGAAGATTCAGAATATTCCATAGCTGTATATTGAAGATTAGGGCTACGAAACCGGAGCATGTCACTGTAGTATGTGACATTTGTTGATAGAAACAAAATAAGGTATGTATAGTCAGCAGTAGTTAAGGAAAGAGAGAAAAGATGGTATTTGAAGCAGTCAAATATCCAGCTTGTGGAGGGGTAGATATGCAACGACATGGACAAAGTAGTACAGGTGGCACTGGTCTGTTAAAGCGTGATCGATGTATTTGCGTCTTTTTTATCGTTATGAAATGGACGTTTCAGTATCCATCCCCGATTAGCTGACCAGTGCCGTATTTTTGAGTCCTGACTTTGCTTTAATCTAATAGCGACTGTTGCGTTCGATAAATATCACTGTCCATCCTTTAGATTCACTGGGGGGACGATTCTCGCCAACGCGAGTATAAATTTCATCTCCTTCGATGGTGACATCTGCGCCTTCGGGGGCGGATGGACTCCATTGCTGCGTCTGGGCTGCCAATTTTTGCTCCCATCTCATGATAATAGTATGGGATTTTTCTAGTACTCTACCACTGGCTCTGATTCCCATCCCTTCCGTCCTCATCTTCAGGGCAAAGGAAACTATACTTGCTGGTGTTCTCAGTCTTGACATTGGCGCTCCTGTTCGTTGAATCGCTTGCCGCATCCTTTGCATAAATAATTCTGGATCGCTTTTCCGTCTTGGTGGTAATCTCTGCCATTCTTGACTATCTTTTCGCTCTGACAGTGCGGACATTTCATGCCTTTCTCCTATCTCGACCTCTTTATTTTACACCTCACGCCTTACCTGACCAGTGCCTCTTGTCTTTGAGCTCTATTTGCTGTTCAATAAATCTGAAACACCACCAAAAGAATAGCGTTCCTAAAGTTAAGAAAACGAGGAAAATTCGGCAGATATTCAGTTAATTGGCAATCAATATAGCTTTCATTGTGATACCTGCAATCAATTATACTCATATAACAAACTAATCAAATGCTGCACATATTTAGATTAGTTGAAGAGAAATATTGGATTTATTAGGAACAATGGCACGTATTGGTCTAATTTTTCGGAATCGTCTTCTACAGTTTTTTTCAAGACCAAAACGACTTGCGATATTAGAAGCTTGTCTGATTGGCTTAGTTTCTGGGTTAGCGGCTGTCTCCCTTGGCTATAGTATCGGATGGCTAGGTGGATGGCGACAACAGGCTACTCAGATTTTCCCAGCATATATCGCCTTACCAGTGATCGGGCTTGTGGGCGGATTACTGGCTGGCTGGTTAGTCGAAGATGTTGCCCCCGGCTCTAGCGGTAGTGGCATGGCAGAAGTAAAGGCAGTTTTAGCTAATGTGCCAATGCCATTAAATCTATGGCTGGCGATCGTCAAATGGGTAAGTACAACATTAGTCTTAGCCGCAGGAATGCCATTAGGTCGTGAAGGACCAACCGTACAAATCGGCGCAGCTCTTGCCAATCAATTGAGTCAATGGTTTCCTACCTCCCCCGATCATCGTCGTCAATTAATTGCCGCAGGGGCGGGGGCAGGGCTTGCCGCCGCCTTTGATGCGCCGATCGCAGGTGTGTTATTTGTCGTCGAAGAATTACTCCAAGATGTATCGGGAATTACTCTAGGAACAGCTATTTTGGCATCCTTTGTGGCTTCTGCGATCGCCCGACTTAGTGGTTCTCACAGTCTAGAGTTAATTCCCCATCTCACGGCTACCCATGCCAGTTTTGCCTTGCCAGAAGTGCCTTTCTATTTACTATTAGGAATTTTGGCGGGAGGATTTGGCGTTTTATTTAATCGAGGTATTCTCAATAGTATGTCGTTTTATCGACGCTTTCTTCCTGTTTCTTTAGCATGGCGAGTTGGTCTAGTGGGAATGTTTGCGGGGATCGCCTTAGCAACTTTGCCTAATGTATTTCGGGATAATGCAGGATTGAGGCAAATGTTGTTGAGTGGCGAGGCGGATTGGCATTTGGTGCTTCTCGTATTTTGTGTTAAATTTTGCCTAATTGTATTAGCAGGTGGAGCAGGCGCTCCTGGTGGGTTGCTAATTCCTTCGATGACACTTGGTTCGGCGTTGGGCTATTTGATTGGCAGTCTCCAATTCCATTTTCTGGGGCTAGGCATGGCAACTACCTATGCCCATGTCGGTATGGCAGCTTTTTTCTGTGCAGTCTCACGGGTTCCAATTACGGCTGTAGTAATTGTCTTTGAAATGACCACCGATTTTAACCTCGTCCTTCCTTTAATGATTGGTACGGTCGTATCCTATCTAGTTGCCGAAAAGATGGAAATAGGTTCACTCTACGATCGCCTATTAGCAGCCAAAGGAATCCATTTAGAAGAGTCAACGCGCAATCAAGAGCCTTGGACAGCCTTAATAGCAGCACAGGTTATGCAATCCAAGGTGGAGACACTTTCAAGTGATATGACCTTAGAAGAATCAATCCAAACATTTTCACAGTCTTCTCATCGTACATTTCCCGTTTTAAAGAAGGGACGGTTAGTGGGAATGGTTTCTCAAATAGATATTGCGAATCCGACGCAACGCGGGTTAACCAATCAAACGCTTTTGTCAATAATCATGACCCATGAGCCAATTCGGATTGCGCCATCGGATACTCTAGCTCATGTTTTATATCTATTCGATCGCCATAAACTCAGTAGCATTCCTGTGGTTGATGGCTGGCGATTGGTAGGGATTATTACCCGCAGTGATATTATCCGCATTGAAGCTGCCTATCTAAATGGAAGAGAAGATTTACTCAGCACCAAAGTCGAGAAGTCGCGCATTATCTATCAAACTCGTGCATCTGAGGTTGGACAGGGTAGGTTATTGGTTCTGATCGTTAATTTTAAATCCGCAGAGGCACTCTTAAAAATCGCTATGGCGATCGCCCATGATCGCCACTATGAAGTAGAAGTGTTGCACATAGTGGTTGTACCACGTCATCAATCTTTGAGCGAAGTCTCTGTCAAAACAAGCATGGGACAAAGTTTACTAAGTTCAGCTATTGGCTTAGGACATGTCTGGCAAGTGCCAGTGCATACGCAAATTCGATTAGCTCATGATCAGTCTGAGGCGATTCTAGAAGTGATTAGAGCTTATCATATTAACCTAATGCTGATGGATGGGAAAGTCAATCCTAAAGCAATAGGAAATAGGTTTAACCACTTAGTAGATAGGGTAGTTCGTCAGGCGGACTGTGATGTGATGTTAGTTAAACTAAGTATCCAAAAGCACTTTGAGCGCTGGCTGATACCGATAATAGGAGCAGGATTTAATGCTAACAAAACGATCCAATTTCTTCCATCTCTGCTTAAACTTGGTCATAAACCGATGATTACTTTCTGCCAAGTCTTTGATCTGGATAGCAAAAACCCTCATCCAATTACATTGGAATATTTAAATAAGGCGGCTTATTTAGCCAAGACGCTCTTTAATGTGGAAATTGTCACTGCTCCTATTGACGGAGGTTCAACGGGAAATTCTATTGCTAGAGCGATTTTGGAATACGCTCAACAAGAGCGCAGCGATGTTATTGTCTTGGAAACAACTAAAGAAGAAATTTTACACCAAGGAATGCAGGAAAATATTATAAACAATATTTCATACTACAGTAATCAAACTGTTATTTTGCTGAGAGCAGGTTAACTTTCTATGATAGTTGCAATTCATGAGATTGTCCAAACATCAGAATTAGCTTTAAGTAATGGCGATCGCCTATTGCAGATCGGTTTAATTGCGATCGCGGGAGGAATTGCTTTCTTTGGAGGAATGGTGATTATTACTGCACTAAAATTTCTCTTCAGTTGGTTCACTCCACAATTCTTAGCGGAAACTTACAACCGAGTGGTGATCGCGTCTAAATCTGTTGCATTGGCATTAATCACTTTATCGGCAATGGAAGTAACACTGTTGCTAATTCCTGAAACAGAATGGCTAAGTTTGATCGAGTTTTGTTTGAGCGTGAGTATCACAGTACTTGGTGGATGGCTTTTATCAAAACTATTTCGAGACTTTTTTGATACCAAGATTTTAGGGATAACTTTTGCATCTAATCCTAAAGTCAAAGGTGAATCAATCTTTTTGCTTCGCTATTTAGGAGATTTTGCGATCGCGATCGCTTTGATTCTCCTCTTTTGCATCAGTCATGACATTAACGTTGTTGGTATCGCCGCTAGTTTAGGAATTGGTGGTATCGCGATCGCTTTTGCCGCTCAGAAAACGTTAGAGCAATTTTTAGGTGGAATTGTATTAACTCTCGATCGTCCATTTACTGTGGGTGACTACATTGGTTTATCCGATGGACCCACAGGCAAACAAGGCACGTTTGGTAGAGTGGAAAGTATTGGTTTAAGATCAACCAAAATTCGCACCTCTGGCAAAGGCACACTCACAATTATTCCCAACAATTCTCTTACTCAAGCTACTATTGAGAATTTTTCAGGTGCAAAGAAAGTCATGTCTGTCATGATGATTGCCTTTCCGCAGAAGTTGTCAAACGATGAGCAAGCATTGATCCGCCAAATCGTCATGGACAGCACAATGGACATTTTTGGCTTAGACTGGCGTAGCACTGAGGTTTCCTTTGGTGATAATCATGCTCAAATCTCATTCTTTATTTTAGGTTCAAATGAGTTGTCAATGGAACTTAGAAGACAGTTGCTAGATCTTGCCACGCAACAAATTACCAAGCAACTAAAAAATCAGGATATTTCTTTTACTCTTGACGAGCCAACAATTTATGTGGATTCTCCAATCTCTATCTAAATCTCTATCTAAATCTCTATCTAAATTTCTATCTAAGGATCGCAAATTTAATAACTTCCATAATTCAAAACCTAAAATGGCATTTCTGGGCTTTGCCAGCCAATCCAATTCTAAGTTTTATTTAATTATCAATCCTAAGCAATTAATTAAGCTAGTTATTTTATTCTTGATGAGTTGGTTACTGGTTCTCATTCCTATGAGTTTCGCCCAAAGTTCTACCTCAAGTCTTGTCCAAAACTTCAGTTACGGCTTTGGTGATGCTGGTGCGCCTGTGGTCGTTGATGGCATTCCGCTTTTTGATTTACAAGCCGTAGATCGCTTTACAGCTAAAGATCGCACCCAATTTGCAAACAGTATTCTCTCTGAACAGATTGCCACAGGTCAAAGCATAAATTTTGAAGTAAATAATAATAGTAATAGCGCTACTTCTATTTCTTTAAACAATCAATATCTGCTTACGGTCACAGCTAATGATGTTCTGCCAGATTTGTCGCCGTTACAACAAGCTAATCAGTGGCGGACGATTTTAGAAACAGCGATCGCTAAAGCTAAGGAAGAGAGAAGTCCGCAATATCTTTGGCAAAGAAGTCTATGGATTTTGATGGCGATTGCCTCTCTAATTGGATTACAGCTTTTACTCGGTATTACAACTCGAATGTTTAAGCTCAAAACTGGTCTTCTCAGCAAGATTAGTTTTACTGTGGGTTGGATCGCGATCGCGATTCTTAGTTCCGAATGGTTTCCAATTTTACGAAGTTGGCGATATCAGATTATTTTTCCGTTTTTTCAAGCCCAATGGCTTATATTTTTTGGCGCTTTAATCGGCTCTTTTATATTTAGCCATTACGCTACAGATTTAGTAAAACTTGCTTTAAGAAAACTATCTCCTCAATATGTCGAAAAAATTTATCACGATGTCATTCATCCTAGTGATCGCCTATTGAGATTTGTAGTTCTTAATATTGCGATTAGTTGGTCTTTGATTTTATTAGAGTCCTTAGCACCTCTTATTTACAACCTAATCAAACCGATTTCTAATCTACTTTTAATTGCGAGTTTATATTGGATATCAATAAAATTAATTAGTCGATATTTGCGTACCTATGGATTTAAGATCGGTGGACACTTTAGCTCTAGTAGTGATGATGCAATTCTTGTCTTTGAAACTATTATTAATATCCTCATTTTCATTATTGCTTTAGTTGCCTTTGCCAAAAGTCTTAACTTTGACCTAATTGGCTTGGTGGCAAGTTTAGGATTAGTGGGTTTAGCCGTTGCCTTTGCCGCCCAAAAAATTCTTGAACAATTAATTGCCACTCTCGTTCTCTATCTAGATCGTCCCTTTGTGATAGGTGACTATATTCGTTTACTAGGAGGAGAACTAGGCAAGGTAGAAAGCATTGGTTTGCGATCGACCAAAATTCGCTCCCTTGGTACTGGCACAATTATCGTCATGCCTAATTCGATTTTAGTTAGTGTTGAAATTGAAAATGTAACCCTAGCAAAAAAAATTATGGTGCTGCTATATATGGATTTTGCGGCAGTTTTAGGAGAACGCGAACTTGCTCTAGTGCATCAAGTAATTGTGGAAAAAACCTTTTCATTATCGGGAATTGATGCGAACAGCACAAGTATTTCTGATGCTGATGGCACTGGTAAACGATTGCGCGTTAGCTTCGCAATTCTCGGCTCTCAAGACAATGCGATCGAGGTGCGTAAACGTTTACTAGAGTTGGCGAGTGTCGAAATTGCGAGATCCCTTTCAGAGCAAGGAATTGTCTTCACAATGGAAGATCCGACAATCTATGTCCAGTCACCAATTACGATTTGAGAATTGAACTGTTCTTAAGGCTAATAACAATTTTTACTAGTACTTTCGGTCTCTCTGAGTGTGGCAACTTTGCCCCAAATTTTTAGTTGGTTTCATCGAATTCCTTATACTTGGTGATTGCGACGGTATTTGGGACAGTGCTATTTACTTTGCTTGTTCAGGGATTGACAATTCAGCCTGTTCTCCAAAAGTTAAATCTGCTCCAAAAGCAACCGATGCGCGAAAGAAATCTAGAAATTATTGCGCGTCAGGCGGCGCTCAGTCGAGTTTTGCAACGACTGACTGAAATAGAGCAACATCCAAGGGTTGAGATTGAGTTCTATAACTATCAAGTATCTTTGGTCAAGGGTGAACTAACTCGACTCCAAGAGGAAATCGATCAGCTTAAAACTGAGTACCCTGAATTGTTGACATTTATTACCGATCAATTGCGTGAAGAACTATTAACGATCGAGGCTGACACCTATGCTGAGTTTGTGCGTTCAGGTCGCTTAAATCAAGAGCTACCACTATTTTTAGATGGCGAAGCTCCAGAATCTTAAATCTTGAGACGGCTGTAAAAAACATCAAATAGCGATCGCAATACAGCAAAACATATATTTGATCGGCGATCGCCTAAAAATCACCACTCACAGTAATAGCGAGCGCCTTTAGGAAATAGATTGTTAATGCGATCGCACTTAAGTTAGAGTTAGGATTTGTGGTAATTTTTTTTCAGTTAAGTAATTAAACATCAAATTGAGTCACAACTCCAAATTAGGCAAATTAGGAATCTCTATGCAAGATACAGCCACATTGCTTCAAGCTATCCCTCCTATTCTTTGGTCATTTCTACCCTTTGTAGTTTTATGGATGTTTAAGTCAGAAATTTCTGATATAGCAAAACGATTAAAAAAGGGTAAATTGTTCGGTCAAGAAATTGAATTAAGTGAATCACTAGACAAACTCAGTGAATCTGCGGAAATTCTTAACAACGAAGTTGCTGAACTTCCTACTGAAAGTAAGCAAATAAAAAGCATTGAAGAATTGGATTTCGAAATGGGTATCGTTCGAAAAATTGTGAGCGAAGCTGGTAGATCTCCAAAAGCCGCATTAATTATGCTTGCAACTGAAATTGAAAAGTTTACAACTGAATTCCTTGCAGCAACAGGAAATTTAAGAGGTAGACGATCAATTCCTGTTCGTCAAGCAATACATGAGATGCACGAAAAATATGGTTTACCTAGCCATGTATCTAGCTCATTGGAAAATTTTTGGGGAATTAGAAATAGGCTCATACATAAGGGTGAAGGAGGAGAAGAGGAAATTTTGCGTGCAATAGACTCTGGAGTTTCAATTCTTAAAGCTCTTCAAGCGATGCCGAGAGAAATAAATTTAGTTTTTGACGTAGATGTTCCAATCTACTCTGATCCAGAATTAAAAAACTTAATTCCCGATATAAAGGGGATTATTCTAGAAACTTATTCGTCAAGTGGTCTCTCAAAAAGCTACAGAATATTTCCAACCACTAAAACCTACGACAAGAAAGGTAAAGAGGTCTCTTGGGAATGGAATATGGAGCTAGTGACTAGAGAAGCTTGGTATTTTGATAACACTTCAAATGAAATTAGGTCAGCATGGGGTAGTGCTGCGGAATTCGTTGGTAGGTATTTGGAAGAAATGTAGCTAGTTGTAAGCACTGCCTATAAATCACGACTCACTGTAATAGCGATCGCTAAAATCAACCAATTCTCAACTTTATTTCTGGCTCTCCAGAATTTTCTTCGCATTCAAAAGCCCTTGATGTTGCTCTTTACTGAGCGTAGGATACTTGAGATCCAGTTCCTTTAACTGCGTGTAAATGATACCCGCCACAACCAAACGAGTAAACCATTTGCGATCGGCGGGGATAATGTACCAAGGAGCATATTTTGTACTGGTGTGATTGAACATATCCTCATAGACACTCATGTAGTCATCCCAAAAGCTACGCTCTTTCGCATCATTCACAGAAAATTTCCAATTCTTTTCAGGGCGATTAATCCGTTCTAGAAAACGTTCTTTCTGCTCCTCTTTGGATACATTGAGAAAAAATTTGAGGATGATCGTGCCATTATTGACGAGATGCTTTTCAAAGTTGTTGATTTCTTCAAAGCGGCGTTTCCAAATATCATTATCGATCGCACTAACAGGGAGTGAGCGTTGCTCTAGGATTTCTGGATGTACTCTTGTTACCAAAATTTCTTCGTAATAAGAGCGATTAAAAATTCCAATTCGTCCTCTTTCGGGTAAAGCCTTAGAACATCGCCACAAATAGTCATGATTTAACTCTTCCGTAGATGGCGCTTTAAAGCTATGCACCTGACATCCTTGAGGATTGATGCCCGACATCACATGTTTAATCGTGCTATCTTTACCAGCCGCATCCATAGCCTGAAAGATGATTAGCACCGCATGGGTACTTTGAGCATAGAGAACATCCTGATATTTTGCTAACACCTCAATACCTTCCTGTAATTGACCTTTAGCGTTCGACTTTTTGAGGCGATCGGCTTTGTAGGCAGGGTCATAGTCTTTCGCAAGAGAAATTTTTCGTTCTGGTAGCACAATAAACGGACGAATCAAATCGTCAAGTTTTTTGATTGGGAATAAATTATTAGATTGATTATCTGTCATATTTTTTAGCAAAATTTATAATTCTATTTGTCATAAACATCATTTCGCTTCCCGTGCGGGAGGTGCAAGTTCTGGTTTTATAACGTCTTCAGAAAGCCAATCAAGTCGGCTAGATCTTCATTGCCAATTTGCCAGCGTGGCATATCCCTGTTCAACATTTTTTTGCCGTCAGGGTCTTCACCTTTGACAATCGCTAAACGGAACTTTTCGTCATTATTGAATTCATCCTTTAGGGCTGACCAGCGAATGTCAGCAGATTTCATAGTCTGCATTCCCATCATCGTATGTTCACCACCACGCCCATCGGAGAAGTGACAGGAGGCACAGGTTAGGAAACTATTACCCATAGTTCCTCTCTGTGTGCCATTACCCATCATCCCTCCATTACCCATCATTCCATTCGATAAGGAAATACCAGTGGCAGTAATATTCGTGCCGCGATCGCTTGTCGCTGTAAAATAAATACGCTCACCATTAGAAGCAAATTTTTGCTGTTGGGTAACAGTTGAGTTGACGTTTTGCGATGGTGTGGCAACTTGTCGATATGGCTCCATCCTATTGCTGTTCATTGTAGGCACACAGGAGTAGAGCAATATAACCGCCAACATACTGACGAATAACCAAACGGGAATAAATTTACTTTTGGCTAGCGATCGCTTAATTAAAGATTTCATGATCGGGTTCTCCTTCGATAAGAAATTAAGAGCGTTAGTTTCTTTTCCGTAAATGGGGATGGGAAAACCATTGATGCAGCTTTCTTAATCCGTAGGCGATATAGACAGGTTGCTCGTGGTTAAAGACACCGTAGGCTCTTTGTTTTACCCAATCTGCAACCAAAAACCAGATGAAGGCATAGCCCCAGACAATTCCTGCTAAACCCCAGCCCAGTGGAGTCATGAACAGTCCATACACAGCAATTAGGGTTGCTATAACTTGAGTTCCAAGTACAGCGATTAGCAAAAATGGGGCGGGGGTAATCGACCAGAAAGAACCTTTGGTGCGGGTTACAAAGATGGTGAGATGTCCAGCTACCGACAGTTTTAGATAAATCAATGTCTGCAATGTGTCGCGATCGAGTCGAAAACCCCGTTCTCCAAGATATAACATTCCGAAGGAACTCGCTAAACCAATCAACCCCAAAACCGTTGCTAAACCTAAAACGACAGGCATATTCCATGTTTCAGGTCGCTTGGCGGGACGGGTGCGATCGTAGGCGATTGAGATAATCGCACCATCATTTAATAGGGCAAGCAGCACGATCATGATCGCGGTAACGGGATAGAAGTTATAGACCAAGATCGAAAGGGTCATAAACAACAAAATCCGAATCGTTTCCGTAATTCGATAAATCGCGTAATTATTCATGCGCTGGAAGATGCGGCGGCTTTCCTGAATTGCTTCGACAATGACACCAAGTCCAGGAGTGAGCAGGACAATATCCGCAGCAGCACGGGCGGCATCGGTGGCTCCTGAAACCGCAATTCCTGCATCGGCTTTTTTCAGGGCAGGAGCGTCATTCACGCCATCCCCTGCCATACCGACAAGATGCCCTCTCTGTTGGAGGACATCGACGATATGGTATTTGTGTTCGGGAAAAACTTGAGCAAATCCTGCGGCTGCCTCGATCGCATCATTAGTCTGTCCTGTTTGATGGGGAGCAGATTCACCTAATATGCTAGCATCGAGAATATCGCCCTTAAGTCCCAGTTGATGGGCGGTTTCACTAGCGATCGCCTGTTGATCTCCCGTCAACATTTTTAGCCCCACGCCCAACTTACCGACTTCCTGAATCATCAATTGAGAATCGCTACGGGGCGGATCGAATAAAGGCAACACGCCCAAAAATTGCCAGTTACCATCATGATCGGTACGCGCTACACCAAGCGATCGAAATCCCCGCTTGGCAAATTCTGCGATCGCCTGATCTACCTGTGACTGGATTTGCTCGACATTGTTTACTAAGGCTAAAATCACTTGGGTTGCACCTTTGCTGACCTTAAAGCGATCGCGATCGGCAGTTTCCACTTCTGCTTCCGTACGTTTACTCACAGGGTCAAAGGGTTGAAAATGAACGATGCGATAACTATCCAGATTTTGATCGGGCTTCAGTCCTTTAAGAATTGCGAGATAGATGGGATCGCCATCTTCATCGCGGGAAGCAAGAGCCGCACTAAGGATCAGCGCTTCGGGAGTAGTATTTTCGACACAGAAAGGTTCGCCCAAAGTTAATTGATTGAGCGTTAAAGTACCCGTTTTATCAGAACAAAGAATATCAATCCCGGCCATCTCTTCGATCGCGGCTAACCGACTGACGATCGCTTGTTTTTTGGCTAATTCTTGAGCGCCGACAGCCATTGTCACCGATAACACCGTAGGCATGGCAACGGGAATGGAAGCAACGGTTAACACCAATACAAACCTGAGTGTAGTTAACCAAGGATCGCCGCGAAATAGGGCAACCATTAGCACCAGTACCACCAGCACCAAAGCAACTATAATCAGGTAATTCCCAATTTTTAACACCGCTTGTTGGAAATGGCTGACAGTATGAGCCGTCTCCACTAAATGCGCGGTTTTGCCAATATAAGTCCGCGCCCCAGTCCCGTAGACAATGCTATCAATTTCTCCTTGCTTGATGATCGAACCTGAATAAAGCACATCGCCAACCTTATGTTCTACAGGTAGCGATTCCCCCGTTAATGCCGATTGGTCAACCTGTGCAGGATCTCCCGACAAAAAGCGCACATCGGCTGGCACAATGTCACCCAATCGCAACCGAATCAGATCGCCAGCAACAAGATCCTTAGCAGGAATAGCTCCCCATTCGTTATCGCGCTTCACCTTCGCTTTGAGGGCAAGTTTTGCTTTGAGAGCGGCGATCGCATTACCCGCCTGAAACTCTTCCCAAAATCCCACCACGCCATTACCAATCAGCAGTAACAGAATAATGCCAAAATCAACCCAGTCGCCGACTACTGCCGAGAGAATTGCTGCCGCTTCGATCATCCATGCGATCGGCCCCCAAAAGTGCGATAGAAATTGCATAATTGGACTAATTGTTTCTTCAGGTAATTGGTTCTCACCATCCCTCAATAGGCGATCGCTTGCCTCTTTGGTACTCAATCCCTGAGTTGAAGTTTTTAGTTGTTTCTGAAGTTCTTCTAGAGATAGTTTGGCAAGAGTCTCTGGATCGGTAGAAGTTGTCATACTTGTTTTCATACTCCCGTTCCTGCCATCGCAGCCTTATATTCGCCCTGACGCGCTGCCCAATTACACTTGGCTCGATGCAACAAAGCCTGTTGAGCCTTTGATACATTCGCCTCTTTGCCTTGCCAAATCTCTAACGCTGGTTGATGGATAGCGCGTCCGAAAGAAAATGTCAAAGCCCAAGGCGATTTGAATCTTAGATTTATGGCATTCAATCGGGCTGAGGCTAACTCAGAGGATTGACCACCCGACAAGAACGCAATTCCCGACACAGCAGCAGGGACGTTTCGCAAGAGACAGTTCACCGTGGCGTTGGCTACCTCATCCAACGATGCTTGTTCAGAACAGGTCAATCCCGAAAGCACCATGTTGGGCTTCAGAATCATTCCTTCCAACATTACCTGTTGTGTATAAAGGTGGTTAAAAACCGTGTGTAAGGCTTCTTCCGTTACCTGATAACACCTTTCTATAGTATGTTCCCCATCCATCAGTACTTCAGGCTCAACAATGGGAACTAGTCCAACTTCTTGACACAACGCAGCATAGCGAGCCAAGGCTTGGGCGTTAGCTTCAATGCAACCTCGACTAGGAATGCGATCGCCGATGGTAATCACTGCACGCCACTTGGCAAAACGAGCGCCCATTTGAACATATTCCTTGAGGCGATCGCGCAATCCGTCTAGACCTTCGGTAATCTTCTCTTCAGGATGACCTGCCATATCCTTAGCACCGATATCTAATTTAATTCCAGTAATTATTCCTGCATCGGAGAGTATCTTAATGAAAGAAGTGCCATCTTGTTTTTGCTGGCGAATCGTTTCATCGTAAAGGATCGCGCCACTAATGTAATTACCAAGACTGGGCGTAGTGACAATCAATTCTCGATAGGCGCGTCGGGCTTCCTCTGTCTGGGGAATGCCTAGCTTTGCGAATCGTTTGTTGCAGGTGGGATTGCTCTCATCCATCGCCAGCAGACCTTTGTAGTCAGCAACAAGTATCTTCGCGGTTTCTATCAGCTTTTGGACATTCATTTCGGGTTGCTCTAATGTTGATTCTCGTTGACAATCTGGCGCATTTTTTTGACGGCAGCTTTCAGGTTGGGAGCACCGAATAAGCTCGTACCTGCTACAAATGTATCTGCTCCAGAGCGGGCGCATTCGGCGGCGGTCTGTTCATTGATGCCGCCATCCACGCTGATGCGGTAGGACAAGTTGTTTTCGAGCCTCCACGACTGGGACTGCTGGATTTTGGGTAGGCATTTTTGGATAAATTCCTGTCCGCCGAATCCTGGATTGACAGTCATCACAAGCAGCAGATCGATTTGTTCGAGAAACGGTTGCACGGATGCGATCGCAGTAGGTGGATTGATAGCAAGTCCAACTTTTTTACCGAGGGATTTTATTTTATGGATCAGGGATGGGACTTGTTCACCAAGTTCAACGTGAATGATTATTTCGTCCGCACCATCTTTTGCAAAGGGTTCGAGTAGGATTTCAGGCTGGGAGCACATGAGGTGAACATCGAAGAAAAGGTCGGTAAGCGGACGGATAGCTTTAACAACTTGCGGACCGAAGGAAAGATTCGGGACGAAGTGTCCATCCATGATGTCAAGGTGCAGCCGATCAGCACCAGAACGTTCGGCACGTTCGGCTTCTTGTCCTAAGCAAGACTGGTTGGAGGCAAGGAGCGAAGGTGCAATCATCATTTCGGCAACATTGGATTTCATATTTTTTGCTGGCGTACAGTCTGCTAGAACGATCGCGATAGTAGCGGGTCAGCCCGATTACACGCTTGATGCTCCAGTCGCCCAAGCGTGCGTTCATGTCGTATCTTTTGCAAGAGACCGTGGATCTCGTTTGTACTCATTTCATCAATATTGAACACAGTCATTCTCCTTGTCAATCACGATATTTGAACGGTTTCTTTTTCTGCTTCCTGTATAATTTGCGCGGCTTGTAACTCAATCGCGGCTCTTACCGATTCTGGAAATGCAGGACGATTCTCGGCGTGGGGGCTTTGGAATGTCTCTTGAGCTTCAGGTTGTTGACATGCAATCATCGTCTTGACATGTTCTAATTCATCTTCGCGAACGGCAACAAAGACATCGTAGAGATTCTCAATCTGAGGACGGCGAAAGGCTTCGGGATGCGTCGTCTGAAATTCGTCGAACATATACAAGTCGCCATCCAGATAGTAGTTAATTGCCACTTTTGGGGCAGGTCTTTGTTTGAGTTCTTCACCGTGTTCTTTGAGAAACAGATCATAGGTGTGGTAGGCGTGTTCTTCGACTTGCTGCATGAAGTTGTAGGCAGCATGGGCGTTGATCATATAGACCAAAACAATGATCCAGTAATAAATTAATCCTCCGATTCGGGCAAGGTAGCGATCGTACCAATGATCATTGCCACCGAGGGATTCGGCAATCAGCAGATGGTGCAGTTCATTCCAAGACTCGGCAAAATGTATCTTTAACCAGTCAGATTTACGCCACCAGCCCATCGTTTCGTAGAGGTGTAAAACCGAGGTGAAAGCAAAATAGGGTACACGAGCCACGGTTTCCAGTACAAAAAATCGGGCAAAGGCGCGATCGCGCCCCCTGTAAAAGGTATTCAACAAGGCTTCCAAAAAATTAACGAGGAGTCGAATCATAATGTTTAGTGTCCTAATTTCTTTAAACGATCAATCACATTTACGGTCGCATTGCGAGGATTAGTATGTTCTGTAATGGTCGATTCTGCCGCCAGAGACATCAGCTTATAGCGGCAGTTTCCATCTTCTAGCAGAACCTTGCTTTTAGCTCCATTGGAACAGTTAAAGGACGGATCAAATCATCGAACGTTTCGATGGAAAATGAGTTCAAGAATGAATCATTGTGGCTATATTGATTCGGTCGTAACTCTTAAATCTCCCTTATCAAGCCACGGTATTAAGGTAACTCACCTTACGCAGAGCGAAGATCTGCCCTCATCCCCCAGCCCCTTCTCTCAGAGTGGGAGAAGGGGAGTAAGATAAGAGACGGTTTTGAATTTTTCTTGTCCCCCCTCTCCTTTTTTGGGAGAGGGGCTAGGGGTGAGGGTCTTATAACCTTCTGCGTAAGGTGAGTAAGGTAAGTGCTGCCTCTACAAAATTCTAATTTCTTTGGCAGGGGCAATCCCCCCGTGGTTGCCCTGTCACGCTAGCAGCAAGAGATTCATCATCTAGGTTCCACGTAATATCAGTTATTTAACATTGACAAGCAGACTGAGCTTTTCCAGTAGCTCCTTAGCGGCTGGCTCAGAAGATGCGGGGTTTTGCCCAGTAATTAATAGCCCATCTTTCACAACATAGGGCTGCCAGTCAGCTACTTTGGAATAATTGCCGCCGTTGGTTCGGAGCATATCCTCGACCAGAAAAGGGACAATCTTCGTTAATCCGGCGGCCTGCTCCTCGGTATTGGTGAAGCCTGTTACGGCTTTACCTTGCACCACAGGATCGCCGTTGACTGCCTTGACATCACGCAACACACCTGGCGCGTGGCAAACTAAGGCGACTGGTTTACCCGCACCAAGCATGGCTTCGATCAGGGCGATCGAGGATGCATCTTCAGCTAAGTCCCAGAGTGGTCCATGACCACCAGGGTAAAATACAGCGTCGAAATCGCTAGCGGAAACCTGACTCAACTTGATTGTCTGCTTGAGAGCGGTTTGTGCGGCAGGATCTGCTTTGAAGCGTTGCGTATCTTTAGTCTGAGAATCTGAGGTGTCACACTAGCTTCACCGAGCGGTGGCTGCCCACCACTCGGTGAAGCTAGTGTGATAGACGCACCTGCGTCTTTGAATGTGTAGTAAGGGGCTGCGAATTCTTCGAGCCAGAAACCAGTTTTTTTACCCGTATTGCCGAGCTGGTCGTGTGAGGTCATTACCATTAGTATTTTCATCTCAACTCCTTTAATTACTTTTAAATGGATCACTACTTATTAATCGAATTTCACGATCATCTTGCCGATATTTTTGCCTTCAAATAGACCGATGAATGCGTCCACAGCTTTATCGAGGCCTGTCACCACTGTTTCCTTATTCTTCAGTTTTCCAGCGCGGAAATAGCCACCCACTTCCTGTTCAAATTCGCCTTGATGACTTAGCCAATCGCCGACGATTAGCCCTTTCATCGTCAACCGTTTAGTCGTCACGTTGAAAAGATTAGGAGGACCAAGTTGGGGTGTTTTCGCGTTATAACCAGAGATGCCGCCACAAGCGATAATCCGACCATGCAACCGTAAAGCTGAGAGTGAAGCTTCGAGCATTTCACCACCAACATTATCGAAATAGACATCAATTCCATTCGGTGCTGCTAGGTTTAGTTGCTCGATGACAGGGATGACAGGACTGGATTTGTAATCGAAGGCAATATCAAAGCCGCATTCTTCCTGTAGAAACTTGACCTTCTCTAATGAACCTGCCGATCCGATGACCGTGCATCCTCGCAATTTCGCTAATTGCCCAGCTACACTTCCCACCGCGCCAGCGGCTCCCGAAATAAAAATGACATCGCCAGCTTTGACATCTACCAAATTCAACCCTGCCCAAGCTGTCATGCCCGTCATGCCAAGGGCAGCTAGGTAAACTGAAAGCGGTTGAAGGTCGCGGCTGACTGGGTGTAACTCTTGCGGTTTAGCGATAAAATATTCCCGCCAGCCATAGCTAGAAGTGACAGCATCACCTGGTTTGAATTGATTGGCGCGGGACTCAACGACTTCGCCAACTGCGCTACCAGTCATCGGTTTATCTAACTCGAACGGTGGCACATAGGATTTTCCGATGTTCATGCGACCACGCATGTATGGATCAACGGACATATAGAGGTTGCGAACGAGTACTTGTCCATCTTGCAGCGACTCCACTTCGGTTTGTGCGAGGCTAAAGTTAGCTGGGGTTGGTATCCCAGTGGGGTGAGAAATTAGTCGAATCTCGCGGCTGGTGATGTGAGACATATTAATATCCTAGTTTTGGGGTTAATTCGTGACTTATAAAGCTCGTTGTAATATTAATCATTTTGGGGTAGATACAGGATACGTGTAAAAACCTGCAAGATGACCTTTAAAGCTATA
The DNA here is from genome assembly GCA_013361095.1 of Pseudanabaena biceps. Classification (GTDB taxonomy): domain Bacteria; phylum Cyanobacteriota; class Cyanobacteriia; order Pseudanabaenales; family Pseudanabaenaceae; genus Pseudanabaena; species Pseudanabaena biceps_B. Next base: position 67,705 of record JAATWA010000004.1, on the reverse strand, counting down.
CAGGGAGTACATTCCAAAAATATGATTTTTGGTTTTTCGTCCAAAAAACAAACGATAGGATGCGCGTTTAAGACCGATCTTGCAGGTTTTTACACGTACCCTGTAGCTATGCGAATAGTCCAATACTGGTCATCGAAGTAGCATTCTTTGACTTTTCCGATTTCACCATTGAAGCTGTTTAAACGATATTCATTCAGTGTTTTGGCTTTATATAACATCTTTAATTCCTAATCTCTAAGTATTGTAAATTCTCTAGAATAGAGATTTAGTCGTTAAACAGGACAAGTAATATTTAAGTCATCATCTTTAGAAATCTAATTCAATACGTTTACATGAATCAAAACATTTTTCTTCTTGATACCACGATGTTATAAGGATATCTGAAATAATGTATATGAGATGTATGAGTTGAATGAGTTGTATCACAACGTCTTGAAGCTTTACGAACCTACATCCATATTTTCCCTATAGCCCACTAAAAGAGAGCTACAGTAGAGCAACTCAGTTAGAGCGATCGCCAATTATGGAATTAGGATATGCATAAACTAATCCAAGCAATTTTAAATAGCGACGAGAGAAATACTCTACAGCAGCTAGTTGCAAATTTACGCGGCACTGGGAAGCGCTATTTCCTACGAAATGAGATTCTCCAAACATTTACGGAGCTTTGCGAACAATTACCACAGCCCATTCAAGGCTATCACAGTTCTTCTTTAAGGCAGTTGATCAACTACATCCACGAACTAATTTTAGATGAGAAATTAGATAATAACTTAAATGAGAAGAGTATTTGGTTAGTACTGCGTGCTTGGATTGGCAGCCAACAAGTGTGGAAGCTAACCGCAGATCTCACCAAAGAGAACCAGATGGACGTTCACGAACTACTAAATCTGCGCGATCGCCAAGTTAATCGAGAACAGCCTCACATACTCAATATTGACTTTAATCCTTTCTATCAAGACTCTCCACGCATTAGCGATCCGCGAAATATGGGGCAGGGACTAACGTTTCTTAGCAACTACCTATGCAACAAGCTCATGAGCGCTTTCCCGCACTGGTTAGAGGCGCTGTTTATGGCTCTGCATATACTCGAGCATGACAGAATGCAGCTACTAATCAATACTCAAATTGAGTCAGGGATCGAACTAGCAAAACAGGTAAAGCTCGCGCTCAAGCTTTTAAGTGAGGAGGATGCCGATCTTCCCTATGCAAAAGTTCATCTCGATCTCCAAGCCCTTGGCTTTGAACCAGGGTGGGGAAATACAGTTGGGCGCGCTCGCGAAACGATGGAACTACTCAATCATTTACTTGAAGATCCCCAACCTGCGATTTTGGATACCTTTGTATCACGAGTTCCTGCGATCTTTCGCGTAGTATCTATCTCTATTCATGGCTGGATAGGTCAAGAGAGTACGCTCGGGCTACCAGAAACCCGCAGCCAAGCGGCTTACGTGCTGGAGCAAGCCCGTAGTATCGAGAAACAACTCCATATAAACATTCAACAAGCGGGATTGGATTTGCTAGATATTCATCCTCAAGTGATCGTTCTCACCCGCTTGATTCCTAACAGTATGGCAACGCAATGCAATCTTAATTGGGAAAAGATTGAAGGCACTGACAATGCTTGGTTTCTGCGCGTACCCTTTCAAAAATTCAATCCAGCTATGACCGATCATTGGATTCCAAAATCTGAGATTTGGCCGTATCTTGAAAGTTTTGCGGTGGATGCAGAAAGGGAACTAATTGATAAATTAGGTGGCAAACCAAATTTAATCATTGGTCACTACAGCGATGGAAATTTGGTCGCTGCGCTATTAGCAAATCGTCTCAACGCCATCCATTGCCAAATTGCCCATTCCCTAGAGAAACCGAAGCATCTATTCAGTAACCTTTACTGGCAGGATTTAGATTCCCAGTATCACTTTTCATCCCAATTTACAGCTGAGCTAATTGGGATGAATGCGGCTGACTTCATCATCACCTCATCCTATCAAGAAATTATGGGAACCCCAGAAAGTGTCGGTCAGTATGATTCCTATCAATGCTTTACGATGCCAAATTTGTATCATGTCACAAACGGCATTGACTTATTTAGCCCCAGATTCAATCGCGTACCGCCTGGAGTGAATGAGCAAATATTCTTTCCTTATGATCAAATCGAAAATCGCGATCTCGAACAGCGTACCCGCATTCAATCGTTACTCTTTAATCAGGAAAACGCGCATATTTTGGGTCGTTTATCCCAGCCAGACCTACGCCCAATCCTTGCTGTGGCAACGATCGCTATGGTTAAAAATCTGACTGGTTTAGTAGAATGCTTTGGGCGTAGTCCAGAGTTGCAGAAAGAATGCAACTTAATTTTAATTACGGATGCCTTAGAGGTTACCGATGTCACGAACTCCGATGCCGCCAATGAACTGGCTAAACTGCATACTCTAATTTATCAATACAATTTGCATGGGAATATTCGCTGGTTAGGTGTGCGGTTTTCCAATAGCGATATCGGAGAAGTCTATCGGGCGATCGCCGATCGCCAAGGAGTTTTCGTACATTTTGCTAAGTTTGAGTCTTTTGGGCGCACCATTCTCGAAGCGATGGTTTCTGGGTTACCCACCTTTGCCACTGAATTTGGCGGTTCCTTAGAAATTATTCAAGATGGTATCAATGGCTTTCATATCAATCCCATCGACTTAGATGGAACTGCAAAAAAGATTTTACAATTTCTCAGTCAATGTCAGAGCGATCGCGAATACTGGGCTCAGCTTTCTACTCTCGCTATTCAACGCATTCAAGAGCAATATAATTGGCAACATCATACCCAAAAGCTCCTATTGCTAGCGAAGATTTACAGTTTTTGGGACTGTATCTATTCTGACAACCGAGAGGCGCGACAACGTTATCTAGAAGCCCTCTTCTATTTGCTCTACAAACCCAGAGCCGAGCAGATTTTAGCAGAACATATGCAGCGATAACATGAAAACTCCAAGATCCCATGATTTGCCAATCTCCCCTGATTTAATTTATACAGATTGGACTTTGACCGAATCTCAATTCGATCCCGAACAGTTGCATTCCAGAGAAACCGTATTTACCATTGGTAATGGGTATTTGGGGACGCGAGGCAGCTTTGAAGAGGGCTATCCCCACGCTTTGCCAACTACCTTGGTGCATGGAGTCTATGATGATGTGCCTGTGGTCTATACCGAGTTAGTCAATTGTCCTGATTGGCTCTCATTGCTAGTGATTGTCAACGGTGAGCGATTTCGACTTGATCGCGGTGAAATCATCAATTACGAACGTCAGCTTGACTTGCGTTATGGATTGCTGACGCGATCGCTGCGTTGGTGTAGCCCCAAGGGAAATACCATAGACTTACGGTTTGAAAGATTTGCTAGCTTTGCCGATCCTCAAGTATTGGGCTTGTGCTGCCAAATTACCGCGATTGATTTTAAGGGAACGATTGAGGTGCAAGCCAGTATTAATGGCTATTCTGACAATCAGGGTTTTAATCATTGGGAGCAATTAGATCAAGGCAAGATAGAGAAAGAGAGAGATCGCGATCGACACTATCAGATTGGTGACGCAAAGCGTCGTCAATCCGATAGCGAAGGAATTTGGCTACAGGTGCGGACTCGTGGTTCGCGAATTGAACTTGGCATGGCGGCAAAACTTACCGTGATTGATGTCGAGGCAAATTTGCAAATGACAAATACTCCAGGCTATCCCACGGCGATCGCTACTTTTAATGTCGTCGAGGGACAGACAATCAATATTGAGAAGCTCGTGACCCTGTTTACATCTCAGGAAGTAGAGAATCCTGTTCAAGCGGCTCAAGACAAATTGGCGAGATTACCATCCTATACAACGTTACTAGAAGCACATCGACAGGCGTGGGTCTCAGTTTGGGAACATAGTGATATCGAGATTGGTGGCAATGTCCAAGCACAGTTGGCAGTTCGCTACAACCTGTTTCAACTTTTGATCGCCGCATCTCCCCATAACGATCGCGTCAGCATTCCCGCGAAAACCCTATCAGGACTAGGCTATCGAGGTCACATTTTTTGGGATACAGAAATTTTTATTCTGCCCTTTTTTACCTTCACCCAACCCGCGATCGCTCGTAATCTTTTAACGTACCGCTATCGCACCCTCAATGGCGCAAGACGCAAGGCATCTGATAGTGGCTATAAAGGCGCGATGTTTTCTTGGGAAAGTGCCGCAACAGGTGATGAAGTAACTCCTCTTTGGTCTATGCCCAACGATCCCTATGCCAAAGCCGTCAGAATCTGGTGTCGCGATCGCGAAATTCATATTAGCGCTGACATTACCTATGCGGTCTGGCAATATTGGCAAGCTACGGGCGACGATCTCTGGCTGCGAGATTATGGAGCGGAAATCATTCTCGATACGGCAATATTTTGGATGAGCCGATTGGAATGGAATACCAATCTGGAACGCTATGAGCTTTGTGGAGTAATCGGAGCCGATGAATACCACGAGCAGGTGAATAACAATACTTTTACCAATCGCATGGTGCAGTGGCATTTAGAAAGGGCGGTAGCAGTCCATGATTGGCTACAGCAGAACTTTCCCGATCGTTTCACGGAACTTGCTCAAAATCTCCAACTTACATCTGAGCAATTAATTAAATGGAAAGAAGCGATCGTCCAAATCTATATTTCCTATAATCAAGAAACAGCAGTAATTGAACAATGTGATGGATTCTTTCAACTTAAAGATATTGATTTAAGCACCTATGAACCTCGCGATCGCTCAATCCAAGCAGTTCTCGGCATGGATGCAACCAATGAGAGCCAAGTCCTCAAGCAACCTGATGTATTGATGCTCCTGTACCTGATGCGTGACGATCCCGAATTCAGCGATCGCCATAACTCGCTGCAAAAGAATTGGAACTACTATGCTCCTCGCACCGACAGCACCTATGGCTCATCTCTTACTTCCGCCATTCACGCGATCGCTGCCGCAAATCTCGGTGAGTCATCCGAGGCAAATCATCACTTTTTACAAGCAGCAATGGTCGATCTCGAAGATAATCGCGGTAACACCCCAGACGGGATTCATGCGGCTTCCGCAGGGGGTATCTGGCAAGCTGTAGTTTTTGGATTTGGCGGTATTCAACTGAAGGATAACAAACCTGTTGCTAATCCGCATCTTCCTGACTCTTGGACTTATCTCAAATTTAAACTGCAATGGCATAACACTTGGTATAGTTTCGATTTACCATCCACACTTACTCAAGTTCCTGACATTCAAGGTTTCATCTTCGATCTTGATGGAGTTTTGACAGATACCGCCGAGTTTCACTATCGGGCTTGGCAGAAACTTGCCGATGAAGAAAAGATTCCCTTCGATCGCAAGGCAAATGAAGCATTACGAGGTGTGGCAAGAAGAGAATCGCTGATGCTAATTGTCGGCGATCGCGATTATTCCGAAGCGGCTCTGCAAGAGATGATGGATCGCAAAAATCGCTACTATGTGGAATCTATCCAAGATACTACTCCCCAAGATGTTTTGTCAGGCGTAATTGAACTATTAAAAGAACTCAGACAATCGGGAATAAAAATTGCGATCGCCTCCGCCAGCAAGAATGCCCGACCCGTAATTGCTAAGTTAGGCATAGCCGATCTAGTCGATGCGATCGCCGATGGCTACAGCGTTGAGAAGCCCAAGCCTGCCCCTGACCTATTTCTCTTTGCGGCGACTCAGATCGGCATACCCCCTGCTAAATGCGTCGTGGTGGAAGATGCACCTGCGGGAGTTGCGGCAGCGATCGCTGCGGGGATGTGGGCGATCGGGCTGGCTCCTAAAGAACATAGCGATCGGTTTAAAGGATCAACCCGTATTGTTCTTCCAAATTTGACAGGTATCCACTTGAGCGATATACAAGCTAAATTAGGCAAATAAACCCCAAATATTACACCGCCCGCTACGCGGGCGGTGTAATATTTGGGGTTTTAAGTTTAGACTTGAGTAGAAATCGTGAAGGGAAGAGCGCAAGCAACCATGAATAAACCCGAAGATATTCCGACCCTATGGCAAAACTCTCGGAATTGGCTAGGAATGCAAATGGGAGTAGACGAACATCGTAAAGCCGAAGTGTATTTAGAAATCTCACAGGCTGCAACATTACGCGATGCTTCCTACTGGCTTCAGGTTGTTTTTGCGGCTGGTATCGCCACCCTTGGGCTGATTCTCAATAGCCCCGCCGTAATTATTGGCGCAATGCTAATTTCTCCCCTCATGGGACCGATTCTCTCCTTAGGGCTTTCACTGGCAAGTGGGGATTTTGTTTTGCTGGCGCGGGCGATCGCTAATCTAACTTTGAGTTGTACGGTTGCGATTAGTTTTGCGGTCATCCTGATTTTCTCGCTGCCTTTTAAGGAAATTACTAGCGAAATCGTTGGGCGGACTCAACCGAACACGCTCGATCTCGTAATCGCCCTTTTTTCGGGAGCCGTTGGCGCATTAGCCACCTGTCGTCCGATTAAAGGGGTAGTCAACTCCATCCCGGGAGCCGCGATCGCCGTTGCCCTCATGCCGCCCCTATGCGTAGTTGGCTATGGTATCGGAATTGCTCTCAGCCTTAACTTGTCCGATGGGTTCCAAACCGCGAAGGGCGGCGGACTACTATTTCTCACTAATCTGGTGGCGATCGCCTTTTCATCTTTACTGGTTTTTCTGGCTCTGCACATTGATACCGATGCAGTGCGGGAAAAAGTGAGAATTTGGGAAGTAAACGATCCTGAAAGTGACATCATTCAGAAATTTCTTGGCAACTATCCATTTTTACAAAAGTTACGCCCCATTGGTAGCTTACCTGGAAGGTTACTGGTAGGTTTGTTAGCGGTTCTAGCGCTTTTAGTTCCCCTCAGTAATGCCTTTGGTCGCTTAGGTAATGAGGTTGCCCAAAAGCAACGACAGAATTTTTTACGACGCAATGTCACAGAGATCTGGCAAAAAGATTTTGGCAATCTTCCTAATGGACAGCCTCGCTCTACAATTGAACGAGTTTCCATTCGTGAACAAGATCGGCTGATCAACTTACAGCTAAACATTTTCACCAGCAAACTTTATTCGCCTATAGAAAAAGAAGAATATATTAAGGAACTTGCTCAAAAAATTGACAAAGAACCCAAGCAAATTCAATTAACCCTCAACGAGATTCCGATCGCTTCCAACGAAGTTCTCGCTAAACAAGAAGAAGTAAAAACGGTAGTAGAAACTCCTGCTCCTAATTTTCAAGAGTTACAAGTCAATCTCTTTCAAAAGCTAAATGCTTCTCTCAGCGATCTTGCCCTACCACCGCAGGTTAATTTACTAGACTATGCGGTAACTACGAGTAAAGCTCAGGCAATAGTGGTTTCGGTTACCTATCTCAGCGATCGCGATATGAGTGATGATGCGCGATCATTAGTAATTCAAGATATTCGCAGTCGTTTAGATCTAAAAGATGCAAATGTCAAGTTAGAACATATAAATACTTCAGCAGGAGAAATTCTATTTGAAGAGGATAAATCTATCCTTCCATTATCGGCAAATAGCACATTAGACCAAATCGGCGCTTTACTAAGAAATTATCCTCCGCTCAGTCTAAATATATCAATTTCACTCCGCAGTTCAGAGCAATCCAGTTTTGAAAAATCACGATACAACGCGATCGCCTTATATCTATTTACAAAATGGCAAATCGGACAAGAACGGCTCAAGCTATCCTTACTATCTACTATTTCCAGTGAATTTACTCCCATCAAATTACCGCAGGATGGTAGAACATTATTACGTTTAAATGTAAACAATTAATTCTTAAGGAATGCAAAATAAACAACTTATGCATTCGGTTGTTTTTAGGAATCACTGTATAATTGCATTTATGAAGATATTCATCAAAAATGATAGTTAAGTTTTCCTAAAGACCTTCAGCAACCTCTCAACTAATCTGGTTTTTTATCAGAATATTCGCTGGATTGTTGGATCAGTTTTGCCACGAGTCCCGTCCATCCAGTTTGATGACTAGCGCCAATTCCCGAACCGTTGTCGCCATGAAAATATTCATAGAATAAAACTAGATCTTTCCAGTGAGGATCGGTATGGAATTTTGACTTTTTACCATCTTGCTGATCGTTTAGAGGGCGATCGCCACGATCATCCTCAACAAAGATATTGATTAAACGTTGAGATAGCTCTACCGAGACATCCCACAGCGTCATCAAGTTTCCAGAACCAGTGGGATACTCAATTTTGAAGCTATCACCATAGAAATGATGGAATTTTTGCAAAGATTCGATAATGAGGAAATTTACTGGCATCCAAATTGGGCCGCGCCAATTAGAATTTCCACCAAATAGTCCGCTTGAAGATTCTGCTGGCTCATAATCAACTCGATATTCACTGCCATTCGTTCTCCAAATATAGGGATGATCCTTATGGAATTTAGAGATGGCACGAATGCCATAGTCGCCTAAAAATTCGCTCTCATCTAACATCTTGGTGAGAATACGTTGGAGTTTCTCGCGATAACAAATGGCAAGTAATCTTCTAGATTGCATCCCACAAGTTTCCATACAAGCTACATTTTGAGTTAGCTCTGGATGATGGGTGATAAACCAGTGCATTCTATTTTTGAATTCGGGCAATTGAGCTAGCAATTCTGGATCTAATGTCTGCACTGCAAAGAGAGGAATTAACCCCACGAGCGATCGCACTTTTAGTTTTAATTGATTGCCACTAGGAAGATGGAGGACATCGTAATAAAAGCCATCTTCTTCATCCCAAAGTTCGGTATGCTTCTCGCCAACTTTATTCATTGCATCGGCAATGTAAAGAAAATGCTCGAAAAATTTAGTGGCAATATCTTCGTAAACATGGTTCTCTTTGGCTAGCTCTAACGCAATAGTTAGTAAATTTAAGCAATACATGCCCATCCAGCTAGTACCATCGGCTTGCTCAATATGTCCACCAGTAGGGAGTTCAGCACTACGATCAAAGACACCAATGTTATCTAATCCTAAAAATCCGCCTTCAAAAATATTCTTGCCATCGCGATCTTTGCGATTTACCCACCAAGTGAAGTTTAACAAAAGTTTTTGAAATACCCGTTCTAAGAATGTGCGATCGCCTTTACCGAACATCTTCTGCTCGATCTTATAAACGCGATAGGTCGCCCAAGCATGAACTGGAGGATTGACATCACCAAAAGCCCACTCGTAGGCGGGGATTTGTCCGTTGGGATGCATAAACCACTCGCGCGTGATTACATCAAGTTGTCGCTTAGCAAAATCGGGATCGATCATCGCGATCGGAATCGTATGGAAAGCTAAATCCCAAGCAGCAAACCAAGGATATTCCCATTTGTCAGGCATCGAAAGAATATCTTCAGATTCCAGATGGAACCATTTAGCATTCCGCCCGTTGAGGCGATCGCTTGGCGGCCTAGGTGTAGCTGGATCGCCTTCTAGCCAAGGTTTTACGGAATAGTTATAATACTGCTTGCTCCATAGCATTCCTGCAAAAGCTTGTCTCTGGACATTTCGCATATCATCCGTCATCGCAAACGGTGAGATTTGCTGATAGAAGTCATTGGCTTCGCGCAATCTCGTTGCCACAATTTCGGCTTCCGCGCCCAACACGAGAGCGTCAGGAGCAATATCGCTCAATCGCAATCTGACAACCTTAGTCTCACCTGATGCGATCGCTAGTTCATAATGAGCAGCAGCCTTTGTGCCTTGTTGCTGAGGATTTAGCGATGCTTTACCATTGACAATATAATCATTGATGCCATCTTTTACATATTGAGAGCTATTTGCAGTTCCAAATAGCCGCTGATAGTTAGTTTCATTTTCTGTAAATAGTAATTCTTTACTCTCTGGACAATAGAGCCACATTTGCCCTAATTGCTCATGACTTGCCGCAATCATGTCTGAAGAATGAGCCTTAAGTGAGGGTTTCTTGCTATTGTCCCAAACCCAAGTATTCCGAAACCACAGAGAGGGGAGCAGATGAATCGTCTGTGAGTCAGGCGCATGATTGGTGACACTAATTTGGATTGTAATATCCTGAGGCGAATTTTTAGCATATTCAACAACCACATCAAAGTAGCGATCGCTATCAAATACTCCTGTATCCAATAGTTCAAATTCTCGTTCCTTTCGACTACGATGTTTATTCCCATTTACTAACTCTTCGTAGGGGAAGGCGGTTTGGGGATATTTGTAGAGATATTTCATGTAGGAATGTGTGGGCGTATTATCTAGATAAAAGTAATACTCTTTAACATCTTCTCCATGATTGCCTTCGTTGCCTGTCAAACCAAATAATCTTTCTTTAATAATCGGATCGGCTCCATTCCATAGCGCGATCGCAAAGCAAAGGAATTGACGATCATCAGAAATGCCAGCAATACCATCTTCGCCCCATCGATAAGCACGAGATCTAGCTTGATCGTGGGAGAAATAATCCCAAGCTTCACCTGTAGAGCTATAGTCTTCACGGACTGTCCCCCATTGGCGATCGCTAAGATAACATCCCCATTGCTTCCAAGGTTTTCCGTTTCTGGTTTCTACTAATCTAGCTTGCTCTGGATTTATCATATTTCTCTACAGGAGTATTTCTACTTTTACTAATCAATAGGAATTGCGTAAAATCAAGTAAGCTTCCCATTCTAATGTAGAGGCAATTCATGAATTGCCTCTACATCTAGTATTCTATTCGTAAATCCTAATCAGGCTTAACGAGCTGAGAGACTAAGAGTATATAACTGGTTCTTCACTGCGGCGATATAGGAATCATTCGTCAAGAACGCAGCAGGTAAGCGCTTGTCAGCAACTGCCGCCTTTACAAGTTGAGCTGCGGTGATCGTACCATCGTTAAAGCCTTTCATCAGACCTTCAGAGTCAGGAATACCTTGGCTTGTAAAATACCCCTGATGTGCCAGGTAAGCGAGATTGAAGGGTGTCAATGTGATCTTCATTCTTACTTCTATGGCAGGCATTTGCATCGCATCATCATTAATTGCTTGAGATGCGGGGACGATAGCAGTTGTAGAGAGTAATAACGCTGGCAATAAGGATAGAAGTAGTTTTTTCATGATTTTATTTCCTGTCAGTGAATTTGATTGATTTAATTTCACAATCAAAGTATTAACCACTAGACTGAATACTAGCCTTTACAAAAATGAGGAATTGATTAATTTTTACCAAGAAATTGGACTTTCTTTTGGCATCGACTACTTCATGCGATTTAGCAGAAGATCGCCCACTCGTAAAGCATTGGCAACAATTGTTAATGTGGGATTGACAGCGGCACTGGATGGGAAAAATGAACCATCAACAACATAGAGATTATCCACGTCATGGGCGCGGCAATTAACATCTAAAACCGAATCTTTTGGGTCTTCGCCAAAACGACAGGTTCCATTTTGATGCGCTACCGCCGCGATCGCTAATTTTTTTCGAAAATAGAGAGAGAGAGGCAAAATGCGATCGCCGCAATTTATCTTTTTTAGTACTTGCGTCCAGCGATCCATGAGGCGATCGAAGGCGACAGTATTGTTTTCGGTATAACTGAGATGCACTGTGCCATTTTTGACGGTGACACGATTGTTGCGATCGGGTAAGTCTTCGGCTGTGATAAACCAATCAACTGAGTGTTGAGCGACCTGATCTAGAGCCATCCCTGGAGCAAAAACAGGAGCATCAAGGGCGATCATATCTTTATTCACCTTGCCCAATAATTGGATTAGTCCCATTGGGTAGTTAAAACCTTCTTCACCCCAGTAATAATCGAGGACAGCGAGTGTCTTTTGAAATTCGCTATGGTTCGGTTTGGGCGTGATGCCAACGATCGCACCATGCTGATGTTTCATGAAGTTCCTTCCTACTTGGTCAGAACTATTCGCTAAACCATTGGGATGTTGATCGTTAGCTGACTTCAACAGTAAGACAGCAGAATTAATTGCTCCACAGGAAACGACGACAATATCACTAGAAAAGTTAATAATCTGATCGTCTAACTTCACTTCAACGCTGGTGACTTCCCTTCCCGATGGGCTTGTATGCAGTCTCAGTACCTCTGCCTCGGTGAGCAAAGTGATGTTGTCATTAGCGATCGCAGGACGCACGCAATTTATGTCCGAGTCGCCTTTGCCATTGACTAAACAAGGGAATCCGTCACAGGTATTGCAGCGAATGCAAGCTCCTAATCGCCGATTTACTTCATTTAGCTTGATTGCCAAAGGAAGGTTAATTGGATGCAATCCTTGTTTTACCAAGTCATCATGGATTTCTTGGATACGAGGCTCATGGGAGACGGGTGGGAATGGATAGGGTGAGTTAGTTGGCGGTTCGGTGGGATCTTGACCACGTTCGCCATGCACATCATAGAGCTTTTCAGCTTCGGTATAGTAGGGTTCAAAGTCTTGATACTTCAGCATCCATTCAGGTGAAATTCCTCCCTGATGTTCTACGCGATCAAAATCTCGCTCTCTCAGGCGCAGTAATGCGCCGCCATATACTTTTGTGTTGCCACCGACCCAGTAGCCAGTTCCTGGATGGATTTGACTACCATCGCGATCGTCAACCCAAGTCTCAGCAGTGTGATAGCGGTCTTTCTTATAGACTTCTACCGTATCCCAATTCTGTTTCTCTTGAGGCAAAAATGCGCCTCTTTCTAAGATCAAAATCTTTTTGCCACTAGAAGCAAGGCGATAGGCTAAGGTTCCACCACCTGCACCAGTTCCGATAATAATGACATCGTAATGTTCAGTAGACATAGATTTTCCTATATATTTGAAAACGAAGATTTATTTAAAGAACTTTTGAAGGAAAGACATGAATCGCTTAGGTGCAGGAGCATTAGATTCTGCTACCTTGGCGACCTTAGGCGGATTTCCTTGCATCCCAGTAACTTCGTAAACCTTAAACTCGGTTTTATGTAAGGTTAAGTTACCACTGCGATTGATAATCGCTTTGTCATTGACTTGTTTGTAAATAGATTCAGATACTAATAAATCACTGCCAACTTCTTGATTAGCCGCCTCAATTCGAACGGCTGAATTTACAATATCGCCCAAAGGCGTAAGAAAATTGGGCTTGCTGGGATCTATCGGAACTAGGACAGCAGCACCATAGTGAATGCCGATGCTCACATTTAGTGGGCTGTAAGATAACTTCTTTAAGAAAATATTCAATTCCGCTATAGTTTTGAGCAGTTCCAAACCCGCCCATACCGCTCTCTCTGCGGCTAAACTACTGTTTTTCTCAAATCCAAATACTGCCATCACTTTCATACCCATGACGTTAGGGATAATGCCACCATATTGACCCACGACTTTTTGGACGCGATGGAAATAGCGGCTCATGATATAGACAATATCGTAGTGGAAGTTTACCTCGTCAAAATTGGTCTCTCCTCGGATTGTGGCAACTAGCAAAGCTACATTGCGATCGCTATTCACAGCACCTGTAGCTAGCTGCCCTTCGAGAATGTCAATATCCTCATTGTCAATCACCATACAGCGAATCGAAACATCTCCCGTAACCTTGGTTTGGCAAGCAAGCCGCACATGGACGGGGAAATCTAGCTTTTTGGCTAAAGCTCTTTCAGCGCTAGTTGGAGGACTACAATGCTGCACTCCATCTAAAATCATGATTCGACAAGTGGAACAATAGGCATTCCCACCGCAGACGTGGGCATGCTCGATTCCATTTAACAATAAAGCTTCTAAAACCGTGTCAGATTTGTTAATCTCGACAGAACGTTTATCAGGTAGACAATTGATTTTTGACATAATTTCAACCTCATTCAATCTAATTTAATAGTTTTTTGCAAGCGGCGATCGCAGATTTTAAAAAGGCGTTAACTTGATCGATACTTGCCTTAGGCTCACCAAATTGAGAAGCAGTGAGGATAGCCCCAACCCAGCCTTCTGTGTGCCAAATCCCATCGCCATCTAGAATCGGTAAATTACTGCGATCTTCGGGATAAGGATAGGGAGTCACATACCAGTAAGGCTCGTTATAGCTGCCATCCCCTGGGGATAGACCGATACCTACTGACTTTTCTTGTCCATTTATTTCATCTGGGATAGAAATCAAGGTGGCGATGTCGAAATGATGCGGCCAGATGCGGACATCCGATGCCATAGGTTCTTGTTGGACTATATTTTGGAGAATACGATCTGCACTGGCGTAGTATTCAGCTAAATCTGAAGTTAGGTTGAGGAGTTGGAAAGTTGCGTCACGGGCAAGATCGCTGTCGGGGAAGTCGTTGGGTGGATAGGAAATTGGGGTAATAAAATCGGAAGCACCTCCCAATCCATTAACGATCGCCTTCATCCAGTCAAAAGCTTCAGTCAATGTGCGATCGCTCAAGGCAAAAACTGAAATAACTTGATCGCGATCGGTTACAAATTCTAGGGTCAATGTGATCGGATCGAGAGCAACCCGATATGACTTAATCGAAGTAATTGCGCGGGTTATAAATCCTAGTTGATCGTCCCAGAATAATCCTTTATTACTCGAATCGGCTAGAGCGTTGGAGATGGCTGCTAATGGCTGGATTGCATAATGGAATTGGATTCTTGCTGCGGCAAGTTGCTGGAGATCTAATATAAAATCGGGGCTGTCAATAATATTCATAATGTTATTGATAATTTTTTTGATTAGGCGTTCGCTTATTTTTCGATAATCCTCAGGGCATGACCATCGGGATCTCTAACTAAAAATCCGCGCTTAAACCCTAAAGAAAGAGAAGGAATTGCGACTACATCGGGTGAGATGAAAATTGTGCGTGAATTTCGCAACTTTTGCGCGATCGCCTTAGTATCATTGACAACTAAAGTAGTCTGCCAATGCAGCAAATCATTGGGCTTCGCATCGGAGGGGAAAGGCTTGCCATCGCTTGGAGACAAATAATCTAGAAACTCAATTCCTAAACCTGATGGGGCTTTTAACCCACTAATGTGTAACTTGGCTCCAAACACATTATTGAGATGCTCTTGCTCAGTGCCAAAGTTTTCACTTTCACCTGCCAGTTTGAGTCCTAGAACATCGCGATAAAACTTCAAACTCGCATCCGTATTACTGACAACGATCGCCGTATGGTCAATTCCTAAAAAAACTTGTTGGGAATTCTGCTGCCCCTGATTCTCTTGCCATTTCGGATCGCCCTTACCTTTAGGGAAATAAATAATTTCTAAATTATGCCCGTCAGGATCTTTGAAGTAGAAAGCGCGAATTCCTGCGGCGGCTTTATTGGTGTCAGGAATTCTTTGCGGGGCTGTCGAAGCATGTTGCACCTTAAATTTACGAAGAATTTCATAGGCTTTATCCATGTCGCTGACAGCGATCGCAATATGTTGAAACCAGCGATCGTTACTGCGCGAATCGACAGGAATCGGTCTACCCTTAGGCGTGAGATATTCCGTTAATTCCAGAATCTCTTCACCCAGCCGCATTTTTACAACTCTCAAACGCACTCCAAACAAACCTTGGAGGCGTTCGTATTCAGAGCCTAAGACCTCGACATCAGATATTTTTTGGAAGGACAAAACCTCAGAGTAAAACTGAATGGCTTTATCCATATCTGAAACTGTAATCCCCACAGAGTCAACCGCAGTTACAGTAGCTGTCTGAGCTTGGGCGATCGACCAAGTTTTCGCATAAGGCGATCGCGCAGAGATTTGTCCTAATAAAAAAGGCTCTTGAACAGCCAGCCCAGTTGCAGAAATGGCGATCGCAAAAAATATATTCTGAAGTTTAAGACTCATGATCTTCTTACTGCTCTTGGTAGTTCCAAAGCAGACCACCATCCACTACTACTGTTGAACCAGTAATATAGCGAGCCTCATCGGATGCTAAAAAGGCAACTACGGAAGCAACATCTTCAGGCTGTCCCAACCGTCCCAGAGGAATATTTTTTAGCAATGGCTCCAATTTAGAAGGGTCATTGAGAAGCGCCTTATTAATTGGAGTCTCGATCGCACCAGGGGCAACATTGTTGATGGTGATGCCTAGCGATCCAAGCTCTACTGACAAGTTACGAGTCATCATTTTTAAAGCACCTTTACTAGCACAGTAAGCTGTAAAGTGAGGAAAAGGCAATTCTTCATGAACGGAGCTAATGTTAATGATGCGTCCATTGCGTTTACCCTCGCTCATTTGATGTTTAACGAAGGATTGAGTCGCAAAGAAAACACCCTTAAAATTGATATTCATCACCGCTTCAAAATCTTTTTCGGTAACATCCCAAAAATCAGCGTGTTTCTCAATCCCAGCATTATTAACCAAAATATCAAGTGTGCCAAAATGCTTGATACTCTCATCGATTAATTTGCGAACGTCATCAACCATTCCCAAATCAGCTCCAATACTATAGCCGCGATCGTTATCGCAGAATCCATCAGCCATCATGCAATCGCCACCAGTTGCTTTGATAGCATTTAGAGTTTCTTCTGCACCTTGAGGATTAGAGCGATAGTTGACAACGACTTTAGCGCCTTCCTTTGCCAAGCGAATCGCAATACCTTGACCGATGCCACCACTGCTTCCTGTAACTAGAGCAACCTTTCCATCCAGCTTCATGATTTTTACCGTGTTAAAATTTGCAATCGTATCGATGTGAAGTCCTCGACAGGCTAGTATAGCTATCACCCCAAAGCCCAAAAGAGAGTCGTGGCGCTAAGCGCCACGACTCTCTTTTGGGCTTTGGGCTTGTTCTAACATAGATGTCTACCGCAATACAATTGAGAAACTATATAACTATTCTATTCGAGGAATTATTTATGTGAGTTAGAGATGTATTAAAAGTTAATTGAAATTAGCTGATATTTCAAGAACGTTTTTTAAGCGATCGCTCAGCAAACAATCATTTTGTGGAAGCTACAGCTTGCACATTTGGCAGCAGACTGGACTAATACATCGAGTAGAACTATTCGGACAAAGTTTACAGCATAACTCGGCGCGGCTTTTCTCTTTGACTATCATTCGCAGATAGACTTCTGAAGCAAAGATCATTCCCAGTGGTGGCGCGATACAATAAATCCAAAAGCCATGCCATGCTTGAGCAGGAATAGCCGATCCTAGCGATCGCGCAGGATTTATACTCATCCCAGAAATCGGTGCGGCGATCGTAATGTAAATGACCAATAACATCCCAGCAAACAATCCCGTTAATTGGGAAAGCTTTGGATGATTAGACATATTAAGAATTAAAGTCATCATTCCTAATGAAAGGATAAATTCAACTAAGAAAGCGCTTAACTCACCTGCCGAACTTGGAACTGTAGCAATATAGTTTACGGCTGGATCGGCGATCGCTATACCAAGTAGAATGCCAGCAAACCAGACACCTAAGATTGCACCAAGAGCCTGAGCCAATATATAAAAACAAGCATCGATTGTGCGAATTTTTTTAAGTCGCCAGAAGGTTAATGTCACCGCAGGATTAATATGTGCGCCCGATCGCTTTCCTAAAGGGGAATAAATAATTGCGATCGCGGTTAGCCCAATCGCTACACCAATCAAAAAGCGTCTTAACAAGGGATCGGCGATCGCTTGATGAATGGGAGAATTAGGAAGTTGGAAAATAGCCGTAACTAAAGTAGCTACAGTCAAAAATACACCCAAACAAAGAGCCTCTATCGCATATTCTATCACATTCATTTACTACTCCCGAAAATGCAAAAGAATTTAGAGTGGTGTGCGGTGCAAAGCGCCGCACACCAAGATCTTCTAGATATCGAGAACCACTCTTGCGGTCTTGGGCTTAGAAATACAAATCAAGACTGAACCGCTATCTATAGAAGCCGTTGGCGTTTCTTCGTAATCAACTTCTCCTTCAGAAATCTTGCACATACAAGTACCACAAACACCAACGCGACAGCTATGATCTGGAAAAATATCGTTCGCTTCCGCAAACTCTAAAATCGTGCCATCGGCAGGACTCCAGTTAAGAGTTTTACCAGACTTGCTAAATACTATTTCCATAGAATCATGCTCTTGAGTTGATTCTTGAGTTAGCCCTTGAGCTTGTTCTCTCTTCTTGGGCTTAGCTTTAGCAAAAGACTCAAATAGAACCTTATTATCAGGAACATCCCATTCTCTTAGACCATCTCGGAGTGAATCCATAAATGATGGAGAGCCACAGAGAAAATATTGTGCATCTGTCGAACCGCATAAGTTCTGCATTTCTGGCGCAACTACATTCTTAATCAAATCGATATCAACATAACCTTTACGTTGATACTTGCCTTCATCAGTTAAGTTAGGACGACTATAGCAATAAACTATATGCAAATTAGGATTACGCTCTGCGATCACATTGACTTCATCGCGAAATGCGTGGAGACTTCCATCTCTCGCCCCATGTAAAAACCAGATATGTCTTTGTGGATTCAGCAAACTAGCAGCTTTTGCCATGCTAATCATCGGCGTAATGCCGACACCATTGCTGATTAAGACCGCAGGTTGCGAACTATTCACGTCCAGCACAAACTTGCCAGCGGGAGGCTTTGCCAAAATTATCGAGCCTTCATTAATGCGATCGTGCATAAAATTAGAAGCGATCCCAGCAGGTGCGATCGTGTCAGGAGGAGCAGGTTCGCGCTTAATCGAGAGTCGATAATGAGAGGTTGACTCGATGTAATCAGAAAGTGAATAGGTGCGGATTACAGGCTTCGACTGCTCGGAAATATCTAGCTGAATCGTGAGAAATTGCCCAGACACGAATTGGGGAATCATTCCATCATCCACTGGTTTTAGATAAAAAGATGTAATGCTTTCACTCTCTTTAACTTTGCGATCGACAACAAATTTGCGCCAATCTTTCCATTCTGTTTCTCTAGCATCATCTTCCGCAGTTTCAGAAGCCGTAGGTTTACTTTTTCCAACGGCAAGACCGCTAACTGTACCGACAGCAGCACTAGCGATCGCTGCATAAACAATTAATTTATGTGTGGATTCATTCTTAGGATTTAACAATAAAAGCACAGCAGTGGCGGGGATTGTCACCACTGTACTTAAAAAAAGTCCAGAAGCTAAAGCCCTAAACAATGGATTTGGGATGCCCCTAATATCTTCTAACATTAGATAGCTCTATCAATAGTAGTGAACTTTATATTTTCGGTGGAGATCTAGAAGTTAGGATAAGAGGCTCTAACCATCGGCTATTCAAAACTCTAGAATCTTTATTTGACCACCTGTGGACAGGTTTTATTTTTAAAATCGCATTTAGATATATAAGATGCTTGCCAACTGTAAGGAATCGACAACAAGTCTCTTACGCCAGTCATGCTCTGTCCTAGAAACAGTAAAGTCGCAAAGATGTTAAGTAGAATGTGCACAGTTCGCCAGCGATTTTTACGATCTTGGTAAATATCCTGCACGATCGCCACTGAGAAAATCATCAACAAAGCTGCCGCTATTCCATAATAGTAGTGAGAAAATAACCACTCACTATCGCGACGATAAATCTCTGGTTGCGAACCCAATAAAATCAATCCCATCCCAGTTAAGGTCGCAAAAATTCCGCGCCATACTTTGCTTGTAGCTCGATAGAGAAATACCATTGAAGCCACAGAAGCAGCAAACAAAATTGCAACAAAGGTAGCCCGAAATGGCTCTTTGGTGAAAGAATCGTGTTCTATCATCTTAGAAAAGATCGGAAATGCCATTCCTAATAGCGCCACCCCCACCACCGATCCGCTAAGCCAGTAACCGATCGCTAAATGCTCGGAACCAACACTCGGGGGGATCTTACTCTTCTCTCCATTTGCAGCCTGCAAACGGCGTTGACGAGTCAACCAAGAACGATTGATGGCGATACCAATCAATGGGAATACAAATGCAATCGCGATCGCAGGATGTAGTAAAGCTAAAGTGTCTTTTAAATCCATATGATTGGTAGGTGCAGAGAATATTAGTAAAAAGACTATTAGTAAAAAAGAATCAATTTGCCCCCGCTCAATGTCAAAACGGGGGCTGAGAGTGAGTTTAAATATTCGCTCTACACAACATCAATTATTTAACTTCATTCGCAGGGAATGTAACTACCCGCCCTTTCTTAACCGCGACTACTACATCATAAGTAGCACAGTAGGAAAATGTGACATCATGAGTCTTGCTGTATAGACTTACAACCATACCAGCTCCACCTGGTTGTACTCCTAATGGCATGAGGTCGCCGAAGAACCAGCGACGTAACTGATCGCCTCCACCAATCTGTCCCTTATTTTTGGTAATGGTTTCAATATGCTTCTGTGCTTCAGTTTTTTCAGAAGGCGAGTCTGCTTGGGCTTTTTTAACAGGCATAGCTTCAGCGATCGCCGAAGATTGAAATTGAGGAGCGAATGAGCGAACAGCTACATCAGTAACTCCGATAAAACCTACTAAAGCAACACTTGAAAGTAGAGGACTGAGGGATTTGATATTCATCTTAATATTCTCCAAAAATTAAATAGTTCAAACTACGACCAGCAGACACATCAGCTAATCTCAACATTTTAATAATGAATGATCGCTATGAAACAAAGCTGAAATCAAATTATGAGTTACATAAATTTAGAATTAAAGGTAAGTAGGTTAAAACTCAGTGTTTACTCATCTTAAAGATACAGGGGCTTTGGTATAAATCCAAACCAAAAAATCATTGAAAGTGTTACTTTACAAAACTTTCAATGATTTTTTGTAAGTAGCTATTGATCAAACCCACCACGACAAGGCTCACAGGGCAAAGCCTCGCAATGGATTTTATATTATTATTTGTGGCAGGTTTGAAAGCAAATTGCTGTAATTACTTAGGAATGAAAATTAAATAACTTGTGCAAATAAAACCCAAACTTGTTTCGGCGGGCTTCGCCCGCCGAAACAAGTTTGGGTTTTATTAAATTTCTGATCTTCACGCTGTAATTACTTACTAAGACGAAGAACATAGCCAATGCCGCGAACAGTTTGAATTAGTCGGCAAGTATTATCTATTTCTAGCTTTTGCCGCAGAGTACGAACATAAACCTCAATTACATTAGAATCCCCGCCAAAATCATAACCCCAAACATTTTCTAAGATCTGATCGCGGGTCATAACCTGTTGAGGATGCGTCATCAGATATTCCAACAACTCAAACTCTCTTACTGTCAACTCGATCGCGCTTCCAGATCGCAAGATTTCGCGAGTACGAAGATTTAAGCTTAAGTCTTCAAATTGGAGCGTGTCGCTGCCTTCATCTTTAATACGGCGTAAATTAGAGCGAATTCTGGCAAGTAACTCCTCAATACTAAAAGGCTTGATCACATAATCATCAGCACCAGCATCTAAACCCGCCACGCGATCGCTAATCTCATCTCTTGCGGTGACTAAGATAATTGGCACTTTACTCCCTGTTGAGCGCAACCGTCGACAAATTTCCACTCCAGTCAATCCTGGCATCATCCAGTCCAAAATCACTAAATTGGGTGGATCTTGCCTAGCTTGAGTTAAACCATCCAATCCATTGTGAGCCATGCTCACCTGATAGCCCTCGCAAGTTAACTCCATCTCAATAAATTGAGCTAGTTTGATATCGTCTTCGATTAAGAGGATTTTGGTTGACATAAATTTATAAGTATATTTAACCAAGAAATTAGTGATTGATATGCAGCCATAAGCGAAGTACATCAATCACAACTCACAGAAGAATTGAGAATAATTTTAAAAATACTACCTTCGCCTAATTGAGAATATACAGTTAGAGTTCCCCCCATACCCTCTACCAAAACCTTCGCGATCTCTAAACCCAATCCTGCTCCGCCTGTGTCGCGATTGCGAGAACGATCAACACGATAAAAAGGGCTGAAAATATTGGGCTGCTCCTGAAGGTCAATACCACAACCGCGATCGCAGATACTAATCCCCACAAAATCCTCCAATTTTTCCAATCTAATCGTAATCGCAGTATCTGAATACTTCACAGCATTATCAATCAACCTTAATAAAACTTGTTGAAGACGATCAGCATCAGCAAGCGCTGAAATATTGGATTGCTGAGATTCAACGACAATTTCACTCTCTTTAACTTGCTGAAAAACAGCGATCGCTTCAGATATTAACCCATGCAATGATACTGGTTCGCGGCGCAAGCAAATAGCGTGACAGCCCAATCTTGCTAGATCAAGGGATTCTTGTAATAGTTGAATGGTATGCTTCATTTCAAACATAGCGATCTCCAGCGCATTTTTTTGGAGATAAGTAAGATTTTCATTACGGCGGTGGATGCTTTGCATATAGCCATAAACCAGCGTTAATGGCGTTCGCAACTCATGGGAGAGGTTTCTAATTAGTTGTATTTGTTGAGCTTGAACTTCATCAAGACTGACCATCTGTTTGTTTATAGATGTTTCACTCGCATTAGTCAAAGTAAAGTCACACATGTCAATCACGGCATTACAAAAAAATTAGCGATCGCGATTGCTCGCCATCTCTCCACAATCGTCAAGCTGAAGTATGTATGAAAAGATCCTAAATCTTGAACATAAAATAGAAATTGCTAGTATCAAACAAAAATTATATTTATACAAACAATTATTACTCCCCTAAATCGTTTCAATATGATTTACCTTTAAGTAATTAATTAGTTGATGCTGAGTTTTAGCTGAGTATATTTTTATGAAATACCTGAACCGTCTTTATCTCTGCATACTGAAGGTTATTAAGCTATTTCTAAAAAGCACTAAACATACTATTTCAGCTTTTCTGCCTCAGTATCAAGCTCCTATTACAAAACAACAACGCACCTTAGAAGTATTATCTTCGCTCAGTTATCGTACAGGCGAGTTAAAGGAATATCTCCAACTAGTAGCAAATAGTGTTAGCGAATTGCTGGACTTAGATTGGACAGTAGTAACCCTATGTCGTGAAGGATTTGAACGTATTTTAGCTAGCTCAATTAACATCGGTTATGACGAAGACTATCAATTTGACTTGCATGGTACGCTCACTGAAACTGTAATTAGTAATGGCAGGTGCCTATATGTAGATAATGCGTCTATTGATAAAAGCTATGGCGAACCGCCAGATGGCTATTTTGCCTATTTAGGAGCACCATTGAGACTACCAACTGGTGAAATCATTGGCACAATTTGTTCGTTTCATCGACGGCCCCGCAAATTCACAACCGACGAAATGCGATTGGTCGAAATCTTTGCAGAACGAGCTGCTACAGCCATTGACAACTATAATCTCTATCAAAAGCAACAAGAAATAAATCTAGCATTACATGCTGAAATCAAAGAACGCCAAGAAGCAGAACAAGCATTAAAAGAGAGCGAAATGCAATTACGCCAGATTGCAGAGAATTTAGGATCGATGTTATGGTTGTATTCCAATGATGGTGAGCCAATATATATCAGTCCGATATTTGAGAATATTTGGGGTATGTCTAGTGAACTAATATTCGTAGATAGCAAAGCTTACCTAAATGCTGTTTATCCTGAGGATAGAGATAGGGTAGCAGAAGCATTTAAGAGCTTATTTATAGATAATCATAATTACGATCTTGAATATCGTATTATCCGTCCTAATGGAAGTGTCAGAACTATCCACAATCGATCATTTTCGATTTTCGATAAAGCAGGGAAAATTTATCGGATTGCGGGTATTGTCGAAGACATTACCGAGCGGCAACAAGAGCAACAGCGGACGATCAAAGCGATGGAAAGACTTTCAGAGATTGGCGAACTAGCAGTCACAATTATCCATGAAGTTCGTAATCCTTTAACCACAGTGCTTATGGGTTTAAACTACTTTTATCGAATGGAACTGCCTGAAAACGCAAAGAAGAGATTAATGCTAGCCTTAGATGAAGCAGAACGTCTTAAGCGACTTTTAAATGAGATTCTGCTCTATGCAAAACATGAGGTTATTCAGCCCGTTCCAGTTGATATGAACAAACTAGCTATGGAGCTTATAGAAAATATTTCTAGTACGCAAGTTGCAATTGGCAAGCAAATAGTTTTTGAAGCAAAGCCTGAATCCCTGATAGTCTTCGGAGATAAAGATAAATTAACACAGGTCTTGATCAACCTATTGCAAAATGCCTGTGAGGCAGTATCAGAAGGAGAAAAAATTTCTGTAAGTTTTTCCTCTTTGACCAGTTCTCGCCAAATTTGCTTGCAAGTACAAAATAGTGGCACACCTATTCCCGCTTACATTTTACCCAATTTAACAAAACCATTTATGACGACTAAACCCAGTGGCAACGGATTAGGTTTAGCGATCGTCAAAAAGATTGTGGAAGCTCATGGAGGTGAATTAGTGATTGAATCCTCAGCAATCGCAGGCACGATTGTTAAAGTTTTATTGCCGACAGATAGATCTAACTTAGAGCCATTTACGCTCAACCTTGGGCGATAGTGTTTCACATTTGTTGATAGATTAGTTAATTCCACAACTTTTTTTAAATAAACTATGAAGATTACTAATAATCTACAGAAAATTTTAAATCAAACTCCTAGCTCAGTTTATCTTATCTTTGCGGTATTAATCTTTGCATCTTCTAACTCACTCACTCGTAAAATCGTTGAAATTGGGAAATATAACTTGATCGATGGCAGAAATCCGATCTCACTCTGTAACGTCTTATTTATCGGAAATATTTGTGCTTTTGGGTTAATGATTCTAATCTTTCATAAACATTGGACTCTGCATAACCTCAAAGCTTTAACTCGTAAAGATTGGATTAGCTTAACCGTTATGGGCATTTTATCGGGGGCGATCGCGCCAGCGTTAATTTTCACAGCCCTTGGGCAGACAAATGTCACTAATATCGTTTTAATTGGTCGTATTGAACCGATTTTTACGCTTGTATTGAGTGTTTGGCTATTGCAATCACAGGTTAACTCTTGGACAATTTTAGGTTCCCTAGCATCCTTTGCGGGTGCAGTAACAACTGCTTTTTTAACAAATTCACCGCAAAAAATGACGATGTGGGGATTCCAACTTGGAACAGGAGAAATCTTGGTAGCGATCGCCGCAGTTATTGTTTCTATCTCAACTGTTGTGAATAAATTACAACTGCGATCAATTCCATTAGGAATTATTACTATCTATCGTAATGTTCTCGGAACCTTGATTTTCTTCATACTAGCTAATTTTCTTTATGGAGCAAAGCATTTTGCTGATGTGCTATCTCCTTTTCTCTGGCAATGGATGCTAATTTATGCAGCAATTATTGTGGTTACAGGGCAACTATGCTGGTTAATGGGGTTAAAAAAAGCTACTTCAACCGAACTCAACTTAGCAAGTTTATTCAACCCAATTATCGCTATTTTTATGGCTTATTTAATTTTAGGTGAAGTACCAACTTCCGCACAATATTGGGGAGGTAGTCTATTGTTAATCGGAGTTGTCTTGAGTTTTATTGGCAATCTATACCAATCTAGAACTAATCAGAAATTATCTAAACCCATTCTTCGGGAGGCAATGGAAATGAATATCGGTTTCCGAGGCATTTAATCTTATAGCGGGTTTTAGATGAATACAGTGCGAGCATCACACTCATAAAATCAGCCCAAAAAGTCATCGCTCATGGGGTAAACAGGTGAAATGGTAAAACAGGAAAAAAGTTTTGATGCAACAACAGAACATAACCATGATCAAGTTTCCCCTAACTAAACTGTTAGACGAGCAAGCCTGTTATGAATGGATGATGAAAGTGATACACCCGCAGGGATTACATTGTCCAAACGGACACGAGATACCCTTAGGACAAGCGCCCCATGATCG
This sequence comes from Pseudanabaena biceps, assembly GCA_013361095.1. Taxonomy (GTDB): domain Bacteria; phylum Cyanobacteriota; class Cyanobacteriia; order Pseudanabaenales; family Pseudanabaenaceae; genus Pseudanabaena; species Pseudanabaena biceps_B. Next base: position 41,936 of record JAATWA010000004.1, on the reverse strand, counting down.
CAAACGCGCCCCCATCGTCAAATACAGGTGTCGGGAATGTGGTCGAGTATTTAACATATTTACAGGGACAGACTTATCAGGAAGTCACTACAACTGTAGTCAGATCGTGCTGATATTGCGTGGATTTTTACAAGGGCAAACAACGCAACACATAGCTGAAGAACTAGGGCTAGACTATGGGACACTATTGGGATGGCGCGCCTCGCATCCAGCGCCGAGGATTTGCCCATTTGATTACTACGGCTCTGCCTGATGAAGAAGCAGAGCTGGACGAGATGTTTCAGAACGCGGGGGAAAAGGGGACAAAACATGACCCGATGACAGACCCACCAAGACAGCGCAGCAATCAACGTCGAGGCAAGGGAACAATGGCAAATGATCGTCCACCCATTGTCGGTACGGTTGGGCGTAACAGTGGTCAGATTCGTCTGAAAGTCTGTGACAATACACAGCAAGCCACGATTCAACCACAGGTAGAGTCAACGACTTTGCCCAATACCACAGTCTATACCGATGAATCGGATGCTTACAATCGCATACCTCATTCTGGGCGTGAGCGTCAAACTGTTTGCCATTCCCAGAGCGAGTATGCTCGTGATGGAGATCAAGATGGTTGTTGCGAAATCCATTGCAATACTATGGAGGGTATTTGGGTTGGTGTACGCAACTTTCTCCGTCCATTTCGCGGTATTCATAAAAAGTATTTGTATCTCTATGTAGCCATGTTTGAGTGGTCTTACAATTTACGTTGGATTGATTTTGACTTCCTCCGCCGTCTTCTTGTGCCTCCTTTCACCTATTTACCCACATGAGCGACCCGTTTATGCCTTTGATGCTACGGTTCTTGCTATGGTCAAAATACCATCCTACTATCTTGTTTTCGTCAGTATATGGTTTATACTCCAGCGTGTCGTCAAAGATCAGCACCCCGTCTTCGCTTTCGTGTTTGCGAATTGTTGGTTTGACCAGATGCCATAATTCTGGAGAACCACCTGTAATTTGTCGCAACCGACTTGTTATTTGGTCATGGCTAAGTTCGCCGTCTGGTAACTCTGATAGTCCTGTTGCTGTTACCTTTCCAAAACTGCTGATAAGGTAATCTGAGTATAGGTCTAAAAACTGCCTGTCCACGCCTTTATACCGCTTTCTGTCCCTATCTTTATTTTACTTCCACGTAACATCAGTTAATAAGAGTGGAGATATGAGACTTTTTGTTTTTGAGAAAGGTAAGCAGTCGTTGAGGATAATCTGCGACAACTGCTTGTTGCACTGATGGACGGGCTTGTAAAGCATGTCTCCATTCAGTAACTTTCGGAGTGTCTGTGATAACCCCAAAATCAGCGATCGCATCAAAAACATCAAAGTAGCGAAATATGGGTGCAAATGCGGCATCGACTAATGAAAAATCATTGCCAGCAAAATAGGTGTTGTCATCACTACGCTGACGCTCGATCCATTGAAATTTATCGATAAGTTCTTGGCGTTTTATCTCAAAAGTTTCTTCAGTAGGAGCGCTGTAGAAACCAGCGATCGTATTAAGAATACTAGAGCCATATTCAATCCATGACCGATGCTTAGCCTTGATCAAGGGGTCAGAGGAATGCAAGGAATCTGGAGTGATTTCATCTAAATATTCACAAATTACCGCAGATTCAAACAGGACTTCATTCTCTACCTTGAGTAAAGGCACTTTTCCCAGTGGTGAGATTTGTAGAAACCAATCTGGCTTATTTGCCAAATCGATATAGGTTCGTTCGTGAGGGATATTCTTTTCCAGCGATGTAATCACCGCCCTTTGGACATAGGGACAGAGATAATGGCTGATCAGTTCTAATTTTGGCATGATGGCTCCTTTGGTAAATCAATCTAAAGCGACAGGGGCATTGATAGGATTTTTAGCTTCTACGAGAAGACTTTCTAGTTCTGCAATTCTAGTTTGCAGTGCTTCTACTTCTGCTTGCGAATAACGCACAGGGATATGTTGCGGACAATTCCAATCGCAGCCTTCGATTTCAAAAACGATCGCCCGTTCAACAGTTGCGGCATAGTCGAGATCTTGAACTTGAGCAAGTATGATTGGATCATCTTCCACAATCCTTGCTCGACCGAGGATTTTGAGACGGCGGCGGTTTCGATAATCCATCAGAAATAGAAATGCTTTATCATGTTCCGCAAGATTACCCACAGAGATATACTGCACATTGCCGCGATAATCGGCAAAGCCCAAAGTCTTCTCATCCAGAACCTTTAAAAATCCTGCTTTGCCGCCGCGAAACTGAATATAAGGATAGCCATTAGAAGTAACAGTACCCAGATAAAATCCTTCCATGCTAGAAATAAATTGAGCAATATCGGGAGTAACCGTATTATTGTCAGCACCTTTTGCTACAAAACGTTCATAGTTCTCACGAGAACCCATTCTTTCTTGCATAGCTTTCACGGCAGGGGTGAAAACGATCGTGCCAAATTGACGGGGCATAGGTTTAGTTCCTTGTGTACTTGTGTAATTCTTGAAGGTACTGTTCGCAATTCATCTGACTGTCCGAGGAAAGCCATAAACTCGCTAATAAATGATGCTTGAGCCATTTCCACATAGAATCATCACTCCATTCCAGATAAAACTAATTTACCGATCGCTGTCCCAGACTCTAATAATCGATGTGCTTTGGCAAGATTAGCGATATTTAAAATGCCCAGATTCTCCGTGATTGTAGTTTTTAAGATACCTTGATCGATCAGGATTGCGACCTGATTTAGTAGATCGTGCTGGGACTGCATATCTTCTGTTTCATACATCGACTTGGTGAACATCATTTCCCATGAGAAAGTGACGCTCTTGCTAAAGAATGGATTCAAATCAAAGGGCTGTGTTGTGCTGACAATAGAGCAGATTTTACCTTGTGGTTTAATCACATCCAGCATAATTTGGAGATGCTGATCTGTGTCACTCAGACAAAGAATATAATCAACATTGCTAATGCCGATCGCATCCAGTTGCGATTTGAAAGACTGATGGTAATCGATCGTATGATCGGCTCCCATCTCTTTGCACCAAGCGATCGATTCAGGTCGTGAAGCAGTGGCAATCACGCGCAGCCAAGCTATTTTTTTTGCTAGCTGAATCGCGATCGAGCCAACACCACCCGCACCACCAATGATCAGAATTGTACTTGATTGATTACGAACCGTTATTTGTGGTTCAAGACCCAATCGCTCAAACAATGCTTCCCATGCAGTAATTGTGGTCAGAGGCAATGCGGCAGCTTCGGCATAGGAGAGACTAGCGGGCTTTTTACCAACTATTCTCTCATCGACTACATGGTATTCGCTATTGTTACCAGCCCGAATAAAGCTACCTGCATAGTAAACTTCATCACCTGTCTTAAAGAGCGTGACCTCATTCCCAACTGCTTCTACAATTCCTGCCACATCCCATCCCAAAATCTTTGATGATTGCTGTTGTAATTGCGATGATCCGCGAACTTTGTAATCAACGGGATTGACTGATATTGCTTTGACGCGAACGAGTAAATCTCTAGGTTCTTGGATTGGGGTTGCGATTTCAGTTTCTGCAAACTATTCCGAATCATTGATTGATTGAGGTAAATTTAAGGCGATCGCTTTCATTGATTTCTCTTTTATAGATTTAGTTGATGACTGTGATAAATCAGCGAACTTGTTAAGGATTTGAACGATTAATCAACAGAACAAGCGCGTCTACAACCGCTCGCAGTGATACTTCTGTTACAGGATCGGTTAATTTACCCTCATGATTAAACTTTGCAGAAACAGCAGGAATACAGAGTATTGTGTCTTCAGCGATCGCTGCCATCATCACTCTCAGTGTTTGCACAAGCGAAGCATTTGCCTTGGCTCCACCATCAATTGAAGGAGAAGCACTGATTACAGCCGTGGGTTTATGCATAAACTCGCCCGATGAGACAATCCAATCGAGGGCATTTTTGAGAACCCCAGGTACGCCATGAGCATACTCAGGTGTGCAAAAGATTACACCATCAGAATTTCTGAGTTGCGATCGCCAATCAATCACTGAAACCAAGGCATTTTCACGATCAATATCAGGATTGAAGTGTGGCAAATTGGCAATACCATCATAAATTTCGATATTGATAGCGTCGGGTGCGAATTCTTTCATCGCTTGCAAAATAGCTGAGTTAGAAGACTTAGCCCGAATACTGCCAGATACTGCCAAGATTTTCATAATATTGCTGGTTCTAATGATTAAAATTTGTGATCGCAGTCATGCTCAGGTTTTAGAGCATTGGGACATAGCCAGAAAGCTTCTGAAATCGCTCCATCCAACTCAAAACATTAGAGTAAGCATCAAGCTCAATTTTGCCATCCTTGGCTAATAAAATATAGGGATAGATGGCGACATCAGCAATAGTAGGGCGATCGCACTCTAGCCAAGTTCTGGTACTCAAATGTTGATCAAGCTGCTGGAGAATGAAATGGGATTTTTCAGTAGCACGTTCAATATTGATCTTTGTTCCCGCGCCAAATAGATAGAAGAGACGAGCATTCTCTGGACCTTGGCGAACTTCACCAGCAGCCGTTGACAGCCAACGAATTACCTGTGCGATCGCTAATGCATCCGTAGGAAGCCATTGTTCACCACCATACTTCCGAGCCAAATAAACCAAAATTGCCTGTGCATCTGCAAGTTGCGTCTCTCCATCCACCAGCAAAGGCACTTGTCCAAATGGGTTCATTGCTAAATATTCTGGTGATTTGTGTTCGCCCTTGAGTAGATCAACCTTGATCCACTCATATTCAAGATTTAGCAGAGATAAAAGCAAACTGGCTTTGTAGCCATTACCAGAGAGTTCGTGACTATAGAGCTTAATCATTGATTTTTCCTTAAATATGTAAAGTGTGGGTAGATGTCAGTGTTGGATAAAAATCTGCGATACAGTCCAATGACTGCTGGCAGTAGCTTGTAGCTATCTCACGTACAAATCTTGTCCTGTTAGTGCTTGAGAACTACGAAGATCGGCAATAGGCAACGGAGCATAGCCAAAAGTTGCATCGAACTGTTCGCACCAGATCGCAACCGACTGAATTTCTTTCAAATTCACATCACTTGGAATCTCGTATCGTTGTACACCTTTAAAGGTTTTGAGTGCGCCAAGATTGAGATATGTCTTTCCTTTCAAGTGAAGGGGAACTATATTCTCAGGGGATAAAACAACCTTGAGATCGGGACCATCTTTAGAAGTTTCAAAGTCAGCACTTAGCTCAACATAGTTACGCCCTCCATCATGGACAATTGTGGCTTTACCTGTGGTAGCTTTTTCCACTTTAGAAAAGCTCCCCGTTGAGCCAACATTGGCGGCTAAAGCACTTGTGATTGGCGCGATCACTACAGCACTTGAAATCAAAACAGTGGAAAGAATAGTAGATATGATGCGTTTCATAGAAGCGATACCTAAGTAAGATTTAATTTGTTCTTGTACCGTTCGTTCGGTATATTGATACTGTACTGTTCGTTCGGTATAATGTCAATAGGTAAATCCAAAATAAATAATTTTTCTTCTCCATGTCTAAACAAACTTATGTCCCAATTCTCCTGAAACTGTTTCGACAGTTTGGTTATGAAGGGGTAACTCTTTCAAAAATTTCCCAAGAAACAGGATTGGGGAAAGCTAGCCTCTATCATCATTTCCCCAAAGGCAAGGCAGAGATGGCTGAGGCGGCGCTCATCTACGTTAATCAATGGCTAGAGACGAGTATTTTTCAAATACTTGAGGGCAAAGAAAGCCCCAGCACCAGATTTAGGTCTATGTGTGAGGAATCGAATCGTTTTTTTAATCAGGGTCAAAATTCTTGTCTGTTAGCAGTTTTGGTCATCGAAAAATCGAGTGACGACCTATTTCACTCGCAAATTAGTTCGGCTTTTTCACGATGGATTGAGGCGATCGCCAAAGTTCTAATTGATGCAGGATTGGATGAAACCGCAGCAAAGATCCGTGCAGAAGATGCCATCATCTCTATTCAGGGTGCTTTGATTTTGTCCCACGGATTGAGGGATTTTGATTCGTTTCAACGAGTTCTCGATCAGTTACCGCAGCAACTTTGCCAAGATATTATGCTCGACTAAAAAAGAAACGGCGATCGCCTAAGAATAACGGCTCACAATACTGGCGATCGCCTTTAAGCAATGTGTCTCTAAGAACATTAAAATTTGCCTGATTCACATCTTATGCTCACCTCGTTCAAGTTTATTTTTCTGCAATTGATTTGGTTGTCTAGACCGATTTTTGCCCGCAATACGGAGAAGACGAAGAAATTTTGGGCATTCAAAATGGTTTGATGCTTTGCAAACTGCTGCATGACGAAGCCCATCACGCATTGAGGTCAGTTCCTTGATTTTCTTATCCAGTTCCTCTGCTTTAGCTGAAAGCAGGGCAATATTAATTTCAACGCCTTCAGGAGTAAACATTTCTGCTATCTCATCCAACGAGAAACCAGCACTCCGTCCCAAGGATATTAAAGCAAGCCGATCCATAACATTGTCACTGAATAGACGACGTAGCCCACTTCGACCATTTGACTGAATCAGCCCCTTCTCTTCGTAAAAGCGTAGCGTTGAGGAGGGCAACCCTGATGCCTTTGCAACTTCAGATATATCCATCATGTCACTTTGAAATTAACACTTGACTTCAAGTTAACTTGAACTTGTATTGTAGCCTTATACAAGATTTTATGAGCTAAAAACTATGCTAAATATTGAATGGATATTGTTATACATCGCGTTGGGCGGCTTTGTTGGTTTTATGGGAGGCTTGCTCGGTGTTGGTGGTGGTGGAATCTTGGTTCCTCTACTCGCCTCACTTCTTGTTTACCAAGGTATCGGTGGAGATGAAGTAGTCCACTTGTCCTTGGGAACGTCATTGATGTGCATGATCGTTTCCTCAATCGCCAGTATTCGCGCACATGCGTCTCGAAAGGCTGTGGTGTGGAAAGTCGTTGGCGGAATGGCTCCCGGAATTATTCTCGGCGCTATCCTAACTACCCAAGTCGCGGCAAACCTCAAATCAGCTTATATTGCGATTTTTATGGCACTTTTCATGGTGCTTGTAGCAGTGCAAATGTTTGTTAATTGGAAACCAAAACCTAGCTTGAAACCAATTACATTTCGCGGATTACTGACAGTTGGAGTTGCGATCGGATCGATATCCGCACTAGCCGCAGTGGGCGGCGGTTTTCTCACAGTTACCTACTTGAGCTATAAGAATATCGTCATGAAAAGAGCTGTTGGTACTTCAGCCGCAATTGGACTTCCGATCGCTATTTCAGGAACGATTGGCTACATGATTAGTGGCTGGTCTAAGACATTGAGCGCTCCCTATACGATTGGATTCATTTACTTACCAGCATTTTTGGCAATATCGATTGCTAGCTATATTGCTGCTCCTTATGGCGCTCGTTGCTCACATCGTTTGCCCGAAGCTTATTTGAAAAAGATATTTGCAGTTATCTCACTCATCTTAAGCTTAACGATGCTAAGCTCATTTGTTAAATTTTGACCTTAGAAGTATCGCCTAATAATCACTCACAGAAACACAGAAATAGCGATCGCAAAGTCAAAAAGCTGATAAATCATCGCCCAAAAATCAAGACTCACAAAATCGGCGATCACAATACAGCCAACCCTTTAGCAGATAGATAATTGAGGAGATCGCACTTGAATTAAAGTAAAATCTGCGGCAAATTTTCTCTCGATAAAATAATTAAACTGCAATTGCTCTACAACTCCAAGTTATGCTGTCACAATCGTCTGTCTAGAATGTGTTTAACAGGATCTAGACTTGAAGATGATTGAGCCAATGCCCAAGCTAGATAGTTCGTGGCAATACGATACCGCACGAACCTACGATTCTTTCAACTTTAAAGATTCAACGATTGGGGATGTCTTGGAGCAGGTCAACTCAAAAGCCAGTTAGCGATCAATGCTCGCCAGAAATGCCTCTTCGTAGCGAAGACCAGCAACCGCACCCGGTGTGGAGAACTCCTCAAAGTCAGCGATTTCTGTCGGGTCTAACACCAGAGATAATGCTGCTACGTTCTCCTCTAAATACCGAACTTGTTTCGTGCCAGGAATCGGAACCACTCCATCTCCTTTAGCTAGTAGCCACGCCAGCGCTACCTGTGCTGGTGTTACGGCATGTCGAGTAGCAATCACCCGTAATTTTTCGACCAACACCATATTGCGGTCATAGTTTTCGCCTTGAAGCCGTGGCTCACGACGGCGATAGTCATCGGATGGATAGTCTTCGGCTCGCTTGGCTGTGCCTGTCAGGAAACCGCGACCCAACGGACAATAGGGAACGATGCCAATCCCAAGCTCTCGGCAAGTTCCGACGATTTCAATCTCTAGGTTACGCTCCCACACCGACCACTCACTTTGCAAGGCACTGATAGGATGCACCTTGTGGGCAAGACGAATCGTCGTTGCGCTGGCTTCAGAAAGTCCTAGATAAAGCACCTTTCCCTGCTTGACCAGATCAGCCATTGCCCCCACAGTGTCTTCGATCGGTACTTGCCGATCAACCCGATGCTGGTAGAGCAAATCGATATGATCCACACCGAGCCGCAGTAAAGATGCATCACAAACCGCTTTGATATGCTCTGGACGACTGTTCGTGTCTTTTATTTTCCCCGCAGAACTGATATCGAAGCCAAACTTGGTTGCAATGATCGCGCGATCGCGTTTACCGCGAAGGGCTTTACCCACTATTTCTTCGTTGGTAAATGGACTATAAACTTCTGCTGTGTCAAAGAAATTGACACCCAGATCCAATGCACGATGAATCGTGTCAATTGCCCCAGATTCAGTGCCACCCGAATAGGCCCAAGTCATACCCATGCAGCCCAAGCCGAGTGCAGATACTTCGAGTCCAGCGCCGCCCAATTTTTGGAATTTCATTGAGTTAAAAGCTCCTGTGTCTGTGGATTAGAGATATTTCTTTGGCGTTGCACATAATCATAATGATCAAGGAAAAATGGGAAAGGAATTTTGATTTTTACGCTTGAGGTAAAAAAGGAGTAACCGAATTGAAATCTGCAACATTTCCTTAGACTTTGAGTAGCATAAAGTTTTGCGATGTAACCTTGCCAAGTAATGCCTCAATCTGGTGTTCTCTCCCTCCACCCTTGTCATATAGGTCTTACTAACAATGTGGTCTTCAGGGTTAATAAATTTGGGGTAAACGCAGTAACCATCACTAACCCAGAAATAGCATGACCAACTTTTAATCATTGCCCACAAAACTGCAAAAGTCTCACTGCTCCTATCTCCTATTGCCCAAGCCAAAATCCCTTCCGCAAAGTGATTTACGGCTGTCCATACCCAAACTTTGTTTTCTTTGCTACCTACAAAGGTCTGGAGTTCATCTAGTTCTCCGACCTCTGGTATATCCTCAATTTCCTCAGTCTCAGGTAATTTTGCTCCTGTTTCTTTTACCCAGCCGATTACTGCATTGTGACTAATTCCTGTGCAACGCTCAATAGCTCTGAATCCCATGCCATTACAGTACATTCTTAAACAAATTTGCCTTGCATCTTCGGAATATCCTCGTTCACTATAGAATTCAACAAATTGACGCTTGCATTGCTTACATTGGTAGCATTGTTTCCCGTATCTATGTCCATTTTTTACTACTTTTTCTCCGTTGCAGTTTGGGCATTGCATAATTAGTGTTGAACTACTCCAACACTAAATTATGCAATATCATTTTTGCCTTTGTCATTATGAACATATGCAACGCCTATTTCTTTGATGTCGATGTAGCGATCTCAGGCTTTGCAATCCTAAGATTGTCAGAGAGTAATTAGATCATCGATTCGAGTTGCATGGTTTTGAGCAAAGCGTTTTGAACTTCAGTGACACCATTGTTCAAGCGTTCTACACCAAAGTCCATACCCTTGGGCATGACAACAGTACGCAGCGATCTTTTTTCAGTTTGCTCAATCAGCTTCACAATTGCCTCTGCCACGTCCAGCGAACGTGGAGGCTCAGCAGAGTCGTACATGCTTTGGAAACCAGCTTTCATCGCTTCTGGAGCTTTACCCAAGTCGCCATAGGCTTCGGTAATTGCTTCGTTGATGGGCGCTGGGCTGTTTGTCAATAATCCCGATGGGAAAGGACCAGGCTCAACGATGACGGAGTCAATGCCCAGACCCGACAGTTCGTAACGATACGCTTCAGCCAGTGCCTCCAAGGCAAACTTACTTGCACTGTAGGCTCCAAAGAAGGGAAGCACCACGCGCCCAGAAAGTGACGTGACGCTGATCAATAAGCCCAAACCCTGATTCCGCATGGTTGGTAAGACGGCGCGAATCGTGCGCGCGGGGCCAAAGGTGTTAATTTCAAACTGGGCTTGCAACTCTGCGATTGAATACGCCTCGGTTACGCCTACATTCATGACACCTGCGTTGTTCAGGAGCACATCTATTCTGCCGTGTGTCTTGGCAATGGATGCGATCGCGGTAGATACTGAGTCGTCGTTTGTGACATCCATATCGATCACTTGAAGCTTGAAGCAGCCTTGTTCTGCAAACGTTTCAAGTTCCATTTTGACAGCGTGATTGCGTGTCGCAGAGTCGCGCATGGTTGCCACTACGTCATGACCTCGCGCTGCCAATGCCTTAGCCGTCAAGACTCCAAATCCGCTGCTGCTACCAGTGATGACGATGGTCTTTGGCTGAGGAAATTGGTGCATAGAATTTTGCTGTGTGCTGATATTCATGTAAATTTTCCTATCAAAAAGGGTTGATTTGAGATTCGATAGCCATTTCAGATAACGATCGTGATTTGAGTTTACATCACGATCGTTATTCGAGCAACTATAATTTACCTATGCAGTACAAAATGAGGGAGTAGCTAATTCCATGTCGCGAAGTGAGCAAAAATTGCAGACGCGCCAACGCATTATTGAGGCTGCAGGACGCGGTTTCCGAAAGGGCGGCTTTGGCGGGGTAGGAGTTGACGGGTTAGCGAAGGAGGCGGGTGTTACTTCTGGTGCTTTCTACGTCCATTTCGACTCCAAGGCAGAAGTATTTTCTGAATCAGTCGTCCAAGGCATGTCGGTCTTGAAAAATGGTGTGCGTCAGTTTCAAATCGATCACGGCGATCACTGGTGGCATCGGTTCGTGCATTTCTACTTGAATGAGAGGCGAACTTGTGACTTGTCAGAAAGCTGTGTTTTGCCGACTTTGACAGGGGAAGTGGTGCGTTCTGATGCCTTGTCGCGTGTGGCGTTTGAAACGGAACTACGGGAAGTAGCTCTTGTCATTGCGACTGGACCAAAGGCTTCCGATGCTCCTTCTGATGTCGAGGCGGCACTCGCTGCACTGGCAACATTGCTCGGTGGGGTAATGCTTGCACGTGCTGTCAGCGATCCTGTTTTTGCACAAACCATTGCAACATCAGTTGTTGCGGCTTTATGTCCCAGTAACAAGGACTTCATATAAATATCGTTGAAGGATAGCGAAGGATTTGACCAAGCAAATTATCAACTTAAAGATTCAATGGTTTTGGTCCTCTCACACTCTGGCACTCGAACCTCTTGATGTGGCAAGGACATAAAGATTTTGCAGCATCTATTTTGGGCATTGCTGGCGACATTCTCCCTACACTGTCTTATCGTCGTTCACAAGTAAACTGTTAGTCTGGGGATTGATCACTCGCCAAAATGCATGTACCTCGACTGTATAGAAATGGTTGGTTAAATCTAAAAGATTCTATCGGTGAGTGAATGGGGTTGTTATACCGAAGCGATCGCCCGTTAAGTCTGTCTGTTTCTAACCAAAATTAGGCAAGTACAAAAATGCTTGAATTCGTTTTTGGGGATTAAGTAGTACTCTGCACTGCAAAACAGAATTTCCTTCACTCCTCATTTAAAAACTCACGCATCATTTGATTAACCAACTGCGGTTGCTCTTGTTGCACCCAATGACTGCAATTAGGAATATAGCGAATCCGCAAATCCTGCACATATTCCTCCGTACCATAGGTTAATTCCTTAACCAACGCCCGATCCTCCTCACCCCAAATCATCAAAGTCGGGATTTTGAGAATACCCCACACTTTCTTTTGGGATAAATAGCTAGGTAGATTGCGATAGTAATTAATCGCGCCAGTCAAAGCACCCCGCTTAGCAAAGGCATTTTTATACTCTTCTATATCAACATCTGTAAAAGCACTCTGATCGATTGCCATCCCTCGAAATGCTTCTTCAATAAGCCGATAGTCATTTAACTGAATCAAGAACTCAGGCAAAAATGGAATTTGAAAGAACGCAATATACCAACTCTTGAGCATCTGCTGTGGGGTCTTTAGCCCTGCCGCAAATTTAGCAGGATGCGGCAAATTCATCACAATCAAACGACTCACTAATTCAGGATAAGCATAGGCAAATGACCATGCGATCGCTCCTCCCCAATCATGTCCAACAAGAATACAGCGATCGTATCCTAATCCCTCGATCGCTCCTTTGACATCTTCCACAAACTCTGACATAACATAAGCAGATTGAGCCTTAGGCTTATCACTATCGTTATAACCCCGTAGATCAATAGCCACGACTTTGTGATCCTTCGCAAATTCTGGGATTTGATGCCGCCACGAGTACCAGAATTCTGGAAATCCATGCAGCATCAACATCAACGCACCTTCGCCCTCGGTGACATAGTGCAATTTTATGCCATTCGTATCAATCGTTTCGTGATGCCAAGTTAGAGCGCTCATATCAAATATCAAACTTATTCTAATGCTTGCAAAAATTGGCAGAAGTTCTCTATATCTCTAACTAATAGTGTGTAACTTGTCATAAGCCTATCCGTTAGCTCAGCAATTCGATTACTTTCTAATTCAAATCCATAGCGATGAATAGCAACATGCCGAAAACCACGATATTCATTTAAATTGTGTAGCGTATCACTAAGAATCACAGGAGGTCTTGTATGAGGAATCTCTAGCGACATCTGTTCTAAAAGTAACTTGTGGGAACTCGAACCTGTGGGCAAGTTGTTTTCCACCTCTTTAGCAATATCTTCAAAAATGCGTTCAACTCCCATGTAAAAATTTTGCAGGCTAAAAGCAGTAGCATACCAGTAGTCATCATCTGCTGTTGTTTTTGCTTTTTGAGATTGCGAGAGAGCCGATTGTACAGTAGCGGCAACTTTGGTTAGCTCATTGTTCAGTCTTGCAATCAGTACATTATAACGATTCATAATTCTATACCTTGAGCGATCGCCTCAATAATGTAATCAGACGCATTTTCTACCTCGATGAGATCGATCTCAAATTCACTAAGACCTTGTAGTTTACCAACTGCTTGGAAATAGTCAGATTTTGATAAGTTCCACACAGCAAGATCTATATCTGAATCAGCATGGATTTTGGGTTGCAGCATTGACCCAAATAGAACTACTCTTGTTGCCCTAAACTGTTGACGTAGAATTCTTGCAGCTTGTTTAGCAGTTTCAATACCACGACTTTGTAACTGTCTGAGACTTTCTTGCCTTGCTTGTTCCCTTTTTCTCACTGCGAGAATGTAGCCATACATTTTGTCAGCATCAACAACATTTTTGCTTTCTGCCTTTCTCTCAGTTATAGAAGAGAACAAAATGTGAGAGGAAAGTTTATTACTATTCATAATTATCTCCTCTAAGCCAACAACGAATTTCATATAAAATCAAATATACAGCACAAGGCACTATGTAAGCTTGATCGATCCACACAGAAGATACTATTGTTTCAAGTAATTCGATCTAAATACCGAAAAATCTATGTCTACGAGAGCGATAATTGGCAAACAAATTGATGATGACTTTTATTTATCCGTGTATTTACATCGTGACGGCTATGTTGATTATGCAGGGGTACTCTTGCAAACACATTATGCAACAACAGAGCAAGTTGATCAGCTTCTAGCTTTAGGTAACAGGGGTGAAATGAGCAACCGTACAGAAAACTACGCTAAGGCTGAAATACTTATTATGCAGGCGGTCTAATCATCCAGATCATTAAAATCATTTGGATTGCGTAACGGACGCATTTTTCCTTCAATGATAGCAAGAGGTAAAGAAAACTGATAGCGTCCTAACATATTGATGTGAGCATGACCTAACGGTGAAAGCCGTGCTATATCCTCTTGACTCACACTCTGTTCCTGACGAAGAGATGTGAGTGCAGCATCCATGTAATATGTATTCCACAAGATTGATGCATTAACGACCAAACCCAAAGCAGATAGTTGATCTTCTTGTCCTTCCCGATAACGCTGGCGTAATTCTCCCTTTTGACCATGAAACGTAACTCTGGCAAGTGCATGACGACCCTCACCTCGATTGAGTTGAGTCAAAATTCGGCGACGGTACGCCTCATCATCGACATAGTTCAATAGGTATAAAGTTTTAGCAATCCGTCCTAATTCCCCAATCGCCCGACCCAGAGCCGAAGGTTTATCCCCTGGGGATAAAGTTCGCATGATATCCATTGCACTTACCATCCCTAACTTTAAAGAACCTGCCACTCGCAGCATGTCATCCCAATGATTCTCAATCAAAGAGACATTCACTTTTTGTCGTGCTATTCCATCTAAAACTCCATAATTAGCAGTCTGGTCAAGTCGCCAAAAACGAGCCTCGCCAACATCTGCCAGCCGAGGGCTGAACTGATATCCCAGTAACCAGAACAGACCAAAGACAACATCACTGTAACCAGCAGTATCGGTCATAATCTCCTTCGGACTCAAGCTGGTTTCCTGCTCCAGTAGCCCAACCAGTACAACTAGAGAATCGCGCAACGTTCCAGGCACCACCAAAGCATGAAACCCTGTAAACTGATCTGACACAAAATTGTAATAAGTAATCCCCCGCCCTCGACCAAAATATTTGCGATTAGCTCCAGAGTTTAGTGTTTGGATTGGCACCACAAACCGCAATCCATCCGCCGAAGCAACTTCTCCCCCACCCGGGGTGAAATGAGCAACCGTACAGAAAACTACGCTAAGGCTGAAATACTGACTGTGTAGACTCTTCAGCTTCACATGAAGTTTTTTCTAAGTTCTTCACCGATTGTCTATGGCGTTTGACAATATCATTAACCGTTGTCTTGCTGAGATTGAGTTTTTCAGCAATTTTACGATAAGAATATCCATCGTCAACCATCTGTAAGACTCTGGGAGCATAGTGGTCAGACTTAACTCGTTGTCCTAATCTTCGACCTAACTGCTTGCCTCTAGCCTTTGCAGCAGCCAAACCAGAACGAACTCGTTCTCGTACCAAATCTCGCTCAAACTCAGCCAGGGAAGCCATAATGCTAGCGATCATTTTTCCTTGAGGAGTAGCTAAATCAAACTGAGTTCCCGTTGAAGCAATCAGAGAAACATCCCACTGAGCCAAATCCTGCAAAGTGTGAATTAAATCTAAGGTTGAACGACCCCACCGAGTTAATTCAGTAACGAGAATAGTATCAATTTCACGAGCCTGAGCCAAACTGATTATCCGTTTTCTTTCAATACGATTATTCTTCGTTCCCGAACCTATTTCTTTCCAAACTCCAACCACCTCGTACCCAGCTTTTTTGGAGTAAGCTAACAAATCGCGTTCTTGACGCTCACAAGATTGATCGATAGTTGAAACTCGACAATAAATAGCAACTTTTTGTACCAATTGAACCCTACCAGATTTAGAGGCTTTAAACCCTTACTGCACCGTTCTAATTTAGTGTACCAAATAGACTATAGTTAATTTGGTACAAATCAAAGTTAATGAATGGGATTTCTAACGCCAGAACAGCGACAATGTTATGGAAACTATGAATCTGAGCCAACCCCAATTCAATTGGCTCGATATTTTCATCTTGACGACATTGATAAGAAGAGCGTTCTGATTCGACGTGGAAATCATAACCGTCTTGGCTTTGCCTTACAACTGGTTAGTGTCAGGTTTTTGGGAACTTTTTTAGAAAACCCGATTGATGTTCCACTTGGTGTTGTGACTGAAATAGCCACTCAGTTAGGAATCGTCGAGATTAAATGTTTACCACACTACCTCAAACGTCCCTTGACCCGTTGGGAACATCAGAACGAGATTAAGCAACGCTATGGCTATCAAGACTTTAGTAAACAACCAGGACACTGGCGATTAGTTCGCTGGCTGTATGGGAGAGCTTGGGTTGGCTCTGAAAGTCCGAGTGTTCTATTTGACTTAGCTACGGCTAGATTAGTCGAACATAAAATCCTGCTACCAGGAGTTACAGTATTGGAGCGTCTGGTGATGAGTGTGCGGGAGCGTTCGGCTAATCTTCTATGGCGGATGTTATCCAAACTTCCCTCAGCCGAACAACGCTTAAAACTCGAAGCCTTACTGGTATCTGAAACGGAAAATTGGTATACCCCACTCGACGAGATTCGGAAATCGCCCACTCGTCATAGTTCTCCAGCACTAATTGCGGCACTGAATCGCCTGGGTACTATCCGATCTCTTGGCATCAACACTTTGAATTTTTCCCGCATCCCAACGAGCAGCTTAAAAGCTCTTACCCGCCATGCTGCAACAATTCGAGTTCAAGCGATTGCTAGGATGCCAGAGCAGCGGAGAATTGCTACTCTCTTGGCTTTTATTCTTGTTTTGGAAGCAGAAGCTGGTGATGATGTCCTCGATTTACTGGAATTATTGGTTAAAGATTTACTGACCTCATCAGTGCGAGACGGTAAAAAGGAAAGGTTACGGACAATCAAAGATTTAGATGCTGCTGCTTTACGGTTGAGTGAAGCCGCAGCTGTAATCCTTGACCCCAATTGCGACAATAAAAGTGTCCGTAAAGTGATTTTTGAACGCATTCCTCAAGAGCAGTTGCAATCTGCAATGGCAAAGGTAGAAGAAATAGCCAGACCACCTGAAGATGATCACTATCCAGAACTGTTAAAACGGTGGGGACAGGTGCGAAGATTCCTGCCATCGCTATTACGGACAATGGAGTTTCAAACAACCAAAGCAGGTCAACCAATTCTCACAGCCGTGAAATTTCTTAAAAGTATTGAAAAAAAAGCTAATCCGAATATGGATGCTGCCCCACTTGATGGCATTAGCAAGGGCTGGTTAAAATTACTTGTGCAGGAAAATACAGAGATTGACCGTCGTGCTTACACTTTCTGTACTTTAGAGCGATTATGCGAGGGATTACGCCGTAGAGAACTGTTTATCTCTCCCAGCATACGTTGGAATAATCCCCATGCCAAACTACTTCAAGGTTCACAATGGGAGTCAGCCCGTTCGCAGGTTTGTCGGAGCTTAAATTTACAGCCAACTCCCACAGTGGAACTAGAGAAGTTGAAGCAGCAACTTGATGATGCCTTTCATCGTACTGCCGATAATCTGCCCAGCAATACAGCTATCAAAGTCGAACCCAACCAGAAGGGGCGTGATACTTTAACAGTCAGTAATCTGGACAAGCTAGAAGAACCTGATAGCTTGAAAGTCCTCAAAACGCTAGTTGCCAAGTTACTGCCTCGTGTAGATTTGCCTGAAGTCTTATTAGAAATTCATGCCAAGATAGGTTTCATGGATGAGTTTATCCACGGTAGTCTGGAAAACTCCAGAGTCACAGATCTGCCGATTAGTGTCTGTGCAGTTCTGATAGCTCAGAGTTGCAACATTGGATTGAAACCACTGGTTCGTGCAGATATCCCCGCCTTAACTCGAAATCGGCTGGCTTGGATCGAACAAAATTACTTGCGGGCTGAAACTTTAACTCGTGCCAATGCACGACTTGTGGACGCTCAAAGACATATTCCCTTGGCACAAACTTGGGGTGGGGGAGAAGTTGCTTCGGCGGATGGATTGCGGTTTGTGGTGCCAATCCAAACACTAAACTCTGGAGCTAATCGCAAATATTTTGGTCGAGGGCGGGGGATTACTTATTACAATTTTGTGTCAGATCAGTTTACAGGGTTTCATGCTTTGGTGGTGCCTGGAACGTTGCGCGATTCTCTAGTACAAGACGGCTAAAGTGAAGATACTATAAGAAGAAATGAAATAACGGTCAAAAATTAGTGTTTACGGGATCTGCAAAAGCATTGCATTTAGAAGAGTTGGAACAAGAAGAATTGGAACAGATAATCAATCGACACAGTACACCGCAGCAAATAGCCCAACGAGCAAAGATTGTTGTTTTAGCCTCTCAAGGATACAGTCAAGCAATGATAGCGCGGGAATTAGATATCAGCCGCAAAAGTGCCCGATTGTGGCGAGACCGATGGGTGTGGGGACGGGAAAAAGACATAGGCGTGTTGGATTGTTTGAAAGATGCCGAGCGTTCGGGTACACCACCGACATTCGAGCTTGAGCAAATCATGCACTTATTTGCAATCGCCTGTGAAAGTCCAGAGGAGAGTGGTCGCCCAATCAGCCAATGGACAAGTCGCGAACTCGCCGATGAAATGATTCAACGCGGGATTGTGACCACGATATCACCGAGGCACGTTGGACGCTTACTTGCCGAAGCAGATATCAAACCGCATCAATCAGGTTACTGACTGAATCCAGCGCCTGACCCATTGTTTGAACAAAAAGTAACAGCCATTACTGACAATTACTGGCGTTGCACAAATGAAGGATGAATGAGTAAATAAAAGACAACGAGTTTAAGCAATGAAACATAATGAAATGTCCAAAGTGCGGATCATCACATATTCGTAAGAATGGGAAACGAGGAGACAAGCAAAATCATATTTGCGCTGATTGTGGTCGTCAGTTCATCGATAGCTACTCAGTACTTGGGTATTCTCAAGATATCAAGAAAATATGTCTAAAAATGTACTGTAACGGCATGGGATTTAGACAGATCGAGAGATGCACCGATGTTAGCCATAATTCAGTTATCAACTGGGTGAGAGAAGTAGCCAAACCATTACCCGAGCATCCACCGATTGAGACTATTCCTGATGTTGGTGAACTAGTACAAGGCGGCTAAAGTGAAGAAACATACTTTTAGACGGCTAAAGCCTTACCTTTATAAGTCCATTTAAAAGGCTTAGCCATAGTACGGTTGAAGTAGTCAATAAATAAGATAATGCGAGACTTCAAATCGGCTTGAGAGATAAAGTTACCGCGTCTGAGTAACTTACGCATCAAGATTCCAAACCAAATCTCAATCTGATTAAGCCAAGAACAATGCTTGGGAGTAAAATAAAAAACAATACGATGATTTTTATCGGTTAAGAAATCAGTCCTTGTCTGCATGGACTTGAGGATGCCGCACTTACCTTTGACACCTAAATCAATCTCCAATCTTTCGACTTGTGCAACATAGCGAACGAGGGATTCCGATTGATGAGTGTTGAGACAATCCATAACTAAATGCCATTTGTTAGCATCAGGATTAGTGGCTATAGTTTGTTGGACATGAGTAAGATAGGCAACTTCAGTACGTGTATCGCCCACAGAAGCCTTGATGACTAAACCCGTGGCGACATCAAAACTGGCGATTAAGGTTTGAGTACCATGTCGAATATATTCAAACTCGCGACGGTGAATCTTACTAGGTTCTAAGGGCTTATCAGGATATTTGCGCTCAAGGGCTTGGATACCCGTCATTTCATCAAGACTAATAGTTTGTTCACCTAAGGCAGCTCGCTCTATTGCATTTAAGTAATTGTCAGTAATGGCTGTTACTTTTTGTTCAAACAATGGGTCAGGCGCTGGATTCAGTCAGTAACCTGATTGATGCGGTTTGATATCTGCTTCGGCAAGTAAGCGTCCAACGTGCCTCGGTGATATCGTGGTCACAATCCCGCGTTGAATCATTTCATCGGCGAGTTCGCGACTTGTCCATTGGCTGATTGGGCGACCACTCTCCTCTGGACTTTCACAGGCGATTGCAAATAAGTGCATGATTTGCTCAAGCTCGAATGTCGGTGGTGTACCCGAACGCTCGGCATCTTTCAAACAATCCAACACGCCTATGTCTTTTTCCCGTCCCCACACCCATCGGTCTCGCCACAATCGGGCACTTTTGCGGCTGATATCTAATTCCCGCGCTATCATTGCTTGACTGTATCCTTGAGAGGCTAAAACAACAATCTTTGCTCGTTGGGCTATTTGCTGCGGTGTACTGTGTCGATTGATTATCTGTTCCAATTCTTCTTGTTCCAACTCTTCTAAATGCAATGCTTTTGCAGATCCCGTAAACACTAATTTTTGACCGTTATTTCATTTCTTCTTATAGTATCTTCACTTTAGCCGCCTTGTACTAGCACATTTATTTGTATTACATCATCCAGACAGAATGCTAGAAGTTGTAGCCAGGGTAATTAACGGTGAACTCATCCAAAAACCTTCCCCATCTGAACCTGCCATTTTTTGTACTCCCTTTTCAGCAGATATCACTCCTTTCTTTTCGATAATGGAGGATAAAAATCATTTAATAATTGCCGATATGACGCAATTAACCGATGATCTTAAAGCAGTTGCTTGGCTAGATAGTGTGGAGTGGCATAGGCAAGAAGGCTACAAAATCTGTGCATCTATGGTGCTAAAAACTGGCGATCGCAGTGTGGGTTTTCTAGCGCTAACATTTAACGAAAAGCTTAAGTTAGTAGAAGAAAACCGCCAACTAGTAATTGCTTTAGCAAATCAAGCAGCTCTGGCAATTCTGTTAATTCAATTAGCTGATCAATCTAAACAAGCAGCGTTATATGAAGAACGCAACCGTTTAGCAGGTGAAATTCACGATACCCTCGCCCAAGCCTTTACGGGGATATCGCTTCAGTTGGGTGTAGCAAAGTGGTTGCTTAAAGAAGATCCTAATACCATAGAAGCAATCCTTGATCGCATCAACGAAATCGCTCAATCTGGACTAGCCGAAGCCCGCAAATCTATTTGGGAAATTTATCCAACCGCCCAAGAATATGCTAACTTTGCCAAAAAACTATCTCAACATATTGAAAATGTTAAAGAGACAAATTTCGATAATTCTTTACAAGTTGACTTTCAGATCTTGGGAACCGCATATCAAGTAGCTGCGATCATTGGATACAACTTACTCAAGATTGCCCAAGAAGCGATCATTAACGCTTTAAAACACGCTAAGCCCAAGAATCTTTTCATTGTCATTACCTACGAAAGCTCTCTTATCTCCCTTAGAATCACAGACGATGGTTGTGGATTTCAACTTAGTATGGATAATGGCGGTTTTGGTGTTTTGAGTATGTCAGAGCGCAGCGATCGCCTTGGTGGACAACTATCAATTAACAGTATTTTAGGACAAGGCACAGAAATTTTGGTAGAAGTTCCCTTAGAGGCAAAAAATTATGGTCGATAAATCAATCCGAATTATGGTAGTGGATGATCATCCGATTGTACGCAGTGGATTGGTATTAATGATCAATTACACTCCCAATATGGAAATCGTTGCTGAGGCAAATAATGGAATAAAATGCATTGAGTTATTTCGTCAGCAGCTTCCAGATGTCACTTTAATGGATTTACGAATGCCTGAGATGAGTGGCGCAGACGCGATCACTGCTATTAATCAAGAATTTCCTGAAGCAAAAATCATTGTTCTCACTACTTACGATGGCGATGAAGATATTTATAAAGGCTTGAAGGCAGGAGCCAAGGGTTATATTTTTAAGAATGCCCCCGTAGATGAGATTGTTAGAGCGATCAAAACAGTTTATGATGGCAAAAAATATATTCCACCTGAAGTTGGTGAGAAGCTCTCTGAAAGGCTCAATCGTCCCCAATTATCCAACCGAGAACTAGATGTGTTAAAACTTGTGGCAAAAGGTCTGAATAACCAACAAATTGCCAATAAGTTATATATTTCCGAAAGTACGGTCAAGTACCATATAAACAGTGTTCTAAGTAAATTGGGAGTAGGCGATCGCACTCAAGCGACTTTAATTGCCATTAAACGAGGTATTGTGAGTTCTTGATTGTTAGTCAATGAACAAACGGCTTAGGCTTCTTATCTGTCATAGTCATTGCAGATTCAGATATGAAATATGTAGGCTTCAGTAATTAGAATTTATGCTATAGCTGTGGTGGTAATTGATTTGTCCTAATTATCTAGCCCCGAATCACAATAATTTCTCGCCCTGCCGGGCTGATGACATTCTCCGTCGTCGTCCGATCGCTAATCGGCGGTAAACCAGAACGGCGATCAAAAATCACCAACCAGCCAGTATCCAAACTCAACCCTGATAAATATTTATCTAACTGCGGCAACCCTTCCTTGAGTGGATCGGGTCTTTTATCACCCCATACCTTCAACTCCATTGCCAAAGTTTGCTTGCCATAGCGCAAACAAATATCCATCTTTCCCGAACCAATGGCATATTCCCTTTCCAATGTGCCATTACCATTAACCACTCGATGCAGAAATGCCATCATTACCAGATGTGGTGCAATTTCTGGATAGTTAGCGCTCTTGAGTAATGGCTCACCATGTTGTCGCCAGAAAACTAGAAAAGCATCAAGGAGGACTTGAGCATTGAGACTTCTATCAGCATTTAGCCAGCTAGGTTGAATCATAGGCAGACTATCCTGCACTCCTTGAGATAAAACTCTGGGAATCACTTCTTGATAAATTGGATTCGCAATCTTTAAGCCACCTTCCTGACTCCGCACCACTAAACCCAAATCCAACAAATAGCGCCGATCATCATCTGGAGTATCTCCTAGCTCTAATCCAGACAAAATTGGTTGAATTATAGCTCTGACTCGATCTTCCCTCAGTCTTTCAGCAAGACTGTCCAAATGCGTATCCTGTCTCTTAATCAGTATTTCTTTCGCTTGATTTACTAGCTCAGCAGTAATAGGAATAGATGGATCTTTAGTAATATATTCAACTATCTCTTTAGCGATCGCATTCACCAACCATGGCTGTCCCTGTGTCAAATGAAAAGCTAAATCAACAGCTTCAGGTGTAAATATTTGTCCTGTGGCTTCCGTATGTTGCTGGTATAGATTTCTCACATCCTCAAGGGTAAAATTACTCAATGTAAAAGAGCGCACTTTGATATTAAAAGGACTAGAAGTATTTAGGCGATCGCTACCACCTGAAGCATATTTATAATCCCGCACATCGCGCATACCTACTAAGGCAACTGACTGCGGAAATCCCATTGGACGGCGCGGAAATCCAGATCGGATTTGTCGCAAGACTGAAACCAATGTCTCATCACTCAAAGCATCAATTTCATCCAAAAACACGGCTAGAGGACGCGATGATTCTTGTGACCATGCTGCCAAAAAAGCACCGATTTGACGACCTGATTCTCCTAAAATTCCATGACTTGGCTGTAACTCTGGTGGTAAATAAAATCTAATCGCATCCTGCCACTCATCTAATATGGCTCTCTCTGCCAACTCAGGATCGTGAGAAAACACAGCCCCAACTTCTAGAGATAGCATCACCGACGTATATTGACCACTTGCACTTAATTCCTGTGCGAGAGTAATCATCGCTGTAGTTTTACCTACCTGCCTTGGCGCATGGATTACAAAGTAATTTTCTTGAGCAATTAGTTGCTTGATCGCAGGCAAGCGCTCAGTCGCTGACAACATGTAGTGAATATCAGCTTTACAAGGACCAGCAGTATTAAACCATTTTTGCATAACGACAACTAACTAACAAAGCAGATACCCCTTCAATATATATCACCGCGCCAAGCAAAGCCTTCAAACCTTGAAAACACGTTAGCAGCACTAAGTATAAATACTTATTCATATAAATTTAATGACAAATAATGTATGATTATTTGCTCTAAGATGTTTCTATGACAAGTTGGGCTGTTGTGTTAGATTTTCTAATATCGTTTACCAAGTTTTACTTATGAGTGACAATCTAACTGAGGCTTATAAGCAAGGTATGCAGGTTTACGATCAGTGCGATCGCTTTGGGATGCATTTTGTTCTGAATTAGCTGAGTTTCTCGCAGAGCCTTCACAAGAGGAGGCTTGGGATGTTTTACATTCGTTTGGGCGTTTAACTTGGAAGTTAACGGGGATTCCTCTGTTTTGGTTGGCTAAACCAACGGTGGAGAAGCATGGTCACAGATTTGCTGAGTCTGGCTGTATTCGCAGTTCGCGTAATTGTTTGGATAATTGGTGCAAAAAAAATTCTGATGGCTAAAGGTATTTCTGATAAGTGCAAAAAGTATGCGGTGCTTTCGGCATCTCAGGAAAAGGGTAATGTGTCACATTTGTTGGAACGTTCAATGAGGTTGAAACGAAAACTCATATGTGTTGATAAACAGACCGATGACAATATCATGCATCACAATGGATTTAGAAAAGCAAATCGTCTTTCTAGCTAAACGCTTAATCCTCGTTCTCAAAGTTAGATGTTTTCGTTCAATCTTCTGAGTATTTTTCTTGCCGATTAGGTGAGTGTGAGGATCAAGAATGCTTTCGTAAGCACCCCATGCATCAGTGAAAAAACGCTTGATGCCAAAAGGCTTTAGCAGATTCACCAGTTTAACCAAGGCTTCATCTTTATGTGGGGCTAAAACATAAGCTAAGACACTTCCAGTCACATGATCAATAGCGTGCCATAGCCATCTTTGCTGTTTCTTGCTGCCAACAAAACTCCACATCTCGTCCATTTCTGCTTCTTCTACTTGATAAAGGTCAACATCAAGTGTTTCGATGTCAAGCTGCTCTAGCAGAGGATAGTTAACCGCTTCGATGTCTTCCTCTTTTTTTCAACTCTTTGATGACAGTATTCGGACTAATCTTTAATACTCGACTTGTATCCCTAATTCCACTGCCATTGACAGCCATTTCTGCCACTTGTTGTTTTACTTCTGGGCGATACCCTTGATAGGTGTAATCAAGAATAAATGTCTTTCGCATACATTCCGTGTTTAAGCAAATGTATCGTTTTTTGCCTGTGGCGCTTTGTCCATGTCGGTGGATGTCTACACCTCCGCAGGTTGGACATTCGAATGCTTCAAATACCATCTTTTTTTCCTACTTATTCCTGCCTATGTAACTATACTTTCCAACAAATGTGACACATTACCGAACCGTCGTTTAGCTTGCCCAAACTTACCTTCAATTTGATTACGCACCTTAGCATCTTCGAGAGTTTGCTTGCGAATAGCCGCCACATCATCGGGTACAAGTCTGCCCAAAGGCGGAGCCGTAATCCGAATACCCAGATTTCGACAATAGGCGCGATTGCTGCGTGTGCGGTAAATCTGGTCAACGTAAACCGCTTCAGGATAATGTCCAAAGCGAGATTTAAACAATTCTACTTGATGCGGCAAATCTCCCGATTCATTGAAGTTATCCCAACTGAGATGGTCGAGAAATGCATGACCATCCACACAACTAACTGATAGTTTAGCGCCAAACTCCACAGGTGTTCCTGACTTACCTCTGACAATCGGACGTACATGAGGTTGCGTAATACTGACGATGCGGTCGTCTATACGATGACAACCTTGCTCGTACATCAATTGTTGTTGCCGATATACTTCACTGACGACCAGCAAGTTCCGATAGAGATTCTTCTTCAATTCCGATAGCTCTGCCCCTGCGGCAATTAGGGTATCAATATGGGCAAGATTGCGACGGACATAACCCAACTGTTGGCGCATTGCTTTGCGAATCTTTTTAGAATTGGGTTTGCGTTGTTTGGCAATTTGGAGATAAGCTGTCCTTGCTTCACGACGATAGGTGCGTGGTTTCTTCGGTAATTGTTCTTTCACTTGTTGGTAAAGAGCATCAATCACAATTTCCGTTTGTTCCCTTGCTTCGTTCAACAGTTTGATGTCAGTGGGATAACGGATGTCGGAGAATCGCGACTGTTGCATCTAGCAGCAATTTTCCTTGGTTTGATGGTTCTGTTTCTTTCTGTTCCTTTTCTACCTTTTTTTCTCCTAACTTCTCTTCTTTCTTATCCTGCTTTTCTTCTATCTCTTTTTGTACCGATTCTTTAGAGGGCTTCACAATCCGTTCGTTGATTCTGCCCACGATCTCTAGGTTCAATCGTTTGCGGAAATGTACCATCATGCTTGCTTCAAATGGTGCTTTGTCGCTGTACTCTGATAAGCCTAGGAAGTATTGTAAATATGGATGCTCGCGAATCTGTTCCACTGTCTCTTCGTCGCTTATTCCTAATTTCTCTTTGATTATCAGCGCCCCAAGTGCCATCCGAAATGCTTTTGCTGGCGCTCCTTGTCCTGCACTGAATTATTCTGCATATTCACTCTCAAATTGTTCCCACGGTACTAGTTCCGCTAATCTTACCCATCGATTTTTTCCTGACAGTTTCCCGCCAAATGGTAAGTAGAAATTCTCGAATGATAGCTGTCCTGTGGGGGATTGTCGGTACATGAAATTTTATTTGTGCAAGGGTTTTACTTACTTTTGCTGCTTTTCCTTGCATTTTATCAGTTTTTAATCTCATTGAAAACCATTGCTTGTATGCTTTTCTTGCTTTTTCAGCAAGCCCTAATTATGGGAGTATTTTTATTGCTTGGCTCAGCATTAGGTTTTCTGCGCTAATAAAAAAGGTGTCGCTTCGCGACACCTTTTTTATTACAAAATCCCGATTTTGGGGAAGTCTTGATCGAGAATAGTTGCTGCTTTAACTCCTTCCCACTGATTGAGAATCTCCGCATAAATGCTACGGAAATCTACTTGCATTGGTAGGTTTCCTTGGACAAGACTATCTAATGCGGGAGTGCCACCATACAGACCTCCGCGCACATTTCCCAACAAAATTATAGGTGCAGCCGTGCCGTGATCAGTACCTCCATTACCATTTTCTGAAGGACGACGACCGAACTCACTTTGCACCATTACTAGGATATTCTTTTGCATATTATGAGCTTGAATATCGCGATCAAGAGCAGCTAAACCAGCACCGAGATCACCTAGCAATTGTTGCTGTCGGCGTACTTGTCCAGTATGCGTATCCCAACCACCGATGGTGAGATAGACCACCTTGGGCTGTGACTCTAAAACACGAGCAAGCAATGCAAATTGTTTACCGATCGCTGTTTTTGGATAGCCATGATTGTCGATGCGTTTGTCAATATCTTTGGTCAGTTGCTTGACGGCAGCTTCGCTCTCTAGCACCGAGAGACGGACTTGTTCCGCCAATTCTGAACTTTGGGGATTGTTATAAACCACGCGCATCGCTTCACCAAGTTTGCCCCGTTGCTGCACTGCTAAACGGGGAGACAGTTGGAGATATCGATCGCCATCACCTGTGAGTGCTAGGGGATATTCTTCGCCAAGAAAGATTGCCTCTGCGGGTTTCGCTTTGACATCATTGAGATATCTTGCTAACCAGCCCGTATCTGATGCCCCTTGAGGATGGGCGCTTTGCCAAATTTCTTTAGAACGAAAGTGAGATAGATTGGGATTAGGATAGCTGACGTTCTGAACGATCGCCACACGCCCCTTATCAAAAACGGGTTTTAAATCTTTGAGGGCAGGATGGAACGCCGCCTGATTAGAGATAGGAATTCCATCTTTGATCGCAATAGTGGGACGCAATCTACGGTAATTAGCGTCATTGTAAGGAACGATCGTATTTAAGCCGTCATTCCCCCCTGCAAGTTCGATGACGACAAGAGTTTTGCGATCGCTACTTTGGGCGGCACTAGTGCAACTAGGAGCAAGGATCGCCATTGCCGCCGTGCTAGACATCAAGGTGAGAAAATCTCTTCTATTCATAAATTTAGAGTTAGTGTTAAAAATCTACATGGGAAGAAGCATTAATCTTGTCTATGTTTAAGCCAGTTGATAGATCGGTGAAGATAGAATCAAAGCTGCAATTTCGCGTTTTGATAATCCTGTAAACTGTTCTTCTAGGCGATCGCTATTCCCATCTAATAAAACTGTGACTAGATCTTTGGTACTGTAGCGATCGGGATTGAACTTAAAGCCCCCATCGTCACCATACTCTTTCGTAAACTGCTGAGCGACATTGAGCCGCGTTAATAAAGAAGGCGCAGTCAACCAACCCTGCTCTCCTTGCCAACCTTTCACAGATGGAGCATTGTATGGCACTTGTCCCATTGCGCGTAAATCACTAATTACGCGATCGCTATCTGCCTCAATTTGCAATTGGTGCAAACTGCTCAAAACAAAATAGAGTGGTGTTTTCAGATGACTACGATATGCCTTGGCACTATAAAATTCAGGACTATTAAAAACTGCGGCAACCACAGCTCTGATGCTGCGATTGTTCTGTTTATATACCTGTGCAAGGCGATCGATGATTGCGGGTTCAGGATCACGATAGGCGAAAGTACTCCATAGATCGACGGCTAATTTTCTGGCGGTACTGGGATGATTGGCTAAAATTTCTACCACATCTTGGGTGCTGAGTTTGCCTGAATGTCCCAAATAATTCTTGACTCCATCATCATGACGACGCTTGACAAAGGTGACATCCGCGATGCCCATCTCAGGATGTAATTTAACTTGCCATCCCGTCAGCGCCCTATCTCCCTCTTGAATATCCTTTTCAGTATATTGTCCTTGCCCAAGGGTAAAGAGTTCCATCACTTCACGGCTATAGTTCTCATTAATCTTGCCAGCACGGTTTTGGTCATTGTCTAAATAGTTGAGCATAGCGGGGCTAGTAGTTACTTGCATCAGCAATTCCTGAAAATCTCCCATCGCATAGGCTCGTAAACGTCTTTCATAATCTAACAACAATTGTGCTTTCCCAACTTTACGAAGGGATACGACAAAGCGATCGCGCCAAAAGTTAACCATGCGTTCATGTAATGGATTATTGGCACTCACCATTTGCTTCAACAACCAACGCCACATTTCCCGCGATTGATCTTGTTTACCTTTTTTGACTATGGGCAGAGGTGCGGGGACATTTAGTACTGGTGATTCGCTGAGCCATGTTGACAACAACATTTCAGGAGAATTGTCGCTATGCAGTTCGTCGAGGGTTGCCCCAAAGCTTGCCCGTCTAAAGAAATGAGCTTTCTGTACGATGCGATCCATAGGATTGTTTCCATAAAGCAAGTTGCGCTAGGACAACATTGATGACATTGCTTTAGACTGGCGATCGCTGTTTTAGGTTCTATTTATGTAAAATTTTGGTGGAGATATAAGATGGTATTAGGATCTGATTATGAATGGTGGTAAATAGGGAGCAGAGATAAAGAATCCTGTCAAGAAGCTCATGATTGTGGATAGGGCAACCGCACACATTTATGAATAAATAATGAAGACTAAGGTGAGACTATGTTTAAGTCGTTAAGTGTATGCTTGAGATAGTTGTCATCCCAGCCAGTTTTAAGTCGTTTAGTCTTGACTCCGATCCTAGTTTTTTTGTCACGGGAAAGTCAATTTATGCCAACATGACGAATAACAGCTAAGTTTTCAGCAGTATAGCCTCGACAACATTGAAAAGCATCTTCATCAAACCCAACATCAAGAATCCAATGCAGTTGATTTTCAATACTCCAATGACTTCTAACAGATTGAGAGAACCTGTGAACATCACTCTCAATACTCAGAATATAATATCGCTGTTGGATAGAAACTACGCCATTCTGTTGCTTTATGGACTGCTTCCATCCATCCTATAAAACATTTTTGCAATTCTGATGGGGTCAGTCGAGCAAATATTCTCTCAAATGTATCTACTGATGGTATTCCATTTTCTAATTCTAAAAATGTCTTTAACTATTTTTCCTTTAATTTTCCATATTCTGCTATTGCTGTAAAATCATTTGCTCTGCTTATTGTTCCACATATGCTGATTATCAATATGTCTAAAAGCTTATGTTCGATACTATGTGCTGCTCTGGGGTCTCGCAAGTTGCTAAAATAGGTCTAAATTATTGTGACTGGGCTGATTGTAGAAGACATAGCACTTTTTTACTTTTAATTTATATTGATCATTTTACTTTACCTTCTTTATTTCGTTATTTATTCATAAACGTGTGCGGTTGCCCTATTTAGATTACTAGACTTGTGGCGGGTTTGATCGAAATTTGCTGTAATACACTTTGTAGCTCTATCTATCCCGTAATCACTTATGATTTCCAAGTCAAAAACAAGCCAGCAGCAGCCACAAACATAACTGAAGTTGCTAGCCAACCGCCAATTTTTAAATATTTAGAAATTGTAAACTTACCCATAACCTTAGGGTTTGTGGACATGAGCATCATTACTAACATTACAGGTGGAGCCACCACACCATTAATTACAGCTGACCAAAATAAGGCTTTAACAGGGTCAATTGAAGTGAAGAAATTCATCCCTAGCCCGATTAATGTAGAGATAGCCAAGATTACATAAAAACCTTTTGCTTCTAGAGGCTTTCGCTCTAATCCAGTCGGCCACTTTAAAGCCTCACCCAGACCATAAGCCGCAGAACCAGCTAAAACAGGCACAGCCAATAATCCTGTACCAATAATACCAACACTAAATAAGAAAAACGCAAAATTTCCTGCTATGGGGCGTAAAGCTTCGGCAGCCTCCGAGGCTGTTTGAATATCGGTTTTACCTTGAGTATGTAAAGTTACAGCCGCAGTCAGAATAATAAAGAAAGCAATAATATTAGAAAATCCCATGCCTGTATAAGTGTCAAATCTAATACGCTTTAGCTGCTCAGGAGCTTGTTTAGGAGCCTTTTTTAACGGTTGCTCACTAGGTGTAATTTCTGTTTCTTCTACTTCTTGAGAAGCTTGCCAAAAGAAAAGATAAGGACTAATTGTAGTACCAAGAATTGCCACTAAAGTAGTTAAGTAATCTGATTGAAGAGAAAGAGAAGGTATGACTGTAGCCCTCAAAGCATCTCCCCAAGGCACATGAATTACTAGAACTGTGGCAACATAAGCAAATAAAACTAATGTCAGCCACTTGAGGATAGAAGCATACTTATGATAAGGAATAGTAATTTCTAACACTAAGGAAATAATCGCAAACATAGAAGCATAAAACAGTGCAGAGCCACCATTTAAAAGTTTTAAAGCAGATCCCATTGCGCCAATATCCGCACCTAAATTGATCGTATTCGCGATTACCATTAAGCCTGTAATCCCATAGGTAAGCCACTGAGGATAATAACGACGTAAATTTCCAGCGATACCGTATCCTGTGACTCTGCCAATTTCAGCGCTGATATCTTGAATACTGGACATTAAAGGATAAGAAAACAACATAGTCCATAACAAACCAAAACCAAATTGAGCACCAGCTTGCGAATAGGTAGCAATACCGCTTGGATCATTATCTGAAGCTCCTGTGATTAATCCAGGACCGAGCGTTTGCCACCAGTTTTTCTTCTTTGTTTTATCTTTCGCTAACTTAGTTGTTTTAGTTGTCATGATTTGGAACTTTCTTTAAAAGTAACTAAAAATATTGGCTCTATAGGTATTTTTGGGAGGTCAAACATCATAAACTGCTCAATGCTTTACATGACGGGCGTTTCAGATATCGAATACCTCTGAGGCTAAAACCATTGTGCATCATATATTTCAGCACTTTGAGATCAAGTACTTCCCCGAAACACCTATTGAGCCAGACTTCTTTAAAGGTTTTGACTAAAGTTCCAAACTGAACTAGCAATGACCATCGCGATGGGAGACAGAGTGATCAGGCGATCGATGAGGAAAAATCGATCGCCTGATTTCATTATTAGTTGTGAATGTTTATCAAGACTGTTTTAAGGAAGCCATATCAATGACGAAGCGATATTTCACGTCGCTTTTGACGAGGCGATCGTAGGCTTCATTGATGTTTTGGATGGGGATAAGTTCGATATCGGCAGTAACATTGTGCTTACCGCAGAAATCCAGCATCTCTTGGGTTTCTTTAATGCCGCCAATTAGAGAACCACTGAGACTGCGCCGACCGAAAATCAGGCTGCTCACCGGAAGCAAAAGCGGCTCGGGTGGAACTCCGACTTGAGTGAGGTTGCCGTCCCGTCTCAATAGCAGGAGGTAAGCGTTGATATCATGCTTTGCAGACACGGTATCGAGAATGAAGTGGAAACTATTTAGATGTTTCTGCATCTCGTCTTCATTTTTAGAATTGACGACTTCATCTGCTCCGAGCCGCAGCGCATCTTCAACCTTGCCCGGTGAGGTAGTGAAAACCACGACATGAGCGCCGAGAGCTTTCGCCAATTTCACCCCCATATGTCCTAGCCCACCGAGTCCAACAACGCCTACTTTCTGACCCTTGCTTACATTGTGATAGCGTAAGGGCGAATAAGTCGTAATCCCAGCACACAGCAATGGAGCAGTTGCCGCCAGATCCAAATTCTTGGGAATTTTCAGTACAAATTCTTTATCCACCACAATGCTCTCGGAGTATCCACCGTAGGTGATTCCGCCAGTATGTTTGTCGGGGGAGTTGTAAGTAAAAATCGTACCTTTCTCGCAGAACTGCTCTAGGTTGTCCTTACAGTTAGCACAGGTACGGCAGGAATCGACCATACAACCCACCCCAACCGTATCGCCTTCTCTAAATTTATTGACTTTCGCTCCAACGTTCTTGACCCGCCCGACGATTTCGTGACCGGGGACGCAAGGGTAGGTGGTACTGCTCCATTCGCTGCGGACGGTGTGCAAATCGGAGTGACACACGCCGCAATATAGAATTTCGATCTGCACATCATGCTCCCCAAGTTCACGACGTTCAAAGCTAAAAGGTGCAAGGGGAGTTGTGGCATTTTGGGCGGCGTAGGCATTCGTTTTCATTGGTTTTTCTCCTGATTATTTGGATTATTTGTTTGGATAAACTTACTTAAATACTTTGACTAAAGCTGCAAACTGAACTCACGGTTTCCGCTACTGGACACTAAAAAAGCTAATTCTAGGCACTAGCAAGCAGACTGAGCTGTTCCAGCAGTTCCTTCGCGGCTGGCGCAGAAGATGCGGGATTTTGCCCAGTAATTAGTAGTCCATCTTTGACAACATGAGGCTGCCAGTCAGCTACTTTTGAATAATTCCCACCATTCGTTCGGAGCATGTCTTCGACTAGAAACGGAACAATTTCAGTTAATCCGGCTGCTTGCTCCTCGGTATTGGTAAAGCCTGTGACTGCCTTACCTTGGACGATGGGAGAGCCGTCGAGACCCTTAACATGACGGAGTACGCCGGGAGCATGACAAACAAGGGCGACTGGTTTACCTGCGGCTAGCATGAACTCGATAAGATCGATGGATGATTTGTCTTCAACTAGGTCCCAGAGCGGGCCATGACCGCCAGGGTAAAATACAGCATCGAAATCGCCAGCGGCAACCTCACTTAATTTAAGTGTGTGTGCGAGTGCGGATTGGGTTGCGGAATCTGCCTTGAAGCGTTGCGTGTCTTTAGTCTGGGAATCTGGGGTATCGCTCTTAGGATCGAGTGGCGGCTGACCACCAAGCGGTGATACTAGGGTAACGATCGCACCTGTGTCTTTAAACGTGTAGTAGGGGGCGGCGAATTCTTCAAGCCAGAAACCAGTTTTTTTACCCGTATTACCAAACTTATCGTGCGAGGTTAGTACCATTAATATTTTCATTTTGACTCCTTTAATTACTTTGATTTTTCCAACTAACATGAATTCGACGATCGCTGGGAATAGCGCTATTTAAATGCCTTGACTAAAGCTTCAAACTGCACTAGCAGAGACTTGTCGTGAGGTGTAACGGGTGGAATCTGGCGATCGATATCTAGAAATTCATAAACTGCCATTTGTGCTGCTCGTACTGAATACTCAACAGTGAAAACGACATCATCGGGAATCTCCACAAACTGACTAATCAAGGCAAGGTTCTTAGAGCTACGGGGGATCGGCAATGGTCGATCTGTAGATAAGCGTGGCATAAACATACTAGTAATATATGGCATTCGACAAGGAATACAGTTTGCAGTTCCTAGGCTATCTAAATCGAATCGCAGATGACCGCATAGTTCGCGCAGAATCTCCTCGCCATTACATTCATCCATCGGTTTCGGTACAAAGTTGCCAACGCGATCGGGAAAAAGTCCATATCCCCAAAAAACTTGCACATCTTTGGGCTGATTTATAAAGTGGGGCTGATAGGCAAGTACGATTGACATCAGCCAGTTTGAGTCTTTAAAGTGATCAGCCCACCAGTTCCTGCTTGATTGTCGCTAAAATTAGCAACCAGATCGAAGAATTTGGAGTTCTTCAGCGTAACCGTAAAAGACTCCCATACGGATTCAGCAATGCAACTATTAAAGGCAGCAGGATTACCAAAAATCTAGGTTCTCCGCAGCCAGCTTTTCCCATAAGCTCCAACTGGTGCAGTCTTTCTTCGTTAGCTTTTTAGGGGCGATCGCCATCGAACCCAAACTTGAGGCATCGGTCATCGATCCATTCTGTAGGAATACTAGATCGCCACTTTCAACTGCGATCGCTTTACTTTCTTCCCTCTGCTGATAATGAATGCCTGTAACGATTACCTTACCTTCTGAATTAGTACTAACAAGATCTGTTACCTTGCAATCTAGCTCAAAGCGAACATTTTGGGCTGCGAGCCAACTCTGCAACGGCAGAATTAGTGAATCATACTGATTGTAGATAGTGCGTTTAACCCCAGCAAGAGTTTCAATTCTGGTGAATTCGAGCATGAAGCGATGCAAGTAACGCTTGAATTCAACGGCACTATGCCATGGTTGGAAGGCAAATGTAGTTACCCACATAAACCAAAATTCCGTCTCAAAAAATTCTGGAGAAAGCCAATCAGTGATACAACTTGCAGCTAATTCGGCTTCTGTAGCTTGGGTGAGCTTTAGCAATTCTTGACGATTTTGCATTGAAAAGCCCATGGAGCTAACAGGAACTTTTGCACGACGATGATCCACAAGACGCGCCATCGAATTTGACTTGTGCTGTTCGTTAAACTCCATAGTTTCCTCATATACTGATTTATCTGGAGTATGCAGAGAAGGGATAGATTTAAAAAGATCCCATGTGCATTCATAATTATCAGTTGTCAACATTCGTCCTCCCCTCAGGGAATACCCATCAATGGAGTTGCCAGTTCCATCCAGACTTCCACCCAGAAGAGTTTTTACTTCCAAGATCACAATATTTTCGCCAGAGATGCCACCATCTCGAATCATAAAAACTGCGGCTGCCAAGGAGCCAATCCCTCCACCCAAAAGATAAGCCCTAGATTTCTTTTTCATATCAATTCATTTCTCAAAAATTATTGAATTTAAAGTACTTCTTCTTCTTTGTGAGTCTCAAACACACAATTTGCTTGAGGGTGGGCAATGCAAATCAACACATATCCTTTAGCTATTTGTTCTTCACTCAGATAACTCCCTTCAGACTGGTCTACCTTTCCTTCAATCATCTTCACTGTGCAAGTCGAACAAACGCCTTGCCGACAGGAGTAAGGTAGAGTCATTCCTTGTTCTTCGGCAGTTTCCAAGATATAGCGATCTTCTGGTACTTCAACAGTTTGGTCGATCCCTTCGGCTTTGTTAAATAGTCTGACTTGATAAGAATTTGCCATGGGATAAAATCTCCAATATTTAATTGATGGAAAAAGTCTCGATTTAATACCTTGTTGGTACAGCAATTCTCATTATAAAAATTGGTTTTGTGATGAGAATTGCTGCTTGTTGGTATAGCTTCGCCCTTGGAGAGACAGTTACTGGCACTATCGTAGGTCGCAATCTATTTATTATTTGCTTCATAAAATGTACGTGCCTGAGCTAATAGCTGGTCTTCGGTCATGTGTTGTTCATTGACCACAATCGCACCCACAACTTTTTGAGAAATATCTGGGTGATTTTGCTGGAGTTCATCTACCAGATAATCCATGGCACTACTAGCTCCAGTTGAGCTACCAAAGATCAAAATCTGTTCGGCATCTTTTAATGACTGGGCGATCGCTTCATAGAAAGACTTAAGTTCAGGTTGACCCTTAACATTATCATTCAGATTGTGGAGATGACGGCGCGTACCGTCTGGGTCGTAGGGTATGACACTCTCTGGAACTGAATCTCGGAGTTCTGTTTTATAGATGCGAGCCTCGCGGTGATTAATTACAACTAGCAAATGGGTTCCATCCTCATTTGAGTCTGCCAGTTCAGGAATACTAGAGCGCTCAAGAAAGTGACGAATTTGCATCAATTCTTTAGTGTCAGATAGATCTTTATGCTTGGGAGGATGGAGGACTAGCACTTCGCCATGTCTTGTATATTTGAGATTGCCGTTATGCTCTTCAGTTACTTCAGCTAGGGCATCTAGCATTGACCGCACGTCATGCCATTGTAAATTATGGGCGATCGGATGCTGAAAGATCCCTTTGTAAGTGGTTTGGTGAATCTTGGACATTGATATTTCCATTGACTTTTCCTTGGGATTAATTTTTAGTTGAGGTTAATCTGTAACAATTTTTGCTTCTACGATGCTAGTTTTGTTCCACTAGTAGCTAACCGCATAGCAGTTGCTTCCCCTAATCGACTACTGACTCCTGTAATGATTACTACTTTGTTTTGAATCTCAGTCATAGTTAATTCAGTCGCTTATACTTCTAAATTGTTACCGAATCACTGTGACAGCAATCTGTTTGATTTTATGAATGATTTACGTGAATTGCGTGACTAAGATACAAAGCGTAAGTATTGCTTGATATTTCTATCAAGAAGAGTTTCAACAAAATGTGCTGATTTTTGGGAGCGAGTAGTACGCTGATCTGAAAAACGCAAAAAGAGTATTTTTGTCAATGGGTTTTATTTCGACTCCGCGATCGCTGTCTGCAAGTAGGGGATCATGCAGTAAACGCACAAAAAACAATAAAATTTTTGCGGGGAAAGATACCAATTTTTGAGTTTAAATTGGTATCTTTAGTCAAGTATCTCTTGACTCTTAACGTTTCTGGGTATGGCTGAAGCGGTAGTCCAAGCATCGAAAGTTAGTAAAGTTAATTTACTTAAGAATAAGTCTTAATAATTCCCAAAAAATATGAAAATGGTAGGATTCAATAGTTCTTATTGTCTTAACGGTGTTTTTTGTCCAGTGCGATTCGTTTAGCTGAAATCAGCTCCTAATAAGAGATTGAGAGATAGCTAGCATGGTTCCCCTAGGAGTCATGACAACTTTATGTTGATGAAGGTGAGCATCTCCCTAGAGAATGCAAGCCCTTCCCCAGAGAGTGTTCTGGTGAAAGCATATCCCCTACGGTAGCGACTAGCCATCAATCCGTAAAGCGGGGATAAAAGCTCTTAAACTGGAAGCCTAAGCCAGTGGCGAGCAAGCAAGCGCCCATGATGACGAACAGGAATCTCATCAAAAGACCGTAAAAACAAACCAGTGAAATCAGGCTGATACACTGGAGCCAAAAGGCAAAAGTCAGAGGTTGAATAGTTGGACAATATTCAACAACACTCCCATACCTTGACTCGGTTTAATTGAGACATCTAAAGGCGCAACCAATCAACATAAGGAACGAAGTAACCATACGTGCGTTCTGAAGCCAAAAGCTCCAGTAGGTGCTAACCATATACCATGTATGGCAGGATTCTGGAAAAAGCTAACGCCAAGTTGTAATGGCTTGGATATGCCCACTTCCAGACGATGATTTGAAGGGAAAAGCTACTAAGTAGAGTGTAAATGTCTAATACATATCCAGTTGTAAAACTGAATAATGTGGAATGGAAAGATATCAATTGGCGTAAAGCTGAAAGGTATGTTTTTAAGCTCCAAAAGCGGATTTTCCGAGCGTCTAGTCATGGCAATTTTCA
The DNA here is from genome assembly GCA_013361095.1 of Pseudanabaena biceps. Lineage (GTDB taxonomy): Bacteria > Cyanobacteriota > Cyanobacteriia > Pseudanabaenales > Pseudanabaenaceae > Pseudanabaena > Pseudanabaena biceps_B. The sequence continues at coordinate 4,186 of JAATWA010000004.1, read as the reverse complement.
ATTAGTCCGCAAGTTACAAAGAACACTGACCCGTTCCTACAATGCTCGTTTACTAGCGACCAGAAAGGTAACACAGGATAATTCAGGGAAGAAACGGCTGGGATAGATGGAGTTAAATCCCTCTCACCTAATCAAAGGTTAATCCTAGCTCAAAGTTTTTCCCTAAAGCAAAAGCCACTACCTGCCAGAAGAATCTTGATTCCCAAGGCTGGCTAATGGCGAAAAGCGTCCTCTATCGATTCCTTGCATAAAGGACAGAGCCTGCCAAGCGTTAGTAAAATTGGTGCTGGAGCCAGAATGGGAGGCGAAGTTTGAGCCAAACAGTTTTGGCTTTAGAATCGGACGTTCAGCCCATGACGCTATCGAAGCAATATTTGACAGCATCAATAAAAAATCCAAGTGGGTTTTAGATGCTGACATTTCTAAATGCTTCGACATGATCAATCATGATTATCTGCTACAAAAGCTCAAAACATCACCAACTTTAGGACGTGTCATTAAGGCATGGCTCAAGGCTGGATGGGTGTTTGAAGGTAATAAAGAGGATTCAGACTTTGGCACGCCACAAGGCTCTGTCATCTCTCCTCTGCTTGCCAATGTAGCACTTCACGGCATGGAAAATAGGATGACGCAACTAGCGAAATCCTTAAGAGGAAATAAATTTAAAAATCAAAGCAGCCTAACGTTTGTTAGATATGCCGATGATTTCGTTTGTCTTCATCCAGACAAAGAAGTAATAGATAAAGCTAAGGTCATTCTTCAAGAATGGCTCAAAGAAGTTGGGTTGGAAGTTAGTGATAGAAAGACTCGTGTGACTCATACCTCTAGTGGATTTGATTTCCTTGGATTCAATATCCGTCAGTACAAGGTGGGCAAACACAAGAGTGGTAAATCTAGAAATGGAAATCGCTTAGGTTTCAAAACACTAATCATGCCATCTAAGGACAAGACAAAGAAGCACTACGAGAAAATAGCGGATGTCATATCTAGCCATAGCTCAGCCCCACAAAAGGCATTAGTGTTAAGGCTGAATCCCATCATACGTGGATGGGCTAATTACTACTCTACTGGAGTCAGTAAAGCCACTTTCGCCAAGTTAGATCATCTAATTTGGCAGCGTATGACGAGATGGTGTAAGCGTCGTCACCATAACAAATCGGCTAAATGGGTCAATGCTAAATACTTTAGGATTATCAATGGCAGAAGCTGGGTATTTAGTGATGGAATTTTCTCCCTCACATCCCATGCTGAAGTTCCCATTGTCAGACATACAAAGGTTAAAGGCAATAAATCTCCCTACGATGGGGATTTACCTTACTGGGCTGCTAGACTGGGGAAACATCCCCTACTGCCAGTTTCAGTTTCCAAACTCTTCAAGTCTCAGAATGGCAAGTGTAATCACTGCGGATTAACTTTCAGAGATGGAGATGTTTGGGAGATTGACCATATTATCCCTCGTTCCTTGGGCGGTGGTAATGGATATGCAAACCTTCATCTTCTTCATCGTCATTGCCATGATACTAAAACTGCTTCTGATGGCAGTTTGCGGCGTACCGATGATAAAGGTCAAATCATTGAGGAGCCGAATGAAGCTAAAGTTTCAAGTTCGGTTCTGAAGACAAGTGGCTCTCGTGAGAGAGTCACTTAGTTTAACGTTACTACTTAATCCCCAAATAGACGCGATCAATAGCACTACGCTAATCAGCGAAGGTAGGGTGGAGCGCCGTTTCATCATCTGAGACTATCCTCCTGTAGGTTTTAAATAATCCAACAAGCGATCACCAGAATCGGCTCTGACCAGTGCGACGACCACATCGGGGAGGGCAAACCAGCTTGGATAAATGAGGTAGCGCGGTTCCCAGCTAGGATAAAACTTTTCTTTGTAGGCGTGCAATCCCTGAAAGTTATAGAACTGGTTGAGGTGACTATAGAGATAGCGAACCGCTTTTTCTAGACGGGGCGATTGCTTACATCTGCCGATCCCAGATAATGCCGACAAACCTAGGTTGAGACTATCATAGCCCTGCTTCTTACAGTGTTGAAAAAGGGAAACAAACAAAAAATCCATCGTGCCGTTTTCTACATTCTGCCGACGGCGCATCATGTCGATCGTGATCTCATTGAGCTGGTACTCAGGAATGACATTGGCAAACGCCGTCACTTGTCCGTCCGCGCTTCGCACCACCGCTATTTTACAGTCTTGCAAATAAGCCTCATCAAACCAGCCGAGAGAAAACCTTTTCTCAGACCCTTGCATCATTTGGAGCCATTCATCACTGACGAATCTCAATTCCTTCAACAGGCTGTTAGCAATGGGTGGTGAATAAAACTCGATGCAATGCCCTGTCTTTATCATTTTGTTAATTGAGGTTCGCAAGTTTTTTCCGGGCTTGCCCTCTAGTGTAAAGGTGTGCAGATCCACAATCGACTCTTCACCAATTTGTAGTGCTTGCAATCCTAAAGATGCATAAAGTTCCAAGTCATCGGGCAAGGTTTGATAAAACGCTGGATACCAGTCATTTCGACCACAAAACTGCTGAAAGCCAACGATCGCTTCTTGCCGATCTTTAGACGGACCGATCGGGTCTCCCAAAGCAATCGCTCCCCGTCCTTTGGGGACATAGGCAATCACGCTTTGCCCAGAAGGACTGAAGTAATAGTGCTTATCGTCAAATAGAGTAAACCTTGCTAGGGATGACCTTCCATGCTGCTTAACAATCGCTTGAGCACGCTGGCGATCGCTTACAGTTATTCCCCGCGATAACACTGGACGCAGCAGCATCCAAACCCCATAGCTCATCGTCACCGCACCAATCATGTAAATTGAGTTAGCAAAAAATCTGCCAAATCTAGTTGTAGATTGCAACCCAGCATTATCTTCAGCAAAAAACATTGCCAATGTTTGCAGAATAGCTGAACCCAAATCAAAATTCACTGAATAGTGGCGATCCATGAGATAAAACCCAAGCGTGCCGTATGCCAACGTAAACAGTAGGGCGGCGATTACCCCCCGAATCCCCTGAGCTATTGAAGGGCGATCTGACTGCGCCGTGAACTGCTGTCGCATCAACAAAAGCTTAACCAGCAACACGCCTGACAGTATACTTTCCTCGTAATCCCATCCTTTGATTAAATTACTGATGATCGAAAGTATCAGTAAGGCGACCGTGAGCAACCAAGCAACCTGTTTTCGCCGTAGTAGATTTGCCGAAAGCACTAATAGCAAAAAACCAATCACAGCCGCAAACACATGAGCCCCCGCTCGCACTGGAAATGGGAATAAATCATTCAGCCATCTGACTCGATTGTGCAGGCTGGGAGTCACGGCAGAGACAAGATTGACAATTCCCATCCCTGCGGTTAGTAAAGTGGCATTCCAAAGCCAGAATCGAGGGTGTGGCGATCGCGAATTATTACTGGGAATAGCTTGAATCATTACATATCCGACTGATTAAACTGCCTACCCACATATTTTAGAGAATCCACGAGATGTTTATGAAAGTAATTCCAACCAAAGTCTGCACCTGTCACTCCATGCCCTCCTGGAAAGGCATGAAACTCATTAGCAACGTTTAGACGATTTAAAGTTTGATGAAACTGCTGGGTCGATGCTAGCAAATCGGTATCGCTTAGACCTGCGTCTAGGTATGCACGAATTATCTGAAGCTGAGCTGTAGAAAATTGCTGAATAAAATGATTAGGGCTATTTGCATCGCCGCTGTTATCGGTGAAATAACCGCTGTGGCTAAAAAAAGTGTGGAAATTATTGAAGTGGCGTAGCCCAATATTGTAAGCACCCCATCCTCCAGAGGATACACCGCCTATTGCCCAAAACTTGGGATCATTCATCGTCCTGTAGCGAGATTTAATGATCTGCGGCAGTTCAGAACCAATCAGCGTTCCCACTTTCCCATTCGGACCATCAAAATACTGGGAGTCCCAAATGGGGCTAGATCCCCGATTGTCATTACCGTCTGGGCTGATAAGAATAACAGGGGGTAGTTGCCCTGTGCGATAAAGCTGATCCAAAATTAAGGTGAGACCATATTTGTCATAAAAGGCTCGCTCATTATCATGTCCGCCATGCAGCAGAAAAATTACGGGATAGCGTTGCTGAGGATGCTTTTCGTAGTTTGGTGGTAATATTACCCCATACTTCCGTGATGTGCCCATAGCAATGCTGTTA
>JAATWA010000003.1:272883-297256 GCA_013361095.1 Pseudanabaena biceps | reverse complement strand
ATTGAGACGCAGATCGAAACTGGCTAATTCTTTTGCCTCTTCTATCGCCTTCTTCTCTTCAGGAGAAAAATAAATTTGATCACCATGCTTGCGAATATTCTCTTCAGCTATGGTGTAACGCTGATTAAACTCGGCTAAATCTTGAGCTTTCTGATGTCTAGCGTTATACAGAGCAACCATCTCTGATTATAACTATCAAAAGCCATTACCCCCTTCACAGCACGTTTACGAGTTGGAAAGGCTACAGTAAATTTCACTCGATCTGCAACCTTACGCTTACGCTGACGTGATTTTAATTTACCTCGGTTAGTCGTGTAAAACTCTGCATAAGACTCAGTGCGATAAAGGATTTTATCTGTTCTCAATCCGATATTTATGCTATCTGGTCTATCAGTTACTCTGACAGTATAGGAGTTAAATGTAATGCGATCGCCAATTGCGTTTGCAGTATCAAAACTGAATGAATGAAAACTATGTGCAGCATTAGTTAGCCTAACCCGTTCATTTGTAACATTTGCCTTCGCCTTGCGGATACCTTCAGCAATATTGAACTTTTTTCTTTCCTCTTGCGCTTCACTCGAATCATCTGTTTTGCGCTGTAATATGTAAATGGATGTCCCCACACCGCCAACTGCTATACCCCCACCAAGGATCTTGAGCATACTTTGGGAAGTAGCTAACAAAGTAAATAGACCAATCCCAATTGCGACAACTGAACCAACTAAATAATTTGTCTTTGTATTTGAAGGGACTGTTTTTGCAAGTTCAGCATTATATTTAGGTATGAGCTTGAAAGAAAGTTCAATTGTATTAATATCAACCATATTTATTTGTTTATACCGCTACATCTGAATTTTACCAGTATTAGTCATCCCCATAGTCTGATTTAAAACATAGCAACATGAACAGAGCCGATCGCAACCCACCACAGATTACTCCAAATATCCAAGAAATAGCGCAGACTCTGTTTATCCAAATTCGTCAGCTTATTGATGCAGCCAAACAACGCGCCGCCGTTGCCATCAATTCTGAAATTACTCTGCTTTATTGGCAAGTTGGGGAACATATCCACACCGAAATACTGCAAGGTCAACGCGCCGAATATGGCAAACAAATCATTGCAACCCTATCTCAGAAACTTACCCAAACCTACGGCAAAGGCTGGAGCGAAAAACAACTTAGACATTGCCTTCATTTTGCAGAGACTTTCCCTGATCAACAAATTGTCTCTGCACTGCGGAGACAATTAAGCTGGACACACATCAAGACTCTCATGTACTTTGATGATCCGCTAAAACGCAACTTCTACATCGAAATCTGTTGCTTAGAGGGCTGGTCATCTCGCCAACTACAAGAACGCATCAACTCCATGCTATTCGAGCGCACCGCCATCTCCCGCAAACCCGAAGAAACTATTCGCTATGATTTAGAACAATTACGCGAAAACAAGCAAATATCACCCGATTTACTGCTAAAAGATCCCTATATCCTCGACTTTTTAGATATAAGCGATCGCTACCTCGAAAAAGATCTTGAAGATGCCATCTTGCGAGACATCGAGAAATTTTTACTAGAACTTGGCGCAGGATTTACCTTTATCGCAAGACAAAAACGCATCCAAATCGATAACGATGACTTTTATATTGACCTGCTGTTCTATAACCGCAAACTCAAACGCCTTGTCGCGATCGACCTCAAACTCGGCAACTTTCGCCACGAATACAAAAGCCAAATGGAACTTTATCTGCGTTGGCTTGCCAAATATGACCAAGAAAGCGATGAACAATCCCCATTGGGAATCATTTTATGTGCAGGTAAAAAACAAGAACAGATTGAACTACTCGAACTAGACAAAAGTGGTATCCATGTCGCCGAATACCTCACCGTATTACCTCCCAAAGAATTACTTCAAGCAAAACTACAACAAGCGATCGCCTCGGCTCGTCGTCGATTACCTTCGTTAGAACAGGATTGATATATTTTTCTGCGATCGAGACAGGAGCAACAAGAGAGATCGCTATCAAACTTCTATTTGGACTAGCCATCAAATAAGCCAAAGTTTGCGGCAAAGCAGACCAAACCGAAAGCATCGTTTTCTCTGACTCCAAAACAACAATCCACAGGCGATCGCCAAGACTTAAATATTATCCCGTATAAAGGATAAACTTGATTTTATAGCCTACAAGGGATAAACTAAATTTTACACCCTAAAAAGGATAAAAGCATCAGACTATGCTAATCCACTCCTCCAAAGAACTAGCTGAATATCTACGCGATCGCCGCAAAAGACAAAAGTTAAGCCAAGCCGAAATAGGTGATCGGGTAGGCATCAAACAAGCCACCATCTCCGCCTTTGAAAATAACCCCGAAGGCACAAAATTAGAAACTCTATTTAAACTATTCTCCGCCCTAGATCTAGAAATACAGATTATTCCGAAAGAAGAAGCTCGTAAGCCTAGACAAGGATGGAAAGAAGAATGGTAAGAACAAAGCGTGTTAATAGCCTCAATATCCTCATGAATGGCTATCTAGTTGGCACTTGGCAAAACTTACCCAGTGGCGCGATGAACTTTCAGTATGCAGAAGAATGGCTAGAAACTGACGGAGCGCGTCCCATCTCTTTATCAATGCCCTTACGCAGACAGCCCCATGAAGGAGATCTTGTCTATAACTTTTTCGATAACTTGCTACCAGATAGTCGAGAAATTCGAGCAAGAATTCAAAAACGCTTTAGCATTTCCACCTCACAGCCATTCGACCTATTAACAGCGATCGGAGCCGACTGCGTTGGAGCAATCCAAATTTGTCAGGAAGGCATTTCCCAAACTATAGAGACAACCCAAGCACAGCCAATGTCAACGGATGAAGTTGCCAGATATTTGAAAGAATATAAAACAACCCCTATCGGAACAACCAAAAATAACAACGATTTTCGCATATCGATCGCAGGCGCTCAAGAGAAAACTGCCTTACTTTGGCATCAAGGAAAATGGTGTCGTCCCATCGGCACTACGCCCACCAGTCATATCTTTAAGTTTCCCATTGGCATAATTCCTAATGACAATTTAGACATGAGTGATAGCTGTGAAAATGAATGGCTATGTCTCCAAATCGCCAAGGCATTTGGAGTACCCACAGCCGAAGCTCAAATTCAGCATTTCGATGATGTCAAAGTACTAGTTTTAGAGCGCTTCGATCGCCGATGGTCTCAAGATCAACGATGGTTGATAAGGATTCCTCAGGAGGATATGTGCCAAGCATTAGGAATGTCGCCAAACTTGAAATATCAAAATCAAGGCGGAGCAGGAATCAGTGAAATCATGAAAATATTACTCGGTTCCGAAGATGCTAATGGCGATCGCGAGAAATTCTTTCGTAGTCAAATTCTATTTTGGCTATTAGCCGCCACAGATGGACATAGTAAGAACTTCAGTATTTACATTAATCAAGGCGGCAGCTACAGATTAACGCCTCTATATGATGTAATTTCCGTGTATCCATTCATCAAAAACAAGTCTCTATCTAAACGTAACGCCAAGATGTCCATGTCACTTAGAGGAGAGAAGGCAAATTATTACAATTGGGACTCGATTCAACCAAGACATTTCATCTCGACAGCCAAGGCAGTTAATTTTTCAGAAGCAAAGGCAAGTGCAGTCCTAGAGGAAATGCTAACAAAAGTTGATGATGTAGTAGATCAGGTCAATACAGTCCTACCAGAAGACTTTCCTACTCATGTCAGTCAGCCAATTTTGGAAGGGATGAAATCTTTAGCCAAGCGATCGCTAAACAATCGCGCACAATGGATATCCCTAACTTAATTGACGAAACTATTCGAGAGCCACCACAAACAAATCACCAAATCAGAGACAACAATTATCTGATGCCCCACCCACAAGTACTCGATGAATTCATCAGACCAAAACATGTAGTTGGACAGGGAAGATTTCTTTGATACTCCATTCAATCAGATCGTCTTTCATCACCAATTTTGATTGAGAATTAATATGTAAACTTTTTTCAAGAATTTATATACTATTTATATAAAAGGCATTGATAGCTAAAGTAATACCTTCTATTGTTGCGTCATTAACTGTGTTATCGCTGATTTCCAAGATGCTCAATACACTTACGGAAACTAATAACTATGTTTTTTAGACCCAATTAAGTTGCAAGTATTATGACTTATTTGTTTTTATCTTTCTCCTTTATGGCTTGCCTGAAAGGGTTATTCTTTACTGCTTTCTTGTTGCTAATTGGTTTTTTGTTGGCTGAGCCAAAAACTTTGCTGAGTATCTATCAATTGATTCTTAAACATACTCGCAACAATAAATTCTATGCCACTCTGATTCTTGGTACTGGCGTTGGATTTTTAGTGGGTATGCTGTTTATTTTTTCCGTTGAGCCTGCCCATGCTCAGTTCTTCCAAACTACTGAAACTTGGCTTTCTAGCAAGTTCAATATTGGCGGTGGTACTGGTGGTGGTAGTGCTGTATCGATTGTCTTTAACGTCTTAAGAGCAATTTTTGTAATTTATTTGGGTATTTCTTTGGTTAGGGTCATTCAAGCAGCGAGAAATGATGATGACTGGCAACAGTTAGCTCGTATTCCCTTGATCTTAGTCGTTACTGTTACTTTGGGCGATATCCTCGCTAAGCTCATTACTGGTTAATAAGGTTGGTTGATCGTGTCCAATGACAATGAGTTTCGCAGAGTAAATCAAATTCTTGGGGCTAGTCCTAAGATTGATCCTTTTCCCTCGGATCTGGTTTTTCCTTGGATTCTTATCAGTCTTTTTTTGTTTTTTGTTTGTTACGTTTTTCTCAATTTGCCTTGGTTATGGGTGATTCTCATTGTCGCTTGGGGTGACGCTACTTGGTGGGTCTTAACTGGTTCTCGTCCCCATAAGTTCTTATCCAAGTTTATTCCTGTTCCCCGTTGGTCTAGAGGTGTTTATCATTTCTCTGGGTTTCATGGTCGTCTTCGTATGGAGCTTGCTCGTAAACATCATGGTCAAAGAAAAAGGATTTAAACATTTTGAAAAGGAGCTTGCTTTAGATTATCTGCTTAAGTTTGAACTCCGTGGTCGCTCGATTAGCTGTTTTGTTTTAAAGCAGGGTTCTTCTTTTGATTTATTGCAGTTTGTGTTTGGTTGGCAGTCTCAGGGTTTTCATACGACTCTTTCTGACGCGCAGGAGTATTCGATTTTTGAGGCACTCCAGTCTGGGTTGAAGGATATCCCAGATCAAGAAAGTTTAACGGTTCATTTTGGTTCTTTTAGTTCGGATCGGGATCGCCAATGTCAGTTGCAGGATTTATACGAGTTGGCGGATACTCCTGAGCTTAAGTTTTTGATGATGGGTGAAAAAGCTCGGGTTCAGGAGTTGGCGGGTTTGGGGCTGAGAAAGCCGAAGTTTCTTCGTGTCTATGCGACTTATACGGTTAAAGGTTCGACGGTTGCGGCTTCAGATCCTCTGGAAAAGGCTCTGGCTTGGCTGCAAAAGGTGGCTCTGGGTTTAGCTGGTAATGACTCAAAGCTAGAGCGTGAGCAGTATGAGCAGTTGTTTGCTCGTGCTTTTACGGATGGGTTTCTCAATTGGGAGCAGATTTTAACTACTCGGATGGGTTTGGATTTGGCTCCTTTGTCTGATGCGGATCTTTGGCAGGAGCTTTGGGGACAGTTTAATAGTTCTCCGCCTCCTCCGATTCCCCAGTTATTGGTTATGTCTGAGGCGGGGCTAGTGGATCGCTCGATGTCTCAGGTGCATATAGCAATCCTAAATGAGTTGTGAGAAAATGGAGATAGGAAATATATTCCTAGAGGGCATGAAAATGACAGAAGAACTGCAAGAATTTATCGAAACAAATCGAGATGCAAGAGAATTAAAGAGAGGTGTATCGGTACAAATGTATCTCGAAGGATATAAGCATTGGCAGATCAAAGATATTTTGGGAGTGGGTTCGGGATATGTCAGTAAATGGACAAAAATATATGTGGATAAGGGATTAGAAGGATTATTGCTAGGATATAAAGGTAAGGTCGGTTATCTGAGCGAAATGCAAAACCAAGCAATAAATGCATGGTTACAGGCTAAGAATTATTGGAACTTAGTAGAATTACAAGAATATATTGAGGATGAGTACAACGTAGTATTTGAGTCTAAACAAAGCTATTACGCCATATTTGAGAAAGCTGGAATTAGCTGGAAAAAGACGCAAAAGCATAATCCGAAAGGAGACCCCACCATTATTCAAAAAAAAAAGGACGAGATTACAGAATGGCTAGAAAAGCATCGTCCTGAGATCCTTGCTGAGAAGTTAGTTGTATTTTTTGCTGATGAATGCCATTTACTATGGGGAGATATTTGTGGATATGTGTGGGGCAAAAAACAAGAACGTATTGAAATACCCATAACTAATGAAAAAGAGCGACAGACTTATTATGGTGCTGTAAACCTGTATACACAGGAATGTGTAATTCAAGCGGCTAGTGCAGGTAACTCTGAAAGTACTGTAGCTTTTCTGAAATATTTACAAGACCTGAATGAAAACAACCAGATTGCTGTAATCTGGGACGGCGCTAGTACAAGGCGGCTAAAGTGAAGAAACATACTTTTAGACGGCTAAAGCCTTACCTTTATAAGTCCATTTAAAAGGCTTAGCCATAGTACGGTTGAAGTAGTCAATAAATAAGATAATGCGAGACTTCAAATCGGCTTGAGAGATAAAGTTACCGCGTCTGAGTAACTTACGCATCAAGATTCCAAACCAAATCTCAATCTGATTAAGCCAAGAACAATGCTTGGGAGTAAAATAAAAAACAATACGATGATTTTTATCGGTTAAGAAATCAGTCCTTGTCTGCATGGACTTGAGGATGCCGCACTTACCTTTGACACCTAAATCAATCTCCAATCTTTCGACTTGTGCAACATAGCGAACGAGGGATTCCGATTGATGAGTGTTGAGACAATCCATAACTAAATGCCATTTGTTAGCATCAGGATTAGTGGCTATAGTTTGTTGGACATGAGTAAGATAGGCAACTTCAGTACGTGTATCGCCCACAGAAGCCTTGATGACTAAACCCGTGGCGACATCAAAACTGGCGATTAAGGTTTGAGTACCATGTCGAATATATTCAAACTCGCGACGGTGAATCTTACTAGGTTCTAAGGGCTTATCAGGATATTTGCGCTCAAGGGCTTGGATACCCGTCATTTCATCAAGACTAATAGTTTGTTCACCTAAGGCAGCTCGCTCTATTGCATTTAAGTAATTGTCAGTAATGGCTGTTACTTTTTGTTCAAACAATGGGTCAGGCGCTGGGAGACTGTCAAGCAAAATGTGTAAAGTCTAGAAACTAGATGTGGAGACGATCCTCAAAGAGGATCGCAAAGCGATTGAGGGCAGGTTTCCAATCGCGAATCGGCATCGTCCACTTCTTCGAGATATTGCGCATCGCCAAATAAACCAGCTTGAAAGCAGCCTCATCCGAGGGAAAAATCTGCTGAGATTTAATCACCTTCCGCAAACTGCTATTCATTGACTCAATGGCATTGGTGGTATAAATTGCCCTGCGAATCTCAGGCGGGAAAGCAAAGAAGGGGATAATATTCGCCCAATGACTGCGCCACGACTTAGAAATCGATGGATATTGCTTGTCCCATTTTTCGGCAAAGAGTTCGAGATTAAACTCTGCCTCTGATTCCGTCGCCGCCGCATAAATCGCCTTGAGGTCGGCACAAACTTGCTTGCGTTGTTGCCAGGGGACAAAAGCGACCGAGTTACGCACCATATGGACAATGCACAACTGTACCTGTGTTTTCGGAAATACCGTTTCAATGGCATTGGGAAATCCTGTCAAACCATCGACACAGGCAATCAAAATGTCTTTGACCCCACGGTTGTGAATTTCGGTGAGTACGGACAACCAGAATTTGGCTCCTTCATTGGGAGATATCCACATCCCCAGTAATTCCTTGTACCCGTCCATATTCACGCCCAAGGCAAAGTACAGGGACTTATTAATCACCCTGCCATTGTCTCGCACTTTGATCACTAGGCAGTCCAGAAATACGATTGGATAGACCGCGTCCAGAGGACGGTTTTGCCATTGCTTCACCTCATCAATCACCGCATCTGTGACATTAGAAATAAGCGTTGGTGATACTTCAACCCCATACATTTCCTGTAACTGGGCTTGGATATCCCTGACGCTCATACCTCGTGCGTAGAGAGCAATGATCTTCTCGTCTAGTCCTGACAATCGGCTTTGTCCTTTCTTCACCAGTTGCGGTTCAAACTCTCCTTGGCGATCCCGAGGTATGGCGATTTCGGCTACGCCGAAGTCGCCTTGGACTGTTTTCTGGCTGTAGCCATTGCGACTGTTGCTTTGCCCGTCTGGTCTATGTTCATGCTTCCCATAACCCAAATGGGTGGATAGTTCTGCTTCCAATGCTCTTTCCACTAAGGCAGTGGTTAGTTGTTTCAGAATGCCTCCTTCTCCGAATAGGTCGGGTGGTGTTTTACATTCTTTCAGCAATTCATCGAGTAGTTCTTTGCGTATATTCATCTGTTTTAGTGTTAGTTATTGTGTGTCTAGATTATCTCTCTGTATACTTCCCAGACTTTACACAATTTACTGTACACTCTCGGCGCTGGATTCAGTCAGTAACCTGATTGATGCGGTTTGATATCTGCTTCGGCAAGTAAGCGTCCAACGTGCCTCGGTGATATCGTGGTCACAATCCCGCGTTGAATCATTTCATCGGCGAGTTCGCGACTTGTCCATTGGCTGATTGGGCGACCACTCTCCTCTGGACTTTCACAGGCGATTGCAAATAAGTGCATGATTTGCTCAAGCTCGAATGTCGGTGGTGTACCCGAACGCTCGGCATCTTTCAAACAATCCAACACGCCTATGTCTTTTTCCCGTCCCCACACCCATCGGTCTCGCCACAATCGGGCACTTTTGCGGCTGATATCTAATTCCCGCGCTATCATTGCTTGACTGTATCCTTGAGAGGCTAAAACAACAATCTTTGCTCGTTGGGCTATTTGCTGCGGTGTACTGTGTCGATTGATTATCTGTTCCAATTCTTCTTGTTCCAACTCTTCTAAATGCAATGCTTTTGCAGATCCCGTAAACACTAATTTTTGACCGTTATTTCATTTCTTCTTATAGTATCTTCACTTTAGCCGCCTTGTACTAGTCGGCGATCGCAACTACAACCGATTCGATCATCTAATGCCCAAAGACAAACTCAAACCAGAACACACAACATGGGCAAAAGAGATCGCCGCCGAATATAGCAATCAAATTTCCAAAGCTGTCGCCACCCGCAATCGCCTAGAACATGAAGAAGAAATCGCGATTGTCGGTACCTCCCCAAAAGGCAACATCATCGAAATCGTCAGTCCCAGCCAAGCAGATCCAGAAGGCAAATCACCAATATGGGACATGGCAAAACAAGGGGAAAGCGTGGATATACAGATTGCCCAAAACAAAGACTGGAAAACCAAAAGCAACTATCCTTACAAAGCTGTAGCTATCCTTGACGAAGAAACCAAAGTTGATATCGGACTAATTTCGCCAGAGACAATCAAAAAACACAGAAAGAGTCTCGAAAATGGCAAAGTATTAGCGAACTTAAAACTCGACTTTAACCTTGGCATCTCTAGAAACGATATCAAAGATATGTTCGCCACAGCCGAAAAGTATCTAGAAGCGCAAAGCGCCGCCATCCCAGAAAGCGAACGCGAAAGCCGAGCCGCCGCCCTGTGGCATAACAACAACCGCGCGATCGCCGCCAAGATGTTCACCGAAATCGTGACCACGCAACTGCAAGAACTACAAGTCGATAAAGTGAAAGTAATTGGCTTGCAATACGACAGTAACGAACTAAAGGATAAACAATGGCAACCCAACGAATCAATCAATTGCCGACTAGCAATCGAATCTAATCCTGAGAGTCCAATTTTTGACAAGAGAGTAATTCAAGTACGTGAACAAGAGCAATGGAAAAATATTGGTGTTGTCCACAGTGACGCAGCCTATATGCCCATTGGCATAGAATTCACCGCAACTATCAATCTATCCGCTAGCAAAAAAGACGCAGATTTAGCGATCGCTAAAAGCACAGTCAAACTACCCAAAATCTGGCATGGACTATCTCCCGAACGAGTCAAAGAAGCCGTTAACCTCGATGAGATCGTACCGAAATTAAAAGAAGCGATCGCTAAAGCTGCGGCAAACCAACCAACAATGACCGAATTCGTCACAAAACTTGCCGATGAGAACGTGGGACTCAAAGCGCAAGTGCAGACAGGAGGGAGAATTAACGGGATTACCTATCTCTACGAAGGGCAAGCCGTAAAAGCAAGCTTAATTGAAATGTCGTGGAAAAATCTTGCCATGATGGGCGTGAAATATGATCCAGAGCGAGATCGTGAAGCCCTTGCCACACCTACATCTCCAACCCTACCGCAGTCAAAACTACCTGTACATCAAGAACCACAGCACTTACAGTCAAACACTCAACCCAATACTAAAGCGAATCCCCTCAGTCAAATAGAAAGCCAACTCAAGTCATCACAGCCAGAACAGCCAGTAAAAATTACAGGCAAACCCATCCAAATGGTTTATCCCCTCAAAATGCATGGAGAAACCAACCCATTACCAGTCAACACCTGTATTGAAGCCATGCGAGGACATGGCAGATGTCACACGACGCGGAGATACGAACCCTACGCCGCCTATGGATTTAAAGAAGGAGACATCGCGATCGCCTATGCAGGAAAGCAGCAAGTCGCCCTGCGGGTGGGCAAGCAATACCAAATCACACAGGAAATGCTAAACGATACGGAGTATCAGAAACAATGGACAGGAATGGAAAAGCATGGAGCCAAAGAATTGCAGACCTTTCAAGGACATTGCAACACATGGGGAATGCACTTTGAACCATTGGGAGACTATATCGACGGCAAGATTGTGCCATTCCCATCAATAGAGAAGCAAACTAATTCCATAGTTACCGATATCCAGAAACTAGAAGAATGGAGACAAATCGCCCAGTATCTCGGTAAAAGTGAAAACTATATTAATCGGATCCAAGAACTGATAGAAGGCGAGAGCATAACCGAAAAAGCAACCCTTGCCATGTCCAGAGATAGCGAGATGTTAGCTAAACAAGTAGCCTCGCAGTGGCGAGAGATCTTAGCGGTGAAGAGTGATTATATCGAACAACAAGACGGGCAACTGGTATTTGAGCGTAATGGAAACGAAGGCAAATACAGAGCGACATGGAAACAGACTACAGACACTCTGACCTTAGAATCCAAAACCGTAACAGAAGGCTCAATCAAATATGCACATCTACTCGTACAGCAAGGATTAGAAATCACCCAAAATCAAGTCACCGTAAAAGATGCCAAGAACGTCGATCTTGCCCTTAAAGTCATAGCTGAAAGTCAAAAGCAAAAACAGGAACAGAGATGATTACAAGAAATTAACCCATAGACAAAGCAGTGGTAATTTTGCATATTTGTTGAATCAAGCAAAATAAATAAAGCAAAAGTTAAAGTGGATCGGCATTTAAAGCGAATGGGGTGAGTTATGAGGTTGTATGATGATCGAAATAAGTGAGAAGCTTGCTCATAAATTGAGGTAAAACTATGATTCAACTCGAACAAGTTCATCAAGATATTGATACTTTGCCCGAAGAGGCTCAGAATTTGCTGGTTGATTTTATTCAATTTCTTAAGCATCGTTATTCGCAACCAAAGCCCGATCTGTCACTACTGCAAGCTGGAAAAACTTACCAAGTTGTGACACCTTTAAATTCACACAAAGCGGCGCAAACACTAGCAACATTATTAGAAGAAACTAAGCAAAAACAAAGCCATGATTGAGGCTCAGCGTTTTCCATTTTTAGAGGCAAAGGATATTTATGGTGATGTAGATGTAGTGCCAAACTTGCCTCTGACCTTGACTTACGGGCAAAGCTCGATCACTGTGTCTGGACTTTTGGATACTGGTGCTAGTGTTAATGTCTTACCGTATTCAGTGGGTTGCGATCTGGGTGCTATTTGGGAAGAGCAAAATTTTTCTGTGCAATTAGCTGGCAATTTGGCAACAGTTGAGGCAAAGGGTTTAGTATTGTCTGCACAAATTGGTGATTTTCATCCAGTAACCTTGGTGTTTGCATGGAGCCAAACAGATGATGTGCCAATCTTATTGGGTCGGATGAATTTTTTCCTAGAGTTTGATGTGTGTTTTTACAGATCGAGATCTCTGTTTGAATTGCGCCCGAAGTCGTCAATGGTATAAGTAGCAAGTTGCTGCTTAATCCCCTAACTCGGTAAGCGCATATTTCACTTCTGAGAAATTCTTGATCATCATTTCTTCTTTTAAAAATTCCCCACTATGACGATTAAATACTTTTCGCCAAATTTCATTCTCACGATAATTTTTACCGTCTTGCTGTAAGAAACGATGATTCTTTTCGACAATATGATAGGAATACCTCCATTCTCGATCCGCATAGATTGCGCCCTTTAAATGATCATCCGTTAACCAAACTCTAATTTGAAAAGTGATATCAGTCGGATTATAAAATCGCAGATCTACATAATTATAAAAAACACTAGCTCCACTGCCAAACGGTAATACGCGCCGCTCGTCTGGGAATGGATCGAAGCTATGATGATGTCGTTCCACAACTTCTAGAGGGCTATGCAAAGCTAACCAATAGAGCAGATTTGCTAATTGACAAAGCCCGCCACCAATACCAGTTCTCACTTCACCCCGCGACAATTGTAGTCCTTCTACATATCCTTTCTCAGATGTCGTTTTTCCTAATAACTTCCAAAAGGAAAAAGTTTCATGGGGTTTGATTAAAATTCCATCGATAGTCTGACGAGCAATTTGTAAATTAATGACCTTGCCTTCTTGCAAAGCTGGATCTGAAGTTCCCAGTTTTCTCCGCAATAGAGATTTGTGGGATTTACACTTGTGGAGAAGATTATCAGGCGATCGCTCGGTAGCAAATTTTTTTATAGTCAGCAAATCAGATGCGTGGCGAACAACCCGCTTTTGTTGGACGCGTAGATGATAGAAAACTGGATGAATTTGCGATAGTCTTGCCATCAAAAAACCTCATAGTTAACTACAGCTAAATATACATCGCAAATCCGATCTTAATTAATCACCAAAGTTGTCAAGCAACACTTTTACAAAGATAGCTACAGCGCAAAGCTCTGTAACTATCTAATGTCGCCATTCAACCCAGCCACAGCCACTGCGTCTACTTCCCCATAAGCAGTAAGAGCGCTTACGCTTGAAGTCCATGACGATTGACAAATTAGGAAAAAACAATCTTATGGAAGTAGCAATAAGTTCGCTGACAGGCAGGACACAAGCGCAGGTATTCAGATCGAAATCACGCTGTCTGAAGACGACCAAACAGCACATCGACCTAGCCAAATCGATGAATGCAAAAGTCACCGATTTAACTGACGGCACAAAACTATTAACCTTTCGAGACGGCACAAAGCGAACAGTGCAGATCCAAGATTCGATATTGGATGCAGTGAGAGACAGCGTTCAAGAACTAGGCGCATATCTCAGCCAACACCCCGACCAAATCTCGAAGATTGGTACAGGCGTACTGGAAATGCTGACCAGTGCCGAGTATTTCGCCAAAGCCGCCATGAACGAGTACACCACAGATCGGGCAAATTGTCGGCGAATTGTTGAGAATCATTTGGAAAGCCTTCATGAGAGCTTCCCCTACATCTTCTCTAAAAAAAACGCAGCCAGAAAATTGAACTAAAAATCAGTCTAGCGATCACGCTCAAATTCGATTGGAATCGCAAAGATCGCTAGAAACATCCCCCAGCCACATTGAACAGCCTTAACCTCTATCAGGAAACCCATGAAAACTCAATCATTACTCGCGATCGCAACCGAAGCGATCGTAACAATCAGCCTCATCGCATTACTAGGATTAGTGACCGCACTAACCTATGCCCTACTATCGTTTCTAGGAACCGAACCCACCCCTCAATCACTGCCAACTTCTCAGATGCCCACATCAGAAGCCACAGTCAAGCATCTAACAGCCACAAACCCGCTACCAGCGACAACAGTTGCCCTAATCTCCGCAAAAGCAGCACCAAAACTGAAATCGGCGACAAAAGAAGCAAACCCAGAAATCATTGCCGAAATCCCTACCAAACCCCTCACGAAAATGACCGTCCAAGAACTAAGACCATTAGCCAGAGAACGCAAAATCCCTAACTGGCGAAAACTGAAGAAGAAGGAACTGCTCTTCCATTTAATCGCCTAGTTTCAAAGCGGAAATCTCTCAATGCAGATATCCATCAAAGAATGACATCTGCATTGACAAGGATTAGCCCCAATAAGAACGCTAGCGCGTAAAGTCCGCGAACGATTGTCAACAGAAAAAATAAAGTCAGGAGACTAAAAACATGTCACGTCAACTAAGATTCGATACTCCAGAAGAACTTGCTGATAAAATCATTGACAAATTGAGTCAAGCAGAACTACACGTAACCACCAGAGCCTTGATTGTCCACATCAACGCACAGATTCCCGTCAAGGAACTGGAAAAGACAGTAGCAGCCAGCAATGCAGTGGTTGAAACAAGCCGCAAACCGAAAGCCCGTAAACCAGAAACCCTTATACCAGAAACCATTGCACCACAAGCAAGTACAAACAAAATGTGGCTATACCGAGCAAAAAAGGGATGGGGCTTGACCAACCTCACTATGCCAATCGAGCGAGTTGCCCTACGCCTGCAACAACACTACGGATGTGAGATCTTGGCAACCAAAGAAGGCAAAATCAACTTCCTGCCATCCAATCCCACAACCATTGACGAACTGCAAAATAAAGGATTTGTCGTTTATCGCCAAGACCTGAACAAGAAAGCAGCCTAACCTATCAACCCCATCAAACAACCAAAAAAAGCACCTAGATCCATCGGATCTAGGTGCTAAATCACTTTGAGTGTATAAACAAATGCTAATGATCGCCAAGACCAACCTCGCCACAAGCGAGATCGTCGATAACGAAATCCAATTTCGGGACACCTTGCTCGAAGCCTTACATCCAGACATCAACCTCAGCATCGGCAACATTTCCACCTACTTGCAAAAGATCGCCAAAGCCGAAAGCATCACTAAAACCAGCAAATCCGCCAGCAAGCGCAGTACTGCCGCTAAAGGCATTGCACCCCTAAAGAAGCAAGCGATCGCCGCCTTAACCAAAGGGATAGACAAATACCAACTAGCAGGAGCATCGGGAGCGAGAAAGCACGGAGACTTCTTCTTCAGCCAAGGACTTAACCCCTTTGCCACCTATTTTCCCAGCGCTATGGGACAGATTAACTACGGCTCCATCCTGATGACTGAATGCCTGAAAATCTATGGCATCGAACGAGTAACTATCCTGATTGTCCAAGACAAAGAGCATCTTACCGATGACTGTCACGGCAAAATCAGCCATGAATTTCTAAACCAACTGCGCCAAAGCGAAGATTTTGTGATTCCAGCGAATACGCCATTCCAGTTCCGAGCAGGAATTGCCAATCAATGGGTCGCCAAAGGAACATTGCAGCTAAGCCTAAATTGTCTGAAAGGAATCGACCTAATTCTGCCACTATCATGTTTTAAAGGACATAAACCAGCATTAGGTATCCACAAACTAACCAACCTGAAACTAGGAATCGTCAACTTCGCCCAAAAGCGGCGAGTCAAAACCTCCTACACCGTCTGGCAATGGTTTAGCCAGCAAGCGATCGCCCAAGATGTGTTACCCACCACCCAACAGAAAGCGGAAACCCTAGTCGCCGCCCAATCAGACATCAAACAACTCTGCCAACTGGTACAAACAGAGCAATGGGTCAAAGTAGACGATCCAGAAGAAGCAAGTAACGAAGAAGAAGCCGACGGCAAAATCCTATCGGAAATCCTCAAACATGACATTCATGGACAACTGCTAGAACATCCCTATGTAGTGAGAAAGATCGAAGACCTAGTAAGAAGAAGGTGGTTAACCCTAGCCACCAGTGGCGGTATCAACTTCTCCAGCTTCATGGCCCAACCCTGCCCCGAACTGGGAGAGTTAGAAATGTGTATACCCGAAATACCCGAAGGCGAATATGTAGGATTTCGCTATCCCATTCGCGATCGCAACGACCTACAGATTTGGACAAACAAACACATCAAGGGACTAAACCAACAGGGAACCATGTATGTCAACCCAGACATCGCCCGTGACTATTGTGGCATGGACTTTGATGGTGACACCTTCTGCGTGAAATCAGTTAAGAAACTACCTGAAATTGCCAAAGAAATCCGTCAGCACCATATCAAGCCCACCACTTATAAACCTGACAAAGTACCAGTGCAAGGCACATTAGCTGAAGTCGCACTCAGATCCACCGAAAACCAAATTGGACTGATCACCTATTACCTAGCCACCGCATGGGCAACAGGCAACCATCAGTACATCGGAGGCTTAGCCCAAGAAGTCCAAGTTGCCGTAGATCGACTCAAATCCGACCTCAGCCACGACCAAGCCTTTCTCGATGAAGTGGGCAAAAGCTTACCGAAACTAGATTGGCTGATTGATCGCAAGCAGCAAGGAGTCTATGGCAGCTACTACGACTCTAAACAAAGATGCAAACAGCCCGCCAGACCAATGGTAGCCAACGGCGAATACAACGACGCGATCTCATTCCTGATTCAATCCGTGAACGCGATCTGGCAACCCGTGGATTTACACGAACGCACCCTGCTCGAATTCCGCGAACTATTCCTCAAACCGAACGAAACCCTCTACCAAAGAGCGATCGCCCGTCGCGATGAATATACCAGCAAGATCAGGGAAGCAATGAAACTATCAAGCGATCGGGAATCCCGCAAGAAAATCTTGAGAGCAGCAGTGCAATGGGCAAAAGGACTAGGCGAGAACCTACGCAACAAAAGCGAGAAAACCGCGCAAACCTGTGCCGCCGCCATGTGGCAAGCCAGTCACAACGGCGATCATGGAACCGCAAGCGTAGTCTTCAATATGTTCCTACCAGAGATCTGCGATCGCCTGCATGACAACCAACTGATGCGACTACAAATAGTGGGCGCACAGTATGGAGAACTCGCATCAACCAAATGGACAGGAAATGGAGAACATGCCTGCATCCCCATTGTTGTATCTCAACGCCAAGAAGATGGCAGATATCAAATTGAAGTCATCCGTAAAAGCAGAAAAAAGCCATACCTGCTGGGACTTGTCGCCAAGGATTCCGCGAAAGTATTGGTGGGCGAATACACAGCCTCACTAAAAACACATCAAAAGACCATAGTTTGCGAACTGGTTGCTGCCTAGAGAACAATTGTTAAACGAAATATCAGATAAGGGATATGACAATTAAAGTCATGTCTCTTTTTTATGGCTAGCGCTTGTTCGGAAGAACAAACACTAGCCACAAAAACTAAAAATGTATCAATCTATATTTGAGATTACGCCAGAAATTGAACAGCATTTTGATAGTCCCCTGCGAGTAAAAGCCGAAGCAACCGTTGAAGCGATCTCCCTATCGAAATCTACAACCCAAGCAACAGCAGAGCAACAGGTAGAACTAGCCAAAGCATCGGGATGGGGAACGCTCACCGATATCTGGATAGGAGCTAATCATCAAGGCAACATATGGCAGCATCGATGCCATGAAAAACTGAGCCAACTATTGACCCAGACCGAAATCCAATCCGCCAAATCCGCGACAGCCACAGCCTATCAAACTAGTTTTGAAGTCATCCGTGCCATGTGGGATATCCTCATCGATATTGGCTTTACGGGTGGAGCAATCATTGAACCAGCGTGCAATACCCTAGCGTTTATGGGATGTCAGCCCACGTTGATGCGAGAGAGATCGCAATGGGTTGGTGTTGAACTAGACCCAATCTTTGCTCAAATCGCGAAATTGCTATATCCAGAAGCACTGATTTACGCCCAAGGATTTGAAACAGTGAGCCTAAGTGACAACAGTTTCGATCTAGCGATCGGCAACGTACCCTTTGGTAATTACAAGCTCTACGATCCGCGCTATGCCCACTTAAACCTAAGTATCCATAACTATTTCCTTGCGAAATGTGCAGATCTAGTGCGAGAAGATGGATTGATAGCCCTGATTACCAGTTGCTTCACCCTTGATGCAGCCAATACCAGCTTTCGGAGATATCTAGCGAGTAAGTTAGAACTAGTGACCGCAATCAGATTGCCAGATATCGCTTTTAAGAAATTTGCCAACACGGAAGTGGTTGCTGACATTTTGATTTTCCGCAAGCTCACAGAATTTGAACAGATGACAACGAATCAAAAAAATTATAAATATCCTGATTGGGTAAAGACAGTTCCATCAGGAAAATATACAGATAATCAGGAGCCGATCGCGATCAACCAATGGTTTATGGAACCACAGCCATCCTAGCAGAAAAGCTCTTGGTTTATCTCTTCGAGTGCGTTGAGTAAACCAAGGTTTTCAATGCATAATGCAGTTTAGGATTGCTATATATTTACAGCCAAGCACGTTGATATTGAACTGGATAGCTAAAGTCTTTAACCCTTAAATGATTTGCAGCCCTAGCAGCCCCCTGATGGCATGGAACACTCGTTTCATTTGCATACAAGTAATCGATCGCAACGGCAAGCCCGATCCCTATCAAGCATGGGAAGATACCCTGCGAGTTCGCTCTAAGGAAACAGTGCGAATTCGGATTCCGTTCCGCGATTTTGTAGGGAAAACGGTATATCACTGTCAAGTACTCGACCATGAGGATCTTGGCATGATGGGGATTGTGGATATGCAAGCATAGCTTAAGGACTAAATAAGGTTCAAAGTAAAAATAAGGCTCTGGTAAGATTAAAGTTGAAAATGATTATCAATTTTTATTGCCATGCCAGCCAAGTCGAAAACACAGCCTATAAAAACTGATGATGCACCAAACTGTGAGATTCATCTGGTGCATCTAGATAAGGTGGTTGCTTGTCAGTCTAAGATATTCTCGACCAAACAAGCACAACAGATGGCAGATTTTTTTGCGGTTTTGTCTGATCCTCACCGATTGCGGCTCATATCTGCTCTCGCAGGACAAGAATTATGCGTTTGTGATTTGGCTGTAGCCATGAAAATGAGTGATTCTGCGGTGTCTCATCAACTGCGAATTTTGCGATCAGCGAGATTAGTCACGTACCGTAAAGAAGGGCGTAATGTTTACTACAGCCTCGCGGATGAGCATATTGTCAATCTTTACCGAGAAGTTGCCAATCATTTGAAAGAAGTTTAGTCATAAAGCTTATTGATTTTCAAATTACTAAAGCCTAAAGTTAGTGCTAATCTATTGAATAGTTGTTCATATATTCAGGATTTAGTATGTCAAGTAGTTGTTGCGGTGAAGATGCGCCTAAAAATCCCAAGAATCACGATCATGATAATGAACAAGGTGACGACCATGATCATAGTCATGGGTCTGGTGAGTTTAATCTTAAAAAAGAAGCTATTCCAGTAGTGGTAGTAGTAGCCCTATTTTTAGTCGGCTCCATTTATAACCAACCTCTGCATAATACTCCTTATGCTTTTGCCGAATATTTGATCCTAATTCCTGCCTATCTCTTAAGTGGTTGGAATGTACTGACGATCGCTGGTAAGAATATCCTTAAAGGCAAAATCTTTGATGAAAACTTCCTGATGACCATTGCCACATTAGGGGCGATCGCTATTCATCAACTGCCTGAAGCTGTGGGCGTAATGCTGTTCTTCAAAGTGGGAGAACTTTTCCAAGACTATGCTGTTGGTAATTCAAGGCGATCAATTAAAGCTGTTTTAGAAGTCCGTCCCGACTATGCCAACCTGAAAGTGAATGGTGTGATTACGAAGACTTCTCCTAACAAAGTCAAGATCGGCGACGTGATTACGGTGACAGCAGGAGAAAAGATTCCTCTTGATGGCAAAGTAATTGTGGGAACTTCTCAAATAGATACTTCAGCACTTACTGGTGAATCTGTACCGCGTTCTGTAAAAGTAGGCGATGTAGCACTAGCAGGGACAATTAATAAAACTGGGATTTTGGATATTCAAGTCACCAAGTTATTTGGAGAATCTTCCATCGCCAAAATTCTCGACTTAGTAGAAAATGCTAGTAGTAAAAAGGCAGAAACCGAGAAATTAATTACCAAGTTCGCGAAGATCTACACACCGATTGTCGTGTTTGTTTCTTTGGCGATCGCGATTATTCCGCCTCTAGTTGTTCCCAACGCAACCTCGGCTGAATGGGTATACCGAGCCTTAGTGATTTTAGTGATTTCTTGTCCTTGCGGTTTGGTAATTAGTATTCCTCTAGGATATTTTGGCGGTATTGGTGGGGCTGCTAAGCGTGGCATTTTAATCAAAGGTTCAACATTTTTAGATGTATTGAATGATGTAAAAATTGTTGTCTCCGATAAGACAGGCACTTTGACAAAGGGAACCTTTAAAGTTACGCAAATTGCACCTCAGAATGGATTTAGCCAAGATGAATTACTATCTATTGCAAGTCATATCGAAGCGCAGTCTACGCACCCGATCGCACAATCGATTAAAGAAGCGTATAAAGGGGAATTGGATTTAACCAAAGTTACTAATTATGAAGAAATTGCTGGGCATGGCATTCGGGCGATGCTAGGCGATCGCCTTGTGATTGCTGGTAATGATCGCCTTCTCCATCGCGAGAATATTGCTCATGATACTTGTCAAGTCTCTGGTAGCGTGGTGCATCTTGCCATAGATAAGAAATATGCAGGGTACATCATCGCGGCTGATGAAATTAAAGACGATTCAGTAAAAGCGATCCAAGATCTGCACCAGATCGGAATCAAGCGAGTGATTATGCTCTCTGGTGATAACGATGGTGTTGCTGCTGATATTGCTGGCAGATTAGGACTCGATTCCTATGTAGCAGAATTGTTGCCAGAAGGTAAAGTCATGGCTTTCGAGGAGATTCTTAGTAAGTCAGACAAAAAAGAAAAAGTCATCTATGTTGGTGATGGCATCAATGATGCGCCTGTACTTGCCAGAGCGGATGTCGGTATGGCGATGGGTGGTTTGGGTTCCGATGCAGCGATCGAAACGGCAGATGTGGTGATTATGAATGATTCTCCTACCAAGATTGCCGAAGCGATCCAAATTGCTCGCAAAACCCACAGTATTGTCTGGCAAAATATCATCTTCGCATTGAGTATCAAAGCAGTATTCCTAGTGCTTGGAGCTTTCGGCGTGGCAACTATGTGGGAAGCAGTTTTTGCGGATGTCGGTGTGGCTCTAGCTGCGATCGCTAATGCTACTAGAGTTCTCAAATAATGAAACAACTATGATAAATCTTTTGCATTTACTTATGATAGATTGATTTGTATTGAAAGGGAGTAGCTGCTGGTAGATAAAAGCCAGTCCACTTGAGTCAACATACTGACAACTAATCGTTGTCTGGTTCAAGTGACAAGTTAATTTATTGATTTAAAGACTTGGGAGCGAGACTTTCACTGAGTTCACAACTGATGTGGGCTTGGTGAGGTCTTGCGTATCTCTTCAAGCTCACTCAGAGAATTGCTGTAAACATCTGAGTAACTTGAGAGTATTCTCCATGATTTTCTGGGAAATTGTTTTATTTTCGATTGTTCTAAGTATTGACTCCTTTTCTGCTGCCTTTGCGATGGGGTTCCGTAAGTTTTCCGCAAAGAGAGCATTTTCCTTTGCTTTTAGTTCTGCTTTCGCTGAAGGATCTGCAACTGCGATTGGTTTTTTGCTGGGTAATGTGGCAAAAGACCTAATCATGAGCTTTGATCACTGGGTTGCCTTTGGCTTACTAGTGGCAGTTGGTTCCCATATGTGTTGGGAGGCATATCATAATTCCCGTCATAGTTTTGGCGGTGAGGGAGAAGATTCCGAAGACCCTAGAACTCATTCGATCGCAAAAATTATTTATATAGCAGTCGCGACAAGTATTGACTCACTAGGTGTTGGGGTCTCTCTCGGTATTTCTGGAAAACCAATTATCACCTATACGCTGGCAATTGCTATTGGCGCTTTCGTTTCTACTTATATAGGTTTATTTTTGGCTAAGCGAATGCCTTCTAAATTTGGTCCTCTATTGGAGATGTTTGGTGGAGGAGTATTAATTACTATTGGATTCAAAATGCTTTCCATCTGATTACACTAAACTGATGAAAATGCTTGCTGCTGTTAGCGCTGCGATCGCTAATGCGACTAGAGTTCTAAAATAGTTATTTGAAAATATTTCACCTGAGAACCTCCTAAAAGGAATGCCTATGAAGAACCTAACACGAACTCCTGCAATATTAGCATTCTGCTTTTTAAAACTCGGATTGCAAGGTTTTGGTGGACTGGGATCGGTTTTAGCATTGATATCTCATGATTTAGTTGAGCAAAGAGCTTGGTTAGATCAAGCAGAGATTACTGAAGCTCTGACCTATACGAAGCTGCTACCAGGCTCAACAGTGGTACAGATCGTTGCTTATTTAGGTTGGAAATTGGGAGGATGGATGGGAGCTTTTGTAGCAACCGTTGCTTTTTTGCTACCTGCATTTCTGATGATGTTAGGACTGGCGATCGCCTATCGTTCTACTTTATCTATACAAGTGCAATCGACAATTTCTGGACTTAATGCCGCGGTGGTGGGGATGCTGATTCTGACTGCATGGACATTAGGATGTAAAAATATTACAGAAGTTTCAGGTATTGTGATTGCGATCTTATCTCTAATCACCTCTGTTCAATTTAGCATTAATCCAATCCATTGTGGTGTTAACAGCAGGAATATGGGGTATTTTAGTTGAAGTTGGCAAGCCGTCATGATTGTTGAGCTATTTTATTCAATTTCTGCTGATTAGTCCTCTTTGCTTTGGTGGTGGACAAGCAGCATTACCTTTAATAGAGCGGATTAGTGTGGTGCAAATGGGCTGGATTAGCTCTTCTACTTTTGCCGCAGCCGTTGCGTTGGCTATATTACCCCTGGACCTGTACTAATTACTGCCACTTTTATCGGCTAGATGGCGGCTGGATTTTTGGGAGCGATCGCCGCAACAGTTGGCGTTTTCCTAGCACCTACTCTCCTAGCTTCTTTTGCTGCTGCTAGTATTGAGCGATCAGCAATCGTTGGTTACAAGCTTTTGGACAAGGGGCTGCTCCTGCTATAATTGGCTTGCTAGGAGCAACTACTTGGAATTTGATGCAGCAGACCATAATTTCTTTGCCTCTACTTGTTGTTATGGTCATGACTCTATGCCTCGCCAGTGTGACTAAAGTTGCACCTATTTGGTTGCTGTTAGGTGGAGCGATCGCAGGCTGGATAATTGGATTCTTAACCTAATCAATTCTATAATTAACTCTAACAAAGTCATGCACCACGATGAGGAATTAGAGAGAGCAGAGCAAATAGAGTGCCAAGCATTACCAGAAGTTCCATACTTAATAGATAAAATTATGTCTATGTAGGGAAAGATGAGCTTTTAAGAAGGTCATAATCCATTTTGGTGAAAGCCATGAGCGGATAGATTGAATCAACAAAGAAAACCGATCGTAAGAACGATATCTTAAGTGCAGGATTGATAACAGAAGTGGAACACCACCAACTCGGATACTCATGAGGAGATGCGCCATAATACAGACCACCATAATTGCCCAAGATGCCAGATGCAGAGAGTACCAGAGTTCGGTTAATTCACCTCGTGACATCCAACCCTCATTCATTTCTCGACCTGATACCAGTGCAAATGTAGCTCCAACTAGAAGGAACGTATTTACAGCACGATGTAGCGTATACCACCAGATCGGGTTACCAACTTTAGACATTTGCTGAATCGAGTCGGATTGCAGTAAACGGCGGCGACCTTCGTGAAAGCTGTAAAGCGCAAAAATTGGCATCCCCAACAAAAATATCCGTCCAAATAGCTTATGAATGCCCATGATTTTTGGGACAGTGGGGATCGGTAAATGTCCAATCCGTCCATCATAGACGTTGTAAATTAAAACACCTGTAGCGATCGCAATCAGAATCAAAACGCCAATCATTCCATGGAGGAGTCTAAACGCCAGAGGCTGATAAGGTTTGGTTTGAGACATTTGAATTTGGGATAAAAATTGTGCCTGTAGCTTAAATTCTAGCGTACAGACAGGTCAAGGGTGATATTTGGTGAGACAAACCCACCAATTCGATGAGCATCGCCAATGCGACTAGAGTTGTAAAATAATTTTGAAGCTATATTTTGGCAAATGAGTAAAAGTAACCTATGGAGTTT
>JAATWA010000003.1:181563-271639 GCA_013361095.1 Pseudanabaena biceps | reverse complement strand
TGGATACCTAATGCTGGTTTATGTCCTTTAAAACATGATAGTGGCAGAATTAGGTCGATTCCTTTCAGACAATTTAGGCTTAGCTGCAATGTTCCTTTGGCGACCCATTGATTGGCAATTCCTGCTCGGAACTGGAATGGCGTATTCGCTGGAATCACAAAATCTTCGCTTTGGCGCAGTTGGTTTAGAAATTCATGGCTGATTTTGCCGTGACAGTCATCGGTAAGATGCTCTTTGTCTTGGACAATCAGGATAGTTACTCGTTCGATGCCATAGATTTTCAGGCATTCAGTCATCAGGATGGAGCCGTAGTTAATCTGTCCCATAGCGCTGGGAAAATAGGTGGCAAAGGGGTTAAGTCCTTGGCTGAAGAAGAAGTCTCCGTGCTTTCTCGCTCCCGATGCTCCTGCTAGTTGGTATTTGTCTATCCCTTTGGTTAAGGCGGCGATCGCTTGCTTCTTTAGGGGTGCAATGCCTTTAGCGGCAGTACTGCGCTTGCTGGCGGATTTGCTGGTTTTAGTGATGCTTTCGGCTTTGGCGATCTTTTGCAAGTAGGTGGAAATGTTGCCGATGCTGAGGTTGATGTCTGGATGTAAGGCTTCGAGCAAGGTGTCCCGAAATTGGATTTCGTTATCGACGATCTCGCTTGTGGCGAGGTTGGTCTTGGCGATCATTAGCATTTGTTTATACACTCAAAGTGATTTAGCACCTAGATCCGATGGATCTAGGTGCTTTTTTTGGTTGTTTGATGGGGTTGATAGGTTAGGCTGCTTTCTTGTTCAGGTCTTGGCGATAAACGACAAATCCTTTATTTTGCAGTTCGTCAATGGTTGTGGGATTGGATGGCAGGAAGTTGATTTTGCCTTCTTTGGTTGCCAAGATCTCACATCCGTAGTGTTGTTGCAGGCGTAGGGCAACTCGCTCGATTGGCATAGTGAGGTTGGTCAAGCCCCATCCCTTTTTTGCTCGGTATAGCCACATTTTGTTTGTACTTGCTTGTGGTGCAATGGTTTCTGGTATAAGGGTTTCTGGTTTACGGGCTTTCGGTTTGCGGCTTGTTTCAACCACTGCATTGCTGGCTGCTACTGTCTTTTCCAGTTCCTTGACGGGAATCTGTGCGTTGATGTGGACAATCAAGGCTCTGGTGGTTACGTGTAGTTCTGCTTGACTCAATTTGTCAATGATTTTATCAGCAAGTTCTTCTGGAGTATCGAATCTTAGTTGACGTGACATGTTTTTAGTCTCCTGACTTTATTTTTTCTGTTGACAATCGTTCGCGGACTTTACGCGCTAGCGTTCTTATTGGGGCTAATCCTTGTCAATGCAGATGTCATTCTTTGATGGATATCTGCATTGAGAGATTTCCGCTTTGAAACTAGGCGATTAAATGGAAGAGCAGTTCCTTCTTCTTCAGTTTTCGCCAGTTAGGGATTTTGCGTTCTCTGGCTAATGGTCTTAGTTCTTGGACGGTCATTTTCGTGAGGGGTTTGGTAGGGATTTCGGCAATGATTTCTGGGTTTGCTTCTTTTGTCGCCGATTTCAGTTTTGGTGCTGCTTTTGCGGAGATTAGGGCAACTGTTGTCGCTGGTAGCGGGTTTGTGGCTGTTAGATGCTTGACTGTGGCTTCTGATGTGGGCATCTGAGAAGTTGGCAGTGATTGAGGGGTGGGTTCGGTTCCTAGAAACGATAGTAGGGCATAGGTTAGTGCGGTCACTAATCCTAGTAATGCGATGAGGCTGATTGTTACGATCGCTTCGGTTGCGATCGCGAGTAATGATTGAGTTTTCATGGGTTTCCTGATAGAGGTTAAGGCTGTTCAATGTGGCTGGGGGATGTTTCTAGCGATCTTTGCGATTCCAATCGAATTTGAGCGTGATCGCTAGACTGATTTTTAGTTCAATTTTCTGGCTGCGTTTTTTTTAGAGAAGATGTAGGGGAAGCTCTCATGAAGGCTTTCCAAATGATTCTCAACAATTCGCCGACAATTTGCCCGATCTGTGGTGTACTCGTTCATGGCGGCTTTGGCGAAATACTCGGCACTGGTCAGCATTTCCAGTACGCCTGTACCAATCTTCGAGATTTGGTCGGGGTGTTGGCTGAGATATGCGCCTAGTTCTTGAACGCTGTCTCTCACTGCATCCAATATCGAATCTTGGATCTGCACTGTTCGCTTTGTGCCGTCTCGAAAGGTTAATAGTTTTGTGCCGTCAGTTAAATCGGTGACTTTTGCATTCATCGATTTGGCTAGGTCGATGTGCTGTTTGGTCGTCTTCAGACAGCGTGATTTCGATCTGAATACCTGCGCTTGTGTCCTGCCTGTCAGCGAACTTATTGCTACTTCCATAAGATTGTTTTTTCCTAATTTGTCAATCGTCATGGACTTCAAGCGTAAGCGCTCTTACTGCTTATGGGGAAGTAGACGCAGTGGCTGTGGCTGGGTTGAATGGCGACATTAGATAGTTACAGAGCTTTGCGCTGTAGCTATCTTTGTAAAAGTGTTGCTTGACAACTTTGGTGATTAATTAAGATCGGATTTGCGATGTATATTTAGCTGTAGTTAACTATGAGGTTTTTTGATGGCAAGACTATCGCAAATTCATCCAGTTTTCTATCATCTACGCGTCCAACAAAAGCGGGTTGTTCGCCACGCATCTGATTTGCTGACTATAAAAAAATTTGCTACCGAGCGATCGCCTGATAATCTTCTCCACAAGTGTAAATCCCACAAATCTCTATTGCGGAGAAAACTGGGAACTTCAGATCCAGCTTTGCAAGAAGGCAAGGTCATTAATTTACAAATTGCTCGTCAGACTATCGATGGAATTTTAATCAAACCCCATGAAACTTTTTCCTTTTGGAAGTTATTAGGAAAAACGACATCTGAGAAAGGATATGTAGAAGGACTACAATTGTCGCGGGGTGAAGTGAGAACTGGTATTGGTGGCGGGCTTTGTCAATTAGCAAATCTGCTCTATTGGTTAGCTTTGCATAGCCCTCTAGAAGTTGTGGAACGACATCATCATAGCTTCGATCCATTCCCAGACGAGCGGCGCGTATTACCGTTTGGCAGTGGAGCTAGTGTTTTTTATAATTATGTAGATCTGCGATTTTATAATCCGACTGATATCACTTTTCAAATTAGAGTTTGGTTAACGGATGATCATTTAAAGGGCGCAATCTATGCGGATCGAGAATGGAGGTATTCCTATCATATTGTCGAAAAGAATCATCGTTTCTTACAGCAAGACGGTAAAAATTATCGTGAGAATGAAATTTGGCGAAAAGTATTTAATCGTCATAGTGGGGAATTTTTAAAAGAAGAAATGATGATCAAGAATTTCTCAGAAGTGAAATATGCGCTTACCGAGTTAGGGGATTAAGCAGCAACTTGCTACTTATACCATTGACGACTTCGGGCGCAATTCAAACAGAGATCTCGATCTGTAAAAACACACATCAAACTCTAGGAAAAAATTCATCCGACCCAATAAGATTGGCACATCATCTGTTTGGCTCCATGCAAACACCAAGGTTACTGGATGAAAATCACCAATTTGTGCAGACAATACTAAACCCTTTGCCTCAACTGTTGCCAAATTGCCAGCTAATTGCACAGAAAAATTTTGCTCTTCCCAAATAGCACCCAGATCGCAACCCACTGAATACGGTAAGACATTAACACTAGCACCAGTATCCAAAAGTCCAGACACAGTGATCGAGCTTTGCCCGTAAGTCAAGGTCAGAGGCAAGTTTGGCACTACATCTACATCACCATAAATATCCTTTGCCTCTAAAAATGGAAAACGCTGAGCCTCAATCATGGCTTTGTTTTTGCTTAGTTTCTTCTAATAATGTTGCTAGTGTTTGCGCCGCTTTGTGTGAATTTAAAGGTGTCACAACTTGGTAAGTTTTTCCAGCTTGCAGTAGTGACAGATCGGGCTTTGGTTGCGAATAACGATGCTTAAGAAATTGAATAAAATCAACCAGCAAATTCTGAGCCTCTTCGGGCAAAGTATCAATATCTTGATGAACTTGTTCGAGTTGAATCATAGTTTTACCTCAATTTATGAGCAAGCTTCTCACTTATTTCGATCATCATACAACCTCATAACTCACCCCATTCGCTTTAAATGCCGATCCACTTTAACTTTTGCTTTATTTATTTTGCTTGATTCAACAAATATGCAAAATTACCACTGCTTTGTCTATGGGTTAATTTCTTGTAATCATCTCTGTTCCTGTTTTTGCTTTTGACTTTCAGCTATGACTTTAAGGGCAAGATCGACGTTCTTGGCATCTTTTACGGTGACTTGATTTTGGGTGATTTCTAATCCTTGCTGTACGAGTAGATGTGCATATTTGATTGAGCCTTCTGTTACGGTTTTGGATTCTAAGGTCAGAGTGTCTGTAGTCTGTTTCCATGTCGCTCTGTATTTGCCTTCGTTTCCATTACGCTCAAATACCAGTTGCCCGTCTTGTTGTTCGATATAATCACTCTTCACCGCTAAGATCTCTCGCCACTGCGAGGCTACTTGTTTAGCTAACATCTCGCTATCTCTGGACATGGCAAGGGTTGCTTTTTCGGTTATGCTCTCGCCTTCTATCAGTTCTTGGATCCGATTAATATAGTTTTCACTTTTACCGAGATACTGGGCGATTTGTCTCCATTCTTCTAGTTTCTGGATATCGGTAACTATGGAATTAGTTTGCTTCTCTATTGATGGGAATGGCACAATCTTGCCGTCGATATAGTCTCCCAATGGTTCAAAGTGCATTCCCCATGTGTTGCAATGTCCTTGAAAGGTCTGCAATTCTTTGGCTCCATGCTTTTCCATTCCTGTCCATTGTTTCTGATACTCCGTATCGTTTAGCATTTCCTGTGTGATTTGGTATTGCTTGCCCACCCGCAGGGCGACTTGCTGCTTTCCTGCATAGGCGATCGCGATGTCTCCTTCTTTAAATCCATAGGCGGCGTAGGGTTCGTATCTCCGCGTCGTGTGACATCTGCCATGTCCTCGCATGGCTTCAATACAGGTGTTGACTGGTAATGGGTTGGTTTCTCCATGCATTTTGAGGGGATAAACCATTTGGATGGGTTTGCCTGTAATTTTTACTGGCTGTTCTGGCTGTGATGACTTGAGTTGGCTTTCTATTTGACTGAGGGGATTCGCTTTAGTATTGGGTTGAGTGTTTGACTGTAAGTGCTGTGGTTCTTGATGTACAGGTAGTTTTGACTGCGGTAGGGTTGGAGATGTAGGTGTGGCAAGGGCTTCACGATCTCGCTCTGGATCATATTTCACGCCCATCATGGCAAGATTTTTCCACGACATTTCAATTAAGCTTGCTTTTACGGCTTGCCCTTCGTAGAGATAGGTAATCCCGTTAATTCTCCCTCCTGTCTGCACTTGCGCTTTGAGTCCCACGTTCTCATCGGCAAGTTTTGTGACGAATTCGGTCATTGTTGGTTGGTTTGCCGCAGCTTTAGCGATCGCTTCTTTTAATTTCGGTACGATCTCATCGAGGTTAACGGCTTCTTTGACTCGTTCGGGAGATAGTCCATGCCAGATTTTGGGTAGTTTGACTGTGCTTTTAGCGATCGCTAAATCTGCGTCTTTTTTGCTAGCGGATAGATTGATAGTTGCGGTGAATTCTATGCCAATGGGCATATAGGCTGCGTCACTGTGGACAACACCAATATTTTTCCATTGCTCTTGTTCACGTACTTGAATTACTCTCTTGTCAAAAATTGGACTCTCAGGATTAGATTCGATTGCTAGTCGGCAATTGATTGATTCGTTGGGTTGCCATTGTTTATCCTTTAGTTCGTTACTGTCGTATTGCAAGCCAATTACTTTCACTTTATCGACTTGTAGTTCTTGCAGTTGCGTGGTCACGATTTCGGTGAACATCTTGGCGGCGATCGCGCGGTTGTTGTTATGCCACAGGGCGGCGGCTCGGCTTTCGCGTTCGCTTTCTGGGATGGCGGCGCTTTGCGCTTCTAGATACTTTTCGGCTGTGGCGAACATATCTTTGATATCGTTTCTAGAGATGCCAAGGTTAAAGTCGAGTTTTAAGTTCGCTAATACTTTGCCATTTTCGAGACTCTTTCTGTGTTTTTTGATTGTCTCTGGCGAAATTAGTCCGATATCAACTTTGGTTTCTTCGTCAAGGATAGCTACAGCTTTGTAAGGATAGTTGCTTTTGGTTTTCCAGTCTTTGTTTTGGGCAATCTGTATATCCACGCTTTCCCCTTGTTTTGCCATGTCCCATATTGGTGATTTGCCTTCTGGATCTGCTTGGCTGGGACTGACGATTTCGATGATGTTGCCTTTTGGGGAGGTACCGACAATCGCGATTTCTTCTTCATGTTCTAGGCGATTGCGGGTGGCGACAGCTTTGGAAATTTGATTGCTATATTCGGCGGCGATCTCTTTTGCCCATGTTGTGTGTTCTGGTTTGAGTTTGTCTTTGGGCATTAGATGATCGAATCGGTTGTAGTTGCGATCGCCGACTAGTACAAGGCGGCTAAAGTGAAGATACTATAAGAAGAAATGAAATAACGGTCAAAAATTAGTGTTTACGGGATCTGCAAAAGCATTGCATTTAGAAGAGTTGGAACAAGAAGAATTGGAACAGATAATCAATCGACACAGTACACCGCAGCAAATAGCCCAACGAGCAAAGATTGTTGTTTTAGCCTCTCAAGGATACAGTCAAGCAATGATAGCGCGGGAATTAGATATCAGCCGCAAAAGTGCCCGATTGTGGCGAGACCGATGGGTGTGGGGACGGGAAAAAGACATAGGCGTGTTGGATTGTTTGAAAGATGCCGAGCGTTCGGGTACACCACCGACATTCGAGCTTGAGCAAATCATGCACTTATTTGCAATCGCCTGTGAAAGTCCAGAGGAGAGTGGTCGCCCAATCAGCCAATGGACAAGTCGCGAACTCGCCGATGAAATGATTCAACGCGGGATTGTGACCACGATATCACCGAGGCACGTTGGACGCTTACTTGCCGAAGCAGATATCAAACCGCATCAATCAGGTTACTGACTGAATCCAGCGCCGAGAGTGTACAGTAAATTGTGTAAAGTCTGGGAAGTATACAGAGAGATAATCTAGACACACAATAACTAACACTAAAACAGATGAATATACGCAAAGAACTACTCGATGAATTGCTGAAAGAATGTAAAACACCACCCGACCTATTCGGAGAAGGAGGCATTCTGAAACAACTAACCACTGCCTTAGTGGAAAGAGCATTGGAAGCAGAACTATCCACCCATTTGGGTTATGGGAAGCATGAACATAGACCAGACGGGCAAAGCAACAGTCGCAATGGCTACAGCCAGAAAACAGTCCAAGGCGACTTCGGCGTAGCCGAAATCGCCATACCTCGGGATCGCCAAGGAGAGTTTGAACCGCAACTGGTGAAGAAAGGACAAAGCCGATTGTCAGGACTAGACGAGAAGATCATTGCTCTCTACGCACGAGGTATGAGCGTCAGGGATATCCAAGCCCAGTTACAGGAAATGTATGGGGTTGAAGTATCACCAACGCTTATTTCTAATGTCACAGATGCGGTGATTGATGAGGTGAAGCAATGGCAAAACCGTCCTCTGGACGCGGTCTATCCAATCGTATTTCTGGACTGCCTAGTGATCAAAGTGCGAGACAATGGCAGGGTGATTAATAAGTCCCTGTACTTTGCCTTGGGCGTGAATATGGACGGGTACAAGGAATTACTGGGGATGTGGATATCTCCCAATGAAGGA
Organism: Pseudanabaena biceps; assembly: GCA_013361095.1. GTDB lineage: Bacteria > Cyanobacteriota > Cyanobacteriia > Pseudanabaenales > Pseudanabaenaceae > Pseudanabaena > Pseudanabaena biceps_B. Next base: position 263,858 of record JAATWA010000003.1, on the reverse strand, counting down.
GCCAAATTCTGGTTGTCCGTACTCACCGAAATTCACAACCGTGGGGTCAAAGACATTTTGATTGCCTGTGTCGATGGTTTGACAGGATTTCCCAATGCCATTGAAACGGTATTTCCGAAAACACAGGTACAGTTGTGCATTGTCCATATGGTGCGTAACTCGGTCGCTTTTGTCCCCTGGCAACAACGCAAGCAAGTTTGTGCCGACCTCAAGGCGATTTATGCGGCGGCGACGGAATCAGAGGCAGAGTTTAATCTCGAACTCTTTGCCGAAAAATGGGACAAGCAATATCCATCGATTTCTAAGTCGTGGCGCAGTCATTGGGCGAATATTATCCCCTTCTTTGCTTTCCCGCCTGAGATTCGCAGGGCAATTTATACCACCAATGCCATTGAGTCAATGAATAGCAGTTTGCGGAAGGTGATTAAATCTCAGCAGATTTTTCCCTCGGATGAGGCTGCTTTCAAGCTGGTTTATTTGGCGATGCGCAATATCTCGAAGAAGTGGACGATGCCGATTCGCGATTGGAAACCTGCCCTCAATCGCTTTGCGATCCTCTTTGAGGATCGTCTCCACATCTAGTTTCTAGACTTTACACATTTTGCTTGACAGTCTCCCAGCGCCTGACCCATTGTTTGAACAAAAAGTAACAGCCATTACTGACAATTACTTAAATGCAATAGAGCGAGCTGCCTTAGGTGAACAAACTATTAGTCTTGATGAAATGACGGGTATCCAAGCCCTTGAGCGCAAATATCCTGATAAGCCCTTAGAACCTAGTAAGATTCACCGTCGCGAGTTTGAATATATTCGACATGGTACTCAAACCTTAATCGCCAGTTTTGATGTCGCCACGGGTTTAGTCATCAAGGCTTCTGTGGGCGATACACGTACTGAAGTTGCCTATCTTACTCATGTCCAACAAACTATAGCCACTAATCCTGATGCTAACAAATGGCATTTAGTTATGGATTGTCTCAACACTCATCAATCGGAATCCCTCGTTCGCTATGTTGCACAAGTCGAAAGATTGGAGATTGATTTAGGTGTCAAAGGTAAGTGCGGCATCCTCAAGTCCATGCAGACAAGGACTGATTTCTTAACCGATAAAAATCATCGTATTGTTTTTTATTTTACTCCCAAGCATTGTTCTTGGCTTAATCAGATTGAGATTTGGTTTGGAATCTTGATGCGTAAGTTACTCAGACGCGGTAACTTTATCTCTCAAGCCGATTTGAAGTCTCGCATTATCTTATTTATTGACTACTTCAACCGTACTATGGCTAAGCCTTTTAAATGGACTTATAAAGGTAAGGCTTTAGCCGTCTAAAAGTATGTTTCTTCACTTTAGCCGCCTTGTACTAGCGCCGTCCCAGATTACAGCAATCTGGTTGTTTTCATTCAGGTCTTGTAAATATTTCAGAAAAGCTACAGTACTTTCAGAGTTACCTGCACTAGCCGCTTGAATTACACATTCCTGTGTATACAGGTTTACAGCACCATAATAAGTCTGTCGCTCTTTTTCATTAGTTATGGGTATTTCAATACGTTCTTGTTTTTTGCCCCACACATATCCACAAATATCTCCCCATAGTAAATGGCATTCATCAGCAAAAAATACAACTAACTTCTCAGCAAGGATCTCAGGACGATGCTTTTCTAGCCATTCTGTAATCTCGTCCTTTTTTTTTTGAATAATGGTGGGGTCTCCTTTCGGATTATGCTTTTGCGTCTTTTTCCAGCTAATTCCAGCTTTCTCAAATATGGCGTAATAGCTTTGTTTAGACTCAAATACTACGTTGTACTCATCCTCAATATATTCTTGTAATTCTACTAAGTTCCAATAATTCTTAGCCTGTAACCATGCATTTATTGCTTGGTTTTGCATTTCGCTCAGATAACCGACCTTACCTTTATATCCTAGCAATAATCCTTCTAATCCCTTATCCACATATATTTTTGTCCATTTACTGACATATCCCGAACCCACTCCCAAAATATCTTTGATCTGCCAATGCTTATATCCTTCGAGATACATTTGTACCGATACACCTCTCTTTAATTCTCTTGCATCTCGATTTGTTTCGATAAATTCTTGCAGTTCTTCTGTCATTTTCATGCCCTCTAGGAATATATTTCCTATCTCCATTTTCTCACAACTCATTTAGGATTGCTATATGCACCTGAGACATCGAGCGATCCACTAGCCCCGCCTCAGACATAACCAATAACTGGGGAATCGGAGGAGGCGGAGAACTATTAAACTGTCCCCAAAGCTCCTGCCAAAGATCCGCATCAGACAAAGGAGCCAAATCCAAACCCATCCGAGTAGTTAAAATCTGCTCCCAATTGAGAAACCCATCCGTAAAAGCACGAGCAAACAACTGCTCATACTGCTCACGCTCTAGCTTTGAGTCATTACCAGCTAAACCCAGAGCCACCTTTTGCAGCCAAGCCAGAGCCTTTTCCAGAGGATCTGAAGCCGCAACCGTCGAACCTTTAACCGTATAAGTCGCATAGACACGAAGAAACTTCGGCTTTCTCAGCCCCAAACCCGCCAACTCCTGAACCCGAGCTTTTTCACCCATCATCAAAAACTTAAGCTCAGGAGTATCCGCCAACTCGTATAAATCCTGCAACTGACATTGGCGATCCCGATCCGAACTAAAAGAACCAAAATGAACCGTTAAACTTTCTTGATCTGGGATATCCTTCAACCCAGACTGGAGTGCCTCAAAAATCGAATACTCCTGCGCGTCAGAAAGAGTCGTATGAAAACCCTGAGACTGCCAACCAAACACAAACTGCAATAAATCAAAAGAAGAACCCTGCTTTAAAACAAAACAGCTAATCGAGCGACCACGGAGTTCAAACTTAAGCAGATAATCTAAAGCAAGCTCCTTTTCAAAATGTTTAAATCCTTTTTCTTTGACCATGATGTTTACGAGCAAGCTCCATACGAAGACGACCATGAAACCCAGAGAAATGATAAACACCTCTAGACCAACGGGGAACAGGAATAAACTTGGATAAGAACTTATGGGGACGAGAACCAGTTAAGACCCACCAAGTAGCGTCACCCCAAGCGACAATGAGAATCACCCATAACCAAGGCAAATTGAGAAAAACGTAACAAACAAAAAACAAAAAAAGACTGATAAGAATCCAAGGAAAAACCAGATCCGAGGGAAAAGGATCAATCTTAGGACTAGCCCCAAGAATTTGATTTACTCTGCGAAACTCATTGTCATTGGACACGATCAACCAACCTTATTAACCAGTAATGAGCTTAGCGAGGATATCGCCCAAAGTAACAGTAACGACTAAGATCAAGGGAATACGAGCTAACTGTTGCCAGTCATCATCATTTCTCGCTGCTTGAATGACCCTAACCAAAGAAATACCCAAATAAATTACAAAAATTGCTCTTAAGACGTTAAAGACAATCGATACAGCACTACCACCACCAGTACCACCGCCAATATTGAACTTGCTAGAAAGCCAAGTTTCAGTAGTTTGGAAGAACTGAGCATGGGCAGGCTCAACGGAAAAAATAAACAGCATACCCACTAAAAATCCAACGCCAGTACCAAGAATCAGAGTGGCATAGAATTTATTGTTGCGAGTATGTTTAAGAATCAATTGATAGATACTCAGCAAAGTTTTTGGCTCAGCCAACAAAAAACCAATTAGCAACAAGAAAGCAGTAAAGAATAACCCTTTCAGGCAAGCCATAAAGGAGAAAGATAAAAACAAATAAGTCATAATACTTGCAACTTAATTGGGTCTAAAAAACATAGTTATTAGTTTCCGTAAGTGTATTGAGCATCTTGGAAATCAGCGATAACACAGTTAATGACGCAACAATAGAAGGTATTACTTTAGCTATCAATGCCTTTTATATAAATAGTATATAAATTCTTGAAAAAAGTTTACATATTAATTCTCAATCAAAATTGGTGATGAAAGACGATCTGATTGAATGGAGTATCAAAGAAATCTTCCCTGTCCAACTACATGTTTTGGTCTGATGAATTCATCGAGTACTTGTGGGTGGGGCATCAGATAATTGTTGTCTCTGATTTGGTGATTTGTTTGTGGTGGCTCTCGAATAGTTTCGTCAATTAAGTTAGGGATATCCATTGTGCGCGATTGTTTAGCGATCGCTTGGCTAAAGATTTCATCCCTTCCAAAATTGGCTGACTGACATGAGTAGGAAAGTCTTCTGGTAGGACTGTATTGACCTGATCTACTACATCATCAACTTTTGTTAGCATTTCCTCTAGGACTGCACTTGCCTTTGCTTCTGAAAAATTAACTGCCTTGGCTGTCGAGATGAAATGTCTTGGTTGAATCGAGTCCCAATTGTAATAATTTGCCTTCTCTCCTCTAAGTGACATGGACATCTTGGCGTTACGTTTAGATAGAGACTTGTTTTTGATGAATGGATACACGGAAATTACATCATATAGAGGCGTTAATCTGTAGCTGCCGCCTTGATTAATGTAAATACTGAAGTTCTTACTATGTCCATCTGTGGCGGCTAATAGCCAAAATAGAATTTGACTACGAAAGAATTTCTCGCGATCGCCATTAGCATCTTCGGAACCGAGTAATATTTTCATGATTTCACTGATTCCTGCTCCGCCTTGATTTTGATATTTCAAGTTTGGCGACATTCCTAATGCTTGGCACATATCCTCCTGAGGAATCCTTATCAACCATCGTTGATCTTGAGACCATCGGCGATCGAAGCGCTCTAAAACTAGTACTTTGACATCATCGAAATGCTGAATTTGAGCTTCGGCTGTGGGTACTCCAAATGCCTTGGCGATTTGGAGACATAGCCATTCATTTTCACAGCTATCACTCATGTCTAAATTGTCATTAGGAATTATGCCAATGGGAAACTTAAAGATATGACTGGTGGGCGTAGTGCCGATGGGACGACACCATTTTCCTTGATGCCAAAGTAAGGCAGTTTTCTCTTGAGCGCCTGCGATCGATATGCGAAAATCGTTGTTATTTTTGGTTGTTCCGATAGGGGTTGTTTTATATTCTTTCAAATATCTGGCAACTTCATCCGTTGACATTGGCTGTGCTTGGGTTGTCTCTATAGTTTGGGAAATGCCTTCCTGACAAATTTGGATTGCTCCAACGCAGTCGGCTCCGATCGCTGTTAATAGGTCGAATGGCTGTGAGGTGGAAATGCTAAAGCGTTTTTGAATTCTTGCTCGAATTTCTCGACTATCTGGTAGCAAGTTATCGAAAAAGTTATAGACAAGATCTCCTTCATGGGGCTGTCTGCGTAAGGGCATTGATAAAGAGATGGGACGCGCTCCGTCAGTTTCTAGCCATTCTTCTGCATACTGAAAGTTCATCGCGCCACTGGGTAAGTTTTGCCAAGTGCCAACTAGATAGCCATTCATGAGGATATTGAGGCTATTAACACGCTTTGTTCTTACCATTCTTCTTTCCATCCTTGTCTAGGCTTACGAGCTTCTTCTTTCGGAATAATCTGTATTTCTAGATCTAGGGCGGAGAATAGTTTAAATAGAGTTTCTAATTTTGTGCCTTCGGGGTTATTTTCAAAGGCGGAGATGGTGGCTTGTTTGATGCCTACCCGATCACCTATTTCGGCTTGGCTTAACTTTTGTCTTTTGCGGCGATCGCGTAGATATTCAGCTAGTTCTTTGGAGGAGTGGATTAGCATAGTCTGATGCTTTTATCCTTTTTAGGGTGTAAAATTTAGTTTATCCCTTGTAGGCTATAAAATCAAGTTTATCCTTTATACGGGATAATATTTAAGTCTTGGCGATCGCCTGTGGATTGTTGTTTTGGAGTCAGAGAAAACGATGCTTTCGGTTTGGTCTGCTTTGCCGCAAACTTTGGCTTATTTGATGGCTAGTCCAAATAGAAGTTTGATAGCGATCTCTCTTGTTGCTCCTGTCTCGATCGCAGAAAAATATATCAATCCTGTTCTAACGAAGGTAATCGACGACGAGCCGAGGCGATCGCTTGTTGTAGTTTTGCTTGAAGTAATTCTTTGGGAGGTAATACGGTGAGGTATTCGGCGACATGGATACCACTTTTGTCTAGTTCGAGTAGTTCAATCTGTTCTTGTTTTTTACCTGCACATAAAATGATTCCCAATGGGGATTGTTCATCGCTTTCTTGGTCATATTTGGCAAGCCAACGCAGATAAAGTTCCATTTGGCTTTTGTATTCGTGGCGAAAGTTGCCGAGTTTGAGGTCGATCGCGACAAGGCGTTTGAGTTTGCGGTTATAGAACAGCAGGTCAATATAAAAGTCATCGTTATCGATTTGGATGCGTTTTTGTCTTGCGATAAAGGTAAATCCTGCGCCAAGTTCTAGTAAAAATTTCTCGATGTCTCGCAAGATGGCATCTTCAAGATCTTTTTCGAGGTAGCGATCGCTTATATCTAAAAAGTCGAGGATATAGGGATCTTTTAGCAGTAAATCGGGTGATATTTGCTTGTTTTCGCGTAATTGTTCTAAATCATAGCGAATAGTTTCTTCGGGTTTGCGGGAGATGGCGGTGCGCTCGAATAGCATGGAGTTGATGCGTTCTTGTAGTTGGCGAGATGACCAGCCCTCTAAGCAACAGATTTCGATGTAGAAGTTGCGTTTTAGCGGATCATCAAAGTACATGAGAGTCTTGATGTGTGTCCAGCTTAATTGTCTCCGCAGTGCAGAGACAATTTGTTGATCAGGGAAAGTCTCTGCAAAATGAAGGCAATGTCTAAGTTGTTTTTCGCTCCAGCCTTTGCCGTAGGTTTGGGTAAGTTTCTGAGATAGGGTTGCAATGATTTGTTTGCCATATTCGGCGCGTTGACCTTGCAGTATTTCGGTGTGGATATGTTCCCCAACTTGCCAATAAAGCAGAGTAATTTCAGAATTGATGGCAACGGCGGCGCGTTGTTTGGCTGCATCAATAAGCTGACGAATTTGGATAAACAGAGTCTGCGCTATTTCTTGGATATTTGGAGTAATCTGTGGTGGGTTGCGATCGGCTCTGTTCATGTTGCTATGTTTTAAATCAGACTATGGGGATGACTAATACTGGTAAAATTCAGATGTAGCGGTATAAACAAATAAATATGGTTGATATTAATACAATTGAACTTTCTTTCAAGCTCATACCTAAATATAATGCTGAACTTGCAAAAACAGTCCCTTCAAATACAAAGACAAATTATTTAGTTGGTTCAGTTGTCGCAATTGGGATTGGTCTATTTACTTTGTTAGCTACTTCCCAAAGTATGCTCAAGATCCTTGGTGGGGGTATAGCAGTTGGCGGTGTGGGGACATCCATTTACATATTACAGCGCAAAACAGATGATTCGAGTGAAGCGCAAGAGGAAAGAAAAAAGTTCAATATTGCTGAAGGTATCCGCAAGGCGAAGGCAAATGTTACAAATGAACGGGTTAGGCTAACTAATGCTGCACATAGTTTTCATTCATTCAGTTTTGATACTGCAAACGCAATTGGCGATCGCATTACATTTAACTCCTATACTGTCAGAGTAACTGATAGACCAGATAGCATAAATATCGGATTGAGAACAGATAAAATCCTTTATCGCACTGAGTCTTATGCAGAGTTTTACACGACTAACCGAGGTAAATTAAAATCACGTCAGCGTAAGCGTAAGGTTGCAGATCGAGTGAAATTTACTGTAGCCTTTCCAACTCGTAAACGTGCTGTGAAGGGGGTAATGGCTTTTGATAGTTATAATCAGATGGTTGCTCTGTATAACGCTAGACATCAGAAAGCTCAAGATTTAGCCGAGTTTAATCAGCGTTACACCATAGCTGAAGAGAATATTCGCAAGCATGGTGATCAAATTTATTTTTCTCCTGAAGAGAAGAAGGCGATAGAAGAGGCAAAAGAATTAGCCAGTTTCGATCTGCGTCTCAATCAAATTGGGGAAGAGGTAGCTATTGTTATTGATGAAAGTGAATTTGCAGAATTTGACCAGAAACTAGGTTTAGATTCGTTTTCTAGTAATCCAGATGTTGAAACAGATGATGAGTTGGTTAATGATGAATCTGATGACTCAGGCGATGATCAAACTGTTCGATTTACAGAATCAGAACTTAAAGAGATCGGGCTTCCAGCAATTCGGAAGCAGTTTAATATTACTGCTCGTAGCTATAATGAGGCATTTACGAAATTGAGTTCACAGGGTATTACTATTCAAAAGGAATAAAAAATCAATTTCAACCAATATCTTAAATATTATCTAATGTTAATTTGTGTAAGTAATCAGTCCAACTTTTTTCATAAGAATCACAAATCATGGCTCCGCGTTTTTGTAAATCTTTTTTCTGCTCTAGAGATAAACCATAGACATCAAAATAAGTGTCTTTATTAGGCATAATTGATTTTAAGATGACTTGCTGGAAGGTGGTTTTATTGATTTTTGTTGACACTAAATCTACCGTAGTAAGATGCGCTGCATTAAAATTTGAGTTATCAATTGTTGCTCCTTGAAAACCAGTTTCAAAAAGCTCTGCTTCTATAAATTTAACGTTAACCAGCTTAGCTTTACTCAGATCAACAACATTTAAAATAGCTCGGCTAAAGTCCATATTCTTGAGACTTGCACTACTAAGATTTATGTTGTTAAGATTTGCTCCACTAAAATTTATATTCTCAAGACTGGCTTCACTAAGATTTATTTCGTTAAGAATGGCTCCAGACAAATTAATTTCTTTGGTTTGTTCTATTTTCGATTTTGTCTCTCGACGAATAATAACAGTAAGTGCTGCCTGAATATCTACAGCAGTTTTAGAGGTTTTCTTTTCTTGAGATGGCAATAAATCAACACCTGTTTCTCTACGAATAAAAGCACTCAGAATCTCAATGACTATCCAATAATATTGTTCATCATCTTTGGCGATTCCTTCTAGAGAATAAATAGCTCCTAGCCGAGTATGCAGGTTCGTGCTGGCTAACTGCTCTGTAGCTTTACTAAAACGGTCAGTAATAAGCCGTGATTCAGCTATTTTGATATCTTTTTTGGACTTTTCTTCATCAACATCATTTTTTCTTTTTGCTTGCTCGAAATTTTTGTTCGCTATCTCAAGGTTTTGATTGGCTACCCTAAAATTTAGGAATAGAACAACTCCACCTCCAATTGTTGCTAATGTTCCAACCACACTGATGATTGCCTTACCAATTTCTAGTGATGCTTCAAATTTCTCTTTCCCATTTTGGAGATTCGCATAATTATTAGTAATTTGAACAACCCAAGGTGTAATCCATAATGCTAGGACAAAACCTGCAATTAGTAATGGAAAGACCCAAAAATATTTTTTCATGAGATTGTGATTTCGTCTCAATACTACTAATTTTTCGCACTAAAATTTCATGTGCTATTCTAACTCTATCTTGCTGATTTTGGGTGTTTTGAAGTAGTTACTTGGTATGGTCGCCTTGCTGATGAGATAGAGATCACCTTTTCCATCTTACTCAACTTTTGATGTTTGAGGCTATTATTTTGTCTACGAGGTTCTGTTAGCGATCGCGCTTGATGATGACAAATGGCGATCGCCATCCCTCCTATTAGCCAATCAAAGCCTCCAACTGCTTTAACAAAGCCTCCAACTTCTTTTGCTTTTTCGCATCTTTCCAAACAGGCGAAGACTTTGCCGCCTTGAAAGTAGACTCAAATCGAGAACGTAGATCCGTTGGTTCACTAGCTAGAGACTTTTGAGAGCTTTCCTTGATCCTGCTCTTGATTTCATTTAAAGATAGACCATCAGCGATTGCCTCATCTAATAACTGCTTTTGAAATGCTGCATCCTTAACACCAGCAATCAGCTTTGCTTTAGTATATTCAATCTTCCCCTCACGTAAAGCCTGAACCACAATCTCCGAAAGCTTCAGCAAAGGCAACCGATTCGTCACAAACGACTGCCAACTCATCCGCCCTAATTGTTCAAAAATTCGTTCAATTTGCTGAATTAGGGTTCCATTACCAAGCTCGTTATTATTGTCTTCACCACTGATAATAACGTTATTATCAGTCTCGGCTAGATCGTCCTTGCCATTGATAATAACGTTATTATCAACCTCATCAAGATTGTCGGAATCACTAAAATCCTTCTTGCTACGGTTATTCTGATTAAACAATAGACGCAGTAAATTAGGGATCTCATCTATGGGACGCGCAAGCTCAAGAGCTAAAAGATCGAGAATCCCCTCCGTTTCTTCAATGGGATTGAGGTCTTCTCTCTGGAGGTTTTCGACAAGCGCAATTTGCCAAGCCTCATTATTATCTAGCTCCCGCACAATTACAGGAACAGCTTTTAAACCTGATAACTGAGCCGCTCGATACCGACGTTCACCCGCAACCAGTTCATATCCTCCCGCCGAACGAGGACGCACTAGTAGAGGTTGTAAAACTCCATGCTGCGCGATCGATGTAGCTAAGGTTTGCAATGCCTCTGCATCAAAATAGCGGCGAGGTTGCTTCGGTGGTAGATGAATATCAGTAATTTGAATTTCAACCTCAGACTTAGGGTGATCGCTAGGCTCAGGAGATTCATCAACTTCAGGTGCAAGCCAAGGAGCGCTAGGAGCAGTGATACGTCCGCTAAAAGGCTTTGTTATTTTACGGGTCATGCGAGGTTCTCAATATAATCGATAATTTTGTTCATAATCTTTACAGCAGGATGCTTAGATTGTAAAGCTGCTAGAGGCAATCTCTCTTCACTAGCATCAACGAATGCTGTAGCACGAGGAATCGCCTCAAACACTTTACCCCATGCAGAGAGTTGCTCATTCATTGCTTCAAGGGTACGAATGTCTGCGGAGTTGCGACCATCGTAGCGGGTTGGGACAAAACCGATTACTTGTAATTGTTTATTAGGTTTGCTTTTTACATAGGTAAGCGTCTGTAATAGCTCATCGGTTCCCTCAAACGCTTTGAGATGAGTTTCTACAGGAACGAGAACATGGGTTGCGGCAACTAATGAAATATAACTTAGCAGTCCCAAACTTGGCGGACAATCGAGCAGAATATAATCGTACTGCTCCTGCACCAACTCCAAAGCATCTTTGAGCCGAAAATCACGTAGAGAAGCGCTGACTAATTGCATTTCCGTAGCGCTTAAAAAACGATTAGCTGGGACAAAATCCATTCCTAGCAAATCTTTGTGAATTGGTAGTGCTTCTTCTTCAATGATCGCATTAGCAACTGTCTTGGCTAACTCAGAAGGGACTAACCCAACAAACTTAGTGAGCGACGACTGTGGGTCCATATCTACCAATAAAACTCGGCGATCGCGTTTAGCTATTTGGTAGCCTAAGTTATGGGTAAGCGTAGTTTTCCCCACGCCACCAGCTTGATTAAAAATAGCTATAGTTTTAGTCACAAATAATTTTAACCTCAGGTTTTATAAAGAAGTATGTCAACTATTTAACACTAGCTTGGTATAAAACTAAACACGAGCATGGCTATATATGGATAATTCCAAAAGGTGATTGCCATTTCTAAATCAGATGAAAAAAACTCATATTAAACGTCCTGAACCAATTTTCGATTTCTTAAAATCTTAGTATCGTTTACTAGCAAGAACCCGACTAACCTGAGTAGGTTGCCACTTAGAATTACGCTTAGTCGTAAAGCCTTGGAGATTAAGCTCATCAGCAATCATCTGCAAAGTCGCTCCATCAGCCTTCATCGAAGAGATCAAAGCAATAACACGAGATTCAGCAGGATCGCGCCGCAATTTTTTATCAACGATTTGATAGCCATAAGCAGGACTACCACAATGGTGTCCCAGTTTTTTCTTAGAAGCCATAGCGTGAATCGTGCGATTGGAAACACAACTGCGTTCTAGTTGATTTAAAGCCGAAGCTATATTTACAAAGAACAGATCAAGCCCACTTTGAGTGTTCAAGCCTTCAACAATACTGTGGAGACTAGCCTTGTAACCGACAAGTTTAGAAATGATCTGAAGAACATCTAAAACATTAGGAGACAAACAATCTAGCTTATAAACCACAAGAGCAGATGCTTGTTCAGAATCAATCATTGCAAAAGACTGTTGAAGTCCGATGCAATCAGAAATATTGCCAACCCTGTCACCAGAATCAAAGAAAATATCAACTAAATCAAAATCTAGAGAACGAGAGTAAGCCCAAATCGCATCAGCCTGGGCAGAGTCATCAACCCCATGAAGAGGTGGAAAATCATCAACCCTAACGTAACCGATCGCTCTAGTCCGCATGAAATAGTCACCAGATTCTAAATCAAATAATGCCATCCGCCAGCATTTCCTGACGGGAGTAATTAATCGGAAAATTCAAGAAACAAGCATAAAGAGAGATTTCTGAAATTGCAGGGAAAAACCGCAAAGTAGTAGAAGCAAGGAGTTGAGGATTATCAGCAACAAGACCAAAAGCTTGCTTCGAGAGAGTACGCACAATTAAAATCTCACCATCAGGGCTAGGGGAAAGAGATAGCTCTGATTCTTCAGGAGAAGGAAACAATTCACTGTAGATTTGACCTAACAAACGCCATTGATGTTTCCAAAAAGTCAAACCCCGAAGTTGATGATAAAGAGCATACTCAGCCAAAGCCGCAATATTCCGCCAAGAAATATCATCACGATGAACAAGCTGTCGCACCTCAGAAATCGCCTGAGTACATTCCTGTTTAAACATAATGCAAGGGATAGGTTCAGGAAGGCGAGAAAGCGTATTACTCAAAGCCCACAAAGCCTGCATCACTTCCGTAAATAGAATTATTTGTAAAGTTGAAAATCTGATACTTCACAGAAATTTATAAACAGAAAGGATTGACAGAAAAGAAGCAATATTTTACAAAAACACCCTTTTGTAAAATGCTCTGGGAGAGTATTACAAGGATATTCTACATCAACAAGAATAGTCAACAAATCTAAATTCAAAAGAAGAAATAGAAAGATTTGTAATGATTTAAAATCAACAATAAGACAATGATGATAGAGGGAGCATCTCAATTAGGCACTGAGTAATTATACTTAGAAGAATAGAAATAGCCATTAAGATAAGCGCAACGATGTTTCAAAACTTGAGCAACATTGGACTTATTCCACTGAGCGCCAGAAATCTTAATCCGACGACCAATCTGCTTAACCGTTGATTCAACAGAGCCTGAGCCAATAGTAAGCCCCTGTTGCTGTAGATAACCATACTCAGGGATGCGATGACGATGATTGCGTAAATAATCGAGAAAATTGATAGCCCGTTTGAATTTACAGTCTGCGAACAGAATCATAGTCGCCTCAACATCGCCTTGCCAGAGGAAATCTTCAGCCTTAGTTAGACGGCGCAAAGAACCACCAACATTATAAAGGTGTTCTTTCAAATGATACCAATCGAGTATTTCAAACCTTTGCTCTGAAGGCGCTATGGCTGTAAATAAATTCCAGATACCGTCATGTCCATCGCCAAGACAAGAGAATATTTCGGCTAATGGTTGTTTTTGTACCCAATCAACTAAACCTTGATTATTGAGAAAATAGGCGGCGATTGTCCCTTGAGCATTTACAGCTTTGTAGTCTTTCCACTCACACTTTTTTCCTTGCTCGGTTCGCAATCTCACTTTCCCGCCATCAATACTCATCTCTTCTACTGTTTCTGTGGTTGTCATTTCTGGAAATTCCTGCTTTTGGACTAATCGTTGTTGACTGCTGTGACCGATCTTGATTCCTGTCAATTCTTCAACATTAATCGTGGTTCTGGCGTAGGACTCACTAGCACTTACCAATAGGCAGCATTTTTCTAGTTGTGGGCTTAATCTCGCTCTTGCTTTTACTTGCAACTTCTTCGCTTGCTTGCTCTTCAGCTTTAGTTCGCCGATACAGCTTTTTACTTTTCTTTCTTTCCCTGCTTTTGTCCCACTGCTTTTTTCGATAAAAAAATTCCCACGTTTGGACTGACGTTTTCCAGCATTTGCTCCCTCACGGCTATTTCTATGCCTTCTAGCGTTTTCAATTGCTCGGCATCTTTTGTTTCTGCATTCCGATACAGGATTTCCGCGATCTCTCTGGTGCAGGCTTCGAGTCTTGCTTGCTCTTCTGGTGTCATTTGCTTAGACGGGTTAATTTGTTACTATTTTACCTGTGTTTTCTCTTAAGTATTTATACTTAGTGCCTAATTGGGATGCTCCCGATGATAGATTGCAAATCAACAAAGGGATAGAAAGCAATTGTATTGAAACAGGAAGCTCAACAATATGACAAGAAACATTCAAGACTACATCGATCGCGGATATAGCTACGAAGAACTATTGAGTCAAGGGCTAGCAGATCCGAGTGACCTCGAATCCTATGAATCAGCATATTCACTACCACCCCAAACAGAACAGCCCAAGATTAGGAAAAAAGTGAAAAAGTCAAAACAACAGGTTAACCAAATTGACTTTTAATCGCCACGACTATTCACGACCATACAAAGGTCATTGAATATCAAAGATGCTTAGGCGGAAGTAATCCCCTCGCCTAAGCATCGCTAAAAGATCTAATAGCAAGAATGCTGAAGATATGGAATTCAGGCAAATCAACATTAAAACGGGCAAAGAACTGCCACTACCGCCTAAAATCGTTGAGAATACATACCTCGAACACAAGTTTGGCAACGAATTAGACCCAACCAAACTGGCGATCGGCAGAATGTACGACGGCATAACCGAGCGAGACATTGAGAACCTCAAAGACCAAGGACTGCATATAATCCTTGCCAGTGCTAGAACCGCCTACTTTGCAGATCGCGCCATTGCCGAAAAAGTAAGTACCGAAATCTTCCCCAACCATAGCGATGCCGTCGCCTATGGCGGCTTACCCATATCTGACGCAAAGACCGCAGTAACCAAAGAGAAAGCACGCATCCTCATCATTGACGATGAAAGCCTGAGCAAAGATGCAGACACAGGCATATACAAAGCCGACTGGGGAAAGGAACCCATTACTCTAAGCAACGGGATTACCATTAGTGACAAAGCGATGGGAGCGATCGCCAGCAAACTCGGAGACTGCTATAGCCTCATCTCCGTAGACCTAGCCAAAGCCCTAGAATCCGAATCCAAACGCCCATTTCAATTTCGCGCAGGCGTACCCGAATGGGAAGGGATTATCAAAGGAACCTGTCGGAGCAGCCTCCTGTGCCAAGCCTTAGAAGTCGATGCAATCATTGCCAAATCGAGCATCAAAGGCGATCGCAAAACCACCACCACAGGCATCCATGAAGTAAATCTATACTGGTCAAGAAAAGAAGACGCAAGATTCACCGAACAAAAACTAGGAACCCAAGCCCTAGTCTTCTTCCCCGAAGGAGTCCAAGCAGACGTACTGCCAAAACTCAAAGCCAAAGCCGAAAACTTAGCCGAAGCCCAAGCAGATCCGCGAAAAATTGCCCAACTATATATAGATCGCCACGAAAAGCGGCTAGAAAAAAGTCAAGAACCAGAACCAGAGGGAATTGCCCAGCTAATCGAACCAGAACTAGCCCAAGAACTAGGACTCACCGAAGTAATTAACCCCAATTATCGTCAGCAGAACCCAACTCAAGACAAAGAATACAAAGACTGGCTGTACGACGTTTTAAAAGCCGACCTGACTGAAGGAGGACATTGCCAAATCCTCGAAATGGAAGACATCACCAAACGCTTACAGGAATTCATGCAAAGCGAATGGGTCGATGTCGCTACAGGAGGCGTATATGTCCCCAGTGGTATCGCGCAGCCCCACAACCAACTACAGGAAGGAGAAATAAGCTTTAAAGGACTCCCCGATGGCGCAAAAGTCGGCATTTACCGCAGCCCCGTCGCCAACGCCGCCAACTTTGACGTGTTTACTAACAATCTCAAAACCCTACGGGAAAAAGACCCCGAAGCCTACGTGCAGAAAGGCATTTGCTACATGCATCCCAACGATGCCAAACGACTGGTGATCGACTTTGACGGCGATCGCGTAGGGATCATTCCCAGTCAACTACCCCCCGAACAACAAGCCCAAACCAAAAAAGAGATCGAGCAGTATCCCACGCTGATCCAAGAAATAATCACCAAAAATCTCCCTGAAAACAAACCCGTACAGGTCGAAAAAGAAAAGAAAATTCCCCGTGACAGAGAGCATGGATTTCCGAACTTAGCCAGTGCTGCCATCAATGCTGCCGATAACCCCACAGGAAAAGTCGCCAATCTTGGTATGAGGCTAGAAGCCCTACGGTGGGATACGCAAAATATCGCTCCAGAGGACAGAGCCAGCTATTTACAGAATATTGGCAACCACTTTCAAAAAGTACTTGCCGAAGATCTCAATGACAAACATAAATTTAAAATCCCCAACGATGACTGGCGATCGCGCATTAGCGAAATTAGGGAAATCGCTCAAAAAGTTCCACATAGCAGCCAACAGGAAAAAATAATAGCAGCAGGCTTAGGCAAAACCGAGCGTTTACTCTGGGACTTAGAAGCCCTAACCGCAGTCAACCTCCAACGAGCAGTCGATACACCAAAAAGTGCGAGAAAAGTTGATGAACAGGAATTTGAATTTTGTCAAAAAATAGGCAAATTCAAGGAAGTGGAATGGATCAAAGACAAAGACAATACCCAAGCCTACCTAGGTAATCATGGACTGAAAACCAATACTCAAGATCCCGTGGGTTGGATGGTAGAGCAAGCTAACCAGATTCATCACGAATATAAACTAGTACAAGGCGGCTAAAGTGAAGATACTATAAGAAGAAATGAAATAACGGTCAAAAATTAGTGTTTACGGGATCTGCAAAAGCATTGCATTTAGAAGAGTTGGAACAAGAAGAATTGGAACAGATAATCAATCGACACAGTACACCGCAGCAAATAGCCCAACGAGCAAAGATTGTTGTTTTAGCCTCTCAAGGATACAGTCAAGCAATGATAGCGCGGGAATTAGATATCAGCCGCAAAAGTGCCCGATTGTGGCGAGACCGATGGGTGTGGGGACGGGAAAAAGACATAGGCGTGTTGGATTGTTTGAAAGATGCCGAGCGTTCGGGTACACCACCGACATTCGAGCTTGAGCAAATCATGCACTTATTTGCAATCGCCTGTGAAAGTCCAGAGGAGAGTGGTCGCCCAATCAGCCAATGGACAAGTCGCGAACTCGCCGATGAAATGATTCAACGCGGGATTGTGACCACGATATCACCGAGGCACGTTGGACGCTTACTTGCCGAAGCAGATATCAAACCGCATCAATCAGGTTACTGACTGAATCCAGCGCCTGACCCATTGTTTGAACAAAAAGTAACAGCCATTACTGACAATTACTTAAATGCAATAGAGCGAGCTGCCTTAGGTGAACAAACTATTAGTCTTGATGAAATGACGGGTATCCAAGCCCTTGAGCGCAAATATCCTGATAAGCCCTTAGAACCTAGTAAGATTCACCGTCGCGAGTTTGAATATATTCGACATGGTACTCAAACCTTAATCGCCAGTTTTGATGTCGCCACGGGTTTAGTCATCAAGGCTTCTGTGGGCGATACACGTACTGAAGTTGCCTATCTTACTCATGTCCAACAAACTATAGCCACTAATCCTGATGCTAACAAATGGCATTTAGTTATGGATTGTCTCAACACTCATCAATCGGAATCCCTCGTTCGCTATGTTGCACAAGTCGAAAGATTGGAGATTGATTTAGGTGTCAAAGGTAAGTGCGGCATCCTCAAGTCCATGCAGACAAGGACTGATTTCTTAACCGATAAAAATCATCGTATTGTTTTTTATTTTACTCCCAAGCATTGTTCTTGGCTTAATCAGATTGAGATTTGGTTTGGAATCTTGATGCGTAAGTTACTCAGACGCGGTAACTTTATCTCTCAAGCCGATTTGAAGTCTCGCATTATCTTATTTATTGACTACTTCAACCGTACTATGGCTAAGCCTTTTAAATGGACTTATAAAGGTAAGGCTTTAGCCGTCTAAAAGTATGTTTCTTCACTTTAGCCGCCTTGTACTAGCAACCATACTAGGCAAAAAGATTGGACTGATCGACACCGAATATGGCTCCAGCCGAAAATATGCCAACCTGTTTAACTTTCAAGTGCTAGAACTAACCAAATTCGGACCAAGCCAATATTACAACGCCATCGAAAGCGCCGAAGAATCAGGATTTGATTACCTAATCATCGACTCCCTATCCCATGCATGGTACGCCGAACTAGACGCAGTAGGTAGTGACGTGAGGAACTGGGCAAGAATCCGCCCCATCGAACGCCAACTATGGGACAAAATCATTGGTTCAAGCTGTCACATCATTGCCACAATGCGGTCAAAGATCGAGTACGACTACAGCACGACTGAAGTTGGCGGTAAGCAGAAAATTACTGGTGTCCGCAAGATTGGTACAGCACCTATCCAAAAAGAAGGCAGCGAATTTGAAATGGACATCTGTGGCTTACTAGATGACCAGAACACACTGACGATCTCTAAAAGTAGATGTCCTGAAATCAGTAACGGACTTTTTCCAAAACCAGGAAAGAAGTTTGCCGAAATGATTCAGACATGGCTTAGTGATGACACTCCAGTCAATAGAAATGCTTTTATCCCAGCGATCGATGTCCCAGTAAATCCAGTTATCCAGCAACCACAGATACAGCCCGAACTAGCCGCCGTTGCCAGCAGCAACGGTCATGTATCTCAAATTGCTAGTACCAATGGTCATGTAGCAACAGCCGTGGAAACAAAGCCCGTAATTGCAAATCCTCAACCCAATCCCAGCAAACCCGATAACCCAGCCAAAGCCGCTTTCAGAGCATTATTGGCAATTACCCAGCAACAGATCAGCAAAGTGATTGAGACTAGCATTGACTTGTACGGAGCTGATGAAAGTGGCATAAAGCCAAAATTCAACAGTGAAAACATGACCGCCGAGCAGATCAAAGCCGTTTGTGAAGCACTGATGCGGGAATGGTTAGGGCTAAAAGGATACACCACCGAACTAGCCCAGAACCTGATCGACATTTCGACATCGCGGCATCCAGGACAATATGCCGCGATCGCCAAAGACATCGCCAACCAACTGGAATTCTAGCAAGGAGCAAAATCAATAACTCACCAGTCAAAATGGATTGGAGAGTTATTGATTTTTTTAAAGATACGCTATCGCGTAGAAGTCCGTGACCTGATTCCTAAATAGAAGGAAAAAACTCATGTGTAATTCTACTAATCTCGTAGTCCTCTCTGGTTATGTCGGTAATGTATCTGAAATTCGTCAAACCAAAACCAGCGGCAAAGACGTTCTAGACTTCAGCCTCGCCGTGCAGCCCAAACCTCGTCGCGACAGAGATGGTAATTGGATCAACCAAGAACCTCTCTGGGTAAAGGTAGTCTGCTGGAATGGAACTGCGGAATATGCCGAAGAGCGCGCAGAATCTGGACGCTTCGTCGAAGTAACTGGAGTTCTGACTCAACCAGAAGAGTATAAGTCCAAGAAAGATAAGAAGCATCATGCGCGAACTGTGATTCATGCCCAATCTCTAAACTTCATTGATGTTGTGAAGAAGTCTGCCGAAGACGAAGAGTATCAAGAATCAGCCCCTTTCTATGATGACTTCTAGTTGAAAAAGCAGAGAGCAATATTGCTCTCTGCTTTTTTTAGTCGCTATCGCTCAAGGCTCCTGCCCAGCTAAGAAAAATAGGAAAGTAACTATGATTTACACTCACAAAGGCTATCAAGGTTTGCTATCGGTTCGATTCACCAATCAAGGCACTGAATGGATAGCTCAAGCCAAGAAGTATTCAGTCAGCCTTGAGCAGAAAGTATTCGCCCAATGGCTTGGTACAGAATTGATTACAGGCTTTGACAGGGAACAAACTAAACAACGCTTTGCTGAGACAGTGGAGTTATTCTTGCGAGAACATGAGGATATATTCCCACTGTATCCCCGACCAGAACTACCCGATGCAACCATCGAAGCAATTCTGGACGAGCGAGTGTATCTGACTCTCAACGATAACGGTAGACATCACACCGCCAAGTTCCAAGTATTCCATGAGAATCTGCGAGTATTTCCATCACACATTCCAATACCAGTTGGAATTAAGCGTAAATCGAATGCAAGGCTTAGCCAACGTGCAGCCTAGCTAGAAATCTGACTATCATCGAAAAGTAAAATCCTCACATTGAGGATTTTACTTTTTATTTTTTATTTTTCAAAACTTTGTGAATGGCTTGTTAAGGCTAGCGCCATTGCTTATGCAGAGAGCCATAAGCCCGTTAACGAGAAAGCCATGACCAACCCAGCAATTGACTTAGACAAAGACAGACTAAAGCTGTGCATTGAGATATTGCCAGAAGTAGACTCAATCGAGCGAATGGTGATAATTTCCATTTGCTGTGAACAGGGCATGCCATTGATTCAGACAATTAGCTTGAACCAGCTAGTGCCAATTCCTTTGCCATTAGCCGAGATCATTCAAGCCTATGCTGACAGCCAGTTGGCAATCCAAGAACCAACTGCAATGGTTGAAGAAGAAAAGCCAGAACTAATCACAACCACCAAACGATCCCTAGTATCGACAAAATCAGAACAGATGGCACTATTATGAGTGGAACAGCAATGAACTATAACATCAAAATTGAAGGACAGACGATTCCCGTACCACCAGAAATTGGCAGTAGTGACGAACAAATAAGGGCTACTCTCAGTCTGTATTTTGAAGGAATCAAGAACTCGAAAATTGAAAGAACCGTGCAAGCCAACGGCGATATCCTCGTGGATGTTTGCAAAGTTGCAGGTACAAAAGGCGGAACATGAAGGAGACAGCGATCGCTACTTTGATAACAGCCCCAGAAGAAATCCCACCCCTGCTTGAAATACTGTGGGAAATTGAGCAGTACGAAGCGCAAGGGCATCATTTAATCGAGCTGAGTGACATCATCGGGTTAGAGGACTTTGAGGAAGCAAGCAAAAAATTACACAAACAGAGCCTATGCAATCAAAGGACAATAGACAGCCTGAGAAGAGCAAACCCGATCGCCGCACCGATGACGATCCGAGGATTTTGAGATGGACAAAGCTAAATTCGAGTGGTTAGCAGCAAGCTCTGCCGACAGAGCTGTGGAACATATTGCGTCACTCCAGCAACGAGCAACGATGCTGCAACTGTATCAGTATTACTATCCTGACGAATACCAACAATCAAAGGCTAGTGTCAAAGTTACTAGCCTTGAAAACTTTAGTGATAAGGAGCTAGAATTTCTGACCTTAGTGGATGAGCAATTCTTCCCATTACCATTACTGCTAGAAGAATCAGATCGTATCTCCTACATACCTGTCGAACCCCTTGGCACTGCATGGTATTACGATAACTTTGAAGAACTAGGAGCGACCGAGAAATTCTTGATGAGCCTAATTCATGGATTAGATAGGGATACATGGGATGACATCGAGGGAGAACTGGAACAAGACTTGCCAGAGGCTGTTAGTTACATCAATTACCAAAAGTTAACTCTGGAATGCAAAAAGGTAAGAGGAACAATCACCCTCTTACCCATAGCGTTGGATATGCTAACTCAGTCCACAGGGAATATATGGCTAGATATCTCCTATGAGAATGACATCGTAGATGCTCATTGGACAGTAGAGGTAATAGATAACTTAAGAGAAGCCTATATAGAAGCCCAAACGATCAGGCAAAAGTATCGAGAATTTATCGAATGGCTAGATCAAGACACCGCCAACTGTATCAAGGTGGTCAAGCTCTGGAACAAATGTAAAGAGCCAAATCCCGAAATACACAACCACTATCTTGCCGCATGAGGAAACAGCAATGCTAATCCTAGACCCACTCCAAGATGCCCTCAAACCCGATGGCTATCCATTAATCGAAGCAGAGGCAAAACTCCTATTTCTGAAAGGAGGGCATTACTGCTTTCAATATCGACAGGGAGAGAAAGAAACTTATAAATTTCTATCCCCTGAAACAGTGAGAGCCGCCTTTCAACATGAACGTATCGACTCAGGCTGGATACCCGACGGAGTAAAACGATTGGGTATTTGTCGTCAAGGATATTGGTATGTGCAGTTTATGCCACCCGCAAAACGGACATTTACCTTCGCCGACCTACAGGGTGATGGAGAACGAATCTCCCTGACCATTCCCATGATGGGAATAGTGTTTATGCTATGCGGTGACACTTGCTACATCTGGGCAACCAAGCAAAAAACCTTTGAACCCGAAGCACCTATTTACCATGTGCCATTACCAAACATCTATGGAGATGGCAGGATTTGCATGGGAGTTGAGAATAATCTCAGCAACTATGCAGAAGGGATAGAGCGTCTATCTAAAGCATGGCAGATGTTTATGACAGCACCATTTAACAATCATCTTGTGGATAACAAATCAAATACCCATCCAGAAGACATCCGCAAAAAACTGATCCAATTGCAGAAATCCAACCGATACCCCATCAACGATCTTGTCCAATGTGGCAGTTCTGTAAAGGTAGCCATCAACATGGTAATCAACCAATGAAATTACTAGAACATATCCAAAAGCACGTAGCAACAGCAAATCCCGTATTGCCAACGATTGCCCACAATTCTCCACTAATTCAGCACATCATCGCCACAAATCCAAGCTTGCCTGAAATCGCCTCAACCTCAATGTATGAGTATGTCTATGGCAGTAATGGCACATTTGTCAGAGCCAAGAGGCAAGGTTTGACAGCGATCGCCCCAGTCTCCTATTACAAAGCCAAAGGACTAAGAGCAATATCAACATCTGTACAGATGACATACCCCGCAGTTCCCGTAATGCTAGTAGAGCAAATGCTCGAAGCTTCCCGCATTGCTTGCGACACTAATAATCGCCCAGTCGAAATTGTATTTCACGTATATTTTGAAAATGGTAATTGGCAGCTCGCGATTCCAGAACAAGAGCAAACAGCCTCATCCTGTAAGCCATTGGATAACAGTGCGAACAGCACCTACGGCAAAGCGATTATCGAAATCCATTCCCATCATGGCATGAGAGCTTACTTCTCCGAAACAGATAACCGAGATGAGACAGGCTTTCGGATTTATGGAGTGCTGGGCGAAATCTTCTCTAACCCACAAATCAGAATGCGCGTAGGAATTTACGGTCATTTCTATGAAACCGCAACCACAGGGATCTTGGAGTTACCAGCACAACTAACAGACTGCTTAGCGGAGGATTGGTAATGTCAAATCTATCATTACCCTTTGCCGCAGCTGTCCCCATCCTGCTACCAGCCTATGAAGAACTAGACCTAATTCTGATCGGCTGTGGCGGCACAGGCGGATGGTTAGCCGTGAACTTGCCGCGCATCGCCTATTTACAGAAACAAGCAGGGAAAAAAGTCTCAGTTACTTTCATCGATCCAGATCGTGTAGAAGCAACGAATATTCCGCGCCAAAACTTCATTCCCAGCGATCTTGGCTTACCCAAAGCATCCGTCCTAGCAGCAAGGTATGGACTGCAATGGGGCATTGAAATCAGTGCCATTACCTCACCCTTTAGAGTAGACATGGCAACATCACGATGGAAACACCTGACCATCTGTATTGGAGCCGTGGACAATCCCGAAGCTAGAGCAGAAATTGCCAAAGTTTTAGAACATGGAAAAACAACCTTCTGGCTAGACTGCGGCAATCACTACGAATCTGGGCAAGTGCTATTGGGTTCAGTTGATAGCGAACAAAAGATGAAAGGAGCATTTTGTATTCCTACTTTTTGTACAGCATTGCCATCGCCAGTAATCCAACATCCAGACTTGTTAATCAAGCAGGAAGTGAACCAGTCAAGTCGATCCTGTGAAGAAGCCGCAATTGCAAATATGCAATCTATGTCAATCAATCATCGAATTGCTGATGAAGCATTTGATATAATATTACGCCTATTAAGTGGCGAGTTAAGACGATTTGCTAGTTATATAAACTGTAAGCAAGGTACTTCATGGTCAAAATTCAATACAATTGAAGAAATAGCTAAAACTATTAACAAACCTAAAAAATATTTGTGTTGATTAAACTAAGAAATAATTGAATCAAAAGCTGTAAACAAAAAAGACTAGAAACCTATGCTCAGTAAACAATGTAGTCTAGATCACATTGAGGTTGGCTAAATCAAAAAACAATATAACTTCGCTAAAAGCACTTGATCTTTTAGCGAAGTTATATTATTTTAGGTAAAGATTATATAGAGACTATATTTTCGATTTCTTTGCAGTTGTTTATGGCTTCATAAATACAAACAACTATTTATATGCGTTAATTAAGTGCCAAGAATTTACTTATACATATCTAGTTTGGCACGGCTAGTAATCAACTTTCAGAGAACTTATTGAACTAAAGCTAGAAAGCTTTCCTGAATTAACGATCATAAAAGTTACGTTTTTCAGTCCATATGTATGGACATAAGAGAAAGTACCCACCGAATTTTGTAACTGTAAAAAAGCAAAGAGAGCCTTAAATAGGCATTTATTTGCTGCATCCCCTATTGACCATAAGTGATTGAATTAAATATAGTAAAAAAATGATAATTTACTAAAAGTAAGCCAAGATGTATGGGGCTGAGTATTTGGTGATTTGAGAAAAAAAAGAAGCATACAAGGATCAAATCTAATGAGATCGCTGTATGCTTGTAGGGATATTTTGTAGATGCAGGAGGTTGAAAAAATCTTTCCCCCTTCAAAATCAAAAAAGCAAGTAATTCGACCTACTCGCTTTCTGATTACCCGAAGGTAGTTATTAAAAATAAAGGAAACGGACAGGGTTTGGTTGGTAGCCAATTTTTGTTCAAAGCTTTCTAATATCTTACAACAAGATATGTGTTTAGCAACAGATTGTGCTGCAAATTTTTTAAAAATTTGTAGACAAAGTTGCGAAGAAGTACTGGACAAATTAAAAAACTCGATCTGTTTCCTGAGTGAAGACGCTACAAACCTTACATTCAGGACAATCTAGATGATAGTAAAATTGCGAGACTTGCCTTGGCAGATCGGTAAAGCGGTCGCTGATGGCAAGCAAAAGGGAGGTCGAGTATCTTGATCTCCGAAAAAGATTATATTTGTAACAATGAAGAAGCCGAATTTACTACTAAAGGACTAGAAGCCAAAGCTTTAAGTCCTAGCGAACTAGTTGCCAAAACCTTTGCAAGTTTTTTTCCATACTCGTGGAAATTTATCTACGCCAAAAATATAGATCGGACAAGCAAACCCGAATGGAAAACCGAAACACGCTACCCCATCACAGGAAGGCGACTATACGACCATTGGGCAGACCCAGAAATCCTCATCGGCGTAAGATTTGGTAACCAAACCGAATACGCCCTGATCGACATCGACAAAAACAGCCCCTACCATCCCCACAACAACCACGAAAAATTTAAAACCGTCCTGCAAACCCTCGAAGACATAGGACTAGTCAGACCCTTAATCGTTCAAAGCTCACACAGTCAAGGACTGCATATCTACTACCCGCTCTGGCAAGAAGTACTCAGTTTCGGACTCGCCTGCGCGATCAAAAGCTGTCTACAACAAAATAACTGTGAAATTGCCGCAGGAGTAATTGAAAGCTTCCCCAACACCAAACGATACGAATCCGAATACAACGGACATCGACTACCCCTGCAAACAGGCAGTTACCTGCTCAACAGCGACCTCCAGATAGTTGGCAACGACCTAAATCAATTCGTTGAGACATGGTTAACCGTCCAAGAGCAACAAGACCTAGAACTATTAAACCAAGCGATCGCCGAAGCGAAAGCCAACTACGAACCACCCAAAGACAACCGCCGCCCGATTCAATGGCGAGAAGACCTCGAAAAACAAATCGAAGAAGGATGGACAGGACAAGGGCAAAGCAATCAACTGCTATACCTGATAGGCAAATATGCCCGAGTCTTCATGGGATGTGAAGAAATCGAAGCGATCGCCGAATACATCACCACAACCGCAAAAGCCGCCGCAGGATTCATGAAATATTGCGGCGACAGGAAACGACTGACACAAAAAGCCAAAGACATCGCCAAATGGTGTCTAAAAAATCACTTTCCGTGGGGCAGCAAAAAAAGTGAAACAGGAGAAGAAACCACAAAACCTGAAACAGAGAATCAAAAAGCGCAAAAACAAGTCCAAAGACTCAACCGCATCCGCATTATCGTCAACGAACTCAAGCAAACCAGAGAAATGCCTATGAGCATTCGGGGAATGGCGCAAGCGATCGCGCAAAGAGCGAAAGTATCAATGGAAACGCTATACGCCAACAAAGAGCTATGGCATCCCGAATTTACAGAAAGCAAAGAAGAAAGGAACCAAAAAACGAGTAACAGCCCAACCGAAGCCGAAAACCAACCAGAAACACCCTCCGAGGCAAACGAAACGAAACAAGCTGAAAACCAGACAGAAAAGGCTGTTACAGAAAAATCCCTATATAAAGCGTTAGCCCCGTGTGAAACGCCCCTGCGAGGGCAAGAATTGCCAAAAATTGCCCCAGTTGATTTTCAGGACTCAACAGACTTGCCCAAGTCCCCATCAAAAACTAAAGAACCGATGTGGATCGAGACGCATGGCAGGCTAAGTCTGTCCAAAAATGAAAGTGCTAAAGCGTCAGTGTTTCCAAACTCTCAAACCCTATCGACTCGCACTGCCAATGCTGATTGTTTGCGACCCTACGAAATGTCAAAAACTCAGAGCATTTCACTGGTTGAAAGTAGGATTGGTTATCTCCGAGCATTGTTGGGTACTCCGATTTTGCGTAGGGGTAAGTCCGCGTCGGAACTTGCCAGTCTGCAAGCTGAACTCGAACGGCTTGAAAGCGATCGGTAAAAGCATTCAGAACTTGAACCGATTTAAAGATCAGTTATAGTAATTTAGGATACAAAAATGAGTTTATTTAGAAATTAAAGAAATCGGAGAAATATTAATGACCATTTCCATGTATCAAGTTGCGGTTCCTTCCCTAGTCCGATCTCTTAATAATTTAGTTGCAATTCTTGAAAAAGCTTCAGCACATGCTGAAGCCAAAAAAATTGATCCTGCCGTACTTATTGCCAGTCGTTTGTATCCTGATATGTTGCCGTTCAATCGTCAAGTACATATTGCCTCTGATATTGCTAGACGTGGTATTGCGAGATTGGCAGGGGTAGAAGCTCCAATAATAGAAGATAACGAAACTACCTTTGCCGAATTGGGCGATCGGCTTCGGAGTGTAGTTACATACATTGAGTCTTTCACCCCTCAACAAATTGATGGCTCTGAAGAGAAAGTTATTACTTTACCTGTGGGTAAGGAGACGATGACTTTTGCAGGACAAGATTATTTACTGTTTTTCATTTTGCCAAATGTCTATTTCCATGTAACGACTGCCTATGACATTCTCAGACATTGTGGCGTTGAGATTGGTAAGCGGGATTTCTTGGGCGCACCTCGCTAATTGCTACTTGGAATACGACTACCTATGCAAATTTCTAGATCGATCTGACGAGCATCCATTTCTCGTGCATATTGATAGCCGATCGCTGACTCGGCTTTGACATAACTTGGCATACCTGTTGTATTAGGTTGCAAAATGCAAGCTTTTTTTGTTTCCTTTCAAGAAACCAAGCAAAGAGTGGCGGAGCTTTGCTCCGCCACTCTTTGCTTGGAATTTAGCTATTTAGATACTTGAAGACTTTGAGTGATTTAACTTCCAATGAATATATTCTTCTATCGTTGGGAAATAGTCCAGCACCACATCTAGACCACCTGGGCGATCGCTAAGATACGCCTCTAGATAAACAGAGTTTTTTTTGCGTGGCAGTTTTCCCGCATCGCGATCTCGTAAGCCTTCTTGATAATGAGATGCTCTGCTGTGACCCAACATAATACTAACTAACTCCAAATATTTAATCGCTAATGCATATGTAAGACTTTTTTATTGTATACAGTTTTACAAAATAGAGGGTTTTTAGAATAATAACTTTACAAAAAACAAAGAAGAATCATCTATTGGCAGTGCAAAGCACCGCCAATAGATGATTCTTCTTTGCGAAAATAGAATTTGCGAATTGGAATTTGGACTTCGCGACGCTTTAAGGATGACGGTCTATAGGGTGAATCATAGAGGAATATCAAACAACAGCGACATTGGCGAGTGGCGACAGCGATCAACTCTGTCATTTTTACTGATCGTAAGCTGTCGCGACAACTAGTGATTGATCGTAAAATCTATAGCTGGATGAGCGTCTAGCTGCCTCATCAATAGCTGTCATTTACCAGATGACAGCATATTTGACCCCAGAGTTGATCGTTGTCGCCCCGCCAATTACTGTGTCATTTAATACTAGCGAAACGGCTAGTAAAGTTTCATGAGAGTGTAGTATCTTCAAAGAGAGAGAACAGGAGTTAGCTAACAACTTTAAGAATAAAGCTAATCTTTTATGAGCGTGACTCAAGGACATCAAAAACTTTTCACCCTGCTTGCACCTCTGCGAGAATATTTTCAGCAGGAATATCAAACTCGACTTGATCGCCTTATTTTGTTTGGTTCTCAAGCTAGAGGAGAAGCGTTACCAGCGTCAGATATTGATATCTTGATTGTACTGGACGATCCTGTTAATTCCAGCACGGAGCTACGTCGCACCAGTCATTTCATCGCCCAATTTTGTCTAGAGCATAATTTACTGGTTTCGCGTCTCTTTCTACCGAGATCTAGGTTTGAAACTGAAAATTCTCCTCTGTTACGCAATATTCGCCAAGACGGAATTGTGCTATGACTCCAGAACAAAAAGCGCTACTGGACAAATCTCAACGTAGTATAGAGGCAGCCCAAAGCTTAACTGAGCAGGGGTTTCATGATTTTGCAATCTCCCGTGGTTACTATGCAATGTTCTATATTGCTGAAGCACTTCTAGATAATGAAGGACTGTCTTTTTCGAGCCATGCTGCTGTCATCAGTGCTTTTGGGCGTTATCTTGCTCATGCTGGCAAGGTTCCAATGGAGTTTCATCGTTATCTGATTGATGCTCAAGCGCAGCGTACTCTTGCGGACTATGACACTAATTCGATTGCTTCGCAGGAAGATGTGGAGGAGATTCTTGATCAAGCTCAAGCACTTTTAGCGATCGCTTTGCAAAACTTGAAGGTGGATTAAAACATGGTTTTAGCTAATAATCACTATTTCGGTTTTCAGTAAATCAATTTACGCTCATCTAGGTAGATAGGTGAAGTTGGTTAAAGCCTTCGACTGAGATTCTTATAGTTGACAGATAAAATTTTGGGATAAGATCGATTTTCTCCAGATTGCTCATATGAGTGAAGACCTTACCAATCCACCTTTGCTTAGACAAGAAAAGGTGGATCTATACTGAACGACCATTGAACATCGCTCACGCTTGAAACCAGCGATCTGATACTAATCAAGTAAAATGAAACTCGTAGTTGATAAATTTAAATCAACGGGAAAATGGGTTGATACCTATGAAACGCCTGTTACCGTAGAGCAGTTGAACGAATTTAAGTACTCGTTTGACCCAGAAAAATGTCTAGAACTGTTTGAAAAACTATCGGGCAAGGATCTTCCAAAGAAAAATCCTAATTATGCATTGGTAATTAGACTTGAGGATGAAGTTCCTGAAAATACTCATTTTATCCGCTACATGATAGCTGGAAGATGACAAAAAACATGACTATCACTTGATAGTCATGTTTTTTTACTTATCGGCGATCCTCATATACCCTCTGACTATCAGGCAATATCCAAAGAGCGCACAAGCCTTTAGTCACATACTTACCATTCATCACAATCAAAGCTTCCTTTAAATTTTGTTGATTCTGCTGGCAAGCCTTCAGATTATCCCGATTCCAATCTAGAAGATTTCGAGCTAGCTTACCCTCATCACTCGCTAGCCACTCTAAATCCTTAGCAGTCTGTGGACTTGGATGATTAGGAGACAAAGCATTAGCGATCGCCAAACCCGAAACCAACCCAGCAGTCAACCCGATCGCTAACATTCCCGCACCAATAAAAGTGATCGAACTCCAACCAAAAAACGTTTGACCTTGGGGCGCAGATTTCTTATCAGCAGCAAGTTTATCAACAGTCGTCTCAAAATCCTTACCCTTGAGTTCACTCATAGAAGCCGATAAAGATTTTGCAAACTTCTGGATACCAACCTCAAAACCTTTGTTAAGAGCCTCGCGAATTAACGTTGGACCCGTAGCGATCGTTGCCGCAACCTGAGCATTCGACAAAAAAATCGCAATATAGGGATCATCATGGGGAATCCCAGATTTCGCTACAATTTCGTAGATTTTCGCCTTAACTGTCGGCTCATAATCGTTAATCGCAATATCAAGATAACTAGGAATAGGGCGATCGCTGTTAGTCATAAATGGATACTAAGCATTTACTTCTTTTTTCTGAACATCCGCAAAGATATTAGTAGAGTCAAAAGCACTATAAGCATTGCGTAAAAAGGTTTTGATTTGATTCCTACCGATAATGCCAAACTCAGCATAATTGAGAGCGTGGGAGAACATCATCCGCTTCGCATTGATCTCAATCCGCTTCGCATCACCCAACTTAGGAAAATCAATTACAGTCACCCCATATTCCGAAATCGCTTTCTGAATGCTTTCATGATTATTGAAATATTCCCACTCATCACAACGCCCAAAATTTTTGATAAACACATGGGGAATATAGTCTTGATAATGTTCTAGAGAATTGATAAATAACTCAATAGAATCGCTCTCACCATCGCTTACAAACCATTTCACAAAAGAAATATTATTTTCCTTGCCCAGTTCTAATAATCCCTTAGCATCAATCCAAGTAGATACAGCGCGATGAACCTGAGCAGGAAGATTGACAATGACCATTTTTTTGAAAGCATAGTCAAAGATAAGATCTGGAGTATCCGCCAGCTTTTCATTCTCTGAAAAGAAAGCAACCTTACAATCTTTGTAAATATTAAATAGCGTGGGATTGCTTCTATCCGTCTCAATGCCAACATGAAGAATGTTGTGATCAATGGCATATTGAATCATTGTGCGGGCAACCCAACTCTTACCCACACCACCCTTTTCACCATCTATTAAATTAATGATTGCCATATCTGCAAATTAGTAATTATTAAAATGTTTGAGCATCTCAACTTGTTTTAATTTTTCTATCTCATCATCATCAGCATTCGCATCGACAACTTCTATATGATTGAGTTTAGGGACAACACTTGTGGAGCTAGGAGATTGCTTGTTTTTGCTGGATTTTGGGTTAATAGATGCCTCAGTAATCGCATCATCCACAGACTGCTTTTCAATAGATAAAGTAACAGCACTATCTTCTAAGCTGACTAAAGGTTGCACTTGCCCATCAACCGATAAATCTACTGGAACAGCACCTTCTTTTTTTGCCTTTTTCGCAGAAGAAGCCCTAGATGCTTGCCTAGCATCCCGACTAGAACGAAATAAAGATTGCTTCCGTTCTTTCTTGATAGCTGCCAGATAACCAGAAATAGTTTGAGGACTAATATCGACCTGAAACTCCTCCAAGAACTTAGCCGAGATATCCTTGAAGGAATAGCGCATTTGGCGCATAACTTTAATGCTATCCTCCAAGGCGCGTACAAGTTCCATCAAAGAATTAACTTCATCTTTAGTACTGAATTTATCTGGCAGATTACTCCACTTATTGGAAGTAGCCAACAGCTTTTCTTTTGAGATCCTTAATTCAGACATGAAAACATTTGCAAAGCAATTAACAGAGAATTTAGCATATTGCTTAAAAAAAGCAATCGTTCGATAAACCTTAACAGCACAAAGGCTCTTGCTAGAATTAGATAAAAAGTATCTAATTCATCTCCTCGAAATGCCTAATTCAATCAAAACAATTTAGATAAAAAGTATCTAATTAGCTTTTAAAATATCTGTCTAAATCTTATTGAATATTTACAAATCAAGATAGGAATATAGCTATTAGTGATGTGGCTCAGTCGATAAGTTTATTCGCTGATATATCATCTTCGCCTAAGAATGAGATTGCGACGTTTAAGCGGTAAGTGTCGCAGAGAGCAAGCTGTGACAATAGGCTGCCAAAAATCGCTAACGCTTTTTTGCCAGCCTATTGTCTGCTTGCCAAGGGGAAGAATCCCCCTTGGAACCCCCGCAAAAAAAATAAAGTTTTTTTGCAAACAGAAAAAAATAAATTATAAATAATGCAAAATTATTAAATGCCTAAGAGTTATAACTAAGATGTCACTTGACGAAAGAATTACAGTTAGAATAAGCAAACAAGACAAGGATATACTGCAACAAAGGGCAGCCGATCTAAATGTCAAGCTTAATAAGTTAATTAGATTAAAGTTGATTCACGTACCTGTCGAGCCATCTCATACAATTGTTTCGGCTAATTTTGAATTTTGTCAGCACCTCAATCGTATAGATTTTCAACTGAGAAAGATAGGTACAAATATTAACCAGTTAGCTCATAACGCCAATTTAAGTATGCAAATGGGAAGTCCAATGCAGTCAGACATCAAACAACTCAATGAGATGTTTGATGCAATTGAAGAAACTCGAAGATTAGTCGTAGATACATACAATCAGATAAATCCAACGCAGGTAAAAGCCTCCGCAAACAAATGATTGGCAAAATCATCCAAGGTAAGAGTTTTAAAAGCTGCTTAGCATACGTGCTAAAGAGACCGTCATTCGAGATCCTCAATATGAATGTGCGAGGAGAAACTGCGAATGAGATGGCAGAATGTTTTGAAATGACGCAACAGCTAAGACCTAGAGTAACTAAAACAGTTAGTCATATGATGCTGAGTCTTAGTCCTAAGGAAAGTTTGAGTGACGAAGCATGGACAGAAATTATTGATCGCTATCTTCAAGAGATGGGATACACGAAGTCCTTTTTTTTGGCTGTAAAACACAAAGATAAGCAGCACGAACACGTGCATTTAGTGGCAAGTCGGATTCGATGTGATGGCACGGTTGTATCGGATAGCTGGGAGAGAATCCGTAGCCAAAAAATAATCAGGCAAATAGAGCAAGACTTTAACCTTACACCAGTCAAAAACAGTTGGGAAAGCGATCGCCAAGCACCAACCATCAGTCAAATCAAGAGAGAGTTAGAAACAGGGATACCCACAGTCAAGAAGCAACTAGCAGACAGGATCGATCTGGCGCTAACCAAAGTGACTAACCTATCAGAGTTGCTAGTACAAGGCGGCTAAAGTGAAGAAACATACTTTTAGACGGCTAAAGCCTTACCTTTATAAGTCCATTTAAAAGGCTTAGCCATAGTACGGTTGAAGTAGTCAATAAATAAGATAATGCGAGACTTCAAATCGGCTTGAGAGATAAAGTTACCGCGTCTGAGTAACTTACGCATCAAGATTCCAAACCAAATCTCAATCTGATTAAGCCAAGAACAATGCTTGGGAGTAAAATAAAAAACAATACGATGATTTTTATCGGTTAAGAAATCAGTCCTTGTCTGCATGGACTTGAGGATGCCGCACTTACCTTTGACACCTAAATCAATCTCCAATCTTTCGACTTGTGCAACATAGCGAACGAGGGATTCCGATTGATGAGTGTTGAGACAATCCATAACTAAATGCCATTTGTTAGCATCAGGATTAGTGGCTATAGTTTGTTGGACATGAGTAAGATAGGCAACTTCAGTACGTGTATCGCCCACAGAAGCCTTGATGACTAAACCCGTGGCGACATCAAAACTGGCGATTAAGGTTTGAGTACCATGTCGAATATATTCAAACTCGCGACGGTGAATCTTACTAGGTTCTAAGGGCTTATCAGGATATTTGCGCTCAAGGGCTTGGATACCCGTCATTTCATCAAGACTAATAGTTTGTTCACCTAAGGCAGCTCGCTCTATTGCATTTAAGTAATTGTCAGTAATGGCTGTTACTTTTTGTTCAAACAATGGGTCAGGCGCTGGATTCAGTCAGTAACCTGATTGATGCGGTTTGATATCTGCTTCGGCAAGTAAGCGTCCAACGTGCCTCGGTGATATCGTGGTCACAATCCCGCGTTGAATCATTTCATCGGCGAGTTCGCGACTTGTCCATTGGCTGATTGGGCGACCACTCTCCTCTGGACTTTCACAGGCGATTGCAAATAAGTGCATGATTTGCTCAAGCTCGAATGTCGGTGGTGTACCCGAACGCTCGGCATCTTTCAAACAATCCAACACGCCTATGTCTTTTTCCCGTCCCCACACCCATCGGTCTCGCCACAATCGGGCACTTTTGCGGCTGATATCTAATTCCCGCGCTATCATTGCTTGACTGTATCCTTGAGAGGCTAAAACAACAATCTTTGCTCGTTGGGCTATTTGCTGCGGTGTACTGTGTCGATTGATTATCTGTTCCAATTCTTCTTGTTCCAACTCTTCTAAATGCAATGCTTTTGCAGATCCCGTAAACACTAATTTTTGACCGTTATTTCATTTCTTCTTATAGTATCTTCACTTTAGCCGCCTTGTACTAGAGGCGGCGAAACCGAGGGAAATCATTGATGATAAGGATCGCAAAACTAAGGAGAAGCCTGATTTTCTAATTGGGAAGCGGAAGTATAAGGCGGAGTTGATTCCTGTGGATTTGATGGTAAATCGCTTTTTTGCTAAGGAACAGGCAGCGATCGCGCAGTTAGAAAATGAAGCGGCGGCGATCGCGCAAAGCATCGAGGAACTAAAGGAAGAACATAGCGGCGAGGATGGTTTGCTGTCTGAGGTACTGGACGAGGGCAAAATCTCGAAAGGTGCGGTGTCGGCAAGGCTGAAGGCTATTAAGGGCGATCGCGATGCAGTTGATGAGCGACAGGTTTTGACGGAATATTTAGCGCTATTGGATAAGGAAACGGAGGCAAATAAACAGGTCAAGGAAGCCCAGAAGCAACTCTTAGAGACGGTGGCGGCTAGGTATGGGGTGCTGAATTTAGCGGAGATTCAAAGCTTGGTGGTGGATGATAAATGGTTGGCACATTTGGCGGCGGCGGTGCAAAGCGAGATGGATCGGGTGTCGCAAGCGTTGGCGGGACGGATTAAGACATTGGGCGATCGCTATGGGGTGACTTTGCCGCAGTTGGTGGATGAGGTGGCGGAGTTGTCGGCGCGAGTGGATCAGCATTTGCAGCGAATGGGGGTGAGGTATGATGATCGAAATAAGTGAGAAGCCTTCTCACCAATTGAGGTAAAACTATGATTCAACTTGAACAAGTTCATCAAGATATTGATGCTTTGCCCGAAGAGGCTCAGAATTTACTGGTTGATTTTATTCAATTTCTTAAGCATCGTTATTCGCAACCAAAGGCGGATCTGTCATTATTGCAAGCTGGAAAAACTTATCAAGTTGTGACACCTTTAAATTCACACAAAGCGGCGCAAACATTAGCAACATTGTTAGATAATGAATAGCTGTTTGAATTGCGTCCTAAGTCGTCAATGGTATAAGTGGCGATCTAGCGCTAGGGGATGGTGATGAGTAAGGATGTACTTGTGGGTTATAAGCTGACTGAGGTGGGGATGATTCCTGAAGATTGGGAAGCGAAAACAATTGGAGAAATTGTGACTTTTTCTGGCGGTTCTCAGCCTCCTAGAAGCACATTTATTTTTAAGTATCGAGAAGGCTATATTCGACTTATTCAAATAAGGGACTATAAAACAGATGATTTTATAACATATATTCCTAAAGATTTAGCAAGAAAATGCTGTTCAGTTGATGATGTAATGATTGGTAGATATGGACCGCCAATCTTTCAAATTCTGCGAGGAATTGAGGGAGCTTACAATGTCGCTCTGATTAAGACTGTACTTTCTCAAAAGGTTGATCTCAATTATTGGTATTACTATGTTCAACAAGAGAGATTGTTCTGCCTAATTGAAGGACTATCACAGAGGTCTTCAGGGCAAACAGGAATTGATATGCCATCTTTAAAGGCTTTTAGATTTCCGTTGCCGCCACTTCCAGAGCAAGAAGCGATCGCCCGCGTACTATCAGATACAGATGCGCTAATCACCTCACTCGACAAACTCATCGCCAAGAAGCGCGACATCAAGCAAGCAGCAATGCAGCAACTTTTAGAAAAGAAAGACTCATGGATCTTAAAAAGTTTTGGAGATGCATTTAATTTTAGTGGTGGCTATACTGCATCAAGAGATCAATTGTCTACTAACGGTTTTTGTTATTTGCATTATGGAGACATTCATGGGTCTAAAAAAACTTTTATTGATGTTGCAAAAGAATTTGATGAAATTCCAAAACTACAAGTTAATTTAAGAAAAGTTTCAAGTAAATCTTTATTGAATGATGGGGATGTTTGTTTTGTAGATGCTTCAGAAGATGATGAAGGCACCAGCCGTCATGTTGTAATCAAAAACTCACATAACATTACTTATATTTCTGGACTGCATACTATAGTTGCTAAAAGTAAAGATAATTTATTAAATAACGAATACAAAAGATTTTGCTTTCAAAGTTCTCTTGTCAAAAATCAATTTAAGTTTTTTGCTGTTGGTACAAAGGTAAGCGGAATCAGTAAAACTAATATTGCCAAGATTAATATTTTTATCCCATCAATTGAAGAACAACAAGTGATCGCTAAAGTCCTCTCAGATATGGATAGCGAAATCTCAGCCCTAGAACAACGCCGCGACAAGACCAAAGCCCTCAAGCAAGCCATGATGCAAGAACTGTTAACAGGAAAAACGAGGTTAAAGTAAAATGTCAGCAAGAGATCTATTTCATGATGCCGTTAGACGAGGACTAGAAAAAGACCATTGGCAGATCACCAACGATCCCCTAGAACTTGAATGGGAAGAAGTCAAAGTCAAAATTGACCTAGCCGCCGAGCGTTTGATTGCCGCCGAGCGCGATCAACAAAAAATTGCTGTTGAAATAAAAAGCTTCATCAGCACATCCGCGATTAGCGACTTTCACACCGCACTAGGGCAATTTCTAAACTATAGAATTATGCTAGAAGTCAACGAACCCGATCGCCAGCTTTATCTAGCCATTCCCCTCGATGCCTATGAAACCTTTTTTCAAAGCCGCTTTGCCCAAGTATCCATTGAGCGATATCAACTAAAGCTTATTGTTTATGAACCCCTCACCGAGGAAATAGTCACATGGATAAACTAGAAACTTACCGTCTAGATATTCAAAATCTTCTAGAAAAACATAGCCATTTTAAAAATCAAGACGACGTAGAAAACGAACTAATTTTTGACACAGTACGCGATCGCTATCAACTTATGCGCGTAGGTTGGAAAGGCTTAAAGAGGGTCTATTACACTGTCCTCCACTTTGACATCAAAGACGGCAAAATTTGGCTACAGCAAAACACAACCGACATCGACGTAGGACAAGAACTGCTAGAAGTTGGTATCCCCAAAGAAGACATCGTACTAGGCTTACATCCCCCCTACAAAAGACCCTACACAGGCTATGGTGTTGCTTAGACAAATTAAATATGATTTTCCCAGTAGTTTTAATGACTTTTGGCTAAAATCAAAAAAAAATAAAAGCCCTTATTTTAGTTTTTGGCTAAAAACTAGAATAAGGAATCACGCTATTTTAGTTTTCAATTGTTAGAGTCCAAATTTAGAAAAGAAAAATCATGAGCGACATTGGACAAAAAGAACGCCATACCCAAAACCGAGTTGTTAACCTATTTCGCAACACATTAGGCTATGACTACCTCGGCAACTGGCAAGATCGCCCCAATAATCGCAATATTGAGAAAGAACTACTCCTAACTTGGCTACAACAACAAGGACATGACCTCAAAATAAGCGATCGCGCCCACTTCCAACTCGATAAAGTCGCCAACGACCTCAGCAAAAGCCTCTACGATCGCAACAGAGCCGTTTATGAACTCCTGCGCTATGGCGTAAAAGTCAAACCCGAACAAGGCGAAAGCGACAAAATCCAAACCATCTGGCTCATTGATTGGGAACATCCCGAAAATAATCATTTTGCGATCGCCGAAGAAGTTACCGTCAAAGGCGCAGATGCAAAATCAAGTACCAAACGTCCTGACATCGTGCTTTACATCAATGGTATCGCCTTGGGTGCGATCGAATTAAAGCGATCGAATACCTCCGTCAACGAAGGCATCCGTCAAAATCTTGACAACCAGAAAAAAGAATTTATCCAGCCCTTCTTTAGCACCATGCAGTACCTCATGGCTGGCAACAACTCCGAAGGCATCCGCCACGGAACCATTGAAACCTCCGCCAAATATTACCTAACTTGGAAAGAAGATCCTCTCGTTCAGACTCGCACTACATTACCGATTCACCGAGACGACTCCATTGACAACCTCCTCGATCGCCATCTCTGCCAAATATGCAGCAAAGCGCGATTCCTTGATCTGATTCATAACTTTGTCGTCTTCGATGCAGGCACAAAAAAACTATGCCGACCTAACCAATACTTCGGGGTAAACGCCTCCCAAGACTTCATCCAACGCCGCGAAGGAGGAATCATTTGGCACACCCAAGGCAGTGGCAAAAGCCTCACAATGGTCTGGCTCACCAAATGGATACGCGAAAACGTCACCGATGCCCGTGTCCTGATCGTCACTGATCGCACCGAACTCGACGAACAAATCGAAAAAGTCTTTAAAGGAGTTAATGAAGACATTTACCGCACCAAAAGCGGCTCCGACCTCATCGCCACCATTAACGCCCCTAACCCTTGGCTAATCTGCTCCCTCATTCATAAATTCGGCAGCAAACAGGACAGCGAAGCCGACATTAGCGGCTACATTGCCGAACTCAAAAAAGCATTACCGCCCAACTTCAAACCCAAAGGGAATCTATTTGTCTTTGTCGATGAATGCCATCGTACCCAATCGGGCGAACTCCACAATGCCATGAAAGACATTCTCCCCGATGCTCTCTTTATTGGCTTTACAGGGACACCCCTACTTAAAGCCGACAAACAAAAAAGTATCGAAGTCTTCGGGCGCTATATCCACACCTACAAATTTAACGAAGCCGTCAGCGATGGCGTAGTCCTTGACCTCCGCTACGAAGCCCGCGATATCGATCAAATCATCACTTCTCAGCAAAAAATCGATCAATGGTTTGAAGCAAAAACGCAAGGATTAAATGATCTGGCTAAGGCAAAACTCAAACAACGCTGGGGAACCATGCAGACAGTCCTCTCCAGTCAATCACGCCTAGAGCAAATCGTTGATGACATCCTCATGGATATGAGTACGAAGCCCCGCCTCATGGATGGACGCGGTAATGCCATGCTCGTTTGTAGCAGCATCTATCAAGCTTGCAAAACCTACGAGATTTTTTCTAGGACATCTCTCGCTGGTAAATGTGCGATCGTCACCAGCTACAAACCATCCCCCAGCGACCTCAAAGGCGAAACCACTGGCGAAGGCTACACCGAAAAGCTGAACCAGTACGAAATTTACAAAAAAATGTTAGCGGACTGGTTTAACGAAGCCCCTGAAACAGCCATTAATAAAGCCGAACAATTTGAAATCGCCGTCAAGAAAAAATTTATCGAAGAACCCGGGCAGATGAAGCTGTTGATCGTAGTCGATAAGCTCCTCACAGGATTCGATGCCCCATCGGCAACTTATCTCTATATCGACAAGCAAATGCGCGATCATGGACTATTCCAAGCCATCTGTCGCGTCAATCGCCTCGATGGTGAAGACAAAGAATATGGTTACATTGTCGATTACAAAGATCTATTCAAAAGCCTCGAAGGAGCAGTTAGCGACTATACCTCTGGCGCACTTGATGGCTATGACCAAGCCGATGTGGCAGGACTCTTAGAAGATCGTCTCGAAAAAGCCACTGAAAGACTCGACTCCATCCGCGAAGCGATCGCCGCCCTCTGCGAACCCGTCCCCAAGCCCAAAAATGAATCCGATTACTTCCATTATTTTTGTGCCAAGGACTCAGGCAATACCGATGAACTCAAAGCCAATGAACCCAAGCGCCTAGCCCTCTATAAACTCATCGCCTCGCTAATTCGCTCCTATGCCAACATCGCTAACGAATTACCCAAAGCAGGCTACAGCCCCACTGAAATAGTCAAACTCAAGGATGAGGTTGATCGCTACACAAAGCTACGTGATGCCATCAAACTCCATAGTGGTGACTACATCGATCTCAAAAGCTATGAGCCAGATATGCGCTATCTCATAGACAGGTATATCCGCGCTGAAGAAAGCGAGAAAATATCGACCTTTGATGATTTTTCCCTAATTCAACTCATCGTTAATCGCGGAGTCAAAGCCGTTGATGAGCTACCGAAAGGCATCCGCAATAACCAAGAAGCCGTTGCCGAAACCATCGAAAACAACGTCCGTCGCTTAATTGTCGATGAGAAACCGATCAACCCCAAGTATTACGAAAAAATGTCCGAGCTGCTCGATGCTCTCATCAAACAAAGACGAGACAATGCGATCGATTATCAGGAATACTTAGCCAAAATTGCCGAACTTACTAAACAAGCTGCCAATCCTCATAGCAATCAAAACTATCCCGCATCCCTAGACACACCAGCCAAGCGATCGCTATACGACAACCTCAATCAAGATGAGTCGCTTGCCCTAGCGATCGACAAAGCCATCAGAGACAATCGCCAAGATGGTTGGCGCGGCAACAAAATCAAAGGTAAGAAGATAGAACTTGCGATCAAAGCATTGTTAAATGATGCAGAGGAATCTTTGGTTAACAGCATCTTAGAAGTTGTGAGAGAACAAAATGAATATTAGTCCTCATCAAATTTCTGTCAGTGGCATTGATATCGAAATCAACCGAAAGCCCATCAAAAACCTCCATCTCGGAGTCTATCCCCCTCACGGAAAGGTGCGCGTCACTGCCCCGATGCACATCTGTGATGAGTCAATCCGCCTCGCAGCGATCGGTAAACTCGCATGGATCAAGCACCAACAGTCAAAATTTCAAGCCCAGCCGCGTCAGTCCCAACGAGAAATGGTAAGCGGTGAAAGTCATTATTTCTTAGGACAGCGCTATCTTCTACAGGTTGTCGAACATCAAGGGAAGAGCTACATAGCCCTAGAAAATAAATCGGTAATGCTTCTTTATGTCAAACCCACAACTAGCCATGAAAAAAGACTAGAAATCATCCAGCAATGGTATCGCGCTCAGCTAAAAGCAATTATCCCCGCACTAATCGATAAATGGAAGGCGATCGTTGGTGTAGAAATCAATGAATGGGGAGTCAAACAAATGAAGACTAAATGGGGCAGTTGCAATATTGATGATCATCGCATCTGGCTCAATCTCGAACTCATCAAAAAACCCCTACACTGCATTGAGTACATCATCGTTCACGAATTAGTCCATCTCCTCGAAAGACACCACAGCGATCGCTTTAAAGCTGTCATGGACAAAGTGATGCCTCATTGGAGAATTTATCGCGACGAGTTAAACCAATTACCTCTAGGTCACAATGACTGGAGTTAAACTTTTCAGTCTTCTCCCTTAGTTATTACATTCATGTGTCTGCACTATAGTTCTGTCAACATTAGACCTGTTGGGTAATAATAATTAAAATCGCTGAAACCTTTACCCAGTAAAGGTTTCAAGGATTCTGAGTCGAAAGCCTTAAAACCTTTACCCAGATTGACTTTCGAGGTTTTTTGAGCTTATTACCCAACAGGTCTATTAAAAAATAATCGTAAAATCAAAATCTAAACCCTAATTTGTTACAGAGAAGCCTTAGAACAAATCATCACCAATTTCACATGCATTAACAACTCCATCTTTTGTGGAAATAGCGGTTTAAAATTACTTTTTATCAAGATTGAACTTGAGATATCTTCGAGTCTCGACAATGTGTAACTAAAAGAGCCAATATTACGTTGATAATCTGGCTGCAATGTATAGAAAGATCTTCACTGTGTGGCAGTAAATTACAATCAAACTTGTAATAGCCAGAAAACTCGTATGAAGTTTGATCTTGTAATTCTTTTATGGTGAATTTACTCGAAAACACCTGCTATTGATGATCAGCTTGAAAAAACATGTATTGAAATTTAAGCAAGCTTAAAACCAAAGA
This sequence comes from Pseudanabaena biceps, assembly GCA_013361095.1. Classification (GTDB taxonomy): domain Bacteria; phylum Cyanobacteriota; class Cyanobacteriia; order Pseudanabaenales; family Pseudanabaenaceae; genus Pseudanabaena; species Pseudanabaena biceps_B. The sequence goes on along the minus strand of JAATWA010000003.1, from coordinate 221,751 downwards.
ATAAATTTAAAAAATTAAGTAGAAAAGGCAAATATTAATTTTTATTAATTTTGGTTCTATTTTTAGCCTTATATTTATTTTTTTTAGTGTATATTCTTTAAATGAGTTTGAAATATTTCAGCTTTATATAAATAAAATCATAAATCATTAAAAATCTAAATGATTTTATTTGAGAAGTAGTTAGATTCTATAACCAAGAAATTCAGGTCTTCTCATAAGTCTTCTTGCCCATCTAGATATCAATCTACAGCTAGATAGAATGAGTAACTATAACTCCAAAGCTCCGACAGATGGTGACAAAAGCGCTGAAAGCAGCTACTTTACCGCACCTCCATCCATATCCTTACCCAAGGGTGGGGGTGCAATTAAAGGCATGGGCGAAAAGTTTTCTGCCAACCCTGTGACGGGAACTGGTTCTATGAGCGTTCCGATCGCAACTAGTCCAGGGCGATCAGGCTTTGCGCCGCAGTTATCACTTACCTATGACTCTGTTTCTGGTAATGGCATCTTTGGCATGGGCTGGAATCTGTCGATGCCATCGATTACACGCAAGACCGACAAAGGGTTGCCGCGCTACTGGGATGGTGAAGAGTCTGACGTTTTCATTCTATCGGGGGCGGAAGATTTAGTATCCGTATTGAAAGCAGATGGTAGTCGTGAAATCTTATATTCACCTGATCGCCAGTATAAGATTCAACGATATCGTCCCCGCATTGAAGGGCTATTTGCGCGGATCGAACGCTGGACAAAGGTGGATTCGGGTGAGATGCATTGGCGATCGATTTCTAAGGATAATATTTCGACGCTATACGGTAAAACAGAAAATAGTCGCATTGCCGATCCCGAGAATCTAACCCATGTTTTTAGTTGGCTAATTTGCGAGAGCTATGACGATAAGGGAAATGCAATTTACTACAGCTATCGATCAGAGGATAACGCAAGCGGTATCGATCTGGCTCAAGCAAATGAACGAAATCGCACTCCGAAAAGCCGATCTAGCAATCGTTATCTGAAGCATATCTACTATGGAAATCTAACACCGCGACAAGTGAATGAAGATCTGAGTCAGCGCAGAGATTGGTTGTTTGAGGTAGTGTTTGATTACGGCGAACACGATCTCTTAAAGCCCATTCCCAAAGAACCGACGGAATGGACGACAGCAACTCTCCGCAACGATCCTTTCTCCTCCTATCGTTCGGGGTTTGAGGTTCGCACCTACCGTCTTTGTCAGCGGGTGTTAATGTTTCATCATTTCTCTGGTGAGGAAGGTGTGGGACAAGATTGTTTGGTGCGATCAACAGATTTTACTTATAGCTACGAACAGAATCTTAGAGATGCACAGAAACCAATCTATTCATTTTTGAAATCTGTGCAGCAAACTGGCTATAAACGTAATGGGGATAGTTATATTCAGAAATCTTTGCCGCCATTAGAGTTTACCTACAGTGAGCCAATAATCGATCAGCGCGTGTGGGATGTCGATCGCAAGAGTTTAGAAAACTTACCGCAAGGTTTGGATGGTAATCGCTATCAGTGGGTAGATCTGAATGGGGAAGGATTGTCAGGAATTTTGACCGAGCAGGGTGGTGGGTGGTTTTACAAACGCAATCTTAGCCCGATCAATCCAATGAAGGCGGATGGGAGAAGGGTAGAGGCGCAATTTGCAGCGGTAGGTGTGGTGGCGACTAAACCTGCAAGTGGTTTGGCGAATGGTTCGCAGTTTTTGGATTTAGCTGGAGATGGGCAGCCAGATGTAGTGATGTTGCGTGGCACGACACCAGGGTTTTACGAACGGACTCAGGATGAAGGATGGGAGTCATTTGTAGCTTTTAAGTCTCTACCTAACTTGGATTGGGACAATCCGAACCTGAAATTTATTGACTTAGATGGAGATGGACATGCTGACATTCTGATTACAGAGGATGATTGTTTTGTTTGGTATCCCTCTTTGGCAGAAGATGGATTTGGGGCAGCCAAGCGCGTCCATCAGCCTTGGGACGAGGAAAAAGGGGCGAGGGTGATTTTTGCAGACAGCACCCAGTCTATTCATCTAGCGGATATGTCTGGGGATGGGCTGACAGATATAGTCCGAATTACAAATTCGGGAGTGTGTTACTGGCCAAATCTGGGGTATGGGCGATTTGGGGCAAAGGTGACGATGGATAATTCGCCTTGGCTTGATTCGCTAGATATTTTTAATCAACGGCGGATCGTGTTGGCGGATATTGATGGTTCAGGAACGACGGATATTTTGTATTTGAGTAGTAAAGGGGTGCAGGTTTATTTCAATCAGTCGGGGAATGGTTGGTCTGCACCGCAAGTTTTGCAATCTTTTCCGGCGATCGATAGTGTTGTTTCAGTAACGACGCTCGATCTGTTGGGGAATGGGACGGCTTGCTTGGTTTGGTCATCGCCGTTGCCGGGGCATGGGCAAAGAGTCATGCGCTATATCGATCTGATGGGTGGTGAGAAGCCGCACCTGTTGGTGAAGACGGTCAATAATATGGGTGCAGAAACAGTTGTACAGTATGCGCCTTCTACCAAGTTTTATCTGGAAGACGAACGGCAGGACAAGCCTTGGATTACGAAGTTACCATTTCTCGTGCATGTGGTGGAACGGGTAGAGACATACGATCGCATCAGTGGCAATCGCTTTGTCACCCGCTATGCCTATCATCACGGCTATTTTGATGGTATGGAACGTGAATTTCGCGGCTTTGGTCGGGTGGATCAGTGGGATACGGAAGAAATTGGCACGATCCAGTCGGGAGATACAACCTCAGACAGTACCAATCTGGATGCGGCTTCGTTTGTGCCCCCGGTGCTGACGAAAACCTGGTTTCATACCGGAGCGTATGTGAATCGGGAGAAGATTTCTACTCATTTTGAGCATGAATATTATCGAGAGCCGAAGGAGTCATACCAGGCATTTGCTGCCTCGTTGTTGCCTGATACGATTCTGCCTGCTGGATTGACAGCGGACGAAGAACGGGAAGCAGCGCGATCGCTCAAAGGACACATCCTCCGGCTAGAAATCTATGCCCTGGATGGCTCAGACAAACAGTCCCATCCCTACAGTGTGTCGGAGCGCAATTACGAGATTCGCCTAGAGCAAGGACTGCAAACGAATCGTCATGCCGTGTTCTTTGCCCACGATCGCGAAACGATTGACTATCACTACGAGCGGAATCCTGACGATCCGCGTGTCACCCATGCAATGACATTGGAGGTAGATGAATTTGGCAATGGGTTGAAGAGTGTGGCGATCGCCTATCCGCGTCGCAAGCCTGCCTATCCAGAGCAAGCCAAAACCTTCATTACCTATACCGAAAATCAAGTCACGAATAAGCCCAATGACAAAGCGGTTGATCCAGATTGGTATCGGATTGGGGTGCCGATCGAAACTCGCACCTATGAGATTACGGGTGTTTCAGCCCTAGCTGAGAAATACTTTGTGCTGGCTGATTTTTATCAAAAGGCTGCTGATGGCTCGGTGTTGGGGCATTCAACTGCACCCAAAATTCCCTATGAGACGACTCCGCCAAACACCAGTCCACAAAAACGGTTAATTGAGCGAGTCAGAATGCTCTACCGCAAGGATAGTGAGGCGAGTACGACCGATACCACACCCTTACCGCTGGGGCAAATTGATTCTCTGGCGTTGCCCTATGAGAGTTTTAAATTGGCATTTACGCCTGGTCTGCTGACTCAGGTTTACGGTAGCAAGCTTACCGATCTCAGTACACTGTTGGGTGCTGAAGGGAAATACGTGCAGCAGGATGGCTGTTGGTGGATTTCATCCGGTCGCCAGGGGTTTGATCCGGCTCAATTCTATTTACCTGTTCAAATCAAAGATCCCTTAGGCAATCTCTATACCAGTTCCTACGATCGCTATCACTTAAGCGTTATTCAAACGGTCGATCCACTCAACAATACGATCGCCATTCGCAACAATTACCGCACCCTGCAGCCGGAGCAAATTACTGACCCGAATGGTAATCGAGCGCAAGCGGTGTTTGATGCTCTGGGAATGATGGTGGGTACTGCCATCATGGGTAAGGCAACAGAGACGCTGGGGGATTCCCTAACTAATTTCAACGCCGATCTGACGCAGGCTGAAATCAAAGCATTTTTTGATGCCGATAATCCTCGATCGCTGGCTACGCAACATTTAGGCACGGCGACGACGCGGATTATTTACGATCTGGAGCAAATTCCGGTTTGTGCAGCGGCGATCGCACGGGAAACCCATGTCAGCGATCTGGATGGTGGACAAACCAAGGTGCAACTGAGTTTTGTGTATTCCGATGGCTTTGGGCGCGAAGCACAGACGAAGGTGCAGGCAGAACCAGGTCCTCAAGATCCTGCAGTGCAGAACTCGCCCAGACTCGATCCGCGTTGGGTGGGGACGGGAGCGAAGGTTTACAACAATAAGGGCAAACCCGTCCGGCAATACGAACCGTTTTTTAGTCCTACCCATCACTTTGGTATTGAACAATGGGGCGTGAGCAGTACGCTGTTTTACGATCCGGTGGAACGGGTGGTGGCGACGCTGCATCCCAACCATACTTGGGAGAAAGTGGTTTTCGACCCGTGGCAGCAGCAGACCTTTGATGTCAATGACACGGTGACGTTTGACCCAAAAACCGATGTGGATGTGGGGGAATTTCTGACGCGGATGCCGGATGGAAATTATTTGCCGACATGGTATCAACAGCGAATTGGTGGGGCATTGGGGACGGAGGAGAAAAGCGCGGCGGAGAAGGCGGCTAAACACGCCAATACGCCACCCATTGCCCACTTTGACACTCTGGGGCGCACCTTTTTGACGATTGCGGACAATGGCAAGGATGCCAGTGGCAATGACCAGAACTATGCGACTCGCGTGGAGTTGGATATTGAGGGCAATCAGCGATCAATCATCGATGCCAAAAACCGCATTGTCATGCGCTATGACTATGACTTACTGGGGCATCGGATTCATCAAGCCAGTATGGAAGCGGGACAGCGCTGGATGCTGAACAATGTGGCAGGTAAGCCGATCCGAATGTGGGATAGCCGTGATCATGTTTTCCGCACCACCTATGATGCCTTGCAGCGTCCGACGCAATTGTTTGTCAAAACGGGCAGCGATCCGGAAATTCTGACAGAAAAGACGATGTATGGCGAAGGGCAGGGAGATACGAAAAACCATCGGACTCGGATTTATCAGCATTTTGATAGTGCGGGTGTGGCGACGAATGGAGCCTTTGACTTTAAGGGCAATCTGCTTAGCAGCACGCGCCAACTAGTGCAGGATTACACAACCATTCCCAACTGGTCGGGTAATCCTGTTTTAGAAATGGAAGTCTTTAGCAGCAGTAGCTGCTATGATGCGCTAAATCGACCAATTCAGTTGGTCGCGCCTCATAGCAACCAGCCGCAGACGAAACTGAATGTGATCCGTCCGGGCTACAACGAGGCGAATTTATTAGAGCGGATGGATGTGTGGCTAGGACAAGCAACGGAACCAACGGCGTTGCTCGATCCACCGTCGGCGAATTTCCATGCAGTGACGAACATTGACCATGACGCGAAGGGACAGCGCACCCTGATTGAATATGGCAATGGCGCAAAAACTGCCTATACCTATGATGAGAAAACCTTCCGGTTGATGCATCTGAAGACCACGCGGGGCGGGGCGGTGTTGCAGGATTTGTTCTATACCTATGACCCGGTGGGCAATATCACCCGCATTCGAGATGATGCCCAGCAGACGATCTTTTTCAACAATCAGGTGGTGTTGCCCCGTTGTGACTATACCTATGACCCGATCTACCGTCTAGTTGCGGCAGCGGGACGGGAGCATATCGGGCAGGCGGGACAGCCCGAAACCATTTGGGATGACGAGTTTCGCGTCAATCTGCCCCATCCCAGCGACGGGCAGGCGATGCGGAACTATACGGAGCAATACTTCTACGATGAGGTGGGCAATTTTGAGCGGTTAATCCATCAGGCGATAAATGGAAATTGGACTCGTGCCTATGCCTACAACGAAGCCAGCCTGATTGAACCGAGCAAGCCGAGCAATCGCTTGAGCAGTACGACGGTGGGGGCAAGGACGGAACCCTATACCTACGATGCCCACGGCAATATGACGAGTATGCCCCACCTGACGCTGATGCAGTGGAATTACAAGGATGAGTTGAGTGCGACTTCGCGGCAGGCGGTGAATGCTACGCCACCACCCAACACGGTGCCGGAGACGACGTTCTATGTCTACGATGCCATCGGTGAGCGGATTCGCAAGGTGACAGAGCGGCAAAATGGGACGCGCAAGCAGGAGCGGATTTATCTAGGCGGATTTGAGCTTTACCGCGAATTTAAGAGCAATGGAACTGATATCAAGCTAGAGCGCGAGACGCTGCATGGAATGGATGACAAGCAGCGTCTCGCGTTGGTGGAAACGAAGACGATCACTAACCCCGATGATGAATCTCCCACGCAACTCATTCGGTTTCAGCTTGGGAATCATCTGAGTTCGGCTAGTTTGGAATTGGATGATAAAGCCAATGTCATTTCCTATGAGGAATACTATCCCTACGGGAGTACGGCTTATCAGGCGGTGGATAAGAGTATTAAAGCGGCTGCGAAGCGGTATCGCTATACGGGCAAGGAGCGGGATGAGGAGACGGGGTTTAGTTATCATGGAGCGCGGTATTACGCGCCGTGGTTAGGGAGGTGGACGGCGTGTGATCCAACAGACATAAAAGACGGAATAAATATTTATGCTTATGTGAGTAATAATCCAACTAACAAGGTTGATTTAACAGGAAATTTTAAAATTAGTTGGAAAGAAGTAGCTATAGGGGCAGGAATAGCAGCAGTAGGGATAGCAGTAGGTGTTGCTGTAGTACTGACAGCGGGAGCAGCAGCGCCAGCAGTTGGCGCACTGGTTGGACTGACGGTTACCACAGCAGATGTCGCGGCTGCAACGACTGCTATAGGTGTAGCTGGAACTGCTTACGGAATTGCAGATACGTCAGTTACGGCAAAAGAAGTATATACAGGGAAAGATAGTGAAACTGGCAGGCAGCTTAATGATGCTGAAAGGTCAAGAAAAATCGGTAGTGGCGCTGTTGGTTTACTAGCAACAGCAATTGGACTCAAAGGTTTACTCAAGGGTGCTCCCACCCCCAAAGGGAGCAAGGTTCCAGTAGTAGAACCAACACCAGTAGTAGAACCAACACCAGTAGTAGAACCAACACCAGTAGCAGAACCAACACCAGTAGTAGAACCTGCGCCAGTAGAAGAACCAATAAATATTGATGAATCACAAATTACATCGGGAAAGCTTTCGAGAATTCCAGTCCACGAGCCAACTCCTGGATCACCACCCCAGAGCATACCAACTTCCGAATTGCAGTTAACACAAAGTTCCGTTGGTCAAAAAGCTAATATATATCGAGAAATGGTCGCTGCAAAAAACGCATCGTTTCCTCCATTAGATGTAGTGGAAGCACCAGGGGCATACAAAACTTTGGATAACACAAGAGCTTCTGTTCTTATCGAAGCCGGGGAACCATCGGTTCAGGCGACTGTTCATCAACCACAGGACCCTCTACCCACAAATATGTTGGGACGGTTCGGAGAATCAAAAACTTGGGGAGAAGCGGTTCAATTTCGAGAATCCGCCCAAAAGGCATCATTGCCTGCTAAGGGGGCATTACCAAAAATGCCCCCGCCCCCTCGTAGTTCGCAATAGCGATAGTGCGATCGCCCGATCTTATTTGGTGCGTTAGCGATCAGCGTAACGCACCAAATAACCGAAAAATAACCAAACAAGGAGAAATCAGGATTTACAGAATTAGAGGATTTACAGGATGAGAAAATTAGAAGATTAAAGAAGTCTAGTAGCGATCGCAGTTCAAACCATAATTGTAGAGAAAAATAAAGAGTAAATTACTATGAAAATTAGCCCTAACGGACAAATCACCATTCTCCCCGACATTCAAGAGCAGCTTGGGTTATTACCCCGTACAGAAATCTGGCTTGAAGTGATTGGGAATACCCTGCAACTCCGCAAACAACCCATAGATAACCAAGGAGCAGAACTTATCGCTAACCTGCGCGGTAAAGCCACCCGAAGCCTAACCACTGACGACATTATGCAACTCACACGGGCAGATCCATGACTGATATCTTGGTTGACAGCAACGTAATTCCATCCGCACTAGCTCAAGTGCATAGTCGGGAGATGATAGCCCTCGTCATTCTAGGCGAACAGAAGTTTGTCAATACCGAAGCACCCAAAGCGATCGCGGATTTGAAGTGTTTTAAGTGTGGAACTGCGATCGATAACTTGCGTAGTTTCAAGTGCCATAACTGGGCTTATGCCAAGCCCGAATTACTTAAAGTTCTGCAAGTAATGGAAATTAAAAGGTCGTAGGGCGATCGCTCAAAACTAAACCCAAAAACTAATTTCAGACTCCAAACATAGTTGCTTAGACAAAATCATATCCACCCCTTCCACCCTATAGGTCTCAAGCCATGACATCGCAACCGCTCAACCTCGAAGACAAGATCAAGTTTTTTAACTCTGTGCTGAATACAAAAGCCCACCGAGATGCTGTAGACACAGCACTCACACAGGCAGACGGAGACATGACAAATGCTTTGAAGAGCCTGGAGACCGTACTTCCAGAAGCTTCGTTGAAAAAAGTTGCTTTGGCACATGTGCTAGAAGATTGGTCAGAGCGGAACACCCCTTTAGTCAAAGCCCTTGTTAAAAAAACAGAGCTAACCAGTTTGCGAGATATAGCCTTAAACTACAATGTCGAAAAACTAGCTGATATTGTAGACGCAGCTCACCTACCAGACAATATCGCTGGAGAAACCACAGACGACAAAAAGCAAAACTTTGTTACAGCCTTACACCACAAACTATTTGCCACAGAAACCACGGCTGTGCTGCAACGCATGGTGCAAGATGCCGAAATCCCCATTGAAGATACGACAGTACGTACTGGTGTGGCAAGCTTTCTGACCAACCAACCCGATTTTAATATTCGCACAACCTCGATTTACACTGCCCTAAAACATCCCGAAGCCTTCAAAGATATCGCTGAGGAACATCAAGCGGGGGTTGTCGAACAGCTCAAAACCATTCAACGGGTGCAGTCCCTCAGCCCCATTCCAGAAGCTGTTCCGGTGTTAATCAATGCCAACTTAACTTCTGCGTTTGCGGTAGGGGAAATGCCAGAATCTTCCTTCCTAAGAGCGCATGGCGAAGCCTTGGGTGAAGAAACCGCCCTCCAAGTCTATACAACTGCCATCAATAGCCGCATCCGCAACGAACAGGCATTGATGACAATACGTGACTCCATTCGAGGAACAGGTTTAGCAATCCTCGATCGCGAGCAGCCCATGCAGACGCGCATGGCTAAAGTGCAAGCTCCAGATAATCCACCAAATGCTGAAGCTCCTGCCATGATGGAGATGCGTATGGCTGGAATGCAGGTTCCAGAGGATCTACCAGATGCTGAAGCTCCAGCTATGATGAAGACCCGCATAGCGATGATGCAAAATGTCGTCGATCGACAAGAAGTTCCAGTTCCTCTCAATCTAGAACAATTATTCGGTGATATGGACTTCTGTGAGTGCGAAGAATGTACTTCAGTCTATAGCCCCGCCGCCTATATTGTAGAGCTACTACAATATCTCCGTAATAACAATCTTGGACCCGATCCAGCAGGCGGCGATCCTGACCCGAAAAACAACAAGAATATTAAGCCAGGAATCGAAAATACACCTCTTGAAAAACTGTTTCGCCGTCGCCCAGATTTAGGCTGTCTGGAACTAACTTGCAAAAACACCTTTACCGTTCTGCCATACATCGATCTGGTGAACGAAGTGATGGAACGCTTCGTCGTGCATTTAGATGAATACGATAAGAGCAATACAGACCCAAATCAAAGGAAGGTTCCACTAGTAGATACCTTCAATGTTGAAGACGAAACCACTAGCGAGTTATTAGCAGAGCCACAGCATACGAATTATCAGGCTTACTGCATTCTCAAAAGTGCCGTTTACCCCTTTACACTGCCCTATCACCAACCGATTGATGCCACGCGCATCTTCCTGAAGTACTTGGGAACGAGTCGTTATGAATTGCTGGATATTTATCGCTCTGCCGACGATGCCTGCGCTAATGCTGCCTTCACCCCCGCCTTACAAGAAGAGCTAAAGAAAATACATGGGGATGTACTCGATCGCGCTGTGGATGCCGAGTTTCTAGAGATGACCCAAGAAGAATATATCATCCTGACTAAAGAAGCTTTCTGGCCCAAACGTTATTTCGATATCACTCTGGGCATAACTCATAGCGAAGAAGAATACCGTCAGAAAATTGGTGTTAAGCCAGTTCATGAATATTATGGCTATATGGGCAAAGATGCTGAGAAAAATATGCTCAGCACAGATGAAACCCAAAAACTGGGATTAACGTTTGTGAAAAAGCAATTTTTGCCTCGTACAGGTATCCAATACATAGATCTAGTTGAGCTCTTAAAAACTCAATTTATTAATCCTAATTTCCCCCAAGGCAAAGCTCTAACAATTTTAGAGAGTATTCGTTTTAGCTATCGATTCCTGCAAACATTAGTCGATCCAACCAGCAAAGATCCTAAAGTCCGTTTCGCTAAACTGGTCGATTTCCTTGAAAAAACTCAACCTTTAGTTCCATTACTGGAGGCATACCTTCATCCTGATCCCTGCAATCAGCACAAACCCGATTGGTGTCTAGGAACCAAAGATTTGCGGAATTGGGTGTACTGTTACTTTGAACGAATTGGCAAGTTAATTGTGCTGGAAGCAGGAGAAGGTCCACAACTACCGATCGAAGGGCGACTGTTCACAACTGATGATATCCCGAAATTTGTTGGCACGCTGTATAAAGACGGGACAATTCGAGATCCAGATGGGGCTATTATCGGCAACGTAGCCATTGACGGTAAAGTGCTTGGAACAGACGGTAAACCTTTTCTAAAGAAGTTTAATGATAGATTTCTAAAGATTAAGAACGAAAGCGATCGGGAAATTGGTTATATCAATGTTGACGGACTTCATGGCCCGAGGCAAGAATTGCTTAACTGGCTACCAGTAAAGGATACTTGCGATCTTGACAAAGTTAGATTGGTGCATCTGGATGGATCGGTTCTAACGATCGATGAATACGATCGCTTCCAACGATTTATCCGCCTCTGGCATAAACTGGGCTGGACGATTGATGAAACCGATAAAGCCCTGGTTGGTTTGTCAGCAAAGCCGATCAGCAGGGGTGATGGTACCCCAACTCCCCCCGATCATTGCGAACCTGTGGGCTTTGATGTGTTCAGCGATGATTGTCCTCCAATAGTCCCAACTAATGGCGATTGTAATGAGGTGCCAAAAGATCCTTGTGACGATGGATCGACGAAACCGGACAGTTTAGATTGCCCCAAACCGATCAAGGTGGCAGAACACATCACTCCAGATTTTCTGCATCAGCTAGTTGCGGTGATTAAATTGCTCGATCGGACTGGATTGCCTTTAATTAAACTACTGGCATTCTGGACAGAAATCAGCACAATCGGCGAAAAATCTCTCTATAAAAGCTTGTTTTTGACCCATAATCTGCTAGGTATCGACAAAGTATTTAAAGCAGATATTCATGGCAATTATTTAACGCAATCTCCCACTCCCAAAATTTCCGAACACTTACCCGTGTTGATGGCTGCGCTGAAACTGAAAGCCGATGACATCACGGCGATGATGAGTTTTCATCCACCTTTAACCGATGAGTTGACACTGAAAAACCTATCGATCGCTTATCGCTACAGTTTGTTAGCGAAGATTTTACATGTCAAAATCACTGAACTGCCCGACGCGATCAATTTATTTGGCAACCCATTTCGTAGTGCTTGGAATGCGCTAGATCTGCTCGAAATCTGGGGCAAAATGGAAGATGCTGGATTCACCTTCCGACAACTTAACTACATCATCAAAGATCGCGATGATAAACTGCGCCCGCTCACACCGTCCAAGCGCACGATCTTACAAATCACCAAGACTTTATATGATGGGCTGAATGGGATTGATCGCGACCATAAAGATATCCCCGATGACAAAAAAGATGATGCCACCGCCGATCTGGTACGAACCAAAGCTGGTCTAGTATTTGAGCCAGCAGTAGTCGAAAAAATACTAGGATTGCTCGAAGGAACGACAGTTTATGCCACCAATGCTCCTTTGAATCTGACGATCGCTATTCCCGATGCTCAAAAAACCTTAGCTAAGAAACTTAAATATAGTTATCAAAAAGATGCCACTCCACCCAAGGCGGGGCTTCAGGTCACAGGTATTTTGACTGATGAGGAAAAAGCACAGGCTAAAGCTCTATCTAGCGATCCAAAGTGGGCAGAAGCGATCGATCGAGTGGGCAAACAACCCAAAAACATTTTTAACGATGCGCTGTTAGGTATTTTCCCCGAACAAGATCGGGAAGAGGCAAAGAAACAGCTCCTCGCGGGCGATGTGGTGCCTGACGCTGGCAATACTGCACTCGATAAGCGATTTTACTTCCTCAAGCATTTCCTCCCTTTCCTGCGACAACGGCTGGTACATCGCTTTATCATCGATACCCTAGCAGGTACAGCTAGCTTGCCGAGCAATGTAACTGATGCACTTTTGTCAGATCTATTAACTGTAGGGGCATCTAATCGACCTGCTATTACTGTGCTGGAGGGTATTAAAGCACAAGCGGCGATTGGCACAGGTGTTTGGAAAGGTTACTTAATTCCGCCGACAGACGAAGTTTATACATTTGTCGCCGAAAGTGAAACCCAGCCCCCAGCATTGATACTAGAAGGGGAGCCGATTCCCTTCAAATATCAGCAAGAAGATCCATCCAACATTTGGTCAACCGATCCCACCGCGAACAAGTTAAAAAGCGGTAAATTGTACTGGCTGGAAATCAGCGGAACTTCCACTGGTCAACTCCAATGGAAAACAGCAACCTTATCAAAAGCCCCTGTCCCAACCTCTGCGCTATTGCCCGACTATACAAACGGGGCAGAGTCCGCAGAGTTAGAGGTCTTGAAAAAGTTATCCAAAGCTGCCCTCGTAGTCAATGGCTTTAACTTGAGTATGGATGAAGTGACCTACTGGCAGAAACATAGTGGTGATTTTGACAAATTTAATATCAATGCGATCGCGCTGAAACCTTGGCAACGTCTCCAAGCATACACAACTCTGCGGAACAGCTTGCCCAAAGCCGAAACCAATTTACTTGACTTCTTTGAGTGGGCAGCCAAACCAGTTGACGCGGCTAAACAACCTGACAAAATCGCCGCACTGAGTCAGAAAATTGCCGATGTTACTAACTGGAAGCGCGAAAATATCGATAAACTGCTGAAAATAGAGCATTTCGACCTCAAACACCCAGAGGCATTCCACAATGAGGTGAACCTAGTCAAACTGCAAAAGGCGATCGAGGTTGCTGACAAAATTGCAGTGGATATCGATCGATTGTTTAACTGGGCTAAACCAGGAACTAAGTTCTGGGCATGTCACCAGATTGCCGAAGACATCCGTAATGCTATTCGCGCCCGCTTTGACCAGACAGACTGGGAACAGGTCGTCAAGCCACTTAATGACCAATTGCGTGAAAATCAGAAGTTGGCTCTAATTGCCTACCTACTGGTACAGCCAGATTTGAGGGAATGGGGCGTAGTAGATGCCGATAGTCTGTTCGAGTTTTTCCTGATTGATGTCCAGATGGATGCCTGCATGGAAACCTCGCGGATCAAGCAGGCGATCTCTTCCGTGCAACTGTTCGTTCAGCGCTGCTTCTTGGGGTTGGAAGACAAACTAGATAATGCAGGGAAACAGGTTGGTGTGCCCAATGAAGCACTCGATCGCGATCGCTGGGAGTGGATGCAACGATATCGCGTCTGGGAAGCAAATCGCAAAGTGTTCCTCTACCCCGAAAACTGGATTGAATCTACACTCCGTGATGATAAAAGTCCATTCTACAAAGAATTGGAATCAGAACTGCTGCAAAAGGACATCAACCCACAGACCGTTCAAGATGCACTGAAAAGCTACTTATTCAAAGTGGACGAAGTGGCTAACTTAAAGGTGGTAGGGCTATTTCTTGAGCAGGAATTCAGCCAAGTCGAGAAAAAAGAAGTTCCTATCAAACTGCACATCTTCGCTCGAACACGGAATGCACCCTACTTCTTCTATTACCGCTACTTCCAAATCGGGCAGAAAAACTGGTATCCCTGGGAAAAAGTGCAAGTCGATATCCCAAGTTACGATGTGGAGGACGACAAAGGGCAGATTGTCGATAATGGTACCTACTTAAGCTCAGTCGTTTGGAATAAGCGGTTGTTAGTTTTCTTCCCGCAGTTTATGAAGAAAACGGCACCCTCTGAATTGAAGGTTAAAGACACAACAGACCCCACAAACGTTATCGAAAGATCGCTTACCACCCGTGAAATGGGAGACTTACCTCCTGATAATTCCAAATCTTCCGAATTTTGGGAAATCAAGATAGCTTGGAGTGAATACAAAAATGCTAAATGGTCACAGAAGCAAGTGTCGAAAGAGTCTCTTTCAGACTTTGATGATGTAGTGCTTGAGAGTTCACCTTTTCAAGGTAATAGTAACTTGACACTGATTCGTCGGTATCGGAGTCTTCCATCTATCGCTACGTATCAATTTGTACCCAGAGTAGTCACCTCTTCTACATCAGAAGTCTTAATTGATGTTTATCGCCCTCAAGGCGCGAAGAACGAAGCAAAGGGAGCTTTTCATTTCTCAGGCAGTCAAATTACTCAGGTAGACAAGACAGGTACTGGTGTGCCAGCTTTGTCAAGTGTATCGACAGACTTTCATTATGTAGGTTCTCAACTCCACTCGTTACAGGCAACAGATATTAAAGATCCACCATTCCTTGCAATCGAGCCATTCTTCGATGACAAAAAAACGAGTGTAGAAGTTCATGAAAACAGTACGACGCTAAATTTTTATCACCCCTTTATCCACGAACTGCTAGGTAAGCTAAATACCAGAAATCTGGACACTCTGTTTGGTTACTACCTTAAAAGAGTGCTCGACCCATCCGATCCAACAAAGTTAACAGTCGAGGCTAATGAAACCTACGGAGAAAGTGTAACACTTAATGGCAAGCCACTTTATAATGAACTAAAACGGGCTTACTCGATCTACAACTGGGAAACCACTTTCCATGCACCGATGCAACTGGTAGACCGTCTGTTAAAATCGCAACAATTTGAGCAGGCACTTAAAATGTGCCACTACGTTTTTAATCCTTATGAAAAAGGCATTGGCAAAGAACGGTTCTGGCAATTTCCACCATTCAAAGTAGTTGATGCTGAGAGCGTATTGGAAAAATTGTTTATGGATTTAATACCCAATAAACCAGACAATACTCCAGGTCAGCAAATCAATGAATGGCGAGATAATCCATTTCAACCTCATGTAATTGCTCGATCGCGCCCATCAGCCTATATGAAATGGGTAGTGATGAAATATATCGAAATCCTGATTGCTTGGGGCGACTATTTATTCCGGCAAGATACGATCGAAACCCTAAACCAAGCCACGCAACTTTATGTATTAGCAGCACATATCTATGGACCACGGGGACAACTCATTCCCAAACGCGGCAAAATTCAACCGCAAACCTACACGTCGCTGTTGGATAAATGGGATGCTTTCGGTAACGCAATGGTTGAATTAGAACTGGCGTTTCCCTTCAGTAACCAAACACCCTTCCCAATCGGTGTCAGTAATGGTGTTGTGGGATTGGCTAATGTCTTTGGCTTTGCTACATCTCTATACTTCTGCATCCCAGATAATCCAAAATTGCGAGGCCTGCGAGACACGATCGACGATCGCCTATTCAAGATCCGCCACTGCGAGAACATCGAAGGTGTATTCCGCAAACTGCCCTTGTTTGAACCGCCGATCGATCCAGCATTGCTCGTCCAAGCTGAGGCTCAAGGACTTAGCTTGTCAAGTGTGTTGAACGACCTGAACAGCCCTGTGCCCAACTATCGCTTCTACTACCTGCTCCAAAAAGCCTTGGAGTTATGTTCTGAACTCAAATCAATGGGCAACGCCTTTCTGTCAGCGAAGGAGAAAGGCGTTGCAGAGTCACTATCCAAGCTACGGGCAGGTCATGAAAGCACCATGCAAAATCTGTTAATGGAGGTGAAAAAGCTCCAATTAGAGGAGGCTGGAAAATCCTTAGATGCTCTACAACAGAGTCGAAAAGCTCCAGAATACCGAATGCAGCACTATATAGAACTTATTGGGGAGGATGCAGGCAAAATTCCGGGTGTAAGTGCGGACTTTAATGCATTGCCTAACAAAATTGAGAAACCCATTGATGAAGGTGAACTGAAGCTGATTCCATTTGAGAAAGAGGAGATGGATAAATCGAGTGAAGCCGCAAGTAAGCAAGAAGACATTGGTGCCATTGAAGTTTTAGCAAGCATCTTGAATGTAATACCCAGTTTTTCAGCAGATTTAAAACCAATCGGCATTGGTGCGGGTATCAGTTTTGGAGGTTCCAACTTGGGCAGTGCAGCACAAGCAGTGGCAAGATCGAATCAGATAGTCGTAGCTAATCGGACATATCAGTCAACAAATGCGGGTCGTAAAGCTGGCTTCCTCCGACAACTACAAGATCGAGTTCAACAAGCCAATATTGCTGGATACGAAATCAAAAACATCGACAAACAGATATTAACCCAAACAATTCGGATTAATATTACCAACCAAGAGATTGCTAACCAGCAAATAAATATCGATAATTCCAAAGAAGTCGAAGAGTTCCTGCGGAATAAATATACCAACGAAGAACTCTACACCTGGATGGAAGGTCAAATCCAGACCTTGTACTATCAGGCTTATACCCTCGCCTACGAACTAGCCAAAAAAGCCGAAAAAGTCTTCCGCTTCGAGCGAGGACTAACCAACTCCAACTTTATCCAGTTTGGCTACTGGGATGCCTCTCGCGACGGCTTACTCGCTGGCGAACGACTATACATCGGTCTAAAACAACTCGAAGCCGCCTACCAAGAAAAACGTGGCTATGACTACGAAGTCACCAAACACATTTCGTTGCGCCAAATCAACCCAATGGAGTTGATCCGGCTCAAAGAAACCGGAACTTGCGAATTTGCCTTACCAGAAATCCTCTTCGACATGGATTATCCCGGTCACTACATGCGGCGCATCAAATCCGTTGCGATCACAATCCCTTGTGTTGTCGGCCCTTACACCAGTCTCAATGCTACCCTACGGCTTCTAGAACACAAATTCCGCATCAGTGCGATCGCTAAAGATAAAAATAGTTATCCAGAAAAAACAGAGGAAACAGACGATCGATTCAGCACCGTCAATATCCCCATTACTTCCATTGCTTGCAGCACTGGACAAAACGATAGCGGGGTATTTGAACTCAACTTCAAAGACGAGCGCTACCTACCCTTTGAAGGGGCTGGAGTTATTAGTAAATGGCGGCTGGAACTACCAAGTTTCAAACAGTTCGACTACGAAACCATCTCAGATGCGATCGTTCATATTCGCTATACAGCAGTAGAAGGCGGCGATAAACTCAAAAAACCTGCTGCCGAATCTGTGATGGCTTACATCAAGAGTGTCGAAGAATTGAGTCGTGAAGAAGGTTTATTTGCAGCCTTCGATCTGAAACACGAATTTTCTTCAGAGTGGCACAAAGCAATGAATCCTCCTGCTAGCAATAGTGAGCGAATAATGATTCTGGACAAATTGAATGAGCGATTACCAATTTTCACTAAGGGGAAAGATGCAAACAAGATTCTTGCAACTGATGTGTATTTGTATAAACCCAAAATTCTAAAATCTCTGGCAATTAAGCTAATTCAGTCCGACAATACCGAGTCTGATTTTGGATCGCCACTAGATATCGGGGAAATGAGTTCGTCTGTAATACATGACGACAATGGTATCCCAATGGACAAGTGGCAAGTAAAAATTCAAGGTCTAAATACACCAATTGATAAGCTCTGGTTGATTGTAAGGTACGTTTTAAAGTGAGCGACTAAAGTAAGTGTGGTTAACGATTACTGTCTATCGCATTTGATTTGCCGAAAGTCGTAAACTCCAGATGCCGCTATAGGCTTTTACTCCCTTCCCACCAAAGAAATATACATACAAAACCAAGAATTAGCGTTGCGGCGCTTCGCGCCGCAACGTATAACTTTTCACTGGGAAAGGGAGTAGCAGCCTATTCTTGCTTTCCTATCGCCCCCGTATATTTGCCTCCTAGCGCTCTCAGATAAATTCTGCCTAGTACAGGATTAATTAGCGCTGAGAGGCGGGATTGGGCAGACACGCTCTCCTTGCCAAAATGTAGACTGGCTATGGGTTAGAGTCTCTCATCCTCAATGTGATTATGATCATAAGTTTGCCCTTAGTCAAACTTATGATCATTTACTTTCAACCCACATTCCGCTCGTAATGGAAGCCTAAAAATATTTACAACGAGACAATGAGGGTTTCAGCAATTTTCTGAGAAATTAATGACAGTAATTACTATTAGTGAATCATTATTTAAATTGTTAAAATAGTGATTCTTTTGGGATTAAAGCCCAAAACACTTTTTGTATAAGGATTTGCTTTCTAAATATTTTTTTCAGTAAAATAAGAGCGGAATGTGGGTTTCACCCCCCTCACAAATAAGAAATCCAGAAACCTTTGCGGAGCTTCGCTCTGTGACTCTTTTTGTGGTGTGTTTGATCAATAACTGCTGTATGGTCACAATCACAATTCTTATTACTTTAAGTTTCAAAATCCCTAACTTGTCTCAGATTTATCTTAGAGCAAATAAGTGTCAATTATTTGTCATTAAATTTATATGAATGAGTATTTGTGCTTAGTACTGTTGACGTGTTTTCAAGGTTTGCGGGCTTTGCTTGGCGCGTTGTTATATATTGAAGGGGTATCCGCTTTGTTAGTTAGCTGTCGTTATGCAAAAATGGTTTAATACTGCTGGTCCCTGTAAGCCTGACATTCACTACATGCTGTCAGCTACAGAGCGCTTGCCTGAAATCAAACAATTAATTGCTCAAGAAAATTACTTCGTGCTCCATGCGCCAAGGCAGGTGGGTAAGACGACAGCAATGATTACTCTCGCACAGGAATTAACGGCTAGCGGTCAATATACGGCGGTGATGTTATCGCTGGAAGTGGGAGCGGCTTTCTCAGACGATTTGGGAGCAGCCGAACTGGCTATTTTAGGTGAGTGGAAGCAATCAATACGGTTTCGTTTGCCAAAAGATCTGCAACCTAATGAATGGTTAGATTCTGAAGCGGGAGCGCGGATTGGGACAAACTTGAGCAACTGGGCTGAACAATCTTCCCGTCCATTAGTTGTCTTTTTAGATGAAATTGATGCCTTGAGTAATGAAACGTTAATTTCTGTGTTGAGACAAATCCGATCTGGTTTTCCAAATCGTCCGCAGGGATTTCCGCAGTCAGTGGCACTGGTAGGAATGCGCGATGTGCGGGATTATAAATATGCTTCTGGGGGGAGCGATCGCCTAAATACTTCGAGTCCTTTTAATATTAAAGTGCGTTCTTTTACGTTGAGTAACTTTACTCTTGAGGATGTAAGAAATCTTTATCAGCAGCATACGGATGCGACGGGGCAGGTGTTTACGCCTGAAGCGATTGACTTGGCTTTTCATTTAACGCAGGGTCAGCCTTGGTTAGTCAATGCGATCGCTAAGGAAATTGTGGAATATATTACGAAAGATCCTGCAATTCCGATTACGGCTGATTTAGTGAATGAGGCTAAGGAGATTTTGATTAAGAGACAAGATACGCATTTGGATAGTCTTGCCGAAAGACTGAGAGAAGATAGAGTGAGGGTAATTATCCAACCAATTCTGTCTGGACAAGAACTAGTCAATATGCCCGAAGATGACTTACGCTTCGTACTTGATTTAGGTTTGTGCAGCCGAGATAGTCGCGGAGGTATTCAAATTGCTAATCCAATTTATCGAGAAATCATTCCTAAGGTATTAGCTTCGATAACGATCGCGTCTTTAACTTCAATTGCTCCAACATGGTTAGATAATGATGGGAACCTCAATCCTCAAGAACTGTTAGATTCTTTTATATTATTCTGGCGTCAGCATGGAGAGCCTTTATTTGACAGTACACCCTATCCAGAGATTGCGCCTCATATTGTATTGATGGCATTTTTGCACCGTGTTGTCAATGGTGGTGGCACGTTGGAGAGGGAATATGCGATTGGTTCGGGAAGAATGGATATCTGTTTGCGCTATGGTAAGGTAACTTTGGCGATGGAATTGAAGGTATGGGCAGATAAAAGACCAGATCCTCTTAAGGAAGGTTTGCCACAGTTGGATAAATATTTGTCGGGCTTGAGTTTGGATACGGGTTGGTTGGTGATATTTGATCGCCGTTCTGGGTTGCTGCCGCTAAGTGATCGCACTACGACCGAGATAGCAATCAGCCCCGCAGGTCGTAATATTACTGTGATTCGTGGCTAAATAACTAATCCAATACAAGCCGATATGTCCATTCCAGAGCCAACTTTAGTTATTTATAGCGAACTGCCCAAAGCGATCGCTACTAAAGACTTACGCCAAGCAAGGGTTGATGAGTTCTTAGCATCAAGGTCTTTGCAGCCTAAGAGTCGTAAAGCTTATCAAGCTGACTTGCGGATTTTTATGGATTGGTGCAATCTGTCTTGGGTGGATGTGAGTCGGCGTAAAGTGACGCAGTTTAAAACTTTTTTACTGAAAGAGCGTGAATTAGCACTTAGTTCAGTAAATCGGGTATTGCGGACTTTGAAGTCGTTTTATCGATGGATGTTGCTTTCGGAATATGTGAATGCCGATCCGACAATTGGAATTCAGCAGGAGAGATTGCCCGATCCTGTGGCAAAGGATTTAGAAGATGAGGAGGTGTTGCAGATTTATGAGGCGATCTCGCTAGGTAAAATGATGTTGCGCGATCGGGCTTTGTTTTCGATTTTGTTGCATGGGTTGAGAGCAGAAGAAGTTTGTCGTCTGAATGTTGAGGATTATGTGAATGGGGAATTGGTGATTAAGGAGGCGAAGTGGGATAGCAAGGGAGAAGTGCCTTTGACAAAGTTGGGTATTCAGGATTTGGATGCTTATTTGGCTTGGAGGAGGGAACAAGAAGGGGAGTTATCGCCTGAAAGTCCTTTGTTTGTATCTTGTTCTAATCGTAGTCAGGGTAAGCGATTGACCTATTGGGGGATTCGTCATGTGATGGATGATTTGGCGGAGAAGACGGGGATTGATTTACATTCACATCGAGGCAGACATACGTTTGCGACGAATCTGATTGTGAAGTATGAGTTAGATCCTTCGTTGGCAATGGAGTTGACTCGACATCGGGATGTGAGAAGTTTTAGGCGTTATACCAATCGTAAGAATAAGATTGCGGCGAAACGTGCCTTCCTAAAAGCATCCGAAAAATTTGATTAAAAAGGAAGAGATTTATTGAAGTTTGTGCAATACAACAGTAGATATGTCACGATTTTATTTAATTAGTTTAATTTTGATGAATTGATTTGCTATGAAAATTTTACTAGTAGAAGATGACGATCGCATTGCTCGTCCTTTAATTGAAGATCTACGCGCGCAAAAGCACAGCATCGATTACGCTAGAGATGGTTTAGAAGGTTGGGAGTGGGCGCAGTTGATTGTCTATGACCTAATTCTACTGGACGTGATGTTGCCGAAGCTAGACGGAATTAGCCTTTGTCGGCAGTTACGTTCTCATGGTTGCAAAGCGCAGATATTGATGCTTACTGCTCGTGACAGCATTTCTGATAAGGTTGTAGGTTTAGATGCTGGGGCTGATGACTATTTAGTTAAGCCCTTTGATCTAGAAGAACTATCAGCGCGTATGAGAGCATTGGCACGCCGTAGCCACGAACTAAAGCCTGAAATCTTTCACTATGGAGCATTAAGTCTTGATTCAGGTAGTCAAATTGTTAGTTACAGTGGACAGTCTCTCTCGCTTACATCAAAAGAGTTCATGATTTTAGACTACATGTTACGAAATCCGACTCAAGTATTTACGCGAACTGCTCTAATGGATAGGATATGGGAATTTGACAAACAGTCAGGTGAAGATACGATTAGAACGCATATTACTAATTTGCGACGCAAATTGAGAGCGGCTGGGAGTTCAGACTCATTTATTGAAACAGTTTATGGGGTTGGATATCGACTTGCATCTGTAGATCGAGACTAGTTATGTTTACAAAGATTCGCTACCGTTTACTGTTGTCTTTTCTGCTTGTATTGATGGCGATATTAACTTCGCTTGGTGTAGTTGTGCGATTTTTGTTTGTGCATAGCTTAAGTCAGCAGGCAACTGAAAAACTCACTACGTTGGGACATGGAGCTTCTAGTAGTCTGGAGTCAGAGAATGGTCAAATTAAATTTAAAAGTGACTTTCCTCAGCAAGCCCTTTTAGCTAAAGATCAAGCATTAGAATGGTTTGATATTAAAGGAAAGCCGATTTCTCATCAGGGACAATTAATTATAAGTCTTCCATTTGTTGGTGAAAATACAGTACAAATCCAATCAGGGAGTCCTCGCGTTCAATCGGTAACTTTGCCTGTGACTAGCAATGATGATGGGATGCTAATCGGATATGTGCGTGCTAGTCAGTCGTTAGTGGAATTTGATGAGTCTGTGCGACATCTAGACTGGGGGATGTCAGGTGGTGCGGTTGTGGCTCTTTTATTAAGTGGTATTGGAGGACTCTGGCTGACTCGACAATTTATGCAGCCCATTGAACGCAATTTTGAGCTTTTAAAGCAGTTTACTGCCGATGCATCTCATGAGTTACGCAGTCCGTTGATGGTGATTTCCAGTAATGCTCAAGTGGCGTTGCGATACCCAGAGGGCATCCGTACAGGAGACATCGCAAAGTTTGAGGCGATCGCGGATGCAACTAAACAAATGACTCGTTTAACAGAAGATTTATTACTGTTGGCGAGAACTGACAATTTACTTAAAGAGCATTATCAGGAAGTAAATTTAAGCGAGTTACTAACCGAACTTATCCAATTTTATAGCCCTCAAGCTGAAGCAAAATCAATTGAATTACAATTTTTAGCAAATAAGCCGATTTATACTTTTGGTGATCGCACCCAGTTGCGAAGATTGTTTACTAATTTGATAGGAAACGCTATTCAGTATACATTAGCGGACGGTAGGATTGAATTAGATTGTCAAATAACTGGACATCAATTGTTAACTTCAGTACATGATAATGGAATTGGAATCGCGCCAGATCAAGTTGATAAAGTTTTTGAGCGCTTTTGGCGATCGGAATGTTCACGAACTTATCATGAAGGCAGTTTTGGATTGGGATTAACGATCGCTCAAGCTATCGCTAATCAACATGGCGGTAAAATTACTGTCTCCAGTGAACTAGGAGTTGGTAGTTGCTTTACCGTTTCTCTGCCGCTTTTGGTTAAGAGTTAATAAAGTCACAAAAGAAACGATTACAACCAGAAAAATTATGCTGGTTATAGTAGTACCTAAACCAAAGCCCCCATTTGCAGTAGGTTGGGATAACAGATCGCCGATGGATGCGCCGAGGGGACGAGTCAAGATATAAGCTAACCAAAAGGCTAAGATTCCATTCATGCGAAAGTATTGATAACTTATGGTGATAATAGCGATCGCAGTGCCAAATATTAGTGCTGCTTGGGTATAACCTAGCTTCAAAGTCTCAGCAAGAAGATCTCCTGTTGCTGTACCCAAGGCAAATGTAAATAAAATAGCTGCCCAGTAGAAGAGCTCTCGTTTAGCTGTATTGATAGAATGCATGGCTAAAGTCTTTTCGGTGAAATACCAGAAACCAAAAATCACGGATAGTACGACACTAAATGCGATCGTAGTTGTCACCAAACTAATACTAAAGATATCTATTAAACTATCTGTAATTAATGTACCAGTCACGCTCATAAAAACGACTACAATCCAATAGCTCACGGGTATATAGCGTTTAAGTCTAAACTGATTCAAAAGTAACATTAGTAATATGCCGCTCATAATATAGGATGTATTGACTAAGCCAAGTTTCATCTCCATATTCAAATAATCAGCCGCAGTTTCACCTACCGTAGTTGCCAAAATCTTAATAATCCAGAAAGCAACTGTAACCTCTGGAACCCTGTTTAACACTTTTTGCATAATCATAGTATTTTTTCTGGTTGATTTTTAAAATTGCTTAAGTATTGAGTTTTAATTAGGAATAAATAGAGTAATTTCTTATTCACCCCCAGTGAAATTTAAATTGCAAACTTTTTACTTGCCCAGAGTAATAGAAATGTTGCTATTACAGAGCAACTAGAAGAGAAACCAAAGGCACTTGTAGCGCCAAATCTCTCATAGAGCCAACCAAAGATAATCGAAGCTGGTAACAGCATTAAACCACTCACTAAATTAAACCAACCATAGGCTGTTCCCAACAAGGATGTAGGAGCTAGATCGGCGACCAGAGCTTTTTCTACACCTTCAGTAGCTGCTAGAAATATTCCATAAAATGCGAACAATCCAAAAATTACTATGGGAGTAGATGAACTTAATAGTCCTAAGCAAACGTAAAATAAGCCATAAGATAACCATCCCATCGTAATTAGACGAATACGACCAAATCGATCGGATAGTGCTGAAAGTGGTGTGGAAAATACGGCGGCAATTGCCGAAATAGTCGCCCAAGCCAAAGGTACTTGCACTTCTGATAAACCTAACTCTTTGGCTCTAAGAAGCAAAAACATATTAGATGAGTTGCCAAGAGTGAAGATTGCCACAGCTAAAAGATAGCGTTTAAAGTTAACTGGTAGTTCCTTAAAGTTCCAACTAAATCTTCTATTTCCTGATTGAACTACTGTTGCCAGAGGTTCTTGAATCAGTAGAGACATTCCGAAACAGAGTGTGGCAGGAATAATCGAAATCAGAAATAGGTCTTTAATTCTGTAACCAAATCCTAGAAGTAAAGCGGCTAAGATTGGACCTATTACAGCTCCCGCATTATCCATGCCACGATGCAGACCAAAAGCTAAACCACGGTTTTCTGGAGAAACACTTGCCGCTAACATGGCATCTCTTGGAGAACTTCGTAAACCTTTGCCCACACGGTCAATCATGCGAATAAACAAGACTCCCACCCAATTGTTAGCAATTAAGACCAATGGGCGGCTAAAACCAGCTAAGCTGTAGCCAATAACTATCCAAGGCTTGGCAGAATTAGTGAGATCCATAATTACTCCAGACAAAAGCTTTAGAAAGCTACTGGTGGCTTCAGCAATACCCTCAATAATCCCCAAAGATTTTGGACCAACCATGAATACAGATGCCAAATACACAGGAATCAGTGGATAGAGCATATCGCTAGCGGTGTCGTTCAGAAGGCTGATTAATCCGATTAGCCACACATTAGGAGGCAGTCGTTGTAAGGTAGTGAGCAAAATTAAATTCCTAGATAATTCACTAAATTATGATAAGGACTTCTAAGTTAATTACCTTATGAAGAGGATTTTAAGACCACAATTCATTCTCCTCGCTTTGGATTGAGGAGCGAGGAATAACGTTTCTGTATGACGTTAGTAAGTTATTCTGACATTCAAAAATCTAGCCCAGATTTTTGAATGTCAGAATAACTTTTTATTTAGCCATCATCATTGGTTTCGCCATCACCATCGCCCATTCCTGTTTCGGAAACTTGAATGCTACTGCGAACGTGATTACTTTCACCTCCCTCATTGTTCAGGCTTTCGGTAGACAGGACACGACCGTTACCAGCATCGACTATAACTTCCTTCTGAGCGATCGCGACAGAATAGACAAGACTGCCATTCTCATTCTCTAACTTCACTGAAGTTGCCTTACCAGCAACAGCAACTTCTGCGGCTTGTTGTGCTTGCTGAGGCGTGATTTTTGCCAAGGCGCGGAGTTTGGCAGACTGAGTTGCATCCATTTGATCGTCTTTGGCTTCACCCGTTTCGCGAGATTCAGAAGTTTCGCGATCGGCAACTTCTATAGCTGCTGGTTTGGCGGATTGCATGGGGATAGCGCGAGCAGCTTTTGCCAAACCACCAATACCGACTAGTCCGACTAGAGTCGCAACTAGAATTGCCTTTGTCGAAGTTTTCATCACAAGTAACCTTGATTTATTGGTTTACGTTTCAAACTATAGAGATAAACAATCAAGAAGTTTGAAAGGGCGTATTCAAAACGCAAAAAGGAAATATCTTGATTGGAATAGTGATTGCTAAGTTATGAGTGATGTTACGTGGAACCCTCATCCTCTAACCCCTTCTCCCGCAGGAGAAGAGGAGCAAAACTCATATTATTTTCTTTTCCCCCTCTCCTGTGGAAGAGGGGTGAGGGGTGGGGGGGTACAGACTTCCACGTCACACCAGTTATGAAATGAAATCAATAAATATGGGACTCTTTCTAAGTTCTTGATTATTTATCTCTATAGTTTGTCTCATCACACAATATGAAGTTCAATTTGATGAGTGATTGTTCCAGATGAGACGAAATATGAAAAGATGAATAGGAAACAGAAAGATATTCTCAGTAAGGTTCCAGAAGTAATTTTGATTTTTTGGGTTATAAAAATTCTCGCTACAACCCTTGGCGAGACTGGCGGAGATCTCGTCTCTATGTCAATGAATCTTGGCTATCTCGTCAGTACGGTCATTTTTACAGCCATATTTATCGTTGCGGTAATTGCTCAGGTTTTTGCAAAAAAATTCCATCCTATCCTTTACTGGGTAACGATTATTGCAACAACAACAGTGGGAACGACCTTAGCGGATTTCGTGGATCGTTCCCTTGGTATTGGTTATGCGGGCGGGACGACAATATTGCTTATCTTGCTTTTTAGTTCGTTATTTATTTGGTATCGCACGCTTGGTTCGATCGCTGTTGATACTGTGAGTACTCCCAAATCTGAAATATTCTATTGGGTCACAATCATGTTTTCGCAGACATTGGGTACTGCCTTTGGGGATTGGACAGCCGATACCGCAGGGCTTGGGTATAGTGGTGGAGCAATATTGTTTGGGGCGGTTTTGGTTGCGATCACGATCGTGTATTACCGAACAAATATATCGCGAACCATGTTGTTTTGGGCAGGATTCATCCTTACCAGACCACTTGGCGCGGTTGTCGGCGACTTTCTAGACAAACCTATAAGCAAAGGTGGTTTGGAGTTAAGCCGCTCCACAGCGTCAGTCACGCTTCTCGTGTTAATTGTGGCGTGTATCTTTATCTTTCCGCAGAAACCAGCAAAACAAAGACATTGAGTTCTGAATGAATGTGATTCGGTTAATGTTGACACCTAATGCTTTTCTACTTATTAAATACTCTCTTTAAAAATTATGTTATTGACTGCGATCGCGCCTGCTGAATCTGTAGATCTTGGATTTGTGCAATTAGGTTTGCTTAAAGTAATTTTTTTGGGAATTGTGCAGGGAATTACCGAACTATTACCCATTAGTAGCACTGCTCACCTCCGCATTGTCCCCAGCTTACTCGGATGGCAAGACCCTGGTTCCGTATTTTCCGCAGCGATGCAGCTTGCTAGTTTAGGCGCGGTTTTAGCTTATTTTTGGCAAGATATTAAAAGCTTAGTTGGTAGTTCGATCCGCGCGATCGCACATCAAGATTATCAATCTAAATCTTTCCGCTTAACTTTAGGACTATTGATTGGTACTATTCCCATTGGTATCGCAGGACTATTACTAAAAAAGACTCTAAATGCCCCTAATTCTCCTTTGCGTAGTCTTGTAGTTATTGGCTGTGCATCTATTTTTATGGCTTTATTACTAGCGATCGCAGAGTTGCGTGGTAAAAGAGAAAGGAATTTTGAGAAACTTACACTTTTAGATGGACTATGGGTAGGAATTGCTCAAGCCTTTGCCTTAATCCCTGGAGTATCTCGTTCTGGTTCTACCTTAACGGCAGGATTATTTTTGAATATGGAAAGAGAAACTGCGGCTCGATTCTCATTTCTGTTAGGACTACCTGCAATTATTCTGGCAGGAGCAGTAGAGTTACACGCTTTAAGCAAAGCTGGATTAGACCTAAATGGCTGGTTAATTCTTGGGGCAGGTTTGACCTCTGCTAGCATATCCGCATTTCTGGCAATTTTTGGACTACTCCGATACTTAGAGAAGCGAAGTACTTGGTTCTTTGTTTGGTATCGCCTAGTAATGGGATTATTTTTATTGATTGGTTCAGTAGTGGGCTTTCTTCGCTGAGGTGTATATAAAAACCATGTGATATTCAATGTCTTGTAGCCTATTAGAAGATCAGGATTTCCTATAAAAAGATTTTATTAAAATGGGGCAAACGGGGAATTCGGAAAAAATCACACGCTAAGGCTGAAACCATCTCTCGGAGCCACTTCTACGCGGTGAGAATTGTGCCTTCAATTTATAGATCAATAGCATTGGTGGTTGACTCAAATTTCCTTATGCAAGAGTGCAGACAGTATACTTTTTCGCACTGGGTAATGACTTCACTAAATATCATTGTTTTCCCTTAATTTCCGATGCAATAACCTTTGCCATAATCAAAGTGTATTTATTATCGATGTGCGCTATGTTTTCGCACTTAGCGGGGGATTTTTTCCGAATTCCTCGTTTGCCCTAAATACAATGCGACTCAAGAGCCGATTGCGATCAATAAATGGTTTGTCGAGTCAGATGTAGCTTAGAATTAGCTTAATAGCAAGCATATTAATCAATTTTCGGACTACCAATTTTTTTACAAGCCATTACCAATCAAGATAAAAGCAGACCAATAGAAAGGATGGGAGAACACATTGCTACGAAGAGAATCAATTTGCGCCTTTTGTAGAGCCTGAGCTTTAGTTAGATTGACTTGCTTGATATTCTCGTAAAAGGATTTCATTAAAGCCTGTGTACCCTCATCGCTGACTTTCCATAGAGATGCGAGAGAAGCTTTTGCTCCCGCCAATTGTACTTGATAGCCAAAGCCCAAAATCTCAATTCCATTATCGAGTTTTCCCACTCCAGTCTGACAAGCGCTCAACACAATCAGGTCGATATTGCTCAATTTCCAGTCTTTAATCTCGCTCAAGCTGATCATATCGCCATTGCCAAAGAAAATATAGGAAGTATTTGGCTTGCCATTGAAATCACCGTGGGTAGCGAGGTGTAGAATATTGTGTTTAGGTATCTCTAATTCGATCGCAGCTCGACTAAATGCATTATTAGTCAAATTGACGGTATTTGGGAAAGTTGAGGCGATTTCCCTTACTTCAGAAATTGATGCAGGTAGGGGAGATTGTCCCGATTTTGTATTGCCATTACCATAAGCACCTGCAAGGATACTCGGAATAGGTTTGGATTTTTGGGTGAAGTCAGTAACGTTATAGGCGATCAGGTTGCTGATACGATATTTCTCAACCAACCAGCGTTTACCATCGTAAAGAGCAGCAAGGGGAATATAACGTAGGTTTCCATCTGGAGCGTACAGGATCGTATGAGCTTGGCTGAGTTCGGATTCGATGGGTTTTATCAATATATCGTATAGTTTTTGGCTAGAAGCTTTAACATCAAAGGATGAAGTATCTTGCAGGTCGGAGCGAAATTGATCAATCAGATTTTCAAGTTCATTTTCTTTGATGGCGACGGAGCGATGAATGGGCTGGGTGTTCGAGGAAAAGAGCACGATTTCTAACCGATCGCTCAGAATTAGGGGATAAAGCAGCACCGTCCCGCGAGATATTTGCTGAAGGTAATCTGGAACTTTGTTCAGTTGTGAGGGAGGAATCTTCTGGATCTCGTTAGCGAGATCGCGATTGATTTTAGAGACTTGCTCATTGCTAATTGTTAATAGATGGTGGCTAATAGCTTTTTCTGGTTCTAAAAGCTCAATACCCTCAGTGGTGCGTTCGTTGCCCTGAATATTCTTGAGATAGTCTTCAAGTTCTTGAACTTTGAGAAGGTCTAGGACTTGTAATGCTTCGGTAACTCGACCGCGTTTGAGTAAGATGTCGGCAAGTTGACGATAGGTATGAGAAATGGTACGAGCGAACGATTGCTGATCTTCTTTTCTAAGTCCACGAATATCCTTGCGAATGGATTCACGAACGCTGACGGATTGTTTGTAAAAGAGAATGGCGAGTTCGGGTTGCTTTTGTAATTCCATAATCAAGCCCATGTTATTGAGAGAATAGATTTCACCTTGTCTGTTTTTAATTTCTCGTGAGATCGCTAAATATTTTTGTTGATAAGCAAAGGCTGGATCGTATTCACCGAGATCTTCATAGACAATCCCCAAGTTGCCATAGGCTGAACCTTCACCCAGTTTATCTTTTAGATCTTGTGTGATCGCTAATTGGCGATTATAAAAATTTATCGCTTCGGTGTATTTTTGAAGTTTGAGGTTAACGTTGCCCAGATTACCAAGGGCGATGCTTTCTGCTTGTCTATCCTTGATAGCCTGCGCGATCGCTAAATTTTGTTGATGGTACTCCATGGCTTGGGGATAGTTACCGCTCATAAAGTAAATATTCCCTAAATTGCCGAGAGCAGAGCTTTCTAGTGGACGATCTTTTGATGCTTTGGCGATCGCTAAAGATTTTTGATAGGACTCAATAGCCTTGTCATATTTGCCGAGATTTTGATAGGTAATGCCAATGTTGCCATAGGCGGAACCTTCAGCATGACGGTCGTTTACCTCAAGAGCGATCGCTAAAGATTTCAAATGGGATGCGATCGCGAGATCGTATTTGCCCATGTAATCGTAGATAAGTCCGATATTGGTGAGTGCTTTGCCCTCGGCTAGTTGATCTTTGATTTCAATGGTGATTGCTAGCCATTGCTGATAATATTCAAAGGCTTTGTCATAGTTGTTTAGGTTTTCGTAGGCTAGTCCCAAATTGCCTAACACTTTGCTCATGCCAATTTTGTCTCCGCTTGCCTGTGCGCTAGCCAACCATTTTTGGTAGTAAGCGATTGCTTGATCATATTGGTATAAATAATCATAAGCAAGCGCAATATTGGCAAGGGATTTGCTCTGACCAATTGTGTCGCCAATCTTCTTGGCGGTGTCAAATGCTTGTTGGGCTGTGGTGATCGCTTGACGATAGTTTTCAAGATTTAGGTATGCATTTGCGAGATTTACCCTAGCTTTCCATTCAATCTTGAAATCAGCGATCGCTTTGTAAGCTTCTGCGGCTTGGTGGCAATCTTGTAATGCTGCTTGAAATTTCTCGTTTTTAAGGTCTTGACGACAAGATTCTAGAAATCTCTCTGCATCTATTTGGGAATGTGTCGATTGAGCAAAAGCAGAATTTAGGGAATGGAGCGTAAATGATGGCACGATTGAGAAAACAATCGCCATACTCGCGATCGTTTTTAATCTCACGTTAAAACTAACCAACTTCAAACGAGCGCTCATCTTACGATCCTTGTTGGGAATATGTTTTATATTACTAGATCTACTAATTTCAGTATTTTTGAATGTATAAATTTACATTTGCTATTAGGCAAATGTAATGCGAATTAGGAGCCTATCGCGATCAATCAATGGTTTATCGAACTAGATTTAGCTTAGCGTTAGAGCAAAAACATCTGTGCCAAAAATCAGTTAATTTATACAATTTTTCATATGGGATTCAGTCATGGGGGGTGAGTAGCATTGGAACGAAAAAGTGGGTTAAGGATTTCTGATCGATCAAAAAAGTGTTTATTAGGTATTTTGAGTAATCTTTCTCTACTCTGCGAAGAGATTTCAATTGCTTAATCCCCTTTTCCGAGTGCTTATATCAAAAAGCAATTTCTTCCCTCAAACCTTTGTCAAAAGCGAATTTCAAGCTATTCAAAAATCCTTACCCCACTTTTTCGTTCCAATGCTACTCAGACCCCTGTAATCATTGACGCGGGTGTATCTGCCAAGTCCTTAAAGCGTGATGGTCTTACAAATATTTTACAAATGTTAGACAGTGGTGAAGCAGACGCGGTGATTATTTTCAAACTAGACCGACTCACTCGTGATGTGTCCGACTGGAATTACCTGATTAAAAATTATTTTACCGATAATGCTTTGCTTTCAGTATCAGACCAGATCGATACTCGCACGGCTGCGGGGCGGTTATGCCTAAATGTTTTGATGAGTGTTGCACAATGGAAGAGAGAGGCGATCGGTGAGCGTACCTCTACAGCTTTACGTCAAAAACAATCGCAAGGTGAACACGTTGGCAGTCCTGCTTATGGCTACGAAATGGTTAATAAAAAACTGGTTAAGGTTGCCAGTGAGTTAGAGGTTATTGCTTTTGTAAAACAAATGTCTGACGATGGTTTTACACTGACTGCGATCGCTAATGAACTGAATGAACAAGGCATCAAAACTAAGCGTGGTGGTAAGTGGCAAGCAGTACAGGTAAGCCGTGTTATTAATCGTGAGGTTGCCTAATGATCGAGATTCTGGTTAAGGTGCTTGGCTGGGACATTGTAAGCCAAGCTTTGAGGGATAAGGAGAGCGCCAAAGTTTACACTGATAGTCATAATGAACTTGTAAAACAAGCTTGTAAAACATTGGATGATTACTGGCTAAATGGTAATTCTAGCGAGGATATGGAGAGCTTAGATACTGATTTACGGAATTGCTTAATTTGTAACCTGATAGGAGATATCAGTGCTGATGCGATCGCTGATATTGGATTAATAGAAGTTTAACTATGTTATGAAAGTAGTAAATCCTTGCTATGTATGGTGTTGATGCTAGAATATGGCGATCAATTTTTAATCTGAAAAAATGCATTATGGCAGTACAAGGCAAGCTTGAATTAACTATCAAAATTAATGAGTTACCTGCGATCACTTCTACAGATAAAAACGGCTGGGTAACGTTTCATATTGATTGTGGCGATCGTTTATTCAGTGCCACGGTTAAGCCGAAGGTATTTAAAAAGCTTCAAGAGGCTCAGGCTAATTTTCCCCAATGGGTAGCAGCGATCGCGGGTAAGCTTGGCAATCCTACCGAGAATGGCTTTGTGTTAGATGAGCCAAATATTCAAGTGTTTGAGAAGAAGCCGAAGGAAGTTGCGGCGGTTTGATGTTGTTTGAAGTTGCGATCGCAAGTCAAAATTTCAAGTCAAGCGATCGTAAATGGGTTCGGGGTTGAGGGGCATTTTCAAGCGAATTCAAGCAAAGCTGTAATTGACACCAAAGCTCTGAAAGTTAGCAATAAGAGTGAACTGCTTTATGGAAAAAACTTGGTTTACCTTTGTCCTAGACAGACTGTTCACAAACCTGAATAGCTAAACGGTGGTTACGATTCCGTTGCTACTCGAACCCCAACATTTGAAAGATTTATTTAGGTCGATTAGGACAAGCATCTGAAACAATTGACGGTTTCTTGATTTCAAACTCTTTTAACTGCGCTTCAGGCATTTGTGTATCTAGAGGTTTTGCTTTCCCATCACGACAATCAACAGAAATTTGATATCCTGCATCTCCTAACATAACTGTGACAACAACTTCCGCAGCAACGTTTTTAGCTTTCTCTATTTGCTGAATAGGTTGAATAGGCTGTGTCGGTTGATTGGTTGGTAGAGATCCTGTACCAGCTTTGCAAGAAGATATTGAGGCGGAAATAGTGATTCCAAGAAGAAATAGAAACTTAGTCGAAGCCTTCATTTTTATAAAATTTCAATGATTTGGATCTTGCTTAACTTAGCCTAGTCATAGAATAAATACAAGTGATAAAAAAGGAAGTACTTTGGACGCAAAGTACTTCCTTTTTTATCACTTGTGCTGCTAGGCTTAAAGAATATGCTGCTGTTTTTCGACGAGTAGCTAGCGAAAATAGGAATTTTAAATATGGCTTTTGAGCAAATCGAAGCATTTTTAAAGAAAATGCAGTCTGAACCTGAACTTAAAAACGAGGTGGTCGCAGCATCAACCGCAGATGATGTTGCGCGAATAGCACTAAAGCTTGGTTTTGAATTTTCAGGTGATGAATTATTGAGAATGTCAGGTCAGAAGGTTGACAGGGTTACTGTTAGAAAAACTGATATTCCTGGAGAGTACAACTAAATGCTTTTTTGCTGCGGGGCGATCTCTTCCCCCAACGAGTAAGAGCCGAACTATATTCAAAAATTGATAGCGCTCTGCAATATTTAAAAATAAGTGATGTATTGCTTACTGGATAAAGCTTACAGCAATTTGTCCCTTATTTTGTCCCTATTTAACTTGCGAAGCTTGAAAGTCTTGCTAGCAAAGCCTCCTACAAATTAGGCTTCTGTTCAGGGAACATACACTTATCAGAATCACACCCGCAGGAAGGATTTAGTATTTTCGAGGTGATCACTTTTATCCTAAAACGGCTTAGATATAGATGTAGACCGTTTTTTATAAATTGGTAAAGCATTTAAAATTTTCATTTGTCTCCTGCTGGAGTTGGGGCTAAATTTGGCTCAAGATTCTTCCTTACATTAACTGTGAAAATAATATTTGAGGCTGTATGCTTATGAGAAAGATTTTCGATTTTTAGCCTTGGCATAATAAACGATATTTAGGTAGAAAAAATTGTATGGGTAAATCCTTTACATACCAGTGGAAAAAATCAGAATACAAAGAATGGAAGGCGATCTCCAAAGTGAGATGCTCCCACTTTACCTTTTTACTTTTACTTGAAAAATCATGAACTTATTTACAGCTAATCCATTTACATCTGTAGAAGAACGGTAATGTTTCACATTTGTTGGGGAGAAAATAACAAGCATAGGCTATAAAAAATGCTGGTATGCGTTTGCCATTTTTATCAATTACCTAGTTCAACAAATGTGACACACTACCCTTGCAGTTCGGCAAGTGACTCAGCTAAACACTGGAAAGAAAACCGCAGGGGTAGACGGTAAGAAAGCCCTAGAAACGCCTCAAAGACTGGCATTGTATGAGTTGCTAATCAAAAACTGGAAGCAATGGAAACATCAACCGCTAAAACGGGTGTATATTCCAAAAGCAGATGGTAAAAAAAGAGGATTAGGGATTCCAACCATTAGCGATAGAGCATATCAATGTTTTCTTAAATATGCCTTGGAATCATCAGCAGAAGATAGGTTTAATGAATTCTCATACGGGTTCAGACCTGGCAGAAGCTGCCATGATATCCAGAAATAACTATTCTTTAACTTGAACAGTGGCAAAGCTAATGGGATAAGTAAACGAATACTCGAATTGGATATTGAGCAATGTTTCGACAAGATTGATCATAAATTCTTAATGCAATCTGTCCAACTACCAAAGGCAGCAAAACTAGGGCTATTTCGAGCAATGAAAGCTGGCGTGCGAGGAGAATACTTCTCTTCAGAGTCGGGTACACCTCAGGGTGGAACGATAAGTCCATTACTGGCTAATATAGTTCTTCATGGACTAGAAAATGTTGGTCATGAGCTGAGGTATAAAAAGCTCAGAGGCGGTAAATACATAGACACAATCAAAGGATTTCGCTATGCGGATGATGTTGTGTTTATTCTTAAGCTAGGAGATAGTCCAGAACTTCTAAGAAAACATATTGATGCTTTCTTGGAGACAAGAGGGTTAAAAGTAAAAGAAGCTAAAACTAAAGTTGTCAATAGTACAGGGTAGTGTGTCACATTTGTTGGAGAGAAAATAGAAAGAATAGGTCATAAAAAATGCTGATATGGGGTTTGCCATTATTAGCAAATACCTTGATTCAACACATGTGAAACACTACCGCATTGTGGAACAAGTTCCAATGAAACGATTTGGTATTCCTGATGAGATTGCTAAGACAGTTCTATTCCTCAGTAATTCTGATTTTACCTACATTCTGGGAGTAGAAATAGCTGTCGATAGAGGCTTTAGCCAGATATAATTCATCTCTGAGCTAACATAACGAAACGAACACAGAAAGTGGCAAGAACATAGCCAGTATAAGAGCTATGATGAATTCGGTATCAATTCCAAATACTATTGACCCTGTGTTATGACTCATTTATTCTCATCATTCCAACAACGTGGCATAGCCTTTCGGAATCGTATCGGTGTTTCGCCCATGTGCCAATATTCTAGTACCGATGGCTTTGCAAATGATTGGCATTTTACCCACCTAGTGAGTCGGGCGATCGGTGGTGCAGGTTTGGTATTTATAGAAGCCGCAGCAATAGAAGCTGAAGGCAGAATTTCACCCAAAGATCTTGGCATTTGGTCAGATCAACATATTGAAACCCTCGCCAAAATTACTCAGCAAATCCATCAAGCAGGTGCGATCGCAGGGATTCAACTCGCCCATGCAGGACGTAAAGCTAGTTGTGCTGTACCTTGGGAAGGTGGGAAACCTGTTGATGAGACTCAAGGCGGTTGGCGACCTGTGTTTGCACCGAGCGCGATCGCCTTTAATCACGTTAATAGTCCAGAGCCTCAAGCTTTAGATTTAGCTGGAATTGAGCGAGTTAAAGCCGGTTTCATTAATGGCGCTAAACGCTCTATCGAAGCTGGATTTCAGGTAATTGAAATTCACGCAGCGCATGGTTATTTGCTCCATGAGTTTCTCTCACCTTTGAGCAATCATCGTGATGATGCCTATGGGGGCAGTTTTGAAAATCGCATTCGGTTATTAATGGAAGTAGCAAGTGGCATTCGAGACATAGTTCCTGATCGCTTTCCAATTTGGGTAAGGATTTCGGCAAGTGACTGGACAGAGAATAGTTGGGATATCGAGCAGAGTGTAGAACTTGCTCATAAGCTCAAATCCTTAAATATTGATGCGATCGATGCTTCTTCAGGCGGAATTCTCAATGGGCTTGGTGCGAATATTCCCGTTGGCGCTGGTTATCAAACTGCTTTTAGCGATCGCATTCGCCGTGAAACAGGTATTAACACCGCCGCCGTTGGTTCAATTACGTCTCCCGAACAAGCGGATCATATCGTTCGTACAGGACAGGCAGATATGGTATTGATCGGTCGTGAATTCTTGCGCGATCCTTACTGGGCTGCTAGGGCTGCAAATCATTTAAAGGTTAAAGACTTTAGCTATCCAGTTCAATATCAACGTGCTTGGCTGTAAATATATAGCAATCCTAAACTGACGTGAGTTCGATATAGCCATTTTCGTCGCGCGAAGCGCGACGAAAACTAAAAATGGTAAAAATTGCAAAGCAATTTTTACCATTTTTAGCTTTCGTCGAACTGACGTTAAACTGCATTATGCATTGAAAACCTTGGTTTACTCGACGCACTTGAAGAGATAAACCCAGAGCCATCCTAGCAGGACAGCTCTGGTTCCATAAACCATTGATTAATCATGATTGCCTCCTGATTGACTGTGTATTTTCCCGATGGAACTATCTTTACCCAATTAGGATATTTGTAATTTTTCTGATTCATTGCCATTTGTTCAGCTTCTGTGAGCTTGCGGAAAATCAAAATGTCAGCAACCACTTCCGTGTTGGCAAATTTCTTAAAAGCGATATCTGGCAATCTGATTGCGGTCACTAGTTCTAACTTACTCGCTAGATATCTCCGAAAGCTGGTATTGGCTGCATCAAGGGTGAAGCAACTGGTAATCAGGGCTATCAATCCATCTTCTCGCACTAGATCTGCACATTTCGCAAGGAAATAGTTATGGATACTTAGGTTTAAGTGGGCATAGCGCGGATCGTAGAGCTTGTAATTACCAAAGGGTACGTTGCCGATCGCTAGATCGAAACTGTTGTCACTTAGGCTCACTGTTTCAAATCCTTGGGCGTAAATCAGTGCTTCTGGATATAGCAATTTCGCGATTTGAGCAAAGATTGGGTCTAGTTCAACACCAACCCATTGCGATCTCTCTCGCATCAACGTGGGCTGACATCCCATAAACGCTAGGGTATTGCACGCTGGTTCAATGATTGCTCCACCCGTAAAGCCAATATCGATGAGGATATCCCACATGGCACGGATGACTTCAAAACTAGTTTGATAGGCTGTGGCTGTCGCGGATTTGGCGGATTGGATTTCGGTCTGGGTCAATAGTTGGCTCAGTTTTTCATGGCATCGATGCTGCCATATGTTGCCTTGATGATTAGCTCCTATCCAGATATCGGTGAGCGTTCCCCATCCCGATGCTTTGGCTAGTTCTACCTGTTGCTCTGCTGTTGCTTGGGTTGTAGATTTCGATAGGGAGATCGCTTCAACGGTTGCTTCGGCTTTTACTCGCAGGGGACTATCAAAATGCTGTTCAATTTCTGGCGTAATCTCAAATATAGATTGATACATTTTTAGTTTTTGTGGCTAGTGTTTGTTCTTCCGAACAAGCGCTAGCCATAAAAAAGAGACATGACTTTAATTGTCATATCCCTTATCTGATATTTCGTTTAACAATTGTTCTCTAGGCAGCAACCAGTTCGCAAACTATGGTCTTTTGATGTGTTTTTAGTGAGGCTGTGTATTCGCCCACCAATACTTTCGCGGAATCCTTGGCGACAAGTCCCAGCAGGTATGGCTTTTTTCTGCTTTTACGGATGACTTCAATTTGATATCTGCCATCTTCTTGGCGTTGAGATACAACAATGGGGATGCAGGCATGTTCTCCATTTCCTGTCCATTTGGTTGATGCGAGTTCTCCATACTGTGCGCCCACTATTTGTAGTCGCATCAGTTGGTTGTCATGCAGGCGATCGCAGATCTCTGGTAGGAACATATTGAAGACTACGCTTGCGGTTCCATGATCGCCGTTGTGACTGGCTTGCCACATGGCGGCGGCACAGGTTTGCGCGGTTTTCTCGCTTTTGTTGCGTAGGTTCTCGCCTAGTCCTTTTGCCCATTGCACTGCTGCTCTCAAGATTTTCTTGCGGGATTCCCGATCGCTTGATAGTTTCATTGCTTCCCTGATCTTGCTGGTATATTCATCGCGACGGGCGATCGCTCTTTGGTAGAGGGTTTCGTTCGGTTTGAGGAATAGTTCGCGGAATTCGAGCAGGGTGCGTTCGTGTAAATCCACGGGTTGCCAGATCGCGTTCACGGATTGAATCAGGAATGAGATCGCGTCGTTGTATTCGCCGTTGGCTACCATTGGTCTGGCGGGCTGTTTGCATCTTTGTTTAGAGTCGTAGTAGCTGCCATAGACTCCTTGCTGCTTGCGATCAATCAGCCAATCTAGTTTCGGTAAGCTTTTGCCCACTTCATCGAGAAAGGCTTGGTCGTGGCTGAGGTCGGATTTGAGTCGATCTACGGCAACTTGGACTTCTTGGGCTAAGCCTCCGATGTACTGATGGTTGCCTGTTGCCCATGCGGTGGCTAGGTAATAGGTGATCAGTCCAATTTGGTTTTCGGTGGATCTGAGTGCGACTTCAGCTAATGTGCCTTGCACTGGTACTTTGTCAGGTTTATAAGTGGTGGGCTTGATATGGTGCTGACGGATTTCTTTGGCAATTTCAGGTAGTTTCTTAACTGATTTCACGCAGAAGGTGTCACCATCAAAGTCCATGCCACAATAGTCACGGGCGATGTCTGGGTTGACATACATGGTTCCCTGTTGGTTTAGTCCCTTGATGTGTTTGTTTGTCCAAATCTGTAGGTCGTTGCGATCGCGAATGGGATAGCGAAATCCTACATATTCGCCTTCGGGTATTTCGGGTATACACATTTCTAACTCTCCCAGTTCGGGGCAGGGTTGGGCCATGAAGCTGGAGAAGTTGATACCGCCACTGGTGGCTAGGGTTAACCACCTTCTTCTTACTAGGTCTTCGATCTTTCTCACTACATAGGGATGTTCTAGCAGTTGTCCATGAATGTCATGTTTGAGGATTTCCGATAGGATTTTGCCGTCGGCTTCTTCTTCGTTACTTGCTTCTTCTGGATCGTCTACTTTGACCCATTGCTCTGTTTGTACCAGTTGGCAGAGTTGTTTGATGTCTGATTGGGCGGCGACTAGGGTTTCCGCTTTCTGTTGGGTGGTGGGTAACACATCTTGGGCGATCGCTTGCTGGCTAAACCATTGCCAGACGGTGTAGGAGGTTTTGACTCGCCGCTTTTGGGCGAAGTTGACGATTCCTAGTTTCAGGTTGGTTAGTTTG
>JAATWA010000003.1:0-179182 GCA_013361095.1 Pseudanabaena biceps | reverse complement strand
CGGCAGAATCAACGGGATTACCTATCTCTACGAGGGTCAGTCAATAAAAGCAAGCTTAATTGAAATGTCGTGGAAAAATCTCGCCATGATGGGCGTGAAATATGACCCAGAGCGAGATCGTGAAGCTCTTACCGCACCTTCATCGCCAACCCTACCGCAGTCAAAACTACCGATAGATCAAGAACCACAGCACTTACAGTCAAACACTCAACCTAATACTAAAGCGAATCCCCTAAGTCAAATCGAGCAGAAACTAAATTTAGTTCATCAGAACAACCAGTAAAAATCACAGGCAACCCATCCAAATGGTTTATCCCCTCAAAATGCATGGAGAAGTGAACCCATTACCAGTAACTACCTGTATCGAAGCCATGCGAGGGCATGGCAGATGTCACACGACGAGGAGATATGAACCCTACTCCGCCTATGGAATTAAAGAAGGAGACATCGCGATCGCCTATGCAGGAGAACAGAAAGTCGCCCTGCGGGTGGGCAAGCAATACCTAATCACACAGGAAATGCTGAGCGATACGGAGTATCAGAAACAATGGAAGGGAATGGAAAAGCATGGAGCCAAGGAATTACAGACCTTTCAAGGACATCGCAACACATGGGGAATCCACTTCGAGCCATTGGGAGATTATATCGACGGCAAAATTGTCCCATTCCCTGCAATGGAAAAGCTAGAAGAAAAAACAGCAAACACCATAGTTACTGATATCCAGAAACTAGAAGAATGGAGACAAACCGCCCAGTATCTCGGTAAAAGTGAAAACTATATTAATCGCATCCAAGAACTGATAGAAGGCGAGAGCATAACCGAAAAAGCAACCCTTGCCATGTCCAGAGATAGCGAGATGTTAGCGAAACAAGTAGCCTCGCAGTGGCGAGAGATATTAGCGTTGAAGAGTGATTATATCGAACAACAAGGCGGGCAACTGGTATTTGAGCGTAAGGGAAACGAAGGCAAATACAGAGCGACATGGAAACAGACCACAGATACCCTGACCTTAGAATCCAAAACCATAACAGAAGGCTCAATCAAATATGCACATCTACTCGTACAGCAAGGATTAGAAATCACCCAAAATCAAGTCACCGTAAAAGATGCCAAGAACGTCGATCTCGCCCTTAAAGTAATCGCTGAAAGTCAAAAGCAAAGACAGGAACAGAGATGATTACACGAAGTTAACCCACAGACAAAGCATTAGTAATTTTGCATATTTGTTGAATCAAGCAACGTGCCAAGCAAAATAAATAAAGTAAAAGTAAAAGTGGATCGGCATTTAAAGCGAATGGGGTGAGTTATGAGGTTGTATGATGATCGAAATAAGTGAGAAGCTTGCTCACCAATTGAGGTAAAACTATGATTCAACTCGAACAAGTTCATCAAGATATTGATGCATTGCCCGAAGAGGCTCAGAATTTGCTGGTTGATTTTATTCAATTTCTTAAGCATCGTTATTCCCAACCAAAGTCCGAACTGTCACTATTACAAGCTGGAAAAACTTACCAAGTTGTGACACCTTTAAATTCACACAAAGCGGCGCAAACACTAGCAACATTATTAGAAGAAACTAAGCAAAAACAAAGCCATGATTGAGGCTCAGAGTTTTCCATTTTTAGAGGCAAAGGATATTTATGGTGATGTAGATGTAGTACCAAACTTGCCTCTGACCTTGACTTATGGGCAAATCTCGATCACTGTGTCTGGACTTTTGGATACTGGTGCTAGTGTTAATGTCTTACCGTATTCAGTGGGTTGCGATCTGGGTGCTATTTGGGAAGAGCAAAATTTTTCTGTGCAATTAGCTGGCAATTTGGCAACAGTTGAGGCAAAGGGTTTAGTATTGTCTGCACAAATTGGTGATTTTCATCCAGTAACATTGGTATTTGCATGGAGCCAAACAGATGATGTGCCAATCTTATTGGGTCGGATGAATTTTTTCCTAGAGTTTGATGTGTGTTTTTACAGATCGAGATCTCTGTTTGAATTGCGCCCGAAGTCGTCAATGGTATAAGTAGCAAGTTGCTGCTTAATCCCCTAACTCGGTAAGCGCATATTTCACTTCTGAGAAATTCTTGATCATCATTTCTTCTTTTAAAAATTCCCCACTATGACGATTAAATACTTTTCGCCAAATTTCATTCTCACGATAATTTTTACCGTCTTGCTGTAAGAAACGATGATTCTTTTCGACAATATGATAGGAATACCTCCATTCTCGATCCGCATAGATTGCGCCCTTTAAATGATCATCCGTTAACCAAACTCTAATTTGAAAAGTGATATCAGTCGGATTATAAAATCGCAGATCTACATAATTATAAAAAACACTAGCTCCACTGCCAAACGGTAATACGCGCCGCTCGTCTGGGAATGGATCGAAGCTATGATGATGTCGTTCCACAACTTCTAGAGGGCTATGCAAAGCTAACCAATAGAGCAGATTTGCTAATTGACAAAGCCCGCCACCAATACCAGTTCTCACTTCACCCCGCGACAATTGTAGTCCTTCTACATATCCTTTCTCAGATGTCGTTTTTCCTAATAACTTCCAAAAGGAAAAAGTTTCATGGGGTTTGATTAAAATTCCATCGATAGTCTGACGAGCAATTTGTAAATTAATGACCTTGCCTTCTTGCAAAGCTGGATCTGAAGTTCCCAGTTTTCTCCGCAATAGAGATTTGTGGGATTTACACTTGTGGAGAAGATTATCAGGCGATCGCTCGGTAGCAAATTTTTTTATAGTCAGCAAATCAGATGCGTGGCGAACAACCCGCTTTTGTTGGACGCGTAGATGATAGAAAACTGGATGAATTTGCGATAGTCTTGCCATCAAAAAACCTCATAGTTAACTACAGCTAAATATACATCGCAAATCCGATCTTAATTAATCACCAAAGTTGTCAAGCAACACTTTTACAAAGATAGCTACAGCGCAAAGCTCTGTAACTATCTAATGTCGCCATTCAACCCAGCCACAGCCACTGCGTCTACTTCCCCATAAGCAGTAAGAGCGCTTACGCTTGAAGTCCATGACGATTGACAAATTAGGAAAAAACAATCTTATGGAAGTAGCAATAAGTTCGCTGACAGGCAGGACACAAGCGCAGGTATTCAGATCGAAATCACGCTGTCTGAAGACGACCAAACAGCACATCGACCTAGCCAAATCGATGAATGCAAAAGTCACCGATTTAACTGACGGCACAAAACTATTAACCTTTCGAGACGGCACAAAGCGAACAGTGCAGATCCAAGATTCGATATTGGATGCAGTGAGAGACAGCGTTCAAGAACTAGGCGCATATCTCAGCCAACACCCCGACCAAATCTCGAAGATTGGTACAGGCGTACTGGAAATGCTGACCAGTGCC
Organism: Pseudanabaena biceps; assembly: GCA_013361095.1. Classification (GTDB taxonomy): domain Bacteria; phylum Cyanobacteriota; class Cyanobacteriia; order Pseudanabaenales; family Pseudanabaenaceae; genus Pseudanabaena; species Pseudanabaena biceps_B. The sequence continues at coordinate 175,801 of JAATWA010000003.1, read as the reverse complement.
GAGTATTTCGCCAAAGCCGCCATGAACGAGTACACCACAGATCGGGCAAATTGTCGGCGAATTGTTGAGAATCATTTGGAAAGCCTTCATGAGAGCTTCCCCTACATCTTCTCTAAAAAAAACGCAGCCAGAAAATTGAACTAAAAATCAGTCTAGCGATCACGCTCAAATTCGATTGGAATCGCAAAGATCGCTAGAAACATCCCCCAGCCACATTGAACAGCCTTAACCTCTATCAGGAAACCCATGAAAACTCAATCATTACTCGCGATCGCAACCGAAGCGATCGTAACAATCAGCCTCATCGCATTACTAGGATTAGTGACCGCACTAACCTATGCCCTACTATCGTTTCTAGGAACCGAACCCACCCCTCAATCACTGCCAACTTCTCAGATGCCCACATCAGAAGCCACAGTCAAGCATCTAACAGCCACAAACCCGCTACCAGCGACAACAGTTGCCCTAATCTCCGCAAAAGCAGCACCAAAACTGAAATCGGCGACAAAAGAAGCAAACCCAGAAATCATTGCCGAAATCCCTACCAAACCCCTCACGAAAATGACCGTCCAAGAACTAAGACCATTAGCCAGAGAACGCAAAATCCCTAACTGGCGAAAACTGAAGAAGAAGGAACTGCTCTTCCATTTAATCGCCTAGTTTCAAAGCGGAAATCTCTCAATGCAGATATCCATCAAAGAATGACATCTGCATTGACAAGGATTAGCCCCAATAAGAACGCTAGCGCGTAAAGTCCGCGAACGATTGTCAACAGAAAAAATAAAGTCAGGAGACTAAAAACATGTCACGTCAACTAAGATTCGATACTCCAGAAGAACTTGCTGATAAAATCATTGACAAATTGAGTCAAGCAGAACTACACGTAACCACCAGAGCCTTGATTGTCCACATCAACGCACAGATTCCCGTCAAGGAACTGGAAAAGACAGTAGCAGCCAGCAATGCAGTGGTTGAAACAAGCCGCAAACCGAAAGCCCGTAAACCAGAAACCCTTATACCAGAAACCATTGCACCACAAGCAAGTACAAACAAAATGTGGCTATACCGAGCAAAAAAGGGATGGGGCTTGACCAACCTCACTATGCCAATCGAGCGAGTTGCCCTACGCCTGCAACAACACTACGGATGTGAGATCTTGGCAACCAAAGAAGGCAAAATCAACTTCCTGCCATCCAATCCCACAACCATTGACGAACTGCAAAATAAAGGATTTGTCGTTTATCGCCAAGACCTGAACAAGAAAGCAGCCTAACCTATCAACCCCATCAAACAACCAAAAAAAGCACCTAGATCCATCGGATCTAGGTGCTAAATCACTTTGAGTGTATAAACAAATGCTAATGATCGCCAAGACCAACCTCGCCACAAGCGAGATCGTCGATAACGAAATCCAATTTCGGGACACCTTGCTCGAAGCCTTACATCCAGACATCAACCTCAGCATCGGCAACATTTCCACCTACTTGCAAAAGATCGCCAAAGCCGAAAGCATCACTAAAACCAGCAAATCCGCCAGCAAGCGCAGTACTGCCGCTAAAGGCATTGCACCCCTAAAGAAGCAAGCGATCGCCGCCTTAACCAAAGGGATAGACAAATACCAACTAGCAGGAGCATCGGGAGCGAGAAAGCACGGAGACTTCTTCTTCAGCCAAGGACTTAACCCCTTTGCCACCTATTTTCCCAGCGCTATGGGACAGATTAACTACGGCTCCATCCTGATGACTGAATGCCTGAAAATCTATGGCATCGAACGAGTAACTATCCTGATTGTCCAAGACAAAGAGCATCTTACCGATGACTGTCACGGCAAAATCAGCCATGAATTTCTAAACCAACTGCGCCAAAGCGAAGATTTTGTGATTCCAGCGAATACGCCATTCCAGTTCCGAGCAGGAATTGCCAATCAATGGGTCGCCAAAGGAACATTGCAGCTAAGCCTAAATTGTCTGAAAGGAATCGACCTAATTCTGCCACTATCATGTTTTAAAGGACATAAACCAGCATTAGGTATCCACAAACTAACCAACCTGAAACTAGGAATCGTCAACTTCGCCCAAAAGCGGCGAGTCAAAACCTCCTACACCGTCTGGCAATGGTTTAGCCAGCAAGCGATCGCCCAAGATGTGTTACCCACCACCCAACAGAAAGCGGAAACCCTAGTCGCCGCCCAATCAGACATCAAACAACTCTGCCAACTGGTACAAACAGAGCAATGGGTCAAAGTAGACGATCCAGAAGAAGCAAGTAACGAAGAAGAAGCCGACGGCAAAATCCTATCGGAAATCCTCAAACATGACATTCATGGACAACTGCTAGAACATCCCTATGTAGTGAGAAAGATCGAAGACCTAGTAAGAAGAAGGTGGTTAACCCTAGCCACCAGTGGCGGTATCAACTTCTCCAGCTTCATGGCCCAACCCTGCCCCGAACTGGGAGAGTTAGAAATGTGTATACCCGAAATACCCGAAGGCGAATATGTAGGATTTCGCTATCCCATTCGCGATCGCAACGACCTACAGATTTGGACAAACAAACACATCAAGGGACTAAACCAACAGGGAACCATGTATGTCAACCCAGACATCGCCCGTGACTATTGTGGCATGGACTTTGATGGTGACACCTTCTGCGTGAAATCAGTTAAGAAACTACCTGAAATTGCCAAAGAAATCCGTCAGCACCATATCAAGCCCACCACTTATAAACCTGACAAAGTACCAGTGCAAGGCACATTAGCTGAAGTCGCACTCAGATCCACCGAAAACCAAATTGGACTGATCACCTATTACCTAGCCACCGCATGGGCAACAGGCAACCATCAGTACATCGGAGGCTTAGCCCAAGAAGTCCAAGTTGCCGTAGATCGACTCAAATCCGACCTCAGCCACGACCAAGCCTTTCTCGATGAAGTGGGCAAAAGCTTACCGAAACTAGATTGGCTGATTGATCGCAAGCAGCAAGGAGTCTATGGCAGCTACTACGACTCTAAACAAAGATGCAAACAGCCCGCCAGACCAATGGTAGCCAACGGCGAATACAACGACGCGATCTCATTCCTGATTCAATCCGTGAACGCGATCTGGCAACCCGTGGATTTACACGAACGCACCCTGCTCGAATTCCGCGAACTATTCCTCAAACCGAACGAAACCCTCTACCAAAGAGCGATCGCCCGTCGCGATGAATATACCAGCAAGATCAGGGAAGCAATGAAACTATCAAGCGATCGGGAATCCCGCAAGAAAATCCTCAGAGCCGCAGTGCAATGGGCGAAAGCACTAGGCGAGAAACTACGCAACAAAAGCGAACAGACCGTACAAACCTATGCCGCCGCCATGTGGCAAGCCAGTCACAACGGCGATCATGGCACTGCAAGCGTAGTTTACAATATGTTCTTACCAGAGATCTGCGATCGGCTTCATGACAACCAACTGATGCGACTACAAATAGTGGGAGCGCAGTATGGAGAACTCGCATCAACCAAATGGACGGGAAATGGAGAACACGCCTGCATTCCCATTGTTGTATCTCAACGCCAAGAAGATGGCAGATATCAAATTGAAGTCATCCGTAAAAGTAGGAAAAAGCCATACCTGCTAGGACTCGTCGCCAAAGATTCCGCCAAAGTATTGGTGGGAGAGTACACAGCTTCGCTGAAAACACAGCAAAAGACCATAGTTTGCGAACTGGTGGCTGCTTAAAGATCAAGGGATAAAAGGCAAAGACAACGATTTCTAAACCAAATATCTGAAAAGGGACACGACAGCTTTAGTTGTGTCCCTTTTCCTTTTTTTATATCTATGGCTAGCGCTTGTTCGTAAGAACAAAAACTAGGAAAAACCCAAAAATGTACCAACCTATATTTGAAATTACTCCAGAAATCGAACAGCATTTTGATAATCCCCTGCGAGTAAAAGCAGAAGCAACCGTCGCCGCGATCGCCCTATCGAAATCCATAACCAAGGCAACAGCAGAGCAGCAGGTAGAACTCGCCAAAGCATCAGGATGGGGAACGCTCATCGATATCTGGGTAAAGACTAATCATCACGACAACACATGGCAGCATCGATGTCACGAAAAACTGAGCCAACTCTTGACCCAAACCGAGATCCAATCCGCCAAATCCGCAACGGCAACCGCTTACCAAACCAGTTTTGAGGTCATCCGCGCCATGTGGGATATCCTCAATGATATCGGTTTCACAGGTGGAGCGATCGTCGAACCCGCTTGCAACACCCTAGCGTTTATGGGATGTCAGCCCGCGCTGATGAGAGAACGATCGCAATGGGTAGGAGTAGAACTAGACCCAATCTCTGCCCAAATCGCGAGATTGCTATATCCAGAAGCGCTGATTTACGCTCAGGGATTTGAGACAGTGAGTCTATCTGATAACAGTTTTGACCTAGCGATCGGTAATGTTCCCTTTGGCAATTACAAGCTCTACGATCCACGCTATGCCCACCTGAACCTGAGCATCCACAACTATTTCCTTGCCAAATGTACGGATTTAGTGAGAGAAAATGGATTGATATGCTTGATTACCAGTTGTTTTACACTTGATTCAACAAGTACCAGCTTTCGGAAATATCTGGCGAGTAAGTTAGAGCTAGTGACCGCAATTAGATTGCCAGACATCGCTTTTAAGAGATTTGCCAATACGGAAGTAGTTGCAGATATTTTGATTTTCCGTAAACTCACAGAATTTGAACAGATGACAACGAATCAAAAAAATTATAAATATCCTGATTGGGTAAAGACAGTTCCATCAGGAAAATATACAGATAATCAGGAGCCGATCGCGATCAACCAATGGTTTATGGAACCACAGCCATCCTAGCAGAAAAGCTCTTGGTTTATCTCTTCGAGTGCGTTGAGTAAACCAAGGTTTTCAATGCATAATGCAGTTTAGGATTGCTATATATTTACAGCCAAGCACGTTGATATTGAACTGGATAGCTAAAGTCTTTAACCCTTAAATGATTTGCAGCCCTAGCAGCCCCCTGATGGCATGGAACACTCGTTTCATTTGCATACAAGTAATCGATCGCAACGGCAAGCCCGATCCCTATCAAGCATGGGAAGATACCCTGCGAGTTCGCTCTAAGGAAACAGTGCGAATTCGGATTCCGTTCCGCGATTTTGTAGGGAAAACGGTATATCACTGTCAAGTACTCGACCATGAGGATCTTGGCATGATGGGGATTGTGGATATGCAAGCATAGCTTAAGGACTAAATAAGGTTCAAAGTAAAAATAAGGCTCTGGTAAGATTAAAGTTGAAAATGATTATCAATTTTTATTGCCATGCCAGCCAAGTCGAAAACACAGCCTATAAAAACTGATGATGCACCAAACTGTGAGATTCATCTGGTGCATCTAGATAAGGTGGTTGCTTGTCAGTCTAAGATATTCTCGACCAAACAAGCACAACAGATGGCAGATTTTTTTGCGGTTTTGTCTGATCCTCACCGATTGCGGCTCATATCTGCTCTCGCAGGACAAGAATTATGCGTTTGTGATTTGGCTGTAGCCATGAAAATGAGTGATTCTGCGGTGTCTCATCAACTGCGAATTTTGCGATCAGCGAGATTAGTCACGTACCGTAAAGAAGGGCGTAATGTTTACTACAGCCTCGCGGATGAGCATATTGTCAATCTTTACCGAGAAGTTGCCAATCATTTGAAAGAAGTTTAGTCATAAAGCTTATTGATTTTCAAATTACTAAAGCCTAAAGTTAGTGCTAATCTATTGAATAGTTGTTCATATATTCAGGATTTAGTATGTCAAGTAGTTGTTGCGGTGAAGATGCGCCTAAAAATCCCAAGAATCACGATCATGATAATGAACAAGGTGACGACCATGATCATAGTCATGGGTCTGGTGAGTTTAATCTTAAAAAAGAAGCTATTCCAGTAGTGGTAGTAGTAGCCCTATTTTTAGTCGGCTCCATTTATAACCAACCTCTGCATAATACTCCTTATGCTTTTGCCGAATATTTGATCCTAATTCCTGCCTATCTCTTAAGTGGTTGGAATGTACTGACGATCGCTGGTAAGAATATCCTTAAAGGCAAAATCTTTGATGAAAACTTCCTGATGACCATTGCCACATTAGGGGCGATCGCTATTCATCAACTGCCTGAAGCTGTGGGCGTAATGCTGTTCTTCAAAGTGGGAGAACTTTTCCAAGACTATGCTGTTGGTAATTCAAGGCGATCAATTAAAGCTGTTTTAGAAGTCCGTCCCGACTATGCCAACCTGAAAGTGAATGGTGTGATTACGAAGACTTCTCCTAACAAAGTCAAGATCGGCGACGTGATTACGGTGACAGCAGGAGAAAAGATTCCTCTTGATGGCAAAGTAATTGTGGGAACTTCTCAAATAGATACTTCAGCACTTACTGGTGAATCTGTACCGCGTTCTGTAAAAGTAGGCGATGTAGCACTAGCAGGGACAATTAATAAAACTGGGATTTTGGATATTCAAGTCACCAAGTTATTTGGAGAATCTTCCATCGCCAAAATTCTCGACTTAGTAGAAAATGCTAGTAGTAAAAAGGCAGAAACCGAGAAATTAATTACCAAGTTCGCGAAGATCTACACACCGATTGTCGTGTTTGTTTCTTTGGCGATCGCGATTATTCCGCCTCTAGTTGTTCCCAACGCAACCTCGGCTGAATGGGTATACCGAGCCTTAGTGATTTTAGTGATTTCTTGTCCTTGCGGTTTGGTAATTAGTATTCCTCTAGGATATTTTGGCGGTATTGGTGGGGCTGCTAAGCGTGGCATTTTAATCAAAGGTTCAACATTTTTAGATGTATTGAATGATGTAAAAATTGTTGTCTCCGATAAGACAGGCACTTTGACAAAGGGAACCTTTAAAGTTACGCAAATTGCACCTCAGAATGGATTTAGCCAAGATGAATTACTATCTATTGCAAGTCATATCGAAGCGCAGTCTACGCACCCGATCGCACAATCGATTAAAGAAGCGTATAAAGGGGAATTGGATTTAACCAAAGTTACTAATTATGAAGAAATTGCTGGGCATGGCATTCGGGCGATGCTAGGCGATCGCCTTGTGATTGCTGGTAATGATCGCCTTCTCCATCGCGAGAATATTGCTCATGATACTTGTCAAGTCTCTGGTAGCGTGGTGCATCTTGCCATAGATAAGAAATATGCAGGGTACATCATCGCGGCTGATGAAATTAAAGACGATTCAGTAAAAGCGATCCAAGATCTGCACCAGATCGGAATCAAGCGAGTGATTATGCTCTCTGGTGATAACGATGGTGTTGCTGCTGATATTGCTGGCAGATTAGGACTCGATTCCTATGTAGCAGAATTGTTGCCAGAAGGTAAAGTCATGGCTTTCGAGGAGATTCTTAGTAAGTCAGACAAAAAAGAAAAAGTCATCTATGTTGGTGATGGCATCAATGATGCGCCTGTACTTGCCAGAGCGGATGTCGGTATGGCGATGGGTGGTTTGGGTTCCGATGCAGCGATCGAAACGGCAGATGTGGTGATTATGAATGATTCTCCTACCAAGATTGCCGAAGCGATCCAAATTGCTCGCAAAACCCACAGTATTGTCTGGCAAAATATCATCTTCGCATTGAGTATCAAAGCAGTATTCCTAGTGCTTGGAGCTTTCGGCGTGGCAACTATGTGGGAAGCAGTTTTTGCGGATGTCGGTGTGGCTCTAGCTGCGATCGCTAATGCTACTAGAGTTCTCAAATAATGAAACAACTATGATAAATCTTTTGCATTTACTTATGATAGATTGATTTGTATTGAAAGGGAGTAGCTGCTGGTAGATAAAAGCCAGTCCACTTGAGTCAACATACTGACAACTAATCGTTGTCTGGTTCAAGTGACAAGTTAATTTATTGATTTAAAGACTTGGGAGCGAGACTTTCACTGAGTTCACAACTGATGTGGGCTTGGTGAGGTCTTGCGTATCTCTTCAAGCTCACTCAGAGAATTGCTGTAAACATCTGAGTAACTTGAGAGTATTCTCCATGATTTTCTGGGAAATTGTTTTATTTTCGATTGTTCTAAGTATTGACTCCTTTTCTGCTGCCTTTGCGATGGGGTTCCGTAAGTTTTCCGCAAAGAGAGCATTTTCCTTTGCTTTTAGTTCTGCTTTCGCTGAAGGATCTGCAACTGCGATTGGTTTTTTGCTGGGTAATGTGGCAAAAGACCTAATCATGAGCTTTGATCACTGGGTTGCCTTTGGCTTACTAGTGGCAGTTGGTTCCCATATGTGTTGGGAGGCATATCATAATTCCCGTCATAGTTTTGGCGGTGAGGGAGAAGATTCCGAAGACCCTAGAACTCATTCGATCGCAAAAATTATTTATATAGCAGTCGCGACAAGTATTGACTCACTAGGTGTTGGGGTCTCTCTCGGTATTTCTGGAAAACCAATTATCACCTATACGCTGGCAATTGCTATTGGCGCTTTCGTTTCTACTTATATAGGTTTATTTTTGGCTAAGCGAATGCCTTCTAAATTTGGTCCTCTATTGGAGATGTTTGGTGGAGGAGTATTAATTACTATTGGATTCAAAATGCTTTCCATCTGATTACACTAAACTGATGAAAATGCTTGCTGCTGTTAGCGCTGCGATCGCTAATGCGACTAGAGTTCTAAAATAGTTATTTGAAAATATTTCACCTGAGAACCTCCTAAAAGGAATGCCTATGAAGAACCTAACACGAACTCCTGCAATATTAGCATTCTGCTTTTTAAAACTCGGATTGCAAGGTTTTGGTGGACTGGGATCGGTTTTAGCATTGATATCTCATGATTTAGTTGAGCAAAGAGCTTGGTTAGATCAAGCAGAGATTACTGAAGCTCTGACCTATACGAAGCTGCTACCAGGCTCAACAGTGGTACAGATCGTTGCTTATTTAGGTTGGAAATTGGGAGGATGGATGGGAGCTTTTGTAGCAACCGTTGCTTTTTTGCTACCTGCATTTCTGATGATGTTAGGACTGGCGATCGCCTATCGTTCTACTTTATCTATACAAGTGCAATCGACAATTTCTGGACTTAATGCCGCGGTGGTGGGGATGCTGATTCTGACTGCATGGACATTAGGATGTAAAAATATTACAGAAGTTTCAGGTATTGTGATTGCGATCTTATCTCTAATCACCTCTGTTCAATTTAGCATTAATCCAATCATTGTGGTGTTAACAGCAGGAATATGGGGTATTTTAGTTGAAGTTGGCAAGCCGTCATGATTGTTGAGCTATTTATTCAATTTCTGCTGATTAGTCTCTTTGCTTTTGGTGGTGGACAAGCAGCATTACCTTTAATAGAGCGGATTAGTGTGGTGCAAATGGGCTGGATTAGCTCTTCTACTTTTGCCGCAGCCGTTGCGTTTGGCTATATTACCCCTGGACCTGTACTAATTACTGCCACTTTTATCGGCTATATGGCGGCTGGATTTTTGGGAGCGATCGCCGCAACAGTTGGCGTTTTTCTAGCACCTACTCTCCTAGCTTCTTTTGCTGCTGCTAGTATTGAGCGATCAGCAATCGTTGGTTACAAGCTTTTGGACAAGGGGCTGCTCCTGCTATAATTGGCTTGCTAGGAGCAACTACTTGGAATTTGATGCAGCAGACCATAATTTCTTTGCCTCTACTTGTTGTTATGGTCATGACTCTATGCCTCGCCAGTGTGACTAAAGTTGCACCTATTTGGTTGCTGTTAGGTGGAGCGATCGCAGGCTGGATAATTGGATTCTTAACCTAATCAATTCTATAATTAACTCTAACAAAGTCATGCACCACGATGAGGAATTAGAGAGAGCAGAGCAAATAGAGTGCCAAGCATTACCAGAAGTTCCATACTTAATAGAATAAAATTATGTCTATGTAGGGAAAGATGAGCTTTTAAGAAGGTCATAATCCATTTTGGTGAAAGCCATGAGCGGATAGATTGAATCAACAAAGAAAACCGATCGTAAGAACGATATCTTAAGTGCAGGATTGATAACAGAAGTGGAACACCACCAACTCGGATACTCATGAGGAGATGCGCCATAATACAGACCACCATAATTGCCCAAGATGCCAGATGCAGAGAGTACCAGAGTTCGGTTAATTCACCTCGTGACATCCAACCCTCATTCATTTCTCGACCTGATACCAGTGCAAATGTAGCTCCAACTAGAAGGAACGTATTTACAGCACGATGTAGCGTATACCACCAGATCGGGTTACCAACTTTAGACATTTGCTGAATCGAGTCGGATTGCAGTAAACGGCGGCGACCTTCGTGAAAGCTGTAAAGCGCAAAAATTGGCATCCCCAACAAAAATATCCGTCCAAATAGCTTATGAATGCCCATGATTTTTGGGACAGTGGGGATCGGTAAATGTCCAATCCGTCCATCATAGACGTTGTAAATTAAAACACCTGTAGCGATCGCAATCAGAATCAAAACGCCAATCATTCCATGGAGGAGTCTAAACGCCAGAGGCTGATAAGGTTTGGTTTGAGACATTTGAATTTGGGATAAAAATTGTGCCTGTAGCTTAAATTCTAGCGTACAGACAGGTCAAGGGTGATATTTGGTGAGACAAACCCACCAATTCGATGAGCATCGCCAATGCGACTAGAGTTGTAAAATAATTTTGAAGCTATATTTTGGCAAATGAGTAAAAGTAACCTATGGAGTTTAGGATTAATTTTAGAGTATTTGACCCTAGTATGGAATGTAATTGGAACGCCGATTACATTCCATGCTGGTCTACAATCTGGCTCGATCGCTTTAATTGGCTTTTCTCTTGATTCTGTAATTGAGATTGGTGCATCGATAATCGTAATCTGGCAATTGAACGATATCAAGAATAAACAAAGAGAGCGATTGGCACTCCGCTTGATCGGCAGCGCATTTTTGCTACAGGCAGTTTATGTCATGTTTCAATCTGTAAACGTTCTATTTTCCCAATCTATTCCTCAAAGTTCTACAGTCGGTATTATTTGGCAGGCTTTAACATTCATAGTTATGATTTCTCTGGCGGCAGGTAAAGCTTATACAGGGAATAAACTTGATAATATCACCCTAAAAACCGAAGCACGAGTGACCCTAATTGACGCTTGTTTAGCTGCTTCAGTACTGATTGGATTGCTCTTAAATTCTCTTTTAGGATGGTGGTGGTCTGATCCCTTAGCAGGATTTGTAATCGTGTTTTATGGTTTCAAGGAAGGGTGGCACACTTGGATGGAGAGTCCTAAATAAATCATGAAATTAAATCTACAAAAAAAACTGAAATATCTCAAGCGAGAGGCTTATACTCTGTATTTTGCTTGTGGAGATCATCATATTCCTTGGTATGCCAAGCTACTAGCTATTTGCGTTGTTACCTATGCCTTTAGCCCAATCGATCTAATCCCAGACTTTATCCCTGTGATTGGATATCTAGATGATTTGCTGATTGTGCCGTTAGGAGTCTTTCTAGTTTCTAAACTCATTCCTAATGAAGTAATGACCGCCGCTCGTGAGAAAGCGGAAAATGCGATCGCTGAGGGTAAAGATAAACCCAAAAGTTGGATAGGAGCAGCTATCATCGTAGCAATTTGGCTCCTGATAGCAGGACTGGGAATTTCTCTCTATTTTCGTAATGTTAATTCTAATAGAAAGTAGTGACTATCTCTAAGATATTGCCACTAAAAATGCTAGTGAAACTTAAAATAAAAATTATGAACGAAAATATTCCTGAAGATCCAATTTCATCTACTGCTCAAAAAGTCAGAGAACTCCGCAAGCAGCAGCGATCGCATAGTTGGTTACAGCGATATCAACGCCCGACCATGGCTGCAATATCTACTCTGGGCTTAGTGATCACTGCTTATCTTACCTTTGTTAGCTTTTCCCAATCATCGGTAGCCTGCCCAACCAACGCCTGCGATATAGTGCTTACTTCTCCCTATGCCAAAGTTTTTGGATTGCCGCTATCTCTATTTTGTTGCTTGGGTTATGCCAGTATGATTGCTTTTGCGATCGCACCTATATTAGTTACTGATGTTACGTGGAAGTAAAATAAAGATAGGGACAGAAAGCGGTATAAAGGCGTGGACAGGCAGTTTTTAGACCTATACTCAGATTACCTTATCAGCAGTTTTGGAAAGGTAACAGCAACAGGACTATCAGAGTTACTAGACGGAGAACTTAGCCATGACCAAATAACAAGTCGGTTGCGACAAATTACAGGTGGTTCTCCAGAATTATGGCATCTAGTCAAACCAACAATTCGCAAACACGAAAGCGAAGACGGGGTGCTGATCTTTGACGACACACTGGAGTATAAACCATATACCGACGAAAACAAGATAGTAGGCTGGTATTTTGACCATAGCAAAAACCGTAGCATCAAAGGTATAAATATCCTCAACTGTATCTACCACAACCAAGAGATCAGCCTACCAGTTGCCTATGAAATTGTGGAGAAATCTAGAGAGGTAATCGACCCCAAAACAGGTAAAACCAAATTCGTATCTGAGGAAACTAAAAATGCAATGATGCGAAGGATGCTCCATGTCTGCTGTCAGAACCAACTGAAATTTCGCTATGTGCTGACAGATATTTGGTTCAGCAGCAAAGAAAATATGCAATATATTAAACAAGGAGTCAAAAAAGACTTCATTATGGCTGTCAAAGGTAATCGTATAGCCATTTGTGCAGACGACAAAAGTCAGGGACATTTCGTTAATCTGGAGTCAATTGAGTTAAAACCAGATTCCTGTTGCAAGGTGTTTTTGAAAGGACTTGATTTTCCTATCTTAATCACCAAGCAAGTTTTTAAAAACAAAAATCAATCGACAGGGATCTTGTATTTAGCTTGTAGTAATCTCGACTTAACCGCATCTGACATCAACACAATCTATCAAAAACGATGGACAGTTGAAGAATTTCACAAGTCACTGAAATCTAATCTCGCTTTGGCTAAGTCCCCCACGGGTATTCCACATACTCAGAAAAATCATATCTTTGCTTGCTTTTTCGCTTTTGTTAAGTTAGAGCGTCTCCGCATCAAGACAAAACTCAATCACTTTGCTCTCAAGGCTAAACTTTACCTCAACGCCATTAGGGCTAGTTTCTCTCTTCTTCAAAAAATGTCCATTCCTTCCACGTAACATCAGTTAGTTAAGCAAGAACAAAAAGAACTTCGCACTAAGCTAGATAACTGGACAGGATTACTACTCTTTATGGGTGGTACTGCCATGATGATATTCAGTGGCTACTTGATTTATTTGTTAGTTACTGTAATTCAAGCTGCTTGTGTTTATTGCATCGCTTCTGCGCTTCTATCTACCAGTCTATTTGTGTTATCGGTCATTGGTCGCAAATGGGAAGACATCGGAAAATTATTCTTCACAGGTGCGCTCATCGCCACTCTTACTATTGTCGGGACATTTATTGTTTATGGAAGTGTGAATAAACCGATCGCTAGTGTAACTCTACCCGTTGATGCTGCCACAGGGAAGCAAATTGTCCAAACACCAACAGCAAGACCTAAAAAGGGGATCGGCTGGGAAGTTACGACAACTTCAGGCAGCGCCGAAATTTCCCTAGCCAAGCATCTCAAACAAATCGGTGCAAAGATGTATGTTCTCTATACCTGTCCTCATTGCTACAAACAAAAGCAACTTTTTGGTAAAGAAGCTTTAGCCGAATTGAATTGGATTGAGTGCTTACCTGATGGTAAAAACTCTCAACCAAAACTCTGTGAAGCAGCTAAAATTGAGACAGTTCCTACATGGGACATTAATGGCAAGTTTTATTCGGGTGAGCAACCGCTCCAAAAGCTTGCTGATTTGTCAGGATATCAAGGCGATCGTAACTTTCTTTATATGCTGCCTGATCGTTAACCCTCAAAAATGCTGTAAACAACATTTTGGTTTTTAAATAGATTATTATTTCAACTTCACACAACATCATTCCTAATGCTTAACTTCTCACCATTTGCATTTGAGTTTACATCTCCAGGTCCGATCGCCTTTGGAATCGGATCACTTTCGATCCGTTGGTACGGAATGCTGATTGCCTCCGCGATTGTCATCGGCACACTATTAGCTCAAAAACTTGCAAAAAAACGTGGTATCGATCCAGATATAGTCGGAAATCTCGTACTTTGGTTGGTGGTTGGCGCTATTCCCTGCGCGCGTCTATACTATGTTTTATTTGAATGGCAACGCTACCAAAATCAACCTTGGTATAAGGTTTTTGCAATTTGGGAAGGCGGTATCGCGATTCATGGCGCAATCATTGGCGGTACTGTTGCCACAATTATTTTTTGTCAACGCCAAAAAATCTCAGCATGGTTAATGGCGGATATTATTATGCCTGCGCTGATTTTAGGACAAGCGATCGGGCGGTGGGGCAATTTCTTTAATTCTGAGGCTTTTGGTACACCCACCGATCTCCCTTGGAAATTATTTATTCCCGTTGATCGCCGTCCAGCCGAATTTGTAAGCGAGTCATACTTTCATCCTACATTTCTATATGAATCAGTCTGGAATATCGGTGTATTTGCGATCTTGATGTTTCTATTCTTCAGATTTCCCAAAATCAGAACTGGGACGTTAACCATGACTTATGCGATCGCCTATAGCCTAGGACGCTTTTGGATTGAAGGTTTGCGGACAGATAGCTTGATGTTTGGATCGCTTCGTACTGCCCAAATCATCAGTCTTGTAGCGATCTCATTAGGTGTTTTTGGTTTAGTTTGGCTATACGGATTGCGGCGGCGTTTTCCCGACACGGTTTCAAAGAAAAGTAGTCATGCATAGTAATTGACAAAGAACTACTCATCTATCATAGAACAGGGATTTCTGAAGCTAAGAATAATTATTAATTAGCTGGTAAATTCAGATAGCAGTGGCAATCTGGTTTTTCGATCAGCGTTTCAACTAAAGAATTTAAGGCTGTGGCTGACAGTAGACCACCACCAAACGCGCTATCAATCGTGATAAATGGAATGTCAAGTTGCATAAGTGTACGCTTGGCAGCAGGAGCATGGCTAAAGCCAAGCGGCATTCCAATCACCAGTGAGGGGAGAAGTTTCTGATTAGAGATTGCCTCACACACTGCTAAAAGAATTGAAGGTGCATAACCAATAACTAATATGCAACCTTCAGATAATTGCTGTAGACGCTCTTGCCACATAGCTTCTTGCCAGAATGCTTGCTCGGCTTCAGGCGCAGTGCTGATATGAGGATTGTTAATTAAAGTCTCAACCACACAGCCTAGATGGGTAAGTCGGGTTAGATCCAGTGCGGCGCTGATAATAGGAACATCAGTCACAATTTGACAGCCAGATTTAAGAGCATTGCGTGCTGAGATGATCGCATCTCTACTCAATCGTACAAACGATACTAAACTGATATCACCACAGGCAAGCACCAGTTTTGATAGCAAATCCACCTCAATTTCAGAACGGTCGGATAGATCTGGTAGTAGTTGCTGTAAGGATTCTTGAAATGATTCAGGATGAAAGCAAACATTTGCATCTAGACCCTGCCAGATCTTTTCAATATTTCCTAAGCCACTCTGTGTCTCTATTTCTAATAGCTTCAGTTGAGCGATCGCCTCAGCTTGTGCAATCTGACAATTCCGATCTCGTCCTAGTAGACTCTCCAATGCAGATGCTGTTTGCCTTAGATGGACAATTTGCTGCATTACTCTTTGATACTGTTGCTGAAGTTGCATCATCAGACCTTGAGTAATTTCAGAATCAGGGGATGTGTCTAGTAATTGATGAATATGCGAAAGCTGGAAGCCCTGCTGCTTTAATGCCACAATCCGCCTAAGTCGTTGAACATCATGCTCTGCATAAAGTCGATAGTTACCAGACGATCTAATAGGCTGCGGCAATAGCCCCAAAAGATGATAATGCCTCACCATACGCGGTGTAACGCCACCGCCGACAGCTTGTGTAAGTTCTTTAATCGTTAGCTGTGGAGTTGCCATACTGCTATTTTATGCAATCACTTGACATTAACATTAATGTCAAGGTTTAGAGTAAGAAAATTCTTATTGCAATCAAATTAGATGTCTCCCAAGATTCGTTTTCCAAACTTTCCTGCACTATTTAAAAATCATCCCGATGCTATTGCATCAGCTATCTGCGCCCTCTTTGTTTTATTAGGCTGGTTAGCGCTCAATGCAGGTTGGATTGGAGGGGCTTTACTAATTTTACCTATAGCCTACGTTGTCGGTGGGTTTGATAGTGCGCGAGATGGCTTAACTACGCTATGGAAAGAAAGAGAACTAGATGTTGATTTGCTTATGATCGTGGCTGCCTTGGGAGCAGCAACACTTGGTTTATGGCAACGAGATTACTACCAGATTATTGATGGTGCAGTTCTGATTCTAATTTTTGCCATCAGCGGCGCACTAGAAGGCTATGCTATGCAGCGAACTGAGCGCAGTATTCGCGGGCTAATGAGTTTGACCTCAGATACGGCGAGAGTTATGCGGCTTGGTATTGAGCAAATCGTACCGATCTCAGACCTAAAAATTGGCGATTTGGTAATTCTCAAACCAGGAGAGCTAGTACCTACTGACGGCCTAGTGATTGAAGGATTTAGCACGCTCAATCAAGCCTCGATTACAGGCGAATCTATGCCTGTTGAAAAAACAGTGGGTGATGAAGTTTTCGCAGGTACGATCAATGGCTACGGAGCTTTAAGGATTAAAATCCATCAGCCGCCAGAAAGTAGTTTAATTCACTGATGTTACGTGGAAGTAAAATAAAGATAGGGACAGAAAGCGGTATAAAGGCGTGGACAGGCAGTTTTTAGACCTATACTCAGATTACCTTATCAGCAGTTTTGGAAAGGTAACAGCAACAGGACTATCAGAGTTACTAGACGGAGAACTTAGCCATGACCAAATAACAAGTCGGTTGCGACAAATTACAGGTGGTTCTCCAGAATTATGGCATCTAGTCAAACCAACAATTCGCAAACACGAAAGCGAAGACGGGGTGCTGATCTTTGACGACACACTGGAGTATAAACCATATACCGACGAAAACAAGATAGTAGGCTGGTATTTTGACCATAGCAAAAACCGTAGCATCAAAGGTATAAATATCCTCAACTGTATCTACCACAACCAAGAGATCAGCCTACCAGTTGCCTATGAAATTGTGGAGAAATCTAGAGAGGTAATCGACCCCAAAACAGGTAAAACCAAATTCGTATCTGAGGAAACTAAAAATGCAATGATGCGAAGGATGCTCCATGTCTGCTGTCAGAACCAACTGAAATTTCGCTATGTGCTGACAGATATTTGGTTCAGCAGCAAAGAAAATATGCAATATATTAAACAAGGAGTCAAAAAAGACTTCATTATGGCTGTCAAAGGTAATCGTATAGCCATTTGTGCAGACGACAAAAGTCAGGGACATTTCGTTAATCTGGAGTCAATTGAGTTAAAACCAGATTCCTGTTGCAAGGTGTTTTTGAAAGGACTTGATTTTCCTATCTTAATCACCAAGCAAGTTTTTAAAAACAAAAATCAATCGACAGGGATCTTGTATTTAGCTTGTAGTAATCTCGACTTAACCGCATCTGACATCAACACAATCTATCAAAAACGATGGACAGTTGAAGAATTTCACAAGTCACTGAAATCTAATCTCGCTTTGGCTAAGTCCCCCACGGGTATTCCACATACTCAGAAAAATCATATCTTTGCTTGCTTTTTCGCTTTTGTTAAGTTAGAGCGTCTCCGCATCAAGACAAAACTCAATCACTTTGCTCTCAAGGCTAAACTTTACCTCAACGCCATTAGGGCTAGTTTCTCTCTTCTTCAAAAAATGTCCATTCCTTCCACGTAACATCAGTAATTCAGCGAGTAATTCGCTTAGTAGAACAAGCTCAGACTGAAAGACCTCCATCTCAGCAGCTAATCGAAAGGTTTGAGCGGAGCTATGCCAAAGCGATCATGATTGTAGGCATTTTACTGGGGACATTACCGCCTTTTGTTTTGGGTTGGGATTGGTCAATTACAATCTATCGAGCTTTGATCTTTTTGGTGGTTGCTTCGCCCTGTGCATTGATGGCAGCGATTATGCCAACTTTATTATCGGGAATCGCTAATGGGGCAAGGCAAGGAATTCTGTTTAAGAGTGGTGCGACTCTAGAATTAATGGGACGTGTCAAAGCGATCGCCTTTGACAAAACTGGAACCCTAACAATTGGGAAACCTAAAGTTGTCCAGATCGTAACGGCAGAAATATCAGAAGAGGTATTACTAGAAGTTGCAGCCGCCTTAGAGAGTCTTTCAGAACATCCTATTGGTATAGCAATTGTACAAGCAGCTAAAGAAAAGGGCTTACAATGGCGTGAAGGGCTAAACGTTCAAGCTCATGCTGGTCAGGGCATTACTGGAGAAATTGACGATCAAATAGCCGTAGTTGGCAATGGTATCTTTGTCCAGAAGATGATGAAGTCTAATGCAATTGAGCTAGAGCAACATTGTTATAAATTGGAAAAGGAAGGCAAAACAGTTATTTGGGTTGGTTACGATGGCTCAGTTCTCGGAATTATTGCCGTTGCCGATACAGTTAGACCAGGAGCATCTCAGGCGATCGCGCATCTTAGACACTTAGGAATTAGGCAAATTGTAATGCTAACAGGTGACAATCAGCGAACGGCACAGAGTATTGCCCAAAATCTAGGAATCGATCTGGTATACGCCGATCTTCTACCTGAAGATAAGGTGAATGTAGTGCAACAACTCCAAAAGCAATATCAAACTGTGGCTATGGTTGGCGATGGGATTAATGATGCTCCTGCTCTAGCTCAAGCATCGGTGGGCATTGCTATGGGTGTAAATGGAAGTGATGTTGCACTTGAAACTGCCGATGTCGTGTTAATGGCAGACCGATTGGAAAAACTTGCCTCTGCTATTGAATTAGGAAGACGGTCTCAGGTCATTGTGAGGCAAAATATTATATTCGCGCTTAGCTTTGTTGCTGTACTAGTAATTGCAAACTTTGTAGGTGGAATTACTCTACCCATCGGTGTTATTGGGCATGAAGGATCTACAGTCTTGGTAACACTCAGTGGACTACGATTACTGCGGAACAGATAACTACAGTCTCATGATGCTACTGAACTAGTGATAATTTGATGACAGGGTAAGTGAATCATAAATAAACTGCCCTGACTGCGATCGCTTTTGACAGTGAGATGCCCTTGGTGATGATGCACGATCGCTTGGGCGATCGCCAAGCCTAAACCCGTCCCTCCCGTTTTGCGAGAGCGATCATTATCAACTCGATAGAAGCGATCAAAAATTCGATGTTGCTCAGCCTTGGGAATTCCAATCCCTGTATCTTTCACAGCGATAACAGCACTATGGTCATGGACTTCTAAACTTATATGCACATCGCCTTGAGTAGGAGTGTACTGAATTGCATTAGAAATGAGATTTAATACCAATCGATAAAGTTGTGATTCATTACCAAGTACATAGATTTCCATAGAAGGAACTTGACTAGTTAAGTGAATATCTGATGCAGTAGCAAGTTCTGACATTTCTTCGGTCAAGTCGCTGACTAAATCATTCAAACAGCAGGGTTGAAATTTTTTTGGAGATGGATTTTGCTCAAGACTAGACAAAAGGAGAAGGTCAGCAATTAAATTACTCAAGCGCCGTCCCTGCTTTTCCACTTTGTAGAGCATAGTTTGCGTATCTTCGGGATTAGCTTGCGGTACTCGTAAGATTGCTTCAACAGTAGCAAGGAGACTGGCAAGGGGCGATCGCAATTCATGGGCAGCGTTGGCGGTGAACTGTTGCTGTTGTTGATAGGATTTGTAAATCGGTTGCATTGCTAATTTGGATAGCCACCAACTAGAAATCACAATCAAAATTAGCGAGATCGGCAACCCAATCGCCAAAATTATTTTTATTCGCTTTACTTCCGCATCAAAAGGTTCTAAGGTGCGCCCAATTTGCAAATAGCCCCAAGAAGTTTTAACTCCATGTTGCTCGCTCTGATGATTCTTAGCATCGTGGCTGTGCAAAATAATCGTGAACTGATGATAACGGATTCCATTAGCACTTTGAAAGGTTTGCCAGGGACTGTAAGATAAACTTGAAGGTAATTCTTCAAGTTTCTGGCTGGGAGAAAAGGCGATGAGTTTACCTTGATAATTGAAGAGACGGATGTAATAGGTACTGCGATCGCTAATACCTGTAGTATGCCGTTGAATTATGGTGGGACTAATATTACAAGTTTGTTCTACCAAACAAAGTTCTGGCAAAATCCGCCTCAAAATTACGGTTGGATTTTCTGAAGTAGGTAACATCGGCTCTAAACTGTCATGCAATGTCCCTGCAATCGACTCCATCTCCCGTTCCATTGCTTCCCAATTAGACTGAATCAGAAAGCGATACATACTAAATCCAGACAGACTCAAAATCACCGCCATCACTCCCGCATACCAAAGCGCAAGACGAGTCCGACTACGGCGAAATAATTGGGCAGTATTCATGGCTGCGTATTGAATCGGTAGCCTTGACTGAGAATCGTCTCAATCGGGCAATCACAGCCATAGCTGGCTAATTTACGCCGCAATAAACGCATTTGCGCCGCAACCACATTACTAACTGGCTCTTCATTGAGATCCCAAAGTTGATTGCGAATTTTACTGCCTGAAATAATGCGATCAGGATTTTGCATCATGTAAGCAACCAACTGAAATTCTTTAGTAGTTAAAGGAATAGTTTGCACAGTCTGGTCATGGTGATGAATACTCAAAGCACTATTAGCATCATTCAAGGTAAAGACTCCAACGGTCAGGATTTGAGGTTGGATCTGGGGCGATCGCCTTTGAAGCGCTCTTAATCTTGCTAGTAGCTCTTCCATTACAAAAGGCTTGATCAAGTAATCATCTGCGCCAGCATCTAAACCAGTGATCCGATTTTCAGGTTGCCCTAAGGCAGTTAGCATCAGCACAGGTAAAGGATTCTGTTTCGCTCTAAGTTGGAGGCACAGATCCAACCCCGACAAGTTTGGTAGCAGCCAATCAAAGATCCCTAAGGTGTAATCTGTCCATTGACTTTCGAAATAATTCCAAGCTTCAGCGCCATCTGTAACCCAATCAACCACATATTTTTCGCTGACTAGGACTTGCTTAATTGCCGAACCTAAGTCCTGTTCATCTTCTACGAGCAAAATTCGCATAATTAATAAAACTATCCCAGTCTAAAATATAGCCGAATCGCCTAATCATATTGCCTCTAGCAACTTCCTAATTCTGGTGTTTAGATTTCATCTGATTTTCATCGTACCTCTGAGAGACTACATTAGGATTTTTACTCAGTTCCATATTGTTGTGAACAATTACCATGAAACTACCACACATTAGATTTAAGACGACTTTATGATTAGGTTTAAACACACACTTAAACACAAAGAGCGTTATCTTGCCCTTGCTGTAATAGTTCTGGTTGCTTTTTTGGGGATAATTCCCGATGCGATCGCTCATGGCGTGACTTCTGGAGATAAAGGCTACATCCAAGAAAGCGTGGGCATATTACCCATACCCTTCATCTATCTGGGCGCAAAACACATGATGACTGGCTACGATCATCTGCTGTTTTTACTTGGTGTCATCTTTTATTTATATCGCCGTAAGGACATTACAACCTATGTAACCCTATTTGCGGTCGGTCATGTGATTACGCTCCTATCGGGGGTGATATTCAAAATCGGCATTAATGCCTATGTCATTGATGCAATTATTGGTTTTTCGATTGTTTACAAAGCACTCGACAATATGGGTGCATACAAACGCTGGTTCGGGTTTCAACCAAATCCAAAAGCAGCCACATTGATATTTGGGTTATTTCATGGTTTCGGTCTTGCCACCAAAATCCTCGACTATGAGCTTCCATCCGATGGATTGATTTTTAATCTCATCTTCTTCAATATCGGGGTTGAAGTTGGGCAGATTTTAGCATTGGGAGTCATCTTGATTGCCATCAGTTATTGGCGAAAATCAAAGAGTTTCCTGCGCTATGCCTACAGCGCAAATGTTTTTTTAATGATGCTGGGATTTCTACTAATGGGATTCCAGATCACAGGCTATTTTGTATCTTAAAATTCAATGGAGAATAAAGTTTTGATAAACAAGTCACGCATATCTACAGAGCAAGAGTTACCCTCGACCAAGCGGCTCATTAAATCAACCATTTTGGCAGCAGCGACAGCAGGAGTATTGCTGGTCACTGTCGTCATGCCTGCTGAGTACGGGATCGACCCCACTGGCATCGGCAATCTGATTGGACTGAAAAAAATGGGCGAGATTAGAGTCTCTCTGGACAAGGAAGCAGCCGCAGATAAAGCTAAAAATTCACGCATTGATACCAAGCCTAAACAGAATGAAGTCAGCACACCCGTTGCGTCAACACCTCAAGCAACATCAACACCTCAAACATCAAACGCTCAAACAACAAGTGTCGGCGCAAAGACTCTGAATCATGAAATGCAGGTGACGCTTGCCCCCGATGAAGGTACGGAAATCAAGGTTGATATGAGTAAAGGCAATAAAGTGCAATACGCTTGGTCTACAAATAGCGGCAAAGCCAATTTTGATGTGCACGCCGACTCTAAAACCCTAGGGATCGATTACCATCAGTACAGCAAAGGATCTTCCCAAAGTGAGCAAGGAACCCTTGAAGCAGCCTTTGATGGTTCTCATGGTTGGTTTTGGCGAAATCGGACATCCAACCCAATCACCATTACCCTTAAAACTAAAGGTGAATATACTGATATTAAACGGATGAAATAGAAATGCGATCACAACTTTAAGTACATCTTGCCTGAATCTGAATAAAAAGAATGTCAACTTTACAATCTCTATTTTATTTTGCGATCGCTGGACTATGTGAAATTGGCGGAGGCTACCTATTTTGGCTATGGCTAAAAGAAGGGAAAAGCATTTGGTTGGCTGGAATAGGAGTCTTACTTTTAGTTATGTATGCAGTAATTCCCACGCTTCAAACTGCAAATTTTGGACGAGTGTATGCTGCCTATGGCGGAGTTTTTGTCGTTCTATCTCTGTTTTGGGGATGGCAAGTAGATAAAGTTGTGCCAGATAAGTTTGACCTGCTCGGTGGTTGGATTGCCCTGATGGGAGTTTTAGTGATCATGTATGCCCCTAGAAATTAATTGATGAATTTGTTTATGGACATTAAATAAATGCCTAATCTTTCCCTTTTTCAAAGCCTAAGAAATCCTATCTTTGCCAGACTTTACACCGCCCAGACTATTAGCTTATTTGATGATGCTCTAACGTGGCTAGGATTGGCTTTACTAGCTTTTGAGCTAGCAGGAAAAGATAGTAACTTCATAGCGATTAATAAAAAACGTTTTCGTTTTAGTGACCGCGTAAATTGGCTAGTTCTTTTAACTGTTGCATTTGCTCCTCAAGTCGAATTGCAAGGTGATCGCATACCAGTTCACATATATTGAAAATAATAGGGTCGGAAATACTATAAAAAACACTAGTTCCTTGAGGATGACGAGTCACTATCCCTGCTTGGGAGAGTACTTTTAAATGTTTAGAAACATTCGCTTGTCCAAGTCCTGTCGCTTCAATAATTTCCGTAACATTCTTATCTCCTAGCTTAAGGCAGCATAAAACTTGTATCCGACTCACTTCAGATAAAACTTTAAAGAACTCAGCAATTGGAATAAGAGCTTCCGAAGACGTACTTAACATATCAATTTAAATTTAGATCTATCCATATATAGATATACTACTATATTACTATATAGTAGTATGACAGAGGAAATAAACAATTACAATTAGTGGAATTAAAATTTATGGAATCCGTTAAAAAGATCAATGATGAATTAAGTGTAGCTGGACAGTTAAACCCAGAACAGTTGCAGCAAGCAGCTACTCAAGGGTATAAGTCTATACTCAACTTGCGATCGCCTGAAGAGGAAGGTTTTGTGAAGGATGAGCAGAAACAAATAGAAGCCGCAAAATTGCAATATGTTAATATTCCAGTTAAGCCAGATGGAATGACGGAAGAGTTGACGGATAAAGTTTTAGAACAAATTGATCGCCTGCCCAAACCACTTTTAATTCATTGCGCGAGTTCTATGCGTGCAGGTGCAATGGCATTTATGAACGTGGCGACAAGACAAGGTATGACATCAGAGCAAGTGTTTGAGAAAGCAGCCGAAGCTGGCTTTGACTGTAATGCTCAACCACAAATGAAGCAATTTTTGGAGAGTTATATTTCTAAACATTCAAAAACAACTTGAATGTTTTAAGAGGTAAAACAAAGTCAAGGTTGTACATGAATAGCTTTTATAGCAACCAGAAATGATTTATAGGTTTTTAAAAATTGTAAGGTAAGAAAAATAGCTAGTTTTGCCGTTTTCATCAAATTCCTTGGTTTAAAAAGTTTGAAATATCACCTAATGCTTGTCTAAGTTGCTTTTTGCTTTGTACAGCCATTATCTATAAATCTATGGGAAAAATATGGAACCAATTCGCATTTTCTACTTTTCTGATATTCTCTGTGTTTGGGCTTACATAGCTCAAATTCGTTTAGAAGAATTGAAAAACACTTTTCAAGACAGTATTTCCATTGATTATCACTTTGTATCAGTTTTTGGTAATGCCCGTGAAAAGCTAGAGAATCAATGGCGCGATCGCGGTGGATTACAAGGCTATAGTGATCATGTTAAAGAAATTGCCCAAAAGTTTGATCATATCACCATTAATCCTGATATTTGGAACAAAGTGATTCCAGCTTCATCAACGTCTGCCCACTTATTTTTGCGTGCTGTCCAATTACTTGAAGTAAAAGGTTTAGTGTCAAAATCTGAGCGCGTTATGGAAAAGACAACTTGGGCTTTTAGAGAAGCATTTTTTACAAAACTTGCAAATATAGGTGAACGCCAAGTTCAATTTGATATTGCAATGGAGTTGGGTTTGCCAGTTGATGCGATCGCCAACTTAATTAATAATGGCGAAGCCTATGCTCAAATCTCTAAAGATACTGAATTGCTCAAAGAGCATAATGTTGCAGTCAGTCCTACTTTGATTTTTAATGAAGGACGACAACGACTTAGCGGAAACATTGGTTACCGACTGATAGAAGCCAATATTCAAGAATTATTGCATAATCCAGTTGGAGAGCAGTCTTGGTGTTAGGGTAAGAAGTCATAGCAGTAATGTTTCTCAATCCGCCAAAAATGCCACAGATTCCCTCATCATTACGATGCCTCAATAATTCAGTCTTTGCCAGACTTTATACTGCTCAGACCATTAGCTTATTTGGTGATGCTCTAACTTGGTTAGGATTGGCTTTACTAGCTTTTGAACTAGCAGGGAAAGATAGTGCCGTAATTCTTTCTGTGGCTTTGACCTTGAGAGTTACGGCTTTTGTGATTCTCTCCCCAATCGCAGGGGCGATTGCCGATCGCTTAGATCGCAAACTAATTCTCGTCATAACTCATATTGCGCGAATGGTGATTGTGGGAACTATGCCCTTTGTAAATGCAGTGTGGCAGATTTATGTTCTAGTCTTTGCTTTAAATGTATTCAATGCTTTCTTTACGCCAACTTATCAAGCCACGATTCCCTTAGTTACTGGTAAAGGTGAATATGCTCAGGCGATTGCCCTTTCTGCTGCAACTTATCAATTATTAGGCGTTTTAGGTCCTGGAATTGCTGGCAGTGTATCAGCTTGGATTGGGGCAAGACAGGTGTTTTTTCTGGATGCAATTTCTTTTTTAATTGCCGCAGTTTTAATTTTTACACTTCCAAGTCAACTTAGAGTAAAGCAAAACGAAAATATAGAAGAATCTCCAAAAGGAGCGATCGCTAAAATTATTGGTGATGTCAAAGAAGGAACCACACGCTTATTTGCGAATGCTTTTATTCGCTATGCGCTGCTTCTGCAACTTGTAGCATCGATCGCAGGAGCGCAGATTTTAGTAAATACTGTAGGTTACATAAAAGGAACTCTTAAACTGAGCAGCTTAGAATATGGCTGGGTAATGGCTGCTTTTGGCATTGGCGCAACTATAGCGGCGGTAACTGTAGGAGTGATCGGTAAAAAGTGGGAGCGCACAATTGTAGTTCTGTTTGGCGCAGTTTTGATTACTTCAGCAATTTTACCTGCGAATTATGTTGGTTTAGTTCCACTAATGCTACTTTGGGCGATCGCTGGGATGGGACAAGTTTTCGTGAATCTACCTACCCAAACTCTGATTGCCGATCAGATTCCTTCTAACCTTCAAGGGCGAGTTTATGGCGCACATTTTGCTTGGAGTCATTTATGGTGGGCAGTTTCCTATCCCATTGCTGGCTGGTTGGGAAGTCAAAGTAATACTTCATTTCTTTACGGAGGCTTGATCGGGTTTACCCTTCTAGCAGCAGTTCAGATATTGCTATCTCCTAAAACTCATGAACATCAGCATGAATACCTCTGGCATGAACACGAACATACTCACGATCAACATCATCAACACGATCATCCTGAAGATATGTTACTAACCGAACCACATACTCATACTCATGAGCATTCGCCAACCAAACATCGTCATGCTCACTACACTGATATTCATCATCTACATAGCCATTATCGCAGTTTGCAAGAAAGTAAGGACAGGGAGTAAAATGGAAAAAGAGTTAAAGGTGAAAAAATTGGAGCAGCATATTCAGAAGATTTGAGAAGATGCATTATCAAGGCTAGTGAACAAGGCTAGCAATCGGTCAGAGAACTAGCAAAGCGCTTTGAAGTAGGTAAAACATTTGTAAACAATTTACTGAATCGGTACAAACAGACAGGAAACTTGAGAGCTAAACCCCATGGAGGGGGAGAAAAACCACAACTAAATGCCGAAGATTTACACTGGCTCAAAGCAAAAGTAGAGCAAAAAAATGACAGTACCCTAGAAGAATTGAGACAAGAGCTAAAAAGTCTTAGAGGCAAAGAGGTTAGCCTATCCACGATTTGTCGCGCACTTAAAAAAGTAGGGCTAAAACGTAAAAAAAAACTTTTCATGCCGATGAGCAGCTAAAAGAAGAAGTGCAACAGTTGAGGCAAGATTATGAAAAAATAGTGTGGGAACTTGACCCAGCCCAGATGATATTTTTTGGATGAGTCAGGTATACATCGTGGTATGACCAGATTGTTTGGACGGGCTTTGGCTGGAGAGAGGGCGCATGGTAGTCGTCCCAAAAATCGAGGCAAAAATATCACCATGATTAGCGTCATCTGTCTTGAACAAGTATTAGCAACCATGACTTATGAAGGAGGTATCAAACGACAGCGACATTGGCGAGTGGCGACAGCGATCAACTCTGTCATTTTTACTGATCGCAAGCTGTCGCGACAACTAGCGATCGATCGTCAAATCTATAGCTGGATGAGCGTCTAGCTGCCTCATCAATAGCTGTCATCTAGTAAACGACAGCATATTTAACCTCAAAGTTGATCGTTGTCGCCCCGCCAATTGCCGTGTCATTTAATACTATCACTGATGCATTTAATATCGTCACCAAGAATGATCTTTTGGGATGGTTTTCTCATTGTGATGCTATGACCGTTCTCATTTAATTCTGTCCTCACTATCTTGAAAACTGCAATATCTCTCTTTTGGGACTCCTCATTTAGCTTGATGACGCGGCACAGCCGCGCCATCAGAAGTTTCCTTCCTGATTAAATCGCTGAACTCTTACACAGCAGAACTAGTGAGAAATACAAAGCTAGAAGCGGTCAAGCTAGCTGTATCAACTCCTGTAAAGGTGGCGATTACAGAACCGTTGACAGTGATGTTATTGCCAGTGCGAACTAAGTTCGCAAGACCAAAACTCGCATTTTGGAAACCGATTACATCAGTACCAACTTGGAAATCGACAATAGTATTAGCTGATTGAGCAATGTCACCATTGAAGATCCAGAACTGGTCAGCGCCAGCGCCGCCCGACAGCAAGTTGCCGCCGCCTTCGCTAACGAAGAAGCGATCAACACCATCGCCACCAAGAGCGCGATCATTTGCGCCCAAGAAGAAATCGTCATTGCCAGCACCGCCAGATATACGATTTCCACCTTGGCTATCTCGCGCCTCAAAAGTATCATCACCAGAACCACCAAATAGGCGATCATTCTTGTTGACAAAGATTAAATCCTTGCCACTACCTGTGTCTACACGGTTATTACCCGCGATCGTGGAAGTTGCAACCGTAACAAGGTCAACTTTGTCATCACCTGCACCTGTAAACACAATATCTTCGCGTCCATCAAAGTTGGTATTTTGAGTGGGGAAGATATCCTCATTACCTGTCGTGCCGACGGGAATGAGCTTAGGAGTACCCACGATCCCAGACTGAACACCATCAGTACGGAGGCTGAGGTTCTGGATTCTCGTATCCTGAGCAGGGTTTACATCAGCAACACTGTAAGCCGTGGTGCTGAAT
Organism: Pseudanabaena biceps; assembly: GCA_013361095.1. Classification (GTDB taxonomy): domain Bacteria; phylum Cyanobacteriota; class Cyanobacteriia; order Pseudanabaenales; family Pseudanabaenaceae; genus Pseudanabaena; species Pseudanabaena biceps_B. The sequence goes on along the minus strand of JAATWA010000003.1, from coordinate 147,292 downwards.
TTGTCGCCCAGATATTCTGCCAAAGCATCTTGTTCAGAACCAGCCGCTGCAAAGGTGAATTTTCCAGCGCTAAGAGCCACTGCCGTATCAACTTTACCGTTGCCATTAAGGTCGATCGTCTCGCCGCGCAAGTCAACGCGATTGGCAAGTGCCGCATTTTGCTTGACAAATACTGGGAAAGGATAGTTATCACCGCCTAGAGCGCTAGTGGGGCTTGTGCCAGCCAAGAAATTGAGCGTAATCAAGCGGAAAGTGCGATTTGCATCACCCACCAAAACTCCATCTTTAATAATGATGTCGCGTGGTGAGCCATCTTCATTAAGAACAACAAGGTTATTCACCCGATTGCCTTCCGTTGTGACAGCGCCTGTGATGGAGTTAAAGGCGATCGCTGTTTTAGTTGGATCGAAGCTAAAGGACAAGCCACTAATTTGTGGGAATTGTCCAGGAGTCGCCCCAGCCGCATTACCAGCTACCGCGTGTTCAATCACTTGACGCAATTGTTGTGCGGTCACGGTGATCAACGACAAGTCGTTATTAAAGCGCAACGAGTTTTCGATATCCAACTGAGAGACATCGCCAACTTTTTTGTTTGGAGCAAGTGGATTAGGCTGAGTTGGAAGTTTGACGATATCGCTACTGTTGACTGCACCATCTGATGCCGAAACAACACCGATATTGTCTCGAATGCCACCGCCATTTTTGATAGAAATTAGAACTGTCGGATCGATCTGACGTGCCAAGGCAAGATTAGCATCAGCGGTCAAGTTACCAAAGTTAGTTTCTTGAGTACGAACATCGTCACGTGTTCCATTTAAAAACACATTGGATTTGCCAACGATTAGGTTGTCTTTAGTGGAAATGACATTTTTAATACCGTCGGTAATGGCGACCACATTAGCGTTAGCCACGGCTCGAGGATCGACATCAGAACCATAAACGCGATCAACTCCAGCCTCATCAGTTGCATAAGCGCCATTGATCGTATTGTCCAGTTTATTAATCTGAATAACGCCATCATCATCAAATTCAAGAACCAAGCGACCAACATACTTGTAGTTACCATCAGTGTTGACAACCAAGATTGGCTTCCCATCAATTCCTGTCTTTGTGATTGGATAATCGCCATCTTTGGAGTCACCTGCTCGCAGAACATCATTAGCATCGGACAATAAGGTATTAGAACCACCAGCGATGATGACATCAACATCTCTTAAGCGGGGTGCGATTTCATTGCTTTCGATCGCAAATTGTTGGAAGTGAGAGAGTAAGACAATCTTATTGATGCCTTGAGCCTTCAGTACATCAACAGTAGCTTGAATTTCGACAGCAAGAGCTGCGTAGTCAGTAGGGTTGCTGGGGGATGCGATAATACTACCGCTAGAAGAAATGTTGGGTAATGTGGGCGTAGTTGCACCGACAATACCAATCCTTTGATCGTCAGCAGTAAATGAAATACCGTCATTTCCCGCAACGGTGATCACAGTACTCTTAGCAAGTTTGCCCTTAATGGTGCTGGCTTCAGAGGTGGTTTGGTTGCTCGCAAGATCGCCGCTAGACAAATTCCCTGCGGTAATTTCAGGGGAGAAGTTGAGGTTTGTGCTTAGGTAAGGGAAAGCAGTTCCAGGGTTGCCGCTACCTGTGCGGATAATGTCGCGCACTTGCCTGACCCCTAGGTCAAACTCATGATTGCCAAGAGCCGAAGCTTGAATGCCGATTTCATTGAGAATCGCAATATCGCCGCGTCCTAGCACTGGAGCGGTACTCGTTCCCAATCCGCCAACACCATTTAAGCTGGTGTCGCTAGAAGCATTGAGAAAAGCTCCAGGGATGTAATTATCACCAGAGGAAAGGATTAACGTATTGGCTTTGTAAGTAGGATCGTTCTTAAACTTATTCACGATCGCTGAAAATCTCACGGCATCATCTACAGCCGCAATACCTGCTTCAAAGTCAGAAGCGTGGAGGATCTGCAATTGGAAATTTGGCTTTGGAGCAGCTACCTTAGTTTCAAATACTGCTACTGTATTACTGTCTTCACTCGCTGTGATTACAAGTGGTTTACCAGTGGGGCTATCGGTGGCGGTGACAAAGATTAAACCCTCAGTGCGACGATCTTCAGGTGTGTTGAGATACTGCACAAATGTTGGGCTAGTAGGATTTGTTACGTCGTAGACAAAGATGTCACCAACTCTCTCTAAACCGATAAAAGCGTAGGTGCGACCATCAACAACACCAATAGTCACACCTTCTGGTTCTGGCCCCTTGTTGTCGCTGCGAGAGTCAAAGTTAGCCGATGTTCCATCTGGATCTGAGTTAAACAGGGTAGGGACGAACTTCGCAGTAAGCTGTTCAAATTGATCGCCACTATCAAACACCCGATTACCGTTAGCATCAAGAATGGAGAAAGAACGACCACCAAAAGCAATGATTTGATCGAAGTCACCATCGCCATCGGTGTCGCCCGACTTATTAGTAACGGTTAGACGTCCAAGATTTTCAGGTCTTTTGAGTTCGGCTGCATTTGGAAAAACTGTGGGATCAAGAACATAACTAGCATCACCGAGGCGAACTTCATCAGAATAAATGCCACCTTCGTTGACACCAGTAATGATGCCATTAGCAGTGGGTCGGACGCGACCATCTCCTTCATTGGCAGTAATATAGTAAGTCTGTCCATTTACTGAATAGCTAGCGATCGCATCAGGTTGATACAAGCCAAATACTGGCTGAGTTTTGATATTGATTTTACCGCCGCCGCCAGAAGTGCCATTGACATCACGATCGCTAGCATCAATTCCATTACCAGGAAGGTTAAAGTTCTTTAAACCTAGAGACTTGATACCAGTGATTGTGGCTGTAGCGATATCAAGAGTAGCGATCGCATTGTTTTCTTGCAAAGTAATTGTAGCTGTCAGCCCATTGGGAGCGACAGTTATGTACTCAGGTTCGAGATCTCTAGAGACCGATGGATTTAGTCCAACAATTCTAACTCCGTTCGCTCTAAGTCCAGCAAGTTGAGAATCAAAAGCATTGAAGTTTGCATCAATAACAGTGGCATTAGCAACGCCACCTGAAATGTCAATTACACTAACGGAGCCTTCAGGATCAAAAGTGTAGTCTTCGTTGGGTTCGCCTTCATTTGCCACCAAAACCTTTTTACCATCTGGGGTAAAGGTGAGCATATCTGGCAAGAAGCCAACTACTACGGAGTTGAGAAATGTGCCATCAGCAGCATTAAAAAAACTTACTCTTCCCTTTTGATTGGTGCTAGTTGACTCGACTTTGATCTCATAGGCAACCGCAACAATGCCATTTTTAACATCAACGCTATTCGGGGCGGCAATAGTGCCTGCGGGAGGAACGAATCCGGGAGACAATTGTCCAGCAGCAGTAAGAGCGCCTGTATTGCTGACTGTGTAGACATCAACCTTACTAGCAGCAACCACATACAAGCGTTTGCTTGCAGGATCAAAAGCAGGAATCTCTGACGCAGTGGTACTAGTCGCAGTACCGACTTTATTTAGAACAATAGACATTAATTTACCTAATTCTACCTATTTCTATTCAATTCTACGAGTAGATTTTGTGCCTATAGATAAGACAAAGCTAATCTCTATTTAAGGTTTAGTTAAGTAGGGCTTGCTGAAAAATCAAGGAAATCATACAAGCAATGGTTTTCAATCTTATTGAAAACTGATAAAATGCAAGGAAAAGCAGCAAAAGTAAGAAAACTCTTGCACAAATAAAATTTCATGTACCGACAATCCCCCACAGGACAGCTATCATTCGAGAATTTGGTAGTGTGTCACATTTGTTGAACTAGTACAAGGCGTCTAAAGTGAAGAAACATACTTTAGACGGCTAAAGCCTTACCTTTATAAGTCCATTTAAAAGGCTTAGCCATAGTACGGTTGAAGTAGTCAATAAATAAGATAATACGAGACTTCAAATCGGCTTGAGAGATAAAGTTACCGCGTCTGAGTAACTTACGCATCAAGATTCCAAACCAAATCTCAATCTGATTAAGCCAAGAACAATGTTTGGGAGTAAAATAAAAAACAATACGATGATTTTTATCGGTTAAGAAGAGACTGTCAAGCAAAATGTGTAAAGTCTAGAAACTAGATGTGGAGACGATCATCGAAGAGGATAGCAAAGCGATTGAGGGCAGGTTTCCAATCGCGAATCGGCATCGTCCACTTCTTCGAGATATTCCGCATCGCCAAATAAACCAGCTTGAAAGCAGCCTCATCCGAGGGAAAAATCTGCTGAGATTTAATCACCTTCCGCAAACTGCTATTCATTGACTCAATCGCATTGGTGGTATAAATCGCCCTGCGAATCTCAGGAGGGAAAGCAAAGAAGGGGATAATATTCGCCCAATGACTGCGCCACGACTTAGAAATCGATGGATATTGCTTGTCCCATTTTTCGGCAAAGAGTTCGAGATTAAACTCTGCCTCTGATTCCGTCGCCGCCGCATAAATCGCCTTGAGGTCGGCACAAACTTGCTTGCGTTGTTGCCAAGGCACAAAAGCAACTGAGTTTCTGACCATGTGGACAATGCACAACTGTACCTGTGTTTTCGGAAATACCGTTTCAATGGCATTGGGAAATCCTGTCAAACCATCGACACAGGCAATCAAAATGTCTTTGACCCCACGGTTGTGAATTTCGGTGAGTACGGACAACCAGAATTTGGCTCCTTCATTGGGAGATATCCACATCCCCAGTAATTCCTTGTACCCGTCCATATTCACGCCCAAGGCAAAGTACAGGGACTTATTAATCACCCTGCCATTGTCTCGCACTTTGATCACTAGGCAGTCAGTCCAGAAATACGATTGGATAGACCGCGTCCAGAGGACGGTTTTGCCATTGCTTCACCTCATCAATCACCGCATCTGTGACATTAGAAATAAGCGTTGGTGATACTTCAACCCCATACATTTCCTGTAACTGGGCTTGGATATCCCTGACGCTCATACCTCGTGCGTAGAGAGCAATGATCTTCTCGTCTAGTCCTGACAATCGGCTTTGTCCTTTCTTCACCAGTTGCGGTTCAAATTCTCCTTGGCGATCGCGGGGGATGGCGATTTCCGCTACGCCGAAGTCCCCTTGCACTGTTTTCTGGCTATAGCCGTTGCGACTGTTGCTTTGCCCGTCTGGTCTACGCTCGTGCTTGCTGTAGCCCAGATGCGTGGATAGTTCTGCTTCCAATGCTCGTTCCACCAACGCCATCGTTAGTTGTTTGATGATTCCTCCTTCTCCGAATAGATCGGGTGGAGTTTTACATTCTTGTAGCAATTCATCTAGCAATTCTTTGCGTATATTCATCTGGTTTGGTGTTAGTAATTGTGTGTCTAGATTATCTCTCTGTATACTTCCCAGACTTTACACAATTTACTGTACACTCTCCAAAATGTTGAGAAATCTTACTGCTGTCAATTCTTAAATGCTTTCTAAGACTAAATCTCGCAAAAATTATTTCAGCTTTTGATTTTAAAGTTGTCCAAATTCATTCCCATGGCTATCTTTGACTTCTTGCCAATAATCAACCCTTTCCTGTTGTACTTCTTCACTAGCGACTTTTTCACTGCGAAATGTTTTTTTTATGTCAGTTCCTGTTTCGTTAGAAATCGACACATACTCCTGGTAGTCACTGAAACATCTGTCTTCTCCGCTATTTCTTCGCAGCATTGCTATAATGTCCAATCAGGATGTTGCTCAACTGTTTCCACGATTATTTCCTTGTGTACTTCTAAGGGGCTTGGTTTGTTTGTGCTAACTTTTTTTGACGTTAAGTCTCCTGTTTCCCTGTTTTGCTTCATTAATCTGTGTACCGTTCGCTTGGTCACCATGAATCTCTCTGCGACTTTACGGATTGATGTATTTCCTGCTTCGTAGGCTGATACTATTTTTCCTCTGAAATCTAGGGAATATGCTGTCATAACTCTATTCTTTTCCTGTTTTCCTTTTCTATGTATATGTATCCCTTAATGCCTAAATAGGCTGTAACAGCAAGGACATTTTCGCATAAGTTCAGGTGAGGATCGGCATAGACGACTTCTTTAAGTTGAAACTGTCGATAAGATTGCTACAAGAGTGCTATAAAAGTAATGATGGCAATGGAGCTTGCCGAAAACCGCCTTGCGTTATTGATTATTTTGTAACGTTTAAAGGGCTGATGGCTCCTACTATTCCGACTTGTGGCGGAAGGGTAGGACTTTGCAAATGCCTTGATCAACCTTTGTGCGACAAGTCACGTTTACTGATTTTGATTTAACGTGACATTATGAAATATCTTCAGAAATTTATCATTTTCTCCCAACTCAGTAAGTGGTTTATTATCTCTGGCGTTGTTGGGATTCTTTCGGGTTTGGGTTCTGCGGCTCTGTTGGCCTCTTTGGAATGGGCAACTGATTGGCGAGAATCACATATATGGATCATTGCTTTGCTACCTGTGGGCGGCTTCTTGAGTGGTTGGCTTTATTATCGCTATGGAAAACCAATAGAAGCTGGCAATAATCTTTTATTGGAAGAGATTCATAATTCTAAAAAGATTATTCCTTTACGGATGGCTCCGATGGTTTTATTTGGAACCACCTTAACCCATTTATTTGGCGGTTCCGCAGGTCGAGAAGGTACAGCCTTACAAATTGCGGCTTCCCTTGCTGACCAGTTGACGAAAATATTCAATTTCAAGCCTAGCGATCGCCGAATTCTATTAATGGCTGGGCTTAGTGGTGGATTTGCTTCGGTTTTTGGGACTCCCTTAGCAGGAACGATCTTTGGTCTAGAGGTTTTAGCAATCGGTACGATCAACCATAGTGCGCTTTTTCCCTGTTTGGTTGCCGCAATTGTGGGCGATCGCATGACTCTAAGTCTAGGGCTGCACCATACAGCATATCGTCATGCTCCATCGATTCCATCTATAAACTTAATAGAACTAATTTCCGCGATCTCGGCTGGTATAGTCTTCGGACTTGCGGCAATGGTGTTTGCGAAACTAACTCATAGGTTTAGCTATTTCTTTAAATCGAAAATATCCTATGCTCCTTTACGCCCTGCAATCGGCGGTGTCATTGTCGCTTTGATTGTTTGGGCGCTCGGCTCTACTAAATATATTGGTCTCGGCATTCCCACAATTGTGAATGCCTTTGAGATGCCGCTACCACCTTGGGATTTTGCCGCCAAAATCGGTTTAACGGCTTTGACTTTGGGAGCAGGTTTTAAGGGGGGTGAGGTGACTCCGCTATTCTTTATTGGTGCGACTTTAGGAAATGCTTTGTCATTAATCCTGCCATTATCCGCGCCTTTATTAGCGGGAATGGGATTTGTCGCAGTCTTTGGCGGTGCTGCTAATACTCCGATCGCGGCAACGTTGATGGGAATTGAACTTTTTGGGATTGAGTCGGGAATCTTTGTGGCGATCGCTTGCACGATGAGCTACCTTGCCTCTGGTCATTCTGGTATCTATAGCGCTCAGCAGATCGGCTCTAGCAAATATCACTTTGTGCCCATCAAAGATGGCTTAACTTTAGCCGCCCATGCGCTAGAAACTGCCAAGGCGCTTGAAAAAAAGGTAGCCAAAGAAATTCACTTATTCAATGACCTCCATTTCTGGGGATTTGTACATCGAGGAGAAGAAATAGAAATGAATGATTTAACAGCTTTACGACTCTACTTTCACTTTGGTGCTCGTTTACCACAGACAACATTTTGGCAAAAATTAAATCCAACCCCTCTAGCTTATTATTTGGCGACTCGTGCCGAAGAGTTTGGCATTGAGCAAGTGGTGGTGCATCGCGTCTCATCGGGATTTTTGAAAGGTGATGCTCTTTCTCATGATAACCATGAGTTTCCTCCCCATAGGCTTCCTCAATGTCTTGAGCTAGTTGATCAAGAAGATAAGTTACGGAGCTTTCTCGCTGCACATACTAATGAACTTAAAGAGGTAAGAGTGGTTTTGTTGCGCTGTGAAGAATTAACCCCATGATCAATATCGTCGATCCTCAATTGATATCTCCTTTGGCGGTTAGTTTTGGGGCAATTTTAGGTGCATTAAGTCGCTACTATCTCACAATTGGTATAGCTCAATGGTTAGGAACAAATTTTCCCTATGGTACTTTTATGATTAATTTATCTGGCTCGCTATTAATGGGATTTTTTGCAACATTAGCGATCGAGAGGGTAATCACCTCCTCAGAACTGCAACTTTTGATTACAACAGGCTTTTTAGGCTCCTATACTACCTTCTCTACCTATGCACTTGACACTTCTGTTCTATTGCGGAGTGGTAGTCAAAAAAAAGCAATGTTCTACTGGTTAGGTAGTGTTGTGTTTGGAGGGATCTGCCTCAAAATTGGAATTGCTTTAGCTAAGGTCATCGGGTAAAAGTGAAGCGAGTAAGATGAGACAAAAACAGCTACGATCTAATAATCCTAACCTTCGTGCGCCTTTAGCGATTAGTTTTGGGGCGATCGCGGGAGCCTTGAGTCGTTACTATCTCACGTTGGGATTTAATCAATGGTTAGGCATGGCTTTTCCCTTTGGCACATTTTTTATTAATCTCTCTGGTGCTTTTGTCATGGGCTTTTTTAGCACACTTGCTTTGGAAAGAACTGTCATCTCACCCGATCTCCGTCTGATTATTGCGGTGGGTTTTTTAGGTTCATATACCACCTTTTCATCCTACGAACTTGATGCAGAAAAGCTACTAACTATAGCCAATTTGGAGATCACCTCACTGTATTGGCTTGGTAGTGCTATGTTTGGGGTGTTGTGTTTACAGCTTGGTAGCTACTTAGCAAGGCGGTTACCATGAGCTTCAGCATAAAGCGTTCCACGCAAATTATAGGGAGGTCATAATGGTAACTTGGCAACGTCTAATTGCTTATGTCGATGAATCGGATCAATGGCAAGGCAGACCAGTGTATATGGCATTAGTAGAAGAGGCTAAAAAACATGGTATCTCTGGAGCGACAGTCCTGCGTGGGATTGAGGGCTTTGGAATGCGTGATTCAGGTAAAATTCATACTGCCAGAATTCTAGAGCTTTCCTCAGAACTACCTATTTTGGTGCTAATTATTGATTCTGAGGAGGCGATCACCATTTTTCTACCTATCGTAAAAGAAATAGTGACACAAGGATTAGTCACACTGGAAACAATGAATGTGGTTCATCATGGTTCTAGACCTTGAGATCACGGCGCGTAATTCGACCATTAGGCGCATCAATAAAGGGCGGCAAAGTTTTCTGATCGACTACTTTGAGGCTATCCATATCGTAAGTTGTATAAGTAGTTTCTGAAGTCTCGAGCTTGATATCAACTACAGTGATTGTCCGAATGGGTGTAAGATTGCCACTTAATAAATGCCGTAGATCATCACCCAAAACTCCCGCATAAAGCAATTCCAATTTACCTTTATAGGCAGGATAGTAACCATGTTGGTGTCCACTAATATAAGTATGCACCCCATACTTTTCGAGAATAGCTCTAAGGCGTTCAGCATCATCTAAATAGTTGCCAGTCGTTTCTCTACCTTTTACTACTGCATAGAGAGGAAGATGACCGATCGCAATCCTTAGTTTTGCTTTTTGGGCGATTTCACTAGACAAACTCTTTTCCACCCATTTTATTTGTTCCGATGGAATTGTTGCAGTGGATGCATCCCAAACCAAGCAGAAAATATCATTCTGCTGAAAGGTATAATGGAATGGAAAATCTGCCCGATCAACAAATTTTAAATTTGGATCATGTTTAGGATCATTCCAGTATTTCCGAACCGCATTGCGATCGCGCTCAAAGGAAAGTTTACCATTATAGATAGAACCTGAACCGTCATGATTGCCAATTGTAAATCCAAAGGGAAGTTTTGCCTTGCGGATAGGCGCACCGATATGTTTCTCAAATCCTTGCCACATTGCCGCAATCTCTGCATCCGATAGCTCATTGCTCTGACCTGCCACCATGTCACCACCACACATTACGAGGTCAGGTTCCCAATCTGGCAAAAAAGCGATCGCTTGCTTTACCTGTGGAATGTAATCGGTTGAGCCATAGGCACTATTGAGATCGCTAATTACCACAATTCGCATATCACCACGGGTTGGTGCGAATAGACCCTTAGGAGCAGGGTTGGGCGATCGCTTGACATTGATGTTAGATTTGGCTGGTTCGAGATTATTGACGACGGCTGTGCTGCTATTTGTTGTAGAGGCGATTGGCTCAGGCTGACGGATTAATATTTTGGAAAGAACCGCACCGCCAAGACCGCCACCCAAAGCCAATCCACCCAATATTAATAACTGTCGTCGCTTGATTGCCATAATTTACAAGGTAATGTAGTTCAAACTAATTCTTAAATCTTAAAAATATCCCAAGGCATAAAGTAGAGAGTATAGCAATACAAGCACCAAACAGAAATGGTGCACCACTGTTTACCTTATCCCACAAAAAACCTGCAATTAAACTTGAAGGAAGTGCCATTAACCCAATGACCGAATTATACAGTCCATAAGCACGACCTCTATGACTAGAATCAACTAAATCGGCAATTAGAGCTTTCGCAACTCCCTCTGTGGTTGCATAATAAATTCCATAGAAAGCAAATAACAACCAAATTTGATATGCTGCATTAGCAAAGCCAAAACCCAGATAAGCTAAAGCATAAGCAATCCATCCAAGAATAATGACTTTTTCTCTACCAATCCGATCAGATAAACTACCTAGTGGTATTGATGCTGTAGCGTAAAAGAAATTAAATAGTGCATAAACAAGGGGAATTGCCAGTAATTCTACGCCCACATTCTGCGCTCTCAAGATCAGAAATGCGTCTGAAGAATTACCAATGGAAAACAAGCACATTATCCCCAATAGAATATAAAAATTAGTGGGTAGTTTTACTGAAGCTATGGATTCACTAGATTTATTTGTATCTTTAATAGCTGGAGTTTCTTTAACCTTAAAAACAATAACTAATAGAGTCAGCACTAATGGGAGAGCAGAGATAAAGAAAATATACTCGTATTTCTTATCCAAAGTTTGAAATAGAAATAACAACCCAAATAATATTAATGGACCAATTACCGAACCCATTGTATCTAATGCTCTAGCTACTCCAAAGGATTTCCCTCTATTAGTATTCAGTGTCGAATCAGCAATCAACGCATCTTTGGGAGCATCTTTTAAGCCTTTACCAATACCATCAATTAACCGCAATGCTAAAACACCAAAACTCGAAGATATTACAGCAAGTAAGGGGCGACTTATTAGAGATAAGAAATAGCCAACAAATATAATTGATTTCTTTGATTTGAGTTTATCGGTTAAAAAACCAGATACGATCTTAAATATACTGGCACTACTGGTTACAATTCCTTCAGTTAGACCAATAAAAGATTTATCCATTCCCAAAATATCGGAAAGATAAAGAGGTAAGATTGGCACAAAAATATCTTGGCTAATACCTCCAAAAAAACTTAATAAGCCAATAAAAAATATATTGTTGAAGATACCTTTCTTTGCTATTTTTGCCATGTATCCTCTACAATTAAAAAATTGAACTCTGCCACAATGGGGTAATGATCTGATGATATATCAGTTTGGTTATTCTTAATCACAGCATAGGATATAGCTGATTTTGCTAGGGCAGCACTAGCAAAAATATAATCTGAGCGAAAGGGAAGAAATTCTGTTCCCTTAAATGCTTTACATGGAACCGTTGTTTCTGTGTGTTGATTAAATTGATGGGCGATATCAATGAATCCTGCAAGATAGAGAGTTTCTAGTACAAGGCGGCTAAAGTGAAGATACTATAAGAAGAAATGAAATAACGGTCAAAAATTAGTGTTTACGGTATCTACAAAAGCATTGCATTTAGAAGAGTTGGAACAAGAAGAATTGGAACAGATAATCAATCGACACAGTACACCGCAGCAAATAGCCCAACGAGCAAAGATTGTTGTTTTAGCCTCGCAAGGATACAGTCAAGCAATGATAGCGCGGGAATTAGATATCAGCCGCAAAAGTGCCCGATTGTGGCGAGACCGATGGGTGTGGGGACGGGAAAAAGACATAGGTGTGTTGGATTGTTTGAAAGATGCTGAGCGTTCGGGTACACCACCGACATTCGAGCTTGAGCAAATCATGCACTTATTTGCAATCGCCTGTGAAAGTCCAGAGGAGAGTGGTCGGCCAATCAGCCAATGGACAAGTCGCGAACTCGCCGATGAAATGATTCAACGCGGGATTGTGACCACGATATCACCGAGGCACGTTGGACGCTTACTCGCCGAAGCAGATATCAAACCGCATCAATCAGGTTACTGACAGTCTCCCAGCGCCTGACCCATTGTTTGAACAAAAAGTAACAGCCATTACTGACAATTACTTAAATGCAATAGAGCGAGCTGCCTTAGGTGAACAAACTATTAGTCTTGATGAAATGACGGGTATCCAAGCCCTTGAGCGCAAATATCCTGATAAGCCCTTAGAACCTAGTAAGATTCACCGTCGCGAGTTTGAATATATTCGACATGGTACTCAAACCTTAATCGCCAGTTTTGATGTCGCCACGGGTTTAGTCATCAAGGCTTCTGTGGGCGATACACGTACTGAAGTTGACTATCTTACTCATGTCCAACAAACTATAGCCACTAATCCTGATGCTAACAAATGGCATTTAGTTATGGATTGTCTCAACACTCATCAATCGGAATCCCTCGTTCGCTATGTTGCACAAGTCGAAAGATTGGAGATTGATTTAGGTGTCAAAGGTAAGTGCGGCATCCTCAAATCCATGCAGACAAGGACTGATTTCTTAACCGATAAAAATCATCGTATTGTTTTTTATTTTACTCCCAAGCATTGTTCTTGGCTTAATCAGATTGAGATTTGGTTTGGGATCTTGATGCGTAAGTTACTCAGACGCGGTAACTTTATCTCTCAAGCCGATTTGAAGTCTCGCATTATCTTATTTATTGACTACTTCAACCGTACTATGGCTAAGCCTTTTAAATGGACTTATAAAGGTAAGGCTTTAACCGTCTAAAGTATGTTTCTTCACTTTAGCCGCCTTGTACTAGAATCCGTTTATCTGATGTCTTGCCATCTAAAGAGAGATAACGCGCCTGAAAATGACTAGGGAGAGTATCCCAACCAACTGGCTCAGGATCATGGGGTGAAACCGAGTTAAAATCACCCGCCACAATCGTTAGTTTGTCTGGTGCACCGTAACTTGATAGATAAGCTGCTTCTGTCAAGCGCACATGAGCGCCAAAAGGACAGAGATGGGCGCTGATAAAGGTAATCGGTTGATCAAATTCGGGAACTTTGAATGTACCAATCGCTGCCGCATGATGAAAATGGACAGAATCACTCTCAAAGGAAATTGGCTCAATACCTTCACGAACAAAGATGGCTGTATTTTGTCCTGTATGGGGTGCTAGGGAAAGAAATCCCCGTCGGTTGAGGGCAGATTCTACCTCATAGAGACGGCTGAATCCATTCGTCTCATACTGTTTTGCTTCCTGCACCAACAGGATATCTGGATCGACAGATTCAATTACTTCTGCTTGTGCTAAAAAGCGGTGATTATCGGAACCATCAAAACCACCAAATAAGGTGTTGTAACTCATTACTTTCATGACTATTCTCCTTTTCAGTCAATTAAATTTGATAAATTACACTTGGAAATAGAGAGCTTAAACGTGACTACTTTCTACCCAAGCGTGCCAACCTTCTTTAAAGCCATAAAACACAATCACTAATCCAGCAACAGGATCAGCCCACCACCAACCAAAGAAAGTATTTAGCAACAAGCCAACTAAGACAGAACCAGCAAGATAAGCATCAACTACAGTGACACGAGCTTCTGTCCTGAGTACTGGGTTATCTAGTTTTTTACCTGTAACTTCTTTTCCCCAAGCCAGTAATAGCATGACGATAAAGGTTGCTGCTAACCATGCAATCCCAACAAACGATTGATTGGGGCGTGTTTGAGCAATTATTGTCTCTAGAGAATGACTCGAAATATAGGTTCCCAATACAAAAAAGGCAGTGCCAATTAAGCGCAATGCACTCCGCTCTCTTTGCTGGGAAACTCCCGCTAGCTGCCAGATCACGACCGTAGAAGCTCCAATTTCGATCAATGAGTCAAGCGCAAATCCGACTAGGGCAACTGAATTAGCCTGTAAGCCTGTCAAAATGACAATTATAGAACCAACTACATTCCAACCTAAAGTTAGGTATTCGAGTTGTAAACCTTGTTTGAGCAGTTTATTTGCTCTTCTTAAATTCTGCTCATGTTGAGATGGATTACTAATTTCTGTCATAAAGCTACTGTTCTAGTGAAACACTTGTTACAATAAAAAGATAACACTCATATTTTATAAATGCAACACTTGTTTCATTTATTTCGCAAATCGCCAAAATATTAGAATTTACTATGACCCAGAAGTCTTGGAATCTACTGATTTACCGCGTCCCTGCCCAACCATCAACCAAAAGAGTCTATATCTGGCGTAAACTCAAAAGCTTAGGTGGACTATATTTGCAACAATCTATCTGTGTTTTACCTCAACAAGAGGAATTGCAACAACAGTTAGAAAAATTGAAACTAGAAATTCTTGAAGCTGGTGGGGAAGTAGATTTATTGACGGTGATAATTGAGGATACTGAGCAAAATTCTCTATTAATTCAGAAATTTCAACAGCAAGCCGATGAGGAGTACAAAGAATTTCTAGGGCGCTGCCAAGATTTCCATAAGGAATTAGCCCATGAACGAGAAATAAATAACTTGACCTTTGCCGAGCTAGATGAGAATGAAGTAGAGTTAGCAAAACTGCGATCGTGGTTGCCCAAAATACGCGATCGCGACCTATTTGATGCTTCTACATATGCTTTAGCATTCGAGACTTTGAAGCAATGTGAACAGGATTTTCAAGAATTTAGTCAGCAAGTTTTTGATGTCCAAAATTTACAGTAAAAAAAGAGAGGTTGCAGTTTGATAACATTTTCGCTCATGTAGGTAAATAGGTGGAAGGAGGGAAAAGAAGGTGACGAAGGACGTCGGCAATGGTCAGCTAATGTGGTATGGGTTCTGAAATGTCCATTTCATAACGATAAAAAAGATGCAAATACGTCGCTCACGATTTAACTAACCAGTGCCAACCAATCAATAAAAATAATCCCATTACTAGGCGATACCAAACAAAGAACCAAGTACTTCGCTTCTCTAAGTATCGGAGTAGTCCAAAAATTGCCAGAAATGCGGAAATGCTAGCAGAGGTCAAGCCTGCCCCAAGAATTAACCAGCCATTTAGGTCTAATCCAGCTTTGCTTAAAGCGTGTAACTCTACTGCTCCTGCCAGAATAATTGCAGGTAGTCCTAACAGAAATGAGAATCGAGCCGCAGTTTCTCTTTCCATATTCAAAAATAATCCTGCCGTTAAGGTAGAACCAGAACGAGATACTCCAGGGATTAAGGCAAAGGCTTGAGCAATTCCTACCCATAGTCCATCTAAAAGTGTAAGTTTCTCAAAATTCCTTTCTCTTTTACCACGCAACTCTGCGATCGCTAGTAATAAAGCCATAAAAATAGATGCACAGCCAATAACTACAAGACTACGCAAAGGAGAATTAGGGGCATTTAGAGTCTTTTTTAGTAATAGTCCTGCGATACCAATGGGAATAGTACCAATCAATAGTCCTAAAGTTAAGCGGAAAGATTTAGATTGATAATCTTGATGTGCGATCGCGCGGATCGAACTACCAACTAAGCTTTTAATATCTTGCCAAAAATAAGCTAAAACCGCGCCTAAACTAGCAAGCTGCATCGCTGCGGAAAATACGGAACCAGGGTCTTGCCATCCGAGTAAGCTGGGGACAATGCGGAGGTGAGCAGTGCTACTAATGGGTAATAGTTCGGTAATTCCCTGCACAATTCCCAAAAAAATTACTTTAAGCAAACCTAATTGCACAAATCCAAGATCTACAGATTCAGCAGGCGCGATCGCAGTCAATAACATAATTTTTAAAGAGAGTATTTAATAAGTAGAAAAGCATTAGGTGTCAACATTAACCGAATCACATTCATTCAGAACTCAATGTCTTTGTTTTGCTGGTTTCTGCGGAAAGATAAAGATACACGCCACAATTAACACGAGAAGCGTGACTGACGCTGTGGAGCGGCTTAACTCCAAACCACCTTTGCTTATAGGTTTGTCTAGAAAGTCGCCGACAACCGCGCCAAGTGGTCTGGTAAGGATGAATCCTGCCCAAAACAACATGGTTCGCGATATATTTGTTCGGTAATACACGATCGTGATCGCAACCAAAACCGCCCCAAACAATATTGCTCCACCACTATACCCAAGCCCTGCGGTATCGGCTGTCCAATCCCCAAAGGCAGTACCCAATGTCTGCGAAAACATGATTGTGACCCAATAGAATATTTCAGATTTGGGAGTACTCACAGTATCAACAGCGATCGAACCAAGCGTGCGATACCAAATAAATAACGAACTAAAAAGCAAGATAAGCAATATTGTCGTCCCGCCCGCATAACCAATACCAAGGGAACGATCCACGAAATCCGCTAAGGTCGTTCCCACTGTTGTTGTTGCAATAATCGTTACCCAGTAAAGGATAGGATGGAATTTTTTTGCAAAAACCTGAGCAATTACCGCAACGATAAATATGGCTGTAAAAATGACCGTACTGACGAGATAGCCGAGATTCATTGACATAGAGACGAGATCTCCGCCAGTCTCGCCAAGGGTTGTAGCGAGGATTTTTATAACCCAAAAGATCAAAATTACTTCTGGAACCTTACTGAGAATATCTTTCTGTTTCATATTCATCTTTTCATGTTTCGTCTCATCTGGAACAATCACTCATCAAATTGAACTTCATATTGTGTGATGAGACAAACTATAGAGATAAATAATCAAGAACTTAGAAAGAGTCCCATATTTATTGATTTCATTTCATAGCTGGTGTGACGTGGAAGTCTGTAAACCCCTCACCCCTAGCCCCTCTTTCGCAGGAGAGGGGGGAAAGAAAATAATATGAGTTTCGCTCCTCTTCTCCTGCGAGAGAAGGGGTTAGAGGATGAGGGTTCCACGTAACATCACTTATAACTTAGCAATCACTATTCCAATCAAGATATTTCCTTTTTGCGTTTTGAATACGCCCTTTCAAACTTCTTGATTATTTATCTCTATAGTTTGAAACGTAAACCAATAAATCAAGGTTACTTGTGATGAAAACTTCGACAAAGGCAATTCTAGTTGCGACACTAGTCGGACTAGTCGGTATTGGTGGTTTGGCTAAAGCTGCTCGTGCTATCCCCATGCAATCCACCAAACCAGCAGCTATAGAAGTTGCCGAACGCGAAATGTCTGAAACTCGCGAGACTGGTGAATCGAGAGACGATCTAATCGATGCACATCAGTCAGCCAAACTCCGCGCTTTGGCAAAAATCACACCTCAGCAAGCACAACAAGCCGCAGAAGCTACTGTCGCTGGTAAGGCAACTTCAGTGAAGTTGGAGAATGAGAATGGCAGTCTTGTCTATTCTGTGGCGATCGCTCAGAAGGAAGTCATAGTCGATGCTGGTAATGGTCGTGTACTGTCTACCGAAAGCCTGAACAGCGAGGGAAGTGAAAGTAATGTTCGCAGTAGCATTCAAGTTTCCCAAACTGGAATGGGCGATGGTGACGGCGAACGCAATGATGATGGCTAAGTAAAAAAACTAACATTTCACAAATCTAGCCTAGATTTGTGAATGTCAGAATAAACTACTAATCTCATACAGAAACTTATATTGCTGACTTAAGTATGAAGCGAAGATTTTTTAAAACTTAGAAGTCAGATTTAAACTAACTTGTAATTTCTGAGATTTATCTATTTTATACTTAAATCTTAAGTCAGCAAAACCTTAACTTTACTAAGCTAACCCGATTAAGGCACAACATTCAAAATTAACTTTCCAATTGCATTATCGATAGATTCTCTAAGATAAGTGAACCATTACTTTATTCCGACTATGCTTTTACCAAACATCCTGTAAACTCCAGCTATGAATCCTTACATGACTGGCTTTTTGACTACGCCGATTTTCTATCTCACTCCATACATTTTTCTATGGTCGATCGCTAATGGGTTGATCGCAGTTGGCATAATTTGGATATTGAAGTTATCGAAAACACGATCCACATTGATTGCTACGGCTGCCACTACTGCGATCGCCTCTATTTTTTGGAATTGGAGTATTGAGTTTAACCAATCAACGATTTATCTCAATGTCGATCATCCGATTTTTAGGATTTCTTGGGCAGATGCTATGGATGGGGTTTGCGTATTTACGTTCACATCTCTAGTGTTAGGCTTATGGATAAATCGTGAGAGTCGCGCCACCTTCGTAACTAAAATCGCTGGTATTTCCGCACTTGTGACCATATTTACTGATACATTTTTCTTTTAGGCAAACCATGCTTTATTTACACCCGATCTTGTGAATCATCACTATCTCCGTTTCACTTAAGTAGCTGGTCGCAATTAGGATTTTAATTTTGTTTACTACCTTACGAAAACTGCCTGCTAATGTGTGGCTAATAGGATCGATCAGTCTTCTGAACGATACTGCCAGCGATATGCTCTATCCGCTAATTCCCGTCTATTTGGCATCTGTATTAATGGTTGGACCAAAATCATTGGGAATTATTGAGGGTATTGCTGAAGCCACCAGTAGCTTTCTAAAGCTGCTGTCTGGAGTGATTATGGATCTTACTAATTCTGCCAAGCCTTGGATTGTTATCGGTTATGGCCTAGCTGGTTTTAGCCGTCCATTTATCTCAATTGCTAGTAGTTGGGTAGGAGTCTTGTTCATTCGCATGATAGACCGCGTGGGCAAAGGTTTACGCAGTTCTCCAAGAGATGCCATGTTAGCGGCAAGTGTTTCTTCAGAAAACCGTGGTTTAGCTTTTGGTCTGCATCGTGGCATGGATAATGCGGGGGCTGTAATCGGTCCAATCTTAGCCGCTTTACTTTTAGGATTTGGTTACAAAATTAAAGACCTATTTCTGATTTCGATTATCCCTGCCACAATCTGTTTAGGAATGTCTCTACTGATTCAAGAGCCTCAGGCAGGGGTAGCTCAATCGGGAAACAGAAGATTTAGTTGGTACTTTAAAGAACTACCAGTTAACTTTAAACGTTATCTTTTAGCTGTGGCAATCTTCACACTTGGCAACTCATCTAATATGTTTTTACTTCTTAGAGCCAAAGAGTTAGGTTTATCAGAAATGCAAGTGCCTTTGGCTTGGGCAACTATTTCAGCAATTGCCGCCGTATTTTCCACACCACTTTCAGCACTATCTGATCGATTTGGTCGTATTCGCCTAATTACGATGGGATGGTTATCTTATGGCTTATTTTACATTTGCTTAGGACTATTAAGTTTATCTACTCCCCTAGTAATTTTTGGATTGTTCGCATTTTATGGAATATTTCTAGCAGCTACTGAAGGTGTAGAAAAAGCACTGGTCGCCGATCTAGCTCCTACATCCTTGTTGGGAACAGCCTATGGTTGGTTTAATTTAGTGAGTGGTTTAATGCTGTTACCAGCTTCGATTATCTTTGGTTGGCTCTATGAGAGATTTGGCGCTACAAGTGCCTTTGGTTTCTCTTCTAGTTGCTCTCTAATAGCAACGTTTCTATTACTCTGGGCAAGTAAAAAGTTTGCAATTTAAATTTCACTTGGGGTGAATAAGAAATTACTCTATTTATTCCTAATTAAAACTCAATACTTAGGCAATTTTAAAAATCAACCAGAAAAAATACTATGATTATGCAAAAAGTGTTAAACAGAGTTCCAGAGGTTACAGTTGCTTTCTGGATTATTAAGATTTTGGCAACTACGGTAGGTGAAACTGCGGCTGATTATCTGAATATGGAGATGAAACTTGGCTTAGTCAATACATCCTATATTATGAGCGGCATATTACTAATGTTACTTTTGAATCAGTTTAGACTTAAACGCTATATACCCGTGAGCTATTGGATTGTAGTCGTTTTTATGAGCGTGACTGGTACATTAATTACAGATAGTTTGATAGATATCTTTAGTATTAGTTTGGTGACAACTACGATCGCATTTAGTGTCGTACTATCCGTGATTTTTGGTTTCTGGTATTTCACCGAAAAGACTTTAGCCATGCATTCTATCAATACAGCTAAACGAGAGCTCTTCTACTGGGCAGCTATTTTATTTACATTTGCCTTGGGTACAGCAACAGGAGATCTTCTTGCTGAGACTTTGAAGCTAGGTTATACCCAAGCAGCACTAATATTTGGCACTGCGATCGCTATTATCACCATAAGTTATCAATACTTTCGCATGAATGGAATCTTAGCCTTTTGGTTAGCTTATATCTTGACTCGTCCCCTCGGCGCATCCATCGGCGATCTGTTATCCCAACCTACTGCAAATGGGGGCTTTGGTTTAGGTACTACTATAACCAGCATAATTTTTCTGGTTGTAATCGTTTCTTTTGTGACTTTATTAACTCTTAACCAAAAGCGGCAGAGAAACGGTAAAGCAACTACCAACTCCTAGTTCACTGGAGACAGTAATTTTACCGCCATGTTGATTAGCGATAGCTTGAGCGATCGTTAATCCCAATCCAAAACTGCCTTCATGATAAGTTCGTGAACATTCCGATCGCCAAAAGCGCTCAAAAACTTTATCAACTTGATCTGGCGCGATTCCAATTCCATTATCATGTACTGAAGTTAACAATTGATGTCCAGTTATTTGACAATCTAATTCAATCCTACCGTCCGCTAATGTATACTGAATAGCGTTTCCTATCAAATTAGTAAACAATCTTCGCAACTGGGTGCGATCACCAAAAGTATAAATCGGCTTATTTGCTAAAAATTGTAATTCAATTGATTTTGCTTCAGCTTGAGGGCTATAAAATTGGATAAGTTCGGTTAGTAACTCGCTTAAATTTACTTCCTGATAATGCTCTTTAAGTAAATTGTCAGTTCTCGCCAACAGTAATAAATCTTCTGTTAAACGAGTCATTTGTTTAGTTGCATCCGCGATCGCCTCAAACTTTGCGATGTCTCCTGTACGGATGCCCTCTGGGTATCGCAACGCCACTTGAGCATTACTGGAAATCACCATCAACGGACTGCGTAACTCATGAGATGCATCGGCAGTAAACTGCTTTAAAAGCTCAAAATTGCGTTCAATGGGCTGCATAAATTGTCGAGTCAGCCAGAGTCCTCCAATACCACTTAATAAAAGAGCCACAACCGCACCACCTGACATCCCCCAGTCTAGATGTCGCACAGACTCATCAAATTCCACTAACGACTGACTAGCACGCACATATCCGATTAGCATCCCATCATCATTGCTAGTCACAGGCAAAGTTACCGATTGAACGCGAGGACTCCCTGATTGGATTTGTACTGTATTTTCACCAACAAATGGAAGACTTATAATTAATTGTCCCTGATGAGAAATCGGCTTTCCTTTAATATCAAACCATTCTAATGCTTGATCTTTAGCTAAAAGGGCTTGCTGAGGAAAGTCACTTTTAAATTTAATTTGACCATTCTCTGACTCCAGACTACTAGAAGCTCCATGTCCCAACGTAGTGAGTTTTTCAGTTGCCTGCTGACTTAAGCTATGCACAAACAAAAATCGCACAACTACACCAAGCGAAGTTAATATCGCCATCAATACAAGCAGAAAAGACAACAGTAAACGGTAGCGAATCTTTGTAAACATAACTAGTCTCGATCTACAGATGCAAGTCGATATCCAACCCCATAAACTGTTTCAATAAATGAGTCTGAACTCCCAGCCGCTCTCAATTTGCGTCGCAAATTAGTAATATGCGTTCTAATCGTATCTTCACCTGACTGTTTGTCAAATTCCCATATCCTATCCATTAGAGCAGTTCGCGTAAATACTTGAGTCGGATTTCGTAACATGTAGTCTAAAATCATGAACTCTTTTGATGTAAGCGAGAGAGACTGTCCACTGTAACTAACAATTTGACTACCTGAATCAAGACTTAATGCTCCATAGTGAAAGATTTCAGGCTTTAGTTCGTGGCTACGGCGTGCCAATGCTCTCATACGCGCTGATAGTTCTTCTAGATCAAAGGGCTTAACTAAATAGTCATCAGCCCCAGCATCTAAACCTACAACCTTATCAGAAATGCTGTCACGAGCAGTAAGCATCAATATCTGCGCTTTGCAACCATGAGAACGTAACTGCCGACAAAGGCTAATTCCGTCTAGCTTCGGCAACATCACGTCCAGTAGAATTAGGTCATAGACAATCAACTGCGCCCACTCCCAACCTTCTAAACCATCTCTAGCGTAATCGATGCTGTGCTTTTGCGCGCGTAGATCTTCAATTAAAGGACGAGCAATGCGATCGTCATCTTCTACTAGTAAAATTTTCATAGCAAATCAATTCATCAAAATTAAACTAATTAAATAAAATCGTGACATATCTACTGTTGTATTGCACAAACTTCAATAAATCTCTTCCTTTTTAATCAAATTTTTCGGATGCTTTTAGGAAGGCACGTTTCGCCGCAATCTTATTCTTACGATTGGTATAACGCCTAAAACTTCTCACATCCCGATGTCGAGTCAACTCCATTGCCAACGAAGGATCTAACTCATACTTCACAATCAGATTCGTCGCAAACGTATGTCTGCCTCGATGTGAATGTAAATCAATCCCCGTCTTCTCCGCCAAATCATCCATCACATGACGAATCCCCCAATAGGTCAATCGCTTACCCTGACTACGATTAGAACAAGATACAAACAAAGGACTTTCAGGCGATAACTCCCCTTCTTGTTCCCTCCTCCAAGCCAAATAAGCATCCAAATCCTGAATACCCAACTTTGTCAAAGGCACTTCTCCCTTGCTATCCCACTTCGCCTCCTTAATCACCAATTCCCCATTCACATAATCCTCAACATTCAGACGACAAACTTCTTCTGCTCTCAACCCATGCAACAAAATCGAAAACAAAGCCCGATCGCGCAACATCATTTTACCTAGCGAGATCGCCTCATAAATCTGCAACACCTCCTCATCTTCTAAATCCTTTGCCACAGGATCGGGCAATCTCTCCTGCTGAATTCCAATTGTCGGATCGGCATTCACATATTCCGAAAGCAACATCCATCGATAAAACGACTTCAAAGTCCGCAATACCCGATTTACTGAACTAAGTGCTAATTCACGCTCTTTCAGTAAAAAAGTTTTAAACTGCGTCACTTTACGCCGACTCACATCCACCCAAGACAGATTGCACCAATCCATAAAAATCCGCAAGTCAGCTTGATAAGCTTTACGACTCTTAGGCTGCAAAGACCTTGATGCTAAGAACTCATCAACCCTTGCTTGGCGTAAGTCTTTAGTAGCGATCGCTTTGGGCAGTTCGCTATAAATAACTAAAGTTGGCTCTGGAATGGACATATCGGCTTGTATTGGATTAGTTATTTAGCCACGAATCACAGTAATATTACGACCTGCGGGGCTGATTGCTATCTCGGTCGTAGTGCGATCACTTAGCGGCAGCAACCCAGAACGGCGATCAAATATCACCAACCAACCCGTATCCAAACTCAAGCCCGACAAATATTTATCCAACTGTGGCAAACCTTCCTTAAGAGGATCTGGTCTTTTATCTGCCCATACCTTCAATTCCATCGCCAAAGTTACCTTACCATAGCGCAAACAGATATCCATTCTTCCCGAACCAATCGCATATTCCCTCTCCAACGTGCCACCACCATTGACAACACGGTGCAAAAATGCCATCAATACAATATGAGGCGCAATCTCTGGATAGGGTGTACTGTCAAATAAAGGCTCTCCATGCTGACGCCAGAATAATATAAAAGAATCTAACAGTTCTTGAGGATTGAGGTTCCCATCATTATCTAACCATGTTGGAGCAATTGAAGTTAAAGACGCGATCGTTATCGAAGCTAATACCTTAGGAATGATTTCTCGATAAATTGGATTAGCAATTTGAATACCTCCGCGACTATCTCGGCTGCACAAACCTAAATCAAGTACGAAGCGTAAGTCATCTTCGGGCATATTGACTAGTTCTTGTCCAGACAGAATTGGTTGGATAATTACCCTCACTCTATCTTCTCTCAGTCTTTCGGCAAGACTATCCAAATGCGTATCTTGTCTCTTAATCAAAATCTCCTTAGCCTCATTCACTAAATCAGCCGTAATCGGAATTGCAGGATCTTTCGTAATATATTCCACAATTTCCTTAGCGATCGCATTGACTAACCAAGGCTGACCCTGTGTCAAATGGAAAGCTAAATCAACAGCTTCAGGTGTAAATATTTGTCCTGTGGCTTCCGTATGTTGTTGATAGAGATTCCTCACATCCTCAAGGGTGAAATTACTCAACGTAAAGGAGCGCACTTTGATATTGAAAGGGCTGGAGGTATTTAGGCGATCGCTTCCTCCTGATGCGTATTTATAATCCCGCACATCGCGCATACCAACCAGTGCCACTGACTGTGGGAATCCCTGCGGACGGCGTGGGAATCCATCCCTCAATTGCCGTAACACAGTCATCAAAGTTTGATTTTGTAGAGAGTCTATTTCATCAATGAATAATACTAATGGTCTTGATGAAGCCTCCGACCATACCTTTAAAAAATTACCAATACTTTGTGAGGGCTGATTTAGGTCATAGGTGGGTGGTTTCAGTTCGTCTGGCAGCCAAAAATCTGCGGCATCTCGCCATGCTGCTAAAATTACTTGTTCTGCTTTTTCAGGTTCATCAGGAAAGGTTGACCCTACCTCTGCTGATACCATTACCGATGTATATGCGTCACTAGCGGTGAGTTCCTGCGCTAGGGTCAACATTGCTGTAGTTTTACCAGTCTGACGTGGCGCATGGATTACAAAGTAGTTACGTTGGTCAATCAGCTTCTTTATTTCAGGCAAACGCTCTGTGGCTGGCAACATGTAATGAATATCAGCCTGACAAGGACCAGCAGTATTAAACCATTTTTGCATAACGACAACTAACTAACAAAGCAGATACCCCTTCAATATATATCACCGCGCCAAGCAAAGCCTTCAAACCTTGAAAACACGTTAGCAGCACTAAGTATAAATACTTATTCATATAAATTTAATGACAAATAATTGACACTTATTTGCTCTAAGACGAATCTAAGACAATTTGGGGTTTCGATCTTGAAAATGATTGAATTTTCGTAAACTAAACATGACTTAGGAAGAAAAATTATCTGCCACTAAATGTGTATTGATAAGTATTTATACTTGCGTCTTAAGGATCTTGCTTAGCGTGTTGTTATATATTGAAAGGGTAGCTGCCCGTTAGTTAAACATTCATTAATATTTGGGTTTAATAATTTCTTGAACAACCCTATGACTTGGAATTATCAATAGGCAACTTAGCCCTCAGCCAATCCTTCACGACTGTTTCCACTGGAATAGCCTGACTATCGACTTGATAATTCATTTTTTGCATATCTTCATTAGAAATTAAACCTGTTATTTGAGCGATCGCTCCGCGTACTTCGGGATATTTTTGTAAAACAGCTTGATTGAAAATTGGCACTGCTTCGTAGGGCGGAAAATATTTTTTATCATCTTCCAAAATAAATAAATTTAAAACTGGAATCAAGCCATCAGTGGAATTTCCTGCGATTAGATCGATCTTCTTCTGAGCTAGGGCCTGATACATTAAACCGATTTCCATCTGTTGCGGTGGCTTGTCGAATTTTAAGCCGTAGGTTTTGGCTAACCCCGCATAGCCATCTGCTCTTTCTAAAAACTCATAACCAAATCCTGCTTGCCATTGGGGAGTATATTGAGCCGCTTCAGATATTGTTTTTAGATTGAGACGCTTAGCGTCTTCACCGCGAATGGTAATCGCAAATGTATTATTAAAACCCAAGGATGGCATTACTTCTAATTGAAAATTTTCAGCATAGTTTTGCTTGACTTGTTGATATACCGTCGCAGGATCGGAAATTGGCGATCGCTTTAATACCGCCGTTAGCGCCGTGCCAGTATATTCCACATAAGCCGAAATTTGTCCCGCTTTTACGGCTTCATGACAGACAAAGGTTCCGCCCAAATTAAAACGGCGATCGACCTGTAAGTTGGTGCGGTTTTCAATTTGTTGCGCTAATAACTCACCTAAGATTAACTGCTCGGTAAAATTTTTAGAGCCAATGATAATTTTTGCGGGTGCTTGTTGGAGGAAAATTATCGTTATCGTGGTAATAATCGAGATCGCCATAATACCTACGATTGAACCCACAATTGCGAACCGACGATTAAATCTTGAAGGTTTTGTCTTCTGTTGAGTAATCTTTTTCTCTAGCCAACCTAAGCCAAAATCAGCAGTTAGCGCCATGATCGCGGCGGGAATCGCGCCTGCAAGAATTAATTGATTGTTAACTGTGGAAATACCACGAAAAATAAATACACCTAATCCACCACCACCGATCGCGGCAGCAATGGTGGCAATTCCTACGGAAATCACCGTTGCTACGCGCACACCCGCTAAGATAACACCTGCGGCAAGAGGTAGTTCCACGCGAGTTAATAATTGCCAATCGGTCATTCCCATTCCCCTGCCAGCCTCACGCACGGCGGGATCGATATTTTGAATACCAATATAAGTGTTGCGGATGATGGGCAGTAGAGCGTAAAGAGTGAGCGCCACGATCGCAGGAGTTTTACCGATCCCACCGAGAAATGGAACCGATATGAGAAAGCCAAAAATGGCTAAGCTGGGAATAGTCTGGAGAGCGTTGGCAAGTCCCAGAATTAAGGGCGCAAAGTTCGGGCGGCGAGTAATCAGAATTCCCAAAGGGATACCGATCGCAATGGCTACGGTCATCGCGATTATTACTAAAATTAAATGCTCGCCACTAAGCCGCAAAATCTCAGAGGCATATTGATTCAGAAAGTTAAACAACTAAGTAATCTCCAAGGTTTTTTATTATTTCCCCGCCGAAGGCGGGGAAATAATTGATATCTGCTTCACAAATTAGTCGGTAAACAAGCCATAAATGCTTGGGCTTCGGGATGGGGCGATCGCATGAATTCTTCTTTAGTTCCCAATACCACTAGTTGACCTTCATGCATCAAACCGATGCGTGTACCCAGAAAAAAAGCTTCTTGAATATCATGGGTGACAAATACCACGGTCTTTCCCAATTGTTTTTGTAAATTGCGAAACTGTTGTTGTAATTCCAATCTGGTAATCGGATCAAGTGCGCCAAAGGGTTCATCCATTAATAGAATCGGTGGATCGGCGGCTAAGGCTCTCGCAATGCCAACGCGCTGACGTTGACCACCAGATAATTGTTGGGGATAGCGATGAGCAAATATTTCTGGCTCTAGCCCCACTAAATCAAGCATTTCATAAACTCTAGCTTCAAGTTTGGGGCGAGACCATTTCAGCAAAGATGGAACCAAGCCAATATTTTCTCTAACCGTAAAGTGAGGAAACAAACCTGTTTCTTGGATCGCATAGCCAATCTTGCGCCTGAGTGCGATCGCATCCCATTCATGGGTAGAGCGATCGGCGACCAAAACCTGCCCTGAAGTTGGCATTAGCAAACGATTAATTAATTTTAAAGTTGTCGTCTTACCACTACCACTGCGTCCCAACAACAATAATGCTTCTCCTTGATTGATGGTTAAATTTATCTGTGTCACCAGATCGCGGCGACCTATGCGAAAGTTCACATCTCGAAATTCCACTTTGACATTTGATAAATCGACGTTCGGAGAATTCATATTTGTTGATTGGGTCATATTACTCACTTCACAATTGCTGGGCAATAAAAATGGTCTTGAAACCACAATAAGCGTTAGTCTACCCGATCTTCTATTCCATTTCTCAAAATAATTATCAATCAAATCTCTGTAAATTTGGCTTACCTAAAGAGCATTATTCATGCGGTTTGATCAAGCGATCACAAGCATAATTGTTAGTGTTTTATTGCTCCCAACGAGTAGAAGTTAAAACTAAAGCTCTTAAACTGAGAATTATGCCCGCCCCCTTTTCCTCCCAACGCATACCAGAGAAACATAATCTTTGCTTTATTAAAGTCTTGCAATCAGCTTCTGTCACACCAGAGCCAATCGGATAGGTTTTCTGTTGAAATTGGGCATAGTCCATTTGCCACAGATGATTGTTAAAATAGGTAGTCGAAGCTTGGAGCTTTTCCCTCAAGGTTTCAGTTAGCTTATTTTCAGTCATCGCCAGCACCATCTGGTTGTAGAATTTTTTAGCACTTTCAAATTCATGTTTGAGTTGATGACAACTATTTTTAAGCCATTCTTCTTGTTCGGGAATTTGCCTAGGATATAGAACTTCGGCTAGTATTCCCAAATAACCTGTGCGAGATATTCCCTATTCCGTCCTTGAAGATACAAGCGATCGTCATTATTCCTTTAGCGTCAATGTTGATGTTACAACAGGGAGTTTCTTCGCTCTTGCTGCCGAAGAACACCACAACTTAAAAGAGCTTGATTATTAATCAGAAAATCATAAAACTTCTCTCCAGTGGGAGAGAAGTTTTATGATTTTCATAGCGATTTTCAAATGAGTCCAAGATTAAGTAGAAAATGCCTGAGAATATTACAAATATCACACCTCATTCAAAAAGCTCCGCATGATTTGATTGACTAACTGCGGCTGCTCTTGCTGCACCCAATGACTGCAATTTGGGATATAGCGAATCTGCAAGTCCTGCACATATTCTTCAGTACCATAGGTAAGCTCCTTACCCAAAGCCGTATCCTCGTCACCCCAAATCATCAGAGTCGGAATCTTGAGTATTCCCCACACTTTCTTTTGGGACAGATAGGTAGGTAGATTGCGATAGTAGTTAATCGCAGCTGTCAAAGCACCACGCTTAGCAAATGCATTTTTGTATTGCTCAATATCAGCATCTGTAAAAGCACTCTTATCGATCGCCATACCTCGAAATGCTTGCTCAACTAACTTATAGTCATCTAACTGAATCAAGAATTCAGGCAATAATGGAAGTTGAAAGAAAGCAATATACCAGCTTTTAAGCATCTGTTGCGGTGTCTGTAGCCCTGCCGAAAATTTAGCAGGATGCGGCAAATTCATCACAATCAAACGACTCACTAGCTCGGGATAAGCATAGGCAAATGACCATGCGATCGATCCTCCCCAATCATGTCCAACGAGGATGCAGCAATCGTATCCTAATCCTTCGATCACTCCTTTAATATCTTCCACAAACTCTGACATGACATAGGCCGATTGAGCTTGTGGTTTATCGCTATCGTTATAACCTCGCAGATCGACTGCAACAACTTTATGATCTTTCGCAAATTCGGGAATTTGATGTCGCCATGAGTACCAAAATTCTGGAAATCCATGTAGGAACAATATCAGCGCACCTTCGCCCTGTGTGACGTAGTGCAATTTTATGCCGTTAGTGTCAATCGTTTCGTGATGCCAAGACTGTTCGGCCATAAGGGGGCGACTTAATCAATGTTTTGTCCAATTATTATAGCGACCCAAATCAAAAACCTATTGCAAAACTATTTTTGCAACAGGCTTTTGGTATTGAAATTAGCTATGTCTAGGCAACATTACGAGTCATCAAATCGACAACAGCAGCTAAAGATTTGAAACCACGTTTGATTTTTTGCTTGCGCTGCATCTTGCGGAGAATACTGACCACAGACTCTAAGTCATGATTGGTATCTGGAGACTTTTTGGTGTAGTTGAGGATAATACCAAACTGGGTCGCAGCATTACAAAAAGCGTTAAGCATGGCACGTTCGGGGGCATGAATACCAATAGTTGAAGCACCAACTCGAATCAAACAACCTTTATCACTGCCTGTTGCCTCACGGGTGATATCGCCTAATTCTAATGTACAGCGCATAGTGATGTAGTCGGAGACAGCTAATGGTGAAGAAAAATGGACTTGCCAATTAGGATTAATCGCATCAAGGCGAGCGCAAAGAGCTTGCCAAACAGCAAAAAACTTAGAAGCATCTTCGTTATTTTCGGCAATACCAAAGGAACGAGCCTTAGATGCGGATAAGGACAGGATTTGGTCAGATGGTTTAGAAGAGCGCGTCATGGATAATTCCTAAAAGCTATTTGATTAATGTACATTAATCAAATAGCTTTTGTCATGTTTCATTTATTGGCTTAATATGGCATAAGCTGGTGAAAAGTTGTTTTTACTGGCTTTTGCTTTGTTTTACTTAGTTTTGCTATAAAGCATGAATCACGTTGGTGACTACTCCCCATATATGTAAGTCCGTGTTTTCATCAATTTCGATGGGATGAAAATCAGTATTTTCAGGCATTAACCATAATTTACCTCGATGTTTCCTTAGTCGCTTAACTGTTAGTTCCCCGTTTACAACCGCAATAACGACCTTGCCATTGACAGGCTCGATCGCCCGATCAACCACCAGTAAATCATGGGGATGTATGCCTGCATTTTGCATGGATTCACCGATGACTCGCACTAAAAATGTTGATTCAGGATGCTTAACCAGATGTCGATTTAGGTCAATTTTTCCCTCTACATAGTCATCTGTTGGCGCGGGAAATCCTGCGGCGATCGGGCTAAGGTATAAAGGCACTCGTTGTTTTGTCTGTCCATCTGGTCTAAATATTGATTCCACATTGGTTTGTGGTTCTTTTGGGGCTTGGTTTAAGGTTTCTAATATTTCATCAGCAATACGCACAGGTAATCTCACGGCTTTGGTTTGTTCGCCATATTTACCTGTACCAACTGGACGACCCGCCCCTTCTCGTTTTCCTCCGCGTGGCATAGTAATTTTTCCTGAGTTTCAATATTTTGGGTTATTGTACGCTTTTCATAGATACGATCGCAATATCCCTCTTGGCAATTCTGGACAATCCTTTACGTTTGTAATAGCTTAACTATTTTTTCTCTTAAGTCTATTAAATATGTTCTCATTCTCAATTCTCATTGAAAAACTTACTCTCTCCTCTATAATTTACTTCACTAGATTGAAATCTGCTATAACGTTTTCTGTGACCTAATATATATGCCTTTTATCCCAAAGATAATCAGACTTCAATCTTACTAATTGCCTCTACATGGGGTCTAAACGTCCAATTGATACGTTCGCCAACTAGACGAGCGGTTTTGGGATTTATTGTTCTCGCTATATTTTTAGATGAATTCAGAAATTGAAAAGAACTTTTAACCCATCTTGAAGCGATGCAGGCGATCGCCCAAGCAGATTTTCCATATCGAGGCTGACCTCTTCTTCCTGCCCGTTCTTGATGTCGGTTAGAAAACCCACGATCTTCTGAGTCACAGTTTCTGGTGTGCCACGTTCTTTCATTTGCATCTCAAATACTGATTTATCAGCAGATGTGTAATTTACCTCCTTACCTGATAAATCGGCAAGGGTCGCTGCAACATCACCAAAGGAATATGACTCACTGCCAGTGAGTGTGTAGATGCGATTACCGCGATCGCTTTCTAATAGTGCATTGGCGATCGCTTCGCCCATTTCGCTTCTCAGGGCAAAGGGAACTTGTCCGTCACCAGTCGGTAAGTTAATCCCTGTATCAAAAACTTTTGCGTCTCCTACGAACTGGGGAATGGTGTCCATATATAAAATATTGCGAAAGAGAATGTGGTTTAATCCACATTCCTTAATGTAATCTTCAGTCTGAAAATGACCCTCCATCAACTTGTTTGCCAAAGTGTTTCGGTCTTTCAATGCTCGACTAGTATAGGCGATACATTCAACTCCAGCCTTTTTAGCGGCATCTGCGACATTTTGGTGTTGCCGCAGGCGGTTGGTTTCATCCGTTCCAGCAATCAGTAACACCTTTTCAATTCCCTGCATGGCTCGATCAAGTGAAGCAGGATCGTCATAATTTCCTACTCGAATGTCTACACCTTGTTCCCTGAAGGCAGATGCTTTGCTTTCGTGACGTACAAATGCAGCAATTTGGTTAGCGGATATTTTTTTTAGTAGATTATTGACTACTGCTGTCCCTAAATGTCCTGTAGCTCCTGTTACTAAAATCACGTTAGCCCTCCTTTATCTTTAGTTTTGCTTATAGTTAGAATCGGCGGCGGCTTGCCCTATTGGCTCACCGCGAACATTTGCGCCGAGGTTTACAAAGCCGATCATCTCTTTACTTCAGCAACACAGGCAGCGAAATTGGGGCGCGAAGTCCATGATGCGGGATTTCTGGGATGATTGCATTTGGCACAAGACGCATCGCAGGAAAACGCTTGGCAACGCGAGTAACCGCTTCGCACAATTGCAGACGGGCGAGCAATGGACCAACGCAATAGTGAGCACCATAGCCGAATGTCAAATTCTGACGGGCGTTTCCACGCGGACACTGGAGCTTTTCTGGCTCATCGAACAGGGCAGGATCGCGGTTCGCCGCACCATAGGATACCCAAACCGTTGCGCCTTTGGGTATGCCAACGCCGCCGATCTCAGTATCCACTGTGGCACGTCGATATAAGCCCATCACCGACGTGTCATGACGCAAGAGTTCATCAACGAGATTATCGATATCCATAGCGCCCGATTCGATCGCTTCCCAATATTCGCGCCGCTCCAATAGCGAATGTAACGCATTGGCGATCGTATTGATGGTGGTTTCATGTCCTGCAAAGAAAACGACGGCTATGTCTGCAACTAATTCATCATCTGATAAATCATTTTCTCCTGCGGCGCGCCCAGAAACCAACGCAGAAATCAAACCTTCATCGGGTGCTGCGGCTTTCTGGGCAATCTTGTCGCGCATATAGTTTTCCAATTCCCGCAAACCATGAGCTGCACTGACTTGTACCTCGACTGGTAAGCCTGGTGTCTGGAACGCGATCAGGGCATCCGACCAGCCACTTAACTTCTCAGCATCGGACAGCGGTACGCCCAATAGGCGGCAGATCGTTTGTAATGGCAAAGGTCTACATAAGCTCAAAAGCAGGTCAGTTTGACTGCCTGACTCGGCGATCGCATCAAGCAGGGCTTCGATATCCGCGATTACCGTTGGCGCAAGCGACTGAGTGCGCTTGGGAGTGAACGCCGCCATCAGTGGATCACGTAAGCGGTTGTGGAGCGGCTTATCTACGTTAATTGGGTTGTAGGCAAAAAGCGGTGAAGTGAGCGAATAGATCGCACTGGCTTCGGGAGCGAGATGAAGCCCCGCACTAAATGCTTCGGATGAGGCGAATGTCACGGCATCTCCTAAAACGTCGTGTACTTCCTGCCACCGTGTCACGGCGTATACATGGAGTGCGGGCAGGAATGTCACTGGAGACTCAGCACGCATCTGAGCCATTAGCGCGAATCGATCGCTAGTGAATTGCGGGTTATGCGGATCGAACTGTTCGGCGGCGGTTAGTTGAGACATAAGGTCGATCGTTTATTACGAAATGCAATGACAACATCAACGCTACTATATTGACAGTATGTTGTCAATTATTTGTTTGCATCTTCTGTGTGATGGCTTCCAAAAGTGCAACAGCACTAGTAATTTGTTCCGCGCTAAACTCTTCGGCGATCGCATTTGTCCACTGCCATTCGCGTTCCAACGCTTCGTAATATATTGCTTTACCAGCTTCTGTGAGCAGCAAGTGCATTGCTCGAGCATCACCGATATTTTCAGCAAATTCAACTAAATTGTCCCTTACCATGTCATCAGCGAGTCGTTGTACGGCTTGCCGTGTCAAGCCCATATGCCGTGCCAACTCGCTTACTGTGACCCGCTTTTCAAGTGCGAACAATTCAGTTAATGTTTGCCACCGAGCATTAGTTAATCCCATGCCTTGCGTTAGATGTGTTCCAGATTTTTGTACCGTTGCGTTCATCCGAATTACGGTACGAACTAGATCGGTTAAAGCGTTTGACGCAGGTGTTTTTTTATGATGGTAAGAAGGCACGTTCTTGTTTCATACAGTTTGAGATTATTTGATTATTAAACATTATGATTGAGCTTACAACCTATTGAAGCATTAAGGGATACAATAGATAGAATTAAGAAAGATTGTCTCTTGTCTGGGGGATGGACATGACGGTATTTGGAATTTGTTCTCACAAATTGCCCCCGCAGAGCAACGCTTTGAAATCCTTGATTGGTATCATCTGGTCGAGCATTTGCATGACGTTGGTGGTTCCATACGCCGACTAGAAAATGCCGAACAATTTCTCTGGGATGGTGATGTTGAATCGGCTATAGCACTATTTGAGGGTTGCAAATTTAAACGAGCCGTGAATTTTGTAGGCTATTTACGCAAACATTGTCTGCGAATTCCTGAATATAGTTACTTCCATCTACTAGGTCTGACGATTGGCTCTGGCTCAGTCGAATCTTCGATTAAGCAAATTGGGCGGCGTATTAAGATTTCTGGTGCTCAATGGAATCAAAAAAATGTCCCTCAAGTTTTGAAACATCGCTGTGCTTATCTCAATGGTCTCCTTGATTCTTCTAAGTATAATTACTCAGTGCCAAACTGAGATGCTCCCAATTCGATTAGCTCGATCATCTCATCGCCCAACTTCAGTTTCACTACCCGCAGCCGAACATTGGGTAATCTATACAATTGATCAAATTCAAGCCCTGCGATCTCAATGTCAGAGATTTTTTGGCATGATAAAACAGTGGTGTAGAAATGGAGCGATCGCTCTAAGGGAAATGCGATGATCGATAGCTCTAACGTGTCGATAATTACCCAAGGATCGAGCGTTGGAAACCGAGTAATTAGATATTTATAATCAAAGCGACGAAAATTATGCCCACAAATATGTAAGCCTTGGTCGCGTAAAGACTCTAAGCTTGTTTGAGTAGATTCAATTACTTTAAAGTCTTGCTCCAAAATTAAAGATGCTGAACCTATTCGATGAATTTCTTCTTTCAGATCTACTTCAAGATCGATATAAGCGTATTTTCTGAGGATCTTATCTATACTGCTATTAAGAAAAATCTTCTCTGAAATAGAACTATCGCTAGATAAACTGTCGATCATGTCATTTAAGTCAGGGCTATGTCATTCTGCATTTGGGTAATGAATTTAGGTTGTTTCAGTCATTGAATTTTATGATTTCTAAAATCTGAAATGACGTATTCTCCTGAATACATAAAATGTCGCATATTAGAATGAAATAGCCCTGCATTTAAGTGATTATCTAAATTTGGAAAAATATTCCAACAGATGCAGTTAATTTGTTGTTGTGAAAGGGGGGTATCGAATTGGTACGGAAACATGTCCCGCAATCGTTGTCTAAACTCCTCTTTATCAATACCCTCAAGCATTTCATCTTTGCAGATTACCAAATTTGACTCTATGACTTCACCTAAGCCTTGTTTATCAAAGACTGCCCTTGTGATATTGGTAAATACCACACTATAGCCATAGGGGACTATACATTTGCCAGCGTAGTCTCTAGCGATCGCATGGACTAGATCGGAATCACGTTCTAAGAGCTTTGCAGCATGAAGGACATAGTTTCGGGCTTGTTCTAGGGGATTTTTTACTTGCTTAGGTTCGTTCGTATTACGATCGGCGATCGTCCAGTTGGCTCTAGTGACATTTTTGATCGTGTCAATTTTCCAGTCTTTGACCTCAAGGACTAATAAGCCGCGCAACGGGTGCAAGACAATGAAATCGGGGTGCAGTTGCTTTTTCCCGATCGGGACGTCATACCAGACCAGATAACCATCATCTAGTTTCTGCTCCAATCTCACCGCAAAGCGCTTTTCGCCTGATGTCATTCTGGCGACGCAACTATTTAGTGAGGGGATGAGTGAGGGCATGGGTTATTTTCTTTTGTTTACTTAGTCGTCATCATCACCAGGAACCCATCCACCAAGATTGCAATCTCCGATTCCTATCATGTCAATGTAATCTCTATCTGAGATAGTTCCTTCGTCGCCGTAATCATAACCATCTTCTAACTCATTTACTATTGACTCCAATTCAAGCAATTCTCTCTCCAAGCGATCGCTTAAAGTCTTAATAGATGGATGAAGGTCATCTAGATTAAGGCTTAACCGTGCTGATTCAGCAAATATAGTCAGCCATACAGATAATGGAACTTGGGAAATTGCCTCTATCAACAATTCTTGACTTTGCACTGAAGTAGGAGATTGACTCTGGGTTAGAGGAATATCTTGACCCTGCTGTGAATTTATCAGCAATTTGCTTTGTGTCAAGCTATAAGTCTCTCCCCATTCAACCTTTGTTTTGCCAATAACACGACCATAGAACTTGATCACATCAATGCCTAGAATGTCATCTAACTCCTTAGCAACAATGGCATCAATAATTTGCTTCATCAGACTTTTATAGTCAACTTCTACGCCATCA
Organism: Pseudanabaena biceps; assembly: GCA_013361095.1. Taxonomy (GTDB): domain Bacteria; phylum Cyanobacteriota; class Cyanobacteriia; order Pseudanabaenales; family Pseudanabaenaceae; genus Pseudanabaena; species Pseudanabaena biceps_B. The sequence goes on along the minus strand of JAATWA010000003.1, from coordinate 110,832 downwards.
TCGGGATGGTTGATCAGAATTGATAAGTTTTGTGCAGTTGGATTTACCTCTATATGTAGCCAAGGTTGCTTTACCGTTTTCTCAATTAATGTCTTTAGATATTGAATATTCATAGTTTTTCTTTGGGGTGCGGTGGTGACGATGTTTCGTTTAGCGAGATCGCGGCGAGTAATTAGGATTACGTTTCTACATATGGCTTTAAGTAAGAAGGATCGATATATCCATGTCCACCTTTCTCATCTTGAAATTCAACATGGGCTTTCGGGAAATCTCTAACCCTTTTACTCTTCCCTGTGAACTTACATACTCGCCCACGATGACCATTAGCTTTGTTTTTTGGGTTATAAGGCTCTACTATGCAGATATCTCCTGCACGAACTTCACACTCAATATCTCCGCGTCCACCCTGCCCTTGGTACAGCAATCCGTCTGCAAAATATACTGTTCTCATTATCTACTTCTCCAAACACTCAGCCACTACATTCAACTCAGCTATACCTCGAACTAAGCGATCGCGCAAAGCATCGTCAAGCTTGGGATTTTGCAAAGCTACCTCTTGGATGGTGGCTAACCACTGGGCGATAGGGACATGGCTAACGGCGGCGCGTAGTCCCATATTCGTGAGTATGGCAAGGTAAAAGCCTTTGAAATCATCTGGGTCGCCGTAGTCATAGAATCCGTCCCATAGCTCTAGTTTTTCGGGTGTGTAAGCTTCGTATTGCTCAAAGGTGATTGGGGTGCGATCGCTTTGGGGTTGGGGCAGGGGTGGTTGTGTCATGGGTTTTTTCTACTAGATATCAGAGTCTTCATCGCTAAACATTGAATCATCTGCCTTCAGTACTGGTTTTCCCATTACCGATGCAATCTTTTTAAGTATCAAACCTTCCCTCAATTTTATAAAACTCTCAAAGTCATCTGCTCTAAGCGCACTTGAGTCAATGCAATGCTTTTCAAGAATTTCATTCATGCCAGCATCGTCAAGTCCAACTCCATCATGATTTTGTAGTCTTGATAAATATCTACTCGGTGCAATACCGCCAATCATACGGTTAGCTTTATACGATATAGGCGTTTTGTTGAGAATAGAGTTATACCGAGATGTTGTAATGCCTTGATCTTCACACCAACGCTTCGGAAAAATGTGATGGATATCGATTTCATTTTTATCAATATCTTTGATAGCTATTTTCCAGAAAAAGTCTTTAGCACCCTCTCGCTGAATCAAAACATTAATTCCTTTATATGCTGCACTATTGCGAGATCGTAGCGTACCCAATCGTACAGGCTGAAAGTTGGCATCACGAATAGTTGATGGTTCCTCGTCAATACCATTAATCCAGTCGATAAGCTCCTGAATATCCAGAGCCATTCTTGTTTCGACCGATCCACCGTATAATTCGCCAAGGATACCGCACCATAACCAGCGAGCAATCTTATCGTAAGTCTTGGGTTCTAGAAAGCGATTGCCTAAAATTGACATTATTGCGGCTAACGGAACGATTTGTGTTCGATAGGGTAGATCTCTTGAAGAGAAGAATGATTCTTGGTTTAAAAACTTAGCTGCTTTCAAATAGCCATCTTGAAGTTTATCTTTCCATTTGAGGTAAGCACTAAGTGGTAGGTTTAAAACTGCTTCCCGCTTGGCTGTAACACCTCTAATTTGTCTGCCAGTTCTACCAGCGTTTATATCTTCTTGTCGGTTTTCCCAAGTATTTAGTAATGTTAGCCCTTGAAGAAATTCAGTAGGTTGAATCTCAAGTAACGAACTTTGCTCTTTTAAACACTTTTGAATACCCTTAATTCCTTCTTGGGCATTACCAAACCATTCATCTCGCAAATTGACATTCTCGGCTGCATAAGTAGCAGTCATAAGCTCAAAAACAGTTAAAGGTTCTCCACCTGTATTGACTTTCTCAAAAACAAGGCAAACGGCTTCTTTCTTGTTTGAATTTTTGAGTTCAATGATTGGGAGATAGTATCCATGAAATTTCATGATCACCTGATCTCGAAATGTCATGTAGCGTAGGAATTTACTAGCGTCATAATTAATTAAACCTAATTCCCATCTACTAAAATCGAGAATTTGATTGCAAGGGAAATAAAAATTTTCAAATTCCTTTTCCTCTGTACTCAAATCAAGTTCAATGTCCCGTCCAAAATTTTTATAAAGAATGCGATCGCTACTAATACTGATAATTGCATCTTCATAATTCTCCTCTCCCAATAATGCCCTTTCAATATCGATGTAGTAATACTGCTTCAGGATCTTTTTCTTGTGGTCGTAGGTTTGAACAGGTTCTTTACACATAAGAACTTGTGTTAGTGAAGTAAGTCGTTGTTGCCCATCAAGAATTAGCTTTTCCGCTCTACTAGGAATTGCCAGTTGAACACCTTCAATGGGACGCTCTTTAAACTTTGCATCACCTCCTGCTTCTAACAGCATAATTGCTCCAACTGGAAATGAACGTGCAATACTTACCAACAAAGATTTGATATGATCGTCATCCCAAACCCATCCTCGCTGAAAATCTGGTAATTGAATTTTGCCTAAAGAGATATCTTTTAGTAAATCTCTTAAGCTTGTTTTTGTCGAATCAAATGTAGACATAGTAAAGACTCCTGTTTTTTAATAAATATTTGGCTTAAACCACTCATAACAAACCAGTTAAACATGACAATGTCTAAAATATTTTAAGAGTCATTATCTCCTCCATCATCTTTACCCATACGGTACTTGATGTCATAGTTGATGATGAAATCTAGCTCTTCATCTGTGAATCCGTAGTGTTGGGCTAGAACGCGATCTCGTTGTGGTTTGGATAGTTGAGTCATGGTTATTTATCCTCCAAAGTTTTGAATAGAATTGATTCAAATAATGGATCGCCAAAGGTCATCAATCGCAAAGATGGATGCTCGTCAAAGGTATCAGGATGGAAAGTAACCTGATAAGACTTTTGCTGTAATTGCATTGTCCAAACCTTGTCTCCTGCATCTTCAAAGGTGATTCCAGATTTTTGCAGTAGCAACGATCGCGTAAACATTTGCTCGATCGCTTCAGCATCAAAGGGCGATCTCGGTATCGGTTTACGCAGTTCGACAAGATCGGCTTCGACATCCATTGCCACAGCTTCATCAAGTGCTAGTTGTATGGATGGAGCATCAGGAGCTTCAAAAAATTCAGATAGTAAAACATCTTCTTCGAGTGGGTCTGCACTCATTACCGCTTTTTCGATAAAAGTAGGTACGCGGGCAAGTATGGGCTGTAAATTTCCGACAACGTTTTTAAATGCTTTGATGCGATCGCGTAATTTGAGATAGACCTTTGCTTCTACCGTGCCATCGTAATAAAAGTTGTGGATTCTCACCGTTGCAAATTTTTGACCGATGCGATCGATTCTGCCAATACGTTGCTCTACTCGCATGGGATTCCAAGGCATATCGTAGTTAAATAGAACGCCGCAGGTTTGTAAGTTTAGTCCTTCACTGGCTGACTCAGTACAAAGTAAGAGTTTGATTTCTCCATCACGAAATCGCCTTTTGATTTCTTCTTTTTTGACAATCTGCCATGTGCCATCGCGATTAAGTTCACCACCACGCCCCGAATAACAAGCAACCTGTGAGCCGTATAGCTGTATCAAGGTATCGCGTAAATAGTCCATCGTGTCGGTGTATTGCGTAAAGATGATCGCACTATCACGCTCTAAGGATTCTTGACGTAGTTTTTTAATAAATTCAGAACGTTTGGTATCTTCACCAGTGTTGTCAAATTGCTGTAATAAGTCTTGCAGATATTCAATTTCTTTAGGATCGATAGGCTCCATATAGGACTCTAAGCCTTCGATAATCGCATCATCGGCATCGTCAAGATCTCTAAGGTCATCTTCTCCAAATAAGCTACCTTGTTGAGTCAATAGATACTCTAGTCTCCGTTGTAAAGATTTCTCGATCGCATAAAAAGAACTGGTCAAGCGCTTGCGATACAGCGTCATCAGAAACCCTAGTGCCTTACGGTTTTCCTTTTGAGCGAGACGGTAAAAATGACGTACATAATCGCTGACTTCACGATATAAATGGGCTTCCCGTTCTGGTTCTAGGGTAATTGCATTATCAAATACCTCTCGCGTTGGTACAGATTTATCTAAGAAGCCACGTTTGTAATATTCGCGTAAGGTGTCGCGGGTATGGCGAAACATCAGGTCTTTAATCGGGGTATTGGCTGCAAGGAACTTTTTCGATTCACTGATGAAATTATCGTCAGCTAGATATTTTTGAGGATTAGTTATCTTTTGACCAGTCTGCCAAATATCTTCGATTTGGTATGACAACAGGCGATCGCTAGTCTCTAAAGCTTGCTGAATCTTACTGCAAGGTTTTCCGCCATTGGCAAAGTAATCGACAGACATAGTTTGCCAAAAGTTGAGATTATGCTTGTCGGCGGGTTCGGATAGGGTCGCAAAATAATCACAAAAAGCATCGGCAAATTCCCAATGACCTTTTAAACCAATCAATTTAATGAGGTCAAACATTTCCACCGCGTCGATCTGCATTGGTGTAGCTGAAAGAAGCAATAGAGCTAGGGTATGCGCTCTAAGTTGAGCCATTAATTCGAGTAGACAGTTGGGAGTATCCTTACGATTTTGAGGGCTTTTCCGCCTTGCATGGTGTGCTTCGTCCAATACTACTAAGTCCCAAGGTTCAGACTTTAGTAACTCTTGCATTCGCTCTTTGCGGCGCACCAAATGACTAGAGGCAAGGACTAGGTTTTGCTGATTCCAAGGATTACCCGTAACTGTGACTGATTGTTTGTAAGGATCGATAAGTTCATTTTTGCCATACGACCAGAAATGCAAATTAAATTTTTCCCGCATTTCTTCTTGCCATTGCGGTTGAACGCTGGCAGGAGCCAAGATTAATACTCGTTTTACTTTTTTTGACAGCAGCAAGTAACGCAATACTAAACCCGTCTCAATGGTTTTACCTAAGCCAACTTCATCGGCAATTAGGGCATTGCGCGGAAACTCGGCTGCCATACGGCGCAAGATTTTCATTTGGTGCGCCCAAGGCTTGACGGGAATTGATTTTACGGAAAAGTCTAAACAACCTTCATGGTCATGAATATTGGCAAGTTGAATAAATTGTGCGCGTTCCGCTTGTAGTTCTTCTTGAGAGATATAGATTTCTACTTGAGGTGGTGGTGTAGGTTCTTCAGTAGGCAGGTTTAATATTTCTGGCTTTGGTGCGATCGGACGGTCATCAAATTCAGCTTGTCGATTCCAGTCTGGCTTTTGGGTTGGAGCATAGCGCAATAGTTTTTGTTTTACGGCTGTGGGAATTTCAAACACTCGCACATTGGGAAGTTCATCTTTCCATAGACGTTCAAAGCGATCGCTTTCATGTTGTACCCTTTGTAAATCTCTACCGCCATCCCATGAAAAGAAGACGTGAAACGATTCACGATTGGCTTGCCAGCCCCCGATTGACTCATTGTTAGAGCCATTAAAAGCAAGACAATCCCCATTCGCGTCAGAGATAATACCTACCTTTTCGTGAAAGAGATGTTGAGGATCGAGAACTTTTTCGGATGAGTCAGGTTGACCGCTTGGTTTGAGTGGTATAGCAATGCGAATGTCAAGATATTCATTTTGAATTAACCAACTGAGGATTTCAAAATGCTTGAGTTGGGCAAAGTTGCTCGGTGGGGTGAGTTCAGTATCTAGGCGACTAGTCAAAGCATCACGCAAGGCGTAACTCTGTTGAACTGCTTGCAAGTCTTCGGGTGAGAACTGACAGCCCATGATTAGGCGCATTCTGCCTTGATTTTCCAGTAATGCACCAATGCCTCTAGCTACGCGACTGAGAATGCTGCTATTGAAAAATCCTGCTTTGCGATCGTATTGCAGGGCGCATTCAAGGGCAGGAATATAGAAGTCAGTGATTAAGTTATCTTCATCACTGCCATATCCGATTTTCCACTGGCGATCGCTTAGTTTTTTACTCATTGCATTGACCGAAAATAAGAATCTTTTGGCTAGGAATGCATAAATAACTTTCTTACTTCACCATGACCAACATAGTTTGTAAGTAATCGATAGTTACCCGTTTCCTTGCGGATTCGACCAGCGATGATTGCAGGATGTATACCTAAATCACGGGCAAACTTCAAAGCATTTGCAGGGGTTGGATTTGTGGCAGCTTGACTTGATTGCCATAAAGCATCAGGAATGAGGACATTACTTGCCCAAGCATCGGCTTCCCTTTCTTTAATATCGCTTGTAGGTGCTTCTACACTCAAATCCTCAAAAAAAGCATCGCTGATATTATTTTCTAGATGTAGTGATTGATGGGCTAACTCGTGGCATAGAGAGAACCAGAAGTTATCTAAACGGTCATGGCGTAAGGTTAAACCAATTACAGGAGTTCCATCATCTAGTCTCAGGGCTGCTCCGTCTAGGTGGGTTCGAGGTAAATGAGGTAGATAGATTAAGTGAATTCCATACTGAGCAAGAAATTCTTTAGCTAGACTTGGTGCAGATTCTGACCAACTGAGACGCACCATTTTTTGAGCTAACTCTGTGGTGAGCGTGCCAGATTTATATTTGGTAGGTAAATTGGTTTCACGGGCGATCGCTATCAATTGTAGTCCCCAAGCTTGGAGAGCATACATATCCATTTGTCCATTACGTCGAATATGCTCATTTTGGCGACAAAACATCGTGACAAGAGTTTGCTTACCACCAGCCCGTTCGATTAACGATCGCATTATCTCTTCAGCGCGATCGCCAGCATCTTGACTAACCCAGCCTAACTTTGCCATCGCTTTGATGGGGTATTGCATCCAGTCAAGTGATTCGGGATTATCAGGCAAAGTTGCCCCTTGCTCTTGCAGTAGCACATCTGCGGGAATGCCTAAGTGTTGATGTAGCGATCGCATCATTTGTAATGTCAAAGGACGCTTGCCTGAAAGCACTTCTGAGACTTTAGAGCGACTACCAATATAAGGAATTAGATCGCGTTGGCTAAGATCTTCTTGTTCCATGCGGAATCGAATTGCCGCGATCGGTTCGGGCAAATTAATGGGGTAATGTTCGGCTTCATAGCACTCGACTAAAGTTGCAAGCACTTCTAACTCATCTGCTTCAGGTGTGCCAGCTTTGGCATCCATTAGCAATGAAATTTGTTCTAAAGCTGCATCATAGTCAGCTTCAGTTTTGATTGGTTTGATGACAATGTTGCTCATAGGGCTGTTCATATTGTCTCTGGGGCTATGGTGTCGTATTGCTTGTGTGTTCCGATAAAACGGATATAGATAATTTGCGTGTCAAAGTTAATTGCCACAACAAGCCGATATTTATTGCCAGCAATATTAAAAATGACACGTCCGCCTTTGAGGATACTGGCACTGCGATATTTCGCTTTGATTTCTGTAGGGCTTGACCATTTCGCTTGCTTTGCCTCCTGATACCAAGCTTCTAAAGGTGCGCGTGCATCTTCATAGTTTGAGTTATTTTCCCAAAACTGGACTAGGGTTCGTTTGGAAATAACTCGCATATTCTTACAGACATACTCATGGAGATATGCATAGAGCAGACATTAGGCTAAGATTACAAACTTATTTTAGCACAATGTTCCCAAAATGGGACTATTGATATTGATGTGTCTTTGACTACTCCTCTTCAGCATTATCAAAATCTAAACCAATCTGACCACCTGTAAAGTCAAGTTCGGGCTGCTCATAACGGACTTTCTCTTTAATCTCATCCATAGCAAGCCAGAGGTCAGCAAGGGCTTTTTCTTCAGGAATGCGTTTGCGCGGATCGCTGATGTGGGGGATGACGCGCAGGGCTACTTCCCACGATCGCATAAACATCTCATTGCTGAGTAAGCCTGTGGCTTTCATGAATCGGCGGACAGGTTCGATGGTTTGTTCTTCGAGGTAGATGGCGATAATAGCGTGTAGTCCATCGATGAGGTAACGGGCGGAAAACTCATTGTCAACGAGGGAGAAGGCGTGTTTCTTGTAACGTTGATCGGGGCTGAGGAGTTTGCAAGTACCGCTTTTGATGTCGAGGAGTTTGTAGGTTTTACCGAGGTCGGCGACGTTGAAACCGCCAACGGCGAGGGCAAGCTGTCGGGCATCATCAAAGGGAAATTCACGGGCTTGAAAGGCATCCCAAGCGAGGAAATACCATTGTGTCAGTGGGTCAAATCCTGCGGTGTCGGTTTGGGCGAGTTTGCGGAAGCGGTAATTGGCTACGGCTTTTCGGGCTTCGGCAAAGGCAACTTCGGGGCGAACTTCTTCACCTGTGCTGTCGAGGATGGGATAATTGCGGGAGAAGACATTGAGGGCGGGACCAAAAGCGCTGAGATAAAGGTCTATGCCTTGAATCTCATTGGCTTCAAATTCGGGGGCGCGTTGTTCGACAAGGTTGGCGACTTCGGGGCGGAGGTCATCCCACCATGCTTGTCCTGCGTTGGGGTCGCGTTTGCGGCAAATGAGCAGGACGGTACTAGAGACGCTATTTTTCTGTGCTTGGTGCAGGTTTTGCGGGTTTTCGGTGCTGACTGCCCAGCTTGCGGTGATTTCAAATCCTGCGACGATCAGAGATTGGGCGAGGACATCCCATGCGCCTGAGTCTTTGTGATTAAACTGCACAGTCATTACGCCGTTGTCTTTGAGAACTCGATAATATTCCCCGAAGGCACTTTGCATTTTGGCTTCATAGTCGCGATCGGCAAGTTCTTTGGGGCTGACTCCCATATCTCGAAAGCGAGAGGGATTGGCGACAGCTTCGCGGTCTTTGTCGGTAAGTTCGGTGTAATAGAGTTCTGGAAATATATCGCCTAAGATTCTCTTTTGCCAAACATAGAAGAAGTCGGATAAATCCGCATAGGGAATCGTTCCGTAATAGGGCGGATCGGTGACAATTGCATCCATGCTTCGATCAGCTAAATGAAAGAGGCTATCTGCTGAAGCTGAATCAATTTGAAATGCTTTTTCAGTATGGTTTTCTAGCGCTTGAAAACTTGACGAATTTATTTTGGTTCCTAATAAATCACAAAGTCCTTGATATTCACTAGAAACTGCATCCGCACAAGAATGCCATAACTCACCATCACCTGCCAGTTCTGGATAATTCCAAAAAAGATTTAGAGAGTGTTGACCTGATGCTGCTTGAGAAAATGCTCTTGATGCTTGCCAGTGAGATAATCGACAGTTCTTATCAACACATCGGTCTAAGACTAAAGCTAAATAAGTGGTGATCGCCTGTAACTTTTCCTCACCTAATTCCTCTCTAATCTTTTCTTTAGCCTCACTGATAATCTCAACATAAGTCACCAATGTTAAAAGCTGACGAGGATTGAAAATATCTTTCCATTCTGTACAGTAATTTAAAATTTGTCCATGATCATTAACAATATTTTCAAATGGAATTAGTTGATTCTGAACAGTTTCAATTTTATATTTAATGGCTATTTCTGCTAAATTCCATCTATCTAAATCAGTTTTGCTCGGAATTCTAAATTCTAAGCCTCCTTTCCCTCGTTTAAAAGCCACAGCATAGAGCTGATGTATCGGTTTATCTGATTGTAGGTGAGCTTTAATTATTTGATCGTCAATAACTGAGTCGCAATTTGTACATTTCCCGACACCTCTAGCAATCGTAGGAAAGTTATCAGGATCATAATCACCATCAGGAGTTTGGATAGAATTACCCTTACCCATCTTACCCTTAATTAATTCAAAATCAACCCGTTTTCCTGCAAGATTCGGAATCGGTTTAACCGCACACCATTTAGATAAGTTCTGCTTTTCAGGACGCTTATAAAGCCACCAATTCGGACTAAGCGGCACAACTGACTGACAACTCGGACAAACCACAGTATGCGCCCAGAGATAATTTTGCACCTTCTCACCATCCTGAGACGGGAAAAACTCACTTAGCCGCTCCTCCGCCTCATCACCAACCCACTTCACCCACTTATCAATATCCTCCTGCAACGCCGCCCCAAACTTTAACGGAAACTCGATCGCCGCCTTCATCGTCACCACCGCCACAGGATTCAAGTCAGACGCAAACACCCGCAACCCATACCGCGCCGCCTCAAAAGGTATCGACCCACCACCCGCAAACGCATCCAACACCGCAGGAGTCTTATCTCCCCACATCTTCTCACAAAGCTCCTGCACCCGCTTCACCCGCTCAGGAGTTGGCGGCGTTTTATATAGCCTTGTGCGTTGGTGGCGATCGTCTTTTTCTTTCTCAGTCTCGCGCCGATCTGTTCTCGCTTGATCCAACCCCAACAAATACTCAAACTCCTCCATGCTGATATCCGCAGGCAACAGCGAACCCAACACACTCGCCCGACTAAACGACAATGGCTTCCGCGAATACCACCGATGCAAACCCTTAAACGGATTGCCCCCGTTTTCATAGTAAACCTGCTCATTCAGAAGCTTCACAGGCATAATCTTTTCGATAAAAACTGGTTTGCGATCGGTCATAATTTATTTCGTTTTAGGTAAGTTGAAATTCCTTGTTCATAAGGTAAGGGCGATCTATATTCCTCGTCGATCATGCGTGCGTGTAGGGCATCAGCTATATCTAAAGCGATCGCTTTTGCAGTCACTGCTTTTACGAGAATACCAATACTTCCTGTTACCTTAATACTACGCTCCTTAGCAAAATCTCGCGCCCTACAACAATCTGATGCAAAGATCCATCCCCGACAATAGGCGATCGCCATTGACTCTGACTCACATGCACCAAAGCGTTTGCTGTACTCATAGGTCAGTCGAGGTTCAACTACTTCATCGCTTGGCTCGGTTTCAGAGTCGGCTAGCTTGAGCCACCTACTTTCTAGGGCGCGATCTACTGCTTGCAGACGCGTGCGGCTATGCAGCCAAGGGTATTTCCAGCCGCTTTCAACTCCTGCTCTAACCTCAGCAAATACAGCACTACAAACAAAGGCTCTACGTGCATAGCGCCTCTGAAGAAGGTCGAAAGCCTGTACTAAAGCAAAGTTACTCAGCACTGTGTTGTCAAAAATAAGCGGGATTAATACGTCAGGCGTTTGCGATGTCATCTAATAAATCTGCCTCACTATTGACCCCTAAATCGACGGGAATATTTCGCGCTTGCAACTGTGCCTTTGCTTCTTCAAAAGGTAGTTCTAGCAGTTCTGTCAACTTGCCTACACGGAACAAGCCTCGACCATACGCTTCAAATGCCATATTAGTGTACTCCTCTGGGAAATGCTTCAATTTTTCTGAGCGATCAGGATGCTGCCTACCAATTTGCAGTAGAAGTTGGCTAACCTTCTCTTTTGCAAATTGTTTGTACATTTCTTTATCAATTATCTCCACACCCCTAGCTGCAAGCCTATTTAGCATTGCTGTATAGCTGACACCAAAATCTAAAGCTAAGTGCATAACTACTTCGGGTGTAATCGAACCATCAGCTTGTTCAGCGTATTTTATTAATTTTGGTACTACTCCTTCCTCTGGCATCAAAAAAGCTGCCGCAAACCATTGGGCAAAATATTCTTCAGGTTGTCGATAGTTGCCCGCAGGATCGCAGGCAAAACCTTTTCTTTGTTTGTGGATCAAGTGATGGCAGTATTCATGTGCTAAGACAAAGTTGAGCATATTGCTCGAAGAAGCCCCTACATTGCTCTTGACCAATACAAATGAGCCAAGCGATCGCGAATAAATAAAGCAACCACCCAATTTTGGGGTTTTCAAATCCCAAGCCATAACTTTTATGCCTTCGCTTTCAAGGATGTCCCACATATCCCGAATCGGACTCGAAGCGGTCAACCCCAGTCTGGCACGCTCCTTTCCTGCCATCCACCTTGCTGCTGCTGGTGTTGGCTTAAAGACTTTGTACATTGGCTCATCGGTGAATTGGCTAGGCAATCGATCAAGCATTCTTGCCAATTCACCAAAATTACGATGAAATTGCTGAAAACGATCAATTTGTTTCCTATCCTGAGAAATATCTACAGCTTGATTGCCACTAAACAAGATCTGAGTAGGATCGTCCTCTTCAATCTCTCTAGATTCCACACAAGCTTTCGGCTCATCAAGAAAAAACAGGATGCTCTTGCCAACCAAGCGCGAAAATGTCTGTAACTCTAAACTGTCAATCTTACGCTTACCACTCTCGATCAAAGATATGGCAGAGCGAGGTATCTCAAGACGACTAGCAACGTCATCTTGAGACATAGAGACACTTTCTCTTGCTTGGCGAATGCGTTGCCCAAGCTCTGCATAATTCATAATTTTATATAAAAGTTTTGTCCGATATTCGGACAAAATCATAGCCATAACAGTTTGTCGTAATAAATCTTAACATAAATTTGTTCGATATTCTTATAGTCAATGTTATATTTTTGTTTGATTATCTAACATAACAAAGAGGAGCTATGCTGAAATCGAAAAAGATAAATCTGGGTTGGAAGCAAAGCAACTATCGCAAGATTCCTTCTCCTATCTTGGCAAAAATTAGAGGTGTGAAGAATCTTCCTATTGTTGTAGCTTGTGTCAAAAGAATTTCAGAATCCGACATTCTGAGAGGTAAGTACTTGCACCTTGGTATCACTATTAACGATGGGAAAATTGATTTCCCTGATAGTATTATTCCTAAGCCGAATGTTGGTCGTTACTCCAAAATTAATGTGGAAGGTAAAGAGATTCCTCGCAAAGATTTACCGAAAACCATAAAGCTAATTTCGCATGAATCTCCAAATTATGGAGATCCCGCCAAAGGCTTCCATACGGTTAATGTTCCACGCGAAGTCTACGAGCGAGACTATATAAAGCCCAAAGAGGTTGAAATTAAAATCGAGGCTTTACGTGAGGAAGTCAGAGGAAGTGCTAACACCTTTATTCTCAAGTTCGGCGTTAATTGGGTTCTTAATCAAGGGGATGCTAACTTTGACGCTGACCTTCTCTATGGCTTAAATCTTTTGCAAGAGAATGTCGGTGCTGCTGATGTATTTCGTTACAATGCCAATCTGGGAGAGTATCTCAAAACTATTAGTATTGACTGGGAGATTTTACCCATAGGCAATAGGGACGAGGTAGTAAGAAGCATACTGTCTCGCTTCAAGTCTCCAAACAAAGAAATTCAGTCTAAACTTATACAAAGATACAATTTGTTGATGCAACTCAAACCTACCGCCTTCATCAGTGGCACAAATGGTTTTAGAAGGTATTTTGGAGCTAAGTTTGATGATAACCTTGTTGTTTTTGAGAATCTTGCCTATGGCAATGCAATTTATGTCATGTTCGAGCAGTGGGAAATACTCAGTAAAATGAGTCGTATTGAATTGCTTGCTGGGAAAGAACAGGGATTTGAGAGGATTATTCACAAATCTGGATGGGAAGACAAGCTCAGAAAGTCAGTTAAGCAAAGATAGATAGATTCAGTCTCCCAATAATACCCGAATTGCCTTTAAAGCATTTCTTTTAGACCCATTGGACACCTTCGCAAACCAATAATGCGCTTCTTCATTACTCATTGCCGTTACCCCATTGGCAATATTGGCGATTCTCTCCTCCTTCGAGAGGGGCTGTACCGTCTGAAATAGCAAAGCCAAACTTACCCCTGACTGTTCATCAAGGACATAGGGCGCTTGGCGATCGCATTTCAAAGTTTTTGGATCGTACTTATTTGCTTTCAATGCAGCATAGATCGTCTGTCTGGTCAGTACTAACGCATTACCCTTGAGCTTACCGATTCGCTTTGCCGCAGGGCGCTTTTTCTCACCCGCTTGCTTGTAAGCACATTGGTATAGCTCTAAGGCAAAATTATTGTTGTCAGTGGGTACAACCCTTAGTTGAAACTCTTGCATTAGTAACTTACCCTCGCAGTTAGAGATAGACGCTCGACAGGATTACGCAGTAAAGCTTGTTGTAAGATTACCAACTCATTACCATCAGTGGCGATCGCAGGATTAAAGGTAAATGTTAGCTTGAGACTCACATTAGCACTGACTCCCTCAGTATTTAAAAGAGAATTAACAGGATTCAAGAAACCTTGAAAACCACGCAATCCACCTTGATAATCTAAACGCACAAACTGCTTGTCCATCTGAATTCTTGCCTTTTGGTCAATCTCAAAGGTAAGTTTACCGAGCAACGGGAAAGATGTCGTAATCTTGCGATAGTCCATCACTTGATCAACCGTAATTTCGATACTCTGAATGTTTTTAACCTTGTAATCTGTACAGCGATCTCTAAATCCTGTAAATGCAGCATTGACAGTTCCAGATAGATCAATCGTTTCAGGCTTTACTTCAAAAATTGAAGGTGCATCATGTCCATTTGTCGCTGACCCCTTACCAGATGGAGTTTCATAGGAAACGATCGCGGCTCTAGTTTCCTGCTCTGCGGTTTCTCCATTGCCATAGTCAGCCACAATTTTAAAAATCGTGGTCTGATTAATTTGTACCTGATGATTGTCCGATGGTAAAAATTCACCAGTGATCGGTATCCCATCCTGATAAATCCTTACTGATAAAGCACCTTGAGATCGCCAGCGTAAATTCACAGTTTTTGCTAATTCACTACTGGGCATCACCTGAACAGACAACTCAATCAGACGCGGCTCAGGTAGCTTGAGGATACCGCGCCGATATAATTCCATGCGATCAGAAAATTCAATTGTGTCTGGCAAACTTGGCAACTTGCCATCATCACCACGAATATAAACCTTAGTCCCAACCTTTAAATCCCATTGACCTTCCTGTATGCCTTTACGGACGGTTTCTCTTAGTTTGGGAATATCCGCATCAAGCAACATCTGTAACCCTAGATTTTTGGCAAATTCTTCTTTTAAAGCTCTTGTTGTCCAATGGTCTATTCCTGCTAACCAAACCTTTTGCAGAATGTAAGCAGGAGCAAATGCCCCCGCATCTTCTAAACGAATTTTTTGACAATCCTTTAAAGACTTGAGAATCACATCCTGTTGATTTTTATTGCCTTTGACATCACTTGATGATTCCGCAGGTAAAGTGAAATGGAGCAATCCTTTCGGTGCTTTGACTGGATCGTTAGTTGGATAAAAAAGATGACGATAGGTATTGGTTAAGGCAACTCTTACATCTAGGTCTTTGATTCCACCTCTTTCACGCAATTGCTTGCGCTGATTTTCTGATAAGTCTTCTTGGCGGTTTGGGGACTTCACAATGTTTTGAATGGCAAGATGCTCCTTTGTAATATCGATCGCCCGATCTAGTTCCTGCTTATTTGCCACCAAAAAAAGCAATCGATTCCGAAATGTGCGGAACTTACCAGACTCACCAGTATTATTAAAAATTTGCTCAACTAGATTTGGTGCAACATCGGTTGAAGCATTCACGGTTCCTTGGTCAAAATCAATTACACAAAGCGCAATATCATCAGGTTTATCATCAACATCGCCCGAACTATCGGGACTAGCAACTAAGGTAAATACTTTGTTGGCAAAGATACTATCGCGACGCGATCGCAGATGGTCTTTCGCTGTGAGATTGCCAATCTGTTCTTTCTCTTCCGCAATAATTTTATTGATCGATGGTTCTTCTTTAAAACGTGCGATCGTCGTAATCGGATCAATATCCAAATACCATGCCACGCTCGTTAATCGATCTAACACAGGTTCAATATAACTAATCTCAACTGTGGGCATCAGCAAAGCTAAATTTAGCTCTGCGCGGCGGATACCTGCGGATGTACCTTGGTTAATGGAATGCAAGAAGATTGTTCTAGCTACCCATGTTGCAAAGGTTGACTTACCTGCGGCTTGCCACTCTTGATCGTGTATTTGGGCATGGGCAAGCTTCCCATCAGTATTAAAAATATCTGCCTGAATAGGGCTTCTCATCAATGGACGCTCTAATCGTGACGTAAATTCACTGGTCACACCTTCATCTAAACCAATGGGAATGTGATGTGGATGAATCATTGGTATCCACACCGACATATCTTGCCAGAGATGTCTTACCACCATCGCAAGTAGTCGCAACGCCCCTCTTGTACGCTGAAAATTGGGAATAGATGCAATTTTTTTGGTTAGTAAGTCAAATAGTTCTGGCGAAAATGGATAGCTAGACTTCAATACTTGAGCATGGTTCGCATCTTTGCACCCATCAGGTAGATTTAGCCGACTGGATTTATAAACGCTTAGATACTCTTTGGCAGCAACATCAGCAGCTTTATCGTCAATACTTTTAAAAATTCTCTGCTTAACAATGTTGTAAATTTCGATATCTGTACTCGGACTAAGTACCCGTTCTTGTCGAGCCGATGTTTGCAATGCTTCCTTTAGGTCGGCGGTTTCAGCACCAAAGGTATCTGATATTGAAGCTAGAGTGTAAACAAATACGATGTTATTGCAAGAGGCAGTTAAGTCCATCAATGCAAATAGAAAGGCAACGACTTGTTTGGATAAATCGCTATTCCCCACTGCGATCGCCTTAGCCCGTTGTAAATACTGAGCAATTTCATCAAGGATAATGACTGTCGGTTCACCTTTAGTAAGTTTTTCTAGTACAACTGTTCCTGGGCTAACTTGCTTTTCGTCCGAACCTTTTAATAAGCTGTAACCATCTACCCCACCAATTTGATAGGCAATTTCTCCCCAAAGTGTATGTACTTTTATCCCTGACTCTTCATGCAATACACCATTTACAGGGTCAAGGTCTTGACAGGCGATCGCCGCCACTTGGATCGGGCGATCAGGAATAATTGTAATGTCATCTACAAATCTATCTAACCCACTTATTAGTCTTCCATTTCTGGCAATATGCCAAATCGCGATTTCATCGTGGGTCTTACCGCCACCAAAACTAGTTTCTAAACGAATCACAGGTGAACCAGTATCTGCACCTGTTAAACGCCCAAATACCTCGGATATAAGAGTCTTGAGTCCATTCGTCGGAAATGTATTGGCAAAAAATGTATTTGGGTCTTGATAAACCAAGGGGGCATTGCCATCCACAACTTGCTTTAATTTCGCAGCAAATACATCCTCTGACAAGTTACCGCCAAGCACCTCATCTCGTGGCATACAGGTTTCAAAAATAGATCGGAGCATAGATTCAATTCTTTTCGCTTTTTTATGGAATGATTTCTTCTGTGACTATTACACGTTGCCACAGGTTACCACAGCTAGAAATTAGGAGCATATTGGCTCTTTGTAATATACCTGTAAGTAAGTCTGCTAGATGAGGTGATCTCCCATCGATCTAAGCAGCAACCTCAACCTGTTTTGGCTCCTTGGGTTTCTTTTCAAACACTTGAACATTAACCTCATCAAGCACAAAGCCATTATGAGTAGGCTGCCCTAACTTACCCGCGATCGCTGCCACCCACATCGGAAAATTAGCCTGAGCATCCTCCAGCTTTTTGTAAACCTTGGGCTTGACAGTAGCCGTAAATATACGTCCCTCACAATCAATCTCAAAAGTTATCCACCCATTTGTATCTTTAGAAGAAACCGCAGGCAATTCATTGATTTTGATCGTTACTTCAAGTTTTCCTTGGACAGCCATAATGCATTTGAGAATTAAATTATCAACTTCAATAATACCAAATACATAGATTTAATAAGAACTTACATAGCTATCAGAGAAATATATAGAAATAGCCTAGCGGCTGAGCTAGAGAGTATTTAGCAAACCCCAAAAGCCAAAGCGACTGAATCATTCATAGGATTGAGTCGCTTTTTTAATTGAGAAAAAGCCCATGACTAGCAGCCCATTAAAATTCCGCAATATCCTCGGCGAACTGACCGTCTCAAAACTATACGGTGGAGAGCATTTAGGAGTAACTGCCCCAGTCAACCTTGACCTGAGAGCCGAGATTACAAAAATCGGTAAAACTTTGAACAAATTCTATGAACCCTCCGTAACACAAACCAAAGTAATTCAGATTCCACCACAGTTACAAAAAGTACTACCCAACGCCTTCTGCGAACATGAAGGACAAATCTATCGTCGCACCGACTATCAGCTAGAACTAGTTGCAAACCAACAACAACGCATTCGCGCCGCCATGTCTGTGACTAAAATTCTAGACCTAGTGCTGAGAATGCAGCAGTACGAAGATGAAAAAGAACTAGCCAAACTACGCCAAATTCTCAATCAAAAATATGATGAATTCGTAATTAGGTTCGGACATTTCACCAGCAAAGAAAACCTCGGCATTTTCCACGATGACCCCAACTACTATCGATTGAGAGCATTAGAGATTGACCGAGGCAAAGGCAAAAGCCCAGCCAAAGCCCCCATCTTCCATCAAAGAACCGTCAGAGCCACCCCCAGATATCGAGCAGACAATGCCAAAGATGCCCTAACCCAATGTCTAGATGCTAAAAGCTATATCGACCTAGACTGGATCGCCAACCTGATCGATAAAAGCATCAGCCATGTCATCACTGAGCTTGAAGGCGACATTTTCTACAACGGTACAATCCCACCCGCAACAGTTAATGAAACCACCAACTGCGAATGGACAACCAGAGAAGAATTCATCAGTGGCAACGTCGTCAACCGACTCAACAAAATCATCGCATGGCAAGAAAGCGGAGTACCCCAATGGCTGAACATCGACAAATACCATCAAACCATCAGCAGCAATCAACCAGTGCCTTGTTTACCTGAAACCCCAGACGTAGACATCAAAGTACGCTGTGCCGTCAAACTGGGTATCAACGTCAATGCTATGTCCCCAGACGAGCTAAAACTGCTATTACACAACACAATCCGCGTCAGACTAGGAACAAGTTGGCTCCCCGAAGATGTTATCAAAGAATTTAGCGAACAACTCCTTAGCCATGCAGGAACCAGCACCGTCAAATTCCATCCCGACCCCGCCAACATTTGGGTAATCAAAGGCGACAGCAAACTTGTGAGTTCACCTCAAAACAAAACTGAATGGGGAAGCCCTAGCCACACCGCTCTTGAACTGATAGAACACGCGCTCAACCAAAAAGATCCCAAAATCTATGAATACATCAAAGACAAGCATGGCAACATCACTGCCATCTTGAATGTAGAAGCCACAACAGCATCGCGGACAATGCAAGACAAAATTCAAGCTGCATTCAAGGCATGGATTTGGAGCGATGGCGATCGCGCCGAACAACTATGCCTGCACTACAACCAATACCACAATCTCTACCGCGACACAGTGTATGACGGCGCACACCTCACCTTCCCCAACATGACACCCGACTTTCAGATGCGAAGCCACCAGCGCAACTTTGTACGGCGCGTCGAACGACAAAGAGCATCTTTCGCCGCCCATCGGGTTGGCTATGGCAAAACCGCTACAATGATCGCCGCAGGTATGGAGTTAAAGCGCAAAGGCATGGCACACAAAGTCATGCATGTAACCATGAAATCAATCCTGCCAGGATACAGCAAAGAATTTCGACGACTGTACCCAGAAGCCAAAATTCTCGTACCGAATGCTCAAGACTTTGCCAAAGATCGTCGTCGTGTCCTACTGAGTCAAATTGCCACCCATAACTACGATGCGATCATCCTCACCTACGAACAATTCTTCAACCTGCAAATAAGCGAATCAACCGAATTGATGTTCTTGGAAGAGCAAATGTCAGCGATTAGCTCCATCTACGAATCAACCAACAAAGAAGAATCAAGGCAAGTATTTCGCAGTCTTGAAGCCATGCGGAAGAAGATTTCTTTACGCATTCAAGAAATTGAAACCAGCGATCGCAAAGACCGCGTGATTTACTTCGAGCAACTAGGAATTGATGCGCTCTTCCTAGATGAAGTACAGCAAATCAAACGACTGCAAATCCTCACCACCCAGCACAATGTGGCTGGCATTCCCACAGGCTACAGCCAACGCGCCCATGACACCTTCATGAAAGTGCGATACCTGCTAACCAACGGGAAAAGAGTGATCTTTGCCACAGGGACACCTCTGAGCAACACGATGGCTGAGATGGATGTGTGGATGCGCTATCTGCAACTAGACCTGCTGCAACAGCAAGGACTAACCCACTTCGACAGCTTCTGCTCAAGATTCTGTGAAACCAGCACCGCCTTAGAAATCAGTCCCACAGGCAAACTCAAATCGAAAACACGCCTACGTGAATTTGTAAATATGCCCGAACTGATGGCGATGTGGTGTCAAGTCACCGATATCCAGACCGCACCCCTAGCCGAAGTCAAGACCCCTAAACCCCATTACCATGTGATGTCCTGCAAACCATCGCTAGAGCAAATCACCTATATGGACAAACTCTGCGATCGCGCCGAGGCAGTCGCCAAACGTAAAGTCAAACCCGAAATTGACAACATGTTAAAAATTACGGGTGATGGAGCCAAAGCTTGTATGCACACCAAATTAGTATCTCCCAGTGCAAGCGAATGGATTAACAACAAACTGCTCGCGTGTGCGTGGAACGTTTGGCAAATCTGGACGATTACCGCGATCGCCAAAGGTACTCAAGCAATATTCTGCGATCGCAATGCACCAAAGAAAGACAGGTGGAATAGTTATTGCTATATCCGCGACACCTTAGTGATGCTGGGCATACCCGCCGACCAGATTACCTTTATCCATGATTACGACACGGATACCAAGAAGGCAAGACTGTTTGAAGCCATCAACGAAGGCAAAATTAGGATTGTCTTTGGTTCCACTTCAAAACTAGGAACGGGAGTAAATATGCAGAGCAAACTGATCGCCTTGCACCACATCGATTGTCCGTGGCGACCATCGGATTTGGAACAGCGCGAAGGCAGAGGAGTCAGACAGGGTAACGAATGGAGTGATGTCTTTATCTTCCGCTATGTCACTGAAGGTAGAAATAACCAAGCAGGATTTGACTCATTCCTATGGCAAGCGATTGAGAACAAACAACGGATGATTTCGCAGGTGATGTCGGGTGATCGGACCCATCGCACTATCGAAGACATTGACGAGACAGTTCTTAATGCAGCCCAAATGAAAGCGATAGCATCGGGCGATCCGCTCATTATGGAACGCGCTACCCTCGAAGCCGAATTGCAAGGACTAGGAATGCAATTGCAAGCCTATAACGACAGGCAATTCAGAGACAAATCCAAGATTCAGTATCTAGCTGACATGGTAAATACCACCTATCCCGCCAGCATCCAGCGCATTCAAGCAGACCTAGCCATAGTCGCCCAAGCCAACCTAAAGCAATTCATCAGCGATCGCGGAGTGATGTTGGATAAAGCCGTGCTAATCGATCATCACATTACCGAACAAGTGCAAAGGTTGAAGGAAAGCTATCGATTGACCCATGTTCAAATCGGGCAATTTGCAGGACTGAATGTATTTCTGAGCAGATTTGGCTCAGAGGTGAATGGGTATATTGGCGTGAGCATCAATTCAGGCTATGAATTTAATGCAGAGTGCCAGCAACCCTATAGTTCGCTGTTGCATGTGGTGAGAAATGCGATCGCTGCCAAATTGACTACAGCCCAAGAAAATCTCGAACGAGACAGACAAGAACTGCCGATTCTCCAAAATCGAGTCAGTCAACCCTTTGAGCAAGCACAGGAATACGAGCAGAAATCAAATCGGCTAGGATTCCTGAAGGAGATGTTTGATGCGATCGCCCATGAATCCCCTGTAGACGATAGTGGAACCGACTATGCATTAGAGGGAGAAGACATGGAAGAATCGCGAGAAATCTTCTGGTCAAGAGACTCAAGTGCGGCTTCACTAGAGCCACCGTCAACAGCGATCGTAGAAGCATTGAGGCAAAGGACATTTGAGGATTGGGTATCAGGTGATGCTGATAACTGGCTTGAACAAATCGCGCAGATTGTTAGCAATGTTGAGATTGAAATTCTTGTGAATGGCGATCGGCTTGGGGCAATCCCAGAATCCAAGACATTGGCTGACTTTAGATTAGTTCGAGGAGGCGAACAACTTACAATTCCACAAAAGGTGCGATTCGTTTAGCGTGAATCACGGTAACCAGTCCGTACATAACCGCTAGAGTCAAGACTCCCAAGTCTAGCTTAACTGTCCAGACGATGTAAGTGTAAGCCTTACCGTCTAAACTCAAGACTGACTCCTTATCTGCCCACAGTGACCAAGCTCGTTACTTGGAGGCTGAAGCTGGGAACAGGGCGCAATCAGATACTAATTGCAAGTAACACTGGCGCTAAAGGGAGTCCCCAAGATGAAATAGAGCCTAGAAAAGCAATCTAGGAGTAGGCAGACGCAATCCTTAAAATCTGACCTCGCCAGAGATTAACACCCCGCCGCAACTTCTTTTGATTAGCAGCATGAGTAAGGGGTTCTGGCGATTGAATTGGCTACATCTAAAGGGACATATCAATCTTTTGGACGGAACGAATAAAAACGAGTCTAAGGTCTGTAATTTGTCGAAATTACGGTAGACCAGACGAGAGGATTAACCCCTTAGACACGGGTAGGATGGGGCGTAATTGCCTCAAGGTATTCAGAAAACATAAACTAGAGCAAATCATGGTTAGCCACGATAGAAATATTAGTGAACTTTGGAAAGAATTACCTTGGAAGAAATTTCGAGTTAATCTTTTTAGGTTGCAAAAGCGAGTGTTCAAAGCGGTTCAAGTTAAAGATATGCGGAAAGCAAGGTCTTTACAAAAACTAATTCTCAAATCCAAATCAGCTAGACTACTAGCAATTCGGCAAGTAACGCAGCTAAATGCTGGCAAAAAGACGGCTGGTATAGATGGCAAAAAGTCCCTCTCATTCGAGGAACGATTTGAGCTAGAGAAAACTTTAGCCAAACATCATATCAACTGGAAACACTCAGGTCTGCGAGAAATCCCTATCCCTAAAAAAGATGGGACAATCCGTATGCTCAAAGTACCCACAATTGCGGATAGAGCTTGGCAATGCTTAGCAAAATATGTACTTGAGCCAGCACACGAAGCAACCTTCCACGCACGAAGCTATGGGTTCAGAACAGGACGCTCAGCGCATGACGCTCAGAAATTCCTATTCAACAACCTTAGAAGCATAAGCCACGGAATCAATAAACGAGTTATCGAGCTTGATATTGAAAAATGCTTTGACAGGATTAACCACTCTGCAATCATGGAAAACCTAATCGCCCCTTCAGGGCTAAAGCTTGGCATCTTTAGATGCCTCAAAGCTGGAGTCAATGTAGGTTTTCCAGACCAAGGAACGCCACAAGGCGGAGTAATAAGTCCATTATTAGCCAACATCGCACTAAATGGCATCGAAAGTATTCACAGATACAAAGGTTCCAATAGAGTTTGGATAGAGCCATCAATCCGTTACGCAGATGACATGGTTATAATCCTACGCCCTGAAGATAACGATGTTGAAATACTTGCCAAAATCAGCGAATTTCTAGCCTCAAGAGGTATGAAAGTTAGTGAAAGAAAAACCAAGACAACCGCCACGAAAGACGGTTTTGACTTCCTAGGCTGGCATTTCAAATGTCAGAAAAACGGAAAATTTAGAAGTATACCCTCAGAGGCGAACTATAAATCTTTCCGTAAGAAGGTAAAAGCCATTGTCAATAGCTCGAATTTTGGTGCAATGGAAAAAGCTAAAAAGCTAGCACCCATTGTTAGAGGCTGGAGAAACTACCATCGCTTCTGCAAGATGGACGGTTCAAGGAACTCGCTGTACCATATCGAAACCAGAGCATACAAGGTGTTTAACAGGGAAACCAAGCAAAATCGCTACTCTAGCAAGAAATTACTAGATAAAGCCTTCCCTGCCGTTCCTTACTCTGAAAGCAAACATATCAATGTCAAAGGAAATAAATCCCCCTACGATGGCGATATTGTCTATTGGAGCGAACGTAATAGCAAGCTCTATGACAACATGACCTCTAAAGCCCTTAAAAGGCAAAACCATTCATGTAAAAACTGTGGATTAAAATTCGCAGATGATGAAAAAGTACATTTACATCATGTAGATGGAAATCATAATAATTGGAAGCATAAAAACCTTGTAGCAATACATGAAAGTTGCCACGATTATCATCACATGAGCAAAAGCGCAAGCTAAGAATATCGGGAGCTGGATACACAGAAATGGGTACGTCCAGATCTAACAGAGAGGGGCTAGGGATAATACCCTACCTCGACTCTACCAATGTGGATGAACAAAGAGAACAGCTAACATTGTTTTAAGAATTCTATTCTAAATGAATAGAATTACATAGGGAAAGCGCTGTCGCTAAAAGTCTATGAAGGTTTGAGATGCAAAAATGGACAAAGAAAATTGCCAAATGTCACTGTTTAAAAATAGCAAATGTTATGTAATAGTGAGTTTCAAGCGCTCAATCAAAAAGATAGCATCTAGGCTCAAAGACCATTATGGTTGCGAAATTCTCGAATGCAATCGAGATGCAGTATCATTCTTGCCTTCAAAAGCTGGAACAATTCAGCAAATGCTAGCAAGTGGAAAAATCCAAGACTGCACTGGAGAAAATCTAAAGATATAAATCAGTGTGATAGAAAATTAGCCTACCCATACTCATGTAGTAGAATGGGTAGGCTAATTTTTTATCACACAGGTTTGTAAGAAGTCCTTAGCAGGAATTTTGTGACGAATATAAGGAGCAGATAAAATAATGGCGTGGAAATATAATGCGTCTGACTTACCCAGTGGCAGCGAATCGCGACAAAGCCATGCGGAATTCATTCGCGTGAATCTTGAGCTACTGCTAGCAATAGCATGGCACGGCTACAAAAGCGAAGGCAGAGGTGCAATCATCATTGATGTCAATAAATCCAAAGAATCGCAAATCGGCATCAGCCCCTATCAAAAATGGCTGAACTCTGAAAGCTATGGCTGCTACCTAAGCCAAACTACAGCAGAGCACATTGCTAATGAATCGGGATACCCAAACCCATTTCAAAAGGAAGAGAAGAGACAAATCAGGGAATACAAGCCCGAGAATCAATTTGTAATCTGCTTTATCCGCACCGATGGTGGTTTTAGTTCCTATATGATTGCCCATCCCTTCCTGACTGCGAAACAAGCCTATGAAGCTAATAGAACTAGGCTGCAAGCTGAGTTCGCAGTAGATAAACCCGACTAAATTCAATCCCAATATTCAAAATCCAAAAGCCTCCCGATTTGCATCAGGAGGCTAATTTGTTATGGAGTCAAATATGACAATCCAAAGATACAAAAGCGTATTGTGTGGACTATTGCTATTAGCGATCGCCATCCATCCAGAACAGCATCACGTAGTAGAAAAGCATCCCAAAATCGTCCATATCCAAACCCGTCGCCAGCGCAAATATTGGCGAAAGAAGCACAAGAGGATTAGTGCGTAGAAGAAATTAGCAGTTAGCGATTAGCCAAAAGCTAACTGCTATTTGTGAGTTCCAAAAATATGACAACAAATAGTTTCCAGTTCGGTAAATCTTCTCATCTTGCCAAGATTGAAGCAGAAATCCAAAAAACAAAAAAGCTAATCGCTTTTCTACAATCCAAACTCGACAAGAATAACAGAAAAAAGAAGACCGCTATCGATCTGCAAATAGCTAAAAACCATTTGCAGATACTGTCACGCGATTGTGAAATAGCAGCAAACGTGAAGCCAATTATCAAGGAGCAAAGCTTGAATGAAAAACATCAAAGGCAACGTCCATCAAATCAAAACCATGCTGAAGATTTGCAGCAAATATCATTGGGAATTGAAAAAAGTGATTAGCTCTCGGAGCAAAGAAGGCTCTTATCTATTTGTAGGAGATATTCGAGCAGAATTCAAATGCCATCACGATCGACCAACTCGTGCCAAATTTGACCCATCATTGACAATTCGCAGTGACGGAACGGTAGATCTCAATGAAAACCTGTTTCAAAACGACCCTTATACAAAAGAGATAAAGCAACTGCTAGAAGCAGCCCATGTAAGTACGGAACCCACCAGAAAACTAGGGGCGGGAATCAAGTAAACAGAAGTCAAGCAGAGCCATCCCAAGACAACCGCTACCGAATTAACTACTACCAAACAATCGCCTAGCAGACTGCAAAAGGCGATCGCTCATCTATATCTAAATTAGAGGATACAAGCCATGAACACAGCAGCGATGATCGCCACCCAGCAAGCATTAATCGATAAAGGAGCCGAATACCTAGGCGACCTAATCGCATGGTCAATCAATGCCGAGACCAGACTAAGTGAAGCTACCCTAAAACGAGCCGCCGAGCAAGTGAATCTTGACTTCAGATACCTCCCCGAAAGCCCTAACAAACTAAGTGCATTTAAAAATGCGAGAACAAAAGCCCAGACCCAACTGAGCAACTACAATCTCCTCATCCGTCAAATCTCCAACAACGGAGTACTAGTCTATGGATTTGTCCTAGAAAACAAGAGCGAGAAAGACAAAAAGCTGCGCTATTACCAACTCGCATCTTATACCTTCGATAAAAGCAACGAAATCACCAATTGGAATCGAGAAGACTGGAGCAGTGACAATGAACCCCTGATTGACATCGCGAGAACCACCTTCGACAAATGGTACAGATGGAGCCAAGAAATCACCAGCAAAGAAATCCGCGCCATGCTGACCGAATTTGTGAAGAAAGCTGGAGTGCCATTTCGGGAACGAGGCGGCACATACTTTGTGGCAAGAAGCTATCGCTCAGAGCTAACCGCCTTTCGAGAACTACTACCGCTGATTCACAGAGAAAACAACATCCGTTGGATGCCGATCGCAGGCATTGGCGACATGGACATCATTGCAAGGCAATCTCTGGAAAAAGAAGTGCAGTCGATGTCCAGCTACCTAGACGAACTGCTAGACCCAGAGAAAGTATCCGAAACAAAAGGTAGCACCCTGAAAAACCAACTCAAGGTATATCGGGAAGTAGAACACAAAACTAAAATGCTCTCCGAGCTATTGCAATTTCGCTCCGACGCACTCACCGACAAACTCGCCAAACTGCGACAACGTTGCCTAAACGTATTGGAAGAAATTTCAACTTCCACAGCAGTCGAAAATCCAGAAAACCAACCACATCAAACAGAAGAAATCATCTCTGAACCAGAAGAAACCAACCTAATCCCAGAAACAACAGACGAGAGCCTAGACAACCTATTTGACCTCGGCTTCTAGCGAAGGATCTCGGGAGTAGCCAACGCGCTACTCCCCATCAAAACATCAAAGATAAAAAATAAAAGGAACTTAAAAATGATCGCCACCGAAATCGCGAAAACAAACGGACATGTAACCGCCTTGACCGTAACCCATAAATCCCCATCCGAGAAACTACAACAACTGCGAGAACAATTGAAAGCCGCGTATCTAGACCGCAGCGAAGCGATCGACCTAATCATCGTCGGACTGCTATCGAAAATGCATGTTTTCTTAGGAGGCAAACCAGGAACAGGCAAAACCGAGCTTGCAAAAGCCGTCTCAGACGCAATCACAGGAACCACATTCTTTCATTACCTGATGACCAAAACCACCGTCGCCGAAGAAGTACTAGGCGCACCCGACCTCGCCGAACTGCAAAAAGGCAAATTCGTGCGCGACACCGAAGCCATGTTACCTGAAGCGCACCTTGCCCTCATGGATGAAATTGGAAAGGCAAATAGCATTGTCCGTAACTCCGCATTAGGACTGATGAACGAACGGGAATTTCTAAACGGCAAAACCAAACTGCAATCACCATTAATCACCATGATTGGCTGTTCCAACGAACTCCTAGACGGCGAAGAAGATGGAGCATTTTGGGATCGACTGAGCTTGCGGTACATGGTCGATTATCTAGGCGACGAAGACCTGCGAACATTGCTACTACGCAAAACCAGCAACATCGCCGCCCCCCAGATCACCACTATGCTGAGCCTAGCCGAACTAGAGCAAATGCAAACCGCCGTGAAAAACGTCCCCTTCCCCACCCCAGTCATCGACTCCCTAATCGACCTACAACGGGAACTGAAGAAAGAAAACTTCATCGTCAGCACCAGAAAATACGTGCAGATTGTCAACATTCTCAAAGCCTATGCCTATTTGCAAGAAGAACCCGAAGTCAGCGAAGACAGCTTTGAAATTCTCAACCATGTAATCTGGAACCATCCCAGAGAGCAAGCACTGATCAGAAAAATCGTCGCCAAAGTGGGCAATCCCGTGAATATCCAAGCCCAAGAAATCCTCGCTGCCATCACCGAAAAGCTTTCAGACTTGGGCAACTGTCCAGTTTATGGCACAAAGAAGCAGCAAGACGATTGGGCAACCGAAGGTTCGGGATTACTGTCCGATATGCGAAACATGATCGACAGACTACAAAGCCTGATTGTTCAACACCCGAACAGGGCAAAGAAAGCCCAACAAGCGATCGCTGAAATCGAAACCAAGAAGAAACCATTACTAGCGAAAGTCAGTGAAATCATGTACGGCGCATAGAAACAATCAACAGAGAGCAGATTACCTGCTCTCTCATCTTTCTCAACCTAATAGAGACTCAAAATGCAAGAACCATTAGTGTATGTAATCCCCAAATGGACAAAGTTATGTGTGAATGACTTCAAAGAAAAATCATCCAGACTGAGCGAAGTGATTGAAGAAGGGGAAAGCAAAGTCTACAACTTTGAAACCTTTGTCAGCGAAACCTATCATCGCCTGTACGATCGCCAACCCAACCGACTAGAAGATAGCGCCATCAAACCCGAAAACAAAATCTGGATCGCCATCCATCAACAGATGAGCGAATTAGAAGCATTCCAGAAATTTAGCAACCGCCTGAATGGAGATGAATTTCTCTCAGGCATCGGCACAACTGCACTGTGTATCGCGATCGCCGAAATGCTGCCCGAACCAACCGAACCACTAGAAGACCCAGAAGTAATCAGAAATCAGCTTCGGGGTATTTTTGAAGCATTGCAAGGACAAACACCCAATGCTGGGCTGATGCAAAAGATTCAACAGTTAAAGCAAAAAGGACTAGAAGCGCGACTAGCAAGTGAAGCTTATGCTGACTCCATTAGCAATGCCGAAATCGAAACCGCACTGCTAATTGGCATAGCCAAAGCCGAAGCAGAAATGCAAGCGATCGGCGAAAGCTTAGCCGCCTATAGCGGCAGCAGCAATTACAGCAACGAAACCCAACTTAAAATCGCCGATAAAATCCAGCTCGCCCAACGCCTTCAAGCATCGCCAAAACTTCAAGCGATCGCTGAACTTGCAGGCAAGAAAATCGCGATCGCAGCCAAGATACAACGCAGCAAAGTCAAAGAAGGACGAACCGAAATCATCGGCGTAACCACAGGCAACGACCTAATCCGACTACTGCCCTGCGAGCTAGTCAAGCTTACCGAACCCGCACTATTCCCCATATTCGCCAAAGGCTATATTGAGCGATCGCTATTACAACGAGAACTAATCAGCCGCGAACCCCTTGCCAGAGGACCAATCGTTATCTGTCTAGATTCAAGTGGGTCAATGACAGGGAAAGAAGAAATCTGGAGCAAAGCGATCGCCCTAGCGCTATTGAGTATTGCTGTAAGCCAAAAGCGCCATTGCCGCATCTTGCACTTCACAGGCAAGGTAGAGCGAATCGACGACTTTGCAGGGGAAATCCCCGACACTAATCGCGTAATTGACTGCATCGAAAAGTTCTACAACGGTGACAGCACCAGTTTTACCGCCGCTCTGACGGGAGCCTTAGCATCGATCCAACAGCACGAACATACCAAGAAAGCCGACGTGGTATTAATCACCGACGGACTAGACACCCCATCATCTAGTTTCATGGAGCAATGGCAAGCAGACAGGAAAAAGTATGAATTTAGTTGCTACGGCATCTTGATTGCTGGTGGCAACCTCAGCAACTACGAAAGCACGATCGGCAACTTATGCGATCGCTATGTAGAAATAACAGATCTCACAGACGACAGCGAAGTATCCGACTGTCTATACAGCATCTAAAAAGCACTTAAAGCGAGAATAGGCGGCGCATTGCGCCGCCTATTCTCGCTTTTCCTCTAGCGAGGTTCGCAAGGAAAAATTCCAAGTATTTACCAAACCCACTTACCTATTAACTAATAAGGAGAAATATCTATGACCTACTCATTTCAGAAAGCAACGAAAGAAAACATCAAACTACGCATGGCTTTGTATGGCCCACCAGGCTGTGGCAAAACCTACACCGCTCTCCAACTAGCAACAATATTGGGGAAAAAGATTGGACTGATCGACACCGAATATGGCTCTAGCCGTAAATACGCCAACCTGTTTGACTTCAAATCACTAGAACTAACCAAATTTGGACCCAGCCAATATTACAACGCCATTGAAAGCGCCGAAGAATCAGGATTTGATTACCTAATCATCGACTCCCTATCCCATGCATGGTACGCCGAACTAGACGCAGTAGGTAGTGACGTGAGGAACTGGGCAAGAATCCGCCCCATCGAACGCCAACTATGGGACAAAATCATCAGCTCTAGTTGCCACATCATCGTCACGATGCGGTCAAAGATTGAGTACGACTACAGCGCGACTGAAATTGGTGGTAAGCAGAAAATCACCAGTGTCCGAAAGATTGGCACAGCCCCGATCCAAAAGGAAGGCAGTGAATATGAACTAGACATTTGTGGCTTACTCGATGACCAGAACACCCTGACCATATCCAAGAGCAGATGTCCTGAAATCAGCAATGGCATCTTCCCAAAACCAGGCAAGAAATTTGCCGAAATGATTCAAACATGGCTGAGTGATGAAACCCCAGTCAACAGAAATGCGTTTATCCCGATCATCAATGTACCCGTCAATCCAGTCTTACAGGAGCCACAAAAACAGTCCGAACTAGCAGCAGTCGCCAGCAGCAACGGTCATATCCCCCAGATTGCTAGTACCAATGGTCATATCGCTCAGATTGCTAGTACCAACGGTCATATCGCCACAGTCATTGAATCCAAGCCAACTACCAATACCCAAACCCATCACAGCAAACCCGACAACCCAGCCAAAGCCGCCTTCAAAGCATTATTGGCAATCACCCAGCAACACATCAGCAAAGTGATTGAAACCAGCATTGACCTATATGGAGCCGATGAAAGCGGATTGAAACCCAAATTCAACAGTGAAAATATGACCGCCGAACAAATCAAAGCCGTCTGCGAAGCACTGATGCGAGAATGGCTAGGCTTCAAAGGATACACCGCCGAACTAGCCCAAAACCTGATCGACATATCGACATCACGGCATCCAGGACAATATGCCGAAATTGCCAAAGACATCACCAATCAACTCGAATTCTAGAAATCGCAAAATGAATAACCCTCTATCTAAATTAAATTAGAGAGTTATTCATTTCTTTGAAGAACGCTATCGCGTGGAAGTCCATGACCTGATTCCTAAATAGAAGGAAAAAACTCATGTGTAATTCAACTAATCTCGTTGTTCTCTCTGGCTATGTCGGTAACGTATCTGAAGTTCGTAAAACCAAAACCAGTGGCAAAGACGTACTAGACTTCAGCCTCGCCATACAGCCCAAACCTCGCCGAGACAAAGAAGGTAATTGGATCGACCAAGAACCACTCTGGGTAAAAGTAGTTTGCTGGAATGGAACTGCGGAATATGCCGAAGAGAGAGCGCAATCTGGACGCTTTGTCGAAGTTACGGGAGTTCTCGCTCAACCCGAAGAATACAAGTCCAAGAAAGACAAGAAGCATCATGCGCGGACTGTGATTCATGCCCAATCTCTGAACTTCATTGATGTTGTGAGAAAGTCTGCTGAAGACGAAGAGTATGAAGAATCAACCGTTTACGACGACGACTTCTAGTTGAACAGCTATAGAGAGTAGTGATAGATATCTATCCAAGCTCTCTATAGCTGTTTGTTTTTTAGGCGCTGTCGCTTAAGGCTCATGCCCAACTAAAGAAAGAGAAAGTAACGATGATTTACACTCACAAAGGCTACCAATGTTTGCTATCGCCCAGATCCACCAATCACGGAACTGAATGGGTAGCCAAAGCCAAGAAATATGCAGTCAGCATCGAGCAGAAAGCATTCGCGCAATGGCTGGGAACCGAATTGATTGCTAGTCTTCACATTGAACGGACGAAACAACACTTTGCTAAGATTGTGGAACTATTCTTGGAAGAACATGCGAATATCTTCCCACTCTATCCCCGCCCAGAATTACCAGATGCAACCATCGAAGCAATTCTAGATGAGCGAGTCTACCTCACAGTCAACAATAGCGGTAGACACCATACCGCCAAGTTTCGAGTATTTGCCCAAGAACATCTGCGCGTATTCCCAGCCCGTATCCCGATTCCTGTTGGCATTAAACCTAACGTGAAACCAAGATACAGGCAACTTGCTGCTTAATTGAGCAAACTAATCTTGAAAGCAACTTAAAAGTAAAATCCTCAACTGTGAGGATTTTACTTTTTTTTACTTCTAATTCTCAAACTCTATTATTGCTTAAAAGTGGCTAGCGCCAGTACTCGTGTAGAAAGCCATAAGAATATAAGCGAAAAAGCCATGACCAATCCAGTAACCGACCTAGACAAAGACAGACTAAAGCTGTGCATTGAAATATTACCAGAAGCCGACTCAACCGAGCGAATGGTGATAATTTCCATTTGTCGCGAACAGGGCATGCCATTGATTCAGACAGTTAGCTTGAACGAACTAAAGCCAATTCCTTTGCCCCTAGCCCAGATCGTTCAAGCTTATGCCACCAGTCAGTTGGCAAATCAAGAACCAATCGTAATGGTTGAAGAACAAAGACCAGAACTAATCACAACCACCAAACGATCCCTAGTATCGACAAAATCAGAACAGATGGCACTATTATGAGTGGAACAGCAGTGAACTATAACATCAAGATTGAAGGACAGACGATTCCCGTACCACCTGAAATCGGCAGCAGTGACGAACAAATTAGGGCAACTCTCAGCCTATATTTTGAAGGAATCAAGAACTCGAAAATCGAAAGAACCGTGCAAGCCAACGGCGATATCCTCGTGGATGTCTGCAAACTCGCAGGGACAAAAGGTGTGCGATGAATGAGACAGCGATCGCTAGTACAAGGCGGCTAAAGTGAAGATACTATAAGAAGAAATGAAATAACGGTCAAAAATTAGTGTTTACGGTATCTACAAAAGCATTGCATTTAGAAGAGTTGGAACAAGAAGAATTGGAACAGATAATCAATCGACACAGTACACCGCAGCAAATAGCCCAACGAGCAAAGATTGTTGTTTTAGCCTCGCAAGGATACAGTCAAGCAATGATAGCGCGGGAATTAGATATCAGCCGCAAAAGTGCCCGATTGTGGCGAGACCGATGGGTGTGGGGACGGGAAAAAGACATAGGTGTGTTGGATTGTTTGAAAGATGCTGAGCGTTCGGGTACACCACCGACATTCGAGCTTGAGCAAATCATGCACTTATTTGCAATCGCCTGTGAAAGTCCAGAGGAGAGTGGTCGGCCAATCAGCCAATGGACAAGTCGCGAACTCGCCGATGAAATGATTCAACGCGGGATTGTGACCACGATATCACCGAGGCACGTTGGACGCTTACTCGCCGAAGCAGATATCAAACCGCATCAATCAGGTTACTGACTGAATCCAGCGCCTGACCCATTGTTTGAACAAAAAGTAACAGCCATTACTGACAATTACTTAAATGCAATAGAGCGAGCTGCCTTAGGTGAACAAACTATTAGTCTTGATGAAATGACGGGTATCCAAGCCCTTGAGCGCAAATATCCTGATAAGCCCTTAGAACCTAGTAAGATTCACCGTCGCGAGTTTGAATATATTCGACATGGTACTC
The DNA here is from genome assembly GCA_013361095.1 of Pseudanabaena biceps. GTDB lineage: Bacteria > Cyanobacteriota > Cyanobacteriia > Pseudanabaenales > Pseudanabaenaceae > Pseudanabaena > Pseudanabaena biceps_B. Next base: position 77,049 of record JAATWA010000003.1, on the reverse strand, counting down.
AAACCTTAATCGCCAGTTTTGATGTCGCCACGGGTTTAGTCATCAAGGCTTCTGTGGGCGATACACGTACTGAAGTTGACTATCTTACTCATGTCCAACAAACTATAGCCACTAATCCTGATGCTAACAAATGGCATTTAGTTATGGATTGTCTCAACACTCATCAATCGGAATCCCTCGTTCGCTATGTTGCACAAGTCGAAAGATTGGAGATTGATTTAGGTGTCAAAGGTAAGTGCGGCATCCTCAAATCCATGCAGACAAGGACTGATTTCTTAACCGATAAAAATCATCGTATTGTTTTTTATTTTACTCCCAAGCATTGTTCTTGGCTTAATCAGATTGAGATTTGGTTTGGGATCTTGATGCGTAAGTTACTCAGACGCGGTAACTTTATCTCTCAAGCCGATTTGAAGTCTCGCATTATCTTATTTATTGACTACTTCAACCGTACTATGGCTAAGCCTTTTAAATGGACTTATAAAGGTAAGGCTTTAACCGTCTAAAGTATGTTTCTTCACTTTAGCCGCCTTGTACTAGTCTGATGAAAGCACCTGAAGAAATCAATCCCTTGCTAGAAATACTCTGGGAAATCGAGCAGTACCAACAGCAAGGGTCTCAGTTAATCGAGCTAAGCGAAATCGGGCTAGAGGACTATACCGAAGCAACCAAAAAATCGCAAAAACAGAGCCAGTCGATCCAAAGGACAATCGACAGCTTAAAAAAAGCCAGCCCAATCGCCGCACCGATGACGATTCGAGGATTCTAAGATGAACAAAACCAAATTCGAGTGGTTAGTCTCACGCACCGCAGACAATGCCGTGGATTACATCGAAGCGATACAGCAACGAGCAACGATGCTGCAACTGTACCAGTATTACTATCCAGACGAATATCAACAATCAAAAGCTAGTATTCAAGCTACTAGCCTTGAAACCTATAGTGAAAAAGAGTTTGAATTTCTGACCTTAATGGATGAGCAATTTTTCCCATTGCCATTATTACTGGCAGAACCAGAACGTATCTCCTATATTCCCGTGGAACCCCTTGGTACTTCATGGTATTACGATAACTTTGAAGAACTAGGAGCGACCGAGAAATTCTTGATGAGCCTAATTCATGGATTAGATGGTGATACATGGCATGACATTGAGGGAGAACTGGAACAGGACTTGCCCCCTATCGCGAGTTACGTCAATTATCAAAAACTAAGTCAAGAATGCAAAAAGTTAAGAGGGGCAATCACCCACTTACCCATAGCGCTAGACATGCTCACCCAGTCCACAGGCAATCTATGGCTGGATATCTCCTATGAAAATGACATTGTAGATGCTCATTGGACAGTAGAAGTAATAGATACGCTGAGAGAAGCATATACAGAAGCCCAAACAATTATGCAAAAGTATCGAGAATTTATCGAATGGTTAGATAGAGACTCGGCAAATTGTATCAAGGTGGTCAGGCTTTGGAACAGATGCAAAGAGACGAATCCAGAAATACACAACCACTATCTTGCAGCATGAGGAAGCAGCAATGCTAATCCTAGATCCACTCCAAGATGCCCTCAAACCCGATGGCTATCCATTAATCGAAGCAGAGGCAAAACTCCTATTTTTGAAAGGAGGACATTACTGCTTTCAATATCGGCAGAGGGAACGAGAAACTTACAAGTTTTTATCCCCTGAAACAGTGAGAGCTGCCTTTCAACATGAACGTATCGACTCAGGCTGGATACCCGACGGAGTAAAACGATTGGGTATTTGTCGTCAAGGACATTGGTATGTGCAGTTTATGCCACCCGCAAAACGGACATTTACCTTCGCCGACCTACAGGGTGATGGAGAGCGAATCTCCCTGACCATTCCCATGATGGGAACAGTATTTATGCTATGCGGTGACACTTGCTACATCTGGGCAACCAAGCAAAAAACCTTTGAACCCGAAGCACCTATTTACCATGTGCCATTACCAAACATCTATGGAGATGGCAGGATTTGCATGGGAGTTGAGAATAATCTCAGCAACTATGCAGAAGGGATAGAGCGCCTATCTAAAGCATGGCAGATGTTTATGACAGCACCATTTAACAATCATCTTGTGGATAGCAAATCAAATACTCATCCAGAAGACATCCGCGAAAAACTGATCCAACTACAGAAATCCAACCGCTACCCCATCAACGATCTCGTCCAATGTGGCAGTTCCGTAAAGGTAGCAATCAACATGGTAATCAACCAATGAAATTATTAGAACATATCCAAAAGCACGTAGCAACAGCAAATCCCGTATTGCCAACTGTCCAAAACCCCCCGTTAATTCAGCACATCATTGCTACCAATCAAAACCTGCCTGAAATTGCCCCAACCTCAATGTATGAGTATGTCTATGGCAGCAACGGCACATTTGTTAGAGCCAAGAGGCAAGGTTTGACAGCGATCTCGCCAGTGTCGTATTACAAAGCCAAAGGTCTAAAGGCGATATCAGCATCCGTGCAGCTCACATACCCCGCAGTCCCCGTAACGCTAGTAGAGCAAATGCTCGAAGCTTCCCGCATTGCTTGCGACACTAATAATCGCCCAGTCGAAATTGTATTTCACCTATATTTTGAAAATGGCAATTGGCAGCTCGCAATACCCGAACAAGAGCAAACAGCTACATCCTGTAAGCCATTGGATAACAGTGCGAACAGCACCTACGGCAAAGCGATCATCGAAATCCATTCCCATCATGGCATGAGAGCTTACTTCTCCGAAACAGATAATCGCGATGAGACGGGCTTTCGGTTATACGGAGTAATAGGTGAAATCTTCTCCAACCCACAGATCAGGATGCGAGTGGGAATTTACGGTCATTTCTACGAAACCGCAATCACAGGGATCTTGGAGTTGCCAGCACAACTAACAGACTGCTTAGCGGAGGATTGGTAATGTCAAATCTATCATTACCATTTGCCGCAGCCGTCCCTATCCTGCTACCAGCCTATGATGAACTAGACCTAATTCTCATCGGCTGTGGTGGTACAGGCGGATGGTTAGCTGTGAACTTGCCACGGATTGCCTATGTCCAAAAACAAGCGGGGAAAAAAGTCTCAGTTACTTTCATCGATCCAGATCGGGTAGAAGCAACGAATATTCCTCGCCAAAACTTTACTCCCAACGACCTTGAGCTTCCCAAAGCATCGGTATTAGCAGCAAGGTATGGATGGCAATGGGGACTTGAAATCAACGCAATCTCCGCCGAATTTCGAGCAGACATGGCAATATCGCGATGGAAACATCTAACAATTTGTATTGGAGCCGTGGACAATCCAGAAGCCAGAGCAGAAATAGCCAAAGTTTTACAAAACGATAGAACTGTATTCTGGCTAGACTGCGGCAATCATTACGAATCAGGGCAAGTTCTATTGGGTTCAGTAGATAGCGCCGAAAGAATGGAAGGAGCATTTAGGGTTCCTACCTTCTGTACGGCGCTACCATCACCAGCAATCCAACATCCAGATCTGCTGATCGATCAGAAAGCAAACCACCAAATCCTATCCTGCGAAGAAGCCGCGATCGCCAACATGCAGTCCATGTCAATCAATCACCGCATCGCCGATGAAGCCTTTGATATGTTGTTGCGTTTGCTGAGCGGAACCCTGACCCGCTTTGCGACCTATGTAAATTGCAAACACGGAACGGCATGGTCAAAATTCAACACAATTGAAGAACTGGCCAAAACTATTGGCAAGTCAAATCAATATTTAAGTCAATGCAAACCATAGAGAAAAACTTAGTATAATCTAATCTTAAATTCAAGCAAAAAGCATTTATTTTTTTGCAAAGTTATAGTATGTTAAAAATCCGTTGAATTTTAACCTGCTTTTAATCTATTTTTGAAACTATATTCATAACCATAAGAATGATGTCAGCTAGCTCCTCTTTCTCCGTATTGTCTATCAACTCATTGAAAACTGCTGATTCGTTCACATAAACGGTTCATCCTTATAGACTGGCAAGAAACTGTTCTGGAAATTCTTGAGCCAGCTTGGTAAGCTTTTCAGGTTTTTTAATGGTAAGGCAGATAGGAACCCCAACAAATTAAGATTAAGCTAATCGACATTTATCCTTTCAAGTTGTATCCCTTGATATAAGTGCTTCACGGTCATTTTTATGCAACTTGAATGTCGATTAGCTTACCTCGGACTATGTTAGCGATCCTAGCAAGGTGAGCACCTTAATTAACAAAGAAAACAAACTGAATTATAAAAGTAGATTGCTTTGTCATTCCCCAAAAAAATAAGCATACAAGGATCAAATCTAATGCGATCGCTGTATGCTTGTGTAGATATTTTGTAAACGTAGGAGGCTGAACTAGTTTTTTCCCTTCAAAATCAAAAAAGCCAGTACTTGGAACTACTAGCTTTCTGATTACCCGAAGGCAGTTATTAAAAATAAAGGAAACGGACAGAGCTTGGTTGATCGCCAAATTTGTTCAAAGCTTTCTCATATCTTACAACAAGATATGCGTTTAGCAACAGATTGTGCTGCAAATTTTTAAAAATTTGTAAACAAAGTTGCAAAGAAGTATTGGACAAATAAAAAGACTCGATCTGTTTCCTGAGTGAAGACGCTACAACCCTTACATTCAGGACAATCTAGATGTTATTAAAAATGCGAGACTTGCCTCGGCAGATCGGGAAAGCGATCGCTGATGGCAAGCAAATGGGAGGTCGAGCAGCTTGACCTCTCAAAAAGATCTTATTTGTGATGCTGCCGATCTTAAATTTACGACCAAAGGCTTAGAGCCAAACTCATTAACCACGACAGAGCTAACCGCGCAAACCTTTGCGAGTTTTTTCCCATATTCGTGGAATTTTATCTATGCCAAAAATAGAGATCGGACGAACAAACCCGAATGGAAAACCGAAACGCGCTATCCCATTACGGGAAGGCGTTTGTACGACTATTGGACTGACCCAGAAACCTTAATCGGCGTAAGATTTGGCAACCAAACCGAATACGCCCTCATCGACATCGACAAAGGCAGCCCCTACCACCCCAGCAACAACCACGAGAAATTTAAAACTATCCTCCAAGCCCTAGAAGACATTGGACTAGTCAGACCGATGATCGTCCAAAGTTCCTACAGCCAAGGACTACACATCTATTACCCCCTATGGCAAGAAGTACCCAGCTTCGGCATCGCCTGTGCGATTAAAGCCTGCCTGCAAAACCATAACTGCGAAATCGCATCAGGAGTTATTGAAACCTTCCCCAACACGAAAAAATACGACTCAGAATATAGCGGACATCGACTGCCACTACAAACAGGCAGCTACCTCCTCGACAACGACCTCCAGATCGTCGGAAGGGATCTCAGCCAATTTGTCGAAACATGGCTGACCGTGCAAGAGCATCAAGACATCGACCTCCTAAAACAGGCGATCACCGAAGCCAAATCTAACTATCAACCGCCCAAAGACAACCGCCGTCCAATCCAATGGCGAGAAGACCTAGAAAAACAAATCGAAGAAGGATGGACAGACAGAGGACAAAGCAATCAACTGCTATACCTAATGGGCAAATATGCCCGTGTCTTCATGGGATGTGAAGAAATCGAAGCGATCGCCGAATACATCACCAAAACCGCCAAAACCGCCGCAGGATACCTGACATTTTGCGGAGACATCAAGCGACTCGACCAAAAAGCCAAAGACATCGCCAAATGGTGCCTGAAGCATCACTTCCCCTGGGGAAGCAAAAACAACGAACAAACAGACGAAGACGAAGAAAGTGAAAATATGGAGAACAAAAAAGCGCGAAAACAAGCAGAACGGCTCGAACGCATAAAAGCAGTAGTCATCGAACTGAATAAAACAGGAGAAATGCCCGCGACAATCCGAGGCATGGCGCAAGCGATCGCCAAAAGCGCCAAAGTATCGGTTGAAACCTTATATGACAATAAAGAGCTATGGCATCCAGAATTCACCGAAACGAGTAACAGCCCAAACACAGAGAATTTAGTCCAATTTCCCCAGTCGATCGCCCCTCCGAAAGAACAAGCTGAAATCCATACAGAAAGCGACGTTACAGAAAAAGCCCTATATAAAGCGTTAGGGCTTGCTGAAACGCCCCTGCGAGGGCAAGAATTGCCAAAATTTGCCGACGTTGATTTTCAAGCCCCTACTCACTCGCCCAAGTCTCCGCAAAAAAGTAGCGATCCGATGTGGATTGAGACCCACGGCAGGCTAAGTCCGCCAAAAACTGAAATTTCTACAGGAGCGATCTCTCAGAAGCTATCCCCGAAAACTGCCAATGCCGATTGCTTGCGACCCTATGAGCTGCCAAAATCCGAGCCTATCTCGGCGACTGGCAGCAGGATTGGCTATCTGAAAGCTTTGCTAGAAACTCCAATTTTGCGTAGGAATAAATCTGCATCGGAAATTGCTAGCTTGCAAGTCGAACTAGAGCAACTCGAGCGCGATCGGCAAAAGTATTCAGATCTTGAACCGATGTAAAGATCAGTTATAGTAACTTAGGATACAAAAATGAGTTTATTCAGAAATTAAAAAATCGGAGAAACATTAATGACCATTTCCATGTATCAAGTTGCGGTTCCTTCCCTAGTCCGATCTCTGAATAATTTAATTGCAATCCTTGAAAAAGCTTCAGCACACGCTGAAACCAAAAAAATTGATCCTGCGGTACTTATTGCCAGTCGTTTGTATCCTGATATGTTGCCATTCAATCGTCAAGTACATATTGCCTCAGATATTGCTAGACGTGGTATAGCGAGATTGGCAGGTGTAGAAGCTCCAGTGATAGAAGATAACGAAACTACTTTTGCCGAATTGGGCGATCGGCTTCGGAGTGTAGTTACATACATTGAGTCTTTCACCCCAGCACAAATTGATGGCTCTGAAGAGAAAGTTATTACTTTACCTGTGGGTAAGGAGACGATGACTTTTGCAGGACAAGATTATTTACTGTTCTTCATTTTGCCAAATGTCTATTTCCATGTAACGACGGCTTATGACATTCTCAGACATTGTGGTGTTGAGATTGGCAAGCGGGATTTCTTGGGAGCACCTCGCTAATTGCTACTGTTTCTGGCACTGGAAATTTGTGGTGATTAAGGAGTAAAAGCTATAAAAAGCTTATGCACAATTACTTTAATCGAATCATCCCTCTTTAACAATCCAGTGCCGAGTAGATAGATGAATTTGGGGATTAAATAGAGAGTTCCACTACCAATACGAGCTAAGTTTTTATAAAAAACAACTCATAAAATACCTAAAAAGCGTTTGAGCGCTCTCTTATACATTGGTGCAATTCGCTTTGAGGCTACGCCGCCTTGTTGTATTTTTTTCAAAATATCGATAGGAAAAGTACATTTTGGAATGCGACTACCTACGCAAATTTCTAGATCGAGCTGACGGGCATCCATCTCACGGGCGTACTGATAGGCGATCGCTGACTCGGCTTTGACATAACTTGGCATACCCGTTGTATTAGGTTGCAAAATGCAAGTAGTCTCAGACCCAGTTTTGCATGTGGTCAAATTAACAAATAAGTATTTGCTGTTAGTGGTCGGCGCAATCGCAATATAAAGATGTTGACCGTTAGGAGGTGTTTCTAATAAAAAAGCATCACCTAAATTAATATTGATGCTCGCCATTATGCAGCTAAAGCACTATCTAAATAAGCTTCTCTAATCTCTATTTGTCTGATTTCTTCGATGTCTTCATCAGTTTTATTCAGGTATCTTAGAACATCGTCAACGATGATCGGTATGTGTGAGTTTTCAGGAGGCTTTTTCCACTCTGGAAGTCCGTGCGTCCATTCTGCAACATCAAAGGGGTCGAGATGTCCAAATTGCTTATAAACTTCTGCGATTATTTCTTGAGCTAATTCACAGAGATAGTTGTTTTCAGGTTCTTTAAGTAATTGGACAAAGTTTTTTTTAGGGCTAAAAATATACTCCGACCAAAGGGGTAAGGCATCGTTAACATCATTGCCTTTAATGAGATCGTAAACGCTACTAAGCACGGGACCAAATTTCATGGAGTAAGCACAATCACCTGTAATCGGTTGATCCATGCGCTCTAGGGAAATGCGATCGGCAATATAAAGCATCTTAAGTAAGCCTAGATGTTTCATAGGTTTACCGTGCAATTTTAGAAACATTGCTGCGGCTTCAATAGCTTTTTGTGGATGAAACCGAAATGTAACTGACATAACTGCTTCCTGTGCTTATAGCTCTCAGTACTATTATAAGACTATAGCGATCTCCCATTATTTGTCACTTAAATCGCTTATATATCAAATGTTTCAACCATTGTTTCTAAGATATCAAATATGTTCTGTAGGATCTCAGTAGTTTTTGTGTTTGCACCTTATGCCTGACAACATCGACTATCTGCAAGGCATTATCGAACGACTAACTTTTCACTCCGAAGAGACAGGCTATACCGTGGCGCGGCTAAAAGTACCCAAGGCTCAAGACCTAATCACCGTAATCGGTAACTTTGCCAATATCCAAGCAGGACAAACTCTTGCCCTAGAAGGCACATGGCGATCGCATCCTAAGTTTGGCGACCAGTTCCAAGTCACTCAATACCGTGAAACCAAACCCGCCACGATTACAGGAATTGAGAAATATCTGGGCAGTGGTCTGATTAAAGGCGTGGGACCCGTCACCGCTAAACGCATCGTCACTCATTTTGGCTTGGATACCCTTGACATCATTGAGAATGAGATTGATCGTCTGATTGAAGTTCCTGGTATTGCCAAGAAAAGGGTGAAGATGATCAAAACTGCTTGGGAAACGCAAAAAGCGATTAAGGAGGTGATGGTATTTCTGCAAGGACATGGAGTATCCACCACCTATGCAGTCAAGATTTTCAAGCACTATGGCAATGATTCCATTCAGACCGTTTCCGAAAATCCTTATCAACTGGCGACAGATATCTATGGCATTGGTTTCTTTACTGCCGATCAGATTGCTCGGAATATTGGTATTGAAGTTAGTTCTGAGTTTCGTAGCATTGCGGGTATCTTCCATTGTTTAGGGGAAGCTGCTGAAGATGGTCATTGCTATTTACCGCGCCCTGAACTAGAAGAGAAAGCCATCAAACTGCTTGCTCTCGAAGATTATCAACCAGATCCTGAAACTATCTCTAAAATTGTTCTCCATCTCTCCGTTAACGATCGCTTAGTGATGCAAGGCTTAGAAGGAGAGTTCATCTGCTATAAACCGACTTACTTCCACACCGAACAGAATCTTGCCGAACGGGTTTATCAACTATTGCAACGAAAACACAATCCAGATTCTGAACGTGTCAAAGCTTGGATCGATCGCTACACTACCCAAAGAAATATCCAACTCTCGCCCAAACAACGCGAAGCCGTGGAGATGGCAGCAAATTCGTCGGTGCTTATTCTCACAGGTGGACCAGGGACAGGTAAAACTACCACCACCCGCACGATTGTCGCGCTCTGGAAAGCGATGGGTAAGGAGATTGCTCTTGCTTCGCCGACGGGTCGAGCGGCTCAACGATTACAGGAAGTCACGGGCTGTGAGGCGAAGACAATTCACCGTTTTCTAGAGTTTGACCCAAAATCAATGGGCTTTAAACGCAATCAGGAATATCCTCTGACCGCTCAAGCGATCGGTATTGATGAAGCATCGATGCTGGATCTGTTTCTAGCTTTTTCTCTGGTGAAGGCGATTCCATTAGGCTCTCAACTGCTGCTTGTCGGCGATACCGATCAACTTCCCAGTGTCGGTGCGGGCAATGTTCTCAAAGATTTAATTGATTCTCAGCAAGTACCTGTAATCACTCTCACTGAGGTGTTTCGTCAGGCTCAGGCAAGTCAAATTATCCAGAATGCTCACCGTATCAATACGGGTAAGTTTCCGCAGATGGAAAAAGTCTCTAATCAGCCCCAATCCGATTGTCTATGGCTAGAAATGCCCAATGCTGAAGCTGGACAGCAGGGCATTTGTGACATTATTACAGAGTTGTTACCGAGTCTGGGCTTTGACCCTCAGCAAGATATGCAGGTTCTCTGTCCGATGACTAGAGGGGATGTCGGTACGCGCAATCTCAATGTTGTCCTTCAACAACTTCTCAATCCGCCTGATGTGATTAAGCCCGAAATTAAGTATGGCAATACGATCTTTCGTTTAGGCGATCGCATTATGCAGCAGGTGAATGACTATAACCGTGAGGTGTTCAATGGTGATATTGGTACGATTACGAGTGTCGATTTGGAGGAACGGGAAGTCACAGTTGTATTTGGTGATCGGCAAGTGACCTATGATTATGCCGATCTTAATGAGATTGCTCTTGCTAGAGCGACAACAATTCATAAGGCACAGGGCAGCGAATATCCTGTGGTAATCATGCCTCTGTTCATGCAGCATTTTCTCATGCTTTCTCGTAATCTTTTTTACACTGGGCTGACGCGCGCGCGAAAGCTTGCCATCATCGTCGGGGAATCGAAGGCGATCGGGCTGGCGGTCAAACAGGTCAGCGATCGACATAGATATACTTATCTGTCAAAGCGATTAGCAAAATTGGCAGATCCCAAATTCTAAGTTAGACCCATAGAAGCCCAAAGCAGTACTGGGTATGCTAACGATTCGTGCAATTTTGTATCGCGTTGAGCTTAAGATGTATATATAGCAACGCTTTAATCAGAACGATGATGCCATCCCGCAAATCTGCAATAGCCCAAACCGTATATCAGCTCAAAATTACGCTCAAACACTCAAAACCTCCGATCTGGCGAAGGGTGCAGGTACTTAATACAACGACCTTACATCAGCTTCATCAAGTCATTCAACTGACAATGGGATGGACAAATTCTCATTTGTATCAGTTCACAATCAATGGGGTTGATTATGGTCAGCCAATCGCTGAATATGATTTTAAGCCTTGCAATGATAAGACTATCAAGCTCGATCGACTCATCACATCGGAAAAATTTAAGTTCCACTACACTTACGATATGGGAGATGACTGGGAACATGAAATCTTAGTGGAAAAAATATTGCCACGGGAAGCTGACAATCATTATCCTAGTTGTTTGACAGGAAAGAGAGCATGTCCACCAGAAGACTGTGGGGGCGTATGGGGATATTCAGAATTTATCGTGGCAATCCAAGACCCAGATCATCCCGAACACGAGCAAATGCTGGATTGGGTTGGTGGACGCTTTGACCCCAATGAGTTTGACATCAACGAGGTCAATCAACTGTTGCCTGTTATCAAGTAAATGTTTGCTAGTATTTCTTATAGCAATCCTGTAGTAAATACACCTTAATCTACTGAGGCTCTTACCAGTCAAATTTTTCAGGCTTATCCTTGTTTTTTTTGCTGAGCAAAGGCTAATTTGTACTGACCGATATTGAAAGTCGCTTTCGCTTGAATCCCGCGATCCGATACCAATCAAGAGAAATGAAACTAGTAGTCGATAAATTTAAGTCAACAGGAAAATGGGTTGATACTTATGAAACACCCGTTACATTGAAGCAACTTGACGATTTTAAATATTCGTTTTGCCCAGAAAAATGTCTAGAACTGTTTGAAAAACTGTCGGGAAGGTCTCTTCCAAAGAACAATCCTAACTATGCATTGGTAATTAGACTTGAGGATGAAGTCATAGAAAATAGGCACTTCATCCGCTACATGATTGCTTGAAGATAAAAAAACATGACTATCACGCGATAGTCATTGTTTTTAATTTATCGACGATCCTCATACACTCTTTTGTTTTCAGGCAATACCCAGAACGCACATAAGCCTTTAGTAACGTACTTACCATTCATTACAATTAGCGCTTCTTTTAAATTTTGTTGATTTTGCTGACAAGATTTGAGATTGTCCTTATTCCAATCCAAAATATTCCGAGCGAGTTTGCCATCATCACTAGCTAACCACTCTAAATCCTTTGCAGACTGAGGATTGAGACTAGATGGCGATAATAACTTAGCGATCGCTAAACCCGAAGCAATACCGCAGGTCAACCCAATCGCCAACATCCCCGCGCCAATGAAAGCTATGGAAATCAAACCAAAATATTTTTGACCTTGAGGTTCACTTTTTTTATTGGTAGCAGGGAGATCGCTAACTACCTCTTGCTCGCTATCCTTTAATTCACGCATTGAAGACGACAAAGACCTAGCAAACTTCTGGATACCAACCTCAAAACCTTTGTTTAAAGCCTCCCGTATTAGCGTCGGTCCCGTCGCTATGGTTGCCGCAACCTGAGCATTAGATAAAAATATTGCGATATAAGGATCGTCATGAGGAATGCCTGATTTAGCCACAATTTCGTAAATCTTTGCCTTCACCGTAGGCTCATAGTCATGAATTGCTATATCCAGATAACTTGTAGATGGGCGATCGCTGTTTGTCATACTAATCTTTCACTTGTTTTTCCCGAACGCTTGTAAAAATATTGGTATCGTCAAAAGCACTATAAGCATTCCGCAAAAAGGTTTTAATTTGATTTCTACCGATAATTCCAAACTCTGCATAATTGACTGCATCAGAGAACATCATTCGTTTAGCATTTATCTCAATCCGCTTAGCATCACCCAACTTAGGAAAATCAATTACGGAAACCGCATACTCTTCAATGGCTTTCTGGATGACCTCATGACTGTTGAAATACTCCCACTCATCACAACGCCCCATATTTTTGATGAATACATGGGGAATATAGCCCTGATAATGCTCTAAGGAATTAATAAATAATTCGATAGAATCGCTCTCACCATCGCTTACAAACCACTTAACAAACGAAATATTATTTTCCTTACCAAGTTCTAATAAACCCTTTGCATCGATCCACATAGATACAGCGCGATGAACTTGTGCAGGTAGATTGACAACGACCATTTTTTTGAATGCATAATCAAAAATAAGATCTGGATTATCAGCTAATTTTTCATTCTCAGAAAAAAACGCTACCTTACAGTCTTTATAGATATTCAACATCGTAGGATTACTGCGATCGGTCTCAATGCCGACATGAAGAATATTATTATCAATGCAATATTGAATCATCGTGCGAGCTACCCAACTCTTACCCACACCACCCTTTTCGCCATCTATTAAATTAATTATCGCCATATCTGAAATTTAGTACTTATTAAAATGTTTGAGCATCTCGGCTTGTCTTCGTCTCTCAGTTGCATCTTCATCATCGTTAGAGTCAACAGAATCTACAATATTGATCTTAGGTACAATACTTTTTGAAGCAGCAGAATGCTTGTTTTTGCTAGGTTTTAGACTAGTAGAAGCATTATCCAGAGACTTTTGTTCGATAGATAGATTCATGGCAGTGTCATCTGGTTCTACCACAGGTTCCCCTAGCACATCAGCCGATAAATCAACTTTAGCGACACTTCCTTTTTTTGTTTTTTTAGGTAGCGTAGCCTTAGATGATTGCCTAGCTTCGCGCTTAGATTGCCATAGAGAATTCTCCCGTTCTTTCTTGATAGTTGCTAGATATGAAGAAATAGTTTGAGGACTAATATCGATATGAAATTCCTCCAGAAACTTTTTCGATATATCTTTATACGAATATCGCTTTTGCCGCATAAATTTAATGCAATCCTCCAGCACTCGTACAGCTTCCATCAGAGAATTAATCTCATCCTTAGTACTAAATTTATCTGGAAGATTGCTCCATTTAGTTGAAGCATCCAATAGTTTTTCTCTTGAGATCCTTAAGTCGGACATGAAAACATTTGTATCGCAATTGTTTAGTGAATTTAGCATATTGCACCAAAAAAGCAATCGCTAGATCGACCGTAAAATGAAAATAGTTTTGGATAAAATGTATCTAATTAATATCTTCTTAAGGCCAGTAAAATCGAAATAAATTTATATAAAATATATCCAAATATCCATATAAATTGCAATCTAAATCTTATTAAATGTTTACAAATGAAGATGTGAATAAAGCCATTAGTGATACGATTCAGTCAATACATTTACTCGCTCATATATCATCTTCGCCTAAAAACGAGATTGCGTCGTTTCAGTGGTGATTGTCGCATGGAGCAAGCTATGTCAATTGTATGACAAAAATCGCTAACGCTTTTTTGCCATACAATTGACTGCTTGCCAAAGGGGTGAAAACCCCCTTGGAACCCCAGAAAAAACTTTGTTTTTTGCAAGCGGGAAAATACAATTAGAGATAATGCAAAATTAACAACTAATTAAATTGCCATAATAAAAATGTCACTTGATGCAATAATCACAATTAGATTAAGCAATGAAGAAAAGGAGATACTTCAACAGAAAGCAGATGCTTTAGGTCTAAAGCTAAATAAATTGGCGAGATTGAAACTGATTAATGTGGATGTTGCTAAAACCAATAAAATAGTTTCCGTAAACTGGGAATATTACGAGCAACTCGGTAAAATAAATTTCCAACTGGGAAAGATTGGAACGAATATCAACCAACTAGCCCATAATGCAAATTTAAGCATGCAAATGGGAAGTCCAATGCAGCCAGAAATAATAAAACTAAATGAGATGTCTGCTGTAATCAAAGAAGCGAGAAGTTTGATAAATGATGCATGTAGCCATATAAAGTCGATAGAGGGAACGCACTAAAAAATGATTGGCAAAATTATCAAAGGCAAGAGTTTTAAAAGTTGCTTGGCATACGTGCTAAGAAGACCAGCATTCGAGATTATCAATATGAATGTAATCGGAGAAACTGCGAGCGAGATAGCAGCAGAATTTGAAATGATGCAAAAGCTGCGTCCAAGACTTACTCGTGCAGTGTGCCATATCACCCTAAGCATTAGTCCCAGCGAAAGTCTGAGCGATGAATCGTGGACGCAAATCATTGATCGCTATTTCCAAGAGATGGGTTTTACCAATAATTTTTTCGTTGCCGTAAAACACAATGATAAGAATCACAAACACGTACATCTAGTTACTAGTCGCATCCGCTTTGATGGGTCAGTAGTATCCGATAGCTGGGATATGATACGCAGCCAAAAGGTAATCAGGAAAATAGAACAAGACTTTGGCTTAACGCCAGTAAAAAACAGTTGGGAAAGCGATCGGCACGCACCAACAAAAAGTCAAATCAATAAGGAACTAGAGACAGGGATTCCTACGGTAAAAAAACAACTTGCCGATAAGATCGATAGTGCATTGGCAAATGTAACTAACATGCCAGCATTGTTGCAGCAATTAGAACTCGATGGCATTGAAGTAAAAATCAGTCGTGACCGTCAAAATACACTAACAGGAATCAGCTATAAACTTGATGGCGTGAGCATGGCAGGATGTCATGTGGGAAGTTCGTTCTCGCTACCAAAAATACTTAAACGGTTAGAATCTAAATCAAATCAACAAGAAGATGCAGTTACCAGCAACCACGAAAAAAATGAAAAAATAACCGGTGGCAAACCCAATATCCAAAAAGCCTTTGATACATTTCACATCGCTAACGCGATCGAGGATAAAATTAAAGTTGGCACGACGATGCCGCAGTTTATCGAAGAATTAAAACAATCGGGAATTGAAGCCTACGTTAAATTCACGCGGACTAACAAAATCAAAGGCATTTCCTACAGCATTGGCAGTGAAAGTATTCAAGGTCACGAGTTAGGTAAAAAATATAGTTGGGGCGGACTGCAAAAATATTTGCAAGTAAATTATGATGCGACCCGCGATAATCCAGCGATTAAAGCGATGCAGAGTAATGACTCCAAACCCGTGAAGCGATCTGTCGTGTCATATCAGCAAGATAGACAATCCGTACCAGAAAATAATTTGGTGGAAATGGTACAAGAAATCGCAAGGCTTAGATCGCTACAGCCACCCGAACAAATACCGAAGCGAGTTCAAACAGAAACCGAAAATAGCGATGATTTATTAGCGCAGCAACAGCTATTAATTGGGCAAGCCCATCGGATTGCGGCGATCTGCCATGAGATGCTGGACGAACTGGCAACAAATTATTTTGGTGAAGAAGGTAAAAATAATTACAGGATTACTAGAGATGGCGATCGCTTGACTGTGCAGAGATTAAAGGGCGATTTGTCAGTAATTTTAGAAATGTCTGGCAATGAGATTGTTTATGCCAATTTACATCAAATGGACATACGCCGATTTGAAAATGCATGGCAGTTAAAGCAATCTCAGCAACAATCAAGTTCAGATCGACATCCCCTAATACCTTGATTTACAAAATAGCGTCTATAGCACAAACACCTCCTATAAAAATGATTAGCAAAATTATTAAAGGTAAGAGTTTCAAAAGTCGCTTAGCCTCCGTTCTGAAAAAACCGTCATCAGAGATTATCAATATGGATGTTGGTGTCCTAAAAAGTTGTCTTGATAGATAAGGCGATCGCACACTTAATTCATCCGATAACCAGCAACTAGATATGCTTTAATTGTGAGTACTTTAGATTTATTTCAGTGCCATGACTCTTGATGCGATCGAGTTTGCGGAAAATCCAGAGCCGCGTTGCCCTTGTGTGTTGCTTTTAGACACTTCTGGATCGATGGGTGGGGAAAAAATTGCGGCTTTGAATGCAGGGTTGCAAACTTTTCGAGATGATCTGTTACAGGATAATTTGGCGAGTAAACGGGTAGAAGTGGCGATTGTGGCTTTTGATACGACGGTGCGCGTGGAGCATGAGTTTGCTACAGCTGAACATTTTCAAGCACCAACTTTAACGGCGCAGGGTTTGACCTATACGGCTACGGGTATTAACAAAGCCCTTGATTTGTTGCAAGCTCGTAAGCGCGAGTATAAGGATAATGGTATTACTTACTATCGTCCTTGGGTGTTTTTGATTACCGATGGTGCGCCCTATGGGGAAGATGCATATCTGTTGACTCAGGCGGCACAACGGGTCAAGGAGGAAGAGACAAATAAACGGGTTGCCTTTTTTGCGGTGGGTGTGGAAGGCGCGGACATGAATCAGTTGCAAACGATGTCTGTGCGATCGCCAATTAAACTAAAGGGATTAAGTTTCCGCGAGATGTTTGTGTGGCTATCGGCAAGTATGCAGCGCGTTTCTCATTCTAAGCCTGATGAGCAAGTTCCTTTATCACCACCTACAGATTGGATGTCAGTTTGATGAATCTTGATAATTCTTATAACTCAGGAAATCCTGATCAATGTTCGGTTGTGGCGGTTTCTCTTGAAGGAACTAGTCATCAAAAGCGCGATTTGCCCTGTCAGGATGCTCATTTTTGGCAATTGGTAGGCGATCGCATTTTAGTGGCGGGTGTTGCTGATGGGGCGGGATCTGTCTCGCTCTCAGAGGTAGGATCTTTGTTAGCGGTGCAAACTGCGGTAAAGAGTATTGCTTCTAAAATAGCGGATTCATCAATTCCTGATAGCGATGAAGGATGGAAAGTGCTGCTGAACAGTGGCTTAGAAGATGCTTTAGTGGCTATTCAGGAAGAGGCAGAATCGCGTCAAGTGAATATGCGTGAACTATCGACGACTTTGTTAATCGCGGTGGCGACTCCTGAGATTGTGGCGGCGATTCAGGTGGGAGATGGGGCGATTGTGGTGGCTAACCAGAAGGGAACAGTGATCGCTTTAACTAGTCCTCCGATTGAGGAATCTCTAGATTTAGCTACGTTTTTAACTTCACCGAATGGGATTGATTCGGCTCAGATTTGTCTATGGGAAGGAAAACCTGCTCAGTTAGCGATGTTTTCCGATGGGTTGCAAATGTTAGCGCTACAAATGCCTCAAGGTGTTGCTCATGCGCCATTTTTTGCGCCGCTATTTAAGTTCATTGCTGAGGCGAAGGATTTAGATGTAGCGCATCAGCAGTTAACAGAATTTTTGCGATCGCCGAGAGTCTGCGATCGCACCGATGATGATTTGACTTTGCTGCTGGCTTCATTGGCAAGTTAATAGCGGTATACTAAAAACGAGCTTTTACTGTAAGTAGATGAGGTAAAAATTATGGTTACTCAATATCAAGTTCGGCTGTTTCATAATGGGCGCAACCAAACTCTGAATATTCCTCATGCCTTTGAAATGCCTAGTAATGATGTGGTAATTCGCAAAGATGGTGAAAGATTAATTATTGAACCATTTAAGAGAGGCTCTTTATTGCAGTTATTAGCAACTCTCGAAGACATTGATGAAGACTTTCCCAATGTTGACGATGGTTTACTGCCACTTGATGATATTCAATTTTAGCTATGACTTACCGTTACCTTTTAGATACAAATATTGTTTCAGATTTGGTTAAACATCCCAATGGGAAAATTGCTCAACGCATTGCTGAAGTTGGCGAGATTTGTATATGCACAAGTATCGTTGTTGCTTGTGAGTTACGGTTTGGGGCAGAAAAGAATGGTTCGCTGCGTTTAAAACAGCAAGTAGACCAGATTCTTGAGTTGATGACAGTGTTGCCCATTGAGTCTCCTATTGAGTTTCATTATGCTGAGATTCGGTCATATTTAGAACAGGCGGGAACATCCATTGGAGCCAATGATTTGTTGATTGCGGCGCATGGTTTAGCGTTGAATTTAACAGTTGTTACTGCAAATGAGCGAGAGTTTTCGCGTGTGCCAAATTTGACTGTGGAGAATTGGCTAGTTTAAACATTCAGTCTGTCCGCTAGGCAGCATCAAAACAACATGGACAAAAGTTACATCTTCTTAAAGTCACCGATTGGCTCGGGTGGTGAGGCGAATATTTATGCGGTGCGGATTAGACCTGAACTGGTGGCGAAGGTTTATAAAAAGCCGCATGGGGACTATGCGCGAAAGTTAGCGTTTATGATTGCAAATCCGCCTGTTGATCCTTTGGCTAGTTCGGGACGGGTTTCGATCGCTTGGGCGACTGAGTTGGTAACGGATTTGGGGCTGGTGGTGGGCTTTTTGATGCCTAAGCTGGATACGAGCAAGGCAAAGCCAATTTTTCAATATTACAATCCTTCTGAGCGCCGCAAAGAAAGTCCTACATTTAGCTATGTCTCTTTGATTCGGACTGCGAGAAATTTGGCGCGGGCGGTACGATCGGTGCATTCGCGGGGATATGTGATTGGGGATGTGAATGAGTCGAATGTGTTGGTTGCCGATGATGCGATCGTGACTTTGGTGGATACGGATTCGTTTCAGGTGAATGATGGAACTACGGTTTATCGCTGTACGGTAGGTAAGCCTGAGTATACGCCCCCTGAGTTACAGGGCATGAGTTTTCGGGATGTGGATCGCTCGGTGGAGCATGATCTGTTTGGGTTGGGGGTGTTGATTTATCAGTTGTTGATGGAGGGGACGCATCCTTTTGGTGGTGTGTTTACGGGGCAGGGTGAAGCGCCAGAGTTAAAGGATCGGATTAAGTCGGGACATTTCCCTCATGGTCGGCGCGGGGTTCCTTATAAGCCGATGCCTCTGGCTCCTTCTTTCCAGATGTTACCTGTGGCTTTGCAGGAGCTTTTTCTCTTTTGTTTTGAGCAAGGACATCGCCATTCTGCGGCTCGTCCTACGGCGGATGTTTGGAGTAAGGCGTTGGGTGAGGCTGAGGATAGTTTGGTCAAGTGTGGGGTAAATGGTCAGCATTTTTACAGTGGACATTTGGGTGTTTGTCCTTGGTGTGAGAGGGCTGCGAAGTTAGGCGGACGAGATCCTTTTCCTGCGTTGGGTGCGATTAGGTCGGGGCAACATCTAAAACCTGCGGTGATCGGGAAGGCTGTTGGGAAACCGATATTAAACACGAATCCTAAATCATCTAATTCCATTAATACAAATCCAATTCCTCGTAAATCGGCAAGTACATCTTCAGTAAATAATAGTACTTCTCAATCAACTAATACTTCTAGTTCTAGTTCTGTAAAATTAACTTCACAAACCAATAGTTTATCTAACCCAAATTCCACTCATAACAAACTATCTTTTCCTTCTAATATTTCTGGTACGCAACAATCTCAAATAAATTCTCTCCACAGTCCTACAGTTACTAATTCCCAAGTTTCAGCATCTCTTTCATCGTCACGAACTAATAGTACTTCTATTATGGTTTTGATTTTAGGAGCAGCAATCTTAGGGAGTGGTTTATCGGCTATTCAGTTTTTACCAGCGACTGTAACCCGAAAGCCAGAAGTCTCTACTATCAAATCTTCCACATTGTCTCCACCTCCATCTCCAGAAACAACCAACCCTAGCGAAAAATATCCCTCTCCCTCTCCAGTAGAAACAACCAGTCCAATCGTTTCACCCTCTGAGAGTCCCACAGAAACTGCTACCAGTGGTCAACCTGCGAGTCTTACTAAAGTAGCTGGTGACTACAAAGTTGTCTTAGATCCCAAAGTATTAGCTGATGCTGAAAAAGACGGTGTAAAGTCGGTAACAGGTAAATGGACAATCAAGCCAGAAGGTACTTTTGAAGCAACCCTCAAAGCAGTGTCAGTTAAGGGGGAAGAGCAAGAAATTAAGACTGCTGGCAAAATCACCATTGAAGATGGCAAAGTTGTTTCTCAAGTAGAAACCGTAAATGGACAAGTACCGCCTAAATCTCCTCCGAAGCAGCCCTACACATTGTCATCCGATGGGAAGGAGTTGCAAGCTGATGGTCAGCCTGTAAAACTTATTAGAACAACCCCATTGGGGTTGTAAATAGACAAAATATACTATTCAATCTAAACTCCGCCTTTAATATCAACTACACGACACATTTTGATAAGTAGCAAATCGCGATCAAAAACACCCACATTTAAGTATGCTTCTTATGCGATGGACAAATCCGATGTTCAGCGTCCCACCACAGCAAATCCATCACCCCCTCATCGATCTTGCCCCAAACCCTTCCCTTACCTGTCAAATGCAAAGAAGTAAGCTCATCCAACTACTCAGAAAAAATTTCAAGAAGACGATCTTGAGCCTCCTTGATTAACTTATCCACCGAAACACTTTGGTTTTGTTTCTTCGCATCCAGCAATATCTCCTACATTCCCCCCAACAACCTAGCCACCTGCTCTGGAGCAGGCAACTGTCCCTGCAACTCTAACGGCAAAGACGACACAATTTGATAAGTGGCAACCCCGATCGCCTGATTTGACTGCCGCAGCGCATACTCCACAATCGTCCGCTCCTTTGATTTACAAAGAATAATTCCAATCGCCGCATTCTCACCCTCCAACCTCACGCGATCGTCCAAAGCCGCCAAATAGAACTGCATCTTCCCCACATATTCAGGCAAAAACTTCCCAATTTTTAACTCAACCGCCACCAAACACTTCAGCCCACGGTGATACAACAACAAATCAATAAAATACTCCTCATCACTAATCTCTAAACGATATTGACTATCCACAAAAGTAAACATCCCACCCATCTCTCGCAAAAATGGTTCCACCCTTGTCAAAATCGCCTTCTCAAGTTCGCGTTCACTATGTTCATCTGCTAATTCCAGAAAATCAAATGTATATGCATCCTTAACCGCAAGCTTAGCGCGATCGCGCATCTCCTCTGACAAAGTGCGATCGAAATTTGTTTGATTCAGCAAAGTCTTTTCGTAAGTTTTGTTCTCGATTTGGTGAATTAACACATTTTTTGTCCAGCCAAATTTTTGTGTCATGCGAACGTAAAACTCTCTCTGCAAATCGTCTTTACACTTCTCCAAGATCACCAGATTATGAGTCCAGCCAATTTCTGCCACCAATGGTGTCAGTTTTTCATTGCGGTGGTAGGTAAGGTAGAAATCCCGCATTCTCCAAATATTCCGCGCCGAAAAACCAGCCATACCATGAAACTCAACTTGCAAATCCTGAGCTAATTGTTCCACCACTGACTTACCCCAACCAGCGATCTCTTGACGAGTAACGATTAACTCACCAATATCCCAATAAAGCGCCATTAACTCTCGATTAACCGCCTTTAAAGCCTCATACTGAGCAGCACGAATCCGATACTTCACCGCCACTAACAAACTTCGATAATCTTCTGTAACTTCAATTGCCATATCTGTAACTAAGTTGGCTTGTCTTAATAACGTTAATCAGAATACCGTTAATCAGATAAACATCTGAACAATCCCAGTAAAGTTATCTTTCCCGTATCCCCGAACGATCGCCTCCTGATAAAGATCGTGCATAGTATTAGCGATCGGCGTTACTGCATTCACTGCCAGTGCGTTCTCCATAAAGTAGCGCAAATCTTTCTCCATTAATTCCAAAGCAAAATTCACGGCATGATTGTTCTCAACCATCAGCCCTCCAGCCGATCTAGCCGCAGGGCTTATTACAGGTAATTCACTGAGACATGACATTGCCTCTTGTCCTGTCATACCGTTCTTAGTCAACATCCCGATTACTTCAGCTAAAGCAGCAACTTGAATACCAAGGAGAGCATTAACCGCTAGTTTCACGGTCATCCCCTGACCGATCTCGCCAACATGGCGAACAGTCGAACCAATGCTAAGTAAAATATCCTGCACTCTACCTAAGTATTCGGCTTTGCCTCCCACTAAATAAATGAGTTTGCCAGTTTCTACCTGTAAGCGGGAGCCAACTACAGGAGCATCGAGAAATGACGCGCCGCGTCTCTCGACCTCTTTAGCTAATTCCAATGTCCATGCAACCGTTAAAGTACTCGATTCGATGGCGATCGCGTCGGGTTTGAGTCCTAATAATGCACCTGTCTCTTGATTAAGCCAGACTTCTCGCGATGCATCGTCATCCGTAACCATGCTAATAATCACATCCGCCCGATCTGACGCTGCTCTCGGTGTTGTCGCATAGGTTGCACCCAGTTCAATCAAAGGTTTTGCCTTATCTGCCGTGCGACTATATACAACAACCTCATATTTCGCCTCCAACAACTTCTTTGCCATGCGAGATCCCATCGCTCCAATTCCTAAAATAGCAATTCGATTCATTACCTTTTTCCAGATAGATTTGTATACTGTTGTAGAAAAACGCCTCTCGGTCTATTTAAGAGGCGATTATTTTTTTGCGGTTATTTGAGATTTCTATTCTATCGGATCTCAATAGCCCTTTTCGCAAATCTAAAACAGCAAAAAGCAACCTTAACCAATTGGCTAGGGCTGCTTACACTGGGAGTTATGGGAAGCTTGAGTTTCGCCTAATATAAAGATGTAGCTACTGAATCTTCACATATAGAACCATCGAATGTTGTAACTGATATCAGAAATCACAACATAATCAGTATCGAATATTTCTAAATTTCTGTCAGTGTTATAGCTAACCGAAATCTGTAAAACCGCTCCACCAGCAGAAGGGATCGCTAAACTTTTTTGCCGATGTTTTTAGCGGATCTAAATTGTTAATATAGAATTCCGTGTAGATCTACATCAAAACAAGAAAAGCGCCAAAATAGCGCTTTAGTTAAATGTCAAATGTAACGATAATTTTACTATCTTCTTGCGAGAATCTCAGCGATATCATTGAGCTTATCGACATTACCAAGATTGACACGAACATAGTCGGGATGCTTATTAAAATTCCTACCCCACTTTCTGATGGCAATTTCAGATAAACCCAAAACACTGGATAATTCCTTTACACAAGCAGAATTATAACCCCACTCATCAGGATGAATTCCTGTTTTTTTAGGAACCCACTTAGCACAATAATCTTTTGGGGTTACTAAAATAGGTCTTTCGATTTTATCCTGAATGTGAAAAGTAGGATTGCTTGAAAATTGATTTATCTCTTTTTGGAACATTCTGAATTTATTAAAGTGTAGTGAAACTATTATTTATTATATGCAAATCTACTAAATGGAATTGGTTCTTTTATATATTATTGGAATAATTCTATTGATTTAAGACAGAATATTAATAATTTAAGGAACAGAAATTCATCAAATTTGCGAGATAGCCGAATTAGCCATCTGAATCAAATTGTTTTTATTCCCAACCTTAATCCCAACCGCATAGCGAAAACCATTTTCATCCCAATAAACTTGAGCATCATTGCAGCTAGCACCACAGACCCAAGGTACAAAATAACCTTGAATACCACCCGCTAAACTAACCGAACCCGCCTCTTCATCAGAACGATGACGGATAACCCCATTCACATCTGGTTCGGGAGGATGAGCCTTATCAAGAGAAGGAGATCGATCCGAAAGCCTTCTCGCTTCCACAGAACCGATCCGACAAGAATTAGCAAAATCACAACCCTTCCTATAGCCGATACTGATATCGTATCCATTGGCACTAGGCTTATCAGAATCCAGATAAACCTGTAAAGGTTTAGCACCGCTAACAAAAGTCTTAGTTGGCAAACGCAAAGGAACTCCAGTCGGTTCGAGACTAACCCGCAAAGAAGCAACAACAGGAGCCAAATCAACCTCAGTCCAAATCCAACTTTTCACATTACCAGAAGAACTAGCCCGTTGAGCGATCGCAGGAATCGCAAAAGCGATCAGCGCAAACACAATTACCACCAAAACCCGAAACCCGAAAGATCTAAACTTCATAAACTCCTCAATAACTAATAACTAAATAAAAAACCAACACACAACAAATTCAATATTACGACTGCATATTCGGAACCCCCACAGACTTGGGACTGACCGTACCACTGGCTTCGGAAGTCTTAACCTCAAAATGAGAATGATCGCCAAATGAAGCACCAGTAGTACCTTGAATTGAGATCGGCTGACCGCACTTAACCAGATCGCCCCTATTGACCAGAGGTCGAGCATTATGACCATACAAAGTAAACAAGCCTTGCCGATTGCCCGAATGTTGCAACACCACTAAATTGCCATAACCGCCACCGCAACCCATATCGCCAACAGAGCAGGAGCCTTCCACATCAACGACAACCCCATCCGCCGCCGCATAAACCGTCGCACCCTCAACGCCAGCAATATCGATACCACCATGAACATGAGCAGGCGGACCACCGTGGGGATATTCACCAAAAGGATGCGTCTGAATCCCATCAGGCAAAGGATCGCACCAACCATTAATCGGCTTACCCGAATATGCTTGAGAACCCGTATTACTAGAACTACAGACCGAAGCAACCGTCGGAACCGCAGCAGGAGTTGCAGGAGAATTACCAGAAGCATTCACCCCATCGATCGCCGTTTGAATTGTCTTCGCATAATCAGCAATAAGATTGCTCTTATCATTATCGTTAACAATCTTTCTCGCAGCCGTATAGTCGGGACTGCCACCAGCAGGAATGTAATCGCTCAAGCCCACACCCGTGAACATCCCCGTCTTCATGCCTCCACAAGTAATATCCGCCGCCACTTTCGGATCGGTAGCCAGATCTGGATTCGTCGCCAAATCGGGAATACTGAGAAAATCGGCAGCCTTTTGATAATTGGAACACCAAGTAAGCTGAATATAACCACGACCATAGCCGCAAGAATCGTAATTAGGCTTGCCATACTCATTCATCGTGCCATAGCCATCACTCTCATGGAGCGTACTCGCCAAAACATAGGAAAGCTGCGCGGAATCCGTCACCCCATACTTAGAACATGCTTGAATAATCAAAGGAATCGCTTCAGCCGCCCCTGACTCGCTAATCCCTCTTGCCTCACTAGAAGCATTAAACACAGCCTTACTCAACGAATCCAACTGACTTGGAGCGATCGGCGAACCACTAGTAGAACAAGTATTAGGTTTATAGCTAGGGTAGTTGTAGTTGTTCCCCGTAACCTGAGAGCCAGGCGGCAAAAACAAAAACGAATCCTTCTCATTGTAAGTAATAAAAGGCAGCCCACCCGCAGGCAAAGCATAGGGAGTACAGGTATAACCGACAAAGGGAATCGTCCAACAAGCATGAAAATAAAGCTTAGTCTGTAACCGACCATTAGCCTCACTAGGACTAGAAATAGCCACCCTCGCCGCCAGCCCATAGGGATGATTACCAACAGGACCCCGACAGCCAAAAGGCAAGCAAGCAGGACCAAACCCATCTTGACCAGTATAAGAATCATCCATCCAGTGATAGCCCTTGAAATCAGGAGCATCCAATTGATGAATCTCCATCCCAGAGCAGCCTTTACTAGGACATAACACCTTCGCAAGATTATTCGATGGATCTGGTAAAGTGCCACTAATCACCCGATCTGGTTGTGGCAATTGATGTTCAGCTTTTTCAAAAACGATATCCACAAGTCCTATCTTCGTCCCCGCCTGAGCGATTAACGGGATTGGTAACTTGCTAACAGGAATATCCTTTAACCCGGGAATCGAAGAAATCGGTAACTGCTCCGCCCCTTGAAGCCCAGACAAAGGCGTATTCGCTAGACCAGGTATCGAATTAATAGAAAAACTCGATAAGGTCAAATTACGAGGATCGATTCCAGATAATATGCCATTCCCGCCTCCAAAATTAATCAAATTAGACGGAATCAACTGACTCACCTGAGACAAGTTAGTAATATTCAAATTGCCCAACACAGATTGAGCCATAGGTGGCAGATTGGCGATCGCCTGAGTTGGATCTAAGACATTAAGAGGTAAAGCCCCCATAGATGGCAGCAGCTTCAGCGCTTGACCCACAGTTATTGAAGAGATGTCACTATCAGGCAAGACATAACCCAAACCAGCCACACCCGCCACTGCCGCGATCGCTGGAGCTTGAAATAAGGATAAATCCGATAGTCCCGATACGCCATCGATAATGTTCTGAATCGGCAGCATCGAAATCCCCAAACCATTTAATCCCAAAGATTCAAGACTATTAGGAAGCGTCGCCGAGTTCTGCAAAATGCCATTAGAAATCGTACCGACCCCGAACTGCTTGGATAAACTAAAAATCTGTGACATCGGCAAATCCAGCGCACCCATTGCCATAGATATAGGCATCAAGTCACTCATATTCGCCAACTTACCCGTCAGCCCGTTCAAATTTGTTAACCCATATTGACCAGCAATCTGTCCGACAACATCAGGCGACAAAGCCTGAATTTGAGTCAATACATCAGAAGTTACGTTAAGAGGTGGAAATCTCGACAAACTGAGCTTAGAAGTATCCAAAAGTGAGTAGTTTTTATTGATTACATTGCCAAGAGAATCAGTGATTTGCAATTGTTCTACCGTATAGGGAAGATCTGAAAAACTATCGTCACCACAGCGAGATAGATCCGTGCAAGTTGGGAAACCAGCCATAGCTGAGTTTATGGGAATGAACGAAAAAAACAACACCATCAGCGCCAAGAAACACCAGCGCATTAAATTACGAACGCCCTTCATCGAAAAACAGACCTCAATTTTTGTTTAAAAAATTCACAACCAAGCAGAAACAGGAAATTAGCGCTTACCCTCAAGCTGACCGAACTTTTTAGACCAATAACTACCCTGAGAAGTCCAGAAATAAACCACATCAGCATGGTCTTTGCGTTGAGCCGCTTTGGTGTCAGAACACTTCAGCATGACCTTATCAATCCCATCCTTACGATAAGGAATCTTCACGAGAGGCTTGCTACAGACAGGGCAGGGAAAATCTGTCAAATCCGCAGGTGGATTTTCAGTTTTTGGTTGAGGCAATTCCCATCGTTCCCGCCGATCGCTCCAGAACATGACCAAATTCTCGCAGCCATGCTCACACTTGAGAAAATGCCCAGCACTAACTTTCTTGGAGATGATTTTGCTAAGAGGGCGATCGCAAGTAGGACAAGCAACATCAGAAATCGCATTTTGGCGATCTGAAGGAGGCAAAGTACTGCCAATGTTCTTGTAAGCAAGCGTCAACATCGGTTGAAAATAAGACTGATGCCAATCAATCAAATAGCCCTGCCACTCCAATTTACCGACCGATATTTCATCCAGAGTCGTCTCCATCCCAGCCGTAAAATCGGCTCTGAGCAGATCTGGAAAAGCCGCGTGTAAAACTTCATCGGTAGACAGCCCCAAAGCCGACGGCAACAGCACTTTACCCTTAAGTACGACATAGGCGCGTTCCTTAATCGTCTTGACGATCGCAGCAAAAGTACTCGGTCTACCCACCCCCTGACGTTCGAGTAATTGGACTAACTTGGCTTCGCTATAACGAGATGGCGGTTGAGTCTGTTTCTGCGTAAACCCAATATCTGAGAAAAATAGCGACTGACCTTCGGTTAACTCAGGCAGATGCTTATCTTTGCCAAGGTCATTCCAATAACGGGTATACCCAGCAAAAGCGAGGATACTACCCTTGGTTTGCCAAAGAGTCGAACCCGCTTGAATCGTCACGCAGCTTTTTTGAATCACCGCATTAGCACATTGAGAGGCAACAGATCTGAGCCAAATTAGCTCATAGAGTTGATGCTGAGATGCACTGAGATGTTCTTTGACAGATTCAGGAGTAATACTCAAGTAAGTAGGACGAATTGCCTCATGGGCAGATTGAGCATTCGCTTTTTCACGATGCCGCGTAGTTGCCTTCGGCACGTTCTCTGGATCTTCTTTCAACAACCATTCCTTCACCTCCGCACAAAACTCAGGAGCCAAACTAGTACTGTCGGTACGATGGTAGGTAATCAAACCCTTCCGACCTTGAGGCAAATCGACCCCTTCAAATAGCTCCTGAGCAATCTTCATCGTCTCTTCAGGCGATAAACCCAAACGAACGGAAGCGACTTGCTGTAAGGAACTGGTAATGAAGGGTGGAGGTGGTGATTTCTGAACAGTTACCCCTTTAGACTCTTTGACGCTGTGAGGATTTTGCCGCGCAGTGTCAACTATTTCCGTTGCTTCTTGCTCTGACAACACCTGCTTTGACTCAACACTCTCTTCCCGAAGCGATTCCGCCGCATCGTCAGCAACCTCAGCATCTTCAACCACAGGCTCAATCTCGTTCGTACCCGCATAATAAGCCCTAAAGCCCTCGCAATATTCCGTCCAGACCGACCAATAATCCTTGGGAACGAAACTACTAATCTCACGTTCGCGCTGACAAACAATATGCAAAGCCACCGACTGCACCCGACCAGCCGAACTACCGCCACTGGTTTGTCGCACCAAAGGCGACACCTTAAACCCAATCAACCGATCTAAACATTGTCTGGCTCTCTGAGCCGAAATCAAGTTTAAATCCAACTGATGAGCATTAGCGATCGCCGCCTTAACCGCCGCAGGCGTAATTTGGTTATAGACAGCCCGTTTAGGATTACGCAACTTGAGTTGCTGTTGTAAATGCCAAGCAATCCCCTCGCCCTCGCGATCGCCATCGGTAGCAAGCACCACCTCTGAAGCATTCTTGACCGCAGCACGGAGCTTCGTGACAACCTGTTTTCCCTTGCCTTCCGTCAATTGGTAACGACATTCAATTTGATGGGTATCTGGATGCATCGTAAAGCCCAAGCGATCGTCGCCATCTTTGGACAGTTCGGTGAAATGCCCAAAAGACGCTTCAACCTGCCATTCAGAGCCGAGAATCGCTTGGATGGTTTTGCATTTAGACGGAGATTCAACTAATAGTAATTTCTTCATTTTGATTCTTATCTAGTAATTTGATTGGATTGGGATTGTTCGTTCAGCATCGATGCAGCCTTGCCAATTCGCTCGGCATCTTTACTGGTAACTTGAGAATTAATAATTTTTCCTTGAGACTCAATTAGAATTGGAGCTTTAGGACGATCTTTCGCATCTAAAGTCATCGTGTCCGACTCCTTTTCTAGGCTAAATCGATAAACCCCATTTCCATCGGGACGTTCAAAGACAACCGCCTTACCGAGGTCTTGCCCTTGGGCTTGTAAAATCTCTCGACAATCGCGGGCGAGTTGGAGATCGCGTTGCTCTTCCAGATTGTCTTTACTAATCGCGATCGCAGGAGATTCAGTTTCCCCCAGATCGTCGATATCGCGAGAATAATCTTCCGTGCTATCTAACGCATCAAACATCGTCAACGCGATCGCATCAAAGGAGGAAACCAGATCGACCGAATCATTGACAGGATATGCAGATTCCCTTTGCTCGTTTATATCGATAGACTCTTTAGGCTTCTCTAACGCATCAAAAACAAACGCAGAAATACTCTCAAATGAAGGTGGAGAGCTATTACTAAATAGGTCTTCATTAGCTTCAAAAGCCTTCTGTTCTCGCTTGGCATCGTAACCCAATACGTCTCGATAACTGATTAACTCGTTAATCAGACTTTCAATATTTTCTTCATTTTGAAAAATTGCTTGGGCTAATTCATCAACCGTTTCAGACGGAGCATCAATGTCGATCAGACTTTGCTTTTCTGTCAGAAGATTTTGGCGATCGGCTATGGACTTTTTAAAGACTGAAGTTCTTTCTTTATAGGCAGTTGTAAAAGTATCCCTATCTTCAGCAGTCAATGCAAATATAGGAGCTTTTTCATAATCTTCATCAAAAACGTCATCTTTATCAAACACATCATCTTTATCCATGTCACTTCCACTTAAAATATCGCTCTCGTAAAGCTTTACAAGCTCGTTAAATACTTCCAATTCGACAACCATAAAATCAACCCAATTCCAGATCTGGCGAAGAACGAACGGGAGGTAAAGCTGATTTCATAATTGGAGTCTCACCACGAACGATAGGGGATTGGGTTCCCATCTGTTCGTAAACCTCCTTGAACTTGACCAGATCGGCATGAGTCAAAGACTGAGCAGAAATCTTGCCTTTTTGCGTCTGCAAAATCGACGAACCCGTATGGTTGTTGGAGATGGTAATGTCGCCGCCAACATCCCGAGCGATCGTGTAATCATTACCCTTGAAATTGCTATGACTGGTAATCGTCAGAGCATTCTCAGCCAGAACCACACCTCTAGAACCCGCAGGAGCGAGGTCGCCCAGTTTATCTATAGCCGCTAAATAACCTTGTTCGCGAGTCAAATCCGCCACATCAATGGTATCGGTTTGAAAAGCCGTCTCCGTAAACTCAATGCGGTCATCGATAGTCGTGTAGTCCTCAATAAAGATTGCAGGAGGATATCGATTTCTATCCAACACAAAACTAGCAATACAATCGCCATCGAGATTGTGAATCTCATAAAAATCCTCGCCATCGATGACAGCACCCTGAATCCTATAGCCCTCAGCCTCATACTTGCCATCAACACCAAGCTTGTCAACGAGAGCAACCGCTACGCCCGCTATCACCTGTTGTCCAAACTCATCCAACGATAGAGCTGGTCGATCTGAAGCCTCAAGTACGGGTTGGTTGCTACCAGACAAAGGCGACGGATCGATCGGCGAAAAGGGTAGATTTACAAAATCAGGGTCGCCCTTATCCAGAAAACTTCCCAAGGGAACGAGAACCCCTGAAGATTCTGGACTAGCAGGAGAAGGATTAGGAACGGCTTGATAGCGTTTCCACCAATCATCCATAATATCCTGCTCCCATTCTTGCGATATCCTGTCCCACTCCTCATCCGTCATTTGCGAGATAGACTCTGAATCCTTCTCAGGCAGTTCACCTTGTTGCAAAGCCTCCTTTTTGGCAAGCAATAACTTCAACAATTCCGCCAAAGCCTCAATCGTCGTTTGCGCGATCGCAATTTGGTGATTATTAGCCTGTGATGCCTCTGAAGAATTAATAAAAACCATAAGTCACCTCTACAAAAGATTTAGCCAATCGGGATTATTGTTTTTAGTTCCCTTATTACCCGCCGCCGATTTAGGCGCAGCAGCATCACCAGGCAAAGGAAAATGATCGAGAAAGTAATCTTTCCGAGCCAAGATCGTCGCATCCGTAATCGCTACCTGCTGCCCTGCTTGGGCTAACTTGACCTTCAACCGATCCCAAATCGATCTGCTCCGCTCCGTCCTTGCCGCATCGGTTTTCGGGATTTTGATATTCAAGCGACGGGGAACATTCGATTCTGTCTTAGAGCTATAGCCTGGGGAAATAAGAATGCAATGGCCCTGCGGTAGCTTCAGAAAATCCTCTGGCGCAAATAGTTTACGAGTACGTTCCTGATCGGAAATGCTAGTACTGGTCTTGCCACCACCAGTACTGCGCGATTTAGACTTGTATTTCAAATGCTCATCGCCGAGATAATCGGAAAAAATCTTCGCTGATTCGGGTTCGAGAGGATTGAAAATTGCCTTAGTCGCACAGCCACCAAAGATCGCCCTCGATACCTCCTTGCCATAGGTTTCTTCGAGCTGCACGAGATTTTGAAAGCCCAACATACAGGACAATCCATCCTCACGATGGACATTCAGCCATTGCACCAAACTCGGTAAATAAAGCGTCGGCAACTCATCGATCGCTACCAGCAAAGGATCTTCCCGTTTCTTAGAAACAACATTGCGGGTGACAATCATATGCAACACCGTCGCCAACAGCGGCGCGACCACATCCTGCTTCTCTCGCTTCATGCCAATAACCAGCAAGTGTTTACCTTTAAGCTCGATCGGTATCGTCGTCTTGCCACAGAAAACACTGAGAATATCGGGGGACATGAAACGACTGAAGAGAATGCTCGCCGTAGAGATTACCGAAGCAACTGTTTTCTCAGAATCCGCCATCGAAATCAACTGACCAAAACTGGTCTCCACCCAAGTTGGCAACTTCGCATTTTGGACTCTAGCGGGAAGATTGCTAGCCCCTAAAGCCTTGGCACAGAAAATAATGTCAGGATATGGAGTAGTTTTCGCCAGTAACAACACCGCCTGAATCAACTGGTCGCCGCTATTAGTGAAAAAAGGATCTTCGCCACCTTGCCCGCCAGATTTAAAATTACGATTGAGAACGATCGCCACCTGTCGTGCCATATCCACATCCGCCGCATCGCGAATGAAATCGAGGGGATTGCAAATACCACTTTCAGGAAAACTAGGCGCAAAAATACTGACCTTATATCCCGCCTCCGCCGCAATACCCGCAATCCGAGAAGACTGTTCGGCATACTTGTAGTCATAGAGAATAATCGGAAACCCTTGATCAATCGCGCTGCGGATGGCAGGATCGATCACGCCATAGGTCTTACCCGAACCAGTGCCACCCAGTACCGCCACACCACGATTGCAATCGGGCAACCAAATCGTTCTTTCCGCCTTCTTTATTTGAATGACCTTTGGCTTATCTCCCTTAGCAGGATGCTCTAGGTTAGGCGTAGCAACCCCAGGACGCGAAACTAACTCTTGGGGGATAATTAATTGCGGACTAACGATAAATAAAGATGTCTTATTCCGTTCGCGATGATTGATTTGCTCCCTAGCCTTTTTGCGAGCCGCAGCAATTTCCTTAGCCGTCGCCCAATGCCCTTGAGCCAACTTATTTTTGTTATTGCCATTGGAATTGCCAAGGAAAAACATGCCAAGCACGCAGAAAGCAATAACACCGCCTGTTGGCGAAAGTAACTGATTGCCCATACTGCTAATACCAGAGGGTACGGCTGGAGCCTCAGATGCGGGTTTAGGTTGCAAATTAGAATTCTCAACCGACTGAGATTGAACAGCCGCTGCTAATCCAAACCAACTCACCGTCAAAGCGATCGCCAATAGTACGAAACTCTTTTTTAGCAATAAAAATCTGAAAAAATGCATGTTACGAATCCGACGAAAGTCTAGTTTTCTCAGCAGGTTTAACAGGTGTTAAAGGCGCAAGCCTGCGAATCTGGGAATCGGGAACGATCTCTAAAACGCTATAAGCAGGCGCAGACTCTCCCAGCACCAGTTGAAATTGGTACAGATTTTTAGCACCACTAGAGCCAGTAGTAATCACTGTCAAAGAAGTGAGAGAACCTTTTGCCGAATCGGGCAAATTCATATCCAGATCCAAAGGACGATCTAGTTCCCGCAAATAAATGACATTTGCACCGCAACTCGACTCTTTCGCCACATCTTTACAAAGCGGCGAATCGTAATCGATGACAACCTTGGCAGGATTTCCCAGCCAGACTTTTTTAACAACCTCACCAGTCTTTATGAAACTAATGCTGAGAGATTGCATCGGCGACAAACTAACCACAGAATTAACCCCAGTTTGACCCGAAGCCTCACTGATAGATAACTGTTTCCTGATTAGGGGACTGGCGAAAGTCGCCGTAGGCAAAGAACCAGCCCATAGAAAAGCCAAGCCAAGAATTGAATGTTTTAAATATTTCACGATCTAAAATTCTGAAATTAAAATTAAAAGGTGGTGGACTGATTGACGAACACCTGAACTTCCTTACCCGCAGCCATATAGAAAATATTTGGACGAGTAGAAAATTCCTTAGTACTGTCCAGATTTCTGCCAATTAAAGCTTTGGATAAATAGCCAAGCCCACCACTAATAGCCGCGCCAACATAATCTGGAGCTGGCGTAGAGGAGGAAGTTGAAAACCCACCGACAGTAGAGATGGAACTTGTATTAGTTGGATTATTAGTCAATTTGCCTACTTCAGCCGCCGCCGTAATTAAAACCGTCGATAAATCCATACCAGCAATCTGCGAACCATAGTCAAAATAGTTATCAGCAACCAGAGGACTTCCTCCCGCGCCGCGAATGGTAAAGGTATTGCTTGGTGGCGTAAACTCGCGACCGTTAATCGAAATCGATACAACATCCAACTCCGCTAGTCCCGACTTTGCATCCAGAGGACGAACGGTAACGATCAGCAAAGCCCCAGCAGGTATCGCTGCTTTACCCTCAACGGTCGCGATCGGCTCATCTAAAGTCACGATAAACTTGGGAACACCATTGCCTGAAGCCAAACTCCCCGTAGGCGCAAATACAACAGGAGTTTTTATCGAAGCTCTGGCACTAGTCCCGATCGCTATAGTATTGGCAGCCACACGAGCCTGACTAGATTTCGCTAGATAATTGGTTAAAGAATTCGAGGGCTGCTCGACTCTTGAACTGGCAGTTGTCGCGACAACTTGATTGTTAGGGACGACAACTTGATTATTTTGATAATTAGGCATGGTAGCAACGGATCTAGCATCGCTAGCAACGCTTCCATAGCTACCAATACTTGCCAGTCTCTGCCACTCATCTGCGGAATTGGTGGGAGGCAAGACAGGATTATTCAAACTTGAAACAATTACAGGAGATCGGTTAGACATAACTTGTCTCACGGGCGGACTAACTGGTTCGGGTTCGACAGGGACGGTCGTTAAATTGCTAGGCGCAGGAGGCGGTAATTGAGAAGCGGGAACGATAGGTGGAGGATTGGAATTAGCTGGATTAACTGAAGCATCGACAGCCTTATCTTTTGGGGCTAGCCCATTTCTCTGTAAATCCGAGGAAAGCAAATTGCCAGTAGTCCTAGGTTTACTAGCAACCTGACTACCCATCGCCAAATCGGTTTTGACCTTAGCAAGCTCAGCATCTTTCGGATCTAGAGAAGAAGAAGCCACCAAATTTTTAGTGTCTTTATCAACCGAAGCCGCAGCTTGCTTCACATTAGTGGACATAATGCTATTCACAAATAGACCGACCACAGCAAAGCCAAGAATCCCCGCGCCGCCAACTAAAGCAACTTTAGAAAAAGGACTACTAACCAGAGATTGCGAAGTGCGATGCTGTTCGGGACTGTCGAACTCAGTAAATTCGCTTGCCCCCATACTTGGCTCATCTTCAACGTAACCAGTCAAGTGAGCAAAATCAATTTCATGCAAGTCAGTAGAAGAACTGGCTGGATTCTCCGAACTTGGATTTGGATCGGGTTTAACTTGTGTCGATTCAGTAAGCATATAAAACTCCTTGAGGAAAAATCACTTTAAATTTTCTCTGGCGAGATCTCGCATCGCGTATATTTCTAAACCAGAAGAACGCACCTTATAAATTGCCTCATCAAGAGGTGAAGCATCAGGCTTTAATGTTGGTATATCAATGGTTTGAATAAATATTTCCTTATTAAAGGGAACCGATTCCCCAGCCTGATTGACCGCACTGAAAGTAATCAGGTTAGATACAAGGCTTACTTTCCACTTGCCCTTCTCGATCTCTTCAGGCGGACTGATACTTTTGATCGCCAAAACCACTTTGGCATTACCAGTAAACACATCGGCGGGAACCAACTCAGCAACCGAAGCCAGAATCCCTTTACGAAAATCTTCCGCAAAAGCAAAACTAGCCTGCCAAGCCGTAGTCGGAACCCTCTTCTTTGAGCCTTTTAAAGAAACCACCTCAATACCAGGATCTAGAATCGGATTGCCGCCCTGCGTAATATCCGAAGACAATTGCACCGACCAAGACATCAAACTGGAAATATTCATCGCCACAAATCTCTTAACCACATCAGCCGATCTGGTATGGCTATCTACAGTTGCCGCAGTAACCGTTTTGCCACCCGTTAGCTGCACCAAAGTGGGACTTTTGGAGTTAGCAGATAAAGAGCCATATAAAACGTAAACGCTAAATAAGCCAATAGAATTGATTACCGATAAAACCAAAATCCCCATAAGGATAAAGACAGTAAACGATTCCTTCCCAGAGTTAGATTTTTTAACCGTATGTTCAGGAGCAGCGAACCTCTCAAATGTGGCAAGATCCGCAAGATCGTCCTTGCGTTCGGTTATATGAGTTGCAGGTAAATCCGTATGTAATTCCATAAAATTGCGATCTCAAAAATTAAAAAAATTAAAAAAGAAAAACTCAGCCCTTGTAGCGCATAGAAATGTTTAAACCCGTCGAAGCTGCCGCACTCGCCGCCGCGACAATGCCACTGAAAATTGCCATACCGCCACCTGAAGCTAAAGCCAAAGCGAGAATTGGCGATAAAAAGCCCAGCGTAATCGCAATCGACAAATTATCATTTTGACCAGAAGTCGCCACCGCCACCGCCACAAGCCCTGTAACGATATTGAGACTTAATTTGGCAATTCCAAGCGACCAAAAAGCAGTCAGCCAAGCATAAAAAGGTTTTGCTCCAATCGGAAGCAAAGAAGCACCTACCGCAATAGGACCCATTAATCCAGTTAGGAGAAAACTAACTTCAATCAGAGCTTGAAAAGCCGCTTGCATAGCCACCATAAAAGACTCGGCAACCGCCAGCAGAACCGAAGAAGAAATCGTATTTT
This sequence comes from Pseudanabaena biceps, assembly GCA_013361095.1. Taxonomy (GTDB): domain Bacteria; phylum Cyanobacteriota; class Cyanobacteriia; order Pseudanabaenales; family Pseudanabaenaceae; genus Pseudanabaena; species Pseudanabaena biceps_B. Next base: position 40,144 of record JAATWA010000003.1, on the reverse strand, counting down.
GAATTTTAGAAATACCGCTCAACCCAGTACCAATCGGATCTTGACTAAAACTATCAATCTGACGCTGCATCTTAATCCCTAACGCCTTAGAGACATCCAGAAAACTAGAATCGTAAGCACTCTTCAACTCCTTAGCCTGAGCAATCACAGAATCAATACAAGCCTGTTGCTCGGCAGGCTTCAGCACATAACATTGATTTGCCGAAGCGCTCAGAGTACTAGATATATTGGAATAATTACTTAATGCATCCAGCGTTTTTTCGAGATCTGCTTGAGAAGTAAGAGAAGACAAAATAGAATCATTGGTACTATTAATGATCCCCCGCATCCCTGTCGTTAGGGACACAAGATTCTGACCACCATTAGCCAACAATAAAATCACGATAATCGGCCAGATAATCTCACTGAAACTCTGATAGCTCCTATCGTCTAGCAAATCTTTCCCAAACTTGATAATCCAAAAAAACAACGTCGTAACCGCGATCGTCAACCCTAAATTGGTAAGAACCTTAAAAATATTGCCCTCAAACGCCAGATTCCAAGTACTTTGCCAAGCCTCTTGAATTGACTGCGAGACAAGCTTAGAGTCATTGATGACAATCTGCTGGGCAATAGTAATGTTGTAAAACATTTGAAAAATAACCTTAGAAAATTACTTGGAAAGAGTTAACGGCATTCTCGAACCGATCACCGACCGAAGCTCTAAAGCCTGCGACAAACTTTGTCCCTTAAGCGTGCTATTCGTCTCATCCAAATTAGCCAGAGCCGCCGCACCTTGTTCGGTTTGCATCAACTGGAGTTGCAAATTTTGACCATCAATCACAGACTGCTGCATCGCCTGCTGCGACATCAAAGAATTTTGATTAGCTAAAGTCGCCAGTTGATTGGACAGATTGGCATTTTGACTAGCATTGTTGCCAAACTGGGCAGAAATACCAGACAAAATGGCAGCATTATTCCCATTCTGATTAGCGATCGCCTTCAAAACATCCTGCGTTGAAGTCAGAGACTGAGCTTGTTGGGCTAAATTCTTAGTCTGCTCAGAAGTAGTTTGTGAAGCATTTGCGGAATTCGCAGAGTTGCTAGCAACTTGCTGGGTTGCACTACCAATTTGTGTACTGGACTGAGCCAAGGAAGTCGAATTGCTGGAAAAGCTAGCTACCTTATTCCCACTTGCCACTAAAGTCTGTAAAAACTGATTTAAGCGAGCTTGACCATCTAACCCCAAAGCATTGTTCACCGTAGCTTGAGTTAGAGCCGAAGTAACCGTGCCCTTAGTCAAGAGACTATTCGTAAACCCAGCATCGTTAAAAGTTACGGGCAGAGATTTAAGACTGGCAATCAACGACTGCTGCGATTTGGTTGGATCTGGAAGCCCTCGTTGTCCGACAACCCCCGAAATTTGCTGTTTCAAAGGATCGAAATACTGACTCAAGACCGAATCCAACGCCGTTTTCATAAACGCACCCGAATTAATCGAATTGATTAACCGAACTACTTGATCGATCAATCCCGTAATATCGCTAACCCCAGTCAGAGTCGGTGAAATAGGAATGGTTGAATCGTTAATTTGCGCTCTAACTGGAAGCGTACAAGTAAGCCATAACGAGCAACTTGCTAAACCGACGACAAATAATCTAGTTGATTTCATAATAATTGCTCCGTAAGTTTGGGCAATCTGAGGCTGCGATTATCCCTCAACGCACTTGCCATCTCGTTAGAAAAAGCCGCCAGCCCCTTATAGGGATCGTCCATTGCCGACATATAAGCACTGCGAGCCGACTGCTCATCAGGATTGTTAGCGACCACACCCAACTGCACATAACTGGGAAAGAACCGCACAAAGGTATAAACACCCGCATCATCAAGCAACCACTGCGAATAAATTAACTCGCGCTTTGGGAAAAATCTTTCTTCCGCATTCTGAGCGATCACCTGTCTGGGATATTTGAGAATATTCACAAAACTATCCACCGCCGAAGGTTGGATTCTGCCGATTAATCGCGTCGATAAATTCTGGAGAATCTTAGAAGCCGAAGGCGACCGAGCGATCGTGTCGGGATCTTGGGCAGAAATAATTACCTTGATTCCAGCCTTCGCACCATTGGCACAGAGACGAGCCACCATTTCCGAGATTGTCGGATATTCAAACAAAATTGGCGCTTCATCGATAAACAAAATACTTGCAGGTGACGATAAAGCACGCCTAAGAGCGGCTGAGTATGCAGATAGAGCCAGAATCGCCGCATCTTCCGCTTCCGATAAATTCCGTAACGCAAACACTAACAATCTTGCATCACTACGAAAAGTTGATGGACGAGAAATGGCATGACCAATCCGAGAGTTGAGCCAAAACCTGAGTTGGACGACAATCTGATTGATGGCTTGATCGATCTGTTCGCTGTCTGCCAAATCAGCCCGAACCTCCGTCCTACCAGAATCCAAAAAATAATCGAGAAAATCCGACAGAGTGGGCATCGCTTGCCAAGCATCTGTACCAAACCCCTCGGCAATAGCGAGAGCGTACCGCTCTTTAATTCGGTCGTCCTCAAAAAAAGAATTAATAACAGGTACTAGCAAAGAACGAATTAGCTGCCGCAACTGCCTTTCTGAAGAAGATAGGTTATTCTGCCCAGCCCCAAACACCATCGTCATTAAAGCCGACTCGACAAAGGACTTAAAATCGCGCAGGCGCTCATCAGCTTGCTCTTCATTGAAAGACCGCAGATCTGGTAATTCGAGAATATTCGAGGACTCCTTAGTGATATCAAAATAAGCACCTATATCCTTAATAAAGCGAGTGTAATCAGTAAAAGTACTCGTACCGTCAGGTTTAGGAAAATCAAGAGCGACGATTTGCTGATTGTTACAAAGAGCTTGCGTCAACAAAGCCGAAACCATTACAGATTTGCCAGCGCGAGTAGTTGCAAAAATGCCAAAATTACGATGTTTGCGGATATCAATATATAGAGGCATGCCTCCTTCTTCTGTAATTAACTCAAACCCCGTCTTATCCACTGACCGAGGTAAAACGCAAGCAGTAAAAGCAACAGATTCATCGGATAAATAGATATGACGACGATGAAACGGCTTAGCCAACAAATTCCCGAATACAATTGGCAAAGTTTGTTTCCAAATCAACCAAGCATATTCAGTCTCCCGCTCGACCCAAGCAGGCCGCTGGAAACAACTCGAAAAATAGCGACAAGCATCATCAAGCAGCACAGGATTGGGGCGACGAATCAGAAAAACCACAGCCACATTAATCGGTATTGCACCCTCATAAAGAGCCTCCTGCGCTTTAATCGCCTTGTCCTGTTTCAAAGAAGCCATCACATTGACATTTCTCACCGAAGCCGATTGTTCTTGCGAAACAATGCTCTGCTTCGTAACCCGTTGCATATTCGCTTTGACGATCGCCTCATTTGCCTTCGTAAATTGACAAACAACCTCAGTATTGGCAACCGCATCGCGGGCGATCGCCTCCCAGATATAGCGCATCTGCTTGCCCTTAGAAGACCAACCCGCAGGCTTATCGATAAAAGTTAAGACACCAATATATTCACCTTTCAAATGCACAAAACGGCGATCGGCAAAAGGAATCGACTCAGCCCGTTCGAGAAGCTTGGTACTCATATGAACTTGAGACTGAAACTTTTCAACCAGTCCCGATTCAGTCATCACAATTAATTGAGGAATAGGAGGAGGAGGAGAGGTATTAAATTGCCCCCAAAGCTCTTCCCATAACTCCGAATCAGACAAAGGACTTAAATCCAAACCCATCCGAGTCGTTAAAATCTGCTCCCAATTGAGAAACCCCTCCGTAAAAGCACGAGCAAACATCTGTTCATACTGCTCCTGCTCTAACTGACTGTCATTACCAAAGCCCTGAGAAACTTTTTGAATCCATGCAAGAGCTTTTTCCAAAGGATCTGATGTAGCAACCGTAGAACCTTTAACCGTATAAGTCGCATACACGCGCAGAAACTTTGGCTTTCTCAAACCCAAGCTTGATAACTCTTGTACCCTCGCCTTTTCACCCATCATCAAAAATTTAAGTTCGGGCGTATCGGCAAGCTCGTACAATTCCTGCAACTGTCTTTGGCGATCTCGATCCGAACTAAACGAACCAAAATGAACCGTTAAACTTTCCTCATCGGGAAGATCCTTCAAACCCGATTGGATTGCATCAAAAATTGAAGACTCCTGCTCGTCAGAAAGAGTAGTGTGAAAACCCTGAGATTGCCAACCAAAGACAAACTGCAATAAATTTAGAGAAGAAGATCCCTGCTTTAAAACAAAGCAACTAATCGAGCGTCCTCTGAGTTCAAACTTAAGTAGATACTCTAAAGCAAGCTCTTTTTCAAAATGTTTTAATCTTTTTTCTTTTAACATGTGGCTTCTTACTATGCTCCTTACTATGACAGCCTTTAATCCCTGCGTGTTGATATACGCCTCTAGTCCAACGGGGTACGGGAACGAACTTGGATAGGAACTTATGAGGACGAGAGCCAGTTAATACCCACCAAGTTGAATCGCCCCAAGCGACAATCAGCACCACCCATAACCAAGGCAAATTGAGAAAAACATAAAAAATGAAAAACAAAGAAAGACTGATAACTATCCACGGAAAAACAAGTTCGGTAGGAAAAGGACCAATCTTGGGACTTGCCCCAAGGATTTGATTTACTTTGCGAAATTCTTTGTCATTGCCCACGATCGACGAACCTTCTTAACCAGTAATGAGCTTTGCAAGGATATCTCCCAACGTAACGGTGACCACTAAAATCAAAGGGATGCGAGCTAGTTGCTGCCAGTCATCATCATTTCTCGCCGATTGAATGACCCTAACTAGAGAAATACCCAAATAAATTACAAAGATCGCTCTCAAAACGTTAAAGACAATCGATACAGCACTACCACCACCAGTGCCACCACCAATATTAAATTTGCTAGTAAGCCATGTTTCAGTAGTCTGGAAAAATTGAGCGTGAGCTGGCTCAACGGATAAAACAAACAGCACTCCAACCAAAAATCCAACGCCTGTTCCAAGAATTAGAGTGGAATAGAATTTATTGTTGCGACTATATTTAAGAACGACATGATACATGCTCAACAAGGTTTTTGGTTCAGACAGCAAGAAGCCAATTAACAACAAAATTGCATTAAAAAACAACCCTTTAAGGCAAGCCATAAAGGAGCAAGCTAAAAACAAATAGGTCATGATACCTGTAACTTAATGTGCGCGAAAAACTATAGTTATTAGAATCCGTAGAGGAATGAGTTTCTTGGAAACTTCTAGCAACGTAGTTAACGAGGCAACCATAAAAGATATTGATTTACCTATCAATGCTTTTTGTATAAATAGTATATAAATTGTTCATAAAAGTTTATATATTATGTTTGATCTCGGCACTGGTTCCGTTCAATGAAGAGCAGAAAGTCCTATTAAGCAAGGAGTGCAGGAATCTGTTGTCAAAGTCTGCTACGCGCAAACTTTACCTTACTGTAAATAATTCGTTGATTTATAGTTAATTTAGTGATGAAGACATGGTGAAAGCCTTATCCTCGCGTTGCGTCGAATAAGTTATCAACGAATTATTTACAGCAAGAAATAATGCCAGATCGAACGAATTATGATAACTTTTTTGTGAAATGGTCTTACTGTAAGTCACTTGTCTGCAATTTTTCCCAGATTAATTAACTTCCATTCCCCTTTAAATTCCTTAAATCTCAACTTATGCACACTCATCTATTCCCCCTTCTCAAACTGCAACAAAGCACGCTCACGCAATAACTCAACTCTTAACTCCTCCTCAGACGGCAGCAAAGGTAAATACTTCGACGCAAACAACTGTTTGCGATCCGCCAAAACAGAATACTTCGCCACCGCCGCCGACTTCTCACTACACAAAATTAGCCCGATTGTCGGATTATCATCATCACCCTTATAGTGTTGGTCATAAATCCGCACATAAGTATCCATCTGTCCCACATCCTGATGACTCAACCGTCCCAACTTCAGATCGATTAGTAAAAAACACTTCAGCTTGAAATTGTAAAACACCAAGTCTAAATAAAAATCTTGATCCTCCACACTAATCCGTTGCTGACGCGCCACAAATGCAAAACCGCGCCCAAGCTCTAACAAAAAATGCTGCAAATTATCGATCAAACCCTGCTCGATCGCACTCTCCACAAAAGCCGTAACAGGCAAATTTAAAAAATCCAAAATATAAGGATCGCGCAAATAGTCCTTAATATCAGGCTTTAACTCATCAGTTTTCGCGATCGCCTCATCAATCACAGGCTCCCGATCCGCACTCGACAATAAACGCTCGTAGTACAAAGTACTAATCTGTCGATCCAAAGCCCTCACACTCCAATTATTTGCCATAGATTCCGCAATATACCAATCTCTTGCCTTGGGGTTATCCACCCGCATCACCTTGCAATAATGACTCCAACTCAATTTAGGAGACAGTGTCTCGCAAATTGGAAAAGTTAAATAAAACTGCCGCATATTGCGTAAATTGCTAACATCAAAGCCCTTTCCAAACTCAGCTTGCAACCCCTGCGATAACTGCTCTAATAGCTTTTTGCCATACCCCGCCCTAACTTGCCCCTGCTGCTCATACTCTACAATCAAGCGCCCCACCTGCCAATAGGTCAGCACCATCGCACTATTCACAGTCTGAGCAACAGTCAAGCGCGAAGCTGTCACTATTTGCCGAATATCGTCTAAAAGTTGAGAAGGGATACTATCAGTCATGGTCGATTTGCTGAATTTTCAAGGATACTTTTCCTCTAAATGTTTTTTATAGTCAGATACATCAACATTAGAACCTTTTAAAATACCAACCAGCGATCGCGTAATTGGTAAAATTTCATTATTGGTTTGTTGTAATAGTTGTCTATGTTCAACTAATCATCTTGTAGGTTTTTATATTTATCCTTTATCTACCCTTCTTTTATAAATTCGCGATCGCTATTTTGATATTTAAGCCTGTCTATACTTCTCGTACATAGTTGTAGCTCTAGCAGTATTGGCGGATTCCTGACGGGTTTTTAGGACTTGCTTACCGATCGCAATTAGCTCTTGTTCAACTTCGGGATGTTGTTTTGAGTAAATGGCGATCGCTTCGAGCATCCCATCAAGGGTAACTTTGTTGGTGTTTTTAAGTTGTGCGTAGTAGGCGATCGCTTCACTAGAAATGCGAACTGTTTTTTTCTCTAGTTCGTTGGGGCTTGTTGTCGGGGTAGTTGTGGTGGTTGGTACGATCGCCGCTTTAACACTGGAATCGCGATTTACTTTTGGGCGATTAGAGATGGCGATTTTTTGCATTATTGGTTCACTCATACAACACCTGCTAATTCGATTAATTTGTTAAAGGGGCTATTTAGTTCAGTAGGTAAATATTCGGCACGGTCGATCGCCTGTTTATATTTCTCGCTATCGACAATTGACGGGGTAATGGCAATGTCACGCTCTTGGCATAACTGCTCAAAATAGGTGATCGCCTCACGGCTGGTTTTGGTGCGGTTTAGTCCTCGGATGGTGTCGCGGAATGGGACGATCGCTAATATTTCTCCTTGCCAAGCCATGTTTTCGGATAGCTCATCAATGGTTTCGAGGGTGCTTTGCAAGCAAGCTAAGCCCTTGCTATTTGTCTCGACTGGAATAATCAGTTTGTCGGCGGCACAAATACAGGTCACACATAACTGCGATCGCTGGGGTGGTGAGTCGATGATGCAGTAATCAAAGTCCAGATTTTTAAGCCGCTTTTTTAGTAATAGTTCACCCATTGTCACGTTAGCAAGGTGAGTTTGTGACTGTTCTAAGGCGCGATCGCTAGGTATGAGCGAGAGGTTTTCCCAGTCGGTTGGGTAAATAGCATCTGTGGGTTGGACTTGTCCAGTGATGCACTCTAGTAAGGTTGGCTCATCGTTTTGATGGGGCGATCGCCCGTACAGTGAGAGGTTATGCTGTGGGTCGCCATCTATCCAAAGTGTCTTAAAGCCTAGACTAGCTAAGGTCAAGCCTAAAAAAAAACTTGTCGTCGTTTTGCCTTGACCACCAGACAAGGAGACGACAGTTAGTATTTGCATTATAGTTTTTTTATGTATTCAGGTTTTAATGTTATGGAATCTTATTGCTAATAAGTTATGTCGTCAAGACTAAATGACTACTTTTTGTAAATTGGTTAAATTGTTGGGTGGGCGTTGCATGGATTTCTAGAAAAATCAAAGCTGAAATGCTAAATGCTGTCTAAAGGGTGTTAACGATCATGTGTTTCCTTTTTTGTGATCGCTAGTGGTGACGGTTCAACTTACGCGCACCACATGGTTGGCTCATCGTTTTGATGGGCGATCGCCCGTAGAGTGAGAGATTATGCTATGGGTCGCCATCTATCCAAAGTCTTAAAGCCTCGACTAGCTAGGCATGTAATCAGGATAAGTGTAAAACAGTGCCACCAACTCCTGAAGCCTTTACCTGACACAGGTTTTAGAAGTAACCATTTTCTATACAAATCCCATTGAAGGAAGCACGTAGAATCAGGCATTTCCAGCTTTCGTGGCACTAAATTACAGCTATCCTGATTGCACCCCAATTAAGGAACATTTATATTCTTTTTGGAAAACAGCGATCGCTACGCCAATAATTTTAGTTGGTGCATCTATGGGTGGTGCTGCGGCGATCGACTTTGCCCTTACTTATCCTGAAGTTGTGCAGAAATTAATTTTAATTGGCAGTGCAGGAATGCGGGCTGGCACGGCGATGGGTAAATTTTTGATATCGCCGCTAGACCGCATGGCTACTAATTTTTTGAGAAGTCCTAAAGTCCGCCGCGAAGTCAGCCTCAAAGCCTATGCAGATCCCAGCTTTGTCACCCCTGATGCCGAAGCCTGTGCTTCTTTACACCTAGCAATGCCACGATGGAGCGAGTCGTTGATTTCATTTACTAAAAGCGGTGGCTATGGTTCTTTTGCAGAGCAGCTAAAGTATCTGGAGCAGGAGACGCTAATTCTTTGGGGCGATCGCGATCGCATTCTCGGGACAAAAGACGCTGCAAAATTTCAAGCGATTATTCCGCGCAATCAACTAATTTGGATTGATAACAGTGGTCATGTTCCGCATTTGGAGCATCCTACGATCGTTGCTCAGCATATTTGCAAGTTTGTCATATAAAACGCAGAGATCCGTTTGAACGGTGCTTCGCACCGTTCAAACGGATCTCTGCGTTTATTTTTGGTATAAGCTAAAGCAAGAAAATGATGGCAAATTTTATGACTGATAAAACTCCGCAAAAATCTAAGCCAAATAGCATTCTCATTTTGACTGGTATCGCGGTCTTCTTAGCGATCGCGGCATTTATTTCGCCATTTGCCAGTCAAGATCCCGATGGATTGGAGCGAGTCGCCCAAGATTTGAAGTTTGAAAACAAAGCGCTGAAAGAGCCGATCACTAAACAGATTCCGCCCGCTCAAATTTTTGATGAATATTCTTTCAAAGCGGTAGAAAATCCCAAAGTATCCACTGCCCTAGCTGGTATTGCTGGCACATTGCTAGTATTTGGATTGTCATGGGGACTGGGCGAATTGACAATACGCCGCAAACCATAAACCCAAATGCTGTTTCATATCCACTTACTTAACTCAAGCGATCGCCACTCTCCCCATCAAGGCGATCCTCATAGTATTTGGGATCAGCTAGCTGTGCATACTCGCGTAATTTGCATTTTTTCACTAGTATTTGCGATCGCTCTTACTCCCAATGGTAAGTGGTGGGCTTGGGCAGTTTATGCGATCGCCGCTTTGGTTGTCCTGATATTGAGCAGGGTTAATTTAAAAAATCTCAGCCAACGACTAGCGATCGAGTTTGCCTTTGCTAGCGTCATGCTTTTGGGAACCCTGTTTCGGAGTGGTGGACAGATCCTATGGCAATGGCGATGGTTACAAATCAGTGAGCAGGGATTGATTGTTTTGGGAAGTGTAACTGTCAAAGCTTTTTTGTCTCTACTTCTATTAAACATTCTCACCCTCTCAACTTCTATTCCTTTACTATTGCAAGCCCTGATCATTTTAAAAATGCCACCTCTTTTGGTGAGTATTTTGGCTTCAATGTATCGCTATATCGGTGTTCTATCCAATGAATTTAATGCCATGCGCCGCGCCGCCACAGCCCGCAACTTTGCACCCCAAAATATCTATAATCGCCATCGGCGCGATCGCCAATGGCAGCGTCAGATATTGGGTAATATGCTAGGGATGCTGTTTATCCGTACCTACGATCGCGGCGATCGCATTTATCAAGCGATGCTTGCCCGTGGCTACCAAGGCATAACTGTATTAGATGAAACTCCCACGCAGATAAATAAGCGCGATATTCTAGCGATCACTTGCACAATGATCATCACTCTAAGCGGCATATACATCAGCACCCAAAATCTTTAATATCATGGCAAACTTTTGAGATGTGAATGCTTTGTATTCACATCTCAAAAGTTTGCCCCTCCTCCTATGCACCACAATCATATTTCCATTGAGAATCTCAGCTATACCTATCCTGATGGAATACAAGCCTTGAGAGGAATTAACTTACAAGTCAAGGCGACCGAAAAAGTCGCGATCGTGGGGGCTAATGGTTCAGGCAAGTCCACTTTGCTCTTACATCTCAATGGAATTTTGATGCCCCAAAAAGGCAAGATTGTCATTGGTGAGAAACAAGTCTCACACAAGAATCTAGTTGCCATTCGCAATTTTGTGGGTATAGTTTTTCAAAATCCAGACGATCAATTATTTATGCCCACGGTTTGGGAAGATGTTGCCTTTGGCCCAATAAATATGGGAATGCGTGGAAAAGACTTAGATATCAGGGTTGCTGAATCTCTGGTGGCGGTGGGTTTGGACTTGGATAAATATAGACAACGCCAGTCGCAAAATCTATCAGGTGGTGAAAAAAAGCGAGTGGCGATCGCGGGAGTTCTGGCGATGCAGCCACAGGTTCTCGTATTTGACGAGCCATCTTCCCAACTCGATCCGCGATCGCGCCGCCAATTAATTCAATTATTACAAACTCGACTGGAAACTCAATTAATCGCCACCCACGATCTAGACCTAGTATTGGAGTTATGCGATCGCACGGTGGTTTTGAGTGAAGGGAAAGTAGTCTATGATGGCAAAACCAAACAGATATTAAGTGATCGCGAGTTTCTATTAGCGCATTCTCTAGAAATGCCACTAAGTCTGGGATAGCGCATCAAAAACGCTTGTTGATTCAAGTATATTGAAAAAAAATTGAAATCAACAAGCGAGATAAGTAGCTAGACATAATTAAAATCTAAAACCAGAGGTTGTTCCGCCCGCTACGCGGGCGGAACAACCTCTGGTTTTAGGTTACTTAGGCATGTAATCAGGATAAGTGTAAAACAGTGCCACCAACTCCTGAAGCCTTTACCTGACACAGGTTTTAGAAGTAACCATTTTCTATACAAATCCCATTGAAGGAAGCACGTAGAATCAGGCATTTCCAGCTTTCGTGGCACTAAATTACAGCTATCCTGATTGCACCCCAAGAAAAGCCTGAGATGTTTGCTAGGCAATCTTCTCAGGCTTTTCTTCCTCTAACTTTTTAATTCCTAAATTTGCTTTCGTATCTGCGGAATGTGGGATGGAAAATCAAGGGGTGAATTTGAAAACCAAGCTCCCAAACCACAATTTTTCGCACTGTGTGGCATCTAAGTCCGCTTTGGGTACTTATTCAGCAAACCCTATATAGCGTTTCCCAGTCTGGTGAAGTACATTTTCAAACCTAATATCCTTGTTCATCAAGATATGAGTGTACCTCAGTAGCTTAGGAAACGCTATATCACGAGGCAACACTCAAATTAACTCGGACAATAACATCGTTAAAATCCTTATCACCACCATTAGCTAAATCCTCGAAGCCGAAGATGTTATTTCCCAACAGACGAATGTGATCTACCTTATCGGAGTTAGCACCTAAGTATGAGAAGTAAACTGCCGGATCATTATTAGCATTGCTATCTAAAAGTGCATCTGGTCTACCATCAGCAATAATAAATGGTGCAAAGATAGAACCAGGCGCGAAAATGCCGCTATAATTTGCCGTACCTTGATTGCTCACTGTCAAGTCAATACCTGCGACACGCCTACTCACTGCGGCTTGAGCATAGCCAGCTTGTCCGACGAGAATATCTGCTTTACCGTCACCATTTGTGTCAATGCCGCCATTTTCATCAGCCACTTTATAGAAGCCAACAAAGTTATTAAATGCAGCTTCTCTGTTGACTACAAAATCAGCTTTCACCGATTGAGTTATACTCCGCAAATCGATTTGTTCACCTTGAGAGTTTCCTTGCAAACTTATACCCAAAGGTAAATCTACATCGGTTTCCTTGATTTTCACAACTAGGTCAGTGTCACCACTAGATACGCCCTTCCAGGTGATAGAAAATCCTTCTTCTACCGAACTTGTAACGCTGACATTGGTACTAGAGGAAAATAATACCTGAGAAGAAGTTTGTCCAGAAAGTACATCACTAGCAGTACCATTACGTACTAAGAAAAATCTCAAATTCGCACCAAAATCGAATGCCTGTATATTGGTTAAGTCGTTGGGATTAAAACCATTGGGGTTATTAGCAAGAGACGATAAGATTACCGTTGAGCGTCTGAGTGCAGCTTCTGTGTAACCTACTGCACCAGGGGCAATACCATCAACTGTCCCTTGGATATCATCAACTGTGAACACACCCAGTTCATTTACCAGCTTAGAGTTACCTTTTTGAGTTTTAATCGAAAGTTTTGCTTTACCACCGTTAATGTTATTTCTAATGGTAAAGACATTCTCTGTGGTATTTGTCAGCTGGATAGTAGTCACTGAGTTGAGATTGAAAAATAAGTTATTTGCAGTGACACTGTAGTCTGTACCATCATTGACTTGAAACTTGATATTGGCGTAGTTATTGCCACTAGCACCAGCAGCAGGCTTGAACTTGACGGAGGCCGTGTTCGCTACTGCAATTTCTTGGTTAAGAGCGATCGCTTCGCCATTGTCTTGGATGTTATTATTGTTGGCATCTAAGAACAATTGACCTACTACTGGCAACTGGGTAATTCTTACTTTTGTCAGAATATCGCCGTTGATATCATTAAATCCGACATCAGTTACATCAAGAGTGTAAACGCTATCTTGATCAATTGTGATTGTCTTATCAGTCCCTGTGGGTGGGTCATTATTCTCAAGAATTTGCAAACCACTTTCTCTGTCAGCGACGTAGACATACTTACCCACAGCAGTCACACCAAAGGCACTGCCACTTGTAATAAATGTTCCTTTGAGAGAGGGTTTCGTCGGGTCACTGATGTTGATAACTTGCAAACCACCCTCTTTATCAGCGACATAGGCGTAGTTATCCACCACAGTCACACCAAAGGCACTACCACTCGTATCAAATGTCCCTGTTAGAGAAGGGGCGGTTGGGTCACTAATGTTGATAATTTGCAAACCACTGATGTCGTCAGCGACGTAAGCGTAGTTACCCACTACCGCTACGCCCAAGGCACTACCACTCGTATCAAATGTCCTTGTTAGAGAAGGTGTAGTTGGGTTACTGATGTTGATAATTTGCAAACCACTAGTTCCGTCAGCGACGTAAGCGTAGTTACCCACCACAGTTATGTCATTGGCAAAATCACTAGTAGCTAATGCCCCTACAAACGAGGGTGTCGTCGGGTCACTGATGTCAATAATCTGTAAACCATCAAATCCAACGGCGACGTAGGCATAGTTACCCACCACAGTTACACCAGAAGCTAAACCATTAGTTCCAAATGTGCCTGTCAGAGAAGGGGTATTTGGGTTACTGATGTTGATGATTTGCAAACCACTGATGTCGTCAGCGACGTAGGCGTAGTTACCCACCACAGTTACATCATAGGCAAAGCCGCTTGTATCAAATGTCCCGATTAGAGAAGGTGTTGTTGGATCACTAATGTTAATGATTTGTAAACCACTATCGTTGTCAGCAACGTAAGCATAGTTACCAACTACGGTTAGACCAAAGGCAAAACCGCTTGTATTGAATGCCCCTCTCAGGCGAGGTATAGTCGGTTCATTATTCTCAATAATTTGCAAACCACTTGCTTCGTCAGCGACGTAAACGTAGTTACCAGCTACGGTTAGACCAAAGGCACTACCACTCGTATCGAATGTATCGTTGAGGAAAGGTGTAGTCGGGTCACTGATGTTGATGACTTGCAAACCACCCTCTTTATCAGCGACATAGGCGTAGTTACCCACTACAGTCACACCAAAGGCACTACCACTCGTATCAAATGTCCCTGTTAGAGAAGGGGCGGTTGGGTCACTAATGTTGATAATTTGCAAACCACTGATGTCGTCAGCGACGTAAGCGTAGTTACCCACTACCGCTACGCCCAAGGCACTACCACTCGTATCAAATGTCCTTGTTAGAGAAGGTGTAGTTGGGTTACTGATGTTGATAATTTGCAAACCACTAGTTCCGTCAGCGACGTAAGCGTAGTTACCCACCACAGTTATGTCATTGGCAAAATCACTAGTAGCTAATGCCCCTACAAACGAGGGTGTAGTTGGGTTACTGATGTCAATAATCTGTAAACCATCAAATCCAACGGCGACGTAGGCATAGTTACCCACGACACTTACACCAGAAGCTAAACCATTAGTTCCAAATGTGCCTGTCAGAGAAGGGGTATTTGGGTTACTGATGTTGATGATTTGCAAACCACTGATGTCGTCAGCGACGTAGGCGTAGTTACCCACCACAGTTACATCATAGGCAAAGCCGCTTGTATCAAATGTCCCGATTAAAGAAGGTGTTGTTGGATCACTAATGTCAATGATTTGTAAACCACTATCGTTGTCAGCAACGTAGGCATAGTTACCAATTACGGTTACACCAAAGGCAAAACCACTTGTATTGAATGTACTTTGAGACAATAAATTGTTAGACATTTTTTTTGGGGAGTTATTATTTTTAGCGTTTGATTGAATTTAGATTCTTGGTAAAATTCCAGACTTTGATATGACCTCACAAAAGCTGCTATCTTGAACAAGATAATTTTAGAGACTCAACTTCAGCCAAAAAAGTTTTTCAGCGATTGACAAATTAACTTCAAAGTAGCCGATTATGCACAATGCAGTTAGCAGAGATATTATGATTAACCGTTTCATACCTTGTCCTCAAAGTGAGATTTTCTATTTTCTGATTAACTTTTGTGCTTTTATTTCCAAGGTTGAACAAGCAAAGCCTGTGTAGTGATACCTAAACCAATGAGAGTAATGCAGAAGGCACTGGCCATTGGTAACAGTCTTATTTTAGGTAGCTGGAGTGGTAAATGCTCAAACCGATCTTTGGCGTAGACTAGCATTAACCCGATTCCAGTTAATACTGCGGCTAGACCTAGACTAAAAGCCGACACTAGCGCTAATCCAAAGCCAATTCGCCCTAAAGCGATCGCACTCAGTAATACTACCAAGGCTGAAGGACATGGTAACAAACCGCCAGAAATCCCCAACGCCAACAGACTAGACCATTTCATAGAACCTTCATTCGGAGGAGATAGATGGGAATGGTGATGATCATGGTGATGATGATGTTCATCATGGCTGTGATGAACATCATGTTCATCATGGCTGTGATGATGATCATGTACATGATCATGGGTATGAGAACCCTGATTATTTCGCCAGCGACTCATCAACAAATTCAGTCCTATTACTGTCACCATAATTCCAGAAAGGATGCTTAACCAAGGGTAAAGTTGCTCTGTCAAAATAAACTGAGATGTGCCAAGTGTGACTAATCCCAGAGCAAAAATGCCAGCCGTATGAGTAATAGTCATCACTAGCCCTAAAAATATGGCGTGTTGAGCATTACTACGAGAACCTACCAAATAAGCACCAACTACTGTTTTGCCATGACCAGGAGAAAGAGCGTGTAAACCACCCCATAAAAAAGCGATCGCTAAAGCTATGAGGATAGTCAAGAAATTCTGATTTTCCTGGGTAATTAAACTAGTGAAGATATCGTTGCTTCTTCCTGTCAAAACATTATCTGAGCGATTGGATAATTGTTCAGATAGTGGAAGTTTTGGCTGATTTGATATCACAGATGGATTGAGTTTCAAAGAAATCCGACTTTGCTCAAGAGGACTGCTGAGTAAATCATTAGGATAATCTCTCAAGCGGTTACTAATACTCTTCGAGTTAAAATTACCTTGAATGGGAACACCATTTGTAGTCACAGTAATTTCCCGCCAGCCTAAGCGTTGTGGATATAACTTATCCTCAAATTCAACTAATTGATTCGCCTCTATTAATTGCGCTGACCCTTGAAAATTACAACTCAAGCGCAGCGTAGACAATCCTCCTACACCTGGAGGAAATTCAACAGCCGAATTTACCAAAGAAAGTACAGAAGACCGTTTATTAATTAACAGTTCTAAGTGTGATTTTACCTCATTACATTTTTGGGACGGGTATTCAACTATCTCTACAGAATCAGCTTTGCGATTGCGATTGATATCTAAATGATTAATCTCCTGAAAAGCCGGAATTTCTGCCATATCTAGAACATAATCAATCCCCACACCATTCTGTTTCACCTCAACTCCTGCATAGTGATTGATAGTAAAATTGCCCAAGGGATGGGCATCAGCCTTTGGCATCCACAGAAAACTTATGGCTAAAATTGCAATGCTGCATAAAAACTGATGTAATAGCTTTTTCATAAAGCACTCGTGATAAGTAGGTAGGTGTAATTAAATGTAAGACAAAAATCATTCTCTTATCCCAAATCCAAAATCGCCTGACGCGCTTCATCAGCATATTTATGATGAAATTGAGGATTGAGGTCAACAGCTTGAGTTAATCGCTTAATCGCTTCTTCACTGTTGCCCAAGTGCAGCGCAATCATACCAGCATGAAATTGTACCAAGGCATCCTCAGTCCCATAGCGAGTTGCCCTTTGTGCAGCCTCTTCCGCTTCTTGCCATTGCCCATTAGCCGCAGCAGCCCAAGCCAAAGTATCCTCTGCATAGATATCATCCCTTACAGCTACTTCACTACGAGCAATTTCTAGAGCTTCTGGTAAATGAGTCCCGTGTTCGGTATAGTAGACTGCCAGAGCGCGGTCATAGATGCCTTTAACCTTGCTCAGATAAGCTACTACCCCGATCAAATCTTCAGTCTCAGTGGCACCTTCCTTATCCCCCAGAGCTATTTGAGCATCTGCTTTGTAAGAGAGGGTTTCTACTAACGGCATCAGTTCTATACCTTGATTGGCGACATTTAGAGCTTCTTGCCAGCGGTGCTGTGCTGCATAGAGACGAGCCAAACCTGTAAACGCAGCTATATGTCGGGGGAAAAGCTCAAGAGCTTCCCGATATCGTTGCTCAGACAGGGTAAAATCTCCAGAGGCAAAAGCAAGATCACCAGTCCGCACATGAAACCAAGCACGGGTTTCGGCTGGATTTGTGTAGAAGGAGTCCATTTCCTGCATAGACTCATCTAGTATTTGCTGTGCTGAGGAAAGATTACCAGTTAATTCTAAGTAACGGGCTAAAACTGCGTTTTTACCAGAATCTGATGTTTCTTGATCAAGTTTCTGCAATAGTTGGTGAGTTGCTTTATAGTCACCCAATTCCATCTGAATTGATGCTTTGAGGGAAATGATACTGGGATTTTCTCCAGCTACATCATTGATCACATTTAAAGCTTCTTGAAACTGATGTTGGGATAATAAAGCTGATGCCAAGAGCATAGAAGAAACTTGATTATTGTGTGGCTGTAGTTCGAGGGATTTACGGGCAGCTTGTTCTGCACGTAACACGTCTTCTATATCTGCTATTTCTCGAAAGCGTTTCAAATATTGATCCGCTAACAACCGCAGGAAGAATGAGGAATCGGGAGATTGGACAACCTTTTCCTCATAAACGCTGATAATGTGCGATCGCTCTAAATAATCAGGAAATACTAATTGTGAATGCTGAACTGGTAATATCTGGTCAGGTTTAACTGTCAGCAATTGCACAACAGCGGAATTTATGCCTACAAATCTATTGGTGTAGTTTAAACTTAGCGCTTGTGTATTCGGGGGATTTAGTAGAACCAGCAGGCCAGTTACAACTAACACCCATAGTATTTGTAGCCGCATAACTCCTACAAAGGATTACCTAAATAAGGGAAAGCGGTAAGAAAGTTGGCATTATTTGGACCAACATTATCGGTAGTAAGCCCTGGATATGTCTGTGTAGTAATCCCTGTAACTGCACTACCAAAGACAACAGATGCTGTAACATCAATTACATCATCTGTTGGTCTTCTGCCACCAAAGTTGTTGCCTAACTGAGTACCAAAATAACTACCAGTTGGTTTAGATAAATCCGCTTTGATCACATCAGGAATTGCTACTGAAATAACAGCATCAGCTATTCCTTGAGGACGGCCAATCGCAGTTATAAAATTTCTAATGAATTGAGATTGATTAGCCGCGTCTGCTATTGGTGTCTGAATATTACTATTACTATGAGCATTAAAGTCCATAAAAAGTTCATTCAGGGCTGGAACTGCTAAACGCTCAATCTGAGCAAATGTTCCTTCTGGAAGTCTGGGAGTTTTTACACTAGTTGTGATCCAAGCCCCAATTTTGCCAGTACCTAGCAAATTTCTGGGTAACTCAACTACAATTGAGTGGACATTAAATGTAGCTAGGGTGTCTTGTGCTTGACCTGCTGGTCTAAAAGTAAGAACTGTAAAGGGAGGGCTAGGATTAGGTTGGAGAGTATAGTTCCGATCTGGGATGATCTTAAAGAACTGCTCTAGATCAAAAAAGAATGGGTCTTTACGAAGTCCAGCAAAAACCTTGAGATTGTTAGGGGTGGTGAATGTTGAGTTAATTGATCCTGAGCCACTTTGTGCCACCAAAGTAGACTGTGTTCCTACTTTGCCAGGCGAACTTGGACCATACACGGTAACAGCACCTGTGCCATTGAACTTGAATTGAATTACGACATCTTCAACATTGTCACCTGTGTTGTCAATCTTGAATTGATAGAGAACACTGGGATCAAACGCCCTACTCGTACCAGCAGCAATAAGAGGGTCAAAATCCATCGCTAAAACGACTTTGTTGGGGTCTGTCGCACTCTCAAATACAAACAGATCCGTGAGATCCGCAGCAGTTTGCTTAGTGGCCAGAAAAGTTGTATCTTGATGGTCTGAAGCCTGGGCTGGAAGAGGTGTATAGGTTAGTACTACCAACAAAATAGCAAAAAATGTGGTTATAGTACGAAAAACCCGAGTTGCTCTCATCCAATGAACTGATCGCTCTACGGAAGATAATGGCATATACTAGTAATGATATAGGCATGCACATTATACGCTATTGCTTACTAGCGATAGTCGTGATTGTTACAAACCGCAATAAGCCGCGTTTTTACCCTTCTAAAACGATCGCGGCTTTTTCTATGCTTGGGTTAGGCGGCGATCGTTACTGGTTCAAAATTCAAATCACTTAATTCGATCGATTTTGAACCATGTTGAGTCCTCACCCACACCCTCCAGACTCCATTTATAGGCGTTGGGTAGGGTTCATTTTCGATCGTGCCGTGGATTTGAAGGGAGTTAACCCAAACCGAGCGCCCTTTTCACTGGTTAGCGGGTATCGGTTCCGATGGTTCTGTTTCCGGCTGGTTTTTGGGTTGCAGAAATTCCCCAGACGAAACAGGCTCTACGCCTTGCGGTGTATGGGTTTGAGTGCTATACCACCCACTTGAATCAGTATTAGTTAAATTCAACTGGGTGGTATGAACCTCTACGCCTTGCGGTGTATGGGTTTGATGTACTTCCTCGCGGGGAATTTCTGCATTTGATTCCCATTCCAATTTCCAGGACAATCGGAGCGCCACAAAATCAAAAAGTGGATCTGTTTCCGGCGAGCGAAATTCAGCGCTGATCGCATTAAGACCCCGGCAGATCCTTATTCCTAAGTGAGCTTCCACGATTCTCCCAAACCATTGGGGCGCGGTTTCCTTGCCAGGGGATAAGCCAAGGGTGACTGCTTTACCTCTCCTGTCTCTTGCCCTTTCTCTGAGCGGTTCCAGTTGGTTATCAGGAACGATCGCGCCGCTGTCTACCATCTCCAGTACACCCAACGATCGGAAATATCGCAGTTTGGCCAATCGGGTTCCTAAGTCTGCTGCCCAAACCTCACCACTCACGATCGCCTCAATGCGCCGTCTGGTTCTGGCTGTTTGAAGCTCAATATTCTTGAGTAACCAGAAATTTTCGAGTTTGGTTAACCTTTGCCGATCGGCGGGTATGGCAACGATTCGTGTAAAACTGTATCACGACAGGCTTAAGATGTAGATATAGCAATGTTTTCAGAGATTTGCTTTTTGCAGCCTTGATTGACAATCTTAGAACGTAAGAATGCGGGTTTGAGCCATACTAAAGCTAGAGAAAAAGCCTTCATGATACAAAATTGCATGAATCGTTGTCATACCCGTAAAGGTTTTGAACTTAAGGTTATGCTCTTTCTCATTGCTCTAAGTGTTAGTTCTTGGGTGGCAACTTAGGTTAAATAAATATTTCGTGCAAAAAAATGAAAAATATTGTGATCGCTTCACTCGTAGCAGCTTCATTAATTCCAGCAATGCCAGCTAATGCTGATCGTATAACTGATCCCTTTTGCTTTATCGAATTGCGTGGGCGCATAATTGACCTTTCCTATATGTGCAACCCCCCGGCGATCGTGGAAGCGATCACTCCTGCTGAACCGGATTACGTCACCAGGGCAAGGGAAACGATCGCTAACCCTAACTCGGATGGCAGTTCAATTAACAAAGCCCGAATTATTCTCAACGCTTACGAAAGTCGGCTACTTTCCCAGGAGCAGTTATTCTGGCAAGGAATTAAGGACGGGCAGTAAGGCAGAAGCGATCGAAGGATTCCTGTTAACGCTTCTTTGCCCGATTGATACTGTCTCTCATTAATTTCAAGGGGCGATCCGGGTAAAGTTCCCTAGCAATCTCGCAAAGCTCATCGATCGTTTTGCCAGGAAATTCACTAATAAAATTCTTCCAGTTTACTTTAGCGATCGTTCCCACTCCAGGGGCGATCGTTTTTGCTGTTTTTGTGGGTGTTTTTTGGGATGACTTACTCAAATACTTAGGTACTTAGGTACTCAAGCATCCGAAAAGTCCTATTCAGAGCCTTTAGGGGCAAACGGGGAATTCGGAAAAAATCGTACGCTAAGCTTGAAACCGTTTCTCTGAAAGCTTTTCAGAATTATTATTTTAGAAGGCAATCTTTTCTGATTAAACTGTTTTGAGTGCATCTTAACTAAGACTAAATCTTTATTCAGTGCGCTTTTCAGCCAAATAAGTAAAGAATACTCGCCTTCCAACACCAGCTATTTCGCATACCTCAGCCACTGACTTCCCTGAGTTCTCATATAAGATTCTGGCATTCTCCAATTTTGTAGCATCAGTTCGCGGACGACCTCCAGTTCTACCTCTAGCTTTAGCAGAAGCACGACCAGCAGAAGCACGTTCAGCCCGAAGTTCCCGTTCCATCTGGTGTATCGCACCCATCATTGAAAGGAAGCAACGATTCATGCAATTTTGTATCATGAAGGCTTTTTCTCTAGCTTTAGTATGGCTCAAACCCGCATTCTTACGTTCTAAGATTGTCAATCAAGGCTGCAAAAAGCAAATCTCTGAAAACATTGCTATATCTACATCTTAAGCCTGTCGTGATACAGTTTTACACGAATCGTTGCCATACCCGATATACTCTAGGGCGATCGCACCCGTATAACCTAGAGGCGTAAAATTGCACCCATAGGGTTCTATCTATACTCCTGTGAATCTAGGAACCCTATAGAGTCCGATTACAGTTGTGTATCAGTTGCAAACAACCTAGTTTTTAGTGTCACCAACCCATAGCTAGGCTAAAACCAATGCAAAGAAAATATTCAACCTGGCAATTAATCATTCTTACAGTCGTTCTAGTCATTGGCACTATCTTTGCCTATAACAGCGTAACTAACCCTAAAGGTATGATTTGGTGCGTTCGATCTTTGCCTAATGGTGATGAAGTACGTTTAAGGGGTGCTGATTGTACGGAACCCATAATTAAAAGCAAAATTTAAGCCAGTCACAGAGGCAATTCTTAGATGCCTACAATGTGACTGGCTTTTAATTTTTATATGTTGTGTGCTGCCTTACTACTTAGGTCATCTATTGTTGATGAATTCTAGTGTTGGAAGCGCCTTTTTGCTGTTATTAACATTACTCAGTTTTTTATGATGTTTCTTCTATCCAAGTACATAAACTGCTCTGTATCTTGCAGTAGATCTAAATTCCAATCGGGTTAGGCAGTAAGAATTATGTCTAAATAGCGATCGCTACTAGCTTTGTTAAATATCCAGATTGCTAGATATCCAGATATCTGAGTATTCAGTCAGGCCAGATATCTGCTAATTTTTCATCACTTCCCAATCTTGGTAAAGCAATGCGAGTCACCATAACCTCACTTAAAGGCGGTGTAGGTAAAACAGTTTCGAGTATTCATATAGCAGCGTGTCTCGCAATGCGTGGCAAAACTGCCCTTATCGATGGAGACATGAACCAATCTAGTCTTGATTGGGCTAGGGCGGGTGACGGTTTACCCTTTGAAGTTGTGGCGATCGCTGATGCTAGAAAATATTTAACCAGTCACAAACCCGATCATATTGTTGTCGATACCGCCGCAGCCCCTAGCGATGACTCTCTAAAAATATTGGCAAGGGACACAGATTTACTGATACTTCCCACTAAACCTGATGCGATCAGCTTACGAGCATTAATCAAAACGATCAAAATTCTCAAGGATGCTAAAGCCAATAACTTTAAAGTATTGCTAACTATGGTTTCTCCATCGCGCAAAGTCGGAGAAATGGCAACAGAAAGTCTATCAAACCAAGGTATCCCTATATTTAAAAACCAAATCAGGCTTTACTCTGCCTACGAAATTGCAGCTACAAATGGTTGTTTAGTCCATCAAGCAAGAGATAGCAACGGGCGCAAAGTCAGTAATAGCGGTATTGCATGGTCTGATTATCTTGCAGTGGGGAATGAGCTATGAAAGGCAAAAGTAAACCAAACCCATTTGATAATTTATTTGCAGACGAACCAACAGAAAAATCTTTACCATCAACACCAGATACAACGGAGAGGGTTAAGGGTAAAAAATCTAATAAAAACTATGTCGCGTCAATGACCTATTTACCCAAGCAGCTAAGACTAGATGTGCAACAACAGATCCTAGATTTACAACGCAATGGCATCGATATAGATTTTAGTGAGTTAGTGGCTGAGTTGCTTTTGCTATACCTAGATATCCAGAAAGGCAACAGTTCAGATAGTCGCATAGCTGAGTTTCTGGATAGTCTGCAATCTAGATATTCAGAAAGCTAGATACTCAGATATCTGGATATCTAGTAACAATTTAGGCGATCGCCAGGAAGGGGATCGCCAACAAATTTTGCAAAAATATTTCCCAAACACAAGAATATATATATCTATTTTTTGCGCTGATATCAGCCACTCATATAAGGCGCACGTTAGGAGTGGTACTTTTTTATTTAACAAAGTCTAACAATGTTAAACTTTTATTAATCCCATATCTGCGATCGCCTCAGCGCTGACATCACCTATCAGATTACATATCAGACAATTCCGTAAATCAGTATCCAATCCCTCTAAATACTCCTTAGCGCCGCCATTTTGCCAAAAGTATAACAATGTTAAACAATGTTTGCTAACTAAGCTAGGATGTGCCATAGAAAAGCTTTTAGCCTGTTTCCTATTCCGAATCGCTAAGCTTACCATTGCAAAGCCTAGCGATTCTGTAACTATATCTAACATTGTTTAACCTCTAGCCAATACTCTAGAAACTTGCATAGGTTGCCACTTAGCGCCGCGCTTTGTGGTTATGCCTTGGTTATTCAGTTCATCAGCGATCGCTTGCAAGTTTGCCCCGTCTGATTTCAATTGTTGGATAAGTGCGATCGCCTCATGTTCCTTAGCAACCTTTACTAACTTCTTCTCTACCATTGTAAAGCCGTAAGCAGGTGAGCCGCAATGTTGCCCTTGTTCCTTTTTGTGTGCCATTGCCATAATGGTACGCTCTGAAACTTGATCGCGTTCTAACTGAGATAGAGCAGCCGTCATGTTTACAAAAAACTTACCTAGTGCTGACTGTGTATCTAATTTCTCGACAATACTATGCAGACTAGCACCATGAGATTCTATTTCAGAGATTAGATTAAGAGCATCGAGAACTTTGCGAGATAGTCTATCTAGTTTGTAAACCACAAGTGCAGATGCTTCATTGTTAGACAACATTGTTAAACATTGTTGTAACCCATCGCGATCGGTAGACTTGGCAGACTTGCCAGCATCACAAACAATCTCGACTAACTCTAAATCATTGAGTTCACAGTAAGCCCGAATTTTTGCTGACTGTGCATCTAAGCTCACGCCCTCTGTTGCCTGTCCCTCTGTACTTACTCTAATGTAGCCAATTGCTTTAGTCATTTGTTTAATATTGTTTAACTTTGTTTATGTCTAACATTGTCTAACTTTTGTTTAACATTGTCAAGTAATTGTTTGACATTAGTTAGACTTTGTTTAACACAAGGGAACGGTTTTGTTAAATTGAGTTTTGTTAAACATTTTGTTAGACTTTGTTTTACATGAGTTATAATGTTAGACATAAGTTAGACAAGAGTTAGACATCATGACTAAAGATCCTAATTTTGTTTCGGTACGCTTGCCTGATGACGTGGCGAACTGGTTGAGAGAATATGCCACTGCTAATAAGTTGGTTAGAGCAGATAAACCAAATATGGGAGGCTCGATCATTTCTATTGTTCGTAGTGTGATGCAAGGTCAAACAATTTCTAACAATGTTGGACAATCTAGCGCTGCCCCTGATGTGGACATTCAAGCGATGATTAATGAGGCGATCGCTAATGAACTCGATTCGGTCAAAGCCTCAAACATTGCAGATTATCAAGGCTTTTCGGCTCTCTTAGTAAGACGCGGCGCTGAAATCGATGAACTCAAGGAATCGATCGCCCCTTTACTTGCCAGATTAAAAACAATAGAAGCCGTTCGCAGTGAGGCTACAGCACCCGCAAATTTTACTCAAGCGCTTATTGCAGAAAGCGAAAGCAGTAGCGCCCCTGAAACTGAAGGAAGTAGCCTAGAGTTTGATACACTGCCAATCATCGAAGCGATCTCAAATATCGCAGCTCCCACGATTGAAAATCCTTTACCTGATGAGACTTTGAGCGATGCGAACGCGGAGTCTAATAAGTCTCATCAGGTAACTTACAGCATTAATCATGATGGTTCTGTGATTTTGCGATCGCTCAGAGGGATTACGATTAAGGCGCTGAAACGGATGAACGATCAAGAGTTGAAAGAGATTGGACTATTCAAGACCTTGATCGGACTCAATGAAAAGTTTTTCCCCAGTGAATACACCGCCGCGACTGGTAAGCAAAAAACAACTAAGCGATCGCCCAAATCAAAAGAGATTCTTACCCGTTCTGAAGCATTGGAGATCGCTCAAAGTTTCAATCCAAAAGTTATCGGTCAAAATCTGTACGATTGGGCTAAGGCTGCGCTCACGGCTAAATCTGAGGAGAGTAAGCAATCAGCTAAAGAGAAGTTAGCCGCCGTCGGGTTAGCTCCTACCTATAGCAATGAAGGAACAATAGCTTGGCTGGCGATCGCACCTACTAAACAAGGAGAGAGCAATGAGAATAGTTGATATCGCCACAAATATTCAGTATGAAAAAGTTGATGACAAACAAATTGAAAGGATGCTAATCAAACAGGCAGTTTGCCTCGATGTTATGTTTATCGCTACGGCTGATAGTGCAATGGAGGATGGAAATCCTGAGAAAATTACGGCTGCGGCTAAACTTCAAGAGGCATCTAGAAAAACCTTGTTGGCTCTGCATGAAATCCGTAATCCCAAAAAGTCGGCAACCTTTGTCAAGCAGTTAGTCGAGAACCAGTTCAATCAGTTAGTGACTGATACCAATAATCAACCAGTACAATTAGGAGAAAGCTATGCCAAGACAGTGGACATTAGAACAGAAGCAGAAACAATCACTGTTAATTCACCAGTGGAAGCCTTGGCAGCTAAGCAAAGGCCCAAAAACTGAGTTCGGCAAGGCTGCGGTCAGTCAAAATGCTATCAAACATGGCAAATATTGCGCTGAGGCGATCGCTGAACAATCAGAGATTAGGCAGCTTCTCCGAGAGTCTAGAGAGCTACTAGCCATGCTAAACAAATAGTTTGTTTTGAAAATATTTTCAGTTTTTTGATCATCACTTCTTGCAGTAAATCAGTACTGAAGTTAATATCTATCCTACTGATAAAGGGATGGGGTGGGACAGTGATTCAAATATAGTCGGCGCGATCGCTTCAACCAAAAATCTTGGCTACATCTATCCATTCAGTAGATACTGAAGCCCCTACTGCTTTACTGCAAGAAGCTATGATCTCACTGAGAGCGGCATCAACTATCAGAAAAATATTTGGATTTTTAAAAATATTCATAATCACAATCAAGCTCTTCTAACCATGCGATCGCCTGTTCAGTTTGCGATCGCTCATCAGCTTTCAACCAAGTCATTAACAATTTAGCCTTGAGCATTGCTAATTGTGATCGCACCCTGCTCGGATCGGCAGTTACAATCGCCTTGATGTTTTCCAATGTTGACGGATTTTGTCGCGGTGGTTCCTTTGGTTTGTACAGTTGATTGTTTGCCCCACCTGTTTCTGATTTACAAATTGAGGCGATCGCCTCAATTTGCTCAAAAGCCATGATTGGCTTCAATTCCTTATCTGGCAATGGTTCTGAGATTTCTAACAAAAAAATCGAGACTTCGGGATCTGGACTTCCTTTAGATTGCTTTGCTTTTTCCTTTTCTACTTCACACCCAAACACTTCATTAGGGCTTAAAACTGTAACGCCGCTTTCTGTAAACGTTTCAGAGTTTTCTGATTTCTCGCAAGCTTCATTGTTTTCTACATTAAAATCGCTGTATTCATTGATAGAAGCGGCGTTACAGTTGTTTACTAATGGTTGCCATAGCTCCTTAAGCTTGTATAAGGTATCTCGACTAGTTTTTAGTTGTTCTTCGAGATAAGTCAGAAGAGATCGGGTTGTCTTAAAGGTTGCCCCGCCGATCTGATTAACCAGATCGATCAAGCCTTTTTTCACTTGATCAAGACGGCTTACTTTTGGCTCTTTAGTCATGGCGGTACGATCGCCACTGGTAAGCCCAGCTTTACTGTCATAGGGATAATATTTAGCCATGACATTTTTAGCTTTATCCAAGGCAAGCCTATCAACTTCGTGCGTATGGTTTGAGTATTCATAAAACCCTTTGCAGTTTTTAGTCTGCGTGGCGGTGTACTCGACTAGCTCAGACAGGTCATCTATGGCTAGCCATAGATGACCATATTGAGCTATCTGAAACATTAGCTCGTTAGTTTGTCCCTGACCTGTCCATCCTGTCTCGATCCTACTTTCGAGATTAGATCGCCATTCAATAGCTTTGCCTGTTTCCTTAACTTTAATATTTTTGGGTTTTGGGGCTGTCGCGATCGCCTTATTCAAGATCTTCATATCTTGAGACGCGGCGGCGGTTTTCCAATCAAGTAGAAATGATTCTACGGATTGTGAGTATGGCTCGTAGTTATCTTTAAGTAAATAGCTATCCGCTTGCAATGGCAGTCTATGCCCATTAAACAGAGTCTTGGTTACGTCTGAGTATGCTTTCACATTAGGAAATGTCTCAAGCGTACCGCCTTTAACTGTTAGTCCTGATTTCTCTAGGGCATGGCGCGAAGCACAAGCCAAGTTAAACGAGTTGATGGATTCAGGCAATGGGAAATATAGGTGCAGTCCTGTCGAGTTACTGGACTGAGTACGAATATATCTCGTTAGTCCTATGTCCCCCATAGCGCCCAAAATCTTGTTTATGCCCTGTTCATCGTTCGCAGGATGATATGGACTACCTGAGTCAATATCAAGCAATAAGTATCTGGTTTCAGTACCAAACCTCACACCAATGATCTCGTCAGGCGATCGCAATTTCTGGATTAAGTCTCGTGGCGAAAGTGGATATTTAGAGTTTGTGTGCCAGCCGTCAGGATCTTTAAATATCCAATCCCATAGGTGAGGGAATAGCGCCGCGAACTCTTGCTCAATAGAATCGGCGGGTAATAAGTTTTTAGAGTTTCTTGCAGTAGTAGTAACCATTAGAGATCGCCCTCTACTACTGCAATGTGGCAATCAATTACGAGGCTTAAAAATTCCGAAAATAGACTAAAATATTGGAAGGGCTTGAAACCCGTCAGTTTTTGAGGCATGATAGTGTTACCTGTTTATGCCTAACCGCTTACAAATCTCGAAACTTTCTCAGGGTCATCGGAGATTTGATTAAGTAAGGCGTTTACGAATAGATTAAAGCACCTCGCAAGCTATGTAGCCTGTGAGGTGCTTTGCTTTTGAGTGAACTCATCAATAGCAGTACGAACCATTTCAGAGCGATTCATCTTTAGCGATTTAGCTAAGTTTGTATAACCGTCTAAAACTTTTGATTCAACTTTTAAGGTGAGAACTTTTTTTGCAGACATGAGATTACATTCATACAAGTAATACTGTATATCTTAGCGCTTAAAATGCAATTGCGATCGCATTGTAGATGATTTTAGAAAAATATTTTACAAAATTCAAAGATTTTTTTGGAGGCGTTTCTAAATCTTATAGTTTCGATAGTGAATACTCCCACACTTTATAGGTAAAGGCTTACAAAAATAATTATTATTAATGAGCAGATATTCTGCGAGAGGCTATTCCGCATTTTTCTGCGTTAATTACACCACAAAACTACGTTGTTTTAGTGCTAGCAGATATACCTCCCATGTAAAGTTTTTATCTGCTTCATTGATCATTACCGCGATCGCTATTAGGCAACCCATAAGGCTCAATACCGTTGTCTTTAAGCAGTGAAGTCAAATAAGCGATTTCTCGATCCTTGTCAGCATCGATCGCAAACCCTTCACCCAACTTAGCTAAATCTTGCTCTAACTGGCTATTTCGTTGAGACAGTCGCTTATTACGCTCTTGCTCACTGATAACAACCCCAAAAGCATCATCAAACCTACGTTCTAGGCTTTCTATGATAAGAGCCATACAGAGGGATAAGGCTTTTTTGTTGCCACGATAGGACTGCCAAAGCCAATAAGCCCCAACAACCTCCAAAGGCACTGAGTTAAAACGGCTTTGACCTCGTTTATCACCTTCAGACTCAATTTCAATTTGTTCATTACCAGAAATTGGACTCGTATAACCTTCTCCCAGTAATGTTTTGATGGCATTTGAGCGCAAAAAATCGGACACGTTTTGACGTGATAATCCGACTGCTTCAGATGCTTGTGTTTGCGACATCCGATAGCTCCCATCTGGCAACATGAAAGCATCAACGGTTAACGCCCCGATCGCCACAGTAGCGCGGGTTGCTTTGGTTGACTCACTCATGATTTTTTGCCTTTGGTAGGATTCGCCTGGTATTGCAGTATCCAAGATTCAATGATTAACGCCGCTTGAGCGCCCATAGATCTTTTTTCGCTTTCGGCAATTTTTTCTAATATTTCGATCTGCTCCTCACTTAGTGGCACTGACAGCCGCCTTTGCTTCACTTCTAAATCCTTTGAATCAAGTTGCATCAATACTACAACCATATCTCTGCTTCACTTTGACTAATTTTGATGCACTTATGATAACGTAGAAAGCATAAAAGCGATCGCTACAGCCCTGAGAAAGCCGCGATCGCCTCTATTTATCCCCATACAGGAATATGAATATTATGGCAGCAAAAGCCGTCAAACAGGCTGTAGAGGTAACTACACAGCCCGAATTAGCTACGCCTGACGCGATCGCCTTCGACCTTGAAGAGCAGATCGCCGATGAACTTTTAAACAATATCAACTGGTCGAAGGTTCGATCGGCAATACTCAAAAAAGCGCCCGCAAAATTATTTGCATGGCTTGTCAGTGGCAACAATCCTCCAGTCAACATCTCGCCTTTCCCTGAACTTGCAGCCCTAGAAAGTGCTGATGATGAGGAGAAAGCAGCATGATTAAAGCAATCTTCACCGCCTTAACTGGCATTACTGAAGACATCGACAGTGATGAGTACCAAACAGAATGGGAACGCCGCCGCTATGCCGACGATAACGATCTAGACAATGACGACATTGAATCTGACGAAACAGATGACGATGACGACAGCACCAGGAACAAAGGATGGTTTGGTCTATGGTGAAGCTTCTACTTATCCCAAGTGCTTTGTCTCTGGCGCTTGGTGCATTGCTTGGCTATCACTTGCAGAAATTAGAATCACAGCAAATTACTAAGCAAGATTCTGAATCAGCGATCGCCGCCATACCTAAGCAAATTGACCTTAGACCGCGCAGCGCAAAGCGCTCTGAACTAGAGCTTAAATATGCTTTGTGTACTGATTCAAAACCAAATTCCGCCACACTCTCACGACTTGACGATAAAACTCTAAATGACTTGGTTTATCAAGTTTGCACATTAAAAAGTTAACTTCAAGCCCTCCCTGAGAGGGCTTTTTATTATGCTTACAAAAGACTTTCATCCCGCCCAATTAACCTATGTCATTGAATCGCGTAGGACTGCCAAGTACGGCAACATTGCTACTTTTGCCCTTGGTATTTCTGCCTGTGTGGTTTGCTTACTTCCTTCTCACTGGAGTCTCAAAGTTAGTAATCTAGCGATCGCTTCTGGTCTGTTCATTACTAGCCACAAACTAGAAAAGCTTCAGAAATGGAGTGAAGATTATCGCCATGTAAGCAATCACGAAAGCATTAAGGGTTATGGATTGCATCTAAATAACAGCTTTGCGCCGCCCAGGAAAGAAATAGCGATCGCAGAATTACAAAAAGCAATTCCCTCTCACCCAATTCTTAAAGCTCTCTATGGCTTAAAACTTGAATGTGACTTTGTTCAAGAACTGCGATCGCCTTCCTTTATCCGTACATTAATCAAACCAACTAATTGCAAAGTATCTCAAGTTTTAGCCACAGGACAGGAATTGCAACTAGAGCTAGGTTTAGAG
The DNA here is from genome assembly GCA_013361095.1 of Pseudanabaena biceps. Lineage (GTDB taxonomy): Bacteria > Cyanobacteriota > Cyanobacteriia > Pseudanabaenales > Pseudanabaenaceae > Pseudanabaena > Pseudanabaena biceps_B. The sequence continues at coordinate 8,858 of JAATWA010000003.1, read as the reverse complement.
TTGCCGCCTGTGATGTCTATTAGCAAAGGTGCGATCGCCATAGATACCCCACGTCATGATCGTCAGTCAGCTAAGTTTGCGGATTACTGGCAAAAGTCACCAAAGTTTGAAGCGGCGATCGGCGTGGACATCAACAATAAATTGATATCTGTTGATTTGTCACAGCCTGAAAGCTGTCATGTTTTGGGCGCAGGAACTACAGGATCTGGCAAGTCAGTATTTTTGCAAGTTTTTCTCTTGAGCTTGTTCCTGAACCGATCGCCAGCGGAACTACAGCTATTAATTTGTGATGCGAAGCGGGTATCGTTTCTTAAATTTAAAGACTGTGCCAATTTAATCGCGCCGATTATGAGTCAACCAGATGAGGCGATCGCCTATCTCGAAAAAACAGTAGATGAGATGGAACAGCGTTACAAAATGTTTGAGCGCTTGGCAGTTGAAAACATTGAAGGCTTTAACCAGCGTTCATCTGAGAAATTGCCACGCATCCTATTTTTATTCGATGAGTTTGGCGACCTCTGGGATTCATGCACAAAGGTACAAGTCGATAAACTGGAAAACTTAATTATCAGACTTGGACAAAAAGCGCGAGCTGCGGGGATTCACTTGGTTGTATTTACCCAACGTCCCAAGAAAGTTGTCTCGCCACGCTTGCGCTCAAACTGTCCTGCTAGGGTACTGCTCACTGTTGCGGATTCTGCCGATAGTGAGGCAATTTTAGGGAATAAGTCCTTTGATGGCTCTCAACTTCTAGGACGTGGTGATTTGTTTTTTAATGGCGATCGCTTACAGGCTTTGTTAGCTGATGATTCCGACTTTGACAAATTGACAAAGGATAATAATTTACAAGATCCTGCTCAAAATGTCGATTTAGATAACCCGTCAATCGCGTCAACCCTTGTCAATTCGTCAATTGCTGTCAATCCAGCATCAACTTTGTCAACGCCCCTAATTAAAATTTTGGAGTACGCCAAAGAAAAAGATTGTTTCATTACCGCCAGTCAGGTTAAGTCTGGTATCCGTTTATTCCGTGATAGTCCTGTTGGTGAGATTCGCTCATATTTTCAATGGCTTGCCGATCATCAGCACGGAATTGTCAGAGGCGAAGCTGATACGCTTGAATTTTCTGTACAGTAAATTTATGGAAATAATTCGATGGATGCGCGTCATCCTGTCCAGTATTTTTATACTGCTTGGCTTGGGATTCGGGACATACTTTTATATCAAGGAGCATCCAATCACATCCATCGATCCGCAAGGGTGCATCGTCAGATTATCGCCAGCCGATGACTTTACAATTATTCCTTTTGGCGATCGGCGTTGTCCTAAATCACTAGACTAACCCTTTCAGCAATGGGACAAAATTTAGCTGCAACAAAGTAAGACAAAAAAATCTGCGTGAGCGATCGCTAGATTTTTTTTAACAGAGGGGGAATCCAAAGGGGGTGTCCCCTTTTGGCAAGTGGTCGTGTTGCTGTCGAACAAAAATTAAGCGATAGCGCGATTTCTTGTCCGACAAGCAACATAGCTTGCTCCAAACCCCGCACACCCCTCAAACGGTGCAAACTCGTTCGCAAAAAGTTACTACTAATATACAGAACGACTACAGGAGAGTATACAGAGAGTCTAACCAATATCTATCCGCAGTCTATTTATAGACTACTGACGGTCTACTCAAAATTTATGATTAATCTACGCAAGGACTACTAATAATCTACGCAGGGACTACAGAAAGCCTATCAACAATCAATCAAAAATTTACTGAAAGTCAACAAATAGTTATCCCTAAAACGAACAAAGAACTACAGCTTTCTATTCAATGTCTACATGGAGTCTACAAAGAATCTATGAACTCCCTATAACTTTTTGCGAACGAGTTTGTACTGTTTCAGGGGACATCTCTTTTCGCTTCCCCGCAAAAAAAAATCAAGTTTTTTTGCAGTTGATATACGCCACGTTGGAAATGTACGGCAGTGAAGAGAGGTTAGTTAGATTAAGTCTAGTGTCCGTTTATTCCGTGATAGTCCTGTTAGTGAGATTAGGGAGTATTTTCGATGGTTGGCTGACAAAGGTTATGGGATTGTTCGCGGTGCGGATGATGCTTTGGAGTTTTCTGCAAGTTAGCGATCGCCTTAACAGATTAATTTTTTGTAGGATGCGAATAAGTCCTAATGTGTTTATCTGCTGTTACAGCTCTGGTGCAGAGCTGTACTCAAGTTGTACCTGAGTTGTACTAGCTTTAGTATAAAACTGTACCCGAGTTGTACCAAAGTTGTACTGACCGATACTATCTCTACAACGAGTTTGCGTGGTTTGAAGGCTGCGTAAAATAGCTTGCAAGCTATGTTGCTTGTCGGACAATAAATTGCACTACCGTTTATTTTTTATCCGACAGCAACACGACCGCTTGCCAAAAGGGGACACCCCCTTTGGATTCCCCTTCTGTTAAAAAAAATCTAGCGATCGCTCACGCAGATTTTTTTGTCTTACTTTGTTGCAGCTAAATTTTGTCCCATTGCTGAAAGGGTTAGTCTAGTGATTTAGGACAACGCCGATCGCCAAAAGGAATAATTGTAAAGTCATCGGCTGGCGATAATCTGACGATGCACCCTTGCGGATCGATGGATGTGATTGGATGCTCCTTGATATAAAAGTATGTCCCGAATCCCAAGCCAAGCAGTATAAAAATACTGGACAGGATGACGCGCATCCATCGAATTATTTCCATAAATTTACTGTGCCGAAAATCCAAGCGTATCAGGGATAGCTACAGGATACGTTTTTAAACCTGTAAGATAGCCCTCAAATACAGTCTAGCTAATAATTTTCACAGTCTCAAGACGTTGCAAAGCCGCCTTAACTTTCTGGTTAAATGGCAGATCGGCAGCTAACCCATGCAGTAACTCATGTAGCTCTCTGTAAGTGGCTTGAGTCATCTCTATGGGTGTTTCTGTGGGTTCCCATAACTCTAATTCGGGCTGCAAAGCGGGATAGTAGGCATGTAATCAGGATAAGTGTAAAACAGTGCCACCAACTCCTGAAGCCTTTACCTGACACAGGTTTTAGAAGTAACCATTTTCTATACAAATCCCATTGAAGGAAGCACGTAGAATCAGGCATTTCCAGCTTTCGTGGCACTAAATTACAGCTATCCTGATTGCACCCCTAGCTAAGGTCAAGCCTAAAAAAAACTTGTTGTCGTTTTGCCTTGACCACCAGACAAGGAGACGACAGTTAGTATTTGCATTATGTTTCTTTTATGTATTCAAATTTTAATGTCATGAAATCTTGTTGCTAATAAGTTATGTCGTCAAGACTAAATGACTACTTTTTGTAAATTGGTTAAATTGTTGGGTGGGCGTTGCATGGATTTCCAAAGCTGAAAGGCTAAATGCTGTCTAAAGGGTGTTAACGATCATGTGTTTCCTTTTTTGTGATCGATAGTGGTGACGGTTCAACTTACGCGCACCACATGAAGGATGCAAGGTTTACGATTCCCACGCCTGCGCGGTTTTCCCAGTCGGTTGGGTAAATAGCATCGATGGGTTGGACTTGTCCAGTGATGCATTCTAGCAAGGTTGGCTCATCGTTTTGATGGGGCGATCGCCCGTACAGTGAGAGGTTATGCTGTGGGTCGCCATCTATCCAAAGTGCCTTAAAGCCTAGACTAGCTAAGGTCAAACCTAAAAAAACTTGTTGTCGTTTTGCCTTGACTACGAGACAAGGAGATGACAGTTAGTATTTGTATTATGTTTCTTTTATGTATTCAGGTTTTAATGTTATGAAGTCTTATTGCTAATAAGTTATGTCGTCAAGACTAAATGACTACTTTTGTAAATTGGTTAAATTGTTGGGTGGGCGTTGCATGGATTTCCAAAGCTGAAAGGCTAAATGCTGTCTAAAGGGGGTAAAACTGTTAATCACCCAGAATTTTTAGGGTCAATCGGATAAGACAGGCAAACTATGATCTCAGGGGAAATTAAGAGTCAAATCGATCGCATTTGGGATGCTTTTTTGTCGGGCGGGATATCGAACCCGCTTGAGGTGATTGAACAGATTACTTATTTGCTATTTTTAAAGCGACTTAATGAGCTACATACGTTAGAAAAAAACAGGGCAAATCGCATTAAGAAATCCGCGTCAACGGTTGGTTATCTTGCACATTTCATGATGCCACTTACTTGTGGGGATGTGTTTCGATAAGTTGCACAAAAGACAATAGAGTTTGTCGATGGCGTTCACCTGCTACCCAAGTAAAATCATCATGTCCTGCCCCTGCTAACCAGAAAGACATTTTTGGTTCTGACGCAGCTCCGTAAAGAGTTTGACCATGCTCAATAGGAATCGTTTGGTCAGCTTGACCATGCATTACAAGAACAGGGCAACGAATTTTTCTAAGTTTGTCAAGGTTAGAGAACTTGTCAAAAGGGAGTAAGGGAAATGGCACAACGACTCGAAATGCAGATGTAAATGTACTCTCTAGAATCAAACCAGCAACAGAATGCCGAGTTGCGAGTTCAGTCGCCGATCCTCCTCCTACCGATCGACCATAGAGAATAATCTGCTCGGAAGGGATTTTGAGTTGTTGAGTCAGATACCTGTAAGCATCATCAGCATCTTGGTATGCATTATCCTCGGTTGGTTTACCGTCGCTGGTTCCGTAACCCCGATAGTCATAAGCAAAAACACTAAATCCCCAGTTATGAAAGCGCTCTAACAAGGGGCGAATATCACCAAGATCTTCTGCATTACCATGGATGTAGAGCAAAGTGTACCTAGAACCAGCATTAGGCAAGTATGTTGCTGATATCCGTTCGGTATCGCTGACAGGAATTTTAATAATATCTGTATTATCTTGATAGCTAGTAGCCTGAGGCAAAAAAATCATGCTATCTGCTCGAAAAAAGATATAAAGCGCAAAAAAGGTATAAATAAACAGCACCGATCTCAGCAGTCTTTTCCAGCTAAGCTCCCCAATAAGTAGTTTTCTTAATGGCAAATGACGCATAAATGTACACTGGATACGTGGTGCGGTTTCCTGAGAAATTAGTCCGAAAGGAATAGGGGAGATACTTGCGCGGATCGCTTGTGAGATCTCACTCTGCTCACTAGAAAATGTGTCGCCTTCAGTTTACAAAAAAAATACAATTCTAAAATATTAGAAAGAAAGATTTGTAATGGTTTAAAATCCATAAATAGTCTTAAATAATAGATTGCAAATCGGCGCTGAAATACAAAGCATGTTGCTCTGAAACCCAGAAAAATCAAGAAATATGAAGAAAAATATACAAGAATATATTGATCGCGGATACACCTACGAAGAACTACTGAGCGAAGGATTAGCAGACACAGACGATCTCGAAACATACGAATCAGCGTACTCACTGCCACCCCAAACAGAACAGCCCAAGCGCAGAAAAAAAGCAAAAACGACAAAACAACACGACAACCAAATTGATTTTTGATATTCATCGCATTCACAGAATAGGGAATATCAAAGCCTCGATGTCTGTTCGGGCGTAATTCGCTCGAACAGACATTCCTAAAAGATTTAACTGCAAGATTTTTTAAGACATGGAATTCAGACAGATCAATATTAAAACGGGGAAAGAATTACCACTACCGCCTAAAAGCGTTGAGAATACATACCTCGAACAAAAGTTTGGCAACGAACTAGACTCAACCAAACTTGCCATCGGCAGAATGTACGACGGCATAACCGAACGAGACATAGAAAACCTCAAAGAGCAAGGAATGCATATCATCCTTGCCAGCGGTAGAACCGCCTACTTTTCAGATCGCTCCATAGCCGAAAAAGTAAGCCAAGAAATCTTCACCAACCATAGCGATGCCGTCGCCTATGGCAGCTTGCCAATATCCGATGCAAAGAAATCAATATTTAAAGAGAAATCGCGCATCCTAATTATCGACGACGAAACCCTTAGCCGCGATCCTGAAACTAGCCAATACACTGCCGACTGGGGCAAACAATCCATTACCCTCAGCAATGGCATCACCATCAGCGACAAAGCAATGGGAGCGATCGCCAGCAAACTCGGAGACTGCTACAGCCTAATTTCCACCGAATTAGCCACAGAACTAGAAGCCGAACCAAACCGTCCATTTCAATTTCGGGCAGGAGTCCCCGAATGGGAAGGGATTTTCAAAGGCACATGTCGGAGCAGCGTACTCTGTCAAGCCCTAGAAGTCGATGCCATCGTCGCCAAATCCAGCATCAAAGGCGACGGTAAAACCACCACTACGGGAATTCATGAAGTCAACCTATTCTGGTCAAGAAAAGAAGATGCGAGATTTACCGAACAAAAACTGGGAACCCAAGCCCTAGTCTTTTTCCCCGAAGGAGTCCAAGCCGACGTACTGCCAAAACTGAAAGCCAAAGCCGAAAACCTAGCCGAAGCCCAAGCAGATCCCCGAAAAATTGCCCAACTATATATAGATCGCCACGAAAAACGGCTTGAAAAAAGTCAAGAACCAGAAGAAGAAGAAATCAAACAGTTAATCGAACCAGAACTAGCCCAAGAACTAGGAATAACAGATTTAGTCAACTCAAACGACAAAAAGCAAATCCCATCACCAGAAAAAGAATACAAAGATTGGCTGTACGAAGTTTTAAAAGCCGATCTAATTGACGGTGGGCATTGCCAAATCCTCGAAATGGAAGATATCACCAAACGCTTGCAAGAATTCATGCAAAGCGAATGGGTAGATGTCGCCACAGGAGGCGTATACATCCCAAGCGGCATCGCCCAACCCCACAACCAACTACAAGAAGGAGAAATTAGCTTTAAAGGACTACCCGATGGCGCACAAGTCGGCATTTACCGCAGCCCCGTCGCCAACGCCGCCAACTTTGACGTATTTACCAACAACCTCAAAGTCCTGCGCGAAAATGACCCCGAAGCCTACGTGCAGAAAGGCATTTGCTACATGCATCCCAACGATGCCAAACGACTGGTCATAGACTTCGACGGCGATCGCGTAGGGATCATTCCCAGTCAACTAATCCCCGAACAACAAGCCCAAACCAAAAAAGAGATCGAGCAGTATCCCACGCTGATCCAAGAAATAATCACCAAAAACCTGCCTGAGAACAAACCCGTACAGGTCGAAAAAGAAAAGAAAATTCCCCGTGACCAAGAGCATGGATTTCCGAACTTAGCCAGTGCTGCCATCAATGCTGCCGATAACCCCACAGGCAAAGTCGCTAACCTCGGTATGAGACTAGAAGCATTGCGGTGGGATACGCAAAATACAGCCCCAGAAGACAGAGCCAGCTATTTACAGAATATTGGCAACCACTTTCAAAAAGTACTTGCCGAAGATCTCAATGACAAACATAAATTTAAAATCCCCAACGATGACTGGCGATCGCGCATTAGCGAAATTAGGGAAATCGCTCAAAAAGTTCCACATAGCAGCCAACAGGAAAAAACAATAGCAGCAGGCTTAGGCAAAACCGAGCGCTTACTCTGGGACTTAGAAACCCTAACCGCAGTTAATCTTCAACGAGCAGTTGATACACCCAAAAGTGCCAGAAAAGTTGACGAACAGGAATTTGAATTTTGTCAAAAAATAGGCAAATTCAAGGAAGTGGAATGGATCAAAGACAAAGATAATACCCAAGCCTATCTAGGCAATCATGGACTGAAAACCAACACTCAAGATCCCGTGGGTTGGATGGTAGAGCAAGCTAACCAGATCCATCACGAATATAAACTAGTCGGCGATCGCAACTACAACCGATTCGATCATCTAATGCCCAAAGATAAACTCAACCCAGAGCATATAACATGGGCAAAAGAGATCTCCACAGAATATAGCCATCAAATCGCCAAAGCCGTTGCCACCCGCAATCGCCTAGAACATGAAGAAGAAATCGCGATTGTCGCCACCTCACCCAAAGGAAACATCATCGAAATCGTCAGTCCCAGCCAAGCCGATCCAGAAGGCAAATCACCAATATGGGACATGGCAAAACAAGGCGAAAGTGTGGATATACAGATTGCCCAAAATAAAGATTGGAAAACTAAAAGCAACTATCCCTACAAAGCTGTAGCCATCCTTGATGAAGAAACTAAAGTTGATATCGGACTAATCTCGCCAGAGACAATTAAAAAACATGGCAAGAGTTTAGAAAATGGCAAAGTACTAGCGAACTTAAAACTCGACTTTAACCTTGGCATATCCAGAAACGATGTCAAAGACATGTTCGCCACAGCCGAAAAGTATCTAGAAGCGCAAAGCGCCGCCATCCCAGAAAGCGAACGCGAAAGCCGAGCCGCCGCCCTGTGGCATAACAACAACCGCGCGATCGCCGCCAAGATGTTCACCGAAATCGTGACCACGCAACTGCAAGAACTACAAGTCGATAAAGTCAAAGTCATCGGCTTGCAATACGACAGCAATGAACTAAAGGATAAACAATGGCAGCCCAACGAATCAGGCAATTGCCGACTAGCAATTGAGTCCAATCCTGAGAGTCCAATTTATGACAAGAGAGTAATTCAAGTACGTGAACAAGAGCAATGGAAAAATATTGGTGTTGTCCACAGTGACGCAGCCTATATGCCCATTGGCACAGAATTCACCGCAACTATCAATCTATCCGCTAGCAAAAAAGACGCAGATCTAGCGATCTCTAAAAGCACAGTCAAACTACCCGAAATCTGGCATGGACTATCCCCCGAACGAGTCAAAGAGGCTGTTAACCTCGATGAAATCGTACCGAAATTAAAAGAAGCGATCGCTAAAGCCGCCGCCAATCAACCGACAATGACCGAATTCATGACAAAACTTGCCGATGAGAACGTGGGCTTAAAAGCGCAAGTGCAGACAGG
>JAATWA010000002.1 GCA_013361095.1 Pseudanabaena biceps | reverse complement strand
CCTATTGAGCCAGACTTCTTTAAAGGTTTTGACTAAAGTTCCAAACTGAACTAGCAATGACCATCGCGATGGGAGACAGAGTGATCAGGCGATCGATGAGGAAAAATCGATCGCCTGATTTCATTATTAGTTGTGAATGTTTATCAAGACTGTTTTAAGGAAGCCATATCAATGACGAAGCGATATTTCACGTCGCTTTTGACGAGGCGATCGTAGGCTTCATTGATGTTTTGGATGGGGATAAGTTCGATATCGGCAGTAACATTGTGCTTACCGCAGAAATCCAGCATCTCTTGGGTTTCTTTAATGCCGCCAATTAGAGAACCACTGAGACTGCGCCGACCGAAAATCAGGCTGCTCACCGGAAGCAAAAGCGGCTCGGGTGGAACTCCGACTTGAGTGAGGTTGCCGTCCCGTCTCAATAGCAGGAGGTAAGCGTTGATATCATGCTTTGCAGACACGGTATCGAGAATGAAGTGGAAACTATTTAGATGTTTCTGCATCTCGTCTTCATTTTTAGAATTGACGACTTCATCTGCTCCGAGCCGCAGCGCATCTTCAACCCTTGCCCGGTGAGGTAGTGAAAACCACGACATGAGCGCCGAGAGCTTTCGCCAATTTCACCCCCATATGTCCTAGCCCACCGAGTCCAACAACGCCTACTTTCTGACCCTTGCTTACATTGTGATAGCGTAAGGGCGAATAAGTCGTAATCCCAGCACACAGCAATGGAGCAGTTGCCGCCAGATCCAAATTCTTGGGAATTTTCAGTACAAATTCTTTATCCACCACAATGCTCTCGGAGTATCCACCGTAGGTGATTCCGCCAGTATGTTTGTCGGGGGAGTTGTAAGTAAAAATCGTACCTTTCTCGCAGAACTGCTCTAGGTTGTCCTTACAGTTAGCACAGGTACGGCAGGAATCGACCATACAACCCACCCCAACCGTATCGCCTTCTCTAAATTTATTGACTTTCGCTCCAACGTTCTTGACCCGCCCGACGATTTCGTGACCGGGGACGCAAGGGTAGGTGGTACTGCTCCATTCGCTGCGGACGGTGTGCAAATCGGAGTGACACACGCCGCAATATAGAATTTCGATCTGCACATCATGCTCCCCAAGTTCACGACGTTCAAAGCTAAAAGGTGCAAGGGGAGTTGTGGCATTTTGGGCGGCGTAGGCATTCGTTTTCATTGGTTTTTCTCCTGATTATTTGGATTATTTGTTTGGATAAACTTACTTAAATACTTTGACTAAAGCTGCAAACTGAACTCACGGTTTCCGCTACTGGACACTAAAAAAGCTAATTCTAGGCACTAGCAAGCAGACTGAGCTGTTCCAGCAGTTCCTTCGCGGCTGGCGCAGAAGATGCGGGATTTTGCCCAGTAATTAGTAGTCCATCTTTGACAACATGAGGCTGCCAGTCAGCTACTTTTGAATAATTCCCACCATTCGTTCGGAGCATGTCTTCGACTAGAAACGGAACAATTTCAGTTAATCCGGCTGCTTGCTCCTCGGTATTGGTAAAGCCTGTGACTGCCTTACCTTGGACGATGGGAGAGCCGTCGAGACCCTTAACATGACGGAGTACGCCGGGAGCATGACAAACAAGGGCGACTGGTTTACCTGCGGCTAGCATGAACTCGATAAGATCGATGGATGATTTGTCTTCAACTAGGTCCCAGAGCGGGCCATGACCGCCAGGGTAAAATACAGCATCGAAATCGCCAGCGGCAACCTCACTTAATTTAAGTGTGTGTGCGAGTGCGGATTGGGTTGCGGAATCTGCCTTGAAGCGTTGCGTGTCTTTAGTCTGGGAATCTGGGGTATCGCTCTTAGGATCGAGTGGCGGCTGACCACCAAGCGGTGATACTAGGGTAACGATCGCACCTGTGTCTTTAAACGTGTAGTAGGGGGCGGCGAATTCTTCAAGCCAGAAACCAGTTTTTTTACCCGTATTACCAAACTTATCGTGCGAGGTTAGTACCATTAATATTTTCATTTTGACTCCTTTAATTACTTTGATTTTTCCAACTAACATGAATTCGACGATCGCTGGGAATAGCGCTATTTAAATGCCTTGACTAAAGCTTCAAACTGCACTAGCAGAGACTTGTCGTGAGGTGTAACGGGTGGAATCTGGCGATCGATATCTAGAAATTCATAAACTGCCATTTGTGCTGCTCGTACTGAATACTCAACAGTGAAAACGACATCATCGGGAATCTCCACAAACTGACTAATCAAGGCAAGGTTCTTAGAGCTACGGGGGATCGGCAATGGTCGATCTGTAGATAAGCGTGGCATAAACATACTAGTAATATATGGCATTCGACAAGGAATACAGTTTGCAGTTCCTAGGCTATCTAAATCGAATCGCAGATGACCGCATAGTTCGCGCAGAATCTCCTCGCCATTACATTCATCCATCGGTTTCGGTACAAAGTTGCCAACGCGATCGGGAAAAAGTCCATATCCCCAAAAAACTTGCACATCTTTGGGCTGATTTATAAAGTGGGGCTGATAGGCAAGTACGATTGACATCAGCCAGTTTGAGTCTTTAAAAGTGATCAGCCCACCAGTTCCTGCTTGATTGTCGCTAAAATTAGCAACCAGATCGAAGAATTTGGAGTTCTTCAGCGTAACCGTAAAAGACTCCCATACGGATTCAGCAATGCAACTATTAAAGGCAGCAGGATTACCAAAATCTAGGTTCTCCGCAGCCAGCTTTTCCCATAAGCTCCAACTGGTGCAGTCTTTCTTCGTTAGCTTTTTAGGGGCGATCGCCATCGAACCCAAACTTGAGGCATCGGTCATCGATCCATTCTGTAGGAATACTAGATCGCCACTTTCAACTGCGATCGCTTTACTTTCTTCCCTCTGCTGATAATGAATGCCTGTAACGATTACCTTACCTTCTGAATTAGTACTAACAAGATCTGTTACCTTGCAATCTAGCTCAAAGCGAACATTTTGGGCTGCGAGCCAACTCTGCAACGGCAGAATTAGTGAATCATACTGATTGTAGATAGTGCGTTTAACCCCAGCAAGAGTTTCAATTCTGGTGAATTCGAGCATGAAGCGATGCAAGTAACGCTTGAATTCAACGGCACTATGCCATGGTTGGAAGGCAAATGTAGTTACCCACATAAACCAAAATTCCGTCTCAAAAAATTCTGGAGAAAGCCAATCAGTGATACAACTTGCAGCTAATTCGGCTTCTGTAGCTTGGGTGAGCTTTAGCAATTCTTGACGATTTTGCATTGAAAAGCCCATGGAGCTAACAGGAACTTTTGCACGACGATGATCCACAAGACGCGCCATCGAATTTGACTTGTGCTGTTCGTTAAACTCCATAGTTTCCTCATATACTGATTTATCTGGAGTATGCAGAGAAGGGATAGATTTAAAAAGATCCCATGTGCATTCATAATTATCAGTTGTCAACATTCGTCCTCCCCTCAGGGAATACCCATCAATGGAGTTGCCAGTTCCATCCAGACTTCCACCCAGAAGAGTTTTTACTTCCAAGATCACAATATTTTCGCCAGAGATGCCACCATCTCGAATCATAAAAACTGCGGCTGCCAAGGAGCCAATCCCTCCACCCAAAAGATAAGCCCTAGATTTCTTTTTCATATCAATTCATTTCTCAAAAATTATTGAATTTAAAGTACTTCTTCTTCTTTGTGAGTCTCAAACACACAATTTGCTTGAGGGTGGGCAATGCAAATCAACACATATCCTTTAGCTATTTGTTCTTCACTCAGATAACTCCCTTCAGACTGGTCTACCTTTCCTTCAATCATCTTCACTGTGCAAGTCGAACAAACGCCTTGCCGACAGGAGTAAGGTAGAGTCATTCCTTGTTCTTCGGCAGTTTCCAAGATATAGCGATCTTCTGGTACTTCAACAGTTTGGTCGATCCCTTCGGCTTTGTTAAATAGTCTGACTTGATAAGAATTTGCCATGGGATAAAATCTCCAATATTTAATTGATGGAAAAAGTCTCGATTTAATACCTTGTTGGTACAGCAATTCTCATTATAAAAATTGGTTTTGTGATGAGAATTGCTGCTTGTTGGTATAGCTTCGCCCTTGGAGAGACAGTTACTGGCACTATCGTAGGTCGCAATCTATTTATTATTTGCTTCATAAAATGTACGTGCCTGAGCTAATAGCTGGTCTTCGGTCATGTGTTGTTCATTGACCACAATCGCACCCACAACTTTTTGAGAAATATCTGGGTGATTTTGCTGGAGTTCATCTACCAGATAATCCATGGCACTACTAGCTCCAGTTGAGCTACCAAAGATCAAAATCTGTTCGGCATCTTTTAATGACTGGGCGATCGCTTCATAGAAAGACTTAAGTTCAGGTTGACCCTTAACATTATCATTCAGATTGTGGAGATGACGGCGCGTACCGTCTGGGTCGTAGGGTATGACACTCTCTGGAACTGAATCTCGGAGTTCTGTTTTATAGATGCGAGCCTCGCGGTGATTAATTACAACTAGCAAATGGGTTCCATCCTCATTTGAGTCTGCCAGTTCAGGAATACTAGAGCGCTCAAGAAAGTGACGAATTTGCATCAATTCTTTAGTGTCAGATAGATCTTTATGCTTGGGAGGATGGAGGACTAGCACTTCGCCATGTCTTGTATATTTGAGATTGCCGTTATGCTCTTCAGTTACTTCAGCTAGGGCATCTAGCATTGACCGCACGTCATGCCATTGTAAATTATGGGCGATCGGATGCTGAAAGATCCCTTTGTAAGTGGTTTGGTGAATCTTGGACATTGATATTTCCATTGACTTTTCCTTGGGATTAATTTTTAGTTGAGGTTAATCTGTAACAATTTTTGCTTCTACGATGCTAGTTTTGTTCCACTAGTAGCTAACCGCATAGCAGTTGCTTCCCCTAATCGACTACTGACTCCTGTAATGATTACTACTTTGTTTTGAATCTCAGTCATAGTTAATTCAGTCGCTTATACTTCTAAATTGTTACCGAATCACTGTGACAGCAATCTGTTTGATTTTATGAATGATTTACGTGAATTGCGTGACTAAGATACAAAGCGTAAGTATTGCTTGATATTTCTATCAAGAAGAGTTTCAACAAAATGTGCTGATTTTTGGGAGCGAGTAGTACGCTGATCTGAAAAACGCAAAAAGAGTATTTTTGTCAATGGGTTTTATTTCGACTCCGCGATCGCTGTCTGCAAGTAGGGGATCATGCAGTAAACGCACAAAAAACAATAAAATTTTTGCGGGGAAAGATACCAATTTTTGAGTTTAAATTGGTATCTTTAGTCAAGTATCTCTTGACTCTTAACGTTTCTGGGTATGGCTGAAGCGGTAGTCCAAGCATCGAAAGTTAGTAAAGTTAATTTACTTAAGAATAAGTCTTAATAATTCCCAAAAAATATGAAAATGGTAGGATTCAATAGTTCTTATTGTCTTAACGGTGTTTTTTGTCCAGTGCGATTCGTTTAGCTGAAATCAGCTCCTAATAAGAGATTGAGAGATAGCTAGCATGGTTCCCCTAGGAGTCATGACAACTTTATGTTGATGAAGGTGAGCATCTCCCTAGAGAATGCAAGCCCTTCCCCAGAGAGTGTTCTGGTGAAAGCATATCCCCTACGGTAGCGACTAGCCATCAATCCGTAAAGCGGGGATAAAAGCTCTTAAACTGGAAGCCTAAGCCAGTGGCGAGCAAGCAAGCGCCCATGATGACGAACAGGAATCTCATCAAAAGACCGTAAAAACAAACCAGTGAAATCAGGCTGATACACTGGAGCCAAAAGGCAAAAGTCAGAGGTTGAATAGTTGGACAATATTCAACAACACTCCCATACCTTGACTCGGTTTAATTGAGACATCTAAAGGCGCAACCAATCAACATAAGGAACGAAGTAACCATACGTGCGTTCTGAAGCCAAAAGCTCCAGTAGGTGCTAACCATATACCATGTATGGCAGGATTCTGGAAAAAGCTAACGCCAAGTTGTAATGGCTTGGATATGCCCACTTCCAGACGATGATTTGAAGGGAAAAGCTACTAAGTAGAGTGTAAATGTCTAATACATATCCAGTTGTAAAACTGAATAATGTGGAATGGAAAGATATCAATTGGCGTAAAGCTGAAAGGTATGTTTTTAAGCTCCAAAAGCGGATTTTCCGAGCGTCTAGTCATGGCAATTTTCAATTAGTCCGCAAGTTACAAAGAACACTGACCCGTTCCTACAATGCTCGTTTACTAGCGACCAGAAAGGTAACACAGGATAATTCAGGGAAGAAAACGGCTGGGATAGATGGAGTTAAATCCCTCTCACCTAATCAAAGGTTAATCCTAGCTCAAAGTTTTTCCCTAAAGCAAAAGCCACTACCTGCCAGAAGAATCTTGATTCCCAAGGCTGGCTAATGGCGAAAAGCGTCCTCTATCGATTCCTTGCATAAAGGACAGAGCCTGCCAAGCGTTAGTAAAATTGGTGCTGGAGCCAGAATGGGAGGCGAAGTTTGAGCCAAACAGTTTTGGCTTTAGAATCGGACGTTCAGCCCATGACGCTATCGAAGCAATATTTGACAGCATCAATAAAAAATCCAAGTGGGTTTTAGATGCTGACATTTCTAAATGCTTCGACATGATCAATCATGATTATCTGCTACAAAAGCTCAAAACATCACCAACTTTAGGACGTGTCATTAAGGCATGGCTCAAGGCTGGATGGGTGTTTGAAGGTAATAAAGAGGATTCAGACTTTGGCACGCCACAAGGCTCTGTCATCTCTCCTCTGCTTGCCAATGTAGCACTTCACGGCATGGAAAATAGGATGACGCAACTAGCGAAATCCTTAAGAGGAAATAAATTTAAAAATCAAAGCAGCCTAACGTTTGTTAGATATGCCGATGATTTCGTTTGTCTTCATCCAGACAAAGAAGTAATAGATAAAGCTAAGGTCATTCTTCAAGAATGGCTCAAAGAAGTTGGGTTGGAAGTTAGTGATAGAAAGACTCGTGTGACTCATACCTCTAGTGGATTTGATTTCCTTGGATTCAATATCCGTCAGTACAAGGTGGGCAAACACAAGAGTGGTAAATCTAGAAATGGAAATCGCTTAGGTTTCAAAACACTAATCATGCCATCTAAGGACAAGACAAAGAAGCACTACGAGAAAATAGCGGATGTCATATCTAGCCATAGCTCAGCCCCACAAAAGGCATTAGTGTTAAGGCTGAATCCCATCATACGTGGATGGGCTAATTACTACTCTACTGGAGTCAGTAAAGCCACTTTCGCCAAGTTAGATCATCTAATTTGGCAGCGTATGACGAGATGGTGTAAGCGTCGTCACCATAACAAATCGGCTAAATGGGTCAATGCTAAATACTTTAGGATTATCAATGGCAGAAGCTGGGTATTTAGTGATGGAATTTTCTCCCTCACATCCCATGCTGAAGTTCCCATTGTCAGACATACAAAGGTTAAAGGCAATAAATCTCCCTACGATGGGGATTTACCTTACTGGGCTGCTAGACTGGGGAAACATCCCCTACTGCCAGTTTCAGTTTCCAAACTCTTCAAGTCTCAGAATGGCAAGTGTAATCACTGCGGATTAACTTTCAGAGATGGAGATGTTTGGGAGATTGACCATATTATCCCTCGTTCCTTGGGCGGTGGTAATGGATATGCAAACCTTCATCTTCTTCATCGTCATTGCCATGATACTAAAACTGCTTCTGATGGCAGTTTGCGGCGTACCGATGATAAAGGTCAAATCATTGAGGAGCCGAATGAAGCTAAAGTTTCAAGTTCGGTTCTGAAGACAAGTGGCTCTCGTGAGAGAGTCACTTAGTTTAACGTTACTACTTAATCCCCAAATAGACGCGATCAATAGCACTACGCTAATCAGCGAAGGTAGGGTGGAGCGCCGTTTCATCATCTGAGACTATCCTCCTGTAGGTTTTAAATAATCCAACAAGCGATCACCAGAATCGGCTCTGACCAGTGCGACGACCACATCGGGGAGGGCAAACCAGCTTGGATAAATGAGGTAGCGCGGTTCCCAGCTAGGATAAAACTTTTCTTTGTAGGCGTGCAATCCCTGAAAGTTATAGAACTGGTTGAGGTGACTATAGAGATAGCGAACCGCTTTTTCTAGACGGGGCGATTGCTTACATCTGCCGATCCCAGATAATGCCGACAAACCTAGGTTGAGACTATCATAGCCCTGCTTCTTACAGTGTTGAAAAAGGGAAACAAACAAAAAATCCATCGTGCCGTTTTCTACATTCTGCCGACGGCGCATCATGTCGATCGTGATCTCATTGAGCTGGTACTCAGGAATGACATTGGCAAACGCCGTCACTTGTCCGTCCGCGCTTCGCACCACCGCTATTTTACAGTCTTGCAAATAAGCCTCATCAAACCAGCCGAGAGAAAACCTTTTCTCAGACCCTTGCATCATTTGGAGCCATTCATCACTGACGAATCTCAATTCCTTCAACAGGCTGTTAGCAATGGGTGGTGAATAAAACTCGATGCAATGCCCTGTCTTTATCATTTTGTTAATTGAGGTTCGCAAGTTTTTTCCGGGCTTGCCCTCTAGTGTAAAGGTGTGCAGATCCACAATCGACTCTTCACCAATTTGTAGTGCTTGCAATCCTAAAGATGCATAAAGTTCCAAGTCATCGGGCAAGGTTTGATAAAACGCTGGATACCAGTCATTTCGACCACAAAACTGCTGAAAGCCAACGATCGCTTCTTGCCGATCTTTAGACGGACCGATCGGGTCTCCCAAAGCAATCGCTCCCCGTCCTTTGGGGACATAGGCAATCACGCTTTGCCCAGAAGGACTGAAGTAATAGTGCTTATCGTCAAATAGAGTAAACCTTGCTAGGGATGACCTTCCATGCTGCTTAACAATCGCTTGAGCACGCTGGCGATCGCTTACAGTTATTCCCCGCGATAACACTGGACGCAGCAGCATCCAAACCCCATAGCTCATCGTCACCGCACCAATCATGTAAATTGAGTTAGCAAAAAATCTGCCAAATCTAGTTGTAGATTGCAACCCAGCATTATCTTCAGCAAAAAACATTGCCAATGTTTGCAGAATAGCTGAACCCAAATCAAAATTCACTGAATAGTGGCGATCCATGAGATAAAACCCAAGCGTGCCGTATGCCAACGTAAACAGTAGGGCGGCGATTACCCCCCGAATCCCCTGAGCTATTGAAGGGCGATCTGACTGCGCCGTGAACTGCTGTCGCATCAACAAAAGCTTAACCAGCAACACGCCTGACAGTATACTTTCCTCGTAATCCCATCCTTTGATTAAATTACTGATGATCGAAAGTATCAGTAAGGCGACCGTGAGCAACCAAGCAACCTGTTTTCGCCGTAGTAGATTTGCCGAAAGCACTAATAGCAAAAAACCAATCACAGCCGCAAACACATGAGCCCCCGCTCGCACTGGAAATGGGAATAAATCATTCAGCCATCTGACTCGATTGTGCAGGCTGGGAGTCACGGCAGAGACAAGATTGACAATTCCCATCCCTGCGGTTAGTAAAGTGGCATTCCAAAGCCAGAATCGAGGGTGTGGCGATCGCGAATTATTACTGGGAATAGCTTGAATCATTACATATCCGACTGATTAAACTGCCTACCCACATATTTTAGAGAATCCACGAGATGTTTATGAAAGTAATTCCAACCAAAGTCTGCACCTGTCACTCCATGCCCTCCTGGAAAGGCATGAAACTCATTAGCAACGTTTAGACGATTTAAAGTTTGATGAAACTGCTGGGTCGATGCTAGCAAATCGGTATCGCTTAGACCTGCGTCTAGGTATGCACGAATTATCTGAAGCTGAGCTGTAGAAAATTGCTGAATAAAATGATTAGGGCTATTTGCATCGCCGCTGTTATCGGTGAAATAACCGCTGTGGCTAAAAAAAGTGTGGAAATTATTGAAGTGGCGTAGCCCAATATTGTAAGCACCCCATCCTCCAGAGGATACACCGCCTATTGCCCAAAACTTGGGATCATTCATCGTCCTGTAGCGAGATTTAATGATCTGCGGCAGTTCAGAACCAATCAGCGTTCCCACTTTCCCATTCGGACCATCAAAATACTGGGAGTCCCAAATGGGGCTAGATCCCCGATTGTCATTACCGTCTGGGCTGATAAGAATAACAGGGGGTAGTTGCCCTGTGCGATAAAGCTGATCCAAAATTAAGGTGAGACCATATTTGTCATAAAAGGCTCGCTCATTATCATGTCCGCCATGCAGCAGAAAAATTACGGGATAGCGTTGCTGAGGATGCTTTTCGTAGTTTGGTGGTAATATTACCCCATACTTCCGTGATGTGCCCATAGCAATGCTGTTAAAGGTTTCTACCTTAAAGCTCAAATCTTTGCTCTGAACAATAGATGAGGCATCCAACTGGGGAGCACCCTCGACAAACACATACCAGTAAAGCCCCGTCACCAATAAACTAATAACAGCTGATCCAATCCATAGAATCTGCCTGACTTTCATAATGGTTTTTACAGTATTTTTAAGATCTAAGATAGTTAATTAAGTAGCTCAGCATAGTTATGAGTGATGTTACGTGGAAGTTATCAAGCCCCTCTCCCTCAATGGGCTACCGTGTACACACAAGTCAGATTAAACTAGGATAAAGATATTGTAAGGGTTGTAGATAATGGAAAATCCGATATTAATACATAACGAGGTAACAAACGGGAAAGCATTTGGTGATCCACGATTGGTAAAAATGGGAGATTATTATACGAAAAAATGGTTGAATACCAATCGGTAAATATACGGCAAATCAGTAAAAACAGAGCCGAACAAATAGCAAATTATCGTTTCTTAGAAAATGATGGTAGTCCTAAAAAGGAAAGGATGCACACGCAGGTAAAGAAGCGTTGCTTAGTAGTGCAGAAAACTTTTTGAGGTCTTATTTGAGATTTTATTCCGATGAATTAGCCCCTTGAAACAGCCTATTTACAAGGCTTTGATATGAATGCCAATTGCGAAACAGAGGCGATCTCTGAATTGCCTCTATGTTGGGTTCTTTTGCGTACTCTAACTTATCTATCAGACAAAGGATATGAATAACAATCTTCGCGATCTTCTGATTGATCATCACTTATTACAAAGCATTCAACATATTCACCAGAATTTATGAATTTTTGCGTATCAACTTCTTGAGATTTCATAGATTTTGGGGAAATTTGAAACGTAATTGCTAAAACTAAAAGCATTAGAAAAGAGTTGATTTTTAGATTCATTTACCTTCTCACAAGTTTACTTGATGATAGAAATATAGCATTTTAAAAACTTAATCTCTCCCTGATTTCTCAGTGGCACATCCCGTCTATGATGCTTTGTCTAACACAAATTGATAAATACTATTCCAGTTTGGTAAAAATAGAACCTTTTCCATAGGTTGCTTGTCTAAACAGCTGCAAGTGTTTATCTTTGTGAATATAAGTTATGAAAGCTCCAACCATTTTATTATTATGTGCTACTACCATTGGCGCGATCGCATTTCATCCACCTGCTGCTTCAGCAGAGGTAGTATTTAGCACTGGCAGTCAAGGAACTATAGCAATCCTAAATGAGTTGTGAGAAAAAGCCATAGGTAAAAAGTTTGGGAAAGTTAAAGATTTGTCGATGCGTAATAAACTCAAAGAAGAACTTAACTGCCGTAAAAGATTTGCATAAATGGTAGAACTCACGAATAAATCGCTTAGCCTGTAACCAAATATCTTCAATCGGATTTTGTTTTGGATCGTTAGGTGCAAAACGTATACAAGTAATTTTCCAACTTGACTCGTCAAGAGAATGATTGGTTAGAGCAAGATAATCTTTTACCTCTTGAGAACGATGATAACTAGCGCCGTCCCAGATTACAGCAATCTGGTTGTTTTCATTCAGGTCTTGTAAATATTTCAGAAAAGCTACAGTACTTTCAGAGTTACCTGCACTAGCCGCTTGAATTACACATTCCTGTGTATACAGGTTTACAGCACCATAATAAGTCTGTCGCTCTTTTTCATTAGTTATGGGTATTTCAATACGTTCTTGTTTTTTGCCCCACACATATCCACAAATATCTCCCCATAGTAAATGGCATTCATCAGCAAAAAATACAACTAACTTCTCAGCAAGGATCTCAGGACGATGCTTTTCTAGCCATTCTGTAATCTCGTCCTTTTTTTTTTGAATAATGGTGGGGTCTCCTTTCGGATTATGCTTTTGCGTCTTTTTCCAGCTAATTCCAGCTTTCTCAAATATGGCGTAATAGCTTTGTTTAGACTCAAATACTACGTTGTACTCATCCTCAATATATTCTTGTAATTCTACTAAGTTCCAATAATTCTTAGCCTGTAACCATGCATTTATTGCTTGGTTTTGCATTTCGCTCAGATAACCGACCTTACCTTTATATCCTAGCAATAATCCTTCTAATCCCTTATCCACATATATTTTTGTCCATTTACTGACATATCCCGAACCCACTCCCAAAATATCTTTGATCTGCCAATGCTTATATCCTTCGAGATACATTTGTACCGATACACCTCTCTTTAATTCTCTTGCATCTCGATTTGTTTCGATAAATTCTTGCAGTTCTTCTGTCATTTTCATGCCCTCTAGGAATATATTTCCTATCTCCATTTTCTCACAACTCATTTAGGATTGCTATAGTATTCGTATAGGTGAGCCAGAACCAATTTACCAACCCGTAGTTATTGGACAGCGCGATCCAGAATGGCGATATAGAGAAGAAGAACGGCTTAGAGAAGAGCATCGCCTTTCCGAACAAAGAGAGCGCGAACGTCTTGTCGAGAGACGTGAGCGCGAACGTTTGGCTGAAAGACAAGAGCAACAACGTCTAGCTGAAAGAAGAGAACGCGAACGTCTAGCAGAACGCAGACAAAATGAGCAACGCATTGCTGATCGCAATTCGAGTCACAACTCCAACAATTATCAACGGAATAATAGTTCTTCTAACAACCAACGCGATCGCTACGACCGTTAACACATTTAGTACTTCACAAATTTAAAGCACTTTAGCTAAAGTGCTTTAAATTTGTGCTCTCGTTCACATTGACTTACCCTCAACATCACAGGATCACGGATTCAAGATCGCAGTCTAATCTTTGATAGAACGAGATACTAGGTAGTGTGTCACATTTGTTGAACTAGGTAATTGATAAAAATGGAAAACCCATACCAGCATTTTTTGTAGCCTATGCTTGTTATTTTCTCCCCAACAAATGTGAACCACTACCGTATGTCGCCAACTACCCGCGATCGCAGTCCATTTTAAATTGTAGCTTTACATTATAACCATGACTGTAATATGCACAAGCTGCTTACAAACCATTACCAATCAGGACAAAGGCAGCCCAATAGTAAGGATGGTTGAAGTTTGTTTCGCCATCTTTAACTAGGCGGTGAATCATGCTTAACTGGGCTTCTTTAAGTGATGTGGACAAGCTAGGATTGCTTTTTTTCAAATTCTTATAAAATGCTTGCATTAACAACTGAGTACCACCATCGGAAACCGTCCAGAGAGAAGCGATCGAAGCTTTTGCTCCAGCTGGTAGTCCTAAACAAGTAAGGATGAGTTGTAGTGGTGAATAAAAAACCAGATAGCACCAATATGATTTTCTATTTTTTTAGAGAAAGAGAGAGTTTTACGAACTAGTCGAGAGATTCGTTGTCGCATCGTACAGTTAAAACGTTCAATATAATTGGTTTTCCCTGTTTCCTTTCCAACCGCGATATGCCGCATGTCTGGGAACACAACAGAATATAGCAATCCTAAATGAGTTGTGAGAAAATGGAGATAGGAAATATATTCCTAGAGGGCATGAAAATGACAGAAGAACTGCAAGAATTTATCGAAACAAATCGAGATGCAAGAGAATTAAAGAGAGGTGTATCGGTACAAATGTATCTCGAAGGATATAAGCATTGGCAGATCAAAGATATTTTGGGAGTGGGTTCGGGATATGTCAGTAAATGGACAAAAATATATGTGGATAAGGGATTAGAAGGATTATTGCTAGGATATAAAGGTAAGGTCGGTTATCTGAGCGAAATGCAAAACCAAGCAATAAATGCATGGTTACAGGCTAAGAATTATTGGAACTTAGTAGAATTACAAGAATATATTGAGGATGAGTACAACGTAGTATTTGAGTCTAAACAAAGCTATTACGCCATATTTGAGAAAGCTGGAATTAGCTGGAAAAAGACGCAAAAGCATAATCCGAAAGGAGACCCCACCATTATTCAAAAAAAAAAGGACGAGATTACAGAATGGCTAGAAAAGCATCGTCCTGAGATCCTTGCTGAGAAGTTAGTTATATTTTTTGCTGATGAATGCCATTTACTATGGGGAGATATTTGTGGATATGTGTGGGGCAAAAAACAAGAACGTATTGAAATACCCATAACTAATGAAAAAGAGCGACAGACTTATTATGGTGCTGTAAACCTGTATACACAGGAATGTGTAATTCAAGCGGCTAGTGCAGGTAACTCTGAAAGTACTGTAGCTTTTCTGAAATATTTACAAGACCTGAATGAAAACAACCAGATTGCTGTAATCTGGGACGGCGCTAGTTATCATCGTTCTCAAGAGGTAAAAGATTATCTTGCTCTAACCAATCATTCTCTTGACGAGTCAAGTTGGAAAATTACTTGTATACGTTTTGCACCTAACGATCCAAAACAAAATCCGATTGAAGATATTTGGTTACAGGCTAAGCGATTTATTCGTGAGTTCTACCATTTATGCAAATCTTTTACGGCAGTTAAGTTCTTCTTTGAGTTTATTACGCATCGACAAATCTTTAACTTTCCCAAACTTTTTACCTATGGCTTTTTCTCACAACTCATTTAGGATTGCTATATGCATTCCAAAAATCTGTATAAGCAACAGCACACTGACGATAAACACTGGGCAAAGAATTCCAAAGCTTTTGCGCTCCTTGTGCGGAGCGATTCGCCGATATGAACGCCAACAATTTCGCGAGTATCAACATCAATGGCAAGCCAAATCCACTGTTTATTGCCTTTATTGCCAACAAAAGACCACATTTCATCACACTGAATCGTTAGTCTTCCTTTTTTTTTAGCGGATACATTTACTTGTTGAGGAATCGCCTCGTATTTACGATTGACATAATTCTGCAACCAAGTTTCAGAAACGTCACAAACTCTGGCAATACCTGCAAGAGGAATCTTCTCAAGTAAGAGTTTGTCAATCAAGGCTTTGGTTTCTTCAGAGATTAGTTTTTGCCGTGGTGCTTCAACAAACTGGCGACCACAGGCTTTACATTTATGATTTTGATTCCCGTTATGAATAAAACCATTTTTGACCACATCTTTTGAGTTACAGTTTGGACAATTTGGCATTGGTAATTAAGTGTCTTAGAGTTCTTTTATGATTTTATCCTTACATCTCGCGGACTACCCTCCAGCTTTCTGGACTTGATAGCCAAAGCCAAGTATTTCGGCTCCGTTGGAAGAACTACCCAATCCTGTCTGACAGGCGCTTAACACGACTAAATCTGCTTTTGTTAAATTCCATTTATCAATTTCCGATATGGTAACTTTACTACCATCGCCAAACAATATAAATGAATCTTGAGGACTGCCAGATTGGAACTGAGCGTGAGTGGCAAAGTGGATAATTGTATTTCCCAAAATTTTAGCTTTGGTGTTTTTGTCTGTGAAATCCCGCCCAGTTAACTCCGTAGTATTGGGGAATAAAGATTTAATGCTCTCAACTTCGGAAATGGTTGCGGGGAGAGGAGCAAATTCTGAGTTTCCTTTAAGGCTATTGCCGAAAGATCCAGCAAAGATAGAGGGGTTTGCATGAAGTTTGCTATCTGGGTCAAAGAGGCTATAGGCAATCAGGTTGTCGATGCGATATTTCTCAGCTAACCACTGTTTGCCATCGTAAAGGGCGGCAAGGGGAATATAACGCAAGATACTGTCTGGCGCGTAGAAAATAGTAGTGGCGTTTGCTTGCTTGAGATCGACTTCGATTGGTTTTACCAGAAGGTTGTAGAGTTTTTTACTAGAGGCTTTGACATCTAGAGAACTGGAATCTCTAATGTCAAGGCGAAAATTTTGAATGAGCCTTTCGAGGGCTGCTTGTTTGATTGGAACGGTTCGGTTGATAGGAAGGGTATTAGCGGAGAAAACGATTAGTTCGAGACGATCGCCCAGAATTAAGGGATATACTAAGACGGCTCCTTGGGGTAACTTTCGCAGGTAGTCGGGAATTTTGTTGGTTTCAGATTTTGGCAGTTGTTGGATTTGGTTGCTGAGTTGTTGATTGAGTAAGGGGATTTGCTCGTAGCTGGTGGTGAATAGTTTATCGCCAAAGGCTTTTTCCGATTCTAATAATCTGACACCTTGAGATGTGCGATCGTTGCCTTTGACATTTTTGAGATAGTCGTCTAGTTCTTGTACTTTGAGTAAGTCGAGGACTTGCAATGCTTCGATGATGCGTCCTTGTTTGAGTAATAGGTCGGCAAGATGGCGATAGGTTCTAGTAGAGTGTCAAGCGTCAATTACAGGATAGAGACGGGCTAATTTAATCCGAGCATCTTCAGTAGTAAACTGCCAATTGCATTTACAAGCAAGAGCGTTTCTGCGATTTTCCCAAGCAGCAATCTCAGATTTCAAAGTTTCTTTGTCAGGAATACGACGGTCAAGACATTGACGCGACAAAACACTCAATTCAATCTCGGCAATATTCAACCAACTGCCATGCTTAGGAGTGTAATGGAACTCAAACTTGTCGAGAATGCGCCGTGCCTCAGCAGGAGGAAATGCTTTATACAAAGAAGACTTAACGTGGGTATTCAGATTATCCTGAGTCAGCTTAATTTTTTTAGCGTTAAGATAGCATTCATCGGCTAAATACTTCATCTGATGAGCATAGTCAACTTGAGTGCGGTGGTCTGTCACTTCCACATGTCGCCAACCAGCTAAAGGCTCGAAGAACATAAATAGATTGCAAACACCCTGCCGTTGATATTCATGGTCATAACGTTCAGGCTGTCCCGCTTCTATGGGTAGCGGCTGTCTAGTTTCCGAAACTAATTGCTTGGAACTCTCATCAAAACAGACCACTGGGTAATCAGGGTCATAGGGTAGTTTATACAATTCTAGAACATCTTCCATCTGACACACAAATTCAGCATTATGCTCAGGCGGAATTACCCAACATTCTTTCAACCAAGGCTTAAGCTCGTTTTTTTTAGCACTTGCCTGACGCTTTCATGGGAAATACTGTCCACATAGCCTAATGACACCATCTTGTCTGCTAACAAGCGTAATGTCCAACGACTGCTTCCTTCTGGGGCTTCTGAACAAGCAACGGCGATTAAATGCGCTTCTATTTCTCCGTCCAACTTTTTTGGGGAGTAAGTGCGCGGACGTGGATTCAATGCTGACTCTAATCCTTCTTCGACAAAGCGTTGACGCACTTGTTCGATGGTGCTAACGCTGGTATCAAGCGCTATACTTATCGACTGATCTTTCCATCCTCCTTCTTCTCGGTTGATATCCGCTTTGAGCAGGATCTTGGCATGATTTATTTTGGCGGCGGCGGCTTTTCCTGTTTTTGTCAGCTCTTCTAAGCTTTTTTGCTCTTCTTTTGTCAGTGATACTATATATTTCTTGGCTGGCATATTTTCAACTATTAGGTCACCCAATTATTATCGGTTAATTTGTTGTTGACTGTCTACTAGAGTAGGAATCTGAAAAATTTTTTTTATAGGAATTTTGTAGGTCTTGATCCAGATTACTAAAGTTAATGTCTCTATCTTTGCGTAGGGATTCACGAGCGATTATGGATTGTTTGTAAAATACAATGGCGAGTTCGGGATTTTTTTCTCGTTCCATCAAAGAACCTATATTTGCGAATCCAAGTGCCTCAACATCAAGGTTTTTTAATTCCCGCATAATCACTAAGGATTGCAGTCCATAATCGAGTGCTTTGTCGTATTGATGGAGGTCACCGTAAACCCAACTCAGATTTCCTAGGGCGCGTCCCTCCTCGTTTCGATCTTTGATTTCCCTTGCGATCGCTAAGGCTTGCAGTTCGTAATCGAGCGTTTTGTCATATTGACGAAGGGCAAGGTAATAACGACCCAGATTTTTTATGCCCTCAACTTCAGCCTTCTGATCTTTTATTTCCCTTGCGATCGCTAAGTATTGCAGTCCGTAATCAATCGCTTTCTCGTATTTACGGATCTTTTCGTACTCGTAACCAAGATAGTATAAAGAAACAATCTCACGATGATGATTTTTTATTTCCCTTGCGATCGCTAAGGCTTGCATACGGTAGTCGATCGCCTTTTCATATTTACCAAATGTTGCGTAATAAAGACCCAGAAATGATAATTCAGTCTCTTCACTCTGACGATCTTTTGTTTCCCTTGCGATCGCTAAGGCTTGCAATCCATAATCGAGCGCTTGGTTATATTGATGGAGATCGAAGCTACATCTGCCAAGTTTTCTAAGGGCTATACCCTCATCCCGTCTATCTTTAATTTCTTGATAGATAGTCAAAGCTTGCTGCCACAACTGCAATGCTGCCTCAAGCTTACGTGTATTGTATTGCTGATTCGCTAAATTCAACAGCCTATCCGCCTCGGTTTTACGCTCTTGTGTCGTCTGAGCCTGAGCAGTAACAAAAGGCAAATCTGGCGAAGAAACTAAGACCCAAATACCAGTTATCAAAACAAATGCAAGCGAGTAGAACCGTGAAGCCATGACAAACACCTCTAAGGCTACTTCAAAATTTTAGCCTTAGTGAGTCGATCGCCAGATAAACTTTAATCAACAAAAAAGCGATCGCCTTTGCGGAGAGCGATCGCTTAAAAATATGGGGATTCGTTAGCTTTTGCCTAATAAAGCCTCAATATCAATATCGCTTAAATTGGCTGCTTGAAGAAAGCTTTTTACAACCCACATTCCGCTCTTATTTTACTAAAAAAATATTTAGAAAGGAAATGCTTATATAGTAAGTGTTTTGAGTATTAATCACAAAAAAGTCGCTATTTGAATATTGTCAATAAGGACGCACTAATAGAATTCATTATCATTAATTTCTTTTGAGATCGCTGAAACCCTTATTGCCTCGTTGTAAATATTTTTAGGCTTCCATTACGAGCAGAATGTGGGTTACAACTTGTGTATCCATCCTGCGAATACCATCTGGATCAGCAAGAGCATAGTAATAATTTCAAACATTACGTGATGTGCAACTAAAAAAGCACAAAAAAACTCATTGATGACAAAAAAGCAATATTTACGAAATCACATTTTTAAGTTGAGCAGACACGCAAAGAGCAAATCAGGATAATTTGCAGATCCATTAAAAATATTCTCAGTCATAACTAATACTCTCTTCCCAGTGAAAGATTAGACGTTGCGGAGCTTCGCGCCGCAACGTCTAATCTTGGTTTTTAATGTCTATTTTGATAGTGGGAAGAGAGTAGCTTGGAGCAAGAACAAACCTAATGCTTTGTTCAAGGCTTGATTATCCTGTGGACAACACGCATCCGTGAGACATCTTGGACAACCATATTGACAATTACAAGCCTCAACTAATTGAGCACCTCGAACAGCAAAATCTTCAAAGCGATCAAATAATTCCTCGCAAGTGCCATTACCGCCATCGGTCGTATCAAAAAAATAGGCAATTGTCTTTGGCTCAATAGGTGTTTCGGGGAGGTAATTCAAGTAGAGAATCTAGCAAAGCACCCAGTAAAGCTTTACCCCTCCTCTTGGCATTATGAACAAACTCAAAGAAGCTTAAATACAAAGGTAACTTTTCTTGAGAAATACCACGATGAGGACGTAACCAAGAGCGCAAAAGCGACTAAAAGCCTTCCATGGTATTGACATGAACTTCACAAAAGCCATCACCGTCTTCATCTCTTGCACACTCTCCCGCCCCATGACAAACAGTTTTGTGTCCATAACCCCAATCTGGCAAAGGATTATAGATGGCATATTCGTCAGTGTAGACCATCGTACCAAGAGCTATCGTTGCTTTAATCAGTGGTTCAATAGTCCGTTGTTGCACATTTTCTAACATACGAATTACCACCTCACCACCGCGCTGAATCATGCCGAAAATGGGTGGTTTTTCTTTTTCAAGTGTCCCCCGCCCCAGAATCCCTTTGAGGCGATTGCGCCTTCCTTTGCGCCCTTTTTTTTAACTTCTTCGGGTTTGCCCTTGTGTCCTGCCGTCACATACACTTCATCGCACTCGACTGACCCAGATAAGTTGACTTCGGGCTTGCTTTGGTCAATACCTTCTCGCAATCGGGTGGTCATATCTTGCACTACATCCTTGTCTAGGTCTAGTTTTTGGGCGATTTGTCGATTTGAGAGATTTAATCCCATCAAGTATAGACACAATATCCACATCCGTAAGGGTTGATGGTGTCCTGCGAATATTGTGTCGGTTAGATCGTCAAAGTTTGTGTTGCAAGTTTTACACTGGTATCGTTGACGCGCGGACTGCGTTTCATCTTTGCCTCGCTTTATCACCTCTGAGCTTTTACATTTGGGACAGTGTATTCCTGTTGTCCATCGCATCTGACGCACTGTTTCGTAACATTTTTCGTCATCGATTAGATGCGTTAAGTTCACACTCAGCATAGGGATAACGGCTTTTGGATTTCGCTACAATATTATCAAATTCTTCCTTTCTTTCACCTCCCCGAAACACCTATTGAGCCTTGTCTTTAATGTATTGACGCGATTTTTCTTAGTCTCACAGTAGCTATTCAAATCTTGGCGATCGCTAAGCACTAATAACGGTACTGCAATCCCAATCTGATGACAGATTGAATGCAAAGCTAGATCGGCAGGATTAGTTTGAAATAGAGATATAAGTTCTGAAGGAATATCATTACCAAATTGATTCTCTATCTGTTGTTTGAGTTTATTGGCATATTCTTGTAATGGCTCCGCTAACTCCAAATTCATCTCAATCCTCAATACGGGTGCTTGATAGCGAGTGGTATAGGCTACATCAAATAGATTTTCGGTAGTCCGCGAGATGTAAGGATAAAATCATAAAAGAACTCTAAGACACTTAATTACCAATGCCAAATTGTCCAAACTGTAACTCAAAAGATGTGGTCAAAAATGGTTTTATTCATAACGGGAATCAAAATCATAAATGTAAAGCCTGTGGTCGCCAGTTTGTTGAAGCACCACGGCAAAAACTAATCTCTGAAGAAACCAAAGCCTTGATTGACAAACTCTTACTTGAGAAGATTCCTCTTGCAGGTATTGCCAGAGTTTGTGACGTTTCTGAAACTTGGTTGCAGAATTATGTCAATCGTAAATACGAGGCGATTCCTCAACAAGTAAATGTATCCGCTAAAAAAAAAGGAAGACTAACGATTCAGTGTGATGAAATGTGGTCTTTTGTTGGCAATAAAGGCAATAAACAGTGGATTTGGCTTGCCATTGATGTTGATACTCGCGAAATTGTTGGCGTTCATATCGGCGATCGCTCCGCACAAGGAGCGCAAAAGCTTTGGAATTCTTTGCCCAGTGTTTATCGTCAGTGTGCTGTTGCTTATACAGATTTTTGGAATGCATATTCTGTTGTGTTCCCAGACATGCGGCATATCGCGGTTGGAAAGGAAACAGGGAAAACCAATTATATTGAACGTTTTAACTGTACGATGCGACAACGAATCTCTCGACTAGTTCGTAAAACTCTCTCTTTCTCTAAAAAAATAGAAAATCATATTGGTGCTATCTGGTTTTTTATTCACCACTACAACTCATCCTTACTTGTTTAGGACTACCAGATTTTCTTCTTCGATTTCTGTGATTTCAGCTAATCTAGTTGGTTTGTTACAGGCAGTACAAGTATCAGACTGCATTGGTTGATGGTAGCGTGAACAACGGGAATGGCTACAGGTAATTGTTCTCACTTTGCTGATCAAGTTATATCCCGTTACATGATTCGTAATTTCAGCCCAGCTAAGTGTCAAGCGTAATTTACTGTCTTTGAGATTTAATGAAACTAGTCTTGGCTCACGCAGAGGCTCCAATGGCTTAATAGTCATGTCTTGCGTAGCCTGTGTGCGGAGTTTTGGCTCTGACGTGATGGGGATCAGGCTCGCTTGTTTTGATTCCAAATCTAGCGATCGCGATCGGTAATATTGCAAATTTCCATCGTTACTCTGCATAGCGTATATCGCATTGGGAAATACTTCACGATAAGCTTGTAGTAGCGATAATTCTTCAAGTTCTTGATTAGTATTGCCGTCTACTAACATAACTGAGTCTTGAGTTGCTCCCCTCAGATTAACCGAGTTATGAGGGCGGTCATCGGTAAAGAGATCGCCTGATTTCTCATTGATTTGCAATGCTTTTTGATTGAGCAGTTCGTTAACAATATTGCCCGCGTTATCGCCGAAACGTTGTTTGACTTCACTTGCTGGAATCATGCTTTCCCTTGCCGCACAATGAAGATGCTTGCTAAGAATTGAGTGATAGTTGGGATTGCAAAGGGCGCGTTCAACTTCCCCGTCAAGAAGCATCTGGGGATTGGTTCCATAGTAATAATCAAGAGGATCTCCCAATGATGGGAGAAACACAACTAGCCCATGCTGATGCCTTCCTGCTCTCCCAATCCGTTGATAAAAACTCATCAACGATCCAGGGTAGCCTTTGATTAAGCAGCAATCTAATTCGGGTAGGTCAATCCCTGCTTCTAACGCAGACGTGGCAAATATTACCCGTACTTTATTTTGTTTGACTGATTCAATAATCTGGTTGCGGCGATCGCTGCGTAGTGAACCATAAAATAAGGCAAGCGATGCTTTTAAATGTCCTCGCTTCTGTCGTTCTAATTCTGCATTCATCAGAGCTAGCAATGACTTTGCACCTGCGCGAGTATTACAAAAAACAATGCCACTTAGTCCTCTTTCCAGCCATTCTAAAATCAATCGACTTGCTTCTGTGTTAGTTCGAGCCGTAGGTTTTAAACAAAGAATTGTCCGCCCTGCCGTCCTCGCGCCACTGCGATTGATATATACAAGCCGATCGCTTCTTTCCGTGATTCGCTCTGCTAATTCAATCGGGTTACCAATTGTCGCTGTGGCTAGGACATATTGGAGACGCTCGCTGTTACCTTCAAGTCGATCAACTGCTAATCGCAATCGGCGCATGAGATTAGCAAAATGTCCACCAAAGCTACCGCGATATGTATGGGCTTCATCAACTACAACATAACGCAATCTGGTTAAGAAATCTCGCCATGTCTGCCATTCGTGACGGTAGCGAATGCGATTAAGTTGATGGTGGAGTAAATCGGGACTAATACACAAGATCTGTGGTGCTTGAGGCGTAAACAGTTTTAGCCGTTCTGCCTTTGGCATATCTCCTGTCATCATTCCCCTATGTAATCCCATAGGCTTAGCGATCACTTCAAGTTTTGACAGTTGATCGATTGCTAGAGCTTTTAAAGGGAAAATCAGTAGTGCAGTCGCTTGTGCATCTTGAATGCAAGTTTCTAGGATTGCTGGTAAAAATGACAGGGTTTTCCCACTTGCTGTTGGTGTTGAGAGTAATACATCTTTACCGTTTCTCATCGCTTCTAGCGACTGTATTTGATGTGACCACAGGTGAGTATATCCTTGTTCTCTCAATGCTTCTTGCAAAATACTAGGCAGATCCACAGGTAATATATAAGCATCTCCTTCTGTACTTTTCGTTACGCGAATTGCCGCAAGAGATGCTTGAAAGTTGAGTGCAATCTCTCTAAATTCTGGATGCGGAATCGTGGCTATGTCTTCTTCACTTACATCATAGATTTCCTGTTCACGGGTAATTTCTGATGTTATTTCCTGACTGTTAGCTGGCAATATTTCTTGACGATTGATTGCTTCTTGCCAGTTTGTGATGATTACAGGTACTGAATAGTTGGGAAATTTGGCTATGAGGCGATCGCCTAAAATAGCTGTGATTTTACCAATTCCTTGGGCATGGCTAGGAGCATATATAGCCTGACCTTCGACTAACCACGCAGGCTGTTGTCCCGATGGTTTCATTACTGAACGGGCGATCGCTGCGTAGTCAATAGGACAATCAGATGGGTTGGGCATACATTTTCCTATAGCATTATTAGCTCGGGCTTGCTATTTCAGCAGGATTGGCTTCTTTAGGCTTTTTCTCAAACACTTGGATGTTTAGCTCAAGCAATACAAATCCTGTCTCAGTAGCTTCACCCATCTTGCCTGCGATCGCCGCTACCCACTGCGGATAATTAGCCTGTGCATCTTCCAACTTCTTAAACACTTTGGGTTTTACAGTAACGTTAAAGATTTGACCGTCACAATCTAAATCAAAGGACTTCCAACCATTTTTATCAACTGACACATCAACAGGAAGTTCATTGATTTTGATGGTTAGTTCTAGTTTTCCTTGGACTGCCATATTTGTATTGTATACATAATGAATTATTTGCTGTTCTAGCATACGATACCTAAACTTCATCCTCACATTTAACGGAAAGCTTTAATCAGTTCTATTTAAATTCTTTTTCCCCAAACATGACTAAAGGTATCCCCGAAAAGTGTAAAAAGTGTGCGATGCTCTCTGCGGCGCAGGCTCAAGAACTTCATGGTGAGTTGGGTGATCGCTGTTGGAATCCTAACGTTTGCTATAGTCGCCGTTCCTATGCCCGTCATCAAGATCGCCGTAATCTGATTCGCTCTCGTAAACGTGATGATTCTGATCAAGATTTGGTTGTGAATATTGATGAGTTTGCATCAGTGTTTTGGGCAGTGCTAGTAGTTTATCGACAAGCAGGAGCGGATACACCAATTCATGCGATCGCTGCTCAAGTTTGGCAAGGACAAGAAAAGTTCGCCGCAATTCCACCAATTCATTGTGCGGGAATGGTGGCGACCCAAGTGCATATTTATGTGCAGAAAGTGTTGGTTTTGCTGGAGTCAAATTATGGGATTAAGAAATTTGCTAGTCAAGAACGCCTCGATCCTTGGCTTTGTCCTTTGCGTCCATGTCCTTGTCATTCAAATTAATAGTGTTGTGAGCGCAAAGCGCTCACAACACTATTTCTGGAGAAGCTATGCCAGTTAAACAGCTTGAGTTGGATTTGTGGAATGTCATTTCGACTGCGAGACAGACCCCTGAAGATGCGAATTTGCCAAGGGTGTTTGAGCTTTTAGATCTGACTCTAATTGATCTCGATACGCGATCTCAGTTACGAATAGCAGGAGAAGCAGTTTGTCAGATTGCGGACTTGTTTTGCGATCGCTCTAGCTTTTTATTTGAGGAATTACATTCTCGTGCAGTAAAGGGCGAACCGATCATGGCTGATGATGCTTTTGATCGTTATGTGCGTCAGTCTATGGTGGTTGATTTTGACCAGTTTATTGAGTCTTTGCCGAGTTTGACTAGGAAAACTCCTGAACAAACGAAAAATGGTAATTCGATTGCTGGTGCAATTGATAAGGAAGTCTTGATTCAATCTTTAGAACAGGAAAGTTTGCTTAGCTTGGAGGAGGAGTTTGAACAAGTGATTAGTACTGCCCACACTGAGAATGTTTCGGCTTGGATTGAAGCGATCGCGCATTGCCTTCCCAATAATTCTTCTCCAATATGCTTGCAAGATTTGCAAATAGCTTTGCAATTGCCAATAGTAGAGATTTGGCTGGGGCTGCTTTTGGGTGATTTCAAGTTAGTGCAAAAAGGATGGTTTTATGATTCAAAGAAAATTTGGATTGGTTAGTTTAAAGACTATTACCTCCGTTATGGAGATTGCTACTAAACTTATAGAACTTTGCGCTTAAATGCCCACCAATAAATCTGGGGAAGTGTTGCTTAGCAACACTTCCCCAGAACATTATGATTGTAGTTTTTTTTTGAAATAGTTTGGAACAACTAAAATCTAGATAGTAAATTACATTAAACCTCTGCTAATATATCAATCGTCACTTGTAACACGCTACGCACTCGTACAAAGCAAGCGTCTCGAATATTAACTCAACCGATCAGCATCATCAGAATCTAATAACTACCTGTCGTATTTCAAAATACGACAAACATATAACTAGTAATTAGCAACTACCTCCAAAGTTTAATCTCAAAATAAAACCCGACAGAGATAGCTATTACTCCTAAAATCTCTATTTCATCATCACCCTAAAAACCTGTCGTATTTTAAAATACGACTTCCAAACATTAATATGCCAAAAGAGCAAATAGTCATAGGAATCATTGCAAATGCGGGTGGAGTCGGCAAATCCACACTCGCTGTGCATTTAGCATACGAGCTAGCCAAGCATCACATCTCAGTAGGATTAATTGATCTAGATCCCCAACGCGCCCTTGATGTTTTCTGTGGGTTACCCTCTACCGATTTAGAACACTCCATTGTTGGAGTGCTAGCCAAAGAATTCACAGGCAACTGGGCATTAGTTCCCGCATGGGGACATCCCAATATCGAAGTCTGTCAAGGGCATCCCAGTATGGCGAAACTAGCAGACGATCTAGTAATTCGTCGCCGAGGGGAATATGCACTAGCCGATCGTCTAAAGAGCCACCCACTCAAACATGATGTCGTGATCTTAGATTGTCCAGCCACAATGGGGATGATTTGTGAAAATGCGATCGCGGCAAGTACAGGCTTGCTCGTACCAATCCAACTCGAGATGAAATCAATCTCTGGAGTCGCCGACTTAGTGGAATGGACGATAGCAATTTGTGACGAACTAAAGCTCGATCCGCGTCCTCAAATATTTGGA
The DNA here is from genome assembly GCA_013361095.1 of Pseudanabaena biceps. Classification (GTDB taxonomy): domain Bacteria; phylum Cyanobacteriota; class Cyanobacteriia; order Pseudanabaenales; family Pseudanabaenaceae; genus Pseudanabaena; species Pseudanabaena biceps_B. Next base: position 212,849 of record JAATWA010000002.1, on the reverse strand, counting down.
CTAGTACCAAGTTTATATGACAGCAGTCGGGCGATCCATCGTCAATATCTCCAACAGTTGCCAGAAATAACCGAGCAATTAAGAATCAAGCTATATCCACATATACGCGATTCATCAGAGTTTAAGAACTCAAGTGCTAACGGTTTACCACTACAAAAATATCGCCCAAACCATCCTGCTTGCAGTGATTTTCAGGCGATCGCAGAAGACATCATTAAATTAGTTAAGGCAGGAGCAAAAATCTAATGGGTAAGATTCCAGCAATTTCACAAAGATTTACAGGTGCAATTCAAGCAACTGACCAAGCCCAGCGCATCGCTGAATTGCAAACAGAAATTGAGAAGCTCCGCTCTTCGCAGTCTCCAGCATTAGAAAAACAGATCGAAGCGCTAAGAATAGAGCTAAAAGAACAGTCAGGCGAAAAAGATATTGAAGTAAAAAAGATCCGAGCAAACCCCAATCAACCTCGGCAGACTATCACCACTGAAAGCATTCAAACCATTGCCAGAAGCATGAAAAAAGATGGTCAGATTACCCCATTGATCGTTATCCCCCAGGATGAAACCTACCTACTATTAGATGGACAACGGCGTTGGGAAGCCGCAAAACTCTTGAGCTGGGAAACATTGCGATCAGTCATTGCCATCATGCCCAATGACCTGCATCGCAGATCGTTACTTACCTTCATTCATCATGAAGATCTTAACCCTCTAGACAAAGCTGAAGCAATTCTCAAAGAAGTCTCAAGTATCACAAGTATGAGTACTGAGGAAATATTAACCATCCTCTCAACCGTGTTAAGGCGTTTAGAAAGACAAAAACAAGCCAGTCAGCTCACAAATCTAGTTACAGTTACCCAAGAAGAACAAAAGACGGGACTGCAAAATCTAGATGTTAGTGACGATGAGGAGAAGCTACTTTTAGCATTACTCGATTTGGCTCTAAACCCTACTTCAGTCAAGGCAAACCTTATGCCCATGCTTTCACTGCCCAGTGATCTAAAACAAGCAATCAGAGAACAAGGGCTTAAAGGCGCTCATGCACTAGCACTTTCAGTACTGTCAGACAAAACACTAAAAATCTCAGAAGCAAAAGCAACTAAAGAGCGCATTCAAACAACCGAACATGTAATCCAAGAGGATTTGACAGTCGCCAAGACAAGAGAACTTATATCTCAAGTCAAATCAAAATATTTAGAAGCAAATAACGTTCCATCCAAGGAGTTTATTGCTATAAATCGCAGTGTAGAAAAACTTTCTAAAATTAATCTCACTAATATAGAACCTCAACAACTAATTGATATACGCGCAATCCTCCAGGAAAAGCTTGAAGAGATCGAAGCTGCTCTTGAGCAAGGACAATAGAACCCATTGCATTTTGAAAAATATTGCTCCGATAAAGTAAAGCAACTTTTAGAGAGAAAATCTCTTTAACATTTGATAAGTGAAAAGCAGTTACGACCTCATAGCAATAACAGCAAGCGCAGAAAATAAACGATTGCCGTTATTGCTAGATAACTTAGTAACTACAGACTGATGTAAATATTGAGGGATATGCTCAGCAAAAAACTCAAAAATACCTTCTAGAGTAGTTTTCATCGGCATAGCATCATTTAAAAATCTTTCAGTTACACTAGCCCAAAAGTCTATTTGCTCATATTCTACGTCATTGAATTGTAGATCTAGATTTTCATCCAAATTTTGGATCGGGTTGCTGTATAAGAACTTTAATAGCGCGTCGATCCAGTCAAAATGGTGCCGAAATTTACCCCATGAAATGTTCAGCCAATCTGCAATTTGCCTTTGAGACATCGAAACTAAATCAATCCCTTCAGCCAGAGCTTCATAAAAACGCTGCGAGACTTCGGTTCTAAATATTTCCTTTTTACTCATTGCCTTAGGCGTAATGTCACTAGCTTTAACCTGAATATGAGGAATATCTCCTAAATCGAAATCAGATAAAAAGTAAATTACATCGCCCTCTTGAAAACGATTGCCCAGCTTGCGCCCAAAACATTGCCGAACATTTGCCAAAATATGGCGATCAATAAAGTCCGTAAAAGCTTGGTCTTCTTCTTCAGGATGAAACCCAGTTAAAACCACAAACTCAGCCTTAAGTGCGGAGATATTCTGACAAGGAGTACCAATCACGACAAAGGTTTTTGCCTCCTTAAAATCATTAGAGCCTCGCGAGTCTCTAAACCAAGCACCATCAGCATCAAACTTTTTAAAATCAATGCTTTTGGTGGTGGGATCAATAGCGTATAAGTGTGAGGCGATCGCTTCAGCCTGACGAGTTTGTTCACTACCACGTTGCATTCCCAATCGTCCGATATCGGTAACTTGATAAATAGTCGGCATCAGCAAAATATCTGCTTGTTTAACTACATGAATATGAGATGCCAACTTCATCTCTAAATCTGATTGGTTAATCGTGGCATCAAGATAGAGATTTGATGCTGACTTATTAGCGATTTCACGCAAACGAGCATCGAGGAGCGAAACCGTAAGTTTACCATTCTGAATATGTAGATCGCCATATTGAATCTTGCCAGATAAAATATCCAGAAATTCTGAGAGCCACTGCTTTAGTACCTCACGCTCGATCCTTTGCTCGACCTCAACAGCATGAAGTGTAGTAGCACTCTTGAGTAAAGAATTTAACTTAGCCAGCTCACGCTTGTCTTTACCTTTTACATTATCAAACTCAGAATCAGCAATCCCATCAACCGTATCAAGAATTGATAAATCTGGTTCAAGTACATTAGCAAGCCGAGAGCTATCAATTATTTCAGGGATTGCTTCTTTAATTTTGTGATAGTCCAAGCCAAATCGAGACTTATTTTCTAACAAATGATGTAACTTATTGAGCAGATCGATCGCTTGCTGTCTATTCTCAATATCGGTACGCGAAAGCTTGGCGATCGCCGCATCAATATCGGCGCGATCAATCTGGATTTGACGCATAGTTACAAAACTTTCTCCTACCTCTTCCCAAACAAGCAGAGTCTTTGAATAGTCATAATCATCAGGACTAGGCAAACTAGCAGGATGAGAACGTAGGATATTTGACTTAAAAGCGATTGCTCGTTCATGTCTAAAGCCAAAACTATCACCACTGGAATGACGACAAGCATTGAGTAAAGGGCAAGTCTCGCAGACGATACGAGTATCAAAAATAGCCTTATTCCGTAAAGCTGCGATCGCTCCTGTGCGAGAGCAATTAGACTTAGTATGCAGATCATCACTATAGTTAGCCCGCCGCAACTTACCGTTTTTATCAGTCAAGCCACGATGACGAGCAGGTAGCATTTGCCATTCTTGTAAAGTCTCTGTAGTGACATTACGAGAATCATTCGAGACATAAATAATTTTTTCAACACCATCTAGTAACTCAGGACGCAACAAACCCGCATCATGACTTTTGCCCATACCCGTCGCTGAAGCATCCAAAACATGTTTATGGGCTTGCAGTGTATTACGCCAAGTTTCCAGTCTCGTGCCAGATTTATACTCCAAAGCAGGACTAGTGACTTGATGCGATCGCGCAAAGCCCTTAGCTTTAGGCTTAGGCTTAGGAAACAACTTGTCTTGTAGCCATTGAAAAGGAGAAAACTTAGCTTTTGGCTTGTATTTAGCAATCTCAAAGAACTGTGCGATCGTTAAAAACTGGATATTTGCGCGATCGGACAATTCATCAATGTCATCATCATCTTTGGTGAACTGCCCCCACCACAATACGTCGATGTTATAGCCAAGCTCAACTAGAAAATCTAAATTATTTTCATGGCGGCGCATTACCTGTTTGTTAACAACGTCACCAGCATCGATCGTATATTCCAGTCTGGTTAATGTTGGACTAGCGCCAATATCTTGCAAATAGCTAATTAAAGTTTCTTTGCAAGATATAAACTGACCGCTAGAAACACCGATAGCAGAACATTTACGAATCTTAGCCGCAAGAAAAGGTTTTACTCCTGTCCCCTCAACTAAAACGACTCGATCTAATATCTTAGGTAAGTAAGCATGAAAAGCAAGAGGCAGTTCGCCATTTTGTTGTCGAGCATCAATCCCATATGGTTTGTGCCAGCGATATCGGCCAGAATCAGCATCTCTAAGACGAATCTGAGCGCCTAAAATTTGTCCTTGAGGGTTGCGAATTGGGACGATATAGCCAGCCTTAATTGACTTTGCGCCCAAATGTCCAATTTCAGGTTCGGTCAATCTCCGTCGTTGAAGATCGGATATGTCAGATTGATTGAGATTAAGCTTTTGAAAATAACCCTGAAACAGACGATCTCTCTGAGTAGTATCAGGTAATTTAGCAAATCTTTCACGTTCAGCTTTTTGCTGGGCTGCCTTGATTCTGCGGTTAGTTTCTTGTCTTTGTTGACGCTCTGTTTCAGACTCTTGGCGGTCTCTAACATATTTCCCAGCGTAGTAGCTACCTTTTGTTTCGCCGAGATAGTGCCAACCTGACAGATCTACATTAGTAGGATAGGTCATGCACAGGACAAGATCATCACTGATAGTCCGACATTTACCTTTAACATCGTCGCAAATTGGACAAGGTCGATTCGATCTTGTGGGTGAAAATTTGCCACTAGAATACTGATTGTTTTGGAGGCTCATAAATTTCCACCTCCATTGAGCTTGCTAGTGGCGATCTTTTTATAGATCTGCCAAAGCAAGACTTGCAAAGTTAAAAACATCTAAATTGTCCTGATTGTAAGGGTTGTAGCGATTTCAATCAGGAAACGGAAAGACTTTTTAGAACAGTTCAAAAATTATTTTTGCTAAATTTAAAAAATTTGCAGCAAAAAGTGTTGCTAAATTCATATCTTGCGTTAAGATATAAGAAAGCATTGAACAAATTCTTCGCTCGTCAAAGCAAAACTCGTCCGTTTCCATTTATTCGATTAAGTACCTTTAGGTCATCAAGAAGCTAGTGATTGCAGTCGCTGGCTTTTTTGATTTCGAAGGCAGAATTAGTAAGGGGATCTCCTATAGATAAAAAACCTCAGACTAAGCATACATCAATCGCTCAAAATCTGATACATAAAATTTTAAAAATTTATCCAGTGACAGTTTGAAGAAATCAATACTGCCATTTGTGTCACCATTTTTTCTTGAGTACCAGCCTCAACAATACTAAAATACGTAAAATCTAGAAGCACGTAAATATATAGCGACGATGATTTTATGCAGCATTGCAACTGGTGCAACTGTTATTAATCAGAAGCGATCGCTAAATTGTCAGTCCTTGCCAAAAATTAAGAGGCGGTGCGATGCGCCGCATTTTATGTTTGTAGTAATAATTTTGCCAATTCCGCAAACCCAGCAAACTCAGAAGCTTGAGTCAGGTACTTGGGTAAATGCAGCATTTTGTCTTGATAATGGCGAACATTTGCCACACCGACCGAGATGGGAAATAGATCCGCATTAAACATTACTTCATCATTGGGACTATCGCCAATGGTTAAGACTTGCGGTGAATTAAGTTCAGGAAAATATTTTTTTAGAACCGACATCAAACCAGAAGCCTTATCTTGATGCAATGGCTTGATATGACATTGGACATTGCTGTAAGTAAAACTCCAACCCATTTGTTGACATTGGGAAGAGATGGCTTGAATATCATCGATTGATAAATTATCGACATCAAAAGTCCAATCGGTAATACGGAACTGATTATCAGTAAAAGTGAGAAGATTAGGAAATAGCTGCTTAACGTGATGGAAAGTATTTTCTAGAAGAATACGATGTCTAGATAGATTAGGAACCGAAGAAAGCAAATCTTGTTGACCATCAGCCTGTAAAAAAACTCCCCCATTTTCCGCGATCGCCCCTACCACAGGTAAATAATTCACCAAAGCACTAACCCAACCCGCCGAGCGACCAGTCACCAATAAGACTTTAATTCCTGCTGATTGTAAAGCGAGAAGAGTGAAGATGAAATCAGAGGAGAATTTTCCATTGTCGGTAAGCGTGCCATCGACATCGGAAGCAATTAAACGGATGTCGGACAAATCAGCTTGATTGAGATTGAGCAGGGTCATAAACAGAAACCAAAATAGATAAATCAGCATGAATCTTAAATTTAATAAATTTAAGAAACAGCAGGAAGCAAGAAAGGGAGAAGATGGTGAGCAAGGGAAACAGGATCAACCCCCATAATGGAACGTTGATTCGCCAAAGATATTGCAGCTTGAGAATGCCAAACCGCAGCAACTATAGCGGAATCGCTAGCAGATAAACCCTGAGCTAACAGCCCACCAATCATACCCGCCAAGACATCACCACTACCGCCACGAGCAAGAGCAGGAGTACTCTCAGGATTGACCCAAAGCATTGGCTTTTGATCTTGAAGAAAAGAAATCATTGTTCTCGCCCCCTTGAGCAGAATCGTAGCATGGCAAAGTTCAACTGCCGCCATCAGAGCATCTAAGCGATCGCCAGCCATAATGTCAGGAAATAAGCGATTAAACTCACCCCCGTGGGGAGTGAAGATTATAGGATTAGATCTGCCATGCAACTGATCGATAAAATTGTGATCGGTAATAGGTGAAATAGCATTTAGTCCATCGGCATCTAATACTAAGGGAATATCGCTATCGATAGTTTGTTTGACCACAGAGCTAGCATCAAGAGAAAGCCCACAACCACAGACAATTGCTTGATACTTTTGCAAATCTAGCTCAGGTAAAGAGTAAATAGCACCTGAATCAGTCTCAGGACAAGCAATTACCAAAGCATCAGGTACTTGGGCAAGGACTAATAGTTTGAGAGAGGACGGAACCGCGATTGATAGCATTCCCACTCCCGTAGCTTTTGCACCCAAAGCGGCTAGAATCGCAGCCCCAGCATAACGATGAGAGCCGACTACCAATAATAAATGTCCTAGATTGTACTTATGAGCTGCAATAGGTCGAGGAATCGGCAAATATTGTCGTAAACAAATATGAGGATCAACCCGCCAAAGAGGATGGCGATCACCCAATACTTCCATAATAAATTGCTCAGGAATATCAAAGTCAACTCTTTCTAAAATCCCGATATAGGGAAGAGACTGCTCAATTAATAGACCGCGCTTCCATAGACCCAGACATAAAGTATGGGTAGCCCGAATTGCCACACCCATGACATCGCCGCGATCGCAATTTAGCCCCGACGGTAAATCGATAGCAACAATAGGAATCTGCCAACTATTAATAAGGTTGAATGAGAGTGCTAAATCACCATCTACGTCACGCTCTAGTCCAAAACCAAAAATACCATCGATAAGTAAATCACAATCCTGTAACTCCGTAAGAGAAACAAAAGGAATCCCAATCGCTTTAGCATGACAAGCATGTACTCTCGTCAGAGGCTTAGCTTTGGGTAGCACAGAGCAAACCTTGATTTGTCGTTCCTGATGATAAAGCTCACGGGCGACCACCAGAGCATCCCCACCATTATGACCAGAGCCAACCAATATACCGACTTTAGAAAATCTATGGGCAGGATAGAGCTGAGTAATTCGTTGAACAATTCTGAGCGCCACTTTTTCCATTAAAGCCGCTACAGGCATACCAGATTGAAAGATAAGACTTTCAATCGCCTGCATCTGAGCCGCAGTAACAATGACTTGAGAGGAGAGAGAGCTAATCATATTGTGAATAAGAATATCATCAACTGTTGGTTAAATCAGCTTGATTAAGAAGCGGTATAGAGAGAATTTAAAACTAGAATACAGCTAAGATGAAGCCAATCGAAAATCTAGCGATTAGCTTGTGAAGACAAAACTACCATAATGGAGTATTGACAATTCTGGAATTTGTACCAACAATATTCTCAATCATCAAATTTAGAGAAATTGATAGAATATATTCTCTAAATTATACGATTTCTCCAATCAGTTGTATTCAATTCTAAGCACTTAAAGAGGAACCAATGAGAAATAATATTCAGTCCAAGATTGATGCAGGCTATACCTATGATCGAGAGTTTTTACCAAAGTAAAGTGGACTTTGGTAATTATGGTTAGATAGCCAATCATAATATCCATCTATCTCACGTCCACCAAGGTTTAATGCATACTCTATGCCAAATATAGCAACAACAATATAATATTCATCGTCTTTAGTTACCAAAATATCATATTCATGTAACACTTCAAATATGTCATCTTTTTCAGTGAACAGTGAATCTGGAGCATAGATTGAGCGATAGGAATATGGCCAAGTTTTTCTGGGATTTCCATGCCGAACATACGATCGAAGATCATCTAATTCTGGTTTGTCTATAAGTTCATCTAATCCACCTGCTGTAATAAAGCGGGATGCCAATACTTCAAGTCCAATTTTTGCTACAAATCGCGAAATAATGTAATCATTAGGTGGAGGGGAAATAGGAATTATAAGAGTTCCTTTTTTATTCTCTTCGAGGAATTTAACTAACTGTGATTCATCTTCACCTTCCGCAGGAACTATATCTATAATATTTTCATTTTGATGTTTAATTAATTCGAGCAATGTACGTGATTGGAGATGCAAACCACTAATTTTTGGAATTTTATTTCTTTTGCTTGGGACAGACATTTTAAAACGCTGTTCTCTAAAGTAGGGGGAATCTAGTAAAGGTTTTTCTACCTTGCGAGCAATATAATTATTGCATTTATCACATACAACTCCGGGAGGAAGTGTATGTTGAGTATTACCAAATGATTCAGGAATAATATGTTCTTTTGAAGTAGATGAGGAAGAACTACACTTACAGAAAATACAGCGCATAAATATTTTTTAATTCACTATAAATTTGAGGTTAAGCTTTATTAATAAAATACCTCAATGCTAAGGTGCTAAGATATTTTTCAAATTCAAAACAACTTTTAACGTGATGTGCTACTGCAAGCCGAACCGAATCGCCCATTTCAATATCGCGCCGCCGTACCTGAATGGCAGGGTGTCATCAAAGGAACCTGTCGAGCCAGCTTGCTCTGCCAAGCCCTAGTACAAGGCGGCTAAAGTGAAGATACTATAAGAAGAAATGAAATAACGGTCAAAAATTAGTGTTTACGGGATCTGCAAAAGCATTGCATTTAGAAGAGTTGGAACAAGAAGAATTGGAACAGATAATCAATCGACACAGTACACCGCAGCAAATAGCCCAACGAGCAAAGATTGTTGTTTTAGCCTCTCAAGGATACAGTCAAGCAATGATAGCGCGGGAATTAGATATCAGCCGCAAAAGTGCCCGATTGTGGCGAGACCGATGGGTGTGGGGACGGGAAAAAGACATAGGCGTGTTGGATTGTTTGAAAGATGCCGAGCGTTCGGGTACACCACCGACATTCGAGCTTGAGCAAATCATGCACTTATTTGCAATCGCCTGTGAAAGTCCAGAGGAGAGTGGTCGCCCAATCAGCCAATGGACAAGTCGCGAACTCGCCGATGAAATGATTCAACGCGGGATTGTGACCACGATATCACCGAGGCACGTTGGACGCTTACTTGCCGAAGCAGATATCAAACCGCATCAATCAGGTTACTGACTGAATCCAGCGCCTGACCCATTGTTTGAACAAAAAGTAACAGCCATTACTGACAATTACTTAAATGCAATAGAGCGAGCTGCCTTAGGTGAACAAACTATTAGTCTTGATGAAATGACGGGTATCCAAGCCCTTGAGCGCAAATATCCTGATAAGCCCTTAGAACCTAGTAAGATTCACCGTCGCGAGTTTGAATATATTCGACATGGTACTCAAACCTTAATCGCCAGTTTTGATGTCGCCACGGGTTTAGTCATCAAGGCTTCTGTGGGCGATACACGTACTGAAGTTGCCTATCTTACTCATGTCCAACAAACTATAGCCACTAATCCTGATGCTAACAAATGGCATTTAGTTATGGATTGTCTCAACACTCATCAATCGGAATCCCTCGTTCGCTATGTTGCACAAGTCGAAAGATTGGAGATTGATTTAGGTGTCAAAGGTAAGTGCGGCATCCTCAAGTCCATGCAGACAAGGACTGATTTCTTAACCGATAAAAATCATCGTATTGTTTTTTATTTTACTCCCAAGCATTGTTCTTGGCTTAATCAGATTGAGATTTGGTTTGGAATCTTGATGCGTAAGTTACTCAGACGCGGTAACTTTATCTCTCAAGCCGATTTGAAGTCTCGCATTATCTTATTTATTGACTACTTCAACCGTACTATGGCTAAGCCTTTTAAATGGACTTATAAAGGTAAGGCTTTAGCCGTCTAAAAGTATGTTTCTTCACTTTAGCCGCCTTGTACTAGTCTATTTGGCGATACGGAATATCTCGAAGAAGTGGACGATGCCCATTCGCGATTGGAAACCTGCCCTGAATCGCTTTGCGATCCTCTTTGAGGATCGTCTCCATGTCTAGCTTCTACAACTTTACACATTTTACTTGACAGTCTCACCGATCTTGCAGGTTTTTAATTAGAGTCGATGCCTCAATTACTTGAGGACACCTCTCCTTCAGAACCGTGCGTGCAACTTTCATTGCACACGGCTCCTAGTCTGACACCTACTAGGTCGGAGCTAATCCGCCGTTCGGACTCTCACTCGACCATGGCTGGTCTGGTGCTGATGACATTCTCGATGCAGAACTTCCAGATTCGATGATTTCCAATTTTCATGGTTGCCATCAATATGGTGTAGTTCAGCAATATCAACAGATATGAACGATAAGTTGCAATGTGTACATTGATAATTCTGTTTCTTGAGAAATTGTGCCGTTATCCCATCGTAGTTAGCATTTTCTCGCTTTGCCCAGTATAGAAAGTCGCCATCATAAGGAGATTTATCGCCTCTGACGTTGACAAATCTGCAAGCTGACCATTTAACGGATGGGAATGCTCTATGAATAACCTTATTAGTTTGGTTACGGTCGAATCTTCCCTGTTTACGGATGAATTTCCATGTCCAGTAAGCTGTTGCCCACAAGTCATGTTGACTCATATTACAGAATCTATGGTAGTTTCTCCACCCTCGAACCTTAGCACCGCATTTATCGATTCTTTGCTCTAGAGTGTATCGACTATCTTTCATCACTTCTTTAACCTTGGTCTTGATACTAAGAGTAGATTTCTGACTTGGTGTTGAAATGAATTTACCATTGGGTTTGACGATGAAGTTCCACCCAAGAAAATCGAAACCATCTGTACTATTGACAACTTTAGTTTTTGCTTCTTTTACTTTTAATCCTCTTGTCTTCAAGAAGGCATCAATATGTTTTCTTAGGAGTTCTGGACTATCTCCTAGCTTGAGAATAAACACAACATCATCCGCATAGCGAAATCCTTTGATTGTGTCTATGTACTTACCGCCTCTGAGCTTTTTATACCTTAGCTCATGACCAACATTTTCTAGTCCATGAAGAACTATATTAGCTAGTAATGGACTTATTGTTCCACCCTGAGGTGTACCCGACTCTGAAGAGAAGTATTCTCCTCGCACGCCAGCTTTTATTGCTCGAAATAGCCCTAGTTTTGCTGCCTTTGGTAGTTGGACAGATTGCATTAAGAATTTATGATCAATCTTGTCGAAACATTGCTCAATATCCAATTCGAGTATTCGTTTACTTATCCCATTAGCTTTGCCACTGTTCAAGTTAAAGAATAATTGTTTCTGGATATCATGGCAGCTTCTGCCAGGTCTGAACCCGTATGAGAATTCATTAAACCCAGCTTCTGCTGCTGGTTCTAAGGCATATTTAAGAAAACATTGATATGCTCTATCGCTAATGGTTGGAATCCCTAACCCTCTTTTATTGCCATCTGCTTTTGGAATATACACCCGTTTTAGCGGTTGATGTTTCCATTGCTTCCAGTTCTTGATTAGTAACTCATACAATGCTAATCTTTGAGGTGTTGTAAGGGTTTTCTTACCATCTACCCCTGCGGTTTTCTTTCCAGTGTTTAGCTGCGTCACTTGCCGAATGGCAAGCAGCTTTGCTGCTTTAGAGCTTAGTAAAAGTTTCTGAAGCTTACGCACTAGGCGTGTATTTCCGTTCTTTTGAGCCTTAAATATTCTCACTTGTAGGCGAAATACAATTTTCCGCAACTTGCGCCACGGTATCGATTTCCATTTATCAACTAGATTTAACTCCGTTGTCATAACATTCTCTACGCCTGAATAAATATTAACAGTGCAAACCGTACCCAGTTGTCTAACAGTCCTCACCTGTTGGATTTTCGAGTACATCTTACCAACTCTACCTGCTAACTCTTATTTAAGGAGTTCACAGTCTTAGGTTTTGATTCCTATAACTGAAGGTTAAAGAGCCGTTTTATTCGTTCCTCAGGTTAGTTGTTTTGTAGTTTTAGGTTCTCTCACTTCGCCCACGATTTCCCAGAATTGCTCCTATTTACATGAGAATGAAGCGGGTATTGTCGCCTTTTGACAGGCTATCTTGTGTCGTTATCCTCTCTTGATTTTGAGTGGTACAGGTCAGACGCTTTTTCCGAGAGTTCAACTGATGTTTAACCTTGACTACCTACCTATACGAGTTATCCCCATCTCAGGTTTGTTTTCCTCGTCCTTTTCCCAGCTTCACTTTCAGAGTTTATTCTCTGTCTATGTGGGAAGATTTGGCTTCACACCATTCCTAGTGGGTGAGACTTGTCTACTTAATTTTGACGCACTCACACTAATCTGAAGTTACCTCTACTTTCTTTATGGGTGTTTAACCCAAGGCGGTGTAAAGGCTCTGATCCCCTCTCCCTTTCGGACTAGTTTCTCAGAAACGAACCGCACCACATATCCTGTAGCTATCCCTATCTCGGTCAAAGCAACACATTTGATCGCGCTATTGCTAATTTTGCGGTTGCCTATGCCGACCAAAACGATCGCGATTATCAACAGTTAGTTGATGCAGTTGCAGCAAGCAGTGCAGATTAAGGCAATCAAGGGCTAAATTGGATAGAGGACAATGACAAACAATACATGAAAAAAGAGATCGCGAATAAAGCACAGCCAAAAGTTAAACTCCATTCACGAATGTTTCAAGGAATTTTACCTTTGCAACGAGCGGCGATCGCAAATAACTTCACAGTAAGAAAATTCGCTCAAACATTTCGCAAACGTTCAATATCCTTTATTGGTGGCGCACCGAACATACGAGAATACTCGCGGCTAAATTGTGATGGACTCTCGTAACCTACTTGATAAGCAGCATTTGCCGCATCAGAGTTTTCGCCAAGCATAAGGCGACGTGCTTCCAATAGTCTTAGTTGCTTTTGATATTGAAGGGGACTCATGGATGTCACTTCTTTGAAATGATAATGGAAAGACGAAGGAGACATACTGACCTGATCGGCAAGATTCTCAACTCGCATCGGTTGAGCAAAATCAGTCTTAAGCAATTGGATAACTTCAGCGATGCGCTGCATATTGCTACCCGACGTAGCAATATGGCGCACAGACTCGCCTTGTACGCCCATCAAAAGCCGATAATAGATTTCGCGGATAATCATCGGAGCCAACATGGGAATATCTTGGGGCGTATCCAAAAGCTTTGTCAATCGCAGCGAACAGTCGAGTAGTGGAGCATCACCAGTACTCACAAACAAGCCTCTTACCGATTTATCTTTTTTGCTTGTATTTAGACTGGTTTGGGAAGTAATAATATCGCAAAGCTGGAGTGGATCTAAATTTAGCTTAAATCCTAAATAGGGCTTTTCTGGAGTCGCCTCTACCACAAATGCACTTATTGGCAAATCAACCGAAACCACAAGGTATTGACCCGCACCATAATGATAGGTTTCTTCCCCCAGCAAAGCTTCTTTTTTGCCCTGAAGCAGAATGGCAAAAATTGGCTCGGCAACTCCACAGAGTAATGAAGGAGACGATGTTACTCGCTGAAATTCTAGTTCTGGGATCGCAGTTTTATGAAAGCCATCTCCTTTTCCGTCAGTGAGATGGTTCACTAATATCGCCAGTTCTTGACATTGAATTAGGATCGCCATAATGCTTTCTAAACTAAACTTAATCATGCTCTCATAAGCATTATAAAACATTCATCTTTATTCGTAGAATATTCAGTTGGAGGATTAGGCAATAAAGGGCGAGTTCTATGTATTTAAAATTTTGGGCATTACTCATATCGTAAGGACATCCAAACAAACCCGCAAAAGGATAGAGTTATGATCAAAGATAAAGTTGTAATTATCACTGGGGCAAGTAGCGGAATTGGTGAAGCAACTGCTAAATTGCTTGCCAAAAATGGCGCAAAAGTGATTCTCGGTGCGCGTCGGATTAATCGCCTAGAAGCGATCGCTAAAGCAATCTATGCCGAAGGTGGGATCGCTGAATATCAAGCGCTCGATGTGACAGAACGAAAGCAACTAGAAGCGATCGCACAACTTGCGAAAGATAAGTTTGGTCGAGTCGATGTCATGATTAATAATGCTGGAGTGATGCCGCTTTCCACTCTCGATCAACTCAAGGTGGAAGAATGGGATCGAATGATTGATGTGAACATCAAAGGCGTTTTGTACGGCATTGCGTCGGTACTACCAGTCATGAAAGCTCAAAAAAGTGGTCAGATTATTAATCTTTCTTCGATTGGCGGACATCATGTGTCTCCATCTGCTGCAGTTTATTGTGCGACTAAATTTGCGGTTGGCGCAATCTCTGAAGGCTTGAGACAAGAAGTTGGTGGCGATATTCGGGTGACGGTGATTTCCCCTGGAGTTACGGAATCTGAATTAGCCAACACCATCAGCGATGAATCTGCTAGAAAAGGAATGCAAGAATTTCGCAAACTCTGCATTCCTGCTGAAGCGATTGCACGATCAATTCTGTTTGCTATTTCCCAACCTGACGATGTAGATATCAGCGAAATGATCGTCAGACCAACAGCAAGTCCATATTAAGGTGATCGCGATAATCTATCTCAAGATTGTCCAAGATACAGGCTATGCCACTTCCACCGATCTTACTTGAGTCAGGAAAGAATCTAAATGAGCCTCAATACCTACCGTACCCTCGGTCGATCTGGACTAATTGTGAGTCCACTTGCCCTTGGCACTATGACTTTCGGCACTCAGCGATGGGGTTCGCCCGATGAGGTTTCTGAATCCATCTTCCACACTTACGTCGAGGCGGGTGGGAACTTCATCGATACCGCCGACGTGTATGCAAACGGTCGCAGTGAAGAACTAATTGGTGGCTATATTGCCGATCACAATTTGCGCGATCGACTAGTGCTGGCTACCAAGTGCGGCTTTCACTGCGGCGAACCTGGCAACCCAAATACTGGTGGTAATGGTCGTAAGAACATCCACCGTGCTCTGGATCGATCGCTGCGTCGTCTCAATACCGACTATATCGACCTCTACTGGATGCACGTCTGGGATATGGTCACACCAGTCGAAGAGGTATTGCAGTCACTTGGAGACCTAGTAAGCGCTGGCAAGATTCGCTACTTCGGTTTCTCGGACATTCCTGCTTGGTATGCCGCCAAAGCCTCTACCCTAGCGGCAGTGAACAATCTTTCCCATCCGATCGCCATGCAACTGGCATATTCCCTAGTCGAGCGTAATATCGAGCGCGAACATCTACCCGCCGCTCGTGAATGCGGTCTTGGTATTTGCGCTTGGAGTCCGATTGCCGCAGGTTTCCTCACGGGTAAGTATCAGCGCGAAGGCGCAGGGGCAAGCGGTGAAGGTCGGCTGATTGGCTCCAATCCTTTTGGGAATATGATGTTTACCGATCGCAACTGGCGCGTTCTCGATACTCTGCGGATGGTAGCGGTGCAGATCGATCGTCCCTTAGCGCAGGTCGCCCTCGCTTGGGTTTCGGCACAACATGGGATTACCTCACCAATCTTGGGAGTCAGCAAGCTGGAGCAGTTGTACGATAACTTGTCTTCCTTAGAAATTCGCCTCACTGGAGAACAACTTCAGACATTGAATGAAAGTAGTGCGATCGATCTAGGATTCCCTTACAGCATTTTTACTCAGGAGATAAGCCGCAGTATCTTCGGCGGCACGAACGTTCAAGGCTGGTAATAACGACTTCATAAAAAAGGAGATTTGCCCTTAATTGGAATAACTAGAAATAGAGTGATTTTTCAGGCTGTGGGCGCAGCATAATCAACGCCGTTCCAAGAAACTAAACACAACACAATAAATGAGAGAGGATTATTTATGAAAGCGATAGTAACAGGTTCGTTAGGAAATATCAGCAAGCCATTGACAACGGAGTTAGTTGAGAAAGGTCATACGGTTACTGTTATCAGCAGCAATCCAAAAAAACAAAAAGAGATTGAAGCCTTGGGTGCGATCGCCGCTATTGGAACCTTGGAAGATGTTGATTTCTTAGTATCCACTTTTACAGGTGCGGATGTTGTGTATTGTATGGTTCCACCAAACAACTATTTCGATCAGAACCTTGACCTAATCGCCTACTATTGCAGACTCGGCAGTAACTATGCACAGGCTATCAAGCAATCGGGCATACAGAGAGTGGTTAACCTAAGTAGCATTGGTGCTCATTTAGATAAAGGCTCAGGAATTTTACTTGGTGCTCACAATGTAGAGAAGATTCTGAACGAACTATCGCCAGACGTAGCCATTACGCATCTGCGACCGACTTCTTTCTACTACAATTTATTTGGTTATATGGAGATGATAAAAGCAGAGGGCTTTATCGCCGCTAACTATGGTGCAGATCACAAAATACCTTGGGTTTCTCCTACAGATATTGCTGATGTGATCGCTGAAGAAATTGTTACACCGTTTGCGGGTAGAAAAGTGCGGTACGTTGCAAGTGAGGAACTTACAGGTAACGAAACTGCAAGCATTCTAGGTGTGGCAATTGGGAAGCCCGATCTGAAATGGATAATTATTACCAATGAACAAATGCTGAGTGGTCTAGAAGCCGCTGGGATGAATCCACAAATTGCTGCGGGTTTAGTTGAGATGTATGCCAGTCTTCATAGCGGTTTATTAGCAGAAGATTATTACCGAAATAAACCAACGGTCATGGGTAAAGTGAAACTGACAGATTTTGCAAAAGAGTTTGCTGTTGCGATCGCTGCCACAGACCATGATTCACATTAAACCTGTTGGGAAATAAAAGCTAGTGGTGGATAGGGGTTTCATCATTACCATAGATTCATGTAAAACTGTAGTAATACAGTTTTAAGATAAGGTCAAATCATTGAGGAGCCGAATGAAGCTAAAGTTTCAAGTTCGCTTCTGAAGATAAGTGGTTCCCGTGACACAATCCATTAACTTAACGTTACTACTTAATTCTCTAAATGCACTAAAACTCGACTAATTCGTACCGTCTTTTATGATTTTATCGGGTTTATTGACCTTACGTTCAAGCGGGTATTTTGGTATTATTATGCAACACCATTTTTCTAAACTTTATGATTACTGCAATCTCCTTAATTGCCTTAGGTGTCATGTTTAACATTATCCTCATGATTCCTAAATCGAAATTGGTATCTTGCAACACTCCCTGTAAATCCTGTGGATATCAAATCGTATCAATCGATCGCATTCCTTCTTTACATGATTGCCCACACTGTCAACGCATATATAATTAATTCCTAATGCTCGCTGACCGCACCTTGAATAGGTCTAACTTTTTTAAAAAATAGCACCAGCACAGCACTACCAAATAGCGCACAACCCACAAAGAAAAAGCAATCATTAAATGCCATAACGTTCGATTCACGGCGAATGAGGCGATCAATGGTAGCGATCGCTTGGTTTTGTGCCTGAACTGCATCGCTAGTGCGGCTAAGAAATAACTGGGTAAGTTGGTCAATGCGATCGTGAGTCAGTGGATTAGCTATGGAAACCGCTTCTCCTAAACGGTTGGAATGAAACTTTTCTCGGATCGAAAGTAATGTACCAAGGATGGCAATGCCTATAGAGCCGCCTAAATTACGACCCATATTAAATAATGCTGATGCCGAGCCAATTTGTTTGGGTTCGATGCCACTCGTCGCTACGCTGGAAAGTGGTGTCAAGATTAAAGGTTGTCCAAGAGCTCGAACGATTTGCGACCAGATTAATTGGTCAATACCAGTTTGAGCAGTCATAGTTGAGTTCATAAAGCAGCTAAGCCCAAATAGGCTAAGACCTGTGGCAATTAGCAAGCGCAAATCTAATCGCTGCATTAATCTTGGTACTAAGGGTGTAATAAATAGTTGAGGTATACCAGACCACATAATGGTTTCACCAATTTTCAAGGCGTTATAGCCTTGGATTTGTGCCAAATATAAAGGTAAAAGAAACACTGAACCATATAAGCCCAGTCCTGTTGCCAGATTCACTGCCATTGCCAAACCAAAGTTACGACGACCAATAAGTCGAAGATTTAATAAGGGTTGTTTATTGGTAAATTGAACGACGATAAAAATAGGTAAGACGATCGCGGCGATAATGGCAGAGATTTGAATCTCTTCGGAACCCAGCCAGTCCTTGCGATTACCTTCTTCTAAAAAGAATTCTAGTGAAGCCAAACCAATTGCCATTGATGCAATTCCCCACCAGTCTCCATGTTTGAAGAGTTCCAATTTCATCGGTTTCGCAGCAATGGCATAGTTCACTCCAGCGAGTAGTAGCAGTCCAGGAATCACATTGAGATAGAAGATATACTGCCAGCTAAAGTTATCCGTCAACCAACCACCTACCGTAGGACCAATAGAGGGCGCAAAGGTAGCTGTAACACCAAACATTGCCAAGCCAATGGTTTGTTTCGCAGGCGGCAGCGTGGTCAGGATGACAGTAAAAGCCATAGGAATAAGTACTCCTCCTGTAAATCCTTGTCCTGCCCTAAACCAAATCATCATGGGTAAATTTTGGGCAAATGCACAAGCTATAGAAAAGAGTAAAAAAAGGCTGGCATTTATCAATAAGTAGCGACGGACTGAAAATACTTGACTTAGCCAACCTGTGAGCGGGATTGTCACAATCTCAGCCACCAAATACCCTGTAGAAATCCATGAGCCTTCATCAATGGTGGCTCCTAATGCTCCAGTAATATCATTCAAGGAAGCATTGGTAATTTGAATATCCAGTACTGCCATGAATGCTCCAAGCAGTGTGGACATTACACCAATCCAGTCCTTAAGAGAAACTTGGTTGGATGATTGAGTGGTAGTTTGACTACTAGTAGAACTGGTCATCAGCTTTCTCTAGGTTATTGTGGATAGCGATCGCCCGTGAATCATTTTGTTTCTACAGTGGTAATTACCGACATCCCAGGAACAATTCGAGACTCATAGCCTTTGATACTGTCAGCATCAAATACAACTTTAACTGGAACTCGTTGCACGATTTTGGTGAAGTTACCAGTAGCATTATCAGGAGGCAAAAGCGCAAACTTAGCTCCCGATCCTGGGGATAGACTATCTACTTTTCCCTGAAATATATGGTTTGGGAAAGCATCAATTTTGATTTCTACGGTCTGCCCAGGCTCCATCTTTTGCAGTTGAGTTTCTTTAAAGTTGGCGATTATCCAAGGATTTAACTTCACAACCGACATTAAAGTTTGCCCTGCCTGCACTCGTTGTCCGATCTGCACGTTTTTATTGCCTATACGTCCAGCCGCAGGAGCGACGATCTTGATATAAGACAATTGCAACTCGGCATTTTTAACCTGTACTTCAGCTTGAGTGATCGCTGCTAAAGCAGATTTATATTGTCGCCGATTTACTTCTGTTTGCTGATTGGTTGCCTCAGCTTGTTGAAAAGTTCCTTTCGTAGAAACTAGTTTTGCCTCAGCACTATTTAAGTTTCTCTGAGCCTGTTGCAGTCGGGCTTTTGCCTGAAGTACCTGCTCCTGAAGGGAATCGTATTGAGCTAGAGTGGCTTCGTAACTAGCTTTAGCGATATCAAACTGTTGACGCGAGGTTGCTCCTTGTTGCCATAGCATCTCATAGCGCCTATAGTCTTGCTCTGCTTTGACTAGATTTGCTCGAACTTGGGCTAATTGCGCTTGTACCGATGGCACTCCCGCTTGGGCTTCGAGGACTGAGGCTTGGACAGAAAAAATATTGAAGTCGTTGGCATCGACATTGCCTTGAGCTTCTTGGATTTTCCCTAGTCCATTGGTAGCAGCTACGTCAATATTGGCTTGAGCCACTTTAGCTTGTTGTTTTGCTACTTCTAAAGTCGTTTTTACCTGCTCTAAAGCTATCTCATAATCACGGGAATCGAGTTTTACGAGCAAGCCTCCTTTCGCTACCTGCTGGTTATCATCGACAGTTACTTCAACGACTGTTCCAGCAATTCGAGCGTTAATAGGATAGCTATCGCTTGTCACATAGGCATTGTCCGTTTCTTGATGCGTATCGGCATATTGCCACCAACGATATCCAAATATACCAATAGCGATCGCTCCTATAGCCAAAATACCAAACAGCACTACCTTACGGTAAGGATGCGTTGAAAGCTTTACTGGTGGTGATAGTTCGATCGCCTCAATGGCAGGAGACTCCCCTTCTTCTGATTTGGCTTCTGGAATAGGAGGCAAAAGCTCCTCACTTTTTGTCTCGGTACTTTTCAGAGTGTCAGTTGATAAATTAGAGTGTTCCATGATTCTATTCAAATTGATTTACAAAAAGCTGACTTACTTTGATTGGACTCACCTTATAAGGATATTTAGACATTATTTTTTATCCCAGTAATGTTATAGAAAAGCAATTTTAGGATCGGCGGGGTGTCCCTGATAAAGATAGGTCGCCGATCGCAACACAATTTCGGAATAGAGGATTTTTTGAACATTTAAACTTGGTGCGCGTTTTGCGGCGAAGTTGTAAGCCATAATTTCTCCCTCTAGGCTGAAGTCGGTATTCGTCAAGTAATGGTCGTAATCGTGCATTCCCTGAAAAATAAAGCCATAGATTGGATTGGGATAGACGGTAGAATCGTAACTTTCGGCAGATACCCAAAGCTGCCCTCGTTCAATATCGACAAACATTTCTTCAGCGTTGGCATAACGCATATAATCAGAAAATTGCAGATTTAACGGTAATTGCTGAAACTCTTCCATGAGCCAATCGCAGAGTTGGGAGATAGTTGTCTCAGAAATCTCGGCTGGTTGGCTTTTTAGATAAAGTTTGGCAAGAGTTGCCACTTGGGATGCGATCGTATTTGCTTTTATAGGAGCCATATTGCAGTCTTCTTTAATTAAAATGATCCAGAATCCAAATTACAAAGCGCTCTAGTCCGACCAATATTCCGCAATGCCAAAATGAGAGAGAGGGGCAACAGCAAAGCGATCGGAGATTCTCGCGAAGGCTCTTATTTCATGGGTTTCCAATTGATTCGTTCTGTGTACCGCTGCCAAAATTTGTTGGCAGCGGTAGTTAGCAAAAAAGATTATTGTGGATCGTCCAAGACTGAACTATAGGCTTGCGGCTCTTCAACTCGGTGGTATATGTTACTCCGTCGAGCTTTGGCGATCTCCTGATAAACTTTCTTACGAGCCAAATTGACACTTCCCAAGGGAGCATGTTCGGGGAGGGTATGCCAAGCCATGAACGATAGTCCCTCATCCAAACGCTTCCGTTCCTCGAAGTCAAATTTCTGAGCTGGGATTTTAATGGTAGCCAGTTTGATAAATGGTGAATCCTCTTCTTTCCATTCTTGCATGGGATCTTCTATGGGAGTTTTCTCATCGTTGATATAGAGTTGTACCAAGAAGTCGAAAGTTGCATCTTTGCCATCTTCCGTCAGATGTTGGACGACTGCCTCACGCAAGTAAGTCTCTGAAGTGGGGAGAGCAATAGGGGTGTCTTGCTGGTGAGGTTTCACAGAAAACTTGATGGACAGAGAACCAAGTTGATAGGGAGTCGTGCTCCAGTATTGGATCAGCAGTGGATTTGCAACCTGTTTGCTACAGATCTCAGTGAGAACTTTAAAAGTGGGGTCTAGCGATCGTAGTTCTTCATCATTTGCCTGACCAACACTTGCTTTCGTCAAGGTGGCAAAACCTTGGGCATCGCGGACAAAAAAGATCGGATGATTGATCAACAGAAAGTCTTGAGTCTCCTTTTCATCATCAAGTACTTTCTCACCCTCCACTTGTAAGAGCTTAATTGCGAGTGCTCGCACATCGGGATCGAGATCTGACTTGAGATGACCACGTTTCTCTACTGAGGCGGCATTGGAGGGTCTTATCCAAGCTGGATAGGTCTTGGGACGGGCAAAGATACCTACCTTTAAAGTTTCAGGAAGATTATCCTCAACCCTGAATTCTCCCCGTACTAAGCCGTGGCTTTTAGAATGGTCTTTGCGTAGGTCGGGTCCCTTCTGGGCTTGAACGTTGAGATCGATATCTAGGATAGTATCGGTTGCCACTTCTTGAGCAGCAGTGGACAGATTAGATTGGCTCATGACTTTACTCCTTTAATGTTAACTTTAGAACTTACGCAAATGAGGTTTGAAGATGGGCTTCGAGAAACCATAACCGCTTATCGATCGCGCGCGAAATCTCCACAAATAGATCGTTGGTGTCCATGTCATCAAGTTCGTCTGTCTTGCCAATGTTTTGGCGTAACGATTTGGCATAAGTCACGTAGCTGAATGATTTAGGATCGTTCCGCTTCGTTGTGATTGCAGCCATCGGTTTTACTCGCAATAGGTGATTTCGTGAAACGTAAAAGTTTCTAGAAAGGCTCGATCTCGGTTGGGTGATAGATTCGAGACACTACTTGCGCCAGTAGTTATTGGCAGCAGCGATCGTGGCAAACTCTGTTGCCACCGTCTGTCCGACTGCAATCAGCATCATGGCATCATTGCCATATACATCACGCAATTGGTTACGCTTCTCTTCGTCAGGCTGAGTCAGTTTAATGATCAAACGCGCCATCTTTACGGCTAGCTGCCGACCCTCTTCAGGCGTTTCTGTTAAAAGCGAATTGTTTGGAACTAGTGTGATTTCAGGATGAGTTACAGCGTTCATTTCAATATCTCCTATAGTTTGTGAATAGCTATCTTTGTGGGAATTTGCGCTAGCCTTTCTGGGCTGATACGACATTCTCTTGCAGCAGTTCTGTTTTTAATGCCCATGTACCAATCCAACAGCCAAGTCCATCGACGATTAGGGTGAGAATGGCTGTGACTTGAAAAAGCAAGCCCCAACCTTCAAAGGCAACGTGGGAAAAATGATCGGGACTAATGACGATGTAATGATTGTAGATTCCAAATAGGAGCGAGCCTGCCATAGAACTGAGTAAGAGCCAGCCACCAATGCGGTGGAAATTTGTCCAAAGCAAAACGGCAGCAAGAATGGGAGCTAGTAGAATCACCGTGCCGATAAATATTGTCTGAAGCAATGAGAGCGGTACTGGTATTTCCTGATGTGCCAAGCCATGTAGTGAATGTGCGATCGCGTGAAGAACTACGATCGCTGTTCCATATTGAGCAATTTTCATTATCTATCTATCTCCTTAATTTGTAATGATTCGTGTTTAGCCTTGTCTACCGCCAGTTCTTCGCTGAGGTTGCTAGCTAAAAGCAGCATTGTTGAGTTATATGATTAATGATTGTGTCCTGACAGCTTGGCGCTTTTGTTTAGAACTGGATCTTGCGGCTTTAATCAAATCGGCTGCTTTTTCAGCGATCGCAATTGTTGGAGCATTGGTATTTCCCGTGGTTAGAGTTGGCATAATTGAAGCATCTACTACCCGTAATCCTTCAATTCCATGTACCCGTAGTTCGGGGTCTACAACCGCCATTGAATCTATACCCATTTTGCAAGTACCAACGGGGTGATATAAGGTAGTGCAAGATGCTCGGATGTGGTCTGCGATCGCTTCATCACTTTGAACGTCAGCCCCAGGAGCAACTTCCTCTCCTCGGAACTGATCGAAAGCACTGGTCTGAAATAATTCGCGGATTCGTTTAATCCCAAAAACTAGTTTTTGCAGATCGGAGCTACTTTGAAGATAGTTCATCAAAATACTTGGTGCAGCTTGGCAATTGGGCGATTGTAAGCTGACACTACCACGACTTTGAGGATGAGTCAGGCAGACTAAACCAACGAATCCCGACCCAGCAGGGACATAGTTAGGGGGTGCTAAAAACACGGGACATGAAAAAAAGTTCAAATCTGGTGCAGCGTTAAGGTTGCTCTCACTATGTAAAAACAATCCAGCTTCAGCGATGCCATTACTGGTAATTGCTGGGTATATATCCTGAGCGGTCTGGTGTGCTACAGGCACGATTGGATGATCTTGGAGATTTTGACCGACACCTGGCAGATCGACTACGACAGGGATACCTAGCGAGTGCAGATATTTGGCATTACCAATACCTGACAGCATCAGCAGTTTAGGCGAGTTGAATGCTCCAGCACTTAAAATTACTTCCCGATCAACTCGAATACTGTGTACCGTTCCTTCGTGCATAAAGTCCACCCCAACAGCACTGTTGCCCTCAAACAACAATCGATTCACAAGTGCTTCCGTAATTACGGTCAAATTGGGACGCTGGAGAATGGGTTGGAGAAACGCAGCGGCGGCACTATGTCGCTTACCATCTTTAATTGTCATCTGGTAAATGCCAGCGCCTTCTTGGTACATACCGTTGAAGTCAGGATTATGGCGATATCCCATTTCGAGCGCGGCTTCGACAAATAATTGAGATGTCACCGTGGGAGAAATCAGATCCGTAACGCTCAACTCTCCATCGACACTGTGATATGCATCAACACCTCGTTGTTGATGCTCGGACTTCTTAAAATATGGCAACATATCCTGATAACTCCAACCAGTATTGCCCAATGAATGCCAATGATCGTAATCGCGACTGTTACCTCGGATATAAACCATGAAATTAATGGAACTACTGCCCCCCAAAACTTTGCCACGGGGACAAAATATTTTGCGGTTATTGAGGTATGGTTCTGGTTCGGAGAAGTAGCTCCAATCCACCTCAGATCCTAGTAGCTTTATGCCTTCTAATGGGATTTGAATCTCTGGTTTCGTATCTGGGTTACCAGCTTCGAGCAATAATACCGTTATCTCAGGGTCTTCGGTCAGACGATTGGCAACAACACATCCTGCCGAACCCGCACCAATCACAATATAGTCATAGTGAGTCATGATGATTTCTCTTTAGTTAAAATGAGCAGCAGTTTCAACGGGCCATTCCATCGATCTCGGCTGAAAACCTAGTTCGCGTTTTGCCTTGGCATTCGATACGCCTCGCATCTGCGTACCGTAGTAGACCGCATCCGCGCCACCGATCCGCAAAGCATCTTCAATCGATACTTGAGGAGGTGGTGGAGCTTTTAGCGATCGCGCAAACGCCGAGAGCCATTCGCGCACCTCTAAGGGGCGATCGTCGGCAATCAGATAGATGCCAGCACGACCGCGATCGACTGCTGCCACCGTCGCCGCCGCCACATCCTCAATGTGAACCCAAGACCATACTCCTTCGCCATTCCCTACAATCGGGAACTGTTGCTGACGAACCTGTTTCGCTACATCACCATCGGGGTGAAACCAAGTGCCAGGTCCATAGAGGAAGCCATAGCGCAGGGCAATCCCTTCTATATTTGGCGTTTCGAGCAGGCGGCGTTCGATCTCGGCAACGATGCGCACATCTGCTGCCACTGCGGGTGAGGCATCAAACGCCAAGGGAGTTTCTTCATCCGCTAATCCAGTTCCAGGAACTGCCCAGAATGCAATCGACTGTCTCAAGTAACGGCGCACACCTGCTGCCTGCGCTGCCTTCAGCACGTTCGCACCAGCTTCTAAACGAATACGTGCGTTCAGTTCTGCTGTTGCACCCATGGACTCGCGGTTGTAGGTTTGGGGTAGAGCGGTGAGTTGCTCGATAACTACATCTGGCTGCGCCTTCGCGACTGCGGCTTTGACCGCATCCTCATCAAATACATCGGCGATCGCAAATTCAATGCCCTGTGCGGCGAAAGTCCGTGCTTTTTCGAGAGAACGGGTTAACGCTATGACATCATGTCCTTTTGCCAACAATTGAGCGATCATCGGACGACCGATCGCTCCCGTTGCACCTGCTACAAAAATTCTCATCTGCGAACCTCCTGATAAAGTTTGTAAACCACCTATAACGAAGACATCCGATCTTTTGGTGGGGCTTGAGTTCGGGTGTGCGTTTCATTCAGGGCGTTGTGCTGCGCCCAAGAAAGAGCAAAGTCTGCAACCTCTTGCCAGCCCTCTTGGGCAATGATCAGATGAGAGCGATTTGGAAATTCCTTATAGTCCGTAATTGCTTTTGAACCAGCGTATTTTTGGTAATTAATCCTGTTTTGCACGGCGGGAACTAAGCGATCCTCTGCGCCCCCAATCAGGAGTAGCGGCGATCGGTGGGGATTGCGATAATTTACTTTAGTTGCCGCCCAAGGATTAAAATTTGCCGATGCGACTTGGAAGATCGGGCGACCGGGTCCGGGAATCGTATTTTGCTGGTATGCCGATCGCGCCTCAGTTTCTGACATGGTATGAGCAAAGGCATAGGTGAATTGCTCGAAGGTTAGTGCTACGGTACGCTTGTAATTCCAAGGATTTAACAGCACTGGACTTACCGATGCGATCGCTGAAAACGGTAGCTTCCAGATTCCCTTTGGTGTCGCAGAATCAATCGCCACCCCTGCCGCGCCTAAACCGCGATCGAGAAGTATTTGCACGATCAGACCGCCAAAAGAGTGACCGATGAGGATCGGTGGTTCGTCAAGCGATCGCACAAACTTTTCATAGTGGTCTGCCACCTCGGTGATGCCTAAGCCATCAAGGGCTGATGAATTGCAACGGATATCTTCAACTTCTCCATCCAAACGCGGCCATGCAGGCGCGAATACCTGATATCCTCGCATTTGATAATATTCATGGAATAGGTTCCAACTACGCGGAGTCATCCACAATCCGTGAATGAGTACGATTGTCTTCGTTACTTGATTCATGGGGTAAATCCTCCAACGGGCATTCTCGTTCCGCGACATTTATTATCAACAGGCTTACTCATTGCCATCTCCTATGTTTTTGACATATACCATTCAAGATTCGGAAGTTTAGCCAAAATGACCTGTTCGGCTTAGCTCAGTGCGGCATTCATAACATCTGTGTCAATGTAAACCTCTAATCGCATAATTTTTTCTTCCTTGACTGTCCAGATATGAGCCAAGTTACAACTGAACTTTTTTCCAGTTAACTTCGCAGAACCAATTGTCTTGCCGATCGCTACAGTTCTCTCACCCGCTTGGATATATTGAGATATCTCGACGGAAGAATCAATCAACAGGAAAATCTTGAAGAAGAAAACTTGAATCTCATCGAAGCCGCGATACTCGCCGCCCCAAGGAAGTGCTTCCGTTTGATAAAACTCAACATTAGGGGACATTAGTGAAAAATAATTAGGAATATCTTTCTCTGCGAGATAGATGTAAGCCTGCTGAATAATTTCTAGCGCGATCGTGGGCATACTTCCCTCATTCTGACTGGGCTTAACTAGGCGCTATCGCTTTACCAACGGTGAGGAATTTCCCCACTTGTCGCTGAATACAAATAGCTCCACCGACTTTCGTTGCCTCGGGGCGAGATCGCGTTCCTTAAGAGCATCTGGAAGTAAGTTCGGATCGCCTTGATATCCGATCACGATCCCTGCTAATGCCTCACAATCTTGAGGAATTTTAAAGAGCTCGCGAGCCTTGTCAGGAAGAATACCGATCATCTGATGGACGCAAAGTCCTCTTGCTGTCGCCTCTACCGCAAGATTGCCATTGGCAAGCCCGAGGTCGTGAATTGCAGCCCTGTTGTTTTCGTTATTGAGCATAAACTTCAGACTAGCAATGCTCAGAACCAAAACGGGAGCATTCTTTGCCCAGATCTGATTTCCTTCGACAAGGCACGATAAAAGTTGTTGAAACTGCTCAGGATTCTCTTTGGTCGCCACTATGTAGCTCCAAGGCTGCTCGTTATAGGAAGATGCCGACCATCGCGCTGCCTCAAACAACGAACGAAGATCGGCTTCTGCAACTGGACGATCCTCAAAGGCATAGGGACTCCAGCGCTCAGCGAGGAATTTATGGATCGGATAGTCTGTTAATGCTTGCTTGTCAGACATAATCATTCTTCCTTATGCTTGTAATTCTGAATGTTGTACCTATTGTTTAGCGATCGCCGAAATTTGACCATGTAAGTTTCTAAAGATAGGGCTTAAGTTAGTTTCAACTTAAGCATCCCGATTTGTTTACTTTTGGGGTCTAAGCCTTTATATTTTGTTTAGGTTTCGTCTCGTTCTAGGTGATTTTGATGCAACTACAAAAAGCCAAACGCTACCGAGGCGTGATCCTGACGGTGCAGGGCTGGGGAAAATTTCTAGCTGCTAAAATCCAAGCCGAGTTCGATGAGAATGCTGGCGATCACTTCACGTTAGAGGAACTAAGCGAACGCATGGGTCTGTCCCTCAACACGATCGCCAAGGTGCTAGGACGCTCAGAGCCGATAGACAAGCAATCCTTGCAGTGGGCATTTCGAGCCTTTGGTTTGGAGTTAAGCAAGAATGATTACATGCTACCGAGTTCTTTGATTGAGTCTTCTGAGGCGATTGTTCAAGTAGAACGACCTCTATCAGATTGGGTTAGTAGCATTGATATCTCTACCTTCTGTGGACGTAATGAAGAACTGATGCGCCTCAAGCAGTGGGTGCTAGAGGAACATTGCCGCCTCGTCCTGTTGTTGGGGATTGGTGGGATCGGCAAAAGCACATTGGCAGCCAAGCTAGTACAGCAAATTCAATCAGAGTTTGAAGTGGTGGTGTGGCGATCGCTACAAAATGCACCACCTTTTGAAGAGTGGTTAGACAACGTGCTGCCAATTCTCTTACGAGCGCAGGGAGAAGACATCGCTCTACCGAGTAGTCTAGATGGAAAATTGCTAAAGCTGATGGAAGGCTTACGATCCTGCCGCTGTTTGCTAATTCTAGACAATGCTGAAACTATCCTAAGTGCGGGACAAATTGGACAGTATCGAGCAGGTTATGAGAAGTATGGTCAATTGTTCAAAAATATTGGGGAGGCATCGCATCAGAGTTGCTTGCTGCTCACCAGTCGCGAAAAGCCCAGAGAGATTGTGCTGCTGGAGGGTGAGGCACTCTCGGTACGATCTCTACTGCTAAAGGGGCTAAATCCAGAGGCAGGAAGAGAACTATTTCGCTACAAAGGTACATTCGCAGGCACAGAATTAGAATGGGAACGATTGGTCGCACACTATGGTGGGAATCCCTTAGCACTGAAGCTAGTAGCCTCTGGGGTTCAAGAACTTTTTAATGGCAGAATAGTTGGGGCTTTGAACTATGTGCAGCAGGGGTTAGCTGTCTTCGATGACATTCGCGATTTGCTCCAACGACAGTTCGATCGCATCTCTGAGATCGAACGAGAAATGCTGTTTTGGTTGGCAATTAATCGAGAACCTATTTCCCTGTCTGAATTGAGTGAGGATGCTGTCACCGCAACTTCTAAGCGCAGGCTTCCAGATGCGATTCGCTCTCTAAGACAGCGATCGCTAATTGAAAAAGAGGGTGAACGGTTCTTTCTACAACCTGTGGTGTTGGAATATGCAACAGATCGGTTCGTTCAGTGTGTTTCTGAGGAAATTGCCATTCAAATGCCTGAGCGACTCAGAACCCATGCTTTGACGAAAGCACAGGCAAAAGACTATGTTCGGGAGATGCAAAAGCGGCTGATTCTTGAACCTCTTGCAGAACACTTGCTGGCACAGTTTGGTAACCTTGAAGCGATCGAGCAGCAGTTGAAAACGATGCTGGAAAAGCAAGCACCACAATCGTCAAATTATTTGGTGGGGAACCTTCTCAACCTACTGGTGCATTTGCAAAGAGATTTACGCGGCTGTAACTTTTCGGGGCTAACGGTATGGCAAGCTGATTTACGGCAAGTCAACCTGACAGGAGTAAATTTTTGCAACGCCGATCTGGCAAAGTCAGTGTTTGCGGAAAGTCTCAATAGTCTTGTATCACTTGCTTTTAGCCCCGATGGTCGTCTATTAGCATCTGGAGATGTTGATGGCGAGATTTGTCTGCGGTTAGCTGATGGTCAGCAACTCCTGACCTTGCAAGGATATACGGGCTGGATGTGGTCACTTGCTTTTAGTTCAGACAATTGCCTACTGGGTAGTGGCAGTAGTGATGGGTCGGTTCGATTGTGGAATATTGTGGATGGTCGCAGTCTGAAAACCTTGCAGGGACATACCGATGCTGTTTGGTCAGTTTGCTTTTGCGAGCGTACTGGGAACCAGTCATCAGAGCCTGCACAAATTCTCGCAACAGGCAGTGAAGATCGGACAATTCGACTATGGAATGTCCAAACTGGGGATTGTCTCAGGGTGTTGCAAGGGCATAGTGGTGCTATACATGGGATTCGTTTTAGCCCTGACGGTTATACCTTAGCTAGTGGCAGTCACGATCGCACGATTCGGCTGTGGAATGTTTGGAATGGCACCTGTGATACCATTTTGGAGGATGATTCTGGTGGCGTATGGGCGATCGCCTTTAGCCCCGATGGTCAGCTTCTCGCCAGTGGTGGTAATGATGGCTCAATTCGGTTGTGGGATGTTCGAGAGAAGGTATGTCGCAGCATCCTCAATGGACATACCGACTGGATCTGGTCAGTCGATTTTAGTCCCGATGGTCAAACCCTAGCCAGCGGCAGCAATGATGCCTCAATTCGGTTGTGGAACGTTGAGAATGGAACCTGTCTTAGCGTTTTACAAGGACATACAGGTGCTGTACGTTCTGTAGTTTTTAGTCCTGCTATCAGCGATGATTTACTTCTCGCTAGTGCCAGCTTAGATTTCTCGATGCGGCTGTGGAATGGACGCGATGGAACCTGTCTTAAAGTATTACAGGGGAGTCAGGCTGGCATCTGGTCGGTCAGTTTTAGCCCAAATAGTCAGCAGATCGCCAGTGGCAGTCATGATGGATTAGTGCGTCTGTGGGATCGACAGAATGGAAATTGTCTAAAAGTATTGTCGGGACATACAAATTGGGTGCGATCTGTGGAGTTTAGCCCAGATTACCAAATTTTAGCAAGTAGTAGCAATGATATGCAAATTCGCCTCTGGGATCTATCCCAAGGAACCTGCCTGAAGGTTTTACAAGGACATACTAGTACAAGGCGGCTAAAGTGAAGATACTATAAGAAGAAATGAAATAACGGTCAAAAATTAGTGTTTACGGGATCTGCAAAAGCATTGCATTTAGAAGAGTTGGAACAAGAAGAATTGGAACAGATAATCAATCGACACAGTACACCGCAGCAAATAGCCCAACGAGCAAAGATTGTTGTTTTAGCCTCTCAAGGATACAGTCAAGCAATGATAGCGCGGGAATTAGATATCAGCCGCAAAAGTGCCCGATTGTGGCGAGACCGATGGGTGTGGGGACGGGAAAAAGACATAGGCGTGTTGGATTGTTTGAAAGATGCCGAGCGTTCGGGTACACCACCGACATTCGAGCTTGAGCAAATCATGCACTTATTTGCAATCGCCTGTGAAAGTCCAGAGGAGAGTGGTCGCCCAATCAGCCAATGGACAAGTCGCGAACTCGCCGATGAAATGATTCAACGCGGGATTGTGACCACGATATCACCGAGGCACGTTGGACGCTTACTTGCCGAAGCAGATATCAAACCGCATCAATCAGGTTACTGACTGAATCCAGCGCCTGACCCATTGTTTGAACAAAAAGTAACAGCCATTACTGACAATTACTTAAATGCAATAGAGCGAGCTGCCTTAGGTGAACAAACTATTAGTCTTGATGAAATGACGGGTATCCAAGCCCTTGAGCGCAAATATCCTGATAAGCCCTTAGAACCTAGTAAGATTCACCGTCGCGAGTTTGAATATATTCGACATGGTACTCAAACCTTAATCGCCAGTTTTGATGTCGCCACGGGTTTAGTCATCAAGGCTTCTGTGGGCGATACACGTACTGAAGTTGCCTATCTTACTCATGTCCAACAAACTATAGCCACTAATCCTGATGCTAACAAATGGCATTTAGTTATGGATTGTCTCAACACTCATCAATCGGAATCCCTCGTTCGCTATGTTGCACAAGTCGAAAGATTGGAGATTGATTTAGGTGTCAAAGGTAAGTGCGGCATCCTCAAGTCCATGCAGACAAGGACTGATTTCTTAACCGATAAAAATCATCGTATTGTTTTTTATTTTACTCCCAAGCATTGTTCTTGGCTTAATCAGATTGAGATTTGGTTTGGAATCTTGATGCGTAAGTTACTCAGACGCGGTAACTTTATCTCTCAAGCCGATTTGAAGTCTCGCATTATCTTATTTATTGACTACTTCAACCGTACTATGGCTAAGCCTTTTAAATGGACTTATAAAGGTAAGGCTTTAGCCGTCTAAAAGTATGTTTCTTCACTTTAGCCGCCTTGTACTAGTGGTGTGCGATCGCTCAATTTTAGTCCTCTTCTTACTGAAGGGGAGGCTCCTATCCTCGCAAGTGGTAGCTTTGATGGTTCTATTCGCCTGTGGGATATCAATCAAGGGACTTGTTTCAAAGTCTTAGATGGTCATACCGATTGGGTTTGGTCGGTAGCCTTTAGTCCTGATGGTAATATCCTAGCAAGTTGCAGTAACGATCTTTCAATTCGGTTATGGCATGTGCGAGATGGAATCTGTCTCAAGATTTTACAAGGGCATATCAGTGGTACGCGAACGCTTGCGTTCAGCCCTGATGGTCGATTTTTAGCTAGTGGTGGCGATGACCAAGAGGTTCGCTTGTGGGATGTTCAGACAGGTAATTGTCTGAATGTATTACAAGACCATACTGGCTGGGTCTGGTCTGTAGCATTTAGTCCTGATGGTCAATTGTTGGTTAGTGGTGGTGCCGATCGCCAAGTTCGCTTGTGGGATATTCAGACGGGTAATTGCATTAACAGATTGCAAGGTCATACAGGGTGGGTTTCCTCGGTCAGCTTTAGTCCTGATGGTCAAGTGCTTGCTAGTGGCAGTCAAGATCGGACAATCAAGCTTTGGGATGTAAAAACGGCGGATTGTCTCAAAACCTTAAGAGCAGACCGCCTGTATGAGGGCATGAACATCAGAGGTGTGCGAGGATTAACCACTGCACAGCAAGCCACACTAAAGGCTTTAGGGGCAGTCGAAACTTAAAAAGACTGTCGTTTTTGTTCGATCGCGCTCAGTAATTGTTGGTAGGCATCCTGCGATCGTTGCAATTCCTCAGTCAACAACCGATCAGTGAGTGTTTCTAGAGAGATCAGATTCTCCAGGTTGTTTAAGATTTGATGGGCAGCGTCAATTCCTACGGTGAAGTCAGCCTCCGAAGGGCTGTACAGTTCCTGCACTTGAAAGATCTGTGGAGTTAGCGCCAGCACTGTGCTTTCATCCATCAGAGACTGAATGTAATGCTGAGTGCGAAAGCGATTGTTCTCAATAGAGGTGATATCCCACAACAACCGCTGGGGCTGCGCCCCCAGATGTGCTAACGATTGCCAGCGATCGCTTTGATAAATGGATTGATAGTGCTGATACATCACCTTTGCTTGAGCGATTGCAACATTGCCAAGAAATGATTCCCTTAAAACTTCATCCTGCCCTGTGACCTGAAACTGTGCGGCGATCGCGTCATCAAGACGACTGACTGGTAAACTAGCAACGCCTGCAACTTTGCTAACGTCCTTCCCTTGTATCGATAAGACTTCTAGTCCCCTCAAGTAGGATTCTGCGACCTGTTCGTAAACATCTTGAGAAAAGAGCAATGTCACATTTACATTG
Source organism: Pseudanabaena biceps (assembly GCA_013361095.1). GTDB lineage: Bacteria > Cyanobacteriota > Cyanobacteriia > Pseudanabaenales > Pseudanabaenaceae > Pseudanabaena > Pseudanabaena biceps_B. The sequence continues at coordinate 179,050 of JAATWA010000002.1, read as the reverse complement.
ATTCCATCTTGGATCAGTTGTGCGATCGCTGGCAATGTAGCCGCAGTTGCTGGAATCTTGAGCATTAAATTAGACCAACCCACTGTTTGCCAGAGCCGATGGGCTTCCGTTAGAGTTGCTTGCGTATCGAATGCAGCATGGGGCGGTAGATCTAAGTTAACAAAGCCATCGCCAGCATGAGTCTGACTGTGAAACGCTTTGAGCAGATCGGCAGCTAATTGCATATCCTGAATTATGAGATACTCATAGAGCGATCGAGGATTGATATCTAGTTGATGTGCAATCGCCCTAAAGTCGTGATCGTAGCTTCCTGCTCGAATTGCCTGCTCTAAACTTGTGAAGTTTGAGAGTAGACCTCTTAAACCCAGATCGACCGATCGCTGTAACTGCCCCGTAAGTATCAAACTGCGTTCAAGACCATCGAGCCAGATAGATTGCCCTTGCTGCCGAAGGATTTGTACAAGGTTTACTCTGTTCATCTTAGTAGAAGTTACAGGTATATAGTTAAGTAAGTCGGTAGACTTAAAACGAATCATCAGAGAATGGGTTAGCGATCGTGCAACCTAATATTGCCAAGAGACTTGATGCATTACAGATGCACCTAAAATGTCCTATGTTGTAATTATGCTGACCTACTTACTACAGTTTGTTATGTAATCTTGATATATACAAGTCAAGATTACAACTTAAGCTCCAACTTAAGGATCTGATTGACTGACAAAAGTGGTAAGGAAGTATATATAGAGAGGAATTGAGGAAAAATGAGGTGTATGCTTTTTTGAAATAAAAAAGGAGCATAGGACAAACGCCCCAAAACGCTTCACATATCGGTAATGTTTCACATTTGTTGGGGAGAAAATAACAAGCATAAGCTATAAAAAATGCTGGTATGGGTTTGCCATTTTTATCAATTACCTAGTTCAACAAATGTGACACACTACCACTTTGATCACTACCCTACTAGAAACCTCCTTCAGTTAGATATACTTTTAGACCCTGTGTCCGTTGGGTAGTAAGACGTTTTAGGCAATCAGAATATATCATCGGTGCAATTGAGCCTCCTTCAAATCGTTTTTTCGCAAAAGTACATTCTAAATCTCGAAATTTGATCCATGATATTTGAGCATCAATTAGTCGATCTTCCTGTGCAGTTCCCTTATATTTTGCGATAACTTGTGAATAGACCTGATTGAGTACGCGATCAGCATCTCCTGCTTGTTGCGCCGCACAAACATTCATCTCGAATTGGGTGTATGGAGACTTGCAGTTTACTTGGGGTTGGGCAAAAGCAGTTGAACTCAAAGTGAAAAAGCAAAGCACAGTAAAAGGGATTGAGGTCACAGATTGCATGTTCATCATAAATTACTCAAAAATCAACTAAATTACTGAAATCTATATGTTTAGGAATGAAAAATAAATAACTTATGCAATTAAAACCAAAAACTGTTGGGGCGGGCGAAGCCCGCCCCAACAGTTTTTGGTTTTAATAAATTTTCATTCCTTATGGTTAGTTTACCAAGAATGCAATGCGCGTAACTGGGGAGTTTTTTTCGACTGGTGTGCTTCCATTCGAGTCAGAACATCATCGAGAATAGTAATCGCTTCGGTAATAAATGGCCCTTTGTTTAACATCACGCATTCAGCGCGTTCAGCCATAGCCGCATCGGTCATCTCTCCGCGTGAAGGCGCTCCATCTTTGACCAAGCTTTCGAGAACTTGCGTTGCCCAGATCACGGGAACATGAGCCGCTTCACAAAGCCAAAGAATTTCTTCTTGAATCTCTGTTAATCTTTGGTAGCCGATTTCCACGGCTAAGTCACCTCTAGCAATCATCACGCCAAATGATTGTTTACCTGCTGCATAAACGATCAATTCTGGCAGATTGGAAACCGCGATCGCCGTTTCAATCTTTGCAACGATCGCGAGTTTGGGCAAACGACCTCCTAAGCGGTTATTCAACTCTTGTTGAAGTAACTCAATATCGGCAGGTCGCTGTACAAAAGAGTAACCAAGAATATCGGCGTGATTGGCGACAAAATCTAGGTCACATAAATCCTTTGCAGTGAGAGGGTTAAGCGGCAAGATCGTCTCTGGAAAATTCAACCCTTTTTCAGGGCGAAGTTTGACTCCTTTGGGGCTAGCATGAGTGACTTGTAGCAACAGCCCTAATCGCCCATCTGGCAATCGATATTGGGTATCAACCACGCGAGTCCGAATCTTGCCGTCATCGATATAAACAGGTGCGTCAACTACTAATAAATCGAGAATTTCAGGAACCGTGCAGCAGATTTGAAAATCTTCTATAGGTGATGTGATCGCCTTGCCTGACTCTAATTCACCTTTTGATTCAGGTATACAACGCGATAACAAGATCCGATCTCCTCGAAATACTCGCTTTCGATCTATTGGTGTAAGTACAGCTCCTGTGCGGATTTTTGGACCTGCTAAATCCATCATCACTTTACAAGAGGTTCTATTTTCTTGTTCTGCCCGACGAATATGATCGATCATCCGCTCCCAGTCCTCAGAGGTATCGTGAGCGCAGTTAATTCGCAGACAGGTTGCTCCTCGTCTGATAATTTCTTTTACTAAAGCATAGTCAGTTGCCGCTTCGGTGGGTAATGTGACCATAATTCTGACCCGACGATGGGGAAAAGCTTTTCCAAATAATTCCTCCGTGTGCAGTTCTAATAAACGATTGCCCTCAAAGAAAGCCTCAATCGGTGGGCGGTTGTGTTCAGCAGAATCTTTGCCGCAAATTACCTGCAATGTGGTGATAACGGCTTCAAGATTAGGCATTACCCGCGCTTCAATCCGTCCTAATGAGGATAAGCCCCAAGGCATTAGTGCGGCTTGGAGTTCGCGGAGGTCATTTTGCCGCAATGCTAGGTATTGAGCTAAATTCAGGGCGCTAGGAAAGAACTCAATTCGCTCAATGTGCGATCGCCATTTGCTAAAGGTTTCTTCTCCTTGACTTTCAACTTGCTGTCGCAGTGCTTGAAGAGTCGCTAATAAAACATGGGGGCTAGATAGATTTAGCGATTCAACATTAAGTTCTGGAGTTGTGCAAATCATATTTTAAAGATTCCTATGTGATTCCTATGTCAATATCGGTGTTGTGAGTAGCGATCGCACCGACTGGCGAAAGTCTAAAGAGAGGTAACGCTCCTGAATCGGTTGCCAGCTATGCCAAAAAGCTGTTTGCTCCTGTTTCATTATCTGATTTACAGTGGGCAGAACTTTTGTCAAGTCAGCCTTCAAAGTAGATTCTAGGAATTGATGTAAGACTTCGCGATCGTGAAGTTGTCCCAAGATTTCTTGAATTGTCTTAAATTCTTCAATTCTCTCAAGGTATGAGGCTTCATAAAAACATGAAAAGAACTCTGCTTGGTAGCGAACACCTTTGATTAGCTTCCGTAGATCGTGGAGATCTTCACCAAATTGCTCCAATTTTTGATTCAACCCTTCATGATTGTCAATTGACATCAGTGCGACATTCCCATTTTGAATAGTCGTTCCGACTAGCCAACCTTTATGTAGAAAAAGTTGACAAATTAACGGTAACAACAGATCTGGCAAAATTTGGATGACTTTTAAATCGCCGATCTGTGTATATTTGGGCTGGTCTATCCATGCTTCAATGGCTTGCTTCAATTTGTGGTAGCGATCGCTATTTAGAATATTCTTCAGATTTAGAAAGCTGCGATTTCGCTTTTGATGTAAATGCTTGAGGACATCATCAAACTTTGATAGTTCGATTTTTGTTAGCAAAGGTTGATAGTGGGTGGTTAGCTCTTGTTGCAGCACATCTAAATCGCGGGTTTCTCCTAATCTCTTGGCAATCTTTCCGATCAATGAATCGCTAACTTTTTTAGGCAAAGCGATCGCTGTTCTAAATACTTGAATAGCGGTTCTCAATCGCCGCATCCCGACTCGCATCTGATGCAATGGTTCAGGATCTCTATCTTTGAAAATATCTCCTTCTGGTTCGACAAGCTTCTGAAAGTTTTGACGAATAGTTTGATAACCGTATTCGCCCAGTGTGATTGAGGAATCTAAGGGATCAGGCTTCATATAAATTCACCTTAAACTATTACTTTATCGATATAACAATCGATTCCAGATTTTCAACTCACTTATCATATTGTCTCACTTTCTACATATTCAGATTTTCACCTAATATATTCATAAACAGTTTGATCTTATGCCATTCTAATTAATGTCAATCGTTTAGAATCTTTTTGCTGATCGCTTTTCCAGAAATATCAATGTCATACACAATTGGCACACCCGTTGCTAGTTCTAGTATTGGCACTTCCTCTGGACTAAGGCGATCAAGTATCATAATGATGGAACGCAAAGAGTTGCCATGAGCAGCAATTAGAACGTTTTCGCCTTGAAGCAGATGAGGCAGAATACGGATTTTGAAATAAGCAATCACTCGCTTTTGGGTATCCTCTAAACTCTCTCCTCCAGGTGGGCGAACACTGAAAGACCTACGCCACTCGTACACCTTTTCGTTGCCATACTTAATAGCAGTTTCAGCTTTATTTAAGCCCTGCAATTTGCCATAGAATCGCTCATCAAGAGCAGCATTTGTGAATATAGGCAGTTCTTCATCTGGGTTTCCATCGTAGTTATCCCAGCCATTCCAATCTTGGTCGGATTGTTCGTGCTTAATAATCGGAATTTTGCCACCGCAGATATCATCGCGTTCAGTCAGGCAAATCGTTGCTGTCTCGATCGCCCGAATTAATTTGCTGGTAAAACAGACATTAACTCGATAACCACTAAGCCGACAAGAGGCGATCGTTGCTTCAGCCCGACCACGTTCACTTAGAGGGACATCTACCCATCCCGTGAATTTATTGAGGGCATTCCAAAGGCTCTGTCCATGCCGAACCAAGATAAGTTGAGCCATTATTTTTTACCATTACTTCTAATTCACTATCTAAATAATAGCTACCTCCCATTGTTAAGTTAATAACGAAAAAGGATAGATAAGTTTTGTACTGTTTTTAATCAATTCCCACCTTAAATCAATCATGGTTCTGCGACTTTAGATTAGGTAAGAAGGAAATATTATTTAATTTAATTGGTAGTCCTAAACAAGTAAGGATGAGTTGTAGTGGTGAATAAAAAACCAGATAGCACCAATATGATTTTCTATTTTTTTAGAGAAAGAGAGAGTTTTACGAACTAGTCGAGAGATTCGTTGTCGCATCGTACAGTTAAAACGTTCAATATAATTGGTTTTCCCTGTTTCCTTTCCAACCGCGATATGCCGCATGTCTGGGAACACAACAGAATATGCATTCCAAAAATCTGTATAAGCAACAGCACACTGACGATAAACACTGGGCAAAGAATTCCAAAGCTTTTGCGCTCCTTGTGCGGAGCGATCGCCGATATGAACGCCAACAATTTCGCGAGTATCAACATCAATGGCAAGCCAAATCCACTGTTTATTGCCTTTATTGCCAACAAAAGACCACATTTCATCACACTGAATCGTTAGTCTTCCTTTTTTTTTAGCGGATACATTTACTTGTTGAGGAATCGCCTCGTATTTACGATTGACATAATTCTGCAACCAAGTTTCAGAAACGTCACAAACTCTGGCAATACCTGCAAGAGGAATCTTCTCAAGTAAGAGTTTGTCAATCAAGGCTTTGGTTTCTTCAGAGATTAGTTTTTGCCGTGGTGCTTCAACAAACTGGCGACCACAGGCTTTACATTTATGATTTTGATTCCCGTTATGAATAAAACCATTTTTGACCACATCTTTTGAGTTACAGTTTGGACAATTTGGCATTGGTAATTAAGTGTCTTAGAGTTCTTTTATGATTTTATCCTTACATCTCGCGGACTACCAAAACAGAAATACTAAGCCCAGCATGATTAGAAACCCAACCCAATAGATTAGGGTGCGATCAGTATCAATTTGCACCAATAGGCTCTGACTTCTCATCCGATCTGTGATGCAGATTAGCACTGAGAATAGGGCAAGCCCAGTCACAAGCGATCGCGATCGTCCTTCTATCATCACGCAATTACGAGTCACTAACACAATGAATAGCAATTGAAAAAGCGAAATATTGCCCTTGAGCGTCAACAAAAAAATCAAAGCGAATTCAGCAATAATGTAAAGTAATTTATGTAATGGAGCCAGAGGAAATGCGACTCCTAGAACCGCAAATATCAATATTCCAATTTGGTTAGAAATAAGATCAGTTGGAGAGTTGAATTTATTTATGACTAGAATTTGCGTAATTGCAACTAGTCCTAGCAAAATCCATTCAAGGATTAGTAAAAGCTGCAATAAAGGCGATCGCGTATTTATCCGAATTTGCATACAGCATTTTTTCTCTTTATGGATTTGGGACAAATGTCCCGCAGAGATCGGGACAAACATCACTGGCATTACTACTGGTGTTTGCCATAGATTGTAAAGCATCAAAGAAAGCAGTAAACACTTGCTACTTGAAAACAGTTCATTCCAAATCACACATATCAGGAGTTAGTCATGCAGAAACCACAGAAATTAATCTTGAGCTTTACCTTAGCTTTAGGGCTTGCCACAATTGGGATGTATAACCCTGCTAATGCAAAAACAGTCACAGGTGTCAAAGGTTCTACAGCAAATAGTACGGCTGTCGTTGCTCCAAATCTTCAAGGTGGATACACTGGAACGGCTGAAGGGAATGTTACTGGAGTTAATGGCACTACTGCAAACGGCAAAGGGAAAGTGACAACCGATGGTAATGGAACTACTAATTATACAGGTAGCGGCTCATTAACCACCAAGGATGGTAGCACCTACACGGGTACAACAACTGGAACCTCAAGCTATAACTCCACTACTGGATATAGCGGCAATAACACCACCACAGTCAACGACAGTACTTATTCAACTTCAACTCAAGACGGCTCAACCACCGTTACTACTCCTACAACTAGTAAAACTTATACTCGTCGCCGCTAATTGCCTTTGTCACAATAATTTTTAAAAGCGTTGCTTGGCAACGCTTTTAAAAATTATTCTGGCTCGTTATTTTTTTGGATAAACTTCTATGCAAGACCTATTTATTCTCAAGGTCGCCCCATTTGTAGCAGTAGCGATCGCGATCGAGTTGACATTTCTATTCTGGCATCACAAACTGTCTCGATATTATTCGTGGAAAGAAAGCCTTACCTCAATTGGCGTATTTCTGGGCTATGTCTTATCAGGAAAGATTTCCAAAATATTTCTAGTAGGGTTATCGATGTGGATTTGGGAGCATCGATTACTGACAGTCCCGCTTGATACTTGGTGGGGAATCTTTTTGTTGTTTTTAACAATTGAGTTTTTTTATTACTGGCAACATCGCGCTTTCCATGGCATACGTTGGATCTGGGCAAGTCATGCGGTGCATCACTCTGTTAATCATTTCAACCTTTCGGCAGCTTATCGTTTGGCTTGGACGGGCTGGTTATCAGGGAATTTCCTATTCCTTTTGCCTCCCATTTGGTTTGGGTTTCATCCGATCGCGGTCGGGGTTGATCTATCACTCAATCTACTTTATCAATTTTGGATTCACAGCGAATTGATACCTAAACTTAGCTTTTTAGAATGGATATTTAATACTCCATCACACCATCGAGTCCATCACGCTTCTAATCGAGCTTATATTGATCGCAATTATGGCGGGGTTTTAATTATCTTCGATCGCTTATTTGGTACATTCACCGAAGAAAATCTTGCTAACCCACCTATCTACGGCTTAACGAAGCCAGTTCGTTCTCATAATCCAATTATAATTGCGCTACATGAATGGGCAAGAATGTTTCGCGATATGCAGATGACTCCATCTTGGCGCGATCGCCTAGCGATCGCTTTAGGGTCGCCAAATGGTGATGGTTGGGCAAAATCTCCCAACATCAAGATGCGATCACCTTCAGCAAATCTTTAGCAGATAGATTGTTCGTGCGATCGCCTAGAAATCATGACTCACAGTAGTAGCGATCATCTACGTTCTTTAATCTCTAGGACTCTCGCAAACGAATAAAAGATTACAGTTGATTAACGTACCTTTGAGCTGTATCTTCAATATTTGTAGGACTCTAGCAATATCTCTTAATGGATTCTTCTCAACTAACAACTGCACAAGAAGCTGATATTTCTAAATATCAACAAAAGTGGTATCGATTAGCGTTGTCTACGGAACGCATCGATCACCTGAAATCCGCACAGACAATCAAAACCCTATATCAACATCGCAATCAACCCGAGCCGAATATCATCTTTTGTGACAGTCCCCACGCAGCATGGAGCAGCGACTTATTTAAGCAACAAGGAACTTGGCTATCTTTGGCAGAAATCGTAACTTCGTTGGAGAATCAAGTCAAAAAACAATTAGAACCTGAATTATTTTCCATGCTTTCTCGGAGAAAATTTAGAGATAGCGATATATTCCCAATTATGGATTATAGTGAGAGCATATTGAGGAAGTTGGACAGTGAGTTTGGACAAAACTCATTCAGGTGGCGAAGATGGGCTGGTGATGATCGCTTATTTATGATTCATAATCATCCTGCATTATGGGCAATCGAAGCAATTTATTTAGATTTTTGTTTTTCCGTTTTAGGTTGTAGTTACGATCAGTCAACTTGGAATATATTTCAGGAAGTCATTCGGCATTGCGGATGGGTTTATCCTTACAAGAAAGCTTGTATTGTTTGTGATCATCCTTCAAATATCTCTCTGGTAAAATCTTCAAAATCCATAGGAGATAAAGCTGAACTCATTATTCAATATGCAGATGGTTATTGTTTAAATACGCTAAATCGGTGAAATAAATAGAGCGATCGCCTAAAAAACACGACTCACAGGAATAGCGATCGCCTTTAAAAGATAGATTGTTGGTGTGATCGCCATAACCAAGTTATGAAGAACTGAAACTCTTGGTAAATATAGATTCTCTCAACGCATTACTTAAGTTTGGTGACATTCATTCAGTTATGTTTTATATCGTATTCAATCAATTCATTCACGAAATCAAGCGATCGCCTGTCACATTAGTATTGATTGCGATTTGTAGATATGGAAGTTGTATCATCGGTAGAGATAGAAAATAGAACGCCATACCCAAAATAACAAATTGAATAAGCAATTAAGTTTTTTGGAGAACTAAAAATATGGCTATAGCAGAATTATCAGGTTGGAAAAGTTGGCAAAATTGGCGACCTTTTGAGCATTTTAAGGGCGACTTGACGGGCGGATTGACTGCCGCAGTAGTAGCTTTACCGCTTGCCTTGGCATTTGCAGTAGCTAGTGGAGTGGAGCCGAAGGCAGGATTATATACGGCGATCGTTGCAGGAACTTTAGCATCGCTTTTTGGTGGCTCCTCCGTCCAAATTACAGGGCCAACTGGGGCAATGGCGGTGGTCTTGGTGGGAATTGTCGCTAAGTATGGAATTGAAAAAGTCTGGATTGCAGGCGTAATGGCAGGGATTATTCAAATTGCCTTGGGTGTTGCCAAAATGGGGCAGTTAGTCAAATTCATTCCCTATCCTGTTACGGCGGGCTTTACAAATGGTATTGCTGTAATTATTTTTTGTGGACAACTGAACAATTTTTTAGGCTTGGAGTTAGGGCGGAGCGAGCATTTTCTCCCCGCCTTATGGGATACCTTAATTCATATTGGCGCATTTAATTGGGCTGCAATCACGATCGCCTCGGTAGTAATTTCCACTAAACTTTTATTGCCAAAAATTACCACTATAGTCCCAGGCTCGTTAGTAGGTTTGATTTTAGCTACGGCGATCGCGTCTTATTTTCAGCTTGATTTACCAACAATTGGCGAAATCCCCCGTGCTTTACCTTTACCGCACGGCATTCCCCATTGGAACGATCCACGTCTGCTACGCGAGTTAATCAATCCCGCCTTAGCATTAGCTGCTTTGGGAAGTATTGAATCTCTGCTCTCGGCTGTGGTAGCCGATGGGATGACGGTTAGCGAAAAACATGATAGTAATCAAGAGTTAATTGGGCAGGGGATTGCTAATTTAGTTGTGCCATTTTTTGGTGGAATTCCAGCTACAGGTGCGATCGCTCGAACGGCTGTCAATGTGAGAGCGGGAGGTAAAACTAAACTATCGGGAATCATTCACGGCGTGGCTTTAGCCGTCATAATTATGAGCTTGGCTCCTTTGGCAGCAAAAATTCCACTAGCGGCTTTGGCTGGTATTTTAATGGTGGTAAGCTTGCGGATGGTGGAATGGGAAGCGATCGGGTTATTGATGCGATCGACCTATGCTGATCTCAGCGTAATGTTACTAACTTGGGGAGTAACGATTTGTTTTGACTTAGTATTGGCTGTCGAAATTGGCTTGATTGCATCAGGAGCTTTATTTATCAAACGCATGAGCGACCTTAACCTAGCACGCATCCCTGATGTCGAAGCTTTTCCACCAGGCGTGCCTTTAGAATTGGGTAAAGAAATTGCAGTTTATCGGGTTGATGGTGCTGTATTTTTTGGCGCGGCGGAACGATTTGCCACTTTCTTAAGAGATGAACCAGAAGTTAAGCATTTGATTTTGCGGATGCGCTTTGTGCCGATCATGGATACAACGGGTTTGGTTGCCCTTGAAGATATTTATAGAGATTTGAAGCGACATAGTTGCCATTTGATTTTGACGGGCTTACAACCAGAAGTAGAGCAGTTACTTGATCGCACTGGATTATTAGACGAAATTGGTCGAGAGAATTGTTATCTCACAACCGATTTAGCCGTTTGTGCGCTGCTTCCTAGCAGTTGTATTCCTAAAGCTAATCTAGTTGGACTTTAAATTTAGGATAAAACGCTATATGTCATATTCAATCAATTCATTCACGAAATCAAGCGATCGCCTGTCACAGTCATTACTATTTATCAGATTCTGAAGTAATAAACATAACTAAGTACAGGACAAAAAATCAAAAATAGAACGCTAAAACACCCCGAAACCGTTACTAGGCAAGGCTTTTAGGCTTATAAACTCAAATCCTTGCTGGGAAGGCGTTTCAAGCTTTTTGTCCTGTACTTAGTAAACATAAATAAGTATCATGTGGATTAAATGGATAGCAATTATTGGTGTTTTAACCTTAGTTAGCTTTGGAATAGCTGTCATTTATGCTAGCGATCGCTGGCAGTCTGCCACTGATAAACTACGAGTTAAATTAACAAATGGACAACAATCAATTCAGCCTAAAACCTATGATCCAAAAGAGATTGTAGACTTGCCAGAGCCTGTACAGCGATTTTTTAAAACTGTGCTTCAGGATGAACAAGCGATCATCACAAAGGTTGAACTCTCTCAGACAGGACAGTTTCATATGAATGAAACAGAGGATAAATGGCATAAGTTTACCGCTACCCAACTTGTGATTCCCCAAAGGCTAGGCTTTGATTGGAATGCAAAAATCCAGATGTTTCCATTTATAAATGTATTTGTCCATGATACATATCTGCTAGGAGAAGGAAATCTACAAGCCTCAATACTTGGTCTTTTCACGGTTGCCAAAATGCACAATACTCCTGAATTAAACCAAGGCGAATTATTACGCTTCTTTGCGGAAGCAGTTTGGTATCCGACAGCGTTGTTACCTAGTCAGGGAGTGACCTGGGAAGCAATCGATCACCATTCTAGCCGAGCCACTTTGACCGATGGCAAAATAACCGCCTCGGTCGTGTTTCAGTTTGATACTGAGGGGTTAATCACCAGTATGCGTGCCGAGGCTCGTTGTCATCGCGTAGTTGGTGACAAATTGATGTTTATGCCTTGGGTCGGTAATTTTAGAGAATATGCAGCTCGTGATGGAATGCAGATTCCCTTAGAAGGCGAGGTGGGCTGGGAGCATCCAGAAGGGCTTCGACTCTATTTCAAAGGAAAAATCACAGAGATTAACTATGAATTCGCGTTATTAGTATAGCAATAGACAATGAATAATATTCGGCGTCAGTGTATATTAAGTTGGCAAATTACGTTAATCGGGTTTTGCCTAATGTTTCTCTTGGGTTTTGGATTCAGTTACGCTAATCAAGATACTAGACTAGAAGTTCAGTTTGTAGGACTGATAGTATTCACTATTTTGGTGGTGACTAAGAATCAGTTTGAATCCTCATTTAAACGCTTTGATTAAAGCCTCAAATTGCACTCGCAATGATTTATCATGAGCCGAAACAGGTGGAATCTGGCGGTCAATACCTAGAAATTCATAAACTGCCATCTGAGCAACGCGCACTGAATACTCGACGGTGAAGACTACATCATCAGGAATTTCGACAAATTGACTAATGAACGCAAGATTCTTCGAGCTATGTGGAATTGGCAACGGTCTATCTGTGTGAGATCGCGGCATAAACATACTGGTAATGTATGGCATTCGGCAAGGAATGCAGTTTGCTGCTGCCACGACATCTAAATCAAATCGCAGATGACCGCAAAGCTCTCGAAGAATTTCTTCACCGTTACACTCGCTCATCGGCTTGGGAACGAAATTACCTACGCGATCAGGGAACAGGGCATATCCCCAGAAGACTTGTATATCGGCGGGTTGATTTATAAAGTGAGGTTGATAAGCAAGCACAATCGACATAAGCCAGTTTGAGTCTTTAAATGTGACAAGTCCTCCAGTTCCTGGTTGATTGCCAGTGAATTCGATCATCTTGTTGAAGAATAAGGGCGTTTTAAGTGTGACTGTGAAAGACTCCCAGACTGACTCAGCAATGCTGCTGTTAAAAGTAGCAGGATTCCCAAAATCTGGATATTCCGCTGCCAGTTGTTCCCACAGAGTCCAACTATCGCTGTCCTGTTTGGTCAGCTTGTTGGGCGCACTTGTCATAGAACCCAAACTTGAGGCATCGGTCATCGATCCATTTTGGAGAAAAACAAGGTCACCGTCTTCAACTGCGATCGCTTTGCTTTCACCATTCTGCTGAAAATGAATCCCTGTCACTACTAACTTACCCGCTTCGGTATGGCGATCTAGATCGGTTACTTTGGAATCTAAAATAAAGTGGACATCTTGAGATTTAAGCCAACTCTGCAATGGACGTACCAATGAATCATATTGGTTGTAGATGGTACGCTTCACCCCTGCGAGGGTTTCAATACGAGAAAATTCGAGCATGAAGCGATGCAAGTAACGCTTGAATTCAACAGCACTGTGCCAAGGCTGGAAGGCGAATGTAGTCGCCCACATATACCAAAATTCAGTCTCGAAGAATTCGGGAGAAAGCCAATCAGTGATACAACTTGCCCCCAATTGATCTTCATTGGCTTGGCTAAGCTTCAGCAATTCCTGACGATCTTGCATGGAAAAGCCCATCGAACTCACAGGGACTTTTGCACGTCGGCGGTCAACGAGACGCGCCATACAATTTGATTGGTGCAGTTTATTGAACTCTATAGTTTCATCAAATACGGTTTTATTGGGAAAACTAAGGGAGGGGATGGATTTGTAAAGATCCCAAGTGCATTCGTAATTGTCAGTTGTCAACATCCGTCCTCCCCGCATCGAATACCCCTCTACTGGGTTTCCAGATCCATCTAAACTTCCACCTAGAATAGGTTTTGACTCTAAGATAAAAATATTTTCGCCAGATAATCCACCATCGCGAATCATGAAGGCTGCGGCTGCCAAAGAGCCGATACCGCCGCCCAATAGATAAGCGTTAAATTTGTTGTTCATGTCGATTAATTCTCCAAAAAGCTTGTTTTAATCAGGTCTAGTTGTGTTGAAAAGGCTTCTGTATCAAGTTTCCTGCTTATCGCCATTGAGTTTGTAGCTCGCTTAAGTGAACGCCGATTAGATTTGGTAGCACAATGTTGGCAGCGCCAACGCGCTCTTGAGGTCCAAGGCCAATCGACCACATCCCTGCGGCGATCGCAGCTTCAATGCCAACCGTAGCGTCTTCAACCACCACACAGTGGGCGGGATCGAGTCCTAACTGAGTAGCGGCGTACAGAAATAGATCAGGAGCTGGCTTGGAAAGTTCTACGCTATTGCCATCGGCGATCGCATCAATGAGATCGGCAATCCCTAACTTCTCGATTACAGCGCGTGCATTCTTACTAGCAGAGCCAATCGCGATTTTAATTCCAGGAACCGTTGAGTTCTTTTAATAACTCAACGGTTCCTGGAAGCATATCTTGAGGGGTAATGGTTTGGATAAATTCCAGATAGTAGCGGTTTTTACGCTCCATCATGTCCTGAAATACGGATTCTGAGTAAGGGCGATCACCGATGATGTGCAGTAGCGATGTGCGGCGAGAAACGCCTCGCAGGGCTTCATTGGCAAGTCGATCAAACGGTAATTTTTCTTCATCAGCCAGTCGCTGCCAAGCGCGATAATGAAATTCGGAAGTGTTCGTTAAAACCCCATCGACATCGAAGATGAAGCCCTGAATGTCAGGAGCTTGAGCTAGTGATGGTGATAAATCGAAGTTATGCCAAATGCCATGCCAGTTCAGTTTGAATTTGAGGCGAGTCCAAGTGGGAGGGAGATGGGGAATTGCAACGGGACCGCTTTCCTTTAATTGAATGCCGCCAAAGCCGAAAACTACTGCTTGCCAAACGCCCCCTGCTGAAGCCGCATGAATGCCGTCTCCTGTATTACCCCGACTATCTTCGAGATCGACTAGAGAGGCCTGCATAAAGTGTTTATAGGCATCTTCTGCTTCATCTAATTTGGCTGCGAGGATAGAGTGAATAGCAGGACAAAGGGACGATCCATAAGTGCTGTCGGTGCGGAGAGCGTAGTAGTTCCAGTTCTTTTGTAGTACGTTATGGCGATATAGAAATGCTTGCGTATCTCGCATTAGATAGAGAAGCATCAACACGTCTGGCTGCTTAAGCACCTGAGACTGATTCGTTTCGTCCATTCCTAAAACAGCTTGAATCGAGCGATCGCGCGGTTCGTAGTCGCTTAAGTTAATATCTTTTAACTGAAAAAACCCCTCAAACTGCTCGATTAGCCCTGTTTTAGCATCGTAAGGGATGTACATTTGCACGATCATCGCTTGGAAGTGCAGCAGTTGCTCTGAAGTAAGTTGTAGCCTTTGTGCTAATTTAGCAGCGCGATCAGGAAACTTGTGCTGCAACCACTCATAGACTGCCACCGCCTTTTCTAGATGCCACTGTGCCATCTGGTTGGTATAGGCATTGTTATTCACCTGCTCATGGTATTCATCGGCTCCGATTACCCCGCGCAGTTCATACCGTTCCTGCTTATCATTCCACTCCACCCGACTTACCCAGAAGATAGCAGTGTCTAGGATGATTTCGGCTCCGTAGTCTCGCAGCCAAATGTCATCGCCTGTTGCCTGCCAGTATTGCCAGACGGCGTAGGCAATATCGGCACTAATGTGAATTTCGCGATCGCGGCACCAGATTCGCACAGATTCCGCATAGGGATCGTTTAACAGTGACCATCGGGGCGTCATCTCATCGCCAGTGTCAGCGCTTTCCCAAGCAAACATAGCTCCTTTATACCCACTATATAATGCTTTACGCCGTGCTCCATCTAAAGTGTTATAGCGGTAGGTTAATAAGCTGCGGGCGATCGCGGGTTGCGTCAAGGTGAAAAAGGGCAGGATAAAAATTTCCGTGTCCCAAAAGACGTGACCACGGTAGCCCAACCCTGACAGTGTTTTGGCAGGAACACTAGTTCGACTATTGTGTGGGTATTTATCAGTGATGTGGGGGCAAGCACTAATCAAGAGTTGAAACAGGTTGTAGCGCACTGCTAACTGAGCTTTGCTATCTCCCTCAATTTCAATATCGCTTTGCTGCCAAACTTCTTTCCACGCTTGCTGATGTGCGCTGAGCAGAACTGCATAGTATGGCAGGTCAGCCAATTTGTCTCGCGCTGCATGAACTGCTAGTTGAGCTTCCTGAGACGTAAACACTGTCACCACCTTTTCTACGCTGACAGTCTGCCCCACTGTTGCTAAAAAGGTGGTCATTAAGGTGGGATGGTCGAGAGTATTTGTCACCTCCAATGACGCATCAGTGCCGCTCACTGTCATTTTGGCAGCCATGCCGAGTTCGATGTGAGAACTGCGAGTGCGAACCTGTAGCCAAACTCCCTGTTCTATCTTGCCCCGATCTAGCTGCTCCCAGTGGTCAAAACCTTGATTGTCGGGATAAGCATTGATGCTAGATTGAACCTCGATCTCGCCATCAAAATCGACAGGCGTAATCTCACAGCGCAGTCCCAATACCTGCTCATCTGCCAAACTAGCAAAGCGCTCAAACCGTAAATCTACCGTATTTCCAATTGGGCTACGCCAGCGCACTGATCGACTCAGGACACCGTGACACAAGTCAAGTTGCCGTTCGTAGTGGATAATTTCGCCGCGATCGAGCCGAAACCGCTCTTCGTTGATGATCACCACCAGTGATAGCCAGTCAGGACAATTTGCTAGCTCGGTATAAACCACAGGCACATCGTCATATACCCCATGAATTAAGGTGGCTGGTAAAGCATCTGGGTAGCCCTCCTCAAAGCTGCCCCGCGTTCCCACATAACCATTGCCAATCGTAAATACGGTTTCTCTAGAACGCAACTGCGCGGGATCAAATTGAGATTCAATCAGTGTCCAGTCTGTATAAATCAAATCATGAGAGCGGGTTGGAGTATTCATTGAAGTTGGAAGTTTAGTTATATCCATATTTTTTGATAAACCAAGTTTTTACGAATTGAGTCAATACGCAATAGCAAGTGAGGATTAAAGCTAGCCAGAGAAAGTAAACGGCTGGTAAGGGAACAAAACCTAAACTGGAGGCGATCGGCGAAAATGGCAGATATATCCCGACTGCCATGACAGTCGCGGTGATTAGTAGCATTGGTAAAGAAGCCCAACTCTGGAAGAATGGAATCTTAGCCGTGCGAATTACATGGACGATCAGAGTCTGAGTCATCAGACTTTCCACAAACCAACCCGTTTGAAATAAAGCTTGATTATCTCTAGAGGTCGCCCCAAACACAAACCACATCAGGGCATAGGTGGCATAGTCAAAAATAGAGCTAATTGGACCAATGAAGATCATAAATCGGCGGATGTTCTCAATCTTCCACTTCGGCGGCTTCTCTAAGTCTTCTTTGTCTACATGATCGAAGGGAATACCTGTTTGTGAAAAGTCGTAGAGAAGATTATTGATCAATATCTGCACTGGTTGCATTGGTAAAAATGGCAGAAGCGCACTTGCACCTAAGACACTAAACATATTGCCAAAATTAGAGCTAGTTCCCATTCTGATGTATTTAACAATATTGGCAAAAGTCTTCCGACCTTCAGTTACGCCAGATTCTAGGACTAACAAGTTTTTTTCTAACAAAATGATATCTGCCGACTCTTTAGCAATATCGGCAGCCGTATCCACAGAGATGCCCACATCCGCTTCACGCAGGGCGGCTGCATCATTAATACCATCGCCCATGTATCCGACAATGTTTCCTTTTTGGCGCAGCACCTGAATAACTTTGGCTTTTTGGGTAGGCGAGAATTTGGCAAAGATAGTTGTGGTTGCGGCAACTTCAGCTAATTGATCGTCGGATAAAGCTTCAATATCACTTCCTAATAAAACATTTTGGATAGGCAATCCCACATCTTTACAAATTTTGCGAGTGATAATTTCATTATCTCCAGTTAAAATTTTGACTTCGACTCCATTGCGTTTGAGTGCTTTAATCGCTTCGGCAGCAGAATCTTTGGGCGGATCGAGAAATGCAATGTTACCTAATAAAATCAAATCACACTCATCGGCGATCGCATAATGGGATTGATCGGGTGGGATGACTTTGTAGGCGACAGCAATCACTCTTAACCCATCAGAGTTTAGTTTTTGTTGTAAATCTGCAACCTTAGTATGAACTGACTGATCCATAGGCAAAATCTGGTCATTGACTTTAAGTTGGGTGCAAGCTTTTAGGACTTCTTCCACTGCTCCTTTGCAAATCAGAATGTGCTTTCCCCCTTTTTCTTCGACCACAACTGACATCCGACGACGTACAAAATCGAAGGGAATTTCATCAAACTTTTTGTAATTTTTCTCAATGTCTAAATCTTGAAGTTCTTGATGGTGATCGAGTACGGCGATATCCAATAAGTTCTTTAAGCCTGTCTGATAAAAGCTATTGAGATACGCATATTTGAGGACATCTACACTCTCTTGACCATAAGGGTCTAAGTGCTTCTGTAAGACAATTTTATCTTGGGTGAGAGTGCCTGTTTTATCGGTACAGAGAATATTCATGGAGCCAAAGTCTTGAATCGCATCAATATTTTTGACGATCACTTTTTTCTCAGACATAGTGGTCGCGCCCTTAGCTAAATTTGCAGTGACAATCACAGGTAACATTTCTGGGGCAAGTCCCACCGCCACCGATAAACTGAAGGTGAAAGCTTCAATCCAATTGCCTTTAGAAAATCCATTAACCACAAATACCAAAGGAGCCATAATTCCCATAAACCTTAACAACAGCATGGTGACGCTATTCACCGCTTTGTCAAAGCTGGTGCGGGGTTTCTGCCCACTAATAGTTTTAGCTAATGAGGCAAGATAAGTATGAGGGCCAGTTTCTATGACAACAGCAGTTCCCGAACCGCTAACTACTGCTGTTCCCGTAAAGCAGAGATTGACTAGCTCTAGAGGGTTTTTCTCCTTGCGATCGGGCAGATCGACGTGTTTTTCGGCGGGTAAAGATTCCCCTGTAAGGGTGGACTGACTGAGAAATAAATCCTTCGCCACAACTAGCCTGATATCGGCAGGAATCATATCGCCTGCGGAGAGAAAGATGATGTCACCAGGAACAAGCAGCTTCACAGCGATTTCTTTTCCTGCATTTATTCCCTGATCTTTTTTTGGAGTATCATCCTTACGATTTACGGCTGCCGTAACACTCACCATTGCTCGCAGCTTTTCAGCCGCTTTGTTAGATTGAAATTCTTGGGAAAAGCGCAGCAACCCGCCAAAAATTACCATGATAAAAATGATCAGTGCCGCGATCGCACTTCCAGTCAATAAAGAAATCACCGCCAAGGTAATCAGTAAAAGCGATAGAGAATTAGTCACCGTTTTTAGCAGTTGGATATACCACGCGATCGGTTTCTCGCGGGCAATCTCATTTAATCCAGATTTGTCTAATCGTTTCTTAGCGTCTTCTTCACTTAGTCCTTCTAAATCAGTATCGAATAAGTGCAGAACTTCATCCACATTACTTTGAGCGATACTGATAAGTTCTCTAGATGAATCTACTGAAGATTTAGATTTCGGTTTAGATTTTTGAGATGAATTAGCAGGTTGAGTGGATGTCTTCATAAAAATCATTTTCTCTGAATTGTTATTAAGTTATCGGTCTCAATCTCGTTTTGCTAATGCTTTATAATGTCAGTCCACGATGCGAAAATTTCTGCTTGCAGTAGCTGTAATCTTTACACCACTAAGACTTATTCTCCCAATCTATAGGTTCTTTTGGGTTGCGAAACTTCATTGTGATTGATATACTTTCAGTCTTGTCCGTAATTGAGCAAGTTCAGTCGCCATATCTAATACCATTGCGGCTCCAACTAAGTTTAGTCCCAAATCTTGACGTAATCGCTTAATCTGAGCAATTCGGGCAATCTCACGGGAATGAAGTAAATTGCCGATCGCTTGAATTACTCCTAACTGTGCATAAATCTGTAAAACTGTCGTAGAAGTATCGTTCACCAAAGCGGCATATTCAAAAGTAAAGAGTTGCTCTCCATCGGGAG
Source organism: Pseudanabaena biceps (assembly GCA_013361095.1). GTDB lineage: Bacteria > Cyanobacteriota > Cyanobacteriia > Pseudanabaenales > Pseudanabaenaceae > Pseudanabaena > Pseudanabaena biceps_B. The sequence continues at coordinate 159,268 of JAATWA010000002.1, read as the reverse complement.
ATTCAATCGGGAGCATCCCAATTAGGCACTAAGTATAAATACTTAAGAGAAAACACAGGTAAAATAGTAACAAATTAACCCGTCTAAGCAAATGACACCAGAAGAGCAAGCAAGACTCGAAGCCTGCACCAGAGAGATCGCGGAAATCCTGTATCGGAATGCAGAAACAAAAGATGCCGAGCAATTGAAAACGCTAGAAGGCATAGAAATAGCCGTGAGGGAGCAAATGCTGGAAAACGTCAGTCCAAACGTGGGAATTTTTTTATCGAAAAAAGCAGTGGGACAAAAGCAGGGAAAGAAAGAAAAGTAAAAAGCTGTATCGGCGAACTAAAGCTGAAGAGCAAGCAAGCGAAGAAGTTGCAAGTAAAAGCAAGAGCGAGATTAAGCCCACAACTAGAAAAATGCTGCCTATTGGTAAGTGCTAGTGAGTCCTACGCCAGAACCACGATTAATGTTGAAGAATTGACAGGAATCAAGATCGGTCACAGCAGTCAACAACGATTAGTCCAAAAGCAGGAATTTCCAGAAATGACAACCACAGAAACAGTAGAAGAGATGAGTATTGATGGCGGGAAAGTGAGATTGCGAACCGAGCAAGGAAAAAAGTGTGAGTGGAAAGACTACAAAGCTGTAAATGCTCAAGGGACAATCGCCGCCTATTTTCTCAATAATCAAGGTTTAGTTGATTGGGTACAAAAACAACCATTAGCCGAAATATTCTCTTGTCTTGGCGATGGACATGACGGTATCTGGAATTTATTTACAGCCATAGCGCCTTCAGAGCAAAGGTTTGAAATACTCGATTGGTATCATTTGAAAGAACACCTTTATAATGTTGGTGGTTCTTTGCGCCGTCTAACTAAGGCTGAAGATTTCCTCTGGCAAGGCGATGTTGAGGCGACTATGATTCTGTTCGCAGACTGTAAATTCAAACGGGCTATCAATTTTCTCGATTATTTACGCAATCATCGTCATCGCATCCCTGAGTATGGTTATCTACAGCAACAGGGGCTTACTATTGGCTCAGGCTCTGTTGAATCAACGGTTAAGCAGATTGGTCGTCGGATTAAGATTTCTGGCGCTCAGTGGAATAAGTCCAATGTTGCTCAAGTTTTGAAACATCGTTGCGCTTATCTTAATGGCTATTTCTATTCTTCTAAGTATAATTACTCAGTGCCTAATTGAGATGCTCCCGACTCTAGGAGGCGATTGCTATAAGAGCCAAGCGAGTAAACATGGCTTATATCAATCGTTTCTCTTTGAGAAGGAAGCAAATGCCAAGCAATTTTTTATAAATGTGTTTCGATTTCCTGAAGTAGTCAGCGTTGGTTTTGATCAATCTTTATAAAAAAGTCCCTAGTTTACGCTAGGGGAAACGAAATTTACAGCATTTCCCTGAATTATAGATTTTGGGAAATATGACTTTCTAGTCATTTTTACTATCAAATAATCAGTCTAAATATTTTCTATGCAGCAATTAGTTAAGGTATGGATTAATCGCTTAAATTCTTGGAGCAGTTTTCGCGGATCTAGTATTGGTCTAGTTAGTTTTGTTGGTTGTCTTGCACTATTAATGGTCTTGGGGTGGTTGTGTCAAGAGGTCTGGGAGCGAGAAGCATTTAGTTTTGACACTAATATTTTACTTTGGATTCATCAATCAGCAACCCCAATTTTAGATTCAATAATGCTCAATATTACAGGTTTAGCAGATCCACCAATGGTGGCTGCAATCTTCTTTGGTACTACATTCTGGCTTTGGAGAAAGCGAAAATATTCACAAATAAAAGTATTTGCGATCGCCTGTATCGGAGGGCTAGCTCTTAATGTGGGGTTGAAACTCTTTTTTGCTAAACCACGACCTCAACTATGGCATCAACTAATTGTAGAGACATCTTCTAGTTTCCCAAGTGGTCATGCTCTTGGAGCAATGGTTGTATATGGATTTTTAGCATATCTATTAGCAACGGAATTCCCTCAATCTTCTCGATTAATTTATACTGTAATGACTGGATTAATTTTATTGATTGGCTTAAGCCGTCTATATTTGGGAGTTCACTGGTTGACAGATGTGATTGCAGGTTATTTGGTCGGATTTTTGTGGGTGATTACTTGTATCTCGATCCTGAAATGTAATTTATCATCTCATGATGAAAATTAATTTTGCTTATTGCATTGGATTAATTGCCAGCCAATGTTTGGCTTACTGCTGTAATTAGTTTTTTGACAGATATTGTTAGCTTTATGCTTGAGCCACAACTTTATATATGTGAAACTGCATAATATTGAATTTCATCCTGATTTCATTTTCTTGATCTAGAATACAATCATCAATTTAAGACCCATATTAGAAAAGCTATCAATCACACACAAGGTATATAAATACGAATGGATGTGAGACTTGTATAAACAATGACAACGCAGAGAGATGACTGGTTTCCTACTCCGATTTGGCACTTTGATATTCCAAATTATGAGCAGTTAAACAAAAAATTACTTCAAGCAATTTATGTTGAAAAGCAAAAAGACAATCAAGGTGTCAGTTGGTCAAATGGAATAGGATGGCATAGCAAAGACTATTTACATCAACGTCCAGAATTCCAAGATATTGCCCAAATCATTGTAACTAATGCACTAGAGTCTGGAGAAGAAATTGGCTTTGACCTGAAAAGGTTCACAATGATCCTTGGGAATTGTTGGGCAGTTGTAAATCCAAAGTTTGCCTTTAATTTTGTACACAATCACCCGAACTCAGTACTTAGTGGAGTCTATTATGTGAAAGCTGCTGAAAACTGCGGCGGTATTTTCTTTAAAGATTCTCGTGATGTTGCTCATATGTTTATGCCAGCACTTACCGAACTGACTCCTTGGACGCTCCAAAAAATTACCTATAAAGCAACAGAAGGCAAAATGATAATTTTTCCAAGTTGGTTAAATCATGGTGTGGAAACAAATCTCAGCGATGAAGAGCGTGTTTGCATTAGCTTTAATATCAGTATGACTTATTTAACATCAGTATAAATTTAGAGTTTTAGGATGGTTAGAACAAAGATCTACTCATTCTAAGGATTAAAAATCATATGAGAATTTTGCTAGTTGAAGATGAAGAGGATCTTGGTAAGGCTCTACAACGGAGTTTGAAGCAAGAAAAATATGTTGTTGATTGGGTACAGGACGGTGCGGAAGCATGGAGATATCTTTCAAGTCCTGAAGTAAATTATGTGTTGGCAATTGTAGATTGGATGTTGCCAACTTTATCAGGGCTAGAAATATGTAAGCGCTTGAGAGCGCAGGGTAATTCACTGCCAGTTTTAATGTTGACCGCGAAAGATCAGATTGAAGACCGTGTGATGGGTTTGGATTCAGGGGCGGATGATTACCTCGTTAAGCCGTTTGGGATGTTAGAACTAATGGCTCGACTAAGAGCATTGCTACGGAGACCTACTCAAGTTCAGCCGCAAATCTTACAGGTGGGAAATTTAATTCTTGATTATGGAAAGTCAACAATTGCGATCGCTAATCAGAGTGCGATCGCCGAAGGCATCATACTTACAACTAAAGAATTTCAATTATTGGAATACTTTATGCAACATCCAAATCAGATTCTTACTCGTGACCAGATTATGAATCGACTATGGGAATTTCAATCCGAACCTGCTAGTAATGTTGTAGCAGCACAGATTCGTCTGTTAAGAAAGAAATTAGCAGAATATAATTGTGATATAGGGATTGAGACAATCTATGGCTGGGGATATCGATTGAATTCATGAATCACAATAAAATCTTTTTTGGAGCGCGTTTACATCTTGCAGGTTGGTATGCAGGAGTGATGGGAATCATTTTGACTTTATCAGGAGTCGGGATTTATCAGGTGATGGCTCATGCCCATTGGCAAGCAGTCGATCGCGAGTTAGAATCCGTAGCGGGGACATTGCATGATAGTTTAGAACCTCTACTACAACAAAGCGATCGCATCGATCCGAGCATACAACAAATTCTTCCTAACCTTTGCATTATCGGCGAAAAGTGCGAGCAAGAGCCTTCTGCAAGACATATTCTGGGGGCGATTCAACAGGATAGATTCTACGCATTATTTCTGACTCGTTCTGGAACCTTGATTGCCACAGTTGGAAAACCACCCATTGGAATTGTCCCTGGTATTAAACAAAATGCTTGGCAAACAATTGAGGATCGGGAGGGAAATCGCTATCATCAAATCTCACTTTTACTTAAAAATAATAGTGGAAAGTCATGGGGATACTTGCAATTAGGACGATCGCTTGCTGATTATAACCATCATCTTGAACAATCAAAACTGATATTGATCGTGAGTTTACCGATCGCTTTTCTGATTATTAGCATAGCAAGTTGGTATTTAGCAGGTATCGCGATGAAACCAGTTTATTCTTCTTATCGACAAATTCAACAATTTACGGCTGATGCAGCGCATGAACTGCGGACTCCACTTGCAGCAATTCGAGCTACAGTTGAATCTACTCTTAGTAGTGATGCAATTTCAGAACTTGAGTCAAGAGATATTTTACAAACTATCAATCGCCAAACGGTAAGGCTTTCAGAATTAGTACAAGATTTACTTTTGCTTTCGCGGATGGACTTACAACTAATTACTTTACAAAAGCAGACTTGTTGTTTGAATGAAATTGTTAGTGATTTAGTTGAAGAAGTCTCGGCACTTGCTATCCAGTCAGATATTGATCTAGAACTGAAAGTCGATAATAAATCTGCAATTTATGTCAATGGCAACGAAGATCAACTCTATCGACTAATTCTCAACGTTTTGATCAATGCGATTCATTACACGCTTGAGCAAGGCAAAGTTGAAGTATCTATCGATCACATTGATTACCATGCGATTATTCAAATTCAGGATAATGGAATTGGCATAAATTCCAGCGATTTACCCAACATCTTTGATCGTTTCTATCGAGTAAGTAACGATCGCTCTCGCAAAAAAGGTGGATCGGGACTAGGGTTGGCGATCGCAATGGCGATCGCCAAAGCTCATGGGGGTAGTATTCAAGTCAAAAGTGAGCTTGGAGAAGGTAGTACATTCACAATTAAGATTCCTTCTATTTTCTGTTAGGACATTTCATCTTCATTTCATAACAATCCGTCATAGTTGAAATGTAAGCATTTAAACATTCAAGTTAATAGAGTCAATCATGAAAAAATTAATGTTTCTCGGCACAGTATTAGCAGCAACATTTGCATCTGTGTCCGCTACTTTTGCTACTCCTAGACTGCCTAATCTACCCGCACCTCACATTGATGCAACTGAGGCAATACCAAATAACAAAGGTGCATCAAGTTCTACCTATTTCTTCCAAGTTCATGTCCAAGGACATACTCTTTCGAGTGTGACCATTGATTTACCTGAAGAGATTAAGGTCGGTGGGACTATTAGTGTAGTCGATCAACTCAATCGTTCTGTAGGAGCAACCGTTACGCCACAGGGTAACAAAGCTGTAGTCTCTTTTGCTCAACCAGTTGCCACTGGTACAACTCTAAACTTCTATATGCGTGACATTTCAATTGCTTGGAACAAAAAAGACTTGATCCATCTAATTCCTGTTTCTGCAAAATTCGCAAATTTAGATGCAGATATTCCGCTTGGACTTGTTCGCATTCAAACCTATGGTAAGTAATAGATTAATCCGTATAGACTGACCTAAAAAAGGTGAAAGCATTGCACTGCAAAGATTTCACCTTTTTTGAATCTAAGGAAGGATTAACTATAGGCTAACCCCTATACGATGAATCTAACGGATTATTTAGTGATGGAACTCGGCATTGGCATTGGCGCTGGCATTGAACCCATCTTTTTACAGCACCCACATCCACTTTCGGCTGCACTCGCAGAACCTGCAACCAGAGTCAGGGCAGCTACTCCTGCCATTAAAGAACCAACCAAGAATTTAATTTGATTTGACATTTGTACTTATTTCCAAAATGAAAGTATTTAGATTTGTCTTTTTAGGACTTTGGTTATTATAAAGTCTCTATCTGACTATAGAGTCAAGAGATATAAGCACATAATTTCTAGTTTGAGAATAAAAAAATGTTAAAAATTGGGGAATTTGCAAAGCAGACAGGTGTATCAGTTAGCACTTTACGCTATTACGAAAGCCTTGGACTCCTTGAGCCGTCTCAGCGTGCAGAAAATGGTTATCGATACTATGAGGATGCAGCAATTTTTAAAATTCAGTTTATTAAAAAGGCTCAAGCTCTACAATTTTCTCTTACAGACATTAAGCAGATTCTAACAACTTGTGAACAAGGTAATCCAGCTTGCCTAACTGTTAAAAAGCTTCTGAACGAAAAAATTGATCAAGTAGACAGTGAAATTCAACAGCTCCATGAATTTAAAGCGGAGTTAGAAAAGTACCGTGACCGATGGTCTGAACGGTCTTTGGATCGACCTGATATACCTAAATTTTGCAGTCTGATTGATGAAGTTACTACCCCGTTATCTAACGATGACTCAGCGATCGCTACATCGTTAACGACAAAACGTCGTTTTAGCTAATTTGATGAAGTTTTGTAAATATTCTTGCTCTCTATTCGACTAGAGACTTGTAGATTTGGAAAGTAAATTTTTATTGAACTGTTTGTTTATTCTTATGACAACCCGAAAAATTGAAGTTTTTACTGGAAATTGTTCACTCTGTGATGACACTGTAAAGCTAGTTAAAGAATTAGCTGGCAATAATTGTACAGTAGAAGTCTATAACATTCGGAAAGAGTCAAACCGATTTCAGCAGTATGAGATAAAAGCTGTTCCATCAATTGCTATTGATGGAAGGGTCGTTCACACAGGTAAGCCAAGCCGAACTCAATTAGAAGCATTGGGTTTGACGCAACATGACGATAATCTACATAAATTAACTTACTTGGGTATGGGAATTTGATTGGCAATCTGCATCACCAAATATTTTCAGTAATATTCTAACGAACAAATAAGAACTAAATGTTGCTTGAGCAATGAAAGAGGTAGCAATACAAATGCTTTCATTGCTAATTTTAAAGATTTCACTCCTATTTCATTATGTTGTGAAACACTTAAAGTCGTAGGCATTTAGATAGTTCACCGTCAATGAGAATGTTCTTGGTATCGCGCACGCCAATTATTAAGGTAATCCTTAGCTTGATTTTGCTATCTAATCCAGCGATCGCACTAGCTCATGCTGGACATGGAGATGAATTTAAGGGAACTAACACAACTCAGATCACAGGAATAACTGTAGAGGATGAAGTTGCTAAATCTCTGGGAATTAAAGTAGAAACTGTCAAGCAACAGCCCCTAAAATTTGGTATTCAAACCACAGGGCAGATCGAGACTTTACCGAACCAACAAGTAAAAGTAACCACTCCGATTAAAGGAACAATTGTTAATTTGCTAGTAGAGCCAGGGGCTTTAGTTCAAGCGGGGCAACCTGTGGCAATTCTATCTAGTCCAGAATTAGCGGATTTACGAGTTAGTTCGCTAGAGAAAAAAGCAGATGCAAGTGGAAATGTGCTAACTTCTGAGTCAAATTTACGTTTAGCCCAACAAAATCTCGAACGTCAAAAGCTACTGGTTGATGCAGATATCCGTCAGGCTCAAACTGAATTAAATCTAGACAAAGAGCGTTATGAGCGCGATAAAGAATTATTAGAGAAAGGTGCGATCGCCAGACGACAGTTACAAGAATCAGAAGCAAAATTTGTTGCTGCAAAGACATCTGTAGCCAAAGCAGAAAGTCGCTTACCTGTGCTAGAAGCCCAAGCACAACTCGAAAGAGCAGAAGCTGATGTACAAGTATCTTCGATTAAAGTAGATCTTAGTAGCGCCGCTTACTCCGCTCGATTAAATCAGCTAGATGCTAGTGCAAACTCTAACGGTACGATTACAATTACTGCACCATTTGATGGAGTTGTCAGCGATCGCGAAGCAACAATTGGAGAGTCAGTTGATGCAGCAGGTAAGCCTTTGATGACCATCGTCAATGATGAAAGGGTTCTTGCCAGTGCAAATATTTACGAAAAGGACATAAGTAAAATCCGTATTGGTCAACCCGTACAGGTGAAAATTGCAGGACAGCCTTCGACTACAGTTTTTCAAGGTAAGGTGACAGTGATTGGTACTACTGTAGAAGGGCAAAGCCGTATTGTTCCAGTAAAAGCGGAGATTGGCAATGTTAAGGGTCAGTTAAAGGCGGGGATGTTTACCAATATCGAAATCCTCACAGATAGTGTTTCTGTCCCAACCTTAGCAATTCCTGCTGCGGCAGTAGTAGAAGCCAATGGCAAGCAGTTAGTATTTGTGCAAAATGGTAAGTCTTATCAGCCCGTTGATGTGACTTTAGGAAGGACTTCGGGGGAGTTAGTGGAAGTTAAAAGCGGATTGTTTGAAGGCGATCGCATTGTTACTCAACGCGCTAGTCAACTATACGCCCAATCTCTACGTGGTGACAGTAAACCTAAAGATGAGAAAGTAGATGCTGTAATATCTGCACCTAATTCTGCAAATGGACAGATTGCTTGGTGGGCAATTATCTTAGCAGGAGGTATTGGCGGCGGTGGGATTGTTACGGCTGCTTTTTGGCTAGGAAGGCGATCGGGTACAAAAATGGTAATTTTGCGTGAGCCTTTAAGTACAAGCGATCGCATTGAGAGATAAAGCTACTGTTGTTAAATATTGAGTTAGAGATTTGATTATGAGTTGAGTTATTGCTTTTTGACTCAAAAAAGCCTGAATAATCACGGAATTCTAACGAGTAATTGGTGAATCTAATTAAGCTTAAGATATCCATGTCACAAATGTTTGGATCAGTAGCCAAATATTAAGCCCAATGATGATAGCGGAAACCAGCCATGCTAAACCTTTTAACCATTTAGGATTAGCAAATTCACCCATTAAGGAGTGATCGCTAGTAAACATTACCAAAGGAATCACTGCAAAGGGCAGTTGCAAACTCAAAGTCACTTGACTGAAAACAATTAGGCTACTGGTGCTACGCTCACCAAAGAATATAATCGCAATTAGGGCAGGAATCACTGCCAGAAGTCTTGTTGCCAATCGGCGTAACCAAGGAGGCAAATGCAAATCTAGGAAACCTTCCATAACAATCTGTCCTGCTAAGGTAGCGGTCAAAGTAGAACTTTGCCCAGAGGCAAGCAGAGCTAAACCAAAAATAGTACTAGCAGCACTGACACCCAATAGTGGTGAGAGCAATTGGTAAGCTTCTTGAATTTCAGCAACTTTCTGATAGCCTGAAAAATGGAATGTGGCAGCAGCGACGATTAAAATTGCGGAGTTGATAAACAAAGCAAAAGAGAGAGCCACAGTGGAATCAATTGTGCTAAATTTGATTGCTTCCCATTTCTTTTTAGGAGTCTCTTCCCAAGCACGGGTTTGCACAATTGCTGAATGCAGATAGAGGTTGTGTGGCATAACGGTTGCACCTAAAATGCCGATCCCAATGTAAAGCATTTCAGGATTCTGTAAAATCTCTAATTTCGGCACATATCCCAATAGAATACCGCCTACATCTGGTTTGGAAAATAGAATCTCGGTGGCAAAGCAAACCCCAATTGTAGCTATCAGCATGATTACTAAAGCTTCGACATAACGAAATCCTTTATGTTGCAGCATTAACAGAACGATTACATCTAAGGCGGTGATACATACTCCCCACACCAAAGGTAAACCAAATAGCAATTGAATAGCGATCGCACTTCCTAGTAACTCTGCTAAATCACAAGCTGCGATCGCAATTTCACACAGTACCCATAGACAGAAATTAACTTTAGGACTAAAGCGATCTCGGCACAACTGTGCTAAATCTCGCCCAGTAGCTACACCCAAACGCACACATAAAGATTGCAACAAGATTGCCATTAAGTTTGAGATCAGAATGACACTTAAGAGGGCATAGCCAAACTTAGAACCACCTGCAAGATCGGTTGCCCAATTGCCTGGGTCCATGTATCCCACTGAAACTAAATATCCTGGTCCTGCATAAGCAAGCATCTTGCGCCAGAAATTACCAGTCTTGGGAATAGCGATTGTACGGTGGACTTCAGACAAGCTAGGTTTGCGAATAGTCATAGAAATATTACTAAGATATTTTCATAATCGTTTCATAATCCCATGAGTACATCCAGAATTGATATAGATAAATTTACTATTGCACCACTATTTTCTAGGTGCATACATGATTACCAAAACTCCCATGAGTGCAATCCAGCCCCCTAACATATCAAACTTATCTGGCACAACTTTATCTACTTGCCATCCCCAAAGTAAGGATAGAACGATGAATATACCTCCATAAGCGGCATAGACACGCCCAAAGTTTGCTGGTTGTAGAGTTGGGATTACCGCGTAAATGACTAGTAACAAAATCCCTAATGCTCCTAACCAGATGCTTTTACCCTCTTTCAGCCATAGCCAAATTGAGTAGCCACCGCCAATTTCACATAGACCAGCAATCAAAAAATAAAATAGCGATTGTAAGAATGACATTAAAACTATCCTGAGTTTATATATGAATACCTGTAGCAACATACATTGAGGATCATTCGTTCTAGTTGTCCAGTTCCACAAGCAATATCTAAAACATCTCATTTCCAGCAAGTTGGCTTGTTTCTCGTAAATAGTTGATTAAGAAATTAAGTGTGTTGCTGACATAGCTATTCCATCGGCGGTTATAAATCTCGGCAAGGCGATCATATTGATTTTTAACTTTTAATTCGACTGACATAACTAAAATTCCTAATGACTATGTAAGTGATGAGTATCTGTGTAGTGAGCATGACGATGGTGCATTGGTAGATGCTCATGAGAGTGAGTATGCGGTTCAGTGAGTAAAACACCTTCATGATGATCGTGTTGATGGTGTTGATCGTGAGTATGTTCGTGTTCATGCCAAAGATATTCATGCTGATGTTCATGAGTTTTAGGAGATAGCAATATCTGAACTGCTGCTAGAAGGGTAAACCCGATCAAGCCTCCGTAAAGAAATGAAGTATTACTTTGACTTCCCAACCAGCCAGCAATGGGATAGGAAACTGCCCACCACAGATGACTCCAAGCAAAATGTGCGCCATAAACCCGCCCCTGAAGGTTAGATGGAATCTGATCAGCGATGAGAGTCTGGGTAGGTAAATTTACGAAAACTTGACCCATCCCAGCGATCGCCCAAAGTAGCATTAGTGGCACTAAACCAACATAATTCGCAGGTAAAATTGCTGAAGTAATCAAAACAGCACCAAACAGAACTACAACTGTGCGTTCCCACTTTTGACCGATCGCTCCTACAGTTACCGCCGCTATAGTTGCTCCAATGCCAAAAGCAGCCATTACCCAGCCGTATTCTAAACTGCTCAGTTTGAGAGTTCCTTTTATGTAGCCTACCGTATTTACCAAAATCTGCGCTCCTGCAATCGATGCTACAAGTTGGAGAAGGAGCGCATAGCGAATAAAAGCATTCGCAAATAAGCGCGTTGTTCCTTCTTTGACATCACCAATGATTTTAGCGATCGCTCCCTTTGGAGATTCTTCTATATTTTCGTTTTGCTTTACTCTAAGTTGACTTGGAAGTGTAAAAATTAAAACTGCGGCAATTAAAAAAGAAATTGCATCCAGAAAAAACACCTGTCTTGCCCCAATCCATGCCGACACACTGCCAGCAATTCCAGGACCTAAAACGCCTAATAATTGATAAGTCGCAGCAGAAAGGACGATCGCCTGAGCATATTCACCTTTACCTGTGACTAAGGGAATCGTAGCTTGATAAGTTGGCGTAAAGAAAGCATTGAATACATTTAGAGCAAAGACTAGAACATAAATCTGCCACACTGCATTTACAAAAGGCATAGTTCCCACAATCACCATTCGCGCAATATGAGTTATGACGAGAATTAGTTTGCGATCTAAGCGATCGGCGATCGCCCCTGCGATTGGAGAGAGAATCACAAAAGCTGTTACTCTCAGGGTTAGAGCCACAGAAAGGACTACAGCACTATCTTTCCCTGCTAGTTCAAAAGCCAGTAACGCTAATCCTAGCCAAGTCAGAGCATCACCAAATAAACTAATGGTTTGAGCAGTATAGAGTCTCGCAAAGGTTGAATTTCTCAAACTTTGAAAAAGGGGGAAATTAGGGAGAGTGTACAGTAAATTGTGTAAAGTCTGGGAAGTATACAGAGAGATAATCTAGACACACAATAACTAACACTAAAACAGATGAATATACGCAAAGAACTACTCGATGAATTGCTGAAAGAATGTAAAACACCACCCGACCTATTCGGAGAAGGAGGCATTCTGAAACAACTAACCACTGCCTTAGTGGAAAGAGCATTGGAAGCAGAACTATCCACCCATTTGGGTTATGGGAAGCATGAACATAGACCAGACGGGCAAAGCAACAGTCGCAATGGCTACAGCCAGAAAACAGTCCAAGGCGACTTCGGCGTAGCCGAAATCGCCATACCTCGGGATCGCCAAGGAGAGTTTGAACCGCAACTGGTGAAGAAAGGACAAAGCCGATTGTCAGGACTAGACGAGAAGATCATTGCTCTCTACGCACGAGGTATGAGCGTCAGGGATATCCAAGCCCAGTTACAGGAAATGTATGGGGTTGAAGTATCACCAACGCTTATTTCTAATGTCACAGATGCGGTGATTGATGAGGTGAAGCAATGGCAAAACCGTCCTCTGGACGCGGTCTATCCAATCGTATTTCTGGACTGCCTAGTGATCAAAGTGCGAGACAATGGCAGGGTGATTAATAAGTCCCTGTACTTTGCCTTGGGCGTGAATATGGACGGGTACAAGGAATTACTGGGGATGTGGATATCTCCCAATGAAGGAGCCAAATTCTGGTTGTCCGTACTCACCGAAATTCACAACCGTGGGGTCAAAGACATTTTGATTGCCTGTGTCGATGGTTTGACAGGATTTCCCAATGCCATTGAAACGGTATTTCCGAAAACACAGGTACAGTTGTGCATTGTCCATATGGTGCGTAACTCGGTCGCTTTTGTCCCCTGGCAACAACGCAAGCAAGTTTGTGCCGACCTCAAGGCGATTTATGCGGCGGCGACGGAATCAGAGGCAGAGTTTAATCTCGAACTCTTTGCCGAAAAATGGGACAAGCAATATCCATCGATTTCTAAGTCGTGGCGCAGTCATTGGGCGAATATTATCCCCTTCTTTGCTTTCCCGCCTGAGATTCGCAGGGCAATTTATACCACCAATGCCATTGAGTCAATGAATAGCAGTTTGCGGAAGGTGATTAAATCTCAGCAGATTTTTCCCTCGGATGAGGCTGCTTTCAAGCTGGTTTATTTGGCGATGCGCAATATCTCGAAGAAGTGGACGATGCCGATTCGCGATTGGAAACCTGCCCTCAATCGCTTTGCGATCCTCTTTGAGGATCGTCTCCACATCTAGTTTCTAGACTTTACACATTTTGCTTGACAGTCTCAAATTAGGCATTATTCTGTGCTCCTGTAGTTATCTGTTACGCAGTAATCGTAGTCCGCTCAGTGTTACCAAGACTGTAGATCCTTCATGTCCAATAACGCCAATGGGTAGAGTAATCCCTCCTACAAAGTTTGCAATTACTAATACAGCAACAAAGCCAAGCGCGAATATAATGTTTTGCTTCACAATGACCTGAGACCGTCTTCCTAATTCAATAGCAGAGGTAAGCTTTTCCAAACGGTCTGCCATTAACACAATATCGGCAGTTTCGAGTGCGACATCACTTCCAGTTACTCCCATTGCTATTCCTACAGAGGCTTGGGCTAAAGCAGGTGCATCATTAATACCATCACCAACCATTGCCACAGTTTGATATTGTTTTTGGAGTTGTTGTATCACTGTCACCTTATCTTCTGGGAGAAGTTCAGCATACACCCGATCAATTCCTAAATGTTGAGCCATACTGTGCGCTGTGCGCTCATTGTCACCTGTCAACATCACAATTGGCTTAATTCCCAAGCGTTTCAAATGTTCGATCACCTGAACTGCTCCAGGTCTTACTGTATCAGCAACAGCAATAATCCCTAGAACTAAGCCAGCGTAGCTAACCCAAATTACTGTCTTGCCTTCTTGCTCCCACTGCTGGCTTTGTTGCGAGATCCTTGAAGGAAACTTCACCTGTGACTGTACAAAGGCACTATTACCAACTACTGCCAGTTGATGGTCAATTTCTCCAGTAATACCTCGTCCAGCGATCGCTTGAACGTTTAGTGCTTCACGCCACTGTAAGCCTTTTATTCTGGCAGCTTGCGTGATCGCTACACCAATTGGATGTTCCGATAAACTCTCAAGTGCTGCTGCAAACTCCAGTAATACATCTTCAGATACTTCTGCTGTCATAATTTGGACAACTTGAGGTTTGCCAATTGTTAAAGTTCCTGTCTTGTCAAAGGCGATCGCTCTTACCCGCCCCATTAGTTCCAGATCAGCCCCACTCTTAAATAGAATCCCTTGCCTTGCCCCGTTAGCTATACCTGACAATAGAGTTGGCATAATTGCTGCCATCAATGCACAGGGCGAAGCCACTACCAAAAATATCAGCGCCCGATAGATCGTAATTGACCAATTCCAGCCCAAAACAAATGGAGGTAATGTACCGAGTAAAATGCCTACAATCACGATCGCTTTGGCATAGCTCCGCTCAAACCTTTCAATTAGCTGCTGAGATGGAGGTCTTTCAGTCTGAGCTTGTTCTACTAAGCGAATTACTCTTTGAATTAAACTACTTTCTGGTGGCTGATGGATTTCAATCCTTAAAGCCCCATAACCATTGATCGTACCTGCAAAAACTTCATCACCCACCGTTTTTTCAACAGGCATGGATTCTCCTGTAATCGAGGCTTGATTGAGCGTGCTAAATCCTTCAATCACTAAGCCGTCACTAGGTACTAGCTCTCCTGGTTTGAGAATTACTAGATCGCCAATTTTTAGCTCTGCGATTGGCACGATTTGCTCAATACCAAGCCGCATAACTCTTGCCGTATCTGAGGTCAAACTCATTAACCCGCGAATACTGCGCTCAGTTCGCTGCATAGCATAGCCTTCTAGTGCGCCACTGACGGCAAAAATTAGAATCAGAACTGCACCATCAATAATCTGGTAGTAGTCTCGTTGCCATAGACCAAGTATTGCCGCACCCAAGGCAGCCACAATCATAAGCAAGTCAACATCTAGTTCTCTTTCTTTCCATAGCGTGGTCAAGCCGTCTCGCGCACTCTCAAACCCTCCGACAACATAGGCTATAGGCAAAATCAGTAAAGCCCCTCCAATCCAACCTGCATTGAGGGCTAGCCAGCCTAGTAAAACAAAGAGAGCGCAGATAGCTGCCGCAATAGCATCGGGATGATTCTTAAACAATGCAGAAAAGTTGGGAAAACGAATCGTGGCAGACATGTAATTTGATTGCAACAGGAGCTTTCTTACTCTAAACCTTGACATTAATGTTAATGTCAAGTGATTGCGAAAAATAGCAGCATGGCAACTCAGCATCTAACGATCAAAGAACTTACAGAAACAGTCGGCGGGGGCGTTACACCGCGTATGGTGAGGCATTACCATCTATTAGGATTGTTGCCGCAGCCTATTAGATCATCTAGCAACTATCGTCTTTACGCAGAGCAGGATGTTCAACGACTTAGGCGGATTATGGCTTTGAAGCAGCAAGGCTTCCAGCTTTCGCATATTCACCAGTTATTGGAGACATCGCCTGATCCTGAAATTACTCAGGTTCTGATGATGCAACTTCAGCAACAGTATCAAAGAGTAATGCAGCAAATTGTCCATCTAAGGCAAACAGCATCTGCACTAGAACGGCTGCTAGGAAGAGATCAAAATTGTCAGATTGTACAGGCTGAGGCGATCACCCAACTAAAGCTATTAGAAATAGAAACACAGAGTGGCTTAGGAAATATTGAAAAGCTCTGGCAGAGTCTAGACGCAAACGTTCGCGCTCATCCCGAATCATTTCAAGAATCCTTACAACTACTCCTACCAGATTTATCCGACCGTTCTGAAATTGAAGTGGATTTGCTATCAAAACTGGTGCTTGCCTGTGGTGATGTCAGTTTAGTATCGTTTGTACGATTCAGCAGAGATGCGATCAGCTCGGCACGTAATGCTCTTAAATCTGGCTGTCAAATTGTGACTGATGTTCCTATTATCAGCGCTGCACTGGATCTAACCCGACTTACCCATCTAGGCTGTGTGGTTGAGACTTTAATCAACAATCCTCATATCAGCACTGCACCTGAAGCCGAGCAAGCATTCTGGCAAGAAGCTAGATGGCAAGAGCGTCTACAGCAATTACCTGAAGGTTGTGTATTGGTCATTGGTTATGCACCTTCAATTCTTTTAGCAGTGTGTGAGGCAATTTCCAACCAAAAACTTTGCCCTTCGCTTGTGATTGGAATGCCCCTTGGTTTCAGCCATGCTCCTGCTGCCAAGCGTGCGCTCATGCAACTTGACGTTCCATTTATCACGATTGATAGCACATTAGGTGGTGGTTTACTGTCAGCCACAGCATTAAATTCTTTAGTTGAAACGCTGATCGAGAAGCCAGACTGCCACTGCTATCTGAATTTGTCAGCTAATTAATAATTATTCTTAGCTTCAGAAATCTACTTCTATGATAGATGAGTAGTTCCTTACCAATTACTATGCACGACTACCTTTTTGAGAAACCGTGTCAGGAAAACGTCGCCTCAATCCGTATAGCCAAACTAAACCAAAAATACCTAATGCGATCGCCACAAGACTGATGATTTGGGCAGTACGAAGCGATCCAAACATCAGGCTATCTGTCCGCAAACCTTCAATCCAAAAGCGCCCTAGACTATAGGCGATCGCATAAGTCATGGTTAACGTCCCAGTTCTGATTTTGGGAAATCTGAAGAATAGAAACATCAAAATCGCGAATACCCCAATATTCCAGACTGATTCATAGAGAAATGTAGGATGAAAGTATGACTCGCTTACAAATTCAGATGGACGGCGATCAACAGGAATAAATAATTTCCAAGGCAGATCGGTGGGTCTACCAAAAGCCTCAGAATTAAAGAAATTGCCCCAACGCCCGATTGCTTGACCTAAAATCAGCGAAGGCATAATAATATCTGCCATTAACCATGCTGAGATTCTTTGGCGTTGGCAAAAAATAATTGTGGCAACTGTACCGCCAATAATTGCACCATGAATCGCGATGCCGCCTTCCCAGATTGCAAAAGCCTTATACCAAGGTTGATTTTGGAAACGTTGCCATTCAAATAAAACATAATATAGACGGGCACAGGGAATAGCGCCAACCACTAGCCAAATCGCTAGATTGCCGACCACATCTGGATCGATACCACGTTTTTTCGCAAGTTTCTGAGCTAATAGTGTGCCGATAACAACTGCGGAGGCAATCAACATTCCGTACCAACGGATCGAAAGTGGTCCAATTCCAAAAGCAATCGGGCCTGGAGATGTAAACTCAAATGCAAATGGTAAGAAGTTAAGCATTAGGAATTATGTTGTGTGAAGTTGAAACAAGAGTCTATTCAAAAACAAAATGCTGTAAATAACATTTTAGGTAGTTAATGATCAGGCAACATATAAAGAAAGTTACGATCGCCTTGATAGCCTGACAAATCCGCAAGCTTTTGGAGCGATTGCTCACCCGAATAAAACTTGCCATTGATATCCCATGTAGGTACTGTTTGAATTTTGGCTGCTTCACATAATTGAGGTTGAGCATTCTTTCCATCGGGTAAGCATTCAATCCAGTTCAACTCAGCTAAAGCTTCTTTACCAAATAATTGCTTTTGTTTGTAGCAATGGGGACAGGTATAAAGAACATACATCTTTGCACCGATTTGTTTGAGATGCTTAGCTAGGGCAATTTCAGCAGTACCTGAAGTTGTCGTAACTTCCCAGCCTATTCCCTTTTTAGGTCTTGCTGTTGGTGTTTGGACAATTTGTTTCCCTGTGGCAGCATCAACGGGTAGAGTTACGCTTGCGATCGGTCTATTCACACTTCCATAAATAACCAGTGTCCCAACAATAGTAAGAGTGGCGATGAGCGCACCTGTGAAGAATAATTTTCCGATGTCTTCCCATTTGCGACCAATAACCGATAACACAAATAGACTGGTAGATAGAAGCGCAGAAGCGATGCAATAAACACAAGCTGCCTGAATTACCGTAACTAACAAGTAAATCAAGTAGCCACTAAATATCGTCATGGCAGTACCACCCATAAAGAGTAGTAATCCTGTCCAGTTATCTAGCTTAGTACGAAGTTCCTTTTGTTCTTGCTTAACCAATAAGGGCGCTATTGCAAAAGCAATCATACTGGAATAACCCAAGCAACCAAATAGAGATAGTGGCAATCCAAAAACTTTGGCATAGGGAGAAGTAAGCACTATATCGCAGGCTTTGGTCGGGCAGGCTACCGATGATTGGGAAAAACTAACAAAGGTAAGATAAGCGGTGATCACTAAGCCCAGAGTCGATATTGCAGCCATGATCGGGCGGTAATATCGCTGTAACCAAGTATGCGATCGCTGTTGGTTGCGAAGTTCTTTAACTTTTTGGGCAGTGGTTGAGATTGTCTTTTCAGGAATATTTTCATTCATAATTTTTTCAATATTAAAGATTATTTCAAAACTCTAGTCGCATTAGCGATCGCTGCTAAAGCCACACCGACATCCGCAAAAACTGCTTCCCACATAGTTGCCACACCAAAAGCCCCCAGCACAAGGAATACGGCTTTGATACTCAACGCGAAAATGATATTTTGCCAGACAATACTGTGAGTTTTGCGAGCAATCTGAATTGCCTCGGCAATCTTGACAGGAGAATCATTCATAATCACTACGTCCGCCGTCTCGATCGCGGCATCGGAACCTAAACCACCCATAGCAATACCGACATCTGCTCTGGCGAGTACAGGCGCATCATTGATGCCATCACCAACATAGATAACTTTTTCTTTTTTGCCTGATTTATTGAGAATCTCCTCAAAAGCAGTAACTTTTCCTTCTGGCAACAATTCCGCAATATAGGAATCAAGTCCTAACCTGCCAGCGATATCAGCGGCTACACCTTGGTTATCACCAGAAAGCATAATCACTTGCTTGATGCCAATTTGGTGCAAATCTTGGATTGCTTTTATGGAATCGGCTTTAATTTCATCTGCAACGATGATGTAGCCTGCATATTTCTTATCTATTGCCATATGCACCACGCTACCAGAGACTTTACAAGTATCATGAGCAATATTTTCGCGATGGAGAAGGCGATCATTACCAGCAATCACAAGGCGATCGCCTACCATAGCCCGAATGCCATGTCCAGCAATTTCTTCGTAGTTAGTAACTTTGCTTAAATCCAATTCTCCTTTATATGCTTCCTTAATAGACTGAGCGATCGGATGCGTAGACTGCGCTTCGATATGACCAGCAATAGACAATAATTCATCTTGTGTAAATCCACTCTGAGGTACAATCTGGGTTACTTGGAAGGTTCCCTTGGTCAGAGTTCCTGTCTTATCAGAAACAACCGTTTTCACATCATTCAGTACATCTAAAAATGTTGAACCTTTGATTAAAATACCTTTCTTTGCTGCTCCACCAATGCCACCGAAATAGCCTAGAGGAATGCTAATCACTAGACCGCAAGGACAAGAAATTACTAAAATCACTAATGCACGGTATACCCATTCAGCCGAAGTTGCATTGGGAATAATCAGAGGCGGAATGATCGCGATCGCTAAAGAGACAAACACCACAATTGGTGTATAAATCTTGGCAAACTTAGTAATTAATTTCTCAGTTTCTGCCTTTTTGCCACTGGCATTTTCTACTAAGTCGAGAATTTTGGCGATGGAAGATTCTCCAAATAACTTGGTGACTTGAATATCCAAAATCCCAGTTTTATTGATTGTCCCTGCTAGTGCTACATCGCCTACTTTTACAGAACGCGGCACAGATTCACCTGTGAGTGCTGAAGTATCTATTTGAGAAGTTCCGACAATTACTGTGCCATCAAGGGGAATCTTTTCTCCTGCTGTAACTGTAATCACGTCGCCGATCTTGACTTTATTAGGATCGGTCTTAGTAATCACGCCATTCACTTTGAGGTTGGCGTAGTCGGGACGGACTTCTAATACAGCTTTAATTGATCGCCTTGAATTGCCTACGGCATAGTCTTGGAAAAGTTCTCCCACTTTGAAGAACAGCATCACGCCGACAGCTTCAGGTAATTGATGAATAGAGATCGCTCCTAATGTGGCAATGGTCATCAAGAAGTTTTCATCAAAGATTTTGCCTTTAAGAATATTCTTGCCAGCACTCATTAGCACATTCCAACCACTTAATAAATAGGCAGGAATCAGAATCAAATACTCGGCAAAAGCATAAGGGGTATTATGCAGAGGTTGATTATAAATAGAGCCAATCAAAAACAGGGCGAACACTGCAACTACTGGAATTGCTTCTTTTTTAAGATCGAACTCACCAGACCCATGACTATGATCATGATCATCACCTTCCTCATGGTCGTGATCTTTACCGTGATCGTGATCATGTTTTTTAGAGTTTTTAGGCTCATCATCACCGCAACAACTTTTTGACATGCTAAATCCTGAATACATGAACAACTATTCAATAGATTAGCACTGATTTTAAATTGTAGTGATCTGAAAATCAATAAACTTTATGACTAAACTTCTTTCAAATGATTGGCAACTTCTCGGTAAAGATTGACAATATGCTCATCCGCAAGGCTGTAGTAAACATTACGCCCTTCTTTGCGATAAGTTACCAATCTAGCTGATCGCAAAATTC
Organism: Pseudanabaena biceps; assembly: GCA_013361095.1. Lineage (GTDB taxonomy): Bacteria > Cyanobacteriota > Cyanobacteriia > Pseudanabaenales > Pseudanabaenaceae > Pseudanabaena > Pseudanabaena biceps_B. The sequence continues at coordinate 138,394 of JAATWA010000002.1, read as the reverse complement.
GCAGTTGATGAGACACTGCAGAATCACTCATTTTCATTGCTACAGCCAAATCGCAAACACATAATTCTTGTCCTGCGAGAGCAGAGATGAGGCGCAATCGATGAGGATCGGATAACACTGCAAAAAAATCTGCCATCTGTTGTGCTTGTTTGGGCGAGAATATCTCAGACTGACAAGCAACCACCTTATCTAGATGCACCAGATGAATCTCACAGTTTGGTGCATCATCAGTTTTTATAGGCTGTGTTTTCGACTTGGCTGGCATGGCAATAAAAATTGATAATCATTTTCAACTTTAATCTTACCAGAGCCTTATTTTTACTTTGAACCTTATTTAGTCCTTAAGCTATGCTTGCATATCCACAATCCCCATCATGCCAAGATCCTCATGGTCTAGTACATGACAGTGATATACAGTTTTCCCCACAAAATCGCGGAACGGAATCCGAATCCGTACTGTTTCCTTAGCGCGAACTCGCAGGGTATCTTCCCATGATTGATAGGGATCGGGTTTGCCATTGCGATCAATTACTTGGAAAGGGTTTGTATGCAAGTGAAACGAGTGCTCCATACCATCGCGATCTACGTTTGCGATTTCCCAATCTTCAGTAGTCCCCAATTTTACGACAGCATCCACTCGATTCATATCAAAGGGTTTGCCATTAAATAGAAATACCATCTGCATTCCCATTCCCATTCCCATTCCCATTGACATCGACATTTCGATGCGGCGAGTTGCGATCGGTTGAGGTAATACTTCCACAGGAATGAGCTTTTGTGGTAATGGGAGTGGCTTTGCCAGCGCGTCTTTATAGGCGATTGTAGCAATAACTTGGGTTGTGCTATCTACAGTTCCACGATTACCCATCATCATGCCACCATTATTCATGCCACCCATCATCGCAAATCCGCCGCGATCGTAAGGTAAATTTAGCAATCGATATTCTTTGGGATTGCGATCGCCTCGAACTAATACTTCTGCGCGTTCGCCAGGGGATAACAGTAGTTCTTTTAGCTCAATAGGTTCGGCGATCGCACCACCATCAGTAGCAATCAAGTAAAACGGGTGATCTTCGAGACTGAGACGATAAAAACGGGATGTGGAAGCATTGATCATCCGCAAGCGCAACAAACCGCCAGAGGCTAAAGAGAATGTGGGATTTACTTGTCCGTTAACGGTAAGAATTGCACCTTCCCGCCCGCGCATAATGTCCATATGATTAGGGACAGGAATTTTGCCATTCGCATCCAGAGCAAAATCTTTCAAAAACAAAAACTCTTCCTTTGCGGCTCGGACTTCAGGAATATTATCTAATGCACCACGCACGATAAAGATTCCTCCTAAACCTGCAAATACCTGTTCGGCAACCATTTTATGCATGTGGGGATGATAGAAAAACGTTCCCGCAGGATGATTTTTGGGTAGGGTAAATTCATAGGTTTCAGTTTCACCAGAGGGAACGGAAAGAAAAGCATTGTCAGCTTTGCCTGTAGGCGGAATATGCAGCCCGTGATAGTGGAGATTTGTGGCTTGGGATAGCTTGTTGGTGAAACGGATGCGTACAGAGTCCCCAGCTTTTGCTTCTAATCTCGGTCCTGGGATTAGCCCGTTATAGGTCAATAAGTTCCCCTGTTGTTGCCCCAATTTGATGAGGCTGGGACGTGCTTCTAAAGCCACATCTAATAAGCCATTGGAATTAGTTGTAAATACTTCAGCACCATTAGTCTTTTGAGGAAGTGACATTGAGGTACTAGCCCAACTGCATTGGGTTAATAGTACAGATCCAGTAGCACCAGCACTAAGGGAGAGAAACCTACGTCGATTAATGGAATTCATATATATTCAGGCTATGAGCCATGACAAAGAGAGCTAGGAATAATGACGTAGAGACTTGATTGAAGGGTTTAATACATCTCTAGCCATTACTTTTATCTCTAGTTTGACTTGGCACAATGAAATCAGGATGAAATATCCTGTTTGCTTACAAACCTTAATAAATTTCTAATTCAGCTAATTTCATAGTGATTTCACAATTTTATGAAACAATGATTAGCTTATCGGTTCACCATAATTCAATTCATGCTCAATGCCGTTGTCAAATGGTCGATCGCGCAGCGTTGGCTAGTAGTGATTGCCTCAATCTTAATCTTAATCTGGGGATTTCGGGTACTAACCCAGATGCCATTAGACGTATTTCCTAACTTTGCGCCACCACAGGTAGAAATTCAAACTGAGGCGACAGGGCTAGCTCCTGAAGAAGTGGAATCGCTGGTGACAAGACCGATTGAGAGCGCTATTAATGGAACCCCCGGGGTAGAAAAGGTACGTTCATCTTCGGCAGTGGGCATTTCGGTTGTAAAAGTAATTTTTACATGGGATACAGATATCTATCGGGCAAGACAATTAGTTACAGAGCGATTGCAGCAAGCCCAGAGCCAGTTACCTAAGGGTGTGGGTATACCGCAGATTTCTCCGATAAGTTCACCAATTGGGGCGATCGCTAAATATGCTTTCACGATCGACGAAGGTGGTAAAACAAACTTAATGGAAGTGCGGCGCATCGTTGATTGGCAGGTAAAAAATCGGCTGTTAGCTGTTTCAGGAGTAACGCAGGTTGTAATCTTTGGTGGTGATATTCGTCAGTATCAGGTATTAGTCGATCCAGCTAAATTGCAGCAGTACGATGTGACCTTATCAGAAGTTACTGAAGCTGCACGAAAAGCAAATGTGAACGCGGCGGGTGGATTCTTGACTAGTCCTGATCGAGAACTTTTGATACGCGGGATTGGACGGATTGAATCAGCAGAACAATTGCAGAAATCGGTAATTAAATCGCAAAAAGGAGTGCCAGTATTACTCAGTCAAGTTGCCGACATCAGAATTGGTTCGGAGCTAAAGCGAGGAGACGGCAACCTCAATGGGAAAAAATCGGTTGTGGTAATTGTGAACAAACAGCCGAACGCTGATACTCCTTCTGTTACTAGAGCCGTAGAAGTAGCGATCGCGGAAATTAAACAGGGATTGCCAAGTGATGTCAAAGTTGAAACTACTTTTCGCCAAGAAGAATTTATCGAGGCATCCCTTAAAAATGTTGAGGAATCCTTGCGGGATGGCACGATTATTGTATCCGTCGTTTTGATTCTGTTTTTGATGAATTGGCGCACCGCCGTAATTTCTTTGAGCGCGATTCCAATTTCGCTATTGCTAGGAATGATGGTGCTGTCATGGACAGGACAAGGTATCAACACGATGACATTGGGAGGATTAGCCGTAGCGATCGGTTCGGTGGTAGATGATGCGATCGTGGATATGGAAAATGTCTATCGCCGTTTGCGAGAGAATCAACTCGCAGGTACACCATTACCGCCATTGGAAGTCGTTTTTAACGGCTCAGTAGAAGTCCGCGTTAGCGTTCTTTTTTCGACGGTAATTATTGCCGTGGTATTTGCGCCAATTTTTGCCCTGTCGGGAGTGGAAGGTCGAATTTTTACACCGATGGGTGTCGCCTATTTGCTCTCGATTGTTGCCTCGACCCTAGTAGCACTAACCCTAACTCCTGCTCTCTGTGCCTTACTTTTGGTAAATCGTCCCTTACCTCCCGATGAGACTTGGTTAGCGCATAAATCTCAACAGGTTTATCGTCCTGCTTTAGTCTTCGCCATTCGTCGCCCTAGTATTGTTTTGGGAGTAGCGATCGCCGCTTTGATTGCTTCGATGATTATCTTGCCGTCCCTTGGTCGAGTATTTTTACCCGAATTTCAAGAGCGATCGCTGGTTATTTCCACGGTTCTCTATCCTGGAGTTTCACTGGAAACCACTAATCAGGTTAGTTTGGTTGTGCAAGAACATCTTAAAGATGATAACCATTTTGACGCTTTGCAACTGCGATCGGGACGCGCCCCTGGGGATAGTGATGTGGGCGGCGTTAACTTTGCCGAACTAGATGTGGAACTCAGTGAATCAGGCGTGAAAAAACGTGAGGAAAGCGTCGAAATTCTTCGCAAAGAATTTGCAAAAATCCCAGGGGTGGCGGTGAATATTGGTGGCTTTATTTCCCATCGACTTGATGAGGTGCTTTCTGGCGTGCGAAGTGCGATCGCCGTCAAAATTTTTGGTGCGGATTTAGAGCAATTGCGAACCATTGGTCAACAAGTGCAATCGGCGATGAATAACGTCAATGGGATCGTAGATTTGCAAGTGGAACCACAAGTACCGATTAAACAATTACAGATTCGTTTTGATCGCGATGCTGCATCTCGTTATGGATTACAAGTCGGGGATTTGGCAGAAACTATTGAAACGGCTCTGAATGGTAATATTGTCTCTCAAGTTTTAGAGCAACAGCAGGTATTTGACTTACTTGTATGGCTAAAAGAAGATTCGCGCAATAATCTGGAAACCATCAGTAATCTATTGGTAGATGTGCCTGATGGCAAGAAAGTGCCACTTTCACAAGTTGCTAAAGTTTCCTTTGGTGAGGGACCTAATACAATTAATCGAGAAAACGTTTCGCGTCTGATTGTCGTATCCGCCAATGTGAATGGTCGAGATTTAGGCTCGGTGATTAAAGATATTCGCGATCGCATTAAGACTCAAGTGCAATTACCCTCTGGTTATTACATCCAATACGGCGGTCAGTTTGAATCTCAAGAACGCGCGACTGAGACTTTATTATTTGCTGGGGCGATCGCCTTTTTTGCCATCACCATCTTGATTTACTTCGCAGTTAAATCTATCCCAGCTACTTTTATGATCATGATTAATCTTCCACTTGCTCTCGTTGGTGGTGTAATATCTGTAGCACTGGGAGGTGGGATTATCTCAGTCGCTTCAATGGTAGGGTTTATTACGCTTTTTGGAGTTGCGACTAGAAATGGATTGCTGTTAGTGGATAACTACAACACTAAATTAGCCAAGGGAATACCCTTACAAACGGTACTAGTAGAAGGTTCCCTAGAACGCCTTGTTGCCATCCTGATGACTGCCCTCTCTTCAGCCTTGGGCATGGTTCCGCTAGTTATTGGTACTGGCGCAGGCAAAGAGATTCTACAACCGTTAGCGGTTGTAGTTTTAGGCGGGTTGTTTACTTCGACAGCCCTCACCTTGCTGGTTTTACCAGCTTTATATTCCCAGTTTGGGAAATACATCATTTCCAAATCTAATTTGGATAGACAGGTTGAAGTACTGTCTATCCAAGAATCTATCTCCTAAGGAAATCTATGCGATTATTTCAACCGATTCTTCTCAGTCTGAGTTTGGCTAGTTTAGCTGTACTAGCAGCCTGTAGTAATAGTACCCCAACGACGACAAGCTCAACACCTGCAACTACAGTAGCTAAGTCTGTTGAGACACCTAAAGCTAGTTCTTCTCCTAGCATGACAAAATCTGAAACTAAGAGTGATAATCCTAAAAAGGGAGGACAGGTGATTGAATCAGGAATCTATCATTTAGAGTTAGTTCCAGAGCCTGAAGAGAATGGTATCCATCTTGATTTCTTTCTACAAAAGAGCGACAATCACGAAGCAATTCCTGATGCCAAGGTAACTGCACAGGTACAGCTACCTGATGGCACTCAAAAGAATCTTGATCTAAAATACGATGCTCCTGAAAAGCACTATACAGTGGCGCTATCAGGTAAAGCAGTGGGCGAGTATAAAGTCGCGATTTTGTCAGATATTAAAGGTGAAAAGGTAAACGGGCGATTTAACTTTAAGTTGTAGTCATGTTCTTCTAAAAATAGAGATCAGGAAGGGGAAAACATCTTTCCCCTCTATATTCTTGATATTTAAAATCGAGCTACCTAGAAAATAGCTCGATTTCATCTTGATTTCATTATCTGGCTTTAAACTATTCAGTAACTAAGAAATTTGAGTTCTATGAATTTCACTAAATTGAACATCCTATCTCACAGTTTTAGTCTAGTAGCAATTATCTCGATTGCAACTGGAGCTTTAGCAGCCTGTTCCACAACAACTCCAGAAACATCTGCTTCTACTTCTACTGTTGCGATTAAACCTAGCTCTACGCCTGCGGCTGAGACGGCAATGCCTAGCATGGACAATACGCATAATATGAGCAATGTGCATATGACAATGGATTTAGGACTAGCCGATGCTAATTTTGACCTTCGATTTATTGATGGTATGATTCCGCATCACAAAGGTGCAGTTGAGATGGCAAAAGAAGCTCAACAAAAATCACAGCGTCCTGAAATTAAAAAACTAGCCGATGAGATTATTACCGCTCAAGCTAAAGAAATTACTGAACTACAGACTTGGCGCAAACAATGGTATCCCAATGCTAGCAACAAGCCAATGGCACACAATGCTCAAATGGGACATATGATGGAGATGAGCGATGAACAAATGAAAGGCATGATGATGAGTCAAGACTTAGGGGCGAAGGATGCTGAATTTGATCTACGCTTTATCAATGCGATGATTCCTCATCATGAGAGCGCGGTGACAATGGCGAAAGACGCTTTAGCTAAGTCAACCCGTCCCGAAATTAAGAAGCTTGCACAAGATATTATTTCTTCTCAGCAAGCAGAAATCAAACAAATGCAAGAATGGAAGCAAGCTTGGTATAAGAAATAATAGAAATCAGGAGAGGCAGAGTGAAGCGCTGCCTCTCCTGATTTCTAAATTCTTTAACGCGCCTGAAATGAGCTTAAAAGTAAACTTGGAGAAAACAGTCAATGAATGATCAGAAGCCAAATAATCATGAAAGCGGAAAATTGAAAGAACCGCAAGATTCCAGTATGTCTGGGATGAAAATGATGATGGTGATGATGATCGCATGTTGTGCTATCCCGATCGCTTTGATCTTTTTTACAGGAGGTGGTTTAGGCTGGTGGCTAGGACGTTCTAATCAACAAACAATTAGCAATCAGCCAACTAGCCAGTCAAGCAATCCCCAAACATCGCCAAAGTTGGCTAGTAATGTCACCCTAACGCCTGCCCAAAATTGGCAAGCCGATAACCACATACATGGTTTAACCATTAATCCTGAAAACCCAAATATTATCTATATTGCTAGCCATAATGGACTGTTGCAACGTGCTGAATCAGGACAATGGTTTTGGGTCGGCAAAGACCGATCAGACTACATGGGCTTTACTGGCGATCGCACTAACTTTCAACGCTTTTACTCTAGTGGACACCCTTCAAGTGGCGGCAATCTTGGTTTCCGTATTAGTGAGAATGGAGGTGAAGACTGGCAGTTTATCGCAATGGAAGGAGTGGATTTTCATGCTTTAGGTATTTCTCCAAGTAATCCCAAAGTTCTTTATGGATGGGCTAGTTCAGGGGCAAAAGGTTTGTTTGTCAGTTCCGATAGCGGCAAAACTTGGACACAACCCAAGATGATAGGACTAACTGACTCCCCATTCGATCTAGTTGTCGATCTAGAGAAACCCGATCGCGTCTTTGCGACCACTCGTTCAGGTATATTTGAGAGCGTAAATCGTGGTGATGACTGGACTGTGATCGGTGAAACTCAAACTGCGCCAATTCTGGCTTTAAATTTAGTCAAGCAAGGCGATCGCACAATTATGTACGGCTATCGCTTTGATAAATTAAATTCTGGTATCTATCTTAGTAATGATGAAGGTAAGAACTGGGAGAAACTTTGGTTAAAAACTGATGGAGTGATCGTCAAGCTAGCCGTTGCTCCTAGCAATTCCCAAATTCTTTATGCTGCCAACGAAAAGAATCAAGTTTTTCAATCTCAAGATGCTGGCAAAACTTGGAAAGCACTGAACTGAAAATGAGTAAAGTTACACTTGATTTACGCGGAATGTGCTTTACTTAACATATAACGTTTAGCCATATATAGAACTAGCGGTGGCAAGATTATCCATTGCAATAGTGGTAGCCAACTAATGTCAATAACTGGCACGAGGAACACTGAAACGCCGTAAAGTTTGGCAATGTGGATGCGATAAACTTCTGAAATGAGGGTGTATATCCAACCTAGAGCCGTAAATAGTAATGTTGATTTCCAATTACTTCTGAGCATCCATTTGCGCGATCGATATAACCCAGCTACCATCCATCCACTAATCACAGTAATTACTCCATCTCCTACAGTGCAGTGGGTAATGTAGTTCACCTTGTCTGATAAAGTAGGCATCGCGTAGAAGTCAAAGTAGGGTGATTCCCAAACTTCGTAAACGAAGTGCAGTAAAAAGGCGAATAAAAACAAGTTTGTTTCTGGTGCAGCTAAAATTCGAGCTATCCATTGGTTTATAGACTTTTTCATGGCAATGCTATTTTATCTACAGAAATTTCTTCAATACTACAAAAAGATTAAAAGCAACTCTCTATTTTACTAAAAAGTAGATTGAATATTGGTTAAAAATCATTTTGTTTTGTAATGTAATCAATGAATTTAATTAAATCAATCTGCAAGTCAATCACAGGGTTGAAATAATAAAAGAGAACCAGCCTATGTCATTCCTTAACTGAAATAGAATTATGAAAAATAAGTTTTTGATCTACAGCCTAGCAGGACTTCTTAGTAGTGTTGCTGTGACTTGTTTTGCCGATAGCATACATGCTCAATCGCCGACTGCATCAGAAAATTCTCAACAATCCAGATCAATGCAAGTCGATCAGCATTTTATCGAAATGATGATTCCTCATCACCAAGATGCGATCGCAATGGCTGACCTTGCTTTAACTCGTTCTCAACGCCCAGAAGTTAAGAAAATGGCTGAAGCGATTAAACAAGATCAAACTCGTGAAATTCAAGAAATGCGTACTTGGTATAAACAATGGTACGGCAAAGAAGTTCCTCTAACCTCCATGACTGACATGGGGATGATGGGAAACTCTCCTAAACAAGGTTCTGGCTCTCCCATGATGAATATGGATAAAAACATGATGAGCATGATGCATAACATGATGAGCGAAGGCTCTCCTATGATGAACATGGGAAAGGACAGTATGAGTATGGGGTATGACATGATCGCCATGGGACATCGCATGATGAGTATGGGACAGAACATGATGAATATGGGGCATAGCATGATGAGTATGGACATTGATGCACTCAAGACAGCTTCAGATTTTGACAAGGAATTTGTGCGCCAAATGATTCCTCATCATCAAATGGCGGTGAAGATGGCTCAGATGACATCTGGTCGTGCTACTCGTCCAGAAATCCGTACTTTGGCTCAGTCAATCATCAAATCTCAGAATGCTGAAATCATGCAAATGAAAGGATGGCAACAAGCTTGGAATCAATAATCTAGCTTGTTTAGTAGAGTGGACAATTCCTGCGGCGTACCGCCGTTAGTTCGGGTAACAGCTTAATAATAATTCTCATAAGCAAACTTCTTGAAGTCTGCTTATGGCGATCAATATAAAAAATAAGGTTTAACATTATGAAACTCCAATTAAAAGTTCCTGATATGACCTGTGGTGGGTGTGTAAGCACTATCACTAATGCGATTAAAACAGTTGATGCGAACGCTTCCATTCATGGCGATCCAAAAACCAAGATTGTATTAGTGGAAACTGAATCCCCCGAAGTTGCTATTAAGAGCGCAATTACGGCGGCTGGCTATCAAGTGAATTAATTTAGAGAATGAATTCAATGAATCTTAAAGAACCAAATAATCAAGAAAGTATTGAATCGAAAGATTCTAATATGTCTGGAATGAAAATGATGATGATCGCCTGTTGCGCTATCCCGCTTGCCATCAACTTTTTTACAGGAGGAGGTTTAGGCTTGTGGCTAGGACGCTCTAACCAATAACCATCTAACCCGCAACCAACAATCCAGCCACCCAATTCCCAAAAATCCCTGAATTAGTAATGTTATGCTAGATTTCGCTCAAAATTGCTAAGTCGATAAAACAAAACATTGATTTAAAAAGGATTCAAAATGAGTAAAGTTACACTTAACTTACGCGGAATGCACTGCGCTTCTTGTGCTAGTAGTATTGAAACTGCAACGCGTTCTATATCTGGTGTTGCTAAGAGTAATGTCAATTTTGCCACAGAAGAAGTGATGGTTGAATTTGACGAGAAAAAAACCTCTTCTAGTTCCATTCAGAAAGTAATTAAAGATATTGGATATGAAGCGATTATGCCAGAGCAAGTAGATGGCGATCGCGAAAAGAAATCTCGCTTAGCTGAAACTGAAGACTTAGCCCGCAAAGTCTGGATTGGTGGAGCGATCGGGATAGTATTGGTAATCGGTTCGCTGCCAATGATGACAGGATTACAGATTCCATTTATTCCTGAATGGCTACATAATCGTTGGTTTCAACTGGCGCTGGCGCTTCCAGTCCAGTTATGGTGCGGCAGTTCCTTTTATATTGGTGCTTGGAAAGCATTCAAGAATCACACTGCCACGATGGATACGTTAATCGCATTGGGAACTCTTGCGGCTTTCTCTTACTCGATCACTGTCACCCTAAATCCTAGCTTCTTCATCTCTCAAGGTTTACAGCCTGAAGTTTACTATGAAGTGTCGGTAATTGTGATTACCTTAATCTTACTAGGTAAGTTATTTGAAAATCGAGCTAAGGGCGAAACATCAGAGGCAATTCGTAAGTTGATTGGATTGCAAGCAAAGACAGCGCGAGTCTTGCGCGATGGCAAAGAGTCAGACATTCCCATTGAAGATGTGCAAATTAACGATATTGTGCTGGTTAGACCTGGTGAAAAAATCCCTGTTGATGGTGAAGCGATCGCAGGTAACTCGACAGTCGATGAATCAATGGTAACTGGTGAAAGTATTCCCATAGAGAAAAAAGTCGGCGATCGCGTAATTGGCGCAACTATGAACAAATCTGGCAGTTTACAAATTCGTGCTAATCGGATTGGTAAGGATACAGTTCTCTCGCAAATTGTGCAGTTAGTAAAGGATGCTCAGGGTTCTAAAGCTCCGATTCAAAGACTTGCTGATCAAGTGACAGGTTGGTTCGTGCCTGTGGTGATTTCTATAGCGATCGCTACATTTGTAATTTGGTTTGAGATTATGGGCAACATCACCCTAGCCACAATTTCTGCTGTGGGTGTACTGATTATTGCCTGTCCTTGCGCTCTTGGCTTAGCGGCTCCCACTTCGATCATGGTTGGAACTGGTAAAGGCGCAGAAAATGGAATTTTAATTAAAGATGCAGGTAGTTTGGAACTTGCTCATAAAATTCAAACTATTGTTTTAGATAAAACGGGAACTTTGACCGAAGGGAAGCCAGTTATTACAGATATCTTTGCTCTCAACAAGAATGATGATGAATTATTGAAATTAGTAGCAGCGATCGAGCGTAATTCTGAACATCCTTTAGCAGAAGCAGTTGTAAACCATGCTAAGCAAAAGGATATTACTATTCCTGAAGTGACAGATTTTATGGCGATCGCAGGTAGTGGCGTGCAAGGAAAAGTAAATAACTCATTAGTACAAGTTGGCACAAGGCGATGGATGGATGAATTAGGAATTAACACAAGTGAGTTGCATCAATATCAAGACTCATGGGAAACAGGCGGCAAAACTGTCGTCTTAATCGCGGTTGACAATGTGGCTCGAGGCTTGATTGGTATTGCTGATAAGCTCAAACCTTCATCTCAAACAGCAGTGGCAGCTTTGCAGAGAATGAAAATAGAAGTAGTAATGCTGACAGGAGACAATCAATCAACTGCCGAGGCGATCGCCCGTGAGGTTGGGATTAAACGAGTATTTGCGGGAGTTCGACCCGATCAAAAAGTTGCCAAAATCAGAGAACTGCAAGCTGAGGGTAAAGTCGTAGCGATGGTAGGTGATGGCATTAATGACGCTCCTGCCTTAGCTCAAGCTGATGTTGGTTTAGCGATTGGTACAGGAACAGATGTAGCGATTGCCGCTAGTGACATCACTCTAATATCTGGCGATCTGCAAGGAATTGTGACCGCGATTCAACTCAGTCGCGCCACGATTAGTAATATTCAACAAAATCTGTTCTTTGCCTTTATTTACAATGTCGCAGGTATTCCGATCGCCGCAGGGATTCTTTATCCGTTCTTTGGCTGGTTGCTTAACCCAATTGTTGCGGGTGGAGCGATGGCGCTTAGCTCACTCTCTGTCGTCACCAATGCTTTAAGGTTGAGAAATTTTCATCCTTCTTCAATTAAATAAGAGAACAACCATGAAAAAACATCAAGCGATCGCTATTCTAATAAGCATTGGCTTATCCGTTGGTATAGTTTCTAGTATGTCTGCACAGGATATGACAAAGCACAATTCAAGCTCCAAGGGATTTCAACCGATTGAACAACCGATCGCTCTTAAAATTGCGATCGCTGTAGGTGGTTTATCACTAATGGTTACGCAATTATGGTGGTTCCTTTTGAGTAAACCCAAATCGCAACAAGCAGAAATTAGTGATGGCATTCAGGAAGTCACAATCACCGTCGATGGTGGCTACGTACCTTCTTTGGTAACAGTTAAACGCGGTCAGCCCGTTCGATTGCAGTTCGATCGCCGAGATCCAAGTAGTTGTCTAGAGAAAGTTCTCTTCCCTGACTTCCATGTTGCTCAAGACCTAGTTCTTAATCAAACTACACCTGTAGAATTTACGCCGCAAACTGTGGGAATGTTTCAGTTTAGCTGTGGCATGGGGATGTTTCACGGCGCGATCGCTGTGGAGAATTAGTCCAGACAATTTGGAGATTAAGAAATTTTAATTATCATTTGGAAACCTCTTTGGATAAGTTTCTACTACTTACTGCACGCTGTAAAGCAGTTAAAGCGCGGTTGTAATTAAGAATGGATTTGATACGATTTACTTCTGCACGAGTAAGTTCATTTTCAGCAACGATTACATCAAGCTGAGTGGCTACTTCTGCCTTAAACTGTAAACGAGCAATTTCTAGTCCTTCTTTTGCCTGTTTTAATGCGAATTCTGATGTCTTAATATTTTTAGTATTTGCTTGTAATGTTTTGTAAGCTCGTTCAACTTGAAAGCGAATCTGATTTCTGGTATCAACAAAACGAGTTTCAGCGATCGCCTTATTTGCTTCTTCTTGTTGCGACCCTGCTAAGGCTGCTCCACCATCGAATAAGTTCCAACGTAATCTAATGCCAACAGCATAGCCATCTACTGTATTGAAGCGATCGCTCAAGTTGTCTCGCACTTGATAGTTGGCAAATAGACCAATTTGTGGCTGCGTTTCACTGAGCGCAATAATGCGTTGCTGTTCGCTAATTTGACGTTGTGAAAGTTGTTGTTCTAATTCGGGACGATTTTTAAAAGCAAGAATGATGCTCTCTTCAAGGGACTGTTGCCACTGTTCTTGTGGCTGCACTGTATCGGAAGCCGTGAAATCAATAGATTGCACTAAACCAAATAGGGGCAATAACTGCCGACGGGCAATTTCTAAAGCGCTCTGTGCTTGAACAAATTCTTGTTCAGCATTAGCCAGTTGAACTCTTGATTTGAGAATATCGTATTTTGAAACTCTGCCTCCTTTTTCTAATGCTTCAGCGTCAATCAGACTTTTTTGAGCATTTTGGGTTGCTGCTTGGGTAATTCTTACCTGCTCCGAAGCTTCCTGTAGATCGTAGTAAGCATTAGATATTTCTAGTCGAACTTGCTCTTTTAGGCGGGTTACTTCTAATTGGTCAGAGCGCACTAATGCTTCAGAGGAAGCGATCTTTGCAGATCGTCTTCCACCATTAAATAAGTCATAGTTCAATTCGAGCTTACCTGTGAGCAGGTTCCCTGTTTGCTCAATCTCACCTTTTTTCAACTCATCAAGAGTATCTTTCGCATCTCGTTCGTTGGCAAATTCTGTTTCTAAATTAAGAGTAGGGAGTTGAGTTGCTTGGACTTGCCTTAACGCCGCTTCATTACGTTGAAGGGTACGTTCAGCGATTTGTAACTCACGGTTATGCTCTTGGGCTATTTGGATTGCTTGTTCTAAGGTAAGTGGCTGTACAACTTGCAGCTTGACCTCTTCAGGCTTTGTTGGTAACTGTAAGGGATCGGCTTTCTGATCTAGCTTAATTGGCTCTAGATATCCCTGACTGTGACTGTCAGAGTTTTTAGAGGGTGAAGGGGAATTAGTTATCGAAGGTTCAGCAGTAATCTCTCTTACCCAGAACAAGGAAAATGTCATACTAGTGCTAATCCCAATAAGAGAAGCGATCGCAAAACATTCTGGGGAGAATATTGGTTTTTTAATGTGTTGATGCAAGATTCAGTTATCCTAACTCAGTCTGTATTTGTTTGTAACTATTTAGCTAATAGTTTGACAATAAATTAAGAAAATGAAGCCATGATGAAATTGCATAAAAAAAGTCAATTTTATTTTGTAACTTTCCGCTCAACAAAGGTATCTGAAGATAAATTAGGATTATGAAATCATCTAGTTGATATCCATTCCATAGAAGGGAATAGGCTGGGAAGTTACAACGACTTCAGGCACTTCCGAAATTGCTCTAGCAAAGCATCTCAAACAAGTCGGTGCAAAGATGTATGTTCTCTACACTTGTCCCCATTGCTATAAACAAAAGCAATTATTTGGCAAAGAAGCTTTAGCTGAATTGAATTGGATTGAATGCTTACCCGATGGAAAGAATGCTCAACCTCAATTATGTGAAGCAGCCAAAATTCAAACAGTACCTACATGGGATATTAATGGTAAGTTTTATCAGGGTGAGCAATCGCTCCAAAAGCTTGCAGATTTGTCAGGCTATCAAGGCGATCGTAACTTTCTTTATATGTTGTCTGATTATTAACCATTAAAAATGCTGTAAGCATCATTTTGTTTTTGAATAGATTCTTGTTTCAACTTCACACAACACAATTCCTAATGCTTAACTTCTTAACATTTGCATTTGAGTTTACATCTCCAGGTCCGATCGCCTTTGGAATTGGATCATTTTCGATTCGTTGGTACGGAATGCTGATTGCCTCCGCAGTTGTTATCGGCACACTATTAGCTCAGAAACTTGCGAAAAAACGTGGTATTGATCCAGATGTGGTCCGCAATCTAGCGATTTGGTTAGTGGTTGGCGCTATTCCCTGCGCCCGTCTATATTATGTTTTATTTGAATGGCAGCGCTTCCAAAATCAAGCTTGGTATAAGGCTTTTGCAATTTGGGAAGGCGGCATCGCAATTCATGGTGCAATTATTGGCGGTGCAGTTGTCACAATTATTTTTTGCCAACGCCAAAGAATCTCAGCATGGTTAATGGCGGATATTGTTATGCCTGCATTGATTTTAGGTCAAGCAATTGGGCGTTGGGGCAATTTCTTTAATTCTGAGGCTTTTGGTAGATCCACCGATCTCCCTTGGAAATTATTAATTCCTGTAGATCGCCGTCCACCCGAATTTGTAAACGAGTCATACTTCCATCCTACATTTCTATATGAATCAGTCTGGAATATTGGTGTATTCGCGATCTTGATGTTTCTATTCTTCAGATTCCCCAAAATCAGAACTGGGACGTTAACCATGACTTATGCGATCACCTATAGTCTAGGACGCTTTTGGATTGAAGGTTTGCGGACAGATAGCCTGATGTTTGGATCGCTTCGTACTGCCCAAATCATCAGTCTTGTGGCGATCGCATTAGGCATTTTGGGTCTAGTTTGGCTGTACGGATTGCGTCGCCGTTTTCCCGACACAGTTTCCCAAAAAAATAGTCAAGTCTCATGATGCTAATGAACGCAAGGCAAGTGAATCATAAATAAACTGCCTTGACTGCGATCGCTCTCGACAGTGAGATGACATTGGTGATAATGCATGATCGCTTGGGCGATCGCCAAGCCTAAACCTGTCCCTCCCGTTTTGCGAGAGCGATGGCCATCGCTCGATAAATATGATGTAGCTGTTTATATGCCATAGCTTAATATTGCCATATCCGTCTACAGCATGAATGTCAAGCTTAGAATTCCTAAAACTATTACCACCACTGTGGTTATCCAAATCATTAAGCGATTAGGTCGATAGTCACCACGTTCAATCTGCCAGTAACTGTGATTGTGGCTCCACAATGCGGCTGCAATTACCACAATGCCAAATACAACCAATGCTATGCCAAGATTTTCAGAGTTAACAAAGGAATGTCGGCGGGGTATTTTCGGAGTGACTGTAATCTCTAATTGCCTAACCAAAACACCAAATCGGGCGATCGCAAATCCAAATCCAATTAGGGAAATAGAAGTGCGTAGCCAAGCTAGAAAAGTTCGTTCGTTGGCTTGATGTTCGCGCTGACGGTCAATTTTAGGCGGTCTGGACATTTTTAGTTGAACATTAATCTTAAGTCTTGCTGCAAAGCCCTTTCCAAAATTGCCTTGACCTCTTCAATTGGTTCTAAAAATAGCACAATCACTCGTACTGCACCGCACATATCCACATCAATAGGCTGATCCAGCAATAAAGGCTCTTGGCGATCAACCGTACCATTAACTTTCACTGCTCTCATTTAGATAATCTCTCTTGTAATTAGATGTAGTTAGAAATAGAACTATACTAGTCTAAATATAGCCAAATCACCTGCCCCTATTGCCTCTGACAGATTTCTAATTTTAGTACTTAGATTTCATCTGATTTTCATCATCACTCTGGCATACTATAAAAGATTTTTGCTCAGTTCTATATTGTTGTAGTGAAATATCATGAAACTGCTACATACAAAACTAATTTATGCATAAATTTATCCAAACAGTTAAGAATAAAGAACATTACCTTGACCTTGTTGTCATAGTTCTAGCTGCAATTTTTGGCATAATTCCCGATGCGATCCCAGTAGTTGCTTAGAAAAAGTCCTTTTCCCTGATTTCCATGTTGCTCAAAACATAGTTCTCAATCAAACTACACCTGTAGAATTTACGCTGGAGACTGTGAGGATGTTTCAGTTTAGCTGTGGCATGGAAATGTTTCATGGCGTGATCGCTATGGAAGAATAGTTGGTGAATTATCTACTCCTCAAAAATAGTCACCTCATATAAAGCAGTTATGCTAAAACTTCCTGCATGACTGGTAGTTAGACCGCATTATAATTTTGGGGATTCTATGAGAGTTTAATTATTTAATTTTCAGTAAAGTATACAATTAACAGATCCCTAGGTAATTAAATTTGCTCTCATTAGACCCGTCGAAAATTTGAGCATTGCTCAGACTGGGGTTACACTCGATCACAATCTATCAATTACAATGTATAGTCAACGACTTTGAGTCAGTAAAGCTAATAGTTATCAATTTGATCGAGAAAAAATATGTAGTTTCTAAATTGAGGTAAAAAGCTTAAATGTCTTGTGGAGTCTAATTCATGCGGTCAATTTATATTCTGGGCAGGTCTATTAGTGTAGTCAAAAATTATTATAGTGAAAGTTCCATTCAAACGATTCTTGCTGAAAACGATCGCAACTTTGCTGGCGATCCTGTTGTTCCTTCCTTCAGCCGCCGCACAGTCAGAAAAGGAAACGGTGCGGCTGGACGGACGAGCCATATTTCGGGTTGGGTCCGTCGGGGAAATAGATGCGACGATACGTGCCCGACAAATTGAGCGGCGGATAAATCGCTTGTTAGAAAATCCAGATGCAATTGCAACACCTCGAATTGAGCCAACAAATGCGAATGTAAGCGATCTCGTGATTACGATCGCAGGTGTTCCAGTGGTAACAGTGACAGAGACGGATGCTCAAGATAATCTGACAACAGTGAATGTCTTGGCAACGCAATGGTCGCAAGCGATTGACACAACCTTAAAGCGAGCGAGTAAACGCCGACTTTCTCCAAGTGGTCGATTTGTGGCAGAAGTCCAAGCCTCAATTGAAACTGCTTTTGGACGATTAATTGAATCTGCCATTGTCATTATCCCCCGCGCCCTTGCTGCCTTTTTAGTGATTGGATTATTTTGGGCGATCGCTACCTTTGTGCGCTGGTTGATGCGGATCGTCTTTCGGCATTTTGTAGAAGACCTTACTGTTGAGAATCTGATCAAGCAAGTTGCTTACTATGCGGTTTGGTGCTTAGGATTTATCGTAGCACTTGATGCATTTGGATTCGATCCGCAAACCGCTGCTACAGGTTTAGGTTTAACTAGTCTAGCACTCGGTTTTGCCCTCAAAGACATTCTCTCTAATTTCATTAGCGGCATCTTGATTTTGGTGTTGCGCCCGTTTGAGTTGGGCGACCAAATTATTGTGGGGGAGACAGAAGGTAATGTCGAGCGGATTGAGTTAAGGGCGACGCAACTCCGCACCTATGATGGTCGAGTGGTGCTGGTGCCTAATGCCGAATTGTTTACCTCTCGTATCATCAACAATACAGCCGCATCTATTCGTCGGGGCAGTGTGACTCTATTCATTGGCTACGATAGCGATCTGCGAACTGCGATCGCCGTTGTTCGAGAAGCAGTTCAGGCAACGGATGGTGTGCTTACAGAACCCATTGCTTCTATCCGCGTTCAGGACTTGGGACAAGACGATATTGTCGTTGAAGCTCGGTTCTGGACAGACTCGCGACGATCGGACTTTGTAGCCACTACTTCTCAAGTTAGACAGGCGATCGTTTCTGCGCTGAAAGCTGCTGAAATTGGACTGCCTAACCCTGATGTAAGAATGTTGATACCTCATCAGACAGAACAATGGCAAGCTGCATTGAAGAATACAAATTTAAATCATAACGATTAAATCAATTAAAACGTGTTTGAGAAGTTTTTACTTATTTAATTTTAGGTAAAAGTCATAATAAATTATAATCTTATTCGTTTTCGGGCTTGGATGGACAAACTCAGGCATCACCACATGGCTAAATGTTCAATTTTTAGCCATGTACTGGCGCAATAAAAAGGACAAAAACATTAACAAAATACGATTTATATCTAGGTCTAAATATGCCCAAAACTTCTCAAACACGCTTTTTAACGTTTAGCTTTTCAATCTGGTAGCACTATCTACAAACTTAAATCTGGGCTTTGGGCTGATTATTTGCGCTCTCAACTTAGTCATCCTTCCATTTCTATGGTTCTTGAGTAATTCCTAACTATGTTGTCAAATAGCACGTACATATACTTAGCTTTGTCTGACACAATCGTTGATTTTGCATTTTACCAAAGCAGTCTCGGCGCTAGTTTGTCCGCT
Source organism: Pseudanabaena biceps (assembly GCA_013361095.1). Lineage (GTDB taxonomy): Bacteria > Cyanobacteriota > Cyanobacteriia > Pseudanabaenales > Pseudanabaenaceae > Pseudanabaena > Pseudanabaena biceps_B. The sequence continues at coordinate 119,309 of JAATWA010000002.1, read as the reverse complement.
TTTAGGTATCGGTTGATCTGGTCATGACTGTATCCTTCTAAATGTTTTGCTAAGTTGGTGATTGTGTAGTTGATCTGACTACTTAGAAGTTACTGACAATAGTCTAGGGCGGTAAACTTTTCTGCCATTGCTTTTGCTCTATTCTTTCTTCCTTTTTAACCCGTTTTTCCTTTGCGTAAGTCCTAATAAATGTCAAGGACGTTTTGTTCCAACCAAAACTAATATCAACATAATCCATTCTGTTTCTAGCTAGGTCGTCTACTGGTATTACACATACTCAGGAAAATCACATCTTTTCTTGTTTTTTATTTGTTAAGCTAGACTGCCTTCTTGTCAAAGTGTGTAATCTCAATTACATTGCTGTCAAGGCTAAGTTCTACTTCAATTCAATTAAACACCACTAATCAAAACTATTACTCATGGAAAATTGGCAAGCTATTTTTACAGGAGTGACCTTTGTAGTAGTAATTATTCTAATTGTTACCGAGAGAGTACATTTAACTATCGCCGCTTTTTTGGGAGCACTATTACTAGTCGCCGCAAGAATCTTAAGCTTAGAAGAAGCAACAAGATATATCAGTAAAAGTTATGCCACTATCAGTTTGCTATTTGGCGTAATGGTTATGGTGCGAGCATTTGAGCCGACAAAAGTATTTGATTACTTAGCTGTGCAGATGGTGCTGCTTGCTAAAGGTAAAGGTAGTCGGCTACTACTAGCGATCGTGGGGATTACCTCGCTTGTATGTGCAGTACTCCCGAATGCCACAACCGTAATGCTTTTGGCTCCGATGATTCCACCCTTGGCAAAAATTATAGGCGTAAATTTTGTTCCATTAATAATTTTGATGGTAATGGTATCGAATAGTGCAGGACTCTTAACACTGGTGGGTGATCCTGCAACATTTATTGTCGGCAATGGTATCAATCTTAGTTTTGCTGACTACCTTACCCGATTAAGTTTTGGCGGATTTATCTCTATTGCCATAATTGTATGTACTTTGCCATTTTTGTTTGGCACAATCTGGCGAAAGAATATAGAAATTAGCGATCAGATTGAAATACCTATGATTAATCATCCTAGGACGTTAATTATCGGCGGCGTAATTTCTGTATTTGTTTTAGTCTTATTCGTGATCGGCGAATCCTTGCCATCGCCAATCTCCCCTGGGGCAGTTGCCCTAATGGGTGCAGGTTTATCGCTATTTCTTTCTCACCATAACGGTATTGATCCCATTAACAAGGTTTTAAAAGATGTCGATTGGAGTACCTTGCTGTTTTTTATGTCAACTTTCGTTTTGATTGGAGGATTACAAGAAACAGGTTTAATTACTCAAGCTTCTAATTTATTGGCATCAGCATTAGGAACAAATATTGCGCTGGGAACAATAGTTGTTTTGATATCCGTAGCTCTAATTTCTACTGTTATTCCAAATATTCCCCTTGTGGTCGCAATGGTTCCGATGATGAAGGAATATCTTGTAAATGTCGATCTAGCGCCATCCTTGATTCTGATTCCAGGCTTTGACAGACAACTTCCCGCTGAGGTTTTACCGCTTTTCTACGCCATGATGTTTGGGGCAACTTTAGGTGGTAACGCAACTATTGTAGGAGCCTCTGCAAATATCGTTGGCGCAGGAATTTCTGAAATTCATGGCAAACCAATTTCTTTTAGTAAATTCGCTAAATATGGTATCCCTATTGCGTCTTTACAAATTTTGGGAGCCTTGATTTTTATTAGTCTTAGATTTTTAGTATTCCAAAATAGTAGTAACTAGAAGGTTCGTTATGAATGCTTCTAACAAGGTGAAATGGAAGATCTAAGTTTTTTAATCTACTATTGCTACGTCCCTTTTTCAGATTTTTGCTCTGTCCCTCAGAATTGGGGAATCTTAGGGGATTAGATAAAGTATACGGTAGTGTTAGAAAGGTAAGGATGAGTTGTAATGTAAGCAAAAAAGAAAATAGCATTGATATGATTTTCTGATTTTTTAGAAAACGAAAGAGTTTTTGGCATTGCTGACTTAGGTATGAATCTACAGCTTTTTAAACATTAGAAATCAGATTTAGTCTGATCACTAATTTTTGAAATTTACATATTTTATACCTAAATCAGCAACGCCAGAAATTGCATCCAGAAAAAATATCTGTCTTGCTCCAATCCATGTTGATACACTGCAAGCAATTCTAGAACCTAAAACGCTTAATAATTGATAAGTCGCAGCATAGGCTGATGGTCTGAGCAATGTAGAGTCTCGCGAAAGTTGAATTATTGAGACATCGTAATGGGGAAGGAGCCTGTGGCATTTTTACTAATCTGCATACTGTTAATCATTTGAGAACCACTTACTTTATCTGTAGTTTTATCTGTAGAGGCAAGTTCTTCAACTAAAAATTGACGATAAAGCTTAGGTAAAAAAGGTGTCACCAAATTATCCTCAATCCCACCGCCTAGACTAGTCCAAACACCAGACAACTCAACCAAGGCATCTTCAACCCGATCTTCTTTAAGCAAAGTTACGATGTCGGCATTCCATTGATGATGATCTTTCAGCCAGCGATAGACAACAATATCTTGATATTCAGGCTCAAAGCTATAAATCACGCCATCAGCAGTTTCATTGGGATTAGGATGATATTGAGAAGCTTTTTCTTGCCAAGTGGAGGTTAGAAATTGATATCGCCCTGATGCTGTCGAACATTTCCCTTTATTCACTTGAGTTTTGATCGGCACACATTGATCAGGGTGTTGACTCAAATCATGGACATGATCGCCACCGTATAAAAGTGCATAGGAGTTTTTGCCACTAGACTCGCTTGCGGAAATAGTTCTCATCAAAGCGCGAATATGGGGATCACCATTGAGCATGACCAGTGGCGGTACATCTTGAGAAACTTGCAGATATTTAGTGTTTCTGAGGATATTCTGGGCATTTTGGATAAACCAGACTAAGGCAAATAGGCTGAGAATTGAAGCGATATCCCAAATCTTTTGCTTATTGCTATATACCTTATTTTCTCTATTTTGATTATGTTTTTGTTTAGAACGATAGAAGAACATAGAGATAATCTTTAAATTACTTGTCTGCGTTTCAAGGTGTAGCTCCCCCTCAATCCGCCTTAAAAAAGGGGGAGAATTTTCTTCTTCCCCTTTTTTAAGGCGGGCTGGGGGGATCATTAGTAACTCAAGATATGACGGATAACTGATGTGTGAGGGTTGCGTCTCAAACTAGTCATTTAACTAATACCTGAGAACGTTCCTCCACCTCAATTTCTTCCTCAAGCTTGGTAATTTTCTGTTTAGGGATCATGAACTTGCCAAACTTGGCATAGATGGCAGGAATCACCAGCAGGGTCAAGGCAGTGGAAGTAAATAAACCACCCAAAACCACGATCGCTAAAGGTTGGAGAATCTCATTGCCCGAACTGCCAGAGATGGCTAGAGGCAACATCCCTAGCGCCGAAGTAAGTGCGGTCATAAGGATGGCATTAATTCTCTCTAGGGATCCTTTAAAGATTGCTTCTTTGATCGACATACCTTCGAGAAACTTATTGTTGTAGTTATCCACTAACAATAAACCATTACGAACTGCCACACCGAAGAGGGTAATGAATCCAATCAGCGAGGCGATGGAGATGACTTTACTGGTAATGGAAATCGAGACGATGCCACCAACTAGAGCTAGGGGCAAGTTAACCATGATCGCGATCGTCGCAGGAAGGGACTTTACAGAGAAGAACATCAATACCGCAATCAATACTGCTGCTAAGATGCTATACCAAAATAGGTTATTGGTGGCTCGTTGCTCAGATTCAAACTGTCCGCCGTACTGGATAAAATAACCATTAGGCAGTTGCACTTTTTGCTGAATCTGGGCTTGGATATCACCGACAACACTACCCAAATCACGATTCGCCACGTTTGCCGAAACTACGATTAAGCGAGAAACATTTTCACGGTTGACCACATTTGCGCCCATACCGTATTCCACTTTCGCTACGTCTCCGAGAGAGATAGTTTGACCAGTGGGGGCAGTCAAGGGAATCGCCCGAATTGCATCTAAGTTATTACGAGCATTGTCAGCAAGGGAAACGGTGACATCAATTAATTGCTGATTTTGAGCAAGTTGTGATACCACACGACCATTGAGAGCCGTTTCTACCACCTCTGACACCTGCGCCATCGTCAAGCCGTAGGTAGCTGCTGCCGTGCGATCGTATTCAATTTGAACTTGGCGAATTGGTAGCTGTGGCTCTAGCTGTAAATCGACAAGCCCATTAATTGGTTGAATTACATCTCGTACTTGTTCGCCAATTTTGCGAAGTTCAACCAAGTCAGAACCAAAGATTTTGACCGCGATCGCACTTCTAACACCCGACAGCACTTCATCCATACGGTGCGAAATAAAACCACCGATATTAGGAGCAACCCCTGGCAAATTGGTAAAAGCTTCGCGCAATTGTTTAATGCTTTCCTCACGATTTTTTAACGCCGCGTCACTGAGTTCGACATCCACATGAGCCATGCTCACACCCGCACCATCGGCATCTCCAGGAGCGCGACCCGATCGCACCTGCACCCAATCAAATAGGGGATTGCCCTTGAGGGAAGTATAGAGCGCCATCCCTGCTCGATTGGTCATGTCGAGGGACACCCCAGGGAAGAGAACCATCGAGTTAACCATTGATTTTTCTTGGAACTCTGGCAAAAATACGCGACCAAGGGAAGGTACGATCGCCACAGCCGCAACTAACGCTGCGAGAGCTACACCAAGGATGATTTGTGGTGTGCGAATGGAAATATTCAACAAAGGGCGATAGAGCCTTTCGGCTAAACGGGAAACAAAAGTACCTTCTTGGGGCAGCGTTTGATCTGCTAATAAAATCGCACAGAGGGCAGGGGAAAGAGTCATGGCGACTAGGGTAGAGGCAGCGATCGAGATCAGATAAGCCAATCCCATCGGTGCAAAAATGCGTCCTTCGACACCCGTAAGGCTAAAAATGGGCGCAAACACCACCACGATAATTACGGTAGAAAAAATCACCGCTAAACGGACTTCTACCGATGTGTCATAGACAACTTGGAAGGGATGCTTAGGGTTGCCCTGTGCTTGGTTCGTTCGCATTCCCCGATAGCAGTTTTCCATATCCACGATTGAGTCATCGACAACGGAGCCGATCGCTACGACTAATCCGCCCAAGGTCATGGTATTGATGCCTAAACCAAAGGCTTTCATGATCATCAATCCAATCAGCAAAGATAGAGGAATCGCGCTCAGGGTAATGACCGCCGTGCGCCAATTCATCAAAAACAGCAGCATAATCACCGACACGATGATAATCCCTTCCATTAACGAGCCGCTTACATTCTTAATTGCTGCATCAATAAAATTTGATTGACGGAAGGTTCGCGCTAACTGGACATCCGCAGGAAAAGTCTTCTGTAAAGATGCCATTACTGATTCTACTGATCGCGTCACCGTGGGCGTGTCGATTTCGGGCTGCTTATTGATCATCATCACGATCGCAGGTTGACCATTAAAACTGCCATCGCCACGCTTCAAGGCAGCACCAGTCTTAACTTGGGCAACATCGCGCAACAGGATCGGCTTACCATCATTGACCTTCACCACCGACTGTTGCAGATCTCGAATGGAATTGACTTTACCAATCCCTCTGACTAGCACCTCTTGACCACCACCAATCAGGAAACCCGCAGGAGCGCTAGAGTTTGCACCCTTAGCGGCTTCGGTTACTTCGGTGAGGGATACATTTAGCGATCGCAGTTTCGCAGGATCGACTAGTACCTGTTCTTGACGCTCATCACCGCCATAGACCGTTACCTGCGTCACCCCTGCTACTGACAGGATCTGATTTTTGAGCGTGCTATCAACAAGACGGCGCAAATCCATTAATGAGGTTTTGCCTTGACCATTGACCGTAAAGGCATATTGTAAAATCGTACCTAGCGGCGAAGCGAGGGGCGAAATTTCAGGCGGATGCACATTTTCAGGCAGTTGGTTAGTGACCTGTTGCAAACGCTCTGTCACCGATTGCCGCGCTTTGTAAATGTCAGCATCCTGATCGAATACCACATTCACCATCGACAGCCCCACCTTGGAGGACGATCGCACAATCGTCACCCCTGGCAAGCCATTAACCGCGCTCTCGATGGGAATTGTGATTTGGGATTCCACTTCTTCAGGGGCGAGTCCCGTTGCTTCAGTGTGAATATCAACTTGAGGCGGTGCAAATTCAGGAAACACATCCAAAGGCATTTGTGTCACCGTGAAAACGCCCCACACCGTTACTAAAATTGCACAGACGACAATCAGCCAACGCTGTGCGATCGAGTTTTTGAGGGTTTGATTGAGCAGAGAATTAAACATCTAGATTAAGAGTCTCCCTTCTTGCCCTTGCCACGAGTGGCTGCAAAAACAAGCACGCCTGCGGCAACTAATAATGCACCCCCACCAACAATCGATGTTTGCATGATCGGAAATTCACCTTCCGTGCTGTTGCTTGCAGTCGTATTATTCGCAGGATCATTGTTTGCAGACGTGTTAGTTGTAGGATCATCGGTTTTTGTAAAAGGAGTTGCCGATGGACTAGCAGCAGTATTGGTAGGCTTAGTTTTGCGAGATTCGGCATAGAGGGTGAGACTGCCTTGAGTGACCAGCTTTTCACCAACTGATAAACCATCGGTAATCTCAATTAAATCGCCCTTAGTGGAGCCAGTTTTAACAGGTACTGGCTCATAGAAATTTTGATACTGCACAAATACTAATTGCTTGCCATCGGCATCCACTAACGCCGTCACAGGAATCAGCACCGCTTTCCCGCCACCCTTTTCAGGAGCGATCGCATTAACTTCAATACCCAATTGCTTATCGGTAGTAGCATTCATCTTTACTTTCTGAATGCCACCCGTTGCCTGAAATTCATCGCCATGTCCCACATGGGCAAAGGCGATCGCAGGGGTACTCAGGGTCAAAGCCGCCGCTAGTAATGGGCTAAATAAGGGGCTAAATAGAGAAAACTTTTTCATGGGATATCCTCACAAACACAGGAAACTTAATAAATTCTCAAGTAGTTTGTCAGAGGCACGATGAAACTCAGATGAAATCAAAAATAAAAAAGCGACCCAACAAAGTGCCGCTTTTTCTAAACGAGACTATTAACCGTAATTGCTCAGCCTCAACGATCGTCTTTAATGTCTAATGCTTTTGGCTGGCTTTTAGAGACCATCACTTTATCTACCCTCGTACCGTCCATATCCATGACTTCAAACTTTAAGTCATTCCATTCAAAATACTCACCAACACGGGGAATATGTTTCAGAGAGTGCATCACAAATCCGCCTAGAGTATGGTAGTCATCAGTTTGAATCTGAGGCAGAGAGATTTCATCTTTTAAAATATCTCTAAACTCATCAATTGAGAGCAGTCCATCTAATAGCCAAGAACCATCTTCCCGTTGCACTGCGGGGGGGGCATCTTGGTTTTCTAAGGATGGTAAATCACCTACGATCGCTTCCATCAGGTCATTTAGGGTTACTAATCCCTCAACGCCGCCATATTCGTCGGTTACTAGGGCAATATGTACGCCAGTTTGCTTAAACTGCTCCAGAAGTTTAAGGGCGCGGGTACTTTCAGCAACATAAACAGGCGATTGAATTAAGGATTCTAAGGAAACATTATTTTGATCAGCTAAACAGGCGGATAACAGACTGCTTCCCCGCACAATTCCCAAGCATTGATCAATGCTGTCACGACCAACAGGAAACCTTGAATATGAGCTTTTGATTACTTCATCGAGGTTTTCTGCGAGGGGTGATTCGACATTTAGCCAGACAATCTCCGTACGCGGGGTCATCAGTGACTTAACTGAGCGATCGCCTAGTCGAAAGATCCGTTCCAGCATTTCCTGTTCCGATTCCTCAAACATTCCCGCATCAGCACCTTGGCGAATCATCATCTTGATTTCTTCCTCCGTGACCGATGGTTCATCCGATGCTTTTATGCCCAACACTTTAAGCAGTAGATCTGTAGAAATACTCAATAAGTAAACTAGCGGCGAAGCGATCTTTGACAGCAATCGCATCGGCTTAGCTACCGTACAAGCAATTTGTTCAGGAGCATTCAGAGCAATCCGTTTGGGGAGTAACTCACCGATTACAAGAGACAAAAATGTAATCATACCAACCACAATGCCCACGCTCAAACCATCTTTGTAGGGTTGTAAAAAAGGAATTGCGTCAAGGACTACCGCTAAACGAGCGGCGATCGTCGCCCCCGCCACCGCCCCACTCAAAACGCCAATTAAAGTAATCCCAATCTGCACAGTGGAGAGAAAATCATTAGGATCTTGGGCTAACTTTAAGGCGACTCTAGCTTTTGCGTTGCCTTGGTTAGCCGCCTGCTCTAAACGCACCTTCCGCGAAGAAATTACGGCGATTTCCGATCCAGAAAAGACCCCATTGGCAATAATCAGTAAAAGCACAAAAATTATCTCGGTGGCGATCTCAGACATAACTGGCTCTGTAATCCGTAAATGATAAATTAAGCAATCATCTTAATATAAAGATCTATGAGAATTTTATTGGCTGAAGACGAGGAAGACATTGGCAGTGCGATTAAGAGTGTACTTGTCAGCGAAAAGTATGTGGTTGATTGGGTACAGGATGGTGATACTGCTTGGAGTTATCTCGATAGTCTATGGACAGATTACTCAGTCGCAATTTTTGACTGGCTACTGCCCAAACTATCAGGACTAGAACTATGCCAAAAACTGCGATCGCACCAAAATCCTTTACCTGTACTTATGCTTACGGCTCTAGGTCAACCCGAAAATCGGATCGCAGGACTAGATGCAGGAGCCGATGACTATTTGGTAAAGCCCTTTGTAATGGAAGAGCTTTTAGCAAGGTTACGCGCATTGCAAAGGCGATCACCTCAATTGCAACCTCAAACTCTGACCGTTGGCAAATTTTCACTAGATTTTGCAAATAACGCCCTATCAGTGACGCAATCTGATCAAACATCACAGGTCATTCCCTTAACAATTAAAGAATTTCAAATTCTCGCTTATCTCATGCAAAATAGCGATCGCATTATTTCAGGTAGCAAAATTCGTAATCAACTTTGGGATCTTAATGAAGAACCAGTTAGCAATGTGGTCGCCGCCCAAATGCGTCTATTGCGGCGGAAATTAGCTAGCTATAGCTGTGACTGCCCAATTGAAACAATTCCCAGTCAAGGCTATCGATTTAACACGCAGCCATGAACACCCATCTATTATTTCGCCGTAGTCGGACTCGTCTCGCGCTTTGGTATGCGGGGGTGATGGCGGTGATTTTGAGTCTATCGGGATTTAGTATGTATCGCTTTTTGATTCAGTCTAATTGGGATGCTATGGAACGGGAAATGGAATCGATCTCAGGGACATTGCATGACAGTTTAGAGCCGATGTTACCTGCTTCCGAAGATCCAACTTCTATTTTACGGCGGATTTTGCCCGAACTTTGTTTGGCAGAACAGCCTTGTGATATCAGTCCCACTATTATTCAACGACATACAACAGGAATTAGCGATCGCAGTACCTATTACCTTCGGCTCTTCAATCATCAAGGAAAATTACTCGCTTTTTCCCCTAGCCAAATCATTCCCGAACTACCTCAGCGTTTAATAACTACACCTTGGCAAACCTTTGAAAGTTCGCAGGGTATCCGCTATCACCAGTTTACGATTATCTTACATAGCCATGATGTGAAGAATCAAACCCATCGACACAATAATCAACCATCTTGGGGATACTTACAACTCGGTCGCAATTTAGAACCTTTTGATGCGGAAGTAAAGCGCATCAAACTAATTTTAGCGATCGGCTTTCCGATCGCATTGTTGTTAATTGCCCTCTCTAGTTGGTGGCTATCAAAATTAGCAATGCAGCCCATTTATCAGTCCTATCAACAGCAGCAACAGTTTACTGCCAATGCTGCCCATGAATTGCGATCTCCTCTGGCAAGTCTCCTTGCTACAGTCGAAGCGATCTTACGAGTACCGCAAGTTAATCCCGAAGATACGCAAACCATGCTTTACAAAGTGGAAAAGCAGGGAAGGCGCTTGAGTGATTTAATTGCTGATTTACTTCTTTTGTCTAGTCTTGAGCAAAACTCATCGCCCAAAAAATTTAAATCTTGCTGTTTGAATGATTTAGTTAACGACTTAACTGAAGAAATGTCAGAACTCGCGATGGCATCGGATATTCACTTAACTAGTCAAGTTCCTGCTAAGGAAATCTATATACTCGGTAACGAATCCCAACTTTATCGACTGGTATCAAATCTCATTGCCAATGCAATTCAGTACACTCCTGCTCAAGGAGATGTGCATATCAGTCTGGAAGTCCACGATCACAACGCTGTCATTGCTGTAAAAGATACTGGGATGGGTATTCCCCAAGCTGAGCAGAGTCGAATTTTTGATCGCTTTTATCGAGTTGATGGCGATCGCTCTCGCAAAACGGGAGGAACTGGTTTAGGCTTGGCGATCGCCCGCGCGATCGCACATCATCACCAAGGACATATCACTGTCAAAAGCGATCGCAGTCAAGGCAGTTTATTCATAGTTCGCTTACCTTGTTCTCAATTTATAGCTCATCATAAGATTTGACTACGCAATGCTAAATATATGGAATGTGTGCGACCACAATTTAATTCTCTTCCAATATGCTTAAACAGCACGCAAGACGATTGCAACTTTAGAACCACAATCAAATTTTGGGAGACTTGAGTAGAGTCAACAGGATTAACCACCAAGGCACAAGCAGATCGGGAATAAACTTAGCTCTGCTTTTAAGATTCGGTAAAGCTTGTGACAATAAAAATCTGAGAGAGCGTAAAGAAACAGGACGCTGCTTATATTCATCAAATACCCCATAATGTGGCGCCAGTTCCGCCCCAATCTGAATCTTCCCAGTTCGCTTCATTAAGTCTGGATCGTTACACAATGCAGCGATGACCCTACCAACAAATAAAGGAGTTTCCCAATTAAATTTATCAGCGATCACCGCTACACCTAGATTACTCTCATTCCTCTCAAGGTTGTCATTAGCCAACTGATGAAACTGCTCAGTGCCAACAATCCCCGGCCAAAGTGAAACCGAAGCAACATTAAACGGCTTGAGTTCGACAGCCATATCCGCCGCCATGCGATCGCAAGCAGATTTACCAGTACCATAGGCGACTCCAAAAATAGGCGCTAATCCACCCCAAGAAGAAATCGTTACGATCAAACCTTGTTTGCGTTGAGTCATCATCTTCGCAGCAAAATGACTTGCTACATAGTGACTTCGTAAACCAACTTGATTGCAAGCATCCCAAAGATTTATGTCTGATTCCCAAAATGGTTTACCGTTGGAAGAGATTAGCGATCGCACACCACCATAAGCATTATTTACCAATAAATCTAATTGTCCGTTTTGTTCTCGATTAATTTGCTCAAATAGAGATTTAACTTGCTCATCATTACTATGATCAACGGGAACGGCAATACAAATCCCACCTGTTTTTTCTACATCGGATTTAGTATCTAATAAACTGCTAGAAATAGGATCTGAACTATCGCTATTAACACTGCGTCCCGTGATATAAACCAGCGCACCTGCTTCACCCAAAGCAACAGCAATACCTTTACCAATTCCCCGTGATGCTCCTGTTACCAATACGACTTTACCTTTCAAATTTCCTGACATGAAAAATTATTTCCCTATTGCGGACTACATTACAAGTATCGCTTACATAGGAATCGTCGATCAGCATGACCAGATTTTAGGATCTTTTGATTTTTCAATATTCCCAATCTTCAATAATAGCTATGAAATATTCTGAATCTTCCCTACGAAATATTTCCAGAACCTAATTGAGAAGATTATGCTGATAGAAGTTACAAATGAGGTCAAGTAATTGAAATTGGAAATTAAGAAGATGTTAGGCAATAGATTGATAGAAAGTTGCCAAACACTCTTGAGTATGATCTATTCATTCTCGAAAGACATATTTAAATGAAACATTCTAGCCAAAGGAATTAACAAACAATTGTCCGACAAAGCAATGAATAGTAGTCTAGAACACCAACAACCTCATCAAAAAGATCGATTTGGGTACAAAAAGTAAACTTTGAGACAAACTTTACAAAACGTTATTTGAAACATGGAAAGACTAAAAATTACCCTTACCAACACCGATTATCGCCAATGCCTAGCGCTATGCCTGAAAGGTAATGGTCATGCCTCAACCATCAATCGCGCACAGGTATTACTAGCCTTACATGACGGTTTGGATATCTCAGAAGTAATGCGAGTGCTGCGGGTTAAAAGAACCCGTCTCTGGCGATTGCGGAAGCAATATCTGCAAGGTGGTTTAAATGATGCTTTATCAGATCGGCGGAGAAGATCATGATGTTTCAAATACAGCCTAAATCGTCTGTGGGTATGGTGTTCGGTTATTGACAAGAAAAGAACTATCGATCAGAATGCTCTTCAAAAGCAGAGATTCAAGGGCAAGGCGATCGCATTGCTGCCTATGACTTTTGACCATCTATGCATCAATTCTCAAATTTTTCCTAGCAGAAACTATGAAAACCTATCCAATTAATCCGATGAGAGTCACCTATAGTCCCCACAACAGGAAATTCCTCAACCAAATCCAAAATCCCCAGTTAGCCGCTTTGACCGCCGCGATTGTGGGAATCATCATCACCTTTGCTTGCTCGAAAGGGATGTATCTAACAGCGCTACTCGCCTTGATTGGATTGCTATTAGTATTCCCCAAGGTATTGCTGATGCTTTATGGCAGATTCGAGCAAGTGATTCGGCATTACAAGTACAGCCCCGTTTTGTTACTAGGCATAGTTATTGGTTTCCTGATTGGTTTACTACTGATTTTTACAGTGGAGCCAGCCCAAGCCCAGTTTTTCAATAAGACTCAGACATGGATGACGGGTGCAATCCCTGGGATTGATACAGGGCTTGTGGGACTGATTTTCAATGTGTTGAGATCCTTGTTTGTGATCTATCTGGGGATTGGACTAGTGAAGGTGATTCAATCAGCCAGAAATGACGATGACTGGCAGCAAATGGCGAGAACTCCGCTGATTTTGGTGGTGACGGTGACAATGGGTGACATTTTGGCAGGTATTATCACGGGTGCAACCTAAAAACTATGGCAGAAGAGTACAAATTCCGTAAGGTCAATGCCATTCTGGGTGCAAGTCCCAAGATTGGACCATTTCCCACTGAGCTAATCATTCCTTGGGCGATCATCAGCTTTACCCTGTTTATGATTTGCTATGTGGTTCTGAATCTGCCTTGGTTATGGGTATTCCTAATCGTGGCTTGGGGCGATGCGACATGGTGGATCTTGACTGGTTCAAAGCCCTATCGATTTTTATCAAAGTTTATCCCTGTGCCGCGATGGACGAGAGGTGTTTATCAGTACAGAGGGATGCGTAAGCAGGAGGTAAGCAAATATGCAGAGCGTTAGTCAGAAAAGATATAAACACTTTGAGAAAGAGCTAGCCGTAGAATGTCTACTCAAGTTTGAGCTACGCGGTCGTGCTGTCAGTTGCTTTGTGCTTAAGCAAGGTCAATCGTCTCTGGAATCGTTGCAGTTTGTATTTGGCTGGGAGTCCAAAGGTATCCATACCACTCTCTCAACTGATCAAGAAGAATCACTATTTGAGGCAATTCAATCAGGTTTGAAAGATATTCCCGATGGTGAAAAGCTGACGGTGCATTTCGGTTCGGTTAGCTCCGACAGCGATCGCCAAAATCAATTGCAAGAACTCTACGAACAAGCCGATACACCCCAACTCAAGTTTCTGGTAATGGGTGAAAAGCAGAGGGTGCAGGAGTTAGCCAAATCAGGACTACGCAAGCCCAAATTCCTGAGACTCTATGCCACTTATACCCTGCGTGGTTCAACGGCGGAAGGTAATGATGTGCTGGAAAAAGCACTGGCGTGGATACAGAAGCTGTCGCAGCAATTGATGGGTCAGGAAAAGGAAATTGAGCAGGAGCGTCATGAGATTGCTTTTGCGAAAGCCTTTACCGATGGTTTCTTGAACTGGGAGCAGATTCTGGTTAATCGCATGGGTTTAGACCTGCGACCCTTGACTGAGCATGAACTCTGGGAGCATCTCTGGCGGCAATTTAATAGCAGTGAAGCACCACCGATTCCGCAGTTATTGGTGATGTCAGATCGGGGTGTGGAAGAGCGGGTCAATACCCAAGTGCATCTGAAAACACTATTGCTAGAGCGTCCCGATTCAATTCCCTTTGCTGATAATGGCTTTGTTCATCTGAAGGGTGAATATATCGGTGTACTCACCTTCATGGATAAACCAGGGGGGTGGGTATCCAAGGGTAAACAGATGCGCTATCTCTGGGAAGCGATCGCCCGCGACTCCGTATCAAACACGGAAGTATTCTGCCAATTCACAAGAGCCAATGAAACGATTGTCAAAGCGAATATGCAGCGCGTTACCAAGCAGAGCATTGTTTCGCAAGAACAATCTGCTTCCTTGAATAACATCAATGTCAATGCGTCGCTGAAACAGCAAAAAGCGGTCAAGGCACAGGAAGCTCTCTATGAGGGAGCGATGCCCATTAACGTGGCGGTAGCAGTCTTAATCCGTCGTCCTAACTTGATTGCCCTTGATGATGCTTGTCGTTATTTTTGCAGTTGCTTCCAGCGTCCAGCATGGGTAGAACGCGAAACTGAGTATGCGTGGTTGATGTGGAAACAAACTTTACCAGTGACCGTGGGTAATCTGCTGGCTCAACCTTTCCCGCGTCGCCATGTTTATCTATCCGATGAAGCAGTTGCTTTTACTAGTTGTGTGATGCCCAGATCTGTCGATGAAACTGGCTTTGAACTGATTACGGAAGAAGGCGGGATGCCTTTATATATCGATGTGCGAAAGCATCGCAATATCGGTATTTTTGCCACTACCCGTGCTGGTAAGTCGGTATTAGTATCGGCGATTTTGTCCCAAGCCCTCTGCCATAATCAGCAAATTGTGGCTTTAGATTTCCCTAAGCCTGATGGGACGAGTACGTTTACTGACTACACCCATTTCATTGGTGAACTGGGAGCTTATTTTGACATTAGCAAAGAGTCCTCAAACTTACTAGAACTCCCAGATCTGCGAGCCTTTGACACTGAACAAGCAGAAGAACGGCTGCGAGATTTCAAGTCTTTTGTAGAATCAGCGCTCATGACGATGGTGTTCGGTGCAAGTCAGCATGACCTCTCCTCATCGGAAAGGCAACTGCGGCAGTTAATCAGGGCTTTGTTAGTGCCTGTGGTTAATAGCTTCTTTGACGATGAACAGATTAAAGCCCGATACGATCAGGCGATCGCTGATGGATTTGGCACAGAATCATGGGGCAATATGCCCACCCTGTCGGACTTTCTGGATTACTTTTTGACGGTCGGCAAAGCGAATATTACATCCGATGTTGCTAATAGCGAACAGCTAGATCAAGCCACCAATCAAATTGTGATTCAGCTGCGATTCTGGCTTAATTCCAGAATTGGTCGCGCTATTTCCCGTCCATCCACTTTTCGCAGTGATGCCAGACTATTGGTGTTTGCTCTGCGAAACCTATCGGAAGCTGAAGATGCGGCGATTTTAGCTTTATCGGCTTACTCTGCTGCGCTGAGACGCGCTTTATCATCCCCCGCTAGCATCCTGTTCATTGATGAAGCGCCAATTTTATTTGAATATCCCACCATTTCCGAAATGGTGGCAAGGCTATGTGCCAATGGAGCCAAGGCGGGCATCAAGGTAATTATTTCCGCCCAAGATCCTGACACGATCGCCAGATCTCCCTCGGCTCCGAAAATCCTTCAAAACTTATCGACCAGATTGATAGGTCGCATCCAACCCTCAGCAGTCGATAGTTTTGTGAGCATCCTCAAATACCCCAGAGAGGTAATTGCTCAGAATGCGGAGGAGCGGTTCTTCCCCAAACGCGAGTCAATTTATTCGCAATGGTTGCTGGATGATGCGGGGATTTATACTTTCGTGCGCTTTTTTCCTAGCTATATCCAACTGGGAGTTGTGGCAAACAATCCCGATGAGCAGGAAGCGCGGACGGCTTACATGCTTGCCATGACCAATCCCTATAAAGGCATTGCAGCTTTTTCCCATGAAATGGCAAGTGCTTTACGGGATGGACGCAAACTCAAATTGCCAGAACTAATCAATTAATTCCTCAAATTAATTACCAAATCCACCCTAGAGAAGTTATCTCCAAAATCATGAAAGCTTATCCTCAGCCTCATCACATTGTGATCACCAGTCTAGTCACTTGTTCATTACTACTAACTAATCCCCGTGCGGCGGCAGCTGTGCAACTGCCTCAACCTGCGGAACTATCAGGGTTAATTGAACAGGTAAATCAACTGATTTCTTCGATTAACTCTGGTGACTTTCTTAAAGCACAGCTAGACAAAGTGCTGGGTCAATACTTGCCGCAGATAAAAACAGCGATCGCTGAGAGCATCGGACAACTGGGACTACCTGATCCCAGTAAAGCTGAAGCCGCAGTCCTTGCCACTATTCAGGGAGCATTTAACAGTGCAGGGCTAAATGACACATTGATGAATCAAGGGATGGTCACATCTTCAATTACGAATACCTCTGTCCAAGATGTACTAGGAGAAAATGGGCAAGCCCGTCTGAAGAAAACCCTCGAAGACATGCTCGTCAATGCTCAGAATGTCGGACAGCTATCTTTGAACACGGAGACAGGCGCAGCCAACAGCACCGCAATTGCTGATGTCTCCCAACAAATTGCGGCTAACTCGGTCACTTTTGCTCAGAATTCATTATCCCGTTCTCAACAGGTGGATGGCTTGTCACAGCAAGCGCAAGCTGCCCTATCGACACAGGATGTCCTCAAGATTGTGGCACAACAAAATGCGGGTAATTCGGCAATCCTTGCCAATATTGCATCCCAGTTTGGTAACAATGCTAGTCAGGTCGGGAATGTCGCTAATCAACTGGGGTTGCTATCTGAGCAGAACTCACAAGTAGCCGAACAGAATAGCCAACGCACTCAGATCGATGCTCAACAATTAGCGCTACAAGTGCAACAAACTCAACAAGGAGCAACATCATTGCTCAATCTTGACCAGATTAATGCCTCCCTCAAAGGCGATCGCCAAGATCGGCTGATCGAGCGTAACTCCACAGTGCAACAACGGATGCCCTATACCTTTCTAAGATAGTGAGATAAACCATGCTGATTGCTCAAGCGATTGTCAACAATTCAGAAGAGGTATCGCTAGCGGTGCAAGGCGCATGGCAGAACACTTGGGAACTTGCCTTTAATGGCACTCTCTATAAAGCGCTCACCAATCTGGGATTAATTATTGCCGTGGCTTCGCTGTTGCTATGGACAATCCAATTCACTAAAAATCTGATTGATGACCAGAGCTATCGGCAGTTTGGGGAATTAATCTGGCCAATAATTGTCATTGTGCTGCTCACCAATGGTGGTCAAAATCTAATTGGACTAACCAATGGGATGCGGACAGTAATTAACAATGCCAATAACTCGGTCTTAGGTGCAATTACCTCAACTGCCCAATTGGAGAAAACCCTATCAGCCCTGGCTGATTTTTCGGTCGCCCAAGAGCAAATTATTGCCTACCGTCAGCAATGCAATGGGCTTACCAAAAATGAGGAGATGCAGGTTTGCTTGCAAGAGGTGAATACAAAAGCTCAGGCTTTGCTCGGTAATTATCAATCTAACTATGGAGCGGTTGCTGCGGCTCTGGTGGGCAAGTTGCAAAAACAAATCCAGAAGGCAAGTGAAAATCCTCTCGAAGCAGTTACGAATCTCTTCCCCGGCACAGTGATTTCACGGTCAATCATGCTGGCAGCGATTGAGACTTTTATGGTAGCAATGCAGTCCGCGTTTCAGGCTTTGATTGAGGTCGGTTTTCTACTTACAGGTCTACTCGGTCCTCTTGCAGTTGGTGCTTCTTTACTGCCGATTGGGGCAAAGCCACTCTATGCATGGATGACAGGATTCTGGTCGTTGGGGATGGCAAAGCTGAGTTTGAACATTGTCACAGGACTTGCCGCCACTGCGATCGCAGCTTCGGCACAACTTGATACGCTCTCGATTGCGATTGTCCTTGGACTACTTGCACCAATTTTGGCGCTGTCACTATCGGCGGGTGGTGGCATGGCAATATTTAGCGCCATCCTCTCAGCAGCAAGTGCCGCTGCTTCCGCAGGTTTAAATATCGGTCTACGCATCTCTAGGTAATCCCCATGAACTCATACACAAAGACAGAAGTGAATACTGAACTAAGCTCAAAAACAGATGAAACTAATGCTTTCCATCGCTTTATTCCTGCTGGTCTATCCCACAGTAGTAAAGCCAAAACTCCTAAAGACGTACTGGTGGTATCGATTTTGTTCGGCATACTTGGCTTATCGGCGCTCAATAGTTTGGGGCTGATCGCTCTGATTGGTGCATATGCCTCCCTTGCTTCCCAGAAACCACCTACGCTCGTACAGTTGTCGGGCGGTAAAGCAATTACGGCGATCGCCAGTGAGAATAAAACCAGATCTCCTGAAGTGGTAAAACAGTTTGTTACCCAGCAGGTGATGGCGCTAATGACATGGACGGGGGAACTGCCCTCTGATGCTAGTCAAAATGGGAAGCCGCTTTTAGATACTGGCGTGGAAGTTACTGCGGACAAGGGCTTAAAAAAGAAAATCACCACCACAGCATGGCAAGCCAGCTTTGCTTTTTCCGAAGACTTCCGTAAAGGATTGCTCTCCTCGATCGCAGAACTCACACCGATCGAGGTTTTCTCAGGTGGCAGCAAGGTAATTCTTGTGCCGCAGACGATTACGGCTCCTGAAGAGATTGAGAAAGGAAAGTGGAAAGTTAATCTGGTGGCAAATCTGGTTACTTTTAGTCCCCTCAATCAAGTTGGTGAATCGGTTCCCTTTAATAAGGAAATCTTTATTCAGGCGATCGATGTACCAAATCTGAAAGCCGATGCTTCACCGTTGGAGCAAGCCATTTTCAAAGTTAAAGCCTCTGGTTTAGAAATTTATGCCATGCGCGATCTTGCCAGAACTGATCTGAAATAAGGCTTTCTCATTTTTTCGATATTGGATTAAATATGTGACAGGAGTTGCCATGATTACGGAAATTGCCGAACAGCCATTAGCCACTGAAAAAGCTAATGTAAAGGCGATCGCCTTTATTTATCCCTATTCAGGAATACAAATATTATGGTAGTAAAAACGACAAAGCAAGCTGTAGAGAAAATCGCGTTTGCAAGAACTGGCGGCTCAAACGCAAGAGAAGATAATTTCGGGTCTATTTGTACAGGTGCGCGACTGTCAAGTAAAAGCTTTTGTACATCATTAGGTTTAGGCGCACCAGAAGAGTCAAGTAACTTCTGAGTGTTTTGCGCTGACTGTGCAGACATACGAGATATTGTCTCACCAAAAGAGAGTGTCTCTTCTCCAGTTGGTGTAGGAGGTGTACTCAACAAAGAAGAAGGTGTAGGACTGATTTGTGGTTGTTGCGGTAAAGGTCGTGCTTGTTGTGGCGCACTTGGAAAATAAGAAGAAGGTATCGCTGGGATTGGCGGTTGCGCTGGTTCTTTTGCATCAGCAGGTGGTGTAAACGCTGGCGCAATATTTACTTTAAGTGGCGGCGCTGCGTTAAGTGCGTCTTGGTATTCTTGTATTACGTTTGGCATTGTTATGGCAGGCTGAAAACTTGGCTCAAAGCTTGGGTAACTGTAGGTAGTTGGTGTAGTTGTCTCATACCCATATCTCGGATCTTCTGAGCCTCCCCTCTGTTTACCTTCTTCAAGAGTATAGGGATTTATATTGCCGCGAGTTGAATAATTATCATCTCTAGTCTGATTGGGAGCAGTCCGAATATATGGAGCTACATAAGTACCATTTCGTCTGTAATAACCATCAACAGAAACATCTCTTGACCTCCTTGACTGACTGTTGACACTCTCAGACCACAAGAGAGTAGAGACAACTAAACCAGCCAATGCAACTGTTATAAATTTCATAGGTTTAATCCAGAAAATATAACTAAATTCTCTCACAACAGACGCTACGCGATTTGTTTACTGGGGCGATCCCCTCAACAATTTATCTCCAAAATCTGATCGCTATTACTGTGAGTCGTGGTTTTTAGGCGATCACTTAATAATTATTGGTCTTTGCTTACTAAACAACAAAGCCTGCTATTTTTGGCTACCTAATCTTTGTTAGAGACAAGCTAAATTTAACGGGAGCATAGAATTAGATATAACGGTTAAGTTGAGCCTTATATAGTAGTGATACAACTATATAATATTAGTAGTCAGCAAAAGCTTCTACATAAAAAAGTTAGTATTACTATAATTAGTAATACTAATTTTAAAGGAATCCTATTTCGGGTTTCTTCTAAAGGGAAGTACCTAATAATTCAAGTTGAAAGCTCCAAAATCATAGGTAAGAACGGTAAGAACTAGCTTACTAATAAGCACTATACAAAAGAAATTTGCTTTATCTAAAGGATATACATGACATGCGTGAACCTACTTTGATTATTCGCTGTCCTAACTGTGGGAAGGCATCAGACAGTATCAAATGTTATCGAATGGTTTCTGTTATATTTATCTTTATTGCTGCTCAGATACGATCTAAAAATGAAATTGGTTGCCCTTCATGCATACGTCCAAAAATTATACACTTTATGCTGATTAACCTCTTAACAGCAAATATCGCATGGCCTCTTGCCATTTTTCCAGTAGGACTTTTTTACTTGGCTATATCCTACAAATCAGGACATTCTCCCATCGTCCTTAAGAATATTGAATGAAAACTAACTATGTATTATCTTGCAGACTATAGGATAAATACTTATACAAAGTAGATATTTCATGGATTGTCAGATGAAGCAACCAATAAGTGCAACAACAAGATTTTTGCAGGGTAACATCCCTGAATAAAGTTTTATCTGTCAAAATGTAACCTTGTAGAGTTCTAATTGTCGTTTTTTCTTCGTTTTGGGTTGGAGTGACAATTTATTAAATAATCATCATTAAAGCTTAGCAACATTAGAAGCGGCAAGCAAAAAGTCTAGTGCTATGGACATGTTCGATGATACAGGATTATTGCAATCACATCTGCAAGCATTTCTTGATGGGATCGTTCCATATCATCAAAATGATTCTGCTTCCTATCCATTGCAGCCTTAATTCTTCCAGCAGCAGCTAATATTAGGTTTGTTTGATCAATATCATGAAATCCACCTTGTTCTAATATTGATGCATAAATTGCTCTTGATGTATAAGCTGCTCTGACCCACCGACCATTGACTTTAGTAATTTCCGAATTGAGATTAGCTATCAAATATTCCGCAAGGCTATCTTCATTTTTGTGGTACTTTTCTGGCGGTTCGACTAGGCTCAATTCTTCAATAAGTTGATTAACCTCTTCTGCGTAGCTGTTCTCTTCAGGTTCATACTCTTCGTTTTCACGATCCCAAATTAACTCCCAATTTCCCTTGATATGGGACAACTGCCTCAGCACAAGGAGGTCTAATAAGTCGCTATTTCCAAAGAATTCTTTCATGTCAATCATTTTGAACTATGTCAATTATCTATACATACTAAACGCTTTGCTGGTGGCTCTCTCTTACGGGCAAACAATGGATGACCGCATCGCAGCAAGTCCCCGATGGTTATGGCTTTCTAGGTAGTCTGTTTAATAGCGGACCCGCAGGCAATCATCCCTTTGGTGATGCTTTTCGCGTCACCATTGAATCTCTGGATGAGGCTTCAGGCACAATTACCCTCGGTCTGCGGTTTCGTTGGTGTCAGCGATCGTGGTTTGTGGATTTAGGTTGTACTCCCTACATTACGCCTCCCTTGCCGTTGGTTGTTCTCCAAGAAAAAAGTGCAATTCCCTATGCTGTTCCCAGTAATGCAGCGGTTAGTTCATCTATTTCCATTAGCAAACCTTTCAGCAAATAGATTGCCATGAATTTTTTGATGTTTTGGTTTAGCAAAAAGAATCTCTCAAAGAGACTATTTTTGCTGGCGATCGCTGTTTCGATCACTTGTCTCGTTCCTGTAAAGATGGCGCATTCTCAGGAAATGAACAGTTCTCTGACCTCAGTAGAGAAGAAGTCTTCAGCCAATGGCTTGCCTCCTGAACTTGCTTCTATTGCCCATCAGCTATTCACACCCACAGGCGGCATTATTGCGGCTTGTGCGATCGGTATGGTCTTCTTGAGCATGAATGGTGGTGGCAATAGCAAAAATAAGCTGGCTAATGCTCACTGGGCAAATGGTGCGGAGCTTGCGGCGGCAAGGAAAAAAGCTAAGGAACAGATTAATCGGCGCGAACGTAATAAGCTGTCTCTGTTTATCGTTAAGCCTAAATTAATTTTTCCACCCGAATTGATTTCTCGCCCAGGGGTCGCTACACCCAATCATGAACTACCTGTTGCAGGACAGAAGCCCAAAGTTATTCAAGTGTCACAGGCGGATCGGACGATCTGGCTTCCTGATGCTAATCGTGGCATTGCCGTACTCGGTGGTACGGGTTCGGGTAAAACCTATGGGGTAATCGATCCTGCCATTCGTAGTGCGATCGATCAGGGGTTTCCGATAATTCTCTATGATTACAAATATGCTGAACAGTCCTCGCGCATTGCGGGCGTAGCAGCGGCCGCAGGTTATCAAGTTAGCATCTTTGCCCCTAGTTTCCCTGAAAGTGGCATCTGTAATCCTCTCGATTTTATTCGTGATGCTGCGGATGTGGATATGGCAAGACAGGTAGCGATCGTCCTGAATCGCAACTTCAAGTCTGGCGGCAAAGGTAGTGAAGATCCCTTCTTTACTAACAGTGGCGACCAACTGATTCAAGCAGTGCTGCTGATGGCAAAGACAACTCCCTATCCCGATATTATTTTCTGTGCCAAAGCACTGGGTGCAAATAATCTTCCTGCTAGAGTCCAAAATGCAAATTTACCAACTTGGGTAGAAACTAGTTTTGGTCAGTTGATTTCGATGGCAGATTCTGAGAAAACTGTTGCTTCTGTAATTTCGACTGCAAGTATTCTCTTTAGTCGGTTTATGTCCCCTGATATCCTCAGTGTGTTCTGTGGCAAGACAACGATTCCTTTGCAGTTGAAAGGCAAGCAATTGCTGATTATCGGCATGAAACGCGAAAAGCAGGATGTGGTTGCACCGTTGTTGGCGACAGTTTTACATATGATTGTCACCCGTAATGTCGTGTCCACTAAACGTGAAGATCCTTTACTAGTAGCGATCGATGAGTTGCCAACTTTGTATTTACCGAGCCTTGTCCAATGGCTGAATGTTCATCGTGAGGATGGCTTGTCCTGTATGTTGGGTTTCCAGAATCTCGTGCAGCTTGAAGAAACCTATGGTAAGGAGGTATCGAGAGCGATCTTTGGCGGCTGTGCGACTAAGGCAATTTTCAATCCACTGGAGCCTGAATCAGCGAAGATTTTCTCTGACTATCTCGGTGATGAACATTTGAAATACAAATCTAAATCCCGTAGTTCGGGTGGTGGTCGGACTAGCACCAGTACATCGGATCAGGAACGTACACGCAAACTATTTGCTCCAGAGGATTTTCTCAAGTTACCGCAAGGTAATTGTATTCTCATCTCCCCAGGCTATAGCTCTAAGAAAGAAGCTAATGTTCCTCGGCGTTGCCATATCAAAATCCCCAAAGTTGATGCAGAGAGAGCAGATAAGAGCAAGTCTAAATGGGAGTCCCTAAAAGTTAGGTTGGCTAAATCTGGTAGTCAAGTACCAATTACGGATGCGGCGATCGCTTCCCGTAAGGATTACTTTCAAGAGCATTTTCCTTTACCTGCGAAAGATGTGACCAATGCACCCAAGTCCACTGTCCCTGCTTGGGCTGAAGGTTTATAGAGGTAAATTATGGTTTTTATGCAGACATCCGAAGCGTCTCAGGCTAATGCTCAGCAATTGGCGATCGCACAAACTACGATTGAAGCTTTGGCAGAACTGCTGAGGCAATTGTTAGGTAAGCAGGAAGAGTTATTGCAAGAGAACGTTGGAAATACGCAACAGCCTGATGTTCCATCATCGGGATTCAGTGATGCAGAGTGGGATCGGGTATCCCAGCAATGGGATCAGGACATCATGGATGATTGGTGGCGCAGATATCAGGCTGCACCAGATCGCTCTGCTGCTCCCGAGACTTCACAGGCTTTGACTGTCACCTTGAGTAATCCTCGTGATAAAGGCGATCCAGATTTTGTGATGTTACCAAACTCACCCATTCAGCCATCACCTTTATCTGGTAGTAATCTACCGTCACTTGCACAATCCTCACAGGCAACCTTGCCAGTTCTTGTGGAACAAAAATATATCGATGTGGATTGGCAAGAACTCCCCAAAATCGAGTTAGCAGAATTACTGCGGCGCGATTTGGATGGGGATGGGATTAGTGATGTAGATGAACTGCGGATGGGACTCAATCCTCGCAGCATTGATACTGATGGCGATGGCATCAGCGATCGTGATGAGTTGGGGCGCTCTAATCCTTTATCGTTTGATGACTTCAGACAACAGGTGATGGCGGCAGTGTCAGTTGCCCTAGTTGCGAAATTGGGTGTCGATGGCAAGTATGAGGCGGAAAACTATCGCATTCAGTCTCAGGATAATTTCTATGAGATTTCTAATCTTGATGGTGAAGCGATCTCTAAGTTTGAATTACAAAGCGATCGGGCTGTGTTTACGGAGGATAGGACAACTATTGAGCAACAGATTGACTTTACGAAAACTGCTTTTAGAACAACCACTGTGGATATTGCGAGTTTGACTCAAAATCAGGGTTATCTCGCGGCGATCGATAAGATGGGAGATTTGGCTCCTGCGGGAGCTAGGGGTGTGGTGGTCGTTGAAAATGTCCTTACGGAATTTGGTCAGGAGTCTTTTAAGGGTGGTTATTACGATTTTCAGAGAAATCAAGATGGTGATATCGCCGTTGTCAATAACCATACTGGCGAAGATATTTTACGAACTACTGAAGGGCAAATTTCTCTTATTTCCATGACTCCAACTGATTTAAACAACTTCCAACAAGCATTTCAACGGATGAATTCGCCTCAGCCAATGCTAGAACAATCTAGTCCAGATTTGGAGCGTTAGGTAAAGGCGATGATTACTGCGAATCCAGAACTTGACATGGCTCAGTTCATGGCTGTGTTTAACCAAATTGTGGAACTGCATAGCATCCATATTTTAGCGATCGCTGAACGAGAAATGTCTTCAATTAAGGATTTAACTATGATCGATAAAGATGATGTATTTGATGAAGCGTGGCAGCCATCTCAGGTGCGGAGCAAAGGTAGCGATCCTAGTTCGGGTGCTAATGATGCTCAACAGGTGAATGCTGCTACCCGCGAACAGAACCAAATCAATTATGCAACGCAAATTCAGAATCTGGCTCTGTCAATGTTTGATGGTTTGAGTAATCTGCGTAAGGATAGTTCCGAGAGTAAATCTGAAGATGTTGCAACTGCTGCTATTCCCAGTTCGCCTAATCAAGTTACCGATGCAGAACGAGATTTGAAACTAGCGCGGGATTGTCGCGAATTACTACAGGTAAAAGGCAAAGATGATGGCAATAATCTTATCTTTGAGCGTCCTGATGGTAAGGGGAATTACAAGTTCAGTCTTGAAAAAGCTTCAGATACAATGACATTGAATGCGAAGGATCGTCCTGTTAATCCGATTCTGGTTGAGTCGCAGGGAAAAATCATTGAATCCAATGTCACTGATCGAGATGCTGCCAATATCAGTAAGGCTGTAGCTATGTTGAATGCACAGCAGACCAAATCTCTTGAAAATCAGAAATAACAATGTTTACCAAATTCCAATTACCCACTGAGGCTTGTATCATGTACAACACAAGTTAATTAGAGCGATCGCTCTCATCCAAAAGCCTCTTTAATTCCTGCTTTAAAGCCTCGACATCGGGCAGATAAAGCTGATATCTCGATACAAAAAGCTGATTGGAAATTCCTCCCGTGGCATACTCCACTAAAATCTCATTCTTATCTCGCGCCAACACAATTCCAATCGGCTCATTATCGTCTTCCATATTCTCTTCGGCACGAAAATAGTTTAGATACATATTCATCTGTCCTATATCTTCATGCCGCACCGCCCTTGTTTTCAAATCAATTAAGACAAAACATTTCAAGATACGATGATAAAACACTAAATCCACATAAAAATGCGTATTGTTTAACGTAATTCGGTACTGTTGCCCAATAAATGCAAATCCCTTTCCTAGTTCTAGTAAAAACTTCTCTAACTGCACAATCAGACGATTTTCTAATTCACTCTCATGGTAATTGCGATCTGGCAAATCTAAAAACTCAAACACATAGGGATCTTTCACCACATCCTGCGCTGATTCGATTTTCTGTCCTTGCTGAGCCAACGCCAAAATCTCTGCCCGATCCTTACTCATGGCAACTCGTTCAAACAAAGCCGAATCCTTTTGACGCTTTAGTTCCCTCACGCTCCAGCGATCTCGTATGCATTGCTGCTCGTAAAACGATCTCGCTAAATCATCCGAAATCGCCAAAAGCTCCGTGTAATGTGACCAACTCAATTTGCCAGACAGTGTTTGGCAATTCTTATAGGACAAGTAAAATAGACGCATATACTGCAAATTAGAACGACTAAATCCTTTGCCATAAGCTGTTTTCAAATCCCGTGATAATTGAGTTAACAGTTTTGAGCCATATTCCGCTCTCTCATTCCCCTTCTGCTCAAACTCCACAATGTACTGCCCAATTTGCCAATAAGTTTCTACCAAAAGCGTATTAACCTGCTCAAAGGCGCGTTGTTGCCCCTGTGCCAAGCATTCACCAATGCGATCAATTAATTGCTGGTAGGAATCGATTAAATCACTCATAAATTAGCTTTGAGTCTGGGACGACAGTATACCCCAATCTTAGAAATGAAAGTTAGACCAGATCCAAGATAAAGTCCACGTAGGTAAAAAATATGAAAAAGCTGTTACTCGTTGAATCTCCATCTAAGTGCAAAACCATCCAAGCTATCCTTGGCAGTGAATGGCAAGTAGAAGCTTCCTTTGGTCACTTTACGGAACTTGCTAAAGATGGTGAAGATAGCTTGGGCTTTACCATGCACAAGGATACCAACAAAATTGAATGTCGCTATCAATTGACCGAAGGTAAAGGTCAACAGGTAGTCTCTAAACTTCGGGCGGCGGTGAAGAATGCTTCAGAAGTGGTGCTTGCTACTGATGGCGATCGCGAGGGTGAGGGGATTGCATGGCATTTACAACAGCAACTGCATCTTCGTAATCCTAAACGGGCGGTCTATAACCAGATTACGCCTACGGCAGTTAAAGCAGCGATCGCTAATGCTCATCAGTTAGATTTAAATCTGATTTCCGCACAACGCGCTAGACAATGCTTGGATCGGTTGATTGGGTTTAAGGTTTCGCCTTTGGTACGGCGGACAAGTGGCGGTAGCTCGGCTGGTCGGGTGCAGTCGGTGGCTCTGCATATTGTCTGTCAGCGCGAACGGGAGATTAATACTTTTGTGCCGATTACTTATTGGTCGGTATGGACGGAATATGCTGAAGGCTTCACTGCCTTCTATGCAGGTAGCAGTGAGATTGAGCCTGTGCTTGACGATAACGATGTCACCGATGATGCGGCGGAAGTGAATACGGAATCTACAGTGGAGTCAAAACGGGTATTGTCGGAAGCGGAAGCTACAAGAATTATTCAAGTTGCCCGTAATCATCCCCATGTCGTTCGCGAAGCTTCGGGTGTCACTGCTCAGAAATCACCGTTACCACCTTTCATTACCAGTTCGCTCCAGCAAGCTGCCTCTGTGAGATTAGGACTATCACCTGAAGAGACAATGAAGGTAGCTCAAGAGTTGTTTGAGGGTGTCGATTTGCCTCAAGGTCGTAAGGGTTTGATTACCTATCACCGTACTGATAGCACTAGCTTAGCGCCTGAGTTTTGTGCTGAGGTGAAGGAATGGCTATCAAAACATGATCCTGATAATGTCCCCAAGAAAACTACTCGTCATCGCGAACAGGCGAATGCTCAATCCGCCCATGAAGCGATTCGTCCTACCTATTTGAGTCCTGCTTTAACGGGTGGTCAGACTTTGGCTTTAGCGAATGCAGGGTTTACACAGAAACAAACTCAACCTCCTGCGAGGTATAGCGAGGCGAAGTTGGTACAGGTGCTTGAGCGTCAGGGTGTGGGTAGACCGAGTACGTTTGCAGCAATCGTGAAGACGCTTAAGGATAGAACCTATGTGTTACTCAAGGGTAAGGTGCTTGAACCTTCGGCTTTGGGAATGTCTACGGATGATGTGTTGCATAAAACTTTCCCCGATCTGCTCAGAGCCGATTTTACCGCAGGGATGGAGACGACTTTGGATGAAATCTCGGTGGGTAAGTTGGAGTGGCAAAGCTATTTGATTGGTTGGCATCAGTCCTATTTTCAGCCAATGTTGGCGCGAGCTTATATAAATCTCGGTGCAGATTTACAGCCAAGTAATCGCAAAAATGAGCTTTCGGATGTGGCTTGTCCTGCTTGTAATCATCCGCTTAGTAAGATTCCTTCTAAGAAAGTCAGTGGTGGGCATTTTCTCAAGTGTGAGCATGGCTGTGAGAATCTGGTAATGTTCTGGAGCGATCGCCGTAATCAGTGGGAGATTCCTCAAGCTAAGAGTGAGAATGCAGTGACGGCGGAGGTGACTAGTTTTGCTTGTCCTGTCTGTGGTAAGCCTTTGGCTAAGTTTCCCTACCATAAGGATGGTGTGGATAAGTTGATGTTGAAGTGTGCGGATGCTCAGGCTCGGCAACGCAAGAATCATGCGGATGTGGTCTTTTTCTGGTCTTCTCAGGAGAGGTGGTGGTCGAAGAAGTGGTAGTCCTAAACAAGTAAGGATGAGTTGTAGTGGTGAATAAAAAACCAGATAGCACCAATATGATTTTCTATTTTTTTAGAGAAAGAGAGAGTTTTACGAACTAGTCGAGAGATTCGTTGTCGCATCGTACAGTTAAAACGTTCAATATAATTGGTTTTCCCTGTTTCCTTTCCAACCGCGATATGCCGCATGTCTGGGAACACAACAGAATATGCATTCCAAAAATCTGTATAAGCAACAGCACACTGACGATAAACACTGGGCAAAGAATTCCAAAGCTTTTGCGCTCCTTGTGCGGAGCGATCGCCGATATGAACGCCAACAATTTCGCGAGTATCAACATCAATGGCAAGCCAAATCCACTGTTTATTGCCTTTATTGCCAACAAAAGACCACATTTCATCACACTGAATCGTTAGTCTTCCTTTTTTTTTAGCGGATACATTTACTTGTTGAGGAATCGCCTCGTATTTACGATTGACATAATTCTGCAACCAAGTTTCAGAAACGTCACAAACTCTGGCAATACCTGCAAGAGGAATCTTCTCAAGTAAGAGTTTGTCAATCAAGGCTTTGGTTTCTTCAGAGATTAGTTTTTGCCGTGGTGCTTCAACAAACTGGCGACCACAGGCTTTACATTTATGATTTTGATTCCCGTTATGAATAAAACCATTTTTGACCACATCTTTTGAGTTACAGTTTGGACAATTTGGCATTGGTAATTAAGTGTCTTAGAGTTCTTTTATGATTTTATCCTTACATCTCGCGGACTACCGAAGAAGTTTGGTGATCTGGATGAGGCGGCTAAGCCGAATTTGGGTAAGAGTTCAACGGGTAAGGAGAAGAAATCTGCTCAGGGGAAGCCTAAACAAAAGTCTGCTGGGGCTAAGACTAATTCTAAGCTCCAGCAGACTTTTCCAGTTAATCGCGTCTCCAAAAAATGAAGGATTAGAGAATAAGGGATTACTGTGGTGCGCCCAAGAAATCGCGCTTGCCTAGTTCAACACCGCAATGTCGGAGGATGTCATAGGTAGTCGTCACATGAAAATAGACATTTGGCAAAATGAAGAATAACAAATAGGCTTGTCCAGTGAAGGTCAGCGTTTCTTTCCCTACAGTTAAAGTTATTACCTTCTCTTCAGAACCATCAATCTGTTCAGATGTGAATGACTCCATGTAGGCAACGGCAGCTCGCAGCCGATCGCAAAGTTCTGCGAAAGTGTTTTCGTTATCTTCGACTGCGGGTGCTTCTACTCCTGCCAATCTTGCAACGCCACGTCTCGCAATGTCCGAAGCAATATGAACTTGACGGATGAGTGGCAACATATCGGGATACAAGCGACTAGCAATCAGAACCGAAGGGTCTATTTTTTTTGCTTCAGCGTGAGCCGCTCCCTTTTCGAGAATCGCGACTAGATTATTAAGCGATCTCACTAGGGAAGGAATCGCAACTTGATACATCGAAATAGTCATTAAAGCTTCTCCAGTTTTTTGATAAATTAATCTTTAGAAATCGAGTGTCACTATAACTGATCGCGACATTCATTGCGAATCAATCTCGAATACGCTCTAACCTATAACAGATATGTTTCCAGTTGAGTATGTCCTTTCACAAGTACAGTGAAATAATAATTTTTAAATTCCTGCTTTTGCAAAAAACTGACTTGCTGTGACTGCTAAATCTGGGAATAACTCATCGGTTAAAAGGCGATCGCCTTGATAAGTTTCTGGAGGACGGTCAGGATAAAACACCGTTAAAGTTTTTCCTATTGGATTAATAACCCATACTCTTAATACTCCTGCCTTCAGATAATCCCCAGCCTTTGCCACAAACTCCCGAAATGTCTGTCCTTCTGACATAATCTCAATCACTAACTCAGGCGGTACGGGACACATCTCATTACCGACATCACTGGGCAAACGCTCCATAGAAATATAGGTCAAATCAGGTACAGGACACCAATCCTGATCGTTGCGTATTAGTATGATTCCCCATTCTGGATAGACAAAACCTTTACCTTTAAACAAAGTTCGTAAAAAAATCAATAATTCTGCTTGCAAAGAAGCGTGAAATCTTTTTGGCGACATTTTTCTTATGGCTTGACCATCAATAAATTCATAATTCTGATCAGACTCAGGGCTTGCCAAAAATTCCGCCAATGTCAGTCGCGACAATGTGACTGTCCCTATCAATGGCGATTGAATCACGGTAGTCATTTTAATACTCCTTTTTTGTAAAAAGTTGATATTTTCCTAACTTGTCAAGGATATCCTTGTAATCATGCCAACTGAGCCTCAGCTATATCTTAGCTGGATTAAGTCTGAGTTAAATATTAAGATAGATACCCTAAAGTAATTTTAAACACAGGACTAAGTTAACCCCAACCCATGACCTTCACAGCAGTCCTAGAGAACATAGCCCGATCAACCATCGCCACAAAAATAGGCGAGAAACTCAAAACAGCTAAAAGCATATCCCTATCAGGACTATCACGTTTAGGCAAAGGACTGGTTAGCACCCACTTATGTCAACAACAAGCCAAACCATTACTCATCGTTGCCTCCACCGTCGAAGAAGCAACCCGCTGGGCTTTACAACTACAGTCAATGTCATGGCGCGTCTATCTATATCAACCCCTTGATACATTTCCCTATGAATCTGCCCAAATCGATTTAGAGACCGCTTGGACAAGGATTGAGATATTAGCGGAATTGCTTGCCAAACCACAGCCTAACTTAGCGATCGCTACCACCATTAACGCGCTACAGCCCCATCTACCATCCACTCAAGTCTTCCAAAAACATAGCATCTATCTCAATATCGGCGATTCGCAATCAGTTAAATTACTTGCCGAAGCTCTGGCAAGATTGGGATATGAAGAAGTCAAAGAAGTAAAGGAATCAAAACAATGGAGCCGCAAAGGATTTAGTTTTGAAGTGTTTCCTGTTAATCGAAATTTACCAGTTCGCCTAAGCTGTAATCGCGGCACTGTCGAGAAAATCAGAGAGTTTGACCCAACTAATCCCAAAAGCTTCACTGACCTATCCAGCATCGCGATCGCCCCTGTCGATTTGCATGAGTTTGTTACTGCTCATAAGGCAACATTACTGCATTACTTACCCAAAAGCTTCATTGTCGCCCTTGATGAACCCGAACAATGTCAGAGCTATAGCGATCGCTGGTACGAAGCTGTGGAAGAACTTTATCAAAATCAATCGCAAGCCGATATACCCAAATTGCATTGGGACTTTGCTAAATGCATGACTGAGGCAAAGAAATTTCAGATGCTTCAACTTAGTGAGCGATCGCTTAAACCTAAAGCCAATATTTTTGATTTTGCCAGTTCTTCTATTCCCATAGTTCCCCATCAGTTTGACCAGATTGCTTCTCTCATTCGTGAATATCTCAAATCGGAATATCAAGTCACCCTGATTTCATCTCAACCTTTGCGTGTGGCAACCTTGCTCAAGGAGTATGACTGCATTGCTAACTTTGTCAGTGATCCTGATGATTTACAGGCAATTGCACGGATTCAGAAAGCTGGAAAACCAGTGATTTTGAAATATTCAGGACTGACGGAGATGCAAGGCTTTGTTTTGCCTAGTTGCAAGCTTGCCCTATTGACCGATCGCGAATTATTCGGACAGCAATTATTAGCCTCACCAACATTTGTGCATCCCTCACGCATGAATACGGCTAAATCAGTTAATCCTGACGAGCTAAATGTGGGCGATTATGTGGTGCATCGTAAATATGGGATTGGTAAGTTTACGCGCTTTGAAACCATTGAAGTGAAGGGAGAAAAGCAACCGCATTACATCGTTGAGTTTGCTGATGGTAAGACTGCGGTGGCGATCGCGCAGGAAAATGAGAAGATTCTCTCCCGCTATCGCAGTGCTTCTAATAAACCTCCCAAGTTAAACAGCATCGCCAACACAAAGGCGTGGGATAACGCTCTCAGCAAGTGCCAAAAGGAGATTTACAAGTTAGCGAGGGATTTACTACAACTCTATGTCCGCCGCGCTAATTTAGTTGGCTATGCTTTTCCACCTGATACCGATTGGCAACAGGAGATGGAGGATTCTTTTCCCTATCAACTTACGCCCGATCAGGTCAAGGCTGTTCAAGATGTGAAGCAAGACATGGAAAGCGATCGCCCCATGGATCGGTTGGTTTGCGGTGATGTCGGCTTTGGCAAAACTGAGGTGGCGGTAAGAGCAATTTTTAAGGCGGTTTGTGCGGGTAAACAAGTGGCTCTGTTAGCTCCGACGACGATTCTGGCGCAACAGCATTTTCATACGCTCCAAACTCGGTTTGCGGCTTATCCTTTCACAGTGGATATTGTGAATCGATTTCGCCCTGCGAAAGAGCGCAAGCAGATTTTACAACAGGTTGCGGATGGGAAGGTTCAAGTTATTGTCGGTACGCATCAACTTTTATCGAAGGATGTTGAGTTTCACGATCTGGGTTTACTGGTAATTGACGAAGAGCAACGCTTTGGAACTTTGCAGAAGGAGAAAATCAAGGCGATGAAGGGTGATATGGATTTATTAACTCTGAGTGCTACGCCGATTCCGCGTACTCTTTATGCAGCACTTTCTGGGGTGCGGGAAATGAGTGTGATTGCAACTCCTCCTCCCTCAAGGCGATCCATTCAAACCCATCTGTCTGCCTATGATGCGTCACTAGTGAAAACGGCGATTCGTCATGAGTTAGACCGTGGTGGTCAGGTGTTTTATGTTGTACCGCGTATTGAGGGGATTGAGGCGATCGCTGTTTCTTTGCGGTTGATGTTGCCGAATGTGAGATTGGAGATCGCGCATGGGCAGATGCAGGAGTCAGAGTTAGAGGCGGCGATGGTTGCTTTTAATAACAATGAGGCGGATATTCTGCTCTGTACCACGATTATCGAGTCGGGTTTGGATATTCCGCGTGTGAATACGATTGTGATTGAGGATGCTCATAAGTTGGGCTTGGCGCAACTCTATCAATTGCGTGGTCGCGTTGGTCGGGCGGGAATTCAGGCTCATGCCTATTTGCTGTATCCTCCTAATCTTGAGTTAACAGATTCAGCGAAGAGGAGATTGGATGCGATTCAGGAGTTTAGTCAGCTTGGTTCGGGTTATCAACTGGCGATGCGTGATATGGAGATTCGTGGTTTGGGGGATCTCTTGGGTGAGGAGCAGTCGGGTCAGGCGGATGTGATTGGCTTTGCGCTGTACATGGATTTGCTTCAGGAATATATCAATGAGTTACGGGGGAAGATTTTGCCTGAAGTTGCGGATACTGAGCTTCAGTTGCCACGTTTGGTGGCTTTTATTCCTGACAGTTACATAGAAGACAATGAGACGAAGATTAATGCTTATTTGACTTTGGCGAAGGTGAAGTCGAAGGAGGAGATTCTCAAGTTGGCTGCGGTTTGGGAGGGTCTGTATGGGGCTTTGCCTGAAGAAACGCAGGTATTGCTCAGGGTTATGGAATTAAAGTTGGTGGCGCGTAAGGTTGGGGTGTTTCGCATTTATGCGTCAGAGGATGGGCGCGATCTGTTTCTGGACTCGAAGCTGACGGATTCGCTTTGGGAGTTACTTCATGCGAAGATTCCGATTGAGTTCTATTATCGTTTCTCTTTTGAGAAGGGGAGAATTAAGATCACGAGTCTGGCTCTTCTGCCTGGGGATAAGCAGGTGCATTTCTTGATTGAGTGGTTGGGCTGTTTTTTGAGTTGAATCTATGTTTGTTTCTGTAACTTAGGCGATCGCTTGCCAATATTTGGCGTTTACAAATCTTTCCAAATGTCCCACGTTTGTTGTCGCTACTACGACAATGTGATCGCCCTGTGATTCGGCAATTAATGATGCTTGTGCAGCAAGGATGACATCGCCATCTAGGGATTCTGGACTGGCTGTTGGTTTACCCGTTTGTCTTGCTTCTGCCCAAAATTCAGCAGCTTTCAGCATCGTTGCTGTAGTCAGGGGTAAATACTCCAATCGATTTTTTAGCTGATCTAAACGTCTGATACCTTCTAATTTATTGGCTCTTAGTAATTCACGCCTAACTTCGTAGTCGGTAATTTCAGGAACAATTAATCTATAACCCTTGGCAACTAATCTCTCTGACCAATAGCGACATTCTAGGGTTGCGGGAGTGGAGTTTGGGTTTGATAGGATGCCGAGTGGGGCTGAGTCAAGTAAAACAATCATGCGGTGAGTGAGAGTGGACGCTCAGTTATCGATTCTTCGCCTAGAGCCTGTTGCAAATATTCCCATGTCTCTCGCTGTTCATCAGCATCATCTCGGAGATCCCATTCACTGAAAAGATCGTTCAATGCTTTTGCCCTTGCTGCAATTTCTTCTGGTGTCCTTGTTGGTAATATGTAAACGCCTTCGGCGTTAACGTAGGGCTGATTGGTAGGGATAGTTGGTTCTGGTTTGACTGTGGTAACGGATGAGTTTGGTTTGCCAAACCATTGCTGTAGCTGCGTAACTACTACTTCAGTAATCACTGCTTTGAGATCTTCTATGGTTAGATCTGTAATTCTTTTCTGGTTCATTTTCCACCTCCTAAGAGATCTTAAGCGTTTACTAGCTATATATTACACCATATAAATCGCTGTTTTATGATGCGACCATCTCAGAGCTTACGCTAAAGCATATCCAGTATGCTCTCTCACTTGAGGCGGATGAAAAGCTAGGACAATATGATCTTTGGGAACTCCTGCGGCAACCAGTTCATCAGTAATGCCATCTTCGATCCCATCGTAGTGAATCCAGATTTTGTCGTTACGAATTTCGGCATGAACAACACATCCATGTACTCGCCGACTGTTTTCCCATCCTTCGCGCATCAGCATGAAGTGGGTGCGATCGCGGCTAACAACAACGTAAGCACTCACATCTCCATAGCGATAGGGAAGATCGGCATAATATTGGAGCAAAGTTTCTAGGGTTTTGCGCCATGAGTCTAGGGTGTTATCTGTGGTTGCCATTGAATTATGTCCTCATGATCAGGGTCAAAAACAATAAGACGAAAATCTGGTTCTTCAATTATAAGCTGTCCAGCTTCTTCTTGAAATATTGTCTCAAATGTACTGAGGCTAATCGCTAAGTACAAACAACGATCTGGTTCTCTTTTTTTGAGCGCTCTGGCATATAAAAAGAATTGTCCCCAAGCATTTTCCAAATCGCGGATGGGAGAAGAACTCAGAAAGCTTTTGATTTCAACGGCAATTTTTTGATTGTCGCGTTCGGCGGCGATTAGTTTTTCTGCGCCCAAGTCAATATAGATAGAACGGGTTCCTATGCTGAGAACAAGGGGATCATCTGTGATCGTCCAACCGTCTTTGATGAGGGCGTTACAAACGTTATCGTGATAGAGGTCTTTAGCGGGCATAAAGGTTGCGCTGAGATTGCGTTGATGTCATTGTATTGCTTTTAACAGTCTCATTAAATGGCGATCGCTCTGCAAAATTTGACGATTGATTACAACAGGATTTATGAATCAGCCGAGATATCGTCATCTTCTGTAAATTAGTAATAATTAATCAACTATTGTAGAGTTCATAAATAAAGCACCAGTCGTAAAATCTAATTGATTTCCAAAACTTACCTAATATAAATCTAATAAATCTAACTTCTGGAGACGGGCTAGAAGGATTTGAGTAAAAATCTATAAAAGCTTGATTTAAAAATTTTGGATCACTATACAACAATTGCAATAATGTGACCTCAAACTTGGATAGCTTATTTCTCTCTGAATTTCTTTGTCTTTTTATGCTGTCTTCATCACAGTTTATACTTATGGAAAAATAATTTCTTAAAACATTAATTTCACTAACCTTCCATAAGTAATCAACTGGAAATGTAAGTTTAGTATCTCCCAAGATAATTTCTTCAACAAAGTTTGTTCTAAATTTTTCAGAGCTTCCAGATTGAAAGTATTTTATAAGTCCATCTAGCATTTTACAATATTTTTTTACTGTCAAATCAATAGAGACGTTACGCAGTTTTTGATATTCTATAAAATCATTTAAGTAAATAGGATTTAGTATTAGCTGTTTCTCAAGGTCTAATATCTTAGACTTTAAATACTTGCTACAATAATCAGATTGTAGAACTTGAGATGCTGTTTTTAATAATAAATTGATGTCAGGATGTATTGAAGAAATCCTATTATTTTGAATTTGTCTTTTCAGATGCTCTTCGTTAACAAATATTTGAATGGAGTTTGATCTGTATTTTGACGAACTAATCGACGTTAGAGAGTAAAAAGATAACTGTCTAGATAAATAGTGATGAAGACATTGCAGAACAATTTTTTCAAGTTTTTGAGTGCTTTGTCCCCTTGGAACAATACTCGATAAACTAGAACTTGCAGAACCATCATACGACAATGGGAGCATCCCAATTAGGCACTAAGTATAAATACTTAAGAGAAAACACAGGTAAAATAGTAACAAATTAACCCGTCTAAGCAAATGACACCAGAAGAGCAAGCAAGACTCGAAGCCTGCACCAGAGAGATCGCGGAAATCCTGTATCGGAATGCAGAAACAAAAGATGCCGAGCAATTGAAAACGCTAGAAGGCATAGAAATAGCCGTGAGGGAGCAAATGCTGGAAAACGTCAGTCCAAACGTGGGAATTTTTTTATCGAAAAAAGCAGTGGGACAAAAGCAGGGAAAGAAAGAAAAGTAAAAAGCTGTATCGGCGAACTAAAGCTGAAGAGCAAGCAAGCGAAGAAGTTGCAAGTAAAAGCAAGAGCGAGATTAAGCCCACAACTAGAAAAATGCTGCCTATTGGTAAGTGCTAGTGAGTCCTACGCCAGAACCACGATTAATGTTGAAGAATTGACAGGAATCAAGATCGGTCACAGCAGTCAACAACGATTAGTCCAAAAGCAGGAATTTCCAGAAATGACAACCACAGAAACAGTAGAAGAGATGAGTATTGATGGCGGGAAAGTGAGATTGCGAACCGAGCAAGGAAAAAAGTGTGAGTGGAAAGACTACAAAGCTGTAAATGCTCAAGGGACAATCGCCGCCTATTTTCTCAATAATCAAGGTTTAGTTGATTGGGTACAAAAACAACCATTAGCCGAAATATTCTCTTGTCTTGGCGATGGACATGACGGTATCTGGAATTTATTTACAGCCATAGCGCCTTCAGAGCAAAGGTTTGAAATACTCGATTGGTATCATTTGAAAGAACACCTTTATAATGTTGGTGGTTCTTTGCGCCGTCTAACTAAGGCTGAAGATTTCCTCTGGCAAGGCGATGTTGAGGCGACTATGATTCTGTTCGCAGACTGTAAATTCAAACGGGCTATCAATTTTCTCGATTATTTACGCAATCATCGTCATCGCATCCCTGAGTATGGTTATCTACAGCAACAGGGGCTTACTATTGGCTCAGGCTCTGTTGAATCAACGGTTAAGCAGATTGGTCGTCGGATTAAGATTTCTGGCGCTCAGTGGAATAAGTCCAATGTTGCTCAAGTTTTGAAACATCGTTGCGCTTATCTTAATGGCTATTTCTATTCTTCTAAGTATAATTACTCAGTGCCTAATTGAGATGCTCCCTACGACAATACTCTTCCAGCACAATTTGGATCTCCATTCATATGGCTAAAATAAGCTTTAACCTTAGTAGAATCTTGTTTCCAATATGATTCAGTTAATTGTAAGGTTCCATCACAGTATATACATTGAAAAATATTCGCATAATCTGAATGTTGACAATTCTCTGCTTTTACTCTTTCTTGTGATATTCCAGTAACTAAAAATGCTTCTTCCATACAATCACCTTGTGTAGTCTATATGTTTTTTTCTGTCAGTATTAACCCTTTTCAGAAATCTTCTTTCGAGTTGCTGTAAATCAAAATCGTCTTGAGAATAGTTTTCCCTATTTTGATTTATCCATAAATCAAAATAAGATTTTGCTTTTGATATTTCTTGCTCAAGAATCAATTGAATAGATGCTAAATCTTTTTCTTTAACGGATGCAACCTTAAATTTATAATTTTTCTCATGATTTTCCCAAACAGATACTAGGTGTTCAAATATTTTATCAGTATTTGATTGCTTATTAAAATCCTCTATGTCTTTTACCATTTTTGCAAAATCTCTATGTATCAATTTTACAGTTTTGAGATCTTGTAGAGATGGAGGAATTTCAATATTTCTGGTAGATGCTTTGTTGTTTCTACTTTCTGTTGAGTTAATATCTAAATTAGACATATTACAAATTTCTCCTTACTTACATTCATAAGATTGTTTGCGCTGGTTAATTTGAGCGATCATCAATCAATTGTGGCACTGTAACATTTTAGCTAATATTCGCAGTGATTTATGACGTTGTGGGGTTAGAGGCGATCGCTCCAATATTACTACTTCCCAATGAGACGCTCATATTCAGCGTGTGTACCAATCCAAAACCAAGAAATCCCCTTCTCAACCTCAATTCCCACTGCCCGATATTCCTTACTAATTCTTACTGACCAATACTTCCCAACTCTCTTTAAGTGCAAAGATGGATGCGATGGATTCGTTTTCAGTAACTCATAACTTTGATCGGCAATCTCCTGAATAGTTTCAGGTAAAGCTTTGTAATATCCCCAAAATCGTCTGGTTGTGAAGTGCATTAGATTTGCTTGCAAAATCCATTTTCAAAATCCTCAATCGCTTCCTGTGCCAGAAAATCTAACTTTCCAGCCTCAATATCACTCTCTAACTCCTCATCCCAACGTTGATAATCTAAATCCAACAGCCAATCAATAACTTTGCGAAATTCGCTAGGAGGAAGTTCTAATATAGCCGACTCAATTTGTTGAATAGTCATCGTTTTAGATTTCTATAGAAAATAATCGTTTGCGCTGGTTAATTTGAGCGATCGCCAATCAATTGTAGCACTACAACATTTTAGCTAATAATGGTAAAGCGATCGCTACATTTATCCGTCCTTTTGGCTTATGCCTGACAACACCGACTACCTCCAAGGCATCATCGAACGCCTCACCTTTCACTCCGAAGAGACAGGCTATACCGTAGCGCGGCTAAAAGTACCCAAGGCTCAAGACCTAATCACCGTAGTCGGTAACTTTGCCAATATCCAAGCAGGTCAGACTCTCGCCCTAGAAGGCACATGGCGATCGCATCCTAAGTTTGGCGACCAGTTCCAAGTCACGCAATACCGCGAGACTAAACCCGCCACAATTACAGGAATTGAGAAATATCTTGGCAGTGGTTTGATTAAAGGCGTGGGACCAGTCACCGCTAAACGCATCGTCACTCATTTTGGCTTGGATACCCTTGACATCATTGAAAATGAAATTGACCGCCTGATAGAAGTTCCTGGCATTGCCAAAAAACGGGTGAAGATGATCAAAACTGCTTGGGAAACGCAAAAAGCGATTAAGGAGGTCATGGTATTTCTACAAGGACATGGAGTATCCACTACCTATGCGGTGAAGATTTTCAAGCACTATGGTAATGATTCCATTCAGACCGTTTCCGAAAATCCTTATCAACTGGCGACAGATATCTATGGCATTGGTTTGTTTACTGCTGACCAGATTGCTCGGAATATTGGTATTGAAGTTAGTTCCGAGTTTCGCAGTATTGCGGGTATCTTCCATTGTTTAGGGGAAGCTGCGGAAGATGGTCATTGCTATTTACCGCGTCCTGAACTAGAAGAGAAAGCCATCAAACTGCTTGCTCTCGAAGATTATCAACCAGATCCTGAAACTATCTCTAAAATTGTTCTCCATCTCTCAATTAACGATCGCTTAGTGATGCAAGGCTTAGAAGGAGAATTTATTTGCTATAAACCCACTTACTTCCACACGGAACAAAATCTTGCTGAACGGGTTTATCAACTATTGCAACACAAACATCATTCAGATCCTGAACGGGTCAATGCTTGGATCGATCGCTACACCACCCAAAGAAATATCCAACTCTCGCCCAAACAACGCGAAGCCGTGGAGATGGCAGCAAATTCATCCGTGCTTATTCTCACAGGTGGACCAGGCACAGGGAAAACTACCACCACCCGCACGATTGTCGCGCTCTGGAAAGCGATGGGGAAGGAGATTGCTCTTGCTTCGCCGACAGGTCGGGCGGCTCAAAGATTACAGGAAGTCACTGGCTGTGAAGCTAAGACAATTCACCGTTTTCTAGAGTTTGACCCGAAATCAATGGGCTTTAAACGCAATCAGGAATATCCTTTGACGGCGCAGGCGATCGGTATTGATGAAGCATCGATGCTGGATCTGTTTCTGGCTTTTTCTCTGGTGAAGGCGATTCCCTTGGGCGCTCAACTACTTCTTGTCGGCGATACCGATCAACTTCCCAGTATCGGTGCGGGCAATG
This sequence comes from Pseudanabaena biceps, assembly GCA_013361095.1. Taxonomy (GTDB): domain Bacteria; phylum Cyanobacteriota; class Cyanobacteriia; order Pseudanabaenales; family Pseudanabaenaceae; genus Pseudanabaena; species Pseudanabaena biceps_B. Next base: position 77,883 of record JAATWA010000002.1, on the reverse strand, counting down.
TTCTCAAAGATTTAATTGATTCTCAGCAAGTCCCTGTGATTACGCTCACTGAGGTATTTCGTCAGGCTCAGGCAAGTCAAATCATCCAGAATGCTCACCGTATCAATACGGGTAAGTTTCCAAACATGGAAAAAGTCTCTAATCAGCCTCAATCTGATTGCCTCTGGCTGGAAATGCCGAATGCTGAAGCGGGTCAGCAGGGTATTTGTGACATTATTACGGAGTTGTTACCCAGTCTGGGCTTTGACCCTCAGCAAGATATGCAGGTTCTCTGTCCGATGACTAGAGGTGATGTTGGTACGCGCAATCTCAATGCTGTACTGCAACAGTTGCTCAATCCTCCTGATGCGATTAAACCAGAAATTAAGTATGGGAATACAATCTTCCGCTTAGGCGATCGCATTATGCAGCAAGTGAATGACTATAACCGTGAGGTTTTCAATGGTGACATTGGTACGATTACAGGTGTAGATTTGGAGGAGCGTGAAGTCACAGTTGTATTTGGCGATCGGCAAGTGGTCTATGATTATGCCGATCTCAATGAGATTGCTCTGGCTAGAGCGACGACTATCCACAAGGCGCAGGGCAGCGAGTATCCTGTGGTGATCATGCCTCTGTTTATGCAGCATTTTCTGATGCTTTCTCGTAATCTTTTCTACACTGGTTTAACTCGTGCGCGAAAGCTTGCCATTATTGTCGGGGAGTCGAAGGCGATCGGGTTGGCGGTTAAACAGGTAAGTGATCGGCAGAGATATACTTATCTGGTGAAACGGTTAGCAAAGTTTGCCGATCCTCAGTCATGATTCTTGCTGATAAAGTTTCATGAAAGGAATTAGATAAATTATTGCCAAGCGGTATAGTGTGGCTCAGTATAGGCTATTTCCCTCAGAGAGAAATTGTTCAGCATATGCAAAGAGCGAAGTTTATGTTTAGCAAACTGGGAATTTGGCTGGGAGCGATCGCCTTGATTGCTGGGTTATTGCTTAATCAAATCTTTTATCCCCATAATATCGCCACCGAAACAATTAATCTAAAACGCGATCGAGACCGTCCCCTTGTAGGCAGGCTATATATTCCCAATCAAACAAAAACTCCCTATCCCACGATCATTCTTTGGCATGGCGTAAGCTCTTCTAAAGAAATGATGGAACCACTTGCAGTAGAACTAGCCCGACAAGGTATTGCTGCTATAGCCTTTGATGCTGGTGGGTTTGGCGAATCCTATGCCAGACCATTTAGCTCAGAAGAAAATCTCAAGGATGCAAATGTGGTATTTGATTATGTAAAACAACATCCCGAACGCTTTGACCGATTGCATTTGGGCATGGGTGGTCATTCCATGGGAGCCGCCACAGCGATCGCATTTGGTTCAGAAATAGCAAGTTCAGATCAAATTCGCGTTACCATCGCTCTCGGTATGAGTGCGGAGATTAACCGCACAAGCCCTGCTAATCTTTTGATGGGAATTGGATTGTACGAAGAGTTGCATAGTCCCGCAGCCATGCGCGAAACTTTACAACTGGGAACTGGTGAAGCAACTCAGGAATTTCAACGCAAAGGAGATTTTCAAAATGGTTCCGCCAGAAAACTGGTCATTTCCAGTACCTCTAACCATTTGATTGAGCCTTTTGACCCCGCCTTAATTCAAGAAGCTGTAGTTTGGGCTATCAAAGCCTTTGGTTTACCTGAGAGGTCGGTACTTTTAACGATGCCATTTGTCATGTGGGGATGGTTTCTGATCTTCATTGGTTCAGTTTTAAGTATTGGTTATGGTCTTCGCGAGCTTAATTTCTTGAAGACAAAATTGCGCTTAGTATCGGTAGGAATGGTGGCGATCGTGGCGATTTTTCTCTGTTTGGGTATGATCGGAGCAATACCTAGCAGAATGGCAACCAGTTTAGTCTTTCTAATGGCGACAGTTTTGCCTATCAGTACCTATGCCATCAGTCAACCAAATAAGCTGACATCATTTTTGCAACTGTGCGGACTTTATGTTAGTGCTATCCTCATTGCCTACGCGATTATCTCCCTTGTCATGCGTTGGCAAGAGTTATTGCCCCATACTGCCTATCTATTAGGATTACCGCAATTCCTTGTCCAACTTCCTGTGGCAATGATTTATTCAAGGGTTCAAGAATTGAATGCGGCTATGTTTCCTGTCTACAGCAATGGACTTGTTCCTAGTTGGCAGCTTTCCCTTCTCTTTTTGCCCGAACTGATTTATCCCAGTGTGATTTTAAGCGTTGGGACTAGAGCGGCTGCATGGCTAGTCAGATGGCTGCGTCAACCACTAAAACTAGCACAAGTAGATCGTCCCAGTAAGAAATCCCTGCAATTATTAGGCGGACTCAGTTTAGTTTTAGCGATCGTTCTCATTCAACAGGCAAGAATGGGAACTGTCTCTATGGAATATGCGATCTTTGCCATAAGTCTACTCGCTCGGATGGCTTTATTCCCTGCGCTACTAGTTATCTTGATTGTGCGATCGACTCAATTTCAATCATTAGAAAAACGATGCTTTTAGATGCGTAAGGATTCATGTACTGCTTGTAGCTGAGATCGCTGCTGCCAAGCCTGCTCAAATTGTTGGATATCAAACTCGCTCAAATTGGCAAATTCAATTTCTTGTCCCTTAACCTGCAAGATGATCTTGCGATCGCCTCTTAAACGCTCAACTGTCAGAGCATCTCCGCCTCGTTGAATACCGTAAGAATTTTTGCCTATTTCTCCAAATCTATCAGTCTCTAACTCATTGAGTAGTTGATGGCAGATTGCGGCAACCATCTGAGCGTGATCGATTCTGTCCTGTTCTGGGTTAACAGGGATTTCTGCCTTAGCAGTATTTTCAGATTGGTTTAGTTTGAGTACTTTAAGCGATCGCTGTTTTTCTAACTCAACCACAAGCTCATTTAACAAACTATCTGATAAACCCTGTTCGGCTTGATGAAACGAATCTACAGGCTGGTTTAACACCTTTCGGTCAGCACTTTGCATCTCTAAAATAATCGAGCGATCGCGTGCTGGATCATAACTGACCTGCAAATATTTCTGAAGTCCTCCCCAGCTATACTCTTTGCCTAGCTCATTACCTTGAATGCTGCTACTTCCCAAACTGTAGGAAATACCTTTAATCTTCTTGGTGCGGGTGTATTTGACATGAGCATCTATTCCTGAATGTTTCAACTGCTCAATCAACTGGGGCATGGTCATTCCTGCTTTTACTTGCTCTCTGATGACTTGCGACATATGAGAGGCAATAGTAGGAATATTGGGAGGAGTCCCCTGTTCAGAGACATTTTCTATCCGCTTCAAGATACGCGGTAAGGAATAAGCTCTGCCCACACTGGAGCCTGCCATGCTCACTCCATCATATTTGTAAGCAATTCCTTTAGGTTTTCCCTTGCGATCTCGGTCAACCCTGACTTCAATCCCTTCAAGATTTAACTGCTCAATAAAATCTGGCAGTGATGTGGTATTTACCAAAGTTGCATCGATCTTGTCCGCAAGTTGACGCTTTACAGTAACTTTGCCCGTTTCTAATTCCTTATCTATCTGACTCTTGGTTTGCTCTTGGCGATCGCTCTCCCAACTTGATGGTACAGCCGCTAGTCCAAAGTCCTGTTCTAGTTTGCGGATTACATCTTGGCTGCGTGTCCAATCCCAACTGTCAGAAACTACTGAGCCATCCATCCGCACTCGACTGGTCACGAGATGAATGTGTTCGTGATTTTCTTTGTCAGTATGTTTTACAGCCACATATTGATTATTGGTAAATCCCATTTCTTTGAGATATTGGGCGATCGCTATCTTCCAGTCATGATTGTTAAGACGCTCTTCAGGACTAAGGCTAAGAATTATATGGCAGACTTTGTGATTTAACTTAGGGCGCAATTGCCAAGACATAGAAAATTCGTTAGCCAAGCTATAGGGATCTTTGCCATCCATATTCATCCCTATAACTGCTGCACCAGATTTTCCCATGACATAGGATAAGCAACCTTGAAAGCTCTTTCCTTTAATAATTTTACCGATCATCCTCAACTCCCAGACTTGGTTTTAGCCCCGCGCTCTCCGTAGTTAGCGTTCTCAGTTTAGATATTGAACCAATTGACTGCTCGATACGACGCAATATCTTGTTGAGCGCATCCAGTTGCAGTTGTGCTGGTTGCAAATTTTCATCACGGGCTAGTTGGCTAATATCTGTACAGATTGCATTTAATTCATACTTGAATTCTCCCAACTGATGATAGAGACCCCAATCTATGTCTGCAACTCGTCCTTCAGTTGTCGGCAGGTCATATTTAAAGATCGCACATCTTGCAACAGCACTAGCTTTAACATTCAGTTGATTTGCTTTCTTCTCTAGGATTTGTTTCTCCTCTTCGGTCATTCGCACTGTAAATCTAACGGATAAAGTCATCGTTGATATTCCTAATCCCTATCTTGCTCAATTGTCGCGGGAAATATGTAAATCTCTAAGCAACTAATAAGCTATAGCTATTAGTTGCTTAGAGATTTACATTATTTTGCACCGATTTAGATTTTAAATTATTAATTCTGAATCTGGTTTATTTTTCTAAATTTATTTACATTTTATTGTTTTGCTAAGGGGGGATTCCAAAGGGGTTACTCCCCTTTGGCAAGCGTCATGTTGTTGTTGGGCAAAAATTAAGCGATAGCGCGATTTCTTGTCCGACGAACAACATGACGCTTGCGACTAGTTTTGGACATACCTCAAAGCACGGAAAATCGTTGTAGGGATAGTATCGATTAGTACAACTGTGGAACGATTTTAGTACAACTGTGGAACGATTTTAGTACAACCGTGGAATGGTTTTAGTACAGAATAAGTAAAATTTAGGCAACAAATAGTACAAAACTTTTACTAAAAAAATAATACTTTAGACATAGAAAATTCAATTCGATTACAAAATCGATCTAATATAGGATTAAATTTATACTTTCTTGATAAGCTAAAATTCCAGTCGTTAGACATTAACAGTAATTATGCAGTCACTGACAAACTGTAAAAAATTATCAAGCAAAGTACCCTAGTACTATTGAGCAATGGTTATGATTGAAAAAAGTAATAAACTGCAAGGTACTAGAACCAATATAAAAATTAATCTGGAGTAAATATTTCCATAGTGAAGAATTTATTAACAACGGTTTAGGAATTTACATCCACCAAACAACAGCAAAAAAAATGACTGAAGCTTCCTCTCGTTCATCATTAGCGGACGTAGATACAGATAAACTGGTAGCCTTGTCAGAACGATGGGTCAATGAGTCTCAGAAGCGCAATAACCCAAAAACCAAGCTCGACATCATCCGAACTTTGGAAAGCGGGATTAGGGCTTTAATCACTTCGGGATGCACCTATGAAGAAGTTAGCCGTAAACTGACAGATGAATTACACATTGCCATCTCTGCACAGATAGTACGAAAGTATTTACAGAAAATCGATGCGGAAAATAAAAAAGCAGAAACAAAAGCCAAGCGTGATGCGACTAAAGCAGCAAAAGCCTCGGACGCTCCTGCTATTTCAATTTTGCCGTTTGAACCCGCAAAGTTTTCGGATGATTATCCTAGTTCCCCGCCTACTAATCAGAATGTTATCGGCTTGACCAAAGACATTCAACCTACAACAACCAGAATGAATTCGGACTTAAAACAGACTAATCAGGTTGAGTCTAGCAAGCCCAAAAGTATCGTCCCTAAGTCTATCCCTGTAGACGATGACGATGATGATGACTACTTAGCACAACAGAAAATCTTGAAACACTACAACCGTTATTAGGAGGCAAATTTATGGCAATTATTAACCTCATTGATGGAGAAAAAGGCGGCGTGGGCAAAAGTTGGGTTGCTCGAACCATGCTCCAATACCTCAAGGATCTCGCAATCCCATTAACTGGCATTGAAGCGGATCGCAGCAATCCCACTGTCCTCAACATCTACAAAGATAGTAAGGCTGCTTTTTTCTCCGAAAATGAAAAAATGGCTGATGTCCCTGATTCAATTTTTGACTATGCACTCAAGAAAACTGTCGTCGTCAATTTACCCGCTCAAGCCCATCGCGCTGTATCCCAATGGATTAATACCAAAGGCTTGCTAGACCTGGGCAAGGAGCATGGCGTGTCTTTTACCAAGTGGTTCGTCAGTGATGGGGAAAGTGACTCAATCGAGTTATTCATTGAGTCTCTGGAACATTACCAAGGCTACATCACCCATGTGTTTATCAAAAACTGGGGTCGTTGTGATGAATGGGGCTATTTCCATGAGCATGAAGTAATCCAGAAGGCGATCGCCGAATATGGTGTAGCTGTGATTGATTTCCCCAAGTTGGGAGATGGCAGGCGCATTGAAATCAATGCTAAACGCCTAACTTTTGAAGAGGCTTCTAACTACTCCGAATTTGGCATCATTGGCAGAAATCAAATCAAAACATATTTACGTGACGCTTATAAAGCTTTTGAGTCTACTGGGCTGCTCCCAAAAGCTAAACAGCTACAGGAATTGAAACCCTAATATGAATAGCGATCCTCAACCTAAAACCTATCTGGATATTGCCATCCATGACTACGATCCCATTGTCAAAGCCAAGATTTACGAGATTGTGGCTAAATCTGGCATTCCTCAGAACGATCCTTACATTGCGATTTTTCTATCCAATGCCCAAGTTGCGGCTACAGTGGCTACTGCGCCCAACCTGCTCCAAAGTGCCTTAGCCAGGGGCTTTGATGTTGGTATCCAGAAGTTCCGTGACTTTCTGGCAACTCTGCGCGAGACTGCGGTTAAGGAGCAGGAGGTGGCGATTAGTCAGGCGATCGCTAATATCATCAAAAACAAACAGTATCAGGAATCCCAAGGTTATTGGCGGGCGATTAGCCTGCCCTTCATTGGTTTCTGTGCGGGGATGTTGATGATTGGCTTAGCGGCGGGTCTGGTTTCGGGCTTGGCGATCGCTAAAGTAGTGTCTCCTCAAGCTAGTCTAAATCCTCAGACAGCAAAGGATTTAGACTGGTTAGCGAGCGATGATGGCAAACTTGCTAAAAATCTCATGGACTGGAATCGAGACATTTTGAAGACCTGTTTGCAAGACCAGCAAAACCTTAAGGATGCTTTGATTATTCTCAATGGTAAGTACGTTACTAGAGGTTTATGCGCTCTTTGGGTATTACCTGAAAACCAGAGGGTCTATGAAGATCGGCGTTGATTTTATTACACCGATCATTAATCGAAAAAACACTATAGCCAATGAATTGGTTGTAGTGTTTTTTTTAATCAACTAAAAGTCCTCTCTAAAAATAAGTTTATTCTCAATAATGTAAGGTTGAAACCCTGATTTATCGTTACTACTGTCAATAGTATAGAGACACCCTAAATGTTAGTGCCCTATCTGGGTATGGTGCTGAAACCCAGAGGGGATATGAAGATCGGCGTTGATTTTGATTGCTCCTAGTCCTTGAGCTAAAAAACACCCCAGCCAACAGATTGGTTGATTTATTTTTTAGTAGAGGTAACATTTACAACAGCATTCAATTGTGATGCAGATTACTTAACTTTTGTATTTAAAATTAGTATGTCTAATGCTTGTTCCGTTGCTTCTATATTTTCGACTGGGATGAATGCTTCCAAGCTATTTTTCTTCGGTTTTTTCTCCCTCGGCTTCGGCTTATTGCGATCGCTGTTCTCAATCCTGCCGCGCTTTCTAATCTCATACCCATGCTTAAGCAACATGCCTCGGATCGTGGAATCACTCAGACCGAAGATGGCTCCCACTTCGTCTAGGCTCATTGGTTTGCTATATAGCTCCCAATATTTCTGGGCGATCGCTTGTTCTTCCTTGAGAGCCGCAGCTTTTTCCCTTTGTGCTATCGAGGAAATATCGATCCCTGCTTGGACAATTACCCGTTCTATGGTTTTACCTGACAGACCATAGATCTTGCCCACTTCCTCAAAGTTTATACCTCCTTCATTCACCAGTTGCCAATATTCTTGGGCGCGACCATAGTTCTTGAGTCGCTTAAGTTTTTGCTGATCTTCGCGTCTCTGCCTGATCCGCATCAAGATCTGACGGCGCTCTTTTTGTTTTGGAGTCAGCTTGGGTGTGGGTAATCCAGCGATACCTCCTAGCTTATGTTTTAGTTTAAAGGTCGGACGATTTTTTGAGTCTACAGTCTGCCTAATTGGATAGCCATTACGCTTTAGTTCCCTCACGATGATCGGATGGGATACTCCAAATAGTTCTGCGGTTTCTCTGAGGGTTAAGTGGTAATCGTTATAGGCTTTGTGAAACTGAGCCGCGCGATTGGCTGAGGTAACTAAATCAATTCCTCGACGGATGGGGATGCCGTGCTTTTCGAGGACTTGGTTGAGAGTTTTCGCTCCAATATTGAGCTTTTGGACTACAGCCGTCCTTGTCAATCCTGATTGGTATAGGGCGATCGCCTGTTCTTCTTTTGACATCCTCGTGTGGCTCATGCGCGCGTGTTTGGGTCTAAATTCACTAAACCCTGATGCAACCATCGCGTGATATACCATCGAAACTGATACCTGAAAGTGGTTTGCGATGTCTCGAATCGGGTAATTTTGTTCTTTGTAAAGCCTAATATACTCCGATACATCGGGCATAACTCTAGGAGTCTTCGCCTTTGCTGTCTTTGCTTTTGGGCTTTTCTTCTTGTCTGCTTTTTGCTTTTCATTAATCTCTTCCATTATTTTGTTCTCCTTAAATTATGAGTTCTATCTATTTGAGAGGCGATCAATTAAATATCAGCTAAGCTATGGAAATAGCGTCTTCCCATAGTTGTGATACTGGGAATGTTTGTCCTGCTGCGGCAAGCTTTGCCGATTCTTGTAAGTCGGCTAATATTTGTTCTTTGGGTTCTTGTTCGTCAATCAAAGCTAATCCACTAATATTATCAGTGTTTAAGGAATGGATTAGCTGTTGCCAAAGTTCTAAGGGAACAAGCACATCGGTTGCTTTGCTTTCTGCGTTGGTAACGTAACGAATAAGGTTTTCAATTTGGGCAATCGTCATAGCTTTAATTCTCCTATATTGTTGTTATTCTAACGTTGATAATTTGTCTGCGATTTTCTCGTAGTGAGGCATCAGCGGCGGCATCTTGTAACAATCACCAAACCTCAATCACCTCATGTTGTAGGCTCATCAATATGCACAAAAAAGGAAGCAGCATCAACCCGCCCCCAGAAATATCCCATCTCCTCGCTGGCGCGTTTGGCTCTGTCTGCTTCACGTCTGGCGGTAACGAGATCGCCTTCGCGCCAATGCAGCCATGCTAGGGCAATGCGAAGATCTGTTTCATAAATGCGATAACCGCTTGTAGTGGCATAGGTCAGGGCTTCGTGAAGATATTGTCGTGCTAGTACCAAATCGTTCTCATCTCTAGGATTCTCATTTGTGCGGAGGGAAAGCATATAGCATTGCTCTGTTTGGGAATGGGAAATTGCTTGCACCACTTCTTGCGAAATTGAGATTAGCCCTAGACCAACCAACCAGCGACCATAACCTAGCAAGGCTGTAATGAGAACGTGGCGGAGGGAAATACTACGGGCGATTTTGAGGGCTTCAGTATAATGAACTTGCGGATCGATGCCAAGGTCACCGAGAACTCGATGCGACCGGCTAGCATTCGATGGAGAGGCATATCCAACATCAAATGAGAGATTTGCATCTGTGACGTGCCGTGCATAGTCTGATTCACCATACCTTAGCAAGTATTCCGCATGAAAAATTCCTCGATTGCTGTATAGATATTGCTGGGACGGATTGATCTCACATTCTAATGCCTCGGCTTGTTGAAATGTCTCACCCGCAGTAGTTCCATCTCCTTGCAAAAATGCCGCATAAGCGATAGCGGAGAGAGCGAGGGTTTTATATAATTTATTTTGGGTACGCTCACTCAGGGGAATAAGCTCATGTGCTGACTTAATAATCGATACTGGATCGCCCATATAGTTAGACAAATCTAAGAATCCTTCGTAATCAGAAATAGCGTTGTTCCAATCAGATTCAGCAAGATGGATCTTGGTGCTTCGTTTGTATAAGGTATGTGCTTCGGTCAAGCACCCCAAACTCATCAGGCTTCTGGCGCTGGTATTAAGGATAAAAGCTTTAGTAGTTAGTCGGCTTACCCTCGGATCTTGAGAAGTGTCTCCCTGTGGAAAAAAATCTCGCAGAATAGCAAGGTTCGTTTCATAAGCATGGAGGTCACTTAAAAGAACAAATTTTCTTTTCTGAAGAATCCTTTCCGCAAAAATATCAATTGCCTCATCATACTCACCCGCCTGACAAGCATGATGTACCGCTTCAATCAACGGCGCGAGACTATCCAACGTTGGGAGTTGTAACACTGGTGGAGAGATCGATAGATAGAAATCCTTTAAACGATGATGAATCTGTCTCTGCTGTTCGGGTTGTTCCCGAAGAACCTGTTGAAAATATTCGCGTAAAAGCGGATGAATCGTGTAGCAATTTTCTTGCTGGTTGTGCCGCAACATGCGGTAATCCACCAAGCGATTTACCATCGCAGAAAAAGTTTTGCTATCTAAACTTGCCATCGGTTTATCGAGCCGTCCTCTCACCCGTATCCATTTGCTCCGCTTTGTCTGCAAGATGCGATCTATTAACCACAGTACCCAGATGATAGAGCGCTCGATAAAATTTGGTTGGTATTGTCGCTCAGGGATTTCGGGCGATCTCTCAATGCCATCCCACGAACGAAATAAGCGCTTAAACGACCGATCAGGTACAGGTATGCGAAATGCACTGCAGGTTTGCAAAAACTCTCGCTCTGCTGCGGTCAGATGTGCGTCATAAAAATGTAAAACTCTCCTTACTTGCTGGTAGCGAGTTTCATTGGAGGTTGGCGGTGGAATATCGCGAATATGTTGAACATCTCCTCCATAACGGTCAACCAAATATGCCCCGATCGTACTCAAAATGAGAGCATATCCATCCCAATTTGCAGCTACACTCCGAATCGCAAGCAATGAACCTTTTACCCCAACCTTGGTTAAGAGTTCCTCTCCTTCCTTCACATTTAAGCTCTTAACTTCTCGATGGACAAAGGTTGTAAAGTCGAGCAGATCGAAAACAGGCAACCGACTAGTCAGAATTGCAAAAGAGTTATGTTCGACCTTAGCAAAATCGCGCAACCATTCACGCAGTAATGAATTTTTGAGCAGCCCATAATCTTCGCCATCATCGTACTGCAACACCTCTAATCCATCGAGTACAAAAATGCATCGACTGTTGCTAAGCATAGCGTTAATAACCTGAATCTTCTCTGCCGCAGAAGGTAGCGCTTGTGTATTAATGCCATCCACTAAAAATTTCAGGAGTTCTTCAAAAAATTTATCAATACTAGGATTTGATTCAAATCCCCACCAGAAAACCCCTTGCGGTTTGTTCTCAGATGACAACACATTCGCCACCCACCGCCGCGCCACACTACTCTTACCCTCACCCCCAAACCCAATCAATTCCACAATCCGCCGCGCAGGATCGACCCAATCCTCATTCAAAGCTTGCAACAATTCCACCCGTCCGACCCATTCATCAAAGATCGGCGGCGCATTTACCAGTTTTTCCTTGAGGGTAGGCATGGCAATATTATCCGTCATTGGTGCTGTAGCGATCGTTACTATATCTGTCTCCGTTAAAGCATTTTCGTCACTCATTGGTAAGGAGATCGGTGGCAAAGCCAACACCCGCACATTCACCGCCCAAGCCGTATCCCGATCTTTCCCCGTCGCATCAGGAAACCAAGTCTCTGAGACAATCCCCACCACGCGATCGCGCTCCAAATCTAGCACCGCCGCACCACTCATCCCACTATTGATCTGGCTCGACTCCAACTGAATCGGATCGAGTTGTAAAACATAACCATTCGGCGGTTCCACATCCCCTAAAATTTTGCCTTCCGCTAATCCGCTTTTGTATATATCTAGAGGACGATAGCCATAACTCCGAAACCTATTACCAGCAGATTCATCAGCATATCCAACTTTTGCAGGGCGCATCAAATCAGGCAAGTAAAAACTGCCATCTTCATCACGCAGTTGCAAAAGCGCCACATCATCATCAAAACCCTCAAAGCAACCAATCACCTCCGCCCACCACATCTTTTTAGACTTTGCGAAGTAAGCGCTCATCGCCAAACCCTTTTGGCAACCACTATTATCAGTAGCTGCTTGCACCACATGAGCGCAAGTTATAGCCAAACCATTATCAGAGACCACAAACCCAGTTCCGACAATGGCATTACTCGTAAAGTGCCGAATTTGTATGGTGAATTCGCGAGGACTTTGAACTTGAACGTTTGCCATGATGTCGAATATCCTATTTATCCTTGTCCCGATTCCAGACCAGCTTCACCTTGAGACTACCCTCAGCCCCAGCACTCGCCAACAAAGCACCCGCCTTAGCATCCAACTTAATCGCAAACTCCACCTCCACCTGTGACGGCTTATTTGCCATCGTATCAAGAGTAGCGATCGTGCGATTTGCCATCAACCGAATTGTCCTCATCGCTCCATTCACAGCGTCCTTCGACCGCTCCTCTAACTGTTTAGTAAGCTCTACAGGCGATAGGCTAACTTGCCCAACCGATCCACCACTTCCCTTAAAATCCACCAAAATAATTTCGAGATCGTCTTCTGGCAAATCAGTCATGAGTTTTTCTAATTCTTGAAAGTTATTGCGATCAATTGTATCGCTTTATTCTCACAATCTTCATAGCATTAATTTTTTTCAAATAAAACAACATCAGCAACTTGTTTAAACTTGGCGATCGCCTACAATGACATTATTAGCAAGTTATAAATTTTGAATAACCATCAAGCTTATGACCACAGTAGAACTTCGCCATCAAATTGATGAATACATTGATTGCCTGTCCCCCGAAAGACTCAGATTAGCTGTAGATTTTTTGGCATATCTAGCAGAACGTGAAAGCCAAGAAGCAACTGACGAACTACTAAGAATTCCGAGATTTATGGACTCCTTAGAAAAAGCAGAAGCTAAGGTTTCTACAGGCAGCTATCGTAACTGGAGAGATATTCGCAGAGATGTATGAAGTTCGACTGTCTCCTGAAGCCCAAAATTTTTACAACAAAACCTCACTTGCCACCGTCAAAAAGATTAACAAGTGTCTGCTAATTCTCGAACAAACCCCATACAACCACCCAAATATCACAGCCTTGAGAGGAAACTTAGCAGGACGCTATCGTTATCGGATCGGTGACTATCGAATAGTCTACCTAGTTGACGAAGACTCAAAAGTGGTATCCGTTACCCTCATTGCCCATCGCAGCAAAATTTATGACGATTGCTGATATCGCCTTTAGTCCTATGGCTTTGTAATAGGAGACTGGCGCGATTTATACTTCCCAAGCCTCAAGTTGCAACCCATCCACACGCTCAAACTCCCTTGTATTATGTGTCACCAAAATTAGATTATTTGCCAAAGCGATCGCCGCAATCTGCAAATCATACGCACCAATAGGAGTCCCCGCACCAGCAAGCCGCGCCCGAATTTGACCAAACAAAAGCGCCGACTCATCCCCAAAAGGAAGCGACATAAATCGCTCTAAAAACTCTTGCTGGCGTTCCAAAGTTTTAGTTGGGTTATTGCTTCGCATCGCACCATAAAACAACTCAGACTTCACCACAGAACACACAGCCATATACTCAATCGGAGTAGAAATTAAGCGATCGCGCACTTCATTCGAGCGACCATTTAAATACACCACACAAACATTCGTGTCCAATAGATAACGCATTTTTAGTCAAAAGCTCCCACCAGTTCATCATCCATACTCTCTGAAATTCCAGAATCATCAAGAACAATCGGATCATCTGCACAAATACCATACAAATTTTCTAGCGATCGCCTAGCAGGAATTACCGAATAATCATCTTTAACTTGGCGATCGCCTATCTTAAAAGCCAGAAACTCAATAAAATTCAATGCTTCTTGCTGCTTCTCAACAGGCAACAGCTGCATCGTACTCACAGCTCTTTCTAAAATCGTCATGATTTGAATCCTCTTAAGTATCGAACAAAATCTTTAGACATCTATGTATTGTAAATTAGCACGACGATTAAATTTTGGACTGATTAGTTAGGCGATCGCCTGTATGCGGGTAAATGCAGAAATATCGCCTTTAGTCCTTTGGCTTTGTAATAGGAGACTGGGGCGATCGCTGTCAAACCTTGCCTCTTGGCTCTGACAAATGTGCCATTACTGCCATAGACATACTCATACATTGAGGTTGAGGCGATTTCAGGCAAGCTTGGATTTGTGGCGATGATGTGCTGAATTAGTGGAGAATTGTGGGCAATCGTTGGCAATACGGGATTTGCTGTTGCTACGTGCTTTTGGATATGTTCTAGTAATTTCATTGGTTGATTACCATGTTGATGGCTACCTTTACAGAACTGCCACATTGGACAAGATCGTTGATGGGGTATCGGTTGGATTTCTGCAATTGGATCAGTTTTTTGCGGATGTCTTCTGGATGGGTATTTGATTTGTTATCCACAAGATGATTGTTAAATGGTGCTGTCATAAACATCTGCCATGCTTTAGATAGACGCTCTATCCCTTCTGCATAGTTGCTGAGATTATTCTCAACTCCCATGCAAATCCTGCCATCTCCATAGATGTTTGGTAATGGCACATGGTAAATAGGTGCTTCGGGTTCAAAGGTTTTTTGCTTGGTTGCCCAGATGTAGCAAGTGTCACCGCATAGCATAAACACTATTCCCATCATGGGAATGGTCAGGGAGATTCGTTCTCCATCACCCTGTAGGTCGGCGAAGGTAAATGTCCGTTTTGCGGGTGGCATAAACTGCACATACCAATATCCTTGACGACAAATACCCAATCGTTTTACTCCGTCGGGTATCCAGCCTGAGTCGATACGTTCATGTTGAAAGGCGGCTCTCACTGTTTCAGGGGATAGAAATTTATAAGTTTCTTTCTCTCCCTGTCGATATTGAAAGCAGTAATGCCCTCCTTTCAGAAATAGGAGTTTTGCCTCTGCTTCGATTAATGGATAGCCATCGGGTTTGAGGGCATCTTGGAGTGGGTCTAGGATTAGCATTGCTGTTTCCTCATGCGGCAAGATAGTGGTTGTGTATTTCGGGATTTGGCTCTTTACATTTGTTCCAGAGCTTGACCACCTTGATACAGTTGGCGGTGTCTTGATCTAGCCATTCGATAAATTCTCGATACTTTTGCCTGATCGTTTGGGCTTCTATATAGGCTTCTCTTAAGTTATCTATTACCTCTACTGTCCAATGAGCATCTACGATGTCATTCTCATAGGAGATATCTAGCCATATATTCCCTGTGGACTGAGTTAGCATATCCAACGCTATGGGTAAGAGGGTGATTGTTCCTCTTACCTTTTTGCATTCCAGAGTTAACTTTTGGTAATTGATGTAACTAACAGCCTCTGGCAAGTCTTGTTCCAGTTCTCCCTCGATGTCATCCCATGTATCCCTATCTAATCCATGAATTAGGCTCATCAAGAATTTCTCGGTCGCTCCTAGTTCTTCAAAGTTATCGTAATACCATGCAGTGCCAAGGGGTTCGACAGGTATGTAGGAGATACGATCTGATTCTTCTAGCAGTAATGGTAATGGGAAGAATTGCTCATCCACTAAGGTCAGAAATTCTAGCTCCTTATCACTAAAGTTTTCAAGGCTAGTAACTTTGACACTAGCCTTTGATTGTTGGTATTCGTCAGGATAGTAATACTGATACAGTTGCAGCATCGTTGCTCGTTGCTGGAGTGACGCAATATGTTCCACAGCTCTGTCGGCAGAGCTTGCTGCTAACCACTCGAATTTAGCTTTGTCCATCTCAAAATCCTCGGATCGTCATCGGTGCGGCGATCGGGTTTGCTCTTCTCAGGCTGTCTATTGTCCTTTGATTGCATAGGCTCTGTTTGTGTAATTTTTTGCTTGCTTCCTCAAAGTCCTCTAACCCGATGATGTCACTCAGCTCGATTAAATGATGCCCTTGCGCTTCGTACTGCTCAATTTCCCACAGTATTTCAAGCAGGGGTGGGATTTCTTCTGGGGCTGTTATCAAAGTAGCGATCGCTGTCTCCTTCATGTTCCGCCTTTTGTACCTGCAACTTTGCAAACATCCACGAGGATATCGCCGTTGGCTTGCACGGTTCTTTCAATTTTCGAGTTCTTGATTCCTTCAAAATACAGACTGAGAGTAGCCCTTATTTGTTCGTCACTACTGCCAATTTCTGGTGGTACGGGAATCGTCTGTCCTTCAATTTTGATGTTATAGTTCATTGCTGTTCCACTCATAATAGTGCCATCTGTTCTGATTTTGTCGATACTAGGGATCGTTTGGTGGTTGTGATTAGTTCTGGCTTTTCTTCTTCAACCATTGCAGTTGGTTCTTGGATTGCCAACTGGCTGTCAGCATAGGCTTGAATGATCTCGGCTAATGGCAAAGGAATTGGCACTAGCTGGTTCAAGCTAATTGTCTGAATCAATGGCATGCCCTGTTCACAGCAAATGGAAATTATCACCATTCGCTCGATTGAGTCTACTTCTGGCAATATCTCAATGCACAGCTTTAGTCTGTCTTTGTCTAAGTCAATTGCTGGGTTGGTCATGGCTTTCTCGTTAACGGGCTTATGGCTCTCTGCATAAGCAATGGCGCTAGCCTTAACAAGCCATTCACAAAGTTTTGAAAAATAAAAAATAAAAAGTAAAATCCTCAATGTGAGGATTTTACTTTTCGATGATAGTCAGATTTCTAGCTAGGCTGCACGTTGGCTAAGCCTTGCATTCGATTTACGCTTAATTCCAACTGGTATTGGAATGTGTGATGGAAATACTCGCAGATTCTCATGGAATACTTGGAACTTGGCGGTGTGATGTCTACCGTTATCGTTGAGAGTCAGATACACTCGCTCGTCCAGAATTGCTTCGATGGTTGCATCGGGTAGTTCTGGTCGGGGATACAGTGGGAATATATCCTCATGTTCTCGCAAGAATAACTCCACTGTCTCAGCAAAGCGTTGTTTAGTTTGTTCCCTGTCAAAGCCTGTAATCAATTCTGTACCAAGCCATTGGGCGAATACTTTCTGCTCAAGGCTGACTGAATACTTCTTGGCTTGAGCTATCCATTCAGTGCCTTGATTGGTGAATCGAACCGATAGCAAACCTTGATAGCCTTTGTGAGTGTAAATCATCGTTACTTTCTCTTTCTTTAGTTGGGCATGAGCCTTAAGCGACAGCGCCTAAAAAACAAACAGCTATAGAGAGCTTGGATAGATATCTATCACTACTCTCTATAGCTGTTCAACTAGAAGTCGTCGTCGTAAACGGTTGATTCTTCATACTCTTCGTCTTCAGCAGACTTTCTCACAACATCAATGAAGTTCAGAGATTGGGCATGAATCACAGTCCGCGCATGATGCTTCTTGTCTTTCTTGGACTTGTATTCTTCGGGTTGAGCGAGAACTCCCGTAACTTCGACAAAGCGTCCAGATTGCGCTCTCTCTTCGGCATATTCCGCAGTTCCATTCCAGCAAACTACTTTTACCCAGAGTGGTTCTTGGTCGATCCAATTACCTTCTTTGTCTCGGCGAGGTTTGGGCTGTATGGCGAGGCTGAAGTCTAGTACGTCTTTGCCACTGGTTTTGGTTTTACGAACTTCAGATACGTTACCGACATAGCCAGAGAGAACAACGAGATTAGTTGAATTACACATGAGTTTTTTCCTTCTATTTAGGAATCAGGTCATGGACTTCCACGCGATAGCGTTCTTCAAAGAAATGAATAACTCTCTAATTTAATTTAGATAGAGGGTTATTCATTTTGCGATTTCTAGAATTCGAGTTGATTGGTGATGTCTTTGGCAATTTCGGCATATTGTCCTGGATGCCGTGATGTCGATATGTCGATCAGGTTTTGGGCTAGTTCGGCGGTGTATCCTTTGAAGCCTAGCCATTCTCGCATCAGTGCTTCGCAGACGGCTTTGATTTGTTCGGCGGTCATATTTTCACTGTTGAATTTGGGTTTCAATCCGCTTTCATCGGCTCCATATAGGTCAATGCTGGTTTCAATCACTTTGCTGATGTGTTGCTGGGTGATTGCCAATAATGCTTTGAAGGCGGCTTTGGCTGGGTTGTCGGGTTTGCTGTGATGGGTTTGGGTATTGGTAGTTGGCTTGGATTCAATGACTGTGGCGATATGACCGTTGGTACTAGCAATCTGAGCGATATGACCATTGGTACTAGCAATCTGGGGGATATGACCGTTGCTGCTGGCGACTGCTGCTAGTTCGGACTGTTTTTGTGGCTCCTGTAAGACTGGATTGACGGGTACATTGATGATCGGGATAAACGCATTTCTGTTGACTGGGGTTTCATCACTCAGCCATGTTTGAATCATTTCGGCAAATTTCTTGCCTGGTTTTGGGAAGATGCCATTGCTGATTTCAGGACATCTGCTCTTGGATATGGTCAGGGTGTTCTGGTCATCGAGTAAGCCACAAATGTCTAGTTCATATTCACTGCCTTCCTTTTGGATCGGGGCTGTGCCAATCTTTCGGACACTGGTGATTTTCTGCTTACCACCAATTTCAGTCGCGCTGTAGTCGTACTCAATCTTTGACCGCATCGTGACGATGATGTGGCAACTAGAGCTGATGATTTTGTCCCATAGTTGGCGTTCGATGGGGCGGATTCTTGCCCAGTTCCTCACGTCACTACCTACTGCGTCTAGTTCGGCGTACCATGCATGGGATAGGGAGTCGATGATTAGGTAATCAAATCCTGATTCTTCGGCGCTTTCAATGGCGTTGTAATATTGGCTGGGTCCAAATTTGGTTAGTTCTAGTGATTTGAAGTCAAACAGGTTGGCGTATTTACGGCTAGAGCCATATTCGGTGTCGATCAGTCCAATCTTTTTCCCCAATATTGTTGCTAGTTGGAGAGCGGTGTAGGTTTTGCCACAGCCTGGTGGGCCATACAAAGCCATGCGTAGTTTGATGTTTTCTTTCGTTGCTTTCTGAAATGAGTAGGTCATAGATATTTCTCCTTATTAGTTAATAGGTAAGTGGGTTTGGTAAATACTTGGAATTTTTCCTTGCGAACCTCGCTAGAGGAAAAGCGAGAATAGGCGGCGCAATGCGCCGCCTATTCTCGCTTTAAGTGCTTTTTAGATGCTGTATAGACAGTCGGATACTTCGCTGTCGTCTGTGAGATCTGTTATTTCTACATAGCGATCGCATAAGTTGCCGATCGTGCTTTCGTAGTTGCTGAGGTTGCCACCAGCAATCAAGATGCCGTAGCAACTAAATTCATACTTTTTCCTGTCTGCTTGCCATTGCTCCATGAAACTAGATGATGGGGTGTCTAGTCCGTCGGTGATTAATACCACGTCGGCTTTCTTGGTATGTTCGTGCTGTTGGATCGATGCTAAGGCTCCCGTCAGAGCGGCGGTAAAACTGGTGCTGTCACCGTTGTAGAACTTTTCGATGCAGTCAATTACGCGATTAGTGTCGGGGATTTCCCCTGCAAAGTCGTCGATTCGCTCTACCTTGCCTGTGAAGTGCAAGATGCGGCAATGGCGCTTTTGGCTTACAGCAATACTCAATAGCGCTAGGGCGATCGCTTTGCTCCAGATTTCTTCTTTCCCTGTCATTGACCCACTTGAATCTAGACAGATAACGATTGGTCCTCTGGCAAGGGGTTCGCGGCTGATTAGTTCTCGTTGTAATAGCGATCGCTCAATATAGCCTTTGGCGAATATGGGGAATAGTGCGGGTTCGGTAAGCTTGACTAGCTCGCAGGGCAGTAGTCGGATTAGGTCGTTGCCTGTGGTTACGCCGATGATTTCGGTTCGTCCTTCTTTGACTTTGCTGCGTTGTATCTTGGCTGCGATCGCGATTTTCTTGCCTGCAAGTTCAGCGATCGCTTGAAGTTTTGGCGATGCTTGAAGGCGTTGGGCGAGCTGGATTTTATCGGCGATTTTAAGTTGGGTTTCGTTGCTGTAATTGCTGCTGCCGCTATAGGCGGCTAAGCTTTCGCCGATCGCTTGCATTTCTGCTTCGGCTTTGGCTATGCCAATTAGCAGTGCGGTTTCGATTTCGGCATTGCTAATGGAGTCAGCATAAGCTTCACTTGCTAGTCGCGCTTCTAGTCCTTTTTGCTTTAACTGTTGAATCTTTTGCATCAGCCCAGCATTGGGTGTTTGTCCTTGCAATGCTTCAAAAATACCCCGAAGCTGATTTCTGATTACTTCTGGGTCTTCTAGTGGTTCGGTTGGTTCGGGCAGCATTTCGGCGATCGCGATACACAGTGCAGTTGTGCCGATGCCTGAGAGAAATTCATCTCCATTCAGGCGGTTGCTAAATTTCTGGAATGCTTCTAATTCGCTCATCTGTTGATGGATGGCGATCCAGATTTTGTTTTCGGGTTTGATGGCGCTATCTTCTAGTCGGTTGGGTTGGCGATCGTACAGGCGATGATAGGTTTCGCTGACAAAGGTTTCAAAGTTGTAGACTTTGCTTTCCCCTTCTTCAATCACTTCGCTCAGTCTGGATGATTTTTCTTTGAAGTCATTCACACATAACTTTGTCCATTTGGGGATTACATACACTAATGGTTCTTGCATTTTGAGTCTCTATTAGGTTGAGAAAGATGAGAGAGCAGGTAATCTGCTCTCTGTTGATTGTTTCTATGCGCCGTACATGATTTCACTGACTTTCGCTAGTAATGGTTTCTTCTTGGTTTCGATTTCAGCGATCGCTTGTTGGGCTTTCTTTGCCCTGTTCGGGTGTTGAACAATCAGGCTTTGTAGTCTGTCGATCATGTTTCGCATATCGGACAGTAATCCCGAACCTTCGGTTGCCCAATCGTCTTGCTGCTTCTTTGTGCCATAAACTGGACAGTTGCCCAAGTCTGAAAGCTTTTCGGTGATGGCAGCGAGGATTTCTTGGGCTTGGATATTCACGGGATTGCCCACTTTGGCGACGATTTTTCTGATCAGTGCTTGCTCTCTGGGATGGTTCCAGATTACATGGTTGAGAATTTCAAAGCTGTCTTCGCTGACTTCGGGTTCTTCTTGCAAATAGGCATAGGCTTTGAGAATGTTGACAATCTGCACGTATTTTCTGGTGCTGACGATGAAGTTTTCTTTCTTCAGTTCCCGTTGTAGGTCGATTAGGGAGTCGATGACTGGGGTGGGGAAGGGGACGTTTTTCACGGCGGTTTGCATTTGCTCTAGTTCGGCTAGGCTCAGCATAGTGGTGATCTGGGGGGCGGCGATGTTGCTGGTTTTGCGTAGTAGCAATGTTCGCAGGTCTTCGTCGCCTAGATAATCGACCATGTACCGCAAGCTCAGTCGATCCCAAAATGCTCCATCTTCTTCGCCGTCTAGGAGTTCGTTGGAACAGCCAATCATGGTGATTAATGGTGATTGCAGTTTGGTTTTGCCGTTTAGAAATTCCCGTTCGTTCATCAGTCCTAATGCGGAGTTACGGACAATGCTATTTGCCTTTCCAATTTCATCCATGAGGGCAAGGTGCGCTTCAGGTAACATGGCTTCGGTGTCGCGCACGAATTTGCCTTTTTGCAGTTCGGCGAGGTCGGGTGCGCCTAGTACTTCTTCGGCGACGGTGGTTTTGGTCATCAGGTAATGAAAGAATGTGGTTCCTGTGATTGCGTCTGAGACGGCTTTTGCAAGCTCGGTTTTGCCTGTTCCTGGTTTGCCTCCTAAGAAAACATGCATTTTCGATAGCAGTCCGACGATGATTAGGTCGATCGCTTCGCTGCGGTCTAGATACGCGGCTTTCAATTGTTCTCGCAGTTGTTGTAGTTTCTCGGATGGGGATTTATGGGTTACGGTCAAGGCGGTTACATGTCCGTTTGTTTTCGCGATTTCGGTGGCGATCATTTTTAAGTTCCTTTTATTTTTTATCTTTGATGTTTTGATGGGGAGTAGCGCGTTGGCTACTCCCGAGATCCTTCGCTAGAAGCCGAGGTCAAATAGGTTGTCTAGGCTCTCGTCTGTTGTTTCTGGGATTAGGTTGGTTTCTTCTGGTTCAGAGATGATTTCTTCTGTTTGATGTGGTTGGTTTTCTGGATTTTCGACTGCTGTGGAAGTTGAAATTTCTTCCAATACGTTTAGGCAACGTTGTCGCAGTTTGGCGAGTTTGTCGGTGAGTGCGTCGGAGCGAAATTGCAATAGCTCGGAGAGCATTTTAGTTTTGTGTTCTACTTCCCGATATACCTTGAGTTGGTTTTTCAGGGTGCTACCTTTTGTTTCGGATACTTTCTCTGGGTCTAGCAGTTCGTCTAGGTAGCTGGACATCGACTGCACTTCTTTTTCCAGAGATTGCCTTGCAATGATGTCCATGTCGCCAATGCCTGCGATCGGCATCCAACGGATGTTGTTTTCTCTGTGAATCAGCGGTAGTAGTTCTCGAAAGGCGGTTAGCTCTGAGCGATAGCTTCTTGCCACAAAGTATGTGCCGCCTCGTTCCCGAAATGGCACTCCAGCTTTCTTCACAAATTCGGTCAGCATGGCGCGGATTTCTTTGCTGGTGATTTCTTGGCTCCATCTGTACCATTTGTCGAAGGTGGTTCTCGCGATGTCAATCAGGGGTTCATTGTCACTGCTCCAGTCTTCTCGATTCCAATTGGTGATTTCGTTGCTTTTATCGAAGGTATAAGATGCGAGTTGGTAATAGCGCAGCTTTTTGTCTTTCTCGCTCTTGTTTTCTAGGACAAATCCATAGACTAGTACTCCGTTGTTGGAGATTTGACGGATGAGGAGATTGTAGTTGCTCAGTTGGGTCTGGGCTTTTGTTCTCGCATTTTTAAATGCACTTAGTTTGTTAGGGCTTTCGGGGAGGTATCTGAAGTCAAGATTCACTTGCTCGGCGGCTCGTTTTAGGGTAGCTTCACTTAGTCTGGTCTCGGCATTGATTGACCATGCGATTAGGTCGCCTAGGTATTCGGCTCCTTTATCGATTAATGCTTGCTGGGTGGCGATCATCGCTGCTGTGTTCATGGCTTGTATCCTCTAATTTAGATATAGATGAGCGATCGCCTTTTGCAGTCTGCTAGGCGATTGTTTGGTAGTAGTTAATTCGGTAGCGGTTGTCTTGGGATGGCTCTGCTTGACTTCTGTTTACTTGATTCCCGCCCCTAGTTTTCTGGTGGGTTCCGTACTTACATGGGCTGCTTCTAGCAGTTGCTTTATCTCTTTTGTATAAGGGTCGTTTTGAAACAGGTTTTCATTGAGATCTACCGTTCCGTCACTGCGAATTGTCAATGATGGGTCAAATTTGGCACGAGTTGGTCGATCGTGATGGCATTTGAATTCTGCTCGAATATCTCCTACAAATAGATAAGAGCCTTCTTTGCTCCGAGAGCTAATCACTTTTTTCAATTCCCAATGATATTTGCTGCAAATCTTCAGCATGGTTTTGATTTGATGGACGTTGCCTTTGATGTTTTTCATTCAAGCTTTGCTCCTTGATAATTGGCTTCACGTTTGCTGCTATTTCACAATCGCGTGACAGTATCTGCAAATGGTTTTTAGCTATTTGCAGATCGATAGCGGTCTTCTTTTTTCTGTTATTCTTGTCGAGTTTGGATTGTAGAAAAGCGATTAGCTTTTTTGTTTTTTGGATTTCTGCTTCAATCTTGGCAAGATGAGAAGATTTACCGAACTGGAAACTATTTGTTGTCATATTTTTGGAACTCACAAATAGCAGTTAGCTTTTGGCTAATCGCTAACTGCTAATTTCTTCTACGCACTAATCCTCTTGTGCTTCTTTCGCCAATATTTGCGCTGGCGACGGGTTTGGATATGGACGATTTTGGGATGCTTTTCTACTACGTGATGCTGTTCTGGATGGATGGCGATCGCTAATAGCAATAGTCCACACAATACGCTTTTGTATCTTTGGATTGTCATATTTGACTCCATAACAAATTAGCCTCCTGATGCAAATCGGGAGGCTTTTGGATTTTGAATATTGGGATTGAATTTAGTCGGGTTTATCTACTGCGAACTCAGCTTGCAGCCTAGTTCTATTAGCTTCATAGGCTTGTTTCGCAGTCAGGAAGGGATGGGCAATCATATAGGAACTAAAACCACCATCGGTGCGGATAAAGCAGATTACAAATTGATTCTCGGGCTTGTATTCCCTGATTTGTCTCTTCTCTTCCTTTTGAAATGGGTTTGGGTATCCCGATTCATTAGCAATGTGCTCTGCTGTAGTTTGGCTTAGGTAGCAGCCATAGCTTTCAGAGTTCAGCCATTTTTGATAGGGGCTGATGCCGATTTGCGATTCTTTGGATTTATTGACATCAATGATGATTGCACCTCTGCCTTCGCTTTTGTAGCCGTGCCATGCTATTGCTAGCAGTAGCTCAAGATTCACGCGAATGAATTCCGCATGGCTTTGTCGCGATTCGCTGCCACTGGGTAAGTCAGACGCATTATATTTCCACGCCATTATTTTATCTGCTCCTTATATTCGTCACAAAATTCCTGCTAAGGACTTCTTACAAACCTGTGTGATAAAAAATTAGCCTACCCATTCTACTACATGAGTATGGGTAGGCTAATTTTCTATCACACTGATTTATATCTTTAGATTTTCTCCAGTGCAGTCTTGGATTTTTCCACTTGCTAGCATTTGCTGAATTGTTCCAGCTTTTGAAGGCAAGAATGATACTGCATCTCGATTGCATTCGAGAATTTCGCAACCATAATGGTCTTTGAGCCTAGATGCTATCTTTTTGATTGAGCGCTTGAAACTCACTATTACATAACATTTGCTATTTTTAAACAGTGACATTTGGCAATTTTCTTTGTCCATTTTTGCATCTCAAACCTTCATAGACTTTTAGCGACAGCGCTTTCCCTATGTAATTCTATTCATTTAGAATAGAATTCTTAAAACAATGTTAGCTGTTCTCTTTGTTCATCCACATTGGTAGAGTCGAGGTAGGGTATTATCCCTAGCCCCTCTCTGTTAGATCTGGACGTACCCATTTCTGTGTATCCAGCTCCCGATATTCTTAGCTTGCGCTTTTGCTCATGTGATGATAATCGTGGCAACTTTCATGTATTGCTACAAGGTTTTTATGCTTCCAATTATTATGATTTCCATCTACATGATGTAAATGTACTTTTTCATCATCTGCGAATTTTAATCCACAGTTTTTACATGAATGGTTTTGCCTTTTAAGGGCTTTAGAGGTCATGTTGTCATAGAGCTTGCTATTACGTTCGCTCCAATAGACAATATCGCCATCGTAGGGGGATTTATTTCCTTTGACATTGATATGTTTGCTTTCAGAGTAAGGAACGGCAGGGAAGGCTTTATCTAGTAATTTCTTGCTAGAGTAGCGATTTTGCTTGGTTTCCCTGTTAAACACCTTGTATGCTCTGGTTTCGATATGGTACAGCGAGTTCCTTGAACCGTCCATCTTGCAGAAGCGATGGTAGTTTCTCCAGCCTCTAACAATGGGTGCTAGCTTTTTAGCTTTTTCCATTGCACCAAAATTCGAGCTATTGACAATGGCTTTTACCTTCTTACGGAAAGATTTATAGTTCGCCTCTGAGGGTATACTTCTAAATTTTCCGTTTTTCTGACATTTGAAATGCCAGCCTAGGAAGTCAAAACCGTCTTTCGTGGCGGTTGTCTTGGTTTTTCTTTCACTAACTTTCATACCTCTTGAGGCTAGAAATTCGCTGATTTTGGCAAGTATTTCAACATCGTTATCTTCAGGGCGTAGGATTATAACCATGTCATCTGCGTAACGGATTGATGGCTCTATCCAAACTCTATTGGAACCTTTGTATCTGTGAATACTTTCGATGCCATTTAGTGCGATGTTGGCTAATAATGGACTTATTACTCCGCCTTGTGGCGTTCCTTGGTCTGGAAAACCTACATTGACTCCAGCTTTGAGGCATCTAAAGATGCCAAGCTTTAGCCCTGAAGGGGCGATTAGGTTTTCCATGATTGCAGAGTGGTTAATCCTGTCAAAGCATTTTTCAATATCAAGCTCGATAACTCGTTTATTGATTCCGTGGCTTATGCTTCTAAGGTTGTTGAATAGGAATTTCTGAGCGTCATGCGCTGAGCGTCCTGTTCTGAACCCATAGCTTCGTGCGTGGAAGGTTGCTTCGTGTGCTGGCTCAAGTACATATTTTGCTAAGCATTGCCAAGCTCTATCCGCAATTGTGGGTACTTTGAGCATACGGATTGTCCCATCTTTTTTAGGGATAGGGATTTCTCGCAGACCTGAGTGTTTCCAGTTGATATGATGTTTGGCTAAAGTTTTCTCTAGCTCAAATCGTTCCTCGAATGAGAGGGACTTTTTGCCATCTATACCAGCCGTCTTTTTGCCAGCATTTAGCTGCGTTACTTGCCGAATTGCTAGTAGTCTAGCTGATTTGGATTTGAGAATTAGTTTTTGTAAAGACCTTGCTTTCCGCATATCTTTAACTTGAACCGCTTTGAACACTCGCTTTTGCAACCTAAAAAGATTAACTCGAAATTTCTTCCAAGGTAATTCTTTCCAAAGTTCACTAATATTTCTATCGTGGCTAACCATGATTTGCTCTAGTTTATGTTTTCTGAATACCTTGAGGCAATTACGCCCCATCCTACCCGTGTCTAAGGGGTTAATCCTCTCGTCTGGTCTACCGTAATTTCGACAAATTACAGACCTTAGACTCGTTTTTATTCGTTCCGTCCAAAAGATTGATATGTCCCTTTAGATGTAGCCAATTCAATCGCCAGAACCCCTTACTCATGCTGCTAATCAAAAGAAGTTGCGGCGGGGTGTTAATCTCTGGCGAGGTCAGATTTTAAGGATTGCGTCTGCCTACTCCTAGATTGCTTTTCTAGGCTCTATTTCATCTTGGGGACTCCCTTTAGCGCCAGTGTTACTTGCAATTAGTATCTGATTGCGCCCTGTTCCCAGCTTCAGCCTCCAAGTAACGAGCTTGGTCACTGTGGGCAGATAAGGAGTCAGTCTTGAGTTTAGACGGTAAGGCTTACACTTACATCGTCTGGACAGTTAAGCTAGACTTGGGAGTCTTGACTCTAGCGGTTATGTACGGACTGGTTACCGTGATTCACGCTAAACGAATCGCACCTTTTGTGGAATTGTAAGTTGTTCGCCTCCTCGAACTAATCTAAAGTCAGCCAATGTCTTGGATTCTGGGATTGCCCCAAGCCGATCGCCATTCACAAGAATTTCAATCTCAACATTGCTAACAATCTGCGCGATTTGTTCAAGCCAGTTATCAGCATCACCTGATACCCAATCCTCAAATGTCCTTTGCCTCAATGCTTCTACGATCGCTGTTGACGGTGGCTCTAGTGAAGCCGCACTTGAGTCTCTTGACCAGAAGATTTCTCGCGATTCTTCCATGTCTTCTCCCTCTAATGCATAGTCGGTTCCACTATCGTCTACAGGGGATTCATGGGCGATCGCATCAAACATCTCCTTCAGGAATCCTAGCCGATTTGATTTCTGCTCGTATTCCTGTGCTTGCTCAAAGGGTTGACTGACTCGATTTTGGAGAATCGGCAGTTCTTGTCTGTCTCGTTCGAGATTTTCTTGGGCTGTAGTCAATTTGGCAGCGATCGCATTTCTCACCACATGCAACAGCGAACTATAGGGTTGCTGGCACTCTGCATTAAATTCATAGCCTGAATTGATGCTCACGCCAATATACCCATTCACCTCTGAGCCAAATCTGCTCAGAAATACATTCAGTCCTGCAAATTGCCCGATTTGAACATGGGTCAATCGATAGCTTTCCTTCAACCTTTGCACTTGTTCGGTAATGTGATGATCGATTAGCACGGCTTTATCCAACATCACTCCGCGATCGCTGATGAATTGCTTTAGGTTGGCTTGGGCGACTATGGCTAGGTCTGCTTGAATGCGCTGGATGCTGGCGGGATAGGTGGTATTTACCATGTCAGCTAGATACTGAATCTTGGATTTGTCTCTGAATTGCCTGTCGTTATAGGCTTGCAATTGCATTCCTAGTCCTTGCAATTCGGCTTCGAGGGTAGCGCGTTCCATAATGAGCGGATCGCCCGATGCTATCGCTTTCATTTGGGCTGCATTAAGAACTGTCTCGTCAATGTCTTCGATAGTGCGATGGGTCCGATCACCCGACATCACCTGCGAAATCATCCGTTGTTTGTTCTCAATCGCTTGCCATAGGAATGAGTCAAATCCTGCTTGGTTATTTCTACCTTCAGTGACATAGCGGAAGATAAAGACATCACTCCATTCGTTACCCTGTCTGACTCCTCTGCCTTCGCGCTGTTCCAAATCCGATGGTCGCCACGGACAATCGATGTGGTGCAAGGCGATCAGTTTGCTCTGCATATTTACTCCCGTTCCTAGTTTTGAAGTGGAACCAAAGACAATCCTAATTTTGCCTTCGTTGATGGCTTCAAACAGTCTTGCCTTCTTGGTATCCGTGTCGTAATCATGGATAAAGGTAATCTGGTCGGCGGGTATGCCCAGCATCACTAAGGTGTCGCGGATATAGCAATAACTATTCCACCTGTCTTTCTTTGGTGCATTGCGATCGCAGAATATTGCTTGAGTACCTTTGGCGATCGCGGTAATCGTCCAGATTTGCCAAACGTTCCACGCACACGCGAGCAGTTTGTTGTTAATCCATTCGCTTGCACTGGGAGATACTAATTTGGTGTGCATACAAGCTTTGGCTCCATCACCCGTAATTTTTAACATGTTGTCAATTTCGGGTTTGACTTTACGTTTGGCGACTGCCTCGGCGCGATCGCAGAGTTTGTCCATATAGGCGATTTGCTCTGGTGATGGTTTACAGGACATCACATGGTAATGGGGCTTAGGGGTTTTCACTTCGGCAAGGGCTGCGGTCTGGATATCGGTGACTTGACACCACATCGCCATCAGTTCGGGCATATTCACGAATTCACGGAGGCGTGTTTTCGATTTCAGTTTGCCTGTGGGACTGATTTCTAGAGCAGTGCTAGTTTCACAGAATCTTGAGCAGAAGCTGTCGAAGTGCGTTAGTCCTTGCTGTTGCAACAGGTCTAGTTGCAGATAGCGCATCCACACGTCCATTTCCGCCATCGTGTTGCTCAGGGGTGTGCCTGTGGCAAAGATGACTCTTTTGGCGTTGGTGAGCAGGTATCGCACTTTCATGAAGGAGTCATGGGCGCGTTGGCTGTAGCCTGTGGGAATGCCCGCAACATTGTGCTGGGTGGTTAGGATTTGCAGTCGTTTGATTTGCTGTACTTCATCTAGGAAAAGCGCATCAATGCCCAGTTGCTCGAAGTAAATCACGCGGTCTTTGCGATCGCTGGTTTCGATTTCTTGGATGCGTAGTGAGATCTTCTTCCGCATGGCTTCAAGACTGCGAAATACTTGCCTTGATTCTTCTTTGTTGGTTGATTCGCAAATGGAGCTAATCGCGGACATTTGGGTTGAGTCGAGGGAGGCTATTATGCCCCGCCCCTCTCGGTTAGATCTGGACGTGCCTATTTCTATGCATCCAGCTCCCGATATTCTTAGCTTTCGCTTTTGCTCATGTGATGATAGTCGTGACAGCTTTCATGTATTGCTACAAGATTTTTAGGCTTCCAGTTTTGGTGATTTCCATCAATGTGATGCAAATGTACTTTCTCATCATCTGCGAACTTTAATCCGCAGATATTGCATGAATGGTTTTGCTTTTTAAGGGCTTTAGAGGTTGCTCCATCATAGAGCTTACTTTTTCGTTCGCTCCAGTAAGCCATATCACCATCGTAGGGGGATTTCTCTCCCTTGACATTGATGTGTTTATTTTCGGAATAAGGGACAGCAGGGAAGGCTTTATCTAGTAATTTCTTACAGGAGTAGCGATTTTGCTTGGCTTCCTTATTAAATACCTTAAACGCTCTGCTTTCCATGTGATATAACGAGTTTCTAGAACCGTCCATCTTGCAGAAGCGGTGGTAATTTCTCCAACCTCTAACAATAGGCGCTAGCTTTTCAGCTTTTACCTTTGCACCATAATTCGAGCTATTGATAATGGCTTTTACTTTCTTGCGGAAAGCTTTGAAGTTATCCACTGAGGGAGTACTTTTAAATTTCCCGTTTTTCTGACATTTGAAATGCCAGCCGAGAAAGTCAAATCCATCTTTCGTGGCGGTTGTCTTAGTCTTTTTCTCACTAATTTTCATCCCTCTTGCAGCTAGAAATTCGCTGATTTTGGCAAGTATTTCAACATCGTTATCTTCAGGGCGTAGGATTATCACCATGTCATCTGCATATCTTACAGATGGGTAATTCGCCTTATGACCAGCATTTTTGGAGCTATGTATAGCTTCAATGCCATTGAGTGCGATGTTTGCTAATAATGGACTAACTACTCCGCCTTGTGGCGTTCCTTGGTCTGGAAAACCTACGTTGACTCCAGCTTTAAGACATCTAAAGATGCCAAGCTTTAACCCAGAAGGGGCGATTAGGCTGTCCATGATTGCAGAGTGGTTAATCCTGTCAAAGCATTTTTCAATATCGAGTTCAATGACTCGTTTATTTATTCCGTTGCAATTTCTTCTGAGATAATGGAACAGGAATCTCTGAGCATCATGTGCTGAGCGTCCCGTTCTAAATCCGTAGCTATGCGCGTGGAAAGTTGCTTCGTGTGCTGGTTCGAGTGCGAATTTTGCTAGGCATTGCCAAGCTCTATCGGCGATTGTAGGCACTTTTAGCATACGCATTGTCCCGTCTTTTTTAGGGATGGGGATTTCGCGTAAACCTGAGTGTTTCCAGTTGATATAGTGTTTAGCTAAGGTTTTCTCTAGAATGAAGCGTTCTTCAAATGTGAGTGACTTTTTGCCATCAATACCAGCCGTTTTCTTACCAGCATTTAGCTGTGTTACTTGCCGAATCGCTAGGAATCTAGCTGATTTGGATTTGAGAATTAATTTTTGTAAAGACCTTGCTTTCCGCATATCTTTAACTTGAACCGCTTTATACACGCGCTTTTGTAGTTTGAAAAGGTTGACTCGGAATTTCTTCCAAGACAATTCTTTCCAGAGTTCACTAATATTTCTATTGTGTCTAACCATAATCTGCTCTAGTTTGTGTAATCTGAATACCTTGAGGCAATTACGCCTCATCCTACCCGTGTCCAAGGAGTTAATCCTCTCGTCTGGTCTACCGTAAACTCGACAGCTTACAGACCTTAGACACGTTTTTATTCGTTCCGTCCAGAAGATTGATATGTCCCCTTAGATGTAGCCACTTCAACCGCCAGAACCCCATACTCATACCGCTATTGAAGAGTTATGCGGCGGGATACTAATCTCTGGCGAAGTCAGACTTTATTGGTTGCGTCTGCTTTTCCTTAGGTTGTTTTTCTAGGCTCTGTTTCATCGTAGGGACTCCCTGTTAACGCCAGTGTCCTCAGCATTTAGAGGTCTGATTGCGTCCTGTTCCCAGCTTCAGCCTCCAAGTAACGAGCTTGGTCACTGTGGGCAGATAAGGAGTCAGTCTTGAGTTTAGACGATAGGGCTTTCACCTATATCATCTGGACAGTTAAGCTATACTTTAGGATTTCTATCTCCAGTGGTTATGTACGGGTTGATTACCGTGATTTACACTGAACGAATCGCACCTCTTCCAAGAACATCAGTTCGGTTGATTCGCTAATTTGCAGGTTGAAGAATTGTTCGTAGGTAAGAATAATCGCATCGTAGTTATGGGTGGCAATTTGACTCAGTAGGACACGACGACGATCTTTGGCAAAGTCTTGAGCATTCGGTACGAGAATCTTGGCTTCGGGGTACAGTCGTCGAAATTCTTTGCTGTATCCTGGCAAGATTGATTTCATGGTTACATGCATAACTTTGTGAGCCATGCCTTTGCGTTTTAGCTCCATGCCTGCGGCAATCATCGTGGCAGTTTTCCCATAGCCAACCCGATGGGCGGCAAAGGAGGCTCTTTGCCGTTCGACGCGACGCACGAAGTTGCGTTGGTGACTTCGCATCTCGAAGTCGGGAGCCATATTGGGGAATGTTAGGTGTGAGCCGTCATACACGGTATCGCGGTAGAGGTTGTGGTATTGGTTGTAGTGCAGACATAGCTGTTCAGCGCGATCGCCTTCACTCCAGATCCATGCTTTGAAGGCGGTTTGGATTTTGTCTTGCATTGTCCGCGATGCGGTTGTGGCTTCTACATTCAGGATGCTGATGACGTTGCCATGCTTGTCTTTGATATGGTCATAGATTTTTGGGTCTTTTTGGTTGAGCGCGTGTTCTATCAATTCAAGGGCGGTGTGGCTAGGACTTCCCCATTCAGTTTTGTTTTGGGGTGAACTCACAAGTTTGCTGTCGCCTTTGATTACCCAAATGTTGGCTGGGTCATGATGGAACTTGACGGTGCTGGTTCCTGCATGGCTAAGGAGTTGTTCGCTAAATTCTTTGATTACATCTTCGGGGAGCCAACTCGTTCCTAGTTTGACGCGGATAGTGTTGTGCAATAGTAGGTTTAGCTCGTCGGTGGTCATACCATTGACGTTGATGCCGAGTTTGACGGCACAGCGCACTTTGATGTCTACGTCAGGGGTCTCGGGTAAGCAGGGGACGGGTTGATTGCTGCTGATGGTTTGATGGTATTTATCGATGTTCAGCCAGTTGGGGACTCCGCTTTCTTGCCATGCGATGATTTTGTTGAGTCGGTTGACGACGTTGCCACTGATGAATTCTTCTCTGGTTGTCCATTCTGTATTAGTTGTTTCTTGTACTGTTGCTGGCGGAATTGTGCCGTTGTAGAAGATGTCGCCTTCTAGTTCAGTGATGACGGTGCTGATGCTTTTATCGATCAGGTTGGCGATCCAGTCTAGGTCGATATAGCTTTTAGCATCTAGACATTGGGCTAGGGCATCTTTGGCATTGTCGGCGCGATATCTTGGGGTGGCTCTGACTGTTCTTTGATGGAAGATGGGGGCTTTGGCTGGGCTTTTGCCTTTGCCTCGGTCAATCTCTAATGCTCTCAATCGATAGTAGTTGGGGTCATCGTGGAAAATGCCGAGGTTTTCTTTGCTGGTGAAATGTCCGAACCTAATTACGAATTCATCATATTTTTGATTGAGAATTTGGCGTAGTTTGGCTAGTTCTTTTTCGTCTTCGTACTGCTGCATTCTCAGCACTAGGTCGAGGATCTTGGCGACGGACATAGCGGCACGAATGCGTTGTTGTTGGTTTACGATTAGTTCTAGCTGATAGTCGGTGCGACGATAGATTTGTCCTTCATGTTCGCAAAAGGCGTTGGGTAGCACTTTTTGTAACTGTGGTGGGATCTGAATTACTTTGGTTTGAGTTACAGAGGGTTCGTAGAATTTAGCGATCGCTTTCCCAATCTTGCTTATCTCTTTTCTTAGGTCAAAGTTTACTGGGGCAGTTACGCCTAAATGCTCTCCGCCATATAGTTTTGATACGGTCAGTTCTCCGAGAATATTGCGGAATTTGAATGGGCTTATAGACATGGGTTTGTTCTCAATTAAAAAAGCGAGTCAATCCTATTAAGGATTGACTCGCTCGGTAGTTTTGGTGTGGTTACTCTCTAGATCGGCCGCTAGGCTGACTCTACAAACCATTGGTTAATCATGATTGGCTCTTGATTGACTGTATGTTTGCCTGATGGTGCTGTCTTGACCCAATCAGGATATTTATAGTTTCTTTGATTCGTAGCTCTCTGTTCTGTTTCTGTGAGTTTGCGGAAAATCAGGATATCGGCAACTACTTCCGTGTTGGCAAATCTCTTAAAAGCGATGTCTGGCAATCTAATGGCAGTCACTAGCTCTAATTTACTCGCTAGATATCTCCGAAAGCTCGTATTAGAAGCATCTAGGGTGAAACAACTGGTAATCAAGCATATCAATCCATTTTCTCTGACTAAATCTATAGATTTGACTAGGAAATAGTTGTGGATGCTTAAGTTCATGTGGGCATAGCGTGGATCGTAGAGTTTGTAATTACCAAAGGGAACGTTACCGATCGCTAGGTCAAAACTGTTGTCGCTTAGGCTCACTGTCTCAAATCCCTGAGCATAAATCAGCGCTTCTGGATATAGCAATCTCGCGATTTGAGCAAAGATTGGGTCTAGTTCTATGCCGACCCATTGCGATCGCTCTCTCATCAACGTGGGCTGACATCCCATAAACGCTAGGGTGTTACACGCTGGTTCGACTATCGCTCCACCTGTGAAGCCGATATCACTGAGAAGATCCCACATGGCGCGAATTACTTCAAAACTGGTTTGGTAGGCGGTTGCGGTTGCGGATTTGGCAGCTTGGATTTCGGCTTGGGTCAATAGTTGGCTTAGTTTTTCATGACATCGATGCTGCCATGTGTTGCCTTGATGATTGGCTTTCACCCAGATATCGGTAAGTGTGCCCCATCCCGATGCTTTGGCGAGTTCTACCTGTTGTTGCTGTGTTGCTGTTGATATTGATTTGCTTAGGGCGATCGCTTCGACTGTTGCTTCGGCTTTTAATCGCAGGGGACTATCAAAATGCTGCTCGATTTCTGGCGTGATCTCAAATATGGGTTGGTACATTTTTGGCTTTTTCACTAGTTCTTGTTCTTGGGAACTGGCGCTAGCCATAAAAAAGGGGCATGACTTTAGTTGTCATGCCCCTCCTCAGATATTGGTGCACAATCCTCTAATTGCCTTTCCCTTTGGTTTTTAACCAGTTGTTGAGGTCGGCAATCGTCTCTAGGTCAAATACGGCTTCGGCTAAATTTTCTAACTGCTTTGCCGATAGTTTGTTGACCTTGCCTCTCAAACTTGGGGTGATCTGTCCAAACTTGCGACTAAGCATCCGCAGTAGCATTGTGGATTGCCCTTTCACTAGACCGCGTTGCTCGCCTAATTTCAAGCCTTTTTGTTCGCCTAGTTTTAAGCCGCGTTGCTCACCTTCTTCTCTTGCCTCTTGATATACTCGCGTTTGCTTTAAATCGCTATATGTAAACATTGCCTCAATCTCCTGACGAGTTAACTTGGGAAATTTATATACCAATACCGTCTCTATTAATTCTAGTACCTGCTCTTGAATTTCGGTATCCCTTTCCTGCTCGATCTTTTCACCTAGCTGTCTTGCCTTAGTTATAGCTTGACTTTCACTAGATAAAATAAGCTGAATAATACCGATCGCGAAAGAATCTGTCTCTCGCTCTAGGAGGTCTTCTAGGTAGACTCGCTGTATTCTCTGGCATTCGAGCATTTCCCGCACATGACTTCTTGGCTCTGGCTCGTAACTGCGCCTTGCAAAGATGGCGATCGCTTGCCATTCTTGCTCAGGTCTGTATTGGTTCAGGTACAAATATATCTCTGATAAGTACTCCCAGTAAAAGTCTTCCTTTTGCTGAAATTGGACTTCGATGAGATAGATTGGTTTGTCTTTCGCTTTTGGGCTGAATATGCCATCAAACCGAAAGGATTTTTCTTTCACTTCGACGGAGCTAAATTCATACCCTTCAGCTTCAGAAATCGGACGTTCGATTAGCTCAAACAGTAGGGTGTGAAAGGTGTTGAATAATTGATAAAAGAGGGTATCCGTTTTCATATCTGCTCAGTTTAGCAAAGTTTTTGGACTGACAACTTCTTTTTCTTTAGAAGATAGATAGTCAAGGAGATAAAGCGGCTTTATCTCCTTGATTTCTAAGCAGCAACTAGTTCGCAAACTATGGTCTTTTGCTGCGTAGTCAGTGAGGCTGTGTATTCACCCACCAATACTTTGGCGGAGTCTTTGGCGACTAGTCCCAGCAGGTATGGCTTTTTCCTGCTTTTACGGATGACTTCTATCTGATATCTGCCATCTTCTTGACGTTGAGATACGACAATGGGGATGCAGGCATGTTCTCCATTTCCTGTCCATTTGGTTGATGCAAGTTCTCCATACTGCGCTCCTACGATTTGTAGTCGCATCAGTTGGTTGTCATGCAGGCGATCGCAGATCTCTGGTAGAAACATATTGAAGACTACGCTTGCGGTTCCATGATCGCCGTTGTGACTGGCTTGCCACATGGCGGCACTACAAGTTTGGGCGGTTTTCTCGCTTTTCTCCCGTAATTTCTCGCCTAGTGCTTTTGCCCATTGAACCGCAGCTCTCAGGATTTTCTTGCGGGATTCCCGATCGCTTGATAGTTTCATTGCTTCCCTGATCTTGCTGGTATATTCATCGCGTCGGGCGATCGCTCTTTTGTAGAGGGTTTCGTTCGGTTTGACAAATAGTTCGCGGAATTCGAGCAGGGTTCTCTCATGTAGATCTACGGGTTGCCAAATCGCGTTTACTGACTGAATCAGTAGAGAGATTGCGTCGTTGTATTCGCCGTTGGCTTCCATTGCTCGGGCGGGCTGTTTGCATCTCTGCTTAGCATCGTAGTAACTGCCATAAACTCCTTGACGCTTGCGGTCAATTAGCCAATCTAGTTTCGGTAAGCTTTTGCCGACTTCATCGAGAAAGGTTTGGTCGTGGCTGAGGTCGGATTTGAGCCGATCTACGGCAACTTGGACTTCTTGGGCTAAGCCTCCAATGTATTGATGATTACCTGTTGCCCATGCGGTGGCTAGGTAATAGGTGATCAGTCCAATTTGGTTTTCCGTGGATCTGAGGGCGACTTCGGCTAATGTGCCTTGCACTGGTACTTTGTCGGGTTTGTAAGTGGTGGGCTTGAGATGGTGTTGACGGATTTCTTTGGCGATTTCAGGTAGTTTCTTAACTGATTTCACGCAGAAGGTGTCACCGTCAAAGTCCATGCCACAATAGTCACGGGCGATGTCTGGGTTGACATACATGGTTCCCTGTTGGTTTAGTCCTTTGATGTGCTTGTTTGTCCAAATCTGTAGGTCGTTGCGATCGCGGATGGGATAGCGAAATCCTACATATTCGCCTTCGGGCATTTCAGGGATGCACATTTCTAGTTCTCCTAGTTCGGGGCAGGGTTGAGCCATGAAACTGGAGAAATTGATACCACCACTGGTAGCTAGGGTTAACCAACGTCGTCTTACTAGGTCTTCGATCTTTCGCACTACATAGGGATGTTCTAGCAGTTGTCCATGAATGTCATGTTTGAGGATTTCCGATAGGATTTTGCCGTCGGCTTCTTCTTCGTTACTTGCTTCTTCTGGATCGTCTACTTTGACCCATTGCTCTGTTTGTACCAGTTGGCAGAGTTGTTTGATATCTGACTGGGCGGCGACTAGGGTTTCCGCTTTCTGTTGGGTGGTTGGTAACACATCTTGGGCGATCGCTTGCTGGCTAAACCATTGCCAGACGGTATAGGAGGTTTTGACTCGCCGCTTTTGAGCAAAGTTGACGATTCCTAGTTTTAGGTTAGCTAATTTGTGAATACCTAATGCTGGTTTATGTCCTTTAAAACATGATAGTGGCAGAATTAGGTCGATTCCTTTTAGACAATTTAGGCTGAGCTGCAATGTTCCTTTAGCGACCCATTGATTGGCAATTCCTGCCCGGAACTGGAATGGCGTGTTGGCGGGGATGACAAAATCTTCGCTTTGGCGCAGTTGGTTTAGAAATTCATGGCTGATTTTGCCGTGACAGTCATCAGTACGATGTTCTTTATCTTGAACGATGAGAATGGTTACTCGTTCGATGCCATAGATCTTCAGGCATTCAGTCATCAGGATGGAGCCGTAGTTGATTTGTCCCATCGCGCTGGGGAAATAGGTGGCGAAGGGGTTTAGTCCTTGGCTGAAGAAGAAGTCTCCGTGCTTTCTCGCTCCCGACGCTCCTGCTAGTTGGTATTTGTCTATCCCTTTGCTTAAGGCAGCGATCGCTTGCTTCTTTAGGGGTGCAATGCTTTTAGCGGCAGTACTGCGCTTGCTAGCAGATTTGCTGGTTTTAGCGATGCTTTCGGCTTTGGCGATCTTTTGCAAGTAGGTAGAAATGTTGCCGATGCTGAGGTTGATGTCTGGATGTAAGGCTTCGAGCAAGGTGTCCCGAAATTGGATCTCGTTATCGACGATCTCACCTGTAGCGAGGTTGGTTTTGGCGATTGTTAGCATTTATTTTTACGCTCAAAGTAATTTAGCACCTAGATCGTCAGATCTAGGTGCTTTAGGTTTTCAGTTGTGGATAGATTAAGCGACTTTCCTGTTTAGGTCTTGACGATAAACGACAAATCCATTCTTTTGCAGTTCGTCAATGGTGTTTGGCTTTGATGGTAGAAAGTTTATCTTTCCATCCTTGGTTGCCAGAATCTTGCAGCCATAATGGTTCTGCAAGCGTTGAGTCACCTTCTCAATCGGCAGGTTGATGTTCGCCAAAGCCCAACCTTTCTTCGCTTGATATAGCCACATCTTGTCTGTGCTGACTTGAGGCTTACGGGCTTTGGGTTTGCGGCTGGTTTCAACCACTGCATTGCTGGCTGCTACTGTCTTTTCCAGTTCCTTGACAGGGATTTGTCCGTTGATATGGACAATCAATGCTCTGGTGGTTACGTGCAGTTCTGCTTGACTCAGTTTGTCAATGACTTTATTGGCAAGTTCTTCAGGGGTATCGAATCTTAGTTGACGCGCCATGTTTTTAGTCTCCTAACTTTAATTTTTGGGTTGACAATCGCTCACGGACTTTACGCGCTAGCGTTCTTCTTGGTTCTCATGCTTGTCAATGCAGATGCCATTCTGATGGATATCTACATTGACGGGCTTGCTCTTTTAACCTAGGCGGTTAGGTAGAAGATCAATTCTTTCTTCTTCAGTTTTCGCCAGTTAGGAATTTTACGCTCTTTTGCTAAAGGT
The DNA here is from genome assembly GCA_013361095.1 of Pseudanabaena biceps. Lineage (GTDB taxonomy): Bacteria > Cyanobacteriota > Cyanobacteriia > Pseudanabaenales > Pseudanabaenaceae > Pseudanabaena > Pseudanabaena biceps_B. The sequence continues at coordinate 39,006 of JAATWA010000002.1, read as the reverse complement.
CTTAGTTCTTGGACTGTCATTTTCGTGAGTGGCTTGGTAGCGACTTCGGCAATAATTTCAGTCTTTGCTTCAGCTTTCAGGTTTGGTGCTACTTTTGCCGATGGCAAAGCTTCTGTTGCATCTGGTAGCAATGGGTTCGTGGCTGTTAGATTCCTGACTGTGGCTTCAGGTATTTGCCCCTGAGAAGTTAGAAGGGATTGATCGGTGGGTTCAGTCCCTAGAAATGATAGTAGAGCGTAGGTTAGTGCGGTCAATAATCCCAGTAATACGATGAGGCTGATTGTTACGATCGCTTCGGTTGCGATCTCGATTAATGATTGAGTTTTCATGGGTTGCTTGATAGGGGTTAATGCTGTTCAATGTTGCTGGGGGATGTTTCTAGCGATCTTTGCTATTCCAATCGAATTTGAGCGCGATCGCTAGACTGATTTTTAGTTCAATTGTCTTCTTTCGTTTTTTTTAGAGAAGATATGGGGGAAGTCTTCATGCAGGCTTTCCAGATGGGTTGCAGCAATTCGCCGACAATTTGCCCGATCTGTGGTGTATGGATTCATGGCGGCTTGGGCGAAATATTCAGAAATGGTTAGCATTTCCACTACTCCTGTTCCAATCTTCGACATCTGGTCGGGATGTTGGCTGAGATATTCACCCAGTTCTTGGACGCTTTCTCTCACTGCTTCCAATGTCGAGTCTTGGCTCTGCACTATCCGCTTGGTGCCATCTCGAAAGGTCAATAGTTTTGTGCCGTCTGTTAAATCGGTGACTTTTGCATTCATCGATTTGGCTAGGTCAATTAGCTGTTTGGTCGTCTTCAGACAGCGTGATTTCGATCTGAATACCTGCGCCTGTGTTCTGCCTGTCAATGCATTAATTGCTACTTCCATAAGATTGTTTTTCCTAATTCTTCAATCGTCACGGACTTCAAGCGTAAGCGCTCTTACTGCTTTTTCATGAGTCATGAAGTTGATAGCATGATATCCGTGTTATTATGCTTTTATGATTCTTTCTTTTCTGAATCAAGGCACTGAAGATGTCTTTAATGGCAAAAATACTAGGCAAGCGAGAAAAGTCTGTCCCGCTTCAATCAGTCGCATTGCTGTTCGTAAACTTGACCAGATCAATGCGGCGACTATCCTTGATGACCTCCGCGCTCCTCCCAATAATCGCCTAGAATCTTTGATTGGCGATCGGCTTGGTCAACATAGTATTCGGATTAATGACCAGTATCGTATTTGTTTTGTTTGGTCTGATGCGGGTGCTTCTCAGGTAGAAATTGTCGATTATCACTAAGAGTTAAGGTAATAAAAAGGTAATAAATTATGTCAAGAATCCCAACCCATCGCACTCCTACTCATCCTGGCGAAATGTTGCTAGAGGAGTTTCTGCTACCGCTTAATTTATCTCAGCGTGACCTTGCTGATGCGATTCACGTTCCCTATCAACGGGTGAATGAGATTGTCAATCGTCGTCGCGGTATTACTCCTAGCACGGCTTTACGCTTGGCTCGGTTCTTTTCCACTTCGGCTGATTTCTGGATGAATCTTCAACAGTCTTGGGATCTTTATCATGCTCAGCTATCTGAAAATCATGACCTCAAAACTATTCAACCTCTAAAAGTGCTTTCTGCTAGCTAATCTTGTTGAGATCGCTTTTCTATCTTTGTTCTTGCTTTCCCTTTTGATGTTCAGATATTACCTGTAGAGCGCGATCGCAATTTTGAGCATCTCTCACGGTTACTTGGCTATGGGTGATCTCAAGTCCTTGCTGTACCAACAGTGGTGAATATTGAAATTTATCTTGGTTCACGACTTTAGTATCCAATGTCAATGTATCGGTGTCCTGTTCCCATGTGGCTCGGTATTTACCTTCGTTTCCCTTGCGTTCAAATACGAGTTTGCCATCCTGTGATTCTACATAGTCACTTTTGATTGCCAAGATTTCTCGCCATTGGGAAGCGACGTGCTGGCTCAATGACTGGTGATCCTTGTGCATTGCTTGCTGTGCTTTTTCGGTAATGCTTTCACCTGCGATAAGGTCTTGAATACGGTCTATATATTTCTCACTCTTGCCCAAATATTCGGCGGTTCGACTCCATTCCGTTGGTTGTTGAATTTCAGCTACTTCATTACGATCTAGTTTGATAGATTGTTGTTGTGTCGGGAATGGCACAATCTTTCCATCTACATAATCTCCCAAAGGCTGAAAGTGCATTCCCCATGTGTTGCTATGTCCTTGGAATGTCGTCAGTTCTCTGGCGCTATGTTTTTCTATCTGCGACCATTGTTGTTGATAGGCTGCATCATTCAGCATTTCTGGGGTGATTTTGTACTGTTTACCCACTTTAAAGGCGACTTTCTGCTCTCCTGCGATCGCGATCGCTATGTCCCCTTCCTTAAATCCATAGGCGGCATAGGGTTCATATCTCCGCGTCGTATGACTTCTGCCATGTCCGCGCATTGCTTCAATACAGGTATCGACTGGCAATGAATTCACTTCTCCATGCATCTTTAGGGGATAAACCATCTTGACGGGTTTGCCTGTAATTTTTACTGATTGTTCGGATGTTTTATCAATCTCTTTTTCCTTGAAATCATCTTGTGGAGTTGCCTGCGTAATACTCTGGGTAGCAGTAGCAACTGAGGTAAGCGCTTCTCGATCTCGCTGAGGATCGTATCGCACTCCCATCGCGGCAAGATTTTTCCAAGTCATCTCGACTAAGCTTGCTTTTACAGCCTGTCCTTCATAGAGATAGGTAATCCCATTAATTCTGCCTCCTACTTGCACTTGTGCCTTTAAACCCACGTTCTCATCGGCAAGTTTTGCCACGAATTCGGTCATTGTCGGTTGGTTTGCAGCAGCCTTGGCGATCGCCTCTTTTAATTGCGGCACAATAGCATCAAGATTGACCGCTTCTTTGACTCGCTCTGGGGATAGTCCATGCCACACTTCAGGTAGTTTGAGCGTACTTCTATCGATTGCTAAGTCTGCGTCTTTCTTGCTGGCTGAAATATTGATATTTGCCATGAACTGACTACCAATGGGCATATAGGCTGCGTCGTTGTGGACAACGCCCATGTTTTTCCATTGGTCGCCTGTCTGTACCTGTATTACCCTCTTGTCATAGATAGGACTTTGGGGATTGGCTTCGATTGTCATCCTGCAATTTAGGGATTCATTCGGTTGCCATTGTCGATCTTTCAGTTCGTTGGTTTCATACTGCAAGCCAATTACTTTGATTTTATCAACCTGTAAATCTTGCAGTCGGTTGGCTACGACTTCCGTAAACATCTTGCCTGAGATCGCACGGTTGTTGTTATGCCATAGGGCGGCAGCTCGGCGTTCGCGTTCAGAGTCTGGAATTGCATCGCGTTGGGTTTCCAGATATTTCTCGGCGGCAGCAAATTTGTCGTCAACATCATTTTTGGAAATGCCTAGTTGGAATTCCAGTTTGAGGTTGCCGAAGATTTTGTCCTTTTCGATGGTTTTGCCATAGGCGGCTAGGGTGGCTGGGGAGATTAATCCCACGTCACTTTTGTCTTGATCGATTAGGGCTACGGCTTTGTATGGGTATTGTTTTTCGGTCTTCCAGTCTTTATTTTTTGCCATCTGGATATCGACAGTTTCACCTTTGCGGGCGATTTCCCAGATTGGGGACTCGCCATCGGGGTCGGTGCTAATCACACTGACGATTTCGATTTTGTTGCCTTTGCTAGATGTTGCTGTAAGCGCAATCCCTTCTTCATGTTCTAGACGGCTACGACTTGCGGCGGCTTCGGAGATGAGCTTGTTGTAGTGCGTGGCGACTCCCTTTGCCCATTCGCTATCTGCGGCTGTATGGCTGTCTTTGGGAAAGATATGGTCAAAGCGATTGTAGTTGCGATCGCCAATCAAACTATATTCCTTGTAAATCTGGTTGGCTTGCTCCACCATCCAGCCCACGGGGTCTTGGGTATTGCTTTTGATGCCTTCAGCACCGATATAAGCATAGCTATTATCTTTGTCTTTTATCCATTCGACTTGTTTGTATTTAGCGACTTTCTGACAGAATTGAAATTCATCTTCATTGACTTTTCTGGCACTTTTGGGCGTATCGACAGCACGTTGTAAGTTGACGGCGGCTAGGCTTTCTAACTGCCACAGCAGTCTCTCGGTTTTGGCTAAACCTTGGGTTACAACAGTTGCTTTTTCTAGTTCGGTGAGTTTGGGGATGGTACTGGCGATTTGGCTAATCTCGGTAATTTGGTTGCGCCACGATTCATTGAGAATGCGAAATGGTTTCTTATCCTCTTTGTCTTCGGCAAGTAGCTTTTGGAAGTGTTTGCCTATGTCCTGCAAGTATTCGCTTCGTGCAGCTTCTGGAATATATTGGGCATCCCATCGCAAGGCTTCTAGCCTCATGCCTAGATTCGCAACCCTGCCTGTGGGGTTATCGGCAGCATTGACCGCAGCACTGGCTAGGTTGGCAAATCCATTTGCTGTATCGCGGGGAATCTTCTTTTCTTTTTCGACTTGAATTGGTTTGTTCTCTGGCAGATTCTTGTCAATAATCTCTTGGATTAGAGTCGGATATTGTTCAATAGTTCTCTTGGAACTGGCTTGCTGTTCGGGAGTTAGCTGACTAGGAATTATCCCTACGCGATCGCCGTCAAAGTCGATGACCAGTCGTTTCGCATCGTTGGGATTGAGGTAGCAGACTCCTCTCTGCCTATAGGCTTCGGGATCTAATTCGCGTAAAACCGTGAGGTTATTCGTAAATACATCAAAGTTAGCAGCATTAGCCACGGGACTGCGATAGATGGCAACTTCGGCTCCATCGGGTAGTCCTGTAAAACTGACTTCTCCTTCTTGGAGTTGATTGTGCGGCTGGGCAATACCACTGGGGACGTAAACACCTCCTGTGGCAACTTCTTGCCATTCACTTTGTAGGAATTCTCGCAAGCGTTTGGCAATATCTTCCATTTCTAAGATCTGACAATGACCACCTTCAATCAGGTCAGTTTTAAGGATGTCATACAGCCAATCTTGGTATTCTTCGTTAGGTGAGGTTACTGTCTCACGTTCAATTTCATTGGCTGTTGTGTTTTCTTGTGGGCTTAATCCTAGTTCCAGTGCTAGTTCTGGCTCGATGATTTGTGTAATGTTAGCGAGATCTGTGACTTGATCTTGCCTCTGCTGTTGTCGCTTTTCATGACGCTCGATATACAGTTGCGCTACCTTACGCGGGTCAGATTGGGCTTCAGCGAGGCGTTCGGCTTTGATTTTCAGCTTTGGTAGTACATCTGCTTGGACTCCTTCAGGGAAGAAGACGAGAGCTTGGGTTCCCAGTTTTTGTTCGGTGAATTTAGCATCTTCCTTTCTTGACCAGAATAGGCTGACTTCATGGATGCCTGTAGTCGTGGTTTTGTTGTCGCCTTTGATGCTCGATTTGGCGATAATTCCATCGACTTCTAGGGCTTGACAGAGCAAACTAGCTCGACAAGTGCCTTTGATTACGCCCTGCCACTCAGGTACGGCGGCGCGATATTGAAATGGGCGATTTGGTTCAGCTTGCAGTTGGTTTGCGAGTTCTGGAGAGATCAGGCTATAGCAGTCACCGAGTTTGCTGGCGATTAAGCCCTTGGCTTTGTCGCTGATGGTAATCCCGTTGCTTAAGGTGATGGGTTGATTTCCCCAATCAGCTTGGTAAGTTCCTGTAGCTGAATCTATCTTCAGGGTTTCATCATCGATAATCAGGATTCTGGCTTGCTCTTTGAATATGGAAGTCTTGGCTTCAGAGACGGGCAAACTACCATAAGCGACAGCATCGCTGTGATTGGTAAAGATTTCTTGGCTTACTTTTTCAGCGATCTTGCGATCGCCAAAATAAGCAGTTCTGCCATTGGCAAGAATTAGGTACAGGTCTTGATCTTGTAATCGCTCGATGTCTCTTTCGGTGATGCCGTCATACATTTTGCCAACAGCTAGTTTACTCGGATCAATGTCTTTCCCAATTTTTAGTTCGAGATAGCTATGCTCAACATTTTTCGGGGGTAAGGGTAATTCTTGCCCAGTCTTTAGGTCGATCTGTCTAAATTCCATGTTGTAATTACTCTCTAAAATTCAAAGTCAATTTCTGGTTCTGGCTGGGATTTATTTCCTTTGGCTTTGGGTTCTGTTTTTGCCTTTTTTGGTTTTGGCTTTGGTTCTGCATCTTCGTCATACAGGGAATACTGCGATTCATAGCGGGCGATGTCATCAAAGCTGGCTAGTCCTTCGCTCAGTAGTTCGTCATAGGTATAGCCTGCATCAATCTTGGACTGGATGTTATTTCTCATTAGTTCCTCTTTAAGTACTTAGAATTGAATATCAACGAATTTGAAAAATCGATAATTAAGAGATTACATTCTATCAATTTCTCTGGATTGATGTTTGAGAATATTGTTGGTGCAAATTCTAGAATTGTCAATACTCCATTATGGTAGTTTTGTCTTCACCAGCGAATCGCTAGATTTTCCAATAGTCTCACGTTGGCTGTATTCTGGTTGTAGTTTCATTTCTTCTGTATGACCCTGCTCAATCTCAATCAAGCTGATTTGTCCGACATCCGTTTAATTGCTTCCGATGTCGATGGCACTCTTACGGACAATGGAAAATTCTCTTCTGATTTCATCTCAACTCTTCTCGCTTTACAATCGGCAGGAATAAAAGTCCTCTTGGTGACTGGTCGCTCGGCGGGTTGGGTTAGTGCTTTGGTGAATTATTTACCTGTGGTAGGGGCGATCTCGGAAAATGGCGGTTTGTTTTTACAGCCCAATGGGCAACAAGATTTACTTTCTTCTATTCATAATTTATCTAGACATCGCATTCTGCTAGAAAATACTTTTCATCACATTAAACAGAAATTTCCTCATCTGCACCCTTCCACTGATAATCAGTTCCGCATTACCGATTGGACTTTTGATGTCGATAATTTATCAACTGATGATATTCAAGCAATTTCTACTCAATGCGATCTGATGGGTTGGAGTTTCACTTACAGCAATGTTCAATGTCATATCAAACCACTGCACCAAGATAAAGCAACTGGCTTAGATACAGTACTCAAAAATCATTTTCCTGAAATCAATTTGCAGCAAGTCCTAACCGTTGGCGATAGCCCTAATGACGAGGCGATGTTTAATCTTGCAAAATTTCCGATCTCGGTCGGTGTGGCAAATGTGCTTCATTATCAAGACAAGATGCTGCATTTACCAAAGTACGTTACTGATGCTTCTGAGTTTGTTGGTTTTTCTGAGTTGGCAAAATTATTAATACAAACGTAAAAAGCGGCGCATCGCGCCGCCTCTTATTTTTTGGCAAGGACTGACAATTTAGCGATCATCTCTCAACAATAACGATTGCACCAGTTGCAAGACTGTATAGATTGCTATGGCTACACGTATTCATGACGATATATCAATGTCCTTCTTAGCTCAGCCCCTGACCGTGGTGTAACTACTGCTGTTAAGACTAGAAGCACAAAGCACTCCTTGACTCTCTAAGTTCTTAAACTGTCTTAATCATTTTGAAGTCATTGCAATCAGCAAAGCGATAAAAGCATGAAATGTAATGGATACTGAAAGTACTCCTTGTTCAAAAATAGTGCCGCAGATGACATTATGGCAATCTTGCCCCGAAATCGACCCCAACTACAATAAAATTCCGATATTTTATGCAACACATTTTCTGCGATCGCTGTATGCTTAGTGTGTATTATTAATGTGACGTTTTTTATCTATAGGAGATTACTAAACTAGTTTTTCCCCTTCAACACCAAAAAAGCCAGTGATTCCAGCCACTAGCTCTTTGATGACCCGAAGGTTTTTAAATTGAATATCCGGAAATGGACAGATTTTGCTTTGACGGCAGTTTTGTTCAATGCTTTCTTATATCTTAACGCAAGATATAAGTTTAGCAATAGTTTTTTATGCGAATTTTTAAAATTCACTAAAAAACTATAATTGAAGCGTTGAAATAAACTTAAAAAGTCTGTTCGTTTCCTGATTGAAATCGCTACAACTCTCACAATCAGGACAACTTAGATGTTATTAAATTTGCGAGACTTGCCACGACAGATCGGCAAAGCGATCGCCCGTGGCAAGCAAAAAGGAGGTCGATCAGATTGACCTCCCAAGAAGATCGTATTTGTAATACTGCCGATCTTAAATTCACGATAAAAGGGCTAGAACCAAAATCACTAACCACAAAAGAACTAGCAGCGCAAACCTTTGCGAGCTTTTTCCCATATTCGTGGAATTTTATCTACGCCAAAAATGTAGATCGGACGAGCAAACCAGAATGGAAAACCGAAACGCGCTATCCGATTACAGGAAGGCGACTATACGACTATTGGGCAGATAAAGAAACGCTGATCGGCGTAAGATTTGGCAACCAAACCGAATACGCCCTGATCGACATAGACAAAGGCAGCCCCTACCACCCCAACAACAACCACGAAAAATTTAAAACCGTACTGCAAGCCCTAGAAGACATAGGACTAGTCAGACCGCTAATCGTGCAGAGTTCGCATAGCGAAGGACTGCATATCTACTATCCCCTGTGGCAAGAAGTACCCAGCTTCGGCATCGCCTGCGCGATCAAAGACAGCCTGCAAAAAAACAACTGCGAAATCGCCGCAGGAGTAATCGAAACCTTCCCCAACACCAAAAAATACGACTCAGAATACAATGGACATCGACTGCCCCTGCAAACAGGCAGTTACCAACTCGACAACGACCTCCAGATTATCGGACGGGATTTAAATCAATTTGTCGAAACATGGCTGACCGTACAAGAACATCAAGACATCGACTTATTAAAACAGGCGATCGGCGAAGCCAAAGCCAACTATCAACCACCCAAAGACAACCGCAAACCAATTAAATGGCGGGAAGACCTAGAACAGCAAATCCAACAAGGATGGACAGGACAGGGACAATCCAACCAACTGTTATATCTAATGGGCAAATACGCCCGCGTATTCTTAGGCTGTGAAGAAGACGAAGCGATCGCCGAATACATCACCAAAACAGCAAGAGCCGCCGCAGGATTTATTAAATTTTGTGGAGATATCAAGAGACTAGAACAAAAAGCCAAAGACATCGCCAAATGGTGTATGAAGCATCATTTCCCATGGGGCAGTAAAAAGGAAGAACAAACAGACGCGGAATATGAAGACCTAGAAAACAAAAAAGCACAGAAACAAGCAGAACGGCTCGAACGCATAAAAGCAGTAGTTATCGAACTTACAAATGTAGGAGAAATGCCCGCAACAATCCGAGGGATGGCACAAGCGATCGCCAAAACAGCAAAAGTATCAGTAGAAACCCTATACGAAAACAAACAGCTATGGCATCCAGAATTCACCGAATCGCGTAACAGCATAAATACAAACAATTCCGCCCCATCCCCCATAATGATCGCCTCCCCGATCGAACAAGCTGAAACCCAGACAGAAAGGACTGTTACAGAAAAAGCCCTACATAAAGCGTTAGCCCCCTCTGAAACGCCCCTGCGAGGGCAAGAATTGCCAAAATTTGCCGACGTTGATTTTCAAGTCCCCACTCACTCGTCAAAGTCGTCGCAAAAAACTAGCGATCCGATGTGGATCGAGACCCACGGCAGGCTAAGTCCGCCAAAAACTGAAAGCTACAAAGGAGCGATCTCTCAAAATCTATCTCCGAAAACTGCCAATGCCGATTACTTGCGACCCTATGAACCACCAAAATCTGAGCCTAACTCGGCGATTGGAAGCAGGATTGGCTATCTCAGAACTTTACTAGAAACGCCAATTTTGCGTAGGAGTAAATCTGCATCGGAAATTGCTAGCTTGCAAGCCGAACTAGAAAGGCTAGAGTGTGATCGGCAGACAAACTCTAGTCCCTAATGGGTGTAGATACAGGAATCGTGGTGTGGTGCGGTGCGGTTTTGAGAAAATAGCCCGTAATCGGGCGATCGCTATCTGGATGGTGACAAGATGTATTTCTTATCGGATTTTGCTCTTGGGTAGTCCGCGAGATGTAAGGATAAAATCATAAAAGAACTCTAAGACACTTAATTACCAATGCCAAATTGTCCAAACTGTAACTCAAAAGATGTGGTCAAAAATGGTTTTATTCATAACGGGAATCAAAATCATAAATGTAAAGCCTGTGGTCGCCAGTTTGTTGAAGCACCACGGCAAAAACTAATCTCTGAAGAAACCAAAGCCTTGATTGACAAACTCTTACTTGAGAAGATTCCTCTTGCAGGTATTGCCAGAGTTTGTGACGTTTCTGAAACTTGGTTGCAGAATTATGTCAATCGTAAATACGAGGCGATTCCTCAACAAGTAAATGTATCCGCTAAAAAAAAAGGAAGACTAACGATTCAGTGTGATGAAATGTGGTCTTTTGTTGGCAATAAAGGCAATAAACAGTGGATTTGGCTTGCCATTGATGTTGATACTCGCGAAATTGTTGGCGTTCATATCGGCGATCGCTCCGCACAAGGAGCGCAAAAGCTTTGGAATTCTTTGCCCAGTGTTTATCGTCAGTGTGCTGTTGCTTATACAGATTTTTGGAATGCATATTCTGTTGTGTTCCCAGACATGCGGCATATCGCGGTTGGAAAGGAAACAGGGAAAACCAATTATATTGAACGTTTTAACTGTACGATGCGACAACGAATCTCTCGACTAGTTCGTAAAACTCTCTCTTTCTCTAAAAAAATAGAAAATCATATTGGTGCTATCTGGTTTTTTATTCACCACTACAACTCATCCTTACTTGTTTAGGACTACCTGCTCTTGGTGATATTCCTATACTTCGATCAAGTCTGGTGATATCACTTCTGAGGCGATGTAACCAAACTATGGCAACGTTTCCTAGTCTGTCTTTACCAATATCCCCACGAACCTTTGCTCTCTAAAGCTACCCCTGTTAAGGTACAGAAATAGCGAACGTAGATAATCCATGATCATCTTTGCTCAGAATAATTTGAGCGAAGCTTGAGTCCGTACTTATTGCACAATTTCTTTTCATCTTTGTGTTAGCTTTTCTTGAGCAATTAATCAAGAATCATTAATCAAGAATCATTAATCAAGATTCTTGATTAATGATTCTTGATTAATGATTCTTGATTAATGATTCTTGATTAATGATTGCTAGTTGTACATATCTAGTAATGACTATCTGCTGAAGCTAATTTTCTCTGCTTGCCTAAAAAAGTAAGATTTGCTTGCAGTAAACTGCAAGTGATCAATGTGGGTCAACGCACGAAAAGAAAATTTTTGCACTTAGCTTACAAAAACTTATCTGATATGGACGTTAAATGCACCATGATTCTGCTTCAGGTTATCGCACTGAAATCAAGAATACCCAGTGACAACAATGCCCAGTGCAGAACATAGACTTTTTGCACTCCCTAAAGCTTGATTCAAGATTCGAGATTCAAGATAGGGCACTGGTTGATAAAGAAGTGATAAATGGTTGTAAAGCTTATCCAGCAAGGATTTATGGCAATTGACTGCAAAACCGTGAAAAGCTTGACCAGAAATACTTTGAGCGACTCATCCCTCTTTAACAGTCCAGTGCCTCAAGATAGTTGAAGATAGTTCTTTCTTAGTCTGGATTTCCTCCCAGTTGATCGGCATTGGTCGAATTATTTCGACCAATGCCGATCAACTGGGTAGCTAAATCGTGATCGACGTATTTGCGTCTTTTTTATCGTTATGAAATGGACGTTTCATAACCCATCCCACATTAACTGCCCAGTGCCCAATGCTTGAACCCATACTTCCTTAGCAATCTTCTGCTCGTGCTTTCGTTTACCTTGTTTCAGCAAATTATCAAGCCATTCAATTAATTCAAGTGACAGTCTGGGATTAATTTTTACTTTTTTACCATCAATCTAGAATAATGATTCTTGATTCTTGATTAAAGATTCTTCTTAGGATTCGGTCTTACTAAAGATACCTTGAGCTAGACGGTTGTTGCCTAATGTCGATCACTTTAGTGCCATTAATTCTCTATACGCTTTTGCTCCTATTCCGTTGGAATCGTATTCAAAGATAGAAATTCCATGACTTGGAGCCTCACGCAATTTCACAGTTTCAGGAATCACGGCTTTAAACATGCGATCTCCAAAGTGATTATGTAAGGATTGCTGCGCCCAGTGCAATTTTTCTCCGATCCTTAGTGTGTCATGCTTTGACAAATTATTAAGCTAGTTGTTTAGTCTTTTTTTCAAGAATCTTGATTCATGATTGAACAGTCTTGAAATATTTCTGTATGAGCTTATTAAAGATATTGAGAGAGTCTAGCTACTAATTATTTTGGGTTACTAAAATGTTGACCAATCTTGCATTATGTAAGATTATTGATATCTGAAAGTAGGATTGTGACTGTCAAGAATATTTAAACTTGAATCTTGATTCAAGTTTAAATATTCTTGAATATAGGATTTCGATGGATTTAAGCTTTTAATACTCAAAATAATTTGATTGCATCTTCAGTCCGTCCTTATTGCATAAATTATTTTCAATTTTTAAGTTGTTCTTTTTTGAGCAAATTTTCAAGCTAGAACGAACAATCTTGTTTCAAGAATCTTGATTAATTATTCTTGAAACAAGATTGTTCAATGTACAAATCTAGGAATGGCTAATCCTTTCCCACTCAAAAAAAGCACACGATAAGTCCCCCAGAACAATCTTTGCCGAGGTGATTTTCCCGCCTAAGTAAGTGCCTAATTTTACTCTGGGAAGGGAATATAGCTGAATCAAATTGTCTCTGCTCTCTTAAAAAGTAGAATTTGCTTGAAGTAAGTCGTAAGCGATCAATGTAATTGAATTGTGTTGTGGGCGCAAAGTACCCACAACACAATTATAAAAGAAGCTATTAGTTATCTTGAAACTTGATTCTTGATTCAAGTTTCAATAAGCTTGAACGTAGGTCTTCCTCAGTCTGGATTTCCTCCCAGTCGATCGGCATTGCTCGAAATAATTCGAGCGCAGCTTGAACCCATACTTCCTTAGCAATCTTCTGCCCGTGCTTTCGTTTACCTTGTTTCAGTAAATTATCTAGCCAGTCATTTAATTCGAGTGACAGTCTGAGATTAATTTTTTCTTTTTCACCATCAATCAAGAATGATGATTCTTGATTGATGGTTATTGATTCTTGATTCTTGATTAAAGATTCTTCTTCAGGTTCGGTCTTACTAAAGATACCTTGCGCTAGTGGATTGTTGCCTAATGCCGATCTCTTTACTGCCATTTCATTACCTCATCAACTAATTCCCTATATGCTTTTGCTCCTGTCCCGTTGGCATCGTATTCAAAAATAGATAGCCCATGACTTGGAGCCTCACGCAATTTCACCGTTTCAGGAATCACAGCTTTAAACATGCGATCACCAAAGTGATTATGTAAGGATTGCTGAACTTCTTTGCTCAAGTTGTTGCGTCCATCGAACCGAGTCGCAAGAGCGCCAGCAATCTGTATTGGATGTTCTAGAGAGTCTCGTATTAATGAAAGAGCGCGTTCGATTCCCTTGATGCCAAGTAAACCGAGGTAGCTCATGTCTACGGGAATAATTACACCTTCGGCAGCCATGAGTGCATTGATTGTAAATACGCCAATGTTTGGCGGACAGTCAATCAAGATAAAGTCATATTGCGCTTCGACCGACGCGATCGCTTTCCTCAGTAACAATTCTCGACCTGGCAGTCCCGAAATTGGGATCTCTTCTTCGGCAAGGAGAATGTTGGAAGGAGCTACATCGACCCCCGAATTAGTTTTAACAATAATTTCTGACAACTTAGCGTGACGCTGAAGAACATCTTTTAACTGTTTTTGCAGGTGCCATATTTCAATGCCTAATGCTGCTCCAGCATTTCCCTGCGAGTCAATGTCTATAATCAAAACTCGTTTTTGGTGAAATTTAACTAGTCCTACGGCTAGGTTATAAGCAGTTGTTGATTTGCCTACTCCACCTTTCATATTGAAGACAGATAGCTTGATAGCCATTATTGATCTTGATGAAAGTTCAAAAGAAATAATATAGAATCTTTAATCAATAGTCAAGACTCTTGAAAAATATAATCAAGATTCTTGATTTTTTTCTGGGAAGAGAGTTAAGATGTGAGGATAGGTTGAACTCTATATGTTTGGATGGGTAACTTACTGATTTAATTGGATAGTTCGACTTTCAACTAAGATGGACTAAGAACTAAGATCTAAAACTTGTGCTAAGCGATCTAAATTTTCAAAGTGAGTATCGTAGCGATCGCTGCGATTTGGTGCAAGATTTTTATATTCCTTGTCTGGAAAATTCTATCCTCTACAGTCGAGCCGTAGGATTTTTTTCAAGTACTTCGATGGCATCAGTTGCTGTGGGATTGCTTGCGCTAATTCAGTCGGGTGGTAGGATGCGTTTGATTGCATCTCCATGCTTATCCGCAGAAGATGCAGAAGCGATCGCTTTAGGGCTTAAGCAAAGAGAAGAAGTCATCACTCAAAGCCTAATCAGAGAGATCGATCAAGAATTTGAACAGGCAATCCAAGATCGTTTTGCTTGCCTAGCTTGGTTATTGAGTCATAACCTATTAGAAATAAAACTTGCCGTAAGAAAAGATATTCGTAATCGAGGTATTTATCATGAGAAGTTAGGAATATTTGAGGACGATGCGGGAAATATTGTTGCTTTTACAGGTTCGGCAAATGAAAGCGCCAGCGCTTTGTTGGATAACTTTGAATGTATAGATGTGTTTTGCTCTTGGGATGAAGGAGTTAGAGGGCGTACATTGAGCAAAGCCGAAAACTTTCGGCGATTATGGGAAAATGAAACACCGATGTTAGAAATTCTCGATTTTCCTGAAGCTGCTAAGCGATCGCTGTTGCGTTTACGTCATGATAAGTTTCCAATCGATGAAATCACCAAAAAAATTTCTGTGATGTCTGAAAAGGGAAAAGATTATATGCCGATGGTAATTAACCCTGATTATGGTGTGCCGATACTGCCATCTAATTTGCAACTGCGAGATTATCAGGAACAGGCGATCGCCAATTGGTTTAAAAATAATGGACGCGGCACATTGAAAATGGCGACAGGTAGCGGTAAAACGATTACAGCACTAGCGATCGCTACTGAACTTTATCAAAAGATTGGGTTGCAAGTTTTACTAATCGTTTGTCCCTATCGACATCTGGTAATTCAGTGGTCAAGGGAATGTCGAAAATTTGGCTTAGAACCAATCCTTGCTTTTGAAAATGTGCGTAATTGGCAAAGTCAACTATCGACACAGCTTTATAACGTGCGATCTGGTAATCAAAAATTTCTGACTGTAATTACTACAAATGCGACGCTGATTGGTCAGGGGTTACAGTCGCAGTTGCGTTATCTACCTGAGAGAACTTTAATTATTGGTGATGAGGCTCATAACTTGGGGGCAAAGCGTCTAGTTGAGAGTTTGCCGAGTAATGTCGGGCTAAGACTTGCCCTGTCTGCGACCCCAGAGAGATATTTTGACGAGCAAGGAACGGAAGCAATATTTGATTATTTTGGATCTGTGATCCAGCCAGAATTTACGCTTGCGGATGCAATCAAGGCAGGGGCGCTAGTACATTATCTTTACTATCCGATTTTGGTGGAACTGACTGAATCTGAGACTGAGAAATATGCTGATTTAACGAAAAAAATTGGTAGAGCGATCGCTTTTGATGGCGATCGCGATGACAACGAAATGCTAACGGCTTTATTGATGCAAAGGGCTAGGTTATTGGGATCTGCGGCTAATAAGTTAGAAGCTTTGCGAGAATTGATGCAAGAGAGGCTTGAGACATCACATACATTAATTTATTGTGGTGACGGCTCGGTTGAAGATGCGGTTACTGAAGAAAGTAGAAGGCAATTAGATGCTGTGGCGCAATTATTAGGGGCGGAGCTGGGATATCGAGTTAATACTTATACAGCGGAAACTTCTTTAGAAGAGAGAGAGGATTTAAGGATTTGGTTTGAGACAGGAGAATTGCAAGGACTTGTGGCGATTCGCTGTTTAGATGAAGGTGTGGATATTCCTGCAATTGAAACGGCGATTATGTTGGCAAGTAGTAGTAATCCGCGTCAGTTTATTCAGCGTCGGGGTAGAATTTTGCGATCGCACCCTGACAAAAAACGCGCAACTTTGTTTGACATGATTGTGTTGCCGCCTGATTTGGGTCGCGAGACAATTGATGTTGAACGTAACCTACTCAAAAAAGAATTACAGCGCTTTATTGAGTTTGCGAATTTAGCAGATAACGGTGGTGAGGCTAGGATGAAATTAATAGATTTGCAAAAACGCTATGGATTGTTAGATTTATAGTTATACCAAAACTAAAAATGACGTAGCCATTTTTAGTTTTGGTATTAAATATCCTCTTATTTCTTAGGTTTACCCGATAAACTGAGAATTCGCGAAAATTTAGGCTTTATTCAAGATAAAATCAATAAAATTTATTAATTATTTTTATATGAGTAAAGTTCAAAACCGTAATAATTTCAATGAACCAATTCAAAATGCTCCACCTGAAATTAAGCAAATTATTATGCAGGTTCTTAAAATAGAAAAGGATCGTCTCGACAAAAATGAACTGGGTCGAATCAATGAAGATATTCTCAAAATTGTTAAGGAAGCTGTGCAATGAAGCTGATCTCTGTCAAGCTGTCTAATTTTCGCTGTTTTTATCAACAAACGCCTGAGATTTTTTTGGCAAAAATGGACGATCGCAACATTACGATCATGCATGGTAACAATGGCACGGGCAAAACCTCTTTACTCAATGCTTTTACATGGGTGCTATACGAAAAATTTACCTCAGCCTTTGGCGACTCTGAGCAGCTCGTCAATCGTCAGGCGATCGCTGAATCTCAAGTGAATCAACCAGTAGAATGTTGGGCAGAAGTTTTATTTGAGCATGATAGTAAGCGCTATCGGGTGCGGCGAATAATCCGTGCATATAAACTTGTCAATAATGGCGAGAAAAACATTCAATACAACAAAAGTGAACTAAGTTTGCAAGTGGTGGGGGATGATGGGAGGTGGATGGCACAAAATAATCCTGATGCCATAATCAATGGAATTTTACCTAGGAGTTTGCATCAATACTTCTTTTTTGATGGAGAACGTATTGAACAAATTGTGCGATCGGACAATCGCAATGAGATTGCTGAAGCCACCAAAAAGCTTTTGGGTGTGCAGGTTTTAGACAATGCGATTAAGCATCTCAAGGAAGCAAGAAAGACTCTTGAAGATGAGCTTAAAAATATTGGTGATGCCCAAACTAAAACTTTGATTTCTCAAAAACAAAAAATTGAGAATGATTGTACTGATTATGAAGAAAGAATTAAAGAAATTGAACAGGAACTTGAAGCTCAAAACCAACTAAAAGCATCTTGCAATCAACGCTTGACCGAATTAGGTGGTATTGATGAAATCCAAAAACGGCGTGAGTCTCTTGCACAACAAGAACGTGAAAATCGTACTAATTTGCGAGGTTTAAAGAACCAACTGAAGATAGATATTTCTACCAAGGGCTATAGTGTATTTCTAACTGAGGCGATTGCAGATTTTCGAGGGCTAGTGGGTGGACTGCACGAACGCGGTGAACTACCTGCGGATATCAAACAGACTTTTGTGATTGATCTACTGGAGAGGCGCAAATGTATCTGTGGCGCAGCATTACATGATGGTTCTCCTAACTATGAGCAGGTCAGGTCTTGGCTAGAAAAAGCAGGTTTAGCAGATGTGGAAACTGCAACCCTAAAACTAGAAGGATTTGTTGATGAAGTGGAGAAACAGGCTACGGATTTTTGGCAAGGTATTGATACCAAGCAATCGAGTATCAATCAACTCAAGACAGCGATCTCTCGGCTTGAATTAGAACTAGAATCAATCAGCGAACAGTTACGCAAGAGTCCCGTTGAGGATATTCGGCAAATGCAAACCCGCCTTGATGAGATCGATCGCAAGGTTGAGGACTTAAATCTAGAAAAGGGCAAGAAGCTTCAAAAATACATTGATTATCAAGTACAAATTGAAGATCTTCAGAAGCAAATTAAAAGCAGTAAGCAAAATGAAAGTAAGCAAAAGCTTGCTCAAAAGCGGATTGATGCAGCGCAACAGGCGATCGATTTACTGATTGATTTAAAAACTAATCGTAATGAGCTATTTCGTGAGCAACTGGAAATTCGGATCAAGGAAATCTTTAGCCAGATCTCATTCAAGGCGCAAACCCCGAAACTGAGTGAGAAATATGAACTGAGTTTAGTGGAAGTAGTAGCTGGGCAAGAGGTTCAATCTGGTGCTTCTACAGGGGAGAATCAGATCTTAAGTTTGTCTTTTATCGGTAGCATTATCGATCGCGTGAGGGAATGGAGTAAGTCTGGGTTAGTTATGGGGCCAGATAGCAGCACTTTCCCGATTGTGATGGATTCGCCCTTTGGTAGCCTTGATGAAATCTATCGTCGGCAAGTGGCAAGATTGATTCCGCAATTAGCAAATCAGCTTGTGGTGATGGTTTCTAAAACCCAATGGCGGGTGGAGGTTGCCGAAGAGATGACTCCTCGCATTGGTAAAGAATATGTGTTTGTCTTCAACTCCAATAAACCTAATACACAAACCGATGACATAGTTCTCTATGGCAAGAGCTATCCGTTAGTACGAAAGAGTGCCTATGATTATGAATATACCGAGGTCTGGGAGGTGAATCATGGTTAATACAATTACTACGACTCCTAAAGCAGAGATTGTCAGCGATCGCTGGGTTAAAGCAACTTGGGATGAGTTTGTGGCGTTTGCGGACGATCCTGCTCATGCAGAAATGGCTCGATTTTATTATGATCATGACACAATGAGGATTGAGATGGCGGCTTTAGGTCCTTTGCATGGGCGCAATAATTCGGTTGTTTATGATGTGATTAGTCTGTATGCGATCGCTAAAAATATTCGTATTCTCAAGCTGACAAATACTAGCTTTCGGAAAACAGGTTTGCAAGAATGTCAGCCTGATTGTTCTTTTTATATTGGCGATCGCTTTCTATTAACACCTCAAAATAATAGCTCTATTGATCTCGATCAATTTGAGATTCCCCATTTAGTAGTAGAAATTGCCACGACATCACTAAATGATGACTTGGGACGCAAGCGGATTTTATATGAACAGTTGGGAGTAAAGGAATATTGGGTAGTGAATGGCGGAGAGTCACAAGTTTATGCTTTTGAAATGTCAGGGGGACGCAGTGGCACAATTAAAGAGTCGCAGGTTTTAGTAGGTTTAAGTATTGCAACGGTTGAAGAGGCACTTAAACGCAGTCTGACAGAAGACGATAGCGCGATCGCGAGATGGCTATTGCAGACTTTTAATAGACCTGTTGGGAAATAAAAGCAAAGGACAGAGCAGATTTTACTCTTTCTATCTACTTTCAAGCAGTATCTAAATAGAAGTTCCATAAGCCAGCCGCAATCAACATAAGACGGTCATCAAAATCAGGTACACGATTGCGATAAACTGCTGTTACAGAATTATATCGTTTCATCCCTGCGTGGGCATGTTTACATTTTACTCGTTGACTGCTAAATTCTCGATTCTCCTGCTTCTGCACTTCAGTCAACTCTTGACCTTTTGGCTTTTTGTGGGGTAAGTGTACATTTACAAACTCATTTTGTAAACCCTGATATCCCAAATCTCCCTCAATCACTACGGTATCGGGAATGTTGCTTACCCAGTTCTCTTCGTCCAGTTGCTTCTTATCATGGACTTTTCCTGCTTTGGCTTTGCTCAGTAAAATGATCCGCTTTTTACGGGTACTGCCTGTGGTGTGTTTCCTTGTATGCCGTTTTTTTTCCTGAGTAATGCTCTTTTTGTCGTTCTGCATCTTTTGGGCGTTGCACTGGTCTTTCTGTACCGTCAATGATGACTTCTTGGACTTCGCCAAACTTTGCCAGAAATTCTTCGATGCTATCGAGCTTTCTTTCGGGTAATGCTTGTTTCTTGCCCAGTGCAGTTTCCAGTATGGGCATTAGTCGATGTACCCAATCGTGGGCGCAGGAGCGGTCAAAGCCAAATAAAACTCCCATTAAGTCAAATGTGGGATAGCATTTGCAGTACAACAAGATAAAAAACAATTTGTCTGCACTGGTTTTCAGTGTTGCTTTCCTACCCCCTCCGGCTGATCGCCATCGTCTCTTCTTGTCTAGAGTTTGCTGATAGGCTTCTGCAAAACTTGGCAACAATCCCTCGAATGCTTGCTGATTTAATCCTGTCGTTGCTCGTATCTGCCTATCTTGTTTTACAATCTTTTCTATATTTATCATCTTTATTCATGAGGAATTGGGATGATGATAACCGATGTCAAGCCTCGGTTATGGTACAACTTAATTCAACTTATAGCTTTGGTGTTTACCAATGGATCGAAGTGCAGAAATAAATGTGAAGTTGCCTCTATACCCTACTTTTGTTTCCCGACATATCTAATGGGTAAGGATATGGCGGACGATTCTGTAAGACGTTATTGATCGCTTGTTAATGATGGCTAGTTTGATGGTTACGGCACTGGTTAGTTAAAGCGTGATTGGCGTATTTGCGTCAATTTTGTCGGCATAAAATGGTCGTTTCAGACCCTATCCCTGCTTAGCTGACCAATGCCTGATGGTTACTGAAGTTAATGTGGCGGCTGGTTGTGTGTAAGATGTTTTTAGATTGGGTATTAAGGAATAAGTAAGAATGGCTGATGCAAGGGTAAAGATCGCGAAAGATAAGGCAGAGTTAGTGAAATCTTTGAGGGCTGAGGGGGCGGATGATACGAATAAGCCATTTCAGACGTATGCGGAGGTTTTGGTGTTTGCGGCGGCTTTGGGGGCTAAGCGGGATCGCCGTGAGCCTTTTGGTGAGTTCTCGAAAAAAGACCCAGATCCAATCCCGTATGATGTTTTTAGAAAATATGATAAAGTAGTGAAACTTTTGGCTGTAGTTGCAACTAAAAACCCTAGGGTTCTTGCTGACAATGAAGAGGCTGAGGAGTCACGGATCAAAATTTTTGAGGAGTATGCTAATGCGGGACTAGAAATAATTGACAATGAAATTAAAGGATCAGTTGATCATTTAGAACGTATTTTGCTGTTTCTAAGTTCTGAAAGGGATGAAATGGCTAATAAAAATGGTGATTTTGATTTGAGTAATCTATTGTCAATTTAGTTACTCTATAGCAGAAAAAAGTAATATGAAAATCAACGAAGAAGAACTCAGTAAACCCAATCAAATTTTAGCGATTAAAGTACAACAATGGCTTGAATCGTGGGATGAAGTAAGATGGGACGGGTCCGAACATCGCCGACAGCCTGATATGCATTTCTATCTTTTTTCTCTTTCTGCAAGTCGCCTGAGAAAGTTATCTGGTATTAACAAACGAGAGAGAATAATTCAAAATAAAGAATATAATCCTCAAGATAAGGAGACAGGCATACAACGTAGGCATGACAAAAAACGTTCTGAAGAAATTGCTAATTATGTTCGCTATGGCTACCCTCTTTCTGAGCCAAGAGAAAAGCACAGACTAACTGAAGCATTCAAAGTTTCTGAAGAATTTAGGGATTTACAACAACCTGGTTGGTTACCGACAGCAGTTATAATTAATATCTTAAAGAAAGAAGATAAAAGGAAAGGAAAGAGTGCTTATGATACAGATTTATTGCAAATAAAAGATATCAACAATCAGATATCATTGATTGATTTGCCAACAAAACTTACAGAAAATACTGATTGGAAACCACAATCTCTACATCCAATTGAAATCATTGATGGTCAGCATAGGCTATTTGCTTTTGATGATAAAGATCTAGATGATAAGTTTGAGATACCTGTTGTTGCATTTCATGGATTAGATATTAGTTGGCAAGCCTACTTATTTTGGACAATTAATATTCGACCAGTTAAAATTAATCCTAGTCTTGCTTTTGATTTATATCCACTCTTGCGTACAGAAGAATGGCTGGAGAAAGCAGCAGAAAACCATTTAATTTACAGACAAGCTAGAGCGCAAGAATTAGTAGAGTTATTGTGGTCTCATCCAGAAAGTCCTTGGCATCAAAGAATCAATATGCTTGGTGATTCTGGAATGGGAAAAACAGTTAAACAAGCCGCTTGGATCACATCTTTATTGGTAACTTATCTTAGACCTAAAAAAGATAAATCCAGTAGAATTGGAGGACTATTTGGATCACCTGTTGGTTCAGCGCAAAGAATTTTACCTTGGAGTAGAGTGCAGCAGGCAGCTTTTCTTATTTACACTTGGCAAATGATAAGGAGTGCAGTATTTAACTGTAATGAAAAGTGGGCAGAGGATCTGCGTGAAGGTAAGCAGAAAAATCTACTCGATAATTTAGATCCTGCATTTGGAGGTTCTTTTGAAACACTTCTAAATACCAATATTGGTACTCGTGGATTTCTCTATATCACCAACGACCTTACTTATATTTACTCTGACGAACTAGAGCTAGAAAATTGGCTATTAGGCGACGAAGAGTCTGACAATCCAGATCAGCAAGCTATAACTAATGCATTAGAATCTCTGTTAGAACAACCTGTGGCTAGTTTCATAAGAGATATTGCAGATCATCTTGCTAGTTACGATTGGCGAACTCCATCCGCCCCTGGTTTATCTTCATCTGAGAGTCAGTCTAAGAAAACTATAAGTGGTGGCAGTGGCTATAAAGAATTACGCTTACAACTACTTCACCATCTTGAGCATAGTAATTCGTCAAGTTTGGTTACAGCAGCTACAAAAGTATTAGAGATAGGATAAAAAACAGTAAGTAGAATGCCTCCAACAACTCCTCGCCTTCCCTTGTCAAGTTACATTGCACAATCTTCCCCTAATGGTATTCAAATCGCCTTTAATCGTTTAAGTAGAAACTTTTCTTCAAATACATGGTTGAATTCTAGTAATCGTTATAGATCATCCACCATTCAAAATATAGATGTTGATTTTTCATTAAACAATGTTAATAACTCCATTAATAACTCTACTATTAACAATGCCTTATCTGAATATATTGCAGCTTCTGCACCTCTCCACTGTTTAGATGGATGGAGTTTCTTAGGCAGAGCTTTAGAATGTCATACTCGTGGTGATTTTGATTCTTCAAGACACTTAGCTTACTATGCTGAGTTGAGGGGCGCTATGTCTCTTTTAGCATCTGAAGGAATTGGGATCTTTCAGAACAAGCATTTTTTTGTAGATGTAAATGGTACGTGTAATTACATTCCCATTAATCAAGGAACACACCAAATAGCGTGGGATGCTTTAGAAGAGTGGTCAATATTACGTTCTGGAGATTTTACGTCTGATGTTATTCAAGTTCAAGGTTATTCATTAGGAAATTGGCTGAATACTGTTAGCGCGGGAACCCCTTTACAAAGCATTGCAAGTGATTGGTTTACAAGGTGGGGGCTAGATCTTCAGACCTTAAAAAATGATCGTACTGCACGGAATGAAGCAAGTTATAGACCCAGACGAATTGACAACCCCACACCTCTACAAGTTTTAAATTGCTTGCGGTTTGTTCATGATTTATGGCAATCTCATCAGCCAACTGAAGGAAATTTCGAGAACATTGATCGTCATTTATTAAGAGTAAGCCTAGAAAAAACCTATTATGGAGTTTATGGAAATTCTTCATCCACAAGCCTAGAATCTCGCATAGACATAGTTCTAAGAAATATAAACTTTAACGATCCTAAAGCTGTTCTTTGGAAAAAATTTCTTCTTCGACAAGATGATCCTCATGACTCTAATTTAATTATTCAAGCAAATGGCTTATCTTCTATATCTGATCCAGATCATCATATTCAAGTTATATCCCGTGCAGCTTTACTACTTCGATTTAGTACGGCTGCAAGTGCAAGGTTATGTCGTAATGCAGGTATAACATCTGACGACTTAAGTTTTTGGTGGCATATACTTGGAAGCGATCGTAGTTTGTGGGAGCCAAACAATGCTCCAGATAGTTCTCAGGACATTTGGGAAGATATCAATAATGCACTTGAGGTAATAGGTAACTGGGAAAATGAAAATCAAACAAGTAATCCATCTTATGCTCAATGGAGGCGTGAATGTAATAGTTCAATTGATATTTTGGGTAGTTGTGAATTGATTGGTTTGTGGGGCATGGGCTGTTAATCAGTAATAATAGTCATCAAGACTTTAAGCAACTCCATAATCAGTGTATGGACGCTTATACGGTGCTTGCAAACCCAACACAATATCCTGCCTTCCCACACCCATAGCAACTAACTCCTCCGCAGGATTTTGATCAGTCAAATTTTGCTGTAGCCAAATCTTGCCATCCTTAATATCAAAATGCATAACACATCGATACACACGAGTTAACTCTTGCCAGCCAATATTGAGCCACTGATAATGATCCCTTTCCACATCAAAAATCAGTTGTACCTTAACCTCATCATCTGACACATCACCACTCACATACCGAGACAACAAACTTTGAACATACTCCCGATATTTACTTACTTTATCCATTTCACAATCTCCTGACTAAAATATGGATTCATAAAAAGACTCAAAACGCCGAGATTGAGATCCCAGACTTTTTCTATAACTGTTACAGATTTTCTTTGAATTTGCAGAAAAAGTCTGGGATCTGGGCTACTACAAGATTTTTAATGAGGTTAGAAACATCGCCTCACTAAACCCACTCATCTTTAAATCTTGCCATTTGTAGTCCATTTGGACTACAACAGTAATAGGGATATCCCGAAAAACAAGGCGAATTTACAAACCATGACCGAACTACAACGCACTGCAACCCAATTAATCGAAGACATCAAAGCGCTGATAATTGAGATCCAGCAGTTATATTGTCATGACGAAATCCCTTGGATTATTGGCTATTCAGGCGGGAAAGACTCCACCGCCACCCTGCAACTCGTTTGGCAAGCCCTCCAACAACTACCAAGCGATCGCCGCACCAAACAGATTTACGTCATCACCACCGACACCCGCGTTGAAAACCCCATCGTCGCGGCATGGGTGAAGCGATCGATCGCGAATATGCAAGCCGCCGCCACTGAGCAAGGCTTACCAATCACCGCAAACCTGCTATTTCCTGATGTTAAAGATACCTTCTGGGTCAACTTGATTGGCAAAGGCTACCCCGCACCCCGCAACGGATTTAGATGGTGTACCGAACGCCTTAAAATCAAACCATCTAACCAATTTGTCCAAAATGTCGTCCGAGCCAAGGGCGAAGTAATCATCGTCCTTGGTACACGCAAAGCCGAAAGCTCTAGGCGATCGCGATCGATGAGCGATCACGAAATGGGCAGCATTGGCGATCGGATTGGTGACAGCAATCTTACATCCCTGCTTTATAGCGGCAGCCTACCCAACTCATTGATCTATAGTCCGATCTCTGACTGGAGTAACGACGAAGTTTGGCTTTTCTTATTTCAATATCCCAACCCTTGGGGCAACAATAATCAAGATCTATTCACGATGTATCGTGGCGCAACTGCTGACAATGAATGCCCCCTTGTCATGGATACTAATACCCCTAGCTGTGGCGACTCCCGCTTTGGTTGCTGGGTCTGCACCCTAGTCAACAAAGACAAATCCATGGAAGCAATGATCCTCAATGATGACGAAAAGGAATGGATGCAGCCCATGCTCGACCTACGCAATGCGCTCGATAGTCCCGATGACTGGGACAAACGTGACTTTCGCCGTATGAGTGGCAACGTCCAGCTATTTACCCACAACAGCGATGGCAAACAAGAAGTAAAGCCAATCCCAGGCCCTTACACCAAAAAATGGCGCGAACATTGGCTTAGAGAATTACTCAAAGCACAAACCGAAGCGCGTAAAAATGCACCTCCTGAAATGCAAGCGATTGAACTAATTACTCAAGCTGAACTCAGCGAAATTCGGCGGATTTGGCGTGAAGATAAACATGAATTTGATGACGCACTGCCCCATATTTATCTCGAAGTAACAGGCGAAAAATTCCAAGATATCAACAATCCCAATAACCAAAGCCTGTTAGGGGCTGATGAATGGGAGATCCTAGCGCGGCTTTGCGGTGACAATGCCATGCACCTCGAACTCACCACCAAACTGCTCAGTGTTGAAAAGCAGCATTATGGCAAAATGCGTCGTGTTGGTATCTATGAATCTCTAGAAAAATGCTTTGAAACTAGTTCGCGATCGCAAGAAGAAGCAATTCAAAACGCCCATCGATTCAAAAATATAAAAGATGCCGCAGAGCAAGGAGATGCTGATAAAGTCCGTCAACTTGCACTAGGGCAACCAGTCAAACCATCCGAATCAGATAAAGCCAATAGTTGGGCATCCATGAAATTCGGCGCACCAGTCGCAGAGGTACAGTCTTGATTTTCCGAGAATTAACTCTGCAAAACTTTGGTGCTTACCAAGGAAAGCACACGATCAATCTTTCTGTCGATGTCAGTCAAGACCATCCACCAATTGTCCTACTAGGTGGCTTAAATGGTGGCGGTAAAACTACCTTTATCGATGCCCTTCGCCTTGTCCTATATGGTGCAAAAGCCCAATGCTCGACAAGAGGAAGCCTAAGCTATGGCGAATTTCTCTCTCAAAGCGTCAATCGTGAAGCTAAAATCGGCGAAGAAGCGGCGATCGAATTAGTGTTTGAGCAAGCCAGTGTCAATAAATCTGAACTGCGTCAATCTCCTATTTCTGTCTCCCGTCGCTGGACACAGCAACCCAAAAATAGTCGCGATATTCTAGAAGTTCGTGTTGATGGTTGGAATAACGAAACCCTGACCAACACATGGGATGAATTTATCGAAGAGATAATGCCCATCGGTATTTCGGGCTTATTTCTATTTGATGGAGAACAAGTTCGAGAACTTGCTCTCCAAGATACGCCCACTCAGGGTATTGTTGACGCTATTCGTACAATTCTTGGATTAGAGCTAGTTGATCGCTTAGAAATTGATTTAGAAGTCTTAGCCAGCAAAAAACGGCGTGAATCATCTGATACAGAAGCCTTTAACAAACTAGCGGAGATTGAGACTCTAATCACGCACCAATTATCTGAAATTGAATTAGAAAAAGAACGTAAAACTCAATTAGAAGCTGACTTAGAGCTAGCAAAAGTCACTTTAGCAGATGCTGAGCGTGAATTTATGCGTAAAGGTGGAAAAGCGGCAGGAGACAAGCAAGAACTAGAGCAAAACTATCAAAGACTCAAAGAGGAAACTGATCAGCAAAGAAAAGCTTTGCTAGATTTAGTAGAAACTTGTTTACCCTTGATGTTGATTAAATCACCTCTGTTGGAACAAGCACTTTCCCAAAGCCAAAAAGAGCTACATCTGCAAAAAGCTAAAGCTGCCCTAGATCTGATCAAAGAACGCGATCGCAAACTATCAAAATTTATAGAGCAAAACTTCCCTAAAAAATACAATCACTTGGTCCAAGAATTTTTGGAAACTGAACTCGCTCAACTGGAAGATGAATCGCAGCATGGAGAAATATTGCTTGGTAGCGATCTCGATTTAGTGAACGCACTCTCAAATCTTTTAGAGAATGATTTACCTAAAACCTTTGATTTAGCTAATACCACAGTGCAAAAATTAGCATCTTGCGATCGCGAAAGCACCCAAATCCAAAATGTGATTGCTTCTGCTGCAAGTCCAGAAATTTATCAACAACTCTTACAGAAAAAAGAAGAAGCTGAATCAATCTGTGAATCTTTAGCAAATGAGCTAGACGATGCTCAGCGCAACTTAGCACTACTCGAACGCAAATTAATCTCTAGTAAAAGAGAACTAGAAAACTATGGAACGACTATAGTCGCAAGAGGTAATTTAGAATTTTTCTTTCAGTCTGTTGGTAAAGTGCAATCAACTATGGATGCATTTAGAAAAGAACTCACCGCCCATAAAATTGCTCAACTAGAGAACAGTGTTACCGAATGCTTCCTCCATCTTTTACATAAATCCCGACTTGTACACCGCATCACGATCGCTCCTGAAACCTTTCGTCTAGAGCTATACAACGCTGAAGGTAAATCTATCCGCAAACATCGTCTCTCCGCAGGTGAAAAACAAATGTTAGCGATCGCCTTCCTCTGGGGATTAGCCCGCGTCTCAGGCTGTCAGTTACCTGTCGTTATTGACACACCTCTGGGTCGTCTAGACTCATCCCATCGGTTAAATCTCCTTGACCGCTATTTTCCCAATGCTAGCCAACAAGTGATTCTGCTTTCAACTGATACCGAAATCGGCAAAGAAGAAGTAACTCGGTTACGTCAAAATCAACTAATCGCCCACGAATATATCCTTGATTACGACGAATCAATCAATCGTACCTCCGTGCGATCGGGCTACTTCTGGTAATCAATCACTAATCACCAATCACCAACTCTATGGAACCCCCTATTGATCGCATTCGCATCTCCCAAAATGCCAGAGAGCAACTACTCAAACTTAAACGGGCTACTCGTATAGAGCATTGGAATGTTCTCTGTCGATGGGCGCTATGTAAATCTCTAGCTGAACCAACTCCTCCATCAATTATTAATATTGTCACTGATAGCAATGTGGAGATGACTTGGCAAGTTTTTGCTGGGAATCTGTCAGATATTCTAATTGTAGCCCTCAAGCAACGCTGCTACAATGACGGACTCAGCACAGATAAAGAAACCCTTGCCACACAGTTTCGTCTTCACTTGCATCGTGGTATTGGCTATCTTGCAGGCGATCCAAAGCTCAAAAAGCTTGAGGATTTACTTCTACTTGTTAATTATCATGAAAAATTGCATGAGTAGTTCTTGGGAAGTCATTGATCGCTTTGTCTCACCCATCACCTCTAAAATCGCCTGAGCTATAGTTTTTTGTTTTATTTTTTTATCGTTATCCCCAGATATATCAATCACAAATCAGAAAAAACTTTTAGACACTAATAGTATGATACATATAGTTAGTGAGTATTGGTAATTATGTATCAACGAATTAATATTACGCTGCCTAATGAAACCTTACAGCTACTCGATCGCATAGCCCCAAAAGGCGATCGTAGTCATTTTATTGATCAAGCCGTAAAGTACTACATTAATGCCGAAGCAAAAGAAAATCTTAGGGAAAAGCTCAAACAAGGTGCAGTTCGATGGGCTGAAAGAGATCTAGGCATTACCCAAGACTGGTTTAATATTGATGAGGAATCATGGCAAAACGCCAACAGGTAATATTTCCCAAGAGAGGTGAAATTTACCTAGTAAACTTTGACCCTATAGTTGGCTCAGAAATTCAAAAAACTCGTCCAGCACTTATTCTCCAAAATAATATTTCTAATCAACATAGCCCGATTACTATTGTTGCTGCTCTCTCATCTCAATTTGATGCTGAAATATATCCCACAGAAGTTTTAATCACGCCACCTGAAGGGGGACTGAGCCATCCATCTGTAGTTTTACTTAACCAAATTCGATCTATTGATAGACAACGCCTAGTTAAGCGACTAGGCGTTGTCTCAGATCAGCTAATGGACTGCGTAAACAATGCAATTCTAATTAGCTTAGGCTTAATCGATCTATGAGCTTTTTGGGGATCTCTTTTGACTTGATACCTTTGTGGAAATTGGATTGATACCTTCTAGCTGTCGCTCTCCTAAGACTTTCTCAGATTATTTTGCAATTAAAGCTTGTTGTAAACGATTGCTACCTTGCACAATCGCTTCATTCAAGATTTTTTCTACCAATGGTTCAAGGCGATCTCTATCTTCGCGATCAAGCCAAATCAACTGGTGAATCTCCTGACCATCAGGACGAGCTATCGTGATTCTACGAGCATCAAATCCCTTGTTTTTGCGGCGACCATCCCCTTTTGCAAGGCTTCAAGATTAATAAAGCGACGTGCTAAATCGCTAAGCTTTGGTTCAAAAACTAATCATGTCTGCATCAGTCCAAGACTCCGCAGGTTTGTCCACCACAATCATCAGCAAAGACTCCAGCCATCGTTGATCGTCCGCAGTTTCATCGGCAGCCGCCAAAACAAATCGGCGCAGTGTCCTTTCCAAACAAGATTCAACCAAATAACTTGCCCTAACTTGCAAATCTTCCCGTAACTTTTCATTATTTCGCCGCACACCAAAAGCCTCATGCAAGAGGCTTTGACAATCAGCAAGTAAGCGATCATAAGTAGTCTGAACTTCATGTAAAACCTGAACTAACTTACCCTTAAATTGCTTTGCAGTCGTACCGTCATCAGCCTGACCAGCAATGATCGCCGCTAGTCCACAAGCAACAGGCAAAGATTGAAATAGGAGTACATCGGGTTCTTGAGCCTTTTGGAGGGTTTGGATAACTGCCTGTGCTTCGATGCTCATGCGCGTTGTTTTTGTGGTGTAAGTAGGCAGCTTCTTGACAAATTGGAACAATGGTTTGACTACCGATAGCGATCTACACACCGCTTGGTCGCCTAGATTCCTCTCATAGAGCTAATCTAATTGAGAGATACTTCCCTGAAGCCAGTCATCAGGTAATTTTGCTTTCAACTGATACTGAAATCGGTAAATCCAATGTCAAAAAGTTAAGAGAAAAAGGGGCGATCTCTCGTGAGTACTTACTCGACTATGACTCTCAGAACAATCAAACTACTGTAAAGCAAGGATATTTTTGGTAATCAACAATGGAAGCAACGCTTGAACGGATCAAACTATCATAAACCGCTAGAGATCAATTGATCAAACTCAAACGTATTACCAAAATCGACCAGTGGAATATTCTCTGTCATTGGGCATTCTGTCGTTCCCTTGCCGAGCCAAATCCGCCTTCTCCTTTTCGCATTCCTACTGACAGTAATGTGGAAATGACATGGAAAGTTTTTGGTGGCGATATGGAAGATATTTTAGCGATCGCCCTAAAACAACGCTGTCACAACGATGGACTAGAAACAGACAAAGAAACTCTTGCCACACAGTTTCGCTTACATCTCCATCGCGGTATTGGCTACTTATCTGGCGATCAGAGAATCAAGAAACTTGAGGATTTGATAACAGTTTCACTTGAGTAAGCGAGAAGCACCTAATCTGATAACAACTTCTCTGGAAGCTGACAGTCACTAATATCAACACCAAGCTGTTTTGCGTACATTGCTTGTAACTCCTTTGGCTTACTTTCTCTTGACAACATATATAGAAGCAGTCTTCTAGCGAGAACTTTCTCCTTGGGGTTCATTCTCATTGAGCTAGCAAGCCATATTACGCCAACGTAAGGGTTATCGTTGAGTTCAGTTGGTAGTTTTGCTGCAAGCTCAATTGCTTTTTTGAGAGGTAATTTTTGAGCGGTTAGAGTACTAATAACCTCAGTAAAAATCTGCAAGCCAACAGGTCTAAAAAGAACATTACCACCATTTTTATTTCTATATTTTTCAATCACCTTAGAATCTTTATCCGAAGTAAAGTATTCCTTAAGCGCAGGAAAAGCCTCAGCTAAACCACGAAAAAATATATCAGCAAATTGAATATACTCATCCAATTTCTCATCGCTAGGTCGAAAGAATTTCAATTCATGTGAACGTTTTGTCTCTTTGATCTTTGTAAAAACTATTGTAAGAACATCGTAGATATTGCCAATGGTTGTAAACTCAGTAATATTAGTAGATGGCATATTACTGTTTTGAACGAAGAGAATTCTATCTTCTTTGAAAAATTCATGGTTTTCGATGAGATGACGAGTGACAATTGCCATAACATCACACTCATCAAGAGCAATTATTTCTCCTTTACCTACAGGTCGAGCTGTCTTATTCAGTGTTGTAAAAAGCTTTCTAGTTCGTATTCTGCCTTCTTCAGTTTCTCTATGGGCAACAAAGATAAGTGGGACTTCATCTGTACCGAGTTCAGACTTAGATTTGACCGCTTCTCTCATCCCAGCTAGACGATGCTGCCCATCTATCGCGAATATCTTCTCATCCCCAGTAAAGCTAAGAAATCCTAGGCTGTTTTTAGCATCATTTGGAATATCTTCAAGATCGATATCATCTTGAAGTGCTCGAAAATTTTCAAATCCGTGCCAAGAAGGTTTACCGCCGTAGAGAGCAACAACTAATGAATTAAAGAAGCGCTGTTCTTCTTTTAGAAGATAATTAGCAATTTCTTTGCCTCGACCTATACTTAACCTTCGCTGAATCATATCTGAGAGTTTTTGACTCTTGTGAATTTCGTCAGCAAATTGTACTCGATTGACAACATCTGACATGGGCATCAGGCACGAATAATATACCCAGTCACCAAAGAGTCCACGCAATGCTGGAAGGTACTGTCGTTTCATAAATCCTCCTAAGTTTTCTCCCAAATACCTTTGGCTTGACGAATATCAGCATCAAAATCCTGTGTTGAGTATGGCGGGAGCATAGAACCATTCAACTGTTTCTCAATGGTATGAAGATCGATATTTATATCCATAACTTCAGCAAAGCAAAAATATATACAATTCTTCCACTTGTTTAATAATTCATGAATAGGCGGACGCTTTGGACGTTTCTGATCTTGCAAGTATTCTCCATAGCGATCTCTTAATGTTCTTGTGGTAATTCCAAAATAAGCGATATATCCATGTACGGGTAGATTACTGTCTTCATGCCGAATAACAAAAGCATAAACACCTTGTTGTTCAGAAACGGCGGACTTATTATCTGAAATAAATTGTATAGATTGCCATCTCAAATCAACTGGAAGTGTTAACCCCATTATCTTTTCAGGATAAAGTATAAACCTTTGAGTATAGTAGCTTATGTTCTTATGTAGTTCTTGTGTCGTTTCAAAATCGTAGTAGTCGGTCATAATCTTCACCATAAAACCATTACTAGCCTAGGATCTTGCCAACTAGATCTGTGATGTTTGGATTACATTGTTGCATGTACTCAAGCCATACCTCAAAAGCCCAGTTGTGAATTACTTTATAGTGTTCTTTCAAATACTGAACCCATTCAGGATGTACGATAACAGACTCACTTTTGCTATCAAAACAATATAAAGGTTTGCTCTCTTGAAAACGATCGCGAGATAATGCGGCAATATTTTGATTTGTCTCACCACTTTTAACTCCCTTGAGTTCCGTTTCAAAAAATGGTCTAATCAAACGGTAAGGAGCAAATTTTTTCAACTCTTTGGTAGTACTTAACATTTCAGAAGCGATCATCTTCCGCAACTCTCCTCCTGATAGATTGATCCCAACTTCAGCAAAAACATCAAGTCTCCCAGCGATCATGTCCTTATTGCCAAACGATAACCGATGTGGATGATATGCCTGCCAAGCAATGACCAACATTTCAACCATAAGATCATGTAGTGAAATAGGAGCATGATCAAAGTTTCTTTGTTTCAGAATACTCAACAACGCCAAGAAAAATAGATATTTGTATGAATTCGCTGTATGTGTAAATAGCTTTGAAAATGCTTCAATATTTAGCTGCTCTGACTTTGGCAATTCATTAGTCCCGTGACTCATCAACGATCTCCACTCAGTTTATTGTTAAAATTACGTTGCAACACGAATATATCGTACAGGTCAACAGCGATCGCACTGTTATTGCTTTCTTCATTAGCTGTAATTCAGTCTTAATTATCGACTTTATGACCATCTCTAACATCTCAGGATAGATCCACAAGCTGAGTTGCGATCTAAAGCTTACTCTTCTTCCAAAAAAGACCTATAACATAATCCAAAGCTTGGATAATTGTATGTGCTAGAGGTTCTCTTTGCGCCGTAGCGATCGCCCTAAAGCAAGCTTTTTCAGGTAAATTATGATTTAATTTTTGAAATTCTGCTTCCGTGAGTGCTTTTTCGGCGATCGCCAAAGCATCTTGCTTAACTACCGTTTCACCAGCACAAAGACAAGTCAAAAAATGGGCAAATGCTGATTTTCCCGTCCCATATACCCCTGTTATTAGTGTAATCGCTTGAGTCTGCTCAAATTCAGGCACATCCACCAAAATTTGTTTGAGCGCATATTAAAGAGCGATCAGTTAAGACATAACCATTTACTGAATTGGGGTTATCAAGATCTCGCTCTAGATTTATAGATCTCGCATAGCGGCAATTTAAATGAAAATATTCTGATAACTTAAGCATTAATGTTTGTAGTATTTATTCAAGATTGTTTGACTGAATTTGGTTGGCGCATCGGTGAATGTCATCTGAATTAAGCCTGCGCTTTCCGATAAGAAGATCTCATTACACCACCTTGCTAATTGCTTGATCGCATCACAAAGCGCACTCTCAGACAGTTTAAACACCATCTTTGGACTGCCTTCATCAAATAACAATTGTGATAAGGAGATTGTTCTCTGACCACTACTAAGGGATTCAGCAAAATCTAGACAAGCCGCGACTACAATTTCGGCATGGAGATTTGGTTTAGATCCAATCCGCAATGCGTAATGCAAAGAGTCACCTGCCCTTTGAATCAAACCTAATTCTGCAAAAGGACAATCCAAATTGTCTTCGTTCAGACTAATGTCATCGCCCTGTCTAACGTATTCTCAATAAACAAGTAGCATCTTTTTTTAGTGAGGCTTCAAAAGTTCGATTTTCCAAAGCATCTCGATACTTTACCAATGCTAATTTCAAATCCTCAGACGTAAATTCAGCTTGACGTAAAGCATTAAAGGCAGCGTACCAAGCTGTGGCTCTACATGGTTGCTTTAACAAATGCCAATGTAACAACCACAACGAAGCGGGATCTTCTAAAAAAGGATCATAACCATCATCACCAAGTAACATCCTCCTGAATTGTGATGGTTGACAATCGCGATCGTCCTCAATCAACTTAAACGCCCCACACCAATAGCGAATTGCCTTCGCCATGTTTTTGCCTACCTCTAGCTGAATGTGAGCATCTTTTTCTAGGAAAATCCCCGAATTTTCGCTGACTGCCTGAAATCTTTTCTTCAACCAGCTATACCGAGATTAAAACGTCTAATGCCGAGCAAAAATTAATTCCGAGCCGCTAGAAGTATTGCTGTTGATAGTCTGAATACTCTTTAGTTTGCTTTGCCAACTTAACCCAACTCTCAATACCCTTTTGGGTTGGAACACCGCGATCATTAAATGCACGAATATCTCGCTTATGCTGAAATCCATAGCTAATATGCAGCGATCGATCTAAGCCATAAAAGTATAGCGAATCAAAGGGCAAACGGTTCGCCAAAATCCAATCTACAATTATATTACTGGTAATGTTTGTGATTTTAAAATCGCAGGCAGATCCTAAACGGGAACAGTAGTAATTGCCATTTTTATTAATTTCATGAGCCATGTGTTGATCGATTTCTGGAGCAACACGTCCGTATTTTAGACCTGTTACAGGATCTTTCTTTGATAACCACTTTTTTAAGTCAGGGGAGCAAAATCCATAGGTCAAGCAAAATTTATCCTTCCCAAAATAGTCAATGACTGGATCAATAATCCATTGATGTAAATTTTTCAGCGCTAATAGGGTTTCTTCGATATTGGTTTGTGGATAGGGATTAATTTTGTCATAATATCTGCGGTATGTCTTTGTGCAAGTACAAAAATCTTTTAGTGTTAGATATTTGCCAAGGGAGTATTCTGGATACATATATATGTTGGATTAGTTTGCTCCCACAATGATTATAGGTTGTGATCACAGTCAAATAATTAACCTATGTCAGCAAAGCAATGTTGGCAAAAAGTTACCCAATGCGCTTTATGTCCATTTCTCGGTGATCGCCTATCTCTCTCCACAATTACAAGAATGTGATCGCCAAGCCAGATTATTACTACCAAAATCTATCCAATTCACCATTATTAAATTCAACTACGAACAACCCAAAATCTCCTACCTGTTCTATCCAGAATTCGATAACGACCCACATCCCGCATTGCATCAAAGTATTCAAGTTGACCTAAAAGCCCAAACAGTCCAGCAACGAGACTATTACAACTCTCTCAATCCGCCCATTCTCCATCGCAAAGAAACCTTTGTAAATTCTGACTATCCTCACTATAAACTATTTGCTCAACTAACCAAACAAGAAGAAGCGAGCGGGCTATTTCATGAGACTCGCACCATCGGCACTCGTAAAGGATGGGAACAACGTTTACAGGAATACAATGTTGAACTGAAAGATCATCAAGTCATTTTGCTCCTCTCGTCCTCTGGGAGAGGAGCTGGGCGATGCACTGAGCCTGTCGAAGTGGTTGAGGGTCTAAAAGAAGATATCAAAATTGATCGACATAAAGCGGCAATTCATCGCCCCGATCTATCTAAACCCGTTCGACTTGCCCTAGAAGCAGGACTATTTACAGAAAGCTCAACCTTCTTTGATTATGGCTGTGGTCATGGTGAAGATATTAAAAGAATTAGTGATCGCGGCTTTACCAGCAATGGTTGGGACCCATACTATCGAACACAAAGCGATCGTACCAGCGCCGAAATCGTCAACCTCGGCTATATCATCAACGTCATCGAATCACAGATCGAAAGACGAGAAGCCCTCATCAAAGCATGGGAATTAACCCAAAAAGTTTTGATAGTCGCCGCACAAGTTTTAATCGGTGATGTGGGCAAAGGACAAATCGCCTACAGTGACGGTGTGGTGAGTAGCCGTAACACTTTCCAGAAGTATTATGAACAAGAAGAACTCAAACTCTATATCGATCAAGTGTTAGGCGTAGATTCTGTGCCTGTCGCTCTCGGCATTTATTTTATATTTCGTGACGAAATGCAAGCGCAAAGCTTCAGAGCATCACGGTTTCGTTCGAGAGCCACCACACCCAGAATCCGACTTGTCTCCAAACGCTTTGAAGACTATCGCGAATTACTTAATCCCCTTATGGATTTCTTTACAGAGCGAGGCAGATTACCCATTGGCGAAGAATTACCAAACTTTGAGCCGTTGCTGACAGAATTTGGAACAGTACGCCGCGCCTTTAACTTGATTATCAGTGCCACAAATCAAGATGAATGGGATGCGATCGCCGATAAGCGCCGTCAAGATATTCTGGTATTCCTAGCCCTCAGCAATTTTGATAACCCTTACAAACGACTCAAATTAAGCCAACTTTCAACGCAATACCAAACCGATATCAAATCTCTATTTGGCTCTTATCAAGGTGCAAGTACTACTGCTGATCTGATGTTATTTAATTTAGGTAGAGTAGGATTCATCGCTACCTGTTGTCGAAACAGCAGAATTGGCAGACTGGATGATCAAGCCCTCTATGTTCACATTTCGGCATTAGAACATCTTGATACTATGCTCAGACTGTATGAAGGATGTGCCAGCCGCACCATTGGGAGAATGGATGGGGCTACTTTAATTAAATTCCATCTGCACAAACCAAAAATCAGCTATCTTTTTTATCCCGACTTTGATCGAGATCCCCATCCAAAGATGCAAGCCTCAATGCAAATTGATCTGAGAGATTTACAGGTTCGTTATCGTGACTATCACAACTCCGATAATCCTCCCGTACTTCATTGCAAAGATGCTTATATCCTTCCCGACTACTCACAGTATGAAAAATTTGCCAAATTAACCAAACAAGAAGAAAGTTGGGGATTGCTAGAAAATATGAGGGACATCTCACTCTGGCAAGAATGGCAACAAAAATTAAAAGAGTACTGTGCGGAACTTCAAGGGCATCGTCTTGTCTGGATCAAAGACGCTGACCCAGAGATGATTAAGTGTGTGAAAGCACAACGCAAATCCAAGAAATTAGAAGAAATACATTCTAGCTAATCCAAATCTCGCTTGAATCATAAAAGCGTCCTCGTTGCTCAAGTTTAAAATCACCCAAAAGTAAACCTAGCCAAGTTTCGACGATTTGCAATTTCAAATCCTTTTGCAAATCTATCAAACGTATAGGAGAAGAATTATTAGCAATGCAATGCACGATCGCTTCAATCCAACTCGAAACATCTTCAGCATGAGCAGTACTAATCGCCCGTTCAAATTCCTCTTCCATACTAAGCAAACTTTTCTGTTCTAAAACTTGAATCAAAATCTCCTTATCAATTGCGCCAACCATCGAATTACCATGTTTCGTTTGTTCAGGAATCTTCCTAGGTAAACTTTGCAAAGGCTCAATAAACTGGTCAAAATCAACCACCATCGACTGACGCACATAACGATCAAAAGCATCATCAGCCATGATCGGCTCCCCCTTTATCGCACGAGAATGTAACTCCTCAAATAAAAAATTAGAGCGATCACAAAACAAATCAGCAATCTGACAAACTGCCTCTCCTGCCACTCGTAACTGCGATCGCGTATCAAGATCAATCAAAGTCAAATCTAAAAGTTTAAACACCATTAGAAAATTTGCATCTTCAGGAGTCTGTCTCGCAGTCGAAATGACATCCCATAAATTCAACTCAAGCTGTTTAACTTTCATTGTCACAGTGAAAATTAATTTGAATGACAAGGGCAAGGACGCAAAGGACAAAGCCAAGGATCGAGACGTTCTTGACTGGCAAATTTCTTAATCCCATAATTTGACTCTAGCAAAACCAATACTTTCTGGACATAAGTATGCACTTGCGTCGCAACCATCCCTGCACAATGAATTGGTGGAACCGCCGCAAACTTTTCTTGCCCTTTCCAAATCTGAACAGCGATCGCATGAATTGGTGTATCAGTTCCCGGCTGTCGATAAACCACTAACACCGCCCAAAAAATCGATGAAAATTCATCAGTATTCACAACTAAATTTTCATCGGAATCACCACGTTGACGAGAGCGAATTAGATTGCGGCGATCGCGATGACGGGCATAGGAACGGCGACTATAGCAAACCGCAGGATTCCAACAGCGATCGCCCAACTCACCATGAAGTTCTTGAGCCTGAGCCGCCGAGAGCATCGCACACTTTTTGCACTTATCAGGAATAGCTTTAGTCATCAGAAGCCTTTAGGCAACAATTCCCCAAACAATTACGCGAACTGCGAAT